>NZ_CP101441.1:1485000-6259181 GCF_059134095.1 Pseudomonas sp. FBCC-B545 | reverse complement strand
GGGTTCAGGCGCTGCTGGATGAACATGGTCGCGCCCATGATGATCGGCAGGATAAAGAACGGGTCTTTGATCGACAGATCAGTTATCCACAGCATGAACGGCGCCTGGCGCATTTCCACGCTTTCCAGGAGTACCCAGTACAGCGACAGGAATACCGGCATCTGCACCAGAATCGGCAAGCATCCACCCAGCGGGTTGATCTTCTCTTTCTTGTACAGCTCCATCATGGCCTGCGACATTTTCTGCCGGTCGTCACCATGTTGTTCTTTCAATGCGGCCAATTTCGGGGCCACGGCACGCATACGCGCCATCGATTTGTAGCTGGCAGCCGACAGAGGGAAGAAGATCCCCTTGATCAGCATGGTCAGGAAGATGATCGACCAGCCCCAGTTACCGACGATGCTGTGGATATGTTGCAGCAGCCAGAAGATCGGCTGGGCAATGAACCACAGAATGCCGTAATCGACAGTCAGTTCCAGGCCTGGGGATAACTCTTTCAGGACGGCCTGGCTCTTCGGGCCGGCGTACAGCGTAGCGCTGGTTTCGGCCTTGGCACCCGGAGCGACGTTCAACGCCGGGCCAGTAAAACCAATGATGTAGTTGCCTTGGCTGTCTTTACGGGTCTGAACCAGGTTGGCTTCACCCTTGTTCGGGATCCACGCGGTCACGAAGTAGTGTTGCAACCAGGCAACCCAGCCGCCTTGCACGGTTTCTTTCAGCGAACCCTTGTCGATATCTTTCATCGACACTTTTTTGTACGGCTCGCCACTTGTCCACAGGGCTGCGCCCAGGTAAGTCGCGGTGCCGGTGGCAGTGCTGGAAGAAGGATCGGAGCTGCCATCACGCTTGAGCTGAGCAAACAGGTTGCCACTCCAAGGCTTGTCGCTTTCGTTGTCGATCAGGTAAGTGACCTTCAAGTCGTACAAACCACGGGTAAAGCTGAAACGCTTGATGTAGTTGACGCCGTCGAGGCTGAATTTCAGGTCGACGTTCAACTGGTTCTGGCCGTCAACCAGTTGATAAGTCTTCTGTTCGGTCGAATAAACCGGACGACCGGTAGCACGTGCATCCGGACCGTTGGTGCCGGTCAGGCCACTTTGTGCCAGATAAACACGCTCGCCACCGTTATCAAACAGTTGGAACGGAACATCCGGATGGTCTTGGCGACGTGGATACAGCGGCAGTTTCAACTGCGCGATATCGCCACCTTGCGGGTCGATAGCCAGGTCGAGCACATCCGTTTTCACGTGGATGAGGTCTTTGTTGGTGACCACTGGCGTTTCTAAAGGGGCGCTGGTCTCGCCATTCGCGCTGGGAACATCGGCACTCGCGGACGCATTATTATTACCCAGCGGGGCGTCCGGAATAGCCGGCGCGGCCTGATTGGTAGCAACATTCTGAGTCGGCAGGGCAGCCTGGCCGTAGTCCTGGTTCCACTTAAGAACCATGACGTAGGACACGATTGCCAGGGCGACGATCAGGATCGTGCGTTTAATATCCATGATTACTCGGCCATCGAAGAAGAACGGGAGGTAGGGATAGGTGGAACCGGGTCATAACCACCGGGATTCCACGGATGACAGCGACCTAAACGACGAAAGGTCAGCCAGCCACCGCGCAGAAGACCATGATTTTCTATGGCCTCTAACGCGTAGCAGGAACAGCTGGGGTAGAAACGACAGTGGCTGGCCATCAGGGGACTAATGGCATAGCGATAAAACTGGATCGGAACGATTGCCAGTTTACGCATCAAGACTGTCTACCCCTACAGTTTCGGTGCTGACTGCTGGTGCTGGCTTGTGGGTACGCGCCAAACGTTTCCAGAGCTTGCCGAAATGCTGAATCAATTCGGGGTTTTCTACATCACCCAAGCCTTTGCGCGCGACGATAACAATATCCCAACCAACCAGAGTGTCCTGGTGGAGGCGAAACGATTCGCGCATCAGACGCTTGAGGCGATTGCGCTCAACGGAGAGCTTTACGCTCTTCTTGCCGATCACCAACCCTAGACGAGGGTGATCAAGATCGTTGTTACGCGCAAGGAGCAGGAGATTTTTCCCCGGAACCTTGCCGGTGGGGGAGTCAAAGACTGCCTTGAAATGCCGGGGGGTTAGCAGACGCTTTTCCCGACTGAAGTCCTGACTCACCACCAGTACCGGATTATCAAACTGCCAGACGCGCACGACCTTTGGCGCGGCGACGCGACAGGACAGCACGGCCGTTCTTGGTAGCCATGCGAGCACGGAAGCCGTGAGTACGGGCGCGTTTGATGGTGCTTGGTTGGAAAGTACGTTTCATGGCGTTGTTACCTGGTTCGTCCACAACGGGCCGGAATGGCCCCCGTTTTAAGAGACCGGCGATTCTAGAGAAAGCAAGCCTCTAGGTCAATTTCCAACCAGCTTTTCCTTTAATTAGTTCTTCATGGCGTCACGACGCACTTCGGGTCGTCCGGCTTCCATCAGCCTTGCGTTAGATATAAAAATAAAGAAGGAAGTTATTTAAAGCTTTTCTGTAAAGCTTATAAAAGCTAGGCCCTCGATCTTCTGTGGATAACTACCTTTAGCCCTTGTTCTACGTGATGTACAGAGAATGACAACACGGGGGAGAAGCGGTGCTCTGCCTGTGCTGCGCTGTCGGATAAGCTGTGCGTGGAATGGGTTGTTATCCACAGGCCAGTTACCCACAGAGTTTCGACCCCACTTGTACAACGAGCTCAGGGTGGCTTATCCACAGAGCTTATGCACAGACCATTGGTCGCCTTTTTTGCAGTTAAGACGTTGATTTTGGCTGGGCTGTGAGCAACCTACATGTGGATAAGTGGGCGGCTGGCCGCTACAATGGCGGCTGTTTTTGCCTCACCGGCTTTCAACTTAGGGGATATCCGTGTCAGTGGAACTTTGGCAGCAGTGCGTGGAGCTTTTGCGCGATGAGCTGCCTGCCCAGCAATTCAACACCTGGATCCGTCCGCTACAGGTCGAAGCCGAAGGCGACGAGTTGCGTGTCTACGCACCCAATCGTTTTGTTCTCGACTGGGTCAACGAGAAGTACCTGAGCCGCGTTCTCGAATTGCTCGATGAACATGGCAACGGCCTCGCGCCCGTGCTCTCCTTATTAATAGGCAGCAAACGTAGCTCGGTACCACGGGCCGCGCCGAATGCGCCTTTGGCTGCCGCGGCGTCGCAAGCCCAGGCCGCAGCGGCGCCGGTTGCCGCGTCCCCTGTGCCTGCGGCGACGCCTTCCAAATCCTCAGCGCAAAAAAATGCGCCAGAGAATGAAGAGCCATCCCGTGACAGCTTCGACCCGATGGCGGGTGCCAGCTCCCAGCAGGCGCCGATCCGCGCCGAACAGCGCACTGTTCAGGTTGAAGGTGCGCTCAAGCACACCAGCTACCTGAACCGCACCTTCACCTTTGAAAACTTCGTCGAAGGTAAGTCGAACCAGCTGGCTCGGGCGGCCGCCTGGCAGGTCGCCGATAATCCCAAGCACGGGTACAACCCGCTCTTCCTTTATGGGGGCGTTGGCTTGGGTAAGACGCACTTGATGCACGCCGTGGGTAACCACCTGTTAAAGAAGAACCCGAATGCCAAGGTCGTGTACCTGCACTCGGAGCGCTTCGTGGCGGATATGGTCAAGGCCTTGCAGCTCAATGCAATCAACGAATTCAAGCGCTTCTACCGTTCCGTTGACGCCTTGCTGATCGATGACATTCAGTTTTTCGCGCGCAAGGAACGCTCCCAGGAGGAGTTTTTCCATACCTTCAACGCCCTGCTTGAAGGTGGACAGCAGGTCATCTTGACCAGTGACCGTTACCCGAAGGAAATCGAAGGCCTTGAGGAACGTTTGAAGTCGCGCTTCGGTTGGGGCCTGACCGTTGCGGTGGAACCGCCGGAGCTGGAAACCCGCGTCGCGATCCTGATGAAGAAGGCCGACCAGGCCAAAGTCGACCTGCCCCACGACGCCGCGTTCTTCATTGCCCAACGTATTCGTTCCAACGTGCGTGAGCTGGAGGGCGCGCTCAAGCGGGTCATCGCTCACTCGCACTTCATGGGCCGCGATATCACCATCGAGTTGATTCGCGAATCCTTGAAAGACCTGTTGGCCTTGCAGGACAAACTGGTGAGTGTGGATAACATCCAGCGCACCGTGGCCGAGTACTACAAGATCAAGATTTCCGACCTGCTGTCCAAGCGTCGGTCGCGCTCGGTTGCGCGCCCCCGTCAGGTAGCCATGGCTCTCTCCAAGGAGTTGACCAACCACAGCCTGCCGGAAATCGGTGATGTATTTGGCGGACGCGACCACACCACGGTCCTGCACGCATGCCGCAAGATCAACGAACTTAAGGAATCCGACGCGGATATTCGCGAGGACTACAAGAACCTGCTGCGTACACTGACTACGTGATGACACCAGCGCAGCTTATTGAGGCAAGGGACTAGACCATGCATTTCACCATTCAACGCGAAGCCCTGTTGAAACCCCTGCAACTGGTCGCAGGCGTCGTCGAGCGCCGACAGACCTTGCCGGTGCTTTCCAACGTATTACTGGTGGTCGAAGGCCAGCAGTTGTCCTTGACCGGCACCGACCTGGAAGTCGAGCTGGTGGGGCGCGTACAGCTCGAAGAGCCCGCCGAACCCGGCGAGATCACCGTGCCGGCGCGCAAGCTGATGGATATCTGCAAAAGCCTGCCGAACGACGCGTTGATTGATATCAAGGTCGATGAGCAAAAGCTGGTGGTCAAGGCTGGTCGCAGCCGTTTTACCCTTTCGACCTTGCCGGCCAATGATTTCCCTACCGTGGAAGAAGGCCCGGGCTCGCTGACCTGCAGCCTGGAGCAGAGCAAGCTGCGTCGCTTGATCGAGCGCACCAGCTTCGCCATGGCCCAGCAGGACGTGCGTTACTACCTCAACGGCATGCTGCTGGAAGTGTCGGAAGGCATCATCCGTGCCGTGGCCACTGATGGCCACCGCCTGGCGATGTGCTCGATGCGCGCCGATATCGGCCAGCCGGATCGCCACCAGGTGATCGTGCCGCGCAAAGGTATCCTCGAATTGGCCCGCCTGCTCACCGAGCCGGACGGCAACGTAAGCATCGTGTTGGGGCAGCATCACATCCGCGCAACCACTGGCGAGTTCACCTTCACTTCCAAGCTGGTTGACGGCAAGTTCCCGGATTACGAACGCGTGTTGCCTAAAGGTGGTGACAAGCTGGTAATCGGTGATCGCCAGGCGCTGCGTGAGGCGTTCAGCCGTACTGCCATTCTGTCGAACGAAAAGTACCGCGGTATTCGCCTGCAACTGGCCAACGGCCAATTGAAAATCCAGGCCAACAACCCGGAACAGGAAGAGGCGGAAGAAGAAGTCGGCGTCGACTACAACGGCGGTTCACTGGAAATCGGCTTCAACGTGAGCTACTTGTTGGACGTATTGGGGGTGATGACGACTGAACAGGTTCGCCTGATTCTGTCTGACTCCAACAGCAGCGCCCTGGTGCAAGAATCCGACAACGACGACTCGGCTTACGTTGTCATGCCGATGCGCCTGTAACCATGTTCAGCAGAAGCTAGATGTCCCTCAGTCGCGTCTCGGTCACCGCGGTGCGCAATCTGCACCCGGTGACTTTCTCCCCTTCCCCTCGCATCAATATCCTCCATGGCGCCAACGGCAGTGGCAAAACCAGCGTGCTGGAAGCGATCCACTTGTTGGGGCTTGCTCGTTCTTTCCGCAGTGCGCGCCTGCTACCCGTAATTCAATACGAACAATTGGCTTGCACAGTGTTTGGCCAAGTTGAACTGGCTGAAGGCGGTCATAGCCGCCTGGGGATATCCCGTGATCGCGGCGGTGAGTTTCAAATCCGAATTGACGGCCAAAATGCTCGCAGCGCAGCGCAATTGGCGGAAATATTGCCACTGCAGCTAATCAACCCAGACAGTTTTCGATTGTTGGAAGGCGCACCGAAAATTCGGCGGCAATTCCTCGATTGGGGCGTGTTCCACGTGGAACCACGCTTTATGGCCACCTGGCAGCGCCTGCAGAAGGCCCTGCGGCAGCGGAACTCATGGCTGCGGCATGGTACACTTGACGCCGCTTCACAAGCAGCCTGGGACCGGGAACTGTGCCTGGCCAGTGATGAAATAGATGAGTACCGTCGTGCCTATATCAAAGCCTTGAAACCAGTCTTTGAGCAGACCTTGAGCGAGTTGTTGGATCTCGAGGGGCTGACGCTGAGTTACTACCGCGGTTGGGACAAAGAGCGCGAGCTGAGCGCAGTGCTCGCCACCTCCTTGCAGCGGGATCAGCAAATTGGCCACACCCAGGCCGGACCCCAACGCGCTGACTTGCGCCTTAGATTAGGCGCACACAATGCTGCGGATATCTTGTCCCGCGGCCAGCAGAAATTGGTGGTCTGTGCATTGCGTATCGCGCAGGGGCATCTGGTTAGCCAGGCCCGTCGCGGCCAGTGTATTTATCTGGTGGATGACTTGCCGTCGGAACTCGACGAGCAGCACCGCCGTTCGCTATGCCGCTTGTTGGAAGACTTACGCTGCCAAGTGTTTATCACTTGTGTAGACCACGAATTATTGAGGGAAGGCTGGCAGACGGAAACGCCAGTCGCTTTGTTCCACGTGGAACAAGGCCGTATCACCCAGACCCACGACCATCGGGAGTGAAGGCATGAGCGAAGAAAACACGTACGACTCGACCAGCATTAAAGTGCTGAAAGGTTTGGATGCCGTACGCAAACGTCCCGGTATGTACATTGGCGACACCGATGATGGTAGCGGTCTGCACCACATGGTGTTCGAGGTGGTCGATAACTCCATCGACGAAGCTCTGGCCGGTCACTGCGACGACATCAGCATTATCATCCACCCGGATGAGTCTATTACCGTGCGTGACAACGGTCGTGGCATCCCGGTAGACGTACACAAAGAAGAAGGCGTTTCTGCGGCAGAGGTCATCATGACCGTGCTCCACGCCGGCGGTAAGTTCGACGACAACTCCTATAAAGTATCCGGTGGTTTGCACGGTGTAGGTGTGTCGGTAGTGAACGCGCTGTCCGAAGAGTTGATTCTCACCGTTCGCCGCAGCGGCAAGATCTGGGAACAGACCTATGTCCACGGTGTGCCGCAGGAGCCGATGAAAATCGTTGGCGACAGTGAAACCACGGGCACCCAGATCCACTTCAAGCCATCGGCTGAAACCTTCAAGAACATCCACTTCAGCTGGGACATCCTGGCCAAGCGGATTCGTGAACTGTCCTTCCTCAACTCCGGTGTCGGTATCGTCCTCAAGGATGAACGCAGCGGCAAGGAAGAACTGTTCAAGTACGAAGGCGGCCTGCGTGCATTCGTTGAATACCTGAACACCAACAAGACTGCGGTCAACCAGGTGTTCCACTTCAACATCCAGCGTGAAGATGGCATCGGCGTGGAAATCGCCTTGCAGTGGAACGACAGCTTCAACGAAAACCTGTTGTGCTTCACCAACAACATTCCGCAGCGCGATGGCGGTACTCACTTGGTGGGTTTCCGTTCTGCGCTGACGCGTAACCTGAACACCTACATTGAAGCGGAAGGCCTGGCGAAGAAGCATAAAGTCGCCACCACCGGTGACGACGCCCGTGAAGGTTTGACCGCGATCATCTCGGTCAAGGTGCCGGATCCGAAGTTCAGCTCCCAGACCAAAGACAAGCTGGTGTCTTCCGAAGTGAAGACCGCTGTTGAACAGGAAATGGGCAAGTACTTCTCCGACTTCCTGTTGGAAAACCCGAACGAAGCCAAGCTGGTCGTTGGCAAGATGATCGATGCTGCCCGTGCCCGTGAAGCCGCACGTAAAGCCCGTGAGATGACCCGTCGTAAAGGCGCGTTGGATATCGCCGGCTTGCCAGGCAAACTGGCTGACTGCCAGGAGAAGGACCCTGCCCTCTCCGAACTGTACCTGGTGGAAGGTGACTCTGCTGGCGGTTCCGCCAAGCAGGGTCGCAACCGTCGCACCCAGGCCATCCTGCCGTTGAAGGGTAAGATCCTCAACGTCGAGAAGGCTCGTTTCGACAAGATGATTTCCTCCCAGGAAGTCGGCACCTTGATCACAGCGCTGGGCTGCGGTATTGGCCGTGACGAGTACAACATCGACAAGCTGCGCTACCACAACATCATCATCATGACCGATGCTGACGTCGACGGTTCGCACATCCGTACCCTGCTGCTGACCTTCTTCTTCCGTCAATTGCCTGAGCTGATCGAGCGTGGCTATATCTACATCGCCCAGCCGCCGTTGTACAAAGTCAAAAAAGGCAAGCAAGAGCAATACATCAAAGACGACGACGCCATGGAAGAGTACATGACGCAGTCGGCCCTGGAAGACGCCAGCCTGCACCTGAACGACGAAGCCCCGGGTATCTCCGGTGAGGCGCTTGAACGCCTGGTCAACGACTTCCGCATGGTAATGAAGACGCTCAAGCGTTTGTCGCGCCTGTACCCTCAGGAGCTGACCGAGCACTTCATCTACCTGCCTTCCGTGAGCCTGGAACAGTTGGGTGACCATGCACACATGCAGGATTGGCTGGCCCAGTACGAAGTGCGCCTGCGTACCGTCGAGAAGTCTGGCCTGGTGTACAAAGCCAGTCTGCGCGAAGACCGTGAACGTAACGTCTGGCTGCCAGAGGTCGAACTGATCTCCCACGGCTTATCGAACTACGTCACCTTCAACCGCGACTTCTTCGGCAGCAACGATTACAAGACGGTAGTTACCCTCGGTGCGCAGCTGAGCACGCTGCTGGACGACGGTGCTTATATTCAACGTGGTGAGCGTAAGAAGGCAGTCAAGGAGTTCAAGGAAGCATTGGACTGGTTGATGACTGAAAGCACCAAGCGCCATACCATCCAGCGATACAAAGGTCTGGGCGAGATGAACCCGGATCAGCTGTGGGAAACCACCATGGACCCGGCTCAGCGTCGCATGCTGCGCGTGACCATCGAAGACGCCATTGGCGCAGACCAGATCTTCAACACCCTGATGGGTGACGCGGTCGAGCCTCGCCGTGACTTCATCGAGAGCAATGCTTTGGCGGTGTCTAACCTGGACTTCTGATCAGGTAAATCGGCTAAAACCAAAAAGGCCAACGCTTAGCGTTGGCCTTTTTTATTGGGTGCATTCTGAAAATGCTCCACGTGGAACATCACGAAATTTAACTTTGGGAGTTCGTTGCCACACTCTCCAACCGATACCCGTACCCATAAATCGTCAACAGTTGCCAACCGCGATCCGCCGTCAGTCCCAGCTTATTGCGCAGACGGTAGATGTGCGTATCCAAAGGCCGCGAAGAAACCATTTCTTCGTGGCTCCAGAATCGCTCATACAGGTACTCGCGAGACAGCGGTCGGGCCAAATTGGCGAACAGGCAACTGGCAAGGCGGTATTCCCGTTCCGTCAGGTTGATAGGTTTGCCTGCGCGGGTTACGGTCAATTCAGCATCGTCGAAGGTCAGATCGTTGAAACTCTGCACTTCCTGAGTAGCCGACTTCTGCAGGCCATGGCGCCGCAAGACAGCACTGACTCGGGCTTTGAGTTCATTAGGTCGAAAGGGCTTGCTGACGTAATCGTCCGCACCGCTATTTAACGCTGTGACGATATCGCTCTCCGCATCACGACTGGTGAGCATGATGACAGCGGGAGGGGATTCCATATGTTCGCGGGTCCAGCGCAACAGTGCGATCCCCGAGATATCCGGCAGTTGCCAATCGAGTATCAGCAGGTCAAAGGTTTCCCGACGCAGTTGGCGCAGCAGGTCCTCACCGCGTTCAAAGACGTGCAGGGACCAAGGCTGTTCCGCTTGGCTGGGAATCTGTCGCAGTGTCTGTTCCACCCGTCTCAATTCGGCGGGCTCGTCATCCAGTATTGCGACACGCATGGGTGGGTCCTTCCTACAAAAATACAAGAGCTTGAATGGGGGGCACTGCTGTGCAAATGCCGGCCTCTGAATCTGAATAATTATGGACGGAATCTACGCTTCGGTAATCTCTCGATACGCTGATATCAAAGGGCTGTTAACTTGACGCGCTCTCGATGCTCAAAGGAAAGATACCGGCTCCTGTATATAAGGAAAAGGCGCGGTGCCGATAGCCTCCCTGGTACATCTGTTTGGCGGGCCTGCACAAAGCCCTCCAATGAGACCGAAATAGGCTTCACTTGTTTCAGAGCATCGTACGCGCTTCATCATAACCACCTGACAGGGAACCTGGGCCTATGACAGCTTTACCTGCAAACCATCATCGCTTTTGCCTGAGTGAGGCGGTAGCCCTGTGAAACTATGGCGCAAAGCCGAGAAACGCCAACCCACCCGAGCGCAGCTGTTATTTCATGGGCTGGTGCGGGAGTGGCTGCTGATCGGCTTGGTACTGCTGCCCTTCACCGTGTACTTGTCCTTGAGCCCAGGCCTGGCCCTCAATAACCCGCTCTACGATAGCTTGCGTCGGCTTGCACCTTTGCCGGTAGATCCTCGGATCCTGCTGGTGACCATTGACGCCCCCAGCCTTGAAGCACTCGGCCCATGGCCTTGGCCGCGCAGCGTGCATGCCGACCTGATTGGACGCCTGAGTGCCGCCCAGCCTGCAGCCATCCTGTTTGATGTCATTTTCAGTGAGTCCGGCAAGGAAGCCGATGGCCAGCGATTGGCCGACGCCGTGTGTAAAGCCGGGAATGTATTGCTGCCTATCATCGGTGATAGCAGCGGGAGCCCGAGCCCGCCGCAAGAACCGTTATCGCCATTACTCAAATGCGCCAAGGGGGTCGGGCATATCAACGTCGAGGCGGATAACGACGGCGTGGTGCGCAGTGTTTATCTGCGTGAAGGCCCCCCCGGAAGTACGCTTCCGCAATTGGCCTGGCTGGCATTCACTCTGAGTGGACAAGCCCCGACCATGCCTGGATTGCCTCAAGCGCCCAGCAATGTGCGATGGCACCAGGAGCACGAGATTCGTGTTCCATTCACCTCCGAGGCCGAGCACTTTCCAAGTGTCTCCTATGTCAGCGTATTACGCGGTGAAGTACCTCCAGAGTCACTGCGTGGTCGGCTGATTCTGATAGGTGCCACGGCCTATGGGATGGCCGATCGTTTCGTGACGCCGCTCTCCTCCACCGTTGGTACTACAGCTGGTGTGGAGATCCAAGCCGACGTGCTCAATGGCTTATTGCAGGGCCGCAGCATTGTCGACTTGCCCGGATGGCTGGCAGCGCTGTTGGCAACATCATTGGTAACGCTGCTGCTGGGTCTTTTACTTTATCGCCCACGTTACGCCCTGTGGATGACCTTGGCAGGCATGGCCGCCGCGTTGCTGGGGTCTTGGGCATTGTTGCGCTTGGGGCACTGGTGGTCTCCTGCGGCCTGCCTGATTGGTTTGTTGCTCAGTTATCTGATTTGGAACTGGCGACGCCTGAGCGTGATCCTCGCCTACTTTGGCTGGGAATTGGCCCGCCTGGATAACGAACCGAAGGTGCTTCCTGAACGTCGCCGTGCGCCTGCCAGTAAGGGCGACGTACTGCAGGGACGGATCTTTGCCCTTGAGCAAGCCGTCAGCCGCACGCGAGATACACGGCGCTTCATGGCCGACGGACTCGAATGCCTGCCGGTCGCGACGCTGATCACCGATCCCCAGGGCAATATTCTGTTGGCCAACCGGGTGGCCCGTGACGTATTCGGCAATGACCTGGTCGGCGAAAACCTCGTCGAACAACTCGCCGATTTGGGTTATCCCCCGCTGCACAACGGCGTACGCCCTGCCCTGTCAGTACTGGAACTGGTGGAGTTCCGCGACATCCACCAACGCAGTCTGCGCATGGAGCTTGCACCTTTGCTTCCCGCCGAAGGTGATTTTGCCCTCGGCTGGTTGCTCAGCCTGACTGATCTGAGCAAGGAGCGCGAAGCCCAGCAGCACCGCGAGACGATGTTGCGTTTCCTTTCCCATGACCTGCGCGCACCGCATTCGGCAATCCTCGCCCTGCTGGACGTGCATAACGGCGAATCGACGGTCTTTGCCCAGATCGAGCAGCAGGTCCGCCGGGCCTTGAGCCTTACCGAATCCTTTGTGCAATTGGCCAAGGCCGAGGCTGACGGGTATCAGTTCCAACCGACCCTGTTCGCCATGCTGGTGATGGATGCCTTTGATCAGGTAGCGGTGATTGCGCAGCTCAAGGGCATTCATCTGGTCCACGATCTGGATGAGGCCGATGAGGCCATGGTCTACGCCGACCAATCACTGCTTACGCGGGCGTTGTTCAATGTGCTGGAGAACGCGATCAAATATTCCCCATCCGGTACTACCGTCAGACTGAGGCATGCCAGCGCACAAGGTTGGTTAGAATGCCGTATCAGCGACCAGGGGCCGGGGATTGCACCTAAGGATTTACCGGAGCTGTTCAGTCAATACCGGCGTTTCGATTCCGCCCAGGGCAGTGACGGTCTTGGGCTTGGCCTGAGCATGGTCAAAGCCGTGGTAGAACGGCATGGCGGGCGCATCGTTTGTGAAAGTGAACAAGGCAAAGGCTCCACGTTCATCCTGCAACTGCCGCAGTTGGACGATTGAAAAACGGAATTTCCTGCTGTGCATAAAAAACCGGTCACAAGGACCGGTTTTTTTATGAAGAAAAAACTTATGCACGTTTTTCCTGATTTTATGAGGTCAAGAAATATGTAGTCAAATCAGCATGTTATGCATCAAAAAAGCCAATTCGCCAACAAAGCGTACACAGGTTATCCACAGATGCTCAAACGACGGGAGTCTCTACCACTACGGGTTCCGGAGGCAAGGAGCCCATGGCCCGCTGTTGAGCTTCATTCCAAGCCGCTGCGCGGTCATTCAGTGCGGCGATGGCCCGTGGCCCTTCGCCTTCTGCGTACATCGGTTCACCGATTACCACGGTGATGGTACCTGCGCGTTTGGCCCAGCCGGTCTTGGGCCAGAACTTGCCGGCGTTATGTGCAATTGGCAACACAGGCAAGTTGGCATTGACCGCCAGTGCGGTACCGCCACGTGAGAACTTGCCCACCGTACCGAAGGGCACCCGTGTGCCTTCCGGAAAGATCAGTACCCACACGCCATCCTTGAGAAGTTCATCACCTTTCTTGGCGACATGCTTGAGCGCTGCCTTGGGGTTGTCGCGGTCGATGGCGATCGGCCGGAGCATAGCCATGGCCCAACCGAAGAACGGCACATACAGCAGCTCGCGCTTGAGCACCTGACTCAGTGGCGAGAAATAAGCCGAGAGGAAGAACGTCTCCCAGGTGCTCTGGTGGTTCGACAGAATCACACAAGGCTGCTCCGGGACGTTTTCAGCGCCCTTGATCTCGAAACGGATATTGAGGAATACCTTGCTCAGCCACAACGCGCAGCGGCACCAATAAACGTTGATGAAACGATAGCGCGCCTTGAAAGGCAGGAACGGTGCGATAAAAAAGCTCAGGGTGCACCAGAGAAACGAACTGGTGCCCAGCAGCAGGTAAAAGAAAAAGGTTCTGATGGCCTGCAAGATCGACATGGCGGCATTTACCGTTGCGGGACACGGCCCGCCTGTTAAAAGCGCACTCCCGAACAATCCTTGGTCAGGAAGTCGAGGGCGGCTAGTTGTTGATAAGTTCTGCGGCAACGGCCGCCAGATCGTCAAAAATCAAGGTGCCTACCGGCAGGTTTTTCGCCTGGGTCTTCTCGCCTTTTCCGGTCTTAACCAAAACTGGCTGAGAGTCGACGGCCTTGGCCGCCTCCAGGTCACCGAGGCTGTCCCCGACGAACCATATCCCAGCTAACGGCACCTTGTAATGTTCTGCAATAATTTTCAACATGCCAGGCTTGGGCTTGCGGCAATCGCAGCCCTCATCCGGCCCGTGGGGGCAGTACACCACCAGCCCCACCTCGCCCCCCTGCTCGGCCACCAACGTGCGCAAACGCGCATGCATGGCCTCCAGGGTAGGAATGTCGTAGTAACCACGGGCGATGCCGGACTGGTTGGTGGCAATGGCCACGGTCCAGCCGGCTTTGCTCAACTGCGCGATGGCCTCGATCGAGCCGGGCAGTGGGATCCACTCATCCACCGACTTGATGTAAGCGTCGGAGTCGTAATTGATCACCCCGTCCCGATCGAGAATCAGCAGTTTCAACATCATCAGCCCAGTACGGAAATGTCAGCGATATTGATGAACAGGCCACGCAGACGCGCGAGCATGGCGTAGCGGTTTTTCCGCACGCCGGCATCGTCGGCATTGATCATCACTGCTTCGAAGAACGCATCCACCGGCTCACGCAACGACGCCAGGCGCGCCAACGCTTCAGCGTAGTTACGCTCGGCGATCAGCGGCTTCACGGCGTTTTCGGCCTTGGCAATGGCCGAGTTCAGCGAGAACTCCTTGGCATCGGCAAACAGGCCTGGGTCGACTTCGGCATTGCCGAGGTTGTCGGCCTTGCTCAGCAGGTTCGACACGCGCTTGTTCACGGCAGCCAGGGCATCAGCTTCCGGCAGCTTGCGGAATGCCTGTACGGCTTGTACACGCTGGTCGAAGTCCAGGGCAGAACCCGGTTGCAGGGCACGCACCGACAGGTAGACCGAAACGTCCACGCCTTCGTCTTCATAACGCGCACGCAGGCGGTCGAACACGAACTCCAGCACTTGCTCGGCCAGGCCGGCTTGCTTGACCTTGGCGCCGAACTGGCCGACGGCGAACACCACGGCCTGGGTCAGGTCGAGGTCCAGCTTCTTGTCGATCAGGATGCGCAACACGCCCAAGGCCGCACGACGCAGGGCATAGGGGTCTTTGCTACCGGTGGGCAGCATGCCGATGCCAAAGATGCCCACCAGCGTATCCAGCTTGTCGGCGATCGCTACCGCCGCACCGGTCAGGGTGGTCGGCAGCTCTGCACCGGCACCGCGCGGCATGTACTGCTCGTTCAGGGCCAGGGCAACTTCTTGCGGCTCACCGTCGTTAAGGGCGTAGTAATAACCGGCCACGCCTTGCATCTCGGGGAACTCGCCGACCATCTCGGTGGCCAGGTCGCACTTGGACAGCAAGCCGGCACGTGCGGCCCAGGCCGGGTCGCCGCCAATGCGCGGGGCAATGTAGGCCGCCAGTTTGGAAACCCGTGCGGCCTTGTCGTAGACACTGCCGAGTTTTTCCTGGAACACCACGTTCTGCAGGCGCAAGTTGAAGTCTTCGAGCTTCTGCTTCTTGTCTTGCTTGAAGAAGAACTCGGCGTCGGTCAGGCGCGGGCGAACGACTTTTTCGTTACCGGCGATGATCTGCTGCGGGTCCTTGCTTTCGATGTTGGCCACGGTGATAAAACGCGGCAGCAACTTGCCGTCCGCGTCGAGCAGGCAGAAATACTTCTGGTTGTCCTGCATGGTGGTGATCAACGCTTCTTGCGGCACCTCAAGGAAGCGCTCCTCGAACGAGCACACCAGCGGCACCGGCCATTCCACCAGGGCGGTTACTTCGTCCAGCAGGCTTGGCGGCACGATGGCGGTGCCTTCCTGCAGGCGCGCCAGCTCTTCGGTGCGCTTGCTGATCAGCTCGCGACGCTCGTTGGCATCGGCCAGCACATAAGCAGCGCGCAGGTCGTTGAGGTAGTTGGCCGGCGAGGTGATACGCACGCTTTCTGGATGGTGGAAGCGGTGCCCACGGGAATCACGACCGGCTTTCTGGGCGAGGATAGTGCAGTCGATGACCTGGTCACCGAGCAGCATCACCAGCCATTGGGTCGGACGCACGAACTCTTCCTTGCGCGCACCCCAGCGCATGCGCTTGGGGATAGGCAGGTCGTTCAGGGAATCTTCGACGATGGTCGGCAACAGGCTGGCGGTCGGTTTGCCGGTGATGACCTGGCTGAAACGCAGTTTCGGGCCGCTTTGGTCGACCTCGCTCAGCTCTACGCCACACTTCTTGGCAAAGCCAAGGGCGGCCTGGGTCGGGTTGCCTTCGGCATCGAAAGCCGCCTGGCGCGGCGGGCCATCGAGGTTGATGCTGCGATCCGGCTGCTGGGTTTCCAGGGCAGTCAGCAGAACTGCCAGGCGGCGCGGTGCGGCGTAGACCTTTTTCGCTTCAAATTTCAGGCCGGCAGTCTGCAGGCCTTTTTCGATACCGGCCAGGAACGCATCGGCCAGGGTATTAAGTGCCTTGGGTGGCAGCTCTTCGGTGCCCAGTTCAACCAGGAAATCTTGAGCACTCATTGTGCAGCCTCCAGCTTAGCCAACACTTCATCACGCAAATCCGGGGTTGCCATCGGGAAGCCCAGCTTGGCGCGAGCCAGCAGGTAGGCTTGGGCGACGGAACGCGCCAGGGTGCGTACACGCAGGATGTATTGCTGACGCGCAGTTACCGAGATGGCACGGCGGGCGTCCAGCAGGTTGAAGGTATGGGACGCCTTCAACACCATTTCATAGCTCGGCAACGGCAGCGGCTGTTCGAGTTCGATCAGGCGCTTGGCTTCGCTTTCATAGAAGTCGAACAGTTCGAACAGCTTGTCGACGTTGGCGTGCTCGAAGTTATAAGTGGACTGCTCCACTTCGTTCTGATGGAACACGTCGCCGTAGGTGACTTTGCCGAACGGGCCGTCAGCCCACACCAGGTCGTACACCGAGTCCACGCCTTGCAGGTACATGGCCAGGCGCTCCAGGCCGTAGGTGATTTCGCCGGTCACCGGGTAGCACTCGATGCCGCCGGCTTGCTGGAAGTAGGTGAACTGCGTCACTTCCATGCCATTGAGCCAGACTTCCCAGCCCAGGCCCCAGGCGCCCAGGGTTGGCGATTCCCAGTTGTCTTCGACGAAACGGATGTCGTGCACCAGTGGGTCCAGGCCCACATGCTTCAACGAGCCCAGGTACAGTTCCTGGAAATTATCCGGGTTGGGCTTCAATACCACCTGGAACTGGTAGTAATGCTGCAGACGGTTCGGGTTTTCGCCGTAGCGGCCGTCAGTCGGGCGGCGACTGGGCTGCACATAAGCGGCGTTCCAGGTTTCCGGGCCGATGGCCCGCAGGAATGTAGCGGTGTGGAAAGTGCCGGCGCCTACTTCCATATCGTAGGGCTGAAGTACCACACAACCTTGCTCGGCCCAGTATTGCTGGAGGGCGAGGATCAAGTCTTGGAAGGTACGCACGGCTGGCGTAGGCTGGCTCACGAAATTCACCTGTTACTTGGGCTGCGATTTAAAGAGCGGGAGTATACCCGATTCGGCCCTGCCACCACTCCCTGGAGCCTTATGCCACGCTGCTTTTGGTGTTCTGAAGATCCGCTGTACATGGCTTATCACGATCAGGAGTGGGGAACGCCGCTGCGCGATGCGCAGGGTTTGTTCGAGTTGCTTTTGCTCGAAGGGTTCCAGGCAGGCCTGTCCTGGATCACCGTTTTACGCAAACGCGAGCATTATCGAAAGGTGTTGTTTGGCTTTGATGCGCAGCGTCTGGCGCAACTGAGCGATGACGAGATCGAGGTGTTGATGCAGGATCCAGGCATCGTGCGCAATCGCTTGAAGCTCAACGCTACTCGGCGCAATGCCGCGGCCTGGCTGGCATTGGAAGATCCGGTGGGTCTGCTCTGGTCGTTTGTCGGCGGCAAACCCAAGGTCAATCATTTCAAGGATCGCAGCGAAGTCCCGGCGATTACCACCGAGGCCGAAGCCATGAGCCGCGCCTTGAAAAAAGCCGGCTTCACCTTCGTCGGCCCGACCATCTGCTACGCCTTCATGCAGGCCTCGGGCATGGTCATGGACCACACCCAGGACTGCGACCGCTACGCGGACTTGGCCAACGCCGGTTAGAATGCCGGCTTTGCGCACCACACACGATCAGGAGTGACCTGTGGAAAAGTTTAAAGGCGCCTTGCTGGTAGGCGCTCTCCGGTTGTTTGCCCTGCTGCCCTGGCGCGCCGTACAGGCCGTCGGCACGGGCATCGGCTGGATCATGTGGAAAACCCCCAATCGTTCCCGCGACACGGTGCGGATCAACCTCTCCAAATGCTTCCCGGACATGGACCCGGCCGAGCGCGAGCGCCTGGTGGGTCGCAGCCTGATGGACATCGGCAAATCCCTGACCGAAAGCGCCTGTGCGTGGATCTGGCCGGCGCAGCGTTCCATCGACCTGGTACGCGAAGTCGAGGGCCTTGAAGTGCTGCACGAAGCCCTGGCCTCCGGCAAAGGCGTGGTGGGGATCACCAGCCACCTGGGCAATTGGGAAGTGTTGAACCACTTCTATTGCAGCCAGTGCAAGCCGATCATTTTCTATCGCCCGCCCAAGCTCAAGGCAGTGGACGAATTGTTGCGCAAACAGCGTGTGCAACTGGGTAACCGCGTGGCGGCGTCGACCAAGGAAGGTATTCTCAGCGTGATCAAGGAAGTGCGCAAAGGCGGCCAGGTGGGTATTCCTGCCGACCCGGAGCCGGCTGAGTCGGCCGGCATCTTCGTACCATTCTTTGCCACCCAGGCGCTCACCAGCAAATTCGTGCCGAACATGCTCGCAGGCCACAAGGCGGTGGGCGTATTCCTGCATGCCCTGCGCCTGCCGGACGGCTCAGGCTACAAGGTGATCCTGGAAGCGGCGCCGGAAGATATGTACAGCACAGACACGGCCACCTCCTGCGCGGCGATGAGCAAGGTGGTGGAGCGCTATGTCGGCGCCTACCCGAGCCAGTACATGTGGAGCATGAAGCGCTTCAAGAAGCGCCCGCCGGGTGAGGCGCGGTGGTACTGATTCACAGCTGACTCAAGACCGATATAGAAACAATGTGGGAGGGGGCTTGCTCCCGATAGCGGTGGTTCAGCCAAATATGCATTGGCTGACACACTGCCATCGGGAGCAAGCCCCCTCCCACATTTAGTCCTGTATCAAGCCTGGCGGTCGAGTTTTTTCAGGAACACGGTCATCTCTTTTTCGGCTTGTTTGTCGCCATGGGCCTGGGCCGCTTCGATGCCCCTCTCCCAAGCCAGTCGTGCTGCGGCGTTATCACCCAACCCTTGCTGCGCCTTGCCCAACAGCTTCCACGCTGCCGAATACTTCGGATCGAACTCGACGCACTTGGCTAGATGCTCGGCCGCCTTGGCATTGTCCTTCAAGTCCAGATAACCCTTGCCCAACCCAAAGCGCAGCAGCGAATTATCCACACCCTTGGCGAGCATTTTTTCCAGGGATTCGAGCATGTCGGTCACTCCGTCGGATCAGAAAAAGCTCAAGCCCACGTGGAACAGTTTCTCCACGTCGCGGATATGTTTTTTATCCACAAGGAACAGAATCACATGATCACCGGTGGCGATCACCGTATCGTCGTGAGCAATGATCACTTCTTCATCACGAATAATTGCGCCAATAGTGGTGCCCGGCGGCAGGCCGATATCGCGAATGGCCTTGCCGATGACTTTGCTCGACTTCGAGTCACCGTGGGCGATCGCCTCGATGGCTTCCGCCGCGCCCCGGCGCAATGAGTGCACGCTGACGATATCGCCACGGCGTACGTGGGCGAGCAAGGTGCCGATGGTGGCTAGCTGCGGGCTGATGGCGATATCGATATCGCCGCCCTGGATCAGGTCGACGTAGGCCGGGTTGTTGATGATGGTCATCACCTTCTTCGCCCCCAGCCGCTTGGCCAGCAGCGACGACATGATGTTAGCTTCGTCATCGTTGGTCAGGGCCAGGAAGATGTCGGCGTCGGCGATGTTCTCTTCCATCAGCAGGTCGCGGTCCGAGGCGCTGCCTTGCAGTACGACGGTGCTGTCGAGGGTGTCGGATAAATGCCGACAACGCGCCGGGCTCATCTCGATGATCTTCACCTGGTAGCGGCTTTCGATGGCTTCGGCCAGACGTTCGCCAATCTGCCCACCGCCAGCGATGACAATGCGTTTGTAGCTTTCATCGAGCCTGCGCATTTCGCTCATGACGGCGCGAATATTCGCTTTGGCGGCGATGAAAAACACTTCGTCGTCGGCTTCAATCACCGTATCGCCCTGGGGCAGGATCGGCCGGTCACGACGGAAAATTGCCGCTACGCGGGTTTCTACATTCGGCATGTGTTCGCGCAGCTGGCGCAGTTGCTGGCCCACCAACGGCCCACCGTAGTAGGCCTTCACCGCCACCAATTGCGCCTTGCCTTCGGCGAAGTCGATCACCTGCAAGGCGCCCGGAATCTCGATCAGGCGCTTGATGTAGTGGGTCACTACCTGTTCCGGGCTGATCAGTACGTCGACGGGAATAGCATCGTTATCGAACAGGCCGGCGCGGGTCAGGTAGGCCGCCTCGCGCACACGGGCGATCTTGGTCGGGGTATGGAACAAGGTATGGGCCACCTGGCAGGCGACCATGTTGGTTTCGTCGCTGTTGGTCACCGCGACCAGCATGTCGGCATCGTCGGCACCCGCCTGACGCAGCACCGTCGGAAACGATGCGCGGCCTTGCACCGTACGGATATCCAGGCGGTCGCCCAGGTTCCGCAGGCGCTCGGCATCAGTGTCGACCACGGTAATGTCGTTGGCTTCGCCGGCCAGATGTTCGGCCAGCGTGCCACCAACCTGCCCTGCCCCAAGGATGATGATTTTCATCCGGTCACTCCCTTAAAACCATTCAGCCGCGCGCGGCGGCGATCTTGATCAGTTTGGCGTAGTAGAAGCCATCGTGCCCGCCTTCCTGCGCGAGCAGTTGGCGGCCGTGGGGCTGCTTGATACCGGCGCTGGTAGCCAGGTCCAATTCGCGTGCGCCGCTGGTACGGGCGAGGAAGGCCTGGATGACCTCGGTATTTTCGGTGGGTAGCGTGGAGCAGGTGGCGTAAAGCAGGATGCCGCCGACTTCCAGAGTCGGCCACAGCGCGTCAAGCAGTTCGCCTTGCAGCACCGCCAGGGCGGCGACGTCGTCGGGCTGGCGGGTCAGCTTGATGTCCGGGTGCCGGCGGATCACGCCGGTGGCGGAGCACGGTGCGTCCAGCAGGATGCGCTGGAACGGCTTGCCGTCCCACCAAGTGCCGGTGTCGCGGCCATCGGCGGCAATCAGTTCGGCGCTCAGGCCCAGGCGTGCGAGGTTCTCTCGTACGCGTACAAGGCGCTTGGCTTCAAGATCCACGGCCACTACACCGGCCAGGTTTTTTTCGACTTCAAGGATGTGGCACGTCTTACCGCCCGGTGCACAACAGGCGTCGAGTACACGCTGGCCGGGCGCCAAGTCGAGCAAGTCGGCGGCCAATTGCGCGGCCTCGTCCTGCACACTGATCCAGCCTTCGGCAAAGCCCGGCAGGCTGCGCACATCGGCGGCGGCTTCCAGCACGATACCGTCCGTGCTGTACACGCACGGGGTGGCGTTGATGGCCGCGTCGGCGAGTAATTGCAGGTACACGTCACGGCTGTGGTGGCGACGGTTGACCCGCAGGATCATCGGCGGGTGCGCGTTGTTGGCCGCGCAGATAGCCTCCCATTGCTCGGGCCAGAAGGCTTTAAGGGACTTTTGCAGCCAGCGCGGGTGGGCGGTGCGCACCACCGGATCATGTTCCAGCTCGGCCAGCAGTGCTTCGCTTTCACGCTGGGCGCGGCGCAACACGGCATTGAGCAGGGCCTTGGCCCAGGGCTTTTTAAGTTTTTCGGCGCACCCGACGGTTTCACCGATGGCTGCGTGGGCTGGTACCCGGGTGTAGAGCAATTGATAAAGGCCCACCAGCAACAGCGCCTCGACATCAGCGTCTGCCGCTTTGAACGGCTTTTGCAGCAGCTTGGCCGCCAGCGCAGACAACCGAGGCTGCCAACGGGCGGTGCCAAAGGCCAGGTCCTGGGTGAAGCCGCGGTCGCGGTCTTCGACTTTATCCAGCTGGGTTGGCAGTGAACTGTTCAGCGAAGCCTTGCCGTTGAGGACAGCAGCGAGAGCCTTGGCGGCGGCCAGACGTGGGTTCATTGAGCGGCCACCCCAAGGATTGTGCCGAGGGCAAATTTCTCACGGCGACTGTTGAACAAATCGCTGAAATTCAGCGCTTTGCCGCCGGGCAATTGCAGGCGAGTCAGGCACAGCGCCTGTTCACCACAAGCCACCAGCAGACCATCTTTGCTGGCGCCGATGATTTCGCCGGGAGTGCCTTTGCCGTCGGCCAAGGATGCGGCGAGTACTTTCAAGGCTTCGCCGTTGAGGCTGCTGTGGCAGATGGGCCACGGGTTGAACGCACGCACCAGACGCTCCAACTCCACAGCGGGGCGGCTCCAGTCGATGCGCGCTTCGTCCTTGTTCAGCTTGTGGGCGTAGGTGGCCAGGCTGTCGTCCTGTATTTCACCTTCCAGGGTGCCCGCCGCGAGGCCGGCGATGGCCTGGAGCACGGCGGACGGCCCCAGCTCAGCCAGGCGGTCATGCAGGCTGCCGCCGGTGTCTTGGGCGGTGATGGGCGTGGTGACCTTGAGCAGCATCGGGCCGGTGTCCAAACCCGCCTCCATGCGCATCACGGTCACACCGCTTTCCCCATCGCCCGCTTCCACGGCGCGCTGGATAGGCGCCGCACCACGCCAGCGTGGCAACAGCGAGGCATGGCTGTTGATGCAACCCAGGCGCGGGATATCCAGCACCGCCTGTGGCAGGATCAAGCCGTAGGCCACCACCACCAGCAGGTCCGGTTTCAGCGCGGCCATTTCGGCCTGGGCCTCGGCATTGCGCAAGGTCGGTGGTTGCAGCACCGGGATATTGTGTTCCAGTGACAATTGCTTGACCGGGCTCGGCATCAGTTTTTGCCCGCGACCGGCCGGGCGATCCGGCTGGGTGTACACCGCGACGATGTCATAAGGGCTGGCAAGCAGCGCCTTGAGGTGTTCGGCGGCGAATTCAGGGGTGCCGGCAAAAACAATGCGCAATGGCTCGGTCATGGGCGTTCTCGGTTAAAAACAGTCACAAAAGAAAAAGGCTTGCCGCAGCAAGCCTTTGAAAGAGGGGCATCAAGCTTGCTGGCGATGCTTTTTTTCCAGCTTCTTCTTGATCCGGTCACGCTTGAGCGTGGACAGGTAATCGACAAACAGCTTGCCGTTGAGGTGGTCGCATTCATGCTGGATGCATACCGCCAACAGGCCTTCGGCAACCATTTCGAACGGCTTGCCATCACGGTCCAGGGCCTTGATCTTCACGCGCAGCGGGCGTTCGACGTTCTCGTAGAACTCCGGCACCGACAGGCAGCCTTCCTGGTATTCACCCATCTCGTCGGTCAGCGGTTCGAACTCGGGGTTGATGTATACCCGGGGTTCGCTGCGATCTTCAGACAGGTCCATGACCACGACGCGCAGGTGCACGTTGACCTGGGTGGCGGCGAGACCGATCCCCGGGGCTTCATACATTGTTTCAAACATGTCATCGACCAACTGACGAACCTTGTCGTCCACTACGGCCACCGGCTTG
This sequence comes from Pseudomonas sp. FBCC-B545, assembly GCF_059134095.1. Taxonomy (NCBI): domain Bacteria; kingdom Pseudomonadati; phylum Pseudomonadota; class Gammaproteobacteria; order Pseudomonadales; family Pseudomonadaceae; genus Pseudomonas; species Pseudomonas sp. FBCC-B545. Next base: position 6,235,812 of record NZ_CP101441.1, on the reverse strand, counting down.
GCGATCGTGCGCAGGCGCGAGTCGGGAAATTCGAGGATGTTCAAAATAGCCATAAGCGTAATTGCTGCACATGTGAAGTAGAGACCAATCGGCGGTGGGATGGACCCACACGGCCGGTGTGAAACGCTCGGAAGCCGCGAAGGCCATGACATTTCACGCGAACGCACATAATAAAGGAGATTGACCCCATGAGGAAATCGCTACTCGTCTTGCTGCTATGGGCCCCACTTGCCACGGCACTGATTGCGCAGCCCACCGAGCGCCTGGGCCAGGCGCCGCAACAGGCCATCCAGCACTTCCTGCTGCATAACCGTATTCTCGATTCACCCCAGGACCTGGATAACGCACCTTACATTGTCGCAGTACAAGGCGGTCGTGTGCTGGGCGCCAACGGCGAGCGTATACATGCTCGCGGTAGCTTGGACCCGGCCCAGCCCAGCTATGGGATCTTTCGTCGGGGCAAGGCCTACATCGACCCTGACACCCAGGAGCTACTGGGAATCAACGCCAATGACATCGGCACCGCGCGCTTTTTGCTCGCCGACAACCTCACTACCTTGACGGTACAGAGGGTTACCCAGGAAATCCGCCCGGGCGACCGTTTGCTCCGTGCCGAACCGCCTGTCGAGCTGGCCAACCTGCAAGCAGCCAAATCAGCACCCTTCATCGAAGGGCACATTATCGATATTCCCAGGGGCATCACTCAGTTCGGCGCGCTGGATGCCGTGACCCTGAACAAGGGACGTCGCGATGGCCTGGTAGAAGGCCAATTGCTCACGGTGATCAAGGCTGGCGCCACTGTGCGAGACGCTCTTACCGGCGTGCCGACCCGACTTCCCGATGAGCGGGCCGGCACCCTGCAGGTCTTTCGCACCTATGAAAAGCTCAGTTATGCCCTGGTGCTCAGTGCTTCACGCGCCCTGGCGATTAAGGACCGTTTTGAGACGGCTCAACAATCACAATAAATAGCCTGCTAAATAAGTTACCAACAGAGTTATCCACAGCTTGTTCCGGTCAAGGATGATCAAATGAATCCGATAAATAGTAGCGAAATCTCTCCGGCAGAACTGGAAGCCCGGCTACGCTTGCACAGGCTGCCGGAACTGGGTCCGAAGCGTTTTCATACGTTGATTGAAGCCTTCGGCTGCGCCTCCAAGGCCATCAGTGCTCCTGCCAGTGCCTGGCGTTCCCTCGGCCTGCCCGCCATCAGTGCTGATGCCCGGCGTAGCCCGCAAATTCGTGACGGCGCCAGTGAGGCGTTGACGTGGCTGGGCCACCCGGCCCAGCATTTGCTGATGTGGGATCAGCCTGACTACCCTGCACTGCTCGCCCAGATCGATGACGCGCCGCCGCTGTTATTTGTCGCGGGCAATCCAGGGATTTTGGAAAAACCCCAGTTGGCCATGGTCGGTAGTAGGCGGGCGTCGCGCCCGGGAATGGACACGGCCGCTGCGTTTTCACGCAGCCTGGCGAGCGCCGGTTTTGTCATCACCAGCGGTCTCGCATTGGGCATAGACGGCGTGGCGCATCAGGCGGCACTGGATGTGGGCGGCCATACAATCGGCGTGCTCGGCACTGGCCTGGAAAATTTTTATCCACAGCGCCATCGCAAGCTCGCGGCGGCGATGATTGCCCAGGGCAGCGCGGTGGTTTCCGAGTTTCCGCTGGATGCACCGCCTCAGGCCGGCAATTTCCCACGGCGCAATCGGATTATCAGCGGGCTCTCGCTGGGCGTCCTGGTGGTGGAAGCCAGCATGGCCAGCGGTTCGCTGATCACTGCGCGGCTGGCGGCGGAACAAGGGCGTGAGGTCTATGCGATCCCGGGTTCCATCCATCATCCCGGGGCCAAGGGCTGTCATCAGCTGATTCGCGATGGCGCAGTGCTGGTGGAAACCATCCAACACATTCTTGAAGGCTTGCGCGGTTGGCAAGCGGTGTCGCGTCCCACGCCGCTGCCGATTATTCACCCACTGGTAGCGCTTTTGCATGCGGCGCCGCATAGCAGCGAAGCCCTGGCGATTGCCAGCGGCCGGCCTTTGTCTCAGGTGCTGGCAACCCTTATGGAACTGGAGCTGGAAGGCCAGGTGATCTGCGAAAGCGGACGCTGGCTTGCGCGTTGCCAGCTTTCGTAGCCGTCAGTTCTTTGGAGCTAGGTTTTGTAACGAAGATCGGTAAACTGCCCAGAGCTTTAGTTCGGAGAGTAAAGAATGGTCAACAGGTGGCGTGTGCTGGAAGCCGCACGGGAAATTCGCGCAGGCGCGGTGATTGCCTATCCGACCGAAGCGGTCTGGGGCCTGGGCTGCGACCCGTGGAATGAAGAAGCGGTGGATCGGTTGCTGGCGATCAAGAACCGATCAGTGGACAAAGGCCTGATCCTGGTGGCGGACAATATCCGTCAGTTCGACTTTCTGTTTGAAGACTTCCCGGACACCTGGATCGAACGCATGGCCAGCACCTGGCCTGGACCTAACACCTGGCTGGTGCCCCATCAGGACTTGCTGCCGGAATGGGTCACAGGCATGCATGACACGGTGGCCTTGCGGGTCACGGACCACCCGTTGGTGCGGGACTTGTGCGCACAGGTCGGGCCGCTGATTTCCACATCGGCCAATCCTCAGGGGCGTCCGGCGGCGCGCACGCGGATTCGCGTGGAACAGTATTTCCGCGGGCAACTGGACCTGGTGTTGGGTGGAGCCCTGGGTGGGCGCAAGAACCCGAGCCTGATTCGTGACCTGGTGACGGGGGATGTGGTGCGGCCCTCCTAAGACCGAGGTGCGGCCATCGCGGGCAAGCCGCCTTCCACATTTTGACCGCGTTGTCATGACGGACACAGATCAAATGTGGGAGTGGGCTGCCCGCGATGACTCGCTTAAGGCAACAGGATTGTTGAGCCGGTTGTACGGCGCCCCGACAACTCCGTCTGCGCCTTGGCCGCATCCGCCAACGAAAACCGCTGGTTGATATCAATGCGCACCTTGCCGCTCTTGATCATCGAAAACAGGTCATCCGCCATCGCCTGCAAGGCCTGCGGGTTGCTGGCGTAGGTCGCCAGCGTCGGCCGGGTTACGTACAGCGAGCCTTTGGCCGACAAGATGCCCAGGTTCACGCCATCTACCGCGCCTGACGCGTTGCCAAAGCTTACGACCAAACCCCTTGGCGCCGTGCTGTCCAGAGAGGTCAGCCAGGTGTCCTTGCCGACGCCGTCGTACACCACTGGGCACTTTTTGCCGTCAGTTAATTCCAGTACGCGTTGTGCGACATTTTCCTTGCTGTAGTCGATGGTTTCCCAGGCACCGAGGGATTTGGCCAGGGCGGCCTTTTCCGGGGAGCTGACCGTACCAATCAACTTCACACCCAGGGCCTTGGCCCACTGGCAGGCCAGGGAACCGACGCCACCGGCAGCGGCGTGAAACAGGATAGTCTCGCCGCCTTTCAGCTCGTAGGTCTGGCGCAGCAGGTACTGCACGGTCAGGCCCTTGAGCATGGCGCCGGCGGCCTGTTCAAAGCTGATGTCCTCCGGCAAGTGCACCAGGTTGGCGGCGGGCAGCACATGCAACTCGCTGTAGGCCCCCAGCGGGCCGCTGCCGTAGGCAACGCGGTCGCCGACCTTGAACTGGGTGACTTCACTGCCAACGGCATCCACCACACCGGCGCCTTCCGCGCCCAAGCCCGATGGCAGGGCGGGCGGTGCGTAGAGGCCACTGCGGAAATAGGTGTCGATGAAATTCAGGCCGATCGCCTCGTTACGCACGCGAACCTGCTGCGGGCCAGGCTCCGCCGGCGTGTAGTCCACATATTCGAGAACTTCGGGGCCGCCATGGGCGCTGAACTGGATACGTTTGGCCATCTGCACTTCTCCTGAGGTTGCATTCGCGTAGCCCCCTATCCCACTCCTAAGCTTGATCTTCGTCAACTGCGACGCAACGGAATGCAGTGGTATCCTGTGCGCCCATTTGCCGCCGACGCCCAGTGGCCTCGCGTAGCTTTGCCCGATTCAAGGTGATGCCATGACTACCCGCACCGAGGCTGTTAAAGCCTACCTGCTTGACCTGCAAGATCGCATTTGCAGCGCCCTGGAAACCTTCGAGACGGACACTCGCTTTATCGAAGACGCCTGGACCCGGCCTGCCGGCGGCGGCGGTCGCACCCGTGTGATCGAGAACGGTGCGGTGATCGAAAAGGGCGGCGTCAACTTTTCCCACGTGTTTGGCAGTGGCCTGCCACCGTCGGCCAGCGCCCATCGCCCTGAGCTGGCCGGTCGCGGCTTCGAGGCACTGGGCGTGTCGTTGGTGATCCATCCGCACAACCCGCATGTACCGACTTCCCACGCCAATGTGCGCTTTTTCATCGCAGAAAAAGAAGGCGAAGAACCGGTGTGGTGGTTTGGTGGCGGCTTTGACCTCACCCCGTACTACGGCAATGAAGAAGATTGCGTCCACTGGCACCGCGTGGCCGAGCAGGCCTGTGCGCCGTTTGGCCCGGACGTCTATTCGCGCTACAAAGCCTGGTGCGACACCTACTTTCACATCAAGCATCGCAATGAGCCCCGTGGCATCGGTGGCCTGTTCTTCGATGACTTGAACGAGTGGGGCTTCGACACCTGCTTTGCCTTCATTCGCGCCATCGGCGATGCCTATATCGACGCTTACCTGCCGATTGTGCAGCGCCGCAAGGCCATGGCCTATACCGAGCAGCAGCGCCAGTTCCAGGAGTTCCGCCGCGGCCGCTACGTTGAGTTCAACCTGGTCTATGACCGTGGCACCTTGTTTGGCCTGCAATCGGGTGGCCGCACCGAGTCGATCCTGATGTCGCTGCCACCCCAGGTACGTTGGAGCTATGACTGGAAGGCCGAGGTTGGCAGCGAAGAAGCGCGCCTTACCGACTATTTCCTGCAAGACCGCGATTGGCTCGGCGTCGTCGCGCCCAAGGCGGCGGTGTGATGGATCGTTATGTCGTGTTCGGCAACCCCATCGGCCACAGCAGATCGCCGCTGATTCACCGTATGTTCGCCGAGCAGACCGGCGAACAACTGGACTACAGCACTTTGCTCGCGCCGTTGGAGGATTTCACCAATTGCGCCCTTGAGTTTTTCCAACAGGGCCGTGGCGCCAACGTCACCGTACCCTTCAAGGAAGAAGCCTACCGTCTGGCCAACACCTTGACCGAGCGTGCCCAGCGCGCCGGGGCGGTGAACACCCTGAGCAAATTGGCTGACGGCACATTGCTGGGCGACAACACCGACGGCGCCGGCCTGGTGCGCGACCTGACGGTGAACGCAGGGCTTAACCTGCACGGCAAGCGCATCCTGTTGCTGGGTGCCGGCGGTGCCGTGCGCGGTGCACTGGAGCCGTTGCTGGCGCAGCAACCCTCATCGTTGATCATTGCCAACCGCACCGTGGAAAAGGCCGAGCTGCTCGCTGAGCTGTTCGATGACCTGGGCCCGGTGTCTGCCAGTGGTTTCGACTGGTTGCGTGAGCCGGTGGATGTGATCATCAACGCTACTTCGGCCAGCCTGGCAGGCGATGTCCCGCCGATTGCCGGCAGCCTGGTCGAACCGGGCAAGACGTTCTGCTACGACATGATGTACGCCAAGGAACCCACCGCGTTTTGCCGTTGGGCCACGGAACACGGCGCAGCGGTGGCAATGGACGGCCTCGGCATGCTGGTGGAACAGGCGGCCGAAGCCTTCTTTCTGTGGCGCGGCGTGCGCCCGGATTCGGCGCCGGTACTGGCCGAACTGCGCCGTCAATTGGCCTGACACAGATCGAAATGTGGGAGGGGGCTTGCCCCCCGATGCTGCCTGTCAGCTCCGATATGTTGGCTGACACACCGCTATCGGGGGCAAGCCCCCTCCCACATTTTGAGCGTGTTCAGTCTTCGAAATGAATGGGGCAGTTGTCGGCACCTTCCAGTTTCTTCAACTCCTCAACTACTTGCGGCCTGGCCCGGCGCAACGTCAGGCTGCGTCCCAACCCCGCCAACCGCCGCGCCTCCTGATGCAGCATCTCCACCCCGGAATAGTCGATAAAGTTGATCTGCTGCGCCTCGATCACCACCCGTTCGCCCTGCAAGCTTTGCAGCCGCACTTGCAGGTAATGGCTCGCACCAAAAAAGATCGAGCCGCCCACTCGCAACACATCCTCCTCACCGTCGCGCCATTGCTGAACCCGTGGTTGCGAGGTGCGCTTGAGGTAGAAAAACAGCGACGCCAGCACCCCGGCATAAATGGCCGTTTGCAGTTCCAGCAGCAAGGTGGCGACACACGTCAGGCTCATCACCACGAATTCGGCGCGACTGACTCGGAATAATGCTCGAATGCCCCGGTGGTCTATCAGGCCCCAGCAAATCAGCAGGATGCTCGCCGCCATGCTCGGGATTGGGATATGGGCGATCAACGCCGCGCCAAATAATGCGAATAACGCCACCCACAGTGCCGAAAACACCCCCGCCAACGGCGAGCAGGCGCCCGCCTCGTAGCTAAGGCCCGAGCGGGTGAAGGAGCCCGCCGACAGGTAGCCGGAGAAAAATCCGCCGACGATGTTGGATAAACCCTGGGCGCGCACTTCCTGGTTGGCGTCGAGCAACTGTTGCGAGCGGGCTGACAGCGAACGGGCAATCGACAGGCTGGTCACCAACCCCAGCATCCCCACCGCTACGGCGCTGGGCAGCAAGCGCAAGACCAGGTCCAGGTCCATCGGCAACGGGCTGAACGGCGGCAGCTTGCCGATAAACGCACTGACCAATGCCACATGCCCGAACATTGCCGGCCACAGCCATGCTGCGACGCTGCCCAGGGTCAGGGCGATCAGCAGCGTTGGCCAGCGTGGCATTAGATACTTGAGCAATGCACCAGCCAGTAAAGTGCCAAGCCCCAGGGCGAGGGAAGCGTGGTCCCACTCTGCGCCATGGTCAATCAGCGCCAGCAGGCTATTGATGGCTGTGGCCTGGCTCGGCAAATCCAGCCCCATCAGATTGGGCAACTGCCCCAGGGCGATGACCACGGCCGCGCCCAGGGTGAAACCCAGCACAACCGAATGGGAGACAAAATTCACCAGCGCGCCGAAGCGCAGCAAGCCGAGCAGCCACTGGAATACCCCGGCGAGGAAGGTCAGTAGCAGGATCAACGTGATGTAGTCCTGGGAGCCCGGCACGGCCAGGGGGCTGATGCTGGCGTAAAGCACAATGGAAATGGCCGCCGTAGGCCCGCAGATCAGGTGCCAGGACGAGCCCCACAGGCAGGCGATCAACACCGGGATGATCGCGGCATAGAGCCCGTATTGCGGTGGCAGGCCGGCGATCAGCGCGTAGGCAATCGACTGCGGCAAGGCAAGCACGGCGCCACTGAGGCCGACGATCGCATCCCGGCCGACGCTGGCGCGGGTTTGGCGCGGGAGCCAGCTGAGGAAGGGGAAGAGTGTATGGCGGTTGGGCCGGGGCATCGCAGGCTCGGGTAGAAGGTTTGGCTTAGAGTATCAGTACGCACCGGCTCCCTGTGGGAGGGGGCTTGCTCCCGATAGCGGTGTTTCAGCCATACATTCATAGCTGATAGGCCGTCATCGGGGGCAGGCCCCTACCACATTTGGATCGAGGCGCATCTTAGAGTTGGGCTTTTACCGCGGGCAACGCATCCTGGCCATCCAGGGTTTTCACGCCGTCGAGCCACTTGTCCAACACCGCCGGGTTGGCCTTGATCCACGCCTTGGCTGCCTCGGCATTGCTGACCTTGTTATTGGCCACCTCAGCCATGATGCTGTTCTCCATCTCCTGGGTAAAACTCAGGTTGGTGAGCAGTTTTCCCACATTCGGGCAGGCCTGTGCGTAACCCTTGCGGGTCAAGGTATACACGCTGCCGGTGTCGCCAAAGTACTTTTCGCCGCCCTTGAGGTAACGCATTTTCAACTGCACGTTCATCGGGTGCGGCGTCCAGCCGAGGAAGGTGACGAAACGCTGTCTCTTCACCGCCCGCGAGACTTCGGCGAGCATCGCCTGTTCGCTGGATTCGATCAGCTTCCACTGGCCGAGATCAAAGTCATTTTTCTTGATGATCTCCTGCAGCGAGATATTCGCTGGCGCTCCAGAGCCGATGCCGTAGATTTTCTTGTCGAACTTGTCGGCAAACTTGTTCAGGTCGGAAAACTCGTGCACCCCGGCGTCCCATACGTAATCCGGCACGGCGAGGGTGAACTCGGTGCCGTCGAGGTTTTTCGCTAACTGCACCACATCGCCGTTGGCCACGAACTTGTCATAGAAACCCTGCTGCGCGGGCATCCAGTTGCCCATGAACGCGTCCACCTGGCCGTCCTTGAGCCCGCCAAAGATAATCGGCACCGCCAGAGTGTCGACCTTGGGCTTGTAGCCCATGCCCGTCAGCAGAAAACCCGTGATGGCGTTGGTGGCGGCAATGTCGCTCCAGCCCGGATCGGCCATCTTTACCGTTTCACAACGGGCGTCCGCGTACACATGGGCGCTGCTTAAGGCGAGTACCGCTACGCTTAGCACCACAGTCAACTTTTGCATGGCCTTCCCTCTGTTTATTTATTGGTTTTGGCAGGGTTGTGGATAACGTGCCTTGCGCTCCAGATCGTCGAGGTCGATATGGTTGCGCATGTACTGCTGACTGGCGTCCACCAGTGGCTGGTGGTCCCAGCTCTTCAGCTTGCCTTGGGTCAGCGCCTCGAACACCAGGCGGCGACGGCGTTGGCTGGCGAGCACCTGTTGGTGGATCGCCGGTATGTCCCATTTAGCCCGCGCTTCGCGCAAAAACGCTTCGAACAACACTCGGTGTTCCGGTGACTCGCTGAGGTTCTCCCGCTCGTGCGGGTCGTTATGCACATCGAACAGTAGACAAGGATCGTCTTCGCTGTAGATGAATTTGTAGGCGCCCCGGCGGATCATCATCAACGGGCTGATAGTGCCTTCGGCCATGTATTCGCCAAACACTTCGTCGTGCCCGCCCTGCCCCTGCAAGTGTGGGACCAGCGAACGGCCGTCCAGTGGCAGGCGCGGGTCCAGTTCGCCGCCGGCCAGTTCTACGAGGGTCGGCAACAGGTCTGCGGTGGACACGGCCTGAGTGACGCGGCCAGCGGCGAACTGCCCCGGCGCACTGATCAGCAGCGGTACGCGGGCGGCCATTTCGAACCAGTGCATTTTGTACCAGAGGCCGCGTTCGCCGAGCATATCGCCGTGGTCGCCGGAGAAGATGATGAGCGTGTCGTCGGCCAGGCCGGTGTCTTCCAGGGTTTGCAGGAGCTTGCCGACGTTGCTGTCGATATAGCTGCACGCCCCGAAGTAGGCGCGGCGCGCATCGCGGATCTTGTCCACAGGCAGCGGTTTGTCCCACAAGTCATAGACCTTGAGCAGCCGCTGGGAGTGTGGATCCAAATCTCCTTGCGTCGGCGTTGCAGGCAAAGGGATGTCGGCGTCGTCGTACAGATCCCAGAACGGCTTGGGAATGGTGTAGGGGTCGTGGGGATGGGTCATCGACACGGTCAGGCAGAACGGCTGGTCGCTGTCCTCGCGGATATGATCGAACAGGTACTGCTGGGCCTTGAACACCACCTCTTCGTCGAAATCCAGCTGGTTGGTGCGCACGCACGGGCCGGCTTGCAGCACCGAGGACATGTTGTGATACCAGGTAGGACGTACGTCCGGTTCATCCCAGTTCACTGCCCAGCCATAGTCGGCGGGGTAGATGTCGCTGGTCAGGCGTTCTTCGTAGCCGTGCAATTGGTCGGGGCCGCAAAAGTGCATCTTTCCCGACAATGCGGTGCGGTAGCCGAGGCGTCGCAGATAGTGGGCATAGGTCGGCACATCGGCGGGGAAATCGGCGGCGTTGTCGTAGGCGCCGATCTTGCTCGGCAACTGGCCGCTGACCAGTGTGAAGCGCGATGGTGCGCACAACGGACTGTTGCAGTAAGCGGCGTCGAATACCACGCCTTGAGCGGCGAGGCGGCTGAGGTTGGGCAACTTGATCGGGGACGGCCCGTAGAACGGCAGCATTGGCGCGGCCATTTGATCGGCCATGATGAAAAGAATGTTCTTGCGCTTCATGGTTACTCGGCATTCCATAGGCGATATTTATGCGACTGAGCATGCGGCCCATGAAACATGGGGTAAAGCCCATGCAAAGCAATGTCTAGGATAAGTTGAGCTTATGTATAACGCGCTAGGTAACCTCTCTCTCGACCTGCTGCGTGCCTTTGAAGCGGCAGCGCGGCATCGTAGTTTCACCGCCGCCGCGATGGAGCTGGGCACGACTCAACCGGCCGTCAGCCAGCAGATCAAGCGTCTTGAAGAGCAATTGGCAATACGCCTGTTTGACCGCATTTATCGCGGTATCGAACTGACCGACGCCGGCGCGTTGCTGTACGAGCATGTGCAAAGCGGCTTGCAGAGCATCAACCTGGGCCTCAGCGCCATTTCCCAGCAAGACCAGCATGAAGTGCTGCAAGTGGCCACCGACTTCGCCTTCGCTGCCTATTGGCTGATGCCGCGCCTGCACCGCTTCCACCAGGCCAACCCGCAGGTGGATGTCAGCCTGGTGACCAGTGAGCGCAACCATGCCACCCTGCGCAGCGATATCGATGTGGCGGTGTTGTTCGGCGATGGCCGCTTCAAGCAGGGCGACAGCCTGTGGTTGTTCAACGAGGAAGTGTTCCCGGTGTGCAGTCCGCAATGGCTCAAGGACCAGGCAGCAACGCTCACCGTGCAGGCCTTGCAAGATTGCCCGTTGCTGCACCTGCGCCAGGAAAACAACAGCCGGTGGTTCGACTGGAACGGGGTGTTCCGTGAACTGGGTATTACGGCCGCGCCGACCCCTGGTCAATTGCGTTTCGATAACTACACCTTGCTGATCCAGGCTGCGATTGCCGGCCAGGGTGTGGCCATCGGCTGGCGCCACCTGGTGGATAACCTGCTGGAACAAAACTGGCTGTGTCGACCGATCAGCGACACCGTGACCTCGCGTTTCGGCTATTACGTGGTGCAACCCCAGCGCAAACGCCGTGGGCAGTTGGTCGAGCGCTTTGTCGAGTGGCTGGTCGCTGAACAGGCCAGTAGTGCGCAGTCGTTGACCGGGCTGGCCCTGCCATCGATTGCGGTCTAGGATCGGCGCATATTGGATCCGGAGTCCGTCATGCAACGTATCAAGGGCTACCACGCCCACATCTACTTCGATGCCAGCACTATCGAACAGGCCCGTACCCTATGTGAAGACGCGGCCAGGCTGTTTCCCCTGCGCATGGGCCGTGTGCATGAGAAGCCGGTGGGCCCGCACCCGAATTGGAGCTGCCAGCTTGCGTTCGAGCCGGAATACATCGGTGTGGTATTGCCGTGGCTGGCGCTGCATCGCAATGGCTTGGTGGTGTTCCTGCACCCTGAAACCGGCGATGACTTGAAGGACCACACCGATTACGCGGTATGGATGGGGGCCATGCGCGAATTGAATCTGTCGGTTTTTTAACCTTCCTTAGCAGATAAAACCTCACGTCTCCGTCAAAAAAATCCCGGAGATCTGTAGGATTTATCTTGTCGCGTCTCATTATATGGGATTGATATTTATATATTGAGATATTGCTGGCCGTAGGTTTATATTCGCCCATCTGCTTTTTTCAGCACCCACTCATTTCAGGTGAAGCGATGCAGGCGCAATTGATCGCGCTCGATTGGGGGACCAGCTCCCTTCGTGCTTACAAACTCGGCCCCGCAGGCGTGGTGCTGGAACAACGCTCGCTGACCTTGGGCATCATGCATTTGCCCAGCGAACCCCGGAACATCGCAGGCGTTGGCTGTACTGACGGCTTTGAGTTGGCGTTCGATACCGCCTGCGGCGATTGGCTCGACGCTCAGCCGAGCCTGCCGGTTATCGCCTGCGGCATGGTCGGCAGCGCCCAGGGTTGGAGCGAGGCGGCTTATCGCAGTACCCCTGTAGACGTCGCCAGCCTCGGCCAAGCGTTGCACTGCGTACGCAGCTTGCGCGCAGTAGATGTGCATATCGTGCCGGGGGTGATTGAGCAGGTTGGCCTGCCCAATGTGATGCGTGGCGAAGAAACCCAGGTGCTCGGCGTGTTGCAAGGCCTTGGTGCCCAGGTGTTGATTGGGCTGCCCGGCAGCCATTCCAAGTGGGTCGAGGTGGTCGAAGGTCGCATTACTCATTTCGACACCTTCATGACCGGTGAACTGTTTGCGATATTGAGCAAGCACAGCATCCTGGGTCGCACCCAGCAGTCGTGCGAGCAGTTCCAGGCCGAGGCTTTCGACCGCGGCGTGCACGTAGCGCTTTCAAAAGATGGCCAACGTGGCGTGCTGTCGACGCTGTTCAGTGCCCGCACCTTGGGGCTGACCACTGAACTGGCGCCCGAGCAGCAGCCCGACTATCTGTCCGGCCTGCTGATCGGTCACGAACTCGCTGGCTTGCCAGACAACGCCAAACATAAACCAATCATCCTGGTGGGCGCGGCCCCCCTCTGCGCGCGCTATCAACGCGCCCTCGCCCTTTGCGGTTTTGCCCATGTGAGCCTGGCGCAGGAAGCCACCGAACGCGGCCTGTGGCAATTGGCCGTGGCGGCTGGGCTCATTCAACCTGTAACGGAGGCCTGACATGCTCAAGCAAGCACTCGCGCAAAACGGTTTGATCGCAATCCTGCGCGGCATACGCCCGGATGAAGCCCAGGCTATCGGTAAGGTGCTGTACGACGCGGGGTTTCGTGTGATCGAGGTCCCGCTCAATTCGCCCGACCCGTACACCAGCATCCGCACCCTGCGCGACAGCCTGCCCGCCGATTGCCTGATCGGTGCCGGCACGGTGTTGACGCCGGAACAGGTCGAGCAGGTCAAGGCTGCGGGTGGCCAGGTAATCGTCATGCCTCATAGCGATGCCAAGGTACTGCGTGCCGCCAAGGCAAAGGGTTTGTACCTGTCGCCAGGTGTAGCGACGCCCAACGAAGCGTTCGCTGCATTGGCCGAAGGCGCCGATGTATTGAAGCTGTTCCCGGCCGAGCAAGTCGGCCCCGCAGTGATCAAGGCATGGCTGGCGGTACTGCCGGCGGGCACCTTGTTGCTGCCGGTGGGCGGCATTACCCCGGACAACATGCAGGTGTTCATCGACGCCGGCGCCAAGGGGTTCGGGTTGGGTTCCGGGCTGTTCAAGCCGGGAATGACAGTGGATCAGGTCGCGAGCCATGCCCAGGCTTATGTCGCCGCCTGGAAAGCCCTGAGCTGATATCAAGTTCCGCGCCCACAGGCGCTGCATCTATAAGAGAGACAAGAGATGAAAATCACCAAACTGACGACCTTTATCGTCCCGCCGCGCTGGTGCTTCCTCAAGGTCGAAACCGACCAGGGTGTGACTGGCTGGGGTGAGCCTGTGGTCGAAGGCCGCGCTCACACCGTCGCGGCTGCTGTCGACGAACTGTCCGACTACCTTATCGGCAAAGACCCACGCAATATCGAAGACATCTGGACCGTGCTCTATCGCGGCGGCTTCTACCGTGGCGGTGCCGTGCACATGAGCGCCCTCGCCGGCATCGACCAGGCGCTGTGGGATATCAAGGGCAAGGCCCTCGGCGTCTCGGTCAGCGATCTGCTGGGCGGCCAGGTGCGCGACAAGATCCGCGTGTATTCGTGGATCGGCGGCGACCGACCTGCCGACACTGCCCGCGCCGCCAAAGACGCCGTGGCCCGTGGTTTCACCGCGGTAAAAATGAACGGCACCGAGGAGTTGCAGTTCGTCGACAGTTTCGAAAAAGTTGACCTGGCCCTGGCCAACGTCGCGGCCGTGCGCGATGCAGTTGGCCCTAACGTGGGTATCGGCGTCGACTTCCATGGCCGCGTGCACAAACCTATGGCCAAGGTGCTGATGAAAGAGCTCGACCCGTACAAGCTGATGTTCATTGAAGAGCCGGTGCTCAGCGAAAACTACGAGGCGTTGAAAGAATTGGCACCGCTGACCAGTACGCCGATTGCCCTGGGCGAGCGCCTGTTCTCGCGTTGGGATTTCAAGCGCGTACTCAGCGAAGGCTATGTCGACATCATCCAGCCGGACGCCTCTCACGCGGGCGGTATTACCGAAACTCGCAAGATTGCCAACATGGCCGAAGCCTACGACGTGGCCTTGGCCCTGCATTGCCCGCTCGGTCCAATCGCGTTGGCGGCGTGCCTGCAGTTGGATGCGGTTTGCTACAACGCGTTTATCCAGGAGCAGAGCCTGGGCATTCACTACAACGAGAGCAATGACCTGCTCGACTACGTGCGTGACCCGGGCGTATTCGACTATGACCAGGGCTTTGTGAAGATTCCGAACGGGCCGGGCCTGGGCATCGAGATCAACGAGGAATATGTGATTGAGCGCGCGGCTATCGGCCATCGCTGGCGCAATCCGATCTGGCGTCATGCCGATGGCAGTTTCGCGGAATGGTGATTCCTACTTGAAGAATCGCGGTTAAAAATGTGGGAGGGGGCTTGCTCCCGATAGCGGTAAATCTGCCACCGACGATGTCGACTGACACTCAGCCATCGGGGGCAAGTCGAATCGTCGCACCGCCCCTCCCACATTTCTAACCGCGTTTATTCAGTTAGACCTATCCTCAATAAACATAAGAAGAGGCAACCCCATGCACCCTGAACCCCTCACCGGCCAGGCTTCTTTAGTCACGCCCAGCCGAAAGCGTTTCTTCATCATGGTGCTGCTGTTTATCACCGTGGTTATCAACTACCTCGACCGCAGCAACCTGTCGATTGCCGCCCCGGCGCTGACCAGCGACCTGGGCATCGACCCGGTGCAGGTCGGGCTGATTTTCTCGGCGTTCGGCTGGACTTACGCGGCCATGCAAATCCCCGGCGGCTGGCTGGTAGACCGCGTGCCGCCGCGTATTCTCTATACGGTCGCCCTGCTGCTGTGGTCGGTTGCCACCGTCATGCTCGGTTTCGCCGCCAGCTTCATCGCGCTGTTCGTGTTGCGCATGGCGGTGGGCGCATTGGAAGCACCGGCCTATCCGATCAACAGTCGTGTGGTCACCACTTGGTTTCCTGAGCGCGAGCGCGCGACCGCGATTGGCGTCTATACCTCCGGGCAATTCGTTGGCCTGGCGTTCCTCACGCCGGTCCTGGCCTGGCTGCAACACCAATACGGCTGGCACATGGTGTTTGTCGTCACTGGGGGTGTCGGCATCCTGTGGGCCGCGATCTGGTACGCGGTGTATCGCGAACCGAAGGATTTCAAGGGCGCCAATGCGGCTGAAATCCAGTTGATCCGTGATGGTGGCGGCCTGGTGGATATGCAGGCACAAACCGCCAAGGCGCCGTTCAGTTGGGTCGACCTGGGTATCGTGCTGAGCAAGCGCAAACTCTGGGGCATATACCTGGGCCAGTTCTGCCTGAACTCCACGCTGTGGTTCTTCCTGACCTGGTTCCCGACGTACCTGGTGAAGTATCGCGGCATGGACTTCATCCAGTCAGGCTTGCTGGCATCATTGCCGTTCCTCGCCGCGTTTGTGGGCGTGCTGTGTTCGGGGGTGTTTTCCGATTGGCTGATTCGCCGTGGAGCCTCGGTGGGCTTTGCGCGCAAGCTGCCGATCATCAGCGGCCTGCTGATTTCTACGGCGATCATCGGCGCCAACTACGTGGACTCCACCGCGTGGGTCATCGCGTTCCTGGCGGTGGCGTTTTTCGGCAATGGCCTGGCATCGATCACCTGGTCATTGGTGTCGACCCTGGCGCCTGCGCGGTTGCTGGGGCTGACCGGGGGCGTGTTCAACTTCATCGGTAACCTGGCAGCGATTGCCACGCCTATCGTGATTGGCTTTCTAGCCAGCGGCGATTCGTTTGCGCCGGCGATTACCTATATTGCGGTACTGGCATTGCTTGGTGCGCTTTCCTACATATTGCTCGTAGGTAAAGTCGAGCGGATCGAGCTGTAAAAGCGGGCGACCTCAGGGTCGCCCTTTTTCGAGCTACGGCACCGACATCTCGTTACGAAAAATATGGCGTGGGTCCCAGCGCTGCTTGGTACGTCGTAATCGGCTTTCGATGATCAGGTCGGGGAAGAAGATTCGGTACCACTGGGGGTTTTTGCCGTTGGGCGGATTGCCGCCCACGTACGTCATGTCGAGGTCAGGGTAGTTGATGTAGCAACCTTCGAACTCATTGTTGATCGGTACGCCCTGAGCATCGGCAAACGCGTTTAAGTACAGCCCTCGGATCCAGTCGGCATGGGCTTGTTCCGAAGCGTCGCTGGCGTCGCGCCAATAACATTGTGGCTGCCACTTGAGGTAGGAAGAGCGCTGCGCGACGGAAGATTCCCTGCGCACTGGCGCGCTGACGGCATTGATCTGTCCACCGAAAGACTGAATCTGGATAAGGCTTTGTGTCAGGTGCTTGTCTGGGTCGGGCCAGTTCAATGTGGTCCAGATGGCGTCCAGTATCTGCGAGGTGAATGAACCCTTTTGGTAAGCCGATTTATAGCGCCCCCGCTGGTTGTCCCCTGAGCCATTCAACGTCTGTTGGCACACCAGCCAATCCAGGCGCTGCTCGGCTGCCTTCGCGGCTGAGACTGAGTCGATGGTGCGGCCGGTAGCGGTGCCGGGCGGCAGATGGATGACATGAAACGGCACCAGCGATTCTGTAGCGGGAAGGCCAATGGCTGTGAGCATCCTGCTGACAAAGTCATCGAAGGGCGCCCGGTCGTTCAGTTCGCCATCCTTGTCCACATAGTGAATGCCCAAGGTAACGTTGCCCGTGTGTCGGTGGCGCATCTCAAGCTTGGTCGCCAGCCCCCAAGTGTCCGGGTTGTCTTGATTGTTGGCAAACCATGACTGATAGGCGACCAGCAGGTTGTCGAGCGCGGGTTTGGTCAGTACTGACCAGTCCCATTCCAGCACCAGCCACAGCACTTCCTTCGGTGCAGCAGGCAGGTCCTTGAAGTAATAGCTGGTGATGATGCCGAACTGTCCGCCACCTGCACCGCAGCACGCGGCGAACAGGTCCAGTTCGTCCTGGCTGGTGCTGTTTCTTGAAACGTGATGCTTTTCGAGAGCTTTGCCTTCGATATCGGGCACCAGGATATCCACACCGCTCAGCCAGTCACACACCAGTCCGTATTTGCGTGACAACAGCCCATAGCCGCCCCCGCATATGTGCCCGCCCAGGCCCACCGAATAGCACGACCCCCCTGGCAGGGTCTTGTTGGCCAGTTTGTATAACGCCACGTAGACATCCCAGTTTTGGGCACCGGCTTCGAGGCGAAAGCTATAGCGTTCAGTTGCTGCGGGGTCCAGATCGGAACCGATTTGCCCGGCAACGTCGTAGACCACTCGGTTCAGCGCACTGATATCCAGGATCGACAGCACCTCATGGGGGCTGTCGGGCATCTTGTTGGCGACAAAACCTTCGTAGCAATGGCCTCCGCTGCGCACGGTAATGCGCCCGTTGGGTTGGGCCAATGCCTGCGCGGCGGCATCTATGATGTCTTGCGAGCTGTGGCAGAGGTAGATCAGGTTGGCGCCATTGGGCGAGGACTGGCCCTGCACGTTGCCGAGTGGCCAGCGCAGGTTGAAACCTTTCTGCAATGTTGAATGACGGCGGTCTGAAGGGGTGACGAGATCAAATGCCATGATGTGCTCCTAAAGAGACAAAGATGACTTCTGATGCGGCTAACTTAACGACCGGGGGCAAGGACTGCGTGGCCTGCGAGGGTGGTTAGACGGCAAAGGGCACGAAGCGCGTTAAACGGAGGCGGGCGACATGCCCGCCTCCCTTGAAGCCTAGCTGATCAGCCGGAAGGCGTTCAGATGGAGGGATTACATTTACTTGCGAGCGTTACGCACACCTTCCGACAGCGCCGCGCACAGGCTCAACACGCCATCAATGGCTTGCTGGTCGTTTTCGGCGTTGGCGATATGGTCGATCAGCGCTGAACCCACCACTACACCGTCTGCCAGGCGAGCAATGGCCGCTGCCTGGTCCGGCGTGCGTATGCCAAAGCCGATGCTGATCGGCAGGTCGGTATGGCGACGCAGGCGGGTCACGGCTTCTTCGACATGCTCCAGGGTGGCGGCACCGGCACCGGTCACACCGGCCACCGACACGTAATACACAAAGCCGGAGCTGCCGTTGAGCACGGTGGGCAGGCGTACGTCATCGGTGGTCGGGGTGGTCAGGCGGATAAAATCGATGCCCGCGGCCTGGGCCGGGTCGCACAGTTCGCCGTTATGCTCAGGCGGCATGTCGACCACGATCAGGCCGTCGACGCCGGCTGCCTTGGCATCGGCAATGAACTGTGGCACTCCGTATTTGTGGATCGGGTTGAAATAGCCCATCAACACCAGTGGGGTATCGTTGTTGTCCTGGCGAAACTCGCGGACCATTTGCAGGGTCTTCACCAGGTTCTGCTTGGCGGTCAGCGCACGGATATTGGCCAGTTGAATAGCCGGGCCGTCAGCCATCGGGTCAGTGAAGGGCATGCCCAGCTCGATCACATCGGCGCCGGCTGCCGGCAGGCCCTTGAGGATCGCCAGCGAGGTGTCATAACCCGGGTCGCCGGCGGTGACGAAGGTCACCAGGGCGGCGCGGTTTTGTTCCTTGAGTTGCGCGAAGCGGGTTTGCAGGCGGCTCATTTAGTGTTTCTCCTGCTGAGACTGTTCCATGTGGTGCATCACGGTCTGCATGTCTTTGTCGCCACGGCCGGACAGGTTGACCACCATCAGGTGATCCTTCGGCAAGGTCGGTGCGCGCTTGAATACTTCTGCCAGGGCGTGGGCGCTTTCCAGCGCAGGGATAATCCCTTCCAGGCGGCAGCACTTGTGGAAGGCATCCAAGGCTTCGTCGTCGGTCACCGAGGTGTACTGGACGCGGCCGATATCATGCAACCAGGCGTGTTCAGGGCCGATGCCGGGGTAGTCGAGGCCGGCGGAAATCGAGTGGGCGTCGATGATCTGGCCGTCGTCGTCCTGCAGCAGGAAGGTGCGGTTGCCGTGCAGCACGCCCGGTACGCCGCCATTGAGGCTGGCGGCGTGCTTGCCGGTTTCGATGCCATGGCCTGCGGCTTCAACACCGATGATCTCGACGCTGGTGTCATCCAGGAACGGGTGGAACAGGCCCATGGCGTTGGAGCCGCCGCCGATGCATGCCACCAGGCTATCCGGCAGGCGGCCTTCCTGGGCTTGCAGCTGGGTACGGGTTTCCTTGCCGATCACGGCCTGGAAGTCGCGCACCATCGCCGGGTAAGGGTGTGGGCCGGCCACGGTGCCGATCAGGTAGAAGGTGCTGTCGACATTGGTTACCCAATCACGCAGGGCTTCGTTCATCGCATCTTTCAGAGTACCGGTGCCGGCGACCACCGGAATCACTTCGGCGCCCAGCAGCTTCATGCGGAACACGTTGGCCTGCTGGCGCTCGATGTCAGTGGTGCCCATGTAGATTACACATTGCAGGCCAAAGCGTGCGGCGACAGTGGCGGTGGCCACGCCGTGCATGCCGGCGCCGGTCTCGGCGATGATGCGTTTCTTGCCCATGCGCCGCGCCAGCAGGATCTGGCCGATGCAATTATTGATCTTGTGCGCGCCGGTGTGGTTGAGCTCTTCGCGCTTGAGGTAGATCTTGGCGCCGCCACAGAACTCGGTCAGACGTTCGGCGAAGTACAGCGGGCTGGGGCGTCCGACGTAGTCGCGCTGGAAGTAGGCCAGTTCTTCGTTGAACGCGGGATCAATCTTGGCCGCTTCGTATTCACGGGCCAGGTCGAGAATCAACGGCATTAAGGTTTCAGCGACGTAGCGGCCACCGAACCCACCAAACAGGCCGTTGGCGTCAGGGCCGTTGCGTAGATCGGTCTGGGACTGAGTCATGGGACGCTCCAGGGAAGAATGTGTTTAAGAGGCAATGACGGCCACTCTACCCCTGACGCTGTAGCCTGAAAACCGATAAGATCGCCTCAACCTGTCAGGAAAACTCACAGATGAGCCGCGACCTTCCACCCCTCAACGCCTTGCGCGCATTTGAAGCCACCGCCCGCCTCAATAGCGTCAGCCAGGCCGCCGAGCAATTGCATGTGACACATGGTGCGGTGAGCCGCCAGTTGAAAGTGCTTGAAGAACACTTGGGTGTAAGCCTGTTCGTCAAGGAAGGGCGAGGCCTTAAACTCACAGATGCGGGCGTAAGGCTGCGAGATGCCAGCGCCGAGGCGTTCGAGCGTTTGCGGGATGTGTGCGCTGAACTAACCCAGAGCAGCGCCGATGCGCCTTTCGTACTCGGTTGTTCGGGCAGTTTGCTGGCGCGTTGGTTTATTCCGCGCCTGGGGCGCTTGAATGCGGATTTGCCGGACTTGCGCTTGCACCTGTCTGCCGGCGAAGGTGACCTTGACCCTCGTCGCCCCGGGTTGGACGCGCTGCTGGTATTTGCCGAGCCGCCGTGGCCGGCGGATATGCAGGTGTATGAACTGGCAAGCGAACGCATCGGTCCGGTCATGAGCCCGCGTTTTGACGGTTATGAACAGTTGCGCCTGGCACCGGCATCGGCCTTGGCCGATGAAGCGCTGTTGCACACCACGTCGCGGCCCCAAGCCTGGCCCAGTTGGGCGCGTCAACAGGGTATCGAGCCCGGCGCGTTGAAATTCGGCCAGGGATTCGAGCATTTGTATTATTTGCTGGAAGCGGCAGTTGCAGGATTGGGAGTGGCGATTGCGCCAGAGCCGCTGGTGGCAGAGGACCTGCGTGCGGGTCGCCTGGTGGCGCCGTGGGGTTTCAGCGAAACCCCGGCGCACCTGGCGTTGTGGCTACCCAAGCGCGCCGCGGACGGGCGCGCCGGGCAGTTGGCGCAATGGCTCAAGGCCGAGCTGATGCGCCAACCGCTATAGCCGGTAAATCAGTCGCCGCGCTTGCACAGCAGGTAAGCCGCCAGCAGACCCAGCGCGCCAACGGCGACGCCGGCGGTGGTCCATGGATGCTCTTGTGCATAGTCCCGGGTGGCAACACCGGTTTCGCGGATTTTGACTTTGCTTTCTTCATAGGCATCGCTGATCAGATGACGAGAGTGCTTGAGGGCGTTCTCGGCGTTGCTTTTCAGGGCCTTCAGCGTTTTGCGCGACTCATCGGATGCATCATCCTTGAGGCTCTCAAGGGACTTGAGCAGGCTCGAGATCTCGGCTTCCATGCTTTCCAGCGACGCTTTGCGTAAAGAAGTGTTGGCCATGTGAACATCTCCTGAAGTGATTGAGTGGCGTGTGTAGATACCGACTGCGGCGGTTTCAGAAAGTGCAGTAATTCTGAACTTTCACCTCTCAACGGTCGCCAGAAGCAGTACGAGTATTCACTGCTAGTCTTGATTAACGACCCCTAGGAGAAACGCCATGAGTGATCATCACACCTACAAGAAAGTCGAACTGGTGGGTTCTTCCACCACCAGCATTGAAGATGCGATCAACAATGCCCTGGCTGAAGCGAACAAAAGCATCAAGCACCTGGAGTGGTTTGAGGTGACCGAAACCCGTGGTCACATCAAGGATGGCAAGGCCGCGCACTTCCAGGTCACGCTTAAGGTGGGATTCCGAATTGCCAGTAGTTAATCGGCTGAGTTGAACTTTGACCGCTGGCCGATTGCCATAACCTGCGCTACAAACAACGGGTGCCGACGCGATGAGCGTCGGCACGCTCTTTCGATCAGCGCAAGGAAAGTAACGGATGAAGAAGTTTCTGTTGGCGGTAGGTTTGTTGGGCATTGCGGGCACGGCCCTGGCGGCGGGCAAGCCTTGTGAAGAGCTGAAAAGCGAAATTGCAGCGAAAATCGACGCCAAGGGCGCGTCGGGTTATTCACTGGAAGTGGTGGATAAAGGCGCTTCGACCGACGCTAAAGTGGTCGGCACCTGCGAAGGTGGCACCAAGGAAATCGTCTACAAACGCGGTTAATCCCGTGTTGCAGACATAAAAAACCGACGCAGGTGCGTCGGTTTTTTTTCGTCTGGGTTCAGCCTTTCATAACCTGTGCCAGCAACTCGTAGGAATGAATCCGGTCGGCGTGCTCGTACAGGTCACTGGTGAAGATCAGCTCATCGGCGCCGGTCTGCTCGATCAACACCTCCAGCTTGGCGCGGATCTTCGCCGGGCTGCCGACCATGGCCAGGCCGAGGAAGCTTGCGACCGCGTCTTTTTCATGGGGCAACCACAGGCCATCCATGGTTTTCACCGGTGGGCGCTGCACCAGGCTTTGGCCGCGCATCAGCGCGAGGATGCGCTGGTACACCGAGGTGGCCAGGTAATCGGCCTGTTCATCGGTATCCGCCGCCACCAGAGGAATGCCGAGCATCACGTAGGGCTTGTCCAACACTGCCGACGGCTTGAAGTGATTGCGGTACACGCGAATCGCCTCATGCATCAAGCGCGGTGCGAAATGGGAGGCGAAGGCGTAGGGCAAACCCCGCTCACCGGCCAATTGCGCGCTGAACAGGCTTGAACCCAGCAGCCACACCGGCACGTTGGTGCCGGTGCCCGGTACGGCGATCACCCGTTGATCGGGCGTACGTGGGCCCAGGTAGGCCATCAATTCGGCCACATCCTCGGGGAAATCATCGGCACTGCCTGAGCGTTCACGGCGCAGAGCGCGGGCGGTCATCTGGTCGGAGCCGGGCGCTCGGCCCAGACCCAGGTCAATACGGCCGGGGTAGAGGCTTTCCAGGGTGCCGAACTGCTCGGCGATCACCAGCGGCGCATGGTTAGGCAGCATGACTCCGCCGGAACCCACGCGGATGGTCGAAGTGCCGCCGGCCAGGTAGCCGAGCAGTACCGAGGTGGCCGAGCTGGCGATGCCGTCCATATTGTGGTGCTCAGCTACCCAGAAACGGTGGAAGCCGAATTTTTCCACGTGCTGGGCCAGGTCCAGGGAATTGCGCAGCGACTGCGCTGGGTTGCCGTCGGCGCGCACGGGCACCAGGTCGAGTGTCGAAAATTTTACGTCGGACAGCGATTTCATAAGCCTGCTTCTCCAAAGGGGCGCACAGGCTTTTTTTATCGAGCCAAAACCTGCCGCGGCATGTGCATGCCCTATGCAATGAGGGCATATACCCGAGATTCAATAGTACGCGAGAATTTTCCTACTTAATCACTAGGTTTTTCTTACGAGTGAACTTTGCCGTGGCGTCTATCCTCAGAACCCTTACTGACACAAAACCACCGTTCGAGGAGAAAGCTATGAGCATCGTTAAAAAGGCATCCGCGCATTGGGAAGGTGATCTGAAGACTGGCCTGGGTTCCATTTCCACGGAAACCGGCGTACTGCGCGAAGCGCCCTACGGCTTTAAGGCCCGATTCGAGGGCGGCAAGGGCACCAACCCAGAAGAACTGATCGGCGCGGCTCATGCCGGCTGCTTTTCCATGGCGTTTTCCATGATTCTCGGCGATGCCGGGCTCAAGGCAGACAGCATCGACACCCAGGCTGATGTGACGCTGGACCAGGTCGATGGCGGCTTTGCGATCACTGCGGTGCATCTGACCCTGAAAGCGAAGATCCCAGGCGCCAGCCAGGCACAGTTCGATGAACTGAGCAAAAAGGCCAAGGAAGGGTGCCCGGTTTCCAAGGTGCTGAATGCGACCATCACCCTGGATGGCACGCTGGTTAACTAACTCAGCACTGCCTGTGTGGGAGGGGGCTTGCCCCGATAGTGGTGGGTCAGCCAATAGTTGGATGGCGGATACACCTTTATCGGGCACAAGCCCCCTTCTCATTTAGTTCTGCGTTAAATCAGAACTCGTGTTTCCCCCATGTGGTCCTATAGCCTATGCAGCCTTAGGCGCACACTCGTGCGCATGCATTCAGGGAGCTACACACATGAAACGTTTTGCCTTGGCGATCATCTGCGCTGTATTGGCCACTTCGGCCGTGGCCGCGCCAAAAGATTGTGAAGAGCTCAGGAAGGAAATCGAGGTGAAGATCCAGGCCAAGGCGATTCCGTCCTACACCCTGGAAATCATCACCGCCGAAGAAGCCAAGAATCATGACGAAGCCATGATTGTCGGGTCGTGCGAAAACGGCACCAAGCGCATCATCTATCAGAAGAACAACGACTGATCAAATGCAGTTAACGCTGCGTTCTTCGGCCAGCAACTGCCGTGCTGAGTCATACAGCCGGATATTGGGCGTGAACGCCAGCGAGCGGCCTTCGAGCACATAGCGCTGGCCGGCCTGGAAATGGTCGTACTGCAAGGTCATGAAGCAGGTTCGATACATCATCTGGCTGAGCCCCCCCAAACCACCGCCGGCGGGCACTTCAAAATCAAAGCGCACCATCAGCTCGTGATGGCCGGGGGGCATCTGGAAAAAGCGTCCGTCGTCGAGGTTTTTCCCATCCAGTCGCTGGGCCATGACCAACTTGGAGCCCGGGGTCGGCGTGGTGAAGTCGACCCAGGCCTGCTGCGGGTCGGCTGGCGGGAGAGGCGTCGAAGCGCAGGCGCTGAGGAACAGGGCGGCGACGGGAAACATAAACTGACGCATGGCAGGTACTCAACGCAGGGAGAGGTTTGAGTATAAACACGCCGCGCCGTAGAAAAATTCCATAAAAGCGCGATAGCTTGGCGAATTAATCAACCAGGAGCAGTGGGGGCATGATCAGGCGTTTTCTTCCAGGGTTGATGGTTGTGCTACTCAGCGGTTGTTCCAGCGTCAGTTATTACAGCCAGTTGGCGAGCGGCCAGTGGCAGTTGTTACGCGCCAGGGAGCCGGTTGCCGAGGTCATTGCCGACCCCTCTCGCCCGCCATTGCTGCGCGAGCATCTGGTTCAATCGCAGAAAGCCCGAGCCTTTGCCAGTGAGCACTTGCATCTGCCCGACAACCAGAGTTACCGGCTATATGCCGATATCGGTCGGCCCTATGTGGTGTGGAATGTCTTTGCCACGCAGGAGTTTTCCCTGTCCGCTGAAAACCACTGCTTTCCCATTGCCGGTTGCGTCGCCTATCGCGGCTACTACCGCCAGGGTGCGGCGCGTGGCGAAGCGGCGCTGTTGCGGCAACGGGGCATGGACGTATCGATCGGTGGCGTCGAGGCCTATTCCACCTTGGGTTGGTTCAACGACCCGATCATGAGTTCGATGATGAGTTGGGGCGACGAGCGCCTGGCCACACTGATTTTTCATGAGCTGGCCCACCAACGCTTTTACGTGAAAGACGACACCGAGTTCAATGAATCCTATGCCAGCTTCGTTGAGCAGGAAGGCACTCGTCAATGGCGGGCGGCACGAGGCCTGGCGCCCGTCAGCGATGCGGCGTTGAAGCAGCGCGACCAGTTTATCCGGCTGATTCTCGAAACCCGCAAACGCCTGGAAGCGCTGTATGCGCAGCCGTTGGCAGCGGACGTGATGCGGCAGGCCAAAGCGGCGCAGTTCGAGCGCTTGCGCAGTGAATACCGGCAGATGCGTGATAGCCAATGGGGCGGCGACAAACGTTATGACGCCTGGATCAACCAGCCGATGAATAACGCACGGCTGTTGCCGTTCGGGCTGTATGACCAGTGGGTGCCGGCGTTCGCAGCGTTATTTGCACAGGAAGGTGGGGATTGGGTGAAGTTTTATGCGGCTGTGGAAAGGCTGGGTGGGTTGCCAGTGGAGCAGCGTAAAGCGGCGTTGAGGCAGTTGGAGGGTGCTGGCCGTTAGGGCCTAATCGGGGGCAAGCCCCCTCCCACAATTGGACTGCGTTCACAGTTCAGTGTGGGAGGGGGCTTGCCCCCGATAGCGATTTCAAGTGCGCTGTAAAAACGCCTGATGCATCAGTGCCAACGTTTCGAAATGCCAGGTCGGTGCCTCGGCATTCAACTCCTCAAAACTGCCAAACCCATACCCCACCGCCGCCGAATCCAGCCCGTTGCTGCGTGCGCCAATCAGGTCATGCTTGCGATCACCAATCATCAAGGTGGTGGCCGGGTCCAGCCCTTCCTCACGCATCAAGTGGGCGATCAACTCGATCTTGTTGGTGCGCGTGCCGTCCAGCTCGCTGCCGTAGATCACCTTGAAGTGCTTGGCGAAGCCGAAATGCCGCGCAATCTCACGGGCAAATTCCCACGGCTTGGAGGTGGCTACGTATAGCTGGCGGCCCTGGCTGTTCAGCTCTTCCAGCAATGGCATGACGCCGTCGAATACGCGGTTTTCATACAGCCCGGTGACCTTGAAGCGTTCGCGATAGAAGTTCACCGCTTCCCAGGCCTTGGCCTCGTCGAAGCCGTAGAACTGCATGAACGCCTGCAGCAAGGGCGGACCGATGAAGTGTTCGAGCTTGGTCAGATCGGGCTCGTCGATGCCCAATTTGCCGAGGGCATACTGGATCGACCGGGTAATGCCCTCACGTGGGTCGGTCAGGGTGCCGTCCAGGTCGAACAGGACGGTGGAGTGGTTCAGATTCATTGATCGAAGCCTTCATCCAGGTGCAGGTCCTTGAGCTTCACGTAGTTCGCGGCGCTGTAGGTGAAAAAGGCACGCTCCTTGTCAGTCAGGGCGCGGACCTGTTTAACCGGGCTGCCCACGTACAAGAAGCCGCTGGCGAGTGTCTTGCCTGGCGGCACCAGGCTGCCGGCGCCGATGATCACGTCGTCCTCGACCACGGCACCGTCCATCACGATACTGCCCATGCCGATCAGGATGCGGTTACCTACGGTGCAGCCATGCAGCATGACCTTGTGGGCGATGGTCACGTCGTCACCGATCAGCAGCGGGAAACCGTCAGGATTGAACGGCCCTGCGTGGGTAATGTGCAGCACGCAGCCGTCCTGCACGCTGGTCCGTGCACCGATGCGGATGCGGTGCATGTCGCCGCGTATCACTGTCAGCGGCCATACCGAGCTGTCGGCGCCGATTTCGACATCGCCGATCACCACCGCCGAAATATCGACAAAAGCCCCGGTGCCCAGGGTCGGCGTGTGGTTCTGATAGGTGCGAAGGGTCACGATAGCCTCTCTCTCTTCTGCTGATAGCTGCGGTGGGTGTTGATTGTAATTAAGATGGCCCCATCTTTGTTCTTACATGTTTCTTCAGCCAAGGTGCCAACCGTGAGCGCGAACAACCCTCTTTTGCAGTCCTACGACCTGCCGCCGTTCTCGGCGATCCGTGCCGAGCACGTCCAGCCGGCCATCGAACAGATCCTCGCCGACAACCGTGTGGCTATCGCAGACATCCTGCAAAGCCAGGGTAAAAATCCGACATGGGCCGGTCTGGTCCTTGCCATGGATGAACTCAATGATCGTCTTGGCGCTGCCTGGAGCCCGGTCAGCCACCTCAATGCCGTGTGCAACAGCGCCGAGCTGCGCGAAGCCTACGAGGCTTGCTTGCCGGCATTGAGCGCCTACTCCACCGAAATGGGCCAGAACCGCGAACTGTTCCAGGCCTTCGAAGCCTTGGCCAACAGCCCAGAGGCCGCCGGTTTCGACGTGGCGCAGAAAACCATCCTGGAACACGCCCTGCGCGATTTCCGCCTGTCGGGCATCGACCTGCCGCCGGAACAGCAAAAGCGCTACGCCGAAGTGCAAAGCAAGCTTTCCGAGCTGGGCAGCAAATTCTCCAACCAGTTGCTGGACGCCACCCAAGCCTGGACCAAACACGTCACCGATGAAACCACCCTCGCCGGCCTGACCGACTCTGCCAAGGCGCAAATGGCCGCTGCGGCCCAGGCCAAGGGCCTTGATGGCTGGCTGATCACCCTGGAATTCCCCAGCTACTACGCGGTAATGACCTACGCCCAGGACCGCGCCTTGCGTGAAGAGGTGTACGCCGCTTACTGCACCCGTGCATCGGACCAAGGTCCGAACGCCGGCCAGAACGATAACGGCCCGGTGATGGAGCAGATCCTCGACCTGCGTCAGGAACTGGCCCAGTTGTTGGGTTTTGCATCCTTCTCCGAGCTGAGCCTCGCAACCAAGATGGCCGAGTCCAGTGACCAGGTGCTGAGCTTCCTGCGCGACCTGGCCAAGCGCAGCAAGCCGTTTGCCGCCCAGGATTTGCAGCAGCTCAAGGCTTACGCCGCCGAACAAGGCTGCGCCGACCTGCAGAGCTGGGACAGCGGTTTCTACGGCGAAAAACTGCGCGAGCAGCGCTACAGCGTGTCCCAGGAAGCCCTGCGCGCCTACTTCCCCATCGACAAGGTGTTGGGTGGGCTGTTTGCCATCGTTCAGCGCCTGTATGGCATTGAGATTGCCGAGCTAAAAGGCTTCGACACCTGGCACCCGGATGTCCGCCTGTTCGAAATCAAGGAAGGCGGAAAGCACGTCGGGCGCTTCTTCTTCGACCTGTACGCTCGCGCCAACAAGCGCGGCGGTGCCTGGATGGATGGAGCCCGTGACCGCCGCCGCACCGTCGATGGCGTGCTGCAAAGCCCCGTGGCCAACCTGGTGTGCAACTTCACTCCAGCCGACAGCGGCAAGCCTGCCCTGCTGACCCACGATGAAGTCACCACGCTGTTTCACGAATTCGGCCACGGCCTGCATCACCTGCTGACCCGCGTCGAACATGCCGGCGTATCCGGTATCAACGGCGTGGCGTGGGATGCGGTGGAGTTGCCGAGCCAGTTCATGGAGAACTGGTGCTGGGAGCCCGAGGGCCTGGCACTGATTTCCGGCCACTATGAAACCGGCGAGCCGCTGCCCCAGGACCTGCTGGAAAAAATGCTCGCCGCGAAAAACTTCCAATCCGGCCTGATGATGGTGCGCCAGCTGGAGTTTTCGCTGTTTGACTTCGAGCTGCACGCCACCCATGGCGATGGCCGCAGCGTGGCGCAGGTCCTTGAAGGCGTGCGTGACGAAGTCTCGGTGATGCGTCCACCGGCCTACAACCGCTTCCCTAACAGCTTCGCGCACATTTTTGCCGGTGGTTATGCGGCGGGTTACTACAGCTACAAGTGGGCGGAAGTGCTGTCCGCGGACGCATTTTCCAAGTTCGAAGAAGACGGAGTGCTCAACGCCCAGACCGGTCGCGCCTTCCGCGAAGCGATCCTGGCGCGTGGAGGTTCCCAGGCACCGATGGTGCTGTTCGTCGACTTCCGCGGACGAGCGCCGTCGATTGACGCACTCTTGCGCCACAGCGGCCTGAGTGAGGACGCGGCAGCATGAGTGAAGGGCCTGTGATTACCAAAAAGCAATTTATCGCTGGGGCAGTCTGCCCGGCGTGCAGCGAGCCGGACAAGTTGAAGATGTGGACCGAAGACAGCGTGCCGCACCGTGAATGCGTGGCCTGCGGCTATACCGATACGCTGAATGATCAAGGCCTGTCGGTGCCCAAGGAGTTGGGCACGCGGGTCAATACGTCGGCGCTGAAAGCGCCTGCGGATCCAAAAGTGCAAGCCGTGCAGTTCTTTCCCAACCCCAAGTTGAAAAAAGACTAACAACCTGTACGCATACCGAAATGTGGGAGGGGCTTGCCCCCGATAGCGGCGTTCCAGCCATGCATAGGTTGGCTGACACGACCCTATCGGAAGCAAGCCCCCACCCACTTTCTATGCGACTTAGGTCGCTGAATCTCTCCTCTACATCCTTAGCCTGCTATCATTTGTAACTATTGATTGCGGCTGCGCTCTATTTCATTGGATCGGTTGGATCCAATGTGCCGCTAAAAAAAGACGAACCGTTCTCAGAAGCGGCTGCCGAACCCGTGCCCACATGATGAGGTGTACCCATGTCTGATCAAGATCAAGACAACCCCCGGCGTGACTTTCTACGCAAATCCTTGACCTTGATCCCGGTGGTCACGGTTGCCAGCACCGGCCTTGGCGGTTCGATGCTGATGGCCACGCCGGAGCCTGCCCAGGCCGCACCGGTCAAGCCGGCCCCAAACGACAAGACCTATGAGCCAAGCTATTTTACGGCTGAGGAATGGGCATTTATCAATGCCGCCGTGGAGCGCTTGATTCCCGCTGACGCACAGGGCCCTGGCGCCTTGGAAGCTGGCGCGCCGGAATACATCGACCGTCAGATGAATACGCCATATGCCAGTGGCGCGCTGTGGTACATGCAGGGACCGTTCAATGCCGATGCAGCACCGGAGATGGGCTGGCAGAGCAAACTAGTGCCCAAGGAAATCTACCGCCTGGGTATTGCTGCGACGGATGCATGGTCGAAGGCGTTCAACGGTAAAGTTTTTGCTGCGCAAGACAGCGCTACCCGAGACGATATGCTGCGGCGCCTGGAGGCTGGCGGCAGTGAGGTCGCAGCGCATTTCGAGGCGGTGCCAGCGAAGATATTCTTCAACCTGCTGCTGCAAAACACTAAGGAGGGTTTCTTCTGCGATCCCATCCACGGCGGCAATAAGGGCATGGTCGGCTGGACCATGATCGGCTTCCCGGGCGCCCGCGCCGACTTCATGGATTGGGTAGAACGCAACGAGCAATACCCCTTTCCGGCTGTTTCCATTCGCGGCGAGAGGGCATAAACGTGGCGACTATCATGAAGAAAGTGGATGCGGTGATTGTTGGCTTCGGCTGGACCGGCGCGATCATGGCCAAGGAGCTGACGGAAGCGGGCCTCAACGTGGTAGCGCTGGAGCGCGGCCCGATGCAGGACACTTATCCGGACGGCAACTATCCCCAGGTCATCGACGAATTGACCTACAGCGTGCGTAAGAAGCTGTTCCAGGATATCTCCAAAGAGACGGTGACCATTCGCCATAGCGTGAATGATGTTGCCCTGCCCAACCGTCAGTTGGGTGCATTCCTGCCGGGTAATGGCGTAGGGGGCGCGGGCCTGCATTGGTCAGGTGTGCATTTTCGTGTCGACCCCATCGAACTGCGCATGCGTAGCCATTACGAAGAGCGCTATGGGAAGAACTTTATTCCCAAGGACATGACCATCCAGGATTTCGGTGTCAGCTACGAAGAGCTGGAGCCATTTTTCGACTATGCGGAAAAAGTCTTCGGCACCTCCGGTCAGGCGTGGACCGTCAAGGGGCAGTTGGTAGGCGAAGGTCGTGGGGGCAACCCGTATGCGCCGGATCGCTCCAACCCGTTCCCGTTGGAGGCGCAGAAAAATACGGTCTCCGCACAGCTGTTTCAGAAAGCCGCGGCTGAAGTGGGCTACAAACCCTACAACCTGCCGTCGGCCAATACTTCGGGGCCCTACACCAACCCTTATGGCGCGCAGATGGGCCCGTGTAATTTCTGCGGTTTTTGCAGTGGCTACGTGTGCTACATGTATTCCAAGGCTTCACCGAACGTGAACATTCTGCCGGCCCTTCGCCAAGTGCCGAACTTCGAGCTGCGACCCAATTCCCACGTGCTTAAGGTCAACCTCGACAGCACCCAGAAAAAAGCCACCGGCGTGACTTATATCGACGCCCAGGGCCGCGAATGCGAGCAGCCGGCAGACCTGGTGATTCTTGGCGCGTTCCAGTTCCATAACGTGCGCCTGATGCTGCTGTCGGGCATCGGCAAGCCCTACGACCCGATCACCAATGAGGGCGTGGTGGGCCGCAACTTCGCCTACCAGAACATGGGCACCATCAAGGCGTTCTTCGACAAGGACACTCACACCAACAATTTCATCGGCGCGGGCGGCAATGGCGTGGCCATCGACGACTTCAACGCCGACAACTTCGACCACGGCCCCCACGGCTTCGTGGGTGGCTCGCCGATGTGGGTCAATCAGGCCGGCAGCCGGCCGATTGCCGGTACCTCCAACCCGCCGGGCACGCCGGCCTGGGGCAGCGCCTGGAAGCGCGCCACCGCCGATTACTACACCCATCAGGTGTCGATGGATGCCCACGGCGCCCATCAGTCCTACCGCAGCAACTACCTGGACCTGGATCCGGTTTACCGCGATGCCTACGGTTTGCCGCTGCTACGCATGACCTTCGACTGGCAAGAAAACGACATCAAGATGAACCGCTTCATGATCGAGAAGATGG
Organism: Pseudomonas sp. FBCC-B545; assembly: GCF_059134095.1. Classification (NCBI taxonomy): domain Bacteria; kingdom Pseudomonadati; phylum Pseudomonadota; class Gammaproteobacteria; order Pseudomonadales; family Pseudomonadaceae; genus Pseudomonas; species Pseudomonas sp. FBCC-B545. The sequence goes on along the minus strand of NZ_CP101441.1, from coordinate 6,203,968 downwards.
GCAAGGTCGCCCAAGCCATGAACCCCAAGGCCATCGCGGTGTTGGGTAAAAAAGTCGGCGAGCACTTCAATACCGCCTCATACCAGACCACCCACCTTAACGGTGGCGCGATCATGGGCACCGACCCAAAAACCAGTGCGTTGAACCGCTACCTGCAGTGCTGGGATGTACACAACGTGTTTGTCCCAGGTGCCTCTGCCTTCCCACAAGGGTTGGGCTATAACCCTACGGGGCTGGTGGCAGCGTTGACCTATTGGTCGGCTCGAGCGATCCGCGAGCAGTACCTGAAAAACCCCGGCCCACTGGTTCAGGCATAAGGAGCGATGACCATGAAAGCATTCGTTATCGCCTCCCTGGCGCTCTTCAGCAGTTGCTCGGTCAGCGCTGCCGAAACCGACTTGATCAAGCAGGGTGAATACCTGGCGCGTGCCGGTGACTGCGTGGCCTGCCATACCGCCAAGGGTGGCAAACCCTTCGCCGGCGGCCTGCCCATGGAAACCCCCATCGGGGTGATCTATTCCACCAACATCACCCCGGACAAGACCGGCCTGGGCGACTATAGCTTCGAGGACTTCGACAAGGCCGTGCGCCATGGCATCGCCAAGAACGGTAGTACGCTTTACCCGGCGATGCCCTATCCGTCTTATGCGCGCGTTAGCGACAGCGATATGCAGGCGTTGTATGCGTATTTCATGAAGGGCGTTGAGCCGGTTGCCCAAGAGAACAAGGACAGCGATATTCCCTGGCCCTTGAGCATGCGCTGGCCTTTGGCGGCTTGGCGCTGGATGTTCGCGCCAGCGGTCGAGGAGCATCAGGCGCAAACCGCTGCTGATCCGGTGATCAATCGTGGTGCTTATCTGGTTGAAGGCCTCGGCCACTGCGGCGCCTGCCATACGCCTCGTGCCCTGACCATGCAGGAAAAAGCCCTGAGTGCCGCTGATGGCAACGCCTTCCTGTCTGGCAGTGCACCGTTGGAAGGCTGGATCGCGAAAAGCCTGCGCGGTGACCACAAGGATGGCCTCGGCAGCTGGAGCGAGGAGCAACTGGTGCAGTTCCTCAAGACCGGTCGCAGTGACCGCAGCGCGGTGTTCGGTGGCATGAGCGATGTTGTCGTCCATAGCATGCAGTACATGTCGCAGGACGACCTGACCGCTATCGCCCGTTACCTCAAGAGCCTGCCGGCGGTCGACCCCAAGGACCAGCCACACCAGTACGACAAGCAGGTAGCCCAAGCGCTCTGGAAAGGCGATGACAGTGAGCCAGGCGCGTCGGTGTATATCGATAACTGCGCGGCCTGCCACCGTACCGATGGCCATGGCTATACGCGTGTGTTCCCAGCACTGGCGGGTAACCCGGTGTTGCAGACGGCGGATGCCACATCGTTGATCAACATCGTGTTGAACGGCGGTACTTTGCCTGCGACCCATACGGCGCCATCGACCTTCACCATGCCGGCGTTCGCCTGGCGCCTGTCGGACCAGGAAGTGGCGGACGTGGTCAGTTTCATCCGTGGCAGCTGGGGCAACAAAGGGGCGCCAGTCAATGCCAGTGAGGTGGCGGACCTGCGCAAAAGCAATATGCGCACGACCTCGGGGGATGACTTGGGGCAGGTGACGCAAAAGCGCTGACCTCCCTGGCCGCCCAACGGCACTGGTCAGAAACCTCACGCCTCGATACTGTATATAAAAACAGTATCGAGGCGTTTTCATGTCTACTGCGTTGCCGCCCCGGGGTCGGGGTACAGCCACCAACCTGCACAACCGGTTTGCACCTACTGTCAGCGTGGCTGAGGACGACGGCTGGTATCAGGAGGTGCCCGAGACCCAAGGCACCGAGGTGCGTATTGAAACGGCCAAGACCATCATCACGCGCAATAACTCGCCGGACTTGCCCTTTGATCGTTCCATCAACCCTTATCGCGGCTGCGAGCATGGTTGCATCTACTGTTATGCGCGGCCCAGTCATGCCTATTGGGACATGTCCCCGGGGCTGGACTTCGAAACCAGATTGATCGCCAAAACCAACGCGGCTGATGTGCTGGAACAGCAGCTGTCGAAGCCTGGCTACGTGTGCGCGCCGATCAACCTGGGCTCCAATACCGATCCGTACCAGCCTATCGAGCGTGAATACAAGATCACTCGGCAAACCCTGGAAGTGCTGCTGCGCTACCGGCACCCGGTGACTATCATCACCAAGGGGTCGTTGATATTGCGCGATCTCGACCTGCTGACCGAGCTGGCCCGCCAACGGCTGGTGGCGGTGATGATCAGCCTCACCAGCCTGGACGATGAACTCAAGCGCATCCTGGAACCACGCACGGCGGCGCCCAAGGCGCGGCTGAGGGCGATTCGGGTTATGCGCGAGGCGGGTATCCCGGTCGGCGTGTTGTGCTCGCCGATGATTCCGATGATCAACGACAGCGAATTGGAGAGCCTGCTCGCCGAGGCTCACGCGGCCGGGGCACAAAGCGCGGCCTATATGATGCTGCGCTTGCCGTTGGAGGTTGCGCCGCTGTTCGAGGAATGGCTGGCGGCCCATTATCCTCAGCGTGCCGCCCATGTCATGAGCCTGGTGCGCCAGGTGCGCGGTGGCCAGGTGTATGACAGCCGCTTCGGTGTGCGAATGCGGGGTGAAGGGCCATTTGCGGACCTGCTGGCGCAACGCTTCAGCAAGGCGATCAAGCGCCTGGGGCTGGATCGTCGTGAAGGTTTCAATCTGGATTGCGCGGCGTTCTGTCCGCCGGGCAGGCAAATGGCATTGTTGTAGACTGATGAATAAGACGGCACCATTACTGTATGAGTGGTCGCGTTTTGATATCACTGAAAGCCCCGAGCTAGAGCGGTTCATTCAGTTTGAGTTAAGTTTCGACGGTTACCTTGTTCAGCGAGTGACTCATAAGTCGCCGCCGTGGGTTGTGGGGGTCTCAACTATTCCACTCGCCCGGCGTCGAATGGTGGTGAACACTCCCCTGCATTAATCAAGAGGATGAATCATGAGTGACAAGGATAAACAGCCGTTGGCTGCGTCGGCTTCAGCCCCTGGGGCGGAGTCCGCCGATGCAGCGTTGCAACATATAGTTGACGGCTTTTTGCATTTCCATCACGACGTCTTCCCCCAGCAGGAAGAACTCTTCAAGAAACTCGCTACGGCGCAGAGCCCGCGGGCGATGTTCATTACCTGTGCCGACTCGCGCATCGTGCCGGAGCTGATCACCCAAAGCTCCCCCGGCGATCTGTTCGTAACCCGTAACGTCGGTAACGTGGTGCCTCCCTACGGCCAGATGAACGGTGGCGTGTCTACGGCCATCGAGTACGCGGTGCTCGCCCTTGGCGTACAGCACATCATCGTGTGCGGGCACTCCGACTGCGGCGCCATGCGCGCGGTACTCAACCCCGACAGCCTGGAAAAGATGCCGACTGTCAGGGCCTGGTTGCGTCACGCCGAGGTCGCCAAGGCCATGGTCCATGACAACTGCGACTGCGCCAATGAAGGCGAGAGCATGAAGGTGTTGACCGAAGAAAACGTCATCGCGCAGTTGCAGCATCTGCGCACCCACCCCTCGGTGGCTTCGCGCATGGCCAACGGTCATTTGTTTATCCATGGCTGGATCTACAACATCGAGACCAGCGAAATTCGGGCCTACGATGCGGAAAAGGCAGCGTTTCGACCGTTGAACGGCACCGAGCCGATCCCGTCCGCGACGCCTAGAGCGCGCTTCTAAAACACTTCCCCGCCGGGTAAAGCGGTGGCTGCCATGGATGCAGCCAGGCTTTGCCGTGCCCGGCGAATGCCTCGGGAGAGCCATCATGCGTGCTGCTCAATTGAAAGCTGTACTGCCGCGGGAGCTGCTCGCCTCCGTGGTTGTGTTTCTGGTCGCCCTGCCCCTGTGCATGGGGATCGCGATCGCGTCCGGCATGCCGCCGGCCAAAGGGCTGATCACCGGTATCATCGGTGGCCTGGTGGTGGGCTGGTTGGCAGGGTCACCGCTGCAGGTCAGCGGTCCGGCAGCGGGTCTGGCGGTGCTGGTGTTCGAGCTGGTGCGCCAGCACGGCATGCTGATGCTGGGGCCGATCCTGTTGCTGGCGGGTTTCCTGCAACTGGTGGCCGGGCGTTTACGTCTGGGCTGCTGGTTTCGTGTCACGGCACCGGCTGTGGTCTACGGCATGTTGGCGGGGATCGGCGTATTGATTGTGTTATCGCAGATCCATGTGATGCTCGATGGGGCGCCCAAGCCATCTGGGCTGGATAACCTGGCAGGATTCCCGGCGGCTGTGGCTGAAGCGGTTCCGACCCTCGGCGGCGGGCTGGGTTGGCAAGCCGGCCTGCTCGGCCTGTCGACCATGTTGGTGATGTACCTGTGGGATAAATTCCGTCCGCAACGGCTACGTTTCGTACCGGGCGCCTTGCTCGGCGTGGGCCTTGCGACCGTCACCAGCCTGGTGCTGGCGTTGCAGGTCAAGCGTGTGGAAGTCCCGGAAAATCTCGCGGATGCCATCGACTGGCTGCGCCCCAGCGACCTGCTCAACCTGGCTGACCCACAGCTGTTGATCGCGGCATTCGCCGTCGCGTTTATTGCCAGTGCCGAAACCCTGCTGTCTGCCGCCGCGGTGGACCGTATGCACAGCGGCCAGCGCTCCGATTTCGACAAGGAGTTGTCTGCCCAGGGTGTCGGCAACATGCTTTGCGGCCTGGTTGGCGCCTTGCCGATGACGGGCGTGATTGTACGCAGCTCAGCCAACGTCCAGGCCGGTGCTACCACGCGTTTATCGGCGATGTTCCACGGCCTGTGGCTGCTCGGCTTTGTACTCTTGCTGTCGAGCGTGCTGCAAAGCATTCCGGTCGCAAGCCTGGCGGGTGTGCTGGTGTACACCGGGATCAAGCTGGTGGACGTCAAGGCGTTCAAAGCACTGGGGCGCTATGGGCGGATGCCGATGTTTACCTATGCGGCCACGGCGCTGGCGATCATCTTTACCGACTTGCTGACCGGTGTGCTGGTGGGCTTTGGGCTGACGTTGCTTAAACTGGCCTTCAAGGCTTCGCGATTGAAAGTCAGTCTGATCGACCTGCCTCAAGAGGGTGAGATGGAGCTGCGCTTGACGGGTGCGGCGACCTTTCTGAAAGTGCCGGCGTTGACTCAGGTGTTGTCGACGGTGCCTGCGGGGACCATGTTGCACGTGCCGCTGAGTAACTTGAGTTATATCGACCACTCTTGCCTGGAGTTGCTGGAGGAGTGGGGCCGGGCCAATGCGGCCAAGGGCTCGACGCTGGTGATTGAGGCGCGTGGGCTCAAGCGCCGATTGGAAGGCCGGGTACGCACAACGGTGGGGATAGGTTCGGCGCCGTCCGTTACCTGACGAAACCGCATCAAAATGTGGGAGGGGCGGTGCGACGGTTCGACTTCCTCCCGATTGGGGTGTGTCAGCCAAAGAGATTTTGACTGGTCCACCGCTATCGGGGGTCGAACCGTCGCACCGCCCCTCCCACATTTGATCTTTGTAAACCGGACGATTTACGCCGGCTGATCCAGCGTCAGTTCAACCCCAAGCTGGCGCGACAGGCACGGCCAGCGTTTCCATGCCGCTTCGGTGCTCGGGCTCTTCAGTGTCTCGCGGTACGCCTCGACCGACTCCAGCGCAAAGCTGTCTTCGTTAAGCATTTCATCTACCGCGTGGTGTACGGCTTCATCCAACTGGTTGGCGAATGTTTCGCCGATCAATCGGTGAGCAATCACATTGGCCACGGTGGTATCCGCGGGAATCAACGGCTGGCCGAAATGTTTGATATACAGATCGTTGACCTCCTCCACCAGACGATGGGCCAGGTAAGCCTCGTCCAGCAGGCCGTCGAGGCCCTCGTGCCCAGCCATGATCGCGGGCGGTTGCAGGAAGAAGTGTTCGGCGATTTTCAGCACCGGCTTGATTTGGCTTTCAATTCCGGCCTCGCGGGCCACGTCATTGGCAGCGTCCAGCAAATCGGGAACCAGATCGATATAAGCGGTGACAAAGCGCGTCATGACAATGTTGCTATCACCGTCAGCCAAGGAAATAGCCGAATGCAGGTGCGGCAATTGTTTTTCCAGCTGTGTGGCAAGCTGGCCAGTGCTGGCTTCGTGTTGATGGGCACGGGAAATCTGCTCGCGCAATGCGGCGGTGTTCATGAAGGCTCCAGTGAAACAGGTGTAGGAAAAGGGAGAAGATAAGGTAGTTCGTTTATACGGGCGCCTAAGACGCATTTGTCATAATTATTTCATGGTTATGCAGGTGTGTTATATCGAAATGCCATCGTTCGTCGGATAAACGTTTGCGCCCCCGGTTTTATTGGGCCCGCTGGTCTGTTTTCGCTCATTTGCCCCTACACATTGCGGGGTTGCCCTGGCTGTCTATACTCGGGTTTGTACGCAATTAGCTGATGACGCCCAACTGCATGACGCAGGCAAGGCTTGGCGGTTGTAAGCAGTATGGAAGCCGCTCCCTTCGCCGCAGGTGCAAACCGGCGGGATAACAAGAAACATAAAGGGGAACCCGCAATGACGCGACATCCACACGTTTGGATGGGCCTACTGTTGTGGTCGGTATTCGGCCAGGCGCACGCCGCCTGGACAACGAATATGGCGCCAGGGGCTACTGAAGTCAGTCACGCCGTGTTTGACCTGCACATGACCATCTTCTGGATCTGTGTGGTGATCGGCATCGTCGTATTTGGCGCCATGTTCTGGTCGATGATCCTGCACCGCCGGTCCACGGGCCAGGTTGCGGCCAAGTTCCACGAGAGCACTACCGTGGAAATTCTCTGGACCGTGGTGCCCCTGCTGATCCTGGTGGCCATGGCCATTCCGGCGACCAAGACCCTGATCAACATCTACGACAGCAGTGAGTCGGATATCGATATCCAGGTCACCGGCTATCAGTGGAAGTGGCACTACAAGTACCTGGGCCAGGATGTGGAGTTCTTCAGCAACCTGGCCACACCCGCCGAGCAGATCCATAACCAGGCGACCAAAGGCGAACATTACTTGCTGGAAGTCGACCAGCCGCTGGTGTTGCCGGTGGGCGCCAAGGTGCGCTTCCTGGTGACCGCCGCCGATGTGATCCACTCTTGGTGGGTGCCGGCCTTTGCGGTCAAGCGCGACGCCATCCCAGGCTTCGTCAACGAGGCCTGGACCCGTATCGAGAAGCCGGGCATCTACCGTGGCCAATGCGCGGAGTTGTGCGGCAAGGACCACGGCTTTATGCCCATCGTGGTCGAGGTCAAATCCAAGGCCGACTACGACACTTGGCTCGGCGAGCGCAAGGAAGAGGCCGCCAAGCTCAAGGAGCTGACCTCCAAAGAGTGGACGCTGGATGAGCTGGTAGCCCGTGGCGACAAGGTCTACCACACCACCTGCGTGGCGTGTCACCAGGCTGAAGGCCAAGGTTTGCCGCCGATGTTCCCGGCGCTCAAGGGCTCGAAAATCGCCACCGGCCCAGCAGCCGATCACTTGGGCATCGTCTATCACGGCAAGCCCGGTACCGCGATGGCAGCCTTCGGCAAACAACTTTCGGAAGTGGATATCGCCGCTGTCGTGACCTACGAGCGTAACGCCTGGGGCAATAACAAAGGCGACATGGTCACGCCCAAAGACGTGCTGGCTCTGAAACAGGCGGAAAGCAAATGACTACTTTCGTTGCGAATGCCCTGAATCGCCCCGCTGACTCGCTTGCAGGAGAACGGCCATGAGCACTGTGATCGACCATGGTCATGCCGACCATGCCCACGGCCCCGCCAAAGGCTTGATGCGTTGGGTGCTGACCACCAATCACAAAGACATCGGCACGATGTACCTGTGGTTCGCCTTCACCATGTTCCTGCTCGGCGGCTCGTTCGCCATGGTGATCCGTGCCGAGCTGTTCCAGCCGGGCCTGCAGATCGTCGAGCCGGCGTTCTTCAACCAAATGACCACCATGCATGGCCTGATCATGGTGTTCGGCGCGGTGATGCCGGCCTTCGTTGGCCTGGCCAACTGGATGATCCCGTTGATGATCGGCGCGCCGGACATGGCCCTGCCGCGCATGAACAACTTCAGCTTCTGGCTGCTGCCGGCGGCATTCCTGCTGCTGGTGTCCACCCTGCTCAGCCCCGGTGGCGGGCCGAATTTCGGCTGGACCTTCTATGCGCCGCTCTCCACCACCTACGCACCGGAGAGCGTGACGTTCTTCATCTTCGCCATCCACCTGATGGGCATCAGTTCGATCATGGGCGCGATCAATGTGGTTGCCACCATCCTCAACCTGCGCGCGCCGGGCATGACCCTGATGAAGATGCCGCTGTTCGTGTGGACCTGGCTGATCACCGCGTTCCTGCTGATTGCGGTGATGCCGGTGCTGGCGGGCTGCGTGACCATGATGCTGATGGATATCCACTTCGGCACCAGCTTCTTCAGTGCTGCCGGCGGCGGTGACCCGGTGCTGTTCCAGCACGTGTTCTGGTTCTTCGGCCACCCCGAGGTCTACATCATGATCCTGCCGGCCTTCGGTGCCGTCAGCTCGATCATCCCGACCTTCTCTCGCAAGCCATTATTCGGCTACACCTCGATGGTCTACGCAACCGCCAGTATTGCGTTCCTGTCGTTCATCGTGTGGGCGCACCACATGTTTGTGGTCGGTATCCCGCTGGTGGGTGAGTTGTTCTTCATGTATGCCACGCTGTTGATCGCCGTGCCCACGGGGGTGAAGGTGTTCAACTGGGTCAGCACCATGTGGCAGGGATCACTGACGTTCGAGACGCCGATGCTGTTTGCCGTGGCGTTCGTGATCCTGTTCACCATTGGCGGTTTCTCCGGGCTGATGCTGGCGATTGCCCCGGCGGACTTCCAGTACCACGACACCTACTTCGTGGTGGCGCACTTCCATTACGTACTGGTGCCTGGGGCGATCTTCGGGATCTTCGCCTCGGCCTACTACTGGCTGCCGAAATGGACCGGCCACATGTACGACGAAACCCTGGGCAAATTGCACTTCTGGCTGTCCTTCGTGGGCATGAACCTGGCGTTCTTCCCTATGCACTTTGTGGGGTTGGCCGGTATGCCGCGCCGGATACCGGACTACAACCTGCAGTTCGCCGACTTCAACATGGTCTCGTCCGTGGGCGCCTTTATGTTCGGTGCTACGCAGATATTCTTCCTGTTCATTGTGATCAAGTGCATCCGTGGCGGCACACCGGCACCCGCCAAGCCGTGGGATGGGGCCGAAGGGCTGGAATGGAGCGTGCCCTCGCCCGCGCCTTATCACACCTTCACCACGCCGCCGGAGGTCAAATGAACAAGTCACCGCTGATCCCCTGTGGGAGGGGGCTTGCCCCCGATAGCGGTATGCCTGTCGACATCATTATTGGCTGTGAGGCAGCAATCGGGGGCAAGCCCCATCCCACACTTTCCTGGCTTGTCTCAGGTGAGCACCATGGCTGACTCCGTGCCCCTCAAACGCCTGGTCACCCGCCTGCTGATCCTGGTGCTGGCGATGTTCGCCTTCGGCTTCGCCCTGGTGCCGATCTACGACGTGATGTGCAAGGCGTTCGGCATCAACGGCAAGACCGCTGGGCAGTACGAGGGTGAGCAAATCGTTGACCCTTCGCGCCAGGTGCGGGTGCAGTTTCTGTCAACCAATGCCATCGACATGGTGTGGGAGTTTCATTCCAAGGCTGATGAAATCGTGGTCAACCCCGGGGCGGTCAACGAGATGCTGTTCGTGGCCTACAACCCCACCGATAAGCCGATGACGGCCCAGGCGATCCCGAGCATTTCCCCGGCCGAGGCGGCGATGTATTTCCACAAGACCGAGTGTTTTTGCTTTACCCAGCAGGTGCTGCAGCCAGGCGAGCGTATTGAAATGCCGGTGCGTTTTATCGTCGACCGCGCCATGCCCAAGGATGTGAAGCATTTGACCCTGGCGTACACGCTGTTTGATATCACTGCGCGGCAAGCGCCGGTGGCCGCGAACAGCGGCGGTTAGCTACTGTTTGCCCCCTCAATCAGGAGAGCGAATACATGTCGACTCATGATACGTACTACGTACCAGCGCAAAGCAAATGGCCGATAATTGCCACGATTGGCCTGCTGGTCACCGTGTATGGCCTGGCCGTATGGTTCAACGACTTAAAGGCGGCGCGCCCGGAGTCCCATGGCCCGTGGATCTTTTTCGTCGGCGGGCTGTTGCTGGCCTACATGCTGTTCGGCTGGTTCGGCGCGGTGATCAAGGAAAGTCGCGCCGGGTTGTACAGCGCACAGATGGACCGCTCGTTCCGTTGGGGCATGACCTGGTTCATCTTTTCCGAGGTGATGTTCTTCATCGCCTTTTTTGGTGCGCTGTTCTATGTACGCGTGTGGGCGGGCCCCTGGCTGGCGGGCGAAGGCCCCAAAGGCATCGCCCATATGCTGTGGCCGAATTTCGAGTTTGCCTGGCCGCTGCTCAACAACCCCGATCCCAAGCTCTACCCTGCGCCCAAAGGCACCATCAGCCCCTGGGGCCTGCCGCTGGTCAATACCATTCTGCTGGTGAGCTCCAGCGTGACCATCACCATCGCTCACCATGCGCTACGCAAAGGCCATCGCGGCGCACTGAAAATCTGGCTGGCGATCACCGTGCTGCTGGGCCTGGCGTTTCTCGGTTTTCAGGCTGAGGAGTACATCCACGCCTATAAAGAGCTGGGCTTGACCTTGGGCTCTGGCGTGTACGGCGCAACCTTCTTCATGCTCACGGGCTTTCACGGTGCCCACGTGACCATCGGCACCATCATTTTGTTTGTGATGCTGATGCGCATCCTGCGCGGGCATTTCAACGCCGAGCATCAGTTTGGTTTCGAGGCGGCCAGTTGGTATTGGCACTTTGTGGATGTGGTGTGGATTGGGCTGTTTTTCTTCGTCTATGTGCTGTGAGGTGGTTTACCACGGCACATGAGAGACCAGTTGGCCGCTGAAAAAGCCCCAGGCGATCAAGCCCACGGTGATGACGGCCAGTACCACGCGCACGGTCAAGGCAGTGACGAGGCGATTGGAGTTGCCCTCGTCCTTGACCAGGAAGAACAAGCCACTGAACAAGCTCACGACAGTCGCGATCAGCATCAGGGCAATGGCTGCTTTGAGCATGGTCTGGCTCCAGGGCTATAGGGGGAGGGGCGATGAGATCCAGTATAGCCAGTGCCGTGCAGCGCTTTCGTCCGGGTATCGCGCCGACGCTGGTGGTGCTGGTGTTGCTGCCATTGATGGTGAGCCTGGGATTCTGGCAACTGGCTCGAGGACATGAAAAACAGCTGCTGGTGGACAGCTATGCCGAGCGCCGCACCGCCGAGCCGGTGAACAGCGTGCAGCTCAACGACATGGCCGATCCTGCCTTTCGCCGCGTCCATCTTCGTGGTCAATTCGATGCCGAGCACAGCGTGCTGCTGGACAACCGTATGCGCGACGGCAAGGCGGGTGTCGAGCTGCTGCAGCCCTTCCACGACCAGGCCAGCGGCCTATGGTTATTGCTCAACCGCGGCTGGCTGCCATGGCCTGACCGGCGTACACCCCCGGCTTTTTCCACCCCCGGGCAGGCACTGAATCTCGACGCCTGGGTGTACGTCGCCCCCGGCGAGACTTTCCAGCTGCATGCCGACCCTGCGAGCGCGCAATGGCCACGTCTGCTCACAGCGCTGCACCCCGCCGCGCTGTGGGACGAGTTGGGGCGTAGCGGTTTTGCCTACGAACTGCGCGCTGAAGCGGGTCCTGGTACGTACGACACCACTTGGCCAATCGTCGCCATGGGCCCGGAAAAACACTTGGCCTATGCGGTGCAGTGGTTTGCCATGGCACTGGCGTTGCTGGTGCTTTACCTCTACTTCGGATGGCACAACAAAAAGGAGAAGCCCCATGGGAGCGGCCATGAATCCACCCAACATGTCTGAGGTGCCTGACCGCCGCAAAGGTCGCTGGCAACTGGTCCTGATCCTGCTCATGGTGGTCGGCCCGATGGTGCTGGCGACCCTGATGTACAAGCTGCAATTCTGGGTTCCAGACAGTCGCAGCTACCATGGCGAACTGATTGGCAACGGCCAGACCCGTGCCGACATCGGCGTACAGGCAGATGAAGATCGCTGGCAACTGCTGGTTACTGCCCCTGCCACGTGCGCTGCCGATTGCCAACAATTGGTCTACCTCGCTCGGCAACTGCAGATCGGCCTCGGTCGCGACGCCTCCCGTGCCAGCCACGCCCTGGCCAGCGCGCAGCCTGTCGCTGCGCAATACGACGCCAAGCTCAAGGCCGAATACCCACAACTGCAGCGTTACCCGCTGGATCTGCCGACCTTTACCAAGAGCGCTGCCGCCCCCGGCGAGGCGCAACTGTGGATCGTCGACCCCCACGGCAACCTGGTGCTGCGCTACGACGCCAAGGTCAAGGGCAAGGACTTGCTCAACGACCTGCGCCTGCTGCTGAAACTATCAAATATCGGATAAGGGCATCGTCATGGCCAAGCCTGGATTTCGCCTCGCGCTGTTTGCCACGTTACTGGCGCTGATTGTCGTACTGCTCGGAGCCTACACGCGCCTGACCCACGCCGGCCTGGGTTGCCCGGATTGGCCGGGTTGCTATGGTTTTATCAGCGTGCCCAACAGCGAAGCCCAACTGGCCCATGCCGAACTGCATTTTCCCGACACACCGGTAGAGGCTGACAAAGGCTGGGCCGAGATGACCCATCGCTACTTCGCTGGCAGCCTGGGGCTATTGATTGCGCTGTTGGCGGCGCGCTCGTGGAGCCATCGGCGTGACCCGGGCCAGCCGGTGAAATTGCCCTTGTTTGTGTTGGCGGTGGTATTTGCCCAGGCCGCCTTTGGGATGTGGACGGTGACCTTGAAGTTGTGGCCGCAAGTCGTCACCGGGCACCTGTTGGGTGGTTTTGCGACCTTGAGCCTGCTGTTTTTGCTGACCCTGCGTTTATCTGGCGTGCTGCCGGCGCTGATCGTGCCCAAGCGCCTGCAATATTGGGCGACGGCGGGCTTGGTGCTAGTGATCGGGCAGATCGCGCTGGGTGGTTGGGTCAGTTCCAACTACGCGGCCGTGGCCTGTGTCGATCTGCCGACCTGCCACGGCCAATGGTGGCCGGCGGCGGATTTTGCCAATGGGTTTCACCTGACCCAGCACATCGGCCCCAATTACTTGGGTGGTCAGCTCGACAGCGAGGCGCGCACGGCGATCCACCTGACCCATCGCATCGGCGCCGTACTGGTGACCCTGGTGCTTCTGGGCCTGGCCTGGCAACTGCGTGTCGTGGGCATGACGCGGCTGGCGGGTTTGCTGTTGATCGCCCTGGCTGCGCAAATCAGCCTGGGGGTGAGCAATGTGGCTTTCGGCCTGCCGTTGCCCGTGGCGGTGGGGCATAACGCGGGCGGAGCGGCGTTGTTACTGACTCTGGTGCTGGTCAATTACCATGCGCGTACCAGCCTGATCCGGGTTCGCCACCAGCTACCGTTCGGCTGGCGTTTCAGCCCGCGCAAACAGGTTTCCGGCCTGATCACCCTTAAAGGAGAGATGCCATGGCGACCTTGATCGGCGCACGTCACGCTCAGGCAATCTGGCGTGACTACCTGGAGCTGACCAAGCCGAAAGTGGTGGTGCTGATGCTGATCACCTCGCTGGTGGGCATGTTCCTCGCCACCCGCGCCGGGGTGCCCTGGACGGTGCTGGTGTTTGGCAACCTGGGCATTGCCCTGTGTGCGGGCGGTGCGGCGGCGGTGAACCATGTGGTCGATCGGCGGATTGATGCGGTGATGGCGCGCACCCACAAGCGACCGTTGGCCGAGGGGCGTGTGTCACCCATTGCAGCACTGACCTTTGCATTGGTTCTTGCTGTTGCCGGCTTGGCCCTATTGCTGGCGTTCACCAACCCGCTGGCAGCCTGGCTGACGCTGGCCTCGCTGCTCGGTTACGCAGTGATCTACACCGGTTTTCTCAAGCGCGCGACGCCGCAGAATATCGTCATCGGTGGCCTGGCCGGTGCTGCACCGCCGCTGCTGGGTTGGGTTGCCGTTACGGGGCATGTCAGCGCCGAACCCTTGCTGCTGGTACTGATTATCTTCGCCTGGACCCCGCCACACTTCTGGGCCCTGGCCATCCACCGCAAAGAGGAATACGCCAAGGCCGATATCCCGATGCTGCCGGTCACCCATGGCGAGCACTACACCAAGGTGCACATCCTGCTGTATACCTTCGCCCTGCTGGCGGTGAGCCTGTTGCCCTACGTCATTCATATGAGCGGCCTGCTCTACCTGGCTTGTGCCTTGGTATTGGGAGCACGCTTTCTGCAATGGGTCTGGGTGCTGTACCGTGACAGCCAGCCGCACGCGGCGATCAACACGTTCAAGTACTCTATCTGGTACCTGTTCCTGTTGTTTATCGCCCTGCTCGTAGACCACTACCTACTGTTGAACCTATGACTCGAACTCAAAAAACCGTCTTCATCCTTGTGGCCCTGGTGGCGTTGATCATGGGCCTGACCGTTAACAAAGTGCTCTCGGGCAAAGGTCAGGGCGACCCCACTGCGCTGATCGACGCCGGCATTATCCTGCTGCCGCAAAGCCGCCAGTTACCGCCGGTGAGCATGACCAACCAGGACGGCCAGCCGGTGCTGGTCAATGAGTTGAAAGGCAAGTGGAGCCTGCTGTTCTTTGGCTACACCTTCTGCCCGGATATTTGCCCGACCACCCTCGCCCAACTGCGCCAGATCAAGAGCGAGCTGCCCAAAGAGGCTGTGGATAAGTTTCAGGTGATCCTGGTCAGCGTCGATCCGAACCGCGATACCCCGACTCAGCTCAAGCAATACCTGGGCTACTTCGATCCGCAATTCGAGGGCCTGACCGGCGCTACTATAGAGGATGTGCAGAAGGTCTCGAATGCCGTGAGCATTCCCTTCATTCCGGCGGATACCAGCAAGCCGAACTACACCGTCGACCACAGCGGTAACCTGGCGCTGATCGGCCCGGACGGTACCCAGCGTGGGTTTATTCGTGCGCCGCTGAACAACCAGAAGCTGGTAGCGCAGTTGCCAGGGTTGCTACAGCGCAAATAAAGACAACACAAAGCAAATGTGGGAGGGGGCTTGCTCCTGATAGCTGTGGACCAGTCAGCTCATGCATCGACTGACACTCTGCTATCGGGGGCAAGCCCCCTCCCACATTAGGGTTTGTGCAAAGTTTAAAAAAGTGTGGTGTCGGACATTTCCTGCATGTTGTCGCGCTTTGCGTGAACTTGTTGGGTGGTGCTTGTGTGGCTAGTCTTTGGCCTGTCGCTGCAAATTCAGTGACAGGGTGTGGAAGCCCTTATATCGTTAGGCGCACAAAGCGCCACCTAGTGTCAGGCGCTTTTTCTTGCCTGTGTTTTAAGGTGGCTGTGCGTTGGATTGATCTCACAAGCGGCGCAAAACAAATGTGGGAGGGGGCTTGCTCCCGATAGCGGTGGACCAGTCAGCTCATGCATCGACTGACACTCTGCTATCGGGGGGCAAGCCCCCTCCCACATTTTGATCTTCAGTGTTTTGGAGATTGGGGCGGCTCAGAACGCTGGCTTGATCGCGCCTTTGTACTTCTCTTCGATGAATTTTTTCACTTCAGGCGTGTGCAGGGCTGCAACCAGCTTCTTCACCGCGTCCGAATCCTTGTTGTCTTCGCGGGTCACCAGGATGTTCACGTAAGGCGAGTCGCTGCCTTCGATTATCAGGGCGTCCTTGGATGGATCCAGCTTGGCTTCCAGGGCGTAGTTGGTGTTGATCAGCGCCAGGTCGACCTGGGTCAGCACGCGTGGCAAGGTGGCGGCTTCCAGTTCGCGGAATTTCAGGTTTTTCGGGTTCTCGGTGATGTCCTTGATGGTCGACAGGATGTCGGTCGGGTCCTTCAGGGTGATCAGGCCGTTCTTGGCCAGCAGCAACAGCGCACGACCGCCGTTGGTGGCGTCGTTCGGGATCACTACGTTGGCACCGCTTGGCAGCTCTTCCAGTTTCTTGTACTTGCTGGAGTAGGCGCCAAGGGGTTCCAGGTGCACGCCGCCAACGCTCACCAGGTGCGTGCCCTTGGCCTTGTTGAACTCATCCAAGTATGGCTGGTGCTGGAAGAAATTGGCGTCCAGGCGCTTTTCAGCGACTTGCACGTTGGGCTGCACGTAGTCGGTAAAGACTTTGACCTGCAAGTCCACGCCTTCTTTGGCAAGGGCAGGCTTCACGAATTCGAGAATTTCCGCGTGAGGCACCGGTGAGGCCGCGACCTTGATAGTCTCGGCATGGGCAGAAAACGCGGCAACGGCAGCGAAGGCAACCAGTAGTTTTTTCATCCAGCAAGCTCCTTGTTCGGGCATCTGCCGGCTGGGCCGGCAATGGCCGTTATTTTCGAGAAAAATGCACCACCAGCCTGTCGCCGACGGTTTGTAGAATTTGCACCAGGATCAACAGCATCACCACTGTGACCACCATCACATCGGTCTGGAAGCGCTGGTAGCCGAAACGGATCGCCAAGTCACCCAGCCCACCGGCACCGACGACGCCAGCCATGGCGGTGTAGGAAACCAGCGTAATCGCTGTCACCGTAATCGCTGCGAAAATGCCGGGACGGGCTTCGGGCAGCAGGGCGTTGGTGATGATTTGGCGCGTGCTGGCGCCCATGGATTGGGTGGCTTCGATGATGCCACGGTCCACTTCGCGCAGGGCGGTTTCCACTAGGCGCGCAAAGAATGGTGTGGCACCGACGACCAGTGGCGGAATTGCTCCGGCGACACCCAGCGACGTGCCGGTGATCAGTACGGTGAACGGGATCATCACGATCAACAGGATGATGAACGGCAGCGAGCGCAGGATGTTTACGATCAGCGACAGCAGCGCGTACAGGCCTTTTTGTTCGTACAGTTGGCGCGGGCTGGTCAGGAACAGCAGCACGCCCAGGGGCAAACCCAGCAGCACGGTGAAGAACAGCGAGCCGAACAGCATAATCATGGTGTCGCCGGTGGCGAGCCAGATTTCGGACCAGTCGATATTGGCAAAGAAACTCAGGAAAACGTCCATCAGCGCAGGACCTCCATGTGAACGTCTGCGGCGGTGAAGCGCGCAAACGCGGCATCCATGTCACCGCCAGTGACGGCGAGGGTCAGTTGCCCGTAAGGGATGTCTTTGATGCGGTCGATACGGCCGGCAAGGATGCTGTAGTCCACGCCCGTTTCCCGGGCGACAGTACCCAACAATGGCGCGTAGGTCGCTTCGCCCTGGAACGTCAGGCGCACGATGCGACCTGGTACATGGGCGAAGTCGTCATGCTGCTCGCCTTCGTCGACCTGTTCGGCTTCTTGCACGAAGCGTTTGGTAGTCGGGTGCTTGGGGTGTAGGAACACGTCCGCCACCGAGCCTTGCTCGACGATCACGCCGGCGTCCATCACGGCGACCTGGTCGCACACGCGGCGGATCACATCCATTTCATGGGTGATCAGCACGATGGTCAGGTTCAACTCCCGGTTGATCTCGGCCAGCAGTTGCAGGACCGACGCGGTGGTTTGCGGGTCGAGGGCGCTGGTGGCTTCGTCACACAGCAAAATCTTTGGCTTGGTCGCCAGGGCGCGGGCAATGCCGACGCGCTGCTTCTGGCCACCGGACAACTGGGCCGGGTACTTCTTGGCATGGTCCGACAGGCCGACGCGCGCGAGCAGTTCGGCGACGCGTTGGTCGATGGCCTTACGCGACAGCTCACCGGCCAGGGTCAGCGGCAGCGCCACGTTGTCGGCGACGGTCTTGGACGCCAGCAGGTTGAAGTGCTGGAAGATCATGCCGACCTGCTGGCGGAAACGGCGAAGGCCGTTGGCGTCCAGGGCGGTGACTTCTTCGCCATCCACGCTGATCTGACCACCGCTGGGCTCTTCCAGGCGGTTGATCAGGCGCAGCAGGGTGCTTTTACCTGCACCCGAATGACCAATCAGGCCAAACACCTGGCCGTTCTCGACGCGCAGGCTGGTGGGGTGCAGTGCGGGGATATCCTTACCGGCGACGCGGTAGGTTTTAAGAACGTTTTGAAACTCGATCACGTAGCGAACCTTGTGGGGCGCATTGAAAAGGGATCAGCGGTTAGCCGGGCGCGCATTTTAGCCTGTCCGTATAGCGTTTCTTAGCATTTATTTCGCATTCATCCAGTCATTTGGCAATAACGCGATCAAAGGTCATAAAAAAGGAACGGTGCAAAACCGCGTCAGTCACTACTTAAGCAACTCGATTTCCCAGGTGCCGTGCCTGGGGTTTTGCTCAAACGAGCCGGGGACCGCTCTGGCCACTTTGAATAAGGAGTTTTGACTGATGAGTATCAACAAGCCAGCCACCCCGCCTAAGAGTGAACTCGCGGGTACCGATACAGTGGATCGTGGCAACACCAACGCCAAGCTGCAGGCCCTGGAAGAATTCCGTTCCGATGCGACCGGCCAGGCCCTGCGCACCAACCAAGGCGTAAAGATTGCCGATAACCAGAACACCCTCAAAGTCGGCGCCCGCGGCCCGTCGCTGCTGGAAGACTTCATCATGCGTGAAAAAATCACGCACTTTGACCATGAGCGTATCCCGGAGCGCATCGTGCATGCTCGTGGTACTGGCGCCCACGGCTATTTCCAATCTTATGAAGACCATTCGGCGCTGACCAAGGCTGGTTTCCTGCGTACCCCGGAGCATAAGACCCCGGTGTTCGCGCGATTTTCCACGGTGCAAGGACCGCGTGGCTCTGGCGATACCGTACGTGATGTACGTGGCTTTGCCGTGAAATTCTTCACCGAGGAAGGCAACTTTGATCTGGTCGGCAACAACATGCCGGTATTCTTCATCCAGGACGCGATCAAGTTTCCCGACTTTGTACATGCGGTAAAACCTGAACCCCACAACGAGATTCCTACCGGTGGCTCGGCCCACGATACGTTCTGGGATTTCGTTTCGCTGCAGCCGGAGTCGGCGCACATGGTGATCTGGGCCATGTCTGACCGGGCCATTCCGAAGAGCCTGCGGGCCATGCAGGGGTTTGGCGTGCACACCTTCCGCCTGATCAATACCGAGGGCAAATCCAGCTTCGTCAAATTCCACTGGCGGCCGAAGGTAGGCACCTGCTCCCTGGTCTGGGACGAAGCGCAGAAACTTGCCGGTAAAGATACCGATTACCACCGTCGTGACCTGTGGGAAGCGATTGAAAGCGGTGACTACCCTGAGTGGGAACTGGGTGTGCAGATTGTGGCGGAAGAAGACGAACACAAGTTCGATTTCGACCTGCTTGACCCGACCAAGATTATTCCCGAGGAATTGGTGCCGATCACGCCGCTGGGCAAGATGGTGCTCAACCGCAACCCGGATAACTTCTTCGCTGAGGTAGAGCAGATTGCGTTCTGCCCGGGCCATATCGTGCCGGGCATCGACTTTACCAACGACCCGCTGCTGCAAGGCCGTCTGTTTTCCTATACGGATACCCAGATCAGCCGTCTGGGCGGGCCGAACTTCCACGAGATCCCGATCAACCGACCTGTGGTGCCTTTCCATAATGGCCAGCGTGATGCCCAACATCGCACGGTCATCGACAAAGGCCGTGCTTCGTACGAGCCGAACTCGATCGACGGCGGTTGGCCGAAAGAAACCCCGCCTGCGCCACAGGACGGTGGCTTCGAGACCTATTACGAGCGTGTCGACGCTAACAAAGTGCGCGAGCGCAGTGAGTCGTTTGGTGATCACTTCTCCCAGGCCACGCTGTTTTACAACAGCATGAGCCACCACGAGAAAGAGCACATCATCGCGGCCTATAGCTTCGAGTTGGGCAAGGTGGAGCGTGAGTTTATCCGTGCGCGCCAGGTGAATGAGATTCTGGCCAATATCGATCTGGAACTGGCCAAGCGCGTTGCGCAAAACCTGGGCGTGCCGGCGCCGACCAAAGGCACAGTCCCTGCGCGTGAGACATCGCTGAAAGAATCACCAGCGTTGAGCCAGGTGAACTTGCTGTCGGGTGATATCAAGACGCGCAAAGTGGCGATTCTGGCGGCTAACGGCGTTGATGGTGCGGCGATTGATGCGCTTAAGGCCGCGCTGGAGGCTGAAGGCGCCCATGCCAAATTGCTGGGGCCGACGTCGGCGCCTGTGACTACCGCAGATGGCAAGACGCTACCGGTAGACGCTTCGATGGAAGGCATGCCGTCCATTGCCTTTGACGCGGTGTTTATCCCGGGCGGTAAGGAGTCGGTGAAGGCGTTGAGCGGCGATGGTGTGGCGTTGCATTACGTACTGGAAGCGTACAAGCACCTCAAGGCGATTGCGGTGGCCAGTGATGTGAAACCGTTGCTGGACTTGCTGAAGCTGGAAGCGGATGCGGGGTTGATCGTGGGCGCTGATGCCAAGGCGTTCAAGGCGTTCTTTGCTGCGATTGCTCAGCATCGGGTGTGGGAGCGGGAGCCGAAATCCAAGGCGATTCCGGCCTAAACTCAGGGTTGTTAGTTAGTTTGTCATCGGGAGCAAGCCCCCTCCCACACTTGAATTGTTAAGACATTCAAGTGTGGGAGGGGGCTTGCTCCCGATGCTCTTTAGTCCGCTTTGCGCGGAATCAGTACAACCTGCGCCGGAATATGTTTCAAAATCTGCCGGTGAATCTTCAGGTCATACCCCGAATCAATCCGCTTCACCCGTTTGGTCAATAACGTGGCCAACCACGGGTAATCCTGGGTGCGCGGCACCTGGATGCTGACATCGCACTGGTAGTTCACCACGTCGGTGGCGATGGCATCCAACTGATGACGCATGTCTTCGACATCCGCGAGGTTCAGCGCCACGGTGGTGCTCGGTGCTGCGGGGTCGATGACCTTGGCCGCAGGCTTGGCTTCGGCGGCTTTCAACGCGGCTTCTGCCTGATCCAATTCGGCTTTGCGCGCATGGCTGATAGCGCTGTTGACGCCACCGGTCAGTGCGGGCGCCTTGGGCATCAGCGCACGGGCACGACTCAGGGCTGTTGCGGCGGCGTTGACGTCGCCTTTTTGCAGCACGATCTGACTGCGTTGCAAGTAGGCTTCGGCCAGTTGGCGCTGGTAAGGCTCAAGGGTTGGGTCGTTGGGCGATTGCGCCTGCAACGCTGCGAGCTGGTCTTCGGCGGTGGCCAGCTCGTTGCTGGCCAGGTTTTGCTCCAGCTGTGCGATAGCCGCAGCGCGTGCGTCCGGCGCCTCGGGGGCGGCGGACGGTGTGCTTTGACAGGCGCCCAGCAGCAGGGAAAATGCGGCAAGGAGCAGATAACGGGAGGTGAACGGCTTCATTCCTGCGACTCTCTATTTGCGCAAAAAGCGAGCAAGTCTACACCCCTCGACGGGGCAGGACAAAACTCAGCAGAAACAGGGCGGCCGCCGTCACCACAATCGACGGTCCGGCCGGGGTGTCCTTGAACCATGACAGCGCCAGGCCCCCGCACACTGCCAGCATCCCCAGGAAGCTGGCGCCGATTGCCATCTGCTCCGGGGAGCGAGCATGGCGCTGGGCGGCGGCGGCGGGAATGATCAGCAGCGACGTGATCAACAATACGCCGACTATCTTCATCGCGACAGCAATCACCACCGCAATCAACAACATCAGGGCCATGCGCAGGGCAGGCACCGGCAAGCCTTCTACCGTGGCCAGTTCTTCATGCACGGTGATCGCCAGCAACGGTCGCCACAGGGTCAGCAGCAGGATCAGCACGGCCGCGCTACCGCCGAGGATCCAGGCCAGGTCGGTCGGGCTGATCGCCAGCAAGTCCCCGAATAGATAAGCCATCAGGTCTATGCGCACTTCATGCATGAAGCTCAGCACCACCAGGCCCAGGGACAGGGTGCTCGGCGCGAGGATGCCCAGCAACGTGTCGGAGGCCAGTGGCTGGCGCTGTTGCAGGGTTACCAGCAGCACCGCCAGCAATAGGCAGCCCGCGGTCACGGCGATGGTCGGGCTTACATCCAGCAAGAAGCCCATGGCCACGCCCAGCAGCGCGGCATGGGACAAGGTGTCGCCGAAATAGGCCATGCGCCGCCAGACCACGAAGGAGCCCAATGGGCCCGCCACCAATGCCAAAGCCAAGCCTGCCAGCAGGGCGTAGAGCAGAAAATCAGCCATGCTTGCAGCTATCTCCATGGACGTGGGGAGTATCGACGACGGCACCATGCAGGTCATGAGCGTGGTCGTGATGGTGGTGGTAGATCGCCAGACTCTGGGCATTCTTGCCGAACAGCTCGACGAAAGCCGGGTCGCTACTGACCTGCTCCGGGTGCCCGGAGCAGCATACGTGGCGGTTGAGGCAGACAACCTGGTCGGTGGTGCTCATCACCAGGTGCAGGTCGTGGGAGACCATCAGCACGCCGCAGCCATGGCGGTCGCGCAGGCGGGTGATCAGGCTGTACAGCTCGGCCTGACCGGCGACGTCGACGCCTTGTACGGGTTCATCGAGCACCAGCAACTCTGGCTCGCGCAACAAGGCGCGGGCCAGCAGCACACGCTGCATTTCGCCGCCTGAGATGCTTTGTACCGGGCTGTCGATCACTTGCTCGGCACCCACTTCCTTGAGCGCGGCCTGTGCTCGGGCGCGGTCGACACCGGGCACCAGGCGCAGGAAGCGCAATACGGACAGCGGCAATGTCGGGTCCACATGCAGCTTTTGCGGCATATAGCCCACGCGCAGCTTGGGCTTGCGCCACACGCTGCCGCTGTCGGGCTTGAGCAAGCCGAGTACGGCGCGCACCAGGGTGGTCTTGCCGGCGCCATTGGGGCCGATCAAGGTGACGATTTGCCCCGGCTCCACGCTCAGTGCGATGTTGTCCAGCACCTTTTGCCCGGCGAATGTGACGCCGACCTGCTCCAGGCGGATTAAGGCGTTGCTCATCAAGCCCCCTGGCAGCCCGCGCACAGGCCGACTACTTCGACCGTTTGCCCTTCGACCTTGAAGCCGACCTCGGCAGAACTTTTGATAATGGCGTCACTGATGCTTTTTTGTTCAAGCTCGATGGCGGCGTGGCATTCTCGGCAGATCAGGAACTGACCCTGATGCGCGTGCTCCGGGTGGTTGCAACCGACGAAGGCGTTGAGCGAGGCGATACGGTGCACCAGACCGTTTTCCAGCAGGAAATCCAGCGCGCGGTATACGGTAGGCGGCGCGGCGCGACGGCCGTCCTGCTCGCTGAGTACGCCGAGAATGTCGTATGCGCCCAGCGGCTTGTGGCTCTGCCACACCAGCTCAAGCACCCGGCGACGCAAGGCGGTCAGGCGCAAGCCTTTCTGCGCGCACAGGGTATCGGCCTCCGACAATGCGGTGTGCACGCAGTGAGAGTGGTCGTGGGGACGGCTGGCAAGCGGTGTTTTAGGCATGAGCGGCGACAGATATTTGATAGAGACGTTATTATGTTACCCGTTCCTACGCCATCGAGTGGTCATCGTGTCCCGACTTTTTGCCGTTTTTGTCGTATTTGTCACCAGTTTGTTCGTCGCGAGTGCCGCCCAGGCCGAGGTCAAGGTGCTGACGAGCATCAAGCCGTTGCAGCTGATTGCCGCTGCTGTGCAGGATGGAGTAGCCGTTCCAGAGGTGTTGCTGCCGCCGGGCGCATCGCCGCATAACTTCGCTTTGCGCCCATCCGACGTACGGCGCGTACAGTCGGTGGACCTGTTGTATTGGATCGGGCCGGATATGGAGACCTTTCTGCCCCGCGTGTTGAAAGGCCGTACGACCGCTACCGTGGCCGTCCAGGACCTGCCAGGGATGAAATTACGTATTTTCGGCGAAGATAGCCATTCCCACGCCGACGATGCCGACGAGCATGACCATGATCATCGACCTGGCAGTGTCGATGCGCATTTATGGTTGTCAACGGTGAACGCGCGGGTAATCGCCACGCGCATGGCTGCGGACCTCAGTGCGGCTGATCCTGTAAACGCCGAGCGTTATCAGAGCAATGCCAAAGCTTTTGGTGAGCGTCTGGATGCGTTGGATGCGCGCTTGAAAAAGCGACTGGCGAGCGTAGATGGCAAGCCTTACTTCGTATTCCATGAGGCGTTTGACTACTTCGAAGAGGCTTACGGCCTCAAGCACACCGGCGTATTCAGCGTGGCCGCCGAAGTGCAGCCAGGCGCCCAGCATGTGGCGGCGATGCGCACGCGCTTGCAGGAGGTGGGCAAGACGTGCGTGTTCAGCGAGCCGCCGTTGCGGCCGCGATTGGCCGAGACGCTGGTTGCCGGGTTGCCGGTGAAGTTGGCGGAGCTGGACGCGTTGGGTGGCTATACCCCGGCTACCGCCCAGGGTTATGAGCAGGTCCTGGAGAAGCTAGGCAATGATTTGGCAGGGTGCCTGGAGTCGTTGTAAGCCTCAATGGGGCCAAATGTGGGAGGGGGCTTGCTCCCGATGGCGGCCTGACAGCCAACCAGGATGTTGGATCAGACCGAGTACATATCCGTTGCTGCGGTAACGGCCACTTAGGGTTACGCCCTTACGGCGTGTCACTTTTGTAAAGGCACAAAAGTAACCAAAAGGCCTTCGCCCCAACACTCGGCACCTCGCTTAGGCTCGGTGTGCCCGAACGCAGGCTTGAATCCGTGGGCCGCCGCCACGCGCCATCCATGGCGCGGGGCGGCTAACCCGGCGTCCTGCCGGGTTACCCACGGATTCAAGCCTGCGTTCGGCCAGCGTGTTTGACGGGGCGCCTGAGATCAAGATCAAAAGCCAGAGCAACAGCAACAGCGCAAGAGCAAGCAGTTGTGTAGATACCTATGCCCCGATGAGAGAGTGTCAGTGAATACAATTGTTGCTGACCCACCACAATCGGGGGCAAGTCGAATCGTCGCACCGCCCCTCCTCCCACATTGTTGACCGAGCAGATCTTCTTTAGAGCGCGAACGGCAGGTGGACACTGACCTGCTGGCGTTGCGCCAGACGGAGCTCGAACTCAGCGGGATCGTGAATGAGAACATCCTGGCCGGCAAACGACTCGGCGGCGATCAGTCGTGACAGCCAGAAACGCACGCACGCCACACGCAGCAGGGTCGGCCATAGCTCGGCCTCCTTCGCTGTGAACGGTCGCAGCCCCGCGTAGGCCCCCAACAGCGCCCGGGCGCGTTGCCCATCAAGCACGCCATCGACATCCGAACACCAGTCATTCAAGGCGATGGCGACGTCATAGAGCATCGGCCCCGAGCAAGCGTTATAGAAGTCGATCAGGCCGGTCAGGTGCGTGCCTTCGAACATCGCATTGTCGCGAAACAGGTCGGCGTGCACGTTAGCCCGTGGCAGGGCGAGGA
The DNA here is from genome assembly GCF_059134095.1 of Pseudomonas sp. FBCC-B545. Taxonomy (NCBI): domain Bacteria; kingdom Pseudomonadati; phylum Pseudomonadota; class Gammaproteobacteria; order Pseudomonadales; family Pseudomonadaceae; genus Pseudomonas; species Pseudomonas sp. FBCC-B545. The sequence goes on along the minus strand of NZ_CP101441.1, from coordinate 6,178,690 downwards.
TTTCGGCCTTGTGAGTTTCGATCTCGCTCAACGCGTCCTGCAGCAAGCGCTGTTGTGCGTCGTTGAGGTGCGAAATCAGCTGCGCGCCCTCACTTAGCATCCAATCCAACCCACGGTCGGTCTTGCGCTCCAGCACCTTTGCGCCCTGGGTGGCCAGGTGCAGGTGGCCGAGCAGCTCGCCGACCTGGACGCAATGCTGGGCGTTGGCGTCCTTGATGTGCTTGCCGGCCAGGCGAGGTTGCAGCAGTGCCGGCTTGCCCTTGAGTTCGCGCAAGGCGATGCCATCGGTGGTGCGCAGAGCGTAAGGCACCGGCAGATCAGCCTCGTGGAGCACGTCAAGCAGTTCGATGAAGAACGGCATTTCCGCCACCGGGCCGCGTTCAACCAGGGTCAGGACGAACTCGCCCTGTTCCAGGCTGATGAAGAAATTGGTGTTTTCGCTGCCGGCGGCAATCCCCTGGAAATCAAGCAGGCGGCCGAGCCCGTAGGGTGCGAGAAAAGTTTCCAGCTCGGGCCGAGCCAGGGGGGTAAACACAGACATGGTTAAAACTGCCGTTACGGGCGCGGCCGTGGGCGGCGCCGGTTAAAATTAAGAAATCATTTCCATTCGAAGATCTTCCATGACGGGATCAGCATATCCGGCTGGTCAGAACGGATGAAGTTCGCATCGGTTCCGTCGGCGCGTACCAGGAAGTACGGTGGCGCACCTTTGGGCGTGACCTTGATCGCGTACAGGAAGCCGTTCTGGCGGTATTCCTGGATCGTCTTGTCGCCTTCCGTGCGAATGGTAACTTCCGGATCACCTCCAGGAGCACTGTCTGCCGCCATGGCAGCCATCGGAGCGAGTGCAATCAAACCGGTCAACAGCAGGCGATTGAATGTACGCATGATAACCTTGTCCCTTTGTTTTCATTGGTCCGGCTATTCTAGCGCCTGACCCGCCGAAAAGGTTGATCCTGCTCATGAGCCAATCGCCCCTCGTCCTGGTGGACGGTTCTTCTTATCTGTACCGCGCCTTCCATGCGCTGCCACCGCTGACCACCTCCAAAGGCCTGCCGACCGGTGCGGTCAAGGGCGTGTTGAACATGCTCAAAAGCCTGCGCAAGCAGTACCCGGACAGCCCCTTCGCGGTGGTGTTCGACGCCAAGGGCGGGACCTTTCGCGATGAGATGTACGCCGAATACAAGGCCAACCGCCCGAGCATGCCCGATGACATGCGCCTGCAGATCGAGCCGCTGCACCAGAGCGTGATCGCCCTGGGCTTTCCCTTGCTGTGCGTCGAAGGCGTCGAGGCCGATGACGTGATCGGCACCCTGGCCCGCAGCAGCGCGGCCGCCAGCCGCCCAGTGGTGATTTCTACCGGCGACAAGGACATGGCGCAGCTGGTCGACGGTCACATTACCTTGGTCAACACCATGACCGGTAGCTCGATGGATGTTGAGGGCGTAAAGGAGAAATTCGGCGTCGCTCCGGAGCAGATCATCGACTATCTGGCGTTGATGGGAGACTCCTCCGACAATATCCCAGGCGTTCCGGGCATTGGCCCGAAGACCGCTTCGGGCTTGCTGGTAGGGGTGAATGGCGGCCTCAAAGAGCTTTACGAACAATTGGATATCGTGCCGACCTTGCCTATCCGTGGGGCCAAGACCCTGCCGGCCAAGCTGGAAGAGCACAAGGAGATGGCATTCCTGTCCTATCAGTTGGCGACGATCAAGGTCGATGTGCCGCTGGAAGTGGGCCTGGATGATCTGCATCTGATCGAGCCGGATCGCGAGAAGCTGCTGGAGCTGTACACGCTGCTTGAGTTCAAGAGCTGGTACGAAGAGATCCTGCGCGATGCCAAGCGGGTCGAACTCAAGGCTTCCACCGAGGCTGCGCCAGTCGTCGAAGTCATGGTCGAAGTCACGGCGGCGGTGCCTGTCGAGGCGGTATACACCACCATCCTCGACCAGGCGACGTTCGATGACTGGTTGAAAAGGCTCAACGACGCACCGCTGTTCGCTTTCGATACCGAAACCACCGGCATCGACGCCCAGCAGGCGCAGTTAGTGGGAGTTTCCTTTGCCGTGCAGCCCCATGAAGCGGCCTACATCCCACTGACTCATTCGTATATCGGTGCACCGCAGCAGTTGGACCGTGACACGGTATTGCTGGCCCTGAAGCCGTTGCTGGAAGACCCAACCAAACGCAAGGTCGGCCAGCACGCCAAGTTCGACATGAACATCCTGGCCAACTGCGCCATCGGCGGTGACCCGGCGCGAGGCATTACCGTGCGGGGTATCGCCTTCGACACCATGCTTGAATCCTACGTGTTGAATTCCACCGCCACCCGCCATGACATGGACAGCCTGGCGAAGAAGTACCTGGACTACGACACCGTCAGCTTCCAGGACATCGCCGGCAAGGGCGCCAAGCAGCTGACCTTCGATCAAATCCCACTCGAGCAGGCCGGCCCTTACGCGGCGGAAGATGCCGACGTAACCCTGCGCCTGCACCAGGCCCTGCACGCTCAACTGGCGGCGATCCCGAGCCTTGCCAGTGTACTGACGGATATCGAGATACCGTTGGTGCCGGTACTGGCGCGTATCGAACGCCAGGGCGCATTGGTGGACAAGGACCTGCTGGGCATCCAGAGCATCGAGCTGGGTAACAAGATGGTTGAACTGGAGCGCCAGGCGTTCGAGATCGCCGGCGAAGCGTTCAACCTGGGTTCACCCAAGCAGCTTGGGGCGATCCTCTATGAAAAACTGGGCTTGCCGGTGTTGAAGAAGACCGGCAAGGGCCAGGCGTCCACCGCCGAGGAAGTGCTGGCCAAGCTGGCCGAAGATGATTTCCTGTTGCCCAAGGTGCTGATGCAGTACCGCAGCATGAGCAAGCTCAAAAGCACCTACACCGACCGCCTGCCTGAACAGATCAACCCGCGTACCGGGCGCATCCACACCTCTTATCATCAGGCCGTGGCGGCGACCGGGCGGTTGTCCTCCAGTGACCCGAACTTGCAGAACATCCCGGTGCGCACTGCCGAAGGACGGCGGATTCGCCAGGCGTTTGTCGCGCCAAAGGGCTACAAACTGCTGGCGGCGGACTATTCGCAGATCGAACTGCGGATCATGGCGCACCTGTCCAAAGACGAAGGCTTGATGAATGCCTTCCGCAATAATCTGGATGTGCACACGGCCACGGCGGCCGAGGTGTTCAAGGTCGAGCTGGGCCAAGTCACATCCGATCAGCGCCGTAGCGCCAAGGCCATTAACTTCGGCCTGATCTATGGCATGGGCGCCCAGAAGCTCGGCAAGGACATTGGCGTCGATACCAAGACCGCCAAGGCTTATATCGATGTCTACTTTGCCCGTTATCCCGGAGTTCGCGAGTACATGGAGCGCACCCGTGCCCAGGCTGCCGACCAGGGGTATGTGGAAACCTTCTTCGGGCGCCGGTTGTACTTGCCGGATATCAACTCCAACAAGCCTCAGGAGCGCGCAGCGGCAGAACGCACAGCGATCAACGCGCCGATGCAGGGCACGGCGGCGGACATCATCAAGAAAGCCATGGTATTGGTGGATAGTTGGCTGACCGAATCGGGCCTGGATGCCAAGGTGATCCTGCAGGTGCACGATGAACTGGTACTCGAGGTGCGCGAAGACTTGGTGGCGCAGGTCGGCGAGAAGATTCGCGAACATATGAGCGCCGCGGCACAGCTGGATGTGCCGTTGGTGGTGGATGTGGGCGTGGGCGACAACTGGGACGAAGCACACTGATCCTGCAGCTGCACCACCACTGCGTGGGGCGGTGCAGCGCTTTAGATCGGAAATCGCCGTCAGTTATTTCCAATAGTTTTTCGGGCCTGCCGGAACTTAACCCGTGAATTGCGACTCAGAGTTACTGAATGGGTGGTGAAGCCCTTCAATGCTCCTATGTTGTGTTAAGTGTTGGCAGATATCTGGACCCCGCCCTAGCGGTCCGGAACTTGGACCCCGAACTTCCCTCCCCATACGAAGTCCGGGGTTTTTTTTGCCCGCAGGAAAGTTACTCGGTAACTTCTGCGCCCTTGTCCGCCAATTCCATCCAGTCGGCCAGTACGGTGTAAGCCTCTTCCAGCCCCATGCGTTTTGGCGCTGAGAACAGCTGGATACTGATCGCGTCGCCCCAGCCCTTACGGATTTCGGACTGCACTTTGAGCAAGGTGTTCTTGGCTGCGCCGTAGGTGAGCTTGTCGGCCTTGGTCAGCAGAATATGCATCGGCATGCCGCTGGCGACAGCCCAGTCGAGCATCAGTAGGTCGAAATCGGTCATTGGATGACGGATGTCCATCATCAGGATCAAGCCCTTTAAACTCTCGCGACCACCCAAGTAAGCCTCGAGGTGACGCTGCCAGTGCAACTTCAGCGGGATGGGTACTTTTGCATAACCGTAGCCCGGCAGGTCGACCAGACGCCGATCATCGTCTAGCTTGAAGAAATTGAGCAGTTGCGTGCGGCCCGGGGTTTTCGAGGTGCGTGCCAGGCTGGCGTGGGTCAGAGTGTTCAGCGCGCTGGATTTACCGGCGTTGGAGCGGCCGGCAAAGGCGACTTCAAAGCCCTCGTCATCGGGGCATTGGTCCACTTTGGCGGCGCTGAGCATAAACGTGGACTGTTGGCACAGGCCGAGGATGGGATTCTTGAGTTGCATGAGATTTCCGATGTGGGCGGTGCCGAAAAAGGGTGCGGCAAGCGGTGTCGTTTCCGTTTCAGTAGCGCCAGTATATAATGCCGCAGATTTTGTGTGTGCTTTGTCCCAGCGAAGGATGAAGTTCACGGGAGCGATAGACCTTTATTGCGCATTAGAACGCAAAACGCTCTCAAACCCTGAAAAGGTCGATGTATGGCCTCAATGGTTGCCGCTTCTGGTGTCCTGGACCCGCTTTATGGCGCTCAGGCTACACAGGATCCGGAAGCGCTGTACAACCGAGTTTGCGTGGTCACGCTGTTGCCACGCATGACCCAGGGTTTCAAGGCAATGCCGCCGCGTGGTTTGTGCATGGACTGCAGTACTGAGGATTACCAGGCCGTCATTGAGTTGATGGTGAGTAAACCCGGTAGATAACTCTTAAACCCTTAGCCGTAGTTGGATTAGCTGATGAACAAACTGATCGTGAGTCTGCTGTTGACCTTGGGCATCACAGGCGCTGCCGTCGCTGCAGAGGGCCCCGTCAAAGGTGATGCCACTGCCGGTCAAGCGAAGGCCGCCGTGTGTGGTGCCTGCCACGGGCCGGATGGCAACAGCCCGGCGCCGAACTTTCCCAAACTGGCGGGCCAGGGTGAACGCTACCTGAGCAAGCAGATGCACGACATCAAGGATGGCAAGCGCACGGTGCTGGAAATGACCGGTTTGCTGACCAACCTCAACGATCAGGACCTGGCGGACCTCGCGGCGTATTTTGCCAGCCAGAAAGGCAGTGTGGGAGCTGCTGATCCTAAACTGGTGGCTCGCGGAGAGAAGCTGTTCCGTGGCGGCGATCTGGAAAAGGGCCTGCCTGCCTGCACGGGTTGCCACTCGCCGAACGGCGCTGGTAATGCAACGGCTGGTTTTCCGCATTTGAGTGGCCAGCACGCTCAATACATTGCCAAGCAGTTGACCGATTTCCGTAAGGAAGAAGCCGGCCGGGCCAACGATGGCGACGCGATGACCATGCGTACCATCGCTCGCAAGCTGAGTGACGAAGACATTGCAGCCGTCTCCAGCTACATCCAGGGCCTGCATTAAGTTGCACGCAACGTTAACACTCGATTAATCCCGCGATGCAAGCATAAAAAGGGTGGCCCAGGCCGCCCTTTTTTGTGGCCGCTGCCGTTACACTAACGAACTCATGCCCGCGTAGACCTGTCACAACAAAAGGTCGCGTGAGGCGACTTTATTTGTCCAGGAGTAAAGCATGCGTAATCTGATCCTCAGCGCCGCTCTCGTCACTGCCAGCCTCTTCGGCATGACCGCGCAAGCAGCCGATGTGCCGCTTGAAGCCGGTAAAACCTATGTCGAACTGAGCAATCCGGTTCCAGTATCGGTGCCAGGCAAGATCGAAGTAGTGGAGCTGTTCTGGTACGGCTGCCCGCATTGCTACGCCTTTGAGCCGACCATCAATCCCTGGGCTGAGAAACTGCCTTCGGACGTGAACTTCAAGCGCATTCCGGCCATGTTCGGCGGCCCATGGGATGCCCACGGCCAACTGTTCCTGACCCTGGAAGCCATGGGTGTGGAGCACAAGGTCCACAACGCCGTCTTCGAAGCGATCCAGAAACAAGGCAAGCGCCTGACCAAGCCAGAAGAAATGGCTGACTTCGTCGCCACCCAGGGTGTCGACAAGGACAAGTTCGTGGCCACCTTCAACTCCTTCGCCATCCAGGGCCAGATCAAGCAGGCCAAGGAACTTGCACAGAAGTACGGCGTGCAAGGCGTTCCGACCCTGATCGTCAACGGCAAGTACCGTTTCGACCTGGGCTCTACCGGTGGTCCTGAGCAGACCCTCAATGTCGCTGACCAGCTGATCGCCAAAGAGCGGGCAGCCAAGTAAGGGGCTCGTTATGCGCCGCTGGCGTACCGAACGCGCTGTTGGCTTGCATGACCCGCAGGTCAACGAGCACCACCTGGAGTCCACGGGGCTGCCGCCGGACAGCCGTCTGCGCCTGCTCAGCTTCAATATCCAGGTCGGTATCAGTACCGAGAAGTACCGGCACTACCTTACCCGTGGCTGGCAACACCTGCTGCCCCACAATGGTCGGGCCGGTAACCTGCAGAAAATCGGCACCCTGCTCAACGACTTCGACCTGGTCGCCTTGCAGGAAGCCGATGGCGGCAGCATGCGCTCCGGTTATATCAATCAGGTGGAACACCTTGCCCAGCTCGGTGCTTTCCCTTATTGGTACCAACAACTCAACCGCAACCTCGGGCGCCTGGCGCAGCACAGCAATGGCGTGCTCAGCCGCCTGAAGCCCACCGCCATCGAAGATCATCCGTTACCAGGCCCCAAAGGGCGCGGGGCGATCCTCGTGCGTTTCGGCGAAGGCCCGGAGGCCTTGGTGGTGGTGATGATGCACCTGGCGCTCGGCGGCCGCACGCGCAACCTGCAACTGGCCTACGTGCGTGACATGATTGGCAACTACAAGCATCAGGTGCTGATGGGTGACATGAACACCCATGCCAATGACCTGTTGCAGAATTCCCCGCTGCGCGACCTCGGACTATTGGCGCCGCAAGTCGAGGCCACGTTCCCCAGCTGGCGCCCACAGCGTTGTCTTGATCATATTTTGCTCAGCCCGACCCTTACGCTCGAAAGCGTGCAGGTACTGGCGCAACCTATTTCCGATCACCTGCCGGTCGCGGTAGAGATTCGTCTGCCGGGTTCGCTCACGGCTGATGCGTTCCCCGCATTGAGCCCAGGCACCAGCGGACCCCTTGCATGAGCGACGACGCCCAGCGTTGGAAAGAGAAATACCTCAAGAGCATCGAGCAGCAGGACAAGCTCGAACGCCGCTGGGCTGCCCGCCTCGACCTGCTGCGCCGCGGGCTGGTACGCAGCACGCTGGCTGCTGAAGGCACCGATCGCGCCGTCGATCAATGCATGAAGGAAATGCGTGACGTCGTGCGTACCGACGATATGGACGCTGCCCTCGCCGCCTTGCTGCCACGCCTGGAAAAGGCCGTGCTCGATTCCGAGCAGCGTCGCGAAACCCGGGTCGACCAGATCAGCACCGCGCTCACCGCCTTGGTTGCCCAGTTGCAAAAGCTCCCCCTGCCCCGCGAGGTGGCGCGGCCGCTGAAAACCTTCGCCAAGCAGCTCGATGGCCGCGTCGGGCAAGCGCGGGAGATACCACTGCTGCTCAGTGAGCTGAGCAGCCTGCAAGGGCAGGCGCTGAACAACCTGGAGCCTGAGAGCGAAACCGCGCGTCCGGGGCCGGGCCTGCTGCAGCGTTTGTTTGGTAGTAAAGACGCCTCGAGTGAAGCCCCAGAGGCTGACGTCGCGCCGCTGTCTCCACCAGAAGTATCGCCGTCAAAGCCTGTTGTGCCAAAACCGGTGCCTGAGCCCCAAGAGCCCACGCAATCGGAAGAACTGACACAAGCCTTGCGTGCCTTTGCGCCAGCGCCGCAAACACCCGTCGCCTTTAAGCCAGAGGCTGTTGCGCAGGCCAAGGTGGAAGAGGCCAGCAGTGACACATTTGTATTCGAGGCCCCCGCTCAAGGGCAACCTACGGTAGCGACTGCGCCAGTAATTGAGCCCGACGTGCAGGAGCCACCGATTGCGGAGCCTGCGCATGAAAGTGCACTCGCCGCCTTTATCGAAGCACCGCAGGTTCAAGTAGACATACCCGATGAAACCACCATCGGCAGCCTGTCTCTGCCGCCCGTGCTGGAAAGCCCCGAGCCAGACGACCTGCAATCAGGCGGGATATACGCCCTGCCTGATTCGCCCGAACCGTCCTACAGCTCGGTGGCCAAGCACATCGAAGACACTTTACTCGGCTTGCTGGAAGACTTGTCGCTGCCCGAGCGTCACCGGCCCCAGGCCGAGGCCATGCGTGAGCGCCTCGCCCATGGCCTGAACTGGTACGAACTGCTGCCGATCCTCGATGACTTGGCGGTGCTGATGTTGGCGATCACTGACAGCGGCCAGCATGAGTTCGAGGCTTATCTCAAGCAGCTCAACGAGCGCCTCGAGGCATTCCAGGGCCATCTGCAGGTCGCCAGCGAAGATCACGCCGATAGCAGCCTGGCTGCGCGGAAGCTGGATACGCAGATCCGTGAACAGGTCGACGGGCTGCAAAGCAGCGTGCAGGACGCCGCCGATCTGGACAGCCTCAAGCAAGTGCTCGAAAGCCACCTCGAAGGCTTGCTCGGCACCATGGACGCCCATCAGCAGCAGCGCGACCAGCGCGAACAGGAAGTGGCCGCACGCCTCAAAGGCCTGGCGGAGCGGGTGGCCAACATGGAACAGGAAGCCCTGGGTTACCGCGAGCACTTGGAAGTGCAGCGCCAGAAGGCCTTGCTCGACCCGCTCACTGGCTTGCCCAACCGAGCCGCGTGGAGCGAGCGCCTCGATTATGAGGTCAACGCCTGGCATCAGCGTGGAAACAGCCTCTCGCTCGCCATGCTCGACCTGGATCACTTCAAGCGTATCAACGACGGCTACGGTCACCTGGCGGGCGACAAGGTCTTGAAGATCATTGCCAATGTGCTGAGCAAGCGCCTGCGGCCCACCGACTTCATCGCACGCTTCGGCGGCGAAGAGTTCGTGCTGCTGATGCCCGATTCAACCTTGGCGGATGCCTTGGCCGTGGGTGAGGTGTTGCGCGGCGCCATCGCCTCCTGCCCGTTCCACTTCAAGGGCGAACCGGTGACGATCACGGTATCCATGGGCGTGGCGCAGTTTCAGCCCGGCGAGCGCAGCGACCTGGCACTCAAGCGCGCCGACGGAGCGCTGTATAAGGCGAAGGCGGCGGGACGGAACCAGGTACAGGCGGCATAAAAGATGTTCCATTTTGTAATTTGACCGCCTGGGCATACACGTTACGTTACACTGTTGCATTATCGACTTTCAGTGTAATGCTTCTGCCATGAAATCTTTGTATATCGCTTTTGCGTTTCTGCTGCTCACCGGCTGCGCCAGCGGCCCGCGCCTGAACACCAGCCATCCTTCGGTGAACCACGACAACCGCATACAGTTCGTTGTCGTGCATTACACCTCCGCCAACCTTGAACGCTCCCTGGCGTTGTTGACCCATGGACAGGTCAGCAGCCATTACCTGATCGGCGACGACGCCTCAGGCACCATCTACAAGCTGGTGGATGAAAGCCAGCGCGCCTGGCATGCCGGTGAAAGTGAGTGGATGGGGCGCACCTGGCTCAACTCCAGCTCCATCGGCATTGAGATCGTCAACCCAGGGTTCAGCGATACGCCGACGGGCCGTGTGTGGTACCCGTATTCCGAAGCGCAGGTAAAGTCACTGATCGTGCTGCTCAAGGACATCAGCAAGCGTAATGGCATTGACCCCAAGAACATCATTGGGCATAGCGATATTGCCCCGCTGCGCAAGCTGGACCCGGGCCCGTTGTTCCCTTGGAAGCGCTTGGCCGCGGAAGGCCTCGCTGTCTGGCCGGATGCCCAGGCGGTGGCCCGATTCCAGGTGCAGTACGCCGCACAGCTGCCAAGCATTACCTGGTTCCAGGAAGAATTGGCTCGCCTGGGCTACCAGACGCCGCAGACCGGGGAGCTGGATGTAGCCACGCGCCATGTGATCGCAGCGTTCCAGATGCGCTTTCGTCCATCACTGTTCGACGGCACCCCGGATGCTGAAAGCGCTGCGATCCTGCGGGCCCTGAACCAGCGCTGATTGTGTACATCTAGAAGCGAGCTTGCTCGCGAAGAACCTCAACGATAACGTTGTGCTGTCAGGCGGCTCGCGTCGTTCATGCGTTTTTCGCGAGCAAGCTCGCTCCTACAACGGCAGCGCCATATAGAACTGCGTGCCCTGCCCCGGCCGTGAATACACACCCATGCGGCCGCCGTGCAGTTGCACGATCTCCTTGCACAGTGCCAACCCCAGGCCCGCCCCGCCTTTCTTGCGGCCGACCTGCACAAAAGGCTCGAAGATACGTCCTTGCTGGCCATAGGCAATGCCTTCGCCGTTATCTTCAACGCTGATAATCACCCGCTCGCCATGACGTCGCGCCTGCAGGCGAATCTGCCCGCCTTCGGCGGTATGGCGCAGGGCGTTGCCCAGCAGATTGTCGAGCACACGCTCCAGTTGCACCTGGTCGGCATACAGGCGCGGTAAGTCTGGCTGGGTTTCCACCAGCAACTCAATGCTCTGCGCGTTGGCAGGCTCGACGAACCGGGCCCGCGCGTGCTCCAGCAGGTCGGTCACATCGCAGGCCCCAAGGGTGAGTTTTTGCAGGCCGTTCTGGTAGCGCGAGAAATTGAGCAGGTCGTTGATCAGCTGCATCAGGCGCTGCATTTCTTCATTGACCGTATCCAGCAGGTCCGCTTCGCGGGAATCCGCCGGGAATTTGGCCCGTTCGCGAAACAGGCCGAAGGCCATGTGCATGCCGGTCACCGGCGTGCGCAGCTCATGGGAGGCGCGCAGCACGAACTCGCTGCGCACCCGCTCGAAGGCGCGTTGTTCGGTGACGTCATGCAGCACCATCACCGCGCCGAGAATATGCCCCTGTGTATGGCTGACCGGCGTCAGGCTGTAGGTCAGCAGACGCAGCTCGCCCTCGACTTCCACCTCCAGGTCGTCCGGCGCACGCTCCAGATTACCGCCGCGCAGCACCAGTTGCAGTTGTTCATCCATTTCCGCACGGCCCAGGGCTTCCCCCAGGCCTTGTCCGAGTCGTTCCTCATCCCAGCCCAGTTGGCGCTGTGCGACGGGGTTGAGGTGCTCAAGGCGGCCTTGGCGATCAATCATCAGCAAGCCGTCATCGATACTGTCGAGTACCGCTTGCAGGCGCTGCTGACCGGCCAGCAACTCATCAACATTGGTGGCCTGATGTTGGCGCAATGCTTCGGCCATGATGCCGAAACGGCGGGTCAACTGATTCATTTCCGCCGCCGAAGAGATAGGCAGCGTAACCTCGAAATCGCCCTGACCGATCTTGTCGGCGGCCTTGGCGAGCGCCTCGATGGGGCCACCGAAACGCCGTGCGATGCCATGGGCCGTGACGAAGCCGATGATCAGCACCGCAAGCCCCACCAGTCCCAGGAGGCTGGCGATCAATAACGCCCGCTCACGGGATTTATGCTCGCTGGTGCTGATGTTTTCCAACGCCCGCTTGTGATCGGCGATCAGACCGTTGCGCAACACGTTGAAGGTTGCAGTCAGCTTTTCCTTGCTGCCTGCAGGTGGTGAGGCTTGTTGAGATTGGTCAAACGCCTCGAGCAGGTTCTGGTAATCGGTCCGTGCCTGGCTGAAACCATAGCTTCTTCCATCGAGCTGCTCATGGGCGACGCCTTCGTCCAGCAGCTCGAAATAGTGGCGCTTGGAGGCTTGCAGGGCCTCGGGGTCGGGTCGTTTCTCCAGCATCATGATCAGTTGGTCGCCCAGGCTCTGGCGCAACTTGAGCCCCAGGTCCAGAGTGATGAAGTTGCTGCGGATCAGTGATTCCTGGGTCTTGGCCATTTGCATGACGCTGACCAAGCCCAGGATCAACCCCAGCAAGGCCACGGTGATCAGCGCTGAGATACTCAGGAATAACCGAGTGCGCAGTTTCATCGCGAGCTTCATAAAGTCCTGCTCACAGGTTGTACTGTTTGCGTTTGCGGTACAGGGTCGACGCATCGATGCCGAGGGTACGGGCTGCTTGGTCCAAGGTGTCACTGGTCGCGAGTACCGCGCCGATGTGGGCTTTTTCCAATTCGTCCAGGCTCAGTGCGGCGCCGATACGCGGCGCATTGTTGGTCGGTTGTTCGGCCATTCCCAAGTGGCTGATCTCGACCTTCTCCTGCGGGCAGATGATGCTGGCGCGTTCCACCACGTTACGCAGCTCGCGGATATTGCCGGGCCAGCGATAGTTGAGCAGCGCTTCTCGAGCGTCATCACTGAAGCCGCGAGCGGGACGGGCGTATTCTTTGACGAAGCGTGCCAGGAAGCGGTCGGCCAGTGCCAGGATGTCTTCACTGCGTTCGCGCAACGGCGGCAGGTGCAAGGTGATGACGTTGAGGCGGTAAAGCAAGTCTTCACGGAAGCGGCCATCGCGCACCATGTCTTCCAGGTTCAGGTTGGTGGCTGCAAGGATACGTACATCGGCGCGACGGGTAACGGGGTCGCCCACACGCTCATACTCTTTATCTTGAATGAAACGCAGCAACTTTGGCTGCAACGTGAGCGGAAAGTCGCCGATCTCGTCGAGAAACAGCGTGCCGCCGTCCGCCTGGTTGACCCGGCCCAGCGTGCTTTCACTGGCACCGGTGAACGCGCCGCGGCTGTGGCCGAACAGCTCGCTCTCCATCAGTTCGGCGGTCAGCGATGGGCAGTTGATGGTCACGCAGGATTTTTTCGAGCGTTTGCTCCAGCCATGGATGGCCCGGGCCAGCTCCCCTTTACCGGTGCCGGACTCACCGAGGATCAAGATGTTTGCATCAGTGCCTGCCACTTGGCGCGCCGTTTCCAGTACCACCATCATCGACGGACTATGGGAGTCAAGGCCATCCTTGGACTGACGCACGGCGCCTTCCAGGACTTCCAGTCGTGCGGAGAGCTGGCGCACTTCCAGTTGCTTGGCGGTGGCCAGGCGCAATTGGTCCGGGCTGCAGGGCTTGACCAAATAGTCGGCGGCACCGGCCTGAATCGCGTCTACGGCGGTATCCACGGCGGAATGAGCAGTGACAATTACCACACGCATCCACGGTGCCTGGATACGCATCTGGGCTAGTACATCCAGGCCGTTGTCCTCGCCAAGGCGCAAATCGAGGAAACACAGGTCGAACACTTGGCGCTGCATCAGCGTGTCCGCCTGGGCGGCGCTGTTGGCGGTGGCTACGGTGTAGCCCTCGTCTTCCAGGCAATAACGGAAGGTGCGCAGGATCGCGGATTCGTCATCCACTAAAAGAATGCGGCCTTGAAGTTCCTTGGCTGATCCCATCTGTCCCGCGCTCCTTAACTATAAATGTGATGATGTTTAGTCCCGGAATAATCGGGCAAGTTGCATGGTTTATTCTGATTCATAAAAGACTGTCCGTGTAGGTATCTGCACGCGGCCTGCACAGGATCCGGCTGATGGCGTTTTCATGCCTTCCTGCCACTTCGGCAACGAGGGGGGTGGGTTAGATCCCTCGACCCGACCATTGGCCATCGTGCATTTCGCACGGGCAACGCAGGGGCATCGTGCAGGATGCGAGGCAATAGATCTATGTGGAGTATTTAACTATTTGATTTTATTGAGTTTTATTTTGCAATAAAGCTGGCATGCACTCTGCAATACCTCTCCCAAGAGTGTCATGAACGAATAATCAGAATGCGGGAGAAAAGCAGCATGACTCGCCAAAGCCTCAGCCAATTGCGTGTATCCCCGCTTCGTGTGCAGCAGGGCCTGTTTGCCAGTCTGGCATTGATGGTCACGCTGATTGCCGGCCAGCAGATGCAGCATTGGCAAGAGCGTGCGCAGCCAGCTCCGCAATTTGAACGTCCGGCCATGACCCAGACCCATTTCCGTTCCATTGGCAGCGCCAGCGCTAATGTAACTGCCCCGCAATTGAGCCTGGTCGATCAGGATTCCACCCTGGACGAACTGCCGACCCAAGAGCGCTGGGTGTTCTAGGCAAGACAAGGTCGCTTGAATTGAGCGGCTGTACGGCACTACCGCTGTTACCTCTATAGAAGCATAAGGAGAATCACCATGTTGAGTTGGGCAATCACATTTCTGATCATCGCCATTGTGGCTGCAGTCTTGGGCTTTGGTGGTATCGCGGGCACCGCCACGGGTATCGCCAAGATTCTCTTTGTCGTCTTCCTGGTGATGTTTATCGCTTCGTTCTTCTTTGGTCGTAAAGGCCGAGGCTGAATATGACCACTCTGCCTTTTAAAGCCATTGCTGCCGCCCTGCTCTTGGGCGGCAGCAGCCTGGCGATGGCTGCCAATGACGGTCAGTCCCGGGCTAACGAATTGCTCAGCGCGGACCCGCAGTACCGTGAGACTTGGCAAGACGTGGTGAAGAAAGAACAGCGCCTGCCGGAATGGGTGATGAACCTGTCGGGTACGGCCGAACAAATGAATGCTGTTGAAGAGGACGGCGACAAGTATCTGGTGGGGCCGCTTTGCGAAACTGCGGATACCTGCTTGAACAAGCGCCTCATCGTGGCCTTCAGTTTCGACAAGGAAGACGCCTACGCGATGTTGGTGGAAGTCCCTGCCGGTCTGCCGGCCGATAAGTCCCCGACACGGCATGCCGATTACCGCTTCCTCGGTAAGCCGGATGAAGGCATGCAAAAGCTGTTGATGGAACAACTGAAGAAAGATCCGAATTGGTACTAGGTTCCGTCTGAGGCGGAGCCTGCATCCATGGAAAGAAGCTCCTACGCTTCTTTCTGTCTGCGTCGCTCGCCAAGAGTGATGCATGACCAGGGGGCCGGGTTGCTCTGATCAACCGAGATCGGCGCGACCTACGGGCACAGGGAGTGCCTGCGCAAGGGCCGGGTCAGGCGAAAAGCTGCGACGCAAGTTCACAAGCCCTCAAGCTTGCTGAACTTGCGGCGGGCTTATGACTCTCATCCCCGCGCTTTATGCCTTTCATAGCCGTCATTTCAGTTTTTGCCTTACGCCAACCATTACTGGGTATGTCGGCGTGACCATCTATCTAGAAATTTTCGACCTCGCCATAGGACTTTTCTGGTGCTAGGTGGTGGATTTCTCACGCATTTCTGCCAATCACGTCATCTCGTCCTGCTTCGCTGAGCGAGCCTGATTTGGCAGCTTCACGGCATATTCACCCGCCTGAATGGCGCATTCGAACTGACCGTTCGGACAATTATTTTCAAAAAAAGCCATGCCGATTCGGCATAGGGTAGGCGTTTACGGCATTAGACGTCGCCCCCTTGCATGGGAATAGTTGCGCCTTTTTTCGCCTGCCAGTAAGCCATTTCGGCCACGCTGCGGTGACCTTCCATGGAGGCTGATGCTCACACTTTTTCGCTTTCGGGCGTTCCAGCTGGCGCATTCGCCTTAAGTCCACTTGAAGTAAGGGTAATGACATGAAGAAGGCAAAGCTAAGCCTCGCCTGGCAGATCCTCATCGGTTTGGTACTGGGGATCGCAATCGGTGCAGTGCTCAACCATTTCAGTGCTGAAAAGGCCTGGTGGATCAGCAATGTGTTGCAGCCGGCAGGCGATATCTTTATCCGCCTGATCAAGATGATCGTGATCCCGATTGTGATTTCCTCGCTGATCGTCGGCATTGCCGGTGTAGGCGATGCGAAAAAGCTGGGACGTATCGGCGTCAAAACCATCCTTTACTTCGAAGTGGTCACCACCATCGCCATCGTGGTCGGCCTGTTGCTGGCCAACCTGTTCCACCCGGGCGCCGGCATCGATATGAGTACCCTGGGTACCGTCGATATTTCCAAGTACCAGGCGACCGCCGCCGAGGTACAGCATGAACACGCGTTCATCGAAACCATCCTCAACCTGATCCCATCGAATATCTTTGCAGCGGTTGCCCGTGGCGAGATGCTGCCGATCATCTTCTTCTCCGTGCTGTTCGGCCTGGGCTTGTCGAGCCTCAAGCCTGAGCTGCGCGAACCCCTGGTGACCATGTTCCAGGGCGTTTCCGAGAGCATGTTCAAAGTTACCCACATGATCATGAAGTACGCCCCTATCGGCGTCTTTGCCCTGATCGCGGTGACCGTCGCCAACTTCGGCTTTGCCTCATTGCTGCCGCTGGCCAAGCTGGTGATCCTGGTTTACGTGGCCATCCTGTTCTTTGCCTTTGCGGTACTGGGCTTGATCGCTCGCCTGTTTGGCTTCTCGATCCTGAAAGTGATGCGCATCTTCAAGGACGAGCTGGTGCTGGCGTACTCCACCGCCAGTTCCGAAACCGTGCTGCCACGTGTGATCGAGAAGATGGAAGCCTACGGCGCGCCGAAGGCGATCTGCAGCTTCGTGGTGCCGACCGGTTACTCGTTCAACCTCGACGGTTCGACCCTGTACCAGAGCATCGCCGCGATCTTTATCGCACAGCTGTATGGCATCGACCTGTCGATCGGCCAGCAACTGATGCTGGTCCTGACCCTGATGGTGACCTCCAAAGGTATCGCTGGCGTGCCGGGTGTGTCCTTCGTGGTATTGCTGGCCACCTTGGGCAGTGTGGGCATCCCGCTGGAAGGCTTGGCGTTCATCGCCGGTGTCGACCGTGTGATGGACATGGCGCGTACTGCACTGAACGTGATCGGTAATGCCTTGGCCGTACTGGTTATCTCCCGCTGGGAAGGCATGTACGACGATGCCAAGGGCGAGCGCTACTGGAATTCCCTGCCGCACTGGCGCAGCAAGGAAGCGCTGCCGGCCGGCGAGGTCACTCGCGGCTGAACGCTCGATTGCGCTGACACAAACCCCGGATAATTCCGGGGTTTGTCGTTTCTGCCAGCCCCGTTATCATTCGCCCCATCTTTCGGGGGATTTAACTGATGCTCAATGGCCTGTGGCTTGGCTTCTTTGTCGTGGCAATGGTGTCAGCACTGGCGCAATGGCTGGTGGGCGGTAACGCCGGGATTTTCGCAGCGATGGTGGAAAGCATTTTCGCCATGGCCAAATTGTCGGTGGAAGTCATGGTGCTGCTGTTCGGCACCCTGACCTTGTGGCTGGGCTTTTTGCGCATCGCCGAGAAAGCCGGGATCGTCGACTGGCTGGCCAAGGCCCTTGGTCCGCTGTTTCGCCGCCTGATGCCGGAGGTGCCCGCCGGCCACCCCGCCATCGGCTTGATCACCCTCAACTTCGCTGCCAATGGCCTGGGCCTGGACAACGCCGCCACGCCCATCGGCTTGAAGGCCATGAAGACGCTGCAGGAACTCAACCCTATCCCCAACACGGCGAGCAACGCACAGATCCTGTTCCTGGTGCTAAACGCGTCCTCGCTGACGCTGTTACCGGTGACCATCTTCATGTACCGCGCCCAGCAAGGCGCCGCAGACCCGACCCTGGTGTTCCTGCCGATCCTGCTGGCCACCAGCGCGTCGACCCTGGTGGGCCTGCTGTCGGTGGCGGTGATGCAGCGCCTGCGGCTGTGGGACCCGGTGGTGCTGGCCTACCTGATCCCCGGAGCATTGATACTGGGCGGCTTCATGGCGCTGCTGGCGACCCTGTCTGCCACGGCGCTGGCCGGTTTGTCGTCGATCCTGGGCAACCTCACATTGTTTGGCTTGATCATGCTGTTCCTGGTGATCGGCGCCCTGCGCAAGGTCAAGGTGTACGAGGCCTTTGTCGAAGGTGCCAAGGAGGGCTTCGACGTTGCCAAGAACCTGTTGCCCTATCTGGTTGCGATGCTGTGTGCGGTTGGCGTATTGCGTGCCTCGGGAGCCTTGGACTTCGGCCTGGAAGGGATTCGCCATGTGGTGGCCTGGACCGGCATGGATACGCGTTTTGTCGACGCGCTGCCAACGGCGATGGTCAAGCCGTTCTCCGGCAGTGCGGCGCGGGCGATGCTGATCGAGACCATGCAGACCCAAGGGGTGGATAGCTTCCCGGCGTTGGTGGCGGCGACGATTCAGGGCAGTACTGAGACCACCTTCTATGTGTTGGCAGTGTACTTTGGCTCGGTGGGTATCCAGCGCGCTCGACATGCGGTGGGCTGTGCGTTGCTGGCGGAGTTTGCCGGTGTCGTGGCGGCTATTGCGGTGTGCTACTGGTTCTTCGGTTAAGCCTTAGATTGCTATCGGGGGCAAGCCCCCTCCCACACTTGATCTGCGAATGCATTCAAAATGTGGGAGGGGGCTTGCCCCCGATGAGGCCGTCAGCGTTTTGAGGCAGCCTTGCCCTGCTGCACCACCCAATTCACCACCTGCCCATTCAACTGATCCCCCGCCTTACCAAAGGCTGCCACCACCGCGGGCACCTTGGTGTCACCCACCGGCTGCCTTACTTCAAACCGCCGGCTGGCGATAATCCGCTGGTCACTGCCGCGCACCAACCGTGCGTCGAGGCGAATCACGACGTCTACCACTTTGCCACTGTACTCACTCTGAAATGCCTGCAACTGCCCGCCCAGCTCATAATCGGCTTGCAGGTTGGTCTCGTCGGTACTCAACAACGTCACTCGCCCATCGCGTTGGAAGCCGTCCAGCAGGCGGTTGCGTAAGAGCACCGGCGCCGGGTCGCTCCAGCGTGAGTTTGCATAGCTGCTGATCAGGTTGCCGTCGGGCACCACGGCAATGCGTGGGCTGTCGAGGAATTCGCTGGTCTGGGGTTTGGCTACGCGCAGCGACCAACTGATCGGTGTGCCTTGGGTGGTTGGCTGCGTGGACACCAGGCGGTACACGTCTGATGGATCCGGCTTGGGCAGGATCGAACATCCACTGACCAGGGTCAGGACGATAGGGGCGATCATTGGGTAAACACGCTTCACGGCGTGAACTCCTTGTTCTTGTCACTGCCCAGCAGGTAACCGCTGGGGTTGGCTTCCAGGCGACGGGAGATGGCGCGCAACGAGCCAAGGGTTTCACGCAGCTCGCGCACCGCCGGCGCCAGTTCGTTAAGGCCCTGCATGCCGCTGTTCACTGAATCCTGGTTGTTGCTCAGCAAGCTGTTGATGGTGGCGGTGCTTTGCTCCAGGGATTTCATCGCCTGCTCGGCGCTGCCAAAGGCCTGCTTGCCTTGCTCGTTGAGCAGGCCATTGGCGCTGCGCATCAGCACGGTAGTTTGCTCGAGGGCGGCACCGGCCTGTTTGCTCACCTGCATCAGTTGCTGCATCACCACCTTGATATCGCCACGTTGCTCTGCGATGGCCCCGGTGGTTTGTTGCAGGTTATCCAGGGTGTTGCTCAGGCGTTCGACGTTTTCCCGGGAAAACATGTGGTTAGCGTTGTGTAGCAGCAGGTTGACGCTGGTCATCAGGTCGTTGCTGTTATTGAGCAGGCGCGCGATGGGCGATGGCGACGCGATGATTTCCGGCAGGTTGCCGTTCTTGCTCTTGAGCTCCGGGCTCTGCGGGGTGCCGCCGCTGAGCTGGATGATCGAGGTGCCGGTGATCCCGGTCAGCGCCAGCTTGGCCTGGGTGTCTTCCTTGATCGGCGTCTGCCCGGCCAGGCGGATGCGCGCCAGGACGCGGCGCGGGTCTTTGGGGTCCAGGCGCAGGCTGGTGACGTCGCCCACCTTGATCCCGCTGTACTGCACCGCACTGCCCTGAGACAGGCCGCTGACCGCCTCGTTGAAGATCACTTCGTAATCCTGGAAGGCGCTGTCGACGCTGGACTTGGCCAGCCACAGTCCAAACAGCATCGCGCCGACCACCACTATTACGCTGAACAGTCCGATCATCACATGATGGGCTCGGGTTTCCATGTCATACCTCGTTGAGCGATTGAGCGGCATCCAATGCCGCGCGGCCCCGGGGGCCATGGAAATATTCGTGAATCCAGGCGTCGTCGGTTTCCGAGACGACATCGATGGCGTCGGCCACCAGCACTTTCTTCTGCGCCAACACCGCCACGCGGTCGGTGATGGTGTACAGCGTGTCCAAGTCATGGGTGACCAGGAACACACTCAAGCCCAACGCGTCGCGCAGGGTCAGGATCAGTTGGTCGAACTGCGCGGCGCCAATCGGATCGAGGCCAGCGGTGGGTTCATCGAGGAACAGGATGTCCGGGTCCAATGCCAGCGCACGGGCCAGGGCCGCGCGCTTGATCATGCCGCCGGACAATGAGGCCGGGTATTTGTCGGCCGCCGACAGTGGCAACCCGGCCAGCGCCAGCTTGACCGCCGCCAAGTGCTCGGCGTCGGCGCGGCTGAGGCCGGCGTGTTCAATCAAGGGCAGGGCGACGTTCTCGGTGACAGTCAGCGAGGAAAACAGCGCACCCTTCTGGAACAGCACGCCAAAGCGCCGTTCCACCAGCGAGCGTTCATGCTCAGGCAGGCTCGGCAGGTTCTTGCCGAACACCCGCACTTCACCTTCACTAGGGCGCCGCAGGCCGACGATGCTGCGCAACAGCACGGACTTGCCGCTGCCGGAGCCGCCGACCACCGCCAGGATTTCACCCTTGTACAAATCCAAGTCGAGGTTCTCGTGCACGCTCTGGCTGCCAAAGCGGTTGCACAAGCCGCGCACTTCAATCACCGCCTCAGCGGGCGCCCGGTGTAGACGACTCACCAGCCCATCTCCATGAAGAACATCGCGGCGACCGCATCCAGCACGATCACCACAAAGATCGATTGCACCACGCTGGAAGTAGTGTGCGCGCCGACCGATTCGGCACTGCCGCTGACCTTGAAGCCTTCCAGGCAGCCAATGGCCGCGATCAGGAAGGCGAAGATCGGCGCCTTCACCATGCCTACCAGAAAGTGCTGCACGCCAATGTCCGATTGCAACAGCGAGAGGAACATCGCCGGTGAAATATCCAGGGCCACCGCACACACCACGCCACCGCCGACGATCCCCGAGAGCATCGCCAGGAAGGTCAGCATCGGCAGCGCCACCAGTAGCGCCAAGACCCGCGGCAATACCAACAGCTCCATGGGGTCCAGGCCCAAGGTACGGATGGCGTCGATTTCTTCGTTGGCCTTCATTGAGCCGATTTGTGCGGTGAACGCACTGGCGGTACGGCCAGCAATCAGGATTGCAGTGAGCAATACGCCGAACTCCCGCAGGAAGGAGAACGCTACCAAGTCCACGGTAAAAATCGTCGCGCCGAAGCTCTTGAGCACCGTGGCGCCGAGAAATGCCACCACCGCGCCAACCAGGAAGGTCAGCAAGGCGACGATAGGCGCTGCGTCGAGGCCGGTCTGTTCGATATGCGCGACCATCGGCGTCAGGCGCCAGCGCTTGGGCCGCAAGATGCCACGGGCGAAAGTTTCAAGGATCAGGCCGATAAAGCCCAGCAGCTTCATCGCGTCTTGCCAGACGGTGTCCACGGCACGGCCAATGCGCGCCAGCACTTGGATGCCGACAGCCTCTTCCGGCTCTTTGGTCGGCACGCAGAAATCATTCAGGGAGCGGTAGACCGTCTTGAGCAATGCACGGTCTGCGGCTGGCAGACTGCAATCGGTCTGCTCGGCGGAGTGTTCGATACGCTCCGGCCCCAGCAGCTCCACCAGCAGCGAGGCGCCGGCGGTATCCAATGCGCCGAGGCCGTTGAGGTCGATGCGGGCGCCAGCGTCGTATTGGCCGTCGAGCGTGTCCGACAGCTTCTTCAGGTTGGCGTAGTGAGCAAGCGTCCAGTCGCCGGTAATCCGGAGCAAAGGTGGAGTGATGGACGTATCAAGGTGGGCCGCGCCGGCCGTCGTGCGAGTGGTCATAAGCTCCGAGCTTGTTTGGCTATCCACAATGGCTACGTAATAGCACACACTCGCCTACTTTGGGTTGTCCGCTTGTGCTGTGTCTATCACCTTGAAGCGCAATACACCGATGACTTGCCCGTCTTCGGTCAGCACCTGAACCTGCCAGCGCCCTGCTGAGTCACCCGGGAAATTCTGCTTGTGGGTCCAGGCGCGGTAGCCCTCCTTGCGACCGCCATGGATATCCAGGGCAATACGGTCGACTTCCTGGCCGTTGAATTTCCACACATGGTAGATCCGCTCATCCAGCCCGCGCGGTGCGTTGATCGCGGTGTAGGCGTACAGCCCACCACTGCGCAACTGGGCGGCAGTGACTTCCTTGAGGTGATCGCCGGGTGTGCGGTCTTGCAGCTGGGTGCTGATCGCCACTTCGGTCATCCACAGGGTGGCGGGCGGCACCCAGCTGCGCAGGAACCAGCCGGCGCAGCCGATGGCGGCCGTGACGCCCAGCAGCATCGCCCAGCCTTTGAGACTGCGCAGCGGCAGGCTGACGGCCAGGCTGGGAATCGACAGGGCCATCGCCACGCCCAGCGCCAGTTTGTAGCTCTCGGCAGTGGTCAGGTGCAGGATGATCGGCAACGCGGTCAACAGTGCGGCGAATAAGGTCAGGGTATGCAGCGCGAGGAACAGCGAACGCTTGGGCGCCAGCCACTTGTAGTACAGCGGGTCGATGATCGACACCAGCGCGGCCGCGCCGAGCAGGCCGGTAAACACCGATTGGCCGCTGTTCCAGGCTGTGGTGATGAAGAAAAACGGCAGTACGAAAAACAGACTTTCCTGGTGGATCATCTGGGTGGCGTAGCGCAACAGTGGTTCAGGGATTTCGCGCTTGAAGAGCTTGGTGAACAGCTGCGTGAAGCTGTTTTCCAGCATCAGCCACAGCCAGCTCACCAGCATGATGACTGCGATCCAGCTAGCCATGCCCTGCTGGCGGTCCACCAGGATAAAGCTGCCCACGCCCGAGATGAAACCGCCGAGTGCGATCACCCCTGGGTAGCGCTTCATCAGTTCGAGGATGCGCTGGATTAAGTGGGTCAGGTTTGGCATTCGGCGGTTCGCAGTCTTTATATGAAAAATCCCAGACAGAATAACGTCTTAGCCCTGAGTCCGGTGCCTCATTCCACGATCCGTTGGCGATAACGCCGAACGCCAATCAACGTTATGGCGATCAGACCCAGTATGCCCGCGCCGCTCCAGGTCAGGGCGTCATAGCTCAATAGCGGCTTTTCGATGCGCCAATAACCCGGCTGCTTGAAGACCTCGCGCATGGCCTGGTTGGTTTGCGCCAGGCTCACGGCCTTGATGCGTTTGACTGGGTCGCTGAAATGACCATCGGCGTAGTCGCCGGAGGCACTCCAATAATAGTCCGCCAGCGCGCTGTTGCCCTGTACAGCCCAGGCCTGGCGGGCAATGGCCGCATGTTGCAGGCGGGCAAATGCTGTTGGGTCCAGCCCGTCCTGGAGCAGTTGTGCCTTGAGGTCTTGCAGCACCTGTTCGGCCTCAGGGAGATTTTCCCGTTCGAGGTCGGCGTTCAGGCTCATGAAGCCGACCCCGCCGAGCACTTCACGTTCAGTCCAGGGGCCGTAGGACAAGCCGTGCTTGAGGCGCAGTTGCCGGTACAGCGCCCAGTCCAGGTAATCCTTGAGCAGGTCGTAGGTTTCGTCATGCTGGTCATCCAGTACCGGCTCGGGGAACAGCCAGTGCAGCTTGGCGCCATCGCCGACCCAGCCGTGGATCAGGTCGCGGTGGCTGGCGGCAGTGTGCCGGATTTCCGGGAGCGGCCGATGTTCGCTGGGCTCCACCGGGTCGAGTTGGCCGTAGGTGCGTTCCAGATAGGCGGGCAGCAGTTTGTCGAGGTCACCGACGATGATCAGGGTCATGTTGTTCGGCGCGTACCAGTTCTTGCGCACCGCTTCCAGCTGATCGCGGGTCAGGTGATTGGCCTCGGCGCGTTCGGCGCATTTGAGGCCCAGCTCGACGGCCAGTTGGTTGCTGGCGTTGTGGCCGAGGTCCTGGCGGTCCAGCAGGCGTTGCAAATGGGAGTAATGGCCCCCGTCTTCACGTTCGACCACCCGCTTGGCCGCATCGATATTGGCGTCGGTCAGTTGCGTGCGGGTGAGGATGGCCAGTAACAGGTCCAGTACCTTGCGTTGGTTTTGCGCAGGGGCCTCGATCACGAAAGTGGTGTCGGCGTTGCTGGTGTAGGCGTTCCACTCGCCGCCCAGGGCTTGCATGCGGTCTTCGAGGTCGCCTTCTCCGCCACCGTCGATACCGCTGAACAGCAAGTGTTCGAGCAGGTGCGGCAGTTCCTTGTCTTCGCAGCCGAAGTCATCCAGGCCCACGCCCACCACCAGGCGAATCGCTACGTGCCCGCGTTCGGTGCCCGGCTTGAGCAGCAGTTGCAGGCCGTTGGGCAAGGTATAGCCTTCGACTTGCAGGCGGTCAAAGGCAAAAGTATGTGCCGAGCCCAGGAGCAGGCAGGCGAGTAACAGGCGACGCATAACGAGCTTCCTGGCGAATGAGGTCCATTGTTAACTGACTTCACTCGCCGTCGTACGTTCAGGGTGAATGGGTGATGTCGGCAATATCTTCGGCGGAGAGTGCGCCAGTGTCGGATGTTTCCAACACTACATAAGCGCTGCTACAAAACAACGAATTCAAGCGTTTCATGTCGGCAATCAGCTCCAGATGCAGTGAGCTGGTCTCCAGGCTCTGCACGATCTTGCGTTGCAGGCGGCTGACGTGGGCGTGGGCCAGGCGACGCTCTTGGGCGCGAAAGCGGCGTTTTTCACGCAGTAACTGACGGGCGCTTTCCGGGTCACCGCTGAGGAACACCGAGAGACCCAGGCGCAGGTTGGCAATCAACTGGCTGTGCAGGCCACTGAGTTCTTCCAGGCCCACTTCGGAAAATTGCCGGCGCTGCGAGGTTTTCTGCTGCTGGACCTTACGCAGCATGCGCTCGATCAGGTCACCGGCCAGTTTCAGGTTGATCGACAGCTCGATGATTTCTGCCCAGCGGCGGTTGTCTTGTTCGCTCAGGTCTTCCCGGGGCATTTGCGCCAAATAAAGTTTGATCGCGCTGTAGAGCGCTTCGACGTCATCGCTGAGGCTGCGCATCTCTTGGGTGATTGCGGTTTGATTGCCGCGCAGGACCTCTTGCATCGAAGTGAGCATATTGTCGATCAGGTCGCCCAGGCGCAGGGTTTCTCGCGCGGCGTTGGCCAGGGCCAGGCTCGGCGTGGTGAGCGCGGCCAGGTCAAGGTGGCGTGGTTTGGCCTTGCCATTGGTTTCTTCGCGCTCGGGCAGCAGCCAGGCACACAGCCGCGCCATAGGGCCAATGGTGGGCAGCAGAATCAAGCAGCGCGTGACGTTGTAGAGCAGGTGGAAGGTGATGACCATGCCTTGGGCGCTGTAATCCAGGCCGTCCATCCAGAGGACGAGTGGGTCAAGCACGGGAATGATCAGCAACAGACCAATCAATTTGTACAACAGGCTGCCCAGGGCCACTTGGCGCCCGGCAGTGTTTTGCATGCTGGTGCTGAGAAAGGCCAGCACGCCGCTGCCGATGTTGGCGCCGATCACCAGGCCGATAGCCACATGCAGCCCGATCACGCCGGCGCCCGCCAGGGTTGCCGTGAGCAATACAGCGGCAAGGCTGGAATAGGAAATCATGGCGAACAGCGCGCCGACCAGGGCGTCCAGCAAGATATCGCCGGTCAGCGAGGCGAAGATGACTTTGACACCCTGGGCATGGGTAATCGGCCCGGCGGCTTCGACGATCAATTGCAGCGCGAGGATGATCAGTCCCAAGCCGATTCCGACCCGGCCCAACTGCCCGGCGCGCGTCTGTTTGCGCGACAGGAAGAAAATCACCCCGAGGAAGATCAGCAGCGGCGACAGCCAGGACAAGTCGAAAGTCAGCACCCGGGCCATCAACGCAGTACCGACGTCGGCGCCAAGCATGGTGGCCAAGGCCGGCGTGAGGCTCATCAGCCCTTGGCCGACAAAGGACGTCACCAGCATCGCGGTAGCGTTACTGCTTTGCACCATGGCTGTCACCAGGATACCGGCGACAAAGGCCAGCCAGCGCTTGGACATGTTCTGCCCGATGACTTGGCGCAAATTGGACCCGTAGACCCGCAGGATGCCGGTACGGACGATATGCGTGCCCCAGATAAGCAGGGTCACGGCGGAAAGCAGATTGAGCAAGGTCAGCATGCTCGGCCCCCCGTGTGGGTGCGCTCCAGCAGGAGCGAAGGAAAGTTGCCGCGTGCCGTTCTACGTCTTGTACTTAAGCTGTAGTTGGCGGATGGGCTCTGCGCCAGCATCGCATAGCTAAAGTGGGGATTGAAACAAAACTGTCATGAAGATCGTTCCCACGCGGAGCGTGGGAACGAACAAACGGGCCATTCAGCAGCGGGTCAGGATTATTGACCCGGAATGTCCTTGCGCAGTTTCACTGGATCCTGCTGTTTCTTCTTTTTAGCGATGGCGGTGCGCATCTTGATGTTCACCGCTTCTACCGCCAGCGAGAATGCCATGGCGAAGTAGACGTAGCCTTTTGGCACATGTACGTCGAAGGATTCGGCGATCAGTACAGTACCCACCACCAGCAGGAACGACAGCGCCAGCATTTTCAGCGACGGGTGCTTGTCGATGAACTCGCTGATGGTGCCGGCGGCCAGCATCATCACCAGTACGGCCACGACGATTGCAGCCACCATTACCGGCACATGGGAAACCATGCCGACGGCGGTGATCACCGAGTCCAGAGAAAAAACGATGTCGATGATCGCGATCTGGATGATGGTGTAGATGAACTTGCCACCGGCGCCCTTGGGCTCGTCGTGGGTTTCATCTTCGCCTTCCAGGGCGTGGTACATCTCCTGGGAGCTTTTCCACAGCAGGAACAGGCCGCCGAAGAACAGGATCAGGTCACGGCCGGAAATGCCCTGGCCAAGCACCACGAACAGGTCCGCGGTCAGTTGCATGACCCAGGTGATCGACAGAAGCAACAGGATGCGCGTGACCATGGCCAGCGCCAGGCCGAAGATCCGGGTGCGCGCCTGCATATGCTTGGGCATGCGGCTGACCAGGATCGAAATCATGATGATGTTATCGATGCCCAGGACGATCTCGAGGGCCGTCAGGGTGAAGAAGGCAATCCAGATTTCCGGATTGGTCAGCCATTCCATGTGTATTCCTTTGAGCAAATGTTATACCGCGCCAGCTGCAGCGCCGCGCGGTGAGTGAGCCGGTACGATTATAGAGTGCTGAACAGCGGAAAAATCCCCATCAGCAATGCAGCGAACATTATGCACAGGCACACCAGCACTGCCCACTTGAGGGTGAAGCGCTGATGATCACCGAACTCGATACCGGCCAGGGCCACCAGCAGGTAAGTGGAGGGTACCAGCGGGCTGAGCAAGTGTACCGGTTGCCCAACGATCGATGCGCGGGCCATTTCCACGGCGGTGATGCCGTAGTGGCTGGCGGCTTCGGCCAGTACCGGCAGCACGCCGTAGTAGAACGCATCGTTGGACATGAAGAAGGTGAACGGCATGCTTACCAGCGCGGTGATCACCGCCAGGTACGGGCCCATGGCCTCGGGGATGACCGCCAGCAGGCTCTTGGACATGGCGTCGACCATGCCGGTGCCCGACAGGATGCCAGTGAAAATGCCCGCGGCGAAGATCAGCCCCACCACCGCCAACACGCTGCCGGCGTGGGCCGCGACGCGGTCTTTCTGCTGTTGCAGGCACGGGTAGTTGACGATCATCGCGATACTGAACGCCACCATGAACAGCACTGGCAGCGGCAACAGGCCGGCGATCAGGGTGCACATCAGCGCCAGGGTCAGGGCGCCGTTGAACCAGATCAACTTCGGGCGGCGAGCGTCAGGGAACTGCGACACGCTGATTTCGCTGTGGTCGATCTCGTCGCCTTGCAGGTGCAGTTCACCCAGGCGCGCACGCTCGCGCTTGCCGTACATATAGGCAATCACCAGGATCGCCACGACGCCGGCGGCCATGGCCGGGATCATCGGCACGAAGATGTCCGAGGGGTCCACATGCAACGCACTGGCGGCGCGGGCCGTCGGGCCACCCCAAGGGGTCATGTTCATCACGCCACCGGCGAGAATGATCAGGCCCGCCATGATTCGTGGGCTCATGCCGATGCGTTGGTAAAGCGGCAGCATGGCGGCGACGCAGATCATGTAGGTAGTGGCGCCGTCACCGTCCAGGGATACCACCAGGGCCAGCACGGCAGTGCCGACCGAGACCTTCAGCGGGTCGCCCTTGACCATCTTGAGGATCTTGCGCACGGCTGGGTCGAACAGGCCGGAGTCGATCATCAAGGCAAAGTAGAGGATGGCGAACATCAGCATCACGCCGGTCGGCGCGAGCTTGGTGATGCCTTCGAGCATCATCGGGCCGATCTTCGGCGCGAAACCGCCGAACAACGCGAACAGGATGGGCACGATGATCAGGGCGATCAGCGCGGACAGGCGCTTGGTCATGATCAGGAACATGAACGTGATGACCATGGCAAAGCCAAGGAAAGTCAGCATAGGGATACTCCAGGCGTAGCGCGGCTAGGGAATGGCAAACCGGGTGAGGGTCAGCGCAGAACGAAAGGCACGAGGCGTACGGGTGGAGTTGCAGCGAACAGGCGGGTACGAGCGGACATCGGGAATCACCATTGTTGTTGTTAACAGCCGGTCTGTTGCCGGCAGTGAGGGCGATCCTAGACGGGGAAGCTTTCAGCCAGCTTTCGCCGGGAAAAGACGGGACACACGGTCATGAGACTTATGCAGATAAAAATGTGGGAGGGGGCTTGCCCCCGATAGCGGTGTATCAGTCAGCGAAAATATTGACTGAACCCCTGCTATCGGGGGCAAGCCCCCTCCCACATTTGGATCACTTGATTAGCTGAGCTCTTACGGCAGTTCCAGGCCACCGGCCGCTTTATGCAGCGCACGCAGATGCTCGCCCAGTTGCTTGAGGTTGGCTTCACTGGCGGCAATCTCGGCAGCGCGGGACGGATCGAGCAGCGCCCTCACCTCCTTATCCAGCTCGCCGGTCAACGATTGCAGTTGCTTCTGGCGCTCCGCGCTTTCCGATTCCAGGCGCTTGGCTTCCGAAGGCTGCGGCAGGCCATAGCCGCCGCTGTCCAGCAACTCGGCCGGACGACTGAGGAAGCCACTGTTGGCGAGGATCTGTTGCAGCGTGTTGTTGGCTTTCTCCATGCCGCCGTTTTTCAGCTCGCGGGCATTGAGGTAGCGCTGCTTGACTTCATCCTGGGCGAGCATCAGCTGCCTGCGATAGCTGGCCTGCTCCAGCAGCAACAGCGCGGCGCTGGTGCGCAGGTCGGCCTGGCTGAACCACTGGCGACGCGCTTGCGCATCCAGGGCCAACCAGTCTTCGACCTGGGTCTGCTTGATCGGCAGGCGCTTGCGCAGCACATCGAACATGGCCTGGTAACGCTCGCGGAACGAGTCGAAGTGATACCCCAGGCGCAGCGCCTCGCGTTTGTCATTCAACACGCTGGTGTCGGCCAGGCCGCGCGCGCTGAGGACTTCGAGCAAACCGTTGGGGGTGATGTTGTCCAGGCCGGTCAATTGCGGGTTGGCACTGCCACTGCGCAACAGTTTCAGGCTCTCCACCGCACAGTTGTTGGAGATGAAGAAGTAGTTGCCGTCATAGCTCCAGTGCATTTCAGCGGCATGTTCGACGGTGTCGTTGATTTCCTTGCGGTTGAG
This sequence comes from Pseudomonas sp. FBCC-B545, assembly GCF_059134095.1. NCBI lineage: Bacteria > Pseudomonadati > Pseudomonadota > Gammaproteobacteria > Pseudomonadales > Pseudomonadaceae > Pseudomonas > Pseudomonas sp. FBCC-B545. The sequence continues at coordinate 6,148,925 of NZ_CP101441.1, read as the reverse complement.
CTTCAGCGGCACCGACGCTAGGCCACGCAGTTCGGTCTTGGTGTATTCGTCGATGACCTGGGCCAGCGGCAGTACGAACAGTCGTGATGGGTACTTGCCCACCAGGCCGTCCCAGCTCGACAACTGTACGTCACCGACGAAGGCGCGGTAGGACAACACCAGGTGTCGGTCCAGGTCCAGCCGACAATCCGGGCCACGCGGGCGACCTGGGGCGCAAATCACCAGGCGCAGCATGCTATGGCCCCAGCGGCTGACCAGATTCTGGTTGGCCTCGGCGAGCAGGTAATCGATTTCATACACCCGTTCCGGGTCAATCTGGCCCAGGGGCGTCTTGGCGAAATCGTTGCCGGCGTTCAGGAACGGATAGGTCGTGGCACAGGTGTCCTGCACGGGCGGTGCCCAGCCGAAATGCTCCTTGTAATAGTGGAAAAGCGCGGGGCGTCGGCAGGCGTAGCTGGGGTCGAGGAGGAAATACTCCATGTTGACCGCCACGAACTCCAACGGGCTGGTGGTTTCGTAGATATCCGGGCTGCGCACCACCTGATTATTGTGCTGTTCGCGTTCGCCGCGGCGGCCGACGTATTGCGGCCAGCCGGCGAGGTCCAGCAGGCGCGGATCGTCACTTAGGGTAAAGCGACGGTCGTTCTGGCCACGGCATTGGTCGGGCAAACCGATCAAGCCGGTGATGTTGTTCTGGCGGCTGCAGCGTTGGATCAGGGCGCGTTCATCTTTGGGCCACAGGCGCGCACGGTCATAGATGTGAGTCAGTTCATGCAGCACGGTGGCTAGCATTTCCCGGCGCACGCTGCCGTGGGGGCGATTGGTTTTCTGGGTGGCGGCGCTGCCGTCGGTCAGGCTGGCGAGCAGGTTTTGGTTCAAGTCCAGTTCGGACACAAGAGAGGCTTGGCCGTAAGCGTTTGCTGGCATCTTGTCGGTCCAGCCGACATCGATGCGGCGATCCAGCTGCTCGATGAAGCGTGGCGGCAAGGCGCGCATCGCATCATCGAGCAATGCCTGGCTGGCCTGCTGTTCAGCCGGGCTCAAGCCATCGGTCTTGAGCCGCAGTTGCAGGCTGGCCTGGGCTGTACTTGCACACAGCAGCACAGCCCCGGCCAGGAGCCAGGCTTTGACGCGCCTCACAGAGCGAGAATAGCTTCGGCGAGGGTCTGGTCACTGGCATCACGGGCTTGCGGTACGCGGGTGCGCAGGGTGTCGAAGGCAGCTTCGAGTTGCGCGCCGCGAATCTCGCCATTTGTGGCGACGAAACTGGCGGCATCATCGTGGGCTTCACGCACGATTTTGGAATCGCGGATGGAAGTGGTGGTGTCCGAGGTGAAATCAATGGTACGCGCCGAAGCACGCACGACGATGTTACTGGTGGCCTTCAAGGTTTGCGCCTGGGCGACATCGGCCAAAAACAGCAGGCCGAGGGCGGCGACGATCAACGGGCTACGCATTGCGGTGACTCCAAATACAAAGATGATTATTGGACGAGAATTGCTTGCGCCAGTTCAAGGTCGCTTGCATGAAGTTTTGGTTGGGTGCGGCGCAGATAATCCAGTGCGGACTCCAGGCGTACGCCCCGCCATTGGCCATCAGTGGCAATGAAAGCGGCAGCATCATCCTGGGCGGCCACGACCAACTTGTTGTCGAACGGTGCAGAGGTCACCTTGCTGGTGGCGTACACGCTGACAACAGTGCTCTGGGTGGACACATCAAGGGCCGAAGCCAGGGGTGACCAGCAGGCGGAAAACAATATAGAGACAACAAACAGACGGTATGAAAAAGCCATGGGACTCGACAACTGAAAGCGAGCGCCAAGGCTAGCGCAATGCCCGGGCGAGAGCCAGCGCGCAGGCATCCGGGAGCGGCTGGCGCTCCCTTCTGGTTGCCGTGTATCAGATCGCCAGAATGGCCTGTGCCAACTGTGCATCGGTTGCGGTGTTCAGTTGCGGCGCTTGTTGGCGGATGTGGGCCAGGGCACTTTCCAGCTTCACGCCTCGGATGGCGCCTTCACTGGCGACAAAGCTGGCCGCGTCGTCACGTGCGGCCTGTACCACTTTGTTATCGCGCAGGGAGGAGGTGGCATCTGAGGTTGCGTCGGAAGTGGCTTTCAGCGCGCCGACGATCGAGTCGGTGGTCATGATAAAGCTGCTCGCATGGGCATTGGCAGCCAGGGTCAACACAGCAGCAGTGCATAACAGGCGAAGACGGGACATGGGGAAACTCCTGTAGACGAATAATAAGGTGGCGCGAAGCGGCCACTGCGAAACGGACTGGGACTGTTGAGCATCAGACGCACGCTCTACAAGGTTCGCCACGTGGTGAGTGGATATTAGTCTCGCGATTGTCTATTCGGAAGCATGCAATTAACTGTACCTGTCATTTGTTGCATTCATAAATCTGTACCGGTAAGCAGAAATCTCGCGGCTTCAAGCCCCTATCGCAGAAACAACGTAGCCCGCCTCCGGTTACCCGGGGCGGGCTTTGTTTTGATAAATCTGGGTGCTGGCGGTGGACCCGGCGGGTCAGGGCCAGCGGGCGCCTATTAGCGCCAGAACGGCTTGCTCAGCTCTTCGTAGCGTTGAGCTTCGCTGATACCGGCGTCAGCCAGCAGGCGCGAATCCAGGCGAGCCAATTGGTGGCGGCTGGAGATGCGGCGCTGCCACAACATCAGGTTGGCGAGAACGCGCAAAGGCAGGGAAGCGTTGGTGTTTACAGCTTTATCTTCGAAGAACAGTTCGGAACTGAGTGTACGTTCCATGATGACATCCTTCCGCTTGTGGCGGGATTAGGTAGTGGTTTAACTGATGCCAATGATCCTCCTCCGGCGCAAGACTCTCTAGATACAGTTCACCTGTATTGTGAGAGGCCAGTTAACTGTTTAATCAGGCTGTACGGTACGAAAATGGGGCAACTGTACCTATCTGCACCTTAACGGTGCGAAATAGGTGTTTTCGAAGGAAGTAGTGGGATATTTCAGTAGGATTTGACCAGTACAGAAGTACAGTTTTTTACTAAAATGCCCATTGGATCTTCGAGCTGATGAAACTGTATTTGCATCAGCCCGGATCTGTATCGATCAGCCCTTGAGCATATGTCCGGTTTCTTCAAGGTTGATGTGCCAACTGAGGGCTTCACGCAGGATGTGCGGCGTGTGCCCGCCGATGGCACACGCGGCCTCAAAGTAGGTATTGAGCGCGTCGCGGTAGGCCGGATGCACGCAGTTGTCGATGATCACTCGTGCGCGCTCCCGTGGTGCCAGGCCGCGCAGATCGGCAAGGCCCACTTCGGTGACGAGAATGTCCACGTCATGCTCGGTGTGGTCCACATGACTGACCATCGGTACCACGCTGGAAATCGCGCCGCCCTTGGCAATCGATTTTGTGACGAAGATCGCCAGGTGCGCATTGCGCGCGAAGTCACCGGAGCCGCCAATGCCGTTCATCATCCGCGTGCCGCACACGTGGGTGGAATTGACGTTGCCGTAGATGTCGAACTCCAGCGCGGTGTTGATGCCGATGATGCCCAGCCGCCGCACCACTTCAGGGTGATTGGAGATTTCCTGCGGGCGCAGCACCAGTTTGTCCTTGTAATGCTCCAGGTTGCCGAACACGTCGGCGTTGCGTCGCTCCGACAAGGTGATCGAGCTGCCGGAGGCGAAGCTCAGCTTGCCGGCGTCGATCAGGTCGAACGTGGAGTCCTGCAGCACTTCCGAGTACATGGTCAGGTCTTCAAACGGCGAGTCGATCAAGCCACACATTACTGCGTTGGCAATGTTGCCGATCCCCGCCTGCAGCGGACCGAGCTTGTTGGTCATGCGCCCGGCGTCCACCTCTTGCTTGAGGAAGTTGATCAGATGGTTGGCAATGCCTTGGGTGTCGCTGTCAGGTGGCGTCACCGTAGAGGCGGAGTCGGCCTGATTGGTGATCACAATGGCGACGATCTTCTCCGGCGGGATCGGAATTGCGGTGCTGCCAATGCGGTCGTCGACCTTCACCAGCGGGATCGGCGTACGGGTTGGCCGGTAGGTCGGGATATAGATGTCATGCAACCCTTCCAGGTTCGGGTTGTGCGCCAGGTTGATCTCGACAATTACCTGCTTGGCAAAAATCGCGAAACTGGCCGAGTTGCCTACGGAGGTGGTGGGCACGATGTGCCCTTGCTCAGTGATCGCGACGGCTTCAATCACCGCAATGTCCGGCAGTTTGAGCTGGTTGTTGCGCAACTGCTCGACGGTTTCCGACAGGTGCTGGTCGATAAACATGACTTCGCCGGCGTTGATCGCCTTGCGCAGGGTGCTGTCGACCTGGAATGGCATGCGTCGCGACAGCACGCCGGCTTCGGTCAGTTGCTTGTCCAAGTCATTGCCCAGGCTGGCGCCGGTCATCAGGGTGATTTTCAGGGGCGAAGTCTTGGCGCGTTCGGCCAGGGCGTGGGGGACGGCCTTGGCTTCACCGGCGCGGGTGAAGCCGCTCATGCCGACGGTCATGCCGTCCTCGATCAGTGCGGCGGCTTCTGCCGCGCTCATGACCTTGTTCAACAACGAAGGCAAGCGGATACGATCACGGTACATGAATTGTTATCTCAGGCTACGGAAGCAAGGTGGGCAGTGTAGTGATTTCAAAAAGTTTCGGCCCGCTACCATGGTCGAATGCCAGGTAGCGATTTAGAGCCTTTGGTCGGGTTTCATCCCGTAATAAAAAACCCCAGCCTACGGGAGGCCAGGGTTTGGGGTATTGCGCTGGCGCAGTGTTATTCGACGGCTTTGACCATGTCTTCGATGACCTTCTTGGCATCACCGAAGACCATCATGGTCTTGTCCAGGTAGAACAATTCGTTATCCAGGCCCGCGTAGCCGCTGGCCATCGAGCGCTTGTTGACGATGATGGTCTTGGCCTTGAACGCCTCGAGGATTGGCATGCCGGCAATCGGCGAGTTCGGATCGTTCTTCGCAGCCGGGTTGACCACATCGTTGGCGCCCAACACCAGCACCACGTCGGCCTGGCCGAACTCGGAGTTGATGTCTTCCATCTCGAATACCTGGTCGTAAGGCACTTCTGCCTCGGCCAGCAGTACGTTCATATGCCCTGGCATACGGCCCGCTACGGGGTGAATCGCGTACTTCACAGTGACCCCGCGGTGAGTAAGCTTTTCAGTCAGCTCTTTAAGCGCGTGTTGGGCCCGGGCGACTGCCAAGCCATAGCCCGGCACGATGATCACCGTGTCGGCATTGGTCAGCAAGAACGTGGCGTCGTCGGCCGAACCGGACTTCACCGGGCGCGCTTCCTTGGAGCCAGCTGCCGCGCCGGCATCTACTGTGTTGCCGAAACCGCCCAGCAGCACATTAAAGAAGGAGCGGTTCATCGCCTTGCACATGATGTACGACAGGATCGCGCCGCTGGAGCCCACCAGGGAGCCCGCGATGATCAACATCGAGTTGTTCAGCGAGAAGCCAATGCCCGCCGCTGCCCAGCCGGAGTAACTGTTAAGCATCGACACTACTACTGGCATGTCAGCGCCGCCGATCGGGATGATGATCAGCACACCCAGTACGAAGGCCAGGGCCAGCATCAGTGCGAACGCGGTGAGGTTGCCGGTGAACATGAACGCCAGGCCCAGGCCCAGGGTTGCGAGGCCGAGCACCAGGTTCAGTTTGTGTTGGCCACCGAACTGTACCGGTGCGCCCTGGAACAGGCGGAACTTGTACTTGCCCGACAGCTTGCCGAATGCGATCACCGAGCCGGAGAAGGTGATTGCACCGATGGCAGCACCGAGGAACAGTTCCAGGCGGTTACCGGCCGGGATCGAATCGCCCAAGTGCTTGACGATACCCAGGGACTGCGGCTCGACCACGGCGGCAATGGCGATGAACACTGCTGCCAAGCCGATCATGCTGTGCATGAAGGCGACCAACTCGGGCATCTTGGTCATTTCGACACGCTTGGCCATGATCGAGCCGGCGGTACCGCCAACCAGTAGGCCAACGATGACGTAGCCGATACCGGCAGTCGCCAGTTCAGCCCCCAGCTTATAGATGAGGCCGACGGTGGTGAGTACCGCCAGCGCCATGCCGAGCATGCCGAACAGGTTGCCGCGTCGCGAGGTGGTGGGGTGCGAAAGGCCCTTGAGGGCCTGGATGAAACAGATCGACGCGATCAGGTAGAGCGTCGTCACCAGATTCATGCTCATTACTTCTGCACCTCTTCTTTCACAGCTTTGGGCGCTTTCTTCTTGAACATCTCAAGCATCCTACGCGTAACCAGGAAACCACCGAATACGTTAACTGCCGCCAAGGCTACCGCCAGGGTGCCCATAGTCTTGCCCAGCGGGGTGACGGTCAGCGCGGCAGCCAGCATGGCGCCGACGATGACAATCGCGGAAATGGCGTTGGTCACGGCCATCAGCGGCGTGTGCAATGCGGGTGTTACGTTCCAGACCACGTGATAACCGACATAAATCGCCAGCACAAAGATGATCAGGTTGTAGATACCGGGGGAGATAAGCTCTTCCATCGTCTGAATCCCTGCTTAGGCGTTTTTGCGGATGACTTGGCCGTCGCGGCACATCAGGCACGCGGCGACGATGTCGTCTTCGAGGTTGATTTCAAACTGCCCTTCCTTGGTGAAGACCAGCTTAAGGAAGTCCAGCAGGTTGCGTGCATACAAGGCCGACGCGTCGGCGGCGACAGCGCCCGCCAGGTTGGTCGGGCCGCAGATGATTACGCCGTTTTCCACCACCACCTGGTCGGCGACGGTCAGCGGGCAGTTGCCGCCTTGTGCGGCGGCGAGGTCGATGACTACCGAACCGGGCTTCATTTGCGCCACGGTATCGGCGCTCAGCAGGGTTGGAGCCTTGCGGCCTGGGATCAACGCTGTGGTGATAACGATGTCGGCCTGCTTGGCGCGTTCGTGTACGGCCAGGGCCTGGCGCTGCATCCAGCTGGTCGGCATCGGGCGTGCGTAACCACCGACACCGACGGCGCATTCACGCTCTTCATCGGTTTCGTAAGGTACGTCGACAAATTTCGCACCGAGGGATTCGATCTGCTCTTTAACCGCCGGGCGTACGTCGGACGCCTCGATCACCGCACCCAGGCGTTTCGCCGTGGCGATGGCCTGCAGCCCCGCAACACCGGCGCCGAGGATCAACACGCGCGCAGCTTTTACGGTGCCAGCGGCGGTCATCAGCATCGGCATGAAGCGCGGGTAGTGATGAGCGGCCAGTAACACGGCCTTGTAACCGGCGATGTTGGCCTGGGAGGACAGTACGTCCAGGCTTTGGGCCCGTGAAGTACGTGGCGCAGCTTCCAGGGCGAAGGCGGTGACGCCACGCTCTGCGAGCTTGGCGATGGTTTCGTTGCTGAACGGATTGAGCATGCCCACCAACACGGTGCCACTTTTGATCAGCGCCAGTTCGCTGTCGCTGGGGGCAACCACCTTGAGGATCAGCTCGGCGCCAAATGCATCGTTGGCGCTGCCAATGGTTGCGCCTGCTGTTTCATAGGCACTGTCGACGATGCTGGCGTTGATGCCGGCACCGCTTTGTACAGTGACCTTATGGCCCTGGCCGATCAGTTTCTTGATGGTTTCCGGGGTGGCAGCCACCCGCGTTTCACCGGTCTGGGTTTCGAGAGGAACACCAATGTGCACGTCAAATCTCCTGCATGATCTTTTTGCTTTTGATCTTTTTGTAAAAAGGCCAGTGCACCGCGAGTGGCGCAACTGGGGCGGCCGATCAGCACGATCCCGCTGAAATGACAGCGGGGCGCGGCATTTTGCAGGCGAACTTTACGGCCTTCAAGGGATTATGACGGGTGACGAAAAATTAACTACAAGTCACCCTGTGACTGATTGTCGCAACACCATGGAATAACCTCATTAAATACAAGTAATTAAAGGGCTGCAGCTGTTTTTCGCTGCTTTTTCTATCTTTGGCGTGAATAGTCGGTTATTGGCTGGTAAGTGTCGCTCCAAGCCATGAAAATCATGGCTTGGAGCCGTATTTCTGTTCGATGAGTACAGTCTGTTCAAATGCGACATATATTTATATCTGTAGGCTTAAAAATAACCTGACTACAGGGTCAATAATTCGAGATGTTTCCCTCAGGTGCTGGGGCTGTAGCGCTGTGATTGGTCGACCAGCCAATCCCTGAAAGCGTGTAATGAGGCTGATTCGACCTTTTTGTCGGGAATCATCAGGTAATAAGCCTTTTCGCTGCTCAACGCTTCACTGCTGGCAATGACCAGCTGCTGCTCCTTCAGCTCCCGCTGGATGAGGAATGGCGGAATCAGCGCAACGCCCATGTCATGCGTGGCCGCTTGGGACAACATCGAGAATAGCTCGTATCTAGGGCCTGTCATGTCGCGGGGAACGTTCAGCTGTCGGGCGTTGAACCATTGCCGCCAGGCATAGGGGCGTGTGGTCTGCTGCAGTAGCGGCAATTCGGCGATCTCCTGGGGGGTGAAATGCGTGCGGCCACCGAGTAAGCATGGGCTACACACGGGTACAGGGTTTTCGCCCATGAGTCTGTGGGACTCTGTACCGGACCAATCGGCATCGCCGAAATAGATCGCAGCGTCGAACTCCGTGTCGGCGAATAGGAAGGGGCGTGTGCGGTTGGTCAGGTTGACCGTTACTTCCGGGTGCTGACGTTGAAAGTCCTTGAGGCGCGGGATCAGCCATTGCGTGCCGAAAGTCGGTACCACTGCCAGTTCGATGACGTTGGCACCCTGCTGGCCCATGACGGACAAGGTGTCTCGCTCCACAGCGTCTAGCTGTGTTGCCACTCTGCGGCTATAAGACAGGCCAGCCTCCGTCAACTTCACACCGCGTCGTGAGCGGCGAAACAGTTCGACACTTAAAAACTCCTCTAGGCTGGCGATCTGTCGGCAGATGGCGCCCTGGGTGATCGAAAGCTCTTGCGCCGCCTTGGTAAAGCTCTCGTGACGGGCTGCTGCTTCAAAGCTTATCAGTGCGGTGGTGCTGGGAATTTTTCTGCGCATGTACGTTGCCCTCACAGATAAAGCGCATTTCTGGCCTGGTTGAATGTTACGAAGTGAGAAATTAGCACAAGCCTATGCGCAAACCTCGTTTGCCCTCTGGGCCGACCCGGCCTAGTCTGCATCCACGACTTCTGATGTTTTGCGCGAGGACTTATTCATGGCTGGCAAGGCAAGCTTCAACTGGATCGATCCGCTGCTGCTGGATCAACAGCTCACCGAAGAAGAGCGCATGGTGCGCGACAGCGCTGAGCAATTTGCTCAGGACAAGCTGGCTCCGCGTGTACTCGAAGCCTTCCGTCATGAAAAGACTGACCCGGCGATCTTCCGTGAGATGGGGGAAACCGGTTTACTGGGCGCGATGATTCCCGAGCAGTACGGCGGCAGTGGCTTGAACTACGTCAGCTATGGGTTGATTGCGCGTGAAGTGGAGCGTGTCGACTCTGGCTATCGCTCGATGATGAGCGTGCAGTCGTCACTGGTCATGGTGCCGATCAATGAATTTGGCACTGAGGCGCAGAAACAGAAGTACCTGCCTAAGCTTGCTTCTGGCGAATGGATCGGCTGTTTTGGCCTGACCGAACCTAACCATGGCTCCGACCCGGGCGCGATGATTACCCGGGCGCGCAAAGTGGATGGCGGCTATAGCCTGACCGGCGCGAAGATGTGGATTACCAACAGTCCGATCGCGGACGTGTTTGTGGTGTGGGGCAAAGACGATGCGGGCGATATCCGTGGCTTCGTCCTGGAGAAGGGGTGGAAAGGCCTGAGCGCACCGGCCATTCACGGCAAGGTCGGCCTACGGGCCTCCATCACCGGTGAAATCGTCATGGATAACGTATTCGTGCCAGAAGAGAACATCTTCCCGGACGTGCGTGGGTTGAAAGGTCCTTTTACTTGTCTTAATTCGGCACGGTACGGGATTTCCTGGGGGGCGCTGGGGGCTGCTGAGTTCTGCTGGCACACGGCGCGTCAGTACACCCTTGATCGTCAGCAGTTTGGTCGGCCATTAGCCGCCACGCAGTTGATCCAGAAGAAGCTGGCCGATATGCAGACCGAAATCACCCTGGCTCTTCAAGGTTGCCTGCGTCTGGGCCGGATGAAAGACGAAGGTACGGCGGCGGTTGAGATTACTTCGATCATGAAGCGCAACTCCTGTGGCAAGTCCCTGGACATCGCACGCATGGCCCGGGACATGCTGGGTGGCAACGGCATCTCCGATGAGTTCGGAGTGGCGCGCCACTTGGTTAACCTGGAGGTGGTCAACACCTATGAAGGGACCCATGACGTGCATGCCTTGATTCTGGGGCGCGCACAAACCGGTCTTCAGGCGTTCTACTAATAGGAGCATGGGCATGGGCGCGCTTTCGCATCTGCGGGTACTGGATTTGTCGCGAGTACTGGCGGGACCCTGGTCCGGGCAGATCCTTGCAGACCTTGGGGCCGAGGTGATCAAGGTCGAAAGACCCGGTAGTGGTGATGACACGCGCGCCTGGGGGCCGCCCTTCCTGAAAGATGCCGATGGCGAGAACACCAGTGAGGCAGCGTATTACCTTTCGGCTAACCGCAATAAAGAGTCGGTGACTATCGACTTTACGCGACAGGAGGGGCAAAAGTTGGTGCGCGATCTGGCTGCCAAGTCGGACATCTTGATCGAGAACTTCAAGGTCGGGGGGCTTGCAGCCTATGGCCTGGATTATGAATCGCTCAAGGAGGCCAACCCGGAGCTGATCTATTGCTCAATCACGGGGTTTGGCCAGACGGGGCCTTATGCAGCGCGTGCCGGCTACGACTTCATGATCCAGGGGCTGGGTGGGCTCATGAGTCTGACGGGCAGGCCTGAGGGGGATGAGGGGGCCGGGCCGGTCAAGGTTGGCGTCGCGCTGACGGACATCCTGACAGGGCTCTATTCAACTGTGGCGATCCTGGCAGCGCTGGCGCATCGCGATCATGATGGTGGTGGCCAACATATCGATATGGCACTGCTGGATGTACAGGTGGCTTGCCTGGCAAACCAGGCGATGAATTACCTGACAACCGGAGCGTCGCCGAAGCGCCTGGGGAATGCCCATCCTAATATAGTGCCCTATCAGGACTTTCCCACAGCCGATGGGGATTTCATTCTTACCGTGGGTAATGACAGCCAATTCCGTAAATTCGCCGAAGTCGCTGGGCAGCCACAGTGGGCGGATGACTCGCGTTTCTCCACCAACAAGGCTCGAGTAGCCAATCGTGCGGTGCTTATTCCATTGATCCGCCAGGCTACGGTCTTCAAGACGACTGCTGAATGGGTGGCAGGGTTGGAGCGAGTGGGCGTGCCGTGCGGACCGATCAATGATCTGGCGCAGGTATTTGCCGATCCTCAGGTCAAGGCGCGGGGCTTGGCTATGGAGCTGCCTCATGCGCTGGCGGGGATGGTGCCTCAGGTTGCCAACCCGATACGTTTATCCAAGACACCTGTGGAGTACCGTAGTGCGCCTCCTCTATTGGGGGAGCATACGCTTCAGGTGTTGCAGGGGGTTCTGGGGTTGGGTGCAGCTAATGTGGCTGCGTTGAAGGCGGCAGGTGTCATCTGAGTTATTCCCTCTATATAGAAGTGCGAAGAGTGTTCTTCTAGAGAGTGCTCGTTTTTTAATCAATCCTAACTTATTGATAGAAAAGCAGAATTAAGTGTTGACGGCAGATTCTGGAAGCCTATAATTCGCCCCACTTCCGGCGCAGTCGAAACGGAAAACTCCTTGGTAAACAATGAGTTATGAAGTTTTCGGCAGCAAGTAGCTTCAGTTCATCGAAGCCCAAAGGAAGTTGAAAAAGAGGTGTTGACAGCAGCGTGTAACGCTGTAGAATTCGCCTCCCGCTGATGAGAGATCAGAAGCGCAAGTGGTTGAAGTTGTTGAAGAAATCTTCGAAAGCTTCTGAAAATAATCACTTGACAGTAAATGAGGCTGCTGTAGAATGCGCGCCTCGGTTGAGACGAAAGCTCTTAACCAACCGCTCTTTAACAACTGAATCAAGCAATTCGTGTGGGTGCTTGTGGAGTCAGACTGATAGTCAACAAGATTATCAGCATCACAAGTTACTCCGCGAGAAATCAAAGATGTAACCAACGATTGCTGAGCCAAGTTTAGGGTTTCTTAAAAACCCAAAGATGTTTGAACTGAAGAGTTTGATCATGGCTCAGATTGAACGCTGGCGGCAGGCCTAACACATGCAAGTCGAGCGGTAGAGAGAAGCTTGCTTCTCTTGAGAGCGGCGGACGGGTGAGTAATGCCTAGGAATCTGCCTGGTAGTGGGGGATAACGTTCGGAAACGGACGCTAATACCGCATACGTCCTACGGGAGAAAGCAGGGGACCTTCGGGCCTTGCGCTATCAGATGAGCCTAGGTCGGATTAGCTAGTTGGTGGGGTAATGGCTCACCAAGGCGACGATCCGTAACTGGTCTGAGAGGATGATCAGTCACACTGGAACTGAGACACGGTCCAGACTCCTACGGGAGGCAGCAGTGGGGAATATTGGACAATGGGCGAAAGCCTGATCCAGCCATGCCGCGTGTGTGAAGAAGGTCTTCGGATTGTAAAGCACTTTAAGTTGGGAGGAAGGGTTGTAGATTAATACTCTGCAATTTTGACGTTACCGACAGAATAAGCACCGGCTAACTCTGTGCCAGCAGCCGCGGTAATACAGAGGGTGCAAGCGTTAATCGGAATTACTGGGCGTAAAGCGCGCGTAGGTGGTTTGTTAAGTTGGATGTGAAATCCCCGGGCTCAACCTGGGAACTGCATTCAAAACTGACTGACTAGAGTATGGTAGAGGGTGGTGGAATTTCCTGTGTAGCGGTGAAATGCGTAGATATAGGAAGGAACACCAGTGGCGAAGGCGACCACCTGGACTAATACTGACACTGAGGTGCGAAAGCGTGGGGAGCAAACAGGATTAGATACCCTGGTAGTCCACGCCGTAAACGATGTCAACTAGCCGTTGGGAGCCTTGAGCTCTTAGTGGCGCAGCTAACGCATTAAGTTGACCGCCTGGGGAGTACGGCCGCAAGGTTAAAACTCAAATGAATTGACGGGGGCCCGCACAAGCGGTGGAGCATGTGGTTTAATTCGAAGCAACGCGAAGAACCTTACCAGGCCTTGACATCCAATGAACTTTCTAGAGATAGATTGGTGCCTTCGGGAACATTGAGACAGGTGCTGCATGGCTGTCGTCAGCTCGTGTCGTGAGATGTTGGGTTAAGTCCCGTAACGAGCGCAACCCTTGTCCTTAGTTACCAGCACGTAATGGTGGGCACTCTAAGGAGACTGCCGGTGACAAACCGGAGGAAGGTGGGGATGACGTCAAGTCATCATGGCCCTTACGGCCTGGGCTACACACGTGCTACAATGGTCGGTACAGAGGGTTGCCAAGCCGCGAGGTGGAGCTAATCCCAGAAAACCGATCGTAGTCCGGATCGCAGTCTGCAACTCGACTGCGTGAAGTCGGAATCGCTAGTAATCGCGAATCAGAATGTCGCGGTGAATACGTTCCCGGGCCTTGTACACACCGCCCGTCACACCATGGGAGTGGGTTGCACCAGAAGTAGCTAGTCTAACCTTCGGGAGGACGGTTACCACGGTGTGATTCATGACTGGGGTGAAGTCGTAACAAGGTAGCCGTAGGGGAACCTGCGGCTGGATCACCTCCTTAATCGACGACATCAGCTGCTCCATAAGTTCCCACACGAATTGCTTGATTCATTGAAGAAGACGATAAGAAGCAGCCCGAAATTGGGTCTGTAGCTCAGTTGGTTAGAGCGCACCCCTGATAAGGGTGAGGTCGGCAGTTCGAATCTGCCCAGACCCACCAATTTTGTGTGGGAAACGCCTGTAGAAATACGGGGCCATAGCTCAGCTGGGAGAGCGCCTGCCTTGCACGCAGGAGGTCAACGGTTCGATCCCGTTTGGCTCCACCACTACTGCTTCTGTTTGTATAAAGCTTAGAAATGAGCATTCCATCGCTGTGATGGTGAATGTTGATTTCTAGTCTTTGACTAGTTCGTTCTTTAAAAATTTGGGTATGTGATAGAAAGATAGACTGAACGTTACTTTCACTGGTAACGGATCAGGCTAAGGTAAAATTTGTGAGTTCTCTTAACTGAGAAATTCGAATTTTCGGCGAATGTCGTCTTCACAGTATAACCAGATTGCTTGGGGTTATATGGTCAAGTGAAGAAGCGCATACGGTGGATGCCTTGGCAGTCAGAGGCGATGAAAGACGTGGTAGCCTGCGAAAAGCTTCGGGGAGTCGGCAAACAGACTTTGATCCGGAGATGTCTGAATGGGGGAACCCAGCCATCATAAGATGGTTATCTTGTACTGAATACATAGGTGCAAGAGGCGAACCAGGGGAACTGAAACATCTAAGTACCCTGAGGAAAAGAAATCAACCGAGATTCCCTTAGTAGTGGCGAGCGAACGGGGACTAGCCCTTAAGTGGCTTTGAGATTAGCGGAACGCTCTGGAAAGTGCGGCCATAGTGGGTGATAGCCCTGTACGCGAAAATCTCTTAGTCATGAAATCGAGTAGGACGGAGCACGAGAAACTTTGTCTGAATATGGGGGGACCATCCTCCAAGGCTAAATACTACTGACTGACCGATAGTGAACTAGTACCGTGAGGGAAAGGCGAAAAGAACCCCGGAGAGGGGAGTGAAATAGATCCTGAAACCGTATGCGTACAAGCAGTGGGAGCCCACTTTGTTGGGTGACTGCGTACCTTTTGTATAATGGGTCAGCGACTTATTTTCAGTGGCGAGCTTAACCGAATAGGGGAGGCGTAGCGAAAGCGAGTCTTAATAGGGCGTCTAGTCGCTGGGAATAGACCCGAAACCGGGCGATCTATCCATGGGCAGGTTGAAGGTTGGGTAACACTAACTGGAGGACCGAACCGACTACCGTTGAAAAGTTAGCGGATGACCTGTGGATCGGAGTGAAAGGCTAATCAAGCTCGGAGATAGCTGGTTCTCCTCGAAAGCTATTTAGGTAGCGCCTCATGTATCACTGTAGGGGGTAGAGCACTGTTTCGGCTAGGGGGTCATCCCGACTTACCAAACCGATGCAAACTCCGAATACCTACAAGTGCCGAGCATGGGAGACACACGGCGGGTGCTAACGTCCGTCGTGAAAAGGGAAACAACCCAGACCGTCAGCTAAGGTCCCAAAGTTATGGTTAAGTGGGAAACGATGTGGGAAGGCTTAGACAGCTAGGAGGTTGGCTTAGAAGCAGCCACCCTTTAAAGAAAGCGTAATAGCTCACTAGTCGAGTCGGCCTGCGCGGAAGATGTAACGGGGCTCAAACCATACACCGAAGCTACGGGTATCACGTAAGTGATGCGGTAGAGGAGCGTTCTGTAAGCCTGTGAAGGTGAGTTGAGAAGCTTGCTGGAGGTATCAGAAGTGCGAATGCTGACATGAGTAACGACAATGGGTGTGAAAAACACCCACGCCGAAAGACCAAGGTTTCCTGCGCAACGTTAATCGACGCAGGGTTAGTCGGTCCCTAAGGCGAGGCTGAAAAGCGTAGTCGATGGAAAACAGGTTAATATTCCTGTACTTCTGGTTATTGCGATGGAGGGACGGAGAAGGCTAGGCCAGCTTGGCGTTGGTTGTCCAAGTTTAAGGTGGTAGGCTGAGATCTTAGGTAAATCCGGGATCTTAAGGCCGAGAGCTGATGACGAGTCATCTTTTAGATGACGAAGTGGTTGATGCCATGCTTCCAAGAAAAGCTTCTAAGCTTCAGGTAACCAGGAACCGTACCCCAAACCGACACAGGTGGTTGGGTAGAGAATACCAAGGCGCTTGAGAGAACTCGGGTGAAGGAACTAGGCAAAATGGCACCGTAACTTCGGGAGAAGGTGCGCCGGTGAGGGTGAAGGACTTGCTCCGTAAGCTCATGCCGGTCGAAGATACCAGGCCGCTGCGACTGTTTATTAAAAACACAGCACTCTGCAAACACGAAAGTGGACGTATAGGGTGTGACGCCTGCCCGGTGCCGGAAGGTTAATTGATGGGGTTAGCTAACGCGAAGCTCTTGATCGAAGCCCCGGTAAACGGCGGCCGTAACTATAACGGTCCTAAGGTAGCGAAATTCCTTGTCGGGTAAGTTCCGACCTGCACGAATGGCGTAACGATGGCGGCGCTGTCTCCACCCGAGACTCAGTGAAATTGAAATCGCTGTGAAGATGCAGTGTATCCGCGGCTAGACGGAAAGACCCCGTGAACCTTTACTATAGCTTTGCACTGGACTTTGAATTTGCTTGTGTAGGATAGGTGGGAGGCTTTGAAGCGTGGACGCCAGTCTGCGTGGAGCCAACCTTGAAATACCACCCTGGCAACTTTGAGGTTCTAACTCAGGTCCGTTATCCGGATCGAGGACAGTGTATGGTGGGTAGTTTGACTGGGGCGGTCTCCTCCTAAAGAGTAACGGAGGAGTACGAAGGTGCGCTCAGACCGGTCGGAAATCGGTCGTAGAGTATAAAGGCAAAAGCGCGCTTGACTGCGAGACAGACACGTCGAGCAGGTACGAAAGTAGGTCTTAGTGATCCGGTGGTTCTGTATGGAAGGGCCATCGCTCAACGGATAAAAGGTACTCCGGGGATAACAGGCTGATACCGCCCAAGAGTTCATATCGACGGCGGTGTTTGGCACCTCGATGTCGGCTCATCACATCCTGGGGCTGAAGCCGGTCCCAAGGGTATGGCTGTTCGCCATTTAAAGTGGTACGCGAGCTGGGTTTAGAACGTCGTGAGACAGTTCGGTCCCTATCTGCCGTGGACGTTTGAGATTTGAGAGGGGCTGCTCCTAGTACGAGAGGACCGGAGTGGACGAACCTCTGGTGTTCCGGTTGTCACGCCAGTGGCATTGCCGGGTAGCTATGTTCGGAATAGATAACCGCTGAAAGCATCTAAGCGGGAAACTAGCCTCAAGATGAGATCTCACTGGGACCTTGAGTCCCCTGAAGGGCCGTCGAAGACTACGACGTTGATAGGTTGGGTGTGTAAGCGCTGTGAGGCGTTGAGCTAACCAATACTAATTGCCCGTGAGGCTTGACCATATAACACCCAAGCAATTTGACTACTCTAACGAGCATCAGATTGCGGTGTGTGAAGACGAAATGAACCGAAAGTTCGAAGCTCACAAAACACCGACAACTGTCACATACCCAATTTGCTGAAGCGAGGCCAGCTGGTCACGACTCAGTACCCGAATTTCTTGACGACCATAGAGCATTGGAACCACCTGATCCCATCCCGAACTCAGTAGTGAAACGATGCATCGCCGATGGTAGTGTGGGGTTTCCCCATGTGAGAGTAGGTCATCGTCAAGATTAAATTCCAAAACCCCTGTTTGCTAACGCAGACAGGGGTTTTGTTTATATAGAAACTCATGAATTTCACCGGCCCGTTGCCAACGCAACGGCCTGGTACACAGAATTTCTTGACGACCATAGAGCATTGGAACCACCTGATCCCATCCCGAACTCAGCAGTGAAACGATGCATCGCCGATGGTAGTGTGGGGTTTCCCCATGTGAGAGTAGGTCATCGTCAAGATTGAATTCCGAAACCCCTGTCTGCTAGCGCAGACAGGGGTTTTGTCGTTTAGGGCGACCCAAAACAACAATTCCGCTAACCAGCCGTCTGTCGGTTTCCTACGCTAAAAGAAGATGCTTCTCACAAATTCCTAAGATTTGCCGAAGTTTGGCCGAAACCCTGACGAGCCATGCGTGCACCGAAATAGAGCGACCGTAGAGTCCGCCTATCCCGTTACATGGAATGTTCCACTCGGCACGCTCACCCCTTTGGCAAAAGAAGTCGATGAAATGAATCTCAAGTTCAGTCATAAAATTCTGTTGGCCGCGTCAGGCGTCGTGGTTTTAGCCTTCGCGTTATTCACGCTGTACAACGACTATCTACAACGCAACACGATCAAGCAAAACCTGGCCTCGTCCATTCAACAATCCGGCGAACTCACTGCCAGCAGTGTGCAGAACTGGCTCAGTGGTCGCATCCTGGTCCTCGAGAACCTGGCGCAGAACGTAGCTCATCAGGGCAATGCGGCCGACCTTCCCGGGCTGGTCGATCAGCCAGCGCTCACCTCCAACTTCCAGTTCACCTACGTGGGTCAGACCAACGGCGTGTTCACTCAGCGTCCTGATGCGAAGATGCCTGACGACTACGACCCTCGTCAGCGCCCTTGGTACAAGCAAGCGGTAGTAGCGGACAAAACCATGCTTACTCCGCCTTATATGGCGGCTGTGGGCGGCCAGATCGTGACAATTGCCATGCCTGTGAAGAAGAACGGCGAATTGTTGGGTGTTGTCGGCGGCGACCTGAGTCTGCAAACCCTGGTGAAGATCATCAATTCGGTAGACTTCGGCGGCATCGGCCATGCATTCCTGGTCAGCGGTGATGGTCAAGTCATCGTCAGCCCTGACCAGGACCAGGTGATGAAAAACCTCAAGGACATCTACTCTGGCAACAACGTACGCATCGAAAAGGTCAACCAGGACGTCGTCCTCAATCACCAGGATCGCATTCTGTCGTTCACGCCTATCAGCGGTTTGCCTGGCGCCGACTGGTACATCGGCCTGTCGATTGATAAAGAAAAAGCCTATGCCCCTTTGGGTAAATTCCGTACCTCAGCGTTGATTGCGATGTTGATTGCTGTCGTGGCCATTGCTGTGCTCCTGAGCTTGCTTATCCAAGTATTGCTGCGTCCGTTGACTACCATGGGCGTTGCCATGAAGGACATTGCCCAAGGCGAAGGTGATTTGACCCGCCGCCTAGACGTAACCAGCAAAGACGAATTCGGCGAAGTCGGTAGTGCGTTCAACCAGTTCGTCGAGCGGATCCACGCCTCGATTTCCGAGGTGTCTTCGGCAACACGGCAGGTGCACGATCTATCCCAGCGTGTAATGGCATCGTCTAATGCCTCGATCATCGGTTCCGACGAACAGAGTGCTCGCACCAACAGCGTCGCAGCTGCGATCAACGAACTGGGTGCCGCTACCCAAGAAATCGCGCGCAACGCCGCAGATGCTTCGCAGCATGCCAGCGGTGCCAGCGAGCAAGCTGACGATGGGCGTAAGGTGGTTGAGCAAACCATCCAGGCGATGTCGGAGCTGTCGCAGAAGATCAGCCTGTCCTGCACTCAGATCGAAACCTTGAATGCCAGTACCGACAACATCGGTCATATTCTTGATGTCATCAAAGGTATCTCCCAGCAAACCAACTTGCTCGCCCTTAACGCGGCGATCGAGGCTGCCCGTGCCGGCGAAGCCGGACGTGGATTTGCAGTGGTGGCTGATGAAGTGCGTAACCTGGCGCACCGTACCCAAGAGTCGGCAGAAGAGATCCACAAGATGATCACTTCCCTGCAAGTGGGGTCCCGAGAAGCAGTGACCACCATGAATGCCAGTCAGGTCTCCAGTGAAGAAAGCGTTGAAGTGGCCAACCAGGCGGGTGAGCGCCTGGTCAGCGTGACGCAGCGCATCGTTGAAATAGATGGCATGAACCAGTCGGTTGCGGCAGCAACCGAAGAACAGACCGCAGTCGTTGAAACCCTCAACGTTGACATCAACCAGATCAACCTGCTGAACCAGCAGGGCGTGGCCAACCTCAACGAGACGCTCAAGGACTGCGATGCGCTGTCCCAGCAGGCCAGTCGATTGAAGCAATTGGTCGATAGCTTCAAAATCTGAACCTGACTGCATCGGAGCGAGAGGCCTCGCTCCGACTGCTTAGCCAAGCATCCGGCGCACATTCTCCAACGCGCTGTCGGCGAACGTCTGTGCAAACTGTTCAAACTCAGCTTGAGTCGTTTCCTGCGGCTCGCCCACCAGCGTCCAGGTTGCCTTGGAACACTGGGCGCCAAGTGCTTCCACACTCATTGCTGCCCATAAGCGCGCCACGCCCAAAGTGTTGTAGAGGGTGGTCCACGTCATGTACATGGCGCTTTCGTCTCGGCTGTTCAGTTGCTCCACGACGCAATGGCCATCGTGGAAAAATTTAGTGCGCAATGCGCCTACGCCAACACCCGTCATCTCGGTGTGTGACAGGCTTGGGATGAAGGTATCAAAACTATCAAAGCTACCGACCACGTCCCACAGGCGTTTAGCCTCACACGGGACTACGACGGAAGCCACAATCGGTGTACCGATCGGATTGCGAATTAACGTATCGGGTTGCAGCGGTTTCATGGGGGAGTCCTGAAGCAGTTCAGAGGAAGCCGATGGCCGTGAGGTAGTCACAGCCCTTGCGTAACAGCTCCGGGTTCTTTGGCGGATAGTCCATACCCATCTTTTCCAGGCCCCAGCGGGCATTGTCGTAACGGATCATCGAAGTGTCGCCGATGTCTTCGCCAAGTCCGTCCAGGTAAAAGCCCAGCACGCGAAACAGCGCATTATCACGACTCACCGTTTGCAGCGTCCGTTGCCAGTGTTCAATGCCTACCCGATCGAAGGCGTGCCCGGCCTCGCTGAACGCGTCGAGATACTGATCCCAGCTCAAGGGCTGCGGGTTGTGCAGGTTGAATATGTTCCGCCCAGGGGTAAAGCGGGCGCTGTGAAAGGCAATGAACCCAGCCAGGAAGTCCACCGGCATCAAATCGAAGTTCACGTTCAGGCGGGGTGCCACGCCCAATTGCAGGGAGCCCTTGAGCATCAACATCAATCGATTTTTCTGCGGCTGGCAAACACCGTTCTGACTGTTGAAGCTGATATTCCCGGGCCGATGGATATTCACCCAGGCCCCTTGCTCCCTCGCCCGCCCTAACAGCCGTTCTGCCACCCACTTGGTAAGGTTATAGCCATTTTTCACATAGAGCGGTAACGCGTGCCCGGCAGGGGCTTCAAGGACGTACCCATCGGCGTCCACGCTGCTGCAGGCTGATAGGGTAGAGATGAAGTTGAGCACCTTTTTACAATGGGTCTCGCAAAGACGCAGGCACTCAAGGGCCGGTTCGACGTTGTCTTTGGCGAGTGACACATAGTCCATCACATGATTGACCTGTGCCGCGTTGTGCACCACCACGCCATAATCGCGAGCGAGGCGGTCGTACACATTGCATGCCAAGCCCAGGCGAGGTTGGCGAATGTCGGCGGCGTATACTTGCACTCGGCTCAGGTCCAGATGTTCCAGATGGTATTCACGCAAGGCCTGGGTAAACCTTGCTGTTGCCGATTGACCTGGCAGTTCCCGCACAAGGCACGCTACCTCTTGTGCTCCTGCAGCCAGCAGCGCGTGGACGATATGCGCCCCGACAAAGCTATTCGCCCCGGTGACGATCACTTTACGCGGATCGCCCAAGCGGGCCTCGGGCAGTATCTTAATTTCCAACACTTGTGATGCATCTTTCTCCATTTGGCTGCCGGGTGTATCCGGCAACACACCACCTTCCATCAGGGCGGCCAATGTGCGGATTGTCGGTGCCTCGAAAAAGTGGTTGAGGGAGAGGCTGCGGCCAAACCGCTCGCGCACGCGCAGCAATAACGTCGACAAGAGGATGGAATGGCCGCCCAGATTGAAAAAGCTGTCATCAATCGATAATTTGCCAGCGGGTAACGCCAGCAATTGCGCCCACAGGTCTACCAACAGCTTTTGCAGATCGGTCTGAGCACAGCTGCGCGTCACTTCTTGAGGGATGGACAACGGCATGGCCAGCAATGCATTGCGATCGATCTTGCCGTTACTCGAGCCCGGCATGCGCGCTAACTCGTTCCAGATGACGGGCTGCATATGTTCAGGCAGCCACTGGCGGGCATACTGTTTCAAGTCAGCCAGCGTGGCGCTGGGTTCGGGTTGAGTGACAAAAGCGATGACCCTGAGGCCCGGGTCAATCACTACGGCCACTTGGCGAAACAACCGACTGTTGCGCAGGCATTGTTCGATTTCCAGGGGCTCGACCCGGAATCCGCGAATTTTGACTTGGTCATCCCGACGCCCACCCAACTCGATGCCGTCCTGAGTCCATTTCGCCAGGTCACCGCTACGGTAAGCGTGCAGCAACTGCCCGTCAGGCAGTGTCAGTGCAACAAAAGGGCTGTCGGCCCGTTGCGGTACATTCAAATAACCCAGGCTCACCCCCGGGCCTGCAATATACAAATCGCCCAGCACCTGTTCATCCACCGGCTGCAGGTTTTCGTCGAGAATCAACACCTGGCTGTTGGCGATGGGATGGCCGACGTTGCGAGGGCCGTCGCCGTGCCGGAACACTCTATGGGTTGCCAGCACCGTGGTCTCCGTCGGTCCATAGAAGTTATGCAACTGACATTGGCCTGCCAGTCGTTCGATTACATAGGGCTCGCAGAAATCGCCTCCAGTGAGTAGATGAGTAAGACCCAATGGCTGATCCAGCGGCAGGATGCTGAGCAGCGCCGGCGGTAGAAAACCATGGGTGACGCGTTGCCCGCGAATCAATTCGACCAGTTGTCGAGGGTCGTGACGTTGATCGGTGCTGGGGATAATCAACTCGGCGCCGGCTATCAAGGCAGGGAAAATATCGATCAATGAAGAGTCGAAGCTCAACGGCGAAAACTGCAACACGCGGCTCTCTTCACTCATCTCTACACAAGCGCCGAGCCAGGCGGTGAAATGCGCCAGATTGTATTGGCTAAGCAGCACCCCCTTGGGAAATCCGGTAGTACCCGAGGTGAAAAGCGCCATGCACGGTGTGTCGGCACTGGGACGTTCACGCATCAGTGGTAGCGCACGGGCGATGGTGCACGGTTCGATCTTGCTGACATCCAATGAGGCGAGGCGATCTCGCAGCGGATGCAGTCCATTCTCCAGCAATACACAAGCGCCGGCGCCTTCCAGCATCTGCTGTTGGCGCTGCACCGGATGGTCGGGCGCCAGAGGCAAATACACCGCACCACTCCCCAGCACCGCAAGGATGCTTGCGTACAGCTCGACGGACTTTGCCAGGCAAACGCCGACCACGGGTTGAGTTTCGATGCCCTCCAGCAGTGGAAGCAGACGCTGCTGGATCGCCAAGGCGTGTGCCTGGAGCTGATGATAAGTCAGCAGGTTGCCCGCGATATTCAACGCTGTTCGAGTGGCGAACTTGTCCAGGCTGGCTTGCAGCCGTTCAATCATGGGGGTCTGGGCCGCCTGCAACAGCGCTGGATCCGCCGTGCGATTGAATCGATGCTTGAACGCCAAGGTTTCCAGCGCTGTCAGACTGTGTTCGGGCCAGTCGTTAGGGGTGACCACAACGGTGAAGCAGGCTGGGTCCCTGGAATATCTACTAACCAACAAGGCGAGCCATTCCACCAGTGCGTTCGTTGCCTGGTGACGCAATCGCTGCCCATTGCCGCTGGGTTCCTCTGCGACGTCGTACACAGCCAACAGGCGTCGTTCACGGTCATAGCAGCGAAATTGCAGGGCTGGCAGTCCATTCTCGGACACCGGGCCAATGCCCATGCGCAAACTCATCCAGTAAGCGTCGGTGGATAATTGCGCCGGCGGCCGGCTACCGTCTTCAATCACCAGGTCGACAGGCCCCGTTCCCGAGGCATGACCGTACTGTTCCAGTACTTGCTTGACGGGGTCCAGGACGTTGCTGGCGGCGCCCCACGCTATCGTCAAACGTTTCATGCCGACCTCCCCGCCGCAGGCAGGTAGCTGCTCAGCGCCCGAGCCACGCTGGGTGTCTGCAGCACGCCGCTGTGACGCAGCAAGCTCATTATGTTGCCTATCAGCGGATGTTGGTGGGTGATGGGGAAATCCAGCGCAGAGACTTCATGGCGCAGTGCCAGACGCGTGTCTGCGCTTATCTCCAAGTGTTCGATCAGGTGCAGATCAAAGTCCTTCTGCAGGTCGTTGGTCAGGTAATGCTCCAGGAAAACGGGCAAAGCTTGAGCAATGCTGTCGCGCTCATGCGGGTTTGCCGATTGCCAGTAGAGACGCACCAACTGGGTCCAGAACTGTGCGTGGCGACCCTCATCAAACAGGTGGTCGGCCATCAGGCCGCGGATGGATGACTTGACGCTGTCATCCTTGGAGAATGCTGCCACGTCATGTGTCACGGTGTTTTCGGCAATGGCCACGCCGATCAACTCAACGGCGTCGTGCAAATGTGCTGGCACCTGCGCCTGTGCCGCCGGCAATGCGCGGCTCAATTCGATTTGCCCAGGCAGATCAAGCGGCTGGATACCGGTCATTTCCACGGCTTGTTGCAGGAAATCCAACGCGACCAACGCGTGATAGTCCTCGTCCACCACGACGGTCATCGCGTCGTACCGGCAGGCGAGCGGGAAGGGCGGTGAAAAACGGTTCTTGGCGATGTTGCGAGCGGTCTTGTCGACGATCTCGGTTTCGAAGATCACCACGTCATTGATGAATTTATAGAAACTTTGTACCAGCACGAAGTCGCGCCACTGTGGGCACCGCTCGAGGAAGGTCGCGCTCAGCACGAGGGGTTGGCGGCACAGAGGGAAGATGAGTTTGTCGTCGTCCTCCAGCAAGCGCCGGGGGCGTGTTCGAATGGTCGCGCGCCGCTCCCAGTCATCGGCAAAGGATCGATAATTGACAACGTTCATTGGCGTACCCCTTGCATCGAAGTCAGCACTGCGTCCCAAAAGGTAATGCGACTTTCCACGGCGTCGAGGGCCGCATTATCTGCTTGCTTCTGGCGAATCGGGTCTGCTCCGACCAGGCGCTTGAGCAATTGCTCCGCTGCCGGCCCATGGTCGTGGCTGTCCATTTCGATGTGACGATTGAGGTAGTGACATAAGGTGGATGCCTCATGATCAATGAGCGCATGACTGTGCAACAGCCGCTGGAACATCGACGGAATGACACTCTCACGGCCATGCAGGAAAGCCGCCGCGACGCAGTGAGTCGGGGCGCTCAAGGCGACCTGCACCGTGCTGTCGACAAAGCGGGCCACCCCTGGTGGCGCATCGATCATGTGCAAGGCGGCACTGACCTCCACACCCTCGCGTTGCAGGTCGATCAGGCGGTTAATGGCGACAGTGCTGGCGCCGACCTCCGTCATGGCGTCCAGGTACAGCTCGAAGTGGCTGCAATAGCCCCGCGTCGGGTGTTCGTCTGACTCCTCGCCCAGCACTATTTCATTGATCAAGCGGGCAGCCTGTGAGTCCGCAGGTGGGAGCCAGGGTATCTGTGTACAGGTCAGGTCCTGTTGCAGGCGTTTAGTCAGGGTCATGAAGTCCCAGACGGCAAATACATGGTTTTCCATGAAATGCTGTAACTTGTTAAGTGAAGTTGTTTCTGTAAATAATGGATGATTGAAAAGTTGTAGTTTTTTTTGTTCAAGCAATTCTTGATACATGGTTGACGCCTATGAATTGTTGCAGGTGCTCAAAAGCCGTGTTGGGATTTTGTAGTTGTAAGATAGAAGGGGAACGTTAAATCGAGACCACACAACGCACACGGCGCAGCACTGACATAGACGTGCACTGCGGACTTGGAGGTGTGGTTTTTCGGGAAAGGATAATAAACTGATTAAACGTTTGGGCTGGCTTATAAATGTATTAGATGTTTTTTCTGTGTAGTTTTTCTTAAGTAAATTGTCTATTCCCAGTGTCGGATGTTTCTTCGATTTAATTAAGTTTAAGTGGGTTTTCCGTCTGCCAATGTGGCAACTTCCCAGGGAAGTTGCCCCGCAGGGGTAAAGCGCGATAGAGGGCCGAGGGTTCTATTGCTCGGCTTTTTTTTCGGTGGTTTCAAGCCCCTTGAGGTAGGTGGCTATGACCTCCATCCCACGCATCAAGTGATTACGCAGCGTCAGGATGCTCTCGTCGACCTTCTTCTGTGCCACCAAGTTCAGCAATTCACGGTGGTCCTCCTGGGACGACTCGCCTAGTCCCATCGCCTCAAGGTTGAAGCGCAGGAAGCGCTCCTCTTCATTCAGACCGTGCTCGACCAAGGTGAGCAGTCGCTGGTTGGGTGCCTTGCCATACAGAACCATGTGGAACAGCCGATTGAGGCGACCAATCTCGGTATAGTCCTTTTCGCATTCCAGCGCATTGATGCACGCCTCGGCCTCGGACAGATCTTTCTCGGTGAGCAATGGAATCGACAAGCGCAGTGCTTCGGATTCCAGCAGCATGCGCAAGGCATAGGTCTCAGCCGAATTGTCCTCGATCAAGGGCGCAACCACGGCACCCTTGTGAGTCACCACATGCAGCAAGGATTGCGCCTCCAGCTGGCGCAAGGCTTCGCGCACGGGCATGCGGCTGACGCCGAACAAGCTGGCCAGCTCCTGCTGGCGCATCGCAGTGCCACAGGGCAATCGCCCATCGAGAATGGCGTTGCGCAGTGTTTCTTCAATTACGGAGCGAGCAAGATGGGCGGGAATAGGCCCGCTGATTTTGATGCTGCTTAAAGGGTTCGGCTTCTGCGTCACGGTTACGCTATCCTCCTTTTTTGAACAATAGTTTGGCTAATTGGATCCAATGCACACTAGAGATGGGTCAGGCGCTTGTCAAACAGCCTAAGTTTCCGTTTGTAAGGGCTTACGCAGCCTACTTTGTGAGTCCCACAAGGGGCGGTTATAAACTCAGTCCACTGATGAATGATTGCACTGTGCCATTGTTTTTTGTAGGGCGAGGCTTCACCATCCCTTGAAATTCCGTCTCTTTCATGGACTGAACGCCTTGGCGGTAAGTTTTATTCCCTATCGAATCCTTTGCTGGTGTTTATCGGCAATTTTATTGGCTGGCCTGATGCTTGGCGGGCTGCGTGCCGATTGGGATTTCTCGCAGATCAGCCGCAAGGCTACCGCCGTATACGGGCCGCTGGGCCAAGGCCAGCAGCGTATCGACGCCTGGCAACGGCTATTGGCGACTGAAAAACAGGTCAGCGAGTCGGAGCAGCTCAAGGTGGTTAACTTGTTCTTCAACAAGCAAATGACCTACGTCGAGGACATCGACCTCTGGCACGTCATCGACTATTGGGAGACACCCGTCGAAGCCCTTTGGAAGGGGGCCGGTGACTGCGAAGACTACGCGATCGCAAAGTATTTCAGTTTGCGTCATCTGGGTGTATCCAGCGACAAATTGCGCATCACCTATGTCAAGGCCTTGCGACAGAATCGTGCGCACATGGTCCTGACCTATTATTCAACCCCCGACGCCATCCCGCTGGTGCTCGACAGCCTGATGGACGAAATCCTGCCGGCTACCCGCCGCACCGATCTGGTCCCGGTGTACTCATTCAACGCCGAGGGCCTGTACTTGCCCGGCGCCAAGGGCAACAAGAAAGTCGGTGATACCAAACGCTTGTCGCGCTGGCAGGATGTGTTGAGAAAAATGCGTGCGGAAGGCTTTCCAGCCGAGCCTGCCAACTAGGAGTAACTGATCGGATGTCCCTGTTCAAACAACTATTGATCGCTATCTGTCTGTTCCTGGTGGTCGCCTTCAGCGGCAGCTTTATGGTCAGCCTGGAAAGCTCGCGCACCCAATACATCAACCAGCTGCGCTCCCATGCCCAGGATGCGGCGACGGCGCTGGCGCTGTCGCTGACCCCGAATATCGACGACCCGGCCATGGTGGAGCTGCTGGTCAGTTCGATCTTCGACAGCGGCTACTACGCCAGCATCCGCGTCGTGGACCTGGCCACCGACAAAACCATCGTCGAGCGCAGCGGTATTCCTGACAACAACGGAGTGCCCAACTGGTTCGTGAAGTTGATCGGCCTGGAGCCGGCAGGTGGCGATGCCCTGGTCAGCCGAGGCTGGGAGCAGGCGGCGCGGGTCGAGGTAGTCAGCCATCCGATGTTTGCCCTGGCCAAACTCTGGCAGAGCGCGTTGGGTAGCCTTGGCTGGTTGTTGCTGTGCGGCGCGGTGAGCGTGGTGCTAGGTGGGCTGTTGCTGCGCCGGCAATTGAAGCCGTTGGACTATATGGTCAAACAGTCCCATGCCATTGCCCGTCGGGAGTTCCTCAGCCTGCCTGATTTGCCGCGCACGCCGGAACTGCGTCGGGTGGTGCAGGCCATGAACCAGATGGTTGAAAAGCTCAAGGCGCTGTTCCAGGAACAGGCCGAACGTAGCGAAAAACTGCGCACCGAATCCTATCAGGACAACCTGACTGGCCTCGCCAATCGACGTTATTTCGAGATGCAACTCAACGCCCGCGTGAGTAACCCTGAAGAGACCAATTCCGGCTACCTGCTGTTGCTGCGGGTCAAGGACCTGGCGGGCCTCAACCAGCGTCTGGGCGGCCAGCGCACCGACCAGCTGCTGCAAGCGGTGGGCGAACAACTGCTGCGCCAGTGCGAGCCCTATCCGGAAACCCATAACCTCGTCACTCGTATCCGCGGCGGCGAGTTCGCCGTGCTGGCGCCGGGTTTGATGCGTGAGGAAGCGCTGCAATTGGCGCAAAACCTCGAAAGCACCTTGCTCAGCCTGCAAGCGACCGGTGCCAGCGATGTTACGCCGGTCGCCTATATCGGCCTGGCGCCGTTCAACCATGGCGACGCGCCCCAAACCCTGCTGACCCTGGCCGACCAGGCCCTGGCACAGGCGGAAGCGCAGGGTGACAGCAGTTGGGTATGCCTGGACCACAGCGCCGCCGCCAGCGTCGGTGACGATCATCATGCCTGGCACAGGTTGTTGGACCAGGCCCTGACCCAACAGCGCTTTGAGCTGTACTTCCAACCCGTCGTTGCCAGCCAGGACACACAGTTGGTCTTGCACTACAAGGTCCTGTCGCGCCTGCAGGACGAAGACGGCCACACAATACCGGCCGGGCGCTTCCTGCCCTGGTTGGAACGCTTTGGCTGGTCGGCCCGTCTGGACCGCCTGATGCTCGAGCAAGTACTCAAGCAGATGGCCAACCACAGCCATAACCTGGCGCTGAACCTCTCAGCCGCAACCTTGCAGGACACCCAGGCGCTGAACCGGATTTATGACTTGCTACGCCAGCACAGCAACCTGGGCCCGCGCCTCACTCTGGAGATCGGTGAAGAGCAACTGCCTGAACAGCACGTACTGGAACAGATGACCCAGCGCCTGCGCGAGTTGGGTTTCTCCCTGAGCCTGCAACGTTTCGGTGGGCGCTTCAGCATGATTGGCAACCTGGCGCGCCTGGGCCTGGCGTACTTGAAGATCGATGGCAGCTATATTCGCGCCATCGACCAGGAAAGTGACAAACGCCTGTTTATCGAAGCTATTCAGCGCGCAGCCCACAGCATCGATCTGCCGTTGATTGCCGAGCGTGTGGAGACCGAGGGCGAGTTGAAGGTGATTCGCGAGATGGGGATTTTTGGTGTGCAGGGTCAGCTGTTTGGCGAGCCTGCGCCCTGGAAATCACACTGACATCAGGACATTCAAATGTGGAAGGGGGCTTGCCCCCTCCCACATTTAAATAAGGGTTCGGCTCCAGGGCTCAGATAAGCCCTTTCTCGTCATCATCGATCAACTGGCTCAACCCACCCAACGCTTCCCGCGCGTGGCTACGGTCCATCAACTTGGCCTGGGCTGCCGGCGGCAGGTCGGTCACGCTGATTACTCCTTTGCGGGTCAGCACCTGGATCAAGTCATCCAGTACCCGGATCATCTCCAAGTCGCTCTGCTTGAGCTGTGCCAGGCTGGTTTCCACCACTTCGTTGGCGTACCAGGCCTGGATCTCATGGTGATCGGCCGGCAGGGTTTCGGTGGACTCGACAAAGGCGGTAGCCTCTACGCGAATCAGCGCGCCCAGCGCATCACGTTGCACGTAAAACATAAGAACCCCTCGAATATGAGCCACATGCGTTCAACAGCATAGGCCAACGCTGCGTGTATGGGCGTGAGTATGCGACGCACCGTCCGCCAGGGCCAGCGGCCCATGAGGCAAAAAAATCGGCCGCCTGGGAAGGCGGCCGATCAATTGCGTCTTAGCTATGGTCGATCTTGATGGTTGGGTCGGCGCCAGTGATCAGCGAGTTGATGCTGACATGGGACCAATCATTGCCTTCCAGCTTGATTGTCACATCGGCATTGGCCACGCCACCGGCAGCGTTGAGCTTGCCTTCACTGCTGACTTGCAGGGTCGACACGCCATCTACCGTAGTGATCTTCAGGTAATTGTCGATGGTGCTATCGGTCTCACCTTTCAACAAGTCACGCAGATCAATCCGGTCGCCTTCCGAAGCCTTGAAGTCCTTGATCACATCGTTGCCGATGTCACCGGCTTTCCACACAAAGGTGTCGGCACCCGAACCACCGATCAAAATGTCGTTGCCCTGGCCGCCAATCAACGTGTCGTTGCCGGTACCGCCCAGCAGGATGTCATTGCCTTTGCCGCCGTCCAGGAGGTCGTTGCCGCCCTGGCCGAACAGGATGTCATCGCCAGCGCCGCCCAGCAGGGTGTCGTTGGCATCCTTGGCGCCGGACACATCGAAGTCCACGTAGTGCTCGGTCACGTACTGGTGAACGTTGGAGGCGGTCACCGAAGAGACGGTTACGCCGGTCTTCTGCGCCACGAACGCCTGCAGTGCGTTGTAACCCTCACCGTTGATCCCGCTGAAGCTCACCAGGTCGCCGAAGAGGATGTCGTTGCCATCGCCCCCGATGACGGTGTCTGCGCCAGGCAACGTCGCCTCGGTGTGGCCGAGGATCGCGTTGGCCAGGTCCTTCGGATCGATATTGGCTTGCGGTTTGCCATCGCTGTCGTACGGCGCCAACTGATTCAGGCTGACCCCGCTGTTGAGGCCGATGGCTTCTACGCCACCTGTGGACAGGCCTTTGAGCAGTGCGAACGCGCTGTTGGAGTTGAGGGTGGTGGAGTAGTCGGTATCGTACCCGAGGCCGCCTTGTACCGATATTTCATAGGTGCCATCCCCTTGGGCATGGATTGTTCCCGGGTTGGACTGCCCCCAGCCCCACCAGTTGTTGGTCCACAGGGTTACCTTGCCAACAGAGTCGATATCAATTAAGTGATTCGAGTCGATGTTGATCCGGGTGGCGGTACCTATGGTGTAGTTGTTCATGGTGACAACATCATCGAGCCTGACGTTGCCGTACAAGTACGGGTTGGTCTGCTCGGCCCCCTGGTAAAACGTCGGCTGACCATCGGTGATGAAGTACGTTGTATTGATCGCGCCAGTGTTGCCAGTCGCCTGGGCACTTTTGAAGAAGTTGGACGCGGCCTTGAACACGTCTTCGTAGTTGGTCCCGCCGGTAGATACCATGGAATCCAGGACTTTCTGCAGCGAATTCAGCGCGCCTGGGTCTTTCAGGTCGACTGTCACCGTGCGATTGACCTGGTCACTGAAGTCCGCCAGGAAGATATTCACGGTGCCAGAGGTGCTGGAGCCGATACTGTTTTTCAGCGAGTTGAACGTGGTGGTCAGCGAGGCTTTCGCCGCTGCTATTGAGGCCGAGCCCATACTGCCCGATGTATCGATCATGAACGCAATGTTGTAGTTCTTGCCTTGCACCACGTTCAGGCCGCCGACATCGGCCACGACGATGTCGTTGCCATCGGTGCCGTTGATGGTGTCGCTGCCCGAGGTGCCGGTAACCGGGTTATAGGTCGCCGGGTGCACCGTGACGGGCAATTGCGCGGTGGTGGTGGCCGAACCACCGATGCTTTCGGTGGAGGTCGAAGTGACCGTCAGGTTGAACTGGCCGCTGTAGTAGGTCGGCGGCTTGATGGTCAGGGTGCCCAGGTCCCAGCCGGTGACGTTGACTTCGCCCGTGGCCTTGCTCGCGGTGAAGGTGTGCCCCGACGCGTCGGTGAGTACCGAGCCTGCCGGGATGCCACTGATCTTCACACTCAGGGTTTCCGAACCGTCGGTGTCGGTCAGCGCCGTGGTGACCTTGGACAGCTTCACGGTGCCGTTTTCCTGGCCTTCGTTGAGCTTGTAGCCCACGTAGTAACCGTCGCCGTTGCTGCCATGCAGGTCGGACACGGTGACACCGGCGTTGGTCAGGTCGGTGATGCCGGTGTACAGCGGCACGGTGCTGGTGCTCAAGTTCTGCACAGCCCCGCCGTTGACCGACAGGTTGACGTCAAAACTGCCAGGCCCAGCCTGGTTGGCCTGGTAGATCTCAAGGCTGTAATAGCCGCTGACCGATGGCGTGAACGAGCCGCTGAACTTGCCGCTGTTGGTGCCCCACAGTCCGCTGGCAATGTCTTTACCGCCAACGTTGACCACTACGCTGTCATCGGCGATGCCGCTGAAGGTGTAGCTCTTGCCGGCTTCCATGTAGATCAGGCCGGAAATCTTGGAGCCAGAGCCAGCATTGACGTTATCGACGGATTCGACATTGGTCACCACAGAAGTGCTGTTCGGTGTACCGGCGTTATCGATGGCTTTTTTCAGTACGTCTGGCGCAGCGCCGTTGCCGTTGTTGCCGAGGCCGGCAATGCTGTTCCAGCCCTGTTTGACCAGGCCGGTCGAGGCGACGTTGTTATCGGCCACGTTCAGGGTCGGTGCGTCGGCCACCGGGGTGATATCGACTTTCACCGTAGCTGTCGTACCCAGGTCCTTGCCGTCGCTAGGCTGGAACTTGAACTGCGCGTAATCGGCCTGTTTGTTGCCAATGCCGGTGCCGCCATAACCATCGGCGCCTGATTCGTTGGCGTTAGGCATAAAGCGCAACTGGCCGCCGTCGATCTGGGCCTTGGTGAAGGTCTGGCCGCTGGACACGTTGGTCCAGGTGCTGCCGTCCGCCGCCAGGAACTGCAGTTTGCCGGCTACCGGCAGTTCGGTGATTTTCACGCTAAGGCTGGCTTGTGGCGAGTCCACATCGGTCACGCCGAAGTTGGCCCAGGTCAAGGCCAGCGCGGTGTCTTCCGTACCGGTCACGGCACCGCCGGTGGCCACTGGCGCATCGTTAACGGCCACCACGTTGACGGTGGTGGTCGCGACGTTGGAGTAGTTGCCACCATCGGTCACGCTCACGGTAATCGTGCGTGGCGTGGTGCTTGGGTCATGGCTGTTATTGGTGAACGTGATGTTCTTGATCTGCTGCATGTAGTCGGCCAGCGACGCCGTGCCGGTCAGGGTCAAGGTGATTTTGCCGGTGACAGGGTCGGTGCTCGGGGTCACGTTGATGCCCGTCACGCCGCTGAAGTTCAGCGAGTCGCCTGGCTGGCTGTTGGTCAGTACCACGGTGGCGCCGGTCAGCTGCGTGCTGTCCGGGTCGGTGATCTTGACGTCTGTGTCAGCAATCGACACGCCAGTGCCGCCTTCGGTGAAGGTGGTTTTGAAGTCAGCTCCGATGGCGCCGCTGGAGTTGTTGGCATCCAGGTCGATGACCGGCGGCGCATCGTTGTCGATGATATCGGTGCTGACGCTGCCATTGCCCACCACCAGGTTTTCGAAGTTGCCCCCGGTGGCCTTGTCGATGGTGATGACGATCTTTTCCGTTGGCTCGGTGATCTTGTCGTCGAGTGTGCGGATATCAAACGGCACGCTGCTGGAGCCGGCCGGGATCTTCACGGTGTACACGCCGTTGAAGTCCGAACCGTCGGTGGCGGTGCCGCTGTACTTGAGCGTCACGGTTACGTCGGTCAGCGGCGGGTTGCTCAGCGTCAGGGTGTAGTGTGCCGTGCCGCCTTCAGTCACCGACGCGTCGCCGGTGATGCCGATGGTGGTGTTGTTGACTACATCCGTCACCTTGGTGACCACGGTGCTGCCATCGAGGATCAAGTGTTCGTACTTGTCGCCACCGCTGACCACGCCGGTGATTTTGGTGGTGACGTCATTGGCGCCGACATACGCATCGTTAGGCGCGGTTGCGGTGATGAAGCTGGTGGACTTGCCATTGCCGATGGTGATGGTCGAGCCGTTATCCAGCCTTACCACCAGGTCGGAGCCAACGTTGTTCACAGCCACGCCGTTCTTGTCGACCAGGGACGCGGTATAGACGATCTGCCCGCCCTCGCTGACCGAGCCAGTGGCCTTGAGTACAACGGTCACGTCATCGATGGTGTCGTTGATCGTGGTGGTCGCGCCGCCCGGGGTGATGCTTACACCCTCGAAATTACCGCCAGTAGTGCCGGTGATCTTGACGGTCTGGGTGCTCTTGTCGATGAACACATCATCGGTAGGTGCAGGGACGGTGACAGTGCCCGCGGTTGCACCCTGCTTGATGGTGATGCTGGAACCGTTATCGAGCTGGACCACCATGTCGCTGCCGGCCTTGTTGCTCAAGGTCGCGGTGTAAGTGATCTGGCCACCTTCGTTGACGGCCGTCGGGGCGGTCAAGGTGACGGTGGTCAGATCGGTGGAGCCCGGGGTGTCGGTCACGGTGGTGCTCACCGCAGTCGTGCCTGGCACCAGATTTTCAAAATGTTCGCTGCCGGTCACGCCTTTGATTGCCGTGGTGACGGTCTGGTCGCCCTTGTAGACATCATTTGGCGCGACGGTGGTGATTGTGCCGCTGGACTGGTTAACGCCGATAGTGATGGTCTTGCCGTTATCCAGGGTGACGGTGAGCGGGTTGGTGATGTTAGTCACCGGCACGCCGTTTTTATCCACAAGGCTGGCGGTATAGACGATATTGCCGCCTTCGCCGACAGTGGTGGTGGCGGTCAGAACCACATCGACCTTATCGATGGTGTCGTTGATCGTGGTGGTTGCGCCGTTGCCTGCAACTTCCAACTTCTCGAAGTTGCCGCCAGTGGTTTCGGTGATCTTGACCGTCTGGGTGCTCTTGTCGATGAACACATCATCGGTCGGTGCAGGTACGGTCACGGTGCCGACGGTGTCGCCAGCCTTGATGGTGATCGAAGAGCCGTTGTCCAGCTTCAAGGTGACGTCGGTACCGGCCTTATTGCTCAAGGTCGCGGTGTAGGTGATCTGGCCGCCTTCGTTGACGGCGTTTGGCGCAGTCAGCGTAACCGTCGTGGTGTTATCGGTACCCGGTGTATCCGTAACGGTGGTGTTGACCGCCGTAGTACCCGGTACCAGATTTTCGAAATGCTCGCCGCCAGTCACGCCTTTGATGGCGGTGGTGACGGTTTGGTCGCCTTTGTACACATCATCCGGAGCAACAACCGAGACAGAACCGCTGCTTTGGTTCACGCCGATAGTGATGGTCTTGCCGTTATCCAGGGTGACGGTGAGCGGGTTGGTAATGTTAGTCACCGGCACGCCGTTTTTATCCACAAGGCTGGCGGTGTAGACGATATTGCCGCCTTCGCCGACAGTAGATGTGGCGGTGAGCACCACATCGACCTTGTCGATGGTGTCGTTGATCGTGGTGGTTGCGCCGTTGCCTGCAACTTCTAACTTCTCAAAGTTGCCGCCAGAAGCGTCAGTGATTTTGACGGTCTGGGTGCTCTTATCGATGAACACGTCATCGGTAGGCGCCGGGACGGTCACGGTGCCGACGGTGTCGCCTGCTTTGATGGTGATCGACGAGCCGTTATCCAGCTTCAACGTGACGTCAGTACCGGCCTTGTTGCTCAAGGTGGCGGTGTAGGTGATCTGGCCACCTTCGTTGACAGCGCTTGGTGCAGTCAGCGTGACAGTCGTGGTGTTGTCGGTGCCCGGGGTGTCAGTCACAGTCGTGGTGACTTTATCGGTCCCTGGAACCAGATTTTCGAAATGCTCGCCGCCAGTCACGCCTTTGATGGCGGTGGTGACGGTCTGATCACCCTTGTAGACGTCATCCGGCGCCAAGACCGAAACAGTGCCGCTCGACTGATTCACGCCGATAGTGATGGACTGGCCGTTATCGAGAGTGACCGTCAGCGGGTTGGTAATGTTAGTCACCGGCACGCCGTTTTTATCCACAAGGCTGGCGGTGTAAACGATATTGCCGCCTTCGCCGACAGTGGATGTGGCGGTGAGCACCACATCGACCTTGTCGATGGTGTCGTTGATCGTGGTCGTCGCGCCGTTGCCTGCAACTTCCAACTTCTCAAAGTTGCCGCCAGAAGCGTCAGTGATCTTGACGGTCTGGGTGCTCTTGTCGATGAACACGTCATCGGTAGGCGCCGGTACGGTCACGGTGCCGACAGTGTCGCCCGCCTTGATCGTGATGCTCGAGCCGTTGTCCAGCTTCAAGGTGACGTCGGTGCCGGCCTTGTTGCTCAAGGTGGCGGTGTAGGTGATCTGTCCACCTTCGTTTGCCTCAGACGGAGCCGTCAGGGTCACGGTGGTGGTGTTGTCGGTACCCGGTGTGTCAGTCACTGTCGTGGTGACTTTATCGGTACCTGGAACCAGATTTTCGAAATGCTCGCCGCCAGTGACACCTTTGATCGCAGTGGTGACGGTCTGGTCACCTTTGTACACATCATCCGGTGCCACAACCGAGACAGAACCGCTGCTTTGGTTCACGCCGATAGTGATGGTCTTGCCGTTATCCAGGGTAACGGTGAGCGGGTTGGTGATGTTAGTCACCGGCACGCCGTTTTTGTCCACAAGGCTGGCGGTGTAGACGATATTGCCGCCTTCGCCGACAGTCGTGGTGGCGGTCAGAACCACGTCCACCTTGTCGATGGTGTCGTTGATCGTGGTGGTTGCGCCGTTGCCTGCGACTTCCAATTTTTCGAAGTTGCCGCCAGTGGTCTCAGTGATCTGGACCGTCTGGGTGCTCTTATCGATGAACACGTCATCGGTGGGTGCAGGGACGGTCACGGTGCCGACGGTGTCGCCAGCCTTGATGGTGATGCTTGAGCCGTTATCGAGTTTGAGCGTTACGTCAGTGCCTGCTTTGTTGGAAAGCGTGGCGGTGTACGTAATTTGACCACCTTCGTTAACGGCGCTCGGCGCAGTCAACGTGACCGTCGTGGTGTTGTCAGTGCCCGGAGTATCCGTAACGGTGGTGTTCACCGCGGTAGTGCCAGGGACCAGGTTTTCGAAATGCTCGCCGCCGGTCACGCCTTTAATGGCGGTGGTGACGGTTTGGTCACCTTTGTACACATCATCCGGTGCCACAACCGAGACAGAACCGCTGCTTTGGTTCACGTCGATAGTGATGGTCTTGCCGTTATCCAGGGTAACGGTGAGCGGGTTGGTGATGTTAGTCACCGGCACGCCGTTTTTGTCCACAAGGCTGGCGGTGTAAACAATATTGCCGCCTTCACCGACAGTGGATGTGGCGGTGAGCACCACATCTACCTTGTCGATGGTGTCGTTGATCGTGGTCGTCGCGCCGTTGCCTGCAACTTCCAACTTCTCAAAGTTACCGCCAGTGGTTTCGGTGATCTTGACAATCTGGGTGCTCTTATCGATGAACACGTCATCGGTGGGCGCTGGGACGGTCACGGTGCCGACGGTGTCGCCAGCCTTGATGGTGATCGAAGAGCCGTTGTCCAGCTTCAAGGTGACGTCGGTACCGGCCTTATTGCTCAAGGTCGCGGTGTAGGTGATCTGGCCGCCTTCGTTGACGGCGTTTGGCGCAGTCAGCGTAACCGTCGTGGTGTTATCGGTACCCGGTGTATCCGTAACGGTGGTGTTGACCGCCGTAGTACCCGGTACCAGATTTTCGAAATGCTCGCCGCCAGTCACGCCTTTGATGGCGGTGGTGACGGTTTGGTCGCCTTTGTACACATCATCCGGAGCAACAACCGAGACAGAACCGCTGCTTTGGTTCACGCCGATAGTGATGGTCTTGCCGTTGTCCAGGGTGACGGTCAGCGGGTTGGTGATGTTAGTCACCGGCACGCCGTTTTTATCCACAAGGCTGGCGGTGTAAACGATATTGCCGCCTTCGCCGACGGTGGTGGTTGCACTCAGGACCACATCGACCTTGTCGATGGTGTCGTTGATGGTGGTGGTTGCGCCGTTGCCTGCAACTTCCAACTTCTCGAAGTTGCCGCCAGAAGCGTCAGTGATCTTGACGGTCTGGGTGCTCTTGTCGATGAACACGTCATCGGTCGGTGCAGGGACCGTCACAGTGCCGACGGTGTCACCGGCCTTGATGGTGATGCTCGAACCGTTGTCGAGTTTCAGCGTTACATCAGTGCCCGCTTTATTGGAGAGCGTAGCGGTATAGGTGATCTGGCCGCCTTCGTTAACGGTATTTGGCGCAGTCAGCGTCACGGTAGTGGTGTTATCGGTGCCTGGGGTGTCAGTCACAGTCGTCGTGACTTTATCGGTCCCCGGAACCAGATTTTCGAAATGCTCGCCGCCAGTGACGCCTTTGATGGTGGTGGTGACGGTTTGGTCGCCTTTGTAGACATCATCTGGCGCCAAGACGGAAACAGTGCCGCTCGACTGGTTCACGCCGATGGTAATGCTCTGGCCGTTATCCAGAGTGACGGTCAGCGGGTTGGTGATGTTAGTCACCGGCGCGCCGTTTTTATCCACAAGGCTGGCGGTGTAAACGATGTTGCCGCCTTCGCCCACGGTGGTGGTGGCGGTCAGCACCACATCGACCTTGTCGATGGTGTCGTTGATCGTGGTAGTCGCGCCGTTGCCTGCAACTTCCAACTTCTCGAAGTTACCGCCAGTGGTCTCAGTGATCTGGACGGTCTGGGTACTCTTGTCGACGAACACGTCATCGGTAGGCGCCGGAACAGTCACCGTTCCAACGGTA
This sequence comes from Pseudomonas sp. FBCC-B545, assembly GCF_059134095.1. Taxonomy (NCBI): domain Bacteria; kingdom Pseudomonadati; phylum Pseudomonadota; class Gammaproteobacteria; order Pseudomonadales; family Pseudomonadaceae; genus Pseudomonas; species Pseudomonas sp. FBCC-B545. Next base: position 6,110,434 of record NZ_CP101441.1, on the reverse strand, counting down.
TCGCCGGCCTTGATGGTGATCGACGAACCGTTATCCAACTTCAAGGTGACGTCAGTACCGGCCTTGTTGCTCAAGGTCGCGGTGTAGGTGATCTGGCCACCTTCGTTCACCGCGCTAGGCGCGGTCAGCGTGACAGTCGTGGTGTTATCAGTATCGGGAGTATCGGTAACGGTGGTGTTAACCGCCGCAGTACCTGGAACCAGATTTTCAAAGTGTTCGCCGCCGGTTACGCCTTTGATAGCGGTAGTGACGGTTTGATCGCCTTTGTACACATCATCTGGCGCCAAGACGGAAACACTGCCGCTCGACTGATTCACGCCGATGGTAATGCTCTGGCCGTTATCCAGAGTGACAGTCAATGGATTGGTGATGTTAGTCACCGGCACGCCGTTTTTATCCACAAGGCTGGCGGTGTAAACGATATTGCCGCCTTCGCCGACGGTGGTGGTTGCACTCAGGACCACATCGACCTTGTCGATGGTGTCGTTGATGGTGGTGGTTGCGCCGTTGCCTGCAACTTCTAACTTCTCAAAGTTGCCGCCAGAAGCGTCAGTGATCTTGACGGTCTGGGTGCTCTTGTCGATGAACACGTCATCGGTCGGTGCAGGGACGGTCACGGTGCCGACAGTGTCGCCCGCCTTGATCGTGATGCTCGAACCATTGTCGAGTTTTAGCGTGACGTCAGTGCCTGCTTTGTTGGAAAGCGTGGCGGTGTACGTAATTTGACCACCTTCGTTAACGGCACTCGGCGCAGTCAGCGTCACGGTAGTGGTGTTATCGGTGCCTGGGGTGTCAGTCACAGTCGTGGTGACTTTATCGGCCCCTGGAACCAGGTTCTCAAAGTGCTCGCCGCCGGTCACGCCTTTGATGGCGGTGGTGACGGTTTGATCGCCTTTGTAGACGTCATCAGGTGCAACAACCGAAACGCTAGCGCTCGATTCGTTAACACCGATGGTGATGGTCTTTCCGTTATCCAGGGTGACAGTCAGTGGGTTGGTGATGTTAGTCACCGGCGCGCCGTTCTTATCCACAAGGCTGGCGGTGTAGACGATGTTGCCGCCTTCGCCGACGGTGGTGGTAGCGGTCAGAACCACATCGACCTTATCGATGGTGTCGTTGATCGTGGTGGTCGCACCGTTGCCTGCCACTTCCAGTTTCTCGAAGTTGCCACCAGAAGCGTCAGTGATCTTGACGGTCTGGGTGCTCTTGTCGATGAACACGTCATCGGTCGGTGCAGGGACGGTCACGGTGCCGACAGTGTCGCCCGCCTTGATCGTGATGCTCGAGCCGTTGTCCAGCTTCAAGGTGACGTCGGTACCGGCCTTGTTGCTCAAGGTCGCGGTGTAGGTGATCTGGCCACCTTCGTTAACAGCACTTGGTGCAGTCAACGTCACCGTCGTCGTGTTATCGGTACCCGGAGTATCGGTGACGGTGGTGTTCACCGCCGCAGTACCTGGAACCAGATTTTCAAAGTGTTCGCCGCCGGTTACGTCTTTGATAGCGGTAGTGACGGTTTGGTCGCCTTTGTAGACATCATCTGGCGCCAAGACGGAAACAGTGCCGCTGGATTCGTTAACACCGATGGTGATGGTCTTTCCGTTGTCCAGGGTGACGGTGAGCGGGTTGGTGATGTTAGTCACCGGCGCGCCGTTTTTATCCACAAGGCTGGCGGTGTAAACAATATTGCCGCCTTCGCCGACAGTGGATGTGGCGGTGAGCACCACATCGACCTTGTCGATGGTGTCGTTGATGGTGGTGGTCGCGCCGTTGCCTGCAACTTCCAACTTCTCGAAGTTGCCGCCAGAAGCGTCAGTGATCTTGACGGTCTGGGTGCTCTTGTCGATGAACACGTCATCGGTCGGTGCAGGGACGGTCACGGTGCCGACAGTGTCGCCCGCCTTGATCGTGATGCTCGAGCCGTTGTCCAGCTTCAAGGTGACGTCGGTACCGGCCTTGTTGCTCAAGGTCGCGGTGTAGGTGATCTGGCCACCTTCGTTAACAGCACTTGGTGCAGTCAACGTCACCGTCGTCGTGTTATCGGTACCCGGAGTATCGGTGACGGTGGTGTTCACCGCCGCAGTACCTGGAACCAGATTTTCAAAGTGTTCGCCGCCGGTTACGTCTTTGATAGCGGTAGTGACGGTTTGATCGCCTTTGTACACATCATCTGGCGCCAAGACGGAAACACTGCCGCTCGACTGATTCACACCGATGGTAATGCTCTGGCCGTTATCCAGAGTGACTGTCAGCGGGTTGGTGATGTTAGTCACCGGCACGCCGTTTTTATCCACAAGGCTGGCGGTGTAAACGATATTGCCGCCTTCGCCGACGGTGGTGGTTGCACTCAGGACCACATCGACCTTGTCGATGGTGTCGTTGATGGTGGTGGTCGCGCCGTTACCTGCAACTTCCAGTTTCTCGAAGTTGCCACCAGAAGCGTCAGTGATCTTGACGGTCTGGGTGCTCTTGTCGATGAACACGTCATCGGTCGGTGCAGGGACGGTCACGGTGCCGACAGTGTCGCCCGCCTTGATCGTGATGCTCGAGCCGTTGTCCAGCTTCAAGGTGACGTCGGTACCGGCCTTGTTGCTCAAGGTCGCGGTGTAGGTGATCTGGCCGCCTTCGTTAACGGCGTTTGGCGCAGTCAGCGTGACAGTCGTGGTGTTGTCAGTGCCCGGGGTATCTGTAACGGTGGTGTTAACCGCCGCAGTACCTGGAACCAGATTTTCAAAGTGTTCGCCGCCGGTTACGTCTTTGATAGCGGTAGTGACGGTCTGATCGCCTTTGTACACATCATCCGGTGCCACAACCGAGATAGAACCGCTGGATTGGTTCACGCCAATAGTGATGGACTGGCCGTTATCGAGAGTGACGGTCAGCGGGTTGGTGATGTTAGTCACCGGCGCGCCGTTTTTGTCCACAAGGCTGGCGGTGTAGACGATATTGCCGCCTTCGCCGACAGTCGTGGTAGCGGTCAGAACCACATCGACCTTATCGATGGTGTCGTTGATCGTGGTGGTCGCACCGTTGCCTGCCACTTCCAGTTTTTCGAAGTTGCCGCCAGTGGTCTCAGTGATCTGGACGGTCTGGGTGCTCTTGTCGATGAACACGTCATCGGTCGGTGCAGGGACGGTCACGGTGCCGACAGTGTCGCCCGCCTTGATCGTGATGCTCGAGCCGTTGTCCAGCTTCAAGGTGACGTCGGTACCGGCCTTGTTGCTCAAGGTCGCGGTGTAGGTGATCTGGCCACCTTCGTTAACAGCACTTGGTGCAGTCAACGTCACCGTCGTCGTGTTATCGGTACCCGGAGTATCGGTGACGGTGGTGTTCACCGCCGCAGTACCTGGAACCAGATTTTCAAAGTGTTCGCCGCCGGTTACGTCTTTGATAGCGGTGGTGACGGTTTGGTCGCCTTTGTACACATCATCCGGAGCCACAACAGTAGCGGTGCCGCTCGACTGGTTCACACCAATGGTGATGGTCTGGCCATTATCCAAAGTGACGGTCAGCGGGTTGGTGATGTTAGCCACCGGCGCGCCGTTTTTATCCACAAGGCTGGCGGTGTAGACGATGTTGCCGCCTTCGCCGACGGTGGTGGTTGCACTCAGGACCACATCGACCTTGTCGATGGTGTCGTTGATGGTGGTGGTCGCGCCGTTACCTGCAACTTCCAGTTTCTCGAAGTTGCCACCAGAAGCGTCAGTGATCTTGACGGTCTGGGTGCTCTTGTCGATGAACACGTCATCGGTCGGTGCAGGGACGGTCACGGTGCCGACAGTGTCGCCCGCCTTGATCGTGATGCTCGAGCCGTTGTCCAGCTTCAAGGTGACGTCGGTGCCGGCCTTGTTGCTCAAGGTGGCGGTGTAGGTGATCTGGCCACCTTCGTTAACAGCGCTTGGTGCAGTCAGTGTGACGGTGGTGGTGTTATCGGTACCCGGAGTGTCAGTCACAGTTGTGGTGACTTTATCAGTCCCTGGGACCAAGTTCTCAAAGTGCTCGCCGCCAGCCACGCCTTTGATGGTGGTGGTGACGGTTTGGTCGCCTTTGTAGACGTCATCTGGCGCCAAGACCGAAACAGTGCCGCTCGACTGATTCACGCCGATGGTAATGCTCTGGCCGTTATCCAAGGTTACGGTCAGCGGGTTGGTGATGTTGGTCACCGGTGCGCCGTTTTTATCCACAAGGCTGGCGGTGTAAACGATATTGCCGCCTTCGCCGACAGTCGTGGTAGCGCTCAGAACCACATCGACCTTGTCGATGGTGTCGTTGATCGTGGTGGTTGCGCCGTTGCCTGCAACTTCCAACTTCTCGAAGTTACCGCCAGTGGTCTCAGTGATCTGGACGGTCTGGGTACTCTTGTCGACGAACACGTCATCGGTAGGCGCCGGAACAGTCACCGTTCCAACGGTATCGCCGGCCTTGATGGTGATCGACGAACCGTTATCCAACTTCAAGGTGACGTCGGTACCGGCCTTGTTGCTCAAGGTCGCGGTGTAGGTGATCTGGCCACCTTCGTTAACGGCATTTGGCGCAGTCAACGTGACAGTCGTGGTGTTGTCGGTGCCTGGAGTATCAGTCACAGTCGTAGTGACTTTGTCGGTCCCTGGAACCAAATTCTCGAAGTGCTCACCGCCAGTGACGCCTGTGATAGCGGTGGTGACGGTTTGGTCGCCTTTGTACACATCATCCGGAGCCACAACAGTAGCGGTGCCGCTCGACTGGTTCACACCAATGGTGATGGTCTGGCCATTATCCAAAGTGACGGTCAGCGGGTTGGTGATGTTAGCCACCGGCGCGCCGTTTTTATCCACAAGGCTGGCGGTGTAGACGATGTTGCCGCCTTCGCCCACGGTGGTGGTGGCGGTCAGCACCACATCGACCTTGTCGATGGTGTCGTTGATCGTGGTAGTCGCGCCGTTGCCTGCAACTTCCAACTTCTCGAAGTTACCGCCAGTGGTCTCAGTGATCTGGACGGTCTGGGTACTCTTGTCGACGAACACGTCATCGGTAGGCGCCGGAACAGTCACCGTTCCAACGGTATCGCCGGCCTTGATGGTGATCGACGAACCGTTATCCAACTTCAAGGTGACGTCAGTACCGGCCTTGTTGCTCAAGGTCGCGGTGTAGGTGATCTGGCCACCTTCGTTCACCGCGCTAGGCGCGGTCAGCGTGACAGTCGTGGTGTTATCAGTATCGGGAGTATCGGTAACGGTGGTGTTAACCGCCGCAGTACCTGGAACCAGATTTTCAAAGTGTTCGCCGCCGGTTACGCCTTTGATAGCGGTAGTGACGGTTTGATCGCCTTTGTACACATCATCTGGCGCCAAGACGGAAACACTGCCGCTCGACTGATTCACGCCGATGGTAATGCTCTGGCCGTTATCCAGAGTGACAGTCAATGGATTGGTGATGTTAGTCACCGGCACGCCGTTTTTATCCACAAGGCTGGCGGTGTAGACGATATTGCCGCCTTCGCCGACAGTCGTGGTAGCGCTCAGAACCACATCGACCTTGTCGATGGTGTCATTGATCGTCGTGGTTGCGCCGTTGCCTGCCACTTCCAATTTTTCGAAGTTGCCGCCAGTAGTCTCGGTAATCTGGACGGTCTGGGTGCTCTTATCGATGAACACGTCATCGGTCGGTGCAGGCACAGTCACGGTGCCCACGGTATCGCCCGCTTTAATGGTGATCGACGAGCCGTTGTCGAGTTTCAACGTTACGTCAGTGCCCGCTTTATTGGAAAGCGTAGCGGTATACGTAACCTGTCCACCCTCGTTCGCCTCGGTCGGTGCCGTCAGCGTCACGGTGGTGGTGTCGATCGAATCAGTAACCGTAGTGACCGCCGGTGTGGTACTCGGTACCAGGCTTTCAAAATTGCCGCCGGTCGCGCCGGTGATGGTCGTGCTGATGGTGCTGCCATTGACGTAGACGTCATTGGGTGGCGTGTCCACGACCACGCTGCCGACGGACTCGCCCGCCTTGATAGTGATCACCGAGCCATTGCTCAAGGTGACAGTTACAGGCGTCTGCGCCGGGTTGGTCAAGGTCGCGGTGTAGGTGATCTGCCCGCCTTCGGTCACGGTTTCGCCAGCGGTCAGCGTGACGGTGGTGGTATCGACCGAATCAGTAATGGTGGTGACCGCAGGCGTGGTGCTCGGCACCAGGTTTTCAAAATTGCCGCCGGTTGCACCGGTAATGGTGGTGCTGACGGTCGAACCATTGTTGTAGACGTCGTTCGCCGCAGTATCGACAACCACGGTGCCCGCCGACTCGCCGGCCTTGATGGTGATCACCGAGCCATTGCTCAAGGTGACGGTGACAGGAGTTTGCGCCGGGTTGGTCAGGGTGGCGGTGTAGGTGATCTGGCCGCCTTCAGTGACGTTGCCGTCGGCTGTCAGGGTAACGGTGGTGGTGTCGACCGAATCAGTAATGGTGGTGACTGCAGGCGTGGTGCTCGGCACCAGGTTTTCGAAATTGCCGCCGGTTGCACCGGTAATGGTGGTGCTGACGGTCGAACCATTGTTGTAGACGTCGTTAGCCGGGGTATCGACCACCACGGTGCCCGTTGACTCGCCCGCCTTGATGGTAATCACCGAGCCATTGCTCAAGGTCACGGTGACAGGCGTTTGTGCCGGATTGGTCAGGGTTGCGGTGTAGGTGATCTGTCCACCTTCGGTCACGGTTTCGCCAGCGGTCAGCGTGACGGTGGTGGTGTCGACCGAATCGGTAATGGTTGTGATCGCAGGCGTCGTGCTCGGCACCAGGTTTTCGAAGTTGCCGCCGGTTGCACCGGTAATGGTGGTGCTGACAGTCGAACCGTTGTTGTAGACGTCGTTCGCCGGGGTGTCGACCACCACAGTGCCCGTCGATTCACCCGCCTTGATGGTGATCACCGAGCCATTGCTCAAGGTGACGGTGACAGGCGTCTGCGCCGGGTTGGTCAAGGTGGCGGTGTAGGTGATCTGCCCACCTTCGGTCACCGTATCGCCTGCGGTCAGCGTCACGGTGGTGGTGTCGATGGTGTCGGTGATCTGCGTCACGGCCGGGTTAGGGTCGAGGGTCAACACCAGGTTGCCGCCGCCGCTGGTACCGGTAACGCTGACGCTGATCTGGCTTGGATCGATGTAGGGGCTGTCGTTGGGGGCCAGGGGCACATTAACGGTGCCGGTCAGTTGGCCGGACGGGATGGTGATCACCGCGCCATTGGACAAGGTCACGGTCAGGTCGCTGGTGGAGGGCCGCGTAACGGTGGCGGTATAGGTCAGCACACCGCCGGCTTCGGTGATGGTGGGGGTTGCGCTCAGGGACAGGGTCGCGGGCTGCAGCGCCAAGCCGGAATCAGCAGTACCTGGTGCGCCGGCCAACGCGTTGAGTGTCGAGGTGCCCTGGCCGAGAGGGCCGGTTGGGAAGCCGATGGTCGGGTCGACACGGCCGGCGGTAGCGTCCAGCACCACGAAGCTGTGACCACCCCCCGCGGCGCCATTACCGGCAGCGGTTGCACCTGCGGCCGTGGCTTCCAGATCGGTGGTCGGGTCGGCACCGGCGGCGATGGCTTGTTGCAGCTCGGCCACCGACGGCGCAGCCTGCTCCGTGGCAGCGGCCAGGTCGACGCTGGAGTCCGGTAGATCGGCGCTCCACTGAGTGTCCCGGCCCAGGTCCAGGATACGGCCGTCGGCCAGTTCCAGGCTCACTGCGCCCGACATGCCAGTGTCGACCTGGTCGCCTGCGAACAAGCGATCACCTTCAATAAGGACGCGACGAGTGCCTTCCGGAGAAATAACGAAAACTTGACCAACAATGCTTTTGACGATGGCAACAACACTGCTCATTAAAATTTTCTCCGGCGATTCGTTCGAAATTCCATTTTGCAGCGCGCAATTAGGGCTGCCAATTGGAGGACGTAGTCTATAAAGCGATTGACGTCAAATATTTGGCTAGATTTTTTAGTGATCTAGTTTGTGCCAAACTATTGACCTTATGGCCGCCATCCTAAACAATCGCTTCCGTAATGTCACATTGATATTTAAGCGGCGAACCGTCCTACATGTGTGAAGCAGTTCCGTTTTTTGAACTTTCCGACGTACGGTCATTACGGTAGCCATTATCCGACGCAGCGGTGCTAATCGCTGTGATTTGAGACAAGAAGTCTTGGGGAAATTTTTAAATGCGCCTGCACCTGTTCAAGGCAATTCCGTTCGTTCTCGCCGCCAGTTTCGTACAAGCCCAGACGCTGCCCCAAGCCATGCAACAGGCCTTGGATGTGCACCCGGAAATCCAGGCAGGTGTTAACAGCCGCATCGCTGCTGACTATCAACTGCGCGCCGCACAAGGTGGCTACCTGCCGCGAGTCGACCTGAACGCCGGCTATGGCCGCCAAGGGACCGACAACGCCACCTCCCGCGCCAACAACCCCAGCGGCAACCACTGGGACACGCTCAACCGCGGCGAATCCAGCCTGCGCCTGCAGCAAATGATTTTTGACGGTTTCGCCACCTCCAGCGAAGTCGGGCGTCAACAAGCCAACGTTAATGCCCGTGCCTACTCCTTGCTGGGTACGTCCGAGCGTACGGCGTTGACAGTTGCCCAGGTCTACCTGGAAGTGTTGACCCGCCGTGAGTTCGTGCGCCTGGCTGAAGACAACCTGCGCAATCACGAACGCATCTACGATCAGATCAAGTTGCGCACCCAGCGCGGCGTCGGCAACGGTGCCGACCAGGACCAAGCCGAAGCGCGCCTGGCCCAGGCCCGCAACAACCTGATCACCGAGCAGACCAACCTGGCAGACGCGCAAACCAACTACCTCAGCGCCGTCGGCCAGATGCCCGACCAGCTCGAGCGCCCGGCGCCGTTCATGGCCATGCTGCCGGCGGACCTGAATGAAGCCCGTCGCCAGATGCTCGACAACAGCCCTGTCCTGCGTTCGGCCGAGTCGGATATCTCCGCCGCCGAAAAACAGTACGAAGCCGCCAAATCCAGCTTCTACCCACGCTTTGACGCTGAGCTTGGCACCAACGCCGACAACAACGTCTCCGGTGATCCGAACCACAGCAACGGCTGGGAAGCCATGGTGCGCATGCGCTTCAACCTGTTCGCCGGCGGTAGCAACAAGGCCGACCTGCAATCGAAGTCCTACCAGGCCAACCAGGCCCTGGATATCCGCAACAACGCCTTGCGCCAACTCAATGAAGAGCTAGGCTTGGCCTGGAACGCGTTGAACAACGCCAATGCGCAATTGCCAGTGGCTCAGCAATATGTGGACCATAGCTCCCGTGTACGCACCTCCTACCAGCAACAGTTCAGCCTCGGTCAACGCACCCTGCTGGATTTGCTCGACAGCGAAAATGAATTGTTCACCGCTTCCCGCCGCCTGGAAGAAATCAAGAACATTCAGTTATTTACTCAGTATCGAATCAAGGCGACCATGGGTGAATTGCTCAAGAGCCAGGGAGTGGTCGCACCAATGGCTTCCGTCGTACAGAACGACGTGAAACCTAAAGTCCAACTGCCTGGGATGAATTGAGCCACCCCAATAGCCCCATCTGTTAGTCGAGAGTGCACCGCGTGGAACCTGAAAGCAGTCGAGTTCATCTCAGTCATGATCCACGCGCCCTGCATGACGACCCGTTGCTCGACGGGCTGTTGGCGCTCTGCGCCCTGCATCAGAAACCGGCCAGCGCGGCCATGCTCACTACCGGCCTGCCGCTGCCCTCGCAACGCTTGAGCGCCGAGTTGTTGCCGCGTGCCGCTGCACGGGCCGGGCTGCAAGGCCGGCTGCTGCAACGCAAGCTGGAGCAGATCCCCACGATTGCATTGCCGGCGCTGCTGTTGCTCAAGGACGGTCGCAGTACCGTGCTGGTCGGCTGGGAAGGCGAGGATGAAGCACGGATCCTGCTCAGCGAAAGCGACGGCGGCGAAGTGCTGATCAAACGCGAAGCATTGGTCGACGATTACATCGGCAAGGTCTTCTTCGCCCAGCCGCAACACAAATTCGACGTCAACCACGGCAGCCTGATTCCACGGGCGCGGTCGTGGTTCCGTGACACCCTCATGCGTTCGCGCTGGCTCTACACCGACGCCATCGCCGCCAGTTTCCTGATCAACATCATCGCCATGGCTGCGCCGCTGTTCGTGATGAACGTATACGACCGCGTCGTGCCGAACCAGGCCACCGCCACCCTGTGGGTGCTGGCCGTGGGCATCTGCGGCGCGTACCTGTTCGACCTTGTCCTCAAGAGTCTGCGCAGCCTGTGCCTGGACCTGGCCGGCAAGAAAACCGACTTGATCATCTCGGCCACGCTGTTCGAACGCATCGTCGGCATGTCCATGAAGTACCGCCCGGCACGGGTCGGCAGCTTCGCCCAGAACATCCATGAGTTTCAAAGCCTGCGCGACTTCCTTGCGTCGCTGACCCTCACCAGCCTGATCGACCTGCCGTTTACCTTGCTGATCTTCCTGGTGATCGCCATCCTCGGCGGGCATCTGGTGTGGGTGCCGGTGCTGGCGTTCCCGCTTGCCCTGGGCATCGGCTATGCCCTGCAAAAGCCCTTGGTGGCAACCATGGAACGCACCATGGCCCTGGCTGCCGAGCGCCAGTCGAGCCTGATCGAGACCCTCGCCGGGCTCGATGCGGTCAAGGTCAACAATGCCGAGAGCGAGCGCCAATACGGCTGGGAACAGACCATCGGTACCCTGAGCCGGCTGGAGCTGCGGGTGAAGTTGCTGTCGGGCCTGTCGATGAACATGACCCTGCTGATCCAGCAATTGGCCGGCGTGATCATGATCGTGTTCGGCGTGTACCAGATCATCGACGGCAACCTCAGCATGGGCGGCCTGATTGCCTGCTACATGCTCAGTGGCCGCGCCCTGAGCCCGCTGGCGTCGCTGTCGGGCCTGCTGACGCGCTACCAGCAAGCCAAGGTCACCATGACCTCGGTGGACCAGATGATGGAGCTGCCCCAGGAGCGCAATTTCGACGAGCGCCCCATGAGCCGCCGTACCCTGCAAGGCGCCATCGAGTGCCGGGGCCTGAATTTCACCTACCCGAACCAACAGAACCCGGCGCTGAAAAACATCAACCTGGTGATCAAGCCCGGGGAAAAAATCGGCATCATCGGCCGCAGCGGCTCGGGCAAAAGCTCCCTGGCCAAATTGATCGTCGGCCTGTACCAGCCCGACTCCGGCGCCCTGCTGGTGGACGGCGTGGACGTACGCCAGATCGACGTCAGCGAACTGCGCCACAACATTGGCTACGTTGCCCAAGACATCCAATTGCTCGCCGGCACCTTGCGCGACAACCTGGTATCGGGGGCGCGCTACGTCGAGGACGAAATGGTCCTGCAAGCCGCCGAACTGGCCGGCGTGCACGAATTCGCCCGCCTGCACCCCCAAGGTTACGAGCTGCAAGTCGGCGAGCGTGGGCAGAACTTGTCCGGCGGCCAGCGCCAGAACGTCGCCCTGGCCCGAGCGCTGCTGCTCAACCCGCCCATGCTGCTGCTGGATGAGCCCACCAGCGCCATGGACAACACCGGTGAAGAACGCTTGAAGCAACGCCTGCAGGCCGTGGTGCAAAACAAGACCGTGGTTCTGGTCACGCACCGCGCCTCACTGCTCTCCCTGGTGGACCGCCTGCTGGTGGTCGACCGTGGACAGATTCTCGCGGACGGCCCGAAAGCCGTGGTCATGGAAGCGTTGAAAAAGGGGCAGATCAGTGTTGCTTAACTCCATCAAGAGTGCGGTCGGGCGCTATTTCAAAGGTTCCGACTCGCTGCAGGGTCAGCCCTTGCCCGAGGTCAACAAAGCCCTGATCGAAGATGCGCCGCGGGTCATCCGCCTGACCATCTGGGCGATCATCGGGTTCTTCGTGTTCCTGGTGGTGTGGGCAGGGTTTTCCCAGATCGACGAGGTGACCCGTGGCGACGGCAAGGCGATTCCGTCGTCCAAGTTGCAGAAAATCCAGAACCTGGAAGGCGGTATCGTCGCCGAGCTGTACGTCAAGGAAGGCCAGATCGTCGAAGCCGGTGCGCCATTGATCCGCCTCGACGATACGCGGTTTGTCTCCAACGCTGGGGAAACCGAAGCCCTGCGCCTGGCCATGCAACTGCGCGTGGAGCGCCTCAGTGCCCAGGTGGATGATCGCCCGCTGACCATCCCCGACGACGTGCTCAAGGCCGCGCCGAGCCAGGCCGCCAACGAGCGCTCCCTGTATGAAAGCCGGCGCCAGCAATTGAAAGACGAAGTCGGCGGCTTGCAGGAGCAACTGGTACAGCGCCAGCAAGAACTGCGCGAGTTCACCTCCAAGCAGGGCCAGTACCGCAGCCAGTTGTCCCTGCAACGCCAGGAAATCAACATGTCCGAGCCGCTGGTGGCCCAGGGCGCGGTGTCCCCGGTGGAAGTGCTGCGCCTCAAGCGCGCCGAAATGGAAACCCGCGGCCAGTTGGACGCCACCACCCTGGCGATCCCTCGCGCCGAGTCGGCGATCAAGGAAGTGCAGCGCAAGATCGACGAAACCCGCGGCAAATTCCGCAGTGAAGCCCTGACCCAGCTCAACGAAGCCCGTACCGAGCTGAACAAGGCCGAATCCACCGGTCGCGCCCTGGAAGACCGCGTCAGTCGCACCCTGGTTACCTCGCCGGTACGTGGGATCGTCAAGCAGCTGTTGGTCAACACCGTCGGTGGCGTCATCCAACCAGGCAGCGACATGGTCGAAATCGTGCCGTTGAACGACACCTTGCTGGTGGAAGCCAAGATCCGTCCGCAAGACATCGCCTTCCTGCACCCAGGGCAGGAAGCGGTGGTCAAGTTTACTGCCTATGACTACACCATTTACGGCGGCCTCAAGGCCAAGCTCGAACGCATCGGTGCCGACACCATCACCGATGAAGACAAGAAAACCACCTATTACATGATCACCCTGCGCACCGACCGCAGCCACCTGGGCACCGATGAGAAGCCGCTGCTGATCATCCCGGGCATGGTTGCCTCGGTGGACATCATCACCGGCAAGAAAAGCATCCTCAGTTACCTGCTCAAGCCAATCATCAAGGCGCGGGCCGAGGCGTTGCACGAGCGGTAGATCTCCAGCGCCTGTGCCGGCCTCATCGGGGGCAAGCCCCCTCCCACATTTGACTGCGTTCACAATTCAAGTGTGGGAGGGGGCTTGCCCCCGATAGGGCCATCAGCATCACCTTGGAGCCCGAGCCATCTGCGCCGCAAGCTGTACCGCACCACTATCCAGGGGGATGCGCCTTTCTGAACCGGTAAAGCCTGCTAGGATTGCGCCCAGTTCACTCCCAATTGATCACGAGTGCTTGGCATGCAACTACCGGACATGAACCTGCTGGTCGCGCTCGACGCCTTGCTCGACGAGGGCAGCGTGGTTGGCGCTGCGCGGCGGATGAACCTGAGCCCGGCGGCCATGAGCCGCACCCTCACGCGTATCCGCGAGGCTGTAGGCGACCCGATCCTGGTGCGTGCCGGTCGGGGCCTGGTGCCGACCCCCAAGGCCCTGGAGCTGCAAGGCCAGGTGCGCAACGTGGTGGAGCAGGCGGCGTTGCTGTTTCGTTCGGCCGATCAAGTGGACTTGAGCACCTTGCGCCGTCGCTTCAGCGTACGCGCCAATGACTTCTTCATCGGCGTGTATGGCGGTCGGCTGTTCGACACCATGGAGCGCGTGGCCCCCCTGTGCGAACTGCGCTTCGTGCCCGAAGGCGACACCGACGACGAAGCCCTGCGCGAAGGGCGCCTGGATCTGCGGGTGAGCAACACCATGCCGGCCAGCCCGGAAGTGAAGGTGCAGAACCTGTTTTCCACCACCTTTGTCGGCCTGGCGCGGCAAGACCACCCGTTGTTCGACGAAGAAATCACCGCGGCACGCTTTGCCAGCTATTCCCACATCAGCATTTCACGGCGTGGCATTGCCCGTGGGCCGATCGACACCGCGCTGAATGAGCAGGGCCTGGAGCGTCGTGTGGCGATGATCGCGCCGGGCTTTCACGGTGCGATGTTCATGTTGCCGGAATCCGACCTGATCATGCCGGTGCCCAAGGAAGCGCTGCTAAGCGCCAAACGCCTGAACCTGCCACTGCGCGCGTTCCCGTTGCCGATCTCCTTGCCGACACTGGTATTGGCCCAGTCCTGGCACCCACGCTTCGACAAAGACCCGGCGCACAAATGGCTGCGCGAGACCATGCGAGAGAGTTGCCACGCCACCTGGCTCGAAGCCCAACCCACCTAAGTCTAAAGCCCTGCGCGGTCAAAAATGTGGGAGGGGGCTTGCCCCCGATAGCAAAGTGTCAGCTAGAAATTAGCTACCTGACACCCTGCAATCGGGGGCGAGCCCCCTCCCACATTTGGATTGCGCCTGGCGCACTTATAAGCTTCCGATAAGTAACTTTTTTGCAGGGTATAGCCTGATTAAACTGCTCAGGTATTTATCATTCCGAGTTACCTGTTCATGACATCCCTCGCTGCCCCCGCTTTCCAGGCCGCAGCCCAACCTGTTGCTCCAAGCCCGCCCGTGTTCGGCCCACGCATCATCATCGGCCTGATCGGCGTGCTGCTGGCGGTGCTGGTGTCCGGTCTCAACGAGATGGTCACCAAGGTCGCCCTCGCCGATATCCGCGGTGCGCTGTATATCGGTTTTGACGAAGGTACCTGGCTGGTCGCGGCCTACACGGCGACGTCCGTGGCGGCCATGGCCTTTGCACCGTGGTGTTCGGTGACGTTTTCGCTGCGCCGTTTCACGCTGTGCGCCATCGGTTTGTTCACCGTGCTGGGTATTCTCTGCCCGTTCGCGCCGAACTACGAAAGCCTGCTGCTGCTACGCACCGTGCAAGGTTTGGCCGGTGGCGCGCTGCCGCCGATGCTGATGACCGTGGCGCTACGTTTCCTGCCGGCCAACGTCAAGCTGTATGGCCTGGCCGGCTATGCCCTGACCGCCACCTTCGGCCCGAGCCTGGGTACGCCCCTGGCGGCGTTGTGGACCGAATACGTCGGCTGGCAATGGGCATTCTGGCAGATCGTCGCGCCGTGCCTGCTGTCGATGGCGGCTGTCGCTTATGGCCTGCCGCAAGACCCGCTGCGCCTGGAGCGCTTCAGGCAGTTCAACTGGCGCGGTCTGCTGCTAGGGTTCCCGGCGATCTGCATGCTGGTGATCGGTTTGTTGCAAGGCAATCGCCTGGATTGGTTCGAGTCGGGCCTGATCACCTTTCTGCTGAGTGGCGGCACCGTGTTGCTGGTGTTGTTCCTGCTCAACGAATGGTCGCAGCCAATACCCTTCTTCAAATTGCAGATGCTCGGCCTGCGCAACCTGGCCTTTGCGCTGATCGTGCTGGCCGGTGTGTTGATGGTGCTGACTTCGGTGATCATCATCCCGTCGAGTTTTCTCGCCCAGGTCCAGGGCTACCGGCCGCTGCAAACCGCGCCGGTGATGCTGCTGATGGCACTGCCGCAGTTGATCGCGTTGCCGCTGGTGGCGGCGCTGTGCAACCTGCGCTGGGTCGATTGCCGCTGGGTGCTGGGGATCGGCCTGGGCATGTTGGTGCTGTGCTGCATCGGCAGTTCACACCTGACCTCGGCGTGGATCCGCGATGATTTTTATGGCTGGTACCTGCTGCAGATTTTCGGCCAGCCGATGGCCGTGTTGCCGCTGCTGATGCTGTCCACCGGCAGCATCCAACCCATCGAAGGGCCGTTCGCCTCGGCCTGGTTCAATACCGTCAAGGGCCTGGCCGCTGTGATCGCCACCGCGGTGCTGGATACATTGACCACCCAGCGCGGGCATTTCCATTCAACCATGTTGGTGGACCGCCTCGGCAACTCGCCCCTGGCCGACACGCAGGCGCAGGGCCTCGCCCACCGCTTGCACGAGCAGACCGTGGTGCTGACCTCTTCGGATCTTTACGTCGTCATGGCCGGTGTCGCGGTGGCGTTGATCCTGCTGATTTTCTGGATGCCCACGCGGATCTATCCGCCTCGCGCTCCAACCTGACCACAAGGACTTTCCATGAAACGCAAAGACAAAATTGCCGTCGCCGTTATTGCTGTATTTGCCGTCGGCGTACTGGTTTACCTGGTCGCGCCGGGTGTGCTGGGCAGCAAGCGCCAGACTACCAACGACGCTTTCGTTGCTGCTGATTTCACCCTGGTAGCGCCGCGGGTGGCCGGCTTTATCAAGGAGGTGTTGGTGGAAGACAACCAGCGCGTCAAGGCCGGCCAGCTGTTGGCGTTGATCGACGACCGCGACTTTCGCGCCGCCGCCCAGGCTGCCGACGCCGATACCCTGGTGGCCCGGGCCCAACTGAAAAACGCCACTGCGACCCTGGAGCGTCAAAGCTCGGTGATCGCCCAGGCCCAGGCCACCGTGGCGGCTGATCGCGCCGAAGTGGCCTTCGCCGAACATGAACTGAATCGCTACAACCACCTTGCCGGCGTCGGCGCGGGCACGGTGCAGAACGCCCAGCAAGCCAAGACCCGCATCGACCAGGCCACCGCCCGGCTGGCCAAATCCACCGCGGTACTGGCGGCCGAGCGCAAGCAGATAGAAATCCTTACCGCCCAGCGTGATGCGGCCGAAGGTGGCCTCAAGCGTGCCCAGGCGGCGTTGGAAATGGCCAGTTATCAGCTGTCCTACACACGCATCGTCGCGCCGGTGGATGGCATGGTCGGCGAGCGCGCCGTGCGAGTTGGCGCCTATGTGACACCGGGCAGCAAGATCCTCGCGGTCGTGCCGCTGGCCGAGGCCTATGTGGTGGCCAATTTCCAAGAGACCCAACTGTCCCATATGCACGCCGGCCAAGCTGTGCAGGTCAGCGTCGACAGTCTTGACGGTGAGCTGCTCAAAGGCCATCTGGAAAGCCTGGCGCCGGCCACGGGGGTGACCTTTGCCTCGGTCAAGCCGGACAACGCCACCGGCAACTTCACCAAGGTGGTACAGCGTATTCCGGTGAAGATCGTGCTTGAGCCGAACCAGCCACTGACCGAGCGTTTGCGCGTTGGCATGTCGGTGGAAGCCAGCGTCGATACCCGGCCGGCCGCGCAACAGCGTGAGGTGGCCCAGCAATGAAACACGTCGCCTGGCTCACCTTGAGCCTCATCAGCCTGAGCGCCTGCACCGTCGGCCCGGATTTCCAACGGCCCCAAGGTCCACAGGTCAGCCAATGGAGCGAGCCCCAGGGTCGCCAAGCCGCAAGCCGTGCCGTCAGTGACCCCTTGCAGGAGCGCTGGTGGGACGTATTCCACGACGAGCAACTTTCAGCACTCACGCGCCGCGCCCTCAGCGATAACCTCGACCTGAAACTGGCCAGCAGCCGCCTGCAACAAAGTCGCGCCGTACGCCAAGTGACCACCGCCGAACGCTACCCCAACGTCGATGCCGACGGCGGTTACCAGCGCAAGCGCAACAGCGGCAAAGGCTTGAACGACCCCTCCGGCGAGAGCGGCCGCTCGGCCTTCAACCAATGGGACATGGGCTTCTCGGCCTCATGGGAACTGGACTTCTGGGGCCGGGTCAAGCGTGAAACCGAAGCAGCCGAAGCCACCCTGGAGGTCGCCGAAAACGACCGCCGCGCCGTGTTGTTGTCGGTCCTGGCCGAGACTGCTCAGGATTACATCCAACTGCGCGGCGTGCAGAGCACCCGTGCCGTTATCGAGCAAAACCTCGACGTGGCCCGTCACAGCCTCAAGCTCTCGCAATTGCGCCTGGCTGATGGCGTAGCGACCGACCTCGACGTGGCCGAAGCCGCCGCCCAGGTCGCGGCGATTGAAGCGCGCCTGCCGGACTTGCAACAGCGCCAGGACCAACTGATCAACGCCCTGAGCCTGCTGATGGGCGAACCGCCCCAGGCCCTGCAAGCACAGCTGTCCAAGGACGCGGCCGTACCGCAAACCCAACGCCAGGTCGCCATCGGCCTGCCCTCGGAGCTGGCTGAACGCCGTCCCGACATCCGCCAGGCAGAAGCGCGCTTGCACGCCGCCACTGCCAGCATCGGCGTGGCCAAGGGCGACTTCTACCCGCGCATCACCCTGTCCGGCAGCCTCGGCTCCCAGGCCATGCAGCTGTCGGACTTCGGCTCCTGGGGTTCCCGCGCATTTGCCCTCGGCCCGCAATTGAGCCTGCCGCTGTTCAACGGTGGGCGCCTGCAAGGCATGGTGGATTTGCGCGAAGCCCAGCAACAGGAAGCGGCCCTTGCCTACCAGCAAACCGTGCTGCGCGCCTGGCATGAAATCGACGACCAACTGACCCGCTACAACGCCAGCCAACTACGCCGCGACAGCCTCGCCGAAGCCGTGCGCCAGAACCAGATCGCCCTCACCACCGCGCAGCACCAGTATGTTGAAGGCGTGGTGGATTTCGTCAACGTACTCACCGTGCAAAGCGCATTGTTGGCGACGCAGGAGCAGTGGGTGGAAAGCTCTACCAGCGTGTCCTTGGCCATGGTCGGTTTGTACAAGGCGCTGGGAGGAGGGTGGGAGTCGGTGTATCCGTTGCAGACCGCTGGGCGCTGAGAGACGAAGGTTTTTTTGTCAGTTCGACACCTGTCACCCTAAGCGAGGTTTGCTGCTGACCGCGATGGGTGGCCTTGCCATGAGCTCCGATTCAAACCTGGTACATACATTGGAAAGCATGCTGACATCGGCACCGCTACAGCCTGCCGCCTCAAAAAAACCGGAGGCTTCTCGCACCACAGCATAAATATCAGTGACGATTGATCTTGCTTCATCCATTCCCAACCCAAAGCGCTCGGGGGTACTGAGCAAATTGCTGACCGACGATACCCTGCCCTCATTCCCGATGATCAGTGCCTGCAGGCCTAGCTGCGTCGGGTGGGGCAACACGTCAAATACTGGCGCAAGGGAATAGCCCGAAGCGCTGGTCAACAGCAGTCCGGTTTGTTTCAGGTGATCGTCGCTATTGCCGATGAGCACATTGAAAGCCATGCGCTTGTAAAGCTCACGCATATCTAACGTTGCATCGTCGCTGACCTTCTTCAAAACGTCTGCGATTCTGGAATAGGAAACGGCACTCTCCACCGCGTCAACTCGCATTCGCGGCTTCTCAGTGCTGACTAACGAATTGCAGCTGACATAGTGCTCGCGCCCAGCCCCCTCATGCCGGTCAAAACGCTCGACCATCAAAACCGGTTTGCCGGCGACCTCTACCAACTTGTGCCCGGCTGCGGGTAGACCTGCCGCATCCGCCATTTGAAGGCTGGCGAATTCAGCACGTGGTTGATCGAAAACATCGTCGCTACGGCCGAATTTAGCAATCCATTCCTTACCTTCGTGAGTCACGGTGACCTTCGGCCTGGCGCCGCCCATGGAGCTTCCAAACTCGAATAGCCGTGCGATTTCCACGGGCAGGTCGACGTCACCCTTCTCGACTCGATCAAGGCCCACCATGATTTTCTCAAGGTCTTCAAATTGCGGCGGTTGGTGCAGAGTCGGCAGCAGATTTCTTGACGCACTGAACAGCAGGCAGCCCACTCCCGCACCCCGCGAAGCAAGGAGCCATTCAACTTCGTTTTGTGGATGCTGTTTGTGGGTCGCCAGTAGAACACGCCGACCCCAATTGTCGGGCGTTGCGTCGTCGAGCACACCAAACATGCGTGTCGAGGAATACTGGTTAGGGGTCAGTGGCAGGCTAAGCGGGTCGATCGCAAATGCTTTGGGGCGCGCAAGCCAGCTGTTGGCGTAGCGAAAAACGAATCCGCTTGCGTGCATGGCCACCTCACCAACAGGGACCGGATCACCGACTGAGTGAGCTGAAAAAACGAATGCGTTACCAATCGGCTTCCAAGACATCAGGTTCCCCTTCTGTGCGAATTCGGTCGGGCTCACGGGCGAGGCTCATGGTAATCCCAACCAGGTCAAGTTCTGGTGACGCAATGCTCGCCATACCTTCTTCCAGGTCCATCGCGCTAAGCACATTCATCAGCACGCCGAGGGATACGCCGGCCTCGCCCTGTCTCAGCCGCTGATACGTCTGTCGTGTAATGCCCGCCCGGCTGCATATGGTCGAGATTTTCAAACGGCGACGAATGCGGGCTATTTCGATACCGTTCCCGATACCTCTCATCAGTTCAGCGCTTCTCTCTGAGATATACCCTTTGTGGGGGTATGGCTTGCCTGTTTCATGCATGATATATCACCCCTTAAGGCTGTAAGGGCAACTTATATCATTCAAGTCGCTAAGGCCACACGCAAAAAAACCGGTTTGATAGACGGTTTTTTTCCATGTTTGGAAGATTCAAGGATTCTGCAAAAACACCACATACCCCCGAAACCACTCACTCCCTTGCAAATATCCTGGCGCCTCCCACTCGCCGCCTTGAATCAAACCGATCTTGAACGGAACTCCCATTCTGTTCATCCGTGGCAGGTACGCCGCGTAATCCGGGATGCTGTGCCGCCCTTGATACGTCTGCACCACCACTTCATCCACTACGCCTTTGAGCTGGGCGATGGCGGCCGGGTCGGCGTTGCTGCTCCAGTCCATCAGGCCGGTGATGCTTAACCGCAGGTCGGCAGGCAGGCGCCGGCGCAGGTCGCGCAGGAAGTTCGCGTATTCGTGCAGGTATTGGGTGCGGGCGTCGAAGTCGATCTGGATGCCAACCACAGGGTTGCCAGCGTCACGCCAGCGTTGCACCTGACCGAGCAGTTGGGTGTAGACCTGTTCCGGCCAGTGCAGGGTGTGGGCGCGGTAGACCACCCAGATTTCGCCTTGGGTAATGCGCGGTACGCTGATGCCCTGGGCGATCAGTTGCACGTCGCGTTGGGGCGCGCGGCGAGTAGAGTTGATCTGGCCCTGGAGGATGTACAGTGTCCGGGCCTGCTTGATCACCGGCTGGGGCGTGACACCACTCCACAGCCAGAAAGCGTCATAGTCGCGGGCGTCGACCGCACCGAAAGCCGGGCCTGCCAGCAACAGCAAACCCAGCCACAGCGACTTCACCAGTAGTACTGCAGCGATTTGCCCCACTGGGTGTCGGCGAAACCGGTCTTGAGCTGGCGGAACCAGGCTTTGCGTACCGCGGGCGCGACGTCTTCGCCACCGCAGCTGTTGTAGCCGGCCGGCGCGTAGCAATTGATGGCGCGGAACAGTGCATAGGCCTTGTCGGTTTTCGGCGCCTTGGCATTGGCGATCACCTGTTTGTAGCCGTCCAGGCGCGAGAAGGTTTCACCCTTGAACTGCGATTCGGTGCTGCCCAGGCTGCCGGCGGCGCGGGGGTGTTCCAGGGGCATGCCGTCCAGGCCGTTGCGCAGGATGAACTCACCGAAGCAGTTCAAGGCGTGCGGGTTTTTGGCCTCATCCTGCAAGGTCGCGGCGGTTTGCGCGATGCTTGGGCAGGCGTAGCCGGATTCGGCTTTGTCACCGTTCCACTGGAACAGCTTCAAGGACTGGCCGCTGGTGTAGGTGTAGCCCAGGCTGGTGCCGAGCTTGTCGTCAGCGAGCGAGGCTTGCTTGAGATCATCGGCAAAGGTGGCGTACTGGCCGTGCAGCAGGTCTTTGTAGAGCAGCACGAATTGCGCACTCTGGCGCTCGGTCGGGTCGCTGGCCTTGGCGATCTGCTGGCGCAGCAGGTCGGGGCCGGCGACGTTGCGCAGCAGGATGTAGCGCACCTGCTTGGCACTGATCGGCGAATCGACGGCGAACACCTTGGCCAGTTGGCCGCTGCGCTCATAGTTCATCGCCAGGGCCAGCTCCAGCTGGTCGCGTTGCAGCGGTTGCTTGGCCAGGGGCAGCAGTTGCAGCCACAGGGCTTCGGCGCCTTGCCAGTCTTGCATGGCTTCCAGGGCCAGGGCGCGCAGGGTCTGCTGGCTGAAGGCGAAATAGTCGAGGCTCGACGGCACGCTGTCGGGCAGGTGCTTCAAGGCGTTGTCGGGCTGATGCTCGACGTACAGGGCATACGCCGCTTGCAGATAGTCGAACAAGGCCGGCTCGTTGGCGAAGGTGCTCTTTTGCTTGTCGAGGTCTTCTCGGCTCAAGAGCGGCGGCGTATGGGCACGCATCGCCATCAGGTCGCTGACCACCTGCAGCATCGGGCTGTTTGCCGACTTGTTGCCGACCATCAGCAACTTGAGGTCAGCTTCTTCGACCAACTCGTCGACGCTCACATTGCGCTGGGCGTTGGTTGCCTCGGTAAATTGCCAGGTAAAGTCTTCTGCAAGCTTGGCGTCGTCGTTCGCCAACCAATGCACGCGGCGCAGCAGGCCACGGGCGGACGCAACGTAATCGCCCTGTGGAAAATGTTTCAGGTAACCGAGAAAGCCTTCTTCGGCGTCGCTCAAGGCAGACTTATCCACATGCTCGCGTTGCGGCATACCGTACTCATCGAAGGCTTCGGCCTGGGCCCGGTTCAACGAGGTGCGTGCGGTCATGTACAGCGCGGTCTCTTTCAGCCAGGGCACCTCGCTGGTCGCGGCGGCGGCGAAACCGCGCTCGGCGTAAACGAAGCGGCCGCCGTAGAAATCGGCGGCGGCCTGCAGGTAGGTGCGAAACAGCTGGGCGTTGGTCGAGGGCGTCAACTGCGCGTCCACCACTTGGCCAGTGAACTCACAGGTCGTCAGCAACTTTAAGCGCGCTTTCACCAGCAAATCGCGTTCGGCGGGCGGCATATCGGCCTTGATCACCTGGCTGATAAACGCGGTGGCGCTGTCATCGCTGTTGCTGCGGCAGCGGCTGCCTTCGCCGTTGAGGAAGGCTTCGCCGGCGGTTTTGTATTCCTCACGCTTGATGCCCAGCGGTTGCAGCAGGGCGTCGAGTTCGGCTGTGCGTGAATCGTCCGGCTGGTTGTCAGGCTCATCACCGGTGGTTGGTGGGGGTACAAGGCGATACACCGGGAAGGGCACCGGGCCAAAACCCTGGGCCAGGTCATCTTCACCCAAGGCATTGGGCGTCAGGGGCGCGGCTTTTTTGTCGGCCAGCAACAGGCGCAGGTTGACCCGGCTGTCGTTGCCCGGGCTGAGAAAGGGCTGGTTGCTGCAGGGTTCGAGGCTGTCACGCGAGACCCGCCAATCTGGGTAGCACGAGTCGTCGGAACTGGCCTGGGCCTGGAGAGAAATACCGGCCAGCAGGGCCAGTGCCAGAGGTGACATAAAACCGATGCGCATGACGTGTCCTTGATCCTTGGTCCTTGGAGGGCGCCAATAATAGCCTGATCCTGACGCGCGCTTCGGTGAAGGCCTACACAAAATGCTGATTTGTCCGATTCCAGCAGCGAAGCCGGGGCTTTTGTCCTAGAGTGGCGGTGTTTGCGCTTAGGCAAGCAGGGGAATTCAAGTGCGTCGGTCTGTGGTAGAGCAAAACGAAAAAGCCGGGGTGCTGCCTGGCTCCCATCGCCTGACCTGGGAGGGTGCTGCTTGGCTCAGCCGTCTCTGGTGGGTGCCGATCCTGGCGCTGGCCATGGCCCTGCGGTTTTACCATCTAACGTCGGCGGCGATCTGGGGCGACGAAGGGTCAAGCCTGTTGCTTAGCGAATACGCCGCGGCCGACCTGTGGTTTCACGCGGCCCATGATGTGCATCCGCCGCTGTATTTCTTCCTGCTGCGCGGCTGGATCGAAATGTTCGGCGACAGCATCGGGTCGATTCGCAGCATGAGTGCGCTGCCAGGTGTGGCCGTGGTTGGATTGGGCATTTGGCTGACGCGGCAACTGTCTACCCGACGCGCGGCAGTATTGGCGGGGATCCTGCTGGCGCTGCTGCCCACGGCGGTGCGCTACAGCCAGGAAGTGCGCATGTATTCGCTGCTGGGCATGTGGCTGCTAGGCGCGACGCTGGCGCTGGTGTACTGGATGCGCCAACCCGAACGCACGCGCTATCTAGCGGCGTATGTGCTGTTGATGAGCGCCGGTTTCTATACCCATTATTTCACCGCGTTGTGCGTACTGGTGCATTGGGCCTACCTGGGGTGGCCGGCGCCGGGCCAACGCTTGATCACGCGCCCTGCATGGTGGCTGGCCAACACCATGATTGTGCTGCTGTACCTGCCTTGGCTGCCGAACCTGTTGGATTTGGTGCAACACGTCGACCAGCTCAAAGTGGGCGGGGACATTGGCTGGGAGGATCCGGTCGACCTGCTATCCCTGCCGTCGATGATCTGGCAGTTCGTGCTTCAGGATGAAGGCGTGGATTTCTGGCCGCCGCTGTTCTGGTTCTTTCCCCTGCTGTTGATAGCGGTTGTGTTGATGACGGCCTGGCGCTATCGGCCGGCGTGCCTGCTGGCACTGTTTTTCTTGCTGCCGCTGTTGCTGGTATATGGCGTTTCGCTTATCTCGCCGGTGTTTATCGAGCGTTACCTCACCGTCTACGCCCTGGGCTTGCCGATCCTCGTGGCTCTGGCTATCGACCGCCTGCCTTCACGTTGGTCATGGTTGGGGGCGGCGCTGTTCGTGCTGTTTGTCGGCGTGGAGTCCGTGGGGTTGAAGAACACCTTCGCTGTGGATGAACACGACCAATTCAACGTGCCGGTGGAGTTCGTCAATCGCAATTACCAGGAAGGCGACCGCATCGTCCTCAGCGACATGATGTGGTACCTCAGCTACGTGTACTACGACCAGACCGACGCACAGCTGCAGCTCTACACCCCGCCCAAACCCGACAGCACGCCGACCCGGCCGAATGCCTACGGCTTCGGCACCCTGGTGGACCAGGATGGTGGGCGCATCTATCTCGATTCTTTGGCGGCGTTACCGGCCAATACCCGGCGCGTATGGTTGATCAGCAGCAACGAAACACCGGACGACTTTGCCCCGCTGCCCGCAGGCTGGCGCGAACTCAGTCGCCAGGACGGTGGCGGGGCGCGGGCGCGCCTGTTCGTGCTGTGCAACGTGCCGGCACCGCAACCTGAAGGCTGCCGCTAGACTCTTCTGAACAGGCTTATGAGGAACACTCCATGGAATCTCCAGTACACAGCTTGCCGGCTTTGTTCAAACAGCTTGGCCTGCCAGACGACCCGGTCAGCATTGAGCAATTTGTCGCCTCTCATTCACCGCTCAAGCCGGATTTGAAACTCGCCGATGCGTTTTTTTGGAGCGACGCCCAGAGGGCATTTTTGCGTGAGGAGATTCTGGACGATGCGGATTGGGCAGTAGTGGTGGATGAGTTGAATCTGATGTTGCGGGGTGGGCGAGGGGTGTAAAAAAATATCCCAATAAAAGCGAGCATGTAAAAAAAAATGGTGAGCGGTAAAAAAACTGGGTTTTAATCGCTTAAGTGAATTTTTTCTGGAAAAGCTCTCCATGCCAACAGTCGGTTACGCTCATCTGTGTGAGGCGCTGGATCTAAGGTTATCGCACCGTTGCGGGCTGCGATGATCAAGCCAACCAGCCCGTGCGAGACGTCGATCCCTTGGTCGCCGCGGCCGTCACCGCCTTCGGCTTCGTGTCCCTGCACCCGTTCATGGACGGTAATGGCCGGCTGTCTCGCTTCCTGATCCACCAGACGCTTTGCCACTATGGCGCACTGGGAAATGGCTTGTTGCTACCGGTCTCCGTAGCCACGAAGCACGAAGAGCAAGCCTACCTGGAGGCACTCAAGACTTTCTCCCAGCCGACGCGGAAATTTTGGGAATGTCACCTGGCTGGACGCCGACCACATGGCCTTCGACTTTATCGGCCACCCCTCGATCTACCGCTACTGGGACGCCACCCGCTGCGTCGAATTCACCCTGCAAATGGCCCGCCGCGCACTGGAAGTAGAACTGCGCGAAGAAACCGAATTCCTCGACCGCTACGACCGCGTGATCAAGGCCGTGAACCAACGCTATGACGTGCGTGGCAGTGATCTGTGGAAGCTGGTGATGATGTGCCTGGATAACGCGGGCAAGCTTTCCAAACATCGGCGCAAGCAGTTTCAGTACAGCGTGTCGGAGGAGGTGTTTGGGTTTATTGAGAAGGAGGCGGGGCGTACTCTGCGCGAAATCGGGAAATTTCCTATCGACTAAACAGAAACGGGCGATAGTTGCCAGCGTGAGGAGATCGTTATTAACAGGTGCTGGCTACCTGTTCTGGACACAACATGAAACTGACGCGCATGCATGTTTTTTGGTTTTGGGGAGCCATGGATGCCCTTTATCTAATTCGGTATGCAGTAGCAAGCGCAATGGAGGGAAGGATTCCCTATTTAAGTGATATTGAAAGTGCTTTATGGGTGCTGCGTGATCACAGTCGTGAGCAGTTATACATGTTCGGCATTGCCATGCTGCTGCAAGTTTCCATCCTGATCTCCTGCGTACTGCTCTTCCTCGGACGTGAACAGGTGAGGTGGGTTACTTACCTTCAAACACCCTTGCGATTGGCTTTTATCGTGCCTTCTGTTTCGCTGTTGCTGGTAGGCGCTCAGCTTGTTCCTAACTACAACCTGGTGTTGATGGCTGTGCTAGTGGTTATCTCTGAAGTCGTTAAGGTCTGGAGCGTATGGCGTTGGTGCGAAAAATCCTGACCGGCCAATAGGCTTGGCAACCAAAACTCCATCATCTAATCACGTGCGCATGGGTCTCGCTGCGCGATGGCCTTGACATGATGGCCGAGATCCAGCGTCGCCTGGAGTGTCAGGCTGAAAAATAGCCCCCACATCCGACGCTGATCCAAATGTGGGAGGGGGCTTGCTCCCGATGGCGGCCTTCGGGCCGACCAGGATCTTGGATCAGACCGAGTACATATCCATTGCTGCGGTAACGGCCACTTAGGGTTCCGCTTTTACAGCGGCTCACTTTTGAAAAGCGCAAAAGTAAGCAAAACGCTCTTGCCTCACCACTCGGCACCTCGCCCAGGCTCGGTGTGCCCGTAATCCGCCATTGATTTGGGGGGCCGCCGCCACGCGCCATCCATGGCGCGGGGCGGCTAAACCGGCATCCCTGCCGGTTTACCCCCCAAATCCATGGCGAATTCCGGCCAGCGTGGTTTAACGGGGCGCCTGAGATCAAAAGCAGATCAAGATCAAGAGCGGCTCGCTTCGCATCGTGGTTACCGTCGGCTGCTACACAGTTGTGTAGATACCTATGCCCCGATGAGGGCGTGTCAGTAAACGCATCTGTGACTGACCCATCCCCATCGGGAGCAAGCCCCCTCCCACCTTCGTCCTGCGGTGATGCCGCTGAATCGCTCCATCCATCGAGAAATTGTTTCAAAACTTGACGACGCCTCATCCCTCCACCATATTAATAGTTAGCAAACTAACTGTATGCGAACTATCCAGTGCCTCTATCCCTCGAACAACTCCAGATGAACCTCAGCAGCAGCATGGTGGTGGGCGCCCGTAACTGGCGCAAAATCTGCCAGACCACGCTGGTGAGCTATGGCATCTCCGAAGCCTGCGCCGTGCCGTTGTTGATGATCGGCCGCCTGGGCGACGGTGTGCACCAGGTCAAGGTGGCCCAGGCCTCCGGCATGGAGAGCCCGTCGCTGGTGCGCCTGCTCGACCGGCTGTGCAGCGACGGCTATGTGTGCCGCGCCGAAGACATCCACGACCGCCGCGCCAAGGCCCTGAGTCTCACCGAGCGTGGCCGTGAGCTGGTGCAGGCGGTGGAGGCGCAACTGGTGCGCCTGCGTAACGAAGTCCTGGCGGATATCGCCACCCCGGATCTGGAAGCCGCATTGCGCGTGCTGCGGGCCTTCGAGGCGGCCGAGGCTGTGTCATCTTGAGCGGATTTTTTACCGGCTTCCCGCCTGCCCGCGACTGGTTCTATGGGGTCCGTACATTCGCTGCGTCGATGATCGCGCTGTACATCGCCATGCTGATGCAAATGCCGCGTCCATACTGGGCGATGGCCACGGTGTATATCGTCTCCAGCCCGTTTGTCGGTCCCACCAGTTCCAAAGCCCTGTACCGCGCCATCGGCACCTTCATGGGGGCGGCGGCGGCGGTGCTGTTCGTGCCCATGTTCGTGCAGTCACCTTACCTGTTGGTGGTGGTCATCGCGTTGTGGACGGGCACCTTGCTGTTCCTCTCCATGCACCTGCGCACCGCGAATAACTACGCCTTGATGCTGGCCGGCTACACCTTGCCGCTGATTGCCTTGCCGGTGGTGGATAACCCGCTGGCGGTATGGGATGTGGCCGAGGCGCGTACCGAGGAAATCTTCCTGGGCATCGCGGTCGCGGCGGTGGTGGGGGCGATGTTCTGGCCGCGGCGCCTGATGCCGGTGTTCGATGGCTCGGTGGCCAAGTGGTTCAGCGACGCCCAGGTCTACAGCCAGCGTTTTCTCACCCGCCAGGTCGACCCTGAAGCCGTCAGCAACCTGCGCGGCGGCATGGTCGCCACCTTCAACACCCTCGAGTTGATGATCGGCCAGTTGCCCCACGAAGGCGCTCGCCCGCAGACGGTGCGCAACACCAAGGAACTGCGCGGGCGCATGATTCACCTGCTGCCGGTAATCGACGCCCTGGATGACGCGGTGTACGCCATCGAGCATCGCGCCCCGGAGTTTCTCGACCGGCTCACACCCTTGCTGGAAGCCGCCAACGCATGGCTGCAAAGCACCACCGAAACCGCACCCCTTGAACGCTGGCGCGTGCTGCGCGACAAGGTCGACGCCGCGCAACCCCAGGGCGAAGCGCTGGATGACCGTCACACGCTGCTGTTCTCCAACGCCCTGTACCGCCTGGGCGAATGGATCGACCTGTGGCAGGACTGCCGCAGCCTGCAATCCGCCATCCAGTGCGAAAGTCAGGACACCTGGCGCGCCGTCTACCGCCACTGGCGCCTGGGCCGGCTCACGCCGTTCCTCGACCGTGGCCTGATGTTCTACTCGGCGTTTTCCACCGTCACCGCGATCATCGTCGCCTCGGTGCTGTGGATTCTGCTGGGCTGGACCGATGGCGGCAGCGCCGTGATCCTGGCCGCCGTCGCTTGCAGCTTCTTCGCCTCGATGGACGACCCGGCGCCGCAGATCTACCGGTTCTTTTTCTGGACCGCCATGTCGGTGCTGTTCGCCAGTCTGTACCTGTTCCTGGTGCTGCCCAACCTGCACGATTTTCCCATGCTGGTGCTGGCTTTTGCCGTGCCGTTTATCTGCATCGGCACGCTTACCGTGCAGCCACGGTTCTACCTGGGCATGCTGCTGACGCTGGTGAACACCTCGTCGTTTATCAGCATCCAGGGCGCCTATGACGCCGACTTCCTCAACTTCGCCAACGTCAACCTGGCTGGGCCCGTGGGCCTGCTGTTCGCATTTGTGTGGACCTTGATCGCCCGGCCCTTCGGCGCCGAACTGGCGGCCAAGCGTCTGACCCGTTTCAGCTGGCGTGACATCGTTGGCCTGACCGAGCCCGCAACCCTGAACGAACACCGGCACATGGCCGCGCAAATGCTCGACCGCCTGATGCAGCACCTGCCGCGCCTGGCTCTCACCGGCCAGGACACCGGCAGCGCCCTGCGCGACCTGCGCGTAGCGCTGAACCTGCTCGACCTGCTGGCCTACTCGCCGCGCATCCTCGGTGTGCCACGGGTGTTGCTCAACCAGGTGGTGGAAGGCGTGGGCGGTTACTTCAAGGCGTGCCTCAAGGCCGGTGAACGCTTACCCGCGCCCAGCGGTCTGCTGATGACCCTGGACCGCACGCGCCGTGCCCTCAACGGCCAGGGCCTGCAAGACGAAGACGACACCCGCCTGCACCTGCTGCATGCCTTGGCCGGCCTGCGCCTGGCGCTGTTGCCCGGCGTGGAATTCATTGGCGGCACGGAAATGGAAGCGCCGCTACCCGATGGAGCGCCTTTATGATCGGTGATCTGGATATCAGCGGGGTGTTCCTGCCCACGCTGCTGGTGCTGATGGGCATTACCTATGTGTTGTTTCTGGTGGTGCACGGGCTGTTGACGCGCATGCACTTCTATCGCCTGGTCTGGCACCGGGCATTGTTCAATGTGGGGCTGTACGCGCTGTTGCTGGGCGCGGTGGACTCACTCAGTCGATATTTGATGACATGAAAAAACCTTTTTTGACTATCGGCCGTGTCGTCCTGACGTTGTTGATCGTGAGTTTCGCGGTCGTCGTTGTGTGGCGCATGGTCATGTACTACATGTTTGCGCCCTGGACCCGTGACGGCCACATCCGCGCCGACATCGTGCAGATCGCCCCGGACGTGTCCGGGCTGATCCAGCGCGTCGACGTGCGCGACAACCAGTTGGTGACCAAGGGCCAGGTGCTCTTTGCCGTCGACCAGGACCGCTTCAAGCTGGCCTTGCGCCAAGCCCAGGCCGCCGTGGCCGACCGCCAGGAAACCCTTGCCCAGGCCCAGCGCGAGTACAAGCGTAACCGTGGCCTCGGCAACCTGGTGCCCAGCGAGCAACTGGAAGAAAGCCAGTCCCGCGTCGCCCGCGCCCAATCGGCCCTGGCCGAAGCCCAGGTGACGGTAGACTCTGCCCAACTCAACCTCGACCGCTCGGTGATCCGCAGCCCCGTGGACGGCTACGTCAACGACCGCGCGCCGCGCACCCAGGAATTCGTCACCGCCGGGCGCCCGGTGCTGTCGGTGGTGGACAGCAATTCCTTCCACATCGACGGCTACTTCGAAGAGACCAAGCTCGACGGTATCCATGTCGGTATGGGGGTAGACATCCGCGTGATCGGCGACAACGCCCGCCTGCATGGGCATGTACAAAGCATCGTCGCCGGTATCGAAGACCGCGACCGCAGCAGCGGCTCCAACCTGTTGCCCAACGTCAATCCGGCGTTCAGCTGGGTGCGCCTGGCCCAGCGGATCCCGGTGCGCATCGCCTTCGATGATGTGCCGGCGGACTTTCGCATGATCGCCGGGCGTACGGCGACGGTGTCGATCATCGGCGATAAGGTCAAAGACGGAGAGCAGCCATGAAGCGGCTGTTGCCAACCGCTGCCCTGGGGTTGTTGCTGTCGGCCTGCCAAGTGGTGGGCCCGGATTACAAACTGCCGGAACAGGCTGCAGTCAACCGTGGCGACCTGCAAGGGCCGATCATGGGCGAGGGCAGCAACGTGGTCTCGGCGCCGGTGCCGACCGATTGGTGGAAGCTGTACAACGACCCACGCCTGGACCAACTGGTGCAGCAGGCCATGGCCTCCAACACCGACCTGCGCGTGGCCGCCGCCAACCTGCAGCGTTCGCGTTACCAGGTGCAGCAAGCCGAATCCGCCGGCGGCTGGAGTGCCGGCGCCAAGGCTGAGGCCCAGCGCTTGCAGGAATCTGGCGAAGCATTTTTGCTGCCCGACAAAGTCCCGGTCGGCAATATCGGCAGCGTCGGCATCACCACCTCCTATCAATTCGACCTGTTTGGCACCTTGCAGCGCGGCATCGAAAGCGCCAAGGCCAGTGCCGACGCAACCCAGGCCGCTGCCGATATCGCCCGCATCACCCTGGTGGCTGATGTGGTGCGCTCCTACACCCAGGTGTGCGCGGCCAACGAAGAGCTGGCAATTGCCAACCAGTCCCTCGACCTGCAAGCCCAGAGCACCAAACTGACCCAGCGCCTGCGCGATGCCGGGCGCGGCGATGAAACCCAGGTGACCCGTTCGCAAACCCAATACAAATCCCTGCGTGCCGAGATGCCGCGCTACGAAGCCTCGCGCCAGGCCGGGCTGTTCCGCTTGTCGATGCTGCTGGCCAAACCGGTGGACCAGCTGCCGGCCGGCACCAATAGCTGCGCCGAGCTGCCGCATATCGCCCAACTGCTGCCGGTAGGCGACGGCGCCACATTACTCAAGCGCCGCCCCGACGTGCGCCAGGCCGAACGCCAACTGGCCGCCGCCACCGCGCGCATCGGCGTGGCGACCGGCGCGCTGTACCCGGATATCAGCATCGGCGCCACGGTAGGCACCGTGGGCCTGCTGGAAAACCTCGGCACACCGGCCACCAACCGCTGGGGCTTTGGCCCGATGATCAGTTGGACCCTACCGACCAACGGTGCCCGCGCACGTATCCATGAAGCCGAAGCCGCGACCCAGGGTGCCCTGGCCCACTTCGATGGCGTGGTACTCAACGCCATCCGCGAAACCCAGACCGGGCTGGCGCAATACACCGCCGTATTGCAGCGCCGCGACGCCCTGGCCGAAGCCGAACAATCGGCGCGGCAGGCAGCGGACCAGACCCACCGCTTCTTCCAGGCCGGCCGCGAATCGTTCCTGGCCGACCTGCAAGCCACGCGCACCTATACCGAGATGCGTGCGCAACTGGCGGCGGCCAACACCCAGGTTGCCATGAGCCAGATCGATCTGTTCCTGGCCTTGGGCGGCGGTTGGGAAAGCGGACGAACGCAAGGTACAAAACCCGGCAAACCGTGAGGTGATTGCTATGCTTTGTCAGGGGAGGCGCCGTGACGCTTCACCCGACAAAGTCTGCGTTTGCTCATGGGGATTCCAATAATGAAAAACCCTTATGCTCCCGCTTTCTGGTGCGTGCTCTTCGCACTGGTCCTGTTATCGGCCGCGTATTTCTATGGCGTCATGCTCGCCCATCAACTCGACAAGGCCATGGTGTTCCTCGACAGCGCCTGCCTGGTGATCGGCACCTTGTCCATCGGCGTCGTTGCCTGGGCCTCCTACCAAAATCAACGGGTGAAGAAAAAGCTCCTCGAGCAAGGCAAGACCCGCGTCGCGATCTGGGACACCAAGGTCGCCCTGCGCCGGGTCGAAACCGTGTTCGACCGCTATTTCTGGGGCAGCTACTGGCAGCCCGGGCGCACCTTCCAGGAAGTCATGGGCGATCTCACCGGCACCCCGCTGGAAAAAAGCCTCGAAGTCCTGAAAAAACAATGCGTACTGCTGGATCGACAGGTAGACGACGGTAGGCACTGGCTGAATAACGCGCGGGAATTGTCCGACGTGGCCACGCAAATGGCCCGCGAGCGTTATCAGCTGGATTTCTGCGACCCCAAGGCCGACACCCCCGGCAATGCCGTGATACACCGCGAGTTTGAGGTGTTGGTGTACACCTGGACCGCACGCTTGAAGAGTTTTGATCACCAGTTGGATGAAATCGAGCTGGAGTACTCCTGAACTACGCCTGAACTGATCCCTCTGAAAGGTTGGGCCGTTTGCGCCCGCCAGTGCTAATCTTCCCCCGTTTTCGGCGGGCTTGAGCCAACCCCTTCGGGGTTCAAGGAAGACAGCCCACTTCTCACAGGATTTGATCAGGTCACTTCATGAATAAGCCAGCCGTTGTTTTCTTGGGTTTTGTTGTCGCCATCGGCGCCGTCAGTGCGGGCGGTGCCTGGTACACCGGCAAGCAACTGGAGCCGGTTCTGCAGACCGCGATCCAGAACGCCAACAAAGAGCTGCAGACCTCCATGGCCGGCGTCGACGGCACCCTGGCCCTGGAGCTGGTGTCCCTGGACCGTGGCGTGTTCAGCAGCACCGCGCACTACCGCCTCAAGGGCCAGGGCAGCGTTTTCGGTGAAGACAACCCGAACCCCGAGTTGCTGTTCGTCGACCACATCGAGCACGGCCCGCTGCCATTCTCGCGCCTGGTGACCCTCAAATGGCTGCCGGTCATGGCCACCAGTCACTACGAACTGGAAAAGAACCCCACCACGGAAAAATGGTTCGCCGCCAGCAAAGACGTGTCGCCGCTCAAAGGCGTGGCGAATATCGGCTATAGCCGCTCGGTCACCGGCAACATCGAACTGCTGCCTCTGGAGTTCAAGGACGACACCTCCTCGGTGAGCTTCTCCGGCGCCAACCTGGACTTCGACAGCAGCGCCGAAGGCCAGAAGGTCAAGGCTGACGGTTTCATGAACAGCCTCAAGGTTGCAGCGGTGGATGCCAACGGCGCGCCGTTCGAAGCCGAACTGGCCGGTCTGACCGTGGCCAGCAACCTGGAGAAATCCACCTTCGGTTTCTACACCGGCCAGAACACCGTGGAGCTGACCGACACCAAGGTCATCTTTGGCCCGCAGAAAGCTGTGCTGACCCTCAAGGGCTTCGAGCAGAAAGACTCCACCCAAGCCAAGGACAACAACCTGGCCGGCCGCGTCGACTACAAGATCGACGAGATCGGTTACCAGGGCAAACCTGTCGGTTCGGCCGCCATGGCCGTGAGCATGAAGAACGTCGATATCCCGGCGATGCTGGTGCTGACCAAGCTCTACCAGGACAAGATGCAACCGGTGCAAGCCGCGGCCGCGGCTGGCCAACCGGTGCCGGAACTGCAATTGACCGAAGCCGAGCAGACCCTTGCCGAAGCCAATGTCAACCAGGTGCTGGCCGCCAAGCCGCAACTGGCCGTGGAAAACCTGTCGTTGAAAACCACCCACGGCGAAAGCAAATTCAACCTGGTGGTCGACCTGGCCAAGCCAACTTCCATGGAACTGCCGCCGGTTGAACTGGGCAAGCAAATGGTCGCGCTGCTGGATGCCAACCTGACCCTGTCCAAGCCGATGATCAGCGACGTGGCGGCCCTGCAAGCCCAGGTCGGTGGCGTGACTGACCCAAAGGCCATCGAACAGCAGTCGCAGATGGCGGCCGAGATGGTCAGCAGCATGGCGGTCGGCACCCAAATGGCGACCCTGGTGGGCACCGATGTGGTTTCCAAGCTGCACTATGCCAACAACGAAGTGACCTTCAACGGCCAGAAGATGACTGTTGAGCAGTTCATCAGCTTTGTGATGTCCAAGGTCGGTGCAGTAAGCGGCGCCCAGTAAGCGTTGAAAATGCGGTAATTAATGTGGGAGGGGGCTTGCTCCCGATGGCGGAGCGTCAGTCAGTATATTTTTACTGACCCACCGCTATCGGGAGCAAGCCCCCTCCCACATTTGTATTCGTGCCTGGCAAGAAATCTCTGTCAGCCAATTCTGAACAATTGTTCTGAATTGCCCTTCCCCTGACATCGCTAAGGGATAGTTCGCCCAGGAAAGCTAGGTCGGGTCCCGAGACGCCGACACCCTGATGCACATCGCTCAGGATCACCCATCGTTGCAGCTTTCCTTGTAAGGAAGCCGACGACATGTTGCGAATCCATCCACTCAGTGCATCAGGCCAGTTGCGACTGCTCATTGGAGCAGCCTTGTGCGGCCCATTGCTGATGCCGGCCTATGCCGTGGCTGACCCTGCCTACGACGCCCTGATCATGCAGGCCCGCAACGGTCACTTCACGCCCGCCTTGACCCAGTTGCGCCAACTGTCCGCCGAACGCCAGAGCCCAGGCCAGGTCAGCGACCACCTGGTGATCGCCGGCTGGGCCGGGCAAGACGCCGAAGTACTGAAGGTGTACGAGGCACAAGGCAAGTATCGCAACCTCACCACCCAGGCGCTCGCCACGGTAGCGCGCACCTATCGTAATCAAAAGCAGTGGGCCCAGGCCGAGGCGGTCTATCGCCAGGCGTTGCTGCGTGAACCGAATAACGTCGACCTGCAACTGGGCCAGGCCCTGACCCAGGCCGATGGCGGCAAAGCCAATGAGGCGGTGCAACGCCTGCGCACGATGGTGGCAGCACAACCCAACGACCCCAACCGCCGCATGGCCCTGGGTTATGCGCTGACGCGTGCCGGCTTGAACTACGACGCGCTGTTTGAGTTCGACCAAGCCTTTATCCGCGCCGGCGACAAGCCGGAAGTGGCCCGCGAATACATCGTCGCCCTGCAAAAAGCCCGCATGCCGGAGCCTGCCCTGCGCCTGTCGGCCAAGCGCCCCGGCCTGGTGGATGCGGTCACCCAGCGCCGCCTGGAAGGCGACCTCGCCGCCGAGCGCGTACGCATGGCCGAGTTCGCCACGCGCACTGAGAAGGAGCGCTATGTCATCGCTGATCGCGCCCTGCAGGATTACGACAAATTGATCAGCCGCTGGGGCCCGGACGCCACTGCCCACGACGACGTGGTGGGCTGGCGTATTGACCGCCTGGGCGCGCTCAAGGCGCGGGCGCGCACGGCTGAGGTGATCCGCGAGTACGAAACCCTCACGGCCGAGGGCGTGCAATTGCCGACCTATGCCGTGCGCTGGGTGGCCGCGTCCTACCTCGATCAGCGCCTGCCGGAAAAAGCCGCGCCGCTGTACCGCCAGGCGCTGACCGCAGCGGACGCCGACGTTGGTGATCACGTCAAAGACAGCACGGCCCTGTTCTACGCCCTGTTGGAAAACGACCAGGTCGATGAGGCGCGTGCGGTCGCCACGCAGTTGGCCAGCACCGAGAAGCCTCGGGTCGAACTCAAGGGCCTGCCCATTGGCAACCCCAACGACGAGTGGATGGACGCCCAGCAATTGGCGGCCCAGGCCGGCACCTATGGGGCTGACCTGGATGCCAGCGAACAGAGCCTGGAAGACCTGGGCAGCAAAGCCCCCGGCAGCATCGGTGTGCGCCTGGCACAGGCGGAAATGTACCGGGCCCGTGAATGGCCAAGGCGCGCTGAAGACTCCCTCAAGGAGACTGAAAACCAGAGCCCCCGCGACATCGGTGTAGAAATGTCCCAAGGCTTCACCGCGCTGGACCTGCAGGAATGGCGGCAACTGGATCTGCTCACCGATGATGTCGTCGCCCGTGCCCCGGACAACCGCCAGGTACAGCGCCTCAAGCGCCTGCGCGATGTGCACGACATGGCCGAAGTGCGGGTGGAAGCCTACACCGGTAAAAGCTTCGGTGGCGGCAATAACCAAGAAGCCGGCGCGGTGTCGGGTAGCCGTGACTGGGGCATAGAAAGTGTGATCTACACCCCGCCCATCGACGAAGACTGGCGCGTGTTTGCCGGCGTCGGCTATGGCACTGCCGATTTTGCCGAAGGCACCGGCCATCACCGCTGGCAGCGTGTGGGTGTGGAGCGGCGCACCCGCGACATGACCATCGAAGCGGAGGTGTCCAACCATTCCTATGGCGATGGCTCAAAGCAAGGCGCGAGCGTGTCGATCGCCCGCGACATCAACGACCACTGGCAGTACGGCGGCAGCCTTGGCTATCTGCTCAACACCACGCCATTACGGGCGTTGAATGATGGGGTCACGGCCAACGGCGGCAGCGGTTTTATCCGCTGGCGCGCGAATGAAAGCCGCGAGTGGAAACTGACTGTCAGCCCGTCCCATTTCAGCGATGGCAACGACCGAGTGGAAGCCTTGCTCACGGGCCGCGAAGGCATCTATAGCTCGCCGAAAGTACAAGTGGAGCTGGGCCTGGACGTCGGTGCCAGCCGCAACAGCAAGGAAGACACGATCTACTTCAACCCCAAGTCCGACTTCAGCGTGTTGCCCACCGTCAACGTCAACCATGTGCTTTATCACCGCTACGAAACCCAGTGGAGTCAGCAGTTCCAAGTCGGCGCAGGCACCTATAGCCAGAAGGATTACTCCACCGGTGGCGTTGGCTTGATCGGCTACGGCCAACGCTTTCGCTGGAATGACGTGCTGGAAGCCGGCGCCAACCTGAGCCTGGTCAGCCGACCTTATGACGGCGAGCGCGAACGTGATCTGCGCCTGCTCCTCGACCTCACTTACCGTTTCTAGAAGAGCCTGACCATGACCCTCCTCAGCCGTTGCTTTCTGGTCCTGGGTGTAATGCTGGCCGCCGCCTGCGCCCAGCAACCCGCGCCATTCGTTCCACCTGCCGAGCGGCCGATACTGGCCAGCGAAGCGCCGTGGCCGAAGAACCATTTCCTGGGCATTGCCTACCACGACGTCTCGGACAACGACCCCGACCAGGCCGTGGTGGCGGTGCGTACCGAACGTTTGATCGAGCAACTGGCCTGGCTGCGGGAGAACGGTTACCAGGCGGTCAGCGTCGACCAAGTGCTCGCTGCGCGCCGGGGCGGGCCGACGCTGCCACCCAAGGCCGTGATGCTCAGCTTCGATGACGGCTATTCCAGCTTCTACACCCGCGTGATGCCGATCCTGCGGGCCTACAACTGGCCGGCCGTGCTGGCGCCTGTGGGCAGTTGGATCGATACGCCGCTGAACCAGCCGGTGGACTTCGCCGGTACACCACGGGCGCGGGGCGACTTCCTGACCTGGCAGCAGATCCGCGAAGTGTCCCAGTCGGGCCTGGTGGAAATCGCCGCCCATACTGACGCCAATCACAAAGGCATCCTCGCCAACCCCCAGGGCAACCTCGAGCCGGCCGCCACCACGCGTCGCTATGACCCGGCAACCCGTCGCTACGAAACCGAAGCACAGTTCCAGGCACGGATGCGCACGGACGTCGCGGCGATCTCCAACAAGATCCGTACCGTCACCGGCAAGTCGCCGCGGGTGTGGGTGTGGCCTTACGGCGCGGCCGACGGCACCACCCTGGCCGTGGTGGGTGAACACGGCTATGAGATGGCGCTGACCCTCGACGACGGCCTGGATGATTCGAACAAGCTGATGAACAGCCCGCGCTTCCTGGTGGCCTCCGACCCGGATGGCGAACACTTCGCCAGCAGCATGGTCGCGGTGCAGGCCAAGGCGCCGCTGCGCGTGCTGCACGTGGACCTGGATCATGTCTATGACCCCGACCCGGTCCAGCAGGCGCACAATCTCGACGTACTGGTGCAGCGCGTGGTGGATATGGGCGCTGTCACCGTGTTCCTGCAAGCCTACGCCGACCCCAAGGGCGATGGCCTGGTGCATTCGCTGTACTTCCCGAACCGCCACCTGCCGATGCGTGCCGACCTGTTCAACCGTGTCTCCTGGCAGCTGCATACCCGTGCCCACGCCAGCGTGTTTGCATGGATGCCGGTGCTCAGTTTCGCCCTCGATTCCAAGCTGTCACGCGTCACCCGTTGGGACCCGCAAACCGGCAAGGTCGGCACCGATCCGGATCAATACCAGCGCCTGTCACCCTTCGACCCAAAAGTGCGCCAGATGATTGGCGAGATCTATGAAGACCTGGCGCGCACCAGCAACAGTGCCATCGACGGCGTGCTCTACCACGACGATGCGCTGCTCAGCGACTTTGAAGACGCCAGCCCCGCCGCACTCAAGGCCTACGCCGCACAGGGCCTGCCGGACAACATCGCCGCGCTGCGTGCCGACCCTGCGCTGATGCAACGTTGGACGCGCTTCAAGAGCCGCTACCTGATCGACTTCACCAACGAGTTGACCGTCAAAGTCCGTGCTATTCGCGGCCCGCAGATACTCACTGCGCGCAATATCTTCGCCGAGCCGATGCTCAACCCTGGCAGTGAAGCCTGGTTCGCGCAGAACCTTGATGACTTCCTCCAGACCTATGACTGGACGGCGCCCATGGCCATGCCGCTAATGGAAGGCCAGTCGCTCAAAGACTCCAATGCCTGGCTGGAAAAACTGGTAGCCACGGTCAAGGCGCGCCCCGGCGCCCTGGATAAAACCATCTTCGAGCTGCAAGCCAAAGACTGGCGCACCAAGGCCGCGCCGGATATCAGCGCTACGCAATTGGCGCAATGGATGGGTGTACTCAAACGCCAGGGCGTCACCAGTTTCGGCTACTACCCGGACAACTTCCTGGAGAACTCCCCGGACTTGAAGACCATACGTCCGGCTCTTTCCAACCAGTGGAATCCTTAGATCATGATCGACAGAATCCTGGCTATATTCGTGTTGGCACTGGTGTTGGGCTTGCCCCTGGGCCTGATCTTCCTGGTGACCGGGCAGTTCCTGATGGACTTCGTGTTCTTCTACCCGCTGTTCATGTCGGCGCTGTGGATTGCCGGCGGCTTGTACTTCTGGCTGCACTGGGAGCGCCATTGGCCGTGGGAAGCAGACACGCCTGCGCCGATCCTGGCCGGCGAGCCGCTGATCTCGATCATCATTCCTTGCTACAACGAGGGCGATAACGTCGCCGACACCATGGCGGCCGCATTGGCCCAGGTGTACCCGAATATCGAAGTGATCGCCGTCAACGATGGCTCCAGCGACAACACTGCTGCAGTGCTTGACGCCCTGGCGCTGCAACACCCGCGCCTGCGCGTGCTGCACCTGGCGCAGAACCAGGGCAAGGCCGTGGCCCTGCGCATGGGTGCCGTGGCTGCGCGCAGCGAATACCTGGTGTGCATCGATGGCGATGCCTTGCTCGACAAAAACGCGGCGGCCTACATGGTCGCGCCGATGCTCGAGAACCCGCGCCTGGGCGCCGTCACCGGCAACCCACGTATCCGTACCCGCTCGACCTTGATCGGCCGGGTGCAGGTGGGTGAGTTCTCCTCGATCATCGGCTTGATCAAGCGTACCCAGCGGGTGTTCGGGCGAATCTTCACGGTCTCGGGAGTGGTGGTGGCGTTTCGCAAGAAGGCGCTGGACCGCATCGACTACTGGAGCACCGACATGATCACCGAAGACATCGATGTCAGTTGGAAGCTGCAACTGGATCACTGGTCGATCTTCTACGAGCCGCGTGCACTGTGCTGGATCCTCATGCCCGAGACCGTCGGCGGCCTGTGGAAGCAGCGGCTGCGCTGGGCCCAGGGCGGCGCAGAAGTATTGTTCAAGAACATCCGTGGCATCTGGCAATGGCGCCATCGCTACCTGTGGCCGCTGCTGTTCGAATACTGCCTGTCCACCGGTTGGGCGTTCACCTTCCTGCTCTCGGTGGTCTTCTGGGCCATGGGTAAATTCGTCACCCTGCCGGCGGCCATTACCGTCGACTCCCTGGTGCCGCCCGCGTTCACCGGCCTGGTGTTGGCGATGGTGTGCCTGCTGCAGTTTGCGGTGAGTATCCTGATCGACCGGCGCTACGAAAAAGACCTGTGGAAAACCCTGTTCTGGACCGTGTGGTACCCGATGGTGTTCTGGCTGGTGAGCCTGTTCACCACGCTGGTGAGCTTTCCCAAGGTGTTGTTCAACCAGCATCAGAAGCGCGCACGCTGGGTCAGCCCGGATCGCGGTATCAAACCTGCCCGAGAGGAGGCGTGAGCATGAAACTGGTCAGAACTCGCCAAAGCCCTGTGATGTGGATCATCGATGTGTTGCTGACCTTGCTGGCCTGGGGCGGGCTGGTCTGGCTGCTGGCACGTGGCATCGGCGCCATGCTCGAGACCCATGGCGGCCCACGCATCGAAGCGCCGATCTTTGCCGCGCTCAACACCTTGCAGATCTACCTGTGGATCGCCTTGTTCAATGCCTTGATCCTGATCGGCTGGGCGCGCTATCAACAGCGCCGCGGCCGCCAGTTTGCCCAGCGTCGCGCCGAGGCCAACGCCCTGAGCGACAAGCACCTGAGTGAAAGCTTCAATCTGGGCGATGGTCACCTGGAGCAGTTTCGCAAACCCGGCGTGCTGGTGATCCACAATAACGAGGAGGGCGGTGTGGAAGACGTGAAGTCCCACGTCTCTCGCGACGTCGAACGCCCCGGCCTGGCCCTGGTGCCCGGCACTGACAAAGACAAGGGCATTGGCTGACCTAGGAGTACCCAATGTGGGAGGAGGCTTGCTCCCGATAGCAGAGTGTCAGTCACCCTATATATGACTGACACACCGCGATCGGGAGCAAGCCCCCTCCCACATGTAAGATTTCCAGCCCATTAATTGCAGTGGTTCAGCCTCCCTCCCTGGAATTCCGATAAATGGGATCCAATTCACAAAACCCTCGCGAACTTTTCTCCCTTCCTCGGTACTAACCTATCTCGACGCAGCTT
Source organism: Pseudomonas sp. FBCC-B545 (assembly GCF_059134095.1). Classification (NCBI taxonomy): domain Bacteria; kingdom Pseudomonadati; phylum Pseudomonadota; class Gammaproteobacteria; order Pseudomonadales; family Pseudomonadaceae; genus Pseudomonas; species Pseudomonas sp. FBCC-B545. The sequence goes on along the minus strand of NZ_CP101441.1, from coordinate 6,068,966 downwards.
GATGGCTAAATAATGGCAATCAAAAATTCATTCGTCGAATCGCCATCAAAATAGTCGCCACTTGTCGGAATAATCACTCCGTGTGCCCGGCCAAGACTCTTTTGATGAAAATTTATTATTAATAATCAATAGGTTAAAAGACTAACCCATCGAAAGACCCAACTTTGCCCGTTTCTAGGCTAGCGGGAAGTTCGATGTTAGTTTGCCGGCCCTTGATTTTCGATGGATCGAACATGTCCTCACTATTGCCACGGACTCGGTTTCTTGTATGCGCCTTGCTCACTTGCCTGAGCCTGAACAGCGCATTCGCCGCCCCCACGCCTGGTGACCAGGACCTGATCCGCGACCGGCAAAACCGCCTGCTCGAAGAGCAACAGCGGCGCCTCCAGGAACTCCAGGACCTGCCCGGTAAAGCGGACAAGCCCCAAGCCCCGGCAACGCCTGCCGACACTCGCTGCTTCCCGATCAAAGACATTGAGCTCAAAGGCGCCGACAGCCTGCCGGCCTCCGACCGCGAGCGCCTGCTCAAGCCTTATATCGGCCAGTGCCTGGGGGTGTCCCAGCTCAACGAACTGCTCAAGGCCATCACCGACTACTACCTCGGCAAAGGCCGCGTCACCAGCCGTGCCTACCTGCCGCAACAAGACCTCTCCAGCGGCCACCTGCAAGTGCTGGTGGTCGAAGGCAAGCTCGAAGCCCTGCGCAGCGCCGAAGGCAGCACAGTGACCGAGCGCGAACTGGCCATGGCTTTTCCCGGCAAGGTCGGCGAGGCGTTGAACCTGCGCGAGATCGAGCAACTGGTGGACCAGCTCAACCGCCTGCCGTCCAAACAGGCGCAGATGGAACTCACCCCCGGCAAGCAAGTCGGCGGCAGCGACGTGGTGGTCAAGAACACCGCGCAGAAACCCTGGCGCGCCAGCCTGTCGCGCAATAACGACGGCCAGAAAAGCACCGGCGAACAGCAATGGGGCGCCGGCCTTGAGTGGGACAGCCCGCTGGGCCTGGGTGACCAACTGATGTTGCGCGGCGGCCACGATGCCATCAGCGACCACCAGAAAACCTCGAAAAACACCATGCTCTACTACAACGTGCCGTGGGGCTGGTGGAACTTCAGCTACACCTACAGCGAAAGCGACTACCGCACCTACGGCAGGACCGACGACTACAAATATAAGCAGGACGGCGACAACCAGAACCACCAACTGCGCGCCGAGCGGGTAATCCACCGTGATGACGTGAGCAAGACCTCGGTCAACGTCGGCCTGGCGCACTTGCGCACCAACAACTACGTCCTCGATGTGCGCACCGCGCCCAGCAGCAACCGCCTCAGTGAACTGCAACTGGGCATCAACCACGGTCGGCGTATCGGCAGTGCCTTCGTCAACCTCGACCTCGGCATGCAGAACGGTATCGGCTTGTTCGACGCCCAGTCTCAGGAAGAGCGTGACCCCATTGGCCGGCGCCAGCCCAATTCGCGCTACCGCAAATACACCGCCACCGTCAGCTACCTGCAACCCTTCAGCCTGTGGGGCGAGTCTTTCAGCTTCAGCAGCCTGGCCACCGGGCAACGCAGCGAAGACCCGCTGTTCTCGCCCCAACGCATGAGCCTCGGCGGCTCGGCGTCGGTGCGCGGCTTCAAGGACCAACTGTTGACCGGCGACAGCGGCGGCTACTGGCGCAACGAAGTGCGCTGGGCGCGCCCGGTGACCCTCGACTGGATGCGCCCGGCCTTCTTCGAATACGGCGCCAGCGTCGGCTATGACCAGGGCGTGATCCGCAACGACCGTTACAACGACAACGTGCATGGCCGGGTGTCCAGCAACTCCCTGGAGCTGTTCGCCCGCGGCAAAAACGTCAGCACCAGCGTGACCTTTGCCCACTCGCTGGAAAGACCCGGTGTAGTCACCGAGCGCGAAGCGCCGATCTACTTCCGCATGGATTTCTTCCTGTAATTCAACGCCCCGCTGCAACGAGAAACTGACAATGGATGTTCGCCAATTTGCCTTCCTGGCCCGCCAACCTTCTGCTGCCCTGAAGCCGCGCAACTCGTTCTTCGGCCTGCCTAAGCGCGGGCTGGTGCTGATCCTGGCCAATGCGCTGTTCTGGCAGCCGCTGCTGGCCCAGGCCGAAGGCATCGTGGTCAGTGCGCCGGGCACCACCGTGGGTGCGGCGGGCAATGGCGTGCCCGTGGTGAACATCGCCACGCCCAACGGCGCGGGCTTGTCCCATAACCAGTTCAAGGACTACAACGTCGGCCCCAATGGCGTGATCCTCAACAACGCCAACGGCGCGATGGTCAACACCCAGTTGGGCGGCTACATAGTCGGCAACCCCAACCTCAAGGGCGGCACGGCCAGCGTCATTCTTAACGAAGTCAACGGCGGTAGCCGCAGCCAGTTGCGCGGCTATACCGAAGTGGCGGGGCAGTCGGCCAAGGTCATCGTCGCCAACCCCTACGGCATCACCTGCAGCGGCTGCGGCTTTATCAACACCCCCAACGTCACCTTGACCACCGGCAAACCGGTGATCGACCAGAACGGCCAACTGCAGCGCTACCAGGTCGATGGCGGCGCCGTGACCATCGACGGCGAGGGCTTGAACGCCAGCAACGTCGAACGCTTCGACATCATCACCCGCTCGGCCAAGATCAACGCACAGATCAACGCCCGCGAACTCAACGTGATCGCCGGCCGTAACGACGTCGATGCGCAAACCCTGAAGGCCACGGCCCGCGCCGACGACGGCAGCGCCAAGCCTGAGCTGGCGATTGACTCCTCGGCCCTGGGCGGCATGTATGCCGGCGCGATCAAACTGGTGGGCACCGAAGCAGGTGTGGGCGTGAAGCTCGACGGCACCCTGGCGGCCAGTGGCGGCGACATCCAGCTCGATGCCAATGGGCGCTTGAGCATGGCGCAAACGGTGGCCACCGGTAACGTCAAGGTCACCGCACAGAACGTCGACCTCACCGACAAGGTCTACGCGAACGGCAACGTGCAGGTCACCAGCGCCCAAGCCTTGGTCAACCAGAAAAGCGTGGCCGCCGGCCAACGCATCGAACTCAACGCGGCCACGCTGACTAACGCTGGCATCATCGAAGCCGGCGTTGCCCCCGACAACAGCCGCAACACCACCGGCGACCTGGTGGTGAATGCGCAGACCGTCAACACCAGCGGCAACCTGCTGGCCAGCCGCGCACTGGCGATCACCGCCGCACAGGCGCTGACCAACCAGGGTGCGATCATCCAGGCCAAGACCGTCGAGGTCAGCAGCGCCAAACTGACCAACCAGGGCGCCAGCGCACGCTTGTTCGGCGAACAAACCCTGGCGATCAGCTCGCCGGCCATCGTCAACCTTGGCGGCCTGATTCGCTTCGGTGAAGGCCAGGCCGCCACGCTCAACAGCGCCTCTCTGGACAACCGCCAGGGCCGTATCGAAATGGCCGGTGGCAGCCTGGTGCTGACCAGTGCCGACCTGAACAACAGCGGCGGCCAAGTCATCGCCAACGACCTGACGGTCAACGCCGGCAAGCTCAATAACCAGAACGGCGTGCTGGTGGCCAAGACCGCCACCGTCAATGCCAGCGACCTCGACAACAGCCTCAAGGGCCTGATCCAGGCCGACGGCGGCGCGCTCAACCTCGCCGTCACCAATGGCTTCAACAATGCCCAGGGTTTCGCCCAGGCCAGCACCGACCTCAACGTCAGTGCCGGCACCCTCAGCAGCAATGCAGGCGGCGTACTGAGCGCCGACACCGGCAAGCTGACCCTCACCGCCGCGCAACAGCTCAACAACGCCCAGGGCCGCTTACAGGCCGGGCAGGGCAATATCGAACTGCACGCCGCGAACCTGGATAACCGGAACGGCGTGATCGTCGGCAAACAACTGCTGCTCGACGTGGCTGGCGGCGATATCGACAACCGCGCCGGGCGCGTATTGGGTGACCAACTCGACGTGCGCGCCTCCGGCCTCGACAACCGCAACGCCGGCCTGCTGGCCGGTGGCGCCCAGGGCGTAAGCCTGCTGCTCAAAGGCCCGGGCCAGTTGCTCAATGCCCAGGGCCGCATTCAGAGCGAAGGCCTGCTGCAACTGCGCGGCGAACGTTTCGACAACAGCGCTGGCATCCTGCTCGGCCAAACCGTCGATGTGACGGCGAAAAGCTTCAACAACAGCAACAAAGGCGCGCTGGTCAGCGATGGCGGCGACGTGGTGCTCAACGTCAGCGACCTGCTGACCAACGTCGGCGGCCAGATCGACGCGGGCGAAAGCAGTGTATTGGTCAAGCAACTCACCACCCTCAACAACAACGGCGGCACCTTGCGCGGCAAGCGCCTGGACATCACCGCCCAGCACCTGAATAACAACGACGACGGCCAACTGCTGGCCGGCGACGGGGGCTTGAACTACAGCGGCCAGGATGTGAGCAACCGCAAGGGCCTGATCCTCAGCGGCGGCGCCCTCACCGAATTGCACACCACCAGCTTGGATAACCAGGGCGGCACGGTGCAAGGCGACAGCCTGACCGTCACCGCTGACAGCGTGAACAACGGCAGCGGCGGCCTGATGGCAAGCCTGGTCGGCAACCTGCAACTGACCGTCGAAGCCCTCGCCAACCGTGGCGGCAAACTGTTCGGCAAAGAACAAGTGACCGTCAGCGGCGCCAGCCTCGACAACAGTGAGGGCGGCCAGATCAGCGGCAACCAGCTCAACCTGACCTCACGCGCCACCCTCACCAACCAGGGCGGCCTGATCGAAGCCAACCAGGGCCTGAGCCTCAACGGCGGCAGCCTGGATAACAGCGCAAGCGGCCAACTGCGCGCCCTCGGTGGCGCCACCAGCAGCCTCAACCTCAGCGGCGCGCTGAACAACCAGAACGGCACCCTTGAATTCGGCAGCCAGGCCTTCAGCCTCGACGCCGTCAGCCTCAACAACCAGGCCGGCCAGATCCAGCACGCCGGCACCGGCCTTTTCCGCGTCAACACCGCCAGCCTCTCCGGCAGCCAGGGCGACATCCAGGGCATGGGCACCGCCGACTGGGCGTTCGGCAAGGTCGACGGCCTGGGCCGCGTGCAGCTCAACGAAGTCCTTACCTACAAGAGCGACCAAGGGCTGACCCTCAAGGCCGGCGACCGCATGGCCAGCGGCAAGGGCTTGGTCCTCAACGTGGCCAGCCTGGACAACGGCGGCGAACTGCTCAGCGACGGTGACATCAGCATCACCACCGGTGACCTGACCAACAGCGGCCGTGTATCGGCCTTGCAAACACTCATCGTCGCCGCCAACAACCTCAGCCAGAACGGCGGTCGCCTGGCGGCCACCAATGCCCGCCTGACCCTGGGCGGCACCCTGGACAACCTCGGCTTCCTCACCGCCCGCCAGCAACTGGACATCGCCGCCGCGCAAATCAACAACCGTGGCACCCTCGGTGCCCAGGGCGCGGTGAACCTCACGGCGGTCAACGGCATTACCAATGCTGCCGATACGCTGCTGTTCAGCGGCGGCGACATGACCTTGCGCAGCAATGGCTTCAGCAACAGCTATGGCGACGTCTACAGCAAAGGCAACTTGAGCTTCGCCGCCCGCGATGGCGGGCGCGCCGTGCTGTTCAGCAACCGTTCCGGCACCGTGGAAAGCGAAGGCTCCATCGGCATCAATGCAGGCTTCATCGAAAACGCCAAAGACGAATTCGAACTCGGGCAAACGCTGACCACCGGCAGCCTGTATTGGGTCTGTGGCCAGCATTGCGACGAGAGCGACAACTGGGAACGTGGCGAGATCACCATCTACGAGACGTACCTTGAGGCGGCGACCAAGGATTCGGTCGCGGCGCGCCTGGTGGCTGGCAAAAACATGCTGCTGCAAGGCGACAATGTGCAGAACCGCTACAGCCTGATGGCCGCCAATGGCGACCTGAGCATCACCGCCGGTGACCTGCTCAACCAGGGCGCGGCCACGCGCACGGGCCAGCGCAAGCTTGTCATCAGCACGCCAGGGCACGTTCCCGACGATCTGTTCGAACGCATGCGATATGTCGACGTGCCCGCGTTCAATGCGGCCACGGCGGCTGGCAATTTCGACAAGGCGCGCTTCGAAGAACTGAAAAGCCGCTCACCCAATAGCCGGCCTTTCGCCTACGCAAGTGACGTCACCACCTGGACCAACAACGGCGGCCCCGGCTACGACGCCACCCTGCAAGCGGGCGGCACGGTCAACCTCAACGTCGCCCGCACCCTGCAAAACGGCACGCTGCACAACAACACCCTGGCGCAGTTGACCGGCACCCTCGGCGACGACCAGACCGGCATCCCCGTCGGCGGCATCAACATCAACCTGAGCAAACACGCCAACGACCCGAGCGCCCAGGCGCCAGGCAGCGTGTTGCCCGTCGTGGGCGTGGCCCCCGGCGGCGGCTTCGTGCCCGTGGACTACACCGGCACCGCCTTCGCCCCGGTCGATCCCACCACCTCGCCCACCTTCCAGTTGCCCAAGGGCGAGTACGGCCTGTTCGTCAAGAGCGCCGACCCCACCAGCCACTACCTGATCGAGACCAACCCCGAGTTCGCCTCCGTATCCGGCTTCCTCAGCTCCGACTACATGCTCGGCAAGCTCGGCTACACCTCCGACGACGCCTGGCGCCGCCTCGGTGACGGCCAGTACGAAACCCGCCTGATCCGCGATGCTGTACTCGCGCAAACCGGCCAACGCTTCCTCGCCGGCGGCCTGTACAGCGACGCCGACCAATTCCGCTACCTGATGGACAACGGCCTCGCCAGCAAAGACGCCCTGCGCCTGAGCCTGGGCGTGGCGCTCACCGACCAGCAAGTCGGCGCCCTGACCCACGACATCGTGTGGATGGAAAACCGCGTCATCGACGGCCAGACCGTGCTCGTGCCGGTGCTCTACCTGGCCCAGGCCGACTCGCGCAACGTGCGCGGCAACAGCCTCATCCAGGGCCGCGACCTCAACCTGGTCACCGGGGGCGACCTGATCAACGTCGGCACCCTGCGCGCCAGCAACAACCTCTCCGCCATCAGCAGCGGCAGTATCTACACTGGCGGCTTGGTCGAAGCTGGCAACAACCTCAACCTGCTGGCCCAGGACAGCATCCGCAACGCCATGGCGGGAGAAATTCGCGGCAAGCAAGTCAGCCTCACAGCGCTTAAAGGCGACATCACCAACGACACCACCGCCATCCAGGTGCGTGACGGCGTCGGCATGCGCACCCTCACCGACACCAGCGCCGGCACCATCGTCGCCCGCGAAAACCTCGCCATCGACGCCGGCCGCGACCTCACCAACCGAGGCGCACTCACTGCTGGCAACGACGCTAACTTAACCGCTGGCCGCGACCTCAACCTCATCGCCGCCAGCGACACCAGCGTCAAACACGAGACCCGCGACGGCGGCGAGAAATCCAGCATCACCACCGACGTCAAAAACCTCGCCGCCAGCGTCATGGCGGGCGGCAACCTCAACATGCAGGCCGGGCAAGACGTCAACATCATCGGCAGCACCGCCACCGCCGGCAAAGACCTCAACATCGCCGCCGGCCGCGACCTCAACGTCGCCTCGGTCAGCGACATGCACAACGTCGAGGGCAAGGAAAAGCACGGCAAAAAACGCATCAAGACCTCGGACGACCAGACCACCCAAGTGGCAAGCGTGCTGACGGCGGGTGGGGATTTTGTCAGCCAGGCGGGGCGTGACACCACGATCGTGGCGAGCAGGATCAGTGCGGGGAATGAGGCTTATCTGTATAGCGGGGATAAGTTGAACCTGCTGGCGGCGCAGAACAGCACCTACAGCCTTTACGACATGAAGGAGAAGGGGGGCTGGGGCGCGAAGAAGACCAAGCGTGATGAGGTGACCCACGTTACAAATGTGGGGACTGAGATCAAGACTGGTGGTGATCTGGTACTCAAAAGTGGAGGCGACCAGACCTATCAACTTGCCAAGCTTCAGAGCGGCCGGGACATCACTTTGGATAGCGGTGGCGCGATTACCTTTGAGGCGGTCAAGGATCTACATCAAGAAAGCCATGAAAAAAGCAAGAACAGCCTGGTTTGGACCAGCGCCAAAGGCAAAGGAAATACTGACGAAACGTTGCGCCAGAGCCAGCTGATTGCGCAGGGACAAGTGGTTATTAAAGCCGTAGATGGCTTGAAGATTGACGTCACGCATGTTGATCAGCAAACGGTTAGTCAGGCCATTGATGCAATGGTGAAGGCAGATCCGCAGTTGGCTTGGCTGAAAGAGGCTGAGAAACGTGGGGACGTAGACTGGCGCAGGGTTCAGGAGGTTCACGATAGCTTCAAGTACGACAACTCCGGCCTCGGCGGAGGCGCTGCGTTAGTTATTGCAATCATCGTTACATATTTCACTTGGGGAGCGGGGGCTGGCCTTGTGGGCGCCGCTTCCACGACCACAACCGGACTTGCTGCTAACTCTGTTGTCACCGCCGTGGCAGTAAAAGGTGCGACAAGCACTATAAATAATCGGGGTAATATTTCAGACATTGCCAAAGATGTTACCTCTGGAGATAGTATTAAAGGGTACGCAATTGCGGGGCTGAGCGGCGCAATTGCTAAATTCGCGGGCGTTACGGGTAGCCTTACAGCTTCAGATTTAGGGCGGCAACTTGCTGTTAATTCTGCCTTGAGGACAGTCACGAGCGGCGGCAGTTTTACAAAAAATGTTGGTCAAGCAGCAATCGATCTGACAGCCAGCGTTCTTTCTGGAGTGATTTATGAACATGTGGGCACAGAGTTAAGCGGTACGGGCCTAAGTACAAAAGTTGCTGTACATGCGATAGTTGGTGGGTTGATAGCAGAAGCCGCTGGAGGAGATTTTACAGCGGGTGCCATCGCGGCAGGTGCGAACAAAGCACTAATACAGACATTCGGCGCTGAAATGTTTCCTGGCGAGGCACATGACCGCGTGCTAGCGATGACCTCGCAACTAATAGGAATGACAGCGGCAGCAGGGTTAGGTGGCGATGCCAAGGATCAGGAGGTTGCTGGGTGGGTAGCACAGCAAGGTACAGTTTATAACTATCTTGAACATTCGGATGTGAAGTCTTTTGCGTCAGATATGAAAGGCTGTGGAAAAAATGGAATATGCCAGGAAAACAGATGGAATAATGAACGCTATAATGAAGAGAGTATTTATAATACGGAGAATGCGCTCAGTATCACCAGCTCCATGTTGGCAAAAGATAAACTCCCGGGCGTAATTGTTGCGCTTGATGAATTGATGTCGATTGATTGCCAAACTACGGTATGTGAAGGGTATAAAACCGAACTCATTAGTCGTTCTGTCCTCGTGGCAGGGCATCTGGCGAAACAGATTGCCGACTGGGGGCCGTCAATGGATCGGCTAGCTTTGTTAAGTGGAGGTGCAACTGGTGGTGGTAAGGTTGAGCCTAGGTCCCGGTTGCCGGGAGAGGTCGATCCCGCTGGATTGGTCCAGCTTGAGAAAGCAATAAAATATTTGAAAGATACAAAAGGACCTTCTTCAGGCTTGGTGTTCGGAGATACGAAAGTTGTAGGCACCGGCAAGCCTGCTGCAAATGATGCGAGCTTCAGTGTTCCCAAAGGGTACACGCAGGGGGCAGACGGCGTGGTGACAGGCCCCGGTGGAGGAATTTACAAAGCCACCGGAACGCTTGATAGCAGCGGCAATCAGATCTATCTGGGTGGCAACGGCAACTACTACACGCTTACAGCAGAGAGCTCAACGCGAATCGTTTCACCCAATCCGTCGCTAGAAATTGGAGCAACGGGAAGAATTGGAGAGGAAGCATTGAAACCTCTAGGGGGCCAATCTCAGGTAACCTTCCAAACAACACAGGGCGCTCGTGTTGTTGATCAACTAGCTCCAGGTAGCATTGCTCATGAATCTAAGGTCGGATACACATCGCTTGATGCAAATACAGCGTTGCAAGTTGCTAAGGACGCTGAGTTATTGAGACGCGGCTTGGTCAATGGGGTAACATGGAACTTCTTCAAAAGTCCCGTTACAGGCCGTGTTGGACCCGCAGCGGCACTAGAAAAAGCGCTGTCCGAAGCGGGTATTAAGATAAAGGTGCATTAACCATGAACTTCACAACAGCCTATTCGCCAGTTACAACAGCATTTGTATCTATGAGCGCCAAAGATAGAGATGCTTTTTATAAATGGTTCATGCTTAACAAACCTTACTGTTTGGATGAGTTGATCCACACCGTTTGGCAGACCCTTGGATATGAAGGCTGGAGTGCGGATTTCTCACCTGAGTCGCTGGGTTTGTTAGGTGAGTGGCTTTTTTTCATAATTACTACAAAACGTCATTCCCTAAGAGAACATCACGTTGAGAAGAATTTTCTAAGTGGCGTGGATAAAGTCGAAGCTGACCTTTTGTCAGATCAAGAAAAGTCATTGGCTGTTATGGTTGGTATGTATTACGGGGATGTTGCCGTTAGAAATAATCCAGAGCTCAGTTGGGTTCAATTAAAAGGCAGCAAAAAAGAGGCAGATTATGGCCAGCCTGTCATATCTGGTCCAGGCTTACTACCTACAAATCCTGTAAGAATTTCTAATGCATTCGCATGCGGGATTGCCGATGGATCCAGAAGTGGAAGCCGACTTCGAGAGACATACGAGTATTGGATGACTTTGGTAAAGAGGTATAATGCGTAATTGAGATCATAGTGAATTTTAATTTTAGAGCGACATCGCGTCAGGTTCCTTTGTTTTTGGTTTGATATCTTTTTGAAAATTGTAGGGGTTGAATTCTTAAAAAAATTTATTTTTACCTGTTTGATTGTTTCTAAGCAGGTGGTTAGGAAATTGGGACATCCATGAAGAAGGTGAGGGGGGCGAGAAGGAGAATAGCGGAGAATAGGGGTCAGACCACGGTTTTGCGTTTTTTAGTGTATCGGTTCATGGAAGAATAGTGGTCTGACCCCTATTTTGCAGCTTATGTAGGCGTCATTGATGATGGTGTTATTGATCGAATCTTGCTGGAAGGACTGCTCGTCCCGTGGCGAAATCATATCAAAGGGAAAAGTTGAGCTGGTGCAAAGATAAGAAAAGGGCATAGATTTATTTTGATTCGAGATCGCATAAAAACCAATCAATGGTTGAAGGGAACCATACATAATGACTGATGAAACAAAAAAAGGATTTTGGCGTTGGGGTTTTGCATTGTTGTTTGTTGGTATAGCGGCGGTCTTGATAAAACAAGCAACAGAAGAAACGCCTGAGCCTAGCAAACCAACCTTCCTTAGTGACTTGATAATCGTCACCGCGCGAACGCAAGCGCGTAATCGGAAGGTTGACGAAAATACAGAGCTTGTTCGTATGGAGGCGACTAACAGTCATACTATAACAGTTTATTATTCTTTATTGAATTATGATTCTGATGTTTCTAGTTTTAACTTGGAAGTTACCAAGTCAGCAGTCGTAAATATTTTTTGTGATCCAAAAAACTTTGAAAAACAATCCATATTTTCGCTGGGCGGTACTTACGTTTATGTTTTTGGTAGCAAAAATGTAAAAGAAATTGGCCGATTTGAATTTAACAAAAAGAATTGTGAAGGTTCTTTGTAAACGCTTGGTCATCGAGGCGGAGCAGTGCGAAAGGGCAGGTTTATTTAGCCTTTACCCTCCCCGCACGAGGCCAAAGCGGGCGACACAAAGGCCGCCCGATTTTCACTCAGGACGGATCGGCATTAAGCCTACGACTGATGACATCCAGCAAATCGCACCCATCGCGCAGCGGAATGGCCAGCAAGTGGGCGAAGTCTGAAAGCACTACGGCATCGCTGCTGAGTTGTTCGCGAAAGGCCAGATTTTCCAGCAGTTGGGTGACGGCCCGAATGCGGTGCACGGCGGCGTCGTGGAGGACGTCGAGAGGTGCCTGGGTGTCGATGATCAGGGCTGGGATGGTGCAATCGTGGCCGGTTAGGGGTATGTATCTATTCATACTGAACACTCTGTTTTTGGTGGCTGAGGCCACCACTCAATCGTCGCCAAACGAATGGGTGGCAGCTGTACGCAGGTTGGCGAACCGGCAACAGAGTAAACCGGCAGACCCGAAGGTCTCCCGCGCACAGCCGCCATAACGAGCACAGCTTTGCGGGTGCAAAAACACCTGAAGGGGAATAGGGGTCAGACCACGTTTTTGCGTTTTTTAGAGTTCAGCAGAGTTGCTCTTTAAAAATATGATTTATTTTTTGTAATTATTCTATTTGGTTGGCCTGTTGATGGGCGGCTAAGCTGTAAACTCTTATCCAGTTAGGAGGTTATATGGCTCGCCGTCCTAGGGTTTTACTGCCGGGTATCCCGTTGCATATAATACAGCGGGGAAACAATCGGTCTGCGTGTTTTTATTCAGATGAAGACTACATTTTTTACATTGATACATTAGCCGTGCTTGCTCAATTGTATGGCTGCAAAATTCACGCATTGTGCTTGATGACAAATCACGTTCATTTGTTGTTGACTCCCACCTGCTGCGCAGGGGCTGGCCTACTTATGCAGGGGCTGGGGCAGCGCTAAGTTCAATATGTCAATCGAACATATCAACGAACGGGTACATTGTGGGAAGGCCGTTTCCGCTCCTGTTTGGTTCAACAAGAAAACTATGTTTTAGCTTGCTATCGATATATCGAAATGAATCCGGTCAGAGCGGGTATGGTTACTCATCCGGGCGACTATCGCTGGACCAGCTATAGGGCAAACGCACAGGGCGAGCTATCAGGCTTTATAAGTCCGCATGCGGTTTATAGCGAGTTAGGTAGCGGCACCGCGCAGCGAGCCGAAGCTTACCGATCTATATTCAAGGATCGGCTTTCATCTGGACTGATAGAACAAATTCGATCTTCTACAAACGGCAATTACGTTTTGGGCGATCAGAAGTTTGCGTCCGAGATCGCGGAGATATTAGGTAAAAGAGTTTCACCGGGTGCGTCAGGACGCCCGAAAAGTGTGAGTTAAAAGAATAGAAGAGTAGTGGTCTGACCCCTATTTTTCACTATTTTTCAATCCGCCTACAGGCGCAGAATTGAAGAGTTGGAAATAATGTACACACAAAATGATCTTGCTAATGATCTTGAAAAAAAATTATCCGCAGGGTTCGACGTGTTTAGGATTTCTAAATTTGCGTTTGAAATTTATCAGCGTCATGGATTAGAGATCACTCCTCCGATGGATCGAATACTTCTTTCATTGATGGCAATGGAAGAAGGGGAAGAGTTTGAGCTGACAGAAACTGAATTTTTAGATTTGCTCTCAGCGCTTAGAGTTATGGATTGACAGAGCTCAAAATGCAGAAAAGGGGACGAGAAAAGGGGACTGAAATGAGATATTACTTAATGCGACAAGATGTAACTGTTTGCGATAGGTGGGTGCTTGGAGATGTACATCATGTAGATAACTGGTATTTCAGTAATCCTCCAGTTAATTTTATGGAGCCAGGCATATATACTCTCGATGTAAGATTCGACGGTAAAGAAGTTGATTATTCCCTCGCTGGATACGCCAGTGTTCCTGTTTTAAGCGAGAGCGCAAAAAATTCGCTCGCCGGTTTGCCAGAGATAGACGAACCTTATCAACGTGTCGTTTTTGAGCCGGTTAAGATAAATAATAAAGTGGTTTGCCAGAGCTATTTTTTGATGATTATAGAAACGCAAGTCGATTGCGTGGATGAAAAGCGCTCTCGCTATAAAAAGTTTGAGGTAGATGATCCTGTTAGGCCAGATATGGCCGGCAACCATCGTGCTTTCTACAATTTGGTGGTTGACCCGGGCAGGGTCGGATCAAGTCATATATTTAGACTTAAAAAATATTTGGGTGCGGTCATAGTAAGTGAAGAAGTGAAGCGGCGATTTATGGCGGCTGGTGTTGTCGGCGTACTGTTTGATTCTGTTAATGGTGATCAAGAAACCGTTACCTAGTTAGTCAGATAGTTGGGGAAGGGCGGCGAATTTATTTAGTTCGTAGTGGTAGTACAAAGGCTGTTGAGTAAATCTGCCCCCCTTTTGTTGCTTTTGTTCGATAGGGAAGAATAGGGGTCGAAGAATAGGGGTCAGACCACGTTTTTGCGCTTTTGAGCGAAGAATAGGAGAATAGGGGTCAGACCACGTTTTTGCGTTTTTTAGAGTTCAGCAGAGTTGCTCTTTAAAAATATGATTTATTTTTTTTAATTATTCTATTTGGTTGGCCTGTTGATGGGCGGCTAAGCTATAAACTCTTATCCAGTTAGGAGGTTATATAGCTCGCCGTCCTAGGGTTTTACTGCCGGGTATCCCGTTGCATATAATGCAGCGGGGAAACAATCGGTCTGCGTGTTTTTATTCAGATGAAGACTACATTTTTTACATTGATACATTAGCCGTGCTTGCTCAATTGTATGGCTGTAAAATTCACGCATTGTGCTTGATGACAAATCACGTTCATTTGTTGTTGACTCCCACCTGCTGCGCAGGGGCTGGCCTACTTATGCAGGGGCTGGGGCAGCGCTATGTTTAATATGTCAATCGAACATATCAACGAACGGGCACATTGTGGGAAGGCCGTTTCCGCTCCTGTTTGGTTCAACAAGAAAACTATGTTTTAGCTTGCTATCGATATATCGAAATGAATCCGGTCAGAGCGGGTATGGTGACTCATCCGGGCGACTATCGCTGGACCAGCTATAGGGCAAACGCACAGGGCGAGCTATCAGGCTTTATAAGTCCGCATGCGGTTTATAGCGAGTTAGGTAGCGGCACCGCGCAGCGAGCCGAAGCTTACCGATCTATATTCAAGGATCGGCTTCCATCTGTACTGATAGAACAAATTCGATCTTCTACAAACGGCAATTACGTTTTGGGCGATCAGAAGTTTGCGTCCGAGATCGCGGAGATATTAGGTAAAAGAGTTTCACCGGGTGCGTCAGGACGCCCAAAAAGTGTGAGTTAAAAGAGTAGAAGAATAGTGGTCTGACCCCTATTTTCTTGATAATAATGACGGTCCAGAGCGAGGAAAAATAACAAGATGGGATAATAGCTCCGGTCATTATCAGCCACCTGCTACCCTAAAGGCTAACTCTGGGTTACCGGAAAACTCATTTAATCCAAGGAAATAGTTTGGTATGGATTCAAGATTGATATCACTCTGTAAAGAGTTGGCGAAAATGACTTCTGATCAGGCGGCAGCTTGGATATTGAGCCGGTACCCGCTTGCTTCAGATAATTGGGGTGAAGCTTTATTACTCCTTCCTCATAGATCTTGGAAAAAACCAGAGCAGAAACGTTTAGCGGATTATTATTTTAAGAAAATTCCGTTCTCTAGCGCTAGAGGATATGAAGCGTTCGCGTCAATTATGTCAGTTAAGTTAATGGTTGCATGCATTAACGATGCTTTGCCCAAAGATCCTAGCAGGCTCGAGTTATTGTTTTATCATCTTGTCCCAGTGCTTAAGCGTTTTGCAAAGAATGATGCAGATCGAAAAATTATTGAGGCTTTCCTTTCGGCTTTTTCGATAAGTTTGCCAAAAGATAATTGAGAACAAAAAAATGCGGTTTGTTTGATCTTGCTAAAGAGGGAATAGGGGGCAGACCACGTTTTTGCGTTTTTTAGAGTTCAGCAGAGTTGCTCTTTAAAAATATGATTTATTTTTTGTAATTATTCTATTTGGTTGGCCTGTTGATGGGCAGCTAAGCTGTAAACTCTTATCCAGTTAGGAGGTTATATGGCTCGCCGTCCTAGGGTTTTACTGCCGGGTATCCCGTTGCATATAATACAGCGGGGAAACAATCGGTCTGCGTGTTTTTATTCAGATGAAGACTACATTTTTTACATTGATACATTAGCCGTGCTTGCTCAATTGTACGGCTGTAAAATTCACGCATTGTGCTTGATGACAAATCACGTTCATTTGTTGTTGACTCCCACCTGCTGCGCAGGGGCTGGCCTAATTATGCAGGGGCTGGGGCAGCGCTATGTTCAATATGTCAATCGAACATATCAACGAACGGGCACATTGTGGGAAGGCCGTTTCCGCTCCTGTTTGGTTCAACAAGAAAACTATGTTTTAGCTTGCTATCGATATATCGAAATGAATCCGGTAAGAGCGGGTATGGTTACTCATCCGGGCGACTATCGCTGGACCAGCTATAGGGCAAACGCACAGGGCGAGCTATCAGGCTTTATAAGTCCGCATGCGGTTTATAGCGAGTTAGGTAGCGGCACCGCGCAGCGAGCCGAAGCTTACCGATCTATATTCAAGGATCGGCTTTCATCTGGATTGATAGAACAAATTCGATCTTCTACCAACGGCAATTACGTTTTGGGCGATCAGAAGTTTGCGTCCGAGATCGCGGAGATATTAGGTAAAAGAGTTTCACCGGGTGCGTCAGGACGCCCGAAAAGTGTGAGTTAAAAGAATAGAAGAATAGTGGTTTGACCCCTATTTCGAGTCTAACTCAAGCCCAATAGAGCGTGGTTTATGTCTTAGTACGTAGCTAAGAAATTTGCTGGCTTCATTGATCTGTTTGCTATCCATAGTCATTGACCTTGTCAGAATGATAATTTGTCTATATTTAAAGTGGCAATTTGTTTAATATATTTCTGTCGCGAGCAGGGCTGTCGTGTCGGGCCATAAGTTCCCGGTTTTTGATAAGCTTACAAGAATTACGTTCTTTAAAAATCAATTTTTATTTTTGTCTGCTTGGATTTTTAAGTAGGGCGGTTACCAGATAACCGCCAGCGTCGGGTGTGTATTCCAAACGCGTAGAGCGGCATCAGCTCATTGCTTGGATCTGTTTGCCCAGCCAATGACCATAAAAACAATGCCGGGAATCCAGAACCCGGGATTTGCAATAGCCAAGCCGATAGAAATGAATGAAACACCGATCACAAACATGGGTTGCTTGAACACGCCTTGCATACCTAGAACTCCTTTCCGATAGACCGTTATTTAAACATGGTATCGCTCATCATCGTCAAGTGCCCACGGGTCGCGTATACCTCTGGCGGAGGGGACGCCAGACGTTCTCCCCGTACCCTATGACTTTGCAGCAATGTTTGCCCGGCTCATCGGGTAACGGCGAGTTTCTCCAACCACGCCCAGAGTTCACCCAAAAATTGATCGATAGCGAAGTTGACAATGACTCGACCTGATGAAACCAACCCTCAGGAATAAACAAGAGCTCACCGGCATGCAATACGATATCCAAGAACCGTACCGAGCCTGCACCTGGGAAACGATCAAGGTCAGGTGCCTGGGGATCGACATCACACCCTTCCAGGCCGCCGTCAGGCGAAGTGCACCACGTGCCCAGTGGGGAATAGGTGGTGGGAATAGGGGTCAGACCAAGGTTTAGAAAAATAGTGGTCTGGCCCCTATTTTTCTATGAGAGGCAAGTCATGCTGAGAAAAATTTTATTTAAAGTGTGAGGCCTAGAACCGTGCAATGAAAGCGGGCTGAATAATGGGCTGAGAGGAAGTAAACGGAGAAAAGGGGGGGGCGTATTTATTTTAATTTGAGATAGTAGTATAAAGCCTATTAAACAAATGTGCCCCTTTATTCTAGTAATGCACGAGAAAAAGAAGTGATCAAGCCAAAGTCCAGATTGCAAGCATTTTCATTGTTGCTGATTTATGTGGTTTTGTTGTTTCTGTCGATGGGGGTCGTTGCAAAGTTTGTGGGGGCGCTGGTTAATTATTCAAAGGTTGGAGTTTGGAATTTTGGTTGGGCTGATATCGCAGATCTTTTTCCGGGTGTTTTCGCTTATGCGATCCCTGTTGGGGTGGGGATTTGGATGCTGTCATGGTTGAAAAAACGTAAAGAGAGTAAGATTAAAGGTTGAAAGGTAAAGGGCATAGATTTATTTTGATTCGAGATCGCAGAAAAACCAATCGATGGTTGAAGGGAGCTATACATAATGACAGAGGAATCAAAAAAAAGGATTTTGGCGCTGGGGTTTTGCACTGTTGTTTGTTGGTATAGCAGCGGTCTTGATAAAACAAGCAACAGAAGAAACGCCTGAGCCTAGCAAACGAGCTTTCCTTAGTGACTTGATAATCATCACCGCGCAGACGCATGCCCGTAATTGGAAGGTTGACGAAAATACTGAAATTTTCCGTATGGAGGCAACTAATAGCCATACAATAACGATTTATTATTCTTTGTTAAATTATGATTCTGATGGTTCTGGCTTTGACTTAGACGCTACTAAGTCAGCAGTTATAAAGATTTTTTGTGATCCGAAAAATTTTCAAGAGCAATCCATTTTTTTGCTGGGCGGTACTTACGTTTATGTTTTTGGTAGCAAAAATGTAAAAGAAATTAGCCGGTTCGAATTCAACAAACAAAGTTGTGAAGGTTCTTTGTAAGCTATTGGTCATCGAGGCGGAGCAGTGCGAGAGGGCAGATTTATTTAGCCTTTACCCTCCCCGCACGAGGCCAAAGCGGGCGACACTACGGCCGCCCGATTTTCACTCAGGACGGATCGGCATTAAGCCTGCGACTGATGACATCCAGCAAATCACACCCATCGCGCAGCGGAATGGCCAGCAAGTGGGCGAAGTCTGAAAGCACTACGGCATCGCTGCTGAGTTGTTCGCGGAAGGCCAGGTTTTCCAGCAGTTGGGTGACGGCCCGAATGCGGTGCACGGCGGCGTCGTGAAGGACGTCGAGAGGTGCCTGGGTGTCGATGATCAGGGCTGGGACGCTGCAGTCGTGGCCGGTGAGGGGGATGTATCGATTCATCATTAAGCTCTCTATTGATTATTGAGGGCTCGTTCTTCGGGTCGCCAAACCCGGCCGCCTTTTGGGCGACCGCCGGACTATAAGCCCCTCACCCAAAACCGCGCAAGGCATCACCGCAATGGCACCCCCCGTCACGCAATGGCATCCATCGTGAAGCGTCTTCCCCTTGGGCTTTGAACATTTCGTATATCCCAGTGTCTTTACCCCGCCCACCCGCAATCGGTCGGGCTGCATGGACTGCAGCGTTTTCAATAACATTAAGGATTAATGTGAACCTCTCCCCTTTACGGCCCCCTTTCTGCCACCGCTCGCGGTGCATTGGCTCGCGCCCGGAATTTGCAGGGGCGCCCGGGGGGCCTCATTCGGATCGATTGATCCTTTCGCACAGCATACCTACTACCGCCGGGCGTATTGGCGGCTTTGACTGTAGTTCATGGAGTTTGAAATGAAGCGTAAGCAGTTCCAGAAAAGCCTGTTGGCAATCATGGTCGGCGCCATCAGCACGCAGGTGCTGGCGATCGAGTTCGACCTGGGTCAGGGTAAGAATATTTGGGCCAGTGAGTCGTTCAATGAGCCGGTGACCATCACCGGTCAGTTTTCCCGCGTGGTCGACACCAGCACCACCGACCCCGCCGGCCTGGGATTTGCCAATACCCAAATTCAAGGCTCGCTGATCAATCGCGCCGACATCACGCTGGACTCGCAAGGCCGCACCATCCGTGCGATCGCCATCGACCCGATGTTC
Organism: Pseudomonas sp. FBCC-B545; assembly: GCF_059134095.1. Classification (NCBI taxonomy): domain Bacteria; kingdom Pseudomonadati; phylum Pseudomonadota; class Gammaproteobacteria; order Pseudomonadales; family Pseudomonadaceae; genus Pseudomonas; species Pseudomonas sp. FBCC-B545. The sequence continues at coordinate 6,049,489 of NZ_CP101441.1, read as the reverse complement.
TGGACCGGCCCGACCGGTTTGGCCCCGAGCACTGTCACCGGGGATGTGGTTCAGGCAGGCAACGTGCTGATGCGCAACGGCGCCTATGAAGGGCTTGAGATCGGCCCCACCACCATTGGTGGCAGCCTTATCAACTCAGGCACCATTCGCTCCACGCCTCCGGTGGGTACCGTGACGACGCCCGGCTACCTGGGCGGCGGTGAAGGTATTTACCTGCACGGCACCACCATTGCGGGTGACGTATCCAACACCGGTGTGATCGACATGGCCGGCCCGGGCGCGATTGGGTTGATCCTTGACGTCAACGGCGACACGCCGACCACCATCGGCGGCAAAATCCTCAACTCGGGCTCGATTACCGCCACAGGCGAAGGCGCTTGGGGTGTGGAAGTGGAAACCGACACCAGCCCCCTGCGTATTGAAAACAGTGGCCTGATTTCTGCCAATGGCGATGAGGCCAAAGGGCTGTTTCTCTACGGCGGCACCTTTGATTACATCCTCAACACCGGCACCATTGAAGCCAAGGGCGCGTCTGCCAATGCCTTCGATCTTTCCGGCGCCAGCTTTGCGCAGAACAGCGCCACGGGCGCACGCGGCATCGTCAACCGCGGCCTCATCGCGGCGGACGGTACTGCGATCCATGTGGATACGGCCGAGCAGGTTGCGAGCTTTGAAATCAACCAGCAAGCCGGCGAAATCCGCAGTAACAGCGGTATCGCCGTCGACGCCAACAACCTTGCCAGCCTGAACTGGACCGGTGGCAAAATCACCGGCGACCTGCTCAACCTCAGCGCCGTCAACATCGGCGGTCAGGCAGGTTTCAGCGGTAGCCGTATCATCGCCCCGGTGTCGGTCAACTCGGGTTCGCTGAACCTCTCCGCACCTGGCACCGCCATCACCGGCGATCTCAATGTGGCCAGTGGCGCGGGCATTGATATGCACCTGGCCGACAGTGTGGTGCCGACCACGCCGTACCTCACCGTTAACGGCACCGCCAACCTGGCCCAGGCTTCCAAGCTGACAGTCAGCGCCAACCCGGGCGACTTCGCGGCGCCTAAAGCCGGCACGCAATACACCTTGCTGCAAGCCACCAGCGTGCAGAACAACGGTGTGGCCGTCGCCAGCGCGTCGTCGTTGCTGAACGTGCTCAGCTACTCGGCCGATGCGCAGACGGTCAAGGCCGTGGTGGCGGTGAAAAGCGATCAGCAGGTGCAGCAGGAGTTGGCGGGTGTGAGTGCGGGTGCGTCGGCTGCAACCGCGGTCAACGTGTTGAAAAACGATGTGCTCGGTCAACTCAACCAGAACGACCCGGTGTTCCAGAGCCTGGCCAACGCCGGGACTGCACAACAACTGGCGCAGCTCGCCGACCAGCTCACGCCGGACGTCAACCGTGGCGCCCTCGACGTGGCCCTGTCGGGGCAAACCGTGGTCAACGGTGCGATCTTCAACCGCCTCACCGACCAGCGTGAAAGCCATCAGGTCGGCGGTGTGTGGGTGCAGGGCCTGAGCAGCAACATGGATCAGGACGGCCGTGGCGGCAATAACGGTTACTCGGCCAATAGCAGCGGTATGGCAGTGGGTGTGGACGGTCGCTTGAACGACACCACCACCCTGGGCGTGGCCTACAGCTACCTGAATTCGAACATTCATTCGGACCTGGGCAACAAGACCGACGTCGAAGGCCACGCGTTGTCGCTGTACGGCAACTGGGCGCTGCAGAACTGGTTCGTCGATGGCAGCCTCAGCTACGGCCATAACGAGAACGACAGCAAGCGCCACGTCGCGGGCACTACGGCCAAGGGCAGTTACGACAGCAATGTGTTGTCGGCCAGCGTGATCGGCGGCTACAGCTTCAAGCCGACCCAGGCGGTGGTGATCGAGCCGCGTGTGGCTGCACGTTATGCCAACGTGCGCATGGATGGGTTTACCGAGAAAGGTTCGTCGGCGGCCTTGAGCACGGCTTCGCAGCGTTATGAAGTGGGCGAGTTGGGTGCCGGTGTGCGTTTGGCAGCCAACCTGCCGCTGAGCGCCGGTACGCTGCAACCGGAAGCGACCTTGATGGCCTATCACGATTTGATGGGTGACCGCGTGGCGCAAACCTCCAACTTCGTGGCTGGTGGTTCGGCGTTCACCGTCACCGGTGCGTCGGTGGCGCGTGACAGCTACGAGGCCAGTGTGGGTGTGAACTACCAGGTGTCGGACTTCACCGTCGGCGCCAGCTACACCCGCCAGGCACGTAGCGGTTTCGATGCGGACGGCGTGATGCTCAAGGCGCGCTACGCCTTCTAAGCAACACCGCAAAACAAAGTGTGGGAGGGGGCTTGCTCCCGATAGCTGTGAATCAGTCAATGATGTGTTGGCTGACTCACCGCCATCGGGGGCAAGCCCCCTCCCACATTGGGTTTGTGTGATCCGCAGCGTTCGGGTCGGGGCAACTTGCGCTGGCTCAGCCCGTATACGTTGAGCGTGACGCTCTGATACGAGTGTGGGAGGGGGCTTGCTCCCGATAGCGGTGGACCAGCCAATGGATATGTTGACTGACTCACCGCCATCGGGGGCAAGCCCCCTCCCACATTGGGTTTGTGTGAATCCGCAACGTTCGGGTCGGGGCAACTTGCGCTGGCTCGGCCCGCTTACGTAGGGCGCGACGCTCTGATACCAGTGTGGGAGGGGCTTGCTCCCGATAGCGGTGGTCCAGCCAATGGATATGTTGACTGACTCACCGCCATCGGGAGCAAGGCCCCTTCCACATTGGGTTTGTGTGAATCCGCAGCGTTCGGGTCGGGGCAACTTGCGCTGGCTCAGCCCGCCTACGTAGGGCGTGACGTTCTGATACCAGTGTGGGAGGGGGCTTGCTCCCGATAGCGGTAGTCCAGCCAATGGATATGTTGACTGACTCACCGCCATCGGGGGCAAGCCCCCTCCCACATTAGATTTGTGTGAATCCGCAGCGTTCGGCACGGGGCAACTTGCGCTGGCTCAGCCCGCCTACGTAGGGCGTGACGCTCTGATACCAGTGTGGGAGGGGGCTTGCTCCCCGATAGCTGTGAATCAGTCAATGATGTGTTGGCTGACTCACCGCCATCGGGGGCAAGCCCCCTCCCACATTGGGTTTGTGTGAATCCGCAGCGTTCGGGTCGGGGCAACTTACGCTGGCTCAGCCTGCTTACGTAGGGCGTGACGCTCTGATACCAGTGTGGGAGGGGGCTTGCTCCCGATAGCGGTGGACCAGCCAATGGATATGTTGACTGACTCACCGCCATCGGGGGCAAGCCCCCTCCCACATTAGATTTGTGTGGATCCGCAGCGTTCGGCACGGGGCAACTTGCGCTGGCTCAGCCCGCTTACGTAGGGCGCGACGCTCTGATACCAGTGTGGGAGGGGGCTTGCTCCCCGATAGCTGTGAATCAGTCAATGATGTGTTGGCTGACTCACCGCCATCGGGGGCAAGCCCCCTCCCACATTGGGTTTGTGTGAATCCGCAGCGTTCGGGTCGGGGCAACTTGCGCTGGCTCAGCCCGCCTACGTAGGGCGTGACGCTCTGATATCTGTGTGGGAGGGGGCTTGCTCCCGATAGCGGTGGACCAGCCAATGGATATGTTGACTGACTCGCCACCATCGGGAGCGCGCGCCCTCTCACATTGGGTTTGTGTTGGATTTCACTACTCGGGCCGAAACATCTTGAGAACCGCTCTCAACCCCGTAAAATGCCGCAGCCGTTGCATCACAGTCTTTCAGGGAAGAATTCAGGCCAGCGTATTGTCAGGCTGCCTAACTCCTTGGAAAACCCGGCAACGCTGATTTCCTCACCCAAGGAGCACCCTGTGAAGACACTGTCCAAAATCCTGCTGTCGGGCCTCACCGCCGCGGCGCTGTTGACCGTGGCCGGTTGCGCCACCGAGAGCAACCGCGCGATGCCGGTGGAGCAAGTCGCCAGCGCCCACGTGGCCTATTCCGGCGTGCGTGTGCCGATTGCTGTGGGCAAGTTCGACAACCGCTCCAGCTACATGCGCGGCATCTTCTCCGATGGTGTCGACCGTCTCGGCGGCCAGGCCAAGACCATCCTCATCACCCACTTGCAGCAGACCAATCGCTTCAGCGTGCTGGACCGCGACAACATGGGCGAGATCTCCCAGGAAGCCAAGATCAAAGGCACCGCGCAGAAGCTCAAGGGCGCTGACTACGTGGTAACCGGCGATGTGACCGAGTTCGGCCGCAAAGAAACCGGCGACCGCCAGCTGTTCGGCATCCTCGGCCGTGGCAAGACCCAAGTGGCCTACGCCAAAGTCGCGTTGAACATCGTCAACATCAACACCTCTGAAGTGGTGTATTCCACCCAGGGCGCGGGTGAGTACGCACTGTCCAACCGTGAAGTGGTCGGCTTCGGCGGCACCGCCAGCTACGACTCCACCCTCAATGGCAAGGTCCTCGACCTGGCCATGCGCGAAGCGATCAACCGCCTGGTCGACGGCATCAACGCCGGCGCCTGGAACCCGCGTAACTGATCAGCAACACCTCAAGGAGCAGTACACGGATGAGCAAGGCAGTTAAGTTGGCGCTGATGCTGACAGCAATCGCGACGGTAGCCGGGTGCCAGACGGCGCCCCAGCCCCTGTATCAATGGGAAAGCTACCAGCCGCAGGTTTACGAGTACTTCAAGGGCGAGCCCAAGGAAGCGCAGGTGGAAGCACTGGAGCGCGACCTGCAGAAGATCAACGCCAGTGGCCGCAAGGCCCCACCGGGTTACCACGCGCACCTGGGCATGCTGTACATGAACATGGGCAAGGATGACCAGATGGTGCAGGAGTTTCGCACCGAAAAGGCCCTGTTCCCTGAGTCCGCTGCGTACATGGACTTTCTGCTGAAAAACGCCAAAGCCGGAGTGGCCACCAAATGAGCCTGTTAAAACTTACCGGCGCCTTGCTGGCCCTGGCGTTGCTCGGCGGTTGTGCGGCGCCCAAGACGGTCGACTACTCGGCGTACAAACAGGCGCGGCCCAAGTCGATCCTGGTACTGCCGCCGATCAACGAGTCGCCGGAAGTGCAGGCGTCCTACAGCCTGGTGTCGCAAGTCACCTACCCGTTGGCCGAAGCCGGCTACTACGTGCTGCCGATTGCCCTGGTGGACGAAACCTTCCGCCAGAACGGCCTGACCACCGCCAATGATATCCAGGCGGTACTGCCCGCCAAGCTGCATGACATCTTCGGTGCCGACGCGGCGCTGTACATCACCGTCAGTGAGTACGGTACCAAGTACATGCTGATCTCCAGCGACACCTCGGTGACGGCCTCGGCCAAACTGGTGGACCTGCGCACCGGCACCACCTTGTGGACCGGTACTGCACGGGCCTCCAGCGAGGAGGGCAACAACAACGGCGGCGGTCTGGTGGGCATGTTGATCACGGCGGCGGTCAAGCAGGTGATCAACAGCTCTACCGATGCGGCGCATCCGATTGCCGGTATCACCAGTGCACGCCTGCTGTCGGCAGGGCAACGCACCGGGCTTCTGTACGGCCCGCGTAACCCCAAGTACGGCACGGACTGATCAGCGGCAACCGGTAAACCGCGTCACCTCTGACGACGGTGCTGTTGGATCAAGTCGGTGCGGGTGGCCGTGCCCATGGAGTCGCGCTGCCCGTTTACGCTGGTGCCGATGGAGCCGTTGTGCAAGGCAACGATCTCGCCCGTATCGACGCTGATCAGCGGTGAGCCGGAGGTGCCGGGTTTCTTGAAGGCGTCGTGGTAGACCGTGCCCTGATAACGGCTGTCCTGGTCGTATCCCTTGAGCGTGGTGGGTTGGCCCTTGGCATTTAGAAATGAAATGCCGAGGGCCTCTTGCCCATGGTTGGGCATAAAGACTTTCTGCCCAGGCGATGCTTGGGGGCCGGAGGCCAACTTGAGCGGCCGGAACTGCTCGGCCAAGGCTTTTTTCTCGCCGGCGGGCAAATCGACACGCAGCTCGGCGTAGTCCAACCGCGCGTCGCCACTGAGCGGCTTGGGGTCCAGCGGTACTTTGCGCTCTACCTTCATCCGCCCGCTACTGTCTTGTTCATAACCCAGCCAAAGCTCGAGCTTGCTGCCCTTGGCCAGCGCGTCGCGCACATGTTGGTTGGTCAGCACGCTGTTGCCATCGTTGATCAGCGAGCCGGTACCCAACGAACGGGTATGCACGCGTTCGTAGCCCCATGAGTCCCGTGTGACGCTCACTTCGCGAATATTGCCCACGGCCCTGGCCGCTGCATGCATCGGTGTGCCCTTAAGGGATGCGTTGGCGTGGTTCTGCAAGGAGAACGGCGCCTGTTGCGGCGCGGCTGTTGGCGTGGGGTGGGGCTTGTACGGTGCGACATCCGCTGGCGACGGCGGTCGTGGGGTTGGCGGTTGAGGCGTAACCCGGGCGGGTGGGGTTGGCATACGGTTCGGCTGCGAGGCTCGGCTGATCACGTCGTCTGGCTTGATTGGCCCTTGGCTCTTGATATACAGGCCGGCTTGGCCCGAGCCGTTCAGGTCAATGGCCAGGCTGTGCTGGCGCGTGTTCGGGTCATAACCGAGCAACGCCTCGCCCGGCCGACCGCTGAAACGACGCACAAACTGCAGGTCCTTGATACCGGCGGCCTGCAGCGCTGCAGACACATCGATCTTGTCCTGCCCGCTGGTGAAATCGGTGATCAGGTCGGGGCGCTGTTGGGTCGACTCGCTGGCGTTGTTATACACAAAGGTATCCTTGCCCAGCCCACCGGTAAGGGTGTCCTGGCCCGGGCCACCGGTCAGGCGGTTATCGGCGTGGTTGCCGATAAGTCGATCAGCGCCCGTGCCGCCGATGGCATTTTCCAGGGTCACGCCTTTGGCAATGGAGACGTTGCCTTTCATGCCGCCGACATCGGAGAAGTGTTCAGCCTTCAAGTTGATGGTCTGGTCCTGATGAAACCGCGAGAAATCCAGAGTGTCGTTGCCGCCCCCATCCCACACGCTGAACACGGGCGTGTCGTCCGCTGAGTTGAGGCTGAGGAAGTCACGCCCGGTATTGGAGTTGAAGCCGTACACCGTGTCGGTGTCGCGGGTTTTGTAATTGGCGCCGTAGAGCTTTTGGATGGCCGTGATGTCGTCCATCAGCGGCGCGCTGGCATAGTGGGTTTGGCCGTTCTTGTTATGGTCATGGCCCAGGTGACCAGCCCACCAGTAACTCATCAGGCTGTAGGCGCGATTGTCCTCGGCATAGCGGGCGTTTTCAGCGTAGCTGCCGCCATTGTTGTATTTGCCGGGGTGCATCAGCCCCAGGGTATGGCCGATCTCATGGGCCAGCAGATAGCGGCTGAAACTACCCTGAGTGAAGGGGCGATTCATGCCATCGGACGCGAACCAGGCCTGTGTGCCATCGCTGTAGATGCCTGGATAAGACGCACGGCCCGAATGGCCGGTCTGGTTCGGGTCATTGCCCAGTAACAGTTGCCCTTTGGCCTCTGGTGCATTCTCAGTGAAGGTGATATTGGCGACATCCGCCCAAGACTGCATGGCGCGCCTGGCCTGCTCTTTTTGCGACGGGGAGAACTCGTTAGCGCCGGTGGGCGTGTTGTAGGTGGCTTGCGCGGGTGTGAAAAAACGGTAGCCGATAGGTGTGATGCCGTCTTTGTCTCGCTCTTTCCAACGATAGCCCGTTCGGGTGATCTGCTCTGCCGCTTGCTCGGTGGTGTAGGAGGGCTTGCCTGAAACGGCCCCGGTATAGCTGGGCCGCTCAGCGAATGAGGGCGGCTGATAGCGGTGTGCGAGGGTGTTTACGGAGTTCATCGTGGTTTCTCTGAATTAAAAGCCTCCAAAGCACTCAAGAAACAGACGGTTCTGACAGGGAGGCGGACCCTCGATATGTGGTGGGTGGTGATGGCAGGTTCAGTTGGTTGTGTCTCGAAAGATGACGCAGCGAGCTGACGGCTCAATATCCGTGTTTAACCCGTAGGGAGGTTGGGCTACGTCTGATCGGTTGAACGGATCATTCATTCACGAGGTTCAGCCCATGTCCCGCTCTCTGCTTTTGCTGCGTCCCGCTGCCCAAGGCTTTGCCGTTACCCTGCTGGTGATGCTGGCCGGTTGTGGACTGTCGTCGTCCCCGGATGTCGCCAAGCCTGTTGAACCGGCGCCCATCGCCGAGCTGCAAAGCGCGCCGGCCCAGGGCGCTATGGTCAAACGCATGGCGATGCCGGCACCGATGAGGGTGCGGGAAATGGCGACGATGGACTACCGCAGCGAACCTCGCGAGCAATACGCCAACCTGCCGGACAACCCGGTGCATCGCGTCGCCGAGACTCCGGTTTCCACTTTCAGCGTCGACGTCGACACTGGCAGCTACGCCAACGTCAGGCGTTTCCTCAATCAAGGTCGCCTGCCGCCCGAAGGCGCTGTGAGATTGGAGGAAATGGTCAATTACTTCCCTTACACCTACGCGCTGCCCACCGATGGTTCACCCTTTGGCGTCACCACCGAGCTCGCCGCCACGCCCTGGAACCCGCGCACAAAATTGTTGCGCATCGGCATCAAGGCCTCCGACCGCGACGTGGCGGACCTGGCGCCGGCCAACCTGGTGTTCCTGGTGGACGTGTCTGGCTCCATGGACCGTCACGAAGGGTTGCCGTTGGTGAAAAGCACGTTGAAATTGCTGGTGGACCAACTGCGCGATCAGGACCGCGTGTCATTGGTGGTCTATGCCGGTGAATCCCGCGTGGTGCTCAAGCCCACCTCCGGGCGTGACAAAAACACCATCCGCAACGCCATCGACCAACTTACCGCCGGTGGCTCCACCGCAGGCGCCTCCGGCATCGAGCTGGCCTATCAGATGGCCCGCGAAGGTTTTATCGACAAGGGCATCAACCGCATCCTGCTGGCCACCGATGGCGACTTCAACGTGGGCATCAGCGACTTCGACAGCCTCAAGCAAATGGCGGTCGAGCAGCGTAAAAGCGGCGTGTCCCTGACCACCCTGGGCTTTGGTGTGGATAACTACAACGAACACCTGATGGAACAACTGGCCGATGCGGGCGATGGCAATTACGCCTATATCGACAACCTGCGTGAAGCGCGCAAGGTGCTGGTGGAGCAACTCAGCTCGACCCTGGCCGTGGTCGCCCGGGATGTGAAGTTGCAGGTGGAATTCAACCCCGCCCAGGTCAGCGAATACCGCCTGCTGGGCTATGAAAACCGTGCCTTGAAGCGTGAGGATTTCAACAACGACAAGGTCGATGCCGGTGAAATCGGCGCAGGGCATACGCTGACTGCGCTGTACGAAATCGTCCCCAAGGGCGAGAAGGGCTGGTTGGAGCCTTCGCGCTATGCCGCCGCGCCTGCGATTGAAGGTAAATCCGACGAGCTGGCGATGCTACGGGTGCGCTATAAACCTGCTGCGGGAGGCAACAGTCAATTGATCGAGTACCCCATCGCCAACCAGCCCACCCCAGCCAGCGAAGACCTGCGCTTCTCAGCCGCCGTGGCCGCGTTCGCCCAACAGCTCAAGGGCGATGGCCGCTACACTGGCAACATGAGTTTGCAGGACACCGCCAAACTTGCCCGCTCGGCCCGCGGCGATGACCCGTTCGGCCTGCGCAACGAATTTGTGCAACTGGTGGAGTTGGCCCAAAGCCTCAAACCCTGATCCGGCCCGCAACAATGTGCAAATGGGGGAGGGTGCAAGCCCTAATGCCGAACGAAATGCTCAAAGCAGCGAAGATCAAATGTGGGAGGGGGCTTGCCCCCGATGGCGGTGTGTCAGCCAGCCTATTTTATCCTGACCCACCGCTATCAAGGGCAAGCCCCTCCCACAGTTAGATCAGCTTCGACTGAAAGAAGGAGTTCACTATTAGATGGCCGTTCCAGACGATTCACCCAGCGACGAATCGCTGCTGGCCCGCTACCGAACCGGTGACGCTGGCGCATTCGAAGCCCTGTACACGCACCACCGCCAGGGCCTGTACCGCTTTCTCATGTCCCTGTGCAACAAGGCCGAACTGGCCGAGGAAATCTACCAGGACACCTGGCTAAGCCTGATCCGCAGCAACACCCAGCCACAGGGCCGGGCGAGTTTTCGTACGTGGTTGTTCCAGATCGCCCGCAACCGCCTGATCGACCACTGGCGCAAGCACGGCATCCACAACCCCCTGCACGACAGCTACGATGAGCAACTGCACGCCCAACCCGACAGCAGCGCCGGCCCCGAGCAACAGCTGAGCCTGAGCCGCGACCAGGCGCGCCTCGACGCCGCCCTGCAAGACTTGCCCGAAGACCAGCGCGAAGTCTTCCTGCTGCGCCTGCACGGCGAGCTCGAAGTACCGCAGATCGCCACCCTCACCGGCGCCCCGCTGGAAACCGTAAAAAGCCGCCTGCGCTACGCCCAGCAGAAACTGCGCCGCCTGTTGGCCGAGGAGATACCCGCATGAACGACTCCCGACACGACCCAGACACCGACGACGGGCTGATCCAGCACTTTCGTCAACACAGCAGCGGCGAGCCGCCGGCGTCACTGGACACCTTCATCCTCAACGCCGCCCGCCGCGAAGCCCCGGCGCCGCAGCCGAGCCTGTGGCAGCGCTGGCTGCAAGCCTGCCAACGCCCGCGCTGGCAGATGGCATTCGCCACCGTCGCCGGCTTGGCGCTGATGATCGGCGTTGTCATGCGCTCCCCCGTGCCGCAGCCCGAGATCTCCACCGCGACATTCTCCGCGCCGCGCCACGAAGAAGCCGCTCACCCGGCCCCCCAAGCCTTTTCCGCACCTGCGCCAATGGCCCGGATGGCGACGGCACCCAGGGCTGAAAGTGCCCCGGCCCAGGCTGAAATCGCTGAAGTAATGGCGGCCCCGCCAGCGGCCAAACTCAGCAAGCCTGCGCCGGGTGCATTGCCCTCCTTGGAGCAGGAGTTGCAGGCCATCGTGAAGCTGCGCGAGGCGGGAGATACCAAGGCCGCCGATGAAAAGCTGCTGGCGCTGCATAAGCGCTTTCCAAACGAAGATTTGCCGGCGCGGTTGCAGGCGTTGCAGAAGCGCTGAACCTGCGAAAAAAGCCCCAGGTCTTTTGGCCTGGGGCGTCTTCATGCGTAGGGGGCGCTTGCATTGTCTAGCTGGGTATATGTCAAAGTCTGCCAGATGCGCGATTTACCCATCTGTGTGAAATAGAACATTTTTGGGCTGAAAAAAACACAGGGGCAAATACGCATATACTGTGCACGATGATGGTAATAGTTGTCTGATGTTGTGGCATGAGGTCTGTTGAGCGTCGATGAATAAAACTGATCTACTGAACTATTTGAAAGAGACCAGTTACGCGATGACCCAAAGTGATATGGACGAAGCTATTCTTCTCCACTTCGAACTGGTAACGCAAAGCTATAGAAAAAAGCCGTTTTTCTACAAGACGTTGTTGAAATACGACAGGTACATGGTCGCGCTCTCTTTATTAAGCTTCAGTTATGAAGATGGTCGCGTTCCCTTGTCTAAAGTCAAGGCCTTCTGTCAGGAGCGAGGCTATCTTTCGCGCAATAGCCTGGATGCCTATTTTTCTTTTTTTTTCATCTCCGGGTATATGCATGTTCACCTGCACAACGAAGATGGAAGGCAGCGTATTTTCGGACCGACACAAACGGCATTGTGTGAAACCGCGAGTATGCTCAAGGCGTATCTGTTGCCGTCGCAAATGATCGTGCCTTATTTGGGCCGCCAGGTGAACGCCTTAAATTCCGAAGATCTATTGCGCTATTTCTTCAGAGGCTTTTCCAAGTTGCTTGAAGCCGACTTGATGCTTGACAAACTAATGCCCGAGACAATGTGGCTCGTCAATCGAGCCGGGGGGCATCTACCCATGCTCGCGCTTTACACAGATGCAATGAGGAACGGTTCGTTACACTCTAATCAGAAAGTCTCATCCTATGTTGAGCTTTCGAAACGTTTGAGTGTTTCAAAGACGCATTTGATACGTATGGTTAAAGAAGGCGAGGTGAAAGGTTATTTTAAGTGTCACAAACATTCGGTAGAGCTGCGCCCGGTGTTTCTGGAACTGGCGCGTAAGATCATGTCAGTGCATTTTTCTGTCGTGTGCATAAGCATTGAATTGGGCATGGATATGAAAGCCGAAAAATACGCATGCTAAGGCTTTCGGCGTTCGGTGAACCGTCAGGCCTTTAGATGTTTGCAGATGACGGGTGACTGTGGCGGTGTAGTTGATGGGCGGCCTCAAAGATTGACGAGCATATTCGATGGTCTTGGGAAAGGAGTTTATCAATGCCGGCGATTTTCAAGATTAGACCGAGAATGCGAACGCTGTTATCACCAGCAGTCATAAAAATTGAGTTGGTAGGTATATTGGCGTGGCTGGGGGCGCTTTTCATTGATTCGGTATCTGCACTGAATGTGATACACCTGTTGATCACGCTTTGCTTGTTGAGCGTTTGGTACGTTCATCGCGTGATACGCAGTTTTTTAATGTGGAGGGTGATGGGCGGTCTTTACATTTTTGTTCTTTCAGTCGGGTTTGCCTACGTGATTCGCTCGCATATGGAGCTGCGAATATTTGCCTTGCCGTTGGCAGTGATCATTGTACTCAGCAGCGCTATCTTATTTATAACCGTTGGTGATTATTTGCTGTCCAGCGTGCAGGTCTGGCTATTGATGTGGACCCATATTGATATCGATATATACCGCGGTCAAGAGTTGTACTTACTGTTGTTTTGCCTCTCGTCTGTGTCGATTGGCTTTACCCTGAGTTTTACTTATTTGAGAAATTTGCGCTCGGTGTTATTGGTAGAGAGTGAGATCAGGACGCTCGCCGAGACTGACTTTCTCACGTCTTTGCTGAATCGTCGCGCCTTTATGGAACTCTTCCAAAAGCTATTGGCGGATGGGCGGTACGGCTATTTCATCATGTTAGATATCGACGGCTTTAAACTGAAGAATGATCAGTACGGTCATGATGTCGGCGACAAGATCCTGTGCGCCATGGCCAACTGCCTGAAATCAACACCGGGCAGTTACTGTGTCGGACGAATCGGTGGTGAAGAGTTCGGGGTCCTGGTGTTGGACGGCGACGATTCGATGGTTCAGGAATACGCGTTGCATTTATTGGGTGCTATCCGGGCCAGTGTGGCGCCCCCGCATCATTACACCTGCAGTGCAGGAATAGCGCGATTCTCGGAAACCTCCGACATGTCGGCGGTGCTCAAGTGCGCCGATAAAAATATGTACAGGGCCAAACATAACGGCAAGGATCGCGTGTTTCAGGATGGCGAACAGGTTGGCGCACTCATGCTTCCTCTTTTTGCGCAATAACCTTCAAACGTGGGTGTGATCATGAATATCGAGATTAACTATATTGAATCGCCGCCTTGCTACGTCTTGACGATGGGTGAACTGACTCTGATGTTTGAAACGCGTGACGAGGCGGAAGAGTTTGTTCGGTTCCTGCGCGGCTACGACGATGAAGAAGAAATCGTCAAGGATTAGATGGCTTCATCTGGGCGTGGAAATGGTTTAGCAACTGTTTTTTGTCGGGAGTGATCAGCGCTTTATCACTGAAGCCTCCTCGCCAATAGGTCGGTGCATCTTTTAAATAACCTGAGCACATGCAATGAAGTGGATAAAAAATGCGAAGCTTGCAACCAAGCTGTTGATGTCCTTCGTTTTGGTTGCGCTGATTACGTTGGTGGTCGGGGGCATTGGCTGGAGTGGCGTCAAGAAGTTGGGTTTTGCACTCAATCTTACCTTTTCAGACACCTTGGTTTCGGCTTCCAGCGTGTCCGAGGCGAAAGGCTTGATCATGACGCACAACCGCAATCTTTATCGTTTGTTGACGTTTGCGGCATCGGGAGCCGACAGAGCGGATGTGGAAGCGGTAGCGCGAGCATTGAATGACACCCAGCAACAGGTCGATAAGGTCTTCCACCACTATCGCTCAACCCCAATGGGCACTGAAGAGCGCCTGGCAGGTGAGGCATTCGAGAAACTCTGGGCAGCTTATCTGGTAAGCGCCAAACAGGTCATTGAGGCCATTAATCAAGAAAATTTTTCATCGGCCAGAAACCTGTTGAGCAATGAAAATGTACGCGCCATGAGTAACGCCCGCGAGCAGCTGGACGTTATCTTGGGCATCAACAGGGTTGAAGTAGACAAGCAAGCGCAAGCCGTTAACGCCACGATCAGTGAGTCGACGACTCAGTTGTTCGTGGGCGTATTGCTGTCCTTCATGATCGCCATTGCGTTGGGGGTGTGCATTACACGCAGTATCACCCGTCCGATCGCCTCGGCGGTCATCAGTGCCGAGCGGGTTGCTCGTGGCGATCTGACTGAAATGATCCGCACCCATCGTGAAGATGAAGTGGGGCAGTTGCTTAACGCGCTGAGCGCAATGCAACGGAGCCTGAAAAAGACGCTACAGGAAATCGCGAGTGCCTCGGATCAATTGGCTGCCGCTGCAGAAGAGCTGAGCGCCGTGACCGATGAAAGTACCCAAGGCTTGATTCGCCAGAACGATGAAATTCAGCAGGCGGCGACGGCGGTCAACCAGATGACCGTGGCTGTGGAAGAAGTGGCGCGCAATGCTATTTCCACATCGCAGGCTTCTGAAGAAACGCGCAGCGAGGCAGTAAAGGGGCACGCTCACGTCGATGATGCGGTGGTCGGGATCACGCGAATGGTCAGCGAGATTGAAGGCTCGGCCGGTAAAGTCGAATCCCTCGCCGGGCAAGTTCGCGACATCGGCAAGGTGATTGACGTTATACGCAGCGTCGCAGAGCAGACAAATTTATTGGCATTGAACGCTGCGATCGAAGCGGCCAGGGCCGGAGAGCAGGGCAGGGGATTTGCCGTGGTTGCTGATGAAGTACGCGCTTTGGCCCATCGCACCCAGTCATCGACCGTTGAAATCGAAGGGATGATCAATGCCGTACAGCAATGCGCGGATGAGGCCGTTGCCGCAATGGGCGATAGTCGGTCCTTGGCTACGCAGACGCAGCGCTTGGCCGCACAGGCCGGGGAAGTGCTGCAAAGAATTTCGCTCGGCGTCGCGCAAATCAATGACCGCAATATCGTGATAGCCAGCGCCTCTGAAGAACAGGCCCAGGTAGCGCGTGAGGTTGATCGTAACTTGACGAACATCCAGGACTTGTCCGCGCAAACAGCTGCTGGCGCGAATCAGACCAATGCCTCCAGCCATGATCTTTCGAGACTGGCGCTGTCGTTCAATGATCTGGTATCCAAGTTCAAGCTCTGAATGAAGGCCTGCTCTGTGTCGGCAGGGGTGGGTTCTCTAGGTTTTATAACCCGCCGTGGGCCTTGTACCAGGCCACCGTGTCAGTGAGGGTCTGTTCCAGCACGCGAAAGCTCAGGCCCAGCTCTTCTTCACTTTTGCGATGGTCAAAGCAGGTACGGTGCTCCTCTCGTATCAACAGCCGCAACGTCGCCATGCTCAGCAAGATGGGCTTGCCGGTCAGGTAGGCGTAGGCCTCTTGCACCGCTGCCAACAGGTAGAGCGCAGGCAGCGGCAGTTGCCGGGACGGTGTCTTGACCCCGGCGATACGCCCCAGCACTGGAATCAGCTGGCGCATGGTCAAGTTGCGGCCGGCCGCGAGATAACGTTCGCCCCGTCGCCCACTTTGTGCGGCGGCAATGTGCGCCCAGGCCACATCGCGGGCATCGACCAGGGAAAAGGTGCCGGGGATCAGCCCCGGCAGCTTGCCGTTGGCGACGTCCTTGACCAGTTGCCCGGAAGAGGTCGGCCCACGGTCGCCCGGCCCCCACATCCAACCGGGCAACACCATGCAAGCGTGCATCTGCGGATGGCTGTCGAGAAATCTCAGCACCTCCCGCTCAGCCAGGATCTTGCTGCGATAGTAGTCATCCGCATCGGCTTCGGCCCGCAGGCACGTTTCGTCGATGGGCGTGCCGGGGGCACCGTCGAGCACGGCAATCGATGACGTATGCACAAACCGTCGTACACCGGCGTCATAGGCATGCTCAAGCAGTGCTCGCGTACCGACGACATTGATCTTTTCCAGCGCTTCCCAATGGCTGCCGCCCTTGTAGTTATCGCGAAAGAACGCTGCGCAGTGAAACACCGTATCGCAGCCTTGCAGGGCAGCCGCGAAGGCGCCCACATCGGCCATGTCCCCCACCACCAGCTCCACGCTTGGCAAATCGCTGAACTGCTGCTCGCCCTTTGCCGGCGAACGGACCAGGGCTTTGACCGCGTAGCCACGTGCGACCAGCTCCCGTACCAGGTTGTTGCCCAGCAAGCCGGTGGCACCCGTCACAAAGGTACGGCGCAAGCGGTTGGGGTTCGTCTTCATACAGGCCATTCCATTCGTTTAAAGGCCCGTAGATATACCGGTGAGACCGCGCCTGAAAAACGGCGACTGCTGCATAATGGCTTTGCACATCAGCAGACCAGGGAAGCTCATAGATATGGCGTTGCAGGCAAATTGGGACGATCTTCGCCTGCTGTTGGCGGTTTCGCGGCGTGGCAGCTTTTTGCAGGCGGGGCAGATGCTCGGTGTGGCCGCGTCTACTGTCGCCCGGCGCCTCACCCAACTGGAAACCGCCCTGGGTGAGCCGCTGGTGGAACGAGGGGTGGAAGGCTGCCGGCTCACCTCCCGAGGCCAAGCCCTGGTGGACGTCGCCCTGGCAGCCGAATCCGGCCTGCGACGCCAGACCGCGGTCGACGGCGCGCAGGCAACGCTAAGCGGCACGGTGCTGGTCAGCGCCGGCGAAGGGTTTTCAGCGAGCGTACTGGAAGCCGCCAGTCGCTTTACAGCGCTGCACCCAGGCTGCTCCGTGGAATTGCAGACCACCACCGACTTTCACAAGATCGTACGAGGCGTTGCCGATATCGCCGTACGCACAGCCCATCTTGGGGAACCATCCCTGATCTATCGAGGGCTCGGCAAGCTCGCCTATGGCGTCTTCGCAACCGCCGAATACCTGGAACGGTTCCCCGCCCTAACCCCCGCCACCGCAGCCAACATCGCCTTGCTGCCACCCCTGGACCTGCTATCGCAAATGCGCGCCGCAAAAGCCGCCGGGCTCGACCATGCGCCCATCAGCGTGAGCTCGTTTGCTGTGCAGCTTGAGTCGGTGAAGCGAGGGATGGGTGTGGCGGTGTTGCCGCGAATTTTGGCAGCGGGGTTGAGTGAGGTTTTCCCGGAGATAGCACTGCCGCCGATGGAGGTTTATCTGGTTACACGGCCGCAGGCGTTGAAGCAGGTGCATATTCAGGGTTTTTTTGGGGTGTTGGAGGGGGTGTTGCGCGGTGAAATCTCTAGCCTGGATAAGTAGCGTTCCAGGAATTCATCGTGGGAAGGCAGGCGTGACCCATCCCACTGCCTGACTTCGGCGCCTGTCTCGCCTTTATCAAGCGGCCCGTTGTCAGCCAGTCCGTTACTTGTGGTAAGAGCTAATACGTGTACACGTCTTGCTGGTGACTTTCGGCAGCCGATGTGCCGCTGCAGGCCGTGCCGCTTGGATAATGCAGTGTTCCTTATGACCATCTCCGTAAACCATCACTGCCGAGGTGGTAGAGGTACCATCTTCGTTCAAATACGTTGTGACATTTTCACTGCTCTCTGGGCGTTTATCAGGGCCGCCATAGGGATCAGGGATCACAGGGGACTCGGCCGCATAGGCAGCCTGGGCGAGCAATAGAAATGTGAATGTGCAGATGAATTTCACAATAAGTCCTTCGACAGGGTTGGCGGTTCAGTAAATACGATTTGGGGCTGCTACGCAGCTTAGACCGCGAAACCCCTTAGGAAATTTTCCCCGCGTTCTCGGCTTGCCTCTCAGATACCCCATACGAACTCGGCCCGCAAAGGGCGGGCTCACGGGAGCCTCTACCTCATAAGTGGAGCGAATCACACTCGGACTGGATTGGTGAGCGCTTCGTCTCGAATAGGGCCATTCCAAGCGATGGGTGAGAGTAGGAATACTGCGATAAGGAAAGCTACCTGCGACAGGTAGAACGGCTCCAGCCACTGCTGCTTCAATGCGACGTAAAAAGTGTTATGGGCCACGTCGACCAAAATAATCGCTGCCGTAAGCACGATTCCGGCTCTTGGTTTGATGAAAAGCAACAGCGCTGCAAGCGGGTCAAAAAACGTGAGCGCTCCCCAGAAAATACGGCTAGCCAAGTAAGTGCTAGGCCCATATCCGTAGTCCCAGAGCAATCCATGCGAAACGTCTGCACGGATGTGATTAGCGGTTGCGATGAAAAGGCAGGATGCGAACAAAATTCTGACGGCGAATGACAATCTTGGCATGGGTTATCTACATTCGTGGTCTATGCCCTGCATGATAGCGGGACCGATAAACGGCGCCATCAGTCGCAATGGGAAGGCGTGATTGCCGCCCGTTTCACGCTGGCTGAAAAAGCCGTCTAAGTTCGTTGCTCCATCCCCGACGAACGGTAACGACATCACCATCACCACTCCTCTGATGATTCAGACCATAAGTGGCCCCGTTACCTCGCTCCTCACTTTTGAGGAGCCATCGTCACACATTTGCGGCGATAGTGCTGGTGCCGTGTAGCAGTTCCACCACACAGAGGCGTTCTTGCCATGCCCCCGCGCCAGCACCACCCCGTATCAGGATAGTAGTGATTTCGGGTGAATTTCAGGTTCAGGCCTCAACTGTTCCATTCTCGGAGCAGTTTCTCCTGCGCGTCCTTTTCTGCACGCTCCTTGGCTACCAACTCATCGTGGAGAGGTGGGTAATATGCCCAGTTGATTTTCCATGCCGGAAACCACGCCCAGCGCAGAAGAGCAAACACGGCGAGCACTGCTGCAATACCGACGTTATCGTTAGTATGAGAAAGAAATACTTGGACCAGTGATCCAGTACTGTCATTCGTGCCAAGACTCCAATCGAGTATGCACAGTAGGGTCATGCCGAAAAAAAGCATCCCGATCTGCTCTCGTTGCTCTCGGGCTTCTTCTATCTCCGCTGACCGTTTTTCATACAGTTTCATTAGAAATTCGCTGTTCTGTCTCAAAGCATGTTTATGGAGCTGGTGGAGCGATACGCACCCATTTGGCCGCTCGTAGCGCTCCGCCCGAATGTCAAAAAGACTGTAAGGAATAGCCGATCCAATTAGCGATAATATTTCACGCAGTGCAGTCGCAAGCGCTGGGATGCCGAATGAGACAATAAGGCCAAATGAGCAAGC
Organism: Pseudomonas sp. FBCC-B545; assembly: GCF_059134095.1. Lineage (NCBI taxonomy): Bacteria > Pseudomonadati > Pseudomonadota > Gammaproteobacteria > Pseudomonadales > Pseudomonadaceae > Pseudomonas > Pseudomonas sp. FBCC-B545. The sequence continues at coordinate 6,030,315 of NZ_CP101441.1, read as the reverse complement.
GGCTGTGAGCAGGTACCCAAAGTTGGCCCAGACTCTTTCAAGAGAAATGGACATCTCTAGAACGCCTGGTAGTTTCCTTAGCAACAAAGCTATGTCCAAAAAAAGAACTAAGTACGCAAGGCGAACTGCCCATTTCCATTCCCATGCTTTTTCAATCAACCCTATAGAAACCGGCGGGCTGGATTCTTGGTTTTTTTTCGTATGCTCTGTCATTTGGGCCTCCTTGGTGAAGGCTTCGAGCATAGGTAGTGATAGGTGACAGGTCTAGATGGCACTAGCTAACGGCGAGAGACGTTAGCTAGTGCTCCCGTTGCCAAGCGCGGATGCGCTTAATCATCAGCGCGCCGCGGCACGAGCAGGTATTGCTATGATTGCCACGATTCGACCAAAGCGAAGTAGAAAAAGAGAAAACGGGGACAGATTTATTTTCACGGCGAAAAGATGACGGCAATCCCGGACTGCCCAAACTAAAACCCCGCTCGACTCCCTCCCAACACCGCCCCCTACAATCCCTACACAACAAAACCCCTCCCTCACCACCCACCAACCCCAAAAAACAAAAAAGCCCCAGATCTCTCGACCTGAGGCTTTTTCATTTCATATCTGGTGCACCCGGCGGGATTCGAACCCACGACCCCTGCCTTCGGAGGGCAGTACTCTATCCAGCTGAGCTACGGATGCTTGTGCGGGCGACATCATACCCATGTCGACCTGATGCGTCCATGCTGGTCTTTGGGCGTTTAAGCGTAGGAATTCGCCGCGTGCAGGCCCTGGGCCGGGTGTCAGCGATCAGTGCGGTGAAACCAAGCGCAACTATGCTGATCATAAGATTTAGTCAGATGTGCCGTTTTCGTTCTTTTTTTCGAACATCCTATTGCCCTATACCCCCATTGATCCTAGGATTCGTTTGAGATTTCAAACGCTCTGTCTCCCGTGCGCTGTATTTTTCTCCCGCGCGCTGGGGCTGATTTCCCTGACGGCAGCCCACAAGGCGCCTTTCAACAACTCTAATTCGCTCCGCGTGCGCGCGGTGCTGTTAAGGAAAGCCGACATGCAGCTCAAAGATACCCAATTGTTCCGCCAGCAAGCCTTTATCGATGGCGCTTGGGTCGATGCGGACAACGGTCAGACCATCAAGGTCAACAACCCGGCCACGGGTGAAATTCTCGGCAGCGTGCCGAAGATGGGCGCCGCGGAAACCCGCCGCGCCATCGAAGCCGCCGACAAGGCCTTGCCGGCCTGGCGTGCTCTTACCGCCAAGGAGCGCGCCAACAAGCTGCGCCGTTGGTTCGAACTGCTGATCGAAAACCAGGATGACCTCGGCCGCCTGATGACCCTCGAGCAAGGCAAGCCGCTGGCCGAAGCCAAGGGCGAAATCGTCTATGCCGCGTCCTTTATCGAGTGGTTTGCCGAAGAAGCCAAGCGCATCTACGGCGATGTGATCCCCGGCCACCAACCCGACAAGCGCCTGATTGTGATCAAGCAGCCTATCGGCGTGACCGCGGCGATCACTCCGTGGAACTTCCCGGCCGCCATGATCACCCGTAAAGCCGGCCCGGCCCTGGCTGCCGGCTGCACCATGGTGATCAAGCCAGCCTCGCAAACCCCATTCTCGGCCCTGGCCCTGGTTGAGCTGGCGCACCGCGCCGGTATCCCGAAAGGCGTGCTCAGCGTGGTCACCGGCAGCGCCGGCGACATTGGCGGCGAGCTGACCAGCAACCCGATCGTGCGCAAATTGTCCTTCACCGGCTCGACTGAAATCGGTCGCCAGCTGATGGCCGAATGCGCCAAGGACATCAAGAAAGTCTCCCTGGAGCTGGGCGGTAACGCACCGTTCATCGTGTTCGACGACGCCGACCTGGATAAGGCCGTCGAAGGCGCGATCATCTCCAAGTACCGCAACAACGGTCAGACCTGCGTGTGCGCCAACCGCCTGTATATCCAGGATTCGGTGTACGACGCCTTCGCTGAAAAGCTCAAGGTGGCCGTGGCCAAATTGAAGATCGGCAACGGCTTGGAAGAAGGCACCACCACGGGCCCGCTGATCGACGAAAAAGCCGTGGCCAAGGTCCAGGAGCACATCGCTGATGCCCTGGGCAAAGGCGCCAAGCTGCTGGCCGGTGGCAAGGCGATGGAAGGCAATTTCTTCGAGCCGACCATCCTGGTCGATGTGCCGAAAGACGCCGCTGTCGCCAAGGAAGAAACCTTCGGCCCGCTGGCGCCGCTGTTCCGCTTCAAAGACGAAGCCGATGTGATCGCCATGGCCAACGACACCGAGTTCGGCCTGGCCTCGTACTTCTATGCCCGCGACCTGGGCCGGGTGTTCCGTGTGGCCGAGGCCCTGGAATACGGCATGGTCGGCGTCAACACCGGGTTGATCTCCAACGAAGTGGCGCCGTTCGGCGGCATCAAGGCCTCGGGCCTGGGCCGTGAAGGCTCCAAGTACGGGATCGAGGATTACCTGGAAATCAAATACCTCTGCCTGGGCATCTGACCGGCAAGAGCTTGCAGCAAACGCAGAGGGCACGAGAGCGCTGCCCCTTTGCGTGTTTCACATGGTTATTCGTAGTGGCCGGGAAAGCTGTGGCAGTCGATCATCGCATGCTGCCGTAGTTGCCTCCCCGCCACGTATGCCTTGGACCACGCCACCCGATGAGTGGCGAATGAGGACTTTATGAGCAAGACCAACGCTTCCCTGATGAAACGCCGCGAAGCCGCTGTACCCCGCGGTGTTGGCCAGATTCACCCGATCTTCGCCGAATCCGCGAAGAACGCCACGGTGACCGACGTAGAAGGTCGCGAGTTCATCGACTTCGCCGGCGGTATCGCCGTGCTCAACACCGGTCACGTGCACCCGAAAATCATCGCCGCCGTGACCGAGCAACTGAACAAGCTGACCCACACCTGCTTCCAGGTGCTGGCCTACGAGCCCTACGTAGAGGTGTGTGAGAAAGTCGCCGCCAAGGTGCCAGGCGATTTCGCCAAGAAAACTCTGCTGGTCACCACCGGTTCCGAAGCCGTCGAGAACGCCGTGAAGATCGCCCGCGCCGCTACTGGCCGTGCCGGCGTGATTGCCTTCACCGGCGCCTACCACGGTCGCACCATGATGACCCTGGGCCTGACCGGTAAAGTCGTGCCGTACTCGGCTGGCATGGGCCTGATGCCAGGCGGCGTGTTCCGTGCGCTGTACCCCAACGAACTGCACGGTGTGAGCGTCGACGACTCCATCGCCAGCATCGAACGCATCTTCAAGAACGATGCCGAACCGCGTGATATCGCCGCCATCATCATTGAGCCGGTGCAGGGCGAAGGCGGTTTCTACGTCGCGCCGAAAGCCTTCATGAAGCGCCTGCGCGAACTGTGCGACCAGCACGGCATCCTGTTGATCGCCGACGAAGTGCAAACCGGTGCCGGCCGTACCGGTACCTTCTTTGCCATGGAACAGATGGGCGTGGCCGCCGACCTGACCACCTTCGCCAAATCCATCGCTGGCGGCTTCCCGCTGGCCGGTGTGTGTGGCAAGGCCGAATACATGGACGCCATCGCCCCGGGCGGCCTGGGCGGCACCTACGCCGGCAGCCCGATTGCGTGCGCGGCGGCCCTGGCCGTGATGGAAGTGTTCGAAGAAGAGCACCTGCTGGACCGCTGCAAGGCTGTCGGCGAGCGCCTGGTGACGGGTCTCAAGGCCATCCAGGCCAAGTACCCGGTGATCGGTGACGTGCGTGCCCTGGGCGCGATGATCGCGGTCGAGCTGTTTGAAGAGGGCGACAGCCACAAGCCTAACGCGGCGGCCGTTGCCGCGGTGGTGGCCAAGGCGCGTGACAAGGGCCTGATCCTGCTGTCCTGCGGCACCTACGGCAACGTGTTGCGCGTCCTGGTGCCGCTGACCTCGCCGGACGAGCAGTTGGACAAGGGCTTGGCGATTATCGAAGAGTGCTTCTCCGAGCTGTAAGCTCAGCGTCTGCATCGATATGAAAAAACCCGCTTCGGCGGGTTTTTTTATGCTCACTGCGGCACATTCAGGCCTCGTTCATTGTACGCAGGCGCCTGCATTGTCTAAGGTGCAAGCATTGCCGATGGAGCGTGCTGGATGACTGCTGTTGATTTACCCGCTGTACCCCGCGTGCTGATTGCCGAAGCGGACCCTTGGTCGCGGGACCTGCTCAAGCAAGTGTTGTTGAATGTGCGTTGTGATGCGCGGCTGGATGTGTGCGCCGATGGGCAGCAGGCCGCCACGCTGTTGCGGGAAAAAACCTATGACCTGATCCTTGCGGACTGGGAGCTTGCGGGCGTCGATGGCCTGAGCCTGCTGCGCAGTGTGCGCCAGCAGCGCCGCTCTCCCACGCTGCCGTTCATCCTGCTGAGCAGCCGTAACGACAGCGCCAGCGTACGCGAAGCCCTGCCCCTGGCGCCGACTGCGTACCTGACCCACCCGCTGAACATGGAGAGCCTGACCCAGCGCCTGCAAGACCTGCTGCTTAACGAAGGCGAAAGCGTGTATTGCGAGATTCCGGCGCTGGCGCCAGGCATGACCCTGCCGGCATTCCTGGAGCGGCGCCGAGAGGTCTGCGATGGCGCGCCGTTGCGTGTGGATGTTAAAACCGCTGTGCAACGCAGCCTGGGGCCCGAGGGTCTGGACCTGCAGCAACTCGAAGACCAGGTGCGTATGGACCCGCAAATCACCGCTGTGCTGATCGCCGCCGCCAACAGTGCCGGGTATCACGGCACGCCGGTGCAGACCCTGCACGCGGCCCTGAACAAGTTGGTACCCGGGCAAAGCATGAACCTCATCCTGGGCCTGGCGCTCAAGCACAACATCGTGCTGGGTGACCCTGGGCTGTTGGCTTACGCCGAGCGGCACTGGCAGTTGTCCGAGGACAGTGCCGAGTACGCCCGACACCTGGCGCGCATGCTGGAACTGGATCACCAGCGCTGCTATAGCGCCTGCATCCTGCATCGGTTGGGCGACCTGGCCTTGTTGCGCTGCCTGGAAGACTGGCGCCAGGCTGGCGGCGCCCTGGATGACGAAGCGATCGGCGAAGCCCTCGATACTTTTGGCGCCGCCTACGGCTCGGCGTTGCGCACGCGCTGGCGCTTGCCGTTGGAGTTGCGCCAATTGATCGCGGCCACCTATTCACTGGAAGGCGGTGTGTATTCACGCGAAGCCTTGGTGGTGAACCTGGCGACACAGATGGCGCGCTTGACCGAGCATGAAGGGCTGCAAGAGCTTGCCAGCAGCAAGACCGCACGGCTGCTCAAAGTGGGCTTGTCCGAACTGACAAGAGTACGCAAAGCCTGACAGACAATGAGATCCAAATGTGGGAGGGGGGCTTGTCCCCGATGGCGGTGGGCCAGTCAAGTATTGTTACGCTGGTACACCGCCATCGGGGGCAAGCCCCCTCCCACATTTTGACCGAGTCTAGCCCGCGATAACGCGGCTTGCCCAGGCGCTTGGCTTCATACATCGCCGCATCCGCCTGGGCGAATAGCAGTATGCAAAACCTGACAGACACTGAGACCAAATGTGGGAGGGGGGCTTGTCCCCGATGGCGGTGGGCCAGTCAAGTATTGTTACGCTGGTACACCGCCATCGGGGGCAAGCCCCCTCCCACATTTTGACCGAGTCTAGCCCGCGATAACGCGGCTTGCCCAGGCGCTTGGCTTCATACATCGCCGCATCCGCCTGGGCGAATAGCAGTATGCAAAACCTGACAGACACTGAGACCAAATGTGGGAGGGGGCTTGCCCCCGATAGCGGTGGGTCAGTCCAGCATTGCTAAGCTGATACACCGCCATCGGGAGCAAGCCCCCTCCCACATTTTGACCGAGTCTAGCCTGCAATAACGCGGTGCTTGCGCAGGCCCTTGGCCTCATACATCGCCGCATCCGCCTGGGCGAATAGGATTATGCAAAACCTGACAGCCAATGAGGCCCAAATGTGGGAGGGGGCTTGCCCCCGATAGCGGTGAGCCAGTCCAAGTATTGTTAACCTGATACACCGCCATCGGGAGCAAGCCCCCTCCCACATTTGAACCGAGTCTAGCCTGCGATAACGCGGTTCTTGCCCAGGCGTTTGGCCTCATACATCGCTGCATCCGCGCGGGCGAACAGGCTGTCGAGGGTGGAGTCATTCTCGCGCAAGCTGGCCAGGCCCTGGCTGACGGTCACGTTGAACTCGCGGCCCTCATAGCTGAACAACAACGCCTGGATCTCCTTGCCCAGCCGTTCGGCCACTTGCAGGGCCATCTCCGGTGCGCAACCGGGCAGTACGGCGGCGAATTCTTCGCCGCCAATGCGCCCGAACAGGTCGCCACGGCGCAGTACCCCGCGACCACTCTCGGCAATGCGCCGCAGCACCTGATCGCCCTCCAGGTGGCCGTAGGTGTCGTTGATGTCCTTGAAGTCATCGATGTCCAGCAACAGGAACGCCAGCGCCGTGCCCTGCACGCAGGCGTTGTCGAACGCCTGGTTGGCGCATTCGAAGAAGTGCCGGCGGTTGCTGCTTTGGGTCAGCACGTCGGTGGTGGCGAGGCGGTGCAGTTCCAGCTCCAGCAGCTTCTTCTCGGTGATGTCTTCGGCCATGCCGACCACGACCAGCGGCTCGCCAGGCACCACTTGCTGGTTGATGTAGCACTTGTCGCACAGCCAGCGGATTTGCCCGTCGGCGGTGATGATGCGGTACTCGCGGTCTTCCACGGCGCCCTGTTCCAGCACGCGGGCCAGGCTGTGTTCGGCGTAGTCGAGGTCTTCGGGGTGAACACTGTTGCGCCATTCCCGGTGATCGGCCAGCAGCAAGCCGGCTGAACGGCCAAAGATGCGCTCGTAGGCCGGGCTCACATACAGCACGCGGCGCGTTTCCCAGTCGATGGCCCATAGCACCGCGTTCACGCTGACCAGCAGTGAACTGAGCAGTTGCTCACGCTCACTCAGTCGCTCGACTTCGCCCTGGGCATGCATCAACGCCAACAGGGTCGCCGCCGCGGCCGGGCGCGGCGGCTCGGCAGTGGGCACATCGGGCAGGCAGGGCTTTTCGTGAACCATCGGTACAACTCTCTCTGGGCGCGCCGCAGGATGGAACAGCGGTACTACAAGGGGTCACCATGATGGCGAAGTGTTCTTTGAGAGAGGGGATTTGCGGTGAAGTTCCATGATCGTGACCGATTGGCGGTGCCCGTAAAATGGCGCCAAAAAGCCAGTGTGTGGGAGGGCAAGCCCTCCCACACTACCGTCACACCGCCGCAGGACGCAGCGAATAGGTCTTCAATTGGTGGGCAAAATCGCGCAGGGATTGGATACCGCTGGCCTCTGCCTCATGCACCCACTCCTTGATCGCAGCCAGCATATCGTGGCCATTGGTGCTGGTCTTGAGCCAGATCTGCTGGAGCGCCAGGCGCTTTTCGTAGATCACCGTCAGCGCATGGCTGTGCTCCAGCATGCTCTGGATGCGCAGGTGGTGGCGGTCATCGAGCAAGCTGGTTTCCCGCGACAACAGGCGCTTGGCCCGGTGGAACTGGTGGCGTACCGAATGATCGACCTTCTCCAGCTCCTGCTTGACCAGCGGGCCAATCACCAATTTGCGGTATTGGGCCATGATCTGGAAGCGGTTGTTGAGGATCGCCATGGCGGTGTCCATGTCCAGGCTGCCCTTGCCTTCGACGCGGTGGGCGATGGGCGCCACGCGCTGCACCTTGGCCAGGCGCAGGAAGCTGAACACCTTGATCCATGCCCAACCCAGGTCGAACTCCCACTTCTTCACCGACAGCTTGGCCGAGTTGGGATAGGTGTGGTGGTTGTTATGCAGCTCTTCGCCGCCGACGATGATGCCCCACGGCACCAGGTTGGTGGCGGCGTCACGGCATTCGAAGTTGCGATAGCCCACAGCATGGCCCAGGCCGTTGATCACGCCGGCGGCCCAGAACGGAATCCACATCATCTGGATCGCCCAGATGGTGATGCCGATGGTGCCGAACAGCAGCACGTCGATTACGCCCATGATCGCCACGCCCAGCAGCGGGTAGGGGGTATAGAGCTTGCGCTCGAGCCAGTCGTCCGGGCAGTTCTTGCCGTAGATGCGCAGGGTCTCGGGGTTTTCCGCCTCGGCGCGGTACAGCTCGGCACCTTTGCGCAGCACGGTGGAAAGGCCCTTGATCACCGGGCTGTGCGGGTCATCGACGGTTTCGCATTTGGCGTGGTGCTTGCGGTGGATGGCGGTCCACTCGCGGGTGTTCTGCGCCGTGGTCAGCCACAGCCAGAAGCGGAAGAAGTGTTTAAGGCCCGCATTGAGCTCCAGGGAGCGATGGGCGGAATAGCGGTGTAGATAGACGGTGACCGCAATGATGGTCACGTGGGTCATCAACAGAGTGACTGCCACCAGTTGCCAGGCTGACAGATCAAGAAAACCGTTGTACCACATAGGCTGTATGGCCCTCAGATAAAGAAAAAAACAGCATCCGCATTATCACTTCCTTTGCAGATAAAACCAGTGGCTGTTTCAGATAAGGCTTACAAGGTGTTTCCTCATCTATAATCCTGATCCTTTGTAGGGCGATTCTGGTTATTTAGTAAGGATTACTAAGCATATGCTGTATTCATACCGAGGTGCCCTACGTGCGGGGCTGGTATACCTGCTGGTTTCCGTTGTTTGGCTCCAGCTCAGCAACTACGCATTGATCAACTTTATCGATGAGCCGTGGGAGCTGGGGCGCTGGCTGCAGATGCGCGGTTATGTGTGGGTCAGCCTCAGCGCGTTGGTCATCTACTGGATCGGCCGGCGTTTTGCTCGTGCCCATGCATTGCAGCAACCCCTGAAAGAAAACCGCGAGCGCCTGCGCCAGGCCGCTGCGGTGTTCGATTGCACCCGCGAAGGGGTGCTGGTCACCGATACCCAAGGGCTGATAGTGCACGTCAACCGGGCGTTCATGGAGATCACCGGTTATCGCCGCGAAGACGTCATGGGCCAGCGACCAAGCCTTTTCAAATCCGGCCGCCATTCGTCGAATTTCTACCAGCAAATGTTCCAGACGCTGGAGCGCACGGGCGAATGGAGCGGCGAAATCTGGAACCGACGTAAAAGCGGCGAAATTTACCCACAGTGGCAAACCATTCGCGTCATCCACGATGACCAGGGCAAGGTCAGCCACTACGTCGCGGTGTTCTCGGATATCAGTGCCATCAAGGACTCCGAGCACGAACTGGCTCACCTGGCTCACCATGACCCGCTCACCGACCTGCCCAACCGCCTGCTGTTCACCGACCGTGCCGAGCAGGCCCTGGCCTCGGCGCAGGTGCACAAGCGTGGTTGCGCCTTGTTGCTGATGGACCTGGACCACTTCAAGATCATCAACGACAGCCTGGGTCATAATGTCGGCGACCAAGTGCTCAAGCTGGTCGCCGAGCGCTTGCGCGGCTTGTTTGGGCCCGGTGTGACCCTGGCGCGCCTGGGCGGCGACGAGTTCGCCGTGCTGGCGGAGAGTTGTCCACAGGTGCTGCAGGCCGCAGCCTTGGCACAGCGCATGCTGAATGCCATGAAGGATCCCTTCATTTTTGACGGCAACCAGCTGTTTATCAGCGCCAGCATTGGCATCAGCCTGTTTCCCAGCGACGCCCTGAGCGCCGAGCAATTGCTACGCAACGCCGACTCCGCCTTGTTCAAGGCCAAGAACGCCGGCCGCGAGGGCTACGCCCTGTACACCGAAGAACTCACCGCCCACGCACAGAACCGCGTGGAGATCGCCAGCGAGCTGCGTCGCGCTCTCGACCAGCAGGAGCTGCGCGTCTATTACCAGCCGGTGCACGACCTGCACGGCAGCCGCCTGGTGGGCGTCGAAGCGCTGGTGCGCTGGGAACACCCGGAACGTGGCCTGATACCGCCGGGCGAATTCATCCCCATTGCCGAACGCACCGGCCTGATTGCCGACATTGATGGGTGGGTGCTGGACCAGGCCTGTCGCCAGATGTGCCAGTGGCTGGCCGACGGTGCTCCGCTGAGTTTTATTGCGGTGAATGTCTCCAGCCGCTTGTTCGCCCGGCGCGAGCTGTACGAGCAAGTTGCCCAGGTGCTGCACGCCACCGGCCTGGATCCGGCCTTCCTTGAGTTGGAAGTCACCGAAAGCGCAGTGATGGACGACCCGGAAGTCGCCCTGGAGCAACTGCATCGCCTGCGCGAACTGGGCCTGCGCCTGGCGATCGACGACTTTGGCACTGGTTACTCCTCGTTGCTGCGGCTCAAACGCCTGCCAGTGCAGAAACTCAAGATCGACCAAGGTTTTGTCGCGGGTTTGCCCTGGGATGAAGACGATGCCGCGATTGTGCGCGTGGTGATCGCCCTGGCGAAAAGCATGGGCATGCAGGTGCATGCCGAGGGTATCGAACAGGTGGAGCAGGCGCGCTTCCTGCTGGACCAGCAGTGCGATATGGGCCAAGGCTACTGGTTTGGGCGACCGATGCCAGCCGACGCTATCGATTGGACCCGAGCACCCCCAATCCAGCCTTGAAATGCGCTCAAAATGTGGGAGGGGGCTTGCTCCCGATAGCGGAGTATCAGGTTAGAAAAACTTGGCTGGCCCACCGCTATCGGGAGCAAGCCCCTCCCACATTTGGATCGCAACCACACGCAACCCCACGTCCTGTCAGAAAATTCTTTCTGGTTATATAAACATTCTTAAATAGTATTTTTAAGAATATCCGCGCTTATCTACTATCGCCCTCACGCCGCAAGCAGTGCCGCCACTGCCAGGCACTATTCATTTCAGGAGCGAGACCATGAGCGCATCTCTACGTAGCGTCGACGGCCAGGACGAAGCAACCATTTTGCGTGAGATCCAGAGCGCCCTGCGCGATCTGCGGTTTGGCGCAGTGGAAATCACCGTGCACAACGCTCAAGTGGTACAGATCGAACGCAAGGAAAAATTCCGCCTGCAGAACCCGGGTAACAAACCCGCCTAAGAATAAGCCATCAGTAGGAGCGAGCTTGCTCGCGAAAAACGCCGACGATAACGCAGCGCATCAGGTTTAACGCGGTACTGCTGGGTTTTTCGCGAGCAAGCTCGCTCCTACAGGATGCCGCCAACAAGAATTTCAGGAGCTTCTATGTCGTCGATTCGCCGTTATGCCTTGGCCGCGCTGGCCAGTGCTGTGTTTGCCGGTTCCGCCGTTGCCAAGGACTACGAGCTGCTCAACGTTTCGTACGACCCGACCCGTGAGCTGTACCAGGACTACAACGCCGAGTTCACCAGCTTCTGGAAGCAGTCCCACCCCGGCGACAACGTCAAGATCCAGCAATCCCACGGCGGTTCCGGCAAGCAGGGCCGGGCGGTGATCGACGGCCTGCGCGCCGACGTGGTGACCCTGGCCCTGGCCGGCGACATCGACGAAATCGCCAAGCTGGGCAAGACCCTGCCGGAAAACTGGCAGACCCGCCTGCCGGACGCCAGCACCCCGTACACGTCGACCATCGTGTTCCTGGTGCGCAAGGGCAACCCCAAGGGCATCAAGGACTGGGGCGACCTGATCAAGAAAGACGTGTCGGTGATCACGCCAAACCCGAAAACCTCCGGCGGTGCACGCTGGAACTTCCTTGCCGCCTGGGCCTACGGCCTCAAAACCGGTGGCAGCGAAGCCAAGGCCCAGGAATACGTGAAAGAGCTGTTCAAGCACGTCCCGGTACTGGACACCGGCGCGCGCGGATCTACCATTACCTTCGTCAACAACGGTCAGGGCGACGTGTTGCTGGCCTGGGAAAACGAGGCGTTCCTGGCGTTGAAAGAAGACGGCGGCGCCGACAAGTTCGACATCGTAGTGCCGTCCCTGTCGATTCTCGCGGAGCCACCGGTGGCCGTAGTCGACAAGAACGCCGAGAAAAAGGGTAATACCGAGATCGCCACCGCGTACCTCAACCACCTGTACAGCCCGGCTGGCCAGGAGATTGCGGCGAAGAACTTCTACCGACCACGGGATGAGAAAGTCGCCGCCAAGTATGCCCAGCAGTTCCCGAAACTGGACCTGGTGACGATCGGCAAGGACTTCGGCGGCTGGAAAACGGCCCAACCGAAATTCTTCAATGATGGTGGTGTGTTCGACCAGATCTACACGGCGCAGTAAGCCAAAGTACCTGTAGGAGCCCCGCTTTTCTGTGGGAGCTGGCTTGCCTGCGATAGCATCACCGCGGTGTATCAGTTACACCGCGGTGTCTGCATCGCAGGCAAGCCAGCTCCCACAGAAAGCGCGCTCCTACAGTGGTGTTTACCCTTTAACCAAGGACTCTTATGTCGCGTCGTATCTCCCCCGTCATACCCGGCTTCGGGCTGACGCTGGGCTACACCGTCGTGTACCTCAGCCTGATCGTACTCATCCCGCTGGCGGCGATGTTTGTACACGCCGCTCAACTCACCTGGGATCAGTTCTGGAACATCATTTCCGCACCGCGCGTGCTGGCGGCGTTGAAGCTGAGCTTCAGCACCGCGCTGTACGCCGCGCTGATCAACGGCGTGATCGGTACGCTGCTGGCCTGGGTGCTGGTGCGCTACACCTTCCCCGGTCGCAAGATCATCGATGCGATGATCGACCTGCCGTTCGCCCTGCCCACGGCCGTGGCTGGTATCGCGCTGACCGCGCTGTACACGCCTAACGGTTTGGTCGGCCAGTTTGCCGCCGACCTGGGTTTCAAGATCGCCTACACCCCCCTGGGCATCACCCTGGCGCTGACCTTTGTCACCTTGCCCTTCGTGGTGCGCACGGTGCAGCCGGTGCTGGCCGACATCCCCCGGGAGATCGAAGAGGCCGCCGCGTGCCTCGGCGCCAAGCCGCTGCAAGTGTTCCGCTACATCCTTGTGCCTGCGTTGTTGCCCGCGTGGCTGACTGGCTTCGCCCTGGCGTTTGCCCGGGGTGTGGGTGAGTACGGTTCGGTGATCTTCATCGCCGGCAACATGCCGATGAAGACCGAGATCCTGCCGCTGCTGATCATGGTCAAGCTCGACCAGTACGACTACCGCGGCGCCACCTCCATTGGTGTGCTGATGCTGGTGGTTTCCTTCATTCTGCTGCTGCTGATCAACTTGTTGCAGCGGCGCATCGAACGTCCATAAGGAGGCGCGGAACATGTCCCAATCGTCTATTTCCGCCGCGTCCTCGGCCAATGCCGCCCGGCGTGGCAGTGCGGTGTCGCGACGCATCCTGATCGGTCTAGGCTGGCTGGTGTTCGTACTGTTTCTGCTGTTGCCGTTGCTGATCGTGGTAACTCAGGGCTTGAAGAATGGCCTGGGTGCATTCTTCACTGCGATCCTCGAACCCGACGCGCTGTCGGCGTTGAAGCTCACGGTAATTGCCGTGGCGATTTCGGTGCCGCTCAACCTGGTGTTCGGTGTCAGCGCCGCCTGGTGTGTGAGCAAGTACTCGTTCCGTGGCAAGAGCATCCTGGTGACGCTGATCGACCTGCCGTTCTCGGTCTCGCCGGTGATCGCGGGTCTGGTCTACGTGCTGATGTTCGGCGCCCAGGGCTTCTTCGGCCCATGGTTGCAGGACCATGACATCCAGATCGTGTTCGCCTTGCCCGGCATCGTGCTGGCGACCATCTTCGTCACCGTGCCGTTCGTGGCCCGTGAGCTGATCCCGCTGATGCAGGAGCAGGGCACCCAGGAAGAGGAGGCGGCGCGCCTGCTCGGTGCCAATGGCTGGCAGATGTTCTGGCATGTCACCGTGCCGAACATCAAATGGGGCCTGATCTATGGCGTGGTGCTGTGTACCGCGCGGGCCATGGGCGAGTTCGGCGCGGTGTCGGTGGTGTCCGGCCACATTCGTGGGGTGACCAATACCCTGCCGCTGCATGTCGAGATTCTCTACAACGAATATAACCATGTTGCCGCGTTTGCGGTGGCCAGCCTGTTGCTGATCCTGGCGCTCTTCATCCTGCTGCTCAAGCAGTGGAGCGAGAACCGAATCAACCGCATGCGCAACAGCGCCGGTGAGGAATAAGTCATGTCGATCGAAGTCCGTAATGTCAGCAAGAACTTCAACGCCTTCAAGGCCCTGGACAGCATCAACCTGGATATCCAGAGTGGCGAGCTGGTGGCGTTGCTTGGCCCGTCCGGCTGCGGCAAGACCACCTTGCTGCGCATCATCGCCGGCCTGGAAACCCCGGATGCCGGCAGCATCGTGTTCCATGGCGAAGATGTCTCCGGCCACGATGTGCGGGACCGCAACGTCGGTTTTGTGTTCCAGCACTATGCCTTGTTCCGCCATATGACCGTGTTCGACAACGTCGCCTTCGGCCTGCGTATGAAACCGAAAAACCAGCGCCCGAGCGAAAGCCAGATCGCGGCCAAGGTGCATGAATTGCTGAACATGGTGCAGCTCGATTGGTTGTCCGACCGCTACCCGGAACAACTCTCCGGTGGCCAGCGCCAACGTATCGCCCTGGCCCGCGCCCTGGCGGTGGAGCCCAAAGTGCTGCTGCTGGACGAACCTTTCGGCGCCCTCGACGCCAAGGTGCGTAAAGAGCTGCGCCGCTGGCTGGCGCGGCTGCACGAAGACATCAACCTGACCTCGGTGTTTGTGACCCACGACCAGGAAGAGGCCATGGAAGTCGCCGACCGTATCGTGGTGATGAACAAGGGTGTGATCGAGCAGATCGGCTCACCGGGGGAGGTCTACGAAAACCCGGCCAGCGATTTTGTCTATCACTTCCTGGGTGATTCGAACCGCCTGCACCTGGGCGAGGACAAGCACCTGCTGTTCCGCCCCCATGAAGTGTCGCTGTCGCGGCATGAGCTGGAGGATCACCATGCGGCGCAAGTGCGGGATATTCGGCCGTTGGGCGCCACGACGCGGGTGACGCTCAAGGTCGAAGGCCAAAGCGAGTTGATCGAGGCCGAAGTGGTCAAAGACCATGACAGCCTCACCGGTTTAACCCGTGGCGAAACCCTGTTCTTCAAACCCAAGGTCTGGCAAAAAGCCTAAGCTCAATACAGAACCCAATGTGGGAGGGGGCTTGCTCCCGATAGCGGTGTGTCAGCCAAAAATTTCTAAGCTGATATACCGCCATCGGGAGCAAGTCGAATCGTCGCACCGCCCCTCCCACATTTAGACTTCACTTGGCTTGAGATCGCGGCGTCCCACCGGGCCTGAACGTTGTTCAATCTGCTTTTGCAGGTCCTGCCGCAACCCCACCAGAAACGCCAACTCCGCCACCACAAACAACGGCCCCACAATCAGCCCCGACACATCGTCCACAAACGCCGGCTTCCTGCCTTCGTAGTAATGCCCGACAAACTGAATCACCCAACCCACTACGAACATACCGATGCCACTGCTCAGCCATACCGTCGTGCTCTGCGCCGCCAGCCCATGCCCGGCCCACACCGACAGGCCCATCAGCACCGTCATCAGCACGCCCAGGGCCAGTTCCAGGCGCAGGTAGAACCACGCCGAGAACAACGCCAGGATCACCGCTGGCGAGACCCACAGGCCACCCACCGCCCATTCGGGGCGTGACAACAGCACGGCCACGGCAACCACGATCAATGGGATACCGATAAAGTGGCTGACAATATTGCGCGGGTCGCGATGGTACGCGGCGTATTGACTGAGGTGGTCGACGAGGCTTTTCATTGTTGTTCCTCCTGTAGGATGTTTGATCATGCCCTGTCAGTCGGTGCCTAACTGTCAACTGGGCGACAATCTTCGGGGTTTCCCATGGACACAGGTATATGGCACGCGCACTTGGCCCGCGGCCATTGGTTCAAACACTTGCCGCCAGGCTTGCAGCGTAGCCTGCTAGGCGCGGCGCGCGCGCGCTCATTGACGGCGGGGCAGTTTCTGTTCAAACGCGGCGACCCGCCGTGTGGGCTGTATGCGGTGCTGGAAGGGGCGGTGCGTATCAGCGCGGTCAGCGCCCAGGGCAAGGAAGCGGTGTTGAGCCTGGTGGAAACACCGCATTGGTTCGGCGAAATCTGCCTGTTCGACAACCTGCCACGTACCCACGACGCCCTGGCCACAGGCGCGTGCACACTATTGCAGGTGCCGCAGGCGGCGATGCTCGACATTCTCGAACAGCAGCCAATGTTCTGGCGCGATATGGCCCTGCTGATGAGCCATAAGCTGCGCTTGTCATTGATCAATATCGAACAGATCAGCCTGATGCCCGCATCGGTGCGCCTGGCCCATCGGTTGCTGATGATTGCCCAGGGCTACGGTGAAATAGAGCCTCCGCGCCGCGTGTTGCAACTGCCCCAGGAGGATCTGGCGGCGATGCTCGGCCTGTCGCGCCAGACCATCAACAGTCTGCTCAAGGCGCTGGAGCAACAGGGCATCATTGGCTTGAGTTACGGCGCCATCGAGATACTCGACCTCAACCGGCTGCGCCTGGCCGCAGGCCTATGAACCGCGATACGTGGAGAAACCGTAAGGGCTGAGCAACAGCGGGATGTGGTAATGCTGGTCGGCCTGTTTGACTTGGAAAATCACCGGCACCTCGGGGAAGAACGTCTCGCGATTGGCCTTCTTGTAGTAGTCACCCGTCTTGAATACCACGCGATATTCGCCCGGCGTCATGCTGCGGTCGGCGGGAAACAGTTCGGCGATGCGCCCCTGCTGGTTGGTGACGCCTTTGGACAGCGCCTGCCACTGATCGCCCACCTGTTGTTCCAGGGTGACGCTGACACCGGCCGAAGGCAGGCCATTTTCCAGGTTGAGCACGTGTACGCTCAGCGGGTTGCCGGCGGCCAGGGCCAGATTGCACAGGCCACTCAGGCTGAGGGCGACGAGGGTCATGCTTAGGGTTTTCATCGAAAAGTCCTTTTGATAGCGATCAAGTCAGGGGGTGATTTTCAAGCCCAGTTGCTCGGCAGCCTGGACGGCGCAGGCTTCGTCCTGCGCAGCGCCACCGGCACCGGCGATGCCCAGCGCGCCGACCAGTTCGGCGTCAGCGAACAGCGGTATGCCGCCGCCGAGCAACAGCAACTCGGGCAAGCTGTTAAGGTTGGCGGCTTCGGGATTGTTGCGTGCACGCTCGGCGAATAGCCGGGTCGGGGTTTTAGTCGACAGCGCGGTGTACGCCTTGCGTTGGCTGGCGAGGCTGTTGTGCGGGCCGACACCGTCAGCCCGCAGGCCCAGCAACAGGTTGCCGCCGCGATCGAGTACCGTCAGAGCAGCCGCGCAATGGGCCAGGCTGGCGTCGGCCAGTTGGCGTGCGGTGCGCAGATCCAGCTCGGCGTGGCGTGGCAGTTGGGGCATGGCCTGGGCCGCGGTGGCCACGGCGAGGCTGAGGAACAAAGCGGTGCGATACATGCGAAGGGCTCCAGAAGGCAGGCCATCACGGTAGCCAGTGGACGCCGACAAAAGCCGCACAATTGGATGACAGGTTTGTAATCAAACCCAGGGGTAAGACATGCAGGTGTTGTTAGTGGAAGACCAGCCGCAACTGGCCCAGCGCATGGCGCAAGGCCTGAGCGAGGCCGGCTTTTCAGTGGAAGTCGCTGCCAACGGCATGGCGGCGCAGCGGTTCGTGGAAGGCGCCGAATACGATCTGGTGATCCTGGACGTGATGCTACCGGGCTTGAACGCCTGGACATTGCAGCAGGCGATCCGGCAAAAGGGCGACACGCCGGTGCTGTACCTGACCACGCCGGGCGGCATTGAAGACCGGTTGCGGGGGTTGGAACTGCATGAGGATGACTACCTGCTCAAGCCGTTTGACGCCAAGGTGTTGGTGGCGCGGGTGAGGAAGTTGTTACGCCGGGATCGTGGGCGTTGATGGCCTGGGCGACCGCTATCGGGGGGCAAGCCCCTCCCACATTCGACCGCGTTCACAGTTCAGTGTGGGAGGGGGCTTGCCCCCGATGAGGCCATCACAGCCACTGAAAACCTTCCTACCGCAACCCATCCCGAAACTGCCCCGGCGTCACCCCCGTCCAGCGCTTGAACGCCCGGTTGAAACTGCTGGTATCGGCAAACCCCAGCAAATGGCTGATCTCGGCCAACGAACACTGCGGATCCCTGAGGTGTAACAACGCCAGGTTCTCCCGGCACTCATTGAGCAGCGCATCAAACCGACAGCCTTCATCCGCCAGGTGCCGCTGCAAGCTGCGCAAACTCAGGTGCAAGGCCTGGGCAACGCGTTCGGCACTCGGCTCGCCATCGGGCAATTGCGCCTCGATGACGGCGCGCACCTTGCGCTCCCAGGTCAACGGTTGCAGTTGGGCGAGGGTGCGCTTGAGCACGGTTTCGTTGTGTTCGGCCAACTCCGGGTTGGCATCGTCAAGATGACTGTCGAAGTCGTGGGCGGCGAACTCCAGGCGGTCTTCGTCGGCGGCAAAAAACACTGGCGAGCGAAACACCTTGTGCCATGGCTCGGGGTCGACAGGCTGCGGGCGCCGTAGATAAACGGCCAGCGGCGCATAGTCACGCCCCAGGCGGTTGCGGCAAGTGCGCACATAGATTGCCGCGAATGCGTCGATGGCCTCCAGCGCCGGCGCGGGGCTGCCTTGGGGTTGGAGCAGGCGAAAGTGGTAGATGTCGCCGTGGCGGCTCAGCTCCAGGCTCAGGGCATCACTGACCACTTGGTGATAGCGCACGATACGTTCGAACACCTCGCGCAAGCTGCCGCTGGCCACCAGGGCATAACCCAGCGCATGAAATGTCGTGGGGCTGACAAAGCGCGACACCCGCAAGCCAATTGCCGGATCGCCGCTGGCCTGCACCGCCAGTTGCCACAGGCGCGTGGTTGCCGACAACGGATAGCGTGCGTTGGGGTCGTCCATCTGCTGCGGGTCGAGGCCGGCCTCGGCGCACAGCGCGGCGCTGTCCAGGCCCAGGGCGTCGAGCTGCTTGCGCAGGGCGCGGGTCCAACTGGCGAGGGAAGTGGGTTCGGTCATGGCGATTGGCGCTTGCGGTCAACAGGTTGGCGTCCGAGGCTAGCGTCCTGCCCGATCGCTTAGGGCAGGATGGACACATCAATGTACAAGAGGATGGAAGCATGGACGGTACTTCTGCAAGTCCCCAACAGATGAACGCACAACAACGTTCAGCGCATGTCCGTGAGGTGGTGCTGGCCGAGGGCGCCCGATTGCGCCAGCGCCACCCCTGGCTGCTGCATCAGGACGCCCTGGGCGCCGGCATCCTGGCGTTTGCCTTGCTCGGCATGCTCGGCTCGGCGGCGCTCTATATCAGTGGTCACCTGGCCTGGTGGGCGTGCCTGCTGCTCAACGCGTTCTTCGCTTCACTGACCCACGAGTTGGAGCACGACCTGATCCACAGCATGTACTTTCGCAAGCAGCGCCTGCCCCACAACCTGATGATGGGGCTGGTGTGGCTGGCGCGGCCCAGCACGATCAACCCGTGGATACGCCGGCATCTGCACCTCAACCATCACAAGGTCTCCGGCACTGAGGCGGATATGGAAGAACGCGCCATTACCAATGGCGAGCCCTGGGGATTTGCGCGCTTGCTGATGGTGGGCGACAACATGATGTCGGCCTTGATCCGCATGCTGCGGGCCAAGACCTGGGCCCATAAACTCAGCATCCTCAAGCGTGTGGTGCTGGTGTACGCCCCGCTGGCGCTGCTGCATTGGGGCGCGTGGTACGTCTTCCTGGGCTTTCATGCCGCCAACGGCATCGCCAGCCTGTTGGGCGCGCCGATCATGTGGTCGGCCGGCACCTTGCAGATGATGCAGGTGATCGACATCGCTGCGGTGGTGATCATCGGCCCCAATGTGTTGCGCACGTTCTGCCTGCATTTTGTCAGCTCCAACATGCACTACTACGGCGATGTGGAACCGGGCAACGTGATCCAGCAGACCCAGGTCTTGAACCCCTGGTGGCTGTGGCCGTTGCAGGCGTTCTGCTTCAACTTCGGCAGCACCCATGGCATCCATCACTTTGTGGTGAAGGAGCCGTTTTACATCCGCCAGATGACCACCAGGGTGGCGCATAAGGTCATGGCTGAGATGGGCGTGCGCTTCAATGATTTCGGCACCTTCGCCCGAGCCAATCGGTTTGAGCGCCAGGAACAGCCGGACGCCAAACTCGCTTTCAGCAAGCAATGAACGCCAGGGGCAGGTCGCGGATCTGTGCGCGCACGGGCGGCTGATAGTGGTCGTCGCTGGTCAGCTCATGCAGCAGTTCTTCGCGTAACTGGTGGAATTCGAAACTGCTGCGCTGGCGCGGATGGGGCAGGGCGATCTCTACCACCTGCTTGATGCGCCCGGGCCGGGGCTCCATCACTACCACGCGGTCGGCGAGGAAAATCGCTTCTTCCACGTCATGAGTGACCAGCACCGTGGTGATCTTGGCGCGGGCGCGAATGGCCAGGAGTTCGTCCTGCATTTGCTGGCGGGTCAGTGCGTCGAGGGCGCCGAAGGGTTCGTCCAGCAACAGGATGCGCGGGCTGGCCACCAGGCCACGGGCAATTGCCACTCGTTGGGCCATGCCGCCGGAGAGTTGGTGGGGGTAGGCGCGGGTGAAATCAGTCAGGCCCACCAGCTCGATGAAATCGCTGATGCGTCGGTTACGCTCGGCCTCGTCCAGGGGCTCGTTGACCAGGCCCAGGCCGATGTTTTGCGCCACGGTCAGCCAGGGAAACAGGCGATGCTCCTGGAACACGATGCCGCGTTCGCCGCCGATACCGCTGACGGCCTTGCCATCGACCTGGATCTGGCCGCGAAACTGCGTATCGAGCCCCACCAGCAGGCGCAGCAAGGTGGACTTGCCACAACCGCTGGCGCCGACAATCGCGACAAACTCGCCTTCGGCAATCTCCAGGTTGAATTCGCGGATGGCTTCCAGTTCGAAGCCGTCGACGTCGAAGCTCTTGCCCACATGGTTAAAGCTGACAATAGGTGCGTTCATGCGTGTCTCCAGCGAGTGGCGCGGGTTTCGATGCGTTGGCCGATCAAGTTGAGGAGGGCGCCGGTGAAGCCGACCAGAAGCATGCCGCCCATGATCAGGTCCATGCGCAGCAGTTGTTGGGCGCCGATCATCAGGCTGCCGATGCCGCCATTGGACGGCATGAAATATTCGGCGCCGATGGTGCCCATCCAGGCGTAGATCAGGCTCAGGCGCAGGCCGGCGAAAATACCCGCCGCTGCGCCCGGAAGCACCAGGCGACGCAGGCGTTGCCACGGGTTCAGGCGCAGCACTTGGGCGGCTTCGCGCAGTTGCGGCGACAGGTTGAGCACGCTGCGCTGGGTGGCTATAAACAACGGGAAGAACGCGGCGAGGGCGATAAACACCCACTTGGCCAGTTCACCCAGGCCGAACCAGGCGGTGAGCAGTGGCACCCAGGCGAAAATCGCAATCTGGCGCAGCGCCGCCAAGGTCGGGCCGAGTAGTCGCTCACTGCGCCGCGACAACCCCAGCCA
Source organism: Pseudomonas sp. FBCC-B545 (assembly GCF_059134095.1). Classification (NCBI taxonomy): domain Bacteria; kingdom Pseudomonadati; phylum Pseudomonadota; class Gammaproteobacteria; order Pseudomonadales; family Pseudomonadaceae; genus Pseudomonas; species Pseudomonas sp. FBCC-B545. Next base: position 6,008,963 of record NZ_CP101441.1, on the reverse strand, counting down.
CAGGCCCAGGGCAAAGCCCAGGCTACCGCCGAGCAGCAAGCCGCCCACGGCCCGGCCGAGGCTTTTGCCTAAAGCCGCGCTCAGGCTGCCATCCAGCACACCGGCCATGGTGGTTTGCAGCACCGCCCAGGGGCTGACCAGGATATTCGGGTCGACCCAGCCCTGATGCGTCGCCACTTGCCAGAATGCCAGCAACAGCAGCGGCAACAGCCAGGGTTGCAGGCGTTGCCAGCCTTCATAGCGTGGCCCGCGCCGGATCTGCGCTGTGGCCGGATGGGGCCAGTGCACCCATTTGCGATCCAGCCAGCCGATGCCGCGATCCATCACCACGCCCAGCACGCCGATGACCACGATGCACACGAAGACGATATCGAGCATGAACAACTGGCGTGCCCATACCATCAGGTAGCCGATGCCTTCGCTGGAGGCCAGCAACTCCACGGCAAGCAGCGACGTCCAGCCCGCCGCCAGGGCCAGGCGCACCCCGGCCATGAACGCCGGCAACGCGGCGGGCAGGATCAGGCGGCGAATCAGCAAGTGGGTGGGCAAGCGCAGCACGCGGGCGGCTTCGCGCAGGTTGGGCTGGGCGTCGCGCACGCCCACCAGGGTATGCAGGGTCACGGGCACCACGATGGCCTTGATCAGCACCACCAGTTTCAGAGTTTCGCCAATGCCGAAAAACACCATGAACAGCGGGATCCACGCCAAGGTCGGCACTTGCGACAACGCGCTGAACGTAGGGAATACCAGGCGCTCGGCGCGGGCGCTGAACCCCAGGCTCGCGCCCAATAGCGCACCGGCGCCGATACCGGCCAGCAGGCCCCAGAACAGACGTTGCAAGCTGATTGCCAGATGGCTCCACAATTCGCCGCCGGCCAGCTCCACGGCGCTGCTCCACACCAGGGCAGGGGTTGGCAGGATCTGCTCGCTCATCCAGTGATTGCGGCTGGCCAGCCACCACAGGGCAAACAGCCCGAGCGGCAGCAGCCAGGGCAACAGGTGTTCGCTCAGTTGCGGCCAGCGCTGCACGGCGCCTTTGGACGGGGCTGCCAGAGGTAGGCTCAAAAGTGAAATCCGGGCCATGAAAGACCTCCGCTGGTGCCAAATACGTTATGTGATTTCGATCTTACAAAAACGTGATCAAGATGATTGCGAGATAAGAGAAATCATTTAAAGCCTCAGCCCTCCAGGCATCCAATGCATTCGAAGAATATTTTCGATGCTGTTCATGCATAACGCCTTGGAGCCTGCGTATTCGCTCGCATAGTCCTAAAAGCTATTAAATTGTGAATTTATAGTATTTAAAGTTTTGTACGGCTTGTGCCTACTTTCTGCTCCCCAGGCGACCGTCGCCCACCAGGAGCTGTGCTTATGAAATTGCCCTTCAAACATCTGATCAGCCTGTTGGCCGGCACCGCCCTGGCCGGGCTGGTGCAGGCCGCTGACCTCAAGGAAATCCGCATTGCTGTGCCCGACCTCAGCGCTGGCAGCCAGCACAGCGGCGGTGGCATCACCGACGTGTTACGTGAACAGCAGATCTTTGAAAAAGCCTTTGCCGAACAGGGCATCAAGATCCAGTGGAATTACTTCAAGGGCGCGGGCCCTGTGATCAATGAAGCCTTCGCCAACGGCCAGGTGGACCTCGCCTATCTGGGCGACCTGGCGGCAATCATCGGCCGTTCCAATGGCCTGGATACGCGGCTGCTCAGCGCCACCGCACGTAGGGTCAAGCACTACCTCGGTGTGGTGCCGGGTTCAGGTATCAAGACCTTGCAAGACCTCAAGGGCAAGCGCGTGGCGGTGTTTCGCGGCACGGCCAGCCAGTTGTCGTTCGACAGTGCGTTGGCCAGCCAGGGCTTGAGTGAGAAGGACCTCAAGGTCATCAACCTGGACTTCAATGCCGCCAGCGCTGCCCTGGCTGCCAAGCAGATTGACGCCACCTGGGGAGGCTCCACCCTGACGGCGCTGCAAGCCAAAGGCCTGGCAGAAATACCACTGACCACCAAGGACCTGGGCGATGCCGGCAGTATCCAGGCCGTGCTGGTGGGCAGCGCCAAATTTGTCGACCAACACCCCGACGCGGTGGCCAAGTTGCTCAAGGCCCAGCAGCAGGCGGTGCAGTGGCTGACCGATGACAACAACAAACAGGCGTATATCGCGCTTGTGTCGGGGCTGGCCAGTTACCCGCCGGTGATCCTGACCAATGATTTGAAAGACCAGAAACTCAGCGAGATTTTCCCCTCGACCCTGGACCCGGTGTTCCTGGGCAAATTGCAGGATGCGGTGGATTTGGCGTCGAAGGAGAAGCTGATCCGTCGCTCGTTTCAGGTGAGTGATTGGGTGGCGCCTGGGTTGGCGGCGGCTGGGCTTTGAGCTTATCGGTGCCTGGGCGATTGCTATCGGGGGCAAGCCCCCTCCCACACTGAACTGTGAACGCGATCAAATGTGGGAGGGGGCTTGCCCCCGATAGGGCCCTTCAAACCGCCACACTCACCTCCTGCCTGTCCACCTCCACCAACGTCTCAATCATCGCCTTCGCCGCCGGCGACAACCGCGACCCAGTGCGACTGACAATCCCGCAACGCGCACTCATGGTATCCATATTCTGCGGCAGGTTGCGCCAGTGCAGCAGCACCAGCGAACCGCTGGCCACATCCTCGGCAAAGGCTTCCTCGGTGCCGACGCCGATGGCGTTGGACTGCAGCACGATCTTCACCAGCGCCGGGAAGTGTTCGGTCTGGATGCTCGGGGAGAAATCCATGCGCCCGCTGAGGTTCGCCAGCAGTTTGCGAATGCCTTGGGAGATCAACGGCGAGGCCAGCGGATAGTCGAACATGTCGTTGGTCGACAGGCTGTCCTTGGCCAGCAACGGGTGCCCGGGGCGGCAGAAAAAGACGCCGCGTTTGGGCGTCAGTGCGCGGGTCTGGAAATTCGGGTCGGCCTCGAACTGACGGATGTCGGCGATAAAGAATTCGATCTCTTCACGGCTCAGGCTGCGACTGAGGGTTTCCCAGTTGTCCACCTGGAAGCTGGTGCGGATTTTCGGGTGGGCGTTGATAAACCGCGCCACCGCATCCGGTACCAGTTTTACCGCGGGCGCCGGGCCGCAGCCGAAGCGCAGGTCGCCGGCGTCGAGCTTGGTCATGCGCGTTACTTCACTGCTCAGCAGCGCCGCGCCGTGCACCAGGCTCAGGGCGTGTTGCAACACCACCTGGCCTTCCGGCGTAGGGCGCAGGTCCTTGTGGCCGCGGTCTACCAACACGCAGCCGAACTCCTGTTCCAGCCCCTGGATGCTGCGGCTGAACGCCGGTTGGGTGATGCCCATGGCGTCCGCTGCACGCACGAAACTGCGGTGTTCGTTAAGGGCGATGAAGTAGCGCAGTTGGCGAAGATCCATATGCTTTCCCGGCATTTTAAAAATAGGTCGAAGGCATTTGCGACCGAGCAAGCTGAGGTTTTAAATGCAAGCTCTTATTCCGTCAACGAAGCATTGATTCATTTGCTAGATCTAAATTGCATATGAATAGATCGTTGCTGGAAAGCTTCTCCACCATCAGCAGGCACATGAGGGTCATCACAATGAGCAACGCCGCATTAGCTGTTCAACCCATCGCCCACGCGCTCGACATCCACCCGGTGGCCGGGCGTATCGGCGCCGAGATCCGTGGCATCAAACTCTCTGGTGACCTGGATGCCACCACTGTCGAGGCCATCCAGCAGGCACTGGTGCAGTACAAAGTGATCTTCTTCCGTGAGCAAACCCACCTCGACGACCAGAGCCAGGAAGCCTTCGCCCACCTGCTCGGTGAGCCGATTGCACACCCTACGGTGCCGGTGCGCGACGGCACGCGCTTTCTGATGGAATTGGATGGCACCCGTGGACAGCGCGCCAACTCCTGGCATACCGACGTGACTTTCGTCGATGCCTACCCAAAAGCTTCGATCCTGCGTTCGGTGCTGGCGCCAGCGTCCGGCGGCGACACCGTCTGGGCCAATACCGCCGCCGCTTACAACGACCTCAGCGTCGAGCTGCGTGCGTTGGCTGACCACCTATGGGCGGTGCACAGCAACGAGTACGACTACGCCGCACGCAAGCCGGATGTAGCGGTAGAGAAGCTGGAGGAATACCGCAAGGTCTTCACTTCGACAGTGTACGAAACCGAACACCCGGTGGTACGCGTGCACCCGGTCAGCGGTGAGAAAACCTTGCTGCTGGGGCACTTCGTCAAGCGCCTCAAAGGCTATTCCCAGGCGGAGTCGACCCAGCTGTTCAATCTGCTGCAAGGCCACGTCACGCGCCTGGAAAACACCGTACGCTGGCGCTGGAATACCGGTGACGTGGCGATCTGGGACAACCGCGCCACCCAGCATTACGCGGTGGACGACTATGGCACCCAGGAGCGCATCGTGCGTCGGGTCACGCTCAAGGGTGATGTGCCGGTGGGTGTGCAGGGGCAGCGCAGCCAGACCACCAAAGGAGTCTAATCTGACACAGATTCAAATGTGGGAGGGGGCTTGCTCCCGATAGCGGAGTGTCAGTCACAGCATCTTTGACTGGCCCACTGCTATCGGGAGCAAGCCCCCTCCCACATTTAGTCCTGTACCGTTCTACCAGACCCCGATCTGCACCACTTTTTCCGCCTCCGGCTCACCATAGCGAAACCATTGGCCACGCACTTCGATCTCGCTGTGGCTGATGGTGGTACGCCGCTTCAACCCACGCAGCCATTCGAACAGATAACCCAAGTGAGTCTCGCGCACCTGGGCATAGGCGGGATCGCTGCCCAGGTCATTGATCTCCTGCGGGTCGTTTTCCAGGTCGAACAGTTGCGGTCGGAAGCCATCATAGGCCAGGTATTTCCAGCGTTCGCTGCGCACCATGGTCATGCGGCAACGGTCGATGGGCTGCGCCAGGCGTTCCCGGGCCGGGGCCTGGAAGGCGTAGTCGTATTCGGCAATGGCGTAGTGGCGCCAGGTGGGTTGCTCGCCCTGCAACAGCGGGATCAGCGAGCGGCCTTCGAGGCGATGGTCGGCGGCGGGCAGGCCCAGGGCGTCGAGGAAGGTGGGCAGGGCGTCGATGGTTTCTACCAGGCGTGCGTCCACGCTGCCACGGCTGATATCGGCACTGGCCCGCGGGTCGCGCACGATCAATGGCACGCCCACGGCGGGCTCCAGCAAAAACTCTTTTTCACCGAGGTAATGATCGCCGAGGAAGTCACCATGGTCGCTGGTAAACACGATCAGCGTGTCGTCCCAGCGGCCAGTGCTTTGCATGAAATCAAACAGGCGCCCGAGTTGATCGTCGATCTGTTTGATCAGGCCCATGTAGGTGGGAATCACCGTGAGGCGCACTGCGTCGCGGGAGAAATTCAGGCTCTCCTGGTGTTGGCGGAATGCCTGGTACACCGGGTGATCGCTGGTTTGCCCAGGTTGAATGGGCGCCTGGATATGCTCGGCACCGTACAGCGCGTGATACGGCGCCGGCGCGATGTAGGGCCAGTGCGGCTTGATATACGACAGGTGCAGGCACCATGGCTGTTCTGCTTGTTCGCTGATGAAGTCGATGGCGCGGTCGGTGGTGTAGACGGTTTCCGAATGTTCCTCGGCCACCCGTGCAGGTTTGCCGGCGTTGCGCATGTGCCAGCCGCTGAGGATCTCACCGTCTTCGCCTTGGGCGGCATTGGCCCATTCATGCCAGGGGTTGCGACCACCGTAGCCTTGCTCGCGCAAGTAGTGGGTGTAGGGCGCCGACTCGCGTTTGTCGTCGAACAATGGGCTGTCAGGGTAGATGCCGTCATGGCGCAGGTACGCGTCAAAGCCCACCTCATTGAGCGGCTCGGCCTGGGCGCTGTCGGGGTCGATATGCAGGCGGTGCAGCGCCTCCAGGTTCGGCGTGGCGTGGGTCTTGCCCACCAGTGCGGTGCGGATGCCGTGGGGGCGCAGGTAGTCGCCAATTGTCAGCTCTTCCAGCGGCAGCGGCACAGCGTTCCAGGCCACTTGATGGCTGCTGACATACCGCCCGGTGTATGCCGACATGCGTGACGGGCCGCAGATGGTGCCCTGGGTATAGGCACGGCTGAAACGCACACCTGCGGCGGCCAGGCGGTCGATATTGGGGGTGTGCAAATGGGCGTGGCCGTAGCACGACAGGTAATCACGGCGCAGTTGGTCGCACATGATGTAGAGCACGTTGCGTACAGGTTTGGGGTCAGACATGGGAATTTACCGAACGGAGGACAGGTGGGTTTTTTCGCCGTTCGGAGGGTGCGCTGGCAAGTGCATTTGGGGACTGGGTTCCATGCAGTGAATGCATGGGTATTGCTACCGGCGCTTTCGCGAGCAAGCCCGCGAAGGCGCCGGTTCAGACAGCGATATTCTCCAGTGTGCAGATGTCTTCATCCATCTCATCAATCTGCTTGATCTGCTCAATCATCGCCTGCGCCAACGGCGACAACCGGTACCCCGCACGGCTGACAATCCCATAGCGGGTGTAACGCTCCTCAAGGTTTTCATCCAGCCCCTCAATCCTCAGGCACACCAGCTCACCCCGCGCCATGTGCAGTACATCGCTGTTGGCGCTGACGATGCCGATGGCGTCCGAACGCAACACCACGCCCATCAGGCTATAGCCGTTTTCACACTCCACATTGGGTTGATAATCGGGCCGGCCGCTGAGGTCGACGATGACTTTGCGCAGGTTCGGCGGGCGGATGGTCACGGCCAGCGGGTAGCTCATCAGCTCGGCGGCGCTGACGCTGTCGCGCCCGGCCAAGGGGTGGCCGGCGCGGCAGCAAAAATACCAGCGGCGTGGGCGCAGGCGGTGGGTGTGGTAGTCGGGGTTGGCTTCGAAGTGGCGGGTGTCGGCAACGAAAAATTCGAACTCTTCGCTGAGCAGGCGCTTGTCCAGGCTTTGCCAGTCGTCCACCTGGAACTGCACGCGGGCCTTGGGGTAGCGCCCGATAAAACTGCCGATGGCGCGGGGGATCAAGCCACCTGCCGGTGCCGGGCCGCAGCCGAAGCGCAGTTCACCGGCTTCCAGGCCGTTGAACTGGTTGATCTCGTTGGCCAGTTGCTGGGCGCCGCTGACCAGCCGCCGCGCATGTTCGAGCAACACCTGGCCCTGCTTGGTGGGCGCCAGGTCCTTGCGGCCACGGTCCACCAATTGGCAGCCGGCACTGTGTTCCAAGGCTTGGATGCTGCGGCTGAACGCCGACTGCGACAGGTTCACGACCATCGCAGCGGCGACAAAACTGCGTTGTTCAGCGAGGGCAATGAAGTGGCGCAGCTGGCGAAGATCGATATGCATTTTTCACATTGAAAATATCCGGGAAATGCATTGGCTATGCATTAGGTGGACTCCTTATAAAGGCTATCTCTTATGCAGTAAATGTTCGTTAAGACATAAATAAATAACCTTTAGGAATATCTGCCGATGGATATCTCCGGGTTCTGGAGCCGCTTATGAGTCTGTTCAAGTCCTTGCCCTTGGCTGTGTTAGTGGCCGGTAGCAGCAGTTGGTCGCCATCCCAGGCCGCCGAAACGCCTGCGCCTGCCAGCAAGGGCGACAGCGCCAGTGGCCAGTTGGAAACCGTCACCGTGACCGCCAGGCGGCGCACCGAAAGTGCCCAGGCCGTGCCGACGCCCATGAGTGTGGTTGGCGGCCAGGCGCTGGAGACCCAGCGGGTGTACCGGATCCAGGATTTGCAGCAACTGGTGCCCAGCGTCAACGTCGCTTATATGCATGCGCGTCAGTCCAGCGTGTCGATCCGCGGCCTGGGCAACAACCCGGCCAGCGATGGCCTGGAAGGCAGCGTGGGGCTGTATATCGACAACGTCTACCTCGGGCGCCCGGGCATGGCGGTGTTCGACCTGATGGACATCGAGCAGCTTGAAGTCCTGCGCGGCCCGCAGGGCACCTTGTTCGGCAAGAACACCACCGCCGGGGTGATCAATATCAGCACCCGCGCACCGAGCTTTATCCCCGAACGCAGCATTGAAACTTCCTTGGGCGAGGACGGTTATTTCCAGACCAAGGGCACGATTTCAGGCCCACTCAGCGATGACCTGGCGGGGCGTTTCTCGGCCTATCGCACGCGCAGCGACGGCGATATCAAGAACGAACACGACGGCCATGACCTGAATGGCGGCTCGCGCCAGGGCTTTCGCGGGCAATTGCTGTACAAGCCCAACGAGGCCTTCAACCTGCGCTGGATCGGTGACTACAACGAAGAAGATTCCAGCGCCGGCACCCGCGTGTTGTACAACACCGGGCCGACCATCAATGGCTCCAACCTGTATCAAGCCCGGGCCAATGCGGCGGGGGCTGCCCTGGTGGATGGCACCCATCGCAAGGTCAACCTGGACAACGACCAGCACGTCACCGTGTTCCAGGGTGGCACCTCGCTGGAAGCCAACTGGACGCTGCCGAGTGACTTCACGCTGACCTCGGTGAGTGCCTACCGCTGGTGGAATTTCACCCCGCGCAATGATGATGGCCTCAACGTACCGGCGTCATACAACGCCGGGGTGTCGGTGGAAGATAAGCAGTGGTCCCAGGAATTTCGCCTGGCATCGCCTACGGGGGGCTTCTTTGATTACGTGCTCGGCGCCTACTACTTCGGCTCCGACCTGGATAACAAGTCCTTCGCCTATTACGGACCCAAGGCCGACATCTGGAATGGCACGCCAACTGGCGCGTTGAACAATGTCAGCAGCATCGGCAACGGGCATATCCGCACCGACAGTTTTGCGCTGTTCGCCCAAGGCACCTGGCACCTGACCGAGCAGCTGGATTTCACCGCTGGCCTGCGCGGCACCTATGAGGAAAAAAGCGCCTGGGTCACGCGCAATGCCCCGGTGGGCGGCGCCGCCGTGACCGGCGGTGCGGCCACGGCGCGGCGGGGGCGTACCGGGGCCTATGACTCCGGCGACCTGACTCAGTACAGCACCACCCCGTCGGGGCTGCTGAACCTCAGTTATCACTTCAATGAAAGCTTGCTGGGCTACGCAACGCTGTCCCATGGTGAGAAGTCCGGCGGGGTCAACCTGGCGGTGGGGTCTGCCCCGACGGCCGGGGCCGACTCGCTGCTGATCGGCACCGAGCGCGCCAACAATGCCGAGCTGGGTTTCAAGAGCACCTTGTGGGACCGCCGTCTGCAACTCAACGCCAACCTGTTCTGGACCCAGGTCAACGGCTACCAGACCAACGCCTACGATCAGGACAACCGCGTGCAGTACCTGACCAACGCCGGCTCTGTACGCTCGCGGGGCGTGGAAGTGGAAAGCACCCTGGTGCCGATCAAGGGCCTGACCCTGAATATCAACGGCTCGTTCAATGACGTGAGTTACCTGTCATACAAGGATGCGCCATGCCCGCCGGAAGTCAGCCTGCGCCCGGGTGCGCCGGCGTCCTGCGACTTGAGCGGCCATCAGGTGGTGGGGGCGTCAAAGTGGATCGCCAATGCCAACGGCGAGTACAAGTGGAACCTGGCCAACGGCTTCGAACCCTACGTCACTGCCAGCTATGCGTTCCGCTCCAAAGCGGTGGGTACGGTGGAAGATTCCGACTACGGGCAGATCCCGGCCTATGCGGTGGTCAACTTATCAACCGGCCTGCGCGGCAACTATGACCAAGGGCAGTGGGATGTGTCGCTGTGGCTGAAAAACGCCTTCGACAAGACCTACTACACCACGCTGTGGACCGGCGGTAACGGCGGCTATGAAGGTTTGCTGGGCACGCCGCGCACCCTAGGCGTGACTGGGCGCTACGACTTCTAGGTCAGTGCGATAGGTGGCCGGGCTGAACACCCGTGTCACCAGCAGCATCGCCACCACCGTCACGGTCAACACCACCCAGGCGCTGATAAACGTGCCGGTGAGTTCGCGCAGCCAACCGGTCAGCCATGGCGAAATCGCATTGATCAAAAAGCCCACGCCTTGCACGAACGCCGCCAGTTGCCCGGCTTGGCGAGGGTCGCGATGGTGGTCGAGGGTCAGCAGCAGGCTCAGGGCAAAACACGCACCCAGGCCAAAGCCGATCAGCGCCACCCACAAATGCGGGAATTGCTGCGGCGCCATCAGCAGGCCGAGGTAGCCGACAGTTTGCGCCAGCAGGCTGATGCCCAGCAGTGGGCGCCGGTCGATGCCGCGTTGCGCCAGCACCGGCATCAGCAGTGCGGCAATTACCTGGAAGATGGTCATGAAGGCCAGCAACGAACCGCTTGGCAGCACACCCCAGCCCAGTTGCTGATAGTAGGCGGGCAGCCACGCCACCATGCTCATGTAGCCGCAGTTAACCAGGCCGAAATACAGCGCCAGCAGCCAGGCGCGACGGTTGCGCAAGCCCTCGAACGCGGGCGCCTGCTGCAGATTTCTGGCGGCGCCCAGCGGCAGCCAGGCCCACAACAGCAACGCCCCCAGCGCCGGTAGGAGCCACACGCCAAGGCCTGCCTGCCATTGCTGGAAATGCGTGGCCACCACCGGGCTGAGCAGCGCCGCCAGCCCACCGCCGGCCATCAGCGAGGCCGAATACACGCCCATCGCCACCGGCACGCGGTGATGGAATTCGCGCTTGATCATGGCCGGCACCAACGCCTGGATCAGTGCCACCCCCGCGCCGCCGAGCAAGGCGGTGACCAGCAGCGCCGACGCCTGGCCCATCAGCCAGCGCGCCAGGCACGCCAGCAGAATCATCATCAAGCCCAGGGCGATGCCGCGACGTTCGCCCAAGCGGGCTTCCACGCGCACGCCCACCAATGCCACCAGGCCCATGCATATCACCGGCAGGCTGGTGAGCAGGGCGCTGCTCTGGAAGCTCAAGCCGGTGGCCTGGCGAATCTCGCCGAGCAAGGGGCTGAGGGAACTGAGGATGGGGCGCAGGTTCAAGCCGAGCACCACCAGCAGGCCCCAGCCAGCGAGGGATTTATTCAGGGTCATGCAAGGTTTTCCACTGGTGATACAGCGCGGTCATGCTGGCGTCGGGCAGGTGCTGAATGGGCAGGCGTTGCGACTCAATGGGCAGGCCGACCTGTTGGCTGATAGCCGCAGTGGACAGGCCGAACGGTTCGGCCATGGCGTTGCTGGCGGCAAACACCACGCGCTCCACGCCGCACAGGTACATGGCGCTCAGGCACATTGGGCAAGGCTGACCGCTGGCGTAGATCACGCAGCCGTCCAGGCGTGCGCCGAGTTGCCGGCTGGCGGTGCGGATCGCCAGCAGTTCGGCGTGGGCGGTGGGGTCTTGGGTCAGGTGGATCTCATTCACGGCTTCTACCAACACCTTACCGTGGCGCGTGAGCACCGCGCCGAAGGGCCGGCCGCCCTGGGCAACATTGGCGCGGGCCAGAGCAATGGCGCGTTGCAGGTGTGATTGATCGTTGGTCATGCAAGCCCCCCGAGTTTGCTGAAAAGTGAAGTATGGTCAGCCGACGGGGTATGCTGAAATTAAATATAAACATGCCAATCAGTGGCAAACGTAATGGTGATGCCTGTGTTCGATCCCGTGTTGTTGCGCAGCTTTGTCGCCGTGGTGGACTGCGGCAATTTCACCCGCGCCGCCGAGCGCCTGCATTTGACCCAGTCCACCGTCAGCCAGCAGATCCGCCGCCTGGAAGACGCGGTGGCGTGCCAGTTGCTGGACCGCGACCAGCGCCACGTGGTGGCCACCGCCGAGGGCGAGCGCTTGCTCGCGTATGCGCGCCGTATCCTGGCACTGCACGAAGAAGCTGCCGACGTGTTGATCAACCAGCAGAGCGACGGTGTGCTGCGCCTCGGTGTGCCGGAGGATTTTGCCGCCGAGCGCCTGATGCCGCTACTCTCGGCGTTTGTCGTGGCCTATCCACGGGTGCGATTGGAGGTCACCAGTGGCCTCGGCCCGGAATTGCAGCGCCAGTACCGGGGTGGGGAGTTCGATGTGTTGTTGGTCAAGCAGATGGGCGACAGCGACGACTGTGTGGCGTCGTGGCCGGAACCCTTGTATTGGGTCGACAGCCTGAGCACCCCGGCGCTGGGCCGCGACCCACTGCCGCTGGTGGCCTTTCCAGTGGGCGGCCTATACCGCAATGACATGCTCCATCATCTCGAGCGCTGCGGTTGGCGCTGGCGTATCGGCTACTCCAGCGCCAGTCTGGCCAGCGTGTGTTCGGCGGTGGCGGCAGGCCTGGGCATCAGCCTGTTGCCGGAGCGGGTGCTGCAACCCGGCCATCGCATCCTCGGCGCCGAGAGTAGCTTGCCCGCCGTTCACGGTGTGCGGCTGGCGCTGTATGGCCGCAGTGGCCTGGGTGCGGCGGGGCAAACGTTGTTGACTCAATTGCTGGCGTTGTGTGCTGGAAACCCGCACTGAACCATACCTTTGCTGAATATTTTGCATGCCTTCAAAGCATTGGAAAACAATGGCTTGGCGCCAGGCCACGGCGCGCGTGGGTTCGGCGTTGAAAGGTGTTTCGTTTATTCAATTTAGATCTATGTATAACTTTAAAGATTACTTTCAGAGATAAGCGTCTGGCGTCGATGATTCAGCCCTCGACGGCCGCTCCTGCAGGTCCGTCGGTTGTTCAAAACCGTAGGGAGTGAATCAATGGGCAATGTCCAGACCGCCGCCAGTGCACACGAGGCGCAATGGCGCCAGGCACCGAGTGGTGAGTTGGTCGACCTTGGCCGACCGCACCGCGCGCCGTTGGGGCAATTGCGCCTGCAGAAGACACCGAAGCGTTTCTCGAGCCGTCGTGAAGGGCTTTTGCTCGGGTTACTGGTGTTGGCGCTGCACGGCGCGGTGATCTATTGGGTGAGCCAGAAACCTACCCCGGTGCTGCCGATTGTGCCGCCGGAAATTCCGCCGATGACCATTGAGTTTTCCCAGCTGGCGCCGCCGGTGGTTGAGCCGCCACCGCCCGTACCACCACCCCCGCCGCCACCCGTGGTCGAGCCACCGCCGCCGGTCGTGGATGAATTGGCGGCCAAACCGGCGCCGCCCAAACCGGTTCCAAAACCCAAGCCCAAGCCGGTGCCTAAACCAGAGCCCAAGCCGCTACCCAAGGTCGTCGAACAGCCACCTGCACCGCCTACGCCAGCGCCACCTGCTGCGCCCGTACCAGCGGCACCAGCCCCGGTAACGCCCGCGTCGGCCAACGCCGCGTACCTGAAGAACCCGGCGCCGGAGTACCCGTCACTGGCTCAGCGGCGCGGCTGGGAAGGCACGGTGTTGTTGCGGGTGCATGTGTTGGCCAGTGGCAAGCCGGGTGAGATCCAGGTGCAGAAAAGCAGTGGTCGCCAGCAACTGGATGACGCCGCATTGGCGGCCGTGAAGCGCTGGAGTTTCGTGCCGGCCAAGCAGGGCGATGTGGCCCAGGACGGCTGGGTCAGCGTACCGATCGATTTCAAGATTCATTAATTATTCGGCTGCGGTGTGCATGCGCCGCGACCTGCACAGAGGGAAAACATCATGGCATTAGCATCTCCACTTGAATCCATCGAAAGCGCGGTGATCTGGCTGCTGGTGGCCTTTTCGGTTGCCACCTGGGGTTTGGCCTTATTGAAGGGTGTGCAGTTCGGTCGCCTCAAGGCCCAGGATCGCAAGTTCCACAAACAGTTCTGGGCGGCGTCGAGCCTCGACTCGGCCGCTGAACTGGCCGAGACCCAACCGGGTGCGGCCGCTCGCGTAGCCCAGGCCGGTTATGCCGCCATCCAGGTGGGCGACTCCACCCACGCTGCGGATTTAAGCCAGGCGATCAACCATCAGGACCGCCTTGAACGCGCGCTGCGCCAGCAAATCGTACGTGAACGTCGCTCCCTGGAAACCGGTCTGGCGGTGGTCGCCAGTATCGGCAGCACCTCGCCGTTTATCGGCCTGTTCGGCACCGTATGGGGGATCATGGAAGCCCTGAAGGGCATCAGCGCTGCCGGGTCCGCCAGCCTGGAAACAGTGGCGGGCCCTATAGGCGCCGCGCTGGTGGCGACCGGCGTGGGGATCGCCGTCGCCGTGCCTGCGGTGCTGGTCTACAACTATTTCCTGCGCCGCCTGAAGCTGACGGCGGCAGACCTGGATGACTTTGCCCACGACTTCTACAGCCTGGCGCAGAAGCACTCGTTCCGCGTGCTGCTGCATCCGGCATTGACCAAGGCCAGCGCCGCCAGCCCGCAGAAAGTCAAGGAGGCGTCCTGAGATGGCCTTCTCCACGCAAGACAGTGATGAGGTGCTGAGCGAGATCAACGTCACGCCGCTGGTGGACGTGATGCTGGTGCTGCTGGTGGTGTTTATCGTCACCGCGCCGCTGTTGACCAATTCGATCCCGATCAACCTGCCCAAGACCCAGGCCGTGGCGCCGGTGGAGCAGAAAGACCCGCTGGTGGTGAGCATCGACGGCGCCGGCAAACTGTTTATCAACAAGGACGAAATCCAGCCGAACCTGCTGGAATTCAACCTGCAGGCGGCCAAGGCCAAGGACCCCGATGTGCGCGTGCAATTGCAGGCTGACGATGGGGTGAACTACGGCGAAGTGGCACGCGCCATGGCATCGATTGAGCGCGCGGGGATTACCAAGCTGTCGGTGATTACCGCTCGTTAGTTTCAACCCGCCGCGACAGTTTTTTGGGCCGTTTCCTTGGCAGGGTGCGGCCTTTTTTTTGCCTGAAATTTAACCTGTGCCGCCAAATCCTAATTTCAACCTCCTAAAGAGTTGAGTTTTTGGTTATTAATAAATAGCTTCTTATTCCTTAACGAATATATCCCCCGTCCCTATACTGACCAGCAACGTTAAACGCTGCAGGAGGGCACACCCATGCACAGCGAGTCGATTCGTTACCTGATCGTGCCGGGCTGGCAAGGATCGCCAGAGGATCATTGGCAAACCCATTGGCAGCACAGCCTGCCCAATAGCGCCCGCGTGGAGCAGGCTGATTGGCTGACGCCGCGCCGCGAGGACTGGGTAGCCGCACTGGCCGAGGCGATTGCCGCCGACAGCACGCCGGTGATTCTGATCGCCCATAGCCTGGGTTGCATCACCGTCGCGCACTGGGCGGCTACTGCGCCGGTGCATTGCCTGGGTCAAGTGCGCGGCGCGTTGCTGGTGGCGCCGGCGGATGTCGAACGCCCGGCCTGTGCTCCCGCTTTGCGTAACTTTGCGCCAATTCCCACCGACCTGCTGCCGTTTCCCAGCCAGGTGGTCAGCTCCGACAATGACAGCGCCGTCAGCGCCCCCCGGGCCCTGGAGCTGGCGCGCCAGTGGGGCGCCGAGGCCGGCATTTTGTCCGGCGCCGGGCATATCAATGTGAAATCCGGCCACCGTCGATGGGAGCAAGGTTTCGCTTATCTCTATCGCCTGCAAAACCGCCTCGAGCATCATGCTCGGCGCAGTGCCTGATATTTTTTCAACGCCCCGTCCCTGAGTGGATTGGGGGCGGGAGCCTGCCATGAGTCAAGAAACCTTCGGCCAGCCGCTGCTGACCTTTCCCGACGCCGAAAAAAGCCCGCTGAGCATCCGCGCCAAGGCGCTGGTATTTGTCGACCCACGCTCACGTCAATTGCGTGAAGAGCTGGAAAGCCTCGCCCCGCGTGCCTTGCCCGTGTTGATTCGCGGTGAAACCGGTAGCGGTAAGGAGCTGCTGGCGCGACACATCCACCGTGGCAGTGATCGCACCGGCTTGTTTGTCTCGGTCAATTGCGGCGCGATCAGCCCGACTTACGCCGACGCCGAATTGTTCGGCTACACCGCCGGTAGCTACAGTGGTGCCGCCAGCAGCCGCGCTGGCTGGTTCGGCTCGGCCAATGGCGGCACCTTGTACCTGGATGAGATTGGCGACTTGCCGCTGCCGATCCAGGTGAAATTGCTCGCGGCCCTGGAAAACCACGAAGTCACCCGCGTCGGCGCCCATCAGCCAAGCCCGGTGGATGTACGCCTGGTGGCTGCCACCAGCATCGACCTGGCCCAGGCGGTGGCGGTGGGTAAATTTCATGAGCGCCTGTTTCATTACTTGAGCGAAGGCCAGTTGGAGCTGCCGGCGTTGCGTGAGCGGGTAGGGGATATTTTGTCCCTGGCCGAATATTTCCTTGGTATCTACAGCCAGCGCCTGGACCTGCCGGTGCCACTGATCAGCGATGCCGCCCAACGTGTGCTGGAACACCACGCGTGGCCGGGCAATACCCGTGAACTGGAAAACGTCATTCACTTTGCCTTGCTGGTGAGCAGCGGTGATGAAATCCTGCCCGAGCATTTGAACTTGCCGGTGACGGGTTCACCGCTGGAGCAGGTGCGGCGGATCTATGCCAGTGCCAGCCCAGCCGAGCAGGCATTACTGCGTAAATTCCTACATGAACAAAATGGAATATCAACGTGAATAAAAGATATTGTTCGGGAATAAAAAATCTAGGTATTGTCCCTCCCACGCCGCGATAGCACTTCGCTGGCACCCCACATAAAAACGGTCGTTATAAAAGGACACTGCATGAAAAAGGTTCTGTTGTTTACCGCACTGGCGGCTGCCCTGACTGCCGGCTTCGCCCAGGCCAACGAGAAACTGGTGGTGGCCGCCACGCCGATCCCCCATGCGGAGATCCTCGAGCTGATCAAGCCGACCCTGGCCAAAGAAGGCGTGGACCTGGAAATCAAAGTCTTTACCGACTACGTACAGCCCAATACGCAGGTTGCCGAAAAACGCCTGGATGCCAACTACTTCCAGACCCTGCCGTACCTGGAAAACTTCAACAAGGGCAAAGGCACCAACCTGGTCACCGTAGTCGGTGTGCATGTTGAACCCATCGGTGGTTACTCGAAAAAGATCAAGAAAATTGAAGATCTGAAAGACGGCGCCACCGTTGCCATCCCCAACGAAGGCTCCAACAGTGGCCGTGCCCTGCTGCTGCTGCAAAAGAACGGTCTGATTACGCTCAAAGACCCGACCAACGCCTTGTCCACGCCAAAAGACATCAAGGAAAACCCCAAGCACCTGAAATTCAAGGAGCTGGAGTCGGCCTTGCTGCCACGGGTGCTCGACCAGGTTGACCTGGATGTGATCAACACCAACTACGCCCTGGAAGCGGGCCTGAACCCGGCCAAGGACGCGTTGATCATCGAAGACGCCAAGTCGCCGTACGTGAACTTCCTGGTGGCGCGTCCGGACAACAAGGACAGCGATGCAATCCAGAAACTGTCCAAGGCCCTGACCAGCCCGGAAGTCAAAGCCTTCATCGAGAAGAAGTACAACGGCGCAGTGGTGCCGGCGTTCTGATGTAGCTCAAAACCCCCTTCAAGGTTTGAACGCCGACGGCTACTACAGCGTCGGCGTTTTTTTATGTCTGAACCTTGGAATGCGGTTAAAGGTGAGGCTTGCTCCCGATAGCAGTGGTTCGGTCAGTGCATCTGTGACTGACATACCGCTATTGGGAGCAAGCCCCCTCCCACATTTGATCTCCATCTCATATTTGATCTTCAGTGTGTCAGAGCGTGCGGCTCTCAATCGCACGGCGCAACGCCACCAACCATTTCACCAGATCCTGCGGATCAATCGGTTTTGCTTCGTTCATCGTTCATTCCCTCGAAACACAGACCCCTGCAACCATAGTTCGCACCCGAACTCCGGGGTTATCTTTTTGGGTGATATCCATATGCTATTTAGGTATTTAAATTTTACTTTTTATAGCTTTAAAGTTCGCGCTACCCGACGTTATCCCTGTCGGAACGGACTGCGCTCGCTGCATTACCCCTGCGGCGTCATGGACTCACGATGACCTTCGATTTCGCTTTTATCCTCAGCACCCTGCCTGCCTTCCTGCAAGCCGTGGGCGTGACGCTGCAAGTGGGCCTGATCGCCATTGGCACCTCGTTGCTGGTAGCGCTGATCAACGCGGCGCTGCTGGTGTTTCGCACGCCATACCTGTCGCGCCTGGTGGCGTTGTATGTGGAGCTGGCGCGTAATACGCCGCTGCTGATCCAGCTGTTCTTCGTGTACTTCGCGTTGCCGGCCCTGGGCGTGAATATCTCCGGGTTCTGGGCGGCGATCATCACCATGACCTTTCTTGGCGGTGCCTACCTCACCGAAGTGCTGCGCGCCGGGGTGGAAGCGGTGCCGCTGGCGCAGATCGAGTCGGGCAAGTCCATTGGCCTGTCCGATTGGCAGCTGCTGCGCCACGTGATCCTGCCCCAGGCCGGCATTCTCAGCCTGCCGGCGTTGTTCGCCAACTTCATCTTCCTGCTCAAGGAGACCACTGTAGTTTCCGCCGTGGCGGTGCCGGAGATTCTCTACACCACCAAGAGCTATATCGCCCTCTACTACAAGACCTACGAAATGCTCGCCGTGCTGACGCTGATCTGCGTACTGCTGTTTTTGCCGCTGTCGCTGCTGCTCAGCCGTCTGGAAAGGAGGCTCCAGCATGGCCAGTTCGGGTCTTGAGTTGTTGTGGGTGTCGTTGCCGCAACTGGGCAAGGGCGCGGCGCAAACCCTGTCGATTTCGTTGCTGAGCATCGCGTTCAGCACGCTGGGCGGCGTGTTGTACGGCGTGCTGCGCACCTTGGGTAACCGCTTGGTCAATCTGGTGCTGCGGGTCTACCTGGAGCTGTTCCGCGCGATTCCGGTATTGGTGTGGTTGTACCTGTTGTTTTTTGGCCTGCCGATTTTCTTTGGCCTGAGCATCCCCAGCTTCTGGTGTGCGGTGCTGGTGCTGTCGTTGTGGGGTGCCAGCGAGGTGGGTGAAGTGGTACGTGGCGCGTTGCATTCGCTGCCCCGTGGCCAGCGCGAGGCGGGCTTGTCGATTGGCCTGTCCGACCCGCAGTTGTACGGCTATGTGCTGCTGCCCCAGGCCCTCAAGCGCATGACCCCGCCGACCATCAACGTCTACACGCGCATCATCAAGACCAGCTCCCTGGCGGTGCTGATCGGCGTGGTGGATGTGATCAAGGTCGGCCAGCAAATCATCGAGCGCACCTACGAATCGGTTCTGATCTACGGCGCGCTGTTCCTGTTTTTCTTCTTTATCTGCTACCCGTTGTCGGCCGCCTCCAAGGTGCTGGAACGGCGCTGGGCCCAAGCATGAGCGCATTGATCAAGTTCCAGGGTTTCAACAAATTCTTCGGCGAACAGCAGGTGCTCAAGGGCATCGACCTGAGTGTGCAAAGCGGCGAAGTGGTGGTGATCCTCGGCCCCAGCGGCTGTGGCAAAAGCACCTTGCTGCGTTGTCTCAACGGGCTGGAAGTCGCACACAGCGGCAGCCTGCGTTTCGCCGGCAACGAGCTTTTGCACAAAAGCACCGATTGGCGACAGGTGCGCCAGGACATCGGCATGGTGTTCCAGAGCTACCACTTGTTCCCGCACATGAGTGTGCTCGACAACATCCTGCTCGGCCCGTTGAAGGTGCAAAAGCGCGACCCCCGCGAGGCCCGTGAGCAGGCGCAGAAACTGCTGGAGCGCGTAGGCCTGGCCGACAAGCGCGACGCCTTCCCGCGCCAGCTCTCTGGCGGCCAGCAGCAGCGCATCGCCATTGTTCGCTCGTTGTGCATGAACCCGCAGGTCATGTTGTTTGACGAAGTCACTGCGGCCCTCGACCCGGAGATGGTCAAGGAAGTGCTGGAAGTGATCCAGGACCTGGCCCGCGATGGCATGACCCTGCTGATCGTCACCCATGAAATGGCCTTCGCCCGCGCCGTCGCCGACCGCGTGGTGTTCATGGAGGCCGGCCGTATCCTCGAACTCAACACCCCCGAGGCATTCTTTACGAACCCGCAGACCGCACGCGCGCAGCAGTTCCCGGAGAAGTTCTCCTTTGTTTCAACACTGCCCAAGAAGATCAAGGAACTGGAGCTGATATGAAAAAGTTACTGCTGCCGCTGTTTGCCGTCGCCTTACTGGCCGGCTGCGATAAAAAGGCCGAAGAGCCTGTCAAACCTGTTGCTGCTGCGAGCTATATCGACAAGATCAAGGCACGGGACAAGCTGATCGTCGGCGTGTTTACCGACAAGCCACCGTTTGGCTTTGTCGATGAAGCCGGGCGCTATGTCGGCTTCGATACCGACATCGGCCGCCAATTCGCCAAGGACCTGCTGGGCGACGAAAACAAGGTTGAATTCGTCGCCGTGGAACCGGCCAGCCGCATTCCGTTCCTGCAAAGCGACAAGGTCGACTTGATCCTCGCCAACATGACCGTGACGCCTGAACGCAAGGAAGCGGTGGACTTCACCAACCCCAACCTGAAAGTCGCGGTACAGGCCCTGGTGCCCAATGACAGTTCGGTCAAAAACCTGGCTGACCTGGCGACCCGTACCACTATCGTTACTACCGGCACCACCGCCGACATCTGGCTGACCAAGAACCACCCGGACTGGAAGCTGCTCAAGTTCGAGAAAAACTCCGAGTCGTTGCAAGCTCTGTCGGCGGGGCGTGGTGATGCCTATGCACAAGACAACCTGGTGCTGTTCAGCTGGGCCAAGCAGAACCCGGGCTACCGCGTGCTGGAAGAAAAACTCGGCGATGAAGCGCCGATTGCCCCGGCGGTGAAGAAGGGCAATATCGAACTGCGCGACTGGGTGAATGCCGAGTTGGCGAAGTTGGGTGAGGAGAAGTTCCTGCTCAAGCTGTATGACCAATACGTGCGCAAAGAGCTGAGCGATGACACCAAACCTGAAAGTGTGATTGTTGAAGGCGGGAAGTGGCAGGGCTGATCTCTGGACTTTGTGTTGGCTGTCCTGGCCTCATCGGGGGCAAGCACAGCCACCGCCTACTCCGGCCAATGCCAAGCCGGCCCATCCAACATCCCCTGCCCGACGATCCGCGTCTCGCCCATCACCTTCTCCAGCACAATCGAATTACACCCCTCATCCTGCTGCAACGCCGCAATCAAGCGGCTGGCGTGGGACACCACCCACACCTGGCAATGAGCCGACGCCTGGACAATCAAGCGCGCCAACGCCGGCAGCAGATCCGGATGCAGGCTGGTCTCGGGTTCGTTCAGCACCATCATGGTCGGTGGCCGTGGCGTCAGCAGCGCGGCGATCAGCAGCAGATAGCGCAAGGTGCCATCCGACAATTCTGCCGCCGACAAGGGGCGCAGCAGGCCTTCCTGATAAAACTCAATTGCAAACCGCCCGCCCTGCAAGGGTTGGATATTCAGGCGTGCGCCCGGGAATGCATCGCTGACGGCGTGCTGCAATGCCTCGGCGTCGCCCACTTCGCGAATGGTCTGCAACGCTGCGGCCAGATCCCGACCGTCGTGATGTAACACCGGTGTGCGGGTGCCCAATTGGGGTTGGCGCACCGGCGCATCCACATCACTGCGAAAGTGATCATAAAAACGCCAGCCACGGATACTCTCGCGTAGCAGCAACACTTCCGGCGAGCCACGCAGATTGCCCACCTGATCGAACAGGCTGTGATAGTTGGGTGTGTGCTGGGCCAGTACATCCCAGGCGCGGCCGTCACGCGCCCGCACCATTGGCCCGGAACGCTGGACCAGCAGGCTGGCCGGACGGTAGAGGGGGCCGGCCCAGATACATTCCTTTTTGATTTCCGGGTCCAGTTTGAATTCGCTGCCGGGGACCGGGATGGGCAGGCCCAGGGAGATGGCGTAGCTGAAATCCTCCCCGGCAAACCCCAGGCGCAGGCGTTTGACCCCTTGGGCCGCGGTGGCCTCCACCGGCACTTCGCCGCTGCGCATACGCCGAGTGATGGTTTCCGGCCCGGCCCAGAAGGTCGAGTCCAGTCCGCCCTCACGGGCCAGAGCGTTGATGACCCCGCCTTGGGCGGTTTCGGCCAGCAGGCGCAGGGCCCGATACAGGTTGGACTTGCCGCTGCCATTGGGCCCGGTCACCAGGTTCAGCCGGTCCAGGGGCACTACCAATTTGTTGATCGAGCGGTAATTGGCCACCGCGAGGGTTTTCAGCATGTGTATTTAGCCGGCATGGGAACCATTGGAGTATGGGATCCTCCATGCAGATAAGGAACCCTGATCTAAGCTCACAGTCGCATACACACTTGCACCTCGCGTCGCGCAAAAGGAGCCTGCATGGGCGGTCGCACTTCGACATTTATTTTCAGCCTTGGCCTCCTGGCGCTATTGAGCGGCTGTGGCCAAGACAAAGCCGAGCCCAAGCAGCATTCCCGGGTGTTTGTACAAACTGTACAGTCGGCGGATTTCGCTGCGGCGGTGACACTCACCGGGGATATCCAGGCGCGGGTACAGACCGACCTGTCCTTTCGCGTGGGCGGCAAGATCATCCAGCGCATGGTGGACGTGGGCGACCGCGTAAGCGCCAAGCAAGTGCTGGCCAAGCTGGACCCCAAGGACCTGCAGACCAATGTCGATTCCGCCCAGGCCCAGGTCGTGGCCGAACAGGCGCGGGTCAAGCAGACTGCTGCCGCCTTTGTGCGCCAGGAAAAACTCTTGCCCAAGGGCTACACCAGTCGCAGCGAATACGACGCCGCCCAGGCTGCGTTGCGCAGCAGCCAAAGCGCCCTGGCCGCTGCCCAGGCGCAACTGGCCAATGCCCGCGAACAGTTGGGCTACACCGCGTTGGTCGCCGATGCGCCGGGGGTTATCACTGCGCGCCAGGCCGAAGTCGGCCAGGTGGTACAAGCCACGGTGCCGATCTTCAGCCTGGCCCGGGATGGTGAGCGTGATGCGGTGTTCAACGTCTATGAATCGCTGCTGGTGGAGCCACCATCGTATGCGCCGATCACCGTCAGCCTGCTGGATAACCCAAGCATCAAGGCCGTGGGCAAGGTCCGTGAAGTGACCCCTGCCGTGGCCGCCAATACCGGCACCCTCCAAGTGAAGATTGCCCTGCAAAGCCTGCCCAAGGGTATGGAGCTGGGGTCGGTGGTGAGTGCCACGGCCAATGGCCCGGCCAAGGCCAGCATCGAGCTGCCTTGGGCCGCGTTGACCAAAGACCTCAGCGAACCCGCCGTGTGGCTGATTGACGGCGACGGCAAGGCGCAGCTGCACAAGGTCACGGTGGCGCGCTACCTCACCGGCAAAGTGATCATTGGCGACGGTCTCAAGGGCGGGGAAAAAGTCGTGGTGGCCGGTGGTCAATTGCTGCACCCCGGCATGCAGGTCGAGATCGCCCAACCGGGAGCCCAGCCATGAAGCGCCTGACGGTTGTACTCGCTGCCAGCCTGGTGCTGGTGGCCTGCTCCAAGGAAGAAGCCCCGCCTGAACCAGTGCGCCCGGTGCTGTCCATGGAAGTGAAGGCTGAAGACCAGGAACAACTCGGCCGCTTCGCGGGCACCATCCAGGCCCGCTACGAAAGCAACCTGGGGTTCCGTGTGTCGGGCCGCATCGCGCGCCGCGCCGTGGATGTGGGCGCCGAAGTGGAGAAGGGCGCCTTGCTTGCCGTGCTCGACCCCACCGACCAGCAGAACCAATTGCGCGCCGCCCAGGGCGACCTGGCCCGCGTGCAGGCGCAGTTCATCAATGCCCAGGCCAATGCGCGCCGCCAACAAGAGCTGTTCAATCGGGGCGTGGGCGCCCAGGCCCAGCTGGACGTAGCCCAGACCGACCTGAAAACCACTCAGGCGACCCTCGACCAGGCCCGTGCTTCGGTCAACCAGGCCAAGGACCAACTCAACTACGCCGAGCTGCGCACCGACCACGCCGGCATCGTCACCGCCTGGAATGCCGAGGCCGGCCAGGTGGTCAGTGCCGGCCAGCAGGTGGTGACCCTGGCGCGCCCGGATATCAAGGAAGCGGTGATCGACCTGCCCACTGGCCTGGCCGAGCGCCTGCCGGCGGATGTGGTGTTCCTGGTTGCCGGGCAACTGGACCCCAGCGTGCATACCACCGCCGTCGTGCGCGAGATTGAACCCCAGGCCCAAAGCGCCACGCGCACTCGCCGCGCACGCCTGAGCCTGGCCGAAACACCGCCCGCGTTCCGCCTCGGCACGGCGATCAGCGTGACCCTGAGCTCTGCCATCGCTCCACGCATCGAACTGCCCCTGAGCGCCCTGCAGGAAGGCGACGGCAAGACCCGCATCTGGTTGCTCGATACCCAGAGCCAGACTGTGCAGCCCCGCGAGGTCAGCGTCCTTAGCCGCAGCGCCAACAGCGTCTTGCTCAACGGCAGCGTCAAACCCGGCGAGCGCATTGTCATCGCTGGCGTGAACAGCCTGGAGCCTGGGCAGAAAGTCAAAATCGACGAGGACAGCCCGCGATGAAAGGGAGCTTCAACTTATCCGACTGGGCCCTCAAGCATCAGTCCTTCGTCTGGTACCTGATGTTCGTCGCGCTGCTGATGGGCGTGTTTTCGTACATGAACCTGGGCCGTGAGGAAGACCCCTCGTTCACCATCAAGACCATGGTCATCCAGACCCGCTGGCCGGGTGCGACCCAGGAAGAAACGCTCAAGCAAGTCACTGACCGCATCGAGAAAAAACTCGAAGAACTGGACTCCCTCGACTACGTGAAAAGCTACACCCGGCCCGGCGAGTCCACGGTGTTCGTGTTCCTCAAGGACACCACCAGCGCCAATGCCATTCCTGACATCTGGTACCAGGTGCGCAAGAAGATCGATGACATCCGCGGCACCTTCCCCCAGGGCTTGCAGGGACCATCGTTCAACGATGAGTTTGGTGATGTATTTGGCTCGGTGTATGCCTTTACCGGTGACGGTCTGTCGATGCGCCAGTTGCGCGACTACGTGGAGCAGGTGCGCGCCGAGATCCGCTCTGTGCCGGGGCTGGGCAAGGTCGAGATGATCGGCCAGCAGGACGAAGTGATCTATCTGAATTTCTCCACGCGCAAACTTGCCGCATTGGGCATCGACCAGCGCCAGGTCGTGCAAAGCCTGCAATCGCAGAACGCCGTGACCCCGGCCGGGGTGATCGAGGCCGGGCCGGAGCGCATATCGGTGCGCACCTCAGGGCAGTTCGCCTCGGAGAAGGACCTGGCTAACGTCAACCTGCGCCTCAATGACCGTTTCTATCGGTTGGCGGATATCGCCGACATCAGCCGTGGCTACGTCGACCCGGCGCGGCCAATGTTCCGCTTCAACGGCAAGCCAGCCATCGGCTTGGCCATTGCGATGCAGAAGGGCGGCAATATCCAGTCGTTCGGCAAGGCCCTGCACCAGCGCATGGACGAGCTGACCGCC
Source organism: Pseudomonas sp. FBCC-B545 (assembly GCF_059134095.1). Classification (NCBI taxonomy): domain Bacteria; kingdom Pseudomonadati; phylum Pseudomonadota; class Gammaproteobacteria; order Pseudomonadales; family Pseudomonadaceae; genus Pseudomonas; species Pseudomonas sp. FBCC-B545. Next base: position 5,983,896 of record NZ_CP101441.1, on the reverse strand, counting down.
GACCTGCCGGTGGGCGTTGGTGTGCACAAGGTTTCTGATCAGGCCGAGGTGGTGGAAGAGGCCGTCGGCGGCTTTACCAGCGCGCTGTTCGAGGCGGTGATCATCGTGCTGGTGGTGAGTTTTATCAGCCTGGGCATGCGTGCCGGCCTGGTGGTGGCGTGCTCGATTCCGCTGGTGCTGGCGCTGGTGTTCGTGTTCATGGAATACAGCGGCATCACCATGCAGCGTGTGTCGCTCGGCGCGTTGATCATCGCCCTCGGCCTGTTGGTGGACGATGCGATGATCACCGTCGAGATGATGATCACGCGCCTGGAAAAAGGCGAAACCAAGGAGCAGGCGGCGACCTACGCCTACACCTCCACCGCGTTCCCGATGCTTACCGGTACCCTGGTGACCGTGGCCGGTTTTGTGCCGATTGGCCTCAACGCCAGTTCGGCGGGCGAGTACACCTTTACCCTGTTCGCGGTGATCGCCGTGGCGATGCTGGTGTCGTGGGTGGTGGCGGTGCTGTTTGCGCCGGTGATTGGCGTGCATATCCTCAGTACCAATGTGAAACCGCACAGTGCCGAGCCAGGGCGCATCGGCCGCGCCTTCAATGGCGGCATGTTGTGGGCCATGCGCAACCGTTGGTGGGCCATCGGTATCACTGTGGGCCTGTTTGCGGCCTCGGTGTTTTCCATGCAGTTTGTGCAGAACCAGTTCTTCCCGTCATCGGATCGCCCGGAAATCCTGGTTGATTTGAACCTGCCGCAAAACGCCTCGATCAACGAGACACGCAAGGCTGTCGACCGCCTTGAAGCGATCATCAAGGACGATCCGGATATCACCCGCTGGAGCACCTATATCGGCCAGGGTGCGATCCGTTTCTACCTGCCGTTGGACCAGCAGTTGGAAAACCCGTATTACGCGCAGTTGGTGATTGTCAGCAAGGGCCTGGAAGAACGTGGTGCGTTGATCGCCCGCTTGCAACAGCGCCTGCGCGATGACTTTGTCGGTATCGGTAGCTACGTGCAGCCACTGGAAATGGGCCCGCCGGTGGGGCGGCCGATCCAGTACCGCGTGTCCGGCAAAGACATCGACCAGGTGCGCAAGCATGCTATCGAACTGGCGACCTTGCTCGACCAGAACACCCACCTGGGCGAGATCATCTACGACTGGAACGAGCCGGGCAAAGTCCTGCGGGTCGACATTGCCCAGGACAAGGCGCGGCAACTGGGGCTGTCGTCGGAAGACGTGGCGCAGTTGATGAACAGCGTGGTCAGCGGCGCATCGGTGACCCAGGTGCACGACGATATCTACCTGATCAACGTGGTCGGCCGCGCCGAAGATGCCGAGCGTGGCACCCCGGAAACCTTGCAGAACCTGCAGATCGTCACGCCCAACGGCACCTCGATTCCGCTGCTGGCATTCGCCACCGTGCGTTACGAGCTGGAGCAACCGCTGGTATGGCGCCGCGACCGCAAGCCGACCATTACCATCAAGGCTGCGGTGCGCGATGAGATGCAGCCCACGGATCTGGTCAAGCAGCTGGCGCCGACCATCGAGAAATTCGGCGCTGATTTGCCGGTGGGCTACAAAGTCGCCACCGGCGGCACCGTGGAAGAAAGCGGCAAGGCCCAGGGGCCTATCGCCAAGGTGGTGCCGTTGATGCTGTTCCTGATGGCCACCTTCTTGATGATCCAATTGCACAGCGTGCAGAAGATGTTCCTGGTGGCGAGTGTCGCGCCCCTGGGGTTGATCGGCGTGGTACTGGCGTTGATTCCCACGGGCACGCCCATGGGCTTTGTGGCGATCCTTGGTATCCTGGCGCTGATCGGTATCATCATCCGTAACTCGGTGATTCTGGTCACGCAGATCCACGAATATGAAGTGGCCGGCTATACGCCGTGGGATGCGGTGGTGGAAGCCACCGAACACCGGCGCCGGCCGATCCTGCTCACGGCCGCTGCGGCGAGCCTGGGCATGATCCCCATCGCCCGCGAAGTGTTCTGGGGGCCGATGGCCTACGCGATGATCGGCGGGATTATCATTGCCACCTTGCTGACGCTGCTGTTTTTACCGGCGCTGTATGTGGCCTGGTACAAGATCCGTGAGCCAAAGCAAGAACAACAGAAAAAACACGGTTAAGAAATGTGGGAGGGGGCTTGCTCCCGATGGCGTTGGTTCAGTCAGTGCGGCTGTGCCTGGCCCACCGCCATCGGGAGCAAGCCCCCTCCCACATTTTGATCTTCATGGCACTTGGAACTGTGGGAAGCTTCCGAAAAGCCCGCTTGCGGTCCCGGCCGAGCGCTGCATGGCTTACCCTCTCGACCTCACCTTTCACCCAGGTCGATCCCTATGCCTTGCCTGCGCTCCACCGTGCTGCTCTGTGCGCTCCTGTTGTCGCCGCCGACCTTTGCCGCCACCGTGCTCGAAAACACCCTTTGGCGCATCGAGCTCGACCCTGCCACCCTGGCCCTGCGCGTGACGCCATCAGGCCAGGCCTCGGTGAACGTCTCCAGCGGCATCACTGCCCATAGCGTCAGCCAAGTGCAGAACAGCTCCGACCAGGCCAGCTGGCAATGGGACAGCGGCGCCTATCGCCTGACCGCACGCCTTGAACAGCGCGACCTGGCCTTGACCATCAACGCCAGTCAGCCTGGCGAGTTGCCGCTGCTGCGCCAGCCCGCCGAAGCCATGGGCCAAGGCTTGCTCTGGCCCTTGGCCGAAGGGCATTACGTACCCGCCGGCAATGCCATATGGCAGGCTTTCCTGCTGGAGCAGGGCGCGCTCAATACCACCCAGGACCTGAGCCTGCCGTTATGGGGCATGGATCATGGCGCCTTTACGCTTAACTGGCTGTTGACCAACCCCTACAACAATCGCCTCCAATGGCAGGCGGACGGCAAAGGCCTGGCGCTGTCCCTGGCCCATGAGTTCACCACGCTGGATCCCAGCGCACCGATGACGTTACGCCTGCACCTGGGCGACGCCAACCCCTTGGCCGGGGCCAGGCGCTACCGCCAGTGGCTGGTAGAGCAGGGCAAATATGAGCCGTTGGCGGACAAGCTGCGCCAGACCCCCGAGGCCGAAAAACTGGTGGGTGCCAGCCATGCCTACCTGTGGGGCAATAACCTGCTGGCGCTGGACGATGTGCGTGATTGGCCGAAGCTGGTCGAGCGGCTGCGCGGTCATGCGCTTGCTGCCCTGTTGGATAAGGAAGCGGCCAAGGTGCTGGCGCAGACCACGGCGTTGAGTCGTTATGAGCAGGCGGCGCTGTTGCGTGGCCTTAACGCCGCAATCAACAAGCAGGCGCGCCAGGCGTGGCAAGTCGAGGAGCCGGACATGACGCGACTCGCCGCCCGCTATGGTGAACTGCGCCAGGAGCTGGCGACAGCATTCGCCGGAGCCTTGGGCGGCAGCCCTGAAACCTGGGGCAGCAAGACTATCCAAGGCCTGCGCGATGCCGGCCTGCCTCGTCTGCTGTTGACCCTGGGCGAAGGCTGGGAAGGCGGCCTCTGGCATCCCGAAGCGATTCGCGCAGGTGTCGACGCGGGATTCCTGATCGCGCCCTACGATTCCTACGAAACCGCTTTGTCCGCGGCCGAGAACCCGGACTGGACTACGGCCCACCAGGGCGACCAGGCTTACCGCAACTGCGCAATCATGCTCAAGGACGGCAAGCTGAAAACCGGCTTCCAGCAGTCCGGCCACTACACCGACCCCCGCTGCGTGCGGCCGTTACTGGAGGCGCGGGTGCGGGCCGTGCAGGCCAAGGCCGGCTTCAACGCCTGGTTCCTCGACGCCTATGCCACCGGCATGCTGTTCGACAGCTACCGGGACGGCGCGTCCATGACCCAGGCGCAAAACGCCGCGGGCAATATCGATGCGTCCCGCTGGCTCAACAGCGTGCTCAAGGTACCGGCCGGCTCCGAAGACGGCAACGCCACTACTGCCCAGGGCATTCTGTTTGCCCACGGTATGCAGACGCCGGTCATAGGCTGGGGAGATCGGCAGATGACCCAGGACAAGCAGTCGCCCCACTACCTGGGCAACTGGTTCCCGCCGGAACAACCGACAACGTTCTTCAAGCCGGTGCCGTTGAAAGAACCGTTTCGCACGCTGTATTTCGAGCCGAGCATGCGCCTGCCCTTGTACCAGGCGGTGTTCCACGGTTCAGTGATCACAACCCATCACTGGATGTTCGATAACCTCAAGTTGAGCAATGTGCGGGTTGAGAACGAGTTGACCCAACTGCTCTATAACGTGCCGCCGTTGTATCACCTGAGTGCTGCAACGCTTAAAGAGCGCTTGCCGCTGATTCAACGCCAGGACCGGTTTTTCCGACCGCTGCATCAACGCTTGGCGACCCAGGAGATGACGGATTTTCGCTGGCTGACAGCGGACAAACAGCTGCAGCAAACCACCTTTACCGATGGGACGCGGTTGGTGGCGAATTTTTCGGCCATGGAAAAAGAAGGGTATGCCGGGCGCAGTGTCACAGCGCTGGTGGAAGGTGAAAAACCGGCGGTGTATCAGGTAGATCAGCAACGCCATTGAGACCATCGGGAGCAAGCTCCCTCCCACATTTAAATGTGGGAGGGGCGGTGCGACGGTTCGACTTGCCCCCGATAGCGTCAGACCAGGCAATAAATCACTTAAGACCGTCGCCACACACTCGCCAACCAAGGCTGCTGCTCACGAGGCAACCCGGCCGGGCGGTAGTAATGCTCCAGCTCTTCAAACCCCGCCTCAGCCAGCAATGCCCGCCATGCCTCCAGGTCGTGATAGGACCCATACCGCTGCCCATTCCAACCTTCCTGGTTGTCACCCCTGGGGTTGGAACTGAACAACACGCCGCCGGGCTTCAGCGTGCCATGCAGTTGCTTGAGAACCCGTGGCAGTTCCTGCTTGGGAATATGAAACAGCACCGCGTTGGCAAACACCCCATCGAAGCGTTGGGCGGGCAGGTCCAGCTTGAGAAAATCCTGCTGCAACACTTCGCAGCCACTGTCGTCCCGCGCCATCTGCGCGAAACGCTCGGAGCCATCCAGCCCCACGGCGATATGCCCCATGCGCGTAAAAGTCTGCAAATCCCGCCCCGGCCCGCAGCCGAAATCAAGTACGGTAAACGGCGGCGTGCCCTGGATATGCCGCAGCAGCGCGTCGATGTTCTGGCTCACATCGTGATCGCGGGTGCCTTCGCGGAAGTCTTCGGCCACCTTGTTGTAATGGCCGAGGGTGGTGGCGGTGATCTGGTTGAGGTCGTCGGGTTCGAGTTTCATGACATGGCGCACGGCTGCGGCTGAGGTTGGTGAACTATACCTCAGCGCTTGTTCAACACCCGCGCCAATCGATCACCACCCAACTGGATCACCGCCACCAGGACCACCAACAGCACAATCACCGTCAGCATGATCTGCGTATCGAAGCGCTGGTAGCCATAACGATAGGCAATGTCGCCCAAGCCACCGGCGCCAATTGCCCCCGCCATCGCCGATGAGTTGATCATGGTCACCAGGGTGATGGTGAAGCCGCCGACGATCCCCGGCAGCGCTTCCGGCAACAGCACGTGCCAGATGATGTGCCAGCGTCGGCAACCCATGGCCTGCGCGGCTTCGATCAGGCCGTGGTCGACTTCGCGCAGGCTGACTTCGGCGATGCGTGCAAAGAACGGCGTGGCGGCGATAGTCAGCGGCACCACGGCTGCCCACACGCCATAGGTGGTGCCGACGATCAGCCGGGTAAAGGGGATCAGCGCCACCATCAGAATCAGGAACGGAATGGAGCGGAACAAGTTCACGAACGCCCCCAGCACGCGGTTCAGGGCTGGCGCCTGATAGATGCCGCCCTTGTCGCTGGTGACCAGGAACACCGCCAGGGGAATCCCTACCAGCAAGGCGATCAGCGATGACACGCCGACCATTAACAGAGTGTCGATGGCGCCCTGCACTAAACGATCAAACCACATAACCCAGCACCTCCACCTGTTGCGCCCAATTGCTGGCGCGGTTGCGCAGTTCTTCGGCGTTGTGCGGCGAGCCATTCACCGCCAGCAGCAATTGCCCCAGGGCGTGCCCCTGGATGCGCTCCACGCCGCCTTGCAACAAGCGCACGCGCCCGCCGAGGGCGCTGAACAGAGCGGCGAGGTCCGGCTCATCACTATCGCTGCCTGTGAACTGCAAGCGCAGCACCAGCGCCGCGCCCGCCGAGGATTGTGTGGGTTGCAGGCGGCTTTGCAATTCAGGCGGCAAGCCGTGTTGCAGCGGTGCGAGCAGGGTCTTGCTGACCTCATGCATGGGGTTGCCGAACACTTGCCACACCGGCCCTTGCTCGACGATTCGCCCGTGTTCCAGCACCACCACGCGGTCGCAGATTTCGCGGATTACCGCCATCTCGTGGGTGATCAGCACGATGGTCAGGCCCAGGCGTTGGTTGATCTCGCGCAGCAGGCCGAGGATCGATTGGGTGGTTTCCGGGTCGAGGGCCGAGGTGGCTTCGTCGCACAGCAGAATCTCGGGGTCGTGCACCAGCGCGCGGGCAATGCCAACGCGCTGTTTCTGCCCGCCAGAGAGCTGCGCCGGATAGGCGGTGTGCTTGTCCTGCAAACCCACCAGCTCCAACAGCTCACGCACCTTTTGCTCACGTTGGGGCTTGGGTACGCCGGCTACCTTGAGCGGCAACTCGACGTTCTGCCACACGGTCTTGGCCGACATCAGGTTGAAGTGCTGGAAGATCATGCCGATGCGCCGCCGCAGCGCCACCAGGTGGTCTTCGTCGAAGCCGCCGATGTCGACTTGATCAATCAGCACCCGCCCACTGCTGGGTTGCTCCAGGCGGTTGATGGTGCGGATCAGCGATGACTTGCCGGCGCCGCTGCGGCCGATGATGCCGAACACTTCGCCACGCTGGATCGCCAGGTCGATGCCTTGCAGGGCGTGTACCGTGCCGTCGTAGGTCTTGCCCAGGTTGATAAAACGCACATGGGCGCGGTTGAGGTCCGGGTGCAGTTCAGTCTGCTCGGCGTCCCTGGGCGCATGGCCCAGGTCACGCAGTTGGGCGTTGGCGGCGGTCATTTTTTATCTTCCCAACCGACTTGGTAGAGCTTGCCGAGGGATTTATCCAGCGCCGCACGCACCACTGGCGAGTGCTGGTAGATGTCGACGAACTTGATTACCCGAGGGTCGGTTTTGCTCTTGGGTTGGATGACGAACTGGATCACGTATTCCGGATGGTCGAGGCCGTCAAATAGCAGCGCCGACTCTGCATCGAAGGTCTTTGACAGGCGGATATACGCGGGATATCCCTGCACCAGGTCGGCATCGTCATAGGCGCGCACCAGTTGTACGGCTTCCACTTGCAGGATCTTGATCTTCTTCGGGTTGCTGACGATATCTTCTTCGGTGGCCTTGTAGCCCACCCCCGGCTTGAGCGTGATCAACCCGGCCTTGGCCAGCAGTTGCAGGCCGCGCCCGCTGTTGATCGGGTCGTTGGCAATCGCCACGCTGGCGCCCTCGGGCAGATCGTTAATGCTTTTGTACTTTTTCGAGTACAGCCCGATGTTATTGATGATGCCCGGCGCATAGGGCACCAGGTCAAAGCCGGCGGCGGCCTTGGCGTTTTCCAGGAAGGGGATGTGCTGGAAGTAGTTCACGTCGATATCGCCTGCCGCCAGGCTGACGTTGGGAGCGATCCAGTCGGTGAACTCCACCAGCTCGACTTTCAGGCCTTGTTTGCCGGCCTCTTCTACGGCCGCTTCCAGGGGAATGGCGAAGGCGGCGGTGGTGCCGATTTTCAGTGGCGCATCGGCGCCGAATACTACCGAGCTGAACAACCCGAAGGCCAGGGCCAGTGCTTTGACTGGGTGGGTGAGCAGTATCTTTTTCATAATCAATTTCCAGTCATAAGATATTGGTACAAACAATGGAGATCCAATGTGGGAGGGGCTTGCCCCCGATAGCGGTGTGTCAGCAAACCAATCCGGTGACTGATCCACCGCAATCGGGGGCAAGCCCCCTCCCACATGTTTGATCAGTGGCGGTAGGTGGCGCCGGTGTGTTGTTCGGGTAGTCGAGCGGCGCCGTGGAAAACCTTTTCCCGCAACGTGCCCTGCTCATAGGCGGTTTTGTACGAGCCACGTCGCTGCAACTCCGGTATCACCATGTCGATGAAATCCACATAGCTCTCCGGCGTGACAATGCGCGTCAGGTTGAAACCATCCAGCCCGGTTTCGCTGATCCAGGATTCCAGTTCATCCGCCACCTGTTCAGGCGAGCCCACCAAGGTGATATAGCGCCCACCCAGGGCATGCTGGTCGAGCAATTTGCGCCGGGTCCAGTCGTTGTTTTGCAGGTTCTTGGTGGCCGACTGGATTGCGTTGCTCTTTACGTACTGGATGGGCTCGTCCAGTTCGTATTGGGAGAAATCAATCGCCGTCGAGGCCGAGAAATGCGCCACGCCGGCTTCCGCGCTGGCGTAGCTGAGGTACTCGGCATGCTTGCGCCAGGCCAACGCTTCGGTGGCGCCCACGATCACATTGAGGCCCATGAATACCTTAATGTCGTCCGGGTTGCGCCCCGCCTCCACCGCGCTGGCGCGCACCTTATCCACCTGAGTTTTGGTCGAGGCCTTGTTCTGCCCGCTGATAAACACGCACTCGGCATGCCGCCCGGCGAACAACAAACCACGCTCGGAACTGCCGGCCTGAAACAGCACCGGCGTACGCTGCGGCGACGGCTCGCAGAGGTGATAACCCTCTACCTGATAGAACTCGCCGTGGTGCTCCACCTTGTGCACCTTGCCCGGTTGCGCATACACCCGCGCCTGTGGATCGTTGAGCACCGCATCGTCTTCCCAACTGCCCTCCCAGAGTTTGTACAGCACTTCCAGGTACTCATCGGCCTGGTCGTAGCGCCGGTCATGCTCGACCTGTTCGTTGAGGCCCATGGCCTTGGCAGCGCTGTCGAGGTAGCCGGTGACGATGTTCCAGCCGACCCGGCCACGGCTCAGGTGATCCAGCGTGGACATGCGTCGGGCGAACAGATAAGGCGGCTCGTAGGTGAGGTTGGCGGTCAGGCCAAAACCCAGGTTGCGGGTGACGGCGGCCATGGCCGAGACCAGCAGCAACGGGTCGTTGACCGGCAGTTGGATCGACTCCTTGAGCGGCACGTCAATCGAGTTCTGATACACGTCGTAGACACCGACGATGTCGGCGATAAACAAACCATCGAACAACCCGCGTTCGAGGATCTGCGCCAGCTCGGTCCAGTATTCGAGGGTCTTGTACTGGGTCGAGTTGTCCCGTGGGTGAGTCCACAGGCCGTGGTTGATATGCCCGATGCAGTTCATGTTGAAGGCATTGAGCAGGATCTTCTTTTTGCTCATCAGATGGTCCCCCGCAGCGGCGGGTTTTCATCGTTGAGGTAGTAGTTGCCCACGGCGTGGTACTTCCAGCGCACCGGGTCGTGCAGGGTGTGCACCCGGGCGTTGCGCCAGTGGCGGTCCAGGCCATGTTCAGCGAGCGTCGCCTGGCTGCCGGCCAGTTCGAACAAGGTGCTGCCGGCCGCCAGGGAGATCTCGGTGCTCAAGGCGCGCACTTCGGCCACGGCAATGGAAGCAGCGGCGACGGTCTGGGCATTGCTGTCAGCCTGGGCGCGGTCGAGGAATTCCCCAGAGCGCTCCAGCAAGGCCTCGGCAGCGTGCAACCGAATACTCAAGTGGCCGAAGCTTTTGAGGGTCAGCGGGTCTTCGGTGGCTTTGTCGTTGCCGGAATCGATCCAGGGACGGGTCTTGGTGCGCACAAAGTGCAGCGCGTCTTCAAAGGCGGCGCGGGCAATGCCGGTGTCGATGGCCGCGTGGAGGATCTGCGCCAGCGGGCCGACGGTGGTCGGGCGCTCGAAGGCGCTCTGGAACGGGATCACATCCTGCGCTGCGACCCACACGTTGTCGAACACAACCGAGCCGCTGCCGGTGGTGCGCTGGCCGAAGCCGCTCCAGTCGTCGATCACCGTTAGGCCCGCGCTATCACGGGGCACGAAGGCCAGCTGCTGGATGCCATTTTCATCCACCACCGAGGTGGGGATGCGTTGCGCATAGATGGCTCCAGTGGCGTAGAACTTGCGCCCGTTGATGCGAAAACCATCGCCGTCGCGGGTGAGGCTGGTCACGCGGTCATGGGCGGTCTTGGTGCCCAGCTCTGCCAAGGCATTGCCAAAGCGCTGGCCGGCCAGCACCTCGGCGTACAGGCGCTGCTGTTGTTCGAGGCTGCCGTTTACGCGCAGTACTTCGAGGGCGTAGAAATGGTTCTGCGGGATCTGGCCCAAGGAGCCATCGGCCTGGGCAATCAGCGCGATGACCTTGGCCAGGGTCACGTTGGACACGCCCGCGCCGCCGTAGGCCTTGGGCACGCTGATGCCCCACAGGCCGGAGCGGGAAAACACGTCCAGTTCGGGCAATGGCAGGCGCCGTTCACGGTCGCGTTGGGCGCTGTCGCGGCGCAAGTCATCAGCGAGGTCGCTGGCGACAATAAGGGCGTGTTCGTCGCTGGTGATAACCGCGACGTGGTGAGAAAGGGTCATGAGTTTCTCCAGAAGCTCGTGGAAAAAGTGTTCTGGTCGGTTAAATCCAGGAGTGACGCGCCGGTAAAGTGCCGTTCAAGCGATAGGCGCCGATAGCGTGGTACTTCCAGCGCACCGGGTCGTGCAGGGTGTGCACCCGGGCGTTGCGCCAGTGACGGTCGAGGTTGAATTCGGCGAGGGTGGCGCGGCTGCCGGCCAGTTCGAAGAGCTTCTCGGTGACCAGCAATGACACTTCAGTGGTCAGCACTTTCGCTTCGGCCACCGCGATTGACGCACGCGCGGCAGATTGCGCGGTGATTGGCGCGGCGCTGACGTCGTCGAGCACCTGGCCCGCCTTGCGCAGCAGCGCTTCGGCGGCGTGCAGTTCGATCTTCAATCTGCCGATATCGGCGATCACATACAGGTCGTCGCTGGCCCGTTCGACCTTGGCGTCGATCCAGGGGCGCGAACGCTCACGCACGAAGGCGATGGTGTCGTCCAGGGCCCCACGGGCGATGCCGGCGTCGATGGCGGCCTGGATCAACTGCGACACGGCACCCTGGATGTTCGGGCTTTCGCCCAGGCGCCAGTTGTCGATAACCAGCTCCGGATCCACCGGCACCCGGTCGAGCAGCACGGTGCCGCTGGCGGTGGTGCGTTGGCCAAAACCCGACCAGTCATCGATGATGCGCAGCCCTTCGCTGCCGCGCCTTATGAACGCCATGACTTGCTTGCCGTCATCGTTCAGCGCCTTGATCGCGACCCAGTGGGCAAACAGCGCGCCAGTGGAGTAGAACTTCTGGCCGCTGACCACCAACCCGTTACCTTCGGCCGTGAGGCGCGCCTTGAGCTCCAGGGTGTTTTTGGTGCCGCGTTCCGGGCCGCCGTTGCCGATGCGCCAGCCGTCGAGCACGCTCTGGAACAGCTGCTTTTTCTGGCGCTCGGTGGCGGTGTTCTGCAACACCTGCAGGATGCCGAAATGGTTCTGCGGAATCTGCCCGAGGGCCGGGTCGGCCGCGCTGATGATCGCGAACACTTCGGCCAGGGTCACGAACGACACCTGCGGGCCACCGTATTCGCGGGGAATAGAAATACTGCCCAAGCCGCTGCGGGTGAATTGTTCGAGCTGTGCCCACGGCAGTTTGCGTTGCTGGTCGCGCTTGGCGGCCTGCAAGCGTGCAGCCTGGGCCAGCTCGTGGGCGGCGCTCAGCGCCTGGGCGTCGTCGCGCAGCACCGTGGCTGGCAACAGCAGGGGGGCTACGTCCAGATCACTCTGGGTGGGTGTTAGAGCCAAGTTAGACATCAGCGCCGCTCCTTGGCTGCACGCAATGCCCTGGCGTTATGCACCGGGGTAATTCTGACCATACCGACCTCGCATTCAATGAAATAAAAACTGAAAAATCAGGAATGTCCGGTGGTCCGGTGCATATACCCTAAGCGTGTTAATTCGTTAAATAAACTAACTTTTAGGAATATGCATAGAAGGGCTGTCACCCCGGTTCACAAGGTGAGCCGAAACGACGCGGTTGATAGCCTGGCGCGGGGGAGGCAGACCGGGTCGGTGCTGCCGATGCACAGGCGGCGATACGCAAAGTGCGGGCGGGTGCCCAGCGGGAATTATTACCGACGCGATCAAGGATGCAGTAGGTGACGTCTAACCGGCAGTCGTCGCCCGCTTCGATAATCACCTGGGAGGGCACCCACACCTGTACCGCCAGACCTACGTTCCTGGCTTGGATTTTCGGCAGGTCCAGACGTACGTCACCCCAGCGCAGGGTAATGGCATCGCCGCTGCTCATGTTCAAGTAAGGCTCGATCGTCAGCGGAATGCCGCGTCGTACCTGGCAGCTGTTGACGCCATAGCGGCGGATGGTTTCAGGCAGGCCCACGGGGGCGAGGTTCTGGTTTTCATCACCCCTTTCGTGGTTCAGAAGAGACGAGGGCAGGCCGCCGGGGTAGTTGGTCTTGACCCGCACCAGGGTCGCGGCCGAGCGCATGGGCCCATGGCCGATCTGCAGGACCTGGTAATGGACGCGCGCGGGGCCGTCCTGCACAAAGCTCTCCGGTACCCACAGGTGGGTGAACGTGCCGATCTTGCCAGCGGTCACCTTGCGCGAGGCGGCGAAGCAGTTGTTCCAGAACAGTTCGATCAGGTCGCCTTCTTCCATGCCTGGGTAGGGTGAAATATCGACTTGCAAGTGCGTAGAGGCCAGGGCGCTGATGCCGCTTCCAATCGCTTGGGGCAACTTGGGGGCAGTGAGCGTGGCCGGGGTTTGGGTGTGTGTCATCAGTAATCTCCTTGATGCAGCCAGCAGCAATCGTTCCGAGCCCCCGGCGCACAGGCGCAAGGCGGTTCGAAAGGAACGATTCAGTCAGTAGCCGGGATAGGATCCAATCCTCAAGGCGCTAGATAAGAGGGTTGGCCGCAGAGCGTCAATGGAGGCAAAAGGCTAAACGGCGGGTTTGAAGATATTCAGAAGGGTCTGACGGGGAGGGGGATTTTAAGCTCGTTACGGCGGGGTATTTTAAGCGCTGGAACGGTAACCCGTTGTAGGAGCGAGCTTGCTTGCGAGGAACGTCAACGATAACGCGGTGAATCAGATTGACCGAGTTGCCTGGGCGTTTTTCACGAGCAAGCTCGCTCCTACAGGGGGTGGGTCAATGGGCGAGGAATTTGCTGAGAAACTGTCTGGTTCGCTCTTCCTTGGGGTTGGCGAACAACGCCTTGGCTTCGCCCTGTTCGACGATCACGCCCTTGTCGAAAAAAATCACCCGGTTGGCCACATCCCGGGCAAAGCTCATCTCGTGGGTAACGATGACCATGGTGCGGTTTTCTTCGGCCAGGCTGCGGATGGTCGCCAGCACTTCGCCCACCAGTTCCGGGTCAAGGGCCGAGGTGGGCTCGTCGAACAGAATCACCTCCGGCTCCATGGCCAGCGCCCTGGCGATCGCCACGCGCTGTTGCTGGCCGCCGGACAACCGCCGTGGATAGGACGCTTCCTTGCCTGCCAGGCCGACCCTGGCCAGTAGCTTGCGCCCCAGCTCGGTCGCCGCTTCCCGCGGCATCTTCTTGACCACGATCGGCCCTTCGATGACGTTTTCCAGCGCGGTGCGGTGCGGGAACAGGTTGAAGTTCTGGAACACGAAGCCCACATGCTGGCGCAGGCGCCGCACCAAGCCCTGTTGCTGGTTAAGCGGCTTGCTGCCGTCGATCTCGATGTCACCGACCTTGATGCGGCCGCTGGTGGGTTCTTCGAGGAAATTCAGGCAGCGCAGGAAGGTGGTCTTGCCGGAACCGCTGGGACCAATGATGGCGACTACTTCGCCTTCCTTGACCTCAAGGTCGATGCCGTTGAGCACCACCTGGCCGTTGAATTGCTTGGTCAGTTTTTCAACCACGATCATGCTTCAAGACTCCAGGTCATGCCGGTTGACCCGGTCTTCCAGACGGTTTTGCAGATGCGCCAGGATACTTGCCAGGATCCAGTAGATCAGGGCCGCGGACAGATACATGGTGAAAATTTCGAAGGTACGCGCCGACACCAGTTGGGCCTGGCGGAACAGCTCTGGCACCTGGATGGTGGCGGCCAGCGCAGTGTCCTTGACCAGCGAGATAAAGCTGTTGCCCAGGGGCGGCAGGGCTGTACGCATGGCCTGTGGCAGGATGGCCCGGCGCAGGGTCTGCGCACGGGTCATGCCGATACTGGCAGCGGCTTCCCACTGGCCACGCTCGATGGAGGCGATGGCGGCCCGCAGGATTTCACAGGCGTAGGCGGCCATGTTCAGCGAAAAGCCGATCATGGCCGCCGGGATCGGATCCAGCTCGATGCCCACTTGCGGCAACCCGTAGTAGATCAGGAACAGCTGCACCAGCAACGGCGTGCCGCGAAAGAACGACACGTAGACCCTGGCCGTCCAGCTGAGCAATTTGAAGCGCGACAGGCGCATCAGCGCCAGGCCGAAGCCCAGCAGCAAGCCGAAAAACATCCCGCCAAGGCTGAGGATTACCGTGTAGTACGCGCCCTTGAGCAGAAAGGGCGCGGAGTCCAGCGCGAGTTGGAAACCTGCTTCCATTATTGAGTGACGTCAGCGTTGAAGTACTTCTCGGACAGCTTCTTCAAGGTGCCGTCGGCGCGCAGTTTGTCGAGGGCCGTGTTCACCGCGTCGAGCAGTTCAGGCTCGCCTTTGCGCAGGGCAATCCCCGACTCCTGGCGTGAGAAGGCGTTGCCGGCTGCGGCGGTGTCCTTGGCTTTCTTGGCGTATTCCAGGGCGGCCAGGCGGTCGATCAGGATCGCGTCGATACGGCCGATGCGCAGGTCCTGGAACTTGGTCGGGTCATCGTTATAGGTCTTGATAATGGCTTTAGGCTGGTTGTCCTTGAGCCATTGTTCGTAGTTGGTGCCCAGGCCTACGCCGACTTTTTTGCCGGCCAGGTCGTCGGCAGTCTTGATGGTGTCGACGTTCTTCGCCAGGGTCAGCGCCTGGATACCGGAAACGGTATAGGGCTTGGAGAAGTCGTACTTCTTCTTGCGCTCTTCGGAGATGGTCACTTGGTTGACCACGGCGTCCAGGCGCTTGGATTCCAGGGCGGCGAGGATGCCGTCCCATGGCGTCGCTTGCAGCTTGACCTTGACGCCCAACTCTTTGGCCAGGGCTTCGGACAACTCCACCTCGAACCCGCTGAGCTTGCCGCTTTCATCGACGAAGCTGAAGGGCGGGTAGGTGCCTTCCAGGCCGATCTTGATCTCGCCGGCCTTCTTGATGTTGCCCAACTGCTCGCCGGCAACCGCCTGGCCCAGCCAGCCAGCGCCAAGCGCCAGGCCCAATGTGCCAATCAGCAGCGTGCGACGCAATACAGAAATAGTCATGGAGAGCCCCTGTGTTTTTATGGTGAGCGAAGCAGGTGACGCGGTAGTCGTATCCTGCCTTAAAGCGCGGTGCGCGTCTTCGCCTGCGGCGCGATGATAAAGCGGGTTTTTAAGACTTGAAAATAATAAAAAATTAATTTCATATGCTATTTTTGACTATGAAGACTATCCAATGTGGGAGGGGGCTTGCCCCCGATAGCGGTGTATCAGTCATCTCATCTGTACCTGACACTCCGCCATCGGGGGCAAGCCCTCTCCCACATTTTGGTCTGTGTCCATTTAGTTGAAGGCTGAATTGTAGGCAAACAACGCCGGCGCCCCACCGGTATGCAGGAAAATGATTGGCCCTTCTTCAAGGCGCTGACGCCCGATGCCGTCCAGCAACCCGGCCATGGCCTTGCCGGTATACACCGGGTCCAGCAGCAGACCTTCCTGTCTGGCTAAAAGTTTGATCGCGGATAGAGTGCCGGCGTTTGGCTCGCCATAACAGGGGCCGAAATACTCGTCCCACAGGATCACTTTGAAGGCTTCGGGCAGATTCATGCCGAGCAACTCGGCGGTGCGTTCGGCCAGGCCCTGCACCTTGGGGAACTGCGCTTCTTCGGTGCGCGACACCGTAATGCCGATCACCGGCAACTGCGGCTGCACTTCGCTCAACGCCAAGGCCAGGCCACTGTGGGTACCGGCGCTGCCTGAGGCGAGCACCACGGCGGCGAATTCAATTCCACTTTCTTCAATCTGCGCAGCCAACTCCAGCCCGGCACGCACATAGCCCAAGGCGCCGAGGGCATTGGAGCCGCCGATCGGCACCAGGTACGGTTTCTTGCCATTGCTGCGCAGGCGGTCGGCGAGGGCGATGAGCTGGTCGTCGGCGTTGTCGAGGTTTTCCACCAATTCCACTTTGGCGTCGAACAGGTCCAGCAGCAGGCGGTTGCCATTGCCCAGGTAGTTGAGGTTTTCGGTGCCGGTGGGGTTTTCCAGCAGGGCGACGCAACCCAGACCAAGCTTGGCAGCCAGCGCGGCGGTCTGGCGTACGTGATTGGATTGAATGGCGCCGGCGGTGACCAGGGTGTCTGCGCCCTGGGCGATGGCGTCGGCTGCCAGGTATTCGAGTTTGCGCAGCTTGTTGCCGCCCATGGCCAACGGTGTGGTGTCATCGCGTTTGACGTAGATGTCCCTGCCCAGCCAGGCCGACAGCCGCTCGAGCTTTTCCAAAGCGGTAGCACCGCCCAGCAGTTCCAGACGGTTAAAACGGTCAAGCTGTTGTTTGATCATGGCTACGCACGGTGACTGAGTGATGTGGGGGACTATAGGCAGGCACTTTTCATCGGGCAACCGCCAATTGCTTATGAACAATAGTTCTTAGTCTCATACCATTGGTTCTTAAGCGCCGCCAGGTCCATACCGTAAAGTGATGGCCATTTCGTCAGGAGTGAATACCGTGAGTGAGCGTTCCAGTCATTGGCAATTGCAGACCATCGTCAGCCAGCTGCGCGGCGCCCGCGACCAGTGGCGAACGCGCAACGGGCGCTTGAGTGGCGAGCATGGTGGCCGCGAGTTGCCGTCCCGCGAGGCAGTGGCGCAGATCCTTGAAGCCTTGTGCGGTGCGCTGTTCCCCATGCGCCTGGGCCCGGTGGACCTGCGCGAGGAAAGCGAAGATTTTTATGTAGGGCACACTCTCGACGTGGCGCTCAATGCCTTGCTTGCCCAGGCGCGCCTGGAGTTGCGCTACGCCGCACGCCAGGTCGGTGAGGATGCTGGTGAAGTCGATGCCCTGGCCATTCGCCTGATCCAGGATTTCGCCCTGGCGCTGCCGTCCCTGCGCAGCCTGTTGGACACCGACGTACTCGCCGCCTACCACGGCGACCCGGCCGCGCGCAGTGTGGATGAAGTGCTGCTGTGCTACCCGGGCATCCTGGCGGTTATTCACCATCGCCTGGCTCATCATCTATACCGGGCCGGTTTGCCGCTGCTGGCGCGAATCAGCGCGGAAATCGCCCACTCGGCGACCGGCATCGATATCCACCCCGGTGCGCAGATCGGCCCGAGCTTCTTTATCGACCACGGCACGGGCGTGGTGATTGGCGAGACCGCGATCATCGGCGAGCGGGTGCGCATCTACCAGGCCGTGACACTGGGCGCCAAGCGCTTCCCGGCGGACGAAGATGGGCAGTTGCAGAAAGGCCATCCACGGCACCCGATCGTTGAGGATGACGTGGTGATTTATGCCGGGGCGACGATCCTGGGGCGGATTACCATCGGCAAGGGTTCGACCATTGGCGGTAATGTGTGGCTGACCCGCAGCGTGCCGGTGGGGGCGAATATCACCCAGGCGAACTTGCAGCATGATGATGGGGCGCAGAAGTAGCGAACCTCTTAAGGCCACACTGGTACCGTGTGGGAGGGGGCTTGCCCCCGATAGCGGTGTATCAGTCAGCTTATCTGTAGTTGACCCACTGCAATCGGGGGCAAGCCCCCTCCCACATTTTCAGTGCATTCCATCTTGGAGTCGCTGAACGATTTCCAGTCTCCACGCGTCATACCAATCCTTGAGCTAGTGTAGAAATCACCTACCATTCGGCCCTGCAATTAGTCCCAGACCGCCTATTCATGTTTAACTTGAATGTTCGTTCAAGTTAAACCGGTGGTTCGCTGCCCGCTCACAACAGGAGGCTTACCTTTGCTGAGTCCGTTATTTACAGCCACATCCCACACCCCAGGGGTGCATCGTTCATGAGTGCATCGTCCACCCCATCCAGCGGCCTGGTGCGCATGAATGCGCCCGTTTTCTACTTTGCCGCGACTTTTATCCTGCTGTTTGGCATTACCGTCATCGCTATCCCGCAACAGGCCGGCGCCTGGCTGCTGGCGGCGCAAAACTGGGCGGCCAATACGGTCGGCTGGTACTACATGCTGGCGATGACCCTGTATCTGGTCTTCGTGGTGGTCACCGCGCTATCGGGCTACGGCAAGATAAAACTCGGTGCCGACCACGACGAGCCCGAATTCAGTTACCTGTCCTGGGCCGGCATGCTGTTCGCCGCCGGGATCAGCATCACGCTCTTCTTTTTCTGCGTCTCGGAGCCGTTGACCCACTTGGTGCAACCGCCCCAAGGCGAAGCGATGAACGCCGATGCGGCGCGCCAGGCCATGCAGGTGCTGTTCCTGCACTGGGGCCTGCACGGCTGGGGCGTGTTCGCGTTTGTCGGCATGGCCCTGGCGTATTTCGCCTATCGGCATAACCTGCCTTTGGCATTGCGTTCGGCGCTGTACCCGCTGATCGGCAAGCGCATCAATGGTCCCATCGGTTACGCGGTGGATGGTTTCGGCATCATCGCCACGGTGTTCGGCCTGGGCGCCGACATGGGCTTTGGCGTGCTGCACCTCAACTCCGGCCTGGACTACCTGTTTGGCATTGCCCACACCCAGTGGATCCAGGTGGGCCTGATCACCCTGATGATGGGCGCGGCGATCATTGTTGCCGTGGCCGGTGTCGACAAAGGTGTGCGGGTGATGTCCGACATCAACATGCTGCTGGCCTGTGCGCTGCTGCTGTTCGTGTTGTTTGCCGGGCCTACCCAGCACCTGCTCAACACCCTGATCCAGAACATCGGTGACTACCTGGGCGCATTGCCCACCAAGAGTTTCGATGTGTATGCCTACGACAAGCCGAGCGACTGGCTGGGCGGCTGGACCGTGTTCTACTGGGCCTGGTGGATCGCATGGTCGCCATTCGTGGGCCTGTTCATCGCACGTATTTCCCGTGGTCGCACCATCCGTGAATTCGTGTTCGGCGTGTTGTTGATCCCGCTGGGCTTCACCCTGGCGTGGATGTCGATCTTCGGTAACAGCGCCATCGACCAGGTGCTCAACCATGGCATGGCGGCGCTCGGTCAGTCGGCCATCGATGATCCGTCGATGAGCCTCTACCTGCTGCTGGAAACCTACCCGTGGAGCAAGACCGTCATCGCGGTCACGGTGTTTATCAGCTTCGTGTTCTTCGTGACCTCGGCGGACTCCGGCACTGTGGTGCTGTCTACCCTGTCGTCCAAAGGCGGCAACGCCGATGAAGACGGGCCGAAGTGGCTGCGGGTGTTCTGGGGCGCGATGACCGCGCTGGTCACCAGTGCCTTGCTGTTTGCCGGCAGCATCGATTCGCTCAAGTCAGCGGTGGTACTGACCTCGCTGCCGTTCTCGCTGATCCTGCTGCTGATGATGTGGGGGCTGCACAAGGCGTTCTATCTGGAGTCGCAGAAGCAGATCGCCCAGCTGCATTCGCTGGCGCCAATTTCGGCTTCGCGCAAAGGCCGTGGCGGTTGGCGCCAGCGCCTGAGCCAGGCCGTGCACTTCCCGTCGCGCGATGAGGTGTATCGCTTTCTCGAATCGACGGTGCGCCCGGCCATCGAGGAAGTGACGGCGGTGTTTGTCGAGAAGGGCCTGAATGTGGTCACTCAGCCAGACCCCTCCAACGACAGCGTCAGCCTGGAAATCGGGCATGGCGAGGAGCATCCGTTTATCTACCAGGTGCAGATGCGCGGCTACTTCACGCCGTCGTTCGCCCGCGGTGGCATGGGCTCCAAAGAGATCAACAACCGCCGCTATTACCGGGCGGAAGTGCACTTGAGCGAGGGCAGCCAGGACTACGACCTCGTGGGCTACACCAAGGAACAGATCATCAACGACATCCTCGACCAGTACGAGCGGCACCTGCAGTTCCTGCATCTGGTGCGCTGAGTAATATGCGGTAAACCGTTCCTCTCAAGTAGGCCTTTGCTGTAAAAGGAAGAGGCAGACTTAAGCGATTCAGCTGCTTAAAAGGCCTGGGAATATTGATATTCCCAGGCCTTATTTGCCCCAGCTCAAGAGAGGATTCGATGACTTACATTGCTGCCGAAAACCGCTATGAATCTATTCCTTATCGCCGCGTAGGTCGCAGTGGATTGGTGCTGCCAGCACTGTCCCTGGGGCTGTGGCACAACTTTGGCGACAGCACCCCGATCGACACCCAGCGCGCCCTGCTGCGCACGGCGTTCGACCTGGGCATCAACCATTTCGACCTGGCCAACAACTACGGCCCGCCCTATGGCAGCGCCGAGATCAACTTTGGCCGCTTGCTGCGCGAAGACTTCAAGCACTATCGCGACGAATTGATCATCTCCAGCAAGGCCGGTTGGGACATGTGGCCCGGCCCGTACGGCCAGGGCGGTGGTTCGCGCAAATACGTATTGGCAAGCCTGGACCAGAGCCTGCAACGCTTGGGCGTCGACTATGTGGATATCTTCTACTCCCACCGTTTCGACCCCGACACACCCCTGGAAGAAACCGCCAGCGCCCTCGCCACCGCCGTGCAACAAGGCAAGGCGCTGTATATCGGCATCTCCTCCTACTCCGGTGTGAAGACCCGCGAAATCGCAGCCTTGCTCAACGAGTGGAAAGTGCCGCTGCTGATCCATCAGCCAGCCTACAACCTGCTCAACCGCTGGGTGGAAAAAGACCTGCTCGACACCACCGAAGAGCTCGGTGCCGGGGTGATCGCCTTCACGCCGCTGGCCCAGGGCTTGCTCACTGATAAATATCTCAACGGTGTACCGGCCGATGCGCGGGTCAACCGCCCGGGTGGCGGCTCCCTGCAAGCCCAGCACCTGTCCGAAGCCAACATCGCCCACGTGCGCGCACTGAATGAAATCGCCAAGCGCCGTGGTCAGAGCCTGGCTCAATTGGCCCTGGCATGGACCTTACGGGATCCACGGGTGACCAGTGCGCTGATCGGTGCCAGCCGGCCGGAGCAGATCATCGAGAATGTCGGGGCATTGCAGAACCTGAGCTTCAGTGCTGAGGAACTGGCGGAGATTGATCGGTTTGCGCAGGAAGGTGGGATCAACCTGTGGGAAAAGCCATCCACTGCTGAATAACTGACACAGCTGGGTCAAAAATGTGGGAGGGGGCTTGCCCCCGATGGCGGTAGGTCAGTCACGAATAATTTGACTGAACCACCGCTATCGGGGGCAAGCCCCCTCCCACATTTGATCTCCTATGTTTCTCAAATTTGGTCTGTTGTTAGAACGGCACATCCCCAAGAATCGTCGCCCGGTGCATCACCCGTCGCTGTGGCCGGTAGTCATCCACTGCGTAATGCTGGGTCACGCGGTTATCCCAGAACGCCACGTCATTTTCCTGCCAGCGCCAGCGGAGGGTGAACTCCGGGCGTGTCGCGTGAGCAAACAGGAATTTCAAGATTGCTTCACTCTCCGCCGGCTCAAGCTCATTGATCTTGGTGGTAAAACCATCATTCACAAACAGCGACTTACGCCCGCTCACCGGATGCGTGCGCACCACGGGGTGCGACAGCGGTGGGTTTTTCCGGCGGGTTTGTTCCCAACGCGCCAGGTCTTCGGCGCTATTGCCGAAGCGCTCCAGCGGGAAGGACTTGGTGAAGTCGTGGGTGGCGGTCAACCCAGTCAGCAGTACCTTCAATGGCTCGGACAAGGCTTCGTACGCCGCAATACCACTGGCCCACAAGGTATCGCCCCCGAACGCCGGCAATAGCTTGGCGCTGAGCACCGCGCCGAGGGCCGGCGTCGGCAGGAAGGTCACGTCGGTGTGCCACACCGCGTTGTCGCGCACGTCGGTGACGGCGGTGTCGAGGATCAGCACTTCGGGCTGTTCCGGTACGTTGGGGTAGATCGGGTGGATGTGCAGGTCGCCGAAGTGCGCCGCGAACCGCGCTTGCTGCTGCGGGGTGATTGCTTGGCCCCGGAAGAACAGCACCGAGTAGCTGAGCAGCGCCTGCTCGATGGCATCGCGATGTGCCTCGCTCAGCGGCTGGGTGATATCGACGCCACTGATCTGGGCGCCCAGGGCGGTGCTTAATGGGGTAACGGTCAGGCTGCTCAATGGAGTTCTCATCACTTAGTGTGCCTGGCCGTGCCATGGCACTAATTTACGCTGCAGGGCGCGCAGGCCCATTTCCATGGCAAAGGCGATCAGGGCGATGACCAGGATCCCCAGCACCACCACATCGGTGACCAGAAACTGCGCCGCCGACTGCACCATGAAACCCAGGCCGCTGGTGGCTGCAATCAGCTCGGCGGCGACCAGGGTCGACCAGCCCACGCCCAGGCCGATACGTACCCCGGTGAGGATGTCGGGCAAGGCGCTGGGCAGGATCACATGGCGAATCAGTTGTGCACGGGTGGCGCCCAACGACTGAGCGGCCCGCAGCTTGGCCGGGTCGACGGTACGCACGCCGGTTGCAGTGGCGATGGCAATCGGGGCGAAGATCGCCAGGTAGATCAGCAGCACCTTGGACAGCTCGCCGATGCCGCACCAGATCACGATCAGCGGCAGATAGGCCAGGGGCGGAATCGGCCGGTAGAACTCGATCAGCGGATCGAGAATGCCACGGGCGATACGGTTGGCACCGATGGCAATCCCCACCGGTACGGCGGTCAGCACCGCAAAGCCCAGGCCCAGGCCGATACGGCTGAGGCTCGCGCCCAGATGCTGCCACAAGGTGGAATCCATGTAGCCGGTGGTCGCCAGCAGCCAGCCTTTTTGCAGCACGGCGGACGGTGGCGGCAGGAACAGAGGTTCGATCAAGCCCGTGGCGGTCACCGCCCACCAGAGGGCGAGCAGGGCGACCAGAGTCAGGACGCTGATCCAACGCGTGCTCAGGCTGCGGCGTACCGGGACAGTGGCGTGCGCCACCGGCTTGCTGGCCGTGGCGGGAAGTTCGTAGCTGCTCATGCGTACACCTGCCGTTGGGAGAACACCTTGCCCAATACGTGCTCGCGGGTTTCGATAAAGCGCGGGTCGGACTTGATCGCCCGGGCCGACTCCCCGGCGGCATAGCGTTGGCCGAAATCCAGCTGCAGGCGTTCGACGATCTGGCCGGGGTTGGGTGCCAGCAGGATCAGGTCCGTGGCGAGGAACACCGCTTCTTCAATGTCATGGGTAATCAGGAATACCGGCTTGGCGGTGCGCCGCCAGACTTGCAGCAGCAGCTCCTGCATCTGTTCGCGGGTAAAGGCATCCAGGGCGCCGAAGGGCTCGTCCATCAGTAATACCCGTGGGTCTGCCGCCAAGGCACGGGCCAGGCCGACGCGTTGCTTCTGGCCACCGGAGAGTTGCCAGATGCGGCGGCTGTCGAAGCCGGCCAGGTCAACCAGGGCGAGCATTTCGCGAGCGCGGACTTCGCGCTGCGCCTTGGGCACGCCGGCCAGTTCGAGGCCGAAAGCCACATTGGCGAGCACGTCCTGCCAGGGCAGCAAGGCATCGTCCTGAAACACCACGCCGCGTTCGGCGCTGGGGCCTTTGACCGGCACACCGTCAAGGGTGATGCGCCCGGCAGACGGTTCGACGAAGCCGGCGATCAGGTTCAGCAGTGAAGTCTTGCCACTGCCGGACGGGCCGAGGGCGACCAGCAGTTGCTGGGGCCCGAGGTCCAGGGATATGTCAGACAGTACCGGTTCCGGGGCGCCTGGGTACTGTGCGCTGATGCGCTCCAGTTGTAGCAAGGCCATCGCGATCAACTCCTGAATCAGTGGGTGATGAACTGGGCGCTGACGTAAGGGGCGTAGTCCGGCAGCACGGCGTCGACCTTGCCTTGTTCCTTGAGGAACGCAGCGGTGTCGGTGACGGCCTGGATGGTCGGTGCGCCCAGCAGGGTGACCTGGTCAGCGGCCAGCGGGTAGACGTTGCCTTGCAGCAGCAAGGGGATATCGCTGGGCTTGGCGCCGGAGAGTTTCACCAGTTTGTCGACGTTGCCTGTGTCGGCGAGCCAGGCTTGTGGGTCTTTGCGGTAGGCGGCGTAGGCATCCAGGGTGACCTTGGCGAAGGCGGTGACGATTTCCGGGTGCTTCTCGGCGAAGTCTTTGCGCACAATCCAGGCATCGAAAGTCGGCGCGCCGAACTTGGCCAGCTCGCCGGAGGTGATCAGCACCTTGCCGTTTTCCTTGGCTACGCCCAGGGCGGGGTCCCACACGTAGGTGGCGTCGATATCACCGCGCTTCCAGGCGGCGATGATGGCCGGCGGGGCGAGGTTGAGGATGGTGACTTTGGCCGGGTCGATGTTCCAGTGTTTCAGCGCAGCCAGCAGGCTGTAGTGGCCGGTGGACACAAAGGGCACGGCGATCTTTTTGCCGATCAGGTCCTGGGGGCTGCTGATCCCCGAACCGTTACGCGCCACCAGCGCTTCGGCGCCGCCGATCTGGGTCGCGATGAGGAAGGTTTCTACTGGGACTTTGCGGGTTATCGCGGCGGTCAGCGGGCTGGAACCGAGATAGCCGATCTGCACGTCGCCGGAGGCGATGGCGGCAATGATGTCGGCGCCATTGTCGAATTTGCGCCAGTCGATCTTGGCATGGGTGGCTTTTTCATAGGCGCCGTCGGCTTGGGCGACTTTGGCCGGGTCGACGGTGGTCTGATAAGCAATGGTCACGTCCGCCGCCTGGGCAAACAGGCTGGCACCGGCCAGGGATAACGCGGCCAACAGGCGCAGAGGGGTCAGCAGTTTCAAGGGGAAGCTCCTCAATCAGGCGGCCGAGGTTCGGCGTGTGAGGAGACTAAATGATCTAAGAACTACAAAATAAATAACTTTTTAGAATTAGCTTATGAAGCAAATTCTGCGCATGCGAGGGACCAATGTGGGAGGGGGCTTGCTCCCGATAGCGCAATGACAGTCACTGGATGATTGACTGAAAGACCGCCATCGGGAGCAAGCCCCCTCCCATACAAGCCATCAGTTGCTGATGGCGAGGATACTGGCCTGGTACGACCCGACAAACACATCGAAATCGCCCACTTCGTTCTGCTCCAGCTCCGCCTGCTGTGCCAGCGATGTGCGGGCCTGCTCTTCGAAGCGCGCCTGCTCTTGGGCAGCCAACGGCTCACGGCGGAAGTACTCGGCATGCACCTCGCTCTGATGCAGGGAGAATTGCGCAAAACTCTCCTTGCGCTCGGCCATCGCCGCCAGCACCTGGGCCGAAGGCGTCAGGGACGAATCCTTGACCTTGGCCAACTGGGCATCCAGCGCCTCGCTGTGTTCGGTGATGCCGTGACTCTCATCGAGCAGGGCGGCCAGGGGGGCAATCTTCTCCAGCAACTCGGCAGCCCATTCCTTCATGTCCACCGCCTGACCTTCGCGCTGCAATTGCAGGCCCGGACGGCGACCTTCCTTGACCACGCTGAGAAAGTTGGACGTGGCGTTGCCGCACTCGTTGTTGGCAAACAGCGGGCTGTCGTTCAACGCGCAATACAGCAGGAACGCGTCGAGGAAACGCGACTCCGGCAGGTCAATACCCATCGGCAGGAACGGGTTGATATCCAGGCAGCGTACTTCGATGTACTGGATACCGCGGGCCATCAGCGCCTGGATCGGCCGCTCGCCGGTGTAGGTCACGCGCTTGGGACGGATGTTGGAGTAGTACTCGTTTTCGATCTGCAGGATGTTGGTGTTGAGCTGCACCCACTCACCATCCTTGTGCGTGCCGACTTCGACGTATGGCGCGTAGGGCGTTGCCACCGCTTCGCGCAGGCTGTCGGTGTAGCTGGCCAAATCGTTGTAGCACGGCGTCAGGCCGGCCTGGGCGTTGCTCTGGTAACCCAGGTCGCTCATGCGCAGGCTGGTGGCGTAGGGCAGGTACAAAGTCTCGGCGTCGAGCACTTCCAGCTGGTGCGAACGCCCGCGCAGGAAGCCGGCGTCCAAGGCCGGCGAGGCACCGAACAGGTACATCAGCAGCCAGCTGTAGCGACGGAAATTGCGGATCAGCGCGATATAGGCGGTGGACTGGTAGTCGCGGTCGGTGCCGACAAATCCATCGGCTTCCTTGAGCAACGGCCACAGCTGTTCGGGCAGGGAAAAGTTGTAGTGGATGCCGGCGATGCACTGCATGGTCTTGCCGTATCGCAGGGCCAGGCCCTTGCGGTACACGTACTTGAGCTGGCCGATATTGGAGGTGCCATAGTAGGCAATCGGAATATCTTCCTCGGCCGGCAACGGGCACGGCATCGAGGGGCTCCACAGGTATTCGTTGCCCAGCTTGCTATAGGCAAAGCGATGGATCTTGTCCAGGCTGCCCAAGGTATCGGCCGGGTCGGGCAGGGCTGGGGTGATGAACTCCAGCAGCGATTCCGAATAGTCGGTGGTGATCTGTTCGTTGGTCAACGCAGCGCCCAGGGCTTCAGGGTGCGGCGTTTGCGCCAGGCGACCCTCGCTGGTGACGCGCAGGCATTCACGCTCGATGCCGTGCAAGCACTGCTCTAGCAGGGAGAGGTGTTCGCGCTTGCCGAGCAGGGCCAGGCGGCGGTTGAGAAGTTCGCTCAAGTTGGATTCCTTCACGCGTCAGTCGCCCCAATATGGGGGTGGGCAGGACGGTCTACAAGGGTGAAGTTGAAACTGGCGTGATCGCCTGGTTCTGAGTCGATTTAACCCGCTCTGAATATGCCTACTTCACTCAATGAATTGGGCTACAGCGCAGCGAGAAAATTCCGACACTGTTATCGCAGCGCCGAAATTAACTCAAATCGAGGGTGAGGAGCTATAGGACAGCGAACGTGCCCTGCGCTTTTGCGACAAGTCTTTCGCCTTGGTACACGTCGGCTTCGACCACCAAAGTGCGCCGCCCGGTGTGGATCACCCGGCTGGTGCAAAGCACCTCACCTTCCTCCACGGCGCGGATATAGTTGATCTTGCATTCGATGGTGGCGCTCTGTTGGTCGAACCCGTGGGCGCTGGAACAGGCCAGGCCCATCGTAATGTCCACCAGGCTGAAAATCGCCCCGCCATGGAGCTTGCCTGCGCGATTGCGCAGGTGCGGCTCCAGGGTCAGGGCCACCTCGGCAACGCCCTCGTCCAGGCGCTGGAGGCGGCAGCCGATCAGTTCGCTGAACGCGCTCTGGGTCAAACCGGCCGGGATTTGCATCAGCGTTTCTTCAGCTGTTTGGCGTTGGCAAACAACGATGCCATGGCATTGTTGCTCGGTGCGGCCGTCGCGGTTTCCTTGCGAGGCGCGTTGTTCTGCGACTGGCGCGGTGCCGAGCCCGGACGCGCGCCACGGGCGCCGTCGATTTTCTCGCCAGGGGTGTCGCTCATGCGCATCGACAGGCCAACGCGCTTGCGCGGGATGTCGACTTCCATGACCTTGACTTTGACCACATCGCCGGCTTTCACCGCTTCGCGTGGGTCCTTGATGAATTTCTCCGAAAGCGCGGAGATGTGCACCAAGCCGTCCTGATGCACACCGATATCCACAAACGCGCCGAAGTTGGTCACGTTGGTCACCACGCCCTCGAGGATCATGCCCGGTTGCAGGTCCTTGAGGTCTTCAACACCGTCTTGGAACTCAGCGGTCTTGAACTCCGGGCGTGGGTCGCGGCCGGGTTTTTCCAGCTCTTGCAGGATGTCGGTGATGGTCGGTACGCCGAAGGTTTCGTCGGTGTACTTCTTCGGGTCCAGGCGCTTGAGGAACGCGGCGTCGCCAATCAGCGAGCGGATATCGCGGTCGGTCTCGGCGGCAATGCGCTGCACCAGCGGGTAGGCTTCCGGGTGAACTGCCGAGGCATCCAGCGGGTTGTCGCCATTCATCACGCGCAGGAAGCCGGCAGCCTGTTCAAAGGTTTTTTCACCCAGGCGTGCGACTTTTTTCAGCGCAGCACGGGTTTTGAACGCGCCGTTCTCGTCGCGGTGGCTGACGATGTTCTGCGCCAGGGTCGCGTTGAGGCCGGAAATGCGCGCCAGCAGCGCCACGGAAGCGGTGTTCACGTCCACGCCGACGGCGTTTACGCAGTCTTCCACGACGGCATCCAGGCCGCGTGCCAGTTTCAGCTGCGATACGTCGTGCTGGTACTGGCCGACACCGATGGATTTAGGGTCGATCTTCACCAGCTCGGCCAACGGGTCTTGCAGGCGACGGGCGATGGAGACAGCGCCACGGATCGACACGTCGAGGTCCGGGAATTCCTTGGAAGCCAGCTCCGACGCCGAGTACACCGAAGCGCCTGCCTCGGAGACCATGACCTTGGTCATCTTCATGGCTGGGTATTTCTTGATCAGTTCGGCGGCCAGCTTGTCGGTTTCACGGCTGGCGGTGCCGTTGCCGATGGCGATCAGGTCCACCGCGTGCTTGGCGCACAGGGCGGCAAGGATCGCCAGGGTTTGGTCCCATTTGTTGTGTGGCACGTGGGGGTACACGGTGGCGTGGTCCAGCAGCTTGCCGGTGGCGTCGACCACGGCGACCTTGCAACCGGTACGCAGGCCCGGGTCAAGGCCCAGGGTGGCACGCGGGCCGGCCGGTGCGGCCAGCAGCAGGTCGTGCAGGTTGTGGGCGAACACATTGATCGCCTCGGTTTCGGCGCCGTCGCGCAGTTCGCCGAGCAGGTCGGTTTCCAGGTGAGTGTAGAGCTTGACCTTCCAGGTCCAGCGCACGACTTCACCGAGCCACTTGTCCGCAGGACGGTTCTGATTCTGGATGCCGAATTGTTGAGCGATCATGCCTTCGCACGGGTGCATGGCGCCCGGTAGCTCGTCGCCGACTTTCAGCGAGGAGCTGAGAATACCTTCGTTGCGACCGCGGAAAATCGCCAGGGCGCGGTGGGACGGCATGCTTTTTAGCGGTTCGTCGTGCTCGAAGTAGTCGCGGAATTTGGCGCCTTCTTCCTCTTTGCCGGCGATGACGCGGGCGCTGAGGATGGCTTCCTGCTTCAGGTAGGTACGCAGTTTTTCCAGGAGGCTGGCGTTTTCGGCGAAGCGCTCCATCAGGATGTACTTGGCGCCCTCAAGGGCGGCCTTGATGTCGGCGACGCCTTTTTCAGCGTCGATGAAGCGGGCGGCTTCGCTTTCCGGCGTCAGCGACGGATCGTTGAACAGGCCATCAGCCAGATCGCCCAGGCCGGCTTCGAGGGCTATCTGACCCTTTGTACGACGTTTCTGTTTATACGGCAGGTAAAGGTCTTCTAGGCGGGTCTTGGTGTCCGCCAGCTTGATGTCGCGTTCCAGTTGAGGGGTCAGCTTGCCCTGTTCCTCGATACTGGCGAGGATGCTGATACGCCGTTCGTCGAGTTCTCGCAGGTAGCGCAGGCGCTCTTCCAGGTGCCGCAATTGGGTATCGTCGAGGCTGCCGGTCACTTCTTTTCGGTAACGGGCGATGAAAGGCACCGTGGAGCCTTCATCCAGTAGAGCGACGGCCGCCTCGACCTGTTGTGGGCGTACACCGAGTTCCTCGGCAATGCGGCTGTTGATGCTGTCCATAAAACCACCTGAAATTCTTAAAATCAGCTCGCCAGCCCGTAAAAACAAGGCCCGACAAGGCTGGTTGAGCGGCCCGACTGGCGCCGCTGCCTGGGTCAAGAGGCTGCCTATTGACCCTCGAAATCGAAAAAGTCACGACAAGCGGGTAAAAAAAGCCCGGCAGCAAACGGTAACGATCTGACGTTGCCCTGCACGGAGGCGCCGCATTATAACCAGCGTTCTGCCCTTGGGGGCTACTGCGCCGCAGCTGGTAGGGGCGTGGGTTCGCTGGCAGTAGATGAAAAATCTGCTAACAATGCACACGGTGCGTATAACGGCAGCTACGCCATAATGCGCGCCGAGATAAGAGGAGCATCCAATGAGCAGCACCGCACAAACTGCTGAAGGCGAAAAAATTCTCATCGTTGATGACGATCCGGGGCTGAGCAGCCTCCTGGAGCGGTTCTTCAACTCCAAGGGCTACCGTGCCCGCGCGGTGCCGAACACCGAGCAGATGGATCGCCTGCTGGGGCGTGAAGTTTTCAACCTGGTGGTACTTGACCTGATGTTGCCCGGCGAAGACGGCCTCACTGCCTGCAAGCGCCTGCGCGGTGCGAACAACCTGATTCCGATCATCATGCTCACCGCCAAGGGCGATGAGCTGAGTCGTATCAAGGGCCTTGAACTGGGCGCTGACGACTACCTGGCCAAGCCGTTCAACCCTGACGAGCTGATGGCGCGGGTCAAGGCTGTATTGCGTCGCCAGGCAGCACCTGTGCCGGGCGCACCGGGGAGCGAAGACGAAAGTGTCACCTTTGGCGACTACGAGCTGTCTCTGGCCACCCGTGAGCTCAAGCGCGGCGAAGAAGTGCACATGCTCACCACCGGCGAATTCGCGGTGCTCAAGGCCCTGGTGATGAACGCTCGCCAGCCGCTGACCCGTGACAAGTTGATGAACCTGGCCCGTGGTCGGGAGTGGGACGCCCTGGAGCGTTCCATCGACGTACAGATCTCCCGACTGCGCCGGATGATCGAGCCGGACCCGTCCAAGCCGCGGTACATCCAGACGGTGTGGGGTGTGGGTTATGTGTTCGTGCCGGATGGCACCGCTACCAAGTGACCGATGATTTGCAGGGGCGGGTATCCTGACGTTTGACTCCATGAGGGTCGACGGGATGCCCGGCGTCTGCAATTCTGCGAGCGCCGTTCGTTCCTGCAAGGTGTGCAGCTTTCATCTATGAAAACCCCGCTGTGGTTCCCGCAAAGTTTCTTTTCCCGCACCCTTTGGCTGGTGCTGATCGTCGTTCTGTTTTCCAAGGCGCTCACGCTGGTTTATCTGTTGATGAACGAAGACGTGCTGGTGGATCGGCAGTACAGCCATGGCGTCGCCCTGACGTTGCGTGGTTATTGGGCTGTAGACCCTGAGAACCGGGAAAAAGTGGCCAAGGCGTCGACCTTGACCCGGGTTGACGGGGCCGGCGTGCCGGAAGGCGAGCAACATTGGCCTTACAGCGAGATCTACCAGCGCCAGATGCAGGCCGAACTGGGAGCCGACACCGAGGTGCGCCTGCGTATGCATGTTTCGCCTGCACTGTGGGTACGAGCGCCGAGCCTGGGGGATGCCTGGATCAAGGTTCCGCTGTACCCGCACCCGCTGCGTGGGCAGAAGATCTGGAACGTACTGGGATGGTTCCTGGCCATCGGCTTGCTTTCAACAGCGTCCGCGTGGATTTTCGTCCGTCAACTCAACCAGCCTCTCAAGCGCCTGGTGTTTGCCGCCCGCCAATTAGGCCAGGGGCGCAGCGTGCGCCTGCCGGTCAGCGATACGCCCAGTGAAATGACCGAGGTGTACGGCGCCTTCAACCAGATGGCGGAAGATGTCGAACAGGCTGGGCGCGAGCGGGAGCTGATGCTGGCGGGGGTGTCCCATGACTTGCGTACGCCGTTGACGCGACTTCGCTTGTCCCTGGAGTTGATGGGCGACCATACCGACCTGACCGATGACATGGTCCGTGACATCGAGGACATGGACGCCATTCTCGACCAGTTCCTGGCGTTTATCCGCGATGGGCGTGATGAGGTGGTGGAAGAAGTCGACCTGACGGACCTGGTGCGTGAGGTGGTTGCGCCCTATAACCAGAACGGCGAGCAGGTTCGTATGCGTCTGGAGCCGATCCAGCCATTCGCATTGCGCCGGGTATCGATGAAGCGCCTGCTGAACAACCTGATCGGCAATGCCTTGCATCATGCCGGTTCCGATGTGGAAGTGGCGGCGTATGTCTCTGGTGACAGTACTGCACCTTACGTAGTGCTGAGTGTGATGGACCGGGGCGCGGGGATCGACCCGGCTGAACTTGAGGGGATCTTCAACCCCTTTACCCGTGGCGACCGCGCCCGGGGCGGCAAGGGCACGGGCTTGGGCCTGGCGATTGTGCGGCGAATTGCCTCGATGCATGGCGGTAATGTGGAGCTGCGCAACCGTGAAGAAGGCGGTCTGGAAGCGCGGGTGCGCTTGCCGCTTGGGCTGATGTTGCCTAGAGATGCGGTCTGACTGATGACATAAATCAAATGTGGGAGAGGGCTTGCCCCCTCCCACATTGGTTTTATGTCGGGCCTAAATAGGCTTTTAGCCCTTGCCCTTGGTCCGAGTCATATTCGGCCCACCATTCTTCTCCAAGTGCTGAATGATGATCCCTGCCACATCCTTGCCGGTGGTGGTCTCGATCCCTTCCAGGCCGGGCGATGAGTTCACCTCCATCACCAGCGGCCCATGGTTGGAACGCAGGATATCCACGCCCGCTACACTCAAACCCATCACCTTGGCTGCCCGCAGCGCAGTCATGCGTTCTTCCGGGGTGATCTTGATCAGGCTGGCGCTGCCGCCACGGTGCAGGTTGGAGCGGAACTCACCGGGCTTGGCCTGGCGCTTCATGGCTGCAATCACCTTGTCGCCCACCACGAAGCAGCGGATATCCGCACCGCCGGCTTCCTTGATGTATTCCTGCACCATGATGTTCTGCTTGAGGCCCATGAATGCCTCGATGACTGACTCCGCCGCCGTCGCAGTTTCACATAGCACTACGCCGATGCCCTGGGTGCCTTCCAGCACCTTGATCACCAGTGGCGCGCCATTGACCATCTCGATCAGGTCGGGGATGTCATCCGGGGAGTGGGCAAACCCGGTCACCGGCAGGCCGATGCCCCGGCGCGACAGCAGTTGCAGCGAACGCAGTTTGTCTCGCGAGCGTGCAATGGCCACGGATTCATTCAGGGGAAACACCCCCATCATTTCAAACTGGCGCAATACCGCGCAGCCATAAAACGTTACCGAGGCGCCGATACGCGGAATCACCGCATCGAAGCCTTCCAGGGGTTTGCCCCGGTAGTGGATCTGCGGTTTGTGGCTGGCAATGTTCATGTAGGCACGCAACGTGTCGATCACCACCATTTCATGGCCACGTTCGGTGCCGGCCTCGACCAGGCGGCGGGTGGAATACAGACGCGGGTTTCGCGACAGCACAGCAATCTTCATGCAGCACCTGGGGCAGAAATAGTGGAGACCGGGAACACCGGCTTGTCTTGAACGTACTTGACGCCGGGGCTGACGACCAATTGGCCGTCAATCAAGGCTTTGGAACCCAGCAGCAGGCGATAGCGCATGGCCTTGCGGCAGGCGAGGGTGAACTCCACCCGCCACACCCGATCGCCCAGCGCCAGGGTGGTACTGATCACGTAGCGCACCTGCGCATGACCGTTGGAGCTCTTGATGGTTTTCATCGTCACCAGGGGCGCTTCGCAGCGGCGGTGACGCAACTGCACCACGCTGCCCAGGTGCGCGGTAAAGCGCACCCACTGTTCACCGTCGCGCTCGAAGGGCTCGATATCGGTGGCGTGCAGGCTTGAGGTACTGGCACCGGTGTCGATCTTCGCGCGCAGGCCCGCCACTCCCAGGTCGGGTAGTGCCACCCACTCACGCAGACCCACAACGGTCAAATGGTCAAATGTCTTCAATATGGGTAACCGGTTAATTCGCCCAGGCCTGAGGAGAAACCTCGGCCAAGGCCTTGAATGCGGGCCTGGCGAACCAGTAGCCCTGCATCAGAAATATTCCACAGTCGAACAGGAAGTCGCGCTCGCCGGCACTTTCGATACCTTCGGCGATGACAGTAACCCCCAACTGCTCACAGATTGTGACAATCCCCTGGACGATCACCTGGCGGACACGGTCCTGATCGACATCGCGGATCAGTGCCATGTCGAGCTTGATCAAGTCAGGTTGGAAATCAGCCAGCAGATTCAGCCCCGAATAGCCCGCGCCGAAATCGTCGATGGCGGTCATGAAGCCGAATTCGCGGTATTCACGCAGAATATTGGTCAAATGGCGATAGTTATCTACGTGCTCGTGTTCCAGGGTCTCGAAAATCAGCCGGTCCAAAGGAAAGTTATGCGCCCGCGCCGCCTCCAGGGTACTGCGAATACACAGCTCAGGCCGGTATACGGCATTGGGCATGAAATTAATGGACAGGCGGGTTTGCATCCCCAGGGCAGAAGCCCCGGCAATAGCCTGGGTGCGGCAGCGCTGGTCGAAGCGATACCGATTGCTTTCATTGACCCGCTCCAGCACCGACAGCGCGCCTTCGCCTAGCGTGCCCCGCACCAGGGCTTCGTGGGCGAAAATAGAGTGATCCCGAAGGTCTACGATAGGCTGGTAGGCGAAAGCGAAATCAAAGCCCAGGGGCTCGCTTTGCTGGCAACCCACGCACCGCTGGTCAGGCGAGGTGAGTGAAGCGGGAAAGTCGGTCACAGCGGAACCTCGCGAAATCAGGGTACTACCTGGCGTATCTTAGGTGAGCCTTGGGGTTTATGCGTCGAAGGGTTTCAACGGTAAAGTTGCGACATTTTTCAGAGCGAGGAATTCAAGTGGCTCAAAAGCAGGAAGAGGAAGAAAAGGTCCGGCTGGACAAGTGGTTGTGGGCGGCGCGGTTCTATAAGACTCGTGCCCTTGCCAAGGCCGCTATCGAGAGTGGCAAGGTGCACCATCGAGGCGAGCGCTGCAAACCGGGCAAAGAGCCGCGTATCGGTGATGAGTTTCAGATTCGTACAGGTTTTGATGAAAAGACTGTCGTGGTGCAGGCGCTTTCTGCCGTGCGCCGTGGGGCACCCGAAGCGCAGGCGCTGTACACCGAGACCGAAGCGAGTATCGCCAAGCGCGAAAACGCCGCGGCCATGCGCAAGGCCGGGGCGACCGGCATGACCACCGATGGCAAGCCAAGCAAGAAGCAGCGCCGTGATCTATTCAAGTTTCGCGGCAGCGGTAACGACGACTGATTACACCAATCTCCAACTCGAAGGGGATCAAAAATGTGGGAGGGGGCAAGCCCCTTCCACATTTAGCCTTCGGTGTTAAAAGGGTGTGCGCATGACACTCAATCGCCCGATCACCGGCAGTTTGCCCAGCAACCCGAACACCGGCGCAGTTATCCGCAACAGGAACTCCGACACCTTCGCTGCAAACGGCGTGTAATACCCCCACCCCAGCGCCAACAACGCCAGCAGCACCCCACCGATGTAGTCATCCTGGCCCCAGTGTGCGCCGGCAACCAGTCGCGGCGTCATGAACAACAGCGCCAGGCCCCAGATCACCAGCACCTGGCTGACGCGCTTGGCAAACACCGTCATGAACATCCCCCAGATCAACAGCACCGAAGCGTGATCGCCGGGGAAGCTCTGGCTTGAGCGGTCCTTCAACTCC
This sequence comes from Pseudomonas sp. FBCC-B545, assembly GCF_059134095.1. Lineage (NCBI taxonomy): Bacteria > Pseudomonadati > Pseudomonadota > Gammaproteobacteria > Pseudomonadales > Pseudomonadaceae > Pseudomonas > Pseudomonas sp. FBCC-B545. Next base: position 5,948,517 of record NZ_CP101441.1, on the reverse strand, counting down.
CAGGTTTTTTCCAGCCCAGGGAAAAAATCACTCATTTGAATCGCGCCGCTGATCACCATCGACGGGCTACTGTGTTGCCAGCCCATTTGGGCCGCGAGCTTGGAGAACAGCATGCGGATAAACAGCAACAGCAGCAGAATGCCTAGAAAACCAAAAAATGCCTGGCGCACCTGCACGGCCTTGAACACCCAATCGCCGCGAATCAGCAACGCCAGCAAAATCACGCCGACCACCGCATCAAATGGCCGCAGGCTGGCCACGGCCCACACATGCAACCAGGTCGAGCTGGTCGCCAGCGGATCATTGAGCAGATGAAACAGCCACTCGTCGAAAATTACACAGAGCATCTGGCCCGTGGGCCAGAGCCAAAAACACAGCAGTCCGATAGCGAGTAGATTGCAAAGAGCCCATCGCCGGAGGTTCCAGTTGGCTTGGAACAAACCCGGATTGTTCATAAACTGTCCCTCATCGCTCTATTAAGCTCCTTGTTTTCAGGAGAAGTCGCACCAACATGGTGCTAAAGCGTTTAATTTTATAAACCTTGTAATCATTTTGTCATCACTTCAGATACCCAGACCTATGACCGATCTACCGGATACCGACTTCACCCAACGCTTTATCTTCGATGAGAGCGACGCCCGCGGCGAGATGGTCTCGTTGGAGCGCAGCTATGCCGAAGTCCTCGCTAAACATGCCTATCCGGAGCCGGTCGCGCAGTTGCTCGGCGAGCTGATGGCCGCTGCGGCGCTGCTGGTTGGCACGATGAAGTTCGACGGCTTGCTGATCTTGCAGGCTCGCTCCGAAGGGCCGATTCCCATGCTGATGATCGAGTGCTCCAGCGAGCGCGAAATCCGCGGCCTGGCCCGATATGAAGCGGACCAGATCGCTGCGGACGCCACCCTGGCCGACCTGATGCCCAACGGCGTACTGGCCCTCACTGTCGACCCGACCGAAGGCCAGCGCTACCAGGGCATCGTCGACCTTGATGGCAAAACCCTGTCGGAATGCTTCACCAACTACTTCGTGATGTCCCAGCAAGTGGGCACCAAGTTCTGGCTTAACGCAGACGGCAAGCGCTCCCGTGGCTTGCTGGTGCAACAACTGCCGGCCGACCGCATCAAGGATGACGATGATCGCGCTGAAAGCTGGCGGCATATCATCGCCCTGGCCGACACGTTGAAGGCCGAAGAGCTGCTGGGCCTGGACAACGAAACCATCCTGCACCGCCTGTACCATGAAGAGGCCGTGCGCCTGTTCGATGCACAGGGGCTGCGCTTCAATTGCAGTTGCTCGCGCGAGCGTTCGGCCAATGCCTTGGTCAGCCTGGGCCTGGAAGATGCGCAAAACCTGGTGGTGGAACATGGCGGCCATATCGAGATCGACTGCCAGTTCTGCAACGAGCGTTATCTGTTCGATGCCGCGGATGTAGCCCAATTATTCGCCGGAGCAGGTATCGACACCCCTTCCGACACCCGCCACTAAAACGTTTAAGCACAGGTAAATTACCTGTCGAATGCCGGATTAGAGGCGTTCTGACGGGAGGGCCCTACTCTTTTTGGGCTTTTCTGGCATAATCCGGCCCACTTTTTTCGCGGTAGTAGTGCGCAACTTTCTACTACAAAACGTTTGGAGCACTCGGCCATAGGCCGACGGGGAACCTCATGACGCAAGCCAATAACGCCGTATACACCGATCTGAGTGTTGACGATCTGGTCAAAGAAGCCCTGCAGCGCGGTGAAGGCGTGCTTGCCGATACTGGCGCGCTGGTCGTAGAAACCGGTCATCGTACCGGGCGTTCGCCGGTTGACCGTTTCATCGTTGAAGAGCCTTCCACCCAGGACGCCATTGCCTGGGGCCCTATCAACCGCAAGTTCCCGGCCGACAAGTTCGATGCCCTGTGGGCTCGCGTCGAGGCGTTCAATAACGCGCAAGAGCATTTTGTGTCCCACGTGCATGTAGGTGCTTCCGAAGACCACTACCTGGCCGTGAAAATGACCACCCAGACTGCCTGGCAGAACCTGTTCGGTCGTTGCCTGTTCATCAACCCGGCCCAGTACAATCCGGCCGGTCGTGAAGAGTGGCAAGTGCTCAACGTGGCCAACTTCGAGTGCGTGCCAGAGCGTGACGGCACCAACTCCGACGGTTGCGTGATCCTCAATTTCGCCCAGAAAAAAGTGCTGATCGCCGGCATGCGTTACGCCGGTGAAATGAAAAAGGCTATGTTCTCGGTGCAGAACTTCCTGCTGCCAGCTTCCGACGTATTGCCGATGCACTGCGCCGCCAACATTGGCGAAGCAGGCGACGTGACCTTGTTCTTCGGCCTGTCCGGCACCGGCAAGACCACCCTGTCTGCCGACGAAAGCCGTTACCTGATCGGTGACGACGAACACGGTTGGGGCGAAGGCGTGGTGTTCAACATCGAAGGCGGTTGCTATGCCAAGTGCATCGACCTGTCCGAGAAGAACGAACCGGTTATCTGGAAAGCCATCAAGCACGGTGCCGTGCTGGAAAACGTGGTGATCGACGATGCCAAGCACGCTGACTACGCTGACGTCAGCCTGACCCAGAACAGCCGTGCCGCCTACCCGCTGGAGCACGTGGCCAAGCGTTCCGAGAAGAACCTGGGCGGCGAGCCAAATGCGGTGATCTTCCTGACCTGCGACCTGACCGGCGTACTGCCGCCCGTGTCGATCCTCAGCGAAGAACAAGCGGCCTACCACTTCCTGTCCGGCTACACCGCGTTGGTGGGCTCGACTGAAATGGGTTCCGGCAGCGGTATCAAGTCGACCTTCTCCACCTGCTTCGGCGCGCCGTTCTTCCCACGCCCAGCCGGTGAATACGCAGAGCTTTTGATCAAGCGTATCCGTGGTTTCGGCTCCAAGGTCTACCTGGTCAACACCGGCTGGACCGGCGGCGGCTACGGCGTCGGCAAACGCTTCAACATCCCGACTACTCGCGGCGTGATCGCCGCGATCCAGAGCGGCGCGTTGATCGGTGCGCAGACTGAACACCTCGACACCATCAACCTCGACGTGCCATTGGCCGTACCGGGCGTTGAAACCGGCCTGCTGAACCCACGTAACACCTGGGCTGACAAAGCCGCCTACGACGAAGCTGCGAAAGCGCTGGCGGGCCTGTTCATCGAGAACTTCAAGAAGTTTGAAGTGAGCGATGCGATCAAGGCTGCGGGCCCTAAGTTGTAAGACTTAGCTGTTGTGAAAAAGCCGCCTCCTACAGGCGGCTTTTTTGTGCGCGCAGGGTTAGTGGGCGATGTGCAGCAGCACCGCGCCGACCAGCACCAGCACAACCCCGAGCACCTGTACCGCCGACAAGCGCTCCTTGAAAAACACAAACCCCAGGATCGCCGCAATACCGCCCGATAGTGTACTGATCACCGTCACCACCGATACCGACCCCGCCATCGCACCCCACGAAAACGCCGAGAACCCGCCGAGGTTCATCAGGCTCGCTCCGGTCAACGTCGCGCAATTTTTCAGCGGTGGGATCTTCAGGCCGTCCTTGATCTTCAGCACCATCACCACCAGCACGCATAGGCCCACCAGGTACCCCAACCACAACATCGTTATCGGCCCCAGCGCCGGCAGTGTGTAGCGACCTTGCAGCCAGAAACTGGTGCCGTACAGCGTTGCTGCGAGCATGGCGTAGGCGATGGACAGGCGCGGGTTGTTGTGGGGCGTGCCGTTTTCCTTGTGGATGCTGGACAGGACCACGCCAATCACGCACAGGGCGATGCAGCCCAGTTGTATCAGGCTGATGTGCTCACCGCTGGCCCAGGACAGCAGGGTGGTCACTACACCATAAGAAGTGACCAATGGCGCGACGATGGCGGCTTTGCCCAAGGCGAACGCCTTGGACAGTGCGAGGGCACCGGAAACGGTCAGCAGGGCGGCAGCGATGCCCAGGAGCCAGACGCTTAACGGAGCATCGAGGGATTTGAAAAGGTAGGTCGGGAATATGACCAGCAGCAAAGTCATAATCAGAAAGCCGAGGGCTTGGCCGAAATACACCGCGCGTTTAACGCCAACGGCGCGGGCATTGAGGCCCACCAGAAAGTCCGTGCCACCCCAGAGCAGGGCGGCCAGCAGGCCCATTAGTACGTCCATGTAAGGTCCTTGTTATGCATACCGCTCGCCAGATTAGCGCAGAACCAATGTGGAAGGGGGCAAGCCCCCTCCCACATTTGGATCTCAGTGCTCTTGGGATCAGCTCAGGTTTTCCAAGGTCTGCGTGTCCCACCTGAGGGTCTTGCTCGCCAGGTAGAGCATGCCGATGGTCAGCGGTATTTTGTCGCCACGGCCTTTGGCGCGTCGCTTCAAGAATACGTCGAATACCGGCGGCTGAAAGTAACGATAAGCGTCGTAGTCGCTTAGGTCGACCCCGAAATCCTGTTCCAGCGCCTCCATGAATTGCTTGGCCTCAACGCCATCGCAAGCAAGGTCGAAGTTGAGCGAGGTTTGCAGGCTGATGGTCTTGTGTTTCGGCAGACTGAATTCTTCATGCAGCAATTGCAGGAGTTGCTGCATGACAGGATCTTCGGGGAAGTTGGGGGCCAGGTTCATGGTGGGTACGTAGGAGTGGGTGAGGGGGCTGTCGCGTTCAGGTGGTCAGTGGCTTAGAAGTGAGTTTGTTATCGGGCAATAAACAGATAGTTTAATCGTTCGCGCTTCGATCAGACACTGAGAGGCTTACTGATACACCGCCCAAAAATCGCCTCCAGTCCCCGATAGTCACACGCCACCGCATCAATATTCGCCGGTATCCATGCCGCGTGTTTCACCAGCCACCAGTTCACCGAAAACCCCGCATTCACGATGATCTGCTCAAACAGGATCCGCTGTGCCCGTCCATTGCCTTCGCGGAAGGGATGGATGACATTCAGATCGCCATAAGCTTCAGCGATTTGGTGGACGAGATCGGCCTGGGATGCGCCGACATACCAATTGGCTTCCAGCATGCGTTGAATGATTTTTGCAGCTTCCGGTGGGATACGCTCCGGAGTGCAGAACAGCGTGTCACCTTTCTGGATGTTGACGCTGCGCAGTTCGCCAGCCCAGTCATAAATGTCGCCGAACAGGATGCGGTGAATGTGTTGCAGACGTTCGAGGTCGTAGGGCGGCGGAAAGAGCGGAAGGTTGCCTACTGCAATTTCGGATAACTCTCGCTCGGCCTGATGCAGGCGTGCTTCATCGAGCAAATCGAGGCGGTTGCGCAGGACGCTGCTACCGGGGTAGCAGTACGGGTCCTGGCCCACCCCGTATTTGTCGAGCATCAGCGGGAGGTGTTGCGGTACTTGGCCAGGACGGCTTCGCGGGTCGGCAGGGGCTTGTCGACATCGGCCGGTTGGGTATCGAACCCTTCCAGGCGCAGGCTGGCCAGGTAATTGGAACGGCGGATCTTATGATAGTGATCCTGTTTTTGCTCAAACGTCAGTTCGCTCATTGCAGCGTACTCCTGGTTAGCAAGGCTTTGATTGTAGCGCAATGCATCAACGTACAGGCAGGTTAAAAAACCACCAACAACCTGGACATGGGAACGCGGGCAAGGCCGCACCCTACATTCGATTCTGGCGCTTCCTGCTATTTCCTAGGAAAAGTCCCACTTCGGCCCTGGGCCATCCTTCGCCCTGTGTATCATTCTGTCTCTTTTTTCCTTGCGACCTTTCTCGATTCGCTGAGTTTCCCAGGCTATGTTTTTGAGCCAACCCAGCGGTCAATGGAGTGACAGCCTTATGCACGACACCCTCCGGCAGGTCTTCGGTTATCCACAGTTTCGCTTGGGCCAGGAAGAAACGGTCAGCGCCGTCCTGGCTGGGCGCTCCGCCGCGGCCATTTTCCCTACGGGGTCGGGCAAGTCCCTGTGTTATCAGCTGTCGGCGGTGTTGCTGCCGCACCTGACGCTAGTGGTGTCGCCCTTGCTGGCACTGATGCAGGACCAGTTAGGTTTCCTGCAGCGCCACGGTATTTCGGCGGGCAGTATCGATTCGGCCCAGAGCCGCGATGACGCCAATGATGTCATGGCTCGTGCGCGTTCGGGCGAGCTGAAAATCCTGATGATTTCCGTGGAGCGCTTGAAGAACGAGCGCTTCCGTAACTTTTTGCACAGCGTGCAGATCTCGCTGCTGGTGGTGGACGAGGCGCACTGCATCTCCGAGTGGGGCCACAACTTCCGCCCGGACTATTTGAAGCTGCCGGACTACCAGCGCCAGTTCAATATCCCGCAAGCGTTGCTGCTGACGGCCACGGCGACGCCTAAGGTAATCGCCGACATGCAGGCCAAGTTCGCGATTGCCCCCGGGGATGTGGTGACCACCGGCTTCTATCGGCCCAACCTCAACCTGCTGGTGGAACCGGTCAGCGGCCAGCACAAGCGCCGCAGGTTGGTTGAGTGGATGACGGAACGGGCCAACCAACCGAGCATCGTCTATGTCACTTTGCAAAAAACCGCCGAGCAGATTGCCGAGCATCTGAACCGCCACGGCATTCAGGCCGAGGCTTACCACGCGGGGCTGCCCCACGATAAACGCGAGGGCATCCAGCAGCGTTTCATGGGTGGGCGTTCCAATTGCATCGTCGCAACCATCGCGTTCGGCATGGGCATCGATAAAAGCGATATCCGCAATGTGGTGCACTTCGACCTGCCAAAGTCCATCGAGAACTACAGCCAGGAAATCGGCCGTGCAGGGCGCGACGGGCAGCCGTCGGATTGCCTGGTGTTGGCCAATCGCGACAGCCTCAATGTGCTGGAAAATTTCGTCTACGGCGACACGCCGGAGCAAGAGGGCATTGGCCGTGTCCTCGAGGAGTTGCAGGCCGCACGCAGCGAAGGGCAGTGGGAGTTCCTGCTCAGGTCGCTGTCCGATCACAGCAATATTCGCGAGCTGCCGCTCAAGACGCTGCTGGTGCAATTGGAGCTCAAGGGCGTGATCGCACCGCGCTATGCGTTTTATGCCGAATACCGTTTCAAGTACCTGATCGAGCCCGACGCTTTGCTCGCACGGTTTTCCGGTGAGCGTCAGCAGTTTGTCGCTGCGATCATCCAGGTGTGCAAGCGTGCGAAAACCTGGGCAACGGTGGATTTCGAGGCGCTTTATCAACAGCACAATGCCGAGCGCAGCAGGGTGGTAAAGGCGCTGGATTACTTCCAGGAGCAGGGCTTGATCGAGCTGGAAAGCAAACAGATGACCGAGGTCTACAGCCTGCTCGACACCGATTTCGATCCACGGGTATTGAGCGCCGAGTTATACACAGGCTTCAAGCAGCATGAAGTGACGGAGGTAGCGCGGATTCACGCCATGCTCGACCTGTTCGCCACCGAACACTGCCTGGGGCAACGCCTGGCGCAGTACTTCGGTGATGAAAACGCTCCCCAGCGTTGTGGGCATTGTTCGGTGTGCCACGGCCATGTCGCGTATCTGCCGTCTCCGCCAAGCCTGCCGCCACTTGTGGATAAAAGCTTCATGGGGCTGTGCGGCGATTTTATCCACAGGCATCATGAGCACACTGGCGAGCTACCCGGTGCCGAGCGGCTGACGCGGTTTCTCGGCGGTATCAGCGTGCCGTTGTTTACCAAGTTGAAGGTGCGGGGCATTCCCGGTTTTGCCGCGCTGGAGGACTACCCTTACGCCGAGGTGCGTGACTGGGCTCACACTCAATTAAACCTACTCTGACGAGACTTGCCGATGCCTGACTCAACGCTCCTGCGCGCCGATTACCGTTACTTCCAGCCAATCACCACGCGCTGGCATGACAACGATGCCTATGGGCATGTGAACAACGTCACCTACTACAGCTTTTTCGATACGGCGGTGAATACCTACCTGATCGAACAGGGCGGGCTGGATATTCACGACGGTGAGGTGGTGGGGTTCGTGGTGAGTTCGGCGTGCGATTATTTTGCGTCGATTGCATTTCCCGAGCGCATTGAAATCGGCATGCGAGTGGGCAAGCTGGGTAATAGTTCGGTGCAGTATGAGCTGGCGGTGTTCAAGGCCGGCGAAGAAGAGGCCTGCGCTGCGGGGCGCTTTGTGCATGTGTTTGTGGATCGGGCGTCGAACCAGCCGGTGCCGATTCCGGCCGTGTTGCGTGAGGTGTTGCAGCGACTGGTGGTTTGACGCTATTTGGCAAACGCCGCTGAAGCAAATGTGGGAGGGGCGTACCGCCACTCCCACACAGGTGCTGTGTTCGTCAGGTCACGTATTTATCAGTCGCGATAACGGTGCTTGTTCTTGCGATGCCCATAGGCATGGCCGCGGCCTGGGTGGCCATCGCGGTAGTAACGACGGTCGTCACGGTCGCGATCGCGATAACGGCGGTCGTCACGATCACTGTCGTTACCCATGTAGTTGCCCAATGCGCCACCTGCACCACCGCCGGCCGCAGAGCCGATCAGTGCGCCGGTGCTGCCGCCGACACTGCGGCCCACGACGTTGCCACCGGCTGCGCCCAATGCGCCGCCAATGGCGGCTTCGCCTCGGCTACGCTTGTCGGCACCGACCGCACTGCCGCCCGCGCCGCCCAGGGCTGCGCCAATGGTCGAGCCGGTGTTGCCGCCCAACTGTTGGCCGACAACAGAACCTAGAACCCCGCCCAATGCGCCGCCTACACCGGCTTCGGTGGTGCCACCGGCCATGGCTGCGCCACTGACCAGGCCAAGGGACAACAAGAGAATCGAGGAAAACTTCATTCAGGGAAACCTCAAGGGGATGACGGCGCGATCCTGAGGTTGTATCGAGACGCTGACAATCGAAATCCGACCGGCGGCAGAGGTTGTATACAATTTGCTAAGTTACTGTTTTTTATCGGGAACTTAAGTTGTTTTTACAGGTCTTTAGTTACTTCGGAACGGCCGCTTTTATGCAAAAGCGGCCTTTTTTGTGCCCGCAGAATCTGTCGTGACTGTGCTGGCCTCAAGTCCCCCTCCCATATTTGAAATGCATTCCAAGTGTGGGAGGGGGCTTGCCCGCGACAGCGGTGGTTCAAGCAACGAATAGTTCGGATCAAGTCAGGCCGAGCGTGCCATGATCAGCCCGCTGTCACTTGCGGCTTCTAGACGGATCGCGACGAACTTCGACGTCGGCGTGTGGCTACCCTCGCCAGTGCTTTCCAGCGGCACCAGTGGATTCACCTCCGGGTAGTACGCCGCTGCCTGCCCCGCCGGAATATCAAACGCCAGCAAGGTAAAGCCCTTCACACGGCGCTCACGGCCATCCTCCCACAACGACACGATGTCAGCCTTCTGCCCTGGCTTGAAGCCCAGGCGGATGATGTCGGCTTCATTGACGAACAGCACGTCACGCTGGCCCTTGACCCCGCGGTAACGGTCGTCCAGGCCATAGATGGTGGTGTTGTACTGATCGTGGGAGCGCATCGACTGCATGATCAGGTCCGGCACCCGGCCCGTGGCATGGGTTCGTTCGTGGATCAGGTCCTTGGGCAGGATGTTCGGGCGGAAGTTGGCGCGGCCCGATGGTGTGTTCCAGCGGCGTGCACCGGCCGAGTTGCCAAGGTAGAACCCCCCTGGGTGCTTGATGCGCTCGTTGAAGTCCTTGAAGCCCGGGATGGTGTCGGCAATCAGGTCGCGAATGCGCCCGTAATCGGCCACCAGCCAATTCCAGTCCACCGGTTTGCTGCCCAAGGTGGCGGCGGCAATCCCGGCCAGGATCGCAGGTTCAGACTTCATCTGCGCCGACAGCGGTTGCAGTTGGCCGTTGGAGCCATGGACCATGCTGAACGAGTCCTCCACCGTCACCGCTTGCGGGCCGTCGGCCTGGATGTCGATATCGGTACGTCCCAGGCACGGCAGGATCAGCGCGTCTTTACCGTGCATCAGGTGGCTGCGGTTGAGCTTGGTGCTGATCTGTACGGTCAGGTCGCAATTGCGCAACGCTTCGAAGGTGCGCAGGCTGTCTGGTGTGGCTTGGGCAAAGTTGCCGCCCAGGCCGATAAACACTTTGGAGCGGCCTTCGAGCATGGCGTGAATCGCCTCCACCACGTTGTGGCCGCTGTCGCGTGGCACCTGGAACTGGAAGCGACGCTCCAGCGCGTCAAGGAAGGCTACCGGTGGGCGTTCATTGATGCCCATGGTGCGATCGCCCTGCACGTTACTGTGGCCCCGCACAGGGCACAGGCCGGCGCCGGGGCGGCCGATATTGCCGCGCAGCAGCATCAGGTTGGCGATTTCCTGGATGGTCGGTACCGAGTGGCGGTGCTGGGTAATCCCCATCGCCCAGCACATGATCACGTTCTTGCCTTTGGCGTACATGCGCGCCGCTTGCTCGATTTCAACCAAGGTCAGGCCGGATTGCTCGACGATTTCTTCCCATGACGTGTCGTCAATCTGGCCCAGGTACTCCAGTACGTTGGTGGTGTGCTCGTTGAGGAAATCATGGTCGAACACCGCTTCCGTGCCTTCGGCCAGGGCCTGGCGTTCCCACAGCAGCAGAAACTTGGCCATGCCACGCAGGATGGCCATGTCGCCGCCCAACGCGGGGCGGAAGTAGGCGGTATTGGTTGGCTTGTCACCGTTGGTGAGCATTTCCAGCGGATGTTGCGGATGCTGGAAGCGTTCCAGACCGCGCTCTTTCAGTGGGTTGATACACACCACCTGGGCGCCGCGTTTCACCGCCTCGCGTAGCGGTTCAAGCATGCGCGGATGGTTGGTGCCGGGGTTCTGGCCCCAGACGAAAATAGCGTCGGCATGTTCGAAGTCGTCAAAGGTCACGGTGCCTTTGCCCACGCCCACACTCTGGGCCAGGGCTACGCCGCTGGCCTCGTGGCACATGTTCGAGCAGTCCGGGAAGTTGTTGGTGCCGTAGGCGCGTACAAACAACTGGTACAGGTAGGCGGCTTCGTTGCTGGCGCGGCCCGAGGTGTAGAACTCGGCCATGTTCGGGCTGGGCAGTGCGTTGAGGTGCTTGCCGATCAGGTCGAAGGCCGCTTCCCAACTGATGGGCATGTAGCGGTCGGTCGCGGTGTCATAGCGCATCGGCTCGGTCAGGCGGCCCTGGTATTCCAGCCAGTAGTCGCTTTGCTCCAGCAAGGCTGTGACGCTGTGCTTGGCGAAAAACGCCGCATCGACGCGGCGCTTGGTGGCTTCCCAGTTGACCGCTTTTGCGCCGTTTTCGCAGAACTTGACCATGCCGCTTTCCGGCGAGTCGCCCCAGGCGCAGCCCGGGCAATCGAAACCGCCGTTCTGGTTGGTCTTGAGCATCATGCGGATGTTTTTCAGCGCATTGTCACTGGTCAACCAGGCTTGCGCTACGCTGATCAGCGCGCCCCAGCCGCCAGCCGGGCCTTTATAAGGCTTGTAGCGCGGGGTTGGGGTTTGGTCGGCTTGGTGGTGAAGGCTCATGGCTGGTACTCCATCGCTGGGCTGTAAACCCGCGGCGCGCTTTTCTGCGGCAGGTGGATGAGATTGAGGTTGTGCCGACGTGCCCATTGAAGGGCCAAGCCGGTGGGCGAGGACAGGCTGACCAGCGTCTGGATGCCGGCGCGCAGGACTTTCTGGATCAATTCGAGGCTGCAGCGACTGGTGACAATCGCCAGGCCGCCGTTGGTCGGGATGTTTGCGCGGACCAAGGCGCCGATCAATTTATCCAGGGCGTTGTGCCGGCCGATGTCTTCGCGACCCACCAGCAATTCGCCCTGATTGTTCATAAACACCGCCGCATGCACCGCGCCGCTGTACTGGCCCAGAGGCTGGAATGCACTGATGCGCTGGCGCAGGCCATCGAGCCATTCGGCGGGCGGCAAGGGCGCGCCGGGCAGCACTTGCAGGTCGGGCAGTGCCTGTTCAACCGCTTCTACTCCGCACAGGCCGCAACCGCTGGTGCCCGCCAATTGGCGGCGCTGCTGCTTGAGGTTCCAGAATGCACGGCTGGAAATCTGCACCTGAGCATATTGGGCAGAGCCGCAGCCGCTGATCTTCAGGTCATAGATGTCGCTGACGTCGGTGATAATGCCGCTGCCGAGGCTGAAGCCGACAATGAAGTCTTCCAGGTCCGTGGGCGTCACCAGCATCACCGCCTGGCTGATATCGTTATAGGCAATCGCCAACGCCACCTCTTCGGCCAGTGCAGTACTGGCGATTTCTGTGTGTCCAAGATTGCAATATTGATAGCTCTGGCTGGCGACGGGCGCGGTCGTTTCGAGTGCGGGCGCCGCGCAGGTTGGGCGCTTGGCGTTCATGGGGCAGTACCACCGGCGGATGGGTCAGTGTTTAGACTAGGCGCGACAAAGGGTCGCGTCTAATTGCCAGTATTGATCTGTTGATAGATGGCGTCGATCACGGTGGAATCGCCGCTTCACTGCGGGCTTATTCCAAGGGTGAGTGAATTCAATACTTTTGAGTCTTTGGTGGATCTGGAACCCAAGTCTGTAGGACTGGTCTAGTCTTGGGCATCTGGAAATTAAATCCCAAGGAGAGCGCACCATGAGTATTTTCAGTTTTATCAAAGAAGCCGGCGAAAAGATTGTCGACCTGTTGACGCCGGGTAATGCGAATGCGAGTGAGCAGTTGAAGGAGCATGTGAGCAAGGTGGGCCTGGGTAATCCAAACGTGCAGACCACGGTGGATGGCGACAAGGTCACGGTGACTGGTGAAGTTGCTACGCAGGAAGAGAAAGAGAAGATTCTGTTGGCGTTGGGCAACATTGCTGGTGTGGCGAGCGTGGATGATCAGATCACTGTATCGGGCCCTGCGGTTGCCGCTGCTCGTTTCGTCGTGGTGAAAAAGGGCGACACCCTCAGCGCGATTTCCCTGGCGGTGTACGGTAACGCCAACCAGTACAACAAGATCTTCGAGGCCAACAAACCACTGTTGTCGCACCCGGACAAGATCTACCCAGGCCAGACACTGCGTATTCCTGAGTAATAGGCAGAACAAAATGTGGGAGGGGGCTTGCTCCCGATGGCGGTGGTTCAGTCACCTGATACTTGGCTGATACACCGCCATCGGGAGCAAGCCCCCTCCCACATGGGTTTAGAGCCCGGCAATGAGATCGCGGTAATCCTCCACTGCCGCGAACTCTGCGGTGTCCTTTTGTCCTTTTTTGCTATCGGGCTCTTTCACCGCCAGCAGGTGCCCCACGCCGAAATCCCGGGCGCTGCGCAGGATCGGCAAGGTGTCATCGATAAACAGGCTACGGGCCGGATCGAAACGGATGTCGGCTTGCAAGGCTTCCCAGAATTGCGGGTTTTCCTTGGGGAAACCGTAGTCATGGGAGCTGATCAAGCGCTCGAAATAGGGCGCCAGTTCAATGCGTTCCAACTTCAATGACAGCGAATCACGATGAGCATTGGTGATCAGGATCACGCGCTTGCCGGCCTGTTTGATCGCCGCCAGGAACGTATCGGCATCCGGGCGCAGGGCGATCAGGTGGGCGGTCTCCAGCTTGAGTTCGCGCACCGGGATCGCCAGCTCAGTGCTCCAGAAATCCAGGCAGTACCATTGCAACTGTCCGGCGTTACGCTCGAACAGTGGTTGCAACTCCATCTCGGCCATGGCGCGGCTCACGCCGTGCAGTTCGGCGTAACGCTGGGGCAAGTGCTCCATCCAGAAATGGTTGTCGTAATGCAGGTCGAGCAAGGTGCCGTCCATGTCCAGCAGGACGGTGTCGATGGCGTGCCAGGGCAAAGAGGGCATGGTGCGTTCTCATGTAAGTAAAGATATCCGACACAGACAATCGGAAAAGCCACGGTATAGTAACCCGATCACGCCAAGGAGCCGCTTATGCGCCAGAAACCCACTGTCCTCGCCCGCGAAATAGTCGCCAGTAGCCGTTTGTTCCGCGTGGAGGAAGTGCAATTGCGCTTTTCCAATGGCGTTGAACGGACCTACGAGCGTCTGGTGGGGCGAGGCACGGGCTACGGCGCGGTGATGATCGTGGCGATGATCGACGAGGATCATGCGCTGCTGGTGGAAGAGTACTGCGGTGGCACCGACGAGTATGAATTGTCCTTGCCCAAAGGTTTGATCGAGCCGGGCGAGGATGTGTTGGCGGCGGCGGATCGCGAACTCAAGGAAGAAGCCGGCTACGGCGCACGGCAGCTGGAGCACATCACCGAACTGTCGTTGTCGCCTGGTTATATGAGCCAGAAAATCCAGGTGGTGCTGGCCACCGATCTGTACGAAGAACGCCTTGAAGGCGATGAGCCTGAACCGATGCGCGTGGAGCGGGTCAACCTGCGTGAGTTGTCGGCGCTTGCGCAAAACGAGCAATTCAGCGAAGGCCGCGCCCTGGCCGCGCTGTACTTGGTAAGAGACCTGTTGACCCAGCGTGGAGCGTTCAACGCATGAGCGAACTGTTTTTAGGCCACCCATTTATCGCCCCTGTCATTGAACTGGCGCGCCAGGCCGGTGAAGCCATCCTGCCGTACTGGCGTGCCGATGTCGCCGTGACTTCAAAAGCGGATGATTCGCCGGTAACGGCTGCCGATCTGGCCGCCCATCATCTGATTCTCGCTGGCCTTACTGCTTTGGATCCGAGCATTCCGGTACTGTCCGAAGAGGATGCCGATATCGATCAAAGCGTGCGAGCCGGCTGGCAGCGTTGGTGGTTGGTGGATCCGCTGGATGGCACCAAGGAATTCATTTCTGGCAGCGAAGAATTCACCGTCAATATTGCCCTGATCGAACAGGGTCGCGTGGTATTCGGCGTGGTATCAATGCCTACCACTGGCCGTTGCTATTTCGGCGGCGCGGGCCTTGGGGCTTGGCGTTCGGATGTAAATGCCGCGCCCAAGCAGATTCAAGTACGCCAGACCCCGGCTGCGGGCGAAGCGTTTACCGTGGTGGCCAGCCGTCGCCATACCAGCGCCGAGCAAGAGCGCCTGCTGGATGGTTTGAGCGAAGGTTTGGGCGAGCTGAAACTGGCGAATATCGGCAGCTCGTTGAAGTTCTGCCTGTTGGCCGAAGGCAGCGCCGATTGCTATCCACGCCTGGCGCCGACGTCACAGTGGGATACTGCCGCGGCCCAGGGGGTGCTGGAAGGGGCAGGGGGCGAGGTGTTGGAGTTGAATGGCCAGCCGTTCAGCTACCCGGCGCGGGAATCATTGTTGAACCCATTCTTTTTGGCGCTGCCCGCGAAGGCTGCATGGCGCGAACGCCTATTGACCCTGGCCAGATCTTAAGATCACAACAGGGCAAAGTGTGGGAGGGGGCAAGCCCCCTCCCACATTTTTTAGCGGTGCAGGACGTATTGGCCGGTAAAGGTTACTGCCCTCTCTGCGCTGCCTGCATTCACAATCCATGTCTCCAGTGCCAACCGCGCCCGCCCATAACGCTTGTACGTCGCCAAAAAACGCTTCCACACCTTCTCTTCCGGCGCTGCGCAAATGGCTGTCGCATCCCGCGTCACTGGCAGTGGATAACTGATCTGCCCTTCCTGAATCACGATATGCCCGTCTTCAATCCCTTCTTCGCGCAATTTCAGGTGCAGCCAACCCCAACCCGCGAGCACGGCGCCGCAATAAAGGCTGCCGCCAAACATGGTGCTCTTATGGTTGATGTTGGCTTGCAAAGGTAAATGCAGATGCAGTTGGTCGTGCTGCCAGTCGAGCACCTTCAGACCCATCTCCCGGGTAAGAGGGATATCGTGGTGCAAAATGGATTCCAGATAACGGCTGTCGCGGCTCATGTAGGCCTCTTGGCAGGTTGCGGTTGTCACTCGTCGTCAGCGCTGTGGTTGGCGCTGTCAGCGAAGTTCAGGCCGTGCTTGCGCAGTTTGTCGTGCAACGTTTTGCGCGGCACGCCCAGGGCTTCGGCGAGGCTGCGCAGGGAACTGTGGGGGCGGGTCAGTTCGGCGGCGATCAGGCTCTTCTCGAACTGCTCGACCTGCTCGCTCAGGCCGCCAGGGGTGGAGGTCAGCACGCCGGCTGCCGGGTTGTCCTGAGTGTTATCCAGCGCCAACTCCAGGCCCAGGGCGAAACGCTCCGCAGCGTTTTGCAGTTCGCGCACATTGCCCGGCCAGCTGTGGCGCAGCAATAGCGCGCGCTGGCCCGGTTGCAGCTCATGCAGGGGCAGGCCATGGCGGCTGCTGGCCTCGTCGGCGAAATGCTGGAACAGCATCAATGCATCTTCGCCCCGCTCGCGCAGGGGTGGAATGCGCAGCGGCGCGACATTGAGGCGGTAATACAAGTCAGCCCGGAAACGGCCCTGGTCGGCGGCCTGGCGCAGGTCTTCCTTGGTGGCGGCGATAATGCGGATATCCAGCGGGATCAACTGATTGCCCCCCAGGCGCTCCACCACGCGCTCCTGCAACAGGCGGAGCAACTTGACCTGTACATCCAGGCTCATGCTTTCGATTTCATCGAGGAACAGCGTGCCGCCATTGGCGAACTCGAACTTGCCGATGCGGCGTTTCTGCGCGCCGGTAAACGCGCCCGGCTCATGGCCGAACAGTTCGCTTTCCACCACCGATTCGGCCAGCGCCCCGGCATTGATCGCCACAAACGGGCCGCTGCGGCGGCTCGACAGATCATGCAATGCACGGGCGACGACCTCCTTGCCCGCCCCGGTTTCGCCCAGGATCAGCACATCGGCCTTGGTCGCGGCCAGCGCCCCAATTTGCTCGCGCAGGCGCAACATTTGCGGCGAGTGCCCCACCAGGCGTGTGCTCAGTTGCTGGCGATCACTGAGGGCCAGACGCAGGCTGCGGTTATCCAGCACCAGGCGACGCAGGGCCAGGGCGCGGCGTACGCTGTCGAGCAGGGCGTCGCTGGCGAAGGGTTTTTCCAGGAAGTCATAGGCGCCGGCCCGCATGGCTTGCACTGCCAGCGGCACGTCGCCATGGCCGGTGATCAGCAGCACCGGCAGATCCGGGTCCTGGCCGTGCAGTTCGGCCAATAGTTCCAGGCCGTCCATACCGGGCATGCGGATATCGCTGACCACCACTCCCGGCCAATCGCGGGACAGGCGTGCGGTGAGGCCGCTGGCTTCGCCCAGGGGCAGGACTTTCAACCCGGCCAGGTCCAGGGTCTGGCACAAGGCCTGACGCAGGTGGGGATCGTCGTCGATCAACACCACCTGAATCTGGTTATCGATACTCATACACTGCGGTCCTCGGACGGTTGCAGACTGACGCCCGGCGAGCCGGCACGCAATTTCAAGGTTAACAGCGCGCCGCCTTCCTTGTGGTTGGCGAACAGCAGTTCACCGCCAAAGGCACGCATCAGGGTGTCGCAGATCGCCAGGCCCAAGCCCAGGCCCTGGGTGCGCGTCTTGGTGGTATAGAACGGCTCGCTGGCGCGGCCCAGGGCTTCCATGCAAAAGCCCGGGCCATTGTCGCGAATGTACAGGTTGACGCCCTGTGCAGTGGTTTCGGCACTCAGCCAGAGTTTGCGCGGCGGACCTTTTTCGGTGAGGGCGTCGAGGGCATTGGCCAACAGGTTGCCCAGCACTTGGCGCAGGCGGGTTTCACCGGCCTGTACCCACAGGGTTGCCTCCGGCAGGTCGCGGATCAGCTCCACTTCCATCGAGCGCCGCCGCTTGGCCAGCAACGCCAGGGCGTCGTCCAGCGCCGGTTGCAGGGCCACGCTCTCCGGTGCGTGGCGGTCGCGACGGGCGAAGGCGCGCAGGTGGGCGATGATCGAGGCCATGCGCCCGGTCAATTCGCTGATCAGCTTGAGGTTGCCGCGGGCATCGTTGGTGCGTTCGTGGTCGAGTAGGATTTCGGCGTTTTCCGCATAGCTGCGAATCGCCGCCAGCGGTTGGTTCAGTTCATGGCTGATGCTTGCCGACATGGTCCCCAGTGCCGAAAGTTTGCCGGCCTGCACCAGGTCATCCTGGGCGCGCACCAGTTCCTGCTGGGCGTGCTCACGTTCCAGCACTTCCTGTTTCAGGCGCCGGTTCAGGCCCTCCAGGTCGCTGGTACGCTCGGCCACGCGCATTTCCAACTCGCGGCGGGCCTTGGCTTCGAAGGCGATACGTTCCAGGTAATGCCGGCGGCGCTGCATGATCAAGCCCAGCAACAGCATCAGCACCAACAGCGCGGCACCACCGACGGCCATCACTGTGCGCACCGGGCGATTGATCAGCGAGCGCGGTGCGAGGATTTCCACGTTCCAACCGGTCTCGGCGATGGCCGTGGATTGGCGCAGCCAGGCGCTGCTGCTCAGGCTCAGCGGTTGCGGGTCGCGGGTCGGGTAGGGCTGGATGGCAATGATGGCCTGGCGTTCTTCGGTGGTCAGTGGCCGCGTGGCGCGGAATCGCCATTGTGGGCGTGAGGTGAGGATCACCACGCCGTTGTGGTCGGTGACCAGCAGTTGTTCCGGGGTATTACCCCAGAGGCTCTCGGTGTGGTCCAGGTCGACCTTCACCACCAGCACACCGATGATCGTGTCGCCATCACGTACCGCGGCGGCAAAAAAGTAGCCGCGCTTGGCCGAGGTGGTGCCCAGGCCGAAAAAGCGCCCCAGGCGCCCGGCCATGGCCTCGCTGAAATACGGACGAAAGGAAAAATTACGTCCGACAAAACTGTCTTGTTTGTCCCAGTTGGACGCGGCCAGGGTCTTGCCGGTGGTGTCCATCAAATACATCACTTCCACCCCGGCCTGGGCGGCGACGTCCTTGAGCAGCAGGTTGGCGTTGGCCAGGTTGGTGCTGACCTGGGGCGCGTCCAGCGCGGTGCGCAGCGCCGGCAGGTCACCGAGGATCTGCGGCAGCACTTCGTAGCGGTGCAGGGTGCCCAGCAGGTTGGCGACATAGAGATCGAGGGTCTGGCGATTCTGCCCGGCCAGTTCGCTGCGGTAATAGCGCTCGGCCAGGTGCTCCAGTGGCCACAACAGCGGTGCCAGGCATAATGCCAGCAGGGCAAGGCTGCGCCAGCGGGGTCGTCGCGCAAGGGGTGGAGTCATGGGGATCGCGCCTGTGGGTACAGGCGCATTATGCCTAGTGCTGCTGTGCAAGACACTCTTGCAATGCGTCCTGCCACTGCGGCTGGCTGACCTGCCATTGCTGCTGCAGCCGCTTGCAGTCCAGGCGCGAGTTCAGCGGGCGCTTGGCGGGGGTCGGGTAGGCGCTGGAAGGGATCGGCTCCAGTTCGGCGCAGGCTTTCCCGTCGGCCCGCAGCTGCGCGCCAATAGCCTCGGCGAAGCCGAACCACGAGGTTTCGCCTTGGGCGGTCAGGTGATAGACACCCCATTCACCGGCCTTGCCGGCTTGCCACTGCTCAATCAGCAAACGAGTGCTGTTGGCGATGGTCCCCGCCCAGGTCGGCGCACCGATCTGGTCGGCCACGATGCGCATCTGCGATTTTTCCTGCAGCAGGCGTTGCATGGTCAGCAGGAAGTTCTTGCCGTGGCTGGAATACACCCAGCTGGTGCGCAGAATCAGGTATTGGCCACCCACGGCAGCAATCGCCCGCTCGCCTGCCAGCTTGCTCTGGCCGTAGACACCCAATGGGTTTGGCGTGTCGTTTTCGGTGTACGGGGCAGGTTTGCTGCCGTCGAACACGTAGTCGGTCGAGTAGTGGATCAGCGGGATGCCCAATGCCTTGGCTTCCTCGGCTAGGATGCCGGGGGCGACAGCGTTGATGGCAAAGGCTGCGTCCGGTTCGCTCTCGGCCAGATCAACGGCGGTGTGCGCGGCCGCGTTGATGATCAGGCCGGGGCGATGGGCGCGTACCTGTTGGCGGATCAGGTCGGCGTTGGCAAGGTCCAGCTGATCGCGGCCCAGGACGATGAGCTCGCCCAGGCCCTGGAGCCGCTGTTGCAGCTCTTGGGAGACTTGGCCGTGTTGGCCGGTGATGAGGATTTTCAGGGAAGCCGTCACAGGAATAAGTCCGCGTCTTTCAGGTTTGCACCGTTTTGATCCTTGGCGGACAGCGTCGGTGTGCCGTTGAGCTGCCAATCGATGTTGAGATCCGCGTCGTTCCAACGAATGCAACGCTCCGCAGAGGGCGTGTAGTAATCCGTGGTCTTGTAGAGGAATTCGGCGTAATCGCTCAGCACCACGAAACCGTGGGCAAAACCCGGTGGGATCCACAACTGGCGATTATTTTCGGCAGACAGTCGCACGCTGGTCCATTTGCCGAAGTGCGGGGAGCTGCGGCGGATATCCACCGCCACGTCCAGGACTTCGCCAGCCGTCACACGCACCAGTTTTCCCTGGGCGTGTTCTACCTGATAGTGCAAGCCCCTGAGCACGCCCTTTTGCGAGCGTGAGTGGTTGTCCTGCACAAATTGCAGTTGCAGCCCGCTGGCTTTTTCAAACTCACGAGCATTGAAACTCTCATAGAAAAAGCCGCGCTCATCGCCAAAAACCTTGGGTTGGATGATCAATACATCGGGCAACTCAGTGGCGGTTACATTCATTTAGTGTTCCCGGCGAGCATGTACAAGTACTGGCCATAGCCGGTTTTGCCGAAGTATTTGGCGCGCTCCAGCAGATAGTCTCGGTCGATCCAGCCGTTCTCGTAGGCGATCTCTTCCAGGCAGGCTACTTTCAAGCCTTGGCGGTGTTCGATGGTCTGTACGTAGGTAGAGGCTTCCAACAGACTGTCGTGGGTGCCGGTATCCAGCCAGGCGAACCCGCGGCCGAATCGCTCTACGTGCAGATCACCGCGCTGGAGGTAGGCATTGTTGATGTCAGTGATTTCCAGCTCGCCGCGTGGCGATGGCTTGACCGCCTTGGCGATCTTGATCACGTCGTTGTCGTAGAAATACAGGCCAGTCACGGCGTAGTGGGACTTTGGCTTCAACGGTTTTTCTTCGATGGACAGGGCACGGCCTTCTTGGTCGAAGTCGATTACACCGAAACGCTCTGGGTCTTTGACCCAGTAACCGAAGACGGTAGCGCCCGAAGGGCGTTCGGCTGCGCCGCGCAATTGATCGCTGAAATGCTGGCCGTGGAAGATGTTATCCCCCAGGATCAAGCACACAGGATCATCGCCAATGAACTCTTCACCAATGATGAATGCCTGCGCCAGGCCATCCGGCGAAGGCTGCTCCGCATAGCTGAAGCGCACACCGAACTGGCTGCCGTCGCCCAGCAGGTTACGGTACTGCGGCAGATCCACTGGGGTAGAGATCACCAGGATGTCCTTGATCCCCGCCAGCATCAGCACCGAGATCGGGTAGTAGATCATTGGCTTGTCATACACCGGCAACAGCTGCTTGGACACGCCCAGGGTAATGGGGTGCAAGCGGGTGCCGGAACCGCCGGCCAATACAATGCCCTTCATCATGCGATCAAATCCTTTGCGTCAGTGTTGCCCAATCGTTCACCTTGATAACTGCCATCCTGGACCCTGCGGCACCATTCCAGATTATCGAGGTACCACTGCACGGTCTTGCGCAGTCCGGTCTCGAAGGTTTCTTCCGGGACCCAGCCCAGCTCGCGCTCGATCTTGCTGGCATCGATGGCGTAGCGTTGGTCGTGGCCCGGGCGATCCTTGACGAAGGTGATCAGGTCGGTGAATTTTTCTACGCCGGCTGGGCGTTGTGGCGCCAGCTCTTCCAACAGGGCGCAAATGCCACGTACCACGTCGATGTTCTTCTGCTCGTTATGGCCGCCGATGTTGTAGGTTTCGCCCACAACCCCAGTGGTTACCACTTTAAGCAGCGCGCGGGCATGGTCCTCGACGAACAGCCAGTCACGCACCTGCAAGCCATCGCCGTACACCGGCAGCGGCTTGCCCGCGAGGGCGTTGAGGATGACCAGTGGGATCAACTTTTCGGGGAAGTGGAACGGCCCGTAGTTGTTCGAGCAGTTGGTCAGCAGCACCGGCAGGCCATAGGTGCGCTGCCAGGCGCGTACCAGGTGGTCTGAGGCCGCCTTGCTCGCGGAATACGGCGAGCTGGGGGCGTAAGGCGTGGTCTCGGTGAAGAGATCGTCCACGCCGTGCAGGTCGCCGTAGACCTCGTCAGTGGAGATGTGGTGGAAACGAAACGCGCTCTTCGCCGGTTCTGCCAGCTTCTGCCAGTAGGCCCGGGTGGCCTCCAACAGGCTATAGGTGCCAACGATATTGGTCTGGATAAAATCCGACGGGCCGTCAATGGAACGGTCGACGTGGGATTCAGCCGCCAAATGCATGATGGCGTCAGGCTGGAAGCGAGCAAGTATGGCGCTCACGGTGGCCTGGTCGATGATATCGGCCTGGACGAACTCATAGCGGCTGTTGGACGCGATACTGGCTAGCGACTCGAGGTTGCCGGCGTAGGTCAGCTTATCCAGGTTGAGCACTTCATGCTCGGTGTGTTGAATCAAGTGCCGGATCAGGGCCGAGCCAATAAATCCGGCGCCGCCGGTGATGAGAATGCGCATGTCGAGGGCCTTTTCCTTAGACGGACATTAAGCGAAAGAAGCATAGCTTGAGTTGTGAATCGGGCCGGCGCAAGCGCCGCGAGCATAAGGGGTTGATTAAAACCCCTGAACAATGGCGATATAGACGTCTGAAAAAACAAACGCCGTCACAATGTTGTTGTCCCTGTTGACCCATCGTGCCTGTTCGAACGGCACTATGGACAGCACGCGCGGCGGCTTTGTTCTGTAAATCTGTCGTGATGACCACGCCACAATCGCTTGTCGATAGTTATCGACTACTTCACGTTTTTATCGATGTTAACCCTGATTAACCGCTTTTAAAGCCGATTTTTATCCGTTATAAAGTCGACCTTCACCCCATTCGGAGCCCTGATCGCCATGACCACCCTGCACAGCACCCCTCGCGCCGATGGCTTCCACATGCCTGCCGAATGGGCGCCACAGACCCAAACCTGGATGATCTGGCCTGAGCGCCCTGACAACTGGCGCTTGGGCGGCAAGCCGGCGCAGGCAGCCCATGTGGCCGTGGCCAAGGCCATTGCCCGCTTTGAACCGGTGACCGTTGCAGTTTCCGCCGGCCAGTACGAGAACGCCCGTGGGCGCCTGGATGTGCCCAATATCCGCTTGGTGGAGATGTCCAGCGACGATGCCTGGGTGCGGGACACCGGCCCGACGTTCGTGATCAACGACAGCGGCGAAGTGCGTGGCGTGAACTGGGATTTCAACGCCTGGGGTGGTTTCGACGGCGGCCTTTATTCGCCGTGGAACCGTGATTCCCAAGTGGGTGGCAAGATCCTCGAGATCGAACGGGCGCCGCGCTACCGTACTGAAGGCTTTGTGCTTGAAGGCGGTTCGATCCATGTGGACGGCGAGGGCACCCTGATCACCACCGAAGAATGCCTGTTAAACCGCAATCGCAACCCGCACCTTGATCGAGCAGCGATCGAAGCAGTGCTCAGCGATCACCTGGCGGTGGATAAGATCATCTGGCTGCCGGACGGCCTGTTCAACGATGAAACCGACGGCCATGTGGATAACTTCTGCTGCTACGTGCGTCCGGGTGAAGTGTTGCTGGCCTGGACCGATGACCCACAAGATCCGAACTATGCACGCTGCCATGCGGCCATGGATGTGCTGCAAAACAGCACCGATGCCCAAGGCCGCTCGTTCATCGTGCATAAAATGCCGATCCCGGGGCCGCTGTACGCCACTGAGGAGGAGTGCGCCGGTGTCGACCCGGTGGACGGCAGCCAAGAGCGTAATCCGACCGTGCGGTTGGCCGGTTCCTACGTCAACTTCCTGATCGTCAACGGCGGCATCATCGCGCCGAGTTTCGACGACCCGCTGGACAGCCAAGCCAAGCAGATCCTGCAGAACCTGTTCCCCCAGCACGAGGTGGTGATGGTGCCGGGGCGTGAACTGTTACTGGGAGGCGGCAATATCCATTGCCTGACTCAACAACAGCCAGCCCCGCAGAGAAATTGAGTGCAGTTGTAACAACGCCTTGATGGCAACCGGGGCACGGTGTGATTGCAGTGTTCCCGGCAAGCCCGCGGCCCAGCCAGGTTGCGGGCTTTTTTATACCTGAACGCCAATGAACACTGGGAATTGGCATAGCTCTTGTATCGCTGTCGTAACAATGGCCCAGGGTGATGACTGCACAGATCTGTCACAAACCTTGAGTAAGTTAGCCGCTCACGCAGCAGGAGAGAGCGCTGAAATGAATGCCGATATCAACCCTATCTACATGCGCCCATTCCACCCGACGCGAGTTAACGGCGACGCGATCCATGCGCTGGCGCTCTGGTTGAAGGCAAACGGCTCGAGACAGATCAGGCAAGCGCCTGACTGGCGCAGCGTGATGCGTGAACGCTACCCGGTGGGGTTGTTCACGGAGGATGAAGTGCGCGAGCTGTGTGACCTGATGTGTAACTCTAAGGCGCGCTGAGACCTTATGTGGGAGGGAGCAAGCCCCACCCACAGGTTTCATTTATTCGGCCTTAGAAACTGTAGGTACCGGTGACGACCAGGCTACGCGGCTCTCCCGGTTGAATCTGCGCCGCGCTGGTCGCCGAGGCATAGTAGTTTTTGTCGGCGATATTGTTGAGCGCCGCCCTTATGTCCCATTCCTTCTGACGGAACCCGGCCAGTGCGTCCCAGCGCCCATAGCCCGGCAGCACCACGGTATTGAGGTTGTCGGCGTAACGATCACCTACCAGGGTCAAGCCGGTTTCCGCGTACCAACCCATTTCGGGCTTCCAGGTGATGAACAGGCTGGCATTACGCTTGGCTACGTCGCTGATGCGTTTGCCTTCAAAGCCATTGTTGTCCTTCTCCACCTTGGCGTCCTGCAGCCCCACGCCGCCGCGTACGTACCAATTGTCGACGATCTTGCCGGTGGCGGTCAGCTCCACGCCGCGTGAGCGTTGCAAGCCTGTGAGCAGGGTAATGGTGCGGTCCAGCGGGTCGCTGGTGCGGCGGTTGTAGAGTTCCAGCTCGTACACGGCCAGGGTGGTGCTCAGGCGGTCGTCGAGCCAGTCGCTTTTCACGCCGATTTCTTTTTGCTTGGTCAGCTCGGGGCTCAGGTCATTGGCGCCGCCGGCCGCATTCGGCGTGATACCGATCAGGCCGCCGCCTGCGGGTGTGAAGGTCTTGCTCCACGAGGCATAGAACGAATGATGCTCCAGCGGCGTCCACACCAGGCCGACGCGTGGGCTGGTGCTGTGGCTCTTCACGTTTTGCTGGGTATTGAGCAGCTTGCTGGTGGTGTCCACTTCAAAGCGGTCGTAACGCAGCCCGCCCAAGAGCTGCCACTGGTCATTCAGGCGCAGTTGGTCCTGCACGTACAGTGCGCGGCTTTCGACTTCGGTGTGGTTGTTGCTCGAAACGCTCATGCTCCCGGTGTGGCTCAGGTGGCGATTGGGTTGGTTGAGGTCCAGGCCCGGCACGGCCTGGCCGCCTCGATTGACAGCGGTGGCGGAGTACAGCTTCGGATCGCGGCGCTGGCTGCCCAGCTCAATACCGGTGAGCAGGCGGTGCTCCAGGCCGAAGGTGTCGAAACCACCTTCCAGCTCAAGGTTGTTGAACACATTGCGGGTGGTCAGGTCCTGCTGCCAGTGCTGGCGGGTGACGGTGTTGGTTTTCGGGTCGTAGCCGGTCTGGTAGGTGTTGTCGAAATCGCTGTCGAGCTTGAACACGCCGAGGGTGTGGCGCAGTTGCCAGTTGGCGTTGAGCTCATAGGCGAGCTTGGAACGCAGGGACTGGGATGTATCGTCGATGTAATCGCCGCTATCGAAATAAGTGGTGCTGCGGCTTACATCGGTCGGGCGCCCGTTGACCCCGGGTATGCCGCGGTCCGGCGTGCGGTTGTAGCGGCTGTATTCGTATTGCACCAGCCAGTTCAGCTCAGGGGTGAGCTGCCAGCTCATCGACGGTGCGAACAACTGGCGGTTGCCACTGACCCCATCGCGAAAGCTGTTGTTGTCCTGGTTGCCCATGTTCAGGCGCAGGCTGATGGTGTCAGTCGGATCGGTGCTCAGGTCGGCATACAGGCTGCGCAAATCATTGCTGCCGCCTTGGGCTTCGATGCTGGATTTCAGCCCCTGGGTAGGCAGTTTGCTGACGCGGTTGACGATCCCACCCTGGCCGCCGCGCCCGTACAGCACCGCAGCCGGGCCCTTGAGCACTTCGATGCGCTCGATGTTATGCAGGTCGCGCACGTACTGGCTGTCGTCGCGGATGCCGTCCAGATAGAAATCGTTGCTCGCGTCAAAACCGCGTATGCGCAAGCTGTCGAAGCGCGTGTCGGCGCCGCTGCTGACGTTAGGGATGCCGCTCAACGCCTGGCCCAGGTCGTTGGTGCCGTAGGAGCGCAGGCTTTCGGTCTTCACGGAATCGATGGCCTGGGGCACGTAGCGCACAGAAGTGGCGGTGCGAGTGGCGGTGCTGGTTTCCTTGACGCGTGGGTCGTCTTCGTCAGCCTCGGCGTTGATCGAGGTTTCAGGCAATACCGTGGTCGCATTGGCAAAACCGACAGACAGCAAAACGGAGAGGCCTAGGGAAATGGGCGTCAGGCGTGGGACAAGCATGGGGGTGAGTATCCAAATGGTCTGGCAGGGAAATAGTGCGCGAATGGTAATTCTTTGCATTTGCGCTTGTTATCTATTCCCTGTGGTGTTGCCTGTTAGATTTGTTACTTGATGTGTTTTTGTCGGTGTACGGGCACATTTGGTGACTTTCATTGCAGCGCTTTAGCTCGCTGCTTAGACGAATATCGCCTAAATACAGACGATTCACGAAATTGACACTTAGTTCAATGCCCGCATAGGATTGCGCCCAACGCCTGTGGCTAACCACCATGACTAAATCCAATAAAAAAGGCCTGCGGCAGTTCAGTCGTCCGCGGGCCTTCTTTTTGCGGAAATAAAGTCGACACCAGAAAAAAGCAATACGGAGCCTGGTGTCACAGCGCGTACTCAACCCGTAATAAGGAATATAAGAACATGTTGAAGCAACGGATGAGTCTGATCGCTCTGGGGATTTTGAGCGCATCGACAGCAATGGCAAATGACCAGGAGCAATCCAAGGGTTTTGTTGAAGATAGCCACCTGAACATCGCCGCACGTAACGCCTACATCAGCCGTGACTACAAAAACGGCAAGCAGGACAAAGCTGAATGGGGTCAAGGCTTCATCGGCAAGTTCGAGTCCGGCTTCACCCAAGGCACCGTCGGTGTGGGTGTGGATGTGATTGGCCAATACGCTATCCGCCTGGACGGTGGTAAAGGTCGCGCTGGCGCCGGCGGTATCGATTTCTTCAAACAGGGCAATGGCACTATCGATGACAACGGCAAGCCCAACCCGGGCTCGGCGCCACACGACCTGGCCAAAGGCGGCGCTGCCGTGAAGTTCCGCGTTTCCAACACCGTGCTCAAGTACGGTGATCAGTTCCCGGCCGTACCCGTGCTGCAGTACGACAACTCCCGTCTGCTGTCGGAAACCTACACCGGTACTTCGATCGTCTCCAAAGAGATCGCCGGTCTGCAACTGGACGCGGGTCACTTCACCAAAGAAGCACGCAAGAGCATGGAAGGCACCGACAGCGGTCGCCTGAAAAGCATCGACTATATCGGTGGCAGCTACAAATTCACCGAAAGCCTGTCGGCTGCCTTGTACGCTTCCGACATGCAGGACGTGCTGAAGAAGCAATATATCAACGTGAACTACGTGCTGGCCCTGCCGGAGAAACAGTCGCTGACGTTTGACTTCAACGGCTACAAGACCAAGTTGGACAAGAGCTTTGCCCTGGAGAACCAAAAGGACGAAGACGCTCGCGACAACAAGATCTGGAGCCTGGGCGCCACATGGGCCGTTGGCCCGCACAGCTTCACCATCGCCCACCAGCGCAGCACCGGCGACACTGGCTACCTGTACGGCGGCTACCGTAACGCTGGCGGCATCGGCGACGGCGGCAACACCATCTTGCTGGCCAACTCCTACTGGTCTGACTTCAACGGCAAAGATGAGCGCTCCTGGCAAGCGGGCTACGGCCTGGACTTCACGCCTTTCGGCGTGCCTGGCTTGACCTATAACATTGCGTACGTGCGTGGCACCAACATCGACGACGGTACCAACCGTGGCCGTGGCACTGAGCGTGAAATCTTCAACCAGTTCAAATACGTCGTTCAGAGCGGCCCAGCCAAAGACCTGAGCCTGCGTGCTCGCGCTTCGTGGTTGCGCGTGTCCAACAACGCCAGCGAGTACAACGTTGGCGGTAACGAAATCCGTCTGTTCGCCGACTACCCGATCAACGTTTTCTAATTGATCGAGCGTCGCGCCTGACTCCAGGCAATAAAAAACCCCGACTGGTTCGGGGTTTTTTATTGCCTGGCGGCGAATGTTTTCGCCTGGGTGGAGTGTCCTGAATGTCAGGCCTTGACCGGCGCGAGCTTCTTGCAGTTTTCCTTGCGTGCGGGGTATTGCTCGCACTTGCGCAGCACGGTTTGTACCTGCTGCGTATTCTGCAGCTGCTGGTTGGCCAACAGCTTTTCGGTGATAAACAGTTCTTCCGAACCCAGATTACGTTCGGCCTTGTCGATCATCGCCAGTGCCGCTTGCCCATCACCCCGCTTGATGTGGTAGCTGATCATCAAGTCATAGGTAGAAGGGCCAGCCAGGGACCAGTCTTTGATCGCCTGCAACTCTTTCAGCGCTTCGCTGTTTTTACCTTGGGCCAGGCGCACGGTATAGGCGGTGCGCCGAATGCTCGGCTGGTCCCTGACCGGCGAAGCCAGTGCCTGGCGGATAAACCTTTCGGCATCCGGCACTTTGTTTTTCTCCAGGGCATCAATTGCGAAGTACGCGTCTTTATAACCCTGCAAGGCCTTCGCCACTTGGGGAGTGTTCTTCATCTTCGACCAGCTTTGCGGGCTGACCCGGGCGCGGCGTTCCTGGCGATATTCGCGTTGCAAGTACTGGCGCAGCTCGGTGTCGCGGTCCATGGCCGACATATGCGAGCGGTTGAAGTACTGGGTGGTTGCGGTGATGCCGGTGGTCAGGCCGTCCTTGACCAGCACGTCCAGCTCTTTGGTGAACTGGTTGAGATTGAACTGCTGCAGCGAATCCTGCATGGCATTCTTGCGCGCCGTGAGAAAGCCCGTGAGCAATGGCTTCTGCTTGCCCTGGAAGTCGTTGAGACGCTCCAGGCTATGGGTGGCGGCGCGCGGGGCGTAGCCGGCGCGGATCATCAAGTCGGTGCCGAGCAGGTCGGCCTGGTCTTCCTGGCTACGGCCCCAGGCGGTGCTCCACACCTGGTCGGAAAAGGTATTTGCCAGTGCGGTGTACAGCACTGTGTTACCGATGGTTTTCTGGGTGCCGGCCGGGTCTTTGCTGAACAGTTTCATCGTCCCGGAGCTGCGGTCGACGCCCGTATCGGCAGCCATGGTGGCCAAGGCGACCGTGGAGGCGACGGTGGTGAACATGTCTTTCTGCTGCTGGAAGGCGGCCATGCGGTCATGGTGATGCAGCAGCACATGGCTCATTTCATGACCAAGCATTGCCGCGATTTCGTCTTCGCTGGCAACGTTGTCGAGCATCCCCAGCGGCACGAACAGGTTGCCGTAAGGGTCCGCCGATGGCCCGAAACCATAACTGTCGGTGATCTTCACCTGTAGCGGCGGCAACTCCCCCGGCCAGCCCTTGGACAAGCGCGTGACAATGCCCTGCAAGTAGCCTTGCAGCATCGGGATATCCACCAGGTTCTGCTGGCGCGCCTCGGCGGCCGGCACCGCCCGCCCGTCATAGCTCAGGCGCTGCTGGCTCTGGCGCTGTGGGTCGAGCTTGTAATACTGGCGCACGTCGGTGTTGTCCACATAGTGGCCCTGGACCCGGGACTGGGTCGAAGGCCCCACCAGGTTCAGAAACGCCTGGTCTGCGCCCTTCAAAGTCGCGCAACCACTGAGCACGGAACAGGCCAACAGGCTGGCTGCCACTCGATATCCCTTCACCGCAACGCTCCTTTTATTGATTGCAACCGGCACCAAAACCGATGGTGGAATTATTGCGGCTGTCCTTGGCCTGGCTTTTGGTCAGGCCCTGGCAAGGCAGGTCGACGACGTTCAGCGGTGGTTCGATACGCAGGTCCATGGTGTCCAGCCAGACCTTCTGGCCGGCCAGTTCTACCTGCACCAGGTCCAGCGCCTGGTTGTACTGCAACACCGGCACGGGCTGGGTGGGCGCATCCTTTTTCGCCAGCTCACGCTGTTGCTTGCCCTGTTCGTCGAGCACCGTCACCGGGTCGGCCAGGAACGCTTTGATACTGTGAGTTTCCGCCCAGGCACCTGGGGTGAAGAGGGCGGCGAGCAAGACGATGAGGCTTCTGTTCATCCTTGGGTTCCTTGAGTCAAATAGCAAAGCGGCACACTCAGCGATCGCGGTCGAAGAATGCTTCGATCCGCTCGCTGAACAACACCAACGACAGCAATACAATGCCCAGCACGTTGACCGGGGTGATGTCATTGAGGCTCAGCAGCACACTGACCGCCGCCAACATCGACATCACCAACAGCCACGACGGGCACGGCGAGGTAAAAAACCAGATTTCCTGGCGCCGCCAACGGCTCCAGGCGCGATGGCCCGCCAGGCGCCGTGCGTGCAGCGCCTTGAGCACAGCAATCAACGCCAGCAGCCCGAGCTCCAGCAGGTCCAGCCAATTGAAGGGCAGGGCGGGGAAATTGGCCGGTTCATGGTCGTAGTCCATGCCTGAATTGATCAGGTTATCCAGGGCCATGGCGTGCAGGTAAACGCCGGGGAGCTGGCCATGTACCGGTGACTCCACCAGATCCCCCGTGGACGCGATATTGGCGCCCACCAGCACCAGACGGTCGCGCAGCAACTCTGCGATCAGTGCCTGATCATCGGGGTCGCTGACCTCCAGGTCACTGGCCGACAACGTCAGCGTATAAGGGCACCGCGCCTGGGCCGAGTCATCCAGCTTCCAGAACACGGCCTGGAACAACTGCGCCACCCCGTCCAGCAAGAAATGCCGCGCCGCTGCGCAGTGGCGGATATCAGCAATACGCGCTTGTTCCGGCGCCAGCTTCAGGCCCCATTGCACCGCGATGGGCTGGCGCTGCGCAGCGGTTTGCGCATCCACCGGCGGCGGCTTGCACTCGTGCATGGCACAGAACTCCCGGTACAGCGCCAAAGCGGGGGTTTCCATCAGCCCGGCCTGGGTTTGCTTGGCCAATGGATACTTGTCATCCACCCCTTCCCACACCACAAGGGCTGGGCGGCTGACCTGCATAAAAGGCGCCAGCGTATTGGCCTGGCCCGCCTCCCCGCGCGCCAAACCGGTATTGGCCAACCACAGCGGGATGCCCTGGCGTTGATAACGCTCAAACACATTCGCCAGCAACTGACTGCCCCGCGTCGGGTCGCCCAACGAGTGATCATGGCTGTACAGCAAATCCACAAACACCGCCCCAGGCTTGTACGCCAGCAAACGCTTGAACAACTTGCTCTGCTCGCCGTAGGGCATTGGCCATGACCTGTCATTGCGCATCAGGTAGGCATCATCAATCAACACCACCGCTACCCGCTGCTGCCCAAGGCTCGGGTAGTGGCTGGCGAACATACGATTGAGCCACTGCGCCGACGCCTTGTCGCTGGAACTGGCCAGGCCGAAAGGATCAAGAATCGCCAGCAACACGATGATGACCGCCAGCCAATAGCGGCGGTATTTGAACAGCGGAGGGTTCGACAACATCCATGTCTCGATAAAAGCGCAAGCAAGGCGGGGTTTTTAAAGGAGTGGGGAGGGGGTGTCAATCGAATAAGTGGCTAAGTGCCATATTGCCTTTGGCTCGCCTTTCGCAAAAAGCCCCGACCTATTCAGGCCAGGGCTTTCCTCTGTGGGAGCCGGGCTTGCCCGCGATGACGTCAGCCCGCGCACCACACGACTTCTTTATTGCTCAACATTCCCAGGCGACTCCAACACCTTCACCACATCATCAATCACCGCCTTGCTCATCTCCTGCAAATAATGCGACGCCCAGGCATAACGGTCCGTGTCCTGCGTCACTGCCGCATCTTCTGCAAGCAGCTTGGCGAGGTGGAGCAGGTCGGAAGCGTGATGCAAGGCTTCATGCAGGGAGACACCGCTGTTGACGCGGAACAGAGGTTGGTCGGAGTGAAAGGAAAAGGGGGTGACGCCGAGGGTGGTTAACGCAGATGCATTTGTAACGTCATTGGTAGAACTCCCTATCAAAGTGAGAGCTACCACGTTCGTCATTTGAACGAATGCGTGGCGCTAAGGCGCCTGCATCAAGTCGGGTTCTCAGGCCCGGTCGCCAAATCGCAGCGACGGGAACGAGATTAGCGTGGTGGGGCGTGGGGAGCAATCGGGAAAATAGATCTGTTGTGTTTCGAGTCCTACCTGAGCGGTGGGTACTGGTTGCTGATGCTAAGTAGGCGGCTCATGCAATTACCCTGTTTTACAATCTTGGCGCCGGTTACGGTAAAGCACGCCTGATATCAGAGTATGAGGCAAGACCTACCAGTAGGCTGGTTTTACGGCCGGTTTTTTTCGTGTAGGTACTCGGGAGGGGAGCTGATGATCCGCGAGTTCAACTTCGGTTACCACATGACGCATCCAATTCGCATACTGCTTAAGAGAGCCCGGTACCGTGCGCTGTACGCCTTCGCGGTGTGGAAGGATGACTCCTATGCGCAGATCCGCAAAGTCTTCCCGGATCGCTTTTAAGGCTGGCGTCATATCGGTATCGCCCGATACCAAGACGATTTGCTGCGTTCGCTGTTCAGGCGGTAGGAATGATTCACGAGCTGCGAGACGGTACATGCTTATAGCAATATGAACATCCGTTTCCTTCTCCTCTAATTTCCAAACCTCGACTTGATCGGCTCTGGAGGCAGGCGTGTCCTTGTTGACAAAGCGTGGGGCTTTGCCGGATTCAAGCTGATGGCGTCCGTAGAATACCTTTACGTCACGCGCTATCAGGGCACGTAAATACGCGTCCTGGGCTTCTTTGGATTTGATGCCGCGACTGGCAAGGGATGGCTTGACGCCGGAGGTGAAGAAGCTGATGGCGCTGACGAAGCTGTCTGGACATTCGACGCGAACGATATGGGATAGGAGGGACGGGAGGTCAAGCCATTTGTACGGAGTGCCAGCCAGCAGGCCGTAAAACAGGTTGTAACCGTCTACAAAGCAGGCTGTACGCAAAACTCAGTCCCCAGAAACGAAAAAACCGGCACAGGGCCGGTTTCTTCACCCCAACTGCCAGAGAACTTAATCGCTGCGTACGGGGCTGAGTAGTGAGCCCATATTCCACTATTTGTTGAATAGATTCAATCGGGTTGATCATTTTTTTGATCGCCCGGAGTCACTGCATGCTACCTGCGTCATCTGCTGAAAATGCAGAGCAGATCGTCTTCACAGCGTCACAGGTCTCCAACAGAAATCACGAACTACGATGACATTGTTGCCATAAATGATGTGCAGATCGTTTCTCTTAAGCTGTTTCTGGATATTTTCCATCACGACTTCGGCCAGGCGTTCTCGTTCGCAAACCTGGTAGAACTGATCCCATTTCAGAGTCATGCACTCATTCCCATTTTTTCGCATAATCTCGTTGAGTTCTGCTGCAATGCTCTGGGCTGTCTTCGCCATGATAATCCTACAGGTCTTAGTTTCTGAGAGTTGCAGGATTCTTATACGGGTCTTGCGATATGTCAATGTGAATCTTAAAAAGTCCTTAAAATTGTCTTAGGGCGGACTAAAAAACTTGCTTGAAACCTGTAAAAAACCTCATTAACGAGGCCTTGGAAAGGTGCCAAGGGCATGGTCCTGGTGATGGCACTACCGCGGGACTGGCGGCTCTTTACGACCGAGAGCCTGGGCATCTCATGATCTGGTCTCCTGAGCACTTCCGAGAAAGTGGACGGGTGGTGCCTGCACTGGCTGACGAGATCAACGCCGCGAGATCCTGAGTCGAGTGAAGGCAGCTATGCGATGACCGGGGGCATGCCTGACTGTCAGTCAGGTGCAGTCCATTCCGTGGGCTACGGCACCATCCTCTGCATCGCTGTTGCTGGTGACTTCGGTATTTGTCACGCCGATTGTCACGAGGGGAAATACCGCAAAGCCTTGTACGAGTTGGGCTGCAGCAGCGGTAGGAGCGCCCGTCTCTTTCCGGAAGAAAGAGACGGGCGTAGGTTGGCGCAGTGAAATGGCCAAGCGGATAGATTGCTGCAGGGCAGCTATGAAAGGGGATGAGTTGCCGCAGTGGGCACACTGGTAAAAGTAGGCATCCATCACATTTCTGTGACCGTGCGAGCCGCCGGACGCTAATCGCACTTTGGGAGAACCACCACGGTGTGGCGTAGCCTCAAAGGCTCTGGCTACCTGGGTTGCTGTCAACGACAGCGCTTTGCCCGATCTTTTCTACGCCTGTGGATAATTCGGGTCAAGGCTCGAATTTTCGGCAGTTCTGCGGCTGTGGATGAAATTATCCACCGGTGGAAATCAGTGGTTTTCCACAGACAATTGCGCGGGCTTTAGACTTTTTAAGTGAGGTCCATCCAAGCAGGGCGGCTTTGCAGCCCTGTTTGGATGGACCCGCGTGGCAGAGCAGATTGCGAGAGTCTTACGGATGTACGCTTACTTTACTGCGGCACTTTAAAAGCCAAAGCAGTGTTAGCACCGTCGGCCAAAATAACGTGTTGAGAATGTCGTGAGCGCTTGCCTGCCAGCGCCAGTATCCGAAGCTTCCAATATCGTCTCGCCGATCTACCCACTCGCCTGCACACGCAATGATGAAAACAACCAGCCAGCCAAGGTATGGCCTGAATCGTCGGGTGCCAACGCTCAACGTCAAATAGACCACCATGCCCAAATAGATATGCAGCGCGTCTTTTGACAGTCCGGTTGCCGCCACAATGGCGAGCTTGATGCTTTGTGCGGTTGAGATATCCATATCAATTCCCCCTCTCTGCGCCAATGCCAGGCTTCGCCTTTATCCGAGTAACGTTATCTCCGATCTGGTTGGCAAATTTGTGTGGAGTAACATGCTCTTGCCGGTTGGCCTCCAGATACCGGCTCCACCAGTTCATGATCAGTCTGCGCTCCTCAATGAACTCGGCCTTGTGGAAACAGGGGTCAGACCACCATTATTGAAAACATGCTCTGACCCCTATTTTCCCTTGAAAGGGAATAAGTTGCCGCAGTGGGCACACTGGTAAAAGTAGGCATTCATCACATCGCTGTGACCGTGCGAGCCGCCGGACGCTAATCGCGCTTTGGGTGAACCACCATGGCGTGGCGTAGCCTTAAAGGTTCTGGCTACCAGGGTTGCTCTCAACGACAGCGCTTTGCCCTATCTTTTCTACGCCGGTCTGATCACTCAACCCCGCAGTTTCAGCTCCCTCACCCGTTTGATCACAAACTGTTCAAACAGAGGATGCTCAGTCACCACATCGTACATTTCATATTTTGTGAATGCCCGGATAACGGCTCCGCAGATTTCCGCCTCGTCGAGCGCTTTGTTTTTGCCGTAAGCAGCAGCAAGAATGCCGTTCATATTCTGCAAATATCCCTGCGTGTCAGTGTCATGCAGGATTTGGTTGAAGACTTCCCGCCACGGCCTTTTGTCTACTTCCCGTATGTCGCGGCCGATGAAGGTCCAGCTCATATAAAACTGGCCGTCTATTTCAAAGCTTTCGAAACGACAGTCTGTCTGAAAGGTTTCGCTGCTGACTTCGGCGTTTCGTTCTGGCGGGTACGGCGCCGTTTGGGATCTTCGCGTGCTGAGAACTCTGGATGTGCTGTCCACTTGTACGCAAATCACGGGCTGCGGGAGCGGGCGTAATATTTTATTGAATGTTGCTTCTTTGGATGCCCCAGCCTGGGTAAGGACCGAGCGGAAATAGTGCTCCACACTGGGTGCGGCTTTGTAGGCTTCAAGCAACCAGTCAGATGGCATCAACAGCTCTGCGGCGAAGCGATTGGCTTCGGTCTCCATTTGGCTGTAAGCAGCATCCACTTCCCGGATCTCCAGGTGGGAGACGATTGTGCCTGTGTGCCATGGGATAACTACGTGCCCGATTTCATGGGCCAGCGTAAATTTTCGACGGGTAGCAGGTGCGCTTGAGTTGATCAGGATGCGGGGCTTGGTTGCAGCACCAATACCAATGGTGATTCCGTCCACGCCGAACGGCAGTTCAAGGTATTCAAGCTCTCCATAGGCAGAGGCTAGCTGTTCTAGATCGTAAGGCGGTGTCAGCTTGCGGATGGCCAGGACGCGACTGGCCATTTTTTCTTCTGGGGTCACTAGATCTTGCCCACGCTGCGTAGCCAGGCTTCGACTTTGGTCGCTTCAGCGACCGATCGTGCGCGTGCAGCAATCGCAAATTTGTCTTGATCGAGTTGGTCCTTAAGAGAGGTGCCGTACTTGTGGGCAGTCAATACAAAAGGTAAGACAGACGGGGTGGTTGACCACAGTTGGTACTCTTCCCACTTCATGCCCAGGTATTCATGCAGTTGCATGTCGGCACCTTGACGGCCCTCGTGCCAGTCCTCGACGAATCGGTCGATCTCTTCTTCCAGCACATCGCCTTTAAGGCAAAGCTCTACAAAATTCATATGAACCTCTCAGTTCGGTTTGATCCTTCGTCCGCGGACGGCAGGTTTCAAAGCAAGCCCGGTTTCAGGGCAGACCGAACCCAGGTGAAAGCCACGTCGGTCGAAGACTTCAAACTCGCCGTGAAGCGAATCCCATGAGTAGTATCGTTGCTCTACGGCATCAAAGTAATACTTACGGCCACCCTCTACATACGCGACTCTGAAACCGCTGACAATAGAAGGATCAGGCCTAGGTTTGCCGCCCATCCAAGGTTCCCTTAATCCTGAAAACTGGTCCCGGCGTTTTCGCCAAGGAGGGGCCGGACTATACCGTAGCTGGATTGGCATGGGCCGCAGGCTGGAGTGCGGATTCGTTTCAAGAAATCGCAAACTGCATATGAGGGAGCCTGGGATCTCCAGAACGAAAAAACCCGCCAGAAGGCGGGTTTTTCGGGGGTTCCAGAGATTTTGAAAGCCTTCTCTGGAACCTTGTATGGTGCCGGCACCAGGAGTCGAACCCGGGACCTACTGATTACAAGTCAGTTGCTCTACCAACTGAGCTATACCGGCGTGTTAGGGCGACGATTATAGCGATTGGAAAGCTTCTGTAAACCCCTGAATTCTGACTATTTTTGCAGAAGGAGAGGTTTTCTTCGAATGGCGGGTTTTCCTCGTCCCTCAAGCGTCAATTCCCATCCCCGCAATCCACGGTGAATTTCATCTATTCCATCACCCTGCCTCTGCTCTTTGGAACCGAGGTAGGTCATATATGCGTGCATTCACCACGCCGCAGCCTGGCTGTCTCGCGAAGCTTTCCGGCTGCTGAAAGGCCCAAAAAAAACATCGCACAAATTACGCTTTATACGCTTACCCCAAATGCTTATGCACAATCGGCAGGTAGATAACGTGATGAAGCAGCCGTTTTGTGACAGCGTTCTATACGCGCCGCAACTGCCTGTTTTGCGTGCGTTTTATTTTGTGAACAAAAAATGACCAGGGTCGATTTTGGCCTGTAACGCAGATAGATACTGGCTCGGTAAAGATTTCATCAACAGAGTTATCCACAGGGGCGTGTGGGAAATTTCGCCCCTTAATCGCGCTCGGCCAGCACCATCAAGTTGCGCGGCGTCAGCGCTGTTTCACAGAAGCTGCCGACCTCGACGTTGTAACCTCGCTCTTGCAGGAACAATGCTCGATCGAGCACCAGCCACATTTCCAGCGGGCGTCGAAACAGGCCTCTTACCAGCTCCAGGTTTCGCACCTCGGCCAGGCGGTGCCAGCCGTGTGCCTCCAGCGCCGTCCAATCCTGTTCGCCTGTGGATAAACCCTTTAGGTTCGCCAGTTCCTGGCAGTAGTCAGCGTAAGGTTTGTCCAGCCAACTGGCGGGCAGGGACGGCGTTGGCAGGTATTCGTCGCAACCGCGCAGCTGGCGTTGCAGTCGGTCAAAGCCCAGGCGTCGGGCCATGGACGTGTCCCGTTGCAGGCGCACGCGGTTGCCGGCGGTGACGGTTTCGCTCAGGGGCAGGCCTAAATCTTCTATGGATAGTTGCAGTCGGGATGCGCGCCCGGCAGCGGACAATGCCTGATAGCGGTCGGCGTTGATGCGGTTGTAGCAGCAGGGCGCCAGTGCCAGTTGTTTGCAGCCGGCGGCGCTGGCCAGTTGCAGCAGGCGCACGTGCAAATCGCCGCAGGCGTGCAGGGCGACTGGTGTGTGTTCGGGGTCAATCGCCATATCCGCCATGACGTTCTGCAGGCGATGGGCTGCGGGCAGGTTATGGCGGTCACTCAGGGCTTGGCCGGATGCGACCAGGGCTGGGTCGTATTCCAGGCAGGTCAACTGTTGGCCGGGTTGCAGCAGGCGGCGGCCTAGATGGCCTTTGCCGGCGCACCAGTCCAGCCAATGGGTGGGCGTTTCGGCAAAATTCAGCGCGGCGCCGAAGGCTTCGATCTGTTGCCACTTGCGTCCGGGTACGTCGACATTCAGGCGGTGGCGAGCAGGTTCGAGGGTGTGGTTGGGTAATTTATCCACAGCACTGAGGTGTAACGCTTGCGCGGCCAGCTGTGGAAAAGGTGCAGGCGCAGGCAGGTGGTGGGGGTGGTTGTGACTGGCTTCGGCTTCAGCCAGCGAGCGCTGGCGCAGCCATTGGGACAGCGCCGGGTGTTCGGTTTCCCAGGGTAAGTGCAGATGGGTAAAGGGCCGTGGTCGCCACAGCCCTTGGTGCTCGATCAGGAACCCATCCAGCGCCTTGAAGCGTGCCTCAGCGTCCTTGGCACGCATCAACGCGCAGCCATTTTTCCAGCAGTTTGAAACCACGCACGAGGATGTAGGCCATCAGCAGGTAAAACAGCCCGGCCGCGAAGAAGATCTCTACCGGCAGGTAGGTGCGGGCGATGATGGTCCGCGCCATCCCGGTCAGCTCCAGCAGGGTCACGGTACTGGCCAGGGCGCTGGCCTTGAGCATTAGGATCACTTCGTTGCTGTAGGCCGGCAGGCCGATGCGCGAGGCGCGGGGCAGGATGATGTAGAACAGCGTCTTGGGCTTGGACATGCCCAGGGCGCGCGCCGCTTCGATTTCACCTGGCGGGATGGCCTGGATAGCACCGCGCAGGATCTCGGCGATATAGGCGGCGGTGTGCAGGGTCATGGTGACGGTGGCGCACCAGAACGGGTCACGCAGGTACGGCCACATGAAGCTGTTGCGCACCGCATCGAACTGCGCCAGGCCGTAGTAGACCAGGAACAATTGCACCAGCAACGGCGTGCCACGGAAG
This sequence comes from Pseudomonas sp. FBCC-B545, assembly GCF_059134095.1. Lineage (NCBI taxonomy): Bacteria > Pseudomonadati > Pseudomonadota > Gammaproteobacteria > Pseudomonadales > Pseudomonadaceae > Pseudomonas > Pseudomonas sp. FBCC-B545. Next base: position 5,909,328 of record NZ_CP101441.1, on the reverse strand, counting down.
AAGAAGATGTAGCCGTAGGGCAGGGCGCTCACGTACCAGCGGCGCGACGAGCGAGCGATGCCGAGCGGGATCGCCAGCAGCAGGCCGGCGATCACCGCGATTGCCACCAGCTCCAGGGTCAGGGTTGCGCCCTGGGCCAGTTTGGGCAGCCACTTGATGATCACGGCCCAGTTCAGGCCCAGGTCGAAGTGCGATAGCCAGCTGTAGTCGCCGCTCATTGGGTGCTCCTTGCAAAGCCGCGGGCGGCGCGTTTTTCCAGGAAGTGCATGCTGATCATCGCCAGCACGGTCAGGCCCAGGTACATGAACGCTGCGACCATGAAGAAGGTGAACGGTTGCTTGGTGACGGTCACGCCGATCTGCGCGTGGCGCATGATTTCTTCAAGGCCGATCACCGACACCAGTGCAGTGTCTTTCATCAGGATCATGAACAGGTTGCCCAGGCCCGGCAGGGCGATGCGCCACATTTGCGGCATGATCAAGCGCGTGAAAATCCGCAGTTTCGACAAGCCCAACGCCACACCGGCTTCGCGGTGGCCCTTGGGAATGGCGAGGATCGCGCCGCGGAACACTTCCGTGGCGTAGGCGCCAAAGCACAGGCCCAGGGCAATCACCCCGGCGGCAAAGGCACTCAGGGACAGGTCGGGGTTACCGAAGAACTCCCCCAGGGCACGCATCAGGTTGACCGTGCCGAAGTAAATCAGCAGCACCCACAACAGCTCGGGAATACCGCGAACGATGGTCGAATAAGCACCGCCCAGCCATTGCAGCGGCTTGTACGGCGAAGTCTTGGCCAAGGCGCCGGCAAGGCCGAGCACCAGCCCCAGGCACAGGGCCGTGAGCGCCAGTTTGACGGTCATCAGCGCGCCAGCGGCAAGCGCCGGGCCGAATCCGTAGAGATCGAAATTCATGGTGTTTTCATATCGCGGCAGGCATTGCTGAAAGCCGACGCGCTCACAGGAGCGCGCCGGGCAGGCCGTTCAGGTCATTCGATGCTGAACGGGAAGTACTTGTCGTTGATTTTCTTGTAGGTGCCGTCTGCCTTGATCTCTGCCAGGGCTTTGTTCAGGCGCTCGCGCAGCGGGTCGCCCTTGCGTACGGCGATACCGATCTTGTCGCTTTCTACCACCGGGTCGCCTTTGAATTCATAGGCCGAACCGTCTTTGCTCTTGAGCCACTCGTACTGCACGTACTTGTCGGCGAGGATGCCGTCCAGGCGACCGGAGGTCAGGTCGAGGTAGGCGTTTTCCTGGGTGTCGTAGAGCTTGGCTTCAGTGTCCGGCAGCTTGTCTTCCAGGTAGGTACCGGCCAGCGTTGCACGCTGCGCACCGATCACCTTGCCCTTCAGATAGGCGGCGTCTGTCTTGAAGTCCGCCGTGGCTTTTGGTGCGATGAATTGCAGCTTGTTGGAGTAGTACGGGTCGGTGAAGTCGACGGCCTGCTTGCGTTCATCGGTGATCGACAGCGAGGACACCAGGAAGTCGAACTTCTTGGCGTTCAGGGCCGGGATGATGCCGTCCCAGTCGGACACGTACACTTCGCACTTCTCGACTTTCATCTTGGCGCACAGGGCGTCGCCGATGTCTTTGTCAAAGCCCACCACATTGCCGCTGGCGTCTTTATTGTTGAACGGCGGGTAGGCCGCTTCGATCCCCATTTTCAAGGTTTCTGCCATGGCCGTGGCGCTGAACGCCATCGAGACGGCCGCAGCCAGAAGGAATTTTTTATAGTTCTGCATGCATGTTGCTCCGTTAGCGGTTGCTGGACATGAATTGTTTGCAGCGCGCCGAAAGCGGGTTTTCAAATACCTGCTGTGGCGATCCTTGCTCTTCTACCAGACCCTGGTGCAGGAACACCACTTCGCTGGACACCTGGCGGGCAAAGCCCATTTCATGGGTGACCAGCAGCATGGTGCGGCCTTCTTCGGCCAGTGCGCGGATCACATTAAGTACTTCCTGAACCATTTCCGGGTCAAGGGCCGAGGTGGGCTCATCGAACAGGATGACTTTAGGCTGCATGGCCAGGGTGCGTGCAATCGCCGCCCGCTGCTGCTGGCCGCCGGAGAGTTGGGCTGGGTAGGCGTGGCGCTTATCGCCGATGCCGACCTTGGCCAGCAGGGCCTCGGCCACTTCTATCGCTTCGACCTTGCTTTGGCCGAGCACGCGGCGTGGCGCCTCGATGATGTTGTCGAGGATGCTCATGTGCGGCCACAGGTTAAAGTTTTGAAACACAAAACCGATTTCGCTGCGCAGGCGGTTGATCTGCTTGCCGTCGGCGGCCATCAGCTCGCCGTTTTTCGCGGCCTTGAGCTTGAGCTCTTCACCGGCCACCAGGATCTGGCCCTGATGCGGGTTCTCCAGCAGGTTGATACAACGCAGGAAGGTGGACTTGCCGGAACCGGAAGAACCCAGGATCGAGATCACGTCGCCGTCGCGTGCGGTCAGCGAGATACCCTTGAGTACCTCCAGCTCACCATAGCGTTTATGCAAGTTGCGGATTTCAAGCGCGGGCGTGGCCTCGGCCATGTGCGGTCCTCATTGTGTTCGTTGCGTGCTTCGCTGTTGGGCCGCCTTCCTGGCGAGGCGCCAAGCTAGCATAGCGTTTGGATGACAGCCAACAGCGCTGCGGACGGTTAACCGGTGGTCTGCGGCAGGGTGTCGCATCGGCGCAGTAGCGTGTCGCGCCATCAACAACCGAACAGCCGTTTGAACCGGAAAAGCCACAGGCTTCGCGTAAAAAAGGGCGCGATGGTGCCAGCTTTGGCCGGGTGTTGGAAGGGTTAACCGGGCAAACGGTCCATATCAGCCCTTATATGGAGCGTCACGTACTTTTTGTGTGTGTTTTTGGTGCGCCTGTTCGTCTTGGATGTGGGTCGCACGGTAACGCTATAGCGGAATGCCATTGTTCTCAAAGACTTGCGATGACTGTTGAATTGTCCTACAGGCCGCGTCAATCGTGGTTTCGTAACATTTTGGCGCAAATCTTGCGTAAAAAATAAAGAACGCCCTGTTGGTTTCTTTTCACGAAAGAGGCAGCAACTGGGCGAACCGTTTTCGCAATTCCTCGCAAAGGTGTGTCAATGAGTAGTACGCAAAGCTCCAATGACCTCGAACAGGGGCTCAAACCGCGTCACGTCACCATGCTGTCAATTGCCGGCGTGATCGGTGCCGGTTTGTTTGTCGGCTCCGGCCATGCGATTGCTGCCGCTGGCCCGGCTGTGCTGTTGGCCTACGCGGCCGCCGGCACGCTGGTGGTGTTAGTGATGCGGATGCTGGCCGAGATGGCCGTTGCGTCACCGGACACGGGTTCTTTCTCAACTTATGCCGACCGCGCAATCGGCCACTGGGCCGGTTTTACCATCGGTTGGTTGTACTGGTGGTTCTGGGTACTGGTGATACCGTTGGAGGCCAACGCGGCGGCGACCATCCTGCATGCCTGGTTCCCCGATGTGGCGATCTGGGCCTTTACCCTGATCATTACGCTGCTGTTGACTGCGACCAATTTGTTCAGCGTGAAGAACTACGGTGAGTTCGAGTTCTGGTTTGCGTTGATCAAAGTCGTGGCGATCGTAGGCTTTGTGATCCTCGGCCTGGCGGCGATTTTCGGCTTCTTGCCCACCAGTCAGGTCAGCGGTGTGTCGCACCTGTTCGACACCCAGGGCTTTATGCCCAACGGCATGGGCGCGGTCTTGGCGGCGATCCTGACCACCATGTTCTCCTTCATGGGCACCGAGATCGTCACCATCGCCGCAGCGGAATCGAAGAACCCCGGCCAGCAGATCACCAAGGCCACCAACTCGGTGATCTGGCGGATTGGTTTGTTCTACCTGCTGTCGATCTTCATCGTGGTGTCCCTGGTGCCATGGAACGATCCGACCTTGGCTGCCGTAGGTTCCTATCAGACCGTGCTGGAACGCATGGGCATCCCGAATGCCAAGCTGATCGTCGATCTGGTGGTACTGGTTGCTGTAACCAGCTGCTTGAACTCGGCGCTGTATACCGCTTCGCGCATGCTGTTTTCCCTGGGGCGTCGCGGTGATGCGCCGGCTGTAGCCAAGCGCACCAACAAGAGCGGCACGCCTTACTGGGCGGTGCTGCTGTCCACCGGTGCGGCATTCCTGGCGGTGTTTGCCAACTATGTGGCGCCGGCTGCCGTGTTCGAGTTCCTGCTGGCCAGCTCCGGCGCCATCGCCTTGCTGGTGTACCTGGTGATTGCTGTGTCGCAACTGCGCATGCGTCAGAAACGTGCGGCGGCGGGTGAGAAGATCGTGTTCAAGATGTGGCTGTTCCCTGGACTGACCTACGCGGTGATGGTGTTTATCGTCGGCACCTTGACCATCATGCTGTTCCAGGAAGCGCACCGGGTCGAGATCATCGCCACCGGGATCCTGAGCTTGCTGGTAGTGCTGGCGGGGTTGTTCGTGGCGAGCCGCCGCAAGGCCCAGAAGTTAGGCGCAGCAGTGCTCAACTGACGGAATGTGATGCAAATGTGGGAGGGGGGCTTGCCCCCTCCCACATTTTGATACGCGTCAGTCTGCTGAGGTTGTCAGCGACTGAGATGCTGAGCTTGCAGGTGGTATTGGGAGTGGCGAGCCGCCGCAAGGCCCAGCAGGTAGGCGCAGCCGTGCTCAATTGACGGAATGTGATGCAAATGTGGGAGGGGGGCTTGCCCCCTCCCACATTTTGATACGTGTCAGTCTGCTGGAGTTGTCAGCGACTGAGATGCTGAGCTTGCAGGTGGTATTGGGAGTGGCGAGCTGCGGCAAGGCCCAGAAGCTAGGCGCAGCAGTGCTCAACTGACGGAATGTGGTGCAAATGTGGGAGGGGGCTTGCCCCCGATGGTGGTGTGTCAGTCACTTGGATGTTGACTGAGACTCTGCTATCGGGAGCAAGCCCCCTCCCACATTTTGATATGTGTCAGTCTGTTGAGGCTGTCAGCGCCTGGGATGCTGCTACGTAGTCTGCCTGGAACTGCGGCGATTCGATCCAAGCCAGCGCAGCGGCCTCGTCATCGCTGTCCGTCGCCCACTGCCGATATTCAATCAGCGCCGCCAGGATAAAGTCGGTCGCTTCCTCTTCGCCTTCCTGCTCCAGCACCAGCGCCAGCAGCGGGTGTGCCAGGAATACCGCGCACAGTGCTTGCTGGCTGGTCTCCCCTGCGGTGCGCATCTCGACGAACAGTTCGGTCAAGTCCACCGACTCAAGATCGATGCGGCTGTCGTCGCCTGCGAACGCATCCGGCTTGGCCGCGACGGCGCGCTGGGTGCGGTTTTGCTTGGCCTTGATCTTTGCCCGCTGGGCGCGTTTTTGCTGCTTGTTTGGCGAGGCCATGGGCTCAACGTCCTTGGGTTCTGGATCTGGGTGGGGTATTGAAGCGCAGGTTGGGGTAAATCCCAAGGAAATCCGGGCGGGTTTGGTCGTTCGTCGCGCTCGACCGTCAGGCCATAGATCAATAGGCTACGCCTTTGTCATCTGCCAGAGCGTCCTCATGACCCGCGATGCCCTTGAGCATAACCAGATCCCCCTCTATTTTGTCGCCATCCTGCTGGCCGCTGCCTGTGGTGTATTCACGCCGCTACTGGCTCACGGTTTGAGCGTATTGATCACGCCCGCCATCGCGGTATTGATGTACGCGATGTTCCTGCAAATTCCCTTCCTCGATCTGCGCCAGGGTTCGGGCAATATCCGCTTTGTCTCGGCGTTGTTATTGGCCAACTTTGTTCTGGTGCCATTGCTGGTGTGGGCGCTGACCCGTGGCCTGCTGGAGCATCCCGCGTTGTTGGTGGGGGCATTACTGGTGTTGTTGACGCCCTGTATTGATTACGTGGTGGTGTTCACCCACATCGGCAAGGGTGACTCGCGGTCGATGCTGGCGGCCACGCCGTTGTTGTTGCTGTTGCAGTTGGCACTGCTGCCGGTGTACTTGGGTTTTATGCTGGGCGCACACTCGGGTGTGGTGGTTGAGATCGGCCCGTTTATCGAGGCATTCCTGTTGTTGATCGTGGTGCCGATGCTGCTGGCTGTGCTGACGGCCTACCTGGCGCGACGATCAACGCTTGTCGACAAATGGAGCAGTGCGTGGGCGTGGTTGCCGGTGCCGGCGATGGCCCTGGTGCTGTTTGTGGTGATTGGGTCGCAAATCACATCGGTGATGCGCGACATCGACCTGTTGCTGCCAGTGCTTGCGATCTACCTGGGCTTCGTCCTGCTGGCGCCGTTGATGGGGATCCTGGCTGCGCGACTGTTTGCGCTGCCTGCGCCAAGTGCACGGGCGGTGACGTTCAGTGCGTCAACGCGCAACTCGCTGGTGGTATTGCCGTTGGCGCTGGCGTTGCCGGAGGACGTGCGCGGGTTGGCTGCCGCGGCGGTGATCCTGCAAACCCTGGTCGAGCTGGTGGCCGAGTTGGTCTACGTTCGTCTGATCCCGGCAGTGGTGTGGCCCGCAACTCGGTAAAAACGTGAATGTTCAGGTTCGTTCAGGCGCTATTCAGGGCTGCGGTCGGCACCATACGCCAGCGCTTCCCACCTGACAGGTCACCCGATGGATCATCGCAACCGTATTCGCCTGGAGTCCTTGGGCCTCTTTCTGATCGCCCTGTTGTTGTTCACGTTGGGGATCTGGGATCAGCAGCCCCAAGGCTTTGATGGGCGCTGGGCGTTGTTCATGCAGGAAATGTTTCGCCACGGCGCAAGTTTCTTCCCCACCACTTACGGTCAGCCTTACGCGGACTACCCAGGCACCGCGACCTTCTTCAGTTTTGTATTCGCCCGCTGGTTTGATGCACCGAATCATTTGGCGAATGTATTGCCCACCGCGCTTGCATCGGCCGGTGTGATCGCACTGATGTACCGCCTGCTGGCGCCGTTCAGTCGCCCATGGGCATTTTTGACGGTGCTGATGACGCTGCTCACCACACAGTTGCTCGAAAAATCGCGCTCGGTCTGCCTCGACCAGATGATCGCGCTGCTGTGTGTCGGCAGCTTCTATCTGCTGCACAGTGGTGAGCGCCTGGGGTCGACGCTGCGGCAACTGGCGGTGTTCCCGTTGTTCGTCCTGGCCTTTGCCATTCGTGGCCCGCTGGGGTTGATTGAGGTGTGTGGAGTGGTGTGCGTGTATTGGGCGCTGGGCAGGCCGGGCGAACGCGTCCGGCAAGTGCTGATCCACGGCGTTATCGGCCTGGTGCTGCTCGCAGTGTGCTGGTGGCTGCTGATGAAGCTCGCGCGATTGAGTGGCGGTGATGCCTTTGCTGATGAAGTGTTCAAGATGCAGGTCGGCGGGCGCTTGGATGAGTCCGGTGAGCCGTTCTATTTCTATTTCCAGCTGAGTTTGTACCGTTACTTCCCGGTGGTGCCGCTGGCGTTGGCCACCCTGGTCGCGCTGCGCCATCGCTGGCCGGAGCGCTGGGTCGACGGGCAGCTGCAACTGCTGGTGCGCCTCGGGGCGTGTGGCTTGATGATTCTGCTCGGGTTGTCGGTGCCGCACTTCAAGCGCGCTTATTACATCTTGCCGATGGTGCCGATGTTTGCGGCTGTTGCGGCCTATGGGCTGCTCCAGGCGCAAGGTTGGCTGTTGGGCGTGCGCCGTTGTTACGAAGGGCTTGTCGCAGCGCTGCCGGCGTTGTGCGTGGTTGTGTTGTTTGTGTGTCGGAACGCCTGGCACAAGCAGGGCTATTGGCCGGATATTTCCCTGCCGCTGATGATTGGTGCGTTGGTGGTGTTGCAACTCGCGGCGTTGATTGCCTGGCGCCGGCCGTTGCGTTTGGTATGGCTCAGCGTGATCGCACTGGCGGCGCAATGGTTGTTGCTGGTAGCGGTGATAGAACCGGCCAAGAACCTGCAATTCGACACCCGACGGTTTGTCAGCCAGGTGGAGGCGCTGCGGGAATCACAGCCGGGCCCTTTGGTATTTGTCGACCTGGCCCGGGACACCTGGGCGGTGCGCTACATGATGAACCTGGATCACGATGAGCAGCCACTGTTTGTCGGGCGTCACCAGCTTGACAAACTGAGTGAGCTGCCCCGGCCATCCTGGGTGATTGTGCCGCGCAAGGAGACTGCGCTGTTGAAGGGCTCGCCGGTGGAGCAATTGGCGCCAAGCTTTGCGGGGCGGCTGAATGACAATCCGTTGATGGTGTTTTTGCTGAAGTGAGGGGGCAACTTGGCGGGCCTCCTCATGGATAAGGTTTGTCCAGCTGCTCAGGGATAAAGCCTTCTTCGCGCAGGGATTTGATAACCCCTCTGATCAAATAATTATTTGAGAACCCGATTGTGTACTGCCGAGCACCTGGACTGATGGGAATTAGCATCCCTTGGTCGACCAATTTTTTTATTTGATAGGTTCTTTGGGCGGCGGACAGTGTCGGTAGAGCGTCAGCGATATCGCCCGACTTGACCACCTTCAGTTGGATCGCCGTGCTCAGAATTTTCTCTTCAAGAGGTGTTATCCATGCGCGGTCTTTCGCCAATGCAATGGTGGGGGCAAGAATGTGCCTGGTCAGGTAGCCGTAGTCCGTCAGCCTGCTGACTTTCTCTAATTCATCTCTAATGCCTGCCAGCACATACGTACACCAAGCCTCAAGGCCTTCCTTGGTGCCTGTGTCAGCGGTGGAAAGCATCGAGTAATACTTTTCGCGGTCGATACAGAAGACTGCCGTCGGATTCAGGACTCGGCCGCCAGCGCTGACGTTGAAGCCGTACTTCATCAACATTGCGTACGTCAGAAGGCGCACGACGCGGCCATTGCCGTTGCCAAATGGGTGGATCCAGCCAAATCGGTGGTGGGCCAGCGCGACTTTCATCAGATCGTACTTGGGGGCATCCTGCTTATTCACAAAGGCGACGAGTTCTTGCATGTAGCCTGGCACCATCACCGCCTCGGGCGGGAGGTGATCGGACTGGGCAATGCTGACCCCGGACTCGCGGTAAGCACCTGGCGTACGATCACCTTCGCGTTGCACTCCCTGGACGATGATTGAGTGAAGCTCTCGAATCGCAAACTCCGTGAGATCAGCGCCGGTCTGCATGATGCTTTCGACGTAGTCCATGGCCTTTTCGATATTCGCAATTTCCCGCAACGGATCTGAAGCCTCGGCGGCCCCTTCAACTTTGCTTTCGATGTAGTCGGCCAGTGTCGTGTGGTTGCCCTCGATACGTGCAGAGCCCAGGCTTTCCAGCGTATGAAACAGGGCTTTCAACTGGAAAAAAACAGCAGGCGGTGTATCGCCACCCAGTTGCAGGCGGCGCAGGTGTTCCAGCTCGCTCAGAACATCAACCAGGCCCGAGTCGAACGAGGGGTTCAATAGCTCCAGATCGTGATGAGCAAACTCGGGCATATGGAAAGTATCTCCAATTGATATTTTGATTATCTCGAAAGCAGGCTGATTTGATGCCCGTAGGGAAGGCGTTAGGGGCTTGATGAGGCCCTACACTATCTCAAAAAATCAGTTCGGATAAGTGAAAAATATCCCAAATGAAACTAGGTCCGGTTGGCTTTGGTCAGGGTGCCCAAGCTGTATCCGGACGGGAGCAAGCTATTTGCAGCGATACCCCTCAGGCATCGTCACCGTGTAATTGCGCTGCACGCGGTCCTGGAAGTTCAGGTTCTGCAGGCCCTGCTGCACCAGGAAGGCTTCGACCTTGGCCGCCTGGCAATCGTCGTTATAGGACGATACTCGAAGCACATACACGGCGCGCCTGCTCGCCTCGTCCCGAGCGGTAGCCCGGAAGGTGGTGAGGGTGGTGTAGCCGGTGCGTTCCGATGTGCCTACCGGGCCATAGGAGGTGTTCGGGGTGCTGGTGCAGGTCAGTTGATCGGTCTTTTTCTTGTTCTTCTTGCACTGCGTGGTGGAGCTGTTTGCTACCTGGCCATACTCGGTAGCGGTATAGCGGTAAGTGACCTGCTTGCTTTCGACGTCAAGGGTGATGGTCATTTTGATCGGCGCATGGTTCTTGGGCAGTGTGGTGTCGGTAAAGACATTGCGAAAGCCCTGGTCCTTCATGGCGCTGACCATATCGCGCAGGTAGTAGCGGGCATTGAGTGCGTTTTCGTCGCTGCCACCGACGGACGTCACCAGTACGGTTGCCTGGCGGTCAAAGTGATAGTCCGGATCGGGTGTTGCGTTGATTGCTACGTCCATTTGCGTGGCGCATCCACTGAGCAGTGAGGCCAGCAGTAATAGCGTGCAGAGCAAGAGGCGAGTCATGAAAGAAACCTTACAACTGAGAATTTGGTAAAGGCTGAACGATTGAGTCCAGCGAAAAATAACCCTCAATCGTCCTGCTGCGACATTGTGTCCAGAAGTACTCCGGGCGCATTAAATCGCAGGCAATAAAAAACCCCAAGGAACACATTGTTCCTTGGGGTTTCTCGGTATTTTGGTGCCCAGAGACGGAATCGAACCGCCGACACGGGGATTTTCAATCCCCTGCTCTACCGACTGAGCTATCTGGGCAACGGGGCGCATTAAACGGGTTTTTCAGGGGGTCGTCAAGCAAGTTTTCAAAAAATATTTAATTATTACCGTCGCTTACGTGCAGACCCCGGTTTTTGATCAATTATTGAGCAGGCGGCACGTAGCCGTCGGCCTTGGCGTATTCCTCGCCGGAAAAGAACTTGTCCATTTCGCCGGCCAGGTATTTGCGGTCTTCGGCGTTCATCATGTTCAGGCGTTTTTCGTTGATCAGCAGGGTCTGGTGTTTCAACCAGTCGCCCCAGGCTTTGGCGGACACGTTGTCGTAAATGTCCTGGCCCTTGGCGCCCGGATAGGGAGGGCGTTCCAGTCCTTCCAGTTCTTCTTTGTACTTGCGGCACATTACGGTGCGGGTCATGACGAAACTCCTGCGTTCAATACGTCGGCCGCGCGCTTGAGCAATGTTTTCACCGGGGCGGCAAGGCCCAGGCGCGGCGGGGTGGCGAGGTTATACCAGAGCCAGTCGGCCTCGGCCACGTGATGGGCGGATTCCTCGACCTGGACCAGCCAGGGTTCGATGGCCAACTGGAAGTGGCTGAAGGTGTGGACCAGCCCGGGGAGCTCCTGATGCTTGCCCAGTTGCAGCGCGTGCTGGTTGGCCAGGTGATCGAGGTCTTCCAGGTCGTCCAGTTCCGGCAAGCTCCACAGACCGCCCCACAAGCCCGTGGAAGGGCGACGGTAGAGCAGAATCGCGCCCTCGCTGTTCGCCAGCATCGGCATCAGCGTGCGCTTTTGCGGGATGGTCTTGCGCGGCTTGGGGATCGGGTAGCGTGTCTCCAGGCCAAGCATATGGGCTTCGCAGCCTTTTTCCAGCGGGCACAGCAGGCAGCTGGGTTTGCTGCGGGTGCAAAGGGTGGCACCCATGTCCATCATCGCCTGGGTGTAGGCGTTGACGCGCTCAAAGGGTGTGAAGCGCTCTGCGGTGGCCCACAGTTGTTTGGCCACCTTGGGCTCGCCCGGGTAGCCCTCCTGCGCGGTAAAGCGTGCCAGCACGCGCTTGACGTTGCCGTCGAGGATCGGCGCGCGCAGGCCCATGCTCAGGCTGGCAATCGCGCCAGCGGTGGACAGGCCGATACCGGGCAGCTCGGTGAGTTTTTCCACGTCGCGGGGAAACTCGCCGCCGTACTCGTTCACCACGATCTTGGCGGTCTTCTGCAGGTTGCGCGCCCGGGTGTAGTAGCCCAGGCCGGTCCACAGGTGCAGCACTTCGTCTTCCGGCGCGGCGGCCAGGGCTTCGACCGTCGGCAGCGACGCCATGAACCGGTCGAAGTAATTGAGCACGGTGCTGACCTGGGTCTGTTGCAGCATGATCTCCGACACCCACACCCGGTAAGGCGTGATGCCCTGCTGCCAGGGCAGGTCATGACGGCCGTGGCGGTCGTACCAATCGAGTACCGCCGCTGAAAACTGCTCGTCTCTCATCGGTTGAACAGACCTTTCAAGGCGTCCTTGATTTTTGGATTGACCTTGTCGAGCTTCTCTTCCAATTTCTCGTTAAGGCGATTGCCGGCAGCCTTGAGGGCGACCTGGCCAAGGCCATCCTTGTCCAGGCGGCAGGCCTTGGCACCCAGTTCCAGTGGGCCGCGGCAGCGTAACGGCACTTCGATACCCTGGAAGTTGGTGCCGACCTGGCAGGCCGGGTCTGGCGCCTCGCGCTGGTCGCCTTCGACGATGATGCCGAGGCGGTAGTCCATGCCCAGCACGCGCAAGTCGACATCGCCGTTGCCGTTGACTGTCAGCCCCGGGATGCGCACTTTCAGGTCGGGGTTGCTGGCCACGCCGTTACGGAACGTCAGGTTACCGCGCAGTTCCTGGAACGGAGTGTCTTTGCCTGGCGGCGTGCTGCTCAAGGTCTTGCGGTTGAGCAGGGCGATACCGGTGCAGACCTGTTGCTCGATGTTGGCGTTGAGCAGCACGCCATTATTGATCACGAAGCTGGCGGTACCGTTGAGGCTGTCGATCAATGCTTTCTGGCTGTTGCCACGCCCAGTCAGGTTGCTGTCCAGGGTGACCTGGCCTTTCACTGGCGGGTTTTTCCCCTGGGCTTGCAGGATCTTTTCCACCGGCACTTGCTTGATTTGGGTTTGCAGTGCGAGCAGTGGGAGGTCCTGGCGCACATCGAGCGTGCCGTTGGCCTGGAAGGTGCCGTTGTAGAGCCCGCCACTCAGGCTGTCGAGCTTGAGCTGGCCGTCGATACCCGAAGCTTTCAGCGCTGCGTTCTGGATCGGCAACTGGCTCAGGGTGAGTTGGCCGAACGCCAGGTCGGCGTTGATATCCAGGCTGCGCAGGCGGGTCAGTGGCAGCAGTTTGTCCGTGCTCCAGGCGCCTTTGGTCGGTGCGTCCGGCAATGGCGTGCTGCCCCCGGCTGCCATGGCGCCGGCTTCGCTGCTTTGCACTTCGGCCTGGCGTGCGGCGGTTGCGCCTTTGGCCGCTTCGGATTTGGCCGGCAGGTAATTGTCGGCGTTGAAGGTATCGGCCTTGAGCTGTACACGCAGGGACTGCTTGGCGAAATCGTCCACAGCGACGCGGCCAGTGAAGGTGCTTTCGTCAAGTTTCAGGTTCAGGTTTTCCAGGGCCACGCTGGTGGGCGTGCCCTTCAGACGGCTGACCAGCTCGACCTTGCTCAGGCTGCCCGGAGCCATGGCCGGCAGCGGGTGGCCGATGCTGTCGAGGAACTTGGCCAGGTCAAACTGGGCCACAGACAGGGCGCCGCTGATTTGCGGGGTCTTGTCCAGGTCGTTGGCCTTAAGCTCGCCCAAGGCGCGCAACTGGTTGGCCGAGAGTTTCAGGTTGGTCCATTCGGCGACGTTGGCCGCCAGGTCCACCAGCAGTTGGCCCTGGGTGGAGAAGCTCACGGTCTTGCCTTGCAACGGTTCGCCAGTGGCTTCGCCGCTAAAGCGCATGTCTTCGAACTGGTAGCGCTTGAGGGCACGCTGGATGCGCAAGTTGCCGTTCAGCTCGGTCTTGACGCGCATCAGCGGCTGGTTGCTGCCCAGGAACGCGGTGAGTTTCAGTGGAATGCTGGCGCCTTCGTGGATCGCACCGGCACTGAGCTGGATGCTTTCGGCACTGAATTGCTTGCCGGTCTGTTCATCGTTGTATTCGACGCGGGCGTTGTTGATGGTCAGGCTGTCGATATCCAGGCGGATCGGTTGTGGCGGTTTCTCCGGCTTGGTTTCAGCCACCGGTTCCACTGGCGCAGGGGCGGCTGCGGGGGCTTCGGCAGTCGCATCGGGTACGTTCTTGCCGATGTCTTCCCAGTTGCCATGGCCTTGCTTGTCGCGGTTCAGGCGCAGGTTCAGGCCCTCGACACGCACATCGCTCATCTGCACTTCGCGGCGCAGCAGCGGCAGCACGCGCACCGACAGGCCGAGCATCTGCAAATCGGCGAATGGTTGAGTTGGTGCGGTCAGGGTCGCGACGCTGGCCTCGTGCAATTCCAGGCCCAGCCAGGGGAACAGGCTCCAGCCGATATCGCCATTGAGCGTCAGCTCGATGTGGGCCTTGTCGCGGGCTATCTGGCGAATTTCTTCTTTGTAGTCGTTGGGATCGAAGAGGTGGGTCAGGGCAAAGCCGAGCGCCACAATGATCAGCAACAGCCCGAGAAGTACCAGACCCAGGATTTTGCCGAACGCTTTCATGGGCGAGTCCTTGTATGTCGATTTCAAAATTTAGCCGCAGAGTATAACGCCCGGCGGCCTGCGTCAGTTCACGGATCGTTACATTGTATCCAGTGACGCGAAAATAGGATTTTGACGTCAGAAAAATGCAGATAATCCAAAAAAGGTAGTGGCAGTTTGATTTTTCTGTCATCCACTGGTGCTAATCTCTGCACGTTCGTCCGCCTTCTGCGACTTAACGTCGCGCCTAAAAGGGAGCTTCACTCAACAAAACGGCCACGCTTTGCGTGCAAGGCCGAGGGAGAGAGCGCCTGACGGACGCATATTAATAACTGGGGGAAACACCAATGAGCACTAGCACTGTGGCCGGCGCCGTCGCCGCACAGCCCGCGTTCCTGTCCAAGGAACGCATCATCGCCAAGCCGGGGTTCAACCGCTGGCTGGTTCCACCGGCCGCCCTGGCCATCCACTTGTGTATCGGCATGGCCTACGGCTTCTCGGTATTCTGGCTGCCATTGTCCAAGGCGCTGGGGATCACCGCACCGGTGGCCTGCGCGCCGGACATGAGCTTCATCGCCCAAGTCTTCTCGTCTCAATGCGACTGGCCCATCTCCATGCTGGGCTGGATCTACACCCTGTTCTTCATCTTCCTGGGCTGCTCGGCAGCGATCTGGGGCGGTTGGCTGGAACATGCCGGGCCGCGCAAGGCCGGGGTTGTCTCGGCACTGTGCTGGTGCGGTGGCTTGCTGATTTCTGCGCTGGGTATCTATACCCACCAGATCTGGCTGATGTGGATCGGCTCCGGGGTCATTGGTGGTATCGGCCTGGGCCTGGGCTATATCTCGCCCGTATCGACCCTGATCAAGTGGTTCCCGGACAAGCGCGGCATGGCGACCGGCATGGCGATCATGGGCTTCGGCGGTGGCGCGATGGTGGGCGCACCCCTGGCCGCAGCGCTGATGGGCCACTTCTCTTCGCCGACCAGCGTGGGCGTATGGCAGAGCTTCGTGGTCATGGCGGCGATTTACTTCGTGTTCATGATCGGTGGCGCATTGCTGTACCGCGTGCCGCCGACCGGCTGGAAGCCTGAGGGCTGGACCGCGCCGGCGAAAAAAGCCAGTAACGCGATGATCACTCATCGCCACGTGCATGTGAATGTCGCGTGGAAAACCCCGCAATTCCGCCTGGTATGGCTGGTGTTGTGCCTGAACGTATCGGCCGGTATCGGCATCCTCGGCATGGCCTCGCCACTGTTGCAGGAAGTGTTCGGCGGCAAGCTGCTGGGTGTTGACGTGCCATTTGGCCAGTTGGATGCTGGTCAGCTTGCCTCCATTGCGGCCATTGCTGCTGGCTTTACTGGCCTGCTGAGCCTGTTCAACATCGGGGGCCGGTTCTTCTGGGCGTCGTTCTCCGATTATCTGGGGCGTAAAAACACCTACTTCGTGTTCTTTGCACTGGGCTTTGCCCTGTACGCGCTGATCCCGAACCTGGGGCACCTGGGTAACGTCGCGCTGTTCGTGGCCGCGTTCTGCATCGTGCTGTCGATGTACGGCGGTGGTTTTGCCACCGTCCCGGCTTACCTGGCTGACCTGTTCGGTACCCAGATGGTGGGTGCCATCCACGGTCGCCTGCTGACCGCTTGGGCGGCTGCGGGCGTGTTGGGGCCGGTACTGGTGAACTACCTGCGTGAATACCAGCTGAGCATCGGCGTTGAACGCGCTGCGGCTTACGACATCACTTTGTACATCCTCGCCGGCCTGCTGGTGCTGGGCTTTATCTGCAACATGCTAGTGCGCCCGGTGGCCGACAAGTACTTCATGACCGATGCGGAACTGGCCGCCGAACAGGCGCTGGGGCATGACAAAGGTGCCGATGCGACCACCGTGCTGGAGTGGAAAGCGTCCGCCGGCAGCAAGCCGTTGGCGGTTGCCGCCTGGCTGGTGGTAGGTATTCCGTTGGCGTGGGGTGTGTGGGTGACCCTGCAGAAGACCGCGGTACTGTTCCACTAACACTGCAAAACCCTTGTGGGAGGGGGCTTGCTCCCGATGGCGGCGCATCAGTCAGTGCATTGTTGACTGATCTACCGCTATCGGGAGCAAGCCCCCTCCCACATTGGTTATGCATGTATGCACATGTCTATCCCCGACACTCCATCAGTCTTATCCCCTCCGATGTTTCTGTTTAGCGCCCGCGCCCCTATAATGGCTGCCTTTTTCGCCCAATGATTTTGCGGAGCTGGTGATGGCCGAACGTAAGGCGTCTGTCGAGCGCGACACTCTGGAAACCCAGATCAAAGCCTCGATCAACCTGGATGGCACCGGAAAGGCCCGATTTGATATCGGTGTACCTTTTCTTGAGCACATGCTGGACCAGATCGCCCGTCATGGGCTGATCGACCTGGATATTGTCGGCAAGGGCGACCTGCACATCGACGACCACCACATGGTGGAAGACGTGGGCATTACCCTCGGCCAGGCCTTTGCCAAGGCCATCGGCGACAAGAAAGGCATCCGTCGCTACGGCCATGCCTATGTGCCGTTGGACGAAGCGCTGTCGCGTGTGGTCATCGACTTCTCCGGCCGTCCAGGCCTGCAGATGCACGTGCCCTACACCCGTGCCAATGTGGGCCGCGGCTTTGACGTCGATCTGTTCCAGGAATTTTTCCAGGGCTTCGTCAACCACGCCCTTGTCAGCCTGCATATCGACAACCTGCGCGGCACCAACACCCACCACCAGATCGAAACCGTGTTCAAGGCTTTCGGTCGCGCGCTGCGCATGGCTGTAGAAGTCGACGAGCGTATGGGCGGGCAAATGCCTTCGACCAAGGGCGTCCTGTAATGCAGACGGTCGCGGTTATCGATTACGGCATGGGTAACCTGCACTCGGTGGCCAAGGCCCTCGAGCGCGTAGGGGCCGGCAAGGTGCTGATCACCAGCGATGCCAATGTGATTCGCGAAGCCGACCGCGTGGTGTTCCCCGGTGTTGGCGCGATTCGCGATTGCATGGCCGAGATCCGCCGCCTGGGCTTTGACAGCCTGGTACGCGAGGTCAGCCAGGATCGCCCCTTCCTCGGTATCTGCGTGGGCATGCAAGCCTTGCTCGACAGCAGCGAAGAGAACGACGGCGTCGACTGCATCGGCCTGTTTCCCGGCCAGGTGAAGTTCTTCGGCAAGGGCCTGCATGAAGATGGCGAGCATTTGAAAGTCCCGCACATGGGCTGGAACGAAGTGCGCCGTACCGTCGACCACCCGCTGTGGCATGAGATCCCGGACATGGCGCGCTTCTACTTCGTGCACAGCTATTACATCGCCGCCGGTGACCCGCGCCAGGTGGTGGGGGGTGGACACTACGGCGTTGATTTCGCCGCAGCCCTGGCCGACGGTTCGCGCTTTGCCGTGCAATTCCACCCGGAGAAGAGCCATACCCATGGCCTGCAATTGCTGCAGAACTTCGCCGCGTGGGACGGTCGCTGGTAAATGGCCAAGAAACCGAAACCGCCGATCTTGAACCTCACGCCCGAACAGGAGCGTGCGGCCACCGACAAGATCAAGCGGTTCATGGAGGACCGCTTCGAGCTCAAGCTGGGTTCGTTCGAGGTCGCCGAGATTCTTGAGTTGTTCACCACCGAAGTGGCGCCGCATTATTACAACAGGGCGATTTTCGATACGCAGACGCTCCTCAAAGAAAGGTTCGAAAGCATCGAAAGCGACTTGTGGTCGCTTGAGAAACCCTGATTTCCCAAGCATTGCTGAATATCGAATAAGGTTTGCCAGATGCTGATTATCCCCGCTATCGATCTCAAGGACGGCGCCTGTGTACGTTTGCGCCAGGGCCGCATGGAAGATTCCACGGTGTTCTCCGATGACCCGGTGAGCATGGCCGCCAAATGGGTGGAAGGGGGCTGCCGTCGCCTGCACCTGGTGGACTTGAACGGTGCCTTCGAAGGCCAGCCGGTCAATGGCGAGGTGGTCACCGCGATCGCCAAGCGCTACCCGAACCTGCCAATCCAGATCGGCGGCGGTATCCGTTCCCTGGAGACCATCGAGCACTACGTGAAAGCGGGCGTGAGCTACGTGATCATCGGCACCAAGGCGGTGAAAGACCCAGCCTTCGTCGCCGAAGCCTGCCGGGCATTCCCGGGCAAGGTTATCGTCGGCCTGGATGCGAAAGACGGTTTCGTCGCCACCGACGGCTGGGCTGAAATCAGCACCGTGCAGGTGATCGACCTGGCCAAGCAGTTCGAAGCCGACGGCGTGTCCGCTATCGTTTATACCGATATCGCCAAAGACGGCATGATGCAGGGCTGCAACGTGCCGTTCACCGCAGCCTTGGCAGCGGCCACGAAGATTCCGGTGATCGCTTCTGGCGGCATTCACAACCTGGGTGACATCAAGTCGCTGCTGGACGCCAAGGCGCCTGGCATCATCGGCGCCATCACTGGCCGAGCGATTTACGAAGGCACCCTGGACGTTGCGCAAGCCCAGGCTTACTGCGACGCCTACAACGGCTGAGGACTGACCATGGCGCTGGCCAAACGCATCATCCCTTGCCTGGACGTCGACAACGGTCGCGTGGTCAAGGGTGTCAAGTTCGAGAACATCCGCGATGCCGGCGACCCGGTGGAAATCGCCCGCCGCTACGATGAGCAAGGTGCCGACGAGATTACCTTTCTCGACATTACCGCCAGCGTCGATGGCCGCGACACCACCTTGCATACCGTCGAGCGCATGGCCAGCCAGGTGTTTATCCCGCTGACCGTGGGCGGTGGCGTGCGCACCGTGCAAGACATTCGCAACCTGCTCAATGCCGGTGCGGACAAGGTCTCGATCAATACCGCCGCGGTGTTCAACCCTGAGTTCGTCGGCGAAGCCGCGCAGCACTTCGGTTCGCAATGCATCGTCGTCGCCATCGACGCCAAGAAAGTCTCCGGCCCGGGCGAAACGCCGCGCTGGGAGATCTTCACCCACGGCGGGCGCAAGCCTACCGGGCTGGACGCAGTGGAGTGGGCGATGAAGATGGAAGGCCTGGGCGCTGGTGAAATCCTGCTGACCAGCATGGACCAGGACGGCATGAAAAATGGCTTCGACCTGGGCGTCACCCGCGCCATCAGCGATGCCCTGGGCATCCCGGTAATCGCCTCCGGCGGTGTCGGCAACCTACAGCACCTGGCCGATGGCGTGATCGAAGGGCATGCCAGCGCGGTACTGGCGGCGAGTATCTTCCACTTCGGCGAATACACCGTCCCCGAGGCAAAGGCCTACATGGCCGCGCGCGGTATCGTCGTCCGCTAAACGCTGCTGGACACCATGGCAGGCTCGCGGCACTCTCTGCGCTTGCCATGGATCCCGGTAGCCTTCATGTTCAAACACCTGCTGCTCGCCCTCGCCAGTTCCTCCATGCTCATGGTGGCTACGGCACACGCCGATGAATCGTCTGACACTTCCCTGGTGCTGCTGACGGAAAATTTCCCGCCCTACAACATGGCGAAAAACGGCAAGAACTTCGCCAAGGACGAGAACATCGAAGGCATCGCCGTGGACATCGTGCGCGAGACCTTCAAGCGCGCCGGCATTTCCTACAACCTCACCCTGCGTTTTCCTTGGGAGCGAATCTACAAGCTCGCCCTGGAAAAGCCCGGCTACGGTGTATTTGTCATGGCGCGGCTGCCGGACCGTGAAGCCTTGTTCAAATGGGTCGGCCCCATCGGCCCGGATGATTGGGTGTTACTGGCCAAGGCCGACAGCAAGATCCAGCTCAACGACCTTGAGCATGCCCGCCGCTACAAAATAGGCGCTTACAAGGGCGATGCGATTGCCGAAACATTGGGAAAACAGGGGCTCAATCCGATTGTCGCCCTGCGCGACCAGGACAATGCGCAAAAACTCATGGACGGCCAGATCGACCTGTGGGCCACCGGCGATCCCGCTGGCCGTTACCTGGCGCGTCAGGTTGGCGTGACAGGGCTCAAGACCGTGTTGCGGTTCAATAGCGCGCAGCTCTATCTTGCGTTGAACAAGAACGTGCCTGATGAGGTGGTCGCCAAGCTCCAGGCGGCGCTGGATGAGTTACGCAAGAGCGGTCGTGTAGAGGAAATCATGGCGCGTTACCTCTAAAGCTGGCAGTTCCCTTGCAGCGCAGGGGAATCAGCAGAATAAACGCGGTCAAAAATGTGGGAGGGGGCTTGCTCCCGATGGCGGAGTGTCAGTCAATACATTCGGGGCTGGCCCACCGCATCGGGAGCAAGTCGAATCGTCGCACCGCCCCTCCCACATTGGATCTTCGCAACCTTCATTTAGCGGTAAATGCCGTCTTTGCCGTGCCCGGCCATAGCCCGATTACTGCGCACACTGATCATCAACTTGATATCGATCCACTCCACGCCCTGGGCCTTGAGCTTGGGCAGTTCGCGCTCCAGCACCGCCAGGGTCTGTGGGTAAGGGTGCCCGATCATCACCGCCGACCCCTGCTTATGCGCCAGCTTGATTGCGGTTTGCAGTTGGGTGGTAATCGCCGCCTCGGTGCGTTCGTCATCGAGGAACACATCCCGCGAAACATGCGCCAGGCCAATCTTCTGCGCCTCGGCGGCGGCGACGGTTTGCGCGCTGGTACGGCTGTCTACGAAGAACTTGTGACGTCGCTGCAGCTCGGCCATCAACCATGCCATCGCCTGCGGCTGCGCGGTCATGCGGCTGCCCATATGGTTGTTGATGCCGGCTGTATAGGGCACGGCCTGGAACGCGGCGTCCAGGCGCTTGCCGAGTTCTTCCACCGGCAGTTCTGGGTGCCAGGCGAAGGGCCCGGTGGCCGGGTCCATGGGCATGTGCAGGATCACGATCTTGCCGGCCTTGTGGGCCTCGCGGGCGAATTCGGCGGCGTGGGGCGTGTCGGGCATGATCGCGGTGGTTACCGGCCCAGGCAGGGCCAGCACACGACGATCCCGGGTCAGGTTTTGCCCGAGGTCGTCGATGATGAGGGTCAGGTAGGCTTTGTGTGGCTCGCTGGCCGAGGTCGCTTGAGCGACCCCGGCCAGGCTGCACAGCACAGCGATGATCAGGAAAAAACGCATGATCAACGGCTGCGGGTGATGCTCAGGCCCTTGAGCAGGCTCAGCGCCTGGGCCAACTGATAGTCATCGTCCTGCGGCATCGGCTTGGCTTTGGCGCTGCTGCCGGTCGGCTGGTCGGCGCCGCCGTTGCCATTGCCCAGGTGACCTTGCAGGTCGGCCTCTTTGTAGTACTCGCTGTCGATCTCGTTGGTGATCTTGGCCTTGCGCACTTCGATGTCCGGCACGATGCCCTGGGCCTGGATCGAGCGGCCGTTCGGCGTGTAGTACAGCGCCGTGGTGATCTTCAGCGCCCGCTCGTTGTTCAGCGGCAACACGGTTTGCACCGAGCCCTTGCCGAAGGTGGTGGTGCCCATCAGGACGCCGCGCTTCTGATCCTGCAAGGCGCCGGCGACGATTTCCGAGGCCGATGCGCTGCCGCCGTTGATCAGTACCGCCAGCGGCACGTTCTCGCTCAGGTCGTTGCCGGTGGCCGAGAAGCGCAGTTCGGAGTTGGCGATACGACCCTTGGTGTAGACAATCAGGCCCTTGGTAATGAAGTGGTCGACCACTTCCACCGCCGATTGCAACACGCCGCCTGGGTTGTTACGCAGGTCGAGCACGATGCCGTTGAGTTTCTTGCCGTTGTCCTTGCGCAGCTTGGCCAGGGCCTTGGCCACTTCATCGCCGGTCTTGACCTGGAACTGGGTGATGCGGATATAGCCGTAGCCAGACTCCAGCAATTGGCTCTTGACGCTCTTGACCGTGATGGTCGCACGGGCCAGGGTCACGTCAAACGGGTTGCCGCCGTCGCGTACCAGGGTCAGGGTGATTTTCTGGCCGAGCTTGCCGCGCATCTTGTCGACGGCCTCGGTCATGCTCTGGCCGCGGGTCGGCTGGCCGTTGATCTTCACGATCAGGTCGCCGGCCTGGATGCCGGCCTTGGACGCCGGAGTGTCGTCGATGGGCGAGACCACTTTGATCTGGCCGTCCTCGGAGCCCACTTCGATGCCCAGGCCGCCGAACTCACCGCTGGTGCTTTCCTGCAGTTCGGCAAAATCTTCCGGGCCCAGGTAGGCAGAGTGCGGGTCGAGGTTGCTGAGCATGCCCTTGATGGCATTTTCCAGCAGGGTCTTGTCGTCTACGGGTTCGACATAAGCTGCCTTGATCCGGTCCATGACCTCGGCAAAGGTGCGCAACTCGTCCAGCGGCAACGGTGCCTTGGTAGTCGCGGCCATGGCGGCGGGCGCAGCCGGTGCGGCCTGGTCGGCAAAAGCCAGAGGCGCGCCGATCACCAGGGCGATCGTCAGTGCCAACGAAGTGAGGCGGGACAAATGCAGCATGTCGAACGAACTCCTAATGTAGATGCGACCCTATCCTTGGGATCTGCACCATTGTGCAGGATCGCTCGGGCGACCCTGCTGACGAATAGCGAAGTACAGCGCCGGGGTGTCCTGGCCGCCACTGGTACCGACAGTGGAGATGGATTCACCGGCTTTTACAACATCACCTGCCGACTTGAGTAATGTCTGATTGTGGCCGTAAAGGCTCAAATAGCCATTGCCGTGGTCGAGAATCACCAGCAAGCCGGCGCCCCGCAGCCAATCGGCAAACACCACGCGCCCACCGTGGACGGCATGGACTTGGCTGCCGGCCGAGGCGCTGATCATCACCCCATCCCACTTGGCGCGGGTGTCATCGCCACGGGTTTCACCGAAGCGTGCCAGTAGTCGACCATCAACTGGCCATGGAAGTTTGCCCCGGGCTGATGCAAAAGGGCCGCCGAAGGACTCGCCGCTGCTGGACACCAGCGGGCCAGGGGCTGCGCGTGCCGGTTTGCGCGGTGCTGGCGCGTCGCTGCTGGCGGCCAGTTCGGCCTCACGCTGGCGCTTTTTTTCCGCTTCCTGCTGGGCGATCAGCGCTTTTTGCCGCGCCTCTTCGGCCTCGCGGGCCTGGCGGGCCAGGGTTTCTTCGATGGTCTTGAGCACTTTGGCCAGGTCGGCCTGGTCCTGCTCGCGGGCCTGGAGCTTGGCGTCGCGGGCTTTCACGTCGTTGTTGAGCTTGGCCAGCGCTTGCTGGCGTTCCTTGCGTACCTTGTCCAACTGGTCGCGCTGGGTATCCAGGGCGCTTTTCTGGTCGAGCAGTTGTGACTGCTGGTCGGCAATTTCCTGTTCGACATTGGCCAACTGGCGCAGGGTTTCGTTAAAACCCTTCAATTGCGCCAGGCGCGCCTGGCTCAGGTAATCGTAATACGTGAGGGTGCGGGCGAATTTTTCCGGGTTCTGCTGGTTGAGCAGCAGCTTGAGGTATTCCTGGCGGCCGCTCTGGTACGCGGCACGGGCCTGGATCGCGATCAGGCGTTGCTGTTCAACGCGTGCGCTCTGGAGTTTTTTTTTCTCAGCGTCGAGTCGCTCCAGTTCCGACTCGCTCTTCTTTAATTCTTTTTGCAACTCCTGGACCTGCTTCTCGAGCTTGCCCATTTCGGTTTCCGTGCCGCGCAGGTCTTTCTGCACGCCGGATTTTTCTTCCTGGAGCTTGCCCAGCAGCTTTTTCAGCTCGGCAATGTCCTGACGCGTAGCGTCCAGTTGTTGTTGGGTTTGTGCGCGCTCATCGGCAAAGGCCGGTTGGAGCAGGCAGACAAGAGCGAGGGTTATCAAGGCGCGAAGCATAGAGGCGGGCGACACCAGGGAAAGGGACGGCCTAGTATGCCCGCCAAGCGCTGCAAAAAAAACGCCCAATTGGGGCTTGCGGGCAAGATAGGTGCCGAGTGGCAGTGGTATGGCAAAAAGATATCTACCAAACGCTGCAAAGCTAATGTGGGAGGGGGCTTGCTCCCGATTGCGGTGGGTCAGCTACTTATAAGCTGACTGATACACCGCTATCGGGAGCAAGCCCCCTCCCACACTGTTTTGTGGTGATGTCGAAATCAGACCAGGATTGAGGTCCCGGTCATCTCCTTCGGCTTCTCCAGCCCCATCAGCATCAGCATGGTCGGCGCCACATCCGCCAGCACGCCGCCATCACGCACCTTGAAGTTGCGTTTGCCAACGTAGATGAACGGCACCGGCTCGGTCGTATGGGCGGTATGCGCCTGGCCGGTGGACTCGTCGGACATCTGCTCGCAGTTGCCATGGTCGGCGGTGATCAACGCTTCGCCGCCGACTTTTTCCAGGGCGTCGACAATGCGGCCAACGCACAGGTCCAGGCATTCAACGGCCTTGACCGCCGCTTCCAGGTTGCCACTATGGCCGACCATGTCGCCGTTGGCGTAGTTGACCACGATCACGTCGTAACGCTGGTTGTCGATGGCATCGACGATCTTGTCGGTGACTTCCGGCGCGCTCATTTCCGGCTGCAGGTCGTAGGTGGCGACTTTTGGTGACGGGATCAGGATGCGCTCTTCGCCCGGGAACGGTTCTTCACGGCCGCCGGAGAAGAAAAAGGTCACGTGGGCGTATTTCTCGGTTTCGGCGATGCGCAGCTGGGTCTTGCCGTTCTTGGCCAGGTAGTCGCCCAGCACGTTTTCCAGGCTGCCCGGGGCGAAAGCCGATGGGGCCGGGATGTTGGCGGCGTATTGGGTAAGCATGACGAACTCGACTTTCGGCTGGCGTGCGCGCTCGAAGTCCTTGAAACCCTCATCGACAAACACATGGCTCAACTCGCGGGCACGGTCGGCGCGGAAGTTCATGAACACCACGGCGTCGCCATCTTCGACCTTTACCGGCTCGCCGATGGTAGTGGCCTTGACGAACTCGTCGCTTTCGCCGCGGGCGTAGGCGGCTTCCAGGCCTTCCTGGGCGGTGGCGGCATGGAATTCGGCCTGGCCGTCGACGATCAGGTTATAGGCCTGGGACACGCGGTCCCAGCGGTTGTCGCGATCCATGGCGAAGTAACGGCCAACCAGGCTGGCGATACGGCCCTTGCCGAGGGCGGCGAAGGTGGTGTCTAGCAGTTCGATGGACGATTGCGCGCTTTTCGGCGGGGTGTCGCGACCGTCGAGGAAGGCGTGCAGGTAGATCTTGTCAGCCCCGCGCTTGAAGGCCAGTTCAGCCATGGCCACCAAGTGGTCCTGATGGCTGTGTACGCCGCCGTCGGAGAGCAGGCCCATGAAGTGCACGGCCTTGCCGGCGGCGACGGCTTTATCGACCGCAGCGCAGATGGTCGGGTTCTCGAAGAACTCGCCATCGCGGATCGCTTTGGTGACACGGGTGAAGTCCTGGTATACCACTCGTCCGGCGCCGAGGTTCATGTGGCCGACTTCCGAGTTGCCCATCTGGCCGTCCGGCAGGCCCACGTCCATGCCGGAACCTGAGATCAAACCGTTGGGTACGGTGGCGGCCAGGCGATCCAGTACCGGCTTGTTGGCCGAGTACACGGCGTTGTCGTGGTGGCTTTCACTGTGTCCGAAGCCATCGAGAATTATCAGGACCAAAGGTTTAGGCGTAGTAGTCATAGATCCTCTCGCGGCGGTAATAAAGGAAGACAATTGAAAAGGGAGTGGCAGTTTAAAGCGAAGTTCCAACCACGTCACCGCTTTACGGGGGTTGGCCGCCCCTGGCGCCTGTGTATACTTACCGCCATTTTAACGCCCTGGAACCTCCTTGATGGTTGATCACCTGATTGCATTTGCCACTGCCCACTACCTGCTCGTGGGTGCCTTCGTCATCCTGCTGGCGCTGCTGATCGCTCATGAACTGAGCCGCGGTGGTCGCAGCCTGAGCACGTCGGAGCTGACCGCGCTGGTCAACAAGGATGAGGCCGTTGTCGTCGATATTCGCCCGGCCAAGGATTTTGCCGCCGGTCATATCGTCGGTGCCCTTAACATCCCGCAGGACAAGCTGATCGCACGCTTGGCCGAGCTGGAAAAATACAAGGCCAAGACCATCATCCTGGTCGACGCCCAAGGCCAGCACTCCGGCACCCACGCCCGCGAGATGCTCAAGTCCGGCTTTACCGCCGCCAAGCTGTCGGGTGGTATCAGCAGCTGGCGTGGCGATAACCTGCCGCTGGTGAAGTGATATGAGCCAGGTTGTCGTGTATTCCAGCGATTATTGCCCTTATTGCATTCGAGCCAAGCAGTTGCTCCAAAGCAAGAAGGTGGCCTTCGAAGAGATCAAGGTCGATGGCAAGCCCCAGGTGCGCGCTGAAATGGCCCAGAAGGCCGGCCGCACGTCGGTCCCGCAGATCTGGATCGGCGCCAGGCATATCGGTGGCTGCGATGACCTGTTCGCCCTGGAGCGCGCCGGTAAACTCGACGCGCTGCTGCTCGTCTGACTTCTAACCCCTTAAAGACCCCAAGATAGAGAAGGATCTGCGATGACTGACCAACAGAACACCGAAGCAGCAGAAACCCAAGGCCCACAGTTTTCGCTGCAGCGCATCTACGTGCGTGACCTGTCGTTCGAAGCGCCGAAAAGCCCGGCCATCTTCCGTCAGGAATGGACCCCAAGCGTTGCGCTGGACCTGAACACCCGTCAGAAAGCCTTGGAAGGCGACTTCCACGAAGTCGTGCTGACCCTGTCGGTTACCGTCAAGAACGGCGAAGAAGTAGCCTTCATCGCTGAAGTGCAACAGGCCGGTATCTTCCTGATCCAGGGCCTGGACGAAGCGTCCATGAGCCACACCCTGGGTGCGTTCTGCCCGAATATCCTGTTCCCGTATGCCCGCGAAACCCTGGACAGCCTGGTCACCCGTGGCTCGTTCCCGGCGCTGATGCTGGCTCCGGTGAACTTCGATGCTTTGTACGCCCAAGAGCTGCAGCGCATGCAACAGGAAGGCGCGCCGACGGTTCAGTAATCTCGAACCCGACGCAGCACCCAATGTGGGAGGGGGCTTGCTCCCGATAGCGGTGGAACAGTCACTTAGATGTCGACTGACACTCCGCCATCGGGGGCAAGCCCCCTCCCACATTTGTTTTGTGTGTTACTTGAAACCGAGCTGACGCCAGCCTTCGTAGACGGCGACGGCCACGGTGTTGGACAGGTTCAGGCTGCGGCAGCCCTCGCGCATCGGCAAGCGCAGGCGGTGGCCGTCGGGCAGGGCGTCGAGCACGTCGGCCGGCAGGCCACGGCTTTCCGGGCCGAACAGGAAGGCGTCGCCTTCGGCAAAGCTGGCATCATGAAACGGCCGTGAGCCCTTGGTGGTGAACGCAAACAGCCGTGGATGGCCCAGGCTTTCCAGGCAGCTGGCCAGGTCGGCATGGCGCTGGAGGGTGGCGTACTCGTGATAGTCCAACCCGGCGCGGCGTAGGCGCTTGTCGTCCATGTCAAAGCCCAGCGGCTCGATCAAATGCAGGTGGCAGCCACTGTTGGCGCACAGCCTGATAACGTTGCCGGTATTCGGCGGAATTTCTGGTTGAAAAAGGATGACGTGAAACATGCACGGCTCCGAAGGCAAAGATGCGCTGCATTCTACCCCTGAAGACGACCCCAGGCCGAAGCTATTGCCGAGGGTCTTGGGTTCGTTGGCGATTGTCGGCTTGATGATTGGCCTGATGATTGGTCGCCTGACCACCCCAGACCCGGTTGAGCTGCAGCAAATAGAGACGGCGACGGACGGCATCGTGGTGTGGTTCAACAGCGAGCCCAAGCTGCATGGCGAACATATTGATGGCACCGTGGCGCTGCTGTTCGACGCACTGGGCAAGCCTGCCGGCGGGCAACTTAAGGTCAATGACAAGGATGTGAACTGGCGCCTGCGCAAAACCGATGGCGGTTTGCTGCTGAACCTGGTGGCGGCGCGGCCATTGCGAGGGGAATGGAAAGGCGAGCAGGTCGATGACCGCTGGCGGCTGGAGGTCCATCTCCAAGAGCAATAAAAGAGGGAGTTCCCGGCCTGCCTGTACCAGGGCTCCCAAAAGCGTGAAGCCCAAGGGCTCCGTATAAAAGAGGGGATTCTCGGCCTGCCTGTACCAAGGTCCCCGAAACTGGGTCGTACCAGGGTTATTGCAGGGGGCGTGCCAGAGTCGTCGATTTGTGCCAAATAATGTCTTCAGAAAGCCCAAAGCACCGGATTACGGGGCTTTGGTGTTTTTGCAGCTCAATATTTTCCGGGCTGTTCGGTTGTTTCATCTTTGAAAGGTCTGCCCGATGCCGGTTCATGGTGCATCGAAGCGGTGCACAATCCTGCGGCCTTGTAGAGATCCAAATGTGGGAGGGGGCTTGCTCCCGATAGCGGTGTATCAGTCAGCAACTCTGTAGCTGACCCACCGCCATCGGGAGCAAGCCCCCTCCCACATTAGACTTTCCAGTGGATCTGGGAGGTGTGATCAGGCCTCATCACCCTCGTCGTCATCCCCGCCATCCACCTTCATCCCCAGCTCCTTGATCTTGCGCGTCAGGGTATTGCGTCCCCAACCGAGCAACACTGCCGCATCGCGACGGCGACCGGCGGTGTGCTTGAGGGCAGTCTCGATCATGATCCGCTCGAACGCCGGAACGGCGCTGTCCAGCAGGTTCGACTGGCCGCGGGCCAGGGCCTGGTCGGCCCATTGGCGCAAGGCCTGTTCCCAGTTGGTCACCGGGGCCGAATCCTGCGGCAGGCTGAGCAGCTCAGGCGGCAGGTCGCTGATATGCACTTCGCGCCCGGACGCCATCACGGTGATCCAGCGGCAGGTGTTTTCCAGCTGGCGCACATTGCCGGGCCACGGCAGGTTCTTGAGGTATTCCTCGGTCTCGCTTTTGAGCAGCTTCGGCTCTACGGCCAGCTCCAGGGCGGCGCGGCTGAGGAAATGGCGGGCGAGGGTGGGAATGTCTTCGCGGCGGTCCGACATGCGTGGGATATGGATGCGGATCACATTGAGGCGATGGAACAAGTCCTCACGGAATTTGCCCGCGTGTACCAAAGTTTCCAGGTTCTGGTGGGTGGCCGCAATGATGCGCACATCGACCTTGACCGGCGTATGCCCGCCGACGCGGTAGAACTCACCGTCTGCCAATACCCGCAGCAAGCGCGTTTGGGTATCGGCCGGCATATCACCGATTTCATCGAGGAATAGCGTACCGCCGTCGGCCTGTTCAAAACGCCCGCGCCGCAGGTTGGCGGCGCCGGTGAATGCACCTTTCTCATGACCGAACAGCTCTGACTCCATCAAGTCCTTCGGGATCGCCGCCATGTTCAGCGCGATAAACGGCGAGGCCGCCCGTGGGCTGTGGCGGTGCAGAGCATGAGCCACCAGCTCTTTGCCGGTACCTGACTCGCCGTTGATCAGCACGGTGATGTTGGAGTGGCTCAAGCGCCCGATGGCGCGAAAAACCTCCTGCATCGCCGGCGCTTCACCGATGATTTCCGGGGTGCGGGTCAGGGTGGGCGGGGCCTCCTGGTTCTGTTGTTCCTGGGCGTGCTGGTTGGCACGCTTGACCAGCGCTACGGCCTCATCCACGTCAAACGGCTTGGGCAGGTACTCAAAGGCGCCGCCCTGGTAGGACGCGACAGCGCTGTCCAGGTCCGAGTGCGCAGTCATGATGATCACTGGCAGGCGCGGGTGCTGCTCGCGGATGCGTGCGAGCAAGTCCAGGCCACTGGCGCCGGGCATGCGGATGTCGGAGATGATCACGTCCGGCTGCTGGCGCGCCAGGCGGCTCATCACGCCGTCGGCGCTGTCGAAGCTCTGGGTGGTCATGCCTTCCTGTTGCAAGGCTTTCTCCAGGACCCAGCGGATAGAACGGTCGTCATCGACGATCCAGACAGTTTCACTACGGCTCATGTCGTGGGGGCTCCTTGTTCCAATGGCAGGAAGATCGAGAACGTGGTGTGGCCAGGATGGCTTTCACATTCGATCAGGCCCTGGTGCTGGCTGATGATGTTCTGGGTAATGGCCAGGCCCAGCCCGGTACCGTCCGGGCGGCCGCTGACCATGGGAAAGAAGATGGTTTCCTGCAATTCGGTCGGGATGCCCGGGCCGTTGTCGATGATCTCGACCTTGGTTACCAGGCGATGGCGCACATGGCCGATGGTGAACTGGCGCAGGGCGCGGGTGCGCAGGCTGATGCGGCCCAGGCGCAGCTCGTTCTGGCTGCTGATGGCCTGCATGGCGTTGCGCACGATATTGAGCACCGCCTGGATCATCTGCTCGCGGTCGATCAATACGTCGGGAATGCTTGGGTCGTAGTCGCGTACCAGGGTGATGCAGCCCTGGCTCTCGGCCTCGACCAACTGGCAGACGCGCTCCAGCACCTCGTGCACGTTGGTCAACGCCAGGGACGGCAGCTTGTTGGAGCCGAGCATGCGGTCCACCAGGTTGCGCAGGCGGTCGGCCTCTTCGATGATGACGTTGGTGTAGTCCTTGAGATGCTCCTCCGGCAGCTCGCGGGCCAGCAACTGCGCGGCGCCGCGAATGCCGCCCAGGGGGTTCTTGATCTCATGGGCCAGGCCGCGTACCAGCATCTTGCTGGTTTCCTGCTTGGACAGTTGCGCCTCTTCCTTGGTGATGCGCAGCAATCGGTCGCGAGGATGCACTTCGAGCAACAGCAGGGTGGCGCCGTTGCTCAGGATCGGGGTCACGGCGTAATCGACGGTCAGGGTCTGGCCGGTGAGAGCAGTGAGCATTGCTTCGCGCTTGGTGAACGGGTGCGCCTGCTCCACCGCCTGGCGCAACGAGCTCAAGGCCTCGGCCGACTCGGTGAACAACTCGCTGATGAACTGCCCATGGCTGCGCTGGCCGCTGATGGCCAGAAGCATCTCGGCCGCCGGGTTCATGTACTCAAGGCGCAGGTCGGCATTGAGCAGGATGGTCGCGGTGGTCAGGTTGTCGAGTAACAAACGGTGCAGTGCATCGCTGATGGTCATCGGGACCTCTTTTGGAGCAAGGCGCGGGCTTGAGGCACACGCTGATACGAGGAAAATGCAAAAACCAAACCAAGGCTCCGAAAAGAAGCGTTAAAGCCCTGAAATAGGCGTTTGTGGCGC
Organism: Pseudomonas sp. FBCC-B545; assembly: GCF_059134095.1. Lineage (NCBI taxonomy): Bacteria > Pseudomonadati > Pseudomonadota > Gammaproteobacteria > Pseudomonadales > Pseudomonadaceae > Pseudomonas > Pseudomonas sp. FBCC-B545. The sequence continues at coordinate 5,878,293 of NZ_CP101441.1, read as the reverse complement.
GAAACTGTCGCGTTCTGCCAGCTTGAACGGGAAGATTCGAACCAAAATGGGCTGTGGCTGGAGTGAGGGTGCAACCTATCGCACCAATATAGTGCGGTTTTGTGAAGGTTGTTCAGGAAGCTGCCAGAGATGGCCCTGAATGCATACAGCCCAAATGTGGGAGGGGGCTTGCTCCCGATAACGGTGGGTCAGTCAAACCAATGTCGACTGACACACCGCTATCGGGAGCAAGCCCCCTCCCACATTTTTACCGGGTTTGCAGGGATTAACCTTTGTAGATGCAGAGTTCGGCGGTGGCACGAATCATCGCCAGTTGCCGCATCGGATCATTTAACGGTGCATGCACCGCTTCGGCCAGCCACTGCGGGCACTGCGGGTCGGTGCGTTGTGGGCTGAAGTCGGCCAACTGCTGCAACAGGCGCTTTTGCAGTTCATCCAGCTGCGGGCGAATCTGCTTGACCAGGTCCGGGCGCGGATCGTCAGGCGCCTTGCCCTGGAACTGCCAGTCGGACAGGTGGGTGTATTGCACCAGTTTGTTCGCTTCGATCTGTGCCGAGAAAAACTGCTCGGCGGCGGCGGGGTCAAGCTTGTAGCTCGGGGCTTGGGCGACGACGCTGGCGATCACTTCCTGCTCGCGTTTTTGGTCTTCGACGGGCTTGTGGCTGTCCCATTTGCTCAAGGCCACCTGGTCGGCAATCTCCAGGCGTTCGGCGATGCTGTTGAGCAGTGGCTCCAAGGTAGGTGGGGCGGCGTAAACACCGGCGCTGACGAACAGCAGGGCGAACACGAATTTATGTTTCAACGCAGATCTCCTTGTGGGAGGGAGCAAGCCCCCTCCCACCTTTTTGATTGGGTTTGCAGATTTGAAGCTGCATAACTCCCAGGCAAAAAAAAGACCTCCCGGAGGAGGTCTTTTTCATCACGCCACGTTAAGCAGCGCTACCGGATCAGCAGCTGTAGTACAGCTCGTATTCCAGTGGGTGTACGAAGGTGCGAACCTTGATTTCTTCTTCGCTTTTCAGCTCGATGTAGGCATCGATGAAGTCGTCGCTGAATACGCCGCCCTTGGTCAGGAACGCACGGCCCTTGTCCAGCTCTTCCAGGGCTTCTTTCAGGCTGCCGCACACTTGTGGGATCTCTTTGGCCTCTTCAGGCGGCAGGTCGTACAAGTTCTTGTCGGCGGCATCGCCTGGGTGGATCTTGTTCTGGATGCCGTCCAGGCCGGCCATGACCAGGGCAGCGAAGGCCAGGTATGGGTTGGCCGCTGGGTCCGGGAAACGCGCTTCGATACGGCGAGCGCGAGGGCTGGACACGTAAGGAATACGGATCGAGGCGGAACGGTTGCGGGCCGAGTAGGCCAGCATTACCGGCGCTTCGAAACCTGGCACCAGACGCTTGTAGGAGTTGGTCGACGGGTTGGTGAAGCCGTTCAGGGCCTTACCGTGCTTGATGATGCCGCCGATGAAGTACAGGGCGGTGTCGGACAGGCCGGCATAACCTTCGCCAGCGAAGGTGTTCTTGCCTTCTTTGGCGATGGACAGGTGAACGTGCATACCCGAACCGTTATCGCCGTACAGTGGCTTAGGCATGAAGGTCGCGGTACGGCCGTAGGCATCGGCCACGTTATGTACGCAGTACTTCAGGGTTTGTACTTCGTCAGCCTTGGCGACCAGGGTGTTGAACTTCACACCGATTTCGTTTTGGCCGGCAGTGGCCACTTCGTGGTGGTGAACTTCGATGACCAGGCCCATTTCTTCCATGGCGTTGCACATGGAGGTACGGATTTCGTGGTCGTGGTCGAACGGCGGAACTGGGAAGTAGCCACCTTTGATGCCCGGACGGTGGCCCTTGTTGCCGCCTTCGATGTCTTGGTCGGACATCCACGAACCCTGTTCGGAGAAGATCTTGAACATGGAACCGGAGATATCGGACTTGAACTTGACCGAGTCAAAGATGAAGAACTCTGGCTCAGGACCAACGAATACGGTGTCACCGATACCGGTGGACTTCAGGTATTCCTCGGCACGCTTGGCGATCGCACGTGGGTCGCGGTCGTAGCCTTGCATGGTCGAAGGCTCGATCACGTCGCAGACGATGATCAGGGTTGGGTCTTCGGTGAACGGGTCGAGCACGGCAGTGCTGTCGTCCGGCATCAGGATCATGTCGGAAGCTTCGATGCCTTTCCAGCCAGCAATGGAGGAGCCGTCGAACATTTTGCCTTCTTCGAAGAAAGCGTCATCCAGCGCGTCGCGAGCCGGCATGGTCACGTGGTGCTGAGTGCCTTTGGTGTCCGTGAAGCGCAGATCAATCCATTTAACGTCATGATCTTTGATGAGTTGAACCGACTTCGACATGGTGTCCTCCGGGTGGCTTCGGGCTGGGTAGTGGAGTTAGCCCTTAGAATGTGGGTGATGCCGGCGCGGATACTCCGCCATGGCAACCTGCCTCACAAGAGAGCAAATTGCATGCCAGTGCGCCAACATGGCCGTTTTGCCTCAAAATGGCCCCTATAAAGGTGCAATCCGTCAAAACGCAATAAATAGCGCACTGCAATGTAGCGTTTATTTGTGCAAATGACCCGTTTTGGTGCGTTGCACAAGCGGTGCATATTAACTGGTTAAACCTTGAGCGATTTCCGCTATAATCCGCGCCCCCCTTTTTCAGCAGGCCCGGCGCGCGCTGTTTCCATGAAATTAATCGTTAAAGTCTTCCCCGAGATCACCATCAAGAGCCGACCGGTACGGACGCGTTTCATCCGTCAGTTGGCCAAGAACATCCGTGCCGTGCTCCGTGACCTGGACTCGGCTGTGGTGGTGAACGGCGTGTGGGACAATCTCGAGCTGGAAACCCGTATTACCGACGCCAAAGCCTTGAAGGACATGACCGAGCGCCTGAGCTGCATGCCGGGCATCGCGCATTTCCTGCAGGTGGATGAGTACCCGCTGGGCGACTTCGACGACATCACCGACAAGTGCAAGCAGCACTACGGCAGCTCGCTGGAAGGCAAGGTTTTTTCGGTGCGTTGCAAGCGTGCCGGCAAGCACCCGTTCAGCTCCATGGACGTCGAGAAATACGTCGGCAGCAAGCTGCGTCGCGAGTGCGGCGCCGCTGGAATTTCCCTCAAGGCGCCGCAAATTGAAGTGCGCATGGAAATTCGCGACCAACGGTTGTTTGTGATTCACAGCCAGCACGACAGCATCGGCGGCTACCCGTTGGGCGCCCTGGAACAGACCCTGGTATTGATGTCCGGCGGTTTCGATTCCACGGTGGCGGCCTACCAGATCATGCGCCGCGGCCTGATGAGCCACTTCTGCTTCTTCAACCTGGGCGGGCGTGCACATGAATTGGGCGTGATGGAAGTCGCGCACTACATCTGGAAGAAGTACGGCAGCTCCCAGCGTGTGCTATTTGTGAGCGTGCCGTTCGAGGAAGTGCTGGGGGAAATTCTCGGCAAAGTCGATAACAGTCATATGGGCGTGGTATTGAAGCGTATGATGTTGCGCGCTGCCTCGCGAATTGCCGATCAACTGCAGATCGACGCGCTGGTGACCGGCGAAGCGATTTCCCAGGTATCCAGCCAGACGCTGCCGAACCTGTCGATCATCGACTGTGTTACCGAGAAGCTGGTGCTGCGCCCGCTGATCGCCAGCCACAAGCAGGACATCATCGACCTGGCAGAACAGATCGGCACCGCCGATTTTGCCAAGCATATGCCTGAGTACTGCGGGGTCATCTCGGTGAACCCCAAGACCCACGCCAAGCGGCATCGCGTGGAGCATGAAGAGAAAGAATTCGACATGGCGATTCTGGAGCGTGCGCTCGAGAATGCCAAGCTGGTGCCAATCGATCGCGTCATCGACGAGTTGGGCCAGGATGTGCAAATCGAAGAAGTCAGTGAGGCCCTGGCCGGCCAGATCGTCATCGACATCCGTCACCCGGACGCCGCTGAAGACGAGCCGCTGGAAATTACTGGCATCGACGTGCAAACGCTGCCGTTCTACGCACTGAACGCGCGTTTCAAGGAACTGGATAACAGCCGTCAGTACCTGCTGTATTGCGACAAAGGCGTGATGAGTCGCCTGCATGCCCACCATTTGCTCAGTGAGGGGCATGCCAATGTGCGCGTTTATCGACCGAGCTAAGAGCCCGGGGCTGTTTGCCTGTGGCCTGCGTCACCGGCCCCCCGACTCTGCCGTCAAGCTGTAACGGCAAGGCCTGACTCTACTGTTAATCGCTGCCACGACCTGTCAGCACACCGAATCCTCTGATCGAGATACACAAGTGATCGAAAATCTACGTAACATCGCCATCATTGCCCACGTTGACCATGGTAAAACCACCCTGGTAGACAAACTCCTGCGTCAATCCGGCACCCTGGAGCGCAACGAGCTCAACGACGAGCGCGTGATGGACTCCAACGACCAGGAAAAAGAGCGCGGTATTACCATCCTGGCAAAAAACACCGCTATCAACTGGAACGGCTACCACATCAACATCGTGGATACCCCGGGCCACGCCGACTTCGGCGGCGAAGTAGAACGCGTAATGTCGATGGTCGACTCCGTTCTGCTGCTGGTTGACGCTCAAGACGGCCCTATGCCGCAAACCCGTTTCGTGACCAAGAAGGCCTTCGAAGCCGGCCTGCGTCCGATCGTGTGCATCAACAAGGTTGACCGTCCAGGCGCGCGTCCGGACTGGGTTCTGGACCAGATCTTCGACCTGTTCGACAACCTCGGCGCCACCGAAGAACAACTCGATTTCCAGGTTATCTACGCCTCGGCCCTGAACGGCATTGCTGGTCTTGACCACAACGACATGGCTGAAGACATGACCCCGCTGTACCAGTCGATCGTCGACAACGTACCGCCGCCGAAAGTTGACCGTGAAGGCCCGTTCCAGATGCAAATCTCGGCACTGGACTACAACAGCTTCCTGGGTGTTATTGGCGTTGGCCGTATCGCTCGTGGCAGCGTCAAGCCGAACACCCCGGTTGTCGCTATCGGTGCCGACGGCAAGAAGCGTAACGGTCGTATCCTGAAGCTGATGGGTCACCACGGCCTGCACCGCATCGACGTTGAAGAAGCGTTTGCCGGCGACATCGTGTGCGTGAGCGGCATGGACTCGCTGTTCATCTCCGACACCCTGTGCCAGCCAGACAACGTCGAGGCGATGAAGCCTCTGACCGTTGACGAGCCAACCGTTTCCATGACGTTCCAGGTAAACGACTCGCCGTTCTGCGGTAAAGAAGGCAAGTTCGTGACCTCCCGTAACATCAAGGAGCGTCTGGACAAAGAGCTGCTGTACAACGTTGCACTGCGCGTTGAAGAAGGCGACTCGGCTGACAAGTTCAAAGTCTCCGGCCGTGGTGAGCTGCACCTCTCGGTACTGATCGAAACCATGCGTCGCGAAGGCTTCGAAATGGGTGTTGGTCGTCCGGAAGTGATCATCCGTACTGTTGACGGCGTGAAGCAGGAACCGTTCGAAAACGTCACCATCGACACCCCTGAAGAATCCCAGGGCAAGGTCATGGAAGAGATGGGCCTGCGTAAGGGCGACCTGACCAACATGGTGCCGGATGGCAAGGGCCGTGTACGTCTGGAATACAACATCCCTGCTCGCGGTCTGATCGGTTTCCGTAACCAGTTCCTGACCCTGACCAACGGTGCTGGCATCCTGACCTCGATCTTCGATCGTTACGACACCATGAAGTCCGGCGACATGTCCGGCCGTCAGAACGGTGTTCTGGTATCGGTAGAAACCGGCAAGGCGCTGACCTACTCCCTGGAAACCCTCCAGGCGCGTGGCAAGCTGTTCGTTGAACACGGTCAAGAGATCTACAACGGCCAGATCGTTGGTCTGAACAGCCGTGACAACGACATGGGCGTCAACCCAACCAAAGGCAAGAAGCTCGACAACATGCGTGCTTCGGGCAAAGACGAAACCATCGCTCTGGTCCCACCTGTTCGCTTCACCCTGGAACAGGCCCTGGAATTCATCCAGGATGACGAGCTGTGCGAAGTCACGCCTAAGTCGATCCGCCTGCGTAAGAAGATCCTGGACGAAGGCGAGCGTACCCGCGCTGCCAAGAAAGCCAAGAACTGAGTTAACTCAGGCTGAATGAAAAACGCCCCCGGTCGAAAGGCCGGGGGCGTTTTTTTATGCCTGCTGGTTTTGTGCTGACTGTACCGGCCTCATCGGGGGCAAGCCCCCTCCCACATTTTGTTCTGTGAACACATTCGAAGTGTGGGAGGGGGCTTGCCCCCGATAGGGCCCTTGAGAACCCCACAAACCCTGGATCAGAACTTATCGAGAGTCTTGAAGTTGGTCTCGCGCACCACTTCTTTCGGCTTATACGCACAATACCCCGGTCGCGGCCCGATTTTCGGGTGGTTGCGGCAAGTATCCGGGCGCTTGTCATAAATAGTGCAGAAGCGCGTCTTACGATCCAGGTACAGGCAGTCGTTGTTGCTCATGCGCTGCAGGGTAAAAATCTCGGATTTGTTGTTGTAGCGCTCGACGATGCCTTCCTTCTGCAAGCGCTTGGCGATGTTCTTCGGCGGGTCGCCGCGCTCGAACTCATCTACGATGCCAATGCGGATCAGGTCTTTGATCTTCACCTCCACCGGCAGGGTGCAGCAGCTGGACACGCAGCCGCCGCACATGTGGGCGGAATATTTCTGCCACGTTTCGAGACGGTCGAGTTCCGCGGCGGCGATCAGTTGAGGCTTCATCAGGGTTCCAAGGTGGGGCGGTGTCCGGGCGCGCGATCATACCGGGATTGATGATTTTTTGAACAATATTTTCAGGTTTTTCATCTTCGGTGGCGTTCGGGCACGACCCCTGCATCTAATCCCTTTAACAGTGAATGAGTTAAAAAACTGACGAACCAGAGCCTGCGCCGTGTGTCAGAGCGTCTAGGCTCTAGCAACTCCTTCTATCTCGCCCGAGGTCGCAACTGATGTCTCAGGAACCACTTGCACGAGAAGCAGAGGTAGCCGCATTCCGCGATGCTGTCTTGACCAAACTCACCTACGCGGTGGGCAAGGACCCGGATCACGCCTTCGACCATGACTGGTTCGAAGCCATTGCCCTGGCCGCCCGCGACCAAATGGTCGAACGCTGGATGGACCATACGCGACGTATTTACCGAAAAGGCCAAAAGCGCGTTTACTACCTCTCCCTGGAGTTCCTCATCGGCCGTTTGCTCTACGACAGCCTGAGCAACCTTGGCGTGCTGGAAATCGCCCGCGAAGCCTTGTCCGAGCTGGGTGTCGACCTGGAACGGATCCGCCTGCTGGAGCCCGACGCGGCTCTCGGCAACGGTGGCTTGGGGCGCCTGGCCGCCTGCTTCATGGAAAGCATGTCGACCCTGGGCATTGCCGGCCACGGTTATGGCATCCGTTATGAGCACGGTCTGTTCCGCCAGGCCATTGTCGACGGCTGGCAGCAGGAACAAACCGAACGCTGGCTGGATTTCGGCAACCCGTGGGAATTTGAACGCGCCGAGGTGATTTACCCGATCGGCTTTGGCGGCAGTGTCGAAACGATTGCGGACGCCTCCGGCAAGATGATCCAGGTGTGGTCGCCCAACGAGACTGTACGCGCAGTAGCCTATGACACACCGGTAGTCGGCTGGCGCGGCGCCAGCGTCAACACCCTGCGCCTGTGGCGTGCACGGGCCGTAGAAGACTTGCACCTGGAGCGCTTCAATGCCGGTGACCACTTGGGCGCCGTCGCCGAAGTGGCCCGCGCCGAAAGCATCTCCCGCGTGCTGTACCCGGCCGACAGCACCGAAGCCGGGCAGGAATTGCGCCTGCGCCAGGAATATTTCTTCGTCTCCGCTTCACTGCAGGATCTGCTGCGCCGCCACAAGAACATGCACGGCTCGGTGCTGAGCCTGGGGGAACACGCCGCCATCCAGCTCAACGATACCCACCCGTCCATCGCCGTGGCCGAGTTGATGCGCCAGCTGGTCGACCTGCATGACATACCGTGGGAAGCCGCGTGGGACGTCACCGTCGAAACGCTTTCCTACACCAACCACACCTTGCTACCCGAAGCGCTGGAAACCTGGCCTGTAGGTTTGATGGAGCGCATGCTGCCCCGGCACATGCAGATCATCTACCTGATCAACGCCCAGCACATTGACTCGCTGCGCGCCAAGGGCATCCACGACTTCGACGTACTGCGCGCCGTGTCACTGATCGAAGAAGACAACGGCCGCCGCGTGCGCATGGGCAACCTGGCGTTCCTCGGCTCCCATAGCGTCAACGGCGTGTCCGGCTTGCATACCCAGCTGATGCGCAGCACGGTGTTCTCCGAACTGCACAAGCTTTACCCCGAACGGATCAACAACAAGACCAACGGCATCACCTTCCGCCGCTGGCTCTACCAGGCCAACCCCAAGTTGACCGCGATGCTGGTGGAGGCCCTGGGCCCGGACATTCTCGATAGCATGGAAACCCGCTTGACGGAGTTGGAAACCTTCGCCGAGAAACAGACCTTCCGCAAATCCTTCGCCGAACAGCGCTTGCACAGCAAGCGTGCACTGGCCGAGATCATTCATGAGCGCCTGGGCATCGCGGTCAACCCGGCGGCGATGTTCGACGTGCAGGTCAAGCGTATCCACGAATACAAGCGCCAACTGCTCAACCTGCTGCACACCGTGGCCCTGTACCAGGCGATTCGTGCCGAACCCGAGGTCGACTGGGTGCCAAGGGTGAAAATCTTCGCCGGCAAGGCTGCGGCCAGTTACCACCAGGCAAAGCTGATCATCAAGCTGACCAACGACATCGCCCGCACCGTCAACAACGACCCGACCGTACGTGGTCTGCTCAAGGTGGTGTTCCTGCCCAACTACAACGTCAGCCTGGCGGAAAGCATCATCCCGGCGGCGGACTTATCGGAGCAGATCTCCACGGCCGGTTTCGAGGCGTCAGGCACCAGCAACATGAAGTTCGGCCTCAACGGTGCGTTGACCATCGGCACCATGGACGGCGCCAACGTGGAGATGCACGAGCGTGTCGGCGCCGAGCACATGTTTATCTTCGGCCTCAGTGCCCAGCAGGTGGAAGCGCGCAAGCACGCCGGAGAGTTCAACGCCGGGCCGGACATCGCCGTGTCCCACCGTTTGAGCGACGTGCTGCAAGCGATCCGCGGCGGGGTGTTCTCGCCGGATGATCCGGGGCGTTATGTCGGCCTGATCGACGGGCTGATCGACTACGACCGCTTCTTGGTGTGTGCCGATTTCGATTCCTACTGGGATGCCCAGGCACGGGTCGAGGCGCATTGGCATGACTCCAAGGAATGGTGGCGTTCGGCGGTGCTGAATACGGCAAGGATGGGTTGGTTCTCCTCGGACCGTACCATCCGCGAATACGCCACCGAGATCTGGAAAGCCCTCGACTAAACACCGCAACACAAAATGTGGGAGGGGGCTTGCCCCCGATGACGGAGTGTCAGCATTGACTGTATCAGCTGATCCACCGCTATCGGGGGCAAGCCCCCTCCCACATTGCTTCTGCGTCGATATACTGGCCTTCGGTTCGCTCAGGGAATATCGACCATGCAATGGATTTTCATGCTGATTGGCCTGGTACTCGGCTGGGCGCTCGATGAGTCTTTCAGCGATGCGGGTATCGGTGCATTGTTTGGGTTGGGCATCGGCCAGGCGCTCCGCCTGTCGCAGTTGTCGGCCCAGGCGCAGCAGCAGGCCAGTCAGTTGGAAACCACGCAGAAGGCGCTGATAGCCTTGGGCGAGCGCCTGCGGCAGCTGGAAGTGCCCACGCCGACCAGCAACGTTGCAGCCGACCCCCCTGTGCCTGAGCCGGCACCTGTCGCCAAACCGTCCGAACTGGTTTGGGAGCTGCCTGCTGAATTGACGCCTGGGGCCATGATTGCCGAGCCGAGCCGGCCGCTACCGGATGACGCCTGGACGCCCAATGCCACGCCTCGCCCACCTGAACCACTACGCAGCCCCAACCTGATCGAACGCGCCATTACCGCTGCACGCACTTGGCTGTTCGGCGGCAATACCGTGCTGCGTGTCGGTTTGGTGCTGTTGTTCCTTGGCCTGGCGTTCCTGCTGCGCTACGCCACGGAAGGCATGGTAGTGCCGATCCAGCTGCGGTACGCCGGAGTAGCGACGGCTGCCATCGGCCTGCTGGGCCTGGGCTGGTGGTTGCGGCGGCGTAACAGCAATTACGGCCTGATGCTGCAAGGCGCCGGTATCGCAGTGCTGTACCTGACGGTATTCGCCGCGATGCGCTTGCACCCGTTGATCGACTCGGGCACGGCGTTTGGCCTGTTGGTGGTCGTGACCGTTTTTTCCGCGATTCTGGCGCTCACTCAAGATGCGTTGGGCCTGGCCTGCGCGGCCGCGCTGGGCGGTTTTGCTGCGCCGCTCCTGGCGTCTACCGGTGCCGGCAGCCATGTGACGTTGTTCAGCTACTTCGCCCTGCTCAATGCCGGCATCCTTGCCATCGCCTGGTTCAAGGCTTGGCGCCCACTCAATCTGATCGGCTTTGTCGGCACCTTCGGTATCGGCTTCGCCTGGGGCATGCGTTCCTATACGCCGGATATGCTCTGGAGCACTGAGCCGTTCCTGATTGTATTTTTCCTGATGTACCTGGCCGTCGGCTTGTTGTTTGCCCGGCGCAAGTTGCAGGAGTTGGGTGACGCGCCTGAGGGCGACAGCCGTGGCGCGTTGCTGCGTTGGTCGGCGGCCAAAGGCGATTACGTCGACGGCAGCCTGCTGTTCGGTCCGCCGCTGGTGGGCTTTGGGTTGCAGTTCGCATTGGTACAGCATCTGGAATTTGCCGCAGCGTTCAGTGCCTTGGCACTGGGCATTCTCTACATGGCCCTGGCGCGCTGGCTGAGCGGCGGGCGTGCCTTGTTGCTGGCGCAAACCTGCCTGGCCCTTGGGGTGATTTTCGCCAGCCTGGCGATTCCCCTGGGGCTCGATGCGCGTTGGACCACGGCGGCCTGGGCAGTAGAGGGCGCCGGAATCTTCTGGCTCGGCTTGCGCCAACAGCGGCTATTGGCGCGGGCATTTGCCTTGTTGCTGCAGCTAGGCTCGGCACTGGCTTTTTTCAGCGAGTTGCGCCCCGGTACAGACACGCTGCTGGAGGGGCCTGCACTGAGTGCGTTGTTGCTAGGCGCAGCGTTGCTGTTCACGTTTTATCAGGTTCACAAAGCTGCGCCTGAGCTCGCCCACGCTTGGGAACGTAAAGGCGCACCGTGGCTTGCGGCGCTCGGCCTGGGCTGTGGATATCTGCTGGCGCCGTTGCTGTGGTCGACCCAGGGCAGCGTCATCGGCTGGTCGCTCGCCGGACTGGTAACGGCGTGGGCAGGCCAGCGGCTCGGTTCGCAGGCTTGGGTGCGTTGTGCTGTGGCCGTGCAACTGCTCAGCGGCATCAGCTTTGCGCTCGACCCTGTCAGTAATTTCTACACACCGATGATCATCGCCCTGGCCGCAATGACCAGCGCCTGGTGTTTGCGGCAGCAGCAATCGACCCGCAGCTCCAAACTGCTGCTGGGCTGGGGCGTGGTGTGGTGGGGGCTGGCCGTGCTCGGCGAAGTGTGGCGCTCAGCCCCGACGGATTGGCACGCAACCTGGTTATACGCGGCAGCGGCGCTGAGCACAGGGTTGTGGTGCTGGCTGGCGCTGCGCCTGCGTTGGGTGGCGCTCGGGGCGGTGTGCACCTTGCTGATGCCGGTTGCCGGTATGGTGCTGCTTGGCACATGGGACGAGTACTACCATCCGGCCGCCAACCTCGCCGGGTTGGCATGGGTTGCGGTTTTCGCGCTGCACTTCGTTTCACTGCGCCGCCTGGCGTTGCTGGTGCCGCAGCAAGCGCTGAGTGTTGCCCATGTGCTCGGCTGCTGGATGTTGATCGGCGTGCTGACGCTGGAGCTGCGCTACGGCCTGATGCAGCTGTCGAGCGAGTATAACGCCTGGCGCTGGCTGGGTTGGGCGATTCTGCCAAGTCTGTATCTGGTGCTCGCGGCACCACCACGTGCCTGGCCGTGGCCGGTGTCGGCCTATCCGCGTGAGTACCGCGTGCTGGCCACGCTGCCCCTGGCCGTATTGATGCTGGGATGGTTCTGGCTGGCGAATATGTTCAGCGACGGTACCGCCAAACCGATGCCCTACGTGCCGCTGATCAGCCCGCTGGACCTGGGCCTGCTGTTTGCGTTGCTCGGGGTGTACCTGTGGTCGCGCAGCGTGGCGCTGCAACGTGGGGCGCAAGTGACATTGATTGCCCAGGCGGTGGTGGGTGCCTCGTTGTTTGCTTTCTTTACCGCGCTGGTGATGCGCACCGCGCACCATTGGAGCGGTGTGCCGTTCCATTTGGATGCGCTGCTGGAGTCGATGCGGGTCCAGGCAGGGTTGTCGATTGTCTGGACCCTGATCGCCCTCGGCCTGATGATCGGCGGTCACCTGCGCCATCGTCGCGAAGTATGGCTGGTCGGTGCGGTGCTGATTGCGGTGGTGGTGGCCAAGCTGTTCTTTGTCGAGTTGAGTAACCGCGGCGGCCTGGCGCGAATCGTGTCGTTCATCGGCGTGGGTGGGTTGCTGCTGGTGGTGGGGTATTTCGCACCGCTGCCGCCCAAGCGGGCTGAGCCTGCGGGCAGGCCTTGAACTCTATTGGAGTTAAATCCTCTGATTAGAGGAAATACATCTCGACTCGCGCTAAACTGCGCGGGTTTTCAGCCCCCCATTCTCCGGAGCCGTCCATGTCCCGCGTTACCCTGAGTCGCTATTTGATCGAGCAGACCCGCAGCAACAACACGCCTGCTGATCTGCGCTTCCTTATCGAAGTGGTGGCGCGTGCTTGCAAGGAAATCAGCCACGCCGTATCCAAAGGCGCCCTCGGTGGCGTGCTGGGCAGCATGGGCACTGAGAACGTGCAAGGCGAAGTGCAGAAGAAACTCGACGTAATCTCCAACGAGATCCTGCTCGAAGCCAACGAATGGGGTGGTCACCTGGCTGGCATGGCGTCCGAAGAAATGGACAATGCCTACCAGATCCCGGGCAAATACCCGAAAGGCGCGTACCTGCTGGTATTCGATCCACTGGACGGCTCGTCCAACATCGACATCAACGCACCAGTCGGCACCATCTTCTCGGTACTGCGTTGCCCAAGCGAATACCTGAGCCAGAACGAAGCCCTGAACGAAAAGGCCTTCCTGCAGCCAGGCACTGAGCAGGTGGCTGCCGGCTATGCGATCTACGGCCCACAGACCATGTTGGTGCTGACCCTGGGCGACGGCGTCAAGGGCTTCACCCTCGACCGCGAAATGGGCAGCTTTGTGCTGACCCACGAAGACATTTCGATTCCTGCCTCTACCCAGGAATTCGCGATCAACATGTCCAACCAGCGTCACTGGGAAGAGCCGGTGAAACGTTACGTCAACGAGCTGATGGAAGGCGAAGAAGGTCCGTTGAAGAAGAACTTCAACATGCGCTGGGTCGCCGCGATGGTGGCCGACGTGCATCGCATCCTGACCCGTGGCGGCCTGTTCATGTACCCACGCGACAGCCGCGAGCCGTCCAAGCCGGGCAAGTTGCGCCTGATGTACGAAGCCAACCCGATGTCGTTCCTGGTCGAGCAGGCGGGCGGTGCGTCCACCGATGGCCACCAGCGTATCCTCGATATCCAGCCCGAAGGCCTGCACCAGCGCGTGGCGGTGTTCCTGGGTTCGAAGGAAGAAGTTGAGCGTGTGACCGGCTACCACAAGAAGTAATACACGGCGATAAATTATCCGCCGTGTTGTGAGGCCGTTCACCCTTGAAGAAGCCCCGAAACGTTTCAGCGTTTGCGGGGCTTTTTTGTTTTCGCTCGTCGGGAACCAGACACCTCTTTTCCCTTCTAAGCTTCTGGCAGATACCCCAGCTGCTTTGTCTCTCCAGGAGCTTTTCCATGTCTTTACGCCGTCTCGCCCTGCTGGCTTTTTGCGTGCTGTTAGCCGCTTGCAGCAAGGTCACTCAAGAAAACTACCAGAAATTGTCGGCCGGCATGGCCAAGGCCGAGGTAGAGTCGTTGCTGGGCAAGCCAACCGATTGTTCCGGCGCACTGGGCATGTCCAGCTGCACCTGGGGCGATAAAAACAGCTTTATCAGCGTGCAGTACGCCGGTGACAAAGTTCTGATGTTTTCCGGGCAAGGCCTGAAGTAAACCGGGGCGCGAGCCTGCGGGAGAAGAAGAATGATGCGTTTTGTTTTGTTCCTTTGCGCCAGCCTGTTTTTGGCGGGCTGTGCCAGCCATTCTGGCGATGATCTGCAACCCAAGACCGCGAGCAACGTCAACCTCAAGCGTTACCAGGGCACCTGGTATGAGTTGGCGCGTTTGCCCATGTACTTTCAGCGCAACTGCGCGCAATCCGAAGCTCGCTATACCTTGCTGCCGGACGGTGACATGTCGGTGTTCAATCGCTGCCTGACACCTGAATGGAAGTGGCAGGAGGCCAAAGGCACGGCCACGCCGCAAGTGCCCGGCAAGACCGACAAGCTTTGGGTCGAATTCAATAACTGGTTCACGTCACTGCTGCCGGGCGTCGCCAAGGGCGATTACTGGGTGCTGTATGTGAGCGATGACTACAAGACCGCCATCGTCGGCAGCCCGAGCCGGCGCTATATGTGGATCCTGTCGCGCACGCCGACGGTGAGCGCCGATACCCGTGAAGACTTGCTCAGTAGGGCGCGGCAGCAGGGGTATGACACCACGCGGTTGATCTGGCGTACTTCAGATAAACAAATGGCCAAGACTTCGCAGTAATTAAATGTGGGAGGGGGCTTGCTCCCGATGCAGTGTGTCAGCCAGTACATCTGATACTGACACACCGCTATCGGGAGCAAGCCCCCTCCCACATGTGTTAGGTGTTGGCCGTTAGCCCAACAGATCTCTCAAGACTTGCGTGAATACCCGGCTGCTTTCCTCTTCACCAGCATGCCGCCCGTCCCGCACCACCCACTTGCCATTGACCAGCACATCGCGCACCTGGCGATCGCCACCGGCGAACAGCCAGCGATTGAGAATCCCATCCTCACTGGCGGTGGCCAGGTACGGATCGTTACCGTCCAGCACGATCCAATCCGCACGCTTACCCACTTCCAAGCGACCAATCGGCTGGCCCAGTGCCTGTGCGCCACCGTCCAGCGCAGCATCGAACAGCGTGCGCCCAACCATCGGCTGATCACTGCGATACAGGCGATTACGCCGTTGATCGCGCAGACGCTGGCCGTATTCCAACCAACGCAGTTCTTCCACCACGCTCAGTGATACATGGCTGTCGGACCCGATACCCATGCGTCCACCCTGGGCGAGGAAATCCACCGCCGGAAAAATCCCATCGCCCAGGTTCGCCTCGGTGGTCAGGCACAAACCGGCAATCGCTCGACTCTTGGCCATGCGTGTCACTTCATCGGGGTCGGCATGGGTGGCGTGCACCAGGCACCAGCGTTCATCCACTTCAACATTGTCATACAGCCATTGCAGCGGGCGCTTGCCGCTCCAGGCCAGGCAGTCGTCGACTTCTTTTTGCTGCTCCGCGATATGGATATGCACCGGGCAAGCCTTGTCACTGGCGGCCAGGACGTCGTGGATTTGCTGGGGGATGACGGCGCGCAGAGAGTGGAAACACAGGCCCAGTTGCTGCGCGGGTTGTGCCGCCAGGATCGGCTGCAAGCGTGCTTGCAGGTCCAGGTAGTTTTCGGTGCTGTTGATAAAACGGCGCTGGCCTTCATTCGGCGCCTGGCCGCCGAAGCCTGAGTGGGTATAGAGCACCGGCACCAACGTCAGGCCGATCCCGCTGCTGGCGGCCGCCAGGCTGATCTGGCGCGACAGCTCGGTACGGTCGGCATAGGGCTGGCCGCTGACATCGTGGTGCACGTAATGAAACTCGGCCACCGAGGTGTAGCCGGCCTTGAGCATTTCGATATACAACTGGCGGGCGATGACCTGCAATTGCTCGGGGCTGATCTTGCCGACCATGCGGTACATCAGGTCGCGCCAGGTCCAGAAACTGTCATTGGGGTTGCCTGCCACTTCGGCCAAACCCGCCATGGCGCGCTGGAACGCATGGGAATGCAGGTTAGGCATGCCCGCCAATACCGGGCCTCTGAGCCGTTCGGCGCCGTCTGCACTGGCATTGGCCTCCACCTGGGCCAGCAGGCCATCGGCGCTGACCTCAAGACGTACATCGTTGGCCCATCCATTAGGCAGCAGCGCGCGTTCGGCAAAGAAAGCGGACATGATCAAGGCACCCCGGTCGTGTGTTTATTTGTATATACATATACAGACGTTTGCCTGCTCGGTAAACTCCGGCAATCTATGCATCTTTTCTTCCTGCAAGGATTCCCTGTGCCGACTCCGCCCGCCAAGTCTTCGCTGGCTGCCCACATGGACGAAAGTCCGGCGCCCTTGTACGCCCGCGTCAAACAGATGATCAGCCAGCAGATTCTCAACGGCAACTGGCCGCCCCATTACCGCGTGCCGTCGGAGAGCGAGCTGGTCAGCCAGTTGGGCTTCAGCCGCATGACCATCAACCGCGCACTGCGCGAACTGACCGCCGAAGGGATGTTGGTGCGCATGCAAGGGGTCGGCACGTTCGTCGCCGAACCGAAGAGCCAGTCAGCGCTGTTTGAGGTGCACAACATCGCCGATGAGATCGCTTCCCGCGGGCATCGGCACACGTGCCAGGTCATCACCCTGGGCGAAGAAGCCGCCGGTTCCGAGCGTGCCGTGGCCCTGGAAATGCGCGAAGGCGGACGGGTGTTTCATTCGTTGATCGTGCATTACGAGAACGATATTCCGGTGCAAATCGAAGACCGTTTCGTCAATGCCCTGGTCGCGCCGCAATACCTGCAACAGGATTTCACCCAGCAGACTCCCTACGCCTACTTGAATCAGGTCGCGCCATTGACCGAGGGCGAGCATGTGGTTGAGGCGATCCTTGCCGACGCCGCCGAGTGCAAGTTGTTGCAGATCGAGCCGAGCGAACCGTGCCTGTTGATTCGTCGCCGCACCTGGTCAGGTCGCCAGCCGGTCACCGCTGCGCGGTTGATCCACCCCGGTTCCCGTCACAGCCTGGAAGGGAGGTTCAGCAAATGAGTGAAGTCAAGATCTGGCGCGCCGCCGACTATGTGCGCATGCCGTGGAAAAACGGCGGCGGCAGTACCGAAGAGATCACCCGTGATGCGGGCACTGGCCTGGATGGATTTGGCTGGCGCCTGTCGATTGCCGATATTGCCGAATCGGGCGAATTCTCCACGTTCGCCGGTTACCAGCGCGTGATTACGGTGATCAAGGGCGCGGGCATGGTGCTGACCGTTGACGGCGAGGAACAGCGCGGTTTGCTGCCGTTGCAGCCATTCGCGTTCGCGGGAGACAGCCAAGTGACGTGCCGTCTGATTACCGGGCCGATCCGCGATTTCAACCTGATCTATTCGCCTGAGCGTTATCACGCGCGTTTGCAGTGGGTGGATGGCGTGCAGCGGTTTTTCAGCACGGCACAGACAGTGCTGGTGTTCAGCGTGGCCGATGAGGTGAAGGTGTTGGGCGAGACCCTCGGTCACCACGATTGCCTGCAAGTGGACGGTAACGCGGGCTTGCTGGATATCTCGGTCACTGGCCGTTGCTGCCTGATCGAACTGACCGCACGCGGTTGAAAAATGTGGGAGGGAGTTTGCTCCCGATGGCGGTGTATCAGTCACCTATACATTGACTGTACTACTGCTATCGGGGGCAAGCCCCTCCCACATTTGTTTCTGTTTCCAGCCTGCGCACCAATTTGTTACTTAATGCCCCAGCGTGACGCAAAGCTGCGCTGTCGTGACAAATCCCTCTTGCCGTAAAACATCTCCGTAAGAAATTTCATCAAGCTTTGAAGCCTTTATTTTCAAGGCCTTTGCTCACCTTCGAAAAAAATCTGCAGGGCTCACACCAAGAGTTGGCCGCTCGATTGCATATGCTTGTACATACAAGTAAAGATGTGTGCGTAAGACTCTCCTTCGCACCATCCGTGTTCGCGCATCGATCGCCGAGGAGTCCTAGCAGTGACCAAGTCTACAAAATACCGTGACGTCGAAATCCGCGCCGCCCGCGGTAACAAGCTCACCGCCAAAAGCTGGCTGACTGAAGCGCCGCTGCGCATGCTGATGAACAACCTCGACCCACAAGTGGCCGAGAACCCGAAAGAGCTGGTGGTGTACGGCGGTATTGGCCGTGCGGCGCGCAATTGGGAATGCTACGACCAGATCGTCGAGAGCCTCACCAACCTGAACGACGACGAAACCCTATTGGTGCAATCGGGTAAACCGGTCGGCGTGTTCAAGACCCACAGCAATGCCCCGCGTGTGCTGATCGCCAACTCCAACCTGGTGCCGCACTGGGCCAGCTGGGAACACTTTAACGAATTGGATGCCAAGGGCCTGGCCATGTACGGCCAGATGACCGCCGGCAGCTGGATATACATCGGCAGCCAGGGCATCGTCCAGGGCACCTACGAAACCTTCGTCGAAGCTGGCCGCCAGCATTACAACAGCGATTTGACCGGTCGCTGGGTGCTCACCGCCGGTCTCGGCGGCATGGGCGGGGCCCAGCCGCTGGCGGCAACCCTGGCCGGCGCTTGCTCGCTGAACATCGAATGCCAGCAGGTCAGCATCGATTTCCGCCTGAGCAGCCGCTATGTCGACGAGCAAGCTACCGACCTCGACGACGCCCTGGCACGCATTGGCAAGTACACCAAGGAAGGCAAGGCCATCTCCATCGCCTTGCTGGGTAACGCCGCCGAAATCCTGCCGGAACTGGTCAAGCGTGGTGTACGTCCGGACATGGTCACCGACCAGACCAGCGCCCACGACCC
Source organism: Pseudomonas sp. FBCC-B545 (assembly GCF_059134095.1). Classification (NCBI taxonomy): domain Bacteria; kingdom Pseudomonadati; phylum Pseudomonadota; class Gammaproteobacteria; order Pseudomonadales; family Pseudomonadaceae; genus Pseudomonas; species Pseudomonas sp. FBCC-B545. The sequence continues at coordinate 5,859,426 of NZ_CP101441.1, read as the reverse complement.
GCTCAACGGCTACCTGCCAGCCGGCTGGACCTGGGACGAATACCGCGCCCGCGCCAAGACCGAGCCCGCCGCCGTGATCAAGGCCGCCAAGCAGTCGATGGCCGTGCACGTCAAAGCCATGCTGGAATTCCAGAAGCAGGGCATCCCGACCTTCGACTACGGCAATAACATCCGCCAGATGGCCCAGGAAGAAGGTGTGGAAAACGCCTTCGACTTTCCTGGTTTCGTACCGGCCTATATCCGCCCGCTGTTCTGCCGTGGCATCGGCCCGTTCCGTTGGGCTGCACTGTCCGGCGACCCGCAGGACATCTACAAGACTGACGCCAAGGTCAAAGAGCTGATCCCGGACGATGCCCACCTGCACAACTGGCTTGACATGGCTCGCGAACGCATCAGCTTCCAGGGCTTGCCGGCACGCATCTGCTGGGTTGGCCTGGGCCAGCGCGCCAAGCTCGGCCTGGCCTTCAACGAAATGGTACGCAGCGGCGAACTGTCCGCGCCGGTGGTGATCGGCCGTGACCACCTGGACTCCGGCTCTGTGGCCAGCCCGAACCGCGAAACCGAGGCCATGCAGGACGGTTCCGACGCCGTATCCGACTGGCCCCTGCTCAACGCCTTGCTCAACACCGCGAGCGGCGCGACCTGGGTTTCGCTGCACCACGGTGGTGGCGTAGGCATGGGCTTCTCCCAGCATTCGGGCATGGTGATCGTGTGTGACGGTACCGACGAAGCGGCTGAGCGCATTGCGCGGGTACTGCATAACGACCCGGCGACGGGGGTGATGCGTCATGCCGATGCCGGTTACCAGATCGCTATTGATTGCGCCAAGGAACAGGGCCTCAACCTGCCGATGATCAAGTGACCCATGTGGGAGGGGGCTTGCCCCCGATAGCGGCGGGTCAGTCATCTGATCTGTTGGCTGATACACCGCAATCGGGGGCAAGCCCCCTCCCACATTGGATCGGCGGCAACACTCAAGACAATCCATCAGAGGTTGAACCCCATGGCTGCGAATGACACCACCCCGTTGATCGAAAGGCGCTCGATCGACTACATCCCGGAAGCGGAAAGACACGGTCGTCTATTTAGCCAGTTCACCCTGTGGATGGGTGCCAACCTGCAAATCACCGCGATCGTCACCGGGGCCCTGGCCGTGGTGCTGGGCGGTGATGTGTTCTGGTCGTTGATCGGCCTGCTGGTCGGTCAACTGATTGGCGGCGGCGTCATGGCCTTGCATGCGGCCCAAGGCCCCAAGCTTGGCCTGCCGCAGATGATTTCCAGCCGGGTGCAGTTCGGCGTGTATGGCGCGGCCATCCCGATCGTACTGGTGTGCTTGATGTACCTGGGTTTCACCGCAACCGGCACCGTGCTGTCGGGTCAGGCGCTGGGGCAGTTGTTTGGAGTCAGCGACAGCGTCGGTATCCTGATCTTTGCCAGTGTCATCGTGCTGGTCACCGTGCTGGGTTACCGGGTGATCCATTTCATCGGCCGTGTCGCCAGCGTCATTGGCGTGATTGCTTTTGTCTACCTGTTCAGTCGCCTGATGGGCCAGACCGACGTTGGCGCACTCCTGCAGATCCGCCATTTCAGCTGGAGCAGTTTTCTGTTGGCCGTGTCCCTCGCGGCATCCTGGCAGATCGCCTTCGGCCCGTATGTGGCGGACTATTCGCGCTACCTGCCGAGCCAGACGTCATCGGTGAAAACCTTTCTTGCCGCTGGCGCAGGTTCGGTCGTCGGTGCACAGGTGGCGATGGTCCTTGGCGTGTTTGCCGCTGCGATGTCCGACGGACAGTTCGCCGGTCACGAAGTGGCCTACATCGTGGGCCTGAGCGGTACGGGAGCGACCGCTGCGTTGCTGTATTTCAGCATCGCGTTCGGCAAGGTCACCATCTCGACGCTGAACTCCTACGGCAGCTTCATGTGCATTGCGACCATCGTCAGCGGTTTCCGTGGTCGCCTGGAGGTCACGCGGCTGCAGCGCCTGGCATTCGTGCTGGCCATCGTCGGCGCGGCGACCCTGATCGCGTTGCTCGGCCAGCATTCGTTCCTGGGGGCGTTCAAGTCGTTCATCCTGTTCCTGCTGGCGTTCTTTACGCCCTGGAGTGCGATCAACCTGGTGGATTACTACTGCATCACCCGCGAGCGCTATGACGTGCCGGCACTGGCCGACCCGAACGGTCGCTACGGGCGCTGGAACCTGCTGGGTATCAGCGTCTATATCTTCGGCGTGCTGGTGCAGCTGCCGTTCATCGCCACCAAGTTCTACACCGGCCCTTTGGTGGCCGCGCTGGGTGGCGTGGATATTTCCTGGATCATCGGCTTGGTACTGCCGGCGGCCCTGTATTACGTGTGTGCGAAAAAATGGCACGGCACGGTACCCGATCACCTGATCCTGCCAAAAGAGCAGGGCGCTTTACCCACAACAAACGGGCTGGCTGCACAAGCCTGATGGGACGTGGACAGGGCAGGACGCCTACTGACTGCCGTAATCCATTTCATGATTGGGAGCGTCACAACAATGACTATGAATAAGACCTTGCTGGCTACCTTGTTCTCGGCTGGCTTGCTGGCAAGCGCCGGCGCCCAGGCGGCCGGCTGGTGCGAATCCGGCAAACCGGTGAAATTCGCCGGCCTGAACTGGGAAAGCGGCATGTTGCTCACCGACATCCTGCAAACCGTGCTGGAAAAAGGCTACGACTGCAAAACCGACAGCCTGCCGGGCAACTCCATCACCATGGAAAACGCCCTGGGCAGTAACGATATCCAAGTGTTTGCCGAGGAGTGGGTAGGCCGCAGCGAGGTCTGGAACAAGGCCGAGAAGGCCGGCAAGGTCGTGGGCGTCGGTGCCCCGGTCGTCGGTGCGGTCGAAGGTTGGTACGTACCGCGTTATGTGATCGAAGGCGACGCCAAGCGCAAGCTGGAAGCCAAGGCCCCGGACCTGAAAAGCATCGCCGACCTGGCCAAGTACGCCTCGGTGTTCAAGGACCAGGAAGAGCCCTCCAAGGGCCGTTTCTACAACTGCCCGGCCGGCTGGACCTGTGAGCTGGACAACAGCGAAATGCTCAAGAGCTACGGCCTGGAAAGCACCTATACCAACTTCCGCCCGGGCACCGGCCCGGCGCTGGACGCGGCGGTGCTGTCGAGCTACAAGCGCGGCGAGCCGATCCTGTTCTACTACTGGTCGCCGACGCCACTGATGGGCCAGGTCGACCTGGTCAAATTGGAAGAAAAACCCGGCGTGGATAAGCGCGTGAGTATCAAGGTCGGCCTGTCCAAGACCTTCCACGAGCAAGCCCCGGAACTGGTGGCTGTGCTGGAAAAGGTCAACCTGCCCATCGACCTGCTGAATCAGAACCTCGGCCGCATGGCCAAGGAGCGCATCGAGTCGCCAAAACTGGCGAAAATTTTCCTCAAGGAACATCCTGAAGTCTGGCACGCCTGGGTGAGCGACGACGCAGCCAAGAAAATCGACGCGGCCTTGTAGGTCAAGTGTGCACGGCTACCCTCAGGGGTGGCCGGGCGGCTGGCCACAACCCACTGGATCGAGAGCACTATATGTTTCCTGAGAGTTTTACGTTTTCCATCGCCGACTGGGTCAACGGTTGGGTGGACTCGCTGGTTACCAACTACGGCGATGTGTTCCGGCACATTTCCGACACCCTGCTATGGGCCATCGTCAACCTGGAAGGGTTGCTGCGCATGGCGCCCTGGTGGCTGATGCTGGTCATCGTCGGCGGCGTTGCCTGGCACGCCACGCGCAAGCTGGTAACCACGGCGGTGATCGTCGGTTTGCTGTTCCTGGTGGGCGCGGTTGGCCTGTGGGACAAGCTGATGCAAACCCTGGCACTGATGATGGTCGCCACGGTGATTTCGGTGCTGATCGGCATTCCCCTGGGCATCCTGTCGGCGCGCAGCAATCGCCTGCGTTCGGTGCTGATGCCACTGCTCGACATCATGCAGACCATGCCGAGTTTCGTGTACCTGATCCCGGTGCTGATGCTGTTCGGCCTGGGCAAGGTCCCGGCGATCTTCGCCACGGTGATCTACGCCGCGCCGCCACTGATCCGCCTGACGGACCTGGGCATTCGCCAGGTCGATGGCGAAGTCATGGAAGCCATCAACGCCTTCGGCGCCAACCGCTGGCAGCAACTGTTCGGCGTGCAACTGCCGCTGGCGTTGCCGAGCATCATGGCCGGGATCAACCAGACCACCATGATGGCGCTGTCGATGGTGGTGATTGCATCGATGATCGGCGCCCGTGGCTTGGGCGAAGACGTGCTTGTCGGCATCCAGACCCTCAACGTCGGCCGTGGCCTGGAAGCCGGGCTGGCGATCGTGATTCTCGCAGTGGTCATCGACCGCATTACCCAGGCCTATGGTCGTCCACGGCATGAGGCGAGCAAATGACTACTGTCAGCAAAATCGAAGTAAAGAACGTCTTCAAGATATTCGGCGCCCGTTCCAAGGATGCCCTGGCCATGATCGGCCAGGGCAAGACCAAGGACCAGGTACTGGCCGAGACCGGCTGCGTGGTCGGCGTGAATGACCTGTCCCTGAGCATCGGCACTGGTGAGATCTTCGTGATCATGGGCCTGTCAGGTTCCGGCAAATCCACCCTGGTACGCCATTTCAATCGCCTGATCGACCCCACCAGCGGCGCGATCCTGGTGGACGGCGAAGACATTCTGCAACTGGACATGGAAGCGCTGCGCCAATTCCGCCGGCACAAGATCAGCATGGTGTTCCAGAGCTTTGGCCTGTTGCCCCACAAGAGCGTGCTCGACAACGTTGCCTACGGCCTGAAAGTACGCGGCGAAACCAAGCAGGTGTGTGCCGAGCGCGCCTTGCACTGGATCGAAACCGTAGGCCTCAAGGGCTATGAAAACAAATATCCGCACCAGCTTTCCGGCGGCATGCGCCAGCGTGTGGGCCTGGCCCGCGCCTTGGCGGCCGACACCGACATCATCCTGATGGACGAGGCCTTCAGCGCCCTCGACCCGCTGATCCGCGCCGAGATGCAGGACCAGTTGCTCGAGCTGCAAAAGACCCTGCACAAGACCATCGTGTTTATCACCCACGACCTCGACGAGGCCGTGCGCATCGGCAACCGCATTGCGATTCTCAAGGACGGCAAGCTGATCCAGGTCGGCACGCCGCGCGAGATCCTGCATTCGCCAGCGGATGAGTATGTGGATCGGTTTGTTCAGCGGCGGGCGGCGGTGGTCTGAGCCCAACCCTGTGGTGAGGCGACTGGCGCCATCGGGGGCAAGCCCCCTCCCACATTTGAAATGCATTCCCCCTGTGGGAGGGGCGGTGCGACGATTCGACTTGCCCCCGATTGGGCCGGCAAAGCTGCACAAGAATTGAAGAAGGTATGAAGATGCCCCAGGCAACAACAATCATCATCGCCGACGCGCCGATGCGCTGGCAGGACGTGGCCGCCGTGGCTCGCCATGGCGCTGTGCTCGAGCTCTCGGGCCAGGCCTGGGCGCGCATCGACAACGCCCAGGCCATCGTGCAACGCATCGTCGCCAGCGGCGAGCGCGCCTATGGCGTCAATACCGGCCTGGGCGCCTTGTGCAACGTGTCGCTCAAGGGCGAGCAATTGAGCCAGCTGTCGCGCAATACACTGTTGAGCCACGCCTGTGGCGTCGGCCCGGTGCTCAGCGACGAGCAGACCCGCGCGATCATCTGCGCGGCGATCATCAACTACAGCCACGGCAAGTCCGGCCTGCACCCACAGGTGGTGCACTCGTTGCTGGCGCTGCTCAATCACGGCATCACCCCGCAAGTGCCGTCCCAGGGCTCGGTGGGTTACCTGACCCACATGGCCCATGTCGGCGTGGCCTTGCTCGGCGTCGGCAATGTGAGCTATCGCGGCCAGGTGGTCACGGCGCAACACGCTTTGCAGGCTGAAGGCTTGCAACCCGTGGTGCTCGGCGCCAAAGACGGTCTGTGCCTGGTCAACGGCACGCCGTGCATGACCGGCCTGAGCTGTCTGGCCTTGGCCGATGCCCACCATTTGCTGCAATGGGCCGATGTGATCGGTGCCATGAGCTTCGAAGCCCAACGCGGCCAGATCGACGCCTTTGACGAAGCGATTATCGCCCTCAAGCCGCACCCGGGCATGCAGCAGGTCGGCAGCAATCTGCGCGCCTTGCTCGACGGCAGCGAAGTCATCGCCAGCAGCAAAGGTATTCGCACCCAGGACGCCCTGAGCATTCGCTCGATCCCGCAGATCCACGGCGCCGCTCGCGATCAGCTTGAGCACGCCACCCGCCAGATCGAGACTGAACTCAACAGCGCCACGGACAACCCACTGCTGCTTGGCACGCCGGATAACTATCGCGTGGTATCCCAGGCCAACCCGCACGGCCAGTCCGTAGCGCTGGCGGCGGACATGCTGGCGATTGCCATGGCCGAAATCGGCTCCGTGGCCGAACGTCGCCTGGACCGCCTGATCAACCCGCACGTCAGCGGCTTGCCGGCGTTCCTGGTCAGCAACCCCGGGGTCAACTCCGGGATGATGATCGTGCAGTACGTCGCCGCATCCTTGTGCGGGCAGAACCGCCAACTGGCGCAACCGGCGGTGCTCGACAACTTCGTCACCTCGGGCCTGCAGGAAGACCACTTGAGCATGGGCACCAACGCCGCGCTCAAGCTGCACCAGGTGCTGGCCAACGTCACCCAGATCCTCGCCATCGAGTATCTGCTGGCAGCCCAGGCGTTCGAATTCCTCAAGGACCAGCGCTTCGGCGTGGGCACCGACCACGCCTGGCGCTTGCTGCGCGAAGTGGTCCCCGCTTACGAGCAGGACCGTTGGCTGGCGCCGGATATTGCCGCCGCTGCCCAGTTGCTTAAAGACACTGCGTTACCGAATTTGCACTGAACACCTAAGAATAATTCACAAGGAGAACGAATGTGACTGCGCTAAACCTGATTCCAGGCCAACTGACCCTCGCCCAGCTGCGGGCCATCTACCAGCAGCCGGTAACCCTCAGCCTGGATGACAGCGCCTCGGCCCAGATTGAAGCCAGCGTCGCCTGTGTGGAGCAGATTCTCGCCGAGAACCGCACCGCCTATGGCATCAACACCGGTTTCGGCCTGCTGGCCTCGACCCGCATCGCCAGTGAAGACCTGGAAAACCTCCAGCGTTCCCTGGTGCTGTCCCACGCCGCTGGCGTCGGTGAGCCGATCAGCGATGCGCTGGTGCGGCTGGTCATGGTGCTCAAGGTCAACAGCCTCAGCCGCGGGTTCTCCGGGATCCGTCGCCAGGTGATCGACGCGCTGATCGCGCTGATCAACGCCGAGGTGTACCCGCACATTCCGCTGAAAGGTTCGGTCGGCGCCTCTGGTGACCTGGCGCCATTGGCGCATATGTCCCTGGTGCTGCTTGGCGAAGGCAAAGCGCGTTACAAGGGCGAATGGCTGGAAGCCACCGCAGCGCTGAAAGTTGCTGGCCTCACACCGCTGACCCTGGCCGCCAAAGAAGGCCTGGCCTTGCTCAACGGCACCCAGGTATCCACCGCTTACGCATTGCGCGGCCTGTTCGAAGGTGAAGACCTGTTTGCCGGCGCGCTCACCTGCGGCGGCCTCACCGTGGAGGCCGTACTGGGTTCGCGCTCGCCGTTCGATGCGCGTATTCATGCGGCGCGTGGCCAGCGTGGGCAGATCGATGCGGCTGCGGCCTATCGTGACCTGCTGGGCGAAAGCAGCCAGGTGTCGCAGTCGCACCAGAACTGCGACAAGGTGCAAGATCCGTACTCCCTGCGTTGCCAGCCACAGGTCATGGGCGCCTGCCTGACTCAGTTCCGCCAGGCCGCCGAAGTGCTGGTGGTCGAAGCCAACGCGGTATCGGATAACCCGCTGGTATTTGCCGCCGAAGGCGACGTGATTTCCGGCGGTAACTTCCACGCCGAACCGGTGGCCATGGCCGCTGACAATATGGCTTTGGCCATCGCCGAAATAGGCTCCCTGAGTGAGCGGCGCATCTCGCTGATGATGGACAAGCACATGTCGCAACTGCCGCCGTTCCTGGTAGGCAATGGTGGGGTGAACTCCGGTTTCATGATCGCCCAGGTCACTGCCGCTGCGCTCGCCAGCGAGAACAAGGCACTGGCCCATCCCCATAGCGTCGACAGCCTGCCGACCTCGGCGAACCAGGAAGACCACGTCTCCATGGCCCCGGCCGCGGGCAAGCGCCTGTGGGAAATGGCCGAGAACACCCGTGGCATTCTCGCGGTGGAATGGCTTGCAGCCTGCCAGGGCCTGGACCTGCGCGACGGCTTGAAAACCTCGCCTGCGCTTGAAAAAGCCCGGAGCATCCTGCGCGACAAAGTAGCGTTCTACGACAAGGACCGCTTCTTTGCCCCGGACATCAATGCCGCCAGCGAACTGCTTGCCACCCGTTGCCTGAATGAGCTGGTGCCGGCCAAGTTGCTGCCAAGCCTTTAAGCTCACCGGTACCCAATGTGGGAGCTGGCTTGCCTGCGATAGCGGTGTATCTGCGCCAGATGGGCTGGCTGGAAGTCCGCCATCGCAGGCAAGCCAGCTCTCACATTGATTTTCGCCAGATTCAGATTTTCTCGGGATAAGAATAATAGGGAAGAGAAATGCACCAACAAGAAAAGGGTTTGAAACGCGGGCTCAACGCCCGACATATTCGCTTCATGGCACTCGGTTCCGCGATCGGCACCGGGCTGTTCTATGGCTCCGCCTCGGCCATCCAGATGGCCGGCCCTGCCGTGCTGCTGGCCTACCTGATCGGCGGCGCCGCGGTGTTCATGGTGATGCGCGCCCTCGGTGAAATGGCTGTGCACAATCCGGTATCCGGCTCCTTCGGCCAGTACGCCAGCACCTACCTGGGCCCCATGGCCGGGTTTATCCTCGGTTGGACCTATGCATTTGAAATGATCATCGTCTGCCTGGCCGACGTCACCGCCTTCGGCATCTACATGGGCTTCTGGTTTCCTGAGGTCGCCCGTTGGGTCTGGGTGCTGGGCATCGTGTTTTTGATCGGCGGCCTGAACCTGTGCAACGTCAAGGTTTTTGGCGAGATGGAGTTCTGGCTGTCACTGCTCAAGGTCGGCGCTATCGTGGCGATGATCCTCGGCGGGTTCGGCATCATGCTGTTCGGCATTCACTCGGCGGGTGAAACCCAGGCCAGTGGCTTGAGCAACCTGTGGGCCCACGGCGGCTTCATGCCCAACGGTATCGGCGGGCTGATTGCCTCGTTTGCGGTAGTGATGTTTGCCTTTGGCGGGATCGAAATCATCGGCATCACAGCCGGCGAAGCCAAGGACCCGCAGCGGGTTATCCCCAAGGCGATCAACGCGGTGCCGCTGCGCATCCTGTTGTTCTACGTGCTGACCCTGTTCGTGCTTATGGCGATCTACCCATGGCCGCAGATCGGCAGCCAGGGCAGCCCGTTCGTGCAGATCTTCAGCAACCTGGGAATCGGCTCGGCAGCGACCATCCTCAATATTGTGGTGATCTCGGCGGCCGTGTCGGCGATCAACAGCGACATCTTCGGCGCTGGCCGCATGATGTACGGCCTGGCCCAGCAAGGGCAGGCGCCCAAGGGTTTTGCGCAGTTGTCCAGGCAGGGCGTGCCGTGGATGACTGTAGTGGTGATGGGCGCCGCGTTGCTCGGCGGTGTGGTGCTCAACTACCTGATCCCGGAAAACGTGTTCCTGCTGATCGCGTCGATTGCCACCTTCGCCACCGTGTGGGTGTGGCTGATGATTTTGTTCACCCAGGTCGCCATGCGTCGCTCCATGACCAAGGAACAGGTCGCCGAGCTGAAATTCCCGGTACCGTTCTGGCCCTATGCGCCGGCAGCGGCCATTGTGTTCATGCTGTTTGTGTTTGGCGTGCTCGGTTACTTCCCGGACACCCAGGCGGCCTTGATGGTCGGCGCCGTGTGGATCGTGCTGCTGATACTCGCTTACTTGCTGTGGGTCAAGCCCGCCGCCGGGCAAACGGCCAGGGTCCACTACGACCCGGCCTTGTCTCATCGATAACTTAGGGAGGCGTTAATGAAAACCCTTTGGCACCACTGCCACGTCGCAACCATGGCCCAGGGCAAATACTCGATCATCGAGGACGCCGCCATGGTGACTGTCGGCTCGCTCATCGAGTGGGTCGGCCCCCGCAGCCAGGCACCCACGGTGGATTACGCCCAGGTGCATGACCTGCAAGGCGCGTGGGTCACCCCCGGGCTGATCGACTGCCACACCCACACGGTGTTCGGCGGCAATCGCAGCGGCGAATTCGAGCAGCGCCTTGAGGGCGTCAGCTACGCCGACATCGCGGCCAAGGGCGGCGGTATCGCCAGCACCGTGCGTGCCACTCGCGCTGCCACGGAAGATGAACTGTTTGCCAGCGCTGAAAAGCGCCTGCGCAGTTTGCTGCGTGATGGCGTGACCACGGTGGAGATCAAATCCGGCTACGGCCTGGACCTGGCCAACGAACGCAAGATGCTGCGCGTGGCCCGGCGTCTGGGTGACGCGCTGCCAGTCAGTGTGCGCGCCACGTGCCTGGCCGCCCACGCGTTGCCGCCGGAGTACAAGGATCGCGCCGACGCCTACATCGAGCACATCTGCACCGAGATGCTGCCGGCCCTGGCTGCAGAAGGGTTGGTGGATGCGGTGGATGCCTTCTGCGAATACCTGGCGTTTTCCCCCGAGCAGGTTGAGCGCGTATTTAAAGTAGCCCAGCAACTCGGCCTGCCGGTGAAGCTGCACGCCGAGCAACTCTCGTCCCTGCACGGTTCGAGCCTGGCGGCGCGTTACCACGCGCTGTCGGCGGACCACCTGGAGTTCATGACCGAAGATGACGCCATCGCCATGGCCGCTGCCGGCACCGTCGCCGTCTTGCTACCGGGGGCTTTCTACTTCCTGCGTGAAACCCAGTTGCCGCCGATGGAGGCCCTGCGCAAGCACGGGGTGAAGATCGCCATTGCCAGCGACCTCAACCCTGGCACCTCGCCGGCGTTGTCGGTGCGCCTGATGCTGAACATGGCCTGCACCCTGTTCCGCATGACCCCGGAAGAAGCCCTGGCCGGCGCCACGCAACATGCGGCTACCGCGTTGGGCATGGGCGACACCCATGGTTCCCTGGAAGTGGGCAAAGTTGCAGATTTTGTCGCCTGGCAGATCGATCGTCCCGCCGACCTGGCCTACTGGCTGGGCGGCGAGCTGGATAAACGCGTCGTGCGCCATGGCGCCGATGTCACAGTTTAAGGAGAAGCGTCGTGGATAAGGTCCTGACATTCAAACAAGGCCGCGTACCGCTGCTGATCAGCATGCCCCACGCCGGCCTGCGCCTGACGCCTGCGGTCGAGGCCGGGTTGATCCCCGAGGCGCAAAGCTTGCCGGACACCGACTGGCATATCCCCTTACTGTACGACTTTGCCGAAGAACTAGGCGCCAGCACCCTGGCCGCGGAGTACTCGCGGTTTGTCATCGACTTGAACCGACCCTCGGATAACAAGCCGCTTTATGCAGGCGCCACCACCGGCCTGTACCCGCAGACGCTGTTCGATGGCGTGCCGCTGTTTCGTGAAGGGCAGACGCCCTCCGAGGAAGAGCGTGCGACCTACCTGCAGAAGATCTGGGGCCCTTATCACCGCCAGCTGCAAGAAGAACTGGCGCGCCTGAAGGCCGAGTTTGGCTACGCGCTGCTGTTCGATGCGCACTCGATCCGCTCGGTAATCGCGCACCTGTTCGACGGCAAGTTGCCGGACTTCAACCTCGGTACCTTCAACGGCGCCGCATGCGATCCGGAACTGGCCAGCCAGCTCGAAGCCATCTGCGCCGCGCATCCCCAGTACACCCATGTGCTGAACGGGCGTTTCAAGGGCGGCCACATCACCCGGCACTACGGCGACCCGGCGCAGGATGTCCATGCCGTGCAACTGGAGTTGTGCCAGAGCGCGTATATGGAGGAGTTTGAGCCGTTTCGCTATCGTCCCGACCTGGCTGAACCGACCCAGGTGGTGTTGAAGCAACTGCTGCAAGGGTTTTTGTCTTGGGGGCAAAGCCGGTACCGATGATTCAGGGTGTGGCTCAAATAGCTATCGGGAGCAAGCCCCCTCCCACATTTTGACTGCATTCACACAGTCCAAATGTCGGAGGGGCTGGAGGGGTCGACTGTAGGATTATCTGCGGAGCGAACTGCTGACACAGGTCTAAGTGCTCAAGGACATGCTCATTGCACAATTCGGGTTTATGATGCCTGACGGCAAAATAATAGACGTCCCCCCAGGGATGAACCCGACACCCTACGGAGCGCGCAATGCAGACTTGGTACCCGCAGATCAAACCCTACGCCCGGCATGATCTGGCTGTCGATGACACCCACACCCTGTATGTCGATGAAAGTGGCTCCCCCGAAGGCTTGCCTGTCGTGTTCATCCACGGTGGCCCAGGTGCCGGTTGCGACGCCCAGAGCCGCTGCTATTTCGACCCGAACCTGTACCATATTGTGACCTTCGACCAGCGTGGCTGCGGTCGCTCGACCCCGCGCGCCAACCTCGAAAACAACACCACCTGGGATCTGGTAGCCGACCTTGAGCGCATCCGCGAGCACCTGGGCATCGACAAATGGGTACTGTTCGGCGGTTCCTGGGGCTCGACCCTGGCCCTGGCCTACGCGCAAACCCATCCCGAGCGCGTGCTTGGCCTTATCGTGCGCGGCATCTTCCTCGCGCGCCCGCAGGACATCCACTGGTTCTACCAGGAGGGTGCGAGCCGCCTGTTCCCGGATTACTGGCAGGACTACCTGGCGCCGATCCCGGTGGAAGAGCGCCACGACATGATCGCCGCCTACCACAAGCGCCTGACCGGCAACGACCAGATCGCCCAGATGCACGCAGCCAAGGCCTGGTCTGGTTGGGAAGGGCGCATGCTGGGCCTGTGCCCGAGCCCGCAGCATGTCGAGCGCTTCTCCGAGCCGCAGCGCGCCTTGTCCATTGCCCGCATCGAATGCCATTACTTCACCAACAACTCCTTTCTGGAACCCAACCAGCTGATTCGCGATATGCACAAGATCGCCCATCTGCCCGGCGTCATCATCCACGGTCGCTACGATATGATCTGCCCGCTGGATAACGCCTGGGAGCTGCATCAGGCCTGGCCCAACAGCGAGCTACAGGTGATTCGCGAGGCCGGGCATGCTGCCTCCGAGCCGGGTATCACCGACGCTTTGGTGCGTGCGACTGGCGAAATGGCACGGCGCCTGCTTGATCTGCCCCCTGAAGAAGCATGAAGGGCCTGTTGCAGCGGGTGCGTGGCGCCCGCGTCGAAGTTGCCGGGGAGGTCGTGGGCGCGATTGACCAGGGTTTGCTGGTGCTGGTCGCCGTCGAACCTTCAGATACGCCCGAGAGCGCCGACAAACTGTTGCACAAGCTGCTTAACTATCGGGTGTTCAGCGACGACGAGGGCAAGATGAACCTGTCGCTCAAGGATATCGGCGGCGGTTTGCTGCTGGTGTCGCAGTTCACGCTGGCGGCGGACACAAAAAGCGGGCTGCGGCCCAGCTTCTCCACAGCGGCGCCGCCGGCCCTGGGCGCGGCGCTTTTTGAGCACTTGTGGTTACAAGCGCAACAATTGCATGGCAAGGTGGCTTCAGGGCGTTTTGGCGCCGATATGCAGGTGCATTTGGTCAATGATGGCCCTGTGACCTTCCTCTTACAGGCATGAATGTATTAAAAACGACTTTAATGCTGAAAAACGCAGGTTTTCGCTATAAATACTTCACTGTCCCTGATGCGTTGTCTCGCGGGCTACTAGATAATCGCGCGCTACGGGGATCAGCGTTGTTTGGTCCATTTTTGACTTAGGTAGAGACTTGTCCGATAGCCTTTGGGGAATCATTTGGCCCTAGGGGAGTCGGAACATTGCTCGCCAACCTGGCATATAGATAGCTGGCCGTTGGTTTTTTGATCTGTTTTCGGCGAGGGTTGCTCGTGATTGTTAGTCCCTGTAATGCACCAAAATTGTCTGCCAAACGGTTACGAAACGCACTGGTGACGGGCTCTGCCCTGTTTTGCCTGTTCGGCGCGGGTCAACTGTGGGCATTCAGTCTGGATGATGTGTCGGCCAAGGCAAAAGAGCTGGCCGGGCAGAAATACGAAGCTCCGCGCAGCAATCTGCCGAACGAATTCCGCGAAATGAAATTCGCTGACTACCAGAAGATTCGTTTCCGCAATGAAAAAGCCGAGTGGGCCGATCAGAACACCCCGTTCAAGCTGTCCTTCTATCACCAGGGCATGCATTTCGACACACCGGTGAAAATCAACGAAGTCACTGCCGACAGCGTGCATGAAATCAAGTACGACCCGACGCGTTTCGATTTCGGCGACGTGAAGTTCGATCCCAAGGCCACTGAGCAGCTGGGTTATGCCGGTTTCCGTGTGCTTTTCCCGATCAACAAGGCCGACAAGCAAGACGAAATCATGACCATGCTCGGCGCCAGCTATTTCCGCGTCGTGGGCAAGGACCAGGTATATGGCCTGTCTGCCCGTGGGATGGCCATTGATACCGCACTGCCGTCCGGCGAAGAGTTCCCGCGTTTCACCGAGTTCTGGATCGAACGTCCAAAACCGGGTGACAAGCACCTGGTGATCTTCGCCCTGCTGGATTCGCCGCGCGCCACTGGCGCCTATCGCCTGATCCTGCGCCCTGGCACCGACACCGTAGTCGATGTGAAATCGCAGATGTACCTGCGCGACAAGGTCAGCAAGCTGGGCGTGGCCCCGTTGACCTCGATGTTCCTGTTCGGCGCCAACCAGCCGTCCAAGGTCCTCAACTACCGTCGCGAGCTGCACGACTCCAGCGGCCTGTCGATCCATGCCGGCAACGGTGAGTGGATCTGGCGCCCGTTGAACAACCCTAAACACCTGTCGGTCAGCAACTTCAGCGTCGAAAACCCGCGTGGGTTCGGCCTGCTGCAACGTGGCCGCAACTTCAGCCACTACGAAGACCTGGACGACAACTACGACAAGCGCCCAAGCGCCTGGATCGAGCCTGAGGGCGATTGGGGCAAGGGCACCGTCGATCTGGTAGAGATCCCGACGGCCGATGAAACCAATGACAACATCGTGGCGTTCTGGAGCCCGGCCGAACTGCCGGAAGTCGGCAAGCCGCTGGACGTGTCCTACCGCCTGCACTGGACCCTGGACGACGCTGCCTTCCATTCGCCGGAGAGCGCCTGGGTCAAGCAGACCCTGCGTTCCACTGGGGACGTGAAGCAATCCAACCTGATCCGTCAGCCCGATGGCAGCGTGGCCTACCTGGTGGACTTCGAGGGCCCGTCCCTGAAGAAACTGCTGCCGGACGCCCCGGTGCGCAGCCAGGTGAGCGTCAGTGACAACGCCGAGCTGGTTGAAAACAGCGTGCGCTACAACGAGCACACCAAAGGCTGGCGCCTGACCCTGCGCATGAAGATCAAGGACGCGGGCAAGCCGACCGAAATGCGTGCGGCACTGGTGCAGGATATCGTGCAGCCAGAGCCTGAGCCGGTTTCCAACCATGTGTTGAAGGCCGACAAAGTCCTGGCCAAGCAGCACGAGAAACAGGCCAAGAAAGACGCGAAAGACAAGCAAGCCCAGCAGCCAGAAGCTGCCCCAGCCACACCGGAGCCGATCAAGACCGAGCAAGTCCTGACCGAAACCTGGAGCTATCAGTTGCCTGCCGATGAGTAATTCCCAAGTCACGCCCGAGACTCTGTCCGAGTACCTGGCGCATCTGCCCATGACGGCCGAGCAGCGCGCCGAGCTGGCGGGCTGCCGCTCGTTCAGCGAGTTGCATGAGCGTCTGTCGTCAAAAACCTTCGACGCACCGACCGACGCCGCCCAGGCCTCGGTCGGCCGTCGGTTGACCCTCGGCACTGCCGAAGAGCTGCAAGACGCCGAAATGCTGGCGCTCGACGCCAGCGGTCGCGTATGCCTCAAGGCCACTCCACCGATCCGCCGGACCAAAGTGGTGCCCGAGCCTTGGCGCACCAATATCCTGGTACGTGGCTGGCGGCGGATCACCGGTCGCACCAATCCGCCCAAGCCACCGAAAGACGAGCGGGTGTTGCCGGCTGCGCGCTGGCGTACCGTGGGTTCGATCCGTCGCTATATCCTGCTGGTGCTGATGCTCGGCCAGACCATCGTGGCTGGCTGGTACATGAAAGGCATCATGCCGTACCAGGGCTGGTCGCTGGTCGACTTCGACGAAATCCGCAACCAGACCCTGCTGCAAACGGCAACCCAGGTACTGCCTTACGCCCTGCAAACCAGCATCCTGATCATGTTCGGGATTCTGTTCTGCTGGGTGTCGGCAGGTTTCTGGACCGCGCTGATGGGCTTCCTCGAGCTGCTGACCGGTCACGATAAATACCGCATCTCCGGTAAAAGTGCCGGCGACGAGCCGATTCCGAAGGATGCGCGCACCGCGCTGGTGATGCCGATCTGCAACGAAGACGTACCGCGTGTATTCGCGGGTTTGCGTGCGACGTTCGAATCGGTGGCCGCCACCGGCGACCTGGATCGCTTCGATTTCTTCGTGCTCAGTGACAGTAACGAGGCCGACATCTGCATCGCCGAGCAGCAAGCCTGGCTCGACGTGTGCCGCGAGGCCGGTGGCTTCGGCAAGATCTTCTATCGCCGCCGTCGCCGCCGCGTAAAGCGCAAGAGCGGCAACCTCGACGACTTCTGCCGTCGCTGGGGCGGTGACTACAAGTACATGGTGGTGCTCGACGCCGACAGCGTGATGAGCGGTGAGTGCTTGACCAGCCTGGTGCGCCTGATGGAAGCCACGCCGGATGCGGGGATCATCCAGACCGCGCCACGGGCGTCGGGCATGGACACCCTGTATGCGCGCATGCAGCAGTTCGCCACCCGCGTGTACGGCCCGCTGTTTACCGCCGGCCTGCACTTCTGGCAGCTGGGTGAATCCCACTACTGGGGTCACAACGCGATCATCCGCATGAAGCCGTTTATCGAGCACTGCGCCCTGGCGCCGTTGCCCGGTAAAGGCGCGTTTGCCGGTGCGATCCTCTCCCACGACTTCGTTGAAGCTGCGCTGATGCGCCGTGCCGGCTGGGGCGTGTGGATTGCCTACGACCTGCCGGGCAGCTACGAAGAACTGCCGCCGAACCTGCTGGACGAACTCAAGCGTGACCGTCGCTGGTGCCACGGTAACCTGATGAACTTCCGCCTGTTCCTGGTTAAAGGCATGCACCCGGTGCACCGTGCGGTGTTCCTGACCGGCGTGATGTCCTACCTGTCGGCGCCGTTATGGTTCTTCTTCCTGGTGTTGTCCACCGCGTTGCTGGCGGTGAATACCCTGATGGAACCGCAGTACTTCATGGCTCCTCGCCAGTTGTACCCGCTGTGGCCACAATGGCATCCGGACAAGGCGGTGGCGCTGTTCTCCACCACCATCGTGCTGCTGTTCCTGCCAAAACTGCTGAGCATCATCCTGATCTGGGCCAAGGGCGCGAAAGAGTTCGGCGGCAAGTTCAAGGTGACCTTGTCGATGCTGCTGGAGATGCTGTTCTCCATGCTGCTGGCGCCGGTGCGGATGATTTTCCACACCCGTTTCGTGCTTGCCGCGTTCCTCGGCTGGGCCGCCACCTGGAACTCGCCGCAGCGTGACGACGACTCCACGCCATGGAGCGAAGCGGTCAAGCGCCACGGGCCGCAAACCCTGCTGGGCTTCCTGTGGGCCCTGCTGGTGGTGTGGTTGAACCCAAGCTTCCTGTGGTGGCTGATCCCGATTGTCGGCTCGCTGATGCTGTCGATCCCGGTGTCGGTGATTTCCAGCCGGGTCAAGCTGGGTCTCAAGTCCCGCGACGAGAGCCTGTTCCTGATCCCTGAGGAATACAATCCGCCGCAAGCGTTGCTGTCGACCGAGCAATACACCCATGAAAACCGCTGGCACGCCCTCAATGACGGGTTTGTGCGTTCGGTGGTCGACCCGCAGCAGAACGCCCTGGCCTGCGCCTTGGCGACTTCTCGGCACCGTGAGGCCGAGCCGATCGAATACCTGCGCATGGAGCGTGTTCGCCACGCGTTGAAAGTCGGCCCGGCCGGCCTCAACAACAGCGAACGCCTGGCCTTGCTCAGCGACCCGGTGGCTCTGGCACGCCTGCATGAGCAGGTCTGGAGCGAAGGCCACGCCGAGTGGCTTGATGCCTGGCGTGCATCGATCAAGGCTGATCCGCATGCGCCGTTGCTGCCGCTGCAACCGCAGTCGGCCCAGGCTCAACCGGCCTGATTCAGACGCCCCCGAGGGCTCGCCTCGGGGGTGTTCCAGACGCTGGTCCTACAGCGTTTACGGTCCCTTCCTTGTATCGCTAACTCCTTGTTATTTCGAAACAAAAGACCTTTGTTCGAGGCGTATTGCCGTGCCTGTGGCTGGGTTAGCATCGCCCCCCAAAATTTGACTCGCCACGGGGGCATTCATGATCAAGAAGTACTGTGCGGCATTGCTGATTAGCTGTTTCCTATTGGTACACACGGGGCTGCTGAAGGCGGGTGCGCTGGACGATGCTGTTCGCCGTGGTGTGCTGAAAGTCGGCACGACCCCCAATTACGTGCCATTTGAAATGCTTGATAGGCAGGGGCGCATCATCGGCTTTGAAATCGACTTGCTCCATGCCATGAGCCGCGCGCTGGGCGTTCAGCTTGAGCTGGTAGCGGTGCCCTATAAGGAACTGGTGCCGGGGCTGATGGCGAAAAAGTTTGATCTGATTGGCAGCGGCATGACGGTCACTCAGGAGCGCAATCTCAAACTCAATTTCAGCGACTCGTTTATTGTGGTGGGCCAGACCGTGCTGCTGCACCCTCGCCTGGCGGGTGCGGTTTCCAGCATTGAAGACTTGAACCAAAATGGTTATCGGGTCGTCGCCATTGAGGGCACCACGGGACAGGCCGCCGCACGCCGCTTTCTCGGGGCAGCGCGACTCAGCAGTGTGACGACCCCGGAAGAGGGGGTGCGGCAGGTCGTAGAGGGGCAGGTCGACGCCTTTGTGCATGACGCGCCCTACAACCTGATCGCGATGAGCCGGCCGCAGAACAGCGCATTGCTGGCACTGGAACAACCCTTCACCTTCGAACCTCTGGCCTTCGGCTTGAAAAAAGGTGACTACGACAGCCTCAACTGGATCAATCACTTCCTCAACCAGATCGCCCAGGATGGCACCTACGATCGCCTGCATGACAAGTGGTTCACGGACACTGCCTGGGTGTCTGAGCTCGAGTGATCGTCATAACTACTTACACATCAATCAATTGCCCAGTCGCTGCGCCGATGTGTCTACCTCTGCGTTGAACTGCAACGCTGCCGGGGTTTTCCGACATACGCCGATATGATTTACCCGTGAAACCTTTGTGACGGACAACGAGTGGGTTAGGATCGCACCCCGAAATGGCGCAGCCCTTTGCGCGCCGACCTTATAAGAATTGTTCAGGGGACTTGTTGATGAAAAAGTATCTTTCGATGCTGCTGCTCGGCGTCACTGCGCTGGTCGCTGCCACGGCAGCACAGGCCGGTGCCATCGACGATGCGGTCAAGCGCGGCACGCTGAAAGTCGGCATGGACCCGACCTACATGCCGTTTGAAATGACCGACAAGCGCGGTGAGATCATCGGTTTCGAAGTTGACATCCTCAAGGCCATGGCCAAGTCCATGGGGGTCAAGCTCGAGCTGGTTTCTACAGGCTATGACGGCATCATCCCGGCCTTCCTGACCGGCAAGTTCGACATGATCGGCAGCGGCATGACCCTGACCCAGGAGCGCAACCTGCGCCTGAACTTCAGCGAACCCTTCATCGTGGTCGGCCAGACCCTACTGATCCGCAAGGAGCTGGAAGGCACGATCAAGTCCTACAAAGACCTGAACGACGAGAAATACCGCCTGACCTCCAAGCTCGGTACCACCGGTGAAATGGTGGCCAAGAAGCTGATCTCCAAGGCCAAGTACCACGGCTATGACAACGAGCAAGAGGGTGTGCTGGACGTGGTCAACGGCAAGGCCGATGCCTTTGTATATGACGCGCCGTACAACGTGGTCGCCGAGAAGAAGGTCGGCAACGGCAAGCTGGTGTTCCTGGAGGAGCCCTTCACCTTCGAGCCCCTGGCGTTCGGTTTGAAGAAGGGTGACTACGACAGCATCAACTTCATCAACAACTTCCTGCACCAGATCAAGAACGACGGCACCTACGATCGCATCCATGACAAGTGGTTCAAGAGCTCCGAGTGGCTCAAGGACATGGAATAAGGCCTGACACCGAGTTGCCTGCATCGCAGGCAAGCCAGCTCCCACATTTGACTGTATTTACACATCAAGTGTGGGAGGGGGCTTGACCCCCGATGGCGACCTATCAGGCAACACATATCCGGAAAGTGAAATGAAACAGAAAAAAGCCCAATGGCCCTGGCACCTGCTCACCGTGGTCGTGCTGGTCGGCCTGGCTGGCGCCTTGTACTACGCCACCTCGCTGATGTCCTACGAGTGGCGCTGGAACCGCGTTCCGCAATACTTTGCCTATCAAGCCGAGACCTCCCAGCGCGCTGCGGATATGTCCACCGTGGTCGAGTTGGTGCGCAAAGGCGACATGGCCGAAGTCACCCTGCGCAATGACGCGGGGGGCGAGCAAAAGCTCACGGTTGCCGACAATAGCCTGCAAGTGGCCCGCGGCGACGATGTGGCTGAGGGCGATGTGGTCGGCGTGACTCGCCAGTGGGCGCTCGGGCCGTTGATGTGGGGCTTGTGGACCACGTTGTGGCTGTCGGTGGTGTCCGGCGTCCTAGGCTTGGCCATTGGCTTGGCGACCGGATTGTGCCGGCTCTCCAAAAACCCGACCTTGCGCGACCTGTCGACGATCTACGTCGAACTGGTGCGCGGTACGCCGTTGCTGGTGCAGATCTTCATTTTCTATTTCTTTATCGGCACGGTACTCAACCTGTCCCGGGAGTTTGCCGGGATCGCCGCGCTGTCGTTGTTCACCGGCGCCTACGTGGCGGAAATCGTCCGCGCCGGGGTGCAGTCCATCACCCGTGGCCAGGACGAAGCGGCGCGTTCCCTGGGATTGAGCGCCAGCCAGTCGATGCGCCATGTGGTGTTGCCGCAAGCCTTCAAGCGCGTGCTGCCGCCCCTGGCCGGGCAATTTATCAGCCTGGTAAAAGACACGTCGCTGGTGTCGGTGATCGCGATTACCGAGTTGCTCAAGAGTGGCCGCGAGGTAATCACCACCTCGTTCTCGCCGTTTGAGATCCTGTTCTGTGTGGCAGGCCTTTACCTGCTGATCAACCTGCCGCTGTCGAAAATGGCCAGCCGGCTTGAGCGGAGGCTCGCCCAAAGTGATTGAAGTGCGCGATCTGGTAAAAGTCTTCGATACCCGTGGGCACGTGGTGCGCGCGGTGGATCATGTCACCACCCAGGTCGCCAAGGGCGAAGTGCTGGTGGTGATCGGCCCGTCCGGCTCCGGCAAGTCCACCTTCCTGCGCTGCCTCAATGGTTTGGAAGAATTCGACTCGGGCTCGGTGAGCATCGACGGCCTGCAACTGGCCGACCCTAAGACCGATGTGAATGCCTACCGGCGCGAAGTTGGCATGGTGTTCCAGCATTTCAACCTGTTCCCGCACATGACCGTGCTGGAAAACCTGTGCCTGGCGCAAAAGGTCGTACGCAAGCGCGGCAAGCAAGAGCGCGAGGCCAAGGCCCTGGCCCTGCTGGAAAAGGTCGGTATCGCACAGAAGGCCCATGAGTTTCCGTCACGGCTGTCTGGCGGCCAGCAGCAGCGGGTCGCGATTGCCCGGGCCCTGGCCATGGAGCCCAAGGTGATGCTGTTTGACGAGCCCACCTCGGCCCTCGACCCGGAAATGGTCGGTGAAGTGCTGGACGTGATGAAGACCCTGGCCCTGGAAGGCATGACCATGGTCTGCGTCACCCACGAGATGGGCTTTGCCCGGGAAGTGGCGGATCGGGTGCTGTTTTTCGACCACGGCAAACTGCTGGAAGATGCCGCGCCCGCCGCCTTCTTCGCCGCTCCCCAGGACCCACGGGCACAAGCCTTCCTGCGCCAGGTGCTGTAGCCGCTCAGACCTTGAAGCGGCCTACCGAACGCGCCAGCTCGGAGCCCAGGCGTGCCAGTTCAATACTGGCCGCCGCCGTCTGCTCACTGGCCGTCGAGGTTTGCTCCGACGCTTCCTTGACCTTCAGTACGCTGCGATTGATCTCCTCGGCTACTGCGCTTTGCTCCTCGGCCGCCGCGGCAATCTGCGGGTTCATTTCCTGGATCACCGAGACAGTGCGGGTGATGCTGGCCAGCGCCTGACCTGCGCGACGCGTCAGTTCCACGCTGTTGTCGGTCAGGCTGAGGCTGTTGTCCATGATGTCGGCAGTGTGTTGTGTGCCCCGCTGCAGCCCCTCGATCAATCCTTCGATTTCCTCGGCTGATTGTTGGGTACGCTGGGCCAGGGTGCGTACCTCGTCGGCGACCACGGCGAAACCGCGACCTGCCTCACCCGCGCGTGCCGCTTCGATAGCGGCGTTGAGGGCCAACAGGTTGGTCTGCTCGGACACCGACTTGATCACCTCCAGCACGCTGCCGATCTTCTGGCTTTCCTGTTGCAGGCCTTGCATCGCCTCGCTTGAGCGGTTCATTTGCTCGGCCAGGTGCTCGATATGGGTAATCGCCTCGGCCACCACCTGGTCGCCCACGCCCGCTTGTTGATCAGCCTCGGTGGCGGCAATCGAGGCTTGTTCGGCATGGCGTGCGACCTCTTGGGAGGTGGCGAGCATTTCGTTCATGGCGGTGGCGACCTGTTCGGTCTCCAGTTTCTGGCCATTGACCCCGGCGCGAGTTTGCTCAGTGACTGTCGACAATTGCTCGGCGGCACTGGCGATCTGGCGGGCGCTGTCGTTTATGCCACCGATCAGGGTGCGCAGGTTCAGGGTCATCTGGCCGATGCTGCGCTGCAATTGGCCCAGTTCGTCGCGTCGCGATGTGGTGATGTCATGGCTCAGGTCACCCTCGGCGATGCGGTTGGCAGTTTGCAGTGCCTGGCGCAGCGGCCTGACGATCTGGCCTGCGATCAACCAGGCAGCAAGGGCGCCGAGCAGTAACGCTGCGCCGGTTACGTAGAGCATTAGCAGGCGCGCCAGGTCGGCCTCCTTATCGCGTTGCAGAGTCTGTTCCTCGCTCAGCCGGTCACTTTGTGACAGCAGTTGGTCCAGCCATTGCTCCAGTTGATTCTGCGTGTTTTCAACGGTGAGCTGCGTGTCTTTCAGGTGATCGAGCTGGGCGCGGTAATCGAGCAGGGCGCTGTTCAGCGCGGTGCTGTCGACCGGCAACGCCGTCACGGCAGACTGGGCGCTGTCGAGGGTTTTGAGCGCAGCGTCCACCGCTTGAGTGTAGAGCTGCAGTGTGTCAGCGGCCCAGGCGGGGGACTTGGCGCGGTCTTCGGCTGCCTCCATGGCTTGGCGCAGGTTCTCCACGCTGTCCAGGGCTTTCTCGTCATTCTGGTCGGGCAAGTCGCTGGACAGTTGTCCAAGGGTGTCACTGGCGGTCACGGAGCTGCTGGCGAGCCGTTTCTGCGCTTGCTCGCGTTGTTCCATCAGATTGGGCAGACCTGCCAGTGCCGTCTTGAAGCGTGCGCCGAGACGACTGGAGTCTTGGACTTGTTGCAGGTGCATGGGGATTTTCAGGCGGTCGGCCAACTCGACCAGATAACCGTCGATTTTCTCCATGTGCCGGCCGAGCTTGTCAAAGCTCGCCGGGTCATTCACGACGCGGTACACAATCCGGTCGGCGCGCAATTCTTCGCCGGTCACGGCGAGGCGCGAAAGGGTGGTCAAGGTTTGAGCGCGAAACAGCGAGGCGTTCAGGGCCTGCCATCCCGTCAGGGCGACAGCCATGCACAGCGCCAGTACCAGGCCGAAGCCAAGGATGAGTTTGAGGGTGACGCTGGTGTTGCCTAATACGCGGGTCAGTGGTCGAAACATGATGCACCTCCATCAGAAAAGAGAGCGCTTCGCACCCCGGCTGACGCAGGTCAGGAGGAGTGAGAACGCTAAATCTTTTCGGCATAGGGCGCGTAAGAATTGACCTGAAAGACGTGTAGGAAATTTCATAAGTTGCAGGCGGCCCAGGACGGGCCGCCACCAGGGTGGGATCAGGTCAGACCCGGAAGCGGCCGACCAAGGCTTGCAGATGAGTGCCCAGGCGCGCCAGTTCGGTACTCGAGGCGGCGGTCTCTTCGCTGGCTGCCGCCGTTTGCTCGGAGATATCGCGCACATTCAGCACGCTGCGGTTGATCTCTTCGGCTACCGCACTTTGTTGCTCGGCGGCGGTGGCAATCTGTGAGTTCATCGCCTGGATGGTTGAGACGGTGCGGGTGATATTGCCCAACGCATTCCCGGCCCGGCGCGTCAGCTCAACGCTGCTTTCGGTCAGCCCACGGCTGTTGTCCATGATGGCCGCTACCTGCTGTGTGCCGCTTTGCAGGCCGACGATCAACTCTTCGATCTCCTCAGTGGACTTCTGCGTGCGCTGGGCCAGGCTGCGCACCTCATCGGCCACCACGGCAAAGCCGCGTCCGGCCTCACCGGCACGCGCCGCTTCAATGGCTGCGTTGAGGGCCAGCAGGTTGGTTTGCTGGGCCACGGACTTGATCACGTCGAGCACGCTGCCGATCTTGTCGCTTTCGCGCTTCAGGTCGCCCATGGCGACCGTTGAGTTGCCGACCTCGGTCGCCAGGCGTTCGATCTGGGCGATGGCTTCACCGACCACCTGGTCGCCTTCACGGGCCTGCTGGTCGGCGGCCACGGCGGCTTCGGACGCCTCCTCGGCATTGCGCGCCACTTCCTGCACAGTGGCGGCCATTTCGTTCATGGCGGTAGCCACCTGGTCGGTCTCGACTTTCTGGCTATTGACCCCGGCGCTGGTCTGCTCGGTCACCGCGGACAACTGTTCGGCCGCGCTGGCGATCTGGGTGACACCCTCGCTGATACCGCCGATCAACTCGCGCAGGCCCACGGTCATGCTCTGCATGGCGCGTTGCAACTGGCCCAGTTCGTCCTGACGGGCGGAATCCAGATTGTGGCTCAGATCGCCGGAGGCCACGCGCTCGGCGACTTTGAGGGTCTGGTTCAGGGGAATGACGATCTGGCGAGTAATGGCCCAGGCAGCGAGCACGCCGAAGATCAGCGCCAGCACGGTGGCGAGCAATAGCCAATATTTGGCCTGGGCGGCATCGTGATCTCGCACGGCGGTTTGCGATGTGGTGAGTTTGTCGCTGTGGCCCAGCAGGATATCGCCTTGGGCGGTCATGATTTTCAACGCCGCCGCACTGGCCACCTGGGCGTCACGATACTGGCTGACTGCAGCGCGGTAGGCTTGCAGTGAAACACCTGCTTCTTGCAGGTTGGCCTGGTACTGCGCCGGCACCTGTCCTTCGAGTTCAGTGACTTTCTTCAGGGCATTGTCGATGGCGTCCAGGGCCGGCTGCTCGGCTTCGACCTTGCCGCTGTAGGTGTAGCCGCGTACCTGGAAGCGCGCTTGCTGGATCAGCTTGCTCAGGTCGACGACGCTATTGAATTGGATGACGCTGTCGCCTTGCAGCAGGGCTTTTTCAACTTCGTTGATCTTGGCCACGGCGTTGTCGGCGGTATCGCCGAGCTTGCTGCGCGCGCCCTCACGCTTGAGGCCCGCCTGGACCATGGCGGTGAAAGCTTTTTTATACTGGTTCAAGGCTTCCAGCTGTTGTTCGACCAAGGCTTTATCGTCGGGTTGCTCAATCAGCTCGGCGGCGGTTTTCAAGCCGCTGTCCAATTGGGCGAGCAGGCCGTTGACCGCGTCGGTGCCTTGTTCGCCGCGGCGCATTTCGAAGTCCAGGCGCGCCAGGCGCAGGTCTTTGGTCAGGCCGTTGAGGCTGGAGATGAAGCCCAGCTTGTCGCCGCGACTGATCACGTCACCCAGGCCGGTCCAGCCGGTAAAGGTGATCAACAGCGTCAGGATCAACACCAGGCCAAAGCCGACGCTCAGCTTGCGGTTGACGCTGACATTCCCCAGTTTCTCGGCTAACCAACGATACATGCTGCGAACTCCCCTGGAACAAGGCTTGGACTTATCCAGAGGCTATCGGCATGGGCATAGGATTCTGTAGCGCCAGAGATCCAATGTGGGAGGGAGCTTGCCCCCGATGGCAGAGTGTCAGTCACCACATTCAGTGATTGATACACCGCTATCGGGGGCAAGCCCCCTCCCACATTTAGGCTGTGGTGTTTTTGGATGTGATGTCAGAACAGTCGGGCGAGCAGTGCGGTGACAGCGGTTTCAACCCGCAGGATGCGTGCACCTAGCTGCACCGGTTGCAAACCGGCTTTAGCCAACAGCTCCACCTCATAGGGGATCCAACCACCTTCCGGACCGATCGCCAGGGTGACAGGCTCATCCAGCCCACGGGGACACGCAGGGTAATCACCGGGATGGCCGATCAGGCCCAGGGTGCCTTCAACCATGGCCGGCAGGCGATCTTCGACAAACGGCTTGAAGCGCTTCTCGATAATGATCTCGGGCAGTACCGTGTCCCGCGCCTGTTCCAAGCCGAGGATGAGTTGCTCGCGCACCGCCTCAGGCTCTAGGAAGGGGGTCTGCCAGAAGCTTTTTTCCACCCGATAGCTGTTGACCAGCACTACCTTCGGCACGCCCATGGCCGCCACCGTTTGCAGCACTCGGCGCAGCATTTTCGGGCGGGGCAGGGCCAGCAGCAGGGTCAGGGGCAGTTTGGACGGCGGCGATTGATCGAAGCTGACTTGCAGCTCGGCTTCACCGACGTCCAGGCGCAGCAGTTGGGCATTGCCCATCAGTCCACCAATGTGGCCCACACGCAGGTAGTCACCCACAACGGCGCGGTGGACTTCCTGCATATGCACCAGACGCCGATCACGCAGCACCACCCGGTCCGCCGCGATAAAGTCGGCATCGAGAAGCAGCAGCAGGTTCACGGCTGGGTCGCTGGCGGCTGGTCGTCGTCGGCAGCCTGATTATCCGGGTGTTCGCCACGCTTGCTGATCAAGCCGCTGAACAGGATGCCCACTTCGAACAGCATCCACATCGGTACGGCCAACAAGGTCTGGGAGAAGATATCCGGCGGCGTGAGGATCATGCCGACCACGAAGCAGCCGATGATCACGTACGGGCGGATCTTCTTCAGGTACTTGACGTCGACTACGCCGATCCATACCAGCAACACCACGGCCACGGGGATTTCGAAAGCGACGCCGAAGGCGAAGAACAGTGTCATCACGAAGTCGAGGTAGCTGGTGATGTCGGTCATCATCTCCACACCGGCCGGGGTGGCAGCGGCGAAGAACTTGAAGATCAGCGGAAACACCAGGAAGTACGCGAAGGCCATGCCGGTGTAGAACAGCAGGATGCTCGACACCAGCAATGGCACGGCGATGCGCTTTTCATGCTTGTACAGGCCCGGGGCGATAAATCCCCAGATCTGATGCAGGATCACCGGGATCGCCAGGAACAGCGAGACCATCATGGTCAACTTCAACGGCGTCAGGAACGGCGACGACACATCGGTGGCGATCATTGTCGCGCCGACGGGCAGGTACTGGCGCAACGGCGTGGAAACGAAGGTGTAGATCTGCTGGGTAAAGGCGAACAACCCGGCAAAAATGATGAAGATTGCCGCTACGCAACGCAGCAGGCGGGTACGCAGCTCGGAGAGGTGCGAGACCAGCGGCATGTGCTGGTCGTTTTCCGGTTTATCAGCGCTCATGGGGCTCGCGGCGGCAATGTAGGGTCATGGGGCGCGGGCGACGCAACGGGCGTCGGCGCGGGCTCTGTCGGAGCGGGCTCGGCAGCGGGGGCGGGCGCGATACTGTGATCGGCCACCGGTGGTGTAGCCGGCTTGGCCGGTTCTTGCACCGGGGAGAGAATCTTGCGTGCCTCCTGCTCCAACGACAGGATATGTTCGTTGTGCAATTGCCGGCGGATCTCGTCGGCACCGATTTCCCGTTCAACCTCCTGTTTGATCGCGTTGAAACTGCGTTTCAGACGCCCGATCCACAGGCCGGCGGTGCGTGCGGCGCCGGGCAGGCGTTCCGGCCCCAGTACCAGCAGGGCCACCAGGCCGACGAGCAGCAGTTCAGAGAAGCTGATACCAAACATTAGTCAGTGCTCACGAGTCTTTGCGGGTCGTCTCTTGGACTTTTTCAGCCTGCACGTCGAAGGTGCGACGTTCGGTGATCGGCTGGGTGGCCTGCGGGTGTACAGGCTGGGCCGGGGGCACCGGGTTTACCGTTGGCTCGGCTGGTTTTTCGTCGTCGTTCATGGCTTTACGAAAGCCCTTGATCGACTCACCGACGTCGGTGCCGAGGTTTTTCAGTTTCTTGGTGCCGAACACCAGAACAACCACCACCAGAATGACGATCCAGTGTTTCCAGTCAAAAATGCCCATGCTGCAAATCCTCAAGTCTTAGTTATTCAGGCGGACGGGCGCGAGGCCTTCTCGGCGTGCCCGGACAGGCCGAAGCGACGGTCCAGTTCATCCAGCACGGCCTGTGGATGCTGCCCCAGTTGGGCGAGCATGACCAGGCTATGGAACCACAAGTCGGCGGTCTCATAGATTACATCGCTGCAATCACCGCTGATTTGCGCGTCCTTGGCCGCAATGATGGTCTCGACGGATTCCTCGCCGAGTTTTTCCAGAATCTTGTTCAGACCCTTGTGGTACAGGCTGGCGACATAGGAACTGTCGGCATCCGCGCCTTTGCGGTCTTCCAGCACCTGGGCCACACGGTTCAGGGTATCGCTCATGTTCAATGTCCTGCGGGATAAATGGCGTGCGGGTCTTTGAGCACCGGTTCCACGACTTTCCATTCGCCGTTCTCGAACACGCGATAAAAGCAGCTGTGGCGCCCGGTATGGCAAGCGATACCACCGATCTGGTCGACCATCAGGATCACCACGTCGGCGTCGCAGTCCAGGCGCATCTCATGCAGGACCTGCACGTGCCCGGACTCTTCGCCCTTGCGCCACAGTTTGCCACGCGAACGTGACCAATAGATGGCGCGCTGCTCAGTGGCAGTGAGGCTCAGGGCCTCGCGGTTCATCCAGGCCATCATCAGCACGCGCCCGGTCTTGTAGTCCTGGGCAATGGCCGGCACCAGGCCGTCACTGTCCCACTTGATCTCGTCCAGCCAGTCTTTCATCTTCGGCTCCGGCAATTTGCGACAGTGTATAACCGGATTGGCTATCGACGCACGATCAGATAAACGCCCACGGCTACCATGATACCGGCCGGCCAGTGGCCCAGTTGGTTCAATGGACCGCCAACCGCCAGCATCGCGCCGCCTATCAGGTGCGCGGCGCCCAGCAGGCGCAGGAACCAGTCGTCTTTGCGTTTGCGCCACGGCGGCTCGGGGTCTTTGGCATGGGGCTGGGACATGCGCTCGAGCAGGTCGCGGGTCATGTTGGCCAGGTGCGGTAGCTGTTCGAACTGGCTGTGCAGGTTGCCCAGCATGGTCTTCGGGCTCATCCGCTCGCGCATCCAGCGTTCAAGGAACGGCTGCGCGGTGTTCCACAGGTCGAGGTCCGGGTACAGCTGGCGGCCCAGGCCCTCGATGTTCAGCAAGGTCTTCTGCAACAGCACCAGCTGCGGCTGCACTTCCATATTGAAGCGCCGCGCGGTCTGGAACAGGCGCATCAGCACCTGGCCAAAGGAAATATCCTTTAACGGTTTTTCAAAGATCGGTTCGCACACCGTACGGATCGCTGCCTCGAATTCGTTGAGCTTGGTTTCCGCCGGCACCCAGCCCGAATCAATGTGCAACTGCGCCACGCGGCGATAGTCGCGCTTGAAGAAGGCAAACAGATTGCGTGCCAGGTAGTCCTGGTCTTCCGGGGTCAGGCTTCCGACGATGCCGCAGTCGATGGCGATGTACTGCGGGCTCCACGGGTTGACGGTGCTGACGAAGATGTTGCCCGGGTGCATGTCGGCGTGAAAGAAGCTGTCGCGGAATACCTGGGTGAAGAAGATCTCCACACCGCGCTCGGCAAGCATCTTCATGTCGGTGCGCTGGTCGGCAAGGGTAGCGAGGTCGGTAACCTGCACGCCGTAGATGCGCTCCATCACCAGCACTTTCGGCCGGCACCAGTCCCAATACACTTGCGGCACGTACAGCAGTTGCGAGCCTTCGAAGTTGCGTCGCAATTGGCTGGCGTTGGCCGCTTCGCGCAAAAGGTCGAGTTCGTCGTAGATGGTTTTTTCGTAGTCGACGACCACATCTACCGGGTGCAGCAGGCGTGCGTCGGCGGAGAAGCGTTCGGCGGCGCGGGCGAGGATAAACAGCCACGCCAGGTCCTGGCCGATGATCGGCTTGAGGCCCGGGCGAATCACCTTCACCACCACTTCTTCGCCGGTTTTGAGCTGCGCGGCGTGCACTTGTGCGACCGAAGCCGAGGCCAGGGGCTCGACGTCGAAGCGGCTGAACACTTCGCTGATCTTCTTGCCCAGCTGTGCTTCGATCAGCGCCATGGACTGCTGCGAATCGAACGGCGGCACGCGGTCCTGCAGCAGCATCAGCTCGTCGGCGATGTCTTCGGGCAGCAGGTCGCGGCGGGTCGAGAGGATCTGCCCGAACTTGATAAAGATCGGCCCCAGGTCCTGCAGCGCCAGGCGCAGGCGCGCACCACGGCTCAGCTCCAGCTGCTTGCGCGGCAACCAGCGCCACGGCAGCACGTAACGCACCGCCAGCAAGAACCACGGCAGGGGCAGGGCAAACAGCAGGTCATCGAGGCGGTAGCGGATAACGACGCGCTGGATACGAAACAAACGGCGGACGGCGAGCAGCTTCATGCGTTATCGCTTGGATCAAGGGAACGGCTCAGGCGTTCGAAGCGGGCCTCGAGGCGTTCCAGGTCGATTTTGGCCTTGTCGAGCTCACGAAAGCGCGCTTGCGCTTCCCGTTGCCCGACCAGGGTGCGCGATTCTTCGCTCAGGTATTCGGCGAGGTTCTGGTTGAGGCTGGCGAACCCCTGCTGGTACCAACGCGTGCGGCTGCGCAGGTGTCCGCTGATCAGCTGGGTGGCCACGGGGCCGATCCAGCGCGACAGTTCGTATTGCCAGTCCAGCTCCAGGTCCTGCAGCACAGCGGCCAGGTCCATCAGCACCGCACTGTCGCCTTCCAGCTCCACCTCGGGGCTGTGGAGGATGGCGGTCTTGTTGCGGCTCAAAGCCAGGTGCA
Source organism: Pseudomonas sp. FBCC-B545 (assembly GCF_059134095.1). Taxonomy (NCBI): domain Bacteria; kingdom Pseudomonadati; phylum Pseudomonadota; class Gammaproteobacteria; order Pseudomonadales; family Pseudomonadaceae; genus Pseudomonas; species Pseudomonas sp. FBCC-B545. The sequence goes on along the minus strand of NZ_CP101441.1, from coordinate 5,828,164 downwards.
ACAGGCTGGAGGCCGGTGCACGCAAGGTGCAGTCAGCTTCGGCGGCCCATTGGGTGGCGAGCAGCAGTCCTTCATCGCTGGGCAGGATAAACAGCTGCACGGCGGGGCTGCGGCAGTCGACGGCAATGACTTTGCCGTTCAAATGCGCGAGCCGCGCCAGGGCGGTGCTGTCCAGGCGCAGCACACGGTTAAGGCCGTGTTCAACGCTGGCGAGAAGGCCTTGAAGCAACATCAGGGCTTGATGCCGCGGTGCAGGGCGACGATGCCCGAGGTCATGTTGTGGTAGGTCACGCGGTCGAAACCGGCTTCCACCATCATCGACTTCAGGGTCTCCTGGTCTGGGTGCATGCGGATCGACTCGGCCAGGTAGCGGTAGCTCTCGGCGTCGTTGGTGATCAACTTGCCCATCAGCGGCATGAAGGCGAACGAGTAGGTGTCGTAGACCTTGGACATCAGCGCGTTGGTCGGCTTGGAGAACTCCAGCACCAACAGGCGGCCACCCGGCTTGAGGACGCGCAGCATCGAGCGGATCGCGTCTTCCTTGTGGGTGACGTTGCGCAGGCCGAAGGCGATGGTCACGCAGTCGAAATGGTTGTCGGGGAACGGCAGCTTCTCGGCATCGGCCTGGACGAACTCGATATTGCCGGCCACGCCTTTGTCCAGCAGGCGATCGCGGCCAACCTTGAGCATCGAACCGTTGATATCGGCCAACACCACCTGGCCGGTCGGGCCGACCAGCTTGGAGAACTTGGCCGCCAGGTCACCCGTGCCACCGGCGATGTCCAGCACGCGGTTGCCGGTGCGTACGCCCGACAGCTCGATGGTGAAGCGCTTCCACAGGCGGTGCATGCCGCCGGAGAGCACGTCGTTCATCAGGTCGTACTTGGCCGCCACGGAGTGGAACACCTCAGCGACCTTTTCCGCTTTCTGGCTTTCCGGGACGTTCTTGAAGCCGAAGTGAGTGGTGGGTTCGGCATCGCTGCCTTTGCGCTGATCAGTCATATCGCTGTCACCAAAAGAGAATGCGGGACATGATAATCCCCAAGGCCTGCTTTGTCTTGGCAAGGCTGCAGGTAAGATAGGCGCTCACCGAGACCTTTTGCCGCATGGCGGGTGTTCTGAGTCGTTATAAAGAGGAGTCATTGCAATGGCCCGTATTACCGTTGAACGTGAACATTCCCTGGGAAAAGAACAGGCGCGGGCAAAGGCCGAGCAATTGGCGCGCAAACTCGAGGATAAATATGGCGTGGAGTCCTCGTGGTCTGGCGATACCCTCAAGCTCACGCGCTCCGGGGTCAAAGGCACGGTGGCAGTGGCCGATGATTCACTGCGTATCGATGTGGAACTGGGCCTGTTGATGTCGACCATGAGCGGTACGATCAAGTCCGAAATCGAGAAAGCCCTGGATAAAGCCCTGGCCTGAGCCTGATGTTCTTAGGGTGCCGATTCTAATTTTAAACCCTACTTTGTGCCCAAGCCCTCAACTCCTGCGGGCGGTCCTCCCCCCTATTTTGTGTGAGGTGCACCATGGCTAAAGTTATTTTGCAGAAAAAAATCGACGTTCAGACCACTACCCTGAGTGAGGTTAAAAGCTATGCCCGCAAGATTTGGCTGGCAGGTCTTGGTGCCTATGCCAAGGTTGGCAGCGAGGGCGGCGAGTACTTCAAGGAGCTGGTTAAGAGTGGTCAACGTGTTGAAAGTAAAGGTAAAAAAGTTGTAGTTGAACAACTTGATGCTGCCAACAGTCAGATTGACCAAGTAAGGAGTAACGTCTCCAGCGTCAAAGGCCTGGTTGAAGTTCAACTGGATAAAGTTGAAAAAGCTTTTGATACTCGTGTCGGCAGTGCCTTGAATCGGATCGGCATTGCGTCTAAACATGACGTGGAGACACTCTCTGCTAAGCTCGAAGAGCTGACGGCATTGCTCGAACGTGTCGCGCGTAAACACTAAGGAGACATCGGGATGGCTGTTAAAAAGACTACTCAGAAAGAAGGCAGCTCGTGGGTCGGGAAAGTTGAAGAATATTCCCGCAAAATCTGGCTCGCTGGTTTAGGCGTGTACTCGAAGATCGACAGTGACGGCAGCAAACTCTTCGAGACCTTGGTTAAAGACGGCGAAAAGGCCGAGAAGCTGACCAAGAGCACCGTTGGTAAAAAAGTGGACGCTGCCAAGGCCAATGCGGGTTCCGCCAAGTCGAGCATTTCGGATACGTGGGGCAAGTTGGAAGAGACTTTCGACAAGCGCCTCAACAGTGCTATTTCGCGACTGGGCGTGCCGAGCAAGGCTGAGTTGAAAACGCTGCACAGCAAGGTCGATACCCTGACCAAGCAAATCGAAAAACTGACGGGCGCCAAAGTGGCTCCAGCGAAGACGGCGGCGGCCAAGCCTGCTGCAAAACCTGCGGTTAAAACAGCTGCTGCGAAGCCCGCTGCTAAAACGGCTGCCAAGCCTCTGGCTAAAGCTGCCGCCAAACCTGCTGCCAAGGCTCCAGCCAAAGCCGCCGCCAAGCCAGCCGCTAAAACAGCTGCCGCCAAACCGGCCACCAAGCCTGCCGCTAAGCCGGTGGCCGCTAAAGCCGCCGCGAAACCTGCGGCTAAACCGGCTGCCAAGGCTGCTGCAAAGCCTGTCGCGAAAGCTGCAGTTGCTAAGTCTGCTGCCAAGCCATCTGCTGCGAAGCCAGCCGCCAAACCAGCAGCAGCTAAGCCGGCCGCAAAACCCGTGGCCGCCGCCAACAAGAAGCCAGCGGCAGCAAAAAAACCAGCAGCACCAAAACCTGCCGCTGCGGCATCAACCGCTTCGACAGCCAACTCGGTGTCCGCCCCGACTCCTGCTGTTGCGACCCCGACTGCTGCTTCGGCAACCCCGCCGACATCCAGTCAGTCCTGATCTTTCCAGGACAAAAAAATGCCCGACCTGCAGAGGTCGGGTTTTTTTATGGTGGGCTTATCAATACCCCACGTTCACTCCGTGGTATCCAGATACTTGAGTGCAAACCGCTCGGTCGCTTGCCGCGCCGTCGGCAACAGATGCGGCGCCACCAGCATCATGATCTGATAGACCACCACCTGCACCTCGCCCTCACGGTCGAGAATGCGCTGATAGTCCAGGGAAAACAGCAGCGTGAGGGTGATCTGCTCCACCAGTTGCCCCAACGCCTGAGTGCCGCTGACCAACTGCCCTGAGGCTTTCAATCGCGCAAGCAAAGAGGCCAGTGTGCGTTTAAGCGCCGTGAGCAGGTGGCGAATTCCCTTGGCCAGCTTCGGCAGGCGCCCGGCCAGGTTCGACAGGTCCTGGAACAGAAACCGGTAGTGAGCCATGCGCTCGACAATCAGGTGCAGGAACAGCCAGTAATCCTCAGCCTCCAGTTGCGCGTCGGCAGGAGGGTCGAGCAAGGGCGCCAACTCGCCTTGAAAACGCTCGAACAGCCCGAGCACCAGCGGCTCCTTGCCGTGGAAGTGGTAGTAGAGGTTGCCGGGGCTGATCCCCATTTCATTGGCTACCTCCATGGTCGACACGTTCGGTTCGCCCTTGTGATTGAACAACTGCAGGGCACATTCAAGGATACGGTCGCGAGTCTTCATCCGGTCTTCTTAATCTGATCGTTGAGCTCAGCGCACCCGCACGTAAGTGCCTGGGGCTGCTTCCATCGGTGGGTAATTCTGGTTGCCCAGGGCGGTGAGGGTCTCGCGCTGTACGCCGGAGCGCTCCTGGACCCACGCCAGCCACTGCGGCCACCAACTGCCTTCGACGTGCTGGGCGTCGTAGTACCAGGCGCGAGGGTCGCTGCTCAGCTTGAGGTTTTCGACGTAGTTGGCCTTGGGGTTGCCCGGCGGGTTGAGGATGCTTTGGATATGCCCGCTATTGGACAGCACAAAGCGACGCGCGCCGCCCAGCAACTGGGTTGAGCGATACACCGCGTCCCAGGGCGTGATGTGGTCGTTGATCCCGGCCACGCTGAAACTGTCCACCGTGACTTTGCGTAGGTCGATGGGGGTGCCACACACTTCCAACCCGCCGGGATGGCTCAGCGGGTTGTGCTTGAAGAAGTCCAGCAGGTCGCCGTGCAAGGCGGCAGGCAGGCGTGTGTTGTCGTTGTTCCAGTACAGAATGTCGAAGGCCGGCGGCTCCTTGCCCAACAGGTAATTGTTGATCCAGTAGCTCCAGATCAGGTCGTTGGGGCGCATCCAGGCAAACACCTTGGCCATGTCGCGGCCGTCCAGCACGCCTTGCTGGTAGGAACGGCGCTTGGCGGCTTCCAGGGTCTGTTCGTCGGCAAACAAGGTCGCGGGGCTGTCTATCTGGCTGTCCAGCAGGCTCACCAGGTAGCTGGCGCTGGAGACGCGCCGCAACTGGCGCTTGGCTTGCAGGTGGCCTTGCAGGGCAGCGATGGTCAGGCCACCGGCGCAGGCGCCCATCAGGTTGACCTCGCGTGCGCCGCTGATCGCCCGGCAGACGTTGAGCGCTTCTTCAAGCGCGGCTACATAGGTGGACAGGCCCCATTCGCGATGACGCACATCCGGGTTGCGCCAACTGACCATGAACGTCTGCAGCCCGTTTTTCAGGGCATATTGCACAAAACTGTTGGCCGGGCTCAGGTCGAAGATGTAGTACTTGTTGATTTGCGGCGGCACCACCAGCAGCGGCTTGGCGTACTGCTTTTCGCTCATGGGCTTGTACTGGATCAACTCCAGCAGCTCATTGCGAAACACCACCGAGCCGGGTGTGGTCGCCACTGTCTTGCCCACTTCGAAGGCATGCTTGCTGACTTGGCGCGGCAGGCCATTGTTGTGCAGCAGGTCTTCGAACAGGTTGCTCACGCCGCGCACCACGCTGTTGCCACCGGAGTTGAGCAGCTCCTTGATCGCCAGCGGGTTAAGCAGGGTGTTGGAGGGGGAGACTGCATCGTTGAGCAGGGAAAAGGCGAAATGTGCGCGGGCACGGTCATCGGCGCTCAGGGTGCTGTCATCGATCCAGTGCCGTGTCTGTTTCTGCCAACTCAGATAGGCCTGTAAGCTGCGCCGGTACAGCGGGTTGAGCGTCCAGGTGGGATCGATGAAACGCGCGTCCCTGGGGTTGGGTTCCTGCACGGTTTCGCCCAGCAGCACGCGGCCCAATTGACCGCCTAGCGCCAAGACATGGCGGGCGGTATGTACGGGGTTACGCAAACCATGGGCAGCCACGCTGCGTAGGGTCGACAGCAGATCGCGCCCCCTGAGGCCGGTGATCGCGTTTTGCGCGTTGATGAACGCAGCAGGGATGGGCGCCGGGGTCGTCACGGGTCTTTCTCGCATGATTCAACACTCCTTGGTCAAGTCATCAAGCAGGCACGCCAATCCAGAACCATAGCTGGTTCCTGGCAAGTTGCGCGGTGGTGTGGTCCTTCACACCGCCGGTCGCGGATGTATCACAGCGCGCAGGCGCTCCTCCTCGAGAAATTTCATGATGATCGGCGCCACGGCTTCGGCCCGGGTGATCAGGAACAGATGGCCGTCATCGATAATGTGCAACTGCGCATTCGGGATGCGCCAGGCCAGCATGCGCATGTTGATCAGCGGGATCAGCGGGTCATCGTCCCCGGCCAGCACCAGGGTGGGCTGGCGGATTTTGTGCAGCCAATGAATGCTGGTCCAGCCCACCCCGGCGAACAGCTGCCAGTAGTAACCCAGCTTGCCGGCCGAGCGCACTTTGCTCGCATGTTCGGCGGCCAGGTTCGAATCGCGGCGGAACGAGCCGCCATAAATCATCGGCGCGATGCGCACCACATGGGAGGGTTGGATATAACGCCGGGGGCTGGCCATCAACCACAGCACTTTGGGTTTGCCCGGCACCATAAAGGCGCCAGCTGCCGTGGCCGCCAGGATCAGCTTCTTGCAGCGTTCCGGATAGTCATAGGCAAACTGCTGCGCCAGGGCGCCGCCCCAGGACACGCCCACGGCGTTCACCTGGCCGTAGTCCAGGTAATCGAGCATGCGTGCGGTGAGTTTGGCCAGGCCCGGAAAGCGATAAGGCCGGTTCGGCGTCGATGAGCCACCGACACCGGGCACGTCGAAGGCGATCACTTCCAGGTCCGGGTCCAGGGCCTGGACGAACGGGAACACCAACTCAAGGTTGGCGCCGATGCCATTGAAGATCAGCAGCGGCGTCAAGTGCGGCTTGCCCGGGCGTACCGCCGTGCGAATGGTCTGGCCATCCAGGTCGATGGTACGGAAGATGAACGGTTGCGGCATGCTCAAGCCCTGTGAAGTGTTACAGGAGGAATACAGTCAAAATTTGGGAGGGGGCTTGCTCCCGATAGCGGTGTGTCATTGAGCACACCTGACACTGATCCATCCCTATCGGGAGCAAGCCCCTCCCACATTTGGATCTCATTCCAATCTACCGCTCATGTACATAGGTACCTGGCGCCGCTTCGGCGGCGGCATAGGTTTTACTGCCTAATGTCGTGGGGGCTTTCTTCAATTTGCCCGCCCGATCCGCCTGCCACGCCTGCCAGTGCAGCCACCACGAATCGGTGTGCTTGGTGGCGTTCTCCTGCCACTCCAGCGCGCTGCCCGACAAACCCTCGCTGGTCTGGTAGCGCGCCTTGGGGTTGCCCGGCGGGTTGAGGATGCTCTGGATATGCCCGCTGCTGGACAACACAAACTCGACCTGGCCGCCAAACAACTGCGCCGACTTGTAGCAGGACTGCCACGGCGTGATGTGATCGTTGGTGCCCGCCAGTGCGTAGACATCGGCGGTGACCTGTCTGAGGTCGATGGGCGTGCCGCAGACCTCCAGCGCGTTGGCGCGTACCAGTGGGTTGTTCTTGAACAGTTCGATCAGGTCGCCATGGAACGCCGCCGGCAAGCGTGTGGTGTCGTTGTTCCAGAACAGGATGTCGAACACCGGCGGTTCGTTGCCCAGCAGGTAGTTATTGACCCAGTAGTTCCAGATCAGGTCGTTGGGGCGCATCCAGGCGAACACCTTGGCCATATCGCGGCCTTCCAGCACGCCGGCCTGGTACGAATGGCGCTTGGCCGCCTCCAAGGTCTGCTCGTCGACAAACAGTGCCACCTGGGTGTCCAGGGTGGTGTCCAGCACGCTCACCAGCAGGGTCAGGGCATTGACCTTCTTTTCCCCCAGCGCCGCGTAGTGGCCCAGCAGCGCGGTGCAGGTGATGCCCCCGGAGCAGGCACCGAGCATATTCACGTCCTTGCTGCCAGTAATCGCCGTGACCACATCGACCGCTTCCTTCAGCGCCTCGATATAAGTCGACAGGCCCCACTCGCGCTGGGCCTTGGTGGGGTTGCGCCAGCTGACGATAAACGTCTGCTGCCCATTGCGCAGGCAGAAGCGCGCCAGGCTCTTATCCGGGCACAGGTCGAATATGTAGAATTTGTTGATCTGCGGCGGCACCACCAGCAGTGGGCGCTCGTGTACTTGCTCGGTGGTGGGCTTGTACTGGATAAGCTCCAGCACATCGTTGCGAAACACCACCGCGCCTTCGCTGGTGCCCAACGTCTTGCCGACTTCAAAGGCGCCCATGTTGACCTGGCTCGGCATTCCGCCGTTATGCACCATGTCCTTGGCCAGGTGGGACAAACCGTCGAGCAGGCTTTTACCACCGGTTTCAAAGAAGCGCTTGACCGCCGCCGGGTTGGCCGCGCTGTTGGTGGGGGCCATGGCTTCGGTCATCAGGTTGATCACGAAGTGGCCGCGGCTGATGTCCTGTGCCGACAGGCTGCTGTCGTCGATCCAGTCGTGGAGTTCCTTGCGCCACGCCAGGTAAGTCTGCAAGTAGCGTTTGTAGAGCGGGTTCTGGCTCCAGGCCGGGTCGTTGAAGCGACGGTCGTCGCCCTCGGGCGCCAGTGGGGATTTGCCGAACATTACATTCTTCAATTCGACGCCAAAGTGGGCGACGTGCTTGACGCTGTGCAACGGTTGCTTGATGGCTTGGGTCAGCACCATCCTGGCCGAGGCCAATAAATCCTTTTTGCGTAACGCGATGATCGGGTTCAGCCCCAAGGTGTTTTCCGACGCCTGGCGTTTCAAGTCATCGTTATTCTTGTTACTCATCTACGACGCTCCATTGTCCGAAAGACGAGTACCGGCGATTGCTGCGCACCCAATTTCGATACACGACACCAGCCTGGTACTGCGACCCGGGTGACCGTTGATACCGCATCGTCAAATGCAGGGAACCTGCCAGTTCCATTGGTTACCCGAGTTTATTTTTTTTCGCAAGCGGGCCGATCATTGGCCTCGCGACAGGGCATTCAAGCAGATGAAATTAGAAAATGCCCTCTAAAGAGCAAGACGCCTGGGCTAGAGCATCAGCCGCACGACCGACTGGTTCGGGTCGCGGGTTTTTCCGGCAGCTTTGAGCTCGGCCAGGTAATCGCTCCACAGTGCGTCCTGACGTACGGCCAGTTGGTAGAGGTAGTCCCAGGTGAACAGTCCACTGTCATGGCCGTCGTCGAAGGTCAATTTCAGTGCGTACTGGCCGGCCGGTTCGACCTTGTTCAACCTGACGTTGAGCTTGCCGAATTGCAGGATGGGTTTGCCGTGGCCCTGCACCTCAGCGGAAGGCGAGTGCACCCGCAGGAATTCGGCGGGCAGATGATAAACCTCGTCTGGGCTGTAAGTGAGGCCGAGGGTGTTGGAGGTTTTGTGCAGGTTTACAGCAGTCGGAAACTTGGCCATATGAGGTACTCCTGAATAAACCGGCTTAAAAATGTGGGAGGGGGCTTGCCCCCGATGACGGTGTGTCAGTCAGCTCATCTGATACTGAAACACCGCCATCGGGGGCAAGCCCCCTCCCACATTTGAAGCAAAGCAGTTCTGTGTGAGGCTTACAGGATATAACGAGACAAGTCTTCGTTCTGCGCCAATTCGCCCAGGTGGCTGTTGACGTAGTCAGCATCGATCTTGATCGCTTCGCCATTCTGCGCACCGGCCATGTCACCGGCACTGAACGACACTTCCTCAAGCAGGCGCTCAAGCAGGGTATGCAGGCGACGGGCACCGATGTTCTCGGTCTTCTCGTTGACCTGCCAGGCGATTTCCGCCAAACGCTTGATGCCGTCGGCTTGGAACTCGATACCCAGGCCTTCGGTTTTCAGCAGCTCACGGTATTGCTCGGTGAGCGATGCGTGAGGCTCGCTGAGGATGCGCTCGAAGTCGCCCGGGGTCAGTGCCTTGAGTTCCACGCGAATCGGCAGGCGGCCTTGCAGCTCGGGCACCAGGTCGCTTGGTTTGCTCAGGTGGAAGGCGCCGGAGGCGATAAACAGGATGTGGTCGGTCTTGACCATGCCCAGCTTGGTGTTGACCGTGCAACCCTCGATCAGCGGCAGCAGGTCGCGCTGCACGCCTTCACGGGAGACATCGACGCCGCCGGAGTTACCGCGCTTGGCCACCTTATCGATCTCATCGATAAACACGATGCCATGCTGCTCGACAGCTTCCAGTGCCTTGGCCTTGAGTTCTTCCTCATTGACCAGGCGCCCGGCTTCTTCGTCGCGCACCAGCTTGAGCGCTTCCTTGACCTTGAGCTTGCGGCTTTTCTTCTTGCCCTTGCCCATGTTGGCGAACAGGTTCTGCAACTGGCTGGTCATTTCTTCCATGCCCGGCGGAGCGGAAATATCCACACCGGACACTTCGGCCACTTCGATCTCGATTTCCTTGTCATCCAGCTGGCCTTCACGCAGGCGCTTGCGGAACAGCTGGCGGGTGTTGGAATCCGAGGACGGTGCGGCGTCTTCGTTGAAACCCATGCGTGCCGGTGGCAGCAGGGCATCGAGGATACGTTCTTCAGCGGCGTCTTCTGCGCGGTGGCTGACCTTGGTCACTTCCTGTTCGCGCAGCATTTTCAGGGCAGCGTCGGCCAGGTCACGAATGATCGACTCGACATCGCGGCCCACATAGCCGACTTCGGTGAATTTGGTCGCTTCCACCTTGATGAACGGCGCATTGGCCAACTTGGCCAGGCGTCGGGCAATTTCGGTTTTACCGACACCGGTCGGGCCGATCATCAGGATGTTCTTGGGCGTTACTTCAACGCGCAGTTCTTCCGGCAGTTGCATGCGGCGCCAGCGGTTACGCAGGGCGATGGCAACGGCGCGCTTGGCATCGTCCTGGCCGATGATATGGCGATTGAGTTCATGGACGATTTCGCGGGGAGTCATGGACATAGTTGTTTGGCGGCCTCAAGCGAGAATAAGCCCAAGGCTTACTCGGCGAGGTCCTGCTCCTCAATGGTCTGGTTGTGGTTGGTGAACACGCAGATATCGCCGGCGATGCCCAGGGCGGTCTCGACGATTTCCCGGGCCGACAGGTCGGTTTTCTTCAGCAACGCACTGGCTGCAGCCTGGGCGTAGCCACCGCCGGAACCCATGGCGATCAGGCCGTGCTCAGGTTCTACCACGTCGCCATTGCCGGTGATGATCAGGGAAGCGTCTTTGTTGGCGACGGCGAGCATGGCTTCAAGGCGGCTGAGGGAGCGGTCGGTGCGCCATTCCTTGGCCAGTTCGACAGCGGCGCGCACCAGGTGGCCCTGGTGTTTCTCAAGCTGGCCTTCGAAGCGTTCGAAGAGGGTAAAGGCGTCGGCGGTAGCGCCTGCGAAGCCGGCAAGCACCTGGCCGTGGTACAGGCGACGCACTTTCTTCGCGTTGCCTTTCATTACGGTATTGCCCAGGGAAACCTGGCCGTCGCCGCCCATGACAACTTTGCCGTGGCGACGTACTGAAACGATGGTGGTCAAGGGGAGAGTCTCCACGCAGCGGGGCGAAAATGCCCTGATGGAAACTCATATGGGGGTGGCGGTGTGGATTTCAACCGTAGGACCGGTGCGCGGACGAGTGGTGTTTACTGGTCTGACACCCAGTCAAGCACACCGCAAAACCAAATGTGGGAGGGGGCTTGCTCCCGATGGCGCGCTGTCAGCCAATGAATATGTTGACTGACACTCCGCTATCGGGGGCAAGCCCCCTCCCACATTTTGATTTGTGTTGACCCCGAATCAGCGACTCTGGCGCTGTTGTAACAACAGGTTGCTGAACCCGGCGCCGGCCAATTGTTTCTGTGCCACGGTCAGTTGTTCGCGGTTGCTGAACGGCCCTACCAGTACGCGATACCAGGTTGCTTCCTTCACCGTGCCGGACTCCACCGTCACCGACTGGCCCAACAGGATGATCTGCGCCCGCACCCGGTCCGCATCCGCCTGTTTCGGGAACGAGCCCGCCTGCAGGAAGAACTTGGTCACCGGCGCGGCCTTGGTGGCAGCGACCGGCGGTGGTGGCGGCGGCGTGATCCCGGCCAGCGCGGCCTGGGCGCGGGCGGTGTCGATTTTCGCGGCTTCGGCAGGTGTCACCGGCGTGGTTGGCACTTGCGGCGTCGGCAGGGTCTTCTCCGGCACGGCATCAGGAGGCACGATCACTTCCGATTCCGGCAGCAGGGTGTAGAAGTCGTACTTCGGCTTCACCGGTGCAGTCGGGCTCGGTGCGGTCTTGTTGGCCTCGGCGATTTTCGTGGCCTTCTGCTGTTCCTGTTTGACGCGCTTGACGTCATCACCCTGGCCAGGTTCGAGCTTCATCAAAAATACGATGAATGCGCCGACCGTGAGGCCGATAGCCATCCACAGCCAGCCCGGAATCGGCTGCTTCGCCGGGGCCTGGTAGCGGCTGGCGCCGCGCTTGGGTGCAGGTTTTTTCTTGGCAGCCAACTTACATACGCTCCAGAGTTTCCAGGCCCAAGAGTTCCAGGCCTTGCTTGAGGGTGCGTCCAGCCAGGGCGGCGAGGCGCAGGCGACTTTGTTTCTGGGCTTCGTTGTCGGCGGTCAGAATCGGGCAGTTCTCGTAAAAACTGGAGAACAACCCGGCCACTTCGTACAAATAGGTGCACAGGATATGCGGTGTGCCTTTCTCGCCGACGCTGTTGAGCACTTCGCCGAACTGCGCCAGCTTGGCGGCCAGTTCCTGCTCATGGGCGGCATCCAGCACGATCTGGCCTTCGACTTCGCTGAAGTCCTTGCCCAGCTTGCGGAACACGCCCGCCACGCGGGTGTAGGCGTACAGCAGGTACGGTGCGGTGTTGCCTTCGAAGTTGAGCATCAGCTCGAAGTTGAAGCTGTAGTCGCTGGTGCGGTGTTTGGACAGGTCGGCATATTTCACCGCGCCAATACCCACCACGCGGGCGATGTTGCGCAGGTCGGCCTCGGCCAGCTCCGGGTTCTTTTCCTTCACCAGGTTGTAGGCGCGTTCCTGGGCTTCGGTGAGCAGGTCGATCAGCTTCACGGTACCGCCATCGCGGGTCTTGAACGGGCGGCCGTCGGCGCCGTTCATGGTACCGAAACCCATGTGTTCCATATGCATCGGGTGGGTGACGAAACCGGCGCGGCGGGCCACTTCGAACACTTGCTGGAAGTGCAGGGCCTGGCGCTGGTCAACGAAGTACAGCGCACGGTCGGCCTTGAGCACGCCGCTGCGATAGCGCACGGCGGCCAGGTCGGTGGTGGCATAGAGGTAGCCGCCATCGGCCTTGACGATGATCACCGGCAGCGGCTCGCCGTCGGCGGTCTTGAATTCTTCGAGGAACACGCACTGTGCGCCGTTGCTCTCCACCAGCAGGCCCTTGGCCTTGAGGTCGTTGACTACGTTGATCAGGTCGTCGTTGTAGGCGCTTTCACCCATCACGTCGGCCATGGTCAACTTCACGTTGAGCAGCTCGTAGATTTCCTGGCAGTGGGACAGGGAAATTTCCCGGAAGCGGTTCCACAGCGCCAGGCACTCCTCATCGCCCGCTTGCAGTTTGACCACCAGGCCGCGGGCGCGGTCGGCGAATTCTTCGGATTCGTCGAAACGCTTCTTGGCGGCGCGGTAGAAGTTTTCCAGGTCGGCCAGCTCGTTGCTGGTGATCGGGTTTTCCTGCAGGTAGGCCATCAGCATGCCGAACTGGGTGCCCCAGTCGCCCACATGGTTCTGGCGGATCACCGTATCGCCGAGGAATTCCAGCACCCGGGCCACGCCGTCGCCAATGATGGTGGAGCGCAGGTGACCAACGTGCATCTCCTTGGCCAGGTTCGGCGCCGACAGGTCAATGACCACGCGCTGGGCAGCGCCAGCCTTGTGCGCACCGATGTTGGCATCGGCCAGGGCGGCGTCCAGGCGCGAAGCCAGGGCCTGGGTGTTCTGGAAGAAGTTGATAAAGCCCGGGCCGGCGATCTCGGCCTTGGTCACACTGGCGTCAGCCGGCAGCGCGGCAATGATTTTTTCCGCCAGGTCGCGGGGTTTCATACCGGCCGGCTTGGACAGCATCATCGCGATGTTGCTGGCGAAGTCGCCGTGGGTCTTGTCGCGGGTGTTCTCCACCTGGATCGCCGGCGACAGGCCTTCAGGCAACACACCTTCGTTGACGAGTTGGGTGAGGGCTTGTTGGATCAGCTGGCGAATGGTGTCTTTCATGGTGTTCTCTTTCGACCGCAAGCGGCGGCGCGCGATGCGCAGGTGGAAAAACTGGGCATTATCCGTGGCGAGGGCGAGCTTGCCAACCGTTCAGACTAGATGGCGGACCTGCGGGCCTCATCGCGGGCAAGCCCCCTCCCACATTTGAAGGTGTTCACATTTCAAAATGTGGATGGTGGCTTGCCTGTCAATACAAATCTACCGGGTCTACATCCAGTGACCATCGCACTTGTCGGCCGCTGGGTATTTGCTCCAGCTCAAGCATCCAGCGACTTAATAGCCGATGCAGCGGCGCACGGGAGGTTGCCTGCAAGAGTAGCTGAGCGCGATAACGTCCGGCGCGACGCTCCATGGGGGCGGGTACCGGCCCGAGCAATTCGATGCCGCTCAGACTCAATTCACCCAGCAAACCCTCGGCGGCACTGCATGCTTCATCCAGGAAACCTTCGGCTTGTCCCGGTTTATGCGCCTCGGCACGCAACAATGCCAGGTGTGCAAAGGGCGGCAGGCCAGCGGCGCGGCGTTCACTCAAGGCCTGCTCGGCGAAGGCAAAGTAGCCTTGTTCCGTCAGTTGAATCAGCAATGGATGGTCGGCCAGGTGCGTCTGGATAATCACCCTGCCCGGCTCTTCGGCCCGTCCGGCGCGCCCTGCCACCTGCACGATCAACTGCGCCATGCGTTCGCTGGCGCGGAAATCCCCGGAGAACAACCCGCCGTCGGCGTCCAGGATCGACACCAGGGTCACCCGCGGGAAGTGATGCCCTTTGGCAAGCATTTGCGTGCCCACCAGGATGCACGGTTGGCCTTTCTGAATGGTGGCAAACAACTGGTTCATCGCGTCTTTGCGCGAGGTGCTGTCGCGGTCGACCCGCAGCACCGGGTAATCCGGAAACAGAATGCCCAGGCGCTCCTCGGCGCGCTCGGTGCCAGCCCCTACTGGACGCAGGTCCACCTTGCCGCACTGCGGACAATGGCGCGGCACCCGTTCCACATGGCCGCAGTGGTGGCAGCGCAGTTCGCCATAGCGCTGGTGCACGGTCATGCGTGCATCGCAGCGTTCGCACCCGGACATCCAACCGCAGTCATGGCACAGCAGCGTCGGGGCAAAGCCACGGCGATTGAGAAACACCAACACCTGTTGGCCTGCGGCAAGGGTCTGGCCGATGGCCTGTTGCATCGGGCCGGAGATACCACTGTCCAGCGGGCGGCTCTTTACGTCCAGGCGCAGGAACCGTGGTTGCTTGGCACCGCCGGCGCGCTCGTTCAGACGTAGCAGCCCGTAGCGGCCGGTGTAGGCGTTGTGCAGGCTTTCCAGGGATGGCGTGGCCGAGCCCAGCACAATCGGGATGTCTTCCTGGCGTGCGCGCACCAGTGCCAGGTCGCGGGCGTGGTAGCGCAGGCCTTCCTGTTGTTTATAGGAGCCGTCGTGTTCCTCGTCGATGATGATCAGCCCGGGGTTCTTCATCGGGGTGAACAGCGCCGAACGGGTGCCTATGATGATGTCGGCTTCACCGTCCCGCGCCGCCAGCCACGACTCCAGGCGCTCACGGTCATTGACCGCCGAGTGCACCAGGGCGATGCGGGCGTTGAAGCGTTGTTCGAAACGCGCCAGGGTCTGTGGGCCCAGGTTGATTTCGGGTATCAGCACCAGTGCCTGCTTGCCGGCCTGCAGGGTTTCGCGGATCAGTTGCAGATACACTTCGGTCTTGCCACTGCCGGTGACGCCGGCCAGCAGGAACGCATGGAAGCTGTCGAACCCAGCGCGAATCGCCTCATACGCGGCGCGTTGCTCGGGGTTCAGTGGCAATTCCGGTTGGGCCAGCCAGTGTTCGTGGCGCGGGTCCGGGGCGTGCTTGCGGATTTCCACCTGCACCAGGCCCTTGGCCAACAGCAGGTCGAGGCTGTCTTTGCTCAGCATCAGCTTGCTTAACAGCTGATGGGCGACGCCATGGGGGTGCTGGGCCAGTGTGGCCAGGGCTTCACGCTGGCGCGGGGCGCGGGCGATACGCGGGTCGTCCAGGCGTGCACCGGGCGCCATTGACCAGAAACGTTCTTGTCGCGCTTCGGCCAGTTCGCCCTGGCGCAGCAGCACCGGCAAAGCCCAGCTCAAGGTGTCGCCCAAGCTGTGCTGGTAATACTGCGCGGTCCACAGGCACAGCTTGAACAGCTCGGGCGGCAGCGGTGGCGTGGTGTCGAGGATGGCTATGGCGGGCTTGAGCTTTTCGGCGGGCACTTCGCTGTGATCGGTAACTTCCACCAGGATGCCGATCATCTCCCGCCGCCCGAACGGCACACGCACACGCATGCCCGGCTGCAACTGCGCCCGCAGCACGCCGGCCGGAGTCCGGTAATCGAACAGGCGGCGCAGGGGCGAGGGCAGGGCTAGGCGCAAAATGGCGTCGGGCACGCGAGGGGTCTCATATAAAGGCGGGCGGTGGTGCAGGGGCGCGAGCCTAGCAGAGAGGGGAGGGCTTGGGTATGCCACGGTTTTCTGATGAAAGGGGGGGTTCGACCAGAAGCGCCGCTTGCGCGTTTAAAAAGGTCTGGTAGAATCCGCGGCCTAATTACGTGCGGTATTCGACAATAGTGTCGAGTGGCGGCACGCTAGCCCGAGGAAGTGCCATGAAAGCCGATATCCATCCAGCGTACGAAACCATCGAAGTCACCTGCAGCTGCGGCAACAAGTTCGAAACCCGTTCGAACCTGTGCAAGCCACTGGGTACTGACGTATGCAACGAGTGCCACCCGTTCTACACCGGTAAGCAGAAAACTCTGGACACCGGCGGCCGTGTACAGCGCTTCGCAGATCGCTTTGGTGCTTTCGGCAAGAAGCCTGCTGCTGCTACTCCAGCAGAGTAAGGTTCAAGAGCCTTATGGGCTTTTGCCAGCTGTTGAAAAAGGCGTCCCTTGTGGGCGCCTTTTTTGTGTCTGGGATTTGGCTGGCGACCGTCCGGGCCGAAGCATTCTGCCCCGCACCGGCCTCTGTGGCGCATGTCGAGGTGCAGCGGGTGGTGGACGGCGACACCGTGCGCCTCAAGGATGGCCGCAGCGTGCGTATGATCGGCCTCAATGCGCCGGAAACCGGCAGGAAGGGGCGCACTGACGAGCCATTTGCCGTCGCCGCCCGCCAGCGTCTACAGGCCCTGGTACAGGCCAGTGATGGGCGTGTCGGTCTGGTGCCGGGACGCGAGGGCAAGGATCACTACGGTCGTACCCTGGCCCACCTTTACGGCGCCAACGGTGAGAACCTGGAGGCGCAATTGTTGGCCGAGGGTCTGGGTTTTCAGGTGGGCGTGGCGCCGAATGTGGACTTGGTTGCCTGCAAGCAGGCCGCCGAAAACAGCGCCCGCCAAGCGCGGCTCGGCCTGTGGCGCCAATCGCCGGTGCAGACCGTGGCGCAACTCAAGCAGTCCGGGTTTGCCCTGGTCACTGGCCGGGTCAGCAAGATCGAGCGCAATCGCGGCGGAATCTGGATTGAGTTGCAGGGTTCACTGGTATTACGCATTGCACCCAATCTGACCAGTCGTTTCGACGCGACCCTGCTCAATGGTCTGCAAGGCCGCACCATCGAGGCGCGTGGCTGGGTGCAGGATCGCTCCCGACGCGGCGGCCTGAAAAAAGGCCAGTCACGCTGGCTGTTGCCACTGACCGACCCCAGCATGCTGAAATCAGCGTCTTGAATAAAAAATTGTAGACATTTTTTATTTCGATTGTGAACAGTTGAGCCCTTGTATCCCGTGGCTCTTGGCCAAAAGTCGTAGCCCAGGGCCCTTGACACCTGTGACTGCCCAGTCTTGTAGGGACTTTACGACACGCGTATCCTCGGCGGTCCGTCGACCAACAGTAAAAGCGGAATGCCGATATGTCTGATTTGAAAACTGCCGCTCTCGAATACCATGCCCATCCTCGTCCAGGAAAGCTGAGTGTAGAGCTCACCAAAGCCACTGCCACTGCTCGCGACCTGTCGCTGGCCTACAGCCCTGGTGTTGCCGAGCCCGTACGTGAAATCGCCCGTGACCCAGAACTGGCGTACAAGTACACCGGCAAGGGCAACCTGGTTGCAGTGATTTCCGATGGCACCGCGATCCTTGGCCTGGGTAACCTCGGTCCATTGGCGTCCAAGCCAGTCATGGAAGGTAAAGGCGTGCTGTTCAAGCGCTTTGCCGGCATCGACGTTTTCGACATCGAAGTCGATTCCGAGAGCCCGCAGGCTTTCATCGACACGGTCAAGCGTATTTCCATCACCTTTGGTGGCATCAACCTGGAAGACATCAAGGCACCTGAGTGCTTCGAGATCGAAAAGGCCCTGATCGAGCAGTGCGACATTCCGGTATTCCACGATGACCAGCACGGCACCGCCATCGTTACCGCAGCCGGCATGATCAACGCCCTGGAAATCGCTGGCAAAACCCTGGGCGAGGCGAAGATCGTCTGCCTGGGCGCCGGCGCTGCGGCCATTTCCTGCATGAAGCTGATCATCAGCATGGGCGCCAAGCTGGAAAACATCTACATGGTCGACAGCAAGGGCGTGATCCAGTCCGAGCGTACCGACCTGAACCAGTACAAGGCGATGTTTGCCCATCCGTCCTCCAAGCGCACCCTGGCTGACGCCCTCGACGGTGCCGACGTGTTCGTCGGCCTGTCTGGCCCGAACCTGCTGAGCGCCGAAGGCCTGAAGTCCATGGCACCGAACCCGATCGTGTTCGCCTGCTCCAACCCGGATCCGGAAATCTCGCCAGAGCTGGCCCACGCCACCCGCAGCGACGTGATCATGGCCACCGGTCGTTCGGACTACCCGAACCAGGTCAACAACGTCCTGGGCTTCCCGTTCATCTTCCGTGGTGCCCTGGACGTACGCGCCAAGCGCATCAACGAAGAAATGAAAGTGGCCGCCGCCAACGCCCTGCGTGAACTGGCCAAGCTGCCAGTGCCTCAGGACGTCTGCGACGCCTACGGTGGTGCCAAGCTGGAATTCGGTCGTGAGTACATCATTCCGAAGCCAATGGATAAGCGCCTGATCACCCTGATCTCCGATGCCGTGGCCAAGGCCGCCATCGAGACCGGCGTGGCGACCTTGCCGTATCCTAAGAACTACCCGCTGCAAAGCGTGGATGATGTGTTCAACGGCTAAGCTGTTGTAGCGCACCAACAAAAAGCCCCGGCTCGAATGAGTCGGGGCTTTTTTTATGGCAATTCTCTTGAAGCCTATAGAGGTCAAATGTGGGAGGGGGCTTGCTCCCGATGGCGGTGTATCAGTCGCCATATTCATTGACTGACAGTCCGCCATCGGGAGCAAGCCCCCTCCCACATTTGGATCTATGTTGCGTCTTGAATCGGGTCAGAACAAATCGATCGGCGCGCCTTCGTCCGCCGGCAGCGGGCTGCCCGGTGCCACGCCATTGCCCAGCTCGTTGACCGACGGCGGCGTGTCTTCGCTTTTGAACAGCTCGAAGTACGCATTCGGCGTGCTTGGCGACGCGGCGCGGCCACTCACCGGGTCGATGCGCAGGCTGAGGATGCCTTCCGGTTCGGGCTGGGTGTGCAGTGGCTTGTCCTTCAGCGCGGCGCCCATGTAACTCATCCAGATCGGCAGGGCGACGGTGCCGCCAAACTCGCGGCGGCCCAGGCTTTCAGGCTGGTCGTAACCGGTCCACACAGTGGTCACGTAGTCGCCGTTATAGCCAGAGAACCAGGCGTCCTTGGATTCGTTGGTAGTACCGGTCTTGCCGGCAATATCTGCGCGGCCCAGGGCCAGTGCGCGGCGGCCGGTGCCCTTCTTGATCACGTCTTGCAGGATGCTGTTGAGAATATAGGTGGTACGGCCATCCACGATGCGCTCGGCGACTGCCGGGGCTTGCGGTTCGGTGGTCGCGGGGGCGGTTGCCGCAGGCGTCGTGCCTGGGGTTGGCTCAATGGTGATGCCGCCATTACTCGGTGCCGCAAGGCCATCGGTCGCTGCCACGCCATTGACCACGTCACCCGGCACCCGCGGTGGGTTGGCGGTAAACAGCATGTCGCCATTGCGGCTCTCGATCTTGTCGATCAGGTACGGCGTGATCTTGTAGCCGCCGTTGGCAAAGGTACTCCAGCCGGTGGCGATCTCCATCGGCGTGAGAGTCGCGGTGCCCAGGGCCAGGGACAGGTTTGGCGGCAGGTCGGACTTGGCGAAGCCAAAGCGCGTCATGTAGTCGATGGTCTTGCCCACGCCCATTGCCTGCAACAGGCGAATCGACACCAGGTTGCGCGACTTGTACAGCGCTTCGCGGATACGGATCGGGCCGAGGAAGGTGTTGGTGTCATTCTTCGGGCGCCAGACCTTGTCCAGGTATTCATCGACAAACACGATCGGCGCGTCGTTGACCAGGCTGGCGGCGGTGTAGCCGTTGTCCAGCGCGGCGCTGTAGACGAATGGCTTGAAGCTCGAACCCGGCTGGCGCTTGGCCTGGGTGGCGCGGTTGTAGTTGCTCTGCTCGAAGGCAAAACCGCCGACCAGTGCACGGATCGCACCGTTCTGCGGGTCCAGGGACACCAGGGCGCCTTGGGCGACCGGCACCTGGCTGAACTTGAGGCTGTCATCCTTCTGGCGTTGCACGCGGATCAAATCGCCCACCTGGGCCACGTCGGACGGCTGCTTGGGCATCGGCCCCATGCTGTTGGTATTCAGGAATGGTCGCGCCCACTTCATGCTGTCCCACGCCACATGCGCTTCGCCGGTACGGGTCAGCACCTGGATGCCGTCTTTTGTCACCTGGGTGACGATGGCCGGGTCCAGGCCGCTGATGGAGCGCTGCTTGCTCAATTCGGTGGTCCACGCGCTCAGGGTCTTGCCGGGCAGGCGCGATTCCGGACCGCGGTAGCCGTGGCGCTGGTCATAGGTGATCAGGCCTTCATGCACCGAGTTGTTGGCGATTTCCTGCAAGTTGCTTGGAACCGTCGTGGTCACTCGGAAGCCTTCGGTATAGGCGTCGCTGCCATAGCGGCCAACCATCTCGGCACGCGCCATTTCGGCGATATACGGCGCATTCACTTCCGGCGTCGGCACGTGATAACTGGCGTTCAGTGGCTCGGCTACAGCGCTTTCGTAGGCGGCCTGGTCGATCTTGCCCAGCTTGTACATGCGCCCCAGGATCCAGTCGCGCCGCTCTTTGCTGCGCGCCGGGTTGGCCAGCGGGTTAAAGCGCGATGGGGCCTTGGGCAGGCCGGCAATCATGGCCATCTGCGCCAGGCTGGCGTCACGAATCGACTTGCCATAGTAGACCTGGGAGGCGGCCTCGATGCCGTAGGCGCGGTTACCCAGGTAGATCTTGTTGACATACAGCTCGAGGATTTCGTCCTTGGTCAGCTGACGTTCGATCTGCAGTGCCAGCAGGATCTCGGTGGCCTTGCGGGAAAAACTGCGCTCGCTGGTAAGGAAGAAGTTCTTCGCCACCTGCATGGTAATGGTGCTGCCGCCGGATTGAATGTGTCCGCTTTTTACCAGCTGCGTGGCCGCGCGCACCAGGCTGCTGGGGTCGACACCGTAGTGGTTGGCGAAATTGTCGTCTTCGGCAGACAGCAAGGCGCTGATGAAATTGGGCGGAATATCGGCGAAACGGATCGGTGTACGGCGCATTTCGCCGAACTCCGCGATCAGTTTTTCATCGCTGCTGTAAACCCGCAAAGGAATCTGCAACTGGATACTTCTGAGGGCCTCTACGGAAGGCAAACCCGGACTAAGGTAGAGGTAGGCCCCGCTGAGTACGAGCAGCAGCCCGCAGACGATGGCGACAATGGAGTACCCGAAAAACTTCAGCAGACGAATCAAGGCTTTTGGATTTCCAGAGAAAAGAATGAGTTACGCGTCGGGGCATGCATGGCTAACGATGGATCGACCCGGGCAGCAGATAAAAAGCGGGAAAAAACGCTGGGCATTAAAGCATTTTTCAGCTTGGGGCGTCATTCGCGTGCCTTGAACAAGCCGACCGGATGCAAGGTGCCTGGCAGCAATCAGACGATACGACAGCCGGTATGACAGGGAAAGTTTTGGGGAGTTTTATGGGAAATGGATTTTTCAGGCGAAAAGTCGACACCGTCCTAGGGGTCGATATCAATGACAGCAGCATCAGGTTGATCGAGCTGGGCCGTTCAGCGGGCGTTTTCAGCGTCCAGGGCTACGTGACCCAGGCGCTGCCGACCCATGCGGTGGTCGATGGTGCCCTGTTGGACGTCGAAGGCGTGGGGCGGGCATTGCAGCAGGCATTATCGCGCCTGCGGCCCTCAGCCCGGAGCGCCGCCGTGGCGGTGGCGGGCCCTTCGGTTATCACGCGGTTGATCGAAATGGATGCAGGCCTCAGCGACGAGGAAATGGCCTGGAAGATCCAGATGGAAGCCGACCAGTTTATTCCCTATCCATTGGATGAAGTGGCCATCGATTTTCAGGTCCGGAGCCCGTCGGCCCAGGGGGAGCAATGGGTCGAAGTGATGTTGGCAGCGTGCCTGCGCGAGCAAGTCGAGGCGCGTGAAGCGGTTTTGGCTCTGGCGGGGCTGGTGCTGCAGGTGGTAGATGTGGAAGAGTTTGCATTGGAGCGCGCTTGCCGTCAGGATTTTGCCAGCTTCGCGCCGGGTCATCGAGTCGATGGCGCACAATGGGCCGTGGATGCCCAGGAGATGGGAGTGGCTTGCGGGTTGGCCCTGAGGAGTTTCGCTGGATGATACGAATCAATCTTTTGCCTTGGCGCCAGGCGCTGGCGGAACGCAGGCGTAGATATTTCCTGATGCTGATGCTGGCGTTTGCCTGCCTGGCACTGGCTGCAGTCTGGTTGGCTGATCAGGTGATCGACCAGGCGATAGATCGGCAGGTAAGTCGCAACAATCGCCTGGGTGAGGACATTGCCGTACAGGATTCACGGATCAGGACCATTGACGACCTGCAGGAGCGCAGCCAGCAGTTGGCCGAACGCATGAAGGTTGTGCAGGATCTGCACGACGCCCGTTCTTCCGGTGCCCGGCTGTTCGATCAGTTGGCTCGCGCAGTGCCCGAGGGCGTACATCTGCATGAGGTGGTGGCGAACGGCGATACCATCAGCATCCGCGGCAGTGCTGAAAGCCACCAGGATATCGCCCAGCTGATGCGTCGGCTCGAGGCCACGCAAGGGGCTCACGCGACTCGTCTGCAGCGCGTGCGGGCCGAAGGCGAGCGCGGCGAAAGTGAATTTCAGCTAATGGTGCGCCAGGGGGAAACCGTCGAGGCGCAACCATGAGCCTGCCCTGGCTCGACGTTTCCACGCTTTCCCACAACGCTGCCAAATGGCCCTTGCCCTGCCGGATCCTGCTCGGCTTTGCGCTGGCCGGCCTGGTGCTGCTGGTGGGTGAGGCTTTGTACCTGGGCCCGTCGCGGGAGCAGCTGCAGGCGCTCGAGGTTCGGGGGCATGCACTGCAACAGCAGCTTGCAGAAAAAACAGGATTGGCTACCAGTCTGGAGGCGCGTGCCGATCATTTGCGCGTGATGGAGGATAAGGTCGTGAGCCTTCTGCGGCAGTTGCCCGCAGAGTCCGAAGTGCCTGCCTTGCTCGAAGATGTTGCCCGGTTGGCGGTTGCCAATGGTGTATGGGTCGAGGGCATTAGGGTGCTGGATGAGGAGCCTCGGCAGCTCTACACCGAACAACCTATGCAGATGGGCGCGATCGGGGCCTACCACGACCTGGCGGCGTTCGTCAGTGCCTTGGGTGGGCTGCTTCGGGTCATCACCGTGCAGGATGTCACGCTTCGGCCTGAGGGCGCCTTGCTGCGTCTCGATATGTTGGCCAAGACCTATCGGGGCGCCACGCCAAGCGGCAAGGCCCGCCAGACGTTCGAGTCGGGCCCGCGATTTGTCTATGACCCTTCAACCCTGCGCGATCCGTTCCTGTCGCCCACCTTGCAGGCCGCCCGCGTGCCCGGTCGGCCGGCGCTTTCGCCGGATCTCACCCGGCCACGGGGGCTGCTGGAGGGCATGACCATCGATCAGTTCGAAATGGTCGGCACACTGTCCAATGGCGTGCAGGCTTTCGCCTTGCTGCGTGCGGGATCATTGGTGCATCGCCTGGCGGTCGGTGATTACCTTGGGCCGGACCATGGCCAGGTCACGGCCATCCAAGACGGTTATATCGAACTGGTCGAGCTGTTCCCCGATGACCAGGGCGCATGGCTGGAACGCCCGCGAACCCTGGTGCTGAACGTCAACTCATAACGGAATCAAACAATGAAAAGGACTTTCTCGTCCTTCGGTGTGGCGCTATGGATAGCGTTCACGGCACCGATGGCTGCCGCTGTGCCCAATCGCCCGGACCTGATCCGCCTGCCGCCGCCTGACAGTGCCTTGCCGGTCAGCTATACGGGCGAAAAATTGACCCTCAATTTTCAGGACATCGACCTGCGGGCGGTATTGCAGCAAATCGCCGATGTCGCCGGGCTCAACCTGGTGACCAGCGACGAGGTGCAGGGCTCGATCACCCTGCGGCTCAAGGACGTGCCCTGGGACCAGGCGCTGGATCTGGTGCTGCAAACCAAGGGCCTGGACAAACGGGTGAAGGCCGGCGTGTTGCTGGTGGCGCCCGCCGATGAATTGGCCGCTCGCGAACTGCTGGTGCTGGAGTCGCGCAAGCAGATGGCCGAGCTGGCACCGTTGCGTCGGGAGTTATTGCAGGTCAATTACGCCAAGGCTGCGGACCTGGCCAAGCTGTTCCAGTCGGTGACCGGTTTTGAGGGCGCCACGGATGAACGCGGCTCGGTGGCGGTGGATGACCGCACCAACAACATCATCGCCTACCAGACCGGCGAACGGCTGGAAGAGCTGCGGCGCATCGTGGCGCAGTTGGATATCCCGGTACGCCAGGTGATGATCGAGGCGCGAATCGTCGAGGCCAATGTCGACTACGACAAAAGCCTGGGCGTGCGCTGGGGTGGGCGGCTCAGCCGCGGCAACTGGGGCGCCGGAGGTATTTCCAAGCCCCTGGCGGACGGCGCCGAGCCCCCGCAAAGCCCGCCCAGTTCACCCTTCGTCGACCTGGGGTCGCTGACCGGTACGTCGGGGCTGGGTATCGCCTACATCACCGACAACCTGTTGCTGGATCTCGAACTGACGGCGATGGAGAAAAGCGGCAACGGCGAAATCGTTTCGCAGCCCAAGGTTGTCACGTCCGATAAAGAGACTGCGCGCATACTCAAAGGCACCGAGATTCCCTACCAGGAGTCCACCTCCCAGGGCGCTACCTCGGTGTCCTTCAAGGAAGCGTCCCTTTCACTGGAGGTCACGCCGCAAATCACCCCTGATGACCATGTGATCATGGCGGTCAAGGTCACCAAGGACGAGCCCGACTACCTGAACCGGCTCAATGACGTGCCGCCGATCAAGAAAAACGAAGTCAACGCCAAGGTGCTGGTTCGGGATGGCGAGACTATTGTCATCGGCGGGGTTTTCTCCAATACCCAAAGCAAAGTGGTAGATAAAGTGCCATTTTTGGGCGATGTACCGTATCTTGGCCGCCTTTTCCGACGCGATGTGGTGGCGGAGAAAAAATCCGAGCTGCTGGTATTCCTGACTCCGCGTATTATGAATAACCAGGCGATTGCTGTGAGTCGTTGATTCTGTGCGAAATTTGATTCTTGTAGGACCGATGGGGGCTGGAAAGAGCACCATCGGCCGTTTGCTGGCCAAAGAGCTGCGCCTGCCATTCAAAGACTCCGATAAGGAAATTGAATTGCGCACGGGTGCCAATATCCCATGGATCTTCGATAAGGAAGGCGAGCTGGGTTTTCGCGACCGTGAGCAGGCGATGATTGCCGAGCTGTGCGGCTGCGACGGCGTGGTGTTGGCGACCGGCGGTGGCGCAGTGATGCGCGATGAAAACCGTCGTGCGCTGCATGCCGGTGGTCGGGTGGTGTATTTGCATGCGTCGGTCGAGCAGCAGGTAGGCCGCACCGCCCGTGATCGCAATCGCCCGTTGCTGCGCACTGCTGACCCGGCGAAAACCTTGCGGGACCTGCTTGCACTACGCGATCCGCTGTATCGGGAAATCGCCGATCTGGTGGTGGAAACCGATGAACGGCCACCGCGAATGGTGGTGCTCGATATTCTTGAGCGCCTGCAGCGGCTGCCACCCCGTTAAAGCCTGGCCCGAAATGCGCTATTCTCGGCGGCGCGCCATAACCTTGCGAGGTGTGGCGTAGAGCTATCAAGTGGTGTCGGATCACGGCGCTGCCGGTCGTCAATATATCTTCAACGCGGGGACACATGCAGACACTTAAGGTCGATCTAGGCGAGCGCAGCTACCCGATCCACATTGGCGAAGGTCTTTTGGACCGGCCCGAGCTGCTTGCACCGCATATTGCCGGTCGGCAGGTGGCGATCATCTCCAACGAAACGGTCGCACCGTTGTATCTTGAGCGTCTGAGCCGCAGCCTTGTGGCGTATTCGGTGATCTCTGTGGTGTTGCCTGACGGCGAAGCCCACAAGAACTGGGAAACCCTGCAACTGATTTTTGATGGCCTGCTGACTGCGCGTCATGACCGTCGAACTACCGTGGTCGCCCTGGGCGGCGGTGTGATCGGCGACATGGCCGGTTTTGCCGCGGCCTGTTACCAGCGCGGCGTGGACTTTATCCAGGTGCCGACCACCCTGTTGTCCCAGGTCGATTCGTCGGTGGGCGGCAAGACCGGTATCAACCATCCGCTGGGCAAGAACATGGTCGGTGCTTTCTACCAGCCCCAAGCCGTGCTGATCGATACCACCACCCTCAACACCTTGCCGCCGCGGGAGCTGTCGGCGGGCCTGGCGGAAGTCATCAAGTACGGGCTGATCTGCGACGAGCCCTTCCTGACCTGGCTCGAAGAACACGTTGATGCCCTGCGCGCACTCGACCAGGTGGCCCTGACCGAAGCGATTTCCCGCTCCTGCGCCGCCAAGGCGCTGGTGGTGAATGCCGACGAACGGGAGTCTGGCGTACGCGCCACCCTGAACCTGGGCCATACCTTCGGCCATGCGATCGAAACGCACATGGGCTATGGTGTGTGGTTGCATGGGGAAGCCGTAGCGGCTGGCACTGTGATGGCATTGGAAATGTCGCAGCGCCTGGGCTGGATCAGCGCCCAGGAGCGCGATCGTGGCATCCGCCTGTTCCAGCGAGCCGGTTTGCCGGTCATCCCGCCGACGGAGATGACCGAGGCCGATTTCCTCGAACATATGGCAATAGACAAGAAAGTGATCGACGGTCGACTGCGACTGGTGCTGTTGCGCCACATGGGCGAGGCAGTGGTGACCGACGATTATCCGAAAGAGATTTTACAGGCCACGCTGGGAGCGGATTACCGCGCCCTGGCCCAGCTTAAAGGTTAATAAGATCCCGATGACTAGTTTGCATGCCGACGAGGCGTTCCTCGGCCATTATCACTTGAGCCATGACCCTTTCGCTCCACGGGTGCCTGGCTTCAAATTCTTCCCGGCCCAGCGCAAGCCCGTGCTGGGGCAACTGCACCACCTGGCACGCTACAGCCAGTTGCTGCTGGTGGTCACCGGCCCGTTGGGCAGCGGCAAGACCTTACTGCGCCAGGCGCTGGTCGCCAGCACTAACAAGCAATCGGTGCAGAGTGTGGTGGTCTCGGCCCGTGGCGCCGGCGATGCTGCAGGCGTGCTGCGCCAGGTGGCCCAGGCGCTGGACGTGGCCAATGCCGAGCCAAACGCGATTCTCAAGCAGGTGGTGCAACTGGGCCTGACCGGCCAGGAAGTCTATCTGCTGGTGGACGACGCCGAGCAGCTTGACGAATCTGCCCTCGAAGCGCTGCTGGCGCTTGCTGCGGGCACGCCGGAAGGTCGCCCGCATGTGTTCCTGTTTGGCGAGTCGTCGTTGATCGCCGATCTGGAGCAGATCAGCGGTGATCAGGAACTGTTCCACGTCATTGAGCTGCAGCCCTACGAAGAGGAAGAAACCCGCGAATACCTGGCTCAACGCCTTGAAGGCGCCGGGGCGGGTATCGAACTTTTCTCCGCTGCGCAGATCTCTGATATTCACGAAAGCTCCGATGGCTGGCCTGGCAACATCAACCAGGTTGCCCGCGATGCAATGATCGAAGCCATGATTGCCAGCCGCTCAGCGGTCAAGCGTCCAAAGATGGGGTTCACTATGCCTAAGAAGCACGTATTGGCTATTTCCGCCGTTGTCGTGGTCGCTGTTGCCGCCGCCTGGTTGATCCCGGGTCGCAATAAAGCACCGACAACGACCGGCGCGCCAACTGAGCAGGCGCAGTTGCCACTGGGTAAGCCCACGCCAAACGTCGAGTTCGCCAACTCCGGCCAACCGACCAACCTGCCGATGGTTGGTCAGCCTGTAATGCGTGGCCCGCTCGCCGAAGAAGCCGGTGGCATTTCCGAAGGCGACGACGGTGTGCCGGTGGAAGGATCCAGTGCCACGCCGCCGACCGTGACCACCACCGCGCCGCCTGCCGGCGTACCGGCTGGCACGCCAGCAACCCCGGTAGCGCCTGCCGCGCCGGTAGCGCCAGTTGCCAAGCCGACTCCGGCGCCGACGGTTGCGACAGCCAAGCCCGCAGCCCCAGTTGCCAAGCCGGCACCCGCACCTGCGGCCAAGCCTGCTGAAAAACCCGCGGCCACCGTGGCCAAGGCCGGCGCCGCCGGCAGCAGCTGGTACAGCAGCCAGCCTACCGGCAACTTCGTGGTGCAAATCCTCGGCACCAGCTCCGAGGCCAACGCCCAGGCGTTCGTCAAAGAGCAGGGCGGCCAGTACCGTTATTTCAAGAAAGTGCTCAACGGCAAGCCTCTCTACGTGATCACCTATGGCAGCTTCCCAAGCCGCGCCGCAGCTGATTCGGCCATCAAAGCCTTGCCAGCGAAGGTCCAGGCTGGTAAACCTTGGCCTCGCACTGTTGCCAGCGTTCAACAAGAACTGGCAACAACTCGCTGAAGATCCGGCGGCCTTACCCAGGCCGCCCTCCCGGCACCTCAAAAAAGATCGCAAGGCGTGCAGCCCCTCCAGGCCGCGCGCTTTGTGGTGTCTGCGTCACAGTGGCTTTTGAGTCGTAGCGGTCAGAATTAAAAAAGTTTTGACTAGCACAGCATATCGCTTTAAACCTTTCATAAATGCGACATAGATTTGCGACATTTCGTCGCTAAATTTGTGGGCGTCTGTGTCGGTGTGTACAATGACCTCCCTTTTGCCCCCGCTAAGTCGGCGTACGTTCGACGTGGAAGGTAACCGGTTGAATTGAAAAGAAATTTGCCTCGGTATAAGAGGCAGCCTGGTGAGAAAGTGTCTATGAAAGCAGGTCTGTACCAACCCGATGAATTCAAGGATAACTGCGGTTTCGGCCTGATAGCCCATATGCAGGGCGAGCCCAGTCATACCCTTTTGCAAACGGCCATCGAGGCCCTGACCTGCATGACCCACCGCGGTGGGATCAACGCCGACGGCAAGACCGGTGACGGTTGTGGCTTGCTGATTCAAAAACCCGACCAATTCCTGCGCGCTGTCGCCAAAGAGCATTTCGCCGCCGACCTGCCCAAGCAGTACGCCGTGGGCATGGTGTTTTTCAACCAGGACCCGGTCAAGGCCGAAGCCGCTCGCGAGAACATGAACCGCGAAATCGCCGCCGCCGGCCTGCAACTGGTCGGCTGGCGCAAAGTGCCAATCGACACCAGCGTGCTCGGCCGCCTTGCCCTGGAACGTCTGCCACAGATCGAACAAGTGTTCATAGCAGGCGACGGCCTGAGCGATCAGGACATGGCGATCAAGCTGTTCACTTCGCGTCGCCGTTCGTCGGTGCTCAATGCTGCCGATACCGATCACTACATCTGCAGCTTTTCCCACAAGACCATCATTTACAAAGGCCTGATGATGCCGGCGGATCTCACCGCCTTTTATCCGGACCTCAGCGATGAGCGCCTGCAAACCGCGATCTGCGTGTTCCACCAGCGCTTCTCCACCAACACCCTGCCGAAATGGCCGTTGGCTCAGCCGTTCCGCTTCCTCGCCCACAACGGCGAGATCAACACCATCACCGGCAACCGCAACTGGGCCGTGGCCCGTCGCACCAAGTTCGCCAACGATCTGATGGACCTGGAAGAGCTTGGCCCGCTGGTCAACCGCGTGGGTTCCGACTCCTCCAGCATGGACAACATGCTCGAACTGATGGTCACCGGTGGTATCGACCTGTTCCGTGGCGTGCGCATGATCATTCCGCCTGCGTGGCAGAACGTCGAGACCATGGACCCGGACCTGCGGGCGTTCTATGAATACAACTCGATGCACATGGAACCCTGGGACGGCCCGGCCGGCGTGGTCATGACCGACGGTCGCTACGCGGTGTGCCTGCTCGACCGTAACGGTCTGCGCCCGGCACGTTGGGTTACCACCACCAACGGCTTCATCACCCTGGCGTCGGAAATCGGCGTGTGGAACTACAAGCCGGAAGATGTGATCGCCAAAGGCCGCGTCGGCCCGGGCCAGATCCTGGCCGTGGACACCGAGACCGGGCAGATCCTCGACACCGACGCCATCGACAACCGCTTGAAGTCTCGTCACCCGTACAAGCAATGGCTGCGCAAGAACGCCCTGCGCATCCAGGCGACCATGGAAGACAACGACCACGGTTCGGCTTTCTACGACATCGACCAGCTCAAGCAGTACATGAAGATGTACCAGGTCACGTTCGAAGAGCGCGACCAGGTGCTGCGTCCGCTTGGCGAACAAGGCTACGAGGCCGTCGGCTCCATGGGCGACGACACGCCGATGGCCGTGCTGTCCCAGCGCGTGCGCACCCCGTATGACTATTTCCGCCAGCAGTTCGCCCAGGTCACCAACCCGCCGATCGACCCGCTGCGCGAAGCCATCGTGATGTCCTTGGAAGTGTGCCTCGGTGCCGAGCGCAACATCTTCCAGGAGTCGCCTGAGCACGCTTCCCGCGTGATCCTCAGCTCGCCGGTCATCTCCCCGGCCAAATGGCGCTCGCTGATGACCCTGGAGCGTCCAGGTTTCGACCGCCAGATCATTGACCTGAACTACGACGAAAGCCTCGGCCTTGAAGCTGCGGTGCGTAACGTCGCCGATCAGGCCGAAGAAGCCGTGCGCGCCGGGCGTACCCAGATCGTGCTGACCGACCGCCATATCGCGCCAGGCAAGCTGCCGATCCATGCTTCGCTCGCCACCGGCGCGGTGCACCACCGTCTGACCGAAAAGGGCCTGCGTTGCGACTCCAACATCCTCGTTGAGACCGCTACCGCCCGCGATCCGCATCACTTTGCAGTGCTGATCGGTTTCGGCGCGTCGGCGGTGTATCCGTTCCTGGCGTACGAAGTGCTCGGCGACCTGATCCGTACCGGTGAAGTCCTGGGCGATCTCTATGAGGTGTTCAAGAACTACCGTAAAGGCATCACCAAAGGCCTGCTGAAGATCCTGTCGAAGATGGGCATCTCCACAGTCACCTCGTACCGTGGCGCGCAACTGTTCGAAGCCATTGGCCTGTCGGAAGAAGTCTGCGAGCTGAGCTTTCGTGGTGTGCCGAGCCGCATCAAGGGCGCACGTTTCGTCGACCTCGAAGCCGAGCAGAAAGCCTTGGCGTTGGAGGCCTGGAGTGCACGCAAGCCGATCCAGCAAGGTGGCTTGCTCAAGTTTGTGCACGGTGGCGAATACCACGCCTACAACCCGGACGTGGTCAGCACTTTGCAAGCCGCCGTGCAGCAGGGCGACTACGCCAAGTTCAAGGAATACACGAGCCTGGTGGATAACCGCCCGGTATCGATGATCCGCGACCTGTTCAAGGTGAAGACGTTGGACACGCCGATGGACATCAGCGAAGTCGAGCCGCTGGAATCGATCCTCAAGCGCTTCGACTCTGCCGGTATTTCCCTGGGTGCCTTGTCGCCCGAGGCCCACGAGGCCCTGGCCGAGGCCATGAACCGCCTGGGTGCGCGTTCCAACTCCGGTGAAGGCGGCGAAGATCCGGCGCGCTACGGCACCATCAAGAGCTCAAAAATAAAACAGGTCGCCACTGGCCGTTTCGGCGTTACCCCGGAATACCTGGTCAACGCCGAAGTGCTGCAGATCAAGGTGGCCCAGGGCGCCAAGCCTGGTGAAGGCGGCCAGTTGCCAGGCGGCAAGGTCAACGGTCTGATCGCCAAGCTGCGTTATGCGGTGCCGGGCGTGACGCTGATCTCTCCACCGCCGCACCACGACATCTATTCAATCGAAGACTTGTCGCAGCTGATTTTCGACTTGAAACAAGTCAACCCGCAGGCCCTGGTCTCGGTGAAGCTGGTGGCGGAAGCTGGCGTCGGTACCATTGCTGCCGGCGTGGCCAAGGCCTATGCCGACCTGATCACTATCTCCGGCTACGACGGCGGTACCGGCGCTTCGCCGCTGACCTCCATCAAGTACGCCGGCGCGCCATGGGAACTCGGCCTGGCCGAAACCCACCAGACCCTGCGTGGCAACGACCTGCGCGGCAAAGTGCGGGTACAGACCGACGGCGGCCTTAAAACTGGCCTCGACGTGATCAAGGCGGCGATCCTCGGCGCCGAAAGCTTCGGCTTCGGCACCGCGCCAATGATCGCCCTGGGCTGCAAGTATTTGCGCATCTGCCACCTGAATAACTGCGCCACTGGCGTAGCGACCCAGAACGAGAAGCTGCGCAAGGATCACTACATCGGCACCGTCGACATGGTGGTGAACTTCTTCACCTACGTCGCCGAAGAAACCCGTGAGTGGCTGGCCAAGCTGGGCGTGCGCTCCCTCGAAGAGCTGATCGGGCGTACCGACCTGCTGGATATCCTCGAAGGCCAGACCGCCAAGCAACAACACCTGGACCTGACGCCGCTGTTGGGCAGCGATCACATTCCGGCAGACAAGCCACAATTCTGCCAGGTGGACCGCAACCCGCCGTTCGACAAAGGCCTGTTGGCCGAGAAGATGGTCGACATGGCGGGCAGTGCGATCAATGACGCCAGTGGTGGCGAATTTGCCCTGGATATCTGCAACTGCGACCGGTCCATCGGCGCACGCATCTCCGGCGAAATCGCGCGCAAGCACGGTAACCAAGGCATGGCGAAAGCGCCGATCACCTTCCGCTTCAAAGGCACGGCGGGCCAGAGCTTCGGCGTGTGGAACGCCGGCGGCCTGCACATGTACCTGGAAGGCGACGCCAACGACTACGTGGGCAAGGGCATGACCGGTGGCAAGCTGGTCATCGTTCCGCCGGCCGGCAGCGTCTACAAGACCCAGGACAGTGCCATTATCGGCAACACCTGCTTGTACGGCGCCACCGGAGGCAAGCTGTTCGCCGCCGGCACCGCCGGTGAGCGCTTCGCCGTGCGTAACTCCGGTGCCCACACCGTGGTGGAAGGCACTGGCGATCACTGCTGCGAGTACATGACCGGCGGCTTTGTCGCGGTACTGGGCAAGACCGGTTACAACTTCGGTTCGGGCATGACCGGCGGTTTCGCCTACGTGCTCGACCAGGACAATACCTTCGTCGACAAGGTCAACCACGAGTTGGTCGAGATCCAGCGGATCAGCGGCGAAGCCATGGAGTCCTACCGGAACCACTTGCAGCACGTGCTGGACGAGTATGTCGAGGAAACCGGCAGCGAATGGGGTCGTGAACTCGCCGAGAACCTCGATGATTACCTGCGTCGTTTCTGGCTGGTCAAGCCCAAGGCTGCCAACCTGAAATCCTTGCTCTCCAGCATCCGTGCCAACCCGCAGTGATATGCGCCTGAACAGTTTGATGAGGTTTTAACATGGCTGAACGTCTGAATAACGACTTCCAGTTCATCGATGTCGGGCGCAAAGATCCGAAGAAGAAACTGTTGCGTCAACGCAAGAAAGAGTTCGTGGAAATCTACGAGCCCTTCAAACCCCAGCAATCGGCCGACCAGGCTCACCGCTGCCTGGGGTGCGGTAACCCGTATTGCGAGTGGAAGTGCCCGGTGCACAACTTCATTCCCAACTGGCTCAAGCTGGTGGCCGAGGGCAACATCCTCGCTGCCGCCGAGCTGTCGCACCAGACCAATACCCTGCCGGAAGTCTGCGGCCGGGTGTGCCCGCAGGACCGTCTGTGCGAGGGGGCGTGCACCCTCAACGACGGCTTCGGCGCGGTGACCATCGGTTCGGTGGAGAAGTACATCACCGATACTGCGTTCGCCATGGGCTGGCGCCCGGACATGTCCAAGGTCAAGCCGACCGGCAAGCGCGTTGCGATCATCGGCGCGGGCCCGGCGGGCCTGGGCTGTGCCGACGTATTGGTGCGTGGTGGCGTGACCCCGGTGGTCTTCGACAAGAACCCGGAAATCGGTGGCCTGCTGACCTTCGGTATTCCCGAGTTCAAGCTGGAAAAAACCGTACTGAGTCACCGTCGTGAAGTCTTCACCGGTATGGGTATCGAGTTCCGGCTCAATACCGAAGTCGGCAAAGACATCACCATGGAGCAACTGCTCGCCGAATACGATGCGGTGTTCATGGGCATGGGCACCTACACTTACATGAAGGGAGGCTTTGCCGGTGAAGACCTGCCAGGCGTATATGACGCGCTCGACTTCCTGATCGCCAACGTCAACCGCAACCTGGGCTTTGAAAAGTCGCCGGAAGATTTCGTCGACATGAAAGGCAAGAAGGTCGTGGTGCTTGGCGGTGGCGACACCGCGATGGACTGCAACCGTACGTCGATCCGCCAGGGCGCCAAGTCGGTCACCTGTGCCTATCGCCGTGACGAGGCCAACATGCCCGGCTCGCGCAAAGAGGTGAAGAACGCCAAGGAAGAAGGGGTGAAATTCCTCTACAACCGCCAGCCGATTGCCATCGTCGGTGAAGACCGTGTCGAAGGCGTGAAGGTGGTCGAGACCCGTCTCGGCGAGCCGGATGCCCGTGGCCGTCGCAGCCCTGAGCCGATCCCGGGCTCCGAAGAGATCATCCCGGCCGACGCCGTGGTCATCGCTTTCGGCTTCCGCCCAAGCCCGGCGCCATGGTTCGAGCAGTTCCAGATCCAGACCGACAGCCAGGGCCGCGTCGTCGCCCCGGAACAAGGCCAGTACAAGCACCAGACCAGCAACCCGAAAATCTTCGCCGGTGGCGATATGGTGCGCGGGTCTGACCTGGTAGTGACAGCGATTTTCGAAGGCCGCAACGCCGCCGAAGGCATCCTGGACTACCTGCAAGTCTGACCCCGATCCTGAATTGAAATGGGATCAAACTGTGGGAGGGGCGGTGCGACGATTCGACTTGCCCCCGATAGCGGTGTATCAGTCACCAGATTCATTGACTGACGCACCGCAATCGGGAGCAAGCCCCCTCCCACATTTGTTTTGCGCTCTGTGCAAGCTACCGCGACAAATTGACCCGATAGACAAAAGGCACGGCGCATTCCGTGCCTTTTGCGTCGCGCTCTGAGAAAATGCCCGCACTTTTTTTGCGGATGCCGACATGACTGCCCTCAAGAACGACCGTTTCCTTCGTGCCCTGCTCAAGCAACCTGTAGACGTCACCCCCGTGTGGATGATGCGTCAAGCCGGTCGCTACCTGCCGGAATACCGCGCCAGTCGCGCCCACGCCGGCGACTTCATGAGCCTGTGCATGAATCCTGCGTTCGCCTGTGAAGTCACGATGCAGCCGCTGGACCGCTACCCACAACTGGACGCGGCCATCCTCTTTTCCGACATCCTCACCATCCCCGACGCCATGGGCCAGGGCCTGTATTTCGAAACCGGCGAAGGCCCGCGCTTCAGGAAAGTCGTCAGCACCCTGGCCGATATTGAAGCCCTGCCGATTCCTGATCCGCACAAAGACCTCGGCTATGTGATGGATGCGGTCAGCACCATCCGCCGCGAGCTGAACGGCCGCGTGCCGCTGATCGGCTTCTCCGGTAGCCCCTGGACCCTGGCCACCTACATGGTCGAAGGCGGCTCGTCGAAAGACTTCCGCAAGACCAAGGCCATGCTCTACGACAACCCGCAAGCCATGCACCTGCTGCTGGACAAGCTCGCGCAGTCGGTCACCTCGTACCTCAACGGCCAGATCATGGCCGGCGCCCAAGCGGTGCAGATCTTCGATACCTGGGGTGGCAACCTGTCGGCGGCGGCGTACCAGGAATTCTCCCTGGCCTACATGCGCAAGATCGTCAGCGGGCTGATCCGCGAACATGAAGGTCGCAAGGTTCCGGTCATCCTGTTCACCAAGGGCGGCGGCCTGTGGCTGGAAAGCATCGCCGATGCTGGCGCTGATGCATTGGGCCTGGACTGGACCTGCGATATCGGCGAAGCCCGCCGTCGCGTTGGCAACCAGGTTGCGCTGCAAGGCAACATGGACCCCACTGTGCTGTACGCCAAGCCGGAAGCGATCCGCACGGAAGTCGGGCGCATCCTGGCCAGCTATGGCAAGGGCACCGGCCATGTGTTCAACCTCGGCCATGGCATCACGCCGGAAGTGAATCCGGAACATGCGGGTGCATTCCTGCGTGCGGTGCATGAACTGTCGGCGCAATACCACGAATAAAGCACAAAGCAAAAATGTGGGAGGGGGCTTGCCCCCTCCCACATTAAAAGCCAGAAACCTTCAGACCTGCCCCAACGGCGGCAACTTCGCCAGCTTCAACGCCACCAGCAACGCGCCAATCAGCAGCGCCACGATAAACCCGCCAATCCCGTTCCATCCGGCAAAGTGCCAGAAGAACCCGCCCGCCGTCCCGGCAATACTCGATCCCACGTAGTAACAGAACAGGTAAAGCGACGACGCCTGCCCCTTGGCTTTCACCGCGCGGCGGCCGATCCAGCTGCTGGCCACCGAATGCGCGCCGAAGAAGCCGAAGGTGAACACCAGCATGCCCGGCACTACCAGCCACAGCGGCGTGAACAGCGTCAGTAACATCCCCGAAAGCATCAACACGATGGTGCCCCACAGCACGCGGCGGCGGCCAAGGCGGTCGGCCAGGGAGCCGATCTTGGCCGAGCTGTAGATACCCGAGAGGTACACCAGCGACAGCAGGCCCACCAACGCCTGGCTCAGCTCGTAGGGCGAAGCCAGCAAGCGATAACCGATGTAGTTGAACATCGTCACGAACGCGCCCATCAGCAGGAAGGCTTCGAGGAACAGCCACGGCAGGCCCGCGTCCTTGAAGTGCATGACAAAACCATCCACCAGGCTACGCGGCTTGAGGCTGCTTGCGCGGAAGTTGCGCGATTCAGGGAGGATCTTCCAGAACACCGTGGCGGCGATAAGCGCCAGGGCACCGATGATCAGCATTGCGGTGTGCCAGCTGACGAAGTCGATCAACACGCCGATGATCAGGCGCCCACTCATGCCTCCAATCGCGTTGCCGCCGATGTACAAACCCATGGCCAGGCCGATGTGCTGCGGGTGGATCTCTTCGCTGAGGTAGGTCATCGCCACGGCGGCCAGGCCGCTCAGGGACAGGCCCACCAACGCCCGCATCAGCAGAATCCCCTCCCAGGTCGGCATCAGACCGCTGGCGATGGTGGCGAGTGCGGCGCAGAACAACGCGGCGACCATCACCGGCTTGCGCCCCAGCCTGTCGGAAATTGGCCCGGTGACCAGCAGGCCGCAGGCAAGCATCGCGGTCGCCACCGATAGAATCAGGCTGCTTTGCGCCGCATTGATGGAAAACTCGTGGGACAGCGCCGGCATCATCGGCTGTACGCAATACAACAGGGCAAAGGTGGCAAACCCACCGGAGAACAGCGCCAGCACCGTGCGCATGAACATCGGCGTGCCTTTTTCGATGTACGCGTCATTGAGCTGCGCCACCACTTCGTCGAGGGCGGAGGGGGGCGTTTGTTGGGTGAGTGGAGCAACAGCAGAATTCACGGAGACCTCGGGGAGGAAGGGCTGCCAGGACCGGCAATGCAAAAAAGAATATAGCTGCCTAATGATTCTTTCCAATATATTGTTCGACCTGTTTGATAGGTTTTACGACCTAATGAGGGATACATGGAATTACGTCATCTGCGGTACTTCATCGCCGTTGCCGAAGAACTGCATTTTGGTCGCGCCGCGCAGGTGCTGGGTATCTCGCAACCGCCCCTGAGCCAACAGATCCAGGCGCTGGAACAAGAGGTGGGTGCGCGGCTATTTGAGCGCACCAATCGTCGGGTCGAGCTGAGCGAGGCAGGGCGGCTGTTCCTGCAAGAGGCGCGACTGGTACTGGCCCAGGTCGACAAGGCGGCGGACGTGGCGCGCAGGGCGCAATCGGGAGAGCTCGGGGAATTGAAGATCGGCTTCACGTCTTCCGCACCGTTCAATTCCAGCATTCCCCAGGCGATCTTTGCGTTTCGCCAGGCTTTCCCGGCCGTGCACCTCAACTTGCAAGAGATGAGCAGCACCGAGGTGGCCGAGTCGCTGGTGGATGAGTCGATCCAGGTCGGGCTGATGCGACCTTTGCCATTGCCCGATTCGCTGAGCGTGGTCGAGTTGATGCGCGAGCCGCTGGTCGCGGTCTTGAACGCCGGCCATCCCTTGGTGGAAGGCAGCGAGCGCGGCTTGCACCTGGCGCAATTGGCGCAGGAGCCCTTTGTGTTTTTCCCACGCACCTACGGCAGCGGCCTGTATGCCCAACTGCTCAACCTGGCCCGCGACGCCGGGTTCAGCCCGCATTTTGCCCAGGAAGCGGGGGAGGCGATGACCATCATCGGCCTGGTGGCGGCGGGGTTGGGCGTGTCGGTGTTGCCGGCGTCTTACCAGCGTATTCGCATTGATGGCGTGGTCTATCGCACGCTGCTCGACCCAGAGGCGATGACGGCGGTGTGGCTGGTACAGCGCAAGGGCGTGCAAACGCCGATGGCGAAGGGGTTTGTGGAGTTGTTGACGCACAGGGCATCTGAATAACGCCCTTGAGAACATGGCATATCTCATGTGGGAGGGGGCTTGCTCCCGATAGCGGTGGTTCAGTTAGAGAGACTGAGACTGACACACTGCTATCGGGAGCAAGCCCCTCCCACATTTGGCCTT
Organism: Pseudomonas sp. FBCC-B545; assembly: GCF_059134095.1. Lineage (NCBI taxonomy): Bacteria > Pseudomonadati > Pseudomonadota > Gammaproteobacteria > Pseudomonadales > Pseudomonadaceae > Pseudomonas > Pseudomonas sp. FBCC-B545. The sequence continues at coordinate 5,789,751 of NZ_CP101441.1, read as the reverse complement.
ACTGCATCCCGGCCGAGCGTAACCCCGCCAAAATATCCCGATCCAGCATGCTTATCCAACGATTGTAGTTGCGGTGGATCTTGCCGTCCTTGTAGCCCAGGTCGCGGCTGTCGCGGTAGGTGATGGCGTAGCTGTTACGGCTGTAGCGGATATCGATGGCAGCATAGAACTGGCCACGCACGGTGATCTCGGCCTGCACCAGTTGCGGGCTCAGGCGTTGCACGGTCCACTCACGTTTCTGCAGGGCGGCGACGATGGTTTGTTTCATCTTTTCTTCGCTGACCTGGCTGGTGGCCGGCAACTCATGTTGGGTGTTGAGCACCGGCTTGCTGGTGCAACCGGCGGTGGTCAGCAGGGCCAGGGTGATCAGGGTCGCGCGTAGCAGGGAAGACATTCCGTTTTCTCCAATCGATTAAAAGTCAGGACCAGCGGCGGAAGATCAACGAGGTGTTGACGCCGCCGAAAGCGAAGTTGTTGTTCATCACATAGTCGTTGTGCATCTGCCGAAAGCCCCCTTGCAGGTAATCGAGCTCGCCGCATTGCGGGTCGACCGAGTCCAGGTTGAAGGTGTGCACGTACTCGTCGCGGTTCATCATTTCGATGCTGAACCACGACTCCAGCGCGCCGCAGGCACCCAGGGTGTGGCCGAGGAAACTCTTCTGCGAGCTGATCGGCATGCGGCTGCCGAACAGGCTGCTGGTGGCTAGGGTTTCGGCGATGTCGCCCTGGTCGGTGGCGGTGCCATGGCCGTTGACGTAGCCAATGGCGGACGGTTCAAGCCCGGCATCTTCCAGGGCCAGTTCCATGGCGCGGCGCATGGTTTTCTGCTCCGGGCGGGTGGTGTGCTGGCCGTCGGCGTTGCTGCCAAAACCGACCAGCTCGGCGTGGATGTGCGCACCCCGCGCCAGGGCATGTTCCAGCTCCTCGAGCACCAGCATGCCGCCGCCTTCGCCGATCACCAGGCCATCGCGGCCGCTGTCGTAGGGGCGTGGGCTGGTTTGCGGTGCGTCGTTCTTCAGGCTGGTGGCGTAGAGCGCATCGAACACCATGGCTTCGGTGGGGCAGAGCTCTTCGGCGCCACCGGCGAGCATCAAGGGCAGCCGCCCGAACTTGATCGCCTCGTAGGCGTAGCCGATGCCCTGGCTGCCGCTGGTGCAGGCGCTGGACGTGGGGATCAAACGCCCGGTGAGGCCAAAGAAGATGCTGATATTCGCCGCTGTGGTGTGGGGCATCATGCGCACATAGGAGTTGGCGTTGAGCCCTTCGGCCACCGAGTTGAGCAGCATATTGCCGAAGGCCTTGATCTCATCGGTGCTGCCGGTGGACGAGCCACAGGCCACGCCCATGCGCCCGTCCTTGATCGACTCGTCACCGAGCAGACCGGCGTCGTGCAACGCCTGTTCCGCCGCCCACACTGCCAGGCGCGAGACGCGGCCCATGCTGCGCAGCTGCTTGCGGGTCCAGTGGGCGGGCACGACGAAATCATCAATGGGCCCGGCCAGGCGCGTGTTCAATTCGGTAAAGCGGTCCCACTCATCCATGCGCCGGATGCCACTGCGGTTGGCGCGAAAGTTGGCGGCAATGGTCCCCCAGTCGCTGCCCAGGGAGGTCATGCCGGCCATGCCAGTGACGACGACGCGCTTCATCAGCACAGGCCTCCGTTCACGGCCAGCACCTGGCGCGTGATATAGCTGGCTTCGGCCGACATCAGGAAATTCACTGCGCCAGCGACTTCTTCCGGGGTCCCCATGCGTTGCGCGGGGATCATTTTCATCAGTTCTTCAACGGGGACGTTTTCATCCAGCATCGCAGTATCGATCAACCCGGGCGCCACGCAGTTGACGGTGATCTTGCGCTTGCCCAACTCGATGGCCAATGCCTTGGCCGCGCCGATCAGGCCGGCTTTTGAAGCGCTGTAGTTGACCTGGCCGCGGTTGCCGATCAACCCGGAGACCGACGTGATACACACGATGCGCCCGGCGGCGCGGCGGCGGATCATCGGCATCATTACCGGGTGCAGCACGTTGTAGAAACCATCAAGGTTGGTGCGCATCACTACGTCCCAGTCGTCTTCCGACAGCGCCGGGAACGCGCCGTCGCGGGTCAGGCCAGCATTGAGCACCACGCCGTAGTAGGCGCCATGTTGCTCCACATCGGCTTCAAGGATGGCCTTGCAATTGGCGCGGTCGGACACGTCGAATTGCAGCACCCGCGCCTTGCGCCCCAGGGCCTCGATCTCGACCTGCACGGCGTCGGCTTCGGCGCGACCACTGCGGCAATGCAGCACGATGTCATGGCCGGCCTGGGCCAGGCGCAGGGCAATGGCGCGGCCGATGCCACGGCTGGAGCCGGTGACCAGTACGGATTCAGTCATGGCGTTTGGTCCTTCGATTCATCTAGATAGTTGGCCGCCTGGGGCGGTCGAAATACGTTCAAGCGGGCGCTGGCCTGGATACCGTCGCCGGTGAGGTGGCATTCGAACACACCCATTCCGTTGTCGTCTTCCAGGGAACGCAGGCCGTGGATATTCAGCTCGGCGCCGGCGGGAAAGTGCTCCACGTTGCACTCGAATTTGCGCGTGCCCAACAGGAAGCCCAGCTCTACCGCCTGGCCTTGCTGGCGCGCACGGCAGCCGGCATAGGCGGCGACGCTTTGCGCCATCAACTCCAGGCCGACCCAGGCCGGCAGGCTGCCGTCAGGGCGGTTGAACAGGCCGCCGGGCTTGACGGTGACGCGGGTGCGGACCTGCTCTTCATCGAACGACAGCACCTGGTCGATCAGGATCATGTCGCCCGCATGGGGCAGTAGTTCGGCAAGTGGCCAATCGATCATGGGGCCTCTGCAATTATCAGGCTGACGTTGTTGCCGCCGAAGGCAAACGAGTTGCTCATCAGGCAGGTTTTTTCCAAGGTGTCGCCGCTGCGTGTCCATTGCAAGGCGGGCAGCGCCGGATCGGCTTGGCCGTCCCATACGTGGGGTGGCAGCAAGCCGTGGCTCAGGCTCAACCAGCAAAACGCCGCTTCCAGGGCTCCGGCAGCGCCGAGGGTGTGACCGGTCATGGGTTTGGTCGACGAGCAGGCTACGCCATCGGGGAACAGGCTGGCGACCGCCAGGCTTTCCATGGCGTCGTTGTGTTGGGTGGCGGTGCCGTGCAGGTTCAGGTAGCCGATCTGCTCGGGAGCCAGCTTTGCGTTGGCCAGGGCCTTGCGCATCGCTTGCAGCGCGCCCTTGCCGCTGGGCTCCGGCGCGGAGATATGATGGGCATCGCAACTGGCTCCGCTGCCCAGCAAGGCGATCGGTGCCGGCTCGCGGCTCATCAGGAACAGCACCGCCGCTTCACCGATATTGATGCCGTTGCGGTTCACCGAGAACGGATTGCAGCGCTCGCTGGAGACCGCCTCCAATGCGGTGAAACCGTTCAGTGTCAGCTTGCACAGGCTGTCCACGCCGCCGCAGATCACCGCATCGCAGATGCCGAGATCCAGCAGGCGCTGGGCACTCATCAGTGCCCGGGCGCTGGAGGTGCAGGCGGTAGAAATCACATAGGCCGGGCCGCTCAGTTGCAGCCAGTCGGCGAGGAAATTCGCCGGGGCGCTGAGTTCCTGTTGCTGGTAGTCGTAGTCGGCGGGGAATTGCTGGTCGCGCAGGTAGTGGGCAATGCCGCGGCTGGCCTCATCGATGCCTGAGGTGCTGGTGCCGAGCACAATGCCGACCCGCGAAGGCCCGTAGGTTTGGATCGCCTGGCGCAGCTGAGCTTCGATCTGCAATGCCGCTTCCAACAGCAACTGGTTATTGCGGCTGCTCTGTTGGCCCAGCGTCACCGGCAGGGGCGCCAGCTCGCCGTGCACGGCCGCCACCGGCACCACGCGCTCCGGCACCCAACCGCCTTCGGCGCGCATGCCCGAGCAGTCGCCGGCAAACAGCCTGCGGCTGACTTCGGCCTGGCCGCGGCCAAGGGCGCAGATCACGCCGAGGGCATTGAGGTAAGCGGTCATCGTTTGAGGCCCAGCGGAGTAATGCGATAACGCAACGGCTGGGCCGCCATGTTCACGCTGAACACCTCGGAGGACTGAAAGACGATCTGCCAATGGCCCGGCAGCGTGCGCGTCAAGTCCATGGCCTGGGCGTGCGGATACAGCGCCGGCACTTCATCGGCCGAGGTCAGGGCAAACAGCAGCGCGGCGAACAACTCCCGGGCCTGGGGATTGGGTGGCAGCAAACCGTCGGCCTGCCATTGGCCATCGACCAGCTTTTGCCGGGCCAGGGGAATGCCCAGTGGGTCCATCATCGACCAGCGAATCGCGCTGCCTTCGCGTTGGATCACCAGCAACCAATCCTGGCTCTGGCCGTCCGCAAGGCGTTGCACGTGTAATTGCATCGGCAAGGCCAGGGTTGGCATTCTTTCCGGCAGCGGTGCCTGGCTGGCGCAGGCGCTCAGCAGCAATACGCAACCGATCAACAGCAGGCGCATCATGGGGCAGCATTCTCCAAAGGTTTACGCGCTACGCAGTTGACCAGGGTTTCCTCGCGCTGGCCTACCGGCGGCGCCTTGCGCAGGCCCCAGCGCTCCAGCAGGCCGAAGTCGCTGGAGCGGCTCCACCACAGGTAGGGGTACGAGACATTTTGCGGGGCAAATTCAAAGCCCTGCTCGCGGAGCATCTCCAGGTATTGCTCGGCGCTTTTCTGCACATGCATCGGGTGGCGGAACAGCCAGCGAATCACCCAGGTGTCGATATAGGCTTCGGTGGATTCGGCAAACAGCAGATAACCGCCCGGCTTGAGCACCCGATAAAACTCCTTGAGCGCGCGATGTTGCTCGACCAAGTGGTGAAAGGTCTGGTGGCAGAACACGATATCCACGCTGGCATCCGGTACCTTTAGGGTGGCGCAGTCGCTGCCGATCAACTCGACAGCCATGCCCTGGCGCTCGGCTTCTTCGCGGCTCAGTTCGAGACTGTGGGGGTCAGCATCCAGGCCGATCAGGCGTGAGGGCGCAAACACCTCCTGCAGCAACCTGAAGGATTTACCCTGGCCGCAACCGGCGTCGAGCAATACCGGCGCCAGCGGCAGCGGCTCGCTGAACAGGCTGCGCAGGTCATTGATCGCCACGCGCAACACGTGATGCTGCCAGGTATGGCTGCGCAGGAACCAGAAGCCGAACCTGGTTTCTTCGACGTAATTCTTGCTCAGGTAGTTTTTTCCAACGGCAGGACTACTCATACCACTTCACTCGCACAAATATCCGACAACATCCGCAACCGCCGCTTCGGTTCGCTGACAAACGGGTTGCGCTCATCCCAGGCGTAGCCGGCCAGGATCGCGCTGATCATGCGGCGAATCTCCGGTGAGCTGCCAGGATGGAAAATCACGTCCTGGAATGTGCCGGCATACCAGCCTTCGACGTAGCAGCGGAAGGTGTCGACACCACGTTTCAAGGGCTCGGCGAATTCGCTTTGCCAGTCGACAGTCTCACCGTTGAGCTGACGATGCAGGACCGCAGCGGCCATGCTCGCCGAACGCATGGCGATGGTCACGCCCGAAGAGAACACCGGGTCGAGGAATTCCGCCGCATTGCCCAGCAGCGCAAAGCCCGGGCCGTGCAGGGTTTTGACGTTGGCCGAGTAACCACCGATGCTGCGCGCCGGGGTGTCCCATACGGCATTGCTGAGCACGCCGGACAGGCTTGGCGTTTCGTCGATGAAGCTGCGCAGGCAGGCGTCGAGGTCGCTGTCGCGGCCATCGAAATGCGCCTTGGCCGCAACCACGCCCACTGAGCAGCGGCCATTGCTGAACGGGATGGTCCAGAACCAGATATCGCGCTGGGTTGGATGGGTGGTGACGAGGATCTTGGTGCGATCGAAGCCTGGGTGTGCGATGTGGTCTTCGACGTGGGTAAACACGGCCTGGCGCAGCGGAAAGTTCGACGGTGCTTCAAGGTCCAGCAGACGCGGCAGCACGCGACCATAGCCGCTGGCGTCGAGCACGAACTTGGCCTTGATGTGGTACTCGCTGCCGTTCTGTCGGCGCACATGCAGGTAGCGGCACTCGCCGGAGAAATCCACGCCGACAATGGTGTGGCCATAGCGGATGTCCACGCCCTGCAACGCCGCCTGATCGGCCAGCAATTTGTCGAACTCGCCGCGTTGCACCTGGTAAGTGGTGGGCTTGCCGTTGCTGAACGTGTCACCAAAATCAAACGCACTGTAGCGCTCGCCCCAGGCGAAGGCAGCGCCGGTTTTTACCTGGAAGCCCGCCGCTTGTACGGCGTCGAGCATGCCCGCTTCTTCGATAAAGTCGATACAGTGCGACAGCAGGCTTTCGCCAATCGAAAAGCGCGGGAAATGCTCGCGCTCGATGATCAATACATCATGCCCTTTGCGCTTTAACAGCGCGGCCGCGATAGCACCGGAAGGCCCGGCACCGATCACCACCACCTGGCGACGTTCCATTTCAACTATGGGCACGAGGGCTCCTTGCCGCATGGGCGATAATCGCATTCATAAGGTGTGTTTCTGCTGCCCGGCCCAGGGCGCCAGCATAAAGCTGAACGCCAGGCCGAGGCTGACCGACAGGCCGAAATTACTCACCGCCGGTGTACTGGAGACTGCCAGCAGGCCGAACGACAACCAAGTCGTCAGTGCTGCCAGCAGCGTCCCCAACAGGCTGACAGCCGGGCCGCCGATCTGCTCGCGCATCAAAATCGCATAGTCAACGCTGATGGCCGTCACCAGCAACAGGCCGAACAGGCTGAACAGGGTCAGTGGCTGGCCCAGCCAGCCGAGGCTGGCCAGGCTGCACAGCGCGGCCAGCAGCGGCAGGGCGACGATACGCAAGGCACCGCCAAAACCAAAGGGTGCAATCAGCAACAGTACAATCAGCACGCAGGACATCAACTTCAATTCGGCGGCGCTGATTTGCGTGTCAGCAAAAACCCGGTTCAAGTCGCCCAGGCGATCGACCAATTGCACACCGGGCAAGTCCAGTGCCTGCACCCGCAGTAGCGCCGGGTTGTTCAAGCCTTGCAGGCTGACCATGGCCGCGACGCCGCCGTCCACCGGGCCGAGCCACAGCGTGCGCCAGGGTTCGGCCAGCGGCCCTTGCAATGCTGCGTCGATGTCGGTGATGGGCAGCGCCTGCAACTGCGCGATTTCAGCTTGCAGGGCGCTGGCGGGCACACCCAGGTCCAGCAGCGGCTGCCAGTGTTGCGGCAGTTTGTTCAGCGCGTCCCGCAGTTGTTGCTGTTCGTCCGCCAGGCTCACCAGCTGATTGAGCGCCAGGTAACCCTCGAGCTTGTCCATATTCACTAACTGATCCAGGCGTTTGCCCAGGGCGGCTTGGCGTTCCAGCAACTGTTGCTGATTGTCGGCCCGCACCAGGAAAAACTGGCTGGTGGGCTGGAACCCGGTGATGCGCGCTACGGCCTGGGCTTCCTGGAGCAATTGCGGCGGCGCGCCGATCCATTGGCGGATATCGTTCTTGCTGTTCAGTTGCCACAGGCCCCCGGCGCAGAACAACAGTACCCACACCAGCAGCACTGAACTGGGCACGTGTTTGATCAGCGCCGTACGCATCTGCCAAAGACTTTCGGCGATGCGCAGCGGCCATTGCGCCGGGCGCAGTTCCACACCCTTGAGCAACGCCGGCAACAGGCACACGGCGCACAAATAAGCACCAACTAGCCCGGCGGCGGAGAACACCGCGATTTGCGTCAGGGCCGGGAACGGTGTCCAGGCCAATGCCAGGTAGCCGATGCAACTGGTGGCCAGGCTCAGGCTCAGCCCCGGCAGGGTCAGGCGCAACGCCGGCCAACTGCGCCAGGGTTGCAGGCTCCAGCTTTTCGACAGGTAGTGCAGTGGGTAATCCACCGCCACGCCGATCAGGCTGGAACCCAGCACCAGGGTCATCACATGCATATGCCCGAACAGCGCCACGCAGGCCACCGCGCCAAACAGCATGCCCACCATTACCGGCACAAACGCCAGCAATACGCGCCAGCGGCGGAACGCCAACAGCAGCAACAGCAGGATGCCGACGGTCGCACCGCCGCCGACCCAGGTGATTTCCCGGGTGGCCTGGCGTTGCCCGTTGGCGGCATAGAGCAAGCCGCTGGCGGCGAGCAACTGCGCGCCTTGCTCGCCGGCTTGTGCGCGACTGGCCTGAAGCAGATCCGCCACTTGCAGCGGCAATTGCATATCGAAGGCATTGCCGGTGGTGCGCGCCCGCAGCAGCACCCAGCTTTTGCCGTCGGCGTCGGCGATCAAGGCGCCGCTGCCGATATCCAGTTGCACCGAGCCGTGTTGCGGCTGACTGTTCTGTATGCGCCCGGTCAGGCCCAGCCAGTCGTCCTGGCTCGGCACCAGGCTGAAGCCGGTGAACGGGTCGAACAGCGCTTGCACCCGTTGCTGGATGAAGGCGTCGGGTTGCTCAATCAACTGCTCGCGGTCCTTGGCCGAGAGCATCGACAAGCGCCCGCGCAGCAGTTGCTCGCGCAGTGCTGGCAGGTCGGCCTGCAGGTTCCACTGCACTTTTTCAAACAAGCCGCTGGCCTGCCAGCGCTCGCCCAATTGTTGTGCCATGGCCAGCGCTTGCTGGCGGTCGGCATGCCCCACCAGCACCAGCATTTCGCGGTTGAGCGGCTCCTGCATGCGCTGTTCGGCTTGCTGTTCAAAGGCGTCCGGCGTGCTGCCGGGCACCAGCTCCATCAGGTTGGCCGACAACGGCGCGCCATGGCGCCACTGCCAGCCGGCCAGGGCCAGCACGGCCACCAGCAGGATCAGGAACAGACGCGGCAGCAGGCGCTCACTGGGCAAAGTCGTGTTGCTCCGCTGCGCTCAAGGGTTGGCTGGCCGTGCTGTCCTGCATGCGCAGCACGGTGCTGTCGCCCTGGGTTTCCAGCAGTTCGATGGTGTGCACCAGCTCGCCGCCGTCGATATTGATCCGGGTGAACACTTGCTTGAGCAGCAGCGAGCGCGGGATCAGGGTGAGCTTCCATTGCTGGGCCTGGCCTTGCAGTTGCAGTTCGAAGTCACGCTGCAAGCCGCTGCTGTCGCCCTGCAGCACCGCGAGGAACAGGCGATTCTGCTCGGCGCCGGCGCTCTTGTTCGGCAGCGGTTGCCAGCCGTTGGCGTCACGCCGGGCAATGCCTTGGGCGTTGATGCGGTAGTCCTGTTGCAGTGGGGTTTTGAGCAGCCACAGCAGGCCGTGATCCTTGGCGAGCACGAAGGTGCCTTTGCTGACGAGCGGCTGGGGCAGGGCGCGCAGGTGTTTTTCCTGGATGAAGTTGCCGTGGATGACGGAAGGTTTTGCAAGCTGGTCGCTCAACTGCTGCAAGTCGAAAGCCTGGGCATTGAAGCTCAGCAACAACGCGACCCCTGTAGGAGCGAGCTTGCTCGCGAAAAACCTGAGGGCGCTGCGCAGTGTCAGTTGGCGCGCGTTATCGTTAACGTCCATCGCGGGCAAGCCCACTCCCACAGGGGATCTCATTTCAAGGCTCTCTCTACGGCGTCGGTGAATATCTTGGGCGAGGCCAGCTGCATCTCGCGGCTGGCGATTTCCACCGCCACCTGCACGGTGCTGGCGCGAGTCAAGCGCTCGCCGCTGGCCAGGTCAGTGATCAGGTAGTTGACCTTCAAACGATTCTCCCACTCCACCAGGCTGGCGCGCACATTGAGGGTCTGGCCGAAGGTGGCGCCACGTACATAGCGTAGCTGCATGTCGATCACCGGCCAGGCGTAGCCGGACTCGAGCATCGCCGTGTAGTTATGGCCGATCTTGTCCAGCAACGCACAGCGCGCCACTTCCAGGTACTTCACGTAATGCCCGTGCCAAACCACGTTCATGGTGTCGATATCGAAAAACGGCACGAGGATTTGCGTGTCGCTGTGCAACACACCCTGACTACGCATGCAGCCCCCAGTGTTGCTCGGCGATACGTTGCAGGCACAGGCGCAGTTCGCTTTCCAGGGCGCGGTCTTCGATGACCGGCGGGAAGTCCTTGGCCAGCTCTGCGTGCATCGCGGCCAATGCCGGTGGCAGCGGTCGTGCATCCTGCGCCTGGGCGCGCAGCCACACGCCCTGGTTGGCAGCGAGCAGGGTAGCGGCGGCGACCTGTTCGGTCAGCTCCAGCACACGGATGGCGTCGCGGGCGGCGATGGTGCCCATGCTGACCTTGTCCTGGTTGTGGCACTCGGTGGAGCGTGAGAACACGCTGGCCGGCATGGTGTTTTTCAAGGCTTCGGCGGTCCAGGCGCTGGTGCCGATCTGCACGGCCTTGAAGCCGTGGTTGATCATCGCGCGGTCTTCGGGGGCGCCCGACAGGTTGCTTGGCAGGCCATGGTTGTAACGCACGTCCACCAGCAGCGCGAGCTGGCGGTCGAGCAGGTCGGCGACGTTGGCCACCAGGGTCTTGAGGCTGTCCATAGCGAAGGCGATATGCCCGCCGTAGAAGTGCCCGCCGTGCAGCACGCGTTCTGCTTCGGCGTCGATGATTGGGTTGTCGTTGGCGCTGTTGAGCTCGATCTCGATAAATGAGCGCAGCCAGTTCAGGCTGTCGGCCAGCACACCGAGGACATGAGGGGCGCAACGCAAGGAGTAGCGATCCTGCAAGCGATGCAGCGGCGCCGTTGGCGCATCAATCGCCAGGTCGTTGCGCAGCCAAGCGGCGACTTGCATCTGGCCTGGGTGCGGCTTGGCGGCGAACAGGCGCTCGTCGAAGTGCTCCGGGTTGCCTTGCAGCGCCACCACATTCAGCGCGGTGATGCGCGTGGCCAGATGCAGCAGGTAGTCGGCGCGGGCGAAGGCCAGGCAAGCAATGCCGGTCATTACCGCGGTGCCGTTCATTAACGCCAGGGCTTCCTTGGGCCGCAATACCAGCGGCTCCCAGCCCAGTTCGCGATGCACTTCGGCCGCCTGGCGACGTTCGCCTCGGAACAGCACTTCACGTTCGCCGGACAAGGTCGCGGCCACGTAGGACAGCGGCGTCAAGTCGCCGCTGGCACCCACCGAACCCTCTTCCGGGATCAGCGGCAGTACGTCGTGTTCGAGGAAGGTGTGCAGGCGCTCCAGCAGTTCCACGCGTACCCCGGACACGCCGTGACACAGCGACTGCAAACGCGCCGCCAGTACCGCCCGGGTCGCCTGGGCATCGAGCAACTTGCCCAACCCGCACCCATGAAAGGTGTACAGATGACGGGGCAGCGCCTCGACATGTTCCAGCGGCACCGCCACCACGCAGGAATCGCCGTAGCCGGTTGTCACGCCGTAGATCACGCCTTCCTTGTCCAGCAGCGAGTCGAGGAACTGCGCGCCCTTGGCGATGCGTTGGCGATACGCCACGTCATCTTGCAATTGCGTGGGCACCTGACGGTTGGCCAGGGCCAGCACGTCTTCGATGCGCAAAGGGCGTTCGCCAAAGGTTACCGGCTCAAGATGCGTCGTCATCGGTCTTCCAGAAAGGGTAAAAGTTGAACCATTGTTGGGGCGCTTGCAGGCAAAACTGGGCCAGGCGTGCGGCGTAGCGTGCGGTCCACTCGGCAATCACTTGCTCGCGGGTGCTGCGCTTCCATTCGATCAACGGCGCGAAAGGCTCGATGGTCAGGCGATAGCGGCCTTGGTGTTTGAGGCACATCAGCAGGTTCACCGGGCATTTGAGCAGGCCGGCCAGCAGCCACGGGCCTTGGGGGAAGGCGGCGGCATGGCCGAGAAAGTCCACGCGCACCGTGCGCCCGCCGTGCAGCGGTATGCGGTCGCCGGCAATCGCCAGCCACTCGCCGTCGTCCAGGCGCTGGCTGAGCAGGAGCATGGTGGCCGGGTCCAGTTCGCTGACCTGGATCAGGCGCAAATGGGTGGCGCCGGCTTCGCCCAACAGGCGGTTAAAACGCTCGGCGTGCTTGGTGTGCACCAGCACGTTCATGGTCACCTGCTCACCGATCTCCGCCAGGGCGCGGCACACTTCGAGGTTGCCCAGGTGCGCGCCCACCAGCATCTGCCCGCGTGCGCCACGCAGTTGCCCGCGCAATTGCGCCGGGTCGTCGATGTCGATCTGCTCCAGGCTTAGCTTGCCGTTCCACACATCGAGCTTGTCCAGCAGCGAATCGGCGAAGGCCATGAACTGGCCGAAGACTTTCCTGTGGGTGGGATGCAGCTCATTGCGCCCACTCCATTCGGCCAGGCGCTGCTGGTATTGCCAGGCGCTGTGGCGGGCGGTGCGGCCGAACAGGAAGAAGTAAAAAACGATGCTGTACAGCAACGGGCTCAACAAACGACGACCGAGGATTTTTGCCGCGACCGCGGTGAATTTCATCAACCAGAAGCTGCCACGTTCCTCGCGATCGGCCCAGTGCTTGGTGCTGTCGCTCATGCCTGCCACCGTCGCCACAGGATCATCGGCGCACGCACCAACATGCCGAAAAACAGCCGCGTATGCATAGCGCTGATGCGAACGTTGTCGCGGAACAAGCGAAAGTGCGACAAGCCGTCAGCCGGGTAGTGCACCTGGGTCGGCAGCCAGCGCATCGGTTGGTTGCGCCAGGCCAGGCGCACCAGGATGTCGGAGTCGAAATCCATGTGCGTGCCGATATAAGCCGAGTCCATCAAGGCCAGGGTCGGCGCCAGCGGGTACACGCGAAAGCCGCACATCGAGTCGCGGATCTGCAACGACAGGGTGTTGATCCACACCCACACGTGGGTCAGGTAGCGCGCATACAAGCGGCCTTTGGGCACGCTGTCGTCGTATTCGGGGTAGCCGCAGATGATCGCGTTGGGGTGCCGGCGGGAGGTATCGATAAAGGTCTCGACCTCACGCAAGTCATGCTGGCCGTCGGCATCCACTTGCAGGGCGTGGGTGTAACCCAGGCGCGCCGCTTCCCGGAAACCGGCCATGACCGCGCCGCCTTTGCCTTGGTTGCTGGGCAGGGTCAGCAGGGTGACGCTGTCCAGCGTCGCCAGTTGCGCCAGCACCGCTGCGCAGGCCGGGCTGCTGCCATCGTCGACCAGCAGGCAGGGCAGGCCGCTGTCGAGCAGGCTGTGGACCACCGCGGGCACGGCGGCTTCGTGGTTGTAGACCGGGATCAGGGCGCAAGGGTTATGCATGTGCAGCCTCCAGCACTATCCGTCCGCTGGAACAGGCAGCGATGCCGTTGCGGTAGGCGAAGTACAGCTTGCGGCGTTCCCGGTCAAAGCGCAGGTGCAGTTCGATTTGATCGCCTGGACGCACCAGTTGCTGGAACTTGAGCACTTCCATCCCGGCGAATGTGCCCGGCAACTCCAGCAGTTGCTGGCCCAGGTTGAATGCCCACTCCACCTGCACCACGCCTGGCAGCACAGGCGTCACCGGGAAGTGCCCGCTGAAATAGGCCAGGTCCGGCGGAACGCTCAGTTGCACGGTCCATTCGCCATCGGCTTCGACCTGCTCCAGCACTTCGGGGGCTTTTGGCCGGGGAGCCAGCAGAAGTGCTTCGATGTCGGCCTGGGGCAGCTTGCCCTGGCTGTTCAGCGGCAATTGGCGCAGCAATCGCCAGCGCCGGGGCAGAGCCAGGGCTTCGCAATGTTGGCCCAGGTGCTGGCGCAGGGTTTGGGTGAGCGTGCGCCGGCCCTGGTTGCGCAGGGCGTGCAGGCCAGCCGCGCTGAGTACCACCAGGGCACCGAGGGAGGCGCGGTTTTCCTGCACCACGCCCAGGCGGGTTTCCGCAACCCAGGGGTGGGTCATCAGCGCTTGTTCCAGCATCGGCAGGGAGATGCGTTTTTCTTCCAGCTTGACGATGCGGTCCAGACGGCCCAGCAATTCGAAACGGCCATCGGCATGGATGCGTGCGGCGTCGGCGGTCTGCTCCACATGCCCTTCGGGCAGGTATTTTGATGCGATGCGCAGCGCGCCGTCGGCATCCTGGCTCAGTTGCACATCGGCAAACGGCTGCCAGGGTTGCGCGCCCTGGCGCCAGGCGATGCCGCCGGTTTCCGAGCTGCCGAGAATTTCCGTCGGCCATTGCTGCAAGCGGTCGTATAGGCTGCCGGCGGCTTCAACCGGCAAAGCACCGCCGGAGGAAAACACTCGCGCTACTTGGCTCAGTGCCGCCCAGTCGAGGTTGTCGCCCATGCGCTTGAGCAGCGCCGGGCTGGCAACCCAGGCAAATTGTGGGTGCTCGCGGCTGGCGCGCTGCATGTCCTCGGGAAATGCCAGTTGCTGGCGCACAAAGCTGCGGCCGGCGCACAGCGGCCACAGCACGCGAAACAGCAAGCCGTAGATGTGCTGGGTAGCGACGCTGCCGATGATGCAGGCGTCTTTGAGGTCCGCCCCCCACAGGGCTTCCAGCGCCTGGACTTCATTGGCCAGTTGGCGCAGGGATTTGTCGATGCGCTTGGGCTCACCGCTGGAGCCGGAGGTACACAGGCTCAGTTGGCAGCTGTCCAGATCAAGAACCGCAGGGCTCAGTGGCGCCTGGTACAGCGCCTCGAGGTCAGCGGCTTCGGTCAGCCAGGCGTCAACGGCAGGCGCCCAGCGTTGGCGGGTCTGGGGTTGCAGGTCGGCGGGCAGCAACACGCTGGCACCGGCGCGCCAGGCGCCCAGCAAGGCAACCGCCAGGACGCCGGCGTCTTCCAGGTACACGGCCAGGCGCCGGATGCCTCGCGCCTGCAGGCCGGCCGCCAGGCGCAGTGACGCTTCCCACAGTTGGGCGTGATTCATGTCAGGCTCGGTGGTGACCGAGCGCTGTTGCAGCGGCTCAAGCAACAAGTGCTCAAGTTTCAACCCATTCATACGCGGCCTCGAAGCCTTTGTCGTACCAGCCATTCCACGGCAAACAACAGCGCCATCAGCCCGTAGGCGATCAAGCCGTTGTACAACGTCCACCAGCTCAGCGGCGCCCACAGCGTGAGTGCGGCGGCGAGCAAGCCATTACACAGAAAAAATGCACTCCACACCACGGTGACCTGGCGGGTATACACGATTGCCTTCGGCGGCAGCTGCGGGTCAGTCATGCGTGCCAGGCGCTCGACCATCGGCGGGCCGTATTTCAGGCTCAGGCCGAACAGCGCCAACATGAACGCGCTGACCAGGCTTGGGTACCAGCGCAGCCACTGCGGGTTATCGAACCAGGCCAGCAGCAGGCAGAACAGGATCACCGTCGCCGCCATCCAGCGGCTGCCCGGGCGCCGCGCAGCCGTCAGGGCGCGCAGCAGCCACAAACTGCCCAGCAACAAGCCGAACTGCCACGGCGCAAAGTGCTCGGTGCCGTAATACACAGCGAAGGGGTACAGCAGCCCCGCCAACAACAGTCCAAGGCCGATCAGCCGGCTCATGCGGCGGGCTGGACCAGACGGTACACCGCCTCAACCACGTCGTTCACAGTGCGTACGGCCTTGAACTCTTCGGCGGCGATCTTCTTGCCGGTCTGGCGCTTGATGTGGTCGATCAGGTCCACGGCGTCGATGCTGTCGATTTCCAGGTCCTGGTACAGGTTGGCGTCAAGGGTGACGCGTTCAGGTTCCAGCTCAAACAGTTCCACCAAGGCGTCGCGCAGGGTGTTGAAAATATCGTCACGAGTTTGCATGGTACGGTCTCAAGCTGCCTGTCGGGCCGTGACGAACGCCGCAAGGCTGGCCACGTTGGTGAAATGATTGCGGGTGTCCTTGGCGTCAGCATCGATCTTGATACCGTAGGTTTTCTGGATCGCCAGGCCCAATTCCAGGGCGTCGACCGAGTCCAGGCCCAGGCCTTCGCCGAACAGGGTCTGATCGCTGCCAATATCGTCGGCGCTGATGTCTTCCAGGCCCAGGGCCTCGATGATCAGCTCTTTTATCTCGTGCTCAAGGCGGTGTTGGTCGCTCATCTTCGGCGAGCTCCTTAATGAAATAGTGATGCAGGTAATCGTTGAGCTTGCGTGAAGCCTGGGGCGCGGGGCCGAGCGCGGCAAACGCTTGTGGCTCTATATCGGCTCCCACGCGCAAACTGAAGTGGAATCGACGTTTGGGAATGCGATACCAGGGTTCGGCCTTGGTCAGGGTCGTGGGGCTGACCTTGATCACCACCGGGGTGATGATTGTCGCACCGCGCAGGGCAATGGCTGCGCCACCGCGATGAAAGGCAGGCGCCGCGCCGGGCGTGGTGCGGGTGCCTTCGGGAAAGATGATCAGGGTCTGGCCGGCGCGCAGGGCGTCGGCAGCCGCATCGAGCATGTCGGCGCTGCCGTCGTTGCTGATATAGCCGGCATCGCGCACCGGCCCGCGGGTGAACGGGTTCTGGAACAGGCTCTGCTTGACCACGCAGTTGGTCTGGCGCATCAGGCCGATCAGGAACACCACGTCGATCAGCGACGGGTGGTTGGCGACGATCATCTGCCCGGGGCGCCCGAGCTTTTCGGCGCCCTCGACGCTGAAAGTGAGGATGCCCAGGGATTTCATCAAGCGGATAAAGAACCAGAACAGGCAACTGATGGTGTGGCGTGCGCGCTTCTGGTGCTGCGTGGCGTCGCCCGGCAGGCAATTAAGCAGCGGAAACACCAGCAAACGCAGGCACAACCCGCCCACGCCGAACAGGAAAAAGCTCGCGGCGGTGGCGAACAGGCGCCAGTAGTAGGCGTCCCGAGGCTTGTCGGTCAGGGCTTGCGTTGCCAGTTCCATACGCGGTTCTTCCAGGCATGTTGGCAGGCGCCCTGTTCGGTCAACAGGGTGCGCAGCAGGTTCAGGGCATGGGGCCACTGGGCGGTGGTGGTGGGTTGGACAGTGGCGCTGGTAAGTTCCAACTGCCACTCGTCGCCCGGGGTCAGCAACAGGCCGAGGGCGTAGGGGAACGGCACGTCATCGATCCAACCGGCGTAGGCTTCGGGCGGCTGTTCTTCGGTGATCACCAGCAGCACCTCCGGGGCCCCTTCATTGAGCAGTGCGGCGGCTTCGAGCAGGCCGTGCTCCAGGCCATCGCCTGCGGCGGCGAGGGCGGTCATTTCACTGGTTTCATTGCGCAGGATCGACCACAGGCCAATCACTGCGTTGTGCACCGACAGGCTGAACTGGGTTGGCGACAGCGGCTGGTCGTTGGCCAGGTCGCTGAGGATATCGAGGGTGCGCGGGGTTTCGCCGTGCCGGGAGATAAACACCAGGGGCAAATCCTGCAAACCCTCGGCCAATGGCCAGCCCACGCTGAAAGCCATGCGCGCCAGGCGGCTGAGGCGGCGGCGTTGCATCGCTGGCAAAAATGACACATCCGGCGAGGCTTCACTGACAGGCAGCAACACCGGGGCCCGGCACCAGGCGTGCCAGTCGTCCGCGGTCTCCAGGCCAGGAGCCCAGGCGCGCCATTGGGCGATGTTGAAGTTGATCACTGAGAAGTTATCCCGCCCCTGCGGGCTTCCATGTGCGGCCGGTAGCCCCGAATACCGGGACAGGCAGCGATGGCCGAATGGCGCGCATTATCCCGGTGCCGTGGGGTTCTAGCAAACTTTGGTAAAGAATTGTTCAAGTCTGATTACAAATGAGTGGGCAGGAATGACAGATTGTCTCTTACCCGGGGGCGACTTGGATTGTCGGACCGCTCCTATTCATTTGTGCGTGATGTACTAAGGCTTACCGGTAATGCAGCAGTGCATGGATGAACGAGGTAGCTAACGGGCGCTTTTGCGCTCTACACTCGGGCATTCATTGATACACGGAGGTTTTTCCATGCGGCGCGTGGTGTTCAATCAGAAAGGCGGGGTTGGCAAGTCCAGCATCGCCTGCAACCTGGCGGCCGTCAGCGCCAGCGAAGGTTACCGGACCCTGTTGGTGGACCTCGATGCACAAGCCAACTCGACCCAATACCTCACCGGCTTGACCGGCGACGATATTCCCATGGGAATCGCCGACTTTTTCAAGCAAACCCTGTCTTCCGGGCCGTTTTCCAAGAAGAACAAGGTGGATATCTACGAAACGCCGTTCGACAACCTGCACGTGATCACCGCCACTGCCGAGCTGGCAGACCTGCAGCCCAAGCTCGAAGCCAAGCACAAGATCAACAAGCTGCGAAAGCTGCTGGATGAGTTGAGCGAGGATTACGACCGGATTTACCTCGATACGCCACCCGCGTTGAACTTCTATGCGGTTTCTGCGCTGATTGCGGCTGATCGTGTGCTGATCCCCTTCGATTGCGACAGCTTTTCACGCCAGGCCCTGTATGGCCTGCTGGCGGAAATCGAGGAACTGAAGGAAGACCATAACGAAGGCCTGGAAGTGGAAGGTATCGTGGTTAACCAGTTTCAGGCCCGGGCCAGCCTGCCGCAGCAGATCCTGGATGAACTGATTGCCGAAGGGCTGCCGGTGCTGCCGGTGTACCTGGCCAGCTCGGTGCGCATGCGCGAGTCGCACCAGGAGAGCAAGCCGCTGATCCACCTGGACCCTCGGCACAAGCTGACCCAGCAGTTTGTGGAGTTGCACAACCTGCTGGAAAACGCCTGATCTCAAGTGCCACACAGATCCAATGTGGGAGGGGGCTTGCTCCCGATTGCGGTACGTCAGTCAGTACATATTTGGCTGATACACCGCTATCGGGGGCAAGCCCCCTCCCACATTTGGATGGTATTCCAATGAATCGTCCCACAGAGGCTGTAGGACCGGTCTGGCAATAGGGCTTGTGCCTTGTAACCTTGCCTACAGCTACGCCAGAATCGGCCGGCTTGTGCGTCTGGATAGGCGTCTCTAAGGTTTGCCGGTCGCTGAATGTTCAGTGATCGGGTTTAGTAGCCCAACCGACCAAAGCATTTGTACCGCTCCAAAAGCATGGCGTTTATCGCCTATCTGATGGTGGCTGTATGCAGGGCACCTTCGGGTGCGCCGGTCTTTGCTTTGTTCCCCGGTCTACTAACCTGCGTACAGCTGCCACCCTTCGTTTAGTAGCGAAACGGTAGTGGCCCTATCAGGGAACAAATGCATGTCTATCAGTCTTTTCAATGTGTCGCCCAACCTGCCCACCGAAGCTCTAGTTCTCAACAGCTACGAAACCTTCTCCTCCGTGCGCACGCTATTACTCAACTTGTCCAACGACCTCACCGGCGAGCACCGCGACGTAGCCCTGGCCATTCACCAATTAAGCGAACTGGGCGTCATGCTGGTCGCCCAGATGATGGACCGCGAAGCCCCACTACCCCAAAGCTGAAACACGGTCAAAAATGTGGGAGGGGGCTTGCTCCCGATGGCGGTGTATCAGTCACCTGATAAGTTGACTGGCCCACTGCTATCGGGAGCAAGCCCCCTCCCACACTGTCCTGCGGTGTTCTGAAGGGGGGTTACACCCCCTGACTACGCAACCAGCTCATCAACTGCGGCAACGGAAACGCCCCACTCTGGCGCGCCACTTCTCGACCGTTCTTGAACAGAATCAAACTGGGAATCGAACGAATCTCCAACTGCGCCGACAGCTGCTGATTGGCCTCGCTGTCCAGCTTCGCCAACCGGCACTTGCCTTCAAGCTGCCCGGCGGCCTGCTCAAATACCGGCGCAAACGACTTGCACGGCCCGCACCAAGCCGCCCACACATCCACCAGCAACGGCAAATCGCCCTTGATCTGGCTGGCGTAGTCGCCTTGTTTCAATTCAAAGGGCTTGTTCAACAACACCGGCTGTTTGCAGCGCCCGCATTTGGGCGCATCACCCAGGCGTTCGCCGGGGATGCGGTTGAGACCGTTGCAATGTGGGCAGGGGATTACAAGAGTTTCGGACATCGGGGGCTCCTTGGGGGCGGCTATTGGCTTCAATCTGGTGTCGGCGACGCGGTTTATCAACACTCGATAAAAAGGACAAAGCATGAACGACGCTTTGAAACTGGCCATTGAACATTGGCCTTACGTTGCAACGCTGCTGCGCAAACCCCAAACCGAGGATGATTATGACGCCCTGGTCGAGGCGATTGATGAGCTGCTCGATATCATAGGAGAAGATGAAGACCATCCAATGGGTGGGCTACTGGACATCATTTCTGACTGGGTGGAGGCCTATGATCTGGAGCATCAGCGTATGCCTCAGATCTGATGAGCCTATTCACCGCAGAATAATTCCATTGTCTTTGGGGCTTACGATGAACAACTAATCTCCAAATGCTTGCCCCAATCCGGCGGCCGCTGCGCGTATTGTTCCATCCCCGCTTGTTCCTCAAACGGTTTGGAAAGCACCTCATGCAGCCGTCGCACTTCGCTGTAGTCCCCCGCCTCGGCGGCGGCGATGGCGTTTTGTGCCAGGTAGTTGCGCAGGATGTACAGCGGGTTCACCGCATGCATGCGCTCACGGCGTTGCTGCTGGGCGTAGTCCCCATCCCGCGCAATACGGGCTTTGTATCGCTCGGCCCAGGCATCGAACCCGGCCAGGTCGACAAAGTCATCGCGCAACCGCTTCACTGCAAGCTCCGCGGACTCATCGCCCAGCCGCCGGAAGAACAGCGTGTAGTCCACGCCGCTGTTCTGCATCAGCTTGAGCAAGCCCTCCACCAGTTTCTGGTCATCGTCTTCGGCAGTGGTCAGCCCCAGCCGGCGGCGCATCAGGTCCAGGTAGTGGGCCTGGTAGAACGGCAAGTACAGGCCAAGCGCTTCTTTCAAGGCGTCAACACTGATAAACGGCGTAAGCGCCTGGGCCAGCGCGCTGAGGTTCCACTGTCCGATCGGCACCTGGTTGCTGAAGGAATAACGCCCTTCATGATCCGAATGGTTGCAGATGAAGTGCGCATCAAAGTCGTCAAGGAACGCAAACGGCCCGAAGTCGAAGGTGATGCCGAGGATCGACATGTTGTCGGTGTTCATCACGCCATGGCAAAAGCCATAAGCCTGCCATTTGGCGATCATCTCGGCATTGCGCTCGACGATTTCGCGGAACATCGCCAGGTACGGCTCAGGCTGCTCGCGGCACTCGGGGTAATGCAGGTTCAGCACGTGCTCGGCCAGCTCGGCCTGCTGTTCGGGCTTCTTGGTGTAGTAGAAGTACTCAAAATGCCCGAAGCGGATATGACTCTGGGCCAGGCGCAGAACCATGGCGCCACGTTCCTGTTTTTCACGCCATACCGGGGTGCTCGAGCCGATCACACACAGCGCGCGGCTGCTGGGGATGCCCAGCGCATGCAGGGCTTCGGAGGCGAGGAATTCACGAATTGAAGAGCGCAACACGGCACGCCCGTCGCCCATGCGCGAGTAAGGCGTCATGCCAGCGCCCTTGAGGTGCAAATCCCAATGTTCGCCGGCCTGGTTGTACACCTCGCCCAGCAGCAGACCGCGGCCATCGCCCAATTGCGGGGTGTAGCCGCCGAATTGATGCCCGGAATAGACCATCGCCCGCGGTTCTGCCTCGGCCCACAGCTTGTGGCCGCCAAACAGTTCGGCAAATACCGGTGTTTCGGCCACGGCCGGGTCGAGGTCCAGCAGGGCCATGGCGGCCTTGCTTGCCACCACCAGGCGCGGTTCGTCCAGCGGCTCTGGCAATACGTGGGTTGAGAACGCGTCGCCCAGGCGTGCGAAGCGGTTGTCGAAGGTCAGTTCGTCGAGGGCTTTCACCGGCCATCTCCAGCAGAATGTCCGAGTATTCTGCTGGGGATAGGGCGTTTAGTCGAGTTTGCTCGGTGGCGGCTCCGGCGCATCCACCACTTTGCCTGCGGGAGGCTCCGGTGCGTCGGGCTTGTCGACGGGCTCGACGATGGTCTTGCGCTCATCCTCGGCCGGCACCAGTTTGTATTCTTGGCCGTGAAGGTTTTTCAGGTAGATCTCCATCTGCCGGAACGAGATGTTGATGTGCTGTTTCTTGAATTCGCGGTTGATAAAGCGGTTGACCTCGTCCAGCACCGGGTTGCGGTCGCCCAGGTCGCGTACGTGCATACGCAACTCGTGGTCCAGGGTGCTTTCGCCGAAGTTGAGGAAGTACACATGGGGTTCGGGCTCTTTCAACACCCGTGGGTTTTCCCGTGCGGCCTTCAGTAACAATTCCTTCACCAGGTCCAGGTCCGAGCCGTAGTCCACCCCGAGTTTGAGGGTCACCCGAGTGATGGTGTCGGTCAGCGACCAGTTGATCAGTTGCCCGGTAATGAAGGTTTTGTTCGGGACGATGATGTCCTTGTTGTCGAAGTCGGTGATGGTGGTGGCACGAATGCGGATCTTGCTCACCGTCCCCGACAGGTTGCCGATGGTGATGGTGTCGCCAATGCGCACCGGGCGTTCGAACAGGATCATGATGCCGGAGATGAAGTTGGCGAAGATCTCCTGCATACCGAAACCGAGGCCCACCGACAGCGCGGCCACCAGCCATTGCAGCTTGTCCCAGCTCACACCGAGGGTGGAGAGCGTGGTCACAAAGCCCACCCCGGCAATGATGTAGGACAGCAAGGTGGTGGTGGCGTAGGCGCTGCCCTGGGCCAGGTCGAGCTTGGACAGCACCAGTACTTCCAGCAGGCCGGGCAGGTTGCGCGCCAGCGCGAAGGTGATGCCGATGATGATCGAGGCGCCCAGCAGGTCGCCGATGCTGATGGGCACCATGCTGATATTCGCGCCCGTGCCGCTGGTGTATTCGTACAGGGTGACGTTATCCAGGTAGGAAAATACCGAGATCAGGTCCGACCACACCCAGTACAACGCCGCGATAAAGCCGCCGAGCAAGGCCAGGCGGATCAGGCGCAAGGATTGTTCATTGACCTTTTCGATGTCCAGTGTCGGCTCTTCCACCACGGCTTCGCCTTCACCGGCGTCCTTGGCGGCCTGGCGTTTGGCCAGGGCCCGGGCGTAGGCCAAACGCCGGGCGGCGACGCTTAACCAGCGTACAAAGGTGGCCTCGATCACCAGCCAGAACATCAGCAGGTACAGGGTGTTGATCAGCCGGTCGCTGAGTTTCAGTGCGGTGTAGTAGTAACCAAAGCACACGGCAATAAACAGCGCGACCGGCAGGGCGGTGAACAGCAGCCCGATGGCCTTGCGAAACAGCGAGGCCTTTTCGTGGGTCGGGCTGTTGAGCAGCAGGCGGCTCAGCAACCATGCCATCAGCGCGTAGCAGGTGAGCACCACGGCGATGCCCAGCACGTCGTCGGCCAGCGCCGCCGGTTGGTGTTCGGCAATCGCCACCACGGCCACCAGGGCCAGCACCACCAGGCCGAGCTTGCGCACCCAGCCTTGCAGGAATTCAACCTGAGGCTTTTCCCAGCGGAAGTGCAGTTCCGCCACGCCGCCCGGCGCCAGGATGCGATAGGCGGTGTAGAAGACCAGCCAGGCCTGGGCGATCTGCAGCAGTGCCGCGCCCAGGTTGGCGTTTTGCCCACGGGCGTCGATCTGCAAGGCGTAGCCGCACAGGGCCAGGCCCAGCGACACCGGCATCGCCAGCAGGATATTGATCAGGATGGCCTGGGGCGTGTGCCACTGGCTGTCGCGCTTGAAGTGGCCGATATCCAGGTGAACCTTGTTCAGGCGCTGGTACAGGGCCTTGCGGCGCCACAGCAACGCGCCAATCAGCAACAGCAGCGGCAGGAACAGCAGCGGGCGCTGGGTCAGGCCGTCATATAACTCACTGACACTGGAGGCCCAGGGCAGAGTAGTGATCTGTTTGCTCAGGTGCGCCGGTACGGTTTCCAGCCACTCGGTGTCCAGCGGCTTGTTGCTGGGGATCCAGAACATCTGCTCGTCGAGGGTCGCGCGCAACGTGGTAGCTGTACTGAGCAGTTGTTTCTGGTTCAGTTGCAGGGTGATGGATTCGTTGAGCAATGCACTCAGCTCGCGGCTCAGGCGTTCCAGCAGGTCGCTGCGGGTGATCGCCAGTTCCAGCAAAGTGCGGCGCAGTTGCGGGGTGATGTCGTCCGGCGGCTGGTCGGCCAGCAACTTATCCACATAGGCACTAGGAGAACTGATCAGCTCGCGCTGCTGATTGACCTCGAACTGGTAGAGGCGAATGTTGGCGATATCGTCAGCCAGGTCGCGGTCCACGGTAAGGCGTGGCAGGGCCTGTTTCTGCTTATACAGAATCTTGGACAGCAGCAGGCTGCCCTTGAGCACGTTGATCTGCTCGTCCAGGGCCGAATCGCTCTGGGTCACGGTGTCCAGTTGCTGCTTGGTCTGCAGGTTTTTCTGGGTCAGATCGTTGAGGCGGTCGGTGCTTTTGAGCAGGTAATCGGAGAGCTTGAGGTTCGCCGCGCTTTCCGTGGCCAACAGGCTGCTGCCACCGGCTTTCTGCGCTTCGATGGACTGTTGGGTGACGGTCTGTTGGGATTGGGCCAGGCGTTTCTGGTTGATCAGGGTTTGCAGGTCCTGGATTTCCTGCTCCAGGCGCGCGGTTTTTTCCTGGATCAGGTCATGCTGGCTGTTGCCCAGGTCTTGCAGTTGGCTGTTGCCGGCCAATTCCTGGCGGCGTAGGGGGATCAGTGCATTCAGGGCCGCCAGTTCAGCGTTCAACTGGTTGCGCTGGTCGCCGCTGAGAGCCTTGCCATTGTCTTTGCCGAGTTTGAGCGTGGCGTTGATCTGCTGGATGCGCGTCTGGCTGCTGCTGATTTCGGTCTGGGCGCGCTCGGGGCGGGTCTGGGCGGCAATGGTCAGGCTGTTGGCCTCGGCCAGCTCCTTTTGCAGGTCGCCTTGCTGGGTGGTGCGTTGTACCAGCAATTGCTCGAGCTGCGGCACCGGGAGGGTGGCATAGCGTTGGGCCACCGGGATGACCTTGGTAGCCTTGAGCCGGGTCAGCTCGCGCTGGTTCTCGGTGGTCTGGCGCGGAGCCTCTTCCAGCTGGCGCTTGAGGTCGGCCAGGCGCTGTTCGTAATCCTGCTTGTTGCCCAGGTAGGTCAGGGTCTGCTGCAGGATCGCCTGCAACGCCTTCATGTCGGCGTCGGGCAGCTTGCGATCGGGCAGTTTATCCAGGTTTTGCTGGATGGCGTCGGCGCTGGGCGGGTCGGCGGCGTATACGCTGCCGACACAAAGGGTCAAGCCCAGCAGGGCAGTGGCGAGAAAAGTGCGCAGGGTTGGCATAGAGACCGGTCTTGCAAGGTGAAGAATCGGGGCGTTATTGCCCCGCAGTTTAGAGGAAGAGTCCGGGGCCCGGGCGACTTCCTTCGGGGAATCTGACGCCGACTTTGCCAATCTTGTTCCCGTCCATGACCGCGACGGTCCAGATGGTGTTGTTCCATTCCACCTGGTCGCCCACTACCGGTGCGCCGCCGACCTTCTGGGTAATGAAGCGGCTCAATGGCATGTCCGGGTCGATACCCTCCAGCTTGAGCCCGTACAGGGCCGAAACCGCGCCCAGCTGGGCGTCGCCCTCGAGAACGAAGTCGCCGAAGAAGCGCAGGTCGAGGCCGCGTTGCGGTGCCTGGCTGAACAGTTTGCCCAGGGCAGGCAGGTTGTGTTCATGGCCGATCACACAGAGCAGATCGCCGACTTCCAGCACCGTACTACCCGACGGATGGAGCAGTTGCTGGCCCCGGAACAGCGCAGCGATGCGCGTGCCTTCGGGCATTTTCAGCTCGCGCAGGGCCGCGCCGATGCACCATTTTTCCGCGCCCAGGCGGTAGACGAACAGCTCCCACTCGCTGGTGACGTGCACTTCCAGGGCGGCCCGGGAAATCGGGGCTGGGTCCGGCGGTACGGTGACCTTGAGCAGCTTGGCCACCCACGGCAGGCTTGTGCCCTGCACCAGCAGCGACACCAGCACGATAAAGAACGCCAGGTTGAAGTACAGCTGCGCGTGGGGCAGGCCGGCCATCAGCGGGAACACCGCGAGGATGATCGGCACCGCGCCGCGCAGGCCGACCCAGGCGATGAAGGCTTTTTCGCGCCCGTGGAACGCCTTGAACGGCAACAGCCCGACCATCACCGACAGCGGCCGTGCGAACAGAATCATCCACAGCGCCAGGCCCAGGGCCGGCAAGGCGATGGGCAGCAGGTCATGGGGCGTGACCAAAAGGCCCAGCACCAGGAACATGCCGATCTGCGCCAGCCAGGCCATGCCATCGAGCATATGCAAAATGCCATGGCGGCTGCGCACCGGGCGGTTGCCGATTACCAGGCCGCACAGGTACACGGCCAGGAAGCCGCTGCCGTGCAGGGCGTTGGTCAGGGCGAAGACGAACAGGCCGCCGGCGATCACCAAAATCGGGTACAGGCCGTTGGCCAGGTTGATGCGGTTGACCAATTGCAACATCAGCCATCCGCCGCCCAGGCCCACCAGGCCACCGATGCCGAATTCGCGGATAAGGTGCGTCAGCAGGCTCCAGTGCAGGCCGGTCTGGCCGCTGGCGAGCATGTCGATCAGGGTGACGGTGAGGAACACCGCCATCGGGTCGTTGCTGCCGGATTCGATCTCCAGGCTGGCGCTGACTCGTTCGTTGAGCCCTTTGCCGCCCAGCAGCGAGAACACCGCTGCAGCGTCCGTGGAGCCGACGATGGCGCCAATCAGCAAGCCCTGGATGATATTGAGGTCGAACAGCCAGGCCGCGGCCATGCCCGTGAGGCCGGTGGTAATCAACACCCCCACCGTAGCCAGGGACAAGGCCGGCCACAGCGCCACACGGAAGCTCGCCACCCGTGTGCGCAACCCGCCGTCGAGCAGGATCACGGCCAGGGCGAGGTTGCCTACCAGGTAGGCGGTCGGGTAGTTATCGAAAATGATGCCGCCGCCATCGACGCCGGCGGTCATGCCTACGGCCAGGATGATCACCAGGATCGGGATGCCCAGGCGGGACGAAAGGGAGCTCACCAGAATGCTCGCACTCACCAGCAACGCGCCGATCAAGAACAGGCTGTTGATGGTCGTCGCATTCAAAGGCAGTACTCCAGAGCAGGGAAGACGGGGCGCAAACTGACCATGCAGTCTGCGTGCCAGGGATTCTAACCTGTTGAAATGCTGCGCTGTCAAAAAGCTTTTTCTGAATTTTTGCAGAAGCAAATGTGGGAGAGGGCTTGCCCCCGATAGCGGTGGGTCAGCCACAGATAAGTCGACTGATATACCGCAATCGGGGGCAAGCCCCCTCCCACATTTTCAAGTGCAGTCACTTAGAGACGGAAGCGACCTACCATCCCGTTCAGGTCCACTGCCAGGCGCGACAATTCACTGCTCGCCGCGCTGGTCTGGCTGGCGCCCGTAGCGGATTGCACCGACAGATCGCGAATGTTCACCAGGTTGCGGTCCACTTCCCGCGCCACTTGGGCCTGTTCTTCCGCCGCGCTGGCGATAACCAGGTTGCGCTCGTTGATCTCGACAATCGCGGTGTTGATGGTATCCAGCGACATGCCCGCACCTTTGGCGATGTTCAGCGTCGATTCGGCCCGCTCGGTGCTGTTGCGCATCGAATCCACCGCATGCTCGGTACCCGTCTGGATGCTGCCGATCATGCGCTCGATCTCGCTGGTGGACTGCTGGGTGCGGTGGGCCAGGGCCCGCACTTCATCGGCCACTACGGCGAAACCGCGCCCGGCTTCCCCCGCCCGTGCGGCTTCAATTGCCGCGTTCAGGGCCAGCAGGTTGGTCTGGTCGGCCAGGCCGCGAATCACGTCCAGTACCTTGCCGATATCCCGCGATTCATTGGCCAGGTCGCCAATCAGCGAGGCGGTGGCTTGCACGTCGGCGCTCATGCGTTCGATGGCGGTGACGGTTTCCTGCACCAGATCGCGGCCATCACCGGCTGAGGTGGTGGCGTTGCGCGAGGCCTCGGACGTGCTCACCGCATTGCGTGCGACTTCTTCCACGGCGCTGGTCATCTCGTTGACGGCGGTGGCGGCTTGTTCGATTTCATTGTTTTGTTGGGTCAGGCCGCGGGCGCTTTCGTCGGTGACGGCGTTCAGCTCCTCGGCAGCGGAGGCCAGCTGCGTGGCGGAGCCGGCGATGCGCTGCAGGGTGTCGCGCAGCTTGTTTTGCATCTTTGCCATGGCCGCGAGCAGGCGGCCGGCCTCGTCATTGCCGTCTACGGTGATCGGGCGCGTGAGGTTGCCTTCGGCGACTTCTTCCGCGGCTTCCAGGGCTTGGGCGATAGGCACCGTGATGCTGCGGGTCAGCAGCCAGGCGAACAACAGGGTCAGCGCCGTGGCAACCACCAGCAGGCCCACCACCAGGTTAAAAGCCAGGTCGTATTGGTCCTTGGCTTGCTGGTTGGTGTCATTGGCCATCGTATTGTTGATCTCCAGCAAGCGGTTGAGCACCGCGTTGACTTGCTCGGAGTTGTTCAGCAGCTCGGTGTTGAGCAGGGTGCGCAACTCGTCAGTCTGGTTGGCGCGCGACAGGCTCTTCATGCGCTCTTCAATCTGGTGGTACTGGCCCAGCAAACCCACGTACTCATTGTAGGTGGAGCGCTCTTCGCTGCTTTCGATCAGCTTTTCGTAGACGCCCTGGGCGGTACGAATCTGCTGGTTGCGCACATCGAAGGCTTCCAGGGTCTTTTGCTGTACTTCGGGCTCGCGATTGGTCAACAAGCGGTAGGACAGCACGCGCAGGCGCAGGGTCAGTTGGGTGAACTCGTCGAGGGCGCGAATGCTGGGCACGCTGGATAAGGTGATGTCTTCGGCGGCTGCGCGAATCTTGCTCATCTGGTTGAGCGCGAACACACCGAGCAACAACATCAGGGCGCCAATAAACGCAAAGCCGAGGAAGGCCCTCGGAGCGATATTCATATTACGAAGTGACATGCTGGAATCCTGGGGGAAAGCGCGATCCATGCGGCCGTGAGACGAGGTGTGCATCTGCTATCGGCCATGCGACTAAAGTCTTAAAGGGCTGCGCGCTTTTGTCGCACCTGACGAGGGGTTGGACGGATTCAGGAACCAGATCGGGTAAATGCAGTCACTAAGGCTCGAAAGTGCAGCCCGGCCCCTGAATAATCGGGCTGTACGCCGGGGATAACCCTGGCATCCGAGGTGAATTTTCTTTATCGTCACCGCCCTTTTAAATACCCGAGAAATCAAAATGTTAGAAGCATCCCTCAGCCAATTGGAACAACTGGTCAGCGACCTCGTACAACAGAATCAAGAGCTGCTGGGCAGCAACGAATCCCTCAAGGCCGAACTGGCCCGTGCCAAGGATGAAAACGACAGCCTGCAACTGAACCTGATGGAGCAGGAAGAAAAGCACGGCGCCACCGCCGCTCGCATCCAGGCACTGGTTGAGCGTGTGAGCGCAGGCCCTGTCAGCGCATGAGTGAGGGGATAAAGGTCGTTTCGATTCTCGGAGAGGATTATTCGATCAAGGCGCCGGCCGGCGAAGATCAAACCCTGATGCATGCCGTGACCATGCTCAAGGCCTCCCTGGCGGTGACCAAAAAAAAGTACCCGACCCTGATCGGTGACAAATTATTGGTATTGGCCGCGCTGAACCTGTGCGCCGAACAGATCGAAATGCAGCAGGCGCACCAGCAGGAACTCGACCGTTACCAAGAGCAAGTCAGCGCCACGGTTGATGTGATTTCCAAGGTGATCGGGCAGCCCTAGAACCAGTCGTCTTGCATCCCCAGGCACGTATCGTCGCGTGCCTCCAGAATCGCCAGTTCATGATGGCAGCCTGGTACTTCCCACGTCAGAAAGTATCGGGCGGCCTGGAGCTTGCCCTTATAGAAGGCCACATCGGCCGCGTTGCCCTTGGCCAGCCCTTCTTCGGCGCGGATCGCCTGTTCCAGCCAGCGCCAGCCGATCACCGTATGCCCGAACACCTTCAAGTACAGTGCCGAGTTCGCCAGGCTGGTGTTGACCTTGCCCTGGGCGAGATCGGTCAGCAGGCCAATGGTGACGCTTTGTAGTCGATTAACCAGTTGCTCCAATGGCTCCCGTAGTGCCGTAAGTGACGGGTACCGCTGCGCCCGTGCACCGGTCTCGGCGATCAAGCGAATCAACTGTTTCAAACCGGCTCCACCGTTCTGTGCCAATTTGCGCCCGAGCAAGTCGAGGGACTGGATACCGTGGGTGCCTTCGTGGATCGGGTTCAAGCGGTTGTCGCGGTAGTACTGCTCCACCGGGTATTCGCGGGTGTAGCCATGGCCGCCGAGGATCTGGATCGCCAGTTCGTTGGCCTTGAGGCAGAACTCCGACGGCCAGGATTTGACGATAGGCGTGAGCAGGTCGAGCAGTTCGTGGGCTTGTTTGCGCTCGACGTCGGCGGGCAGGGTGGTGGTGTCGTCGAACAGCCGCGCCGCGTACAGGCCGAGGTCGAAGGCGCCTTCCACATAGGCTTTCTGGGTCAGCAGCATGCGCTTGATGTCGGCATGCTGGATGATCGACACCGGTGCGGTGCTTGGGTCTTTGCTGTCTGGCAGTCGGCCTTGCGGGCGCTCCCGGGCATAGTCCAGCGAGTAGAGGTAGCCGGCGTAACCAAGCATCACCGCGCCCATGCCCACGCCGATGCGCGCCTCATTCATCATTTGGAACATGCAGCTCAAACCCTGGTGGGGCTTGCCCACCAGATAGCCGACACAGTTGCCGTTATCCCCGAAGTTCAGCGCGGTGGACGTGGTGCCGCGCCAGCCCATCTTGTGAAACAGCCCGGCTAGCAGCACATCGTTGCGAGCGCCCAGGCTTCCGTCATCGTTGACCAGGAACTTAGGCACGATAAACAGCGAAATACCTTTCACGCCGGCAGGGGCATCGGGCAGCTTGGCCAGCACCATATGCACGATGTTTTCGGACAGCGAGTGGTCGCCGCCGGAGATGAAGATCTTGTTGCCCTTGAGTCGATAACTGCCGTCAGCCGCAGGTTCCGCGCGGGTACGAATATCCGACAGGGATGAACCGGCATGGGGCTCGGTCAGGGCCATGGTTCCGAAGAAACGTCCTTCGATCATCGGTTGCAGGAAGCGTTGTTTCTGCTCTTCGGTGCCGAAGCTTTCGATCAGGTTGGCGGCGCCCATGGTCAGGAACGGGTAGGAGGTCGATGCGGCGTTGGCCGATTGGAAGTGGGCGAAGCACGCCTGGGACAACAGTGTCGGCAGTTGCATGCCACCGGCTTCGAAACTGCGTGCGGCGTTGAGGAAACCGGCTTCCAGGAAGGCATCTACGGCGGGTTTGACCTCCGGAATCAGGATGGCCTGGCCGTCTTCATAGCGCGGTTCGTTTTCATCGTTCTTGCGGTTGTGGGGGGCGAAGTACTTTTCGGCGATGTTGCGCGCGGTGCTAATGGCTGCATCGAAGGTTTCGCGATTGTGTTCGGCAAACCGCTCGCGCTGTGTCAGGCCCTCGGCATCGAGGACTTCATACAGCTCGAAAGCCAGATTGCGGGAACTGAGCAGCGACTCGGACATGGCGGCTTACCTTTGGAGGACTTGGCCTGAGTCTAAGCGCGTGAATATAGGCTGGATAGCAAGATTGATCTGGGTGATGGAAGGGCAAAACGCAGGCAGGTAATTGAAGTGCAGTCAATGTGGGAGGGGGCTTGCTCCCGATAGCAGTGTGTCAGTGTCCAATGTGCTGACTGACACTCCGCTATCGGGAGCAAGCCCCCTCCCACAGGTTTTAACCGATAGTCATCAGGCTGGCATTACCGCCTGCCGCAGCAGTGTTGACGCTCAATGCCCGCTCGATCACCAAACGCTCCAGGGCAATGGCCGTCTCACCCTGAGACATACCGTGCACCCCAACAATCGCCCCACCACGCTGCGCCACTTGCTGGCACACCGCGCGCAATTGGTCGGAATCACCGTGGTGCAGTACGGCATCGAATACCACGTCGTCCTTGGTCCAGTCGGCCACACGCTTGATCTTCGCCTGAATATCCTTCGGCAGGCGTGGGAACAACGCCTTGGTCAGCTCGGTTTCCGGCCATACCGCCGAACCGCCTACCGCCAGTACCGCCGCCAGTTGGGTCAGCAGATCACCTTCCACCTCAGCCAGGCACAGCACGTGCTCGCGAGGCAGGATGGCATAGCTGTTGCGCTCGCCGGTCGGGCCGGCCAGTTGGCGGGTGATACCGCTCTGGGACTGCGCGGCGAACTGGGTGCACAGCACGCTCAGTTCACTGAACTTGTGGCTGTCGGCCCAGGACTTCAGAGAGCTCAGCGCTTGGCTCATGGCATCACGCAGGCGCACATCGGGTGCAGCCAACTTGTCGCCGCGTACGAAGGACTGCTCGATCGCATCGGTAGGACGAGTCGACAGCAGTCGGTACAGGTACAGCGGGCCACCGGCTTTCGGGCCAGTGCCCGACAGGCCTTCGCCACCGAACGGTTGCACGCCGACCACGGCACCCACAATGTTGCGGTTGACGTAGACGTTGCCGGCATTGACGTTGTCGATCACCTTGGCGATGGTCTCGTCGATGCGGGTATGCACGCCCAGGGTCAGGCCGTAGCCCGACGCGTTGATCTGGCCGATCAGTTGGTCGATCTCTTTGCGCTTGTAGCGCACCACGTGCAGCACCGGGCCGAAGATTTCCCGTTGCAGCTCGTCGAAGCTTTCCAATTCGATCAGGGTCGGCGTCACGAAGGTGCCGCGCTTGATCTCTTCGCCGTCGGCAATCGCCACCTGGTACACGGTGCGGCCTTTGTCGCGCATGGCCTGGATGTGTTTCTCGATGCCAGCCTTGGCTTCGGCGTCGATCACCGGGCCGATATCCACCGACAGACGCTCAGGGTTGCCCAGTCGGCATTCAGCCATGGCGCCCTTGAGCATTTCGATCACGCGGTCTGCCGAATCTTCCTGCAGGCACAGCACGCGCAGGGCCGAGCAGCGTTGGCCGGCGCTGTCGAAGGCCGAGGACACCACGTCGATCACCACCTGTTCAGTGAGTGCCGACGAGTCAACGATCATTGCGTTCTGGCCACCGGTTTCGGCGATCAGTGGGATCGGGCGACCCTGGGCGTCCAGGCGCCCGGCGACATTGCGTTGCAGAAGGCGCGCCACCTCGGTGGAACCGGTGAACATCACGCCTTTGACGCGATCATCACCCACCAGGCGGGCACCGACGCTTTCGCCCTGGCCCGGCAGCAGTTGCAGCACGCCTTCCGGAATACCGGCTTCGAGCAGGATGCGCACGGCTTGGGCGGCGACCAGCGGGGTTTGTTCGGCAGGCTTTGCCAAGACCGGGTTACCGGCAGCCAATGCCGCAGCAACCTGGCCGCTGAAGATCGCGAGCGGGAAGTTCCACGGGCTGATGCATACCACCGGGCCCAGTGGGCGATGGGCATCATTGGTGAAATCGTTGCGGGCCTGCACCGCGTAGTAACGCAGGAAGTCCACAGCTTCACGCACTTCGGCGATGGCGTTGGCGAAGGTCTTGCCGGCTTCGCGGGCCAGCAGGCCCATCAGCGGCTGGATCTCGCCTTCCATCAGGTCGGCGGCACGCTCCAGGATCGCGGCGCGTTCGGTGGGCGGGGTGGCCTGCCAGATCGGCGCGGCGCTGATCGCGCACTGGATCGCGTTGTCGACGTCTTCGACGGTGGCTTCCTGGACGTGGCCGACTACATCACGCAGGTCGGAGGGGTTCAGCACTGGCTGTGCCGCTTCCTGGCTGGAAGCGCAACCGAGCATCGGCGCGGCTTTCCAGCTGTTGTGCGCGGTAGCCAGCAGGGCGCAGGACAGCGACGCCAGGCGGTGTTCGTTGGCCAGGTCGATACCGGCCGAGTTGGCGCGGTCGCTGCCATACAGGTCACGCGGCAGCGGGATACGCGGGTGCGGCAAGCCGAAGCCGCCTTCCAGCGTGGCCATCTGCTCGATGCTGGCCACTGGATCGGCCACCAGCTCCTGAATCGAGATGGATTGGTCGGCGATACGGTTGACGAACGAGGTGTTGGCGCCGTTTTCCAGCAGGCGGCGTACCAGGTAGGCCAGCAGCGTTTCGTGGGTGCCGACTGGCGCGTATACGCGGCACGGACGGTTCAGCTTGCCTTCGGAGACCTTGCCTACCACCTGCTCGTACAACGGTTCACCCATGCCGTGCAGGCATTGGAACTCGTACTGGCCGGGGTAATAGTTCTGGCCGGCGATATGGTAGATAGCCGACAGGGTGTGGGCGTTGTGCGTGGCGAACTGCGGGTAGATGGCTTCCGGCACCGACAGCAGTTTGCGTGCACAGGCAATGTAGGAAACATCGGTGTACACCTTGCGGGTGTACACCGGGTAGCCTTCCAGGCCCTCGACCTGGGCACGCTTGATTTCGCTATCCCAGTACGCGCCTTTTACCAGGCGGATCATCAGGCGGTGGCGGCTGCGGCGGGCCAGGTCGATGACGTAGTCGATCACATACGGGCAACGCTTCTGGTAAGCCTGGATCACAAAGCCGATGCCGTTCCAGCCGGTCAGTTGCGGCTCGAAGCACAGGCGCTCGAGCAGGTCGAGGGACAGCTCCAGGCGGTCGGCTTCTTCGGCGTCGATGTTCAGGCCGATGTCGTATTGCTTGGCCAGCAGGGTCAGCGACAGCAGGCGCGGGTACAGCTCGTCCATCACACGCTCGTACTGTGCGCGGCTGTAGCGCGGGTGCAGGGCGGAAAGCTTGATGGAGATGCCCGGGCCTTCATAGATCCCGCGGCCATGGGAGGCTTTGCCGATGGAGTGAATGGCTTGTTCGTACGAGGCCAGGTACTTCTGGGCATCGTGTTCGGTGAGTGCGGCTTCACCAAGCATGTCGTAGGAATAACGGAAGCCTTTGGCTTCGAACTTGCTCGCATTGGCCAGGGCTTCGGCGATGGTTTCGCCGGTGACGAACTGCTCGCCCATCAGGCGCATGGCCATGTCGACGCCCTTGCGGATCATCGGCTCGCCGCTCTTGCCGATGATGCGGCTCAGGGACGAGGTCAAGCCCGCCTCATTATGGGTAGCGACCAGTTTGCCGGTCAGCAGCAGGCCCCAGGTGGCGGCGTTGACGAACAGCGACGGGCTGTTACCCAGGTGCGGCTGCCAGTTACCGGTGCTGATCTTGTCGCGGATCAGCGCGTCACGGGTGCCTTTGTCCGGGATGCGCAGCAACGCTTCGGCCAGGCACATCAGTGCCACGCCTTCCTGGGACGATAGGGAGAATTCTTGCAGCAGGCCTTGGACGATACCGGCACGGCCACCGGCGCTCTTCTGATTGCGCAGTTTTTCGGCAATCGAGGCGGCCAGTTTGTTGGTGGCTTCGGCCATTTCGACCGGCAGGCGCGCCTGCTCGATCAGCATCGGTACCACTTCCGGCTCTGGGCGGCGGTAAGCGGCGGTGATCGAGGCGCGCAGGACCGATTGCGGCAGGATGCTTTCGGCGAACTCCAGGAAGCATTGATGGGCGTGGTCGGCCTGGATTTCGCCAGCGTCTTCGGCGTCTTTGCTACCCGAGCCATTGAGCTCGGACAGGGTTGCACCACCCTCGAGTTTCTCCAGGTAATTGAAAATCGCCTGCTTGATCAGCCAGTGAGGCGTGCGATCAATGGAGGTCGCGGCCGCCTTGAGGCGTTCGCGGGTCGGGTCGTCGAGTTTGACCCCAAGGGTGGTCGTTGCCATCTTTTTATCCTCATGGGTGCCACTACCGAGTGGCATCTGCTGGCCGCAAGATTAGCTTTGCCCATGCGCAGGTGCAACCGGGTGCAACCTTTTTGTTCAGGAAATTTTCGACGGTTGATCGGAAAAAATATGGCCCACGGCCGAATCCGCTTTGCATTGGTGCATTTGCTTCTGAGATCCGCTGTTTTTGCTCCGAAAAGGAGCAAAAACAAGGCGTTTATCCAGAAACACACTTGGGTGCAACTTATTCGAAAGAAACTGGTTGCACCTTATTTGCTTTGTTGAATAGCATTCGCGCACCAAGGTGCAACCATCTTTAGGGTATGGTTCATCGGCTGGCGGCTTTCCTGGGGAAACGCCAGTCATAAATGCGCGGCACGCAGGCTCGTCTATCCGGTAATCCACGGGTGGTCGTCCGAATGACCGTCGCTACATAAAAACAAAGCCAGGGCGTCACTCCTATGAGCGTTAGTAATCCAACCCTGATCACGTTCGTGATCTACATCGCAGCAATGGTGCTGATCGGCCTGATGGCCTATCGCTCCACCAACAACCTTTCCGATTACATCCTCGGCGGTCGCAGCCTCGGTAGCGTGGTGACAGCCTTGTCAGCCGGTGCTTCCGACATGAGCGGCTGGTTGTTGATGGGGTTGCCGGGCGCGATCTACATGTCTGGCCTGTCGGAAAGCTGGATTGCCATCGGCCTGATCGCCGGTGCCTACCTCAACTGGTTGTTCGTGGCCGGCCGCCTGCGGGTGCAGACCGAACACAACGGCGACGCCCTGACCCTGCCGGATTACTTCTCAAGCCGCTTCGAAGATAAAAGCGGCCTGCTGCGGATCATCTCCGCCGTGGTCATCCTGGTGTTCTTCACCATCTACTGCGCTTCCGGAATCGTCGCCGGTGCCCGCCTATTCGAAAGCACCTTCGGCATGTCCTATGAGACTGCGCTGTGGGCCGGTGCAGCGGCGACCATCGCCTACACCTTTATCGGTGGTTTCCTGGCGGTCAGCTGGACCGACACCGTACAAGCCACGCTGATGATCTTCGCGTTGATCCTGACGCCGATCATCGTGCTGCTGGCGACCGGCGGTGTAGACACTACCTTCCTGGCCATCGAAGCCAAGGACCCGACCAACTTCGACATGCTGAAGAACACCACCTTCATCGGCATCATCTCGCTGATGGGCTGGGGCCTGGGTTACTTCGGGCAGCCGCACATCCTTGCGCGTTTCATGGCGGCGGATTCGGTGAAGTCGATCGCCAAGGCACGTCGCATTTCCATGACCTGGATGATCCTGTGCCTGGGCGGCACCGTGGCAGTGGGTTTCTTCGGTATCGCCTACTTCTCGGCGCATCCGGAAGTGGCAGGCCCGGTGACGGAAAACCCTGAGCGTGTGTTTATCGAACTGGCCAAGATCCTGTTCAACCCATGGGTTGCCGGTGTCCTGCTGTCGGCCATCCTCGCGGCTGTCATGAGTACCCTGAGCTGCCAGTTGCTGGTGTGTTCCAGCGCCCTGACCGAAGACTTCTACAAGGCGTTCCTGCGTAAAGGCGCTTCCCAGCTCGAGCTGGTATGGGTCGGTCGCATCATGGTGCTGGTGGTGGCCTTGATCGCCATCGCCATGGCCGCCAACCCGGAAAACCGCGTACTGGGCCTGGTCAGCTACGCCTGGGCCGGCTTCGGCGCGGCGTTCGGCCCGGTGGTGCTGATCTCGGTGATCTGGAAACACATGACTCGTAACGGCGCATTGGCCGGCATCCTGGTCGGCGCGATTACCGTGATCGTGTGGAAGCATTTCGAGCTGCTGGGCCTGTACGAAATCATCCCTGGCTTCATCTTCGCCAGCCTGGCGATCTACTTCGTGAGCAAGATGGGCGCACCGACTGCGGGTATGGTCGAGCGCTTTGATGCGGCGGAAAAAGACTACAACCTCAACAAGTAAATCCTTGGGCGTTTAACGCCTGTTGAACGAGTGAAAAAGGCCCGCGTCCTGAGGATGCCGGGCCTTTTTTTGTGCGAGCCTTCGGCTGCTGACGAATGAAGCCAAGGGTAGGACCTTACTGATTTGCCTGCGAGGAGTCCTGGCCGGCAACAAGCTGGTGCAGAATCGGCCGCCCACCCTTCGCAGAGAAACACCGGATGTTCGCTCCTGCCAATCAAAGTGCATTTACCCTGGCCCTTGATGGGGTGCCCAGCGACTTAAAGGTGTTCAAGTTCAGCGGCACCGAGGCCATCAGCCAGCCTTACCGTTTTGAACTTGAGCTGGTCAGCGAGCAACCGGATCTTGATTTGGAGGGCTTGCTGCATCGCCAGGCGTACTTGAGTTTCAATGAGCAGGGCCATGGTGTTCACGGCTTGGTTTATCGGGTCGCCCAGGGCGATTCCGGACGACGCCTGACGCGTTACCAGCTCAGCCTGGTGCCCCACTTGGCGTATCTGGTGCACAGCAGTCAGCAACGTATTTTCCAACATAAGACGGTGCCGCAGATTGTTGCCCAGGTGTTGGTGGGGCATGGGATTCAAAGCGATCGCTTCGAGTTCCGGCTCAGCGGCAATTATCCTGAGCGCGAGTACTGCGTGCAGTTCGGTGAGACTGACCTGGCGTTCATCCAGCGCCTGTGTGCCGAACTGGGCATTCACTATCACTTCCAGCATGCTCCCGAAGGACACTTGCTGGTGTTTGGCGATGACCAGACCGTGTTTGCCCAGGCGGATCAGCCCACGCCTTACCGACCCGGTTCGGGAATGGTTGCCGATACCCCCGCGATCAAGCGTTTTACGCTGCAGCTGGCAACCCGTACCACGGCGGTCAATCTGCGCGATTATGATTTTCGCAAACCGCGCTTCGAGCTGGAAAACACGGCCGGCGAAGAACGGCCTCCAGCGCTTGAAATGCAACAATTCCCCGGCCATTTTTCCGATCGGACCCATGGCAAGTATCTCGCCCAGCGTGGCTTGGAGCGGCACCGTAGTGACTATCGGGTTGCCTATGGCCAAGGTGACGA
The DNA here is from genome assembly GCF_059134095.1 of Pseudomonas sp. FBCC-B545. NCBI lineage: Bacteria > Pseudomonadati > Pseudomonadota > Gammaproteobacteria > Pseudomonadales > Pseudomonadaceae > Pseudomonas > Pseudomonas sp. FBCC-B545. The sequence goes on along the minus strand of NZ_CP101441.1, from coordinate 5,751,406 downwards.
GCCGGCCTTGGCCAGCGGTCGGTTTTTGCAACTGCGGGACCACCCGTGCGAGGGCTGGAACGACTTGTGGCTGGTGACGCAAGTGACCCACGAAGGCAAGCAGCCCCAGGTACTGGAGGAAGTGGTCACCGAGGTGACTGGGGGAGAATTTCGCCAGGGGTATCACAATACATTTACCGCCGCACCCTGGGATGCAGTCTTTCGCCCGCCCTTGCCTGAGCAGCCGCGCCCGAGCGTATCGGGTTATCAAAGCGCCTTGGTCACTGGCCCGGTGGGCAGTGAAATCCATTGCGACGAATACGGTCGGGTCAAGGTGCAACTGGCCTGGGACCGCGTAGGTGAGCACGACGAGCATTCCAGTTGCTGGTTGCGGGTCGCCAGCGGCTGGGCCCATGAACGCTATGGTGCGGTGCTTATCCCCAGGGTCGGCATGGAAGTGCTGGTGGGCTTCGTCAATGGCGACTTGGATATGCCGCTGGTGGTGGGCTGCCTGCCAAATGCCGCCACGCCGATGCCTCTCGATTTGCCGGCGGACAAGACCCGCAGCATCTGGCGTAGCCAGAGCAGTCCGGGGGGTGGAGGCTACAACGAGTTGCGTATCGAAGACCGCAAGGGCGCCGAGGAGATCTACCTGCGCGCCCAGCGCGACTGGACCCAGCATGTGCTGAATGACCAGCAGGTGCGGGTCGGTAACCGGCGTTGTGTGCGGGTGGAGGGTGAGTCTCACCATGAGTTGCAGGGCGAAGAACAGCGCATCACCCATGGCAATCGCCTGACTGAACTCAAGCAGGATGATCATCTGGTGGTCGGCGGTTCGCAGCATATGCGTGCCGGGCAGACCATTCAGGTGGGGGCTGGGCAAAGCATCGTTATTGATGCGGGTGCCAGCGTGACGATTCAGGCGGGCGGACAGTCGATTACGCTGTCGGCGGGCGGGATTTTCAGCAGTGTGCCGATCCAGCTCGGAGGCGGGCCTGTTTCGGCGGCTGCGCCATTGATACCAGGGTTCAATGAGCAATTACTGGCGGTTATTCCGGCTCCGCTGAGCCTCGTACAGGTGGCCAGCCTGAAACGCAGTGCTCCATTCTGCGAGGAGTGCGAGCGCTGCCAAAGCGGGCAGTGCGATCTTGCTCAGCATGACCGTGTTGCAGACCTCTAAAACTAAACAGTGTGTAGGCGTTGGCTGATAGTGGCTTTGCTCCTCGGATCAAGGCGGTAGGCAATGTAGGGTCAAGTGCGTCTTATTTTTTACCAGCCTGAGCCGATGAGCACTTAGGTGAGTTGTTTTATGGCGTTGTTGTCTGTGATGAGTAACTATTTATCGATCAGGTGGGAATTTTTTATAAGATTTTATGTGCTTTCTGAAAAGGTGGCGGAAACATATTTCAACTTTAAGGTTGTGGTCGCGCTTGAGAGCGTGAGGTAAATATATAGCACGCCTGCTGACATGTTCGAGACCTCGAAAGTTGTTGCTATCCGGGTTGGCAGTTGTCTATTTGAACCTTAAAGTTGAGGTGTTATGTATGATGCTGTCTTTTAGTTCCGGTCGTGCAGCACTTGAGGCGGTTAAGCGCCCTTCGGTTGAGGCCGTGCATAGTTTTGAGCCTTCGTCCGAGATAAGCACGTCGGCCGGAGTGTATGATTCTAACGCATCGCTAAAAAAATGGTTACAACAACAGGTGTTGGCGGCCACAGGTAGACTCGTTGATCCTGATAAGGTTTATTTACATCGCTTTTCCAAAAGTCAAGGTGTTCATTCCGCAGATACCAGTACCGGTTGGAAGTATTCAGGTAAACCTGAACAGTCGATGACATTGACCGAAGCTGTGACCAGCAATTTCTTTTCCGCCGAGCGCTACCGTTGGGTTGGAAGAGTTGAGAGTACAGCGCATTTTGCAAGTTCTAATGTTAGTCCGTTTTCGCTGCTGGATAGTAGTAGTGTTTCAGATTTTTTCGGGCGCCTGGGGAAGTTGATTGCTGATAGAACCCTGCCGGGTTATATCTATTCGAAAATAAAAGATGATGTGCCGAGTGCAATAGAGAGTTGGCGTGACTTGGATGCGGTCTACGGTATTTATACGGATGGTCCCGATAAGGATAGTTATGACGCCCGTAATGAACTGCCGCTAAAACCTTCGCAGTTCTTAGATATCGTACGCACAGGGGATGTGCAGAACATGCTGACGGGAAACGTCAAAAAGTTCTGGACTGATCATCGTGCACAATGGCGCTCCGCGGCCAAAGGCCATTTTGTTGATGAAGCGCGCAAGGCGCTGAACGCCAACACGCTAAATCCCGCAGAGTATGCCTTGGTGATGGGGGGCGGGGCACCAGACCTTCCATTGGATGCACCAACGACGCCGGAGCAACTACAAACAACGGCAGCGCCTGGCGCCAGCAGCCAGGTCATGCGTTTTGATATCAACGGCTACTATGCCACCGATATCCTTCGTTTCGTTGGCGAGCGGGGCAAACAAATTCTCTACATCCCCGGTGCGTGCCCGGTCTTTGAGGTATTCCAGAACACGACAGAACTGCAAAGGTGGGTGGTAGAGCAGGGGAAGGACCCTGGCAAATCTGCCGCTCTTGCTCATCACTTCTCCCTGAGCGACCGCCAGCAAGGGATATATGGTTCGCTGAGTGTCAATGGTGTTGACAGCGCATTAAGCAAACTCGGTAGCGGTGAGATGAAGGCTGATAGCAATCATATCAACGTCAACGACTCGCGGGTTGGAGAAGATGTTTTCACCATGATGGCCCGGGAGACGCAGGCGCGCATCGAATCCGATGTGGATACCCAGATCAAGTCAAATTCGGAAGTGTACAGGGACGACGCTTTGGGAGTCGTTCAGTCTGCCAACGCGGTGTTCTCAATTCCCTTGGCGCTCTTGGGACCCATTGGCATGGGCGTCAATGCGTTGGCCTTCACGACACAAGTAGGACTGGAAACGGATCAAGCCATCGAAGGTGATACCTATTCTGAGCGTAAGAACGGTTTCAAGGCAGCCGTGACAGATATGGCGATGATGGCTATGAGCCATGCCGTTGGTAAGTATACGAACTCGCGGTCAGGTGCAAGAACGGTACAAACGCAATCGAGTAGCGGCGGCCTGCCGGTGAGCGTATCCCAAGAGCGGTTTCCGTATGCCTTTGAACGGCCTGCGGCGTTCAATCCATTTAGCCTGAAGCTTTCAGAGGCCAGGGAAATTACGTTCAAGGGGCAACAATATTTTGTTGGCGCTGCTCCGGATGCTATGGATGGTCAGCACTACCTCTTATGGCAGCGGGATCCTGAAAACCCTTCTCTATTGGTCAGCACTGCGAGAGTCGCCAAGCCGGATGCAAGCGGAATTTGGCACTCCATGCGCACTGCGGGGGGAGCATGGCAGCCTCCTACCCAGCCTGAGACTTGGCAAGGCACTATCACGCTTGACCCCTATGAAGTCCGGACGGTTGGCCAAACGCCTATCGATGTGCCTCCTGGCTATGAATTGATATCCATAGGTAAGGAATCAATATTTGCTCCGGAAGGCTATCGAAGGGTTAGAAACTTTAATCAGGAAGGGGAACTGACAAATTATCCTCTTTGGAAGATAAAGGATGGGGTCGCTACAGAGTGCGGGCACTATACGCAGGAAGGCATTATTAGTCTGGTCGGTTCGGATCTTAAAGTCAGCAATTATGTTCAGATTGAGGGGAAAATATTTAAAGTAGACTATGACGCTGATAAAGCCTCCTGGAAGATAATCGGCAACGACGATGTGTCGGCCCCTGATATATTTATACAGCCAGGTCTCGAAATAGGTTCTTGGATACCCGAGCCGGATATGGCGGGGCGGGAAGTCCTGAGCAGTATGGTAAGACGTCTTCTCGGTATTTCGGAGAGCGCCAACAAGGAACCCGGAGTGCGTACTGCAAACGATGTTGCGGTACAAGAATATATAAAACAATACGGTCGACAAATAATTCGCACTACTGAACCTACCATTCTGATGGCCGAGGCTTCTCGGCAAGACGCACTTATCGATCAGTATGTGCTTAAGCATGGACTTCCCTACGCTCAAGTTCAAAGTTTGGTGGAGGTAAGTCTCAAAGGCTTGCCGCTACCGTTGTGGGCTCCGAGGTTCGACGCTTTCGAGGGGCTTGGATCCATCGCTGCTGCGGGGGGGCGCGGAGGCTTGAATGTTAACCAGGCCTCAAGGAATGCGGCAGTTCGTTATCCCGTTCGCTCTTACAGTCAAGAGCAAATTGAAAGTATTCAAGCGCTGAATGCGCTTAACCAAGTGCATGAAAATTCTCCAATAAAGATAGCGGAAAACAATTATAAAAAGGGTGCTCTTAACGAGAAAGTGCTGAAGCTTACTCTTGAGCGTGATGGATACAAGGTGCTCCCAGGAGGGCAGTACAAGAATGGAAAAAGTGGATTTGATCTGGTGTTAGAGGGGCCGAATGGAAATATATACGTACTGGAGGCAAAGCAGATTAAAAGCGTTGGCAATGGCAATACGTTAGGCTCTGTATCGATGTCTGATGCGGGGGCGGGAGGGAATGTGCAGTTGAGCGATGCGTGGGTCAGTTCGGTGTTGGATAACTGTCTTGCTGAGGCGAACTCTTCGGCGGCGCGTGCCGAAGTAGTCAATACGCCGGCCTATCAGGCTGTCTCGCATGCGCTGCAAAATGGCACACTGAGAAAGCTGTTAGGTGGTGTAACGCCTGACGGCTCAGTGCTTATATTCAAGGTTGATTTTTCTGCATACGATTCAGCTCATCCGCGGTAAATGCCAGGGCGGGGAAATCAAGCCTGACACTTTTGTCACGATGTACTTGGTGTAGGGATTATCTGATTTAGTCGCTGCTTGACCAACAGGATAAATGGCCGGTGCAGAATCGGTTGCCCACTCGTTTGCAGATGAAGAGTGTTTCAGTTCAGCTTTAAAAAGGAACATGTCCGAATGCATCCATCTTTGGCTCCCAGTGCCTGGCTTGCGCAAGACGTGCTGCGCCCCAATGAACAGCTCTATGCCGTGCTGAGCAATGCCAGTGATGCCAGACCGTTGGCCGCCTGGCAAGCCACAGCTGCGGGGATGCGCCCTCAATCGCTATGGGCAGGTACGCCATATGCCGAATGGGATGAGGTAATGCCTTACGTGGGTATCGTCGAGCCAGGAAGCGCCTTTCTCGACTGGATCGCCGCCAGCGAGGCCACTGATTGGGGATGGCTGGCGGTATCGTCCAGCCCTTTGGAAGTGGTGGTCGCACATCTGCAAAGTTTGACCAAGGTATACCTGGCCGATGACCACGCAGTATTTTTACGCTTTTGGGATGGCCTGCAGTTTCTGCCGATTATGCAAAAACTGGGAGAGGAAGCGGGCAGGGTATTGCCGGTGTTTCGCTGTTATTGGATCAATGGCGAATCGTTGACGGTGACGACCGGGCCGGTGACCGCAGTCAAGCCGAGCCCATGGTGGCGAGTACCTGCATCATTACTTAAACAGTTGGCCGAGCAATCACCTCAAACGCTGATTGAAAATCTGCTGCAGTGGCTCGAAGAGCAACGTCCCGATTTATACGCGGCCTTCTCGTTGTCGATTTTGAGGCACAAGGTTGCCTACTTCGTGCGCGAACCGTTGGTGGATTACCAGGCGCTGGTTAACCACCTCGAATCGGAGTCGTGCAGCACGCCATGGTTGGTGGCATAAACGCCTCTCGGCGCACGACTCTGCACCTTTGCCCGCACAGAAGGTAAACTTCGCCCCCTGCGCAGGAGCAACCATGAATTATCGTCACGCCTTTCACGCCGGCAACCACGCCGATGTCTTCAAACACCTGACCTTGACCCGCCTCATCGCCCTGATGTCGCGCAAGGAGCAGCCGTTCGCCTACCTCGACACCCACGCAGGTATCGGCCTGTACGACCTGCAGGGCGACCAGGCCAACCGAACAGGTGAATACTTGGAAGGCATCGCCCGCCTGTGGGGAGCAAGCGACCTGCCGCCGCTCACCGCTGACTACATGCGCGTGCTGCACGAGATGAACCCGGATGGCCAGTTGCGCTATTACCCGGGCTCGCCGGAGCTGGCCCGACGCCTCACGCGGCCACAGGACCGCGTGCTGCTCAACGAAAAGCACCCGGAAGACGGCGTGCTGCTCAAGGACAATATGAAGGGTGATCGCCGCGTCAAAGTGCATCTGGGCGAAGGCTGGCACGTGCCACGGGCCTTGCTGCCGGTGCCGGAAAAACGCGCGCTGATGCTGATCGACCCGCCGTTTGAACAGCTCGATGAAATGCAGCGTTGCGCGGCGTCCCTCAAGGAAGCGGTTGGCCGTATGCGCCAGACGGTCGCGGCGATCTGGTACCCGGTGAAGGACCAGCGCATGTTACGCCGCTTCTACCAGGACCTGGCCGGCACCGGTGCGCCGAAGTTGCTGCGTGTGGAGTTGCTGGTGCATCCCCTGGATACCCCCAACACCCTGACCGGCTCGGGCCTGGCGATTGCCAACCCGCCGTGGGGCCTGGAAGAGGAATTGCGCGAGTTGCTGCCGTGGCTGTCCAAGAAGCTTGGCCAGACCCAGGGTGGGTGGCAGATGGATTGGCTCATTGCTGAATAAGCGCCTTTGCAGCCAAACACAAACCAATGTGGGAGGGGGCAAGCCCCCTCCCCACATTTGGTTTTATGTTGACCTTAGATCGGGCAGGTCACGCCAGTGCCACCGATGCCGCAGTAGCCCTGCGGATTCTTCGCCAGGTACTGCTGGTGGTACGCTTCGGCGAAGTACACCGTCGGTGCTTCGTCGATTTCAGTGGTAATAGTACCCACGCCGGCTTTGGTCAATTCAGCTTGATAAGCCTCGGCACTGGCTTTGGCTGCCGCCAGCTGTTCGGGCGTAGTGGCATAAATAACCGAACGGTACTGGCTGCCGATGTCATTGCCCTGGCGCATGCCCTGGGTCGGGTTATGCAGTTCCCAGAACATCTTCAACAGGTCTTCATACTTGACCTTGGCCTGGTCATACACCACCAGCACCACTTCGCTGTGGCCGGTCAGGCCCGAGCAGACTTCTTCGTAGGTCGGGTTCGGCGTGAAACCGCCGGCATAGCCGACCACCGTGCTGACCACGCCGTCGCGTTCCCAGAATTTACGTTCCGCACCCCAGAAACACCCCAGGCCGAAGATCGCAAAGCCAACGTCGTCGATAAAAGGACCCAGCAGCGGGTTGCCGTTGACGTAATGAGTTTCCGGCAAGGCCATCGGGGTTTCACGGCCAGGCAGAGCTTGTTCTTGAGTAGGCAGCACGTTTTTGTTCACCAGAATTTCCGAGCGCAAGACCATGATCAGTCCTCTCGTCAGGTTGAGTAGCAGTAAATTATCAGACAGTCAGTGTGCCCGAGTGTTACAGCGCTGTCAGGCGATTGGCCCACGTGGATAGCGTTTGAGCTTTTCCAGCAGTTCTGCACCGGGGATCGGCCGGTCGAACAGGTAGCCCTGGCCCACATCGCAGCGATGCCGGCGCAGGAACGCCAATTGCTCGGCAGTCTCGATGCCTTCGGCCACCACCTTGAGCTTGAGGTTGTGGGCCATGGCGATCACCGCCGAGGTAATTTCCATGTCGTCCTGGTTATCCGGGATTTCGTGGATAAAGCTGCGATCAATCTTAATGATGTCGATGGGGAATTTTTTCAAGTAGCTCAGCGACGAGTATCCGGTGCCGAAGTCATCCATGGCCAGGGTCAGGCCGAAGCTCTTGAGCTGGTCCAGTTGCAGGCGCGTGTCTTCGGTGGCCTCCAGCAGTAAGCCTTCGGTCAGCTCCAGCTCCAGCAGGTTGGCCGGCAGTTGTTCTTCCTTGAGGATCGTGGCGATCGAGGCCACCAGGTCCGGGTCGGAAAACTGCTTGGGCGACAGATTGATCGCCACCTGCAGATTGCCCATGCCTGCGGCGCTCAACTGTCGGCTCATGCGACAGGCCTGGCGGGCGATCCATTTGCCGATGGGAATGATCAACCCGGTCTCTTCGGCCACGCTGATGAACTGGTCGGGGCGGATCATGCCCTTTTCCGGGTGGTTCCAGCGCAGCAGCGCCTCCATGCCCAGCAGGCGACCGCTGCGCAGGCATAGCTTGGGCTGGTAGAACACGTCCAGCTCGTTCTGGGTCAGGGCGCGGCGCAGGTTGTTTTCTACGAACAGCTTGTAGCTGGCCTCGGCGTTCAAGGCTTCGGTAAATACCTGCACCTGGTGCTTGCCGTTGGCCTTGGCCTTGTGCAGGGCCAGTCCGGCGTTACGCATCAGGGTCTGTGGGTCACGGCCATGCAGAGGCGCGCAGGCCAGTCCTACGGAGCCGGTGACGCTGATGAGCTGGTTGTCGACGAACATCGGCTTGTCGAGGGTGGCCAACAGTTGGCACGCGACCTGCTGGCCAGTCTCCAGGTCGGCATCGTCCAACAGTACCGCAAACTCGTTACTGGCAAAGCGCGCCAGGCTGCCGCCGCTGCTCAAGCTGTTGCGCAGGCGGCGGGCCAGGCTGATCAGCAACTTGTCGCCGGTCTGGTGGCCGAGGCTGTCGTTGATGCGCTTGAAGTTGTCGATGTCCACCAGCAGCAGGCTGATCGGGCTGTCGCTGTCGCGGGCAAAGCGTTCGTCGAGGTTGCGGATAAACGCCGGGCGGTTGCCCAGGTTGGTCAGGTTATCGGTGTAGGCCAGGCGTTCGATGCGCTGTTGCGCCAGCTTGGTCTGGGTGATGTCTTCGTAGATGCCGATGTAGTGGGTCAGCTCGCGGTTGTCGCCGTACACCTTGGAAATCGACAGCTGGCCCCAGTAGGGTTCCAGGTTCTTGCGCCGGCTTTTGAACTCACCCTGCCAGCTGTTGCTTTTGGCCAGGGCCGAGGGTGCGTCGAACAGCAATTCGCTGAGATTTTCCAGGGCCGGCAGTTGGGCCAGGCGATGGCCGTGGACTTCTTCGGCGCTGTACTGGGTGATCGCGGTGAAGCTGGGGTTGACATACTCCACCACGCCGTCGCAGTTAACCAGCAGAAAGGCGTTGGCGCTTTGTTCCACTGCACGCTGGAACAGGTGCAGGGCACTGGTGGCGGTGCGGCGGTTGTGGTTGTTGATGACCTGGGCGAACTGGTCCGCCAACTCGCCGGCAAACGCGATCTCATCGGACTGCCACGCCCGCGAGCTGCCGCTTTGTTCCAGGCACAGCACGCCGACCACCTGGCCGTCGACCCGAATGCTGGCGTCGAGCATCGCGTGAATATCCTTGGCACGCAGGCTTTCGGCCATTTCCCGGGTGCGTGGGTCGCGCAGGGCATGAGTGGCGTCGATGGCGCGGCTGGAGTGCAGGGCTTCCAGGTAATCCGGGAAACCACTGGCATCGATGGCGTCGGGCAGGCGGTGCTGTTGGTCGGCGCGGTGGTACGCCGAGATCGGCACCAGGCGCTGACCCTCCAGGTTCCAGATGCTGGCGCAATCGATCTGGTAGATGTCGCAGGCGCTTCGTGTAATCAGCTCTGCGGCTTCGCGCAGCGAATTGGACGTGGTGTAGCGCTGGCGCGCCAGCAGCAGGATCAATTCCTGCTGGGCGCGCACTCGCTCCAAGTGTTGCAGCTGTTCTTGCTGGGCACGCTGGTTGAGTTCCAGGGCGATCTGCAGGCGGCTGTTCTGGTTTTCCAGGTCAGCGGTCGGGGCGGGCGCGGTCGTATCGCTGAATAGCCCGTCGACCACCATCAGGTAGCCGCGCAGCAGATGGCGGTTGTGTTGTTTGTAGGCCTCGCCCATTTCCAGCAGGCTCATCGGGCCGTCATGGGTGTGCAGGGTATAGCGCACCAGGTAATGGGGGCTGTGGGTCAGTTGCTGCTGGATTGCGTCGTGCAGTTGATAGCGGGCCTGGGGCTCCATCAGGCTGGCGTAGGGCGTGCCGATCAGGGCACAGAGTTCCACCGCTGGCAGGCCGAACTGGCGCTCGCAATTGGGATCGAGGTACAGCAGGGCCCAGCTTGCCTCATTAAGCCGCTCGAAACGCAGCATACCGAGGCGCGAAGGCACCGGTAATTGCGTCACTACCTCGGCCGCCATACGGGCGACATCGGGATGGCTTTTCATGGGGAAACTCGCTTGGGAAAATGCGCGTGGCGCCCGGCTCACGCCCTCTTTACTGTCGCCTGCGGCAAGGTTGCATCATGCGGCACGCACTGACAAGAGAGGATGAAGGCTAAGTGCTATAAGGCAGTTATCGGCCGTGCGGGGGATTTCTGCAATCGAAGTGACAGAAGGTGTACAAACCTGTTCTGTGTGTACACCGAGCGCACAAAAAAGCCCCGCCAAGCGGCGGGGTTGAGGTACGAGCGTGGCGCTCGGAAATCGGTGCGGCAGGGGCCTTCCCGGTGAAAGGAAGGCCCTGCGGCTTACAGCAGGATGGTGCGGATGTCGTTCAGCAACTGGCTCAGGCGCTGGGTGAAGCGTGCCGCCGCGGCGCCGTTGATCACACGGTGATCGTAGGACAGCGACAGTGGCAGCATCAGCTTCGGCTGGAACGCTTTGCCGTCCCACACAGGCTGGATGGTGGCCTTGGAAACGCCCAGGATCGCCACTTCCGGTGCGTTGACGATTGGCGTAAAGCCAGTGCCGCCAATGTGACCGAGGCTGGAGATGGTGAAGCAGGCGCCCTGCATGTCGTCCGGGGTGAGCTTCTTGTCGCGGGCCTTGGCAGCCAGTGCAGCGGCTTCGGCAGCGAGTTGCAGCAGGCTCTTCTGGTCAACGTTCTTGATGACCGGCACCAGCAGGCCATCCGGGGTGTCGACCGCGAAACCGATGTGCACGTACTTCTTGCGGATGATCGCCTTGCCACTTGGCGCCAGCGAGGCGTTGAAGTCCGGCAGTTCCTTGAGCAGGTGCGCGCACGCCTTGAGCAGCAGTGGCAGCACAGTCAGTTTCACGCCGGCCTTTTCGGCCACGGCTTTCTGCGCAACGCGGAAAGCTTCCAGGTCGGTGATGTCGGCCTGGTCGAACTGGGTCACATGCGGGATGTTCAGCCAGCTCGCGTGCAGGCCGGCCGCGCCGATTTGCATCAGGCGGGTCATCGGCACTTCTTCGATTTCGCCGAAGCGGCTGAAGTCTACGGTACGGATCGGCGGAATGCCCGAACCACCGGTAGCGCCACCGGCAGCCGGCGCTTCCTTCGCTTTCTGCATCATGGCCTTGACGTAGACCTGCACGTCTTCCTTCAGCACGCGACCGTGAGGGCCAGTGGCTGACACAGCATTGAGCTCAACGCCGAACTCACGGGCCAGTTGACGCACGGCAGGGCCGGCATGAACCTTGGCACCGCTTGGCGCAGGTGCGGCAGCAGCAGGGGCTGGTGCGGCCTCGGCTTTTGCAGCGGGCGCAGGGGCAGCAGCAGCCGGAGCCGGAGCCGCTTCAGCCTTGGCGGCGGGAGCAGCGGCCGGTGCAGACGCGGCGGCAGGCGCAGCGCCTTGTACTTTCAGCTTGAGAATGAAGTCACCGGTGCCGACTTCGTCTTCCAACTTGACCGCGATGCTTTCCACCACGCCGGCAGCCGGCGAAGGGATCTCCATGGAGGCCTTGTCGGACTCCAGGGTGATCAGCGACTGGTCGGCTTCGACGGTATCGCCGACCTTGACCAGCAACTCGATGATCTTGGCCTTGCCCGACGAACCGATGTCCGGGACGTGGATGTCTTGAACGGTGGCGGCGGCAGGTTCAGCAGCCGCAGCGGCAGGCGCTTCGGCTGGCTTTTCAGCGGGTGCTGGGGCAGCAGCGGCAGCAGGAGCCGCCGCCGCAGGGGCTGCATCAGCAGCGCCTTCGATTTCCAGCTCCAGCAGTTCGTCGCCTTCTTTCAGGCGGTCGCCCAGCTTCACTTTCAGGCTCTTGACCACGCCGGCCTTGGGAGCAGGGATTTCCATGCTCGCCTTGTCCGATTCCAGGGTCAGGATGCTCTGGTCGGCTTCGACGGTGTCGCCGACCTTCACAAACAGCTCGATTACTTCACCTTCACCGCTGCCGATGTCAGGTACGCGAATGAGTTCGCTCACAAAAAATCTCCTCAGCAGTCCAGTGGGTTGCGTTTTTCCGGGTTGATCCCGAACTTGACGATGGCGTCAGCCACCACCTTGGGTTCGATCTCACCACGGTCAGCCAAGGCTTCCAGGGCTGCCAACACCACAAAGTGACGGTCGACTTCGAAGAAGTGACGCAGCTTCTTGCGGCTGTCACTGCGGCCGAAACCATCGGTGCCCAGGACTTTGAATTCCTTGGACGGGACCCACTGGCGAATTTGTTCAGCAAACAGTTTCATGTAGTCGGTGGAGGCGATAACCGGACCCTTACGGCCGGCCAGGCACTCTTCGACGTAGCTCAGCGCAGGCTTCTGGCCAGGGTGCAGGCGGTTGCTGCGCTCTACGGCTAGGCCGTCGCGACGCAGTTCGTTGAAGCTGGTCACGCTCCACACGTCGGCGCCGACGTTGAACTCGTCACGCAGGATCTTGGCCGCTTCACGCACTTCGCGCAGGATGGTGCCGGAGCCCATCAGTTGCACGTGGTGCGCCGCTTCCTTGGTGTCTTCTTCGAGCAGGTACATGCCCTTGATGATGCCTTCTTCCACGCCGGCCGGCATGGCAGGCTGCTGGTAGGACTCGTTCATCACGGTGATGTAGTAGAAAACGTCCTGCTGCTCTTCGGTCATCTTCTTCATGCCGTCCTGGATGATCACCGCCAGCTCGTAGCCGTAGGTTGGATCAAAGGTGCGGCAGTTCGGGATGGTGGCAGCCAGGATGTGGCTGTGACCGTCTTCGTGTTGCAGGCCTTCGCCGTTCAGCGTGGTGCGGCCGGCGGTGCCGCCGATCAGGAAACCACGGGTACGGCTGTCGCCTGCTGCCCAAGCCAGGTCGCCGATACGCTGGAAGCCGAACATCGAGTAGAAGATGTAGAACGGCAGCATCGGCTGGTTGTGGCTGGAGTACGAAGTACCGGCAGCGATGAAGGAGCTCATGGCGCCCGCTTCGTTGATGCCTTCTTCGAGGATCTGGCCCTTCTTGTCTTCCTTGTAGAACATCACCTGGTCTTTATCGACTGGCTCGTAGAGCTGGCCGACGGAAGAGTAGATGCCCAACTGGCGGAACATGCCTTCCATACCGAAGGTACGGGCTTCGTCCGGGATGATCGGCACGATGCGCGGGCCGATTTCCTTGTCCTTGACCAGTTGCGCAAGGATGCGCACGAAGGCCATGGTGGTGGAGATCTCACGATCGCCCGAGCCGTCAAGGATAGCCTTGAGGGTGCTCAGGTCCGGGGTCGGTACGCTGAAGCTGTTGGCGCGGCGCTGTGGCACGAAACCGCCCAGTGCGCTGCGGCGCTCGCTCAGGTAGCGGGCTTCGGCGCTGTTTGGCTCTGGCTTGAAGAACGGCAGGTTCTCCAGCTCTTCGTCCTTGACCGGGATGTCGAAGCGGTCGCGGAACAACTTCAAGCTGTCGACATCGACTTTCTTGGTGTTGTGCGCGGTGTTCTTCGCCTCGCCGGCACCGGTGCCATAACCCTTGATGGTCTTGGCCAGGATGACGGTGGGTTGTTCCTTGTGGTTGACCGCCTGGTGATACGCCGCATAGACCTTGTACGGGTCGTGGCCGCCACGGTTGAGCTTCCAGATCTCGTCGTCGGACAGGTCGGCAACCATCGCCTTGAGTTCAGGCGTGTTGAAGAAGTGCTCGCGAACGAACGCGCCGTCTTTAGCCTTGTAGTTCTGGTACTCGCCGTCGATGACTTCGTCCATGCGACGTTGCAGGATACCGTCGACGTCCTTGGCCAGCAGTGGGTCCCAGAAACGGCCCCAGATGACTTTGGTCACGTTCCAGTGGGCGCCACGGAACACGCCTTCGAGTTCCTGGATGATCTTGCCGTTGCCGCGAACCGGGCCGTCGAGGCGCTGCAGGTTGCAGTTGATGACGAAGATCAGGTTGTCCAGCTTCTCGCGGCCGGCCAGGGAGATGGCCCCCAGGGATTCCGGCTCGTCGCACTCGCCGTCGCCCAGGAAGCACCAGACTTTCTGCTTGCCTTCCGGGATGAACCCACGGGCTTCCAGGTACTTCATGAAGCGTGCCTGGTAGATTGCCTGGATCGGGCCCAGGCCCATGGAAACGGTTGGGAACTGCCAGAAATCAGGCATCAGCCAAGGGTGCGGGTAGGACGACAGGCCCTGACCGTCGACTTCCTGGCGGAAGTTGTTCATTTGTTCTTCGCTGATGCGACCTTCCATGAACGCACGGGCGTAGACGCCTGGCGAGGTGTGGCCCTGGAAGTAGATCAGGTCGCCGCCGTGTTCGTCGGTCGGGGCCTGGAAGAAGTAGTTGAAGCCGATGTCATACAGGGTTGCGCTGGAAGCGAAGCTGGAGATGTGACCGCCCAGGTCAGAATCTTTCAAGTTCGTGCGCATTACCATCGCCATGGCGTTCCAACGTACCAGCGAGCGAATGCGGCGTTCCATGAACAGGTCGCCAGGCATGCGTGCTTCGTGGGTAACGGGGATGGTGTTGCGGTATGGCGTAGTGATGGCGTAAGGCAGTTGCGAGCCGCTGCGGGTCGCGAGTTCGCCCATACGGGTCATCAGGTAGTGAGCACGGTCTTCGCCTTCTTTGTCGAGAACCGATTCCAGGGCGTCCAGCCATTCCTGGGTTTCGACGGGATCGAGGTCTTGCATGGCTTGCTCCAGGGCGGAAAGGCTACCAGAATCGGTTGCCTGAAGTTTGCGACTGGCCTTGTGGGCAGACGACATAAATTCTTGGATGGCCGAAGGTTGCTTCGGCGTCCTGTAGTTTTACTACAAATCGTCGGCCATTTCAGCCTTTCGAATGTATATACGAGTAGTAAAACTACACAAGACTGAGCGTATGGCTCGGTCTGGCTGGTGAGCATAATCGTTATTGTTGATCTTTTGCGAACAAGAAAAGGTGAAAGTTTAATGCTGTCTGCCAAGATTGATTTAATTTCAGCTATTTATAACCTTTGTTCGACAGTCCATCACCGAGGGTGGTTCTTGCGTTCACAGCCACAGGCCATTTACGCGCCGATCAAGGATAGACCATGAGCCTTCCCACGCTGGCCGAACTGCCGGCCATTCTCCTGCCTTACGCCAGCCGGGCCGAGCAGTCATTTCGTGACGCAGTGGCCGCGCTGGATGACGATCATGGCCTTTCTGCGTGGACGCCGCAACGCTGGGCCGACTTCGCCCGCGTGTGCGCAGCCAGTGATTTTGTCATTGAACAAAGTGTTCGTGACCCTTTGATGTTGCTCGAACTGGTGGCCTGGGGCGAGCTGGACCGCGGCTTTGCGCCCGGTGAGCTGTGCAGCCAGATTGCTGGCGCAGTGCAACAAGCCGAAACAGAAGATGAACTGGGCCGTGTGCTGCGCCGCCAGCGCACGCGCCAGCAAGTACGCATCATCTGGCGCGACCTGACTCGCCAGGCTGACCTGGTGCAAACCTGTCGCGATCTCTCTGACATGGCCGATGCCAGCATCGACCAGGCCTACCAATGGTTGTACCAGCGCCACTGTGCCCAGTTCGGCACGCCCACCGGGCGACGCAGCGGTGAAGCCCAGCACATGGTTATCCTCGGCATGGGCAAGCTCGGTGCGGTGGAATTGAACCTGTCGTCGGATATCGACCTGATCTTTGCCTACCCTGAAGGTGGCGAAACGGTGGGTGTGAAACGCTCCTTGGATAATCAGGAGTTTTTCATCCGCCTTGGTCAGAAATTGATCAAGGCCCTCGACCCGATGACCGTCGACGGCTTTGTCTTTCGCGTGGACATGCGCCTGCGTCCCTACGGCTCGTCCGGCGCCTTGGTGCTCAGCTTCAACGCGCTGGAGCAGTATTATCAGGATCAGGGCCGGGACTGGGAACGCTATGCGATGATCAAGGCGCGGGTGGTGGCCGGCGATCAGATGGCGGGCGCGCAGTTGCTGGATATGCTGCGGCCGTTCGTCTACCGCCGCTACCTGGACTTCTCCGCCATCGAAGCGCTGCGCACCATGAAGCAGTTGATTCAGCAGGAAGTGCGGCGCAAGGGCATGGCCGACAATATCAAGCTGGGTGCAGGCGGCATCCGCGAGGTGGAATTTATCGCCCAGGCGTTCCAGTTGATCCACGGTGGTCGCGACCTCAGCCTGCAACAGCGTCCGTTGCTGAACGTGCTGGGCACCCTGGAAGGCCAGGGTTACCTGCCGCCGGCGGTGGTCACCGAGTTGCGCAATGGCTACGAATTCCTGCGCTACACCGAACACGCGATCCAGGCGATCGCCGATCGCCAGACGCAAATGCTCCCCGATAGCCCCGAAGACCAGGCGCGTATCGCCTTTATGCTGGGTTTCAGCGATTGGGCCGCGTTCCACGAGCGCCTGATGTACTGGCGTGGTCGTGTGGACTGGCACTTCCGCCAAGTGATTGCCGACCCGGATGAAGAGGAAGGCGAAGAAAGCGAGCTGGTCGTCGGTGGCGAGTGGTTGCCGCTGTGGGAGGAGTCCCAGGATGAAGACGCCGCGTGTCGCCAACTGGCAGAGGGCGGTTTCACCGACGCCCCTAAGGCACTCAAGGCCTTGGCTGGCCTGCGCGGTAGCCCGCAATTGCGTGCCATGCAGCGCTTGGGGCGTGAACGCTTGGACGCGTTTATCCCGCGCCTGCTGGCCCAGGCCGTCGAGCACGCCAACCCGGACCTGGTGCTTGAGCGTGTATTGCCGCTGGTGGAAGCGGTCGCCCGGCGTTCGGCTTATCTGGTGCTGCTCACGGAAAACCCCGACGCCCTGCGTCGCCTGCTGACCCTGTGCGCCGCCAGCCCGTGGATCGCCGAGCAGATCACCCGTTTCCCGTTGTTGCTGGATGAGTTGCTCAACGAAGGTCGCCTGTTCAAGCCGCCGCTGGCGCCGGAACTGGCCGCCGAGTTGCGCGAACGTCTTACGCGCATTCCCGAAGATGACCTTGAGCAGCAGATGGAAGCCCTGCGGCATTTCAAGTTGGCGCACCGCTTGCGGGTGGCCGCCTCGGAAATCGCCGGCAGCCTGCCGTTGATGAAAGTCAGCGACTACCTTACCTGGCTGGCCGAGGCGATTCTTGAACAAGTGCTGGCCCTGGCCTGGCGCCAGACTGTCGCCCGCCACGGCGCGCCGCAGCGCCTGGACGGTACCCTGTGCGATCCTGGGTTCATCATTGTCGGGTATGGGAAAGTCGGCGGCATCGAACTGGGGCACGGTTCGGACCTGGACCTGGTGTTTATCCACGATGGTGACCCCCAGGCCGAGACCGATGGCGCCAAGCCGATTGACGGCGCGCAGTTCTTTACGCGCCTGGGCCAGCGGATCATTCACCTGCTGACCACCCAGACCAACTCGGGCCAGCTCTATGAAGTCGACATGCGCCTGCGGCCTTCCGGCGCATCCGGCCTGCTGGTGAGTTCCCTGGGCGCATTCGACCGCTATCAGCAAAATGAAGCCTGGACCTGGGAACATCAGGCGCTGATACGCGCGCGGGTGCTGGTCGGCAGCCAGGATGTGGGCCAGGCATTCGAGCAGGTACGCGCTAAAGTGTTGGGACGTGAACGGGACTTGGCCAAGCTGCGCCAGGAGGTCAGTGAGATGCGTGCCAAGATGCGCGATAACCTCGGCACCCGGGCCACGGCGGCCGGCAGGGGCGCCAATGCCTTCGAGGCTACGGCTGTGTTCGATCTCAAGCAGGACGCCGGAGGTATCGTCGATATTGAATTTATGGTGCAATACGCGGCTTTGGCGTGGTCTGCGCACCATCCATCGTTGCTGCGCTACACCGATAATATTCGCATTCTGGAGGGCCTGGAGCAGGTTGGGCTGATGCCCGCCGCCGATGCCCATTTGTTGCGCGAGGTGTATAAGGCCTACCGGTCCGCCGCGCACCGCCAGGCCTTGCAGAATGAGGCCGGCACGGTCGCCGGGGATCAATTTGCAGACGAGCGGCGCCAGGTGATGCGAATCTGGCAGGCGTTGGGCTTGAGCTGAAACACTATTAGGGCGGGGAGGCATAAGCCTCCCCGCATCGTTTGTGGAAACTACATGAATATTTTGATCGTTGGGCCCAGTTGGGTCGGTGACATGGTGATGGCACAGACACTGTTCCAGTGCCTGCGGCAGCGCTATCCAGACTGCCAGATCGACGTGCTCGCCCCTGAGTGGAGCCGGCCGCTCCTGGAGCGCATGCCCGAGGTGCGCAAGGCCTTGAGCTTTCCGCTCGGCCACGGCGCCCTGGAACTGGCGACCCGTCGGCGCATCGGCAAGTCCATGGCCGGCCAGTACGACCAGGCGATCCTGTTGCCCAACTCGCTCAAGTCGGCGCTGGTGCCGTATTTCGCCGGCATCCCCAAGCGCACCGGCTGGCGCGGCGAGTTTCGTTATGTGCTGCTCAATGACGTGCGCACCCTGGATAAAGCCCGCTACCCGCTGATGATTGAGCGTTTCATGGCCCTGGCGTATGAGCCGGGCGCCGAGTTGCCCAAGCCGTATCCGCGCCCCAGCCTGCAGATCGACCCCGTCACCCGCGATGCGGCGCTGGCCAAGTTCGGCCTGGCTCTGGATCGGCCGGTGTTGGCCTTGTGCCCAGGCGCCGAGTTTGGCGAGTCCAAGCGCTGGCCGTCGGAACATTACGCCAAGGTTGCCGAGACCAAGATCCGCGAAGGCTGGCAGGTGTGGCTGTTTGGTTCGAAGAACGATCATTCGGTCGGTGAAGATATTCGCCAGCGCCTGATTCCGGGCCTGCGAGAGGAAGCGACGAATCTCAGTGGCGACACGTCCCTGGCCGAGGCCATCGACCTGCTATCCTGCGCCGACTCGGTGGTGTCCAACGACTCCGGCCTGATGCATGTGGCGGCAGCGCTGAACCGCCCGCTGGTGGCGGTGTACGGCTCCACCTCCCCAGGGTTTACCCCACCCCTGGCCGATAAGGTCGAAGTGGTGCGCCTGGGCCTGGATTGCAGCCCGTGCTTTGACCGTACCTGCCGTTTCGGCCACTACAATTGCCTGCGCCAATTATTGCCGCAGCCGGTAACCGATGCCTTGCAACGGTTGCAGGGCGACGTGGTCGAGGTTCGCTGAGTTGCGGGTACTGGTAGTCAAGACCTCATCCCTGGGCGATGTGATCCACGCCTTGCCAGCATTGACCGATGCAGCGCGGGCGATCCCCGGCATTCGCTTTGATTGGGTGGTGGAAGAAGGCTTTGCCGAAATCCCTGCCTGGCACCCGGCGGTGGACCAGGTGATTCCGGTAGCGATCCGCCGCTGGCGCAAGAATCTCTGGCAAACCTTCAAGAGCGGCGAGTGGCGACGCTTCAAGCAGCGTGTGCAGTCGACCAAATATGACTTGGTGATCGACGCCCAGGGTCTGCTGAAAAGCGCCTGGCTGACCCGTTATGTGCGGGCACCCGTGGCCGGGTTTGACAAGCACTCGGCCCGCGAACCGATCGCGGCACACTTCTACTCGCGGCGCCTGGCCGTGGCCCGTGGGCAACACGCGGTAGAGCGCCTGCGCCAGTTGTTCGCGGTGGCCTTGGGCTACGATCTGCCCAAAGGCCTGGGCGACTATGGCCTGAGCACCGAGAAGCTGCTTGGGCTGCCGCCAAAGAAACCTTTTGTATTGCTGTTGCACGGCACCACCTGGGACACCAAGCACTGGCCCGAAGCCTACTGGCGCGAGCTGGCCGAACGCATGGGCCGCCTGGGCGTGGACGTGAAGCTGCCCTGGGGAAACGCCGCCGAAAAGGCCCGGGCCGAACGCCTGGCCCAGGGCCTGCCCAACGCTGAAGTGTTGCCCAAGCTCAACCTGGCGGGGGTGGCCGGCGTATTGGCCAGCGCCCGGGCCTGTGTGGCCGTGGACACCGGGCTCGGCCACCTGGCCGCTGCATTGGATGTGCCGACCATTTCCCTGTTCGGTCCCACCAACCCCGGCCTGACCGGTGCCTATGGCAAGGGCCAGGTTCATCTGGCCAGCGATTGGCCGTGTGCGCCGTGCCTGCAAAAAAACTGCACCTATCAACCAACGGCCGACGACCTGCGTCGGTTCGACATCCAGCGTGAGTCGCCCCTGTGTTTCACACGCTTGAATCCTGAGCGTGTAGCAAGCCGGCTGAGCACGTTGTTACTGGCTGAGGAGCAGCACTGATGCAACTGGCTTTTGTTTTGTACAAGTACTTCCCCTTCGGTGGCTTGCAGCGCGACTTCATGCGCATCGCCCTGGAGTGCCAGCAGCGCGGCCACCAGATTCGTGTGTACACCTTGATCTGGGAGGGTGATATCCCGCCAGGCTTTGAGGTGCTGGTGGCACCGGTCAAGGCCCTGGTCAATCACCGTCGCAACGAAAAGCTGTATGCCTGGATCCAGGCTGACCTGGCCAAGCGCCCGGTGGACCGCGTGGTGGGATTCAACAAAATGCCCGGGCTGGATGTGTACTTCGCCGCCGACGGGGTGTTCGAGGACAAGGCGCAAAACCTGCGCAACCCCATGTACCGCTGGTTCGGGCGCTACAGGCACTTCGCCGAATACGAGCGTGCGGTATTCGACAAAAACGCCAAGACCCAGATCATGGTGTTGTCCGAGCATCAGCAGCAGCTCTTCACCCAGTATTACGGGACCCAGGCTGAGCGTTTCCACCTGCTGCCGCCCGGTATCGCCCGCGACCGGCGCGCCCCGCCGAACGCCGCCGAAATCCGCGCCGAGTTTCGCGGTGAATTTGGCCTGGCCGAGGATGACCTGTTGCTGGTGCAGATCGGCTCGGGCTTCAAGACCAAGGGCGTCGACCGCAGCCTTAAGGCCTTGGCCGCATTGCCTTCGAAGCTGAAGAAACGCACCCGGCTGTTTGTAATCGGCCAGGACGACCCCAAGGTATTCCAATTGCAGAGTGCTGCATTGGGACTTGGCGAGCAGGTGCAGTTCTTCAAGGGCCGCAGTGATATTCCGCGCTTCCTGCTGGGTGCCGACTTGCTGATCCACCCTGCTTATAACGAGGCGGCCGGCATGGTGCTGGTCGAAGCGGTGGTCGCCGGCCTCCCGGTACTGGTGAGCCGGGTGTGTGGCTACGCGTTCTACATCGACAAGGCCCAGAGCGGTCGGGTGTTGGACGAGCCGTTCGAGCAAGCCCAGCTCAACCAGTACCTGGTGGATATGCTCGACGATCCACACGCACGCGCGACCTGGAGTCGCAATGGTCTGGCCTTCGCCGAGACGGCCGACCTCTATAGCATGCCGCAGTACGCTGCGGACCTGATTCTGGCGGAGCCAAACCGATGAAGTTGATTCTTGCCGAACCCTTCAAGACCCTCTGGGCCGGGCGCGATGCGTTCGCCGAGGTCGAGAAGCTGGACGGCCAGGTGTTCCGCGAGCTGGCCGCTCGCCGTACGTTGCGTACGATGGTCGAAGGCCAGCCTTATTTTGTGAAGATCCACCGTGGCATCGGCTGGGGCGAAATCCTCAAGAACCTGGTTACGGCCAAGTTGCCGGTATTGGGCGCGGGCCAGGAGTGGCTGGCGATCCAGCGCTTGCAGGAACTCGGCGTGCCGACCATGACCGCCGTGGCGTTTGGCGAAAAAGGCAGCAACCCGGCCGACCAGCATTCGTTTATCGTCACCCGGGAACTGACCCCGATTATCAGCCTGGAAGACTTGACCCTCGACTGGGCCAAGCAACCGCCCGTGCCAGCCATCAAGCATGCCTTGACCCTTGAGCTGGCGCGTACCGTCGGCGCGATGCACCGCGGCGGGGTCAATCATCGCGATTGCTACCTCTGCCATTTCCTGTTGCACACCGACCAGCCCATCAGCGTCGACAACCTCAAACTGTCGGTGATCGACCTGCACCGCGCTCAGGTGCGAGCGACGATTCCTACGCGCTGGCGCAACAAAGACCTGGCCGGCCTGTATTATTCCGCCCTGGAAATCGGCTTGACCCAGCGCGATAAACTGCGCTTCCTGAAGGCTTACTTCCAGCAGCCACTGCGCCAGATCCTGGCCGAGCAAACCGCGCTGTTGGCCGAATTGGAGCGCATGGCCGCAAAGCTCTCTGCGCGCAAGCAGCGATACGGGGATGCGCTCTGATGGCGGGTTGGAACCTGGAACCTGCCTACGCCGCCCTGGCGGATGACTTCGGGAGCCTGGAAGCGGTCTTCGCTCTGCAAGGCGAGCGGCTGACCCGCGACCCGCTGTCGGAAGTGATCCGGGTGGAGCGGGGTGGGGTCAATTATTACGTCAAGCGCTATGTGGGCGCCGGCAAAGGCTTACGTCGCTATTTGGGCCGGCCGCGGGTCAAATCCGAATGGCAGAACCTCAAGCGCTTCGCCAAATGGGGCATCCCTACGGCCGACGTAGTTGCCTGGGGCCTGGATCGCAAGGGCCTGGCCTACAACCGCGGCGCCATGATCACCCGTGAATTGCCCAGGACCGAAGACCTGTCGGTGTTGGCCGAGCGTAATGACGAACGCCTGAAGGACCCCCGTTGGGTAGATGGCATCAGCCGTCAGCTCGCCGAATACACGCGGACCATGCACGACCATCGCTTCACCCACAACGACTTGAAGTGGCGCAACCTGTTGGTGGACGACCAGCGCACCCTGTACCTGATCGACTGCCCCAACGGCGATTTCTGGCGCGGTTTCTGGCTCAAGTATCGCATCACCAAGGACCTGGCCTGCCTGGACAAAGTCGCCAAGTATCACTTGTCGGCCACCCAGCGCCTGCGCTTCTACCTGCAATATCGCCAACGTGCGCACCTGACGGCGTCGGACAAACAACGGATTCGCCACGTGGTGAAGTTTTTCGAGGGACGCGAATGAGTGACTTCCTGGCGGCCGAAGACCGCGCTTTGCTTGAGCGCAACGGCCTCGCGACATTCGACGCCCTGTGGGCCAAGCAACTGGACGCGGTGGACGAGCCCAATACCAGCCAAGGCGGCTGGAGCAGCGTGTATCGCCTGGAGCTTGAAGGCGAGGGTTACTACCTCAAGCGCCAGAGCAACTACCTGACCCGCACCTTGCACCGGCCGTTGGGCGAACCCAGTTTTGCCCGCGAGTTTCGTAACATCAGCCTGTATCAAAAGCTGGGAATCCCGGCGTTGCAGGCGGCTTTCTTCGGCGAGCGCAAGGTCGCAGGCGAACGCCGGGCGATGTTGCTTACCCGCGCCCTGGATGGTTGGAACGACCTGGATTCGTTGCTGGAACAATGGCCGCAATTGAGCGATACCCAGCAGCGCGCAATCCTGCTGGCGTGCGGCAAGCTGGCGCGGCACCTGCACGGCGTGGGTCAGGTGCACGGCTGTTTTTACCCCAAGCATATTTTCCTGCAGGCCACCGCGCAGGGTTACGCCGCGCAGTTGATCGACCTGGAGAAAACCCGCCCGCTGTTGTTCGGCTGGCGTGACCGGGTCAAGGACCTGGAACCGCTGCTGCGCCGCGCACCGCAATGGTCCGATGCGCAAGTGCGCCAACTGCTGGCGGCATACCTTGAACAGCCCGAGGACAGTGCCTTGGTATCCACTTGGCTCCAACGCTTGACCGCACGCCGCAGCCACAAGGAGAACCGCTGATGCGTCTATCCGAGCTGAAAAATGTTGGCCGTTCCCCCAGCCTGCCGTTGACTATCGACTTGGCAGATGCCGCAGGCCCGGGGCAGTTGCAGTTGCTGAGCCTATTGCGGGTGTTGCCGGGGCAGCGCTACGTGGGCGCGGCGGTTTGGCGCGGTCGCCCGGTGTTGGCCAAGCTGCTGGTAGGCAGCAAGGCGGCGCGGCATTTTCAGCGCGAGCTCAAGGGCGTGCGTTTGTTGGCCGGGCAGGGCCTGACCACGCCGTTGTTGCTGGCCGATGGCTTGCAGGAAGGCGAGGGCGGCTGGTTGCTGTTTGAGTTTATCGAGGGCGCCCAAAGCCTGGCCGACGCCTGGCTCGCCGTCGAGAGTCTGCCGCCGTTGGCGGACGAACAAACCGCCGTGCTCGCCGAAGCGCTGGACGCGATTGCCCAGATGCACGCCAAAGGCCTGTGGCAGGAAGACCTGCACCTGGACAATCTGCTGCGCCAGGATGGCAAGTTGTATTTGATCGATGGCGCCGGTATTCGTGTCGAGGATCCGGGCAAGCCGCTGTCGCGCAATCGAGTGCTGGAAAACCTCGGCGTGTTTTTTGCCCAATTGCCGAAAAACCTCGAACCCTTTACCGAAGAATTGCTGGTGTATTACCTGCTCGGCAATGGCGAGCATGCCTTGCCCCTGGAAGCCCTGGAAAAGCAGGTGCGCAAAGTCAGTGCCTGGCGCTTGAAAGATTTCCTCGACAAGACCGGTCGCGAGTGCACGCTGTTCAGCGTGGT
Organism: Pseudomonas sp. FBCC-B545; assembly: GCF_059134095.1. Lineage (NCBI taxonomy): Bacteria > Pseudomonadati > Pseudomonadota > Gammaproteobacteria > Pseudomonadales > Pseudomonadaceae > Pseudomonas > Pseudomonas sp. FBCC-B545. The sequence continues at coordinate 5,727,049 of NZ_CP101441.1, read as the reverse complement.
ACGTGGCGCCTTTGCCTTGCGTGCGATCCGACGCGAAGAAGAGGCGGCCATGCTGCCGGTGCTTGAGCAGGCGGATGCGTTGCTCGATCAGGGCCACCTGTACAAGACCGGCGGCGCGGCCAGCGTGGGCAAGGTCGAGGTGGCCGGTCGGCCGCTGGTGATCAAGCGCTACAACATCAAGGGCTTTGCCCATTGGCTCAAGCGCTTCTGGCGCCCGAGCCGCGCCTGGCATTCCTGGCGCGAGGGTAACCGCCTGGCGTTTCTCGGTTTTGCTACGCCCAAGCCGCTGGCGGTATTGGAGAAGCGCTTTTTATGGTTGCGCAGCCGTGCTTACCTGATCACGGAGTTCCTGCCTGGGCCGGACATCATCGAGCGCTTCGCGCCCTATGTCGAACGCGGGGATGCGCCTGAAAACGAGCTGCTGGCGCTGGACCATCTGTTTGCCGAGTTGATTCGCGAGCGCATCAGCCACGGCGACCTCAAGGGGCATAACCTGTTTTGGAGCGACGGCCGCTGGGCGATGATCGACCTGGACGCGATGTGTCAGCACAGCTCCATTGCCAGCTTCGCTGCGGCGTATGCCAAGGATCGTGCGCGCTTTATGCGCAATTGGCCGCAGGGCAGTGCGTTGTATCAAGTGATTGATCAGCGGCTGCCTAAAGATACGGATGTTTTGGCGGGCCTGGTTTAAGAGCACGCTTGAAGTCCAAATGTGGGAGTCCCCACCACATCTTCGATGTGAAGCTGTCGCGCAGCAAACCAGGGAGCTTGCTCCCGGGGCGGCCTGACAGCCGAGCAGGATGTTGGTTTTCGTCCTGGGTACATATCCGTTATTTGGGCAATGGCCACTTATGGTTCCGCTTTTACAGCGGCTCACTTTGGAAAGCGTGTACGGACCGGACAAAAGCGCAAAAGTAAGCAAAACGCTCTCTCCGGCTTGAAACCGTGGGCCGCCGTCATGGGCCATCCCTGGCCCAGGACGGCTAACCCGGCGTCCTGCCGGGTTACCCACGGTTTCAAGCCTGCGTTCGGCCAGCGTGGTTTAACGGGGCGCCTGAGATCAAGATCAAAAGCGACTCGCTGCGCATCGCAGATACGCTGGCGGTGTTTCTGCTTTTTATGTAGGAGCGCTCGCGAAAAACCTGAGAACGCCGCGTTCTTTCTGGTTTCCCGCGTCATCGTTAACGACCTTCGCGGGCAAGCCCGCTCCCACAGGGGCACGCGCACGCTTCAACGATCAGGTCGGCTATAAGGCCGCCTCGCTGTGTTTTTGATCTCAGGCGGCCCCCAAATCAATGTCGGATTACGGGCACACCGAGCCTGGGCGAGGTGCCGAGTGGTGGGGCCCCCGAAGCGGGGGTGTCAGTGATGTTTCTGTAGCTGATCCACCGCTATCGGGAGCAAGCCCCCTCCCACATTAGAATTGATATTCAGCCCCAGCCCCCGCATACCACGACCGCCCCGGCGCCGCTTCGTAGTAGCGACCATTGCCGTCACCGACTATCACTGACCCCACATACTGGCGATCCAACAAGTTATCCAGGCGCAAGGTCTGGTGAAAGGTCCAGTGCTCTACCTTTTGCTCCAACCGTGCGCGCCAGTTGAATACGCTGTAGCCCGGCGCGGCATGTTGGCTGTTGGTGTCTTCGACATAGACTTTGCTGCGGTACAGGCCCTCGATGGCGGTGCTGACCCAGTCTCGTGGTTTCCAGTTGAGTTCGACGAACAGGGTGGTTTGCGGTACGCCGGGAAGGTAGTTGCCTTTATCGATAGTATTGGCTGCGCTGGCGAAGTCACTGTCGTAGGTTGCTTGCAGGCGGGTGTAGGCGAGGCTGGTGCTCCAGTGTTCGCTGAGTTGGCTTTCCATGCCGAGTTCGAAGCCGCGGCGCAGGGTGCGGCCAGCGTTCTGGTAGCTGGTGCGGCCACCGATGGATTGCTGCACGACCAGTTCGTCTTCAGTGGTGATCTGAAACACCGCTGCGTTGAGCCGTGTGTCGTTTAGCTGCGCCTTCAAACCTATTTCATATTGGGTACTTTCAGACGGCTTCAGGCCGAAGTTGAAGCCCTCGACGTTGCCCGGCGCGTAGGCCAGTTCGGCCTGGGTCGGGGTTTCGAAACCTTTACCTGCACTGACGTAGCCGTGCAGCTCGGGAGTGAACGCATACATCACGCTCATTGACGGCGTATTTTTCTGGTAAGTCTTGTTGCCGCTGGCGTCGCCATTGCTCAGGAACTGATCGTCGACGTCCATTTGCATGGTGCTGTGCCGGATACCGGCTTGCAGGGTCCAGCGGTCGAGGGCCCAGTTGGCCTGGATATACGGGTCGAGGCTGCTAGCCGTGTCGATTTCATCACGACGTAGCTGGCCTTTCACGCCCAGGGTGTTACCGCTGTAATTCTGGTAACCGTGGCGGCTGTCTTCGCTTTGGTCGAAGTCCAAGCCGGTGATGATCATCAAATCGCCGGGAGCGCTTTCAACGGGTTGCATCCAGCGCACGCTGCCGCCGTAGAACTTGCGGTCAAATTGCACCACGCCGCCGCCGCGTTCGTTGGCCGGCGTGCCTTTGGGGATCGACAGGTACTGGATCACATTCCTGCGCCCGGTATAAGCATTCACCTGCAACGTTGCATTACCGATGTACCGCTCGTAATTCAATCCCAACTGCTGGTGATCGATACTTTTACGCGTGTTGTAGATCAGCGCATTGGAGCTCACCGAACGCGGATCGGCTTTGTACGCCGCCCAGGTTTGCCCCAGCGGATCTTGCGTACCGTTCTGCTCAAGGCTGCTGTAGATCAACGCCAGCTTGCTGTCGTCATCCGGCGCGAAATTGAGCTTGGCGAAGGTCTGGTCGCGGCGGGCGCTGCTGTGGTCGCGATAGCCATTGGTATCCATGCGCGAGGCATCGAGCACGAAACCGGCGCCATTGGCCGCACCCTCTGCGCTGAGGTGGTTTTTGTTCAGTCCGTCGCTGCCTACCAGGGTTTCGGCGCCGACGCGCGGCGTGCCTTCGCCGTCGCGGGAAAACATCTGGATCACGCCGCCGGCGTTGCTGCCATACAACGTCGCCGCCGGGCCGCGCAGCACTTCGATACGTTCAGCTGTGTCGAGGTTGAAGGTCGCCGCCTGGCCCTGGCCGTCGGGGGTGCTGGCGGGGATGCCATCGGCGATCAGCTTGATGCCGCGCACGCCGAATGCCGAGCGGGCGCCGAAACCACGGGATGAGATCTGCAGGTCCTGGGCATAGTTCTGGCGGTTCTGTACCACGAGGCCAGGCACACGGGACAGGGCTTCGGAGGCGTTGATGCCGAGTTGGCCGCCGCTGATCTGCTCGCGGCTGATGCCGTCCACCGAATACGGCAGGTCGAAGGTCGGGCTGGCGCTGCGTGAACCGGTGATCACGCTGGGGTCGAGGGTCAGCGCTGCATCGTCGGCCAGGGCTGTGGTGCACAAGCCCAGCGCAAGCAGGGCGGCGGGGGCAGGACGGGTCATGGGCAGGCAGTTCCGTAGCGCGACGCATTGGCTGGCGCAGACGCAAAAGAGCGTGAGTTTAACGGCTTCCTGTGTTTTTGCCGACCGTCATGGCCGTTGGGCTGAACCAGAAGGTTCCTACGCTGAGCTGCGTCCAGCAGAGCCTGTGGGTAACGAGTCAAAGTGTTAGGTTTCAGTCCCTCAACAGGAGAAACAAGCATGAAGACTGGAATCACAAGGCGGTTGGCGTTGTTAGGTAGCGTGTTGTTGCTGGCCGGCTGCGGTACCTTGACGACAGTGCTGCGTGACGATAGCGTCGCTCTGCGAGAGCTCAGGACAAAAAAAACCTATTGCCAGTCCGTTCCACGCGTCTACAGCGGCGTGGCTTATGACCTGTGCGTACTGCATGCACCGCCGAGTTCCGCAGCTGGCCTGGCGCTGGACGGTATTCCCTGGGCCTTTATCGATGTGCCGGTCTCCGCCGTGCTGGATACCCTCGCCTTGCCTTACACCCTCTACCGGCAAAACGCCGACGGTAGCCTCGAACTGTAGTAGCCCTCCCAGCCTGGCGCGTGTCGCTAACAGCTTCCCCCTGCTTTTAAGCTATAATCCCGCCCTTTAGCTGTTTCTCGCCAAGGCGAGAGGCACACTTTTTTCAGGCGCGACCCGCCTGCATGCAGACTAAAAGAGGCTAGACCCCTGTGGCATTGACGATTCTTGGCCTGTCCGGCGCCCTTAGCCATGATCCTTCCGCAGCCCTGTATATCGACGGCAAGCTGATTGCGGCCGCCGAAGAAGAGCGCTTCGTACGCGACAAACATGCAAAGAACCGCATGCCCTACGAGTCGGCGAAGTTCTGCCTGGAACAGGCCGGCATCAAGCCTTCCGACGTTGATGTGGTGGCGATCCCGTTCGCCCCGATCAGCCTGTTCGGCGAGGCGCGCTGGCACTACGCCAAGCGCTATTGGTACGCCCCGGACCGTGCCCTCGACGCGATCCTGATGGGCAACCGTCGCTACAAGCGCTATCGCAACAAGATCGTCTGGTGCCTGGAGCAATTGGGTTTTGACCCGAAGAAAATCAAGATCGAACCGGTTGAACACCACCTGGCCCACGCTTCCAGTGCCTACCACTGCTCGGGCTTCCAGGAAAAAACCGCGATCCTCGGCATCGACGGCAAGGGCGAGTACGCCACTACCTTCTTCGGCTACGGCGAAAACGGCAAGATCCACAAGATCAAGGAATTCTACGACCCGGACTCCCTCGGCGGCCTGTATGGCGCAATTACCGAGTTCCTCGGTTTCGAGATGCTCGACGGTGAGTTCAAGGTCATGGGCATGGCGCCCTATGGCGACGCCAGCAAGTACGATTTCTCGCGCCTGGCCTCGTTTGAAAACGGCGAGCTGGTGATCAACACCGACTACGCCAACGTCATCGGCCTGCGTCGTTATAAAGAGAAGGGCAAGGGTTTCTACTTCTCGCCTAAACTGATCGAGTGGCTGGGGCCCAAGCGCGAAGGCGATATCGCCGACGAGCCGTACATCCACTACGCGGCCAGCATGCAGGCGCTGTTCGAGAAGCTGGCCCTGCAGATGATCGATTACTACTTGGGCGACATCCTCAAGGACACCGGCAAGCTGGCATTCGCGGGCGGTTGTGCGCTGAACGTCAAGCTGAACCAAAAGATCATCGCCCGTGACGACGTGAAAGAGCTGTTCGTGCAGCCGGCGTCCGGCGATGCCGGCACCGCTGTGGGTGCCGCCGCGTACGTGTCCCACGCCCGTGGTGTTCCAGTTGAGAAGATGGAGCACGTCTACCTCGGCCCGTCCTATAGCAATGAAGACGTGATCGCCGCCTGTGCCAAGCACGCGAGCAAGCCGAACTGGCGCAAGATCGAAAACATGCCGCAGCGCATCGCCAGGATCATGGTCGACGGCAACCCGGTGGCCTGGTTCCAGGGGCGCATGGAGTTCGGCCCGCGTGCCCTAGGCGGCCGTTCTATCATCGGTTGCCCGAGTGCTACCGGCGTGGCTGACCGCATCAACCACCAGATCAAGTTCCGCGAGCGCTGGAGGCCTTTCTGCCCGTCGATGCTCGACACCGTGGCCCCGCAGATGATCAAGGTCGATCACCCGGCGCCGTTCATGACCTTCACCTTTGAAGTCGCCGAAGAGTGGAAGACCCGCGTGCCGGAAGTGGTGCATGAAGATGGCACGTCCCGCGCCCAGGTACTCAAGCGCGAATACAACCCGCGCTACTACGACATGATGAAAGAGCTGGAAGTGCTGACCGGTAATGGTGTGTCGCTGAACACCTCGCTCAACCGTCGTGGCGAAGCGATGATCTGCTCGCCGACCGACGCGCTGAACATGTTCTTCGGCTCCGACCTGCAGTACCTGATCATGGAAGACATCCTCGTGGTCAAGGACGGCGTGGACCCTTATGACGCCGTGGTTTAAATGCTGAACCGCTTCCAGGGCTGGCGTGAACGTGGCTGGGCGCCTGTCGAGGCCGAGGTTTACGCCCAGGCCTGGCAGCGTTATGGCGGCAGCGTGGCGACTCATCCACAGGTGATCGAACGGATGGCCGGGCTGGCGCAGATCCCGGTGCGCTACCTGGGTTGGCAGCAAGGCGGTGAACTCAAGGGGGCGATAGCCACCTGGGGGCGCGACCTGGCCCTGTCCAAGGAGGTGCTCAAGCGCAGCGGCAAGAAAGGCCTCTTTGACCTTGGCAATGCCGAGATCATCTTGCCGATTGCCGCCGACGCGCAGGTGCCGTTGCGGCATCGTGCGCGCTACCTGTCGGCGCTGAACGAGGGGCGCGTCAGCACCCTCAAGCCCCAGGCCGAGCAATTGGCCATGGCGCGCACTCCAGAAGAACTGTCGAAGAAGTTTCGCTACAACCAGCGCCGCGAATTGCGCCTGCTGGAAGAAGCGGGCGGCGTAGCGCGGGCGGTCAGTGAGTTTTCCAGCGTGGAGCTGGCGGCGATTTATTGCGACCTGTTCCAGCGCCGCTGGGGCTTTCCCGCAGCAGGCGCGGCGCGCCTGGCCGAGGTGCTGGAGCTGCTCAAGGAGTTCCTGTTCGGCTCGGTGCTGTTTCTCAATGACGCCGCGATTGCGGTGCAGTTGGTGTATCAGGTGCAGTCCAATGAGTGGTTCAGCGCCGAGTACGTCAACGGTGGTGTCGACCCGGAAACCCGCGCATTCAGCCCTGGCAGCGTGCTGAGTTTCCTCAATACCCAAAGCGCGTGGGAACAGGCGCGGGCGGCGAACAAGTCGCTGCGTTTCTCCTTCGGGCGTTCCGACCGTGAGTACAAGGAGCGCTGGTGCAACCCGGTGCCGGTGTTCAGCGTATGAGTCGCAAGCAGCAGCTGCTCAAGCGCCATCGGCGCAACAAGCGCATCGCGCTGTTGATCGGCTTGCTGGTGCTGGTGGCAGCCGGCGTCCTGGTGGCTTGGTGGATGCCGCTGCTCCTGGCGGTGCTGCTGTGGGCGGCCCATGAAGCCTGGTTTGCCGATCACCTGTTTTACTCGCCCCAAGACAGCTACGGCTATGCGTTTCCGGCCGGCAGCGAACAGCCCGGTCTGCGCCTGGAGGCGGGGCGGCTGCTGTTAGACACGCCTCTGGCGGCCGATGAAACCCTGATCGTCGGTGTCGAATTGAAAAGCGCCTGGCTTGGGCGGTTCCTCGACCCTGCAGTGGACGTCCTGGGCCTGGAGACGCCGGATAGACAAGTCTTCGAACGCGGCGTCGCCGGGCGGCGTTACCTGAACCTGAGCGGCGCCGCCGAAGCCTTGGCGGCGGGCAATGTCAGGCTGCGCGGGCGTTTCTGCCGGATCAAGGGCCAGCCGACACTCTGGCGCTTTCGCCAACCGGACTATCGCCAGCAACGGGTGATGGTGATCGCGCCCCACGCCGACGATGCCGAGCTGGCGGCGTTCAGCCTTTACAGCCAGGCGCCCGAAAGCTGGATCGTGACCCTGACCGCCGGTGAAATTGAAGCCGAACATTACCAGCACATGGGGCTGCCCAAGGCTGAAGCCGCTCGCCTCAAGGGCCGCCTGCGTGCCTGGGACAGCATCGCCGTGCCACGCTGGGCCGGTGTGCCAGAAGCGCAGTGTGTGCAACTGGGCTACTTCTGCATGCAGTTGCAGGCCATGCAGGCTGCGCCGGATCAACCTATGGCGTCCCGCGAAGCTGACTTAAGCGATACGCGGTTGTTTCGCCAGTTCAACGGCTTTGCACTGCCGGGGGATGTGGACGGCGCACCGACCTGGCATAACCTGATTGCCGACCTGCGGGCGCTTTTGCTCAAGGCGCGGCCACAGGTGATCGTATTGCCCACGCCGTTGCTGGATCCTCACGCGGACCACATCTGTGCCCATACGGCGATCCTTGAGGCCTTGCAGGGCCTGGAGTGGCAGCCCGACACATTGCTCGGCTACGCCAATCACCTGCATGATAACGACCGTTGGCCCATGGGCGACTCGGGGGCTGGCGTAGCGCTGCCGCCGCGTTTTGAGAGTGGGGTCGAGATGGAGCCTTGCAGCTTTGCGCTCAGTTTGAGCCAGCAGCAGGACAAGGCCATGGCCTTGGGCATGATGCATGACCTGCAACCGCCCGCGCCGTTCAAGCGCCGGGTGCGCAGGTGGTTGCAGCAACTGCTGGCGGGCCGCAAGCCGTCGCCCTACGGCGAGAACGAATTCTTCCGCAAGGCCGTGCGCCGTCACGAGCTGTTGTGGGTCCTGAAGAGGGACTGAGAGCCTATTGAAGGCAGGTCGGTATTCGCCTGTCGCCTTTTTTACTGGGCTGCGTGCCCGTAGCCAGATCGCTGCATGGAGAGTTATGAAGCCGCGTTTCAAGGTTTTGCAGTTACAGCCGGACTACAACGTCAAGACCAATGATTTCGCCGACCTGGGTGAGCAAATCGTCAAGTCCTTGCCGGCTGAGCGTTTCGAGGTGACATCCGGCTTTCTCAGCGGCCGCCCGCTGCCCGGCCAGCCCCTGAGCGTGGCTGAACACTCCCATTATTTCGAGCTGCCGGAGAAGTCCCTCAAGGGCATTCGCTTCGGTGCCATGTGGCAGATCTACAAGTATTGCCGCGAGCAGAAATTCGATGTGGTCATCTGTAACCGCTTCAAGTCGGTAAACATGATGCTCTCGCTCAATCGCTGGCTGAAAATCCCGCTGTGCATCGGCATCTCCCACGGTTTTGGCGAATATGCCCGTGGTTATCGTCGTCGCCAGACCCAGCGCTGGGTCAGCCCGGCATGGCGGTTTGTCGGTGTGTCGGAGGCGGTGAAGGATTACCTGGTGAACCTCAACTGCGGCTTTACCCGCGACAACACCACCTATGTCACCAACGCCATCGACATTCCCCAGGCCGAAGCCTTGCAGTTGACCCGCGAGGACGCCCGCAAGGCCCTGGGCCTGCCAATGGATGCGCGGATGATCGGCGCCCTGGGCCGCCTGGTACCGATCAAGGGCCACACCCATCTGCTGCAGGCCTTTGCCACCCTCAAGGATAAGTATCCTGAGGCGCAGGTAGGCATCATCGGCTCCGGTCGCGCCGAAGCCGACTTGCGTGCCGACATCGAGCGCCTGGGCCTGACTGGTCGCGCGCACTTGCTGGGCTTTCGCGAAGACGGCATGAAGTACGTGCGCGGCTTCGATATCTGGACCATGCCGTCGCTGTTCGAGGGCCTGGGCCTGGCCCTGCTGGAAGGCATGAGCGGCCACTTGCCGGTGATCGCTTCCAACGGCCCGGCGATGCTGCCGCTGGTGCAGGGCGCGGGCGGCCTGTCCCACGACCCTGGCAACGTCGAGCAACTGGCCGCGGCCCTGGATACCTACCTGGCGTTGAGCGATGAACAATTGCGCGCCAAGGGTGAAGAAGTGTTCCGCTACCTGCAGGCCAATCACACCCTTGACGAGTTCAAGCACAAGTACCTGACCCTGATTGAAACCGGTTTGCGTGAAGTAGGTAGAGCATGAATCAGCCACAACCCCTGGTCTCGGTAATTATCGCCTCCTATAACCACGGCCAGTACATCGAACAGAGCATCCTCAGCGTACTCGGACAGACTTACCCCAATATCGAATTGCTGGTGGTGGATGACGGTTCCAAGGACGACAGCGTCGAACGTATCCTGCGCTTGCAGGCCGAACACGGCTTTGATTTCCAGGTGCAACAGAACCAAGGCCTCAGCGCCACCCTCAATGGTGCGATCGCGCGCGCCAAGGGCAGCCTGATCGCACCGTTCGGCTCGGATGACATTATGCTGGCGGACCGTATTGCCACCCAGGTCGCGTATATGGACGGTAAGCCTAAGGTGGGCATGTGTGCCGGCAACATCGAGCTGATCGATGCTGACGGAAACCTGCATCCGGAGAAAAAGCAACGTCGCGACCTGCCGTTTCGCAGTCTCGACTTCGACGACATTTTTATGGACCGCAAGCCGTTCCCACCGGCGCCAACCATGCTGATTCGTCGGGAGGTGCTGGAGCAAGTCGGCGGTTTCGACCCGCAGATTCCCCTGGAGGACCTGCTGATCCAGTTGAAGATCACGGCGGCAGGCTACACCATCGACGCCCTTGGCGTGGTGATGGCCAAGTATCGCCAGCACGCGAGCAACACGTACAAGAACCATCGCTATATGATCCAGAACATTCTCAAGACCTATGCCAAGTTCAGCGACCACCCGGCCTATGACGCGGTGCGCTACAACTTCCTGAACTCGATGTTCCTCAAGACCGCCGACCGCGATCGCCCACTGGCGCGGGAGATTCTCAAGCAAATCCCGTTGAAGTTCTGGGGGCGCAAGACATTGCGCGGTTTGGTGCGTTTGTACCTGGCGCCGCTCAAGAGCTGAAACGGCGCCTCACCCTGCAGGAGCGAGCTTGCTCGCGAAAAAACGGAGAACACCGCGGGCAACTTGAATGCCCGCGTCATTGTTCACGATTTTCGCGAGCAAGCTCGCTCCTACAGAAGTTTAAAGGCTCTGGACCTGCTCGCGGATTTTCGCGGTAGCCGCTGGGCTTGCCACCGAGGCGTAGCCTTTGACCAGTTGCTCGAAGTGCGTTTCGAACAGCCAGTTGCGATCCTGTGGATAACGCTGCATATGGCGCAGGTTACGCTGGCGCAGCGCGTAACGCAGTGAAGACGGGTAGATGCGCAGGTCGGCCACATCGATCAGGCCGAACTCACCGTCGTCCATCAACAGCACGTTACCCAGGTGCAGCGAGCGGAAGTAAACGCCACGCTCGTGCAGTTGCGCCATGAACCGGCCAAAACGCTCCACCAGCGATTCGCGCAAGCTGCTGTCCAGGCTTTGCAAGGCCTGGCGCAGGGTCAGGCCGGGCAATGGCGTATAGGTCACGGCGCTGCTGGCATCGCTCAGGCGATAGAGTCCGAGGATTTCCGGCGTGGGGATGCCCAGGGTGCGCAACTGCTCGCTGTTGCTGGCAAAACGCTCCGAATACGGGTTGAAGCTGCCGGAGGTGTACCAGCGGCGTGGGCGGAATATCTTTAGGAAGCTGCCGTCTTCCAGGCGTAGAACTTTAGGTCCCAGGCCATCGGCTTCAATGACATGGGCATTGCTGCACATCTGCTCGAAGGCTGCGGTCTTCAGGTTTTGCACCGGCATACGCAACAGGCTGCGATGGCGCTGGGCGATGCTCAGGCCGGTGATAATCGCCAGGGGAATCCACAGCAGGAACCAGTGTTCCTTGGGGCGCGACAGAATGCCGCCGCCCTCGGTCAGGCCGGCGCCGATGCCGTAGGCCAGCAGCGAGGATGCCAGGATGAACAGCGGCTGTGCGCGTTCCTTGAGGCTCTTGTACAGGGCCCAACCCAGCATGAATATCCAGGGGATAAAACCGATGATGCCGACGTAATAGAGCACCCCGAGGGCGAAACTATGGGGTTCGCGCAGTTGGTAGCCATCTGAGACTGTCAGGTATAGCTCAGAGTCGTAGCTATGCCCGAGCCAGGGATGCTCGGCGATAAGCTGCAAGGTCATGCTCCACAGCTCGAGGCGGAACGAGCTGCCACGCCCAGTGACCAGCTCGGGGAAGAACAGCAGGAGTGCGGCAGCCCCCAGGACCATGCCAGTGATAAGCAGTGCGGCGCGGCGATTGCGGCTGACAAAACTCATCCACAGGATGGCCAGCGTCAGCGCTACCAGGGGCGTGCGTGATCCAGTCGCCAGAACGGCCGCGGTCATGATCGCCAGGGCCGGTACGCTGAACCACAACACTTTGAGGCGCTGGGTCGTCATGCAGACGTACAGCCAATACACGCTGAAAAAGCCGAAAAGATGCGAGCTCAGTAGCGGGTTGTCGAGGGCGCCAAGGCCTCCGATCATGCGCATGCCTGGTTGAAAGCCTTTGGCGAACGCCACCAGGTTGCCCAGGCTTACCACCAGCGCAATGACAGCGGCGCTGAAGAAGATCGGCTTGAACAATTCATTGCGATAATGCAGCAACAGCCCGCACCCACCAAACAGCATGAAGGTGTTCAGCGGTCGCTTGAACAGGTCGGTGTCGGTGCTGTGTTCCGGGCTCCAGAGCAGGCTGGTCAGCGCCCAGGCGGAAAATGCCAGGAAGGCGATCGCCAGCGGCTCGCGCAACAGATCCTTGAATTCCCTGGGGCGCATGCACAACAGAAACAAAGTCGGTACGCTGAACAGGATGTAGAAAATCCGGTGTAGTACATTACGATTGCCGACGAAGAACAGTGCACTCAGGAGCAGCAATAAGCCAACAGGCAAAATCCATAGGACCAGGAAGTCGAAAACGCGATTTGAGCCATAGTTAAGGCGCTTGGAGTGCATACAGTAGAGCCATTCCAGAGAGAGAAAGCCAACCATCTTAAGCTAGTGGCCATGTAATGTCGCCGGTCGGATCCAACCGGGCCGCGGGTTACACCGGGTGCAAGTACAACAGAGAAGCTGTGCTAAAGTCAGCCTCCTTTTTCAAAACGCCGCGTGATATGACCGACTCCAGTCCGAGCGCAAGCCCTTCGAGCTTGAAAATATACTTCCGTCTGCTCAGTTACGTTAAGCCCTATATGGGCTTGTTCGCATTGAGTATCCTCGGATTTCTGATTTTCGCGTCGACCCAGCCGATGCTGGGTTACATCCTCAAGTACTTTGTCGACGGCCTCTCCAACCCGGAAGCCGTGCTGTTCCCGACCGTGCCATTCCTGCGCGACCTGCAACTGCTGCAGGCCGTGCCGCTGCTGATCATCCTGATCGCGGCCTGGCAGGGCCTGGGTTCGTTCCTGGGCAACTATCTGCTGGCCAAGGTTTCCCTTGGCCTGGTCCACGACCTGCGGGTACAGCTGTTCAATAACTTGCTGACGCTGCCCAACCGTTATTTCGATAACCACAACTCCGGGCACCTGATTTCCCGCATCACCTTCAACGTGACCATGGTCACGGGGGCGGCGACCGATGCCATCAAGGTGGTGATCCGCGAAGGCATGACGGTGATCTTCCTGTTCGCCTCCCTGCTGTACATGAACTGGCGACTGACGCTGGTCATGATCGCGATCCTGCCGCTGATTGCCGTGATGGTCAGCACTGCCAGCAAGAAATTCCGCAAGCAGAGCAAAAAGATCCAGGTGGCCATGGGCGACGTCACCCATGTGGCCTCGGAGACCATCCAGGGCTACCGCGTTGTGCGCAGCTTCGGTGGCGAAGTCTATGAAGAGAAGCGCTTCCTCAAGGCCAGCCAAAGCAACACCAACAAGCAACTGCGCATGACCCGCACCGGGGCGATCTACACCCCGGCGCTGCAGTTGGTGATCTACTCCGCCATGGCTGTGCTGATGTTCCTGGTCCTGTATCTGCGGGGCGACGCCTCTGCCGGTGACATGGTGGCCTACATCACCCTGGCCGGTTTGTTGCCCAAGCCGATCCGCCAACTGTCGGAGGTCAGCTCCACCATCCAGAAAGGTGTGGCGGGCGCCGAAAGCATTTTCGAACAACTGGACGAAGACGTTGAGGTCGACCACGGCACCATCGAGCGTGACAAGGTCAGCGGTCGCCTGGAAGTGCGCAATCTGAACTTCACCTACCCTGGCACCGAACGCCATGTACTCAAGGACATCAGCTTCACCGCCGAGCCTGGGCAGATGATCGCCCTGGTGGGACGTTCGGGCAGCGGCAAGTCAACCCTGGCCAGCCTGATCCCGCGTTTCTACCACCATGAAAGCGGCGAAATCCTGCTCGACGGCGTAGAGATCGAAGACTACAAGCTGCTCAACCTGCGCAAGCACATTGCCCAGGTCACCCAGCACGTGACGCTGTTCAGCGACACCGTGACCAACAACATCGCCTACGGCGACCTGGCCGGCGCGCCTCGCGCCGACGTTGAAGCGGCGGCGGCAGATGCCAATGCCAAGGACTTCATCGACCAATTGCCCAAAGGCTTCGATACCCAGGTCGGCGAGAACGGCGTGCTGTTGTCCGGCGGCCAGCGCCAGCGCCTGGCCATTGCCCGGGCACTGCTCAAGAACGCGCCGCTGCTGATTCTCGACGAGGCCACCTCGGCCCTCGACACCGAGTCCGAGCGGCATATCCAGGCGGCACTGGACAAGGTCATGCAAGGTCGCACGACCCTGGTGATCGCACACCGCCTGTCGACCATCGAGAAGGCTGACCTGATCCTGGTGATGGACGACGGGCGGATTGTCGAGCGCGGCACCCACGGCGAGTTGCTGGCGCAGAACGGTTATTACGCTCGCCTGCATGCCATGGGGCTGGATGCACCGGTAACGGCCGACATCACCTGATCCAACAGCTACACACAGAGCTACTGTGGGAGGGGGGCTTGCCCCCGATGGCGGCCTGACAGCCGACCAGAATGTTGGATCGGACCGAGTACATATCCGTTATTTAGATTACGGCCACTATTGGTTCCGCTTTTACAGCGGGTCACTTTTGAAAAGAGCCCAAAAGTAACCAAAAGGCTCTTGCCCCCCCACTCGGCACCTCGCCCAGGCTCGGTGTGCCCGTAATCCGCCAGGGATTTGGGGGGCCGCCGCCACGCGCCATCCATGGCGCGGGGCGGCTAAACCGGCATCCCTGCCGGTTTACCCCCCAAATCCCTGTCGAATTCCGGCCAGCGTGGTTTAACGGGGCGCCTAAAATCAAAAGCAGAGCAAGAGCAAGTCAGCACGGTCAGTTGTGTAGATACCTATGCCCCGATTGCGGTGGATCAGCCGGCAGTGTGCAAGCTGATACACCGCCATCGGGGGCAGGCCCCCTCCCACATTTGGCCAGCAGTGGGCGCAAGCGACCGCAAACCCTGTGCTAATATCGCGCCCCTGTTCATTTTGTATGTGGGTTGCTCCATGAAGTTGTCCATGCCGCGATTCAATCAAGCCGCTGTCTTGGTGGTCGGCGATGTCATGCTCGACCGTTACTGGCATGGCGGTACCTCACGGATTTCCCCTGAGGCGCCGGTGCCGGTCGTCAAGGTCGAGCAAATCGAAGACCGCCCAGGTGGCGCTGCCAACGTCGCCCTCAATATTGCCGCCCTCGGCGCCCCGGCCTCCCTGGTAGGGGTGACTGGCGACGACGAAGCTGCCGACAGCCTGGCCAACAGCTTGCAGGGTGCCGGCGTGCGTGCGCTGTTCCAGCGCATCGCCCATCAGCCGACTATCGTCAAGCTGCGGGTCATGAGCCGTCACCAGCAATTGCTGCGTATCGATTTCGAAGAACCCTTCGCCACCGACGCACTGGCCCTCAGCGACCAGGTCGATGCGTGGCTTGAAGGTGTCAAGGTGCTGGTGTTGTCCGACTACGGCAAAGGCGCCTTGCAGAATCACCAGGTGTTGATCCAGGCCGCCAAGGCCCGCAACATTCCGGTGCTGGCCGACCCCAAGGGCAAGGACTTCTCGATTTATCGAGGCGCGAGCCTGCTGACGCCAAACCTCAGCGAGTTCGAGACCATCGTCGGCGGTTGCGTCGATGAACACGAGCTGGTGAGCAAGGGCGCCGCTCTGATGGCTGAACTCGACCTGGGCGCCTTGCTGGTGACCCGTGGCGAGCACGGCATGACCCTGCTGCGACCTGACCATCCGGCCATGCACCTGCCGGCGCGGGCCCGTGAAGTGTTCGACGTTACCGGTGCCGGTGACACCGTGATTTCCACCCTGGCGGCGTCTATCGCGGCCGGTGAAGAGTTGCCCCACGCCGTGGCCTTGGCCAACCTGGCGGCGGGTATTGTGGTGGGCAAGCTGGGTACCGCCGCCATCAGCGCGCCGGAATTGCGCCGTGCGATCCAACGCTCCGAAGGCTCGGAGCGCGGCGTGCTGGGCCTGGAGCAATTGCTGCTGGCGATTGACGATGCCCGCGCCCACAACGAGAGCATAGTCTTCACCAACGGCTGCTTTGACATCCTGCACGCCGGGCATGTGACTTACCTGGAGCAGGCGAGTGCCCAAGGCGATCGCCTGATCGTCGCGGTCAACGACGATGCGTCGGTCAGCCGCCTGAAAGGCCCGGGCCGTCCGATCAACAGTGTCGACCGACGCATGGCGGTGCTGGCGGGGTTGGGCGCGGTGGACTGGGTGATCAGCTTCTCCGAAGATACCCCGGAGAACCTGCTGGCCCAGGTCAAGCCCGACGTGCTGGTCAAGGGCGGTGACTATACCGTCGATAAGGTGGTCGGTGCGGATATCGTGAGTGCCTATGGCGGCACGGTCAAAGTGCTGGGGCTGGTTGAAAACAGCTCCACCACCGCAATCGTCGAAAAAATCCGCAACAACAACGAGTAACCTCTGTGACGACTGGGGCGAGCCTGCTCGCCTCTAGCTCTTCTTCGGCACGATCTTGCGCAGCATCTGCCGCGCCTTGCCGGTCAGACGCTTGAGTTTCGAGTCCTTTTCCGGTTCTGCCAGGCCCTGCTGTCTTAGCCAATCCTTCCAGCGAATCCGCTCATCGCGCACCAGCCAGCCTTCCTGCCGGGCGAAGCTTTCCGCCAGGTACAAACCGCGTGTGCTGGCCGGGTACAGCTGGTCTTTCTTTACGGTGTACAACTCGGCGAGCGGCTCGCCGTCTTTCAATGGCATCAGGTACAGGTCCGGGCGCTGGCGGTCCAGGCGCGCCACCAGTTGGTCGCCTTCGAGGCGTTCATCCACATGGAACAAGCTGAGGGACTTGGCTTCCTTCGGCACTTCCAGGCGCAGGTCATAAATCAACTGCAGTGACGCCGTCGGCAGGTGCACGTAGGCCCGCGGGCGCTCGATCAATTGAGTGGTGGCGCAGCGTACCGGGCGAGCGGCGCCGGACAAGGGACTCAGGCGAAACGGCAGGGCTTCGCGGTAATGCAGGGCGGCGGAGTAGGGCGCCGGCAGCCAGGTGTCGTTGAAACGTCCGCCGAGCCAGCCTTCCGGAGTTTCGAGCAGGCATTCCTCGGCAATTTCCTGGATGGCGGTGTGCAGCGGCAGGTTCAGTTCATGGGCCGGGACGTAGCCGGAGATCAACTTGAGCACCACATCGCCGCGGTCCTGGCGGCGTTGGCGCACCAGCACCCAGTAATCCTTGTTCTGCCAGTGCAGGGTCAGGCGTACCGAAACGCCGAGGTTCGCCAGTTCGAGGGCGAAACGCTCGGCGTCCGGAACCTCTACCGGCTTGCGCCGTTGCAGGGTCTGGGCAAAATTGAGCGGCATGCCGACGCTCTGGTAGCTCAGGCCCTCGGGGGTGGCTTCGACGTGCAGCGGCAGTGTCTTAAAGTTACTCGGGTTTTTTCGAATCAGCGTTCGCGGCATGTCGGCTCCTTCTTGCGACGGGGTCGGCCGCGTCGGCGGCATCAGAGTTGACGGATGACCCGGGCAGCGGTCGCCGCGTTATGGGCCAGGTGCAGCGGATTAATGGTCCCGACAATAGCACTGGCGACTCCCGTTTGCGCAAACAACAGCTTGAAACTGGCATCAATTGGATCCACTCCTGGCTCCAGGCACACGTGGCCGCTGGCCAGGGCCTTTTTCACCAGGATGCCTTTGCCATGGGCTGCTGCATAATCGATCACGTCTTTTTCGGCCTGCTCGTTGAGGTTGTAGGTGACCATCGCGCAATCACCCTGTTCCAACGCTTTTACGCCGCCTTCGACGGTCTTGCCGGAAAAACCGAAAGCGCGAATCTTGCCGTCTTTTTTCAGTTCTGCCAGGGTCTGGTAAACCTCGCAATCGTTGAGGATATGCAAGTCGTTGCCATCGGAATGCACCAGCACCAGGTCGATAAAATCCGTTTCAAGGCGTTTCAGGCTGCGTTCAATCGACATCCGCGTATGGTCCGCGCTGAAATCGTGCCGGGACACGCCATTGGCAAATTCTTCGCCGACCTTGCTGACGATTACCCAGTCCTTGCGTTGCCCGCGCAATAACGGGCCCAGGCGCTCTTCGCTCATGCCGTAGGCCGGTGCGGTGTCGATCAGGTTGATGCCCAGCGAGCGGGCCAGGAGCAGTAGCCTGCGTGCCGCTTCGTCGCTGGGGATTTGAAAGCCGCTGGGGTATTTCACCCCCTGGTCGCGGCCCAGCTTGACGGTACCCAGGCCCAGTGGCGACACCCGCAGGCCGGTGTTGCCCAAGGGCCGATGAAAGTCGTGCAGGGTTAGCAGGCTCATGGCAACAGTTGCTCCCAGGCAGGTTGGCCGATAGTCGGTTTTGGCAGGTCGGGCAGCGGCGCGCTGGCGCCAGGGCGGATGCCGTCGCGTTCCAGGGCGCGCAGGACCCGGTCGGCGAAGTCCGGCGCCAGGGCCAGCTTGGTCGGCCAACCGACCAACAGGCGGCCTTCTTCGGCGAGGAAGGCGTTATCGGGGCGGGTCAGCCCCGATTGCAGCGGTTCGGCGCGATCCACCCGCAGGGTTGCCCACTGGGTCTGGCTCATGTCGATCCAGGGCAGCAATTGCGCCAGCTCTTTCTGTGCGGTGGCGATCTGTTCCTCTGGTGTGCGTGCCACGCCATCAGCCTCGGCGATATCGCCGCCCATGTACCACACCCAGTTGCCGTCGGCAGCCGGGTGGGTGGTCACGGTGATGCGCGGCTTGGTGCCGCCGCCCAGGCAATGGGCATACAGGGGTTTAAGGCCCGGACCTTTGGCGATGATCATATGCAGCGGGCGTTTTTGCATGGCCGGCTGGCTCAGGCCCAGGGCCGCGAGCACATCGGCGGTTCCACCGCCGGCACTCAATACGATGCGTTGGGCACGGATCTCGCGGCCGTCGACCTTCAAGCCCACCAAGGTGCCGTCCTCGAGCAGGGGCTCGATGTGCTGGCCGGCAAGCAAGCCGTCACCCGCCAGTTGCGCCAGGCGGTCAATCAGACTCGGTACGTCCACCACCAACTCCGCCAGGCGATAGACCTTGCCCTTGAAACGGCGGTCTTGCAGGGCCGCGGGCAACTCGTCGCCCTTGACCTGATCGACGCGCCCGCGCACGGCCTTGCTGGCGAAGAAGCTGGTGAGGTTGCCAGCGAGGGTACCCGGTGACCACAGGTAATGGGCTTGGGACAGTACGCGTACGCCGGACAGGTCCAGCTCACCGTCGCCTGTCAAGGCTTCACGCCAGCGGCGCGGCATGTCGGCAATGGCTTCGGAGGCGCCGGTGAGGGCGCCGTGCAGGGCGTATTTCGCACCGCCGTGGATGATGCCCTGGGACTTCACGCTTTGCCCGCCACCCAGGGTGGCGCTTTCCACTACTACCGTGGAAAACCCCTGGCGGCGCAGGCGTGCGTTAAGCCAGAGGCCGGCAACCCCGGCGCCGACAATCAGAACGTCGGTGGAAATAACGGATGGCATCGGCAACCTCAGTGTTCAAGACAAGAGGCGCAGTATACAGGCTGTTGAGTGGTGGTCAGTGCCCCACGGTTTTCGAGAACAGCTGAATCACCACCACGCCCAGCACAATCAGGCCCATGCCCAGCATCGCCGGGACATCCAGCTTCTGCCCATAGATGAACAACGCTGCGACGCTGACCATCACAATCCCCAGCCCTGCCCAGACCGCATAGGCTATGCCCACCGGCACGGTACGCACCACCAAGGTGAGCATCCAGAACGCGACGCCATAACCCACAATCATCAACAGCAACGGGATCGGTGTGCTCAAGCCCTTGACCGCTTTCATGGAGACGGTCGCGACCACTTCCGAGCAAATGGCAATGGCCAGGTAAATATAGGCGGCATTCATGGGGAAACCCTCGGTGTGTTAGGTACTCGATAAGGTCGGCATTCTAGTCGTTTGCCAGATGCGGTAAAGTCATTACCTATCTGGATTGGAGATGGGTTGAGTCATGAGCGTGCAATGGAACCTGGAACAGATGCGCCTGTTTGTCAGCGTCGCCGAACGGCGTTCGTTTTCGGCCGTCGCCCGCGATCAGCGCAAGGCCCAGTCGGCGATCAGCAATGGTATTGCGCTGCTGGAAGCGGACTTGGGCGTGAGCCTGTTTGAGCGTAGCAGCGGCCGCCAGCCGAGTTTGACCGAGGCCGGCGCCGTATTGCTGGAGGAAGCGCGCGAAGTGCTGCGCCAGTGTGAGCGGCTCAACGGCCGGGCGCTGTCCTTGACCCGCGGCGAGGAAGCCTGCCTGCGCCTGGCCCAGGATGAGGCGATGTTGTTCCAGCCGGTGCTCGATAGCCTCGAGGCACTGGCGGTGCACTACCCGCTGCTGGAAGTGCAGCTCTCCAGCGCCGCCCAGGGCGACGTGGCGCGCAAGCTGGTGGAGCGCAAAGCGGACTTGGGGCTGTTGTTCTACCACGATCAGATCCCCGAGGCCCTGGAGCGACGGGTGGTGGGCAGTGTGGAAATGGTCACGGTATGCGGGGTCAATCATCCGCTGGCCAAGGAAAAGTACGTGACGTGCCAGCACTTGGCTCAGTTTCGGCAGTTGCTGATGTCGACCCAGACCAGCGTCTACCCCGGCAGCGAGGCGGCCAGCCCGTTGGTGTGGCGCGCCGACAGTTTCTACGTACTCGCCGAATGGCTGATGAGTGGCCTGGGCTGGGCCTGGCTGCCTCGGCATATCGTGCAGTACCCAACCTATCAACAACAGATGGTCGAGTTGGCCAGCGAATGGACGCCGCCGGCGTTGGTGGTGGAGTTGGTGTGGCGCCGCGATGAACACCTTGGACCCGCCGCTCGCTTCCTGGCCAAACGTTTTGCCGAGTGCTTGCAGGCGATCGACTGAAAAAGCCGATAAACTCCGCCGCCATGAATAGAACTCTCTACAGCTGTCTGTTTTACCTGGCGCTGCCGTTGGTGGCCTTACGTTTGTGGTTGCGTGCGCGCAAGGCGCCGGCCTATGCCAAGCGTGTGGGCGAACGGTTTTCCTATGGCTTGCCGGCGATGCGTCCCGGCGGGATCTGGGTGCATGCCGTGTCGGTGGGCGAAAGCATTGCCGCCGCGCCGATGGTCCGTGGTTTGTTGGAGCGTTATCCACAGCTGCCGATCACCGTCACCTGCATGACGCCCACCGGTTCCGAGCGGATCCAGGCACTGTTCGCCAACGAGCCGCGCATCCAGCACTGCTACTTGCCTTACGACTTGCCTTGCGCCGCCAAGCGATTTCTTGATCGCGTGCAGCCCAGGCTGGCGGTGATCATGGAAACGGAGCTCTGGCCTAACCATATCCATGCCTGCGCCCAGCGCGGTATCCCGGTGGCACTGGCCAATGCACGGTTGTCGGCGCGTTCGGCCAAGGGGTATGCGCGTTTCGCCAAGCTGACTGCGCCGATGCTCTCGGAAATGAGCTTGTTCGCCGTGCAGACTGAAACCGAGGCCGAGCGATTTCGCAGTCTCGGCGCGCGCCCTGAAACCGTGGAGGTTACCGGTTCGATCAAGTTCGACCTGAGCATCGATCCGCAATTGCCGGAACGCGCCGCCGCGTTGCGTGAACAATGGGGCGCCGGTGAACGGCCAGTGTGGATCGCAGCCAGTACCCACGAAGGCGAAGATGAAGTAGTGCTCGCGGCGCATCGCCAATTGCTTGCCAGCTACCCCAATGCATTGCTGATTCTGGTACCGCGTCATCAGGAACGCTTTGGCCCGGTGTTTGAGCGTTGCGTGCAGCAGGGCTATGCCACGGTACGTCGCTCCAGTGGCGAGCCGGTGACTGCGCAAACCTGCGTGTTGCTCGGTGACACCATGGGCGAGTTGCTGTTTCTCTACGCTCTGGCCGATAGCGCCTTTGTCGGCGGCAGCCTGGTGGCGACCGGTGGGCACAATCCGCTTGAGCCGGCGGCTTTGGGTAAGCCGGTGATCATGGGGCCACATGTATTCAACTTCCTCGACATCACCGCGATGATGCGTGACGCAGGGGCGTTGCGTGAGGTGGATGACGCAGAAGGTTTGGCCGAAGCGGTGAGGCAGCTGTTCGAGCTGCCGCAGGATGCGCGCAGGATGGCGCAGGCGGGGTTGAAAGTGATGCAGGCCAATCAGGGGGCGTTAAAACGCCTTTTGGACGGTTTGGAAAGATTAATCGCTCACTGACCCAACACCCATCAAATGTGGGAGCGAGCCCCCTCCCACATTGGTTTTGCAGTGTGATCAATAGCCCGGGCGGGCCTTGAGCTGCTCTGCGGCGGCCTTGGCCAGGTCCGGCGGCAGGAAGTCTTTGTCCGGGTTGTAGTCGGCCTTGAGGTAGCGCGCCAGGTCTTGCAGGTCCCCTGGATTCAGGGTGCCCGCCGCTTGCTTCAAGCGCAGGTTGTCGAGGATGTAATCGTAGCGGCTGTTGTTGTAGTTGCGCACCGAGGAGTACAGCTGGCGCTGTGCATCCAGCACGTCAACGATATTGCGCGTGCCCACCTGATAGCCGATTTCCGTGGCTTCCACCGCGCTCTGGTTGGAGATGATCGACTGGCGGCGTGCTTGCACCTGTTCCACATCGGTGTTCACAGCACGGTGCAGGTTACGGGTGTTTTCCACCACCTGGCGGCGCAGGCCCTCGCGTTGTTGCTCGGTCTGGTCCAGGCGTGAATAGGATTCGCGCACTTGCGAGCTGGTAAGCCCGCCGCTGTAGATCGGGATGTTCAAACGCAGCCCAATTGTGCGTTGGGAGACATCACCGCCGTACGGGATGGGCAACTGATTCGGGTTGCTGAAACCCAGGGCGTCGTTGTCACCTTTTTCGTATTGCGCGACGGCGTCGAGGGTCGGCAAGTGCCCGGCCTTGCGCTGGCGCAGGGTTTCTTCGGCGGCGGTCACCGCGTAGTTGCTGGCCAGCAGGTTGAGGTTCTGGCGACCGGCCGTTTCGACCCAGGCTTTGGCGTCGTTCGGTGCCGGCGGCAGCACGGGCAGGGTGTGGACGATGCCCTGGATAGAATTGTATTGGCGATTGGTCAGGGTGATCAGCGCTTGGAAGGCGTCATCTACCTGGCGCTGGGCAACGATGCGGTTGGCCCGGGCCGTGTCATAGCTGGCCTGGGATTGCAGTACATCGGTCTTGTCCGACAGGCCCACGTCAAAACGTTCGTTGGACTGGTCGAGCTGGCGCTTGAAGGCATTTTCTTCGGCCTTGGTCGAGGCCAGGTTGTCCTGGGCGCGCAGCACGGCGAAGTAGCTCTCGGCGCTTTGCAGGATCAGGTTCTGCTCGGTGGCCGACAGTTGCAGCGAGGCTTGTTCGTTGACGGCTTCGGCGGCTTGCAGTTGGAACCAGCGATCGGCGCGGAACAGCGGCTGGCTCAGTGTGGCGCGCCAGGAGTGGGCGTCGCGGTTGGCCGTGGCGGCCGGCTGGTCGATCTGGGTGCGCACATTATTGCTGTCGGCACCGGCCGACAGGTTTGGCAGCAAGCCGGCACGAGCCTGGGGCACTACTTCTTTTTGCGCGCCATATTGGGCGCGGGCAGCGGCCAGGTCGGCGTTGTTGTGCGCCGCTTCCTGATAGACGCTGACCAGGTCGGTATTGGTGGACAAGGGCGCTTCAGCTGCCCAGACCATTCCATTGGTCGCACAAGACACGGCAAGAGCCAGTGAGAGTTTGCGCAGCATGAGGCGATCCCTAGTTTAAATATTACGGCGATAATTTAGCGCTCAAGGCTAAGGCTGGCCATTCCTGGCGTCAAGCCTTGAGGCAGTGCCCGAGTGTAGTGGCCGGATCACGGCACAACAATCCCACGATCACGCCATTCATCACGCTGAATGCACCGCTATTGGCAATTTGCCCGCGCCATGGTCTAGACTGGCCGAGTTCTTGTCGGGGTGCCTTGTTGGAAGGCTGAGATCGGTAAATACCGGATCCCGTTGAACCTGATCAGGTTAACGCCTGCGTAGGGAACAAGATTTCTCGTCACCCGGCGAGTCCTCTTGTGCTTCGTCCGGGATGTTGTTCGACCATCGAACGGCCTCGAGTACCGAGCACAGCACTGGTTTCAGTGCGTCCATCCGTCACAGGTTCGCTCCGACAAAAATCCACCGCCTGGATAAGTTGGAGAGCCCGTGATGACGACAAAACTAAAAAATACCGTGCACCTGAGTGAATCGGCCAAGGTCGACTCCGGCTCCGTGCAGCCGTTTACCCGTTCGCAAAAAATCTACGTACAGGGCTCGCGCCCCGATATCCGCGTGCCCATGCGGGAAGTCAGCCTGGATGTGACCCCCACTGAGTTTGGTGGCGAAATCAACGCCCCCGTGGTGGTCTACGACACCTCCGGCCCCTACACAGACCCCAATGTTGTCATCGACGTGCGCAAGGGCCTGGCTGATGTGCGCTCGCCCTGGATCGAGTCCAGAGGCGATACAGAGCGCCTGACGGGCCTGAGCTCGCACTTTGGCCAGCAGCGCCTGAGCGATGCCGAATTGACCGCCCTGCGTTTTGCCCACGTGAAGAACCCGCGCCGCGCCAAGGCCGGCGCCAACGTTACGCAGATGCACTACGCGCGCAAAGGCATCATCACTGCCGAGATGGAATACGTCGCCATCCGCGAAAATATGAAGTTGGAAGAAGCCCGCGCCAGCGGCCTGTTGGACCAGCAGCACGCCGGTCACAGCTTCGGCGCCAGCGTGCCGAAAATCATCACCCCGGAATTTGTGCGCGAGGAGATCGCCCGTGGCCGAGCGATCATTCCGGCCAACATCAACCACACCGAACTGGAACCCATGATCATCGGGCGTAACTTCCTGGTGAAGATCAACGGTAACATCGGCAACAGCGCACTGGGTTCGTCCATTGAAGAAGAAGTGGCGAAACTGACCTGGGGCATTCGCTGGGGGTCGGACACCGTGATGGATTTGTCCACGGGCAAGCACATTCATGAGACCCGCGAGTGGATTATCCGCAACTCGCCGGTGCCGATCGGCACCGTGCCGATCTACCAGGCCCTGGAGAAAGTCGGCGGCGCCGCCGAAGACCTGACCTGGGAGCTGTTCCGCGATACCCTGATCGAGCAGGCGGAGCAAGGCGTCGACTATTTCACCATCCACGCTGGTGTGTTGCTGCGCTACGTACCGCTGACCGCCAAACGCGTCACCGGTATCGTCTCGCGCGGCGGCTCAATCATGGCCAAGTGGTGCCTGGCGCACCACAAAGAGAACTTCACCTACACGCATTTCGACGAGATCTGCGAAATCATGAAGGCCTATGACGTCAGCTTCTCCCTGGGTGACGGCCTGCGCCCGGGCTCGGTCGCCGATGCCAACGACGCCGCACAGTTCGGCGAGCTGGAGACCCTGGGCGAGCTGACCAAGATCGCCTGGAAGCACGACGTACAAACCATGATCGAAGGCCCTGGCCACGTGCCGATGCAACTGATCAAGGAGAACATGGACAAGCAACTGGAGTGCTGCGACGAGGCGCCGTTCTACACCCTCGGCCCGCTGACCACCGACATCGCACCGGGCTATGACCACATCACTTCGGGTATCGGTGCGGCGATGATCGGCTGGTTCGGTTGCGCGATGCTTTGCTACGTCACGCCCAAGGAACACCTGGGTTTGCCGAACAAGGATGACGTGAAAACCGGGATCATCACCTACAAGATCGCCGCGCACGCCGCCGATCTCGCCAAAGGCCATCCGGGTGCGCAGATTCGCGATAACGCCTTGAGCAAGGCGCGCTTCGAGTTCCGCTGGGAAGACCAGTTCAACCTCGGCCTGGACCCGGACACTGCACGTTCCTACCACGATGAAACCCTGCCGAAGGATTCGGCCAAGGTCGCGCACTTTTGCTCCATGTGCGGGCCGAAGTTCTGCTCGATGAAAATTACCCAGGAAGTACGCGAATACGCCGCCAACCAGCGTATTGAGGCGGTGGAAGTGGACGTGGCCAAGGGCTTGGCTGAGCAGGCGGAGCGGTTCAAGCGCGAAGGTAGCCAGCTGTACCAGAAGGTCTGATCCGCAAGCGCAGTTGCTTGTACCGGCTTCATCGGGGGCAAGTCGAATTGTCGCACCGCCCCTCTCACATTTGACTGTGTTCACAATTGAAGTGTGGGAGGGGCTTTGCCCCGATAGCCATCTCCCAAATAACAAACCCCCTCAGAGATAGCCCCCTTGGGCCTTCACCCCCTTCAGTGGCGAGCCGGCACCAGTTCAGGCTTGATCACACCGCTGAGGCGCGCATAGGGGATAGTCATTTCGATCAGCCCCATGGCGTATGGGGCGATGGTGGCGACGTTGTACTTGAGTACCACGCCGCTGCTGGTCAGGGCCACGTTCGGGGTTTTCTGAAACGGCCAGTTCTTTACGAACTCTGGGTCGCGGTCCATCTGCGAGTTGATCAACCAGGTGTTGTGGGCGACCTTCGCGGTGTTCCAGAACGCCTGTTCCTGGCCGGGCAGCAGCATGTCGGCCAGGTTCAGTTCCTTATGCAGCAGGCGTGAATAATTAATGAAGCCGCGCCCCGGCTCGCCGTGGGCGACGCCGGTGTCCAGGTAGCTGGACACTTCAATGATCACCAGTCCGTCATGCTGCTCGCGTACCTTGGCCTGCAAGTACATGCTGTGGCGGTTCGGCGATTCACGCAGGAACTTGTCACGATAGGCATTCAAGGTGGCCGGCACGGCAGCACCCGGGGTGGTGCGGGTCATTTGCAGCAGGCGTTGCTCTACCAGGGTGTCGAGCTGCGGCTCGGCCGGGAAGTGCAGGGTATCGATGTTCACCAGCGGGCAGTCAGGGCTGTCGCAGCCGGGCTTGATCTGCTCCGTTTTATCGGGTGTGGTGTCCAGCGGCTTGAGATGGCCGGGTTGGAACAGGCTTTGGCAGGCACCCAGGGTCAAGGCAATACAGGCCACGGAGGCGATTCTTAAAAGCGACATGTGTGTCCTTCGTAAATCGGTGGAAAGCGAAAAAGAGTAGCGCTTGGACTGCCGACGAGGCCGTCAGTTCGCCACTAGACTGATAAGGGTGAGTTTGACGTCCGCCGCCTGTCCCGGCAACCGGAAAGGGGCTGCATCAACGGGCATTGGCGCGTTAGGATGGCGCGAATTGCACGCAGACATTGAGGAAAAATATGACGGACATTGCCAAGTCCACGCCGAACAGAATCGAGATCGTTCAGCGCGACAA
Source organism: Pseudomonas sp. FBCC-B545 (assembly GCF_059134095.1). Classification (NCBI taxonomy): domain Bacteria; kingdom Pseudomonadati; phylum Pseudomonadota; class Gammaproteobacteria; order Pseudomonadales; family Pseudomonadaceae; genus Pseudomonas; species Pseudomonas sp. FBCC-B545. The sequence continues at coordinate 5,700,079 of NZ_CP101441.1, read as the reverse complement.
TGCCTACCAGGGCTTCTACAAGCTCGATCGCGTGCAATTGCGCCACGAGAAGTTCGATGGCGGCATGAGCCGGGTGATCAACCGCGAAGTCTTCGTGCGTCATGATGCTGTGTGCGTGCTGCCCTACGATCCACAACGTGATGAGGTGGTGTTGATCGAACAGTTCCGCGTCGGCGCCATGGGGCGCGCCGGTAATCCGTGGCTGGTGGAGATGGTCGCCGGCCTGATTGACAAGGACGAACAACCGGAGGAAGTTGCACACCGCGAGGCCGAGGAGGAAGCTGGGTTGACATTCTCCGCGCTGTGGCCGATCACCAAGTATTTTCCTTCGCCCGGCGGCAGTACCGAATTTGTCCACCTGTACCTGGGCCGCTGCGACAGCTCGGGCGCTGGCGGCGTCCATGGATTGGAAGAAGAAGCAGAAGATATCCGCGTTACCGCCTGGGCGTTCGAAGATGCCTTGCAAGCGGTGCGCGACGGCAAGATTTCCAATGCAGCCAGCATCATCGCCCTGCAGTGGCTTGCGCTTAATCGCGCGGAAGTGAGGGGGTTATGGCAGTAAAGGCACGGGAACGTTACCGAGTTGACCTGATCGGGCTGCAAGCCGCCTGCGAGGCCAACTACGCGCGGCTGATGCGCCTGCTCCCCGACATGCGCCACACCCCCGAGGCGCGGCGCATAGCGGTGACCCAGGGTGACCAGATGCTTGGCGTGCTAGCCCTGGAGGTCATCCTCACCTGCCCCTACACCACTACGCTGCGCGTGCGCCAGGAGCACAGTCTGCCTTGGCTGCCGGTGCCGCAATTGGAGGTGCAGGTGTACCACGATGCGCGTATGGCCGAAGTGATCAGCGCCGAGCATGCGCGACGCTTTCGCAGCATCTATCCTTACCCGAATGTGTTCATGCACCAACCCGACGAGAAAGCACAGCTCAATGTGTTCCTCGGGGAATGGCTGAGCCACTGCCTGGCCTTGGGTCATGAGTTTGAAGTCGTGCGGTAGATGTGAACTGCGTCTGCTTGCCCAGCTTTCCTCTTTGTGTCCTGCCCTAGCATAATCGCGCCACCTATCCATTCCAGTGATTGCCTTGGGAGAGCGCCTTGCCGAGCGTATCCAACGTGAACCCCGACGCCAGCGCGTTGTTGGTGCAGCTGTCCGACAGCCATTTGTTCGCCGAGGCGGACACCACCCTATTGGGCATGAATACCCGTGCCAGCTTGCAGCGGGTGATCGAACTGGTGCGCGAGCAACAGCCGCGGATCGATCTGGTGCTGGCCACCGGTGACCTGTCCCAGGACGGCACGCTCAAGTCCTACCAGCAATTTCGTGACATGACCCGGCCGATCGACGCCCCGGCGCGCTGGATCCCGGGCAATCACGACGAGCCGCAGGTCATGGCCCAGGCGGCCGTGCACAGTGATTTGCTCGAGCCGGTGGTGGATATCGGTAACTGGCGCATTACCCTGTTGGACTCGGCCGTACCCGGCTCGGTGCCGGGCTACTTGCAGGACCAGCAACTGCAGCTGCTCGCCCAGGCACTGAGCGAAGCGCCGAACCGTCATCATCTGGTGTGCCTGCACCATCATCCAGTGTCCATCGGTTGTGCGTGGATGGAGCCTATCGGCCTGCGTAATCCCGAGGCGCTGTTTGCCGTGCTTGACCGCTTCCCGCAAGCGCGGGCGCTGCTCTGGGGGCACGTGCACCAGGAGATCGACCGCGAGCGCAACGGGCTGCGGTTACTGGCGTCGCCGTCCACCTGTATCCAGTTCGCGCCGGGCAGCGAGGACTTCCAGGTCAGCGAGCAAGCGCCGGGGTATCGCTGGCTTCGCTTGCATGCCGACGGACGGTTGGAGACTGGGGTGGAACGGCTTCGGGACTTCGCGTTTACCGTCGACTACGGCAGCAACGGCTATTAAGACCTGCAAACACTGATCAAATGTGGGAGGGGGCTTGCTCCCGATGGCGGTGGGTCAGTCACAGCTATTGGGGCTGACACACCGCCATCGGGAGCAAGCCCCCTCCCACATGGGTTCTGCGGTGTCTGGAAGATCGGGTGCTCACACCTCACTCCGATCCCTGTAAACTGCGCCTCTTTGGCCCACGCACGGAGAGCCCGGCATGTCCGCTTCGATCCTGTATATCCACGGTTTCAACAGTGCTCCGGCGTCCAACAAGGCCAGTCAGTTGATCACCGTGATGGGTGCCCTCGGCCTGGCCGACCAACTGCGTGTGCCGGCCCTGCATCACCACCCGCGTCAGGCTATTCCGCAATTGGAGCAGGCCATTGACCAACTGGGGCGGCCGCTGCTGGTCGGCAGCTCACTCGGCGGCTACTATGCAACCCATCTTGCCGAACGCCATGGTCTAAAGGCGCTGCTGGTCAACCCGGCGGTCAGCCCCCATCGGATGTTCGACGGTTACCTGGGCACCCAGAAGAACCTCTACACCGATGAGACCTGGGAATTGACCCACGATCACGTCGCGGCGCTGGCCGAACTTGAAGTACCGGCACCCCAGGATGCCGCGCGTTATCAGGTGTGGTTGCAGACCGGGGATGAAACCCTGGACTATCGCCTCGCCCAGCAGTATTACCGGGCCTGTGCATTGCGCATCCAGGCCGGTGGCGACCATGGTTACCAGGGGTTCGCCGAGCAATTGCCGGCACTGTTGAGCTTTGCCGGCATTGGCGCAGATCAGTATCAATCCTTCGATTTTTCGTCACTGTAGAAAATCGCAGGTCACTTTTTAATCGAACGACTCACGACGAGACCCCATGGCCACTCCCAGCGCTAGCTCTTATAACGCCGACGCCATCGAAGTCCTCTCGGGCCTCGACCCGGTGCGCAAACGTCCCGGTATGTACACCGACACCAGTCGGCCGAACCACCTTGCCCAGGAAGTCATCGACAACAGCGTCGACGAAGCCTTGGCCGGGCACGCGAAGTCGGTGCAAGTCATCCTTCATGCCGACCACTCCCTTGAAGTGTCCGACGATGGTCGCGGCATGCCGGTGGACATTCACCCGGAAGAGGGCGTGTCGGGCGTCGAGCTGATCCTCACCAAGCTGCACGCCGGCGGCAAGTTCTCCAACAAGAACTACCAGTTCTCCGGTGGTTTGCACGGTGTGGGTATTTCCGTGGTCAACGCGCTGTCGACTCAGGTGCGGGTCAAGGTCAAGCGCGACGGCAACGAGTACCAGATGACCTTCGCCGATGGCTATAAAGCCACCGAGCTGGAAGTGGTTGGCACCGTTGGCAAGCGCAACACCGGCACCAGCGTGTACTTCGCCCCGGACCCGAAATACTTCGATTCGCCGAAATTCTCCATCAGCCGCCTCAAGCATGTGCTCAAGGCCAAGGCTGTGTTGTGCCCGGGTCTATTGGTCAGCTTTGAAGACAAGGGCACCGGCGAGAAGGTCGAGTGGCACTACGAAGACGGCCTGCGCTCGTATCTCGAAGACTCTGTCAGCGACTTCGAACGCCTGCCCAACGAGCCGTTCTGCGGCAGCCTGGCGGGTAATAAGGAAGCCGTCGACTGGGCGCTGCTGTGGTTGCCCGAAGGTGGCGACAGCGTACAGGAAAGCTACGTCAACCTGATCCCCACCGCCCAGGGCGGCACCCATGTCAACGGTTTGCGCCAGGGCTTGCTGGACGCCATGCGCGAATTCTGCGAATACCGCAGCCTGTTGCCGCGTGGTGTGAAGCTGGCGCCGGAAGACGTATGGGAGCGCATCGCGTTCGTGCTGTCGATGAAGATGCAAGAGCCGCAATTTTCCGGCCAGACCAAGGAGCGGCTGTCGTCCCGTGAAGCGGCAGCGTTTGTCTCCGGTGTGGTCAAGGACGCTTTCAGCCTGTGGCTCAACGAGCACCCGGAACTGGGCCTGGCCCTGGCCGAATTGGCGATCAACAACGCCGGCCGGCGCTTGAAGGCCAGCAAAAAGGTCGAGCGCAAGCGCATCACCCAGGGCCCGGCATTGCCGGGCAAGCTGGCCGATTGCGCCGGGCAGGACCCGATGCGCTCCGAGCTGTTCCTGGTCGAAGGTGACTCCGCCGGCGGTTCCGCCAAGCAAGCGCGGGACAAGGAGTTCCAGGCGATCCTGCCGCTGCGCGGCAAGATCCTCAACACCTGGGAAGTCGACGGCAGCGAAGTGCTGGCCAGTCAGGAAGTGCATAACATCGCCGTGGCTATCGGGGTCGACCCGGGTGCGGCGGACATGAGCCAACTGCGCTACGGCAAGATCTGTATCCTCGCCGACGCCGACTCCGACGGCCTGCACATCGCCACCTTGCTGTGCGCGTTGTTCGTGCAGCATTTCCGCCCGTTGGTGGATGCCGGTCACGTCTACGTCGCCATGCCGCCGCTGTATCGCATCGACCTAGGCAAGGAGATTTTCTACGCTCTGGACGAAGCCGAGCGCGATGGCATCCTCGATCGCCTGGTGGCCGAGAAGAAACGCGGTAAGCCTCAGGTCACGCGATTCAAGGGCCTAGGTGAGATGAACCCGCCCCAACTGCGCGAAACCACCATGGACCCGAACACCCGGCGCCTGGTGCAGTTGACCCTGGAAGACTTCGCCGGCACGTCGGAAATGATGGACATGCTGCTGGCGAAGAAGCGTGCGCCGGATCGCAAGGCCTGGCTGGAATCCAAAGGCAACCTGGCCGAGGTTCTGGGCTGATGCGCACAGGCTTCGCCCTGGCAATCCTGATGTTGAGCGGGCTGGCGGCCACCCAGGTGGTTGCCGCGCCCGTGGCGGAGCTCAAGTTGGTGTCCGAGCACCCGGTGGACGGCATGCGCGGCGGTAACCTTTCGGGCCTGGCGTTGTGTGGCAAGGAACTGTGGACGGTTTCTGATCGGGATGACGATCAGATCTACCGGCTGGATACCGGCGCGCCGACCTGGAACGCCGAAGCGGTGCAGATCGATGTGCCACCCGTGCCCGAGTCCGGTCTGCCTTGGGGGTTGCGTTCGCGCACCAAGGCCGCTTCGTTCATTCGCGGCGGTGACCTGGATTTTGAAGGCATCAGCTGTGATGCCGTGGGTAATCGCTACATTGTCAGCGAAGCCCATGCGGCGGTGTTGCAGGTCCCGGCGACTGGCGCGCCCGAATGGTTGAAAATTGCCCCTGGCATGGTGCGCGAAGCACGGGCCAGTGGCATGTTGCTGCACTTCAATGCCTTGTTCGAAGGCCTGGCGGTGAACCCCGAAGGCAATCAGATCTGGCTGGCCGCCGAGCGTGAACGCCGCGGCTTGATCTCGATCAAGCGTGGCCAGAGCGTATGGGATTGCGACGGCGCCTGTGTGTTGTTGAGTGAGGCCGGCCAGGAAGTGCAGCCGGCGCAGTTCACCAACGCCAAGGCGGTATCCAAGGACTTTGCCGACCTGGCGCTGTTCAACGGCAAGCTGTTTACCCTGGAGCGCAATGCGTTCCAGATTTGCCGGCGCGATACGCTCACGGCCAAGGTCGAGCTGTGCTGGTCGTTTGCCGACCAGATGCTCACGCCGCCGCGACGTTATGCACAGGCTTATGGACTGGCCGAAGCCCTGGTGGTGGATGCCGACGGCGCGTGGATCGGTATCGACAATAATTTTGGCCCCCGCGCCGATGGTGAAAAACGCCCCATGGTCTATCGTTTCGCCGCCCCCGACGGTGGCTGGAGCGCCCAGCCATGAGCCCGCAGTTTTTTCAAATGACCCGGCGCAGCGGCAGTTCCGCTGCGCGTTACCCAACAATGATGAGGCCCGCATGAGTGACATCCTCGCAGACAGCTTAGATGGCGTAGAACGCCGGTCGCTGGCTGACTTCACCGAAAATGCCTACCTCAACTACTCCATGTACGTGATCATGGACCGTGCCTTGCCGCATATCGGCGACGGCCTGAAACCCGTGCAACGGCGCATCATCTATGCCATGAGTGAGTTGGGCCTGGACGCCGATTCCAAGCACAAGAAGTCGGCGCGTACCGTCGGTGACGTGCTCGGTAAGTTCCACCCCCACGGCGATTCGGCGTGCTATGAGGCCATGGTGCTGATGGCCCAGCCGTTCAGCTACCGCTACACCCTGGTGGACGGCCAGGGCAACTGGGGGGCGCCGGATGATCCCAAGTCCTTCGCTGCCATGCGTTATACCGAGGCGCGGTTGTCGCGTTACTCCGAAGTACTGCTCAGCGAATTGGGCCAGGGCACTGCGAACTGGGGTCCGAACTTTGACGGAACCCTCGACGAACCTTTGGTATTGCCGGCACGTTTGCCGAATATCCTGCTCAATGGCACCACGGGTATCGCGGTCGGCATGGCCACCGACGTACCGCCGCACAACCTGCGCGAAGTCGCCACTGCCTGCGTGCGCTTGCTGGATGAGCCCAAGGCTACGGTCGAGCAGCTTTGCGAGCATATCCAGGGCCCGGATTACCCGACCGAAGCGGAAATCATCACGCCCCGTGCCGACCTGTTGAAGATGTACGAAACCGGCAAGGGCTCGGTGCGCATGCGCGCCGTGTACCACATCGAAGACGGCGACATCATCGTCACCGCGCTGCCGCACCAGGTGTCCGGTGCCAAGGTGCTGGAGCAGATCGCCGCATTGATGCAGGCCAAGCCATCGAAACTGCCCCAAGTGACCGACCTGCGTGACGAGTCCGACCATGAGAACCCGTGCCGCATCGTGATCATCCCGACCAATAGCCGGGTGGATCATGAAGTGTTGATGCAGCATTTGTTTGCCAGCACCGACCTGGAGTCCAGCTATCGGGTCAACGTCAATATCATCGGCCTGGACGGCAAGCCGCAGTTGAAGAACCTGCGCAATCTGCTGGTGGAATGGCTGGAGTTCCGCGTACAAACCGTGCGCCGCCGCCTGCAATTCCGCCTCGACAAGGTTGAGCGCCGCTTGCACCTGTTGGACGGTTTGCTGATTGCCTACCTGAACCTGGATGAAGTGATCCATATCATCCGTACCGCCGAGCACCCGAAGGCCGAGCTGATCGCGCGTTTCGAGCTGAGTGAAATCCAGGCTGACTATATTCTCGACACCCGCTTGCGCCAGTTGGCGCGCCTGGAAGAAATGAAGCTGCGCGACGAGCAAGACGCGCTGCTCAAGGAGCAAGCCAAGCTGCAGGCGCTGTTGGGCAGCGAAGCCAAGCTCAAGAAGCTGGTGCGCAGTGAGTTGATCAAAGACGCCGAAACCTACGGCGATGACCGCCGTTCGCCTATCGTCGAGCGTGCTGAAGCGAAGGCGCTGACAGAAACCGAGCTGTTGCCTAACGAGAAAATTACCGTCGTTCTGTCGGAAAAGGGTTGGGTTCGTTCCGCCAAAGGGCATGATATTGACGCCACCGGCCTTTCGTACAAAGCTGGTGATGGCTTCAAGACCGCTGCGGCCGGGCGTTCCAACCAGTTCGCGGTGTTTATCGACTCGACCGGGCGCAGTTATTCGGTGCCGGCCCACACCCTGCCATCTGCACGAGGGCAGGGCGAGCCGTTGACCGGGCGCCTAACGCCACCACCGGGGGCGAATTTCGAGTGCGTGTTGCTGCCGGACGATGATTCACTGTACGTCATCGCCTCCGACGCCGGTTACGGTTTCGTGGTCAAGGGGGAAGACCTGCAGGCCAAGAACAAGGCGGGCAAGGCTTTGTTGAGCCTGCCGAACAACGCCAAGGTGATTCTGCCGAGGCCGGTGGATGATCGTGAGAGCAACTGGCTGGCTTCGGTGACCACCGAAGGGCGTTTGCTGGTGTTCAAGATCAGCGATTTGCCGCAGCTGGGCAAAGGCAAGGGCAACAAGATTATCGGCATTCCCGGCGACCGGGTGGCCAGTCGCGAAGAGTACGTGACCGACATCGCGGTGGTCCCGGAAGGCTCTACCCTGGTGCTCCAGGCCGGCAAGCGCACGTTGTCATTGCGCCCTGACGACCTGGAACACTACAAGGGCGAACGCGGTCGGCGTGGTAATAAACTGCCTCGCGGCTTCCAGCGAGTGGACGCCTTGCTGGTGGAAACGCCGGTTTAAGCTGTACTAGAGGCCTCGATCTACGATTTAACGCGTAGATCGACGCTTTCGCGCTGGAGTCATGGCGCATATTCACGGATGATATGGCCTTTCCAGCGCCGGCGTGGCCGAGCGTGTCAGGTTATTTTTAGTATTACATTGTGGTTCGCCTTGTGGCAGCCACCTGGATGGGATGATGACTGCTCCACGCCTTCCTCTATTTTTGATGCTCGCTGGCCTTTTGGGGCTGGCGGGTTGCAGCACGCACCAGCCAGTGTCGCTGTACCAGCTGGACAGCGGAAGTCCGGCTCAGCCAGCCCAGACAGCGGGCATGGCGGTATTGCTTGGCCCGGTAGTCGTTGCCGATTACCTGCAACGTGAAACCCTGCTACAACGTCAGAACGACGGCAGCCTGCAAGGTTCCACCGATGGTCGTTGGGCGGGCAGCCTGTCGTCCGATATCAATCAACTGATGTTGCGCCAGGTGGCCGGCCAACTGGACAGCCAGCGCGTAGTGCTGGCACCGGGGCCATCCGGGTTTACTCCGGATGTGCAGGTGCTGTTGACGATCACGCGGCTTGACTCCGGCAAGTCGCAACCCGCGATCCTGGATGCACAGTGGCGCCTGATCGACCGTCGCGGGCAAGTGCGGGATAACCGCATCGTGCACCTGCAGGAAGAGCATGCCGGCACCACCGCCTCCCAGGTCCAGGCCCAGGGTGTGTTGTTGCAGCACTTGGCGCAGCAGTTGTCGGTGGCGCTCAAGCCACTGGCCAACCAACCGCCGGTCGCTGCCGAGACACCCCGCAAACAGGCTTCCCAGCCCAAGCCTGCTGCCCCGGAAAAGCCGAAGATGCCGATGGCTACCCCGATTCGCACGGATCTGGAAGTGTTCAGGTTCTGATCTGGATCCCGCACCCAGCAAAAAGGCCCGCATACTCTGCGGGCCTTTTTGCTGGGTGGAGAAGATCCAAATGTGGGAGGGGGCTTGCCCCCGATGGCGGCAGTTCAGTTAATGATGTGCCAACTGATACTCCGCTATCGGGGGCAAGCCCCCTCCCACAAGGTACCTGCGGTGTTCGTCAGGGTTTGCGGGTCTCATGCATGCGCGCCAACTGACGTTCCAGCATCGACGGATATGGCTCCATCAACCGCTCTACACAGCTGGCCCCTTCAGGGCTGGCAATCGGGCGGATGCGGGCGCGTTGGCGGATCAGCGCGTCCTCACTGATCTTGCGTTCCACCAACAGCAGGTTGCGGCTGTGTTGGGACAAGGCCAGGGCATCCTGGGCGATTTCGGTCAGCAGCAGGTCGATCTGGCTCATGCCAAACAGGTCATCGCCCACCGTCAAGCCCAGCTGCAGTTGCAGGGTGATGCCGCTATCGGCCACTTCAATCTGCAAGGCATGGCCCAGGGCGCGCAACAGCTCGCCGCAGCAGATTGCATTGGTCAGGTAATCTTCGCCGCTGTCTTCGCTGTGGAACAGCATCAGCGTGCTGCCATCGTTAAGGGTATGTAATTCGCTCTGGTACAGCGAGGCGGCCTGGTCGAGGCAGTCGCGGTAGCGTTCGAGCAGCTCGGTCAGGCGCGCACGCGGCAGGCGGCGCAGTTGCTCCTGGGCTCCCAGTTGCACGGCGAGTACGGCGCTGTGCTGTGGCTCGGTGTTCCTTTCCACCGCTACCGGCTTTGGCGCAGCAGCTGGGGCCACGGCCGAGGTATCGCGCAGGTCGGCGAACGGGTCTTCGTCGTCCAGCTCGTCTTCTTCGGCCTTGATCACATGGCGCGGCCCTGGCTTCAGGCCGGCTACCGGCGCGCTTTCGTCGAAGCCTGGGTCGCGCAGGTCGCGTACTTCAAACTCAGGCTCGTCGTTGTAGTCGTCGCTGTCGTCGTACTCTGGCTCTGGTTCGACTTCCGGCTCTTTAGGTTCCGGTGCAAAGCTGGTGTGAAGCTGGCGTGCGAGGTCGCCGATTTCGTCCTGGCGATCAGTGGCCGGGGTGTGTTCGTCGATATCCCGCAGCCAGATACGCAGTTGCATCAGCGGCGTGGAGATATGCCGCCCCAGGCGCAAGCTCAAGGCCAGGGCCAGGGCCAGCAGGATTGCGCTCAGGATGCCCATGCTCTGCAGGCTGATGGTCATCGGCTGCTGGAATTGCTGCATATCAAGGCTGATACGCAGTTGGCCGGCCTTCACATCCTGAAAGGTGATATTGCTCTGGTACAGGCCCTCGGCTTCACCCAACAGGCCGTTCTTCGGGCGTTGCCCGGCCTCGGCCATGATCCGGTTGTCCACGCTATAGATAGCGGCATGGGCCACCAGCGGGTTCTTGGTCAGGTTGTTGAGCAGTACGTTGAGGCTGAGGATGTCGTTGGACACCAGCAACTCAGTGGCCGACGTGGCGGTCTGGGTCGTCAGGCTCTCGCCCAGGGCATCGGCTTGCTCATGCATGGCCTGCTTGAACTGCAAACCCATCACGCAGGCGTAGATCACCAGGGCCAAAGCGACCAGGATCACGTTATGGCTGGCGATGCGTAATGCGATCGGTACACGGCGGTGGCGCAGTGCCCGGAAGATCAGCAGGAAGAAGTTATCGGTTTTTACTGGCGTGGGCCGGTTCACTTGCGCTCGGCTCTTGGTCCGTGAAGTTGACGCGCAGTATAGCGACAGGCCCTTGGCCGGCAAAGCGCTGGCTGTGCCCGATGGTCACTGAAAGTGGGTAGAATGCGGTTTTTTTCCAGCCTGGGGGTGCGCTTTGCGCGAAATTGTCCTGATCAACATCACAGGTCTTGACCGACCGGGTCTCACCGCGGCCATTACCGGCGTCCTGGCCCAGGGTGGTGTGAACATTCTCGACATCGGCCAGGCGGTGATCCATGACACTCTGTCGTTCGGCATCCTGGTGGAAATCCCCAGCACCGAGCAGGCCTCGTCGGTACTCAAGGACATCCTGTTTACGGCCTATAAGCTGGATCAACAGGTGCGTTTCACTCCGGTGTCCGAAGAGGACTACCAGCACTGGGTACAAGGCCAGGGCAAAAAGCGCCATATCGTCACCCTGTTGACCCGCAAGGTCACTGCCGAGCAGTTGCAACGTGTCAGCTCCATTACCGCGCAGTACGGTTTGAATATCGACCATATCGACCGTCTGTCGGGTCGCATGCCATTGGATACCCCCGCTGATAAGGGCAAGGGCTGCATCGAGTTCTCCGTGCGCGGCGAACCGGCCGATGCGCAAGCGCTACGTGCCGAATTCCTCAGCGTGGCCCAGGAGCTGAATGTCGATATCGCCTTCCAGGAAGATTCGCTGTTCCGTCGCAACCGTCGCCTGGCGGTTTTCGACATGGACTCCACCCTGATCGAAGCCGAAGTCATTGACGAGTTGGCCAAGGCGGCCGGTGTGGGCGAGCAAGTGTCCGCGATTACCGAGCGGGCGATGGCCGGTGAGCTGGATTTTCGGGCCAGCTTCAAGGAGCGTCTGGCGTTGCTCAAGGGCCTGGACGTGAGTGTGCTGGATTCCATCGGCGCGTCACTGCGCCTGACCGAGGGCGCTGAAACCCTGTTTGCCGAACTCAAGCGCCTGGGCTACAAGACCGCCATCCTGTCGGGCGGCTTCACCTACTTCGCCAAGCAGTTGCAGGCGAAGTTGGGCATTGACTATGTATTTGCCAACGAGCTGGAAGTGGTGGATGGCAAGGTGACCGGATTGGCCGTCGAGCCGATTGTCGATGCGCAGCGCAAGGCGGATCTGCTCAAGGAACTGGCCCACAAGGAAGGCTTGCGCCTGGAGCAGACCATTGCGGTCGGCGATGGCGCCAATGACCTGCCGATGCTGGCGATTGCCGGGCTGGGTGTGGCGTTTCGCGCCAAGCCGTTGGTCAAGCAATCTGCCAAGCAAGCGATCTCGACCTTGGGTCTGGATGGCGTGCTGTATCTGCTGGGCTTGCGCGACCGCGACGGTCAGCTCTGAAACATGTGGGAGGGGGCTTGCCCCCGATGGCAGGGTATCAGTCAATACATGAGTAACTGAACCACCGCTATCGGGGGCAAGCCCCTTCCAACATTTTGTTCCTCACATGGTTCGAATCAGGCTTTAGGTGTGGCGATAGCCTGGCCCATCTGCACCGGCGAGCCCGCCAACAGTGCTTCGGTCCATTTCACCTGCTCCGGTCCGAACAGCACGATGGCGGTCGAGCCCAGCTTGAAGCGACCCATCTCTGCACCTTTTTCCAGGTGAATCGGTGCGCGGGCAGCTTCGTCGTAGCGGAAGGTTTTCAGCTCACGCTTGGGCGGCGTCACCAGGCCGGCCCACACAGTTTCAATCGACGCCACAATCATCGCGCCCACCAGCACCAAGGCCATCGGGCCGCGCTCGGTGTCGAACAGGCAAACAACCCGCTCGTTACGCGCAAACAGCTCCGGCACGTTTTCGGCGGTGGTCTGGTTGACCGAGAAAATCCGCCCTGGCACGTACACCATCTCGCGCAAGGTACCGGCCAGTGGCATGTGCACGCGGTGGTAGTCCTTCGGCGACAGATAAATAGTGGCGAAGTCGCCACCCATGAATGGTGCAGCCAGTGCCGCGTCGCCGCCGAGCAGTTCCAGCACGCTGAAGCTGTGGCCCTTGGCCTGGAAGATGCGGCCATGCTCGATCGGTCCTACCTGGCTGACGGCGCCGTCGGCCGGGCTGAGTACCGCGCCTGGGGTCGAGTCCAGCGGGCGGGCGTCGTCTTTCAAGGCGCGGGTGAAGAAGGCGTTGAAGTGCTCGTAGGCGGTCAGGTCTTCAACCAGGGCCTGGGACATGTCCACTTGGTAGCGCTTGGCGAACCAGGCGGTGAAGGCGTTCTTGAACCAGCGCACGCGGCATTCGGCAATGCAGCCGGCCAAGCGTGAGAGCAAGTGGTGCGGGAGCAAATACTGGCTGAGGATAAACAACTGCTTTTTCATAACTGTCCTTAAACCTTAAATCTCAACGGGGGTGTCGGGGTGGTTGCCCCATTCGCCCCAGGAACCGGCATAACCTTTGACTCGCGGATAACCGAGCGCCTTGGCCACCAGGTAGGTGAAGCCAGAGCGGTGGTGAGTCTGGCAATGGGTGATGATTTCTTTGTCGCGGGTCAGCCCGAGGTCTTCGAGGACCTGCGGCATGTCACGGCGGATACGGAGGTTGCGCGCCTTGTCCATGCCGGCGGTCCATTCGAAATTTACCGCGCCGGGGATGTGACCGCCTTTGGCCGCAAGCATTTTCTCGCCGGAATACTCCAGCGGGCCGCGGGCGTCCCAGATACCCAGGTCGGCGGCGCCGAGACGGCTTTGCAGGTATTCGCGGGTGGCGGTGGGGCCATCGTGCAGCGTTAGGCTGACCGGGCCGCCGACGGGGGCGGGGGCTTCGGTGGAGAGGGGGAGCCCTTCCTCGAGCCACGCCAGCAGGCCGCCGTCGAGGTAGTGATATTTCGGGTGGCCGATCACGTCGAGCATCCAGATAAAGCGCCCGGCCCAGCCGCCGCCTTCGTCGTCATAGACCACGTAGGTCGCGTCCGGGGTGTGGCCCAGTTCGCCGAACAGTTTTTCCAGGTCGGCTTGGCTGGGCAATAGGCCGGGTGCCGGGGGCTGGCCCAGTTGGGTGCGTTTGGGGTCAACGAAATGCGCGCCGGGGATATGCCCTGCGGCGTAGCGGGCGGCACTGGTGAGGTCCACGACAATCAGGTGTTCGGCATCAAGGCGGCCAAGCAGATCGCTGGATTCGATCACCAGCGGCAAGCCAGAGAAGTCAGGCATGTGAGGTCTCCTGGGCACAAATGTTGGCGATTAAAGACGGCGATTGTAGCGCAAGCATCAGGTGCTGCGGTTGGTAAAGCTGTGCAAGGCCTTTTCGATGCATTGAGCGGTTTTGCCGAACGCCTGCACGGTGGTTTCCGAGAACGGGCCGCCGCCCTGGTCCGCGACGATCAGCATCACCACGCGGCCGTTGCAACTCAAAGAGCGCAACAGCAAGTGCTCGCCGGTGAACAAGCGACGCAGGACCGGCGGTAGCAAGGCCGAGAACTGCGCATGGTTGTCGGGGCTGAGCCGCACCTGTGCGGATTTTTCCAGCAGGCGTTGCAGCAATGTGCTGTTGATTACATCCAGGCTCAGGTGCGCGGCGTCCTTAGGCAACCCGTCGGCCTGATGCACGCGCAAGGTACTCAAGGCGCGATCGGCCATGAACAGCAAAACCCGCTGCATACCGCTGGCTACCAAGGCGTTCTTGGCGCAGGTGGTCAAGTGCATGGCATTGGCGAAGCGATTTGGCTCGACCAGCAGCTCGGTGCAGTGCTTGCGCCATACAGCCAGGGACTCGGCGGTGGGCGGCGGCGCCGGCAGCAGTCCGCGATGGACCTTCTGCACATGCCACGGCCAGATCAGCGACAGCGCCGGGTGCCAGAGATCAGGCATCAAGGTGGTGCGGGCGCTGGTCACAGCTTGCTGGTGCACCTGCTGTTGCACGTCACTCAATGGCACCTGCAGGTAGAGGGCGGTCAGGTATTGCCAACGCTCGGTGTGCGGGCAGGTCCAGGATTCCTGGGCCGACATCGCCAGGCCGTTAGCCAGCAGCACGGTGTTGGCCGGCTGGTTCAGCCAGCGGCGCAGGTTGGGCTCGGCATCGAGCAGTTGCTGGTGGCGCAGGGCATCGTCTTCGCGGGCAATGTGCAGCGCCTTGACCAGCAAACGCTGCTCCGCCAGCAGCAGCTTGTAGCCCTGTGACACCCAGATCGGCAGGTGCCAGGCGTGGGTCAACTCCAGGCAAAGGTCGAGCAAGCGCACGCCGAACAATTCTTGCTCGACCTGGCGCGCCGACTGGCCTTTATGGATCACCCGCAGCTCCCATTCCTCCAGGAGCTTGGGGAAGGCGACGGCCATCGGCCACAGCGGTGACAGAAACAGCAGGCTGCCCCAGTGGATGTCCTGCCACAACCGCGCCAAGCGGCTGCCGAACAAACCGTTGGCTTGCTGGGACGCGTGCTGGCTCACCAGTAGCAATTGGCGCAACGCAACGGGGATTTCCTGGGCTGGCACCGAGGGCAGGCGCGCCAGCAGTTCCTCGGCACGCTCGAGGCCGAGGCGGTTAAGCGCCACTTCGAGGTTTTCCGCGGGTTCGGCCAGGCTGCCATGGGTTTGACTGTTGGCTTCGCGCATGACGCTGAGCACCAAGGCCGGACTGTCTTGCATCAGCTCGGCAATATCTCGCAATGAACTGCGACTATCGCGAATGGCCTTGCACACGCGTTCATGGCTGGCCTGGGGCACGGGCAGCAACACATCGTCCAGGCACTTGATCCAAGCGGCGAGGGTGGTGGGTTTTGCATTGGATACGGTCGTTTCGTTTGCCATGATTGGGGCGCGATCATCACTTGCGTTTAACACGCCCGGAACGGGCCGAATTGGCTTTTCGCCTTAACGGGCTATAGTCTGGCGCAGTTTTGCCGATAAGTAGAACAAGAGTTTTCCGCAACACCCAATATGTCCATGAACCCGACGGCGCAAGTACCCATCTCCTATGGCTAAAATTATCGGCATCATTGTCGTCATCGCAAGTGTGCTCGGAGGGTACGTCCTCTCCCACGGTAAAATCGCCGCGTTGATTCAACCTTTCGAAGTGCTGATTATCGGCGGCGCGGCGTTTGGCGCATTCTTGCAGGCCAACCCCGGCTACATGACCATGCATGTGATCAAGAAGTCGCTGGGCATGTTCAGTTCGCGCTTCTCACACACCTTCTATCTGGAAGTGCTGGGGCTGGTCTACGAGATCCTCAACAAGAGCCGCCGTGAAGGCATGATGGCGATCGAAGGCGATATCGAAGACGCCGCCGCCAGCCCGATTTTCGCCAAGTACCCGGCGGTGCTCAAAGACGAGCGCATGACCGCCTATATCTGTGATTACCTGCGCATCATGTCCTCCGGCAATATGGCGCCCCACGAGCTGGAAGGCCTGTTCGACATGGAGTTGTTCAGCCTCAAGGAAGAGCTGGAGCATCCGTCCCACGCCGTGACCGGCATCGCCGACGGCATGCCTGGCTTTGGTATTGTCGCGGCCGTACTGGGTATCGTGGTGACCATGGCCTCCCTTGGCGAGGGCGACCAGGCAGCCATCGGCATGCACGTCGGCGCGGCGCTGGTGGGGACCTTCTTCGGTATTCTTGCGGCCTATGGTTTCTTTGGGCCGCTTGCCACATCCCTGGCCCACGATGCCAAGGAAGAGGTCAACCTCTATGAAGCGATCAAGGCATGCCTGGTAGCGTCCGCGTCGGGCATGCCGCCGTCGCTGGCCGTGGAGTTCGGGCGCAAGGTGCTCTACCCGAAGCATCGCCCAAGTTTCTCCGAGCTGGAACAAGCGGTTCGCGGTCGCTAAGCCATGGAAAACAACCAGCCAATCATCATCAAGCGCGTCAAGCGCTTCGCTGCGGGGCACCATGGTGGTGCCTGGAAAATCGCCTTCGCAGACTTCGCCACGGCAATGATGGCGTTCTTTCTGGTGCTGTGGCTGATGTCTACCGCCACGCCGGAGCAGAAAATCGCCATCGCCGGTTACTTCAAAGACCCGATTGGCTTTTCCGAAAGCGGCACGCCCTTCGTGATCGACTTGGGCGGCTCTCCGCAGTTGGCGCCTGAACGCACCATCAACCCGGAAGTGCAGACCGAATCGCCGCAGGAAAAAATCCCGATCGAGCGCGATACGGTTGAAACCATGGCCGAGCAGGTCGAGCAGGAGCGCCTGGAGCTGTTGCTGCAGGAATTGCAGAATAAGGTTCAGGAAAATCCGCAGCTGCTGAAGTTCAAGGACCAGATTTCCTTCGAGATCACGCCCGAGGGGCTGCGCATCCAGATTACCGACGCCGCCAACCGGCCGATGTTCGACTCCGGCAGCGCGCGCTTGAAACCGTACTTTGAAGACATCCTGCTGGCCATGGCCGACACCATCAAGGCGGTGCCGAACAAGATCAGCATCAGCGGCCATACCGATGCCAAGCCTTACGCGGGCCAGGGCGACTTCGGCAACTGGGAACTCTCGGCCAACCGCGCCAACGCCGCCCGCCGTGCGCTGGTGGCCGGCAGCTATCCAGACCCGCAAGTGGCACGGGTGGTGGGCTTTGCCTCATCGCAGTTATTTGATCCCAAAGACCCGTTCAACCCGGTCAACCGCCGTATCGATATCGTGGTGCTGACCAAAAAAGCCCAGCGTGCGATTGAAGGCGATCAACCACCGCCACCGGTACCGACTCAGGGCGATGGTGCCCCTGGCGAAGTGCCGGCCGACCCCAACGCACTGCCGCCTGAGCAGGAACCACTGCCGGCTCATGAGTTGCGGCAGAAGCTGAACCTGTTTGATGATGGCGGGATGAAGGATCCTACGGTGCCTGCGCCGGCCTCCTAAGCTCCAGATACAACAAGGCCGCGATGATCGCGGCCTTGTTGTATCTACCGTTTCACTGTAGGAGCGAGCTTGCTCGCGAAAAACGTCAACGATAACGTGTGTATTCAGGATGCCCGTGTTGCTCTTGGGGTCTTCGCGAGCAAGCTCGCTCCTACAGAGGCTGGCGGTTTAGTAGCTGCTCTCAGGCAAGCTCGCAATAATCGACCGATAGCTGTTCATCCGCTGCTGTTGCACGCGGCCATCTTCCAGGGCCTTGAGCAATGCACAGCCCGGTTCGCGGTCGTGTTTGCAGTCGCGGAAGCGGCAGGTGCCGATCAGGTCGTTGAACTCGATAAAGCCCGCTTCCACATCGCTGCGGCTGACGTGGCCGAGGCCGAATTCACGGATGCCCGGGGAGTCGATCAATTCGCCGCCGCCGGGAAAGTGGAACAACCGCGCGGTAGTGGTGGTGTGAGTGCCCTGGCCGGACAGTTCCGACAGTGGGCCGACGCGGGTGTCGACTTCCGGCAACAGGCTGTTGACCAGCGATGACTTGCCCACGCCAGACTGGCCGACAAACACGCTGATGCGCCCGTCCAACTGCTGTTGCAGTTGTTCCATGCCGTTGCCGTGATGGGCCGACACTTCCAGCACCGGGTAGCCCAGGGTGCGATAGACCGCCAGCAACGCATTGAGCGCCGGGGCGTTCTGCTCGTCGATCAGGTCGAATTTGTTCAACAGCAACAGCGGGCGGATGCCGGCGTGTTCGGCCGCGACCAGATAGCGGTCGATCAGGTTGGCATGGGGCTCGGGCAGCGGCGCGAACACGATCACGATCATGTCGACGTTGGCGGCTACCGGCTTGAGCTGGCCACGGCTGTCGGGGCGGCGCAGTTCGGTGCTGCGTGGCAATTGGGCGACGATCACGCCGATGCCCTGGTTGCCGGCACGCCACACGACTTTGTCGCCGGTGACCAGCGCAGGCAGGTTGGCGCGCAGGTGGCAACGGGATACTGAGCCTGCGAGCTCGCCTTCCAGCGCCTCGACCTCGACCTGCACACCGAAGTGCGCGATCACCAGGCCGGTTTGTTCTGGGCCTAGGTCGCCGCCCTCGAGTGCTTCCACGGCGGAGGATTCACGTTTGGCGGCGCGTGCGGCGCGTTCACCTTGAATCTTTTCGATGCGCCAGTTTTGGCGACGATTGAGCTGGCGTTTGGCCATTGGTGTTCCGTGTCGATAATGCAAAGGTTAGGTAAAACGGTCGCGAGTCTAGCACGCCCCCGCCTGCTAAACTGCCTGGCTACGCCAAGGTGCCAAGAGAATCAAGCCATGCAAAACCCACAGAACCTGATTTGGATCGATCTGGAAATGACCGGTCTGAACCCTGACACCGACGTCATTATCGAGATGGCGACCATTGTCACCGACAGCAACCTCAACACCTTGGCCGAAGGTCCGGTGATCGCTATCCACCATAGCGACGCCGTGCTCGCCACCATGGACGAGTGGAACACCCGCACCCACGGTAACTCCGGCCTGACCCAACGCGTGCGCGACAGCCGCATCAGCATGGCCGAAGCCGAAGCTGAAACCATCGCCTTCCTGGAAAAGTGGGTACCCAAGGGCAAGTCGCCGATCTGCGGCAACAGCATCTGCCAGGACAGACGCTTCCTTTATACGCATATGAAGGCACTGGAGAGCTACTTCCACTATCGCAACCTCGACGTGTCGACGTTGAAAGAGCTGGCTGCGCGTTGGGCGCCGGAGGTCAAGGACAGCTTCCATAAAGGCAGCACGCACCTGGCGCTGGATGATATTCGCGAGTCGATTGCCGAGTTGCAGCATTACCGCAAGCATTTCATCAAGGCTTGAAAACTGGGCGACTGCTGAACATGTGGGAGGGGGCTTGCTCCCGATGGCGGTGTGCCAGCCCCAGATGCATTGACTGACACTCCCTCATCGGGGCATGGGTATCTACACAACTTCTGGTGCGCCGCCGGCCCATGTGGGAGGGGGCTTGCCCCCGATGGCGGCCTCACAGCCGACCAGGATGTTCGGTTGGATCGAGTACATATCCATTGTTTAGTTGACGGCCGCTATTGGTTCCGCCCTTACGGAGGGTCACTTTCGAAAAGCGCGAAAGTAACCAAGATCAAGAGCGGCTCGCTTCGCATCGTGGTTACTGACGGTCGCATGTCAGAGTTGTGTAGATACCCATGCTCATCGGGGGCAAGCCCCTTCCCACACTTGAATGGGTTTGCAAATCCAAGTGTTGGAGAGCGTTTGCCCCCTTTTGGTGCCATCAGCAAATGATTAGACTGCCGGCCTCTCTGCAAGGATCGCCATCATGTTGCTGATGCTCTACCTCATCGCCATCACGGCCGAAGCCATGACTGGCGCGTTGTCTGCCGGTCGGCGTGGCATGGACTGGTTTGGCGTGGTGCTGATCGCCTGTGTGACGGCCTTGGGCGGTGGTTCGGTGCGCGATGTATTACTTGGTCACTACCCGCTGACGTGGGTAAAACACCCGGAATATCTGGTGCTCACCTCCGTCGCGGCGCTGGTGACGATTTTTATCGCACCGCTGATGCGCCGCCTGCGCTCGCTGTTTTTGGCGTTGGACGCCTTGGGCTTGGTGGCATTTACCCTGATTGGCTGCATGACCGCCCTGGAAATGGGCCACGGCATGTTGGTGGCGTCGGTCAGTGGGGTGATCACCGGTGTCTTCGGCGGTATTCTGCGGGATATCTTCTGCAACGACATCCCGCTGATCTTCCGCCGCGAGCTGTACGCCAGCGTGTCATTCCTGGCCGCGTGGTTCTATCTGCTGTGTCTTTATCTGGAACTGCCGAGTGAGCAGGCAATTCTGCTGACGTTGTTCAGCGGCTTTCTATTGCGCCTGCTGGCGATCCGTTTTCACTGGGAAATGCCCAAGTTCGTCTACAACGATGACGTTCACTGACGACCAGCGTGTTGCTTGAGCGCCCATTCCACATGCTCGCGCACCAACTCCGACGGGTAATCCCGCCGCGCCTTCAAGGCTTCCAGCACCGGTATGCTCGACGGCGCATTACCCAGGCCTACCGCCAGGTTGCGCAACCAGCGCTCGTACCCGGCACGGCGCAAGGGTGAACCTTCGGTACTGCTGAGAAATTTATCCTCGTCCCACATGAACAGTTCGGCAAGTTCCGCGTTATCCAGATTGTGCCGTGGCTTGAAATCGCTTTCGGCGGTAGGTCGGGCGAAACGATTCCACGGGCAAACGATCTGACAGTCATCGCAGCCAAATACGCGGTTACCGATCAGTGGGCGCAGGTCCTCGGGGATGGCGCTCTTGAGTTCGATGGTCAGGTAGGAAATGCAGCGCCGGGCGTCCAGCACGTAAGGGCCGACGAAGGCATTGGTGGGGCAGATGTCCAGGCAGGCGGTGCAGCGGCCACAGTGTTCGGTGACATGGGGCGGGTCCAGCGGCAGCGGCAGATCCACAAACAGTTCGCTCAAGAAGAAATAACTGCCGGCCTTGCGGTTGAGTACCAAGGTGTTTTTACCGATCCAACCCAGTCCGGCTTGTTCGGCGATAGCTTTTTCCAATACGGGGGCGCTGTCGACAAAGGCGCGAAAACCGAAGGGGCCGATCTGTGCCTGGATGCGATCGGCCAATTGCTGCACGCGCTTGCGGATCAGCTTGTGGTAGTCGCGGCCCAGGGCGTAGCGCGAGATGTAGGCTTTTTCCGGCTTGGCCAGCAGTTGTGCCATCTGGGTATCGCCGGGCAGGTAGTCCATGCGCAGCGACACCACGCGCAAGGTGCCGGGCACCAGCTCGTCGGGGTGTGAACGTTTGCTGCCGTGGGCGCCCATGTAGTCCATCTCGCCGTGGTAGCCCGCGTCGAGCCAGCGTTGCAGGTGCTGTTCATGCTCAGCCAGGTCGAGGCCGCTGATGCCGACTTGTTGGAAGCCCAGCTCGCGGCCCCAGTCTTTGATCGATTGGGCGAGGGCGGGCAGATCGGAGGTAATAGCAGGCATGAGACACAGGAAACCACGGGTTAGATGCGTATAATTCTGCCAGACATCGGAGCTTGAAGACGCATGCCTCAGACAAAACACCAAATAACCGACGTTCAGCCCCTGTTGCCCGGCCATTTGCCGCAACTGGCTGCGCGTTCCCCGGATGCCCATAAAGGCCAGTTCGGCCATGTATTAGTCATCGGTGGCGACCGCGGCTTTGGTGGCGCGGCGTTACTGAGTACCGAAAGTGCCCTGCGCGGCGGTGCCGGCATGGTGTCCCTGGCGACCCGCCCTGAGCATGTGCCGGCGGCGCTGGCACGGCTGCCGGAAGTGATGACGGTGGGCGTCAGCTCTGCGAACCAGTTGATGAGCCTGCTGGAAAAAATCTCGGTCATCGTGATTGGCCCTGGCTTGGGCGCTGCCGCGTGGGGCAAAAGCCTGCTGTCCGTGGCGGCCAATGCCCAGCAGCCGCAGGTCTGGGATGCTGACGCCTTGAATCAGCTGGCCACAGGCAGCGTCAGCCTTCCTGCCAATAGCGTGATCACCCCGCATCCAGGTGAAGCAGCGCGGTTGTTGGGCATCTCGACAGCCGAGGTTCAGGCAGACCGCCTTAAGGTGGCGCGCGCGTTGAGCGAGAAATTCAATGCGGTGGCTATCCTCAAGGGTGCCGGCAGTTTGATTGCTAGCCCGGACGGACGTGTTTCCCGCTGTGATCAAGGCCATCCGGCCATGGCGACGGCTGGGCTTGGTGATGTCTTGGCCGGCCTGGTCGGCGCGTTATTGGCCCAGGGCATGCCCGCCTATGAGGCAAGTTGCCTGGCGGTATGGTTGCACGCCACGGCGGGAGATCGCCAAGGCAGTTTTGGTCGCGGCCTGGCTGCCAGCGACCTGATACCTGCCATTCGTCAATTGCTGGAGGAGCAGTCACCGTGCCTGAATTAGTGCTTTCCTTGGCGAATGAAGACGCCATGGTTGCGTTCGGTCAACGCATCTCGCAGGTCACCGCCGGGGCAGGATTGATTTTTCTCGAGGGTGACCTTGGGGCCGGCAAGACCACACTGTCGCGAGGAATTATTCGCGGTCTGGGCCATACGGGCGCGGTGAAAAGCCCGACGTTCACTTTGGTAGAGCCTTACGAGATCGGTGACGTGCGTGCCTTCCACTTCGACCTCTATCGCCTGGTAGACCCCGAAGAGCTCGAATTCATGGGTATCCGTGATTATTTCGACGAAGATGCGCTATGCCTGATCGAATGGCCAGATAAAGGCACAGGCTTTTTGCCAAAGCCAGACATGACCATTACCATTACGCCGCATGAGCACGGACGTCAGCTGAAGTTGTTGCCCCAGAGCGAGCGCGCTAAAGCGTGGTGCGCCACTCTGGCATTGGAATTCAAATAAAATTGGTGGGGTTAGGTATGCGCTTTCGCGCGTTGGTTGCTGTCGTGGGGGTGTTGCTTGCGGCAATGACTGTCAATGCTCTGGCTGCTTCACAGGTAAAGAGTGTTCGCCTGTGGCGAGCGCCGGATAACACGCGACTGGTGTTCGACCTGTCTGGCCCGGTCCAGCACAGTGTCTTTACCCTGACGGCACCTGATCGCCTGGTGATAGACATCAATGGTGCCAGTCTGGCCGCGCCGCTGAAGGTTTCTACCGCCAACACGCCAATTACCGCCATGCGCTCGGCCCAGCGTACGCCGACCGACCTGCGCGTGGTCATCGACCTGAAAAAGGCCGTGACCCCCAAAAGTTTTTCGCTGGCACCCAACGCCCAATACGGCAACCGCCTGGTGGTCGACCTGTTCGACAACCCTGCCGACGCCGCACCGCCGCCTGCGCCGACGCCAAGCGTGGCGACGGTACCGGCGGTGCCGGTCAACCCCTCGCAACCCCAGGTCAAGCTGCCACCTCCGCCGCCCGCACCGGCTGGCAAGCGCGACATCATCGTGGTGATCGACGCCGGCCACGGTGGCGAAGACCCGGGTGCCTCCGGCTCCCGTGGCCAGCATGAGAAGGACGTGGTACTGGCGATCGCCCGCGAGCTGCAGCGCCAGATCAACGGCATGAAGGGCTACCGTGCCGAGCTGACGCGCACCGGTGACTACTTCATTCCTTTGCGTGGCCGTACCGAAATCGCCCGTAAGAAGGGTGCTGACCTGTTCGTGTCGATCCATGCCGACGCCGCCCCGTCCACTGCCGCCTTTGGTGCTTCGGTGTTTGCCCTGTCGGATCGCGGCGCCACCTCCGAGACCGCCCGCTGGCTGGCCGACAGTGAAAACCGTTCCGACTTGATCGGCGGGGCCGGCAACGTGTCCCTCGACGATAAGGACAAGATGCTCGCCGGCGTGCTGCTCGACCTGTCGATGACCGCCTCGCTGACCTCCAGCCTGAACGTCGGCCAGAAAGTCCTGAGCAACATCGGTCGCGTGACCTCGCTGCACAAACAGCGCGTGGAGCAGGCCGGGTTCATGGTGTTGAAGTCGCCGGATATCCCGTCGATCCTGGTGGAAACCGGGTTTATCTCCAACGCCAACGAGGCGTCGAAGCTGGCCAGCGCCAGCCATCAGCAGGCGTTGGCACGCTCGATCAGCGCCGGCGTGCGCCAGTTCTTCCAGCAGAACCCGCCGCCGGGCACCTATATCGCCTGGCTGCGCGACTCCGGCAAGATCGCCCAGGGCCCGCGGGACCATCGCGTGCAGCCCGGTGACACCGTTGCCATGCTGGCAGTACGTTTCCAGGTCACGCCTGCGGCCTTGCGCAGCGCCAATAACCTGAAAACCGATGAGTTGAAGATCGGCCAGGTGTTGACCATTCCCGGCACTGAATTGGCGGCACAGTAATGAGCGAGTCCATTTTGAATAGCGGCTCGCGCATCGAATTACTCAGCCCGCGCCTGGCGAACCAGATTGCCGCAGGTGAGGTGGTTGAACGCCCGGCTTCGGTGATCAAGGAGTTGCTGGAAAACAGCATCGACTCCGGCGCCAAGCGCATCGATGTCGACGTGGAGCAGGGCGGGGTCAAGCTGCTGCGGGTGCGTGATGACGGCAGCGGCATCTCCGCCGACGACCTGCCGCTGGCCCTGGCCCGTCACGCCACCAGCAAGATCCGCGACCTGGAAGACCTGGAGCGCGTCATGAGCCTGGGCTTTCGTGGTGAGGCCCTGGCCTCTATCAGCTCCGTGGCCCGCCTGACCTTGACCTCACGCACCCGCAGTGCCGAGCAAGCCTGGCAAGTGGAAACCGAAGGCCGCGACATGGCGCCTCGGGTTCAGCCGGCTGCGCACCCGGTGGGCACGTCGGTAGAAGTACGCGACCTATTTTTCAATACCCCGGCACGGCGCAAATTCCTCAAGGCCGAGAAAACCGAATTCGACCACCTGCAGGAAGTCATCAAGCGCCTGGCCCTGGCCCGCTTCGATGTGGCGTTTCATCTGCGCCACAACGGCAAGACCATCCTCAGCCTGCACGAAGCCCACGACGACGCCGCCCGCGCTCGCCGGGTGGCGGCAGTGTGCGGTAGCGGGTTCCTGGAGCAGGCACTGCCGATTGAGATCGAACGCAATGGCCTGAGGCTGTGGGGCTGGGTCGGTTTGCCGACGTTTTCTCGTAGCCAGGCCGACTTGCAGTATTTCTTTGTGAACGGCCGTGCGGTACGCGACAAGCTGGTGGCCCACGCGGTACGCCAGGCTTACCGCGACGTGCTGTTCAACGGGCGGCACCCGACGTTTGTGCTGTTCTTTGAGGTCGACCCGTCGGTGGTCGACGTCAACGTGCACCCGACCAAGCACGAAGTGCGCTTCCGTGACGGGCGCATGGTGCATGACTTCCTGTATGGCACGCTGCACCGCGCCTTGGGCGATGTGCGTCCGGATGACCAACTGTCAGCGCCGATTGTCACTGCCGTGGTACGGCCAACTGGCCCGGAAGCCGGTGAGTTTGGCCCCCAGGGGGAAATGAGCCTGGCGGCCAACCTGCT
Source organism: Pseudomonas sp. FBCC-B545 (assembly GCF_059134095.1). NCBI lineage: Bacteria > Pseudomonadati > Pseudomonadota > Gammaproteobacteria > Pseudomonadales > Pseudomonadaceae > Pseudomonas > Pseudomonas sp. FBCC-B545. The sequence goes on along the minus strand of NZ_CP101441.1, from coordinate 5,674,723 downwards.
GCAATCGCCGCAGTCGCAACCGACCTACACGGCGCCGAACTCGGGTGCCGGTGCGGGCTATCAGTATCAATATACGCCGCGTCCGCAATCGACTGTGCCGGTGGCCGAGGCCCAGGCCGCTTACCGTGAGTTTTTCGCGCCGCTGCCGGGTGCCGAGCCGGGTGCGGCTACGTCGCTGCCCGAAGGCGGCGGTGATATTCCGCCACTGGGCTATGCCCTGGCGCAGCTCAAGGGCATCTACATTCTTGCGGAAAATGCCCATGGCCTGGTGCTGGTGGACATGCACGCCGCCCACGAACGAATCATGTACGAGCGCCTGAAGATTGCCATGGCCAGCGAAGGCCTCAGCGGCCAGCCGCTGCTGGTGCCGGAGTCCCTGGCGGTGAGCCAGCGCGAGGCCGATTGCGCCGAAGAGCATCACAGTGTGTTCCAGAAACTTGGCTTCGAATTGCAGCGCCTGGGCCCGGAAACCCTGGCGATCCGTCAGATTCCCGCATTGCTCAAGCAGGCCGAGGCCAACCGCCTGGTGGCCGACGTGCTGGCAGACCTGATGGAATACGGCACCAGTGACCGTATCCAGGCGCATATCAATGAGCTGCTTGGCACCATGGCCTGCCACGGTGCCATACGCGCCAATCGCCGCCTGGCCCTGCCGGAAATGAACGGCCTGCTGCGTGACATGGAAAACACCGAGCGCAGCGGCCAATGCAACCATGGCCGACCGACCTGGACCCAGATGGGCCTGGACGATCTGGACAAACTCTTCCTGCGCGGCCGTTGATGAGTGCCTTGCCCCCCGCAATCTTCCTGATGGGCCCCACGGCCGCCGGCAAGACCGACCTGGCCATCGAGCTGACCAAGGTGTTGCCCTGCGAGCTGATCAGCGTTGACTCTGCCCTGGTTTACCGGGACATGGACATTGGTACCGCTAAGCCGTCGAAAGCGTTGTTGGCCCAGTATCCGCACCGTTTGATCGACATCATCGACCCGGCCGAGAGCTATTCGGCCGCGGATTTTCGTACCGACGCCCTGGCGGCCATGGCTGAGATCACCGCGCGGGGCAATATTCCGCTGCTGGTGGGCGGTACGATGCTCTACTACAAGGCTTTGCAGGAAGGCCTGGCCGATATGCCACCCGCTGACGCCCAAGTGCGCGCCGAACTCGAAGAAGAGGCTGCACGCCTCGGCTGGCAAGCCTTGCACGATCAATTGGCGGCGGTGGATCCGGTGTCGGCGGCGCGCATTCACCCCAATGACCCCCAGCGTCTCACCCGTGCCTTGGAAGTCTGGCGCGTGAGTGGCCGGACCATGACTGAACACCGGCTGAAACAAAGTGCGCAAAGTGCTGATGCAGGCGCATCTGGACAGTCACAATTGCCCTATACTGTGGCGAACCTGGCCATCGCTCCGGCAAATCGCCAGGTGCTGCATGAACGAATTGCACAAAGATTCACAATTATGTTGGAACAGGGGTTTGTGGAGGAGGTCGTAGCACTGCGTTCAAGAGGTGACTTGCATCCCGGGTTGCCTTCGATACGCGCTGTAGGCTACCGCCAAGTCTGGGATCATCTGGATGGCAAGCTGACGTCAGCCGAAATGCAGGAGCGCGGCATCATTGCCACGCGCCAATTGGCGAAGCGCCAGTTCACCTGGCTGCGCAGCTGGAGCGAATTGCACTGGTTGGACAGCCTGGACAGCGACAATCTGTCACGCGCCTTGAAATACTTGGGAACGGTCTCCATATTGAGCTGAGTCCTTGCAATTGCCGTCTATCCTTGGGGGTGTGGCGGCCATAAGCTATCTATTTTCCGATTTTTTATTATTGATCCTTAAAGGAGTGCGGCACATGTCAAAAGGGCATTCGCTACAAGACCCTTACTTGAATACTTTACGTAAAGAGAAAGTGGGGGTTTCCATCTATCTGGTCAACGGTATCAAGCTGCAAGGTACGATCGAGTCGTTCGACCAGTTCGTGATCCTGCTGAAAAACACCGTCAGCCAGATGGTCTACAAGCACGCTATCTCGACAGTCGTTCCAGTTCGTCCAATCCGTCTGCCTAGCGCAGCAGGTGACGAACAGGGTGACGCTGAGCCAGGTAACGCCTGATAGGAGTCTCCTTTGTTCTTTGAGCGCCACGGTGGTGGTGAGCGAGTAATCCTCGTTCACTTGGATGGACAGGACCCTGAGGCGCGCGAAGATCCGCAGGAGTTTCAGGAGTTGGCAAATTCGGCCGGCGCCGAGACCGTTGCGTTTTTTAACGTGCCGCGTCATCGGCCAACCGCCAAATACCTGATTGGCAGCGGCAAGGTCGAGGAATTGCGCGACCTGGTTCATGCCGAAGAAGCCGATCTGGTGATCTTCAATCACATTCTCACGCCCAGTCAGGAGCGTAACCTCGAACGTGTTTTCGAGTGTCGCGTGATTGACCGTACCGGCCTGATTCTCGATATTTTTGCCCAGCGCGCCCGTACCCATGAAGGCAAGCTCCAGGTCGAACTGGCCCAGCTTGACCACATGAGCACCCGCCTGGTTCGCGGCTGGACTCACCTTGAGCGCCAGGGTGGCGGTATCGGTATGCGTGGCCCGGGTGAAACCCAGCTGGAAACCGACCGACGTTTGCTGCGGGTTCGCCTGCGCCAGATCAAGGGCCGCCTGGAGAAAGTGCGCAGCCAGCGCGAGCAATCGCGACGTGGCCGTACCCGCGCGGATATCCCGACCGTTTCCCTGGTGGGCTATACCAATGCCGGTAAATCCACGCTGTTCAACAACGTGACGAAATCGGACGTGTATGCGGCCGACCAACTGTTCGCAACCCTCGACCCGACCCTGCGCCGCCTGGATATCGACGACCTGGGGCCGATTGTCCTGGCCGATACAGTGGGCTTCATCCGTCACTTGCCCCACAAGCTGGTCGAGGCCTTTCGGTCTACGCTTGAAGAGTCGAGCAATTCCGACCTGCTCTTGCACGTGATCGATGCGGCCGAACCGGATCGCATGCTGCAAATTGAGCAGGTCATGGTGGTGCTGGGCGAGATTGGTGCCCAGGACTTGCCGATCCTCGAGGTCTATAACAAACTCGATTTGCTTGAAGGCGTTGAGCCACAGATCCAGCGCGACGAAAACGGCAAGCCCCAACGGGTTTGGTTGTCGGCGCGTGATGGCAGTGGCCTGGAGCTGCTTGAACAAGCCATTGCCGAATTGCTCGGCAGCGATTTGTTCGTCGGTACCTTGCGCTTGCCTCAGCGTTTTGCTCGACTGCGTGCACAGTTTTTCGAGTTGGGCGCGGTACAGAAAGAAGAACACGACGAAGAAGGTGTCAGCTTGCTGGCCGTTCGATTGCCGCGCTCGGAACTCAATCGGCTGGTCAGTCGCGAGGGTGTTGTACCGGCAGAGTTCATCGAACAACACACTTTGCAATAAAAGCCTCCTAAAGCGGTTGTGCCGCGGTAGCAGGCATTCTGTAGCATTGGTCGGCGCGCCGTGGGTGCGTCTTTGCTTTATCAGATGGAGAGCGCTATGGCTTGGAATGAGCCGGGTGGCAACTCGAATAATCAGGATCCTTGGGGTGGTAAGCGCCGCAATAATGGCGACCGCAAGGGGCCACCGGATCTCGACGAGGCCTTCCGAAAGCTGCAGGAAAGCCTGAATGGGTTGTTCGGTGGTGGAAAAAAACGTGGTGGTGACGACGGCGGTCGCACAAGCAAGGGCGGTGGCTATGGCCTGTTGGGCCTGGGTCTTGTCGTGCTGGCGGCCGTGTGGCTCTACAGTGCGGTATACGTCGTGGACGAGCAGGAGCAGGCCGTGGTGCTGCGCTTCGGCAAGTACTACGAGACCGTCGGCCCGGGCCTGAATATCTATTTCCCGCCGATCGACAAGAAGTACATGGAGAACGTCACGCGTGAGCGGGCGTACACCAAGCAGGGCCAGATGCTGACGGAAGACGAGAACATCGTCGAAGTGCCGCTGACCGTGCAGTACAAGATCAGCAACCTGCAGGACTTCGTGCTGAATGTCGACCAGCCCGAAATCAGCCTGCAACACGCAACCGAAAGTGCCCTGCGCCACGTGGTGGGTTCCACCGCCATGGACCAGGTGCTCACCGAAGGTCGTGAATTGATGGCCAGTGAAATCAAGGAGCGGCTGCAACGCTTCCTCGATACCTATCGCACCGGTATCACCGTCACCCAGGTAAACGTACAGAGCGCAGCGGCACCGCGTGAAGTGCAGGAAGCCTTTGATGATGTGATCCGCGCCCGTGAAGACGAGCAGCGTTCGCGCAACCAGGCTGAAACCTACGCCAACGGCGTCGTGCCGGAAGCCCGCGGCCAGGCCCAGCGCATCATCGAGGATGCCAACGGCTACCGCGATGAGGTGGTCTCCCGTGCCAAGGGTGAGGCAGATCGCTTTACCAAGCTGGTGGCCGAGTACCGCAAGGCGCCGGAAGTTACCCGCGAGCGTCTGTACCTGGACACCATGCAGGAAGTCTTCAGCAACACCAGCAAGGTTCTCGTGACTGGCAGCAAGGGTGGGCAGAACAATCTGCTGTACCTGCCGCTGGACAAGATGATCGAAGGTGGTCGTAGTGGCACCAGCGCACCGTCTACCGGTTCCAATGCCGCTGCCAACGAAGCGAGCGCCCGTGCGGCCGCTGACTTGCTGCAACAGCAAACACGTACCAGGGAGAGTCGTTGATGAGCAATAAATCGCTGACCGCCCTGATTGTGGGTGTCGTCGTGGTCATCGCTGCCTGGAACTGCTTCTACATCGTGGCTCAGACCGAGCGTGCGGTGCTGCTGCAATTCGGTCGTGTGGTCCAGGCGGATGTCCAGCCGGGCCTGCATGTGAAAGTCCCCTACGTCAACCAGGTGCGTAAGTTCGATGCCCGCCTGATGACCCTGGATGCACCGACACAGCGCTTCCTGACCCTGGAAAAGAAAGCCGTAATGGTTGACGCCTACGCCAAGTGGCGCGTCAAGGATGCCGAGCGCTTCTACACCGCGACCTCCGGCCTCAAGCAGATTGCTGACGAGCGTCTTTCGCGTCGTCTGGAGTCGGGCCTGCGTGACCAGTTTGGTAAGCGCACCCTGCACGAGGTGGTATCCGGTGAGCGGGATGCGCTGATGGCTGACATCACACGTTCGCTGAACACCATGGCGGAAAAAGAGCTGGGTATCGAAGTGGTCGATGTCCGGGTCAAGGCCATTGACCTGCCCAAGGAAGTCAACCGCAGCGTGTTCGAGCGCATGAGCACCGAGCGTGAGCGCGAGGCCCGTGAGCACCGTGCCAAGGGTAACGAGCTGGCAGAGGGGATCCGTGCGGATGCCGACCGTCAGCGCCGTGTCCTGCTGGCAGAAGCCTATCGCGAGTCTGAAGAGGCACGTGGTGATGGTGATGCCCAAGCCGCGGCGATCTACGCCAAGGCCTACGGCCAGGACCAGGAGTTCTACGCGTTCTACCGTAGCCTGCGCGCCTACCGTGAAAGCTTCGCGAACAAAACCGACGTCATGGTGCTGGACCCAAGCAGCGACTTTTTCCGCTACCTGGAAAAGTCCAAGTAACCAGCCTGTAATTCTGTAGGACGCACTCCGTCGGGCGGCTAAAATGCCTGGCGGGGTGCTCCTTTCAGAAAACGGGTGTATGATGCGGCAGCCGGGAAATTCCCGGCTTTTTTGCGTCTGCATGTTTGATTCGGCAGGCGTGACAGGTTTTTCGAGGAAAGTGCCCGACGAGGCCGGTTACAGGCCATTCGTCACGTCGCTCTTGCGCGTGGTTTATGCAGGGGGCGGGTATTTTCTGCTTCACTCAAGGTTCGGCCGAGGGCTGGCCGCCCGGATCAAAGGGGAATGGCGTAATGGCAACGGTAGACCGCTGGCTGCTGCCAGATGGCATCGAAGAAGTACTGCCACCAGAAGCTGCGCGCATTGAAATAGCGCGTCGCCAGGTGTTGGATCTGTTCCAGAGCTGGGGTTACGAGTTTGTCGTGACTCCCCATATCGAGTACCTGGAATCCCTGCTGACCGGCGCGGGCCAGGACCTGGATCTGCGCACCTTCAAGGTCATCGATCCGCAATCGGGCCGGCAGATGGGGTTTCGTGCCGACATCACGCCGCAAGTGGCGCGCATCGATGCGCACACGCTGCGCCGCGAAGGTCCAAGCCGCCTGTGCTACGCCGGCAGCGTGCTACATGCCCAGCCGCGTGCCTTGTCGTCTTCCCGTAGCCCGATCCAGTTGGGCGCCGAGTTGTACGGCGATGCCAGCCCGAGCAGCGATGTTGAAGTGATCAGCCTGATGCTGGCCATGCTGCAACTGGCGGATGTGCCGGATGTCCACATGGACCTGGGGCACGTCGGTATCTACCGCGGCCTGGCCCGTGCGGCCGGGTTGTCCGGCGAAGTAGAGCAGCAACTGTTCGATGCCCTGCAACGCAAGGCCATCGATGAAGTGATTGCGCTGACCGAGGGTGTGCCGGCTGAATTGGCCGACATGCTGCGGGCGCTGGTGGACCTGTGCGGCGGCCGTGAAGTGCTGGTGGCTGCGCGTGAGCGCCTGGCCAAGGCGCCGGCGCCAGTATTGGCGGCGCTGGATGACGTGCTGGCAATCGCCGAGCGCCTGTCGGCGCGGTTCCCGCAGCTGCCGCTGTATTTTGATCTTGGCGAATTGCGTGGCTATCACTACCACACCGGCGTGGTGTTCGCGGTATTTGTCCCGGGTGTTGGCCAAGCCATCGCCCAGGGTGGTCGTTATGACGATATCGGCGCTGACTTCGGTCGTGCGCGTCCGGCCACTGGTTTCTCCACCGATTTGAAAACCCTGGTGACCCTGGGGCGTGCTGAGGTCGAGCTGCCGTCTGGTGGCATCTGGATGCCCGACAGTACGGACGCGGCACTCTGGCAGCAGGTTTGCCAGTTGCGCAGTGAGGGTCAGCGTGTCGTCCAGGCCTTGCCTGGGCAGCCATTGGCCGCCGCCCGTGAAGCGGACTGCGACCGGCAATTGATTCAGCAGAACGGGCTTTGGCAAGTATCGCCACTGGCTTCTTGAGTTTTCCTGCCGGCCATCGCCGGCACCAAGTTTGCGCGAATGAGGACAAGTGTTATGGGTAAGAATGTCGTAGTCCTGGGCACCCAATGGGGTGATGAGGGCAAAGGCAAGATCGTTGATCTGCTGACCGAACATGCTGCCGCCGTAGTGCGCTACCAAGGTGGCCACAACGCTGGCCACACCCTGGTCATCGATGGCGAAAAAACCGTCTTGCACCTGATCCCGTCGGGCGTACTGCGCGAAGGTGTGCAGTGCCTGATCGGCAACGGCGTGGTGGTCGCACCTGATGCCCTGCTACGCGAGATCATCAAGTTGGAAGAGAAAGGCGTGCCGGTGCGTGAGCGTCTACGTATCAGCCCGTCCTGCCCGCTGATCCTGTCCTTCCACGTTGCGCTGGACCAGGCCCGTGAAAAGGCCCGTGGCGAGCTGAAGATCGGTACTACCGGTCGCGGTATCGGCCCGGCCTACGAAGACAAGGTTGCCCGTCGTGGCCTGCGTGTAGGCGACCTGCTCAACATGCCGCGCTTTGAAGACAAGCTGCGTGAACTGGTGGATTACCACAACTTCATGCTGGTGGGTTACTACAAAGAGCCGGCCATCGAGTTCGAAAAGACTCTGGCCGAGTGCAAGGAATACGCTGAACTGCTCAAGCCGCTGATGCTGGACGTGACCGCCGAGCTGCATGACCTGCGTCGCGCCGGCAAAGACATCATGTTCGAAGGCGCCCAGGGTTCGCTGCTGGACATCGACCACGGTACCTACCCGTACGTCACCAGCTCCAACACCACCGCTGGCGGCGTCGCCACAGGTTCAGGCGTTGGCCCGATGTTCCTGGACTACATCCTGGGCATCACCAAGGCCTACACCACCCGTGTCGGTTCGGGTCCATTCCCGACTGAGCTGTTCGACGACGTCGGTGCACACCTGGCCAAGCAAGGTCACGAGTTCGGCGCAACCACCGGCCGTGCTCGCCGTTGTGGCTGGTTCGACGCCGTTATCCTGCGTCGCGCTATCGATGTGAACAGCATCTCGGGCATCTGCCTGACCAAGCTGGACGTCCTCGACGGTCTGGAAACCATCAACATCTGCATCGGCTACAAAGATGCACAAGGCAACGATGTCGCTCCGACCGACGCCGACAGCTACATAGGCCTGCAGCCTGTGTACGAAGAAGTGCCGGGCTGGAGCGAATCGACCGTGGGTGCCAAGACCCTGGAAGAACTGCCAGCCAACGCTCGGGCCTACATCAAGCGTGTTGAAGCGTTGATCGGCGCACCGATCGACATTATTTCGACGGGCCCGGACCGCAACGAGACCATCGTGCTGCGTCACCCGTTCGCTTAATAAGCTGTTGATGTAAAAAGCAAAGGGCTCCTTCGGGAGCCCTTTGTCGTATCTGCAGGCCAGGCGGCACGACCCTTGCTATGTTTCTCTCTTTCGCGGTGCTATCAATTTAATGGCACCCGTGGTGGAGGGATTCCCGATGTCTGCCGTTCTCTCATTGTTACAAAGCCGGCTGTTGCGGCCGGTCTTCGTTACCCTTGGTATCGCTCTTTTGGTGCAAGTGCTGGTCGCCGTCGCTCTGACCCGGAGCACGGTCACTGCACTGGAGGCCGATTTGGGCAATCGCCTGGGTATCGACAGCCAGAAGCTGTCTGGCGAATTGGCCCAGGCGGGCAAGGAAGTCACCTCCAGCCTGGACAGCCTGTCTACCAGCACCCGCCAGCGTCTGACGGCCGGGCTATCTACGCGTTTGCAGGAAGAACAGAAGCAGCTGCGTGCGACCCTGGAAAAAGACCTGCAGGACTCCGCCAATGATATGGCGCAGTTGTTGGCTTCCGTGGCCCCTCGCGCCATGTGGGACAGTGATGTGCCGACGCTGTCGGAGTTCGCCCGGCGTGCCCAGCGCAATCCCAACGTATTGTTTGTGGTTTACGACGATGCGGCGGGGGAGCACCTGACCCGTTATTTGAATCGTGAAAACCCAATCAACCAGGCCCTGCTGGCAAAGGGCGCAGGTGAACGTGCCCTGGATAAGGTTTTGGACGCGGCGAAGACAGATCCTTCTGTGTATTACGTCGAAGCGTCCATCAGCCCCAACGGCGTGGAAATCGGCAAGGTGCGCATGGGGGTGTCGACCGCTGCGGTCGAGGCTGATCTACAGGCATTGGATAAGCGCTTTGCCGCGCTGATCGCCAGTGGCGATCAATTGGTAGGCGACAGCCTCAAGGGCGCTGCGGCTGATAGTGCCGCCGCCATGGGCGCAAGGTTGCAATCGGCACAAGCCACTGCCACCCAGATGACCGCCAACACCGCCAGTGCCGTGCAGGAAGCTGCGGGCACCCTGCGCTGGCGTATCGGCATGGGCCTGGCCTTGGTGGGGCTTGGCGTATTGCTGCTGATCGCCATCGTACTCGGTCGGCGCGTGGTCAACCGCTTGAAGCTGCTGATCGCGGCCATGGATGACTTGGCGGCAGGCGAGGGCGATCTCACCAAGCGCGTGCAGATCAACAGCAAGGACGAAATCGGTGACATGGCCTCGGCGGTCAATCGCTTTGTGGATAAGTTGCAACCCATCGTGCGCGAAGCAGGCGATGTGGCCCAGCGCACCGGCGTTGAAATCGGTGCAATGACGTTGCGCAATGCTGGCGCGGATGCTGCCGCTGGCTTGCAGCGTGACGAAGTGGCGGAGAGTTTGCGCGCACTCTCGCAAATGGCCGACGAGGCCCAGGCCGAAAGCCATGCGATGCAGGCGGCGTTGCAACAGGTGGTGGATATTCGCCAGGCCACGGATGAAAACTCGCGCACTTCCGCCGAAGTCGGCAACTTGATCGAAGCGTTGGCAGGACAGGTCCAGGCCGGTTCCCAGGTCATCGAGCGTCTGGCCCAGCAAAGCGAGCAGATCGAAGTCGTGCTGACTGTGATCCACGGCATCGCCGAGCAAACCAACCTGCTGGCCCTTAACGCGGCCATCGAAGCGGCACGGGCCGGCGAGACCGGTCGCGGCTTTGCCGTGGTGGCGGACGAAGTGCGGGCGCTGGCCAGCAAGACCCAAAGCTCCACCGGTGATATCCAGGCGCATATCGTGGCGTTGCAACAGGGCGCGCGTGAGGCGGTGGAAACCATCGGCAAGGCTGGGCGCCAGGCCAATGAAGGCTTGCTGGTGCTGCGTGACAGCGTGCGCTTGCAGCAGACGGTACAGGCGTCAGTGGAACAGGTGCACGCGGCCATTGGCCTGGCGACGCGTGCAGCCGAGCATCAGGCCCAGGGCGCCCATGCGGTGCGTGGGCGGGTCGAGGTGATCCATGCCCAGGCCGAACGTGCGGCACAGGCGGTGGTGGAGACGACGGCAAGTGGCAAGGTGCTGGATGGGTTGGCGGCGCAGTTGAAGGCGAGCCTGGGGCAATTCAGGGCTTAGCGTCGCCTGTGCCGGCCTCATCGGGGGCAAGCCCCCTCCCACATTGGAACGCATTCCAAATGTGGGAGGGGGCTTGCCCCCGATTAGCGGTTTCAGCGACTCAGATACATCCGAGTCGTGAGCAAATACACCGGCAACCCCGACACCAGAATCAACAGTGCTGCATAAGGTGCCGCCGCCGCAAACTCCACATTCGAGGTATGCGCCCACACAGCCGTCGCCAAGGTATTCAGCCCGGTCGGACTGAGCAGCAACGTCGCGGTCAACTCCTTCATCGCATCCAGGAATACCAGTGCAAATGCCGCCCCCAGCGCCGGGAAGATAATCGGCAGCGTCACCCGACAAAACGCACTGAACGACGAAGCGCCCAACGTGCGTGCAGCCTCTTCCAATTGCGGTGCGGCCTTGTTCAGCGCCGTGCGAATCGGTGCCTGGGCCAAGGGCAAGAACAGCAGCGCATAAGCGATCAACAGCAACGCCGAGGTCTGATACAGCACCGGCACATAATGCAGGGCGAAATACACCAGCGTCAGCGCAATCACCAAGCCGGGCAGAGCATGCAATAGATAGGGCAGGCGTTCGGCCCAGGTCGCCAGTTGACCTTTGTAGCGCACCACCAGCAGTCCCACCGGCACCGCCAGCACCAGGCACAGAGCTGCGCCGCCCAGTGACAGTGCCAGGGAGGACAGCAGCGCCTCACCTATCTCTGCCATCGGAAACGCTGCAGATGAGCCTACGGCCAGCCAGTAACCGAGCATCCCCAGGGGAATACCGCTGCCAATGATCGCCAGCCCAAGGCAATACACCTGGCCCAAAGGCGTCCATTTGCCCAGCGGGACCTGTCCGGCATGTCGCGCCGCACCTTGGCCTATGCGCACGTGCCGGCCTTTGCCGCGCACGCGCAACTCCAGCCACAGCAAGGTCAGGCACATTACCAGCAGTACCGCCGAGAGCATCGCGGCATTGGCATTGCTGAATTCCAGTTCGAATTGCTGGTAGATCGCCGTGGTAAAAGTCTGCAGGCCAATGATCGACAACGCGCCGAACTCTACCAGCATGTGCAGGGCGATCAGCAGTGCCCCGGCCAGCAACGACGGCCACAGCAGCGGCAAGGTAATGCGCAGGAACACGCCCCAGCGGTTCAGCCCCAGGGTGCGGGCGGATTCTTCCAGGGACGGGTCAAGGTTGCGCAACGTCGCCGCCACTGGCAGGAATACCAGCGGATACTTGGAGAGGCTCATCACCAGGATCGCGCCGCCGAGTCCTTCGAAGTCGGCGCTCAGCGACACCCAGGTAAAGCTGCTGACAAACGCCGGCACGGCAAATGGCAGGCACAGGATCACGCCCCAGATGCGCCGTCCTGGCAGGTTGCTGCGTTCCAGCAGCCAGGCCAGGGACAGGCCGATCACGCCACAGGTCACGGTCACGCCGACCATCAGTGCAAGAGTGTTGCGCAGCAGGCCAAAGACATACGGCCGCCATAACAGATGCACCGCCTCTGCCCAGCCCGCCTGCCAGGCCTTGAGCCCGACATATGCCAGTGGCAGCAGGCTCAAGCCGACCAGCAACAGCACCGGCAGCAACAGCCAGATCGAGGGGCGTTTGCGCCGGGGGCTGAATGCGCCGGCCGTTAGCGACGGGTTCATCAGTTCAAGCCAACATCACGTTCCAGCTCCAGCGCTTCTTCGGCGTTGCCAAGGTCGGCTGGGGTGACTTTCGGCGGTTGCAGCTCGCTGAAGGGCTTGAGGCCACGATTGGATTCCATACCCTTGCGCAGCGGGTATTCGGCCGAGGTGTTGGTGATCACGCGCTGGCCTTCTTCGCTGGCCATAAAGGCGAGTAACTGCTGGGCTTGCTTGGGATGCTTGCTGGATTTCAGCGCCGCGGCGGAGGACACGGTGATCAGGCCGCCGGCATCGCCATCAGTGAAATAGTGCAGTTGGGAGTCCAGGTTGGTTTTTTCCTTCTTCAGGGCAAACCAGTAGTAGTTGTTCACCAGCACGGTGGCTACCTCGCCGTTTTCCACAGCCTTGAGGGCGACCATATTGTTGCTGTACACCTTGCCGAAGGCGCGCAGGCCGGTCAGCCATTCTTCCGCGGCTTCACGGCCGTGCAGCTTGATGATCGCCACCGCTTGTTCCTGGAACGCGCCGCTGGTGGGTACGAAGCCGACCTTGCCCTGCCACTCGGGGCCGGCGAAGTCCAATACGGACTTGGGCAGGTCTTTTTCAGCAATCAGTTTTGGGTTGAAGGCCACGACGCGGGTGCGGGCGGTCACGCCCATCCAATCGCCGTTACGGCCGACGTAATCCTTGGGTAGTACATCGAGGGTGCTGGCATCGATCTTCGCCAGCAAGCCTTGCTCGCCGAGTTTGTTCAACGGCGGCGATTCTTCGGTATAGATCACGTCGGCAGGGGAGCGGTCACCTTCTTCGACGACTTGGCTGGCCAGCTGATTGCTGCTGCCTTTACGCACGTTAACGTGAATGCCTGTCTTGGCTTCAAAGGCTTTGGCGAGCTCGTCGCCGACTTCCTTGTGTTGGCCGTTGTACAGGGTCAGAGCGATCTTGTCGGCGGAATAGGCGGCGGGCGAGAGCAGGGTCAGGCCGAGCAGGGTGAGGCCCAGGCCGCGCAGAAGGGATGTCTTGAGTCGGTTATCGCGGATCATCATCCGAAGTGTTCCTCGCTATATGCAACAAATCATTGCAAGGATAAACGATAAAACTTCTCAAGTGCGGATGAGGGGGGAAATCACTGGGGAGTTTTTATGGCATCAGAAACGAAAAAACCCGCTTTCGCGGGTTTGATCTGAATTTGGTGCCCAGGAGAAGACTCGAACTTCCACGACCTTGCGATCACCAGCACCTGAAGCTGGCGTGTCTACCAATTTCACCACCTGGGCATTTATCTAACAACGTTGCCGCTGTCGATGGGGCGAACTATACGGCGGGCTTTTTGATCTGTAAACCCCTGATTTGAAAAATATAAATCATTTTTTCCGTTAAAAATCAAAGGCCTGAAACGAAAAAACCCGCTTTCGCGGGTTTGATCTGAATTTGGTGCCCAGGAGAAGACTCGAACTTCCACGACCTTGCGATCACCAGCACCTGAAGCTGGCGTGTCTACCAATTTCACCACCTGGGCATTATCTAACAACGTTGCCGTCGTCGATGGCGCGCACTATACGGAGCGATATTTGCGCTGTAAACCCCTGCCATGAAAAAAGCCTGGAAAATTTCGCCAGTGGTCGTGCAAGGTGCGCGCCGGGGGTCGCAAAAGGCTTTTAAACGCTTGTTGATACCTGAAATTTCCCGTTTCAATACGCGTATGCCAAACTAACCCACATATAGACAAGGTGAAAACTCTCTAATGGCCGATTGGCAGTCCCTCGATCCCGAGGCCGCTCGTGAAGCGGAAAAATATGAAAACCCTATTCCTAGCCGCGAACTGATCCTGGCGCACCTCGCCGATCGTGGTTCGCCTGCTAGCCGCGAGCAGTTGGTCGAAGAATTCGGTCTGACCACCGAAGACCAGCTCGAAGCCCTGCGCCGCCGCCTGCGCGCCATGGAGCGCGACGCGCAACTGATCTACACCCGCCGCGGCACCTACGCACCGGTAGACAAGCTCGACCTGATCCTGGGCCGCATCGCCGGCCACCGTGACGGCTTTGGCTTCCTGATCCCGGACGACGGCAGCGATGACCTGTTCATGAGCCCCGCGCAAATGCGCCTGGTGTTCGACGGCGACCGTGCCCTGGCGCGCGTTTCCGGCCTCGACCGTCGCGGTCGCCGTGAAGGCGTGATCGTCGAAGTGGTGTCTCGTGCCCACGAGTCCATCGTCGGCCGTTACTTCGAAGAAGGCGGCATCGGCTTTGTAGTACCGGATAACCCGAAGGTCCAGCAGGAAGTGCTGATCACGCCAGGCCGCAATGGCGCGGCCAAGGTCGGCCAGTTCGTCGAGGTGAAGATCACCCATTGGCCGACTGCGCGCTTCCAGCCCCAGGGCGATATCGTTGAAGTGGTCGGCAACTACATGGCGCCGGGCATGGAAATCGACGTCGCGCTGCGCACCTACGATATTCCTCACGTCTGGCCTGATGCGGTGCTCAAGGAAGCCGCCAAGCTCAAGCCGGAAGTCGAAGAGAAAGACAAAGAAAAACGCATCGACCTGCGTCATCTGCCGTTCGTCACCATTGACGGCGAAGATGCCCGCGACTTCGACGATGCGGTCTACTGCGAAGCCAAGCCCGGCAAGCTGCGCCTGTTCTCCGGCGGCTGGAAGTTGTTCGTCGCGATTGCCGACGTCTCCAGCTACGTGAAGCTCGGCTCGGCCCTGGATAATGAAGCCCAGGTGCGCGGCAACTCCGTGTACTTCCCTGAGCGCGTGATCCCGATGCTGCCCGAGCAGCTGTCCAACGGCCTGTGCTCCCTGAACCCCAAAGTCGACCGCTTGGCCATGGTGTGCGAGATGACCATCTCGAAAACCGGCGAGATGACCGACTATCAGTTCTACGAAGCGGTGATCCACTCCCAGGCACGCCTGACCTACAACAAGGTCAGCACCATCCTGGAAACACCGAAGACCAGCGAAGCCAAGGCCCTGCGCAGCGAATACGCCGACGTGGTGCCGCACCTCAAGCAGTTGTACGCGCTGTACAAGGTCTTGCTGGGTGCCCGTCATACCCGTGGCGCGATCGATTTTGAAACCCAGGAAACCCGGATTGTCTTCGGTTCCGAGCGCAAGATCGCGGCCATTACCCCGACCACCCGTAACGACGCGCACAAGCTGATCGAGGAATGCATGCTGGCGGCCAACGTGGCCACCGCCGAGTTCCTGAAAAAGCACGAAATTCCAGCGTTGTACCGGGTGCATGACGGCCCGCCACCGGAGCGCCTGGAAAAGCTGCGCGCGTTCCTCGGTGAGCTTGGCCTGTCCCTGCACAAAGGCAAGGACGGCCCGACGCCGAAGGATTACCAGGCTCTGCTGGCGAGCATCAAGGACCGTCCGGATTACCACGTGATCCAGACCGTGATGCTGCGTTCCCTGAGTCAGGCGGTATACAGCGCCGACAACCAGGGCCACTTCGGCTTGAATTACGAGGCGTATACCCACTTCACCTCGCCGATTCGTCGCTACCCTGATTTGCTCACGCACCGGGCTATCCGCAGCGTGATCCACTCCAAGCAGAACACCCCGCACGTCAAGCGCGCCGGTGCCATGACCATTCCGAAGGCACGGATCTATCCGTACGACGAGGCGGCCCTGGAACAGCTGGGCGAGCAGTGCTCCATGAGTGAGCGCCGCGCCGACGAAGCCACCCGCGACGTAGTGAACTGGCTCAAGTGCGAGTTCATGAAGGATCGCGTTGGCGAGACATTCCCGGGTGTGATCACCGCCGTGACCGGTTTTGGCCTGTTCGTCGAGCTGACCGACATCTACGTCGAGGGCCTGGTGCACGTCACCGCCTTGCCGGGTGATTACTACCACTTCGATCCTGTGCATCACCGCCTGGCGGGCGAGCGCACCGGTCGCAGCTTCCGCCTGGGCGATACCGTGGAAGTGCAGGTCATGCGCGTCGACCTCGACGAACGCAAGATCGACTTCGGCATGCCTGACAAGCCCGCAGAGCCGACTGGCCGTAAAAAACGTGGCAACGAAACCGCGGCCCCGGCGGCCAAGGGCAAAGGGGCTCCTGCGAAAACGGCAGTCGCCGAGCCTGCACCGGCCAAGGCCGGCCGTCGCTCTTCTGCCAAGGACAAGGCCCCTGAAGCCTACCGCCCAAGCGATGCCGCGGCGAAAAACGCCGAGCTGCGCAAAAGCCGCGAGTTGAAGCAGCAGTTGCTCAACGAAGCCAAAAGCGGTGGTAAAGCGGCGTCTGGGGGAAAGTCCCAAGGGGCGGAAAAGCCGTCGAGCAAGCCGAGTAAACACCGTAAAGGCCCGCCTAAAGCGGGTTCGGCCCCCGCAAAGAGCGGCGGGTCGCGCAAACCTAAGGCCAAGTCATGAGTCTGGAAAAAATCTACGGCGTGCACGCCGTAGAAGCACTGCTGCGTCATCACCCCAAGCGCGTCAAGCAGGTGTGGTTGGCCGAAGGCCGCAGCGAGCCGCGTGTACAGGCGCTGGTCGAACTGGCTACGCAAAACAAGGTGGCCATCGGCCAGGCCGAGCGTCGTGAAATGGACGTCTGGGTCGAAGGCGTGCACCAGGGCGTGGTGGCGGACGTCAGCCCAAGCCAGGTCTGGGGCGAAGCGATGCTCGACGAGCTGCTCGACCGTACCGAAGGCGCGCCACTGCTGCTGGTGCTGGACGGCGTGACCGACCCGCACAACCTCGGCGCCTGCCTGCGTTCTGCGGACGCCGCCGGTGCGCTGGCGGTGATCGTGCCCAAGGACAAGTCAGCGACCCTGACGCCGGTAGTGCGTAAAGTCGCCTGCGGCGCGGCCGAAGTGATTCCACTGGTGGCTGTGACCAACCTGGCGCGCACCCTGGAGAAACTCCAGCAGCGTGGCTTGTGGGTCGTGGGTACGGCAGGCGAGGCCGAGGTCAGCATCTATGACCAGGACCTTACCGGCCCGACCATCCTGATCATGGGCGCCGAAGGCAAAGGCATGCGTCGCCTGACCCGTGAGCATTGCGATTACCTGGTGCATTTGCCGATGGCCGGTAGCGTCAGCAGCCTGAACGTGTCGGTTGCAACGGGTGTATGCCTGTTTGAAGCCCAGCGCCAGCGCGGCGCCAAGGCTAAGACCAAGAAGTAATCAGGTTTGATGCAGTTCAAAATGTGGGAAGGGGCTTGCCCCCGATAGCGGTAGATCAGTTACAGATGATGTGACTGGCCCATCGCAATCGGGAGCAAGCCCCCTCCCACATTTAATTTTGTGGTGTTTGGGAGATTGTTCAAATAATCACCAATCACCTTGCGCCGCTTCTCCCCCTTCTCTACAATTGCGCCCCTTGCCTTCCTGGCAGGCACGCATGTGCCTCCCCTGCGGCAAGATCCATAAGTGTCATTCACTCCTTGTCTGACCGTTTTTGAGCGGCAGGCTACAACCCGTAAGGAGCATTCATGCGTCATTACGAAATCATCTTTTTGGTCCACCCGGATCAAAGCGAGCAAGTCGGCGGCATGGTTGAGCGTTACACCAAGCTGATCGAAGAAGACGGCGGCAAAATCCACCGTCTGGAAGATTGGGGCCGTCGTCAACTGGCTTACGCAATCAACAATGTTCACAAGGCTCACTACGTGATGCTGAACGTTGAGTGCACTGGCAAGGCCCTGGCCGAGCTGGAAGACAACTTCCGCTACAACGATGCAGTGATCCGTAACCTGGTCATCCGTCGCGAAGAAGCCGTTACCGGCCAATCCGAGATGCTCAAGGCTGAAGAAAACCGCAGTGAGCGCCGTGAGCGTCGCGACCGTCCTGAGCACGAAGGCGCTGATAGCGCTGATAGTGATGACAGCGACAACAGCGATAACGCTGACGAGTAATCCACGGACCTTTTAAGGAGCCTATCAAATGGCACGTTTCTTCCGTCGTCGTAAATTCTGCCGCTTCACCGCTGAAGACGTGAAAGAGATCGATTACAAAGATCTCAACACTCTGAAAGCCTACGTATCCGAGACCGGCAAAATCGTTCCAAGCCGTATCACCGGTACCAAAGCACGTTATCAGCGTCAGCTGGCCACCGCTATCAAGCGCGCCCGCTTCCTGGCCCTGCTGGCCTACACCGACAGCCACGGCCGCTGAGACCGGGCAGTCGACAAGTAGTAAGGGATTGAATGCATGCGCGCCTTAGCTGAGTTCATCATGCGCGGTCGTATGCAGGCCACTCTGGTAGTGGCTGGCTGTGCGGCATTGCCGTTGCTTTATTGGTTGGGTGCTGCCGCGGGTTGCCTTGTGCTGCTGCGGCGCGGTTTGAAGGACGCCCTTGGCGTTCTTGCCCTGGGTTTGTTGCCGGCCATGATCTGGTGGCTGCAAATGGGTGATCCACGGGTACTTCTGGTACTGCTGGGGTCATCGAGCCTTGCGTTGGTTCTGCGCGCAAGTGAGTCCTGGGTCCGCACGCTGCTGGTCAGCGTGGCATTGGGGTTGGTGTACTCAGTGATGCTTGGCGCGGCTTTCCGCCCGCAAATCGAGGCGCTGTCGCAGGAAATCGTCAAGATCCTGCCGCTGGCCCTCGGGGATCTCTACCAGCAGTTGTCGGTAGATGAGCGAGCGCGGTTTGCGTCACTGATTGCCCCGGTCCTGACCGGCCTGATTGCGGCATTGTTGCAGGTCGTCAGCGTGCTGAGCCTGATTCTTGGGCGTTATTGGCAGGCGTTGTTGTACAACCCGGGTGGTTTTGGTCGCGAGTTTCGCAGTATCAGAATCCCAGCGGGGCCGGCGATGTTGCTGCTGGCGTGCATGGTTGTCGGGCCGAACTTCGGCCCACAGATGGCCTTGCTGGCGCCGATTTGCAGCGTACCGCTGGTGTTTGCCGGGCTGGCTCTGATCCATGGGCTGGTTGCGCGCAAGCGCCTGGCCAGGTTTTGGCTGGTGGGGTTGTACGTCACGCTGTTGCTGTTCATGCAGCTGATCTATCCGTTACTCGTGGTCTTGGCCATTGTCGACGGCCTGATTGATTTTCGCGGTCGTCTGGCGTCGAAAGACGCCGATAACGCGAACGGTGAAGGTTAAAAGTTAGAGGATTTTCACATGCAACTGATCCTTCTGGAAAAAGTCGCCAACCTGGGCAACCTGGGCGACAAAGTGAACGTTAAGGCCGGCTACGGTCGTAACTACCTGCTGCCATACGGCAAAGCAACCGCTGCAACCGCTGCCAACCTGGCTGCGTTTGAAGAGCGTCGCGCTGAGCTGGAAAAAGCCGCAGCAGACAAAAAAGCTTCGGCCGAAACTCGCGCTGCCCAACTGGCTGAGCTGGAAGTGACTATCACTGCCACCGCCGGTGACGAAGGCAAGCTGTTCGGTTCGATCGGCACCCACGACATCGCTGATGCACTGACCGCCTCCGGCGTTGAAGTGCAGAAGAGCGAAGTTCGTCTGCCGAACGGCACCATCCGCAACGTAGGCGAATTCGACGTAGCCGTGCACCTGCACGCCGAAGTTGAAGCCACCGTACGCGTTGTCGTGGTAGCAGCTTAAGCCGCACCTAACTGACTGGCACCTCGCGTGTCAGCCGGTTAACATCGGGCACGATCCTGTTTACAGGTCGTGCCTTTTGTTTTTCTACATACCCCCAAATTCCAAGTGGCCATGAACGAAATCTCCGCTCCTGAGCAATACGATCTGCAAACCGCTGTCCTGAAGGTGCCGCCGCATTCCATCGAGGCCGAACAGGCCGTGCTCGGTGGCTTGATGCTGGACAACAACGCCTGGGAACGCGTGCTGGATCAAGTCTCGGACGGCGACTTCTATCGTCATGACCACCGCCTGATCTTCCGCGCCATCGCCAAGCTGGCCGACCAGAACTCACCGATCGACGTGGTGACCCTGGCCGAGCAGTTGGACAAGGAAGGCCAGACCTCCCAGGTTGGCGGCCTGGGCTACCTCGGTGAACTGGCGAAAAACACCCCGTCCGTCGCCAACATCAAGGCCTATGCGCAGATCGTCCGCGAGCGCGCCACCCTGCGCCAGTTGATCGGCATCAGTACTGAAATCGCCGACAGCGCCTTCAACCCCGAAGGCCGTACCGCCGCCGAGATCCTTGACGAAGCCGAGCGCCAGATCTTCCAGATCGCCGAAGCGCGGCCCAAGACCGGTGGCCCGGTCAGTGTCAACGACCTGCTGACCAAGGCCATCGATCGCATCGACACCTTGTTCAACACCGATGCCGCCATTACCGGTATTTCCACCGGCTACACCGACCTCGACGAAAAGACCAGCGGCCTGCAGCCGTCCGACTTGATCATCGTCGCCGGTCGTCCGTCCATGGGTAAGACCACCTTTGCCATGAACCTGGTGGAAAACGCCGTACTGCGCAGCGACAAGGCGGTGCTGGTGTACTCCCTCGAGATGCCAGGCGAATCGCTGATCATGCGTATGCTCTCGTCCCTGGGGCGTATCGACCAGACCAAAGTGCGTTCCGGCCAATTGGAGGACGACGACTGGCCGCGCCTGACCTCGGCGGTCAACCTGCTCAACGACCGCAAGCTGTTCATCGACGACACCGCAGGTATCAGCCCTTCCGAAATGCGTGCGCGTACCCGCCGCCTGGTGCGCGAGCACGGCGACATCGCGCTGATCATGATCGACTACTTGCAGCTGATGCAGATCCCGGGTTCCAGTGGTGACAACCGCACCAACGAGATTTCCGAAATCTCCCGGTCGCTGAAAGCCCTGGCCAAGGAATTCAACTGCCCGGTCGTGGCCCTGTCCCAGCTCAACCGTTCCCTGGAACAACGGCCCAACAAGCGCCCGGTGAACTCCGACTTGCGTGAATCCGGAGCGATCGAGCAGGATGCCGACGTCATCATGTTTGTGTACCGCGACGAGGTGTACCACCCCGAGACCGAGCACAAAGGCATCGCCGAGATCATCATCGGCAAGCAGCGAAACGGCCCCATCGGCTTTATCCGCCTGGCGTTCATCGGTAAGTACACGCGCTTCGAGAACCTGGCGCCGGGCAGCTATAACTTCGACGACGACGAATAACCCGTCTGCTCAATTCCGACCATTACCGTCGGAATTGGTCAAAATTTGTGCTATATTCCGCGCCCGCGATTTTTCATCTCAACACCGGTCACCGTCATGCAAACAGCCAAGCCGTTATTTGACTATCCCAAGTACTGGGCCGAATGTTTCGGTCCTGCGCCATTCCTGCCGATGAGCAGGGAGGAGATGGATCAGCTTGGCTGGGATTCGTGCGACATCATCATCGTCACCGGTGATGCCTACGTTGACCATCCGTCGTTCGGCATGGCAATCATCGGCCGGCTGCTGGAGGCCCAGGGCTTCCGCGTCGGGATCATTGCCCAGCCGAACTGGCAGTCCAAAGACGATTTCATGAAGCTCGGCGAGCCGAACCTGTTCTTCGGTGTCGCGGCCGGCAACATGGACTCGATGATCAACCGCTACACCGCCGACAAGAAAATTCGCTCCGACGACGCCTACACCCCCGGTGGCATGGCCGGCAAACGCCCGGACCGCGCCAGTCTGGTGTACAGCCAGCGTTGCAAGGAAGCCTACAAGAACGTTCCGATCGTACTGGGCGGCATCGAAGCCTCCCTGCGCCGCATCGCCCACTATGACTACTGGCAGGACCGTGTGCGCAACTCGATCCTGATCGACGCCGCCGCCGATATCCTGCTGTACGGCAACGCCGAGCGCGCGATCGTCGAGGTGGCCCAGCGCCTGTCGTGGGGCCACAAGATCGAAGACATCACCGATGTGCGCGGCACCGCGTTCATTCGCCGCGACACGCCGGCGGGCTGGTACGAAGTGGACTCCACGCGCATCGATCGCCCGGGCAAGGTCGACAAGATCATCAACCCGTACGTCAACACCCAGGACACCCAGGCCTGCGCCATCGAGCAGGAAAAGGGGCCGGTGGACGATCCGGAAGAAGCCAAGGTCGTGCAGATCCTGGCCAGCCCGCGCATGACCCGCGACAAGACCGTGATCCGCCTGCCGTCGGTGGAAAAAGTCCGTGGTGACGCGGTGCTCTACGCCCACGCCAATCGCGTGCTGCACCTGGAAACCAACCCAGGCAACGCCCGCGCCTTGGTGCAGAAGCATGGGGAAGTGGACGTGTGGTTCAACCCGCCGCCCATCCCGATGACCACCGAAGAAATGGACTACGTGTTCGGCATGCCTTACGCCCGCGTACCGCACCCGGCGTACGGCAAGGAGAAAATCCCGGCCTACGACATGATCCGCTTCTCGGTGAACATCATGCGTGGCTGCTTCGGCGGCTGCACCTTCTGCTCGATCACCGAGCACGAAGGCCGCATTATCCAGAACCGTTCCGAAGAGTCGATCATCCGCGAGATCGAAGAGATCCGCGACAAGGTCCCAGGTTTCACCGGTGTGATTTCCGACCTCGGCGGCCCGACCGCGAACATGTACCGCATCGCCTGCAAGAGCCCGGAAATCGAATCCGCGTGCCGCAAGCCATCCTGCGTGTTCCCTGGCATCTGCCCGAACCTGAACACCGACCACTCTTCGTTGATCCAGCTGTATCGCAGCGCCCGTGCGTTGCCGGGTGTGAAGAAGATCCTGATCGCTTCCGGCCTGCGCTACGACCTGGCCGTCGAGTCGCCTGAGTATGTGAAAGAGCTGGTGACCCACCACGTGGGTGGCTACTTGAAGATCGCCCCGGAACACACCGAGGAAGGTCCGCTCAACCAGATGATGAAGCCGGGCATTGGCAGCTATGACAAGTTCAAGCGCATGTTCGAGAAGTACACCAAGGAAGCGGGCAAGGAGCAGTACCTGATCCCGTACTTCATCGCCGCCCACCCAGGCACCACCGATGAAGACATGATGAACCTGGCCCTGTGGCTCAAGGGCAACGGCTTCCGTGCCGACCAGGTGCAGGCGTTCTACCCCTCGCCAATGGCCACAGCCACGGCGATGTACCACTCGGGCAAGAACCCGCTGCGCAAGGTCACCTACAAGAGCGACGCGGTGACCATCGTCAAGAGCGAAGAACAGCGCCGTCTGCACAAGGCGTTCCTGCGCTACCACGACCCGAAGGGCTGGCCGATGCTGCGTGAAGCGCTGACCCGCATGGGCCGTGCCGACCTGATCGGGCCGGGCAAGGACCAGTTGATCCCGCTGCACCAGCCAGCTACCGACAGCTACCAGAGCGCCCGTCGCAAGAACTCGACGCCGGCCGGCAGCCACAAGGTCGCCAAGGAAACCACGACCAGAATACTCACCCAGCACACCGGCCTGCCACCCCGTGGCAGCGACGGCAGCAACCCGTGGGACAAACGTGAGCAAGCCAAGGCAGCGGCCCAGGCGCGTAACAAGCAAGCGGCGAAGGAGCGCACCGATGCGGCCAAGGGCAAAGGCGGCAAGCCTGCGCGCAAACCGGTGGTGCCGCGTTGATCGCTGCCTGAACCTACAAAACGCCAGCCTCGTGCTGGCGTTTTGCTTTCTGGTCGGTGGTGAGTCTGTTTGGTAAGGTGGCGCCCATTAGATCGCTATCGGGGGCAAGCCCCCTCCCACACTGACTGTGTTCACAGGTCCAAATGTGGGAGGGGGCTTGCCCCCGATGAGGCCCGATCGGCCACCCTCACTTTCAAGGACGAACAACCATGGGCAACCCCCTGGCCGGCATCGGCATGGACTCCAACCGCTCCCAGTTCATGGCGCGCCAGCGCATCGAAAGCCAGATCAACCTGCCGCGGCTGTTTGCAGCCATTGATGCCGATCCAGGTATCGTTGGCGCAGGCGTCGTATACATCGACGCCGACTTCAACGTCATTACCCTGC
The DNA here is from genome assembly GCF_059134095.1 of Pseudomonas sp. FBCC-B545. Lineage (NCBI taxonomy): Bacteria > Pseudomonadati > Pseudomonadota > Gammaproteobacteria > Pseudomonadales > Pseudomonadaceae > Pseudomonas > Pseudomonas sp. FBCC-B545. The sequence goes on along the minus strand of NZ_CP101441.1, from coordinate 5,650,829 downwards.
GCGAATTCAAGCCCATCTGCAGCATCAAGCCCAAGCGCGTCATTTTGCGCGAGGCGCAGAAGTACATCTCGCCGGCGCAGTTTGTTGAGCAGGTGAAGACCGACCCCCGTGAAGGGCGCCTCCAGAAGGAGGCCTTTGATATGGGGCTTTCCTGTGGGGCGGCGGTGATCGGCTGGATCGTGGTGTTCAGTGGCAGCGTCGCCGTACCCTTCACCGCCGGTGCCAGTGCTTTTGTGGTGGGTATTGGTGTCACGGCGGCGCTGGCCAGCAGTGCTCAGTGCGGGTTTGGCGTGGCCCGTACCTATAACGAAATCCTTGACCCGGATGCCAACGACCGCATGGACGACGCCCAGTGGTATGGCGCGGTGTCACCGATTCTCGATGCCGCATCGTTGGTCGGGATCGGAACGGGAGCCTTCACCACCTTAAGGCTGCTCAAAGCCAGAAAGGCCGCTGCCTTGGGCAAGAGTTGGTATGAGCTGCTCAAGGGCTTGAATCGCCAGGAGCGCAAGAAGTTGACCCAGGAATTGCTCAGCCTCAAAGACCCGAGCCTGACCCCCAAATTGCTCAAGTTGCAGCAGCGCGCCGGCACGTTGCCCAAGCGCTACAGCTCCACGGAAATTCGTCATGCCACGCTCACCCAGCTCAAGGACGCCTTGGGCGGCATGTTGGGTATCTGGGGCAGCTATCGAACCGGTCACGTCGGCTCGGCATCGACGCTTGCCATTGGCCTGTATGAGGAACTGACGGAATGAAGGGGTTTCCCGATAGGCGCAGTTTCCTTGCGCGTTATTTTCCGGTGTTCATGGGCACCATCTTCATGGCGATTTTCTCTGGTTCGGTGGCTGTCTCCACGGCGGGCGTGACCTATTTGCGCGGTGTTGAGCCGGCGCTCAAGGCCAACTACTCCGCAGCTGCAATTCTGGTGCTGGTAGCGGTGCTGGTGTTTGGCAATGTGATGATTGCACGCGGGTTCCCCTGGGCGACTCGGCTGGTGGCGGGCTACCTGGTGTGCTGCCTGCTGTTCGTGTTGCCGATGATTCAATACGGCCTCAATACCCTGGTGTACGGCTCGGCGGTGCTGTTTCCGCTGCTGGGTTTGTTGTTGCTCAACAGCAAGCGCCATCGTGAAATGCGCCAGCGGCTGCTCGAAATCCGCCATTTGCGCCAAGCGGCCATTGCGCAACGCAAAGCCCGTTGATTGGGTAGACTCACCAGCTGTCGCTGCGCCTTCGCCAGAAAATCAGTCCAGTCTCCACCGCTTCAAGGAAGAACACCCTATGAGCAACCCCCTGGCCGGCATCGGTATGGACTCCAACCGCTCCCAGTTCATGGCGCGCCAGCGCATCGAAAGCCAGATCAACCTGCCGCGGCTGTTTGCAGCCATTGATGCCGACCCCGCCATTGTCGGTGCAGGTGTGGTGTATATCGATGCCGATTTCAACGTTGTCACTCTGCGCGAATTTCAGCCTATCTGCAGCATCGCACCCAAGCGTGTGATCCTGCGTGAGGCGCAGAAGTACATCGCACCAACGCAATTCGCCCAGCAGGTGCAAGACAATCCGCGTGAGTCCCGGTTGGTGGGTGAAGCGGTCAATACCACGCTATCGTGTGCCGGCGCGGTCATCGGTTGGATTGTGGTGCTCAGTGGTTCCGTCGCGGTCCCGTTTTCGGCGGGGGCCAGTTCGGTGGTCGTGGCGCTCGGCTACACGGCTGCGGCAGCCAGTTCTGTGCAGTGTTTTGCCAGCGGCTATCGCACGGTCAATGAGATCCGCAATCCTGCGCGCAATGATCAGCTCGACAGTGAGGAATGGTACCAATACACCATGATTGCCCTGGATGCGGCGTCGTTGATTGGGGTGGGTTCATCGGCATTGGCAACGGTCAAGCTGGTGCGGCTGAATAGGGCCTCTACCGGGAAAAGTGTGAGAGAGGTGCTCAGGGGCCTGAATCGACAGGAGCGCGCCAAGTTGACCAAAGAGCTGCTGAGCATCAACGACCCACGCTTGACGTCCAAGATGATCAAGTTGAAGCAGTTGTCGGGCGAATTGCCTAAGCGGTTCACGCCCACCGAGGTCAAGCATGCAACGGTCACGCAGATCAAGGACGCGTTGGGCGCGGCCATCGGTTTTACCGGCAGTGCGGTGTCAGGGAACGCGCGCACAATTGCCATAGGGCTGTATGAGGAGGCCGAGCAATGAACGAGCTGCCTAGCATTCGCAGTTTTCTGTCGACGTATTTCCCAGTCTTTATGGGGGCGATATTTGCCTGCATTTTCACCCTCGTGTTTGCGGTTCCGGTGTTCTTCGACAGCTATATGCCAAGCCTGTCCATGGCAGATAACGCCAAGTACTCCTTCCTGGTGGGTATCGCACTCACGCTAGTCATTGTGCACTGCAATTTCATGATTGCACGCGGGCGTCCCCAATGGATGTGGCCGTTAGTGATGCTGCTGGGGGTATGCTTTCTGGGTGTATTGCCAACGCTCAATGATCAACCGAATGGGGTGGTATATGCCTTGAGCCTGTTGTTTCCATTGCTTGGGTTATTGCTGTTCAACAGCAAACGCCACCGTGAAATGCGCCAGAAACTGGTCGAAGTCCGCTGCCTGCGCCAAGTCATGATTGCCCGACACAGACACCGTTGACCGGGTGGGTTCACCGCTCACTCTCATGCCCGCGCCACAAATATGTGCGTCACTTGCACCACGGCACCCACGTTGGCGCTGTTTTGGTGCTGTACTGCACCGGGCCCCGCGATGAAGTGCAATGACCGCGGCCCTGGCATAAGTCTTGCGCACATTGTGTCTATGCCCTGGCTCGCAGGAGGCCGCCGTGTCGATTCATGTCGCGTTGCACCACGTTACGCACTACCGCTATGACCGCGCTGTCGAACTCGGCCCACAGATTGTGCGTTTGCGCCCGGCAGCTCATAGCCGCACGCGAATTTTGTCTTATGCACTCAAAGTCCTGCCCGAGCAGCATTTTATTAATTGGCAGCAAGACCCACAGGGCAATTACCTGGCGCGTCTGGTCTTCCCGGAAAAGACGGACGAACTGCGCATCGAAGTCGACCTGGTTGCCGAGATGGCGGTGTTTAACCCATTCGATTTTTTCCTTGAGCCGTATGCCGAAAAAATCCCGTTCAGCTATGCCGCCGATGAGCAACGCGAACTGGCGCCGTACCTGGAAACTTTGCCGCTGACGCCAAGATTCGCCGCGTACCTGGCCGGTATCGACCGTACGCCATTACCTGCGGTGGATTTCCTGGTTGGGCTGAACCAGCGCCTGGCCGCCGATATCGGCTACCTGATCCGCATGGAACCAGGCGTGCAAACCCCGGAATTCACCCTGGAAAATACCTCCGGTTCTTGCCGCGACTCGGCCTGGCTGCTGGTGCAATTGCTGCGCAACCTGGGGCTGGCGGCGCGGTTTGTCTCGGGTTACCTGATCCAGCTCACTGCCGATGTCAAAGCCCTCGATGGTCCGTCCGGCACCGAGGTGGACTTCACCGACCTGCATGCCTGGTGCGAAGTGTATTTGCCCGGCGCTGGCTGGATCGGCCTTGACGCGACTTCCGGACTGTTCGCCGGTGAAGGGCATATCCCGTTGGCCTGTAGCCCCGATCCATCATCTGCCGCGCCGATCAGCGGGTTGGTGGAGCCATGCGAGTGCGAATTTGCCCACGAGATGTCGGTGGAGCGCATCTGGGAAGCACCACGGGTGACCCAGCCCTACACCGAAGAGCAATGGCTGGCGATCCACGCCCTGGGCCGACAGATCGACGCTGACCTGCTCAAGCACGACGTGCGCCTGACTATGGGCGGCGAGCCGACCTTCGTCTCTATCGACGACCCTGACGGCGCCGAATGGAACACCGCCGCCCTGGGGCCAGACAAGCGTCGCCTGTCCGCCGAGCTGTTCCAACGCCTGCGCCGGCACTATGCGCCCAAGGGCCTGGTGCATTTCGGCCAGGGCAAGTGGTACCCCGGCGAGCAACTGCCGCGTTGGTCGCTTAACTGTTACTGGCGCCGAGATGGAGTGCCGATCTGGCACAACAGTGCGTTGATCGCCGATGAACAAGAGGATTATGGTGCTGACGGCGCGATGGCCGGGCACTTCCTGGCCAGCATCGCCGAGCGCTTGAAACTGCCGGCGCGCTTTGTGTTCCCGGCCTTTGAAGACAACGTCTACTACCTGTGGCGCGAGGGCGCGTTGCCGCATAACGTCAGTGCCCAGGACCCGCGCTTGAGCGACGAACTGGAGCGCGAACGCCTGCGCAAAGTCTTCGCTCAGGGCCTGGGTAACGTCATCGGCCACGTGCTTCCCCTGACGCGCACCGCGGCCAATGACCGCTGGCAGAGTGGTCGCTGGTACCTGCGCGATAATCACTGCCGCCTGGTGCCGGGCGATTCGCCGCTGGGCTATCGCCTGCCTTTGGCGTCCCAACCGTGGGTGACGGCGGCGGAGTATCCGTTCGTGCACCCGACCGACCCGAATCAGGATCAACCTGACCTGCCGACCACCGAACAACTGCATAGCCACGGCGAGCCGGCCCCGAGCGATGAGCGTGTGCCGAAGGTCGATGAGTCCGCTGACTGGCTGACCCGCACCGCGCTGTGCGCCGAGGCGCGGGAAGGGCGCCTGTACCTGTTTATGCCGCCGCTGGAACGCGTCGAGGATTACCTGGAACTGGTGGCCGCCATCGAGGCCACCGCCGAAGAGTTGCATTGCCCGGTGCTGCTGGAAGGTTACGAGCCGCCCGCGGATACGCGCCTGAGCAACTTCCGGGTCACGCCGGACCCTGGTGTGATCGAGGTTAACGTACAGCCGTCCGCCACCTGGGACGAGTTGGTGGAGCGCACCGAATTCCTCTATGAAGAGGCCCGGCAAACCCGGCTGACCACCGAGAAATTCATGATCGACGGGCGCCACACCGGTACCGGTGGCGGCAACCATTTTGTGCTGGGCGGCGCGACGCCCAAGGACTCACCCTTCCTGCGGCGCCCTGACCTGCTGCGCAGCCTGATCAGCTACTGGCATAACCACCCGTCGCTATCCTACTTGTTCTCCGGTCTGTTTATCGGCCCGACCTCCCAGGCACCAAGGGTGGACGAGGCACGCAACGATGCGCTGTATGAACTGGAAATCGCCTTCGCGCAGATGCCAGCGCCGGGCGAGGACTGTCCGCCATGGCTGGTGGATCGCCTGTTGCGCAACCTGCTGATCGACGTGACGGGTAACACCCATCGCGCCGAATTCTGTATCGACAAACTCTACTCCCCCGACGGCGCCACCGGCCGCCTGGGCTTGCTCGAATTACGCGCCTTTGAAATGCCGCCCCATGCACGCATGAGCCTGACCCAGCAGTTGCTATTGCGCGCGCTGGTCGCACGGTTCTGGCGCGAGCCTTACGCGCCGCCGAAACTGGCGCGCTGGGGCACCGAGTTGCATGACCGTTTCCTGTTGCCGCACTTTATCGAGCAGGACTTTGCCGACGTGATCGTCGAACTGAATGCGGCCGGCTACCCGCTGCGTGCCGAATGGTTCGCGGCGCACCTGGAGTTCCGCTTCCCCAAGGTGGGCGACTACGCCGTCAGCGGTATCGAACTGGAACTGCGCCAGGCCTTGGAGCCTTGGCATGTGCTGGGCGAAGAGGGCGCGGTGGGCGGTACGGTACGCTACGTGGATTCGTCCCTGGAGCGCCTGCAAGTGAAGTTGACTGGCCTGCCAGCGCAACGCTACCTGCTGACCTGCAATGGCATCCCGGTGCCGCTGCAACCGACCGGCCGCGTCGGCGAGTTTGTCGCCGGCGTGCGCTACCGCGCCTGGCAACCGGCCAACTGCCTGCAACCGACCATTGCGGTGCATGCGCCCTTGGTATTCGACCTGCTCGACACCTGGATGCAGCGCTCGCTGGGCGGCTGCCAATACCACGTGGCGCATCCGGGTGGACGCAATTACGACAGTTTGCCGGTGAATGCCAACGAGGCAGAGAGCCGGCGGATGGCGCGGTTTTTCCGCTTGGGGCATAGCCCGGGCAAGCGACCGGTGCCGGTTGTAGAGGTGAACGATGAAATGCCAATGACCCTGGATTTACGCCGTTTTCCAACAAATAAGGAATGAATGCGAGCCAACTGTGGAAGGGGGCTTGCTCCCGATAGCAGAGTGTCAGTCAGCACATTTGTCACTGATGCACCGCCATCGGGAGCAAGCCCCCTCCCACATTGGATCGTAGTGAATTTGAGTTAACCTGACTTCCCTTGCCCCTGCCGAGCGTTCCATGTCCGATTTGCTCGACCGTTACCCGCTCACCGCGGGCACCTACCACGAACTGCTGGACGAGAGCGGCGCGGTGCGTGCCCATTGGCAGCGCTTGCTCGATCACCTGCAACGCAGCACGCCCGCGCAACTGGCCCAGCGCCAGGCGCTGCTGACCCGGCAAATCCAGGAAAACGGTGTGACTTACAACGTCTACGCCGACCCCAAGGGCGCTGATCGCCCCTGGGAGCTGGATCTGCTGCCCCATGTGCTGGCCGCCGATGAGTGGCGGCAGCTGTCGGCCGGCATCGTCCAGCGTGCGCGCTTGCTCAATGCAGTGCTGGCCGACCTGTATGGCCCGCAGCTCCTGATCAAGGAAGGCTTGCTGCCCGCCGAACTGGTGTTCGGGCATAACAACTTCCTGTGGCCATGCCAGGGCATTCAGCCGCCCGACGGTGCTTTCCTGCACTTGTACGCCGTGGACCTGGCGCGCACTCCGGATGGCCGCTGGTGGGTCACCGCCGACCGTACCCAAGCACCGTCGGGCGCCGGCTACGCCCTGGAAAACCGCACCATCGTGTCCCGCGCGTTCCCGGACTTGTACCGTGATTTGCAGGTGCAGCACCTCACCGGTTTCTTTCGCACGCTCCAGGAAACCCTGGCTCGCCAGGCGCCGGGCGACGACCAGCCACCGCTGATCGTGCTGCTCACGCCAGGCCGTTTCAACGAGAGCTATTTCGAACACCTGTACCTGGCGCGCCAACTCGGCTACCCGTTGGTAGAAGGCGGCGACCTCACCGTGCGCGACAGCACTGTGTTCCTGAAAACCCTCAGCGGCCTGCGTCGGGTCCACGCGATCATGCGCCGCCTCGACGATGATTTCTGCGACCCGCTGGAGCTGCGTACCGACTCGGCCCTCGGCGTGCCTGGCCTGCTCGACGCCGTGCGCCAAGGTAACGTGCTGGTGGCCAATGCCCTGGGCAGCGGCGTGTTGGAGTCCCCAGGCTTGCTGGGTTTCCTGCCAAAGATCAACGAATTCCTGTTCGGTGAAGCGCTGATCCTGCCGTCCATTGCCACCTGGTGGTGCGGTGAAGCGCCGGTGCTGGCCGAAGCCCTGGAAAAACTCCCGGAGCTGCTGATCAGGCCGGCATTTGCTTCGCAGAGTTTCGCCCCGGTGTTTGGTCGCGACTTGAACGATGAGCAACGCCAGGCTCTGGCCGAGCGTATGTGTGCTCGGCCTTACGCCTACGTTGCCCAAGAGCTGGCGCAGCTGTCCCAGGCGCCGGTGTGGCATACCGAGGAAGATCATCTGCAACACCGCGCCATCGGTATGCGCGTGTACGCGGTGGCCAGTGATGAGGGGTATCGCGTGCTGCCCGGTGCCCTGACCCGTGTGGCTGCCGAGGCCGATGCTGAGGTGGTATCGATGCAGCGCGGCGGTGCCAGCAAGGACACCTGGGTGTTGGGTGAACGTGCCAGCGTCGGCGAACAGTGGCGTGCCCAGCGTGCGATTGGCGCCCACGACCTGGTACGTCGCGACCCTTATTTGCCGTCGCGGGTGGTGGAAAACCTGTTCTGGTTTGGCCGCTATTGCGAACGCTGTGACGACAGTGCGCGCTGGCTGCGTGTCGTGCTGGCGCGTTATGTGGATGGCGATGATCCGTTGGCATTGCAGGCAGCGATCGAACTGGGAGAAAGCCTGCGCCTGTTGCCAGAGGAGGGCGAGCTGCCCGAGCGCCTGCTCGCCGCCTTGCTCGGTGATGATTGGCCTTCGAGCCTGCGCGCCAACTTGCAGCGGCTGCAGTGGGCGGCGTCCCAGGTACGCGGCAAGCTGTCCCGGGAAAACTGGCAGGCGCTGGTGGAGCTGCAACGCGAAGCCATGGAGCTGGAAAGCCAGACCCCTGATTTTGGCGAGCTGCTGGATTTCCTCAACCGCCTGGTGATGTCCCTGGCGGCGCTGTCCGGGTTTGCCCTGGACGATATGACCCGCGATGAAGGCTGGCGTTTCTTGATGATGGGCCGGCGTATCGAGCGCCTGCAGTTTCTCAGCAGCAGCCTGGCAGCGTTCCTGCGTGGTGTAGCGGTGTTCGATCAGGCCGGGCTGGAGTGGTTGCTGGAGCTGGGCAACAGCAGCATCACCTATCGCTCGCGCTACCTGGCGGTGCCGCAGTTGATCCCGGTGCTCGACCTGTTGTTGCTCGATGAGCAGAACCCCCATGCGGTGCTGTTCCAGTTGAAACTGGTGAGCCGCACCCTGCGTCGCCTCAATGATGATTTCGGTGTGCCTCGGGAAACCGGCCTGGCGCCGTTGGTGGAGCGCCTGGCGCGCTTCGAGCTGGGCTGCCTGGAGAACCCGTTGTTCGGCAAGGCCAGCGTGCGTGCTGCGCTGGACGGCCTGGCCGACCTGTTGCAAACGGTCGCCGATGAAAGTGGGCAAGTGTCCGATCGCCTGGCGCTGCGCCATTTTGCCCATGTGGACGATGTCAGCCAGCAGACGGTGTCGGTGTGATGAGCGCGCGTTATCAGATTTTCCACGATACCCATTACCACTACGACAGCCCGGTGTCCCTGGCGCAGCAGTTGGCGCATTTATGGCCACGGCAGTGTGCCTGGCAACGATGTACCTGGCAGCAGCTGGAGATCAGCCCGCAGCCGTCTTCGCGTCGCGATGAGCTGGATGTGTTCGGCAACCCGATCACCCGCCTGGCGTTCGAGCGGCCCCATGATGAATTGCTGGTGAACGCGGCGCTGACCGTGGAAGTGCTGGCGCGGCCTGCGCTGGATTTCCAGCAGTCGCCGGCTTGGGACCAGACTCGCGACAGCTTGACCTACAGCAGCCAGCCCATGGCAGCGCAACTGATCGAAGCCTGTCGATACCGCTTCGAATCGCCCTACGTGCATTTGAAGAAAACCTTCGTCGAGTTCTCCGAAAGCTGCTTCCCGCCCGCCGAACCCTTGCTTTTAGGCACGCAGGCGTTGATGCAGAAGATTTTCAGCGAGTTCACCTTCGATGCCCAAGCCACTCAGGTCGCCACGCCGCTGGTGGAGGTGCTGGAGCGGCGGCGCGGGGTGTGCCAGGACTTCGCCCACTTGATGCTCGCCTGCCTGCGCTCGCGTGGGCTGGCGGCGCGCTATATCAGCGGTTACCTGCTGACCCAGCCGCCGCCCGGGCAGCCACGGTTGATCGGCGCCGACGCGTCCCATGCCTGGGTCTCGGTGTTTTGCCCGGAGTCGGGCTGGGTGGATTTTGATCCGACGAATAATGTGCAGCCGGCACTGGAGCACATCACCCTGGCCTGGGGCCGGGATTTCTCTGATGTGTCGCCGCTGCGTGGGGTGATTCTGGGGGGAGGTAGCCATGACCCGGAGGTGCGGGTAACGGTGATGCCACTGGAATAGCGGTGGGTTGTGGTGAGCAGGGAGGGCCTGCTCACCACAACAAAATTTATTCCGCCGGGTCTTTCGGGGTTTCGGTCTCGTCAGTCGCCACTTCACCTTCCGCATCCGGGTTCAGTGCGCCTGCTTCTTCGTCTGCAGCGGCTTTCTTGCGTTGCAGTTTTTCCTCTTTCTTCTGTTCCTTGGCCAAGTCTCTCTGACGTTTGGCGAAGGAGTAATTAGGTTTGGCCATGGGCGATCCTCTAGGGTCGAAGGTGAGGGTGGGCGGCGCGCAGCTGCCTTGGGTCGTCATGGTAGCAGCTTCAAGGTGCCTTTCGCCTTCACTTACCGCAGGCGTAGGCGGCCAGCAGGCCGTTGAACAGGTGATTGAGGTGCATGGCGCGAACTCCAGTGGGCAATGGGACGATCATAGGCAGCCTGCGGCACTTTGGCTGGTTGATTGTGTTGATCAAGCTGATAGCCTAAAGTTGTATACAATCTGTTGATGCAGATCATAAGAACCTAAGCCTGCTTGAGGCACCCTTGTCGCAATACGCGTTTTCTAACCCTGCCTTGGAGATTCACATGTTTGCCAAACTCGTTGCTGTTTCCCTGCTGACCCTGGCGAGCGGCCAGTTGCTTGCTGCAGAGTGCAAGGTCACCGTCGACTCTACCGACCAGATGTCCTTTAACACCAAAGAAATCACCATCGACAAGAGCTGCAAGCAGTTCACCGTTGAGCTGACTCACTCGGGTAACCTGCCGAAGAACGTGATGGGGCATAACTGGGTGCTGACCACTGAAGCCAACATGCAGCCTGTGGCGACTGACGGTATGGCTGCGGGCATCGATAAGGATTATCTGAAAGCCGGTGATGACCGCATCATCGCCCACACCAAGATCATTGGCGCTGGCGAGAAAGACTCGGTGACCTTCGACGTCTCCAAGCTCAAGGCCGATGAGAAGTACAGCTTCTTCTGCTCGTTCCCTGGCCACATTTCGATGATGAAAGGTGCCGTGGTCCTGAAGTAACACCGCGTCATCGTTCATCGGGGGCAAGCCCCCTCCCACATTTGAATGTATTCACAAATAAAAGTGTGGGAGGGGGCTTGCCCCCGATGGCATTCTGGCAATCACTGCAAAATCAGCTGGCTCACCTCAAGGCGCAAACGGCATCACCCGCTTGTGTTCAGTCTTGCGATAGGTCTCGCAGATAATCCTGAACGCCTCTTCACGCACGGGCTCACCGTGCAGGAACGCATCGATTTCGGCATAGGTCACCCCGTGTGACGCTTCGTCCGGCTTACCTGGCGACAGGTCCTCCAGGTCGGCGGTCGGGACTTTCTCCACCAACGATTCCGGCGCGCCAAAGTGCCGGGCAATCGCACGCACCTGGTTCTTCACCAGCCCGCTCAATGGCGCCAGATCGCAGGCGCCATCGCCGAACTTGGTGAAAAAGCCCATTACCGCTTCCGCCGCGTGGTCGGTGCCGATCACCAGCCCACCCGCCGCGCCGGCGATGGTGTACTGCGCCACCATGCGCATGCGCGCCTTGGTGTTGCCCAGCACGAAGTCGCGGGACACCGCTGCCTTGCCTTCAAACGCTGCCACTTCATTGGCCAGGGCCTTCACCGCCGGGCCGATGTTGACGGTGTGGCGTTCGTCCGGCTCGATGAATTCCACCGAGGCCTGGGCGTCGTGTTCATCGAACTGGGTTTCGTAGGGCAGGCGCACGGCGATAAAACGATAAGACTCGTCGCCGCTGCTGGCACGCAGCTCCTGCACCGCCCGTTGGGCCAGCAGGCCGGCGGTCAGGGAGTCGACGCCGCCGCTGATGCCCAGTACCAGGGTTTTGAGCCCGGAATTGCGCAGGCAGTCCTGGATAAAGACTACGCGTCGGGCGACCTCGGCTTCAAGGCTGGCCTGGTCGTTGAACGGCGCTTGGACCTTGAGCTGCTGCGCAATCTCACGCTGTACGGCTTGCATGATTCACTCCTTGCTGGAAAGGGCAGGTACTTTGAAAACGTGACGCAAATAGGCGACAAAATTCGGGTCGGTGCAATGGGTCTTGCCCGCTTCATCGGAGATCTTGGCGACGGGCTGGCCATTGCATGCGGTCATTTTTAGCACGATGCTCATCGGCTCCACCCCTGGAATATCGCAGGTCAGGTTGGTGCCGATGCCAAAGCTCACATTAATGCGGCCACGCAGCGCACGGAAAATCTCCAGGGCCTTGGGCAGCGTCAGGCTGTCGGAGAACACCAGAGTTTTGCTCATCGGTTCGATGCCAAGCTTGTGGTAGTGGGCGATGGCTTTTTCCGCCCACTGGATGGGGTCGCCGGAGTCATGGCGCAACCCGTCGAACAGCTTGGCAAAGTACAAATCAAAGTCGCCGAGGAAGGCGTCTGTGGTAATGCAGTCGGTCAGGGCAATACCCAGCAGGCCACGGTATTCACGCACCCAGCAATCGAGGGCGGCGATCTGGCTGTCGATCAGGCGCGGGCCGAGTTGCTGGTGGGCCATGATCCATTCGTGAGCCATGGTCCCCAAGGGCTTCATATCGAACTCGCGGGCCAGATGCACGTTGCTGGTGCCGACAAAACGCCCAGGGAAATCGTGCTTGAGCACACTGACCACTTCCTCCTGCACGCGGTAGGAGAAGCGTCGGCGCGTACCGAAGTCGGCCACTTGCAGTTCCGAGAGCTCGTCGCTGCTGGCATTCGCCGTCAGCCAATCGAATTTGCGGTACAGCTGCTCGCGGGCCTGTTCGAGGATCACCGTCTGGTAGCGGTAGCGGTTACGCACTTCGCTGACGATGGCCAGCATCGGCACTTCAAACAGGATCACATGCAGCCACGGCCCGCGCAGGCGGATAAACAACTCGCCGTTTTCGATACCGGTCTGCACGTAGCGCAGGTTGAAGCGGAACAGCCCGAGAAACCGCAGGAAGTCCGGCTTCATGAAGCTGATACGTTCAAGGAAACCCAACTGGTCGGGGCTCAGGCTCAGCTCGGCGAGGCGCTCGATCTGGTAGCGGATCTCCGCCAGGTACGGGCGCAGGTCTTCGCTGTTGCGGCAACGAAACTCCCATTCAACTTCCACATTCGGGTAGTTGTGCAGCACCGCCTGCATCATGGTCAGCTTGTAGAAGTCGGTGTCGAGCAAGTTCTGCACGATGCGATCGGCAAACACACTCTCGCTCATAACGGGAATCTCCAGACGGGTCGGCGATGAGGCGCCGGCCTTTACGCATAATTAAGTAAGGGGGCTAGTGGCGCATAGACCTGTGGGGTTTTGCCAGTGATTTTTTTGGAATGACCACTGGCCCCATCGCAGGCAAGCCAGCTCCCACACTTGAAATGCATTCCAAATGTGGGAGCTGGCTTGCCTGCGATGGCGGTGGTGCAGCCAAAAAATATCTAAACCTGTTCCATCATCCACTTCACAAAATCTCGCACTTTGGGCACTTCCGCCGAATGCTCGGGGTAGGCGAGGTAATAGGCATCCTGGCTCGGCATTGCATGCTGCCAGGGAATCACCAGCTTGCCCTCGGCCAGTTCCTCTTCCACCAGAAAGCGCGGCAGCAACGCCACGCCACAACCCACCTGCGCGGCGCGGATGCACATATAGAAGGTGTCGAAACGCGGCCCGTGGTAGCTGTGCTCGGTATGCAAGCCCTGGCTGGCAAACCAGTCATGCCAGCCCTGGGGCCGCGAGGCGTTTTGCAGCAGCACCAGCTCGCTCAGTCGCGTGGGGTCGGTGAAGGGCAGGGCGGGCAGGCTGTCGGGCGCACAGACAGGTACCAGCTCTTCGCTGAACAGCTTCAAGCTCTCGGTACCGGGGCGTGCGCCCTGGCCGAAATAGAACGCCATATCGGCCTTGCCTTGCAGTAACTCGTCAGGTTCCTGCTCGTTGCACAGGTCCAGGTGAATCTGCGGGTGGCGCAGGCGCCAACCCTTGAGGCGCGGCACCAGCCAGCGCGCGCCGAAGGTGTAGGGCGTGGATACCCGCAGCACTTCGGTCTCGCCGCCGTAGGAGCGCAGGTAATGGGTGGACATCTCCACCTGGGTGAGGATCTTGCGCACTTCCACCAAGTACAGATCACCCGCCGGGGTCATCTGCAAGCGACGGCGTACCCGGCGAAACAGCAGGTGTTGCAGCAGCTCTTCCAACTGTGCCACCTGCTTGCTCACCGCGCTTTGCGTAAGATTCAGCTCTTCGGCTGCACGGGTAAAGCTCAGGTGGCGGGTGGCGGCTTCGAAACACTGCAGGGCGGTGATCGAGGGCAAATGTCTTTTGTTCAGCACGGCATGCCTCTTTTTATTCTTTGCATGAATAAACGGAATGATATCTCGCCTAATCGTCGTTTGTTGGCAAGTCTTGGGCCAGCTACAAATAAGCTCTGGATCGCCGTGTCGGTGGCGGCGCGAATTTTCTGTTTGAGATTGAAGGAGTGACCCATGGTTGCCGCATTGCTTGATCGTCTCGGGGTAAACCCGGCGCTGTACCAATCGGGCAAGCAGCCCGTGCATTCGCCGATCGATGGTAGCCAGATCGGCAGTGTGCACTGGGAAGGCGCCGCCGAGGTGGAGCAACAGGTCAGTCGCGCCGAGCATGCATTCGAGGCCTGGCGCAAGGTGCCGGCGCCGCGACGCGGCGAGCTGGTACGCCAGTTTGGCGACGTGCTGCGCCAATACAAGGCCGACCTCGGCGAACTGGTGTCATGGGAAGCCGGCAAGATTACCCAGGAAGGCTTGGGCGAAGTGCAGGAGATGATCGACATCTGCGACTTCGCCGTCGGCCTGTCGCGCCAGCTGTATGGCTTGACCATCGCCTCCGAGCGCCCCGGCCACCATATGCGTGAAACCTGGCACCCGCTGGGCGTGGTCGGCGTGATCAGCGCCTTCAACTTTCCGGTGGCCGTGTGGGCGTGGAATACCACCCTGGCCCTGGTGTGCGGTAATGCGGTGATCTGGAAACCCTCGGAAAAGACCCCGCTCACCGCACTGGCCTGCCAGGCACTGTTCGAGCGCGTACTGAAAAAATTCGACGGTGCCCCCGAGTACCTCAGCCAGGTGATCATTGGCGGTCGCGACGCCGGCGCCGCGCTGGTGGATGACCCGCGCGTCGCCCTGATCAGTGCCACCGGCAGCACGCGCATGGGCCGCGAAGTGGCGCCGAAAGTCGCCGCCCGCTTCGCCCGCAGCATCCTCGAGTTGGGCGGCAACAACGCCATGATCCTCGGCCCGAGCGCCGACCTGGACATGGCCGTGCGCGCGATTCTGTTCAGCGCCGTCGGCACTGCCGGCCAGCGCTGCACCACCCTGCGCCGCCTGATTGCCCACGAGTCGGTCAAGGACGAAATTGTCACTCGCCTCAAAGCCGCCTACGCCAAGGTGCGCATCGGCCACCCGCTGGAAGGCAACCTGATCGGCCCGCTGATCGACAAGCAGGGCTTCGACAACATGCAGGATGCCCTTGAGCAAGCCTTGAGCGAAGGCGGCAAGGTGTTCGGCGGCAAGCGCCAGCTGCAAGACCAATTCCCCAATGCCTATTACGTGTCACCGGCCATCGTGGAGATGCCCGAGCAGAGCGACGTGGTGTGTACCGAGACGTTCGCGCCGATTCTCTACGTGGTCGGTTACACCGATTTCGCCGAAGCCTTGCGCTTGAACAACGCCGTGCCCCAGGGCTTGTCGTCATGCATCTTCACCACCGATGTGCGCGAAGCCGAACAATTCATGTCGGCCGTGGGCAGCGACTGCGGCATTGCCAACGTCAACATCGGCCCGAGCGGCGCGGAGATTGGTGGCGCGTTTGGCGGCGAGAAAGAGACCGGCGGTGGGCGTGAATCGGGGTCGGATGCATGGCGCGGGTATATGCGCCGGCAGACCAATACCGTGAACTATTCGCTGGAGTTGCCGTTGGCGCAGGGCATCACGTTCGACTAAGTCCTCAAGTCCAAGTGAGGTCAAAATGTGGGAGGGGGCTTGCCCCCGATGGCAGTGTGTCAGTCAAAAGATGTCCAACTGAACTACCACCATCGGGAGCAAGCCCCCTCCCACAGTTGATCTCATTTACACATCAAGATTGTTGTCTGTTAGGTCTCATCGGAGTCTGGCAATGGCACTACGCGAAACATGTTTATGGGAACACCTCACCCCTGGCCGGCCGGATCGTGCCGCGCTCAAGGGCGCGGTCAAGGTGGATGTATGCGTGATCGGCGCCGGCATCACCGGTTTGTCGGCGGCCATACATTTGCTGGAACAGGGCAAAAGCGTTGCCGTGCTTGAAGCACATCGCACCGGCCATGGTGGCTCGGGGCGCAACGTCGGGCTGGTGAATGCCGGCATGTGGATTCCACCGGACGAGATCGAAGCCGGTTTCGGTACGGCGGTGGGCAGCCAGCTCAATCGCATGTTGGGCGCGGCGCCGTCCCTGGTGTTCGGCCTGGTCGACAAGTACCGCATCGATTGCCAATTGCGCCGCGAGGGCACTTTGCACATGGCCCACAATGCCCGTGGCGAGGCGGATTTGCGCAGCCGTGAAGAGCAGTGGAAACGCCGTGGTGCGCCGGTTGAGTTACTGACCGGGCAAGCATGCGAGCAAGCCACGGGGACCAAGAAAATCGCTGCCGCGTTGCTGGATCGGCGCGCCGGCACCTTGAACCCCATGGCTTACACGACGGGCTTGGCGAATGCCGCCGTGGGGCTGGGCGGGCAGCTGTTCGACCATTCCCCGGTCACCCAGCTGGAGCGCCAAGGTGCCGATTGGTCAGTGCAGACCGCCGAGGGCGCGGTGCAGGCCGCACAGGTGGTGATCGCCTCCAACGCCTATACCGAAGGCGAATGGACCGAGTTGCGGCGCAATTTCTTCCCCGGCTATTACTACCAAGTGGCGTCGGCACCGCTGACCGACGATGCCGCCCAGCAAATCCTTCCCGGCGGCCAGGGCTCATGGGACACGCGCCAGGTATTGAGTAGCATCCGTCGTGATGCCGATGGCCGCCTGTTGCTTGGCAGCCTGGGCAACGGCAACCAGAAACCAGCCTGGTTCCTCAAGGCGTGGGCTGATCGGGTGCAGCAGCACTACTTCCCCTACCTCAAATCGGTGCAGTGGGAATGCACCTGGACCGGTTGCATCGCCTTCACGCCAGACCATCTGATGCGCCTGTTCGAGCCGGCGCCAGGGCTGGTGGCGGTCACCGGCTATAACGGCCGTGGCGTGACCACCGGCAGTGTGGTGGGCAAGGCGTTTGCCGACTATCTGTGTCACCAGGATCCCCAGGCCCTGCCGATCCCGTTTGCGCCCATGCAATCCTTGACCGGGGCAAGCCTGCGCAGCTGCTTGTATGAAGCTGGATTCTCGCTGTATCACGCCGGGCAATGCCTGAGGATCGTGATCTGATCAGCGAAATACCTGTCAGAAGCCTGCATTTTCTTAGCAGGCTACCCATCTGTATTGGTGCAAGTCGTAGCAATCACGCACTGTAAATGTGCAGTTCCGTTACGCGCATTGTTACAGGTGTAGGAACTGTCGTTTATCCCTCTGGTTGCAGGTGCGACCTATCGAGGTTGTACTTTTTTGGCTGTCTGGTTGCACCTGTCGGTGCTAGACGGTTGCACGTCCTGGCAAAACGCGTCGAAACGCCTGTAATAACAATGACACCGTGTCTTTTTGAAGAATAAAAACGTAATGGCACGCGGCTTGCTCTGAGCTTTCGGTGAAAAGTTTGAATGCAAGTTGTCGTGCCAAAAATCAAAAATATCGGAGCACCACTCATGTCCCAGACGTTTTACAAGAAAGGTTTTCTGGCCCTCGCCGTTGCAGCGGCGCTGGGTGTTTCTACGTTTGTTCAAGCCGATGTGAAGATTGGTGTGGCGGGCCCGATGACGGGTGCCAACGCCGCTTTCGGTGAGCAGTACATGAAGGGTGCCCAGGCGGCAGCCGACGTTATCAACAAGGCCGGCGGCATCAACGGCGAGCAGATCAAGCTGATTGCCGGCGATGACGCCTGCGAACCCAAGCAAGCCGTGGCCGTGGCAAACCGCCTCGCGGACCAGGACAAAGTCATCGGCGTGGTCGGGCACTTCTGCTCCTCGAACACTATTCCGGCATCCGAGGTCTACGACGAAGCCGGCATCATTGCCATCACCCCAGGTTCCACCAACCCCCAAGTCACCGAGCGCGGCCTGAGCGCCATGTTCCGCATGTGCGGGCGTGACGACCAGCAAGGCATCGTCGCCGGCGACTACATCGTCGACGTGCTCAAGGGCAAGAAGGTCGCGGTGATCAACGACAAGGACACCTATGGCAAGGGCCTGGCCGACGCTACCGCTGCGCAGTTGACCAAGCGTGGCGTCAAGCCGGTGCTGGAAGAGGGCCTGACCCGTGGCGAGAAAGACTTCAGCGCCCTGGTTACCAAGATCCGTTCCCTGGGCGCCGATGTCGTGTATTTCGGCGGCTTGCATCCGGAAGCCGGCCCGTTGGTGCGCCAGATCCGTGAAGCCGGTTTGAAAGACGTCAAGTTCATGTCCGATGACGGCGTGGTGACCGACGAACTGGTGGCGACTGCCGGTGGCGCGCAGTACGTCGATGGCGTGTACATGACCTTCGGCGCCGACCCGCGCCTGCTGCCGGACAGCAAGGCGGTGGTAGAGGAGTTCCGCAAAAACGGCACCGAGCCGGAAGGCTACACCCTGTACGCCTACGCCTCGATCCAGGCCCTGGCTGCCGGCTTTAACGGTGCCAAGTCCAACAAGGGTGAAGACGCTGCCAAGTGGCTCAAGGCCAACCCGGTTAAAACCGTGATGGGCGAGAAAGCCTGGGATACCAAGGGCGACCTGAAAGTCTCTGACTACGTGGTTTACCAGTGGGACAAGGACGGCAAATACCATCAGTTGGAAAAGCAGAAGTAAGCCTGAGCACCACAGTACCAATGTGGGAGGGGGCTTGCTCCCGATAGCGCAGTGTCAGCCAATACATGCATGACTGACCCACCGCAATCGGGAGCAAGCCCCCTCCCACAGGAGAGTGGCGTTGTTATTGAGATCTGTTTTTTCCTCCAGAAGCGCCGCACACCCACTGGTGTGCAGGTGCTCACCGCGTGAGATTGCGTTATGGATGGTATTTTCCTGCAGCAACTGGTCAACGGCCTGACCCTCGGGTCGGTCTATGGCCTGATCGCCATCGGCTACACAATGGTCTATGGCATCATTGGCATGATCAACTTCGCCCACGGCGAGGTTTATATGATTTCCGCTTACCTCGCGGCGATCAGTCTGGCACTGCTGGCTTACTTCGGCATCGAATCCTTCCCGCTGCTCATTCTCGGCACCTTGATCTTCACCGTGGTCGTCACCGGCGTTTATGGTTGGGTCATTGAGCGTGTCGCCTATAAACCGTTGCGTAACTCCACCCGACTGGCTCCGCTGATCAGCGCCATCGGTATCTCACTGATCCTGCAGAACTACGCCCAGATCGCCCAGGGCGCCAAGCAACAAGGCATCCCGACCCTGCTGGCCGGCGCCTGGCGCGTCGATATCGGCACTGGCTTCGTGCAACTGACCTACACCAAAGTGTTCATCCTCGTGGCGGCGTTCGCCGGCATGGCTTTGCTCACCTACATCATCAAATACACCAAGCTCGGCCGCATGTGCCGTGCCACCCAGCAAGACCGCAAGATGGCCTCGATCCTGGGCATCAACACCGACCGCGTGATCTCCTACGTGTTTGTCATCGGTGCTGCCATGGCTGCCCTGGCCGGTGTGCTCATCACGCTCAACTACGGCACCTTCGACTTCTACGCCGGCTTCATCATCGGCATCAAGGCATTTACCGCAGCGGTACTCGGCGGCATCGGCTCCCTGCCTGGGGCGATGCTCGGCGGGATCATCCTCGGTATCTCCGAGTCGTTGTTCTCGGGGTTGATCAACTCTGACTACAAAGACGTGTTCAGTTTCTCCCTGCTGGTGGTGATTCTGATTTTCCGTCCCCAGGGCCTGCTTGGTCGCCCACTTGTGGCGAAGGTGTAAACATGTCTGCTGCCAAATCTATCGATATCAAGAAAAGTGTGGTCGATACGGTCCTCGCCGGGCTGATTTCGCTGATCGTGTTCGGCCCGATCGTCGGCGTAGTGCTCGACGGCTATAGCTTCAACCTGGAGCCGCTGCGTGTTGCCACGTTGGTCGCCATCGTCATGGCTGGGCGTTTTGCCTTGAGCCTGTTCCTGCAAACCCCCAAGGGCGTGAAGATCCTGCAGGGCTTCGAAAGCAGCGGCTCGGGCGTGCATGTGCTGGCGCCGGATTACAAGTCGCGGCTGCGCTGGATCATCCCGGCGCTGATCGTGATCGCTATCGTGTTTCCGATCTTCGCCAACAAATACCTGCTGACCGTGGTGATTCTCGGGCTGATCTACGTGTTGCTTGGCCTGGGCCTGAACATCGTGGTGGGCCTGGCCGGCTTGCTCGACCTGGGTTACGTGGCGTTCTACGCCATCGGTGCCTATGGCCTGGCGCTGGGTTATCAATACCTCGGCCTGGGATTCTGGACGGTGCTGCCACTGGCGGCCATTGCGGCGGCATTGGCGGGGTGCATACTCGGCTTCCCGGTGCTACGAATGCACGGTGACTACCTGGCCATCGTGACCCTGGGGTTTGGCGAAATCATTCGCCTGGTGCTCAATAACTGGCTGTCGTTTACCGGTGGGCCCAATGGTATGCCGGTGCCATCGCCGACTTTTCTCGGGCTTGAATTCGGGCGCAGGGCAAAGGAGGGCGGGGTCCCGTTCCATGAGTTCTTCGGCATCGACTACAACCCCAACATTAAATTCCTGTTTATCTACATCGTGCTGTTCCTGGTGGTGCTGGCGGTGCTGTACATCAAGCATCGCTTGACCCGCATGCCGGTGGGCCGCGCCTGGGAAGCCTTGCGCGAAGATGAAATTGCCTGCCGTTCCATGGGCTTGAACCACGTGCTGGTCAAGCTCTCGGCGTTCACCATCGGCGCATCCACCGCCGGGTTGGCCGGGGTGTTTTTTGCCAGCTACCAGGGCTTCGTCAACCCGTCGTCGTTTACCTTCTTCGAGTCGGCATTGATCCTCGCCATTGTGGTGCTAGGCGGCATGGGCTCGACGGTCGGCGTGGTGATTGCGGCGTTCGTGCTGACCGTGGCGCCTGAACTGCTGCGCAGCTTCTCCGAGTACCGCGTCCTGCTGTTTGGCGTGCTGATGGTGGTGATGATGATCTGGCGACCGCGTGGCTTGATTCGAATCAGCCGTACCGGTGTCACCCCACGTAAAGGAGTCGCGCCATGAGCAAGGAAGTCGTGCTCTCTGTGGAACACCTGATGATGCACTTCGGTGGCATCAAGGCCTTGAGCGATGTGAGCCTCAAGGTCGAACGCAACTCGATCTTCGCCCTGATCGGCCCCAACGGCGCCGGCAAGACCACGGTGTTCAACTGCCTCACCGGCTTCTACAAGGCCAGCGGCGGCAAGATCGAACTCAACGTGCGTGGCCAGCAGACCAACGTGATCCAGCTGCTCGGCGAGCGCTTCAAGGCGGTGGACTTCGTATCGCCGAAAAGCTTTTTCAGCCGCGTGTACTACAAGATGTTCGGCGGCACCCACTTGGTAAACCGCGCCGGCCTGGCGCGGACCTTCCAGAACATTCGCCTGTTCAAGGAAATGTCAGTACTGGAAAACCTGCTGGTGGCCCAGCACATGTGGGTCAACCGCAACATGCTCGCCGGCATCCTCAACACCAAGGGCTACCGCAAGGCCGAAAGCGATGCCCTCGACCATGCCTTCTACTGGCTGGAAGTGGTCGACCTGGTGGACTGTGCCAACCGCCTGGCCGGCGAGCTCTCCTACGGCCAGCAGCGCCGCCTGGAAATCGCTCGCGCCATGTGCACGCGGCCGCAGATCATCTGCCTGGACGAGCCCGCTGCGGGCCTCAATCCCCAGGAAACCGAAGCCCTCAGCGCGATGATTCGCCTGTTGCGCGACGAACACGACCTCACGGTGGTGCTGATCGAACACGACATGGGCATGGTGATGAGTATTTCCGACCACATCGTGGTACTGGACCACGGCAACGTGATCGCCGAAGGCGGCCCGGAGGCGATCCGCAACGACCCGAAAGTGATTGCCGCCTACCTGGGCGCGGACGAAGAGGAGCTGGTATGAGTGCGCCTATCCTCGAAATGAAGGACCTGGACGTGTATTACGGCCCTATCCAGGCCCTGAAAAAAGTCTCGCTGTACATCAACGAAGGCGAAACCGTCAGCCTGATCGGCTCCAACGGCGCGGGTAAATCCACGCTGCTGATGTCGATCTTCGGCCAGCCTCGGGCCGAGTCGGGGCAGATTCTGTATAACGGCGTCGACATTACCCACAAGTCGTCCCACTACATCGCTTCCAACGGCATTGCGCAGTCGCCGGAAGGGCGGCGGGTGTTCCCCGACATGACCGTCGAGGAAAACCTGCTGATGGGCACCATCCCCATTGGCGACAAGTTTGCCGGCGAGGACATGCAACGCATGTTCGAGCTGTTCCCACGGCTCAAGGAGCGGCGCAACCAGCGGGCCATGACCATGTCTGGTGGCGAGCAGCAAATGCTCGCCATCGCCCGTGCATTGATGAGTAGGCCCAAGCTGTTGCTGCTGGATGAGCCGAGCCTGGGATTGGCGCCGATTGTGGTGAAGCAGATCTTCTCAACCCTGCGTGAACTGGCCTCCACCGGGATGACCATCTTCCTGGTGGAGCAGAACGCCAACCATGCGCTGCGGTTATCGGATCGGGCGTATGTGATGGTCAATGGCGAGATTCGCCTGACGGGCACCGGCAAAGAACTGCTGGTGAATGAGGAAGTTCGCAACGCTTACTTAGGCGGTCACTAACTGGTACTCAGTACCCTGTGGGAGGGGGCTTGCTCCCGATAGCGGTGTGTCAGTTTAAGAAGTGCTGACTGACAAATCGCTATCGGGAGCAAGCCCCCTCCCACATTTGATTGTGGGGTCCATCAGGCCTTTCCCCAAATTGTGGAAAACAAATCCAGCCACCCTCCAAAGCGCGACATATAGCCGCCGCAAATCCCTGTTTTGTCACAGTTTTGACTTGTCCCCATCCACTGTGGAACCGGCTGTGGGTAACGTGGGAGTAGCTAGCTGAAAGCCTTTAACTACGTGGCTTACAGCCTTGTGGTTGTTTTTTGATCAGTCGCTTTTTTGCGGCCGCCCGAGGGTTTTGTCAACCTGTTTAAAGACACAGGTATATGACAGGAATATGTCGGTCCAGGCTGTGGATAAGTCTGTGACTAAACTCTGGAAAGACCCCCGAAGGGGCCGGAATGACTGGCCTGGAGCCATCGTTATGGTTTTCCGCATATGTCAGCGGCTACATACGCTTGCATCCAGGTCAAGCAAAAAACTTTCCAGACCCGCCTGAAAGCCTTGTACACAGCGGCTTCGAGCAGTTTGTACTTGCCCCCAAAGACTGTGGGCGCAGTTGTGGATAACCTGCGCGCATATGGCTGCAAGCCACGGTTTATAAGGCTCTGCTCGAGGCGGTCAAAAAATGATCAGTCGTGCACGAAGGTGTGTGCATAGCGGTTGCCGCAAGGGCGGCGTAAGGGCATTCTGCTGGCTGCTTTTTTCCCCGATGCCCGCAAGGAGAACACCATGTCCGACACGCTATTTATCACTGGCGCCACTTCAGGTTTCGGCGAAGCCTGTGCCCGTCGTTTTGCCGAAGCCGGCTGGAAACTGGTGCTCACCGGTCGCCGTGCCGAGCGCTTGAATGCACTGGTTGAAGAGCTTTCCAAGCAGACCGAAGTGCATGGCCTGGTGGTGGATGTGCGTGACCGCAAGGGCATGGAAGACGCCATTGCCAACCTGCCGCCGTCGTTCGCCAAGCTGCGTGGGCTGATCAACAACGCCGGCCTGGCCGTTGGCACTGACCCTGCGCCCAAATGCAACCTCGACGATTGGGAAACCATGGTCGACACTAATATCAAAGGCCTGCTGACCACCACCAATCTGTTGCTGCCGCGCCTGATCGCCCATGGTCGTGGCGCCGGGATCATCAATTTGGGTTCCATCGCAGGTAACTATCCGTACCCGGGCAGCCATGTGTATGGTGGCTCCAAGGCGTTCGTGAAGCAATTCTCGTTGAATCTGCGTTGCGACCTGCAAGGCACCGGCGTGCGCGTGACCAATATCGAGCCGGGCCTGTGTGAGAGCGAGTTCTCGCTGGTGCGATTTGGCGGCGACCAGGCACGTTATGACGCCACCTACGCAGGTGCCGAGCCGATTCAGCCGCAGGATATTGCCGATACGATTTTCTGGGTGATGAACACGCCGGCGCACGTGAATATCAACCGCTTGGAGCTGATGCCGGTGAGCCAGACCTGGGCTGGGTTTGCGATTGAGCGTGGGGCCAAATAGGGCTTTAGACCGCGTCGCCTGCATCGGGGGCAAGCCCCCTCCCACATAAGTGTGGGAGGGGGCTTGCCCCCGATGGCGTCAAATCGGCCAAAACAGGACATAAGGTACACTCCGCGCCTGAAAACCCTCCGCGCTGTGCGGTTTAAAGGTTTTGACAGGAGGAAATGTGAGTAACCGAGGTGAGCAGGCACTGCTCAAACAATCGACGATCCTGATGTTCGCTGTGGCGATCGCCGGGATTGTCACGGGTGTGATATCCGGCGCCCAATCCATTCTGTTCGACGGCTTTTTCTCGCTGATCGCCACTGCCATCAAGGTGTTGATGCTGATCACGGCCAAGCTGATCGCCAAGAAAAGCAACGAGCGCTTCCAGTTCGGCTATTGGCACCTGGAGCCGATGGTGCTGTTGATCGAAGGCAGTTTCCTGCTGTTGATCGCCATCTACGCGTTCCTCAATGGTGTGTTCGGCATTATCAATGGTGGGCGCGAGATCGAGTTGGGGTTGGTGATCATTTATGCGGCGGTGTTTACCGTCGTGGAGTTCGCCTACTTCTTCTATGTGCGCTACCGCAACCGCAGGCTCAAATCATCGCTGATCCAGTTCGACAACATCAGTTGGCTGGTGGACGCGATGCTCTCGGTGGGCTTGCTGATCAGCTTCCTTGCCGCGCTGTTGCTCAAGTCCCAGGGCTATGGCGAGTGGGCGGTGTATGTCGACCCGTTGATCCTGATCCTGCTGGCCCTGAGCATGCTGGCGCCGGCGTTCAAGATCCTGCGCCCGGCGTTGCGCGAGGTATTGGGAATCGCCCCGGACCACCTGGACGACAAAGTGCGCGAAGTAATGGACGGGGCGCAGGCCAAGCACGGTTTCGACGATTACGTGTCCTACGTGCAGAAGCACGGTCGGGCGCGGTTTATCGAGATTCATGTGGTGTTGCCGGCGGATTACCCATTGGATAACGTCGCCACCCTCGACGGGCTGCGTGAAGAGATATCCACAGGGCTGGGCACGCCGGATGCGGCGCGTTGGCTGACGATCAGTTTTACGGGCGACCGCAAGTGGATTGCGTGAGGTCAGTCAGACCGAGTTGAGGCCATCGGGAGCAAGCCCCCTCCCACATTAGACCGGGTTCCCACATGAAAACGCGGACAAAGGTGGGAGGGGGCTTGCCCCCGATGAGGCCCTGAAGGTCACCCAAACTGCTTGATCAAACCCTGGTAGCAAGTCGCCAAATGATAAGGGGTGGTAGAAGGCATATCCCGTCGGCTCACGGTGCCCTGGGCATCCAGGCATTCATGCCAGCCCTTGGCATGCAGAAAATGCTCTTGCAGCGCCAGCAATTGGCGCTGCAGCACCGCCTCACTGCCTGGTCGCAACGTCAGCGCACGCAAGTACTCGGCCTGGGCCCAGATACGTTGGGTGCCGTCGCGCACCGTGCCATCCAGCGCAAGCATGCCACTGACCGCACCGCTCGATTTATCCACACCCATTTCTTCGGCATAGGCAAACGCCCGTGTCAGTGACGCATGCAGCGGCGTGTCGCGCAGCACCTCTGACGATTCCAGCAAAAAGAACCATTCGAACTGGTGCCCTGGCTCAAACCAGTTATCCACAGCCCCCAGCGGTTTTTCCATCATCACGCCATGCTCGCGGTCGATGAAGCGTTGCTGCATGGCCGTCGCCAACGCCAGCAGGGCCGCCTGTACGTCGGCATCCTCACGCACTGCGAGAGTCGCAAGGAAGCCTTCGGCCAGGTGCATCAACGGGTTCTGCAATGGCCCTGAACCCAGCGAGGCCCAGTTACGCTCCAGCACTGCCTCATACAGGCCATCGCCCGTGGCAAAGCGCTGGGCGACGACTTCCAGGGCGGCATTGAGCACCGATTCCACCAGCGGTTCACGCACCTTGGCCCAGTAATGGGCACAGGCAAAGATGATGAAGGCGTGGGTGTAGAGGTCTTTGCGTTTATCCAGCGGTTGGCCGGCGGGGTCGATGCTGTAGAACCAGCCGCCGTGCTCGGCATCGTGGAAGTGCCGCTGCAGGGAGCGGAACAGCGCCGCCGCACGCTCTTCGGCAAAGGCCGCGCCGGGCTCACCGATCAGGCTGGCGAACAGGTACAACTGCCGGGCGCAGGCCATGGCGCGGTAGCGTTGCGGGGGCAGCGGCTGGTGATCGGCATCCAGCGCCTCGAAGGGCAGTGCCAGGTCGGCATTCCAGCCCGGGCCTTGCCACAGGGGTACGATCAGGTTGTGGAAGTGCGTGAGCACGGTGTTCAAGGAAGGGGGGGAATCGCTGAGCATTGGCTGGCGTCGTCACGGCAGGGGTGTAGGCGCGCATGGTAGCAGGCTTGGCAACTGTGGTGTCTGCACCAGCGCTATCGGGGGCTTGCCCCCGATGAGGCCCTCAGCAGCGCCGCAAATCAGCCCGCCAATAGCCAAACCCCTGTCGCCGCCGAAGCCGCCCCGACCACTCGCACCAAGGGCGCCGCCGCAACCGGCAGAAAGCGCACCACCGCATAACCTGCGGCATGCAACACCGCAGTCGCCCCCACAAACCCAGCGGCATACGCCCAAGGGCTGGTCATGTCCGGCAATTCCAAACCATGGGCTACACCATGGAACAACGCAAACAACGCCGTGGCACCCACGGCCACAAAAAGCGGCGGCCGCACTGCCAATGCTACAGCCAGGCCCAACGCCAGCACCGACGCCGCAATCCCGCTTTCCAGCGCCGGCAATTGCAGCCCTTCAAAACCCAGCACGCCGCCAATCAACATGGTGCCCACGAAGGCACAAGGCAGCGCCCAGCGTGCGTTGCCTTTTTGCTGCGCCGCCCATAGACCGACCGCTACCATGGCCAGCAAGTGATCGAGGCCACCCAGCGGGTGGCTGATGCCGGCCACCAGGCCATTGTCGCCGTGGCCTGGATGGGCGAAGGCCAGGGCAGGGGCGAGCAGCAGCGTGGCCGCGGCGAAGAGTTTGTTGAGGCTCATGGACAGGTTCCTTATAGGTTGATCAGGCGGCGGTCAGCAGGCCCTGGCGTTCGATAAAGGCGACGATTTCTTCAAGGCCGACCCCGGTTTTCTGGTTGCTGAACACAAAGGGCTTACCGTTGCGCATGCGCTGGGTGTCGCTGTTCATCAATTCCAGCGAGGCGCCCACCAGCGGGGCCAGGTCGATCTTGTTGATCACCAGCAGGTCGGATTTGCAAATTCCGGGCCCGCCCTTGCGTGGCAGCTTGTCGCCGGCGGACACATCGATCACATAGATGGTCAGGTCCGACAGTTCCGGGCTGAAAGTGGCCGACAGGTTGTCACCGCCGGACTCCACCAGGATCAGGTCCAGGCCCGGGAAGCGGCGGTTGAGCTGGTCGACGGCCTCCAGGTTGATCGAGGCGTCTTCGCGAATCGCCGTGTGCGGGCAACCACCGGTTTCCACGCCGATGATGCGCTCGGGCGCCAGGGCCTGGTTGCGCACCAGGAAGTCGGCGTCTTCGCGGGTGTAGATGTCGTTGGTGACCACCGCCAGGTTGTAGCGATCACGCAGGGCCAGGCACAGGGCGAGGGTCAGGGCGGTCTTGCCGGAGCCCACCGGGCCGCCGATGCCGACGCGCAGGGGTTGGGTGTTCATATCTGATTCTCCAAAAAAACTAGGAACGGAACAGGCGGCTGTATTGACGCTCGTGGGCCATGCACGCCAGGGACAGGCCAAAGGCGGCGCTGCCCAAATGCTTGGGGTCGATGCGCTCGGCGTTTTGCTGGGCTTGTTGCAGCAGCGGCAACAGTTCGCTGGTCAGGCGTTGTGCGGCTTGCTGGCCGAGGGGCAGGGTTTTCATCAACACCGCCAGTTGGTTTTCCAGCCAGCTCCACAGCCAGGCGGCGAGGGCGTCCTCGGGGCTGATATTCCAGGCGCGGGCGGCCAGGGCCCAGCCGAGGGCCAAGTGCGGTTCGCCGCGTTGTGCGAGGAACTCACGGGCGGCGCTGTCCAGTTCCGGCAAGCCAGTGAGCAGTTGTTGCAGGGAATAGCCCATTTGCCGGCTCTCCTGATACAGCTCGCGGGTCTCGCGGCTGGCACGGTGTTCTTCACACAGCTGTGCCAACTGCGGCCAATCCTGCTCGGCGGCGGCGCGACAATGGGCGAGCAGCAGCGGTGCCTCGAAGCGCGCCAGGTTGAGCAGCAACTGATCACTGATCCAGCGCCGAGCGCTCGCGGCATCCTGCACGCGACCATTGTCCACCGCCATTTCCAGGCCCTGGGAATAGCTGTAGCCGCCAATCGGCAATTGCGGACTGGCCAGGCGCAACAGCGCCCAGGCTGGGTTCATGCGCGCACGCCAAACTGATGCAGCTTGGGCGCGTAGTTGAAGTCTTCGTCGCCATGCCGCGAATGATGATGGCCACCGCCGTAGGCCCCATGTTCCGGCTGGAACGGCGCCTCGATGGTCTGCGCGTCGGCACCCAGCTGTTCAAGCATGGCCTTGAGCACGTAGTCATCGAGCAGGCGCAGCCAGCCGTCGCCGACCTGCAGGGCCACATGGCGGTTACCCAGGTGGTAGGCAGCGCGGGTCAATTCAAACGCATTGCGGCAAGTGACGTGCAGCAGCTGTTCAGGTCTGGCGCGAACGCGTACGACACGTCCGTCTTCGGCTTGTAGGAATTCGCCATCGTGCAGCGGCGGCTGACCACGCTCCAGAAACAGGCCGACGTCTTCACCCTCGGCACTGAAACAGCGCAGGCGGCTTTTGCTGCGGGCTTCGAAGTTCAGCAGCAACTCAGCGGCCCAGAGGGCTTGGGGGGCGATTCGACGGTGTATCACCAGCATCAGGAGGCTTCCAGCTATGAGCGATGGATGAGCTAGAGCAAGGGGCTTGCCAATCCGCAGATTGAGTAGGAATTCCCTGTAGGTAGGCATGGGCATGCTGCCCAATAGGGCATCAGGGAGTTCTCCAAGTGTATCGATTTGGTGCGTGACGGGATTTATAGCACCGGTGAGGGGCGTTTTACGTTTAAGTCGGTGCGGACTTTGATGAAGTTTCTTTCATCATTTTCTTGTTGGTGTTTTTTCGGATTTGTCCTACGTGCTATCAGGATTTGGCGTTCATGACATTACTCTCGGCTTATTTAGGCTGTGCGCCGTGTTTAATTCCACCGCGACGTTCATCATGTTTAGATCAATTTTATGCGTATGCCTTGCCAGCCTGGCCTTTGTCATTTCATCGGCCTCGGCCAGTTTTCAACCACGCGCGACTCTCGGTACTTCCCTGCAGGCCATCAAGCCTGCGTCCATCGATGGCGTGATCGATCGCGCCCATGAGTTGTTGGGCACGCCTTACAAATGGGGCGGCACGTCGGCGGAGCAAGGCTTCGATTGCAGCAGCTTCCTGGTGTATCTGTTCAAGACCGAAGCCAACGTGCTGATACCCCGCACCACCGCGGCCATGCACCGGTCCTCGGCGGCGACTATCAAGCGCAATGCCTTGAAGCCTGGAGATGCAGTATTTTTCAAAGGCAACGGGCGCGGCCAGGTCAGCCATGTCGGCCTGTATATCGGTGAAGGCAAATTCATCCATTCGCCGCGCACCGGCAAAAAGATCCGTATCGATTCACTGAGCAACAGCTATTGGAATAAAAACTACACCACTGCCAAGCGATTCCACACGGCGGGCTGACCGGCTTATTCGGTGCTGCCCAGCCCCTGCCAATGCTTGAGGCCGATAAAGATAAAGCGCAGTTGCTGGGTTATTTTCGCCTGGGGCGTGAGGTGGGGCGGCAAGGCATGGGCCGGTGGGTCGATGATGTCGGGCAGGGTGGCGAACACACTTTTGACGATCAGGTCGGCCATTACATGCAAACCCTCTGGGTCCAGGTGCTGCAACTTCGGCATCAGCGTCAGGTCGGCCGCCAGGTCGCGGGTGATGTCTTCGCGCAGGGCCGCGATGGCTTGGCGTACCGCCAGGCAACCGCCGTACTGTTCACGGGCCAGGAACAGGAATTGTGAGCGGTTGGCCGAGACGACATCGAGAAAGATCCGTACGGAAGCATCGATAATGCCACCCATCACGAACTCGTTATGGCGCACCAGGCGAATCGTGGCGCGGAAGGTCTGGCCGACTTCGCTGACCAAGACCAGCCCCAACTGGTCCATGTCGGCAAAATGGCGATAGAAGCCGGTGGGCACGATACCGGCGGTCTTGGCCACTTCGCGCAGGCTCAGGCTGCCAAACCCACGGCCACACTCCATCAGATGGCGGGCTGCGTCCATCAAGGCGAGGCGGGTCTGTTGCTTCTGTTCGGCACGGGGCAGCATGAGCGAATGGGCTTTGTCGGCGAGTACAGCGACGCACTCTAGCAAAAGCGCTTTGTCGGCGTCGAACTTGGCGGGGGCGAGGCGTGACGCGGTCTATATAAAAGCAAAAGCCCGATCGGCGGATCGGGCTTTTTTCTGGGCCATCACGGGCTTAGCTCTGTGCTTGATGCAGTTCTTGCAGACGGTCGGCACCGCCTTCAGCAACGCCTTCGGTGTAGGCGCGTTTGTTGGCTTGTTCAGCACCGCCTTCTACCAAGCCTTTTTCTTGCAGACGGTTGTAGCCATTTTCAGCCACGGCACCTTTGGCATAGTCACGGTTTTCGTCTTCTTGCGAACCGCTGCGGGCCACGGTCTGGCTGGTTTGCACGGATTGGGCTTTATTTTGTGGGGTGGCCTGTTCGGCAGCTGGCAGGGCAAAAGCGCTGGAAGCCAGGACAGATAACAGGACAGTAGCGAGTAATTGACGTTTCATGGTGGTTGCTCCTCGGGAGGGCGTTAAAGTGGGTACAGGGCTAATGCTACTCTTGATAAGTCGATATAAAAGTTCATAAACACAATGGTAATAATCAACAGAATTGATTGTTCCCTGCAAAGGCTCTAGATCGAGCCTCTCAAGCACGCGGTTTTGCACCGAGGTGGGTATTTTCGACACGAACCTGGGTAACAATGGTGCGCCGGTGATGATCGAAATCTGTCCGTTCGATCAGGAAAGTGGCTTTTTGCGACTAAATTACGCGTCGGGTTAAACCCCCGGGCGGTTTGCCAGTCGTAGTCTTATAGGCTGCTCTAGAGGGGTAGCTCTGCCAGTCGTATTCAGGAGTCCTGTGCAATGACGCGCACTCGTAAAATCGTCGCTTGGAGCTGCGCCAGCTTCGTTCTGTTAATTGCCATCGTGGTCCTGATCCTGGTGTTCTTCGACTGGAATCGCATCAAACCGCCACTCAATGCCAAGGTCTCCGAAGAACTGCATCGCCCGTTCGCCATCAACGGCAACCTCGCGGTGGTGTGGCAGCGTGAGCCCGATGAGGGCGGCTGGCGCGCCTGGGTGCCGTGGCCCCATGTGATTGCCGAAGACCTGACCCTGGGCAACCCCGACTGGTCGAAACAACCGCAGATGGTCACGCTCAAGAAGGTCGAGCTGCGTATTTCGCCCCTGGCCTTGCTGGTGCAGCGCGTGGTGATCCCGCGCATCGACCTCACCGAACCGAGTGCCCAGTTGCAGCGCCTGGCCGACGGCCGTGCCAACTGGACCTTCAAGTTCGATCCAAAGGATCCCGACGCAGAACCCTCCAACTGGGTGGTGGACATTGGCGCCATCGGCTTCGACAAGGGTCATGTGACCCTCGACGATCAAACCCTCAGGACCCAGCTCGATGTGATCATCGATCCATTGGGAAAACCGATTCCGTTCGGCGAAATCGTCGGCGATGCCGATGCGAAGAAGGCCTTGAAAAAAGGCTCGGCACCCCAGGACTACGCGTTCGGCCTCAAGGTCAAAGGCCAATACCACGGCCAGCAGCTCGCCGGCACCGGCAAGATCGGCGGCCTTCTGGCCTTGCAGGACGCGGCCAAACCGTTCCCTCTGCAAGCCCAGGTGAAAGTCGCCGACACCAGCATCGCCCTGGCCGGCACCCTGACCGACCCGCTGAACCTCGGCGCCCTGGACCTGCGCCTGAAACTCTCGGGCAGCAGCCTGGGCAACCTGTACCCGCTGACCGGCGTCACCCTGCCGGACTCGCCGGCCTACTCCACCGATGGCCACCTGATCGCCAAGCTGCATGAAGCCAGCGGCGCCTCATTCCGCTACGAAAAATTCAATGGCAAGATCGGCAACAGCGATATCCACGGCGACCTGGCCTATGTCGCCAGCCAGCCGCGGCCCAAGCTCAGCGGCGCGCTGGTGTCCAACCAGTTACTCATGGATGACCTGGCGCCCTTGATCGGCGCTGATTCCAATGCCAAGCAAAAGGCTCGAGGTGGGGAGAGCAAGCAACCGGCGACCAAGGTGTTGCCGGTGGAAGAGTTCCGCACCGAGCGCTGGAGTGCCATGGATGCCGACGTGGAGTTCACCGGCAAGCGCATCGTGCACAGTGCCGATCTGCCCTTCACCGACCTCTATACCCACCTGGTGCTCAACGACGGCCAACTGAGTCTGGAACCGCTGCGCTTCGGCGTGGCCGGTGGCAAGCTCGATGCGCAGATTCGCCTGAACGGCCGCACCACGCCGATGGAAGGCCGCGCCAAGCTGACGGCGCGTAACTTCAAGCTCAAGCAGTTGTTCCCCAGCTTTGAACCGATGAAAACCAGCTTCGGTGAACTCAACGGCGACGCCGATATATCCGGGCGTGGTAATTCCGTGGCCGCGCTGCTGGGCACCTCCAACGGTGACCTGAAGATGCTGATCAACGACGGCGCCATCAGCCGAGGCCTGATGGAAATCGCCGGGCTCAATGTGGGCAACTACGTGGTGGGCCGCCTGTTCGGCGACAAGGAAGTGAAGATCAACTGCGCGGCGGCGGACTTCGGCATCAAGACGGGGTTGGCGACCACGCGGTTGTTTGTGTTCGATACCGAGAACGCCATCATCTACATCGATGGCACCGCGAACATGGCCACGGAGCAGTTGGACCTGACCATCACGCCGGAGTCCAAGGGCTTTCGCTTGTTTTCGCTGCGCTCGCCGCTGTACGTCAATGGGCCGTTTATCAAGCCCAATGCTGGCGTGAAAGCCATTCCCCTGGCCCTGCGCGGCGCCGGCATGGTGGCCCTGGGCGTTATTGCCGGCCCGGCTGCCGGGTTGCTGGCGCTGGTGGCACCGAGCGGCGATGAGCCGAATCAGTGCGGGCCTTTGCTGCAACAGATGAAAGAGGGCAGAGCGCCGAAAACCGTGAAATAACTGACTACACCTGAAACCAAATGTGGGAGGGGGCTTGCCCCCGATAGCAGTGGTTCAGTCAATATCTAATTCGACTGACACTCCGCTATCGGGAGCAAGCTCCCTCCCACAGGGGGACTGCTGTGTTGCTGATTACAGGTCCTGCAGAATATCCGCCATGTCATCGGCGTGTTCTTCTTCCTGGGCCAGGATGTCTTCGAAGATACGGCGGGTGGTCGGATCCTTATCACCGATGTACTGGATGATTTCACGGTAGCTGTCCACCGCGATACGCTCGGCCACCAAATCCTCGTAGACCATCTCTTTGAGTGAATTGCCCGCCACGTACTGGGCGTGGGAGTTCTTCGACAGCAGGTCAGGGTTGAACTCCGGCTCGCCGCCCAGTTGCACAATGCGCTCGGCCAGTTTATCGGCGTGCTCGGCTTCCTGGGTGGCATGCTCGAGGAACTCATCGGCGGCGACACTGGCTTTCAGGCCGTTGGCCATGAAGTAGTGACGCTTATAGCGCAATACGCAGACCAGCTCGGTGGCCAGCGACTCGTTGAGCAGGCGGATGATCTCCTGACGGTCGGCGTCGTAGCCTTCGGTCACGGCCCCGTTTTCGACATTCTGGCGGGCGCGGCTGCGCAGGGTCGCAATGTCAGTCAAGTGTGCTTCAGTCATTTCAATCTCCTGGGGCTAATCCGGTTTTACGCCACGCTCTGCCGGCGTGATCGCTATAGGTTGTGAGTCCCGGGCCAGGCGAAAAGTTTTATCGGATTTAACAGGATGTGTCATGAGTGGCTCTGACCGGCGTGGTCCAGCGCTCCGACAGAATCACCCCACCCAAGGTCAGCAAGCCGCCCACCAAGTGATACAGCGCCAACTCTTCCTTGAGCACCACCGCTGCAATCAGCGCGGTAATCAACGGCAGCAGATTGAAGAACAGCGTGGTACGGCTCGGCCCAAGCGTCTTCACCGAGTGCATCCACGCCAGTGGCGCCAGCATCGAAGCCAGCAGGCAGGCGTACAGCACCAGCGGAATATTCGCCCAGCCCAATCCCGCCTTGGCCGAGAACAGATACAGCGGGAACAGCACCACCACCGCTACCAGTACTTGTAAATACAGCAGCACCAACGGCGGCAGGCGCAGTTGCCATTTCTTCAGCAGGGTGCTGTAGACCGCGTAGGCCAGTGTGGCGATGAGCATCATGCCGTCGCCCAGGTTGACCCCGTGTTGCAGCAGCGCGGCCAGGCTGCCGGACGACACCACCACGACTACGCCGGCGAATGACAGCACTGCGCCGGTCAGCGCGCCATAGGTCAGGCGTTGGCCCAGGCTGATGATGGCGGCAGTCAGGGCCATCAGTGGCATCAGCGACAGGATGATGCCCATATTGGTGGCGCTGGTCAGCGTGGCCGCGTAATAGGCCAGGCTTTGATACACCGCCATGCCCAGCACGCCGAGGATGAAGATCTTGCCCAGGTTCGGACGGATGAGCGCCCAGTTGGAAACGACCGGCTTGAGCATGAACGGAGTGAACAGCAGCGCGGCTAGCAGCCAGCGGTAAAAACCTATTTCAGCCGGGAAGATCGAACCCACGGCAAGTTTGTTGATCACGGTGTTGCCGGCCCAGATGAAGATGGCCAGCAGCGGATACGCGTATTGCATCGAAAGAATCCAGTGTGTTGACGAGGCGGGATTATCCTCTGTCTGGATCGAAGCCTATACTGCGAACCAGACAACCGACCTCTGAATCCAGACAACATGCCCAGACATACCGTACGCCTCGCGGATTTCGCCAGCCTCCCAAGCCCTGCGTACTTCCGCTACTGCGAGTTCGCCCCGGATACCGAGTGCACCCCGCACCGGCATGGCTGGGGCTCCCTGGACTATTCGGCCAATGGCGTGATGCGCATGGAGGTCGCCGGCAACCGTTTTATGTCGCCGCCGCAGTACGCGGTATGGATCCCACCGGATACCGAGCACAGCTCCTATAACGCCCAGGCGATCGTGTATCGCTCGGTGGGCTTGGCGCCGGCGCTCTGTGAGCAACTGCCGCAAACCCCGTGCACCCTGGCGATCAGCGATATTCTCAAAGCCATCCTCAGCGATTTTGCCCAGCGTGACGTGAATATCCCGCAGACCGACGCCGATATTCGCCTGGCCCAGGTGCTGGTCGATCAGCTCAAACAGGCGCCGATTCACGACGGCTTTCTTCCCTACGCTCGCCATCCTGGACTGCTGGGAGTCCTGGAGGGCATGCAAGCTGAACCCGGCGACAATCGCCCGCTGGTGCAATGGGCCGAACAGGTACATGTCAGCGAACGCACCCTGGCGCGCCAGTTTGTGCGCGAACTGGGCATGAGCTTTGGCGAATGGCGCCAGCGCCTGCGCTACCTGGCCGCCATCGAAGCCTTGGACAGCGAACGCAGCGTGCAACACGTGGCGTTTGACTTGGGCTACAGCACCGCTTCGGCCTTTATCGCCATGTTCCAGCGTCACGCCGGCTGCACGCCGGAGCAGTACCGGCGCTCGAATATACGTGGTCGCTGAAGTTGTAACAGGTTTTGACTACACTGGCAGGTAGGCCGTGCCCGTCGGCACGGTAACAGGGAGAAAACTCCATGAAGATGCTGCGTATTCCGTTGTTGATGATGGGCCTGCTGCTGT
This sequence comes from Pseudomonas sp. FBCC-B545, assembly GCF_059134095.1. Classification (NCBI taxonomy): domain Bacteria; kingdom Pseudomonadati; phylum Pseudomonadota; class Gammaproteobacteria; order Pseudomonadales; family Pseudomonadaceae; genus Pseudomonas; species Pseudomonas sp. FBCC-B545. The sequence goes on along the minus strand of NZ_CP101441.1, from coordinate 5,614,895 downwards.
GTTCCCAGGGCTTTGCCGCTACCGCCCAGCAGAACAAGATGACCACCTGCAATGCCGAGGCCACGACCAAGACCCTTAAAGGCGATGACCGCAAGGCCTTCATGAAGACCTGCCTGTCGGCGCCTGCCGCCAACGATGCCAAGACCCTGACGCCGCAGCAGCAGAAGATGAAAGACTGCAATGCGTCGGCTAAAACCAAAGCATTGACCGGCGATGCGCGTAAAACATTCATGAGCACCTGCCTCAAAGGTTAATCACGATTTCGCAGGCGCCGCAAAGCAAATGTGGGAGGGGGCTTGCTCCCGATAGCGGCAGGTCAGCTACAGATAAGTTGACTGACATAACGCAATCGGGGGTGCCCCCTCCCACACTGATCGCATTCGCAACCAACCTCCTCGCTTGATTGCCGCAAGGCTGGCAGACTGCCCATCCTTTAACGCCGTTCGTTTTGAGGCTGTATGCCAACGTTTTCTCAGCGTCATGTGTTGTTGCTGTCCAGCTACATCATCATTTTCGGCGGGTTGCTGCTGGTGCTGCCGCTCAAATTGCTGCCCAGCCTGCTGGCCGGCCTGTTGGTCTATGAACTGGTCAACATGCTCACCCCGCAACTGCAACGCCTGATCGAAGGCCGGCGTGCGCGCTGGCTGGCGGTGGCCTTGCTGGGCACCCTGATCGTCAGCGTGCTGACCCTGATCTTCGCCGGCGCCATCAGCTTCCTGCTCCACGAAGCGGAAAACCCCGGGGCGTCCCTCGACAAATTCATGGGCGTGGTCGACCGCGCACGCGGCCAATTGCCGCCGTTTATCGACGCCTACCTGCCCGCCAGCGCCGCCGAGTTCCGCGTCGCCATCGGCGATTGGCTGAGCAAACACCTGAGCGAACTGCAACTGGTTGGCAAAGATGCCGCCCACATGTTCGTCACGCTGCTGATCGGCATGGTGCTCGGCGCGATCATTGCGCTGCAGCGCGTGCCCGACCTGACCAAGCGCAAACCTTTGGCTGCGGCGTTGTTTGATCGTCTGCACCTGCTGGTCCAGGCGTTTCGCAACATCGTCTTCGCCCAGATCAAGATCGCTGCGCTCAATACCGCTTTCACTGCGATCTTCCTCGCGGTGGTGCTGCCGTTGTGCGGCATCCACCTGCCGCTGACCAAAACCCTGATCGTGCTGACCTTCCTGCTTGGCCTATTGCCGGTGATCGGCAACCTGATGTCCAACACCCTGATCACCATCGTTGCGCTGTCGCTGTCGATCTGGGTGGCGGTGGCGGCGCTGGGGTATCTGATTGTGATTCACAAGGTCGAGTACTTCCTCAACGCCCGCATCGTTGGCGGGCAGATCAGTGCCAAGTCGTGGGAGTTGTTGTTGGCGATGCTGGTGTTTGAGGCGGCGTTTGGTTTGCCGGGAGTGGTGGCGGGGCCGATTTATTATGCGTACTTGAAAAGTGAGTTGAAGTTGGGGGGGATGGTTTGACCATCTTCAGGCAGGGCGACTGAAAAGCCGCCCCGTTCTAGCTTACGACGCTTGCGGACTTAGTCTGCGTCCAATTACATCCATCAGATCACACCCATCCCGCAAGGGAATGGCCAGCAGTTGTGCAAAGTCGTGGAGCACCACGGCATCGCTGCTGATTTCTTCTCGGAATGCGAGATTTTCAAGTAATTGCGTCACTGCGCGAATGCGGTACGCCGCGGCTTCGTGTAGGACGTCGAGAGGTGCCTGTGTATCGATGATTAGAGCGGGGATGGTGCAGTCGTTGCCAGTCAAAGGGATGTAGCGATTCATAAGTGAAACTCCGTGGACTAATAAGAAGGAGCTCCCACTCGATTGTCGCCAAACAATTGGGTGGCAGCTGTACGCAGGTTGGCGAACCGGTCCACGGGCCCGGCAGACCCGAAGGTCTCCCGCGCACAGCCGCCATAATGCGGCTTTGCGGGTACAAAAATGCCTGCCAACGAAGCAGGCATTTTTGAACGTGGATGCAGGTCGCCAAACCTGATCGCCATGAGGGCGACGGCCGGACTATAAGCGTCATCACGCAAATCGTGCAAGGTTGGTTACAACATTCATCCGGTAGGGCGGTGGTGGCACAAGGTATTGAGTGCGCGCAGGCCAAAATGTGGGAGGGGGCTTGCTCCCGATGGCGGTATGTCAGTCAGCTTATCTGTAGCTGAACCGCCGCTATCGAGGGCAAGTCGAATCGTCGCACCGCCCCTCCCACATTGGGTTTGCAGCGCCTGCGAGATTGGGGCAGGTCAGCTGCCGTAGCGCTTGCTGGCCTCAATCGCCAGACCGCTGCCGATACTGCCGAAGATATTGCCTTCCACATGCCGCGCATTCGGCAGCATTGCCGAGATGCTGTGGCGCAGTGCCGGGATGCCGCTGGAACCACCGGTAAAGAACACGGTGTCCACCTGGGCCACGTCTACCGAAGCATCATTCAGCAACTGGGTCACGCTGTTGCGCACGCGTTCGAGCAGGCCGTCGATGGCCGACTCGAACAAGGTGCGACTCAAATCCACGCTCAACCCCGGCTCGACCCGATCCAGCAGCACATGGCGGTTGTCTTCGTGGGTCAGCTGGATCTTGGTCTCTTCAACTTCCATCGCCAGCCAGTGCCCGGCGCGCTGTTCGATCAGCTTGAACAGGCGGTCGATGCCGCCGGTGTCTTCGATGTCGTAGCGCATGCTGCCCAGGGCCAGTTGGGATTTCTGCGAGTACACCGAGTTGATGGTGTGCCAGGTAGCCAGGTTCATGTGGTGGCTGGTGGGCATGTAGGCACCGCTTTTCATGCGGCTGCCATAGCCGAACAGCGGCATTATGCCGGCCAGGGACAGTTGCTTGTCGAAGTCGGTACCGCCGATGTGCACGCCGCCGGTGGCGAGGATGTCGCTCTGGCGGTTGTCGTTGTGACGGCGGTCCGGGGACAGGCGCACCAGGGAGAAGTCGGAGGTACCGCCGCCGATGTCGACGATCAATACAAGCTCTTCCTGCTCGATGGTGGACTCGTAGTCGAATGCTGCCGCAATCGGTTCGTACTGGAACGAGATGTCCTTGAAGCCGATCTTGCGCGCCACGTCTACCAGGGTGTTCTCGGCTTCCTGGTCGGCCATGGGGTCGTCATCGACGAAAAACACCGGGCGGCCCAGTACCACTTCCTCGAACTCACGGCCGGCGGTGGCCTCGGCGCGGCTCTTGAGTTGGCCGATAAACAGCGCCAGCAGGTCGGTAAACGGCATGGCCGTGCCCAATACGCTGGTGTCATGTTTGATCAGCTTGGAACCCAGCAGGCTCTTGAGCGAGCGCATCAGCCGGCCTTCGTAGTTTTCCAGGTATTCGTGCAGGGCCAGGCGGCCATACACCGGGCGACGCTCCTCGAAGTTGAAGAACACCACCGACGGCAAGGTGATCTTGTCGTCCTCCAGCGCGATAAGCGTCTCCTCGCCGGGCCGGATCCAGCCGACGGTGGAGTTGGACGTGCCGAAGTCGATACCGCAGGCACGGGCTGGGGATGGGTTTTTCATGTCTATCGGGTTCCGGTTGAAAAACGGCCGCGCAGTGTATGTCAGTCGCAGGCGCTTGCGTAGGCCGACTATCCGTTAAATCACGCTTGAAAGCGCGGGATTTGCCCCCACATCTGGTGCATACGGCTGATGCCGATAACACTTTGACGTACCCCCAGGCCACCACCCTCAACAGGTGCAAGCCAGCGCACGTGGTGCCCCGGGCAGTGCGATCTCGATAAAGGATGGTGAACCGCCGATGGATTTCAAAGATTACTACAAGATTCTGGGTGTAGAGCCGACGGCCAATGATAAGGAAATCAAGGCCGCCTATCGCAAGCTCGCACGCAAATATCACCCCGATGTCAGCAAGGAAAAAGACGCCGAAGCGAAATTCAAGGATGCGTCCGAAGCCTATGAGGCGCTTAAAAGTGCCGACAAGCGCGCCGAGTACGATGAGCTGCGCAAATACGGCCAGCACGGCCAACCGTTCCAGGGGCCACCGGGCTGGCAGAGCCGTGGTGGGTTCGGCGGTGGCGGCGCGGGTACCGAGGACTTTTCCGATTTCTTCAGCTCGATATTCGGTGGTCGTGGCGACGCTTTCGGTGGCGGCCAGCGCCGTCCTGCGGGACGCAAGGGTCAGGACGTGGAGATGCAACTGACGGTGCACCTCGAGGAAACGCTGTCCACCGAGTCCAAGCAGATCAACTTCCAGGTGCCGCAATACGACGCCTCGGGCCGTCACGTCAGCAACACCACCAAGAGCCTGAACGTGAAGATCCCGGCCGGTGTGGCCGACGGCGAGCGCATCCGCCTCAAGGGGCAGGGCGCACCGGGTATCGGTGGCGGCGCCAATGGCGACCTGTACCTGATCATCAAGTTTGCGCCGCACCCCAAGTTTGAAGTGGATGGTGAAAACCTGATCATCAATTTGCCCCTGGCGCCGTGGGAACTGGCGTTGGGCGCGGAAGTGGCGGTGCCGACGCTCACCGGCAAGATCAACCTCAAGGTGCCCGCCGGCAGCCAGAATGGACAGCGTATGCGCGCCAAGGGTCATGGCTTGTCGAACAAGGCCGGGCAGCGCGGTTATCTGTTCGTGCAGCTCAAGGCGGTCATGCCGAAGACGAGCGACGAAGAGGTGAAGCAATTGTGGCAAGCGCTGGCGCAGAAAGCCGCGTTCAACCCGCGTGAGCATTTTTGAGCAGCGATAAATAGCTAGGGCTTGCCAGGCCGGGCGATTCGATAGGTTGGTGTTTTCGCAACCCGTCATGGATGGCCCGCTATGTCAGAGCAACCCGTCACTCCGACCCCCGAAGGTACGTTCAACGTTGACCTTCGGGGCGTGCACTACAACTTCCTCAAGGAACGTGTGCCCGCCTGGTTCAACCAGGCCACCACCCAGCGCCAGCAAGAGCTCGCCGATCACGAACTGGAACTGCCCAGCTGGTACCTGAGCGCTACGACCCAGCAAAAGGCCGACCTGGCCGACAGTCATAACCGTTACCGTGAAGCCTTGAACCAGGTAGAAGAGCACCTGGGCCAGATCGAGGACGTGCTGGCGTTTGCCGAGCCGCTGCTCAAGGACGCGATCAAGACCCGCTTCAAAATGGAACTGGACGTCAGGAACGTCTATTTCGCACGCAAGTACGGGTTCAAGAGTCGCGACGACTTGTACGGCGCCTTTGTCTTCGATCAGCAAGGCGACCCGGCCCAGCGCTATGAATACCGCGGCGTTTCCCTGCTGGAAGCGGCTCTGGCCAACTTCGCGCCTGACGAAGAGAAGGCCAATGCCTGCGCGGATTGCCAGGTGATTACCACCTGGAGTGCCTTCGACAGCGAAATCATTCCGACCCCTAGCGTGGTCCAGGCGCATGCCCTCGCCATTCCTGCCCATGAATTTGCCCAACTGTGCCGCAGCCTGGATCTCGGCAAGCTGTATCAGCAACACATCAAAGACATCGTCCGACCCACGGATGACAGCCAGCGCAGCGCATTGGAGCGCCAGCTTGAAGAGCACCAGCGCCAGCAGTTGGCGTTGAGTGCCGAGGTGGCGGTGCAAACGCGGGAGTGGGGGATCAGTGCTGACGCCTATCGCATGCTCAAGCAGGTCATCAAGGACCCCGCCAGCGCGAGCCTGGACAGCAAGCCGGTGACCTTTGCGGCGCTGAAGATATTTGGCAGCGTGTTAGTCGGCCCGTTGCTGATCGGCCCTGAGCGCAAAGACAGTGACCAGGTCGAGCGCCTGGTGGTCTTCATCCCCAATGACCCCCAGCAGCCACTCAAGGAATATGCCTCCAGCGGCGACTTCATGGCCGACCTCAGGACACGGCTGCACAGCGCTTCCTACCGGCGGTTTTTCAGCCGCTTCGTGCCCCAGCGTGAACAGGGGGCGTTCTTTCAGCATTTCAATCGGCTCTACAAGCCCGCCAACGGCAATGGCGCGGCGGGTGATTACCCATTGGCCGTCAAGCCCGCGCGATTGCCCCTGGATGAGCTGGCGATCGGCGCCGGTCTCTGGCAGCCGCTGCGCGAGGCCCAGGTGCGCAAGATCCTTGCCGACGCCCGCGCCGTGGCCGTGCCCACCGGCGACGAAGATCGCCAGGCCCGACTCGACCGGCTGGCCAGTTACCTGGATGCCGTGATCAGCGCATTTAACCTCGCCGCTTTTGTGGTGCCAGGGCTGGGGCCGATCATGCTGGCGGTGGCGGTGCTGCAGATGTGCGCAGAGGGCTTTGAAGGTATCGAGGCCTATGAGCAAGGCGACTTGAAGACGATGTGGGCACATTTCGCCAGCGTGGCCCTGAACGCGGCCTTCCTTAAGGTCGGCGCCAAGGTACTGCCCGAGATCAAGCTGGCGAGCGTGGTGGATAACCTCAAGCCGGTCACCCTGCCCGACGGCAAACAGCTGCTGTGGAACCCCGACCTGACCCCCTATAAGGTGCAGGTCCAATTGCCCCTGGATGCCAAGCCCGATGCCCTGGGTCTCTACCCGTATAAAGGGCAGACGTTGCTGCCCCACGAAGGTGACCACTATCAGGTCCGCCAGGAACCCGAGACCGGGCGATACCGTATCCAGCATCCTGGCCGTCCTGGCGCTTATGAGCCGCTGCTGGAACATAACCATGCCGGCGCCTGGAGTCATGAAGTCGAGGAGCCGCTGACCTGGGACCTGCCGACCCTGATCCGTCGCCTGGGCCTGCAACAGCGCGGGCTCGACAGCGACACTCTGGAGCAGGCCCGCCTCGCCAGTGGTGTCGAGGAAGACACCTTGCGCCAAAGCTTCGTCGAGCATGAGCCGGTGCCCTTGGTGCTCGAAGACGCCCTCCAGCACTTCAAGGCCCATCAGGACCTGACCCGTTTCGTCGAGCAGATGCGCAGCAACGACCCGGTGCTCTACGCCCAGGCCGACCCGGCGCTGCAATTGCAAATCATGCAGCGGGGTGGGATGTTGCCCGTGGATACCGCCTTGCGTGTCTTGAGTGACGGCGGCCATGTGCTATGGACGCAAGAAGCCTCTGCCACTGTGCCCAGGCGCGTAGCCGTGGTCACTGAAGACCAGTTGGCCCGTGGTGAGTTACTCACTGAGGTGTTGCACACCTTGCAAGGCGTCGACCCACAGCTGGCGGCGATTCCCGGGCGTCCCGAAGAGTCCTTGACGGTGCGGGCTGCCAAGGTGCGCGAGTTCATCGCCACTATCGTCGATACATTCAAGGGCTCGTTGGTCGAAGAGCGCTACCGGGCGTTGAACGCGAGCGATGACCCTGACGTGGGGCTGGTCCAAGGCACTTACCCCAGGCTACCGGCGTCGATGGCCGCCGAGTTGCTCACCAGCATGACCGCGGAACAACGGCAGGTCTTTCGCCGCAGCGGCCTACTGCCCGAGGTGCAGCGTGAGCAGGCGCGTTGGTTCGAGCAGGAAACCCGAGTATCGCGGGCTTACGAAGGGCTGCACTTGGACACACTTGCTGACCTGGACAGCCAACGCCTGGCCCTGCGCACCCTGGAAACCTTGCCCGGCTGGCGACGGGGCACGCGCGTGGAACTGCGCCAGTATGCTCCCGAAGGCACCCTGCTCGACGCCATCGGTTCGCCGGACTCGACGAACCGCAAGACCCTGGTGCTCAAACCCAGCGGTTTGTTCGACGCGCCCATGCCCAGGGATTTCTACACCGCGGCCTGGAACCAACTGTCCAGCGTGGAGCGCCAGGCCCTGGGCTTCACCGATGCCCTGCAAATGAAGGCCGCGATCACTCGATCTCCGCTGCCGCGCCAGCCGCTGCGCACGGTGTTGCTGGAGCACCCGCTGCGCAAGCCGACCGTTGAGCCGGGGCTGCGCCTGCTCGGTGGCGGGCGCGGTCTGCGCCGGTTGCTGGAGCGTGTGACGGGGCCTTCGCAGGCAGCGGCAAAAGCCCGGGCCCAGGTCTTGTATCCCTCCATGGCCGATGACGAACTGACGACGTTTATCCAATCCTTGGGCACGGATGTGCGCGGCGGGCTGGCGCGCCGCGAAGCTGAGCTACAGACGCTGGAGAAGGAGTTGGCGGCGTGGGTGCAAACCCAAACCCATTCGGCAATGCCACAGGCCCAAGCCCCGGCCTATCGCGCCTCCCAGGAAATTCTGCGGGCCTGGCGTCGTATGGGTACAGGCACCCTGCGCTTGCTGATGAATGACCATCTGGAACTGCCGGCATTGAGCGCTGACTTCAGCCATGTGCAGAGACTTGATCTGTTTGGGGTCAAGTGGTCGAGTAGTGCGGACACTTTCCTTAAGACATTTACGGGCCTCAAAGATCTGAGCATTCGAAAAAGTGGCCTCACGGAGTTGCCCGACGCCATCGGCCACATGCGCAACCTGACTTCGCTGGACCTGAGCGCCAACCACATTCGCCTCACCCCCCAAAGCGCCCGGATGCTCAGTGGCCTGGGCGAACTTGAAACACTGCGGCTAACCAGCAACCGCTTGGGCCTTGCCCCGGATTTCAGTGGCATGCCGCGCTTGAAGCAACTGAACCTGAGAGCCGCGCAACTGGAGCAGTGGCCTGCAGGACTGACCGCGTGCCCCGATCTGGAGGTGGTCGACCTGAGCCATAACCTGTTGCGCGAGGTGCCCGCGCAATACCTCGACCCGGCTCCGGGGCAGCTCGAAGAAACTGCCCGACTCAATGGTGTCACCTTGCTTGAGGGCAACCCGTTCCCGCCTGATTACTGGCAGCAGTTCGATAACTATTGGAAACGCCTGGTGGAGGCCCGGTCGCCGGTGGTGTCAAGTGCTCGCGACGGCGCGTTTGACAGTGGCAACCCCAGGCTGGCAAAGATTCGGCGTATGTACCCGAACAAGCGCACGTACGAGGCGAGGGCGTGGGTTTGGCTGATGCGCGAGGAAGCCGATGTGACGTTGGCCAGGCTTGAAGCGCAATTTAATACCCTGGAGCGACAGTTGAATGCCTGGACGTTTTCGGGGGGCGGAGAACGCCAGCGTTATGTGCGGGCGGGCGAACGGCAAATCAACGCCGATAACCTGGACGATCGCTTCCAGGCCCAGCATCGGATCCTCGCCTGCTGGCGCCAAGAGACCCCGCAAAAGCTCAGCAATGACGGGCAGCCGATTGGCCTGGAGCTGGATTTGAGTGGGTTGACCCTGCCGAGCTTGCCGGACCTGGATGTGGATTTCAGCCATGTAGGCTCGCTGAAACTGAGCAATATGCAGCTCAGTGCCTCGCCGGAGGGCTTCCTTGCGCGCTTTCGGCATCTGCGCTGGCTGGACCTGTCCCACAACCAGTTGCGCGCATTGCCGCCGGCCCTGGGGGAAATGCCCAACCTGACCCGGCTGTTCCTGAATGACAACCAGATCCGCCTGAGCGCCGAGACGGCGCAGATCCTATCGGAACGAGTCACGTTGCGTGCGCTCTGGCTGCATCGCAACGTGCTGGGCCTGGCGCCGGACTTCAGCCGTATCACCGACATGCGTTCCCTCGTCCTGAACGGCGCGGGTCTTGATCACTGGCCGCAGGGTTTGGCCGAGCAACCCAACCTGGACCAAGTAGACCTGCGCAATAACAACATCAGCACTATTCCGGCTGCGGTCATTGCTCCGCCTGACGCGCTACTGGCGCAGACAGCACGGGTCAATCGCGTGACGTCGGTCGCTGGCAACCCCTTGACCCCGGACACCCTGCAACAGGTCAGGGACTACAACCAGCGGCTTGAGCAGGCGGGTCTGGCGTCAACGGATGACCCGAACCTGTTGGTAACCACCGCGCTGAATATTCGCGCCCCGGCAGTGACGGACGCTGGTGCCCAGCAGTCATTCCTGCGCTGGGCCCAGGACTTGCCGGTGGAACAAGTGGCAACCAGGAGGGCTCAGTGGCTGGCATTGCGCAACGAGGAGGGCGCCGGCCCGTTCTTCGACATCCTCAACCGTCTCGAATCGGCCGGCCCTGGCCATGCCGACTTGCAACGCCGGGTCTGGGAGGTGATCGACAGCATCAGTGAAAACACCTCGAGTTCAGACAGCCACCGCAAGGAGCTGTTCGACCGCGCGGGCGAGCCAGGTTGCTGTGACCTTGCTGCGTTCTCCTTCAGCAATCTGGAAACCCTGACGCTGGTCTACAGGGCACGCACCCAGGCCGCGGGGCAGATGCAAGGTGTACAACTGTCGAGTCTCTCCAAGGGGCTGTTCCGTCTGCACGAAGTCGACAAGATCGCCTCGGCGGATATCCAGCGCAGCGAGGCCATCGTCAATGATTCGTCGGTGTCGATGAGCGATAAGTTGCCCCATACCCAACGCCTGGCGGAAGAAGTGGAGATCCGGCTGGCCTATCGCTTCGGCCTCAAGGGCCGGCTGCAATTGCCGGGGCAGCCGCAGAAGGTCAGGTTCACCAGCATGGGCGGGGTTACCCCAGCGATGCTGGAGGCCGCCTACGAAAAAGTCATCGCCCTGGACAACTCCGTCGAGGAGTTCCAGGCCCTGTTGTCCCGCGAGTTCTGGAAGGACTATGTGACGCATAAATACCGGGCGCAATTTGATCGGCTCAGCGAGCCCTACCAGCAGCAACTGGCTGCCCTGCATGACCAGCGTGTGGCCGAAGCGGTGTCAGAGACGGTCTATAAGGCCCAGGCCGATGAGTTGCAGGCCCGGCTGGTGATCGAGGAAAGCCAATTGATCGAGGCCTTGAGCCGGCAGGAAATAGCCGAGGTACTGTTGCCACGTGGCCCCCTTGAAGGGTTAGTCGAGCTTGGCGCGGGTCCTGCCTCCGGGTTGCAGCTCAGCCAGGCGCGCACCATCGAGCTGGATGGCAAGCGGTACTTTGTCGCGAGCATGCCCGATGCCCGGGATGGCGAGTACTACATATTGTGGGTGCAGGCGCCGGAGAATCCATTTGCCCTGGTCAGCAGCGGCATCGTCGCCAAGCCCGATATCGACGGCGCATGGATACGCAGGGGCTCGGCGGGCGGCATGCGGTCCGGCAGTTCCAGCGATGAACTTGAAGATGCATCCGAGTCCATGCCGGTGGACCACTACACGGCAACTGAACTGGGCGCCATGAAGCGCGAGGTGCATTTCACCCAACTGCGCAATGTACCGGGCAGTTATGACCGGGTTAACAACGGCAGGTACCCGCTTCGAGATCTACAGGGCAAACCCATGCGTATCCGAAAACTGCAGAGAGAAGTCGTGACCGAATCGGGTGTCAAGTACAGCTCTGAGCAGATCAAGCCTTACATCCAGTTTGAAGGCTACGAGAAGGTGGCGGCGCGTTATGACGAGAAGCTGCAGCAGCGACTGTTCACTGCGCAGGATATGCAGGTGCCCGAGGAAAAGGCGCTGATCGGGCAGTCCATGGTGGTGGCCAACCGGCGTATTGCCAAAGGTGAAATCCTCGGCGTCTACGGCGGCACCGTGCTGCCTTCTCAGGTTGGCAGTCCCGGCGGGCAGACCTATGTGATCCTGGCAGGTGCCAGGCCGACTCCTGGAAAAACGGGCATGGAGCCCATTGAAATTTCGGGGGACAACATCCTCTCCAGGATCAATACCCACTTTGAATATGACGCCAACGGCAAACCCATACGCCAGGCCGCCAGCGGCTACAACGTCGAAGGGGTAGGGTTCGACGTTGAAGTGGAGGAAGGGCAGGGCACGAAGAGCGCAAGGCGCAATATGATCCTGACGGCGGTATTTGCCACTGAAGATATCCCGGCGGGTGTCGAGCTGCGCATGGATTACCAATACAGCGAAGGCATGATCGCGACGCTGTTTGCGTAGCCCCCATTACCTGCAGGCGCGAGCTTGGCGCGCCCGCAGGGGCGGTTCAGAACAGGAAGTAACGTTGGGCCATCGGCAATACATCCGCCGGCTCGCACCACAGCAACTGGCCGTCGGCCTTGACCTGGTAGGTCTGTGGGTCAACCTCGATCTCGGGCAGGTAGTCGTTGTGGATCAAGTCGGTTTTCTGCACACCGCGACAGCCCTTGACCACCGCAATCTGCTTCTTCAAGCCCAGGGCCTCGGGCAAGCCGGCCTCCTGGGCGGCCTGGCTGATAAAGGTCAGGCTGGTGGCGTGCAATGCGCTGCCGAAGCTGGCGAACATCGGGCGGTAATGCACCGGCTGCGGCGTGGGGATCGAGGCGTTGGCGTCGCCCATGAGGCTTGAGGCAATCGCGCCGCCCTTGAGGATCAACGTCGGCTTGATACCAAAGAACGCCGGACGCCACAGTACCAGGTCGGCCCACTTGCCCACTTCGATGGAACCGACGATATGGCTGATGCCGTGGGTGATTGCCGGGTTGATGGTGTACTTGGCGATGTAGCGCTTGGCGCGGAAATTGTCGTTGCCGGGGCCATCACCGGGCAGGGCGCCGCGCTGTTTTTTCATCTTGTCGGCGGTCTGCCAGGTGCGCGTGATCACTTCACCGACGCGGCCCATGGCCTGGCTGTCGGAGCTGATCATCGAGAACGCGCCGAGGTCGTGCAGGATGTCTTCGGCGGCGATGGTCTCGCGGCGGATGCGGCTTTCGGCGAAGGCCACGTCTTCGGCAATGCTCGGGTCCAGATGATGGCAGACCATCAGCATGTCCAGGTGTTCATCGATGGTGTTGCGCGTGAAGGGCCGCGTCGGGTTGGTAGAACTGGGCAGCACGTTCGGGTAACCGCATGCCTTGATGATGTCCGGCGCGTGACCGCCACCGGCGCCTTCGGTGTGGTAGGTGTGGATGGTGCGGCCCTTGAGGGCGGCGAGGGTGGTCTCGACAAAACCGGATTCGTTGAGGGTGTCGCTGTGGATCGCCACCTGCACATCGTATTGGTCGGCCACGCTCAGGCAGTTATCAATGCTTGCCGGAGTCGTGCCCCAGTCTTCATGCAGCTTCAAACCGATGGCGCCGGCCTTGACCTGCTCGATCAGCGGCTCGGGCAAACTGGCGTTGCCCTTGCCGGTGAAACCAATGTTCATCGGGAACGAATCGCTGGCCTGCAGCATGCGCGCCAGGTGCCATGGGCCGGAGGTGCAGGTGGTGGCATTGGTGCCGGTGGCCGGCCCGGTGCCGCCGCCGATCATGGTGGTGACGCCGCTGGTCAACGCTTCTTCGATCTGCTGCGGGCAAATGAAATGCACGTGGGAGTCGATGCCGCCGGCAGTGAGGATCATGCCTTCGCCGGCAATCACCTCGGTGCTGGCGCCGATGGCCATGGACACGCCGGGCTGGATATCGGGATTACCGGCCTTGCCGATCGCGTGGATGCGGCCGTTCTTGAGGCCAACGTCAGCCTTGACGATGCCCCAGTGGTCGATGATCAGCGCGTTGGTGATCAGGGTGTCCACTACCTCATGGGCGAGCAACTGGCTCTGGCCCTGGCCATCGCGGATCACCTTGCCGCCGCCGAATTTGACTTCTTCGCCGTAGACGGTGAAGTCCTGTTCCACCTCGATGAACAGGTCGGTGTCGGCCAGGCGGACCTTGTCACCGACGGTGGGGCCGTACATATCGGCGTAGGCTTGGCGGCTGATTTTCATGTGTGCTTGCCCTGATAAAGATGTGTTGAATGTGCGATCGCTATCGGGGGCAAGCCCCCTCCCACATTTGAAAGTATTCACAAATCAAAGGTGGGAGGGGGCTTGCCCCCGATGAGGCCCTAAAGGTCACCCATGACCCGCCCTGCAAACCCAAATACCCGCCGCCCCCCGCTCAAATCCACCAACTCCACCTCCCGCCGTTGCCCCGGCTCAAACCGCACTGCCGTGCCCGCCGGAATATTCAGGCGCATGCCACGGCTTGCGGCACGATCAAATTCCAGGGCGTCATTGGTCTCGAAAAAATGGTAGTGCGAACCCACCTGGATCGGCCGGTCACCGCTGTTGGCCACGTCGAGGGTGAGGGTGCGGCGGTCGACATTCAGTTCGATGTCGCCCGGCTGGATCTGATATTCGCCAGGAATCATGCAGGTTGCCCCAGGGTCTTGAAGTAGATGGCGGTCGGGCTGTAGTGCCCGTCCGGGCTTTGGCAGTAGTCGGGCAGCTCACCGACCTTGGTATAACGCAGCGACTGGTAGAACGCTTCGGCAGCGGAGCCGGCCTCGGTGTCCAGGTACAGCAGACCGCGCTTGTGCTGGCGTGCGGCGAGCTCCAGGGTGGTCATCAATTGCTGGCCCAGGCCGTGGCGGCGGGCGCTGCTGTGCACCAGCAGCTTTTGCACTTCGGCGCGGTTGAGGCCGTTGGCTTTCTGGCACAGCGCCAGTTGCACGCTGGCGATCACCTGCTCGTCACGCACCACCACCCACAGCAGCAGGCCGGCGTCTTCGATGCTGGCTTGTACGCCGCTCAAATAGGCGCGAGCCTGGGCTTCGTCGAAGTCGTCCATGAAACCCACCGAAGCGCCATGCTGCACTGCGTCCAGCAACAGCTCGATCAAACCCAGGCGGTAATGGGCGAAGCTTTCAGCATTGACTCGACGCAATTGTGCAGCGTTCATCGATCTCACTCCTTGGGCGGTTCGGCGCCCGGGTTCAAGGTCAGTTGCATAAAGGTCAGGTCCAGCCAGCGGCCGAACTTGATGCCCACTTGCGGCATATGCCCGGTGGTGATGAAGCCCAGGCGCTCATGCAGGTGGATGGACGCCTGGTTGCCGCTTTCGATGGCTGCGACCATTACGTGCTTGCCGCCGCTGCGCGCACGCTCGACCAGCGCTTGCATCAGGCGTGGGCCAAGTCCCTTGCCACGTTGATCGTTGCGCACGTACACCGAGTGTTCGACGCTGTAGCGAAAGCCTTCGAAAGGCCGCCAGTCGCCGAATGAGGCGTAGCCGATGACTTCATCGTGTTCCACCGCCACCAGGATCGGATACTGCTGGGCCTGGCGCGCACTGAACCAGGCTTGGCGATTGGCCAAGTCCACCGGTTGCTCGTTCCAGATCGCCGTGGTGTTGAGCACCGCGTCGTTGTAGATAGCGCAGATCGCCGGCAGGTCGTGTTCGGTTGCATCACGAATCATCGCAGTGCCTCACGCAATGGGTTGGTGGACGGTGACCAGCTTGGTGCCATCGGGAAAGGTGGCCTCCACCTGGATATCCGGAATCATCTCCGGGATGCCTTCCATCACCTGTTCGCGGCTGAGCAGCGTGGTGCCGTAGTGCATCAGGTCGGCCACAGTGCGGCCATCGCGGGCGCCCTCCATCAGGGCGGCGCAGATGTAGGCGATGGTTTCCGGGTAGTTGAGCTTCACCCCGCGTGCCAGGCGGCGCTCGGCGACGAGGCCTGCGGTGAAGATCAGCAGTTTGTCTTTTTCCCGTGGGGTCAGGTCCATGGTTCAAGGTCCTTCAAAGAATGCATTCTTGAATTTGACAGAGATCAAGTGTGGGAGGGGGCTTGCTCCCGATGGCGGGGTGTCAGGCATACATCTGTGACTGGCCCACCGCCATCGGGAGCAAGCCCCCTCCCACATTTTGATCTTCATGTGCTCCAGATTCTTGGTGATATTGCTTCTCTGCCGAGTATGGCCGGGCGCAGCAATCGCCATAGATCTATCAACCATCCTCGCGCCAGCAGTGCTTCACTGGCCAGGCAGCGGGCGACCAGCAAACCCGGCAATTGGGTCAAATCGCCGCGCACTGCGTGGGGCAGCGAGCGGCAACGCTCAAGCAATTGAGGCTCAACCTCACCCGTCACCAGCAACGTGGCAAACACCGGCTGCCCATCCAGCCCGATGGGCGAATCCAGCAGCCCATCGGCGCCTACAATGCGCTGGCGCTCATACCAGAGCAACTGCCCGTCGCGGCGGATATCCAGGTGTGATTGAAAGTGGCCGAGGTCGAACCGTTCGCCGCTGGCCGGGCGCCCCAGGGCGACCACATCCCAATAGAACAACCGCGCATCGCCCAAGAGCTCGATGCGCGTAGTGAGTTCGGCCTGGGCGGCGCTGAACACGATGGTTTCTTGGGGCAGCCATTCCAGCGTCGCGCCGGCCTCGACGGTCAACTCGACTTGCTGAAACGCCGGGCCGCTGGCGCGGTACCACTTGGCGGCGCCGGGGCTGGTCAGTTGCGCCCAGGCCCCAGTGCCGACATGGGCGCTGATGTCCAGGCGATCACCGCCGGCAATTCCGCCGGGCGGGTGCACGATGATGTGCTGGCACACCCCGGGGCCTTCGGCGTACAGGTGCTTTTGCACCCGCAGCGGGCCAAGGTGGCGGCGCAATACCGGGCGCGTGGTGTCGCCGAAACGTGCATAGCCGAGTTCCAGCTCGGCGTGCCAGCTGGGGGTGAACAGGGCAGGGGATATGGGCAGGTTCATGGCCGGTTGCTTATCGTCAAGAGGCTACAGATTAGATGGTTACCAGCCCACGCACACCTTCGCTTTCCATATTTTCACCGCGGCCTTGCTGCACGATTTCACCCCGGGACATCACCAAGTACTGGTCCGCCAGCTCGGCGGCGAAGTCGTAGAACTGCTCCACCAGCAGGATCGCCATATCGCCGCGTTCCGCGAGCTTCTTGATCACCGCGCCGATTTCCTTGATCACCGACGGTTGGATGCCTTCGGTGGGCTCATCGAGGATCAGCAGGCGCGGGCGGCTGGCCAGTGCGCGACCAATCGCCAATTGCTGTTGCTGGCCGCCGGACAGATCGCCGCCACGGCGATGCTTCATTTGCAGCAACACCGGGAACAGCTCGTAGATGAAGGCGGGCACTGCCTTGGCTTCGGCGCCGGGGAAGCGCGACAGGCCCATCAGCAGGTTCTCTTCCACCGTCAGCCGGGCAAAAATCTCCCGTCCCTGGGGCACATAAGCGATGCCAGCATGCACACGCTGGTGAGGCTTGAAGCCGGTGATGGCCTTGCCTTCCCAATTCACCGCGCCTTCCTTGGCCGGCAGCAAGCCCATCAGGCACTTGAGCAGGGTGGTCTTGCCCACGCCGTTACGCCCGAGCAGGCAGGTGACTTCGCCGATCTTCACGTCGAAGGACAGCCCGCGCAGGATGTGGCTACCGCCGTAGTACTGGTGCAGCTTGTCGACTTGCAGCATGTTCTGTTCTCCTTAGCGACCGAGGTAGACCTCGATCACCCGCTCATTTTCCTGTACCTGTTCCAGCGACCCTTCGGCCAGCACGCTGCCCTGGTGCAACACGGTGACGTGGTCGGCAATCGAGCCGACAAAACCCATGTCATGCTCCACCACCATCAGCGAATGCTTGCCCGCCAGGCGCTTGAACAACTCGGCGGTGAACTCGGTTTCGGCGTCGGTCATGCCCGCCACCGGTTCGTCCAGCAGCAACAGTTGTGGGTCTTGCATCAGCAGCATGCCGATTTCCAGGAACTGCTTCTGGCCGTGGGACAGCAAGCCGGCGGGCCGCTGCACCGAGGTGGTGAGGCGGATGGTCTCGAGTACCTCGTCGATACGGTCCTTCTGCTCGCCGCTCAGGCGTGCGCGCAGGCTGGCCCAGACCGACTTGTCGGCCTTCTGCGCCAGCTCGAGGTTTTCGAACACGCTGAGGGCTTCGAACACCGTGGGTTTCTGGAACTTGCGGCCGATACCGGCCTGGGCGATCTGCACTTCGCTCATGCTGGTCAGGTCCAGGGTTTCGCCGAACCAGGCCTTGCCGTGGCTGGGCCGGGTCTTGCCAGTGATCACGTCCATCAGCGTGGTCTTGCCCGCGCCGTTGGGGCCGATGATGCAGCGCAATTCACCGACGCCGATGTAGAGATTCAGGTCATTGAGGGCCTTGAAACCGTCGAAGCTGACGCTGATATCTTCCAGGGTCAGGATGGTGCCATGGCGGGTGTTGAGTCCCTTGCCTGCTGCCTGGCCGATACCGATCGCATCGCGGCCGCTGCCCGCATCGAAAATAGGTTCAAGCATGACGTTCCTCATTTCTTCAGCAGGCCAATAACGCCCTTGGGCAGGTACAGGGTGACGATGATGAACAGCGCGCCGAGGAAGAACAGCCAGTACTCCGGGAAGGCCACGGTAAACCAGCTCTTCATGCCATTGACCACGCCGGCGCCGAGCAATGGCCCGATCAGTGTTCCGCGCCCGCCCAGGGCCACCCACACGGCGGCTTCGATGGAATTGGTCGGCGACATTTCGCTGGGGTTGATGATGCCCACCTGCGGCACATACAGCGCCCCGGCAAGCCCGCACAGCACCGCACTCAATACCCATACGAACAGCTTGAAGCCACGAGGGTCGTAACCACAGAACATCAGGCGGTTCTCGGCATCGCGCAAGGCGGTCAGCACCCGGCCGAACTTGCTTTGCGCCAGGCGCCAGCCGATGTACAGGCTCGCCACCAGCAACAGCACTGTCGCCAAGAACAACACCGCCCGCGTAGCTGGTTCGGTGATGCCAAACCCGAGGATGCTGCGGAAATTGGTAAAGCCGTTATTGCCGCCAAACCCGGTCTCATTGCGAAAGAACAACAGCATCCCGGCAAAGGTCAGGGCCTGGGTCATGATCGAGAAATACACGCCCTTGATCCGCGAGCGGAAGGCGAAGAAACCGAACACCAGTGCCAACAGTCCAGGCGCCAGGATCACCAGACACAAAGCCCAGAGGAAGTGGTCGGTGCCGGCCCAGTACCAAGGCAACTCGGTCCAGGACAAAAAGGTCATGAACGCCGGCAACCCATCGCCGGAGGCCTGGCGCATCAGGTACATGCCCATGGCATAGCCACCCAGGGCGAAAAACAGGCCGTGACCCAGAGACAGCATGCCGGCGTAGCCCCATACCAGGTCCAGCGCCAGGGCGACGATGGCATAGCAGAGGATCTTGCCCACCAGCGTCAGGGTGTAGGCGGAAACATGAAAGGTACCCTCCGCCGGCAGCAGCGACAGCAGCGGCAACGCCAGCAGCACGGCGAGGATCACCACACCGGCTGCAATCGTGACCTTGGGGCCGGCCTTTTGCGTGGCCGTAAGCATCAATGGCTGGTTCATCAGTCGATCACCCGTCCTTTCAGTGCGAAGAGTCCTTGCGGGCGTTTCTGGATAAACAGAATGATCAGCGCGAGGATCAGGATCTTGCCGAGCACGGCGCCGATCTGAGGTTCGAGAATCTTGTTGGCAATACCCAGGCCGAACGCGGCCATGACGCTACCGGCCAGTTGGCCGACACCGCCGAGCACCACCACCAGGAACGAGTCGATGATGTAGCCCTGGCCCAGGTCCGGGCCGACGTTGCCGATCTGGCTCAATGCGACGCCTCCCAGGCCAGCGATGCCGGAGCCGAGACCAAAGGCGAGCATGTCCACCCGTCCGGTGGGCACGCCGCAGCAGGCGGCCATGTTGCGGTTCTGGGTGACGGCGCGCACGTTCAGGCCCAGGCGTGTCTTGTTCAGCAGCAGCCAGGTGAGCGCTACCACGAACAGCGCGAAGGCGATGATGACGATGCGGTTGTACGGCAGCACCAGATTGGGCAGTACCTGGATGCCTCCGGACAACCAGGCAGGGTTGGACACTTCGACGTTCTGTGCGCCGAACACCAGGCGCACCAGTTGGATCAGCATCAGGCTGATGCCCCAGGTGGCGAGCAGGGTTTCCAACGGTCGGCCATACAGATGACGAATGACGGTGCGTTCCAGGGCCATGCCGATGGCCGCGGTGACGAAGAACGCCACCGGCAGCGCGATCAACGGGTAGAACTCGATAGCAGCAGGCACATAACGCTGCATCATCAGTTGCACCACATAGGTCGAATAGGCGCCGAGCATCAGCATCTCGCCATGGGCCATATTGATCACCCCGAGCAGACCGAAGGTGATCGCCAAGCCCAGCGCCGCCAGCAACAGGATCGACCCCAGGGACATGCCGCTGAACGCCTGGCCGAGGATCTCGCCCATCATCAGTTTGCGCTTGACCTGGGCCAGGCTGGTTTCGGCCGCGGTGTGCACGGCGGCGTCGGCTTCCACGCCTGGCGCGAGCAGCGCTTCTAGGCGGGTACGGGCCAGCGGGTCGCCGGTACTGCCGAGCAAGCGCACGGCAGCCAGGCGCACTACCGGGTCGCTGTCCACCAGTTGCAGATTGGCCAGGGCCAGACTCAGGGCGCTGTGCACCTGCTCATCGGTCTCGGCGGCGACCTGCTGGTCGAGGAATTTCAACTGCGCGGGTACTGCGCTTTTTTGCAGGGTGCGCGCGGCTGCCAGGCGCACCTTGGGGTCGGCGGCGAGCAACTGCTGGCTGGCCTGGACGTTATTGATCAAGCCGCGCAGGCGGTTGTTCAGGCGTATGGTTTTGGCCTCGCCATTGAGTGTGAGTTGTCCTTGTTGCAGCGCGTCCACCAGCTCGATGCGCGCCGGGTCGGGCTGGGCGGCCCAGTCCTGGAGCAGCTTGGCTTGCTGTGTCGGGTTGGCGGCGAGGAAGTCTTCGGCGTCGCCTGCATATGCCGCCAAAGGCAGCAACAGCAGCAATGCCAACAAGCAGCGTGGGAGGGCAGTAGGCATAACACAATGTCCTAGTCATGCGCGGTCAACACTGTGGGAGGGGGCTTGCTCCCGATGGCGGTGTGTCAGGCATGCATGTATCACTGACCCGCCGCTATCGGGAGCAAGCCCCCTCCCACATTTTTGATCTGTGGTGGGCTTTAGTTGCTCTTCACGGCATAGTCCGGCTTTTTGTCGTTGCCCGGAATGTAGGGGCTCCACGGCTGCGCCCGAATCGGCGCTTCGGTTTGCCACACCACCGAGAACTGCCCGTCGGTCTGGATCTCACCGATCATCACCGGCTTGTGCAGGTGGTGGTTGGTCTTGTCCATGGTCAGGGTGAAGCCCGACGGTGCAGCGAAGGTCTGGCCACCCAGGGCCTCACGCACTTTGTCGACGTCGGTGGACTTGGCTTTCTCCGCCGCCTGCGCCCACATATGGATGCCCACGTAGGTGGCTTCCATCGGGTCGTTGGTCACGGCTTTGTCAGCGCCTGGCAGGTTGTGTTTCTTGGCGTAGGCTTTCCAGTCGGCGACGAACTTCTGGTTCACCGGGTTCTCCACCGACTGGAAGTAGTTCCACGCCGCGAGGTTGCCCACCAGCGGTTTGGTGTCGATGCCGCGCAGTTCTTCTTCACCAACGGAGAACGCCACCACCGGTACATCGGTGGCCTTCAGGCCCTGGTTGGCCAGCTCCTTGTAAAACGGCACGTTGGAGTCGCCATTGACGGTGGAGACCACCGCGGTCTTGCCGCCAGCGGAGAACTTCTTGATGTTGGCAACGATGGTCTGGTAATCGGCGTGGCCGAATGGGGTGTAGACCTCTTCGATATCTTTGTCGGCCACACCTTTGGCATGCAGGAACGCGCGCAGGATTTTGTTGGTGGTGCGCGGGTACACGTAGTCGGTGCCGAGCAGGAAGAAGCGCTTGGCGCCGCCGCCTTCTTCGCTCATCAGGTACTCCACCGCCGGGATCGCCTGCTGGTTCGGCGCCGCGCCGGTGTAGAACACGTTCGGCGACATCTCTTCGCCTTCGTACTGCACCGGGTAGAACAGCAGGCCGTTGAGTTCTTCGAACACCGGCAATACCGATTTGCGCGATACCGAGGTCCAGCAGCCGAACACCACGGCCACCTTGTCCTGGGTCAGCAACTGTCGACCTTTTTCGGCGAACAGCGGCCAGTTGGAGGCGGGGTCCACCACCACCGGCTCGAGCATCTTGCCGTTCACACCGCCCTTGGCGTTGATCTCGTCGATAGTCATCAGCGCCATGTCTTTAAGCGAAGTCTCGGAGATCGCCATGGTCCCGGACAACGAGTGCAGGATGCCGACCTTGATGGTCTCGGCGGCCTGCACGGTCCAGGACAAACCCATCGCGACAATGGATGCCGACAAAGTAAAAGCCTTGATCAAGCTACGACGCTGCATGGTGCGATCTCCGTAAACCGATATTTTTATGGGGCAGGTACACCGGACTCTGCAAAGGCTGTGCCTGCGGCGCAAACCACCGGTGTCTTTGATCGATTGCTGCGGGCGTTGGCAAGGGCGTGCACTAGCTTGGCGCCGCAATACCCGCAAAGTGCATGCAGGGCGCTAAAACGGGGCATGAAGATAGATATGCAGCGCAAACACTGTGCAGGGATGCTCCAGCATGGGGGTTCAGGTAAGGCGTACGCGATGCGCCTTCGCTCCTTTTTCGCGAGAGCTTTTATGGACAAAACCCCCGGTACAGCAGCCCACCCGTCAAACCAGGCCGTGCATTTGCCGCCTCTGAGCCCGCCTTTTATCAGTGCCGACGACGCCGCTTGCTGGGCACATGCGGCTATCGGGCAGCGCCGCGATGTCGAGTATGGCGGCGTGATTCTCAAGCGCGGCGGCCGCTATTACGCTACCGACCCTGTGGCGGACCAACGCAACAGCTTTGATCATGGGCTAGTGTTGGCCAAGGACAGCGACGGGCACTTCATTGGCCCTGACGATTATGTCGCCGAGGCTTTCTATCATTCCCATCCTGCCGATGCCGCGCAAATCCAGGGCATGTTTCCCAGCTTCACGGCCGACCAGGTGCTGCTTTTCAACAACTACTATTCGGTGGCGGACCAACTCTTCAGCTTCAGGCAGCGGGCGTTCGCCAAGACCCACTATTTTTCCGGGCCGGATAACGTGTTGCTTAAATACGTCAGCAACGGTTCTGCGACGGAAAAAAAACTGGAGCAGCAGTTGCGTGATGGGACGCTTGAACCCAGCAGCGATTTTGAACATCTAATCTGGAAACTGGCCGAGGCCGGCGAACTCTGGGTGGTGATCGCGAACCCTGTGTGGGGCGGCGTTCGCGGCCGTATCACCCGCGGCTGGCGGATCAGGACGCCGGCGACAGTGGTGCAGCAACTGCCATTTTTCACGGCGGTGTTTCCAACCCCTGGAGCTGCCGTGTTGCGTGCATTGTTGCTCTCCGGTGCGCCTGACCAGGGCGCCAAGGTAGGCTTTGTGCTCAAGCACAGCCGTGAGGAGGCCTACGTTGCGACCTTGGCGTTGCCCAAGCGTCACCCGCTGTTCTCGCTCGACGGGGTGTTTCCTAAAGGCCCCGTCGGCAAATTTCGATTGCCTTCCCATTACCGGCTGGAGGCCATCTACTTCACCAGTTTCTACCGGACCCATGAAGTCGCGGCGCGGGAAAAGTGGCTGGCCAGTACTTTCTTTACACCGGCGCAGATAGTGGCGGCGACCCGTCAGGCGCGGGCGACCCTGGAGATCCAGAACACGGGTCGTGGATTGTTCCTGTATATGCGAGCCTCGGACGGTGCCCTGCTGGCATTCAAGGTGCCCGAGGCCACACCCACCAGTGAGTTGGTCCGGCAGGGCAGGGGGGGCGAGTTGAACGACAACGGTGCACAGGCCGCGCTGCTCAGTGGCACCCTGAGCCCGCGCGACTATGTGCGCAGGGTCATTGCGGCAACCGAACTGTCGGTGGTGCAGGCCGGTGGCTTGTGGCGCAAGGTGGGCAGTGTGGATAACCGCTCCGACCTGTTGACGTCGTTCTACACGGCGACCTTGAGCCGCTCGTTTCTCTCGGCACGGGATGCGGCAGTGTATGCCCATGAGCAAATTGGTAACTGGCGCGATCACTACTACGGTGGTTATGTGCTCAAGGGGGAAGACGGTCGCTTTGTCATTACCGAACCCATCGCCAGCGCCGCCAACCCCTTTGCCTTTACGTTGTTTTTCCCTCTGGGCCACGCCGGGCCGTTGATCCCACCAGAACCCTATGTGCTGTATGCGCGCTACGGCTCGCACCTGGCGCTGTCGATGGCCGACCCGGTGGCGGTCGCGCAGCGCGGCTGGACCCGCGATGAGGCGCAGATCAACCAGCAAGTGTTCAGCACCGCCGAAATCTACTCGATCATCCCGGCTGGCCGGCCCGCGTATCTGTCGGGGGCGCAGGACTGCCTGTTGGAATACACCCCGAACAACTCGTCCCAGGAAATGTTGCTGTTGGCCAACCTCGGCCCGCAGGCCGGTAGAGACAGCCTCGGTAAACGCCTCGACAGCGGGCGTATCAAACCTGCCGATTGGGTCTGGCGTCTCGCCGAGGCGGGAGACTTCAGGATTATTCAAGGCAATGCGTTGTGGGGGCCGCGCTCGGTGGTCTACAGCGACTGGGCGCCCAACTATACCTACGCCCCTCGATCGGGCCCACCTGACTACGTCACCTACGGCGCGGTGTACGCCAGCGCCGATGAGGCCGCGCGCAACCTGCATGGGCGGGTGCACGGGCGCAATTTCGCCGATTCGGCCTGCTTTGCGTTCATCCTCAAGCACAAAGACCAGGAGCAGTACATTGCCAGTGAAGTCGTGGGCGTCACAGCCCCGAACAGGCTGTTCAATCTCAATCGTTTGTTTGAACGTAAGGATGGTGGCAGCTATCGCCTGCCCGACGGGTTTGTGTTGCACGGGCTGTTTCGCTCGCAACAATGGTCGCCTTCCGGATTGAATACGTCGAACGCGTGGCTGACGCTGTTTTTTGTCACGCCGGATGTGCTGTATACCGCGCTCTATGCCGCTGAACGAACGGGTGTGAAAAAACCGCCGATGTACTTTTCAACCCTTGATGGCGCGCTGTTGCGTTATGTTCCCGCCCCCCTTGATGTAAGCAGTGGCGGCCCGGCAGATACCTTATTGACACAGGCACAGGAACAGTTGAACTCCGGTCAGACGACCCCCCAGGACTTTCTCAGGGAGTGGGCGCTCAAAGGCATGCTCCATGTGGTACGTACCAGCCAGTACTGGGATAAACCAGGCTTGGTCGCCCCCACATCGGCCGGTTATGAAACCTTGATGCCGCGGCGGTTGAGCCCCTCCTTCGCCAGTGCCGATGATGCGGCCCGCCATGCTGCCGGGAGGCTCGACAATGGCTATCGTCGTGCCTATGGCGGCGTGGTCCTCAGGCTGGTCAATGGGCTGTTCGCTTCGACCGAGCCCCTGGCGCTGCCGCCTCAGGGGTTTGCCCTGAATTGGATCTACCCTGAGCAGGCCGTCGCGGCGGGGCTGTATCCGGGAGGCAGTACGATTGTGGCGCGGTATCGTTCCCTGGTGAACCAGGAGGTACCGCTGCTGTTGTCCGCGACTCAAAAAGCCATCTACCAAACCATGATACCGAGTGCAGTGCTGGGATCCTTCTTGCACCGTGAGCGCCATCTCAACCGGGAGTACGTATTCGGCGCAAGGGGCTCGATCCTCAGTTACCAACTGTCCAGCGCCGCCGAAGAGTCGTTGCTCATGCAGCGTCTGGCACCCCTGAACCCGGTGAGGGCGGATTACGGCGATAACCTCATCGAGCAGCAAATACGCGGCGGGGCACTTTTGCCGCAGGACTTTGTGACTGAGGTGGCGAAGGCTGGTCAATTGCGTGTGCTAGAGGGGGATCAGGTATGGGGGCCGCCAAGAACGCTCATGGCGAGATTCTTACCGAATCAACCTCAAGTCAACGCCAGGGATATTCGCGCGGTGTTCCTCGATCCGCCCTGCGGTCCCCTCTTCACCCAGGCGTACGATGCTGTCCGTTACGCCCAGCGTTTGGGCAAACCGCACACAGACGTGGCGTTCGGTTACGTACTGAAGTCAGTGAGCAAGCCGCTGTACATGACAACCTTGGCACTGGTTCGAGAAAACTTTGCCGACTTCAGGCAGGTATTTGTCGACGGGAAATTGCCTCAGGGCTATGTGATTGATGGCCTGTATCTTTATGCTTCCAACGTTGCCATCGCCGCTGCGGATGATGAAATGGCGCACAGTTTCTTCCCGCCCCATCGCATCGCCAGCGCGCTCAACTTCCTCACTTATGCACGCAACGGTGATATTTTGCCGCTTTATTTGCTGTGTGCTGACGGTGCGTTGCTCAAGTATGTATTTCCCAAAAGCGCGCCGCTGTATCCGGTGACCGGTGAGGCACATTTGGACCGCACGAAGCTGCTTGAGGGCACCCTCAAAGTGCGCGATTACGTGCGTCGCCTGGCGGGTGCCGGAGCGCTGGATATCCGAGTAACCAGCGAAATCTGGGGCAAGGTCGAGCGGGTTACTGGCGAATGGGCACCGAAACAAGCCCCCCATGCGTTTGCCGACGATCCCTATCTTCATTCGTTTTGCGGGCCGCTGTTTCTTTACCCCGATGATGCGGCCCGTTATGCCCAGGACTTGGTGGCACCGTTCAAGATCAAGCAGTACCTGGGCGCGGTACTGAAGCCGGAGAGTACACAGGGGTATGTGGCGATCGATCCGGTGGAGGAACAGGACGCAGGCGGTGTAACGACCCTGGCGCGGTTATTCCGCGGCGTTCATGCCGGGCTGGACGTACCTTTGGGCAATATACTGAGCACCTATAAGATTGCCGCTGTGCAACTCTTCTATCAGTCCATTCGTTCAGCCTCCAGCTTTGAGCAGTTAGACCAGGCGCTGTTGCACAACTTCGTTTCCAAAGACGACCTGCGCAACGCTGTGTCGGTGGTCAAGAATAATGTTCCCGATGCCAAGAGTTGTTACCTCTCCTGCCGAGGCGGTGCTCTGCTCAAATATGTACCGGCCTTTACCCAAGCTGAAACCACGCTGCTCAGCCCGGGTTCACCTCCGGACCCTAAAGTGTTGATCAGTCGGCTGAGGGCTCAAGGCAGTCTCTCGGTGCTGGTTACCGATGCCTTCTGGACGCGGGCGGGCGTATTGGATGCGCAGTGGAGCGTCAACGAGGTGCGCGAGCCACAAATCGATGAGTTCTGGTATGCCCGGGAAAAAGATGAGCTCTGATTTCAACGCCTGCGCATCAGGCCGATAAAAAACAGCCCGCCAATCGCTGCCGTCGCCACGCCAATCGGCAGGTCTTCGGGGGCGATCAGGGTACGTGCCGCGACGTCGACCCACACCAGGAACACACTGCCCAGCAGCACGCACACCGGCAGCAAGCGCCGATGTTCGGCCCCCACCAGGCGTCGGGCGATGTGCGGCACCATCAGGCCGACAAAGCCGATCGAACCGCTGATAGATACCAGCACGCCGGTCATCAGCGACGCGATCAGAAACACCTTGAGCCGCACATTGCGGGCGTTCAAGCCCAGGGTCACGGCAGTCTGTTCACCGGCCATCAAGGCGTTGAGCGGGCGCGCCATGCCCAGCAGCAGGGCCAGCCCCAAGACCACCGTGATGGCGGGAATCGACAACAGTTCCCAGCGCGCCAGACCCAGGCCGCCGAGCATCCAGAACATCACCGCCGAAGCGGCGCGGTGGTCGCCCATGAACAGCAGCAGGTTGGCCACTGCCATCATCACGAATGACACCGCTACACCGCACAGCAGCAGGCGGTCACTGTCCAGGCGGCCGTTGCGGCTGGCCACGGCCAGCACCACCAGCATGCTCAGCAGCGCACCGACAAACGCGGCGATGGGCAAGGTCAACAGGCCGATGATTTCACCTACATGCAGCACCACGATCACCGCGCCGAGGGTAGCGCCGGAGGTCACGCCGAGCAGGTGCGGGTCGGCCAGGGGGTTGCGCGTGACCGCCTGCAACACCGCGCCGATCAACGCCAGCCCGGCGCCCACCAGCGCCCCCAGCAGCATGCGCGGCACACGGATCAGCCAGACGATATGTTCCTGGCCCGTATTCCAGTCCACCGCACCGACGCCGAACGCCTTGTTCAGCAGAATCCGCCCTACCACGTCCACCGGCACCCGCGCCGAGCCAAACCCCAGGGAGACTACGCAGGAGACCAGCAACAACGTGCCAAGGGCGCTCAACAGCAGCAGGTAGCGACGGGTGATCATTCGCCGTGGAACCCCTTGGCCAGGGCTTCAACGGCCAGCACATTATCGATACCCGGCGTGGCCTGCGCGTAGGGGATCACGATAAAGCGCTGGTGTTTGATCGCGTCCACCGCTTGCAGGGCCGGGTTGTTGAGCAGGAACTGCTTTTTCTGCTCGGCAGTGATTTGGCTGTAGTCGACGATCACGATGACCTGCGGGTTGCGCTCCACCACGGTTTCCCAGTTGACCCGGGTCCAGCTGGCATCGACGTCATCGAGGATATTGCGCCCGCCGGCGACGTCGATCAGCGCTTGTGGCATGCCCAGGCGGCCCGAGGTCATGGCGCGGTCTTCGCCGCTGTCATACAGGAACACCCGTGGCTTATCGGCGGGAAGGTCTTTTTGCACTTCGGCCACCTCTGCCTGCATCTGCGCGATCAAGGCATTGGCGCGCTCCTGCACGTCGAAGATCCTGCCCAGGTTGCGCAGGTCGTTATAGGTATCGTCCAGGCTCGCAGCCGGGCGCTTCATCACGAACGCGCATGACTCGGTCAGCTCATACACATTGATGCCCAAGGGTTGCAGGGTGTGCGGCGTGAGGTCGCCGCCCACACGCATGCCGTAGTCCCAGCCGGCGAAGAAGAAATCCACATTGGCGTTGAGCAGGGTTTCCACCGACGGGTATTTGCTCGCCAGTTCCGGCAGGCCGTCGAGAGTCGTGGCCATGCCCGGCGGCACTGACTTCCAACCGCTGACGCCACTGTAGCCGGCCATATGTGGCTTGAGACCCAGGGCGAGCATCATCCGGGTCATGTTGATGTCGTGACTGACTGCGTGTTGCGGGGCTTGCTGGAAGGTCACGTCGCGGTCGCAGCTCTGGATGGTCAGCGGGTAACGGGTGGCTTCGGCGAACGCTTGGTCAGTGGCGAGCAGCAGGGTGAGAGACAGCAGGGCGCGCAGGGTCATGGTTGGGTTATCCAGGTGATTCGGGGGTAGCCGGCCAAGGGGTGAGTGTCGATCAAGGCTTCGACGCCAAACACCTCGCGCAGCAATGCGGTGGTCAGCACGTCGTGAGGTGTGCCGCTGGCGACGATGCGCCCGTGGTTGATCAAGTACAGACGATCACAGAAGGCCGCCGCCAGGTTCAGGTCGTGGAT
The DNA here is from genome assembly GCF_059134095.1 of Pseudomonas sp. FBCC-B545. NCBI lineage: Bacteria > Pseudomonadati > Pseudomonadota > Gammaproteobacteria > Pseudomonadales > Pseudomonadaceae > Pseudomonas > Pseudomonas sp. FBCC-B545. The sequence continues at coordinate 5,586,050 of NZ_CP101441.1, read as the reverse complement.
GCTCGCCAGGATGCCGATGTCCAGGCGCTTGACGAGTTTTAACAGCTCCAGCTGGTAGCGTGGGTCGAGGTGGTTGGTGGGCTCATCGAGGATCAACAGTCGGGGTTGCTGGGCCAGGGCGCGGGCGAGGATGACGCGCTGTTTTTCCCCGCCCGAGAGGGTAGCGAAGGCATGATCTGCGAAATCCTGCATGTCGACCGATTCCAGCGCGTGCCGGATCAGTTGCCCGTCGTGCAACGTGTCGCTGTCAAACAACCCCTTGTGGGGCGTGCGGCCCATAGCGACCACTTCATCCACCCGCAAGCCGAAGGCGTCAGGGAATTCCTGCAGCACTACGGCGATACGTTGTGCGCACCACTTTGCGCTTTGCTTCCAGACGTTCTGGTGTTCAAGCGACACATCGCCATGCTCCGGCCGGGTGAACCGGTAGGCGCAGCGCAGCAGGCTGGTCTTGCCACTGCCGTTGGGCCCGATCAGCCCCACAAACTCCCCGGCAGCGACGCGCAGGCTGGCGTCACGCAGTTGAAACTGGTGATGGCAGTGGTCGTGACCGGGAGGGGCCCAGCCAAGTTCGCTGAGGGTGAGTGAGGTCATCAGTACTCTCAAGTCCCACATGGGGTTTGTGTTTTATTCAGTTAGAAGGTGTAGTCAGCAGTGACGAACAACGAGCGCGGCTCACCCAGGATCCACTGCTGCCCATCGTTGTACTGGCTGACCGCATACGTGCGATCGAACAGATTATTCAGTTGCAAGCCCAGCGTGGTATTGCGCATCGCCTTCCACGACAGCGTGGCATCCACCACGGTGTAGCTCGGAAGCTCGTTCTGGTTGGCCATGTCGGCATAACGGGCGTCGACGTAACGTACACCGGCACCGGCCCGAACGTTGTCGGTCACGGCCTTGCTCAGCCACAGGTTGGCGGTGCGGCGCGGCACGTCCACCGGGCGATTGCCATCACGGGAAACCTGCACACCGCCGACGTCCTGCTTGAAGTCGTCATACTGCGCCCGCACGATGGCGGCGTTGGCTTGTAACTGCCAGGCGCCGGGCAGTTGCAGGTCGAGGCTGGCTTCCAGGCCGTTGGAGGATTGTTGGCCGACTTGTTGCTTGAGGTCCGGGTCGCCCGGCACGTCAGTCAGCAGTTTCTTCTTGACGATATGGTAAGCCGCCAGGGTCCATTCACCGCGTGCGTCCCAGAACGCTTGTTTGATACCGATCTCGGTCTGCCTGGCAGTGGACAGGTCGAACTGCTGCTGGCTCGGACTCAGGGAAATCAGGCCGCCGACGCCATCGGTGCTGGTGGCGTATTGACCGTAGACCGAGGTGTCCGGGGTGATCGCATAGACCAGGCCGGCTTTCCAGTTATTACCGGTGAGGGTCTTGTCGGATTGGCTGCCGTTACGCAGGTCGTCGCGGTCGATGTGTGCGTAGTCGCGGCGGATGCCGGTGATCAGCGCGAGTTTATCCGTGAGCTGCAGGCGGTTTTCCGCAAAGCCGGCGACCGTTTTGGTAGTGGTGGCGAACACCGGTTTGAACGGGTCCTGGCTGGAAAACGGCGCAGGCGTGGGGTAATGCAGGTCGATGGGTTGGCCGTTTTTCAACACGTCATTGAACGGCGTATTGCTCGCCAGGCGGAAGCGAATGCGGTTGTATTCCATGCCCGCCACGGTCTGGCTGTCGAGGCCGAACAGGCTGTGCTTGAAGGTGAAGGTCTGTCGATCACCCACCTGTTCCTGATTGTGCTTGATGCCGAAGTTGCCGCTGCGGATCAGCTGGCCGTTGGCGAAGTTGTAGTTCTCGGCGTTCTGCCAGCGACGCTGGTTTTTCAGGTAGTACAGCTCGTTGGTCGCGCTGAGGTTATCGCTCAGTTGCCACTCGCTGGTCAGGCGCGTCCACTGATCGTTGTAGTGCTGGGTGTCGTTGCTGACGTTGTAGTTCTTGTCGCGCAGGCCCTTGTGCAACTGGCCATTGATCAGTGGCGTGCCGAAGTAGTTTTGCGGGCGCTGGTCGCCGTAGTCGCTGGCCAGGGTGAAGCTCAGGTTGTCGGCGGGCTGCCAGCGCAGGGCGCCGCTGATGAAGTCACTGCTGGAGTCGCCACGGTCGATAAAACCGTTGCTGCGCAGACGGTTGAGGTTCAGGCGATAGCTCAGGGTATCGGTCAGCGAGCCGCCGCTGTCGAGTGCCTGCTGCTGGCGGTCGTAGGAACCGTAGCCGAAGCGGATGTGGTTTTCGATCTGGCCCGTAAAGGGCTTTTTCGAAATCGTATTGACCACTGCGCCGGTAGCGCCTTCGCCGTACAGCACTGAGGCCGGGCCGCGCAGTACGTCCACCCGTTCCACGGCCCAGGTGTCCACCGGGAAGGTTGAGGTGCCCATGCCGGTGTACATGCGGTTGCCGTCGTAGAGTTGCATCACCGAGCTTTGGCCGGTAAAGCCACGGGCCTGCAGCGAGGTGCCGCCATCCCCTGGCGTGCCGGTGCGGCTGATGCCGGTGGCGCGGGAAATGGCGTCCTGCACGCTGACGTCGCCCCGTTCGCGGATCTGCGCGCCGGTCTGGCTTTCAACGCTCCCCGGGGTTTGCATTGCCGTCAGATTCAGGCGCGAACCGGCGGTGGTCGTAGTGTTCAGATCGACACGTTCGTCATCCACTGCCGGCGCGGTGATGGGGCTGGCGGGCAGGGTCAGGGCCTGGGCATTGGTATGCAGGGCGAGCAGGCACAGGCCGCTCGCAAGGTAATTGTTCATCGGTCGATCAATCGCTTCTTGGCAGGTACTCGCCGCAGGGAGCGGCGAGTAACGATAGCGCAGAAAGTGTTATAAGTTAACACTTATCGGTTGCGGGGCAAAAGTCCGCATAAGGCTACAGAGGCGCTCTGGAATGGGCATCTCGCCTGTTTCATGCTGAACCTGAGGCAGATTCACCTTGACCAAAAAAGCGCGACAGCACCAGGCGATCCAAGGCCCATACCAGTATCAACGACGCCCCCACCAGCGGGAAAACGATCGCCAGCCCGAGCATGATCACCATCGCGGTTTTCCACTTCGGTAAGTCATGACGCAGTGGCGGCACACCCAGCCCGCCCTGTGGCCGGCGCTTCCACCAGATCACCACGCCGCTGACAGCACTGAGCAGGATCATCAGGCAGATCAGCAGCACGATCAGTTGGTTGACCCAGCCGAACATCTTGCCTTCATGCAGCATTACCCCGGTCTCGGTGGCGCGTGCGACGAGGTTGTAGTGTTGCCAGCGCACATCGGCGAGTACCTTGCCGGTGTATTGGTCGATATGCAGGGTGGCGTCATTGCGCGGGTCGTTGGCAAACACGGCGACGGTGAACACGCCGGTGGCGGTGGTGGGGAAGGTGATGCTATAGCCGGGCTCGACCTTGCGTGCCTTGGCCAGGTCGACCACCTGTTGCAGGCGCACGGTCGGTGCGGCAGGGCCCGAGTGCATGTCGCCATGGTTCAGGTGTTCGGCATGGTCGCCGGACATCGGCATCGGCGTGTTTTCCATGGCCCAGGGCACGGTCTGTTGGCTGGCGCTGTTGAGCATGCGCGCCTGCTGATCGGATTGCGGCACGTCGGTCCACATCGCCGCCGGAAAGGTGTTCCACAGCTCGGCATATTGCTTGCCCCAGAAGCCGGTCCAGGTCATGCCGCTGAGCAGCATCACCAACAAGAAAGCCGCGCCCCAGAAACCGACGACAGCGTGCAGGTCACGCCAGAGCAGTCGGCCCCGACTTTGCCAACGAGGCCACAGCACACCGGCCGATGACTTGCCGCGTGGCCACCATAGGTACAGGCCGGACACCACCAGCATCACGCCCCAGCCGGCGGCGAGTTCGATCAGGCGATCACCGAGGGTGCCGATCATCAACTCGCCATGCAGGGCGCGGGCAATGGCTTGCAGGTTGTATTTGGCGTCCTGTTCACCGAGTACGTTGCCGCGATAGGGGTCGATGAACAGCGTGACTTCGCGCCCGTCTTTTTGCATGACGAACTGCGCGCTGCTGGTGGCGTCGACCGGGGGCAGGTACTTGCTGATCGCAGCCTGGGGGTAGGCGGTCTTGGCCCGTTGCAACAGCTCATCGGCACTCAACGCGTGTTCGGCGGCAGGCACGTTGAGCAGGTCGGCGTACATCAGCGGGTCGAGCTGGGGCTTGAACAGGTAGATGATGCCGGTCAGGGCCAGCAGCACCATGAAGGGGGCGACGAAGAGGCCGGCGTAGAAGTGCCAGCGCCAGGCCAGGTTGTAGAAGGAGATCTTTGGTGTGCTCATCAGGGGCTCCGCAAGGCTTTGGTTTTTTTGTGTCAGTTACACCGCCATCGGGGGCAAGTCGAATCGTCGCACCGCCCCTCCCACATTTGACTGTATTCACAAATCAGAGGGTGGGAAGGGGGCTTGCCCCCGATGCTTTTAGAAGCTCATATCCACCTTGGTCCAAAGCGTACGCCCCGGTTCCTTGATGGCCTGCGGGTCGTTGGCTGGGTAGCCGAACCCGGCGTTACCGGCCAGGTTCAAATGCTCGGCGTAGGCTTTGCCGAACAGGTTGTCGACACCGGTGCTGACCTTGAAGTTTTTATTGATGCGGTATGCGGCGTTCAGCGAGAACACGCCGAAGCCACCGCTCTTGTCGTAGTCCTTGCCGACCACGTTGCCTTTGTTCTGGTCGATGCGGTTTTGTGCCGCCACCACGCGCCACAAGGCGCCGGCACTCCAGTCGTCTTCGCTGTAGGTCAGGCCGAAACGGGCATCCAGCGGCGGCATTTGCGGCAGTGGCTTGCCATCGCTGCTGTTTTTGCCCCAGGCGTAGGCGAGACTGGCGTCGGCTTTCCAGTGAGCGGTCAGCTTGTAGGCCGCGCCCAATTCGCCGCCCATGATGCGCGCGTCGACATTGCGCGCCTGGGAGGTGGTGCCCATCATGCCGGGCCGGTAATCGAACAGAATGAAGTCGCGCACCTGGCCCACATAACCCGAGGCCCAGGCTTCGAGTTCGGCGGTTTTGTACTGCGCGCCGAAATCCAGCTGGGTGGTCTTCTCGGGCTTCACGCCGTCGAAGGCATTCACCGAGCCGGCCGCGCCGGTGTTGGGGGAAAATAGCTCCCAGTAATCCGGGAAGCGTTCGGCGTGGCCCAGGCCGGCATAGACCGTGGTGGGCGTGTCCTCCAGGTCATGTTCGTAGCGCACGAAGCCCGATGGCAGGGTGTCGGCGCGGGTGTCGTCGGCGGTCGGATTGGGGCGGGACATCATCCCCGAGCCGGTGCGTTGACGAAAATCCTTGGCCGAGGCGCGATCCAGGCGGGCGCCGGTGATCAGGCGGTCATTGTCGGCGGCGTACCAGGTCAGTTCGCCGAACACGCCGTAGTTGTGGAAGTTGGCGTCTTTGTTGCGCGGCAGATCCTTGTAGGTGTCGATGCCCATGCTGCTGCGTGCGCGGTGTTCATTGGTCTGAGCATCCAGGCCGCCGATCAGTTGCACATCGGCCCAGCGCCAGGTCGCCTTGATGCGCGCACCGAGGGTGCGGCGGTCGACGTTGGAAGCCATGGGACCTGCCATCATGCCGGTGCCCGAGGGGACGCGCAGGCTGTAGTTGTCCATCACATGGTCGGCATAGTTGTAATAGACCTGGGCCTCGACCTTATCCAGCACCTCGCCGATATTGGACTTCTCGAAACGCAGCCCGAGGCTTTCGCGCAGGAACTGCGAGCCATCCATGCCGCGGCCGGCGTAGCGTGCCTCACCATCGCCACGGCCAGCAGTGAGCTCCAGCAAAGTGTCGGCGTCAGGGGTGAAGCCCACCGCCACATCGCCATTCCACTTGTCATAACGCGATGCGACGGTGTCGTTATTGCCGTCCTTGTAGTCGTCGGCATGGGCCTGGTTGCCGATCACCCGCACGTAGCCCAATGGCCCACCGGCAGCGGCATCGATGACCTTGTCGAAACGCCCGTTGGAGCCCGCCAGCACACTGGCGTTGACCCGCGTACCCAGCTCGCCGAATTGCTCCGGCTCACGGTCGAACAGGATGGTGCCGGCTGACGCACCCGGGCCCCAGAGCACGGTTTGCGGGCCTTTGATCACGGTCAGCTTGTCGTAGGTTTCCGGCGAAATGTACGAGGTGGGTGCATCCATCCGCCCCGGGCAGGCGCCGAGCATCATGCTGCCGTTGGTAAGGATATTCAGGCGCGAGCCGAACATGCCGCGCAGCACCGGGTCGCCGTTGGTGCCGCCGTTGCGTACCAGGGCGAAGCCGGGGATGGTCTTGAGGTAGTCGCCGCCATCGCTGGCCGGCACCGGTTGGCGTGGGTCTTTGGGGTTGGTGACAACAGTGAGTGGCGAGCTGGGGGCGATCGCAGTGATTACCGTGGGGCTCAGCTCGTGTTCGTGCGCATGGGCGCATGGGGTAAGCAGTGCGCCGCACAGAACGGCGAAAGCAGGGGCAGCGCCCAAACGGGTGTCAGCAGAAAACCTGGACATGACAAATTCCATCAATCAATCGTAAACAACACGGCCAGCAGCCTGCGGCTGTCTGTCTAGAGTCGGCCGGGGTGGAGTAACGCTGTGAAAGTGTTTACGCAGTGATGGGCGGCGCGCGGCTGCGGGCGCCGGGGAAGATGCTCTGCCGGGCATGTCCCAGGCGGGTGGCGGGGGTGAGGGCATTGGCCGGCGGCGGGGTGCCGAGGCTGACGTAGGACACGCTGCCGGGCAGGGCCGGGCAGCTGAAGAGCAGGCTGCAATAGCCGCACTTTTCCCAGAGTACGTGGTGCTCGTCGGGTGCTTTGCTGGGCTTGGGCTCGCCGTGGCACTCGGGCATGTTCATGGACATACCGGCGTGATGATCCATCGGCATCGCTTGGGAAATCAGCGGACCGATAAAGATCATCAGCATGGCGAACAGGCTGATCCAACTGCCGCGCATCAGGCGGCGGTGTGGAGATAACCTGGCGCGAGGGGCGCCCATTGAATGGCGGCCTACTGAGCGTGCATGTGCTCGTGTTTAGCCATTGGCGGCGCCTTCTGCACCGATACTTCCACCTCGACCTTGCCGGCTTTCTCGAAAGTCAGGGTCAGTGGGAATTGCTTGCCATCGGTCAACAGGCTGCGGTCTTTAAGGCCCAGCAGCATCACGTGATAGGCCATTGGCGCGAAGGTCAGCTCACCCTTGGCGGGTACGGCCACGCTGGGCACTTGCTGCATCTTCATCAGGTCGCCTTGCATCACATGCTCATGCAGCTCGGCTTTGTCTGCCACTGGCGTCTCGACACTCAGCAGGCGATCCGGTGTGGCCCCGGTGTTATGAATCACAAAGTACGCCGCGACAGTCGGCGCATTGGGTGGCAACTCCTGAGACCAGGGTTTGCTCACCGTCAGGTCGCCGACCTTGTAGTCTTCGGCATTGGCAGCACCAAACACTGGCAGCAACAACGCAGCCAGAAGCAGGGAAGATTTGAGCATGGCAGTTCTCCAGAACGGTTCTAAACGCAGTTCACTTGCGAATAAGATCAGGCCGTTGGAGACGCTCGGGGATTAAGACTTGGCCATTGCTGGCGCGGAGTGGGATTTTGCAGGGACGGTGGCGGCAGGCTTTGCACCGCTTCAGCCAGCGTCACATACAACTGCGGCACATGCCCCGGCAGCGCCACCAACGGCGCCGTGCCCGAGCAACACCAGCAATGCTGCATGGCGGAGTGATCATCCGCCGGTGTTGGAATCTCCAGCTTGCCCAAGGCAATCGTCTTCAGGCTGGCGCCATTGGACGAGCAGAAACTACCCCACATCAGGCGCTTGACCGGGTCATCGGTCTGCTGCATCGCACTGGCCAACGGCATGGCAAACGCATTGAACAGCACTGCAAGGCAGGCGATCCAGGCAATTGCAAAGCGTTGACGGGCCATGGCGGATAATCCGTAGGGTTAAACGATCAGGGGGTATTTAGCCTGATCGGGGGTGATAAGTAAAAAAGGGCGGTGTGGTTTGGTGTCGCAGGGTTGAGGATAGACGGGGAATCGAGTGGGTGCCGATCTTCAAGGCAACGCATTCCAAATGTGGGAGGGGGCTTGCTCCCGATAGCGGTGTGTCAGCTACTCAATTGCTGGCTGAACCACTGCCATCGGGGGCAAGCCCCCTCCCACATTAGGTCCGTGTTGCTCAAAGGGTGTGTATTGCCTGTAGCGACGCAGCTACGGTGGTGAACTCTCGATCTACGGCAGGCAACACCGGCCGCTTCAACACCAACACCGGCACCCTACGCTCACGCGCCACTTCCAGCTTCGGCTCGGTGGCGGTGCTGCCGCTGTTCTTGCTGATCAGCACATCAATTGCGCGCCGTTCAAACAGCACGCGCTCGTCCTCGATCAGAAACGGCCCGCGTGCGCCGATCACTTCACACCGGTCATTGCCCGAATACACATCCAGCGCTCGCAGCGTCCAGAATTGATCGGCGGGAATCTCATCGAGATGCTGCAACGGTTCGCGACCCAGGGTGAACAAGGGCCGTTTGAAGGGTTTCAATGCCTCGATCAGCCCGGCCCAGTCGGAAACTTCCCGCCAGTCATCCCCCACTTGCGGCTGCCATGCCGGACGCCGCAACGCCCAGCAAGGTACACCGCACAACCTTGCCGCCTGGGCAGCGTTGCGGCTGATCTGCGCCGCGTACGGATGGGTGGCGTCGAGGATCAGGCTGATGCGCTCATCGCGAACAAACTGGGCCAACCCTTCATGACCGCCGTAGCCGCCGACACGCACCTGGCAGGTAAGGTCGGTAGGCACACGGCCCACACCGGCCAAGCTGTAGATATGCTCCGGCCCCAAGCTACGGGCAATGGCCAGCGCTTCTGTCACACCACCGAGCAGCAGAATCCGTTTCATAGCGGCTTGACCACGTCCAGCAGGGTGATTGGCAGCGCCTGGCGCCAGGTATCAAACTCGCCCAATGGCTGCGCCTGGGCGACATGGACGCGCGTCAGTTCGCCGCCATGCTCGGCGCGCCAGTTCATCAAGGTCATTTCGCTTTGCAGGGTCACGGCATTGGCAACCAGTCGGCCACCGGGGCGCAGGTGCTGCCAGCAGGTGTCGAGCACGCCGTCGCGGGTGACGCCGCCACCGATGAAGATGGCGTCCGGGGCTTCCAGGCCAAGCAACGCATCCGGGGCCTTGCCACGAATCAGTTGCAGGCCGGGCACGCCGAGGACGTCGCGGTTGTGTTCGATCAGGTTTTGGCGGCCCGCATCGGCTTCAATCGCCAAGGCGCGGCAGCTGGGGTGGGCGCGCATCCATTCGATGCCGATGGAGCCGCTGCCCGCACCCACATCCCAGAGCAGCTCGCCGGGCATCGGTGCTAGGCGGGCTAGGGTCATGGCGCGCACATCGCGCTTGGTCAGTTGGCCGTCGTGTTTGAACGCCGAGTCGGGCAGCCCAGCCAGACGCGACAGACGTGGTGTGTTGGCATCCGCCAGGCAGTCGATGGCGACCAGGTTCAAGTCGGCCACCGAAGCCTGCTCCCACGACTGCGCCAACCCGTCGATACGCCGTTCGTGTTCGCCACCCAGGTGTTCAAACACGCTCAATCGGCTGGGCCCATACCCAGCCTCAAGCAATAGCGACGCAATTGCAGCCGGGCTGCTGCCGTCATTGCTCAACACCAGCAAACGCACACCACTGGCCAGATGCGCATTGATCGCCGCGATTGGCCGGGCCACCACCGATAACGTCACCACTTCCTGCAACGGCCAGCCCAGGCGCACGGCAGCCAGCGACACCGAAGACGGCGCGGGCAAGATCAACAGTTCCTGCGCCGCCACCTGCCGCGCCAGGCTGGCGCCCACGCCATAGAACATCGGGTCGCCGCTGGCCAGCACGCACACAGGCTCGCCACGCCGCGACAGCACCGGTTCCAGGGAAAACGGGCTCGGCCAAAGTTGGCGCTCGCCACGGATACACACCGGCAACAGGTCCAATTGACGCTGCCCGCCTATAATCCGCGAGGCACGCAACAGGGCATGCCGGGCATTCCTGCCCAGGCCCTTGAAGCCGTCTTCACCAATGCCTACAACCGTCAGCCAGGGCGACATATCAATTCCTTGAACGACATCCGACGGGCAGGCTTTTCATGCCGCCGGACAAAGCAGGCATAATACCGCGCCTTTACCCGTCAACCGGTAGCCCCGTGAACCCAACGCCCGCTGTGAATACCTTGCGCCCCTCGGCATGTCCGGGGTTGCTGCGTATTGTCCAGGCGCTGGACGGCGGTATTTGCCGGATCAAATTGGCCGGTGGTTCGATCAGTGCCGCCCAGGCCCATGCCGTGGCGGACGCAGCCCAGGCCTATGCGGGCGGAGTGATCGAGGCGACCAACCGCGCCAACCTGCAGATCCGCGGCATCGGCGCCGAGCAGCAGGCCCTGATCGCCATGTTGCTGGCGGCCGACCTTGGGCCGAGCAACGCCGCGGGTGACGACGTACGCAACCTGATGCTCAGTCCCAGCGCCGGTATCGACCCGCTGATGCTGTTCGATACCCGCCCGTTGGCCGCGCAGATCCTCGCCACCTTGCAAACCCATCCGCGCTTTCATCAACTGTCGGCCAAGTTCGCCGTACAGCTCGATGGTGGCGAAGCCCTGGCGATGCTTGAACATCACCATGACCTGTGGCTTTCGGCGTTCGTGCGCGATGGCCAGACGCTGTTGGCATTCGGCTTGGCTGGCTGCCCGGGGCTGGATGCGCCCGTGGCGGCGGTGCCGTTGGACCAGGGCCATGCCTTGGTGGTGGCGGTGCTGGAAGCCTTTCTCGACCTGGCGACGCCCGAGCAAACGCGCATGCGCCATCTGGCTGTGGATAACGTAGTGAGCCGCCTGGGCCTGTCGCTGCTGCCGGCGGAGGACTTCCAGCGCCCGGCCAGTGGCGCGCTGCTGCATCTGGGAAGTTATCCACAGGCGCAGAAAAACCAGTTCTACGTCGCGGCCGTCGCACCATTGGGCCGCCTGGATCCGCTGATGCTCAAGGGCGTCGCGCAGCTGGCCAGCGAGTACGGCGACGGAACGTTGCGTTTCACGCCCTGGCAAGGGGTGTTGCTACCCAATATCGAACGCCCTGTCGCGGTGGCCGAACGCTTGGCGCAGTTGGGCTTTCTCTGCTCTATCGACCAACCCCTGGCCCGCATGATCGCCTGTACCGGTTCCAGCGGCTGCGGCAAAGGCCTGGCCGATACCAAGGTCGATGCGGTGCAACTGGCGGCCCTGCAACCCGGCGTCGAGGTGCATCTGTCCGGCTGCCCGCGCTCCTGCGCCGCGGCGCACACCGCATCGGTCACTTTGCTGGCGGTGGGCCCCGGCCACTACGACCTCTATTTTCGCGACGCAGCCCAACCCGGTTTCGGCCGGCTGCACGCGCGCACTCTTTCCATTGAAGCGGCGGGCGCCTTGCTGCGCGCTCGCCCACGGAGCAACACCGATGATTGATTACATCCGCGACGGTCAGGAGATCTATCGCAACTCCTTCGCCATTATTCGCGCGGAAGCCAAGTTGGAGCGCATTCCGGCTGACTTGGAAAAACTCGCGGTGCGGGTGATTCATGCGTGCGGCATGGTCGAGGCTATCGATTGCCTGCAATTCTCCGCAGGCGCAGGCAAAGCCGGGCGCGATGCATTGGCCGCTGGCGCACCGATTCTGTGTGATGCGCGGATGGTGTCCGAAGGCGTGACCCGTGCGCGCCTGCCAGCCAATAACGAGGTGATCTGCACCCTGCGTGACGATGGCGTGCCGGAGTTGGCACGCACACTGGGCAACACCCGCTCCGCCGCCGCCCTGGAACTGTGGCGACCGCACCTGGAAGGCAGTGTGGTGGTGATCGGCAACGCGCCGACCGCGTTGTTTTACCTGCTGGAAATGCTGGATGCCGGCGCGCCGAAACCGGCATTGATCCTGGGTTTTCCCGTGGGCTTCGTCGGTGCCGCCGAATCCAAGGCGATGCTGGCGGCGGATAGCCGTGGCGTCCCGTTCGTGATCATGCAGGGTCGCTTGGGCGGCAGTGCCATGGCCGCCGCGGCAGTCAATGCGCTCGCCACGGAGGTCGAATAATGCAGGCACGCGGACGTTTGATCGGCCTGGGGGTAGGCCCCGGCGACCCGGAACTGATTACTCTCAAGGCCCTGCGCCTGCTGCGTGAATCGCCAGTGGTGGCGTACTTCGTCGCCAAGGGCAAGAAGGGCAACGCCTTCGGCATCATCGAGGACCACTTGGTCACGCAGCAAACCCTGATGCCGCTGGTGTACCCGGTAACCACCGAAGTGCTGCCGGCGCCGTTGTCCTATGAACAGGTGATCAGCGACTTCTACGACAACGCCAGTCTCGACGTGGCGGCGCACCTGGATGCAGGACGGGATGTGGCGGTGATCTGCGAGGGCGACCCGTTCTTCTACGGCTCCTACATGTACCTGCATGATCGCCTCGCTGAGCGCTACGAAGCCCAGGTGATTCCGGGCGTGTGTTCGATGCTCGGGGGCGCTTCGGTACTCGGCGCGCCGCTGGTGTATCGCAACCAGAGCTTGTCGGTGCTCTCGGGCGTATTGCCCCATGACGACCTCAAGCGCCGCCTGGCGGATGCCGACGCCGCGGTGATCATGAAGCTGGGGCGCAACTTCCCGAAGGTGCGCCAGGTGTTGGAAGAACTGGGCCTGGCCGGGCGTGCGCTGTATGTGGAGCGCGCCACCATGGCCAACCAGAAGATCGTGCCGCTGGATCAGGTCGATCCGGCGTCCTCGCCGTATTTCTCGCTGATCATCGTGCCCGGTGAAAGGTGGCAAGGTTGATGACTCCGGCGATTGTGATTCTGGGCCAAGGCAGCCTGGCGACGGCGCGCAAGATCCAGCAGGTGTACCCCGGCGCATTGATCCATGGCCTGGCCACACGGGTCGAGGGTGCTGACCAGAGCTACAGCGAGTTCGGCGCGACGTTGCGCCAGCTCTACCAACTGGGCACGCCGCTGATTGCGTTGTGCGCCGCCGGCATTGTGATCCGCACCCTCGCGCCGCTGCTGCTGGAAAAGGGCGAGGAACCCGCCGTGCTGGCCGTGGCTGAAGATGGCAGCGCCGTGGTGCCGCTGCTCGGTGGCCTGGGTGGCGTGAACGTGATGGCGCGGGATATTGCTGCGGCACTGGGTGTATCCGCCGCAATCACCACCAGTGGCGAGCTGCGTTTCGGCACTTGCCTGCTCAACCCGCCGGTCGGTTACCAACTGGCCGACATTGAGTTGGGCAAGCGTTTTGTTTCGGACTTGCTGGCCGGCGAAAGCGTGCGCATCGAAGGCGTGGCGCCATGGCTGGACCAGGCCAACCTGCCACAGGACCGACAGGCGCGCCTGGCGATTCATGTAGGCAATGCCGAACGCATCCCGGCGGCCAATGAGCTGCTGATTTATCCGCGCAATGTCTACGTGACCTGCGAGCCCGGCGTGCAGTTGGCTGAGCGTGTGCGCACGGCGTTGCATGAGGCGGGGATCGCTGTGCAAGCCCTGGCCTGCCTGTTGGCCAGTGACCTGCACATGGCCGATGCCTCATTGCATGAGGCCGCGTTGGCGTTGGGTGTGCCGCTGCGCTTTGCCCAGGTGACGCCCGTTGCGGATATCAGCATTACCGTGGCCGAGCAGCCCTTGGATCTGTCACAAGTGGGGCGCCCCCGTGGCCGTCTCGCAGTGATCGGCCTGGGCCCTGGCGCCGCCGAGCTGATGGTGCCGGCGGTCAAGGCCGAACTGGCGCGTTGCACCGACGTGCTGGGTTACGAAACCTACGTGCGCATGGCCGGGCCGTTCCGTGATGATCAGGTGCAACACTGCACTGACAATCGCGAAGAAATGCAGCGTGCGCGCCACGCCTTCGAGCTGGCTTCGCAGGGGCGTTCAGTGGTGGTGGTGTCGTCCGGCGACCCGGGCGTGTTCGCCATGGCCGCTGCGGTGATCGAGGCGCTGCACGAATCCGGCGACCCGGCCTGGCATCAGGTCGACCTGGAAATCCTGCCGGGGGTTTCTGCCTCCCTGGCCACCGCCGCCCAGGCCGGCGCTCCGCTGGGCCACGACTTCTGCGTGATGTCGCTATCGGACAACCTCAAGCCCTGGTCGATCATTGAAAAACGCCTGGACCTCGCGTCCCAGGCTGACCTGGCCCTGGCGTTCTACAACCCGATCTCGCGCTCGCGGCCCTGGCAACTGGGGCGTGCCCTGGAGATCGTCGCGCTGCATCGCACACCGCAAACCCCAGTGGTGCTGGGCCGCGACATCGGACGCCCCGGCCAGACGCTGCGCGTCACCACATTGGGGCAACTGACGCCCGAGCAGGTGGACATGCGCACCATGGTTCTGGTCGGCTCGTCCACTACCTGCACATTCCCGCGTGCCGGTGGCGGTAAGTGGGTGTATACACCGCGCTGGTACGGCGAAAAACCCGTCAGCTGAAAACGCTCCATTGGCTGCCGGAAAGCTCCGAATGACCCAGGGATTTACCTGGTGTTGTCCGGAGCTTTTTCTTTTTTATGCGATGAAAACCGCAAGTCCCGTGCCCGCGCCCTGCCATTGCTGGGGGACGGTTTTTGGTGGGTGCGGCCAAGGAATGTTTGTCCCATGGAAAACCCTCCCTGCACTGGACTAGGGTGCAAGTAAGCCCCATGTGGGGTGCTTGTGGAGAACTGGAAATGGAGCGACGTCACAGAAGGATCAACAGTAAAAAAAGGCGCAAATTGATCGCTGCCTATAAGCTGCCGGGAGCCCCTGGCAAGCAGGTCGCTTCAAGATTGGATCGCGAGGACGACTGCAATGCGGCGGTGGTCAACAACAGCGTGATTTCCTTCGCCGAGGGGCTGTCTGCGCTGAACCGCGAGTACATTCGCAAAAGCTACCTTCTGGCCAGCAGTTATGTGAGCGATGTGTTGAGGGTCCAACGGGGGACCGAGGCGTGGTACGACGAATTTATCAAGGTCATGATCAGTCTGGGTTGGTTGCCGGTGCGCAGTCGTTTTGAGCGGGTCTCGCGTGCGGGCAAGGGCCTGACGGTGCAACTGGCGGCCCTGAATATCATCGCTGCGATGCTGGCGTCGACGTCGCTGTCGGGGCCATTGGTCAGCGCCTTGCCGAAGTTGGCTGCGGATGCACTGGAAGCGTTGAAGCAGCGGCCGGCGTGTTTCGATCTGTTCAAGCGCAACACGACGGTGCAGCAGGGCGGCGATTTCGGCCTGGCTTCCTGCGCCGAAAACGACGGTGAACTGATGATGGTGCTGGTGACCTACAGCACCCACGGCGTGGACAAACACCTGGGCATGCCCTTCCTGGAATGGGACAGCTCTTCGTTCGAGGCTTTCAGCGGGCAGACCTGCCTGGTGCTGAATACCTCGGTGGTCAATGAAAAAACCATCCAGCTGATGCGTGAAAGCGCCGGCGACAAGGTGCAGCTGGCCATTGCCAAGTACCGGATCTAAGGCACCAGGTAGCCGCGCACACCGGTAAAGATGATTTGCGCGGCCAGGGCGCAGACGAACAAACCCATCAAGCGGCTGACAATCTGCAAGCCCTGGTCGCCGAGAATGCGTTCGATACGGTTGGACAGGTACAGCACCACGCCCACCGTGAGGCTGGCCAGGGCAATGCTGAGAATGGCGGTGAGCTTGTCATCCCAGTGCGGTTGGCTGACGCCCATCACCAGCAATGCGCCAATCGTACCGGGGCCGACGGTGAGGGGGATGGTCAGCGGCACGATGGTCACATCCTGCTGCACGTTGTCGGTCTGCACCGCCGACTTGCCTTGGGCCATGCCCAGGGCGGAAATGAACAACACACTGCCGGCGCCGATCCGGAATGCGTCCACGGTAATGCCGAACACACTGAAAATCACCCGACCGAACAGGTAGAGCAGCACGCTCGATACCAGGGTCGCCAGGGCCACCTTCCAGGCCAGGCGCCGACGCTCCTTGCTGGAATAACCACGGGTCAGGCTGATAAAGCAGGACAGCACGAAGAACGGGCTGTAGAGCACCAGCATCTTCAGGTAAACGCTGAATAACACATGGAGCATGGGGGTGGCTCGCGGGCGGTGGAAGTGTGGGCAGTCTATCAGGCGGCAGAGATCAAATGTGGGAGGGGGCTTGCCCTCGATAGCGGTGTGTCAGTAACAAATATGCTGACTGACCCACTGCTATCGGGAGCAAGCCCCCTCCCACATTTGATCGCATTTCAAATTATGAGGACGCATGTTCCGGGCGCTGTTGGCGCTGCGCTACCCAATAGTCCACCAGCTCACGCAACTGCGACAACTCCACCGGCTTGGCCATATGCCCGTCCATGCCGGCCTGGCGCGCGCGTTCCTTGTGTTCCGAGAGGATATGCGCGGTGAGCGCCACCACTGGCGTACGTACGCGTTGGTGGCTGACTTCCCACGCCCGCAGTTGCTGCGTGGCAGAGAAACCATCAAGGATCGGCATCTCACAGTCCATCAACACCAGGTCATAACGCCGGGCTTTCATCGCTTCGAGCGCTTCTTCGCCATTGCTGGCGGTGTCCGGGTTGAGGTTGAGCTTGCCGAGCATGCCGCGTATCACTTTGGTGGAGATGCTGTTGTCTTCGGCCACCAGGATGCGGAAATCGCTGGGCACGCTCACGGCTGCCGGTGCGTTGGGGACCGGGCGTGGAAAGGCCGCGCCTTTGCTGCGCTGGGTCAGTTCGTCGGCCAGGGTGGTCTTGAGGGTATAACCGGCCACCGGCTTGGCGAGGATGCGCTTGATCCCGCAATTACGCGCAATGATCTTGCTCGGTGCGTTACTGATGCCGGTGAGCATGATCAGCAGGATGTCATGGTTCAGGCTCGGGTCTTCCTTGATCTTCGCCGCCAGTTGCATGCCGGTCATGCCGGGCATGTTCTGGTCGAGCAGCACCACGTCGAAGTAATCGCGCAGGTGCGCCTTGGTGCGCAACAGGGCCAGGGCCTCCTTGCCGGAAGGCACGGCGCTGACGTTCAGGCCCCAGGCGGTGCATTGCTGCACCAGCACTTTGCGGCAGGTGTCGTTGTCGTCCACCACCAGCACGCGTGCGTCCTTGAGTGGACCGTCGAGGTCGGAGGTCGGATGTTCCAGGCGTTCCGGGTCCAGTGGCAGGGTCAGCCACAAGGTGCTGCCCTGGTGACTGCCGCTCTTGATACCGAACTCGCCGTTCATCAACAGGATCAGTTGGCGAGCGATCACCAGACCCAGGTGGCCGCTCAAGCGCGTCGCCGAAAGGAAGTTCTTGCTGTGCAGTTCACTGTGCAGCAGGGCGTCGCGCTCGGCGGCTTCCATGGGCAGGCCGCTGTCCTGCACGGCAATGCGCAGGCGTGGCTTGGTGCTGCGCTCGTCCAGGGCGACAACGATCAGTACTTCGCCTTCATCGGTCTTGTGCAGGGCGTTTTCCAGCAGGCTCAGCAACGCTTGGCGCAGGCGCGTCGGGTCACCGCTGATCACCCGCGGCACCTGGGGCTGGATAAAGCTGATCAGCTCGACATTCTGCTGCTCGGCCTTGGCGCGGAAGATACTCAGGCAGTCGTCGATCAACGCATTGAGGTCGAACTGCACATCATCCAGTTCGATCTGGCCGGACTCGAGCTTGGAGATATCCAGGATCTCGTTGATCAGGGTGAGCAATTCGTTACCGGCGCTGTGGATGGTCTGCACGTAGTCGCGTTGCTTGACCGACAACGGCGTGCCCAGCAGCAATTCGGTCATGCCCAGCACGCCGTTCATGGGCGTGCGGATCTCGTGGCTGATCTTCGCCAGGAACTCGGCCTTGGCGGCGATCTCGGCGTTGCTGGCTGCCAGGTCGCGGCTGAGGCTGAAGCGGGTTTCGACAATCGCGCGTTGGCGCTCGCCAAGGGCCAGGCTCATTAGCAGGCCGCTGATGCAGATAAAGCCCAGCAGGGTGACGATCAAGCCTTGCGGCGCCACCAGTGTCAGGCCGAGCAGGGCGGGCAGGATGATCAGCGTGCCGATGTTGAACACCACCATCGCCGCCACGAACAGGCGCGCCGGGCGGTAGCCTTTCTGCCAGTGGTAGGCCGAGACAAACAGCATGCTCAGGCCGGCCAGCGCCACCAGGGCATAGGTGATGATGTTCAGTGGCAAGGTATTGACGAACAACAGCAGCAAGCCGCTTAGCACGATCAGCAATATGTCGGCCATCAACAGTTTGTTCAGCGGGTGCGGGCCCAGGGGCATGAAGAAGCGGTAGGCAAACATCAAGCCGCAGGGGGCGGTCAGCAGCAGGGCAAGGTATGCGCCGGGGGTCTGGATCGCATGCCAGTTCGGCAGCCATGGCCCTACCAGGTTGAGGAGCAGCGCCAGGCTGAGCATCAACAGGAGTTCACAGGCGGCCAACCACAGGCTGCTGCGCGAGCGATGGTAGGCGAAGCGCGTGAGGTTGTGCAGGATCAACATCAGCAACACGCCGAACAGCAGGCCGTAGATCAGTGTCTGGTTCTGGTTGGCGGCGGCCAGTACGGCCGGTTCCAGGGTGATGTAGGGGCGCAACTCGTGTTCCGAGACCAGCCTCAGGTACACCTCAAGGGGGCGCGGGCTCTGGGGCATCGGCAGCATGAAGTCGCTGCTGGGCAGCGGGCGATCAGCCTGGGGCTGGCGCGTGCCGGTGGTCTGTTGCTCTACCAGGGTGTCGCCGTCCAGCACATACAGGCTCAGGCTGGACAGGTCTGGCGCAAAGACCCGCAGCACTTGCTCGTGCTTGCCCGGTTGCAGCCTGAAGCGCACCCACAGCGCACCGTCCGGCTGCGCGGCAGTGATCCGGTCCAGTTCAATGGGGCTGAATTGATTGGTGTAGCGGGCAGAACGGATGTCGCTCAGTTGCAGGTCGGCCTGTTCGTCAAGCAATACTGCCCAACCACTGCCTTGCGCGGCGGCCTGGGCCGGGAACAAGCAGAGCAGGGTCAGCAGACTGACTGTAAAACCTATGGCGATCCTGAGCCAGCGCACGGCGAAATCCCTTCGTAGGTTGATTGCACGGGTTAACTATGCGCGGGGCGACATGTGTACGGCAAGGGCCAGAGGCCCTTACCTAACCGAACGGATAGCTACTTGAAGTGTAGCTGCTCAGCTGTTCTCACCACGTTCACGGGCAATGGCGCGGTAGCCAATGTCAGTGCGGTAGAAGCAGCCTTTCCAGTCGATTTTCGCGGCCAGCTTGTACGCCTGCTGTTGCGCGGCATCGACACTGGCACCCATCGCGGTGGCGCACAACACTCTGCCACCTGCGGTTACAACTTCGCCGTCCTTGAGCGCGGTGCCTGCATGGAACACTTTGCCTTCCAATTCGGCGGCCGCGTCCAGGCCTTCGATCACATCGCCCTTGGCATAATCGGCAGGGTAACCGCCGGCAGCCAGCACGATGCCGACGCTGGGACGTGGGTCCCATTGCGCTTCGACCTTGTCCAGCGCCTGGGCCAGTGCAGCTTCCACCAGCAGCACCAGGCTCGATTGCAGGCGCAGCATCACCGGTTGGGTTTCCGGATCGCCGAAGCGGCAGTTGAACTCGATGACTTTCGGGTTACCGGCTTTATCGATCATCAAGCCGGCGTAGAGGAAGCCGGTGTAGACGTTACCTTCGTCGGCCATGCCGCGCACGGTCGGCCAGATCACCAGGTCCATGACGCGTTGGTGCACTTGGCTGGTCACCACCGGCGCCGGGGAGTAAGCGCCCATGCCGCCGGTGTTCGGGCCGCTGTCGCCATTACCGACGCGCTTGTGATCCTGGCTGGTGGCCATTGGCAGCACGTTCTTGCCATCGACCATCACGATGAAACTGGCTTCTTCGCCGTCGAGGAACTCCTCGATGACCACACGGGAACCGGCGTCACCAAAGGCATTGCCTGCGAGCATGTCGCGCACGGCGTCTTCGGCTTCCTGCAGGGTCATGGCGACGATAACGCCTTTACCGGCAGCCAGGCCATCGGCCTTGATCACAATCGGCGCGCCTTTTTCACGCAGGTAAGCCAGGGCCGGCTCGATCTCGGTGAAGTTCTGGTAGTCAGCGGTGGGGATCTTGTGACGCGCCAGGAAGTCCTTGGTGAAGGCTTTCGAGCCTTCCAGCTGGGCGGCACCGGCAGTGGGGCCGAAACAATCCAGGCCACGACTGCGGAACAGGTCGACGACGCCGGCCACCAATGGCACTTCCGGGCCGACGATAGTCAGGGAAACGTTCTTCTCGGCAAAGTCTGCCAGTTGCTCCAGGGCCAATACGTCGATGGCGACGTTTTCGCACTTGGCTTCGATGGCGGTGCCGGCGTTCCCGGGGGCGACGAAGACTTTCTGGACCCGTGGGTCCTGGGCAACTTTCCAGGCCAGGGCGTGTTCACGGCCACCGCTGCCAATGATCAAAACATTCATTTCAAAAACCTCGGATGACGCAAATTCTGTGAGGCGCCGCAAGTGCGCTTTATGTGGGAGGGGGCTTGCTCCCGATGGCGGTATTTCAGCAGGCTGATTATTTGACTGAGACACCGCTATCGGGGGCAAGCCCCCTCCCACATTACGATCGAGTTGGATCAGTGGCGGAAGTGGCGCATGCCGGTGAAGACCATGGCGATACCCGCTTCATCAGCCGCTGCAATCACCTCGGCATCACGCATCGAACCACCCGGTTGGATCACGGCGGTCACGCCAGCTTTTGCGGCATTGTCCAAACCATCGCGAAACGGGAAGAACGCATCGGAAGCCATGACCGACCCCACCACCTGCAAACCGGCGTGTTCAGCCTTGATCGCGGCGATACGCGCCGAGTTCACGCGGCTCATCTGACCGGCACCGACACCGATGGTCTGGCGGTTCTTGGCGTAGACGATGGCGTTGGACTTGACGTACTTGGCCACTTTCCAGGCGAAGATCAGGTCGTTGATCTCTTGCTCGGTCGGCGCGCGCTTGGTGACCACTTTCAGGTCCTGGCTGCCAATCATGCCGATGTCGCGGCTCTGTACCAGCAGGCCGCCGTTGACGCGCTTGTAGTCCCAGGCAGCGGCCCGCTCGGCCGACCACTCGCCGCAGGCCAGCAGGCGCACATTGGCCTTGGCGGCGACGATGGCGCGGGCTTCTTCACTGACACTTGGGGCGATGATCACTTCGACGAACTGGCGCTCGACGATGGCCTTGGCGGTCTCGGCGTCCAGCTCGCGGTTGAAGGCGATGATGCCGCCGAACGCAGATTCGGTGTCGGTGGCGTAGGCCAGTTCATACGCCTGGCGGATACCGCCTTCAGCGTCCGGGCTCACGGCTACGCCGCACGGGTTGGCGTGCTTGACGATCACGCAGGCCGGCTTGACGAAGCTCTTCACGCATTCCAACGCAGCGTCGGTGTCGGCCACGTTGTTGTAGGAAAGCTCTTTGCCTTGCAACTGGGTTGCAGTGGCGATGCCCACTTCGGCAGGCTTGGCTTCCACGTAGAACGCCGCGCTCTGGTGCGGGTTCTCGCCGTAGCGCATTTCCTGGGCCTTGATGAACTGGCTGTTGAAGGTGCGCGGGAACTGGCTGCGATCTTCTGTGCTCAGGGTGTCAGCGGCCTGGTTCACGGTGCCCATGTAGTTGGCGATCATGCCGTCGTAGGCGGCGGTGTGTTCGAACGCCTTGAGCATCAGGTCGAAGCGCTGGGCGTAGGTCAGGCCACCGGCCTTCAGGCTTTGCAGGACTTGGGCGTAGTCGCCGGCGTTGACCACGATGGCCACGTCCTTGTGGTTCTTGGCGGCCGAGCGAACCATGGTCGGGCCACCGATATCGATGTTTTCGATGGCGGTCGGCAGGTCGCAGCCTGGCTTGTTGATGGTGGCTTCGAACGGGTAGAGGTTGACGGCCACCAGGTCGATCGGCTTGATGCCGTGCTCGTTCATGATGGCGTCGTCGATGCCGCGACGGCCGAGGATACCGCCGTGAATTTTCGGGTGCAGGGTCTTGACGCGACCGTCCATCATTTCTGCGAAACCGGTGTAGTCCGCCACTTCTACTGCGGCCACGCCGTTGTCCTGCAGCAGTTTGAAGGTCCCGCCCGTGGAGAGGATTTCCACGCCCAGGGCTTCCAGCTCCCGGGCAAATTCGAGGATCCCGGTCTTGTCGGAAACACTGATCAAGGCGCGGCGGATCGGCAGGCGGGTAGTCTGGTCGGTCATTTCAATTTCCATCAAAAGCAAAGGAGTCAGCAAAAAAGGCGACCGGTTTTACGCGGGCGCCTTTCTGGTTTGATTGAATGCTTACAGCAAATCGTACTGCTTGAGCTTTTTGCGCAAGGTGCCACGGTTGAGGCCCAGCAGCTCACTGGCTTTGGTCTGGTTGCCCTTGACGTAGTTCATCACGCTTTCGAGCAAGGGTGCCTCGACTTCGGAGAGCACCAGGTTGTACACGTCCGTGACGGAAGCGCCCTCAAGGTGGGCGAAATAATTGTGCAGCGCCTTCTCGACACTCCCGCGAAGGGTCTGGCCTTCTTCGCTCGGCGTATTGAGGTGCTGTTTCAAATTGACGTTGTCGCTCACGGGTGTTGTTCCACTCACTAAAGTCTCGGTCATCGTCGTCATGCGGCCACCCCTTGTCCATCCCCTGTTCCCAGGCTCTTGTCACGTTCGGCAAAGAACTCACGAACGGTGGCGACCTGTGCCTGCGTTTCATCCAAACGATTGAACTGGGCGCGGAACTCCTTGGCGCCCGGCAAGGTGGCGAGATACCAGCCGACATGCTTGCGAGCAATGCGTACCCCCATCACATCCCCATAGAAGGCGTGCAGGGCGGCCAGATGCTCTAGCAGAATATGTTCCACCTCGTTCAGTCCCGGTGCCGGCAATACTTCGCCGGTACGCAGGAAATGCTCGATCTCACGAAAAATCCACGGCCGCCCCTGGGTGGCCCGGCCAATCAACAAACCATCGGCGCCGGTCGCGTGCAGTACGCGTCGGGCTTTCTCGGCGGAGTCGATGTCGCCATTGGCAAATACCGGCATCGACACGGCCTGCTTGATCGCGGCAATGGTGTCGTACTCGGCTTCACCGGTGTAAAGGTCGGCGCGGGTGCGGCCATGCACCGCCAGCGCTGTAATACCTGCCTGTTCAGCGATCTTCGCCACTGTCAGGCCATTCTTGTTGTCCCGGTCCCAACCGGTACGAATCTTCAGGGTCACCGGCACATCCACTGCGGCGACAACGGCCTGCAGGATCTCGGCGACCAACTGCTCATCCTTCAACAAGGCGGAACCGGCGGCCTTGTTGCAGACCTTCTTGGCCGGGCAGCCCATGTTGATATCAATAATTTGCGCACCCAACTCGACATTGGCCCGGGCAGCCTCCGCCAGCATCTGCGCGTCACCCCCGGCGATCTGCACCGAGCGTGGCTCGGGATCTCCTTCGTGGATCATGCGCATCCGCGACTTGCGGGTGTTCCACAGACTCATGTCGCTGGTAACCATTTCAGAGACTACTAGACCCGCGCCCAAACGTTTGCACAGCTGACGAAAGGGCTGGTCGGTGACGCCCGCCATCGGGGCGAGGATCAAGCCGTTCTGCAATGTGTATGGGCCGATGCGTACCGCCGACATAGGACTTCCCTGTTGTGGGGCCGGATCATTAGAGTTCGAAAAAGGGTTGGCATGATACCCGCTCTCGATGACTGGTTAAAGGCTGAATTGGATAAAATCTGAACAGTTGCTTTTTTATTACCATCGGTTTGGTCGATGGCGGAGAAGTCAATAATCCGCCGTCAAACCTCGACATATGCGCCGGTTCACTCGGGCGAATGGAAGCTCAGGCTGTAGTTCACGGCCTTGTTACCTGGGTCAAGTATGTCCAGGGAGATGTGGATCGGCGTCTGCGAAGGCATTTCGCTGACACCGGCCAACTCACCGCTGAGGTATTCGGCAGGTTTGAAGCGACGACTGGCAATCAGGCTGCCGTTCAAGTCTGCAAAGCGTAGTTCCAGCAGTGGGAAGGGCTGGGAAAAGGTCGCACGGTTATAGATGATCGCATCCACCACCAGCGCCCCGGCGAACTCCGGATGGCTGCGTACCACCAGGTTGCTGCTCTTGATATGGGCAATATCGACCCGCGATGGCACGGTACAGCCCAGTTTCGGGCACAGTTCCTGGAACCACGGGCGGTAGGCGTCCTGGCGGGCCAGGTCGTCGAATTGGTAGGCGATGTACTGGCCTGCCAGGCCTGCGGCGGCGAGCACTACCAGCAGTATCCAGATCAGACGGCGGCCCCAGCCCGACGGACGTTTCTGCGCATACAAGTGCAGCGGATCGTCTTCCAGGTCCTGGAGCAGGTCGTCGTGTAGGGCAACTTCTGGGCGCGGGCGTTTGCGGCGTGACTGTGGGCGCTCGTCGGATTCAGGCTCACCCCTCATGTCGGTGACAGGCGTCAACGGCGGGTCGAGGTCGTCCTCGCCAGGGGAGGCATCCAGCAGCGGCTGGTCATCGAGGTCGTCGGCATGGACCGACATGGACGGTTCTGTGCGCTGTTTGGACGCAGGTGCCCTGGTCGGCTCTGACAGGTCCTCAGGTACCTGGGCGCGCTCCTCGGGTGGTTCGCTGAACAGGCTGGCGGCCCATTTTTCTTCTTCGGCCTTGACCGTGTCGCGGCTGGCACTGAAGGACTCTTCCTTTTGCCGACGCTCGGCGCCTGGTTGGCGATGTTCCGCACCCAATGCCTGGGTGTGCTGGGTCTCGCGACGCTCCAGCTTGGCCAGTTCCTGGTCAAGATCCAGGTTATCCAGGTCCAGCGCTTGGGCCGTCCATTGTTTCTGGCTGATTGCCCGCGTTGGCTCGGGTGTCGCTTCGACAGTCGATCTATCGGCTGGCTCGTCGCCAGCCGGCAGCTCCGGTTGCGGTGCAGGCGCATGGGCGCGTTGCTCCAGCAACTGGCGAGCGGCGTTGAACACTTGCAGGCACGAGCCGCAGCGCACCACGCCACGGGCCACGCTCAACTGGGCATGGTTGACGCGGAAACGGGCTTGGCAGTGCGGGCACTGGGTGACGAAGCTATCGGTCATGCGGTCATCCGATTCAGGCAAGCGCTCATTCTAGCGCCGACGACCACTGATGCGTACCCAGCCGTCACGGTTGGCGATCGGGTCCAATTCGAAGTTCTGGGCGTAGGCTGCGGCGACGTCTTCACCTTGTTCGGCGAGGATACCCGACAGCGCCAGGCGGCCGCCGGGCTTGACCAGGCTGGACAATTGCGGCGCCAGGGCAACCAATGGCCCGGCGAGGATATTGGCAACCAGCACATCGGCCTGTACCTGCGGCAGATCTTCCGGCAGGTAGAGTGGGAATTTGCCTTCGGGGATGTGGTTGCGCCCGGCGTTATCGCGGGAGGCTTCCAGGGCCTGCACGTCGATGTCGGTGCCCACGGCTTCCTTGGCGCCCAGCAGCAGGGCGGCGATCGCCAGGATGCCCGAGCCACAGCCGAAATCCAGCACGTTGCAGTCGGTCAGGTCCTGGCCGTCCAGCCATTCCAGGCACAGGGCGGTGGTGGGGTGGGTGCCGGTGCCGAATGCCAGGCCCGGATCCAGCAGCAGGTTGACCGCCTCGGGTTCAGGAGCGGCATGCCAGCTCGGTACGATCCACAGGCGCTGACCAAAACGCATGGGCTGGAAATTATCCATCCAGCTGCGTTCCCAGTCCTGGTCTTCGATCACTTCGCTGTGATGCTCTGGCAGCGGCGCGCCGGTGAGCAGCTCCATATGGGCCAGGACGCTGGCGGCCTCGGTGCCGTCTTCGAACAGGGCCAGCAAATGGGTGTGGGACCACAGCGGCGTGGTGTTGAGTTCAGGTTCGAAGATCGGCTGGTCTTCGGCGTCCATGAAGGTCACCGATACGGCGCCCACTTCGAGGAACGCGTCTTCGTAGGTTTCGGCTTGTTCTGGGCTGATGGCGAGACGGACTTGCAGCCAAGGCATGGCGGGCACCTTTGAAAAAATGAATGTGCAGCGAGTAGGCCGCGAAAGCGCGCAAGTTTACGCGAGCGGACGGCAGAAGACGACATTACTGAATGAGCGCGGACCAAATGTGGGAGGGGGCTTGCTCCCGATAACGGTGGATCAGTTACAGATACTGAGGCTGACACACTGCAATCGGGAGCAAGCCCCCACATTTGGACAGTGTCCATCCTGGAAAACAGGTGTGCAGAAACAACAAAACCGCCCGAAGGCGGCTTTGTTGGGTGGAGCACTTACTGGTTGGCCAGCTTGTGTTCCAGGTAGTGGATGTTTACACCACCTTCGCAGAAGCCTTCATCGCGAACCAGGTCCCGGTGCAGCGGGATGTTGGTCTTGATGCCGTCGACCACGATTTCGTCCAGGGCGTTGCGCATACGGGCCATGGCCTCGTCGCGGGTGGCGCCCCAGGTGATCAGCTTGCCGATCAGCGAGTCGTAGTTGGACGGAACCTTGTAGCCGCTGTACAGGTGCGAATCCACACGTACGCCGTTGCCGCCTGGGGCATGGAAATGCTTGACCAGGCCAGGGCTTGGGATAAAGGTTTTCGGGTCTTCGGCGTTGATCCGGCACTCCAGGGAGTGGCCGTGCATCTTCACGTCGTCCTGGGTGAAGGACAGCACGTTACCGGCGGCGATGCTCAGCATCTCCTTGACGATGTCGATACCGGTGACCATCTCCGATACCGGGTGCTCTACCTGCACACGAGTGTTCATCTCGATGAAGTAGAAACGACCGTTCTCGTAAAGGAACTCGAAGGTACCGGCGCCACGGTAGTTGATGTCGATGCACGCCTTGACGCAGCGTGCCAGGACTTCCTGGCGGGCTTTTTCGTCGAGGCCCGGTGCCGGGGCTTCTTCCAATACCTTTTGGTGACGACGTTGCAGCGAGCAATCGCGGTCGCCCAGGTGGATGGCGTGGCCCTGGCCGTCGGACAGTACCTGGACTTCCACGTGACGTGGGTTGGTCAGGTATTTTTCCAGGTAGACCATCGGGTTGCCGAACCAGGCGCCCGCTTCAGAGCGGGTCTGCTTGGCGGCTTCGATCAGGTCTTCTTCCTTGTGCACCACGCGCATGCCGCGACCACCGCCGCCGCCAGCGGCCTTGATGATCACCGGATAACCGACTTCGCGACCAATGCGCAGGGCAGTTGCCTCGTCTTCCGGCAGCGGGCCGTCCGAGCCTGGAACGGTTGGCACGCCGGCCGCGATCATGGCGTCCTTGGCCGACACCTTGTCGCCCATCAGGCGAATGGTTTCGGCTTTCGGGCCGATGAAGGCAAACCCGGATTTTTCCACCTGTTCGGCGAAATCGGCGTTTTCCGCGAGGAAGCCGTAGCCCGGGTGGATGCCATCGGCGCCGGTCACTTCGGCCGCGGCGATGATGTTCGAGACCTTCAGGTACGAGTTCGCGGCCAGTGGCGGGCCGATGCAGATGCTTTCGTCCGCCAGTTTCACGTGCATCAATTCGGTATCGGCCGTCGAGTAAACAGCGACGGTCTTGATGCCCTCTTCCTTACAGGCGCGCAGGATACGCAGCGCGATCTCGCCGCGGTTGGCGATCAGGACTTTTTGCAGTTTCTTCGCAGGTTTCAACATCGAAGGTGCTCCGCGGTTCAAACGATGGTGAACAGCGGCTGGTCGTACTCAACCGGCTGACCGTTTTCCACCAGGATGGATTCGATGACGCCGGCTTTTTCGGCCGTGATGTGGTTCATCATCTTCATCGCTTCAACGATGCAGATGGTGTCGCCCACTTTCACGGTCTTGCCCACTTCAACGAAGGCTGGCGAGGTCGGTGCCGGGGTGCGGTAGAACGTACCGACCATGGGCGACTTGACCACGAAACCGTTCAGCGCAGGTGCGGCCGGAGCGGCAGGTGCAGCAGCGGCGGGTGCGGCGGCAGCAGGGGCGGCAGCGGCTGGAGCAGGTGCTTGCATCTGTGGCGCGTAGAACTGTTGGGCCGGGGTCTTGCTGTGACGGCTGATCCGTACGGACTCTTCGCCTTCCTTGATTTCCAGCTCGTCGATACCGGATTCTTCCAGCAGTTCGATCAGTTTCTTAACTTTACGGATATCCATGAATCATCAACTCCCAAGGGTCGGTCAGGGGCGCTTGGCCTGTTCTTCAAGCTGTTCCAGGGCGGCCTCCAGGGCCAGTCGGTAACCGCTGGCGCCAAGGCCGCAGATCACTCCTACCGCTACGTCGGAGAAGTAAGAGTGATGGCGGAAAGTTTCGCGTTTGTGCACGTTGGACAAATGCACTTCGATGAATGGGATGCTCACCGCCAGCAACGCGTCACGTAATGCAACGCTTGTGTGTGTAAAAGCGGCGGGATTGATCAGAATAAAGTCCACACCTTCGCCACGCGCGGCATGGATGCGATCAATCAATTCGTACTCGGCGTTGCTTTGCAGGTAGAGCAGATGGTGGCCGGCAACACGGGCCCTTTTTTCCAGGTCAAGGTTGATCTGGTCGAGGGTCACTGCCCCGTAGACGCCCGGTTCACGGGTGCCGAGCAGGTTCAGGTTGGGTCCGTGAAGAACCAGTAGGGTCGCCATCGGCTGTTCCTTGTTATGGGTATGGGTGCGGCAGAACCCGGCGACTATGCCGCAAAGCCTTTGTGACTGTCCAGTTCTATGCAGTAGGCGGCACGATTAGCGAGGATTGCGCAAAGTATGTGACCAAGTGGCGTGGTCTGGTCATTGGCAACACGATCCATAAAACACTGGAGGGCAAATGTGGGAGGGGGCTTGCCCCCGATAGCGGTGGATCAGCTCCAGATACTGAGCCTGACACACTGCTATCGGGGGCAAGCCCCCTCCCACATTTTGATCTCCACAGTGTGATAGATCGTGCTAAACGCGGAATGCCTGCACAGCTGTGTTGAGCTTCCCACCCAGCACCAGCAGGTGTTCACCCTGGCTACGCCCCTGGCCGATACGCAGCAGGTTGTCCTCACCCAACTGGTGAATCCGCTCACTGTTATCGCGAATCTCACTCACGGCCCCACTCTGCTGCGCGGTCACATCGGCGATGCGCACCGCAGTCTCGGAAATCGTCTGGATCGCCCCGACGATTTCATCCAGCGCGCCATCCGCCGCCTGGGCTTGCTGGGCGGTGGCTTCGGCGTGTTCGACCTGGGCACGCATGCCTTGCACCGATTGATGGGCGGCGGTTTGCAGGCCGGCGATCAGGCCCTGGATTTCGGCGGTGGCGCCGGCGGTGCGTTGGGCCAGCGAGCGGACCTCGTCGGCCACCACGGCGAAACCACGCCCGGCTTCACCGGCACGGGCGGCTTCGATGGCGGCGTTGAGGGCCAGCAGGTTGGTCTGGTCGGCAATCGAGCGAATCACCGTAAGCACACCGCCGATGGTGGCGGATTCTTCTGCGAGTTTCTCGATCATCTGCGCATTTTGCTGCACTTCACCCACCAGGGCATGCAGCCCGGTCAGGCTCAGGCCGATCACCCGCTGGCCTTGCTCCACCGCCTGGCCGGCGCTGCGACTGGCGCCGGCGGCCTGGCTGGCATCACCGGCTACCTGCTGGATGGTGGCTTCCAGTTCGCCCAGGGAATCACGGATCTGCGCGGTGTCGCCGGCCTGTCGCTCGGCGCCGTCGTGCAAGCCGCTGCTCAGTTCAGCCAGGGCGCGGCTGCTGCCGGCGACTTCTTCGGCGTTGCCACGAATGGTGCCCACCAGGTCCACCAGGTAGGCGCGCAAACGGTTGAGGGAGGCTTGGATAGCGTGCAGTTCGCGGTTGGTCCTGCCCAAGGCAATGGGCTGGCTGAAGTCGCCTTCGGCCCAGGTGGACAAGGCCGGTGCCAGGTTGGTCAGTACCCGAGCCAGGCGGCGTTGCAGGGTGTCGATCAGCAGGGCGATCAGCAGGATCAGGCCAATCATCACGCCTTGGATGACGCGTACTTCGCCCTGGATCCTGGCGTGTTGCGCGCGCACCACCGGCTCCAGGCCGGCGATGGCTTGCTGCACGCTGGCGATTTTCAGCTGGGTGCCGGCGGCGAGGTCGGCGCGTTGCTGGATCTGCTCTCGGGTGCGCTTGAGTTCGGCGGGGTAACGGGTCAGTAGGCTATTGAGTTCGCGCTTGAGATCGACGCCAGTATCTTGTACTTCGGTTTTTTCGGTGTTTTCCAGGCCCATCAGTGCAGAGAAATCGTCGGTGTTGGATTCGGCGCTGGCCTTTACCCCAAGCAACGGCAATTGCCCCAGCAGCTCAGCCTGGGTACGCATATTGGCGATCTCTCGCTCCACCTCATCGGCCAACTCGGCGCGGCCACTGCTCACCAGCTTGTCCCGCGCCAGGGACAGCTTGCCCAGATGCTGCGAGGCGGCGAGCAGCGCTGGCAGGTAGCGGGCCGCATCGGCGCTATTGACGCCGCTGGCGTATTGGCTCAGTTGCTCCAGGTTTGCCCCCAGTTCGCGTTCTGCCTGCAACAGCAGCGCTTGCGGGTCGCCGGCCAGTTTGCCGGCGGCCAGAAGGTCAGTCTTGCTGAAGGTTTCCAGGTCCGCCAGGCTGGGGCGCAGGGGTTGCGCCAGCACGGCCGGCAGCTCGGCGAGTTGCTGCAACAGGCTTTCCAGGCTCTGGCTGGCAGCGCTCAGGCGCAGGGCATCGCCGCTGGCCAGGTAGTCGTCGATATTACGTGCTGCCTGGTTTTGAAACACCTGGGACAGGCCCAGGTAGCGCTCCATCAATAAATACGGACGCTCCAGCGCCCGTTGCGACCACCAAAGCGTCGCGCCGAGGGCCAGGCAAACGGCCACCAGCAGAAGGGTATTGAGATTGGTCAGCAGCTTGAGGCGCATGCAGGGTTTCAACCGACGGCAAAAGATAAGTGCCTGAAGTTATTGCGCCTGCGTTACAGAGTTATGACCGATTCGGTGGATTCTGGTGAAAAGATGGCACTTTGCTTTGATGTGCGAGCCGCTTGTACACGGTTGCGCCCGGCGCCCTTGGCGCGGTACAGCGCTTCATCGGCCTGAGCGGCCATCATCAGGCTGTCGGAGTCGTCGCACAGCTCCACCAGGCCGGCGCTGAAGGTGCACCACAAATCCTGGGGTTGGGCGGGGTAGTGGATTTCTGCAAAGCGCCCGCGGATGTCGTCCAACACCTTGCAGGCCGATTCCAGGTCGGTGTCGGGCATGACGATGGCGAATTCTTCACCGCCATAACGGCCTATATAGTCAGTCTTGCGCAGACGCTGCTTGAGAAACAGCGCCAGGCTCTTGATCACGCGATCGCCCATGGGGTGACCGTGGCTGTCATTGACCCGCTTGAAGTGGTCGATATCCAGCATGGCAAAGCTCAGCGGCTTGTTTTCGCGGCGGGCGCGGAAGCTACAGTCTTCGAGCAATTGCAGGATATGCGTATGGTTGTATAGCCCGGTCAGGCTGTCGCGCACCATCCGTGCTTTCAAGTTGCGCGCCCGCGCTGCGCGGTTGCGCACGGTGGTGATCAGGTGGCGCGGCTTGATCGGCTTGGTGAGGAAGTCGTCGCCGCCTTCACTCATCGCGTCCAGTTGTTTATCCAGGTCGTCTTCGGCCGACAGGTAGATGATCGGCACGCTGACATAGCGGTCGTTATGGCGGATCACCTTGGCCAGTTCGGTGCCAGTACAGGCAGGCATATACATGTCGAGGATGATCAGGTCGGGCTGGAAATCCGCCAGCTCGGCCATGGCCTGGATCGGTTCGATCAAGGTGCGGGTGACAATGCCGGCGCTGTTGAGCAAGCGTTCTGTATGCAGCGCCTGGGCCCGCGAGTCATCAATGATCAGCACCTTGTACGGCTCGTACTGGGCAATGCACGTGAGCACTTCGATCTTTTCCAGCAGGCTGGAGGCTTCCAGGGTGCCGGTGAGGAACTCCTCGCCGCCAGCGCGCACGGCGGCCAGGCGTGTCGGGGTGTCGGTTTCGTGCAGGCTGAAAAACAGCAGCGGCAGCTTTTGTTCCAAGCCCTCCTGGGCTTCGGCCGCGAGCTTGAGGCCCAGGCCAGTGCCGCAGAAGTCCACATCCATGACAATCGCCGACGGCAGGCGCTCGGCCATGGACGCGCGAAAGGCCGCGACACTGTCCAGGGACTGGGCGCTCATGCCAAAGAATTCCAGCTGCTTGGCCAGGCGCTCGGCGCGATCATGGTCAGCGAGCATCACGTAGATGGGCTTGCGCATCGGCGGCAGGAAGGTTTGCTCAAGTTGATCGCCCTGGCGCAGGCCGGTGCGCGACAAACGTTGCATCAAGCGGTTGAGCTCGGTAATCAACTGGCTGCTCAGGCGGCCGCGGTTTTCGTCCACGGCCTGCAGGGATTCACCGATATGCCGGGCCAGTTGGCTGTGTTCCGGCTGTTCGAAACGCTCGGCAAAGCGCAGCAGGCGCAGGTTGGCTTCGCTGAGCTCGGAGAAATCGGCGTTGGACCATTCGCTGCGCTGCAGGCGCTGCCAGATCTCAAGAATTTGACGTGCCTGATGAATTACCCGCTGGGCAAAATGCTGCTTGAGACGCTCGCGGCTGGGGTCTTCTGGCTCGGTCATATCCTGACTACTGTGAGGGTGCATGCTGAGGTCGACTGATGGCTCTATGCTAGCACCTCTTGTCTGTTGCAATGAGTGTCATACGTCAATTAAGTCCGCATGTGTGACATTCAGTTATCGACCCGCTGGTCGCGCAGCGTAAAAGACGTGCATCCTTTATAGTCCAATTGCCGTTGCGCGCCACTTTCGCGGAAAAGCCCCGCACCGATGGGCACGATGGGGTAGGGTTGTGGTCGGAGTGTCTGAACGCACCCGGACAATTGACGTGCATGAACTCAAGTGATTGAAAGGATATCGCCATGCTGGACTGGAAAAACCGTGCAGGCAGTGCCAAAGGCCCCGCCCCTGAGCCCAAGTCGGCCAACCGCAGCTATTTTCGCAACCTGCTGATGAGCCGAGCCTTGCTCAGCGTGATCTGCTTGTACCTGCTGGTCACCGGTGGCCTGGGTTGGTACTGGAGCCAGGAGCCGGCGCTGTTCCCGGTCCAGCAAAACGCCCAGCTTGCCGCCGAGAAGGAAGGCAAGCAGATGGTGGTGGGCTACACCACCGTCGAGACCCTCAAGACCGTGGTCGGCACTCTGCTGAACAAGCCTGGCGGCTACATTTCCAATGATCGTTTCCCACCTGGCCTGTGGATGGACAACATGCCGAGCTGGGAATATGGCGTGCTGGTGCAGGTCCGTGACCTGACCCGTGCCCTGCGTAAAGATTTTGCCCGCTCACAGTCGCAGTCGGCTGAAGACGCCGATCTGGCCAAGGCCGAGCCGCGCTTCAACTTCGATAACAAGAGCTGGGTGCTGCCATCCAGTGAGTCGGAATACCAGGAAGGCATCAACTCCCTGAGCCGCTACGAAGCGCGCCTGTCTGACCCGAACCAGCGCGGCGCGCTGTTTTATGCGCGTGCCGACAACCTGAACAACTGGTTGGGCGATGTCGCCACCCGTTTGGGCTCGTTGTCCCAGCGCCTGTCGGCCAGCGTGGGTCGAGTCAAGCTGAACACCGCGCTGAAAACCGAGGCGCTGGCGCCGGGCGAAGTGCCCCAGGTCGATGAGGAAGTGGTGGAAACCCCATGGATGCAGATCGACAACGTATTCTACGAAGCCCGTGGCCAGGCGTGGGCCCTGTCCCATCTGCTGCGCGCCATCGAAGTCGACTTTGCTGACGTGCTGGCCAAGAAAAATGCCACCGTCAGCGTGCGCCAGATCATTCGTGAGCTGGAGGCCTCGCAGGAACCGGTTTGGAGCCCTATGATTCTCAATGGCAGTGGCTTCGGTGTACTGGCGAACCATTCGCTGGTGATGGCCAACTACATTTCCCGGGCAAACGCTGCAGTGATCGATTTGCGTCAGCTCCTCAACCAGGGTTGATGATGGACGCTTCCTCCAGGGAAGCCGCACACCGTGCGGCTTCCGACGCTGAACTGATCTGCTGGGTCGACGAGCAGGACAATCTGCTTGGCCAGCGCGTCAGGTCTGACCTTCGTAAGCTCGGCCTGATCGGCCGTTGCACCTTTATTTTTCTGTTCAATTCCAAGGGCGAGCTGTGCGTGCATCGGCGCACCTTGAGCAAGGCGTTGTATCCTGGGTTCTGGGATACGGCGGCGGGCGGCATGGTGGCGGCCGGTGAGTCTTACGCGTTGTCGGCAGCCCGCGAGCTGGAAGAAGAGCTGGGTGTCAGCGGTGTGCCATTGATCGAGCATGACCATTTCTACTTCGAAGATGGTGACAGCCGGCTGTGGTGCAAATCTTACTCCGCGGTGTGGGATGGGCCCCTGCGGCTGCAGCCCGAAGAGGTGATGGAAGCACGGTTTTTAACCATCGAAACCATCCAGCAGGAGGCCGCACAAAAGCCCTACTGCCCGGACGCCCAAGAAGGTCTGCGGCGCTATCTGGCCTCGCGTCGCTAAAGTTGCATAAATTGGCGCCATTTGGCTCTTAGCAACCGGGCTTTTTGTCGTTACACTGCGCGCCTTTTCACCCGAACCATTTTGCGGTTCGGTAGCGCTGCCCCTGCCAGAGTGGGGCTTCGCGGTCGGTCTTGCCCCTAGGCGCAGGCCGATCAGTCTTCATCCTCCGAAGAGGATTGCCGGTGGCCAAAAAAGCCGCATCCTTCGCCGCCCTGGGTGGCCTGGTATTTTCCACCGACGCAGGTCGACACTGCCCGGACTGTCGTCAGCCCGTGGACGCCTGCATCTGCAAACAGACCCTGATCCCCGAAGGCGACGGTATTGCCCGTGTGCGCCGCGAGAGCAAAGGCCGTGGCGGCAAGACGGTGACCACCATCACCGGCGTGCCCCTGGCTGAAGATGCGCTCAAGGAGCTGGCCACGACGCTGAAAAAGCGCTGTGGCACCGGTGGCGCGTTGAAAGACGGGGTCATCGAGATCCAGGGCGACCACGTCGAACTGCTGTTGGCCGAGTTGATCAAGCTCGGGTACAAGGCCAAGAAGTCCGGCGGCTGAAAGCCTCTTCCCAACCTGTATCTAAACTCTGTCCGGGGAGTGGGGTCTACCCTGCTCACAGGCAAATCGTCATTTTCATTCTTTAGACTGCGCCAGCCTCCTTGAGAGGTGGCGCCTTCGCCTTCATTTATAGGGGACTTCGATGTCCGTACGACGCACACGCAAAGACGATGGCAGCCAATGGACAGTTGCGGACAGCCGCAGTGTTTACGGGATTCGCCATTGGGGGGCCGGGTATTTCGCGATCAATGAAGCCGGTCGCGTAGAAGTCCGTCCGAACGGCCCGAACAGCACGCCCGTCGATCTCTACGAGCAAGTCGATGAGCTGCGCAAGAGCGGCCTGTCATTGCCGCTGCTGGTGCGCTTCCCCGATATCCTGCAAGACCGCGTGCGCCAGTTGACCGGCGCCTTCGATGCCAACATCGAGCGCTTGGAATACCAGAGCAAGTACACCGCGCTGTACCCGATCAAGGTGAACCAGCAGGAAGCGGTGATCGAGAACATCATCGCGACCCAGAACGTCTCCATCGGCCTGGAAGCCGGCTCCAAGCCTGAGCTGCTGGCGGTGCTGGCCCTGGCGCCGAAGGGCGGCACCATCGTCTGCAACGGTTATAAAGACCGTGAATTCATCCGCCTGGCGCTGATGGGCCAGAAGCTCGGCCACAATGTATTCATCGTGATCGAGAAGGAATCCGAAGTTGAGCTGGTGATCGAAGAGGCGGCGAGCCTCAAGGTCAAGCCCCAGGTCGGCTTGCGTGTGCGCCTGTCGTCCCTGGCATCGAGCAAGTGGGCGGACACCGGTGGCGAGAAATCCAAGTTCGGCCTGTCGGCGGCGCAGTTGCTGTCGGTGGTCGAGCGTTTCCGCGCTGCCGGCCTGGACCAGGGCATCCGCCTGCTGCACTTCCACATGGGCTCGCAGATCGCCAACCTGGCCGACTACCAGCACGGGTTCAAGGAAGCCATCCGTTACTACGGCGAACTGCGCAACCTCGGCCTGCCGGTGGACCATATCGACGTCGGCGGCGGCCTGGGCGTCGACTACGACGGTACCCACTCGCGTAACGCCAGCTCTATCAACTACGACATGGACGACTACGCCGGCGTGGTGGTGGGCATGCTCAAGGAATTCTGCGATGCGCAGAGCCTGCCTCACCCGAACATCTTCTCCGAAAGCGGCCGTTCCCTGACCGCCCACCACGCCATGCTGGTGGTGCAGGTGACGGACGTCGAGAAGCACAACGACGAAATCCCGCTCATCGAAAACAAGGAAAGCCTGCCGGAAACCGTGCAGTGGCTGGTGGACCTGCTGGGCCCGACCGACATCGAGATGGTCACCGAAACCTACTGGCGCGCCACTCACTACATGAGCGATGTGGCTACCCAGTACGCCGACGGCAAGCTGACCCTGGCGGAAAAAGCCTTGGCCGAACAGTGCTACTTCGCCGTGTGCCGCCGCCTGCACAACTCACTCAAAGCCCGCCAGCGCTCGCACCGCCAGGTGCTGGACGAACTCAACGACAAGCTGGCTGATAAGTACATCTGCAACTTCTCGGTGTTCCAGAGCCTGCCGGACACCTGGGCCATCGGCCAGGTCCTGCCGATCCTGCCGCTGCATCGCCTCGACGAAGAGCCGCTGCGCCGTGCGGTATTGCAGGACTTGACCTGCGACTCCGACGGCAAGATCAAGCAATACGTCGATGAGCAGAGCATCGAGACCAGCTTGCCGGTGCACGCCTTGAACGAAGGCGAGGACTACCTGCTGGGCATCTTCCTGGTGGGCGCTTACCAGGAAATCCTCGGTGACATGCACAACCTGTTCGGTGACACCGACTCGGTGAACATCTACCAGCGTGAAGACGGCTCGGTGTACAGCGCCGGGATCGAGACCCATGACACCATCGAAGACATGCTGCGCTATGTGCACTTGTCGCCGGAAGAGTTGATGACCCATTACCGTGACAAGTGTGCGAGTGCGAAGATCTCGGCGTCTGAGCGTACCCAGTTCCTGGATGCGTTGCGCCTGGGCTTGACCCGTTCTTCCTACCTGTCCTCGTAATATATGTGGGAGGGGGCTTGCTCCCGATAGCGGTGGATCAGTCAATGAATCTGTTGACTGACACTCAGCTATCGGGAGCAAGCCCCCTCCCACATTTGGATCTGCATTCCTTCAGTTTGCTCCCAGCCACAGCCCTTGCCGATTCAAGCGCCAGGCTATCGCCCAGAGTGTCAGGCTGCGCACCGCCATGAACAACAGGAAGGTTACCCACAGCCCGTGGTTACCCAGCCCCTGCAACGCCCAGGCAACCGGCAGCACCAACACCACCGTCAGCAACATCCCATTGCGCATTTCCCGCGCCCGCGTTGCGCCGATAAACAGGCCATCGAGCAAGTAACTCCACACCGCAATCAACG
Organism: Pseudomonas sp. FBCC-B545; assembly: GCF_059134095.1. Lineage (NCBI taxonomy): Bacteria > Pseudomonadati > Pseudomonadota > Gammaproteobacteria > Pseudomonadales > Pseudomonadaceae > Pseudomonas > Pseudomonas sp. FBCC-B545. Next base: position 5,548,665 of record NZ_CP101441.1, on the reverse strand, counting down.
GCAGTACCGCGAGGTAAGGCAGGTAGATGTCGGCCGTTTCGCGCACGCTGGGAATGTCTGTTTGCATGGCGATAAACAGATGGCCGCCGAAGGTGAATAGCAGGGCGAAGCCGACGCTGGCGATCAGTGACCAGCCGCAGGCAACCACCAGCGAGCGGCGCAATGCCTGTCGGTCATGGGCGCCGATGGCGTGGCCGCACAGGGCTTCGACAGCGTGAGCCAGGCCATCCAGCGCATGGGCCGTCAACAACAGGCCATTGAGCAGCAAGGCATTGGCGGCGACCGTGGCATCCCCCAGCCGTGCGCCTTGCACCGTAATCATGAAGAACACCGACTGCAGGGCCAGGCTGCGGATAAAAATGTCGCGGTTGACCGCCAGCAACGGCCGCCAGCTCTGCCACAGTTTCAGCGCCGCCCAGGCGATATGACCGGGATAGGCGCGCAGGGCTTTTTGCGTGAGAGCCAGGCCGAGCAGGGCGCCGGTCCACTCAGCGATCACCGAGGCGCGCGCGGAGCCGACCACGCCCCAGTCCAGGCCAAGTACGAACCATAGATTCAGAACAATGTTGACCAGATTGGTGGTCAGCAAAATGGCCAGTGGCGCCCGAGCGTTTTGCGTGCCGAGGAACCAGCCGACCAGTGCGTAGCTGGCGAGGGCTGCCGGCAGGCCGAACAGGCGGGTGTGGAAGAATTCGCGGGTCAGTTGGTTCAGTTCAGGGGAGGGCTGCATCCATTCCAAAGCCAGATGGCTCAGGGGAATACCGACCGTACCCAGCAACGTCGCCAACCCCAGCGCCAGCAGCAAGCCTTGCAACAGGATCTGCCGCAGCGCCGCCCCATCGTTGCGCCCGGCGGCCTGGGCGGCGAACCCGGTGGAACCCATGCGCAGGAAACCCATGGCCCAGGCCAGGAAGGTATATAGGCTGGCGCCGACGGCCACGGCGCCGAGTTGGTGGGCGTGGGGCAGGTGGCCGATGACCATGCTGTCGACCAGGGCCACCAGCGGCACGGAGATATTCGACAGGATCATCGGCGCGGCCAGAGCCCATACGCGGCGATGGGTGGGGCGGTGGCGCCAGTCGGCGAGCAGGGCGGTCATGAAGGCTCCTTGGTGGAGCGGGCATTGTACCCGTCCACCAGTCGCGCCGCAGATCCATGTGGGAGGGGGCTTGCCCCCGATAGCGGTGTGTCAGTCACTGATATTCTGACTGAATAGACTGCTATCGGGAGCAAGCCCCCTCCCACATTGGATCTGCAGTGGCTGTGGGATTTGGTTTAGTCTGGAAGGCCCTCAGAACCAACCCTCCCTCCGTCGGTCAATGTGATCAGCGCCACAGCGGCTTGGCCTGCGCTGATATATAGTTCACCCCTCGGTTCCCTCTGACTATGAGTGCCCCATGCTTAACAAAGGACTGTTTCTCGCTTGCGCGCTGGCCCTGCTGAGCGCCTGTGATTCTTCCGATAAACCCGCTGCACCGACGGCTCCCCCCGCGCCAAGCGTAGCGCCTGCACCTGCCAAGGCGGCGGTGGACGTAGCGGCGTTGAAGCAGCGCTATGCCGGGCGTGAGCTGAGTGTGGTGGACGTGTCCGAAGTGCAATTGGATGGGGCCAGTACTTTATCGGTGAGCTTTTCCATTCCCCTGGACCCGGAGCAGAAATTCGCCGATAAATTGCACTTGGTGGACAGCAAGTCCGGCAAGGTCGATGGCGCCTGGGAGCTCTCGGATAACCTCATGGAACTGCGCCTGCGTCACCTGGAGCCGCAGCGCAAGCTGGTGCTGACGGTGGACGCCGGGTTGAAGGCGGTTAACGACAACCAGCTGGCCGCCGAATACACCGCCCGCCTGGAAACCCGCGACCTGCAAGCCACCGTCGGCTTCGCCAGCCGGGGTACGCTGCTGCCGACGCGCCTGGCCGAGGGCCTGCCGGTGATCGCGCTGAATGTCGACAAGATCGACGTCGAATTCTTCCGTATCAAGCCTGAATCCCTGCCGTCGTTCCTGGCGCAATGGGGGCGCAATACCAGCCTGCAAAGCTATGAGTCCCGGGAACTGCTGCCGATGGCCGACCTGGTCTACGGCGGGCGCTTCGACTTGAACCCGGCGCGCAATACCCGCGAAACCTTATTGCTGCCGATTGCCGGCCTCAAGCAGTTGCAGCAGCCGGGCGTGTACCTGGCGGTGATGCGTGCTTCGGGCACCTACAACTATTCGCAACCGGCCACGCTGTTTACCTTGAGTGATATTGGCCTGTCGGTGCACCGCTATGCCAATCGCCTGGATGTGTTTACCCAGGCGTTGGAAGGCGGCAAGGCGCTGAACGGCGTCGAGCTGGAAATCCTCGATGCCGAAGGCCGCATACTCGGTCAGGGCAAGACGCAAGACGGTGGCCACGCCGAGCTGGCGCTGCCGAAAAAAGCCCAGGTGCTGCTGGCAAAACTTGGTGAACAGACCAGCCTGTTGCGCCTGGATAGCGCCGCGCTGGACCTTGCCGAGTTCGATATCGGTGGGCAACCGTCCCACCCGTTGCAGTTCTTTGTGTTCGGCCCGCGTGACCTGTATCGCCCCGGCGAAACCGTGCTGCTCAATGCGTTGTTGCGCGACAAGGATGGCAACGCGGTCAAGCCGCAGCCGGTGAGTGTCGAAGTCCGCCGTCCGGATGAACAGGTGAGCCGCAAATTCGTATGGGAGGCCGATGCCTCCGGCCTCTATCAATACCCGCTGCAACTGGCCGCTGAAGCACCGACCGGGCGCTGGCAGCTGGTGTTCGACCTGGGCGATGGCAAGCCGCAGCTGTATGAATTCCTCGTCGAAGACTTCCTGCCCGAACGCCTGGCACTGGAACTCAAGGGCAGTGACACGGCGCTGAGCCCGGCTGATAACGCGGTTATCCAGGTCAACGGTCGCTATCTGTATGGCGCGCCGGCATCCGGCAATCGGGTCAGCGGCCAGGTCTATGTGCGCCCGCTGCGTGAAGCGGTAAAGGCCTTGCCTGGCTATCAGTTCGGCTCCGTCACCGAAGAGGAACTGAGCCAGGATTTCGAGTTGGACGAAAGCGTACTCGACGCCAACGGCGAGGAGGCGCTGACCCTGGAAAGCAAATGGGCCGAAGCCAAGTCGCCGCTGCAATTGATTGTGCAAGCCAGCCTGCAAGAGTCGGGCGGGCGGCCGATCACTCGGCGCCTGGTGCAGCCAATCTGGCCGGCCGAGCAATTGCCGGGCCTGCGCGGGCTGTTTGATGGCAAGGAAACCAATGGCGATGGCCCGGTGGAATTCGAAGTGCTGGTGGCCAACCAGGACGGGCAGAAACTCGCCGCGCAAGGCCTCAAGGTGCGCCTGGTGCGCGAGCGCCGTGACTACTACTGGAACTACTCCGACAACGATGGCTGGAGCTACCACTACAACGAGAAATTCCTCAACCTCGACGAGCAGACCCTGGACATCAAGGCCGGTGATACCGCCAAAGTCAGCTTCCAGGTGGAGTGGGGTCCTTACCGTGTAGAGGTTGAAGACCCGCAGACCGGCCTGGTCAGCAGCGTGCGTTTCTGGGCCGGCTACCAGGCCCAGGACAACACCGAGGGCGGCGCCGTGCGCCCCGACCAGGTCAAGCTGGCACTGGATAAACCCGCTTATGGCGACGGCGATACCGCCAACGTCACTGTCACCCCGCCGGCCGCCGGTAAGGGCTACCTGCTGGTGGAATCTGCCGAAGGCCCGCTGTGGTGGCAGGAAATCGACGTGCCGGCCGAAGGCAAGAGCTTTGCGGTCAAGCTCGACCCGAAATGGTCGCGCCATGATCTGTATGTGAGCGCCCTGGTGATCCGTCCCGGCGAGCGCAAAGCCAATATCACCCCCAAGCGCGCCGTGGGCCTGTTGCACCTGCCGCTGGACCGCACCCAGCGCAAGCTCGGCCTGACCCTCACTGCGCCGGAAAAAATGCGCCCCAAACAACCGCTGACGGTGAAGATCGCCGCCAGGAATGCCGATGGCAGCGTACCGAAACAGGTGCATGTGCTGCTGGCGGCGGTGGACGTGGGCATTCTCAATATCACCGAATACCCCACGCCCGATCCTTACTCCAGCCTGTTCGGCCGCAAAGCCTATGGTGTCGACCAGTTCGACATCTATGGCCAACTGATCGAAGCCGGCCAGGGGCGCCTGGCCAGCCTGGCATTTGGTGGTGACGCGGCATTGGCCAAGGGCGGCAAGCGCCCGGACACCAGCGTGACCATCGTCGCCCAGCAAAGCGCGCCGGTGACACTGAACGAAAAAGGCGAGGGCGAAGTCAGCGTCAACATCCCCGACTTCAACGGTGAACTGCGCCTGATGGCCCAGGCCTGGAGCGATGATCGCTACGGCATGGCCGAAGGCAAGACGGTGATCGCCGCACCGCTGATCGCCGAATTGTCGGCGCCGCGCTTCCTCGCGGGAGGCGACCAGACCACCCTGGCCCTGGATCTCTCCAACCTGTCGGGCAAGGCGCAGAAGCTCGATGTGCAATTGACCACCGAAGGGCAGTTGGAGCTGGTCAACGGCGGCGCGCAAGCGGTTGCACTCAAGCAAGGCCAGCGCACCACCCTGCGCATCCCGGTGAAAGCCTGGGGCGGTCTGGGCCAGGGCAAGATCAAGGTCAGCGTGAACGGCCTGGACCTGCCGGGGGAAAACCTGCCGCCGTTCAGTCGCGAATGGACCTTGGGTGTACGCCCGGCGTATCCGGCGTTGCTCAAGCACTACCGCGCAGTGCTCAAGGATCAGCCATGGAGCCTGCCCGCCGGTACGCTGGACCAGTTCGATGCCTCCGGACGTGAAGCGCTGTTGAGCCTGTCGAGCCGGCCACCATTGAACCTGGGCGCACAGATCAGCGCACTCAAGGCCTACCCTTATGGTTGCCTGGAACAAACCGCCAGCGGCCTGTACCCATCGTTGTATGCCGATGACGCACTGCTCAAGCGCCTGAGCATCAAGGGCGAGCCGGATGCCGAGCGTAAGCGCAAGATCGAGTTGGGCATCGAGCGCCTGTTGGGCATGCAACGCTACAACGGCAGCTTCGGTTTGTGGGGCGCCGACGGCGAGGAAGAATATTGGCTGACCGCGTATGTCACCGACTTCCTGCTGCGCGCCCGCGACCAGGGCTTTGCCGTACCGCCTGAAGCCTTGAAGAAGGCCAGCGAGCGCCTGTTGCGGTATGTGCAGGAGCGCAATCTGATCGAAGTCGACTACAGCGACAACGCCGAGCACACGCGGTTTGCCGTGCAGGCTTACGCCGGCATGGTGCTGGCGCGCAGTCAGCAGGCGCCGTTGGGAGCGTTGCGCAGCCTGTTCGAGCGGCGCAGCGATGCGCGCTCCGGGTTGCCGCTGGTGCAGTTGGCCATCGCCCTGCAGAAAATGGGCGATCAACCGCGTGCGGATCAGGCGTTGTTGGCCGGGTTGGCGGCACAGCGCAGTAGCAAAGAATGGCTGGCCGACTATGGCAGCCCATTGCGTGACCAGGCGATGATCCTGGCATTGCTGGAAGAGAATGACTTGGCCAAGGGCCAACGTGAAGAGCGTTTGTTCGCCCTGTCGGACCAGTTGGCCGCCAGCCCGTACCTATCGACTCAGGAGCGTAACTCCCTGTTCCTCGCCGGGCGCCTTGGGTTTGCCAAACCGGAAGCCAACTGGCAGGTGTTGCTCACCGGCAGCGGCGGGGCGCATGAGTTGAATAACCAGCAATCGACCCTGGCGTTGGAGGGCAAGCTGCTGTCCGGCGACCTGGCCTTGAGTAATCAGGGTGAAGCGCCGGTGTATCAGCAATTGGCGATCTCGGGTTATCCACAAGTGCCGCCGGCTGCCGGTGGCGAAAACCTGAGCATCCGCCGCGAATACCTGGGCATGGACGGCCAGCCGCTCAACCTGCGTAGCCTCGCCAGCGGCGACCTGGTGCTGGTGCACCTGGCCGTCAGCGCCAAGCAGCGCGTGCCGGATGCCCTGGTGGTAGACCTGCTCCCCGCCGGCCTGGAACTGGAAAACCAGAACCTGGCCCAAAGCGCGGCCAGCCTGGAAAACGCCAGTAGCCAAGTGAAGCAGTGGCGCGAGTCGATGCAGAACGCATCGCTCAAGCATCAGGAGTTCAGGGATGATCGTTATGTGGCGGCGATGAGTCTGGACGGTTATGGCACCACGCACTTGCTGTACTTGGCGCGGGCGGTGACGCCGGGAACCTATCGCGTGCCGCCGCCGCAGGTGGAGTCGATGTATCGGCCGAACTGGCAGGCGGTGGGCGAGACGCCGGTGGATATGGTGATCAAGGGCCGCTGATTGCTCAAGTTGAAATGGGGACTACTGTGGGAGGGGGCTTGCTCCCGATGGCGGTGGGTCAGTCAAAATGTCATTGGCTGACACTCAGCTATCGGGAGCAAGCCCCCTCCTACAAGGGGTTGGGGCTGTCAGTCAATCAGTGCACAACCCAACTGAGCAACCACAGGCCCAGCAGCAGCCAGATGATGCCCATGATGATCGAGGCGCGCATAAAGGCGCGTACCGCCGAGTACAGCAACAGCAGGCCGACGATCAGGGTGATGATGCTGATGATCGAGGTGTCCATGCCCAAGGTGCGCGACAGGCCATCGATAAAGTTGCCGCCGGCGTGGGTCAAGGCCCCGAACAACCCACTGAGTCCGTCGACGATGAACCGGATGACGGAGCCGAGCGCCTGGCCCAGCCATTCGAAAAAGCTTTCTACCTGCATGTGCGTGTCCTGAATAAGAAGGTGGGCGTGACTGTGCCTTTGGTCGTTATTGCCACAGGCTAGTTCCCTACAAGCATAGAGGTTTGCCCGCTTGAATTTGCGTTTTGTTGCCCGCTGGACCCTGGCGAGCCTGCTGTTGGTGATTGCCTTGCTGTGGCTGGCTGATCGGATCTGGCCATTGCCCTTGCCCCAGGACGATCTGGCCCGGGTGGTGCTGGCCGAAGATGGCACACCACTGTGGCGGTTTGCCGACGCCAATGGGGTGTGGCGCTATCCGGTGCATACCAGCGAAGTGTCGCCGTATTATCTCGATGCATTGCTCACTTACGAAGACCGCTGGTTCTACCAGCACCCCGGGGTCAACCCGTTGGCGTTGGTGCGGGCGACGTGGCAAAACCTCACAGGTGCACGGGTGGTCTCCGGCGGCAGCACCTTGTCGATGCAAGTCGCGCGCTTGCTTGACCCGCACTCGCGCACCCTGCATGGCAAGCTGCGCCAGCTGTGGCGCACTGCGCAATTGGAATGGCACCTGTCCAAGGACGAAATCCTCAACCTGTACCTGAACCGTGCGCCCTTCGGCGGTACGTTGCAGGGCGTGGCGGCGGCGAGTTGGGCGTACCTGGGCAAGTCGCCGTCCCAACTGACCCACGCCGAAGCCGCGTTGCTCGCAGTATTGCCCCAGGCGCCGAGTCGCTTACGCCCGGATCGGCATCCGCAGCGCGCCCAGGAGGCCCGCGACAAGGTGCTGCGCCGCCTCGCCGAGTTCAAGGTATGGCCGCAATCGGCGGTCGATGAAGCCCTGGAAGAACCGCTGCTGCTCGCACCGCGCCTGGAACCGAGCCTGGCGCCATTACTTGCGCGCCGCCTTAACCGTCCGGACAGCCCGCCGCTGATCCGCACCACCCTGGATGCCACCTTGCAACGGCGTCTCGAAGACCTGCTGCTGGGCTGGCGCGCACGGCTGCCGGAACACACCTCGGCAGCGATCCTCGTGGTCGAGGAAGAAAGCATGGCGGTGCGCGCCTACCTGGGCTCGGTGGATATCAACGACACCAGGCGCTTTGGCCATGTGGACATGATCAGCGCGCTGCGTTCGCCCGGCTCCACGTTGAAACCCTTCCTGTATGGCATGGCCCTGGACGATGGCCTGATTCACTCCGAGTCGCTGTTGCAGGACGTGCCCCGGCGTTATGGCGATTACCGGCCGGGCAACTTTTCCATGGGCTTTACCGGGGCCGTGCCGGCGAGCACGGCCCTGTCCAGCTCGTTGAACCTGCCGGCGGTGCAATTGCTGGAAGCCTACGGGCCCAAGCGCTTTGCCGCGCAGATGCGCATCGGCGGCATGCCGCTGGCATTGCCGGCGCTGGCCGAGCCGAACCTGGCGCTGATCCTCGGTGGCGCAGGCAGTCGCCTGGAAGACCTGGTGAGCGGCTACAGCGCCTTGGCCCGCGACGGCAAGAGCGCCACCCTGCGACTGCAACCAGACGACACGCTCAGGGAACGGCCCCTGCTGTCACCCGGGGCGGCCTGGATTGTGCGGCGCATCCTCAGCGGCCAGGCACGGCCTGATCGAGACCCGCGTGCCGAGCTGGTGCAACGCCCGGTGCTGGCGTGGAAAACCGGCACCAGCTATGGTTTTCGCGATGCCTGGGCGATTGGCGTAGGGCCGCGGTATTTGATCGGCGTGTGGATCGGTCGGCCGGATGGCACGCCAGTGCCGGGCCAGTTCGGCCTGGCCTCGGCAGCGCCGTTGATGTTGCAAGTCCATGACGTACTGACCAACCGTGACAGCCAGCGCGGCATCAGTGCGCCGGTCAAACCGGTGCCGGCGAATATCGGCGTGGCAGCGATCTGTTGGCCCCTGGGCCAGCCCATGGCCCGCAGCGACCCCAATTGCCGGCGTCAGCGCTTTGCCTGGACCCTGGACAACACCACGCCGCCGACCTTGCAGGCACTGGACCAACCCTTGAGTGTGGGCTTGATGGAAAGCATCTGGGTCAACGCCAAGGGTTTGAGGGTCGACGCCCATTGCCCAGGCGCACAGGCCAAGCATATTGCCCTGTGGCCGGCGCCGCTGGAGCCCTGGTTGCCAAGGATCGAGCGCCGCGAGGCGCGCATCCCGGCACCGGACCCGGACTGCCCGCCACCGGCGCTGGCTGCGTCGTCGCCGTTGTCCATCGTCGGCGTACGCGAAGGCGACCAACTGCGCTTGCCGGCTGCCAGCCAACAAACCCTGCGTCTGAAAATCTCCGCCCTGGGTGGCAGCGGTCGGCGCTGGTGGTTCCTTAATGGCGCGCCGTTGGGTGATAGCGCCAATCAGGACAGTATCAGTGCCAGTTTCGAGCGGTTGGGCCGCTATCAGCTAAGCGTTCTGGATGAGGCTGGGCAAACCGCCAGGCTTGAGTTCAGCGTTGTTGATTAGGGCCTCATCGGGGGCAAGCCCCCTCCCACATTTTGAAATGTATTCACAAATCAAAGTGTGGGAGGGGGCTTGCTCCCGATGGTGGCCTTGAGCACACCACCGCTATTCACTTGCCTTCAATCCCCATCCCCCTGAAGCTATACCCATTCAGGAGCCCCCGCATGAACCTTGAACACCTCACCGAACGCCTGCACCGCATCCGCGATACCAACGACTGGAAACAATTCCACAGCCCGAAAAACCTGGCCATGGCCGCCAGTGTGGAAATGGCCGAACTGGTGGAAATCTTCCAGTGGCTTACCGAAGACCAGTCCCGCCAGCTGCCCGCCGATAAACTTGCCCATGCCGGCCAGGAAGTCGGCGATATCGTGTTGTACCTGCTGTTGTTGTGCAGTGAGCTGGGTCTGGACATGAACGAAGTCGTGCGTGCCAAGCTGGCCGACAGCGAGCGGCGGTTTGCCCATGAGTGATCGTCATTTCGACCAGTTGGCCACGCGTTTCGCCGAAAAAATCTACGGCGGGGCCAAGGGCGCGATTCGCCTGGCGGTGCTCCAGGCCGACCTGGCCGAGGCCTTGCCGCAGCGCCCGTTGCGCGTGCTGGATATCGGCGCGGGCCTGGGGCATATGTCGCTGTGGCTGGCCGAGCGCGGCCATCAGGTAACCTTGGCCGAGCCCGCCGCGCCGATGCTTGAAGGCGCGCGCCAGCGCTTTGCCGACGCCGGCCAGACCGCGACGTTTATCCATGCGCCGTGGCAAGACTTGCTCGGCCTACTCACCGAGCCTTACGATCTGGTGCTGTGTCATGCAGTGCTGGAATGGCTGGCCGAACCCCATGCCATTTTGCCGGTGCTGCACCAATTGACGCTGCCCGGCGGCTGGTTGTCCCTGGCGTTCTACAACCGTGATGCGTTGATCTACCGCAACCTGCTCAAAGGCCACTTCCGCAAAATGCGCAAGAACGACATGGCCGGTGAAAAGCAGAGCCTTACGCCGCAACAGCCCCTCGACCCACGGGAGTTGGCGGCGCAACTTGAAGGGATGTGGCAGGTCGAAAGCCAAAGTGGCGTGCGGGTGTTTCACGACTATATGCCGGTAGAATTCCAGGCCCGCGCCGATTTGCAGGACTTGTTGGAGATGGAGCTCGCTCACCGTCGTCACCCAAGCTTTGCCGGACTTGGGCGTTATTTGCACTGGGTCTGCCGTCCGGTTTAAGCGGACCAGCCTGCGGAGGTCGAAATGCGTCGTCTCTGTTTGATCCTGTTATCCCTCGGCCTGGGCGCGTGTTCCAGCCCCAACCCCTACGTCGCCTCGTCGGCACCGATGCCGCCGGCCCCGGCCCAGGCGGCCACCACTTTTGATGCCAGCGCTTACCCGGCGCCAGTGCGCGATTATGGCGCCTACCGCAGTTGGGGCTGGCTCAACGGCCAGTTGCCTGCGGGCACGGCCTGGGCCGATTCGGCGCAGATTGCCGAGGCGGTCAGCGGCGCCCTCGACCAGCGTGGCCTGCGGCCCTTGCATGACAAGCGTGCCCCCGACCTGTTGGTGAGCGCCGACGTACGCCTGGAGAAACGCCTGCGCCAGGTGCAGGATGACTATGGCTACGGTTACGGCGGTTATAACCGCTACGGCAACGGCTATGGCATGTACAACAGCGTGCCCGTAGTGCGCACCTATGAAGTGACGGTGGCAGTGGCGCGTATCAGCCTGTTCGACGCCCGCACCCGCCAGCCGGTGTGGAGCACCAGCGCGGAAACTACCAGCCAGGGCAGCCTGAGCGAGCGCGCCGACAGCTTGCGCAAGGCGATGCAGAAAGCAATGGCTGCCTATCCGCCCAGTTAGCAGCTATTCTCATTTCAGGCTCACGTTGTTTTTGGAGAAGTGCCATGTTTCGTCGTATCGCTGCACTTGCTGTCGTTGTGTTGCTGGGCGGTTGCCAGAGCAACCAGGTCAATCACGATTTCGACGCCCGCCGAGACTTCGGCGCCTACCGCAATTGGGCCTGGAAAGACCCGGCGTTGCAGTACCGCCCGGATGATCCGCGAATCAAGAGCGACCTTACCGAGCAACGCATCCGCCAAGCCGTGGGCGAACAGCTTGACCAGCGCGGCCTGCGCCCCGCAGCGGCTGGCACCAAGGCCGACCTGAATGTGCAGGCCTACCTGATCGTCGAAGACCGCCAGCAACAGGTCACCACCAATTATGGCGGCGCTTGGGGCGGCCCCTGGAATGGCTACTGGGGCGCGCCGATGTACAACGAAACGCGCAACATCACCTACAAAGTGGCAACCATCCAGATCGATCTGCTCGACGGCAAGGACGGCAAGTTGGTATGGCGCGGCAGTGACGAGCAAATGATGGCCAGCACGCCTAATCCAGAGGACCGCAGCAAGGCTATCCGCAGCACTGTGACCAAGATCCTCTCCAACTACCCACCGCACTGACCGGCGCCCCCTCCAACATGTTCCAACATTCACGGGGTCTCCGTCAGTCGCCAATATGGCGAGTTGCCAGCAACCTGCCAGAGCCTTGTCTACACTCCAGCACAACACCGGAGAGTTAGCGCAGGAGTGCTTTGATGTCTCCCCGATTCGGTTCCAGGCAGCGTGGGGCGATTGGCTTGATGACGGCAGGCACCTTGGCCTTGGCCCTGGTGTTTACGCTGCTGGCGGTCGACAGCGGGCGTTTGTACCTGGAAAAACGCAAGCTGCAGTCGGTCGCCGATACGTCGGCGCTGGAAGCGGCTGGCCTCGGTGGTCAGTGCGGCACCAACACCACGGCCAACGCTTATGCCACGCAAAACGCCTCGCGTAACGGTTTCGTGGTCGGCAATGGCCGCACCCTGGCTGTGACCTGCGGCACCCTGGCAACCAATGCCGCCAACACCCGCGTGTTTACCGCCGATGCTACCAAGAGCGACGCGATTCGCGTAGTGGCCTCCCACACCGTGATGACCAGCATCGCCAACGGCTTGTGGAACCTGTTCAGTGGCGCGCCGATCACCCCGCAGATCAACCTGAGCGCCACTGCCGTAGCGGCTACACCGCCGCCGGTAGCGCAACTGACGATCCGCAGCAGCCTGGCCAGCGTCGACTCAAGTAAATCCCCTCTGCTTAATCTGGTCATGGGTAACCTGCTCGGTGGCAGCCTGTCGCTCACGGCGGCGAGTTGGAACGGCTTGCTGCAGACCAACGTCAACCTGCTCGGTTACCTCGACCAGTTGGCGATCGACCTGAACGTGAAGGCCGGCGATTACGATGCGCTACTCAGCACGGCAGTCTCCGCCACCCAGTTGATCGACGCCGCGGTCAAGGTCTTGCAGAAAAATGGCGCGGCGGTCACCGCGGTTATCAATGACGTGATTTCGATTGAAGCCATTGCGCCGAACACCAAGCTGTTGACGGTGGGCGACCTGATTGATATTGCCACCGGCACCCCGACGGCGGCGCTGAATTCCAATGTGCAGCTGTTTCAATTGCTCGAAGCCGTGGCGCAGCTATCTAGTAGCAAGAACGCCGTGGGTGCGGCGGCGCAGCTGGCTATTCCGCTGGTGGGCAATGTGTCGATCCAGACCAAAGTCATCGAGCCACCGCAGTTGTCGGCCATTGGCAATCCGGCGTTGGCGAAGAAGGGCTTGTTGAAGAACCCGCCGACCGATCAGATCTTTGTGCGCACCGCACAAGTGCGTACGTTGGTGTCCATTCAACTGCCCGTGTTGAATGGCATTAATGGACTGACGTCTGCGGTTTCCGCCATCACCACTCCGGTGACAGGTGTCGTAAATAACTTGTTGCATTTGAATTTGGTGAGCCTGCTGGATCCAGTGTTGTGCCTGATATTGAAGCCTTGTGATCACACCGATCTTCAGTTGTTGAGCGGCCTGGATATCAATATCGAGGTGGCGAGCGCGAGAAGCCATGTCACGGATTTCAATTGTGCGAGCAATGCGACGAAATCGCTGACTGTTCAGGTTGAGACTGCGCTTGCAGATGTTTCTGTAGGAAAAGTGGATGCGGCGCAGGCCTTTTCCTCCGCAGTAAAATCTGAAGTGAATCCAGTAGCCCTCGTGGATATTGGCGTACAAACCTGCAAGGGAATATTTGGCTGTGGTCCGCGTAAGGCAGGCGTAGGCGGTAGCTTATCCCTATCCGTCGTCCATGCGACCGTGGGAGGGACGAGTCAAAGTCTGCTGTTTTCTCCGGTCAACGACATGACTCTGGCGCCTACCTATAAGTCTGTTCCTCCCTCGACAGAGGTGGTCAAAGGGCTGGTCAATACATTGGGGGCGATCCAGGTAAATTATGTTGCCCCAACGGGTAGTGCCCCTGGCGGCGTCCTACCGGCTGTGTCGGGTTTACTCGCGACCATTACCAATACGCTGGTAACCGCGATCAAAAACGTTTTGTCGCCAGTACTCGACCCGATTGTGGATGGCTTGTTAAGTGCACTGGGCATCAACCTCGGCAACGCCGAAGTCGGTGCCAACCTCACCTGCCACATGGGTCGGGCTTATCTGGTGATTTGAACCGGTACGATGGGCAACTCCACGCAGAATTTCGCGCCTGCTTCGCCATTGCTGACGCTCAGGCGTCCGCCCATGTTTTCCACGATCCCATAGCTCACCGAGAGCCCCAGCCCGGTGCCCACACCGATTGGCTTGGTGGTGAAGAACGGCTCGAAAATCCGTTCCAGTAAACGCGGGTCAATTCCGCCGGCGTTGTCTTCGACCCAGATGCGTACGTGGCGGCTGTCATGCTCGCTGTGCAGCGCAATCCAGGGGCGCAGCCCAGGGTCCTTTTCCCGCTGGCTGAGCAGCGCGTCGCGGGCGTTGACCATCAGGTTGATCAGTACCTGCTCCAATTGATCAACGTGGCCTTTGACCTGCACCGAGAAGTCCGCCGGGGTGATGCGTACTTCCACGCCCTTGCCGCGCAAGCCTTCGCTGAGCAGGGCCAAGGTGCCCTCCAGCGCCTGCGCCGGGTCGAAGGGTTGCTGTTCGATTTCCGAGCGGCGGCCGAAGACGCGCATGTGGTCGACCACCCGTGCCGCGCGTTGCACCTGTGCGTCGATGCGCTGGAGTTTTTCCGTAAGGTAGTCCACTTGTACATCGCCATTGCCCAGGCGCTTGAGCACGTTGACGACGGCCATGTGCATCACGTTCAGCGGTTGGTTGATTTCATGGGCAAGGCCAGTGGCCATTTCGCCGAGGGTGGCCATTTTTGCGCTTTGGGTCAGTTGTTGCTGGGAGCGACGCACTTCGGTGTTGTCGCGGCCCACGGCCTGCACTTCCAACAAGGTGCCGTGTTGATCAAACACGCCACGGTCCGACCACACCCACCAGGCATGCTTACGCCCAGGCAGTTGCAGGCTGATTTCAGCCGTGCTCACCGGGAATTCCGGGGTCAGCCGCGCAATGCGCTGCACAAAGGCGGCGCGCTGTTCATCCGACAGCCATTGGCCCAGGTCGATGCCGGGTAGTTGGGCGGGCAGGCATTCCAGGTAGTTGGCCAGCGGCGTATTACCGAAGGTCAGGATCAGGTCGGGGCGGTAGCGGCAGATCATTGCCGGCGAGTCCTCCACCAGGATGCGATAGCGCTCCTCACTCTGACGCACCTGTTCAGCGGCCAGGGTCGCCTCGGTCACGTCCAGCCACAAGCCTACGGCCTCCACCGGCAGCCCGAGGTCGTCGCGCAACAGTTTGGCTTCGTCGAGCAGCCAGTGGTAGTGGCCCTGTTTGTCACGCAGTCGGTAGCGGCTGCGCACGTTGCCTTCGCGTAGCAATTGGCGAGTGCGTTCAAAGTAGAGTTCGCGGTCGTCGGGGTGGATCAGCGCCGCCAGGGTGTCGAGGTTGCAGTCGGCCAGGGTCCAGCCCAGTAGTGGTAGCAGGCTGTCGCTGAAAAACGCCGGATGCAGCGCGCCGTTGACGTAGCGCTGCACATAGATCACCGCCGGTGAGCTGGCGATCAGGTTGTCCAGGCGCGCATGGGCAGCGGCGGCTTGCAGTTGCTGGTTCTTGATGTCGCTGATGTCGAGCATGAAACCGATCCAGCGTCGCTCATTGCCAACTCCCAGCACTTGTCCCTGTATGCGGTACCAGAGGGGCGCCTGCTCGGCCTCCGTACGCTGCAGGCGCACGCTGGTCAGCAAGGGTTTGCCCAAGGCTTGCAGGTCTTGCAGGCGACTGTTGAGGGCCTGGCGGTCGGCCGGGTGGATCAGTTCAAGCCAGGTGCCAAGGGCTTGGCGGGTGGGGCCTTGCTCCAGGCTCAGGTTGCGCAGCAATTGTGGCGCCAGCTGGATTTCCTGGGTGGCGGGCAACAATTCCCACCAACCGGTGCCGAGCAGGCCTTGCAGGGCTTCCAGCCGTTCCAGTTGCTGGTGATGACGTTGTTCACGCAGGCGACTGAGCAGCGGGGCGGCGAGGGCCGCACATAAGTTGAGCCAATCGCGCTCGCGGGTGTGTTGCGCCTGTCCACTATAGAACCCACACAGCAACCACGCCGCGACACCCTGGCTGTCGCGGTAAGGCACCAGGAAGCCATCGGCATTGCCAAACACGCTGCGTAGGCGCGGGTTGTCGCTGCGGCCCTGGGCAATGTCCAGGCTCAGCGGCGTGTTGCCGTTGATGCTGTCCAGGCTGGTGCCCAAGTGTTGCCCGGTTTGCCACAGGGCTGGCGCATCATGGGCGGCATATTGACTGTAGATGCGCCAGCCTTGGTCCTCCTCGTCGAGCAGCACCATGGCCACGCACGGCATGCGCCAGCGCTGAGCGACGGTGCGCAGGTGCTCGTTGAACACCTGGGGTAGGCGGTTGAGGCTGCACACGCGCAATTGTTCGTTCATCAGGCCGGTGATTTGATGGTTCTGTTCGCGCTGCTGTTCCAATGCCCGGTCGGCCAGCAGGTCAGTAATATCCAGCAAGTGCAGGGCCCAGCCGTCGCCCTCGGGCTCCATCCAGCCGCGGGTATGCAGGACCTGGCCGCCGGCACCCTGAAAGTCCAGGTCCAGGCCGTGGCGTTGCCATTGCTGCGGTGTGCCCTCGACACTCAATGCGCTGCTGGCACACAGCAAGGCGTGCAACGGCGGGGTGTTTGTGTGGGTGAAGTGCTGGGTGAGCAAGGGATGCAAGGTGCCGGCGATGCTCAGCACATGGCCCAGGTTGTCCAGCTGCAGGTGCAGGCCCAGCGCGGGCATCGCTGGTGCGCTGTGGCGCCCGCGCAGGCGCGCGAACAGTTTATCCCCTGCCGTCAAAACTGCAGGCTCGAGGTGGCGGTGAGGTTGGCGGGCAAGTTCGGTACGCTGCCAACCCCGGGCAGTACCAAGGCCGGCAGCACCGCTTTGATATTGGCCGAGGGGTAGGTGATTTTTACCGTCAGCAAATTATTGGTGTAGGTGGCAGTGATGTAGCCGGGCAAGAACTTCAACGAGCCGGGGATCCAATTCAATTGGGCCTGCGCCGCATCCTTGGCGCGCTGTACCACCAGTGCCGAATAGCCTGCGGTACTTGGGTCCAGGGACACACTGCGGCGCACACCCTCCGCTGCCGCCTGATGAAAGGACTGCATCAACAGCAGTGGCAAGCTGTAGCTGAGCATGCCGTAGAACACTGCAAAGAAGATCACGAAGACCAAGGCAAACTCGATGGCCGCCGCACCTTTTTGCTTTCTCGGGAAGCCTGATTTCATCACTGCGTCTACCCTGAGGCGAGTACCTGATATCAGCATAGAATTATTCGACAAAAAGGGATGTTTTTTACGTGATCCAGAATGCAGTGATTCTGCTGTGGTTGGGCCTGTGTGCGGTGCAGGATATTCGCCAGCGCCAGATTGCCAATACGCTGACCTTGGGTGCTGGTTTGCTGGCGTTGATCTACCTGCTGTGGGCAGGGTCGACTTGGGTCGGTGCGCCCCGCAGCGAAGGCGGCCTGGCCTTGGTTCTGGCGCTGATACTGACCCTGCCCGGGTATGCGTTGGGCCGCTTCGGCGCGGGGGATGTGAAGCTGCTCGCCGCCCTGGGCCTGGCGTCCAATATCGACATTCTGTTGGGGTCGCTGATCGGCGCCGCGGTCGCCATGCTGGCCTGGACATTTGTGCATCAAGGGCTTAGCTCGAGCCAGTTTGAGCGGGCAGAAAAAGTGTCAAAAAAACAGCCTTTTGCGCCTTTCGTTTTGACAGGTTTCGTCGGGTGTTGGCTTTGGATCCATTAAGCGCGCGCGTTGAATAATGCTATGTACATAGTCAGAAAGTACGTCTACGTTTAATGAGTAGTTGTATAGGATTTTTCGTCAAAAAGGATGGGTCCTCTTTGGCTTGCCAGGCATGGAGTAGCGCGTGAACAAGCTCACATCTGCGGTAAAAGTGCTCGTGGTCGACGATCAACCTTTGATCGTGGAGGAGCTCTGTGAATTTCTCGAAAGCAGCGGGTACCGTTGTGTCCCGTGTGAGTCCAGCCAACAGGCGATCCAGCGCTTCGGCGATGACCCCTTGATAGGCCTGGTGCTGTGTGACCTGCATATGCCGGACATGGACGGCATCGAGCTGGTGCAGGCCCTGCAGCAGGTTGCCGGCAAACATCGTGCGTTCGAAGCGATCATGCTTACAGGGCGTGCCGACAAACAGGATGTGATCAAGGCCCTGCGCGCGGGGATCGCCGATTACTACCAGAAGCCGATCAATCTCGATGAGGTGCTCGAAGGCCTGAAGCGCCAGGAAGCGGCCTTGGAGGAACGGCAAAAAGACCTGCAACTGGGCACGCTTAACCAGAAGTTGCAGTACCTGTCCGAATCCATCAACGACTTGTATATGGACCTGGACAAGGTGCGTCGCAACCCACCCAAGGATACTGACGGCGAGCCGCTGGCCGATGACTCCGGGCCATTGGAAATCCCGGCAATCTTCAACCAATTGTCACCGCGCCAGCTGGATGTGGCACGCCTGGTGGGAAAGGGCCAGACCAACTACCAGATTGCCTGTGAACTGGGAATCACCGAGAACACGGTCAAGCTGTATGTGTCCCAGGTATTGCGCCTGACCCATATGCACAACCGTACCCAGTTGGCGCTGGCGTTGTCGCCCAGCAACTCGGCGATGCGCCAGCGGGTGACGGCGCACTGAAGGTCCAGCGCCTGCGCTAATAATGTAGGAGCGAGCTTGCTCGCGAAAAACGTCAACGATAACGCGTGAATCCTGCATAAACGCGGTGTCGTGGGGTTCTTCGCGAGCAAGCTCGCTCCTACAGTGGGATATAGGCTTGGTTATTTGCTCCCGCCCTGTGCCGACCCACCCACCTTCTGATCAAAGAACTCCGGGATCGGATGCTTGTTGCTGTCCAGCCAGCGCTTGAGTGCCTGCTCGCGTTCTGCCGGCGTGGTCTTCTGCGGGTTGGCCGAGGCTGCGCGGCCGCTTAGCTGCAGCGCCATCCAGTTTTCGGTTTCCGCTTGCCGTGGGGAAGATGGCCCGGCTTCGATGGCCGATGCCATGAGCGGCAGTGCCAACACGGCGAGGCCAGCGAGGTAATGGATTTTCATCATCGACTCCCTATTTCACAGGCACCGGCAGCGTGTCGCTGACCGTCGCGACCTGGTCTTTGGCTGAACGCACCGGTACCGTGCGTGAACCCTTGAGTTGTTGTGCCCGCGCCTGGGCTTCGGTGACCTGCTCGGGGCTCAGTCCGAGTTGGCCGACCACTTTTGCGGCCTGTTCCCAGTTGTCCTGATAAATCAGCAAGGTCACCAGGTTCAACGCCGCCAATTGATCGCTCTGCTTGAGCTCGATGGCGGTCATGAATTCGAAACGGGCGTCTTCCAGGCGCAGTTGATCGAGGTACACCACGCCCAGGTCATTGCGGATTTTCTCGTCGGTGGGCGTCAGCTTTGCAGCACGTTGCAGGTGCGCCATGGCCTGGCCGTTGTCGCCCCTGGCCGAGGCCAATTGCCCCAGGCCGTGCTCGCCATCGGCAGCCAGGCAGGTGCCCAACAGGCTGCGGTACAGCGGCTCGGCCTCGCTGCGCCCGAGCAAGCGATAGGCACGGGCCTGGCGCTGGCGCACCTGGGGCAGGGCATTGGGCAGGTTCTGCAGGTTGGCCAGGCTGGCGTGCAGCTTGCCTTCGTTGGCCATGTCATCGGCCAGGTTCAATGAAAGCTCCTGGTCCGAGCTGGGCTTGGGGCAACCGCCGGGCTGCAGCAATCCGGCCCATGGAACCTGGCTATTGCTGGCACAGCCGCCCAGCATCAGCAGGCTCAAGGCGACAATCAGTGGCTTCATGGCAGGCTCCTCAGAAGTTATTCAAGGCCCGGGCGATGGCGATAAAGGCCGGCCCCCCAAGCACAGTCAGCAGGGCGGGAAACAGGAACACCATCATCACTACGGACATCTTCGCCGACATCTTCGAAATGTATTCCTGCAGGCGGGTCAGGCGGCGGTCATCGAGCAATTGCTTGAGCGCCAGCAGCGACTTCATGGCACCGCCACCCTGCTGGATCAATTGCTGGAGAATGATGCAGGTGTCGGTGAACTCATCCACGGCCAGCAGGCGCGCGGTCTTGCCCAGTTCCTCCGACAACTCCAGGCCCGAGTCGACCCGTACCAGAATCAGGCGCAGTTCATGGGTCAGGTCCGGGAGCAGGCGCTGGGCGTCGATACTCAACACCCGCAGCGACTGTTCAACCGCCATGCCGGATTCGAACAGGATGCGCAGCAACGGAATGAATGTGGAGATCTCTCGTGCGATGCGTTCCTGGCGGTATTTCGCGCTGAGGACCAGCACGCGCTTGGGCAACAGGTAACCGACCCCCAGGGCAATGGCCGGTGCGATCCACGGCGAGCCCGCATGGGCAAACAGCAGTTGCTGGCCGAGCACGGTCAGGCCCAGCAGCACGATGGGCACGCCGACCTGGCAGGCGGCGAACATGGAGCGCTGGTTGGGCTTACGCCAGCCGACGCGGTTGAGCAAGGTCTGTGTTTCGTTGTCCAGGCTGACCGAGCGCTGTGCCACCGCGCTGGCGCCCAATTGGCGCATCAGGCTGCCAAGTTTGTCTTCGCGGGCCAGTTGGCCTTGCAGGCGTTGGTTGACCATGCGTTGGCGGCGGCGTTGCTCCAGCAGGTTGCCGGCGATCAACACGACGGCGGCGAGTAGCAGCATCAGGCTGATCAGGATGGCCATCTCAAATACTCCGCAACATGCGCCACATGACGAAGGTGCCCGTGATGTCGAGCGCTACCGCACCGAGCAGCAGGTAGCGCCCCGTGCCGTCATTCCACATGCTCATCAGGTAGCCCGGGTTGACCATCAGGAAGTAGCCGACCATGGCGATGGGCAATCCTGCCAATACATAGGCGGTCATGCGTGTTTCACCGGTCATGGCCTTGAGTTGACGGGCACCCTGCTCGCGCTCGCGGATCATCTTGATCAGGTTTTCCAGCAACTCGCTGGCATTGCCGCCGTAGCGGTGGTTGACCTTCAGGCCCAGGGCAAACAGACGAAACTCATCGCGCTCGTAGAACTCGGCAAAATCGCTGGCGGACTCCGGCAGGCTCACGCCCATTTGCACATTGCGCTGGATGCGGCTCATCGCTTGCTTGAGGGGCGCCTCGGTGCTTTCGATTGCACCCAGCACGGCATCGGCCAGGGTGCGTCCGGACTTGAGGCTGCGCACGCTGTGGTCGAGCAGTTGCGGCAATTGTTCGATCATGCGCTGCACCCGCCGTTGGTAGCGCCAGGCGATGTACAAGCGCAACAGCAACGGTGGCACCAGCAGCATGGCAAGCAGGCCCAGCCAGTCGGCCAGCAAGTAGCCCAGCACCATGGCCACCGCCCAGCCGCTCAACCACAGCCCAAGGCGATCGGTGGGTTTGCCCAGGCCGGCGCGCTGGAACATCCGTTCCATGGCGACCCAGCTGTTGTTCGATTCCTGAGGGGCGGGCTGGCCCTCGGCAAGGCGCTCCAGCACGCGGTCGGTGCCGGCCTGGCGCAGCCCGCGCTGGAACAGCCAGATGGACAGGCTGACCAGCAGAACGCAGATAAGCAGCAGGATAAGTCCGGTCATGACGCCTCCCTACAACGGCAATGGCGTTTCGCGCCGCAGCTTGTCGCCGGCCGGGTGCAACGCTTCGCGCAGGAAGCCAAAGCCGGCACGGCGGTCGAAGCGGAACAGGGTATTGGTGACAT
Source organism: Pseudomonas sp. FBCC-B545 (assembly GCF_059134095.1). Taxonomy (NCBI): domain Bacteria; kingdom Pseudomonadati; phylum Pseudomonadota; class Gammaproteobacteria; order Pseudomonadales; family Pseudomonadaceae; genus Pseudomonas; species Pseudomonas sp. FBCC-B545. Next base: position 5,527,358 of record NZ_CP101441.1, on the reverse strand, counting down.
ACACGTCGTCGCGCACGCCGACCACTTCCACCACCTCGCTGACGCAGCGGCGCCCATCGGGCAGGCGCGTCAGCTGAATCACCACATCCAGTGCGGCACAGATCATCTGGCGCAGGGTTTTTTCCGCCACCACGCGCCCGGTCAGGCCCACCAGGGTTTCCAGGCGCAGCAGCGCGTCCTGGGCGTTGTTGGCGTGCACGGTGCTCATGGAACCGTCATGGCCGGTGTTCATGGCGGTCATCACGTCGAGTACTTCGACGCCGCGAATCTCGCCGAGGATGATGCGGTCCGGGCGCATCCGCAGGGCGTTGCGGATCAGGTCGCTGGCCTTGACCTCGCCATGTCCTTCGGCATTGGGTGGGCGGGTTTCCAGGCGCACGACGTGGGGGTGGCCCAGTTGCAATTCGGCCACATCTTCGATGGTGACCAGGCGCTCGTGGGGGTTGATCAATTGGCTGAGAATATTCAGCAGTGTGGTCTTGCCGGTCCCGGTACCACCGCTGATTAGGATATTGCAGCGTTTGCCCACCGCTTCCTGGAAAAACTCGAAGATGCTCTGGTCGATGGTCTGCATCGCCACCAGGTCGCTGCTCTTGAGCATGTCCTTGCGAAATTTACGGATCGACAGGCAGGGGCCGTCCAAGGCGATCGGCGGGATGATCGCATTGACCCGGCTGCCGTCGGGCAGGCGCGCATCGACCATCGGCGACGACTCATCCAGGCGCCGCCCGAGGGGCGCGAGGATACGCTGCATCACCCGCTCCACATGGTGCGCATCGATAAAGCGCAGGTCGCTCTGGTGCAGCACACCATCACGTTCGATAAACACCCGGTGCGGGCCGTTGACCAGGATCTCGGTGACCGACACATCGCGCAGCAGCACTTCCAGCGGGCCGAAGCCGGTCAGCTCATCGACGATTTCTTCGGCCAGGCGCTCCATCTCGTAACGCGAGATCGCCAGGTGCATACGCGTGATGTACTCGGCCACCTTGTCGATGACAAATTGCGCCAGGGATTGGCGCGAGCCTTCCAGCAGGTTCTGTCCGGTCTCTTCGATGGCATCGATGATGTAGCGGTGCAGCACCATTTTCAGGCTGTCGTGGTCGTTGCGCCCGGCGGCTCCACGCGTGGGGGCGCCGAAGAGCTTTTCACCGTTCATCGACCTGACCCCAGTAGACGTTCGAACCAGCGCGTGGACGGTTTTTCCATGCCCTCGGAACGTTTTGCCAGGCGCTCGCCCAACTGACGCAAAGTGTGGGTAAGGGCTTCGCGCGGGGCCAGGGTGAACAGACTTTGCCCCTGGTTCTTGGCATTCAGGCGCACTTCAGGGCTAAGCGGCAGCACCGCGATGCACTCCAGGCCGAAGCTTTTTTCCAGGGTTTCGGTGTCGGGCGCGCAACCCTTGATATAGCGGTCGACCAGCAGTCGGGCGTGGTCGAGCTTCATGCCTTTTTCGCGCCACAGGTTCAGCACCGCGAGGTTGCGCCGGCAGTCGAGCACGCCTTGGTCGGTGCACCACAGCAGTTTGTCGCAGTGGCTGACAAAGGTGCGCAACGGCTCGCTGTCTGCCTGCCCGGTGAGGTTGACCACGATGTGCTGGAAGTGCTGGCGCAAGGCGCTGAGCAACATGTACAGCTCGGCGGCGCTGGTCATTTCCAGGGGCTCGTCGCTGGCGGCATACGCAAGAATGCGCAGGCCCTCGTCGGTGCTGGTAAAGGCGCTGTTGATCAGTGTGGTGTCAAGGCGGCGCAGGTGGCGCAAGGCGTCACCGAAATTGAAGGTACTCTCCAGGCCCAGCAGCGCCAGGCTGTCGCCCCGCGGCAGGCCGAGGTCGAGCAGCAGTGTCTGCTGACCGCTCTTTTGCACCACCATCGCCAAGTGGCTGGCGATCAGGGCGCCGTCGGTATTGCCTTGGGTGCCGTATAGCACCGTCAGGCCACCAAGGTGGGCGTTCGGCGCGGTAGACGGCAGGCGCTTGCTCATGCGTCGCACCAACCCGGCCACTTCGCTGGAGCGTGAACCATAGGCGACAAAATCCCGGGCGCCGGCGCGCATCGCGTTGAGTACCAACTGGTTGTCCATGCCGTCACCGAGGGCGACTACGGCCAGCATCGGCTTGGCTTCCAGGGCGCCTTCGATCAGTGCGCTCTGGGCCACCAGGTGTTCGCGGTCCAGGCCCACGAACACCAGGTTGGCGAAGGTCACGTCCACCAGTGCCAGCAATTCATCCAGGCTGCCACCGCCGACGCTGATCACTTGGCCAAGCGGGGCCAGCGCGCCCTGCAGCCACTCCAGGTCGGTGTTGTTGCGGGTGATTGCCAGGAAGGTCTGGCCCAGGTTATCGCTCATTGGGAAAGTCCACTGCGACGGTCGAAGTTGCCGTTTTCAAGAAAGAACAGGCGGAACCAGTTCGGGTCGTAGTTGCGCAGTTTTTCCCCGGGCAACGACGGCAACTGTGCGTTGGCCGCCAATGGCCGGACCAGGTGCGGGGTGACAATCATCAGCAGCTCTTTTTCCTCGCTGCGAATATTGGAGTCGCGGAAAAACGCGCCAATGATCGGGATATCGCCCAGGCCCGGGAGCTTGGCGATGGTGGAACGGTTGGTACTGCTGATCAGGCCGCTGATGACAAAGCTTTCGCCATCGGCCAGCGACACGCTGGTGTCGGTGCGCCGTACGGTCAGGGCGGGCACCTGGATGCCCTCGATCTGGATCGCGTTGTTGTAATCCAGCTCGCTGACTTCCGGTGCGACTTTCAGGGCGATGCGGTTGTGATCGATCACCGTGGGCGTCAGGGTCAGGCGGATGCCGAACTCCTTGTACTCGATGGAAATGGTATCGCTGCCGGCACTGGGTACCGGGATCGGCACTTCACCTCCAGCCAGGAAGGTCGCGCTCTGGCCGCTCATGGCCACCAGGCTCGGACGCGCCAGGGTGTAGGCAAAGCCACTGCTTTCCAGGGCGTTGATCAACGCCTTGACCCGGCCACCGCCAAACCCGATGTTGAAACTGTCAGCGCTCACCGGCAGCTTGAACACGCTCTCCGCTGGGGAGAGCAGGTCGGGGCTGCCGAGGAAGAAATTCTTGCCCATGCCGAGGATCTTGGTGCTGGCCTCCTTGAGCTTGGTGCGGCTGACTTCGACGAAGCGGATATCGGTCTGTACCTGGCTGGGCAGTGTCGGGTCTTCCGAAGGCGACAACGATTGGCTGGTCAGCGCCGAGGTAGCCTTGCCCTTGACGAATACCATGCTCTGGCGCGGCGCGGTCGAGCAGCCGGTCCACACCATCAGGCTGGTGGCGCCGCTGCCGACGCCGGTCAACAGGAAGTTACGCTCGCCATTGACCCGCACATCGGCGATCTTTGGGTCACCAATGGCCAGGCGCGTGATCGCTACCGGCGATTGCAGCTCGGTTTGCAAGCCTTCGCCCACCTCGACCACGGCGGGCAACTGGCCCAAGGTGCTGCAATTGCCAGGTGCTGCCATCGCCAGGCCCACGGGCAGGCACGGTAGCATCAAGGTCAAGGCCAATTGAGCGTAGCGTGGGCTCATTCAAAGCATCCTTGTTCAATCAGGGGTTTGTTGGGCCGCCGAAGCGCCACGAATCACTTCGACGCCCCGACGCTGGCCGGTGTCGGCAACCGTGGGGGCGATTTTTTTCGGCGGGCCGGTGAGGGCCAGTTGGGTGAATTGGTAGAGGTCGCGGTTGGCGCTTTGCACTTTGTCCGGCGTGTCGCTTTCGCCGGCCCAGTAGCGGCTGAGCAACTGTTCGTCGGCACTGCGCACGGCCAGGCGTAGCGTGCCGGCTTGGGAGGCGAGCATCAGCCGGCTCAGCAACGGTTCGGGCACTGCCAGCACAACGCTGCGCGCAGCGGTACGCCGTTGTGCAGCCTGGGCGCGCTCTTCGGCAGTGGCCGGTGGGGGCACTGCCGGTGTGCCGTCGTTGGCCAGCCCCAATTGGTCGCCGACGCTGAGCAGGCGAATCGCGGGAATGATCACCTGCGCCGATTGCTCGGCATTGGCGTTGTCCTGGCGCAGGAACAGCAAGACGTCGACGTAATCGCCGGGGCTCAGTTGGCCACCGGCACCGATGACCTCATCGACGGCGACCGCCAGCGCACGTTCATTTGCACGGATCATGCGGGCCAGCGGCCCACCGGCGGTGAAGCTTTCATCGTTTAGCCAGGTGCCGGCGCCCAAGGCGCGCAAGGGCGTGCGACCGATGGCCTGGTCGAGGCTGGTCAGGCTGCCGGCCGGAACGGTGCGCAGTTTTTCCACGGCCACGTCGGCAGCGGTAAGGGGGGCAAAAGCGGGCACCGCGTGTACCAGTACCACCACCGGTTGGCGGGTTTGGTCTTCCACGGCAGTCAGGGTTTTTTCAACGGAAATGACAGGTTCCGGCGATGGGGCCACTACGGATTCCGGAGGACGACTCAGCACCAGCCCCCAATACCCTGCAATTAAAGCTGCGACAAGCAGCAAGCCAGCCAGGACCATGCTGATGCGACTGTTCATGACGGCTCTCCCTATCCCGTTGCACTGCTTATGCCCGTTAATACAAACGAGTTAATTTCGCAACTTAGCTGTGATGAACAACTAACGATTTGGCTATTTGAAGGTAGCTCAGCTAGGACGAAATGCCATTACCGTATGAAAAAATTATCTGTAGGCTAAATCTGACCCCCGTAAAATCGGATTTGGGGCGGCAGCGCCGCGACTAATACTTTGTGATTAATTCGTTCTTACAGTTGTGAGTGTCAACTTTGTTGACAATGCTCTAGTGGCACACGGCAATCATCGTGCGGGCCAGCAGTAACGGCGCTTTGTGGCGCATGAAGGAGAAGTCTTATGATCCTTGATCTGTTCTTGAAGTTTTACATTCATGCTCAGTTATTCTTGCGTCGCAGAGACGGAGCATCAGCCATTGAGTATGTGATTATCGTGGCGATAGTTGCGTTGGTGATCATTGGGTTCGGTACTGGGCTGGGCGATAAAATAAAAGGCGTTTTCCAGAAGGTGTCCGATGCACTGCCGGCAGCGACATAACCGTAAGTACTGTAGGTTGTCGTTTCGATGATCTTTTTAATCAGGTACTGCCCATGAGCCCCCCGTCGTCAGCCCGCCAACAAATCCTATTGGTGGACGACGAGGAGGATGCGCTGGTCGAGTTAGCCGAATCCCTCGAAAACGAGGGATTCGTCTGTTTCACTTCCACGTCCGTGACTTTCGCCCTGCAAGAATTGACACTTCATCCTGATATAGCGTTGGTCATCACTGACTTGCGCATGCCCGAGGAAAGCGGGATTTCCTTGATCAAGCGCCTGCGCGAACACACATCGCGCTCGCATTTGCCTGTGATCGTGATGTCCGGCCATGCCGAGATGGATGATGTCAGTGACATGCTGCGTCTGCAGGTGCTGGATCTGTTTCGCAAGCCGATCTATCTGGTGCGCTTGATCGATACCCTCAACAGCCTGTTTCCTCTGCCGAAGTCCCGTCGGTAGTTGGCCCGCGCAGTTCCAAAAAAATGTGGGAGAGGGCTTGCCCCCGATGGCGGTGTGTCAGTCACAGATTTGCTGGCTGGCATTCCCTCATCGGGGGCAAGCCCCCTCCCACATTTTTAGTTAAGGCATCGGCTGGGTCAGAGCTGATAACTGAAACTCAACGTATACCGCGGCCGCCGGTTGTAGCTGTCCAGGGCTATGTCCGACATCGGTTTGGCCGCTTCCAGGGCGATGTTGTAGTACTTGTTGTCGCCAAAGCGCAGGCCCACGGCCGCCGATGACATATCGCTGGCCTTCACCGGCAGCTCGTTGAACCAGGTCTTGGCGCGGTCGAGCACTACATAGGGTTGCAGGACTTTTACCCAGTCACCGGCGCGGTTGTAGCTGTAGTTGACCTCGTAGGCCGCGCCCCAGCCCTTGTCGCCCGAGCCTTGGTCATCGGGGTAGCCGCGGCCGAAGTTCTGCCCGCCGAAGGTGGCGCGCTCGCTGTCGGGCAGGGTGTCGTTACTCCAGTAGAAGGCTCCTGAAAGCACGCCTTGCCAGTTATCGAAGAACTTGTTGCTTTGCACCCCGGACAGGCGCAGGCGGAAGAAGTCGAGGTCGGGCTTTGCCACGTCCAGGTCACTGCGGGCTTTGGCGCCCAAGCCGTCGATACCCCGGTACAAGCCTCCGCTGATAATGCGCAATTGCCGCGCATCAGCCTTGCGCCAATCACCCTCAAACGCCAGGGCACGCAGGTTCGATTCAATATCAAAACGCAGCGGGTAGCCCACCAGTTTGTAGCGGGTGGTCTGGTCCACGGCGTACAGGCGCGTACCCAGGGTCAGCGACTCGGTGGGCGAGGCAATCAGTGGGTGGCTCAGGCCAATGGAGTAGCGGTCCACGGACTGGTGCGGCTTAAGTTGGAAGCCGCCGTCCAGTTGCACATTGGCATTGGGGTCGGCGCGGTAACGTTCGGCGGCCAGTGCGAACTGGCTGCCTTCGGCATTGATGAACTGGTTGTAGTCCACGCGGTAGTAATGCTCTTTATCCTCACCCGGCGGGAACAGGCCGCTGACGGTGAGCTGCTCGCCCATGAAGGTTTGCGAATTGCTGGTGGCACTGAGCAACGCCTGGGTGCCGCCACGGCTTTTCTGCACCAGGCTCATGCTGGTGGTGAAGGGCTTGCGGCTGGCCTGGATCTGCATGTGCGTGGCGCCATCGGTGGTGCCAGGCGGCGGTACTTGCGCTTGCACGGTGAGGCCCGGGATGCGGCTCATCAGGGTGGTATAGCGCTCGAAGGTCTTGCGCGTCAGGGGGCGTTCGGCCAGGAGTTTATTTGCCAGCTTGTCGACGTAGGCCGACACCGAGCCGATGTCGCCGGTCTGTTGGTAATCCTTGATGTAACCCTCCACAAGGACTACGCGGACCAGGCCGTTTTCGAAGTTCTGTTGTGGCAGGAACGCATAGGACAGCAGGTAGCCGTCCTGCTGGTAGCGGCGGGTGATGCCACGGGTGGCTTCGATCAGTTGCGCGAGGTTGGTCTCACGTCCAATCAATGGCGCGTAGGCCTTGGCCGTTTCGGTGAGCGGATAGATCGTCCCGCCTTCGATTTGCAGCTTGCGGATGGTGACCTTGGTGTCCATCAGCAGCGGCTGGCCGGCCGTCGGCGGCGCCTCGGGCACCTGGGTTTGCGGGGTGGCCGGTCGGTAAGCGTCAGCGGGCAGGTTGGGGACCGGCAGGGTGCGGATCGTGTCGTTACTGTTCAGAAAGCTGGGAAGGGGCTCGGCCTGTACGTAGGCACTGAGGGTCATCAATAACAACGGTGTCAACACGCGCATAGGACACTCCATGGTCAACTGCAGCAGCGCTTCGGGCCCGCCGGGTTCTGGAACGCGGTTCGGCAGGGCGGCGGTTCATCACCTATGTCGCCGCCCATAAAAAAGACGAGAGACTGATGAGGGTCTCTCGTCTCAACCAAGCGTAGGCGCTGTAGGGGAGGCCGTCTAATCGGCCAGGTGCAATTCTATTTTCCGGTCAGGCCGTTCAACAAACCGCCAAGACCGCCCGTTGTTGTGGTGCCGCCGGTTGTTGTCGTTGCAGTACCGGTGGTTGTGGTGCTGGCGCCGATGTTCAGGCCGCCAAGCAGGCCACCGCTGGTGCCGCCAGTGCCGCCGGTGACCAGGCCACCCACCGAGCTCACGGTGTTGCCGACCGCCGTAACGGTGGTGCCGAGGGTGTTGGTGACCGGGTTGGCGTTGGCTGTGGTGAGGTTAGTGCCCAGGCTGCTCACAGCGCCGCCGACTTGCGTCACCAGGCCGTTGACTGGAGCACCAACGCCAGTGGTGGTACCAATGTTTTGCGTCAGCGCAGTGACGCCGGAGGTCACGGGGTTCAGGGCTGCGCCGACATTGGTTGCGACTGCTGCGACCGGTGCCGTGGCGCCGGTGTTGGCGACGCCGGTACCACCCAGCACGGTGCCTACGGAGGCGATGGTGTTGCCCAGCGCGCCACCGGTTACACCGGCTGCACTGACGGTGCCGTTGGTGTTGCCCACATTCAGGCCAGTACCCACGTTACTCACAAGGCCACCCACCAGTTCCGGTATGCCGGGGGCTGCAGTGCCACCCGTTGGTGCGACATAACCGCCGGACTTATCGAGTGTGCCACCGACGCCGGTCAGCACGCTGCCGACCACGCTGGTGACAGGGTTGCCGGTGCCGCCAGTGCTGGCGACTTGGGTACCCAGGCTGGTGACCGTCGAGCCGACTTTATCCAGCAGGCCATTGACGGGAGTGCCCAGGCCGGTTGCGGTGCCCAGATTGCCGGTGGTGTTTTCCACCAGCGACACCACAGGCACCACTACTTTGCCACCCAGGGTGTTGGTCAGCGAACCCAGCGGGCCAGTGGTGCTGGCGGTGCTCAGGGTATCGCCGAGCATGGTCACCGTGGTGCCGACTTTATCGACTACGCCGCCGACCGCACCGCCGACACCGCCGGTCAAGCCACCGACCACAGGGACACCGCCGAGGGTGGTCGACAGCGATTGGCCGGTGGTCGAGAGGCCGCCGCCCAGGTCGGCGACGCCATTACCTACGCCTGCCACGGTAATGCCCAGGGAGTTGCTATTGGTGCCCAGCGAGCCCAGGCCGGTGGTCACGCCGGTACCGATACTGGTGACAGCAGTGCCTGCCGAGGTCACCAGGCCGCCAGCGGTAACGCCGACGACGGGTACACCGTTCAAGGTCGAGCCAAGATCACCCACGGCTGCGCCTACATTGCCTACGGTGGTGCCGAGGGTGCCAGCGATCTGGCCGGTGATCAGTGGGGTGGTTGTCGAGCCAGTTCCGCCGCCAGTACCACCACCCGTTCCGCCGGTGCCGCCACCTGTGCCGCCAGTGCCTCCGCCGGTCCCACCAGTACCGCCACCTGTGCCGCCGGTTCCACCCGTGCCGCCGCCCGTACCACCTGTCCCGCCGTCAGTGCCGCCAGTGCCACCGCCAGTGCCGCCAGTGCCGCCAGTGCCGCCGTCAGTGCCGCCGGTGCCACCGCCAGTGCCGCCCGTGCCGCCGTCAGTGCCGCCGGTGCCGCCGCCCGTGCCGCCCGTGCCGCCGTCAGTGCCGCCGGTGCCACCGCCAGTTCCGCCCGTGCCACCACCCGTGCCACCGTCACCGCTACCTGTGCCCGCACCTGCTCCGGCATCCGGTGAGGACGCTGCCACGCTGGATTTATGCCCGCCACCACCGCTGCTGCAGCCACCGAGGCTCATCGCCATGATCAGGGCCAGAGCGGTACTTGCTTTCCAAAACACTACTTGAGTTTTCATGATTGAGTTCCTTGCACCTGGTACAACCTTGGTTGTTTCAAACCTTCGTTACTTCTTGGGGCAGCGATAGGTTTGTCCGTGTGGTCATCACAGACCCAGGTACTCTTTCGTGCAACGCTCAACTTGGTATTAACGATTTATATACATAAGGTCTTAGTCGGCTTAACGACTAATACGAAGGGTGTAATGGAGAATAGGTTGATAAAGCCTTAAATGTTTTAAATCAGTGAGTTGAATAAAAAAACGGACCTCGTGAGGTCCGCTATAACTTTGGGTGTATATATACAATTAAGCAGTATGTTTCAGGCGATCGGCTGCCACTTGCCGAGCATATGCTGAATGTCGCCCGCGCCTTTGAGTGCCAACTCGCCACTGGAACCGGCCGCGCTGCTCATCAATATCACTTCACTGGGCAGGCGCACGGGCTTCTTGAACTCGACTTCGATCTCAATATTGGCAGCCGGCAGATGTTCTCCCAACGCTGCCAGCGTGCGGGCCTTATTCCACAGCCCATGGGCAATGGCCTGGGGAAAACCGAATAACTTGGCCGTCGGCGCACTGAGGTGGATCGGGTTGTAATCGCCCGACACGCGGGCATAGCGGCGGCCGATATCGGCAGGCGCTTTCCAGCGTGTCAGCTCGCTGGTCGGGCCAGGGGCCAGGAAGGTTTTATCCACGGCTTCGCCTTCAAGCTTCACGCCGCGACATAGCATTTGGCTTTCGGCCTCCCAGAGCAGCCCAAGCGCATCCTCGACGACGGTCACAATGTCAAAGGTCGCGCCTTTGGCGTGGGGCTTCAGGTTATGCGCATAGACGCCGATGCTCAGGTCGCCCACGCCACCCAAGGGGCGATGAATGCGGATGCGATTGCTCAGGTGAACCAGCCCCAGCAAGGGGAACGCAAACGTCTTGTCAGTCAGCAACTGCATCTGCAGGCCGAACGCCAGGATATGCGGATAGGTCGCCGGTAGCATCGGGCCGTCGGCAAACCCGCAGACCTTTCGGTAAGCCGCGACGGCCTTGGGGTTGACGCTGACCCGGCAACGCAAGCCGTGTTCAGGCAATGTGCTGCCGGTGATCTTGCGCTTGAGCGCCGCTCGCCAATACAGCGGCAGTAGAGAGGGCGAGCTGTCTAAGGTGTGCCATTGCATGCTTACGCTCCCAAAAGACTTTGCCCGCATACCCGCAGCGCCTGCCCGCTGACCGCACCAGAACCCGGTTGACCGAGCCAGGCCACCGCTTCGGCCACGTCCTGGGGCAAGCCACCCTGGCCTAATGAACTCATGCGACGCCCGGCTTCACGCAGGGCGAACGGGATATGCGCGGTCATCTGGGTCTCGATAAAGCCCGGCGCCACGGCATTGATGCTGATTCCGCGTTCCTTCAACAGGGGCGCCCAGGCCTGGGCCAGGCCGATCAAGCCGGCCTTGCTCGCGGCATAGTTGGTTTGCCCGCGATTACCGGCAATGCCGCTGATGGAGGCCAGCAGCACCACGCGTGCGTTGTCATGCAGGGTGCCGCTGTCGAGCAGGGCCTTGGTCAGCACCTGCGGGGCATTGAGGTTGACGGCCAGCACGGCGTCCCAGTATTCCGGGGTCATATTGGCCAGAGTTTTATCGCGGGTGATGCCGGCGTTGTGTACCAGGATATCGAGACCGTCGGGCAGGTGTTCAACCAGTTGGCTGGCGGCGTCTTCGGCGCAGATATCCAGCACCACCGTGCGCGCATTCAGGCGCGCAGCCAGGGCTTCGAGATCGGCCTTGGCCTGGGGCACGTCGAGCAGAATCACCTCGGCACCGTCGCGGGCCAGGGTTTCAGCGATGGAAGCACCGATGCCACGGGCGGCTCCGGTGACCAGGGCTGTGCGCCCCGCGAGCGGGCGCGTCCAGTCCTCGACCGGGGTGTCGCAGGCCGTCAGGCGGATGACCTGGCCCGAGATATAAGCGCTTTTCGGCGACAGGAAAAACCGCAGCGCACCTTCCAGCTGGTCCTCGGCGCCGTCGCCCACATACAGCAATTGCAACACACCGCCGCCGCGCAACTCCTTGGCCAGGGAGCGGCTGAAACCTTCCAGGGCATGCTGGGCGCTGGCAGCAAACGGATCGCTGAGGCTTTCCGGCGCCCGGCCGAGGATCACCACGTGGGCACTGTGATCAAGGTTTTTCAGCAGCGGCTGGAAGAACTCGCGCAGTTGCTTGAGCTGGTCGGTGTGCTGCAAGTGGCTGGCGTCGAACACCACCGCCTTGAGTTTGGGGCCGTGCCCGGGAATCCAAGCGGTTGCTGTCGAGGCTTCGGTGCCGTAGCTGTAAACCGCGTCGGTGAGTCGATTGGCAAACGCCAGCACCTGGGTCGTCAACGAGCCCCCGCCGAGCAGCAGTGCACCCTCGACCGGGCGCAGTCGTCCGGCCTGCCAGCGTTCCAGGCGTACCGGCGACGGCAGGCCAATGGCGGCGACCAGGCGATGGCCGAGGCTTGAGTTGGCGAAGTCGATATAACGGTCAGACATGGAACGCTCTCCGAAGGCTGGGGTTCAAAGGTTGACCACCCTGGGGTGGCAGTCGTTCGATTGAGCCTAGGCTAGGCTTGATGATTCCACCCACCTTCACAAGGGAGCTTTCCATGACTCAATTGCGCCGTGTAGCGATCATTGGCGGTAATCGCATTCCTTTCGCCCGTTCCAATGGCCCTTACGCCACGGCGAGCAACCAGGCGATGCTGACCGCCGCGCTGGAGGGCTTGATCGAGCGCTATAACCTGCACGGCCTGCGCGTGGGCGAGGTAGCCGCCGGCGCGGTGCTCAAGCACTCCCGAGACTTCAACCTGACCCGCGAATGCGTGCTCGGCTCGCGCCTGTCGCCGCAAACCCCTGCATACGATATCCAGCAAGCCTGCGGCACCGGGTTGGAGGCGGCGTTGCTGGTGGCCAATAAAATTGCTCTGGGCCAGATCGAATGTGGGATTGCCGGCGGCGTAGACACCACGTCCGATGCACCGATCGGGGTGAACGAAGGCTTGCGCAAGCTTTTGCTGCAAGCCAATCGCGGTAAATCCATGGGGGATAAACTAAAAACCTTGTTACAACTTCGTCCCCAACATCTCAAGCCGGAACTGCCGCGCAATGGCGAACCACGCACCGGCTTGTCCATGGGCCAGCATTGCGAACTGATGGCGCAGACCTGGCAGATTCCCCGCGCCGAACAGGACCAGCTTGCGCTTGAGAGTCATCAGAAAATGGCCGCGTCCTACGCCGAAGGCTGGCACAACGACTTGCTCACGCCCTTTCTTGGCCTGACCCGCGACAACAACCTGCGGCCCGACCTGACCCTGGAAAAACTCGCCAGCCTCAAGCCGGCCTTCGAGCGCAGCGCAAAGGGCACGCTCACCGCCGGCAACTCCACGCCGCTCACCGATGGCGCCTCCCTGGTGCTGCTGGGCAGTGAAGCCTGGGCCAAGGAGCGTGGCCTGCCGATCCTGGCGTACCTGCGCGATGGCGAAGCGGCTGCGGTGGATTTCGTCAACGGTGCCGAGGGCCTGTTGATGGCGCCGGTGTATGCGGTGCCGCGCTTGCTGGCCCGCAACGGCTTGACCCTGCAGGACTTTGATTACTATGAGATTCACGAAGCCTTCGCCGCCCAGGTGTTGTGCACGCTCAAGGCGTGGGAAGATGCGGACTATTGCAAGACCCGCCTGGGTCTGGATGCGCCCCTGGGGTCCATCGACCGCAGTCGACTCAACGTCAAGGGCAGTTCCCTGGCGGCGGGCCATCCGTTTGCCGCCACCGGCGGGCGCATCGTCGCCAACCTCGCCAAACTGTTGGATGCGGCGGGCAAAGGTCGCGGGCTGATTTCGATCTGTGCTGCTGGCGGCCAAGGGGTGACGGCGATTATCGAACGCTGATTAACGACAAAATTGGCCCATTGCATGCATTCTTCAGTGGTCAGAGGTCGGTAGCCTCTCCCACCGGCGAGCCGATTGCCGTATAACGAGTGCCACACGCGTGTTTGGTAATACAGGACCCACAATAAAAGCTGATGAAGACTCCTAAACGCATTGAACCCCTGATCGAAGACGGTCTGGTCGACGAAGTGCTGCGCCCACTCATGAGTGGTAAAGAAGCAGCTGTTTATGTGGTGCGCTGCGGCAACGAATTGCGTTGCGCCAAGGTTTACAAGGAGGCGAACAAACGAAGTTTTCGTCAGGCGGCCGAATACCAGGAAGGCCGTAAGGTTCGTAACAGCCGCCAGGCCCGGGCCATGGCCAAGGGCTCCAAGTTCGGCAAGAAAGAAACCGAGGACGCCTGGCAGAACGCCGAAGTTGCGGCGCTGTTCCGCCTGGCCGGTGCCGGCGTTCGCGTGCCCAAGCCGTATGACTTTCTTGAAGGCGTGCTGCTGATGGAGCTGGTGGCCGACGAGTACGGCGATGCGGCGCCGCGCCTGAACGACGTGGTGCTGGAGCCTGATCAGGCGCGTGAATACCACGCCTTCCTGATCTCCCAGATCGTGCTGATGCTATGCACCGGCCTGGTGCACGGCGACCTTTCTGAGTTCAACGTACTGCTCACGCCAACGGGCCCGGTGATCATCGACCTGCCCCAGGCGGTGGATGCGGCGGGCAACAACCATGCATTCAACATGTTGGAGCGCGACGTTGGCAACATGGCTTCCTACTTCGGGCGCTTTGCCCCGGAGTTGAAGAAGACCAAGTACGCCAAGGAAATGTGGGCGCTGTACGAAGCCGGCACCTTGCACCCGGCCAGTGTATTGACCGGTGAGTTCGACGAACCGGAAGAACTGGCGGATGTGGGCGGTGTGATCCGCGAGATCGAAGCGGCGCGGCTGGATGAAGAGCGTCGTCAGGCGATTCGTGCGGCGGATGATGCGCCACCGAGCAAAGTGCCGGACGAACCACCGCCGCCGCCTTGGATGCAGTGATCTTCGGGTAGATGAAGATCAAAATGTGGGAGGGGGCTTGCTCCCGATGGCGGTGTGTCAGCGACAGATGTGTTGACTGACACTCCCTCATCGGGAGCAAGCCCCCTCCCACATTTGGATTTGCGTGTAGCCAGTTAGAGCATCAGGCGCAGCAGTTGCCCGCTGCCAACTCCTTGAGTATCGGGCAGTCCGGTCGATGATCGCCCTGGCAGTGCTCCATCAGGTCCTGCAAGGTATCGCGCAGTTGCCCCAATTCGCGAATCTTGTGATTCAGCTCGTCGATGTGCTGGCGCGCCAAGGCTTTTACGTCGGCGCTGGCGCGTTGGCGGTCTTCCCACAGGGTCAGCAGCTTGCCGACTTCTTCCAGTGAAAATCCCAGGTCCCGCGAGCGCTTGATAAACGTCAGGGTGTGCAGGTCGTCATGGCCATACACGCGATAGCCGCTGTCAGTGCGATGGGGCGTTTTCAGCAGGCCGATGGATTCGTAGTAGCGAATCATCTTTGCGCTCAGCCCGCTGTTGCGGGCGGCTTGGCCGATGTTCATGGGCGTTGATCCTCCAAGTCCTTGGGTTTCCAGGTTTTCAACAACAGTGCATTACTCACCACGCTGACGCTGGACAAGGCCATCGCCGCTCCGGCCAGCACCGGGTTGAGCAGGCCGAAGGCGGCCAGGGGAATGCCGATCAAGTTATACACAAAGGCCCAGAACAAGTTCTGGCGAATTTTCGCGTAGGTCTTGCGGCTGATCTCCAGGGCCGCCGGCACCAGGCGTGGGTCGCCCCGCATTAGGGTGATGCCGGCCGCATGCATGGCCACGTCGGTACCGCCACCCATGGCGATGCCGATATCGGCCGCGGCCAGGGCCGGGGCGTCGTTGATACCGTCGCCGACCATCGCCACCACGCCGGTTTTTTTCAGTTCGGCAACGGCAGCCGCCTTGTAGGCGGGCAGTACCTCTGCGTGCACATCGTCGATACCCAAGGCCTCTGCGACGACCCGGGCACTGCCGTGGTTATCGCCGGTAATCAGGTGGCTGCTGATGTGTTGTGCTTTGAGCTGTTGCACGGCTTCCAGCGCGCCGGGCTTGAGGGTGTCGCCAAACGCGAACAAGCCCAATACGCGGGGCTGCGTGCCTTGCTCGATCAGCCAGGACAAGGTGCGGCCTTCGGCTTCCCAATCCTTGGCGCGCTGAGCCAATTCGCCCGCCTCCAAGCCCGTCTCTTCCAGCAAGCGTCGATTACCCAGCGCCAGTGGCCGACCGTCCAGCGTGCCGGCAATGCCGCGTCCGGTCAGGGACTGGCTGGCGCTCACGTCGGCCACGTCCAGACCTTTCTCCTGGCACGCATCCAGCACGGCCTTGGCCAATGGGTGTTCACTGCCGCGTTGCAACGCGCCGGCCTGTTGCAACAAGAGTGCTTCGTTACCATCCACGGCCGCCAGGTGCGCAATTTTCGGCGCGCCGGAGGTGAGGGTGCCGGTCTTGTCGAACACCACGGCGCTGACCGCATGGGCGCGCTCCAATGCTTCGGCATCCTTGATCAGAATGCCGTGGCGCGCGGCAACGCCGGTGCCGGCCATGATTGCGGTTGGTGTGGCCAGGCCCAGGGCGCAAGGGCAAGCGATCACCAGCACGGCAACCGCATTGATGATTGCGGTTTCCAGGGATGCCCCGTACCACCACCAGCCCACCACCGTGATCAACGCCAAGACCAATACCGCCGGTACAAACACCTGGCTGACTTTATCTACCAGTTTCTGGATCGGCGCCTTGGCGGCCTGAGCGTCTTCGACCAGGCGAATGATGCGCGCCAGCACGCTCTCGGCTCCCAGGGCCAGGGTGCGCACCAATAAACGGCCTTCACCGTTGATGGCGCCACCGGTGACCGGGTCGCCTGGCTGTTTCGGCACCGGCAGGCTTTCACCGCTGATCAGCGCCTCATCGGCATGGCTTTGGCCCTCCACCACTTCACCGTCCACCGGGAAGCGTTCGCCGGGTTTGACCAGCACCAGGTCACCGTGCTTCAACGCATTGATCGCGACGTCTTCTTCGCGGCCATCCTGCACGCGGATCGCCCGTTCCGGACGCAAGGCTTCCAGGGCGCGGATCGCGCTGGCGGTCTGGCGTTTGGCGCGGCTTTCCAGGTATTTGCCCAGCAGCACCAGGGCGATGACTACCGCTGAGGCTTCGAAGTACAGGTGCGGCGTCACGCCTGGGGCGGCGGTGAGCCATTCATAGATGCTCAGGCCGTAGCCGGCGCTGGTGCCGATAGCCACCAGCAGGTCCATATTGCCAGCGCCGGCGCGTACGGCTTTCCATGCGGCAACATAGAAGCGCGCACCGAGGATGAATTGCACCGGCGTGGCCAGGGCAAACTGTATCCAGGCGGGGAGCATCCAGTGCAGGCCGAAGGGTTCCACCAGCATTGGCAGCACCAGCGGCAACGCCAAAATAATCCCCGCTACCAGCGCCCAACGCTCGCGGCGCAGGCGTCGGGCCTGGTCGGCCTCGGTGGCGGTTTCGCTTTGGGGCAGGGTGGCGGTGTAGCCAGCCTTGTCGACTGCGGCAATCAGTACGCTGGCGTCCATCTGGCCGAGCACTTCGATATGGGCGCGTTCGTTGGCCAGGTTGACGCTGACACGCTGTACCCCCGGCACCTTGCCCAGCGCGCGTTCGACGCGGCCGGCGCAGCTGGCGCAGGTCATGCCGCCGATGGGCAGGTCAAATGTGGTGGATCCATTCATGGGACAGTCCTCCAGGAAAAGTTGCCATTAGGATCAACCTTAACCTGTGGGGAAGGTCAAGCGTCTTCAGTATTCCAATGCCGCCGGCTTGAGGTACATGCCGTCCGGGCCTTGGGCGATACGCAATTTGCGTACATCGCCAGCCTTCAAAGTAATGTTCTGCGCGGGTGGCGCCAGCAGGCTGGGCAGGCAGCCTCGGGACTGACCCGGTAGCAGCTTGAGACGCAGCGATACATCGCCCGCAGGCAGATTGAACGAGGTGGCCTGTTCCTGGAACAGGCGCCCGGCCAACTGGTCCTGGATATACAGGCCGATCTCGCAATTGGTCGGCACCTCCAGGCGCTCGCGGGAAATGATCAGCACTGCATAATCTTCAGCGGCGAGGGCCTGGGGCGCGGCGGCAGACAAGTTCAACAGGCCGGCAAAGGCAAAAAATGACCAGCGCATGGCGAATGCTCCGTGGTTCACAGCGAGGAAAGTTGAAGCTTGGCCGACGTCGCCTCCGAATACCAGCCCGGCCGATTTTTTTGAAACTTGACCTTGCCATCGTGGCAAGCTCCAAACTGTGCCCAACCTCATCAAAGGAGTCATGTCATGCAAATATTCAATGTTGAAGGAATGACCTGCGGCCATTGCGTTCGATCGGTGACCCAGGCGGTACAGAGCCAGGACCCGGCAGCGAGTGTCGAAGTTGACTTGGGCGCCAAAGAAGTGCGCGTGGCAAGCAGTTTGCCCTCGGATAAGGTCATCCAACTGATCACCGAAGAGGGCTACACCGCCAAGCTGGCGTGATTTTCTGATCGTTAGCGACCTAACGTAATGTTCACGGCACCCAAGCGCGGCTAGACTGTCGAGCTGCCGACTCACTTGGGTGTCTGATGAACCTTCGCATAATCCTGATTTTGGGCGCCTTGAGCGCCTTTGCGCCGTTGGCGATCGATTTTTACCTGCCGGGCTTTCCGGCGATGGCCACGGCCTTTGCCACCGATGAAAAACATATCCAGTTGACCCTGGCGGTGTACTTCGCCGGCCTGGCCATTGGCCAATTGATCTACGGCCCGCTGGCCGACCGTTTTGGCCGGCGTATACCGCTGCTCAGCGGCGTCACCCTGTTTACCCTCGCGTCCTTCGCCTGTGCCTACGCACCGTCCCTGGAATGGCTGATCGGTGCGCGCTTCGTGCAGGCCCTTGGCGGTTGCGCGGGCATGGTGATTTCCCGGGCGGTGGTCAGTGACAAGTGCGATGCGGTGGGCTCGGCCAAGGTGTATTCGCAATTGATGCTGGTCACCGGCCTGGCGCCGATCCTTGCACCTTTGGCGGGTGGGTTGATGGTCGGGGTGTGGGGCTGGCAATCGATCTTCCTGGCACTGTCGCTGTTCAGCGTAATGGCGGCGATTGCCGTGGCAGTCGGGTTGCCGGAAACTTTCCCGGCCGATCAGCCGCGCCAGCCGTTGTCTGGCTCGTTGCGCCGCTACGGCTCGCTGTTGTCGGACCGCGTATACCTCGGCTATGCCTTGACCGGCGGCATCTCGATTGCCGGGATGTTTGCCTACATCGCCGGCTCTCCCTTCGTATTTATCAAACTCTACGGCGTGCCTGCCGAGCATTACGGCTGGCTGTTCGGTTCCAACGCCGCCGGCTTTATCCTGGTGGCGCAGTTGAATGCGCGGTTGCTGGCCAAGCGCGGCCCGGCGTTTTTGCTGTCGCGCACGGTGTGGGTCTATGTGGCGGCCGCGTTGACGCTGCTGGGTATTGCCGCGCTGCGCACCGAGGCCTTGTGGCCTTTGCTGGTGCCACTGTTTATCTGTATCGCCAGCCTGGGCTGCATTTTGCCCAATACCTCGGCGTGCGCCATGAGCGGGCAGGGCGCCCGGGCCGGCAGTGCGTCGGCGTTGCTCGGTTGCATTCAGTTCGGTGTGGCGGCAGGGGCTGCGTCGTTGGTCGGCGTGTTGCACGACGGCACCGCGATGCCGATGGCCATGGTCATCAGCTTGTGTGGTGTGCTGGCGGTGACGATTGCGATGTCGACCCAGCGCCTGCAACGGGCAAGGGCCGAACAGGCGCAGGTCTGAAATGGGTCAGCCAGCGGCGCAGCGTTGCTGGCCGAGCGGAAAGCGGTGGGGCGCCTGGATACGGGCTTGCAGGGTTTCGGCAAAGGCGCGGGCCTCGGCTTCACTGCGAAAGGTGATGGCTTCGCCGTCGAGACGAACCTGCCATTGGCTGCCTGGGGATTTTGCTAACGCTTTTATCAGGATCTTCATTGCTGACTTCCTCGCGTAAAAGACTCGTGGCAAAGGCGGCCAATATAAACCCGAATCCCCGCAAAAATATGACAAGGGTCAACTCTCGGACTAATGGTGTCGTCCATTACTTACATAAATAACGGACGACACTGACAGTCGTTTTTTCAGAACCCTTCCAGCACGATCTTGCCTTTGGCCTTGCCGCTTTCCAGCAGCGCGTGGGCACGCCGCAGGTTGGCCGCATTGATTACACCGAAGTGCTCGCCCACCGTGGTTTCCAGGATGCCGGCATCGATCAGTTCGGCCACGCGGTTGAGCAAGTTGTGCTGCTCGATCATGTCCGGCGTTTCGAACATCGAGCGGGTGTACATGAACTCCCAGTGCAGCGACAGGCTCTTGCGCTTGAGCTTGCTCACATCCAGCGCCTTGGGGTCATCAATCAGCGCCAGCTTGCCTTGGGGTTGCAGCGCCTCCACCAGTTGATCGAGGTGATGTTCGGTCTGGGTCAGGCTGGCAACGTGGGTCACTTGCGGGTGACCGGCCTGTTTCAGCGCTTCGCTCAGCGGCTGGCTGTGGTCGATCACCAAGTGGGCACCCAGGGCCTTGGCCCAGGCCTGGGTCTCGGGGCGCGAGGCGGTGCCGATGACTTTCAGCGCGGTGAGCTGGTTGGCCAGTTGCGTCAGGATCGATCCCACGCCGCCGGCAGCGCCGACGATCAGCAGGCTCTGGCTTTGATCTTCCTTGCCTTCAATTATCTGCAAGCGTTCGAACAGCAGCTCCCAGGCGGTGATGGCGGTCAACGGCAGTGCAGCGGCTTCGGCAAACCCCAGGCTCTTGGGCATATGGCCGACGATGCGCTCATCTACCGTGTGCAGTTCGCTGTTGCCGCCTGGGCGTACCAGGGAACCGGCGTAGAACACCTTGTCGCCAGCCTTGAACAGCGTCACGGCGCTGCCAACGGCCTTGACCACACCGGCTACATCCCAGCCCAGCACCTTGGCGGCGCCGTTTTCGGGAGCGACGTTCTGGCGCACCTTGGTGTCCACTGGGTTGACTGAGATGGCTTTGACTTCCACCAACAGGTCACGCGGGCCGGCCACGGGCTCCGGCAGTTCGATGTCTTGCAGGGATTTTGGGTCGTGGATCGGCAGTGAGGCGTAGTAGGCAATGGCTTTCATGGCGGCTCCGGTAAAGGGGGCGTGATGCGGACTTGATGTGGGGATCAGGCGAGAAATTTCAGGCGCTTGAGTTCGAAATGTTCGAGCACGTCAGCGGCTGTGGCGCGAAAGCTCTGGATATGCGCGCTCTGGTCATGGTCGGCCAGTGCTGCCTCATCGCTCCAACGTTCGAGCATGTAGAAGGTCTCGGGGTGTTGCAGGTCCTGGTGCAGGTCGTACTGCTCGCAGCCGGCTTCCAGGCGAGTCGGTTCCAGCAAGCCGCGCAGCAAGGGCTCCAGGGTGGCTTGTTGGCCGGGTTTGGCGATCAGCGTGGCGATGACGTTAAAGGCAGTGGACATATTCGACTCCTGGCACGTGATAACGGGATAGAGAGATGATTGGCTATTTCCCGTGCAGATAAAAGCCGCTAAAACAGCAGTCTGTTTCAACCAAATTTTGATAATGGGTGCCAAAGCATGCTGCGTTTTGATGATTTGCAGTTGTTCGTGCGGGCGGCGGACCTGGGCAGCCTGTCTGCAGCAGCGCGGGGCATGGACCTGTCGCCAGCGGTAGCCAGTGCCGCCTTGAAGCGTATCGAGCAGCAACTGGGCGCACGCTTGCTGGCGCGCTCCACTCGCAGCTTGCGCCTGACCGCCGAGGGTGAAGGTTTCCTGGAGTATGCCCGTACCGCGCTGAGCGCTCTGGATGAAGGGCGGCGTCTGTTGGCCAGCGGCCAGGATCATGTCAGTGGTGTGTTGCAACTGTCGGCTCCTTCGGATTTCGGGCGAAACCAGTTGCTGCCATGGTTGGATGAATTCCAGCAGGAACACCCGCAGTTAAACGTACGATTGTTGCTCGGCGATCGCATTGCCGACCTGTTCCGCCAGCCGGTGGACATCGCCTTGCGCTATGGCGAACCCGAAGACTCCAGCCTGATTGCGCTGCCCATCGCCCCGGACAATATCCGAGTGCTGTGTGCCGCCCCCAGTTACCTCGCCCGCCATGGCGAGCCGCGCCATCTGGAACAACTGGCCCAGCACAATTGCCTGCTATACATGCTCGGTACCCGCGTGCATGACCACTGGGGGTTTCATGACGGCAAACGCCAAGTGAGCTTGACGGTCAGTGGTGATCGGTTCAGTGATGATGCCGACGTCGTCCGCCGCTGGGCGGTGGCGGGGATGGGGATTGCCTATAAGTCCTGGCTGGATGTAAGCGCCGACGTGCTGGCGGGGCGCTTGCGCTTGATCCTGCCGGAGCTGCAGGGCGAGCGCACGCCGCTCAACTTGCTGTGTGCCCACCGTGCGCAATTGAGCAAACCGATCAATCTGCTGCGGGGGATGCTCGTGGCACGTTGTGCGACATTGACCGCGCAGCGACCGGGGCGAATGGCTGCTCGGCAATAGCCTGCGCCACGGTCGGAAGTTTCACTCATATCCTGTCCTGATCTGCTCTGTCAGACGCCGCGGAACCGCTGGCCTGCGCACCTATACTTTGGCCTCAACCGCAGCAGAAAATGGTTTAACAGGGAGTGAATACATGGAAGCAGCACCTTGCATCAGTCAGATCGCCAGCTTGCTCGCCGAGCCCAAACGCACGGCCATACTCTGGGCCTTGATGGACGGCTCGGCGAAGTCTTCAGAAGAGCTGGCGACCCTGGCCGGACTGTCGCCGGCATCGGCCAATGCGCATTTGGCGCGTCTGACCGGCAGCGGCCTGCTGCGAACCGAGGCTCGACGGGGCAAGCGGTTGTTTCGCGTGGCGGCTGCGGATGTCAGTGTCGCTATTGATGCGCTGGCCAGTACCACCATGGCCAGCGCGGCGCGCAGCACGCCGAATACCTTGCCGCCGGCGCTTATGGCGCCACCGCTGCTGCGGCGTGCCCGCCTGTGCCACGGCCATCTCGGCGGCGAGCTGGCGGCTGGGCTGTACCAGCGGATGTTGGAGGCAGGCTGGGTAGAACGCCATGAGCAGCGTACCGAGGTCACGGTCAAGGGCGCGCAGTATTTGGCAGGCCTGGGTATTTTTACCCAGGCCCTGGCGGCGCCGCTGGTCTGCGATTGCTTCGACTGGAGCCAGCAGCAGCCGCATCTGGGCGGGGCGTTGGGAGCGGGGTTGTTGCAGCTGTTCCTGCAGTCGGGCTGGATCAGTGTGGTCAACGAGTCGCGGGCCTTGCAGGTTTCCGCTATCGGGCTCGCGGAAATCAACCGGCTGGCGGCAGTGTAGGTGCCTCGTCAGTGGTTTGCGTCGTTCAGGGTTTCAGTCAGGTCGCATCCAGCAATAGCCAGGGATAACGATGTCGCACACTCGCCGAGGGATTTTTCACAAGGGGGTGTGGCATGGGTATACAGGGCTATAGCGCAGCGGAACGGTTGGAGCGGCTGCCGATCAGTGGTTACCATCGAATCATTTTCATCATCATCGCCTTGGCGTTTTTCTTCGACTCCATGGACTTGGCGATGATGACCTTCCTGTTGGGCTCGATCAAAACCGAGTTTGGCCTGAGCACCGCCCAGGCCGGATTACTGGCCAGTTCGAGCTTTTTCGGCATGGTGGTCGGCGCTTCGCTGTCCGGCATGCTTGCCGATCGCTTCGGGCGCAAGCCGGTGTTCCAGTGGAGCATCGTGTTGTGGGGCGTCGCCAGTTACTTGTGTTCCACGGCGCAGACGGTGGAGATGCTGACGTTGTTTCGTATTCTGCTGGGCATTGGCATGGGCATGGAGTTTCCCATCGCTCAGTCGATGCTGTCGGAGCTGATTCCGGCCAAGGGGCGCGGGCGCTATATCGCGTTGATGGATGGTTTCTGGCCGTTGGGTTTTGTGGCCGCAGGCGTGCTGTCTTACTTCCTGTTACCGGTGATTGGCTGGCGCGACATCTTCCTGGTGTTGGCGGTGCCGGCGGTGTTTGTGTTGGCCATCCGGTTCTTTATCCCGGAATCACCGCGCTGGCTGGAACAGGCCGGAAAGCATGACGCGGCGGACAAGGTGTTGCTGGGCATTGAGCAGAAGGTACGCGAGTCCCTGGGCCAAGCTGATTTACCCGAGCCGGTTGCCCTGCCACGGGTCGAGACTGTGCCGGGGACTTTCTTCTCCGCGTTCCAGCAGCTGTGGTCGGCGCAGTACCGCCAACGCACAATGATGATCTGGAGTGTGTGGTTTTTTGCCTTGCTCGGCTTTTACGGGCTGACATCGTGGTTGAGTGCGTTGTTGCAGCAATCGGGTTTTGCCGTGACCCAGTCGGTGTATTACACCGTGATCATTTCCCTGGGCGGGATCCCGGGCTTCCTGATGGCGGCGTGGCTGGTTGAACGCTGGGGGCGTAAGCCGGTGTGCGTTGTGACGCTGCTGGGCGGCGGGGTGATGGCGTTTTTGTATGGGCAAAGTGCGGTGTTTGGCGGCAACGTCGGCCTGCTGATTACTTCGGGGCTGCTGATGCAGTTCTTCCTGTTTGGCATGTGGGCCGTGCTGTACACCTACACGCCGGAGTTGTATCCCACTTCGGCGCGGGCGACAGGCTCTGGGTTTGCTTCGGCGGTTGGCCGGGTTGGCTCATTGCTGGGGCCGTTGGTGACCGGGCTGGTATTCCCGATAACAGGGCAGGGCGGGGTGTTTGCCCTGGGCGCGCTGTGCTTTGCAGTCGCGGCGCTGGTGGTGTGGGTGTTTGGGATGGAGACGAAGGGCAAGACGTTGGAAGAGCTCACCCAAGTCTAAAGCTCAATACAAAACCTATGTGGGAGGGGGCTTGCCCCCTCCCACATTTAGCATGCATTCATTTAATGATGGCTGGTTATGGCTTTACGAGCCGCGCATCCAGGCTGTTTTGCGCCAGGCGCTTGGCCTGGTCCTGGGTCATGCCCAGGGAGGTGTACAGCGCGTGGAAGTTCTCGGTGACATAGCCGCCGAAGTACGCCGGGTCATCCGAGTTCACAGTCACCTTCACGCCACGCTCGAGCATGTCGAGGATGTTGTGCTGGGCCATGTCGTCGAACACGCAGAGCTTGGTATTGGACAGCGGGCACACGGTCAACGGAATCTGTTCGTCGATGATGCGCTGCATCAGGCGTTCATCTTCGATGGCACGTACGCCATGGTCGATACGCTGGATCTTCAGCAGGTCGATGGCTTCCCAGATGTACTCGGGCGGGCCTTCTTCACCGGCGTGGGCCACGGTCAGGAAGCCTTCGTGACGGGCACGGTCGAATACGCGCTGGAACTTGCTCGGTGGGTGGCCCATTTCCGAGCTGTCCAGGCCCACGGCCACGAACGCGTCACGGAACGGCAGGGCCTGGTCGAGGGTTTTCTCGGCTTCGGCTTCGCTCAGGTGGCGCAGGAAACTGAGGATCAAGCCGCTGGTGATACCCAGTTGCTGCTCGCCATCCTTAAGTGCCGCGGCGATGCCGTTGAGCACCACTTCGAACGGCACGCCACGGTCGGTGTGGGTCTGCGGGTCGAAGAAGGGTTCGGTATGAATCACGTTCTGGGCCTTGCAGCGCAGCAGGTAGGCCCAGGTCAGGTCGTAGAAATCCTGGGACGTGCGCAGCACATCGGCGCCTTTGTAATACAGGTCGAGAAACTCTTGCAGATTATTGAAGGCATAGGCCTTGCGCAGGGTTTCGACGTCGTTCCACGGCAGCGCAATCTTGTTGCGCTCGGCCAGGGCGAACAGCAACTCAGGCTCCAGCGAACCCTCCAGGTGCAGGTGCAATTCAGCCTTGGGCAGGGCGTTGAGCCAATCGTACATTTTTAAAATCTCATCAGGTGCAATGGCGGCATTCTACAGGCCATGGCTGAAATAATCGGCAAAACCTGACCAGCAGGAGAGTATTTGTCTCACCCTCGCAAGGTTGATGTGAACTAAGGTGTAACGAAACGTTAGCGGCTTGGCGCAGTCTGTACCCCATCAATGACTGATTCGCCGTATGAAAAGGCCCGGAATGCTCACATCCCTCAAGCAAGAAAAATTCATGTTGCTGGCGCTGATTGCCGCCATTGCCGCCTACCCGCTGGAGCACTGGATGCTCCACAGCGGGCAACTGGTGGCGCTGCTGGCAGGCTTGGCGCTGATCGCCTTTATCGTGATGGCTTCGATGCGCGTCGCGCACCATGCCGAGCAACTGGCGGAAAAGGTAGGTGACCCCTACGGCACCATGATCCTGACCCTCGCCGCGGTATTGGTGGAAGTGGTGATCCTGGCGATCATGATGAGCAACGAGCCATCGCCCACGCTGGTGCGTGACACCATCTACTCGGCGGTGATGCTCGATATCAACGGCATCCTCGGTCTGGCCGCGCTGATGGGCGGCATCAAGCATGGCGAGCAGTCTTACAACGATGATTCGGCACGCACCTACAGCGTAATGATCCTTACCGCTATGGGTGTGTCGATGGTGGTGCCGGAGTTTATCCCCGAAGCGGATTGGAAAATCTACTCGGCCTTCACCATTGGCGCGATGGTGGTGCTTTACACCTTGTTCCTGCGCATGCAGGTGGGGCCGCACAGCTACTTTTTCAGCTACAGCTACCCGGAAAAGCGCCGCAAGAAAACTCCGGAGGAGGAGCAGGCGCCGCCGGTCAACCTGGCGTTTTCCATCGGCACGCTGGTCTTTGGGGTAATCGTGATCGGCGCATTGGCCGAGGTGATGTCCAAGACCCTCGACCTGGGCCTGGAAGGCACCGGCGCACCGCCGGTGATCACGGCGATTGTGGTGGCGGCTATTTCTGCCGCACCGGAAATCCTGACGGCACTGCGCGCTGCGTTGGCTAACCGCATGCAGTCGGTGGTGAATATTGCGTTGGGGGCATCGTTGTCTACGGTGATCCTGACGGTGCCGGTGATGGAGGCCATGGCCCTGTATTCCGGCCAGCCGTTCCAGATGGCGATGACGCCGGTGCAGACGGTGATGGTGTTTATCACGCTGATTGTCAGTGCGATCAACCTGAACGATGGCGAAACCAATGCCATCGAGGGCATGACCCATTTTGTGTTGTTTGCGACCTTTATCATGTTGTCGTTGCTGGGGCTGTAACCAGACTTCTAAGAACACCCTAGAATCAAATGTGGGAGGGGGCTTGCCCCCGATGACGGTGTTTCAGGCACTTATATGTCACTGATCCACCGCTATCGGGGGCAAGCCCCCTCCCACATTTTGAACCTCGTTTGGCTTAGGTTCCGGCGATTAACTGCCGCGCCGCCTGGCTGTGATCGGCGATCAAACCTTTCAGGTCCAGGCCTTCGACCTGCCCGTCGATGACTCGCCACTTTCCGCCAATCATCACCCGATCCGCCCGATCCGCACCGCACAACAGCAGCGCTGAAATCGGATCGTGGCTGCCGGAGAAGCGCAGTTCGTCCAGCTTGAATAGCGCCAGGTCAGCCTGCTTGCCTACCGCCACTTCACCAATATCCGTACGCCCCAGCAACTGCGCCGAACCTTTGGTTGCCCAGCCCAGCACGCCTTCTGGGGTGATCTTTTCTGCGCCATAACGCAGGCGCTGAATGTACAGGGCCTGGCGCGCTTCAAGGATCATGTTCGACGCGTCGTTGGAAGCGGAACCGTCCACGCCCAGGCCGATGGGGGCGCCGGCGGCAAGCAGATCGAGGGTCGGGCAGATGCCGGAGGCCAGGCGCATGTTCGAGCTTGGGCAATGGCAGATGCCTGTACCGGCGGCGCCCAGGCGTGCGATTTCATCCGGGTTGAAGTGAATGCCATGGGCCAGCCAGGTGCGTGGGCCGAGCCAGCCGACGCTGTCGAGGTAATCCACGGTACGCAGGCCGAAACGTTGCAGACAGAAGTCTTCTTCGTCGAGGGTTTCCGCCAAATGGGTGTGCAGGCGCACATCCAGACGGTTGGCCAGCTCGGCGCTGGCTTGCATGATCTCGGGGGTGACCGAGAACGGCGAACACGGCGCCAGGGCTATCTGGATCTGTGCTCCGTCGCCACGCTGGTGGTATTCGCGGATCAGGCGCTGGCTGTCGTCGAGGATCACCTGGCCTTGTTGTACGGTCTGCTGCGGCGGCAGGCCACCATCTGCTTCGCCCAGGCTCATGGAGCCGCGGGTGAGCATGGCGCGCATGCCCAGTTCGCGCACGCTTTCTACCTGCACATCAATGGCGTTTTCCAGGCCATCGGGGAACAGGTAGTGGTGGTCGGCTGCGGTGGTGCAGCCTGAGAGCAGCAATTCAGCCAAGGCGACTTTGCTGGCCAGGGCAAGTTTTTCCGGGGTGAGCCGTGCCCATACCGGGTACAGGGTTTTCAACCAGGGAAACAACGGCTGGTTGACCACCGGGCCCCAGGCGCGGGTCAGGGTTTGATAGAAGTGATGGTGGGTGTTGATCAGCCCAGGCAAGACCACATGCTCGCGAGCGTCGAACACCTGTGCACAGGGTTGTGCCGGTTCTTGGCCTTGGGCCAGCACTTCGGTGATCACACCGTCTTGCAGCACCAGGCCGCCGCGGGCATCGAGGCCATTGGCAGTGAAAATCGCGAGAGGGTTTTTTAACCAGATACGGGTCGCAGGCATTGGCCGGCTCCTCTGAATGATGGGTTCAGGTTTGCCAGCTCAGTGTTGCCCTGTCTGCTGATCCAGGGTCGCCGGGGAGGGCGAGGTGGCTAGATTACGTGTAGTTCATTACCGGGTCTAGCTGTAGGAGCAGGGACAGTGTGGGAGGGGGCTTGCTCCCGATGGCTGAGTGTCAGTCAATGCTGTGTGGACTGGCCCACCGCTATCGGGAGCAAGCCCCCTCCCACAGTTGATCTGTGTATTTACCAGGCGATGGTGTCGCCCTTGTAGTCCACGAAGTGGTGGCCGCCTTTGCCGGTGTAGGCATTCACCTGATCCACCAGGCCGCGCACGCTGGTGTCGACGTCAATATGTGCATTTTCGCCGCCCATGTCGGTCTTCACCCAGCCCGGATGCATCGACAGCACGGTCAGCTTGTGATCGCCCAGTTGGGTGATAAAGCTGTTGGTCATCGAATTGAGTGCAGCCTTGCTGGCCTTGTACAGCGCCAGATCCGAACCGTCGGGAATGGTCACGCTGCCCAGTACCGAGCTCATGAAGGCCAGCACACCGGTGTCTTTGCGGATCTGCCCGACAAAGCGCTGGGCCAGGTTAATCGGTGCCACTGCGTTGGTGAAGAACAACTGGCCGACTTCCGCCAGGGTGGCGTGGCCGGGCTCCTGGTTCGCCGGACCCTTGACGCCAGCGTTGACGAACAGCAGGTCGAAGGTGCGGTCTTTCAGGCGTTGGGCCAGGGCGATCACGGCTTGCTGGTCGTCCATGTCCAACTTCTCGACCTGCACCGGCCCCACGGCTTTCAGCGCATCGGCTTTGTTCGGATCGCGCACGGTGGCGGTCACGTCCCAGCCATCCTGGAGCAATTGCTTGACCAGGCCAAGGCCCAGCCCGCGTGAGGCGCCGATGATCAGTGCGGTTTTTGGCGTAGACATGAAAGGCTTCCTTTGAAATCGCGGTTCAGGGAGTTCAGCACGTAACAGTAGCAGTTTCAGCGTTGCAGCAGGATGCGCCCACGGCTCAGGTCGGCGAGCTGGGCTTGCAGGGTGTCGATGTGTGCCTCCCCCAGTGCAAGTTGCAGCTCCACGCCGTTGGCGGTGAAGGTTTCTTCCACCACCAGGCCTGCGAGTTCAGCGACACGCAGCTTCACCAGGTTCAGCTCGGAAAACCCACAGGCGCAGCTCAGTGGCACACGGCTGATCAGTTCGATGCGCTCGGCATTTTGCAGGCATTTGTTTGCCCCGCCGCCATAAGCACGGGCCAGCCCGCCGGTACCCAGCTGGATGCCGCCGTACCAGCGGATTACCAGCACCGCGACCTGATCAAAGCCCTGTGCCTCGATGGCCGCAAGAATCGGGCGCCCGGCGGTGCCACCTGGTTCGCCGTCATCGTTGCTGCGATATTGGTCGGCCAGCTTCCAGGCCCAGCAGTTATGCGTGGCGTTCAGGTCGCTGTGTTGCTCGAAAAAAGCCTGGGCGTCCTGCGGGCTGGTGATGGGTGCCGCCAGGGTGATAAAGCGGCTTTTGCGGATTTCTTCACGAAATTCGCAAAGGCCTGTCAGCGTAAAAGACATAACTCGCTTCGTTTATTGGGCTGGCTTGATGCCGCAGCCTTTGAGGATGATCTGGATCAGATTGGTGCCAGCGTCTTCCATGTCCTGCTTGGTCAGCTTGGTGCGACCGGTGACGCGGCAGATCTGGGTGGCGAAGTCAGCGTAGTGCTGGGTGCTGCCCCACAGCAGGAAGATCAAATGCACCGGGTCGACGGGGTCCATTTTGCCGGCGTCGATCCAGGCCTGGAACACCGCCGCCCGGCCACTGAACCAGGCGCGATAGTCCTGGCTGAAATATTCGGTGAGGCATTCGCCGCCGCTGATGATCTCCATGGCGAAGATCCGCGAGGCTTGTGGCTGGCGTCGCGAAAATTCCATCTTGGTGCGGATATAGCGCGTGAGCGCCACGGCTGGGTCGTCCTCGGCGGTCAGCGCGTTGAAGGTGCTGTCCCACAGTTCGAGGATATTGCTGAGTACCGCGATGTACAGCCCCAGCTTGTTGGTGAAGTAGTAGTGCAAGTTGGCCTTGGGCAACCCGGCACTGGCAGCAATGGTATTCATGCTGGTGCCTTTGTAGCCATGGCGGGCGAATTCATCTTCAGCAGCCTGGAGAATCGCTTGTTCGTTCTTTTGCCGAATGCGGCTGGCGGGTTTACCGGCGTGGTTGCTGTGGGCAGGAACTTCGAGGCTCATGGAGGTTTCCGTGCTGATCGATAGAGACGACGTGTGCACAGATAACCCACCCTAAAGCCCCAGACAAGTCCCGATGCAATAAAACCGTCAAAGCGGTTCCAGGCTGTCGCTTTCTCGCGTGTGATTTACGGCAGTGGTACTCGGCTTGGCTTCCGGCAGTAACAGGCACAAGAGGATGGCGGTGAGGCCGCCGCTGGTGATGGCGGAGTCGAACAGGTTCTGCACCAGTGTTGGCATCAGGTGCAGCAGGTTGGGCTGGGCAGCGATACCCAGGCCGACGCCGAACGAGGTGGCGATGATCAACATGCTGCGTCGGTCCAGCGGCGCCTGGGCAAGAATACGCACGCCGGCAGCGGCCACACTGCCGAACATCACCAGGGTCGCGCCGCCCAGCACTGGTTTGGGAATTTGCTGCAGCACGGCGCCGATCAGCGGAAACAGGCCGAGACAGAACAGCAACGCGCCGATATATAAGCCGACGTAACGACTGGCCACGCCGGTGAGTTGGATCACGCCATTGTTCTGGGCGAAGGTGGTATTGGGGAAGGCGCTGAAGGTGGCGGCGATCATGCAGCTCACGCCATCGCCCAGCACGCCGCCCTTGAGTCGGCTTATATAAGAGGGGCCGCTGATCGGTTGGCGGGCAATCATGCAATTGGCAGTGAGGTCGCCGACGGTTTCGATACTGCTGATCAGATAAATCAGCGCTATCGGCAGGAAGGCGCTCCAGTCAAAGTTGAAACCGAAGCGGAACGGCGTAGGCAGGCTGATCAGGGGCAGGTCAGGCAGGGCCTGGGGAGTGAGTTTGCCGCTGAACCATGCGGCCAGGCTGCCCAGGGCCAGGCCGATGATGATCGCTGAGAGGCGTACCCATGGGGTGTTGGAGCGGTTGATCAGAATGATCGTCAGCACCACGAACAAGCCGAGCGCCAGGTTGGCGGGGGCGCCAAAGTCCGGTGCATTGAAGCCGCCGCCGAGATCGGTGATGCCCACCTTGATCAGGCTGATGCCGATCAACGTAATCACAATCCCTGTAACCAGGGGCGTGATGACTCGGCGCAGTTGGCCGATAAAGCGGCTCAGCACGATCTGTACCGCCGCGCCGAAGAAGCACACGCCGAAGATCATCGCCAGAATATCTTCCGGGCTACCGCCGCGTTGCTTCACCAGAAAGCCTGCCGACAACACCGCGCCTAGAAACGCAAAGCTGGTGCCTTGCAGGCAGATCATCCCGGCGCCTATACCAAACGGCCTGCGTGCCTGGATGAAAGTACCTACGCCCGAGACCATCAGCGCCATGCTGATCAGGTAGGGCAAGTGGGCGGTGAGGCCGAGGGTAGAGCCGATGATCAGCGGTGGGGTGATGATGCCGACGAACGCCGCCAGTACATGTTGCAGTGCTGCCAACAGTGCGGGCAGTGGTTTCGGGCGGTCGTTGAGGCCGTAGATCAGGTCGCTGGAGCTGGAGGATTCTGGGGGCATGGCGGTTAACTCGAGGCGGACGGTTCAAGGTCCCTGTGCCTTGCAAAAAACTGTCCACCTGTTCAGCTTTTACCCTGAAGCCCGAGTTAGCGGGTTGCGGCCAGGCTTTCCAGGAAGCTTTCCAGCACCAAATGAGGGCGCCGACCCTTGCGTGTGACCGATGCCAGGCTCAAATCGTAAAAACGTGTAGCTGGTTTCAGTGCGCGCAGTCGGCCTTGTTGCACCCACAAGCTGGCGTAGTGGTCGGGCAAGTAGCCGATGTAGCGGCCGGTAAGGATCAAAAACGCCATGCCTTCACGGTCCGAAGCACTGGCGGTGCAGTTTAGCGCCTGGTAGTGGGCCTGGATCTGCGCGGGCAGGCGGAAGGTAGGAGCTATGGCGTCCTGGTCGTCGATGCGTTCGTCTTCCAGCTGTTTGTTATCGGCATAAAACAATGGGTGGCCGACTGCGCAGTAGAGTAGCGAGCGTTCGCTGTACAGCGGCTGGTACTCCAGGCCCGACAGCGCGCTGGCCTGGGGCACGACGCCGACGTGCAGGCGCCCGTCGAGCACACCTTGCTCCACCTCATTGGGGGCGATCATGCGGATCTGGATTTGCACGTCCGGGCCTCGCTCCTTCAACTGTGCCAGTGCATGGGTGATGCGCATATGGGGCAGGGTGACAAGGTTGTCGGTAAGGCCGATGATCAATTCGCCGCGCAGGTGCTGGTGCAGGCCGTTGACCTCAGTGCGAAAGCTTTCCAGGGCACTCAATAATTGCAGGGCTGACTGATAGACCTCGCGACCTTCCTCGGTCAGTGAAAACCCGGCGCGGCCGCGTTGGCAGAGCCTTAGCCCGAGGCGCTGCTCAAGGTCGCTCATCTGTTGGCTGATCGCCGAGCGGCCGATGCCGAGCACGGCTTCCGCTGCCGAGAAGCCGCCGCACTCCACCACGCTGCGAAAAATGCGCAACAAGCGAATATCAAAGTCGCTGACTTGCGCCAAAGGGTCGGGACGACGGCTGCTCATAGTTTAGTGAAGTCCTGACTGAAGGTTAGAAGAGTTGGATTTCATCGACTTTAGCCCCGTGGCAATTTAGCTGCAACAACGCTTTTCCGATCCCGACGCTGCCTTTTGCCTTGCGAGGTTTTGCTGATGAACATGCCCGAAAACGCCCCATCGTCCCTGGCCAGCCAACTGAAGTTGGACGCGCACTGGATGCCCTACACCGCCAACCGTAACTTCCAGCGTGACCCGCGCCTGATCGTGGCCGCCGAAGGCAGTTGGTTGACTGATGACAAGGGGCGCAAGGTCTACGATTCGTTGTCGGGGCTGTGGACCTGTGGCGCCGGGCATACGCGCAAGGAAATCCAGGAAGCCGTGACCAAGCAACTGGGTACCTTGGACTATTCTCCAGGTTTCCAATACGGTCATCCGTTGTCTTTCCAACTGGCGGAAAAGATTACCGACTTGACCCCAGGCAACCTGAATCACGTGTTCTTCACCGACTCCGGCTCCGAGTGTGCCGATACCGCAGTGAAGATGGTGCGCGCTTACTGGCGCCTGAAAGGCCAGGCCACCAAGACCAAGATGATCGGACGCGCCCGCGGCTACCACGGTGTGAATATCGCTGGTACCAGCCTGGGCGGCGTCAACGGTAACCGTAAGTTGTTTGGCCAGGCGATGATGGATGTTGACCATCTGCCTCACACCTTGCTGGCGAGCAATGCGTTCTCCCGTGGTATGCCGGAGCAGGGCGGTATTGCGCTGGCCGATGAATTGCTCAAGTTGATCGAGCTGCATGACGCGTCGAACATCGCGGCAGTGTTTGTCGAGCCGATGGCCGGTTCCGCTGGCGTGCTGGTGCCGCCACAGGGTTACCTCAAGCGTCTGCGTGAGATTTGCGATCAGCACAATATCCTGTTGGTGTTCGACGAAGTGATCACCGGTTTCGGCCGTACCGGCTCGATGTTCGGCGCCGACAGCTTCGGCGTGACCCCAGACCTGATGTGCATCGCCAAGCAGGTCACCAATGGTGCGATTCCGATGGGCGCGGTGATTGCCAGCAGCGAGATCTATCAGACCTTCATGAACCAGGCGACTCCGGAGTACGCCGTGGAATTCCCCCACGGTTACACCTACTCGGCGCACCCGGTGGCTTGCGCGGCTGGCCTGGCGGCATTGGACCTGTTGCAGAAGGAAAGCCTGGTGCAGAGCGTAGCCGAAGTCGCGCCGCACTTTGAGAATGCGCTGCACGGTCTGAAGGGCAGCAAGAATGTGATCGACATCCGTAACTACGGTCTGGCCGGTGCGATCCAGATTGCCCCGCGTGACGGGGATGCCATCGTGCGGCCATTCGAGGCTGGCATGGCCTTGTGGAAAGCCGGTTTCTACGTGCGCTTTGGCGGTGACACCCTGCAGTTCGGGCCAACGTTCAACAGCAAGCCGCAGGATCTGGATCGTCTGTTTGACGCGGTCGGTGAAGTGCTGAACAAGATCGACTGATTTTTCCTTCTATATAGAACAATTTTTCAGGAGCCCTGCATGAGCCTTATCCAGCATTTGATCAACGGCCAGTTGGTCAGCGACAGTGGCCGTACCGCCGATGTGTACAACCCATCCACGGGCCAGGTGATTCACCAGGTGCCGTTGGCCAGTCGCGAAACCATTCAAAGCGCGATCGACTCGGCCAAGGCGGCGTTCCCGGCCTGGCGTAATACGCCGCCGGCCAAGCGTGCGCAGGTGATGTTCCGTTTCAAGCAATTGCTGGAGCAGAACGAAGCGCGTATCTCGCAGTTGATCAGCGAAGAACACGGCAAGACTTTGGAAGACGCGGCGGGCGAGCTCAAGCGCGGGATCGAGAATGTGGAGTACGCGTGCTCGGCACCGGAGATTCTCAAGGGTGAGTACAGCCGTAACGTGGGGCCTAACATTGATGCGTGGTCGGACTTCCAGCCGTTGGGCGTGGTGGCGGGGATTACGCCGTTCAACTTCCCGGCCATGGTGCCGTTGTGGATGTACCCGCTGGCGATTGTGTGCGGTAACTGTTTCATCCTTAAGCCGTCCGAACGTGATCCAAGCTCGACGCTGTTGATCGCGCAACTGTTGCAGGAGGCCGGCTTGCCTAAAGGTGTACTGAGTGTGGTGCACGGCGACAAGGGTGCGGTGGATGCATTGATCGAAGCGCCGGAAGTAAAAGCCTTGAGCTTTGTAGGCTCGACGCCGATTGCCGAGTACATCTATTCCGAAGCGACCAAGCGCGGCAAGCGCGTACAAGCGTTGGGCGGGGCGAAGAATCACGCAGTGCTGATGCCGGATGCAGATCTGGATAATGCCGTGAGTGCCTTGATGGGGGCGGCGTATGGTTCTTGCGGTGAGCGTTGCATGGCGATTTCGGTGGCTGTGTGCGTCGGCGATCAAGTGGCGGATGCGTTGATCGCCAAGTTGGTGCCGCAGGTCAAGGCGTTGAAAATTGGTGCGGGGACCTCTTGTGGCCTGGATATGGGGCCATTGGTGACGGGCCAGGCGCGGGATAAGGTCAGTGGCTACATAGAAGAAGGTGTGGCTGCGGGTGCGGAGTTGGTGGTTGATGGTCGCGGCTTGAGCATTGCCGGGCATGAGCAAGGCTTCTTCCTCGGTGGCAGTCTGTTCGATCGCGTGACCCCTGAGATGCGCATCTATAAAGAAGAAATCTTCGGACCGGTGCTGTGTGTGGTGCGGGTCGACAGCCTGGAAGCTGCAATGCAGCTGATCAATGATCACGAATATGGCAATGGCACCTGCATCTTTACTCGTGATGGTGAGGCGGCGCGGCTGTTCTGTGACGAGATTGAAGTGGGCATGGTGGGGGTCAATGTGCCGCTGCCGGTTCCGGTTGCCTATCACAGCTTTGGTGGTTGGAAGCGCTCGCTGTTTGGCGATCTGCATGCCTACGGGCCGGACGGAGTGCGTTTCTACACCCGTCGCAAGGCGATTACCCAGCGTTGGCCGCAACGGGCTAGCCATGAAGCGTCGCAGTTCGCCTTTCCTAGTCTGTAAGGCTCGGTAAGTGGAAAGCCGGCTCCTTCGGGCGGGCTTTCGCGTTTTCGGGGCTTTTTTGACCCATATGACAGAAATGTGAAAAAGAAGGTTGACGGCAGATTCTGGAAGCCTATAATTCGCCCCACTTCCGGCGCAGTCGAAACGGAAAACTCCTTGGTAAACAATGAGTTATGAAGTTTTCGGCAGCAAGTAGCTTCAGTTCATCGAAGTCCAAAGGAAGTTGAAAAAGAGGTGTTGACAGCAGCGTGTAACGCTGTAGAATTCGCCTCCCGCTGATGAGAGATCAGAAGCGCAAGTGGTTGAAGTTGTTGAAGAAATCTTCGAAAGCTTCTGAAAATAATCACTTGACAGCAAATGAGGCTGCTGTAGAATGCGCGCCTCGGTTGAGACGAAAGCTCTTAACCAACCGCTCTTTAACAACTGAATCAAGCAATTCGTGTGGGTGCTTGTGGAGTCAGACTGATAGTCAACAAGATTATCAGCATCACAAGTTACTCCGCGAGAAATCAAAGATGTAACCAACGATTGCTGAGCCAAGTTTAGGGTTTCTTAAAAACCCAAAGATGTTTGAACTGAAGAGTTTGATCATGGCTCAGATTGAACGCTGGCGGCAGGCCTAACACATGCAAGTCGAGCGGTAGAGAGAAGCTTGCTTCTCTTGAGAGCGGCGGACGGGTGAGTAATGCCTAGGAATCTGCCTGGTAGTGGGGGATAACGTTCGGAAACGGACGCTAATACCGCATACGTCCTACGGGAGAAAGCAGGGGACCTTCGGGCCTTGCGCTATCAGATGAGCCTAGGTCGGATTAGCTAGTTGGTGGGGTAATGGCTCACCAAGGCGACGATCCGTAACTGGTCTGAGAGGATGATCAGTCACACTGGAACTGAGACACGGTCCAGACTCCTACGGGAGGCAGCAGTGGGGAATATTGGACAATGGGCGAAAGCCTGATCCAGCCATGCCGCGTGTGTGAAGAAGGTCTTCGGATTGTAAAGCACTTTAAGTTGGGAGGAAGGGTTGTAGATTAATACTCTGCAATTTTGACGTTACCGACAGAATAAGCACCGGCTAACTCTGTGCCAGCAGCCGCGGTAATACAGAGGGTGCAAGCGTTAATCGGAATTACTGGGCGTAAAGCGCGCGTAGGTGGTTTGTTAAGTTGGATGTGAAATCCCCGGGCTCAACCTGGGAACTGCATTCAAAACTGACTGACTAGAGTATGGTAGAGGGTGGTGGAATTTCCTGTGTAGCGGTGAAATGCGTAGATATAGGAAGGAACACCAGTGGCGAAGGCGACCACCTGGACTGATACTGACACTGAGGTGCGAAAGCGTGGGGAGCAAACAGGATTAGATACCCTGGTAGTCCACGCCGTAAACGATGTCAACTAGCCGTTGGGAGCCTTGAGCTCTTAGTGGCGCAGCTAACGCATTAAGTTGACCGCCTGGGGAGTACGGCCGCAAGGTTAAAACTCAAATGAATTGACGGGGGCCCGCACAAGCGGTGGAGCATGTGGTTTAATTCGAAGCAACGCGAAGAACCTTACCAGGCCTTGACATCCAATGAACTTTCTAGAGATAGATTGGTGCCTTCGGGAACATTGAGACAGGTGCTGCATGGCTGTCGTCAGCTCGTGTCGTGAGATGTTGGGTTAAGTCCCGTAACGAGCGCAACCCTTGTCCTTAGTTACCAGCACGTAATGGTGGGCACTCTAAGGAGACTGCCGGTGACAAACCGGAGGAAGGTGGGGATGACGTCAAGTCATCATGGCCCTTACGGCCTGGGCTACACACGTGCTACAATGGTCGGTACAGAGGGTTGCCAAGCCGCGAGGTGGAGCTAATCCCAGAAAACCGATCGTAGTCCGGATCGCAGTCTGCAACT
Organism: Pseudomonas sp. FBCC-B545; assembly: GCF_059134095.1. Taxonomy (NCBI): domain Bacteria; kingdom Pseudomonadati; phylum Pseudomonadota; class Gammaproteobacteria; order Pseudomonadales; family Pseudomonadaceae; genus Pseudomonas; species Pseudomonas sp. FBCC-B545. The sequence continues at coordinate 5,489,832 of NZ_CP101441.1, read as the reverse complement.
CGACTGCGTGAAGTCGGAATCGCTAGTAATCGCGAATCAGAATGTCGCGGTGAATACGTTCCCGGGCCTTGTACACACCGCCCGTCACACCATGGGAGTGGGTTGCACCAGAAGTAGCTAGTCTAACCTTCGGGAGGACGGTTACCACGGTGTGATTCATGACTGGGGTGAAGTCGTAACAAGGTAGCCGTAGGGGAACCTGCGGCTGGATCACCTCCTTAATCGACGACATCAGCTGCTCCATAAGTTCCCACACGAATTGCTTGATTCATTGAAGAAGACGATAAAGAAGCAGCCTAAAGGGTTGTAGCTTAGTTGGTTAGAGCGCACCCCATGCTTTGTGGTAAAGAGCAGGGTGAGGTCGGCCTTAGCAGCTCGAAATTGGGTCTGTAGCTCAGTTGGTTAGAGCGCACCCCTGATAAGGGTGAGGTCGGCAGTTCGAATCTGCCCAGACCCACCAATTTTGTGTGGGAAACGCCTGTAGAAATACGGGGCCATAGCTCAGCTGGGAGAGCGCCTGCCTTGCACGCAGGAGGTCAACGGTTCGATCCCGTTTGGCTCCACCACTACTGCTTCTGTTTGTATAAAGCTTAGAAATGAGCATTCCATCGCTGTGATGGTGAATGTTGATTTCTAGTCTTTGACTAGTTCGTTCTTTAAAAATTTGGGTATGTGATAGAAAGATAGACTGAACGTTACTTTCACTGGTAACGGATCAGGCTAAGGTAAAATTTGTGAGTTCTCTTAACTGAGAAATTCGAATTTTCGGCGAATGTCGTCTTCACAGTATAACCAGATTGCTTGGGGTTATATGGTCAAGTGAAGAAGCGCATACGGTGGATGCCTTGGCAGTCAGAGGCGATGAAAGACGTGGTAGCCTGCGAAAAGCTTCGGGGAGTCGGCAAACAGACTTTGATCCGGAGATGTCTGAATGGGGGAACCCAGCCATCATAAGATGGTTATCTTGTACTGAATACATAGGTGCAAGAGGCGAACCAGGGGAACTGAAACATCTAAGTACCCTGAGGAAAAGAAATCAACCGAGATTCCCTTAGTAGTGGCGAGCGAACGGGGACTAGCCCTTAAGTGGCTTTGAGATTAGCGGAACGCTCTGGAAAGTGCGGCCATAGTGGGTGATAGCCCTGTACGCGAAAATCTCTTAGTCATGAAATCGAGTAGGACGGAGCACGAGAAACTTTGTCTGAATATGGGGGGACCATCCTCCAAGGCTAAATACTACTGACTGACCGATAGTGAACTAGTACCGTGAGGGAAAGGCGAAAAGAACCCCGGAGAGGGGAGTGAAATAGATCCTGAAACCGTATGCGTACAAGCAGTGGGAGCCCACTTTGTTGGGTGACTGCGTACCTTTTGTATAATGGGTCAGCGACTTATTTTCAGTGGCGAGCTTAACCGAATAGGGGAGGCGTAGCGAAAGCGAGTCTTAATAGGGCGTCTAGTCGCTGGGAATAGACCCGAAACCGGGCGATCTATCCATGGGCAGGTTGAAGGTTGGGTAACACTAACTGGAGGACCGAACCGACTACCGTTGAAAAGTTAGCGGATGACCTGTGGATCGGAGTGAAAGGCTAATCAAGCTCGGAGATAGCTGGTTCTCCTCGAAAGCTATTTAGGTAGCGCCTCATGTATCACTGTAGGGGGTAGAGCACTGTTTCGGCTAGGGGGTCATCCCGACTTACCAAACCGATGCAAACTCCGAATACCTACAAGTGCCGAGCATGGGAGACACACGGCGGGTGCTAACGTCCGTCGTGAAAAGGGAAACAACCCAGACCGTCAGCTAAGGTCCCAAAGTTATGGTTAAGTGGGAAACGATGTGGGAAGGCTTAGACAGCTAGGAGGTTGGCTTAGAAGCAGCCACCCTTTAAAGAAAGCGTAATAGCTCACTAGTCGAGTCGGCCTGCGCGGAAGATGTAACGGGGCTCAAACCATACACCGAAGCTACGGGTATCACGTAAGTGATGCGGTAGAGGAGCGTTCTGTAAGCCTGTGAAGGTGAGTTGAGAAGCTTGCTGGAGGTATCAGAAGTGCGAATGCTGACATGAGTAACGACAATGGGTGTGAAAAACACCCACGCCGAAAGACCAAGGTTTCCTGCGCAACGTTAATCGACGCAGGGTTAGTCGGTCCCTAAGGCGAGGCTGAAAAGCGTAGTCGATGGAAAACAGGTTAATATTCCTGTACTTCTGGTTATTGCGATGGAGGGACGGAGAAGGCTAGGCCAGCTTGGCGTTGGTTGTCCAAGTTTAAGGTGGTAGGCTGGAATCTTAGGTAAATCCGGGATTCTAAGGCCGAGAGCTGATGACGAGTTATCTTTTAGATGACGAAGTGGTTGATGCCATGCTTCCAAGAAAAGCTTCTAAGCTTCAGGTAACCAGGAACCGTACCCCAAACCGACACAGGTGGTTGGGTAGAGAATACCAAGGCGCTTGAGAGAACTCGGGTGAAGGAACTAGGCAAAATGGCACCGTAACTTCGGGAGAAGGTGCGCCGGTGAGGGTGAAGGACTTGCTCCGTAAGCTCATGCCGGTCGAAGATACCAGGCCGCTGCGACTGTTTATTAAAAACACAGCACTCTGCAAACACGAAAGTGGACGTATAGGGTGTGACGCCTGCCCGGTGCCGGAAGGTTAATTGATGGGGTTAGCTAACGCGAAGCTCTTGATCGAAGCCCCGGTAAACGGCGGCCGTAACTATAACGGTCCTAAGGTAGCGAAATTCCTTGTCGGGTAAGTTCCGACCTGCACGAATGGCGTAACGATGGCGGCGCTGTCTCCACCCGAGACTCAGTGAAATTGAAATCGCTGTGAAGATGCAGTGTATCCGCGGCTAGACGGAAAGACCCCGTGAACCTTTACTATAGCTTTGCACTGGACTTTGAATTTGCTTGTGTAGGATAGGTGGGAGGCTTTGAAGCGTGGACGCCAGTCTGCGTGGAGCCAACCTTGAAATACCACCCTGGCAACTTTGAGGTTCTAACTCAGGTCCGTTATCCGGATCGAGGACAGTGTATGGTGGGTAGTTTGACTGGGGCGGTCTCCTCCTAAAGAGTAACGGAGGAGTACGAAGGTGCGCTCAGACCGGTCGGAAATCGGTCGTAGAGTATAAAGGCAAAAGCGCGCTTGACTGCGAGACAGACACGTCGAGCAGGTACGAAAGTAGGTCTTAGTGATCCGGTGGTTCTGTATGGAAGGGCCATCGCTCAACGGATAAAAGGTACTCCGGGGATAACAGGCTGATACCGCCCAAGAGTTCATATCGACGGCGGTGTTTGGCACCTCGATGTCGGCTCATCACATCCTGGGGCTGAAGCCGGTCCCAAGGGTATGGCTGTTCGCCATTTAAAGTGGTACGCGAGCTGGGTTTAGAACGTCGTGAGACAGTTCGGTCCCTATCTGCCGTGGACGTTTGAGATTTGAGAGGGGCTGCTCCTAGTACGAGAGGACCGGAGTGGACGAACCTCTGGTGTTCCGGTTGTCACGCCAGTGGCATTGCCGGGTAGCTATGTTCGGAATAGATAACCGCTGAAAGCATCTAAGCGGGAAACTAGCCTCAAGATGAGATCTCACCGGGACCTTGAGTCCCCTGAAGGGCCGTCGAAGACTACGACGTTGATAGGTTGGGTGTGTAAGCGCTGTGAGGCGTTGAGCTAACCAATACTAATTGCCCGTGAGGCTTGACCATATAACACCCAAGCAATTTGACTACTCTAACGAGCATCAGATTGCGGTGTGTGAAGACGAAATGAACCGAAAGTTCGACGCTCACAAAGCACCGACAGCTGTCACATACCCAATTTGCTGAAGCGAGGCCAGCTGGCCACGACTCAGTACCCGAATTTCTTGACGACCATAGAGCATTGGAACCACCTGATCCCATCCCGAACTCAGTAGTGAAACGATGCATCGCCGATGGTAGTGTGGGGTTTCCCCATGTGAGAGTAGGTCATCGTCAAGATTAAATTCCGAAACCCCAATTGCGAAAGCAGTTGGGGTTTTGTTTTGGGCGCTCGGAAAGTGTCCACCTTGTCCCCGTACGCCTGACACTCTCTCCCTCTCAGCCCCGACAAAATTGCACAGTTATTTCTGAACCAGACCACTAGAATAGCCACCTAACCATTTTTAGAGTCAGAGCCCTATCTATGCCCGATCCGGTTGATGCCATTGAGGCGTCAGACTTACCACTGGACGACCTGGTGGCATGCCATGAGTGCGACTTGCTGATGCGCAAGCCAACGCTCGCCCGCGGCGAAAAAGCCCAATGCCCGCGTTGTGGTTACGAGCTGTACGCTCATCGCCACAATGTCGTCGAACGAAGCCTGGCCTTGGTGCTCGCAGCCCTACTGCTGTACGTCCCTGCGAACTTTCTGCCCATCATGCAGCTCAATCTACTCGGACAGACCTCGCAGGACACTGTATGGAGCGGCGTTGTCGGCCTGTTCGATTCCGGCATGCAAGGCGTTGCCGTAGTGGTGTTCCTGTGCAGCATGGGCATTCCTTTGCTCAAGCTGCTCTGCCAATTAGCCGTGCTGCTCAGCATTCGCTGGAAGATCGGCCGCAGTTATGGGCTGCTGCTGTACCGCATCTACCACCACATGAAGGATTGGGGGATGTTGGAGGTCTACTTGATGGGCGTGCTGGTGGCAATCGTAAAACTTGCCGACATGGCTTCCATTACGGTTGGCCTGGGCCTGGCCTGTTTCATCAGTCTATTAATGGTTCAAGTACTGCTGGAGGTGGTGATGTCGCCCCACCAGGTCTGGCGAGCACTCTCAGGAGAGGATGATCATGCGGGCGATTGATGCAGGCATTCTGGTGTGTACCGAATGCCATGAATTGAACAAGCAGGAAGCGGATGCCGACGAGCAGCTCTGCACCCGTTGCGGTGCGTTGATCCATGCTCGGCGTCCCAACAGCCTTACACGCACTTGGGCATTACTGGTGACCGCGGCGATTCTGTATATCCCCGCCAACCTGTTACCAATCATGACCGTGAACTCCCTCGGCCAAGGCGATCCCAGCACCATCATGGCCGGTGTGATCCAGCTGGTGCAGCACGGGATGTTTCCCATCGCCGCTGTGGTATTCATCGCCAGTATCCTGGTGCCGACGTTCAAGTTGGTAGGCATCGGCCTGCTGCTGTTCTCGGTGCAGCGTCACCAACCGCTGTCCGCGCAACAACGCATTGTGATGTACCGCTTTATCGAATTCATTGGCCGCTGGTCCATGCTGGATATCTTCGTGATCGCCATCCTGGTGGCGGTCGTTAACTTTGGGCGACTTGCCAGTGTCGAGGCCAATCTCGGTGCTGCAGCATTCGCCAGTGTGGTGATCTTGACGATGCTTGCCGCAGTAACTTTCGATCCCCGACTGATTTGGGATAACACGGAGTCGGACGACGACCATGAGTGAATTGCCTAAAGCTAAAACCCGCCCAGCCTCCAATTGGTCGGCCATTTGGGTGTTGCCCCTGATTGCCCTGATCATCGGCGGCTGGCTGGGATGGCGTGCCTATTCCCAGCAAGGCATCGAGATCCAGGTTCGCTTCGAGAGCGGCGAAGGTATCCAGGTCAACAAAACCGAAGTGGTTTACAAAGGCATGACCGTAGGCAAGGTCAAAGCCTTGGCCCTGGATGACGAGGGCAGCAATCGCGGGGTGATTGCTACCATCGAGATGAACAAGGATGTCGAACAATACCTCAAGACCAACACCCGCTTCTGGTTGGTCAAGCCCAGCGTCAGCCTGGCCGGCATTACCGGCCTGGAGACCCTGGTCTCGGGTAACTACATCGCCGCCAGCCCAGGCGATGGCGAGCCAACGCGCAAATTCAAGGCACTCTCCGAAGAACCACCGTTATCCGATGCCAAGCCCGGCTTGCACCTGACCCTAAAGGCCGACCGCCTGGGCTCGCTGAACCGCGGCAGCCCGGTGTTCTACAAGCAGATTCAGGTCGGCCAGGTCAAAAGCTACCTGTTGTCTGAAGACCAGAGTACCGTCGAGATCAAGGTCTATATTGAGCCAACCTACGCCAATTTGGTGCGCAAACACACGCGCTTCTGGAACGCCAGCGGCATCAGCATCGACGCCAATCTCTCCGGGGTGAAGGTGCGCAGCGAATCGCTGTCCAGCATCGTTGCAGGCGGCATCGCCTTTGCCACGCCGGAGAATCGCAAAGACAGCCCGCCCACCGACCCGAGCCTGCCGTTCCGCCTATACGAAGATTTCGATGCCGCCGCAGCGGGTATCAAGGTCAAGGTCAAGCTCACCGACTTCGAAGGCCTGCAGGCCGGCCGGACTCCGGTCATGTACAAGGGCATTCAGGTCGGTAGCCTGAAAACCCTGAAGATCGACCCGGACCTGTCCAGTGCCAGCGCCGAGTTGACTCTTGATCCATTGGCCGAAGATTACTTGGTTCAGGACACGCAATTCTGGGTGGTCAAGCCGTCCATCTCCCTGGCTGGTATCACTGGCCTGGAGGCACTGGTCAAAGGCAACTACATCGCCATCCGTCCGGGTGACAAAGGTACGCCGCCCCAGCGGGAATACGTGGCTCGTGCCAAGGCGCCGCCTTTGGACCTGCGCTCCCCAGGCCTGCACATGGTGTTGCTCACCGACAGCCTGGGCTCGCTGGATGTCGGCAGCCCGATTCTGTACAAGCAGGTCAAGGTCGGTTCGGTACAGAGCTACCAGTTTTCGCGCAAGAAAAAACAATTGGTGATCGGCGTTCATATCGAGAAGGAATATGAAAGCCTGGTCAACGGCTCCACGCGTTTCTGGAATGCCAGCGGCGTTACCCTCACCGGCGGGCTTACCGGCGGCATTCAGGTCAAGAGTGAATCCCTGGCCAGCCTGATGGCCGGCGGTATCGCCTTCGAAACGCCGGAACCGAATGTGCCGCTCAAACGCCGCATCCCGCGCTTCCGTCTGTTTGCTGACCGTGAAGCCGCCAACCAGCACGGGACCCTGGTGACCATCAAGGTCGACCGCGCCGACGGCCTGAGTCCAGGCACACCGGTACGCTTCAAGGGCCTGGATGTGGGCAAGATCGAGAGCGTCGATCTCAGTGCCGACATGCAATCGGTGCTGCTCAAAGCGCGTATCACCCAAGTGGCGGACCGCATCGCTCGTTCTGGCAGCCAGTTCTGGGTGGTCAAGCCTGAACTGGGGCTGATGAAGACGGCCAACCTGGAAACCCTGGTCACCGGCCAATACATCGAGGTGCAACCGGCGATGAAAAATGCCGGCCCGCAGAAGAGTTTTGTCGCCCTGGCCCAGCCACCTGAAGCAGTGCATCAGGAAGCGGGCCTGAGCCTGACACTCAGCGCCGCTCGCCGTGGTTCGTTGAAGGAAGGCGTGCCGGTCACCTACCGTGAAGTCACCGTGGGCAAAGTTACCGGCTATGAGTTGGGCCAAACCGCCGACCGTGTGCTGGTGCACATCCTGATCGAACCCAAATACGCGCCACTGGTACGCAGTGGCAGCCGCTTCTGGAACACCAGTGGCTTCGGGCTCGACTTCGGCCTGTTCAAAGGTGCGACGGTGCGCACCGAGTCCCTGGAGACGTTGGTGGCCGGCGGGATCGCCTTTGCCACGCCTGATGGCGAGCGCATGGGCAACCCCGCACGGCCGCAACAGACGTTCCCATTGTTCGACAAATTTGAAGATGAGTGGCTGACCTGGGCGCCTAAGATCCCGCTGGGCAAATAGACCGAGGCGCGGCCATCGGGGGCAAGCCCCTCTCCCACATTTTGACTGTATTCACAAATCAGAGTGTGGGAGGGGGCTTGCCCCCGATGAGGCCCTGAAAATCACCGCAAACCTCACAAAAAAAGGCCGCGATCCATAAGATCGCGGCCTTTTTGCATTTCAGCGCAACACGTCAGACCTCATCCAGCTCCGGCTCGTCCGCCTGCACATTCACTGTCGCCTTCACCACATCATGGCGACGGATGTACTTCCAGTCCGCCTCATCGATGTAGATGCCGTTCGGCCCGCTGCCGCCTTCCAGATCGATCGCCACCTGGGCGGACACCTGCGGCTTCACACTCGCCAGGATCGGCACAAAGCCCAGTTGCAGGCTGGTTTCCAGCAATGCGGCCTGGTTCTTCTCATCGATGTCTGCCGCTTCGTCGAGGTAGTACGGCAAACGCACACGACCAGCCTGGTCACGGTCCATCAGGTGCAACAACAAGTACATGTTGGTCAGCGCCTTGATGGTCATGGTGGTGCCGTTGGAAGCCGCACCGTCGATGTCGGTATGGATTACCGGCTGGCCGTGTACCTTGGTGATCTCGAACGCCAGTTCGAACAGATCCTTTAGGCCCAGTTGGTTATGGTTGGCAGCCACCAGGCGTGCCAGGTATTCCTTGGCCTCTTCGTTCTTGTTGTCCTGCTCGGCGCTCTGGCTGAGGTCGAACACCGACAGCGTCTCGCCTTCTTCATACTGGCCGGCACTGTGGATGATCTGGTCGATATGCTTGAGGGCTTCCTTGTTCGGCGCCAGCACGATGCGGAAGCTTTGCAGGTTGGAGACCTGGCGCTTGTTGATCTCGCGGTTGAACAGCGCCAGCTGGTGTTCCAGGCTGTCGTAGTCGCTGCGGATGTTGCGCAGGGTCCGGGCAATATCGGTGACCGCCGCACGCCGAGCCTTGCCGAGGGTCAGCGCCTCGTCGGTACGGTGCGCATAGGCGTTGATCAGCAGTTGCAGGCGACGTTCGACGTCATCCTCACTGTCGAACTTGGCCACCCCCTTGAGGCGCACCTGGGCGTACAGCGCTTCGATCTGACCATCGGCGCGCAGCAAGCCCTGCCAGCTGTCCTGATAGTCATTGAGCAGCGGCAGCAGGTTGTCCATGGAGTCGTCGACCGGGTCCATGAACGGTGTGCCGAACGGCAGGTCTGCCGGCAACAGCTGGCGACGACGCAGCGCGTCATCCAGCGTACGTTGCTTGGCTTCCATGTCGCCGATCTGGCGGCCGACCAATTGCAGCTTGGCCGACAGTTGCTGCACGCGCTCGGTAAACGCATCGCTGGAGCGCTTCAACTCGTCCTGGGCGGCTTCCATCTGCGCCAGTTGTTCGAGCTTTTCGCCTTCTTCGGCACTCAGGGTCTGAGTGCGACGGAAGTCTTCCAAGGCCTTCTGGGCGTCCAGCACCTGCTGGTACAGCGCTTCGGTCTGGGTCTTGCTCGCGGCGCGGTCGGAAACCACGACCTGCTGGGTTTTCAGTTGCTTGAGTTCTTTTTCCAGGCGCTCTTTCTGGTCACGCAATGCGGCGCGATCCGCCAGGGCCTGCAAGGCCGGAGGCTCGATGTGCGAGATGTCGATGGACAGCCCCGGCACTTCAAAGCGTTCGCCCTTGAAGCCATCGAGGATCTGTTCCAGGGATTTGACCCACTGGCCGTCCTCGTCCAGCGTGATGCCATGCTCACCCAGCGGCAGGCTGAACAACGAACTGTTGAACAGGCGCATCAGGCGCTCGACATCCTGCTGCGAGAATTCTTCGCGCAGTTTGGCGTAGCTGTTGTTGTCGGCGTGATCGAGCTGCTGCTTGACGGACTTCAAGCGTTTTTCCAGGTCGCGCAGACGCTCGTCCAGATCCTCGGCGCTGAACTGCCGCGACTGCGCCAAGGCGCCCGCCAGTTCATCGTGGGCATCCTTAGCGGCCAGCAATTGCTGCTCCAGCACCTTGACGTCATTCACCAGCGCGAAGCGATGCTTGAGCACCGACAATTCGCCCAACCAGCGCTGGATGCCGCTGATTTCCCGCTCCAGACGCATCAGTTCCTGGGTGCCACCGCGTTGGTCGTTCTGCAGCGCATCCTGTTCGTTGCGGTAGTGCTCGGCCTGAATGGTCAGCTCTTCCTTGCGCGCACTGGCGTAGTCCGACCAGGTGCCCAGCAATGAATCCAGCAACGGTGACAGGCGATGCAGTTTGCCGCGCAAGGCGTCGCGCTGTTTCACGCCATTGGCCAGCGCCTCGACCAACGGCCCGGCCGCCACCAGCGAGTTGTAGTCCTGCTCCATGCGTCGCACATCGCGGAAAGCTTCTTCGCACGCGGCGATGTAGTCGACACTGCCGGAGCGCAGGCTGTGTTCGAACGCATCGAGGAACAGCTGCTTGAGCTTGGCCGCCGTAATTTCGCGCATGTGCAACAGGTTGATGAACAGCGCGCGGAAGGTCTTCAGGCTCTGTTCGCTGGTGGAACGCAGCGGGATCAGGGTCAGGTCCAGCGGGATCGATGTATGGCCGCCCACCAGCAAGCGCCGCAGTTCATCAGGCTTGAGTTCGTAGGCTTTGAGACCCTCGCGCTCAAGGTTGGTGAACAGTTCTTTCTGGCGCAGGCAGGTGTCGTTTTTCTGGTAGTGGGCCAGGTCGAGCTTGCCGGCATAGGCAAAGAACTGGTGACCGAAACCTCCGCCTGGCCCACGCCCGACCACGCCGATGACGTGCGGGCCGTGGGGCAGGGAGACCTCCACCAGGATGTAACTGGTGTCGGTGGCAAAGTAGAAGCGCCGCGATTGTTCCAGGGTGTACTTGCCGAAACTCATGTCCGACATGCGCGCCAGGATCGGGAACTGCAAGGCGTTGATGGATGCGGATTTACCCAGGTTGTTCGCGCCATACACCGACAGCGGTTCTTCCAGCGGGAACAAGCCCAGGCTGTAACCGGCGGTGTTCAATAGGGCGAAGCGGCGGATGCCGTAGCGTTCCTTACTCATGCGTCGGTCTCCTGTTCTTCGGCAATGGCACGGGCCAGGGCGTCTTCTTCACTTTCCTCATTGAAGGCGCTCAGGTCCAGCGGGTCATCGGTCTCCAGCAGTTTTTCATCGCTGTCTTCGTCGATGATCACCGGCGCCGGCAGCGGCAGTACGCTGTGAACGCTGGCGGCAAGGTCGCGGTCCTGCTGCACGGAGAGGCACACGTCGAGGAAGCGGTGCATCGGCGGCAGGAAGCGGTAGATGCCATTGTCTTCGCTGGCAAAACCCAGTTGGGTCATGCGGCGCATGATTCTTTCTTCGAGTTCTTCCTGGGTCTGCACTTCGGCCTGGATAAACAGGTCGCGGTATTTCTCCAGCAGCGAAGGCAATTCATCGCGGCCCAGGCTGCCGCCGTCGAGCACGGCAATCGGGTCGCGACCCTGGTCGGCCAGATGCTCGACGAGGATGAAGGTAAACAAGGCCAGGCGCTGGGCCGTCTTGTTGACCTGCGCGCTGGCAATGGCGGAATCCGGCACGAAGTAATAGAAACCGCGGGTATCGCACACCAGCTCGAAGCCCAGGGCCTTGAACAGCGTGCGGTACTGGTCCTGGAAGTTCGACAGTTGCGCGTACAGCTCCGGATCACGGCGGCTGACGTGGTAACCCTTGAACAGCTCGCGAAAGATCGGCGCCAGCTGGGACAGTTCGGATAGATCAAGATGCATAAGGCGTGCTCGCAGAATTCTCGGTGGCGTCGCTGCCGGCCGGGAGCAGGGCGAAGGAGCGCAGGCTGACCTGGTGCTCGTGGGTGTGGTAATCGCGGCGTTCCAGGCGTTCGCGCTTGAAGCGTTTCTCCCGGGACAGGCGCGAAAACCAGTACAGCAATTCGTCGGTAGCGCCGTCCGGTTCCTGCTCCAGCAGCCAGGTCATCAGGTCCGGCATCGGCAGTGCGTCTTCGCAGCGCTCGAGCATTTCCTTGACCGTACGCGGCGCGCGCTGGGCTTCGCCCTTGTGGGATTTGTGCGCCTTGGGGAAACGCGCCGGTTTCGGCTCGAAATTCGCCAGGGCATACACATAAGCTTCGACCTGGCTGGCACTGCCCAGGAAGGTGCTTTGTGGCCGGGTAAACATCGGCATTGCAGCCTGTGGCACTGCGTCCAGGCCCTTGCGGCGGATCGCCGACAGGGCCAGCGCCGCGCCACGGGTCACGGCGTTGTGTCGGCGCGCTTCTTCGCGCAGCGGCAACAGCAGCTCGCGCGCATGGCGCAAGGTCAGCTGGGCGCTGGTCTGCATTTCGAGGATGCGCGCGTGGGTACGCAGCAGCATGTCGTCGTCCACCAAGTGGCCAAGACGCTGTTGCTCGGTAAGCATGCGCAGCAGCACGTTCTCGACCTTGCGCACACCTTGCTCGAAGGCACCGTCGGCGTTCACCAGCTGGATCATCGGCTCGACGTATTCGTCCCAGGTCGCCAAGACCTCGGCGTAGCGCTGGCGCAACGGAATCTGGCGGTCGCTGGTCTTGGCGCGGTCGGCCACGGCGGCGAGGGCCTGTTCGTCGTTGGCGAGCTTTTTCAGCACATCGCGCACGCGCATGTCCAGCAGGCGCAGTTGCCGCGCCAGGTCATGGCCGTCGCGGATGTCGAAGGCGTCCTGGATATAACCGGCCAGGCGCTCGAGGTGGCGCAGGTAGGCTTCGATTTCCAGGCACAGGCCAAGCCGGTGCTCCTTGCGCAGGTAGGCGAGGAAGTCATGGATCTGCGCGTTGAGCTCGAAACGGTTCGGGCTCTTGGCCACAGGCACCAGGATATCCAGGCGAATCCACACGTCCAGCAGGCTGGTGATGTCCTGGGGCGTGCTGTCCAGTTGTTGGGCGGCCAATTGTGCGCGCAGCTCGGCAAGGCTCAGTGTGCCTTGGTCGAAGTGTTCGCACAGAGGCTCGAGTAAGGCCCAGTGTTCGGCGAGGGCGCGCAGGACGCGCTTGGGTTCGATCATGGGAATGGCCGGCTGGTTGGCGATTAAAAGTCGCGATTGTACTGCATCAGGCGCGGGATTTATCCACAGCCGGTCAGTGCACAGTGGGCGATTGTTACCCAACAGCGGTAGAATCCCCGCTCTTTACTTATCCACAAGTGGCCGAGCTGTGCTTATCGAGTCCCGACGTCGCGCTTACTTGACCGCCATGCAGGTGGTCAACTGGCTGCCCCGCACCGAACTGCCGTTTGCCGCGCCGTCGCGGCCCGAGTTGTTGCAAGCGCTTGAACCCTATGAGGCGTTCGAGACTTCGGGAGAGGAAGCGGCCGCGCCCGTGGCAGTGGTCAAACCCGCCCCCGAGATGCGCCCTGCAGTCGAACGGGCCAAGATCGAAGTGCCACGCCCTTCGCCAGTGACCAAGGCGGTCAAGGTCGCCGAAGAGGCAGCGCCGGTAGTCAAGGCGCCGGTAGTGCCGCCGCCACGCTTTGCCTTGCAATTGCTGCGGGCCGGGCGTTGCCTCTTGCTGGTGGAACTGCCCACCGGCGAGCGTTTCCAGTCACGCGACCCGGCCTACCTGCTGCTCAAGGACATGCTGCGCGCCGCCGGCCTGCCCGACAGCCCCCAGATCATCGGCGAGCCTGTACGCTGGCCGCTGCTGGTGCGCGGCACTATGGACCAGGGCCCCGAAGCTGCACGGGATTTCGTCCAGGGTTTTGTCTCGGCGCGCCTGGAAGACGAATCCTGCGTGTGCCTATGGTTGATCGGCCTGCCCGCCGTGCGGTTTGCCGGCGAAGCCAATGCCGAGGCCTGGTACCGCGAGTTGCAGGTCGACAGCCTGGGCTCGGTGTGGGCCCTGCCGGGCCTGGAATTATTAATGGAAGAGCCACAGCGTAAGGCTGATGTCTGGCAAGCCATGCGCCGGCTGATGGCGCGCTGGAAAACAACTGATGAGTGAGGCTTTATCCTTCCGCCCGATGACCGAGGCCGACCTCGACGCCGTGCTGAAAATCGAATATGCGGCGTTCAGCCATCCCTGGACCCGTGGCATCTTTCTCGACGGGCTGGGCAAGTATCAAATCTGGCTGATGTTCGAAGGTGAGCAGCAGGTGGGCCATGGGGTGGTGCAGATCATTCTCGATGAAGCGCACTTGCTGAACATCACCGTTAAACCGGAAAACCAGGGGCGCGGATTGGGTTTGGCGCTGCTGGAACACCTGATGTCCCGTGCCTATGCGGCCAATGCCCGGGAGTGCTTCCTGGAAGTGCGCGACAGCAATACCGGCGCGTTTCGGTTGTACGAGCGCTATGGCTTCAACGAGATCGGTCGCCGCCGGGATTATTACCCGGCTGTCGGTGGCCGCGAGGATGCTGTCGTCATGGCCTGCACCCTGGTCGACTGAACACCGGAACCAATCTGGGAGGGGGCTTGCTCCCGATAGCGATGGGTCAGTGACTTATTAAGTGCCTGACACACCGCCGTCGGGAGCAAGCCCCCTCCCACATTTTGTGCGGCGTTGTGTCAGCGTTTGCCGTTGAGCGGGTCCAGATCGGCCAGTTCGGCCTCATCCAGGCCATCTCCGCCGCCAATATCCTCTTCACCAACAACGCTCAGATCATAGTCCGCCGGGCTGTCTTCTCCTTCCTCCCGAGCATCTCTGGCACCATCCTCATGAATCAGCGTTTCCGGGCTCATATCATCATCGGTCGATTCATGGTCATCGGTCGAAGCCCCGGTCATCCCGGCCTCTCGTGCCCGTTCGTCGGGCATCAGGTGCTCGCGCTCGCCATGCGGGATTTCATCGCCGATTTCCGCTGTCTGGTCTTCCTGGTCAAAATCCAGCTCGCGCATTTCACCCATGCGGTCTTCGTTATCGTCAATAGGTTCCGGCTGGGTTGCGCCGTAGGGACGTCGTGATTCAGTCATGGCCAATCCTCATACTGTGGGGCTTATAGTGTGTGGACAGGCGTGGCTCCCTAAAGATTCAAGCTAATTAACACTCGGCGTGACCTGGACGAGGGGTTGTCAGTCACAAAACTGCGCATCATTCCTGAGGCTTTCCCTGATGAACGAACTACAAGACCTGCTTGATAACAACGAACGCTGGGCGGATGCGATCAAACAGGAAGATCCCGAATTCTTCGCCAAGCTCGCCCGCCAGCAGACCCCGGAGTACTTGTGGATCGGCTGTTCCGATGCCCGTGTACCGGCCAACGAGATCGTCGGCATGTTGCCCGGTGATCTGTTCGTGCACCGCAACGTCGCCAACGTGGTGCTGCACACCGACCTCAATTGCCTGTCGGTGATCCAGTACGCAGTCGACGTGCTCAAGGTCAAGCACATCCTCGTCACCGGCCACTATGGCTGTGGCGGCGTGCGTGCATCGATGCAGGACCGCCAGTTCGGCCTGATCGACGGCTGGCTGCGCACTATTCGTGATCTCTACTACGAGAACCGCGACCTGTTGGCTCAACTGCCAACTGAAGAAGAACGCGTTGATCGCATGTGCGAACTCAATGTGATCCAGCAGGTGGCCAATGTCGGCCACACCAGCATTGTGCAAAATGCCTGGCACCGTGGGCAGAGCCTGTCGATCCATGGCTGCATCTATGGCATCAAGGATGGCCGCTGGAAGAGCTTGAACACCACCATCAGTGGTTTCGAGCAGCTCCCGCCGCAGTACCGCCTACGTCCGCTGGGCGAAGCCTAAGACCGCTTGTGTTCGCGCCACCAGGTCATGAAAGCCTGGCCTTCGGCGTTCAGCGGTTCCTTGCTGCCGGTGATCCAACCCCGGCAGTTCAGCTCGCCGCAATGGCAAGCGAACTGCCGGGCCAGTGCGTCTTCGGTCATGGCGTAATCAAGGGTCAGCAGGCTACCGGCGAGGATGGGTTGCACCGTCCATAGCTCCAGGTACGTGGTGTCCAGGAACACGTTCGGGTTGCAGGAGTGCTGCAACAGGCCGCAGAACCAACAATCGTACAAATGGATACGCGGCGATAGCTGCAGCGTATGCGGGCGTCGGTCGCTGACGGCGTAGCCAGAAACCTGGGCAATGCGCACGCGGCTGTCAAAGGCAATGCGCGCCATGACACCGCCCGTCATCCCGTGGGTGCCTCGCTTGATCTGGAAGTGCTCGGTCGAGGGGTAACCTTGCTCCACGAGCAGCGTCTTGAAGGGATACAGGCAGCTACTCACCGCGGTTTTAGCCTTATCCATGGCTTGAGTTTTCATTACTCTCCTGAACGGGGCTGCATGGACCTGCGGGTATTAGGTGACTGCCAGTCTTGCAGCAAATGGGCGCGGCCCAAGATTCGCCGAAGTTGGGCCCGATATCTACTGTCAATCTTGACAGTAGAGACGGTTTGTTCGCGTTAAAGCACAGGCGCCATGATGGTGGGCACTGGGGCGACATTTTTCAGCTGTTTCAACTGCGCCTTGATAGACGGTGTAGCGCACTTGGCATTGGCCTGCTCCGGCGTCAGGTGGCGCACCGAGGTGTAGAACAACTCACAGGTCTGCTCCTTGCGTGTGACTTGCCAGGTGTTCATGCACGCCTTGAGTAACACATTCGCATCGCTGGCGGGTTTCTGGCCCATGCCGGCTTGCCAGCAGGCCGCGCTCAAATCCTGGCCCATTACTTTCAACCCGGCGTCGTCAGCCTTTTGTTCATCGCCGTCATAGCTTGCCGGGTCCGCCGCATACCAGATGTAGCTGGGGTGGTTGGCGCCCAGCACGGATACGTTTTTGCCGGCTGCCGGGCTGATTTGTGCCAGTTCCAGCACGCCCACATTCTGGCCGTATTGTTGCTTGATCCAGCTGCGCACCGGCGCGCCGAATGCCACCATCGGCAGTGACCCATTGGCGCGCAGGCTCAGTTCCCTGACCATGCGGGTCTGGTACTCGGTGAAGTAGCTGTAGACTTTTTCCAGGTCTTTACCTGCATTGGACGGCGCGGCGATGGGGGCGATATCGATGATGGTCTGGTAGGCCGGCGTTTCGCTGGCCGGGATACCGTTGTCGGTGAGCAGCGCCGCCCAGCGGTCAGTGGTGGCCGACTCCAGATAGTCCTGGGCCTGGGTGAGTGAGTAATCCGGTGGGAAGTGCAGCAGTTCGATGCTCTTGCGGTTCTCCAGGGCCATGCCCAGCGGCAGGAACAGATCCCAGTTATAAGCCCACTTGCCGTCGCTATTGAGTCGGCTGGCGCCTTGATAAGCCAGGTCCGCAGTGTTGAGCAAGGTGGTCAAGGATTGACCGTAGGTATCCGGTACGCCGCTGAAGGTCGCCGCGATCTGGCCGTCGTGGGTTTTCACGCTGACCTTGGCCCGGCTGTAACCGTCACGCTGCAGGCTTTGGTTCAAATAGTGCTCGGCGGTCTGTTCCAGCGTCCACGGCCGAAAGCAGATCACATTGCAATTATTAGGGAACGCAAACAGCTGGGTGACACGTTGCGTACTGCCCAGTGGCACCTCGATGTCGGCCTGTACGACCGCACTCGCCAGCAGTGCGGCCAGGGTGAAGGACAGCCTGGTCGGTTTAAACATAGTTGGTTCCTTGTCAGCGAAGCCCGTCTGCGCGGGATAAAAGCCCACCTGCACACAGTAGCGGCTGATCAGGAAGTTCGCGTGTTAAATCGCCAGGCATGTCGTTATTGGATAAGCCCCTACAGGTTGAACTGCAAGGCGTTGGTCAAATCGCCCATGGGCTTCTGGCCGCGGGCAATCATCGCGTCATCGCGCTGCTTGAGGCCTTCCAGGGTTTCCAGTTGGAACACCCGGGTGACCAAGCGCAAGATGGATGCTGTGTCATAGACCGTATGGTCCACCGTGCCTTTGCGCGCAAACGGCGACACCACCAGGGCCGGCACCCGCGTGCCCGGACCCCAGCGGTCACCCTTGGGCGGCGCCACATGGTCCCACCAGCCACCGTTTTCATCGACGGTGACCACCACTACCATGTTTTTCCACTGCGGGCTTTCTTGCAGCACCTTCAAGGCGCGGGCGATATGGCGGTCACCCGAGGCGATATCGGCATAACCGGCGTGCATGTTCAGGTTGCCCTGGGGCTTATAGAAACTCACGGCAGGCAGCTTGCCGGCCTGTGCATCGGCGAAGAACTTGTTGGTCGTCGACTCATCGCCCAAGCCAGCGTCGCGCAGGCGCTTTTCACGTTCAGCGCGGTTTTGCGGGCCTTGCTGCTTGAAGTAGTTGAACGGTTGGTGGTGGTACTGAAAGTTCGGAATCTTGGGGATGCCACCGGAATCCTTGAACTGCTCCAAAGTGGCTTGCCACGCCCCGGCGTACCAGGCCCAGTCGACGTTCTTTTTCGACAGCTTGTCGCCAATGTGCTCGTGGGTTTGCGGCACCAGTACGTTGGGCAGGTCTGGTTTGGAATAATCCGGATTTTCCGGGTCGCGAATCCAAGTGGGCCAATACGGTGGGGCCAGGGTGTTCACCCCGTAGCCATCCGGTGTCAGCGCACTGGGGCCGAATTGCGGCGGGCCGGTCATCGCGCTGGCCGGGGACTTGTCCAAAGGTTTGAGGCGCGTGTCGGTGGGGTCATCGCTTTGCAATGTGGCGATCTGCGCCTTGGCCACCGACTGCGCGGCATCAGGATAGAACGGCGCCGTGGCGCTGATCAGGTATTGGTGATTGAGGAACGAGCCACCAAATGCGCCCTGGAAAAAGTTATCGCAGAGTACAAACTCCTTGGCCACGTCCCACAGGCGCAGGGAATAACGGCTCTGGGCATAATGGCCCATGACCAGGCCACCGGAATCGCCCCAGGCGACAAAACCGTCGTTTTTGCCGTCGTTGATCTGCATCTGGTTCTGATAGAACACATGCCACAAGTCGCGGGTCACCAGGCTCAATGGCAGGTCTTCGGCGTTAGGACCCTTGAGAGCGTACGGCGCGTTGGGCAGGTTTTGCTGGAATTGCACTTCGCTGGGATAGGTCACCCCATCCACGGTTTGCGGGCCGACTTGCAACACACCGCCCCACGTGGGGGGCAGGGTGGTCAGTACACTGCCATCGCGGTCGCGCTGCTGGAAGTCCGTGGCGGATAACGCTGAAAGCGGTTTCTCCAATCCTGGGAAATCGGCAAACAGGTTGTTGAAGCTACGATTCTCGGCATAGATCACCACCACGGTCTTCACCTGGTCGTGCAACGCCTTGTCCAGCTCTTGAGGCGTAAGCGGTCGCGGTACCGGCGTACTGGGTGCGTCGCTGGTATTGCCGCAGGCACTCAAGGTCGCACCGACCCCCAACACCGCCGCACCGCCGAGGAAGCGTCGGCGGCTGGTGTCTACCGGTGCTTGGGTGGTGGAGTCGGGGGAGGGGCGGTCTTCGTGCTCGTCACTCATTGCGGGGGAGTCCTTGGCGAGATGTTGCAAGATATTTCGCAGGACGGTAGCAATGGAATGTGACGGAACGACGACACACAAGTGATGGCTGGGGCATGTCTACACAGAGTAAGCGCTGCTAGACTGAGCTTCTAATGCACATCACCGAGGTGAGTCGTGAAACCTTCAACTGCACTTGATCTAAAACGAGCAGCTGTCAGAGAGGTGATTGGACGGTTCCAAATATCAAACCCAAGAATATTTGGATCTGTATTAGCGGGTACCGACCAAGAAGGCAGTGATCTTGATTTGCTCGTTGATGCGCCGCCGGGAACAACTCTTTTTGATCTTGGCGGGTTTCAGGTCGAGCTTGAGGACTTGTTAGGCGTCAATGTCGACCTGTTGACGCCTGGCGACTTGCCTTTGAAGTTTCGCGCTAAGGTGTTGGCTGAGGCCCGTCCTGTATGACAGAAAATCGCTTAGGGGATTATCTCGAGCACATAAGGCAAGCGGCCACTGACGCTATGACGTTTGTCGAGGGGTTGAGTAAGGACGATTTTTTGGAGGACAGGCGAACACAACAAGCCGTGATCATAATTGGTGAGGCGTCGACTAAAATCATGGACCAGTATCCGGACTTCGCTGCGGGCCATTCACACATTCCTTGGCGCAATATGCGGGCGATGCGCAACCGTATAGCTCACGGTTACTTCGATATCAACCTTGATGTTGTCTGGGACACGATACAGAGCGCATTGCCTGATCTATTAGCGCGTCTTCCTACAAAACCATGACCACACCTACTGTAACAGCGGGCGCGGTCCCCCGTGATTTATGGCATAACCGGCGGCAAATATTTCAACGTCGTCCCTAGCGCCCACAGTAAAAACAGCACCAACGGTGTGTGCACCAGCAACTGCACAAACGAAAACCCGATCAAATCCCGTGCCTTCAACCCCAACACCCCCAAGAGCGGCAGCATATAGAACGGGTTGATCAAGTTCGGCAGCGCCTCGGCCGCGTTGTAGATCTGCACCGCCCAGCCCAGGTGGTATTGCAGGTCATTGGCCACTTGCATCACGTAGGGCGCTTCGATGATCCACTTACCGCCGCCCGATGGAATAAAGAAGCCCAGCACCGCCGAATACACGCCCATCAGCAGCGCGTAGGTGTCATGGGAGGCGATGGAGGTGAAGAACGTCGAGATATGGTGTGCCAAGGTCTGGCCGTCGCCGCCCTTGACCACGGTCATCAACGCGGCAATCGAGCCGTACAGCGGGAACTGGATCAACACGCCGGTGGTGGTCGGCACCGCACGGGCCACGGCATCCAGGAAGCTGCGCGGGCGCCAGTGCAGCAGGGCGCCGACCATGATGAACAGGAAGTTATAAGTGTTGAGCCCCGAAATGGCGCTGATCGCCGGCTTGGTGGAAAACTCATGGAATAGCCAGCCGGCCGCCAGCAAAGCCAGCAGAATCGTCAACAGCGGGCTGTGTTCCAACCATTCGCCTGGGCGCGTCGGTGCCTGTGGCTTGGGTAGGTTAAAGGCCGGGTCGACACCGCAGGCCTTGGCATCGCGGGCGCTGTTGGGGCCAGGAGCGGTGGCGTAGGCGATGATCAGCGACACTACGATCAGCGCCAGCAACAGCACGCCGGACTGCCACAGGAAGATGGTTTCAGTGAATGGGATCATCCCGGTGATCGACAGGATCGACGGCGGCAAGCTCGCCGGGTTGGCCTGCAACTGCGCGGCCGACGACGACAGCCCCAGTGCCCACACCGCACCCAGGCCCAGGTACGCCGCAGCGCCGGCGGCGCGGTAGTCCATGCGCAAATCCGTACGCCGGGCCAACGCCCGCACCAGCAAACCGCCGAACACCAGGGATAGCCCCCAGTTGAGCAGGGAGGCCACCATGGAAATCAACGCCACCCAGGCCACCGCCGAGCGGCCATTCCTGGGGATGCGCGCCAGGCGATCGATCAACTTCACCGCCGGGGGTGAACTGGCGACCACATAACCGCCGATCACCACAAAGGCCATCTGCATGGTGAACGGGATCAGGCTCCAGAACCCGTCGCCGAAGGCCTTGGCCGCTTCGGCCGGTGCGGCGCCCATGCCCAGGGTCGCCACGGCGACGATGATCACGGCGAGGGCGGCAAACACCCAGGAGTCAGGAAACCAACGCTCTGCAAAGTTGGAGCAGCGCAGGGCAAATCGGGCATAGCGGCTGTCTTCGATAGCATCGGCCACGAGTCTTTCCTCTTGTAGTTATTATGGGGTTTGGCAGTTTTACGGCATGTTCCTCTACACCCATTGATTTGGGAATGTAGTTATCTTCAACGATCGATGAGTAAAACAAATATATCCATCGTGATTGCCATCAATGGGCTCAGCTCATAACCTGCACGCCATTTTGTTTGCCTGCCGAGCCTGCACATGACTGCCACCTTTTCACCACGGGCGCAGCGTTTTTCCCGCTCCGACTATAAAACCCTGGGCCTGGCTGCCCTCGGTGGAGCCCTGGAAATCTATGACTTCATTATCTTCGTGTTCTTCGCGCTGACCCTCAGTCAACTGTTCTTCCCCCCGGAAATGCCCGAGTGGCTGCGGCTGTTGCAGAGCTTCGGCATCTTCGTCACCGGCTACCTCGCCCGCCCGCTGGGCGGCATCCTGATGGCGCACTTTGCCGACCACTTGGGGCGCAAGCGCGTATTCAGCCTGAGCATCCTGATGATGGCCTTGCCCTGCCTGCTGATTGGCATCATGCCGACCTACGCGCAAATCGGCTATTTCGCCCCGCTGATCCTGCTGGCGTTGCGCGTGCTGCAAGGCGCAGCGGTGGGTGGTGAAGTGCCCAGCGCCTGGACTTTCGTTGCCGAGCACGCCCCGCGTCACCATCGCGGCTACGCCTTGGGCTTTTTGCAAGCCGGCCTGACCTTCGGCTACCTGCTGGGCGCATTGACCGCCACCTTGCTGGCACAAGTCTTCACCCCCGCCGAAATCCTCGACTACGCTTGGCGTTTGCCTTTCCTGCTCGGCGGCGTATTCGGCGTGATCGGCGTATGGCTGCGCCGCTGGCTCAGCGAAACCCCGGTATTCCTGGAAATGCAGGCACGCCGCCAAGCGGCCGCCGAAATGCCACTGCGTAGCGTGCTGCGCGATCACCGTGCCGTATTGCTGCCGGCGATGATCCTCACCTGCGTGCTCACCTCGGCCGTGGTGGTGCTCGTCGTTATCACCCCGACCATGATGCAGAAAACCTTCGGCATGAGCCCCAGCCATACCTTCGCCTTGAGCGCGCTGGGCATCGTCTTCCTGAACATCGGCTGCGTCCTTGCCGGCCTGCTGGTCGACCGCATCGGCGCCTGGCGTGCGGTGCTGGTCTACAGCCTGTTGCTGCCGGTGGGGATCTTTATCCTGTATGCCAGCCTGATCAGCGGTGGCGTATGGCTGGGCGCGGCGTACGCCGTGGCAGGCTTGAGCTGTGGCGTCGTGGGCGCGGTGCCGTCGGTGATGGTCGGGCTGTTCCCGGCGCAGGTGCGGGTGTCGGGAATTTCCTTTACTTACAACATCGCCTATGCGCTGTGGGCGAGTACCACACCGTTGCTGTTGATCGCACTGATGCCGACCAGCCCCTGGATCTGCGTGGGGTACTGCGTGGTGATGGGGGCGGTGGGGGTGGCGAGTGTGGCGTTGTTTGGCAAGCGCCACACTTTGGCTGCGTGACGATCAAGTCAGGAAGTGCCAGAGCAGCAACGTACCCACTAACCCAACCACCGAAACAATCGTCTGCAACACCGACCACACCCAGATCGTCTGTTTCAACTGCAAGCCAAAGTACTCACGCACCATCCAGAACCCGGCATCGTTGACGTGGCAGAAGAACACCGAGCCGGCGCCAATCGCCAGGGCGACCAGTGAGCTTTGCGTTGCCGCCAACCCGGCCATCATTGGCGCGAGGATGCCCGCTGTCGTGGTGGTGGCGACAGTGGCCGAGCCGGTGGCTTGGCGCAGGGCCACGGCGATCAACCAGGCAAGCAACAGGTAGGGCATGTGTGCGCCTTCGGCGACCTTGCTGATGGTCTGGCTGACACCTGCGTCCAGCAGGGTTTGCTTGAGGCCGCCACCGGCGCCGATGGTCAGCAGCAACACGGCGATGGGGGCGAGGGCTTTGCGCAGGGTATTGCCGACGTCGGCGCGTGGCATGCCTGCGGCCCAGCCCAGGCATATCACGGCGGCGATGACCGCCAAGCCGAGGGCGATCAGCGGTTCACCGAGGAACTTCAAGGTCAGGCCAAGGGTGCTTTCTGGCGCCAGCGCGACTTTAGCCAAGGTGCTGCCGAGCATCAGGATCACCGGCAAAAGAATGATCAGTAGCGACGCGCCAAAGCTGGGCTGGCGTGGGGCCTTGGGCGGTGCGCTGAACAGCGCGCCAATCTCGGCGGGTTCATCCACATGCAGGCGCTTGGACAGCCAGTTGCCGTAGAGCGGCCCAGCCAGGATCACTGCCGGCACCGCCAGGCAAAAGCCCAGCAACATGGTCAGGCCCAGGTCGGCGTGCAACGCGCCCACGGCAATCAGCGGCCCCGGATGTGGCGGCATCAGTGCGTGCAGGGTGGTCATGCCCGCCAGCGCCGGGATGGCGATTTTCAGCAGCGGCTGGTTCGACCGCTTGGCCATCACAAAGATGATCGGCACCATCATCACCAGGCCCACTTCAAAAAACAGCGGCAGACCAATCACCATGGCGACCAGTGCCATCACCCACGGCAATGACTTGCCCTTGCCCAGCCCGAGCAAAGTGGTGGCGATTCGGTCGGCCGCGCCAGATTCGGCCATCAGCGCGCCGAGCATCGCGCCCAGGGCAATGATGATCCCGGCTTCACCGAGAATTGCTCCAGCACCTTTACTGAATGCCTTCGCCACTTCTTCCGGTGGCAGGCCGGCGCCCACGCCGGCGATAAAGGTGCCAATCAGAATCGACAGGAAGGGCGGCAATTTGCTCGCGCTGATCAGCACGATGATGCTAGCGATGGCCAGCAGGACGCAAAGCATGAGACGGGTGTCGTGAACCATCCACGCGGCAGTCGATAAACCCAAGACAGGACTCCTTATCGAGCAGGTTGGCTAATATGTTTCTTTTTGTTTCAGCGCGAAAAGCATACCTGATAGAGCCGGCCCAGGGCGCCCATGGGCGATTTTGGTGCGCCCAAAGCTAACGACGCGCTGGCGGATAGATGACAATTTTGCAAACCATGCCAGTGGATCTGCAATTGCTGCACGAGCAGTTCGATATTGCCCACGCCACCATCCAGGTCGAAGGCGAGGGTTTCCAGCATGACGAACACGACGAAGTGCATGCCTGAGCCTGGCTAACGGATTTGTAATCTTCCACCCACGGCCCTGATAAGTACCGAAAGCTACATTGCCCCTCGCTGGGAACCTCAGCGACTTCATGGGCGTGGAACTCTCGTTATGGCAATTTCCGTTAGAACACTGTTAGGGGCGGCGGCGTTGTGGCTAGCCGCAAATGCCGTCCAGGCACAGCCCCTCACCCTTGATGCAGCCTTGCAAACCGCCTTCGCCAACAACCCGGACCTGGCGGCTGCACAATGGGAAATCGATATCGCCCAAGGCGGCCGCCAGCAGGCCGGCTTGATTCCCAACCCGGTCGCCTCCTGGGACGCCGAAGACACCCGCCGCAACAGCCGCACCACCAGCATCAAGCTCAGCCAGACCCTGGAACTGGGCGGCAAGCGCGGTGCGCGCATCGAGCTGGCCACCCGCGCCCAGGACGCCGCCGCATTGACCTTGGAGCAGCGCCGCAACGTGCTGCGCGCCGAGGTGATCGACAGTTATTACGGCGCCCTGCGCGCCCAGGAACGCCTCGACCTGGCGCAACGCTCGATGGCCCTGGCCGAACGTGGCCTGGTGGTCGCCAACGGGCGTGTCAGCGCTGGCAAGTCATCACCGGTGGAAGCCATCCGCGCCCAAGTGCAGGTGTCGGAAATCCGCCTGGAGTTGAATCGCGCCCAGATTGGCCTGAGTGACGCCTACCGGCAGCTGGCCGCCCGCACCGGCAGTGCCGCCACCGACTTCGAGGCGCTCGCCACACAAAACACCTTCGCACCGGCGTTACCTGCCGCCGCACAATTGCTGGCGCGCCTTGAGCAGACCGCCGAGCTGCGCCTGGCCGAACTGAATATTGTGCAGAACGAAGCCAGTGTGGGCCTGGAAAAATCCCAGCGCATTCCGGACCTGGATGTGTCCATCGGCAGCCAATACGACGCCAGCGTGCGCGAGCGGGTCAACCTGGTGGGCGTGTCGATGCCGATCCCGTTGTTCAACCGCAACCAGGGCAACATCCTCGCTGCCAGCCGCCGCACCGACCAGGCCCGCGACCTGCGCAACGCCACCGAGCTGCGCCTGCGCACCGAGACCCGCCAGGCCCTGGACCTTTGGCAAACGGCGAATACCGAGGTGCGCGCATTCAACCAGCAGGTCCTGCCCGCCGCACAAAGCGCGGTCGACAGCGCCACCCGTGGTTTCGAGATGGGCAAGTTCAACTTCCTCGACGTGCTCGACGCCCAGCGCACCTTGATCGCGGCCCGCACCCAATACCTCACCGCGACTGCCCAGGCCACCGACGCCTGGGTACGCATCGAACGCATTTACGGCGACCTCGCCCGGTTTTGATTTTTTCCTGGAGTCTCCTGATGAACAAAAAACATGGCATGGCGCTCGCCGTCGCCCTGGGCCTGCTGCTATCGGGCTTCGCACAGGCCGAGGAAGAAGGAGTGCTCGAACTCACCGAGCAGCAGATCCAGGCCGCCGGCATTCAACTGGCCCAGGCTCAACCGCGCTCTATCAGTACCGTGCTGACGCTACCGGGCGAGGTGCGCTTCGACGAAGACCGCACCTCCCATATCGTGCCCCGTGCGGCGGGTGTGGTGGAGGCGGTGAAGGTCAATCTTGGCCAGTCAGTGAAAAAGGGCGAGCTGCTGGCGGTGATCGCCAGCCAGCAGATTTCCGATCAACGCAGCGAGTTGGCGGCCAGCCAGCGCCGAGTCGAACTGGCGCGCACCACTTTCCAGCGTGAGCGCCAATTGTGGCAGGACAAAATCTCCGCCGAGCAGGATTACCTGTTGGCGCGGCAAACCCTGCAAGAAGCTCAAATTGCCCTGAACAACGCTCGGCAGAAGATGACCGCCCTCAGCGGCAGCGCGGTCTTGGCCGGTGGCAATCGCTATGAGCTGCGTGCGCCGTTTGCCGGGGTGGTGGTGGAAAAACACCTGGGCGTGGGCGAGGTGGTCAGTGAGACCAGCAACGCGTTCACGCTCTCGGATTTGTCCCAGGTGTGGGTCACCTTCGGGGCATTTCCCAAAAACTTGAACAAAGTGCGCGTGGGCAAGCCGGTGAAAGTCAGCTCCACGGAAATGGGCACCGAAGTGCTCGGCACCGTGGCCTATGTCGGCAATTTGCTCGGTGAGCAGACACGTACCGCGACCGTCCGCGTGACCGTGCCCAACCCCGACGACGCCTGGCGCCCAGGCTTGTTTGTGGCCGTGGAGCTCGCCACCGATACCTACCAGGCCAAGGTCACGGTGCCGCAAGCCGCGATCCAGACAGTCGAGGACAAACCCTCGGTATTCGTACGCACCGCAGAGGGTTTTATCACCCGCCATCTTGAATTGGGCGTCAGTCAAAACGGCTACGTCGAAGTGCGCCAGGGCCTGGAGGCCGGCGCGCAGGTGGCGACGGTTGGGAGCTTCATCCTCAAGTCCGAACTGGGCAAAGGCTCGGCCGAACACGCCCATTGATCTGCGAGTGATTCCCCATGTTTGAGCGCCTTATTCAATTTGCCATCGAGCAGCGCATCATCGTGCTGCTGGCGGTGCTGCTGATGGCCGGTGTCGGCATCGCCAGCTATCAGAAACTGCCCATCGACGCGGTGCCTGATATCACCAACGTGCAAGTGCAGATCAACTCGGCAGCGGCGGGGTTTTCACCGCTGGAAACCGAACAGCGCATCACCTTCCCTATCGAAACCGCCATGGCCGGCCTGCCCGGTCTGCAGCAGACGCGTTCGCTGTCGCGTTCCGGATTGTCCCAGGTAACGGTGATTTTCAAGGACGGCACCGACCTGTTCTTTGCCCGCCAACTGGTCAACGAGCGCCTGCAAGTGGCACGTGGGCAATTGCCCGATGGCATTGATACCGCGATGGGGCCGATTTCCACCGGGCTCGGGGAAATTTTCCTGTGGACCGTGGAGGCCGAGGACGGTGCGCGCAAGGACGACGGTACGCCGTATACCCCGACTGATCTACGGGTGATCCAGGACTGGATCATCAAGCCGCAACTGCGCAACGTACCGGGCGTGGCCGAGATCAATACGATCGGCGGTTTCGCCAAGGAGTACCAGATTGCGCCAGACCCCAAGCGCCTGGCCGCCTATAACCTGACGCTCAATGACCTGGTCACGGCGCTGGAGCGCAACAACGCCAACGTCGGTGCCGGTTATATCGAGCGCAGTGGCGAGCAGTTGCTGATTCGCGCACCGGGGCAAGTGGCGTCCATCGACGACATCGCCAACATCGTCATCACCACCTCGGACGGTACGCCGATCCGCGTGCGTCATGTGGCTCAGGTGGATATTGGCCGCGAACTGCGCACCGGCGCCGCCACTGAAAACGGCCGCGAGGTGGTGCTGGGCACGGTGTTCATGTTGATCGGCGAGAACAGCCGCAGCGTGTCCCAGGCGGTGGCGAAAAAACTCGAGGAGATCAACCGCTCGCTGCCCGAAGGGGTGGTGGCGGTCACCGTGTATGACCGCACCAACCTGGTAGAGAAAGCCATCGCCACGGTGAAGAAAAACCTTTTCGAAGGTGCGTTGCTGGTGGTCGCGGTGTTGTTCCTGTTCCTCGGCAATATCCGTGCGGCGCTGATCACCGCCATGGTGATTCCGCTGGCGATGCTGTTCACCTTTACCGGCATGTTTACCAACAAAGTCAGCGCCAATCTGATGAGCCTCGGCGCATTGGACTTCGGCATTATCGTCGACGGCGCGGTGGTGATCGTCGAGAACGCCATTCGCCGTCTGGCTCACGCGCAGCAGCGCCATGGCCGTTTGCTGACCCGCAGTGAGCGTCTGCACGAAGTGTTTGCCGCCGCCAAGCAAGCGCGACGGGCGCTGATCTTCGGGCAACTGATTATCATGGTGGTGTACCTGCCGATCTTTGCCCTCACCGGCGTGGCCGGCAAGATGTTCCACCCCATGGCCTTCACCGTGGTGATTGCCTTGCTCGGCGCGATGATTCTGTCGGTGACCTTCGTACCGGCGGCGATTGCGTTGTTCGTCACCGGCAAGGTCAAAGAGGAAGAAAACTGGGTCATGCGCAGTGCACGTCGGGTGTACGACCCGGTGCTTAATTGGGTGATGACGCGTCGCCCCTTGGTATTTGGCCTGGCGCTGCTGACCATCGTGGTGTCGGGCCTGGTTGCCAGCCGTATGGGCAGCGAATTTATCCCCAGCCTGAGTGAAGGCGATTTTGCCCAGCAGGCACTGCGCGTACCCGGCACCAGCCTGACGCAATCGGTGCAGATGCAGCAGCAACTGGAAAAAACGTTACTGGGCGAGGTGCCGGAAATCGAGCGGGTGTTTGCGCGTACCGGTACGGCGGAAATCGCTTCCGACCCGATGCCGCCGAATATTTCCGACAGCTACGTGATGCTCAAACCCAAGGCCCAATGGCCCGATCCGAACAAGTCCCGCGAGGCGATCATTGCTGACATCCAAAGGGCCAGTGCGATTGTGCCGGGCAGCGTGTACGAGTTGTCGCAACCGATCCAGCTGCGCTTCAATGAATTGATCTCCGGTGTGCGCAGCGATGTGGCGGTAAAGGTGTTCGGCGATGACATGGCGGTGCTCAACACCACCGCCGGGGAAATCGCCGAGACCTTGCAGGCACTCAACGGCGCCTCGGAAGTAAAGGTGGAACAAACCTCCGGCCTGCCGGTGCTGACCATCAATATCGACCGCGACAAGGCCGCGCGCTTTGGCCTGAATGTGGGTGATGTGCAGGACACCATCGCCGTCGCCGTCGGTGGGCGCCAGGCCGGTACGTTGTACGAAGGGGATCGGCGCTTCGACATGGTGGTGCGTTTGTCCGACGCGTTGCGCACGGATATCGAAGGCTTGTCACGACTGTTGATTCCAGTGCCGGCGTTGGCCGGTAATACGTCGGGGCAACTGGGTTTTATCGCCTTGTCCCAAGTCGCCAGCCTCGACCTGGTGCTCGGCCCCAACCAGATCAGCCGCGAGAACGGCAAGCGCCTGGTGATCGTCAGCGCCAACGTGCGCGGGCGTGATATCGGTTCGTTTGTCGAGGAAGCCGAAGCCGCCCTCATGGCCCAGGTGAAAGTGCCCGTCGGTTACTGGACCACCTGGGGCGGGCAATTCGAGCAGTTAAAAGAAGCCTCCGAGCGCCTGCGCATCGTGGTGCCGGTGGCGTTGCTGCTGGTGTTCGGCTTGCTGTTCATGATGTTCAACAACCTCAAGGATGGCTTGCTGGTGTTCACCGGGATTCCGTTCGCGCTGACCGGTGGGATCATGGCGCTGTGGCTGCGGGATATTCCGCTGTCGATTTCGGCGGGGGTGGGCTTTATTGCGTTGTCGGGTGTGGCGGTGCTGAACGGCCTGGTGATGATCGCCTTTATCCGCAACCTGCGCGAAGAAGGGCGCTCGTTGGCGTTGGCGATCCACGAAGGCGCGCTGACCCGCCTGCGCCCGGTATTGATGACTGCATTGGTGGCGTCCCTCGGGTTCGTCCCCATGGCACTCGCCACCGGCACCGGCGCCGAAGTGCAACGCCCGTTGGCGACGGTGGTGATTGGCGGGATTATTTCTTCGACCTTGCTGACGCTGCTGGTGTTGCCGGCGCTTTACCAGTGGGCCCATCGCCGCGAAGAAGAGGCTGCCTAAAACCTTGGGCGCACCACAAAGACCAATGTGGGAGGGGGCTTGCTCCCGATAGCGGAGTGTCAGCCAGCACATGCATTAGCTGATCCGCCGCCATCGGGAGCAAGCCCCCTCCCACACTGGACCTGTGCTGTTTTCAGATTCAGGGGAAACACCAGGCTGAACCGCGTAAAGCGCCCCGGCTGGCTGGTGACATGGGCACGCCCCCCATGAAGATGCATGATCGACTTGACGATCGCCAACCCCAGCCCGTTGCCGCCTTCGGCGCGGGTACGGCTGCTGTCGGCGCGGTAGAAACGTTCGAACAGGTGCTGCAGGTGGTGCGCGTCGATGCCTCGACCCGGGTTGCCCACCGACAGCGACACGCTCTGTTCATAGGCTTCCACCAACAACAAGATGCTCGAACCTTCAGGTGTATGGCGAATGGCATTGGAGAGCAAATTGGATATGGCCCGCTGGATCATCAGCCGATCACCAGTCACCCAGGCATCGCCGCGCAGGCTCAGGGTGAGCTCTTTGTCTTCGGCACTCAGGGCAAACAGCTCCATCACCCGCTGGGCTTCTTGGGCCAGGGACACTTCGGTGAATGACGCCCGCGCCGCAGGATGGCTGACCTGGGCCAGGAACAGCATATCGCTGACGATACGCGCCAGGCGTTCAAGCTCTTCGGTGTTGGATTCCAGCACCGCCTTGTATTCCTCGGGCGGCCGCTGGCGGGACAGGGTCAGTTGGGCCTTGCCCATCAGGTTGGTCAAGGGCGCCCGCAGTTCGTGGGCCAGGTCATCGGAGAATTGCGAGAGTTGCTGTACGCCCGCATCCAGGCGGTCGAGCATCACATTGATGCCTTGGGCCAGTTCTCCCAGTTCGTAGGGCAAGTTGTCCACGGACAAACGATGGGTCAGGTCTTGGGTGGTGACTTTCGCCGCTACTTGGCTGAACTGCTTCAACGGTGCCAGGCCGCGTTGCACCAGCCACCAGGCGCCCATGCCGATCAGGATCAACAGCAGCGGCAGCGCAATCAGTGTGGCGCGCAGGTAGGCGCTGAGCAACGCCTGGTCGTCCATGCGGTCCAGGGACAGCAGCACCCGCACGCGTTCGCCGCTGGCCAGGCGCATCAGGCTGGAGGCGCTGAGCACCTGGCTGCCATAGTTGTCGGTCCAGTTCAGGTAGCCGAGGGTTTCCCGGGGTTTGAAGTCCGTGAGCAAGGGCTCCTGGGGCTTGGCACCGATGTTGAGTAACACGCTGTTATTGGGGGCGGTGCCGACGATAGTCAGGTAGAAATTGTCATGGCCGATGACCAGGTCCAACAGCGAGTGGGGGCGGGCGCGGATGGCCTGGGCGTCGAGCCCCAGGGCCAGGCTGTGCTGGATCTGTTCCATCTTGCTTTCCAGGTTCTTGCGCGCCAGTTTTTCCAACTCATGGGTGAGGGCCAGGTAGGCCAGGGTGGCCAGCAGCAACACCAGGCCGGCGCCCATCAGGCTGACGGTCAGGCCCAGGCGCATCGACAGGCTGCCGGTCTTCATGGACGCGCTTCCAGCATATAGCCCACGCCACGGATGGTGTGGATCAGCTTGACCTCGCTCTGGTCATCCACCTTGGCCCGCAAGCGGCTGATGGAAACTTCCACCACGTTGGTGTCGCAATCGAAATTCATGTCCCACACCAGGGAAATAATCTGCGTGCGGGTCAGCACTTCACCGCTCTGGCGCATCAGTACGTGGAGCAGGGTGAACTCCTTGGTGGTCAGGTCGATACGCCGAGTGCCGCGATAAGCACGATGGCGGCGCGGGTCCAGTTCCAGGTCCGACACGCGGAACACTTCCGGCTGCGGAATGTGTTCGCTGCGTCGCAACAAGGTGCGTACACGGGCCAGCAGCTCGGGAAACTCGAAGGGCTTGACCAGGTAGTCGTCGGCGCCCATGTCCAGGCCCTTGATCTTGTCAGCCAGCCGGCCCCGGGCGGTCAGCATCATTACCCGCTGGGCGCTATTGCGCCGCAGTTCTTGCAGAACTTGCCAGCCGTCCTTGCCGGGCAGGTTGACGTCGAGAATCACCAGCTCATACGCGTGCTGCCCGGCCAGGTGCAGGCCATCGATGCCATTGGCGGCGCAGTCGACCACGTAGCCGCTTTCGTTCAAGCCTTGCTGCAGGTAGTCAGCAGTCTTTTGCTCGTCCTCAACCACAAGGATACGCATGGGGGTTACCTCTAATGTCTGGAAAGAGAAAGCGCCCATTTCCGTTTGGCGGCTGTTTTCAAGGGGGTAGGAAAAGTCTGAACGGTGAAGTAACTTCAGGGTCAACTGCGACCATCAGTCGCATAACCCTGCGGGCAAAAAAAACGCCCCAAGCGGGGCGTTAAAAACTCATCTCTTTCCAAAGGAGCTACACAAAAGCTTCAGAGATGAATGTGCTCGGTGATAAGTTGAAGCCAGTATAGAAATTTCAACTTAACGAGAAGCTGGAGCCAATATTACAATTTTGATAGACGGCTATTTGTGAACAGATGTTAGTTAATCGCGAGCGAATGTAAGCTTACAGCGCGAGCACTGGGCATATCGGGGAGTCATTTGCTGCAGCTGCTGTGCGGCGGCACGCTGATGAAGGTTACGATTCTGCAAACTGGCGGCCTTCTAACAAATAAGTAATGTTCTGGTGAACATGCCGTCAGGGTTCACTGGTTAATCTCGACACTGAACTTTTCAGTCGAGGAACCCGTGATGAACTTTTATAAAGTGGCCTCAGGTGTTTTAACCGCCGTCTTATCCTTCGGTGCACTGGCCGAAGGCGGAGGGGATCGAACCTTCGCCCTGATGATGGAGCGCAACGAGAAAGCCATGGCCGCCTACGCGATCAAAAACGGCAAGCCAGTGCCTGAGGTGCAGGCCTATCGTTATGGCATGGAGTTGGACATTGCCAAGGTGGTCAACATGACGCCGCCGGTCCGCTCGTGCAACGCCGTGCCGTCGCGCATGACCTATGAGGATTCCAGCGGCAAGCTCAAAACCCTGGAGTATCAGGTGTTGGGTGTGTGCCGAAACACGGGCGGTTGAAGGATCAAAAAATATAGTGGGGCGGTGGGCTAAAGCGCTATTCAGAAAATGCCGGCAGCGCCGATGCAGCATTAATCGTCCCGCCCATTTGCCCATCGGTGCCCTATGTTCAATACCCGCCTGAAACAGGAGCTGGCCGCTCTTCGCGAAGACTTGTCGAGCTTGCTGCAGGTCAAGGAGAGCCTGGAGAACGAAATGCTGTGCCTGACGCTCAATGCCGAGGGGCGGGTAGAGTGGGCGAATGCCAACTTCCTGCAGGAGCTGGTTTATCCGCTGAGTGAGATTGTAGGGCGGGCGATTGAAGACTTGGTGCCGGCTCATGTGCGCCAGGACGAGTTCCAATTGCGCTTCAAGCACGCGTTGGCTCGCGGCGAACATTTTGCCGGCACCGTACGCCTGATGCGGGGCAATGGCAAGGAGGCGTGGCTGCGCTCGATTGTGCAGCCGGTGCGCAATTCGCAGGGGCGTCTCAAGCATTTTTCAATGTTCTCCAGCGACCTCACCCGCACCATCGAGAATTCGCGTGAACATGACAACCTGATCACCGCGCTGATGCGCTCCACGGCATTGATCGAGTTCGACCTGGACGGGCACGTGCTCACCGCCAATGACCGCTTCCTCAGCAGCATGGGTTACAGCCTGGCGCAGATCCAGGGTAAACATCACCGTATGTTCTGTGAGCCGCAGGAATACAACAGCCCCGAGTACCAGCAGTTCTGGAAACGCCTGAATGCCGGCGAGTTCGTCGCGGCACGCTTCAAGCGCGTGGACAGCCATGGCCGCCTGGCGTGGTTGGAAGCCACCTACAACCCGGTGCGGGACGCCAACGAGCGACTGTACAAAGTGGTCAAGTTCGCCACGGTGATCACCGATCAGGTCAACCGCGAGCAGGCGGTGGCCGACGCCGCCAGCATTGCCTACAGCACCTCCCTGCAAACCGACGACAGCGCCCAGCGCGGCACCACGGTGGTGACCCAGGCCGTGGAAGTGATGCGTGACCTGGCCCAGCACATGCAACAGGCCGGCGAAGGCATCGAGGCGCTGAACGCCCAGTCCCAAGTGATCGGCACTATCGTCAAGACCATCAGCGGCATCGCCGAACAGACCAACTTGCTGGCGCTGAACGCAGCCATCGAAGCGGCGCGTGCCGGTGAACAAGGGCGTGGCTTTGCGGTGGTGGCTGATGAGGTGCGGCAACTGGCTTCGCGCACCAGCAAAGCCACTGAAGAAATTGTCGGCGTGGTGCGACAGAACCAGGACATGGCCCGCGATGCGGTGGCGCTGATGGCCGACGGTCGCCTGCAAGCCGAACAAGGCCTGGCCCTGGCGGCCGAGGCTGGCACGGTGATTGTGGAAATCCAGGACGGTGCGCAAAAAGTGGTGAGTGCGGTTGGGCAGTTTGCCAATCAGCTGTCGAGTTAACTGGTTAGCTCAAGAGCATGTTCCAACGCTGAACTCGGTTTTGAATACAACAAAACTCAATGTGGGAGGGGGCTTGCTCCCGATGGCGGTGGGTCAGTCATAGATGTATTACTGACACACCCTCATCGGGAGCAAGCCCCCTCCCACATTGGTTTTGTAGTGTTTTCAGGTACGCGGCATGCACTCGATAGTGCGGTTTACCACGGTCTTGGCCATTTCCAGCAAGTGCCACGCGGCATGGATTCTGGCGCGGTCGTGGGGTTGCAGGTGATCGCAACAATCCCACACTGTGGCCGATGCGCTATGGATCAGATGGGAAATATAGAGTTGGGCGTCTTCGAAGCTGAGTTCTTCGTTGACGACGAGGCAGTCCATGGGTGGATCGGGCAGTGCTTTGGTCATGGTGTAACTCCTATTAACTCAAAGGAGCCGACCCCGTCGCGACTAAACGTTGGGTGGCGGCTGTACGCAGGTTAGTCGACCGGCAAATAGGCAAAGTCCGGCGCACCCGAGGGCGCCCTGCGCACAGCCCTGTCTCGAAAACGTCCTGCAATTTAAAGAGACACAGCTTGCTGGCCCTTTACAAACCATGACCAAATGCCAGCAACACCATCCGTCCAAATGTGGGAGGGGGCTTGCTCCCGATGAGGGTATGTCAGTCATACATCTGTGACTGACCCACCGCCATCGGGGGCAAGCCCCCTCCCACATTGGTTTTGTAGTGTTTTCAGGTACGTGGCATGCAGTCGATAGTGCGGTTTACCACGGTCTTGGCCATTTCCAGCAAGTGCCACGCGGCATGGATTCGGGCACGGTCGTGGGGTTGCAGGTGATCGCAACAGTCCCACACGGTGGCTGAGGCGCTGTGGATCAAGTGGGAGATATAGAGTTGGGCGTCTTCGAAGCTGAGATTTTCGTTAACGACGAGGCAGTCCATGGGTGGATCGGGAAGGGCTTTGGTCATGGTGTAACTCCTGATTAAGGCAGAAGCCGGCCCAGTCGCGACTAAACGAAGGGTGGCGGCTGTACGCAGGTTAGTCGACCGGCTAATCAGGAAAATCCGGCGCACCCGAGGGTGCCCTGCGCACAGCCACCATAAAACCTCATGGAGGACCATGCGCCTGATTAGAGTCCGGGCGACTAAACCCGATCACTGAAAAGGCAGTGACGGACCGAAGACTAGCCATCGATTCCAACAGGCACAAGGCGGCGGGGATTGTCTCGGAAACGTCCTGCAATTTAAAGAGACACAGCTTGCTGGCCCTTTACAAACCATGACCAAATGCCAGCAACACCACCCCTCCCACATTTGGATCAGCGGCCGAGCATCTTTACCCAGCGCGATGGCGGCATGCCGTAGGTGCTGCGAAATTGACGGGTCATGTGGCTTTGGTCGGTGAAGCCGGCGGTCATCGCCGCATCCACCAACGATTGGCCCTGGGCCAACAGCTGACGCACCAGGTCCAGCCGGCGCATGGTCAGGTAGCGGTAGGGGCTGGTGCCGAACAATAAACGAAAATCCCGCGATAACGCCCAGCGGTCGCGGCCGGCGTGGTCGGCCATTTCATCCAGGGTAATGCTGCGGCCCAGGGCGCTATGGATAAATTCACGGGCGCGCTCGGCGGCGATGTAGTCGAAGGATTTGCGGCTGACGATGGCGCCGGACGCCATGCTCAGCGCCTGTGCCAGGTCGTACATGGCGTCCTGTTCCTGCATCGGGTCAATCGAGCACTCCAGGTTCTGCAGCAACACTTCGCTGGCGCGGTGCAGCCGTGGGTCGGTGGACAAGCCGCCGGGAATAAACGGCAAGGGCTTGCCGCCAAGGATCTGCTGGATCAGCGCCGGCTCCACATAAATCATCCGGTACTTGAAGCCTTCATCGCTGCCTGCGCGGCCGTCATGGAGTTCATCCGGGTGAATCACCATGGTGGTACCAGGCAGGCTGTGGGTCATGCCGCCGCGGTAATGAAAACTCTGCACGCCGAACAAGGTGCGCCCGATGGCGTAGGTGTCATGGCGATGGGGGTCGAACGCGAAGCCGGCAAAGTACGCCTCGATACGGTCCAGGCCACTGGCGTGCGGGGCGCGGTGCAGCCAATCGAGGGTGTGGGTGGGGTTGCCCATGGTGACTTGTCACAAAAGGAGGTGGAAACACGTTAACCGAGTCTGCCGCGCTTGTCTGCCTGGGGTCTTGTACGATTGTGCAGGCGTCGGCTGGGGCCTATGATCGCGGTTCGTCTACTGCACTGGTGGAGCCTTCCATGGATTTTTTCAACCCTGCCTATGTGGCGCCCTTGGTGGCGCTCGCGCTGCTGTGGACGGTGGCCGTGGTGACGCCCGGCCCCAACTTCTTCAATACGGCGCAGTTGGCCGCCAGCTGTTCGCGACGTCACGGCGTGGTGGCATCGGCGGGCGTGGCGACCGGCACGATTATCTGGGGTCTGGCGGGTGGCCTGGGCATCAAGTCGCTGTTTACTGCCGCGCCCATGCTGTACCTGGCGTTCAAGATCATCGGCGGCTGCTACCTGATCTACCTTGGGCTGAAACTGTTCAAGCGCTCGGCGCCGGCATCGGTGCAGTTGCCCGACGAGCCGCGACGCTCATTGTTTTCCGCCTGGCGCTTCGGCTTGCTGGGGAATTTGTCCAACCCCAAGGCCGCGCTATTCGTCGCCACGGCCTTCGCCTCGACCATGCCGCCGTCCCCATCGCCTGCGCTGCTGACCCTGGCGGTCATCACCATGGCGACCTTGTCGTTCAGTTGGTACACCAGCGTCGCCCTGGTGTTTTCCAGCGAGCGAATGGCCAACCTCTACAGCCGTTCGCGCAAGTGGCTCGACCGCTTTGCCGGCAGTTGCTACCTGTTGTTCGGTGCACATCTGGTAGCGAATCGCTGACCGGCCGTGGTAAGAAGCCTTACTTTCAACAGTGAGGCC
Organism: Pseudomonas sp. FBCC-B545; assembly: GCF_059134095.1. Lineage (NCBI taxonomy): Bacteria > Pseudomonadati > Pseudomonadota > Gammaproteobacteria > Pseudomonadales > Pseudomonadaceae > Pseudomonas > Pseudomonas sp. FBCC-B545. The sequence goes on along the minus strand of NZ_CP101441.1, from coordinate 5,452,420 downwards.
GGGTCATGAGCAAGGTGCGGGTAGGGATTATTTTTGGTGGTCGTTCGGCCGAGCATGAGGTGTCGCTGCAATCGGCGCGCAACATCGTCGATGCCCTCGACCGTTCGCGCTTCGAGCCCATCCTGATCGGGATCGACAAGGCCGGTCACTGGCACCTCAACGACACGTCGAACTTCCTGATCAACCAGGAAAACCCGGCGCTGATCGCCCTCAACCAATCCAACCGTGAATTGGCGGTGGTGCCGGGCAAGGCCAGCCAGCAAGTGGTGGAAACCTCCGGCCAGGGGCTGCTGGAACACATCGATGTAATCTTCCCCATCGTCCATGGCACCCTTGGCGAAGACGGTTGCCTGCAAGGCTTGCTGCGCATGGCTGACTTGCCCTTCGTCGGCTCCGACGTGCTTGGCTCGGCCGTGTGCATGGACAAAGACATCAGCAAACGCCTGCTGCGTGACGCCGGTATCGCGGTTACGCCGTTCATTACCCTTACGCGTCGAAACGCGGCACGCACCTCTTTTGAGGCAGCTGCGAACACGCTCGGCCTACCGATGTTCGTCAAACCCGCCAACCAGGGCTCCTCAGTGGGCGTGAGCAAAGTCGGCAATGAAGCCGAGTACCTCGCCGCGATTGAGCTGGCGCTGGGTTTTGATGAAAAAGTGCTGGTGGAGTCCGCCGTCCGGGGCCGTGAAATCGAATGCGCCGTGCTGGGCAATGACCAGCCCATTGCCAGCGGCTGCGGCGAGATCGTGGTGAGCAACGGCTTCTATTCCTACGACAGCAAATACATCGACGACCAGGCCGCCCAGGTGGTGGTGCCTGCGGCTATCAGCCATGAAGCCAGCGAGCGCATTCGCAGCCTGGCCATTGAAGCGTTTGAAGTGCTGGGTTGCGCAGGGCTGGCGCGGGTGGATGTGTTCCTGACCGATAATGGCGAAGTCCTGATCAACGAGATCAACTCACTGCCCGGTTTTACCCGCATCAGCATGTACCCCAAGCTGTGGCAGGCGGCGGGCATGAGTTACAGCGAGCTGGTAAGCCGCTTGCTTGAACTGGCGCTGGAGCGGCATGCGGGGCGCAAGGGGTTGAAGATCAGTCGCTGATTGCTGGTGGCCCTCGCCGCAAAAGTACGGCCTGTTCGTCAGGTCGTACGAGCAATCCACGAATAGATCAACGTCCTGTTCTCCGCCGGGTGATGAGTCCTCCTGCGATAGCTGGCAAACGCCGGCGAGGTGCAGTAGGTGCATACGTCACTCACCTCGATATGTTCGCGCTTGACCCCGGCCGCGTGCAGCAACAGCAGCCCATACCCGCTCAAATCAAACCAGGCACTTCCTGTTTGCCTGGCATGGGGCGGTGTAATGTGCGGGGCTTGTAGCGGTGTCGGTTGCTCATCGCTCCAGGGCGCCTGGCCGTGCTGCCATACGTGGCCTTGATCGGCCTGGAACTCGGCAATAAACGCCGCGCTCACCTCATAGCAGCACGGTTTGATCGACGGCCCAATCGCTACTCGCAGTTGGTCTGCGGTAATGCCTTTATCTATGAAGCGCTGCACGGCATTGTCGATGATTCCGCGCTGCAAGCCCTTCCAGCCGCCATGGATGGCCGCTACCCACTCACCGCCTGCGATCAGAATGGGCAAGCAATCGGCCGTGATGACCGCAATCGGCTGGCGGCTGTGTGTGAGCACCCCGTCGGCCTCAATCGTGTTGGCCAGCTGACCCGGTTGCCACTCGATCACCGACGCGCTGTGCACTTGTTTGCAAATGAACACGTCATCGGGTCGCAGGGGATCATCAATCGAGCAAAAACCGTGATCGACGCCGGGGAGAGCATTGAGGTTGGGGACTTTGTGCACCGTGCATTCTCCGTTGATCAAAACACCTTAGTCGCCCAGCGCCTCGCCTTCGCGCCGAGGGTCGGCGCCGCCGCTCAGCGACACCTTGCCCTGGGCATCCCGTGTGCGCACGATGGCCTGGATGCCGCTGGTCATCTCGATTTCGCTGAGGGCATGACCTTTGTCCTTGAGCGCCTGTTTCAGCGCGGGGTTGAACAGACCTGTTTCCAATTCAGTGGCCCCGTTGCGGCTGCCGAAATTCGGCAGGCTGATGGCTGCTTGGGGATCAAGTTTCCAGTCGAGCATGGCTACCAGGGATTTACTCACGTACTCGATGATCTGCGAACCGCCGGGGGAGCCGACGGTGGCGAGCAGCTCACCCGTCTGGCGGTCGAACACCAAGGTCGGCGCCATGGCCGAGCGCGGGCGCTTGCCGGGTTGCACGCGGTTCGCCACAGGCTGGCCGTTTTCTTCGGGAATGAACGAGAAGTCGGTCATCTGATTGTTGAGTAAAAAGCCCTGCACCATCACATGGGAGCCGAACGCCGCTTCCACCGTGGTGGTCATCGACACCGCTCCGCCCTGGTCGTCTACCGCCACCACTTGCGAGGTGGAGATGCGCAGCGGCGAGCGGTCCGGTGCATAGGCCACCTGCACGCCAGCGGGTTGGCCGGGCTTGGCGATGCCCATGCTGCGTTCGCCGATCAGCGCGGCACGCTGGGCCAGGTAATTGGGCGCGACGAGGCCGGCAACCGGTACGGGGGTGAAGTCTGCATCAGCCACATACAGTGCACGGTCGGCAAAGGCCAGGCGCCCGGCTTCGGCGATCAGGTGCACCGCCTCGGGTGTCGGCTCAAGCCCGGCCGGCGAGGCACTCTTGACCGGTGTCATCCGCGCGATAGCCAAGCGAGGGTCGCGGGTTTCCAGTGCCTGCAAAGTCCCAAGGATCTGCGCCACAGCAATCCCGCCCGAGGAAGGCGGCGGCATGCCGCAGACCTTCCACTGTTTGTAGTCGGTACACAAAGGTGCGCGTTCCTTGGCGCTGTAGCTCTTGAGGTCGGCCACGGACAGGCTGCCGGCATTGTGATTACCCTGCACCTTGCGTGCGATCTCATCGGCAATCGGCCCGTGGTACAGCGCGTCCGGCCCTTCCTTGGCGATGCGCTTGAACACCGCGGCCAGCGCTGGATTTTTCAGCAGCGTGCCGGTGGCTTTTGGCGAGCCATCGGCATTCAGGAAGTACGCCGCCATCTCCGGCAATTGTGCGATAAAGCGGTCAGCCGCAATCAAGCTGTGCAAGCGCGGGGAAATAGCGAAGCCTTGTTCCGACAAGCGGATCGCGGGCTCAAACAGCTTGGCCCATTGCAGATGGCCGCTCTTCTTGTGCGCCATCTCCAAGGCGCGCAATACCCCTGGCGTACCCACCGAACGTCCACCAATCTGGGCATCCGTAAACGCCATTTGCGTACCATCGGCCTTCAGGAACAAACGCTCGGTCGCACCCGCCGGCGCGGTTTCGCGGCCGTCGTAGGCATGCACCTTTTGCCCATCCCACAGCATGATGAATGCACCGCCGCCGATACCGGAAGACTGCGGCTCCACCAAGGTCAGCACCGCCTGCATGGCAATCGCCGCATCGATGGCCGAACCGCCCTGGCGCAACATCTCACGCCCGGCTTCGGCGGCCAGCGGGTTGGCGGCGGCGGCCATGTGGCGTTCGGCGTGGCGGGTGCTGAGGTCCGTGCGATAGCCAGAACCCAGCTCCGGAGCCGGTGGTTGTTCGGTCACGGCAGTGTGGCAGGCCGCGAGGGCCAGGGCTGTTGCGATGACCGTCAGGTGGCGGCGGGAAATCAAAAACACGCGCTGAACTCCGTTCATTTTGAGAAGGATCTGTTGTCCTTGGGGAACTGCTTTTTACAGATAAATGGTGCCTTGCATATACAGCACGGCCTTACCGGAAATAATCACCCGGTCGCCCTTAAGTTCACAACGCAACTGGCCCTTGCGCTGGCCGCCTTGCTCGGCAGTCAATTGCGATTTGCCCAGGCGCTCGGCCCAGAACGGTGCCAGCGAGGTGTGCGCCGAGCCGGTGACCGGGTCTTCATTGACCCCCACATTCGGCCCGAACCAGCGTGAGACAAAGTCAAATCGAGTGCTTTTGGCGGTGACCGCAATCCCGCGTTTAGGCAGGCCCCTGAGTCGTGCGAAATCCGGCGTGAGCGCCGCTACCTGAGCTTCATCTTCTACCAGCACGATGTAGTCATCGGTGCCGAACACTTCGGCGTTTTCGATCCCCAATGCACTCAGCAGACCGCTCGGCGGTTCGCAGCGTTGAGGTTGCTTGGCCGGGAAATCCATCGCCAACTCATCGCCATTGCGCGTCACCCGCAGTTCGCCGCTGCGTGTGGCAAAACGCAGCACTTCGGGGGCATCCGCCAACATATGCATCAGCACCCACGCTGCCGCCAACGTGGCATGGCCGCACAGGTCCACTTCGACTTCCGGCGTCAGCCAGCGCAACTCATATATATCGCCGCGAGGCACGAAGAACGCGGTTTCCGAAAGGTTGTTTTCAGCGGCGATGCTTTGCAGTTGTTCGTCGTGCAGCCACTCGGTAAGTGGGCACACCGCCGCCGGGTTGCCGCCGAAGGGGTGTTGGCTGAAGGCATCGACTTGGTAGATATCCAGTTTCATCGTGGCGCTCCGTGTTTCAGGGAGGCTGGACACTAACAGTGGGGTCTGGAAGCGTCAAAATACAGTTGGGCAGTTTTTTTGCGCGCATAAAAAACCGCCTACCTTTCGGTAAGCCGTTTTTAGTACTTGGGATGTGGACATTAGGGCTTCTGTAATTTGCCCTAGGGTGTACCATCGAATACTGCTCATCAGATATTAGTCCGTTATGTCCACACCAAGCGAAGAGAGCCGCCAGATCGTAGCTTCTCTGGCGCTCTGTGTTGGTCCACGCGCTGACACTGCAAGCATCGCCCAGGCGATTGTTTCGATTTTGCAGAATATAGGCGCAGTACTTACGCCCATTATTGGCCAGCAGGGCGTTGCCGCGCTGTACCGGCGCACCTTCCATCTGTGCGTCTCTACTCATCCAAGGCTGGCCGGCATCTATGACAGTGTGCCGGCCGCGATGGACCTGATTGCCCTCAAATCCGTACTCGTCGAGCAGAACGAAACCGATGCGCTGTTTTTCGGTGAGGTGTTGTTGACTACCCTCTACGAGCTACTGACCACGCTGATCGGGCCCTCACTCACTACACGTTTGCTGGTTGACGTGTGGCAGCCTTCTTCGAGCGACACCTCTTCGCAGGAAATTTCGCCATGAGCACCAAAGTGACTATCAATCGTCTGGCCACGGGTGTGCCAGGACTGGACGAGGCCCTGGGCGGAGGCCTGCCAGAGTTTTCGTTCAACTTGATCGCCGGCCCTCCCGGGTGTGGCAAAACTACCCTTGCGCACCAGATGATGTTTGCCCTGGCCACGCCTGAACGTCCGGCGTTGTTTTTTACCGTCCTTGGCGAGCCGCCGTTGAAAATGCTGCGCTATCAGCAGCAATTCGATTTTTTCGACAACGAAGCGATCAACCAGTCGATTCGCTATATCAACCTGGCCGACGACACACTGGCCGGTGACTTGGACGAGGTACTGCGACGGATCGTCAGCGAAGTCGAGGCGCATTCACCGTCGCTGGTATTTGTCGATTCGTTTCGCTCCGTGGTGCTGGCCAGCCAGACCCAAGACAACCCGAATAACAACTTGCCGCAGTTCATCCAGCAACTGGGTATGTTGATGACCACGTGGCAGGCGACGACCTTTCTGATTGGCGAATACTTCACCGAAACCGACACCAATCCGATTTTCACCGTGGCAGACGGCCTGATATGGCTGCGCCAGAGCATCGAGCGCAACTCGATGGTGCGCAAGATGGAAATCATGAAGATGCGCGGCCAGCCGACCTTGCCGGGCCTGCACACCTTTCGTATTGCGACCTCGGGGATCAAGGTGTTCCCACCGGCGGCTATCAATCGCTCGGTTGAAGCGCCGTCGACGTTCCCGATCACACGCCTGAAAATGGGGGTGCCGGTACTCGATGAGATGCTCGGCGGCGGCCTGCCTCGTGGGTATTCGCTGTTGGTGGCCGGACCATCGGGCTCGGGCAAAAGCATTTTGGCGGCGACCTTCCTGGCCGAAGGCGCACGCAACGGTGAAACCGGTGTGATTGCCGTGTTCGAGCAGCGGCCCAACCATTCGCAAAACCCGAAGTTGGCTGAGTTGATCAAGAGCGGGCAGGTTAGCCTGGTAGACAGCCGCGCGCCGGACCTGTCCATCGACGAAATCGTCCACTTGCTGCTCGGCGAGATCGGCCGTTTGAAAGCCACCCGCGTGGTAATTGATTCGCTGTCGGGCTTTGAGCTGGCATTGGCGCCAACCTTTCGCGCCGACTTTCGCGAGTCGCTCTCACGCATGGTCACCGCGCTGACGGCTGCCGGGGTCAGCGTCTTGATGACCTCTGAGTTGGAAGACCGCTACACCGACTTGCGCTTTAGTCCTTACGGCACAGCTTTTCTCACCGACGCGATCATTGTCCAGCGCTACATTGAAGTGCAGAGCCGCCTGCTGCGGATCATGGCAGTGGTAAAGGTGCGCGCCAGCGCCCATTCCGATGAGTTACGCCAGTATTACATCGACGACAACGGCCTGCAGATTGGCGAAATGCTCGCTGATCAGGAGGGACTGCTGGGGGGGCGTCCGACAAAGCAAGGCGCAGAGGCGAAACACATGGGAGATAAAAATGATTGAGCCCGACTCGTGAGCAAGATCAGCGGCGAGAACGAACGTGAGAAGGCCAATGCCGCTCACGAACTGTTCTTGCTCGGTCAAAAAACGGTTGAAGCACGCGCCGTATTGGCCGCCCTACAGCAACAGTTGAACGACGCCAGCAGCCTCTTGGTGGATACCCAGCAGGTCGAGAAGGTGATGCAGGCCAATCAACAATTGGTGTTGGCAATACTTCTAGCCCAGTCAGACGCCGTGACTCCGCCTCGCTTGGGTGAGTTGCATTTGTACCAGGAGTTGCGCGAGGCTAATGCGCAACTGGTCATCGCTGCGCTGAGTGCCCAGGACCTTCAGGCAACAGCCGAACGCGCGCTGAGTCAGCACAAAGGCATCCTTGCCATGGTCGCCCATGAACTGCGAAATCCGCTGACGCCTATCAGCATGATTGCAGAGCGTATGGTGCGTCTGCCTAGCGATCAACTCCCTCGAATGCGGGAATTAATCGAGAGCCAGGTACAGCATATTTCACAATTGGTCGATGATCTGCTGGATGTCTCTCGCGTCAGCACTGGCAAACTGCGAATCAATCTCCGCGATGTCGATATGATGCAGGTAATTCTCGCGGCCGTTGACGCCTGCCGCCCAGTCATGAGTGCGCGACAGCAATATTTCGATATCCATCTTCCCCATGGGATTTTGATGGTGAATGGCGACCCGGTACGTCTCTCGCAGATTCTTCACAACCTTCTGGCCAATGCGGCCAAGTACACACCTGCCGCCGGCAAAATCAAGCTGATTGTGACGGTAGAGCACGAAGTTCTGAAGATACGAATTTCCGACAATGGAATTGGAGTTACGGCGAAAGCACTGCCCTTTATTTTTGATCCTTATGTTCAAGATTCACACGCTATAGGCTTCAACGGAGCTGGCTTGGGTATTGGATTAACTGTCGTTCGCGAGCTTGTCGAAGCACACGGCGGTACTGTGACTGGTATGAGTGAGGGTAGCGGCAAGGGGAGCGAGTTTGTGGTTTCTCTGCCGCTGGTGGCAACGTTCGCAGCCTGTTAGGAAGATGCAGACGTTAACTTTTACTTATACGGGATCTCTACAACGCCCGGTCGTCGCACGAAGGATCCCCTGCTGAAAATAGACCCGATGACCGAGAGAGCAGGGTGTACTATCGAGAAATAGCATCATGAAGTGATACTTACCCATGGAAAGGGATGATAGCCGCAGGATATCGGCATCGACGGCTAGACGCGCCGGGGACACTCCGACCGCCGAACAAATCGCTAATGCGGTCGTGGCAACATTCAGGGATATTTATACTACTCTCGCGCCGATTATTGGGCAGGAAGGCGTGTTTGCGCTGTATAGGCGAAGCGTCTTTATCTGTGCCTCTCGTCACACTTGTCTCTCCAGCCTCAACGACAGCCTCGAGAAAGACTTTTCTGGATTGAGACGCCTGCTCGCGCAACAAACCAGCGACACAGCCACAGCATACGGTGACGACTTGCTGAAGACTTTGAATGAGCTACTGATCTCGTTCATAGGATCTTCTCTATCCGTACGTCTGTTGCAGCCCGTTTGGGACAACTCTTTTAGCGACACCCCTGCGCAGGATACCTCGTCATGAATACCAAAGTGACAATCAATCGCTTGCGCACAGGTGTGCCAGGATTGGATGAGGTGCTAGGCGGAGGTTTGCCGGAGTTCTCGTTCAATTTGATTGCTGGTACACCGGGCTGCGGAAAGACAACGCTGGCGCATCAAATGATGTTCGCCCTCGCTGCACCGGAGCGACCAGCTCTGTATTTCACCGTACTGGGTGAGCCGCCATTAAAGATGTTGCGGTATCAGCAGCAGTTTGAGTTCTTCGACAACGAAGCAGTGACGCGTTCGATCCGGTACATCAACCTCGCTGGCGATACGCTTACTGGCGATCTGGATGAAGTTTTGCGACGGATTGTGGCCGAGGTTGAAGCTCATGGCCCGTCGCTAGTATTCGTCGATTCTTTCCGTTCAGTGGTGCTGGCGAGCAGTACGCAGAGCAACCCGAACAATAACCTTGCGCAGTTCGTCCAGCAGTTGGGCATGATGATGACGACGTGGCAGGCCACCACATTTTTGATTGGCGAATATTTTAACGAAACGCAAAGCAACCCTGTTTTCACCGTAGCCGATGGGCTCATTTGGTTGCACCAAAGCGTTAAGCGCAACTCTATAGTACGCAAAATGGAAATCATGAAGATGCGGGGGCAGCCGACGTTACCGGGCCTGCACTCTTTTCGCATCAGCAATGCCGGCATCAAGGTATTCGCACCAGCTGTTACCCCTGTTAAGTCAAGCAGGCCTGCCGAAAACTCAGAAGCACTTGATTTTCGTCTGCTGATGGGGAATGCGCACCTGGACGAAATGCTAGGCGGCGGTTTACCTCGAGGGTATTCACTGCTGGTTGCGGGCCCTTCGGGCTCTGGCAAAAGTATTCTTGCAACGACCTTCCTCGCAGAGGGGGCGAGAGGCGGAGAAACCGGCGTGATTGCCGTGTTCGAGCAGCGTCCGAACTATGCTCAAAATGCAACACTTGCAAACCTGATCAGCACCGGCCAAGTCGGTTTGGTGGATAGTCGTTCTCCTGATTTATCAATCGAGGAGGTCATCCATATGCTGCTTGCTGAGATCAAGCGTCTTGGAGCCAGTCGCGTGGTCATAGACTCTTTGTCAGGTTTCGAATTGGCCTTGGCACCGACCTTCCGGGAAGATTTTCGCGAGTCGTTGTCGTGCCTGGTCAGCTCATTGGCGAGCGTTGGTGTAACAGTGCTGATGACCTCGGAGCTCGAGGATCGCTACACGGACCTGCGCTTCAGCCCTTACGGCACGGCGTTTTTGACCGACGCAATTATTGTTCAGCGCTATATCGAAATTGAAAGTCGGTTGTTGCGAGTCATGGCAGTGGTGAAGGTTCGCGCAAGCCAGCACTCCCATGAGTTACGTCTGTACAAAATCGACGATCAAGGCATTCATATTGGCAAAATGCTTGTTGAGCGAGAAGGTCTCTTAGGGGGCCGCCCGACTCAGAAGAACAATCAGACGTCGATGCCGCGGTTTGAGGCGGATGAACTTGGGACGCTTTCGTGAACCGCAAAACGTACGACGATAAAAAAGCGCTCGCTGCTGCGAGTATCGAGCTGACTCAGGTTGTGCAGAAAACCCAGGAGGCTCGCCTAAAGCTTGATGCTCTTGAGCAGAAAGTCGTGAACACTCAGTCCCAAGTGCTGGAAAAGCAGCAGTCCGGGCAGTTAATCGAGGCCAATGAACAACTGGTACTAGCGCTTCTCCAAGCCCAAATTGGCGTTGAACAGGCAGCCACTGCGCTACGTGAGGTTTCTCACGCCGCGCAGCTCGATGTATTGACGGGGCTTCCCAATCGCAGATTGCTACTCGGACGGTTAGCCCAGGCGATCGAAGATACGACGCCGGAGGGAGAGGGGCTGGCTGTACTCTTTTTGGATCTGAATCACTTCAAATTGATCAACGACACGTTGGGGCACAGTGTCGGCGATGAAGTGCTCAAGGAAACTGCACTGCGACTGAGTGGCGCGGTACGCAAGAATGATACGGTTGGACGATACGGCGGGGACGAGTTCATTATCTTGCTGGTAGGCACTATCAGCCATGCCGATGTATTGGGTATCTGCGAGAAGATCATCAAGGCGCTTGGAGTGCCACATCCTATCGGGAATCAGATTCTGCAACTGGCAGCGAGTATCGGGGTGAGTTATTACCCGAAAGATGGCGATGACCCACACACATTGATCGATTGCGCTGACGCGGCGATGTATCGGGCAAAACGGCATGGTATAGGGGTAGCTTTTCACAGCACCGACTTGCCTCCAGTACTGTTGCCTACCCACCTCCCAATTATCCCGGCACAAAAAAAACCGGGCGCTCACCACCCCATAGCCTCAGGAGAACACGAAAGACGCCGTGCTCAATTGCGAGAGGCGAACGAGCAGTTAGTATTAACCGCACTCAACGCGCAACAGCTCCAGGCCGTTGCGGAGGGCGCCCTGGATAAGCAGAAAAAAATTCTGGCGATGGTTGCCCACGAGTTGCGCGATCCTCTGACACCGCTAACCCTGGTGGCGGGGATGCTGATGCAGTCCTCCCATGAACGGTTGGCGACCATACAGGCGATTATTGAGCGTCAGACAAGCCATATTGCGCGTCTGGTAGACGACCTGATGGACGTATCCATGGCCCAGACAGGCAAGCTCAGACTGAACTTCCAGCCTGTAGACATAGCAACGATCATCGATGAGGCCGTCGTCGTTTGTCGTCCTGCGATCGACTTACGCTTTCAGCAACTTGTAGTGCGCAAGCCAAGGCGCCCGCTGATGATCAATGGTGATCAGCTCAGATTGACGCAAATTTTATGCAACCTGCTTGGCAATGCCTCCAAGTACACACCCAATCATGGTTCGATCAAGCTGGTTATTGATGCTGGTGCCGAGGACATTACCTTGACCTTTTCCGATACCGGTATAGGTATTAGTGCTGAGGTTCTGGCTTTTATTTTTGATCCCTTCGTTCAGGATGCCCACGCCATTGGGTTCAACGGCACAGGCCTGGGGGTTGGTCTGTCAGTCGTTCGCGAATTGGTCGAGGGGCATCGAGGCTCGGTGAACGTGTTCAGCGGCGGCCTAGGGCTCGGCAGCACGTTTGTCGTCACGCTACCGTTGCCCCCGCAGTCCAAATAACTGTTTTGTGAGGGGGGCAGCTATAGGGATACAAGGAGAGGTATCTAGAAAACAAGAAAGCCCGCACTAGGCGGGCTTCTTGAGGTGATTCATAGACTGCTGTAGACATCTATGGATCGGTACTTGGTGGCTACACAGGGACTTGAACCCCGGACCCCAGCATTATGAATGCTATGCTCTAACCAACTGAGCTATGTAGCCAAGTGGCGCGCATTATTCGCCTGGAACGGCAATGCGTCAAGCCTTTTTATCGAAAATTTTTCTACGCTTTCAACTGTTTAACGGAAAGTGCTGCTTTGGGCGACGGGCGGCAGGGGGGGCGAGCCTCTCATTCGTCAATCCAATTCTCTACAGGCACGGCTCTGATTCTCCGTGGAGTCGGCATGGATCGTGTTGGCCGCAGCCGAGGCCGTGCCGGATACGCTTTGGCTCGTTCGGTAATGCACCAGGCCTGACGGTGTTGGGCAGATATCCCTGTCGCCCAACGCTTGACCGGTTAAGCCAGGTTACTGCTGCATTGTGTTGTGAGTGACCCGCTTGAGTTGCTCACGTGCCCGGGACAGGCGCGAGCGAACGGTGCCGATAGGTATGTCCAATACGTCGGCGGTATCCTGGTAGCTGCCATCGGTCTCCAGTGAGGCATATAACGTTTTGCGCATCTCGGTCGGCAAGTGATCAATAGCGCTCAGGGTATTTTCCAGGCGCCGGTTGATCTCAAACTCCCAGTCCAGGCTGTTGTTTTCTTCCTGGCCGTGCCACAGCGACTCATCGAACTCGCAATGCGCGGGCTTGGCATACAAGCGTCGAAAGTGATTGCGGATCAAGTTCTGCGCGATGCCGCACATCCAGGTGCTGAGCGTTGCAGTGCCACTGAAACGCTCGCGATTACGCCAGGCTTCCAAGTAGGTCAATTGTAGAAGGTCATCCGCATCTTCCGGGTTGAGCACGCGTTTGTGAATGAAGCGACGGAGTTTTTTCTGTTGGTCGTCTGTCAGGTGAAGCATGAATTGAGGCGAGCTGCCAACAAGGTGAGCTATAGCTCCAATAGGGATATTCATGATGTTTTCCTTAAGGTAGACGCTGTCGAAATGATTTCGACGGCTACCTCTTTTGCACCGCCTGTGCCAACGGAGAATCTGCTTCTAACCATCTGTTTTATATGAATAAATACTTTATGGTGGTGATGCTTTTGTGCAGCAGTTTGCAAAAGGCATCAGAGGCTCGTGCAGGTTTTTTCACGCTGTCCGGTGGGCCGGATTTCGATGGAACCATCTGCGCGGGCTCTGCCACACAGGGATAATCTCTTCCTGTACTGGCCTGCCCATGAAAGTCGAATCCACCAACGAAGTGCCAACGCCCCCTCGATTGGAACTGAACACCGTCAGCCCGGTCGCCAAGCCTGAGCCGGGCAAAGGTATCGATGATCTTTTTCTGCAATTCAGCCAGGAGGTAGAGCCCAACAGCCGCACGTTGGACAAACGCAAAATCGGGGTGCGTGTACCCCCGGTCCAGGCGTTCTCGCAGCTGTATGAGCAGCTGGGTCATCCGGCCCAGGAAAGTTTTTCGGCGATTGCACGACGGGTCAGGCTGCAATTGCTGATGCAGCCCAGCGTAGATAAATTGCTGGAATCCACTGGCGGTGACCCGGCCCGTACCTTTGTGGTACTCAAGTCGGTGTTGGAGCAGGCCGATGCTGAAGCGCGCAAATCCGAAGCCGCCCTGGCGCGGGATGCCATTGCCAAGTTGGAGATCCGCTTCAAAGGCCAGATCCAGGCAGGCTTGAATATTGCCGTGGCCTTGCAGAAGGCCGGTGGCGATCCCGAGGAGCGCCAGGCGCTACGCGCGCTCTATTACGCCAGTGTGGTGACGCGGCAATCCCTGGCGAGCATGATGCAGGCGCTGTTGGGCGTTTACGGCGACGACCGCTTTGCCCACGGGCTGAATGTGATGTCCAGTGCCTTGACCGCCGACATCGCTGCCCATGTCTCGTCTCTGCCTACGGCAATGTTGCGCACCCTGCTGGTGGGGCTGCGTAGTTGCGGTGCATTGAGCGGGGTGTTGTGCAGCTGCCGTGACTTGACCCATAACCTGGCGATTGAGCTGCATGCGGTAAACCTGCTGCAGCGCCTGCTGGGCTACGCCAGCACCGGCATTGCCTCAAATGAAGTGATGCGCCTGGCCGACGACATGGGGGGCAACACGTCCACGCTTGTGTCTCTGAATATGCTTTACCCACTGTTTCAAAGCTTGCCGCTGGCGCTATGGCCGGATAGCCGGTCTCGCCAAGAGGCGCTGCATAATTTCCTGTTGGTGATGGATGAGCTTGCCCGTCAAGAAGGCAAGAACCCTCGCTTTCCCGACTCGAGCATTCTGGCGTGAGCGTGCTGTCCACCATCAACGGCGTATTGCTCAAGCTGGCGCAGCGTGCCGAGGTCTTGGGCGCCGTGGTGATCATGGCGATTGTGTTCATTTTCATCGTGCCGCTGCCCACCTGGCTGGTAGATATCCTGATTGCACTGAATATCTGCATTTCCTGTCTGCTAATCATGCTGGCGCTGTACTTGCCCGGGCCTTTGGCATTTTCTTCCTTCCCGTCGATTCTGCTGCTGACCACCATGTTTCGCCTGGCGCTGTCGATCGCCACGACACGATTGATCCTGCTTGAACAGGACGCCGGCGATATCGTCGAGGCCTTCGGCAACTTCGTGGTCGGCGGCAACCTGGCGGTGGGTATGGTCATCTTCCTGATCCTGACCCTGGTCAACTTCCTGGTCATCACCAAGGGCTCCGAGCGGGTTGCCGAAGTGGCGGCACGCTTCAGCCTGGACGCAATGCCTGGCAAGCAGATGTCCATCGACAGTGACTTGCGTGCCGGCTTGATCGACGGCGAGCAAGCGCGCGACAAGCGTGAACAGTTGTCTCGCGAGAGCCAGTTGTTCGGTGCGATGGATGGCGCCATGAAATTCGTCAAGGGCGACGCCATCGCTGGGTTGATCATTGTGGTGGTCAACCTGCTGGGCGGGTTTTCCACGGGGATGTTCCAGCACGGATTGAGCGCTGCCGATTCAATGGCGCTGTATTCGGTACTGACCATCGGTGACGGCTTGATTGCGCAGATTCCCGCGCTGCTGATCTCCCTGACCGCCGGCATGATCATTACCCGTGTGGCACCGGACAGGCACAAGGGCGTCACGAACATGGGGGCTGAAATCGCCCGGCAGATGACCAGCGAGCCCAGGAGCTGGATGATCGCATCGGTGGCGATGCTGGTGTTTGCGATCGTGCCTGGCATGCCGACCCTGGTGTTTATCCTGATCTCGATAATGACAGGCGCCCTGGGTTATTACCTTGACCGTCGGCGTCGTAGGCAAGCGCAGCCAGAAGCCGAAGCCGTCGAGGCCCCGCGGCCGGAAGAAAACGGCAAGGAGGACTTGCGCGGGTTCGATCCGTCCCGGCCCTACCTGTTGCAGTTTCCCTCGGCCTTGCGAGGAACGCCTGAGGTGACGGATCTCATTCATGGAATCCGTCAGGTGCGAAACTCCCTGGTTGCCAATATCGGCCTGACATTGCCGCCGTTTGAGGTCGAGATCGATGACTCACTGGCCGCCGATGAAATGCGCTTCTGCGTGCATGAAGTGCCTATGGTCAAGGCGTCGGTGGTCCAACGAGTGGCCGTGGCTCGCGCTGCGCTTACGGTTGAGCCTGAGCATGGCATACCGGGATTGGCCGAGCGCAATGAACAGGATTGGCTCTGGCTGCCACCTGATGACCCATTGCTTGATGACTCGCAGCTGGAGCGCTTCAGTGCGACAAGCTTGATCGTCGAGCGCATGAAGCAGGCGATGATGCTCAGCGGGCCGCAGTTCCTGGGGATCCAGGAGAGCAAGGCAATCCTCAGTTGGCTTGAACACAATCAACCTGAGTTGGTGCAGGAACTGCAACGCATCATGCCGATATCGCGCTTTTCGGCGGTGTTGCAACGCCTGGCCAGCGAAGGGGTTCCACTGCGCGCCGTGAGGCTGATTGTCGAGTCGCTGATCGAGTATGGCCAGCATGAACGCGAGCCGGAAGCGCTGGCCGACTATGCACGAATTGCCCTCAAGTCGCAGATCTTCCATCAGTATAGCGAGGCCGATGGCCTGCATGCCTGGTTGTTATCGCCGCAAACCGAAAACATCCTGCGCGAGGCTCTGCGCCAGACCCAGACGGGCGTGTTCTTTGCACTCGACAGCGACAATAGCGCGGCGCTGGTCAACCTGCTTAACCAGGCCTTCAGTGCCCGGGCCAAAATTAAAAGCGTGATGTTGGTGGCGCAAGACTTGCGTAGCCCTTTACGGACCTTGTTGCTCGAGGAGTTCAACCATGTGCCGGTGCTGTCCTTCGCCGAGCTGGGGAGCAATTCCAAGGTGAAGGTGCTGGGGCGTTTTGATCTTAGCCAGGATGAGTTGATGCACGGGACGTTGGCATGAACACATCGCTACTTGAGTATGGGGGGACGCACTGATGTTCGAACTCCGGGTGTTGGACGGTTTGCATCAAGGGGCCGCGCTGCCTTTGTTTGGCGAGCAATGGAGCCTTGGCGCCCACGGGGATGCCGATCTTTTGCTGGATGATCCAGGTATCGCCGAGCATCACGCGCGCCTGCTGTTGGCCGATGGTCGGTGGTCGGTGCAGGCTGAGGCTGGGCTGTTGAAAAACAGCGATGGGCAAATGTTGGCGCAAATCAGCGATCTGGCGCTCAACACTGCGTTTGTCATTGGCAGTGTCAGCTTGTGTGTCAGCCCGGCTGATCAGCCTTGGCTACAAGCGTCGGCGCCCAAGCAAGACAGGCAGGTCGTGCAACCTGAGCCCCAGACGTCGTTGCCATTGACCCTGTCGTCCATTTCGTCGACGCAGCAAAAAGGCTTGGTAAGCCTGCTTCTGTTATGCGCTGTAATCATCATGGCGGTTGGTATTATCTTCAGTGGCGAGCGCGAGGCCCAGGCATCGTTGATGCCGGCAGTGATTCAGAAGCCCGGGCTGGATTCGCCCTCCGAGGTGCGCCAGCAACTGATTAAGATGCTCACCGAGCGCGAGCTGCTCCAGCGTGTCAGCTTGCAGATCGTCAACGACCAGATAGCCCTCAATGGTGTCGTTTCCCAGGAAGAAGTGGAACTGATCGCGCGTATGCTCGACCGTTTTGCCGAGCAGTTCGATACCGGCGTGCCGGTGATCAGCCGCGTACGGGTTCGCGACGGCAGGTTGCCGTTCAGGATCTTGCAGATTGTCGGTGGCCCGAACGGCCATGTGGTACTCGAGGAGGGAACCCGGCTGTTCGTGGGCGATGAAGTGGATGGCCTGCGCCTGGTATTGATCGACAACAGCAAAGTGGTGTTCGACGGCGAGCAACGTTATGAGGTGGGCTGGTGAGGGGGTCATTGCAGGAGCGCCTGGAGGCTTGGCAACTGAACCAGTCCCAGGCGCTGGGCAGCTTCGCCCCGGTCACGATGCGCGGACGCATTCAGCGCGTGAACGGCATGCTGCTGCAATGCCGATTGCCCCAGGCCCGTATCGGTGACCTGTGCCAGGTCGAGAAAACACCAGGTGACTACATGCTGGCGGAGATCATCGGGTTTGACCAGCGCGATGCAGTGCTGAGCGCCCTGGGCAATCTGGAAGGCGTGCGCGTGGGTGCCAGCGTTGAGCGGCTGGGGGTGCCACACCAGGTACGGGTCGGTGATGAGTTGCTGGGGCAGGTGCTGGATGGTTTTGGTCGCCCGATTGCGGGTGACGGTGCCGGCGCATTCGTCGAAGCGGACGCACCTGATGCGACCCCGGTGTTGTGCGAGGCGCCCCTGCCTACGGAACGGCCGCGGATCAACCGCGCACTGGCGACGGGCGTGCGCTCGATTGATGGGCTGATGACGCTGGGGGAGGGCCAGCGTGTCGGGCTGTTTGCCGGCGCCGGTTGCGGCAAGACCACCTTGTTGGCCGAGATCGCCCGTAACGTGGAATGCGATGTGATCGTGTTCGGTCTGATTGGTGAGCGGGGCCGGGAATTGCGCGAGTTTCTCGATCACGAACTGGATGAACAGTTGCGGGCCAAGGCGGTGTTGGTGTGCGCCACCTCTGACCGTTCAAGCATGGAGCGCGCGCGCGCCGCGTTCACGGCAACCGCGCTGGCCGAGGGTTTCCGGCACAAGGGCCAGCGGGTTTTGTTGTTGATCGACTCCCTGACCCGCTTCGCCAGGGCGCAACGCGAAATCGGCCTGGCTGCCGGTGAACCCTTGGGGCGTGGTGGTTTGCCGCCGTCGGTCTATAGCTTGTTGCCGCGGTTGGTGGAGCGCGCCGGGTTGACCCGCGAAGGTGTGATCACGGCTATTTACACGGTGCTGATCGAGCAGGACTCCATGAACGATCCCGTGGCGGATGAAGTGCGCTCTCTGCTCGATGGTCATATCGTCCTGTCACGCAAGCTGGCCGAGCGCGGTCACTACCCGGCGGTCGACGTCCTGGCCAGTCTTTCGCGGATTTTAAGCAATGTCGCTGAGCCCGCGCATATCCGTGCCGGTACGGCGTTGCGGCGCCTGCTGTCGGCTTACCAGCAGATCGAGCTGATGCTCAAGTTGGGAGAGTATCAACCCGGCAACGATGCCCTCACCGACCTGGCAGTCGACAGTCGGCAGGCGGTAGACGGGTTTCTGCGCCAGGACTTGCGGGAACCTTCGCCGCTAGCCGTCACCATGAACCAACTGACTGAGCTGACTGCCCATGTCCCATTCTGAAATGTTATCGGGTGAAATCGATACCTTGCGACGCCTGCGCCGACATCGTGCCGATCGTGCGGAGCGTGCGTTGCGTGAGGCAAAACGGGCTCAGCAAGCGCTGGTCGCGCACATCCGCGAAATGCAGGAGGTGCTCGAGCGGACTCGCCAGGAAGAGGCCCGGCAATGTGCGCAACTATTGAGCGAGCACCAGGGGCAGGTGGTGACGTTCAAGGCGCTGAAGAACTGGAGTGCCAAGGAGCAGGAATTGTCGGCGGGTACGCAGCGCGAAGAACACCAATTGCTGCGGCTGCAAGGGCGGCAGCAAGAGCAGGTGGTGCAGGTCAACCAGGCGCAAAAGCAGGTCACTTTATGCTTGCGCCAAGTAGAAAAAATTCAAGAGTTGTCTGATTTACTGCGGCAGGAGCCGATATGAAACAGGTTGCAGTTACGACACCTGAACGTCAGCGCCCGCGCGATGAGCGTGCACCCGAGTTCAGTGCCTTGGTGCCTTGGGAGCAACGGCGACTGTTTAGCCAGTTGTTTGACGATGATGGTCAGGGCGAGGGCGGATACGGAGCTTCTCTGAACGGAATCAAAGCGTCGGGCGATGTCGCCATGATCGAGGCGCTGACCGAGCAGTTGGCGCCGCGAATGCTCGTCGGTCCGCAGTGGCCGTTGATGGCGGTCTTTCACCTCGGACGCCTTGGGCGGATCAATGCCGATATTCGTCGAGAGCAGGGCAGTTGGAGCGTTGAGCTGGACGCGGAGCAAGACGCTTCGGCGCGCTGGCTCAGTGGGGTGCGCCAACAATGTGAGCAACGTCTGGCTGCGAGCATGGGTCAGCCCGTGAATTTGTACTTGGCCAGATCGGCGCAGGCATGATGCTGCCACCTCTTATATTTCCTACGTTCAAGGCTGATATCGCGGTTGCCCGACAGCGGTTGGGGCACGGGATGCGTATGCCGTTTGAAGTCGCCGGCTCAAGTGGCGAGTTGAAAATGGAGCCTGGTGCTGCCCCTGTGGGTATCCAGCCGCTCTGTTTCGAAACCGCCTGCGGGGTATTGGCCTTCAGCGAGCCGGGACCGCAATTGAGCTTGATGGGTGAATGCCCGGTGACACTGGCGCAGGCCGGCAACGATCCGGATGCCTGGTTCTGGGCCTTGTTCCAGCATCATCTGAGCCCCCAGGTGCAGGCGCTGTTTGGTCATCTGCGTTTACTGCCAGGCACCCGGCCCTTGAACTTTGGCTGCCGATTCTGCGTGACGCTCGGCGCGTCCCGTGTTGCAGGCCACCTGTGGCTATCCGTCGATAGCTTTCTGGCGTTATGCCAGGCAGGGCCCTGGCGCCCCATGGCCAAGCCAATGCCGACGCAGTTTCAACTGGCGATTGACGTGACGCTGGGGCGCCTGCAGTTGCCAGTGCACCAATTGCACAGCTTGCGGGCCGGTGACGTGCTGATGCTTGAACAGGCCTTTTTCAGCGCGTCGGGAACCGGTCATGTACAGGTTGGCAAACGGCGCCTGGTGGGCTGGATTGACGCCGAGTCCGGGCCGATGCGCCTGACCCTTACTTCTATCGAGGACATGCTTGTGGACGAGGATTTTGCAGCACAGCCCTACTCAGGGCATGAGGATGAGACGGCAGTGACGGATGTGTTCGGGCATGAGCCGTTCGATGAATTGAGCATGGCGCTCAATGTGCGTTGCGGTACGCTGAATCTGACGCTCGGCGAATTACGCAACCTTGCACCTGGCGCGGTGTTGGGAGTCTCCGGGTACGCCCCCGGCACAGCCGGCCTCTATTACGGTGACCGCCCTCTCGGCCTGGGCCAGTTGGTTGAAGTGGATGGGCGACTGGGGCTGCAGATGTCTCGCGTGATTTTTTCTCGATGAGTAGTTTCCAGGGAATAGATCCGGTCGTCCTGGCAATATTTCTCGGGGCGCTGTCGTTGATGCCCATGCTGTTGGTCGTCTGCACCGCGTTTCTGAAGATCGTGATTGTGTTAATGATCACCCGCAATGCCATCGGTGTGCAGCAGGTGCCTCCAGGGATGGCGATCAACGGCATTGCGCTGGCGGCGACCCTGTTCATCATGGCGCCTGTCGGTTACGAGATGGCCGAGATCGTCAAGGTGTCCCCCCTGGACCTGACCAGCGTGGGCGCACTCCAGCAGACGGGAATGGAAGCGATCAAACCATTGCGCACCTTCATGCTGCGCAACAGTGCCCCGGATATTCTGACCCACCTGCTGGAGAACTCCGAGCGCATGTGGCCGGCGCAGATGGCGCAGGAAGTGCAGCGTGAGGACCTGATCCTGCTGGTTCCAGCCTTTGTACTATCGCAGTTGCAGGCGGGGTTCGAAATTGGCTTCCTGATCTATATCCCTTTTATCGTGATTGACCTGATCGTCTCCAATCTCCTGCTTGCGCTGGGTATGCAAATGGTTTCGCCCATGACTATTTCCCTGCCGCTCAAATTGCTCTTGTTCGTGATGGTATCCGGGTGGTCGCGATTGCTCGACAGCCTGTTCCTTTCCTATCTCTGAGTGGCTTATGGAACCGATCGTACTGTTCAAGCAGGGCATGCTGCTGGTGGTTATGTTGACGGCGCCGCCGCTGATTGTGGCGGTGGTGGTGGGGGTCCTTACGTCCCTTGTGCAAGCGCTGATGCAAGTGCAGGACCAGACACTGCCTTTCGGTATCAAGCTGGTGGCGGTGGGTATCACCTTGATCATGACCGGTCGCTGGATCGGTGTGGAGCTGGTCCAGCTCATGAACGTGACCTTCGACATGATCGGTCGTTCGGCCCTGCACTGAGGTCTCGCCTGTGCTGCTATATCTTGAGTATTTGCCCAGCTTGCTGGTCGCCATGGCGCGTATCTACCCCTGTGCCTTTCTCGTGGCGGCATTCTGTTTCCAACACATACGTGGCATGCCCCGGCACACTATCGTGATGGTCCTCGCACTGCTGCCGGCGCCGGCTGTTCATGCGGCGTTGGAGGGCCAGGAGCTCTCTGCGTTAATGATCGGTGGGTTGGTTCTGAAAGAGCTGGCCCTGGGAATTTTGATGGGCGTATTGCTGTCGATGCCGTTCTGGATGTTCGAGTCGGTTGGTGCGCTATTGGATAACCAGCGTGGCGCCTTGGCGGGCGGCCAGCTCAACCCCTCGCTGGGGCCGGATGCAACGCCGGTCGGGCACTTGTTCAAGCAACTGGCGATTTTTCTGTTGATGGCCAGCCTGGGGCTGGGAGCGTTGACCCAAGTGATCTGGGACAGCTACCTGGTGTGGCCACCGACGGTGTGGTTTCCGCTGCCCGCTGCCGATGGGTTCAGTACATTTGTCGACCTGCTCGGGGACACGTTCACGCACATGGTGCTTTATGCCGCCCCCTTCATTGCGGTACTGCTGTTGTTGGAGTTCGGCATTGCGCTGCTGGGGGTCTACAGTCAGCAATTACAAGTGAGTACCTTGGCGCCGCCCCTCAAGTGCCTGGCGGGTATTGGTGTCCTGCTGCTGTACTTTGCGTTGTTGCAGGACCTGATTGTTGGGCGCATGGGCTTGCTCACAGACCTCAGGCACTCCCTGGGGGGATTGTTCAAGGTTTCGGTGCCATGAGTGATTCAGGAGAAAAAAAGCACCCCGCGTCAGCCAAGAAACTGCGTGATCAGCGTAAGAAAGGGCAGGTCGCCCAAAGCCAGGATGTAGGTAAGTTGCTGGTGCTGACGGCCATCACTGAAATCGCCTTGTTTACCGCCGAGACCAGCCTGCAACGTTTCCAGCAACTGATGTTATTGCCGATTTCACGCTCGACCCTGCCTTTCCCGCAGGCGTTGGAAGAAGTAATGGTCGAAAGCGTGATGATGTTCTTCTCATTCGCCCTGCTGATGGCTGCGGTGGCGATTATTACTAAGCTGGTCAGCAGTTGGATGCAGTTTGGGATCCTGTTCGCCCCGGACACCCTCAAGCTCGATTTCAACCGTCTCAATCCGCTCAATCAACTCAAGCAAATGTTCTCGGTACAGTCGTTGATGAACCTGTTGATGAGTGTGGTCAAGGCGGCGCTCCTGGGCCTGATCCTGTACGTGGTGATCTGGCCTTCCCTGGGCGTATTGATCAACCTGGCCACCAGCGACCTGCAGAGCTACATCCTGGCATTGATCGCTTTGTTCCGCCATTTGCTGCATGCCTGCCTGGGGTTATTGTTGGTGCTGGCGCTTATTGACCTCACCATGCAGAAGTACTTCTTCGCCAAGCGCATGCGCATGACTCAAGTGGAAGTCGTCAAAGAGTACAAGGATATGGAAGGCGACCCGCATGTGAAGGGGCAGCGCCGCGCCTTGGCACAGCAATTGGCCCAGGAGGAGCCGAAGGTCAAGCTGCCCAAGCTGGAGGAGTCCGACATGCTGGTGGTCAACCCGACGCACTTTGCCGTGGCCTTGTATTACCGCGCCGGCGAAACGCCGCTACCGCTGTTAGTGGAGAAAGGTACCGATGATGATGCCCGTGCGTTGATCGCCCGGGCCAAGAGGGCGGATGTGCCCGTGATCCAGTGTGTCTGGTTGGCACGTACGCTGTATACGAAGAAGCTGGGGGCGAATATTCCTCGTGAAACCTTGCAAGCCGTGGCGTTGATCTACCGTACCTTGCGCGAGCTTGATGATGAAGCCAAGCGTGAGACCCTGGAGTTGCCAGAGCTTGATCTACGTTGACTAACGTTGGGGAGGCGCATCCAGGGTTGCAAGATTGGCCAGCGACAACATTCGGCTGAGGGTCCTGTCGAACAGGGTGCGCTGCGGGGGCAGCGCATGCCAGATCACCAGGGCGTCCTGCGCGTCGATGTAGATGAAGCAACCATCGAATGCCACGGCTTGCTCGAAACGGCGCTCCAGCACCTGCTGTAATTGTAACGGTCGCAATGTTTCGCGTGTCACGTGCAGGGCCAGTCCTTGGCAGGCTCCGGCCTGCATGCCACTGACTGTCACGCCTGGGGCAAGTGCCAGGTGAGCGGCAGAGCCGCCCACCAGGCTGTCGAGGAAGACCTGGCGCTGATCGTCCGGCATTCCTTGAGCGCTCATCGCTCCAGCGACACCGTCTGATAGTCCGCCCGTTCCCCCGCGGGGCCGGGTTCGACGCGCATTTGCGGCGGCCACCAGATCACCAGCTTATCCTTGGTCGATTGGGGGCGTGAGCAGGAGTCGCCCTTGCAGGTGGGCGTACAGCCGACGACGAGCAGTGCCGCGCCGATCAGTGAGGCGTATAGCAAGCGGTGTTTCATGGCTTGGCCTTCTGGGTTGGAGTGATCAGAGAGGGGCGCGGCACGCTGAGGTGTTCATCCTTCACCACCGGACGCATGGCGATGAACACTTCTGCTTCTTCACCTGGCTTGAGCCAGGCCCGTGGCCAGACACTGACGGCCAGGGTTTGTGCATTACTGCATTCCTTTTCGTCGATACGCACATTGCGGTTGAACTGGTTGCGCAGCACCACCACTGCCACGTTGTACTGCGGGCCGGCATACCACTGGCTGCGTTCGGTGTTCAGCGCCAGCAAGTTGCGAGTGCTGCACAATGTGTTCAGCCCCAGTGGCATCGGCGCTGCCTTGAAGGCCTTGGGCACTTCCCCGCTGACCAGGTGCGCCAGGGTGCTGATAATGTCACTGCGCTTGATCACCGGCTGGTGAGGGTCATAGCGCCTGACCAGTGGCGCGAGAGCGGCCTGCAATTCGACCTGGTCGGCCTGCGGCAAGTAGCGTGACGGGTCGGCCTGGTCGCCAATGACGCGGGGCGTGAGGATGAACAAGCGTTCACGCCGATTGTTCTGTCGTTCAGTCGAGGAAAACAGTGCCTTGCCTAATAGCGGGATATCACCCAGCAGCGGTACCTTGCTGAGTCTGTCCGTGCTTTCGGTGACATGGAAACCGCCGACTACCAGTGAACGTTTTTCCGCCATGATGGCCTGGGTGCTGACCTTGCCTCGGCGCACATCGAAGCTGTCGGGGGTGGGGTTGGCTTCTTCGAAGTTACCGTCCTCGATATCTACCAGCAGCTGGATTTGGTGGCCTCCACGGCTAGTAATCACGCGTGGCACTACCTGGAAGCTGGTCCCTACGGTAATCGGTAGAATCGTTGCGTTTTCCCTACCGCGAGACAGGTATTGGGTTCGGTTGAAATCGATCACTGCTGGCTGGTTTTCCAGCGTCAGCACTGACGGATTGGACACCATGGTTGCCAGGCCCTTGGCCTCCAGCGCGCGTATGTCAGCCTCGAAGCGGTCACGGTTTCTAATGGTCAACTGAGTGTTGCCGGGAGCCACATCGGCCCCACCACTGAAGCGACTGTTCTGAAAGCCCCACTTCACACCGAATTCGCGTAGTTGCGTGCGCTCGATATCGAGGATGATCGCATCGATTTCCACCAGTTTACGCGCCACATCGAGTTGGGTAATCAGCTCTCGGTACATCGCCTGCCGTTCCGGCACGTCATAAATCAGGATGGCGTTATTGCGCAAGTCGGCTTCGACGCGGATACGGGCTGGGCTGACGGGGGCCCGCGGGGTGATTGAGATGCCTGCATCGGGCGAGCCGTTCACCCCGTTTGTCGCGGGCGACCCGAGCATTTGCCCCAACAACGGGTTGCTCAGGCGTGGAGCCAGCGGGGTAACGAAAGGGGGCTGGGTGGTGGAACGTTGTGCCTGCGCCGAAGATGTCGAGGGTGAGCGCGGCTCCAGCAGCCCTCGGAGCATGGTGGCCACACCAGGGATGATGATTTTTTCGTTACGGTATTCCATCTGGCGATCCGCCGCGCTGGCGAATTTGAGCGGATAGCTCAACACGCTCTGTTTTTCATCCGCGGAACGGCGCTGGCTGCTGAATCGCTTGATCTGTTCGATATAAACCTTGGGGCCGGAGACCAGCACGACTCCGTCCTCCGGCAACTCGCCCCAGCCGAACCGACTGTCGAGCAGGCCTATGTCGGTGAGCGCCTGCTTGAGATCGGAAATGGTCTCGGAAGAGACCTCCAGGCGCGCGGAGTCTTGCTGGTCGAGGGTGCTGACATAGAGTGAGTTGTTGTACATGTACCATTGGAAACGGTGCTCGACCCCGAGCCGGTCGAGCAATGATTGCGGCGTGTTGGCGCGTATCTTGCCATTGACGTTACCTTCGAGCAGGCCCTCGACTTGAAGTTGCGTACCAAACGTCTGGGCAAAATCCTCCAGCACTTCGCGTACGGGTTTGTGCTGTGCTTCATAAGCGTAGGCAGTGTTTTTCCATTCGGGCGGAATGGCGGCCAGCGTGCTGTCCAGTGGCAACAGCCATCCGGGTAGCAGGATCAGCCAGCCCCAGGCGGCGCGACGGGTGGCAGTAGATAGGTGAGGGCGCAAGCGTTTGTGCTTGTCGATTTTATCAGGCATGGGAAGGTCTCTGGTTGATGCGGTATCGAGCGCAGTGACGTGGGGACGAATGCACGTGCAGGCCGGGCCTGGCGTGCCACGATGGCGCGCCAGGTGTCGCGTTGGTTAAGAAGGGATTCGAGGCACTTGGCGGGCTGTTCGCGGTGGTCCATCTCCACACATTGAACAAGCCAAAGCGTGCCGGTAGTGGGTGACTGCGCCAGTGCGCCCTGGAAATAGCTCAGGCTGGGGCCTCCCAGGCGCATCCAGGTGCGCAGCGAGGCGTTGTCCTCGCCCGCTTTGGTCAACTGGACCTGTATCAGCAGTTTGTTCGAGACGCGCAGAAAGTTGATTTCGTCGTCATTCTCGAACAATGTGAGCTGCTCTTCGTGGCCGTTTAACCAGCCGCCAATGAGTGCGTGCAACTTACTGCACACCATCCAGGGCTGTCTTAAGCAGCGTATGCCTGGAGCGGACTTGTTCGTTGAAAGCGATGATGGAGAGTTTCTGTTGTTTCACTAGATCGCTGAAATACTCGATGTCGCCATCGAATGATTCCGTGTCTTTATAGGCGGTATTCACACGCTTGGTGTCAGATTGAACCTGCTTCAACAGGTGAGTGTTCAGGTTTCCGTAGAAGTCCATGAGTTTTACTCCAGATGTGTCTGAACTGTGTGGCGGGTTGTTTGTCACCAGTTCCATCGGCGGACATGTTTTTTAAAAATATCGCTGCCTTCATCGCTTTTTCGTTGATGTTTCCTACGCGCTCGCAAACAAAATTTCGCGCATTGATGCCCAGTCGATGCGGAAGTCGCCTTCGTCTGTTTCCAACAGCAACGTTTGAGGTTTGACCTGGTCATCAGGACGAAGCCTCCAAAGCGTAGAGTCCAGTTTGGCCAAGGCTTGGGCGATGTGATCGTGCTCAAGGGGGTGGCAAACCAGCGTTGCCTTGATCGGGGGGATTTGCGTCGCTACCAGCTGTTTAATCAATGCCGAAAGGCGTTGGGGCTGAGGCACTTCCTCCAACAGGCAGTGGAAGGCTTGGTTGGCGATGGAAGTGGCGTAGTGCTCAAGGTTGTCGCACATCGCCTGGCGTTGGCGCTCCCAGGCGCTGAGCTGCGCGTTGGCCCGTGACCAGAAGTCGAGACTGGCCTGTTCAAGCAATTCTTCGCGGTGTTCAGCCGCCTGGTGCAAGAGTTCGTCGGCTTGGGCCTGGGCGCTACCCAGTAGCTGCCCGGCCCGCGAGCAGTCGGCAAGCATTTCCCGGGTAATCAAAACCTTTGGCTGCCCGGGGGCACCGTTGTGCAACTCAATTCTGCGTAGGGTCAGCATGGACAAGGCTCCGATTTTTTGCAGTTAACGATGGGTGAGTTCGCTATGCGTTGCGGCGATACGCCAGACAATGGCTTGCCAGAGCGTATTGAGCCGGCCATGGGCGTCGTCAAGTGACAGGTATGTGCTTTCAATTGCCTGCACCCGATGGGGGACCAGGCGCAACCGCAGACGCTGCCAGACAGCAGGTTCGACCCAGGCCCGCAGCAATTGCAGTGGATCGTCGTCCGGTTGCAGCAAGGCCCCGGGATGCAGAGCCTTGGCAAGGCGTTCGCACCACTTGCGGTGTTCGTCGCACAAAGGGCTGTCGAGGTTGGGATGGCACGTGAGATCCAGTAGCGCTATTGCCAGATCAATCTGCTCCGGTGATGCCAGTGCCAAGCCAAGCACCGTTGCACACGGGGCAGGAGGCAGGCACGGCTCTATGCCCAAGGCGGCACATGCCAGCCCGGGCCGGCTGCGACACAAGGGCAGCACTGCGTCATAGGCGTGGGTGCTGGTTGCCTCCGGGTGCGAAGATAGCCAGGGGCTGGCCCACCATTGTGCCCAAGCCAGGTGATCACTCATTCGTCAATTGAGCCGGGGCGACAGCTGGCTTTGACCGTTGTCCCCTTATGCGCCAGAACAGCGCAGCGACCAGCATCAGTATCGCGCCGGTAATCAACAGGCCAATACTGGTGCGCCAAAAACTAACGTCGTCCTCAGGGACCAGGAAAGGGCCGAAATACATCAACCGTTGTTGTTCCTGATAGACCGCCGCCGGCACAAAAACAACCGTGAGCTTTTGGGCGTTATCCAGTGCGGTGCTCATGCCGGGAATACTGCTGGCTACCATCCTGCGTACACGGGCCCTGATACTGTCGGGCTCCAATCGCGGATCATGCTTGATGAACACCGAGGCGGAAGCGGGTTGGACGGGCTCACCGGGAGCCACGCGTTCGGGCAGCACTACGTGCACACGAGCGACGATGACGCCATCGATGTTCGACAGGGTCGCCTCCAGCTCCTGGGACAGGGCATAGATGTATCTGGCACGCTCTTCCAGCGGTGTGGAGATGACGCCTTCCTTGCGGAAGGTATCCCCCATTGTGGCGCGTGCGACCTTGGGCAGCCCTACGGCCTCCAGCGTGCGAACGGCGCGACTGATGTCGGCTACGTTGACCCGAATCACCACGCCGTCCTTGGCAGGCACTTTTTGTGCGCGTATGTGTTTGTCAGCCAGTTCCGCGATGACCTCGTTGGCGTCCTGTTCGGACAGTTGGCGATGCAGTTCGACACTTTCGCCGCAGCCGCCCAGTATCAACGTCAGCGAGAAAATTAATCCGATAGACAGAAAACGAATCATTTTTTCCTACTGTAGGTTGCTGACTTTTTCGAGGCATTGCGCACCCTTGCCGACGCACTTCACCAGGGTTTGGGTCAGCAGTACTGAGTCTGAAAGATGGGAGGCATAGTTGAGTCGATTTTTTTCCTTGAACTCATTGTTGAAGTCCTTGAGGCCTTTGCTCATGCCGCTTTTCGCCTTGTCCAGATGCTGCAAAGCATCGGTCAGGGCATTCGATGATGGTGCGGCGGTAACCCGTTGCATCGAAGGTTCCAATTGCGAGCTGAAAAAGCTCACATCTTCGCTGTGGTGCGTAGATGGGGTAGGGGGCTTGCGGGCTGTCAGGCCGTTTTGATATTCGCGTAATACGTCGACTTCTATTTTCATTAGACCTCCTGGGGAGAACCGCCCTTTAGTGATAAAGGGCGGTCAAGCTACTTAACGTATTGCGTCGATGTTCTTTTTCTTCTCAGTGATCTTGAAGGACTCAATACTTTCCTTCAAAGATTCACGAGCTGCTGCTTTCCTTTCCTGCTTGAGGTCTTCGTTTTCGCCGCCGCTGGAGCTCTGGATAGGGGGTTGGTAGGTGTTTGCGCTGGCGCCAGTAACATTGCCCATAGTTAAACTCCGCTATTTAAGAAATGATATTTGAGCCCGATGTTCTAGTTTCAGTATTGATGCTTCCAATAGGTACTAAATATATCAGGCTCGTACTTGTGTGGCTCAGGCTAGAATATGGTTCCAATTTTTACTTGGAGGATGTATCTGGAGGTTTCTTCGATGCATATCGGCTGGGCAATGCGCTACTGTATTTCTAACTGTTTCATCCGATAGTAGAGCGTTCGCTTCGCCATGCCCAACTCTGCCGCCACCTCGTCCACGCAGTAGGAATGGCGTCGCAAAGCCTCTTCAATCAGGGCTTTCTCGATTTGTTGCAGGCGCTCTTTCAGGTTCGTTGGCGCGTGTGTAGCGTTCGAGGGGGAGTCTGAAAGCGGCGCCAGTCCCAGCACGAATCGCTTGGCAGTGGAGCGCAGTTCACGCACATTCCCCAGCCAAGGATGGCACAGCAACTGTTGGACCAGCTCGCTGCAAGGGGCTGGGGCCAGGCACTTATAGTGCTCGGCTTCCTCTTGAATCATATTCAGGAACAACGGGACGATTCGGTCACGGCGGTTACGCAGCGGAGGAAGATTGATGTTCACTACGCTCAGGCGAAAATACAAGTCGCGCCTGAACTTCCCTTGCTCGACCATCTCATGCAGCGATTGCTGTGCAGAGGCGATGACTCGCATATCTACCGGGATGAACCGGGTGGAGCCCAGGCGTTCGACGCCCCGTGACTCCAGCACACGTAGCAGTTTGGCTTGCATGGAAAGTGGCATGCTGTCGATTTCATCCAGATACAAGGTGCCCAAATGTGCGGTTTCGATAAATCCCGCGCGTGACTGCACTGCTCCGGTGTAGGCGCCGCTGTTGACGCCGAATAGTTGGCTCTCTGCAAGGCTTTCCGGGATGGCGGCGCAGTTGACTGCGACAAAATGACCGCGTCGACCCGACAAACGATGGACTCGTTGGGCCAGGGTATCCTTGCCAGTGCCGGTTTCTCCCAGTAACAAAATATCGATATCGAGCGCTGCAGTACTCTTAAGCGTACGCTCGATGTCCAAGGCTTCAACGGAGGGGAGGTATGTCTCATTTGTTATTGTGTAAGAAGCTGACATAGTCCAGGTGCTCCACTATCGCTATCACTTCACTGTTGATAGAACGCTGTTGGCGTGCAGCCAGTAGAGCCTAAATAATCCAAAAAGTCATCGTGTCTGTTAACGTGAAAAGGCTGAAAAATAACGTGAGAAATATTAACTAATTCAGTGCGCTGTTTTGTTCAAGTGGTTTTTCGGTGGTTATAGTGTGTTTAGCGTAGGAGAAAACTTAAAGGCGGGGGATTGCGTGGATAAGTTGGTTTAGTGCCCTGGGTAAGTAGTTTTTTCATACGTTGAATTTGCACTTGTTTCGAATATTGAAACAAACAGCCACAAAAAAACCGATGCAATGCATCGGCTTTTTTTGTTCGGTACAGGGGTTACAGGTCTACTTATACGTTGAAGCGGAAGTGCATGACATCCCCATCCTTGACAATATAGTCCTTGCCTTCAAGGCGCCATTTACCGGCTTCCTTGGTTCCAGCCTCACCCTTGTACTGGATGAAGTCGTTATAGGCGATGACTTCGGCGCGGATGAAGCCTTTTTCGAAGTCGGTGTGGATCACGCCGGCAGCCTGTGGCGCAGTCGCACCGACCTTGACGGTCCAGGCGCGGACTTCTTCGACACCGGCGGTGAAGTAGGTCTGCAGGTTGAGCATCTCATAGCCAGCACGGATCACACGGTTCAGGCCAGGCTCTTCCAGGCCCAGAGCCTCGAGGAACATGTCTTTTTCTTCGCCGTCATCGAGCTCGGCGATTTCCGCTTCGATCTTATTGCACACCGGAACGACGATGGCGCCTTCTTCCTCGGCGATGGTCTTGACCACGTCGAGAAGCGGGTTGTTCTCGAAGCCGTCTTCGGCAACGTTGGCGATGTACATCACCGGCTTGGTGGTCAGCAGGTGGAAGCCCTTGATCACAGCCTTCTCGTCAGTGCCCATGGTCTTCATCAGGCTGCGTGCCGGCTTGCCTTCGGTGAAGTGAGCGATCAACTGCTCCAGCAAGCCCTTCTGGACCACCGCATCCTTGTCACCACCCTTGGCGTTGCGTGCGACTTTCTGCAGCTGCTTCTCGCAGCTGTCAAGGTCGGCGAAGATCAATTCCAGGTCGATGATCTCGATGTCGCGTTTCGGGTCGACGCTGTTGGAGACGTGGATCACGTTCTCGTCTTCAAAGCAGCGGACCACGTGGGCGATGGCGTCGGTTTCACGGATGTTGGCCAGGAACTTGTTGCCCAGACCTTCGCCTTTCGAGGCGCCGGCGACAAGGCCAGCGATGTCGACGAATTCCATGGTGGTCGGCAGGATGCGCTTGGGGTTGACGATCGCCGCCAGTGCCTCCAGGCGTGGGTCCGGCATCGGCACGATACCGCTGTTGGGCTCGATGGTGCAGAAGGGGAAGTTCTCTGCCGCAATACCGGACTTGGTCAGGGCGTTGAACAGGGTGGATTTGCCGACGTTGGGCAGGCCGACGATGCCGCAATTGAATCCCATGGTGTTTCCCCTCGGGTAAAAGTCAGGCCTTCTGGCTGTGCAGGTTTTTCATCGCGCGGTTCCATTCACCAGCGAAGATATCCGGCAGCACGCCGAGGGCAAAATCGATGCTGGCATCGAGTTTTTCCTGTTCGGCGCGTGGCGCACGACCCAGGACGAAATTTGAAACCATACTGGCAACGCCTGGGTGGCCAATGCCGAGCCGCAGACGGTAAAAAGTGTTCTGATTGCCCAACTGCGCGATGATGTCACGCAGGCCGTTGTGCCCGCCATGCCCGCCGCCTTGCTTGAGCTTGGCAACCCCGGGTGGCAGGTCCAGTTCGTCATGGGCCACCAGGATTTCTTCGGGTTTGATCCGGAAGAAGCCCGCAAGCGCCGCGACAGCCTGGCCGCTGCGGTTCATGTAGGTGGTGGGAATCAGCAGACGAACATCCTGACCCTGGTGCGAGAAGCGCCCGGTCAGGCCGAAATATTTGCGATCGGCCACAAGATTGACGCCTTGGGCGTGGGCGATGCGCTCAACAAAAAGGGCCCCTGCGTTATGCCGGGTCTGTTCGTATTCGGCGCCTGGATTTCCCAGACCAACGATCAGTTTAATGGCAGTCACGACAGGGGCCCTTCCTTTGGAGTTGTGGATAACATCGCCTGACCTGAGTGCGGCGAAAGTGGACGACAGGAGCTCACTTATCCAGAGATAAACTTCGCGTTATCGCCCGCTTTCTCGCTACGTTTCGGTCCGCGATGTTTCCTCAAGCTCCTTTCGTTGCAGAGAGCATTACTCTGCAGCGGTTTCGCCTGCTTCATCTTCTGCTACAACACGTGGCGCGTGGACGCTGGCAACAGCCTTGTCGTCGTTGTGAGCCAGTGCAACGAACTCAACGCCTTTAGGGGCTTTGAGGTCGGACAGGTGGATGATGGTGCCGATTTCAGCAGCCGACAGGTCGACTTCGATGAATTCAGGCAGGTCTTTCGGCAGGCAGCTTACTTCCACCTCGGTAGCAGTGTGGGAAACAACGCCACCTTTCTTGACCGGAGCTTCTTCACCAACAAAGTGCACAGGCACGATAGCGGTCAGTTTCTGACCGGCTACAACGCGTACGAAGTCAGCGTGCAGTACGTGGCCCTTGGAAGGGTGGCGCTGCAGGGCCTTGATGATAACGTTCTGCTTCTTGCCGCCAACGTTCAGTTCGATAACGTGGCTGTAGGCAGCATCGTTTTCGAGCAGCTTGGCTACTTCTTTAGCCAGCATGCTGATGGACTCAGGGGCTTTTTCGCCACCGTAGACTACAGCTGGAACCAGGCTTGCGAGACGACGCAGGCGGCGGCTCGCACCTTTCCCCAGGTCGGAACGCACTTCAGCATTCAGGGTAAAATCGTTCATGTTGTATCTCCAAAATAACCACATTCGCCCCAGCGTTTGCGACCAGCGCTAAAGGCGATATGGGCAAAAAAGCCCCGCCCCAACAGAATGCTGGGGCGGGGCGCTTTTCGTCAGTGAGGTGCTCCGAAGGTTTGACCCTTAACGGAACATCGCGCTGATCGATTCTTCGTTGCTGATGCGGCGAACCGCCTCGGCAACTACCGGTGCGATATCCAGTTGACGGATACGCGAACAGGCTTGAGCAGCAGCGGACAACGGGATGGTGTTAGTCACCACCAGTTCGTCCAGCATAGAGTTCTCGATGTTCTCGATCGCTCGGCCCGACAGCACAGGGTGTGTGCAGTAGGCGAAGACTTTTGCCGCACCGTGCTCTTTCAAGGCTTTGGCCGCGTGGCACAGGGTGCCGGCGGTGTCGACCATGTCATCAACCAGAATACAGGTACGCCCTTCGACATCACCGATGATATGCATCACTTCAGAGTGATTGGCTTTTTCACGGCGTTTGTCGATGATCCCGAGATCCACGCCCAGGGATTTGGCGACAGCCCGTGCACGCACGACGCCGCCAATGTCCGGGGACACGATCATCAGGTTTTCAAAGCGCTGGTCTTCGATGTCATCCACCAGGACGGGGGAGCCGTAGATGTTATCTACCGGAATATCGAAGAACCCCTGGATTTGGTCAGCGTGCAGGTCAACCGTGAGAACACGGTCGATACCCACCACGGTCAGCATGTCAGCAACGACTTTCGCGCTGATAGCCACACGTGCGGAACGCGGACGGCGATCCTGACGGGCATAACCAAAGTAAGGGATTACAGCTGTGATTCGAGTCGCTGAGGAGCGGCGGAAGGCATCAGCCATCACGACGAGTTCCATCAGGTTATCGTTGGTCGGAGCGCAGGTCGGCTGAATAATGAAGACGTCTTTACCGCGGACATTTTCATTGATCTCGGCTGTAATTTCGCCGTCGGAGAATTTACCGACAGAGATGTCACCGAGAGGGATATGCAGCTGACGTACGACACGCCGAGCCAGATCGGGGTTGGCATTCCCCGTAAAGACCATCATCTTGGACACGCGCAGTACCTAGAGGCTGAGGGTAACCTGGATGAGTATTAGAAAATGGCAGGGGCGGCTGGATTCGAACCAACGCATGGCAGGATCAAAACCTGCTGCCTTACCGCTTGGCGACGCCCCTGTATCTGTTGCAACGAGTGCCCAGCACTCGATTCCTTTTAGAGCAGACTTTGCAGCTTGCGATGCAACATCGAAACGTTGCTTCCCTTTGCTACAAACCCTGTAAGGGTCTCTGTAAGAAGGGCCGAGACTTTATCAGCTTCAGCTTTGCTTGGGAAGCCCCCAAACACACAACTTCCAGTTCCGGTTAATTTTGCTTCGGTAAATTTACCTAACAAATTCAAAGCGTTACGTACTTCTGGATAACGCCTTGCTACAACCGGTAAGCAGTCATTTCGACTGTTTCCCTTGGGAACGGGGCGCACTTTAATGGGAGAAGAGTTACGTGTCAACAACGGATCTGAAAAAATTTCTGCTGTACTTACAGATACTTGCGGCACAAGCACGACATACCAAGGTTCTTCGGGCTCTACAGGGGTGAGTTTCTCTCCCACGCCTTCGGCAAACGCGGCGTGCCCACGCACGAAAACCGGGACGTCGGCGCCCAGTGTGAGGCCCAGTGCAGCCAGGCGGTCGTGGTCCCAGCCCAGTTGCCACAGGTGATTGAGGCCCAGCAATGTGGTTGCGGCATTTGAGCTGCCGCCACCGATACCTCCGCCCATGGGCAGAATCTTGTCGATCCAGATATCGATGCCGAGCGAGGTGCCAGATTGTTGCTGAAGTTTTTTCGCAGCCTTCACGATCAGATTGCTGTCGTGGGGCACGCCTTCGAATTCGGTATGCAGCTGGATCACGCCATCGTCGCGTACGGCGAAGGTCAGCTCATCGCCGTAGTCGAGGAATTGAAAAAGCGTCTGCAACTCGTGGTAACCGTCTTCACGGCGCCCGAGGATGTGCAGCATCAGATTGAGTTTGGCTGGCGAGGGCAGGGTCAGGCGTTCAGTCACGTTATTGCCCCAGCTTGCGAGGTTGCCAGTCCTTGATCACCAGCGTGACGTCAAGGTCGGTGCCGTGCAGCTTGATGCGTTCGGGCAGCCAATAACCGCTTTGTTCAACGTAGCTCAAGTACTCCACCTGCCAACCATCCTGCTCCAGCGTGGCCAGGCGGCTGTCGCCGTTGAGGCTCAGGCGGCTCTTGCTGTCGGGCGCCGGCAAGCCGCGTACCCACCAGACCAGATGCGAGACAGGCAGCTTCCAGCCGATCTGCTGCTCCAGCAGTTCTTCCGGAGAGCTTGCTTCGTAGCGGCCCTGGTTGGCCACTTCCAGGCTCACTTGCCCCGGTCGGCCGGTCAGGCGCGCCGCGCCCCGGCCCAGCGGGCCGGAGAGACGAATATCGTAGTAGTCCTGGCGTTGCAGCCAGAACAGGGTACCGCTGCCGGAGTCTTTCGGCGCACGAACGCCGACTTTTCCCTCGATCTGCCAGCCATCGATACTGCTCAGCTGGTCCTTGTGTTGTTTCCATTGGGCCGGGTTGCCCTGGCCTTCAACGGATTCGCGGCTGTCTATGCCCGCGCAACCGGCGAGCAAGGCGATGAAGCTGAAAACAATAATGTGGCGCAAGAACATAAGCTTAAAGGGTCTCGGATCCGGTCAGGCGCTTGATGGTGCCGCGCAGGATGGGGCTTTCGGGTTGTTCCTTGAGGAATCTTTCCCAGATTTGTCGCGCTTCGCGTTGCTTGCCTTTAGCCCAGAGCACTTCGCCCAGGTGTGCGGCGACTTCTTGATCGGGAAAACGCTCCAGTGCCTGGCGCAGCAAACGCTCGGCTTCGTCGAGGTTGCCCAGGCGATAGTTCACCCAGCCCAGGCTATCGAGCACGGCCGGGTCTTCCGGGTTGAGCTGGTGGGCTTGTTCGATCAACACTTTGGCTTCGGCATAGCGCGTGGTGCGGTCGGACAAGGTGTAACCCAGGGCATTGAGTGCCATGGCGTTGTCCGGGTCGCGCTTGATGATCAGCCGCAGGTCTTTTTCCAGCTGGGCCAGGTCATTGCGTTTTTCCGCCTGCATGGCGCGGGTGTACAGCAGGTTCAAATCGTCAGGGTATTGCAGCAATGCTTGTTGCAGCAGCTTCCAGGCGCGTTCGCCCTGCTTGTTGGCCGACAAGGTCTCGGCCTGGATCAGGTACAGCTGGATAGCGTAGTCCGGCTCGGCATCGCGGGCCGCGGCCAGGCGTTTTTCTGCCTCGTCGGTACGGCCGTTGCTCATCAGGATGTCAGCCTGGCGCAGTTGGGCCGGCAGGTAGTCGTTGCCGGGGCCGACCTGGGCGTATTCCAGCAGGGCGGCCTGCGGGTCGTTGCGCTCTTCGGCAATGCGGCCGAGGTTCAGGTGCGCCGAGTCCACGTGGCTATCGCGTTCGATCAGTTCTTCCAGATAGCCCTTGGCCTCGTCCCAGGCCTTGGCTTCCAGGCAGACCAGTGCCAGGGAATAACGCAGTTCGTCGTCGTCCGGGTATTGCTGGACCAGGTTGGCGAACTGCACTTTGGCGTCTTCCATGCGGTCCTGCTCCACCAGCATGCGTGCGTAAGTCAGGCGCAGGCGCTTATCGTCCGGGTATTTCTTGATACTTTTTTCCAGCAGCGGAATCGCTTCCTTGCCGCGGTTGAGGTTTTGCAGCAGGCGCGCGCGCAGCAGGATCGGCGCGATCTCGCCGTCTTCCGGTGGGTTTTGCTCCAGCAACTTGAGTGCGGCGTCGGCCTCGTCATCCTGTTGCAACAACAGAGCCTTGCCGAACACCAGTTGGCTGTTCTTCGGGTGTTTTTGCAGCAGGCGGTCGAAACTTTTCATCAGGCCATTGCGCGTGTCCTGGTCGGTGTCGGCGGCCGACAGCGCAAGGAAGTCGAAATGTGTGTCGCCCTTGCCCTGCAGGACTTTCTCCATATAGACCATGGAGTCGTCATAGCGTCCTGCACGGGCCAGTTGCACGGCAGCCGCACGTTGGGCTTCCAGGTCATCCGGGGCGTTTTTCGCCCAGATCAGCGAAGTGTCCAGCGCAGCCTGGTCGGCGCCCAGGTATTCGGCGATGCGAAACGCTCGCTCGGAGATGCCCGGGTCCTGGGTGTTGATGGCCTGGGTCACATAATTATCCAGCGCAATATCAAAACGATTGCGCTGGCCGGCCAATTCAGCGGTCAGCAGGCTGTAGATCGTTTCTTCACTGAACGAGGAATAAACCTTAGGCTTTTCAGGGGCGGGGGTGCTGTCTTCCACCGGCGGCGCAGCGTCCGGCGACACGGGTGCCATGGCCTGGCAGCCGCTGAGGAAGACAAAAGCAAGGAGCAACGCGGAAGATCTATTCATATAGGAAGAGGACGACTAACCTGCGGTCGGATCATCATGACACAAGCCTTCGGCCAAACATAACCGAGTCTCAATGCAAGCCTTTATAGGCATAACGAATTAGGACAATAGACGACGGTGGTTGTTCTGGATCTTTCGAAGTAGGACAATTGTCGGCTTCCCGACATCATCAGCGATATTGAATGGCCTTCCTCGCACTCGGTATTAACCACAAGACTGCCTCCGTAGACGTGCGCGAGCGCGTGGCGTTTACGCCAGAGCAGTTGGTTGAGGCCCTGCAGCAGCTCTGCCGGCTCACCGACAGCCGCGAAGCTGCGATCCTTTCGACCTGCAATCGCAGTGAGCTCTATATAGAGCAGGAACATCTTTGCGCGGATGTCGTACTGCGCTGGCTGGCTGATTATCACCATTTGAGCCTCGATGACCTGCGAGCCAGTGCCTATGTGCATGAAGAGGATGCGGCAGTTCGTCACATGATGCGCGTGGCGGCCGGCCTCGATTCGCTGGTGCTGGGCGAGCCGCAGATTCTTGGCCAGATGAAATCCGCCTATGCCGTGGCGCGTGAGGCCGGCACTGTCGGTCCATTGCTGGGCCGGCTGTTCCAGGCCACGTTCAATTCCGCCAAACAGGTGCGCACCGACACGGCTATCGGCGAAAACCCGGTGTCGGTGGCCTTTGCCGCCGTGAGCCTTGCCAAACAGATTTTCAGCGATTTGCAGCGCAGCCAGGCATTGCTGATTGGCGCCGGGGAAACCATCACCCTGGTGGCCCGTCACCTGCATGACCTGGGCGTGAAACGCATTGTGGTTGCCAACCGTACCCTTGAACGAGCGAGTATCCTTGCCGAGCAGTTCGGTGCCCACGCCGTGCTGCTGTCGGATATCCCGGCTGAATTGGTACGCAGTGATATCGTCATCAGCTCCACCGCCAGCCAGTTGCCGATCCTTGGCAAGGGCGCGGTCGAAAGCGCGTTGAAGCTGCGCAAGCACAAGCCGATCTTCATGGTGGACATCGCCGTTCCCCGGGATATCGAACCCGAAGTCGGCGAGTTGGACGACGTTTACCTCTACAGCGTCGACGATTTGCATGAGGTGGTTGCCGAGAACCTCAAGAGCCGCCAGGGTGCCGCCCAGGCCGCCGAGGAAATGGTCAGCACCGGCGCCGAAGATTTCATGGTGCGCCTGCGTGAACTGGCGGCGGTGGATGTGCTCAAGGCGTATCGTCAGCAGGGCGAACGCCTACGTGATGAAGAGTTGCTCAAGGCCCAGCGGATGCTGGCCAACGGCAGCGGCGCCGAAGAGGTACTGATGCAATTGGCCCGTGGCCTGACCAACAAACTGCTCCACGCTCCCAGCGTCCAGTTGAAAAAGCTTACTGCCGAAGGCCGCCTCGATGCGCTGGCCATGGCCCAGGAACTCTTTGCCCTCGGTGAGGGCGCGTCAGACAGCTCTTCGGATAAAAAATCGCAATGAAAGCGTCACTGCTCAATAAACTGGACGTGCTCCAGGACCGTTTCGAAGAACTGACCGCCTTGCTCGGCGATGGCGAGGTCATTTCCGATCAGGCCAAGTTCCGTGCTTATTCAAAGGAATACGCAGAAGTTGAGCCCATTGTAGCTACCTATAAAAGCCTCACGAAAGTGCAGGCCGACCTCGAAGGCGCCCAGGCGCTGCTCAAGGACAGCGACCCGGACATGCGTGAAATGGCCGTGGAAGAAGTCCGAGAAGCCAAGGAAAAGCTCGCCGAGCTGGAAAGCGACCTGCAACGCATGCTGCTGCCCAAGGATCCCAATGACGGGCGCAACGTGTACCTCGAAATCCGCGCCGGCACCGGTGGCGACGAGGCAGCGATTTTCTCCGGCGATCTGTTTCGCATGTACTCGCGCTATGCCGAACGACGCGGCTGGCGGGTCGAGATCCTGTCCGAGAACGAAGGTGAACACGGCGGCTATAAAGAAGTCATTGCCCGGGTCGAAGGTGACAACGTCTATGGCAAGCTGAAATTCGAGTCCGGCGCCCACCGCGTACAACGTGTCCCGGCGACAGAGTCCCAGGGCCGTATCCACACCTCGGCGTGCACCGTGGCGGTGCTGCCCGAGCCGGATGAACAGGAAGCCATCGAGATCAACCCGGCGGACTTGCGCGTGGATACCTACCGCTCATCCGGTGCGGGTGGCCAGCACGTCAACAAGACCGATTCGGCAATCCGTATCACCCACTTGCCGTCGGGCATCGTGGTGGAGTGCCAGGAAGAACGCTCCCAACACAAGAACCGTGCGCGGGCCATGTCCTGGCTGTCGGCCAAGCTGAACGACCAGCAGACCAGCGCCGCCGCCAATGCGATTGCCAGCGAGCGCAAGCTGCTGGTGGGCTCGGGCGACCGCTCCGAGCGTATCCGTACCTACAATTTTGCCCAGGGCCGGGTCACCGACCATCGTGTCAACCTGACCCTTTACTCCCTGGACGAGATTCTCGCCGGTGGCGTGGATGCGGTGATCGAGCCGTTGCTTGCCGAATACCAGGCTGATCAATTGGCGGCGATAGGTGAATAAATGACCATTATTGCCAGCCTGCTGCGCGCTGCCGACCTGCCCGATTCGCCGACTGCACGCCTGGATGTGGAGCTGCTGCTGGCTGCTGCCCTGGGCAAATCGCGCAGCTACTTGCACACCTGGCCGGAAAAGATCGTCAGCAGCGAAGATGCCCTGACCTTTGCCGGCTACCTGCAGCGCCGCCGCAGCGGCGAGCCAGTGGCGTATATCCTCGGCCAGCAGGGCTTCTGGAAGCTCGACCTGGAGGTCGCGCCGCACACGCTGATCCCGCGTCCGGAAACCGAACTGCTGGTGGAGGCCGCCCTGGAGTTGCTGCCCGCCACGCGCGCCAACGTCCTCGACCTGGGCACCGGCAGTGGCGCCATCGCCTTGGCCTTGGCCAGCGAACGCCCGGCCTGGCACGTCACGGCCGTCGACCGCGTGCTGGAAGCCGTGGCCCTGGCCGAGCGCAATCGCCAGCGCCTGCACCTCAACAACGCCACGGTGCTGAACAGCCATTGGTTCAGCGCTTTGCAAGGCCACAGTTTTGACCTGATCATCAGTAACCCACCCTACATCGCCGACAATGACCCCCACCTGGTGGCTGGCGACGTCCGTTTCGAGCCGGCCAGCGCGCTGGTGGCGGGCCACGATGGCCTGGACGATTTGCGCCTGATCATCAAGCAAGCCCCGGCCCATCTGAATGCCGGTGGCTGGTTGCTGCTCGAGCATGGCTACGACCAGGCTGCGGCCGTGCGGGACTTGATGCTGGACCAGGGGTTCGAAAACCTACACAGCCGCATCGACCTCGGCGGTCACGAACGCATCAGCCTGGGACGCCGCCCGTGCTGACCGATCAGGAGCTGTTGCGCTATAGCCGGCAGATTTTGTTGCAGCATGTCGACGTTGAAGGCCAGTTGCGCCTGAAACAGAGTCGCGCGCTGATCGTCGGCCTGGGTGGCCTGGGCGCACCGGTTGCGCTGTATCTCGCCGCTGCCGGTGTGGGTGAGTTGCACCTGGCCGACTTTGACACGGTTGACCTGACCAACCTGCAACGCCAGATCATCCATGATACCGACAGCGTAGGGCAGACCAAGGTCGATTCGGCCCAGCGTCGGCTGAGCGCGATCAACCCTGAAATCACCTTGGTCGCCCATCGCACGGCGCTGGATGCCGACTCGCTGGCCGCCGCCGTAGTCGCAGTGGACGTGGTGCTTGATTGCAGCGACAACTTCTCCACCCGCGAAGCGGTCAACGCTGCCTGTGTCGCCGCCGACAAGCCGTTGATCAGTGGCGCGGCGATTCGCCTGGAGGGGCAATTGTCGGTGTTCGATCCACGGCGCGCCGACAGCCCGTGCTACCACTGTTTATATGGGCACGGCAGCGACACCGAGCTGACCTGCAGTGAAGCCGGGGTAGTCGGGCCGTTAGTAGGCCTGGTCGGCAGCTTGCAAGCGCTGGAAGCCTTGAAACTGCTGGCGGGTTTTGGCGAGCCATTGGTGGGCCGGCTGTTGCTGATCGATGCCCTGACCACGCGCTTTCGCGAGCTGCGCGTCAAGCGCGACCCTGGCTGCAGCGTCTGCGGACCCCAGCATGGTTAAGGGCGCGCCCATCGGTGTGTTCGACTCCGGCATTGGTGGCCTGACGGTGCTGGAGGAGATTCAGCGATTATTGCCCCATGAGTCACTGTTGTACGTGGCCGACTGTGGGCATATTCCCTATGGCGAAAAAACTCCGGCATTCATTCTTGAGCGTTCCCGCTCCGTCGCCCGGTTTTTCCGCGAGCAGGGCGCCAAGGCATTTGTGATTGCCTGTAATACGGCCACCGTCGCCGCCGTCGCCGATTTGCGCCAGGACTACCCCGATTGGCCGTTGGTCGGCATGGAGCCTGCGGTCAAACCCGCCGCTGCTGCCACGCGCAGTGGCGTTGTCGGTGTGCTCGCCACCACCGGCACCCTGCAAAGCGCCAAGTTCGCCGCCTTGCTCGACCGCTTCGCCACCGATGTGCGGGTGATTACCCAGCCGTGTCCGGGCCTGGTGGAGTTGATCGAAACCGGCGACCTGGACAGTGCTGTCTTGCACAAGCTGTTGCAGGGCTATGTCGAACCGCTGATCAGCGCCGGTTGCGACACCATCATCCTGGGTTGCACCCACTATCCCTTCCTCAAGCCACTGCTGGCGCAGATGCTGCCCCCCAACATCATCCTCATTGATACCGGCGCCGCCGTGGCGCGCCAGCTCAAACGCTTATTGGGTGAGCGCGACCTGCTGGCCGTTGGCGATCCTGAGCCTGCACAGTTCTGGACCAGTGGTGACCTGTATCACCTAAGAAATATCCTACCGACACTTTGGAAACGTCCCGGAGTTGTGCGAAGCTTTGCTTCGTGAAAATTTCGTGAAATGCGCTGATAAAAGCTGAACTTCCGTCTATGCCTCAGCTTCTATAGCCAGTTAGCCTGTTTAAAACCATATAACTTCGTTCGGAAAGGATGTTTCTTATGAAGCGCTTGTTCTGTTTGGCTGCGATTGCGGCCGCTGTGTTGGGACACTCTGTTTCAGCCCAGGCCGCTGGCCTGGAGTTCGGGTTGGGGAGCACCAGTGATTCGACGTTGACCTATCGACTGGGCCTGACCTCGGATTGGGATAAGAGCTGGATGCAAAGCAACGTTGGCCGTCTGACCGGCTACTGGAGCGGCGCTTATACCTATTGGGAAGGTGATGACCGTGCAGGGGCAAGCAGCCTGTCGTTCTCGCCGGTGTTTGTGTATGAATTTGCCGGCGAGTCGGTCAAACCCTACATCGAAGCCGGTATCGGGGTGGCACTGTTCTCCCGCACCCGTCTGGAAGACAACAACATCGGCCAATCTTTTCAGTTCGAAGACCGCCTGGGTTTCGGCCTGCGCTTCAACGGCGGGCATGAAGTCGGCATTCGGGCCACGCACTATTCCAATGCCGGTATCAGCAGCAATAACGATGGGGTAGAGAGCTACTCACTGCACTACACCATGCCGCTGTAGGCAATGTAATGCACTGTAGGAGCGAGCTTGCTTGCGAAGGACGTCAACGATAACGCAGTGAATCTGGGTTGACGTGGCGCGTTCAGATTTTTCGCGAGCAAGCTCGTTCCTACAGGTCAGCGATAGACCGTGGCGATGCCTTCGCGCTCTTCCAGGCATTCCGGCGCACCCATCTCAAATTCCCGGCAGATCAATGGCCGAAGCGCGTAAATCGTGCACATCATCGTGTCCCGGTCCAGCGCGGCGCACCAGCCGTCGTCCAGGCGCAGCATCACTTCACCGCCCCAATCGTCGGTATCGATAAAGCGCTGCGGTACACCGGTGTCGGTGATCAGCATGACCTCCAACTGGCAGCAGCAGGCCGCACACGTCGAGCAGGTGACGGCAGGTTCGGTGATTTGGATATGGGGGATGTTGGTCATAGGCGCGCAGTGTAAGGCAAGTCGGTCAGGCGCGTATTAAAGCTCGGACGGGCGTCAATTCTCCAATCCCCGTGCGACCCTATGCAGCAAGGGAAACAGCATGGCCCATAACAACGCCAGGCCGATCAATGTGGCTGGGGTTGCGTAGCCAAAACTCACCCCCGCCAACTGGCTGCCTGCGTAATAAGACAGAGGCCCGCCCACCGCGCCCAGCAGGCTGGCAAGCCACCAGGGCCGTGCGCTCCAGGCCAGGCAATGGCGCAAGGTCGTGGCCAGCAATGCCCATAACAACATCAACCAGAATGGAATCATCGGCCCGGGCTCGCTGAAGTGGAAAACTCCCAGGGTGCGTAATAGCGTGTCCAGCAG
Organism: Pseudomonas sp. FBCC-B545; assembly: GCF_059134095.1. NCBI lineage: Bacteria > Pseudomonadati > Pseudomonadota > Gammaproteobacteria > Pseudomonadales > Pseudomonadaceae > Pseudomonas > Pseudomonas sp. FBCC-B545. Next base: position 5,408,903 of record NZ_CP101441.1, on the reverse strand, counting down.
CGTGCCTGCGAGTGTCACTGTCACGATAAGCACGCCGTCATCCGCCGGCGAACTTATCCACAGCCAATGGATTCCCAGTACCGCCACGCCCACCAGCAGCCACAGACTATCGCCGCCAAGCACGCAGGCAAACCAGCCGCACTGGAACAGCACAGCGTTGGCCAAGGGTTTAAGCACTGAAGCGCCCGAGCAACGGTGGGTTGATCGCCGCCGGTTTGGCCAGCAGCAATTGCGCCGTACCAATGGTGCGTTCCATGAAGCCGCCCTCGCAGTAGCACAGGTAAAACTCCCACAAACGCAGGAAGTACTCGTCGTAGCCCAATTCGGTGAGGCGGCCATGGGCGCGACGAAAGTTCTCATGCCACAGGCGCAGGGTGCGTGCGTAGTGCAGGCCGAAGTCTTCCATGTGCAACAGGTTCATGTCGGTGTCGCGGCTGACGATCTGCAGCATGTTCTGTACACAGGGCAGGGCGCCGCCGGGGAAGATGTAGCGCTGGATAAAATCGACGCTGCGCTTGGCCTGCTCGAAGCGTTGTTCGCGGATGGTGATGGCTTGCAGCAGCATCAGGCCGTCGGGCTTGAGCAAATGGGCACATTGCTTGAAATAGGTGGGCAGGAAGCGATGGCCCACTGCTTCGATCATTTCGATCGATACCAGCTTGTCGTACGTGCCGGTGAGGTCACGGTAGTCGCTTAGCAGCAAGGTCACCTGATCTTGCAGGCCCAGTGCCTGGATGCGTTGCGCGGTGTAGGCGAACTGCTCCTTGGACAAGGTCGTGGTGGTGACCTTGCAACCGTAGTGCTGCGCCGCATACAGCGCCATGCTGCCCCAGCCGGTGCCGATTTCCAGCAGATGGTCACTGGGCTTGAGCGCCAGCTTCTGGCAGATACGCGCCAACTTGTTCAGTTGCGCCTGTTCCAGGGTGTCATCGGGCGTCAGGAACTGCGCCGCCGAGTACATCATGGTGGGGTCTAGGAACTCTTCGAACAGGTCGTTGCCCAGGTCGTAATGGGCGGCAATGTTTTTCTGCGCGCCCTTGCGCGTGTTGCGGTTGAGCCAGTGCAGGCCCTGGGTGATTGGCCGGGCCAAGCGTGCCAGGCCACCCTCCATGGCGTCGAGTACATCCAGGTTGCTGACCATCACCCGGACCACGGCGGTAAGGTCCGGGCTGGTCCAGTAACCGTGGATAAACGCTTCGCCGGCACCGATTGAACCATTGGCCGCCACCAGGCCCCAGGCCGCCGAGTCGAGAATCTGGATCTCCCCCAGCAGGCGTGCTTCCCGGGCGCCGAAGACTTGTCGCTCGCCATCTTCGATGATCACCAACTGACCATGGCGCAATTGGCTGAACTGGCGCAGCACGCCCTTGCGCAACAAGGCGGCGGTCACACCGTTGACGTTCAGGCGGTTGGCCTTGACCGATAAGCTAGGGGATTTCATGGTGGCGATCCTTGGTGTACCCAACTGCGGTGCGAGAGACGCCATCGGCGGCCCGGTGGGGGAAAATCGGTGTGCGCTTGAGCAGTAGGCGTAAGGCTTGCCAGTAGATCGCCAGGCAAGTCTTGGCAGTCATCCAGTGAAAACGCCATAAATAACCATGCAGGCTCGCGCGGCTCAGAGGTTGGCGTTCCAGGCTCAGGGTGGCGTCGAAGAGTTTTTGCGTGCCCTGCCAGTCGGCCATGTGCACGCCGAGCCTGGCGGCGGGCGGGCTGAAACTCATGCGGTATTCAAGGTCGCGAGGCAAAAAGGGCGACACATGAAAAGCCTTGGCCACGGCGAAATGCTGGTGCTCATCGGCGGCGAGCGCCTGGGCCGGCAGCACGTAGTGATAGCGCTCGCGCCAGGGGGTGTTGGTCACTTCACACAGGATCGCGGCCAATCGTCCGTCGGCCTCGAAGCAGTAGAAGAAACTCACAGGATTAAAAGCCAGGCCCCAACTGCGGGCCTGGGTCAGTAGGCAGATAACGCCCTGGGGTGTACGCCCCAGTGCCTTGCCGACTTCGTGGCGCACGGCATCGCTCAAGCTCATGCCGTGGCGGGTGAATTCACGCAGGTAGTCCTGCTGGCGGAAACCGAAGGGCGCCAAGCGACTTCGGCCGGCCAGGGGCGACAGCCCAAGCACTTCATTCTCTTCACTGAGGTCCAGGTACAGCAGGCCGATGCGGTAGCGAAAGGCGTGGGCCTTGGGCGCAAACCGGCGATGGGCGATCCAGCCGCTGTACAGGGCGCTGTTCACAGGGTTTCCCCAAAGGCTTGGGCTACGCGCAGGGCACTGACCACACCGTCTTCGTGGAAACCGTTGGCCCAGTAGGCACCGCAGTAGAAGGTGTTGCGCGCACCGTGCAGTTCTTCCCAGCGGGCTTGAGCGGCCACGGCGGCCAGGCTGTACTGCGGATGGGCATAGGTGTAGCGCGCAAGGATCTTCAACGGGTTGATCATCTGCGTCTGGTTGAGGCTGACGCAAAAGGTGGTGGCGCTGTCGATACCTTGCAGAATGTTCATGTCGTAGGTCACAGCCGCCTGGGGCTGCTGGTTGCCGGTCAGCCGGTAATTCCAGCTGGCCCAGGCCAATTTGCGCTCGGGCAGCAGGCGCGTATCGGTGTGCAGCACCACGTCGTTGTTGGCGTAGGGCAGGGCGCCGAGGATCTCCCGTTCAGCCTGGCTGGGATCGGCGAGCAAGGCCAGGGCCTGATCGCTGTGGCAGGCGAACACCACACGGTCGAAGGTTTCGCTGCCGGCGGGACTGTGGATAACCACGCCATCGTCCGTGCGTTGCACCTTATGCACAGGGCAATTGAGTCGTATCTGTTCGATAAAGCTGCGGGTCAGCGGTTCGATATAGCAGCTGGAGCCGCCTTCGATCACGCACCATTGCGGGCGGTTGCTCACCGAGAGCAAGCCGTGGTTCTTGAAGAAGCGCACAAAGAACTGCAGCGGAAAGTTGAGCATGTCGGCCAGGGACATCGACCAGATCGCCGCGCCCATCGGCACGATGTAGTGCCGGATAAACCTGGGGCCATAACCGCCGGCTGCAAGGTAGTCGCCGAGGGTCATCTCGGCGCTGATGCGCTGCGCTTGCAGGTCCAGGGGGGCCTGGCGGTTGAAGCGCAGGATATCGCGCAACATGCCCCAGAAGCCCGGCGACAGAAGATTGCGGCGCTGGGCAAACAGGCTGTTAAGGTTGTTGCCGTTGTACTCGAAACCGGTGCTTTGGTCGCACACCGAAAAACTCATCTCGGTGGGTTTGAATTGGACGCCAATCTGGACCAGCAGGCGGATGAAATTAGGGTAGGTCCAGTCATTGAACACGATGAAGCCTGTATCCACCGCATAGCTTTTTCCCTCGACCGTCACGTTGGCCGTATGGGTATGCCCGCCGATGCAATCACCCGCTTCGAACAACGTAATGTCGTGGCGGCGGCTGAGCAGATAGGCGCTGGTCAGCCCGGCGATACCGCTGCCGATGATGGCGATCTTCACAGATCGTCCTTGTGCGGCGGTGGGCTGCGCAGCATGCGCTTGCCGATAATCAGTTGCGCCCGGTTGGGCAGCTTGGACAACGGCCACAGGGTGGCGATGAACATCGCCGGGAAAGCGATCTCCAGCGGGCGCTTTTCCAGTTTTGCAAAGATATGCCGCGCTGCCTTGTTGGCGGACCAACTCAGGGGCATCGGGAAATCATTGCGCTCGGTCAGCGGCGTGTCCACAAAGCCAGGGCTGATCACCGTGACGTCGATGTTTTCCGGCGACAGGCTGATGCGCAGGGATTCGAACAGGTAGCGCAGCCCTGCCTTGGACGCGCCATAGGCTTCGGCGCGGGGCATTGGCAGATAAGTCACGGCGCTGGCCACGCCCACCAGGTGCGGGGTAAGCCCGGCGCGCAACAGCGGCAGCGCGGCCTCGATGCAATAACTGCTGGCCAGCAGGTTGGTGCGCACTACGTGCTCGATGATCGAGGAGTCAAATTGCCGGGCGTCGACATATTCACAGGTGCCGGCATTAAGGATCACCGTGTCCAGGGCACCCCAGACCTCGCCGATACGTTCACCAATCTCGCGCACGGTCTGGCTGTTGGTCAGGTCGCCGGCCACCACCAGCACTTGCCCCGGATAGCGATGGGCGAGCGCTTCCAGCGGACCTTTGGTGCGGGAGCTGAGTGCCACGTGGGCGCCGCTGTTGAGCAACTCCACGGCCAGCGCGGCACCGATGCCACTGCTGGCGCCGGTCAACCAATAACGTCGGGGAGCAAGGTTCATCCCATTCTCCTTTTCAGCCAACTGACGGTACGTCCAAGTGCCGGTACGTGTTCATATAGCAGGACCAAACCAGCGAAATTGTCACTCATGTTCGGCCATCTCCTGACGTGAAGGCAGGCTGCGAAAGGCGGCCAAGGCACGCTCCCGGGACTGCTTCAGGTCAACGATGGCCCGCGGGTAATCCGCCACGCCGAACAGGCCGCCGGCCGCTGCCGGGTTATGCACCTCTTTTTTGTTCAGCGCGGCGAGTTCCGGCAGCCAGCGCTTGATGAAGATGCCATCGCCGTCGAATTTTTCCGATTGGCTCAGCGGGCTGAAAATTCGGAAGTAGGGGGCCGAGTCGGTGCCGGTCGATGAACTCCACTGCCAGCCGCCGTTGTTGGCCGCCAGGTCGCCGTCGATCAGGTGCCGCATAAAAAAGCGCTCGCCTTCGCGCCAGTCGATCAGCAGGTTCTTGGTCAGGAACATCGCCACCACCATGCGCAGGCGATTGTGCATCCACCCGGTTTCCAGCAGTTGGCGCATGGCCGCGTCGATGATTGGCAGTCCGGTACGTGCCTGTTGCCAGGCGGCCAGGTCCGCAGGCGCGTCGCGCCAGGCCAGTGCTTCGGTTTCCGGGCGAAAGGCGCGGTGCCTGGACACCCGTGGGTATCCGACCAGGATATGTTTGTAGAACTCGCGCCACAGTAACTCATTGATCCAGGTGATGGCGCCGATGTCGCCGCTTTCGAACTCGCCCTGGTTGGTTTGCAGCGCGGCGTGCAAGCACTGGCGCGGCGACACTACCCCGGCGGCGAGGTAGGCGGACAGTTGGCTGGTGCCGGGTTTGGCCGGGAAGTCGCGCTCGTCCTTGTAATAGCTGATCTGCTGGTTGGCGAAGGCGTCGAGACGGCGGCGAGCTTCGTCTTCACCGGCGGGCCAGAGGGCGCGCAAGCTGTCGCTGGAGGGCTCGAAACCTTCTACCGTTGTCGGCACAGGATCGCTTTTCAACTCAAGCCTGGCCTGCGCCTTGGGCGTTGCGACCAGGCGGGGCAGGGAAGTGTGCAGGCGGTTGTAGCAGACCTTGCGGAACTGGCTGAACACCTGGAAGTAGGTGCCGGTCTTGGTCAGCACGCTGCCCGGCTGGAACAACAACTGGTCCAGGTAGCTGTGAAAGGTCACCCCGCGCGCTTCCAGGGCCTTGGCCACCGCAGCATCGCGCTGGCTTTCGTGGATGCCGTATTCCTCGTTGACGTGCACCGATTCCACCGAAAGTTCCTGGCACACTTCGCTCAACACAGTCGGCGCCTGGTTCCAGGTCGCCGCGTGGCGGATCAACAGCGGGATGTTCAATTCGCCCAGCGCCACGCTCAACTGGCGCAGGTTGCGCAGCCAGAAGTCAACTTTACACGGCGCGTCATCATGGGCCAGCCACTGCTCGGGCGTGACCAGGTAAATGGCCACGACCGGGCCGCGCTGGCTCGCGGCAGCCAGGGCGGTGTTGTCGTGCAGGCGCAGGTCGGTGCGCAGCCAGATCAAATGCATTTAGACAATTCCACGCTGGATCAATAACTGGTGGGCCGCCAATGGGTCTTCGGCCACAAACAATTCAGGCATGTCACGGGTTAAGTCGGCCAGCTCGACGTGATGGATACACACCGTCGGGCCGGCAATCAATATTGGGCAACTGACGCCGGCCAATAGTTTTGTGAGTGCCGACAAATGGAGGGCCTTGCTTGAGTACAGCAGCACGGCACGCGGTTGCAGATGCTCGACCGCCAGTGCCAATTCGCCGGCCGGCAGCGGCCAGTCAAACACTTCCACCGGGCAATCGGCGCTGCTGGCCAGCCAGGCGCTGAGCCACAAGTGCGGTTCCAGTAACAAGTCGGAATGGTTGATCAGCAGCAGCGGCGCGCCGTGCAGTTGGCGATTGTTGTGATAAATCCGCGCGCCGAACTTGCTGCGCAGCCAGGACAGGAAAAACACCCGCTCCATCTGCGCGCCGAACTGGCCCTGCCAACGCTGCTCCAGCTCCCGGAGCAGCGGCAGCATCAATTGTTCGCACAAGGTACGCGGCGGGTAGAGCGCCATGGCTTGGTTGAAAGCATCGTCGACCCGGCGTTCCGCCAGTTCGCTGATGGCACTGAGCAAATGCTGGCGCAGGCTGTGCCACTCGTTTTCCATCGGCTCGGCACTGGGTTGGGCCGAATCGATCAAATCCTTGACCTGGCTGACTGGCACGCCGCGATTGAGCCATGTGAGGATGGCATGGATGCGTTGCACGTGTTCGGTACTGAACAGCCGATGCCCCTTGGGCGTGCGCTGGGGCACGATCAGGCCGTAGCGGCGTTCCCAGGCGCGCAGGGTCACAGCGTTGACGCCGGTCTGGCGTGCCACTTCACGGATCGGCAACCAGCCGTTTTCCAAAGCCAGGGCAATGTCTTCGCCGGGTTCGTCGAGCAGGGCAGGTTTCATGGATTAAATCGCATTACGCAGGCTGAGGTTTTCCGGGTGCGGTTGCAGGTAGGCCTGCTGCGCGATGTAGCGGTCCGGATGCTGGCGAAAGTGATGCTTGAGCAGGGTCAGCGGCACCACTAGCGGCACAATGCCGTGGCGGTATTGGCCGATGACGGTTTGCATTTCCTGTTTGTCATCGTCGCTGATGACCTGCTTGAGGTAGCCGCTGATGTGTTGCAATACATTGGTGTGAGTGCCGCGTGTGGCGCACTTTTTCAGGCCTGCCATCAGCTCGCTGAAGTAGCCGTGGGCCAGTGCCTGGAGATCGACGCCCTTGCCCATGCTGCCGAGCAAATGGCCCAGGCTTTTGTAATGCGCCGGACTGTGGGCCATCAGCAGGTATTTGTAGCGCGAGTGGAACGTCAGCAGGCCGTGACGGGTGAGTCCCTCGGCCAGCAATCGCTGCCAACTGGCGTAAACGAATACGCGAGTCAGGAAGTTCTCGCGCAGCACCGGGTCATTCAGGCGGCCGTCTTCTTCCACCGGCAGGTTGGGGTGGCGTGCGCAGAATGCCCGGGCGTAGATACCGCGCCCGCCACCGTCGACGGGCGTGCCGTTGTCGCGGTATACCTTGACCCGTTCAAGGCCGCAGGACGGCGACTTCTGCATGAAGATGTAGCCGCACAGGTCGGTGTGTTCCCGGGCCATTCGCTGCCCGTAGTCATCCAGAGGCTGCGTAACGTTGAGCTCACGGTTTACCGTGCCAACGGCTTGCGGCGCGGCAGGGTCGCCCACCAGGCGGATCGGCTCCCGAGGGATGCCCAGGCCGATGGCGACTTCCGGGCACAGCGGCACAAAATCGAAATAGTCGCTGAGGGTCTGGGTGCACAGCAGGGATTGTTTATGCCCACCGTTGAAGCGCACGTTTTCACCCAGGAGGCAGGCACTGATGGCGATCTTCGGTTTTGCATTGCTGGACATAAGCAAACCTCTGCAAGAATCCTGTACAAGATTGAAAACTTGTACAACTAACTCTCATCATAGGTCCGATGTTGTACAAGTCAAATAATTTGTACAGGTCTTTGCAGGGTTTACTTCCAACCCATTTGCCAGGCTTCGACGTTCTGGAGGGTCTGCCAGGAAAAGCGTTCAGTACGCCGAGTGAGGATGGCTTGCAGTTCAATCTCCAGCACAGTGCCTTCTTCGTCACAAAACACTTCAGTGACCAGGAAATGCTTTTCCTTGTGGCGGGGCTGTGCTGCCGTCCATTTCGACAGCAGCAGTTTGGCGGGATTGATGCGATTCATTGAAGATGCTCGATCAAGCGCCGCGCCGCTTCCTGGCCGCTGAGCCAGGCGCCCTCCACACGGCCGGATAAGCACCAGTCACCGCAGACGAACAATCCCAGGTCGGCATCGGCCAGCACTCCGAACTCATGGCTGCTGGACGGCCGGGCATAGAGCCAGCGGTGCGCCAGGCTGAACGAAGGCGCCGGCATGGCGCTGTGCAGCAGCTCGGCGAAGGCGCCGTGCAGGTGTTCGATTACTGCTTCCTTGGGCAGGTCCAGGTGCGCCTTGCTCCAGGCGCTGGTGGCGTGCAGCACCCAGGTGTCGAGGGTGGTGTCACGCCCGGGTTTGCTGCGATTGCGTGCCAGCCAATCCAAGGGGCTGTCTTGTACGAAGCAGCCCTCCATTGGCGTATCCAGGGGCTTGTCGAATGCCAGGGCGATGGCCCAGGTCGGGTCCATCTTTACGCCGGCCGCGGCACTCGCCAGTTTGGGCGCGGCGGCCAGCAACGTGGTGGCCTGGGGCGCCGGCGTGGCAACGATCACATGACTGAAGGGGCCATGGTTGCCGCCGTCCGCGTCGAGCAGGTTCCAGTGCTGCGTACCTTGGAATACCTCGGTGATGCGGCAACCGAACTGCACCGGCAAGTCATCGAGCAGCGCGCGCGTAATGGCGCTCATGCGCGGCGTGCCGACCCAGCGGATCTGTTCATCGGGCGAGGGCGTCAGCTGGCCGGACTTGAAGTTGTACAGCTGGGGCTTCCATTGCTCTGCCCAGCCGTTACTTTGCCAGCGCTGCACTTCGTTGACGAAGCGCCGGTCACGGGCGGTGAAATATTGTGCGCCCATGTCCAGGGCTCCGGCATCGCTGCGTTTGCTGGACATGCGTCCGCCGCTGCCGCGGCTTTTATCGAAGAGTTGTACAACATGCCCCGCGTCTCGTAACGCTCGGGCGGCGGAGAGACCGGCGATGCCGGTACCAATGATCGCGATAGGAACAGTCATGGGAGGCCTCGTTTTACCGTTGGGTACAGACTACGCCGACACCAATAGCTGTACAATATTGTTTTTTGGTATAAGTTTTGGCGTGCCTGATTGTGTGGCGTGACCTATGGTTAAGCTAAGGCTTAAACGCTCGTCACGTTCAATTATCAAAATGATCCCTGCTTATAAAATAGACCAGTGAGCGGCGGCGAACGTTACATGAGGAGAGTCCCATGCATATTTTGCTGACCGGCGGTACCGGCCTGATTGGCCGTCAACTCTGCAAGCACTGGCTCGCCCAGGGCCATCGCCTGACGGTGTGGAGCCGGCAACCGGAAGCGGTTGCCCGGGTGTGCGGTGCGCAGGTGCTTGGAGTTGCTCATCTGCAGGAGGTGATTGGCACGGTGGACGCAGTGGTCAACCTGGCGGGCGCGCCCATCGCCGATCGACCCTGGACCCACAAGCGCAAGGCGTTGCTGTGGAGCAGTCGCATCAGTCTCACCGAAACCCTGCTGGCGTGGATGGAAAGCCTGGAGCAAAAACCGGCGGTACTGATCTCCGGTTCCGCCGTGGGTTGGTATGGCGACGGCGGCGAGCGCGAATTGACTGAGGCCAGCGGCCCGGTACTGGATGATTTCCCCAGCCAGCTGTGCATTGCCTGGGAAGAAACCGCCCAGCGTGCCGAAGCCCTGGGCATACGTGTGGTGCTGGTGCGTACCGGCCTGGTGCTGGCGGCCGAGGGCGGCTTTTTGTCGCGCCTGTTGCTACCGTTCAAACTGGCGCTGGGCGGGCCGATCGGCAAAGGTCGGCAGTGGATGCCCTGGGTACATATCAAGGATCAAATCGCCCTGATTGATTTTCTTCTGCACAAGGAAGACGCCAGCGGTCCTTATAATGCCTGCGCGCCCCACCCAGTGCGTAACCGCGAGTTTGCCAAGACCCTGGGCCAGGTGTTGCATCGCCCGGCGTTCATGCCGATGCCGGCCTTCGTGTTGAAGGTTGGTCTGGGAGAGTTGTCCGGCCTGTTGCTGGGCGGGCAAAAGGCACTGCCCGAGCGGCTGTTGGCGGCGGGTTTCACTTTCCAGTTCACTCAATTGCGTGCGGCTCTGGACGACTTGTCCAGCCGCCTCTAGAGATAGGATGTTGCATGACGGATCACGCGTTGTTACTGGTCAACCTGGGCTCGCCAAAGTCCACTTCGGTGGCCGATGTGCGCAGCTACCTCAATCAGTTCCTGATGGATCCCTACGTGATCGACTTGCCTTGGCCGGTAAGGCGCTTGCTGGTGTCGCTGATCCTGATCAAGCGTCCCGAGCAGTCGGCCCATGCCTACGCATCGATCTGGTGGGACGAGGGTTCGCCGCTGGTGGTGCTGAGCCGTCGCCTGCAACAGCAGATGACCGCGCAGTGGACCCATGGCCCGGTGGAGCTGGCGATGCGGTATGGCGAGCCGTCCCTGGAAACCACCCTGACGCGCTTGGCCGCCCAAGGCATCCAGAACGTCACGCTGGCGCCGTTGTATCCGCAGTTTGCCGACAGCACCGTGACCACGGTGGTGGAGGAGGCCAAGCGTGTGGTGCGCGACAAGAAGCTGAATATCCAGTTTTCGATCCTGCAACCTTTCTATGATCAGCCCGAATATCTGGATGCCCTGGTGACCAGCACCCAGGCTCACCTGACGCAGGATTACGATCATTTGTTGCTGAGTTTCCATGGCTTGCCCGAACGGCATCTGAAAAAGCTCGACCCTACCGGCGGGCATTGCTTCAAGGATGCCGACTGCTGCAGGAATGCATCACCTGAAGTGCTCGCCACGTGCTATCGCGCGCAATGCTTCAGCGTTGCCCGAGATTTTGCCGAGCGTGCCGGCTTGCCCGATGGCAAATGGTCGGTCGCGTTTCAATCGCGTCTGGGTCGGGCGAAGTGGATCGAGCCCTACACCGAGGCACGCCTGGAAGCGCTGGCCCAGCAAGGCGTGAAAAAGTTGCTGGTGATGTGCCCGGCGTTTGTCGCCGACTGCATCGAGACGCTGGAAGAAATTGGCGATCGCGGTCGCGAGCAGTTTCGCGCGGCGGGGGGCGAGGAGTTGGTGCTGGTGCCGTGCCTGAATGATGACCCGCAGTGGGCGGCGGCGCTTAATACCCTGTGCGAACGAGCTCCCGTTGCCTTGTAGCCAAGCCTTGCGGTGACTTAAATGTGGGAGGGGGCTTGCTCCCGATAGCAGTGTGTCAGTCAGTACTTCTGTCACTGATCCACCGCTATCGGGGGCAAGCCCCCTCCCACATTTAGTCCCATGCTCGTCAGAGATTGAGGGTCAGGCTGACGGTGAGGTTGCGCGGTTCACCGGGGTTCGCCCAATAGCGGCTGTAGGACCGCTCGTAGTACTTCTCATCGAACAGATTGTTAAGGTTCAACCCCACGGTGACATTCTTCGTAGCCTTGTAGTGGGCCAGCAAATCCACGGTGTGATAGGCCGGCAGCTCGAAACCTGTACCCGCTTCACCGGAGCGATCACCGACATAAGTGAACGCTGCACCCAGATCCGAGCCACGCAACGCGCCATCCTGGAATTCATACACCCCCAACAGACTGCCACTGCGCTTGGCTACGCCGAGAATGCGGCTGCCGGTGGGGATTTCTTTGTCGCCCTTGGTCACTTCGGCGTCGATATACGCGAAGGCGCCGATCACACGTATGGCGTCGGTCACTTGCCCGGTCACTTGCAGGTCAAGGCCCTGGCTGCGAGCCTTGCCCATGGCGCGGTTGGTGTCGGTCGCCGGGTCCAGGGCCAAAACGTTTTCCTTTTCGATATGGAAGGCGGCCAGGGTGGCGCTGAGTCGCTCGTCAAACAGTTCGCTCTTGATCCCCACCTCATAGCCCACGCCTTCTTCTGGCTTGAAGGATTTGCCACCGGCATCCAGGCCGCTGTTTGGCTTGAACGAGGTGGACGCGTTGGCAAATACCCCCACTTGTGGCGTGAGTTGGTAGAGCAGGCCGGCGCGCTGGGTAAAGGCGTCGTGGGTCTGGCGACTTTTGACGTGGTTGCGGGCAAAGTCGTCGGTGCTTTGTTCGAAATGTTCGAAGCGCGCGCCGATCATGCCGCGCAGGCGGTCGGTGAAGATGATCTGGTCTTGTAGATTCAGCGCGTGGCTTTTGGTCTGTTCGAAGAAGTCGGTACCAGAGCGTTTGCCATTGGGTTTGGGCTGGCCATAGACCGGTTTATAGATATCGATAGGGTAGTCGCCATCGATCGCTGTCACGCGCTCTTTCTTGCGGTAGTCCTCGTATTCGGTGCCGATCAGCAGTTCATGCTGCCAACTGCCAATATCGAACAGGCCGCGTAGTTCCAACTGGGTGATGCTGTCGTGCCAGCCCGTGGAGCGTTCACGGTAGCGGCGGTTGACGGTGCGGCCATCCGCGTAAAGCGCACGGCTTTCCGACGCGTCGCCCCACAGACTGCCTTGCTTGTAGTGGCTGGCCAGGCGCAGCTTCCAGGCATCGTTGAGGTGGTGTTCCAACGCGGCCTGGATGCGATTGTTGTGGTTATCAATGTTGCCGTCGTTGGGCTCGCCGAGGAAGGTTGAGTGGGACATGCCGGTATTGGCGACGATGCCGCGGTCGAAGGTGGAGCTGTGGCGCACGAATTCGCTTTCTACGAGCAGATGGGTGTCGGGGTCGAGTTGCCAACTGAATGAAGGCGCGACGAACACCCGTTTGCTGTCGACGTGATCGCGAAAGCTGTGGTTGTCTTCCACCGCCAGGTTGACCCGGGACAATACGCGCCCTTCGCCGTCCAGCGGTGTATTCACGTCCAAAGCGGTGCGGTAGCGGTCCCAACTGGCAGCGCTGGTCTGCAGGGTGGTGAAGGCGTCGGGCTGGGGTTTCTTGGTGACGATATTCACCGTGCCGCCAGGGTCGCCACGCCCATACAGGCTGGCGGCGGGGCCCTTAAGCACTTCAATGCGTTCGATATTGGCAGTATCGGGTGTGCTCGGGTAACCGCGGTTGGCGCTGAAACCATCCTGGTAGAACTCGGACGTGGTGAAGCCGCGCACACTGTATTCGTAGAGGGTCAGGCCGCCGAAGTTGTTCTGCTTGGACACGCCGCCGGCAAATTCCAGGGCGCGTTCCACACTGGTGCTGCCCAGGTCCTTGAGCACTGTGGCCGGAATCACGCTGATCGACTGTGGGATATCGCGCACGGCGGTGTCGGTCTTGGTGGCACTGGCCGAGCGTGTGGCACGGTAGCCCGTGACTGGTCCGGTGGCGGATTCATAGGCCTCGGAGGTCACGCTGATGGTGTCCAGTTCCAGGGTGTTTTCTTCGGCGTAGGCAGGGTCGAGCAGCAAACCCAGGGCCAGGCCGGCCGAGGGCACAAACTTGCGAGGCGGCATGATAGAGCGTTCCAATGGCGATATTGAAACAATATAACATGCCTAATGAGAATGAATACTGTGAAACGTACCCTGCAAGCGCCCGCGAATGGGCGCCTGGTATGCGTGGGCTATTGTTCTTCTTTCACCGGCGCCGTTGCCGGCGGTGGGCGCAGGCCGATTTCCGCCGACAGCTTGATTTCCTTGCCGTTGCGCATGACCTGGATCGCCACCTTGTCGGTCGGCTTGATCCGCGCCACCTGGTTCATCGACTTGCGGCCATCACCGGCCGGGGCTCCGTCGATACTGAGGATCACGTCGCCCAGTTGCAGGCCGGCTTTCTGCGCCGGGCCGTCGCGGAAGATCCCGGCAACCACGATGCCCGGGCGCCCGGTCAAGCCGAACGACTCGGCCAGTTCCTTGGTCAGTGGCTGCACTTCAATGCCCAGCCAGCCACGAATCACCTGGCCGTGTTCGATGATCGACTTCATCACTTCCATCGCCAGCTTCACCGGGATCGCGAAACCGATGCCCTGTGAGCCGCCGGACTTGGAAAAAATCGCGGTATTGATGCCCGTCAGGTTGCCATTGGCATCCACCAGCGCGCCGCCGGAATTGCCTGGGTTGATGGCCGCGTCGGTCTGGATGAAGTCTTCGTAGCTGTTAAGGCCCAACTGGTTACGCCCAGTGGCGCTGATGATGCCCATGGTGACCGTCTGGCCTACGCCGAACGGGTTGCCAATGGCCAGCGCCACATCACCCACGCGCAAACCGTCGGAACGGCCGAGGGTGATGGACGGCAAGTTCTTCAAATCGATCTTCAGTACCGCAAGGTCGGTTTCCGGGTCGCTGCCTACCACGCGGGCCAAGGTCTCGCGACCGTCACGCAGGGCCACCACGATCTGGTCGGCGCCGCTGGTCACATGGTTATTGGTGAGGATGTAGCCTTCGGGGCTCATGATCACCCCGGAACCCAGGCTGGACTCCATGCGGCGTTGCTTGGGACCGTTGTCACCGAAGTAGCGGCGGAACTGCGGGTCTTCGAACAATGGATGAGCGGGTTTGTTGATGACCTTGGTGGTGTACAGGTTGACCACCGCAGGTGCTGCAATGGTGACCGCATCGGCATAGGTCACCGGGCCTTGGACCACCGTGCTGGTCTGCGGCGCCTGTTGCAGGTTCACATCCAGGGTAGGCAGGCCCACCCACTGGGGATAACGCTGAATAATCAGCATCGCGATCAGCACGCCAGCCAACAATGGCCATCCAAAAAAACGCAGTGCCTTGAGCATCAAGTAAGTCCTGACAGGTTGCAGGGGGCGGGAGAGCGCCCATAATGTCGCGCATTATACGAGGCTGCGAGGCCTGCGAACCGGATATTTAGGAGTCTTTTATGGCCGTCCCCCTTACTACCCTCGTCGAGGAAGCGGACCGCTACCTCGGCAGTGCAAAAATTGCTGATTATTGCCCCAATGGCCTGCAGGTCGAGGGGCGCCCGCAGGTGATGCGCATCGTCAGCGGTGTGACCGCCAGCCAGGCGCTGCTGGACGCCGCTGTCGAAGCCAAGGCCGATCTGGTGCTGGTGCACCATGGCTATTTCTGGAAGGGCGAGAACCCGTGCATCACCGGCATGAAGCAGCGCCGCCTGAAGACCCTGCTCAAGCATGACATCAGCCTGTTGGCCTACCACTTGCCTTTGGACCTGCACGCCGATGTCGGCAACAACGTGCAACTGGCGCGTCACTTGGACATCACTGTCGAAGGCCCGCTGGACCCGAGTAACCCCAAGATCGTCGGCCTGGTTGGCTCCCTGGCTGAGCCTCTATCGGCCCGGGACTTCGCTCGCCGCGTGCAGGACGTGATGGGCCGCGAGCCACTGCTGATCGAAGGCAGCCAGATGATCCGTCGCGTCGGTTGGTGCACCGGGGGTGGTCAGGGCTATATCGACCAGGCAATTGCCGCGGGTGTCGACCTGTACCTGAGCGGTGAGGCGTCCGAACAGACCTTCCACAGCGCACGGGAAAACGACATCAGCTTCATCGCCGCCGGCCATCACGCCACCGAGCGCTACGGCGTCCAGGCGTTGGGCGACTACCTGGCGCGACGCTTTGCCCTGGAGCACTTGTTCATCGATTGCCCGAACCCGATCTGAATGTGGGAGGGGGCTTGTTCCCTCCCATACTAGCCCCCCATTTCAGGCCAAACTCGGCGGCATATTCATATACCGTTTCGATCTAGTTGGCGCCCTGAATAGAAGCAGGTGCTGTGCTAGCATGCCTCGCTCGAACACGGCCCGCTGGCCGTCCATAAGATCGTTTTTTCCGTGAGTAACCATGGTCGACAAACTGACGCATCTGAAACAGCTGGAGGCGGAAAGCATCCACATCATCCGCGAGGTCGCCGCCGAGTTCGACAACCCGGTGATGCTCTACTCGATCGGTAAAGACTCCGCCGTGATGCTGCACCTGGCACGCAAGGCCTTCTTTCCAGGCAAGCTGCCGTTCCCGGTGATGCACGTCGACACCCGCTGGAAATTCCAGGAGATGTACAAGTTCCGCGACCGCATGGTTGAAGAGCTGGGCCTGGACCTGATCACCCACGTCAACCCCGATGGCGTGGCGCAGGGCATCAACCCATTCACCCACGGCAGCGCCAAGCACACCGATATCATGAAGACCGAGGGCCTCAAGCAGGCCCTGGACAAGCATGGTTTCGACGCAGCGTTCGGCGGTGCCCGTCGCGATGAAGAGAAATCCCGTGCCAAGGAGCGCGTGTACTCGTTCCGCGACAGCAAGCACCGCTGGGACCCGAAGAACCAGCGCCCGGAGCTGTGGAACGTCTACAACGGCAACGTCAACAAAGGCGAGTCGATCCGCGTGTTCCCGCTGTCCAACTGGACCGAGCTGGACATCTGGCAGTACATCTACCTGGAAGGCATCCCGATTGTGCCGCTGTACTTCGCCGCCGAGCGCGACGTGATCGAAAAGAACGGCACGTTGATCATGATCGACGACGACCGCATCCTCGAGCACCTGTCCGACGAAGACAAAGCCCGCATCGTCAAAAAGAAAGTACGTTTCCGCACCCTTGGCTGCTACCCGTTGACGGGTGCGGTGGAGTCCGAAGCCGAGACGCTGACGGACATCATTCAGGAAATGCTCCTGACGCGAACTTCCGAGCGCCAGGGCCGGGTCATCGATCACGATGGTGCCGGCTCCATGGAAGACAAAAAACGTCAGGGTTATTTCTAAGGGGTTGTCATGTCGCACGTATCTGATTTGATCAGCGAGGACATCCTCGCCTACCTGGCCCAGCACGAGCGCAAGGAAATGTTGCGCTTCCTGACCTGCGGTAACGTCGATGACGGCAAGAGCACCCTGATCGGGCGCCTGCTGCACGACTCCAAGATGATCTACGAAGATCACCTGGAAGCCATCACCCGCGATTCGAAGAAATCCGGCACCACGGGCGACGATATCGACCTGGCCTTGCTGGTCGACGGCCTGCAGGCCGAGCGTGAGCAGGGCATCACCATCGATGTCGCCTACCGCTATTTCTCCACCGCCAAGCGCAAATTCATCATCGCCGACACCCCCGGCCATGAGCAGTACACTCGCAACATGGCCACTGGCGCGTCTACCTGCGACCTGGCGATCATCCTGATCGACGCCCGTTACGGCGTGCAGACCCAGACCCGTCGCCACAGCTTCATCGCCTCGTTGCTGGGGATCAAACACATCGTGGTGGCCGTCAACAAGATGGACATCAATGGCTTTGATCAAAGCGTCTTCGAGTCGATCAAGGCCGATTACCTGAAGTTCGCCGAAGGTATTGCGTTCAAGCCGAGCACCTTGGCCTTTGTACCGATGTCGGCGCTCAAGGGCGACAACGTGGTGAACAAGAGCGAGCGTTCGCCCTGGTACACCGGCCAGTCGCTGATGGAGATCCTCGAGACCGTCGAGATCGCCAATGACCGCAACTACACCGACCTGCGTTTCCCGGTGCAGTACGTCAACCGCCCGAACCTGAATTTCCGTGGTTTCGCCGGCACCCTGGCCAGCGGCATCGTGCACAAGGGCGACGAAGTGGTGGTGCTGCCGTCGGGCAAGAGCAGCCGGGTCAAATCCATCGTTACCTTCGAAGGTGAGCTGGAAAACGCCGGCCCAGGCCAGGCCGTGACCTTGACCATGGAAGACGAGATCGACATCTCCCGTGGCGATCTGCTGGTGCATGCCGATAACGTGCCGCAAGTGACCGACGCTTTCGACGCCATGCTGGTGTGGATGGCCGAAGAGCCGATGCTGCCGGGCAAGAAATACGATATCAAGCGCGCCACCAGCTACGTGCCGGGCTCCATCACCAGCATCGTGCACCGCGTGGATGTGAACACCCTGGCCGAAGGCCCGGCGAGTTCGCTGCAGCTCAACGAAATCGGCCGGGTCAAGGTCAGCCTCGACGCCGCCATCGCGTTGGATGGCTATGACAGCAATCGCACCACCGGCGCCTTTATCGTCATCGACCGTTTGACCAACGGCACCGTGGCTGCGGGTATGATCATCGCGCCGCCGGTCAATCATGGCGGTTCTGCGCAGCACGGCAGTCTCGCGCATGTCGCCACCGAAGAGCGCGCCCTGCGTTTCGGCCAGCAGCCGGCCACGGTGTTGTTCAGCGGGCTGTCCGGCGCTGGCAAAAGCACCTTGGCCTACGCGGTTGAGCGCAAGCTGTTCGATATGGGGCGTGCGGTGTTTGTACTGGACGGCCAGAACCTGCGTCACGACCTGAACAAGGGCTTGCCTCAGGACCGTGCCGGGCGTACCGAGAACTGGCGCCGTGCAGCTCACGTAGCACGCCAGTTCAACGAGGCTGGCTTGCTGACCCTGGCCGCATTCGTCGCGCCGGATGCCGAAGGCCGTGAGCAGGCGAAGGCGCTGATCGGCGCTGACCGTCTGCTGACGGTCTATGTGCAGGCCTCGCCGCTGGTGTGCGCCGAGCGTGATCCGCAAGGTTTGTACGCGGCGGGTGGGGATAACATCCCGGGTGAGTCTTTCCCGTACGACGTGCCGTTGAACGCCGACCTGGTGCTCGATACCCAGGCCTTGTCGCTGGAAGACAGTGTCAAGCAAGTGCTGGAGTTGTTGCGCCAGCGCGGCGCGATCTAAGGTTTGACGCTACAAAAAAGCCCGCCACCGATGACTCGGTGGCGGGCTTTTTTACATCTTCAAGATCGAGCGCGGTCAAATGTGGGAGGGGGCTTGCCCCCGATAGCGGTGGGTCAGCTACGGCTGCATCAACTGATACTCCCTCATCGGGGGCAAGCCCCCTCCCACAGGTTGATCATCGCTTGCTTGGGAATTCGGTGTGAAGCTGATCCAGCAACGCATCCTTGGCTTCCCACAGTTGGTTAATCCACCCCTGGAACGCCAACCGATACTCCCCGTCCTGCTCATAATTCTTGCCGATAAACTCGGCCGGAATCTGCACCTCTTCAAACCGCACCACCACGTCCTTCACATTCCCGCACAGCAAATCCCAATATCCCGGGCGCCCGGCTGGATAGTGAATGGTCACATTCACCAGTGACTTCAACTGCTCCCCCATGGCATCCAGCACAAACGCAATGCCGCCGGCCTTGGGCTTGAGCAAATAGCGAAATGGGGAGTTTTGTTGCGCATGCTTGCCCGGCGTAAACCGCGTGCCCTCGGCGAAGTTGAAAATGCCCACCGGGTTGTCGCGAAATTTAGCGCAGGTCTTGCGGGTGGTCGCCAGGTCCTTGCCTTTCTTTTCCGGGTGCTTCTCCAGGTAAGCCTTGCTGTAGCGCTTCATAAAGGGAAAGCCCAGTGCCCACCACGCCAGGCCAATCACCGGCACCCAGATCAATTCCTGCTTGAGGAAGAACTTCAACGGGCGAATACGCCGATTGAGCACGTATTGCAGCACCATGATGTCGACCCAGCTCTGGTGGTTGCTGGTCACCAGGTAGGAGTGCTGGTAGTCCAAGCCCTCGAGGCCAGCCAGGTGCCAGCGCGTGCGCCGTACCAGGTTCATCCAGCCCTTGTTGTTGGTCACCCAGGCTTCATGGGTATGGTTCATCAGCCACTCGCTGAAGCGCTTGGCGAAGGGCAGCGCCTTGAACAGTGCGACGATAAACAGGAACGAGCACAGCAGGATCGTGTTCAGCGCCAGCAGCAGCGAAGCGATTACCCCGCGTACGGCGGCAGGTAGAAAATCCAGCATTTAGATATCCATAGGTCGGTTGGCGGCTTGGATCGCCGTCAGGGCGATGGTGTACACGATGTCGTCTACCTGGGCGCCACGCGGCAGGTCGTTGACCGGTTTGCGCAGGCCCTGGAGCATCGGCCCCAGGCTTACGCAATCGGCGCTGCGTTGTACGGCTTTGTAGGTGGTGTTGCCGGTGTTCAGGTCTGGGAACACGAACACCGTGGCCTTGCCCGCAACCTGGCTGTTGGGGGCCAGTTGCCGGGCGACGTTTTCGTTGGCGGCGGCGTCGTATTGCAACGGGCCATCGATCAGCAGCGAACTTTGCTGCTCGTGGGCGAGCAGGGTGGCTTCACGAACTTTTTCCACTTCTTCGCCACTGGCCGAATCACCACTGGAATAGCTGATCATTGCCACCCGTGGCGTGATGCCGAACGCGGCGGCGGAATCGGCGCTTTGCAGGGCGATTTCCGCCAGTTCCGCGGCGCTTGGGTGTGGGTTCATCACACAGTCGCCGTACACCAGCACCTGCTCGGGGAACAGCATGAAGAACACCGACGATACCAGGGTGCATCCTGGCGCGGTCTTGATCAGCTGCAGGGCAGGGCGAATGGTATTGGCGGTGGAGTGAACAACCCCGGAGACCAGGCCGTCCACTTCGTCCAGGGCGAGCATCATGGTGGCGATCACCACGGTATCTTCCAGCTGTTGCTCGGCCATGGGCGCGTTGAGGCTCTTGGTCTTGCGCAACGCGACCATTGGCTCGACGTAGCGTTGGCGTATCAGGTCCGGGTCGAGAATCTCCAGGCCCTCGGGCAGTTCGATGCCCTGGGCGCGGGCGACCGCCTCCACATCCTCCGGCTTGGCCAGCAGCACGCAACGGGCAATGCCTCGGGCCTGACAGATGGCGGCGGCTTGCACGGTCAGCGGCTCGCTGCCTTCGGGCAACACGATGCGCTTGTTGGCGGCCTGGGCGCGTTGGATCAACTGGTAGCGGAACACGGCCGGCGACAGGCGCATCTCCCGTGGCGTACCGCAACGCTGGTGCAGCCAGCGCGCATCGAGATGGCTGGCGACGAAGTCAGTGATGATCTCCGCACGCTCGCGGTCATCAATGGGAATTTCCTTGTTGAGGCTATTGAGCTGGTTGGCGGTGTCATATGAGCCCGTGCTCACCGACAGCACCGGCAATCCGGCCTGGAAGGCGCCGCGGCACAGGTCCATGATGCGCGGGTCGGGCAGGGTGTCGCTGGTCAGCAGCAGGCCGGCCAGCGGCACGCCGTTGATCGCGGCCAGGCTGACGGCGAGGATGATGTCGTCGCGATCTCCTGGGGTTACCACCAGCACGCCGGGCTTGAGCAACTCCACGGTGTTGCGCATGGTGCGCGCGCAGATGATGATCTTGGTCATGCGCCGGCTTTCGTAGTCGCCGGCGTTGAGGATCTGCGCGCCCATCAGGTCGGCCACGTCACGGGTGCGCGGAGCGTTGAGCTCGGGCTGGTAGGGGATACAGCCGAGCAGGCGAAAGTCACCGCTGCGCAACAGTGGCGAATGCTCTTTCAGGCGCGCCGAGAAAGCCTCCATGCTTTCGTCGGTGCGCACCTTGTTGAGGATCACGCCCAGCACTTTCGGGTCTTTCGGACCGCCGAACAATTGCGCCTGCAATTCCACCCGGCCAGAAAGTTCGGTGAGCACCTCGTTTTCTGGTGCCGAGACCAGGATTACTTCGGCATCCAGGCTCTTGGCCAGGTGCAGGTTGACCCGTGCGGCGTAGCTGGCGCTGCGGGTCGGCACCATGCCTTCGACGATCAGCACGTCCTTGCCCACGGCGGCCTGCTGGTAGAGGGTGATGATTTCTTCGAGCAGCTCATCGAGTTGGCCGTCGCCGAGCATGCGCTCTACGTGGGCAAGGCCCAAAGGTTGGGGCGGTTTGAGCCCGTGGGTGCGTGCCACCAGTTCAGTGGAGCGTTCCGGGCCGGTATCGCCCGGGTGAGGCTGGGCAATCGGCTTGAAAAAGCCGACCTTAAGGCCGGCCCGTTCCAGGGTGCGCACCAGCCCAAGGCTGATGGACGTCAGGCCCACACCAAAATCGGTGGGCGCGATAAAAAAAGTCTGCATGCGGATTCTCTGGAGGTGCATGGCTTGGGTGGCGCTCTATGTTTGAATGCCTACCGCGGATCAGGCGCCAAGGTTAGCGTTATTCTTGCGCTTGCGCACACCAGCCGCACACAAAGGGTTGGCCTATTTTTTCAAGGCGTTGCGCAGGGTCCAATACCCAGGCGCGCGACTGCCAGGGCGGCTGGTGGCGCAGGTGCTGGGTGTGCCCGCAGGACAGTTCGACGACCCAATGCCGGTCGTCGTCCTGATGGAAGCCGGTGATGAAGGATGCCGTTGATCGGCCCCGTCCGTCCGGGTTCTGTTCGCTTTCGGGCAAATCCTTGTTTAGACTTGTCCGTTCTTCATTCTTATGCAAAAGGTCTCGCCCCATGACGATCGCCGCTAACAAGGCTGTCTCCATCGACTATACCCTGACCAACGACGCTGGTGAGGTCATCGACAGCTCAGCCGGCGGCGCGCCGCTGGTCTACCTGCAAGGCGCAGGTAACATCATCCCGGGCCTGGAAAAGGCCCTGGAAGGCAAGAGCGTCGGTGACGAGCTGACTGTCGCCGTAGAACCTGAAGATGCCTACGGCGAATACTCCGCCGAGCTGGTCAGCACCCTGAGCCGCAGCATGTTCGAAGGCGTTGACGAGCTGGAAGTGGGCATGCAGTTCCACGCTTCCGCGCCGGACGGCCAAATGCAGATCGTCACCATCCGTGACCTGGACGGCGACGACGTGACCGTCGACGGTAACCACCCACTGGCAGGCCAGCGCCTGAACTTCCAAGTGAAGATCGTTGCCATTCGCGACGCTTCCCAGGAAGAAGTAGCCCACGGCCACGTCCACGGTGAAGGCGGTCATCACCATTGATTGTGGTTTGATCAGTAGGTAGCAAAAACGCCCCGACTGGTTCGGGGCGTTTTTTTATCTGAAATTCACCGTAATCTCCTTGTGGGAGCAAGCCCCCTCCCACAAAGGGATTTGTGATGAATCTGTGGGCAAACAAAAATGCCCCGGACCTTTCGGTACGGGGCATTTCTTAACTGTTTCGCAACCAGGGCTGCGTGGCAGTTGTTACCACTTAGGCAGCAGCAGGAACGCTCAGAGCCTTGATGTGGCCATTCAGGCGGCTCTTATGACGAGCGGCCTTGTTCTTGTGGATGATGCCTTTATCGGCCATACGGTCGATAACTGGCACGGCCAGAACGTAAGCAGCTTGGGCTTTTTCAGCGTCTTTGGTGTCGATGGCTTTAACTACATTCTTGATGTAGGTACGAACCATGGAACGCAGGCTGGCGTTGTGGCTGCGACGCTTCTCAGCCTGTTTTGCACGTTTTTTGGCGGAAGGTGTGTTGGCCACCGTCGAGCTCCTCGAAAGACTTTTTAGGAAATAGCAAACAAAATAGGCCGCGAATCATGCCGATGACTTGATGGGTTGTCAAGGGCGGCTGATGCGAACTGCTGAGTGGTCGATCTGAAGAGGCGGGTGATTTATTTCCGGCGCTTGACCTGTAAACTCGCGAGCTTTGGCTCTGTGCTGTTGCAGGCGCGCAGTATCGCATAAGTGGGCGCTTTGTTCGCCTGCTCTTTATCTATAGGCGCAAACTCTTTCAATGAATCTGCTCAAATCGTTGGCTGCCGTCAGCTCTATCACGATGATCTCCCGGGTTTTGGGGTTTGTGCGTGACACCCTGCTGGCGCGCATCTTTGGCGCCAGCATGGCCACGGATGCCTTCTTTATTGCCTTTAAACTCCCCAACCTGTTGCGGCGGATCTTCGCCGAGGGCGCGTTTTCCCAGGCCTTCGTGCCGATCCTGGCCGAATACAAGACCCAGCAGGGCGAGGAGGCGACCCGTACCTTTATCGCCTACGTCTCGGGCCTGCTGACCCTGGTGCTGATGCTGGTGACCCTGATCGGCATGCTCGCCGCACCCTGGGTGATCTGGGCCACAGCCCCGGGATTTGCCAATACTCCGGAAAAATTCGCACTGACCACTGATCTGCTGCGAGTGACCTTTCCTTATATATTGCTGATTTCCCTGTCGTCCCTGGCCGGGGCGATCCTCAATACGTGGAACCGTTTCTCGGTGCCCGCCTTCGTGCCGACCCTGCTTAACGTCAGCATGATTATTTTTGCGCTGTTCCTCACGCCGTATTTCGATCCGCCGGTCATGGCCCTGGGCTGGGCGGTCCTGGCCGGAGGCCTGGCGCAGCTGCTGTACCAGCTGCCGCACTTGAAGAAAATCGGCATGCTCGTGCTGCCGCGCCTGAATCTCAAGGACACCGGTGTCTGGCGCGTGATGCGCAATATGCTGCCGGCGATCCTCGGGGTGTCGGTGAGCCAGATTTCGCTGATCATCAACACCGCGTTTGCCTCGCTGCTGGTCTCGGGCTCGGTGTCGTGGATGTACTACGCCGATCGCCTGATGGAGTTGCCGTCCGGCGTGCTTGGCGTGGCGTTGGGCACGATCCTGCTGCCGACCCTGGCGCGCACCTACGCCAGCAAGGACCGCCAGGAGTATTCGCGAATCCTCGATTGGGGCCTGCGCCTGTGCTTCCTGCTGGTATTGCCATGCGCCCTGGCCCTGGGGATCCTCGCCGAACCGCTCACGGTCTCGCTGTTTCAATACGGAGAATTCGATGCGCATGACGCCTTGATGACCCAGCACGCGCTGGTTGCCTACTCCGTCGGCCTGCTCGGCATAATTGTGATCAAGGTGTTGGCGCCTGGTTTTTACGCGCAGCAAAACATCCGCACCCCGGTGAAAATCGCAATTTTCACGCTGATCGTCACGCAACTGCTCAACCTGGTATTTATCGGGCCTTTGGCCCATGCCGGGCTGGCGTTGGCGATCAGTGCCGGCGCCTGTATCAATGCCGGCCTGCTGTTTTACCAACTGCGCAAACAGCAGATGTACCAGCCACAGCCGGGTTGGGGAATGTTCGCCCTCAAGTTACTCGTGGCAGTCGCCGCGATGTCCGCCGTGCTCGTTGGCCTGATGCACGTAATGCCGGCCTGGGGCCATGGCGATATGCTGGAGCGCTTCATGCGCCTGGGTGTATTGGTGGTCGCGGGCGCGGCGGTGTACTTCGGCATGTTGCTGTTGCAGGGTTTCCGCCTGCGGCATTTCAATCGCAAGTCGCTGGGATAGAGAGTTTGCCGCGATAAAACGGGTGTTTTATCGAATCGACCCATTTGGCCTGCGCTGTTGCCTGTCGTCCGGGGCTGGGTGTGGTTATAATCGACCACTTTATGAGCAAGAAGCGCGTTATGCAGCTGGTTCGAGGTCTTCACAACCTGCGCCCCGAGCATCGGGGCTGCGTCGCCACTATTGGCAACTTTGACGGTGTTCACCGTGGTCACCAGGCTATCCTGGCCCGGCTACGCGAGCGTGCGGTCGAGTTGGGCGTGCCCAGCTGCGTGGTGATTTTCGAGCCACAACCGCGGGAGTTCTTTACCCCGGAAACGGCGCCGGCCCGCCTGGCACGCCTGCGCGACAAGCTGCAACTGCTGGCCGAAGAGGGTGTGGACCGCGTCCTTTGCCTGGCTTTCAACCAGCGCTTGCGTAGCCTCAGCGCCACCGAGTTCGTTGACCGTATCCTGGTGGAGGGCCTGGGGGTGCAACACCTGGAAGTCGGCGACGACTTCCGTTTCGGATGTGACCGGGTCGGGGATTTCGATTTCCTGCAACATGCCGGCGCCAGCCAGGGGTTTACCGTCGAAGCCGCGCAAACCGTCGAACTGGACGGTCTGCGCGTGAGCAGCACCCAGGTGCGTAACGCCCTGGCTGCT
Organism: Pseudomonas sp. FBCC-B545; assembly: GCF_059134095.1. Lineage (NCBI taxonomy): Bacteria > Pseudomonadati > Pseudomonadota > Gammaproteobacteria > Pseudomonadales > Pseudomonadaceae > Pseudomonas > Pseudomonas sp. FBCC-B545. Next base: position 5,383,457 of record NZ_CP101441.1, on the reverse strand, counting down.
GCCGACTTCGGCTTGGCCGAGCGGTTGCTCGGTCGCCCGTTCCGCATTGCCGGACGGGTATTGCACGGTCAGAAGCTGGCGCGCCAATTGGGCACGCCAACTGCCAACGTGCAACTCAAGCGCCGTCGTGTACCGTTGACCGGGGTTTACCTGGTGAGCGTCGATATCGACGGCCAATCGTGGCCGGGAGTCGCCAATATAGGCGTCAGGCCCACGGTTGCAGGTGATGGCAAGGCCCACCTGGAAGTTCACCTTTTGGATTTTGCCGGTGATTTATACGACCGGCGTTTGACGGTGGTTTTCCACCAGAAGCTGCGTGAAGAGCAGCGTTTCGCCTCCCTGGAGGCGTTGAAAACGGCGATCAATGCGGATGTCGCCGCCGCCCGTGCACTAGCCGCACCTAGCGCCCATCGCTAACCGAAGAGCCTTAAATGACCGACTATAAAGCCACGCTAAACCTTCCGGACACCGCCTTCCCAATGAAGGCCGGCCTGCCACAGCGCGAACCGCAGATCCTGCAGCGCTGGGACAGTATTGGCCTGTACGGAAAGTTGCGCGAAATTGGCAAGGATCGTCCGAAATTCGTCCTGCACGACGGCCCTCCTTACGCCAACGGCACGATTCACATCGGTCATGCGCTGAACAAGATTCTCAAGGACATGATCATCCGCTCGAAGACCCTTTCGGGCTTCGACGCGCCGTATGTCCCTGGTTGGGACTGCCACGGCCTGCCGATCGAACACAAAGTCGAAGTGACCTACGGCAAGAACCTGGGCGCGGATAAGACCCGCGAGCTGTGCCGTGCCTACGCCACCGAGCAGATCGAAGGGCAGAAGTCCGAATTCATCCGCCTGGGCGTGCTGGGCGAGTGGGACAACCCGTACAAGACCATGAATTTCAAGAACGAGGCCGGTGAAATCCGTGCCTTGGCCGAAATCGTCAAGGGTGGTTTCGTGTTCAAGGGCCTCAAGCCCGTGAACTGGTGCTTCGATTGCGGTTCGGCCCTGGCCGAAGCGGAAGTCGAGTACGAAGACAAGAAGTCCTCGACCATCGACGTGGCGTTCCCGATCGCCGACGACGCCAAGCTGGCCGAGGCCTTTGGCCTGGCGAGCCTGAGCAAACCGGCTGCCATCGTGATCTGGACCACCACCCCGTGGACCATCCCGGCCAACCAGGCGCTGAACGTGCACCCGGAATTCATCTACGCCCTGGTGGACGTCGGTGATCGTCTGCTGGTGCTGGCCGAGGAAATGGTCGAGGCCTGCCTGGCTCGCTACGAGCTGCAAGGCTCGGTGATCGCCACCACCACCGGTACCGCACTGGAGCTGATCAACTTCCGTCACCCGTTCTACGACCGTTTGTCGCCGGTGTACCTGGCTGACTATGTCGAGTTGGGTTCGGGTACCGGCGTGGTTCACTGCTCGCCCGCCTATGGCGTGGACGACTTCGTGATCTGCAAGAAGTACGGCATGGTCAACGATGACATCATCAACCCGGTGCAAAGCAACGGCGTTTATGTGCCTTCGCTGGAGTTCTTCGGCGGCCAGTTCATCTTCAAGGCCGACCAGCCGATCATCGACAAACTGCGTGAAGTCGGTGCGCTGATGCAAACCGACACCATCAAGCACAGCTACATGCATTGCTGGCGCCACAAGTCCCCGCTGATCTACCGCGCCACCGCGCAGTGGTTCATCGGCATGGACAAAGAGCCGGTCAGCGGCGACACCCTGCGTGTGCGCTCGCTCAAAGCCATCGAAGACACCCAGTTCGTCCCGGCCTGGGGCCAGGCGCGCCTGCACTCGATGATTGCCAACCGTCCGGACTGGTGCATCTCCCGCCAGCGCAACTGGGGCGTGCCAATCCCGTTCTTCCTCAACAAGGAAAGCGGCGAGCTGCACCCGCGCACTGTCGAGCTTATGGAAGAAGTGGCGCTGCGGGTTGAACAGGAAGGTATCGAAGCCTGGTTCAAGCTGGACGCTGCAGAGCTGCTGGGCGATGAAGCGCCGCAGTACGACAAGATCAGCGACACCCTCGATGTCTGGTTCGATTCTGGTACTACTCACTGGCACGTGCTGCGCGGCTCGCACCCGATGGGCCACGAAACCGGTCCGCGTGCCGACCTGTACCTGGAAGGCTCCGACCAACACCGTGGCTGGTTCCACTCGTCGTTGCTCACCGGGTGCGCCATCGACAACCATGCGCCGTACCGCGAACTGCTGACCCACGGTTTCACCGTCGACGAGACGGGCCGCAAGATGTCCAAGTCGCTGAAAAACGTGATCGAACCGAAAAAAATCAACGACACCTTGGGCGCCGACATCATGCGCCTGTGGGTGGCGTCGACCGATTACTCGGGTGAGATCGCCGTATCGGACCAGATCCTGGCCCGCAGTGCCGATGCCTACCGCCGCATCCGCAATACCGCACGCTTCCTGCTGTCGAACCTGACCGGTTTCAACCCGGCCACCGACATCCTGCCGGCTGAGGACATGCTCGCCCTGGACCGTTGGGCCGTGGACCGTACCCTGCTGCTGCAGCGCGAGTTGCAAGAACACTACGGCGAGTACCGCTTCTGGAACGTGTACTCGAAGATCCACAACTTCTGCGTGCAGGAACTGGGTGGTTTCTACCTCGACATCATCAAGGACCGCCAGTACACCACCGGCGCCAACAGCAAGGCGCGCCGTTCGGCGCAGACCGCGCTGTATCACATCTCTGAAGCCCTGGTGCGCTGGATCGCGCCGATCCTGGCCTTCACCGCCGACGAACTGTGGGAATACCTGCCGGGCGAGCGTAACGAATCGGTGATGCTCAATACCTGGTACGAAGGCCTGACCGAGTTGCCGGCCGACTTCGAAATGGGCCGCGCGTACTGGGAAGGCGTGATGGCGGTAAAAGTTGCCGTGAACAAGGAGCTGGAAGTTCAGCGTGCGGCCAAGGCCGTCGGTGGCAACTTGCAGGCCGAAGTCACCCTGTTTGCCGAGGAAGGCCTGACTGCCGACCTGGCCAAACTGAGCAACGAACTGCGCTTCGTGTTAATCACGTCGACTGCCAGCCTGGCACCGTTTGCTCAAGCCCCGGCTGACGCCTTGGCTACCGAAGTACCGGGCCTCAAGCTCAAAGTCGTCAAGTCGGCCTTCCCCAAGTGCGCTCGTTGCTGGCACTGCCGTGAAGACGTCGGCGTGAACCCTGAGCACCCGGAAATCTGCGGCCGTTGTGTAGACAACATCAGCGGTGCTGGCGAGGTTCGCCACTATGCCTAACTCAGCCAGTCGTTTTGGACGTCTGGGCTGGCTCGTATTGAGTTTGCTGGTCCTGGTCATTGACCAGGTCAGCAAGGCTCACTTCGAGGGCTCCCTGGAGATGTTCCAGCAGATCGTGGTGATTCCGGATTACTTCAGCTGGACCCTGGCCTACAACACCGGCGCCGCCTTCAGCTTCCTGGCTGACGGCGGTGGCTGGCAGCGCTGGTTGTTTGCCCTGATCGCCGTGGTGGTGAGTTCAGTGCTGGTGGTCTGGCTCAAGCGCCTGGGTCGCGACGACACCTGGCTGGCTATCGCCCTGGCCCTGGTGCTGGGCGGCGCGCTGGGCAACCTGTATGACCGCATCGCCCTGGGCCATGTGATCGACTTCATCCTGGTGCATTGGCAGAACCGTCATTACTTCCCGGCGTTCAACTTTGCCGATAGCGCTATTACTGTCGGTGCAATCATGCTGGCGCTGGATATGTTCAAGAGCAAGAAAACCGGAGAGACCGTCAATGACTGATCAGGTATTGGCTGAGCAACGCATCGGCCAGAACACGGAAGTCACTTTGCATTTCGCATTGCGCCTGGAGAATGGCGACACGGTCGATAGCACCTTCGACAAAGCTCCGGCGACTTTCAAGGTGGGCGACGGTAACCTGTTGCCGGGTTTTGAAGCAGCCCTGTTCGGCTTCAAGGCTGGCGACAAGCGTAACCTGCAGATCCTGCCGGAAAACGCCTTTGGCCAACCCAACCCGCAAAACATACAGATCATCCCGCGTTCGCAGTTCGAAGGTATGGACCTGTCGGAAGGCTTGCTGGTGATTTTCAATGATGCGGCGAATACCGAACTGCCTGGCGTGGTGAAAGCTTTCGATGACGCGCAAGTGACCATCGACTTCAACCACCCGTTGGCCGGCAAAACACTGACCTTTGACGTCGAGATCATCAACGTCAAAGCGCTGTAACTGACCGTACACGGTCTAAAATGTGGGAGGGGTTTGCTCCCGATAGCGGTGTATCAGCTAAGTATTTGCAGATTGATATACCGTTATCGGGAGCAAGCCCCTCCCACCTTTGATCCCCATTGTCGGTTGAGTCAGCGTTAAATTCGACTCAACGTGGCTGCAAGACACGAGGCACAGCATGCAAATCAAACTCGCCAACCCCCGTGGCTTCTGCGCCGGCGTGGACCGGGCGATCGAAATCGTCAACCGCGCCCTGGAAGTTTTCGGGCCGCCGATTTATGTGCGCCATGAAGTCGTCCATAACAAATTCGTGGTCGAAGACCTGCGCGCACGCGGCGCTATCTTTGTCGAAGAACTCGACCAGGTGCCCGACGACGTTATCGTCATCTTCAGTGCCCACGGCGTGTCCCAGGCCGTACGTACCGAAGCGGCAGGCCGTGGCCTTAAAGTATTCGATGCCACTTGCCCGCTGGTGACCAAGGTGCACATCGAAGTGGCGCGCTACAGCCGTGACGGCCGCGAATGCATCCTGATCGGCCATGCCGGTCACCCCGAAGTCGAAGGCACCATGGGTCAGTACGACGCCAGCAACGGCGGCGCCATCTACCTGGTTGAAGACGAAAAAGACGTCGCCAACTTGCAGGTACACAACCCGGATCGCCTGGCATTCGTGACCCAGACTACCTTGTCCATGGACGATACCAGCCGTGTAATCGATGCCCTGCGCACGCGATTCCCCTCCATTGGCGGCCCCCGCAAGGACGACATCTGCTACGCCACGCAAAACCGCCAGGATGCGGTCAAGCAACTGGCGGATGAGTGCGATGTGGTGCTGGTGGTCGGCAGCCCGAACAGCTCCAACTCCAATCGCCTGCGTGAGCTGGCTGAACGCATGGCCACACCGGCATACCTGATCGATGGCGCCGAAGACATGCAGCGCAGTTGGTTCGATGGTGTCGAGCGGATTGGCATCACCGCGGGCGCCTCGGCCCCGGAAGTCCTGGTGCGCGGCGTGATCCAGCAGTTGCAGGCCTGGGGAGCCACCGGTGCTGATGAGCTGGCTGGTCGTGAAGAGAACATCACGTTCTCCATGCCCAAGGAACTGCGGGTCCGCTCGCTGCTCTGACGCCCGACGGGCTGGTATAGCCTCGGCATAATGCCTGCTCGGTTTTCACACTGCGCAGGCTGATGCGCCCGCTGGGCGCCAGCACTACCTGGTACAGGCTCTGTGCCTGGCTTGTGTCGCACACATGCACGGTGCCGGCACGGAAGCCCCCGCCGGCAAAGACCGGCTCTCCCAAACCGCTGAAACGCACCTGGTTCGTGACCGGGCCATTGCCCGCGATAAGCACATGCCCGCTGTCCTGTCGTTCAAGCAATACCGGGTTATCTTCGTCCAGGTGACCACGCCCATTGATGTCCAGTATCACCCGCCACCCCAGGCTCCAGTCCTCGTCCCGCGCGTGAATGACCACCGCCTGATTGCGTGCGATGGCCTCGGCGCGTGCGTAGCGCAGGCCTGCAGCGAGTGATTGGGCCACGCTTTGTCGCTGCTGTGATTCAAGCAACCCTTTGAAGCCGGGCACGGCCAGTTGTGCAAGAAAGCTGGTCACGATCAGCCCAAGCAGCATTTCAATCAGGGTGAACCCTCGTTGTGTCATGTGCGTTCCCTCCGTGGACGCGAGTGGGTCTACAAGTTGCAGACCTAGGTATAGCCCTGGGCCTCTGGTGATGAATGATGGCCTTTATGTCCAAAGTATTTCCCTTTGTTCCTGGAGCGGCGCCGCTTGAAAGCCGACGCTAGTCTTGGGTCGTACAGCAGGTTTTGCCTGCTTTTTTCCGGCCTTCGACATGGATGACGACGGTAATGCCCGCCTGCCCGAATCGATTTTTCCTGCGCGCTTTCCAGCGACGCCAATCCGGCATGACCTTGATCGAGGTGCTGGTAGCGCTACTGATCCTGGCCATTGGTCTGATGGGCGCTGCAGTGCTCCAGCTCAATGCGCTCAAGTACACCGACAGCGCCAGGATGACCAGCCAAGCCAGTTTTATCGCCTACGACATGCTTGACCGCATTCGCGCCAACGCCGGTGCAGATTACTCGTGGGGCAGCGCCGAGCCCGCGCCGCGCAGCACTTCGACTGCCAGTGTGCGTGACTTGGACCTGCACGATTTCGAGGCCAATATCATTGGTTTTGCAGGCGAAGACGCTAAAGGGTCGGTGGCTTTGAGTGGGCATGAGGTCACCATCAGCATCAGCTGGCAGGACGCTCGAGCGGCAAACAGGCCTGGAGCCCGGGAAACCTTCACCCTGACCAGTCGTATCGCCAATGATCAGGGAGCGTTGCAATGAATCGTCTTGTTCGAGGTTTCAGCCTGGTGGAATTGTTGCTGGCACTCGCCGTAGGGCTAGTGCTGGTGCTGGGTGCGAGCCAGGTGGTGATCAGCTCGCGACTGACCCATGCCAGCCAGCAGGCCGCGATGGTGCTGCAGGATGATGCGCGGTTTGTCCTGAGCAAGATTACCCAGGACATACGCCAGGCAGGCATGCTGGGGTGCCTGGCCACGGCCGTCATCGACAACGCGCCTGCCGCCTTTGATCGGCCGATAAGCTGGGAGGCGTCGGCGAGTGCAAAGTCACTGACATTGGTTACGGCGAGCGTCGGTGAGGGCGTTGGCAAGCCGGATTGGACGGTACTGTCCGACTGCAAGGAGGTGGCCCAGGCTTATGCCGGGGCACCGCCTGCCGCCGCACCTGGCCAGATCCGCTTTGGCATACGCCAGCTTACCTACACCTACGAAACAGGCCAGTTGAAGATCAGTACGCCGGCAACGCCTGCGAAAGCCGTACTGATGGATAACGTGCGGGCATTCGACATCAGCTTTGGCATGGCGGCCCAGCCGGCATCAACGGTTGTGGTGCGTTACGACAGGCACCCGGTTGACCCGTCGCTGATACGCAGCGTGCGCATCCATATGACGCTGCAAGACCCGTCTGGACGGGTGAAGGATCAGAGCTACAGCGTCGTGGCCGCGCTGCGAAATCGGCTGGGTTAGGCGTGATGGTCATGCTTGGTAGGCTTCATGTGCGGCAGGCCGGGATGGTGTTGCTGATCAGCCTGGTATTGCTGCTGCTGTTATCGCAGGTGGGGTTGTCATCCATGCAGGGGGCGGTATCCCAGCAAAAAGTCGCGAGCAGCCTGTGGCATCGCAATCAATCATTTCAACATGCCGAAAGTGGCCTGAGGTTGGGCGAGTGGGCGGTACAGAGGGTAGGCGGGGCATTGCCCATATGCCACTCGGTCACCACTTGTGCGCCGCCCGTTGAAGCTTTTTCGCTGGTGGGCGGCGGGACCAATCCTGCCTCGGCGGTCTCTTGGGTAGCGCTGATGGGGGGATTCTATGGCGTTCAAGCACTGGGTATGGGGGCTGGTATGGTCCATCTACCGATCCATGCCTCGGCGGCACTGTATCGGGTGACTGCAGTCGGGCTCGCAGGCCAATCACGCACGGTGCTCGAGACGGTCTACGCACGCGTGGAGGAGGGCGGCAGCGTCAGGTTTCGACGGGTCTTATGGCGGCAACTTCAATAGGGAGCAATAAAATGGGCATGGATAGCCGGGGCTTTAGCCTGATCGAGTTACTGATCGTGGTGGCGATCATCGCGTTGCTGGCTGGGGTCACCTATCCCGGATATATCGGTCAGATTAAAAAGGTTTATCGAGCGCAAATCGTCACGTTGTTGAGCGAGCAAGCCCAGCACTTGGAGCGTTTTTATACGAGGAACGGCACTTTTATTGATGTAAGCGGCGTCAGTGCGGGCAATGATCATTATAGAATCAGTGTCGTTTTAAACCCCCAGGATTTTGACCTGCTCGCTACGCCTGTTGTGGATTCATTGATGGCGGGTGATGCGTGTGCAGCCTTCAGCTTGACCAGCACCGGTATGCGAAGTAACCCGGGAGCGGCGCCTGATATGTCGCGCAAGCTCTGCTGGGGGCAATGATGAGCGTGCTTGAAGAGTGGGCGCCGGGCGCGTCTTTCCCTGTTTATCGGCTGGATCAAATAATGGCAAAGCAACAGCAAGTGGTGATTGTCGGCGGCGGAGTAATCGGCCTGTTGACGGCTTACAACCTCGCCAGGGAGGGGCAGACGATCATACTGCTGGAGCGGGCGGGGCTTGGGCAGGAGTCTTCCTGGGCGGGTGGCGGGATTGTTTCGCCGTTGTATCCATGGCGCTATAGCCCGGCGGTCACCGCCTTGGCCCATTGGTCCCAGGATTTTTACCCACAACTGGCGCAGCGCTTGTTTGCCGCTACCGGCGTGGATCCCGAGGTGCATACCACGGGCCTGTACTGGCTTGACCTGGATGATGAAGGTCAAGCATTGGCCTGGGCTGCGCGTGAAGGACGGCCATTAAGCAAGGTGGATGTGTCGACGGCCCATGATGCAGTGCCGGTATTGGGAGGCGGCTATTGCCGGGCGATCTACATGGCCGACGTGGCCAATGTACGCAACCCACGCCTGGTCAAATCCCTGAGGGCTGCGCTGCTGGCATTGCCGGGTGTGACCATACAAGAGCATTGCGAAGTACAAGGATTTGTCCGCGAGGGTGACAGCGTGGTGGGCGTTAACACCGCTGCAGGGCAGGTTCCGGGTGATCAGGTGGTGCTCGCTGCCGGGGCCTGGAGTGGGCAATTGCTGGGCACGCTGGGCTTGGCGTTACCCGTAGAGCCGGTCAAAGGCCAGATGATTCTGTACAAGGGTGCGCCTGACTTTTTATCCAGCATGGTCCTGGCCAAGGGGCGGTATGCGATCCCGCGACGTGATGGGCACATCCTGATCGGAAGTACATTGGAGCATGAGGGGTTCAACAAGACGCCGACCGAAACCGCGTTGGAAAGCCTCAAGGCCTCTGCGGTAGAGTTGATTCCGGCCTTGGCGGCCGCCGAGGTGGTCGGGCATTGGGCAGGGTTGCGGCCTGGCTCGCCGGAGGGTATCCCGTATATCGGTGAGGTTCCTGGGTTCAAGGGGTTGTGGCTCAATTGTGGCCATTACCGCAATGGCCTGGTGCTAGCGCCGGCCTCCTGCCAGTTATTCGCCGACTTGCTGTTGGCGCGGGCCCCAATCATCGATCCCACGCCTTATTCGCCCGCCGGTCGCCTCAACGCTGGATAGATTTCGGCCCTTGTTCCAGATGTGCCTGGGTGCAATACCACGCCTGGCTTGAACTCAGTGCGCGATCCTGCGGCAGATGCACGCCGCAGTGGGCGCAACGCACCATCAGCGCTGCATTCGGCTCAGCAGGCCGTTGCTGGCGCGCTGTAGGGTTTTTGAATTTGCGCCAGAACCATACCGCGGCAGCAATGACGGCAATCCAGAACAGTAGACGAAGCATAATGGGCAGTTTCTCGGCAAGGAATGCGTCAGTTTAGCCAAGGCGGCCACGGGCGCACAGCGCAATAAATACTCGCTCATAAAAAAGGGAGCTCCTCAGAGCTCCCTTTTGCGTTGCGTCGAACAATCAGTCGAACACACCGAAGGTCATGTAGCTGAACCATGAACGGTCTTCGTTGTTGCCAAGGGCCTGCGGCTCCTCTTCTTCGATGACGTCGCCGTTCTCGTCGTGAGGCTTGAGGTCCGAAGGAATGGCATCCTTGGCATCCTGGTACTGCTTGATCACGTCCTGATTGGCGCGGGTTTCGCCCGGCGGCAACGGTGGACGGGATTCGATCAGGCCCAGGGTGTATTTGCTCAGCCAGGAACGGTTGTCCGCTTCGGCAACCTGAGGCACGAACTGGCCGTCTTTCAGGCTCGGGTGGTCAGGGTAGTTGAGTTTCAAGGTTTCCAGGCTGGTGGTCGCCAGTGTATCCAGGTGCAGACGCTGGTAAGCCTCGGTCATGACTGCCAGGCCGTCACCCACGGAGGGGGTTTCCTGGAAGTTCTCCACTACATAGCGGCCACGGTTGGCGGCTGCGACGTACGCCTGGCGGGTCAGGTAGTAGTGGGCTACGTGGATCTCGTAGGATGCCAGCAGGTTGCGCAGGTAGATCATGCGCTGCTTGGCGTCCGGCGCGTAGCGGCTGTTCGGGTAGCGGCTGGTCAGTTGGGCGAACTCGTTGTAGGAGTCGCGGGCAGCACCCGGGTCACGCTTGGTCATGTCCAGCGGCAGGAAGCGCGCCAGCAGGCCAACGTCCTGGTCGAACGAGGTCAGGCCCTTCATGTAGTAGGCGTAGTCCACGTTCGGGTGCTGCGGGTGCAGGCGGATAAAACGCTCGGCAGCGGACTTGGCAGCTTCCGGCTCGGCGTTCTTGTAGTTGGCGTAGATCAGCTCAAGCTGGGCCTGGTCGGCATAGCGCCCGAACGGGTAACGCGACTCCAAGGCCTTCAGCTTTGCTGTGGCGCTGGTGAAGCTATTATTGTCCAGGTCTGTCTGAGCTTGCTGGTACAGCTCGACTTCGCTCAGGTTTTCGTCGACGACGTCCTTTGTTGACGAGCAAGCAGCAGTCATGGCGAGGATGGCGATCAGCAGCAGGTGTTTCACTTGCATGGCGGCTTGCGTCCCTATGACGGCCGCTGTCTTGGGCGGGGCCGTCCTGTTATGATGAGCGCCCCGTTGAAAGCCTCGGGGCAAAAGACGCCGTATTTAACCACAAGCGCGCAGCCGAAACCAAAGGCTGTGCCACGCCTAGTCTGAGCATGTCCGATAAAATTGAACTTCGCGCAGAGGTGCCGTCCGAATTGGGCGGCCAACGCCTCGATCAAGTCGCCGCACAATTATTCGCTGAGCACTCGCGCTCGCGCCTTTCCGCCTGGATCAAAGACGGCCGCCTGACTGTGGATGGAGCGGTTATCCGCCCGCGAGACATAGTCCATGGCGGTGCGATTCTTGAGCTGACTGCCGAGCAGGAAGCCCAGGGAGAATGGGTCGCCCAGGACATCGAGCTGGATATCGTCTATGAAGACGACGATATCCTGGTCATCAACAAACCCGCAGGCCTGGTGGTTCACCCGGCCGCCGGGCACGCTGATGGCACCTTGCTCAATGCCCTGTTGCACCACGTGCCGGACATTATCAATGTCCCGCGCTGCGGCATCGTGCACCGCCTGGACAAGGACACCACCGGCTTGATGGTGGTGGCCAAGACCATCCAGGCGCAGACGCAGCTTGTTACTCAATTGCAGAGCCGCAGCGTCAGTCGTATTTACGAGTGCATCGTGATCGGCGTGGTGGTGGCCGGTGGCAAGATCAATGCACCGATTGGTCGCCACGGCCAGCAGCGCCAGCGTATGGCGGTGATGGAAGGCGGCAAGCAGGCCGTCAGCCACTATCGTGTGCTGGAGCGTTTCCGTTCCCATACCCATGTGCGGGTCAAGCTGGAAACCGGGCGTACCCACCAGATTCGTGTGCACATGGCGCACATCAACTTCCCGTTGGTCGGAGATCCTGCCTACGGCGGTCGCTTCCGAATTCCGCCGGCGGCGAGCCAAACCATGGTTGAATCGCTGAAATCCTTCCCGCGCCAGGCACTGCATGCCCGTTTCCTGGAGCTGGATCATCCGACGAGCGGTAAGCGAATGAGCTGGGAATCGCCGCTGCCAGACGATCTGGTCTGGTTGCTGTCGCTGCTCAAGCAGGATCGCGAGGCATTTATCGGATGAATGACTGGCTGATTCCTGACTGGCCTGCGCCGGCCGGGGTGAAAGCCTGCGTCACCACCCGAGCGGGCGGCGTCAGTCTGGCGCCGTTCGACAGCCTCAACCTGGGCGATCACGTCGAGGACAGCCTGGAGGCCGTCCTTGAAAATCGCCGCCGTCTGACCGACGCGTTCAATATTCAGCCTGCCTGGTTGCGCCAGGTCCACGGTACTAACGTGGTTGAGGCTGATCCGGGTCGTACTGTCGAGGCAGATGGCAGTTGGACCAGCACTCCTGGCATCGCCTGCACATCCATGACAGCCGATTGCCTGCCTGCGCTGTTCTGTAATCGGGCGGGCACCCGGGTTGCCGCTGCCCATGCCGGTTGGCGTGGCTTGGCGGCCGGCGTGCTGGAGGCCGCGTTCGAAAGCCTGGATACCGCTCCCGAAGACGTCTTGGTCTGGCTCGGACCTGCCATTGGCCCGCAAACCTTTGAGGTCGGCCTGGAAGTGCGTGAGGCGTTCATGCAGCAACTACCGGCCACCGCTGAAGCCTTTGTTCCCAGCCACAATCACGGCAAGTTCATGGCCGACATCTACCAGCTGGCGCGCCTGCGTCTGGCAATACGCGGTGTCACCGCTGTATATGGTGGCGGTTTATGCACCGTGACCGACCCGCGCTTCTTTTCTTATCGCCGCAGCCTGCGTACGGGCCGATTCGCCTCCCTTATCTGGCTTCAACGCTAGACTCTCCTGACCTGTATCAACTATCCGCCGCTTGAAACCCCCAGAATCCACCCCATCTATAAGGGTATCTGGCAGGTTTCTTCATTCAGGATGTGTTTGTTCATAGCTCCGGCCTGCTCAAAAGGAAGGTGACTAATGCGTATTGATCGTTTAACCAGCAAATTGCAGTTGGCCTTATCGGACTCCCAATCCCTGGCGGTCGGCCTCGACCATCCGGCGATTGAGCCTGCGCACCTGATGCAGGCGCTCCTGGAACAGCAAGGTGGTTCCATCAAGCCGTTGCTGATGCAGGTGGGCTTTGACGTCAACAGCCTGCGCAAAGAGTTGAGCAAAGAGCTCGACCAACTGCCGAAAATCCAGAACCCTACCGGTGACGTGAATATGTCCCAGGATCTGGCGCGCCTGCTCAACCAGGCCGACCGCCTGGCCCAGCAGAAAGGTGACCAGTTCATCTCCAGCGAACTGGTGCTGCTCGCCGCCATGGACGACAACAGTAAGCTCGGCAAATTGTTGCTGGGCCAGGGCGTGAGCAAGAAAGCCCTGGAAAACGCCATCAACAACCTGCGTGGGGGCGAGGCGGTGAACGACCCCAACCATGAGGAGTCGCGCCAGGCCCTGGACAAATACACCGTCGACCTGACCAAGCGCGCCGAAGAAGGCAAGCTCGACCCGGTGATCGGTCGTGACGACGAAATCCGTCGCACCATCCAGGTCCTGCAACGCCGCACCAAGAACAACCCGGTGCTGATCGGTGAGCCTGGCGTGGGTAAAACCGCGATTGCCGAGGGCCTGGCCCAGCGCATCATTAATGGTGAAGTGCCGGACGGCCTGAAAGGCAAGCGCCTGTTGTCCCTGGACATGGGCTCGCTGATCGCCGGCGCCAAATTCCGTGGTGAGTTCGAAGAGCGCCTGAAATCGTTGCTCAATGAATTGTCGAAGCAGGAAGGGCAGATCATTCTGTTTATCGACGAATTGCACACCATGGTCGGCGCCGGTAAAGGCGAAGGTTCCATGGACGCCGGCAACATGCTCAAGCCAGCCTTGGCGCGGGGCGAACTGCACTGCGTCGGTGCGACCACGCTCAACGAATACCGCCAGTACATCGAAAAGGACGCAGCGCTGGAGCGTCGCTTCCAGAAAGTGCTGGTGGAAGAGCCAAGCGAAGAAGACACCATTGCCATCCTGCGTGGCCTGAAAGAACGCTATGAGGTCCACCATAAGGTGGCGATCACCGACGGCGCGATCATTGCGGCGGCCAAGTTGAGCCATCGCTATATCACTGATCGTCAGTTGCCGGACAAGGCCATCGACCTGATCGACGAGGCGGCCAGCCGTATCCGCATGGAGATTGACTCCAAACCGGAAGTGCTCGACCGCCTGGATCGGCGCCTGATTCAACTGAAGGTCGAATCCCAGGCGTTGAAGAAAGAAGAGGACGAGGCGGCGAAGAAGCGCCTGGAAAAACTCCAGGAAGAAATCGTCCGCCTGGAACGTGAGTATTCGGACCTCGAAGAAATCTGGACCTCGGAAAAAGCCGAAGTACAGGGCTCGGCGCAGATCCAGCAAAAGATCGAGCAGTCCCGCCAGGAGCTGGAAGCGGCGCGCCGCAAAGGCGACCTGAACCGCATGGCCGAGTTGCAGTACGGGGTGATCCCGGACCTGGAGCGCAGCCTGCAAATGGTCGACCAGCATGGCAAGCCTGAGAACCAGTTGCTGCGCAGCAAAGTAACCGAAGAAGAAATTGCCGAAGTGGTCTCCAAGTGGACCGGTATTCCGGTGTCGAAAATGCTCGAAGGCGAGCGCGACAAGCTGCTGAAGATGGAAAGTCTGTTGCATCAGCGCGTCATCGGCCAGGAAGAGGCCGTTGTCGCGGTGTCCAACGCGGTACGACGTTCCCGGGCTGGTTTGTCCGACCCGAACCGCCCAAGCGGCTCGTTCATGTTCCTGGGCCCGACCGGCGTGGGTAAGACCGAGTTGTGCAAGGCCCTGGCCGAGTTCCTCTTTGATACTGAAGAGGCCATGGTACGGATCGATATGTCCGAATTCATGGAGAAGCACTCGGTGGCTCGCCTGATCGGCGCACCGCCAGGCTACGTGGGCTATGAGGAGGGCGGTTACCTGACCGAAGCCGTGCGGCGTAAGCCCTACTCGGTGATCCTGCTGGACGAGGTCGAGAAGGCCCACCCGGATGTGTTCAACATCTTGCTGCAGGTACTGGAAGATGGTCGCCTGACCGACAGTCACGGGCGCACCGTGGACTTCCGCAATACGGTGATCGTGATGACCTCCAACCTGGGCTCGACGCAGATCCAGGAACTGGTGGGCGACCGTGAAGCCCAGCGTGCTGCGGTCATGGATGCGCTGACCTCGCACTTCCGTCCGGAATTTATCAACCGGGTGGATGAGGTGGTGATCTTCGAGCCTTTGGCGCGGGATCAGATCGCGGGTATCACCGAGATCCAACTGGGTCGCCTGCGCAGCCGCCTGGCTGAACGCGAGCTGGACCTGGAGCTGAGCAGCGAGGCGTTGGACAAGCTGATCGCGGTCGGGTACGACCCGGTGTATGGCGCACGGCCTCTGAAACGTGCGATCCAGCGCTGGATCGAGAACCCGCTGGCGCAGTTGATCCTGTCGGGCAGCTTTATGCCGGGAACCCGCGTCACGGCCACGGTGAAAGACGACGAGATCGTCTTCCATTAAGGCCGGCATCTGGCGTAATAAGAAGAGGCCCCGCATTGCGGGGCCTTTTTTTTCGCTAGGGCGTTGAACTGTAAGGCAAAGGCTTGTAAAGTGCGCCCCGCAGCAACGTCAGCCCACGGGTTTCTTCTCCCCAAGAAGAAATCAGAAAGAAGCGCAAATCATTGTCTTAAAAGCAATTTAAAGGGTTGACAGGGGTTTTTAAGATTGTAGAATAGCGCGCCTCAGAGACGCTAACGTAGCGATACGGACAGGGTCGAAGAGAAGGTTACACAGCAGTAAATTTGAAATATGTAGTTCCGTGATAGCTCAGTCGGTAGAGCAAATGACTGTTAATCATTGGGTCCCAGGTTCGAGTCCTGGTCACGGAGCCAATTTCAAACCGGGGTATAGCGCAGTCCGGTAGCGCGCCTGCTTTGGGAGCAGGATGTCGGGAGTTCGAATCCCCCTACCCCGACCATATTTGGGTCGTTAGCTCAGTTGGTAGAGCAGTTGGCTTTTAACCAATTGGTCGTAGGTTCGAATCCCACACGACCCACCATTTTTGAGACCAGTCCAGGCTGGAATCGAATCTTAAGATCAGAGGCCAAAAGCGCTGATCGAAGAAGGCGACTGAAAGGTCGCCTTTTTTTTACCGGGGTATAGCGCAGTCCGGTAGCGCGCCTGCTTTGGGAGCAGGATGTCAGGAGTTCGAATCCCCTTACCCCGACCATATTAAAAATCCTCGTATCGAAAGATACGGGGATTTTTTTTTTTTCGCGCGCGAATCCTGAGCTCACCGCAAAGCAAATGTGGGAGGGGGCTTGCTCCCGATAGCGGTGGGTCAGCTAAGTATTCATTAACTGACACACTGCTATCGGGAGCAAGCCCCCTCCCACGGGAGTTATGCGTTGTTAGTGGAGTTTGAGGCGCGGTTCGGTGCCTCGGCCAATCTTGCTCCCCAACATCAGCATCGCCGTACGGAAGAACCCATACAGCGCCATCTGGTGCATGCGGTACAGCGACACATAGAACATCCGCGCCAGCCAACCTTCCAGCATCACACTGCCGGTCAGGTTGCCCATCAGGTTGCCCACCGCTGAGAAGCGCGACAGCGAAATCAACGAACCGTAGTCGGTGTACTTATAGGTTGGCAGTTCCTTGCCTTCAATGCGCAATTTCAGCGATTTAGCCAACAGCGAAGCTTGCTGATGTGCAGCCTGGGCCCGTGGCGGTACATTGCGGTCGGTGCCCGGTTGCGGGCAGGCAGCGCAATCACCAAAGGCGAAGATGTTTTCGTCGCGGGTGGTTTGCAGGGTTTGCAGCACCTGCAGCTGATTGATGCGGTTGGTTTCCAGGCCATCGATGTCCTTGAGGAAACCCGGTGCACGAATCCCGGCCGCCCATACCTTGAGGCTGGCGGGAATCACTTGCCCGCTGCTGGTGATCAGGGCGTCGGCAGTCACTTCACTGACCGCCGAGTTGGTCAGCACGGTCACCCCAAGTTTCTCCAGGGTTTTATGCACCGGCCCGCCGATGCGTTCCGGCAGCGCAGGCAATACCCGCGGGCCGGCTTCGATCAGGGTGATGTGCATGTTTTCTGGCTTGATACGGTCCAGGCCATAGGCGGCCAGCTCATGGGCGGCGTTATGCAGCTCGGCGGCCAGCTCGACGCCGGTGGCGCCAGCGCCAACGATGGCAACGCTGATTTGTTCAATGGCATCGGTCTGCCCGGCATGGGCGCGCAGGTAGTGGTTGAGCAGTTGCTGGTGAAAACGCTCGGCCTGCTTGCGGGTGTCGAGGAACAGGCAATGTTGCGCCGCACCCTCGGTGCCGAAGTCGTTGGTGGTGCTGCCCACAGCAATCACCAGGCTGTCATAGCCCAGTACGCGTGCAGGCACCAGTTCGCGACCTTCTTCGTCGAGAGTGGCAGCCAGCTGGATTTTCTTCTGTTCGCGGTCAAGCCCGCTCATGCGCCCCAGCTGGAACTCGAAGTGGTTCCATTTCGCTTGGGCAACATAGTTGAGTTCATCTTCAGAAGAGTTCAGCGAGCCGGCAGCTACTTCGTGCAGCAGGGGCTTCCAGATGTGGGTCAGGTTGGTGTCCACCAGCGTGATGCTGGCCTTGCCGCGCTTGCCCAGGGTCTTACCCAGGCGGGTAGCCAACTCCAGGCCGCCGGCGCCGCCGCCGACGATAATAATACGATGGGTCATGGGGATATCTCGCAAGGCTAAAAGAAATCGGAGCAGTTACCCTCGCGAGCGCCAGGCAGCTCATAGCGTCAGGTAACTCAATAGGCGGCTCAGCACACCGAGCCCGATCACCACTACCAGCACCACGCAGAGGAGCAGCCACGGCCGGAAAGGCTTGCGCTCGACTCTGTTTTGGGAGAGTTGCAGGTACTCTTCGACATGCTGTTGGTCATCGGGGTTCAGGCGGCTGGTCATAAAGGCCTCGTCAGGTAGACGTTGCAAAAGGGCGCCACGTTACAGCCAGGGGTCGGCGCTATCGCCATAAGCGTAGCCGGTGCCTGTGTCACAGGCTGATGCCAACGTCGAATACTATGCTGCGCCCCAGGTTGTTGCGCAAGAAATCCGGTGCATCCGGGTGGGCGAACAGCACCCGGGCGAAGGTTGGGCCCACCAACGACAGCGAGCGCCAGCCTTGGCGCAAATACTCGGTGGGGGGCGGGAAGTGGCTGTTGAGGTCCAGCACTTCGCGTTTGAGGCTGGCAAAGGCGACGAGATCCAACTCTCCCAGGTCCATGCCGCGCTCTTTGTAGTTGTGGGCTTTTTTACGCAGTGTCGGCGCCAGGCGCAGCAGGAACTCATGGGCCGGGATGCGCCGTGGCTTGGCTTCGCGCCGCACCAGCTGGCTCAAGGAGAACGCGCTGCGCCTGCGCAGCAATTCGTCGCGCCACTCGTCGTTCAGGCGGCGGCCTTCGTCCAGCACGAAAAACACCTCGAAGCTGGCGTCGCGAAACAACACATCCGGCGGCTCCTGGCCTGCGGCGTGAAACTCTTCGACGCGGTAGGGCACGTTCAAGCCTTGCAACAGTCGCTGGCAAACCCAACGCTCACGCTCCCATTTGCGGGCATTGGACAGGAACGCGTTGGCTTGTTCGGCTGCTACGGTGAGCAGGCGCAAATAATCTGAGTCATCCATATTCGCAGCTTAGCGTTCAAATGATGACCACAGGAAGTCTTGCTTGTGCCGCCCCTCCCAGATTTGAATCTCGCTTTGACCCAGACCAAAGTTAAAGCGCAGGTGTAGACTGCGCACTCGGCAGTAAGCCCTGAGGTTCGTGGTGAGGCTTTTTGTAGAGGTAGTGCATCCGTGATCAGTGCAGCTGTTCTGGCGCCATCGACCCTCGGCATCGGCTGGCTGTTGTATGCGCCCGTGGTGATATGGGCGGTGCTGCGCTCGCCGTGGGTCGAGTTGTTCGCCGACCGACGGCGCCAGCATTTGCTGTTCGGAACAGTGTTCGCGCTGTTCATGCTGTGGCTGGTGCGGCGGGATTTCGATACCGGAGTGTCCTATCACTTTATCGGCATGACCGCCGTCACCTTGCTGCTGGATTGGCCGCTGGCAATCGTCGGTGGGTTTGCCGCTCAGCTCGGCCTCATGCTGCTGGGGCGCCAGGACCTGGCAGCGCTCGGTATCAATGGCCTGCTCCTGATCGGGTTGCCGGTGCTGGTCACCGAAAGCTGTGCGCTGCTGGTCGAGCGGGCGCAACCGCGAAACCCCTTCGTGTATATCTTCTGTTCCGGTTTTTTTGCCGCAGCGCTGTCGGCCTTGCTGTGCCTGTTGGCCGGGCTGGGTTTATTGTGGTTTGACGGCCGCTTTGCGATGCCGCAATGGCTGGAGGACTTTGTGGGCTACCTGTGGTTGATCATCTTTCCCGAAGCCTTTATCAACGGCATGGTCATCAGCGCATTGGTGGTGTTCTGCCCGGAATGGCTGGAGACCTTCAACCGTACCCGCTACCTCTCGGCGCCTTGGAAGGACGACGATTCACGGCGTTGATCCAGGTCAAATGCCGGGCAACGGCGCAGGTCCATGCTCTGCAAAATTTTCAGGAGCAGGGATCATGAGTGTGTATGAGTGGGCACGGCAGGAGTTGCGCAGAAGCCAGGATGCGGCGCAGGAAATCGGTTTTGACCCAGGCTTGACCTTGCGCGCCATGCTCAGTGCGGTAGTGCAGCAAAGCAAGGGCGTACGCAGTTTCGAAGACCTGGCCGACGAGCTGCAATACCTCGCAGAAAACCTCGACGACCAGCAGGAATATGCCTTTATGCGGCCTTAGTGGCGTTGTGGCAGGTCTTCGGAAAACAGCTCGTCTTCGGCATCCGGGGCCACGGGGATCTTGTGTTCCTCGGCGGCCCAGGCGCCCAGGTCGATGAGTTTGCAACGGTCCGAGCAGAACGGCCGGTTGAGGTTTTCCGTTTTCCATTCCACGGGGGCACCGCAGGTTGGGCAGTCGACGGTCAAGGGTTGGCTCATGATCGGCCTCCACGCAAAGTAAGGTAAAAGTGGTGCAGTCGCTCGACCTCGCCATGCAGCCAGGCAAGGTCCTGGTCATTGACCAGTACATCATCGGCATGGTTCAGGCGGTCTTCGCGGCTGGACTGGGCCTTCAGAATCGCCTGCACCTGTTGTTCGCTGATGCCATCGCGCTGCAGGGTACGCTGAATCTGCAGCGATTGCGGCACGTCGATCACCAGGATGCGCTGGGTCATGCTGTATTGGCCTGACTCGATCAGCAGCGGTGACACCAGGATCGCGTAAGGCGAACGGGCGCGCGCCAAGTGACTGCGAATTTCCTCGGCGATCAACGGGTGCAGCAGGGCTTCCAGCCACAGGCGTTCTTCAGGGACTTCAAAGATCAGTTTACGCAGCGCGGCGCGGTTCAGCTGACCGTCGGGGTGCAGCACGCCGCTGCCGAAATGCTGGGCAATACACGCCAGTGCCGGCCGCCCAGGCTCGACGACCCAGCGGGCAGCATGATCGGCATCCACCAGGTCGACGCCCAGCTTGATAAAGTGCTCGGCAGCAGCGCTTTTGCCGCTGCCAATGCCGCCCGTGAGGCCAAGAATCCAGGGTGTTGCGACAGAAGTGGTCATCTGAAACCGACAGACTGCAAATAGAAGTCGGTTATTTGACCACCCCAGAGCAATGCAATCCAGCCGGCAATTGCCAGGCAGGGACCAAATGGCATCGGTGCTGACACCGGGGCCTTGCGCAAACGCAATAGAATCAGCCCGGCAATCAAGCCCAACAGTGAGGCCATCAGCAATGTCATCGGCAGTATCTGCCAGCCGCCCCAGGCTCCCAGCAATGCCAATAACTTGAAGTCGCCATGGCCCATGCCATCTTTACCGGTGACCAGCTTGAACAGCCAGAACACGCTCCACAGGCTCATGTAGCCAATGACCGCGCCCCACAGCGCATCGGGCAAGGTCGCCAGCAGGTCGGCGCTGTTGAGGATGAGTCCCAGCCATAGAAGCGGCAGCACCAGCGCATCCGGTAACAATTGATGGTCGAGATCAATCAGGCTCATGCCCAGCAAGCCCCAGCTCAGCAACAACACCGCGCCGGCTTGCCAGCCAAAACCGAAGTGCCAGGCAACAGTGGCCGTGATCAACGCGCAGGCCAGCTCGGTTAATGGATAACGAAGGCTGATGGGCTCACGGCAATGTGCACAACGCCCCCTGAGCAACAGGTAGCTGAGCAGTGGAATATTTTCCCAGGGCCGAATTGGCTGTTCGCAACGGGTGCAGCAGGAATTCGGGCGCATCAGGTTATAGGCCGGCCCGGCGGATGCTGCAGGCAAGCCGAGGATCTCATGGGCCTGGGCACGCCATTCGCGCTCGAGCATTTTTGGCAGTCGCCACGCCAGCACATTGAGGAAACTGCCGACGATCAGGCCCAGCACCAGTGCCATGGCAACAAAAAACCAGGGCCGTTCGGTCAGCAGCAGGATCAAAATGCCGTGCCCAATTGAAAGACCGGCAGGTACAGGGCGATCACCAACGCCCCGACAATGCCCCCCAGTACCACCATGATCAGCGGTTCCATCAGGCTGGTGAGGTTATCGACCAAGGTGTCCACGTCCGCCTCGTAGTGGTTCGCGACTTTTTCCAACATTCGGTCCAGCGTGCCGGATTCTTCACCGATGGCCGTCATCTGGATCGCCATGCCTGGAAATAGGCCATTGCTGGCCATGGCCTGGTTCAATTGCATGCCTGTGGATACATCGTGGCGCATACGTTCAATTGCCTGTTTGAATGGTCCATTGCCGACGGCGCCGGCCACCGAGCCCAATGCCTGCACGAGGGGCACGCCCGCTGCAAACGTGGTCGAAAGCGTGCGGGCGTAACGAGCGACGGCAGAGTTGTGCAGCAGTTTGCCTGCCAGGGGCATTTTCAACAAACCCGCTTGCACCCGATGGCGAAAACCTGGGTAAGCATGGTAAGCCTGGCGAAGCCCTGCCAGCGACGCACCCAAGCCCAGCGCCAGCATCCACCACGCCTGTTGCAGGAATTCGGACAGGGCAATGACCGCCAAGGTAAACCCGGGCAACTGGCCGCCGACGCCGGTGAACAATTTCTGGAATTGCGGCACGACGTGCGTCAGTAGCACCACGCTGACCAGTGTGGCGACCACCAATACCGTGACAGGGTAGGTCATGGCCTTTTTGATCCTGGCTTTGAGCCGTTGGCTTTTTTCCAGATGAATCGCCACGCGCTCCAGTAGGGTTTCCAGGGCACCTGCCTGTTCCCCGGCGGCGACCAGGTTGCAGTACAGATCGTCGAAATAACGCGGGTGTTGGCGCAGCGCATCGGCCAAGCTGTTGCCGCTGGCGATCTGCTGTTTCAAGGCTTTGACCAGGTCACACACCTGCCGGTTCTCGACGCCCTCGCTGATGATATCGAAAGCTTGTAGCAGCGGGATGCCGGCCTTGAGCAATGTGGCCAACTGGCGGGTGAGCAGGGCGATATTCGCAGGCAATATTCGTGGGGCAAAGATCGGCCGTGATGTAGGCTTCTTGCGCACACGCTCGGGGCAGATCCCTTTCCGGCGCAGTTGTGCCTTGATCAGCGCAAGGTCATGGCCAGCAATTTGCCCGGACACCCTGCGTCCCTTGCGGTTGATGCCTTCCCAGGCGTAGATCGTTGAAGTGTCATTCATGTCGGGTCCGCGTAGGCAGCTCGTGAAGAATTTATAGCTTAGCCAGGGGGCGTATCCGGGCAGGCTGGCGTTCAGGAATAAAATGTCAGAATGTGCGTCCTGTACGCGATTGGCGGCGTGGGCATGAGTACACTGGCGCCGTTGCACACTACGGGGCGCAGGACGCGCCTTGTCATGGTTCTATTCTGGAGAGTGAAAGAGATGCGTCAAAAAGGCTTTACCTTGATCGAGTTGTTGATCGTCGTGGCAATCATCGGCATTTTGGCCACCATCGGTTTGCCCATGTACACCAAGCACCAGGCCAAAGCCAAGTTCACGGCGGGGCTGGCTGAAATCAGTGCGTTGAAGGCTGGCTACGAAGACACGATCAACCAGGGCACTGTGCCCACTCTGGAGTTGATTGGTGGCACCAGCCCGACGGCCAACTGCACGATCACCGTGGCGGGTGATGTGGCTTCGGGCGCCGGCTCCATCAGTTGTGAAATTCTCGATGCGCCGGCCCCTGTGCTGGGCAAGACCATCACCTTGATCCGCAGCGCCACCAGTGGCTGGACTTGTGCCACTACGGCTGACGCGCAGTACGTTGCCAAGGGTTGCTCCGCCAACGGAGCGTGACGGCCGCCGGGCGGTAAGCGAGCCAGTTGCTGCATGCCCGATGCAGTGCTAGCTTTAGCCCACCGCCCGTGTAGCTCAGCCGGTAGAGCAGCGCACTCGTAACGCGAAGGTCGCAGGTTCGATTCCTGTCTCGGGCACCAAGGCACCACCGCTTCAAAGGCAATGTTTTCAGATGATCCCAGAATGGTTCTGAAGGCCAGACGAGCCGGCATTCGTGCCCGCTCTTTTGTATCTGCGCAACCTTGATGACCCAGATGCATCCCCATTCCTCGATCTAAGAGAACGACATGACCACGACTGAGATGACCCAGGAAGTTCGGCACCAAGCAGCTCTCGAAAAATATCTCGAGGAGTCGCCGCAGCTTAAAGAAGAGATCAAGGAACTGAGCGCTGACGATCAGCGTGACCAGATCCAGTGGGCATTTGAGGACGAGGCCGAGAGCCAGGGCTACCAGCCTTGGGAACTGACCCTCAAGTACACCTCGACGCCTGAGGCGTTTGAAGCCGCACGGCTGGCCTTGCACAAAGAGGCGGCCGAAGTGCTGGGTGTCGAGTGGGACGAGTATTGCGAGATGAATAATCTTGTAGTTTAAAGCAGCCTGTAGGAGCGAGCTTGCTCGCTCCTACAGTCAAGGCACTTTAGATACTCAGACGCATCGACAGATCCACAGCCTTCAGATCCTTGGTCATCGCGCCAATGGAGATGTAGTCCACACCGGTTTCAGCGATAGGCAGCAGCGTGGTTTCGTTGATCCCGCCGCTGGCTTCCAGCTTGGCCTTGCCGGCGGTCAGGCGCACGGCTTCGCGCATGTCGTCCAGGCTCAGTTCATCCAGCATGATGATATCGGCACCCGCCGCGAGGGCTTCGCGCAATTCTTCCAGGCTTTCCACTTCGATTTCCACCGGCTTGCCCGGGGCGATCTTGTGGGCGGCCGTGATGGCCTGGGTAATACCTCCACAGGCGGCAATGTGGTTTTCCTTGATCAGGAACGCGTCATACAGCCCGATGCGGTGATTATGGCAACTACCGCAGGTGACTGCGTACTTCTGCGCCAGGCGCAGGCCCGGCAATGTCTTGCGGGTGTCCAGCAGCTTGACCTGGGTACTGGCAACAAAGTCCGCCAGGAACTGCGCACGGGTGGCGACGCCTGACAGCATCTGCAGGAAATTCAGCGCACAGCGTTCACCGCTGAGCAGCGAGCGTGCCGGGCCTTCAAGGTGGAACAGCGCCTGGTTGGGGTTGACCCGTTCACCGTCGGCCACCTGCCAATGCACGGCTACCCGCGGGTCCAGTTGGCGAAACACCGCATCTACCCACGCCGTACCGGCGATAACGGCCGCCTCGCGGGTAATGATCGTCGCCTTGGCCAGCCGTTCGACCGGGATCAACTGCGCGGTGATGTCGCCACTGCCGATGTCTTCCAGGAGTGCGCGGCGCACGTTGGCTTCAATTTCGGCGGTGAGGTCGGCGAGACGGAGGTTCGGCATAACAGGCTCCACAAACAAAGTGCCTCGATTATAGGGGCTGCGCGCGTTTGAACCCAGGCTCGCCACTCAATTACCGCGCAAAGGCATAGTTTGCTGGCGCAACTACCCTCATTTGCAAGATAATCTCGCGCCTTGCGATTGGCGTCATAGCTTTGACGTCCTGGTGGTAGCCGGGTGTTTGCAGTGCCTCCCGGGCCTGCCCCCGTTCTTTCCCCCTCTCAACACCGCCGTTTCAGGAGGCCAGGATGCACAATGACGGAAAGGTGGTGCCTTTCAACAGGGCACAGGCCACGCCATCGCCGCTCGCGCGCCTGCCGGTGGTGGTGCTGCAGGTGCGTGACAAGGCTGCGCAACAGTTGCAACAGGGTTTGCAGGAGTTGTTCGATAACGCCGACGACACCCTGTTCGAAATGGCTGACAAAGCCCGTAGCACCGTCGACCATCATATTTTCTTCGAGGCCATGCGCGACCTGCGCCTCAAGCGCAAGAACTTCGAGCGCGTATTCATGGAGCAGCTGTTTGCCGCCTTTGCCGATCTGTGCCTGGCCGGGCGCGGCGACATGCACTTGGTGCCGGTGATGTCTTACGAAGGCGCGTCCGGTACAAGCGCGGATGAGGCGGAAAAAGCCGTGGCCCTGGAAGCGATGCTCAGTCGGGTACGACATCGCGATGGGTTGGCACTGGGGCAGTTGAGTGCGCGATTCAGTGAATTGCTTGGCCGGCGCCTGGATGACCATGAGAACCCACTGGGGCCGGCCCTGCTTTGCGAGTTCTTCCTGCAGGCCGGGCGCAGCCTGGGGGTGGAGATCCGGGTCAAGCTGATCATGCTCAAGCTGTTTGAAAAATATGTGCTCAGCGACGCTGACCTGCTGTACGCCGAGGCCAATCAGCTGCTGATCGCCACTGGGGTACTGCCCGAACTCAAGGCCGTTCCGTCCCGTCGTCCCGGCGCGCCTGCGGCCCGTGATCAGCATCACGCCAACCAGTCGATCGCCGAGCCGCCGTTCGAGCCAAGCGGACAAGAGGCCTTCAGTGCCTTGCAGAAATGGCTGGTGGCCGTGCGTGGCAGCGTAGCGCCGACCCTCGAGGCCAGTACCGAGCCGCAACCCATCGCCCCCCGTGACCTGCTGCGCCTGCTGTCGCATTTGCAGCAGTACGTCCCGGAGCCCGACGCCGAGGACGATTTTGACCTGCGCAATCAGCTTGAGCAGCTACTGACTCGGGTCAGCGTCAAGAGTGGCAGGTCGCGGGTGCTGGAAGAGGCTGACGAAGATGTAATCAATCTGGTCGCCTTGCTGTTTGAGTTCATTCTCGATGACCGCAGCGTGCCGGATGCTTTCAAGGGTTTGATTGCCCGCTTGCAGATTCCGATGCTGAAAGTCGCGGTGCTGGACAAAAGCCTGTTCAGCTGTGCGAACCATCCGGTGCGCCGCTTGCTCAATGAAATCGCGAGCGCCGTCATGGGATGGAACCCGCCTGGGGATAACCCGCGCGACTACCTCTACCTGCGTATCGAGCAGGTCGTACAGCGGCTACTGAATGAGTTTGTCGAAGACACGGCAATTTTTTCCCAGCTACTGGCGCAGTTCAGCGCGTTTACCGCCGATGAGCGCAGGCGTAGTGAGTTGCTGGAGCGGCACACCCATGAAGCCGAGCAAGAGCGCCTGCATACCGAGGCTGCTCGCCAGCGGGTGGCGCAGGTGATCAATCGACGGATTATGGGTAAAACCTTGCCGCAGTTTTTGCTGCGGTTCCTGCAGCAGGCCTGGAGCCAGGTACTGTTGTTGACCACGCTCAAGCACGGCGAACAATCCCTGCCATGGCAAACGGCGCTGCGCACCATGGATGAGCTGATCTGGAGCGTTGGCCTGCAGGAAGACACCGAAGCAGGTCGGCGTTTGCTCGAGCAATTACCTGGGTTGCTCAAGGCGCTGCGTGACGGTCTGGCCAGCGCGGCGTTCGATTCGTTCAGCACCCGTGAGTTTTTCCAGCAGTTGCAGGCCATGCATGTACAGTCGTCAGGGGGCGAGGGCGTCGATGTGCTGGTCGAAGTCCGCGAACCTTTCGTCTTCAGCTCGAGTTTGCCGCCACCCCAAGAGTCTCTGCCCGATGATGATTCCGATTTGCTCAAGGTCCAGCAGTTGCGTATAGGCACCTGGATCGAACTGCAGCAAAACGACGTCCCCATCCTGCGCTGCAAATTGACGGCAATCATGCCCCCTGCCAATACCTATGTTTTTGTCAGTCGTACGGGGCTCAGGGTCCTGGAGCAAACCGCCGGGCAATTAGCCCTGGCCTTCAAGCGTGGCGCGCTGCGCACGTTGGATAATGGCTTGCTGTTCGAACGTGCGCTGGCTGCGGTGATGGGTAACCTGCGTCAACTCAATCGCGGCAAGTGATCGCAACCGCGGGGCGGAACGCGGCATACTGGTAACACTTAGTCTCATTCAAGGAGCCTGTATGCAGTTGGACCCCGCCAGCGGCTGGTGCCAGGGCATCCGTCACTGCCCTTCGCCCAACTTCAACGAGCGCCCTGAAGGCGAAATCTCGCTGTTGGTGGTGCACAACATCAGCTTGCCCCCAGCGCAGTTCGCGACTGGCAAGGTGCAGGAGTTTTTCCAGAATCATCTGGACGTCTCGGAACATCCCTACTTTGAGGGTATCGCGCACCTACGTGTGTCTGCGCATTTTCTGATTGAGCGTGACGGCATTGTGACGCAATTTGTTTCCTGTCGGGACCGAGCCTGGCATGCAGGTATTTCCAGTTTCGAGGGCCGCGAAGTGTGCAACGATTTTGCCCTTGGGATCGAGCTGGAGGGTACGGACGAACTGCCGTATACCGATGACCAGTACAGGTCTCTGATCGACCTGACACGCCAGCTGCTGACGGCCTACCCGAAGATTACCCAACAACGTATTTGTGGTCACAGCGACATTGCCCCGGGGCGCAAGACCGACCCGGGCCCCGCTTTTGATTGGACGCGCTTTCGTAGCGCCCTGCAGGATGGAGGACACGAATAATGAGTTTCCTGGTGTTGGTGTTGGCGGTCTGGATTGAGAAGTTCTCGGCCTTGCGCCTGCGGCTGCAGCGCGACGGAGGATGGCTGCGTGAGCTGGCCAGGCTGGAGTCGAGTCCGCGCATGGGCAAGCGCCCCTGGCTGATCCTGCTGATCATGGTGCTGCTGCCCGTGGCGTTGCTGGCGCTGTTGCTGCTGGTGCTGGAGCCGGTGGCCTATGGCCTGCTGGCATTGCCGGTGCACTTGCTGGTGGTGATCTATAGCCTGGGCCGTGGTGATCTGTTGGCAGGGCTGGGACCGTTTCGTGACGCCTGGCGGCGCGGTGACCTGCAAGCTGCCGAACACGTGGCCGAGCGCGATCTGAATCTTGGCGCGGACAGTGGCGAGCAATTGCTGGAGCGCGTCCAGGGCTACTTGCTGTGGCAGGCGTATCAAAGCTTTTTCGCGGTGATCTTCTGGTATTTCCTGCTAGGTCCGGTAGCCGCCTTGGCCTATCGCCTGTTAGCCCTGGCCAGCGAACATAGCCAGAACCCCTTGGTGGCCGAGCGCGCCACGCAGCTGCGCCACGCGTTTGACTGGTTGCCGGTACGCCTGCTGGCGGCGAGTTTTGCCTTGGTGGGCAATTTCGTCGGGGTCAGCCGTGTGATGCTCCACGAAGTGCTGAGCTGGGACATCAGCGCTGCACAACTGATGGAAAAAGTCGGACTGGCCGCTGCCGAAATTCCGCCGCCGGTGGTGGGTGCCGATGGCATCAACAGCCTGGATCGGCTGTGGGAGCTGCTGCTGCGTGCAGCGGTGCTGTGGTATGCCGGCTTTGCCATCTGGACCGTGTTGCCCTAAACATTGCGGGAGGGGGGCTTGCTCCCGATCTAACTGATGCAGCGCGATCAAAATGTGGGAGGGGGCTTGCCCCCGATGGCGGCCTGACAGCCGACCAGGATGTTGGATCAGACCGTGTACATATCCATTGCTGCGGTAACGGCGGCTATTGGTTCCGCTTTTACAGCGGGTCACTTTTGAAAAGCGCAAAAGTAACCAAACGCTCTTGCCCCACCACTCGGCACCTCGCCCAGGCTCGGTGTGCCCGTAATCCGCCATGGATTTGGGGGGGCGCCGCCACGCGCCATCCATGGCGCGGGGCGGCTAAACCGGCATCCCTGCCGGTTTACCCCCCAAATCCCTGTCGAATTCCGGCCAGCGTGGTTTAACGGGGCGCCTAAGATCAAGATCAAGAGCGGCTCGCTTCGCATCGTGGTTACTGGCGGTCGCTACTTTAGAGTTGTGTCGATACCCATGGCTATCGGGGCAAGCCCCCTCCCACATTGGGTCTCCGCACACGCCGTTAACCTTACGTTACAAAACTCCCCTTCAAATTGAGCTATACAGACAGAGCGCCAAATAGTGGCTTTCTGCCGCCGCCCTGCGCCTCAATAAAAATAAAAGAAGGGGAGGTCACCTGTGAAGAGCTTGCTCTATCCCGCCGTAGCGCTGATGAACCGCCTGAGCTTCGGCATGAAGTTCAGCCTGATCAGTGTGCTATTCCTGCTGCCGATGCTGGCGACCAACTACTATCTGGTGCGTGATTCCTGGCGCGAATTCCAGGGCACTCGCATTGAACTTAAGAGCCTTGACCTGCTTGGCAGCAGCCTGGTGTTGCGTCGCGACCTGGAAACCCTCAACAACCAGGTGCAGATCAACGCCACGCTTGGCCAGTCCGGCAAGGCCGCTGACCTTGAGGCCAGGATCAGCGCCTTGGAGCAGAGTGTGCTGGACCGTTTGCAAGGCTTCAGCGCCGTAGCGACCGAGCCCGAGCACGTCACCGTTTTTGAAGGCAAGCGCGACGAGTTGATCGCCGCGTTCAAGGCGCAGCAACAGGAAAGTTCGTTGCTCAACAAAACGGCGCTGATCGGCAAATTACTTAACCAGGCCCAGATGCTCAGCCAGATTATTGCCAGTCAAGCCGGCTTGAGCCGTGACGCGCAAAGTGATCTACGCCAGCTCTCCGACCTGGTCACCACCGTCACCCCGCAAGTCACCCAGGCCCTGGGGGAGGGGCGTGCGATGGGCGCGTATTCCCTGGGCCAGGGCTTTATCAATTCTGCTTCCAGCACACGCTTTGACGAACTGCTGCAGCAGTTGGAAAAACTCCAGGGCGAATATGGCTTGAAACTGCAGGACGCGCTGGGCGCCAGCCGTGCCGCACACGCTACCCTCGACACCCTGGCGCAAGCCAGCCAGGCCAGCCTCAAGCAAGGCAGCGAATTGTTCGAAGAACAGGTGGTGATGGCCGAGACCCTCGACACATCGTGGCAGGGGTTTTACGACAGCGTCAGCCAACTGATGACCAAGACATATCAACTGGATGACGCCACCTTGGCGTTCATCGGGCAGCAACTGGAGCAACGCCTGGCACAAAACCGACTGCACATGGTGCTGCTGGTCGCGGCCCTGGCGGCGGTATTTGCGCTGATTTTCTACTTATATGCAGGCTTCTTCGTTTCCACTCGTACCACCTTGCGTCGCCTGGGGGCAATGATGGACAAAGTGGCGGCAGGTGACATGACGGTCACCTTCGTAGCCCAAAGCCGCGATGAGCTCGGGGACTTGGGCCAGGTGTTCAATGGCACGGTGGCCAAGATCCACGACTTGATCGAGCGCGTCGGGCATACGGTCAGCCAGGTCGAGCTGCAGGCCGGACAGGTTCAGGCGGTTTCGGCACAGAGTAACCAGGCGGTGTCTGGCCAGCGCAGCCAGATCGAACAAGTTGCGACGGCGATGAACCAAATGTCGGCCACTGCCCAGGAGGTGGCGCGTAGCGCGGCGGTGGCAGTCAACAGCGCACAGAGCGTCAATGATGAAACCGTCAGTGGGCGAGCGCTGGTGCAATCACAGCAAGGCGGTATCGCACGCCTGGCTACGGAGCTTGATGAGTCGGTGCGGGTAATCAACCAGTTGGCCGCCGACAGCCAGGACATCAGCAGGGTTCTGGAAGTGATCAAGAGCATTGCCGAGCAGACCAACTTGTTGGCGCTCAACGCGGCCATCGAAGCCGCCCGCGCCGGTGAACAGGGCCGAGGTTTTGCCGTGGTGGCCGACGAGGTGCGCACCCTGGCCCGACGCACCCAGCATTCCACCGAAGAAATCGAGCAAATGATCAGCCGCTTGCACAGTGGCGTCGGCGCGGCGGTGAAGGCCATGGGCAGCAGCCATGAAATGGCGAGTGGCACGGTGGGGCAGTCGGAAAAAGTCCAGCAAGCCCTGGAGAATATCCTCGGCGCCGTGGGGATGATCGTTGACCAGAACCAGCAGATTGCCGCTGCCGTAGAGCAGCAAACGGCGGTCGCCCAAGACATCGACCAGAATATTGTCGAAATCAATCGCGCTGGCGAGCATGCGGCGCAAGGCGCCCAACAGACCGAAGCGGCCAGCCGGCAATTGTCGGCACAGGTCATTGAGTTGAAGCAATTGATCGGTGCGTTTCGAGTGTAGGAATTTGCTGTGGGATTGAGCTTTGGATTGCGTGGCGCATATCCTGATTTGTCGGACTGTGTTTTATCGCAGCGTGGTTAGGTGAAAATTTATTTCATCCGTCACGGTCACGAGGAGACACGACGATGGCCGCTGCAATCGGTATCAAGGGGCATTGCGCCCAGTGCGACATGACGTTTGAACTCAAGCCTTGGCAATTGAACGCCATTGCCATTGATATACCTTTTGACTGTACGTATTGCCACTGCGGCTTGCAGCTGTGTTGCCTCAAGCAGTTGCGTCAGTTTCGCGCCCTCGACCAGTGGGCGTTGGTGCGCCCGAGCATGATCATGCTGACGTGCGCGACCTTGGTGGTGGCCCTGGTTGCAGAGTGGTTGGGCCTGCTCAGCATGATTGCGCAGTTCAACCTTTCACTGGCTACGGTGTTGATTCATTTCCTGGTCGTGCGCTACGCCCGTCATCGACAGAGGATGACCTTGGAGTTGCAGGTCATCAGCCCGCTACCAGTTGAACAACTCACACGCATTGCGTGTGCTCGTCTCAGCCAGCAATGAAGGGCTGATTGCCATGCGCTGCGCCAGGGCTACGCAGATGTCCGGCAGGTGCTGCGGGCTGTTGCGCTGGTTGGGATACATGGCCGGGGCCATATCCGGCGAATCGGTTTCCAGCACAACAGCGTCAAGGGGCAACTGGGCAAGTACCTTGTGCATGCGCAGGGCTTGGGGCCAGGTGGCGGCGCCGCCCAGGCCAAGTTTGAAACCGAGCTTGATGTACTCGCGGGCCTCCTCGAGGCTGCCGGCGAACGCATGGATGATCCCGCCCCGTGGCAGGCGGATGCGCTTGAGAGTGGCAATCACGGCGGCGTGGCTGCGGCGTACATGCAGCAAGGCCGGCAGTTGGAAATCCAGTGCCAGTTTCAGTTGCGTTTCGAACAGGCTCTGCTGGCGCTCGCGGTCCAGTTGCTCAAGCCAGTAATCCAGGCCGATTTCTCCCACGGCGCATAATTGCCGGTGGCCGCGCAGGCGCGTCAACCAGTCACCCAACTCCAGCAGGTCGGCAGGGCGATGATCATCGAGATACACAGGGTGCAAGCCGAAGGCCGCGAACAAGCCGTCGTCCTGCTGCACCAAATCCCAAAGCCGCTGCCAATTTTTCTGGTATACGCCCAACACCACCATGCGCTGTACGCCGAGTTGACGGCTATGGGCGAGGACTTGCGGGCGATCGTGGTCGAAGTCCGCGAAGTCCAGGTGGGTGTGGGTGTCGATCAGCTCCACGCTCAGGCCTCGTGAATACGCTGCTTGAAGGTCCGGCCAATGGCGTGCACGCCCGGTTGGTACTGTTCTTCCTCAATGGCGGCCAGGGCCAGGCGCAGGGCGGTCTCGGCGATCAACTGGTGTTGCTGGGCCATGGCGTTGACCGGCAGTGGCAGGAAATCCAGCAATTGGGTATCGCCGAAGGTGCCCAGGCGCAGGGGGCGCGACCTGAGGGGGAAGTCATGCAGCGCGTCGAACACGCCTTGCAGCAGTACGTAGGATGTCGTCACCAGCGCGTCGGGCAAATGCCCCAGGCGTTGCAGCAGTTGTTCCATCAACTGTCGGCCGCAGTCACGGCTGAAGGCTTCGCCCTGTTCGATGATCACTTCGCCGGTGAAGCCTTGCAGCGCTTCACGGAAACCTGCAGTACGCTCCTGGCTGATGCTCAACTCGGGGCGTGCGCCGATCAGTGCGATTTGCTTGGGCAGCGGTTGCAGCAGGCTGCTGGTGAGTTGCTGGCAGGCCTGGCGGTCATCACTGACCACCGAGCAGAATTGACTCGGCTCCATGACCCGGTCAATGGCGATCACCGGCAACCCCTTGGCTTGCAGCTCGCGATAGCTGTCATCCGAGGCTGGCAGGCAACTGGCGACGAACAACGCATCGCAACGCCGCGCACGGAACAGTTGCAGCAGTTGGCGTTCGCTGGCGGCTTCGTCATCGGAACTGGCAATCAGCAACTGGTAGCCCCGCGCCCGTGCACCTTGTTCCAGCAGCTTGGCGATGCGTGCGTAACTGGGGTTTTCCAGGTCGGGCAGGATGAACCCCAGAGTGCGCGTGTGCCGACTGCGCAGCCCGGCGGCTTGGGGATTGGGCGTAAAGCCATGGGCCTGGACTACGGCGCGAACACGCTCAACGGTTGCATTGCTGATGCGTTGCTGTTCGGCCTTGCCATTGATGACATAGCTGGCGGTGGTCACGGACACACCGGCCAGACGTGCGATATCACTGAGTTTCAAACCGGGATTTCCTTGTTTTTTAGAGCGTGCCCCGACATTTTGTCCAATCGTAACCGATTCCAGCCCACGACCAATGTCCCAGAGCAAGCGCCGAGTGGCCCTTCTAGCTTGCGCAATTAACGCGTAATCTGCCATAAATTCTAGATTAAACGTTTCAGCAGGCGTATTTTTACGATGTTCGCCACTGAGTGACCACTGCCAATTGACCACTCAGTCAGTTATTTTTGAACGTCTCGCGCTGATTTATTCAAAACAATACCTAGTGCGCACATCGCACTAACTAGGAGAACGGCATGCTTGAGCTCACCGTAGAGCAGATATCCATGGGCCAGGTGGCTGTGGATAAGTCTGCTGCCTTGCACCTGCTCGCTGACAAATTGGTGGCCGATGGCCTGGTTGCCGAGGGTTATCTCAGTGGCTTGCAAGCCCGTGAGGCCCAGGGTTCGACTTTTCTCGGCCAGGGCATCGCCATTCCCCACGGCACGCCAGAAACCCGCGACCAGGTATTTTCCACCGGTGTGCGCCTGTTGCAGTTCCCCGAAGGGGTGGACTGGGGCGACGGCCAGGTGGTCTACCTGGCGATTGGCATCGCGGCTAAATCCGATGAGCACCTGCGGCTGTTGCAACTGCTGACCCGCGCCCTCGGTGAAACCGACTTGGGCCAGGCACTGCGTCGGGCCGGCAGCGCCGAAGCCTTGTTGAAGCTGTTGCAAGGCGCTCCCCAGGAGCTGGCGCTGGATGCGCAGATGATCAGCCTGGGCGTATCTGCCGACGATTTTGAAGAGCTGGTATGGCGCGGCGCACGCCTGCTGCGTCAGGCCGACTGCGTGAGCAATGGTTTTGCTGCAGTGCTGCAACAAGTTGACGCGCTGCCCCTGGGCGATGGCTTGTGGTGGTTGCACAGCGAGCAGACGGTCAAGCGCCCGGGCCTGGCGTTTGTCACGCCGGACAAGCCCATGCGCTACCTCGGCCAGCCCCTGCACGGCCTGTTCTGCCTGGCGAGCCTCGGTGAAGCCCACCAAGCCCTGCTTGAACGCCTGTGTGCCTTGTTGATTGAAGGGCGCGGCCAGGAACTGGGGCGTGCCACCAGCAGTCGTGCGGTGCTGGAAGTGCTGGGCGGCGAATTGCCTGCGGACTGGCCCAGCGCCCGCATTACCCTGGCCAACGCTCATGGCCTGCATGCGCGCCCGGCCAAGATCCTCGCGCAATTGGCGAAGAGTTTCGACGGCGATATCCGTGTGCGTATCATCGATGGCCCGGTGGGCGCCGTGTCGGTCAAAAGCCTGAGCAAGTTGCTCAGCCTTGGTGCGCGTCGCGGCCAGGTACTGGAATTCGTTGCCGAGCCGACGATTGCCGGCGACGCATTGCCCGCGCTGTTGGCCGCGATCGAAGAGGGGCTTGGCGAAGACGTCGAGCCATTGCCGAGCGTGAGCGCCCAACCTGCCCAGGTCGATGTCGAGCCGGTACTCAGTGCGCCACTGAGTGGTAGCCAGCTCCAGGCCATCGCCGCCGCGCCGGGCATCGCCATCGGCCCGGCCCATATCCAGATTCCACAGCTGTTTGATTACCCCCTGCGCGGTGAGTCTGCTGCGATTGAGCGCCAGCGCCTGCACGCGGCCTTGAGCGAGGTGCGCCAGGATATCCAGGGCCTGATCGAACGCAGCCTGGCCAAGGCCATCCGCGAGATTTTCATCACCCACCAGGAAATGCTCGACGACCCGGAACTGACCGACGAAGTCGACACCCGCCTCAAGCAGGGCGAAAGCGCCGAAGCCGCCTGGATGAGTGTGATCGAAGCCGCCGCCAAGCAGCAGGAAGCGTTGCAGGACGCCTTGCTGGCCGAGCGCGCCGCCGACCTGCGCGATATAGGTCGTCGAGTACTGGCGCAACTGTGCGGTGTCGAAACCGTTCAGGAGCCCAGCGAGCCCTACATCCTGGTGATGGATGAAGTCGGCCCTTCGGACGTGGCGCGCCTGGACCCGGCCCGCGTCGCCGGTATCCTTACCGCTCGCGGCGGTGCCACCGCCCACAGCGCCATCGTCGCTCGCGCCCTGGGCATTCCTGCCTTGGTCGGCGCAGGCGCTGCAGTGTTGCTGCTGAACGCCGGCACACCGCTGTTGCTCGACGGTCAGCGCGGTCGCCTGCATGTCGACCCGGACGCCGCTACTTTGCAACGGGCTGTGGTCGAGCGCGATACCCGCGAACAACGCTTGCAGGCGGCGTCGGCCCAACGCCACGAACCGGCGCTGACCCGTGACGGTCACGCCGTGGAAGTGTTCGCCAATATCGGCGAAAGCGCCGGGGTGGCCAGTGCAGTGGAGCAGGGCGCCGAAGGCATTGGCCTGCTGCGCACCGAGCTGATTTTCATGGCCCATCCCCAAGCGCCGGACGAAGCCACCCAGGAGGCCGAATACCGTCGCGTGCTCGACGGCCTCGACGGGCGCCCGCTGGTAGTGCGCACCCTTGATGTGGGCGGCGATAAGCCTTTGCCGTATTGGCCTATCGCCGAAGAGGAAAATCCGTTTCTTGGCGTACGCGGTATTCGCCTGACCTTGCAGCGCCCCAAGATCATGGAAGCGCAACTGCGTGCGCTGCTGCGTTCGGCGGATAACCGACCGTTGCGCATCATGTTTCCCATGGTCGGCAGCGTGGATGAATGGCGTGCAGCCCGGGACATGACCGAGCGCCTGCGCCTGGAAATCCCGGTGGCTGATTTGCAGTTGGGCATCATGATCGAAGTACCGTCAGCCGCCTTGCTGGCGCCGGTACTGGCCAAGGAAGTGGACTTCTTCAGCGTCGGCACCAATGACCTGACCCAGTACACCCTGGCCATCGACCGTGGTCACCCGACCCTGTCGGCCCAGGCCGACGGCCTGCACCCGGCGGTGTTGCAACTGATCGACATCACCGTGCGCGCCGCCCATGCCCACGGCAAATGGGTCGGCGTCTGCGGCGAGTTGGCGGCAGATCCATTGGCCGTGCCGGTGCTGGTCGGCCTGGGTGTGGATGAGTTGAGTGTGTCGGCCCGCAGCATTCCTGAAGTGAAGGCGCGGGTACGTGAATTCAGTCTGAGCGAGGCCCGGGGCCTGGCGCAACAAGCACTGGCGGTGGGTTCGCCTGCCGAGGTGCGTGCCCTTGTGGAGGCCGTGTAGATGGCGAAGATTCTGACCCTGACGCTGAACCCGGCGTTGGACCTCACGGTGCGCCTGGCGCGCCTGGAACCGGGTGCAGTCAATCGCAGTGAAGCGATGCTCACCCATGCGGCGGGCAAGGGCGTGAACGTGGCGCAAGTGCTGGCGGACCTGGGCCATGACGTCAGCGTCGGCGGGTTTCTCGGTGAGGCGAACCCCCAGGCTTTCGATGCGCTGATCAGCCGACGTGGGTTTGGCGATGCGTTCGTTCGCGTGCCCGGCGAAACCCGCAGCAATATCAAAATTGCCGAACAGGACGGGCGTGTCACCGACATCAATGCGCCGGGGCCGCTGGTGAGTGAAGAGGCGCAGAACGCACTGCTCGATAGGGTCGCAATGATCGGCCCGCAATTCGACGCGGTGGTGGTGGCCGGCAGCTTGCCGCGTGGCGTCAGCCCGCAGTGGTTTCGGGGGCTGTTGCAGCAGTTGAAAGGCCTCGGTTTGAAAGTCGCCCTGGACACCAGTGGAGAAGCGTTGCGCACCGGCTTGCAGGCAGGCCCGTGGCTGGTCAAGCCCAATAC
Source organism: Pseudomonas sp. FBCC-B545 (assembly GCF_059134095.1). Classification (NCBI taxonomy): domain Bacteria; kingdom Pseudomonadati; phylum Pseudomonadota; class Gammaproteobacteria; order Pseudomonadales; family Pseudomonadaceae; genus Pseudomonas; species Pseudomonas sp. FBCC-B545. The sequence goes on along the minus strand of NZ_CP101441.1, from coordinate 5,346,397 downwards.
CGAAGAGCTGGCCGACGCCTTGGATAATGCCACCGATGCCATCAGCCAACTGCATCGGCAGGGCGTCGAACATGTGGTGGTCTCCGACGGCGCTGCGGGTGTGACCTGGTACCGCCCAGGTGCAGCGCTGCACGCCACGCCGCCCAAGGTGACGGTGGCCAGCACCGTGGGCGCCGGCGACTCGCTGTTGGCCGGCATGCTTCACGGCTTGCTCAGCGACGAAGCAGCCGAACAGACCCTGCGCCGCGCCACGGCGATTGCCGCGATGGCCGTAACGCAGATCGGCTTTGGCATCAGCGATGACGCGCAGTTGGCGCACCTAGAAAGCGGCGTCGATGTACGCACGCTGACAGAACAATAAGAGGGTTTGTGATGAAGTTAGCCATTGTTACCGCCTGCCCCAACGGCATGGTCACCAGTGTGCTGTGCGCCCGCTTGTTGGACGCCGCCGCCCAGCGCATGGGCTTGCACACCAGTGTCGAAGTCGTCGACGTGCAGCGCCCGGAGCGCCAGTTGTCCCAGGCCACCCTCGATGACGCTGAATGGGTGTTGTTGGTCAGCAGCACACCGGTGGACATGCAGCGGTTTGTCGGCAAGCGCGTGTTCCAGACCACCCCGGCCCAGGCCCTGGCGGATGTCGAGGCCGTATTGCGTCGCGGCGCCGAAGAAGCCCAGGTATATGTCACCAGCGGCGCCCCGGTGGCGGCGAAAGATGCGCCGCGTATCGTCGCGATTACCGCCTGCCCGACGGGCGTGGCCCACACCTTCATGACCGCCGAAGCCTTGCAGCAGGCCGCCAAACGCCTGGGTTATGATTTGCAGGTCGAGACCCAGGGCTCGGTGGGCGCCCGCACGCCGTTGAGCCCGGAGGCCATCGCCAATGCCGACGTGGTGTTGCTGGCGGCCGATATCGAAGTCGCTACCGAGCGTTTTGCCGGCAAGAAGATCTACCGCTGTGGCACCGGTATTGCTCTCAAGCAATCCGAAGCCATCCTCAACAAGGCCCTGGCCGAAGGCGCAGTGGAAAGCGCAGCCAGCGGCGCGCCGGCCAAATCGGAGAAAACCGGCGTCTACAAACACTTGCTCACCGGCGTGTCGTACATGTTGCCGATGGTGGTGGCGGGGGGCTTGCTGATCGCCTTGTCATTCGTGTTCGGCATCCATGCCTTCGAACAGCCGGGCACTTTGGCGGCAGCGCTGAAAAGCGTCGGTGACCAGGCATTCCTGCTGATGGTGCCGTTGTTGGCGGGCTACATCGCCTATTCGATCGCCGACCGCCCTGGCCTGGCACCGGGCATGATCGGCGGCTTGCTGGCGGGTACGCTGGGGGCGGGCTTTATCGGCGGCATCCTGGCGGGTTTCGTCGCGGGATACTGCGTCAAGTTGATAAGCCGTGCGGTGCGACTGCCCCAGAGCCTGGAGGCGCTCAAGCCGATCCTGATCATCCCGTTGCTGGCGAGCTTGTTCACCGGTCTGGTGATGATCTACCTGGTCGGCCCGCCTGTCGCCCGGTTGCTGTCCGGCCTGACCGATTTTCTCAGCACCATGGGCACCACCAACGCGGTGCTGCTGGGTATTTTGCTCGGCGGCATGATGTGCGTGGACTTGGGTGGGCCGATCAACAAGGCGGCGTATGCGTTTTCCGTGGGCCTGTTGGCGGCGTCGAGTGGTGCGCCGATGGCCGCGACCATGGCTGCCGGCATGGTGCCGCCGATTGGCATGGGCATCGCGACCTTGCTCGCCCGACGCAAATTCGCCCAGACCGAGCGCGAAGCCGGCAAGGCGGCGATGGTCCTGGGCCTGTGCTTTATCTCCGAGGGCGCGATCCCGTTCGCGGCCAAAGACCCGCTGCGGGTGATCCCGGCCAGCATTGCCGGTGGCGCCTTGACCGGTGCGCTGTCGATGTACTTTGGCTGCAAACTCGCCGCGCCCCACGGCGGTTTGTTTGTGCTGGTGATCCCGAATGCGATGAACCATGCGTTGATGTATTTGCTGGCGATTGTGGCGGGCAGTGTGTTGACGGGGTTGGTGTATGCGCTGCTTAAGCGACCGGAAGCTGTGGAACTGACGGTCGCTGCTGCCAAGGGCTGATGGGATTCAAAATGTGGGAGGGGCTTGCCCCCTCCCACATTTGGATTTTCCTTGGCTGTAAGGGTGGTGTCATATCTGCTTCATCCCCGCATGCTTTAGTGACCCTTTTGATACTCAAGAGGGCACCTGCATGAGCGACTTCGATCTCGGCCGCCGCCGTGTGATGCAAGCCGTCGGCGCTGGTCTGTTGTTGCCGGGCCTGGCCCCGGCGGTGATCGCTTCGGTGAAGGACCGGCCGCAACTCACTGACGGGGTGCAGTCCGGCGACCTGCTCGGCGACCGTGCGATGATCTGGAGCCGCAGCGACCGCCCGGCGAAGATGGTGGTGGAGTGGGACACCCGCAGTGTGTTCAGCAACCCGCGCAAGTTCATCTCGCCCCTTGCCGACAGCCGTACCGACTTTACCGCCCGTGTGGAACTCACCGGTTTGCCGGTGGACCAGGCGATTTTCTATCGTGTGCATTTCGAAGATGCCCAGACCGGTGTCGCCAGCGAACCCTGGTTCGGCCACTTGCGCAGCGTGCCGCAACAGCGCCGCGACATCCGCTTTGTGTGGAGCGGCGACACCGTCGGCCAAGGCTTCGGTATCAACCCGGACATCGGTGGTATGCGCATCTACGAAGCCATGCGCCTGCGCCTGCCAGACTTCTTTATCCACAGCGGCGACACCATCTACGCCGACGGCCCGGTGCCTGCGCAACTGGTCACCGAAGGCGGGCGCATCTGGCGCAACATCACCACCCAAGCCAAGAGTAAAGTCGCCGAGACCCTGGATGAGTATCGCGGCAATTACCGCTACAACCTGCTGGATGAGAACGTGCGTCGTTTCAATGCCCAAGTGCCGCAGATCTGGCAATGGGACGATCACGAGGTGATCAATAACTGGTCGTCCAGCAAGCAGTTGGACGAGCGTTACCAGACCCGCGATATCAACACCCTCGTCGGTCGCGCACGCCAGGCCTGGCTGGAATATTCACCCATGCGGCGCCAGAGTGCCGACGGCGGCGGGCGTATTTATCGCAAGCTCAGCTATGGGCCGCTGCTGGATGTATTTGTGCTGGATATGCGCAGCTACCGTGGGCCGAATGACGACAACCTGGGCGGCGAGAAACCGTTCCTGGGTCGCGAACAGTTGGATTGGCTCAAGCGAGAACTCAAGGGGTCGCAAGCGCAGTGGAAGGTGATTGCCGCCGATATGCCCATCGGCCTGGGCGTGCCTGACGGTGAGGTAAGCCCCGGTGTGCCGCGTTGGGAAGCCATCGCTAACGGCGACTCCGGCCCGGCGCAGGGGCGTGAACTGGAAATCGCTGAGTTACTGGGCTTTTTAAGAGCGCAACAGGTGCGCAACCATGTGTGGCTGACGGCCGATGTGCACTATTGCGCGGCGCACCACTATCACCCGGACCGTGCGGCGTTCCAGGATTTTGAGCCGTTCTGGGAGTTTGTCGCGGGCCCGTTGAATGCCGGGAGTTTCGGACCTAATCCGCTGGATAAGACCTTTGGCCCGCAAGTGGTGTTCCAGAAGGCACCGCCGGCGCAAAACACTTCGCCGTTCGCCGGTTTCCAGTTTTTTGGCGAAGTGCAGATTGATGGGCAGACGGCAGAATTGACCGTGATTTTGCGCGACCTGGATGGGATCTCAGTGTTCGAACAAAAGCTGCAACCTGCCTGACCTGGAATGCAGTCAAAAAATGTGGGAGGGGGCTTGCTCCCGATAGCGGTGGATCAGCCAACTAAAGAAGTGACTGTTATACCGCTATCGGGAGCAAGCCCCCTCCCACATGGGTTCTGCAGTGTCTGAAAATCTCAGTAGACATCCCGGCGATAGCGGCCCTGTTCAATCAAGCGTTCCACCGCCGCAGTGCCCAGGATATCCACCAACGCCTGATCCACCCCCGTCGCCATCCCTTGCAGACTGCCGCACACATAAATCGCCGCGCCGTCCGCCAGCCATTTACGCAGCACATCGGCCGATTCGCGCAGGCGGTCCTGTACGTAGATCTTTTCTTCCTGATCCCGGGAAAACGCCAGGTCGAGCAAGGCCAGGTCGCCACTGGCGAGCCAGCCTTGCAGTTCGTCCTGGCACAGGTAGTCATGGGCGATCTGGCGCTCGCCAAACAGCAGCCAGTTGCGCTGCTGGCCATCGGCGATGCGTGCCTTGAGCAAGCTGCGCAGGCCCGCCAGGCCGGTGCCGTTGCCCAGCAGGATCAGCGGCACCGGCGTATCCGGCAGGTGGAAGCCGCTGTTGCGGCGCAGGCGCAGACTGATGCCCGAACCGATGGCCGCGTGTTCCGTCAGCCAGCCTGAGCCGAGGCCCAGGCTTCCATCGGCGTGGCGTTCCTGGCGCACGATCAGCTCCAGCACACCATCGCTGGCGATCGAGGCGATGGAGTATTCGCGCATGCCCAGGGGCACCAGTGCGTTCACCAGGGCTTGGGCATGCAGGCCGACCAAGTGCGTGCGGTTATCCGGCAATTGGCGGGTGGCCAAGGCTTGGTTGAGAGTGTGCGCCAGGCCTTCGATCAGTACGCCATCGCTGCCGGCCAGGCCCAGGCCATGGAGGAAGTGATCAATGGCCCAGGGGCAGTTGCGCGGCAGGATTTCCACCAGGTCACCGGCCTGCCAGCTTTGCGCCGAGGGCGGTGTGAGGCCCAGCAGATAGACGTCGGCGCCGACGCTGCCAGAGTTGAGCAGGGTGCGTTGGCTCAGTGTCCAGGTTTCATACTGGGCGGGTTGCCAAGCCGCCGCTGGCGCGTGACCGGTGAGTTGACCAAGTTGTTGTTGCCAGGTCAGCAAGGCCTCAGTGTCGCCGTTGTCAACTTCCACCGGGGCGAACAGTGCGTTGCCGCCCTGGTTGGTCAGCCAGAAATGCAGGCGCCGGGCAAAGCCGCAGAAGTGCTCATATTGGCGATCACCCAGGGCCAGTACCGAGTAGTTCAAGCCTTTGAGCGGTAAATCCTGACCGAGCACGCTGCGCTCAAAACCCCGCGCGTTGTCGGGGGCTTCGCCGTCGCCGAAAGTGCTGACCACGAATAACGCATGTTCCGATTGGCTCAGGTCGTCTTGGCTGAGGCTGCCCAAGGGCTGCACCTTCACCGGCAGGCCCGCGGCTTGCAACTGGCCAGCCGTTTGCCATGCAAGCTGTTCGGCAAAGCCGCTCTGGCTGGCAAAACCGATCAGCCAGGCCGGCGCATTGCTGTGATTGGTCGTCAGGCCATTGCGGGCTTTACGTACCTGGCGCTTCTTGCGGCGGCGGTCGAGGTACAGCAGCCAGCCGGTGATGAAAAACAGGGGCATGAGCAATGAGCTGGCGGTGAGCACGATTCGCCCGACCAGGCCGAAGTAGCTGCCGGTGTGCAGCGCATAGACGCTGGTGAGTAATTGCGATTTGAGGCTCTTGCTGGCGTAGCGCTCGTGGAATGTGACCTCGCCGGTGGCCGGGTCCAGGTTGATCTGGTTCAGCGCACGGTCATGGGGCGAGTCTTTGAGCAGGTAATACACGGTGGCCGATTGCCCGGCGATGGCTGGCATGCGGATGTTGTAGGCACTCAGGTCGGGGCCGGCACTGCTGTAGATGCTGCTCCAGATCGCGTCATAGTTGGCTACCGGAGCAGGGCCGGCAGGTGGCGGGCCGCGCTTGCGCATGCGCTCGTTTTGCGGCGCGTCGGAGAGCAGTTTGGTCATGCCCTGGTTGTACCAGTCGTAGGACCAATACAGTCCGGTCAGTGCCGCCAACAGATAAAACAACAGGCACCAGGTGCCGAATACCGAATGCAGGTCCCAATTGAAACTACGGCCCTTCTTGCGCCAGTCGAGGGTCAACCATGCGCGCCAGCTTTTTACCTGGCGCGGCCAGCGCAGATACAGGCCGGAAAGGCAGAAAAACACCAGGATCAGGGTGCAGGCGCCAGTGATATTGCGCCCGGTGTCGCCGATGGCGAGGAAGCGATGCAGTTGCAGGATAAAACCGAACACATCCTGGCCGACGGCGTCGCCCATGTAGTCGCCGGTATAGGGGTCGAAGTAACGCATCTGGCCACGACGCTCCCCCGGCGGCGGGGTGAAGGACACTCGGGCAGCGTTGCCGCTGTCGCTTTCCACCCACAGCATCGCGACGCTCTTGCCTTCGGTGGCCTCCAGCTTGCGTACCAGTTCGGCAGGCGGCAGCACACCGGCCTCGCGCTTCTGTACGCTCAATACGGTGGGGTTGAGTGCCCGCAGGATTTCATCCTGGAACGAGTACGCCGCCCCGGTGACCCCCATCAAGGCCAGCACCAGCCCGGCAGTGATGCCGAAAAACCAGTGCAACTGGAACAGGGTTTTCTTCAACACGTCGGGCCGCCTCGCTCATCTGGATATCTGTTTCACGGCGCGCATTATGCCGTGGGTTAACGAGAAAAATTCTGTTTTACACACAAAAGCCCCACGCATCCGATGCGTGGGGCCTTGGGTCGGAGCATTGACTGCTTTTAGAAGTGGAAGCTGGTGGTCAACAGCGCGGTGCGCCCCGCCGCCTGGTTGGCGAAGTGCGCCGAGTAGGCCTTGTCGTAGTAGGTCTTGTCGGTCAGGTTCTGCACGTTCAGTTGCAGGTCGACGTTCTTGGTCAGCTTGTAACTGGCCATGGCGTCATAGCGGGTGTAGGACGGCACGTACACGGTGTTGCCGGCGTCGCCGTAAACCTCATCGACGTAGAACGCGCCGCCGCCGACGGTCAGCTTGGGCGTGATGTCGTAGGTGGTCCACAGGCTGAAGGAGTTCTTCGGCGTGTTGGGCATCTGGTTGCCTTTGTTGGAGCCGGCACTCACTAGCCCGTTACGCCCGTTGAGGCCGGATTTGACCAGCTCGCTGTCCAGGTAGGTGTAGCCGGCGAACACTTGCCAATGATCGGTAAGATTGCCGCTGGCCGACAATTCCACACCGTCGACCTGGGACTCGCCGCCGTTCTCGTAGGTGAGGGTATCGACCAGGATGCGGGTGTTTTTCTTCTCGGTGCGGAACACGGCTGCGGTCAGGGATAGACGATCATGGAACAGGTCCCACTTGGTGCCCAGTTCATAGTTGACGGTTTCTTCAGGCTGCAAGTCGCTGGTGGCGGCACCGGCAGACAGTGGGTTGCCGTCGGCGCCTTCACCTACTAGGCCACCAGCTGGTGAGGCCGAGGTGGCATAGGAGGCGTAGATGCTGCCGTTCTCCAAAGGCTTCCACACCAGGCCGGCCTGCCAGTTGAAGAACTGGCTGTCATCCTTGATCTTGGTGCGTCCGGTAGTGGCGTTGGTGTTGGCTTCGGTATCGAACGTGTCGTAACGCAGGCCGACATTCAGCAGCCATTTCGGATCCAGCTCGATGGTGTCGAACACATAGGCGGCGCGGCTGGTGGCCTTGGTGTTGGTGCCGTTGTAGTTGCGCGCGACACTGCCGTTCCAGGCGTCGTCCGGGTTCGGGTTGCCGAGCGAGGTGCACTGGCCGCCCACGCCGCCCTTGGCCGGGTTGCACACCGGGTTGGCATTAGGGCTGACGGTATAGCCGCTGACGCGGGTTTCTTCGCCGGTGAATTCCAGGCCGGTGGAGTAACTGTGCTTGAAGCCCAGGGCCTGGAAGCTGCCGAACAGGTCGGTCTGGTTGGTGGTCGTGGTGGTCGTGGACACGCGGCTGTTAGCGCGACGCCATACGGTGCCGAACTTGTTGACGTTGAGTTTGCTGTCATCCGGTTGGGTCAGCACATAGTCCTGACCGGTGCTGCCGTGACGCAGGGTGTTTTTCAAGGTCATGTTGTCGTTCAGGTCGTGCTCGATGGAGAACGTACTGATATCAGCGCGAGTTTTACGAAAGTCGCGGCTTTTCAAACCGTAGAAATTGTTGCTGTCGCCGCCATCGGTGGGTTTGTCGTGCACGTGGGCAGTGGCAGTCGACGAACCATAGCCGTAGGGAATGCCCGAATCCGGCAAGTCATCGCTTTCCATGTGGTAGTAGCTGAGGTTGACGCGGGTCGGCGTACCCAGGCCAAACGTCAGCGACGGGGCTACACCCCAACGGTCGTAGTTCACCGCATCGCGGCCGGCAACGTTTTGTTCGTGGCTCATCAGATTCAGGCGGAAGGCGGCGCTGTCATCGAGGAACTGGCGGTTGACGTCGAGTACGTAGCGGCGGGTCTGGTCGGAACCGTAGGTGAAGCCGCCGTTGGTGAAGTCCCGCGCTTGTGGGGTCTTGCTTACCAGGTTGAGGCTGCCACCGGCCGAGCCACGGCCGCCGAACGAGGAGTTCGGGCCTTTGCTGACTTCGATCGACTCGATGTCGAAGATCTCGCGGCTCTGGCCGCCGGTGTCGCGCACGCCATCCAGGTAAGTGTCGCCCTGGGCATCAAAACCACGGATAAACGGACGGTCGCCCTGGGGGTTGCCACCTTCACCGGCACCAAAGGTAATGCCCGGTACGGTGCGCAAGGCATCCTGCAACGAGGTAGCGGCGGTGTCCTTGAGAACTTGTTGCGGCACCACGGTGACCGAACGCGGCGTGTCCACCAGCGGCGCGGTGTATTTTTGCGACGAGGCTTTTTCTACCTGGTAGGAGGTGTTGTCCTGATCCTGGCCGGTAATGTTGGTGGCGCCGAGGGAGATAGGGTTGCGCTCGCCTTTCTGCTCGGTGTTTTCCGCCGCCTGCGCCAGGTGGGCGGCAGAGCTGGCACTCAAGGCTACACCGATGGCCGAGGCCAGCATGCGTGGTGAACTGGCTGGTGTTTTTATAAGAATGCGCGACATGACGTGTCCCTTCCCCAAGGATGTGAGGCCGCGGAATATAGGGCCAACAAGACTTTGTATCAATTGCGAGATATTGCTATTCGCATCGAATTTACATTCTTTACACTTTTTTCTTACGGTTTTTGCAATCTCGTTCGTCCCCGGGTTTTACAGCGAAGATAAGAATCAATACCATTGGCGCCTCTCTGATCGCAGGTATTGCCTCATGTTGCTGCACATTCCCGGCCTGTTCTCTCGTGAGGAGGTGTTGCGCATTCGCCAGGCCCTGGAGGAGACCGAATGGGCCGACGGCAAAATCACTGCCGGGCATCAGTCCGCCAAGGCCAAGCACAACCTGCAATTGCCCGAAGGCCACCCCCTGGCCAAGGAAATCGGCACGGCCATGTTGGAACGGTTGTGGAGCAACCCATTGTTCATGTCGGCGGCGCTGCCGCACAAAGTCTTCCCGCCGCTGCTCAACTGCTACACCGCTGGCGGCAGTTTCGACTTTCATATCGACAACGCCGTACGCCAACCCAAAGGCAGCCCTGAACGTGTGCGTACCGATCTGTCGTCCACGCTGTTCTTCAGCGACCCGGACGAATATGACGGCGGCGAACTGGAAATCCAGGACACCTTCGGCCTGCAGCGGGTCAAGCTGCCCGCCGGCGACATGGTGCTGTACCCCGGCTCCAGCCTGCACAAGGTCAACGCCGTGACCCGTGGCGCCCGCTATGCCTCGTTCTTCTGGACCCAAAGCCTGGTGCGCGAGGACAGCCAGCGCACCCTGCTGTTCGAAATGGACGGCGCGATCCAGCAACTGACCCGCGACGTTCCTGACCACCCGGCACTGATCCAGCTCACCGGCACCTACCACAACCTGCTGCGCCGCTGGGTCGAGGTCTGAGATGGGCTTTTTATTGCGTCGCCAGGAAGTGCTCAACGTCGAGCAATTGCAGTCCATGCTCGATGATTCCCCGGTGCGCGCCGCCCAGGCGATCCTGATCGCGGCCAAGGCAGGCGTGGTCGATGCCCAGGCGTTGCTGGGGCAGATCCTGCTGGAAGGGCGCGGTATCGCACGCGATGAAGCGCTGGCGCTGCGCTGGTTCCAGATTGCGGCGCAGGGCGGGCACTTGATGGCGCGCAATATGGCCGGGCGCTGCCTGGAGCATGGTTGGGGCTGCGCCGTCGATGAAGCGGCGGCAGCGCGGGAATATCGGCTGGCAGCCGAAGGCGGGTTGGATTGGGGCCAGTACAACTACGCCAACCTGTTGGCTACCGGCCGCGGCGTTATGCAAGACCAGGCCCAAGCGCTGACGTTTTATCGCCAGGCCGCAGGGCAGGGCCACGCCAAGTCGATGAACCTGGTGGGGCGTTATCTGGAAGACGGCCAGTATTGCCCCAGGGATCTTGAGGCAGCCTTTGAATGGTACCGGCGCTCCGCCGAAGCCGGGGATTTTCGGGGGCAGTTCAGCTATGCGGCGGTGCTGGCGGACAGAGGCCAGATCGACGCTGCGCTGGAGTGGCTGCACAAGGCACTGGAAGGCGGGAATCTCAAATTCCTGCGAACGGCACACAAGGCGCTGGCGCTGGCCAATGACCCGCAGATTCGCGCCATGGCCGAGGCTTATCAAGGGCACGCGGACCAATTGGAGAAAACGCTGTAGGACCCCGTTTCTACACATTCACGTGTTCCGGTTTGTCGATGAACGGCAAGGACCAAAGGTTGAAGCTCTGGCTTAAGTCACTATGATTAAGCTTGAATCATTTTTAATCGCTTGCTTGTCATTTATCCGCAAAGAGAGTTTTCATGGGTGCCGAAACCAAAGTAATGACAGCTCATATTCCCACTGCCCTTGCTCAGAAAGTTGACCAGATGGCCGCGCGAATGGATCGCTCACGGGGATGGGTGGTGAAACAGGCCCTCGCTGATTGGGTCGATCAAGAAGAAGAGCGCAGCCGGCTGACGCTTGAGGCTATGGCAGATGTAGATGCGGGGCGCGTGATCGATCACCAGGCAGTGCAGGCCTGGGCAGATAGCCTGAGCACCGATTCGCCGCTACCGGTACCGCGCTGATGGAGCTGAGGTGGACAAGTAAAGCGTTATCCGACCTGGCTCGATTATATGACTTCCTCTCTGTTGTAAACCGCGAAGCTGCCGCCCGCATCGTGCAGTCACTGTCTCAAGCGCCTGACGCGCTGCTCGGTAATCCGCGCATCGGTGAGAGAATTGAAGAGTTTTCACCGCGCGACGTAAGAAGACTTTTAGTCGGCCATTACGAAATGCGCTACGAAATTCAACAGTCGACACTTTATATTCTACGGTTATGGCACGTTCGCGAAGATCGTTGAGGGCGCGTACCACAGACAGAAAAAAGCCCATGAAACGTCATGGGCTTTTTAGTTATAACCGTCTTACACGTAAAACGATTTCAACGGCGGAAACCCGTTGAACTCAACTGCGCTGTAGCTGGTGGTGTAGGCACCGGTCGACAACCAGTACAAACGATCACCAATCGCCAGGTTCAACGGCAAACCGTACTTGTAGTTCTCGTACATGATATCGGCGCTGTCGCAGGTGGGGCCGGCGATCACCACTTCTTCCATCTCGCCTTTCTTCTCGGTCCAGATCGGGAACTTGATGGCTTCGTCCATTGTTTCGATCAGGCCGGAGAACTTGCCCACATCGGTATACACCCAACGCTCGACGGCGGTGCGCGATTTACGTGCAACCAGCACCACTTCACTGACCAGGATGCCGGCGTTGGCGATCAACGAGCGGCCTGGCTCCAGGATGATTTCCGGCAGGTCGTCGCCGAAATCTTCCTTGAGGAAACGGATGATTTCTTCGGCGTAGGTTTCCAGGCTGTTGGTGCGGGTGATGTAGTTGGCCGGGAAGCCGCCGCCCATGTTGATCAGCTTCAGTTCAATGCCGTCTTCTTCCTTCAGACGCTCGAAGATCACTTTGACCTTGGCGATCGCTGCGTCCCACACGCTGATGTCGCGCTGTTGCGAGCCGACGTGGAACGAGATGCCGTATGGCACCAGGCCCAGGTCACGGGCGAGGATCAGCAGGTCCATGGCCATGTCGGTCTGGCAGCCGAATTTGCGCGACAAAGGCCAGTCGGCCGTGGTCGAGCCTTCGGTGAGGATGCGCACATACACTTTCGAACCCGGCGCGGCCTTGGCGATGTTGCGCAGGTCGGCTTCGGAGTCGGTGGAGAACAGGCGCACGCCCTTCTCATAGAAGTAGCGGATGTCCTTGGATTTCTTGATGGTGTTGCCGTAGCTGATACGGTCGGCGCTGACGCCGCGGTCCATGACCTTGTCCAGCTCGTAGATCGAGGCGATGTCGAAGCTCGAACCCTTGTCTTTCAACAGGTCGATGATCTCGACGGCCGGGTTGGCCTTGACGGCGTAATACACCTTGGCGAATTCGAAACCGGCGCGCAGGTCATCGTAGGCCTGGCTGATCATCGCGGTGTCGATCACCACGAACGGGGTTTCTTGCTTGTCGGCGAACGCCTTCATTTTGTCAAAGGTGGCGCGCGCGAAATAGTCTTCGACGTTGATCGACATGCTGGGGACTCCTAGGGGCAAACTGTATTAATCAATGGGTACAACTGAACGTCCTCCGTATCCCCACTTTGGTTCGCCTACTTCCCAAGGCATGTCGCCGAAAGCAAAAAGGCCATGGGATAAGCTTCCCTTGGCCTTGCTGTCTCGTCGTCAGTACTTGAGCCGGATGGATCGTTTCCAGCATGGACGTTCGGCGCGAACTTTAGGGCTTGATGGGCGTGGGATCAACTAAAAATGTCGCGTTTTTGCACGCGTTCGTCGTACGGCCGCGTGCAGCTACTTATGTAACCGACCGGTGTGACGGATTGATGTTCCCCGCTGAGTGGGAATTGAGGACATTTCCCTGACTCACCGAGGGGCAAATGTGGGAGGGGGCTTGCTCCCGATAGCGGTGTGTCAGTCACTTCTCAGTCACTGATTCACCGCTATCGGGAGCAAGCCCCCTCCCACATTTTTTATCCCTGTTGTGTCAGGTCAAGCCAATGCAGTCTCGGCAGGCGAGACAATACTGGTCTTGCCGCCACGGGACTTGCCAGAGCTCAGGTACTCGGCAATCGACTCCTGGGTCACTTCACCCAGGAACACCCGCTCCGCATCCATCACCGGCAACCACGAGCGGTTGAACTCATACATGCGCGACAGCAGGATGCGCAAATGCTCGTCGTACACGGCGGTGGCGTTGAACTCGCGCAGGTACTGGCCACATGTACCGGTCTGACGGTGCAAGTCGCGACGGCGTACATAACCCAGCGCCTTGTTCTCGGCACAGGTGACCACCACGTAGCGACGGTCATGCTCGTCCATCAGTTCCAGGGCATCGGCCACCGGGGTTTCCGGGCTGACCGACGGGGCGTTGTCCGCCGCGTCTTCGGCCTTCACCAACAGCAGGCGCTTGAGGGTGCTGTCCTGGCCCACGAAGTTGCTGACAAACTCGTCGGCCGGGTGCGCCAGCAGCGTGTCCGGATGGTCGATCTGCAACAGCTTGCCGGCGCGGAAGATGGCGATCTTGTCACCCAGCTTGATCGCTTCGTCGATGTCGTGGCTGACCATGATCACGGTCTTGTTCAGCGCGCGCTGCATCTCGAAGAACTCGTTCTGGATCATTTCGCGGTTGATCGGGTCGACCGCGCCGAACGGCTCATCCATCAGCAACAGCGGCGCATCGGCCGCCAGGGCACGGATCACACCGATGCGCTGCTGCTGGCCGCCGGACAGTTCACGCGGGTAGCGATGCAGGTACTGCTTGGGTTCCAGCTTGATCATGCTCATCAATTCGCGGGCGCGGTCGTGGCACTTCTGCTTGTCCCAGCCGAGCAGCTTGGGCACCACCACAATGTTCTCTTCGATGGTCATGTTGGGGAACAGGCCGATCTGCTGGATCACATAGCCGATGTTGCGGCGCAGGGTCACTTCGTCCAGGTCGGTGGTGTCTTCGCCATTGATCAGGATCTTGCCCGAGCTGGGCTTGATCAGGCGGTTGATCATCTTCAACGTGGTGCTCTTGCCGCAGCCCGAGGGCCCTAGGAATACGCAAATCTCGCCTTCGTTGACGGTCAGGCTTACATCGTTGACGGCGGTAATGGTCTTGCCGTTGCTTTGAAAAGTCTTGGACAGGTTTTGAAGTTCGATCATTTGAGCAATCCTTTTGGAGTCAGCGAGCGTTGCAGCCATTGCAGAAGCAGGTCGGCGAAGATGGCCAGGAGACTGACCAGCACGGCGCCGACAATCAGCATCGACATATCGCTGCGGCTGATGGAAGCCAGAATAAGTACACCCAGGCCACCGGCACCGATGGTGGCGGCGATGGTCATCACACCGATGTTCATCACGACGGCGGTACGCACACCAGCGAGGATCACCGGCACGGCAATCGGCAGTTCGACCATGCGCAGGCGCTGGCCGAAGGTCATGCCGATGCCGCGTGCGGCTTCGCGAATACCCGGTTCCACCCCGGTGAGGGCCAGGTAGGTATTACGCATGATCGGCAGCAGGGAGTAGAGGAATACGGCGGTGATCGCTGGCATCGGCCCGAGGCCCTGGCCGAACTTGGAGTAGAAGGGCAACAGCAGGCCGAACAGGGCGATGGACGGCACGGTCAGCAGCACCGTAGCGCTAGCCTGCAACGGACCGGCCAGGGTCGGGAAGCGGGTCATCAGCACGCCCAGGGGCACGCCGACGACGATAGCCAGGATCACTGCGATGCCGACCAGGGTGATGTGCTGCCAGGTCAGGTGCAGGACTTGGGCCCAATCAAGATGGGAAAAGGCGTTCAGGAATTCCATGTCTTCTCCTTCTTAGTTGATCGGATGTTGGCGCAGGAAATCGGCGGCGACAGCGGACGGGCTTTCGTGGTCGACGTCGACCCGCGCATTCAGCGCGCGCATGGTTGCGTCGTCGAACAGCTCGGCCAAGGGCTTGAGCTCTGCGGCCAACTGAGGATGCTGGTCGAGATATTGCTGACGGATCACCGGGGCTGCGGTGTAGTCCGGGAAGTAATGTTTGTCGTCGGCCAGCAGCTTCAATTTGAACGCGTTCAGGCGGCCGTCGGTGGTGTAGACCAGACCGGCAAACACCTGGCCATTACGCAGGGCGGTGTAGACCAGGCCAGCGTCCATCTGCCGAGTGTTTTTGCGCGTGAGGTTCATGTCATACAACTTGACCATGCCGCCCATGCCGTCGGAGCGGTTGGCGAACTCGGTGTCGAGGGCCACCAGGCGGTTCTCCTTGGTGTCCTCGGCCAGGGCCCTGGTCAGGTCGCTGATGCTGTTGATCTGCGGAAATTCCTTGGCCACGTTTTCCGGCAGTGCCAGCGCGTAGGTGTTGCTGAATTTCGACGGCGAGAGCCAGACCAAGCCTTTTTTCGCGTCGAGTTCTTTCACCCGGGCGTAGGACTGTTCGCTGTCGAGTTTCTCGTCCACGTGGTTGTAGGCCACCAGGGAGACGCCGGTGTATTCCCAGATCAGGTCCAGTTGCCCACTTTCCTGGGCACTGCGCGCCAGGTTGCTGCCCAGGCCGCCAGTGACGCGGGCGTCATAGCCCTTGGTGCGCAGGTACTGGGAGGTGATTTCGGCCAGCAGGGTCTGCTCGGTGAAGACCCGTGCGCCTATGCGGATTAGCGGTTTTTCTGCGGCTTGCGCAATACCTGCGAACAGCAGGACGCAGCCTAATATCAAGCTTAGTTTTTTCATGTGAATTCCTTTGCCAGGCCTTAAGACGGACGTAACCCGCGTTCCAGCCAGAGGCGGCTGGCCATGGTCACCAGGCCATCAAGCAGCAAGGCGAGCAGCGCGGTGCATGCAGCGCCGAGCAGCAGTTGCGGCTGGTTGTTCAGGGCAATGCCGGGGAAGATCAGGCTGCCCAGGCTGTTGGCGCCAATCAGGAACGCCAGTGGTGCGGTGCCGACGTTGATCGCCAGGGCCACACGTACACCGCCAATGATGATCGGCACGGCGTTGGGCAGTTCCACGCGAAACAGCACCTGGCGCGGGGTCATGCCGATGCCGGTGGCGGCTTCCTTCAGGGAACCCTGAACATTCTTCAGGCCTTCGTAGGTGTTGCGCACGATGGGCAGCAAGGAGGCGAGGAACAACGCGAAGATGGCCGGGCCGCTGCCGATGCCGAGGACGCCGAGGGCGATGGCCAGTACGGCCAGGGGAGGGACGGTGTTGCCGATGTTGAAGATTTGCATGAAACGTTCTGCACGCCCGACCATGTTCGGTCGGCTGAGCAGGATACCAGCGGGGATGCCCACAATCAGGGCTGCCAGCATGGAGACTAGGACGAGAATCAGATGAGCTTGCAGGTAAAACAACAAATCGTCGCGGTACAGTTCGATCGTGTTGATGCCGATCCAGTGGACCAGCAGGGCCAGGAGCGCGACGACAACCGCGCCTCCTATCAGCCCTTTGCCATAGCGAATAGCCACAGGCGGACTCCTTTTTTTCTTTTGTCGGCGAACACATTCTCCGGCGGCAATGCCATTCCTGGCTGTCGGCGAATAGGTTCGCGAAAAGCAGCTCGCCGATACTGGCAATGCAGTATGCGATCAAGCCATGAGCGCAGCCTCGTCAGGCTAACTTGCTGATTTTTCAGCCCCTGTTCCGAGTGCGGTAGCAGGGGAGTGGACGTCTCTACCTTTTAAAAGGTTCCACACTTGGGCGCATTTAGCCACCCCCAATAGGCTCAACGGTGGTCTGTACCCTCGGGTTTGCGCTATACTCGCCGCCCTTTTTTGACTCACCTGCCAGGCGATTTCCCATGACCCACCAGGCCGCCGAAGTCGCGAAACGCCGCACTTTCGCCATTATTTCCCACCCCGATGCCGGTAAAACCACCATCACCGAAAAGCTCCTGCTGATGGGCAAGGCAATCGCGGTGGCCGGCACGGTGAAATCCCGCAAATCCGACCGCCATGCGACCTCCGACTGGATGGAAATGGAAAAGCAACGGGGTATTTCCATTACCACGTCGGTCATGCAGTTCCCGTATCGCGACCACATGGTCAACCTGCTCGACACCCCGGGTCACGAAGACTTCTCCGAAGATACCTACCGCACCCTCACTGCAGTTGACTCGGCGCTGATGGTTCTCGACGGCGGTAAAGGTGTTGAGCCGCGCACCATCGCGCTGATGGACGTCTGCCGCCTGCGTGACACCCCGATCGTGAGCTTTATCAACAAACTCGACCGCGATATCCGCGACCCGATCGAGTTGCTCGATGAGATCGAAGCCGTCCTGAAGATCAAGGCCGCGCCGATCACTTGGCCGATCGGTTGCTACCGCGACTTCAAGGGCGTGTACCACCTGGCCGATGACTACATCATTGTCTACACCGCCGGCCACGGTCATGAGCGCACCGAAACCAAGATCATCGAAAAGCTCGATTCGGACGAAGCCCGCGCTCACCTGGGCGACGAGTACGACCGTTTCGTCGACCAGTTGGAGCTGGTGCAGGGCGCCTGCCATGAGTTCAACCAGCAGGAGTTCCTCGACGGCCAGCTGACCCCGGTGTTCTTCGGAACTGCCTTGGGCAACTTCGGCGTCGACCATGTGCTTGACGCTGTTGTGAACTGGGCGCCGAAACCTCTGGCCCGGGTCGCAAACGAGCGCACCGTGGAACCGGTCGAAGAGAAATTTACCGGCTTCGTGTTCAAGATCCAGGCGAACATGGACCCCAAGCACCGCGACCGTATCGCCTTCATGCGTATCTGCTCCGGCCGCTACGAAAAAGGCATGAAGATGCGCCACGTGCGCACCGGCAAGGACGTGCGCATCGGCGACGCCCTGACGTTCTTCTCCTCCGAGCGTGAACAGCTCGAAGAAGCCTACGCCGGCGACATCATCGGCCTGCACAACCACGGCACCATCCAGATCGGCGACACCTTCACCGAAGGCGAAGCCCTGGGCTTTACCGGCATCCCGCACTTCGCCCCGGAATTGTTCCGCCGCGTGCGCCTGCGCGACCCGCTCAAGTCCAAGCAACTGCGCCAAGGCTTGCAGCAGTTGGCCGAAGAAGGCGCCACCCAGGTGTTCTTCCCTGAGCGCAGCAACGACATCATCCTCGGCGCCGTCGGTGTCCTGCAGTTCGATGTGGTCGCCAGCCGCTTGAAAGAGGAATACAAGGTCGAATGCTCCTACGAGCCGATCACCGTGTATTCGGCGCGCTGGATTGATTGCAGCGATAAGAAGAAGTTGGAAGAGTTCTCCAACAAGGCCGTGGAAAACCTGGCGATCGACGGCGGTGGTCACCTGACCTACCTGGCACCGACGCGGGTGAACCTGGCGCTGATGGAAGAGCGTTGGCCGGATGTGAAATTCCGTGCGACCCGCGAGCACCACTAAGGTCTGGGCGGTTGAGAGAATGTGGGAGGGGGCTTGCCCCCGATAGCGGTGTGTCAGCCAGTGTATTGGGTTCTGACACTCCGCAATCGGGGGCAAGCCCCCTCCCACATTTTGATCTCCAAAAGGTTGGAGATTGGCGGTAATTCGGCATCGCGACTAG
The DNA here is from genome assembly GCF_059134095.1 of Pseudomonas sp. FBCC-B545. Taxonomy (NCBI): domain Bacteria; kingdom Pseudomonadati; phylum Pseudomonadota; class Gammaproteobacteria; order Pseudomonadales; family Pseudomonadaceae; genus Pseudomonas; species Pseudomonas sp. FBCC-B545. The sequence continues at coordinate 5,327,992 of NZ_CP101441.1, read as the reverse complement.
CGTAAACGCTGGTGGCAGTTAATGACTGCCGTGCGGGTCCCATTCACTGACTGGACGGAATCAACCATGAGTATTTTTCAACGCGTAGTGCTGTTGATGAAGGTGCTGGTGCTGTTGTCGTTGGGGATGTCGACGGCCTGGGCGCATAACCCGGTGCAGAGCGTAGGGGTCGTGAAGAGTGGCCAGGCATCGGACTTGCAGTTGGCCAAGTCCGAAGCCGAACCAGGCGATCAAGGCCAGGGCGGCAGCGAGGGTGATGATGACTCGACTACCGACGAGCCTGACAGCGACGACGCAGACGAAGGCGACAGCCAGACGTAGTCTTGCTGAAAAGAACGCGCCTTCCGTCAGGCTATAGCTGGCGGAAGGCGCTTTTCAGACATCCGGCGGTGACTTAGAACGAGGTGGTCACCGACGCGAAGTAACCCCGGCCCGGCTCGTTATAGGTCTGGGCACCGGCATCCTCGGCATTGCCTTTGCGCGACAGGCGCTTGTCCAGCAGGTTGTTGATACCGACACGCACGCTCAAGTTTTTGCTGAACTCATAACCACTGCTCAGGCCCATCAGCCCATACGGGTCGACATCCTGCTGGGCGCTGCGGTCATAGCTGTTGGCGCTGCGTGAGTTGAGTGTCGGCGCTTCCTGCTTGCCGTAGTAGGTGCCGCTGACCTGGAAGGACAGCTTGTCGGTGGCTTGCCAGTCCAGTGTGGTGTTGACGGTGTACTTGGGGATGATGCTCAACGGCTCGCCGGTGTCCTTGTCCTTGGAGTCGATCATGTAGGTCAGGTTGGTGTTCCAGTCCAGATCGCTGCGCAGGCTTACGAAAAGGTTGCCTTCAACCCCCTGGACCAGGGCGGGCCCGCTGTTTTCCCACTCCAGTACGCGGCGACCATTGCCCAGGCGGAAAGCCGCCTCGTTACTGGCATTGATCTTGTTCTTGTAGTCATTACGGAAGTACGTCGCGCTCGTGCGCCAGTTGCCCTTGTCGTAGGCCAGGCCGATTTCCTTGTTGACGCTGATTTCCGGCTTCAGGTCGCGATTACCCACCAGGTAGCAACCGCCCATGTTGGCTTCGCTGGCGTTGCAACCATTGCCTCGGCTGTACAGCAAGTAGTTCGGGTTGGACTGGTACAGGTTGGGAGTCTTGTACGCGCGGGCGATACCGCCCTTGAGGCTCAGTTTATCGGTCAACTGGTGCGAGGCGTTGAAGCTGGGGCTCCAGTTGCCGCCGAATTCTTCATGGTCGTCGTAGCGCAGACCAGGGGTGATGATGGTCTTGCTGCCCAGTTCGATGTTGTCCTCGGCAAACAAGGCATAGCTCGATGCGGTGGTCTTGGTGCTGTTGCGGCTGACGCCGGGGATGGCGGGGACGCCGCCGGTACCCGGGTCATAAGTTTGCGGGCGCAACGAGCCTGGATCGTTCATCGACTCGTAGAGGTATTCGCTGCCCAGGGTCAGGACCTGTTCGGCACCGAAGCTCAGGGGCAGATTGACCTCGGCGGTGGCCCGGGTATTACGCAGGCGTGATTCGAAACGCCCGGCGCTGGCCGAAGGCGCGCCCTCGCCGGATCCGGCCAGGCCTTCGTTGAGACGCTCATTGCGGGTCAGGTCGTGGGTCAGCGAGGCCAGGGTCGAGCCCCAGTCAAATTCACCACGGTGGGTTGCAGAGAAGCTGCTGCGTTGAATCACACTGGTTTCCTTGCCCACCAGGCTTTCAACGAATGCGCCACCGCCGTTGAGCATGGTGTCGCCGGCAAAAATATTACCCTGGCGGCTATAGCTGGCTTCCAGGTCGAGGGTTTGCTCTGGGGTGAATTGCCAGCTCAGCAAGCCATTGACGTCTTTATTGCGTACGCCTTCGCGGCCAGCGACCAAAGAATCAGGCGTCGCTTGGGCTGCGCGGTTGATGTCGGCGTCATCGGCGTCGGTCTTGTTCAGCCCGCCATAGACGCGGAACGCGAGACTGTCGGTCAGCGGGCCGCTGAGATTGAAGTTGGTACGTTTGCTCGCGCCTTCGGCATCGTTTTCGGGGAAGGCGGTGTAGGCGGTCAGCGAACCGTGCAATTGGTCGGTCGGGCGTTTGGTGATGATGTTGATCACCCCGCCCATGGCCCCGGAGCCATAACGAGCGGCGGCCGGGCCGCGCAGGATTTCAATGCGCTCGACTTCTTCGGCCGGCACCCAGTTGGTTTCGCCACGGGTATCACGGTCACCGCTCCAGCCATAACGCACGGCGTTGCGTGAGGTGGAGGGTTTGCCATCGATCAGGATCAGGGTGTTTTCCGGGCCCATGCCGCGCAGGTCGATCTGACGGTTATTACCGCGGCTGCCGCTGGAACTGTTGCCAGTCAGGTTGACGCCTGGCTCGCGGCGGATGATCTCCGACAGGTCGTTGGTGGGTGGGCGCTTCTTGATGTCCTCGGCGGTGATGATCGATACGCCAGGGGCTTGCTTGAGTTCTTCGGCAGCGGTGCCTAGTACTCGCGTTTCTTCCAGCACCAAGGCTTGAGGTTGGCCGTCTACAGGCAGGTCTGTCGCTTCGATCGGCACTTTATCGCGCTGTTTTTCCACACTCTCCGCCAACAGCGCGGGGGACGAAAGGGTAGCGATAAACGCCAGCGATAGATGGCTGAGCCTGAATTGAGACGACATGTCCACAAAGTCCTTTAAGGGGGGCGATTGAACGAGAGGCGTCTGAATTTTTTCGCGCATCCAGCGCTCTCCATGCGCCGCAATGATATTGATTCTCAAACAGAAGTAAATTGCATTTACAATCTATACACTTTTCGTCAGGCCCTGGCTCAATGTTTTCAAGGTGCTTGGCATTGGTTCAAACGGTATTTTTTGTTACAGGCGCGCAAAAAAAAGCCCCTCCGGCCAGACTGATGCGCAATCTGGCGGGAAGGGCGATGGAACTCATTGAAACCGCAGCCTCTGTAGGAGCGAGCTTGCTCGCGAAGAAACCATGGACACCGCGTTAAACCAGACTACCCGCGTTATCGTTGACGTCTTTCGCGAGCAAGCTCGCTCCTACAGAGAAGAATTGTGTTGCCTCAGGCCACAAACTGCTCCGCGTAATGGCACGCCACCTGCCGATTATCCAACGGCCGCAACAACGGCTCCTCGCTGCTGCAGCGTTCGGTCGCATACGGGCAGCGCTTGTGGAACGCGCAGCCAGGCGGCGGGTTCAGCGGGTTGGGCAGCTCGCCGACGATCTTGATCTTCGGCTTGTTCGGGTCCGGGTGGATGGTCGGGGTGGCCGACAGCAGCGCCTGGGTGTAGGGGTGCAGGGGGCGTGCGTAAATGTCTTCCTTGGGGCCCACTTCCACGGGGCGGCCGAGGTACATCACCATCACATCGTCAGCAACGTGCTGCACCACTGCCAGGTTATGGGAGATGAACACGTAGGCAGTGTTGAACTCCTGCTGCAGGTCCATGAACAGGTTGAGCACCTGGGCCTGGATCGACACGTCCAGCGCCGAGGTCGGCTCATCCGCCACCAGCACTTTGGGTTGCAGCATCATTGCCCGGGCCAGGGCGATACGCTGGCGCTGGCCGCCGGAGAACATGTGCGGGTAGCGCTGGTAATGCTCGGGGCGCAGGCCCACTTGCTTCATCATCGCCTGCACTTTTTCGCGGCGCTCGGCAGCGGACAGGTTGGTGTTGATCAGCAACGGTTCCGCCAGTTGATCGCCGACCTTCTGGCGTGGGTTCAAAGAGGCATAGGGGCTCTGGAACACCATTTGCACGTCTTTGCGCAACTGCTTGCGCTGGGCCTTGTCGGCGCCAGCCACTTCTTGCCCGGCGATTTTCAAGGAGCCCGACGAGGGCTCTTCAATCAGCGTCAGGGCCCGGGCCAGGGTGGATTTGCCGCAACCCGACTCGCCTACCACGGCCAGGGTCTTGCCGGCTTCCAGTTCGAAGGACACACCATTGAGAGCACGTACGGTGGCGTGGCCCTTGAACAGGCCACGGGACACTTCGTAGTGACGGGTCAGGTCGCGGGCGGTAAGAACGACGGCCATTACGCCACCTCCTGGTTCAAGGGGTAGAAGCAACGCGCGAGGCTGTTGGTTTTCGGATCGAGAGCCGGACGTTCGGTGCGGCAGTTATCGCGTACGTACGGGCAACGCGGCGACAGCAGGCAACCTTGCGGACGGTCATACCGACCGGGCACGATGCCTGGCAGCGTGGCCAGGCGCGTGGCGCCCAGGCTGTGTTCCGGAATCGCCTTGAGCAGCGCTTCGCTGTAGGGGTGCGCTGGAATGTCGAACAGTTGTGGCACCTGGCCGACTTCCACGGCCTGGCCGGCATACATCACACACACGCGCTGGGCGGTTTCGGCCACCACGGCGAGGTCGTGGGTGATCAGCACCAGGCCCATGTTCTGCTCTTTCTGCAGGGCCAGCAGCAGCTCCATGATCTGCGCCTGAATGGTCACGTCCAACGCAGTGGTCGGTTCATCGGCGATCAGTAGCTTGGGCTCGCCGGCAATCGCCATGGCGATTGCCACGCGCTGGCTCATACCACCGGACAGTTGGTGCGGGTAGGCATCCATCCGGCTGGCAGCGCCTGGGATTTCAACCTTTTCCAGCAGCTCGATCGCACGCTTGCGCGCTTGCTTGCCGGACATTTTCAAATGCAGGCGCAGCACTTCTTCGATCTGGAAACCCACGGTGTAGCTGGGGTTGAGCGCGGTCATCGGGTCTTGGAACACCATCGCCAGGTCTTTGCCGACGATCTGGCGGCGCTGGCGGTTGCTCAGCTTGAGCATGTCCTTGCCGTCGAAGTTCAGGGCGTCGGCGGTGACGATGCCTGGGTGCTCGATCAGGCCCATCAGCGCCATCATGGTCACGGATTTACCCGAACCCGACTCGCCAACGATCGCCAGTACTTCGCCTTTGTCGACGGTAATGTCGAGGCCATCGACCACCGGCACGGCGGTCTTGTCGCCGAAGCGTACGTTGAGATTCTTTATTTCTAACAGTGACATGGGAATCTCCTCAGGCGGCGTTCTTGAGTTTCGGGTCCAGCGCATCGCGCAGGCCGTCACCCATCAAGTTGATTGCCAGCACGCTGAGCAAAATGGTCAAACCAGGCAGGCTCACCACCCACCAGGCGCGTTCGATGTAGTCCCGAGCCGAGGCCAGCATGGTGCCCCACTCCGGGGTTGGCGGTTGTACGCCAAGGCCGAGGAAGCCCAGGGCGGCGGCATCGAGGATCGCCGACGAGAAGCTCAGGGTGGCCTGGACGATCAGCGGTGCCATGCAGTTAGGCAGCACGGTGATGAACATCAGGCGTGGCAGGCCGGCGCCGGCAAGACGGGCGGCCGTCACGTAGTCACGGTTCAGTTCGCCCATCACCGCGGCGCGGGTCAGACGCACGTAGGACGGCAGCGACACGATGGCGATGGCGATCACGGTGTTGATCAGGCCAGGGCCGAGGATGGCGACAATGGCAACGGCCAGCAGCAGCGATGGCAGGGCCAGCATGATGTCCATCAGGCGCATGATGGTCGGGCCAAGCAAGCGCGGGAAGAACCCGGCGAACAGGCCCAGCAGGATGCCCGGGATCAGCGACATCACCACTGACGACAAGCCGATCAGCAACGACAAGCGCGAACCCTGGATCAGGCGCGAGAGCAGGTCACGGCCCAATTCGTCGGTGCCGAGCAGGAACTGCATCTGCCCACCTTCCAGCCAGGCTGGCGGGGTCAGCAGGAAGTCGCGGTATTGCTCGCTGGGGTTATGCGGTGCCACCCACGGGGCGAAGATCGCGCAGAACACGATCAGCAACATGAACAGCAGGCCGGCAACCGCGCCTTTGTTCTTGGAGAAGGCTTGCCAGAATTCTTTGTATGGAGACGGGTACAGCAGGCTCTGATCGACTGCTGACACTGGAGTAGAGGTAGTCATGGTCATGATCTCAGCGCTGGTGACGGATGCGTGGGTTGGCGAAGCCGTAGAGGATGTCCACTACGAAGTTCACCAGGATCACCAGGCAGGCGATCAGCAGAATGCCGTTTTGCACCACCGGGTAGTCCCGTGCGCCAATGGCTTCGATCAGCCATTTGCCGATGCCGGGCCACGAGAAGATGGTCTCGGTCAGTACCGCACCGGCCAGCAGCGTGCCGACTTGCAGGCCGACCACGGTAAGTACCGGAATCAGCGCGTTGCGCAGGCCGTGCACGAATACCACGCGTGCCGGCGACAGGCCCTTGGCCTTGGCGGTACGAATGTAGTCTTCACGCAGTACTTCGAGCATCGACGAACGGGTCATCCGCGCGATCACCGCCAGCGGGATGGTGCCCAGCACGATGGCCGGCAGGATCAGGTGGTGCAGGGCGTCCCAGAACGCGTCCGGCTCGTCGGCCAGCAGGGTGTCGATCAGCATGAAACCGGTGCGCGGCTCGATGTCGTAGAGCAGGTCGATACGCCCGGAAACCGGGGTCCAGCCCAGGCTTACCGAGAAGAACATGATCAGGATCAGGCCCCACCAGAAGATCGGCATCGAATAGCCCGCCAGGGAGATGCCCATCACCCCATGGTCGAACAGGGATCCTCGTTTCAAAGCCGCGATCACCCCGGCTAACAGGCCCAGGATACCGGCGAACAACAGGGCGGCCATGGACAGTTCCAGGGTCGCGGGGAAGAGGGCGGTGAACTCGGTCCACACGCTGGTGCGGGTGCGCAGCGATTCGCCAAGGTCGCCCTGGGCGAGCTTGCCGACGTAATCCAGGTATTGCGCATACAGCGGCTTGTTAAGGCCAAGGCGCTCCATTGCCTGGGCGTGCATTTCGGGGTCAACCCGTCGCTCGCCCATCATGACTTCTACGGGGTCGCCTGGAATCATGCGAATCAACGCAAAGGTCAGCAACGTGATGCCGAAGAACGTGGGGATCAATAACCCCAGTCGGCGGGCAATAAAACTAAACATCTTGGTGTGTACCTCAATCAGCCGGTTAGGCAGGTTCGGCACCGTCAGTGTCGACGGTGCCGAGCGTTTTTCTTATTTACTTCACCTGGGTGGTGGCGAAGTTATTGTTCGTCAGCGGGCTTTGGGTATAACCCTCGACGTTCTTGCGCATGGCGGTAAACATTTTTGGATAAGCCATGGGTATCCACGGCTGGTCCTTCTCGAAAACATCCAGGGCTTGTTCATAGAGTGCGGCCCGTTGCTGGGGTTCAGCGATGGCGCGCGCCTTGTCGATCAAGTCCTGAAACTCCTTGTTACACCAACGGGCGTAGTTTTCGCCGTTTTTCGCTGCATCGCAACTCAGGTTAGGCGTGAGGAAGTTATCCGGGTCGCCGTTATCCCCCGCCCAGCCGGCGGAAACCATGTCGTGCTCGCCTGCCTTGGCGCGCTTGAGCATCTCGCCCCATTCCATGACCTTGATGTTGACCTTCAGGCCGATCTGGGCCAGGTCTGCCTGCATGCGCTGGGCGCCGAGCATTGGGTTGGGGTTGGTCGGGCCGCCGCCGTTACGGGTGAACAGGGTGAACTCGGTGCCCTCCGGTACGCCGGCTTCCTTGAGCAGGGCACGGGCCTTGTCCAAGTCGCGAGGTGGGTTCTTGAGCTTGTCATTGAAGCCCAGCAAGGTCGGTGGATACGGGCCGGTGCCCACCACCGCGTTGCCTTTGCCGTACAGGGCGTCGGTGTAGCCGGCCTTGTCGAACGCAATGTTGATCGCGTGACGCACCCGTGGGTCGCTCATGTACTTGTGAGTAGTGTTCAGGGCGGTGTAGCTGGTGGTCATGGCCGCCAGCTCATCGACTTTCAGGTTCGGATCTTTCTTGATGCTCGGCAGATCATCCGGCTTGGGATAAAGCGCGATTTGACATTCATTGGCCTTGAGCTTTTGCAAGCGCACGTTGTTATCGACCGCAATGGCCAGGATCAACGGGTCGGCGGGCGGCTTGCCACGGAAGTATTCCGGGTTGGCCTTGAAGCGCACCTGAGCATCTTTCTGATAGCGGATGAAGATGAATGGGCCGGTGCCGATCGGCTTGCTGTTGAGTTCGTCGGTCTTGCCGGCGGCGAGCAGCTTGTCGGCGTATTCGGCGGAATGGATAGCGGTGAACGGCATTGCAACATCGGCCAGGAACGGTGCTTCAGGGCGCGTCAGGGTGAAGACCACGGTGTGATCGTCAACCTTCTCGACACTCTTGAGCAGTTCCTTGAAACCCATGCTTTCAAAATAAGGGAAACCGGTGGTGGACTTGTTATGCCACGGGTGTTTCGGGTCCAACTGGCGCTGGAAGCTCCACAGCACATCGTCGGCATTCAAGTTGCGCGAAGGCTTGAAGTAATCGGTAGTGTGGAACTTGACGTCATCGCGCAGGTGGAACGTGTAGGTCAGGCCGTCATCACTGATTTCCCATGACTTGGCCAGCGCGGGAACCACCTCGGTCGTACCTGGCTTGAAATCCACTAGACGGTTGAACATGGTTTCAGCGGCTGCATCAGCGGTCACGGCGGTGGTGTACAGCACCGGGTCGAAACCTTCCGGGCTGGCTTCGGTGCACACCACCAGCGGTTTGGCCGAAACGCCGATCGCCACGCTCAACAGCGCGGCAGCCATGGCGGCTTGTAGCGGGAGCATTTTCATTCAGAGCCCTCTGCAATCGATGGAGCCAGAAAAGCGTAGACGGCGGGCTCGTCCTGAGGCCGCCGTCTGCCTGGCGCTAATTAAAGGATGTTGAATGGGATGGTGGTGACCAGACGGAATTCCTTGATGCTGCCATCGGACTGGAATTCGCTGCCACGGTGTTCAACGTAGGTGGCGCGAATCGCGGTAGCCTTGAGCGGGCCACTCTGCACCGCGTAGGAAGCGCCTACACCGTATTCCTGGTGCTTCTCGCCGTCCTGGGACTGGATGCCGTCGTAGGCGAACTTGGCGCGGCCATTGTTGCCGGTGTAGTGGGTACCGTCGATGCCCCAGCCGCGGGCCGAGTAGGCATTGAACTTCAAGCCTGGTACGCCGTATTCAGCCATGTTGATGGCATAGGCGATCTGGAAGGATTTCTCGTTCGGGCCGTTGAAGTCCGAAGTCAGGGAGTTGGCCAGGTAGATGCCGTTGGTTTCGTGCAGGTAGTCGAAGTACTCGTTACCGTTCACTTGCTGGTAACCGAAGGTCAGGCTGTGTGCCTGGTGAGTCAGTCCCAGGGACAGGGAGAAGGTATCGTTGTCGATTTCCCCCATCTCTTTTTTGCCTTCGTCGACAGTCTTGTAGTAGTTGAAGCCGGTGGTCAGGCCCAGTTGCTGAGCGTCGCCCAATTCATGGGTAGCGCCGAAGTAGTACTGGTTCCAGAAGTCCTTCACGTTGGCGGCGAAGAAGCTGGTCTTCAGGCTTTTCAGCGGCTGGTAGTTCACGCCCAGGGTGGACACTTTGTCGGTTTCTGCGCCATTGCCGTATTCGGTACGGAATTTCGACAGGCTCTGCTCGCTACGTGGCGAGACGCGGTCAAACACGCCGCCCTGGAACGACAGGTTGCTGAACTCTTCACTGTTGAAGCTCACACCCTGGAAGCTTGAAGGCAGGGCACGGTTGCCGATGGTGTCGACGATGCCGCTGCTGAAGTTCTGGCGACCGGCGGTCAAGGTGGTGTTGGACACGCGGAACTGCACGTTGGCCAGGCCCAGCTTGCTCCACTGGTCGACGGCGTCGCCGTTGGAGTCCGCCAGGGTACGGTTGGAGCCACCCTTGATGTCACGCTTGCTGCGGTCCAGTACCAGGGCGTTGTAGACCGCTACTTCGGTCTTGACCCCAACGGTGCCCTGGGTGAAACCCGAGCTGGCGTTGAGGATGGTGCCCTGCACCCAGTTGGTACGGTTGCGATCAGTAAGGGTCTGGCCGTGCTTCTGGTAGGCGAAGGTGCCCCCACGGTATTTGCTTTCATGGGAGTACCAGTTACGCGTGGTGCCGCCGAGGCTGAAATCTTCAATGAAGCCCTTGGCCTCGCCTTGGGCGCTGGTGCCGGCCAATGTGGTAGGAACGAAGTCCTGGCTGGCGGGTTCAGCATAGGCGGTCGCCGTGATGCTGCTGATGGCCAGGGCCAGAAGCGCTTTGCTGCTCAGTTTCATGGGTGAAGCTCCTTTGGTTCTCTTTTTTATGCCGGTCTTTTTAGGTGAACCGGCTATTGGGTGTGGAACTCGTTCAAGCCTTTGCAAACGTTTGGCGTAGGGATTTTCCCGACAAAAGCCTGCACGTTTGCCGGGGAGCCGACTTCGCTCCCCGCAATCCGGTTATTTTCTTATGGGGTAATGCTGACGCCCGAGAACACGTTGCGGCCGAAGGGGCTCACTTTGAAACCTTCGACTTTGGCGCTTAACGGTTGGTTGACCGTCGAGTGGGCGATGGGCGTGATCGGCACCTGCTGCTTGAGCAGTTGCTGCGCCTGTTTGTACAGAACAGTCCTTTGTTCGCGGTCGGTCACGACCTTGGCTTGCTTGATCAGCTTGTCGTACGCCGGGTCACACCACATGGAGTAGTTGTTCCCGCCGATGGCGTCGCAGCTGTAGAGGGTGCCGAGCCAGTTGTCCGGGTCACCGTTGTCGCCGGTCCAGCCGATCAGGCTGACATCGTGCTCACCATTCTTGGTGCGCTTGATGTATTCGCCCCACTCATAGCTGACGATCTTGACCTTGAGGCCGATCTTGGCCCAGTCGTTCTGCAGCATCTCGGCCATCAGCTTGGCGTTGGGGTTGTAGGGGCGCTGCACGGGCATGGCCCACAGGGTGATCTCGGTGCCGTCCTTGACGCCGGCGGCCTTGAGCAGTTCCTTGGCTTTTTCCGGGTTGTAGGCGGCGTCCTTGATGCTGTCGTCGTAGGACCATTGCGTCGGCGGCATGGCGTTGACCGCCAGTTGCCCGGCGCCCTGGTACACGGCATTCAGGATGCTCTGCTTGTTCACTGCCATGTCCAATGCCTGACGGACCTCGAGCTGGTCGAAGGGTTTATGGCGCACGTTGTAAGAGATATAGCCGAGGTTGAAGCCAGGTTTGGTCAGCAGTTGCAGGTTCGGGTCAGTCTTGAGGGCTTCGACATCGGCGGGGCGTGGATGCAGGGTGACCTGGCATTCGCCGGCCTTGAGCTTCTGCACCCGCACGGAGGCATCGGTGTTGATGGCGAAGATCAGTTGGTCCAGTTTGACCCGGCTCGGGTCCCAGTACTGTTTGTTGCCCACATAACGGATCTGCGAGTCTTTCTGGTAGCGCTGGAACACGAAGGGGCCAGTGCCGATCGGCTTCTGGTTGATGTCGCTGGGCCGGGCTTGCTTGAGCAACTGCTCGGCGTATTCGGCCGAGAGGATTGCGGCAAAGCTCATGGCGATGTTCTGCACGAACGCGGCGTCGACCGTGTTCAAGGTCATCACCACGGTGTAGGGGCCGGTTTTTTCGACCTTGGCGATATTCTTGTTCAGGCTCATCCCGTTGAAGTACGGAAACTCGGTAGGGTAGGCCTTGCGGAACGGGTGGTCGGGGTCAAGCATGCGGTTGAAGGTGAACAGCACGTCGTCGGCGTTGAAGTCCCGCGTCGGCTTGAATTCCTTGTTGCTGTGGAACTTCACCCCTTCACGCAGGTGAAACGTATAGGTCAGCCCGTCTTCGGAGATATCCCACTTGGTTGCCAGCCCAGGCACCACGTCGGTGGCGCCTTTTTCGAATTCGACCAGGCGGTTGTACAACGGCTCTGCGGCATCGTTGTCGGTGGCGGTGGTGTATTGCGCAGTATCAAAACCTGCCGGGCTGCCTTCGGAGCAGAACACCAGGCTCTTCTTCTCGGCGGCTTGGCCCATCGTGGCCACGGCCAGCAGGCTGGTGGCAAACATCGCGGATAGAACGGTGGTATGGCGCATGACAATCCCGATCCTTGTTTGTAGTTATCAACAGCGAACCACCTCTCTGGCGCACGGCCAGGGAGACATCACTGATCCCACACACAGCAAGTGCCTTTTCCCAGAATGATGCCTCTGCTGTCCTACGACGTTATGGGGCGCGGACATTGCAGTAAATGCGTCAATTCTGACTGGCCTTGTAGGTAACGGAGACACGGGTCGCAGTTCGTTGCTGTAGGACGCAACGCTTTCAATCGTGGTCTGTTTCCTATGGCCTGGGCAGATGGAATAACGGCGACGTTATGAAACGTCGCCGTTATTGATCCTTACTTGCCGCTGACGCTAACGCCGTAGAAGGAGTTCAAGCCAAACGGGCTGATCTTGAAGTCCTGTACGGTATTACGCATGGGTTGATACACCGTCGAGTGCGCGATAGGTGTCATCGGGACTGCATCTTTGAGGATATGTTGCGCCTGCTTGTACAGCTCGGTGCGTTTGGCGACATCCGATGTGGCCTTGGCTTCTTTTACGATGCCGTCGAATTTTTTGTCGCACCACTTGGAGAAGTTGTTACCCGACAGCGAGTCGCAGCCGAACAGTACGTTCAGCCAGTTGTCCGGGTCACCATTGTCGCCGCTCCAGCCAATGATCATGGCCTGGTTCTCGCCGCCTTTGGAGCGCTTGATGTACTCGCCCCACTCGTAGCTGGTGATCTTGACCTTCAGGCCGATCTTGGACCAGTCGTTCTGCAGCATCTCGGCCATCAGCTTGGCGTTCGGGTTGTACGGACGCTGAACCGGCATGGCCCACAGGACGATTTCGGTACCTTCCTTGACGCCGGCTTCCTTGAGCAGCGCCTTGGCTTTTTCAGGGTCGTACTTGGCGTCTTTGATGCTGGTGTCGTAGGACCATTGGGTCGGCGGCATGGCGTTGACGGCCAGTTGACCGGCGCCCTGGTACACGGAGTCAATGATCTGCTGCTTGTTCACCGCCATGTCCAGCGCCTGGCGTACGCGCAGGTCAGCCAGCGGGTTTGGCTGATCGCTGCCCTTGACCTTGTCCATGACGTTGTAGGCAACGTAGCCCAGGTTGAAGCCGGCCTGGTGCGGCAGTTTCAGGTCCTTGTCTTCGCCCAGGGCCTTGAGGTCGGCCGGACGTGGGAACAGGGTGATCTGGCATTCGTTTTTCTTGAGCTTCTGGATACGCACCGACGGGTCAGTTGTGATTGCGAAGATCAGGTTGTCGATCTTCACATCTTCAGGTTTCCAGTAGTCCTTGTTGCCGGTGTAGCGAATGTTCGAATCTTTCTGGTAGCTCTTGAACACGAACGGGCCAGTGCCAACCGGCTTCTGGTTGATGTCGGCGGGCTTGCCTTCCTTGAGCAACTGCGCGGCATATTCAGCGGACTGGATCGACGCGAAGCTCATGGCCAGGTTCTGGATGAAAGCCGCATCCACGGTGCCAAGGGTGAACTTGACGGTGTGGTCATCGACTTTCTCGATGTTCTTGATGTTGGTGTCCATCCCCATGTCCGTGAAGTACGGGAACTCGGTGGGGTAGGCCTTACGGAATGGATCGTCTTTATTGATCATCCGGTTGAAGGTGAACAGCACGTCGTCTGCCGAAAATTCACGAGTCGGCTTGAAGTACGGGGTGGTATGGAACTTGACGCCTTCGCGAAGGTGGAAGGTATACGTCAGGCCATCCGGGGACACGTCCCAGCTGGTGGCCAGGCCAGGAACCACGGCGGTGCCGCCACGTTCGAACTGGCTCAGACGGTTGAACATGGTTTCGGCCGAGGCATCGAAGTCTGTTCCGGTGGTGTACTGGCCTGGATCGAAACCGGCCGGGCTCCCTTCGGAGCAGAACACCAGGTTAGTTGCCGCAAGGGCTGCAGGGGCGGCGGCCATAAGGCCCGCGCTCACTAATAACGGAAGGACTGCGTGTTTAAGCATGTTGGCCTCATGATTTGTTGTCATTTTTGGTGGTGAGGGCGACCTCGTGAGTCGGCCTGCGGATACTTATGCAGGCGCCATACCCAATGCAAGATGCAGAGCGGCCAGGAGCGGCAAACAGTGGTACGAACGTACAGGAATGTCGCAATTATGAAAGTTTCGACACAAATATGCCTGTTTGGAGGGTTTTTTCGGTGCAATAGGTGCACCAAAAAAGCCCAGCCGAGGCGTCTAGCGCACTCGGTTGGGGCGCTGTTGTTACTTATCTAGACCCACGCCATAGAACGGCGTGAGCCCAAAGGGGCTGATCTTGAAGTCACGCACTTCCTTGCGCAAAGGCTGGAAAACCGTCGAGTTCGCAATAGGCGTTATAGGTACTTGTTCCTTAAGGATTTTTTGTGCCTGTTGATACCACTTGATGCGCTGCTCGCGGTCGTTGCTGACCTTAGCTTGCTGCACCAGTGTGTCGTAGGCCGGGTTACACCATTTGGCGTAGTTGCTGCCCTTGACTGCGGCACAACTGTAGAGCACGCCGAGCCAGTTATCCGGGTCGCCGTTATCACCGGTCCAGCCGTAAATCATTGCATCGTGCTCGCCATTCTTGGCGCGCTTGATGTACTCGCCCCACTCATAGCTGACGATGTTGGCCGTAATGCCGACCTTGGCCCAATCCTGTTGGATCATTTGCGCGGACATTCGCGCATTGGGGTTGGAGGCGCGCTGCACGGTCATTGCCCATAGATTGATGGTGGTACCTGGTGCAACCCCTGCTTCTTTTAGTAGCAACCGCGCCTTGGACGGGTCGTAGGGCGCGTCTTGGATTTTCGGGTCATAAGACCACTGCGCCGGAGGCAATGCGTTCTGCGCCAATTGTCCGGCGCCCTGGTATACGGCCTTGATGATCGCAGGCTTGTCGATGGCCATATCCAGGGCCTGACGCACCTTGAGCTGGTCCAGCGGCGGGTGGGTTACGTTGTAGGCCAGGAAGCCCAGGTTGAATCCGGCTTGCTGTAGCACGCGCAGGTTGGGGTCTTGCTTCATCACCTCGATATCGGCGGGGCGCGGGTAACCGCTGACCTGGCATTCGCCGGCTTTGAGCTTCTGCAGGCGCGCGGCGGCGTCCGGGGTGATGGCGAACACCAGGTTGTCGAGCTTCACGTCCTCGGGTTTCCAATACTGTTTATTGGCCGCATAGCGAATCTGCGCGTCTTTCTGGTAACGCTTGAACACAAATGGCCCGGTGCCGACCGGTTTTTGATTGATCTGCTCGGGCTTGCCTTCTTTCAGGAGCTGCGCGGCATATTCAGCCGATTGCACCGAGGCAAAACTCATGGCCAGGTTCTGTACAAACGCAGCATCGACATTATTCAGGTTGAAACGCACGGTGTGTTCGTCGAGCTTGTCGATGCTTTTGATCGTGGTGTTCAAGCCCATGTCGGTGAAGTAGGGCGATTCGGATGGGTAGGCCTTGCGAAACGGGCTATCGGCGTCCAGCAGCCGATTGAAGGTGAACAGCACATCATCGGCGTTGAAGTCGCGGGTCGGGGTGAAGAAATCGGTGGTGTGGAACTTGACGCCCTCGCGCAGGTGGAACGTGTAGGTGAGGCCGTCGCTGGAGACCTCCCAGCGGGTTGCCAGGCCGGGCTCGACTTCGGTGCCGCCGCGCTTGAACTGGGTCAGGCGGTTGAACACGGTTTCGGCGGATGCATCGAAATCGGTGCCGCTGGTGTACTGGCTGGGATCGAAGCCGGCGGGGCTGGCCTCGGAGCAGTAGACCAGGGTCGTGGCGGCCTGGGCCATTGGTATAAAGGCCAGGAGGCTGGCGGCGAGGAGCAGTGGCTTTTTCATGGAGACCCCTGAAATGGCAGGCATACAAAAGCTGCCCAAACGAAAACGGCGGTCACCGAGGTTACCGCCGTTCAAGCGGGTTAGGTAGGGGAGACTTCTATGCGGGTAGGCGCAGATTTGTCGATTGTAACGGGCAATCCATCCACCGCATTACTCTCACGAAGGGTGAACGTCCGGCTGGCTGTGATGCTCAAGTCTGAAGCGGGAATGGGCTCATCTCCGCCTGCATAAACGAGTTTCCATTGCGAGGTCACCGTGACTTTGGTCTCATTTTCCAAAGGCGAATAGTCGATGAAAAAGTGTCGGTCGCCAGCGCTGCTCAGGTAGTCGTCTTTTACCCGGGGGGGCTGCAATTCAAGCCACGCCGGAGCGGCAGAGCCTTGATGCGCTACCTCTGAAATCGCCGCCCGCATGTCGGGGTCGGGGATCGCACTTTCAAAGGTTTCGATTCCGTCATGGATAAGACCATCGACGACTGACTGCTCTGCATTATTGCCCGGAACATTAAGTCCTTTTATCTGCTGGGGTATGTCGATTTCAACGTCCTGCAAGCCCGGTCGCCTTATTGTGTAAGGGTTTCTGTTGATGTCTTTGATGAATTGGCCAGAGTAGACGCTGGTGCCGAACTTTGAAGGGGATGCCGCTTCCGAAGCGGAGACCGTGAAGTTTCTATCGTCTACTTCCCATGAAAGGACAGGGCGACTTTTAACCGTACCGTTTTCCTCATCAACGCTGACGCCAAATCTATACTGCGTCTGCTCCTCAAAGTTGAGGTATTTGTCGAGTGTGTCGGCGCCTTCCATTTTTGATCCGTCTAACTCAATAAAGTTGTCCGAAAAGCGGGAGGATGACTTTAAGTCGTTACTCGGGGTCGGCGAAATCGGACGTTGCCACGGCCACTTAATCCCGCCATCGCCCGGTGCGCGGGCCCACTCTTTCTCGCGCCCGGGTGTGATAACCATCAGTCCGTCACCGTCGGAATTGATGATTCTGGCAAAGGTGTCGCCTGTCCTGTAGCGACCTGATATTTCAAATATCCTGCTTGTTTCAGTTTCGTCGGTAAGGCGTACGAATTGACGCAGCGCTCCCTTGCTGTCGGTTATTCGATAGACACCCAGTGCGTCACGAGGCGCGTTCTTTATCAATTGCTCACCGTCAGGGACGGCATGGGGTGCCATTGGCAGCAGGGGTTGGGATCTTGGCAGGGGCGCTCCGGGCTCGTTGACAACACGTGTACCGCTGGATGGCCCGGGTGTGGGTTCGATGACACTGATTTCGGGCGGATCGAGTGACTCTAGATTCGGCAATTCTTTTTCGGTCGGTAATGCAAAAGGATCCTCGGGGACTGCGCTTGCCCCGGCTGAAAATAGCGTGTTCAGCAAACCATCGAATGCCTTGGACACTCCATCGCTGCGCTCGGCCTCGGTGTCGCCGGATGCTGCTTTTTCCGCGCCCAACCCCAGCTCGGTCAACCCTGCAAGCGCCGCCGCACCCGCAACCGGTGCTGCGATGGGCGCAAGCTTGGCCAGCAGACCCGCAGCCACGGTTATGTCGTTCAGCCAGGTGTCGCGGGTCACTTCGCTGTTGGATTTGATGACTACGTCTGTATCGCTGGTCATGCGTTGTTTGGCGGCGGTGGCCAATGTGGAAAATACGTCTGCCTCGATTTTTGCGTGGCTGTCATTGAGCACCGGGGTTTTCAGATCACCGGCAGCCATTTTTTTGAACAGGGCGTCCAGGCCATCTCGCGTGTCGCCTATTCCCGTGAAGCTCAAGCCAGGTATAAAGTCGATTCCCAGTTGCGGCAGGATGCCGGGCTTATGGTCCTGGCGATCAATCAATGAAAAATGTGCCAGCAGCGCCTGGCTTTTTTTCGGATACTGACTTTGCTCAATCACCCACTGATTGAGTTTTTTCAGGGAGTCGAAGCGCAGGAATGCCGGCTTTGCTCCCGGTATATAAAGTACCTGGCGACCTCCATCGTCAGCGCCGAACCGCACAATGTCGCTGGACTTAAAACCGTGGATGCTAAGGGCATGCACTTGAGTGTCGCCGTTTACCGGCGCTTGTGCCTTGAGCTGCTCCATGCTCAACGCAGCATTCTCGTCGAGCGGGAGATTGCCGGCGGCCGCCATCACCAAGCGGTAGTCACCTCGATTGAATCGATGCTCGGGTGCTTGTAAGGCTCGCTCGGCGGGTGATCGGGCTTCGGCCGTCTTCAATTGTTCGCGGGCCTGGAAGACGAACTCACCTTTGATCGCGGTCTGGTAGCCATCGGCATGCGTGTGCCAGAAGCTGTCGATTTTCTGGGTCATCTGGGCCTGGAAGTCGGTCTTCCAGCTTTCGTGCATCACTTGCGATGGCTTAAGGTCGATCTGATTGTGCTTGCCGTAGCCGTCTTTTTCGCTCTGTCCCGTAGATTGGGTATACAGACCCGCCTCGAGATCCAGGTTTCCGGGTACCCAATCGTGCTCGGAGAAATTCTTCAGCAAGGCGTCGGGCAAGCGCAGCGAAGACCAGGGCTCCTGGAACTTGTGCTCCCAGCCGGTCACTGTATCCGCGCTTTCGCCGCCCTTGAAGCGATTCAAGTAGACGGTATCTGAGTCGATTGGCTGGCCTGTGAGTTTGAGCAGCAGCGCGTCCGCCCATTTTTTGGCCTCTGCCCGCGTATTGGGGAGGTTTTTGGCAACGTCGACTGCCAAGCGCTTGTAGGCCAACGCCTGTGGTGCGCTGCTGTAATAGCGGGTCGCATTCTGTCTGTGTACCTGCAGCGCCTCTGCCGAGCGGCTGCTGGCAGGACGCAGGTGATCATCGGCGGGAATCGGATCGAAAGTGGTTTTATGCTCCAAATGCCTGATTTGTTCCCGAGCCTGAGACAGTGTTTGTGGAAGTTCCACGCCTTCAAAGTTTGCCACGACCTTTGCGCTGACTTGAATGGAGTCTTCGCGCAGCCTCACACGCAAATCACCATGATTGCCTGGAGCGATGATCCTGGCGGCTGCCAGCAGAGGCCCCGAAATCTGTCCCCAACCTGATGTGTCCGTGAGGTGGAAGGTTTTCGTTTCGCCTCTTACCTCGGCGGACAAGGTGCCTGTAGACGGGTTGATTGAGAGGAGGGTGTTCGGCTCGATCTGCTGTTCGCGCAGCCAACCCTGCACAACAGGGTGTTCCAAATGCTCGCGATATACTCCAAGCCATTGGCCCAGGTTGCTCTGGGGCGGGACTGCTATAAGCCCGGCATTGTTATGCAGGACCTTGCGTTGGGCGGCTTCAAGGTAAGCCTTAAGCAATGCTGTCTCGGCAGGCCGGGCGATGTTTGCGGTGAGCGGTTGAGGCGCTTGTGGGGATTGCGTATCAGTTGTTGGCCGCAGATCGCCGGGTACCTGCGGCAGCGATGAGGATGGTGTTGCATTGACTGATAGGGACATAAGTTTGGCTCTCACTGTGTGAATAAATGCCAGCACAGCCCTCCCTGGTAGCTATGGCAGTCATTGAGTCGTGAAGACCTTGAACGTAATTCCAGCGAGATATGCTGCCGGATATGACGTGGCGGCAGCGAACGCAAAAAAAGCGCAAGCCCTTGGGTTTGCGCCTTTGTCTTGTCTAAAAAAGTTACTGTAAAACTTCGATCACGCCATCGGCACTCATATTGACCTGGCGGGCCTGGCTCAGGGCCTGGTTCATGGTGGTGGGGGGGCGGCAGCGAGCTTGGCCGGGTCGGCATTTTGCGACTCGGTGTAGAGGGTCATGATCGTCTTGTCGCGAGCCACTTCCTGGCTGCCGTCAGCGCGCAGGGATACCTGATTGTAATATCAGTGCATCGGCGACCATGGCCGGGAGGCTGGCAATTGCACTGGCGCTGAGGGCGATTTGACGACTACTCTTTCGATGGCGAGCATATTCTCGGTGTTACGGTTTTGGGAAGGTCTCGGGTTTA
Organism: Pseudomonas sp. FBCC-B545; assembly: GCF_059134095.1. Lineage (NCBI taxonomy): Bacteria > Pseudomonadati > Pseudomonadota > Gammaproteobacteria > Pseudomonadales > Pseudomonadaceae > Pseudomonas > Pseudomonas sp. FBCC-B545. The sequence continues at coordinate 5,308,414 of NZ_CP101441.1, read as the reverse complement.
TAAGTAAAAGCCCACCATTTCAACGGATTCCAATAAGGATTTTTCTTTGCCGGTCTGAAGTTTGTTTTTTTCGCCAGTTCTTTGGCAGCGTATTTTTCAGCTTCGGATCTAGCCAATGCCCTATCGGCGGCAGTCAGGGGGGTGGCTTGATTTTTTTCCAGGGCTTCCAGATAGGACTTTTCTACTTTTACAACCGCTGCATTTACATCTTCTGGTGTGAGGTTAGCGCTGAGGGTGCCACTATAGCCTTTGACCGGGCGCCCTATGAGCTTCTGAAATTCAGCTGCGAAGGAGGCATCTCCACCACTTGCAGAGTCACATGACAGCAGTCTTATATTGTCAAACGTCTCGGGGTGAATACCTTCGTTGTGAAGTGTCTGAAGTAACTCGTGTGGCGTATTGAGTTTTCCATTATATGAAACTTTCGAGATGCCAGTATCAGGGTCGACACTGCCGTGTACCAGTATGTTGAGTCGTTCTTGAGTACCTTTTTTGTTGAAATCAGTAAATGTGTAGAGTTTTTCGTTAAGGGTGTTTAGCTCATTGAGCTCTCCACTCAGAATTACGTTTTTTTCAGCACTGGAAAAAAGATCTTCGCCGGTGGGTAAGTTCTCGATGGAGTTTAGAAAAGCACGTTTACTATTTGGTGGTTCGATTGTCGGATGGGCACCTTCCGTTTCACTGGCGTGTGGCGTGCTCGGTTCGTTTGACGCTTTGTTGGCGACGGGGGTTATATCGCCCTCGTTGGAGGCGCTTACTTTTTTCACGAAATCAAAACGGTTGGCCTGCTCATTGTATTTCCAGCCGTACTGTTGGCTTTCGGCGGCGTTGAAATTCAAGGCCGGTTCACCCAGTCCTGCCTCTACCCCAGCCGGTATAACTTCATGCGCCAGCAGCAGGCCTGATATCACTACTCCGGCCCTGCCTCCAACGCGATCGCTGGCCGTCATGCCGTGGGCGGCGTCATGCTTGCCAAAAACAATATTGCCCGCGTTACCAAGGACGGGTACGTAGCCAAAGGTATCGCCCCATACTTCTTTTGCGGCCTTCCAGCCTTGCTCCATGGCGCCAAAAACCTTGGTTTGATCGTCCCATAGCGCGTTCTTGGCGTTCATCTCGTGATAATGCGAGGCAATACCTTTGTTCAGATTGCCAAATTTCAGTTCATAGTCACCGCCTCGCGATTGGGTATAATTAAACAATTCCCGAACGGGTACGGACTTGTCGGTTACCAAAGTGTCCCGCCCTGGGTAGTGGGATCTATTATCTCGGATCAGACTGTCGAGTACCGTCGCGGCCGGTGGCCAATGCGCGTCTTTTCCTCCTTGCAGGTCACTGGCATTGAAACGACTTATCAGTTGGTTACGATTGTCTTTGGCCCACGCCGCAAACTCCTGATCGCCCTTTATCTCGCTGACAGCGCCACTCCTCAAATCAAGCATGACACCTTGATTGGGCCGGTTGTTGTAATCGCCATTATAGGGCGTATAGGGAATGAATGCGTACCCACTCAGGGGGTAACCGTAGATATTGGGAATAATCACTTGCCCATTCTTATTCAGCGTGCGGCTAATCGCTTCTTGACCGGAAGAGCTTAACTTTTCAAAGGCCTCCTTATCGCTATGAAGACTCTGCAAAGCGCCCCGCGCTACATAGGCGTCTGCTTTGCCCGAGCGTTCAGGTATTACTGTTGATATTTTGGGTCGAGGTAGGAATGGGAGGTGGGGTATGAGAGGAAAGTCATCCGTAATCTCAATAAGGGTGTCGACCCTGGCGCTGCCACGCATTGGCGTGGCTATATCCTGCTCCCAGTGGTTTTGAAGTTGTTTGCCTAACGATTGCAGATCGTTAATCTTGCTCCGGTCTTTTGGGTCAATGACCATTCCATGGAAATTGACAATCCCGCCCCGTGCTGGTGTGTCGTGTTCAAGCACACCCGCTGCGATTTCCCATGCAGAGTAGGTACGGGTTTCGGTATCGGACAGATTTTCTTCGGTCCCCATACCGACGTAAGTGTCGAACCTTACGCTGATTTTTTCATGCGGATCGAACCCTGCAGCTAATAGACCCCCACTGAAGTAACCGGAGGGTTCCATAAATAGGCGCACGTTCTGGAACTTATTGTTTCTGTCGCCTTCACTGCCACTTTCGATATTTTTTATCTGCGTATTTACACGCGTGGCGTAAGCGTCAATGCGATCTTCGCGCTGCTTTAACGTATATCTGTCTCCGGGCGCTTGGACAGGGTCTGATCCATAAATGATTGCCTTGTAGTCATCGGAGTGGCGCTGGACCGTAGAGACAGTGTGGTCGGTTGTATAGGCTTCGTTATTGTTAAGCGATTTATCCGGTTTCTGTGCCTGCGCTTGTGTGTGTTCAGTAGGCCCAGGCGTGGGTGCCGGATAACGGATAATAGTAAACTGATTTAAGTTTTCCACTTTTGAGTACCTGGTTGGGATGATGGAGTGATTGAGTGTGAAGTGTGTGGCTGCTTGCACAGGAAAGTTCCACATCCTAATCAGAAAGTGTGGGTCTGGTACTTTGGTTATATTAGTTTCAGGTGTACGACGCCTGTTAAGGCTTTGCCAGACGACTTAAGTTGCGATGACGCTGAAACAGTGTGCAAAAAAATGGCGCAGGCTGTTAAGGCTGCGCCATTGTCTTTTTTCTATGTTTATTGCTGTACTTCAATCACCCCATCGGCACTCATGTTGACCTGGCTGGTACCGGCTTCCACTTCAGGTGTTGGCGCCGAATCGGCCATGGCCGCTTTCATCATCATCCCGCCACGGGCATAAGGCATTGGATAGCCGTTGGTGTTGAAGTTCAGATTGACGATCTTGTAACCCTTGCCACCCAATGCGTCAGTCGCCAGCTGGGCACGGGCCTTGAACGCTGCAACTGCATCCTTGAGCAGCGCATCTTCGCTGGCCTTGCGCGTAGCGTCGGCGATGGCGAAGTCCATGTTTTCCATTTTCAGCGTGTTCAGCAGTTCGCCGGTGAGCTTGGACAACGCCGGGAAGTCCGCGCTTTCCAGGCGCAGTTCGGCGCGTTCACGCCAGCCGGTGATCTTCTGGTTCTTGTTGTCGTAGATCGGGTAGCTGTTGCGGCTGCCCTGGCGCAGGGTCACACCTTTGACCTCGCGGGCCTGGCCCAGGGCCTGGTTCATGGTGGTGGTGATTTCGGCAGCGAGCTTGGCCGGGTCGGCATTTTGCGACTCTGTGTAGAGAGTGACGATCATCTTGTCGCGAGCCACTTCCTGGCTGACTTCGGCACGCAGGGAAATCTGGTTGTAATGCAGTTCATCGGCAGCCATGGCTTGGAGGCTGGCCAGGGCGCTGGCGCTGAGGGCAAGGACAGCGGCACTGCGAGTGAAACGAGACATGGAAGCTCCTTGAGATAGTCGTGTTCGGTATGACTGTAGACGCTGGCGCCGGGTTCTTCGGGTTTACACAATAGCTACAAGTTATGGTGGGTCCGACGAACGGTCGTTTTCCCGCCCTGCGTCAAAGAGCCACATACGCCGTGCCAGCCGGCCTGCTTCGTTTATACTCGTGCCGATCCGCCTGCAGCGCTCACCGGGAGAGCTCATGCTCGCCGCCGTAAAACTGACTTCCGCCACCCGCCAGAACCTCTGGCGCCTGACGTTCATTCGCACTCTGGTATTGGCCGCACAGGCCGGTTCCGTCGGGCTTGCCTATTGGTTCGACCTGCTGCCGCTGCCGTGGCTGCAATTGGCTGTGACTCTCGGCTTTTCCTCCGTGCTCTGTGCGTTCACCGCTATCCGGTTGCGCACCACGTGGCCGGTGACCGAGCTGGAGTACGCGCTTCAGTTGGCGTGCGACCTGTTTATCCACAGTGTGTTGCTGTATTTCTCCGGTGGCTCCACCAATCCGTTTGTTTCTTATTACCTGGTGCCGTTGACCATTGCCGCCGTGACCTTGCCATGGCGCTACTCGGTGGTGCTGTCGGGCATTGCCCTGACGCTCTATACCCTGCTGCTGGCGCAGTTCTATCCGCTGCAAACCTTTCCGATTGCTCGGGAGAACCTGCAGATCTACGGAATGTGGCTGAGTTTTGCCCTCTCGGCTGCGGTCATTACCTTCTTCGCCGCACGCATGGCCGAAGAGCTGCGCCGCCAGGAAGAACTGCGCGCCATTCGCCGTGAAGAGGGCCTGCGTGATCAGCAACTGCTGGCCGTCGCCACCCAGGCAGCCGGCGCCGCCCATGAACTGGGCACGCCGCTGGCGACCATGAGCGTATTGCTCAAGGAAATGACCCAGGACCACCACGACCCGGCCTTGCAGGAGGACCTCAGCGTGCTGCAGGAACAGGTCAAGCAGTGCAAGCTGACGCTGCAGCAACTGGTGCGCGCTGCCGAAGCCAATCGCCGCCTGGCGGTCGAAATGCAGGATGTCACCCACTGGCTCGACGAAGCGTTGAACCGTTGGCACCTGATGCGTCCCGAGGCCAGTTACCGTTTCAATCTGCTGGGCCAAGGCAGCGTGCCGCGCATGGCGCCACCGCCGGACCTGACCCAGGCGCTGCTCAATCTTTTGAACAACGCCGCCGACGCTTGCCCCGAAGGATTGGGCGTGCAGTTGGACTGGGACGCAGAAAACATCACCATCAGCATTCGTGACCACGGCGCGGGCGTGCCGCTGGCCATTGCCGAGCAGATCGGCAAACCATTCTTTACCACCAAGGGCAAAGGCTTCGGCCTGGGCCTGTTTTTGAGCAAGGCCAGCGTGACCCGCGCGGGCGGCTCAGTGAAGCTCTATAGTCATGAGGAAGGCGGCACGCTCACCGAGCTGCGCCTGCCCCGTGTCGCACGAGGAGATATCGATGAGTGACGAGATCCAAGTCGAAGGCGAAGAACTGCCACACCTGTTGCTGGTAGATGACGACGCGACCTTTACCCGCGTGATGGCACGCGCCATGAGCCGGCGCGGTTTTCGCGTCAGCACCGCAGGCTCCGCCGAAGAGGGCTTGACCATCGCCCAGGCCGACCTGCCGGACTATGCTGCCCTCGACCTGAAAATGGACGGCGACTCCGGCCTGGTGCTGCTGCCGAGGCTGCTGGAACTCGACCCGGAAATGCGCGTGGTGATCCTCACCGGTTACTCCAGCATCGCCACCGCCGTCGAGGCGATCAAGCGCGGCGCCTGCAACTACCTGTGCAAGCCGGCGGACGCCGACGACGTGCTGGCCGCCTTGCTGTCCGAGCATGCCGACCTCGACACCCTGGTGCCGGAAAACCCGATGTCGGTGGACCGCCTGCAGTGGGAACACATCCAGCGCGTGCTCACCGAACACGAAGGCAATATCTCCGCTACGGCCCGTGCCCTGGGCATGCACCGCCGCACGCTGCAACGCAAGCTGCAGAAGCGCCCGGTACGACGCTGAACGAAAACTGAACAACCTGCTTCAGGCTGCACGGATGCGCGAACCGATCACCTATGATCGGTTCAAACGCCTGTGATGTTTTTCCTACCGAGCCTGAACAATGAACCAGAACGCTGAGTACTCCGCGGTCAACGACGCGGTGCGGGGGCAATTCTTTCGCCGAACCTGGGCCATGATCACCCCGTATTGGCGTAGTGAAGAGAAGGGCAGGGCCTGGCTGTTGCTGGCTGCCGTGATTGGCCTGTCGCTGTTCAGCGTGGCGATCTCCGTATGGATCAACCACTGGTACAAGGACTTCTACAACGCTCTGGAGAAGAAGGACACCGCGGCCTTCTGGCAACTGATCGGTTATTTCGGCGGTATTGCGGCGGTGGCGATTCTCGGCGCGGTCTACCGTCTCTACCTGACCCAGATGCTGACGATCCGTTGGCGTGCCTGGCTCACCGAAAAACACTTCACCCGTTGGCTCGCGCACAAGAACTACTACCAACTGGAACAGGGCGGCTATACCGATAACCCGGACCAGCGGATTTCCGAAGACCTCAATAACTTCACCTCCGCCACCTTGAGCCTTGGCCTGGGATTGCTGCGTAATGTGGTCAGCCTGGTGTCGTTCTCGATCATCCTGTGGGGCGTGTCGGGCAGCATCGAATTGTTCGGCATTACCATCCCGGGGTACATGTTCTGGTGTGCGCTGCTGTACGCCGCCGTGGGCAGTTGGTTGACCCACCTGATCGGCCGTCGCTTGATCGGCCTGAGCAACCAGCAGCAACGCTTTGAAGCGGACTTGCGTTTCTCCATGGTGCGGGTGCGTGAGAACGCCGAGAGTATTGCCCTGTACAACGGCGAACCGAATGAAAGGCAACGCCTGAGCACACGTTTCGGCAAGGTCTGGCACAACTTCTGGGACATCATGAAAGTGTCCAAGCGCCTGACTTTTTTCACCGCCGGCTACAGCCAGATCGCGATCATCTTTCCGTTTATCGTGGCTGCGCCACGCTACTTCGCTGGCAAGATCGAGTTGGGCGAGTTGATGCAAATCAACTCGGCGTTCGGCAATGTGCAGGACAACTTCAGCTGGTTTATCAACGCTTATTCGGAACTGGCGACATGGCGTGCCACCAGTGACCGTCTGCTGAGCTTCCAGCAGGCCATGAGCGACAATGAGCAACGCGCCCCGGCCATCGATGTGCGCTCTGAAGGCGAGCGCCTGGTGATAAAGGATCTTGGAATGGACTTGGCCGACGGTCGTCATTTGCTCAGCGACGCCAACATGACTGTGGAGCCTGGCCAGCGCGTAATGCTCAGCGGGCGTTCCGGCAGTGGCAAGAGCACCTTGTTGCGAGCGATGGGCCATCTGTGGCCGGCCGGTCATGGCAGCATTCGCCTGCCGGCGACGCGCTACCTGTTCCTGCCGCAGAAGCCTTACCTGCCGATTGGCACGCTTAAGGCCGTGTTGAGTTATCCACAGGACGACGGAGTCTATCCGCCAGAACGTTATGCACAGGTCCTGGAAACCTGTCGTCTGCCCCATCTGGTCGCACGGCTGGATGAAGCCAACCACTGGCAGCGCATGCTCTCACCGGGTGAGCAGCAGCGCCTGGCCTTTGCCCGTGCATTGTTGTTCGCGCCGCAATGGCTGTACATGGATGAAGCAACCTCGGCGATGGATGAAGAGGATGAGGCGACCTTGTACCAGGCGCTGATCGATGAGCTGCCGGGGTTGAGCGTTGTCAGCGTCGGCCACCGCAGCAGCCTCAAGCGCTTTCACGGGCGGCATGTGCGGATCGAGGGTGGGCGGTTGCAGGAGCAACAACCGGCCTAAGGCCGTGCAGGGTCAATTGTGGGAGGGGGCTTGCCCCCGATAGCTGAGTGTCAGTCAATGATGTTGTGATTGACCCACCGCCATCGGGGGCAAGCCCCCTCCCACATTGGATCTCCATTGTCGGGAAAATTCAGACCCAACAAAAAGCCCGGCTGATCATCGATCAGCCGGGCTTTTTTATTGCTTGAGGACGACTTACTTCTTCAAGCCGTAATGCTCATCCAGCATGCCTGGGGCGTTCGGCGTCTTTGGCGCGTAGTCCCGTGGTGGCTCCTGGTTTTCCCGCGGCGGGGTCAGGCGTTCCCGTGGGGTTTGCGGCGCATCGGAATGCAGCGCAGCCAGCAGGCGCTGGCGGGTGATGTCGTCGAGGGCCAGGCGATTAGCGCCATCGGCGAGATGATCCTGTACTTCCTGGTAGCTCTGGGTGAGCTTCTTGACCAGGGTCGCGGTGCTGTTGAAGTGGGTAACAACCTCGTTCTGATAACTGTCAAAACGTTCCTGGATGTCATCGAGCTGACGCTGCGTGCGGTTAGGCGCGGCATTCGGCAGCAAGCGAGCAACCAGGAATCCAATGGCGACACCGGCAACCAGGGCAAGAGTCGGCAACAACCAAACTAAGAGCGAGTGTTCCACGAGTCCTTCCTCTATAAACGGCTTTGCTTTACGTTAACGGCTCGGACCTGCGCTGTATACCGCGATTAAGCTCGCAATGATGCCATGCACAGACTTTTAGCTAGACGAGTCGACCCCTTGAGAGGTCACGGAGTTCATCCTTGCTCATGCGTGAAACCCCCGTTTTGATCGACGGCCCGGTGGGCCAATTGGAAGCCTTGTATCTGGATCACCCCGAACCACGTGGCCTGGCGCTGGTTTGCCACCCTAACCCGGTGCAGGGTGGGACCATGCTCAATAAAGTCGTTTCGACCCTGCAACGCACCGCCCGCGATGCCGGCTTGATTACGTTGCGTTTCAATTATCGTGGCGTCGGCGCCAGCGCCGGTACTCACGATATGGCCGCCGGTGAAGTGGACGATGCCGAAGCGGCCGCCACCTGGCTGCGGGAAAAGCACCCGGACCTGCCGATCACCTTGCTGGGGTTTTCCTTCGGCGGCTACGTCGCGGCCAGTCTTGGTGGCCGCCTGGAAGCCAAGGGCGAGAAGCTTGCGCACCTGTTCATGGTTGCCGCCGCCGTGATGCGCCTGGGCGATGCGGATGTGCTGCCTCAAGGCTGCCCATTGACCCTGATCCAGCCGGAAACCGACGAAGTGGTTGATCCGCAGTTGGTCTACGACTGGTCCGCCGCCCTGAAACGCCCCCATGAGCTGCTGAAAGTGGCAGAATGCGGACACTTTTTTCATGGCAAGCTGACCGATCTCAAGGATCTGGTGCTGCCACGTCTTTCGAATTGATGACAAGCGATCCCCCATGACGACCCGTACCCGTATCCTCACCGGCATCACCACCACCGGCACGCCGCACTTGGGCAACTATGCAGGTGCGATTCGCCCGGCGATCCTTGCCAGCGAAGATGCCAATGCCGATTCCTTTTACTTCCTGGCCGACTACCATGCCCTGATCAAGTGCGATGACCCGCAGCGCATCCAGCGCTCGCGCATGGAAATCGCCGCGACCTGGCTGGCCGGTGGCCTGGATGTGAACCGGGTGACCTTCTATCGCCAGTCCGACATCCCGGAAATTCCCGAGCTGACCTGGCTGCTGACCTGCGTCGCCGCCAAGGGCCTGCTCAACCGCGCCCACGCCTACAAGGCGTCGGTGGACAAGAACGTGGAAAACGGCGAAGACCCGGATGCGGGCATCAGTATGGGCCTGTACAGCTACCCGGTGCTGATGGCGGCAGACATCTTGATGTTCAACGCGCACAAGGTGCCGGTCGGTCGCGACCAGATCCAACACGTGGAGATGGCCCGCGACATCGGCCAGCGCTTCAACCACCTGTTTGGCAATGGTAAGGAATTCTTCACCATGCCCGAGGCCCTGATCGAAGAAAGCGTCGCCACCTTGCCGGGTCTGGATGGCCGCAAGATGTCCAAGAGCTACGACAACACCATTCCGTTGTTCACCAGCGCCAAGGACATGAAGGACGCGATCTCGCGGATCGTCACCGACTCCCGCGCGCCGGGCGAAGCCAAGGACCCGGACAATTCGCATCTGTTTACCTTGTATCAGGCGTTTGCGACCAAGGCCCAGGAGCAGGAATTCCGTGGCGAGCTGCTGCAAGGCCTGGGTTGGGGCGAGGCGAAGAACCGCCTGTTCCAGTTGCTGGACGGCCAACTCGGTGAAGCCCGCGAGCGCTATCACCAACTGATGTCGCGTCCGTCGGACATGGAAGACCTGCTGCTGATCGGCGCCAAGAAAGCCCGCGCCGTGGCGGCACCGTTCCTGGCCGAGCTGCGCGAAGCGGTGGGCCTGCGTTCGTTCGTCAACCAGGCGGCAGCGCCGATCAGCACTAAAAAGAAAGCCGCGAAAGTCGCACGCTTTGTAAGCTTTCGCGAAGAGGACGGCAGTTTCCGCTTCCGCCTGTTGGCGGCTGACGGCGAGCAGCTGCTGCTGTCGCGCAACTTTGCCGACGGCAAGGCGGCGGGGGCGGTGACCAAGCAATTGCAAAGCGGCGACGCGCTGGATGTACGCACTGAGGCCCAGGGCTTCAGCGTTTGGCTGGACGGTGCAGCAGTGGCCGATAGCGCACCGTTCGCCGATGCAGCCTCCCGCGATGCCGCCATCGTCGCCTTGCGCGTGGCCTTGACCCCAACCGAGGATTAACCCGACCAAGGGTTGATTGCCATTATCCAGGGCCGTCGTTACAGTGACGGCCCGTTTTTGTTGCCTTGCTAACGAAATTATGACGCCCCTAGAACGATATCAAGCTGATCTGAAACGCCCTGAATTCTTCCATGACGCGGCCCAGGAAAATGCCGTGCGTCATTTGCAGCGCCTTTACGACGACCTCGTCGCGGCCTCGCAGAGCAAGCCAGGGATGTTCAGCAAGCTGTTTGGCAAGAAAGACCACACGCCGGTCAAGGGCCTGTACTTCTGGGGCGGCGTCGGCCGGGGCAAGACTTACCTGGTGGACACCTTCTTCGAAGCGCTGCCGTTCAAGGAAAAGGTCCGGACACACTTCCACCGCTTCATGAAGCGCGTGCACGAAGAGATGAAGACCCTGCCGGGCGAGAAAAACCCGCTGACCATCATCGCCAAGCGTTTCTCCCAGGAAGCGCGGGTGATCTGCTTCGATGAGTTCTTCGTCTCCGACATCACCGACGCCATGATCCTTGGCACCCTGATGGAAGAGCTGTTCAAGAACGGCGTGACCCTGGTCGCCACCTCGAACATCGTGCCCGACGGTTTGTACAAGGATGGCCTGCAGCGTGCACGCTTCCTGCCGGCCATCGCGCTGATCAAGCAGAACACCGATATCGTCAATGTCGACAGCGGCGTCGACTATCGTCTGCGTCATCTGGAGCAAGCCGAGCTATTCCACTTCCCGCTGAACGAAGCGGCCCACGAAAGCCTGAAAAAGAGCTTTCGCGCCCTGACCCCTGAATGCACCCAGGCGGTGGAAAACGACAAGCTGATGATCGAGAACCGCGAAATCATCGCGCTGCGTACCTGCGATGACGTGGCCTGGTTTGAGTTCCGCCAATTGTGCGACGGCCCGCGTAGCCAGAACGATTACATCGAGCTGGGCAAGATTTTCCACGCGGTGATCTTGAGCGGCGTCGAGCAGATGGGCGTTGCCACGGACGATATCGCCCGCCGTTTTATCAACATGGTCGACGAGTTCTACGACCGTAACGTCAAGTTGATCATCTCGGCGGAAGTCGAGCTCAAGGACCTGTATACCGGTGGTCGCTTGAACTTCGAGTTCCAGCGCACCTTGAGCCGCTTGCTTGAAATGCAGTCCCACGAATTCCTCTCGCGCGGACACAAACCGTAAGCAGTTTCCAGAGCTGTGGAGTTTTAATGGGGGAGGGGGCTTGCCCCCGATAGCAGTCTGTCAGCAAAAGCTGCACTGACTGACACTCCGCTATCGGGAGCAAGCCCCCTCCCACATTTGCCCTGTGTCTGGCTGGAGTTATGCGGCTTGCTGGAACTGCTGCCGATACTGATTCGGCGACAGCTCCGTGTGCTGCCTGAACAAGCGCGCAAAGAAACTCGCATCGTCGTAACCCACCTCATAACTGATGGTCTTGATGCTCTTGCGGCTGCCCGAAAGCAGGCCTTTTGCCGTCTCGATACGCAGCCTTTGCAGGTAATGCAGCGGCTTGTCGCCGGTAGCGGTCTGGAAGCGCCGCATGAAGTTGCGGATGCTCATGCCGTGTTCCCGGGCGACGTCTTCGAAGCGGAACTTGTCGGCAAAGTGTTCCTCGAGCCAGTGCTGGATCTGCAGGATGATCACGTCCTGGTGCAGCTTCTGCCCCCCAAAGCCGATACGTCCCGGTGAATAGCTGCGCTGCACCTCATAGAGGATGTCCCGGGCCACGGCCTGGGCAATGCTGGCGCCGCAAAAGCGTTCGATCAGATAGATGTAGAGGTCGCAGGCCGAAGTGGTGCCGCCGGCGCAATACAGGTTGTCGGCATCGGTGAGGTGCTTGTCCTGGTTGAGCTGGACCTTGGGGAAGCGCTCGCTGAAGGCAGTGAAGAATCGCCAGTAGGTGGTCGCCTCCTTGCCATCGAGCAGCCCGGCTTCTGCCAGCCAGAACACCCCGGTGGCTTCGCCGCAGAGCACAGCGCCGCGGGCGTGTTGTTCGCGCAGCCACGGCAACACTTGCGGGTAGCGGGCGCACAGGCCGTCGAAGTCGTCCCAGAAGGCCGGCAACACGATGATGTCGGCGTCTTCCAGGCCGCCGTCCACCGGCATGATCACATCGCTGAAGCTGCGCACCGACTGCCCGTCGGGGCTGACAAGGCGTGTATCGAACCCTGGGGTCAGGCCCAGGCCCTGCTGTTTGCCGTAACGCAGGCTGGCGAGGTGGAAGAAATCCTTGGCTTGCATCAGGGTTGAAGCGAATACCCGATCAATGGCCAAAATGCTGACGCGCCGCAAGGGCGTGGAGATTTGGTTAGACATAATTTCATTTATTCTTATAGGGGAAAGTGGTCACCAGACGGCTGGATCGTCTTATTTTTTGTCGCATGTGTCCAGTGTCCCGTGACGCCATCGCGGCATAGGCTCTGTGGGCTCATCCTTGTCCGACAATCCATGCAGGTGACCCATGATCCCCAGAACCTTGTTCAGCTCGGAGCACGAACTCTTCCGCGAGAGCGTGCGCACCTTTCTCGACAAACACGCCGCGCCCTTCCATGGCCAATGGGAAAAGCAGGGCCATATCGACCGTAGCCTGTGGAGCAAGGCGGGGGAGGCGGGCATGCTGTGCTCCCACCTGCCGGAGGAATATGGTGGCCTGGGCGCGGACTTTCTCTACAGCGCGGTGGTGATCGAAGAAATCAGCCGCCTGGGTTTGACCGGCATCGGCTTTTCCCTGCATTCGGACATCGTCGCGCCCTACATCCTGCATTACGGCAGCGAAGCGCTGAAACAGAAGTACCTGCCCAAGCTGATTTCTGGGGAGATGGTCACGGCCATTGCCATGACCGAGCCGGGCGCCGGTTCCGACCTGCAAGGGGTCAAGACCACGGCGGTGCTGGACGGTGATGAGTATGTGATCAATGGCTCCAAGACCTTTATCACCAACGGCTATCTGGCCGACCTGGTGGTCGTGGTGGCCAAGACCGACCCGAAGGCCGGCGCCAAGGGCACCAGCCTGTTCCTGGTGGAAGCCGGCACGCCCGGCTTCGACAAGGGCAAGCGCCTGGAGAAAGTCGGCATGAAGGCCCAGGACACCTCGGAGCTGTTCTTCCAGGACGTGCGGGTATCCAAGAAAAACTTGCTGGGCCAGGCCGGTATGGGCTTTGCGTACCTGATGCAGGAGTTGCCCCAGGAGCGTTTGACGGTGGCGATTGGCGCCTTGTCATCCGCGGAAGCGGCGTTGCAGTGGACCCTGGACTACACCCGCGAGCGCAAAGCGTTCGGCAAGGCGATTGCCGATTTCCAGAACACCCGCTTCAAGCTGGCGGAGATGGCCACCGAGATTCAGATCGGCCGCGTGTTTGTCGACAAATGCATGGCGTTGCACCTGGACGGCAAGCTGGATGTGCCTACTGCGGCGATGGCCAAGTATTGGGCCACGGACCTGCAATGCAAGGTACTCGATGAGTGCGTGCAGCTGCACGGCGGCTACGGCTTCATGTGGGAATACCCGATTGCCCGGGCCTGGGCGGACGCGCGGGTGCAGCGCATTTATGCGGGAACCAATGAGATCATGAAGGAGATTATTGCGCGGGCGCTTTGATCTTGCGGTGTTGCTGATGACCTCATCGGGGGCAAGTCGAGTCGTCGCACCGCCCCTCCCACATTTTGATCTGTGAACACGGCCAAGTGTGGGAGGGGCGGTGCGACGACTCGACTTGCCCCCGATGGCGGTCTAAAGGTCAATCAAGGCGCCGGATTCGGATGATCCTTCTGAATCGCCTCAATCCCCTCCAACACGTCTTTCGACAGTCTCAGATCTGCACTGGCAATGTTGCTATCCAACTGCTCCAGCGTCGTGGCCCCAATAATATTGCTGGTCACAAACGGCTGCTGCGTCACAAACGCCAGCGCCATCTGCGCCGGGTCCAGGCCATGTTCCCGAGCTAATGCCACATAGCGGCTGCACGCCGCCTCCGACTGCGGGTTGAAGTAACGGCTGAACCGGCTGTACTCAGTCAGGCGTGCCTTGGCCGGTCGTGCGCCATTTTCGTATTTGCCGCTGAGCATGCCGAACGCCAGTGGGGAATACGCCAGCAAGCCGCACTGTTCGCGAATGGCGATTTCCGCCAGGCCCACCTCGAAGCTGCGGTTGAGCAGGTTATAGGGGTTCTGGATCGACACCGCACGGGGCCAGCCGCGGGCTTCGGCCAGGGCGAGGAACTTCATGGTGCCCCACGGGGTTTCGTTGGACAGGCCGATGTGGCGGATCTTGCCGGCCTTGACCTGCTCATCCAGGGCTTCGAGGGTTTCCTCCAGAGGAGTGAGGTCGTCTTCGTCCTTGTGCTTGTAGCTCAACTGGCCGAAGAAGTTGGTGCTGCGCTCCGGCCAATGCAGTTGGTAGAGGTCGATCCAGTCGGTCTGCAGGCGCTTGAGGCTGGCGTCCAGGGCCTGGGCAATATGCTTGCGGTTGTGGCGCAGGTAGCCATCGCGAATGTAGTCGATGGTGTTGCCGGGGCCTGCGATCTTGCTGGCGAGAACCCAGTCGGCGCGGTCGCCCCGGCTTTTGAAATAGTTGCCGATGTAGCGCTCGGTGGTGGCATAGGTGTCGGCCTTGGGCGGTACCGGGTACATTTCCGCAGTATCGAGGAAGTTGATCCCCGCCGCCTTGGCCCGTTCGATCTGCGCGAAGGCCTCTGCCTCGCTGTTCTGCTCGCCCCAGGTCATGGTGCCCAAGGCGATCGTGCTGACGTTCAGATCGGTGCGGCCCAGCTGTCGGTAATCCATCGGGTACTCCTTCGGGGAAAACAATCATAAAAGCAGGTTGAATTTTTTTTCGCAATCTGCATAATTGCCCACCTCTTTCTGCAGTGGAAGTGATGCGCCGCCTGCCGAAGAATCTTGCCGTTGAACGGACGCGCCGACCCGAGCCCCCGATAGCGTCTGTATCCGGCTGCCTTTGACTTGTCAAAGTAAGCACTATTCAGTAAGATCCGCCGTCTAATTTACAGGGCGGCCCCTGAGGCTATTAAAGAATGACAACTTTTACTGCAAAACCGGAAACAGTTCAGCGCGACTGGTTTGTCGTCGACGCCGCTGGTCAGACCCTGGGTCGTCTGGCCACTGAAGTCGCCAGCCGTCTGCGTGGCAAGCACAAGCCTGAGTACACCCCTCACGTTGACACCGGTGACTACATCGTGATCATCAACGCTGAGCAGGTACGTGTTACCGGCAACAAAGCGCAAGACAAAATGTACTACCGTCACTCCGGTTTCCCAGGCGGTATCAAGTCTTCCAACTTTGAAGGCCTGATCTCCAAGAAGCCTGAAGCCCCGATCGAAATCGCGGTCAAAGGCATGCTGCCGAAGGGCCCACTGGGTCGCGATATGTTTCGCAAGCTGAAAGTCTATGCGGGCGCTGTACACCCTCATGCTGCTCAGCAGCCCCAAGAACTGAAGTTTTAACGGAATAGTTCATTATGTCGGCGACTCAAAATTACGGCACTGGCCGTCGCAAAACCGCAACCGCACGCGTTTTCCTGCGTCCGGGCACTGGTAACATCTCGATCAACAACCGCTCCCTGGACAACTTCTTCGGTCGCGAAACTGCCCGCATGGTAGTTCGTCAGCCGCTGGAATTGACCGAGACCGTTGAAAAGTTCGACATCTACGTCACCGTTATCGGTGGCGGTGTAAGTGGTCAAGCTGGCGCAATCCGCCACGGTATCACTCGCGCTCTGATGCAGTACGACGAAACCCTGCGTGGCGCTCTGCGCAAAGCTGGCTTCGTGACTCGCGATGCTCGTGAAGTTGAACGTAAGAAAGTCGGTCTGCGTAAAGCGCGTAAGCGTCCGCAGTACTCGAAGCGTTAATTCGCTTTACGTTCCACAAAAACGCCCAGCCTCCTCACGGAGCTGGGCGTTTTTTATTGCCTGCGATTTATACATAAATTTGTGCGTGACAACTTGCCACATCCGTAGACCCCCTATACTACAAGGCCTGGGGGCGGAGGCCCGGGCAATTCCCTTGTCATACGTGGGGCTTTTCATTACCATCCGTCAAAATTTTTATAAGTAAAGTTTCAACACTTAGTAGACGCCTGATTTAACAGGCCAAAAAAGCTGATGGGAGAGGACTGAATGAGCAATGACGGCGTGAATGCAGGCCGGCGTCGCTTCTTGGTAGCAGCCACATCCGTGGTGGGTGCTGCAGGAGCGGTGGGGGCTGCGGTCCCGTTCGTGGGGTCATGGTTTCCCAGTGCCAAGGCGAAAGCCGCAGGTGCACCGGTGAAGGTGAATGTCAGCAAGATCGAGCCAGGGCAGCAGATGATTGCTGAGTGGCGCGGCCAACCGGTATTCATCGTTCGTCGTACCGAGGAAATCCTGGGGAATCTGAAGAAGATCGAGGGCCAGTTGTCCGACCCGCAATCCGAAAATTCCGACCAGCCCGCCTACGCCAAGAATGAAGTGCGTTCGATCAAGCCAGAGATTCTGCTGCTGGTCGGTCTGTGTACCCACCTGGGTTGCTCGCCTACCTTCCGCCCGGAAGTGGCCCCTGTCGATCTGGGCAAGGACTGGGTAGGCGGTTATTTCTGCCCGTGTCACGGTTCCCACTACGACCTCGCCGGCCGAGTCTACAAGTCCCAGCCCGCGCCCTTGAACCTGCCCGTGCCTCCGCATACCTACGAAACTGACGACCTCATAGTCATTGGCCTCGACAAGGAGAACGCGTGATGAGCAAGTTCATGGATTGGGTGGATGCGCGCTTCCCCGCCACTAAAATGTGGGAAGACCATCTCAGCAAGTATTACGCGCCAAAGAACTTCAATTTCTTCTACTTCTTCGGCTCCCTGGCCCTGTTGGTGCTGGTCAACCAGATCGTCACCGGCGTGTGGCTGACGATGAGCTACACCCCGTCGGCGGAGGAGGCGTTCGCTTCCGTTGAATACATCATGCGTGACGTCGAGTACGGCTCGATCCTGCGCCTGCTGCACTCCACCGGCGCGTCAGCGTTCTTTATCGTCGTCTACCTGCACATGTTCCGTGGCCTGCTCTACGGGTCGTACCAGAAGCCTCGCGAGCTGGTGTGGGTGTTCGGCATGCTGATCTACCTGGCGCTGATGGCCGAAGCCTTCATGGGTTACCTGCTGCCGTGGGGCCAGATGTCGTACTGGGGCGCCCAGGTGATCATTTCGCTGTTCGGTGCGATCCCGGTGATCGGCAACGACCTGACCCAGTGGATCCGCGGTGACTACCTGATCTCGGGTATTACCCTGAACCGCTTCTTCGCCCTGCACGTGGTGGCCTTGCCGATCGTGATCCTCGGCCTGGTTGTGCTGCACATCCTGGCGCTGCACGAAGTAGGCTCCAACAACCCCGATGGCGTGGACATCAAGAA
This sequence comes from Pseudomonas sp. FBCC-B545, assembly GCF_059134095.1. Lineage (NCBI taxonomy): Bacteria > Pseudomonadati > Pseudomonadota > Gammaproteobacteria > Pseudomonadales > Pseudomonadaceae > Pseudomonas > Pseudomonas sp. FBCC-B545. The sequence goes on along the minus strand of NZ_CP101441.1, from coordinate 5,291,019 downwards.
GCACAAGGACGAGAACGGTATCCCGCTGGATGGCATTCCGTTTCACCCTTACTACACCGTCAAAGACATTGTCGGCGTGGTGGTGTTCCTGTTCGTGTTCTGCTCGATCGTGTTCTTTTTCCCGGAGATGGGCGGTTATTTCCTCGAAAAGCCTAACTTCGAGCAGGCCAACGCCTTCAAGACTCCCGAGCACATTGCACCGGTGTGGTACTTCACGCCGTTCTACGCGATCCTGCGCGCCATCCCTGACAAGCTGATGGGCGTGATCGCCATGGGCGCAGCCATCGCGGTGCTGTTCGTGCTGCCATGGCTCGACCGCAGCCCGGTCAAGTCGATGCGCTACAAAGGCTGGCTGAGCAAGATCTGGTTATGGGTGTTCTGCATTTCGTTCGTGATCCTGGGCGTACTCGGCGTATTGGCGCCAACCCCTGAGCGTACGTTGTTGTCGCAGGTCTGCACCTTCCTGTACTTCGCCTACTTCATTCTGATGCCGTTCTATACCCGGCTCGAGAAGACCAAACCGGTTCCGGAAAGGGTGACTGGCTGATGAAAAAGTTATTCGTTGCATTCGTGCTTGCGGCCCTGCCGCTACTGTCCTTCGCCGCCGAACATGGCGCGCAGCTGGAAAAGGTCGATATCGATGTGTCTGACAAAGCCGCCATGCAGGATGGGCTGCGTACATTCACTAACTACTGCATGGGTTGCCACAGCGCCAAGTTCCAACGTTACGAGCGGGTCGCCGATGACCTGGGCATCCCCCATGAAGTGATGCTCAGCCACGCGGTGTTCACCGGTGCGAAGATCGGCGACCACATGAGCATCGGCATGCAACCGGCCGACGCCAAGACCTGGTTCGGCGCCGCACCGCCAGACCTGACCCTGGTGGCCCGCGTGCGCGGCACCGACTGGCTCTACGGCTACCTGAAATCCTTCTACGAAGACCCTGCACGCCCTTACGGCGTGAACAACAAAGTCTTCCCGAATGTCGGCATGCCGAACGTTCTGGTCGGCCTGCAGGGTCGCCAGGTGGTAGGATGCAAGCAGGTTCAGGTCGTTGAAGACGGCAAGAAGCAATATGATCCGTTGACCGGTACGCCTCTGACCCATGAAGCATGCGATCAACTGACCATCGTGCCCAAGACCGGTACGCTGAATGAAGAGCAGTTCGACGAGAAGGTCAAGAACCTGGTGACCTTCCTGGCCTACTCGGCCAACCCGGTCAAACTGCAGCACCAGCGCATCGGTACTTACGTCTTGCTGTACCTGGCTTTCTTCTTCGTATTCGCTTATCTGCTCAAGCGCGAATACTGGAAGGATGTGCATTGATCCAACCGTAAGCAATTGCTGTTAATCTTGCGCGCCCAGCGGCGTCCCTGAATACGTAGCGACCGGTTGAACCGGACGTTACAGGGATGCTCTCTGGGCGCGCTCGTTTTTGAGCTTTCGATAATTTCAACAAGCGAGGAGGACCGCCATGGGCGTGACCAATCGGTTGGCCTGTTACTCCGACCCCGCCGACCACTATTCCCACCGAGTACGCATCGTGCTCGCAGAGAAGGGTGTCAGCGCCGAGATCATCAGTGTGGAGGCGGGCCGTCATCCGCCGAAACTGATCGAAGTGAACCCTTACGGCAGCTTGCCCACCCTGGTCGATCGTGACCTGGCGTTGTGGGAGTCAACCGTGGTGATGGAATACTTGGATGAGCGTTACCCTCATCCGCCTTTGCTGCCGGTATACCCGGTGGCGCGTGCCAATAGCCGCCTGCTGATCCATCGGATCCAGCGCGACTGGTGCGGGCTGGTGGATGTGATTCTGGATTCGCGTTCAAAAGAAGCCGCTCGGGTGCAGGCGCGCAAGGAATTGCGCGAGAGCCTGACCGGCGTTTCGCCGTTGTTCGCCGACAAACCTTTTTTCCTCAGTGAGGAACAAAGCTTGGTGGATTGTTGCCTATTACCCATACTTTGGCGCTTGCCGATCCTGGGCATTGAACTGCCACGGCCGGCCAAGCCGTTGCTTGATTACATGGAGCGCCAGTTTGCGCGTGAGGCTTTCCAGGCAAGTCTGTCTGGTGTCGAACGCGATATGCGCTAAGGCTTAAGGAGCCGTTGATGAACTCCAGTCGACCTTACCTGGTCCGCGCGCTCTATGAGTGGATTGTGGACAACGATTGCACCCCGCACATGCTGGTCAATTCCGAATTTCCTGCGGTTCAGGTACCGCAGGGTTTTGCCAGTGACGGACAAATCGTGCTGAACGTATCCCCCAGTGCCGTGCGCCACCTGCACATGGACAACGAAGCGGTGAGCTTCGAAGGGCGTTTCGGCGGTGTGCCCCATACGCTGTTCGTGCCAATCGGTGCCATCCTCGGGATTTATGCCCGGGAAAATGGCCAAGGCATGGTGTTCGATCTGGAGTCGCCTTTCGAGGACGGCGAAACGATCGAAGGTGAAGGCGGTGATGATGTGCCGCCACCGGATACCGAGCCGCCGCGCCCTAGCGGTCGGCCGAGCTTGAAAGTGGTGAAGTAGGCGGATTACGCCTCCAGGCCCATGTGAAAAATGCCTCGACTGCTGTCGGGGCATTTTTTTTGCGCGAAGGATATGGATGAAAGTCGCGCCGGAACGGTGATCGTACAACCACCATGGGCTATGATGCGGTCTTTAGTTCGCCGAGAAAGATGGTTCATCATGGAAAACGCCAGCGCCGCTCCACGTCTTCCCCGCAAGCGCCGCAGCCTTGCCCAGGAATTGGTCACGGTGTTGTCCGAGCAGATCCGCGACGGCCAGCTCAAGCGCGGCGACAAGCTGCCCACCGAGTCGGCGATCATGGACGCCCATGGCGTCAGCCGCACTGTGGTGCGTGAAGCCATCTCGCGTCTGCAAGCGGCGGGGCAGGTCGAGACCCGCCACGGTATCGGCACCTTTGTGCTGGACACGCCAAGCCCCAGCGGTTTCCGCATTGACCCGGCCACCGTGGTGACGTTGCGTGATGTATTGGCGATCCTCGAGCTGCGTATCAGCCTTGAAGTGGAGTCCGCGGGCCTTGCAGCCTTGCGTCGCAGCGATGCACAGCTGGCCGCCATGCGTGCGGCCCTCGATGCCCTGAATGAAAGCGCGGCCCATGCCGGCGATGCGGTAGCTTCGGACTTTGCCTTCCATCTGGAAATTGCGTTGTCTACCGGCAACCGTTACTTCACCGACATCATGACCCACCTGGGTACCAGCATTATTCCACGCACGCGTCTGAATTCGGCGCGCCTGGCCCATGATGACCAACAGCACTACATGAGTCGCCTGAGTCGCGAACACGAAGAGATTTATGAGGCGATTGCACGCCAGGATTCGGATGCGGCACGCGCGGCCATGCGTCTGCATTTGACCAATAGCCGCGAACGGCTGCGCCATGCCCATGAAGAGGCCGAGGCGCAGCGCGGTTGAAGGCTGATTCGCCGCGATCCAAATGTGGGAGGGCCGGTGCGACGATTCGACTTGCCCGCGAAGACGTCGGCCCAGCAAACATTGATGTCGGTTGACCCACCGCTATCGGGGGCAAGCCCCCTCCCACAGTTGATCTCCATTGCCTGGATGATTGCGGCTACTTAGCTGGTGGGTTGATTGGGCTTGTAGTCCTTAAGCAACAAGTACGTACTCCAACCCCACCAATCATTGGTCCAGTGCTTGTCGTTCAGGTCATTGACGTCCTTGCGCCGCAGCACCTTGTCTCCCTCCATTTTGAACAGTGGCGAGAAGTTGTTCGCCGGGTTTTGCGCCGCGTTCAAGTCGGGCACATACAGTGGTGCCTTGAAGCTGGCTGGGGAGGGCGCGATACCGCTGATGAAAGTCTCGAAGATCTCATCAGCCGAAGCCTGTACTGCGCGTTTGACCTGCATGCGGTTGTCCGCGTCGATGTCATCGAAGTAGCGTTTATCCCCATAGGCATGCCATTGATCGCCCATGGCATTGCGCACCTTGAGCCCGAACTTGCTGTCTTCATCGTGCATGAAACGGCTTATCAGCGAACCCAGTTCGCCCGGCGTCACTACCGCTGCCAGTTGCTTGCGCGGTACGCGCAGGTGGCCGGCGGAAAACAGGTCAGTCAAGAAATGATCAGCAAAGCTGTTCATCGCATAAGCCAGCTCGAGGGCCTGATCGGTGCCGGTTTGATGGGCCGCGACGGCCTGTTGCAGCGCTGCCGTGTGGCCGGCCAGGTACGCCGACAGGGCCCACTCGCCGAAGTGGTCGGCGTTGTCCGCCGCCAGCTTCAGGTAGCGCCCCAGGGGGATGAGGGCTGAAACAGCGCTGCCACCGCCGGTGATGCGGTTCCACTCCTCGGACAACGTATCACCCAAGGCGTCATAGGCTTCGTGGGGCTGCTTGCCGTCCTTGATCGCCTGCTTGACTGCGGCGGTCTCCTTTTGCATCACCGCCAGGATCTTGTGGGCTTCTTCCCGGGAGGCAGGTAGCACTGCCAGAGAGTTGAAGGCCGCATTGAAACGTTGCACGCGCTCGGCAGGGGAAGCGCCATCGCTGATAGCTTGGCCAGGAATGCCATAGAAATCGCCGCCCAGGGCGATCACTTGGCCGTAGGTCAGTGCGAGCCCGTTGGGCAGGTGCAGTTCGACTTGGTGGGCGGGGATCGCCGGCGCGTCCGTGGCGAAATGTAAAAGGGTTTCATCACCGATGGCGGTGTGCTCACCCCCTTCGAAACGTAGGGTCGGCGCTTGCTTTTGCGGTGCAGCGAGTTCTAGACCTGACATGTTAGCTCCTTGCTATGTCGTAGGAATCTTCCTTGATGGCTGTATGTATATACAGCTATTTTGAGAATAAAGGAGAAATTTCCTACGTCAAGTGGCATCGTTAAACGTGCCGGCTTTGCGATGAGCAGCGATGAATTGCAGTTGACGAATCTTTTTATAGTTGTACGATGACGTACGACATCACCAAAACCAACAACAACCTTTCGTTAGAAAGTCTTCGCCCAGGGTGTTCGAATAATGAATCCACAAGAACTGAAGTCCATCCTCTCCCACGGTCTGCTGTCTTTCCCGGTGACCGATTTCACTGCCCAGGGTGATTTCCACCAGGCGGGCTATATCAAACGCCTGGAATGGTTGGCCCCGTATGGCGCCACCGCCTTGTTCGCAGCGGGTGGCACCGGTGAGTTTTTCTCCCTCGCCGCGAGCGAATACTCCCAAGTGGTCAAAACCGCCGTTGATACCTGCGCCACCAGCGTGCCGATCCTGGCCGGTGTGGGCGGTGCGACCCGTCAGGCCATCGAGTACGCCCAAGAGGCCGAACGCCTCGGCGCCAAAGGCTTGCTGCTGCTGCCGCACTACCTCACCGAAGCCAGCCAGGACGGGGTGGCTGCACACGTTGAAGCGGTGTGCAAGTCGGTCAAGATCGGCGTAGTGGTCTACAACCGCAATGTCTGCCGCCTGACTGCGCCACTGCTGGAGCGCCTGGCCGAGCGCTGCCCGAACCTGATCGGCTACAAGGATGGCCTGGGTGATATCGAGTTGATGGTGTCGATCCGCCGCCGCCTCGGCGACCGTTTCAGCTACCTCGGCGGCCTGCCGACTGCAGAGGTTTATGCCGCGGCCTACAAGGCCCTGGGGGTTCCGGTGTACTCCTCGGCAGTGTTCAACTTCATCCCGAAAACCGCGATGGATTTCTACCACGCCATTGCCCGCGAAGATCACGCCACCGTCGGCAAGATCATCGATGACTTCTTCCTGCCGTACCTGGACATCCGCAACCGTAAAGCCGGTTACGCAGTGAGCATCGTCAAGGCCGGTGCGAAAATCGTCGGTTATGACGCCGGGCCGGTGCGCACGCCGCTCACCGACCTGCTGCCGGAAGAGTACGAAGCCCTGGCCGCGCTGATCGACAAGCAAGGCCCGCAGTAAATTATCCACAAGGCCGCTGAGCAATCAGCGGCCTTTTGCGTCAGGAGAAGTTTCGTGTCCCAAGCAAAGCGTTTTGAGAACTACATCAATGGCGAATGGGTAACCGGCGCCGAATACTGCGCCAATATCAACCCGTCGGATGTGTCCGATGTCATTGGCGACTATGCCAAGGCGGATGTGGCCCAAGTCAACGCGGCCATCGACGCCGCCCGCGCCGCGTTCCCGGGCTGGTCGACTTCCGGTATCCAAGCGCGTCACGATGCCCTGGACAAAGTCGGCAGCGAAATCCTCGCCCGTCGTGAAGAGCTCGGCACCCTGCTGGCCCGTGAAGAGGGCAAGACCCTGCCCGAGGCCATTGGCGAAGTGACCCGGGCCGGCAATATCTTCAAGTTCTTTGCCGGTGAATGCCTGCGCCTGTCGGGTGATTACGTGCCGTCGGTACGCCCGGGCGTCAACGTTGAAGTCACTCGTGAAGCCCTTGGTGTGGTCGGCTTGATCACCCCGTGGAACTTCCCGATTGCCATTCCCGCCTGGAAGATCGCCCCGGCCCTGGCCTACGGCAACTGCGTGGTGATCAAGCCCGCCGAACTGGTGCCGGGTTGTGCCTGGGCCCTGGCGGAAATCATCTCCCGTGCCGGTTTCCCGGCCGGTGTGTTCAACCTGGTGATGGGCAGCGGCCGTGTGGTCGGTGATGTGTTGGTCAACAGCCCGAAAGTCGATGGCATCAGTTTCACCGGCTCCGTCGGCGTGGGCCGTCAGATCGCCGTCAGCTGTGTATCGCGCCAGGCCAAGGTGCAGTTGGAAATGGGCGGCAAGAACCCGCAGATTATTCTCGATGACGCCGACCTCAAGCAGGCCGTCGAGTTGTCGGTACAGAGCGCGTTTTACTCCACCGGCCAGCGTTGCACCGCGTCGAGCCGTTTGATTGTCACTGCGGGTATTCACGACCAGTTTGTGGCGGCCATGGCCGAGCGCATGCAGTCGATCAAGGTCGGCCACGCGCTGCAAAGCGGCACCGACATCGGCCCGGTGGTTTCCCAGGCCCAGTTGGACCAGGACCTGAAATACATCGACATCGGCCAAAGCGAAGGTGCGCGGCTGGTGAGTGGCGGTGGCCTGGTGACCTGCGACACCGAAGGCTATTACCTGGCGCCGACACTGTTTGCCGACAGCGAAGCTGCCATGCGTATCAGCCGCGAAGAAATCTTCGGCCCGGTGGCCAACGTGGTACGCGTGGCGGACTACGAAGCGGCACTGGCCATGGCCAACGACACCGAGTTCGGCCTGTCGGCGGGGATTGCCACCACCTCGCTGAAATACGCCAACCACTTCAAGCGCCACTCCCAGGCCGGGATGGTGATGGTCAACCTGCCGACCGCGGGTGTGGACTACCACGTTCCGTTCGGCGGCCGTAAGGGCTCATCCTACGGTTCGCGTGAGCAAGGTCGCTATGCGCAAGAGTTCTACACCGTGGTGAAAACCAGCTACATCGGTTCGTAATACCCGTTTCACTGTCGGAGCGAGTTTGCTCGCGAAGAACGTCAACGATTACGCGAGCATTCAGGATGCACGCGGCGCCTGCGTGTTTTTCGCGAGCAAGCTCGCTCCTACAGGGGGCGGCACCGACATAACTATTACCCGCAAAAAAAATAATTAGTGGGAGTACTTCTACATGCAAGCGACCAAGCCGACCCATGTCCGCTATTTGATCCTGCTCATGCTGTTCCTGGTGACCACGATCAACTACGCCGACCGGGCCACCATCGCCATCGCCGGTTCCAGCCTGCAAAAAGACCTCGGCATCGACGCGGTCACCCTCGGTTATATCTTTTCCGCTTTCGGTTGGGCCTACGTTGCCGGGCAAATCCCCGGCGGCTGGTTGCTCGATCGCTTCGGTTCGAAAAAAATCTATGCCCTGAGCATCTTCACCTGGTCACTGTTCACCGTGCTGCAAGGCTATGTCGGTGAGTTCGGTGTCTCCACCGCCGTGGTCGCGCTGTTTATGCTGCGTTTTATGGTGGGCCTGGCCGAGGCACCCTCGTTTCCGGGAAATGCCCGCATTGTTGCGGCGTGGTTTCCGACGGCTGAACGCGGCACCGCGTCGGCGATCTTCAATTCGGCGCAGTACTTCGCCACGGTGTTGTTCGCGCCATTGATGGGCTGGATCGTCTACCGCTTTGGCTGGCAGCATGTGTTTATCGTGATGGGCGTGATCGGCATCGTGTTCTCGTTGATCTGGCTGAAAGTTATCCACAGCCCGCGCCAGCACCCGATGATCAACGAGGCCGAGTTCAATCACATCGCCGCCAATGGCGCGATGGTCGACATGGACCAGGACAAAGGCAAGGGCAAGAAAACCGACGGGCCGAAGTGGGATTACATCCGTCAACTGCTGACCAACCGCATGATGCTCGGTGTGTACCTGGGCCAGTACTGCATCAACGGCATCACCTATTTCTTCCTCACCTGGTTCCCGGTGTACCTGGTGCAGGACCGTGGCATGACCATTCTCAAGGCCGGTTTCATTGCCTCGTTGCCGGCGATCTGCGGCTTTATCGGCGGGGTGCTTGGCGGGGTGATTTCCGATTACCTGCTGCGCAAGGGCCACTCGCTGACCTTTGCCCGCAAGGCACCGATTATCGGCGGCCTGCTGATTTCCAGCAGCATCGTGGCGTGCAACTACGTGGACATCGAATGGATGGTGGTGGGCTTCATGGCGCTGGCCTTCTTCGGTAAAGGCGTTGGCGCATTGGGTTGGGCGGTGGTGTCCGACACCTCGCCGAAACAGATCGCCGGCCTCAGTGGCGGCTTGTTCAACACCTTCGGTAACCTGGCCTCCATTACCACGCCGATCGTGATCGGCTACATCATCAGCACCACCGGCTCGTTCAAGTGGGCCCTGGTGTTCGTTGGCGCCAATGCCCTGGTGGCGGTGTTCAGCTATCTGGTGATTGTCGGCCCGATCAAGCGCGTGGTGCTCAAGGAGCCGCCCACCAAAGGCCCGGAGTTGACCAACCTTTCCCAAGCGCATTCCTGAGGTTCGTGTGATGCAGTTGATTGAACATGCCGACTCGCCGCGCTCCATCCGTTTGCACGAGCGCGACAACGTAGTGATCGTGGTGAACGACCAGGGCGTGCCGGCGGGCACTGAATTTCCCGACGGCCTGGTCACCGTGGATTTTATTCCCCAGAGCCACAAGGTGACCCTGGAAGATATCCCCGAGGGCGGCCGGATCATTCGCTACGGCCAGACCATCGGTTATGCCTTGGCGCCAATACCCCGTGGCAGTTGGGTGCAGGAGGATCAGCTGCGCATGCCGACCGCGCCACCCCTGGACAGTTTGCCGCTGTCCACCGAGGTGCCTGAAACCCAGGCACCGTTGGAGGGGTTTACCTTCGAGGGCTATCGCAATGCCGATGGCACGGTGGGCACGCGCAATATCCTCGGCATCACCACCACCGTGCAGTGCGTTACCGGTGTGCTGGACCATGCGGTCAAGCGCATCAAGGATGAGTTGCTGCCCAAATACCCGCATGTTGATGATGTAGTAGCTCTGACCCATAGCTACGGCTGCGGCGTGGCGATTACGGCGACGGACGCCTATATCCCGATCCGTACGGTGCGCAACCTGGCACGTAACCCGAACCTGGGCGGCGAAGCCTTGGTGATCAGCCTGGGCTGCGAGAAATTGCAGGCCGGGCAGGTGATGCACGACAACGACAGCTCCGTGGACCTGAGCGAGCCATGGCTGTACCGCTTGCAGGACTCCAGCCACGGTTTTACCGAAATGATCGAACAGATCATGGAACTGGCCGAAGTGCGCTTGAAAAAACTCGACCAGCGTCGCCGGGAAACCGTACCGGCCTCCGAGTTGATCCTGGGCATGCAGTGCGGCGGCAGTGATGCGTTTTCCGGCATCACCGCCAATCCGGCGCTGGGGTATGCCTCTGACCTGCTGCTGCGGGCTGGGGCGACGGTAATGTTTTCCGAAGTGACGGAGGTGCGTGATGCGATCTACCTGCTCACGTCACGCGCGCAAAACGAGGACGTCGCCCGCGAGCTGGTCAGGGAAATGGACTGGTACGATCGTTACCTGGCCAAGGGCGAAGCCGATCGCAGCGCCAATACCACACCGGGTAACAAGAAGGGTGGGCTGTCGAATATCGTCGAGAAGTCCTTGGGCTCCATCGTCAAATCCGGCAGCAGCGCGATCAATGGCGTGCTCGGCCCGGGTGAGCGCTTCAAGGGCAAAGGGCTGATCTTCTGCGCTACACCTGCCAGTGATTTCGTGTGCGGCACCTTGCAACTGGCGGCCGGGATGAACCTGCATGTGTTCACAACCGGGCGCGGCACGCCCTATGGGTTGGCGATGGCGCCGGTGGTAAAGGTCTCGACCCGTACCGAGCTGGCCCAGCGTTGGCCGGACCTGATCGATATCGATGCCGGGCGCATTGCTACCGGGCGTGCGAGTATCGAAGAACTGGGCTGGGAGTTGTTCCACTTCTACCTGGATGTGGCCAGTGGCAGGAAGCAGACGTGGGCGGAGCATCACAAACTGCATAACGACATTACCCTGTTCAACCCGGCTCCTATTACCTGAGACCGAGGCGCCTGCATCGGGGGCAAGCCCCCTCCCACATTCGATCGGGTGAACGCGGTCGAGGTGGGAAGGGGGCTTGCCCCCGATTGCGGTAGACCAGACGACACGGGCTGCATGGCTTATCATTAGCCACCTACCGACGCCCACCAAGGTTCTCCCCGGCATGCTGGCAATTTTCCTCACCACCCTCACCATCACCGCGCCGGTGTTCGCCATGCTGTTCCTCGGTGTGCTGCTCAAGCGCATCCAATGGATTAACGACAACTTTATCCATACCGCTTCGTCGCTGGTGTTCAACGTCACCATGCCGGCGCTGTTGTTCCTGGGCATCCTGCATGCCGACCTGCACGCGGCGCTCAAGCCGGGTTTGCTCATCTACTTTTCAATCGCCACACTGCTGAGCTTCGCCCTGGCCTGGGGCTGGGCGATCTTTCGCTGCAAGCGCGAAGACCGTGGGATCTATACCCAAGGCGCATTTCGTGGCAACAACGGCGTGATCGGCCTGGCGCTGGCGGCCAGCATGTACGGCGACTACGGTATCTCCCTCGGCGCGATCCTCGCGGCGCTGGTGATCCTGTTCTACAACACGCTGTCGACCATTGTGTTGGCGGTGTACAGCCCGGTGATCAAGTCCGACCCATGGAGCATCTTCAAGAGCGTGGTGGCCAACCCGCTGATCATCAGCGTGATCGTCGCCGCGCCGTTCGCTTACTTGCAGATCGGCCTGCCCGGCTGGCTGGAAAAGTCCATGCAGTATCTGGCCGACACCACGTTGCCGTTGGCGTTGATCTGCATCGGCGGCACCTTGTCCCTGGCGGCATTGCGCAAAAGCGGCAACATGGCGCTGAGCGCAAGCTTGATGAAGATGGTCTGGCTGCCGGTAATCGCGACCCTGGGCGCCTGGCTATTGGGGTTCCGCGGGCCGGAGCTGGGGATCCTGTTCCTGTACTTCGGCGCGCCGACTGCCGCCGCGAGCTTCGTAATGGCCAGGGCGGCGCAAGGCAATCATGAGCTGGCGGCGGCGATCATTGTGATCACCACACTGATGGCGGCGGTGACCACCAATATCGGGATCTTCGTGTTGCAGGCAGGTGGCTGGATCTAGGCGTCTTTCTGGTAGCTGTCGATCACTTCCTGCGCGGCCCGAAACGCGTCAATCGCCGCCGGCACCCCCGCATACACCGCGCAATGCAGCAGCGCTTCGCGTATCTCTTCGACCGTGCAGCCATTGTTCAAGGCACCGCGCACGTGGCCCTTGAGTTCCTGTGGGCACTTGAGGGCGGTCAGGGCGGCGAGGGTTATAAGGCTGCGGGTCTTGAGCGGTAAGCCTTCGCGGTTCCATACGCTGCCCCACGCGTGCTCGTTGACGAAATCCTGCAGCGGCTGGGTGAACGCTGTGGCATTGCCCAGGGCGCGGTCGACGAACACATCGCCCATGACTTGGCGACGCACTTCAACTCCTGGCCTTTTCTGATCGTTCATTGCGATTCCCTCTTGTGTTGGCGATGCCAGGCGCGCAGTGAGGTAAGCAACAGCAAAATCACCAACGCCGGCAGGACGTAATACAACATCAGCTGTTCAAGCTTGTTGGCCAGGGGCATGCCGGTGGTGAAGGCCATCACATGCAGGCCGTACGCCAGATATAGCCCCAGCAGCACCAGCCCTTCGATACGCGTCACCCGGTAGCCGGTATAGAACACCGGCAGGCACAGGATGATGGCGCCAAGCATGACCGGCAAATCAAAATCCAAGGCATTGGGGGATACCGACAGCGGCGACGGCGCCACCAGCGCGGTAAAGCCCAGCACCCCCAGCAGGTTGAACAGGTTACTGCCGATCACGTTGCCCACCGCAATTTCCCGTTCGCCCCGCAACGCGGCGATCAGTGACGTGGCGAGGCAGGGCAGCGAGGTGCCCACGCCAATCAGCGTCAGGCCGATGACCCGCTCCGACAAGCCCAGGTCGCCCGCCACGTCCACCGCTGCGCCGAGTAGCAGATGCCCGGCCAATACCAATATCAGCAGCCCGCCGAACATCAGCAACACACTGCTCAGCCAGGGTGCCTTGGTGACGGTGTCCAGGCTTCGCGGACGGCGCGAATGGCGCGTCTGGTAATGCAGCACGCCCAGGTAGGCCAACAGCGCCACCAGCAATACGCCGCCATCCAATGGCGTGAGCATTTCGTTGGCCGCCAGGATAAACACCAGCAGGCCGGCGAAGATCATCACCGGGATATCCACGCGCACCAGTTGCCGCGATACGCGCAAGGGAATGATCAGCGCCGACAGGCCCAGGGTGACGAGGATATTGAAGATGCTGCTGCCAATCACACTGCCTACGGCAATGTCGGTATTGCCGGCCAATGTGGCCTGCAGGCTGACGGTCATCTGCGGTGCGCTGCTGCCGAAGGCGACGATGCTCAAGCCGATGATCAGCGGCCGCACCTTGAGGCTGGCCGCCAGGCGCACGGCGGCGCGTACCAGGATTTCAGCGCCGGCGATCAGCAGCAACAGGCCGCCAACCAGTTCGAGCAGGCTCCAGGGCGAAAGGGCGTTCAACGCGAAAATGCTCAAGGCTGCCTCGTCAGTTGTTCAGGGCTTGCACGCGAACCCGTGCGGTACCGCTGCCCAGCATACGCAGTTGCTCGGCAGCCTTGCGGGAAAGGTCGATCAGGCGCCCGCGGGTATGCGGGCCGCGGTCATTGATACGCACTACCACCGATCGGTCGTTGTCGAGATTGGTCACCTTGACCTGGGTGCCGAAGGGCAGGCGCCTGTGGGCGGCGGTCAGGGCGTTCTGGTTGAAAGGTTCACCACTGGCGGTTCGCTTGCCATGGTGCCTGGCGCCGTAATAGGAGGCGGTGCCGGTTTCGTCGTAGCCTTTGGGGTCGATGAGGCCGCTGGCGCAACCGGCCAGCAGGGAGGACAGGGCCAGGAGGCCGAGTAGACGCTTCATTGTCAGGAAATCCCCAATAAAAAATGTGGAGAGGGGGCTTATGTGGGAGGGGGCTTGCTCCCGATAGCGGTGAAGCAGTCAACACATGCGTTGACTGAAACGCCCTCATCGGGAGCAAGCCCCCTCCCACACAGGTTGGAGCCAGACCTTGAAGTCTGCTCCAACCATTTCACGGCTATCAGCCTTCGAGCTTGCTTTTGAGCAGTTCGTTGACCTGTTGCGGGTTGGCCTTGCCTTTGGAGGCTTTCATCGCCTGGCCGACAAAGAAACCGAACATCTTGCCGCGCTTGGCTTCGTCTGCAGCGCGGTATTGCTCGACCTGTTCGGCATTCGCCGCGAGCATCTCATCAAGCACGGCCGAGATGGCGCCGCTGTCGGTGACTTGCTTGAGGCCGCGCTTGTCGATGATCTCGTCGGCGCTGCCTTCACCTGCGGCCATGGCTTCGAACACGGTCTTGGCGATCTTGCCGGAGATGGTGTTGTCCTTGATGCGCAGCAGCATGCCGCCCAGTTGTTCGGCAGTGACCGGCGCTTCGTCGATTTCCAGGCCCTGTTTGTTCAACAGGCTGCCCAGCTCAACCATCACCCAGTTGGCCGCCAGCTTGGCGTCGCCGGCAATGCCTACGACTTTCTCGAAGTAGTTGGCTTGCTCACGGCTGGAAGCCAGCACGCTGGCATCGTAGATCGACAATCCGAACTGCGCCTGGAAGCGCTCGCGTTTTTGCTGTGGCAGTTCCGGCAGGGTGGCGCGGATGTCATTGAGGAATGAATCCTCGAGCACCACCGGCAACAGGTCTGGATCGGGGAAGTAACGGTAGTCGTTGGCTTCCTCTTTGCTGCGCATGGCGCGGGTTTCGTCTTTGTTCGGATCGTACAGGCGGGTTTGCTGGATCACCTTGCCGCCGTCCTCGATCAGTTCGATCTGGCGACGCACTTCGCTGTTGATCGCCTTCTCGATGAAACGGAACGAGTTGACGTTCTTGATCTCGCAGCGGGTGCCAAACTCGACCTGGCCCTTTGGCCGGATCGACACGTTGCAATCGCAGCGCAGCGAGCCTTCGGCCATGTTGCCGTCGCAGATGCCCAGGTAGCGCACCAGCGCATGGATGGTCTTGACGTAAGCCACGGCTTCCTTGGCGCTGCGCATGTCCGGCTCGGAGACGATCTCCAGCAACGGCGTGCCGGCGCGGTTCAGGTCGATACCGGTGGCGCCCGGGAATTCTTCGTGCAGGCTTTTGCCGGCGTCTTCTTCCAGGTGTGCACGGGTTACGCCGACGCGCTTGATGGTGCCGTCTTCCAGTGCGATGTCCAGGTGGCCCTTGCCGACAATCGGCAACTCCATCTGGCTGATCTGGTAGCCCTTGGGCAGGTCCGGGTAGAAGTAGTTCTTGCGCGCGAACACGTTGTGCTGGCCGATCTCGGCGTCAATCGCCAAGCCGAACATCACGGCCATGCGCACCGCTTCCTGGTTCAGCACCGGCAGCACGCCGGGCATGCCCAGGTCGACCAGGCTGGCCTGCGTGTTGGGCTCGGACCCGAACGTGGTGGCGCTACCGGAGAAAATCTTCGATTGGGTGGCGAGCTGGGTATGAATCTCCAGCCCGATCACAACTTCCCATTGCATAGTGTTCTCCTCAGAAGCCGGTAGGGGTGCGGGTGTGCCAGTCGGTGTGCAACTGGTACTGGTGCGCCACATTGAGCAGGCGGCCTTCCTGGAAATACGGGGCGAGCAATTGCACGCCGACCGGCAGGCCATCGACGAAACCGGCGGGCATGGACAAGCCCGGCAAGCCCGCGAGGTTGGCGGTGATGGTGTAGAGGTCTTCCAGGTACTCGGCGATCGGGTCGCCGGTCTTGGCGCCGATCTTCCAGGCCGGGTTTGGCGTGGTTGGGCCGAGGATCACGTCGACTTCTTCAAAGGCAGCCATGAAGTCGTTCTTGATCAGGCGACGGATCTTTTGCGCCTTGAGGTAGTACGCGTCGTAGTAGCCAGCCGACAGGGCGTAGGCACCGACCATGATCCGGCGCTGGACTTCACTGCCGAAGCCTTCGCCACGGGAGCGTTTGTACAGGTCGGTGAGGTCTTTCGGGTTTTCGCAGCGGTAGCCGAAGCGCACGCCGTCGAAGCGCGACAGGTTGGAGGAAGCTTCTGCCGGCGCGATCACGTAGTAAGCGGGAATCGCGTGCTGGTTGTTCGGCAGGCTGATTTCCTTGATCACCGCGCCGAGCGTTTCCAGTTCCTTGATGCTGTTTTGCACCAGGTCGGCGATGCGTGGGTCGAGGCCGGCGCTGAAATACTCTTTCGGCACGCCAATGCGCAGGCCCTTGATCGAGGTGTTCAGGCTGGCGCTGTAGTCCGGCACCGGCTCGTCGATGCTGGTGGAGTCCTGTTTATCGAAGCCTGCCATGCCTTGTAACAATATCGCGCAGTCTTCGGCAGTGCGTGCCAACGGGCCGCCCTGATCCAGGCTGGAAGCGTAGGCGATCATGCCCCAGCGGGAAACGCGACCGTAGGTCGGCTTCAGGCCGGTGAGGTTGGTGAAGGCCGCCGGCTGGCGGATCGAGCCACCGGTGTCGGTAGCGGTGGCAGCCGGGAGGAAACGTGCGGCCACGGCCGCCGCCGAGCCACCGGACGAACCGCCGGGCACGTGCGCAAGATTCCACGGGTTTTTCACCGCGCCGTAGTAGCTCGACTCGTTGGCCGAGCCCATGGCGAACTCGTCCATGTTGGTCTTGCCCAGGGTCACGGCCCCGGCGGCGGCCAGCTTGGACACTACGGTGGCATCGTAGGGTGCCTTGAAGTTGTCGAGCATCTTCGAGCCACAGCTGGTGCGAATGCCCTGGGTGCAGAACAGGTCTTTGTGGGCGATTGGCGCGCCCAGCAGTGCGCCGTTTTCACCGTTGGCGCGTCGTACGTCGGCGGCCTTCGCCTGGCTCAGGGCCAGCTCTTCGGTGCGGCTGATGAAGCTGTTGACCTTGGGGTCCAGCTCGGCGATACGCGCCAGCAGGGTCTGGGTCAGCTCTTCGGAAGAAAACTTTTTGTCGGCGAGACCGCGGGCGATCTCGGCCAGAGTCATGTGATGCATGAAAGGCTCTTTCCCTTTAGTCGATGACTTTCGGAACCAGGTACAGGCCGTTTTCGACCGCTGGCGCGATGGACTGGTAGGCCTCGCGATTATTTTGCTCGGTCACGACGTCTGCGCGCAGGCGCTGGCTGGCTTCCAGTGGGTGAGCCAGGGGCTCGATGCCGTCGGTATTCACGGCCTGCATTTGGTCGACCAGCCCGAGGATGCTGTTCAGGGCTGCGGTGGTCTGTGGAAGATCGGCATCATTCAGGCCAAGCGAGGCCAGATGTGCGATTTTTTCCACGTCGGAGCGTTCAAGCGCCATGGGATTCTCCAGTGGAAAACAGAACGGAGGGCGTCCGTGTGTTAGATTGTCGGAACACTACCGCATTTCTACGGTCATAAGGCCGCGATTGTGGGGGTTGGTGCACAGAAAGTCGGCCAATTTAGCACATTGGCGCCTTGCCCAAAATCCCTGTCGTTGTTAGAGTTTGCCGCACTTTTTTACCCACGCGTTGCCTAGGGTCCCTTTCCCATGTTCAAGAAACTGCGTGGCATGTTTTCCAGCGATCTTTCCATTGACCTGGGCACTGCCAACACCCTTATTTACGTGCGCGAGCGCGGTATCGTCCTGAATGAGCCATCGGTTGTGGCCATTCGGACCCATGGTAATCAGAAAAGTGTCGTTGCCGTTGGCACCGAGGCCAAGCGCATGCTCGGCCGTACACCAGGCAATATTGCTGCCATTCGTCCGATGAAGGATGGCGTGATCGCCGATTTCAGCGTCTGCGAGAAGATGCTGCAGTACTTCATCAACAAGGTTCACGAAAACAGTTTCCTGCAGCCCAGCCCTCGTGTGCTGATCTGCGTCCCGTGCAAGTCCACCCAGGTGGAGCGTCGTGCCATCCGTGAGTCGGCCCTTGGTGCCGGTGCCCGCGAAGTGTTCCTGATCGAAGAGCCGATGGCGGCCGCGATCGGTGCCGGCCTGCCGGTTGAAGAAGCCCGCGGCTCGATGGTGGTGGATATCGGTGGTGGTACGACCGAAATCGCCCTGATTTCCCTGAATGGTGTGGTGTATGCCGAATCCGTACGCGTCGGCGGCGACCGCTTCGACGAAGCGATCATCACCTATGTGCGTCGTAACTACGGCAGCCTGATCGGCGAATCCACCGCCGAGCGCATCAAGCAGGAAATCGGCACCGCTTACCCGGGCGGCGAAGTTCGCGAAGTCGATGTTCGCGGTCGCAACCTGGCCGAAGGCGTTCCACGTGCCTTCACCCTGAACTCCAACGAAGTGCTGGAGGCTCTGCAGGAGTCCCTGGCCACCATCGTTCAGGCCGTGAAGAGCGCCCTGGAGCAATCGCCGCCGGAGCTGGCGTCGGATATCGCCGAGCGTGGCCTGGTGCTGACCGGTGGTGGCGCCTTGCTGCGCGACCTCGACAAGTTGCTGGCCCAGGAAACCGGCCTGCCGGTGATCGTCGCTGAAGACCCGCTGACCTGCGTTGCCCGCGGCGGTGGTCGTGCACTGGAAATGATGGATAAACACACCATGGACCTGCTTTCCAGCGAATAAGACACCTGGAAGGTTCATGCATGGTCGGCAGGCAGCACTTTGCAGTGCTGCCTGTTGGCGTTTATCTTCTTCAATCTGCATCCAGGCCGGTTTGATGCCGTATGAATAAAGAGAACATTTGCCTGGGAGGAGCGGCCTATTAAACCGCTTTTCGCCAAAGGCCCCTCATTGGGCGTGCGCTTACTGGTGCTGGTCGTGCTTTCGGTCGCGCTGATGGTGGTCGATGCCCGCTTTGCACTGCTCAAGCCTGTGCGTAGCCAGATGTCGCTGGTGTTGATGCAGACCTACTGGATCACCGACCTGCCGCAACGTCTCTACCAGGGCGTGGCCAGCCAATTCGGCAGCCGCACCGAGCTGGTTGCCGAGAACGAAAAACTCAAGACTGAAAACCTGCTGCTGCAGGGGCGCATGCAAAAGCTGGCGGCCCTCACCGAGCAGAACGTTCGGCTGCGCGAGTTGCTCAACTCTTCGGCACTGGTCAACGAAAAGGTCGAAGTGGCCGAGTTGATCGGCATGGACCCCAACCCCTTTACCCATCGCATCATCATCAACAAGGGTGAACGCGACGGCGTGGTCCTCGGCCAGCCGGTGCTCGACGCCCGTGGCCTGATGGGCCAGGTGGTGGAGTTGATGCCCTACACCTCGCGGGTATTGCTGCTGACCGACACGACCCACAGCATTCCAGTGCAGGTCAACCGCAACGGTTTGCGTGCGATTGCCAGCGGCACCGGTAACCCGGAACGCCTGGAATTGCGCCATGTAGCCGACACCGCGGATATCAAGGAAGGCGATCTGCTGGTCAGCTCCGGCCTGGGCCAGCGTTTCCCGGCCGGCTACCCGGTGGCGACGGTCAAGGAAGTGATCCACGATTCCGGCCAGCCGTTCGCTATTGTGCGGGCCGTGCCGACTGCCGCGCTCAATCGCAGCCGCTACCTGCTGCTGGTGTTCAGCGACAACCGTACCCCGGAAGAGCGCGCCAACGACGCCGCCCAAGCCCAGGAGGCGGAAGACAAGCAGAACGGCACTGTGCCGGTCGTGCCGGCCACGGTGCCGAAACCGGCGTTCGTCGGCCCGCCAGCCCCTGCTACCGTACCCGCAGCGGCGGCGCCTGTGGCAACGCCGGCCAAACCGGCTACGCATAACGCTCGCCCAGCCAAGCCGGCTGCGTCTAAACCGCCGGCCACGACGCCAACCGCCACTGCGGCCCCCACACGGCAGAGGGAGGAATAATGGCTAGTACTCATTCGCGTAATGGCTGGATCGTCTGGCTGACCTTCGCCATTGGCCTGTTACTCAGCGTTTCGCCACTGCCGCAATTCATGGAAATCCTGCGCCCGCTCTGGCTGGCCTTGCTGTTGGCGTTCTGGTCGCTGAACCTGCCGCACAAGGTGGGCATGGTCACGGCGATGTGCCTGGGCTTGGCGGAGGATGTGCTCTATGGCACCTTGCTGGGCCAGAACGCGTTGATCCTGACCCTGATTACCTTCCTGGTGCTGTCGTTGCAGCAGCGCTTGCGCATGTTCCCGATGTGGCAGCAGTGCCTGGTGATCCTGGTGATCTTCGGCCTGGCGCAGTTGGTCCAGTTGTGGCTCAGTGCCTTGACCGGCAATCGCCAGCCGACCCTGGCGTTGGTCTTACCGGCCCTGGTCAGCGCATTGCTGTGGCCCTGGATCAGTTTTGGCCTGCGTGGGCTGCGCCGTCGCTATAAAATCAATTGAATGGTTGCGAGGCTCTGCCTGGTTATCAAACCCCACAGGGAGAGGCTGCAATGAATTCGCTTTATCTGGCCTCGGGTTCCCCGCGGCGACGTGAGCTGTTGAACCAGATCGGTGTGCCTTTCACCGTGGTCAGCGCCGCTATTGATGAAACACCTCTTACCCACGAACCCGCCGTTACCTATGTCGAGCGTCTTGCGCGCGGCAAGGCAACGGCGGGTTTTGTTGCGCTTGGGCAACCCTCGGGCGCCTGCGTATTGGGCGCCGATACGGCGGTGATTATTGACGGCCAGATCCTGGGCAAACCCGTGGACCAGGCCGATGCGCTGGCAATGCTGATGGCCCTTTCCGGCCGCGAGCATGAAGTGCTCACTGCGATTGCCCTCACCGACGGCCAGCGCTGCGAAACCCGATATGTAAGCAGTCTTGTACGTTTTCGCCAGGTTTCTGTCGAAGAGGCTACAACCTACTGGCACAGTGGTGAACCCCAGGACAAGGCCGGCGGCTATGCTATCCAGGGCCTGGGTTCGGTGTTCGTTGCCGGCCTCAATGGCAGTTATTCTGCGGTGGTTGGCCTGCCGGTGTGCGAAACCGCGCAACTGCTCGCCCAATTCGGCATACCCTGTTGGCAAAACCTTACCGTGCGCTGAACGCCGTATTCCAGCGCCAAGCCTTGAGCGACCGGTCACTATTGTGAAAACGCCTGAACGAGACCCAGCCATGAGTGAAGAGATTCTGATCAATATCACGCCGATGGAATCGCGCGTGGCGGTGGTAGAGAACGGTGTTCTGCAAGAAGTGCATGTCGAGCGCACCCAGAAGCGCGGGATCGTCGGCAATATCTATAAAGGCAAGGTGGTGCGCGTATTGCCGGGCATGCAGGCGGCATTCGTCGATATCGGCCTGGACCGTGCAGCATTCATCCATGCTTCGGAAATTTCCCTGCGTGAAGGCCCGGCAGTGGAGAGCATCAGTGCCCTGGTGCATGAAGGGCAGAGCCTGGTGGTGCAAGTCACCAAGGACCCCATCGGTTCCAAGGGCGCACGCTTGACCACTCAGCTGTCGATTCCATCGCGCTACCTGGTGTACATGCCGCGCACCGCCCATGTGGGCATTTCCCTGAAGATCGAAGACGAAGCCGAGCGCGACCGACTCAAAAAGGTGGTCAGCGATTGCGTCGCCGCTGAGGGCATCAAAGAAGCGGGTGGTTTTATCCTGCGCACCGCCGCCGAGGGCGCCGGAGCTGATGAAATCCTTATGGATATCCGCTACCTGCGGCGCCTGTGGGACCAGATCGACGCACAGATCAAGACCATCGGCGCTCCCAGCGTGATTTATGAAGATCTCGGCCTGGCGCTGCGCACGCTGCGTGACCTGGTCAGCCCGAAGATTGAGAAAATCCGCATCGACTCGCGGGAAACCTTCCAGCGCACTACACAATTTGTTGCCGAGCTGATGCCGGAAATTGCCGACCGCCTGGAGCATTACCCCGGCGAGCGGCCGATCTTCGACCTGTATGGCGTCGAAGACGAAATCCAGAAAGCCCTGGAGCGCAAAGTGCCGCTCAAGTCCGGCGGCTATCTGGTGGTGGACCCGGCCGAGGCCATGACCACCATCGACGTCAACACTGGTGCATTCGTAGGCCATCGCAACCTTGAAGAGACCATCTTCAAGACCAATCTTGAAGCCGCCACCGCTATCGCTCGCCAGCTGCGCCTGCGCAACCTCGGGGGCATCATCATCATCGACTTCATCGACATGGAAGATGAAGAGCACCAGCGCCAGGTGCTGCGTACCCTCGAGAAGCAGCTGGAGCGCGATCACGCCAAGACCAACATCATCGGCATCACTGAGTTGGGCCTGGTGCAAATGACCCGCAAGCGCACCCGCGAAAGCCTGGAGCAGGTGCTGTGCGAGCCGTGCAGCAGCTGCCAGGGCCGCGGTAAGTTGAAGACGCCGGAAACCGTTTGCTACGAGATTTTCCGCGAAATCCTGCGCGAGGCGCGCGCCTACCAGGCTGAAGGTTATAGAGTGCTTGCCAACCAGAAAGTGGTCGATCGCCTGCTGGACGAAGAGTCCGGCAACGTTGCCGAGCTGGAAAGTTTTATCGGTCGCACGATTCGCTTCCAGGTTGAAACCATGTATTCCCAGGAACAATACGACGTGGTGCTGCTCTGATCCCCAATTGCGTGTTTTATCCGAGACCGGCAGACCTTGATCTGCCGTCCGCCAACTGTTTTTTGAGGGTCGCCTGACATGGAGCGTCTGATACGCTTTTTTGCCGCTTTGACCCGCTGGAGCCTGGGCCTGTGCGCGTTGCTGCTGGTATTGGCGGCGGTATACGTGAGCCTGGGGCGTGAATTGACCCCTCTGGTGGCTGAATACCGCGCCGAAATCGAAGCCAAGGCCCAGGCTGCCGTGCAGACGCCTTTGCATATCGGCAGCCTTGAAGGCCGCTGGAGCGGGTTTGCCCCGGTATTGCTGGCCCACGACGTCATGGTTGGCGAGGGCAGCAATGCCTTGCGCCTTGACCAGGTGGAAGTGGTGCCGGATATGTGGGCCAGCCTGATGGCTCGCCAAGTGCGTCTCGCCCACCTGGAAGTCAGTGGCCTGCAACTGAGCGTCAAGGAAGACAAGGATGGGCGCTGGACGCTGCAAGGCTTGCCGGTGCAGGACGATCAGCCGCTGGACCCGCAGCAGTTGCTGACGCGCATGCAAATGGTCAAGCGCGTGTCGGTGCTGGACAGCCAGGTCACCTTGCAACCCTTCGACCAGGCACCAGTGACCGTAACGTACGTGGGCCTGAGCTTGCACACCGGCATGAGCCAGCAGCGCCTGGATGCACGCCTGACCCTGCCCGACGGCCAACCGCTTGCTGTCAGCCTGCGTAGCCGCATCCGCGCCAGCCAATGGAAAGACGCCGAGGTCGATGCCTACCTGAGCCTGCCGCAAAGCGACTGGGCCAAGTGGATTCCCGCCAAACTGACCCGGCAATGGAAGCTCACCCAGTTCAGGGCCGGTGGCGAGTTTTGGCTCAGTTGGGCCAAAGGCACCGTGCAAAGCGCTGCGGTGCGCCTCAATTCCCCGCAAGTGAAGGGCAGCTACGCCGACCGCAAGCCTGTGCATCTGGAAAACCTGGCCCTGACCGCCTACCTGCAACGCAGCGACAGCGGCCTCAAGGTGCTGTTTGACTCGCTGGCGATGACTATCGGTGAGACCCGCTGGGAGTCGCGCCTTCAATTACAGCAGAGCCTGGCGACCGATAAGGCTCAGGAAGTGTGGAACCTGCAGGCCGATCGTCTCGACCTGACACCCATCACGCCACTGCTCAATGCCTTGGCGCCGTTGCCGGAAGGCTTTGCCAAGACCGTCGAGCACTTGAAGGCCACGGGCCTGCTGCGCAATGTGCTGGTGGACTTCAGACCCCAGGACACCACCGACCAGAAAGTCAGTTTTGCCGCAAACCTTGAGCGTGTAGGCTTCGACGCGTATTTCGGCGCGCCGGCCGCGCGCAATGTGTCTGGCAGCATCAGTGGCGACCTGGGCCATGGCGAGCTGCGCATGGACAGCAAGGACTTTTCCCTGCACCTGGACCCGATCTTCGCCAAGCCCTGGCAGTACATCCAGGCCAATGCACGCCTGACCTGGAAACTGGATAAACAGGGTTTCACCCTGATTGCCCCGTATATCAAGGTGCTGGGGGAGGAGGGCAAGGTTGCTGCAGACTTCCTGATCCGCCTGCACTTCGATCATAGCCAGGAAGACTACATGGACCTGCGGGTCGGGATGGTCGATGGCGATGGCCGTTTCACCCCCAAGTACCTGCCCGCCGTGTTGAGCCCGGCGCTGGATGAGTGGCTGCGTACGGCAATCCTCAAGGGCGCCGTGGATGAAGGGTTCTTCCAGTATCAAGGCTCCCTGAACCACGACGCGCTGCCGGCGTCGCGCAACATCAGTCTGTTCTTCAAGGTGCATGATGCCGAGCTGGCCTTCCAGCCGGGTTGGCCCCATGTTAACAAGGTCAACGGTGAAGTCTTCGTCGAGGAAAGCGGTGTGCGCATCCTGGCAAGCAAGGGCCAGTTGCTCGATACCCAGGTTAAGGACGTCTACGTCAACATTCCCCACGCGCCGGCCGGCCAGGACAGCCACCTGCTGCTCACCGGCGGGTTCTCCGGCGGCTTGGGCGATGGCTTGAAAATTCTCCAGGAAGCGCCCATTGGCACCGCGTCCACGTTCGCTGGCTGGAAAGGCGAGGGCGGCCTGCAGGGCAGCCTGGACCTGGACGTGCCCCTGGCCAAGGGCACCGAGCCCAAGATCGTGGTTGACTTCAAGACTGACAAGGCGCGCTTGCAATTGGCCGAGCCGACCCTGGACCTGACCCAGCTCAAAGGCAATTTCCGTTTTGACAGTGCCAAGGGCCTGAGCGGGCAGCACATCTCGGCCCAGGCCTTCGACCGGCCGATCACTGCGCAGATTTTTGCCGAAGGCAAGCCGGGCGATATCAGCACCCGCGTGACCGCCAACGGCCAGGTAACGGTCAAGCGCCTCACGGATTGGTTGAACGTCAGCCAGCCACTGCCGGTGTCCGGGGATATCCCCTACCAGTTACAAGTCATCCTGGACGGCGCAGACAGCCAGTTGATGGTCAACTCCAATCTCAAGGGCGTCGCCGTGGACTTGCCGGCGCCATTCGGCATGCCGGCCAGCCAGGGGCGCGACAGCACCTTCCGCATGACCTTGCAGGGGGCTGAGCGCCGTTACTGGTTTGATTACGGCGAGCTGGCAAACTTTACCTTTGCTGCGCCGCCGGACAAATTTAATGACGGGCGCGGCGAATTGTTCCTC
Organism: Pseudomonas sp. FBCC-B545; assembly: GCF_059134095.1. NCBI lineage: Bacteria > Pseudomonadati > Pseudomonadota > Gammaproteobacteria > Pseudomonadales > Pseudomonadaceae > Pseudomonas > Pseudomonas sp. FBCC-B545. The sequence continues at coordinate 5,266,359 of NZ_CP101441.1, read as the reverse complement.
GGCAATGGCGATGCCGTGCTGCCCGGTGCGAAGGGGCTGCGCATTCGTGGTGTGTTGTCGGAACTGGATATCGACCCATGGAAAAAACTCGTGGATCGCTACGCGGGGAATGACCCGGGCGGCAATGCCAAGCAGTTGCTCAGTGGCGCCGATTTCAAAGTGGGCAAGTTGACCGGGTTCGGCACCCAGTTTGACCAGGTCAGCTTGCAGCTGGATCGCAAGCCCGCTGCCTGGGGTCTGCAATTTGATAGCCAGCAGGCCAAGGGCACGGTGAATCTGCCCGACGCCAAGGGTGCGCCGATTGCGGTCAATCTCAACTATGTAAAATTGCCCGCAGTGGACCCGACGGTACAGGCGGACGAAAACGCGCCCGATCCGCTGGCCGATATCGACCCCAAGAGCATTCCTGCACTGGATATCGCCATCGACCAGCTCTTTCAGGGGCCGGACCTGGTGGGAGCGTGGTCATTGAGGATCCGTCCGACCGCCAAGGGCATGGCCTTCAATAACCTCGACCTGGGCCTCAAGGGCATGCAGCTCAAGGGTGCCGGCGGCTGGGAAGGGGCGCCGGGCGCCAGCAGCAGTTGGTACAAGGGCCGCCTGGACGGCAAGAACATTGCCGATGTGCTCAAGGGCTGGGGTTTTGCCCCGACGGTGACCAGCGAAGATTTCCATCTGGACGTGGATGGCCGTTGGCCGGGTTCGCCGGCCTGGGTTGGGCCCAAGCGCTTCTCCGGCAGCCTGGATGCGGCATTCCGTAAAGGCCAGTTCGTCGAAGTGGAGGGGGGCGCGCAGGCGTTGCGGGTGTTTGGCCTGCTCAACTTCAATTCCATTGGCCGGCGTTTGCGTCTGGACTTTTCCGACCTGCTTGGCAAGGGCTTGAGTTACGACCGGGTCAAGGGCTTGCTGGCCGCCAGTAATGGCGTGTTCGTGACCCGTGAGCCCATCACCATGACCGGGCCCTCTACCAATCTGGAGCTCAACGGTACCCTGGACCTGGTGGCTGATCGCGTCGACGCCAAGTTGCTGGTGACCTTGCCGGTGACCAACAACCTGCCCATCGCGGCGCTGATTGTCGGTGCACCAGCTATTGGCGGCGCGTTGTTCCTGATCGACAAACTGATCGGTGATCGGGTTTCGCGCTTTGCCAGTGTGCAATACAAGGTACAGGGCCCCTGGAAGGATCCGAAAATCACCTTCGACAAGCCATTTGAAAAGCCAAACTGAGAGCCTGTGGAGTAGCATGGCCCCATGCCCTGTATGGAGTGTCGGCCCATGTCTTTTGCAGTAATCCAAATGGTCAGCCAGAGTGACGTGCTGGCTAATCTCACCCAGGCGCGCCGCCTGCTGGAGCAAGCGGCGGCGGGTGGCGCGAAACTCGCGGTACTGCCGGAAAACTTCGCTGCGATGGGTCGCCGTGACGTGGCCGATATCGGCCGCGCCGAGGCCCTGGGTGAAGGCCCGATCCTGCCATGGTTGAAACAGGCCGCCCGTGACCTCACCTTATGGATAGTGGCCGGTACATTGCCGTTGTCGCCCAAGGACCAACCCCACGCCAAGTCCAACGCTTGCTCGCTGCTGATCAATGATCAGGGTGAAATTGTCGCTCGTTACGACAAGCTGCACCTGTTTGATGTGGACGTCGCGGATGCTCGTGGTCGTTATCGCGAATCCGACGACTATGCTTTCGGAAGCAATGTGGTGGTGGCGGATACGCCAGTGGGGCGTTTGGGGCTGACGGTGTGCTACGACTTGCGCTTCCCCGAGCTGTATAGCGAATTACGCGCTGCGGGGGCTGAATTGATTACCGCGCCCTCGGCCTTTACGGCGGTGACCGGGGCCGCCCATTGGGATGTGCTGATTCGGGCGCGGGCCATCGAAACCCAGTGCTACCTGCTGGCGGCCGCTCAAGGTGGCGTGCACCCAGGCCCACGGGAAACCCATGGCCACGCGGCGATTGTCGACCCTTGGGGGCGGGTGCTGGCACAACAGGATCAAGGCGAAGCGGTGTTGCTGGCCGAACGCGATAGCAGTGAACAGGCGTCGATAAGGGCGCGCATGCCGGTGGTCAGCCATCGGCGCTTTTTCTCGCAGGGCGCGCAGCGGCCTGCTTCAGAACGATGAATTTAAGGCCAAACCTATGAGCGAGTTGTTGTCCTCAGTCAGTGAACACCTCCTGGCACCCGGTGGCGTGACCATCGAAAGTCTGCAAACCGTGCTGGGCGATCTGGCCGGGCCGGGCATCGATGCCGCCGACCTGTATTTCCAGGGGCAGATCTCCGAATCCTGGTCGCTGGAAGACGGCATCGTCAAAGAAGGCAGTTTCAACCTTGACCAGGGCGTCGGCGTGCGTGCGCAATCCGGTGAAAAAACCGGCTTTGCCTACAGTAATGCGATTACCCTGGAAGCCCTGGGCCTGGCGGCGCGTGCGGCACGTTCGATTTCCCGTGCCGGCCAGAACGGTACGGTGCAGGCGTTCAGCACCCAGGACGTGACGCAATTGTACGCGCCGGATAACCCCTTGGAAGTGATCAGCCGTGCCGAAAAGGTCGAGCTGCTCAAGCGTGTCGACGCGGCCACCCGCGCCCTGGACTCGCGTATCCAGCAAGTGACCGTGAGCATGGCTGGCGTGTGGGAGCGCATCCTCGTCGCCTCCACCGACGGCGGGTTGGCGGCGGATGTGCGGCCGCTGGTGCGTTTCAATGTGAGTGTGATCGTCGAGCAGAACGGTCGCCGCGAGCGTGGTGGCCATGGCGGTGGCGGGCGCACCGACTACCGTTACTTCCTCGCTGACGACCGTGCCATGGGCTATGCCCGTGAGGCGCTGCGCCAGGCCCTGGTGAACCTGGAAGCGATTCCGGCGCCCGCCGGTACCTTGCCGGTGGTGCTGGGCTCGGGTTGGTCCGGTGTGTTGCTCCACGAAGCCGTGGGCCACGGCCTGGAGGGCGACTTTAATCGCAAGGGCAGTTCCGCCTACAGTGGGCGCATGGGCGAAATGGTTGCATCCAAGCTGTGCACCATTGTCGATGACGGCACCCTGGCCGGTCGCCGGGGTTCGTTGAGCGTCGATGACGAAGGGACGCCGACCGAGTGCACCACCCTGATCGAAAATGGCGTGCTCAAGGGCTATATGCAAGACAAGCTCAACGCTCGACTGATGGGTGTGGCGCGCACCGGTAACGGCCGCCGCGAATCCTATGCGCACCTGCCGATGCCGCGCATGACCAACACCTACATGCTTGGCGGCCAAAGCGATCCGGCGGAAATCATCGCCTCGGTGAAACGTGGCATCTACTGCGCCAACCTCGGCGGTGGCCAGGTGGATATCACCAGCGGCAAGTTTGTGTTCTCCACCAGCGAGGCGTATTTGATCGAAGACGGCAAGATTACTGCGCCGGTCAAAGGGGCGACACTGATCGGTAACGGGCCGGAAGCCATGAGCAAGGTGTCGATGGTCGGTAATGACCTGTCGCTGGACAGCGGCGTGGGCACGTGCGGCAAGGATGGGCAGTCGGTGCCGGTAGGCGTAGGCCAACCAACCCTGAAAATTGACGCGATCACCGTGGGTGGCACGGGGTCGTAAAGGATGGAGCTTCGGGTGGCGCAGGCCGCCACCCGGGGAAGAGGATCAGCGCAGACCGCGTTGAGTCTCGTCCAGCTCACGGATGTACTTGAAGATTTTACGGCTGGTGGCCGGCGCCTTGTTATGCGCCAGTTCGTGTTGGGCCTGACGGATCAGGGAGCGCAGTTGCTGGCGGTCCGCGTCCGGGTAGTCCAGCACGAATTTCTCCAGCACGGCGTCATCGCCCGCGATCAGGCGGTCACGCCAACGTTCCAGGTTATGGAAACGTTCGTTGTACTGGCGAGTGGAGGCATCAGTTTGATCGAGCAAGGCCAGAATCGCGTCAATGTCCTGATCGCGCATCAGTTTGCCAATAAACATGATGTGCCGTTTACGCGCGATATTCGCGCTGTGCTTGGGCGCATCCGCCAAGGCCCGGCGCATTTCGTCGGTCAGTGGCAGTTTGGCAATCAACTCTTTTTTGAGCGTTGTGAGGCGCTCGCCCAGGTCAACCAGCGCATGCAGCTCGCGCTTGACCTGGGTTTTGCTTTTCTCCCCATCGAGGGAGTCGTCGTAAGAATCAACCATGGTGGCAGTCCGCAAAGAAACGCCGCCATGATAACCAGTCGGGGGCCGCTTGTCCGGCCCGGTCGCTCGATGGCCTTAACCGAAAGCAGAATTTGAGTGGAGAAAACCATGAGTGCAGCCCAAAGCGTCGGTCCGCAAGCGTTACCGGCACTGCAGGAACAAGTCGAGCAGATCCTTGCCGAGGCCAAGCGCCAGGGGGCCAGTGCCTGTGAAGTAGCGGTGTCGCTGGAGCAGGGGTTGTCGACGTCGGTGCGCCAGCGGGAAGTGGAAACCGTCGAGTTCAATCGCGACCAGGGGTTCGGTATCACCTTGTACGCAGGCCAGCGCAAAGGCTCGGCAAGCACCTCGGCCAGTGGCCCGGAGGCCATTCGCGAGACCGTTGCCGCAGCACTGGCGATTGCCAGGCACACGTCCGAAGATGAAAGCTCGGGGCTGGCCGATAAAGCGCTGATGGCCAGGGACGTACAGGATTTTGACCTGTTCCACGCCTGGGACATCACCCCCGAGCAAGCCATCGAGCAGGCGCTGGTCTGCGAGGCGGCGGCCTTCGATACCGACGCCCGGATCAAGAATGCCGACGGCACTACGCTGAGCACCCACCAGGGCTGCCGCGTTTACGGCAACAGCCATGGCTTTATCGGTGGATATGCTTCGACGCGTCACAGCCTCAGTTGCGTGATGATCGCCGAAGCCAACGGCCAGATGCAGCGCGATTACTGGTACGACGTGAATCGCCAGGGCGATTTGTTGGCGGACCCCGTCAGCATTGGCCAGCGTGCTGCGCAACGTGCCGCCAGCCGTCTCGGTGCGCGCCCGGTGCCGACGTGCGAAGTGCCGGTGCTGTTTTCCGCAGAGCTGGCCGGTGGTTTGTTCGGTAGCTTCCTCGGCGCTATTTCCGGGGGCAACCTGTATCGCAAGTCTTCGTTCCTTGAAGGCGCAATCGGCCAGAAGCTGTTTCCAGAGTGGCTGACCATCGACGAGCGCCCACACCTGATGCGAGCCATGGGCAGTTCGTCGTTCGACGGCGATGGCCTGGCGACCTATGCCAAGCCATTTGTCGAAAAGGGCGAGTTGGTCTCCTATGTATTGGGCACTTATGCCGGTCGCAAGCTTGGCCTGCCAAGCACCGCCAACTCCGGCGGCGTGCATAACCTGTTCGTTACCCATGGTGATGAAGACCAGGCTGCGTTGCTGCGGCGCATGGGGCGTGGGTTGCTGGTCACCGAATTGATGGGCCACGGCCTGAATATGGTCACCGGTGATTACTCTCGCGGCGCGGCGGGGTTCTGGGTGGAAAATGGCGAGATTCAGTTCGCCGTCCAGGAAGTGACGATTGCCGGCAATATGCGCGATATGTTCAAGCAGATCGTTGCCGTGGGTAATGACCTGGAACTGCGCAGCAATATTCGCACAGGTTCAGTGCTCATCGAGCGGATGACTGTCGCTGGCAGCTAATCCCCCTCCAACACTCAATAAAAGGCGCGCCATCCTTTGGATGGCGCGCCTTTTTTATGGCTTGGTCATGGCAGGATCAATCTGCCACACTTGTTTTGATTCTCAATATCATTTAATAATAAATATCATTACCGAGTGAGTGTGGATCATGAGTTCTGTCCTGCATGAGGATCCTTACCTGGAAAGCTGGCGTTGGATGAGCCGCCAGATTCGCTGCGGCCTCGATCCTGATGAACCGCGGCTGATCGAGCATTACCTCAATGAAGGTCGATACCTGGTGTGTTGCACCGCGACCCATCCGTGGACGATCGCCGAAACCTCATTCCGCCTGCTGATCGACACCGCCAGCGATATCGCTCTGCCCTGGCATTGGCGCTCCATGTGCCTGGACCAGGCCTGGCGCCCGCTGCGCGACCTGGAACGACTCTCCCATTGCCCCTGCCGCCTCAAGCGCTGGCAGTCCTTTGCCTGGCAACTGGCGACCTGCCAATTGCTGCCCTCCATTTCTGTGTCTGACCTTGTGCAAGGATCTTCCGATGAGTAATACCCGTATCGAACGCGACAGCATGGGCGAGTTGAAAGTCCCGGCAGAAGCCTTGTATGGCGCCCAGACCCAGCGTGCGGTGAACAATTTTCCCATCAGTCATCAACGCATGCCGGCGCAATTCATTCGCGCCCTGATCCTGGCCAAGACCGCCGCGGCCAAGGTCAACGTTGACCTCAAGCAAATCAGCGAAGGGCAGGGCAAGGCCATTGTCGATGCCGCCCAAGGCTTGCTGGAAGGCGACTACATGCAGCACTTCCCGGTGGATATCTTCCAGACCGGTTCCGGCACCAGCTCCAATATGAACGCCAATGAAGTGATTGCCACCCTTGCCGGCCGTTTGCTCGGCGAGGCGGTCAACCCCAACGACCACGTCAATTGCGGCCAAAGCAGCAACGACATCATCCCCACCACCATTCACGTCAGTGCTGCGTTGGTCCTGCATGAACAAACGCTGCCGGCCCTGCTGCACCTGGTGCAGGTAATCGAGCAAAAGGCCGAAGAGGCTCACCCGTTCATCAAGACCGGCCGTACTCATCTCATGGACGCCATGCCAGTACGCATGAGCCAGGTGCTCAATGGCTGGGCGCAGCAGCTCAGGGCCAATATCGGTCACTTGCAGGACCTGCTTGCGGCCTTGCAAGCGCTGGCCCAGGGCGGCACCGCCGTGGGCACCGGGATCAACGCGCACCCCGAGTTTGCCGGGCGCTTCAGCCAGCAACTGAGCCGCTTGACCGGGGTGAAGTTCACTCCAGGCACGAACCTGTTTGCGCTGATTGGCTCCCAGGACACCGCCGTTGCCGTTTCCGGCCAGTTGAAAGCCACGGCCGTCTCGCTGATGAAGATCGCCAACGACCTGCGCTGGATGAACTCCGGCCCACTCGCCGGCCTCGGTGAAATCGAGCTGGAAGGCTTACAGCCGGGCTCGTCGATCATGCCGGGCAAGGTCAACCCGGTGATCCCGGAAGCCACAGCCATGGTAGCCGCCCAAGTCATCGGCAATGACACGGTGATCACCGTGGCCGGTCAATCGGGCAACTTCGAGCTGAACGTGATGCTGCCGATCATCGCCCAGAACCTGCTCAGCAGCCTTGAATTGATCGCCAATTCCAGCCGTTTGCTGGCGGACAAGGCCATTGCCAGTTTCAAGGTCAACGAGGCCAAGCTCAAGGAGGCGCTGTCGCGCAACCCGATCCTGGTCACCGCACTCAACCCGATCATTGGTTACCAAAAAGCCGCTGAAATCGCCAAGAAGGCTTATCAGCAAGGCCGCCCGGTGATCGATGTCGCCCTCGAGCACACCGACCTGCCACGCAGCCAACTGGAAGTCCTGCTGGACCCGGAGAAGCTCACGGCCGGCGGCGTGTAACCAACGACCCTGCTTTGGAGGCTCACTATGGAGCACTGGAAACGCACGATCGAACGAGCCAATCGCTGTTTTATGGCGGGCGAGCTGGTTGACGCCCGCGAGGCCTATCTGCAAGCCCTGGCCCTGGCTCAAGTGTTGTTCGAACGCTGGGCGGATGCCGACGAAGCAGTGGCGGCTTGCGTCATTTCCCATCACAACCTGGCGGACTTGCACTTGCGCCTGAACCAACCAGAGGAAAGCGCGGAATACCTCTGTGCCATCCACCAGCGCCTGTTGCAGACCATGCAGGACCCACGCCTGAACCCGCAATTACGCGAGGCAGCATTGCGCCAGAGCAGCAAGACCTATGTCGAACTGTTGAACTTCATCAGCGATCACGGCGAGTACCCGCGTACCCATCGCTTGTTGGGCGCTGCTGCGCCGCAATCGACCACGTCTCAATACGGAGCACATTGATATGACCTATACCTTGCCGGCCTTGCCCTACGCCTACGACGCCCTCGAGCCGCATATTGATGCGCAAACCATGGAGATTCATTACACCAAGCACCACCAGACCTATATCAACAACCTCAACGCTGCAGTCGAGGGTACTGAGTTTGCCGGTTGGCCGGTGGAAAAGCTGGTGTCCAGCGTCCAGCAACTGCCGGAAACGCTGCGGGCCGCGGTGATCAATCAAGGTGGCGGGCATGCTAACCATTCATTGTTCTGGGCCGTCATGTCGCCCAGCGGCGGCGGTAAGCCAGAAGGTGCGCTGGGTAATGCCATCGACGAACAACTGGGCGGCTATGATCGTTTCAAGGAAGCCTTCACCAAGGCAGCCTTGACCCGCTTCGGCAGCGGTTGGGCCTGGCTCAGCGTCACCCCGCAAAAAAAACTGGTGGTGGAAAGCAGCGGCAACCAGGACAGCCCACTGATGACTGGCAATACGCCGATCCTGGGCCTCGACGTGTGGGAGCATGCTTACTACCTGCTGTACCAGAACCGTCGCCCGGAATATATCAATGCCTTCTACAGTGTCATCAACTGGCCGGAAGTTGCCGCACGCTACCAGGCCGCCCTGGCCTGAAATTCCTCCATAACAAGATCTAAGGCCGACTATGGGTACTGAAACACTGGCGATCAGTAGCGTGCGAATGTTTCGTTACGCGTTTGGTTCGCTGTTGCTATTGGCCGGTACTGCGTTGCTGGTGGCCCATGGGCTGGCCTGGTTGAACCTGGAGCCCCGCATCCTGCGGGCCTTGCAGGGTGGTGCGATTTGCGCGCTCGGCACGGCGCTGGGCGCGGTACCTGTGCTGGTGATTCGGCGCATGCCGGTAGCGCTGAGCGATACCCTGCTGGGCTTCGGTGCCGGTGTGATGCTGGCGGCGACCGCTTTCTCCCTTGTGGTGCCGGGTATCGCCGCGGCTGAAAGCCTGGGGCTCTCGCCCTGGGGGGCGGGTGGGTTGATCAGCTTCGGCATTATGCTGGGGGCGTTCGGTCTGTACCTGGTCGATCGAAAGGTCTCCGGTGCCAGCCCGGAAATGTTGGTGGGCACACCGGATAAACCGGTGATCCCGCCGCGCATCTGGCTATTTGTGTTTGCCATCATCGCTCACAATATTCCAGAGGGTATGGCTGTGGGTGTCTCGGCGGGTGGTGGCATGCCAGATGCAGACAGCCTGGCCATGGGCATTGCTTTGCAGGATGTACCGGAGGGCCTGGTGATTGCGCTGGTGCTGGCTGGGGCGGGGATGTCGCGGGTCAAAGCGTTTCTGATCGGCGCGGCGTCAGGCTTGGTCGAGCCGGTATTCGCGGTGCTTTGTGCCTGGTTGGTGAGCCTGGCCGAGGTGCTATTGCCCTTGGGCCTGGCGCTGGCCGCCGGTGCGATGCTGTTGGTGGTGACCCACGAAGTGATCCCCGAATCGCGGCGAAATGGTCACGAAAAGCTCGCCAGCCTCGGGCTGTGTATCGGGTTTTGCCTGATGATGGTGATGGATACGGCGTTGGGATGAGGCTCGCTGCTACTTCAGAGGTTATTCGCCTTCGTCGAAGTAGTTATTGATCAACTCAACCAATGCCGCCATCGCTTCGTCTTCTTGCTCGCCTTCGGTCTTCAGGTGAATCTTGGTGCCCTTGCCGGCCGCCAGCATCATCATCGCCATGATGCTCTTGCCATCGACCATGGATTCCGGTGTACGACCAGCGCGGATCTGACAAGGGTACTTCCCGGCCACGCCGACGAATTTGGCCGAGGCCCGGGCGTGCAGGCCCAACTTGTTGATGATCTCAATTTCCCGAGCCGGCATCGCAATGGTGTTCCTTTCAGCTAAGGTCGCGGTGGCGGACCTGGACGTTCTTGAGGGTTTGTTGCAGCACCTGGCCCAGCCGTTCCGTCAGATAGACGGAACGATGGTGGCCGCCAGTGCAGCCAATGGCAATGGTGACATAGGCGCGGTTGCTCGCGGCAAAGCGCGGTAACCATTTGAGCAGGTAGCTGGAGATGTCCTGGAACATCTCTTCTACATCCGGTTGCGCGGCCAGGTAATCGATCACCGGTTGGTCCAATCCGGACTGATCACGCAGTTCTGGCTTCCAATAGGGATTGGGCAGGCAGCGCACATCAAACACCAGGTCGGCATCCACCGGCATGCCACGTTTGAAACCGAATGATTCGACCAGGAACGCAGTTCCGGGCTCTGGCTGGTTCAGCAGGCGCAGCTTGATCGCATCGCGCAGCTGATACAGGTTCAGATTGGTGGTGTTGATCTTAAGATCAGCCAGATCAATGATCGGCCCCAGCAACTTGGTCTCGTCCTGGATGGCTTCGGCCAGGGAGCGGTTGGCGCTGCTGAGCGGGTGGCGGCGACGAGTTTCTGAGAAACGTTTGAGCAGCGTTTCTTCGTCGGCATCCAAGTACAGCACATCGCAATGAATATGCTTGGCGCGCACTTCTTCCAGCAGTTCCGGAAACCGCGAGAGGTGGCTGGGCAGGTTGCGGGCATCGATAGACACAGCGACCAGGGGTTGCGCCAATTCAGTATGGATCAGTGCGCGTTCCGCCAGCTCCGGCAGCAGGCCGGCGGGCAAATTGTCGATGCAATAGAAACCGTTGTCCTCAAGGACGTTGAGGGCGGTGCTTTTACCTGAGCCGGAACGGCCGCTGACGATGATCAAACGCATGATTACTGCCCGTTTTGTTCATCCAGGACGACCTGATACAGGGCCTCATTGGTCTTGGCACTGCGCAGTTTTTCGCGTACTTCCTTGCGATCAAGCATGCTGGCGATCTGCCTTAGCAGTTCCAGATGCGCATCGGTGGCGGCTTGCGGGACCAGTAATACGAACAGCAGGTCGACCGGGGCACCGTCGATGGCGTCGAAATCGATTGCAGCTTCCAAGTGCAGCAGGGCGCTCACGGGCGTATCACAGCCTTTGAGGCGGCAGTGAGGGATGGCGATGCCGTTGCCAAAACCGGTGGAGCCGAGTTTTTCACGGGCAATCAACGCCTCGAAGACATCTTGCATCTCCAGACCCGGCACTTCGCGGTGGATCAGGTTGGCAATTTGTTCGAGGGCTTTTTTCTTGCTGCCGCCCGGCGCGTTCACGAGGGAACGGCCGGGGGTCAGGATGGTTTCAAGTCGGATCATGGGGGGAGAGTTAACGACCTGTGCCTTGGAGCAGGCTCAGATTCTTTTCCTTATGCTTTTTGAGTTGGCGGTCGAGCTTGTCGGTGAGCAAGTCAATCGATGCATACATGTCTTCATGCTCGGCATTGGCAACCACTTCACCACCAGGTATCTGGAGGGTCGCTTCGATCTTCTGCTGAAGCTTGTCAACCTTCATGATGACCTGCACGTTGGTGATCTTGTCGAAATGTCCTTCAAGCTTCCTCAGCTTCTGCTCGACATAGTCGCGCAGTGGAGGGGTGACTTCTACATGGTGTCCACTGATGTTGACTTGCATACAGCTTCTCCTTCGTTGCCAGTGCATAAAGCGGCAGGCAAGACGCCTGCCACTGGAACGCTATGGCCCGCCCGTCACATCAAACGCTTACGCTCGCTGGAAGGCGCGATCCCGAGGGACTCGCGGTACTTGGCGACGGTTCGACGGGCGACCTGAATGCCTTGTGCCTCCAGTAAACCAGCGATCTTGCTGTCACTCAACGGCTTTTTCTGATTTTCCGCGGCAACCAGTTTCTTGATGATCGCGCGGATCGCTGTGGACGAGCATTCACCGCCTTCGGAGGTACTGACGTGGCTGGAGAAAAAGTATTTCAGCTCATAAATACCCCGTGGGGTATGCATGAATTTCTGCGTGGTCACCCGGGAAATCGTCGATTCATGCATGCCGACCGCTTCGGCGATATCGTGCAGGACCAAAGGCTTCATGGCTTCGTCGCCGTATTCCAGGAAACCGCGCTGGTGCTCGACGATCTGGGTCGCCACCTTCATCAGGGTTTCGTTACGGCTTTGCAGACTCTTGATGAACCAGCGCGCTTCCTGCAACTGGTTGCGCATGAAGGTGTTGTCGGCGCTGGTATCGGCGCGGCGCACAAAACCGGCATATTGCGGGTTGACCCGCAGGCGGGGCACCGACTCCTGGTTCAGCTCCACCAGCCAACGCTCGTTGTCCTTGCGCACGATCACGTCGGGGACGACGTATTCGGCTTCGCTGGACTCGATTTGCGAGCCCGGGCGCGGGTTGAGGCTCTGCACCAGCTCGATGACCTGGCGCAATTCATCTTCCTTGAGCTTCATGCGGCGCATCAGCTGGCTGTAGTCGCGGCTGCCCAGCAGGTCGATATAGTCCGACACCAGGCGCTTGGCTTCGGCCAGCCAAGGCGTCTTGGCCGGCAACTGGCGCAATTGCAGCAGCAGGCACTCGCTGAGGGTGCGGGCGCCAATGCCGGCGGGCTCGAATTGCTGGATGCGATGCAGGACGGCTTCGATTTCGTCCAGTTCGATGTCCAGCTCCGGGTCAAAGGCTTCAAGAATCTCGTCGAGGGTCTCGTCCAGGTAGCCCTGGTTGTTGATGCAGTCGATCAGGGTGACCGCGATCAGGCGATCGGTGTCGGACATCGGTGCCAGGTTCAGTTGCCACAACAAATGACTCTGCAGGCTCTCGCCGACAGAGGTACGGGTGGTGAAGTCCCACTCGTCATCGTCATTGCTCGGCAGGCTGCTGGCGCTGGTCTGGTACACGTCTTCCCACGCGGTATCCACGGGAAGCTCGTTGGGAATGCGTTCGTTCCATTCGCCGTCCTCGAGGTTATCCACCGTCGGGGCGGTTTCCTGGTAGGAGGGTTCCTGCACGTCGGGGTTGGGTTTTTGCTCGATGTTATCGGCCAGCGGGTCGGCATTGTCGAAGTCGTCGCCTTCTTCCTGGCGTTCGAGCATCGGATTGGACTCCAGGGCCTCCTGGATTTCCTGTTGCAGGTCCAGGGTCGACAATTGGAGCAGGCGGATGGCCTGTTGCAGCTGCGGTGTCATCGTCAGCTGCTGGCCCATTCTCAGGACTAGCGATGGTTTCATGGCAGGGGCTTAACACCTTATTCGCCGGCGCAATGCGCCATCCACGACAGGGCGCGTGAGCGCCAAACATAAGCAAATTATATGCCTGATCTCGGGGGCTTTGCCTAGAGCGCGGTAACAATAAAAAAGCTAAGGTTTCTATTGACTCCTGCGCGCTCCAGGAAAAGCCGCGATACCACCGTGCCTACAGGCGGAACTCGTGACCCAGGTACACTTCCTTGACCAGCTCGTTGGCCAGGATAGTCTCGGCATCGCCTTCGGCAATCAGTTGGCCGTCGTTGACGATATAAGCCGTTTCGCAGATATCGAGTGTCTCGCGCACGTTATGGTCGGTGATCAGCACGCCAATGCCCTTGGCCTTGAGGTGGTGAATGATTTGCTTGATATCGCCCACCGAGATCGGGTCGACACCGGCAAACGGTTCATCCAGCAGGATGAACTTGGGCGCGGTTGCCAGGGCGCGGGCGATTTCCACACGACGACGCTCGCCACCGGACAGGCTCATGCCGAGGTTGTCGCGAATGTGGTTGATGTGGAATTCCTGCAGCAGGCTTTCCAGCTCTTTGCGGCGACCATCGCGATCGAGCTCCTTGCGGGTCTCCAGGATCGCCATGATGTTGTCGGCCACCGACAGTTTGCGGAAGATCGACGCTTCTTGCGGAAGATAGCCGATACCGGCGCGGGCACGTCCGTGCATTGGCTGGTGGCTGACGTCCAGGTCGTCGATCAATACGCGGCCCTGGTCCGCCTGGACCAGCCCGACGATCATATAGAAGCAGGTGGTCTTGCCGGCACCGTTGGGGCCGAGCAGGCCGACGATCTGGCCGCTGTCGATCGACAGGCTGACGTCGCGTACCACCTGGCGGCTTTTATAGGCCTTGGCCAGGTGCTGGGCTTTCAGGGTCGCCATTACTCGGCCTTCTTCTTCGGCTGGATAACCATGTCGATACGCGGACGAGGTGCGGTGACCTTGTTGCCATTGGCGCGGCCGGCCTGGGCGACCTGGGTCTGGGTGTTGTAGACGATCTTCTCGCCTTCGGTCGAGTTACCGTCGGCGCTCAGCACCTTGGCCTGGTCGATCAGTACAATGCGATTTTGCTGGGCATGGTATTGAATGGTCTTGCCGTAGCCCTTCATCGGGCCTGGATCTTCTGCCTTCTGCTTCTGTTCGAAGTAAGCGAGGTTGCCCACTGAGGTCACGACATCGATATCGCCGGCCTGGGTACGCGTCAGTGTCACCGTATTACCGGTGATCTTCATCGAGCCCTGGGTGATGATCACGCCGCCGGTATAGGTGGCGACACCTTGCTTGTCATCCAGCTGCGCATCGTCAGCCGAGATGTGGATCGGTTGCTGGCTATCGTTCGGCAGAGCCCAGGCGCTCACGCTTCCCAGTGCTGCGCCCAGACCGAGCAAAATAGGGAGGGTTTTAACGAGCCTCATACTGTCCTCTTACGTTCGATAGCAGGTGTATCCTGCTTTCTTTCAAATACGCTTTCATTCCCTTGCCAGTCGATACACCGCCAGCGCCGTCGATTCTAACGTCTTGCTCGGTCTGCGCATATTGCTTCTGTGGGAATACCGTCATGCGACTGCTGGTAATGATGGTGTCGCGGTTCTGTGCGTCTGTACGTGCGACGCGTACCGAGTCGATCAGTTCAACTTCGGTGCCGCCGGAATTGACCTCGCCACGCTTGCTGGTGACGTGCCACGGGAAGTCGGTTCCGCGATAAAGGTTCAAGTCCGGATTGGTCAGCAGGCTGATGTCGGAGGCCTTGAGGTGTTCCACTTTATCGGCCGTCAACTCGTATTGAACCTTGCCGTCCGGCATGAATTGTATGCTGTAGGCATTTATCGAGAAATTGTCGATGAGCCCCTCGTCAACCTGCGCAACAGGCTTGTCGAGAAAGCGCCCCGGGCTGATATTCCAGTAGCCCACCGCCAGGAGCAGCGCGGCGATGACCCCGAATAACAGGAAGTTGCGGATCTTTTTACTCAGCATATAACGCTCTATAGGTAGGCGGCGTGGGCCGCTTCAAGACTGCCCTGGGCACGCAGGATCAACTCGCAGAACTCCCGGGCAGCACCTTCGCCGCCACGGGCGGTGGTGGTGCCGTGGGCATGTTCGCGCACAAACGCCGCGGCATTCGCAACGGCCATGCCCAGGCCCACCCGGCGAATCACCGGCAGGTCAGGCAAGTCGTCACCCAAATAGGCGACCTGTTCATAGCTTAGGTTGAGTTGGCCAAGAAGCTCGTCCAGCACTACCAGTTTATCCTCACGGCCCTGATACAGGTGAGCAATCCCCAGGTTTTGTGCGCGGCGTTCCACAACCGGTGTCTTTCGACCGCTGATAATCGCCGTTTGCACACCGGTCGCCATCAGCATCTTGATGCCCTGGCCATCGAGGGTGTTGAACGTCTTGAATTCGCTGCCATCTTCGAGGAAGTACAGGCGGCCATCGGTCAGCACGCCGTCAACGTCGAAAATCGCCAGCTTGATGTTTTTACCGCGTTGCAACAGGTCGCCGTTCATCTACATCACTCCTGCGCGCAGCAAGTCGCCAAGGTTAAGGGCCCCGATAGGGCGATCATCATTGTCGACGACGATGAGCGCGCCGATCCGGTGGTCTTCCATGATTTTCAAAGCTTCAGCCGCGAGCATTTCAGCGCGGGCGGTCTTGCCGTGAGGCGTCATTACCGCATCGATGGTCGCGGTGTGGATATCAATGGTGCGGTCCAGGGTACGACGCAGGTCGCCGTCGGTGAATACCCCGGCCAGGCGACCATCGGGTTCGACGATCGCCGTCATGCCCAGGCCTTTGCGGGTCATTTCCATCAGCGCATCCCTGAGCAGGGTGCCGCGTGGGACGCTTGGCAGTTCGGCGCCGGAATGCATGACATTTTCCACTTTAAGCAACAGGCGACGGCCGAGCGCGCCGCCTGGGTGGGAAAATGCGAAGTCTTCGGCGGTAAAACCGCGGGCCTCCAGGAGCGCCACGGCCAATGCATCGCCCATGACCAGCGCAGCAGTGGTGGAGGAGGTGGGCGCCAGGTTCAGCGGGCAGGCCTCGTGGGTCACGTGCACGTTCAGGTTGACATCGGCAGCCTTGGCCAGCGTCGATTCCGGGTTGCCGGTGAGGCTGATCATCTGGATGCCCAGGCGCTTGATCAGGGGCAACAGGGTCACGATTTCGTTGGTGGTGCCGGAATTGGACAGCGCCAGGATCACGTCATCCTTGGTGATCATGCCCATATCGCCGTGGCTGGCCTCGGCCGGGTGCACGAAAAACGCGGTGGTCCCGGTACTCGCCAGCGTCGCGGCGATCTTGTTGCCAATGTGGCCGGATTTGCCCATGCCGACCACGACAACACGGCCCTTGCTGGCCAGGATCAGCTCGCAGGCGCGCACGAAATCCGCGTCGATATGGGCCAGCAAGCCTTCTACGGCTTCAAGCTCGAGGCGGATGGTGCGTTGTGCGGATTGGATAAGCTCGCTGGATTGGCTCATGTCTGAATCGTATAGCCTGACGAAAAGTCGGCGATTATAGCCGTAATGATCAATACGCTCACGTAAGTTCGTCAGGGTTTGTGCGCGAGGTACATGAAAATCACCGTCCATAACATAGCAGGCAACGTTTTTCCCCTGTCTCAAATCTGAACGAGCGCTGTTCCGGCCTTGGGGGCTCTGCACCAGCAGTGATATAGTTCGCCGCCAGTTCGGTCCACCCAACCCATGTGCCTAACTATTGCGCATCCTTTGCAAACCAAAGTCGCACACATGGTGTCTGAGTGAAAGGCTGCATCCCAAGGAGATTAGATGAGTGCCGATAACGCCTACGCGGTCGAGCTGAAGGGTCTTTCCTTCAAGCGCGGGACGCGCAGCATCTTCAATAACGTCGATATTCGCATTCCTCGCGGCAAGGTCACGGGCATCATGGGGCCTTCCGGTTGCGGCAAGACCACCCTGTTGCGCCTGATGGGCATGCAATTGCGGCCTAGTGCGGGCGAAGTGTGGGTCAACGGTCAGAATCTGCCGACCCTGTCGCGCAGCGATCTGTTCGATGCTCGCAAGCATATGGGCGTGCTGTTCCAAAGCGGCGCGCTGTTCACCGACCTCGATGTTTTCGAAAACGTAGCCTTCCCGCTGCGGGTGCACACCCAGCTGTCCGATGAAATGATTCGTGACATCGTGTTGCTGAAACTGCAGGCCGTGGGCCTTCGCGGTGCCATCGACCTGATGCCGGACGAACTGTCCGGCGGCATGAAGCGCCGTGTCGCGCTGGCGCGAGCCATCGCCCTCGACCCGCAGATCCTCATGTACGACGAGCCGTTCGTTGGCCAGGACCCGATCGCCATGGGCGTGCTGGTGCGCCTGATCCGTCTGCTCAACGACGCACTGGGGATCACCAGTATCGTGGTGTCCCACGATTTGGCCGAAACCGCGAGCATCGCCGACTACCTGTATGTAGTGGGCGATGGCCAGGTGCTGGGGCAGGGTACGCCTGAAGAGTTGATGAACGCCGATAACCCGCGCATTCGCCAATTCATGACAGGCGATCCCGATGGCCCGGTGCCTTTTCACTTTCCGGCAGCGGACTACCGCTCAGATCTTCTGGGGAAGCGCTGATGCGCAAGACATCTCTTATCGAGAAGGTTCGCCTTTTCGGTCGCTCGGGCATCGACATCGTCGAAGTCCTTGGGCGTTCGACCATTTTCCTGTTCCACGCCCTGCTGGGCCGCGGTGGCATCGGCGGCGGCTTTGGCCTGCTGCTCAAGCAGTTGCATGCAGTCGGGGTGATGTCCCTGGTGATCATCGTAGTCTCCGGGATGTTCATCGGCATGGTGCTGGCGCTGCAAGGCTTCAACATCCTGTCCAGCTACGGTTCGGAGCAGGCGGTAGGCCAGATGGTGGCCCTGACCCTGCTGCGTGAGCTGGGTCCGGTGGTGACCGCTTTGTTGTTCGCGGGGCGTGCAGGTTCGGCGTTGACTGCCGAAATCGGCAATATGAAGTCCACCGAGCAGCTGTCCAGCCTGGAAATGATCGGCGTGGACCCGCTCAAGTACATTGTTGCCCCGCGCCTGTGGGCCGGTTTCATTTCCCTGCCATTGCTGGCGATGATTTTCAGCGTGGTGGGTATCTGGGGCGGTTCGTGGGTGGCGGTTGACTGGTTGGGCGTCTATGACGGTTCCTACTGGGCCAACATGCAAAACAGCGTGACCTTCACCGGTGACGTGCTCAACGGCATCATAAAGAGCATTGTCTTTGCCTTTGTGGTCACCTGGATTGCCGTATTCCAAGGCTATGACTGCGAGCCCACCTCAGAAGGGATCAGTCGCGCCACCACCAAGACCGTTGTGTACGCCTCGCTGGCGGTACTGGGCCTTGACTTCATTTTGACCGCCTTGATGTTTGGAGATTTCTGATGCAAAACCGCACTGTGGAAATCGGTGTCGGCCTTTTCTTGCTGGCTGGCATCCTGGCTTTACTGTTGTTGGCCCTGCGAGTCAGCGGCCTGTCGGCCAGCCCCACCGCCGATACTTATAAACTTTACGCGTACTTCGACAATATCGCCGGTTTGACGGTCAGAGCTAAAGTGACCATGGCCGGCGTTACCATCGGCAAGGTCACGGCAATCGATCTGGACCGCGACAGCTTCACCGGGCGAGTGACCATGCAGTTGGACAAGAAGGTAGATAACCTGCCGACTGACTCCACGGCATCTATCCTCACCGCGGGTCTGCTGGGCGAGAAGTACATCGGTGTCAGCGTGGGCGGGGAAACAGCCCTGCTCAAGGATGGTTCGACCATCCACGACACGCAGTCGTCGCTGGTGCTTGAAGACCTGATCGGTAAATTCCTGCTCAATACGGTCAATAAAGACGCCAAATGAGGAATCTATTCATGATCTCTACCTTGCGACGTGGCCTGCTGGTACTGCTTGCAGCGTTGCCGCTGATGGCCAACGCGGCAGGTTCTGCGCACGATTTGGTGCAGGACACGACCAGCAGGATGCTGGCCGACCTGAAGGCCAACAAAGAGCAGTACAAGCAAGACCCTTCCCGGTTTTACGAAGCACTCAACACGATTGTTGGCCCGGTGGTCGATGCCGAAGGCATTTCCAAAAGCATCATGACGGTCAAGTATTCGCGCAAGGCAACCCCGGCGCAAATGCAGACGTTCCAGGAAAATTTCAAGCGTGGCCTGTTCCAGTTCTACGGCAACGCTCTGCTGGAATATAACAACCAGGGCATCGTCGTTGACCCTGCCAAGGAAGAGTCGGGCGACCGTGCCGAGGTCGGCATGAAAGTCTCGGGCAGCAATGGCGCGATCTATCCGGTGTCCTACACCCTCACGAAAATCAACGGTGAGTGGAAGCTGCGTAACGTAGTCATCAACGGCATCAACATCGGCAAGCTGTTCCGTGATCAGTTCGCCGATGCGATGCAGCGCAATGGCAATGACCTGGACAAGACCATCAACGGTTGGGCCGGTGAAGTTGCCAAGGCCAAGGAAGAAACCGACAAAGCTGCCGGGAAGCCTGCGCAATGACCGAGTCGGCTGTTCGTATCGGCGACGCCGGCGAGCTGTTCCTCAGCGGCGTGCTGGATTACCGTACCGGGCCTGACCTGCGCAAGCAGGGCCAGGCGCTGATCAAGGCCAGCAAGGCGCCCGAAGTGGTGCTCGATTGCTCGGCGGTGACCAAATCCAGCAGTGTCGGCCTGTCGTTGTTGCTGTGCTTCATGCGCGATGCCGAGGCGGCCAGAAAGCCGGTCAGCATCCGCGAATTGCCCGAAGACATGCGTGAGATTGCTCAGGTTTCTGGTCTGACCGAGCTGCTGGCGCATCCTTAAGACACACTTTCAGAAAGCCCCCCGTCAGAGTCCTGCTATGCGGGGTTCGCAGGCGCGGGGCTTTTTTGTATGATGTGCGACCCGTGCGCACTGGGCGCCGATAGAGGTTGAGCATGCAGGCCAACGAAGTTAAAAGCTTCCTTGAAGGAAAGCTGCCCGAAACGAGCGTTGAAGTTGAAGGCGAAGGCTGCAACTTCCAGCTGAATGTGATTAGCGATGAACTGGCGGCGTTGAGCCCGGTCAAGCGTCAACAGCAGATCTATGCCCATTTGAACCCGTGGATCACCGATGGCAGCATCCACGCGGTCACTATGAAATTTTTCAGCCGCGCGGCCTGGGCCGAGCGCACCTGAGCCCCCAAGGCGTCGAGATTCTTATGGATAAATTGATTATTACCGGCGGTGCCCGCCTCGATGGCGAGATCCGCATTTCCGGTGCGAAAAACTCCGCCTTGCCGATCCTGGCAGCAACCCTGCTGTGCGACGGCCCGGTGACGGTGGCCAACCTGCCGCACCTGCACGACATCACCACCATGATCGAGCTGTTCGGGCGCATGGGCATTGAGCCTGTGATCGACGAGAAACTGTCAGTCGAAATCGACCCGCGCACCATCAAGACCCTGATCGCTCCGTACGAGTTGGTGAAAACCATGCGTGCGTCGATCCTGGTACTCGGCCCGATGGTTGCCCGTTTCGGTGAAGCCGAAGTGGCCCTGCCTGGCGGTTGTGCCATTGGTTCGCGTCCGGTCGACCTGCACATCCGTGGCCTGGAAGCCATGGGCGCGACCATCGACGTCGAAGGCGGCTATATCAAGGCCAAGGCGCCGGAAGGCGGCCTGCGTGGTGCGAACTTCTTCTTTGATACCGTCAGCGTAACCGGTACCGAGAACATCATGATGGCCGCTGCCCTGGCCAAAGGCCGCAGCGTGCTGCAAAACGCCGCACGTGAGCCGGAAGTGGTCGACCTGGCCAACTTCCTCAACGCCATGGGTGCGAAGGTTTCCGGTGCTGGCACCGACACCATCACCATTGATGGTGTAGAACGTCTGCACACCGCCACCTATAAGGTCATGCCGGACCGTATCGAGACCGGCACCTACCTGGTTGCCGCTGCCGTGACCGGTGGTCGTGTAAAGGTCAAGGATACCGACCCGACCATCCTTGAAGCCGTCCTGGAAAAACTCAAGGAAGCCGGCGCAGAAATCACTACCGGCGAAGACTGGATCGAGCTGAACATGCACGGCAAGCGGCCAAAGGCCGTCAACGTGCGTACCGCTCCATACCCGGCCTTCCCGACCGACATGCAGGCGCAGTTCATCTCCCTGAACGCGATTGCCGAAGGCACCGGTGCCGTGATCGAGACCATCTTCGAAAACCGCTTCATGCATGTGTATGAATTGCACCGCATGGGCGCCAAGATCCAGGTCGAAGGCAATACCGCCATCGTCACCGGCATCGACAAGCTCAAGGGCGCGCCAGTGATGGCAACCGACTTGCGTGCCTCGGCCAGCCTGGTGATCTCGGCACTGTGCGCCGAAGGCGACACCCTGATCGACCGTATCTACCACATAGACCGTGGTTACGAGTGCATCGAGGAAAAACTGCAGATGCTCGGCGCAAAAATCCGCCGCGTACCGGGCTAACCCCCGCTGCACTGTAGGAGCGAGCTTGCTCGCGAAAAACTCATGTACAGCGCGTTGACTCTGAGTAAACGCGTTATCGTTGACGTTCTTCGCGAGCAAGCTCGCTCCTGCATACACTGGTTTGTTTCAAATCGAGGCTGTAATGGCCTCGATCTGTGTCCGGCGCCATTTGCGACCGGGCCGCAATAGCCTGATAAAGGACTGACGTTCCCATGTTGACCATCGCACTGTCCAAGGGCCGCATCCTTGACGACACGTTGCCGCTTCTGGCTGAAGCTGGCATCGTGCCGACCGAGAATCCGGACAAGAGCCGCAAGCTGATCATCCCCACGACCCAGGACGACGTGCGCCTGCTGATCGTGCGGGCTACCGACGTGCCGACCTACGTTGAACATGGCGCCGCCGACCTGGGGGTGGCCGGCAAGGACGTACTGATGGAATACGGCGGCCAGGGCCTCTACGAGCCATTGGACCTGCGTATCGCCCTGTGCAAGCTGATGACCGCCGGCCGTGTCGGCGATGTCGAGCCCAAGGGCCGCCTGCGAGTGGCAACCAAGTTCGTCAACGTCGCCAAGCGCTACTACGCCGAACAAGGCCGCCAGGTCGATATCATCAAGCTCTACGGCTCGATGGAGCTGGCGCCGCTGATCGGCCTGGCCGACAAGATCATCGACGTGGTCGACACCGGTAACACCCTGCGTGCCAACGGTTTGGAACCGCAGGATTTCATTGCCGACATCAGCTCCCGCCTGATCGTCAACAAAGCGTCGATGAAGATGCAACACGCCCGCATCCAGGCGTTGATCGACACCCTGCGCAAGGCAGTGGAGTCTCGACACCGCGGTTGACTCACCTGCGTAGCCCAAAGGCTGCGCCCGTCTATCCGCCTCATAGCCAGAATTCTCAGGTGCCCAAGCGGAGCGAACGGTAGTTTAGGGCGCCTGAGTTTTTTGCCAATCCTATGAGGCCCTCGCTATGACCACGTCCACTGCAATTGCCCGACTCAACGCTGCCGACCCGGATTTCGCCCATCATCTGGATCATCTGCTGAGCTGGGAAAGCGTGTCCGACGATTCGGTCAACCAGCGAGTGCTCGATATTATCAAGGCCGTGCGCGAGCGCGGTGACGCGGCGCTGGTGGACTTCACCCGTCAGTTTGATGGCCTGGACGTCAAGTCCATGGCTGACCTCATTCTGCCCCGCGAACGCCTGGAGCTGGCGCTGACACGCATCACCATCGCGCAGCGCGAAGCCTTGGAAGTGGCAGCGACTCGGGTGCGTAGCTACCACGAAAAACAGAAGCAGGACTCCTGGAGCTACACCGAAGCCGACGGCACGGTATTGGGCCAGAAGGTCACGCCGCTGGATCGCGCCGGTTTGTATGTGCCCGGCGGTAAAGCCTCGTACCCGTCGTCGGTGCTGATGAATGCGATCCCGGCCAAAGTGGCGGGCGTGACCGAAGTGGTCATGGTGGTGCCGACTCCGCGTGGTGAAATCAACGAGTTGGTACTGGCTGCCGCCTGCATCGCCGGTGTCGACCGCGTGTTCACCATCGGTGGCGCACAAGCCGTCGCGGCACTGGCCTATGGCACCGAAAGCGTGCCGAAGGTCGACAAGGTGGTCGGCCCCGGCAATATCTATGTCGCCACCGCCAAGCGCCATGTATTTGGCCAGGTCGGCATCGACATGATCGCCGGCCCCTCGGAAATCCTCGTGGTGTGTGATGGCCAGACCGACCCGGACTGGATCGCCATGGACCTGTTCTCCCAGGCCGAGCACGACGAAGACGCCCAGGCGATCCTGGTCAGCCCCGACGCCGAGTTCCTCGACAAGGTTGCCGCCAGCATTAATAAGCTGCTGCCGACCATGGAGCGTGCCGAGATCATCGAGAAGTCGATCAATGGCCGCGGTGCGCTGATTCTGGTGCGTGACATGGAGCAGGCCATCGAGGTGGCCAACCGCATCGCGCCGGAGCACCTTGAGCTGTCCGTAGCGGACCCACAGGCCTGGTTGCCGTCGATCCGTCACGCCGGGGCGATCTTCATGGGGCGCCACACCAGCGAAGCCCTGGGCGACTACTGTGCCGGGCCGAACCACGTGCTGCCGACTTCGGGCACCGCGCGCTTCTCGTCGCCACTGGGGGTGTATGATTTCCAGAAACGCTCGTCGATCATCTTCTGCTCGCCCCAAGGCGCTTCCGAACTGGGCAAGACCGCTTCGGTGCTGGCCCGTGGTGAATCCCTCAGTGCGCACGCACGCAGCGCTGAATACCGCATCGTCAAGGGAGAGTAAGGCATGAGCAAATTCTGGAGCCCTTTCGTCAAGGACCTCGTGCCTTACGTACCCGGTGAGCAACCGAAGCTGACCAAACTGGTCAAGCTCAACACCAACGAAAACCCATACGGGCCATCGCCCAAGGCGCTGGCGGCGATGCAGGCCGAGTTGAACGACAACCTGCGTCTGTACCCGGACCCCAACAGCGACCTGCTCAAACAAGCCGTGGCCAGGTATTACGGAATCGACGCCAGCAAGGTGTTCCTCGGCAACGGTTCCGATGAAGTCCTGGCGCACATCTTCCATGGTCTGTTCCAGCACGATCTGCCGCTGCTGTTCCCGGATATCAGCTACAGCTTCTACCCGGTGTACTGCGGCTTGTACGGCATCAAGTTCAACGCCGTGCCGTTGGATGAGCAGTTCCAGATCCGCGTGGCGGACTACGCGAGGCCCAACGGCGGGATCATCATCCCCAACCCGAACGCGCCGACCGGCTGCGTACTGGCGCTGGATGCGGTGGAGCAGCTCCTCAAGGCCAGCCCGGACTCGGTCGTCGTGGTCGATGAAGCCTATATCGACTTCGGCGGCGAGACCGCCATCAGCCTGGTAGACCGTTACCCGAACCTGCTGGTGACCCAGACCCTGTCCAAATCGCGCTCACTGGCCGGTTTGCGTGTGGGCATGGCCGTGGGCCACCCAGACCTGATCGAGGCGCTGGAGCGGGTCAAGAACAGCTTTAACTCCTATCCGTTGGATCGCTTGGCGATTGTCGGTGCGGCGGCGGCGTTCGATGACCGTGAGTATTTCGCGAAGACCTGCCAGTTGGTGATCGACAGTCGCGAGAAGCTCGTTGCGCAGTTGCAGGCTAAAGGCTTTGAAGTGTTGCCATCAGCGGCCAACTTTATCTTCGCTCGCCACCCGCAACACGACGCGGCCGGCCTGGCGGCCAAGTTGCGTGAGCAAGGGGTGATCGTGCGGCACTTCAAGCAGGAGCGGATTGCCCAGTTCCTGCGGATCAGTATCGGTACGCCTGAGCAGAACCAGGCGCTGATCGATGGGCTCGGCGAGCTCTAAGCCACGCAGAAACCAAATGTGGGAGGGGGCTTGCTCCCGATAGCGGAGTGTCAGTCAACAGTTGTATTGACTGAGACACTGCTATCGGGAGCAAGCCCCCTCCCACATTGGTTTTGTGTCGATGGTTAGATCAACGGTTCATCCGGCTTCTTGTTCTTCCAGCCATCATTGCCCGGCAGCAGCAAATTCAGGCCAATCGCCACCACCGCACACAGGGCGATGCCCTTGAGGCCGAAATCATCCGGGCCGGTGCCGGTGCCGACCAGCACACCGCCAATCCCGAATACCAGGGTCACCGACACAATCACCAGGTTGCGCGCTTCACCCAGGTCGATCCTGTGGCGAATCAGCGTGTTCATCCCCACTGCGGCAATCGAGCCGAACAGCAGGCACAGAATCCCGCCCATCACCGGTACCGGGATGCTCTGCAGCAGTGCGCCGAACTTGCCGATAAACGCCAGGCTGATGGCAAATACCGCCGCCCAGGTCATGATTTTCGGGTTGTAGTTCTTGGTCAGCATCACTGCGCCGGTCACTTCGGCGTAGGTGGTGTTCGGCGGGCCGCCAAACATCCCCGCTGCCGTGGTGGCAATGCCGTCACCCAGCAGCGTGCGGTGCAGGCCGGGCTTTTTCAGGTAATCGCGGCCGGTCACGCTGCCTACTGCAATCACACCGCCGATATGCTCGATCGCCGGGGCCAGGGCCACTGGGACGATAAACAGGATCGCCTGCCAGTTGAACTCCGGCGCGGTGAAATGGGGCAGGGCGAACCAGGGCGCAGCGGCGATCTTTGCGGTGTCGACCACGCCAAAGTAGAACGACATGGCAAACCCCACCAGCACACCGGAAATGATCGGCACCAGGCGGAAAATGCCCTTGCCGAACACCGCAACGATCAAGGTGGTGAGCAGCGCCGGCATCGAGATCAGCATCGCCGTCTGGTAATGGATCAACTCGGCACCGTCGCCTGACTTGCCCATGGCCATATTGGCGGCAATCGGTGCCATGGCCAGGCCGATGGAGATAATCACCGGGCCGATCACCACTGGCGGCAACAGCCGGTCGATAAACCCGGTGCCCTTGACCTTCACGGCCAGGCCCAGGAACGTGTAGACGAAACCGGCCGCCATCACCCCACCCATGGTTGCCGCCAGGCCGAACTGGCCCTTGGCGAGAATGATCGGGGTGATAAAGGCGAAACTCGATGCCAGGAAGACCGGCACCTGCCGCCCTGTCACCACCTGGAACAGCAACGTGCCCAGGCCTGCGGTGAACAGTGCGACGTTTGGATCAAGACCTGTGATCAGCGGCATCAACACCAACGCGCCAAATGCTACGAAGAGCATCTGTGCGCCAGACAGGATCTGGCGCCAAAGCGGGTCGTTGAATTCATCCTGCATGCTCACGCGTCCTTCTGCTTGGTGCCGAAGATCTTGTCACCGGCATCGCCCAGGCCCGGGATGATGTAGCCGTGCTCGTTCAAGCGCTCATCGATGGACGCGGTATAGATCTGCACATCCGGGTGGGCTTTCTCGACGGCGGCGATACCTTCCGGCGCGGCTACCAGCACCATGGCGCGGATGTCCTTGCAGCCGGCCTTTTTCAGCAGGTCGATGGTCGCGACCATGGAGCTACCGGTGGCGAGCATCGGGTCGATGATCATGGCCAGGCGTTCGTTGATTTCCGGGACGAGTTTTTCCAGGTAAGTGTGGGCCTGCAAGGTTTCTTCATTGCGGGCTACGCCCACGGCGCTGACCTTGGCGCCCGGGATCAGGCTGAGGACGCCTTCGAGCATGCCTATACCGGCGCGCAGAATCGGCACGACGGTAATTTTCTTACCGGCGATTTTCTCCACTTGTACGGGACCGGCCCAACCGGGGATCTCGTAGGTCTCCAGGGGCAAATCCTTGGTGGCTTCGTAAGTGAGCAGCGCTCCGACTTCCTGAGCAAGCTCACGGAAATTCTTCGTGCTAATGTCGGCACGGCGCATAAGGCCGAGTTTGTGTCGGATCAGCGGGTGGCGGATCTCGCGAGTGGGCATGGGAAAGGCTCCGGCGGCGGGCAAAAAAACCGGCCTAGATTAATCTATCCGAGGGTGTTGTCCTATAGACATCAAGTACGTTAGTCCATAAAGGCTTGATTGGAGCGCACGAGAAGCGTACCTTCGCCCGCTTTTCTTGCCACAGCACCCCCTTGGAGAGCGCCATGTCTGCTGATCTCGAGCATATCCGTCAAATCATGCACGAGGCTGACTGCCTGTACACCGAAGCGCAAGTCGAAGCAGCGATCGCCAAGGTAGGCGAACACATCACCCGCGAAATGGCCGACACCAACCCGGTGGTCTTCTGCGTGATGAACGGTGGCCTGATCTTCGCCGGCAAATTGCTCACACACCTGCAATTCCCGTTGGAAGCTTCCTACCTGCACGCTACCCGCTATCGCAATGAAACCAGCGGCGGCGACCTGTTCTGGAAGGCCAAGCCGGAAGTCTCGTTTATCGACCGCGATGTGCTGATCATCGATGACATTCTCGATGAGGGCCACACCCTGGGTGCGATCATCGACTTCTGCAAACACGCCGGCGCACGTAAAGTGCATACCGCCGTACTGATCGACAAAGACCACGACCGCAAGGCCCGCCCTGAGCTGAAAGCCGACTTCGTCGGGTTGCCGTGCATCGACCGCTATATCTTTGGTTATGGCATGGACTACAAGGGTTACTGGCGTAACGCCAATGGCATTTTTGCCGTTAAAGGAATGTAAATGATGGCCCGCTTTCTTGATCAGACCCTGTTTGCTGAGTTGGCCGAGAAAGCGGCCGCTAATCCCCGTGGCCGTCAGAACGTCAACTTTCATGAGATGCAAGAACCTTGTCATCGCATGGCAGTTGGCTTGCAGCCCAACACTTATGTGCAGCCTCATCGCCACCTGACCGCTGATAAAGCTGAAACCCTGCTGGTGCTCAAAGGCCGCCTGGGCATCCTGATTTTCAGTGACGCGGGCGAGGTGTTGAGCAAGCGTGTACTTCAGGCTGGAGGAGAGTGTCAGGGTGTTGACCTGTCGCCAGGTGTGTTTCATGGCCTGGTGGTGCTGGAGCCGGACAGCGTGATGTTTGAATGCAAGGCTGGCCCTTACCGTCCGGTTGGTGAAGGTGAACTGGCGAGCTGGGCGCCCCGTGAAGGCGAGGCGGGTATGGCTGAGTATCACCGCTGGATGCTTGCCCAGTTCGATTAATCCACTGAGATCCAAATGTGGGGGAAGCGGTGCTTTCTCGCCGCTTCCGAAGCCTGCGTCCCGCAGGTAGACTTCAAGCCCCGTGTAAATGTCTGCAGGCTGGAGTCGGTAATGCGTAAAGATAAGAAACAGGTGATTGGTGACGAGATCGGCGACGAGCAGATCAAGTTGTTCCTGGACTTCGAACCGGTTGATGCCACCTCGCCGTCCCTGCACAAACTGATCAAGGCCTATCGCGGCCTGCGTATCGACGACTTCGAACGGTTCCTGGGCTTTTTCAAGGAAGCAGGCTGGGACCTGGATGGCAAGGACGAGCACGGCCAGACCTTCGTTGACATGATCAAGGACCAGCGCAACGCCGCCGAATACATCGAACTGATCGACAACGCCCGCGGTTGATTATCCGAAGCAAAAAAAAACGCCCCGAGGGGCGTTTTTTTTAGCGCTCGTTCCCACGCTCTGCGTGGGAATGCATCCTGTGACGCTCTGCGTCACGACCTCACGCGTAGCTTTCAGCCTCGTTGCTTTGCTCCACCAGCTCAAGACTGATGTTGTTCTGCGTGTTGATCTTGCGATACAGCTCGGCATCGGTCTCCAGGATCTTTTCCCGTGCCGGGAAGATCTCGTGCAGCTTGGTCGCCCATTCACCGGCCGCTTTTTGCGGGAAGCAGCGCTCAATCAGTTCGAGCATGATCGACACCGTGACCGAAGCGCCCGGGGACGCGCCCAACAGCGCCGCCAGTGAACCGTCCTTGGCCGCCACCAGCTCGGTGCCGAATTGCAGCACGCCGCCTTTCTTCGGGTCTTTCTTGATGATCTGCACCCGCTGGCCGGCCACTTCCAGGCGCCAGTCTTCGGCTTTCGCCTCAGGGTAGAAGCGGCGCAGGGATTCCAGGCGCTGTTCCATGGACTGGCGCACTTCGCTGACCAGGTACTTGGTCAAGTCCATGTTGTCCCGCGCCACGGCCAGCATCGGGCCGATGTTGCCGGCGCGAATTGACATCGGCAGGTCAAGGAACGAGCCATGCTTGAGGAACTTGGTGGTGAAACCGGCGTAAGGCCCGAACAGCAGGGATTTCTTGCCGTCCACTACGCGGGTGTCCAGGTGTGGCACCGACATGGGCGGCGAGCCTACCGCGGCCTGGCTATACACCTTGGCCTGGTGCTGCTTGACCACTTCCGGGTTGTCGCAACGCAGCCATTGGCCGCTGACCGGGAAGCCGCCGAAGCCCTTGCTTTCTTCGATGCCCGAGGCTTGCAGCAACGGCAGCGCCGCACCGCCGGCGCCGAGGAATACGAACTTGGCGTCGACATCACGGCTGTTGCCGCTGTTGACGTCCTTGATACTCACGGTCCAGCCGGCGCCGTTGCGCTTGAGGCCAGTGACGCGTTTGCAATACTTGACCTGGGCATCGGCCGAGCTGGTCAGGTGGCCAAGCAACTGATTGGTCAGTGCGCCAAAGTTGACATCAGTGCCGTTCATCACGCGAGTGGCGGCGATTTTTTCGTCGAGCGGGCGGCCCGGCATCATCAGCGGCATCCACTCGGCCATTTCGCTGCGGTCTTCGGTGTAGTGCATGTCCGAAAACGCGTGATGCTGGCTGAGGGTCTCAAAGCGCTTTTTGAGGAAGGACACGCCTTTGTCGCCCTGCACGAAACTCAGGTGCGGAACCGGACTGATGAACGACTTTGAGGAGCCGAAAGTGCCCTTCTTGGTCAGGTACGCCCAGAATTGCTTCGACACCTCGAACTGGGTGTTGATGTGCACGGCTTTCTTGATGTCGATGGAGCCATCGGCGGCCTGCGGCGTGTAGTTCAGCTCACACAGCCCGGCGTGGCCGGTACCCGCGTTGTTCCACGGGTTGGAACTCTCCGCGGCACCCGAATCCATCAGCTCAACGACTTCCAGCTTGAGGCCGGGGTCGAGCTCCTTGAGCAGTACGGCCAGGGTGGCACTCATGATGCCGGCCCCTACCAGTACTACGTCGACTGCTTCGTTATGCGCCATTTAACGCGTCTCCAAAATCTGCAGCACCAAATTGACGGCATGGCTGCCAGGAGTGACGGGGCGGTTCACGTGTTGCCCCAGGTTACCCATGGCCAGGATCGCCATGTCCGTTTCGCAATTCTTTGCAACTTCAGCACACGCTTCCTGCCGGGCTAATCTGCCTATGAACGCATTCATGGGCGCCTGTGGCAATTCGACTTATGGTCAAAGCGTGCGATTCGTGCAACCAATCCGTAGCGGACAGGCTCAAGCTCCGGTTTTTGAAGAAGGCTCGATCCTGTGTAATTGGGCTGCCCCAGACGCTGATGGTGCTTGTACAAACGCCAAACTATTCATTTGCTCGCCACACTCTTGTGAAGTTGTGAAAACCCGTTTTTTCACGCTCTTTTGAAGACGTGAACCTCAAAAAAGGGCTGCCCAGCCTGGCACCTGGCCCGCAAACCTCTGCCGACATGCGGCAAAACGGGCAAACAACTCAAGTGGCCGAGCGCAATGGCAGCTCTGGCAGATTCGACAAAGACGGGTGGTTTGCAAAGGAAACAGCAAGCACGCCAGCCTCACTCGATCTGTGTGGGCGGCTCTCTGTGGGCGATTTTGGGGGCTAATGCCTGGGCATTAACGATGCTGCGAGGCCCGATCAGGAGACGTCCTTATAATCGGGGGAAGATTGTAGCGAAGAACGCCAAGGAAATGGGCGTGTTTTATGACTTTTATTAGCGCCTCGGTCAGGAGGCCAACACTTGCCGATGCCGTGCGCGAAAAACCTGTGGGCTGACCCGGGCGCAGGCCGGCAGTGGGCGGTGCATCCAGCCCAGGTGAATCTCTGTCACTTCGACCCAGCCTTCACCGACCGGCGGCAGGCTGCACTGCTTGAATGCCTGGCAATGGCCTTGGGCATCGAGCAGGGCGAAGTGGCGGTGACGGGTGTGTGACATGAACAGGGTCTTGAGAAGGCGCATGGCTGTGTACCTATTGCGTTACATGCTTGAAGATTGCCAGTGTGGCATGACACTGGGGTGACGAATTTATGCGAATTTGTAATTTGCACCCTGCCTTCAGCCGCCGTTCAGGATCGCTGGTGAGTGGCGCGCGTGCACCGTTATACTGGCGGCCTGTCTGCACCCAGTCCTGGAGAAATGAGTATGTTGCAACGCCTGTTGTTCGGTTTGATCACTGTGACCAGTTTGACCCTGGTTGGCTGCGCCAACAGCCCGCAACAACTCAGCCCGCAGCCTAAAGTCACTGCGCCATTGGCCGCGGTCGGCCATGGCCAGCCGGTGTCGGTGCGGGTGGTAGACGGTCGCCCGTCGCCGACCCTGGGTTCGCGTGG
The DNA here is from genome assembly GCF_059134095.1 of Pseudomonas sp. FBCC-B545. Taxonomy (NCBI): domain Bacteria; kingdom Pseudomonadati; phylum Pseudomonadota; class Gammaproteobacteria; order Pseudomonadales; family Pseudomonadaceae; genus Pseudomonas; species Pseudomonas sp. FBCC-B545. Next base: position 5,234,912 of record NZ_CP101441.1, on the reverse strand, counting down.
CGGCCTGTACCCTGAGACGGCGCTGATTTCGGTGACCGGCCAGGACGTGCTGCCCAAGTTGCAGGCCCAGGCTGAAGCCGCCGTGCGCTTGCTGGGCTTTACCCCGACCAACTCCCCAGGCGTGCCGCAACTGACCGTGACCCTGGCCGAGCTGAAATATCAGTCGCCCAAGGAAGGCCTGTATGTGACTGAAGCGTCCATCGGTGCGACCTTCAAGTCCGACGTCAGCGCCGGTACCCGTCGCTATAGCGGCCGCTACGCCGCCTCGCTCAACCAGCGCTTCGGAATGTCGCCCAACCAGGAAACCAACACCAAGTTGGTCAGCGACGTGCTCAGTGATGCATTGACCCGCCTGTTCAAGGACCCAAGCATCGGCCAATTGCTCAGCGCACAATAAGCTGTCTGCAAAAAACCGGGCTCATCGCTGAGCCCGGTTTTTTTATGCCTGCGGTTTGGTCATGCCGCAGTATCGACATAAAAGTCCAGCACACTCACACCGGTAAGCAAATCCAGTTCCGGCAGGTCGGCATGCTGGTGCCCGCCGAGGGCGCAATACACCAGCCAGTGGCGGTCCTGGACGTTGAACGCGAGGCTACCGATCAGTGCCTCTTGCTCATCGCTTTGGGCGATCAGATACAGTCGGTCCTGGTTTTGCGCATGCAACATGACAAGCTCCTCAAGCGTCGAAGGGCAACAGGGTGGCTTGTTAAGGTGACGTTCAGGTGACGCTGTAAATTACTGGATACATTAGCCGTCAATGGGGAGGGAGTATCAAAGGCGCAGGAGGCGACTATCGTTCAGCTTTGTATCTGGACTGATACCCGAACACTGATCCGCCGAGGTTTGCGATGGCGCTGCCTGCACTGTTCATCAATGCTGTTGCCCTACTGGTTGCCTGCTCGGGCGCCCTGGTGCTGTTCATCACCCGCCTGCACGCGCAACGCGCAATGGCCGACCTCGCCATGCGTAGCGAAGAGCGTGCGATTGACCAGCCGATGCTCTTTTTGGACACCCGCACCGAGCGGGCGCATCGCCAGGCTTACCGGGTTGGGTTCGCAGGCCTGGGGCTGGCGCTGGCCCTGTCCTGGTTTAGCACCCACGTGTAAGCACACCGCAATACAAATGTGGGAGGGGCGGTGCGACGATTCGACTTGCCCCCGATAGCGGTGGGTCAGATACAGATAAGCTGACTGGCGCACCGCTATCGGGAGCAAGCCCCCCCCACATTTGGATCAGTGTTTACAGGGGAATCCCTGCCTTGACCCGATACTGATTGCGCACCGGCGTCGCATATTGCACCACCAGATACGGGCGGTGTTCGGCCGGGCATTCGTTCAGACGCCGTTCCCATTCCGCCTTGGCTTTGGCCAGCTCATCGGCCGGGAACACATCGGCAGCCTTGGGCACCTGCAACTGCGGGTCGGCCTCACTCCACTGCGCGTACGCCAGGTAATGCACCGGGAACAGCCGGTAACCGCCGAGGATCTGTCGATCCATTTCCACTGCCAGCAGCTTGGTATCTTCGAAGCGCTCGGTGATCGGCGGCGCAAAATTCACATGCACCCGGCCCTTGTAGCCGGTGATGCCCAGGGCAATGCTCACATCGTCCTCACCCGGTGCCTTACTGTAGGTGCCGGTGGTCGCGCGGATATACAGCTCGCGGGCCTTGGCGGCATCGCAAGGGTCGTACTCGTAGCTGATGGACACCGGCGTCAGGTTCAACGACTGGATGACTTCGGCAAACGGCTCGTCCTTGCGGCTGACATGGAACATCTTGAGGATTGCCGATTCAGTGCGGTCATCGCCATCCTTGGCCCGGCCTTCGGCCTGGGCAATCCAGATCGACTGGCAGTCGTTGCGGATCGAATGGTTGATATAGGCCGACAGCAGGTTATAGGCCGCCATCTTCTCCTTTCGCCCGGTAATCGAACGGTGCACGATAAAGCTCTTGTTCAAGCGCATCAGGTCGCTGACAAACGGCTTTTGCAGCAGGTTGTCACCGATGGCGATGCGTGGCGTCGGCAGGCCGGCGTGGTACACGGCATAGTTGACGAAGGCCGGGTCCATCACGATGTCGCGGTGGTTGGCCAAAAACAGATAGGCGGTGCCGGATTTGAGCTGTTCGACGCCGGTATAGGTCACGCCGTCGGTCGCCCGGTCAATGGTATGGTCGACGTAATACTCGACTTTGTCCTGCAGCGTGGCCACGGTGGTGACGCCGGCAAACTCGCGGCGCAATTTGCGCGCGATCATCGGCTTGAGCAACCAGCCGAGGGCGCCTGCAAAGCGCGGGAAGCGGAAGTGGGTCAGGATGTCCAGAAAGGCCTTGTCACTGAACAGACGCGCCAGCACTGCCGGGACTTCGCTGTCGTTGTAAGGTCGGATGGTATCGAATTCGCCCATCATGCTCTCTTGTTAGAAACGGCTAGGGTAAGTAAAGGAAATAACAGGAGCGGCGTGAGTAAACTGGCTCAGCCGGAAATAGCCCTGTAAATAGACCGGCGATTATACGCACAAGTCACCTTGGAGACCGCGATGCTGGAAACTGCGCTGTACGATTGTCCTTATTGTGGCGAAGCGGTCGAGACAACGGTGGATTTGTCTGGTGGTGACCAGTCCTATATAGAAGACTGCCAAGTGTGTTGCCGGCCGATCACGTTCGACCTGCAAGTCCATGGTGACGAGTGGATGCTTGAAACCCGCAACGAAAATGAATGACAGGTACGCGCCCATGCAGCGAATCTACGAACCGGAAAACCTGATGGAAGGCGAGCTGCTGCAACAGATGCTTGCCAGCGAAGGTATCGAGGCGCACCTGGTGGGCCGCCATTTGCTCGGTGGCACCGGCGAACTGCCGATCTTCGGCTTGCTTGGGCTCGAAGTCGACAATGACCAGGCTGCCAGCGCCCGCGAGCTGATCACCGCCTATATCGGTGCGCAACCGCTGCCCGGCGATGAACCCGACAGTTTCCCCGACGTATTGGTCTGTTAGGCTGTCGGTCGGTTTACCCCTAGAGTCGTGTTGCCCCATGTGTGGACGTTATGCCCTGTTTCGCTGGAACCCCGCCTTTGCTGCCTTGCCCGGCTTCCCTGCCGATCAGCAGGCCCAGTGGAACATCTCTCCCAATGATTCGGTGCTGATCCAGCGTCTGAACGAAGGCCAACTCACCCTGGCCCGTGCCCGTTGGGGCCTTACGCCGCCCTGGCTCACCGACCTTTCCCGCACCCCGGCCCACGCCCGCGCCGAAACCTTGGCCGAGCAACCGATGTTCCGCGAAGCCTTTCGCCAGCGCCGCTGCCTGCTGCCGGCCAACGGTTTCTACGAGTGGCGCGGCACCCAGCGCAAGCGCCCGTATTGGCTGACGCCGGGGGAGGGCTCCACACTGTTTTTTGCCGCGATCTGGGAAGCCTATCCGGTGCAGGAACAGGTGTGGCTGAGTACGGCGGTGATCACCCAGGCGGCGCAAAGCCAGCGACGCCCGTTGATCCTGGACGCGACGGGGCAGGCGGCGTGGCTTGACCCCGAGACGCCGCTGCATGTGTTGCAGGGCTTGCTGGCCGGTGAGCCCGCTGCGTTACGCGAGCGCGTGCTGGCCAATATGGTCAATGATCCGAAGCTCAATGGGCCGGAATGCCTGACTCCGGCTTGAACCGGCGCCAACCAGGTCATCTGCACTGTGGGATGTGTCCGAAATTCAGTAGTTAAATGTCTGATGTATCTGGCGCGGATACAAACGACCGCCTACGATACGCGCCATGTGTTCAGGGAGCGTGTTCATGAAGAAGTCATTGGTGGTAAGTGGTTTGGTTGCAGCGATGCTGCTGGCGGGTTGTCAGTCGGTTAATACCACCAGCGGCGGCGCCGTTGGGGTAGAGCGCAAGCAGTACATGTTCAGCATGCTGTCGAGCCAGGAAGTCGACCAGATGTATGCCCAGTCCTACCAGCAGACCCTGGGTGAAGCCAGCGGCAAAGGGGTTCTGGACAAGACCAGCGCCAACGCCAAGCGCGTGCAGGCCATTGCCAAGCGCCTGATTGCCCAGGCACCCACCTTCCGTCCGGATGCGGCGCAATGGAACTGGGAAGTGAACCTGATCAAGAGCGACGAGATGAACGCCAACTGCGGACCGGGCGGCAAGATCCTGGTGTACAGCGCGTTGATCGACAACCTCAAGCTCACCGATGACGAGTTGGCGGCGGTGATGGGCCATGAAATCGCCCACGCCTTGCGCGAACACGGGCGTGAAGCCATGTCCAAGGCGTACGGCATCGAGATGGCCAAGCAGGGCGCCGGGGCGATATTCGGTCTTGGCCAGGACAGCCTGGCGTTGGCTGATACCGTGGCCAACTATGGCATGACCTTGCCCAACAGCCGCAGCAATGAGAACGAAGCGGACCTGATTGGCCTGGAGCTCTCGGCCCGCGCCGGCTACAACCCGAACGCGGCGATCACCTTGTGGAACAAGATGGCCAAGGCCTCCGAAGGTGCCCCGCCGGAGTTCATGAGTACTCACCCGGCTTCCGACAGCCGCATCGCTTCGTTGCAGGCGGCGATTCCGAAGGTGATGCCGCTGTACCAACAGGCCAAAAAATCCTGAGGCTTGATGACGATCCAAATGTGGGAGGGGGCTTGCTCCCGATAGCGATAGATCAGTCAGTAAATCTGTGGCTGATTAAATGCTATCGGGAGCAACCCCCTCTCCCACAATAGATCGGGTTGCAGTCTTAGATCCAGCCACTGCTTTGCATGGCTTTGTAGACTGCCACAATCGCCAATACAAAGAACGCCGTAGCCGCCAATCGGCGAATCAAGGTCAACGGCAGTTTCTCCGCTGCAAAATTCCCCGCCAGAACCACCGGTACGTTGGCAATCAACATGCCCAGGGTGGTGCCGATAATTACTAGCCATAACTCCGGATATTGCGCTGCCAGCATCACCGTGGCGATCTGGGTCTTGTCACCGATTTCGGCGAGGAAGAACGCTATCAATGTGGTCAGGAACGGCCCGAACTTGCGGGTGGTACTGGCTTCGTCATCATCGAGTTTGTCCGGCACCAGGGTCCACAGCGCCGTGGCACAGAAGCTTGCGGCGAGGATCCAGTGCAGCACCGCATCCGAGAAGAAACTGCCAAACCAGGCACCCACGGCACCCGCCGCCGCATGGTTGGCAAGGGTCGCAGCGACTATGCCGGCGATGATCGGCCAGGGTTTGCGAAAGCGTGCGGCAAGGATGAGCGCGAGCAGTTGCGTCTTGTCGCCGATTTCGGCCAAGGCAACGATTGCGGTGGGAACGAGCAGTGAATCCAGCATCAGGTAGTTTCCGGGGGCGGGTCGACACGGCTATGACACGTACAGCCTTCCCGCCCCGGGTAAGGTGTGCGTGTCATAGGTCTTGTCAAACCCCGGTCCGTCTGTGCGGACTCCTGGGTCGCATACGCCATGGTCTGCTGACCAAGTATGTTGACGTATGCCGGACGAGCATGGCGCTCGTGGGAGACTACTCCCCTAGGACGCAGCGGATTCTGCCTAGGCAAAACCCATTCGGCAAGCCTTCTTTTTCAAACCCCCGTCAGGGACGCTTGGCACGGTAGATGCGAAAACCATTGCCCTCGGCCTTGATCGCGCAGATGCCCAGATGCTCTTCGATCAAGGGCTGATACTTGAGGAAACTGTTGGCAACCAAACGAAGTTCGCCGCCTTTTGCCAGATGTTTGGCCGCTTTTCGCAGCAGGTTTTCCGTGGCGAAGTAATCCGTGTGCACGCCGACATGGAACGGCGGGTTGCTCAAGATCGCGTTCAAACCCATGGGCGCCGCGTCGATGCCGTCACCGGTCAACACCTCGGCTTCCAGCCCGTTTGCGGCCAGGGTCAGGCGGCTGCTGGCGGCGGCGAAGGCGTCCACATCCAGCATCGTCACCGTGTTATGCGGGTAGCGACGCTTGACCGCAGCCCCCAGCACACCGGCGCCGCATCCGAAATCGAGCAAATGCCCGCTGGGCAGTTTATCCAGATGCTCCAGCAACAGCTCGGTGCCACGGTCCAGGCGCCCATGACTGAACACGCCCGGCAAGCTCACCACCTTCAACGGACCTTCGGCCAGCGGCACATCGAAGACCTGCGCCAGGCTCTTCAGCTCCACGGCTTGCGGAGCATTGGCCACGGTGACTTGCCACAACTGGCAATGCCGCGCGTTATCCAGCTTGCGCGGCTTGCCGAAGGGCAGCAGCTGTTTGGCAGCGCTTTCGATACCGCCTTTTTTCTCCCCCACCAGAAACAGTTCGGCACCCGGCAGGCGTGCGGCCACGGCGTTGAGCAGGTAGTCGGTGAGGTCCTTGGACTTGGGCAGGAAGATCACCGCCGCATCAAACGCACGCTGGGGCACATTCACGCCGAACTGGCTGCGTTCGGGGAAGCGCGCGTCCAGTGCCGCCTGGTCGCCGGCATGCCAGCACCAGCCGTGGGCGTTGGGCAGGCGCCCGAGCAAATCGTCGGCAGGCAAACCTACCAGCAGCAGGTTGCCTTGAAAAAGTTCGGCCTGGCGAAGCAGTACTTCACTGCGCGGATCCATGGTCTGCTCCTTGAAAAAGGGGCGCAGTTTATCAAGTGACGACGCGCAGCGGGGCGCCACTGAAAAAGCCCCGGGCGTTTTCCGTCAGTTGCCCGACGATACGTTGCCGCGCTTCACGACTGCCCCAGGCGTTGTGAGGCGTGACGATCAAGCGTGGAATGTCTCCAGCCAGCAGCGGATTGCCATTGACCGGCGGTTCGACACTCAGCACGTCGGTTGCCGCGCCGCCCAGATGCCCGCTGCGCAGCGCATCGGCCAGGGCTTGTTCATTGATCAAGCCACCGCGTGCGGTGTTGACGACGAACGCACCGGGCTTGAGCAGCGCCAATTCACGGGCGCCGATAAAGTCGCGGGTGTGTTCGTTGAGTGGGCAGTGCAGGGTCAGTGCATCGATCTGGGCGAGCAGCTCATCCAGCGGCACGCGATCGGCGCGGGCAGGGCGCCCGGGTATTGCGCCGAGCAGCACGCGCATACCGAAGGCTTCGGCCAGGCGTGCCACGGCACCGCCTAACTCGCCATGGCCGAGCAGGCCGAGGGTTTTGCCTTCCAGTTCGACAATCGGATGGTCCAGTAGGCAAAACTGCTGGGCCTGCTGCCATTTACCTGCGGCCACATCCTGTTGATAGTCCTTCAAGCGCGTCGCCAGGTTGAGCAACAGCATGATCGTGTGCTGTGCCACCGACGGCGTGCCATAACCCTGGCAGTTGCTCACGGTGATGCCGTGGGCGCGTGCGGCTTCGAGATCGACGTTGTTAGTGCCGGTGGCCGATACCAGGATCAGTTTGAGCTCCGGGCACGCCGCCAGGGTTTGCGCCGTGAGCGGTATTTTGTTGCTGATCGCGACTTGGGCGCCCTGCAAGCGTTCCACCACATTCTGCGGCGTGGTCTGCTCAAACAGCTGCAACTCGCTGAAGCAGTCACGCAAACTGCCCAGGTCGAGGTCGCCCAGATCCAGGGAAGGGTGATCGAGGAAGACGGCGCGGCGTTTGTTCATGGTCAACTGTACCTTTTGCGACGAGGTTCGAAGGCGTAATCTGCCGAGCCTATCAGATGAAATAATCAGTTACTTAATGGAGTGAGCATGTACGTCGCCGAGTTTTTGACCGTAGCCTTGATTCACTTGCTGGCGGTGGCCAGCCCCGGCCCGGATTTCGCCGTGGTGGTCCGTGAAAGCGTGACCCACGGGCGCCGCGCCGGAACCTGGACGGCCCTGGGCGTCGGCACGGCGATTTTCGTGCATGTAGGTTATTCGTTGCTGGGTATCGGCTTGATCGTGTCCCAGTCCATCGTGTTGTTCAACGCATTGAAATGGGCGGCGGCGGCGTACCTGCTGTATATCGGCTTCAAGGCTTTGCGCGCCCAGCCGGCCAAGCCCGCCGCCGAGGGTGAGTTGCACCGAGAAGTGGGCGAGCGCACCCCGCGGGGTGCGTTTACCGCAGGCTTTGTGACCAACGGCCTGAACCCTAAGGCGACGCTGTTCTTCCTCTCGCTGTTCACCGTGGTGATCAACCCCCACACGCCCCTGGCGGTACAGGCTGGTTATGGCGTGTACCTGGCGGTGGCGACGGCGTTGTGGTTTTGCCTGGTGGCCATGCTGTTCAGCCAGCAGCGTGTACGCGCCGGGTTTGCGCGGATGGGGCATTGGTTTGATCGGACCATGGGCGCGGTGCTGATTGCGATTGGGGTGAAGCTGGCGTTTACCAGCATGAAATAACCTCGGTTTCTCGTGAACTTCGTCCAAATGTGGGAGGGGGCTTGCTCCCGGTAGCGGTGGATCAGCCAGCAAATACAGTGGCTGATGCCCAGCACTCGGGAGCAAGCCCCCTCCCACATTGGTCTTCCATAAGCTGCAGATACTGGCGCAAAGCTAGCATTTACTGAGTTCCGCAAATCATTCCTTTGGCTGATTTGGCTGAAACATAAGCCCTCTACAGTGCAAGTCTTCAAGCCAAGACCGTGCAGTCATTAAAGGGATTCGTATGTTGCAGACCCGAGTTATCCCGCCCGCCGAAGGTGCGTACCAATACCCGCTGTTGATCAAACGCCTGCTGATGTCCGGGACGCGCTACGAGAAGACCCGCGAAATCATCTACCGCGACAAGCTGCGCTATACCTACCCAACGCTGATCGAACGCGTTGCGCGCCTGGCCAATGTGTTGACCGAAGCGGGGGTCAAGGCCGGTGACACCGTGGCCGTGATGGACTGGGACAGCCACCGTTACCTGGAATGCATGTTCGCCATCCCGATGATCGGCGCGGTGATCCACACCATCAACGTGCGCCTGTCGCCGGAACAGATTCTCTACACCATGAACCACGCCGAAGACCGCTTTGTGCTGGTCAACAGTGAGTTCCTGGGGCTTTACCAGGCGATCGCCGGGCAGCTGACCACGGTCGACAAGACGTTATTGATTACCGATGGTGACACCAAGACCGCCGAGCTGCCCAACCTGGTCGGTGAGTACGAAACCTTGCTGGCCGCTGCCAGCCCCAAGTACGACTTCGAGGATTTCGACGAAAATTCCGTCGCCACTACCTTCTACACCACCGGCACCACCGGTAACCCAAAGGGTGTGTACTTCACCCATCGCCAACTGGTACTGCACACCATCGGCGTGGCGACGATCATGGGCAGTGTCGACAGCGTGCGCCTGTTGGGCACCAACGACGTGTACATGCCGATCACGCCGATGTTCCACGTACACGCGTGGGGCTTACCCTATGTGGCGACCATGCTCGGCTTGAAGCAGGTCTACCCCGGGCGCTACGACCCTGAATACCTGGTGGAGCTATGGCGCAAGGAAAAGGTCACCTTCTCCCATTGCGTGCCGACCATCCTGCAAATGGTGCTCAACGCCAAGGCCGCCCAGGGTGTGGATTTTGGCGGTTGGAAAATCGTTATCGGCGGTAGTGCGCTTAACCGCTCGTTGTACGAAGCGGCCAAGGCTCGAGGCATTCAACTGACCGCCGCGTACGGCATGTCCGAGACCGGGCCGCTGGTGTCCTGCGCCCACCTCAATGCCGAACTGATGGCCGGCAGCGAAGACGAGCGCACCACGTATCGCATCAAGGCCGGCGTGCCTGGGCCGTTGGTGGAGGCGGCGATCATGGATACGAACGGCAACTTCCTGCCCGCCGATGGTGAAACCCAGGGCGAACTGGTACTGCGTGCGCCCTGGCTCACCGAGGGCTATTACAACGAGCCGCAAAAAGGTGCCGAGCTATGGGCCGGCGGCTGGATGCACACCGGCGACGTTGCCACGCTGGATGCGTTCGGCGTGATCGATATCCGCGACCGCATCAAGGATGTGATCAAGACCGGTGGCGAATGGATCTCGTCCCTGGCTCTCGAAGACCTGGTCAGCCGCCACCCGGCTGTTCGCGAAGTCGCAGTGGTGGGCATTGCCGACCCGCAATGGGGCGAACGCCCATTCGCGTTGCTGGTGGTGCATGAGGGCCATGTGATTGGTGCACGAGAGCTCAAGGAGCACCTCAAGCCTTTCGTCGAGCTGGGGCATTTGAGCAAGTGGGCGATCCCGAGCCAGATCGCCGTTGTTACTGAAATTCCCAAGACCAGCGTAGGAAAGCTCGACAAAAAACGTATCCGCATCGACATCATCGAATGGCAGGCCAACAACAGTACTTTCCTGTCTACACTCTAATGCCCCTCGTCGCGCCCGTTCGGGCGCGGCAACGCTCTATCTTGCGGCTCTACTTGTGATTTACCGAATTTCAGCCATCCTTCTCGCGCCGGCCTTCGTCGGCGTGGCGAAAGGGTTGTGGCAGACGGCTTGGTGATGCAAATCACACTTTAGAGGGATCAAGCGATACCTACCGCTGGCTATAGTCCCTTTCAGAGTTTTTCAAGGATGTTGTGCTTCGGGCCATGGGGGCCCGGTTGTCGTGCGGCATTGGAATCGTTGTATTCCGGCCGTTACATGCATCCAGCCGCAGAACTCACTGCCATAACAATAAAATGCACATGGAGTAGCGTCGATGACCTCAGTAAACCAGTTCTGGCGCCGGGCAAGACTGCCCTTGGCCGTCAGTCTCGCTTCTACGCTCGCCGGGCCCGCATTCGGCGTCAGTTTCAACATTGGTGAAATCGAAGGGAGTTTTGATTCGTCGCTTTCCGTCGGGGCAAGCTGGTCCACGGCCAAGCCCAACCGCGACCTGATCGGTGCCAACAACGGTGGCAAGGGCTTGTCCCAGACTTCCGATGACGGCCACTTGAACTTCAAGCGCGGCGAGACGTTCTCGAAGATCTTCAAGGGCATCCACGACCTGGAACTGAAGTACGGCGACACCGGTGTGTTTGTGCGTGGCAAGTACTGGTACGACTTCGAACTCAAGGACGAAAGCCGTCAGTTCAAGGACATCAGTGACAACAACCGCAAGGAAGGCGCCAAGTCTTCGGGCGGGCAGATCCTCGATGCGTTCGTCTACCACAACTACTCGATTGCCGATGCGCCGGGCTCGGTGCGTTTTGGCAAGCAAGTGGTGAGCTGGGGTGAAAGTACCTTCATCGGCGGTGGCATCAACTCCATCAACCCGATCGACGTGTCGGCTTTCCGTCGTCCGGGCGCCGAGATCAAGGAAGGCTTGATCCCGGTCAACATGTTCTATGTGTCCCAGACGCTTACCGACAACCTGTCGGCCGAAGCGTTTTATCAACTGGAGTGGGACCAGACCGTCACCGATAACTGCGGCACCTTCTTCTCGCAGCCGGACGTAATCTCCGATGGTTGCAGCAACAACCTGCGGGTACTGAACAAGCGTTCGACCATCCCGGCCGCAGCATTGCCGACCCTGGGTGCCCTGGGTGTGGACGTCAACAGCGAGGGCGTGCTGGTGCGCCGTGGGCCGGACCGTGACGCACGGGACAGCGGCCAGTTCGGCGTGGCCATGCACTACAACTTCGAGCCGCTGGACACCGAGTTCGGCGCCTACTTCATGAACTACCACAGCCGTGCGCCGATCTTCAGTGCACAGGGTGCGCCATCGGCGGCCTATACCCGTCCTTTGGGCCCGCTGGGGGCATTGCGTCCGCTGATCGTCGCCGGCAGTTCGAACTACTTCGTCGAGTATCCTGAAGATATCCGCCTCTATGGCTTGAGCTTCTCCACCACGCTGCCTACCGGCACCGCCTGGAGTGGTGAATTGAGCTATCGGCCAAACGCTCCGGTGCAACTGAGCACCACCGACATTCTGTTTGCCGGTGTCACGCCGATCCCAGGCTTTGGCAATGCTTCCGTGCTCAAGGGTTCGCCCGGCCAGGATCTGCATGGCTACAACCGCAAGGAAGTCACTCAGTTCCAGACCACCTTCACGCACTTCTTCGACCAAGTCATGGGCGCCAGCCGCCTCACCACGGTCGGTGAAATCGGTGTGACCCATGTTGGGGGCCTGGAAAGCAAATCCCAGGCGCGTTATGGCCGTGATCCAGTGTTCGGCCCAGGTACCTTGCCGGGTGGCTTCTGCGCCGCGCTTAACAACTCCACCGCCAACGGCGCCGGCCTGCCCAACGCTGCCGGCCTGAACACCAACTGCAACAACGACGGCTACACCACCGCAACCTCCTGGGGCTACCGCGCCCGTGCCATCTGGGAATACCCGGACGTGTTCGCTGGCGTCAACCTCAAGCCCAACGTGGCCTGGTCCCATGACGTCAAGGGCTACTCGCCTGGTCCCGGCGGCAACTTTGAAGAAGGGCGCAAGGCGGTCAGCCTGGGCCTGGATGCCGAATACCAGAACACCTACACCGCGAGCCTGGCCTACACCAACTTCTTTGGTGGCAAGTTCAGCACTGTGGATGACCGCGACTTTGTCGCCTTGAGTTTCGGCGCCAACTTCTAAGCACACTCTTTTCAAGTGGCATGTATTTTCAGGAAGACCAGAGTATGAAAATAACTAAAAGTCTGTTGCACGTGGGTGTGCTTGGGCTGTCGATCCTGGCGAGCAACGTCATGGCGGCAGTCTCGGCGGATGAAGCCGCCAAGCTCGGCACGACCCTGACCCCAATGGGCGCCGAGATGGCGGGCAACGCGGCTGGCACCATTCCTAAATGGTCACCACTGCCCACCAATGCCGGCGCCGTGGATGCCAAGGGGTTCCTGGCCAACCCATACGCCAGTGAACAACCGCAGTTCACCATCACCGCGCAGAATGTCGAGCAGTACAAGGACAAACTGGCCCCCGGGCAGTACGCGATGTTCAAGCGTTACCCGGACAGCTTCAAGATGCCGGTTTACCCGACCCACCGCGGTGCCACCGTGCCGGCTGATGTGTTTGCCTCGATCAAGAAGAACGCTACCACCACCAACCTGGTGTCCGGCGGCAACGGCCTGGAAAACTTCGAGACCGCCGTACCCTTCCCGATTCCAAAAAGTGGCGTCGAGGTCATCTGGAACCACATCACCCGTTATCGCGGCGGCAGCGTGACCCGCCTGGTCACCCAGGCCACCCCGCAAACCAACGGGTCCTACAGCCTGGTGTACTTCCGCGACCAGTTCGTGTTCCGCGACAAAATGAAGGACTTCGACCCGAAAAACCCGGGCAACGTGCTGTTCTACTTCAAGCAGCAAGTCACCGCGCCGGCCCGCCTGGCCGGTGGTGTACTGCTGGTGCACGAAACTCTGGACCAAGTGAAGGAGCCGCGTTCGGCGTGGGTCTACAACGCCGGCCAGCGCCGCGTGCGCCGGGCGCCACAAGTGTCCTACGACGGGCCGGGTACTGCCGCTGACGGCCTGCGTACGTCCGACAACCTCGACATGTATAACGGTGCGCCGGATCGCTACGACTGGAAGCTGGAAGGCAAGAAAGAAATCTACATCGCCTCCAACAGCTACAAGATCGACGATCCCAAGCTCAAGTACGCCGACATCATCAAGGCCGGCCACATCAATCAGGACCTGACGCGCTATGAGCTACGTCGTGTCTGGCACGTGGTCGCCACCTTGAAGGAAGGCCAGCGCCACATCTACGCCAAGCGTGACTTCTTCATCGACGAAGACACCTGGCAAGCGGCGGTGATCGACCACTACGACGGTCGCGGCCAACTGTGGCGAGTCGCCGAAGCCCATGCCGAGAACTACTACGACAAGCAAGTGCCGTGGTACGCCCTGGAAACCCTCTACGACCTGCAGTCCGGCCGTTACCTGGCCTTGGGCATGAAGAACGAAGAGAAACAGGCCTATGACTTCGGCTTCACCGCCACCACCAGCGACTTCACCCCAGCGGCCCTGCGCCAGGACGGTGTTCGCTAACCCACACCAGTGCACCCCTGTGGGAGGGGGCTTGCCCCCGATAGCGGCGCGACAGTCGATAGATGCATTGGCTGATCCACCGCCATCGGGAGCAAGCCCCCTCCCACTTTTTGTTTGTGCTGCCATCTGGGATATTTCTTGTCGCAGTTCTTTTTCAGCCATTTGTTGCAAAGATCTACAATCGCGCCGCTTTTACCGCTAGTCTGCGGACATCTGCAATGCCGACAACAGCCTTCTACAAGAGCCCGGCGATGACTGATCTGTCCCGAATCCAAGGGCCTGCCAGCGTGGTGATTCCGACCCTGGAAGGCCGTTTCTACAGGCCCCCGCTACCTGACGGCTACGTGCTGCGCCCGCGCCTGTGCGAACGGCTGAATGCCGGCCTGGACGGGCGACTGCTGCTGGTCTGCGCCCCTGCGGGGTTCGGCAAGAGTTCGTTGGCGGTGGAGTTCTGCCAGGGCTTGCCAGCCCATTGGCAAAGCCTGTGGCTGGGCCTGAGCCCAAGGGACAGTGACCCCGGGCGCTTCCTGGAACGGCTGCTGGACGGCTTGCAGCAGTACTTTCCACAGCTCGGCGGCCAATCCCTCGGTTTGCTGAAAATGCGCCAGCGCCATCAACCCTTTGCCTTTGAAGAATGGCTCGATGGCCTGCTCGATGAGCTGGCGGTGCACCTGTCTACGCGCTCGCCTTTGTTGCTGGTGCTGGACGACTACCACCTGGCCCAGGGGCCGGTGCTGGATCGCTGCCTGCAGTTTTTCCTCAACCATTTGCCCGATGGGCTGTTGGTTATGGTTACCAGTCGGCAGCGCCCCGATTGGCACCTGGCGCGCCTGCGCCTGTCGCGGCACCTGCTGGAACTGCATGAGCAAGACCTGCGCCTGACCCATGACGAATCCCTGGCTGTGCTGGATGGGCACAGCAGTGCGTTGCGCGGCGAGGCGTTGGAAAACTTGATCCGCCGTAGCGAGGGTTGGGTCGCCGGCCTACGCTTCTGGCTGCTGGCGGCCTCCGAAGCTGGCAGTGACGGCGCCTTGCCCCAGAGCCTGCACGGTGGTGAAGGGCTGATTCGCGATTATTTGCTCGAAGAAGTCATCGATTGCCTGCCCGTGGAGGTGCAAGGGTTCCTGTACGACACGGCCTCCCAGGAGCGCTTTTGCAGCGAGTTGTGCGACGCGGTGCGCGAAGCCCATGACAGCGCAGAAATCCTGCGTTATCTGCAGGCTCACCAGGTATTTCTGGTACCTCTGGATGAACAAGGCCATTGGTACCGTTATCACCATTTGTTTTCGGACCTGCTGCGTACCCGCCGCGAGAAGAACGCTACCTTGCCGCCGGCCAGCTTGCACTTGCGCGCCTGCCGTTGGTTCAACGCCCAGGGGTTGATCGACGAAGCGGTGGAGCAGGCGCTGCGGGCCGGTCACCTGGATGTGGCGGCGAACCTGGTGCAGAACCTGTCCGAAGAGCAGCTGTTGGCGGAGCAGAATGTCGGCATGCTGCTGCGCTGGAAGATGGACTTGCCCGACAGTCTGCTGATCAGCACACCGCGCTTGATCGTGCTGTATAGCTGGGCACTGGGGCTGGCGTGCCAATTGGATGCGGCGCAGGAGCTGTCCAGCTACCTCAGCCGCTTCCTGCCGGCGCCATCGGCCACCGCGCAGAAATCCATGCTGGCCCAATGGCTGGCACTGAGCGGGATCATTGCCCGGGGGCGCGGGGATCGCGAGTTGACCCAGCGCTATTGCCATGAGGCGTTGGAAAGCCTGCCGCAAAAGCGCTACGGCCAGCGCCTGATGTGCCTGTCGACCCTGTCCAACCTGGCCATAGTCGATGCCGACCTGTGGCGCGCCCGGGGCCTGAACCGCGAATCCCTGGAACTGGCGCAGCGCGTCGGTAACCCACTGTTTGAAGCTTTGGCTCATTACGACCGGGCCCGCGTGCTGCAGGCGCGGGGCGAGATCCTGCGCTCCCTGGACGAAGTACGCCAGGGCCTGGAGCGCCTGCACGGCCTGGCACCCCAACGGCTGTACGCCGTGCGCGCGCGGTTGTCGCTCTATGAAGGCTACCTGCTGCTGGCGCGTTACCAACCCGAAGCCGGCCTTGTGCGCTTGCGCGCCGGCTTGGCCGAAGCCCGCGCTTGCCGGGACATCAGCGTGCTGATCGGGCATTGCGTGATCGCCAACTTCGAAGGCCGGCGCGGCGATTTTTCCAATGCCTTTGCCGAGCTGGCCGAAGCCGAGCGCTTGATGCATATCTGGGACGTGCCGCCAATCTACTATCTGGCGATGATCACCCTGATCAAATGCGAATTGTGGCTGGCCCAGGGGCGCACTGACTTGGCCGATGCCTGGCTGACCCGGCTCGGGCAGACCTACAACGGTGAGCACGCCGCGGCCGCTCCGGAGTTTCATCCGCACCTGCCACAGCATATCGAGCTGCAACAAGCTGCCCTGGATGCCACGCGCCATCAGCCCGACATTGCACTGCAACGCCTCGAACGACTGGCGCAACAGGCCCATGACAGTGGGCGCCAGATGATTGCCCTGATGGCCCTGACCCAGCAGGCACAGCTCCTGCTGGAGTGTGGCCAGGAGGCCAAGGCCAGGACGGTATTGGCTCGCGCACTTGAAGCTGGTGCAGGCGGCGCGCTACAGCCATTTCAGCGGTTGCTGGAGGGTTACCCGGACTGGATGCGCGAGCAGTTGGGCAAGGAGGCCCAGGGCCTGCTGAACCAGAGCTTGCTGGCGCTGCTGCCTCAAGCCCGTGTGGTCGAGGCCTCGCCTCATCAAGAAACCCTGAGCACGCGGGAACTGGCGGTGTTGCAATTGATTGCGCAAGGCTGTTCAAACCAGGAAATCAGCAACCAGCTGTTTATCTCCCTGCATACGGTGAAGACCCACGCCAGCCATATCAACAGCAAACTCGGCGTGGAGCGTCGAACCCAGGCGGTGGCGCGAGCCAAGTCCATGGGCCTGCTGGCCTGAGTGCATCGCGGTTTATTGGGCGGCAGGGCAGCCTTTGAGTGACGTGTCGACCGTCTGATTGATCAACGCCGCGAAACGCTTGAGGTTGTTCTGGTGTGCCACCACCAGCTCGTCGATGCTCGGCCCTGCGGGTGACTGCAAGGTGCTGCGACAAGTCAGGGCCGGGCGATCACCGTTGACCTGTCGCAGGCGCCAGCGCACGTCGAGCAACGCGTACCGCCCGGGGACCGAGTCAAAACGCTGTACTTCAACGCGCAAGGCCACAGCCTGCTGCGGATTGCTATTGGCCAACTGATCCACCAACGCGCTCCTCAGCTCGTCGGCGAGGCTGGCAGCCCACCACTGGGTTTCAAGAATCGCCAACCCACTGTCGCCCTGGCGCACCACTATCTGCGCGCGGTCAACCTGGGGCGGCACACTGATGCTGTCAATGCGCACGCCGGCGGCATCCGCTCGCGAGCTGTTGCTCCAGTGCGCCGGGGTCAGGGTGTGGAAGACAATGGGTTCACTGCGACACGCTGCGAGCAGCAGCAGGGAGGTCAGCAGCGTGATCTTCAACGGCAGCGTCATGGCGGCTCCAATGGTCATTTGCGCGGTGGTCCTTGCAGGTCGGTCGGCGCGGCGTTATCGGGACGACCGCGAATCAGCGACTCCGGATGCCGGCCAAGGTAATCCGAGAGTTCGCGCAAGGAGCGCGACATGCGCGCCAGTTCATCCAGGGTCTGCGTCAGTTGTTCACGCTGCGGCGAGTCTTCGGCCAGGGTAGAACTGGCTGTTTGGAGGGTCTTGCTCACGTCGGCCAGTGTCGTCTGAACACCCGGCAGAGTCTTGGCGTTGAATTGCGCCAGCCCCTTGCGCAGTTCGACCAGGCTGGCGTCGAGGTTGCCGGCGATGCGCTCGACAGGCAGTTGGCTGAGCTTGTTGACGATGCCTTCGAGCTTCTCCTGCAACTGTTCGAGGTTGCCGGGGATCGTGGGAATGCCAACCGGACGTTGGTTGGGGTCAAAGGCGACTTTCTCGGCTTTGGGGTAGAAGTCCAGGGCGATGTACAACTGGCCGGTCAGCAAGTTACCGCTGCGAGCCTGGGCGCGCAGGCCGTTTTCGATGAAGCTGCCGATCAGGCGCACGCCAGCCGCCTCATCGTCAGGGTTATTGTTCATGGCCTTGAGCAGCTTGGTGTGGGCTTCGCCGAGCAGTTGCGGATAGATCACGATGCCGACATTGACCGGGAAGCTGCGTTTCTTCGCATCGAAATCCAGGTTGATCGACACCACTTTACCGAACTCGACGCCGAGGAACTCCACCGGCGCGCCGACTTTCAGCCCGCGCAGGGCCTGGTCAAAGCGCAGGACCATGTATTGCCCCTTGCCATTGGGCGGGGCGAGGGCGCTTTGCTGGTCTTCGAACAGTTCAAAACCGCGGTTTTCCTCGGCTGGCTTGTCGTTGGGGTTGTAGGGTGGGGCCTGGAAGGAGATCCCGCCCATCAACATGGACGACACGGATTCGGTCTTCAACGCAAAGCCATTGGCGCCGACGCTCAAATCGATACCGCTGGC
This sequence comes from Pseudomonas sp. FBCC-B545, assembly GCF_059134095.1. Taxonomy (NCBI): domain Bacteria; kingdom Pseudomonadati; phylum Pseudomonadota; class Gammaproteobacteria; order Pseudomonadales; family Pseudomonadaceae; genus Pseudomonas; species Pseudomonas sp. FBCC-B545. Next base: position 5,216,544 of record NZ_CP101441.1, on the reverse strand, counting down.
ATTCCAGAAGCGGGTGTTCTCGGTGACATACAGGTCATTGGGCGCATGCACGAAAATTTCGATATTCACGCCCTTGCCTTCGCTGTCCAGCTCATAGGCCACCACCTGGCCCACGGGGATTTTGCGGTAATAGACCGGGGAGCCGATATCCAGCGACCCCAGGCCCTGGGTATGCAGGGTAAAGCGCTTGCCTGGCTCGCCGTAGGTGATGGGCGGCGGATTTTCCAGGCCTGTGAACTGTTTGGCGCGGGTCTCGGACTGGCCGATATCGGCGCCGATATAGTCACCGGAGAGCAGGGTGTCGATGCCGGATACGCCGCCTGCGCCGATACGTGGGCGCACCACCCAGTACTTGGAATCTTCGCGGGTGAAACTTTCCGCCTGCTTGGACAACTCGACGGTGGCGTTGACGCTTTTCTGGTCATCGCTCAAGGCGACGCCTGTGACTTGGCCAATCACCACGTTGCGGTATTTGACTTCGGTCTTGTTGGCGACCAGACCACTGCCGGTCTTGAAATTGAGGGTAATGGTCGGGCCTTGTTGCATGACGCTGTGAATCACCAGCGAGATGCCCACCAACACAGCGACAATCGGTACGATCCACACCAGTGAAACGCTGAAGCGACGCGTCTTGATTGCAGGCTTGCCTGCTGGGGTGTCAACGTCGTGTGGCGTCATCCGAACGCTCCTCATAGTGTGGGTTTTCCCAGATAAGCCGTGGGTCGAAACTCATGGCCGCGAGCATGGTAAACACCACCACCAAGCCAAAAAACAGAATGCCCAGGCGCGGCTCGATCGTGCCCAGGGCCTGGAACCTGACCAGCGCGGCCACCAGTGCGACCACGATCACATCGAGCATTGACCAATAGCCGATCAGCTCGATAAACCGGAACAGCTTGGAGCGCTCCTTGCGCGCCCACAGGCTATTGCGCTGCACGGTGACCAGCAACAGTGCCAATGACACGAACTTGATGCCCGGCACGGCGATGCTGGCGATGAAAATGATCAGGGCAATGTCCCAGGCGCCATGCTGCCAGAACTCCAGCACGCCGCTCATGATGGTGCTGTCCGCCCCCGAGCCGAGCATGGTGGTGTTCATCACCGGCAGTAAATTGGCCGGTACATAAAAGGCGAGGGCGGTGAGCATGTAGGCCCAGGTTCGGGTCAGGGACTGAACCTTGCGCCGGTGCAAGGGCGCGCCGCAGCGGTCGCACTCGGTGGGCTCTTGAAGCATGTCGCAGGCCTGGCCGCAGGTGTGGCACAGGCACAGGTTGAGCTCGCGGGCAGTGGGCGGTGAATTCATACGGTGTCCCACAGGTCGCGCACATCGCGCCCGGCAATGCGGATCAGCAACAGGCTGAGGGCGGCCAGGGCAAACAGGCCGGTGCCGGGGATTACATCCAGCATACCGGCCAGCTTGAACACCGCGACCATCGCACCCAGCAGGCAGACTTCCAGCATGCTCCAGGGCCTGAGGGCTTCCAGCCAGCGCATGCACAGCTTGAATGCCGGCGAGCGTCGGCCGGCCAAGGCGAAGCTCAATACCCAGATCAGCAACAGCAGTTGAAACACCGGCGCGATAATGATGGAAATTGCCGCCACCAACGCAATAAACGTGATCGGCCCCTGGCTCAACGCCACCACCGAATCCCAGAGCGTCGCGCTGTTTTTCAAGCCCTGCAGGCTGATGCTCATCACCGGGTAAAAGTTGGCGAAGGTCCACAACACCGCTGCGGTTACCGTCAGGGCCAGGCGTTGTTGCACCGTCAGGCCGTTATGGCGCTGTAATACTCCCGCGCAGCGTACGCACAGGGCGGTTTGATGTTTGGCGAGCGTGACTTTTTCGTACACGCAGTCGCAGTGTTCGCAGATGACCTGCTGTTGATTCGCCATACGTCTTGCTCCAAACGCGACACGCTGCGGTCCTGGCTGTTGCTGGGTTCGATGGCGCTTGAGTAGCTTAGCATTTGATGCAACGCAAATTCGATGCCTTCCAGATCTGGGGCAAGGTCAACCATACTGTGTCTGGAATGCCATAGAGCTTGCAGGAACGTCCCATGCTTAACCAGAAAAGCCCGTTGATCCGCGAAACTTTCCCCGTCGGCCCGTTGCAATGCAACTGCACCATCATCGGTGACCCGATCAGCAAAAAAGCCATTGTGGTCGACCCAGGCGGCAACCCTGAATTGATCCTGGCGCGGCTCGCTGCCCTGGGCCTCCAGGTGGTGAGCATTATCCACACCCATGCCCATCTGGATCACTTCCTGGCCTCCGGGCAGTTGAAGGAGAAGACCGGCGCGACGCTGCACCTGCATAAAGAAGATCAATTCCTCTGGGACAACCTGGAAATGCAGTGCCAGATGTTTCGCGTGCCCTATGTCCCGGTGCCGTCGCCGGACCGCTGGCTGGAAGATGACGAGGAACTGGCCTGCGGTTGTGGCGTGGCCTTGCACACACCAGGGCACACGCCGGGTTCGATGAGTTTCTGGTTTGCCGATGCCAAGTTGCTGATTGCCGGTGACACCTTGTTCCGGCGCGGCGTGGGGCGCACCGATTTATGGGGCGGCGACCAGGCGACAATCGTGCGCTCGATCAAGCAGCGCCTGTATACGCTGGACGAAGGCGCGACGGTGGTCACCGGTCATGGGCCGGACACCTGCCTGGGCGACGAGATGCGGGAAAATCCCTTCGTGCGCGCTTGATCGTGAATGAGTCTGACAAGCGCTGCAGCAAAAACCCAGGTCGTTTTCTGCCTGCGTCTGCTACGGTTCCTGTAGCGGTGACATTGGCTAACCTTTTGTTACAGCATGGGCGGCGGCCACGGAATTTTTACCGCTGGTCGTGTTCCAAACTCGGCACAGGTCCATTGCCAATGTCCTCTGCATCACAGAATGCAAAAGTAGGAGCTTCCCTTCATGTTTACTCCGCGTCGTCTGCTTGTTGTCGCTACCGCCGTAGCCCTGTTGTCTGGCTGCGCTTCACCTAATCCATATGACGGCAGCCAGGGACAGGCCAGCAATGGTTCCGAAAGCGGTATGAGCAAGACCGCCAAGTACGGAGGCCTGGGTGCGCTGGCCGGCGCGTTGGCTGGTGCGGCCATTGACCATAACAACCGTGGCAAGGGCGCGCTGATTGGTGCAGTCGTCGCGGGTGCCGGCGCCGCTGGTTATGGCTACTACGCCGACCAGCAAGAGAAAAAACTGCGCGAAAGCATGGCCAACACCGGAGTGGAAGTGCAGCGCCAGGGCGACCAGATCAAGCTGATCATGCCGGGCAACATTACCTTCGCCACCAACTCGGACGCTATCTCCAGCAGCTTCTACCAGCCGCTGAACAACCTGGCGAACTCCCTCAAGCAGTTCAACCAGAACACCATCCAGATCGTCGGCTACACCGACAGTACCGGCAGCCGTCAGTTGAACATGGACCTGTCCCAGCGTCGTGCCCAGAGCGTGGCCAACTACCTGACTTCCCAGGGCGTCAGCGCTGCCAACCTGAGCGCCCGCGGTGCCGGCCCGGATAACCCGATTGCCAGCAACGCCGACGTGAATGGCCGTGCCCAGAACCGTCGCGTAGAGGTCAACCTCGGCCCGATTCCAGGCCAGCAATATGGGCAGCCGGGCCAGCAACAGCAGGTGCCACAGCAGAACAACCAGTTCCAGGGCAATCCGTACCAGCAGTACCAATAAACCCTGCTCACAAAAAAGGGCGCCGTGCAGTCAATGCACGGCGCCCTTTTTTGTGGCCCCCTACATCAATCGATGTACTCGAACACCTTGACGATCTTCTGCACACCGGACACACCCTGCACCAGGTTGGCGGCACGGGTGGCTTCGGCCTGGGTCAGCAGGCCCATCATGTAGACGATGCCGTTATCGGTGACGATCTTGATCCGCGAGCCCGGCACTGCGCTGTCGGTGAGCATCTGCGCCTTGATCTTGGTGGTCAGCAAGGCATCGTTGCTGATGGCCAGCAGGGTGATCGGGTCCATGACCTGCAACTCGTTATGGACCTTCTTGACCCGCTGCACCCCCGCGGCGGCTTGCTCGGCCTGGGCCTTGAGGTCGGCGCGGGGTGTTTGCCCTGCCAGCAGGACGACACCGTTGAAGCTGGTCACCACGATGCGCGATGCGCCGTTGCCCAGGTCGGTGGCGGCCTTGGCGACGTTGACCTTGACCTTGGTTTCGATCAGCGAATCATCAATGGTGCTGCCGAATGTGCGCGTGCCCCTGTCGTCCTGGATGGGGGTGTCCCGTGTGGCGGTGATTGCCGAGCTGCAGCCGCTGATGGCTAGGCACAGCGTAATGGCCATAAGGCTGAGGCGGTTAACGGTCATTCTTCACTCCCGAACAGTTGGCTGTCGATCAGATCGCACAGGCAGTGGATCGCCAGCAGGTGGACTTCCTGGATGCGTGCAGTGACATTGGCCGGGACGCGAATCTCTACGTCCTCGGGCAGCAGCAGCGAAGCCATGCCGCCGCCGTCGCGTCCGGTCAAGGCTACGACAATCATTTCACGATCATGTGCGGCCTGGATCGCCTGAATAATATTCGCCGAGTTGCCACTGGTGGAAATCGCCAGCAACACATCGCCCGGCTGGCCGAGGGCGCGGATCTGCTTGGAAAAGATTTCGTTGTAGCTGTAGTCATTGGCGATCGAGGTGATCGTCGACGAATCGGTGGTCAAGGCAATGGCCGGCAGGCTCGGACGCTCACGCTCAAAGCGATTGAGCAGCTCGGACGAAAAATGCTGGGCATCGCCAGCCGAACCACCATTGCCGCACGAAAGCATTTTGCCTTCGTTGAGCAAGGCGTTGACCATGACCTGACTGGCTTGCTCGATGTGCGGTGCAAGTACGTCCATCGCCTGTTGCTTGGTGTCGATGCTGGCCTGGAAAAGCTGGCGAATTCGGGATTGCATGTCCATCTGTGTGACCTTAAGTAGCGCGGCTGTTTGGCACAGGTAATGTGCAGCCCGCAAAGCAAAGAGCAAAAAGTGTGGGGTGAAGGTGCCGGGTGGGTCAGCTGTCGAAGGCATCCTTGAGCCAGTTCAAATCAGCGGGACCCGATGGTGTGCTTTCCATGGCTACCACATCGAAACGGCAGGGGCTGTCAGCCCAGCGATGCTCTTTTTGCAGGAAGAACTGCGCAGCGAGTATCAGCTTCTGACGCTTGCGCCCGTCGATACTGGCGAGCGCGCCACCCCATTGTGCGTGTTTTCTATAGCGGACTTCGACAAATACTACTGTATCGCCGTCAAGCATGACCAGATCAAGCTCTCCGCGTTTACACAACCAGTTCTGCGCCAAAAGGCGCAGACCCTGTTGTTGCAGGTATTTCAGTGCCTGGAGTTCGGCATCCTTGCCGCTTTGTGCGCTGGACCGCTCGGGCATCAGCGCGGGGTATCTGGAAGGCGCTGGATGTCGCCGCCGACGAATTTCGCCCATGGCATCTGGCGATCAACGCGCTGGTTGGCGCTGATGCCCAGGTTGCCCGAGAGGCCGTCGACACGGGTGTCCGGCAGCGCCTTGAGCTGGCCCAGGCGTGGCGCCAGGCGGTAGGCATCGACACCCATGGCGTACAGGCGGCCCAGGCTGCCATTGGCTTGTGGCCATTGCGCGGCCACCTGATTACGCAGCGGGTCGGTGGTATTAAGCAGCCAAGGGGTTTCGCAGAACATCACGTTGGTCATGTCCAGGTACTGGTTGCGGTCGCCGCTGGCACTGAATACGTGGGATGTCGCGTAGACCGGCACATCACCGGCGTACTGGAAGTTCAGGGTCGGCTTGATCTGCTGGGCCAGTTGCGGGGTGACGGCCAGGAAGATGAACTCGATGTCCTGGCGACGCGAAGGCTGGGCGGCAACGTCGGTGCCGACCGTGCTCTGCAGGCTCTTGGCACGGCCTTCACTTTTGCGCAGCTGAAACAGATCGGCGATCTGCTGGGCCAGTGCCACGGGCTGATCGACATATTCGACACCCATGACGGTGCCGCCATTGGCTTCCCAATCCTGGCGGAAGGCCTTGTACACACGCTCGCCCCATTCGCCACGGGGCACCATGGCGGCGGCGCGATGCAGGCCATCGGCGCGCGCACGGCGCGACACTTCACGGGCTTCGTCTTCAGCGGCCAGGCCGAACTGGAACAGTTGTGCCGGGCCTTGATCGGTCTCGCTGTAGTTCAGCGCCAGGGTAGTGATCGGCAATTGCGGGCGTGCACTGAGCTGCTTGACCAGTGGTTTTTCCAGCGGGCCAACCACCAATTGCACGCCGGCGGCCTGGGCCTTGGCGTAGAAGTCGTCGAGGGAGGTCATGCGCGAGCTGTCGTAGAACTCAATGATCGGCGCCTTCTGCCCGGCTTGTTCGGCCTGGTAGTGAGCCGCCATGAAGCCTTCACGCAGCGCCTTGCCAACCGAAGCCAGCGGGCCTTCCTGCGGCAGCAGCACGGCAATCTTGTTCAATGGCTGGCTGGCCAGTTCCTTGAGCTTGGTCAGCGGCGTAGGCAGTTGAACCGCGGCCGGGTGGCCCGGGTTCTGTGCGCGCCAGGTATCGATGGCGGCTTGTTGTTGCTCCAGAGTGCCGGCACCCTTGACCGCCTGGGCCAGGGTAATCCAGCCGTCCAGTGTCGGGTTGCCGGTGGCTTGCAGCTGTTCGGCAGGCAACGCAGCAATCAATACCCAGATGGCTTCGTGGTTGCTTGCAGCGGCATCCCCGGTGAGCAGCGGTGCCATGGCTACCCGCTCGCGAGCGGCGGCGAGGGTCTGGCCATCTGCTTCATAGGCGCGGGCATGCACGGTGCCGGTGCGGATCTGCTGGTCTGTCGGCAGCTCCTTCAGGCTTTGCAGGCTGGGATGGTTCAGCGCCGCCAATGCCGCCTTAGGCTGATTACGCGTCATTGCCAGTTCGGCGGCCAGGGTGCTGGCAAATACTTGAGCGGCCGGCTTCAGGACATCCAGGGGCACCTGCGCAAGAATCTGCGACGAGCGGGCAGGGTTGTTCTGCTGGTAGGCCAGGTCAGCCGCACTCAGGCGCAACATGGCGGCCTTTTCTGGCGTCTTGGCGTTCGTTGCCTGTTCGAGCAATTGCTCGATACTGGCATCCGGGGTCCGTGGAAGGTCGCCAAGGCTGGACGAGGGCGAGCTGGCGCAAGCGGCCAGCAAGGCAGCGAGGCAGAGGGCGGAGAGCAGCCGCAGGCAAGCGATCATGTAAGTGTTCCTGATACCGATCAAATTAGCGTGGAAGTGTACCCAAGCACTGGCCCAGGCGCGACGTTAGTGGCGTGAAACAGTCGATTTAGGTCGTGCAAATGTTGCGATTAACTAACGGTGGCTGAATCGGCATCCACCGTGATGGCATATTTTCAAGGCGTCTACGCGCTACAATGTTGCTTTTGCCAACCATCGAGGTGTGCGTTTTGACTGCTCCAGGTCCATTGAATTCCACTGCAGGCTCGCTTTTTGTCGTGGCGACGCCCATTGGCAACCTGGACGACATCAGTGCGCGGGCGCTGAAAGTGTTGCGCGAGGTTAAATTGGTCGCGGCCGAAGACACGCGGCACTCCCAGCGGTTGATGCAGCATTTTGGAATCAGCACGCCATTAGCGGCATGCCACGAGCACAACGAGCGTGAAGAAGGCAGCCGTTTCATCACGCGCCTGCTGGTCGGCGATGACGTGGCGTTAATCTCCGATGCGGGTACGCCCTTGATTTCCGATCCGGGTTATCACTTGGTTCGCCAGGCACGCGCCGCTGGTATCAATGTAGTGCCTGTTCCGGGAGCCTGCGCGCTGATCGCTGCATTATCTGCCGCTGGCCTGCCATCGGACCGCTTTATCTTTGAAGGCTTCTTGCCGGCCAAGGCGGTGGGGCGTCGCGCACGCCTGCAAGCGTTGAAGGAAGAGCCGCGCACCCTGATCTTCTACGAAGCCCCGCACCGTATCCTGGAGTGCCTGCAGGACATGGAGCAGGTGTTTGGCGGTGAGCGCCTGGGGCTGTTGGCCCGGGAGCTGACCAAGACCTTTGAAACCCTCAAGGGCTTGCCGCTGGAAGAGCTTCGCGCATTTGTCGAAGGCGACAGCAATCAGCAGCGGGGTGAGTGCGTGGTGCTGGTGGCGGGTTGGACTGCGCCGGAAAATGAAGATGCGGTGGGGAGCGAGGCGATGCGCATCCTCGATTTGCTGCTCAAGGAAATGCCGCTCAAGCGTGCCGCGGCCTTGGCGGCGGAAATTACCGGGGTGCGCAAAAATGTGTTGTACCAGGTGGCGCTGGATAAGCAGAAAGCCGAATAGTTCCGGGGGCGAACCTGTATTGCGTCTGAACGTGATGGCACCGCGGGACTTTTAATACTTGTCCTGACGCCGCCGTGCCGTTAACCTGCGCGGCGGAGAGTCGATTGGACAGTCGCTGCCCTCTATGAAAATTAGGGGGGGGAGGAAAGTCCGGGCTCCATAGGGCGAAGTGCCAGGTAATGCCTGGGAGGCGTGAGCCTACGGAAAGTGCCACAGAAAATAACCGCCTAAGCACTTCGGTGCCGGTAAGGGTGAAAAGGTGCGGTAAGAGCGCACCGCACGACTGGCAACAGTTCGTGGCTAGGTAAACCCCACTTGGAGCAAGACCAAATAGGGTCCCAAGGCGTGGCCCGCGCTGGGACCGGGTAGGTTGCTAAAGATGTCCAGTGATGGCCATCGTAGACGAATGACTGTTCAAGACAGAACCCGGCTTACAGATCGACTCTCCACCTTTTTTCCTTGCGTTCGAATCTCGTGCGCAAACCCGGTAGTAACGCAAGAATCCCTCCCTGCCAAATCATTGGCAGATGCATCTTCGTAATACCAAAAAAATCTTACTCTTAATAAATTACTTTAACTTTAGGTCGTAGCTCTCTGAGCTATTTGCCGTTGTTGAGTCAAAAACATCGTCAAACTCTGGTTTCTCCTCCTTTTACCTTCCTAAATCTCCGTTCTGTAAGGCTTTTCCTTGAATACGCGCCTTGACGGTGTGGTAGGCGCATTCCTATAGTGTGCGCAAGTGGCGGAAAGTGGCACAAAGTGGGTTTTTTGAACGTAAAACGCTAAAATTTGGAGAAACGCATCTGTGTTTCGCGGAGCTAACGCTATCAGTCTCGATGCAAAAGGCCGTCTCGCCATGCCGAGCCGGTATCGTGACGAGCTCATTTCGCGAAGTTCAGGCCAGTTGATCATCACGATTGACGCCGTTGACCCTTGTTTGTGTGTTTACCCCCTCGATGAGTGGGAGTTGATTGAAACCAAGTTGCGCGCGCTGCCTTCATTGCGTGAAGAAAACCGCCGCCTCCAGCGTTTGCTGATCGGTAATGCCGTCGACCTTGAACTCGATGGCAGCGGTCGTTTCCTGGTGCCACCGCGTCTGCGCGAGTACGCCAAGCTCGACAAGCGCGCAATGCTGGTGGGCCAACTGAACAAGTTCCAATTGTGGGACGAAGATGCCTGGGATGCTGTGTCTGCAGCAGACCTGGCTGCTATTCAACAACCGGGCGCCATGCCTGATGAACTGCGTGATTTGATCCTGTGACTATTGATAGCGGCTTTAACCACATCACCGTACTGCTTGACGAAGCCGTCGAGGCTCTCGCCGTACGCGCGGATGGCTGCTATTTGGACGGCACCTTTGGCAGGGGTGGGCACAGCCGGTTGATACTCAGCCAGCTCGGACCCGACGGTAGGCTCCTCGGGTTCGACAAAGACCCTCAAGCGATTGCCACCGGGCAAGCGCTAGCGGCCGAAGACGGCCGCTTTGTCGTTGTGCAACGCAGCTTTGCCGAGTTGGGTGCCGAAGTCGCCGAGCGCGGCATGGCGGGCAAGGTGGCCGGGGTTTTGCTCGACCTGGGCGTGTCTTCGCCCCAGCTCGACGACCCGGAGCGCGGCTTCAGCTTCATGAACGACGGCCCCCTCGACATGCGCATGGACCCTACGCGTGGTGTCAGCGCTGCGCAGTTCATCGCCACGGCTCCGGTGGAAGAAATCGCCCGCGTATTCAAGGAATACGGTGAAGAGCGCTTTGCCGGGCGCATGGCACGCGCCGTGGTCGAGCGCCGTGAAATCCAGCCGTTCGAGCGTACCGCCGACCTGGCCGAAGTGCTGAAGGTCGCCAACCCTGCGTGGGAAAAAGGCAAGAACCCGGCGACTCGTGCGTTCCAGGGCCTGCGCATTCACGTCAACAATGAATTGGGCGACCTGGAAGCCGGCCTTGAAGCCGCGCTTGACGCCTTGGAAGTGGGCGGTCGTCTGGTGGTGATCAGCTTCCACTCCCTGGAAGACCGCATCGTCAAACTGTTCATGCGTCGCCTGGTCAAGGGCGAGTCCGACAACCTGCCGCGCAACCTGCCGGTGCGTTTCGAAGCCTTTGTGCCGAAAATCAAAATCCATGGTAAAGCGCAGTTCGCTTCCGAAGCAGAGCTCAAGGCCAACCCACGTTCCCGTAGCGCCGTCATGCGCGTCGCGGAGAAGCTGCGGTGAGCAAGCTTTTCGCCAAGCCCCTCCCGGGCGGCAGCTTCTTTATGTTGCTGCTGTTTATCGGCGTGCTGGTGTCCGCGATTGCGGTGTCCTACAGCGCCCATTGGAACCGCCAGTTGCTCAATACCCTGTACGGGGAATTGAGCGTGCGTGATAAAGCCCAGGCGGAGTGGGGTCGGTTGATCCTCGAGCAAAGCACCTGGACGGCCCACAGCCGTATCGAAGTGCTGGCCACCGAACAGTTGAAGATGCACATCCCTGGCGCGGCCGAAGTCCGCATGGTGGCGCCATGATGAAACTCGAAGGCGCACTCTACCCATGGCGCTTCCGTCTGATGCTTGGCTTGCTGGCATTGATGGTGGGCGCGATCGTCTGGCGCATCTTCGACCTGCAGGTGGTCGATCGTGACTTCCTGATCGGCCAGGGTGATGCCCGAAGCCTGCGACATATTCCGATTCCTGCGCACCGTGGCCTGATCACCGACCGTAACGGCGAGCCCCTGGCCGTCAGTACCCCGGTGACCACCCTGTGGGCCAATGCCAAGGAGTTGCAGGTCGCGAAGGACAAGTGGCCTGAGCTTGCCGCCGCGCTCGGCCAAGACCGCAAAGCCCTGACCGAGCGCCTGGAAGCCCAGGCCAATAAGGAATTCATCTACCTGGTTCGTGGCCTCACCCCCGAACAAGGCCAGCAAGTGCTCGACCTTAAAGTCCCCGGCGTCTATGGCATCGAGGAGTTTCGTCGTTTCTACCCCGCGGGTGAAACCACGGCGCATATGGTCGGTTTCACCGATATTGATGACCATGGCCGCGAAGGCGTAGAGCTGGCCTATGACGAATGGCTGGCCGGTGTGCCCGGCAAGCGCCAGGTCATCAAGGATCGGCGCGGCAGATTGATCAAGGATGTCCAGGTCACCAAGAACGCCAAGGCCGGCAAGCCCTTGGCGTTGTCGATTGACCTGCGCCTGCAATACCTGGCCAACCGTGAACTGCGTAACGCGATCATGGAGAACGGCGCCAAGGCCGGCAGCCTGGTGATCATGGATGTGAAGACCGGCGAGATCCTTGCCATGGTCAACCAGCCGACCTACAACCCGAACAACCGTCGCAACCTGCAACCGGCGATGATGCGTAACCGCGCAATGATCGACGTGTTCGAACCAGGTTCGACCATGAAAGCCATCTCCATGAGTGCCGCCCTGGAAACCGGGCGCTGGAAACCCAGTGACAAGGTAGAGGTGTATCCAGGCACGCTGCAATTGGGCAAGTACACCATTCGTGACGTGTCCCGCAGCGAAGGCCCGATCCTGGATTTGACCGGTATCCTGATCAACTCCAGTAACGTCGGCATGAGCAAGGTCGCCTTCGATATCGGCGGCGAGGCCATCTATCGCCTGGCGCAAAAAATCGGCCTGGGGCAACCCACCGGTCTCAACTTCCCGGGTGAGCGCGTCGGCAACCTGCCGAACTATCGCGAGTGGAGAAAGGCCGAGACGGCCACGCTTTCCTACGGCTACGGCTTGTCGGTGACCGCGATCCAATTGGCCCATGCATTCTCGGTATTGGCCAATAACGGCCGCATGGTCCCGCTGAGCCTGATCCATGTCGACGAACCGCCGCAAGCCACCCAAGTCATGCCGGAGAACGTCGCCAAGACCATCCAGGGCATGCTGCAACAAGTGATCGAAGCACCGCGTGGCGTATTCCGTGCCCAGGTCCCGGCGTATCACGTGGCAGGCAAGTCCGGTACTGCACGTAAGACCTCGGTGGGTACCAAGGGCTATGCCGAAAACTCCTATCGTTCGCTGTTCGCCGGCTTCGGTCCGATGAGCGATCCGCGCTACGCCATCGTCGTCGTGATCGACGAGCCAAGTAAAGCCGGCTACTTCGGTGGCCTGGTCTCGGCGCCGGTGTTCAGCAAAGTGATGTCCGGCACCCTGCGCCTGATGAACATCACGCCGGATAACTTGCCGCCGACCCAACAAGCCAACGCCGGCCCACCGGCCGCCGCTGTAAAAGCCAATGGAGGGCGCGGCTGATGTCTCTGAGCCTGAACAAGATTTTTGCCCATGCCGGCCGCGATCTGCTGATTCGCGAGTTGAGCCTGGACAGCCGTAATGTACGCGCCGGTGACCTGTTCCTGGCGGTGCCCGGCGGCAAGTTCGACGGCCGTGCGCATATCGCCGACGCCCTGCAACGCGGTGCGGCCGCCGTGGCCTATGAAGTGGAAGGCGCCACCGTGCTGCCGATCACCGATGTGCCGTTGATTCCGGTCAAGGGCCTGGCTGCGCAGCTTTCCGATATTGCCGGGCGTTTCTACGGTGACCCGAGCCGCCACCTCAACCTGGTGGGTGTGACCGGCACCAATGGCAAGACCAGCGTGACCCAATTGGTCGCCCAGGCCCTTGACCTGTTGGGCCAGCACTGCGGCATTGTCGGCACCCTGGGCACGGGCTTTTATGGCACGCTGCAAAGCGGCCTGCACACCACCCCGAATCCGATTGCCGTGCAAGCGACCCTGGCCGACCTGAAAAAGGCCGGTGCCAAGGCGGTTGCCATGGAAGTTTCTTCACACGGCCTGGACCAGGGTCGAGTTACCGCCCTGGCCTTTGACGTTGCGGTGATGACCAACCTTTCCCGCGACCACCTCGATTACCACGGCACCATGGAGGCGTACGCCGCTGCCAAGGCCAAGCTGTTTGCCTGGAATGACTTGAAATGCCGGGTGGTCAACCTCGACGACGCATTCGGCCGTCAACTGGCTGGCGAAGACAGCGAAGCGCGCCTGATCAGCTATAGCCTGCAGGACTCCGGCGCATATCTGTTTTGCCGTGAAGCCCAATTCAATGACGAAGGCGTGCGCGCCACCTTGGTCACGCCCCAGGGCGAGCATCATTTGCGCAGCACCCTGCTCGGGCGTTTCAACCTGAGCAACCTGCTCGCCGCCATCGGCGCGTTGCTGGGCCTGGATTACGCTCTGGATGAAATCCTGCGCGTGCTGCCGAAGCTGGAAGGCCCGGCTGGCCGCATGCAGCGCCTGGGCGGCGGCACGCAGCCATTGGTGGTGGTCGATTACGCTCACACCCCGGATGCCTTGGAAAAAGTCCTCGAAGCCTTGCGCCCGCACGCCAAGGGCAAATTGCTCTGCCTGTTCGGGTGCGGCGGTGATCGTGACCGCGGCAAGCGTCCGTTGATGGCCGAGATCGTCGAGCGTCTGGCCGATGGCGTAGTCGTCACCGACGATAACCCGCGCAGCGAAGACCCGAGCCAGATTTTCGACGACATCCGTGTCGGCTTCAAAGATGCCGCCAAGGCCATTTTTATTGCCGGCCGCGGTGCCGCCATTGCCCGGTTGATTGCCAGCGCTGGTGTTGACGACGTGGTGGTCCTGGCGGGCAAAGGCCACGAGGACTACCAGGAAATCAACGGCGAACGCCATGCCTTCTCCGATCTGGTCGAGGCCGACCGCGCCCTGACCACCTGGGAGGCCGCCCATGCTTAAGGCGATGAAGTTCAGCGAACTGGCCCAGGCCCTGTCGGCCCGTGTACTGTCGAGCGACTGCACGTTCTCCGGCGTCAGTATCGACAGCCGCAATATCCAGCCGGGGCAATTGTTTGTCGCGCTGGCAGGTCCGCGTTTTGATGGTCACGACTACCTCAACGAAGTCGCCGCCAAGGGTGCCGTCGGCGCCTTGGTGCAGCGCGAAGTGGCAGACTCCACTTTGCCGCAACTGCTGGTTGCCGATACCCGCTTGGCCTTGGGCCAATTGGGTGCGCTCAACCGTGCCGCCTTCGATAAGCCGGTAGCGGCCGTCACCGGCTCCAGCGGCAAGACCACGGTCAAGGAATTGCTCGCCGGTGTCCTGCGCACTCGCGGGCCGGTACTCGCCACCCGTGGCAACCTGAACAATGACTTCGGCGCACCGCTGACCCTGCTTGAACTGGCCCCGGAACACACCGCGGCAGTGATCGAGCTGGGCGCTTCGCGTATCGGCGAAATCGCCTACACCGTGGCGCTGACCAAGCCCCACGTTGCAATCATCAACAACGCCGGTACCGCCCATGTCGGCGAATTCGGCGGCCCGGAAAAAATTGTCGAAGCCAAGGGCGAAATCCTTGAAGGCCTCGACGCCGCGGGCACTGCCGTACTTAACCTGGACGACAAGGCTTTCGAGACCTGGCGTGTACGCGCCGCCGGTCGCAAGGTGCTGACGTTTGCGGTGTTGAATGCGGCCGCCGATTTCCATGCTTCCGATATCCGTGTTGACGCTCGTGGTTGCCCGTCCTTTACCTTGCACACCCCGCAAGGTGACGAGCACGTGCAGTTGAACCTGCTGGGCAACCATAACGTCGCCAACGCCCTGGCCGCCGCCGCCGCCGCCCATGTGCTGGGTGTGTCGCTCTTCGGTATCGCAACGGGCCTGGGCGCAGTGCAGCCGGTCAAGGGCCGCACCGTAGCGCAATTGGCCAGCAACGGCATGCGCGTGATTGATGACACCTACAACGCCAACCAGTCTTCCGTTTGCGCCGCCATAGACCTGCTCAAGGGTTTCGATGGTCGCAAGGTGCTGGTGCTGGGGGATATCGCCGAGCTGGGCGACTGGGCCGAGCAGTCCCATCGCGAAGTCGGCGCTTACGCCAGCGCCAAGGTCGACGCGCTCTACGCGGTCGGCCCGAACATGGCGCACGCCGTTAGTGCCTTCGGCCCTGGTGCGCGGCATTTCGCGACGCAGGCTGAATTGATCCAGGCGCTGGCCGCTGGTGAACGCGATAAAAACACAACCATTTTGATCAAGGGATCGCGCAGCGCGGTGATGGAAAACGTCGTCGCAGCCTTGTGTGGCTCAAGTACGGAGAAACATTAATGCTGCTGCTGCTGGCTGAGTATCTGCAACAGTTCCACAAAGGCTTCGCGGTCTTTCAGTACCTGACCCTGCGCGGGATCCTGGGTGTGCTGACCGCGTTGTGTTTGTCGCTGTTCCTGGGGCCGTGGATGATCCGCACCCTGCAGAACCTGCAAATTGGTCAATCGGTTCGCAATGACGGCCCTCAGTCGCACCTGTCCAAGTCCGGCACCCCGACTATGGGCGGTGCGTTGATCCTGTCGTCCATCGGCATCAGCACCTTGCTCTGGGCAGACTTGCACAACCGCTACGTGTGGGTGGTGCTGCTGGTGACCCTGTTGTTCGGCGCCATCGGCTGGGTCGATGACTACCGCAAGGTGATCGAGAAAAACTCCAAGGGGCTGCCAAGCCGCTGGAAGTATTTCTGGCAGTCGGTGTTCGGTCTGGCCGCGGCGATCTTCCTGTACACAACGGCCCCAAGCGCAGTCGAGACCACCCTGATCATCCCGATGCTCAAGGACGCCAGCATTCCCCTGGGCATCGGTTTCGTGGTGCTGACCTACTTCGTGATCGTCGGCTCCAGCAATGCGGTCAACCTGACTGACGGCCTCGACGGCCTGGCGATCATGCCGACGGTGATGGTGGGCGGCGCGCTCGGCATCTTCTGCTACCTGTCGGGTAACGTGAAATTCGCTGAATACCTGCTGATTCCTTATGTACCGGGCGCGGGTGAGTTGATCGTGTTCTGCGGCGCGCTGATTGGTGCCGGCCTGGGGTTCCTGTGGTTCAACACCTACCCCGCACAAGTCTTCATGGGCGACGTCGGCGCACTGGCGCTGGGCGCAGCCCTGGGCACCATCGCGGTGATCGTCCGCCAGGAAATCGTGCTGTTCATCATGGGCGGCGTGTTCGTGATGGAAACCCTGTCGGTGGTCATCCAGGTGGCTTCCTTCAAATTGACCGGGCGTCGCGTGTTCCGCATGGCACCGATCCACCACCACTTTGAACTCAAGGGCTGGCCCGAGCCACGCGTGATTGTCCGCTTCTGGATCATCACCGTGATTCTGGTACTGGTCGGCCTTGCCACCCTGAAACTGAGGTAGAAACGAGTGTCCCTGATCGCTTCAGACCACTTCCGCATCGTTGTCGGCCTCGGCAAGAGCGGCATGTCCCTGGTTCGCTTCCTGGCGAACCGGGGCACGTCGTTTGCCGTGGCCGACACGCGGGAAAATCCACCGGAGCTGGTCACGCTGCGCCGTGACTACCCGCACGTGGAAGTGCGTTGTGGCGAGCTGGATGTCGAGTTTCTATGTCGTGCCGATGAGCTCTACGTGAGCCCGGGCCTGGCCCTGGCGACACCGGCCCTGCAAGCGGCTGCGGCGCGTGGCGTGAAACTGTCCGGCGATATCGACCTGTTCGCGCGTAACGCGAAGGCGCCGATCGTGGCCATCAGTGGCTCCAACGCGAAAAGCACCGTGACCACCCTGGTTGGCGAGATGGCGGCTGCGGCCGGCAAGCGCGTGGCCGTGGGCGGCAATCTCGGCGTGCCGGCGCTGGACCTGCTCAGCGATGACGTCGAGCTTTACGTGATGGAACTGTCGAGCTTCCAGCTGGAAACCACCCACGACCTCGGCGCCGAAGTGGCTACCGTGCTGAACGTCAGCGAAGATCACATGGACCGCTACAGTGGCCTGCCGGCTTATCACCTGGCCAAGCACCGGATCTTCCGGGGCGCGCGGCAAGTGGTGGTCAACCGTCAGGATGCCTTGAGCCGTCCGCTGATGGGCGAGGGCCTGCCATGCTGGACCTTCGGCCTGGGCAAGCCTGATTTCAAAGGCTTCGGCATTCGTGAAGAGAACGGCGAGAAATACCTGGCCTTCGAATTCCAGAACCTGATGCCGGTGCGCGAGCTGAAAATCCGCGGCGCCCATAACCAGTCCAATGCCCTGGCGGCCTTGGCGCTCGGGCACGCCGTCGGCTTGCCGTTCGACGCCATGCTCGCCAGCCTGCGCACTTTTGCCGGGCTCGAGCATCGCTGCCAGTGGGTACGCGACCTCAATGGCGTCAGCTATTACAACGATTCCAAAGCCACCAACGTCGGTGCCGCCCTGGCGGCCATCGAGGGCCTGGGGGCGGATATTGACGGCAAGCTGGTGTTGATCGCAGGTGGCGATGGCAAGGGCGCCGACTTCAAGGACCTTAAGGGTCCGGTGGCTGCACATTGCCGTGCCGTGGTGCTGATGGGCCGTGATTCGGATTTGATCGCCGCTGCCCTCGGCGATGGCGTGCCGCAAGTACGCGCCACCTCCCTGGACGACGCCATTGCCCAGTGCCAGGCGTTGGCCCAGCCGGGTGACGCGGTGTTGCTGTCGCCCGCATGTGCCAGTTTCGACATGTTCAAGAACTACGAAGAGCGCGGCCAGCTGTTCGCTCGCGCCGTGGAGGCCTTGGCATGAACATCAACTTGCGCAACATCATCAAGCCGTACCCGTCGCCGATCATCACCGGGCGCGGTGTCGACCTTGATTTCCCGATGCTCGCCGGTTGCCTGGCGCTGCTGGGCCTGGGCCTGGTGATGATCACTTCGGCATCCTCCGAAGTGGCTGCCGTGCAATCGGGCAACACCCTGTACATGATGATCCGTCACCTGGTGTACCTGGTGATCGGCCTCGGCGCGTGCATCGTCACCATGATGATCCCCATCGCCACCTGGCAGCGCCTGGGTTGGCTGATGCTGATCGGTGCGTTCGGCTTGCTGGTCATGGTGATCCTGCCCGGCATCGGTCGCGAGGTGAATGGTTCGATGCGCTGGATCGGCTTCGGCGCGTTCAACGTGCAGCCTTCGGAAATCGCCAAGGTGTTCGTGGTGATCTACCTCGCCGGCTACCTGGTGCGACGCCAGAAAGAAGTGCGCGAAAGCTGGATGGGCTTTTTCAAGCCGTTCATCGTGCTGCTGCCCATGGCCGGCCTGTTGCTGATGGAGCCGGACTTCGGCGCCACCGTGGTGATGATGGGGGCGGCGGCGGCGATGCTGTTCCTCGGCGGCGTAGGCCTATTCCGCTTCACTTTGATGGTGGTGCTGGCGGTGGCAGCAGTGACGATTCTGGTACAGGCGCAACCCTACCGGATGGCGCGCTTGATCACCTTTACCGATCCCTGGTCCGACCAGTTCGGTTCCGGCTATCAGCTGACCCAGGCACTGATCGCCTTTGGTCGCGGCGAGTGGCTGGGCGTGGGCCTGGGCAACAGTGTGCAGAAGCAGTTCTACCTGCCGGAAGCGCACACCGACTTTGTGTTCTCGGTATTGGCCGAAGAGCTTGGCGTGGTCGGTTCGCTGTGCACCGTGGCGCTGTTCGTGTTTGTGTGTGTGCGCGGCATGTACATCGGCTTGTGGGCCGAGCGGGCCAAACAGTATTTCGCCGCCTATGTGGCATACGGCTTGTCGTTCCTGTGGATCGGCCAGTTCCTGATCAACATCGGCGTGAACGTCGGCCTGCTGCCGACCAAGGGCCTGACCTTGCCGTTCCTCAGTTACGGCGGCAGTTCGTTGGTGATCTGCTGCGCCTGTCTTGGCTTGTTGCTGCGTATCGAGTGGGAGAGTCGGACCCACCTGGGCAGTGAAGAGATGGAGTTCAGCGAAAGCGACTTCGCCGAGGAGCCGACCCATGGGCGCTAACGTGCTGATCATGGCGGGCGGCACCGGGGGCCACGTGTTCCCGGCCTTGGCCTGTGCGCGTGAATTCCAGAGCCGCGGCTACACCGTGCACTGGCTGGGTACACCCCGTGGCATCGAGAACGAGTTGGTGCCGAGTGCCGGCTTACCCCTGCATTTGATCAACGTCACCGGTCTGCGCGGCAAGGGCAAGCTGTCCCTGCTCAAGGCACCGTTCGTATTGCTCAAGGCTGTGTGGCAGGCACGCAAGGTCATTCGTGAATTGAAGCCTGTGTGTGTGCTTGGCTTTGGTGGCTACGTGACCGGCCCGGGCGGCGTCGCGGCGAAGCTCGCCGGCGTACCGGTGATCGTGCACGAACAGAACGCCGTCGCCGGTACCGCAAACCGCCTGCTGGTGCCATTGGCCTCGCGGGTGTGTGAAGCTTTCCCGAAAACGTTCGCCGCCTCGGACAAGCTGCGTACCACCGGCAACCCGGTGCGTACCGAGCTGTTCATGGCCATTGCGCGTGATGCGCTGGCCGGGCGCAAGGCACACCTGTTGATCCTGGGCGGAAGCCTGGGCGCCGAACCGCTGAACAAACTGCTGCCCGAAGCGGTGGCGCAGCTGCCTGTGCAATTGCGCCCGGAGATCTTCCACCAGGCTGGCAAGCATCACGATGAAGTCACCGCGACGCGTTATCGCGAGGCGGGTGTGGAGGCGAATGTGCAGCCCTTCATCAAAGACATGGCCCAAGCCTATGGCTGGGCCGACCTGGTGGTCTGCCGCGCTGGCGCGCTGACCGTCAGTGAACTGGCCGCCGCCGGTCTGCCGTCCTTGCTGGTGCCTTTGCCCCACGCCATCGACGATCACCAGACCCGCAACGCCGAATATTTGGCCGGGGAGGGCGCTGCCTTCCTGCTGCCGCAAAGAACGACCGGCGCCGCCGATTTGGCCGCACGCCTGACCGAGGTTTTGATGCAACCGGAACGACTCAACAGCATGGCGAGCACCGCAAGCCGCCTGGCCAAACCTGACGCAACCCGCACCGTGGTGGATATCTGCCTGGAGGTGGCCCATGGTTGAGAATCAGAAAGCCATGCCGCAACCCGAGATGCGCCGCATCCGCCGTATCCACTTCGTCGGTATCGGCGGCGTGGGCATGTGCGGAATTGCCGAAGTGTTGCTGAACCTGGGCTACCAGGTGTCCGGCTCGGACTTGAAGGAGTCGCCGGTCACTGATCGCCTGAAGTCCTTTGGCGCGCAGATTTTTATCGGTCACCGTGCCGAGAACGCCGCCGAGGCCGACGTACTGGTGGTGTCCAGCGCCGTGAACACCTCCAATCCGGAAGTGGCCACTGCCCTTGAGCGCCGTATTCCAGTGGTGCCGCGTGCCGAGATGCTCGCCGAGCTGATGCGCTACCGCCATGGCATCGCCGTTGCCGGTACCCATGGCAAAACCACGACCACCAGCCTGATCGCCTCGGTGTTCGCCGCCGGTGGCCTGGACCCGACCTTCGTCATCGGTGGCCGCCTGAATGCAGCCGGCACCAATGCCCAGCTCGGCACCAGCCGCTATCTGATCGCCGAAGCCGATGAGAGCGATGCGAGCTTCCTGCACCTGCAACCGCTGGTCGCCGTCGTCACCAACATCGACGAAGACCACATGGCGACCTACGACGGTGACTTCAACAAACTGAAGAAAACCTTCGTCGATTTCCTGCACAACCTGCCGTTCTACGGTCTGGCGGTGGTGTGCCTGGACGACCCGGTGGTGCGTGAAATCCTGCCGCAGGTCAAGCGTCCGACCGTGACCTACGGCTTCAGCGAAGACGCCGATGTGCGCGCAATCAATGTACGCCAGGAAGGCATGCAAACCTTCTTCACCGTGCTGCGTCCCGACCGCGAACCGCTGGATGTCTCGGTGAACATGCCGGGCAACCACAACGTGCTGAACTCCCTGGCGACCATCTGCATCGCCACTGATGAGGGCGTCAGCGATGAAGCCATCGTCGAGGGGCTGTCGCGCTTTGCTGGTGTCGGTCGTCGCTTCCAGGTCTACGGTCAGTTGCCGGTTGAAGGCGGTGACGTGATGCTGGTGGACGACTACGGTCACCACCCGACCGAAGTTGCCGCTGTGATCAAGGCCGTGCGCGGCGGCTGGCCGGAGCGCCGTCTGGTGATGGTTTACCAGCCGCATCGCTACAGCCGCACCCGCGACCTGTACGACGATTTCGTCAATGTACTGGCCGATGCCAACGTGCTGCTGCTGATGGAGGTTTACCCGGCCGGTGAAGAACCGATCCCGGGCGCTGACAGCCGCAAGCTGTGCAACAGCATCCGCCAGCGCGGCCAACTGGACCCGATCTACATCGAGCGTGGCGTCGACCTGGCCCCTATCGTCAAGCCGCTGTTGCGCGCCGGTGACATCCTGCTGTGCCAGGGTGCCGGTGATATCGGTGGCCTTGCGCCCAAGTTGCTGGCGAGCCCGCTGTTTGCAGCCGTGGCAAAGGGGGCGTCGAAATGATCACTGACTACGGCTCCCTGTTTTCCACTGTCGCGCCTGCCGATTTCGGTCGCGTCGCCGTGCTGTTCGGCGGCAAGAGCGCTGAGCGCGAAGTGTCGCTCAAGTCTGGCAATGCCGTGCTCGAAGCCCTGCAAAGTGCGGGTGTGAACGCCTTCGGTATCGACGTGGGCGATGACTTCCTCGCCCGCCTGCAGGCCGAAAAGATCGACCGCGCCTTCATCATTCTTCATGGCCGTGGCGGTGAAGACGGCAGCATGCAAGGCCTGCTCGAATGCGCCGGCATCCCCTACACCGGTAGCGGTATCCTTGCTTCCGCGCTGGCGATGGACAAATTGCGCACCAAGCAGGTGTGGCACAGCCTGGGTATTCCAACACCACGTCACGCCGTGCTGTGCAGCGAAGACGATTGTATTTCTGCGGCCAAGGAACTGGGCCTGCCTTTGATCGTCAAACCAGCCCATGAAGGCTCCAGTATCGGCATGGCTAAAGTGAACTCGGCCGCCGAATTGATCGACGCATGGAAAGCGGCAAGTACCTACGATTCGCAAGTGTTGGTGGAACAGTGGATTTCCGGTCCCGAGTACACCATCGCCACCCTGCGTGGCCAGGTATTGCCGCCTATCGCATTGGGCACGCCCCACACCTTTTATGACTACGACGCCAAGTACCTGGCTTCCGATACCCAGTACCGGATCCCGTGTGGCCTCCAAGCAAGCAAGGAACAGCAATTGATGGACCTCACGGCGAAAGCCTGTGAGGCGCTGGGTATCGCCGGTTGGGCGCGGGCAGACGTGATGCAGGATGACCAGGGGAATTTCTGGTTCCTTGAAGTCAATACCGCACCGGGCATGACCGACCACAGCCTGGTTCCCATGGCAGCCCGTGCCGCCGGCCTGGACTTCCAGCAGTTGGTGCTGGCGATCCTGGCCGACAGCATTGAGCCAAGAGGCTGAACACATGAAAGGCGCATCGCTTCGTCATCAGCCCCCACAAGCACCGAGCCGCAAGCCGGTGCCGCGGGGCGCCAGCCGAATGGTGGCTAAAGAGCCGATGTCGGCGCGCCTGCCAAAAGCCAACTTTGGTTTTATCAAGGCGCTGTTCTGGCCGGTATTGCTGGTGGTATTGGGCTTTGGTACCTACGAAGGCGCGCAGCGTCTGTTGCCGTATGCCGACCGGCCGATCACCAAGATCAGCGTGCAGGGCGACTTGAGCTACATCAGCCAGCAGGCGGTACAGCAGCGCATCGGCCCATACCTGGCGGCGAGCTTCTTTACCATCGACCTGGCCGGCATGCGCTCGGAGCTGGAACAGATGCCGTGGATCGCCCACGCCGAAGTCCGCCGTGTCTGGCCGGACCAGGTGACGATCCGCCTGGAAGAACAACTGCCCGTGGCCCGTTGGGGTGATGAAGCGCTGTTGAACAATCAGGGCCAGGCGTTCACCCCGCGTGAGCTGGCCAACTACGAGCACCTGCCGCAGCTGTTCGGGCCGCAGCGGGCGCAGCAGCAAGTGATGCAGCAGTACCAGGCCCTGAGCCAGATGCTGCGGCCACTGGGCTTCTCCATTGCACGCCTGGAATTGCGTGAGCGGGGCAGCTGGTTTTTGACGACCGGGGCAGGCAGTTCCGGCCCGGGCATCGAGTTGTTGCTGGGACGCGACCGCTTGGTGGAAAAGATGCGCCGCTTTATTGCCATCTATGAAAAAACCTTGAAAGAACAGATTACGAACATTGCGAGCGTCGACCTGCGTTACGCCAACGGCCTGGCCGTCGGCTGGCGTACACCGGCTGCGCCCACGGCAGCACAACCCGCTGTCGCGAAGAATTAAGAAGAGGCAGGACCCATGGCAAACGTGCAAAGCGGCAAAATGATCGTCGGTCTCGATATCGGCACCTCCAAGGTGGTGGCGCTGGTGGGCGAGGTCGGGGAAGACGGCGCGATCGAAATCGTCGGTATTGGCACGCATCCGTCCCGGGGCCTGAAGAAGGGCGTGGTGGTGAACATCGAGTCCACCGTGCAATCGATCCAGCGCGCCATTGAAGAAGCGCAGCTGATGGCCGGTTGCCGGATCCACTCGGCGTTCGTCGGCGTGGCGGGCAACCATATCCGCAGCCTGAACTCCCACGGCATCGTGGCGATCCGCGACCGCGAAGTCAGCTCCGCCGACCTTGAGCGCGTCCTCGACGCCGCCCAGGCCGTGGCGATCCCGGCTGACCAGCGCGTGCTGCACACCCTGCCGCAGGATTACGTGATCGATAACCAGGAAGGCGTGCGCGAGCCCCTGGGCATGTCGGGCGTGCGCCTGGAAGCCAAGGTCCACGTGGTGACCTGTGCCGTCAACGCCGCGCAGAACATTGAAAAATGCGTGCGCCGCTGCGGCCTGGAAATCGACGACATCATTCTCGAGCAGTTGGCTTCGGCGTACTCGGTGCTGACCGACGACGAAAAAGAACTGGGCGTGTGCCTGGTGGACATCGGCGGCGGCACCACCGACATCGCGATCTTCACCGAGGGTGCGATCCGTCACACCGCGGTGATCCCGATTGCCGGCGATCAGGTCACCAACGACATCGCCATGGCGCTGCGTACACCGACCCAGTACGCCGAAGAAATCAAGATTCGTTATGCCTGCGCCCTGGCCAAACTGGCCGGCGCCGGCGAGACCATCAAGGTGCCAAGTGTCGGCGACCGTCCACCCCGTGAGCTGTCGCGCCAGGCCCTGGCCGAAGTGGTCGAGCCACGCTACGACGAACTGTTCACCCTGATCCAGGCTGAACTGCGGCGCAGCGGCTACGAAGATTTGATCCCGGCCGGCATCGTGCTGACCGGTGGCACCTCGAAGATGGAAGGCGCGGTTGAACTGGCCGAGGAAATCTTCCACATGCCAGTGCGCCTGGGCGTGCCCCATGGCGTGAAAGGCCTGGGCGACGTTGTGCGCAACCCGATTTATTCCACCGGTGTGGGCTTGCTGTTGTACGGGCTGCAAAAGCAGACCGACGGCATTTCCCTGTCGGGCCCGAGTATCCGCGACAGCTACCGCAGCGACGACGAAGTGAAAGCACCGTTGTTCGAGCGGCTGCAGGCTTGGGTCAAAGGCAATTTCTAAAGATTTACCGCGACACCGCAGCACCCGTAGTAAGCAGTAGGCGAAAAAACTAGAGAAAATGAAAGGAGAGGGAACATGTTCGAACTCGTAGACAACATCCCCGCAAGCCCGGTTATCAAAGTAATCGGTGTTGGCGGTGGCGGCGGCAACGCTGTCAATCACATGGTCAAGAGCAACATTGAAGGCGTTGAATTCATCTGCGCCAACACTGATGCCCAGGCGCTGAAAAGCATCGGCGCGCGGACCATCCTGCAATTGGGCACAGCCGTGACTAAAGGCCTCGGCGCTGGCGCCAATCCGGAAGTCGGCCGTCAAGCTGCCCTGGAAGACCGCGAGCGTATTGCCGAAGTGCTGCAGGGCACCAATATGGTGTTCATCACCACCGGCATGGGCGGCGGTACCGGTACCGGTGCTGCACCGATCATTGCCGAAGTGGCCAAGGAAATGGGGATCCTGACGGTTGCCGTCGTGACCCGTCCGTTCCCGTTCGAAGGCCGCAAGCGCATGCAGATCGCCGACGAAGGTATCCGTCTGCTGTCTGAAAGCGTCGACTCGTTGATCACCATTCCCAACGAGAAACTGCTGACCATCCTGGGCAAGGACGCCAGCCTGCTGTCCGCGTTCGCCAAGGCTGACGATGTACTGGCCGGTGCCGTTCGCGGTATCTCCGACATCATCAAGCGCCCGGGCATGATCAACGTCGACTTTGCCGACGTACGTACCGTGATGAGCGAAATGGGCATGGCGATGATGGGCACTGGCTGCGCCAGCGGTCCGAACCGTGCACGCGAAGCCACCGAAGCGGCCATCCGCAACCCGTTGCTCGAAGACGTGAACCTGCAAGGTGCACGCGGCATCCTGGTGAATATCACTGCCGGCCCTGACCTGTCCCTGGGTGAGTACTCCGACGTGGGTAGCATCATCGAAGCCTTTGCTTCCGAGCACGCCATGGTCAAGGTCGGTACTGTTATCGATCCGGACATGCGCGACGAACTGCACGTGACCGTGGTTGCTACCGGCCTGGGTGCGAAAATCGAGAAGCCTGTGAAGGTCATCGACAACACTCTGCATAACAGCCAAGCCAGCCACGCCAGCCAGGCGGCTGCCGCTCCAGCACCTGCTCGCCAGGAGCTGCCATCGGTGAACTACCGTGACCTGGACCGTCCGACCGTGATGCGCAACCAGGCCCAGGCCGGTGCTGCTGCGTCCCGTAGCCCGAATCCGCAAGATGACCTGGACTACCTGGACATCCCGGCATTCTTGCGTCGTCAGGCCGATTAATGGAATGTATCAGGGCTATGAAGGTGATTGGTGTTCAGCAAAGGTCTGGTCTGCTATTATCGCCAGCCTTTGTTGATACCAGTTCGCAATTTGCGCTGAAGCGGTCCAAGCCATGATTAAACAACGCACCCTGAAGAATATTATTCGTGCCACAGGTGTAGGTCTGCACTCCGGGGAAAAGGTCTACCTGACCCTCAAGCCTGCACCTGTCGACACCGGCATCGTGTTTGTGCGTGCCGACCTGGACCCTGTGGTGCAGATACCTGCTCGCGCGGAAAACGTTGGCGAAACCACTATGTCGACCACATTGGTCAACGGTGACGTCAAAGTGGACACGGTGGAGCACTTGCTCTCGGCCATGGCCGGTTTGGGCATCGATAACGCCTACGTCGAGCTCTCCGCGTCCGAAGTCCCGATCATGGATGGCAGCGCTGGACCCTTCGTATTCCTGATTCAATCTGCCGGCCTGGAAGAACAGGACGCAGCCAAGAAGTTCATACGCATTCTGCGGGAAGTGACAGTAGAAGACGGCGACAAGCGCGCCACCTTCGTCCCGTTCGAAGGCTTTAAAGTGAGCTTTGAGATCGATTTCGATCACCCGGTATTCCGTGACCGCACCCAAAGTGCAAGCGTGGATTTTTCCAGCACTTCGTTCGTAAAAGAAGTCAGCCGCGCCCGTACCTTTGGTTTCATGAGTGACATCGAGTACCTGCGCAAGCACAACCTCGCACTCGGCGGCAGCGTTGAAAACGCCATTGTGGTCGACGCGGATGGTGTACTGAACGAAGACGGACTTCGCTACGAAGACGAATTCGTGAAGCACAAGATCCTCGATGCAATCGGTGACCTCTACCTGCTGGGCAATAGCCTGATAGGCGAGTTCAAAGGCTTCAAGTCGGGCCACGCCCTTAACAACCAGCTGCTGCGCAAGTTGATTGAGCAGACAGACGCTTGGGAAGTTGTGACCTTCGAAGATGCCAGCACCGCACCGATCTCTTACATGCGTCCCGTTGCGGCGGTGTAAGTAACAACTCTCTTTCTTTAGTTTTAAAGGCTGCCTTCGGGTGGCCTTTTTTTATGCCTTGTTTATAGGGGCGCGGCATCCACAATCCGATTGCGCCCCGTGTGCTTGGCCTCATACAACGCCTGGTCGGCCTTGAGCAGCACACTCTCAAGGGACATACCGCTACGTTTCTGCCAGGTACTCATGCCGATGCTCACGGTAACCGGCTGTTTATCCCCAGCCACCCGTGGCAAACGCTCGACGCTGATGCGGATGCGCTCGGCGATCACCCAGGCGCCCTTGGCGTCGGTATGGGGCAGCACCACGGCAAACTCTTCACCGCCATAGCGTGCTGCCAGGTCGGCCGGACGGCGGATATTGCTGTCGATCACCTGCGCGACTGCGCGCAACGCGTCATCGCCACCCTGGTGACCATGGCGGTCGTTGAAAGCCTTGAAGTGGTCTACATCGATCATCAACACGGTCAAGGGCTCGGTCGAGCGCTGTGCCCGGTCCCATTCCAGGCGCAGGCGCTCGTCAAGGGTACGGCGATTGGCCAGGCCGGTGAGGGCATCAGTGGCTGCCAATTCTGACAGCACCTGTTCAGCGCGATGACGACGGCGCAGCTCCATGCACAGCGCCCAGGTCAGCCACAACAGACCTACGCACAGCACGCCTGTGGCGATGCTCACCAGCCACGCCGCACGCCGCCATGGCGCAAATATCTCGTTGCTGGACAGGGCCACCGCGACAATCAGCGGCAGGTTGCCCACACTGGAGAAACTGTACAGCCGCGCCTGGTGATCGACACTGGAGATACTCTGGAAGCTGCCATCGCGCTCGCGCAGCATGCGTGCCACATTGGGGCGCTGGCTCAGGTCCTTGTCGAGCATGCCTGCTTCCAGCAAAGGTTCTTGGGCCAACAGGATGCCTTGGTGGTTGAGCAGGTTGATGGTGCTGTTGCTGCCGATGTTCAGGCTGCTGAACAACTGGTGGAAGTACGACAGGCGCATGGAGGCGGCGGCGACGCCCAGGAAGCGCCCGTCCGGCGACGAAACGCGGCGGCTGAACGCGATGCGCCATGGGTCATCGCACACACAGCGGGCCATGAATGGACGGCTGATATATAACCCCGCGTCCGGATTTTCGCGGTGCACCTGAAAATAATCCCGATCAGAGAAGTTACCCAGCTTGGGTGTGAGCAGGGACGAATCGGCAATCACCTCGCCGTTCGGGCCCAGCAGCAGGATATCGCCCTTGTACGGCGCCGCCGCCGAGCGATCGAACAGCACCAGATGGCGGATGCTCGCTGAAACGTCTTGCAGGTCAGTGCGCTCGGTGGCGGCGATCAGGCCTTTGAGGGCCATGTCGTAGAGCTCCACGTTGCGCAGCACGTCGGCATCGATCAATTGAGTGATGGTATTGGCGGTGCGCTTGGCCGTCTGCAAGGTATTGGCCTGTTCCCGAATCAGCAGCGCGGTGACGATCCCCACGATCAGCAACACTGTCAGCGTACTGCCCAGGATCAGCAAGCGCTCCGGGCGGCGGTCAGGACGGGTAAGGCTTGGGCTCATCGGACGCACTTCTGCTTTGGGGATGCCCATAGCTTAGTAGTAACTCTGGAATAGGTCGCAGAACCAAAATGTGGGAGCAAGCCCCCACATCAGGAACGCTGTCAGAAGACGTTGATGGGGTAGTCCACAATCACGCGGTACTCATCCACGTCCCGATCCACTGCCGAATAGCCATTGCTGCCTCGATTGGTCGCCCATTGCAGGCGCACCGACAGGTCCTTGGCCTTGCCGCCTTGCACTACATATTTCACATCGATATCCCGTTCCCAGTGCTTGGCATCTTTGCCATCGGCGCTGTACCAGCTGCTGTAGCCGCGGCTGTTGGGGTCGACCTTGGTCAGGTCGGTCTTGCCGCTGATGTAGGACACAGCGGACGTCAGGCCAGGCACACCGAGGCCGGCGAAGTCGTAGGCGTATTTGAGCTTCCATGAGCGCTCGTTGGGGCCGTTGAAGTCCGAGTACTGCTGGGAGTTATCCAGGTAAATGCTGTCGCCCTGGGCGATGTAGTCGAACGGGGTGTTGCCGTTGACCCGCTGGTAGGTGGCCGTGACGCTGTGGTTGCCCACGCCGACGGTGAAATGCAGGCTGTAGGTATTGCTGTCGATATCCCCCAGCAACGATTGGCCGGTGTCCTGGGTGTGGTAGTAGTGCAAGCCGGGGGTCAGGCTGACCAGGTCGTTGAGAGCATAGGTGTATTCGAGGTCGTAGTAGTACTGGTGCCATACGTCCTTGAGTTCGGAGGCGTACAGGTTGCTGGTCAGCCCCGTGATACCGCTGAACGATACGCCGGCCCAGTCCAGGTGCTGGCTGTCGGCGTTGGTGGGCAAGGCGCCATAACTGGTGCCGATGCGCCGGTGGCCGCTCTGGTTGTAGAGCTTGGTGAAGCTGGCCTGGCCGCCCTCGATCATCCAACCGTCGAAGCTGTGGTTGGTCAGGCTCACACCACGGAAGGTCTGGGGCAGCATGCGCGTCATGCCGCCAGCGATCACCGGGTTGTTGAGGAACAGGTCGCCGGCTTTCAGTTCGGTATCGAAGGCACGTATTTTCAAGGTGCCGCCGGCGGTAGAGAACGATCCGGGTGCCTTGCCGTTGCCACTGCCGTAGGGAAGGATGCTGGAGCCATCGGTGCCGCCACCACCGTCGAGCTTGAGGCCGAGCATCGCATTGAGGTCCAGGCCGAAGCCGACGGTGCCTTGGGTGTAGCCGGACTCGAAGGTGCCGATAAAACCCTGGCCCCATTCCTTGCTGTCATCGGTATGAATGTCGCGACGGTCGCGGTTCATGTAGTAGTTGCGCGTATTGATCGTGAGGTGGGAGCCTTCAACGAAACCGTCGGTGGGGGTGGTGTCTGCCGCCTGGGCGAGGGGAGTGATCGTTGCTGCAACTGCGAGGAATAACGGGGTGAACGTCAGCGAGTTCTTCACCGGTGGAGCTCCTTTGGTCAATCAAGAACGGCCAGTGTCGTGGGGGTGTGCCTGGCCTTTTTGTACGGCAAAAAAAAGCCGCTGAAGTCAGCGGCTTTAAGACAGATTCCCAGTGTAGAGCCCTGGAAAAAAGTCGAGGGAAATTCGGGTAAGCGGGTCAGCTGCCTTTGCCGTCGCGCTCATCGATGCGTCAAAGTAACGCAGGCGAGCGGTGCGATACAGAGTGTAACAAGATAATAACTATTGCCCAAACCGTAACAGTTTCCGAAGGAACATAGACATCTAACTGTGGGAGGGAGCAAGCCCCCTCCCCCATTTGACCGAAGTGTTCTCAACATTTAGACGGGCAGGGTAATGCCAAAGGTGTTTCCGCCGTCCTCACTACGCACAAACACATCCCCCCCATGCATCAACGCAATCGCCTTGACGATAGCCAGCCCCAGCCCGTGATTCGCTCCGCTGTTGCTACGCGACGCATCCACCCGATAGAAACGTTCGAACAGGCGCGGCAAGTGCTCGCGGGCAATCGCCTCGCCGGGGTTGGTCACGCCGATTACCACTTGTTGCTCCCGCACCTCGATGTGTACGTCGATCACGTGCCCCGGCGCGGTGTGTTGCACGGCATTGCTCAGCAGGTTGATCAGTGCGCGACGCAGATGGGCCTTTTCGATCTGCACCACGGCATCGCCGTGCACGCGCACTTCAACCTGGGCGTCTTCGAGGATGAAATCCAGGTAATCGAGGGTCGTCGCTACCTCATCAGCCAGGGAGCTTTCGATCAGCTTGGTGGCCTTGCTGCCTTGGTCGGCGCTGGCGAGGAACAGCATGTCATTGATGATCGAGCGCAGCCGTTCCAACTCTTCCAGGTTCGATTGCAGCACCTCGAAGTACTGCTCTGCGGAACGCCCGCGGGTGAGGGCGACCTGGGTCTGGCCGATCAGGTTGGTCAGCGGTGAGCGCAGTTCGTGGGCCACGTCGGCGTTGAAGGATTCCAGGCGCGAGTAGGCTTGTTCGACGCGGTCGAGGGTGGCGTTGAACGAATTGACGAACTGGCTCAGTTCCGGCGGCAGCGGTGACAGATGCAAGCGCCCGGAGAGTTTGGGTGGCGCAAGTTTCTGTGCCTCATCCGAGAGTTTGCCCAGGGGCTTGAGGCCGATACGCGCGACCCAGAACCCCAACAGCGCCGCCAGCACCACACCGACCAGCGCCAGGCTGACCAGCGCTACCAGCAAGTGGTGCTGAGTGGCGCGGAAGTTTTCGGTGTCGATGGCGATCATGAAGCGCAGCGCCGGACGTTGCTCCTTGGCCGCAAACTGGCTGACCAGCACCTTGAACGGATGAGCGTGACCGGGCAGGCGCAGGTCGTGCTTGCCGGTCGGGCCTTGGGCAAAGGCGCGAATCTGGGCGTCCGGCTCGCCGTATTCATAGCTCGGGTCGCTGCTGACCACCCAGAAACGGATACGCTTGTCTTCTTCGCCCAGCAACTTGAGCTTGGCCTTGATCTTGACCCAATGTTCCGGTGTGCCGAAGCGATTGACCGACGATTCCAGCACGCTGTAGCGCGCATCCAGCTCGGCCTCGGGCAACAAGCCCAGGCCGCGATCCACCTGCTGATACAGCACGCCGCCGATGAGCACGAAGATCAGCAACGCCACCAGGGTGAACATGCTGCTCAGGCGCAGGGCAATGGAATTAGCCGACACTACGGTTCTCCAGCACATAACCCATGCCACGAATGGTATGCAGCAGCTTGTGTTCGAACGGCCCGTCGAGCTTGGCGCGCAGGCGCTTGATCGCCACTTCCACGACGTTGGCGTCGCTGTCGAAATTGATGTCCCAGACCATCTCGGCAATGGCGGTCTTGGACAGGATTTCACCCTGGCGCCGCGCCAATACGCTGAGCAGCGAGAACTCCTTGGCGGTCAGGTCCAGGCGTTGGCCGTTGCGGCTGGCCTTGCGGCTGATCAGGTCGATCCACAAGTCGGCGACCGTAACCTGCACTGGCTCGTGGCCGCCGCTGCGGCGGGTCAGGGCTTGCAGGCGCGCTACCAGTTCCAAAAACGAAAACGGTTTGCCCAGGTAATCGTCGGCACCTTCGCGCAGGCCGCGGATGCGGTCTTCCACGCGCTCGCGGGCGGTGAGCATGATCACCGGCGTCTGCTTGCGGGCGCGCAACGCACGCAACACACCAAAGCCGTCCAGGCCGGGCAGCATCACGTCGAGCACGATCACCGCGTAATCGTTTTCCAGCGCCAGGTGCAGACCCTCGACGCCTTCACGCGCCACGTCGACGGTGTAGCCTTGCTCCGTAAGGCCGCGGTGCAGGTAGTCCGCGGTTTTCTCTTCATCTTCAATAATCAGGACGCGCATGACCGCCTCAGTGTGTGGTCGCCAGCGCCAGCGCTGGTTTGGGCCTGTGGAAAAACCGTTCAAGGTACAAGTATATGACCGGCGTAGTGAACAGCGTCAGTGCCTGGCTCACCAGCAAGCCACCGACTACCGCGATGCCCAACGGCTGACGCAGTTCCGCACCCGGCCCCGAGCCCAGCATCAACGGCACTGCGCCAAGCAAGGCGGCGAGGGTGGTCATGATGATTGGGCGGAACCGCGTGACGCAGGCTTCATAAATCGCATCCTGCGGCGACAACCCGCGTACGCGTTGGGCTTCCAGGGCAAAGTCGATCATCAGGATGCCGTTCTTCTTCACAATGCCGATCAGCAATACCAGGCCGATCAAGGCCATGATTGAAAAATCCTGGCCCAGCAGCCACAGCATGACCAGCGCACCGAGGCCTGCCGAGGGGAGGGTGGAAATGATCGTCAGCGGATGCACGAAACTCTCGTACAGCACACCCAGGATAATGTAGACCGCCACCAGCGCCGCAAGGATCAGCCACGGCTGGCTGGCCAGCGAACTCTGGAATGCCTGGGCCGCGCCCTGGAAGTTGCCGATCAGGGTACTCGGCATGCCGATGTCGTTCTTGGCCTGGTTGAGCATGATCACGGCATCGCCCAGGGCCACGCCGGGCGCCAGGTTGAACGACAGGTTGGCGGCGGGGAACATGCCGTCATGGCTGATGGACAGCGGCCCCACGCTGGGCGGGTCGACCCTGGCCAGCGCCGACAACGGCACCATCTCGTTGGTCAGCGGCGAGCGCAGGTAAAAGTAATTGAGGCTTTCGGCCTTGCCGCGCTGTTGGCTGTCCAGTTCGAGTATCACTTGGTATTGGTTGATCTCGGTCTGGAACTCGTTGATCTGGCGCTGGCCGAAGGCGTCGTACAGCGCCTGGTCGACATCGGTGGCGGTCAGGCCGAAGCGGGCAGCGGCCTGGCGGTCGATACTGATGTGGGTGATGCTGCCGCCCAGTTGCAGATCATTGGACAGGTCGCGAAACGCCGGGTTGGCGCGCAGTTTTTCGGTGAGGCGTTGGGTCCAGGTGTTCAGCGTCGGGCCGTCATTGCTCTTGAGCACATACTGGTACTGGGCGCGGCTGGGTCCGGAGCTCAGGTTGATGTCCTGGCCTGCGCGCAGGTACAGCACGATACCCGGCACCTTGGCCAGTTGTGGGCGCAGGCGATCGATGAACTGGCTGGCGGATACGTCACGGTCACCGCGGTCTTTCAAGGCAATCCAGAAGCGCCCGTTGGCGATGGTCTGGTTGCTGCCGGTGACGCCCACTGAGTGGGAGAAGGCTTGCACTGCCGGGTCGGCCTTGACGATCTCGGCCAGTGCCTTGTGCTTGGCGACCATGTCCGGGTACGACACATCGGCCGCCGCCTCGCTGGTGCCGAGCACAAAGCCCGTGTCCTGGACCGGGAAGAAGCCCTTGGGGATAAACACGTAGCCGACCACGGCCAGGGCCAGGGTCACCACGAAGATCGCGGCCATGCTGCGTTGATGCGCCAGCGCACGGCGCAGGTTGCGTGCATAGCCGGCCAGCAGGCGTTCGCTGAAGGTGGGCTTGGCGTGGGCGTGATGGGTGGGTGCACGCATGAACAGGGCCGCCAATGTCGGTGCCAAAGTCAGCGAAACCACCACCGAAATCAGGATGGTCGAGGTGGCTGTGAGCGCGAACTCCTTGAACAGCCGTCCGACCACGCCGCCCATGAACAGCAGCGGAATAAACGCCGCCACCAGCGAGAAGCTGATGGACACCACGGTAAAGCCAATCTCGCCGGAACCCTTGATCGCGGCTTCGCGCTTGCCCAGGCCCGCCTCCAGGTGCCGGTGAATGTTCTCCACCACCACAATCGCATCGTCGACCACAAAGCCCACGGCAATCACGATGGCCACCAGGGTCAGGTTATTCAGGCTGAACCCCATCAGGTACATCAGGGCGAAACTGGCCACCAGCGATACGCCAAGCACAGCCGACACAATCAGCGTCGCCGACAGCTGGCGCAGGAACAGCGCCATGACCGCCACCACCAGCAGGATAGCGATCAGCAGGGTCATTTCCACTTCATGCAATGAGGCGCGGATGGTTTTGGTGCGGTCGGTCAATACACTCACCTGCACCGAGGCCGGCAACATGCCTTGCAGGCGCGGCAGTTCGGCTTGAATGCGGTCGACGGTCTCGACGATGTTGGCGCCGGGCTGGCGTGAAATCACCAGGTTCACACCCGGGGTATCGCCGGACCAGGCTTGCACGTAAGCGTTTTCTGAACCATTGACGACTTTGGCGATATCACGCAGTTGCACCGGCGCGCCGTCCTTGTAGGAAACGATCAGCTGACCGTATTCCTCCGGGTGAAACAGTTGGTCGTTGGTCGACAGGGTCGACACGCTGTTCTCACCATAGATCGCGCCCTTGGCCAGGTTCAGGCTCGATTGCTGGATGGCCAGGCGGATATCGGCGAGGGTCAGGCCGATGGCCGCGAGCTTGTCAGGGGATGCCTGCACGCGAATCGCCGGACGCTGCTGACCGGTGATGTTGATCTGGCCGACGCCGTCGATCTGGCTGATCTGGCGCGCCAGCAGGGTTTCCACGTAGTCGCTCAGCTCGGTGCTGGGCATGCTATCTGAGCTGACACTGAGGATCAGCACCGGGCTGTCCGCCGGGTTGACCTTTCTCCAGGTCGGCAAACTCGGCATATCGCTGGGCAACTTGCCCGATGCGGTGTTGATTGCGGCCTGGACCTCCTGGGCGGCGGTGTCGATGCTTTTTTCCAGGGTGAATTGCAGGGTCAGCTGGCTGGACCCCAGGGCGCTGCTGGAGGTCATCTGGGTCATGCCGGGGATGGCACTGAATTGCACCTCCAGGGGCGTGGCCACCGATGAAGCCATGGTATCCGGGCTGGCGCCGGGCAGTTGCGCGGTAACCTGGATCGTCGGGAATTCCGCTTCCGGCAGTGGCGCGACAGCCAGGCGCGGGAAGGCAATGATCCCCAACAGGACCAAGGCGAAGGTCAGCAGCAAGGTAGCGACCGGGTGATCAACACACCAGGCCGAGGGTGAACGGCTGCCGTTCATGGTTGCACCTTGGCTTCAGCGGTCTGGATTATTTGCGGCGGCTCCTTGAGCACCTCCACCCGGGCACCGGCCTTGAGCCGCGACTGACCGTCGCTGACCAGCACATCCCCGGCCTGCACGCCCTTGATAATGTTGATCTCGCTGTCCTGGTAGGCGACCTGCACCGGCACCACCTCCACGGTGTCATCGCTTACCCGGTACACGAAGTGCGAGTCCAGGCCACGTTGCACCACGGTCGGCGGCACCACCAGGGCGTTCTTGTCGAGGGCGGTCTGGATCTTGATGGTCACCAGTTGCCCCGGCCACAGCTTTTGCGACGGGTTATTGAACTCGGCCTTGGCCCGCAGCGTGCCGGTGGTGGAGCTGATCTGGTTGTCGATCAGGCTCAGGTGGCCTTCGCCGAGCAGGTCGCCGGTCTGGCCGTCGGTGTCGGCGCCCAGGTAGGCATCGACACTCGCCCGGGTCGGCGCGGCGATCAGCCCCTGCAGGGTCGGCAGCATCTGCTGCGGCAGGGAGAAAGCCACAGCGATCGGATCAATCTGGGTGACTGAAAACAGTCCCTGGGTGTCGCTCATGCGCAGGAAGTTACCTTCATCCACGCTGCGAATACCCACGCGACCACTGACCGGGGAGCGAATCTGGGTGTAGGAAAGTTGTACCTGAGCCGCATCTATCGCGGCCTGGTTGCCCTGGGCCGTGGCCTTGAGCTGGTTGACCAGCGCCTGTTGCTGGTCGTAGGTCTGTTTCGACACACCGTCGTCAACGCTCAGCTCCCTGTAACGCTTGAGGTTGACCAGTGCCACTTGCAGTTGCGCCTGGCTTTGGCCCAATTGCGCCTTGGCCTGGTCGAGGCTGGCCCGGATGGAGCGGTCGTCGATGCTTGCCAGCAAGTCACCGGCTTTTACCAGTTGGCCTTCCTTGACCAGTAGTTTGGTGAGGATGCCGTCTATCTGCGGACGTATCACCACACTGTGCAACGACAACACCGAGCCGATGCCGCTGACGTACCGCGCGACATCCCGTTGCACCACGCTCACCACCCGAACAGGAACTGCACTGGGCGCTGCCAGCCGGGTCTTGGGCGGGCGGGTCAACGTCCAGGCTGCAACGGCCAGTATCAGGAGTACGCCCACCATCAGGGCCGTGTTTCGTTTTATGTGCATGGAAGGACGCCAGCGGCGCAGTTGCAAGTTTCAAGCTGCAAGCTGCAAGTTGAAGTTTGAATGAGTGCTTTATAGCGCTGTCATGCGGTCAGCACAGTGACGGCAAACTGACAGCGGTGACAGCTGGGGGCTTTGAACTTGTGGTGGAAGCTTACCGCTGGCAGCTCCAGCCCCGTATACTCGCGCTTTTACGCCTATAGCTGCGCCGGAGCCCTTATGTCTTCCCCCACCCAACCCCCTGTCGAAGCGGCCGAACTCGTCGACCTGGCCACTGCCGACGGTGTTGAAAAAGCCGAGATTCCCGCGTTCAAGTTCCCTTTCAAGCCGGGTGAACTGGCCGGAGCCAAGCATGCCGGCCAGCCCTGGTACAAAGGCGGCGCCAAGAATGGCCATGCCAAGACGCCGGGTATGGCGCCACCGGGCACTCGTCGTTCCATGGGTAAACGTTAGGATCAAAGTTTGTTGCGCTGTATCGGCTGTTGCCTACGGCGCATGTAGATATTTCTGATTGTAGGTCCGCGACCATTTCTTGAAAGCTGGCACAGCATTTTACTCCGCCCCAATGACGCTCATCGGGGGCGGTGAGCCAGTTTTTCCCGGAAAAGGACGTTCCTGTGGCCCTGATACACATTTGTGCTGTGTTTGCTCTCTTGCTGTCGACGACTGTTGCTGCCGCCAGCGATCAACCACGGCACGAAATCCGCTTCGCCGTCGCCGCGCACTTCCCGCCGTTCCAACACCGCAACTCCCAAGGGCAACTGGTGGGGTTGAATATCGAACTGGGTAACGCCCTGTGCGAGCAACTCAACGTGCGCTGTACCTGGGTCGACCAAGTGGTCATGGAAAATTTCCCGGCCCTGGAAGGCCGAAAGTTCGACGCGATCATGGGCATGGCGCCGACGTCGAATCGGCGACAACAGGTGAGCTTTACCAATGCACTCTACCCCATCACCACCCGCTTGGTGGCCCGTAAAACCGCAGGCCTGACCCCTGATCGGCGGTCGCTCAAGGGCAAGCGTGTCGGGGTCTTGATCAGAAGCAATCGTGAAGCCTTTGCCCTGTCGCAGTGGGCGCCGGCAGGCGTGATCATCAAGAGTTTCTGGCTCAATGATCAACTGATCAACAGCCTCCTCGCGGGCGATATCGATGCGACCCTGCAAGGTGCGGTAGAGATACGTGAGGCCCTGCTGGACACGGCTCAGGGCCTGGATTTCGATTTTCTCGGCCCGGTTGTTTCGTCTGACCTGTTGGGCGACAGCGTGGCGATCGCAGTGCGCAAGCTCGATACCTCGTTGCGCAATGAACTCAACCATGCGCTTGAAGAGCTGATGCAAAACGGTGAATACCAGCGCATCGTCGAGCCCTATCGTCTCGATGTGCTGCCATCCAGTCCGTGATGGCTGGGGGCGAGGCCCCATTGACATGAGGCGCACTCGCCAAATCCCCATCAGCGGTCAGGCCGCCCTCAGTGAGATAAACGCATAGTTGGCCGGCACCTCGGTGGCAATCTGCGCACCAGCGTCCAGCAGTTGTTCGGCGATATCCATCCCGGACACATGGAACACCCATTCAGTGGCCATGGCTGATTGGTCAGTTGTCTGCTCAATGGCCAGGGCAAATGCCTGCATATCCGGCAGATACGCGGTAAAGCCGTCGCCCTTGAGCGCGGTTGTATGAATGCCGAGCAACGCGCACACCGCCGCCTTGGCCTGCACATCATCACGGTCGGCCTGGCGGGAACGACGGATCAGCTCAGCCAGTTCCAGGTCCATCAGTTCGCCACCGACGATCAGCGCCGGTCCCTGTTCCCAGGACTGCGGCGGGCAATCCTTGGCACCCGGGTTCAGCGGGATATGCGGATTGATCTCCATCGGATAAATCCGGCACACCAGGGGGCGTCGCTCGTAGATGCGGCAGCGGTTGTCTTCGTCAAGATTCCGGCAGGGCCCAGCGTTGTAGGCGGCAAAGGTGATTGCCACGAAAGCCTCGGTATTGCCGCTGGGCACGATCACGGAACGGCGCTCGGCGTGTTCGCGTTGTTGCAGGGGCAAGCCCAGGCCGTTACGCAGGAAGCCTTCGACCAGAACGATGACATTACCGCCGTCCGCCGCCCATTGCCGGGCCTCTTCAAGGGTCAGGGGCACGTGATGGTCGTTGCAGCATTTGCCACAACCTACGCAGGAAAAATGAGTGTTCATGGCGGATCTGTCACCAGGCAAGTTCAGAGGGGACGCTTGAGGAGTGACGGGTTTTTACCTCTATTCACCGCTCGGGCTCTCTGGAAGCAAGTTATGCGCCAGTGGTCATCAGTCCTTGGTCACTATGTCCCGTAGGACAAATTTCATACCCGCACTTTCATACAGCTGCCGGGCACGCAGGTTGCTCTCCAGCACCTTAAGGTCGACATAAGGTTCGCCGCGCTGCTTGAACATTTGGAAGGCTTGCAGCAACAAGGCACGGCCCAGGCCCTGGCCTTGGGCGCAAGGGTGCACGCAGAGGTTCTTGATAAAGGCGCTGGTCCAGCATTGGGCCACCCCGAGGATGCCGTCGGCGTTGCTGGCTACCAGGCACAGCGTTGGGTCGAACTCGGCATTGATGACGAATTGCCGGCGCCATTCATCCAGCCTGGCGACACGGCCGCCGCCCTGGTCCTGGGTCATGCGCAGCACGGCATGGATCGCCGGGGCCAGCTCATCCCGGTAATGATCTAGCCGCGTATCTGCTGGCCACTGCGGGGCGGGCAGGCTGCCTGTGAGGTCGCGACGCAACAGCTGGAAATAATCGGTCAACGCCTACAGGCCCTTTTGCGCCACAGCTTTGGCGGCCACGACCAGGCATTTGGTCAGTTCCGGCGATGAGAACTTGGTCAGCACCGCATCGGCACCGGCCAGGCGGGCTTTTTCGCTGTTCATCGCGCTGTCCAGGGAGGTGTGCAACAGCACGTAGAGCTCCTGGAAGTCCGGGGTTTCGCGCAGGGTACGGGTCAGGGCGTAGCCGTCCATCTCGGACATTTCGATGTCCGACACCACCACGTTGATCTGCTCGCCGGTGCCTTGCAGCTCCAGCAACACATCGATGGCCTCCTTGGCGCTGCGGGCTGTGTGGCAGGTCAGGCCGAGGTTGCGCAAGGTGTGTACCGATTGCTGCAGGGCTACCTGGCTGTCGTCCACCACCAGGATGCGCGCATTGCCCAGTACTTCGGCTTCTTCCATGGTCAGGTCGGTCGGCGCCGCTTCAATCGGTGCCGGGGCGATGCCGTGGATGACTTTCTCGATATCCAGCACCTGCACCAGGCCACCTTCCACCTGGGTCACCCCGGTGATAAACGCGCGATTGCCGCCAGAACCGTAGGGGGGCGGGCGGATATCGGTGGTCAGGCAATGCACGATCTTGCTCACTGCCTGCACATGCAGGCCCTGCTTGGAACGGCTGACATCGGTGACGATCAGGCAGCCGCCGTCCGGGTCTTGCAGGGGCATTTCACCCAAGGCGCGGCTCAAGTCGATCACCGACAGCGAAGCGCCGCGCAAGGTGGCGATACCTTTGACGTGGGGATGCGACTCCGGCAGCTTGGTCAGCGGCGGGCAGGGGATGATTTCACTGACTTTCAACAGGTTGATGGCCATCAGCTTGCCGCTGCGCAAGGTAAAGAGCAGAAGCGAGAGTGAGTCTGCGCGGGCTTTGGTGGTGGACATAAAAACCTTCTGTGGATCAGGGATGACGATCATCTATGGAAGGTTATCGACTCGGCTGGCCTGGGCTTTAACCGGATTTTGTGTCGGGCACTGCTAATGTGGGGGCTTGCTCCCGATAGCGGCGTGTCAGTCAGCAGATGTACAACTGATCCACCGCCCTCGGGAGCAAGCCCCCCTCCCACATTGGGTTATGTATCAGCCTTTCCAGGCCTGGGGATTCACCAGATCCTGCGGGCGCTGGCCCAGCAGCGCGCTGCGCAGGTTGGTCACGGCGCGGTTGGCCATGGCTTCGCGGGTTTCATCGGTGGCCGAGCCGATGTGCGGCAGGGTCACGGCATTGCTCAGTTGGAACAGTGGCGATTCGGCCAGCGGTTCCTTTTCATACACATCCAGCCCGGCCCCGCGAATACGTTGGGTTTGCAGGGCGTCGACCAGGGCCGGTTCATCCACTACCGGCCCACGGGAAATATTGACCAGGATCGCGCTGGGCTTCATCAGGCTCAATTCGCGGGTGCTGATCAAGTGGCGGGTCTTGTCGCTCAATGGCACCACCAGGCAGACAAAATCTGCCTCGGCCAGCAACTGGTCCAGGCTCCGGAACTGCGCGCCCAGCTCGTGTTCCAGCGCGGTCTTGCGGCTGTTGCCGCTGTACAGGATCGGCATGTTGAAACCCAGGCGCCCACGTCGGGCCACGGCCGCGCCGATATTGCCCATGCCGACGATGCCCAGGGTCTTGCCGTGCACATCACAGCCAAACAGCGGCGCGCCCACGCTGGCTTTCCAATGGCCGGCCTTGGTCCAGGCGTCCAGCTCGGCCACCCGGCGTGCGCTGCTCATCAGCAGGGCGAAGGCCAGGTCCGCGGTGCTTTCGGTGAGTACATCGGGGGTGTTGGTGAGCATGATCCCGCGCTCGTTGAAGTACGGCACGTCGTAGTTGTCGTAGCCCACCGACACACTGGACACCACTTGCAGCTTGCCTGCGCCTTCTAGTTGCTCGCGGCCGAGCTTGCGGCCCACACCGATCAGACCGTGGGCATTGGGCAGGGCTTCGTTGAACTGCGCGTTGATATCCCCCTGCTTGGGGTTGGGCACGATCACCTCGAAATCCTGTTGCAGGCGTTCGATCATGGGCGCGGTGATGCGGCTGAAGGCCAGGACAGTCTTTTTCATTGCAGGCGGGCTCATCGACTACGGAAGAATGCCAAGCACGCTAACATTCCCGCCGTTGATTGTCAGGACACCGTAGCTCTAAAGGGGGGGGCAGGCTCTGAATGTGGGAGGGGGCTTGCTCCCGATAGCTATGGTTCAGTCAAAACATTTAGTGACTGACACCCTGCTATCGGGAGCAAGCCCCCTCCCACAGTTGTTCTGCGTTGTCAGGCAGAAATCAGGTTGCCATCCGCACACTACCCAAACCACCGCTCAACTCATACGCCACCAACTCCGCCTGATGCGCTGCCAGAATCTCCGGCAACGAACCGCGCAGGTATTCCACCCAGGTCTTGATCTTTGCATCCAGGTATTGGCGCGAGGGGTAGATGGCGTACAGGTTCAATTCCTGGGAGCGGTAGGTCGGCATCACCCGCACCAGTGTGCCGTTGCGCAACCCTTCGATGGCGGCGTACACCGGCAGCAGGCCGACGCCCATGC
The DNA here is from genome assembly GCF_059134095.1 of Pseudomonas sp. FBCC-B545. Lineage (NCBI taxonomy): Bacteria > Pseudomonadati > Pseudomonadota > Gammaproteobacteria > Pseudomonadales > Pseudomonadaceae > Pseudomonas > Pseudomonas sp. FBCC-B545. Next base: position 5,174,672 of record NZ_CP101441.1, on the reverse strand, counting down.
CGCTGGTGATCGCGGTTTTCATCGCGTCGGCCGAATTGACCAGGAACGGCGAGCTGTTGATCGCCACGCTTTCCTGGCCTTCGGGGCCGTTGAAGGTCCATTTGTCCAGCTGGATCACCGGGCTGACCAGGCGCAGGCACGCATGGTTGAGCAAGTCCTGGGGCCGTTGGGCGCAGCCCTTGGCCTTGACGTATTCCGGTGAGGCGCAGGCGATGCTGTAGGTGATACCCAGGCGCTGGGACACGAACCCCGAATCCGGCAGTTCGCTGGCCAGCACGATGGATACGTCGTAGCCCTCGTCGAGCAGGTCCGGCACGCGGTTGGCCAGGGTCAGGTCGAAGGTGACGTCGGGATGGGTGCGGCGGTAGCGGGCAATCGCGTCGATGACGAAGTGCTGGCCGATGCCGGTCATGGTGTGCACTTTGAGCTGCCCGGCGGGGCGGGCGTGGGCATCGCTGGCTTCGGCCTCGGCTTCCTCCACATAGGCGAGGATCTGCTCGCAGCGCAGCAAATAGCGCTTGCCGGCTTCAGTCAGCGCGATGCGCCGGGTGGTGCGGTTGAGCAAGCGGGTTTGCAGGTGGGCCTCAAGGTTGGAGACCGCGCGCGAGACATTGGCCGTAGTGGTGTCCAGTTGCACGGCGGCAGCAGTGAAGCTGCCGGCTTCGGCCACGCAACTGAAAGCGCGCATGTTTTGCAAAGTGTCCATGGGGTGTTCTCAAGGGAGATAGCAAATTGTGACAGAAAGTAACGCCGTCCAGTGATCCCTACCAACGGATTATCGCCTGAACGGTAACAAAGATTCACAGGAATGCCAGCTTATCGTCCTCCTTGCCGCCGCCTAGAATTGCGCCACCTCTTGCGCAACACCCTCTCAGGAATTCGCTTGCCGTGCCGCGTCACATCAGCAGAGAGCTGAAGACTCTCAGTGTTTGGGCCTTATCGTTAGCCATCAGCGGCTGCATCGGAACCGGAGGAATCGCCCCCCAAGGCCACGCCCTCAACGCCAATACTTTGGCCACCGACGAAGCCATTCAAGCTGCCGCCCAAGACGCCCATTGGCCCACCGCTCAATGGTGGCAAGCCTACGGCGATCCGCAGCTCAACCGCTGGGTCGAACTCGCCACCCAGAACAGTCCCAGCCTGGCCATGGCCGCCGCACGCGTGCGACAAGCGCGGGCGCTGGCCGGAGTAGCGGAGTCGGCCGAGTCGTTGCAAGTCAACAGCGACACTACCCTCAAGCGCCACAACTGGCCGAAAGATCAGTTCTACGGTCCCGGCGAACTGAGCGGTGCCAACACCTGGGACAACAATTCGTCCCTGGGTCTGAGCTACGCACTCGACCTGTGGGGGCGGGAAAGCAACAACACCGAGCGCGCCGTCGACCTCGCCCATATGAGCGCCGCCGAAGCGCGCCAGGCCCAGCTCGAACTGCAGAACAACGTGGTGCGCGCCTATATCCAGCTGTCGTTGCACTACGCCAACCGCGATATCGTCGCTGCCACCCTGACCCAGCAACAGCAGATCCTCGACCTGGCCCACAAACGCCTGGACGCCGGGATCGGCACGCACTTCGACGTCAGCCAGGCCGAAGGCCCGCTGCCGGAGACCCATCGCCAACTGGATGCCCTTGACGAAGAAATCGCCTTGAGCCGTAACCAACTGGCGGCGCTGGCGGGCAAAGGCCCGGGCGAGGGTGCGCAGTTGCAACGCCCGTGCCTGGCCCTCGCCGCACCGTTGAAACTGCCTTCGAGCCTGCCGGCGCAGTTGCTCGGTCAACGCCCGGACGTGGTCGCCAGCCGCTGGCAGGTGGCGGCCCAGGCCCGTGGCATTGACGTGGCCCACGCCGGTTTCTACCCCAACGTCGACTTGGTCGGCAGCCTCGGCTACATGGCCACCGGCGGCGGCATGCTGGAATTCCTGGCGGGGAAGAAATTCAACTACAACGTCGGCCCGGCGATCACCTTGCCAATTTTTGATGGCGGCCGCCTGCGCGCCCAACTGGGCGAAGCCAGTGCCGGTTATGACATCGCCGTCGCCCAGTACAACCAGACCCTGGTCAACGCGCTCAAGGGCGTCAGCGACCAGTTGATCCGCCGCGAGTCCATGGACAAGCAGTCGGCCTTCGCCGCGCAGTCGGTGGCCTCGGCGCAGAAAACCTACGACATCGCCATGATCGCCTACCAACGCGGCCTGACCGATTACCTCAATGTGCTCAACGCCCAGACCCTGCTCTTCCGTCAGCAACAGGTCGAGCAACAGGTGCAGGCGGCGCGCCTGAGTGCCCATGCGGAATTGGTGACCGCCCTGGGCGGCGGCCTCGGTGCCGGCAACGATGTGCCCCAGGATGCCAAGACCCTTCCGAGCAAGACCCCGGCGGCGCTCGCCGTGTTTGATCACTGAGTAGGATTTGATGACTCCCTTGCCTGCACCGCTGCGCTGGTTGCATTCCCTTGAGTGGCGCCGTGGCTTTTTCGACTGGGCACGCAGCGACGGCGTGACCTGGGTGTATATCTTCAAGGTGCTGGTCGCTGCGTTTCTCACGCTGTGGCTGGCCATGCGCCTGGAACTGCCGCAACCGCGCACGGCGATGATCACCGTATTTATCGTAATGCAGCCCCAGAGCGGCCAGGTGTTCGCCAAAAGTTTCTACCGCTTCCTGGGCACCTTGGCGGGGTCGGCGGTGATGGTGCTGCTGATCGCCTTGTTTGCGCAGAACACCGAACTGTTCCTCGGCGCGCTGGCGATCTGGGTGGGCATTTGTACCGCGGGCGCCACGCGTAACCGCAACTTCCGCGCCTATGGCTTTGTGCTCGCCGGCTACACCGCAGCGATGGTCGGGCTGCCGGCCCTGGCCCACCCGGACGGCGCCTTTATGGCGGCCGTATGGCGGGTGCTGGAAATCTCCCTGGGGATTCTTTGCTCCACGCTGGTCAGCGCGGCGATCCTGCCGCAGACCTCCAGCGCGGCCATGCGCAACGCGTTGTACCAGCGCTTCGGCGTGTTCGCGCTGTTCGTCACCGACGGCCTGCGCGGGCGCAGCCAGCGGGAGGGCTTCGAGGCCAGCAACGTGCGCTTTATCGCCGAAGCGGTGGGCCTGGAAGGCTTGCGCAGCGTCACCGTGTTCGAAGACCCGCACATGCGTCGGCGCAATGGGCGACTCAGTCGCCTCAACAGCGAATTCATGAGCATCACCACGCGCTTCAACGCCCTGCACCAGTTGCTTGAACGCTTGCGTGCCGATGAGGCCGATCATGTGGTCGCAGCGATCAAACCCGGCCTGCAAGATCTCGCCGAAGTGCTCGACAGCTTCTCCGGTCGCGCCCTCACCAGCCCGGATGCCGCACGCCTGGTCAATCAACTGAGCGCCTACAAGGACGGCCTTCCTGCCAAGGTGCGCAGCCTGCGGGCGAGCTTCCAGGACGATAACCCTACCGAAGCCGAGCAACTGGATTTCCATACTGCCTACGAGTTGTTGTACCGCTTCGTCGACGACCTGCACAACTACGCGCAAACCCACGCGTCCCTGGCCGACCACCACCATGCGCGGGAAGACTGGCACGAATCCTACACACCGAAAACCAACTGGCTGGCCTGCACCGCCGCCGGGGTACGGGCCTCATTTATCCTTGTCGTGCTGGGCAGTTACTGGGTCGCCACCGCCTGGCCCAGCGGCGCGACCATGACCTTGATCGCAGCGGCCACGGTGGGCCTCTCCGCCGCCACACCCAACCCCAAGCGCATGGCGTTCCAGATGGCCTGCGGCACCTTGATCGGCGCCTTGGTCGGCTTTGTCGAAATGTTCTTCGTGTTCCCCAGGATCGACGGTTTCCCGTTGCTGTGCGTGATGCTCGCACCGGTGATCATCTTCGGGGCCTTTCTCTCTTCCCGCCCCCGGTACGCCGGTGTCGGTGTGGGGCTGTTGATTTTCTTCAGCACCGGCTCGGTGCCGGACAACCTCACGGTCTACAACCCCTACACCTTTATCAACGACTACATTGCCATGGTCATCGGCATGCTGGTGTGCGCGGCAGCGGGGGCGATCATCCTGCCGCCCAACAGCCGCTGGTTGTGGCGCCGCCTGGAGCAGGACCTGCGTGAGCAGGTGGTGTATGCGATCAGCGCCAAGCTCAAGGGCCTGGCCTCGAGCTTTGAAAGCCGCACCCGTGACCTGCTGCACCAGGCCTACGGCCTCGCGGTCGGCCAGCCGCAGGTGCAGCGCGACTTGCTGCGCTGGATGTTCGTGGTATTGGAAGTCGGCCACGCGATCATCGAGTTGCGCAAGGAGCAAGCGATTCTGCCGGTGCACCCGGCGTATGCCGAGTCCCAGCCATGGCGCCAGGCAATTCGTGTAATGGGCCGCTCGTTGGTGCGCTTGTTCCTGCAACCCAGCGCCAGCAACCTGGAGCGCGGCTTGATCGCCGTCGACCATGCGATCAGCCGCGTACAGGCCACCGACGAACCCTTCGCCCCGCACTTCGACACCTCGGCCCTGCGCCGGGTAAAGAGCTACCTGCACTTTATCCGCACTTCGCTGCTCGACCCGCAATCGCCACTGGCGGCCCTAAAAGGAGCCTCGAATGCCCCGTGAAATCGCATTTCATGGCATCTATATGCCGACCATGACCCTGATGTTCCTGATCGCCGCGGTGTTGGCCTGGGCGATTGATCGCTTCCTGGCCGGGTTCGACCTGTATCGGTTTTTCTGGCACCCGGCGTTGCTGCGCCTGAGCCTGTTCGCTTGCTTGTTCGGCGCCCTGGCGCTGAGCGTCTACCGTTGAGAATGCCCCGATGAAAAAGTTTTTCAGCCTGCTCGCCACCTTGCTGGTGCTGGCTTTGGCAATCTGGATTGGCCGCACATTATGGGTGCACTACATGCAAACGCCCTGGACCCGTGATGGCCGGGTACGCGCCGACATCATCAACGTGGCGGCTGACGTGACCGGCGAGGTGGTGGATGTGCCGGTACGCGATAACCAGCTGGTGAAAAAAGGCGACCTGCTGATGCAGATCGACCCCGAGCACTACCGCATTGCCGTCAAGCAAGCCCAATCGCTGGTGGCCTCACGCAAGGCCACCTGGGAGATGCGCAAGCTCAACGCCCACCGTCGCGCCGACCTCGACGCCCTGGTGATCTCCAGGGAAAACCGCGACGACGCCAGCAACATCGCCGACTCGGCCCTGGCCGATTACCAGCACGCCCTGGCGCAACTGGAAGCCGCTGAACTCAACCTGAAACGCACCCGCGTGCTGGCGGCGGTGGACGGCTACGTCACCAACCTCAACGTGCATCGCGGCGACTATGCGCGTATCGGCGAGGCGAAGATGGCCGTGGTGGATATGAATTCCTTCTGGGTCTACGGCTTCTTTGAAGAAACCAAGTTGCCCCACGTCAAAGTCGGTGACAAAGCCGACATGCAGCTGATGAGCGGCGAGACCCTAAAGGGCCATGTGGAAAGCATCTCCCGCGGTATCTACGACCGTGACAACCCTGAGAGCCGCGAGCTGATTGCCGATGTGAACCCCACGTTCAACTGGGTGAGGCTGGCCCAGCGCGTGCCGGTGCGCATTCACATTGATGAAGTGCCCGAGGGCGTGCTGCTGGCGGCTGGCATCACCTGCACCGTGATCGTCAACCCAACACAAAACTAAAAACTGTGGGAGATTCAAATGTGGGAGGGGGCTTGCTCCCGATAGCAGTGTGTCAGTCGGTACATCTGACACTGACACACCGCTATCGGGAGCAAGCCCCCCCCCACATTCAGACCCGCGTTAAGCCTTGATAAACGTTTCATGCAAATGCCGCCACAACAGCGCACCACTGGCCTGCTTCTCAAACACCACAGTGGCCCGGCGATCCGTCTGTGTACCACTGTCATCCACCTGATGCTCGCGGTAAGTCACCGTGGCCCCCCGCGCATGACGATCAATGCCGGTCATTTCACTCAAGGTGATTTTCAATCCCGGGCGCATTCCGCCCAGGCGCGTGAATAGCGCATTGACCCCGGCTCTATTGACGCGCGTACCGGTGGCGGGCGCGACCATGCTGAACTCGGGTGAGAAGCGCGCCAGCAGGTTTTGCAGGGTGCCCTCAGGCGCAACACCGGCAAACCATTGCTCGATCTCGACGTGGGTCTGGATCACTTCTTCAAAAAAATCACTGTAGTCAATCATGCTTGGGCTCGCTGGAAGGGTGAAGCAGGCTGCGTACCCTGGATGCATCCAGGCGCAACACTGCGAAAAGCGGCAACAGGGTCAAGGCTGCCGCCATCGTGAAGGTTATGGCGAAGGAATCCAAGGCCGACAGCACGGCACTGAGTACGGCGGCACCCAAGCAGAAACTCACTTGGCGGTTGATATTCCACAAGGCGCTGGCGTGGCCCATGCGCTCGGTGGGGATATCCAGAAAGGCCAGGGTCTGTGCGGTGCTGCTGCACAGGCTGCCGCCCAGGCCCATCAAGGCATAGGCGGCAATGATCAGGGCCGGCTCGTTGAGCAACAGGATGCCGCCGCATTGCAGCGCCATGCCCGCCACCAGCAAGGGTTTCGGGCCACAACGATTGAAGAGTTGCTTGCTCAGGTAGATCGCCATGGCCGAGGCCAGGGCCCAGGGCAACATGAGTGCGCCGGCCTGGGTGGCGTCATACCCCAGGCCGCGTACATAGAGGATGGCGATCAGGCTGGTGCCGATAAATACCCCGGGAATGCACAGGTAGACCAGCATCGCCACGCGCAGCATCGGGCTGGCGGCCTGTTTGAAAATGCTGCCCAGGTTCAGGGGCGGGCGCACGCTTGCAGGCATATCGGGTTTTATCCACAGCAGCGCCAGCAGCAGGGTGATCAAGGCCAGTGGCAGGTTGGCGTAGAAAATCCAGCGCCAGGACAGGCTATCGACAATCAGCCCGCCCAACGCCGGGGACAGCGCTGGCACCAGCAATGCCACCGACATCACACGCGCTGTCAATTGGCTGCGCTCGACCGCTGGGAAGTGCCGGTAAGCCATGGCTTGCCCCACGGGAATCAACAAGCCGCCACCGAGTCCCTGCAAAGCGCGCCAGCCAATCAAGACGTCGATGGAACCGGCCTGGCCGACCATCACCGAGGCTCCTGCGAACAGCAGCAGACTGGTGGCGATCAGCGTGCGCTCGCCCATAATCGCCGCCAGCCACACACTCAAGGGAATAATCACCGTCAATCCGAGCATGTAGGCATTGCTGATCCACGCCAGTTGCGTGACCGAGGCTTGCAGTTCGCGGGCGATATCCGGGTAGGCGACGGTGGCGACAAACATGTTCACCAGGTCCAGGGCAAAGCCCAGTAAAAAGATCCAGGCGACTTTCGAGCGGTAGGTCATGAACGCGATCCTGCGAATGAAGCGTGCAGGGTAGGGCGGGCGCAACGTTTGAGATACGTCGGTTTGGCTGTTAGTTTGTCAAAAATATTTTGACAACGGAGGGCGTGGCCCATGGTCAGCCTGGACCGATTCGACACCTTCAAGGCCGTGGTCGAGGCCGGCTCACTCACCGCCGCCGCTGATCTACTCGGCCAGACCCGCGCCGTGGTCAGCTTCAACCTCAAGCGCCTGGAAGCGGAGTTGGGCGTTACCCTGCTGACCCGCAATACCCGTCAGCTCGCGCTCACCGATGCTGGCGAACGCTTCTACCTTCGCTGTACGCGCATGCTCGAAGAGGCCCGTTTGGCGGTGGAAGAAGCCCGCTCCGAGCACGCCCAGCTCAAGGGCACCCTGCGTATCACCACCACCCTGGAGTATGCCCTGGCCGTGGTCGCCCCGGCGGTGGAAGCCTTTCGCCGCCTGCACCCGGACCTGAATATTCACTTATCCACATCCTCCACCCACGCCGATTTGATCTCCGAACGTTTCGACGTGGCGATTCGCCTGGGGCGCTTGCTTGACTCCAATCATCGGGCGGTGCAGTTGTCGACGTTCGATGTGTTTGCTGTTGCGGCGCCGCAGTTTGCCGGGGTTCAAAACCTGGATGAATTAGAGCAAGTACCACGGCTGGGCCATGGTCGCTTGACTGAGTTGAGCGTGACCGACCCGGCGGGTGGCCAATATCAATACCGCGCCGGGCCTGCCGCGTTGGTGGCCGATAGCGCGGCGGTGCTTCAAGCGTTTGCCGTGCGCGGTCACGGTGTGGCGATTTTGCCGCAATGGCTGGTGCAGGAGGACCTGGAGGCTGGAAGGCTGGTGCGTGTGTTGGCGAATCATCGCTTCGCGCCCCAAGGGGTCTACGCGATGTATCCGGATACCCGACACCTGCCGCTGAAGGTGCGGGCGTTTATTGATTTTATGAAGGGCTAGAGGCTGCCGCTCAAGCCAAAGCGCTTCTTCAACACCTTCTCCAGCAACCCCTTGGGCAATAGCGCCGCCATCAATGGCAACGCGCGGCTGCCGTTGCCCGAGCGCAGCAGGCGCGGTGGCTGGTTTTGTTGCACGGCCTTGAGCACATCCGCCGCAAACTCACCGGCTGGGGTGGGTTTGTCCTGAGAGGCCTGGCTGCGGGCACGAATGCCTTCGCGCAACGGCCACCATGGCGATGTTTCGTTGAGCAACAGTTCGGCCTGGGCCCCGGCATTCTTTGCAAAGCTGGTGTTGATCGCGCCGGGTTGAACTTCCATGACGCGTACGCCAAACGGGGCCAACTCCATGCGCAGAGCGTCGCTCAAGGCGTGGACAGCGGCTTTGGATGCGCAGTACGCGCCGGCGAACGGCGTCACCAACACCCCGGAAACGCTGCCGATATTCACCACCAGGCCCCTGCTGCGACGCAGGGCGGGGAACAGCGCCTGGGTCACGCCCACGATAGAAAATACATTGGTTTGGAACTGGCGCTGCATCGCCTCGGTGCCGCCGTCGAGCAACGGGCCCATGGCGCCGTAGCCAGCGTTGTTGACCAGTACATCCAGCTCGCCCAATTGCTCGGCCAGGTGCTGCAAGGCGGCGCTGTCATTGACGTCCAACTGCACGGCATTGAAGCCTGCGGCAGCGAGGGCGGCGACGTCATCGGGCTGGCGGGCGCTGGCCCATACGTTGAAGCCTGCGGCTTTGAACGCGTCGGCGAGGGCGCGGCCGATACCGCTGGAGCAACCGGTGATCAGTACGTTGGGCATGCATCATTCCTTTGTCAGTCCGAGAAGCTGCCTTGCAGGTGCTCGGCGCGAAATTCCAGGGTTTGTGGGCGATAGCCGGGGCGCAATGGCGGTGTGGGCAGGCAATCGTCCCAGGTGGCACCGGCCTGCAATTCGCCGGGGCCACGATAGCGTGGGGCGGCGTAGACGTTGTCCGCCAGGTTGACCGTGTCGCCCGGCGCATAGGCGGCGACGCGCCAGCGCAATTCGGTCAGTGGTACGTCATTGCCGTTGTTGAGGGTCAACTTCAGTGGACGATCGGTCGGGCATTCCTGCGGGGCATACGTGATGCGCAACTCAAGGCGCGCCAGCTGCGCGGCTTCGCGGTTGTCCAGCCACACCACCCAGACGGCGACGAGACCCAGGCCGATGGCAGCCGTCAGCGACACCGGCAAGGCCTTGGCCGGGTAACGCAGCAGCAGGATCAGCCAGGTAATGATCAGTAAAACACCAAAGAGCATGCTGACAACCTCGTTTAGGGACAGGCCATCGTACCTGTGGCCGGGCCGGATTGACTATCGGAGGAGCTGAGGCAGGAGCGGCGCTGCCTAGGGGACATATCCCTAAATAACTTTTTGTCGCGTTATTGATACGAATCGACACTCAGGAGGCGACCGAGCTTGTCAGAACGGATACCCCGACATGTCCCGGTTCCAATCCCTTTTCTGTGAGATAGAGTCGATGATCAGTCACTTGCCCAGCCCATCTTATTTGCCACCGCCAGTGGCCCTTGCCACGCCGTCGCCCTTGCCGGCCGAATCGTCTGCCGTAGCGGTGGACAATAAAGCATCCGAAATGCCTTCTGTACCTCGTCAACCTGCGTTGTCCCGATTGCGCCGCAGTGTTGAGCTGGAAAACCCTCCTGTTGGCGAAGGCGCGCTGATGGCCGGGCAGACGCTTGAGCATTGGCAGCAACTGACGGGGAACATCCAAAACAACTATCGCCTCGTCACGGCGTTACAACAGATCCAAGAGGCCATTGCCAAGGATCCGAGCCTGGACGTAGCGCCGTTGCTGGAAACGAAGACGTTTTCCATTCATGAATACTCAGCATTTGCGCGCGCCCATGGCATCGGACCGGGTGAGGAGGACTCGGTGGCGTGGTTCCTGAGGGAAAACCAAGTGTTGGTCCCGAAAGATCCCGTGCAACTGGCAAACCTGATAGCGGTATTTAAACAGCCGTTACCCGAACCGGCCGATTACGGCAATCACTGGGGGCTGTTGAACCAGCCAGACACCCTGGACAGCGAGCGACGCATGAAGCTGAGCGAAATGGCGACGGCAGAAATGGTCAAGCTATCGCCCGGCAACGGCATCTTCCAGGCCTTTTATGAACGGCATGGGGCGTCGATCCAAGGCATGAGCGCGGCGCAAGTCCTCGAATACATGATGAGTACTGCCGAGATCAAAGGCTTGGGGCAAACGCTGCAAACTGCTTTCAAGCGCGCGGACACGGCGGTGATCGCAGATGCGGTTGATTGGGCATTGACGGCCATGATCCTGGAGCTTGATACCCAGGCGGGCAGCAAGCGCGGCGTAGTCGCAGGCTACGACCTTTATCAGCCGGCCAACCGGGACGTTCATCCTGCGGTGGTGGTGGCGCGTCTTGAGCAGTATCTGGTGGACCAAGGCAAGGTGCCTGCCGAGATGGCGCCAGCCGCCGCACGTATGCTGCTTGCAGGGTCTGAACCGGCATTTATAGTCGCGGATATGCCCAGTAACATGGTGGTCAAGTCTGCAGCGTTTACCCGACTGTCGGCGGTTGTGCAGGCGCAAGAGTTTTGGTCGCCGGGTATAGCGACGCACACCGATTTCAAAACCTTCATGGGCCTGGCCGAACTGAATCCTGTTACATCCGCGCAGGTCATTATTGAGACAAAGGCTCAGGCCAGCGCATTGATTCAATGGGGCATCGCCCAGGGCAAAATTGATCGAAGGGACGATGACGATTATACGGTGCAAGAGGTGACTGAGGTCCGCGAGGCCTTCGATCTGGAGCTCACCGCGCTGAAAAAAGCCCACGACCAGTTAAGCGCGCCCATGCCGACACGTGAAGGCATTGCGACTGGCAACCTGGAAAGTGTCTACAAAAACGGTCCGTTTGATGTGCGCAACACGCGCATCGTTAACATCGATGCCAGTGAGAGCGACGAGCACTCATTACTGGACATCTACATGTCAGGGAAAATGGACCGTATTCCCAAAAAGGAGCGCTACGACTTTCAGATTGGTAACCGTTTTCTGCGGGTCAGGCCGCTTCCTGATGTCAATGCGCAGTTCAATACTCAGTTCGATGATTACTTCAACGGTTTGAAAGAGGGGGTCACGACCACAGTCAAACACCAGTTGTCGCAGCTACCGTTGGAAGACAGGCAAACCATCGCGTCGGGTAAGGTCGAGTTTTTCTCCCTGCGCAAAGCCAGTGTCGCGGAGGCTGAAGGGGAAGAGACTGATGCCCAGGCACGCGCTGCCAAGGGGCGTTATGGGTTGTTGATGCGCGTTCTGACCAAGATCGACCCAAGTGGCAGCGACCAGGACGAAAAAAACCTGCGGCATGTCTACTACGAAGTATTTCCTCTGCAAGGCACCATCCGCCGTCGCGATGACCTGCCACGCTATCTGCCCAATCCCCCGCCTCGGGTCGCCAACGCTGAAACTTACGCCACTACCCAGGCCAAAGGGGTCAGCGTCGCGGTCGATTATGAAGCCTATGAAAGCAGCACCCCACCCCAGCCAGGCAAAGTCTCCCAAGGGCTCCTGACGCAGCGGCTCGATGGGCCTTACTTGCCCGAGCCGCGCCCAGGACAGGTCGCCAATGCAGCGGATGCCATGAATGCGCGGTTCGACACGATTGCCGATGTGGTGGCCGGCCACCTGCTGCATGATCGCGAAGCGATGCAGGCTGGCGCCAGGGGTGTGACCAAGGTGGAAGAGGAAGAGGCCGGTATCAAGGCTGGCCATGACTTTGTAAAAGGGCTGATCCCATTCGCCAATGCAATTGAAAACGCCGTCAAGGGTAATACCGGCGCGGCGATCCGGGATTTTGCGCTGGATATTTTCGGTTTCATCGTTCCAGTCGCCAAGGGCGTGGGCCAAGCGGGTAAAGCCTTGGGCAACCTGAGCGGAAAACTTGGCGCGCGAGCGTTCAAGGCATCCGATAAGGTCCTGCGTTCGACTGTCAGTGGCTTGAACCCTGCTGATGGCCTTGGAGACCTGGCGGAAGGTTTGGCAAGGGGGGGCAAGTCGGTATTGAAGAGTAGCTACAGGGAGTTGAAGGACATATTGCAGAAGCAATCTTCTTCTCTTGACGACACCGTCAAATTGTCCGATGCGGCGTCCGACGTTGCCGGTATCCGCCGCGACTACAGTGCTCACGCCATGCCTGAGGACTTTCTGGAGGGCCGTCCCTTAAGGGAGGACGGTACTTACCAGGTAGGTGATGACTTCTATGTCAACTTTACCGATGGCACGGGCGAGAGCCGGGCATTTCTGGTTGAACGTCGCTACCAGGGCAAGGGCAGACCCATTCGGGTCATTGATCCTGAAACTAAAAACCAGGTGATGGTGCTGGTGCCCAAAGGTAATGGCGAATGGCGATTGGCAGTCAATGTCGGTGCGGGCAGAAAAGCTACGGATGTGGACAGCATCAGGCTGCAACCGCAAAAAAACGCGCGCAAAGGCAATCCGCCTTCACCCTCTATAGTGAGTCGCCCTTTGACTAATCACCCTGATTGGTCATCGGTATTGGATTCGGGCTTTCACAATGGGCAACCGGTTTATATTCACTACACCAGCAAGGAAGGCGCCGAAGCGATCGCTCGAGCCCAAGGTATCAATGACCTGGCCCGAGGTGAAACACGCGCGGGTTCAAAGGGCGGCGTGTACGTAAATCCTCCCGGCCAACAACTCAACAGTGAGAACGTTGAAACCCTGTTGTTCCTGGGCAATGAACGCTATGCGGGCAGAGGCGAATACAAGGTGATATTCAGCACCGACCAGGTGCCCAAGGAGCTGGGTCCCGTCACTGCCGGTAGCCAGATCGTTGAGCTCAAGATGGACAAGGAAATCAAGCTGACGTCGTCCAACTTCCTGTATCTGGGGCCGAACACGTTCCCCGATTATTTCGGTTGAGGATGTGCTGAAACAGGTGTGAACGAGCAAAAAAAAGCCCCCACCCAACCCACTGCGGATAGGGGACGCAATGGGCTGGGCGAGGACTTCTTGTACGACTGTTTTACTGCGCGATAGTTTTCACCGACACGCCACGTTCAACCGGCGTCGAGCGACCGTAGATATCTTCGAAGCGCTCGATATCGTCTTCGCCCAGGTAGCTGCCCGATTGCACTTCGATGATCTCCAACGGGATCTTGCCCGGGTTGCGCAGGCGGTGCACCGAAGCGATCGGGATGTAGGTGGACTGGTTCTCGCAGAGCAGGAACACGTTCTCGTCACAGGTGACTTCGGCGGTGCCGCTGACCACGATCCAGTGTTCGGCGCGGTGGTGGTGCATCTGCAGCGACAGGCACGCGCCCGGCTTGACCGAGATGTGCTTGACCTGGAAGCGCCCGCCCATGTCCACCGAGTCGTAGGAGCCCCACGGACGATAGACTTCGCAGTGGTTCTGGGTTTCGCTGCGGCCTTGCTCGTTGAGGGTGTTGACCATCTGCTTGACGCCCTGGACCTTGTCCTTGTGGGCAATCATCATCGCGTCCTTGGTTTCCACCACCACGATGTTGTCCAGGCCGATCACCGACACCAGTTTGCCGTTGCCATGCACCATGCAGTTGCGGCTGTCCTGGATCACCACGTCGCCTTTGCTGACGTTGCCGTTGGCGTCTTTGTCATTGACCGCCCACAGCGAGGCCCAGCAACCCACGTCGCTCCAGCCGGCACTCAGCGGCACTACGCAGGCACGCTGGGTTTTTTCCATCACCGCGTAGTCGATGGAATTGTCCGGGCAGCAGGCGAAGGTGGCGTCGTCGAAGGTCACGGTGTCGTTGGTCTGCTCGCTACGTTCCAGGGTCAGTACGCAGGTGTCGTAGATGTCCGGATCGTGCTTTTTCAGCTCTTCGAGGAAACGGCTGGCGCGGAACAGGAACATGCCGCTGTTCCAGAAATAACCACCGCTCTTGACGAACTCGATGGCGCGTTTTTCATCGGGCTTTTCCACGAACTGTTGCACGCGGCTCACGCCTTCGGGCAGCAGCGAGTCGTTGGTGGACTTGATGTAGCCGTAACCGGTTTCCGGACGGGTCGCCGGTACGCCGAACAGCACCATCTCGCCACGCTCTGCCGCCACGGTGGCCAGGGCCAGGGCACGTTGCAGGGCTTTCTGGTCGTCGATCACATGGTCGGCGGGCAGCACCAGCATCAGCTCGTCGCGGCCTTCGTTAACCAGCATCATCGCGGTCAGGGCCACGGCCGGTGCGGTGTTGCGGCCAAAGGGCTCCATCAGGATGCGCTGGCATTCGAGCTTACGCGCGCTCAGTTGCTCGTTGACGATGAAGCGGTGGTCCTTGTTGCACACCACGATAGGGGCGTCCATGCCTTCGAACACCAGGCGCTCCAGGGTTTGCTGGAACAGCGTGTGCTCGCCGGTCAGGGCCAGGAACTGCTTGGGAAACTGTTTACGCGAAAGCGGCCAAAGACGTGAGCCGCTACCACCGGAAAGGATTACTGGGATCATGGGTGTTTCTCCTTGAATCAGTTTGGGTCAGAGCTACGAAGGTTTGTCGTTTCACTCTTGTTTTTGTCTCGGTCCTGAGTTGAAACCCGGTCATTGTGGGAGCTGGCTTGCCTGCGATGGCGCCTTCAAGACCGCCATCGCAGGCAAGCCAGCTCCCACAAGGGGGCGTGTCAACTCAGGGAAATAGTTAGCGGGTCGACACCGGGCGTTTGACCCAGACTGGCGACAGGCTCGAACCGGAACCTGTGACGTACAGCACCGCTGCCTCACCGCGCTCCAGGGCCACCGGCTTCACATCGCCGACCTTCTTGTCGCCGTCATACAGCGCCAGGCTCACCTTCACCGGGTTGATCTCGCGTTCACCACGGCCCTTGGCGGCCACCGACTTGACCACATCGGTCTTGCCGTCGGCAGTTTTCAGGGTCAGGGCCTTGTCGCTGAGGTTCTGCACGCGTACCAGGGATTTCTGCTTGTTCTTGAACGGCGGCTCTTCGATCAGCTGAGGCTGGCCGCTGCTGTTGTTGACCAGGGTGTAGTAGTGATCGGCAGCGAGTTTGACCGGCACGGTCTGGCTGCCGACCTTGGCGCTGTAGTCACCGCCCGGCATGAAGCTGAAGTCGCTGCTGGCCAATGGCGCCACGTCGCTGAGGTTGGTGCTGCCGACGGTGGCGCTGACTTCCTGGTTGCTGGCGTTGTAGATGCGCACGAAGCTCGAACCCTTTGGCGCGGTTGGGCCGTACAGGGCGGCGTCACCACCGGCGAAGGCGGACATCGATACGAAGCTCAGGCCGGCAGCGATGGCCAGGGTCTTGGCGAGACGACGAGGAGTTGTAGTGAAAGTCATGTGAGTTACCTCTCTTTCAGTTTTGCGCCCGGTCGGGCGTCTCGGGTTTCTGATTTTTAAAAGCAGGTGTGTTGCTTGCCATGTTCTGTTGGCGCGAACCGGCTTGTTTAAGCTGCGCAACCCACGATGGGTCGGCATCACCGATTTCGTTATTTACGGGCAGATAGCGTTCGGGGAATTCCCAGATCAGCACCTGGGGTGGGTTGTTCTTGAAGTCGTCGCTTTTCAGATAGCTGAGCATCGGCAGGATCGGGCCGTGGCCGTCTTCGGCGTAGCTGACCACGTCACTGCCCAGGGCTTGCTTGAGGGCGCCGACGAAGTTCCAGTTGGGGTTGGCGCTGTAGCTGGTGCCCACCAGTGCCACTGGGGTTTCGCTGTCGCTGAACAGCGCGTCGTCGCCTTTGGTTTCGGCCAGGTGCGTGACGCGTTTTTCCAGCGGCTCTTTGGGCGGCATCAGGTTTTCGAACAGCGGGTCCAGGGGCAGGAACAGACGCAGGTCGCCTTTGTGTGGCTCGGTCTTCTCGGCCTCGGTGACAAAGTGCTGCGGCTCGCCGCTCAGCGGGGTCTTGTCGGCAATGGTCTTTGCCAGTTGCTTGGCGGCGATTTCCGCGCCATCCGGGGTCCAGTGGGTGTCGGTGCGCAGGAACACCTGCTTGCCGCCCAGCTTGGCCTGTTGCAGCGGGCCGAGCAGGTCCGGGGCGATGATCTGGTCGGCGGCAACCCGGGCGTGGAAGTCCTGGTACAGGTTGGCGTGAATGCTCGCCGGTTTCACTTCACCCAGGTGTTCCGGGTACAGGCGCACCTTGGCCGGCACGATCGCCATCACCAGTTGGATGCCCTGGGCCTTGAGCTTCTGGCGCACGCCTTCGACAAGGGCGTAGTTGCCCTCCAGGTTCTGGTCTTCATTGACGGCGGGGTTGAATTCCTCGTCGCTGTACAGCCAGTGATCGCGGCCCAGCACCACGCCGGGGCGGCCTTCATTGAACAGCTTGTAGTCCAGCGCTGCCCATAGGTTGGTGCCGATGCGCTTGATCGGGAACTCGTCGTCGTAATGAGTCTCGACGGCTTTGGTCCAGCGACCGTTGAGCACGGTCGCATCGGCGTTGGTGCTGAAGCCCAGGAAACTGCGCAGCGACCAGGCGCCCAGGGCCAGCAACAGCACCATGAACAGGCTGATGTAGAGGACGCGTAATGAACGGGTCATGGTCGGCTCCCTCAGAATTGGAAGTAAAGGAACGGCGAGAAACTCTGCGCCGACAGTTTCAGGATCGACGCTACGAACAGCAGCAGCACCGCGGCGCGCATGGCGTAGCGTGGCCATTCAGCGGTCCAGTAGGCCGGTTGCACGGCAGCGTCACGGCCCACGCTGAAACCAGGCTCGTGGATGCTGCCGGGGTTGTCGCCAGGCACCGCCTTGATCAGGCTCGGATCGGCCGGCTTGGTTTTCTGGGCAGGGCGATTGGTGTAGAAGTCGCGCAGGCCGAAGAACGCCAGGGTTGCGTAGGCCACCACCAGGGTCGCCACTTGCAGCCCGGTGAGATTGGCGCGGTTGAGTTCCGACAGCGACCACTCGCCAAAGCTGAACATCGCACCGTACATACGCCCGGCAACGTGCAGGTTTTCAGCGCGGAAGATCACCCAGCCCATCACCACCAGCAGGAAGGTGAAGGCCCAGCGCAGCACATTGAAGCTGCGCGGCGCGGTGTTCAGGCCAATGGCTTTTTCAATCGCCAGCCACATGCCGTGCCAGGCACCCCACACGATGTAGGTGATGTTGGCACCGTGCCACAGGCCACCGAGCAGCATGGTCAGGAACAGGTTGCGGTAGGTGGTCAGCGTGCCTTTGCGGTTGCCGCCCAGGGTGATGTACAGGTAATCACGCAGCCAGGTAGAGAGGCTGATGTGCCAGCGCCGCCAGAACTCGGTGATCGACTGGCTGATGTACGGCTGCTTGAAGTTTTCCATGAAGCGGAAACCCATCATCAAGCCCAGGCCGATGGCCATGTCGCTGTAGCCCGAGAAGTCGAAGTACAGCTGCGCGGTGTAGGCCAGTGCACCCAGCCAGGCGTCGCCGGTGGTGGGGTTTTGCAGGGCGAAGCAATGGTCGGCCACCACCGCCAGGGTGTCGGCAATAAAGACTTTCTTGATGAAACCCTGCATGAACCGCGTGCAACCCTCGGAGAACTTGTCGAGGGTGTGGGTGCGGTTGTTGAACTGATCGGCCAGGTCACGGAAACGCAACACCGGGCCGGCAATCAAGTGCGGGAAGATTGCTACGAACGCCGCGAAGTCGATCAGGTTGCGGGTCGCCGGGGTATCGCCACGGTACACGTCGATGATGTAGCTGATGGACTCGAAGATGTAGAACGAGATCCCGATCGGCAACAGCACGTGGGTGAGGATAAACGGCTCCAGGCCGGCCGACTTCATCATCACATTGATGCTGTCGACGCCGAAGTTGGCGTACTTGAAGTAGCCGAGGATGCACAGGTCGACTGCCACGCCGAGCAGCAGCCAGCGCTGCGCCGGCTTGGTACGCACGCCGGCGGCACCGACCTTGAGGCCGATCCAGTAGTTCCACAGCGTGACGGCGGCGAACAGCGCCAGGAAGTCCACTCGCCACCAGGCGTAGAACACGTAGCTGGCAATCAGCAGCAGCAGATTGCGATAGCGTTGCCCGCTCAAGTAGTACAAGCCGAGAAAGATCGGCAAGAACAGAAACAGGAACACATTGGACGAGAAAACCATCCCGATCTCTCCATGTTTAACCAACAGTCAAGGGCCAGAGCCCCCCCAAACCCCCCACGAAATTCGGGGGAGGTTGTATTGCATTTCTACTGACGAAACCGGCTTCAAATGTGGGAGGGGGCTTGCTCCCGATAGCGGTGTGTCATTGAGCACAGATGGCGACTGTTACACCGCCATCGGGAGCAAGCCCCCTCCCACATTTTTTACCGCGTTTGCTTAGGAACCTTTTTTGCCTTTTTCGTGCGCCGGGTCGTAGACCTTGGTCAGGTCGCCACCCAGGCGGAACGTCTTGAACGGCTGCATCTCATGCTTGCGCTCGATCACATCCGGCGCGCAGGTGTAGAGCGTGCAGAAGGGCTCAAGCCAGGCAAATTTCATGTCTTCCTTGAGGTCCTTCATGTCCTGCTCCTTGCCGTTCTTCTGCTCGAAGATCTCCGGGTCTTTCACCCCGGCCAGCACCTTGTCGCCCAGGCGTTTGAGCGCGCCGTTGTTTTCCTGGCGCAGGTCCACGCCGTTGACCAGGGCAAAACTGGCGATCATCGACAGCGGCGGCAGGGCGTAGTTGTGATACGACAGGGCGCGCTGTTGGCGCTTCAATTCGTTCGGCAAAAAGCCTTGGGCATCGACCTGGTTGGCGCCGACCTTGTATTCCTTCACCGCCCAATCAAACAGGTCGCGGCGGTTGGTGGCGATGGAAGTCGCCATCACCGACCAGGCGGCCCAATAGGAGTGGTTGTTGGTTTTTTCCAGCGGCAGGTTGTCCCAGTCGCTCACCACCTGGTCGGCCAGCTTGTTGAACCAGGCTTCGATCTGTTGGGATTCCTGCGGGTGTTTGGCCAGCGGCTGCGACTCGGAGAATTTCAGGCGCACATAGGCTGAAGCCATGCTGCCCAGTGCCCATTTGCGCATGGATTTGCCGGTGTGGTTGAAGTCCTTGGACATCAACGCATCCGCCCGAGCCCAAGTAGCCAGCCAGTTCAAGGTGCATTCCAACTGCTCGGGCCTGCCATCGCGCATGAATTGCATCACGCGCTTGCTGGTGTCTTTTTCCAGCTTGGTAATGTCGGCGGTGCTGTCGCGAAAGGCCTTTTCGGATTGCACATTCAGCGTGGAACGCGCCTTGTCCGAACCTTCGTACTTGCTGCGAAATTGCAGCGAGCCGGTGTACGGCGCCGGCATGGCATCGCAGTCATTCTTGAAGTCGCCGGTCTTGAACGCTTCGATCGGTGCGAAATAACCCTGGGGCGGACGCAGCGGCGCGGCGGCGTTGGCTGCCCCGGCGAAGATCGCCAGGCTCAGCAACGATGGAATCAATAACTTTTGCATAAGTAACCTCATTGCCCGGTTGAAGCGGTTTGTTGACCGCCGGCTGGGAATACGTTGCGTGTGCAAATTTTCGCTTCGACCTTCTGCGCGGCAGCACCCTGTTCCGGGCCCTGCACTTCCACGGCCAGCAAGTTCTGCGAGGCCCAGTCTTCATCGGTGCGCAGTTCAAAGGCGAAACGCCCGTCTGTATCGGATGTCTCGGGTTTCTCGATCTTGATGTCCTCGTGGCGACCGTTCATGTACCAGAGGGTGGCTTGCAAGGTTTTCACCGACGGATCGGCGAAGCGGATATCGACCTGGTGGTTGGCGTTGCGCAGGTCCTTGTTGGCACTGTTGACCATCAGCTCGTTCTTGCCGGGCTTGAGGGTGGTGCTGGCGGACATCTGCGCGGTCTTGCCTTCGCAACCGTTGTCCAGCAGCGCCATCATCTGGCGATAGATGGTTTCCTGGTCGAGGCGGTACAGCGGCGAGAATTCCCAGATCAGGATCTTCGGCGGAGTCTTCTGGAATTCGTCGCTGCCCAGGTACTGGATCATCGACCCTTCCAGGCCACCGCCGGGGAAGGCGACGTTAAGGATGTCGGCGCCGATTTCCTCCTGGAGGAAGCCGGCGAAGTTGTAGTTCTTGCCGCTGTGGCTGGTGCCCACCAGGGTGATCTGCGGGTTGCCCGAATCGCTGAACAGGTCGCCGTCACCGGCTTCGCCCTTGGGCTCGGTGGTGAACTGGTCCATGTACTGAATCGCATAGCTGGTGCCGCACAGTTGCCCGGCCATGTTGTGCAGGGTGCCGGTCTTGCCCATGCGGCCCGAGCGCTTGGTCTCGAATTCGCGCTTGGGAATCTCGGCGTACTCAGGCATCTGCTTGACCTTGGCCGCGACGATTTTCGCCGTGCGCTGGGCGCCGTACGGGGTCCAGTGCTGGTCGCCGCGGAAGTAGAAATCGTGGGCCGGCAATTCGTCCGGCAATTGCTCGTTGGTCAGTGGCGAAAGGTCCGGCACCACGTAGCCCATCTTGGCGAAACGGCCAAGCATGGTCTTGTAGTTGGTCAGGGCCTTGTCGAAGTCGAACTTGGCTTTTTCTTCAGGGTTGAGCTTGTTGCGGTTCACCAAGCCACGGGTCGGCTGATAGACCACCACCAGTTCCACGCCCTTGGCCTTGAACGCATCGTGCAACTGCTGCATGCGTTTGTAGCCAGCGGGCGTGGTGTCGAATTCGGTGCGCAGGTCTTCCTGGGTACGGAACAGCCAGTCGCCCTGGGCTTGGACCAGGGTG
Organism: Pseudomonas sp. FBCC-B545; assembly: GCF_059134095.1. Classification (NCBI taxonomy): domain Bacteria; kingdom Pseudomonadati; phylum Pseudomonadota; class Gammaproteobacteria; order Pseudomonadales; family Pseudomonadaceae; genus Pseudomonas; species Pseudomonas sp. FBCC-B545. Next base: position 5,153,649 of record NZ_CP101441.1, on the reverse strand, counting down.
GTGAAGTTCTGCTGGTAGCGCGTGGTGTAGTTCTTCGCGTCATGGGCGGCCGGGCACAGGCTGCAGCATGGTTCGGCGGTGAAGGTCGGCGCCTTGGCTTCGTCGGCGCGCACGCCCTGGCTGGCCGCGAGCAGGCCGAGGGTCAGACCCGAGAGGCTCAGCAGTTTGATCATGTGTGGGTGCATAAGGGTCATCCTCAGTCCTGCATTTCGGTCTGGCGTTCGACAGGGTCGATCAGCACGGCTTTCTGCTGGCGCACCAGCAAGTCGAGAATTTCTTCCTGGCGCTCGCCAAGAATGCCGTTGAAGCTGATGCCGCTGGATTTGGTCGGCGCCAGCATCGACACGCGGTACAGCTCGACACTCAGCGGTGAATCTATGGACAGCGGCCCGCTGCCGTTGCCCGCCAGTTCACCACCAACCACGATCAGCGAGACCTTGGCGTCGAACGGGTCGAGGGCAATGTCGCGGTCGGTGTCGGTCAAGTCCTTGATGTGGCCGTAGAGTCCCGTCAGGCCGTTGGCCATCGAGGTGTTTTCGTAGAGCTTGATGTTCACGCTGTTACGCACACGAATGCCGTGGCGACGATTGGCGATGACCTTGTTGCCCCACAACAGGTTGTCGCCGCTCTCATAGAGGGTGATGCCGTCGGTGTGGTTGCGGTAGATCTCGTTGTCGGCGATCAGGTTATTCACGCTGTTACGGTCGATCACCAGGCCCGAGAGCTTGTTGTCGTAGCTGCGGTTGTTGAAGATGAAGCTGTCGTTCACTTCCCGGGAAATGATGATGCCGTGCTTCTTCTTGGTGCCGTACACCGTGTTGTCGGCGATGATCAGGCCGTGGGATCGGTCATGGGGGTCAATGCCGTAGACGATGTTGTCTTTGTAGGTATTGCCCTTGATCACGAAGCCTGTGGTCTCGTAGCAGTAGAAGCCGTACCACATGTCCGAGAACTCGGAGTCGATGATCCAGCCGGTCGGCTCAGGACGCTTGAGCACTTTGGCCATGTTTGGCGTGTACTGGGAAATACTCACCCCGTAGGACTTACTGTTGGCGTAGCCGAAGCTGGCCATCTTGGTCTTGGAGATATAGGTCTCGGTGCCGCCCCAGGCCAGCAGGAACGGGCGGAATTCCTTGGCCGACTTGAACAGCGCCGGGCCGTTGGCTTTTTCATCCCAACCGGTGACCTTGGTATCGCGCACAAACAGCTGGCCGTCGTTGATCAAAAACGAGCCGGCTTGCTGGGACAGACGCAATTCCTGGGTATTTTTGTCGATATCGAGGATGCCCTTGCGCCCGACCACGATCGGCAGCTTGGCCAAAAAGACACCCGGCGACGTTTCGCTGAAGTACTGCTTGGGCAGCTTGCCCACCAGGTCCTTGAGGTTCATGTAGCCATCGTCGACAAAGATCGCCTGGGGAATGCCGTGCTGGCGCACTACCCATTCGGCCATCTTGTTATCGCCACCGATAAAGTCCTTGAGCGCGTCTTCCTGCATCATGCGGCGCACGCTGATTTTGCCCGGCTTGGTCTTGACGATCTTCTTTTCCATGGCTGCGGCGGTGTAGCCCGACAGGTCCGGTAGGGCAGGCTTGGCCATTTCCAGCGGCGCGGTGGGCGGGCTGGAAATGGTGTAGGTCTTGGCCTGTTGCAGTTCCTTGGCGATGATCGGCGCCTTGGCCGTCGTATCGGCGAACGCTGTGGCGCTGGCCAACAGCATTGCCGCGACGAATAGGCTTTGAGCATTCATGGCGCAGGCTCCCATCAGAATTTCCAGACCACGTCGACAAACGCGCGGTGCATGTAGGAGTCGACCTGGCTGCCATAGGCGTCGCCCGGCTTGAACACACCGGCACGCAAGCGCACCAGAGCCGACGGCTCGTCGATCGACTGGCTCAGCGCGGCGGGCAGCAAGCCTTTCTTGAAGTACTTGGTGACCACCAGGTCCATCTCCTGGCCGAGGTCTTTCTTACCGTCTTCCAGAGGCAGGGACGTGCTGGAGAGGATCGCGCCGGTGACGTCATCGGTGTTGTTCTGCACCGCATCGATACCGTTGCTGCCCACCGGCTTGTTGCCGTCCACGCGCCAGAACTTGTGGTACACCAGGCTGGCGTCGTAGTCCTCGCGCAGCTGCCAGGAACCGAACAAGCTCATGGACTGCATGTTGTTCATCTCGCCGCGATACGCTTCGCCGAAGCGGTGCACGCGGGATTGGGTGCCGGTCCAGTTCGAACGGTTGCTTTGCAGGCCGTTCTGCTCGTACTCGGCACTGGCGCGGGAGTAGGCCGCGCCCACTTGCCATTGCGGGTCCAGACGCAGGCGCACGCCGAGGTCGGTGGCCCAGCCACTCACGTTATCGCTGCGCTTGGCATTGGTCGGACGAGTGCCGTCGGCATTCAAGGCATTTACGGTGTCGCGGTCGCCGCGCATGCCGGTGATGCTGGCCCAGTAGTTGACGGTGTTGGTATTGCGCCAGTTGTAGGCGTCGCTGTTGGCTTCGATGCCGAGCCAGGTCAGGTCGCCGTTCTCGCGTTTGTCCAACGGGTCCGTGGCCACGCCTGGTTCGGCGTAGTCGAGCTTGCCGTCGTCATGGGTGTGGTGACCGCGCAGGCCGATCCACTGGCCCGGCGTCCACTGGTAGGCGGCGTCGGCGTAGAAGTGCTGGCGGTCCTTGTCCTTGGGCGAAAGTTCCTTGAGGTCGGTGCGGTACTCGCTGAAACGTTCGGCGGCGCCGACATTGGCCTTGAGCAGGGTGGTGTCGAAGGTCCAGTTCAGCGCTTCGATGTTGGTGTCGCGCCATTGGCCGTCGTCATTGCGCAGGCGCTGGCGACCGAACTTGAGGATCTCGCCGGGGTAGGGCGTGAAGCCGCTGTAGCCAACCCAGAACTCGCGCAGGGCCAGGTAGTTTTTCTTGGCCTTGCGGTCGTCGTTGCTCGATTGTTCGGTGGTGTCATCGGCCGACTGTTGCAAGGTGTCGGTCTCGATGATGTCGCTGGACACGACGGCCTGGCCCATGGCGTAGGCACTCCACGCGCCGCTTTCGCCGTAGATCCACGGGCGCAGGTCGAGGCCGATGCCGTTGACGTCGCCGCCTTTCTGGGTGCCGAGGTCGCGGTCATCTTCGGACTGTGCAGTGGCTTTGACCTCCAGGCCGAAGTTCTTGGCTTCGGTCAGCGCGGCCAGGGTCGGGCACGACCACAGCAGGGCGAAGGTCAGGCCGATGCCGGCCTTGACGAATGGGTTGAGCTTCATAGGGATTCCTCGCCGTCTTCTTCTTGCAGGGCGTGCAGTTGCAGCGTGCTTTGGGCCAGGGTGCCGCGGGCGGCCAGTTCCTGTTGCACCAGGCGTTGGCCTTCGGCGCGTTGCTCAGGGGTCAATGGCGCCTCGAGCTGGGTAGCCAGGTCATTGGCCTCTGGCGTGTCCTGGGCCTTGGCCAGTTGGCTGAAGACATAGGCGTTCAATGGGTCGGGCTTGGTACCCTTGCCTTGGGAAAACAGTTGGGCGATGGCGAAGTCGGCGCTGTTCTGGCCGTTGCGCGCAGCGGTCAGCAGGTGGTCCAGGGCTTTTTGCGGGTAGACCTTGCCCAGGTAGCCACGGCGGTAGATCTGGCCGAGGTAGTAATCGGCGGCCACTTCACGGCCCACGGCTTTTTCGAAGTGGGCTTCGGCGGCCTTGGCGTCGGCCGGCACCCACTTGCCTTCGTAGTAGAGCTTGCCCAGCAGCAATTCGGCGCGCGGCTGGTCGGCGGCGCGGCCGTTGTCGAGGTACTTCATCATCTGGTCGACGTCGCCCATTTCGGGGAAGTCGTAGAGCAGTTGCGCCAGGCTGACCCAGGAGGCCGGGTAGGCAGGGGCGATTTTTTCAAGCAAAGCCTGGGCGGTTTTTTCGTCCGGCGTGCCGAGGCTGGCATCACCGAGTACGCGGGCGACGCTGTCGACGCGCTGGGCGGTGACGCTGCCACGGCTGTAGCCTGCTTCCATCTGCTTGAGCAACTCGGCCTGTTGTTCCGGCTCGGCTTTTTTCTGGTAGACCGTGGCCAGCTCGACGTAGCAGATATCGGTGGTGTTCAACGCGGCCTTGCAGATGCGCTCGACGTCATCCAGATGCTGGTCGTAAGTGTCCTGGGTGCGATACAGCAACACCTGGGCCAGGCCGGCTTCCGGGTAACCGGCCGCTTGCCATTTGCTGATCTGCTGCTGGGCATTCACGTTGGGGAAGCTGTGCGGGTATTGCAGGTACAGCATCGCCAGCGGGATCAGGGTATTGCCTTCGCCATTGGCAAAGGCTTTTTTCAGCAGGCTCTCGGCTTCATGGTGTTCAGCTTCGGTGGCGCCGGGCTTGGCCACCAGCAGGCGGCCGAGGCGTGCCTGGGCACGGGGCGAAGTGTCCGCCGCCGCACGGTAAGTGGCTTCGGCCTGTTTGATTTGCGCCGGATCACGGGTACCTACCTGGATATCAGCCAGGCCCACTTGGGCCTCGCTGTAGCCCAGGTCTGCCAGTTGCTGGTAATTCTGCTGGGCGGTGACGGTATCGCCGCGCTTGAGCGCTTCATTGGCCAGGCGTTGGTCGGGCAGGCCGGCGCAACCGCCGAGGCTCACTGCCAGTGCCAGCGCGCAGTACGCAGAGGCCCAGTGAAATCTGCTCTGTGTGGGAGCTGGCTTGCCTGCGATGGCATCGCTGCGGTGCAACTGATGCACCGAGTCGCCTGCATCGCGGGCAAGCCCGGCTCCCACAGAGGTCAGCGGTGTTGTTGGAATAGAGTTCACAGGCATGTCCTCGCTTACAGACCGTGAGCCATGGCTTTATCGATCAGCCAGTTCAGGGACGGGCCACGGTCGCTGGTGACTTCCACCGGGCGGCCGGCGTAGGTGCTGTCCAGCGGTGCATCCGGCTTGATCTGCACGCGGATGTCGGAGGACAGGTCGGCGCTGTTCAGGCTGGTGCTGCTGACGATGGTGCCGGTGCGAACCTGTTCTTCGTCGGCTACCTGGAAGCTCACCGGCGTACCTGGGCGCACATCACCGAACTGGCGATAGGTGAAGCGTGCTTCCACATTGGCCTGGCTGCCGCGTGGCACCAGTTGGAAGATCACATCACCCTTGCTGGCGTACTGGCCGTCGGCGACCAGTTGCTGGGCTACCACGCAATCGCATGGCGAGGTCAGGGTGCCGGTCATTTGCTTGCCGAACAGCTCTTCGACCTTGGCCGGTTGTAGTTGGTCTTCGTCCAGGTGGCCCTTGAGGACGTCGAGCATGCTGGTGCTGAAAGTCGCCAGTGGCGCGCCTTTGGCCGCAACCGAATCGCCTTTGAGCAAGCTCTGCACGGTGCCGTCACGCGGCATGGTCACGTTCATGCCCGGCACGCTGACGAGGCCGGCCTGGGCGTGGCTGACGAAGTACATGCCGTAGAGGGACTTGAAGACAAAACCGAACGCGGCCAGGCCCACCAGGAAAATCGCCAGGCTGAACGTCACGGCGCGCAGGCGACCGAATGCGGTCATGCCGCTGCCGCCGTCCTTGACCTTGCGTGCCTTGGTGAAGTTGTCGCGTTGCAGGGTCGCCAGCACGTCGCCCATGGTCACGATGTCGCCGGACAGGTGCGAGGTGATCAGGTGGCGCAGGGTGGAAATGTCCTGGGCATCGAGGTTCTGGAACTGGCAGCCGGTGCGGCCGGTCTGGCGGTCGTAGGAGCGAATCTGCAGCTCCACATCCATGGCCAGGCCGAGGTTATCGATGACGAATTGCAGGCGGCCCTTGTGCACCTGGCCGACGGTGAGCGGTTGGGTCGCGGTGAAGGCCAGGCCGCCGGCGGACAGGTCGATGACCCGCGCTTCGGTCGGCGTGCGGTCGCTGTTGAAGAAGCGCAGCTTGGCCGGGATTTTGACCCGTGCATGTTGGCGCTGGGCTTCGGATTCGTGGACAACGTTGGCGTTTACTTGGCTGTTCATAATGTTCTAGTTCCTAGTTAATTCAGGCTTGGCAGGGTCAGACCATCATCAGCAACACGGCAACGAAGATGCTGCCGGCGGAGAAGGTCATGGTCCGAGACGACCAGGTGTTGAACCAACGTTGAAAGCTGGCCAAATCGCGGGTCAGTTTGGTGTCCTGGCGGGTCCAGGACTGTTGATCAAGGCGGAAGAACACGTAGATCTTCACCAACGCGCCCATGATCTGGTTGTAATAGAGAATCATCGGGTAGGCCGGGCCGATCTTGTGGCCCGAGCACGACAGCAGCAGGGTCAGGATCAGGCGGGTAAGGCCGATCCACAGCAGGTAGACCAGGATGAACGCGCCGCCGTACTTGAAGGTGGCAATCATCGCCACGGTCAGGCCCAGCAGGGAGGTCCACATCGACACGCGCTGGTCGAACAGCACTACGCTGGTGAACAGGCCGAGGCGACGTACACCCAGGCCGAGGGCGCGGGAGTTCTGGCGCAGGTTGTTGCCATACCAGCGGAACATCAGCTTGCGGCTGGCCTTGATAAAGCTCTTTTCCGGCGGGTGCTCCACGGTGTTGATCGCGGCGTCCGGCACGTAGAAGGTGTCGTAGCCCAGGCGCATCAGGCTGAACCAGCTGGACTTGTCATCGCCGGTCAGGAACTTGAAACGCCCCAGGCGCCAGTGTTGCAGCGAGTCGCTTTCCACATCGGCGATAAAGCCCGGGTCGGTGACCACGCTGGCACGAAACACCGACATGCGCCCGGTCATGGTCAGCACGCGCTTGGACAGGGCCATGGAGCACATGTTGATGTGGCGCTGGGCAAAACGCAGCTTGTGCCACTCGCTCATGATGTAGCCGCCGCGCACTTCGCAGAATTCGTTGGTGGTCAGGCCGCCGACATTGCCGAACAGCTGGAACCAAGGCACGGTCTTGCGCACCACGCCTTCAGCGAGCACGGTGTCGCCATCGATTACGGCTACTACGGCGCGGTCATCCGGCAGGTGGCGAGAGATAGCACGGAAACCAAAGGCCAGGCCGTCACGCTTGCCGGTACCGGCGATGCGCACGAAGTCGAGCTTGACGTGGGCCGGCGGGTTCATCTTTTCCCAGAGGCTCTTGACCAGCAGCTCATCGGACATTTCCACCAGCGAGCAGACCACGGTAGTAGGGAAGCCGCATTCGATGGCTTCACGGATCACCGAGCTGTAGACCTGGGCGGTGGTCAGCGCGTCGATGCGGAAACTGGTGACCATCAGGAACACATGGGACGGGTCGGCGGCCTTGCCCAGCTTGCGCACTTTGCGGCGCAGGTGCGGATAGACCACGTACAGGAACAGCATGCCGCGAAAGAAATGCGTCGCGCCCATGGAGTAGCGCCAGATACCCACGGCACCAATCAGGAAAATAAAATTCTTCGATTGCGAATCGAAGGTGCTCGCCGGCAACAGCAGGGCGAGACCCATCAGCAGGCTGAGGAAGAACAACCAGCCGGCCGCTTGCAGAAATATATGTTTTAACTTGGACATAAGCGTCATCCGCAGGGGGAGGAGGCTTCAGGCTGCAAGCGCTGGGGATAAAGACACTTGCAGCCTGAAACTTGCCGTTGCTGTTACCAGCAAATACCTTCGGTACGGCCGCTCACGCTGGTGGCCTTGGACATGAAGCCCACCAGGTCGACCACTTGCTTGCCATGCGGGGCGTTCTGCGCCAGGGCACGGAACTTCTCATCGCGGTTGCCCAGGATGATCACGTCGGAGTTGTTGATCACGTCGTCGAAGTTCGAGTTGAGCAAAGACGACACGTGGGGGATCTTGCCTTCGATGTAGTCCTTGTTTGCGCCGTGCACACGGGCGTACTCGACGTTGCTGTCGTAGATGCTCAGGTCGTAGCCCTTGCCGATCAGCATTTCCGCCAGTTCCACCAGTGGGCTTTCACGCAGGTCGTCGGTACCGGCCTTGAAGCTCAGGCCCAGCAGCGCGACTTTGCGTTTGTCGTGGCTGGAAACGATGTCGAAGGCGTTCTGTACCTGGGACTCGTTGCTGCGCATCAGCGAGTTAAGCAACGGCGCTTCCACGTCCAGGGAGCCGGCGCGGTAGGTCAGGGCACGCACGTCTTTTGGCAGGCACGAACCGCCGAAGGCGAAGCCTGGACGCATGTAGTACTGGGACAGGTTGAGGGTTTTGTCCTGGCACACCACTTCCATTACTTCGCGACCATCGACGCCGACGGCCTTGGCGATGTTGCCGATTTCGTTGGCGAAGGTGACCTTGGTGGCATGCCACACGTTGCAGGTGTACTTGATCATCTCGGCAACGGCGATGTCCTTGCGGATGATCGGCGCGTCGAGTTCTTCGTACAGCGACTGCAGGACATCGCCGGAGGCTTTGTCGAACTCGCCGATGACGGTCATCGGTGGCAGGTCGTAGTCAGCGATAGCGGTGGATTCACGCAGGAATTCCGGGTTGACCGCAACGCCGAAGTCGACGCCGGCTTTCTTGCCGGAGCAGTCTTCAAGAATCGGGATCACCACGTTGGCCACGGTGCCCGGCAATACGGTGCTGCGCACCACGATGGTGTGGCGGGTAGTCTTGTCACGCAGCACAAAACCGATCTCGCGGCATACCGATTCGATGTAGTTGAGCTCCAGGTCGCCGTTTTTCTTGCTTGGCGTACCGACGCAGATCATCGACAGATCGGTGTCACGAATGGCTTCGGCGAAGTTGGTGGTACCGCGCAGCCGGCCAGTCTCGATACCCTGGCTCAACAGTTCGCCCAGACCCGGTTCAACGATTGGCGATTTACCCGCGTTGATCAGGTCGATCTTTTCCTTGGAGATGTCTACGCCGACCACTTCGTGGCCACGGGCAGACAGGCAACCGGCACAGACTGCGCCAACGTAACCCAAACCAAATATGCTGATACGCATCGCATTTACCTCTTTGTCACTGAAGACGTTCTTAATCATGCCAATAGATGGCCGGAGTTCATGTTTGCAAGCGTCACTGATGCCGCGAAAGTTAGGCGAATAGACGCCGACTTGCCGCGTGCAGGCATGTTGAATAGTGAGTGACTAACTATTGCACTCAAGTTGTGCGCAACTTGGCCTTTTTATTGGGGCTTGCCCTGAAATGCAGCCGGGCTTCCTTGGCGGAGGGCTCCGGCGCCAGTGCCGCAGGGCTTTGATATAGGCTGAAAGCCTTTTGATATCAATGCCTTGGGTTTTCACCACTGGCTCATTTAGGTCAGCGCTGCCTTGGCCTTCAGGGGTTGGCAATAAGTGCTTATCGCTACCCTCAACTCATACAGTTGATATTATGACCATAGAGTCAAAGTGTTTTATGACAACTTGACTACTTCCGTTGGTCGCTGTGTAAGTCATCTCTTACGTAAACAGAGAATTTCGTTACCGGTGGTATGAGCGGCGCTTCAGGGTGAAGTTCCTGGCCGCTCATCCTGTTTCCGGAAATTTCTTGAAATATTAGAAAAGATGGCACTGGCACTATAGTGATAGCACTTGCTATTTAAGCCAGTAGTTCTGGGGAGTTGGAGAGAGAAGATAGTTTTGTGCCACTACTGATTAAAAAAAGTGGTGCCACTACGAAAAAAACCGACGAGTGTCGAGTGAAGAAATCGTTAGGGTTGTATCTGGATGTTTTTCTGGCGCCAAATAAATGACGATTTTTGGTTTGAAATACGAGCAAATGTGGGAGGGGGCTTGCTACCGATAGAGGTGCGTCAGTCACTGAAGTGTTGACTGAAATACCGCAATCGGGGGCAAGCCCCCTCCCACATTTGGATCTCATTGTCTGAAAGAGGGGCGTAACGCCTTATTCCGGTGCGTGATCGCGCAAGAACACCAGGTTATCCGGCTTGGACTGCTCCGCATTGAAGCGATAACCCTGCACATCGAACTGCTTGAGCTGAGCCGGGTCGTTAATGCGCTCTTCGATCACAAAGCGGCTCATCATGCCCCGGGCCTTTTTCGCGTAGAAGCTGATGATCTTGTACTGGCCGTTCTTCATGTCCTTGAACTCGGTGTTGATGACCCGCGCATTCAGGGCTGGGCGCTTGACCGCCGAGAAGTACTCGTTGGAAGCCAGGTTGAGCAGCACGTCATCGCCCTGTGCGGCCAATGCTTCGTTCAGCCACTCGCTGATGCGCGTGCCCCAGAAGGCGTAGAGGTCCTTGCCACGGGCGTTGGCCAGTTTGGTGCCCATTTCCAGGCGGTAGGGCATCATCAGGTCCAGGGGGCGCAGCAGACCGTAGAGGCCCGAGAGCATGCGCAGGTGATCCTGGGCGTAGCTGAAATCGGCATCGCTGAAGGTCTCGGCATTGAGACCGGTGTAGACATCGCCCTTGAATGCCAGCAGCGCCTGCTTGGCATTGGCCGGGGTGAAGGCGGGCGTCCAGCTGCCGAAGCGGGCAGCGTTGAGGCCACCGATCTTGTCGGAGACGTGCATCAACTCGCTGATTTGTGCCGGGCTCAGTTCGCGTAGCTGTTCTATCAGCTCCTGGGAATGGTCCAGGTATTGCGGCTGGGTGAAGCGCGCAGTGGCCGGCTTTGACTCGAAGTCGAGGGTTTTGGCGGGGGAAATCACCATCAGCATGAAGTTGGCTCCTTTAATCGTGGGCGAGATTCTAGGGGGTGGGGCGTTTTGACTCCACCTATGATGGTGATAGGTGCGATCCGCTATGATGGCCGGTAACTCTGGAGAGGAAGACCCCGTGTGCGATTAGCGCTTTTATTGTCGGCTTGTCTACTATGCGTCACCGCCCAAGCTGCGCCGGTTGACGTAGCCAGCCTTGACCGCAGCTCCTGGCCGGAAAAACTCAGCAGCCCTGCGCTGTTCGATGTGGCTTCGCGTGCGGAAATCCTCATGTTTGCCCACAGCCTGTTGGCCAGCGAAGCCCTGGACGAAAGCGCGCTCAAGCAGCGCCTGGGCTTGAAGATCATCAACCTGGCGGCTATCGACGACTTGCGTCGCCAGTTGTGGCAACGGCTGTTGGAGAACTACAGTTTCGCCCAGCAAAGCTGCGAAGAAGACGCCTCGTTCTGCTTCCTGGTGGACAACATGGACGACCTGCGTGAGCAGGCCGGCAAGTTCGAGGTCAGTGACAACTCTTTCTATATAGGCTGGGCCGCCCCCAGCCGGCACTTCCACGAGCGCTACCTCGACGAACTGCTGCGCAAGGCTGCGCTGTTCCCGCAGATCAGCAGCGAAGTGGCGCGCTTTGGCGAGCATGAGCGCAATGGCGACGAGCTCAATGACCGCATGTTCTTGCTGACGTTCGATGGCGGCCCGGCACCGGTTGGTGGTAATACCGACTGGCTCACCGACTACCTGCGCAAACAGAAGATGAACGCGACCTTCTTTGCCCTCGGCAGCAGCTTGCAAACCCGTGTAGAGCGCAGCTCTGCTGCCGATGTGCAGGCGCTGTACCAGGGGCAGTGCGTAGGTATCCAGGGTTGGGAGTACCGTTCCCACAGCCATTGGGTTGACTGGCAAAGCTCCATCACCCGCAGTGCCGCGCTGGTGCAGAACCTGATGCCGGAAAACTATCTGCCGCTGTTCCGCCCACCCTATGGGCAGCGCCGCGCGGACAGCCAGGGTTTCTTCCAGCAGCAGGGTTTGCAGGTGGCGTTGTGGGACATCGATTCCCAAGACGAGCCGGGCAAGCTCAAGGCCGATGAGTCGGCGCAGCGGGTGCTGACGCTGATGCTGCTGTGGCGCAAAGGCGTGATTGCCTTTCACGACACCCAGGACAAGGCGCGGGTGGCATTACCGATGGTGTTGCAGGCTACGGCGCAGAGTGGCTTGGGTTGGCAGGAGTGCCGCGAGGCATTTCGCTGAGAAGGCCGGCCCTGTTGGGGATGAGGATTTTTTTGGGTGATTTGCTGCGACATTTCGATGCAGGCGGACTTCCGACTTTAACGGGGCAGCTGGCACTCGGCTAGTGCTATTCGTCATCCTGAAAAATAAACTTCAAAAAAGCGTCAAAGTGCTTTTTCCTGTCATGGGTTTTGCGGTATTACGAAGTCAGACCGCCGAACCCTGCAACACAGGTGGCGTCTTCCAAGACTCCTCATGTGGGCACTGCACTTGACGTCACTCAGGTGTGGTCGGTGGTCGAATCGAGGCGCAGCACCGCCCAGGTATTGCGTCGACTGGCTCCCACAAAGGTGACCGAGTATGGATGATCATGGACGCACCCCTTCTTCCGACCAGCCAATCCTTTATGTGCTTGATACCAACGTATTGATCCACGATCCAAACGCACTGCTTAACTTCGAAGAACATCACGTTGCCATCCCGATGATCGTGCTTGAGGAGCTCGACAAACTCAAAAGCGGGCACCACAGCGTTGCCGCCGAATGCCGCCAGGCCATCCGCCTGATCGACAAGACGTTGGGCGAAGCCTCGCCCGATGACGTTGAGCTCGGCGTGCCGATCCAGCGTGGCAAGAGCGGGCCCAAGGGCTTGCTATCGATCCTGATGAGCAAGCGCAGCGAGCCCAATAGCCTGCTGCCGGAAAACCTCAACGACAACAAGATCATCAATCAGTTGATCGACCTGCACGCGCGCGACAAGGACCTGCGCGTAGTGCTGGTGACCAAAGACATCAATATGCGCCTCAAGGCACGAGCGTGTGGGATCGCTGCCGAGGACTACAGCACCGACCAGCTGGTCGACGACGTGTCGATGCTCTCCCGTGGTTATCACATGATGACCGGCTCGTTCTGGGACCGTGTCAGCAAGGTCGAGACCCGCCAGGACCACGGCCGTACCTGGCACCAGGTGCAGTTGATCGACAACCTGCCGGCCGTGCACATCAATGAATTCATCGTCGACGAACAGGGCTTCGTGGGTTGGATCAAAGAGATCCAGGTCGACAAGCTGTTGATCCTCGACCTGCATCAGGAACCCCTGTTGCACCAGGAAGCCTGGGGCCTGAAACCGCGGGATATCTACCAGAGCCTGGCGCTGTACGCGCTGCTCGACCCGGACATCCATCTGGTCAATCTGACCGGCGCTGCCGGCTCGGGCAAAACCATCCTCGCCCTGGCTGCCGCCATCGAGCAGACCATGGTGACCAAGCGCTATCGCCGCATCATCGCCACTCGCAGCGTGCAGGGCCTGGACCAGGAAATCGGCTTCCTGCCTGGCACCGAAGCGGAAAAAATGGAGCCGTGGCTGGGGGCGATCACCGACAACCTCGAAGCCTTGCACATGGATGACGAAAACACCCATGGCAGCGTCGACTACATCCTCAGCAAAGTGCCGTTGCAGTTCAAATCCCTCAACTACATCCGCGGGCGCAGCTTCCAGCAGAGCCTGATCCTGATCGATGAGTGCCAGAACCTTACCCCGCACCAGATGAAAACCATCATCACCCGTGCCGGCGCCGGTTCCAAAGTGGTGTGCCTTGGCAATCTGGCACAGATCGACACCCCTTACCTGTCCGCGACCAGCTCCGGGCTGACCTACCTGACGGAACGCTTCAAAGACTTCCCCAACGGCGTGCATATCGCGCTGCAAGGGGTACCTCGTTCGATCCTGGCTGAATACGCCGAATCCCACCTGTAACAATGAGTGGCTAAATGCCACGAACCACCCCGGATTTTTCACGAAATCCGGGGTTTTTGTTGTGGGCGACATTTGTCTGCGATAACGCGCCCTGGGTGCTTGTGGTTTTTGTAATTATTTTGTTACATTTTTTCTCGCGGTAAAAACAATAAGAACACTCCACGACCCCGTCGGAACGCCACCTCCTTGATTCGACGAACGTTTTGAAGACCTATCTAGGGTTTTCACCGTGACCCTGCCTATTACAAAAGCCCGATACATCGCTCATTGACGACGCACATATCCAAAGGGAAAGGAAAATGGACGTAGCAGGTAATGGCTTCACTTTGTCGCAACACAAGCACGCCACTCGCTTCAAGCAGATACCCCTGACGCCCGTCGCGCTCGGCCTGGCCCTCTGGCTGGGCCAGGGTTCCATGGCCTGGGCCGAAGACAATCCCTACACCTCCCAGGTACTGGAGTCGGCATTCCGCAAAGCCGTCGCCTCCTTCGGCCCCGGCACCGACGTGTACAAGAACCTGCGGTTTGCCTACGCAGATATCGTCGATCTGGCGGCCAAGGACTTCGCTGCCCAGTCCGGCAAGTTCGACTCGGCCCTCAAGCAGAACTACGAACTGCAGCCCGAAAACCTCACCATCGGCGCAATGCTCGGCGATACCCGGAGGCCGCTGGACTACACCTCGCGCCTGGATTACTACCGCAGCCGGCTGTTCAGCAACAATGGTCGCTACACCACCAATATTCTCGATTTCTCCAAGGCGATCATCGCCAACCTGCCGACCGCCAAGCCCTATACCTACGTAGAGCCGGGCGTGAGCAGCAATCTCAATGGGCAACTGAGCGCCGGGCAATCCTGGGCTGGCGCAACCCGTGACTGGAGCGCCAATGCACAAACCTGGAAGACCCCGGAAGCCCAGGTCAACTCTGGCCTGGACCGCACCAACGCGTACTACGCCTATGCCCTGGGCATCACCGGCAAGGGGGTGAATGTCGGCGTGCTCGACTCGGGCGTCCTTACCAAACACTTCGAATTCCAGGGCAAGAATGCCCAGGGCCAGGACCGCGTGCAGGCGGTGACCTCCACCGGCGAGTACTACGCCACCCATCCGCGCTACCGCCTTGAGGTGCCCAGCGGCGAGTTCAAGCAGGGTGAGCATTTCAGTATTCCCGGGGAATACGACCCGGCGTTCAACGATGGTCACGGTACGGAAATGTCTGGTGTGCTCGGGGCCAGCCGCAACGGCACCGGTATGCACGGCATTGCCTTCGATGCGAACATCTTTGTCGCCAACACCGGCGGCAGCGACAACGATCGGTACCAGGGTTCCAACGACCTCGACTACAACGCGTTCATGGCCAGCTATAACGCCCTGGCGGCGAAGAACGTGTCGATCGTCAACCAGAGCTGGGGGCAAAGCTCGCGCGATGACGTGGAGAACCACTTCGGTACTGTCGGCGACAGCGCCGCGCAAAACCTGCGAGACATGACTGCGGCCTATCGCCCGTTCTGGGACAAGGCCCACGCCGGTCACAAGACCTGGATGGACGCCATGGCTGACACCGCACGGCAAAACAGCTTCATCCAGATCATCTCGGCGGGCAACGACAGCCACGGTGCCAACCCGGACACCAACGCCAACCTGCCGTTTTTCAAGCCGGACATCGAAGGCAAATTCCTCGCGATCACCGGCTATGACGAGACCAGCGCCCAGGTCTACAACCGTTGCGGCACCTCGAAGTGGTGGTGCGTGATGGGCGTGTCGGGCATCCCGTCCGCGGGGCCGGAGGGTGAAATCATCCCCAACGCCAACGGCACCTCCGCCGCCGCGCCGAGCGTTTCCGGCGCCTTGGCCCTGGTGATCCAGCGCTTTCCCTACATGACCGCCAGCCAGGCGCGGGACGTATTGCTCACCACTTCCAGCCTGCAGGCGCCGGATGGCCCGGACACGCCTGTCGGTGCGCTGACAGGTGGCCGCACCTACGACAACCTGCAGCCGGTGCACGATGCCGCCCCGGGTACGCCGCAAGTGCCGGGTGTGGTCAGCGGCTGGGGCTTGTCCAACCTGCAAAAAGCCATGCAAGGGCCGGGGCAGTTCCTTGGTTCAATGGCAGTGGCCTTGCCTACCGGTACCCGCGATATCTGGGCCAACCCGATTTCCGATGAGGCCGTTCGCGCCCGGCGCGTGGAAGACGCAGCCGAGCAGGCGACCTGGACGGCTACCAAGCAGCAGAAGGGCTGGCTCAATGGCCTGCCCAACAATGCGTCGGCTGATGATCAGTTCGAATACGAGATCGGCCATGCCCGCGAGCAGGCGACGCTCACCCGTGGCCAGGACCGGCTCACCAGCGCTACCTACGTTGGCAGCCTGGTCAAGTTGGGGGACGGTGAACTGGTGCTGGAGGGCCAGAACACCTATTCAGGCAGCACCTGGCTGCGCGGTGGCAAACTGTCGGTGGACGGCACGTTGACCTCTGCCGTGACGGTGGATGGCAGCGCCGTGGGTACGCGCAATGCGGATAACGGCGTGCTGACCACCTTGGGCGGCACCCTGGCCGGCAACGGCACGGTAGGGCCCTTGAGCGTCAACAACGGCGGACGTGTGGCGCCGGGCCATTCGATTGGCACCTTGCATACCGGCGACGTGACCTTCAATCCGGGCTCGGTGTATGCCGTCGAAGTCGGTGCCAATGGCCGCAGCGACCAGATCCAGAGCAGCGGTGTGGCGACTCTCAATGGCGGCGTGGTGAGCGTGTCCCTGGAGAACAGCCCCAACCTGCTGTCCGCCAGTGAGGCGCGCAGCTTGCTGGGCCAGCAGTTCAGCATCCTCAGCGCCAGCCAGGGCATCAATGGCCAGTTTGCCGCATTCGCGCCCAACTACCTGTTCATTGGCACGCAGCTCAACTACCAACCCAACCAGCTGACCCTGGCGATAGCGCGCAACCAGACCAGCTTCGCCAGCGTCGCGCAAACCCGCAACGAGCGGGCGGTGGCGACGGCGGCCGAGACGCTGGGCGCCGGCAGCCCGGTTTACGAAAGCCTGTTGGCTTCGGATTCAACCGACCAGGCACGGGACGCGTTCAAGCAACTGTCGGGACAACTGCACTCGGATGTGGCGGCGGCGCAAATGGCCGACAGCCGCTACCTGCGCGAAGCGGTCAACGGGCGTCTGCAGCAGGCCCAGGCGCTGGATTCCAGCGCGCAGATCCAGACCAGCGACAACGGCGGCTGGGTGCAACTGCTAGGGGGGCGTAATAACGTCAGCGGTGACAACAACGCCAGTGGCTACTCGTCGTCCACCAGCGGCGTGCTGCTGGGTTTGGACACCGAGGTGAGTGATGGCTGGCGGGTGGGGGCGGCGACCGGTTATACCCAGAGCCACCTCAATGGCCAGTCGGCTTCGGCAGACAGCGACAACTATCACCTGTCGGTATATGGCGGTAAGCGCTTCGAAGCCATTGCCCTGCGCCTGGGTGGCGCCACCACCTGGCACCGCCTGGACACTTCGCGGCGGGTGGCCTACGCCAATCAGTCGGACTACGCCAAGGCCGACTACAGCGCACGCACCGACCAAGTGTTCGCCGAGATCGGCTATACCCAATGGAACCTGCTCGAACCCTTCGCCAACCTCACGTACCTGAACTATCAAAGCGACTCGTTCAAGGAGAAAGGTGGCGCCGCTGCCTTGCACGCCAGTAAGCAAAGCCAGGACGCGACGCTGTCGACCCTGGGCCTGCGTGCGCATACGCAGTTGCCGATCAGCGCCACCTCGGCGGTGACCTTGCGCGGTGAGTTGGGTTGGGAGCATCAGTTCGGTGACACCGACCGCGAAGCCTCGCTGAAGTTTGCCGGCAGCGACACCGCCTTTGCCGTCAACAGCGTGCCCGTGGCCCGGGATGGCGCGGTGATCAAGGCCAGTGCGGAAATGGCCTTGACCAGGGACACCCTGGTTTCGTTGAACTACAGCGGCTTGCTGTCCAACCGCGGTAACAACAACGGGATCAATGCCGGGTTTACCTTCCGTTTCTAACCTTGGATGTTGTGATTAAAGGGGGGCGCTGCACCCCTTTATTTATGCAATAAACAGCCCTGCGCAAATTTGACCCACGGGTTTACAATTGCCGCTTCTGATCAGGAGTATCCCTGTGCTGACTCATCTCGATTCCCAAGGTCGCGCCCATATGGTCGACGTCACCGACAAAGTCGTGACATTCCGTGAAGCGGTGGCCGAAGCGCGGGTGCGAATGTTGCCCGAAACCCTGACAATGATTGTCGACGGCGCCCACCCCAAGGGCGACGTATTCGCCGTGGCCCGCATCGCCGGGATCCAGGCAGCGAAAAAAACCAGTGATTTGATCCCTTTGTGCCACCCGCTGATGCTTACCGGCGTCAAGGTCGAACTGCGCGCCGATGGCGTGGATGCCGTGCATATCCTGGCGCGCTGCAAGCTTTCCGGGCAGACCGGTGTAGAGATGGAAGCGCTGACGGCAGCCAGTGTCGCGGCGTTGACCATCTACGACATGTGCAAGGCCGTGGACCGTGGCATGACCATCGAAAGTATTCGCCTGCTGGAAAAGCTGGGCGGTAAGAGCGGGCACTTCAAGGCGGATGAGGTATGAGTATCAACGTGCTGTTTTTTGCCCGCTACAGCGAAGCGATTGGCCTGGATTCGCTGGAGATGGAAGGTGACTTCGCCACCGTCGACGCCGTACGCCAAGCATTGGCGGTCGATCCGGGCTTCGAAGTTCTCAACGAGACCAGCCTGATGTGCGCCCGCAACCAGGAGCTATGTGGCCTCGACGAGCCACTGCAAGCCGGCGATGAAGTCGCGTTTTTCCCACCCGTGACCGGAGGCTGACCATGGCTATTCGTGTGCAGGTCGAAGCCTTTGATCCCGGCGCTGAAGTCAACGCCATGCACGACGCC
This sequence comes from Pseudomonas sp. FBCC-B545, assembly GCF_059134095.1. Taxonomy (NCBI): domain Bacteria; kingdom Pseudomonadati; phylum Pseudomonadota; class Gammaproteobacteria; order Pseudomonadales; family Pseudomonadaceae; genus Pseudomonas; species Pseudomonas sp. FBCC-B545. Next base: position 5,135,199 of record NZ_CP101441.1, on the reverse strand, counting down.
AATGTCGGCGTGGGCGCGGTGGTGAGTTTTGTCGGTTATGTGCGCGACTTCAATGACGGGCGCGAGGTGTCGGGGATGTTTCTTGAGCACTACTCCGGCATGACCGAAAAGGCTTTGACCAAGATCGCCGTCGAAGCTGAACAGCGTTGGCCGTTGCTCAAGCTGGAGGTGCTGCATCGCATCGGCGCGCTGGAGCCGGGCGAGCCGATTGTGTTTGTCGCGGCAGCCAGTGCTCATCGCCAGGCGGCGTTTGAGGCGTGTGCGTTTGTGATGGATTACTTGAAGACGCGGGCGCCGTTTTGGAAGAAGGAAAATACTCCGGACGGCGCACGGTGGGTGGAAGGGCGGGGTAGTGATCACGCTGCGGCAGAGCGTTGGAAGTCTTAAGGGGTCCATCCAGCATCTTTAAGTTACGAGTGATATTTCAAATACTTCTATAAAACTGTCAATTCTTACAGTTGTTTCGCGTCTCCCCAGCGGTTCTGATGAGGTCAAGGCACCGAGGGCGTGTTTCAGCGCCGTTCCGTTGCACCAGCGCTACTTATTGGAGACGTCGGGAAATGGCTACTCACGCAAGTACAAGCAACTGTCGTTTGTCGGGTTTAAGTATCAGGCGCCCCGCTGGGACGGAGGTGGCCAACGGACTCTATGCCAATGGCCGCCATCAATGTGAAGTCATTATTGATGTGGTTAAAGAAACATGCGGCCCTGATGGCGTTTGGGGTCGTTCGCTCTTGACGGATGAGGAGCGTGCCAGTGTCACAGTGGTCAGTTGCTCAGAACACGACAATCAAACGCTAACAGCAGGGTGGAGTTGCGATAAGGAAAGAAATGAATTTGTTCTCGGACTTTGGATGGATAGTCCATCGGAGGAATTCGAGTATTGGCAGGTCGCTGGAGACGTTGGCGAGGCAAGCGGGGAAAGTATCAGCCGCTACTTGCGTTGTGATCCGAATGCGCCTGTTGGTGCGGAAGTTTTTATGGCGCGAGTGGTGATTGGCGGGGGTATTTATACTAGTGATGGCTTAAGCAAGGGAGTTGGCTCTACTGTCACTATCAGCGCCGTTGCACCATTTGAACTAAAAGCGTCCGACCTCGATCTTTACATGGATAACCAAGGCTACATAGCCGGCGCTACTTATCGAACGGAAGTACATATTTACTACTGGACGCCTCCTGGGAAAATGCAGTTCGTTAGAAACTTGGGATTTGAAAGGCCGCTGAATTTGCCCGGTGAGGGCGAGGATTTCAAGAGTACGCTGTTTTATCAAAATCCTCTTGAAAATCGTTGGTCAAACGTAGTGGGTACAGTTGTACACAAAGATAATCCTTCCGCAAGGCTTTATCTGGATGAGATACGCCCAGGTTTGCCAGCGCCTTCGGCGAACCCTCAATGCAGGTTTAATGAACGGCCGACTATTATGCGAGCCGTCAGATTGAAGTCGACCTTGACTGCTGAAAATAACGATACGAAAAGTTTTTGGAGGTTGTTGGATAACTATGGTACTGAACAAAAGTTTACATTGACCGTACCTAGTATCGAAGTGCCAGGTCATCCTTACCTAATATTAGGCGGCGCCATTGCTCCTCCTCCTCGAAAGTTAGTGCATTTTGAAATTAAGCTACCCAATGGTCTGGAGTATACGAGAGAGTTATATCCGAATGATCGTCATCAATGCGTAGTTTTTGTTGAGATCATTGCTGAGCAATGGGATCCCGATAAGGGTTGGGAAGCCGTGAGATTGACGCAGGCTGAGCTCGACAGCTTTGCGATTACGCAATTTTCAGCAGATCCAGATGCGCCGCTTCCCGAAGGTTGGAGCTGTGACAAACAGAAAAATATATTCGATGCCGGGTTGAGATCTCAAAGTCGTGAAAAAGGCCGGCAAACTGGAGATTCAGAGTCTTCGAGAAGTAGTACCTCAATGGCAGTAGAAATTGTTTATCGATATATGCGTCGCAAGCCAAATTTAACTGTCATACCTGCTGTATTTATGGCGACTATCGAGGTGGGCGGAGTTAAGTATTCGACTAACTACCAGGTGGGTGATGTGAATTTTAATTCGCGAGTAATAATTCATCCTCAAGAATCCTATAGGTTGTTGGTCACTGATCTCGTCGAGTATGTCGATAATGATGCTTTTGCTGATGAACAGCATAATGTCAAGGCTTATTACTGGATGCCACCGCCAGGTTTGCGGTTTCTAGTCAATCGGGGGTTTGATAATCCAGTACCCGCATGGCGGGAAGGTGCCAGTTTTCGAACATCTTATCTTTATAGAAGGGATTTTCGATTCTATGCAAAAGGTGGGGTGGTGATTAATAAGGATGTTTTAAATCCCGTGGTTACACTGGAAGATATTGTCCTCGAGCAGGCCGATGGTCGTGAAAAGTATATCAGGTTAAATAAGTATCCTACGATAATGCGTGCTGTAGTTGCACTTGTGAGTGATGCTTCGAATCCGCACCTCGATACTAAAAGTAACTGGCGGTTATGGGATAATTTCGGGGTCGAACATGTATTTCGTCTTGAGCAATATCATTGGGGCGAACGTTTAAGGTTGGTTAAGGGCGATTGAGGTAAGGGGCGGCTATCAATTTCTTTGCAGGGCGCAAGTCTGATATGGATATTTACTCTCAAGCTTTCAATTTCAGTTCTTATTTTGGCGGTGCGGTAGATGCACGTACCGGTCAATACAGATACCAAGTTCACTTGGCAAATTTTTACCCGCAGGGCTCGCTTGAAGTGAGCAGAAGTATCGCGCTTTCGTTTTCCATGATGGATATGACATCTGGTGTTTACGGTCACGGTTGCAGGATCAGCAATACTGAATTTGATATTGCACGTTCTAGGCTCACATTGCTTACCGGTGAGCAATTTAAAACCCAGAGCCTGCCCCCGGTAGGCGCAACGCTGGTGATCAAGGATCGCAAACTTAAGAATTGGATGGTCAAAAGGCCGGATGCCAATACGCTTCATGTAATTTACAAGGACGGCACCGTTGAAGTGTTGCGACGCACGGGTAGCACTACGCCCTATCGTATTGTTGCTATTGAGTTTGAAAGTGGCGAGCGCTTGACGTGGGAATATGCCCCGGGCGGATCGCTTGAGCGGATTCTGGATCATCGCCAGCAAGTATTGCTGTTGCTCACGTACACAGGCGGGCGCTTGGCGATGGCAGATACGCGGGTTGATGGCGACCGCTATGCACGTATCCGCTTTAGCTATTCCAATGGGCGGCTGACAGGTATTACCGTCCCGTATGATCGCAGTGGACCGGCAGCGACTGCAGGTTATGTGCTTGAGTACACAGCTCCCTTTCGAAACGGCATGATCGCTATCAATCGTGTGCGGCCGCCGATGGGAGGTGATGAGTTGATCCGCTATGCAGAAAACGGCCATCAGTATGCCAATGGGCAGCACATTCCGCGTGTCACCAGTTGGGTTCAGACACCCGCAGCCGGTCAACCAGGCATTTCCAGAACCTATGGCTACAGCCCCGGCTTGAACTTCACTGGCTATCCCTTCTCCGGTGGCTTTCGCGAGGGTGAGGACAATCTGTATCTGGTGGGTTCGCCCTATAACTACTGGACGGAGGAGAAGTGCATTGATACTGCTAATAACAACGTTGAGCTGAGCGCCACTAAAACAACCTACAACAAGTTTCATCTGTTGACCGAGGAGCAGGTCCGTCGCGAAGGCACCGTGACCACGACGACGATGGCCTACAATATCGAACCCGGCCTGTTTCCCGCGCAACCAGCCAACCTGCATCTACCTAAGACTATTACCAAGCGCTTTGAATTGCTGGCCGGTGGGGCGCCAAGGGAAGAGGTTCAACAAATTGAAACTGATGAATATGGTAATGAACTCAGCCGTACCGCAGCCTCCGGAGTGCGCACCGAATACAGTTATTACCCGATACAGGGAGAGACAGGCAAGTGTCCGGCCGACCCCCACGGCCTGTTCAAGCGCTATGTGAAGCAGGAGCGGCTTATTCCAGCAGGAGGCACGCCTGCGCTGCCAATCACCGAGTACACCTACACAGGTATACAACGGGGCAGTGGTGATTATTCTGTCGTCCAGGAGTCGAGTACCCAGGCGGGTGTATCCAGCACTCGGCATACCCACTACCAAACCCCTGTCGAGCTGGCGGGCCGGTTGAAGAGTATTTCCACCACCATTGACGGACTCACTTCAGTCAGCGAAATCAGCTACGCCATTAGCGGTGATAACCTGGTTGAAACCCGGCGTTTGAAAGGACGCGAGGGGCAGTGGCTTGAGTCAGTGCGCAGCCTCTCCCTGGTCAACCGTCGCCTGTTGTCCATGACCCGCGATGGTGGCAGCACGCTGACCATGGCGTTCGACGTCAATGGCCGAATGACAGCGGAAACGGTGTCAGCCGGTAAACCAGAACAGGCCTGGCGCCGTTATGCCTACCATTTTGCCACGCCCACCCGAGGGGCACATTTGATCACCATCGATGCCCAAGGCACCCAGGTCATCACCTACTATGATGGTCTCGGGCGCCAGGTCTCCGAAGTTCACTCGCTGGGCGTGCCGGAGCTTATCACTGGGACCTGGCGGTATGACGCCCTTGGGCAATGCGTCGAAGAGGTGCATACCGATTATCTGAGCGACGGGACTCGGACACTCGAGACTACCTACACCTATAATCGCTGGGGCAACCTCAGCCGTGTGAAGCGTCCTGATGGCAGTGTGTTGATCGATGAGTACGATCCCCTGCTGAACCTCAAGATCGAGGGGGTGGAAGGCGGTGAACGCCTGAAGACTTGGTTCAATGAGCATAACCAGCCGGCGAAGGTCGAGCGCCTCGACGTTAACGAAAACAGCGTCGAAATTGAGTCGCGCACCTACGATGGGCTGGGCCGATGCCTTTCGGTGCTGGATGTGGGTAAAAATCTCACCGAATTCACCTACGATGCTTTCAATCGACAGGTAACCGTTTTGCAAAAACCTGCCGATGGCACTGCACAGCGCCTGCGTAAAATCGAATACGCACGCGGTACCAGTAGCGAATCAGCCACTGCACTCATGATCGACGGCAAACTTGTGGGGGCCCGTACGTATGACAGCCTGGGCCGCATGATCAGCCAGGTCCGCGGGAAAGGGCAGGCCATGATTTTGGAGTATGAGGCCGGATGGATGGAGCCTGCCTCCATTGTTTCCCCACTCGGTGTTCGTGAGAAACGTTTTTATAACAGAGAGCTGAACAGGCCCAGTCGTATTGAAATAGCAGGGCGCTCAGTCAACACCTACCGACATGACCTGATGTCCGGCGCTTTGACGCATTCGCAGACCGATGGCTCGATTCATGAGGTTGTTTACGACGTCAACGGCAATCCCGAAAAGGATGTTCAAACGGTCAGTGGTACGTCCGTTACCACACTGTATGACTATTCCCCCGGCGGGCGCTTGAAGTATCAAATCACAGCCGATGGCCAGCGAAGCCAGTTCGATTATGATGCACACGGGCGTTTCCTGCGGATGACCACCGGCTCAATGGTGATCGAGCAGGATTACGATATATTTGGTCGGCCTCAGACGCTGACCGCCGTTTACGAGAATACGCGAGTCGTCACCAGGATTACCTACGACTCACTGGGGCGAGAAGCCGAGCGCCGCTTTGAGCAAAACGGCGAGCTGTTGCAGGTGATGACCAGTGAGTATCACCCCAACAGTATGTTGGCGAAGCGGGTTTTTCGAGACGCGAAAGCACAGCTGGTCATCGGTGAGACCTTTAGCTACGACGCCTACTTGCGCTTGAAGACTTATCGCTGCGAAGGCCGCGAACACCCACAGGATCGCTTGGGGCGTAGCATCGTCGGTCAAGACTTCAGTTTTGACAGCCTCAATAACATTACCCATGTGGTCACCTCCTTTGTCGGTAATACGCAAGATGTTTGTGAACGGTTTTTCACCGGCACCGACCCCACCCAGCTGACGCGTTTGACTCACACGCTCCCGGTGCAGGATGTCACCCTGACCTATGATGCGGCGGGCAATTTATTGGTTGGGCCGTCAGGCCAGCTCTACACATACAACGAGTTTGATCAATTGACCGACATAAGGGCCGATGGCTTTCAATACAGCTACCGGTACGACGCAGAATCCCGTCAGGTACTCGCTTGGCGTGGAAATGAACAGCCCGTGATGCTGGCGTATGCAGGCGAGCACCTTGAATCCTTAGTTGAAGGCAGTAAAAAGATCCGCTATTTCAACGGCGATGACCAAGTAATGGCGCGTGGTGGTGGCGTGGACGGGCCGCAACTGCATACCAACGATGCCGCCGGCAGCGTGCGTGGCATATCGGCGCCGGGGCAGGCTCATGTGCGGCGACAATACACGCCTTACGGCTATACCAAAATTCCTCTGGATGATGGCAAGACCCGCACCATGGCAGACCTGCAACTACCAGCGTTCAATGGCCAGCGATTAGATGCGGCATCCAGGCTCTACTTCCTGGGCAACGGTCGTCGTGCCTACGATCCGGAGCTGATGGTGTTTTTGCAGGTCGACGAGCTGACCCCTTTTGGTAAGGGCGGGCTCAACGGCTATGCCTACTGTGCGTGTAACCCGAGCAACATGGTAGACCCTAGCGGTTTATGGCCTAGCTGGTTGAAGTGGGTATTGACCGGCGCGGCGTTGGCGCTCTCCATCGTTACGGTAGGGTTTGCAGCTCCAGCGCTCGCGGCGGCTGTGTCGGCAGGTGCGGCGGGGATGCTTATCGCTTCCAAGGCGGCAGTGTTGGTTGGTGCGGGGTTGGGGGTCGTCAGCGGAACACTGAGCACCGCAGCACTGGGCGTTGCCGAGGTCGATAAAGCAATGGGTTGGGACCGCTCGAACCACATCAATAACTTGGGATGGGCCGCGTTCGGGTTCTCCATAGCCTCATTGGCTGTGGGCGTGGGAGGGGCCTATACCTCGGCGCATATGGCCTACAAGGGAGCCGCAGCAAAATGGACCGGTGTGGGTAACCTGTCTGATACACCGATCGGCAGTGCTGTGTTGGCATCGCGAGACCGCATGTTGGGGTTGACCTATAAATTTACCGATAAAGCTGGAGTTACCCCGTACAGCCAGATGTTCGGTGGTACGCGGGCTATTTTGAGATTTACCAATCTTGGCCGATCAATCGAAAGTAGAAGTCAGACGAGGGAGAACGCCGTGCCTGAAGGCAATAAGGGTAGTTTTTCTGCTTCGACACAGCCTCAAACGCAACCCGCCCTCAGCAGCTTGAAAGATATGGTGAGCAGCAGCGTCGAATATTTCGATGCATTCAGGGACGAGGCCTGGCGTATTCGCCAGCCTATCCTGAGTGGGCTGATACAGGGGGGAGGTGACGCTTGATGCAAACGAATGTAGGAGGGGGGGCGCGACGATTCGAGGTGCTCCCGATTGGGGTGGATTAGTCGATATCTTTGTTGACTGACACACCGCAATCGGGAGCAAGCCCCTCCCACATTTTGAGCGTATTTCAGCTTAGGGGCGCTTGCGCTCCACTGCCCGCAATAGGTGCGTCGGCGGTGTCTCGCAACTGATCTTGCGCCCCAGCAGGGCTTCGATCGACGGCAATTGGTACGAGTCATCTTCCCCGGCAAAGCTGATCGACACACCCGCGGCCCCGGCCCGCCCGGTACGGCCGATGCGGTGCACGTAGTCGTCCGGCACTTCCGGCAGGGTGAAGTTGATCACGTGGCTGATGCCGTCGATGTGAATGCCGCGCCCGGCCACGTCGGTGGCCACCAGCACGCGGATCTTACCTTCGCGGAAACCCTCCAATGTCTTGATGCGCTTGTGCTGCGGCACATCGCCCGACAGTTGCGCAGCGTTGACGCCATCGCGTACCAGGCGCTCTTCAATGCGGCGCACTTCGTCCTTGCGGTTGGCGAACACCATCACGCGCTCCCAGCCGTTGTCATTGACCAGGTTGTAGAGCAGCTTGTACTTGTCGGCACCGGCCACGGCATAGATATGCTGCTCGACGTTTTCGCTGGCGACGTTCAGCGCCTCGATCTCGACGATGGATGGGTCGGTGGTCCACTGCTTGGCGAGGTTCATCACGTCTTCGGTGAAGGTCGCGGAAAACAGCAGGGTCTGGCGCTCGGCTTTCGGCGGGGTCTGGCGGATGATCTGGCGTACTTGCGGGATAAAGCCCATGTCGAGCATGCGGTCGGCTTCGTCCAGTACCATCACTTCGACCATGTCCAAGTGCACGTCGCCGCGCTGGTTGAAGTCCAGCAGGCGGCCCGGGGTGGCAACGAGGATGTCGCAGTGGCGGGCTTCGAGGTGCTTGAGCTGTTTGTCGAAGTCCATGCCGCCGACGAAGGTCATCACGTTGAGGCCGGTGTACTTGGTCAGGTCGGCGGCGTCCTTGGCGATCTGCACCACCAGCTCCCGGGTCGGGGCGATGATCAGGGCGCGCGGTTCACCCATGTAGCGCTCTTTCGGCGGCGGCGTCTGCAGCAGCTGGGTGATGATCGAGATCAGGAACGCGGCGGTCTTGCCGGTACCGGTCTGGGCGCGGCCGATGGCGTCTTTGCCCGCCAGGGTGAAGCCCAGCACCTGCGCCTGGATCGGTGTGCAGTACGGGAAGCCCAGGTCCTGGATGGCGTGCATCAGTTCCGGGGCCAGCTTGAAGTCGTGGAAGCGGGTTTTGCCTTCCTGGGGCTCGACGACGAAGTCTTCGAGTTTCCACGGGGTCACCGGCGGCTTGGGCGCGCGTTCGCGACGTGGTTTGGCCGCAGGCGCCGTAGCGACCTCGGCAGGCTGGGCCTGTTCAGGCGGCGTCACCGAGGGTTGTTTCGGTGCGGCGGCGGGCGTAGTCCGGCCAGGCTGTGGACCGTCATTGCGGTTGCCGGGCTTGGGGGCAGGAGCACTGGGAACAGGCGCGAGCGGCTCAGCCGCGCTTTTGCCGAACATCTTCTTGAGTGCTTTGAGCACGGTCATCTCATTAATTGGTTAAGGAATGTACGCCGGCCAGTGTAATGCAAGAATCGGGCGCGGCGTAGTGCGTCTGTCATACGGCTACATAAACGCGGGTTTCAGCGCAGGCGTTCAGCCAGCCAGGTGCCGATGTCGCGTATCTCTTCGGGTAACACTTCGTGGCCCATTGGGTATTCCTGCCATGTCACGGTGACACCACGGCCCTTCAAATGCTCATAGGCGCTGCGGCCCATGGCGTTCTGCACCACCTCGTCGTACTGGCCATGCAGGCACAGTGTCGGAATGCGCTGCTGGCTGGCGGATAATTCCAGCTCATTGTCAAAGGTTGGCGCGTAGGTGGAGAGGGCAATGACGCCACCGAGTGGCCCCTCCCAATTTAAGAATGCGGTGTGGAAAACCACGGCGCCGCCTTGGGAAAAACCCGCGAGGAAAATTCGCGAAGCGTCTATCCCGGTTCTCTTCTGAGCCTCGATCAAATCCGTGAGCATTTTCGCCGAGACTTCCAGTTCTTCCAGGCTGATCGAACGCGCCGGGCTCATGGCCTTGATGTCGTACCAGCTCGGCATCTCGTAGCCGCCGTTGATGGTCACCGGTCGCGTCGGCGCCTGAGGCAAAACGAAGCGCGTGGTCAGCAAGCTTTCCTGCAGCGCCTCGGCTACCGGCAGGAAGTCGTAGCGATCGGCACCCAGGCCATGCAACCAGATAACGCAGGCGTCTGCGGGCTTGGCGGGCTGAAGAATCAAGGGTTCGGTCATGTCTGCTCCATATATGTGCGTGCGCTCCGATTGGGGGCGTTGGAACGGTGCGCGACAGGTTGATCTATTAAGAGAATGTCGCAAGGGTGAATCTTTTGCCATTAACCCAGGGTTGCAACCCCTTGGCCGGCACTCTGGTACGCGCCTTGCTATGTGTAGGTCGATGTCAGAACTCTCCCGGGACGGTAACACTATCAGTGACCGCCGTTCAGGGGATAGCCGCTGGAATGATCGCGAAAACCTCATGCCGCTTGACCCCAAAAAAAGCCAACACGGGTCGATATCGCCTCATAAGGGTGCGCTGGGGTTGGAGCTTGGACACAACAAGAGCAACTGGAGGTTTGAATGAAGGTATTGAAATCCACCCTGGCCATCGTCACTGCGGCGGCTGTACTGGGTGTCAACGGGTTTGCCCAGGCGGGCGCCACCCTGGATGCCGTGCAGAAGAAAGGCTTTGTGCAATGTGGCGTGAGTGATGGCTTGCCGGGTTTCTCGGTGCCGGATGCCAGTGGCAAGATCCTCGGCATCGACGCTGACTACTGCCGCGCCGTGGCCGCTGCGGTCTTCGGCGACGCCACCAAGGTCAAGTTCAGCCAGTTGAATGCCAAGGAGCGTTTCACCGCGCTGCAATCGGGCGAAGTCGACATCCTGTCGCGCAACACCACCATGACCAGCTCTCGCGATGCGGGCATGGGCTTGAAATTCCCAGGCTTCATTACCTACTACGACGGCATCGGTTTTTTGGTCAACAACAAGCTCGGCGTGAAAAGCGCCAAGGAACTGGACGGTGCAACCATCTGCATCCAGGCCGGTACCACCACAGAGCTGAACGTTTCCGACTACTTCCGCGCCAATAACCTCAAATACACCCCGATCACCTTCGACACCTCCGACGAAAGCGCCAAGTCGCTGGAATCCGGGCGTTGCGACGTGCTGACATCCGATAAGTCGCAACTGTTTGCCCAGCGCAGCAAGCTGGCCGCGCCGAAAGACTACGTGGTGCTGCCGGAAACCATTTCCAAGGAGCCTCTGGGCCCGGTCGTGCGTAACGGTGACGACGAGTGGCTGGCCATCGTGCGCTGGGTGGGCTACGCCATGCTCAACGCTGAAGAAGCCGGTGTGACCTCGAAAAACGTTGAAGCTGAAGCCAAGTCCACCAAGAACCCCGACGTCGCGCGTTTGCTCGGTGCCGACGGTGAATATGGCAAAGACTTGAAAGTGAAGAAGGACTGGGTCGTACAGATCGTCAAGCAGGTGGGCAACTACGGCGAAATGTTCGAGCGCAACCTGGGCAAGAGCACACCACTGGAAATTGACCGTGGCCTGAACGCGCTGTGGAACAACGGCGGCATCCAATACGCACCCCCTGTGCGCTGATCGCTGATGGTTCTATCACTCGGTGGGCCAACCGCCGGGTGATGTTCTGTTCCATTATTTGCGGGGCACTTCATGCAAAATCAAATCGGCGCACCCAAGCAGAAGCTCAGCTTCAGCGATCCCAAAGTGCGCGCGTGGCTATTCCAGATCATCACCATCGTGGCGGTTGTCTCGCTGGGCTGGTACCTGTTCCATAACACCCAGACCAATTTGCAACACCGGGGCATCACCTCGGGTTTCGACTTTCTTGAGCGCAGTGCCGGCTTTGGCATCGCGCAGCATTTGATCGACTACACCGAATCGGACAGCTATGCCCGGGTGTTTGTGATCGGCTTGCTCAATACCTTGCTGGTGACCGTGATCGGCGTGGTGCTGGCAACCCTGCTGGGCTTTATCATCGGCGTGGCGCGGCTGTCGCCCAACTGGATGATCAGCAAGCTGGCGACGGTCTACGTAGAAGTCTTTCGCAATATCCCGCCTTTGCTGCAAATCCTGTTCTGGTATTTCGCGGTGTTCCTGACCATGCCGGGGCCGCGCAACAGCCATAACTTCGGTGATACCTTCTTCGTCAGCAGTCGTGGTCTGAACATGCCGGCAGCCCTGGCGGCCGACGGGTTCTGGCCATTTGTCGCCAGCCTGGTGATCGCCATTGTCGCCATCGTGCTGATGACCCGCTGGGCCAACAGGCGCTTTGAAGCCACTGGCGTACCCTTCCATAAATTCTGGGCCGGCCTGGCGCTGTTCATCGTGATCCCGGCGTTGTGTGCGTTGATCTTCGGCGCGCCGTTGCACTGGGAGATGCCCCGGCTTGCAGGCTTCAACTTCGTCGGTGGCTGGGTATTGATCCCTGAACTGCTGGCGCTGACTCTGGCATTGACGGTGTATACGGCGGCGTTTATCGCCGAGATCGTGCGCTCGGGGATCAAGTCCGTGAGCCACGGCCAGACCGAAGCCGCGCGTTCTCTGGGCCTGCGCCCGGGGCCAACGTTGCGCAAGGTCATCATCCCGCAGGCGCTGCGCGTGATCATTCCGCCGCTGACCAGCCAATACCTGAACCTGGCGAAAAACTCCTCGCTGGCCGCCGGTATCGGCTACCCGGAAATGGTTTCGCTGTTTGCCGGCACGGTGCTCAACCAGACCGGCCAAGCTATCGAGGTCATTGCCATCACCATGAGCGTGTACCTGGCGATCAGCATCAGCATTTCCCTGCTGATGAACTGGTACAACAAGCGCATTGCGCTGATCGAGCGGTGAGGAAACGCCCATGACGACGCATACGTTCAAACCTGATATGCCGCCACCGAGCAAAGTCTTCGGGCCGGTGGCGTGGATGCGCGCCAACTTGTTCTCAAGCTGGCTCAACACCCTGCTGACCCTGCTGGCGATTTACCTGGTGTACCTGGTGGTACCGCCGATCCTGCAGTGGGCCATTCTCGACGCAAACTGGGTCGGCACTACCCGCGCCGATTGCACGAAAGAGGGGGCTTGCTGGGTGTTCATCCAGCAACGCTTCGGGCAATTCATGTACGGCTACTATCCTGGCGAGCTGCGCTGGCGCGTGGACCTTACGGTGTGGCTGGCCATTGTCGGCGTGGCACCGTTGTTCATCTCGCGCTGGCAACGCAAGGCGATCTACGGCCTGGGCTTCCTGGTGCTGTACCCGATCATCGCCTACTTCCTGCTGCACGGCGGCGTCTTCGGCTTGAGCACCGTGGCGACCAGCCAATGGGGCGGCCTGATGCTGACCCTGGTGATCGCCACGGTCGGCATCGCCGGCGCCTTGCCGCTGGGGATTGTGCTGGCGCTGGGCCGGCGCTCGAACATGCCGGCGATCCGGGTGGTTTGCGTGACCTTCATCGAGTTCTGGCGCGGCGTGCCGTTGATCACCGTACTGTTCATGTCCTCGGTGATGTTGCCGTTGTTCCTGCCCGAAGGCATGAACTTCGACAAACTGCTGCGGGCGCTGATCGGTGTGATCCTGTTCCAGTCGGCCTATGTGGCCGAAGTGGTGCGCGGTGGTTTGCAGGCGATTCCGAAGGGGCAGTACGAAGCCGCCGCAGCTATGGGCCTGGGTTATTGGCGCAGCACGGGCCTGGTGATTCTGCCGCAAGCCCTGAAGATGGTGATCCCGGGGATCGTCAATACCTTCATCGCACTGTTCAAGGACACCAGCCTTGTGATCATCATCGGCCTGTTCGACCTGCTCAACAGCGTCAAGCAAGCCGCTGCCGACCCCAAATGGCTGGGCATGGCCACCGAAGGCTACGTGTTCGCCGCCCTGGTGTTCTGGATTTACTGTTTTGGCATGTCGCGCTATTCCATGCACCTGGAACGCAAGCTCGACACCGGCCACAAGCGTTAGGAGTGGTTTTTATGAGCGAAGCAATCAAGCAGCCTGTGAGCCCTGAAGGCATTATCCAGATGCAGGGCGTCAACAAGTGGTACGGCCAGTTCCACGTGTTGAAAGACATCAACCTGAACGTCAAGCAAGGCGAGCGCATCGTGTTGTGTGGCCCGTCGGGTTCGGGCAAGTCCACCACCATCCGCTGCCTCAATCGCCTTGAAGAGCACCAGCAGGGCCGTATCGTGGTTGATGGCGTGGAGCTGACCAACGACCTCAAGCAGATCGAAGCGATCCGCCGTGAAGTCGGCATGGTGTTCCAGCACTTCAACCTGTTCCCGCACCTGACCATCCTGCAGAACTGCACGCTGGCGCCGATGTGGGTGCGCAAGATGCCCAAGCGCAAGGCCGAGGAAATCGCCATGCATTACCTGGAGCGCGTGCGCATCCCGGAACAGGCGCACAAGTTCCCTGGGCAACTGTCCGGCGGGCAGCAACAGCGTGTGGCGATTGCCCGTGCCTTGTGCATGAAACCGAAAATCATGCTGTTCGATGAACCGACTTCGGCGCTGGATCCGGAAATGGTCAAGGAAGTATTGGACACCATGATCGGCCTGGCCGAAGACGGCATGACCATGTTGTGCGTGACCCACGAAATGGGCTTCGCGCGCACCGTGGCCAACCGTGTGATCTTCATGGACAAGGGCGAGATCGTGGAACAGGCGGCGCCGAATGACTTCTTTGACAGCCCGCAGAATGATCGGACCAAGTTGTTCTTGAGCCAGATTCTGCATTGATCGATGTTTGAAAAAACAAACCCGGCCTGGCCGGGTTTATTTTTTGGGTTAGGACGCTTTGAGTGCTTCAGTGTCGTTGTTCACGGTGTAGGTGAAGGCGCCGCGCATATCAGCGCCTTCCGACAGGGCTTTCGCGTCCGCAAGCAGGTGCGGGTGGCGATCCAAGAATCGCATCAGCAGCACCAAGGGTTTGGGGGCTGGAACTTCGCCGCGTTCGTACCGGGAGAATGCGTTGTGGCCGCCACCGGACAGCAAATCCACGGCTTCCTTTTGCGTAAGGTGCAGTTTTCGGCGGATGCGCTTCATCTCGGCGCCGATTATTTTTCGAGCGGCGAGGACTAGCTCGTCACCCGCTTCGCCATAGCGATCTGCACTATCGGTATCGGGGTCCCAAAAGCCGTCGCCGCATACCTTGCATTTCCAGCCTGCAAGATTGTCGACTCGACGCTCCATGCCTTTGACGCTTATGGTTTCGCTGCGGCCCTCGAAATAGCTCAATGCATCAGGGGCGCCACAGATGTAGCACAGCTCGGTTTTTTTCATGGGTGTTTCTCCTTGAAGGAGATTACCGGAGGCCTACCGTCTGTGCAGTAAGTGACCTTGATGTAAATCTCCCTGCCTTTCGAATGAGTGTGGTACACGTCCTGCCAGACTCGATGGTCTCCATAAGTGGTCATCGACTTGTACAACATCCAGTTTTGCAACTCATAGACGACCTCCTGCATTTCCTCAAGGCTAAAGCACAGGTCCCAGCCGCATCGTTGTGCTGACTGGGTAAATGCTTTCCTCCCAAGCCGCCTGACATCCGCCTTGATCACCGCCAAATCGTAGTGAGGTGTGTACTTTTCCATAAGACACCCGAGTCCAATAATTACCCTCTGAGGGTAATTTTACCAATCGAAAATACTGCTCCTTTTCCTGCCTAAGAACCCTAGTGCGTTGCCTTTGTAGGCAACTCCGAATAGCCTGTAGGAAAATTCATCCTATGATTGGACGAAAGTGCAAAATCCATGACAGACATCGCTCCACTGATCAAACGTTCCCTGGTCGACCAGGCCTTGGAGCAACTGCGCTTGCGCATTGCCCAAGGCGTGTGGGCCATCGGCGAACGCCTGCCTACCGAGCCGGAGCTGTCTGCCGAGCTGGGCATCAGCCGCAATACCGTGCGCGAGGCCATGCGTGTATTGGCATTCTCTGGCTTGATCGAAATCCGCCAGGGTGACGGCAGCTATTTGCGCTCGATGACCGACCCGCTGGGCACAATGCGTGCGCTGTCCCATTGCTCCCTGGAGCAGGCGCAGGAGACGCGGCAGATCCTGGAGGTGGAGGCTATCGGCCTCGCCGCAGTGCGTCGCACCGATGAAGACCTAGACGCGTTGCGCCAGGCGCTCCAGGCCAGTGCCGAGCTGTATCACGGTGACCTGGAGGCTTACATCAACGCCGATCTGGTGTTCCACCGTCGGCTGGTAGACGCCGCACATAACCCGGCGTTGAGCGAGCTGTACCACTACTTTTCCGCCATCGTCGGCGCGCAGTTGCGCCAGACCTTGAACATCTCACCACGTCGTCAGGCCGTGTTCGACCTGCACAGCGCCTTGCTCGACGCGGTGGAACACCAAGACCCCGAACGCGCCAAATCCCTCTGCCGGCAGTTGATCAATGAACCCTGAAACCCAACGCAAGACTGAACTTGAAGAACTGTTGATCGACGCCGAAGCCGATGACGAGGTGGTGCAACACACGTCGCCGCTCGTCGCCCGCCCATGGCTGCTGCTGCTGGGGCTGATCCTGGTGGCGCTGAACCTGCGCCCGGCGCTGTCGAGCATGGCGCCGCTGCTCAGCGAGGTGTCCGCGAGCCTGGGGTTGTCGGCGGCCAAGGCCGGGTTGCTGACCACGTTGCCGGTGCTGTGCCTGGGCCTGTTCGCACCGCTGGCGCCGGTGCTGGCGCGGCGCTTTGGTGCTGAGCGGGTGGTGCTGGGAATTTTGCTGACGCTGGCCGCCGGCATCATTCTGCGCAGCTCCTTGGGTGAGGTTGGCCTGTTTGCCGGCAGCCTGATCGCCGGTGCGAGTATCGGCATCATCGGCGTGTTGTTGCCGGGCATCGTCAAGCGTGACTTTGCCAGGCACGCCGGCACCATGACTGGCGTGTACACCATGGCCCTGTGCCTGGGCGCCGCACTGGCAGCGGGGGCTACGGTGCCGTTGAGTCATTACTACGGCGGCAGCTGGAACATCGGCCTGGGGTTCTGGATTCTGCCGGCGCTGCTGGCGGCGTTGTTCTGGTTGCCCCAGGTTGGGCCGAAACACGGTGCCCATCAGGTTGCCTATCGCGTAAGAGGTTTGCTGCGCGACCCGCTGGCCTGGCAGGTCACCTTGTACATGGGCCTGCAATCTTCCCTGGCCTACATCGTGTTTGGCTGGCTGCCGTCGATCCTGATCGGGCGCGGCTTGAGTGCTACTGAGGCCGGGTTGGCGCTGTCCGGCTCGATCATTGTGCAATTGTTCAGTTCGCTCGCCGCGCCCTGGTTGGCCACCCGTGGCCAAGACCAGCGCCTGGCCATTGTGGTGGTGATGCTGCTGACCCTCGGCGGTCTGTTTGGTTGTCTCTATGCGCCCTTGGATGGCCTGTGGGGCTGGGCGATTCTGCTTGGCCTGGGGCAGGGCGGCACCTTCAGCCTGGCGCTGACCTTGATCGTGCTGCGCTCGCGCGATTCCCACGTCGCCGCCAACCTGTCGAGCATGGCCCAGGGCTTCGGCTACACCCTGGCCTCCATGGGCCCGTTCGTTGTCGGCCTGGTGCATGACTGGACCGGTGGCTGGGACGCTACCGGCTGGATCTTCGCAGTGATCGGCCTGGGCGCGATCGTGGCGGGCCTGGGTGCCGGGCGGGCGCGCTATGTGCAAGTCACCAGCGAGAAGGTCTAGAGGTAAACCACTTCCAGCGTGGCGGAGCCATCCAGGGGCGTGTCGACGCTCAGGTCGAGGTTGCGCCGGGCGCTGATCACGGTGTGGATACTCACGGTGCCGGTCAGCGTGCCAATCGCCGAGGGGCCAGCGACGCTGCCTTCGATGTCGGTAAAGCCCAGGTAGCTGTTGGCGCCTATGTCGATAGGGTTGAGGTTGGCGGTGCGCCAGGCCACGCCGCCGGTGGTCGACTCGGTGCCGTAGATCGACGCGCTGTTGTCCGCCTGGGTTTGCCGTGGGTCAAAGCTCATGGAGTAAAGGCCGATTCGGTTGCCGCTGCGGTCGAAACCCAGCCCGTAGTAAATCTCACTGTTGACCGTGGCCGAGCCGTCGCGGTTGTCGCGCATGCGCAGGGCATAGCGACTGGGCGCATTGCAATCGATGCTGATCTGCAGGGTCTTGACGGGCAGGCGCGTGCCTTGCTCGAGGTTCAGGTCCTGGTGGGAAATCTTGCCGTAATCGATTACTCCGCCTGCGGACAACAGTGGCGTGCAAGCCGTGGGGATGATACGGCCCAGGACACTCAGGTCGATGCTGGAGGCGGCTTGGGTCGGCGCGGCGCTCAGCGCAAGCAACAAGGCGGGCAGTGCAGTGCGGTGGATGTTCATCAGGCGACTCCTTACAAATAGATGATTTCGATAGTGCCGGAGCCGTTGATACGCACCACTTCGCGCAGGTCCAGCGATTGCGTGGGGGCCAGGTAGGTCTTGATGCGCACGGTGCCGCTCAGGTTCTGGATAGCCACCGGCCCTGTGGTGGTGCCGAGCCTGTCGGTGAAACCCATGATGCTGTTGGCGGCCATGGGGATCTGGCGCTGGCTGGAGCTGCTCCAGGCCACGCCGTTGCTGGTGGAGTCGGTTCGATACAGCGACGTGAAGGCATCGGCGGTGAATTCCGCCGGGTCGACCGTAACGAAATACACGCCGATTTTGTTGCGGCTGGCATCCAGGTCCAGGCCGTAGGCGGTCTCATCGATACCACCGGTGGCCGAGCCTTCGCGGTTATCGTGCATGCGCAGGGCGAACGGGGTCGGCGCATCGCAACTGACGGCAAAGCCCAGGGTCCTCAGGGGCATCGGGGTTTCGGTGGTGGCGTTCAGGCTTTTGGCCGGCAGGACGCCGTAGTCCACCACGCCATGGTCGGACAACGAAGGCTGGCAGGCGGCCGGGGCAAAATGCGCACGTAAGGTCAGTTCGCGGTAGCGCCCCTGTAGCGGCGAATAAAACGTTCCGGACACTTCCCAGGTGGTGGCGTCTCGCACCCGGGTGGCGGCACTGTCGGCCCAGGCGCGCAACGTCAGTTGCAGGGACAGGTTGCTGCCGTTGACCACGCTGCCCTGCAAGGTCGGTGCGATGCCGTGGCCGGCACGCCAGTCTTGCACGCTGGCGTTGCTCAGCGCTGGTTGCCCAGGGGCGGCGAGCAAGCCCAGTTCCACCGCCTTGCCATCGACCACGGCGTTGCTGGCTTCAATCTGGTAGTGCCCGTGCTCGGTAAAGCGCAGTTGCTGCGCATCGGCGGCCAGGGCGCGATAGAACAGGCTCAGGTCTTGGGGTTGGGGGCAGTTGAAGGTCAGGCTCAGGCGTCGTTCCCCGAGCAGGCGTTGTGGCGCACTGTCGTTCTGAGCGATGCGGCTCATCAAGCCGAAATCCAGCAGCGATTCGCTGAGCGTGAGCTGGCATTCATCCACCGCCAGGGCGTTGCCAGTCAAACCGAGCAGTAGCCACAGGGTGACGGGGCGCAGGAAAGTCATTCGGAGCATGGCGGTTATCCTCAAGGCGTTTGGCAACGGGCGGGCGCGGTTTCGAAATACACCGTGGGGTCGGCTTTGTTCGGCAATTCGAAGCGCAGCACGCAGCGGCTGCCGCCCGGCAAGGTGACCCACAGCGTCGGCTGCTCCAGCACGTTGGGCAGGAACACTTGGCTGGAATCCTGCACCAGGGTGACGAACTCGCCTGCTGCGGTGCTGACCGAGGCGCCCCTTGGCAAGGGCGCACCCTCGTCGGTGCTGACGGTGAGCAAGGCGCGGCGCGTCAGGCCCACGCCGAACTCAACCCGGTCCACCGCGCCGCGACCTGCGGCAATCACCGCCAGGCCGTTGGTGATATCGGCGTTGCGCGGCAGCGAACGGGTCTGGACTTCCACTGGGCTACGTCCATAGGCGCTCACCTGGGGCACAACCGCCTGGCCTTGCCAGTCGGTCCATACTGGCCCGCTGGGAGTGTTGACCTTGATCCCGCTCATCTCGCCCACTGAGAGCAAGGCGAAGGTGTCGCGCACCGGGTAGGGTGAAAACGTCACGCCATCGCCATGCAGCACCACGCCGCCGCGTGCGCCGCCCTGGTAGCTGGAACGCTCTGCATCGGAGCGGCTGTAGCTCAAGTCGAGCTGGGTGTAGCGCGGCAGGGCAGAGACGCCCAGGGTGGTTTCCACCTGGTTGTCGCGAGTGTCATGCTCGGCGCTGACGCGATAGCTCAACTGATCGTCGAGCTGGTCGTTCATGCCTACGCCGGTGCGATGTTCGCCGCCGGAATTGCGCACCCAGGCGCGCATCCGGCGATTCTCGCCCAGAGGCAGGCTGATATTCAGGTACACGGCATTGTCCTGTTGATCCTGCCCGCCCATCTGCCATTCGGCGCTGGCAGACAGCGATACGCCTCTGACGCTGGTGCCCCAGGACGCCAGGGCGCGGCTGCTACTGCGGCCGTCGAAGCTGGCTGAGCGGGACACCCCGGCACTGAAGGCGCCGAGCCAGGGATGGGACCAGCCCAGGGTGGCGCTTTGCTGGTCGCGGTAACGCGAACGGCTGTGCTCGTTGGTGACCTGGCGGTAAGTGCTTTCTTCCAGCTCGCGATAGCCGGGGCTGCGCCAGGAATTGGCGGCACTGAATGACCATCGCTCATTCAGGCGTTGTGACCAGGACAGGTCGGTTTGCACACCAGAGGCCTGTTCCCAGCCGCTGCTATTCGACACCTGGCTGGTCAGTTGCACTTGGCTGTCCAGCCACGGTAGCCAGCTCAGGCTGACGCCGCCGGCACGGTAGTCGTCGGCCACCGTCATGCCGCCGCCGACGCTCAGTTGCGGGTGCACGGGGCCGGTCCAGCCGGCGCTGACCACCCAGGGATCGGTGCCCTGAGCGTCGCCGATATTGCGTACGCGGCCTGCCGCCAGGGAATAGCCCGGCGCTGGCAAACCGAGGCCCAGCATTGCCGCCGGCACGGTGAAACGGCGTTCACCGCCGATGCTTTCCTTGACCGTGACTTCCACATCCGAGCGGGTGTTGAGGCGGCGCACATCGCTCAGGGCAAACGGCCCGGCGGGCACCACCGTGGAGTGGATCAGCGCGCCGTTCTGACGTACCTCGACTTGCGCCGGGCTGTTGGCGATCCCTTCGATCACCGCGCCTTGGCCTTGCTCCTGCAGGGCTTGTTCGGTGAGCACCTGCACCCCGTTGATCTGCGCGCCAGCCAGCACCGGGTTATAGAGGTTGATCTGCCCGGCCTGCAGCACCGCCTGGTGGTTGGCGAAGGTGCGCTGGGCATAGGCTTCCAGATGGGTGCTGCGCGACAGGCCGTCCTGCCAGGTCTGTACCTGGCGACTGCGCACGATCCAGTCGCCGGCATTGAATCCGACTTCGGTGTTGGCCGAGCCGAACCGGCTGGCGTCATCGCCATAACGATTGTAGAAACCACTGAGGTCATAGTTGAGCAGGCCAGCGAAACCACCGGTTTCATACCCCGAAACATCCTGAGGCACCGGGCGCAAGGCATCGGTGGGCACTACCAGCGCCACTGAAAGCGTGGCCGGATCCGGCTCCACCAGGCTTTGCGGGTACTGCCCGAGAAAGTCGTGGCACGGGCCGCTGTCGTTGGGCGTCAACAGGTGGGCAGCCTCCAGCAGGGCGCGATCGAAACACAGCCGGCCCTGTTGATCGAAAGCCACCTCCAGGCGGCCACGACGCTGGCCATTGACCCGCAGGGTGATCGTATGCCGGCCGGCGGTGAAGCGCGGCGCGTCCAACAGCAGGCTCGCCAGCTGTGGGTCGATGCCGCGCTGGTGCAGGGTCTGGGCGTCGAAGCCCGGCCGTGGCGCAGCCTCGGACCACGCCTTGGCCGGCACCAGCGCGCACAGCAATACCAGGGTCGCCAACGGTGGACGGGCAGATGCAGCGGGCACGGCTTCGCCGTCACGGTAACTCAGGACTGTTTTCACGAAAGGCACTCAATCTGGTGGACGCCCGATGCCGGCCCTGGCTACGTTGGCAGCGTCCTGGTAACGGTCGATGAGCCGTCACTCGTTATGCAGGCGCCAGCCTGGCGCCTGTTGATTTCAAAGGGAGATGGGCGCGTCGTAGGCGGCCACGGCAAAGCCATACACCGTGGCCGGCTGCAACCGCACCTGGGTAGCGGGCCCGCCGGTGGCCGGCACGCTCAGGGTTTGGCCGGGCAGCACATAGGTGCGCGGCAGGGTCGCCTGACCATCACCGGGCAGCAGGCGTAGCTCCTGGGCCAGGCGCACCACATACGGCGTATCGTTACGCACCTGCAATGTGCCGTTGCGCAGGGTCCAGGTCAGGCCGGTCCAGGGTGTACGGTTGATCGCCAGGCCCTTGGGATGCACGATCACCGGCAGGTTCTGGCGCACGGTCACGCCGACCCGGGCGTGTCCGGCTTCGGTGGCTGCACGACCCTGGGGCATGCCTTCGAAAATTGCGCGTTTTAGGCGCTGGGTGCTCAGCGGCGCCTGGTTTTGCAAGATGAAGCGCACCAGTTGCGATTTGCCGCTTTCCACTCGGGACAGCGGTGGCGTTACCACCAAAAGGGGCTCGGTGTCTTCAGGGATGTCTTGCAAGGTCACGTGCAGCAAGGCCAGGCTGCTGTCGGTGTTGGTGACCGAGACCGCCGCTTCGCCGTCGGCTTCGTGAATGATCACCACGGACGTGTCGGGCACCATGCCGTCAGCCTGGGCGTGGAGGCTCAACAGTAAGGCCAGGGTCGCGAGTGTGCAGCGTGTCGACGTCATGACGGAGTTTCCATTGGGAAAAAGGTGGAGTCAGAGGTAGCGCAAGTCCAGGACGATGGAACCATCGAGGGGCACTTCCTGGTCCAGGGTCAGGTATTGCGAAAAGTTGATTGAGGTGTCGACCCGCAGTTGGGCGCTCAGCTGGCGGATGAAGTCCGGTTGACGGTCGCCGGGTAAGGCAAACCCCATGTAGGACCTGGGATAGGCGTTGGGCTCTGCCGCCCAGGTTCCGCCGCTGTCGTAGGAGGCCAATACCTGCAGGCTCTGCGCGTCGCCCACCGGGTTACGAAAGGACAGCGCCACGGAGCCGAGGCGTTCCTGCGGGGCGTGGACATTTCTGCCCAGGCCGTAGAAGTAGTCCGGCGCCAATGATGAATCCGCACGATTGTCGATGCCCACCAGGGCAAACAGCATCGGCCGGTTGCAGAGCACCGTCAGTTCCAGCAACTGGGCCGGCAGCACGGTGAATTCGTCGCTGCTGAGGGTGTGGGCGGGAATGCGGCCGTGATCGACGGAGCCGTTGTCGGACAGTTCCACATTACAGGCGTCAGGGGTCAGCCGGCCGGTCACCGTGAGGTCGACAAAAGAGGCCGCGAGCGCCTGGGCGGTCAGTGTCAGTGCGAGTACGACAGCAAAAAGGCAAGGGCGCATGTTCATCGGTGCAGGTCACTGGTTCGAATGAGGGTGGCCGATACGAAAAATGGCCCATGACCGCCGATTTCCAGGCAGGCATGGGCGTCCAGCGGGTTAGAGATACATCACGGTGAGGGTGGCGGAACCGTCGATCTGTACTTCATTGCTCAGGTCCAGGCCATCGGTGCGGTTGATGAGAGTTTGCACCTCCAGGTCCAGCAGCAATTCCTGTACCGGCACTGGCTGGGTGGTATCACTCATGTCAGCCATGGACATATACAGGGTAGGGTCCCAGAATTTTTCAAGGTACCAATTGTCCTGGCCGTTGAGAGATGCGATGGACTGTACTTCAACGGAGTCGGCGATCGGGTTGGCGATCTTGAGGACGTAGTGGCCGAGTTTCTGCGTGCCATTGATCAGGCCAAGACCGTAGTCGCTGGTGCTGATCGAGGACCCCCTGCGGTTGTCTTCCGATTGCAGCGCGATAAGGGTCTTGCCCTCGCATGCCACCGACATTGTCAGGGTGTGGTTGCCGATGATGGTGGGTTTGTCGGGGTCAAGGTCCTTGGCGGAAATCTTGCCATGGTCGATCACCCCACCACTGGACAGGCTCGGCGTGCAGGCGCTGGGAACGATCAGGCCCTTGACCGTCAGGTCCACGGTCGAGGCAGCGAAAGTGGTCGTGGTGGCGAACAGCAGCGTTGCGCCGGTCAATGCGCCAAGTAGTGTTTTCATGGGACGTGTTCCTTGGATAGGGGCTGTGTACGGCAGTTACAGGTACATGAGTTGTACGGTGGCGTGGCCGTCCACCGGCACTTCGTCGAGCAGCGTCAGGTTGTCGCTGGGCGCGATGTGGGTGTTGAGCCTGAGGTTGGCGTGGAACTGGCGCACCGCTACCGGCACTGGCACGTTGTTGATCGCCACTGCCGTCAATACGGTGGGGTTGAGCTGGGTGCCCAGTTGCCAGGTTGTGCCACCATCGCTTGAGTTGATGGTTTGGGCGGGCAGGTTGTCGGCCAGCGGGTTATGCAGGTTGAAGCCGGCGCCGCCGATCTTCTCGCCTTCCGGGGTCATGCCCAGGCCATGCCAGTGCGGGTGATTGGCGCTGGAGCCGGGCCGGTTGTCGATGGTGTTCAAGGTGAACAGCGTTGGCCCTTCGCAGCTCACGCTCAATTGCACGGTTTGCCTGGGCAGTGGTGTGTATTGCTCGGCATTGAGCTCCTTGGCCGACATTTTTCCGAAATCGACCACGCCACCGCCGGTAATCTGGGTGTCGCAGGCGCTGGGAGTAATCACGCCCCTGACGGTGAGGTCCTGGGAACTGGCCGCAAAGACGAATGGCGTACAGGTGATCAACAGGATGCTGCCAAAGGCAACCAAATGCTTGTTCATAGATGTGTTGTTCCGGTGTGTGGCCAGTAGGTGAAAACAGACCCATGGCGACCCACGACAGCAAGGCAAGTGCTGTCAGGTCTGGGTTATAACCGCCCTGATAAATGTGGCGGATCGTTACCCTCTGGCGGGGTGCACACAATCTAGTGATCGCCGCTATACGCGGATATACAACTTTTACGACATTGGCCCGCAGGCGAGCAGAGCGACGCGGTGGTGAGGCTATTTAAGCGAGAAAGTTGTTTTTCGTAGTTGTTGTATCGTCAGTTATGCATCTGAAAGGATATTTTGATTGTGCGATTACAGTTATTTGAATGGCTTTAAGGGCTGCGCCATGCAGTGCCTTGAATGGTTGTTCCTGACTGTTACGTCAGTGCTGCCCGAACCCCAGTAGTACTGCAAAGAAGCACCTGATGAGGTAGGCGGGCGTGCTTTCGAGCGATGTCGCTTCGCAGAACAACTGATGCGCCAGGCCACGACGCCGGCACATTGGCGGCATCATTGTGTGTTAGTGGTGGAGGATCATTGCGCCTACCGGGCGATGATGGGCTGGCAGCTGGACAAGCTCGGGCTGAGCCACCAATTGGTCGAAAATGGCAGCAGTGCCATGGCGGCCATGGCGTGCCGGCGTTTTGACCTGGTGATCAGCGACTGCCAGATGCCGGTCATGGATGGGTATAGCCTGGCGCGTGCCATACGCCAGCGCGAGCAGGACCTGGGGGGTGAGCGAGTGCCGATCATCGCGCTGACCGGTAACCTGGTGCACGACGACCCGCAACGCTGCCGCGACGCCGGCATGGATGCCTGGTTGCTCAAACCGCTGGCCCTTGAACCGTTGCGTGACATGCTTATGCGCTGGCTGCCCGGCGAACCGGCAGCGCTTTCGAGCCGGTCGCCGGGCGCTTCTGCGCCGGGTTGGCCGACTCGCGCCAGCCTGGTCGAGCTGTTTGGCAGCCCGCAGATCGTGGATCAGATGCTACGCAGCCTGCTCATGGAAGCGCAGCAGGACACCCAGGCACTGACGCACGCGCTTACTAGCCTGGATGCCGGATTGACCGCCGAGCGCTTGCATCGCCTCGTGGGCAGCCTGGCCTTTTTGGGAAGCGCGGGGCTGGAGTCCAGGGGCAGCGTCTTGATCAGCGAGGTACGTGCCCATGGCGTGGCATTCAACCTGCAGAAGTTGGAAGTTTTCCAGCGCGATCTGGCGGCTTATCTCGACTACTTGCGTGCATTGTGACGATTTGTCGAAGTTGAACGGTTTTGTCGTGACTTTGGAGTGTAAGAATTTTCCTTTTGTTCTGTAAGTTCAAAACTACCCCCTTCAAAACATGGGGTGCGGCTGAACCTCACTTGCTGTTACCGGTTGTTACCAATCGTCAGCAAGGTTATTTTGCGTGCATTCAATTTGCCATCATTCGTGGGTATCTATGCTTCGTGTAATTATTGCTGACGATCATCCCATCGTACGTATTGGGCAGAGAGTGGTGATTGAGGCGGGCGGCAAGTGCAAGGTGGTTGGTGAGGCCAACGGTCCCGATGAGTTGCTCAACTTATTGGCCAAGGTGCCTTGCGATGTGCTCGTCACTGACTTCGCCATGCCTGGGGGCCAGCAGGCCGATGGTTACGGCCTGCTGAGCCTGTTGAATCGCCAGTACCCGGCGCTGCCGGTGATTCTGGTAACCATGTTCGCCAACGTGGCCACCTTGCGTGCCTCATTTGCCCATGGCGCACGCGCCATCGTTGCCAAGAGCGCCTCGGCCAAGGAACTGCCCCAGGCGATCAAGGCGGTGAGCGCCGGCCAGAACTTCGCCAGCGAGTCCCTGCGCGAGCAGTTGGTGGAGGCGGGGCCGGGTGATCAATCGCAACAGCCGCAGCTGTCCGGCAAGGAGCGCGAGGTGGTGCGCATGCTCGCCAGCGGCATGACCGTCAGCCAGATTGCGGCGCGGGTCAATCGCAGTATTTCCACCATCAGCAAACAAAAAAGCACCGCCATGCACCGGTTGTGTATATCCACGGATGTGGACTTGTTCGCTTATGCGCGTGCCGCAGGCATGGTGCCTTAGAAAGTTGCAGTTTTGTGACAGTGGTTAATTAACTAGTGTGTGAGTTTGGATTCGTATTAGTTGTATTCAACTTGAAGGCGGCCTGCTCTAAGTTGTCATGGTCTTTTCGTCGTTATAGCGATGGGCTGACATTCCTAGTCTAATTAGTTGAGCCGAACTGCAGGTTGGCAAAACGCCGGAGTGCGTTGTTCGATCCGTTGATAATCGGCCGAAAGTGAGCATTGATATGCAACCGTCTCGTGCACTTATGACCGCCGCCTTGTTGTGGGCGGGTGTTTCCAATGTAATGGCTGCGTCCAGTGTGGATCTCAGTGTGGTCGGCAAGATCACACCGGCAGCCTGTACGCCCCTCTTGTCCAATGGCGGCATGGTCGACCACGGCAAGATCTCGGCCCAGGACCTGCATCCCTACCTTGAGACCAAACTTCCCGATTCCTCTTTGCAGGTGTCGGTGACCTGCGATGCGCCGACGCTGATCGCAATCAAGAGTACCGATAATCGCCCCGGTACCTCGAGTGGGAACAATGGATCGACGGCAGTGTTCGGCCTTGGCCTGGCCAGTGACAATACAAAAATCGGCTGGTACGTCCTCAACATGGCTGAGGTGAGCGCCGATGACGTACCGGGTACCCCGATTGAGTCGGCCAATGGCAACATGTGGCTCGAGGCCTCCGGCAGTACGGCTTGGCAGCCGGGCTTTCTACGCAGCATCAAGGACCCTGGCAACCCCACTCCGACACCGCTGGCGATGACCACCTTCAAGGGGGTGCTGGAAGTGGCCACGACGCTGACCAACAAGCGGAATCTGCCGATTACCGAAGAGATCCAGATAGACGGCAGCGCCACACTGGATGTGGTCTACCTCTGATACGGTCGGGCATCACTCATCGACACGGTGAATAGCCATGGCTTTCCCATGCGGTGCGGACTATCGTTCAGTCCTTCCTGAACCACGTGCGAAACCTGCCCATGAGTGATGCCCATAACGCCCTGATCACCCAGTTCTACCAGGCCTTCCAACGCCTGGACGCCGAAGCCATGGCCGCCTGCTACACCGATGACGTGATATTCAGCGACCCGGCCTTCGGTGAATTGCGCGGGCGCGATGCCGGCGACATGTGGCGCATGCTCACCACCCGCGCCAAGGACTTTTCCCTGACGTTCGACCAGGTGCGCAGTGATGCAACCACCGGCAGCGCGCACTGGGTGGCGACGTACCTGTTCAGCGCCACCGGCAATACCGTGGTCAACGATATCGGCGCCAGGTTTGTGTTTCGCGACGGCAAGATCTGCGAACACCATGACCACTTCGACCTGTGGCGTTGGTCGCGCCAGGCGTTGGGCCTCAAGGGCCTGTTGCTCGGCTGGTCGCCAGCGCTGAAAAACGCCGTGCGTGCCCAGGCACGCAAAGGCTTGAAGGCATTCCAGGCCGGTCGTTGATAAGATTGGCCTCCCTGCGGTTTGCCGAAACGACTTGTGACTGATCCTTCTGAATCCAAACCCTGGTTTGTCTACCTGGTGCGCGCCGCCAATGGCTCGCTGTATTGCGGCATCAGCAATGATCCGGTGCGCCGCTTTGCCTCCCATCAAAGCGGCAAGGGCGCGCGGTTTTTCTTGTCCAGCCCCGCTGTTGCGCTGGTTTATACCGAGCAGTGTGCAAGCAAAGGGGAGGCGTTGCGCCAGGAGCGGCTGATCAAGAAGCTGAAGAAGAGCGCCAAGGAGTGCCTGGCGGCGAGCGGCTCATTGATTGACAGAGGCGACTAGGGAGCATCCGAGAAAATATTTTCTGATTCAGGTGAGGTAAACCCGCGGCCCATCCGTGTAGTGCATGAAACTGCGATCTATTCGCATTAACAGCGTTTTCTACACGGGTTCTCACAGCATGAAGGCAACGGCAAGCGGTTGGGTAGAACAGTGGCTGGGAGCCTCGGTATTAGCGGTGTCGGGGTTGGCATTGCTGCCGCTTGGCATCGCCCAGGCGCAGGAGCAGCAAAGCGCTCAGTTCAAGTTTGCCCTGGCCGCCAAACCGTTGCCCCAGGCCCTGAGCGATTTCAGCCGGGTCACGGGCCTGAGCGTGATCTACACCGATGACGCGCCCTATGGCCTCAATGCCCCGGAGGTCAGCGGGCAGATGAGTGCGACCCAGGCCCTGCAACGCCTGCTGAGCCATTCAGGTTTTACCTTCCGCCAGATCGACGCCCGCACCCTGGCCCTGGAGCCGGTGCCTACCGACGCAGCGGTGAGCCTCGGCGCCACCACCATCAGCGCAGCCAACCCGACCCAGGACAGCACCAGCTACCAGCCGCCGATCACCAGCTCGGTGATGCGCTCCCGTGGCCTTTTGCTGGAAACCCCGCAAACCGTCAACGTGGTGCCGGCCCAGGTGCTCCGCGACCAACAGCCGCGCAACCTGGATGACGCCCTGGGCAATATCAGCGGCATCACCCAGTCCAACACCCTCGGCAGCACCCAGGACGCGGTGATGTTGCGCGGTTTTGGCGACAACCGTAATGGCTCGATCATGAAGGACGGCATGCCGGTGGTGCAGGGCCGGGCCATGAACGCGACCGCCGAGCGTGTCGAAGTGCTCAAGGGCCCGTCGTCTTTGTTGTATGGCATCCAGGACCCGGGTGGCGTGGTCAATATCGTCAGCAAGAAGCCCGAGCTGGTGCAGTCCACTTCCCTGACCGCCCGTGGCTCGAGCTTCGGCAGCGGCAAGAACGGCAGCGGTGGCAACCTGGACACCACCGGCCCGCTCGGTGACAGCGGCCTGGCCTATCGGCTGATCGTCGATCATGAAGATGAAGACTATTGGCGTAACTACGGCACCCACCGTGAGACGCTGGTGGCGCCGTCCCTGGCTTGGTATGGCGACACCACCCAAGTGGCAGTGGCCTATGAGCACCGCGAATTTCTCGCGCCGTTCGACCGTGGCACCGCCATCGACCCCAAGACCAACCACCCGTTGAACATCCCCGCCACCCGTCGCCTGGATGAGCCATTCAACAATATGGAAGGCCGCTCGGATTTATACCGCCTCACCGTCGATCACGATCTGAACGACGACTGGAAGGCCCACTTTGGCTACAGCTGGAACCGCGAGACCTACGATGCCAGCCAGGTGCGCGTGGTCAAGGTCAACACCAACGGCACCCTGACCCGCAGCATGGATGGCACCCAGGGCGCGTTGACCACTGACCGCTTTGCCACCGCCAGCCTCGAAGGCAAGGTCAACGTGGCCGGCATGCAACATGACTTGGTGTTCGGCCTGGACGACGAGTACCGCAAGATCTACCGTGCCGACCTGATCCGCCAGGCGCCGCGTGGCACGTTCGACTACAACAACCCCGTGTATGGCAACGAAGTGGCGGGTTCCAGGGTCAGCGCCCCCGACAGCAACCAGACCGACCTGCTGCGCAGCGACTCGCTGTTCTTTCAGGATGCCATCCACCTCAATGACCAGTGGATCCTGGTCGGCGGTGCGCGCTACCAGATGTACGACCAATACGCCGGCAAGGGCGTGCCGTTCACTGCCAACACTGATGGCAACGGGCAGAAGTGGGTGCCGCGTGCCGGCCTGGTGTATCGCTACACCGATGAGCTGTCGTTCTACGGCAGCTATACCGAGTCGTTCAAGCCCAACTCCACCATCGCGCCACTGGCGAATAAAACCATGCTGGACGGCAGCCTGCAGCCGGAAGAGTCCAAGGCCTGGGAGCTGGGCACCAAGTTCGATATGCCGGGACGTATCACTGCGAGCGCGGCGCTGTTCACGATCGACAAGCGCAATGTGCTGGTGCAGGTGGGTGAAGGCTTGACGTCGGTCTACAGCGTGGCGGGCAAGGTACGCTCCCGTGGCCTGGAGCTGGATGCCAGCGGCCAGTTGACCGACAACTGGAGCCTGATCGGCAGCTATGCCTACACCGATGCCGAGGTCACCGAAGACCCGACGCTCAAAGGCAACCGCCTGCAGAACGTGGCGAAAAACACCGGCTCGCTGTCGGCGGTGTATGACTTCGGCAGCATCCTGGGTGGCGATCAATTGCGGGTCGGCGCTGGTGCACGTTATGTGGGCAAGCGCGCCGGGGACGCGGCCAATAGCTTCGAACTGCCGAGCTACACCGTGGCCGATGTGTTCGCCAGCTATGACACCAGGCTTGAGGGGCAGAAGGTCAAGTTCCAGCTCAACGTGAAGAACCTGTTCGACCGTACCTACTACACCTCGTCGGTGAATACGCAGTTTGTGTCCATAGGCGATGCGCGGCAGGTGTCAGTGTCCAGCACCCTTACCTTCTGACTGCAGTTCGCTTTGTGTGGGAGGAGGCTTGCCCTGATGCCAGTCAGTTAAGCGAACGAAATGCTTAAAGCAGCGAAGATCAAATGTGGGAGGGGGCTTGCCCCCGATGACGGTGTGTCAGCAAACACTAATGTTGCTTGACACACCGCTATCGGGGGCAAGCCCCCTCCCACATTGACACCTGAGCTGTTAGCGTTGCGGGCATTCGATGCTTATGGAAAACGCGACTGATGCATTTTGCAAAATGGTTTCACACCAGCGCCCTGCTGGTCGGCTTGAGCTTGTTGTTGGGCGGCTGCGCCAGCGTTTCGCAGACGTCCACGCCTGCCACCCTGGACAAACTGTTAACCGACCCGGCGCTGCACGGCGCCACGGTGTCGCTGATGGTGCGCGATGCCCGCACTGGCACCACGCTCTACCAGCACAACCCGCGCACCCGGTTGGTGCCCGCTTCCAACCTCAAGCTGCTGACCACCGCGGCGGCGATGGATGTGTTGGGGCCGCAGTACCGTTTCTCTACTCAGTTAGTCAGTGATGGCATACGCCAGGGCGACCGTCTGACTGGCAACCTGTACCTGCGTGGCCTCGGCGACCCGAGCATCCAGTTCGCCGACTACCAGGCCCTCGCCGCGCAGTTGGCCAGCCAGGGTGTGCGCCAGGTTCAGGGTGACCTGGTGTTCGATGACACCTGGTTCGATGCCGAGCGGCTGGGCGTCGACTGGTCCCATGATGATGAAACCACCTACTACGGCGCGCAGATTTCGGCGCTGACCGTGGCACCCAATGCAGATTTCGATGCCGGCAGCGTACTGGTCACCGCCAAGGCGCCGTTGCGGGCTGGCTCGCCGGTGAGTGTCGATATCTTCCCGCCCACCGATTACCTGCAACTGAGCAATCGCGCCGTGAGTGGGCCGGGCAACACCTATGGAATCAACCGTCGCCATGGTACCAACCTGCTGCAGCTCAGTGGCGCAGTGGCTCCGGGGCGACAGAGCCAGCAACTGATCAGTGTCTGGGAGCCGACGCAACTGGTGGCTAATCTGTTTGAGCAGGCGCTGGCGCAGCAGGGGATTACGGTATTGGGGCGCCGGGTGATGGGCGGGGCGAGTCCGGCAGCAGTGACAATGCTGGCCGAGCACCAATCGGCGCCATTGCAGGAGCTGATCGTGCCGCTGCTCAAGCTCTCGAACAACAACATGTCCGAAGCCTTGCTCAAGGCCATGGGCCGCCAGACCGCCAACAGCGGCACGGCGGCGGCGGGCGTGGTGGCGGTGGCCGGGTTCTTGAAGCGCCAGGGGGTGGACACAAGCAGCCTCAATCAAGTTGACGGTTCCGGCCTGTCGCGGCGCAACCTGGTGTCGGCGCAAACCCTCACCGACCTGCTGCTGGCCGCGAGTAAACAGCCGTGGTTCAACGCCTGGTACAACGCGCTGCCGATTGCTGGCAACACTGACCGCATGACCGGCGGCAGCCTGGGTTATCGCCTGCGCGCCACCCCAGCGCAAAACAACCTGCATGCCAAGACCGGCTCCATGGGCGGCGTGTCGTCATTGAGCGGCTACGTCACCGACGCCCACGGGCGCAAGCTGGTGTTCTCGATGCTGACCAACAACTATGTGGTGGCCGGCGCGCAGGTCAAGGCGCTGGAGGATCGCGTGGCCGTGGCCCTGTCACGCAGCGAGGATTGATTCAGGGCTGATAGCCCATGCGCCAACTCACGGCCCGGGTCGCCGCCAGCAGATGCTGCGCCGCCGGGCCATCTTCATCGGCGTGGAACAGTGATGTCGGGCCGACTACGGTCATCACCGCCGCCACATGCCCCACCGCATTGAACACCGGCGCCGACAACGCATCCACGCCGGGCATCAGCAAGCCATGCACAAAATGCAGGCCACGGCTGCGGATCTGCTCGCACACCGTGGCGTAGGCCTGATCGTCCGCCAGCGAGTGGGCGGCGCCGGCTTGGATCTCGCGTTCGCGCAATTCCACGGTTTCCCGCGATGGCAGGTAGGCGCTGAACACCAGCCCGGTGGACGAGCTGAGCAATGGCAATACCGATCCCAACTGCGTCACCACCGTGACGGCACGCACTGCCGGCTCAATCTGCACCACCGTCGCGCCCTGGTTGCCCCACACCGCCAGGAAGCAGGTTTCATTCAATTCATCGCGCAGCTCCGCCAGGGGCATGGCGCCGACTTTCAACACATCCATGCTGCCCAGCGCCGCCAGGCCCACGCGCAACGCTTCGCGGCCCAGGCCGTAATGGTTGGTGGCGGGGTTCTGTTCGGCAAAACCCGAGGCGATCAACGCCTGTAGATAGCGGTGGACCTTGCTCGCCGGCATCTGCACATGTTCGGCCAGGCGTGACAACGAGGTGGAGGGAGACAGTTCGGCCAGGGCCTTGAGGATATCGGTGCCGACTTCCGCCGAGCGGACTTTCTGTTTACCGGTGTCGCGGGGCTTTTCCATGGAAGGGCGAGAATCCGAGAGATGAATGGGCGTCTTTATAGCTTGACGCTCGATAGCGATCAAATTACGTTATGCGTAACCGAATTACGATAAAAATAACTTGTGTACAGAGGAAGATCCATGGACCTCGAATACCTTTCGGGCTTTGGCAACGAATTCGCCAGCGAGGCCTTGCCTGGCGCGCTGCCGGTCGGCCAGAACTCGCCGCAAAAAGCCCCTTACGGGCTCTACACCGAACTGTTTTCCGGTACCGCCTTCACCATGGCCCGCAGCGAAGCGCGGCGTACCTGGCTGTACCGCATCCAGCCGTCGGCCAACCACCCGGCGTTCATCAAGCTGGAACGCCAATTGGCCGGTGGCCCGCTGGGCGCAGTAACGCCTAATCGCCTGCGTTGGAACCCGTTGGATATTCCGAGTGAACCGACGGACTTTATCGACGGCCTGGTCGGCATGGTGGCCAACTCGGGGTCGGAAAAACCTTCGGGCATCAGCATCTACCACTACCGCGCCAATCGCTCGATGGAGCGCGTGTTCTTTAATGCCGACGGCGAACTGTTGATCGTTCCCGAGCAAGGCCGCTTGCGTATCGCCACCGAACTCGGCGTGGTGGAAGTCGAGCCGCTGGAAATCGTCGTGCTGCCCCGTGGCTTGAAATTCCGTATCGAGCTGCTGGACGCGCAAGCACGCGGCTACGTCGCGGAAAACCACGGCGCCCCGCTGCGCCTGCCGGATCTAGGACCTATCGGCAGCAACGGCCTGGCCAACCCTCGCGACTTCCTTACACCCGTTGCCCACTATGAAGACCTCAAGCAACCTACAACGCTGGTACAGAAATTCCTCGGTGAGCTGTGGGCCTGCGAGCTCGATCATTCGCCACTCAACGTGGTCGCCTGGCACGGCAATAACGTGCCGTACAAATACGACTTGCGGCGTTTCAACACTATCGGCACGGTGAGTTTCGATCACCCGGACCCGTCGATCTTCACCGTATTGACTTCGCCCACCAGCACCCATGGCTTGGCCAACCTCGACTTCGTGATCTTCCCACCGCGCTGGATGGTGGCCGAGAACACCTTCCGTCCGCCGTGGTTCCACCGCAACCTGATGAACGAATACATGGGCCTGATCCAGGGCGCCTACGATGCCAAGGCCGAAGGCTTCCTGCCCGGCGGCGCGTCGCTGCACAGTTGCATGAGCGCCCACGGCCCGGACGGCGAGACCTGCACCAAGGCCATCACTGCAGACCTGGCACCGCACAAAATTGATAACACCATGGCCTTCATGTTCGAGACCAGCCAAGTGTTGCGCCCGACCCAGTTCGCCCTGGAGTGCCCGCAACTGCAACCTGCCTACGATGCGTGCTGGGCCGCGCTGCCCGCCACCTTCAACCCGAATCGGAGATAACCCATGACCCAACCATCGCTTGCCCGTAGCTGGGTGGCCTCCGCCAACGGCCACGCGGATTTCCCCCTGCAAAACCTGCCACTGGGCGTGTTCAGCATCAATGGCTCGGCACCTCGCAGTGGTGTGGCAATTGGCGACGCAATCCTCGACCTGCATGCCGCGCTGGACGAGTTTGACGGTGAAGCCCGACGCGCCGTCGAGGCCACGGCGGGTGGCCAACTGAACGCGTTTTTTGAACTCGGCCGTGGCCCTCGGGTGGCCCTGCGCGAGCGCCTGCTGGAACTGCTGGCCGAAGGCAGCAAGCTGCAGACCCGCGAGGCGCAGGTGCTGCACCGTGCCGCCGATTGCCAGATGCATTTGCCGGCCAGGATCAATGACTACACCGACTTCTACGTTGGCATCGAGCACGCGCAGAACGTCGGCAAATTGTTCCGCCCGGATAACCCATTGTTGCCGAACTATAAGTACGTGCCGATTGGCTACCACGGCCGTGCCTCGACCATTCGCCCGTCGGGCACGGATGTGCGGCGTCCCAAGGGCCAGACCCTGCCGGCCGGCCAGACCGAGCCGACCTTCGGACCCTGTGCACGCCTGGATTACGAATTGGAACTGGGCATCTGGATCGGCCAGGGCAACGCCATGGGCGACGCGATTGCCATTGGCGATGCCGCCGAGCATATCGCTGGTTTCTGCTTGCTTAACGACTGGTCGGCGCGGGATATCCAGGCCTGGGAATACCAGCCGCTGGGGCCGTTCCTGTCGAAAAGCTTTATCACCAGCATCTCGCCATGGGTAGTGACGGCCGAAGCGCTGGAGCCATTCCGTAAAGCACAACCGGCGCGGCCCGAGGGTGACCCACAACCGTTGTCGTATCTCTTGGATAAGCGCGATCAGAACGCGGGTGCCTTTGATATCGAACTGGAGGCGCTGCTGACCACGGCCTCGATGCGTGAGCAGAACCTGCCCCCCCATCGCCTGACCTTGAGCAACACCCAACACATGTACTGGACCGTGGCGCAAATGGTTGCGCACCACAGCGTCAACGGCTGCCAGTTGCAGGCCGGTGACCTGTTCGGCTCGGGCACCTTGTCCGGTCCGCAACCGGGGCAGTTTGGCAGCCTGTTGGAGATCACCGAAGGTGGTAAAAAACCGATTGAACTGCCCTGCGGCGAGGTGCGTAAATTCCTCGAGGACGGCGACGAAATCATCTTGCGTGGCCGTTGCATCCGCGAAGGTTTTGCCAGCATCGGCTTTGGTGAATGCCGCGGCACCGTAGTCGCGGCGCGCTGAGAGGGCAGGGCAATGGAACTCTATACCTATTACCGTTCTACCGCGTCGTATCGGGTACGAATTGCCCTGGCGCTCAAGGGCCTGGACTTCACTGCATTGCCGGTCAACCTGCTGGTGCCGGCAGGCGGCGCCAATCACCAGCCTGAGTACCTGGCGATCAACCCGCAAGGGCGCGTGCCGGCGTTGCGCACTGAAGAAGGCGCGCTGCTGATTCAATCACAGGCGATCGTTGAGTACCTGGAGGAATGTTATCCACAGGTGCCGCTGCTTCCAAAAGATCCCGCGTCCCGTGCTCACCAGCGCGCAGTAGCGTCGATCATCGCCTGCGATATCCATCCGTTGCATAACTCCAGCACTCAAAACCTGTTGCGTAAGTGGGGGCATGATGAGGCGCAACTGCTCGAGTGGATCGGCCATTGGGTCAGCCAGGGTTTGGGCGCGGTGGAACAGTTGATTGGCGATGACGGGTTTTGCTTCGGCGCGCAGCCGGGCATGGCGGACGCGTTTCTGATACCCCAGCTGTACGCGGCCGAGCGCTTCAAGGTGCCGTTGGGCGCGTACCCGCGTATCGGCCGAGTAGCGGCGTTGGCGGCGCAGCATCCAGCGTTTGTGCAGGCTCATCCTGCCAACCAACCTGACACACCTTAGCTTTCAGAAATTGCCTAAATCCAAATGTGGGAGGGGGCTTGCTCCCGATTGCTGTGTATCAGCAATAAGTTTGTCAACTTACACACCGCTATCGGGAGCAAGCCCCCTCCCACATTTGATCGTGCCAACATAAAAAAATAAAGGTACCTTGCGATGCACAATCAGATTGCCAGCTTTCGCGCGGCACTCGACGCCCGCCCGGTGTCGCGCTACCAATGGTTGATTCTCCTGTTGTTGGCATTGCTGCTGGTCACCGATGGCTATGACGCCCAGGTGCTGGGTTATGTAGTGCCGGCGCTGGCCAAGGATTGGGGTCTGGAAAAAGCCGCGTTTGGTCCGGTCTTCAGTGCCAACCTGCTGGGCCTGACCCTGGGCTCGCTGCTGGTGACGCCGCTGGCAGATCGGTTTGGCG
Source organism: Pseudomonas sp. FBCC-B545 (assembly GCF_059134095.1). Classification (NCBI taxonomy): domain Bacteria; kingdom Pseudomonadati; phylum Pseudomonadota; class Gammaproteobacteria; order Pseudomonadales; family Pseudomonadaceae; genus Pseudomonas; species Pseudomonas sp. FBCC-B545. The sequence goes on along the minus strand of NZ_CP101441.1, from coordinate 5,098,370 downwards.
TGCGACGTATCTTGCTGGCCTGTGTGCTGATCTACGCCAGCCTCACAGTGCTGATGGTGTTTGCCAATTCCCTGACCACACTGATGGCGGCACGGTTTATCTGCGGTATCGGCATGGGCGGCGCGATGCCCAGTGCCATGGCGTTGATGTCGGAATATTCGCCGCCACGCCTGCGCACCTTGATGGTGACCCTGGCCGCGTGTGGCTTCTCATTCGGCGGTGCGGCGGGCGGGTTTGTAGCCGCGGGGTTTATCGACGGCTTTGGTTGGCAGGCCGTGTTCCTGGCTGGCGGGGTGACGCCGTTGCTGCTGTTCCCATTCCTGGCGTGGCTGTTGCCCGAATCCCTGCCGCGTCTGTTGCGCGATGCACCGCCGTATCTGCGTTTGCGCAAGGTCACGGCGCGCATGCTGCCCGATTGGCAGCCGCCGTCTGCGAGCGAAGCCGAAAACCGCCAGGAGCAGGGCAGTAACCTTACGGTGGTGGAGCTGTTCCGCAACGGCTACGCCCGCCCGACGTTGTTGATCTGGGCGACCTTTTTCGTCAGCCTGATCCTGCTGTACTTCATGATCAGTTGGTTGCCTTCGCTGCTGCTCGAAAGCGGCCTGGCGCTGAATGAAGCCAACCTGGTCACCTCCATGTTCCTGTTCGCCGGTACCTTGGGCGCCATCCTCATGGCCTGGTTTGCCGACCGCCTGAAAAGCAAAGTGCGACTGCTGTCCGGCGTACTGGCGGCAGCGGCGTTGTGCACCGTCCTGCTGGGCTTGAACCACGACAACCCACGCTACCTGGTGGCCTGCGTGTTTGCCGCCGGGTTCTGCATCATCGGCGGGCAACTGACCCTCAATGCGTTTGCGAGCAATTTCTACCCGGCGCAGGTGCGCGCCACCGGCACGGGCTGGGCATTGGGGGTGGGGCGGTTCGGGTCGATCCTGGGGCCGTTGTTCGGCAGCCTGTTACTGGCGATGCATATACCGGTGCAGCAGATCTTCTTGTTCTGCGCGATTCCGGCGGTGGTGGCGGCGCTGTTGATTATCCAGGTGCGCTCGCCAGGCGTGAGCGAACCCATTGACACGGTACGTAGCGACATTCTCAAGGCGCCTTAATGCACCACTGAATTGGGCGGCAGATGCCCCAGCCGCTCGGTCAGGCGCAGGCGTTGGATCGGGTCATCGCTGAGCATTAGCGCATGTTCCAGGTCAAAGCGTTCGGCACTCGGACAGTCAAGGCGCTGGTACAGGCTGGCCCGCGCCAGGTAGTCGGCGGCGTTGGCATTGCCCAGTTCCAGCACGCGTTCGGCATCTATCAGGGCGGCCAGCGGCTCGTCATTGGAAAGGTGCAGTTGGCGCAGGTTGCGCGACAGCCGTTGCAGGATCGCCCGAGGTTCGGCCGAATGCAGGTGATCGGCCTGTAACTTGAGTTTCGGCCCGTATTGGCGGTGCAGCAGGTCGCGACAGTCGTTGGGGTACAGGCGGCGGCCGCCGCACGGGTCCAACAGGTGATCGGCACCGGGTACCCGCAGCAGGAAGTGGCCGGGGAAGTTCACACCGACCATGGGGATCTCCAGGCGCCGCGCCATTTCCAATGCGATCAGGCCCATGGCCAAGGGCTGCCCGCGTTTGCGTTGCAGCACCTTGTCGAGCAATGCGGCAGCGGGACGCAACGGGGTGTGGTCATCCTGGGCGAACCCGAGGTCATTCATGCGCCGCAGCAGCGGTTGGCCGAGTTCATCTGCGGGCAACAGGGGCATGCCCAGGCTGACCTGCTGTTGCAGCGCGGTGAGATCCTGCAGGATCAGCAAGGGCTGCACGCGGGCGTCATGCTCGGCAGCAATCCATAGCGCGGCTTCAAACAGCGCAGGGGGTGAACGGTCCAGGCAGGCGAAAAAGGCTGTGCGGGGATTCATTGCGTTCTCCGGCGTATGCCCCCGTTTTAGCCTTGCTGTGAATATTCGTCCAGCATCTTGAGAAATATCCCACTTTCTTATGTCTTGGAGCCCACGAAACTGACTCGCTTATTCCAGTGCGATCCAGCAGTTTTCTGACGCAAGCCTATACTTGGGCCAACACCAAAAGTGATTCGGGAGCTCGAAGATGTTTGCGCTCATGCACAGCACCCGCCTTGAATCGCTGCACCTGAGCGTCGACCCGGTGACCGGGTTGAAGGCGATCATTGCCATCCACGACAGCCGTCGCGGGCCTGCCTTGGGCGGTTGTCGCTACCTTGCTTACCCTGACGATGAAAGTGCCGTGGCCGATGCTGCACGACTGGCCCAAGGCATGAGCTATAAGGCCGCGTTGGCTGGGCTGCCGGTGGGCGGCGCTACCGCAGTAATCATGCGTCCTGCGCACGTGGAAAGTCGTGCGGCCCTGTTCGAAGCATTTGGCCGCTGTATCGAAAAACTCGATGGCCGCTACATCACCGCCATCGACAGCGGCACCTCAGTCGCCGATATGGACTGCATTGCCCAGCACACCCGCTTCGTCACCAGTACCACCGCCGCTGGCGACCCTGCGCCCCATGCCGCCATGGGCGTCTTCGCGGGCATCCGCACCACCGCCATGGCGCGCCTGGGCAGCGACAACCTCGAAGGCCTTCGCGTCGCGGTGCAGGGCCTGGGCAACGTCGGTTATGCCCTGGCCGAGCAACTGCACGCCGCCGGTGCCGAACTGCTGGTCAGCGACATCGAGCACGGCAAGGTGCAGCTGGCCATGGAGCAACTGGGCGCCCACCCCATCGCCAACGACGCCTTGCTCAGCACTCCCTGCGACATCCTCGCGCCCTGCGGAGTGGGTGCCGTTTTCAACCGCAGCAGCGTTGGCCAGCTGCGTTGCGCTGCGGTGGCCGGTTCGGCCAGCGCCCAACTGACCAACCTGGACATCGCCGACCAGTTGGAAGGCCGTGGCATCCTCTACGCTCCGGACTACGTGATCAACTCCGGTGGCCTGATCTACGTCGCCCTCAAACACGCCGGCACGGACCTGCCCGGCATCACCGCGCACCTGTCGAACATCGGCACGCGCCTGACCGAAATCTTCGCCCACGCCCAAGCCGAAAAACGCTCCCCGGCACGGGTGGCCGACGAGTTGGCCGAGCGCCTGCTGTACAAATAGCCCAGGCATTAAAAAGGCCCTGAATCCTTGATTCAGGGCCTGTTCAATTCGGGCTTTACTCTGCCGCCGGGTTCAGCAACTCGGACAACGCGTCCGGTTGGCTCTTGAACGCCTTGGCAAATACATCGCGGTTCTTCGCCATGTAGATCCCGGCTTCTTCCACCTGCTGCTCGCTCAGCGACGGCACGGCTTTTTGCAACACTTCTGCCAGCAACTCAGCGAGTTCAAGCATCTTGTCATGACGGTCAGCTTCGGCTTTATCCATGAACAAACGCTCCAGATCTCGGCTGCTGCGGTATACCACTTCGACGGCCATTCACCACCTCACATGCCTTCACGATAGTTGTCTTTTGCGACTACTGTATTTATATACAGCGAAAAGGATAAGCCAAACGTTGGGGTTTGGATAGTAGGTTTTTAATGTAGTTGGGAAATGGGGGTTTGCTACACCGGAAATTTCTGACAACTTGCCGGGGTTGCGCTGGAATTGTCCGGTGGCTTACCTTCCTCGGGCGCTGCATTTGCAGCGAGCGGGCTTGGCGGCCCAACAAGGAAGCGCAACGACCCCCCCTGTAAGAATGTTGGATTTTTGCATTAGCATTCTTCTGCCATGGCGGGTTGCGCATGGACCCTTCGGGGTGCCGGGGTGTTCCTTGCCGGTCCGCCAACCTTGTGCAATCCGTCACCCAATCTGCTTGGCGGCAGCCGGTGATGGTTTCTTAACTAAGGAACTAGGCCATGAAAAAACACACACCCAACCCCCCGCCTACTGAGTCGGTGCTATTCAGTGTCACACCTGAGGCAGACACAGAGACCTTACTCGCAAACGCCAGCGAAACCCTGAGCAGTGCCTGTGAGATGGCCAATAAGCTGGCATTCGACCTTGAAGGTCCGCAGCGAAGCCTGGTCCTGGCAATTCATCAGTTGATTGAAATGGGCGGTCTGCTGGTCGAGCGCGCGCTGGAGCAAGTCGCACCAACTTGATGCTAAGGCCCGATCGTTCTCACACTCGTGGGAACGATCCGAGCACAATTAAGTGCCCCATGTCACTCGGCCATCATCTCACTATCCTACCTATGGCCTTGTTTCTGCATACAGAACAACCGTCACGTCCAACCCGCATTATCCGGTCGAGCCGACCTAAGGAAACACCATCGTGAAAATCAACTGGGCCGAAAGGCTGCGCCAGCAAGTCCATGGGCTGGCCGAGTCGCTGGGGAACCTGTTTGTCGAGTCGTTCCACTACCTGGCGCTCTTTGCCATCGGAGCGGTGACCGCTTGGGCAGCGGTGATGGAATTTCTGGGGATGCTGGAGAACGGGCACATCAAGATCGATGACATCTTGCTGCTGTTCATCTACCTGGAATTGGGCGCGATGGTGGGGATTTACTTCAAGACCAATCACATGCCCGTGCGCTTCCTGATCTACGTGGCGATCACCGCGCTGACGCGCCTGCTGATCTCCAATGTGTCGCATCACAACCCGCCGGACGTGGGCATCATCTACCTGTGCGGTGGGATTCTGCTGCTGGCGTTTGCCATCCTGGTGGTGCGCTACGCGTCGTCGGCATTCCCTTCGGTGAAAGTCGAAGGCCCGCGTCGCAAGGGCGAGGCGAGCCTGGAAACCGAGAAGGGTGAGCTTTAAAGCCCGACGCTGAACGGCAGGGTACGGGCGGGCGGTTGCTGCAGGAGTTTGTGGTTGTCGCCGTCCGTCATCAGTTCGAGGATTTCCACGGCGCTATGGCCCTGCTCGATGGCGATGCCGAACTGGATGCTCTGTACCAGGCGTCGCAGCCGTTGCGGGTCGTTGCGCTGTTCGGCGCTGATCATGCGCTTGGCCACCACGCCGGTTTCATCCGAGAGGGTGAGCATGATGCTGCCGTCCAGCCGCTGGATGCTCAGGTTGATGCGGTATTGAGGGCTGAAGGTATCGGTGATGATCTGAAAAGGATTGTCCATGGTGCGTTACCGCCTGATAAGAACATGCAGTCATTGACGGCCGGTGTCAGGATTAGTTCGCATCGCCTGACCATCGGCCAAAGTCCGTTTTCCTCATAAGCTCTACAGCAAGCCTCGTGCCGTACAGGCGCTGAAGTTTCAATGTGGGAGAGGGCTTGCCCCCGATAGCGGTCTTTCAGCCGAGTATTTATTGGCTGACACACAGCTATCGGGGGCAAGCCCCCTCCCACCTTTGTCCTGTGTGGCTACTGGGGCCGGTGACCTGTTTCAGGGCAACACTGAGAAAACGATCGCAGACAGCGCAGGCGGGATGCTCGGGTAGCAGTGCTCCAATCAGCACTCCACCCAGCTGACCGCCAGGCCGCCCCGTGACGTTTCTTTGTATTTGTCATGCATGTCGGCGCCGGTATCGCGCATGGTGCGGATCACCCGGTCGAGGGAAATGAAGTGCTTGCCGTCGCCGCGCAGGGCCATTTGCGTGGCATTGATCGCCTTGACCGCGGCAATGGCGTTGCGCTCGATGCACGGCACTTGCACCAGACCACCAACCGGATCGCAGGTCAGGCCGAGGTTATGTTCCAGGCCGATTTCGGCGGCGTTTTCCAGTTGCTCCGGGGTGGCCCCGAGGATATCGGCCAGGCCGGCGGCGGCCATGGCGCAGGCCGAGCCGACTTCGCCCTGGCAGCCGACTTCGGCCCCGGAGATCGAGGCGTTTTTCTTGCAGAGAATGCCGACGGCGGCAGCGGCCAGGAAGAAATTCACTACGTCGTCATCGGACGCGTCAGGATTGAACTTCATGTAGTAATGCAGCACCGCCGGGATGATACCCGCCGCACCATTGGTCGGCGCGGTGACCATGCGCCCGCCGGCGGCGTTTTCTTCGTTGACGGCGAGGGCGAACAGGTTGACCCATTCCATCGCAGATAATGTCGAAGTAATGACGTTGGGCTTGCCGATTTCCAACAGGCTGCGGTGCAATTTCGCCGCCCGCCGTGGCACATCCAGGCCACCAGGCAGGATGCCTTCATCGCGCAGGCCCTGTTCCACGCATTCGCGCATCACCGACCAGATATGCAAGAGGCCGCTGCGGATCTCTTCGTCGCTGCGCCATGCACGTTCGTTGGCCATCATCAATTCGGAAACCCGCAGGCCGTGCTTGTTGCACAAGGCCAGCAGTTCTACCGCGCTGGAAAAGTCGTAGGGCAATTGCACATCGCTGGTCGGTGCGATGCCTGATGCAGCTTCGGCAGCTTCGATGATGAAGCCACCGCCCACCGAGTAATAGGTTTGCTCGCTCAATAAGCCATTGTCGCCATAGGCGTGCAAGGACATGGCGTTGGGGTGGTAAGGCAGGCTTTCGTCCAATAGCAGGAGGTCGGTTTGCCAGTTGAAGGCAATTTCCTGGGAACCCGCAAGCAGCAATTGGCTGGACTCGCGCAGTTGCTGGATACGTGCATTGATCGAGGTGGGGTCGACCTTGTCCGGCCATTCGCCCATCAGGCCCATGACACAGGCGCGGTCGGTGGCGTGGCCGATGCCCGTGGCGGAGAGCGAGCCGTACAGGCGTATCTCGACGCGGCGGGTCTGGCTGAGCAAATGCTGGTCGACCAGCGTCTGGGCGAAGGTTGCCGCAGCGCGCATCGGGCCGACGGTATGGGAGCTGGAGGGGCCAATGCCCACTTTGAATAGATCGAAAACACTGATAGCCATGCTAAACCCTTACAAGCAATGGAGTAGAAATCGCTGCCATGTTTTGTAGGACGAGCGCAATTAAGGCGATACTGAGCCCTTACATTGATACTGACCAACGAATTGTTCTAAGACACCCTTTAGCAGGACTAAACCCTATGACTCGCCCCCTCAATGGCCAGACCTATGTCTGGTTGCATGTTTTCTCCTGCGCTGCACGGCACCTGTCGTTCACCCGCTGCGCCGAAGAACTGCACATCACACCAGGTGCGGTGAGCCAGCAGATTCGCCAGCTGGAGGAACGCCTGGGGTTTCGGTTGTTTCATCGGCGTGCGCGCGGGGTGGAGCTCAGCGCCGAGGGGCAGCGCCTTGCGGCCGTGGTGGGGGAGGCCTATGGCAGCATTGATGCGGAATTGCGGCGCCTGGACGCGGGAATGATCAGCGGCACCTTACGCTTGCGTTCGATCCCGTCGTTTCTCGGCAAGTGGCTGACCCCGCGCCTGCCGCGTTTGCAGCAGCGTTTTCCGGATATTCAATTGCGCCTGGTCGCCGAGGACAGCAGCATCGCCTTGCATGAAGGTGATTTCGACCTTGCTATTGACCTGAACGACGGCAGCTACCCCGGCTTGTTATCCACAGCCCTGCTGGACGAGCAGATATTCCCGGTATGCGCGCCCAGCTTGTTGCGTGGCCGGCCACCGTTGCACGGCCCGGCTGACCTCGCGCACTTCCCACTGCTACACGACATCACCGCCTGGCGTGGGAGTTATGAATATGCCGAGTGGGAGTTTTACCTGAATGCCATCGGCTATCACGGTGCGGATGTGCGGCGCGGGCATACCTTCAATCGCAATCACTTGACCATCGAAGCCGCCATTGCCGGCATGGGCGTGGCAATTGCGCGACGCACCTTGCTCAATGATGAACTGGAGCGAGGCACCCTGATCGTGCCATTCGGCCTGGCCGTGCCCAACCATAAACGCTACGTGCTGCTGTATGCGCCGGGTGCGTTGAACCATCCGGGCGTGCGTGCGGTGCATGATTGGCTGGTGGAGGAAGCAGGGATTTTTCGCGTTTTGCACCCCTTGGCAGAGGCGCAATTATGAGGTTGGCAGGTCGTAAGAAGATGTAACTAACTCCCCACCCTACCAGCGTTTTTGCCCGTCGTCAGGGTTAATTTGTAATGTAGGATTTATCTTTGCAAAGGGGTTGAATTGTTTCAGCAGGTGCTCAATTGTGTAATCAGGAGGTCATGGTTTCACCACCCTGGTGTTGCAGTTTGTGACCTCTGGCGAGCTAGCTGAAATAAGGGAAGAACTATGCAAATCCAAGTCAATAGCGATAACCATATTGAAAGCAGCATCCGACTGGAGGAGTGGGTACGTACTACCATTGAGAGCACGCTCGAACGTTACGAAGAAGACCTGACCCGCGTTGAGGTCTACCTGCGGGATGAGAACGGCGACAAGCCCGGTCCCCACGATTTAAGTTGCCGCCTGGAAGCACGGCCAAAGGGCCATCAACCGGTTTCCGTGTGCCATAAAGCCGATACGCTGGAACAAGCGATCGATGGCGCCGCCACCAAGCTGGACCATGCGTTGGAACACCTGTTTGGCAAACTGCAAGGCAAGCCCCGCGCTGCCGCGAAAACCCAGCCAATCAACAAAGTGAATGAAGACGCGCTTGAAGAGGAATTCCTGGAAAACGAAAACGCTGCAATCAACGGCTGACCGTTTTTTAAACCCCCACTGAAAACGGGCCTGCATATGCAGGCCCGTTTTCGTTCAGCCACGGAGCCTGAAGAAATACCGGCTCAGCGCGGCTAATCCGCAAGCCCCCAAGCCCGCAAAAAGCATGGCCCAACCGGCGCCGGTGCGCAGTGCCGTCTGCGCATCAACGGCGGTCAGCCCCGGCGCGTTCAGCGTGCCCGCCGCAATATGCTGGCTGAGCGCTGCCCACTCCAATGCCGTATTGTCAGGCAGCACGTTGGCCAGGTGGTGGCTGATCCCCAGTAACAGCACCAGTCCCATCAACGCAATGTTGAGTGCCAGGGTGATCAGTCGTGCGCTGAAGTCGATGCCCGACGCCATGCCCGCACGGTCAGCCGAGACGGCCCCGGTGGTGGTGTTGGTGGTGGGCGAGTTGGTCAACGCCAGGCCAATGCCGGCGATCACGCAACTGAGCAATACCAGTGCGGTGCTTGGCTGTACGGCGACATTGACGGCGGCCATGGCCAGGAACCCCGCGCCCATCGTACCCAGGCCCAGGGGAATGATGCGTTCGGCGCCGAAACGCAGGGCCAGGCGTTCGGCCAGGGGTGGCACCAGCAGGGTAGGCAAGGTGTAGGCAAGCAGAGCGGCGCCAGTGGTCAGGGTGTCGTAGCCCAGCCCCGCCTGGAAATACAACGGCAGGTAGATCATGAACGGCCAGAAGCTGAAGTTCATGCCGATCGAGCCCATCAACGCACCGTTGAAGCGCTGGATACGGAACACCGAGAAATCGAACATCGGGTGTGGGCTGCGCCGTTCGATCAAAATGAACAGCAGCATGCCTATCAAGGACAGGCCGGCCCAGCCGAGCATCGCCGGAGTGCCAAAGCCATACTCGCTGCCCTGGGTGATGAAATAGACCAGCGCGAACACCGTCAGCGTCAAGGTCAGCATACCGGCGATGTCCAGGCGATGACTGGCCGGGTCACGGGATTCCTGCACGCTGGCATGCAGCAGCACCAGGGTGAACAGGGTCAGCGGTACGTGCACCAGGAACACCCAGCGCCAGTCCGCCACGGCCAGGATCAATGCCCCGACCATCGGCCCGAACCCCAGGCCCACGCCGGCAATCACTCCCCATATCGCGAAGGCTCGCGCTCGCGCCGCCGGGTCGCGGAACTGATGGGACAGGATGGCGAACTGGCAAATCATCATCGCGCCAGCACCAATGCCTTGGACGAACCGCGCCACGATCAGTGTCGACGCACTCTCCGCCAAGCCACAGGCCAGCGAAGCCAGGCCAAACAGCCACAGGCACAACACCAACATGCGCCGACGACCGAAGCGGTCCGCCAAGGTACCCGCCGCCATCAGCACACTGGTACAGGCCAGGGTGTAGGCGTTCATGATCCACTGGGCGTCCTGGAAACCGGTGCCCAGTTGCTGTTCAAGGGTTGGCAGGATGACCGGCACGCTGGAGATTTCCAGGCCGAACATCAGGGCCACCAGGCAGACGGCGGTGAGGGCCAAGCCATTTCTGGCGGTGCTCGGCGATTGGAGGGCCGATACAGCAGCGGCGGGCGGCATGACAGGTTCCTTTCAAATAAGAGAGGGTTTATTCTCGCGGGAATCTGATTCGTTATTCGTGATAAGTTTTCCAGTGATCAGGGAATCAAGGGCGACAATTAACCCATGGCTACCCCACGTTTTGATGGCGTCGAGCTGTTTCTGCAAATCGTCGAGAGCGGCAACCTCACTGAAGCCGCCGAGCGCCTTAACCTCACGCGCTCGGCCGTCGGTAAAGGCTTGGCACGCCTGGAGGCGCGGCTTGGCACATGTCTGCTGCAGCGCTCTACGCGCCGCCAACGATTGACCGAGGACGGGCAGGCGTACTACGAGCATTGCCTGCGCGCCTTGGCCGAACTGGAAGCCGCCGAATCGGTGCTCGAAAGTGGTCGGCAACAACCACGCGGGCGGCTGCGGGCGAGCGTACCGTTGGCTTTCGGGCACCACTATGCGGCTCCGGCGTTGTGGGGCTTGATGGAGCGTTACCCTGAACTGGAAATCGAGATTTGCTTCTCCGACCGCATGATTGATCTGGCCCAGGAGGGCTTCGATATGGCCGTGCGGATCGGCACGTTGCCGGATACCGACCGCCTGAGTGCACGCCGCCTGGGGCAGCAGGTCATGGGGCTGGCGGCGTCACCGGCGTATCTGCAGCGCAGGGGGAGCATTGAAAGTATCGAAGACCTGACCGGTCATCGTGGCATTGCCTATCGCAGCAACACCACGCATCGCTCGCACCTGGCCTCGCCCTTGGTGCTGGATGATCTCCAAGCGGTAGCCGATGCGGTCATCGCGGGCGTAGGGCTGGCCTGGTTACCGAGTTGGTTGATCGCCCACTATGCGTTGCGCGGGCAATTGCAGGCAGTGTTGCCAAGCTATCGCGAGCAGCCGGCGCCGATCCATGTAGTCTGGCCGACGGCGGTGCATATGCCGGCCAAGACGCGTTGTGCCATCGATGCGTTGGTGGCCGGTACGCCCAGTTGCCTGGCGGGTAGCTAGACCCTCGGATGTACTTCAATCCTGGACACACTGAATATCAAATGTGGGAGGGGGCAAGCCCCTTCCCACATTTGGATTTGTTACGGTCTGCAGGTTGGAGGCAGATCAGAACGCAATGGACGTCTGCACATACACCGTACGCGGCTCACCCACGTACTTGCCCTTGTTGTTATCGTCAAACGAGCGGGTGTAGTACTGCTTGTTGAAGATATTCTTTACCCCCACCGCCACATTCAAATCCGCCAGTTGCGGGCCGAAGTCATAGGCCGCACGGCTGCTGAACAGCATGTAGCCGGGAATGCGCCCATTGGCACCGTCGGCGCTTTCGGCCTGGGTGTTGGCATTGTCGGCAAACTGGCTGCTCTGGTAGCTGCTGTCCACATTCAGCTTCCACGGGCCGTCGGTGTAACCCACGCCGAGGGTGCCTTTATGCTTGGACGAGAAGGGCACGCGGTTGCCTTTGTTCGGGCCGTCTTCGCGGATGGTCGCGTCAACATAGGCATAAGTGGCATACACATCGAAACCCGCCAGTGCCGGGCTCAGGCCGTCAAGGGCGTAGTTGATGCTCGACTCGATGCCCTGGTGGCGCGTCTCACCACGGGCGATCACTGTGTCGTTGGTCTGGTTGCTGTCGTACTGGTTGTCGAAGTTGATCAGGAAGGCGCCGATTTCCGCACGCAGCGTGCCGTTGTCATAGCGCGTGCCGAGCTCCCAGGTGCGGGCCTTTTCCGGTTTGACTTCGCCGCTGTTCACGCGGTTGGGCATCTGGCTGTACTGCACGCTGCCGAACGAGCCTTCGGTGTTGGCGTAGAGGTTCCAGTCGTCGGTGAGGTGGTAGAGCACGTTCAGCGCCGGCAGCGCGGTGTTGTAGTCACCCTTGTATTTGACGTTGCTCAGGTTGTTGGTCTGCTGGGACTCGATCATCTCGTAGCGAATGCCCGGGGTGATGGTCCATTTGCCGATATCGATGCGGTCGTCGATGAAGAACGCATTGGCTTCGGTGCCACCGCGCGTGTCGCGGTCGTTGCGGCTGTTGGTGGTCGGGATTTGCTGGTTGGCGGCAATCGGTGTGCGGTAGCGCAGTTCGTGGCCGGCTTCATTGATGTAGCGGTAGCCGACGCCCACTTCATGGCTTGTGGGGCCGAGGTCGAAGCCCTGGGCGAAGCGGGTCTCGAGGCCGCGTACCCAATATTCGCGTGGTGACAGCGACAGGAAGCTGCCCTGGTCCAGATAACCGCTGCGCAGGGTCTTGGTGAAGAAGCTGTTGACCGTGAATTCGCGACGATCCTGCTCGTAGCGATAGCCGACGTTGAACATCGTACGGCGGCCCCAGAACTTGTCGTAGGGGCGGGTGGACTGATACGGATCGGCCTTGTAGTCCTTGACGTTCAAACCGCCGGGCATATCGGCCTGGCCTTCGTAGTACTGCGCCATGGCGTTGAAGCTGTTGGCGTCGTCCAGTTGGTATTTGCCCTTGAGGATCAGGTCGTCGATGCGCGTATTACTGTTTTCGCGCCAGTCGCCGCCCCGAGTACCCGAGTACAGCAGCGCGCCGCCCAGGCCATTGTCGGCAGTGCCGCCGGCCAGCAGGTTGCCGGTGGTCTTGAAGCCATCGTGGCTGGAAGACGGGCTGGTCTCGGTCTGCAACCCGCCCTTGACCGTGGGCGCATCCGGGATAGCGCGGGTCACGAAGTTGACGATGCCACCGACGTTCTGCGGGCCGTAGCGCACCGCACCGCCGCCGCGTACCACATCCACCGCGTCCATGTTACCCATGCTGATCGGCGCAAAGGACAACTGTGGCTGGCCGTAGGGCGCAAAAGGCACCGGGATGCCATCCATCAACACCGTGGAGCGCGACGCCAGGCGCGGGTTGAGCCCGCGAATGCCGAAGTTCAACGCCATGTCGTGGCTGCCGGTGCCGTTGTTTTCCGGGGCATTGACGCCGGGGATGCGGTTGAGCACATCGCGGGCCTGGGTTGCGCCTTGGCGTTCAAACTCTTCACGGCGGATAACGTCACGGGCGCCGGGGTGTTCGAACACGTTGGTTTGCGCTGCGTCACCGAGCCAGTCGCCGACCACGTTGGAGGTTTGCAATTCAAGGGGGGCGGTGACGCCGGTCGGTTGCAGGCTGTAGGCATTGTCACCTTCGGCCCGGGCTTGCAGGCCGGTGCCTTCCAGTAATTTCTGCAGGCCGTCGGCGGCGCTGTAATTGCCCGACAGGCCGCGGCTTTGCATGCCGGCCGTCACTTCGGAACCGAAAGACACCAGCACCCCGGCTTCGCGACCAAATTGATTCAGGGCCGCTTCCAGGGTGGTCGGCGCGATGTGGTAGGTCTTGGTGTCGGCCGCCATCGCGGGGGGAAGGACGGTCAGGCTGAGGCTGGCGCCCAATAGGAGTTGGCGCAAGGTGCGGGCGAGAAGCGTCGGTTGCTGGGGCATGAAGGCGGTCCTGAGAAGGAAGGATCAAGGTGGCTTTCCTTCTCTGTCACGCCAGGTGCGGAAAACGGCTCACTTAAACGCAAAATAAATTCAGGCACGTGCCTGCACGGTCACCCAGTAGCGGGTAAAGCGCCGCACTTTCACCGGCAGGCTGACTTCCAGCAGGTCGAGGATGCGTTCGCTGTCATCCAGCGGGTAGCTGCCGGACAGCAGCAGGTTCGCCACTTGCGGGTCGCAATGCAGCTGGCCGCGGCGATAACGCCCCAGTTCGCTGAGGAAATCTTCCAGGCGCATATGCGCGGCCACCAGCATACCGTCGGCCCAGGCGCCGCTGTTGGCGTCGGTCGGGCGCGGGGTGTCCCAGCCTTTGCGGGTGAAATTCATCTGGTGCGCGGCCGCTACGTTCAGTGGCAAGCCATTGTAGTTATTGGGCGTGACCTCGACCTGACCGGCCAGCACTGCGAGTTGGGTATGGTCGTTGAACTGGCGCACATTCAGGCGCGCCGCCTGGCTGCTGAGCAGGCCCTGGCCGGTCAGCACGCGCAACGGCGTATTGCCTGCATGGGCGGTCAGCAGAATTTCGCCTTCGAGCAGGCGGATCAGCCGTTGCTGCCCATCGATATGCACATCCACTGCGCTGCCCGTGTTGAGTTTCAACTGGCTGCCATCGGCCAGTTGCACGGTGCGACGCTGGCCCACCGGGCTGCGATAGTCGGCGCTCAGCGGTGGCAGGATATGTTGCTGGCGCAGGCTCCAAACTGCTGCCGAACCGGCGCCCAGGATCAGCAGCAACTTCAGCGCCTGGCGCCGGCTGCGCAGGGTGGGGGCATTCAACGCCGCGTGGGCCAGGGGCGAGGGCATGCCGCGCAGGCGTTGGTTGACCTGCTGGATCTGTTCCCAGGCGCGCTGGTGCTCGCTGTGGGCATTCAGCCATTGTTGCCAGGCTGCTTGCTGGCGTGGAGTGAGCGCGCCTTGCTGCATTTCCAGCAGCCAGTGCACGGCTTGTTCGGCGACTTGGCTGGAGACGTTCATAACGCGAAGTAACAGCGCATGGCCGCTTTGGTCAGGTGGCGCTTGACGGTGGCGATGGAGATGCCCAGTTCAGCGCTGATCTGCGCGTAGGTCAGGCCATCGAGCTGGGCGAGCAGGAAGGCCCGCTTGACCAGCCTGGGCAAGCCATCGAGCAGTTGGTCCAGCTCCAGCAGGGTTTGCAGGATGATTGCGCGGTCTTCTTCCGACGGTGCGACGTACTCGGGCATTTGCGCCAAGGCATCGAGGTAGGCGCGCTCCAGATCCTGGCGGCGATAGAAGTTGAACAATACGCGCTTGGCCACGGTGGTGAGGAAGGCACGGGGTTCGATCAGGGTCGGGGTGTCCCGTGCGCTGAGCACGCGGATGAAGGTGTCCTGCGCCAGATCGGCGGCGTTTTCCGGGCAGCCGAGCTTGCGTCGCAACCAGCCGGTGAGCCAGTGGTGATGGTCGTTGTACAGAACTTCGACGGTATTGGACGGCTGCAACGCAATCACTCCGTAAGCATCGCCATGCTTTAGAGAACAAGAATTGTTCGCATTGTAGGGGCGGCGACGAGGTTCGGCAATCCGCCACGGCAGGTGATTCATCCGTTCTCTTTTGCTTATGAGAATATTTATCATTAATATTGCGCGCTGATCACCTTGGCGCTGCCGCATGAAAAGCAAAACCTCATTGCCCGTTTCCTACCGCCTCGCCGTCACCTCGCGTGTGCTGGCGGCTGTTATCGGCGGCTACCTGATGGCGTCCCTGGCCGCCATCTGCCTGGCGTTGTGGATGCCCACATCGCGTGCCGACGCGGTGGTCACCGGCATGATGAGCTCGTTTGTGTTCTACCTGCTGGCGGTGCTGTGGTGCTTTGCCTGCCGCACTGCGTGGCGCGCCTGGGCGGGGGTGATGCTGCCAAGCGCGCTGTTTGCCACTCTGGCCGGCGTAGGTTTGTGGATGGTGCGCACATGAAAGAGGGTTTTCGCCAAGCCATGGCCTGGCTGCATACCTGGGCCGGGTTGATCTTCGGCTGGCTGCTGTTCGCGATTTTCCTGACCGGCACCCTGGCCTATTTCAAAGACGAAATAACCCACTGGATGCAACCCGAAGTGCAGGCCCATCCCCTGGATGACGGGCGCAGCCTTGCCGTGGCCCAAAGCTACTTGCAACAACAGGCGCCCACAGCCGCAAGCTGGTTCATTACTCTGCCGAACAGTCGCGACCCTGGCCTGTCGGTGATGTGGCAAGACAAGGTCGAGCCGGGCAAGCGCGGCACCTTCATCCAGAAAATCCTCGACCCGGTCAGCGGCCAACCGGTGCAGGCCCGCGACAGCAAGGGCGGCGAGTTCTTCTATCGTTTCCACTTCCAACTGCAAATGCCTTACCCGTGGGGCCGCTGGCTGTCGACCATCGCCGCCATGGTGATGTTTGTCGCGCTGATCACCGGCATCATCACCCACAAGAAAATCTTCAAGGACTTCTTTACCTTCCGCCCGCGCAAAGGCCAGCGTTCCTGGCTGGACGGGCACAACGCGGTGGGTGTGCTGGTGCTGCCGTTTCATCTGATGATCACCTACAGCAGCCTGGTGATTTTCATGAGCATGGTGATGCCGGCGCCCATCATGGCGTCCTATGGCGACGACAGCCGGGGGTTCTTCAAGGAGCTGTTTCCCAACACCGACAATGCGCCGGCCCTCGGCCAACCGGGCCAGTTGCTGCCGTTATTGCCGATGTACCAGCAGGCGCGGGAGCAGTGGGCGGGCGGCCATGTGGGACGGGTGGCGGTCAACAACCCTGGGGATGTGAACGCGTCAGTCAATGTGTTCCGCGCCGGCTCCGATAGCGTGGTGCATAATTTCGGCAATACCGTGTCGTTCAATGGCACCACCGGCGAGTTGTTGAGGGTCAGTGGCGAGCCGTCCCTGCCGGCGGTCGTCGGTGGCAGTTTCTACGGCCTGCACATGGGCCATTTTGCCGGTCCGGTGCTGCGCTGGCTGTACTTTATCTGCGGGTTGGCGGGCACGGCGATGATCGGCACAGGGCTGGTGATCTGGCTCGGCAAGCGTCAGCTCAAGCACGCCAAGAGCGCAGCGATGCCGTTTGAATTACGCCTGGTCGAGGTGCTGAACATCGCCAGCATGGGTGGCTTGATGATCGCCATCGCCGCGTTTTTCTGGGCCAACCGCCTGTTACCGGTAAGTTTCGCCGCGCGCTCCGACTGGGAGGTGCAAGCCTTCTTTGTCGCCTGGGGCCTGAGCTTGTTGCACGCGATGCTGCGTCGCGGTCGCCGAGGCTGGGTCGAACAACTGAGCATCGGCGCGCTGCTGTTTGTGGCGATCCCGCTGCTTAACGCAATGACCACCCAGCAGCATTTGGGCGTCTCGCTGATGAACGGCGACTGGGCCATGGCCGGCTTCGACCTGACCTGCCTGGCCAGCGGTATGTTCCTTGCCTGGGCGGCGTGGAAGATGCAACGCCATACCGCGGCGCAACCCAAAGCCGAGCGTGCGCGTAGGTTGACGCTCAAGCAGGAGGCCGGCTGATGCTCCTCGCGCTGCTGATGTGCTACGCCGGGTTTACCGCGCTGTGCCTTTCCACCGACCGTCATCACGGCGAGCTGCTGCACAGCAAACCCACGTCGAAGCGGCGCTTGGGGCTGCGCCTGGGCGGCTGGTTATTATTGAGTGTCTCGATCTGGCCGGCGGTGCGTGCCTCAGGTTGGAGTCAGGGCCTGGTCGAGTGGTGTGCAGTGTTGATGCTCAGCGCCTTATTGCTGGTACTGCTGTTGCCATATCGGCCAAGGCTGGCGTTGATTCTGGCAGGCCTCAGCCTGCTGGCCAGCCCTGTCGCGGCGTTAGCCCTGTCCTGAGCCTGCCATGATGATCAGCCCACCGCCGGAACCCCAGGACCGCCCGCACACCGATGCGGCCGGTGGACGTGCGCATTTCCTGCAGGTGTTTTTGTCCCAGCGTTCGCAGATGGAAGCGCTGGTCAGTCGCCGCGTCGGTTGCCGTGCCACAGCGGCCGACCTGGTGCAGGATTTGTTCCTGCGCTTTTGGCGTCGCCCCTTGATTCAGGTTGAAGAACTCAGCACCTACCTGCTGCGCTGCGCCAGCAATATCGCCATCGATCACCTGCGCAGCGAAGGTGCACGAGTACGCAGCAGCGAAGGCTGGTTGCCCGAGCAATCAGATCACCAAGTCTGCGAACCCCAGGCCGCACTGGAGGCAGGCCACGATCTGCGCCACGTGGAAACCGCCCTGCGCAATTTGCCCGAGCGTACCCGCCAGATTTTCCTGCTTAACCGTATCCACGGGCGCAAGTATGCGGAAATTGCCAAGGCCATGGGGCTGTCCCAAAGTGCCGTGGAAAAACATATGATGCGCGCCCTCGAAGCCTGCAAGGCCAGCCTTCGTGAACCAACGCAGCCACGCACGCCAGGGAAAGCACCGTGAACATCACGCCGACACCCGCCCAGGAACAGGCCGCCCTTGACTGGCTCAGCCTGCTGCATGACCAGCCCAGCAGCGGCGACCAGGCAACGTTCAGCCGCTGGCTGCGCGCCGATCCCGCGCATGCCGAGGCGTACGCCCAGGCTCAGGTACTGTGGGAGCTGAGCGAAGAGCCGGCGCGCAAGCTGGCCGATGAGGACGCGCTGGCCTTGCAGGCCTACCTCAATAAGATGAATTCCTCCAGGCGCTCCCGTGCACTGCGCTGGTCCGGCGCGCTGGCCATGGCCGCCTGCCTGCTGGTGATGGTGTCGATGGGCGCCGGTTGGCAGCCGTCGCGCTGGGTCGATGAGTTGGGTGCTGACTACGTGACGGCGCCGGGGGAGGTGAAGACCTTCATCCTGACCGATCAATCCGTGGTCACCCTTGACGCCGACAGCGCCATTGCCGTGGATTTCAGCCATGGTCAACGGCATATCCAGCTGCGGCGTGGCGCGGGATTTTTCAGCGTGGCACACACCGGCCAGTCCTTTGTGGTGGAGGCGGGCGGTGGTCAAGCGCAGGTGCTGGGCACCCAGTTTGAGGTGCGCCTGCAACCGGCCGGAGCCGAGGTTACCGTACTGTCCGGCCGGGTGGGCGTCACACCATCGGAACAGGGCCAGCAGCAGGTTTTGACAGCAGGCCAGCAAGTGGCCTACGCCGATGGCGTTGCCGATGCCATGCACGCTGTCGACAGCGAATCCCGCCTGGCCTGGCGCGATGGTTGGCTCAACTACTACAAGGCGCCGCTGGCCGATGTGGTCCAGGACTTGAGTCGTTATTACCCTGGCCGATTGCTTCTGCTCAATGAAGAGATGGGCGCCAAACGCGTCAGCGGCAGTTTCCCGAGCAAGGACCCGTTGGCGGTATTGAACGCCTTGCAAGCGGTGCTGGGCTTCGAACAACACAGGCTGTTGGGCCGAGTCATCGTGTTGCGCTAGGCCAACGCCGTTCACCGAACCTTCATCGCAATCGCTAAAACCTGTCACCAAACGGTTACACGTGCCGTGGATCATCCCTGGGTTCCTGAGCAAGTGGTCAGGAAGAGCACCTCTGCCCCATACAACACAACAATGTCAGTAAGGGATCTACACGTGAACTACAACTCTCTTTATGCCCTGCTTCTGGCATCGGGCCTGGGCGGCTTTGCACCGCTGG
The DNA here is from genome assembly GCF_059134095.1 of Pseudomonas sp. FBCC-B545. Lineage (NCBI taxonomy): Bacteria > Pseudomonadati > Pseudomonadota > Gammaproteobacteria > Pseudomonadales > Pseudomonadaceae > Pseudomonas > Pseudomonas sp. FBCC-B545. The sequence continues at coordinate 5,079,233 of NZ_CP101441.1, read as the reverse complement.
TTATGGCTGATGACACCCAGGACGTAGGTTCGGTGAACGTTGCCGGCAAGCAGACCCTGGGCAACGGCCACATGATTCGCGAAGAAAGTGCCAAGGCGCGCTCGACGGTGACCAAGGAGGCCATGGACGAAATGTCGGCCACCGCCAACGCCATCGACAAGCTCAAATACACGCCGGGCATCAACGTTTCCAGCGATGACGCCAGCGGCACCAGCGGCACCAACTTCACTATGCGCGGCATGAGTTCGGACCAGGTCGGGGTGTCGGTGGACGGCGTGCCGATCAACGATTCTGGCAACTACAGCGTGTATTCCAACCAGCTGGGCGACCCGGAAAACCTTGCCGAAGTGTTCGCCACCCAGGGCTCCTCCGAGACCGACGGCCCGCACATCGGTTCCAGCGGCGGCAACATCGGCATGATCACGATGCGGCCAACCAAGGAGGCGGGGGTTTTTGCCAAGCAGACCTTGGGTACCAATAACCTGCGCAAGACCTTCGTGCGGGCGAATACTGGCGATTTCGGTGGTCTCAAGACCTGGGTCTCGGCATCGCACCTGGAAGGTGACAAGTGGCGCGGCAAGGGCACCCTGCGCAGCGATAAAATCGAGTGGAGCAGCCTGTTAGAAGGTGACAACGGCAATTCCACGTTGGCCACGGTCAAGTACAACAAGCAGGAAAACTACAACTACAACAGCCTGAGCAAGTCGCAGTTCGACAATGAAGGACGGCGCAAGGACTACGCTGAAAGCCCGGTGTACAAGGCCGGTTTGTTGTCTGCGTCCTACAAGCTCAACCGCAACCCCTTTGAAAGCGTCAACGCCACGCTGACCCAGCGCTGGCAACTGCAAGACAACCTGTCGTTGACGGTCACGCCGTACTACTACTGGTCCAACGGTGGCAGCTTCAGCGGCCAGACTGCCTCCAACCTGGGGCCGAGATCCGACAAAGCCGGTAACTACGACCTCGGCAACCTGCAATCGGCCAACTACTATCGCCCTTCGTGGACCGAGACCTGGCGGCCCGGCGTCACGGCCAAAATGAAGTGGGATATCAACGACGAACACAGCCTGGATTACGGCTATTGGTATGAACGCGCACGCCAGCGCCAGACCCAGCCGTTTATCGGCATCAACGGCGAAGGCGCGCCGGATGATGTGTGGGGCGACTACAACAGCGGCGGCCAGGTGGTCGACAAGAACGGCGCGACGGTACAAGGTCGTCACTACTACACCGTCACCCCATCGCAGAAGCTCTGGGTACAGGACAGCTGGCAAGCCACGCCGGACCTGAGTTTTGTCGGCGGCGTGGCCTACCAATACGTCGAACGTGACGGCAACAACCTCGGCAGCCTGTACGACAAGCCGGAAAAACGTAACACCCGTTACCACCAATTCCTGCCCAGCTTCAGCGCCAAGTACCAGGTCGACGAGAGCAACCAGGCGTTCTACAACGTCACCCGCAACATGCGCACGCCGCCCAACTATGTGCTGTACAACAAAGGCGACTCCGTCAGCCTCAAGTCCGAGTTGAGCTGGAACCAGGAGCTGGGCTGGCGCTACACCGAAGACGACATGGCCTTGAGCGCGACCCTGTTCTACATCAGCTTCAAGGATCGCCAGGTGTCGACCACCGATGCCAGTGGCGACTACATGGTGCTCAACGTTGGCAGTGTCGCTAACAAAGGCCTGGAATTGGAATGGAGTGGTTTGTTGCCCCACAACTTCAACTACTACGCGTCCTACACCTACACCCAGTCCGAGCAGAAGGACGATCTGCTCAGCAAGAATGTGCTGTTGCCCACCTCTGGCAAGCAACTGGCCAACGTGCCGGAAAACATGTTCAACCTGGTGTTCGGCTATGACGACTCGCGGTTCTACGGCAACGTGGCGGGCAAGTATGTCGGCAGCTTCTATGGCGATTTGACCAACAAGGAGAAAATCGACGGCCGCACGGTGTTTGACCTCAATGCCGGTATCTATTTGCCGGTGGACAAGAAGGTCATCAAGTCGGCGACCCTGCGCTTGTCGATGCTCAACGTCTTCGACAAGGAATACCTCAGCTCGGCCCGCACCGTGGCGTTCAACTCGGCACCGGTCAACGGCCTGGCGCCGAGCACGGCGTATTACAACGTAGGGGAGGAGCGCACGGCGATGGTCTCGCTGGAGGCCAACTTCTAAGTTCACCACAAAACCAAATGTGGGAGGGGGCTTGCCCCCGATAGCGGTGAATCAGTCACCATTTTCATTGACTGACTCAATGCTATCGGGGGCAAGTCGAATCGTCGCACCGCCCCTCCCACATTTGATCCACGGTGTTTCAGGAATTAGGTTATTTCAGGGCTGCCATGATCGCATCCGGGTTGTAGTCGCGGATCAATGTGCCATTGACGTCCACAAATGGAATCCCGCCGCCGCCCAGCGCCTCATAGGCCATGCGCGCCTGAGCGTCTTTCTCGATATCCAGCGCCTGGTAAGGAATGCCTTTCTGGTCCAGAAAGCGCCGGATCTGTTTGCAGTATCCACACCAGTCAGTGGAATAAAGCGCCACACGCGCCGAGCTGCGTACCTGCTCCGAAACCACCTGGGACGGGTTGAACAGCCGCTCGACCTTGCCCCAGTTCTGGATCACCACCACCACCAGCAATACCAGCAGGACTTTTTTGAAGACCCCGCCCAGCATCAATTACGACGCTTGAGCTGGTCGGTCAGTTGGGTCGGCAGGCCCTTGATGATCAAGGTGCCGGCAGCTTCGTCGTACTCGATTTTGTCGCCCAGCAGGTGTGCTTCAAAGCTGATGGACAAGCCCTCGGCGCGCCCGGTGAAACGGCGGAACTGGTTGAGGGTGCGTTTGTCCGCCGGGATTTCCGGCGACAGGCCGTAGTCCTTGTTGCGGATATGGTCGTAGAACGCTTTTGGCCGATCTTCATCGATCAAGCCGGAGAGTTCTTCCAGGCCCATGGGCTCGCCGAGCTTGGCCTGGCTGCTGGCGTAGTCCACCAGGGTCTTGGTTTTTTCGCGGGCGGATTCGTCAGGCAGGTCTTCGCTTTCAACGAAGTCGCTGAACGCCTTGAGCAGGGTGCGGGTTTCGCCCGGGCCGTCGACGCCTTCCTGGCAGCCGATAAAGTCGCGGAAGTACTCCGAGACCTTCTTGCCGTTCTTGCCTTTGATAAAGGAGATGTATTGCTTGGACTGCTTGTTGTTCTGCCACTCGGAGACGTTGATGCGTGCTGCCAGGTGCAACTGGCCCAGGTCCAGGTGACGCGAGGGGGTCACGTCCAGCTCGTCGGTCACCGCCACGCCTTCGCTGTGGTGCAGCAGGGCGATCGCCAGGTAGTCGGTCATGCCTTGCTGGTAGTGGGCAAATAGCACGTGGCCGCCGGTGGAGAGGTTGGATTCCTCCATCAGCTTCTGCAGGTGCTCCACGGCGGTGCGGCTGAAAGTGGTGAAATCCTGGCCACCATCAAAGTATTCCTTCAACCAGCCGCTGAACGGGTGCGCGCCGGACTCAGCGTGGAAGAAACCCCAGGCCTTGCCTTGTTTGGCGTTGTAGCTCTCGTTGAGGTCGGCAAGCATGTTCTCGATGGCGGCCGACTCGGACAACTCGGAGTCGCGGGCGTGGAGAACTGCGGGTGTGCCGTCGGGTTTTTTGTCGATCAGGTGGACGATGCAATGACGGATCGGCATAGGCTTCTCGGCTGGTTGAAGGGGGAGCGGTTAGCCTCCCCGAAAAGTCGCCCAGTGTACCGCACCCATTGGTCAAGACGTGCCCCGAAGGGCATTTTGCCCTTCTCCGACCGGCCATATGCCTTTTTTTCACGGTTTAGAGCGATAAAGCTGACCAAATGGGTATGTTGAGGCGGATATTTCCCCGTCTCTGTGCTAGTTTTGCCCGGTCTTACGCCAAGTCTCGGCGTTAAGCGTGCATTCAGCATTTGTCAGGTCGAACCAATCCCCGTTTCAAGCATCTATAACCCCGATCTCCGTGGTTATGGCCGGGGATGCCAGGCCATGACGGTCGGGCTCGACGGCTGACACTGCACTCTGCAATCCATATGAATTTGATAGGGAAGGAACACCACAATGGCTTTGACTAAAGACCAACTGATCGCTGATATCGCTGAAGCTATCGACGCGCCAAAAACCACCGCGCGTGCTGCTCTGGACCAACTGGGCCAGATCGTTGCTGATCAGCTGGAAAACGGCGGCGAAATCACTCTGCCAGGCATTGGCAAGCTGAAAGTGACCGAGCGTCCTGCCCGTACTGGCCGTAACCCTTCGACTGGCGCTGCCATCGAAATCGCTGCCAAGAAAGTTATCAAGCTGGTTGTGGCTAAAGGCCTGACCGACGCTGTTAACAAGTAAGACGCAGTAAAAAAAACCGTGCTTCGGAGTGATCCGGGCACGGTTTTTTGTTGCCTGCGGTTTTTCTAACTAACTGTAGGAGCGAGCTTGCTCGCGAAAGACGTTAACGATAACGCGCCCGTCCTGGTTGAACGCGGCGCCTTGGTGTTTTTCGCGAGCAAGCTCGCTCCTACAGGTGGGCTAGCGGACCCAGCGCTGGCGCCAGATCTGCTGCTCATTCTTGGTCTGGAACGTCCACGCCACAAACCGGCTTTGCTTCTGCCCCTGGGACATCTCCACCACCTGGCTTTCCAGCACGCCGGCTTTTTTCAGCGCGGTCTGGATCGCGGGCAGGTTTGACGCTTTTGACACCAGGGTGCTGAACCACAACACCTTGTGGGCAAAATGCGCACTTTCGGCGATCAGCTGCGTCACAAAGCGCGCTTCGCCGCCTTCACACCACAGCTCGGCCGATTGGCCACCGAAGTTGAGAACCGGCAACTTGCGTTTCGGATCGGCCTTGCCCAGGGCACGCCACTTGCGCTCGCTGCCCTTGGTGGCTTCGTCCATGGACGCATGGAACGGCGGGTTGCACATGGTCAGGTCAAAGCGCTCGCCCGGCTCCAGCAGGCCCAGCAGGATCTGCTTGGGGTTGGGCTGTTGGCGCAGCTGGATGACCTTGCTCAGGTCGTTGGATTGCACAATGGCCCTGGCGGCGGCGACGGCTATAGGGTCGACTTCCGAGCCCAGGAAGTTCCAGCGGTACTCCATATAGCCAATCAGCGGGTAGACGCAGTTGGCTCCCATGCCGATATCCAGCACCTTGACGATGGAGCCGCGCGGGATCTTGCCGTCGTTGACGCTGGCCAGCAGGTCGGCGAGAAAATGCACATAGTCGGCACGCCCCGGCACCGGCGGGCACAGGTAATCGGCCGGGATGTCCCAATGCTCGATGCCATAGAACGACTTGAGCAAGGCCCGATTGAATACCCGCACCGCATCCGGGCTGGCAAAGTCGATGCTCTCCTTGCCATAGGGATTGATGATCACGAATTGCGCCAGTTCTGGCGTGGTCTTGATCAGCGCCGGGAAGTCGTAACGGCCTGTGTGGCGGTTGCGCGGGTGCAGGGTAGCCTCTTTGCGCGCAACCACGGGCTTGGCCGGGGTAGCGGATTTAGGCTTCTTGCGCGGAGGTTTAGGCGTAGTGGGGGCGGTCATGTTGATTCTGGTGTTGGCTCAAAGTGGCGGCCATTGTCACACATCCTGAGCTCAACCCGGTCAAATGTGGGAGGGGGCTTGCTCCCGATAGCGGTGTGACAGTCAAGAATATTGAGACTGATCCACCGCTATCGGGAGCAAGCCCCCTCCCACAGAGGCAAAAAAAGAGACCCGGAGGTCTCTTTTTTCACGCGAATCAAACCTTACAGGCTGGAGATCCGCGCATGTTGCTCGGCCAGCTTGCCCAAAGCCTGTTCAGCTTCGGCCAACTTGGCGCGTTCCTTGTCGATCACTTCTGCCGGTGCCTTGTCGACGAACGCCGCGTTGGACAGCTTTCCGCCCACGCGTTGCACTTCGCCTTGCAGGCGGGCGATTTCCTTGTCGAGACGGGCCAGTTCCGCGCCCTTGTCGATCAGGCCAGCCATCGGCACCAGCACTTCCATGTCGCCGACCAACGCGGTGGCGGACAGCGGCGCTTCGGCATCGGCAGCCAATACGGTGATCGACTCCAGCTTCGCCAACTTCTTGAGCAGCGCGTCGTTCTCGCTGAGGCGACGCTGATCTTCAGCGCTGGCGTTTTTGACGAACACCGCCAATGGCTTGCCCGGCCCGATGTTCATCTCGGCGCGGATGTTGCGCGTGCCGAGCATCAGGGTCTTGAGCCATTCGATATCGCTTTCGGCGGCCGCATCGATGCGTGCTTCATTGGCCACCGGCCAAGGTTGCAGCATGATGGTCTTGCCTTCGATACCGGCCAGCGGTGCCAGGCGCTGCCAGATTTCTTCGGTGATGAACGGCATGAACGGGTGCGCCAGGCGCAACGCCACTTCCAGCACGCGCACCAGGGTACGACGGGTGCCGCGCTGGCGTTCGACCGGTGCGTTTTCGTCCCACAGCACGGGTTTGGACAGTTCCAGGTACCAGTCGCAATACTGGTTCCAGATGAACTCGTACAGAGCCTGTGCGGCCAGGTCGAAACGGAACTGGTCGAGCTGGCGGGTCACTTCGGCTTCAGTGCGTTGCAGCTGCGAGATGATCCAGCGGTCGGCCAGGCTCAGCTCATAGGCTTCGCCGTTCTGGCCGCAGTCTTCGCCCTTGTCCAGCACGTAGCGTGCAGCGTTCCAGATCTTGTTGCAGAAGTTGCGATAGCCTTCGACGCGGCCCATGTCGAACTTGATGTCGCGACCGGTAGAGGCCAGCGAGCAGAAGGTAAAGCGCAGGGCGTCGGTGCCGTAGCTGGCGATGCCATCCGCGAACTCGTCGCGGGTCTGCTTCTCGATCTTTTTCGCCAGCTTCGGCTGCATCAGGCCCGAGGTGCGTTTCTGCACAAGGGTTTCCAGGTCGATCCCGTCAATAATGTCCAATGGGTCCAGGACGTTGCCCTTGGACTTGGACATCTTCTGGCCCTGGCCATCGCGTACCAGGCCGTGCACGTATACGGTCTTGAACGGCACCTGCGGGGTGCCGTCTTCGTTCTTCACCAAATGCATGGTGAGCATGATCATCCGGGCAACCCAGAAGAAAATAATATCGAAACCGGTGACCAGCACGTCGGTGGAGTGGAATTTCTTCAGGAACTCGGTCTGCTGCGGCCAGCCCAGGGTGGAGAAGGTCCACAGGCCCGAGCTGAACCAGGTGTCCAGGACGTCGTTGTCCTGTTGCAAGGCAACGTCCGGCCCCAGGTTGTTCTTCGCACGTACTTCGGCTTCGTCGCGGCCAACGTAAACCTTGCCCGACTCGTCGTACCAGGCCGGGATGCGGTGACCCCACCACAGCTGGCGGCTGATGCACCAATCCTGGATGTCGCGCATCCACGAGAAGTACATGTTTTCGTATTGCTTGGGCACGAACTGGATACGGCCATCTTCCACGGCGGCAATCGCAGGCTCAGCCAGCGGCTTGGTGGACACGTACCACTGGTCGGTCAGCCACGGCTCGATCACGGTGCCGGAGCGGTCGCCCTTCGGCACTTTCAGGCCGTGGTCGTCAACGCTGACCAGCAACCCGGCAGCGTCGAACGCGGCAACGATCTGCTTGCGCGCTTCGAAGCGGTCGAGACCGGCGTATTCGGCCGGGATCTTGCCGTCGATGCTGTCGTTCAGCGTACCGTCCAGGTTGAACACCTGGCAGGCCGGCAACACGGCGGCATTCTTGTCGAAGATGTTAAGCAGTGGCAGGTTGTGACGCTTGCCGACTTCGTAGTCGTTGAAATCGTGGGCCGGGGTGATCTTCACACAGCCGGTGCCGAACTCAGGGTCGCAGTAATCATCCGCGATGATCGGGATGCGACGGCCAACCAGCGGTAGTTCGACGAACTTGCCGATCAGCGCCTGGTAGCGCTCGTCATTTGGGTTAACCGCGACGGCGGCGTCGCCCAGCATGGTTTCCGGACGCGTGGTGGCGACGATCAGGTAGTCGTTTCCTTCGGCGGTCTTGGCGCCGTCAGCCAGCGGGTATTTCAGGTTCCACAGGAAACCTTTCTCGTCGTGGTTTTCCACTTCGAGGTCGGAAATGGCCGTGTGCAACTTGGTGTCCCAGTTGACCAGGCGCTTGCCGCGGTAGATCAGGCCGTCTTCATGCAGGCGTACAAAGGCTTCCTTCACGGCTTCCGACAGGCCGTCGTCCATGGTGAAGCGCTCGCGGCTCCAGTCTACGGACGAACCCAGGCGACGGATCTGACGGCTGATATTGCCGCCGGACTGGTCTTTCCATTCCCAGATCTTTTCCAGGAATTTCTCGCGCCCCAGGTCGTGACGGCTCTGGCCGGTGGCTTCGAGTTGACGCTCCACCAGCATCTGGGTGGCGATACCCGCGTGGTCGGTGCCCGGTTGCCACAAGGTATTGCGGCCCTGCATGCGGCGGAAACGGATCAACGCATCCATGATCGCATTGTTGAAGCCATGGCCCATGTGCAGGCTGCCAGTGACGTTCGGTGGCGGAATCATGATGGTGTAGGAATCGCCGGCACCTTGTGGGGCGAAATAGTTTTCGGACTCCCAGGTGTTGTACCAGGAAGTTTCGATAGCGTGGGGCTGGTAGGTCTTATCCATGCGCGGCGGGACCCTAGTTGGCATTTATTCAGGAAAGCCGGCAAGTATAACGGGGCAGGACGAGGAGGGCGAGTTGAAGACGGACTTAAGGCTGATGCAAAACTAATGTGGGAGGGGGGCTTGCTCCCGATTGCTGAGTGTCAACCACCGAATCATCGGCTGATACACCGCTATCGGGAGCAAGCCCCCTCCCACAGGAAATATCAGTGTGGTTCAGGACTGGTACTGGCTGAGCAATCGTTCCATGCGCGCATCCATCCGCCGCTTGATCTCGGTTTCGATATGCGGCGCAAAATCGTCGATCACGTCTTGCATGATCAATTGGGCGGCGGCGCGTAGTTCGTTGTCCAGGTGCAGCAGCAGGGCGTCGGGGGCTTTTTCAGCTGCGGGCGCGGGCTCGGCGACAGGCTCCGAGGCAACGGGCTTGCCACTGACCATATCGAACAGCAGCGGAATCTGTACCTCGCCATCGACCGTGTCGGTCAGCAGCGGCGGCTGCAGGTTGTCATCACCCAGCAACTGGCGGATAGACTCGAGGTCGTCCAGCAGGTGGTCGTCTTTTTTCAGCGGGTTGGGAGTGTCCATCGTTTGCTCAAAGTCGTTGTAGCCGGTGATCTTGCAGAGAATAGCCCTGTTCGCGATAGAAACGGAAACTCTCCCGCGCGGCCTGACGAATAGCCGGGTCTTCCACCACCACTTCCGCCACGCGGGCAAACGCCTTGGCAAAGGCCGGTACTTTCAGGTCGAGGTTGACCAGCAGGTCCTGGTGATTGCCGCAACTGTCGCCCAAACCCAGGACGACCAGGCTTTCAGGTTCGGATTCGGCGGGGCCGTGGGGCACGAAGCTTTCGCCCTTGAAGCGCCAGAGTCGGGCGTCCAGTTCGTCACGTTGGGCGGCATCGCTGCAATGCAGATAGATGCGGTGGCCCATGCGCCAGGCTTTTTCGGTGAGTTTGCAGGCAAAGTCCAGGCGTGCAAGGGGATCGGCGCTGGGCAATATATAGAAGTCGACTTGGGTCATTGCAGTTCCTGGTGCTGGCCCGCCAGTCCTGTAGGAGCGAGCTTGCTCGCTCCTACAGAAGGGCCGGTGGCGCTTAGGCTTTGGCGCGATCCAGCAGGTACTGGGTCAGCAGCGGTACTGGACGACCAGTGGCGCCCTTGTCCTTGCCGCCGCTGGTCCAGGCCGTGCCGGCGATGTCCAGGTGCGCCCAGTTGAAGTTCTTGGCAAAACGCGACAGGAAGCAGGCCGCCGTGATGGTGCCGGCTTTCGGGCCACCAATGTTGGCGATGTCGGCGAACGGGCTGTCCAGCTGTTCCTGGTACTCATCGAACAGCGGCAGTTGCCAGGCACGGTCATCGGCGGCCTTGCCTGCGCTGAGCAGTTGCTCGATCAGTTCGTCGTTGTTGCCCAGCAGGCCCGAGGTGTGGGAGCCCAAGGCAACGATACAGGCGCCGGTCAGGGTAGCGATGTCGATCACGGCTTGTGGCTTGAAGCGTTCGGCATAGGTCAGGGCATCGCACAGCACCAGGCGGCCTTCGGCGTCGGTGTTGAGGATTTCCACGGTCTGGCCGCTCATGGTCGTGACGATATCGCCTGGGCGGGCAGCGCCGCCGCTCGGCATGTTCTCGGCACACGCCAGGATGCACACCAGGTTGACCGGCAGCTTGAGTTCCAACACCGCGCGCAGGGTGCCGAACACGCTGGCGGCGCCGCCCATGTCGTACTTCATCTCGTCCATGCCGGCGCCCGGCTTGAGGCTGATGCCGCCGGTGTCGAAAGTAATGCCTTTACCCACCAGGGCGTAGGGCTTCTCGGACTTCTTGGCGCCGTTATATTGCATCACGATCAGGCGTGGCGGCTGGTCGCTGCCCTGGCCCACGGCATAGAACGAGCCCATGCCCAGTTCCTTGATCTTCTTCTCGTCGAGCACTTCGACTTTCAGGCCCTTGAACTCCTTGCCCAGCGCCTTGGCCTGTTCGCCGAGGAAAGTCGGGTGGCAAATGTTCGGCGGCAGGTTGCCCAGGTCACGGGTGAACGACATGCCTTTGGCAATCGCCTGGGCGTGGGTCACGGCGCGCTCGACTTCAGCCTGCGCGGCCTTGATGGTCAGCAGGGTGATCTTCTTCAGGGCGCGAGGTTCGGCCTTCTGGCTCTTGAACTGGTCGAAGGTATAGCCGCCGTCCACCAGGCTTTCGGCCAGCAGGCGGGTCTTGCCGTAGCTGTCACGGCCCTTGACGATGATTTCATCGAGTGCCAGTACCGCATCGGTGCCGCCCAGGCCCTTGAGGGTGCTGAGGATGCCGCTGACGATCTTGCGGAATGGACGGTCGCCCAATTCGGCGTCCTTGCCCACGCCCACCAGCAAAACGCGATCAGCCTTGAGGTTCGGCAGACTCTGCAACAGCAGGCTCTGGCCGACCTTGCCGGCCAGGTCGCCGCGCTTGAGCACCGCGCTGATCGCGCCGCCGCTCAGTTCGTCCAGTTGCTTGGCGGCGACGCCGAGTTTGCGGCCTTCGCCGACAGCGACCACGAGGGTGGCGGTTTTCAACGTTTCGGGGCTAACGCTTTTTACAACCAGTTCCATTTTCGGGTCCCTTATAAAGGTCGGTGAGCCTGGCGTTTGTACCCAGGCTTTAAAGCTTGGCGGCGTTGTAAGCCGCCCGCGACAAAGGCCGCAGTTTGAACCTCGCCGGCGGAGCCTGACAACCCTTGGCGCACGCTTTGTGCGTGCGCGTGAGGTTGCGCAGTGACAGGCGCGAACAATCACAGGATAATGCCCCATCTTTTTAGCCGGCCCGCGCAAACGGGCTGACTCGGTATGCTTGCTTGTTTGGCCGCCTTAGCCTGACAACCCTGGAGTGTCTGGTTTGATCGTCTTCCGTTATCTGTCCCGCGAAGTCCTGTTGACCCTGAGTGCCGTGAGTGCGGTGTTGCTGGTCATCATCATGAGTGGTCGTTTCGTCAAGTTCCTGGCCCAGGCCGCCGCTGGCGCCCTGGATCCAGGTTCACTGTTCCTGATCATGGGCTACCGGATGCCCGGCATGCTGCAGCTGATCCTGCCGCTCGGGCTGTTTCTCGGCATACTGCTGGCCTATGGCCGGCTGTACCTCGAGAGTGAAATGACCGTGCTGTCGGCCACCGGCATGAGCCAGCAGCGCCTGCTGGCCATGACCATGGTGCCGGCCGCCGGCGTTGCCCTGGTGGTAGCCTGGTTGAGCATGAGCCTGGCGCCCCAGGGCGCCATGCAGTTCCAGCTGCTGCTGAACAAACAGGATGCGATGACCGAATTCGACACCCTCGAGCCCGGCCGCTTCCAGGCGCTCAACGATGGCACGCGGGTGACCTATACCGAAACCATGACCGATGACCGTTCCAACCTCGGCGGTGTGTTCATCTCCCAGAAAAACCTCGGCCAGAACCAGAAGGACCGTGGCATTTCGATTCTGGTGGCCGACAGCGGGCGCCAGGAAGTGCGCCCCGACGGCAACCGCTACCTGATCCTGGAAAATGGCTATCGCTACGACGGCAGCCCCGGTCTGGCGGACTATCGGGCGATCAAGTACGACACCTACGGCGTCATGCTGCCCAAGCCCGAGATCAGCGACGAGGTCACCGACCGCGACGCGCTGCCGACCTCATCGCTGATCGGCAGCCAGGAGCTGCGCTCCATCGCCGAGCTGCAATGGCGCATCTCCCTGCCGCTGCTGGTGTTTATCGTGACCCTGATGGCCGTGCCGCTGTCGCGCGTCAACCCGCGCCAGGGGCGTTTCCTCAAGCTGCTGCCGGCGATCCTGCTGTACATGGCCTACCTGACTATCCTGATTTCCGCTCGTGGTTCCCTGGAGAAAGGCAAGGTGCCGCCGGTGCTGGGCCTGTGGTGGGTGCATGGGATTTTCCTGGTGATCGGCCTGGGGCTGCTCTACTGGGAACCTATCCGTTTGAAAATGAAGAGCCGTCGTGGCCTGAAGGAGTTGGCTCGTGGCTAAGCTTGATCGCTACATTGGTAGCAGCGTACTGATCGCCATCCTGGCGGTATTGGGCATCATCCTCGGCCTGGCTTTGCTGTTCGCCTTCATTGATGAAGTGGGCAACGTCACCGACACCTATACGGTCTCGGATGTACTGAGCTATGTGGCACTGACTGCGCCGCGTCGTCTCTACGACATGATGCCGATGGCAGCGCTGATCGGTTGCCTGATCGGCCTGGGTACCCTGGCCAGCAACAGCGAACTGACCATCATGCGCGCCGCCGGCGTTTCCATTGGCCGTATCGTCTGGGCGGTAATGAAGCCGATGCTGCTGCTGATGGCGTGCAGCGTGCTGATCGGCGAATACATCGCGCCCCCGGCGGAAGCCACCGCCCAGGCCAATCGCGCCCTGGCCCAAGGGTCTGGCGATGCGCAAAGCGCCAAGCACGGCCTGTGGCACCGCCAGGGTGATGAGTTCATCCATATCAACGCCGTGCAGCCAGGCGGCCTGTTGATCGGAGTGACCCGCTACACGTTCGATAAAGAACGGCACATGCTGTCCTCCAGCTTTGCCAAGCGTGCGCAGTACAGTGCCGAGCAGTGGCAACTGACTGATGTCACCACCACCTACTTCCGTAATGTGGGCCAGGGCACCAAATCCAGCACCGAAGTGATCAACGTGCCGACCGAGCAATGGGATATCGCCCTTAAGCCGGAATTGCTCAATACGGTAGTCATGGTTCCGGAAGCCCTGCCGATCTCCGGTTTGTGGAGCTATATCCATTACCTCAAGGACCAGGGCCTGAACAATGGCCGCTACTGGCTGGCGTTCTGGGTCAAGGTACTGCAGCCGGTGGTTACCGCCGCGCTGGTGTTGATGGCGATCTCCTTTATCTTCGGGCCGTTGCGCTCCGTAACCCTGGGCCAGCGCGTATTCACCGGCGTGCTGGTGGGCTTTACCTTCCGCATCGCCCAGGATTTGCTCGGGCCCTCGAGCCTGGTGTTCGGTTTCTCGCCGCTGTTTGCGGTGCTGGTGCCGACGGCCATCTGTACCGTGGCCGGGTTCTGGCTGCTGCGCCGGGCCGGTTGACGTCGCGCTTATGCACAAAAAATGCCCCGCTCCCATGAGTGGGGCATTTTTGTTCTGGTCACCAAAGATGACGCCTGGCCTGAGCATCAGGTACAATTCCCGGCTATTTTTCAGCGGGCAATCTGCCTGCAGCCTTTTTGAGTGTTGATCCGTGAGTGATTTGAGTCATATCCGCAATTTCTCCATCATCGCCCACATTGACCATGGCAAGTCGACGCTGGCCGATCGGTTTATCCAGATGTGCGGCGGCCTTGCCGAGCGTGAAATGGAAGCCCAGGTCCTGGACTCCATGGATCTTGAGCGCGAGCGCGGGATCACCATCAAGGCCCACAGCGTGACGCTGTACTACACCGCCAAAGACGGTATCAAGTACCAGCTGAATTTCATTGACACCCCAGGCCACGTCGACTTTACCTATGAAGTCAGCCGCTCCCTGGCAGCCTGCGAAGGCGCATTGCTGGTAGTGGACGCGGGCCAGGGCGTTGAAGCCCAGTCCGTGGCTAACTGCTACACCGCCATCGAGCAGGGCCTGGAGGTCATGCCGGTGCTGAACAAGATCGACCTGCCTCAAGCAGACCCTGATCGCGTCAAGGAAGAAATCGAGAAAATCATCGGCATTGACGCCACCGACGCCGTCGAGTGCAGCGCCAAGACCGGCCTGGGCGTCGACGAAGTGCTCGAGCGCCTGGTCAAGACCATTCCTGCGCCAACCGGCAACTACGAAGATCCGCTGCAAGCGTTGATTATCGATTCCTGGTTCGACAACTACCTGGGGGTTGTCTCCCTGGTACGCGTGCGCCATGGCCGTGTAAAGAAGGGCGACAAGATCCTGGTCAAGTCCACCGGCAAGATCCACCTGGTGGACAGCGTCGGTGTATTCAACCCCAAGCACACCGCCACCACTGATCTGAAAGCCGGTGAAGTAGGCTTCATCATCGCGGGTATCAAGGACATCCACGGTGCGCCGGTAGGTGACACCCTGACTTTGAGCTCTACCCCCGACGTCGCCATGCTGCCGGGCTTCAAGCGTATCCAGCCGCAGGTCTACGCCGGCCTGTTCCCGGTCAGCTCCGACGACTTCGAAGACTTCCGTGAAGCCTTGCAGAAGCTGACGCTCAACGACTCGTCGCTGCAGTACACCCCGGAAAGCTCCGATGCCCTGGGCTTCGGCTTCCGCTGCGGGTTCCTGGGCATGCTGCATATGGAGATCATCCAGGAGCGCCTGGAGCGCGAATACGACCTGGACCTGATCACCACGGCACCGACCGTTATTTTTGAGCTGGCGCTGAAAACCGGTGAAACGATTTACGTCGATAACCCGTCCAAGCTTCCAGACCTGTCTTCCATCGAAGACATGCGCGAACCGATCGTGCGCGCCAATATCCTTGTGCCACAGGAACACCTGGGCAACGTGATTACCTTGTGTATCGAAAAGCGTGGCGTACAGCACGACATGCTGTTCCTCGGTACCCAGGTGCAAGTGACCTACGACTTGCCGATGAACGAAGTGGTCCTGGACTTCTTCGACCGACTCAAATCCACCAGTCGCGGCTATGCTTCGCTGGATTACCATTTCGACCGTTACCAATCGGCTAATCTGGTGAAACTGGATGTGTTGATCAACGGCGACAAGGTCGATGCCCTGGCACTGATCGTGCACAAGGACAACGCGCACTACAAAGGTCGCCAGTTGACCGAGAAGATGAAAGAACTGATTCCGCGCCAGATGTTCGACGTCGCGATCCAGGCCGCCATCGGCGGGCAGATCATTGCGCGGACCTCCGTCAAGGCTCTCAGAAAGAACGTACTGGCCAAATGCTACGGCGGTGACGTAAGCCGTAAGCGCAAGCTGCTTGAGAAGCAAAAGGCCGGTAAAAAACGCATGAAGCAAGTGGGCAACGTGGAAATTCCACAAGAAGCCTTCCTTGCGGTGCTCAGGTTGGATAGTTAGGTCCTATGTCACTAAATTTCCCGCTGTTGCTGGTCATCGCCGTTGCCGTCTGTGGTTTCCTGGCGTTGCTCGATCTGCTGTTCTTCGCCCCGCGTCGGCGGGCAGCCATCGCTTCCTATCAGGGCAGCGTCAGCCAGCCCGATGCGGTGGTGGTCGAGAAGCTCAACAAAGAGCCCTTGCTGGTTGAATACGGCAAATCGTTCTTCCCGGTGTTGTTCATCGTGCTGGTGCTGCGCTCGTTTCTGGTAGAGCCGTTCCAGATCCCTTCGGGGTCGATGAAACCGACCCTGGACGTGGGCGACTTCATCCTGGTGAACAAGTTTTCCTACGGAATTCGCCTGCCGGTGATCGACAAGAAAGTCATCCCGGTCGGTGACCCGCAGCGCGGCGATGTGATGGTGTTCCGCTACCCAAGCGACCCGAACGTCAACTACATCAAGCGTGTCGTCGGCCTGCCGGGCGATGTGGTGCGCTACACCAGCGACAAGCGCCTGTTGATCAACGGTGAGCCGGTGGCCGAGAAGCTGCTGGGCGCCGAGCCCAACACCCTGGGCAGCGCCGAGCTGTACCAGGAAAAACTCGGTGCGGTGGAACACGAAATCCGCAAGGAAATGAGCCGCTACCGTGCGATGCCTGATGGTGAGTGGAAAGTGCCTGCCGGGCACTATTTCATGATGGGCGACAATCGCGACAACTCCAACGACAGCCGTTACTGGGATGACCCCAGTATTCCCAAGGACCTGCTGGGCATGGTGCCCGACGAGAATATCGTCGGCAAAGCCTTCGCGGTCTGGATGAGTTGGCCGGAACCCAAGCTCAGCCACCTGCCGAACTTCTCGCGGGTCGGGCTGATCAAGTAATACAGGCGGCGCTGTGAACACAGCGCCGAATGCTTTTCTGGGGCTTGGACAATTAACCGTCCGGCCTCATGCAGCACCAATCAGGATGTGAATTTGAACATTGCGTCAATCGTCGATGGCCGCCGGTGCCACCAACTAGATATGGATAAACCGTGACCGTTTCTCTAAGCCGTCTCGAGCGCCAGCTCGGCTATACCTTCAAGGACCAGGAATTGATGGTCCTTGCCCTCACACACCGCAGCTTTGCAGGGCGCAATAACGAGCGCCTGGAATTCCTCGGTGATGCCATCCTCAATTTCGCCGCTGGTGAGGCGCTGTTCGAGCGTTTTCCGCAAGCGCGCGAAGGCCAGCTTTCGCGCCTGCGGGCTCGCCTTGTGAAAGGCGAGACCCTGGCCGTGCTGGCCCGAGGTTTCGGCCTGGGCGAGTACCTGCGGCTAGGGTCCGGTGAGTTGAAAAGCGGCGGTTTCCGTCGCGAGTCGATTCTGGCCGATGCCCTGGAAGCATTGATCGGTGCGATCTACCTCGATGCAGGAATGGAGACGGCCAAGGAGCGCGTGGTTGCCTGGCTGGCTTCGGAAATCGAAAGCCTGACACTGGTCGACACCAACAAAGATCCCAAGACCCGCCTGCAGGAATACCTGCAGTCCCGCGGTTGCGAACTGCCACGCTACGAAGTGGTGGATATCCAGGGTGAGCCTCATTGCCGCGTGTTCTTCGTGGAATGTGAAATCACCTTATTGAACGAAAAAAGCCGAGGTCAGGGTGTGAGCCGTCGTATTGCCGAACAGGTAGCGGCCGCTGCAGCACTGATTGCCCTGGGCGTGGAGAATGGCCATGACTGATTCAACCGCAACACGCTGTGGCTATGTTGCCATCGTCGGCCGCCCGAACGTGGGCAAGTCCACGCTGCTCAACCACATCCTCGGCCAGAAGCTCGCGATCACCTCGCGAAAGCCCCAGACCACCCGCCACAACATGCTGGGCATCAAGACCGAAGGCAACGTGCAAGCGGTCTACGTCGATACCCCGGGCATGCACAAAGGCGGCGAGAAAGCCCTGAACCGCTACATGAACAAGACCGCTTCGGCGGCGTTGAAAGACGTCGACGTGGTGATCTTCGTGGTCGACCGCACCAAGTGGACCGACGAAGACCAGATGGTCCTCGAGCGCGTGCAGTACGTCACCGGCCCGTTGATCGTCGCGTTGAACAAGACCGATCGCATCGAAGACAAAGCCGAACTGATGCCGCACCTAAGCTGGCTGCAGGAACAACTGCCGAACGCCCAGATCATGCCGATCTCGGCCCAGCACGGCCACAACCTCGAAGCCCTGGAGCGTGTGATCGCCGGTTACCTGCCGGAGAACGAGCACTTCTTCCCGGAAGACCAGATCACCGACCGCAGCAGCCGCTTCCTCGCCGCCGAACTGGTGCGCGAGAAAATCATGCGCCAGATGGGCGCCGAGCTGCCGTACCAGATCACCGTGGAAATCGAAGAGTTCAAGCAGCAGGGCAAGACTCTGCATATCCATGCGCTGATCCTTGTTGAACGTGACGGACAGAAGAAAATCATCATTGGCGACAAGGGCGAGCGCATCAAGCGCATCGGCACCGAAGCGCGCAAGGATATGGAATTGCTGTTCGACTCCAAGATCATGCTTAACCTGTGGGTGAAGGTGAAGGGCGGCTGGTCCGATGACGAGCGTGCATTGCGCTCCCTGGGCTATGGCGACCTGTAAGGTCTCGAATGCACCACAGGGGTGAAAAATGTGGGAGGGGGCTTGCTCCCGATAGCGGTGGGTCAGTTAACCATTAAGTGACTGACACACTGCAATCGGGGGCAAGCCCCCTCCCACATTGGGTTTGTGTCGTTTTCAAAAATGCATGCCAGCAGTGAGCACCCATGTCCCAGTCCCCACCTCCCAGCCAACTCGCCTACGTCCTGCATAGCCGCGCCTATCGCGAGACCAGCGCGCTGGTGGATTTCCTCACGCCCCAAGGCCGCCTGCGTGCAGTGTTGCGCAGTGCGCGAGGCAAGGCGGGGACGTTGGCGCGGCCCTTCGTGGCCCTGGATGTGGAGTTTCGCGGCAAGGGCGAGCTGAAGAACGTCGGCCGCCTGGAAAGCGTCGGCACCAGCGCCTGGCTAAATGGGGATGCACTGTTCAGTGGCCTTTACCTCAATGAACTGCTGATCCGCCTGTTGCCCGCCGAAGACCCGCACCCGGCGGTCTTCGATCACTATGCCGCCACGTTGCTGGCCCTGGCCGAAGGCCGGCCCCTGGAGCCGTTGCTGCGCGCCTTCGAATGGCGCTTGCTCGACGACCTTGGCTACGGCTTCGAACTGAGTAACGACCTGCACGGCGATCCCATCGCCGCCGATGGGATGTACCGCCTGCAAGTGGACGCCGGCTTGGAGCGTGTGTACCTGCTGCAACCGGGCCTGTTCCAGGGCTCCGAGCTGCTGGCCATGAGTGACGCGGATTGGACTGCGCCGGGTGCCTTGTCCGCCGCCAAGCGTTTGATGCGCCAGGCCCTGGCTGTGCATCTGGGCGGGCGGCCGCTGGTCAGTCGCGAGTTGTTTCGAAAGCCCTGACATCCCCGTGTATGCTGTGCACCGATTCTTTCCCTTTTCAGGAGCGCTTCCGTGACCACCAGCAATCGCATTCTTCTTGGCGTCAACATCGATCACGTCGCCACCCTGCGCCAGGCCCGGGGCACCCGTTACCCTGACCCGGTCAAGGCCGCGCTGGACGCCGAAGAAGCGGGGGCCGACGGCATTACCGTGCACTTGCGCGAAGATCGCCGCCACATCCAGGAGCGTGATGTGCTGCTGCTCAAGGACGTGCTGCAAACGCGCATGAACTTCGAAATGGGTGTTACCGAAGAAATGATGGCGTTTGCCGAACGCATCCGCCCGGCGCATATCTGCCTGGTGCCGGAAACCCGCCAGGAACTGACCACCGAGGGCGGCCTCGATGTCGCTGGCCAGGAAGCGCGGATCAAGGCCGCCGTGGAGCGGCTGTCGAAGATCGGCAGCGAAGTGTCCTTGTTTATCGACGCCGACGAACGCCAGATCCAAGCCTCGCGCCGTGTCGGTGCCCCGGCCATCGAACTGCACACCGGCCGTTACGCCGATGCCACCACCCCGACCGAAGTGGCTGATGAGCTGCAACGCATCATCGACGGCGTGAACTGCGGGCTCAACGAAGGCCTGATCGTCAATGCCGGCCATGGTCTGCACTATCACAACGTAGAAGCGGTGGCCGCGATCAAGGGCATCAACGAGCTGAACATTGGTCATGCGCTGGTGGCGCATGCGTTGTTCGTTGGTTTCAAAGGTGCGGTTGCCGAGATGAAGGCCCTGATCCTGGCGGCTGCCAAGCACTAAAAAACAATGAAGATCCAAGGTGGGAGGGGGCTTGCCCCCGATAGCGAAGTGTCAGCCACTAAGTTTTTGTCTGATACACCGCTATCGGGAGCAAGCCCCCTCCCACATGCGAACCCTTACTGTTTAGCGCCCGCGGGTGTATCGTATCTGCCCTTTGCAGGCCCCGTGCCTGCGGCAGATACGTGAGGTTGTTGTGTCCCAATCGTTTTCCCGTCGACAGATCCTCGGTGGCCTTGCCGGCCTGGCAGTAGTCGGTGTGGGGGCTGGTGGCGCCTACCGCTACTGGCTGGGCAAGGTTGCCGATGCCAACGCAGGAAGCGATTACCAACTGATTGCCGCGCCGCTGGATGTGGAGCTGGTGCCAGGGCACAAGACCGAGGCCTGGGCATTCGGCCCTTCGGCGCCTGGCACCGAGCTGCGCGTGCGCCAAGGCGAATGGCTGCGGGTACGCTTCATCAACCACCTGCCGGTTGCCACCACCATCCATTGGCACGGCATCCGCCTGCCGCTGGAAATGGACGGCGTGCCCTACGTCTCGCAGTTGCCGGTATTGCCGGGCGAATACTTCGACTATCAATTCCGTGTGCCCGACGCCGGCAGCTACTGGTATCACCCCCATGTAAACAGCAGCGAAGAACTCGGCCGTGGCCTGGTCGGCCCGCTGATCATCGAAGAGCGCGAGCCCACCGGTTTCAACTACGAGCGCACCCTCAGCTTGAAAAGCTGGCATGTGGACGAAGAGGGCGCCTTCGTCGCCTTCAGCATTCCCCGTGAAGCAGCGCGTGGCGGTACGGCGGGGCGCTTGTCGACAATCAACGGAGTGTCCCAGGCAGTCGTCGATCTCCCAGCCGGGCAGATTACCCGGGTGCGCCTGCTCAACCTCGACAACACCCTGACTTATCGTCTTAACATCCCTGGCGTCGAAGCACAGATCTACGCGCTGGATGGCAACCCCATCGAGCCGCGCCCGTTGGGCAAGGAATACTGGCTGGGCCCGGGCATGCGTATCTGCCTGGCGATCAAGGCGCCGCCGGCGGGTGAAGAACTGTCGATCCGCAACGGCCCCGTGCGTCTTGGCACCTTTCGTTCGGTGGCCAATACCGACGCGCCCACCCAGTGGCCACCGGCATTACCGGCCAACCCGATTGCCGAGCCGGACCTGGCCAATGCCGAGAAACTCAACTTCAATTTCGAATGGGTCGGTTCGGTGTCGGTCAACGTCGACAACGGCAAGCCGCCGAGCCTGTGGCAGATCAACGGCCAGGCCTGGGACATCACCGACAAGACCTGCGCCGACCGCCCGATTGCCAAGCTTGAGAAGGGCAAGAGCTACATCTTCGAATTGAAGAACATGACTCAGTACCAGCACCCGATTCACTTGCACGGCATGAGCTTCAAGGTGATCGCTTCGAACCGCCACAAGGTGATTCCGTATTTCACCGACACCTACCTGCTGGGCAAGAACGAACGCGCCCGTGTGGCGTTGGTGGCGGATAACCCGGGGGTGTGGATGTTCCATTGCCATGTGATCGACCATATGGAAACCGGCCTGATGGCCGCCATCGAGGTGGTGTGATGCGCCAGGTTCGCCCCACGGCAATTATCGACCGCAGCCGCGATCAGGATTTCATGCGCGAAGCCTTGGCCCTTGCTGCCCAAGGCGCGGCGTTGGGCGAGGTGCCGGTAGGTGCGGTGCTGGTGCAGGACGGTGAAATCATCGGGCGCGGCTTCAATTGCCCGATCATCGGCAACGACCCCAGCGCCCATGCCGAAATGGTCGCGATCCGCGCTGCCGCCCAGGCGATCAGTAACTATCGCCTGGTGGGCAGCACGCTGTATGTGACCCTGGAGCCGTGCAGCATGTGCGCCGGGTTGATCGTGCATTCGCGCATCGCAAGGGTGGTGTATGGCGCACTGGAGCCCAAGGCCGGGATCGTGCAGAGTCAGGGGCAGTTTTTTACCCAGGGCTTTCTCAACCATAAGGTGCTGTTTGAAGGCGGCGTGCTGGCCCAGGAGTGCGGCACGGTGTTGAGCGAATTCTTCAAGGCCCGCCGAGCTAAACCACCACTCTAAAGAACACTGAGAACAAAAAATGTGGGAGGGGGCTTGCTCCCGATAGCGGTGTATCAGCCATAAATGTGGTGGCTGACACTCTGCTATCGGGAGCAAGCCCCCTCCCACATTTGGATCTTCATCTATTCAGTGATTACTTCTTGGCGATGATCACAGCCCGCATCGGCGCCGGCAGCCCTTCGATGGTCTTGCTGTGATCTTCGGGGTCGAGGAAGTCACTGAGCGACTGGTACTTCATCCACTCCGTCCCACGCTGCTCCTCAACCGTGGTCACGCTCACATCTACGCACCTCACCTCACTGAATCCGGCACGGCGCAGCCACAGCATCAACGCCGGCACCGAGGGCAGGAACCACACGTTACGCATCTGTGCGTAGCGATCTTCCGGCACCAGCACCTGCTGCTGATCGCCTTCCACCACCAGGGTTTCCAGGACCAGTTCGCCGCCTTTGACCAGTGTGTCTTTCAGCGCCAGCAAGTGCTCGATCGGAGAGCGGCGGTGGTAGAACACGCCCATGGAAAACACCGTATCAAAGCCTTCCAGGTTCGCCGGCAAATCTTCGAACGGGAACGGCAGGTGCCAGGCCCGTGGCTCGGACAGGTAACGCTGCACCGCCTGGAACTGGCAGAAGAACAACCAGTTCGGGTCTACGCCAATCACGCTGTCGGCCCCGGCGCCGAGCATGCGCCACATGTAATACCCGTTGCCGCAACCCACATCGAGGATGCGCTTGCCGTTCAGGTCCAGGTGCGGCGCGACCCGCGACCACTTCCAGTCCGAACGCCATTCGGTGTCCACATGTACACCGAACAGGTGGAACGGGCCTTTGCGCCAGGGGCTCAGGCCCATCAGGGCAGTGTGCATTTGCGCACGGGTGGCGTCGTCGCAGTCGGTATCCAGCACCAGGCCATTGAGCAGGTCGACTTCGCTGGGCTGGATCTGCGGTAGCGCATCCAGCGCGCTCTGCCAGCGTTCCAGGTCGCCGTGGCCCTTTTCCATCTTGCTATCGAGCTGCGCTTGCAGGCCCTGGGCCCACACGGCCAAGGGGGTGCCAACCAGGTGGCGGGCGAGGGGGGACAAATCAATCATGGCAAGGCAATCAACGAGGCAAAGTTAAGACACTGGAACCACGGCACGACTTTCGAGAACCCGGCCGCCAGCAGGCGTTCGCGGTGTTCTTCGAGGCTGTCGGGCTTCATGACGTTTTCGATGGCGCTGCGCTTCTGGGCGATTTCCAGTTCGCTGTAGCCGTTGGCGCGCTTGAAGGCGATATGCAGGTCGGTGAGCAGCGCGTGTTCTTCAACATCGTTGAAGCGCAGCTTTTCCGAAAGGATCAACGCCCCGCCTGGCAGCAGCGCCTGGCGGATACGCCCGAGCAACGCCAGGCGTTCGTCAGGGGCGATAAATTGCAGGGTGAAGTTCAGCGCCACCACCGAGGCGGGCTGGAACTGCAGGGCGAGAATATCGCCCTCAATCACCTCGACCGGCAGCAACTCCTGGAACATCGAGTCCTGGCCATTGAGGTATTCCCGGCAACGCTCGACCATCGCCGCCGAGTTATCCACAGCGATAACCCGGCACCCATCGGAGCGTACATGACGACGCAGGGCCTGAGTGACAGCACCCAGGGATGAACCCAGGTCATACAACACACTGTTGGGTTGGGCAAATTGCGCGGCCAGCACGCCGAGGTTCTCGACGATGGTCGGGTAACCCGGCACCGAGCGCTTGATCATGTCCGGGAACACCCGCACCACATCCTCGTTAAAGGCGAAGTCCGGCACCTGGGGCAGGGGCTGGGCGAATAGGCGATCGGGTTCTTTGCTCACGGCTGTTCCGGCGACGAGGGGGAAAGGCCGGCATTTTAGCCAAGTTGGTCTTCGGATGCGCGGGTTGTCTGATGGAAAGCAGAGGCAGTGATGCCCCATTGCCCGAGCCAATAGGTGGTGATCAACAGATAGGGGGCCGCATCGAACGCCAGTACAAACCGATTGATACCGATCAACGTGTCGGAAAACACAAACGATACTGCACCCGCCGCCGCCAGCAGCGCCGAGCGTTTCGGCGCAGCGCTGCCCAAGCGCGCCAATGCACGCCAGAGCATGGCGCTGATCACCAGCGCGTAAACCACTACCGGTACCAACAGGTCGCCCAGGCCATGGGCAATCAGAACACTCAACAGGATCGTCCCGACGCCGAGGGCCAGCATCAGGGCCAGCACCGCCAGGCGCCGGCAATCACTGAGATAGGCTTTGAGATAGGCCAGGTGCGCGCACAGGAATGCGCCCAGGCCGAAGATAAACAGGTCCCCCGGCCAGGCGAGCAAGACGTCGCCCACCAGGGAAAAAATCAGTCCCAGGCTGATCCAGCGCCGATAGTCGGTGGGCGGTGCGTCATGCAGCCAACCCAGTAGCGCCAGCACCGGCAACGGCTTGACCAGCAGGCACAACAGCGTCGCATGGGTCGCCAGGCCATAGATGAAAGTGCCGGCGCCCATCAAGGCAAGGATCAGCCATGGCATATCAGTTCACCGTAATGGCGCAGTCAAAGGTTTCGACCGGCTCGGCTTCCGGTTCCCAAGGTTGCTGGGAGGTCAGGCGCAAACGGCCCTGGCCAGTGGCAAATGCCTGGAAGCGCCAGGTGGACTGCCCGCCACCGCCAATCACACCGGATTCGCTGCTGCTGTAGACCTCGGGGCTCAAGGCGCGCAAGACACCGCCGGCGGAGTCCTGGATGGCCCAGCGATAACCGGTGGTGGGGTTGCTTGGCAGGGTGAGAATCAGGTTTTGTCCGGTTTTAAGCAGGATTGGGCAACTGCTCTGGTTTTCCACGCTGATGTTTTGCTTGGGAGCACTGGCGCAAGCGGCCAGCAGGGCAAGGCTCAAGGGGAGAAGCAGGCGGGCAGCGGTCATGGGGGCTCCGTTTATACACGACGAAGGGCGAGCATAACCGAAGATGAGACAGGGTGTGACAAGCAGGATATGTGTCGCGGCCACTGACGCCATCGGGGGCAAGCCCCCTCCCACACTTGAATGTGTTCACAAATCAAAATGTGGGAGGGGGGCTTGCCCCCGATGAGGCCGGTTCAGGCGCTAGAGCTCTATCAGAACAGCACCTTCGCCACATCCGCAAAGCGCTTGGCGAAGTGCACCGTCATACCTTCCTTCAGATACTCCGGCAATTCTTCAAAACTGCCACGGTTCGGCTCCGGCAAGATCAACTCGTGGATCTTCTGACGCCGCGCCGCAATGACTTTCTCGCGCACCCCACCAATCGGCAATACATGCCCGGTCAGCGTCAGTTCACCGGTCATCGCTACGCCTTTCTTCGGCGGTTGGTTGCGCGCCAGGGACAGCAATGCACTGGCCATGGTCACACCCGCGCTTGGGCCGTCTTTCGGCGTGGCGCCTTCCGGTACGTGCAAGTGCACGAAGGCTTCGTCGAAGAACTTCGGATCACCGCCAAATGACTTCAAGTTCGAGCTGATGTAGCTGTAGGCGATTTCGGCGGACTCCTTCATCACTTCACCCAACTGCCCGGTAAGCTTGAAGCCGCGATTGAGCGTGTGGATACGCGTCGCCTCGATCGGCAACGTAGCGCCGCCCATGCTGGTCCAGGCCAGGCCGGTGATAACGCCGGTGCCGGACAGTACTTGCTCGTTACGGAACACCGGCATGCCCAGGGAGCTTTCCAGGTCCTTGTTGCCGATCTTGATCACGCTGTTGGGCTCATCCAGCAGCTTGACCACCGCCTTGCGCACCAGTTTGCCCAATTGTTTTTCCAACTGGCGCACACCGGCTTCCCGTGCATAACCGTCGATCAACGCACGCAGGGCGCCGTCGCTGATGCTCAGGCTGTTTTTTGCCACGCCGGCTTTTTCCAACTGTTTGGGCCATAGGTGGCGCTTGGCGATGGCGACTTTTTCTTCGGTGATATAGCCCGACAAGCGAATCACTTCCATACGGTCGAGCAACGGGCCTGGGATCGAATCGAGGGTGTTGGCGGTGCACACGAACAGCACTTTGGACAGGTCCAGGCGCAGGTCCAGGTAATGGTCGAGGAATTCGACGTTCTGCTCAGGGTCCAGGGTTTCCAGCAGCGCCGACGCCGGGTCGCCCTGGAAGCTTTGGCCCATCTTGTCGATCTCGTCGAGCATGATCACCGGGTTCATGACTTCCACGTCTTTCAACGCCTGCACCAGCTTACCGGGCAGGGCGCCGATGTAGGTGCGGCGGTGGCCCTTGATCTCGGCTTCGTCGCGCATGCCGCCGACGCTGAAACGGTAGAACGGTCGGCCCAGGGATTCAGCGATGGATTTACCCACACTGGTCTTGCCCACGCCCGGCGGGCCCACCAGCAGCACAATGGAGCCGGCGACTTCGCCTTTATAGGCGCCGACGGCGAGGAATTCGAGGATGCGGCTCTTGATGTCGTCCAGGCCCGCGTGATGCTTGTCCAGCACCTTGCGTGCATGCTTGAGGTCGAGCTTGTCTGCGCCGTACACGCCCCACGGCACCGAGGTGGCCCAGTCCAGGTAGTTGCGCGTCACGGCGTATTCCGGCGAACCGGTCTCGAGAATCGACAGCTTGTTCAGTTCTTCATCTATGCGCTTTTTCGCCTGAGCCGGCAGCACCTTGCCTTCCAGGCGCTGCTCGAACTGCTCGACGTCGGCGCTGCGGTCGTCCTTGGTCAGGCCCAGCTCTTGCTGGATGACCTTGAGTTGTTCCTTGAGGAAGAACTCGCGCTGGTGCTCGCCGATCTTGCGGTTCACTTCGGCGGACAGCTCTTTTTGCAGGCGCGCGACTTCGACTTCCTTGCGCAGCATCGGCAAGACTTTCTCCATGCGCTTGAGCATGGGCACGCAGTCCAGCACTTCCTGCAACTCGTTACCGGTGGCCGAGGTCAGCGCGGCGGCGAAGTCGGTGAGCGGTGAGGGGTCGTTGGGGCTGAAACGGTTGAGGTAGTTCTTCAACTCTTCGCTGTACAGCGGGTTGAGGGGCAGCAGTTCCTTGATCGCGTTGATCAGCGCCATGCCGTAGGCCTTGACCTCGTCGGTGGGCTCGCTGGGCTGGTGCGGGTATTCGACTTCCACCAGGTAGGGTGGGCGGTGGTGCTTGAGCCAAGTCTTGATGCGCACGCGGGTCAGGCCCTGGGCCACGAATTGCAGCTTGCCGTTCTCGCGGCTGGCGTGGTGCACCTTGACCAGGGTGCCGTACAGCGGCAGGGCGGAGGTATCGAAATGCCGTGGGTCTTCGGGCGGCGTGTCCATGAAAAACAGCGCGAGCGAATGGTGGTCGGATTTGCTCACCA
Organism: Pseudomonas sp. FBCC-B545; assembly: GCF_059134095.1. Taxonomy (NCBI): domain Bacteria; kingdom Pseudomonadati; phylum Pseudomonadota; class Gammaproteobacteria; order Pseudomonadales; family Pseudomonadaceae; genus Pseudomonas; species Pseudomonas sp. FBCC-B545. The sequence goes on along the minus strand of NZ_CP101441.1, from coordinate 5,051,985 downwards.
ACTCCAGGGTCTCGGCCCAGGGCTCTTCATTGACAATCACCGGCAATACTTGCGCCGGGAAAAACGGCCGGTTGTGGATCGGGATGATATAGACCTTGTCCGGCAGGTTTTGCCCAGGCAGGGCCAGGCCAGTGTTGGACGAGGTGGTGTCAGCGTTTTCGGGGTCGGCGTAGTCGTTCAGGTCGTAATCAGGGACGTCTTGCTGGTCGCTCATGGGGCACCTGCATAAGGAAGTATGGAGGTTAGATGGGGCGGGTCAGCAGTGGTTTCAATGGTGGGGGTGAGATAGCAACATATTGCATGAAATTACTGCGGCTACCTGGAGAGTATGGGAGGGGGCAAGCTCCTTCCTGACAGTTGACCCGTATTGAATCAGCTGATTTTGTGCAGATACGCAGGCAGCGGCTGTTCCGGCAACACCGATAGCACCTTCAATCGCTGCAACATCCGCTGCCTGGCTCGCTGCAAATGCTCGCGCAGATTCAACGCTGCGGCATCGAACGCCCCATGCAGCAACAATTCAAGAATCAAGCGATGTTCGGCGAGCATGGCAGGATCGGCGCCGATCCCCAGTAAACGATGGAAAATTCGGCTGATAATCATCGGGCTTTGGCCCTGGCGGATCAGGGCGGCGATCTTGCGGTTCTGCAGGCCGGCGAGGCAGTGCTGGTGCAAGTCCTGCTCGATCTGTTCGATGGCTTCCAGGCTGCAATGGGGGCTGTCCTGGGCGTCGAGCACGCGCTGCAGCATGGCCTGGAGCATGACGCGGTCCAGGCCCGGTGCACTCTGGCGCAGGGCTTCGGGCTCCAAACAAGCGCGCAATTCGTAGTCTTCGGTGACTTCTCGGGCAGTCAGCGGCCCTGCGAGCCATTGGGAGTAAGGTTCTTTCTCCACCAGGCCACGGTCGCGCAGGCGCATCAGTGCTTCGCGCACCACGGCGCGGCTGACGCCGTAGTGGTCGGCGGCGGCTTGTTCGTCCAGGCGGTAATGGCCGAAGGCGATGCAGGTAGACAACGCCGCGCCGATCTCCTCGACAATTCGCTCGCCCAGCGGCCGGGTGTCTACCAACTCGTCGTCGTGGTTCAGGCCCAGGTGTCCGTGGCTCAAGGGCAGGCGCAGGGGCTCCATGGCCAGGCCGTCGGGGTTGATCAGGTAACCGCGGCCGTTGAAACGGCAAATCAGCCCTTCGGCATGCAGCAGGTCCAGCGCCTTGCGCACCGGTACGCGGCTGGTACCGAACATGTCGGCCAGCGGCGCCTCGAGCAGGACCAGCCCGTGGCGCGCGGTGCCGTTGACGATCGCGTCGCGCAAAACTCGGTGGATCATCGCGTAGCGGGACGCCGAGGCGGACACTGCTTTCATAGCTTTCCTGTGGCTGTGGACGGTGGCCAGGGATTCTCTCATAGATGCGTCTGTCACTCTGCGCCACGTCGACGGCACTTTTTTGGGGCTGTAAACATGGGACTGTTACTTTTTTGCACCAAAACGTACTTTTTAATGAAAGGTACATTATTTTACTCGCGATTTAGGTGGATGCCTTCGCGAGATTTTTATTTCATGAAAAACTATCTAGCTCGATGGTTCGAAGGGAGACCGTCGAGCTAGGGAGGAATCCTCTAACGAGACTGGCACGAAAGCTGCCTTTATAAAACGTACATTTTATTAATATGTACGTTTATATAAGGGTATGCCGATGTCAGACGCCACCTCAATGGCCGAAGCATTCGCCAGCGGTCACAGCGACCCGGTGCAGGTGCTTGAACAGGCGCTCGTTCACGCGAGCATGGCCCCCAGCGTTTTCATCTCCCTGACCGTCGAGCGCGCCCGGCGTGAAGCCGAGGCTTCGGCCGCCCGTTGGCGTGCCGGGCAGCCCTTGAGCGTATTCGATGGCGTGCCATTGGCCTGGAAAGATTTGTTCGACATGGCGGGCACCGTCACCACGGCCGGTGCTGCTTACCGCCGCAACGCGGCGCCTGCTGCGCATGACGCTCCCAGTGTTGGGCTGTTGTGCCGCGCTGGCATGGTCAGCCTGGGCAAGACCAACCTCAGCGAGCTGGCGTATTCCGGCCTGGGTCTCAACCCGCATTTCGGCACGCCCCACAACCCCAATAGCAGTGATCAACCACGCATTCCCGGAGGCTCGTCCTCGGGGTCGGCGGTTGCCGTGGCGGCCGGTATTGTGCCGATTGCCATGGGCACCGATACCGCCGGCTCGATCCGCATTCCTGCCGCGCTCAACGGCGTGGTGGGCTACCGCAGCAGTTGCCGGCGCTACAGCCGCGAAGGCGTTTTCCCCCTGGCACACACCCTCGACAGCCTCGGCCCGCTGACCCGCAGCGTGCGCGATGCGCTGGCCATCGATGATGTGCTCACTGGCCGTACTGGCCGTAGCCAACGCCACATCGCCAGCAGCCTCAAGGGCCAGCGCTGGGTGCTGGAGCAAGGCACCCTGGACACTATCGAGCCGGTCGTACGCATTAACCTGCTACATGCCGTCGACCAATTGAAGGCCGCCGGTGCGTTAGTCGAGGTGCGTCCGTCCGCCACTTTCCAGGCGACCCTTGCGCTGATCGAGGCGCACGGCTGGCTCGGTTCATTCGAAGCCTTCGCTTTGCACGAAGCCTTGCTCGATAGCGCCGATGCCGAGCAACTCGACCCCCGCGTGCGGCGTCGCCTCGAAGCCGCACGCTCACTGCCGGCCAGCCAGCTCATGCACCTGATCGAAGGGCGCCGGCGCCTGCAACAGCAGTTGATCGACGACCTCGACGGCGCCCTGCTGATCACCCCGACGGTGGCCCATGTCGCCCCAGCGTTGCCAGCGCTGGAGGCCGACGATGAGCTGTTCGTCACCACTAACCTCGCCACCTTGCGCCTGACCATGCCCGGCAGTTTGCTCGACATGCCGGGCGTCAGCTTGCCCAGCGGCCGCGATGCCCAGGGCTTGCCCACCGGGCTGCTGCTCAGCGCCCCGACGGGGGAAGACGCACGCCTGTTGCGCGCTGCGTTGGCCGTCGAATCCGTACTTAACGTTTAAGGAGACACACCATGGCTAAAGATATTCTCTGTGCATTTGGCGTCGACGTGGACGCCGTCGCCGGCTGGCTGGGTTCCTATGGGGGCGAAGACTCGCCCGACGATATCTCCCGCGGCCTGTTTGCCGGCGAAGTCGGCGCGCCACGCCTGCTCAAACTGTTTGAACGCTACGGCCTGCGCACCACCTGGTTTATCCCGGGGCACTCGATGGAAACCTTCCCCGAGCAGATGAAGGCGGTGGCTGATGCCGGCCACGAAATCGGTGTGCATGGCTACAGCCACGAAAACCCCATCGCCATGACCGCCGAGCAGGAAGAAATCGTGCTCGACAAGTCCATCGAGCTGATCACCCAGGTCACTGGCAAACGCCCCACCGGCTACGTCGCGCCCTGGTGGGAATTCAGCAAGGTCACCAACGAGCTGTTGTTGAAAAAAGGCATCAAGTACGACCACAGCCTGATGCATAACGATTTCCACCCTTACTACGTGCGCAAGGGCGACAGCTGGACCAAGATCGACTACAGCCAGCACCCCGACACCTGGATGAAACCCCTGGTGCGCGGCGAGGAAACCGATCTGGTGGAGATCCCGGCCAACTGGTACCTCGACGACCTGCCGCCGATGATGTTCATCAAGAAAGCTCCCAACAGCCACGGCTTCGTCAACCCGCGCCACCTGGAAGAAATGTGGCGCGACCAGTTCGACTGGGTATACCGCGAGCACGAACACGCGGTGTTCACCATGACCATCCACCCCGACGTGTCCGGTCGCCCGCAAGTGCTGCTGATGCTGGAGCGCCTGATCGAGCATATCCAGAGCCATGCCGGCGTGCGCTTCGTCACCTTCGACGAAATCGCCGATGACTTTATCCGCCGCCAACCGCGTACCTGACCCTTTGACCACCCCCCGAGGCGCGATCCATGTCTATCTACAACAAGCTTGACCTGACTGGCTGGAAACCCCGGCAATTGACGTCCCAGGAAGTGCGCTTTGCCACCTGGATCGCGTTTTTCGCCTGGGTATTTGCGGTGTACGACTTCATTCTGTTCGGCACCTTGCTGCCGGAAATCGGCCGGCACTTTGGCTGGGGTGAAGTGGAGCAAGCCGAGATCGCGACCTGGGTGGCGGTGGGCACGGCGGTGGTGGCATTCGCCATTGGCCCCGTCGTCGATAAATTGGGCCGGCGCACGGGCATCATCTTTACCGTGGCCGGCTCTGCATTGTGCTCGGCGCTCACCGCGATCGGCGGGGCATGGGGCAAGTCGCCGCTGATTCTGATCCGTTCGTTGGGCGGCCTGGGTTATGCCGAGGAAACGGTCAACGCCACCTATCTGAGCGAGTTGTATGGCGCCTCGCAAGACCCACGGCTGACCAAGCGTCGCGGCTTCATCTACAGCCTGGTGCAGGGCGGCTGGCCAGTGGGTGCGTTGATCGCCGCAGGGTTGACCGCGTTGTTGCTGCCAATCATCGGCTGGCAGGGCTGCTTCGTCTTCGCCGCGATCCCGGCCATTGTGATTGCGATCATGGCACGCAAGCTCAAGGAGAGCCCGCAGTTCCAGATCCATCAGCGCATCAGCCAACTGCGCAAAAGCGGCGCGGTGAGCGAAGCGCAGAACGTCGCGCTGACCTACGACGTGGATTACGACGAACATAGCAAGGCTGGCCTCAAGGCCGCGTTCCGTGGCCCGGCCCGCCGCGCCACCCTGGTGATCGGTGCCGCGCTGTTGCTCAACTGGGCGGCGATCCAGGTGTTCAGCGTGTTGGGGACTTCGGTGATCGTCAGCGTGCACCACATCTCCTTCGAGAACTCGCTGATCATCCTGGTGCTGTCGAACCTGGTGGGCTACTGCGGCTACCTCAGCCACGGCTGGATGGGCGACAAGATCGGTCGCCGTAATGTCATCGCCCTGGGCTGGATGCTCGGCGGCCTGGCGTTTGCCGGCATGCTATTTGGGCCGAGCAATTTGCCGATGGTGGTCGGGCTGTACAGCCTGGGCCTGTTCTTCCTGATCGGGCCTTACTCGGCAGCGCTGTTCTTTATCAGCGAGAGTTTCCCCACCAGCATCCGCGCCACCGGCGGCGCGATCATCCACGCCATGGGTCCGATCGGCGCGGTGGTCGCCGGCTTTGGCGCGACCCAAGTGCTGGCCGCCGGCAGTGACTGGCAGACTGCCGCGCTGTGGTTCGGCGCACTACCGTGCTTCTTGTCCGGCGCCTTGATGTTTGCCGCACGCCATGTGCGTCCGGAAACCGTTCAGTAAGGAGAGAGTGATGACGCCTAAAGTTGCCTTGATCACCGGTGCCGCCAGCGGCATCGGCCAAGCCCTCGCCGTGGCCTATGCGCGCAATGGCGTAGCGGTGATGGGCGGGTATTACCCGGCCGATCCCCATGACCCGCAGACCACCGTGTCATTAGTGCAAGAGGCTGGCGGTGAGTGCCTGATGCTGCCGTTGGACGTGGGCAACAGCGCCTCGGTGGACGCCTTGGCCGAGCAGGCCGTGGCGCATTTCGGGCGCCTGGACTACGCGGTGGCCAATGCCGGTTTGTTACGCCGTGCACCCTTGTTGGAAATGACCGACGCGCTGTGGGATGAAATGCTCAATGTCGACCTGACCGGGGTGATGCGCACCTTTCGCGCCGCGACCCGGCATATGAAGGAAGGCGGCGCACTGGTGGCGATTTCATCGATTGCCGGCGGCGTGTATGGCTGGCAGGAGCATAGCCATTATGCGGCGGCCAAGGCAGGGGTGCCGGGGCTATGTCGGTCGTTGGCGGTGGAGTTGGCGGCATTGGGTATTCGTTGCAATGCGGTGATCCCGGGGTTGATCGAGACGCCGCAGTCGCTGGACGCGAAGAATTCGCTGGGCCCCGAGGGCTTGGCCAAAGCAGCGCGGGCGATCCCGTTGGGCCGGGTAGGACGGGCCGATGAAGTCGCGTCGTTGGTGCAGTTCTTGACCAGTGATGCATCGAGCTATTTGACCGGCCAAAGCATCGTCATCGATGGCGGCCTGACCGTGCGCTGGCCTGACTGATGTACTCAATCCAAAAATGAGAAGGGGCGGTGCGACCGCCCTCCCGCATTGGAACTGTGTTTTCCAGGAGTTTTTTATGAATCAACTCACCCATCGCCGCGCCGTCATCACCGGCGCCGGCAGTGGCATCGGTGCCGCCATCGCCCGGGCCTACGCCGCCGAAGGTGCACGCCTGCTGCTGGCCGACCGCGACGCTGCGAGCCTGGCCGAAACCGCCATCACCTGCCGCAATCTCGGCGCCGAAGTGTTCGAGTGCTTGGCCGATGTCGGCAGCCTTGAAGGCGCACAGGCCAGTGTCGACCGTTGCGTCGAACATTTTGGCGGTATCGATATCCTGGTCAACAACGCCGGCATGCTCACCCAGGCGCGCTGTGTCGAGTTAAGCATCGAGATGTGGAACGACATGCTGCGTGTCGATCTCACCAGCGTCTTTATCGCCAGCCAGCGCGCCTTGCCGCATATGCTTGCACAGCGTTGGGGACGGATCATTAACGTTGCCTCGCAGCTGGGCATCAAAGGCGGCGCCGAGTTGACCCATTACGCCGCAGCCAAGGCTGGGGTGATCGGCTTTACCAAATCCCTGGCACTGGAAGTGGCCAAGGACAATGTGCTGGTCAATGCCATCGCGCCTGGGCCTATCGAGACGCCGTTGGTGGGCGGCATCAGCGACAGCTGGAAACGCGCAAAGGCCGCCGAGTTGCCCCTGGGCCGTTTCGGCCTGGCGGACGAAGTCGCGCCGGTGGCGGTACTGCTGGCCAGTGAGCCAGGCGGCAATCTGTTTGTCGGCCAGACCCTGGGCCCGAACTCCGGCGATGTCATGCCATGAACGAGGTGTAGCCATGTGCGGACTCTGCGGGCTGTTAGGTGAGGATTTGCACTGGAGCGATCCCTTGGGTGACGAGTTACCGCGACGTCGTGAGCGCCTGCGCCGGATCGCGGCGATCAACCAGGTGCTGGTGGTGTTCCGGCTCAAGGTTGAAGATTTCCAGGGCGCGTCGTATCTGCTGCTCGGTGCCACCGGTAAACAGGCGCTGGCGAGCGGTCTGGATCAACTCTGGCAAGCAGCTGAAAACATGCTTGGACGACCCTTGGATCCCCTTGATTCGCACCTCTTGGATCACCTGGAGTCGGCTGTATGAGCATCGCCCTGAATGTCATCACCGGCTTCCTCGGCAGCGGCAAGACCACGTTGCTCACCCGCCTGTTGCACGGTGAAAGCCTCGGTGACACGGCCTTGCTGATCAATGAATTCGGCGACGTCGGCATCGACCATCTGCTGGTAGAAGAGGTCGCCCCCGACACCGTCCTGCTACCCAGCGGCTGCGTGTGCTGCTCGATCCGCGGCGAGTTGAAAGATGCGCTGCTCGGCTTGCTGCAACGCCGCGAACGCGGGGAAATCCCGGCGTTCAAACGGGTGATCCTGGAAACCACCGGCCTGGCCGATCCGGCGCCGATCCTGGCGACCCTGAACAATGACGTGCAATTGCGCGGGCGCTTTCATATCGGCCTGATCATCACCCTGGTCGACGCCAGCCACGCCGTGCTGCAAGAGCGCCTGCACCCGGAATGGCTGGCCCAGGTGGCGGCGGCGGATCGCTTGCTGTTGAGCAAGACCGACTTGGCAGGCAACTGCGAGCCACTGCGCGCGCACCTGCGGGCAATCAATGCCGGCACGCCGATCCTCAACACCTTGGAGATTCACAGCGGCGAGCAACTGCTTCTGGGCGAAGGCTTGCGCAGCGCCGAGCCGGCCGTGGAAGTCAGCCGCTGGCAACTGCGACCCACCACCACAACCACCCACGGTGCCGCGCAGGTGTGCTGCCTGACCTTCGATCAACCGCTGGACTGGGTCGGTTTCGGGGTGTGGCTGTCGATGCTGCTAAGATGCCACGGCGAACGAATCCTTCGTGTCAAAGGACTGCTTAACGTGAACGCCAGTAACGCTCCCATCGTCATTCATGGCGTGCAGCACTGCCTGCATGCCCCGGTCCATTTGCCTGCGTGGCCGGGCAAAGACCGCCAATCGCGGCTGGTGTTTATCCTGCGCGGCCTTGATCCGGCGCTGCTGCGCCGCTCCTTTGAAGTCTTCTCCCGGCGGTTCGCGGCATGATCACCCTGCGTGTCCTTGGCACATCCGTGACTCTGCTTGAAACGCTGCGCGTGCGCGCCGAACAGGACCTGGGTATTCGCCTGGTATACCAGGTGCACGATGTCGAGCAGGCCCAGCGCATCGCGGTGATGCAACCCGATAGCTATGACCTGTATGACCAGTGGTTCCACAACGTTGACTTCGTCTGGCCGGCAAGAGCGATCCAGCCCATCGACACCCGGCGTATTGCCCTGTGGCATGAGATCAATGACCTGCCCAAGCGCGGGCGCTTGTCTGCAGGCGACCGCCTGGGCAGCGGCAGCGTGCCCAGCGAACGTCTGTTCGTGCAGCACGATGGCAGCCTCGGCAGCACCGTCACCGAGCGCATCAGCATGCTGCCCCTGACCCACAACGCCGACAGTTTCGCTTACCGCCCCGAGCGTTTGCCTGAAGGCTTTTGCAGCCGCAACGAAAGCTGGGGCTGGTTGCTGGACCCGGCCTGGGGGGCGCGCACCGCCTTGCAGAGCGACGCCGCCATCGGTGCCCTGGATGCGGCGTTGGCGGTGCAGGGCGCCGGGCTGGCGACTTTCAAGGACATCGGCAATATGAGCATCGAAGAAATCGATGTGCTGGCCGACATCCTGGTGCGCAAGCAGAAGCAAGGGCACTTCGCGGCGTTCTGGTCGGACGATGAAGAAGCCGCGCAGCTGATGCTCAGCCCGAACATCGATATCCAGAGCCTGTGGTCGCCGACCTTGATGCGCCTGCACCGCGCCGGGGTGAAATACCGCCTGGCGGTGCCCCGCGAAGGCTATCGCGCCTGGTTCGGCGGCTTGTCTTTGTCGCGCCATGCCCAGGGGCCGGTGCTGGATGCGGCCTATGCGTACTTGAATTGGTGGCTTTGCGGCTGGCCCGGGGCTGTCATGGCGCGCCAAGGCTACTACATCGGCAACCCGGCGCGTACCCGTGATCACCTGAGCAGCGCCGAATGGGATTACTGGTACGCGGGCAAGCCGGCGCGGGAGGAGCTGCCGGGCAGCGATGGCTTGCCGTTGATCGATATCGGCGATGTGCGCGATGGCGGCTCCTATGAGCAGCGCATGGGGCATATCGCCGTGTGGAACTCGGTGATGGATGAGCACAACTATCTGGTGCGCCGTTGGGGGGACTTTATGCGTGCGCGAGGGGCATAACCTCTCTGGTCAATAATATGACGCTAACCCCCCGGTATTTACTGGGTTTACTTATGCCCAGTCCCAGCTAATCTGCTGAAACCGAATATCCCATTTAAATGGATATTTTTTTGACGCCAGGTTAACAGTTGGCAGGGACGCGTATGACCACAGGAAGGGGGCGCAGAGAGCGTCGAGCACGGCCAGAGGGCATGGCAATGCAGTGGCGCCACACTTTTCAAACCCGCATTGCCGCGGTGTTGGCGCTGTTGTTGCTGGTGGTCGTGGTCGCGACTTACTTCGCGGTCAAGGCTGCCACTACCCGCGCCGTGGAAAACCAGGCCGAGGTGCAGTTGAACACCGGTCGACAGGTGTTCGAACGCTTGTTGGATCTGCGCGGTCGCCGCCTGCAATACGGCTTGGACTGGCTCACCGTCGACGGTCCTTTCAAGCGTGCGGTGGCCAGCGGCGAGGCCACGGAGATACAAGCGGCGCTGCGTCGGCATGGGACCGGGGTCAGCTCCAGTGCGGTGTTCGTACTTGATCTCGATGACAAGGTCATCGCCAGTACGTTACCAGTGCTGGCTCGGGGCCAGCTGTTTCCCTATCAGGAGGCGTTGCGCCAGGCGCGGCGCAGCAGTCAGCAAATGCTGATCGTGGCGATGGATGGGCAACCCTACTTACTGGTGCAAAAGGAAATGCTCGACCCGCAGCCCATCGCCCGCGTGGTCATGGGCTTCCCCATGGATGCGCAATTTGCCCATGAGCTACGGTCCATGAGCAACCTTGAGGTGTCGTTTCTCAGTGTGCAGGACGACCGTGTCGGCCAGCTCTTTACGACCCAACCCGATGGCTACCGCGCTACGGTCACCAGCCTGCTGCGTGCGGCGCGCCTCGAACCGCAGGCGCAGGTGTATCTGTTTCATGGCCAGCGCGTGCTCAGCCAAGTACTGCCTTTGGCCAACGCCGGTGAACGCGATGAGGTGCGCGTCTTGCTGCAAAGCCCGCTGGACCATGCCCTGCAATCCTTTGCACCGCTGGACCGGCAATTTCTCGCAATTGCCCTGGCGGTGTTGCTGGTCTCCCTGGCGGCGGCGTTGTTGCTTGCACGGCGAGTGTCGCGCCCCCTCGATGCGTTGGTGCAAGCCGCCGAACGCATAGGTGCCGGTGACTACCGCACGCCGGTGCGGGTGCGTAGCCATGATGAGTTCGGCCTGCTGGCTCGCGCCTTCAACGCCATGCAAAGCGGCATCGCCATGCGCGAACGGCAACTGGCCCATAACGCCTTGCATGACCCGCTCACTGGCCTGCCCAATCGCGCCCTGGCCATGGAGCGCCTGGGCAGTGCGATCAGTGCGCGGCGGCCGGTGGTGCTGCTGTACCTGGGGATTGAAAACTACCGGGTCATCAATGAAAGCTTCGGCCCCCAGGGTGTCGAGCAAATGTTGCGCGAAGCCAGTCGTTGCCTGTCCATGAGCCTGCTGGCCAGCGACACTGCGGCACGTATGGCCGGCAGTGAGTTCCTGCTGTTGCTGGAAAACACCGGGATCGACCGCGCTGTGGCCCGTGCTGACCGCCTCTACGGACTGCTGACCGAACCCAAGCACATCGGCAACGACGAAGTGCGCCACGAAGTGAGCATCGGTATCGCGGCGTACCCCGCTGACGGGCAGCAGGTAGACGAATTGATCAATCGCGCCGCCATCGCCCGGCATGACGCGGCCAACTTGCCGGGGCATCTGCAGATATACCAGCCGGACCGCGACCTCGCTCACCAACGCCAGATCGCCCTGATCCGCGACCTGCGCCGCGCGGTGATCGAACGCGAGTTGTTCCTGTGCTACCAGCCCAAGCTCGACCTCACCCATGGCCACGTGCGCCAGGCCGAAGCCCTGTTGCGTTGGCAACATCCAAGCTTCGGACAAGTCTCGCCCGCTGAGTTCATTCCCCTCGCCGAGCGTACCGGCAGCATGGGCGGCCTGACCCTATGGGTGATCGAGGAGGCCATTCGCCAAATGGCAGAGTGGGCGCAGCGTGGCTTGCCGATGCAGCTGTCAGTGAATATATCCGTGGATGACCTGGCCGATGATGAACTGGCCGTTCGCGTCACCGCAATGTTGATGCAATACGGGGTGGCGGCCGAACACTTGATTTTCGAAATCACCGAAAGCGCCATCATGCACAACCCGCAACAGGCCCTCAGCGTGCTGGAACAGTTGCGTGGTTGCGGCATCAGCTTATCTGTGGATGATTTCGGCACTGGTTATTCATCCCTGGCGCAATTGCAGCGCCTGCCGGTGCAAGAGTTGAAGATTGACCAGTCTTTTGTGCGCAATCTCGACAGTACCAGCGGTGATGGTGTGATCGTGCGCTCCACCATCGAGATGAGCCATAACCTGGGGCTCAAGGTGGTGGCCGAAGGCGTTGAGTTCGAGCACAGCCTCACCCTGCTCAAACGCTGGAAATGCGACACTGCCCAGGGCTACCTGATCAGCCGGCCCTTGAATGCCATGGCGTTCGAGAGGTGGATGAGGCGTGAGCGGGTGCCTATCTAGAAGGCATTTCAATCACCAGGGACTGCAATAGCGCCCACAACCCTTCGACATGCTGGCGCTCGGTGCCCAGTGCGCCGATGGACACGCGCACCATCCAGCGTTCATCGAGGATCGCCGGCGTGACGTAGGCTTTGCCTGACAGGTTGAGCCTTTCTGCCCAGTCGCGTGTGTGCTTATCCAGCGCTTCGCCGCTCAAGCCTGGCGGTTCGTAGCGGATGCACAGGGTTTGCAGGGCCGGCGCGGCCACCAGTTTCCAGTGCGCACTGCCTTCAATCTGCTCCGCCAGCCAGCGCGCATTAGCCAGGTCTCGTCGCAGCCGCGCTTGCAGGCCGCTGACGCCTTGCTCGCGGATCAGGAACCACAGCTTCAGGGCGCGGAAGCGGCTACCCAGGGAAATCCGCCAGTCGCGGTAGTTTCTGACCTGGCCGTCGGCGTTGGACTGCAGATAGCTCGGGTTGGTGGTCATGATGCGAATCAAATGCTCAGGGTCGCGAACGAAGTACACCGAGCAATCGAAGGCTGCGCCCAGCCACTTATGCGGGTTGAGGACCAGGGAGTCGGCGTTTTCGATACCACGCCACAGCGCTCGGCACTCCGGCAGGATCATTGCGGCGCCGGCCATGGCTGAGTCGACATGCAGCCACAAGCCATGGCGCTGGGTCAGTTCACCAATTGCATCCAGGGGGTCGATCGCCATGGCGGCCGTGGTCCCGGTGGTGGCAATCACTACGCAGGGGCGGTTGCCGGCGGCCAGGTCTTGCTCGATGGCTTGCGCTAACGCCTGGGGTGACATGGCGTTGCGTTCGTCGGTGGCGACCGTGCGGATATTGTTCTGGCCGAATCCAGCGAGAATGGCTGCCTTGTTCACTGAACTATGGGCGTGGGCTGAGGTGTAGACGATCAGGGGCGCGCCGCTGTCTTGCAGGCCGTCATGCATCAGCGCGTACTGGGAGCTGCGTTCTCTGGCGCTGATGAGTGCCACCAGAGTGGAGGTTGACGCGGAGTCCTGGATCACGCCGCTCCATTCGCGGCTCAGGCCGATCATGTCGCGCAGCCAGTCGGTGGTCACTTCCTCAATTTCGGTAAGCGCCGGGCTGGATTGCCAAGACAATCCCACCACACCCAAGCCGGTGCTCAGGCAATCGCCCAGTACCGAGGACAGTTCCACGTTGGAGGGGAAGAAACCGAAAAAACTCGGATGCTGCCAGTGCAGCAGCCCGGGCATGATCAGTTTTTCCACATCACCCATGATCTGTTCGAAGGGTTCGGCGCTTTCAGGCGGGCTCACCGGCAGGGCAGCTTTGATCTCGCCAGGTACCGTGGTGGGCTGCACGCCGCGTTGCTCGATGTTTTGTCGATAGTCTGCGATCAGGTCGATCATGGCGTAGCCATGGCGACGGAATTCTTCGGGGGTCATAAAAACATATCCATTTGCAAGCGAGTTAAAAGTATCAGCACCAGAAATAAAACGGTTCGCCAGGGGTATAGCCGATAAACGACTGCATGCTGATACGTTTTCCCGACTCGAATCCGCAAATGGCGTGGGGGCGGCGGGTATTGATGATCACCAGTTCGTTGTTGCGCGGCTGGATACGCAACGGCTTTTGCAAACGGTCCTCGGGCAGTTGTGCGCCTTCGAAACGCTTGACCTCGTCATAGGCAAAGGCCTCGGTATCCCAGATGATCAACTCTCCGCCTGATGGCGGCGTTTCCAGATAAATATTGGCGCTGAATTGGTGTTCCAGTTCCGCGATCGACAGAGGCAGGCAATCCACATGGGGAACCGTTTCCGAGAGGTGCGCCGTCTCGGGAAACATGGCGCGGATAATCCCGCAGAACATCGGTTGGCCTTGAAAAGCTGCGGTGACTGAGCCTTGCGGCCAGATCTCCTGGAGCTGCTCCATCAGGTGTTGGATGGGCGGCTTTTCAGGTGCGCAAATGCTGTCGATCACACCGCGCATATGGGCCGCGTCAGCATAATATTTGGCTTGGGCATCGCTGCCGGCAGCCTTGCCGTAGGTGGAGTTGAACGGGGTGCCCCAGCGATGCACGCCGTAGAAATGCTGTACGACGTGGCCATCCTCGTAGGTTTCATGGCTGTATTGTTCCAGCGTGTCGGCCTCACCGATGATTTGCTTTAACCGCTCGCTGGTTTTGGCGTTCGCAAACTCAGGTATCCGGATGGCAAGTACTTCTCCGCTGATCAGTTGTTTCAGACTGGAAGTGTCGAGGTATTCAAGTTCTATAATTTTTGCTGATTTGCACGTGGTTGGTTTTGTCGCAGCATGGTCCATCATGTTCAGAAGCTCCCTTTAGAGTTTTATCAGTGTGCGTATAGGGTACGCAGGGCGTGTGCACTAAATTAGTTTTAAGGGCGCAGGGGACCGATAGGACTTTTCTTGAAACGCTGGTTTTTTAGCCGGCTGATTAATCGCGTATTAACGATCGTCAATTTTTGGCAGACGAAAAAAAAGCGGCTACCCATCAGGTAGCCGCCTTTGTTTTACCGCCGGGTCCACTTAATCCGGCAGTTTGAACGCCATCACATAGTCACCCTGTTTGGTACCCAGGGAACCATGACCGCCAGCCATGACCAGCACGTACTGCTTGCCGTCCTTGCCGGTGTAGGTCATCGGTGTGGTTTGCGCGCCTGCAGGCAGGCGGCCTTCCCACAGTTGCTTGCCGTTTTTCACGTCATAGGCACGCAGGTACTGGTCGAGGGTGCCGCTGAGGAACGCGACGCCACCGGCGGTGGTGAACGTACCGCCCAGGCTAGGCACACCCATGGTCAGCGGGATAGGAACCGGCGAGCTGTCACGCACGGTGCCGTTCTTGTGCATCCAGATGGTCTGGTGGTTGGTCAGGTCGACCGCTGCCACGTAGCCCCACGCTGGTGCCTGGCACGGCAGGCCCATGGGCGACAGCAACGCTTCAAGGATCACGCCGTACGGCGCGCCTTTGTTTGGCTGTACGCCTTCGGTTTCGCTGACGCGTGGGCCTTGCTTGGCGATGTCTGCAGCCGGGATCAGTTTCGATTTGAACGCCATGTAGCTCGGGTTCACGAAGGCGATCTGGCGTACTGGATCGACCGAGATGCCGCCCCAGTCGAACACACCGAAGTTACCTGGGTAAACGATTGAGCCTTGCAGCGATGGTGGGGTGAACGGGCCGTCGTAGCGCATCGACTTGAAGTCGATCCGGCAGATCAGTTGGTCGAACGGCGTAACGCCCCACATGTCGCGCTCTTTCAACGGCGGCGGCATGAAGTTCAGGTCGGACTTGGGCTGGGTAGGGGAGGTACGGTCGCCCGCCACTGCGCCTTGGGGTACGGCAACTTCGTGGATTGGCACCACCGGCTGGCCGGTAGCGCGGTCCAGCACGTAGATGCTGCCTTGCTTGGTCGACGCCATCACGGCCTGCTTGACGCCGGCTTCGGTCTTGATGTCGATCAACGAAGGCTGGCCGCCGACGTCCATGTCCCACAGGTCGTGGTGAGTGAACTGGAAGGTCCACTTCACGTGGCCGGTGTCGATGTCCAGGGCGGTCAGGCCAGCGGCGTATTTTTCCGAATCGTCGGTACGGTCGCCGCCGTACTGGTCGGGCATCTGGTTGCCCATCGGCAGGTAAAGCATGCCGAGTTTTTCATCCACGGCGAACATGGACCACATGTTCGGCGAGTTGCGGGTGTAGGTCTTGCCCTCGGCCAACGGGGTGGTGTCGTCCGGGTTGCCGCTGTCCCAGTTCCACACCAGTTTGCCGGTGTGCACGTCGAACGCACGGATCACGCCGCTTGGCTCATCGATCGAAACGTTGTCGGTCACGTGACCGCCGATCACTACCAGGTTCTTGGTCACGGCCGGTGGCGAGGTGGAGTAGTAACCGCCTGGGGCGAAGCTGCCGATGTTGGCGCGCAGGTCGACCTGGCCTTTGTCACCGAAGTCTTCGCACATCTTGCCGGTGTCGGCGTTCAGGGCGATCAGGCGAGTGTCAGCAGTAGGGACGAAGATGCGTTTCGGGCAGGCATTCGGCGCGGCAGCCGGGCTGGCGCTGCCGGTGGGGCTCTGCTCGGAGGCGTAGGCAGCGTCATCGTGGTACGACACGCCACGGCAAGTCATGTGCGCCCAACCCTTGAAGCTTTCAGCACCCTGGGTGGTGATCTTCGGGTCGAAACGCCAGATTTCCTTGCCGGTGTCCGGGTCCAGGGCAATCACTTGGCTGTGCGGAGTGCACACGTAGAGCATGCCGTTGACTTTCAGCGGGGTGTTTTCCGCGGTGGTTTCACCGGGGTCGCCTGGGCCAGGGATATCGCCGGTACGGAAGGTCCACGCGGGCACCAGCTTATGCGCATTTTCCGGGGTGATCTGTGCCAGTGGCGAATAACGATCACCGTGGGCGGAACGGCCATAGGAATTCCAGTCGCCATCAGCCTGGGCCGGTGCAGCGCTGGCCATGCCCGGCACCGCGTCGCGGTCCAGTTGGCCAGTCTTGACCATTTCACCTGGGTTGGTGAACTGGCTGGCCAGGGCGGTAGCACCGGCCAGCACCACGGCCACGCTCAGCGCGCCAGTGCCCAATGGCGCGGCTTGGCCGCGCAGCAACGGACGGCGAAACCACGGCAGCAGCATGACGATGCCCAGGGCGAACAGCAGGGCCAGGCGCGGCACCAGTTGCCACCAGTCCAGCCCGACTTCCCACAGTGCCCACACGGTACTGGCGAACAATACCAGTGCATAAAGGCCCAGCGCGGCGCGGCGGGTGGCGAGCAGCAACACGCCGGTCAGGGCGATGCCGATACCGGCCAGCAGGTAGTACAGCGACCCGCCGAGCATGCTCAGCTTGACACCGCCGGCCAGCAAGGCCAGCCCCATGATCAGCAGCAAGATCCCCAGCAGCCTGGGCAGCAGGCGGCTTGGGCTTGAAGCCCCATCAGTGCTCATAGTGTGTTTCTCCGTTACGTTGGAATTATGTAACCCCGTGCTTCACTCACTGTAGATGACGATTCGGCTCGGGCTTGGTTCATCGTTATTTTTGATTTTTTCTGTGGATAACCGAGTTATCCACAGGCGGGCAATAACCCTTCCAGCGCTGGTCGAGGTAAGACAGCGCTGTCTTTGCGTATAGGAAAAATTGGCAAAGGGGATCGACCGGGAGGTGAAGCGTTTCAGATTGTTGCGAAGGATAATGCGGCGGGGCGTTTTGAGAAAGGGTGAATCGCAAGATGCATCATTTCAGTTTTGGTAACAGTGACTCATTGTCGCTGCAAAATTTAGGTGGGAGGGGGCTTGCTCCCGATGGCGGTCGCTATCGGGGGCAAGCCCCCTCCCACAGGGGATTTGCTGTGTGGGTCAAAAGGTGGTGCGGATGCCGAACTGCACACTACGCCCCGGTGCTGGCGCGATGTCGCGCAGGATCGAGCTGGCATAGCGCACGGTCTGGTTGGTCAGGTTCTCGCCATTGACGAAGGCAAGCCACTGGCTCGCACCGACATTGAAGCGATACCCCGCGCTCGCACCGAGGGTGGTGTAGCCATCGGTGCCGCTTTCGTTATCCGGCACGCGCCCTTGGCCTGCTGCGTGTTCCACATCGAGACGCGCCTGCCAACGGTCCAGTTCCCATAGCAAGCCGCTGTTCAAGCGCAGCGGCGCGATGCGTGGCAGGGCTTCGCCGGTGTCCAGGTTGGTGGCGCGGGTGTAGTCGCCCGACAGTTCCAACGCGAACTTGCCGTAGGCGCCTTCGCCGAGTTGCCAGTGATCCTGGGCTTCGAAGCCGGCGAAACGCGCACGCACCCCGGAATATTCGTATTCGGGAATACCGCCCGCGTCCTCTTCACCTTCATCGTTCAAAGTGCGCCCCGTACCGAGCAGGCCGATGTAGTTGGAGAAGCGGCTGTAGAACACGCCGAAGCTGCCCTTGTGGGTGCCATTGTCAAAGCGCAGCGCGAGGTCGCTGGACACGGCTTTTTCTTTCTTCAGGTTGGCATCGCCCAGCTCAAAGGTGCCAGTGGCGACATGGGCGCCGTTGGCATACAGCTCATAGAAGGTCGGAGCGCGCTCGGTGTAGCCCAACGTAGCAGCCAGGGACCAGATTGGCGTGAGGGTATACACAGCGCCGGACGACAGGCTGCCGGCGGTGAAGTCATTGCTCTTGCTGGCATTGGCAAATCGCTCGTTGCCCTTGGCATCGGGATCGACGCTGGTGTGTTCCACGCGGGCGCCGAGGCTGAGTTTCAGGCGCTCGGTGGCCTGCATTTCTTCGAGGATGAACAGTGCGCCGGCATTGGTGTCGGTCTGCGGCACGAAAGCTTCTTCGCCCAGGGCCGAGAACTCATTGCGGGTCACTTGGGCGCCGACCACGCCATCGAATGGGCCGATCGGCTGGTGGCGAGCTTCAACACGGGCTTCATAGCCTTTGTTCTTGAAGATCGTACCGGTCTCGCCGCCTTCGATTTCGCGATGTTCATAGTCGGTGTAGCCCGCGTCGAGTTTCACCGAGGTGAATGGCCCTTGCAGGTTACGGATTTCGGACGCAAAGGCGTAGTGATCCTGCTGCATGCGGATGCGCACGTCCTGCTCGGCCGGCGAGCCGTAGTTGCTGTCGTAGTTGCTGTAGGAGAGCCCGGCATAACCATCGTCCCAGGTGTAGGAACCACCGACGGCGCCACCGTCCTGGCGCCCGTCGCTGTTGCCCAGGCGGCCGTTCTTGCCTGGGCCGTCTTCGGTGTTCGGGGCGTGGCGGCTGCGGGCATAACCTGGGATTTTCAGGTCGTTGAATTCCCGTGCATTGGCATCCAGGTGCAGGGCGAAGGTGCCGTTGCCGGCTTCCAGCTTGCCCGCGCTGCTGCGGGTGGTATCGGCGCCGCCGTAGCGTAACTCGCCGGCGCCGTGGATGCCTTCGATAGCCTCGGTGGGGATGCGGTTGTCGAAGGTATTGACCACACCGCCGATGGCGCTGCCGCCATACAGCAGGGCAGCCGGGCCGCGCACGATTTCAATGCGGTCTACATTGATCGGGTCGAGCGGTACCGCGTGGTCGTAGGACAGTGACGACGCATCCAGCGCGCCTACACCATTGCGCAGGATGCGAATGCGGTCGCCATCCTGGCCGCGAATGATCGGGCGGCTGGCGCCCGGGCCGAAATACGAAGATGACACCCCTGGTTGCTTGTTCAGGGTTTCGCCGAGGCTGCCTTTTTGTTGCAGGGTCAGCTCATCACCTTCCAGCACTGTGGTAGGCGAGGCCAGTTGTTCGCTGCCCAGCGGGTTGCCAGTGACCACTTGGGGTGGCAGTTCCAGGGCGTGGGCTAGGGAGCTGATCAACAAGGCGGCGGCGAAGGGGGACAAGCGCCAGAGAGAAGGCAGGGACATCGGTTATTCCTAGGTAAAACGACTGATAGATATGGTTACAATATAACATCTCTTTTTGCGTCGGAAAGGGAACTTTTCCTGGCGGGCTATATTCAATGCGATGCTTCCACCTGCACGCCTCGTCGGCTAAGGTGCGCGGCTGTGTTTCCTCTATTTGCAAAAGGCCCGGCATGACCGCGACAAGCAACGACCCGCTCCACGGTGTGACCCTGCAACACGTGCTCACCACCCTGGTTGAACATTACGAGTGGAGCGGCCTGGCCGAGCGTATTGATATCCGCTGCTTCAAGAGCGACCCGAGCATCAAGTCGAGCCTGACCTTCCTGCGCAAGACCCCTTGGGCACGGGAGAAAGTCGAAAGCCTGTACGTCAAACTGATGCGCACCAAACGCCCGCTGGATTGAGGCCATGAAGCGCTTTGTGGCGGTAGCGGCGCTGGCCGGTTGGGTGGGGCTGGCGATCCAGCAATACCTGATCTTCTATTCACGCTGGGCCATCGACGCCAGCCTGTTGGGTGGGCTGATCAGCTTTTTCAGTTTCTTTACGGTGCTGACCAACACCCTGGCGGTGGTGGTGCTCAGTTATGCAGGGGGCCAGCGCGACTCAGCGATGAAACGGTTTTTCCTGGCGCCAGTGGTCAGCAGCGCAATCGCCGTGAGCATCATTGTGGTGAACCTGGCGTATAACCTGCTGCTGCGGCATTTGTGGAGCCCCGAAGGCTTTCAATTCATCGCGGATGAATTGCTGCATGACGTGATGCCGCTGCTGTTTGTGATCTATTGGTGGCGGTGCGTGCCCAAGGGGCAGCTGCGTTTCAGGCACATTGGTGCCTGGGTGATCTACCCATTGGTGTACTTCGGTTATGTGCTGTTGCGCGGGGATTTGCTCGGGCAGTATCAGTACCCGTTCATTGATGTGCTGACCCTGGGTTACCCACAGGTGTTCGTGAATGCCGGAGGGCTATTGGCGGGGTTTGTGCTGGTGGCGCTGGTAGTGGTGGGGCTGGATAAACGCCTGGGCCGGGCGCACTCCAACTGATTCAGCTTGATCCAATGTGTGAGGGGGCTTCAGTCACTTAAGCGTACATCGCCCTCCTACAAAAAGCCTTAACTGACTGACAGTAGGGCAAGCCCCCTCTCACATTTCGACCGTGTCAGCCTTATGCGTCTTCGCTGCCTTCGGCCCGCCAGTAGCCCACAGCCTTCAAGAACTCCTCGTTGACCTTGTGCGTATCCAGCAACACCCGTCGCACTTGGCGTGACAACTTGGTTTCGGTCGCGACAAAACTGTACAGCGTGCCGCCAGGCAGCGTCAGATTGCGTACTACATCGAGCAGATCTTCCTGGCCGCGCACCACCCAAATAGTCTCAACATCCGCAGCGCTCTCCAGCACTTGCTGTTCCGCTGTATCGGCGATTTCTATCACCGCCAGCACCTTTCGACTCGCCGGCAGTTCTTCCAGGCGCCGCGCGATGGCCGGGATTGCGGTTTCATCGCCAATCAACAGGTAGCTGTCGAAGATATCCGGCACGATCATCGAGCCCCGTGGCCCGCCGATATACAGGTACTGGCCGACCTGCACCTGCTCGGCCCAGGTGGAGGCGGGGCCGTCGCCGTGCAGCACGAAGTCGATATCCAGTTCACCGATGCTCAAGTCGTAGCGCCGTGGCGTGTAATCGCGCATGGCCGGTTGCGGGCCGTCGCCCTTGATGGTGAATGTGGGGCTTTCCAGTGCGGCTTGTTCGGCGGCGTTCTGCGGGAACAGCAGCTTGATGTGATCGTCACTGCCCAGGCTGATGAAGCCCGCCAGCTCAGGACCGCCCAAGGTGATGCGGCGCATGTGCGGCGTGAGGTCGACCACCCGCAGGACTTGCAGGCGGCGGCGTTTGATTTCGTGGGTAACGCGATGGATGGCTTGAGTATTCATTGGTCTTTCCCGTCGACGATGGCTTGGGCGGTGCCGTTGAGCAGCGCCGCGACACGAACGATTTCTTCCGGGCTCCAACGCCCATGGTGCGAATGCAAGGCATGACGCAGGTTGTGCACCGCCTCGTGGATTTCCGGCGGGCGGTCGTGGCCGCGCAGTGAGCGCTTGCTGACTTCCATGCGCATGCGAATGCCTTGGAGGGCAACCGCCTGTTCGCTTAAGAAGAGACGACCGGCGTCGGTGATTGTGTAGCGTTTTTTTCCGCCTTCGGCGTCACCGCTGATCAATTCGCTCTCTTCAAGAAAGGTCAGGGTGGGGTAGATCACGCCCGGGCTCGGGGTGTAGGCGCCGTCGAACAGGTTTTCGATCTGGCGGATCAAGTCGTAGCCATGGCAGGGCTGTTCGGCGATCAGCGCCGGCAACAGCAGTTTCAAGTCGCCCGGCGCGAACACCCGAGGGCCGCGGCCCGGGCGTTTATCGAAGCCGTCACGGCCATGGTGAGGGTGGTGCTCTCTCATTTTTAAGTTCTCCGTCTCGATTAAGATAGAACTTAAGATATATCTTTTTATTTGGCAAGCTCGGGCGACTGATGGTCGGGCAGCGGCAGGTGTAAGAGGGGGGTGAAAGGAACATCCGCTGGCGCGGTCCGGCAGACGAGCACGCACATTATCTTCGATGCGCTGCAGCCCGCTTCATGACCGGTGGCACAGCGCCTCTCCCGTCGCTTCCAGATACGGCACCAGCATCGGTGCCATGCCCTTGAGCACTTGCACCGGCAAGGCCGAGGTAAAGGTGAAGCCTTGGGCCGAGCTGCCGGGAACGAACGCGGTGAGGGTGCCGAAGTGGCGGTCACCGATAAAAAACACAAAGGTGGCGGTGCGGTTGATCGCCTTGGAGCTGAGTATCCGCCCACCGGCGCCGATGGCTTCGATGCGGTTGTCGCCGGTGCCGGTCTTGCCACCCATGGCCAGGGGCGTGCCGTCGGCCAGCTTGAAACTGCCGGCCACGCGCTTGGCTGTGCCGGCGTCCACCACCTGGGACAGTGCGCCGCGCAGGGCCCGGGCCACTTCCACCGGCATCACGCGCTTGCTGCGGTTGGGATCGTTGACCAGGCGGGTATCATAGGGCGTGCCGGCGCCGAAGTGCAGGCTGTCGATGCGCAGTACCGGCAGGCGCACGCCGTCGTTGAGGATGATCCCCATCAACTCGGCCAGGGCCGCCGGGCGGTCGCCGGAGCTGCCAATGGCGCTGGCCAGGGACGGCACCAGGTGGTCGAAGGGGTAACCGACGGCCTGCCAGCGCTGGTGGATCTCCAGGAAGGCTTCGACCTCGAGCATGGTGCGGATCCGGCTGTCACGGGCGCTCTGATGGCGGCTCTTGAACAACCAGCTGTAGACCTCCTGGCGTTCGAACTGGCTGGCCTTGACCACCTCGCTGAACGTCGCTTCGGGATGCTTGAGCAAGTGGCCTACCAGCCACAGGTCCAACGGGTGGACCTTGGCGATATAACCTTGGTCCGGCAGGTCATAGGCCCCGGGGCCGTAATCCCGATAGAGTTTTTGCAGGCGTTCGTCGCTGAGTTTTTCATTCGCCTTGGCGCCGGTCAGGTGCGCACGCACGAACCGGTTGAAACTGTCCTGGCTGGCGTCGGGCAACAGGTAGCGGTGTACGGCGGCCAGGCGCATGGGCGTGGGGCGCAGGCCGTCGAGAAAAGTATCGAGACGTGCCTGGGTGTCTTTCTTCTGGTACTTCTTCCAGAACTTGCGCAGGTAGGTCGTACCTTCACGGTCGGCGAAACCGGCGAGGTATTCCTGGCGACGCGGGTCGCTGTCGTCCTTGAGCAGTGCCGCGCTGTTGTTGGCGCCAGAGTAGGTGGTGAAGCGCACCAGGTCTCGCATCAGGCGGATGAAGGGCAGGTTGATCGACTCGCGCAGGGCGTCACGCAAGGTCGGGTTGCGGTGGTTGTCTTCATTGCGAAAATTATGGAAGTGATGCAGGCCGCCACCGGTGAAAAAACCTTCGTAGGGGCTGGCCGAGTAGGTGCGGTCGAGGGCGGCATCGAGCATGTTTGCCAGGGATTTATCCGCGGCCTGGATCAGGTAGTCGACGGCCCAGCGGCTGATACGGTCCTGCTCGGCGATGTCGAGTTTCTTCAGGGCGGCCGGGGTCAGTGCGGCGTACTTCTCGTGCAGCTCGGCGATGATCTGCAGGTAGGTGGTGAGCACCCGCAGCTTGGCGGTGGAGCCCAGTTCGAGCTTGCTGCCTTCGTTGATATCGAAAGGTTGGTCGGTGTTGTCGGTTTGCACCCGCACCCGCGCACCGTCGGCGGTGCGCTCGAACAGGGTAAAACTGTAGCGCACTTGTGCGGTGCTGGCGGGGCTGAGCAAGCGTTCACCGAGCAGGCCGAGCTTGGCGGCATACGCTGGGTCGGCGAGCTGCTTGAGATAGTCGGTGAGCTGGTTCTGCAAGGGGGCCTGCAAGGTACTGGTGGCGGCCAGGTCGAGGCGATCGAGGTCATACAGCGCACGCTTGAGTAGCCCGGCCAATTGGCTGCGGGCTACGCTGATGCCTTTGTTGCTGTCGACCCGTTGCAGGGTCGGTTGTTGCTGCCAGTCACGGAAACTGACCTGGGCCGCGAGCGCCGCCCTGGCCAAGGCCGCATCAATGATCTGGTGCTGGGCCAACAAGCGCAGGTGGCTATCGGTCAGCTCGGCCAGCTCGTCGCGGCCCTTGATCAGGTAATGCGAAGGACGGCGCTGGGCAATCATCAACGAAAGTACCTGGCGCAAGGCCAGGCCACGTGCGGCGAGGCTGGTCGGGGCCTGGCCGATGTCCGCCAGCGCCCGGTTGACCTGGACAAAATCGGCGCCGTACCACACCCGTAACCCTTCGGCCATGCCGTGCACCTCGCCATGACCGGGCACCGCCGACAGCGGCACGCTGTTGAGGTAATCGCGCACTACGTTTTGCCGGGCGACCAAGGTGTCGGGGCCATGCTGGTAGGCGCGCACGCTGGCGGACAGCATCTGGCGGATTTTTTCACTGCCTGACAGGGTCAGGCCGTCGGGTGAGTGGCGGTATTTTTCCAGCTGGGTCGCCAAGGTACTGCCGCCGGCCGTTTGCCCGGGCAAGTGCAACTGGCGGGCGACTTGCGACCACGCCGCCTTGGCAAATCGTGGCCAGTCCACGGCCGGGTTGGCCTGGGCCGGATCGGGGTCCAACAGTTCGCGGTTTTCGATGAATAACAAGCTGTGCACCAGCAGCGGTGGCACGTCAGTGAAGCGTGCATACAGCTGGGGCGGATAGCTGAACTGATATAGCGGCGTGGCGCGGCAATCGGTGATCGACAACCCGGCCTGGAGTTTCTCGGCGTAGGGAATAAATAACCCATGGCGACTGTAATTCATCAGCGCCTCGGAGAAGCGTGCCTGGGATACGATCACATAGTTGCGCTTGAGCAGGCGCGGCAGGAACTCGCCCAGGGCGCTGTAGCCCAGGCGCTGGTCAAAGGGCCCGGCGCCGGGATACACCATGGCGTCGCTGGCGCCAGGACCGACGCTGTAGGTCAGCTCGCTTGCCCATTGACTGAACAAGCGGGCTTGCCAGTGGGCGCTGCGCATTTCCCGCAACGCGGCATAAGCACCGGCAAGCACAGCCATCAACAGGATCAGCCAACCCAGCCGTCGCCAAAGGCGAGGCGGCGGTTTCTTTTTCGACAAAGGCGCGGGGGACGGGCTGTCGTTGTTGATTGCAGTCTTGCTCGGATCGGTTTGCCACAGAGCGCCCATAGTCGATTGATCCATGCGTGCAGATTGATCGGACTTGTCTAAAGCGTAGACGTAGATTGACGCTTCAGACGGGTGCTGTAGACGGACCGGGCACCGGCTCGGCTACCGCGGTCACCGCAATGTTCAGGCGCTTGAGGCGGCGCACCAGGAAGGCGTCCCCTTTGAAGCTGCCGTCCAGGCGAACGTAGCGGTACCAAGACGGCAAATGGATGCCGTTTTCGATGGCGAACTTCTCGAGGGCGATTCTGTTGCGGTTGGCCGGGTCGCGGGTTTTTTCGTACCAGGCTTTCAGGTGCTGGTCTGTGATACGCCGGTTGTATTTTCCGGTGATGCGCGTATTGAGTATTTTTGATTGCCGGGCCATGCCCCTGATGGTCAGCGCACCATCTCGCTGGACATAGATTTCCCACACCGAGAGCTTCACGCTGTTCTCCTGCCTGAACAACTGCGCGCTCTGGGGCGTTTTATGGGGCGCCTCGGCCCAGCGCATAAAGGTCGAATCACTGAAGGGCTTGGCTTCGAAAGTGAGGCGTTCGATACCCCGGGCCGTTATTTCTCCGCTCTGTTTAACGTGTTGGCTCCAGGTTCTGAACGGGATACCGCGTTCGGCGAAAAATACGGCCGGTGTGAGGGCGGGCGTCTGTCCGGGATTTTGCGCCAGTGTGGTGGCGACGTACACCTGCCACTGCCTGAGCGCTTCGTCCACTTCCTGGCTGGTCTTGGGGGCACCACCGGGCAGGCGTTCCAGGGTGTCCAGCGCCCAGCGCTGCGTGCCCGCGACCCGGCGCAAGCGAAAGGGCGTGCTGGCACCTGAGGGTGTCAGCACCCGTGCGACCACACCATTGGGATCGTAGAGGTTGAACGAATCCTGGATACGCAGAACGACCTCATCGCCCGAGGCGTGGGTGCCGCGCACCAGCAAGGTCGAGGGCGAGCCCGCGGTCCGATAAATGGCATTGCCTTCGGCCAGGGAAGCGCTTGCGGGAATCCCGCCGGGCACTGCCAGGTTGGCGCTCTGGCGTTGGAATTCACGCTGATAGCCCGGCAGGATAGCCTGGCTCATCGATGTTGTACCGCGCGCGCCCGAACCGAGCACCAAGGGCAGTGGGCGCAGGCTGATACCGGCACTGCGCGCCGCACCGGCAAGGGGCGCGCCGGCGTTCGCCATCTCGACCATGACCCGGCCCGCAAAGCCATGGCGCACAATCAGCCCGGGGATGTTGCGCCCCAGTTTGCGCAGGGTCTGCAGCGTCAGGCCGCCCACTCGGGCCAGCCATTTCACGGTCGACGCGGCGTAGTGCCCTATGCCTGGGAACGCGCCGAGTGCGGTCAAGGCGATCTCGACGCCGTACATCACCTTGTTGAAGGCGGACTGGCTCTCCAGTTCCTCATTGCTCAGCGTCTGGTCGTCGGCCTGGTTTGCCAGGTACTGGTGATTCTGGCGATACAGCCCGGCGAGGAAATTCTCGGTGTGGGGAGCGAATCGTGGGTTCAACAAGCGCGTACCGGCAGGCAACCTGGCTTTGAGGTAAGCCTGCCAGGCCGGGGTCTGCGCCAGCTTAGCCAACTCGGCCTCGCTTTTGATCTCCCTGAGCAACTGCCCATCCGGCGCGTCCGGGGCATACAGCACGACAGGCTCTTCGACCGCCGTACCGATCAGCAGCACACCGTTTACCGTTTGACCGCCACGCCCTTCGGGAGCGTCACTGGCGGGATTGAACATCAGCGCCGCAGCGATCACGCTCTGGCCGTCTACGGGCTGGCGGTTTTTTGGATCGGGGGCTGCCAGTACCGCGGTGACCCAGGCGGCGGCTTTCTTTTGCGCGTTGTCACTGGCCAGCGGCGTGCTATAGGCGTCCGGGTTCAGCTCGGCCAATAACGCGGCGTAACTCAAGGTGGCCTGCTGGGCGGCCATCCACGTGTCTTTCAGGGTTTGGGCCTGGCTCGTCATGGGCTGCGGATAGAGGTTTTGCTGGAGTACGTTTTCGATATAGCGCGGGCCGATATCCAGCTCTTTGAGCCACTGTTCCAGCACGTCTTTTGCCAAGGTGATGGGTTTGCTGCGGCCATCGCGCAGCCATTGGCCTGCGGCGTTGGTCAGTGTGGCGTCGAGCTTGTCGTCAGCGCTCCAGGTGAGGCTCTTTTCCCAGGGTTTGGTATTTCTCAGGAGCAGCTGCGTCAGGCTCATCCGCTCGACGTCACCCACGCTTTCATGACTCGAGCCAAAGCCACTGCCGGCGCTGATGCGTACCCGTTCGGTACGGGTGACCAGGGTCAGGTCCGGGTCTGCCTCAGGCCCAGGGCACCCGGCCTTGACGGTGGCGGCCAACGCTTTCAAGGCCGGTAGCGCATTGATCTTATCCATCACCTGTTGCCTGGCGTATTCGCTCAACGCGGGTACGACCTTCCACTGGTGCGCCAGTGCCTGCTGCTTCTCAAGGGCTGTTTGGGCGCGGTTGTGCAGGCGGGCTTTGTCTGTCGGGCTGAGGCGTTTCTCCCAGTTTGGCTGGTGCTCATCGAGCAGCAGTTGGTTGCGCGCCATGAATGCGGCAGATGTGTCCAGCAGTTCCGCCAGTCCGGCACGGCCGTTGTGCTCGACGTCGCCGGGGCCACAGGTGGGCTTGAAGTCGGTTTCGCTCCAGTGTCCGGCCTGGCCCAGCAGGGGCTGGATGTCATCGAGCTGTTTGTCCAGCAGGCTTTGCACGGTATCGGCAATGAAGTCGCCTTCAATCGGCCTGAACACCTTGCTCAGGTGCAGGCCCCAGAGCCCATCGAGCTGCTGGGCCTGGCCGATCGGCAGGGTACAGGCGAGCAGCCTGCCAGCTTCCTCGGCGGCGTCGAGACGGGCGCTCAATCCCTCGTGCAGCATCTGCAAGATCGGGAATTCTTCAAGCCCCTGGCCGGGGGAAAACAGCACCACTGGGCCATGCACCGTGCTGCCGCCGCTGCCTTGGGTACTCAGGTTCTTGTGCCCGTTGGGCCAGTGGGGCAGGGTTGATAGGCTGGCGTCGCTGGGGGTCAAGACGAAGCATCCAGCCAGTCGCTGGCCTTGAGCGCTGCCGGTGTCGATCGTCAGTTGATACACCCCGGGCCGCCGGCCATGGCTGAAGCGGGCTTCGCGCCGCGCCTGGCTGGGATGCCCCAGCACGCGCTCGATCAACAGCTTGGCGGCCGGGCTCAGGGTATTGTCGATAAAGCGCAGGCGCGCCTGCACGTCCAGGCACTGACGGTACAGGTCGTTGAGCTTGATTTGCGGGCAGCTTAAGCCAGCCACCGGGGGGGTGTGCCAATAGGCGGTGACCTGCGTCGGCAAGCGCGTGCGCAGGGTTCCGACCAGTCCTTGCAGGGTGCCGTTCCAGGCCACTTGCTCGGTTTCGGCTACCGCGCTGGGGCTGGCGAATACCGCCTGGGCAACTGCGACATCCGTGGGTTGGTCCTGCACAGTGTCCGTGGGCAAGCGCCGCAACAGTGCTTCGCGCAGAGGCTGGGAGGATTCCAGGTGGCGGGTGCCCGCACTGTCGCTGCGGTAGCGGTTGACATATAAGTCGTCTGTGCGGGCGCCCGTGGGTAACTGGGGGAAGGTTTCCTCGAGCAGCGTCGATAACACGCTGTCCAATGTCGGGTGTCTGTCCTTGTCCAGCAGGTAGCCGATTTGATCGTTGAGCGAATCCCACAGGCGGATCAGGTGCTTTTGCTGTTCGCTGTCGGGCGCGGTGTGGGCTGTGGCGGTGAATGCCATGGGGTCGAGGGCCGCGGGCAGGCGCTCCAGCAGCGCCTTGTTGCCCGCCAACGGCAGCGCCAAGTGGGTGTGCAGCGTGTCGGTCAATGCCTCGAACGTGGTGTTGGGGGTACCAAAGGCGTGGGTGATATCCGCCTGCTGCTGTTCGCGCTGGGCGTGAAGGCAGTGGCTGAACACTGGCCCGGTGATCGTGGTAAAGCGCAGGTTCTGCCCGCTCTTCAAGACTTCGCTGGCGCGCTCGCGTTCGCTACTCGGCACGTTGGCCAATAACAGGTGTTTGTCTGTGCCGCTGACCAAGCGCCTGCTCAAGGTGTTTTGCAGGGTGAAAAAGTCCTTGAAGGTTTCGCCACCATATTGCGGGGTGTACAGCACCGCCGGCAGCGTCGAGTGCAATTGTTCGCTGAGGATGAACGCCCCGTTGAGCGGCACCGACCACGTGGGCGCCTGTGGGTCATACAGGGTGAGGCTGACCGCCCGCGGCGGGGTCGCGGCCCCCGAGGTTTCATGCAGCAGCAGGTTCTCGATCAATTGCCGGCCTTCGGCCAGCAGTGTCAGGTCCGGGTGCTTGGCCTGGCGCGCGTTGAGCAGTTTCAGGTCCGCTTCGATACGCATCAGGTCACGCAGCTGTTGGCTTACGGCATCCTGGACACTGAGGGCGCCAGTGAGCGGGTGCGGCCCGGACCAGAAATCCCGGAGCCTGCGTTGATAAGCCAGCAGGCTGTTCTGGCGCAGGTCATCGACCAGCGCATCCAAGGCCGCCACTTCAAGGGCGGCAAACTCGCCGTTCGTGCCTGCGCTCAACGCGTCGTGGTAGAAGCCCATGGCCGGACCGTCGGGCGCGGTTTGCGTCGCCTTGGCGAGCAGGGTGGGTGCGGCGCCAGTGACAACGACCGCTTGCACGACCTGGGTCAGGTTGCGCGAACGCGTGATACGCGGCACCTGCGAGGGGCTGTCGTAGGTGTATTCATTCAAGTACAGCGCATCAGGGTTCAGAAGCTGGTCGGGCAACAGTTCACCCAGTTCCTGGCGCAAGGCGGCGCTCAGTTGCGTGGCGAACAGCGGCTGGCAATCAAGCAGGCTCTGCAAGCTACTGGTGCACAGGCTGAGTTGGCGCAGCAGCTCTTCATGGGTAGGGGACGGGAGTGCGGGCATATCCAGGGTTTTCCGTAGTGTGGGTGATCCGTGCGGGCCTTTGCACAGCTGTCGAAGAAAACGACCGGCCCACACTACGGAGCGCGACGCCGGCCCAGAGGGTAATTAACTACCTCAGCGGGACTCGCGTGGCGGGGCATCGACAGCGGTAATTGTCTATGGCAATGGGGCGAAGGGCAGGGCGTAGCGTTGCCGTTTTAACCGGATGGAGAGCGCTCATCATGACCACCCTCAACCCCGCCCCGGCGTCGCCACGCCAGGCGGCTATCGAACAAATCCACACCCTGCTGCATCCGCCGCCGTCGTTGCGCACGGTCGCGCAGCAAAGTGCCCAGGCTGACCTGGACCAACACTTCGGGGCAGCAACCTGGCATGCCGAGCGGCTTTATATCGGCACGCCGGACGAGAGCGACGACGCCCTGGTCTACCAGCCTCTGGTCGATTGTTTACTGCAGCGCCTGGCCACGGCCAAGCCGCTGCAGCTGGTGCAGGGTTACCAGGTGGTTGTGCAGCGCCAGCGCGAGGTGTTCGTGCCCGGCGGCCCGACCCTGGCGCAACTGGAAGCCCTGGTCAATCGCTGCGGAGCGCTGCTATTGGGGGCCTATGCCCGGCACCTGCAAGCCTGGTGGCGCGAAGACTTGCCGGTGAACATGACGCGTTGGGGCTATGTGTCGGATGACCTGCTGGCGTTGCTCTATGAAACCCCGCCGCCGCCAGGTTTTACCGCGCAACGTTTTGCCAGCGTATTCCCCAGGCACTTGCTGCGCCCCAGCCGGCCTGACCCGCAGTGGAGCCTGCACGGTGATGCGGTACGCGTGCAGGCCCTGTACCTGCGCGGCGAACCTGGAGCGAATGACGCGGCGCAGATGCTGCCGTTGCTGGTCCTCAGCCATGGGCCGCAGCGTGTACTGTTCAACCCCGCCACTGGCCTTCATCCGTTGCCCCGCCTCGAAGATGTCGCCACGCGGCTGGCGGCCTATGCCCCGACGCCCGGCGCGCTGACCCAGTGGTTTGCCGCCGATGTCGAGGGCGATCCGTTCGACGCCTTGGCGGCGAGCTACCTGGCGCAGCAACTGCGCGATATCGACCGCATCGACCGCAGCATCCCCCTGGCGCCCGGGCAACATCAGGCGCTGCTCAACTACATCACCGACGCGCGCCGCTGGTTTGTCTCCCGGCCCAGCGAGTTGCAGCGTAACCTGCGCAATGTCATGCCGCTGTGGCTGGCCCAGGCCAGCGACGCTGACAGCATTGCCTATGCGCGGCTGCTCCAGGCCTGGGTGCTGGCGCGCCAGGACAGTGCCGGGGCGCATTTTCTCGAGGGTATCGGCTCGATCCAGCAGTTTGCCGACAACGTCCTGCAAGCGTGCTTGAGGCGCGAATCCAGTGCCCAGGAAGTACGCCCCGGCAATATCCGCCTGACGTTCAAACGCGTGGTCGCCGCCGCAGTGCCGGTGCAGGGCGGTTTCATCGCGGGTGAAGTCGACCCCGTAACCGTCACCCTTACCGAGTTGGCTCTGGAGAACCTGGCCGGATTCCCCGCTACCCCCACGGCGATCACCCTCGACAATGCGAAGGCCCCGGCATGGCTGACGTACAACCTGCTCAAGGGTTGCGTGACCCGCGCCAATGTCGGCCAGGCGTACCCGGATCTGCTCAAGCAGAAACTGGTGGATGACCCGCAGCAGTCCACCCGCCGCCTACAGCTGTTCAGGCGCCAACTGCGCGTGCAGCTGCCGATGCTGGCGCTGGAATTGAAGATCAAGGGCGAGCACGGCCTGACCCGGCAAGGCTTCAAACGTGTACATGCCGTGTTGCAAGCCAAGACCGCCGACCGCCAGGTCGACGGCCAAGCGATGGCGTTGTGGCCGCTGGCTTTCAAGGCCTCGTCGGACGCGGCTGAGGATGTGGTTGCCAACCAATTCATCATCGGCCCACGACGGCTGCAGACCGGTATTCACCTGCTGTACCGGCCCTTGCTGGAACCGATGTTGCTGGAGTTTGTGTCGATAGGCGCCTTGTTCGCCGCAATCAAGGCCCCAGGCCCGTTGCAGGACGGCGCGCTGACCTGGCTCGCCCCTGGGCGCCGGGCGGTCTATGCCAACGGCGGTTTTGACGAACCGCATATACGTCGCTTTCTGGCGGGTGATGAGTTCACCCAGTATGAAAAACCCGCACCAGCGCAACTCGCTAAACAGGTCAGTGCCGAGGGGCCGACCAGCCAGGTGTTCAACGCGACCGCCAAGGCCCTGATGGCGCTGGCCGACCGGCAATCGGTGTCAAATACCGAACAGCGCTGGGCCAGTTTGAAACAGGCCGGGTGGTTGCTGTTCGGCGCTGTGCTGCCGTTCGCACAGGGACCCTGGATGCTGGGCGGGTGGCTACTGCAACTGATGGACAGCTTGAAACAGGATGTCCAGGGGCTGGCCAGCGGCGATGAGCAAGTGCAGAGCGCGGCGGTCGTGGATGTAGTGATGAACCTGACACTGATCCTCGCCCACCAGGGCGCTCCTTACGATCCACAACAACAGGTGCCAATGGAGCATCCGCTGTTTGCGCCCTTGGCACAGCCCGAAGTTATTCCAGGGCGGCCGGTGCCGACGCAGATCCCGCTGCCTGCGACCTTCCGCGCCGCCGCCGGCTGGGCCAATGCCCGCTCGACCTTGACCGCCGCCCAGCGGGCCCGACTGCGCACCCTGAGCCTCAAGGCGTTCGCCGAGCCCTGGCCCGAGGCCCTGCCCGACGCCGAACAAAGCGGCCGCTGGCGTGGCTTGTTGCGTGATACCACGCACACCCCGGCCCAGTGGCAGGCCCTGGTGCGTGGGCACTTGTACCGGGTCCAGGCTGAAGAAGGTCGCGTGCGAGTGATCAGCGCCGATGGCGCCACCCTCGGCCCCCGGCTCAAAGCGCTGGGCGAGGGCCGCTGGGATGTTGATTTGCGCCTCTACCTGGACGGCGGCAATGCCGACAGCGTGATTCAAAGTGCGCAACAGGCGGCGCTGGCTTCACTGCCCACGCTTGAGCGTGAGTACCTTGAGGCAAGCCAGGCACGCATACGCGCCCAGGCAGCCATGGAAGTCGCGGGGAGACTGATGCGCCAGGCCGCCCCCCTCAGCGATGAGCAACTTTCCCAGGTCCGCGAGCGCTATCGCACGGAAGTCCAGAACAAGGTGCGCCTCTCCCAGCACGAGCTGCAACTGCTCACGCGACTGCGGGAGATCAAGCCACGGCCCCATTACGAAGAGGATCTTTGCGAAGTGCTGGAATCGCTGATTCTGGCCTTGCTGCTGCTGGATGCCCAGGTCCGGGAGCACATGCTGCGGATCAATGCCCAGGTCAGGCCGCTGTTGGAGTTGTTGGAAAACGAGAG
The DNA here is from genome assembly GCF_059134095.1 of Pseudomonas sp. FBCC-B545. Lineage (NCBI taxonomy): Bacteria > Pseudomonadati > Pseudomonadota > Gammaproteobacteria > Pseudomonadales > Pseudomonadaceae > Pseudomonas > Pseudomonas sp. FBCC-B545. Next base: position 5,018,763 of record NZ_CP101441.1, on the reverse strand, counting down.
CGCCGAGGAGGCTGAGTCAGATATTAACCATCAAGCCCATATCCGCCTCCAGGCGCGGATGAGCGAACTGGTGGTGGTACAGGCGTCGGCGATTGAGTGGCGCACCCTGGAAATCAGTGCCATGCATCAATTGCGCAACGTACCGCGCCTGGGGCGTGATAGAGCCGCTGCGCTGGTGGCACAGATACCCGCGCGGCCGTCTAACGTGGACCTCAAGACCCTGCAAATGACCTCCCTGTGGGGCCTGAGTATCGATGCCGGCGGCCCGCCACTGGAAGACGAGTTCTACCAGGGTTTGAACCAGGTGATGAACCGGGCCCGGTGTGCCAGCCGTTCCCTGGCGGACCTGGAGCAATTGGCCGTGACCCGCGATGAACGCATCGAACTGCTTAAAAGCTTCAGCCAGGTGTATGCCTCGACCGACGATCATATCGAGTTCTGGCGCGCCATGACGCCGGAGAGCTTTGACTTGCCCTATCTGCAAAAGCTCCAGTCGTTGCTGGGTGGTTTGCGCGAGCAGGTGGAGGAGGAGCTGGCGGGGCTGCTGGCTGTGGATGCGCCAACCGCCAGTGCGCCTGTGGCAACCGCAGCGCGGCAGAAGAAGATCATTCGTACACGCAATCGTGATGTGTATGTGGCCCGCTTCAAGGACCGCGCCCAGGGCAGTGGTGCCGAGACGGCGGAACTGGTGGATGCCAAGGACAATGTGATCGCCACCTTCACCGAGGCGGCGGACGGCGTCTGGGATCCCGAGAAGCAACCAGCCCCGCGTTCCGCGGCCGATCCGCAATTGGGCGCGTTGATGAACAAGGGGCAGCGTCTGCTGCGCGATGTCGACAAAGCGATCCTCAAGGTGCAAGCGCTGGCCGCGACCTGCACGCCGGCGTCCCAGCAAGCGTTGCTTGAGGAGCAGGCCACCAGCCGACGGATGGTGGCCGACAGTATTGCCGGCAAACTGCGCAGCCTGGACCATTCGCGCTTGCCGGCCGTGCAGCTCGGCAATGCCAGGGCCCGGGAAGGCGAGCTGCGGGCAGCGGCGCTGCGACTGGAGGCGGCCGGCGTGCAAGCACGGGTTCGCGCCAGCAAACTCAAGCTGGACAGCACAGAGGACCTGGCTTTTCTGCACAGTCTCAACGAGGTGACCATCATTCGCCAGGACGCCCGCGTACCGCTTGAGGGCAAAACCCGAGATTTCCTGCAGGTATACGTGGTGGCGGATGCCCATACCGAACAACCTCTGTGCTATGCCCACTTTCACTATGAACGCAGCCAGGGCCCGGATGACCACTACACCGCCGCACATCTCAAGAGCCCCGAGCAGGAGCGCCTGGGGCGCCAGGCCCAGGCCGAGGTCGAGGCGCAAGCCTTTGCACGTATGCGTACCGGCCAGGCCGGGCGCGTGCGCCAGACCCTGGAGATTGATCGGGCGAGCATTTCGCGGGCGTTGGCCAGGCGCGTGTTTTTCAGTGTGGATTAGCCTTGGCGACTGATGACGGCTCGCTTGCCAACAGCCCGGGCACAAGCGCCCGGTTGCAGACAAGTTATGTAATAATTCCTGCCGTTTTGCGCCGTGAAGGCCGATCTAGACGCCTGGAGCTGCCGCCGCCGAAAGCGGTTTTTACGGGGCTTATCGCCAAATTTTGCTGTTTATTAAGTGAAAAGCCCTGTCGGTAGCTTTTTATACTGCACGCCCCGCTGACCTGCCCGGTTTCCTACGGCCAGGCGGGTTTGCCCACGAGGCAGACCCGGTCCCAGCCGGTGTATCAGGCCATCCGCTGATACACCTGAGGCTCGGTGGCTAATCCAATAACAAAATGAGGTTGTACCTTTATGCCCGTCGGCAACCCACTGCCCCATGGCGAGACCGCTCAAGGCGGCCCGCTCAAACGTGAACTCGGTGAACGGCATATTCGCCTGATGGCCCTCGGCGCCTGTATCGGTGTCGGCCTGTTCCTCGGCTCGGCCAAGGCCATCGAAATGGCCGGCCCGGCGATCATGCTCTCCTACATCATTGGCGGCCTGGCGATTCTGGTGATCATGCGCGCCCTCGGCGAAATGGCGGTGCACAATCCCGTCGCCGGTTCGTTCAGCCGTTATGCCCAGGACTACCTCGGCCCGTTGGCAGGCTTTCTCACCGGCTGGAACTACTGGTTCCTGTGGCTGGTGACCTGTGTCGCGGAAATCACCGCCGTCGCCGTGTACATGGGCGTCTGGTTCCCCGACACACCGCGCTGGATCTGGGCCCTGGCGGCACTGATCAGCATGGGCACCATCAACCTGATCGCGGTCAAGGCGTTCGGTGAGTTCGAGTTCTGGTTCGCGTTGATCAAGATTGTCACCATCATTGCCATGGTGATCGGCGGCGTCGGCATCATCGCCTTTGGCTTCGGCAATGACGGCGTGGCACTGGGCATCTCCAACCTGTGGGCCCACGGCGGTTTCCTGCCCAATGGCGTGCAGGGCGTGCTGATGTCCCTGCAAATGGTGATGTTCGCCTACCTGGGCGTGGAGATGATCGGCCTCACCGCCGGTGAAGCGAAGAACCCGCAGAAGACCATCCCGAATGCCATCGGCTCGGTGTTCTGGCGCATCCTGCTGTTCTATGTGGGCGCCTTGTTCGTGATCCTGTCGATCTACCCGTGGAACGAAATCGGCACCCAGGGCAGCCCCTTTGTGATGACTTTCGAGCGCCTGGGTATCAAGACCGCCGCCGGCATCATCAACTTCGTGGTGATCACCGCCGCGCTGTCGTCCTGTAATGGTGGCATCTTCAGCACCGGGCGCATGCTCTACAGCCTGGCGCAGAACGGCCAGGCGCCGGCGACCTTCGGCACCACCTCCAGCAACGGCGTACCGCGCAAGGCCTTGCTGCTGTCGATCTTTGCCTTGCTGCTGGGGGTACTGCTCAACTACCTGGTGCCGGAAAAAGTCTTTGTCTGGGTGACCTCGATCGCCACCTTCGGCGCGATCTGGACCTGGGTGATGATCCTGCTGGCCCAGCTCAAGTTCCGCAAGGGCCTGAGCCCGGCCGAACAGAAAGCCCTGAAATACCGCATGTGGCTGTACCCGGTCAGTTCCTACCTGGCCCTTGCATTCCTGGTTTTGGTGGTGGGCCTGATGGCGTACTTCCCGGACACCCGCATTGCGCTGTACGTCGGCCCGGTGTTCCTGGTGCTGCTGACGGTGCTGTTCTACGTGTTCAGGTTGCAGCCGACCAACGCAGGCAACGGTGCGGCGCTCAAGCAGCCATGAGCTACTGAGCGCGCCTGTGCACGCAAACGTGGCGCCTTAAGGGGCGCCACATTTGCGTGTCGGTGCCCCTACCTATCTATTCCTCCCTGCGGTTATTCACTCTTTAGGCTGGCTGCTTCGACTGCCATTTTTTAAGAGTGACCCCATGCCCGACACTAATCCCCTGCTGCTGCCCTATGATCGGCCGCCGTTTTCAGCGATCCAGGCGCACCACCTGCTGCCCGCCATTCAGCAGATCATCACCGAGTGCCGCAGTGCCACCGCTTCGATTATTGCCAGTCAGGCAGCCTTTCCCACCTGGGATGACCTGGTGCTGGCCGTGGATGAACTGGAAGCGCGCCTGGAGGGTTTTGTGCATGTCCTTACGCTGCTTGACTCCGTCCCCCAAGGGTGGGCCTGGCAGCAGGCATCAACGCGTAGTCAAGCGATGGCAACCCAGTGCAAAGCCGAGCTGGCAGGCAATAGCGACCTGTATCGGCTTCACCGACAACTGGCCGCCAGCCCGATCGCCGCGCTGTTCAGTGAGCAACGCCAAGGCGCGCTGCAAAAAAAGCTGCGCAAGTACCGCGTGGCCGGCCTTGAGCTGTCACCGGACAAGCAGCTACAGCTCAGTGCGTTGAACCAAGACATCGACGTCTTCAGCCAGGCATTCCTGGACCGCGTGAAAAACGCAAACGATGCATGGCGCAAGCACATCCTGGACGCGTCATTGTTGAGCGGATTGCCTGATTCAGCTCAGGCACGCATGGCGGCCGCGGCTACGGCGGCCGGTCTGCAAGGCTGGTTATTGACCCTGTCGGAGCAGTCCTTTCGCGAGGTGATGACATACGCCGATCATCGAGGCTTGCGTAAGGAAATCATGCTCGCTTACTACAGCCGTGCAGTGGACCGCGGCCCGGATGCGATTGCCAATGACAATGAACAGGTGCTGACAGCGCTGCTCTATAGTCGTCATCAGAAAGCGCAGCTGCTGGGTCATGCCAATTTCGCCCAACTGGCACTGGTGGAGCAGATGGCAGGCACGACGGAGCAGGTCAGCGCATTTATTCACCAACAGATCGACCTGGCACGCACAACGTTTACCCACGAGGCACAGCAACTGCAAAACTATGCCGCGCAACGCGGTATCGATGTGTTGGAGCCCTGGGACCACGATTATTTCGCGGAAAAAATCCGTCAGGATCTGGCGGGCATCTCCCAGCAAACCGTGGGCAACTACTTTCCATTTGAGTGGGTACTGCAAAGGCTATGCGCGTTCGCCAAGACTCTGTTCGGCGTCGATTTGATCGAACAGGCCACGGTCGATACCTGGCACCCGGATGTGCGGGTATTTGAGCTCAGAGAGTACGCAGAACCGATCGGGCATTTGTTCATTGACCCTTATCGCCGCAGTGAGGCGGCGGGGTTTGGCTTCACATCCAGTCTACGAAGCCATCGAATGACAGCTGAAGGACGACCAAAACTGCCCATGGCGGTGCTGCGTACCCAGATGCCGGCCCCGACCAAGACCCATCCTTGCTTGATGGGTCATTTACAGCTGCGGGTCTTGCTACACGAGTTCGGCCACTGCCTGCAGCACCTGTTGACCTCGGCGCCTTACCGGGCAATCTCCAGTATTGAACAACTGAGCCGTGACGCGTCGGAGTTCGTCAGTCAGGTCTTGGAGCAGTTCTGCTTTACACCCTCGTTCCTGATCTGGCTCTCGAGCCATTTCCAGACGGGAGAACCTCTGCCTGACGACATGGCCACCAAAATCAGCCGGTTGATTCACACCCAGACCAGTCAGGAAACCGCCAGGGTTTTGCTCACAAGCCTGGTCGACTTCGAGTTGCACCGCACTCACGGTGACGGACGCACACCCCATGAGGTTTTCAGCCAATGCAACGCGCAAGTCGGGCATTTGCAATGGCCGGCTGGCGCTCGTCCACTCAATAGCTTTGAACAGCTTATCGACTACGGTGCCAACGCCTACTCCTACAGGTGGTCGGGTGTCCTGGCCAGGCAGGCATTTGAACGGTTCGAGCGTGACGGGCTGTTCAACCCGGAGACCGGGAAAGCCTTTCGTGAAGCGTTCATCACTCAAGGGGACACCGGCACATTGTTAAAGTCACTGGCGCTTTTTCGGGGTGAAGGCGACTCCTGCGCCGAGCACTCCAAGGCATGACGCTTCGTTGTATATATAGCGCATCGGTGCAAGCCTGAACTGCCAGAGTGATCCTCCCGGATCACTCATGGCTGTTCATCCAGCAGCCAGGCCTGCATGGAGCGCACTTGATGGCTAGCGATAACCTTCCGTATTTTTTCCGCGAAACCCAGACCGACCGTACACAACTGACCGCGCGCCAAAGCACGCGCCACTTCACGCTCCAGGACCTCGACTGGCTCGACACTGTCTATCTGGCCACTGATGCCTTGCGCCAGGCACAAAAAGCGCCGATGCATGTGCAAACCCTGCACCTGAGCGTACCCGATAAACAGCCGATTGAACTGGCGGGCGCGTTTGTCATGAGCCCCGCCCCAGGCGCAGGGGTATTTCTCTACACACCTGCTCGAGGCCTGGAAAAGCTGGAAAGCCGTGGGGCGCTCAATACCCAATTGGCAACCTGGCTGAAGGATCCGGTGCAGCGCCAACCGTTGCTTGATTACCTGTCCATTGCCCAGCAAGCGCAGCTGGCGTCGGAGACGAGCCTGAGTATTTCCACCCAAACCGTGGCTGGGGCTGTCTTTGAAGCACAGCAAGCGACCCTTGCCAACAACCGGCTTGAAAATGCCCGCCTGTTGCGCGAGGAACTGCTCGAACTACCCAGTTTCACGTCTTTGCTGGATGAATACATCGCCGCACAAATGGCCCAGTCCTTCGCAGGTATCGACCAGCGCCAGACGCAAGTGCAGAGCACCCACGTCGATACTTCCGGCTTCTCGGGTGGCACCGAGACGCCAGCGTCCCGACACACCACCATGCGTTCCCTGCATGAAACCGTGCTGATGTATTTCGTCGCCAATGGCTGGCCAAGAGGAGAAACCCGCCATTACTCCAACCCCCAGCGGTTGACTCAGGGCGCCGATGATCAGTTGCGCTGGGAAACCTCAGTCCAAGGGCTGGCCCAGGGGCTCAGCGCATACATGCTGCAACAGCCCAAGTTGTTCTGGCAGCAACCGGCTTCGACCGGAATGACGCGACAGCAGTTGTTTATTCAAGCGATGTTCCATGGGTTTCTCATCGCCCTGCTGGATCAACAACAGCAAGGCATCATTTCGCCTGAGCAGCGTCTGCAACTGCAGGCGCTGCCGCTCAAGGCCGACCCTGGCGCGATCACCATCGCGCCCGCCCTGGCGATCGATAAAGCCCTGCTGGAGGGGCCGCGACAGCCCTCGACCGAGCTGGCCAGCACTTTGATTATTCGCCATGACAAAAGCGGCGAGGCATCACTCTGGCTGCTCTATAGCCCTCATCTTGGCTTACAACCGTTTACCGAGCTGGACTCACTCAAAGCCCACCTTCTCGGTCACCTGGACCCCTTGCAGCATCCCACTGCCTGGAGAAACTATCTGTCCAGGCCGGAACGCTGCAGCGAAGCCGACCTGCAAACCAGCGACATCGCCCCCGCGCCCATCACCGGGGGCATTTTCCAAAGCCTCCTGGAAGGCATCATTCAAAAGCAAGGACGCAACCTTGGATATGCGCTGGACCAGTATCGTCTGAGCCAGGGCACCCTGGACCTCGACGCGGTGGTCGACCATGTGCTGGATGTGCGCGGCATGGTTGATCCAGCACTATTGACCCTCGAACCCATGGGGCGCTGGAGTACGCAGTTGGCGGCCAGCTGGACGGCGAGTGCGCTGCAACCGAGGATTCCACCAACGCTCCTGGCGATGCGCACCACGGTGCATTTGCTCGAAAATGTCGCTGCCGAAATCGAGCAGCAACGATCTTCGCGACCTTCGCTGGAACGCTCGGCCATTACTTATCTGAATACCAAACTGCACAGCCTCAAGCTTGCGCACCTGCAGGCTGCGTGCCTGTCGGTGCGGTATTACAGCCGTCCCTCGAGTGCCACCGAACGACCTCAGCTAGTGTCATCGAGCAGCATGGTCGAGCATTTCCTGGCGCGCTTATGTGGTGAAGCAGGCCCACTTACCGACTCGCCGGACACCCAGCTCTATTCAACCGCACCTGACAACGCGGCCACCAAAATCTCCGGCTTGGAGGTCAAGACCTTCAATCACCTGATCGAAACGGCCATGGGTGGTTTTACCCAGTATTTGCGTCGGACCCACAGCCTGTACCCCAACATGGAGCCGGTGCTGAGAAAAGCCATGGAGATGGGCCTGATCGCGCAAATGCAGCTCAGGCTCTGGAACAACGCTTTGTTACCGACCGACTACGAAGTGCTCTCGAGTGTGCTGGGGATCTACGCCCGGGACCTGCGCCTGAGTGTCAACGGGTTCCGTCCTGATGCGTTTTACATGAAGGTGAAGATCATTGGGCAAACGACCTCGCAGGCTCTCAATAACTGTTTCGTGTTGACCGAGCGCGGCGGGCTGGACCCGCGATATTCGGGGCGCATTCTGTTATGGACGCCTGCGTTGGGGCTGGAAGGTTTCCGTTCATTAAGCCAGTTTAAAGCCGCGGTGGATCAACGCCTGGCAGATCCGGCCGAACGTCAGGTTTTTCTGGAGAATCTGGCCCGAGCGGACTGGCAGTCCTATCCGACCTATGCACTCAGTTCCCTTGAGCTGATCGAAGACAACCTCGTTGAACATGTGCAACGAACCTATGCCGGGCAAAAAGACCTTGAACTGGCGCAAATTCTCTCGATGCAGCTGTCGGCCCAGCAGCTGCGTAAGCTGTGGCAGGTTCGAGTCACGCGAAACCTGGCGCCCACCAATGTGCGACGAGCCACGGACATGGTCCGGTCCATGATCGTGCAGCATGGCCTGCAGTGGTTGGGCCAAGCCAGTGCCGTCGATCAACAGCTCTATGCCGAACTGTTAGAGCAGTATCGAAATAATGTCAGCGACAACCGCGATTTCCTGCACGGGATTGACTCGCTGGCTCAGTTCACGCGCAACCGGCTCAGCGCATTGCTGGCGGCGTTGGATGACCGCAACAGCGTAACCCCGGATGAAATCGAAGTGGGCCTGCCGGCTCAGGGCAATACGCCTGCCCGTAACCAGTCGCTGCTGGAGTATGCACTGAGTCATCAATCATATTGGAACGATGAGGTGCCATTCTTTGCCGGTACCGGCGCAACGACGCTGCCCGCCACCCTGGACTCGCAGACACTGGGCAATCGCATCAAGGCGCTGAAGATCAACGAGGCCTATAGGACTTACATCGAGTTACGCCTGGGCGCCGCCAGTCCGGACTTCGTGCAACGCTCTACGCGGTTCGCCAAGCAATTGCCTTGGCAACTGATGCAATACGCTCACAGCCTGACATTGCAAGGCCAGCTGTCACCAACGACCTTCGGGCTTATCCAGCAGATCATGGATATGCCGGATGCGACTGCCCGAGCGAACGTAGTGGATGCCAGTGCCAGCATCTGTGCGCTGCAAGTGCTGATCGATGCCGGGAAAAACATCCTCAAGGTGCCTGGGGTGTACTTGATCAGTCGTGCCGGTGCTGACAAGACGCCTCTAGTTCTCTATGCGCCTTATAGCCCTGGCCACACCCTCAAGGAATATCCGGATGAGGCCGGGCTCGTTGCTGAACTGACATCGCCAGGCGCCTTGAAGAGTTGGGTGTTGCAGGTGGTCCCGGCAGTCGACCAGGCCACGCTGACAGACGCCCTCCAAGGCACAGGGGTAAAACTGGCCTACAACGCCATCAACGTGCCGCTGTTCAAACAGCTGTACTTCGATAATACCGAGCTGCTGACGCGCTTGCTGGGTTGCCAGAAAAAAGCCAATGCGCAGGCCTCCTGGGAGACGGTCAAGGCCGTGTTTTCAGCGGGTGTACAGGCTGCCAGCGCGTTCATTCCGGGTAAGTTGGCTTACCCCCTGATCGTCTGGCAGAGCTTCAAGCTGTTCAAAGACAGTGCCGATGACCTGCAAAGCCAAAACTGGCATGAGGCACTTGGGCATTTCATCGCAGGCGTTGCCCTGATGGCCAGCCTGCGCCGCTCCAGGCCCGCCGTGCCAGAAAGCGACAGCTCCCCGGCGTCTCCTGACTCTGCAACGGCTGTGGTGTCCTGGCCCGCACTGGATATAACCGCGGCGCAACGCACCCGGCTACAACGTTTCGAAGTCCTTGAGCCAACCTTGGCCAGCCTGGTTAAAGACACCGCCCTCAACCTTTACCGGTCCGCTTCCAATCACTACTACGCAGCCGTGGCAGGCAAAGTCTTCCGGGTTATCAAGCTCGGCCTGGGTTGGCACATTACCGGCGATGCAGAAATTGGCCCCTTGGTGCATAGCAACACGCGACAACAGTGGATGCTCAGTAGCAGTGACCCATTGCTGACCGGCCGCAGAGCGGTTGCACGATTGACCAATCGCTTCTACTCGGAGCCCTTTGCACGGCCCAATATGAATATATTGGCCATTGGCATGCGCGATATCCGCGCGCTTTACGCGCAAGAATCATTGATGATCACCGAGGCACTGGCAATGGCGACGTTCTATGCCAGGAACGCCCAGGAGAACGTACGCCTGCTCCTGCAAACACCCCATGCCGAGACTGAACTGGCCAAACAGATCAAACTGTTTTTTGGCTTGCAGGTTCTCGAGGTCCAGCAACTTGAAAAAATCCAGGAGGTCGTCGACAAGGTGTGCAACGCGTTACTGGAGCCCTCATTGACCTCGCCGAACTCAACACGATTTGTCATCGGCCGCTCACGAATGCCGGCGCTCACGGGCACTTATAAAGTGATGGCCTTCACGATCGTCCCTGACCCTCTTCAATTGCTGTACCTGACCGAGTCTTTTTTTAACCCAGGCTTGAAATACAGTCGTCTGTTGATCAAACCGTTTTATGTCAACGTTCATGCGCGTGCGACGACGCTCATTCACGAAATCTCTCATCACGAATGTGAGACCTTGGACTTGGCCTACGTGCATTCCACCCATCCCTTCCATGACTTGATTGACCCTCAGACCCATGACGGCATCAGCACTAAACGGGTGCTCGAAAACCGCCAGCTTTCGCGACTGTCGCTCAATACCCCGACCCCTGAATTGTTCCAGGTTGTGGACATCGCCACCGGTCTCAAAGCAGATCCAGCCCAGGGCACGTCAACGGCGCCTGTTCTCAACCGGCTGCTCGCCGCCACGGGCACGCAAACCCTCAGCGATGCCCGGCGAGCTTTCCGCAGTGATCCGTTGAAACGCATCATTGTAGTGCTCAACAACGCCGACTCCGTCGCCTACTTGATTACACTCTTGGGACGTCGAAAAGCCATGCCTATGAGTCCAACCAGCGATGCTCGTTGATGCGCAATCCTCATTGACATCACGTCGAGTGAAGTCGGGGGCTGCAGGTTATCCGACAGTCCGTTGAGCAGTAGATGGGTAGCCAAGTGCTGTTCCTTTCACCGTAAGGTGGAAGGCAGAAGGAAGCACTTGGTGGGTGCCGGCGGTTACCTATTTTGCGTCGTTTCGCGCGGCGCCTGATTGAGGCGTTTGTTGAACTCCAGCCAGGCTGCGAGGGCCGACATCAGCACCACGCCGACCAGGGCGGTGAGCAACTGCATGGCCATGGCGTCACCCGCCAGGGCATTGAGCATATCTGCCAGCGGCGCCAGCACCACACCCAGGCAAAATACCTCGAGTGAATAGCGGCCCATCTGGCAGACGCGCTCGGCCAGCGGGTTTTGCGTCCAGCCCCGTTCGGGCAGCAGCTTGGCGGTGACATAGGCCAGGGCAAGGAAATGCACAAGGCGCACCGGCGACAGGTCGGTCTTGCTGATGGGGTACAGCAGGTTGCTGAGCGCGGCCGGCATCACTGCGTCATGGACTTCAGGCCAGAGCCACGACAGCGTGATCACGCCAGCCACCAGCACGTACAGCGCCGCTGCGACAAACAGCGGCTGACGCTGCAAGGGGCGCTTCTCTGGCTCTCGGGTGCGCTGGCTGTAGATCGCCGCGGCGCCTCCCAGCACAAACAGCAATTGCCAGGTGACGGGATTGAAATACCACACGCCATCGGCGATCGCCCGCAGGTTCCAGCCCATCCACGGTGCCAGCAGGTACACCACCAGCGAAACGCCCACCACCGCCCAGGTAGCGCGCACCATCAGTGGCAGCACCACGGACAAACCGGCAAGCAAGACGATGTACAGCGGCAACGGGTCCATCAGGTTGGGCTTGAAGCGCAGCAGCAGCTCATCGGTCAGCGCCTGCTGCGGGTGGGTGACGAAGTGCGTCAGGCCCATCTCCGCCACCAGGTCACGGGTTTCCACATGGCTGTTGGCGAAGAACACAATGCCCATCAACAGTGCCAGCAGGAAGATATGCACCACGTACAGCACCCAGGTGCGCCGCAGGATCTTCAGGCAGGCCATCCAGTAGCCCTCGCGCTGCAGGACTTTTCCGTAGGCCAGTACCGAGGCGAAGCCGGCGAGAAATACGAAGACTTCCGCCGCGTCGCTGAAGCCGAAGTTACGCAAGGTGATCAAGCCGAGCGGGTTGTGGGGCACGTGATCCCAGAAAATGAAGATCAACGCCAGGCCCCGAAAAAAATCGATGCGCGGGTCGCGTCCGTTCAGCATGGCAGCGGGCTCTTGAACAAGTTGTTGAATGACGATAGGTGAGTGCGCGGGTTGTCGTACGCCGCACATCGGGCGGGCGCAGGTTGGCGGTATTTGTAAGCAAATGCAAAGGGTGGATATTACTGGATGTCTCTAGACATCAATGATGACCAGCGTGCCTTCGCTACCGGGCAGCACGGCATGAGCAGTACCCGCTTCGACAAGGTACATCTGGCCGGCACCCACTCGGATCTCCTTGTCGGCGATGCTCAAGCGCAACAGGCCGCTGACTACCAGCAGTCCTTCGTTGTAATCATGGGTTTCTTCTTCATACGCCTGCCCATCCATGCGTAACACCTTGATCCGCGCTGAGCCGACATGGCCCAGGCCGGTGGATTTCCAGCTTTCAGGCAATTGCTCGGCGATGGCGACGAAGTCCAATAACGGCATGTGAGTCTCCTTGTTTTCAACGATGCCGTCGGTGGTCCGGTTCAGCGGGCAAATGGGTATTTTCAGAAAGCGTCCATCAACAAGAACCTGCACGGCTCGGCCTGATAGGCGTTGATCTGCGGCACCAACCGTTTGAAGTGCTCGGTCTGGCAGTGCGCATCCAGCGCCGCCTGATCGGGCCATTGTTCGATAAAAATAAAGTGTCCCGGGTCTTTCTGGTCAACGAACAGATCGTAGGCGATGCACAGCGGTTCCTGGCGGGTTTTTTCCACCAGTTCTGCGTACCACGGGCGCACAGTCTCCAGGTGTTCAGGCCGGATGAAATCCTCGGCGATGACTTTCAACATGGCGGGCGTCCTCAGGCAGCGGCGACTTCATGGGGTTCAAAACTATCCGCTCGTGCCATTTGCCACATGCGTGAATAGAACTCACCGTTCACTTCGCCGGTGAGCAATTCACCGGGTTTCAAGAACACATGCAACTGCGAGAACAGCTTGATCTCGGTCGCCGACATGCGCCGCACCAGGTGCTTGGCCGACAACTGCGAGGGATGATCCAGGCCGGCAGCGGCGAGCATTTCCGCCAAGGCGTGCAGGGTGTTGCGGTGGAAGTTGAACACGCGCTGGGCTTTGTCTGGCACCACCAGGGCGCGTTGGCGCAGTGGGTCCTGGGTGGCGACGCCGGTCGGACATTTGTTGGTGTGGCAGCTTTGCGACTGGATGCAGCCGATGGCGAACATGAAGCCGCGCGCCGAGTTGGCCCAGTCGGCGCCGATGGCCAGGACGCTGGCGATATCGAAGGCGCTGACGATCTTGCCGCTGGCGCCAAGCTTGATCTTGTCGCGCAGGTTCAGCCCCACCAGGGTGTTGTGCACAAACAGCAGGCCCTCACGCAGCGGCACGCCGATATGGTCGGTGAACTCCACCGGCGCGGCGCCGGTGCCGCCTTCCTTGCCATCGACCACGATAAAGTCCGGGAGGATGCCGGTTTCGAGCATGGCCTTGGCGATGCCCATGAATTCCCATGGGTGGCCCAGGCAGAACTTGAAGCCTACCGGCTTGCCGCCGGACAGTTCACGCAACTGGGCGATGAACTGCATCAGCTCGATTGGCGTGGAAAACGCACTGTGCCGCGATGGCGAGATGCAGTCTTCGCCCATCATGATGCCGCGGGTATCAGCGATTTCCTGGGTGACCTTGTGCTTGGGCAGAATCCCGCCATGGCCGGGCTTCGCGCCCTGGCTCATCTTGATTTCAATCATGCGCACTTGCGGGTTCTGCGCCTGCACGGCGAAGCGTTCCGGGTCAAAACGACCGTCGCTGGTGCGGCAGCCGAAGTACCCGCTGCCCAGTTCCCAGGTCAGGTCGCCGCCGTTTTCGCGATGGTAGGGGCTGATGCTGCCTTCACCGGTGTCATGGGCAAAATTGCCGAGCTTGGCGCCCTGGTTGAGGGCGCGAATCGCGTTGGCACTCAACGAGCCAAAGCTCATCGCCGAGATATTGAACACCGACGCCGAGTACGGCTGCGTGCACTGTGGGCCGCCGACCATCACGCGAAAGGCACTGGGGTCACTCAACGGCGCCGGGCGCATGGAGTGGCCGATAAATTCGAAGCCCGACTGGTACACGTCAATCAAGGTGCCGAAGGGCTTGTCCGCCGTTTCGTTCTTGGCACGCGAGTACACCAGTGAACGCTGTGCCCGGGAGAAGGGCAGGGCGTCGCTGTCGGACTCCAGCAGGTACTGGCGGATTTCCGGGCGGATACCTTCCACCAGGTAACGGATATTGCCCAGGATCGGGTAGTTGCGGCGCACCGCGTGGGGGCTTTGCAGCAGGTCGAAAATACCGATCAGGCTGAGGATGCCGGTGACCAGGGTGATGGGCCACAGCCATTCATGTTCGATAAAAGGGAGGCTGGCGAGGGTGAAAATGACGCACACGGCAAAGAAGGCGTAACGGCTTAACAAAGACAGACTCATACGGTTTTCCTTGGTTTCAACTCTGAAGGTCGATTACCCATTCTGCGCCTGTCGATAAAGCACGGACAAGGTTGATCTTCCCGTCGCGTATTTGTGCGTGCGAATCTTTGTACAGTAAAAAATATCTATCAACGTCATAGAGGAACCGATGACTGCAGCGTTACCACTCTTTAGGCACCTGGTTCGGCATCTGGGTGTGACCAGATCGCGCTGGTAGGCCAAGGACGCATTTTTCAAGACGGAGTTTATAACGACTAGAACAAGTGATTTTTGTATGACTACATTGAGCAATGTTGGTGCTAGTGGAAGTATCTTTAACGCTTTGGATTACTTAGCCGATGATCATGAGGAAATGGCTGCTGCGCATATCGCCCAAGAGCGCAAACTGATGGAAGGTATCGAGAAGCCCGAACAGGATGTGCGGCGAAAACCGAATTTCGCCACGGGCCGCCCTTCGGGTGATAACCGTTCCGCGGAACAGATCATCGCCGACAATCCGATCCTCAAGAACCTTGGTCATCAGAAAGATATCAATCGTGAATGGGCCTACCGACGTTTGGGGGACTGGACGATTAACAACAAAGACCCGGAGGCACGAGCCGATGCCGCATTCAACGCCGCGCGGGTGCTCAACTACATTGATACATCCTTATCGGCTAACGGTGAACATCGTGGCAAAGCTCACGATAATGGCGAACTCGAAGGTATCACCAGCAGCGGCGATGCCAGGCGTGGTACGCCGGCAGGCATGTGGAAGGACTTTACGGAGCAGGGTTATACCGCACTGCGCGATGACCACCGCCTGGATTCGACCAAAGACAACTATGTCAAGAAGGACGGTACGGTCAAAAGTGACCTGCAGTGGTTCGCGGGTGAAGTTGGAAAGAAAACCTGGTTCATCCCGGGTCTCAGCAATGTTTTCAATGGGATCAGCAACTCGGAACCGGGGATAGGCGGGGCTATCGAGGGGGCCAAGGCCGGTTTTGACAAAACCCGAGCTGATGGTTTCGATAAGGCCCTTGCCAGCGCTGTGAGTGGTGACTTCAAGGGCATCGCCCAAGGCTATGCCGATACGGTGCGCAACAACGAGTCCACGCCGCAGGTGGTCAAGTCAGCATTGGATGCTGTGCGCAGTTAAGGCCGTCGGGTCAAGCGGCTGGGGGCTCCCATGAAATCGGCTTGGACCCCGGCGTTTGACGGGCAGAAACGGGCCTGCGGGTTTCGTGGGTCACAGGTTCCAGGGAGCCCTTAGAGCTTTGCGGTCTACCAATATTGCAATAGGTTCTCGTTTGGGTGTGTTTTCTTGTGTTACTGTATAACACTCAAATTACACCCAGACGCCCCGGAGGCCTTATGAAAGCTGGTATCCACCCTGACTATCGCACCGTGCTGTTCCACGACACTGCCGCCGATGTGTTCTTCCTGATCGGCTCCACCGCCGACAGCGACCGCACCCACAAACACAGCGATGGCAACACCTATCCCTACATCCCGTTGGACGTGTCCAGCGCGTCGCACCCGATTTACACCGGCCAGCAGCGCAAGACCCAGGCCGAAGGCCGGATTGCCGGGTTCAACAAGCGCTTTGCATCCTTTGGTTCGAGTCCAAAAAAGGCTGACGCTTGAGCACGATTCGGCGGCGTGCCCTACGCCGCCGTCTGCCGAATCGGCAGTACTACCCGAAAGGTCGTGCCCTTGCCCAGTTCACTGCTGACGCAAATATCGCCGCGGTGTTTCTTGACGATGCCATAGGACAGTGACAGCCCCAACCCCGTACCTTCGCCCACCGGCTTGGTGGTGAAAAACGGGTCGAAGATCTTCTGCACGGTTTCAGGCGCAATCCCACAGCCGTTGTCTGCCACTTCCAGCCAGACGTTCTCGCCTTCCACGCCGTTGCTGATGGTAATGGTGCCACGCTCCGGGCCCATGGCTTGGGCTGCGTTGATCACCAGGTTCATCACTACCTGGTTGAGCTGCGAGACCAGGCATTCGATGTCTGGCAAGGGCGCATAGTGCTTGATCACGTCGGCCTTGTACTTGAGTTCGCTGGCGACAATATTCAATGTTGAATCGATGCCGTGCTGCAAGTTGGCGAACTGCCAGGTCTGGTCGTTATCCACTCGTGAGAAATTCTTCAGGTCCTTGACGATCTGTACCACGCGGCCAATGCCCTCCTTGGATTCGCGTATCAGGATCGGAATGTCCTCCCTGAGAAAGTCCAACTCCAGCGTCGTGCGCAGTGCCAGGAGTTGATCGCGCTGGTCCTGCGCCGTAATGAACGCTTCGCTGTGCTGGTAGGCCTCGAGCATCTGCTGCAGTCGATTGAAGTAACTGTCGAGGGTACTGAGGTTGGAGGAAATGAAGCCTACCGGGTTGTTGATCTCATGGGCGACTCCGGCTGCGAGTTGCCCCAATGAGGCGAGTTTCTCCGATTGCACCAGTTGGCTTTCCAACAGCTTGCGCTCGTCGATTTCCAGTTGCAGCGCCTGGGTGCGCTGTGCCACCAGTTGCTCCAGCTGCTCGGTTTGCAGGGAGGCACGGCGGGCCATGTCCCATTTGTTGGCCAGGGTGTTGGCCATTTGCTGGACTTCAATGTTGTCGAAGGGTTTTTTCAGGATCAGCAAGCGCTCGTGGGCATGCAGGCGAAACAGCAGGTCTTCCCAGGAGTAATCGGAGTACGCGGTACACACCACCACTTGCAGGTCGGGGGCGACTTTCCACAATTCTTCAATCGTGCGGGCACCGTCCCAGCCCTGGGGCATGCGCATGTCGACAAAGGCCAAGGCATAGGGGCGTTTTTCGGCCATGGCGGTGGTCAGCAAGCCCAGGCCTTCTTCGCCGCCATAGGCCGAATGCAGCTCGAACGCCTGGGCCTGAGGTTTGGCGGTTTCACCAAACAGGGCTGACTCCATAGCGTCCAACGCTTGGTTGGATTCCACCGCCGGCATCAGGATCTTGCGAAAATCGTCATGGATGGACGGCGTGTCATCAATCAGCAGGACGCGCCGGTTGGGCGGTTTGTTCATGGGGTTGTTCCGGCGTGAGTGAGAGGGATGGTCAAGGTAAACACAGCACCACGGCCCGGCCCGTCGCTGTGGGCGCTGAGCTGGCCATTCATTTCCACGGCTGCCAGGGCGCAGCTGTGCAGGCCGAAGCCATGGCCTTCCTTGCGCGTGGTAAAGCCGTGGGTGAAGATCCGGATCATGTTTTCGGGCGGTATCCCTTCGCCGTCATCCTTCACGCTGATCTTCAAGGTGTCGTCAGCCCCCGGCAGCACCGTCAGGGTCATCTGGCGTGGCCGGTCGCTGAGGCCGGTCATGGCGTACTTGGCGTTGCTGATCAGGTTGACCATGATCAGCAGCAGCCGGTGCTTGTCGCCGAGAATCTGCGGCACCTGCGCGTACTCCTTGACCACGGTGACGTGATGACGGCTCAGGGCGCCGGCGTTCATGCGCAAGGCGTCGTCCATCAGGGCACCGATGTCGACGGGTTCGAGCAATGATGAAGCCCCCGCATAGGACTGTTGGGTCGAGACGATGTCCTTGATGTGGTCGACGCTCTTGCTCAATTGCGTCAGCTCGTCGGCCATGCCTTGCTGTTCAAGTGCAATCGCGTCCACCAGTTGGTTCAAATAGCCCGGCAGCAATTTGCCTTTGGCATCCTCTGTAAGAAAGGTAGCCAGGTCGTCGGGGTGCTCGTTGAGCAATTGCATGGCCTTGCCCAGGCCCTGGGCCTTGCTGTTGCGCAATGTGCGCGTGACCAGGTCGGCGGAGATATTCACGCTGTTGAGCACGTTGCCGACATTGTGCAGCACGTTGGTGGCGATCTCGGCCATGCCGGCCTGGCGGGCGCTGTCCATCAGTTCGCTCTGGGCATCCTTGAGCTGTTGGGTGCGGCGTTCCACCCGTTGCTCCAGGGTTTCGTTGGCCGCCTGCAAGGCGCGATTGACCCGGTTGATCTCGGCGAAACTGCGCAGCAGGCGCATCGCCAGGTAGAGCAGCAACACCACCAGCAAGGTCGAGAATACCAACAGGTAGCGATGGTATTGATGATCAACCAGATCGGCCATTTGCTGGTCCTGGTTGAGGTGGGTGGTCAGCTCGTCCAGGCGTTCGGCTACCGGAACTGCGGCAATCCGCTCAAGCAGGCTGTTGACCAGCGGTTGCTCGCGCAGGATCAGCGAGATGTGATTGCTGAGGATCTCCACCGGCGCCTGGAAGTCGCTGGGCAGGCTCTCCTTGTTGATCGCCAGCTTGCCCAGACCTACCAGGATATCGGCAGCGCGCTCGTCGCTGGTAACCTGGGCAAACTCCAGGCTGCTGAGCAGCAGGTCGTAGGTGTCGGTGGCCACGCCTTGCAGGCGCAGCCGGCCTTCATCGTCAATTTCATTGAATTGGGCCTGGATATCGTCTTCGGCCGTCGGCAGAAAGGCCAGGGAGTTGCGCAATACCGCGTTGTGGGATTTGAACTGGTCCACCAATCGCGCTTTTTCCTGGATGGCGGCCTGATAGGCTTCCTGACTGCTGCGCCAACGCGGCAGGTCGACCGGATTGTGATAGGTGTCGCGGCTCTGCAGGTCAGCCCATAGACGCGTCATTTCCGCCAGCGGCGTGACCAGAGGATCGTAGTTGTGGGTAATCGCAATTCGCGCCTTGAGCACTTCGCTGTCCCACTGGGCATTGAGCTGCTGGAGCTGGCGGATCAGGTCCCGTGACTGGGTATAACTGGCCGTCTGGTCGCGGGAGGACTTGAGGTACAGAAACACCAGCGTCGAAACCAGCAGCAGGGTTATCAAGCCCAAGAGCATCTGGCTGATGCGGCGTCGTGACACGCGTGACGAGCGGCTCATAGTGGCTTGCCCGCCCATTCGCCGGTCAAGGTCTTGAGGAACTGGATGATCAGGTCCTTGTCTTCCTGGCTCGGCGTGCGTCCCAGCTGGTATTTGAACATCACGTCGACGGCCTCCTCCAGGGTCTTGGCCGAGGCGTCGTGGAAGTACGGCGCGGTGACCGCCACATTGCGCAGGCTGGGTACCTTGAACACATGCCGGTCTTCTTCATCCTGGGTCACCAGATAGCGGCCCAGGTCCGATTCCAGCGGGTTGCCGCGGGCCTTGAAATAGTCGCCCATCACGCCGAATTTCTGGAACATGTTGCCGCCGATATTCACCCCCTGGTGGCAGGCGATGCACCCGTAGTCCTTGAAGCGCTGGTAGCCGTACTTTTCCTGGATCGTCAAAATCTCGGTATTACCCAGCAGGTACTGGTCAAACCGCGAGTTGGGGGTCAGCAGCGTACGCTCATAGGTGGCCAGGGCGTCTTGCACATTGGCGGCGGTGACGCCGTCGGCGTACGCCTGCTTGAACGCGTTCTGGTAGACGGGCAGGGCGGACAGGTTCTGCACCACGGTTTTCCAGTCACTGCCCATTTCCACCGGACTGATTACTACGTGTTCGACCTGCGCTTGCAGGGTATTGACCCGTCCATCCCAGAACTGCTTGAAATTAAGGCTGGCGTTGAACACGGTGGGCGTGTTGAGGGACACCGGCTTGCCGTCAAAGCCCAGGGAGAAGGCTTTGTCATCGGCACCACTGGTTTCCAGGTGGTGACAGCTGGCGCAGGACAGCGTGTTGTTGACCGACAGCCGTGGCTCATTGAACAGTTGGCGGCCCAGTTCGACTTTGGCCGGGTCAAGTACCGCAATGGCCGGCAGGGGCTTGAGCGCTTCGTCCAGCGGTGCGGCCATCAACGGCACCGCCAGGCCCGCCCCCAGCACCCACATCAGGCCGAGGCGGTAAATCGGGACATTGCTCAAGCAGGCACTCCTTGCAAGCATTGGGTTATTGATCGGGCATCAGTGTTGCGCCACCCGCTTGCAGCAACTGGGCGAAGTCGTCGGCCGGCAATGCCTTGCTGAAGAGAAAACCCTGGCCTTCCTCGCACTGCTGGGCTTGCAGGAATTTCAACTGTTCAACGGTTTCCACGCCTTCGGCGATGATGTTCAGCTCCAGGCTCTTGCCCATGCCGATGATAGCGCTGATCAGCTGTGCGTCCTGGCTATTTACACTCAGGCCGCGCACGAAGGACTGGTCGATTTTCAGCACGTCGATGGGAAAGCGCCGCAGGTAGCTGAGGCTGGAGTAGCCGGTGCCGAAATCATCCAGGGCCAGGCGTACGCCCATGGCCTTGATCCGGTGCAACCTATCCACAGTGGCGTCGACGTTTTGCATCAGTACGCTTTCGGTGATCTCCAGTTCCAGCAGGGTAGGTGGCAGGCCGGTGTGCTGGAGGATGGCGGCCAGGTTGTCAACAAAGTCGCGCTGGCGGAAGTCGATGGCCGAGATATTCACCGAGATCGGCAAGGGCGGCAGGCCCATGGCCCGCCATGCCTGGGCTTGTTCGCAAGCCTGGCGCAACACCCATTGGGTCAGGCGCACGATCAGCCCACTGTCTTCGGCAACCGGAATGAAGTCCGCCGGGCTGATCCAGCCTGCACGCGGCTGGAACCAGCGGGCCAGCGCTTCGGCACCGACGATGCGCCCGGTTTTCAGCGCCAGCTTGGGTTGGTAGTGCAGGGTGAATTCATCCCGCTCCAGGGCCTGGCGCAGCGCGCTTTCCAGGTGTTGCTGGTGCTGGGCGCGCCGGTTCATGTCTTCGGTGTAGAAACTGAAGTCGTTCGGGCCACGCTCCTTGCTGGTGTGCATGGCAGTTTCCGCATGCTTGATCAACGCCACCGCATGGGCGCTGTCATTGGGGCAGATACTGATCCCCAGGCTGGCGGTGATACTCAGGTCATGCCCCGCCACGTGGCGAGTCACGCTGACCGCCTTGAGCACCTTCTGCGCAATATGCTGGGTTTGCTGGGGATGCTGGATGTCGTTGAGCAGGATCACGAACTCATCGGAGCCATAGCGAAACACCGAGTCGGAGGCCCGCACCGTCGTCGCCAGGCTTTGGCTGACCTGCTGCAGCAGTTCGTCGCCCACCGGGTAACCCAGGGCGTTGTTGATGCGCTTGAAGCGGTCGAGCCCGAGGAACATCACCGCCAATTGTGTATCGTGCCGCCGGCCCAAGGCGATCGCCTGGGTCAGCCGGTCACCCAGCAATGTGCTGTTGGGCAAGGCTGTGAGCGCGTCGTATTGCAACAAATGCGAGACCTTGAGCAACTCCTGCACACGTTCCTCGATGGTGCGTTCCAGGCCGATCACCTTGAGGGCTACATCCTGGGCCAGCTGCCATTTCCAGGTCAGGGCGCTGGCCATCTGGCGGATTTCCAGGGGGTCGAAGGGCTTTTTCAGGATCAGCAACTGGTCGTCGTATTTCAACCGCGCTTCGATGGCTTCGAAGGAATAGTCCGAATAGGCGGTGCACAAGGCGATTTGCAGGTTGGGGTCGGCCTTCCACAGCTGTTCGATGGTTTGCAGGCCATCCCAGCCAGGGGGCATGCGCATATCGATAAATACCATGGCGTAGGGGGCATTGGCGGCCAGGGCTGTGTTCACCAGCGCCAGTGCTTCCTCGCCCTGGTAGGCGGAATCAAGCTCGAAGCCCAGGCGCACCGGCGCAGTTGTGCCAAAGAGGGTGGACTCCAGGCTGTCGAGGGTTTGCTCACCCTGTTGATCGGCACACAGGATCTTGCGAAAGTCCTGGTGGATCGAGGCGGTGTCATCCACGATCAGAATGCGGCGGTTGGCCCGCGCAGCCTTGGCGTTCATGATGTGCTCGGTAGTGGCAAACGGCTTGATAGCATAACGCTTCCTTCCCTGGTCCTCGCTCGAGCGGGGCGCGAACTGACTATGACAGCATAGTCGAGCTCCCTTGATATCGACGGCCAGTTGGCGTCAAATCAACAGCGATTGCTGTATGAGGCCCGTCAGCGACGGAGCACGGCACGATACAACGGCTCAATGTAGCCCAACTTGGTTTTATTAAAGGCAGAGTTACCATGGATGAACCACTCGCTACCAAGCCGGCTGTGCTGCTTGTGGACGATGAAGAGTCGATTCTCAACAGCCTGCGCCGCCTGCTGCGTAGCCAGCCCTACGACGTGGTGTTGGCGACCAGTGGTGCCCAGGCCCTCGAGATCATGGCCGCTCGGCCCATTGACCTGGTGATGAGCGATGCACGCATGCCCGGCATGGATGGGGCAACGCTGTTGGCCGAGGTGCATCGTCTGTATCCCGCCACCGGTCGTATCCTGCTGACCGGCTACGCTGACGTGACCACCATCATCAAGGCAATCAACGACGGGCAGATCCACCGCTACATCAGCAAACCCTGGAATGATGAGGAGCTGCCGCTGGTGTTGCAGCAAGTCCTCGAGCATCAACGCTTGCAACGCCTGGCCCACGGGCAGAACGAGCAGCTCAAGGTACTCAACGCTACGCTGGAAAAACGCGTGGTGGCGCGTACCGCTGAATTGCAGCAGACCGCCGACATGCTCGACCTGGCCTACGACGAGCTCAAGCGCAGCTACGTGACCGGCACCGAAGTGTTCTCGTTGCTGGCCAACCTGCGCTTACCCAAGGACAAGCAGACCAACCGCGCCCTGATCGAGCTGATCCGCGTGTACTGCGCCAGCCAGGCCATGGACGAAGCCAGTACCCGCGACCTGACCATGGCCGCCGCGTTGTACAACATCGGCAAGTTGAGCTGGACCGACAGCATGATGATCGCGCCATCGGACAGACTGCACAGTACCGACCGCGGGCTGTACCGCGAGTACCCGACGCAGAGCGAGTCGCTGTTGATGACCCTGGAACCGATGAAGGATGCCGCGCGTATCATTCGTCATCACCAGGAGCGCTGGGACGGCAGCGGCTTTCCCGATCACCTCAAGGGCGAGGCGATCCCCGCTGGTTCGCGCCTGCTGAAACTGGCGGTGGACTTCATCGAGCTGCAAAAAGGCCTGATCCTCGAGCGGCATTTGAACAGTGACGAAGCGCTGCTGTATATCCGCAAGTACGCCGGGCGCCTTTACGACCCGCAAATGGTCGAGTCTTTCGTGCTGGCCTGCGCCACGTTTCTCAGCGACGTGACCCTGGGCGACCCCAACGTCAAGGTCATGAGTACTCGCGAACTCGCCGAGGGCATGGTCCTGGCGCGCAACCTCAATGCCGACAATGGCATGTTGTTGCTTAATGCCGGCAAGGTACTGAACCTGCCACTGGTGGACAAGCTGATCGCATTCGAAGCCATGGAGGGCGCCAAGTACAGTGTGTTTATCCGGGTGCCCGATGAAGTGCCGCCGCTGCCCCTGCCGTAGCGGTTTCGTGGCTACACGCCCCAGGCCACGTGCTTGCTGCCGTGATAGTCGAAGACGCCCCTGATGATATAGACATCCTTGCCACCTTCCTTGCCGTTTTGCTCTATCGCCACCCGCCACAGACCACGCCCCGAGCCGGGCTGTACCTGGGGTAGATCAACATAGGTGTAGTTGTTGATCCGCTTGCGGCTCAGGCGTCCGGCCTGGATGTCCTGGATGATCTGTTCGAGCTTGGCAATGGCGCTGTCGGGCAGGAGTTTTTTCTGGGTTTGCGCCAGGTCATCCAGCTTCACGATATTGATGTCCGGGTCGCGGACGGGGATGGCTTCTGCGACCGTCGGCTGGGCCGGCTTCGGCCGTTGGGTCCTGTGGGTTTGAACGCGGGGTACTTCAAATTCCAGGGGCGTGGAGAATTTGGGCAACTCCCGTTCGAATTGCGTGACGGTGCGGCTGTCGACCATGGTGATGCCAGCGTCTGCGTCGTGTTTGCCCCGGGACATGGCGATATAGGGCACGCCGGATTGCTTGAAGTCTTCTGAATAGGAAGTGACCTGAAGCCGGGCAAGTTTGGTCTTGAAGGTATCCTTCATGAACTCTTCCAGGGTTTTGTTTACATCGGGCCGTAACAAGAACTGGTGCGCAGCCTGTTCGCGGGCAATGTTGCTGTTGGCGGCCAACTCGATGATCAGCGCGCGCCGTGCAGGTTCGTTGATGAACTCATTCATCGCCGTCTGTTGCCAGGTGTAGAGCTCATATTTGTGCGCAAACCGCTCCATCGCATTCTGATGTTTTTGCGTGATGGCGTAGCCGACGAATTGCGCCTCGGTATCAGGGTCGATGATGGAGATCGAGGTGCGGATCTCCTTGGCGAAATTATCGTTCTTGCCGATCAGCCGTTTGACCTGCTTGAACAGTTCATCCTTGTCTGCGGCGGACAGCGGTGGTGTCAGGCTGCGGGTCGACTTATGAATGTGTTCGAATGCGGCCAGGTCGAAGCGCAGGGTCAGTACGGACGTGCGTAGTTTTTGTTGATTGGCTGTGCTCAAGCTGTAGGGTCTGGACAGCCAGCGGCGAAACTCAGCCTCATCCACATTAGCACCCAGCTGCTGGCGTGCGCGGGTGATGAAATTAAGTTTTTGCGCGGCGCTGGTTTGCCTGATGACCTCTTCGAACACCCGCATCTCTGCTTCCGTGGCGTAGACTTGCATGGCCAGGATCAGGTCCGCGTCCACTTGCTGTTCAGGGGTGAGCGGGCGCAGGGCGCCGAGGATGGACCCGCCGCCCTGGGCGTTGCGTTCGAATCGCGGTTTCCAGCCCTTGGCATCGCCTGGCACGACCATGAAATTGGCCCTGGTGCCTGCCGGGTCGCTGACATAGCGTGCGCCGTCCTCGACATAGGATTGATACAGGTGATAGCGGCCCGTTTGATCGCGCATCGCGATCCGCTGGTTATTGTGCTTGTCAAAAAAATACGGTGCGCTGCCGGTCTGGCGTGACAGCGTGTAGCGGTTGGCTTGGGCAAACCCTGCGACATTGAAAAATGGCTCGATCTGCTCCGGTAACCGATACGGCACCACATCGACCCAGGCAGGTTCCAGCGGGCGCACGGAGGCAGCGGCCAGCGTGAGGCGGGTTTTGTAGCCCGCGCCGATTGTTTTCGCCAGCCCCGGTATTCGCCGCCCCAGTTGCCTGGCCAGGCCCAGCCCGCGTTGGATACCGCGGCGCAGCAGCGCCAGGGTGGCTTTGCCGGGGACCAGGCCGAGCAGGGTATCTGCCACCTCCACGCCCAGCATAAAGGCGTTCACTGCCGTCTCACGGGAGACCTCGGCGTTACTGCGTGAGCGGAAGTCGGCGTGAGCCAGTTGAAACCCCAGTTGCGCCGAATACAGGTACGCGTGGAGATTCCCGTGGATGGGCATCAAGGCATAGCGATGCACACCACGGGTATCGTTGAAGATCCGCTTGATTTCCTCGGCATCCTGGGTCGCCATGCGTGGCCTGAAGTAGGCCTGCCACTCGGCCCTGACCTTGAGCGTGTCGAGTTCCGCCAGGCCCTTGGCCAGTTCACGCAAGGGCATGCCATCCGGGGCGTCCGGCGTATATAGCAGGCTGACACCGTCAGGCCTGGTGCCCTTGCGATGGATCACCAGCACGCGATTGACCACCTGCCCGCCCTGGCCCCTGGCCTGCGCACCGCCCATGACCAGCAGGTTGACCTCTATCTCGTGATCGCTGATCCGGGGGCGGGTGGTCGACTCGGGGTGTTCGGCAACGGCCTTTATCCAGTCGCGCCCACTGCCGGGGGTCTGAAAGGTAAACAGTGCGTCGGCATCAGGGTTGAGCCGGCTCTCCAAGGCATCCTTGTTCAGTTGCGCCGCGCAGGCCGCCTGCCAGGCTGCCGCAAAGATGTTTCCCGCGCCATCCGGTGCGAACGCGTTACGCAGGTAGGTGGCGTAGCCCTGGCCAATGTCGGCCTCTTGGGCGAGCGCGCGCAAATCTTCATCGCCAAGCTTGCCTCGATGCACGCCGGCGGTGTCGACAATATCGGCGCTGGCGCTGATTCTCGTGAGCAAGCTTGCCACGGAGAACGACTCGACATTACGGCGGGCATAACTGGCCAGTGTGCGCAGGTCGACGAGGGTCGAGGTGCGCCAGGTGCCCCACCTCACCTGCTTGCCTTGCAGGGAGTGCGGGATGTTGATCCTGGGGTCTTCGCTGACGTAGACAATACCGCTGGCCGCATCACGATATCCGCGCACCTCGGCCGACCTCGACCCAAGTTCTGCGGATGCACGCAGATGCACCAGGCTTCTGTAGGGGTCGATCTCCACGTCGGCATAAATGGGTTTTTGTCTTTTCAACACCTTGTCGGTCTGCGCTTCGGAGAACGCTTGCAGGTTCGAGATCGCTTCCAGCAGCGGGAACAGCACCAGGTTGCTATCAAGCAGCGCCTTGTTTAATTGCCGGTACCGCGCCTGATCCTGCACGCTGGCGGTCTTCAACCAGGCGGGTTCGGCGTCTATCAGGCGCAGGTTGCGTGCGGCGAAGGCAGTGGCCACATCCAATTGCGGGGCCAGGTCGGCGGCCGCGTCGAGTTCGCCTGCCTGGGGCAACACCTCACTGCGCACCGCATGACGGGCAGCATGATATTGGCGTATGCGCAGTGAGTGGACACTGTCAGCAATCACGTCGGCACTGATTCGCATCGGTTGGCTGGCCAATACCGGCAGGCCGCCCAGGCCGTTGCGGGCGGCTGTGGGCAGGCTGGCTACCAGCAGCGTTGCGGCCGGCCCGCCGTCCTGGATGCGTGCTGCGACGGTGTCATTCAAGTGCTGCAGGTCGTCGAATTCCTCGTATTCCTCGCCCGGGCTGTACAGCACCACGCTGCCCGTTGGGCGTGCGCCCTGGGTGAGGCTGAGGATAAATGCCCCGGCAAACTCACCGCCATCTGCGAGCGTCAGCCTGAACGCCGCGGGCCTGCTGCCGACGGGTAGCGCCAGTTCCCGCGCCGCGTCACTGGGGTACTTGAGCACCGTTTCTGCCAGTGCCTGGGCGTTGGCCGACAACGTAGCGTCGAGGACGCGCAGGGCCAGTTGATGGGCCAGCACCTGCCGACGCAGGGCGACCAGTTGCGCTTGCGGGCTGGCCTGGGGTGGCTGGTCGCTGCGCCAGAAGGTGTTCAGGCTCAGGCTGATGGCGACTTCCAATCGGCCGGGCAGGGTGGCGGTCTGGGCGGTGGGAGTGAGGCGTTTGTCGGCGTCCAGGGTGTCGGGTTCGCGGTAGAAAGCGCCACTTTGGGTCGCCAGATACGCCTCTGCGTCCGGTGCGCGCAGCCTGTTGAGCAGCGTGCCCAACGTTTCGCACGACAGCAGCTGCATTTGCCCGTCCTGGCCTTCGCGATAGCGGCTGTAAAAGATCTGGTTGGGATCGATGGGCCGATGCAGCTCGGGGAATATCTCGGCCAATGTCTGCTGGTACACACCGCCCACACTCGGTTGTTGCTGTAACAGTTGCTGGGTCTGGGTATTGAGCGTGTCGAGGGCGCGGATGAGGTGGGCCAACTGTGCGTCTGTGGACAGCGAAGGCGGCGGAACCACGGGCAGCGTCACCGGCTCTGCGGTCGCGGCAGGCGTGCCATCGGCCTGAGGTTCGTCAGCCGAGGGTTCCTGGGTAGGCGGCAATGAAATATGCATGGGCAAACTCTTCAAAAGGGGCTCGGTGCGCCATCGGAGCGGCGCACCCGGGGCTATAGGAGTGTGCGAGTCTAGGGTGGCCGGTGATGGGGCCGGCGGTGCATGTATGTCGGCCACATCCGGGCAGAAGGTTGTGTGGGCAGCAAGCCCATGGGATCCTTGGCGACTTTCAGAACCTGGGGTGTTCCATGTCCAAGACTATCCGCATTGCTGCTGCCATCCTGATCGGCAGCGACGGCCAAACCCTGCTGGTGCGTAAACGCGGCACCCAAGCCTTCATGCAACCTGGCGGCAAGATCGATGCGGGCGAGCAGCCGGTGCAAGCCCTGGCCCGTGAGCTGCGCGAAGAACTGGACCTGCATATCGACCCAAGTAAAGCCACGTACATCGGCACATTCTCCGGGCCGGCCGCCAACGAGCCAGGGTTTATCGTCGAAGCCCAGATGTTCCAGTTACGGATCGACGTGGCAGTAAACCCAGCCGCGGAGATCGAAGAAGTGCGCTGGATCGACCCCGCCGGCGACGGCGGCTTGCAGTTGGCGCCGTTGACCCGTGACCATATCCTGCCGTTTTACCGCGCTTCACTGACAACGCCGGCCTGAAGCGAGCAATTGGGTCGATGTGAGGGCAGGCGGCATGTAGCGAGTATCCAGCTGATGCACCTCTATCCACATGTGGGAGCTGGCTTGCGATGCGCATGGGTATCTACACAACTCTGACGTAGCGACCGTCAGTAACCACGATGCGAAGCGAGCCGCTCTTGATCTTGACCTGCTCTTGATCTTGACCTGCTTTTGATCTTGATCTTAGGCGCCCCGTTAAACCACGCTGGCCGGAATTCGACAGGGATTTGGGGGGTAAACCGGCAGGGATGCCGGTTTAGCCGCCCCGCGCCATGGATGGCGCGTGGCGGCGGCCCCCCAAATCCCTGTCGGATTACGGGCACACCGAGCCTGGGCGAGGTGCCGAGTGGTGGGGCAAGAGCCTTTTTGGTTACTTTTGGGGCTCTTTTCCAAAAGTGACCCGCTGTAAAAGCGGAACCCTAAGTGGCCGTTACCGCAGCAATGGATATGTACCCGGTCTGATCCAACATCCTGGTCGGCTGTCAGGCCGCCATCGGGGGCAAGTCGAATCGTCGCACCGCCCCTCCCACATTTGGATCGCGGGGCGCCGTGAGCCCGTCATAGGGGTAAGGACATGCTCAACGCACCGCGCTGACCCCATCCAACGTAGAAAACGACGTGTCCTTGGCCGTCAGCAGGAAGTCGCGCATATACGGCGCGTCCAGCATGTCCGCTCGGATCCCGGCATACAGCGTCGCAAACAAGCCTTTCTCGCCCAGGCGCTTGGCCTTCACGTAGCCGCGTGAACTGTATTCATGCAGGGCCCAATGGGGCATGCCGCACACGCCGCGGCCGCTGGCCACCAGTTGCATCATCATCACCGTGAGTTCCGAGGTGCGCACCTGGGCCGGCTCGACGTCGGCGGGTTCCAGGAAGCGCGTGAAGATATCCAGGCGGTCGCGCTCCACCGGGTAGGTGATCAGGGTTTCGGTGAGCAGGTCTTCGGGCACGATGTAGGGTTTGTTCGCCAGCGGATGCTGGTTGGCCACCGCCAGCATGGCCTCATAGGTGAACAACGGCACGTAGGTGATACCGGCCAATTCCAGCGGGTCGGAGGTCACTACCAGGTCCAGGTCGCCGCGGGCCAGGGCCGGCAGTGGCGCGAAGGCAAAGCCGGAGGCCAGGTCCAACTCGACTTCCGGCCAGGCATCGCGGAACTGGTCGATGGTCGGCATCAGCCATTGGAAGCAGCTGTGGCATTCGATGGCCATATGCAGACGCCCGGCGGTGCCGCCGGCCAAACGCGCAATATCACGCTCGGCGCCACGCAGCAACGGCAGGGTAGCGTCGGCCAGTTGCAGCAGGCGCAAGCCGGCGCTGGTGAAGCGCAGCGGCTTGGTCTTGCGCACGAACAGCGGCATGCCCAGGCGCTCTTCCAGTTCCTTGAACTGATGAGACAGGGCGGACTGGGTCAAGTGCAGGCGTTCGGCGGCTTCCACCAGGCTGTCGGCCTCGCGCAAGGCGTGCAGGGTCTTGAGATGACGGATTTCCAGCACGATGGCCTCCATGAGCAGAATTTGCGTTCAATGTTAACCCATTGAGTTCTGCTCATGTTTGTTCACCGTTTACTATGCGGCTATTGGGCCACGCTGAAATGCTTGTTGGCGATCGGCTTACCGATGTTGCCGCGCCAGATCTTCAGGTCGGCAAAGGTTACACCGCGTCCTTCGGCGGCCATTTGCCAATGCAGACCCAGGTAACGTTGATCCGGTATTTTCAAATGCGCCTTGGCAAAACTGTCGAGCGCCGAGTCGGCCAGCGTGTAGTGAAAGTGCGCATACCATACCGGAGTGTCCGGGGCCTGGCGGTCGTGGATCGCGTACTCCTGCAGGTAATCGGTGGTGCCGTCGGGGCGTTTTTGCTTCAGCTCGCGTCGGGTCCCGACTTTACGAATTTCCACTCGGTTGTGCTCAATCAGGTAGTCCAGGTAGCCCTCGCTCGGCATCTTACTGGCCAACGTGCGTTCGATGCGTAAATCCCGACCGGCGTTCCTGAGTGCGGTGGCTCGGCTGCGCAGCGGTTCGATCAACGTATGGTTGGCGTCCAGGGCATGTACCTTGTTGGCGCGTGCTTCCAGGGCCTTGGCTTCACTGACCAGCATGTGTTCGACACTGACCGGTTCCATGGTTTTGTAGGACCGCACCGTATTTTCATAGACATCCACCCCGTTCAAGCGGGTACGGGCCTCAGCGGCGACCGTCGTGATGTTGCTGGACAGCGTCGGGGGCACTGGTGTCGGCTGACTCAGCGCAGTGTTCAGGCGGAACTGGTCGTTGTTGGCGAGTTGGTCCCATACCTCCACGGGGTTTCCGGCTTCGTCGCTGACGATGAACCGTCTGGGCGATTGCTGTTGTTTGGGCTGCTCGGTACCTATCAGCAGTTGCCCATCCTCGGTTTCAAAGGTGGTCTTGGTGGCCGAGGCCGGTGGCTGGGTGTGGGCCTTTTTGATGCCTTGACGGGCGGTTTTTACCAATTGGTTGAGGTTGTCCAGCATGGACTGCACCTGAGGCGCGTCAAAATGCCCCGGTGAGCTGACACTCCAGGCCGTCAGGTCACGATGAAATTGCTTATACACCTCAAGGATGTTCTGCAGTGCCAGATTGCGCTGGGCCCTGCTGATGTTGGCCTGGGGCAGTTGCAGGTGGGTGACCAGGGTGCGATCCAGCTTTTTCATGGCCTCATGCAGCACCAGTTCCTGGTACACCCACGTCAGATCTGCAGGGTTACGTGGGCCGTGCAGGTTTTGCAGTATGTGCCCGGCTTTCATCGTCAACAGGTTGAGTGGGGTGTGCTGTTTGCGCAGCTTTTCCAGAAGATCGGTGACTTGTGCCCTGTTGGACGGCACCGTGATGCGCGGGGTCCAGGTATCCAGCTCATCCAGGAGGCTGCTCATGCGGTTCAGGTCATCGATCATTGCGCTTCGCAGCCGTTTGATCGCCGCTTCAGCCGCCTGGTGTTCAGGGCCGAAAGCGCGCATCGCCTGCTTGCGTGCCGACAGGTCCAGGATCTGGTCCTGCGCGTTGAGCATTCGTCGATTGGCGTTGAGTGCCTGATTCAGCAAGCGATCACTCACAACATGGGCGTTGCGACTCTGATTCTGGGCGATGTCCTGGCGCAAGGTGCTGCCGTCGAACCCCGCGGCTGTTTCGTTCAGTGCGTACAGTCGCTTGCCTTTCTCGATGTCACTGGCCAACAGCGAGTCCAGCGCGCTGGTTTCCTCGAACCTTTGGACCGTGCCGGCGGCGTCGGTGGCAATGGCGAATTGGTCGTCAAGCCGCTTCACTGCCCGGCTGGTCTCCACCACCTGTGCGTCGAACTCTCGCGTCAGCCGGTTGATCTCCCCCAGCCTGGCCTGGCGCTGCTGGTTGACGTTGGCCACTGCGGGGGGAGTCTGGCGTTCCACAGCGGCCGGCACCGCAGAGCCTGGGCGACGTGACCCGCGCCCAGGTCGCCGGCTGCCCCCTGAATAACCGGTGAGGTGCCCACCGTGCAGGGCCGAATAAGTGTCCCATTGCAGGGCGTGGTCCAGGGCAATGGCCGGTGAATAGTATTTGCCGCCGGCGACCAGGCGCATTTCGTGGGTGGTGGCGTCGAACCTGACTTTGAAATGGCGCCCTTCACTGAAAATGAAATGCTCTCCCGAGGTGTGGCGCAAGGTGTGCCGGTAAGGCCCGCTGTGCACCGGTTGCAATAAGCCTGGGTCAAGGGGCTCAGGATGTTCATACCCGGCGAAGCGCTGGCGGGTGGTGGTGCCCTGGTGCGATTTCAGCGAGCGCCAGAAGCTTGCGCGGGAGACGGGTTGCAGTTGGCGAGCGTGGGTCAACTGGCTGGCCTTGCTGGCTCGTGCACCGGGCGCGGCGGCCAGGGTCAGGGCATCCAGGGCGGCATACACCAGGCAGTCGAATACCGAGGCCAATTGATCGATGCCATGGGCGGTTTCGCCGCGCTGGAATGCCGCTACCGCTTGATACAGGCTGGTGGTCGCGTCGACCAGGGACATGGCGGTGCCGATAAACGGCACAACGTTCAGGGCGATCTTGATGCCGTTGAACAATTTGCCGCGCTTGAGTGCGTATTTTTCATGGGCCAGGTCCGCGTTGGCGCGCGCGTCATTGCGATTGGCTTCGATCAGCCGGCCCATATGGGCATCAAGTTGATGGGCGGCCAGCGAGGTGCTGGCCGGCCAAGGCACGCCGGCCTGGATCATTGCGTCGTAGCCTTTGACGGTGGCCTGGTCAATGCGACTGATGTGTGCCCGCACGTCGCCCTTGATCGCGCGGCCTGCCACGTATTCCACCATGCTGTCGAGGCGGCACAGTTCAAACAGGGCAAGGCGCGCCTGGTTGAGGCTGGCGTAACTGCGCAGGCAACGCTGGTCGGGCGCCTCAGGCAAATAGAGCAATGTCTTGCCGCAATTCCTTTCCTCAATGAAGGTGATGCCCGACAGCGTGATCGGGCTTTGCTCCTGGGTGTCTTGGCCGCCTGCACTCAGGTGGGCCGGCAGCAGGCTGATACGTTGGCCGTCGACATTCCAGGCCGCGTGAGTATCGGCATCGATCGCAATGTTCAGCAGGCGCAACTCGTTGGAGTTGATGTGGTTCTGCATGCGTGCGAGCAGGCCCTGGGCCTTGAGCGTCAAGCGCCAGGGTTCGATCAGACATTCGCGACGGTATTTTTTCTGGTGCGCGGACTCTCGCGTGAACCCTCTGAATGTTTCGAGGATCAGGTCTTCATAGCGCTTGGCCAGGTTGAGATCGGGCACTGTGCTCGCCAGGTAGGCCGCGGTGACACCGGCCCTGAGGGTGGCCAGTTCAGTGGGGTCGTCGGCGGTCACCTTTGTACTCATGAAGCCCAGGCGCAGGCTGATGTCGCTGCCGATGTTGCGCAACGCCAGTTCTTCCACGGACATTCTGCTGCGCTTGGCGCTGGGTACATCAATAGTCTTTACCGGCGTCCCCGGCGCGGCACCGGCAACGATATCGCGCTTTTGCGCGACTGTATCGGGCAGCTCCAGTTGCACGGTAAAGCCTTTGTCGAGGGCGAAATCCTTGCGCAACCGTGCATCGACTTGCTGGCGCACAAACACGTCGCGCGATAACAAAGAGCGATCCATCAGCGCCTGGGCGCGTTTCAACGCGTAAATATAGGCGTCGAGCAGTGTCTTGAGCGCTTCCCGGTCATCGGGGGTTTGAGTGAGTAACCAGGTCGGCAATTGCTCGGTCAGCAAGCGACTGTTGTGTTGCTCAAGCAGCTGTAGAAACGCCGCTTCACGGGCTGAGTTATCGGGTATCAACAGGGTCGGCAAGGTCTGTTCGCACAGGTTTTCCAGCTCACCGGCCAGCCGTGCCGCGTGCTCGTGGGCGGACCAGGTCTGGCGCAACCGTGTGGCCTGTTCTTCAAAGGCGGTTTGCTGGCTACGCAGGCTGTAGTCGAACGGGTCTTCGGCCAGTGCGACGAAGTGCAGGGCCAGCACCTCATCCTCGGGCTGGATTCTGAACAGGCCTTCTTCCAGGGCTTGCCTTGAGGCAAAGCGCTGCAAGGCGCCGTCGCTGCCGGGCCAGTAAATGAAATGTGTGCCGGTGGGTGTCTGCCGGTCTGATGGCGGCAGGAAGACCAGGGGGCCTTTGAGTTCGGTACGGTTGGAGGTGCCGGACTGGGTGATGGAGAGCGCCAATGCTGCGACATTCGGCTTGGGTGTATCCAAGGCGCTTTCGAGTTGTTGCAGGTCTTCGTCGCTGATCTGCTCCAGGCTTCGCTGGATCCGGGCTTCGATCCGTATTCCCTGCATACGCGCCTGGTACAGTGCGGTGTAGTGGCGGTTGAGGGTGGTGAGGTCCAGCGGGCGCCGTTTCAACATGGCACGGGCCGCTTGCTCTGCGGCCTTGCGCTGCACTTTCAAGTCATCCATTTGTTCCTTTAGGGACAGCCAGCGTGTGCCGTTTGGGCCGGCGGCCATTTCGTCGGCCAGCACGCTTTCGAGGGCGTTGCGGTAATGCTGTATCAGGGCCATGCGCTGAGCAGCATCAACCGTATTATTCAGGTGGCCGAACTGCGGGAACTCCTGCTGCGCAAATGTGCCGGGGTCTGCCTCCGGCAGCGATGGCGCCTTGGAAAACAGCGGATGGTGCCGGGCATCGAGTTGATCGACGTGCAGGCGCGCCAGGAAGGCATTGTCGAGCGTGACGTCGGCCACGGGCTTGATCGCGTTCTGGTATTGCGCCTTGGCCAACTGGGTGAGCCAGAGACTGATGCCGGCCTCCAGCGGCTTGGTGTTGAGCTTGTACTCAATGGTCGCCAGGGGGTCGCCTGCGGTGATGGCAAACAACGCCTGTTGCCGATCGAGCAGCCAACGTTCCATGTCCGCGCGCTGGGTGAAGGTATGCCACACCGGTGCGAGGGTCGGCAGGTACAAAAGCTGGTTGACCGGTTGCTCGTCATCCACGCTCAGCACCCAGGCGCCGGGCAGGGCAATGGCGCGGTTATCGGCGGGCTTGAGCAGCACCTGTTCGACATAGAGGGGCGGGCCTTCGGCTGCCGTTGGGTGCAGCAGGAAAAACACCGGTGCGAGGACTTCGGCATTGACCTTGCCTTCGGCCAGCAATCGTTCAGCGCTGGCCTCGAAGTGAGCCCGGTACAGTTCGAATGCACGCTTGAGGCACGTCACCGGCGTATAGGGCGCGCGCTCCGTGCGCCAATACCGCAGCCAGTTGTCATCGATGGCCTGTTCCAGGTCCAGGCTTTTCAACTCGTCCAGCCACTGGGCGACACTGTACTGCGCCAGTGTGTGCTGCGCCGGCAAATAAAGGAGGCTGCCCTGGGGTGCCTGCGCGGTATCCATGCCGGGATGTTGCTGCATGTACAGGCAGGCTTCGGTCAGGGAGATCCGGCTGCGGCCGCGTTGCGCGGTGGCGGCAAACTCCAGTACCACCTGCTCACCGTCCAGTTGCAGCTGCTCCCTGAGGAGTCGGTTGATGGAGCTGCGCACGCTCGGGATGCCGGTCATCAGCGCGAGCATCTCGCGGTGGCAATCCTGCCAACGTAGCGTTGCATCCCACAGTAGGGTTTCGTCGATGTTGCGCTGCAGCAGCGGACGCGCCTGCGGGGCGAATGTGGGATCAGTCATGGTGTTGAGTCGCTCTATGATTTCAATCTCCCATTAGAGGGCGGCATGGGAGGCGGCTGGCGTCATATAGCTATCGACACGACCGCTGAGCGATCTTCATTAAACTGTCATGGAACTGTGGCAGCGCGCTTGAACAAACTTCATCAGACTCGCGCTCTACTGGGGTTCTGCGTTTTGGTGTTTTTCATGCGCGTGTTGTTTTTACTGGCCGCTCTCTTATTCGGCCTGCCGTCTTTTGCGGCGTCTCGATGTGATGTCAATGTCCCGACCCAAACGGTCGACCTGGAAAAGGTAAGCATCGCCTACCAGAGTATCGGCCGTGCCTCCGACCCGGCCCTGCTGCTGGTGATGGGCTTGGGCGGGCAGTTGATCCACTGGCCCGATGAAGTGGTGGTGGCCTTGTGCGAACAAGGTTTTCGGGTCATCCGTTATGACAATCGTGACGTGGGCCTGTCCACTTGGCGCCAGGCCCCCGCCAGTGCGAACCTGACGTTCGAAGTGCTGCGCTACAAGCTCGGCTTGCCGGTGGCTGCGCCTTACACCCTGACGGACATGGCCGATGATGCCCTGGGCTTGATGGATGCGTTGCAGGTCCGGCAATTCCATGTGCTGGGCGCGAGCATGGGCGGCATGATCGCCCAGCACCTGGCCGCGATGGCGCCGCAGCGGGTGGAAAGCCTCACGCTGATCATGACCAGTTCCGGTGCCGAGGGCCTGCCGGCGCCGAATGCGGCGCTGGTGAAATTACTGTCACGGCGCAGTGCGCCCAATCGTGAAGTGGCGCTGGAACAACAGGCGGATTTGCTCGCTGCCCTTGGCAGCCCGGATGTGCAGGATGATCGCCAGGCACTGTTGCAGCAGGCGGCGCTGTCCTACGACCGTGCCTTCAACCCCGAGGGCGTCAAGCGCCAGATCATGGCGATCCTCGCCGAGCCCAGCCGTGTGCCGTTGCTCAACCAACTGAGGGTGCCGACCCTGGTGGTGCATGGCACTGCTGACCCGTTGTTGCCGGTGATGCATGGCGTACACTTGGCCGCGCATATTCAAGGCAGCCAGTTGAAGTTGATTCCCGGCCTGGCCCATCGTTTCCAGGAAGCGTTCAAGGCGCCGTTGCTGGCTGCGGTATTGCCGTATTTGCAAGCCCATCGCGAAGATGCCGCGCACTGGGCGCAGATTGACCTGGGCGAGCCTGCGAAGCTGTTGTGAAGTTGGTGTATCGTGCAACCTTTATGGCGCACATTAATGCCAGCGAGGTTGTCTGCATGAGTACTCCCCTGAAAATCGATTTCGTCAGCGACGTGTCCTGCCCCTGGTGCATCATCGGCCTGCGTGGCCTGACCGAAGCCCTGGACCAGTTGGGCACCGAGGTGCAGGCCGAGATTCATTTCCAGCCGTTCGAACTGAACCCGGACATGCCCGCCATCGGTCAGAACATCGTTGAGCACATCACTGAGAAATACGGCTCCACGCCTGAACAATCCCAGGCCAACCGCGAGCGTATCCGTGACATGGGCGCAGCGTTGGGCTTTGCTTTTCGCACCGATGGCCAGAGCCGCATCTACAACACCTTCGATGCCCACCGCCTGCTGCATTGGGCCGGGCTGGAAGGTTTGCAGTACAACCTCAAGGAAGCGCTGTTCAAGGCTTATTTCACGGATGGACAGGACCCTTCAGACCACGCGACCCTGGCGATCATCGCCGAAAGCGTCGGCCTGGACCTCAAGCGCGCCGCCGAGATTCTTGCCTCTGATGAATACGCTGCCGAAGTCCGCGAACAGGAGCAACTGTGGGTCTCCCGTGGGGTGACCTCGGTGCCGACCATCGTGTTCAACGACCAATATGCGGTGAGCGGCGGCCAGCCGGCTGAAGCCTTCGTTGGGGCGATTCGCCAGATCATCGAAGACGCTAAAAACTAAAGCCAAAGCCGAGCACAGATCAAAATGTGGGAGTCCCCACCACATCTTCGATGTGACGCTGTCGCGCAGCAAACTAGAGAGCTTGCTTCCGTGGCGGCCTGACAGCCGAGCAGGATGTTGGTTTTCGTCCTGGGTACATATCCGTTATTTGGGCAACGGCCACTTATGGTTCCGCTTTTACAGCGGCTCACTTTTGAAAAAGCGCAAAAGTAAGCAAAACGCTCTTGCCCGGTATGACTCACCCACATGGGTTACAAATCAGTTCACGCACATAGGTAACAGTTATTAACTAGCACGGTTGACTTCGAGAGGATCTGACCGTGCCCTGGAATGAGCTGAAACCAATGGATCTTAAAGTGATGTTCATAGCCTCTTATCTGGAGGGGAAACACACCTTTAGCAAACTGTGCAGCGACTATGAGATCAGTCGAAAGACTGGTTACAAATGGGTCGAGCGATACGAATCTGAGGGGCCAGGCGGGCTAGAGGAGCGCAGTCGTCGTCGACACAATCAGAGTTATGTAGTGCCTGTTGCCGTCAGGCAGGCAATCATTGAGCTTCGCTCTATCGGAGAAACGACTCCAGGGCCGAAGAAAATCCAGAATGACTTGCTCAAGCGTTTTCCGGATCAGGATCCACCGTCAAAAACGACCATCTACAACATCCTCAAAGCAGCTGACCTGATTACGCCCCAACGCATTCGGCGGCGTGTAGCGGTCTACCCCAAACCCTTGAGCAAGGCGGAAACGCCTAATCAGCTATTCAGCGCTGATTATAAGGGCCAGTTTCTGACAGGCGCGGGGGTTTGGTGCTATCCGCTGACGATCATGGATCACGCCAGCCGTTTCCTACTGGCCTGTCAGAGCATGCCCAGCACTAACTTCAAGGAAACTCAACAGACCTTTGAACGGGTTTTTCGCGAGTACGGTTTACCGGAACGCATCAGGACAGACAACGGCGTGCCATTTGCTAGTACGGGCCAGGCCGGCTTATCGCAGCTGTCGATCTGGTGGCTGCGGTTAGGGATTATTCCTGAGCGAATTGAACCCGGCAGACCAGATCAGAATGGGCGTCACGAACGCATGCACCGAACGCTGAAAAGCACCCTGCCACAACCGCCAGCGACTCCTTGGGAAGCTCAGCAGAAACACTTTAACCGCTTTATGCAGCACTACAATTATGAGCGAGGGCACGAGGCGCTTGATCAAAAAACGCCTGCTTCCTGCTATTCGCCCTCGACCCGGCCTTACCCAGAAAAGCTACCTGAAATGAGTTATCCAAGCCACGTAGAGTGTTACCTGACTGACAGCAATGGAATTATCAATCGATCAGGTCTGCGAATTTACATCGCTAATGTGCTTAAGCATCAGACCATTGGAATGGAGATGATTGGTGATGATATATGGGAGGTGATCTTCGGTCCGGTGATCCTAGGCCGGGTCTATGCTAGAGAGGCAAAGAACGGGTACGTTTCGATAAAAGTGTCACCTATGTAGAGATACTTTTTTGTAACCCATGTGGTTGTCCCGTACATGCCCCACCACTCGGCACCTCGCCCAGGCTCGGTGTGCCCGTAATCCGACATTGATTTGGGGGGCCGCCGCCACGCGCCCTCCATGGCGCGGGGCGGCTAAACCGGCATCCCTGCCGGTTTACCCCCCAAATCCCTGTCGAATTCCGGCCAGCATGGTTTAACGGGGCGCCTAAGATCAAAAACACAGCGAGGCGGCCTTAGAGCCGACCTGATCGTCGAGGCGTGCGCGTACCCCCTGTGGGAGCGGGCTTGCCCGCGATGGTCGTTAACGATGGCGCAGGAAATCAGGATAAACGCGGCGCCCTCCAGTTTTTCGCGGGCAAGCCCGCTCCCACAGAAAAGCACAAGCGCCGCCAGCGTATCTGCGATGCGCAGCGAGTCGCTTTTGATCTTGATCTCAGGCGCCCCGTTAAACCACGCTGGCCGAACGCAGGCTTGAAACCGTGGGTAACCCGGCAGGACGCCGGGTTAGCCGTCCTGGGCCAAGGATGGCCCATGACGGCGGCCCACGGTTTCAAGCCGGAGAGAGGGCACACCGAGCCTGGGCGAGGTGCCGAGTGGTGGGGCAAGAGCGTTTTGCTTACTTTGCCGCTTTTGCAAAGTGAGCCGCCGTAAGGGCGGAACCTATAGTAGCCGTTACCTAAGCAACGGATATGTACTCGCCCCAACAACCCAACAACCCGGTCACATCGCCGACGTGGCGCCGTCGCGCAGCAACCTGGGCCGACTCCAAAATATCCGGCGTTAAGACTAAATTTTAACTCTTTAAAATCAGTAGATTACTTGAAGTTTGAGAAGAGGGCGCAAGCCCCCACATTTTGATCTATGCAGGTCTCATAGCCCTGGCCCGCCCCTTGCATTACCCCCCTGAAGCCCAGCCGGCCTGCGGTTGGGCGCTGCCATTAGGGGTGAAACATTACCTTGAATATCCTTGACCTCGACCACAGCCTCACCGGCCAGGCCCCGATTGCCCGGCGGTTGGCCAGCGGCCGGGCCACGCGCCTTGATCTGCTGGACCTGGGCCCGAAACTGCGTTTGTGGGCCACCGAAAAAACCTGGAAGCGCTTTGTTGCGCGCCTGGCCCAACGGCCCCGGCCCATGGACGCGCGCCCGGAGATCCTGTTTGTCGGCTCCGGCGACTATCACCATCTCACACCGGCCTTTTTGGCCGACCTGAAAGAACCCATCAGCCTGATCCACTTCGACAACCACCCCGACTGGGTGCGCTTTGCACCCAAACGCCACTGTGGTTCGTGGGTCAACCGTGCGCTGAAGATGCCGGCGATCAAACGCATCGTGACCCTCGGCCCGTGCAGTGATGACCTGCATAACCCGCAATTGCGCGGCGGCAACCTCGGTGCCCTCAAGCGCGGCCACTTGCAGTTGTTTCCCTGGCAGCATCCGCCGTCGAAAGTCTGGGGCCGGGTCGGCGACGGTGCCGGCCACCAGCAACAGGAAAACCACCTGCATTGGCGCAACCTGGCGGACCTGGACTGGGCAGCGTTCCTCGACCAGATGATCGCCAGCCTGCCCACCGAAGCGATCTGGATCACCATCGACAAAGATGTGCTGGCCAGCGAAGACGCTGCCACCAACTGGGACCAGGGCGGCATGCGCCTGACCCATTTGCTCCAGGCTCTGCGGGCGTTGGCGGTGCATAAACGCATCATTGGTATCGATGTGTGCGGTGAGTTCGCTGTGCCGGCGTTCAGCAACGCGTTCAAGCGCTGGGAAGCCAAGTCCGACCAGCCGCCACCGGAGCGCTGGAGTGCGCAGGATCTGCAGCGCAATGCCGCGACCAATGAAGCCTTGATCGACCTGTTTGAGGAGCTGTTCCCATGACCCTGACCGTGGTGTTGTTGCTGGCCTTTTCCATCGTTCTCGATGTGATTGGCCAGTTGTGTTTCAAGTTGGGCGTAGACCGTTTGCCCCAGCTCGATGGCGGCTTTCGCCTGCGCGCATTCTGGGGCCAGGTATTGAATGCGCCGCTGCTCTGGGCCGGGGTCGGGGCCTATGTCATCGAGTTTTTCGTCTGGCTTGAGGCGTTGTCCCGTGCGCCGTTGAGCCTGTTGTTTCCGCTGGCGGCATTGGCGTATTGCCTGGTGGTACTGGCGGGCAGGGTAGTGCTCAAGGAAACCGTCAGCCCGAGGCGTTGGGTGGGCACGCTGGTGATTACCTTGGGCGTGATGTTGGTGGCGATTGCGGGGAGCCAGGCATGACGACGCAGACTATCGATACGGGCTGGTTGCATGGACGCCTCGGCACCCTGGTGTTGTGGGCGCTGTTGATCGCGACCGAAAGCGCCGGGCAGTTGTTTACCAAGGTGGCCGGTGATCAGTTGGGCCAGATGGATTTCACCTGGCAGTGGCTGGCTGACGTGGCGCGCAACCCGGGGATCCTGGCGGCGATTGCCAGTTATCTCGGTGCGTTTTTTGTGTGGATGCTGATCCTGCGGCGCAGCAGTTTGTCCTTGGCGTTTCCCTTGAGTTCGCTGGTGTTCGTGGCAGTGTTGCTCGGGTCGTGGTTGGGGTTGGGGGAGCACATCAGCCTGTTGCATTGGGTGGGCGTGGTGGTGATTGTGGCGGGGATTGTGTTGTTGGCGGAGGGGGAGGAGAGCTGAGTGGGCCGGTATGTCGGACTCAGTTCAAAATGTGGGAGGGGCTTGCTCCCTCCCACATTTTGATTTTCTTACATCAGGCTGATCTATACCTGCTTTTTACTCTGGCTTTAATCGAAGGTGTAGCTGATCGCCGTCTGCACTTGCCCCTGATTCACGTCGCCAGCCTGCTTGACGATACTGCTCTTGGCTGCCGAGCCCACCAGGTGCACCCAGCTGGCACTGGTCAGCAGGGACCAGTGGGGCGCCAGGGGGAAGGCGAAGCTTTGGCTCAGCGTCACGTTCTGGAAACCGCCGCTGGCGTTGTAGGACCGAAAGCCGGTGGCGGCGGCTTCGTTGCTGTCGACGCCGAAGTAGGTGTTGGCCTGGCGTGCATCGGTAAAATGCGCCACCAGGCCACTGCTGCCGATAATCCCGCCACCCAGCGGGTAGCCCAATTCACCGCCGACTTTGCCCAGGGTGCCACTCTGGGAATGCCCGCCGCCCACGGCCTGGCCCAGTTGCGCGTATACGCGCCAGAAATCGGCCGGGGCGTACTGGATAAAACCGCCGGCCTCGGCCATGTCCGACACGTTGCGCAAACCCTGCAACTCGCCGTTGGAAGTACGCCCCGCCAGGTAGTTGATATAGGGGCCGGCGGTGATGCCGTGGCTGTTCAGCGCGCTCCAGGTCAGGCCGTCATCGGTACTCAGGCTGACGTCTCCCCAGTCCAGGTCCAGGTAGGGCACGGGCCGGGTTTCGTAGCGGCTGCCGCTGGGGTCATGGGGCTGATAGCTCAGGCCTGCGCCCACGTCGCCGCTGATGCCGTCCGCCCACGCGGCACTGGAAGCGCTGCACAGCCCAAGTAGACCGGTGAATACAGCAGAT
Source organism: Pseudomonas sp. FBCC-B545 (assembly GCF_059134095.1). Lineage (NCBI taxonomy): Bacteria > Pseudomonadati > Pseudomonadota > Gammaproteobacteria > Pseudomonadales > Pseudomonadaceae > Pseudomonas > Pseudomonas sp. FBCC-B545. The sequence continues at coordinate 4,976,256 of NZ_CP101441.1, read as the reverse complement.
GTGAGCTTGGACATGGTGCGTTTTCCTAAGGTGGACAGGCGCGCATGAACGCGCAAACCCTCGCCTCCGCGCAAGCACTCATCTTGTTTGTAGCAAGCTACAAAAATTGTAGCTCCCAAGACACATTGTCTTTTGAAAATCCTGAAAACCCCCAGCCCCGCTGGGCTTTGGCCAGTTGGCACAGTCCCTGCTCTATCCCTTGGCAAGCGCACACAGCGCACTCTCCAAGGCCCTTTACCTAAAGGAAAGGCAGATGATCCACTGGCATATCGTGTGTGACTTCGATGGGACCATTACCCCCACGGATGTCATCGACAACGTCCTCCAACGCTTCGCCGGCCCCGAGTGGGAAACCATCGAACAGGAATGGCTGGATGGGCACATCGGTTCACGCGAATGCCTGAGCCGCCAACTGGCGCTGATCAAGGCGACCCCAAGTGAACTGCTGGCGTATTTCGACAGCGTCGAGATCGACCCGGACTTTCCGGATTTCGTCGATCACGTCATGGACCTGGGCGCGACCATTGAAGTGGTCAGCGACGGCATCGAACAAGGCATCGCCCGCATCCTGTCGCGCCATTACGTGACCCTGCTGCCGATCCTCGCCAACCGCCTGCGCCAGGTCGACCACAACAGCTGGCGCATCGACTTCCCCTATGCCAGCGATGCGTGCCGCGCCGCGTCCGGCAACTGCAAGTGCAAATCCACCCCGCGCAACAAGCGCGTGCTGGTGATCGGCGACGGCAAGTCGGACATGTGCGTGGCTTCCACCGCCGACTTCGTGTTCGCCAAAGGCAGCCTCGCCGAATATTGCGTCGCCAACCAGATACCTCACGCGCGCTTCGACACCTTCGCCGAAGTGCCTGCATTGCTGGCCAAGCTGCCACAGGGCATCGCCGCCAACGCCACCACCTTCAATACCTCTGCTGACAATCAGGAACTCTTCCATCATGTCTGATATCCGTATCGCTACCGCCGAAGACCAGGTTCTGCTGGATAAGGAAGCCAAGTACTGCTCCTACGGCGACACTGTTCACTACATCGAGCCGCCGCGCATTTTCAGCCGCTGCGAAGGCTCCTATGTGTGGGACACCGAAGACCAGGCCTACCTCGACCTGCAAATGTGGTACTCGGCGGTCAACTTCGGCTACGCCAACCCGCGGCTGAACAATGCGCTGAAAAAGCAGATCGACACCCTGCCGCAAATCGCCAGCCAGTACCTGCACAAAGGCAAGATCGAGCTGTCGGAAATGATTGCGGTCGACGCCAAGAACAAGTTCGGCCTCGACGGTCGCGTGCACTTCAACGTCGGCGGTTCGCAGTCCATCGAAGATTCCCTGAAAGTGGTACGTAACGCCACCAACGGCAAGAGCCTGATGTTCGCCTTCGAAGGCGGCTACCACGGGCGTACCCTCGGCGCCTCGTCGATCACCTCCAGCTACCGCTACCGTCGTCGCTACGGCCACTTCGGCGAGCGTGCGCAATTTATCCCGTTTCCATACCACTTCCGTGGTCCGAAAGGCATGACCAAGGAAGAGTACGGCAGCCACTGCGTGCAGCAATTCGCCCGCCTGTTCGAGACCGAATACAACGGCGTGTGGGACCCGAAAGTCGGCCAGAGCGAATACGCTGCGTTCTACGTCGAGCCGATCCAGGGCACCGGCGGCTACGTGATCCCGCCGATGAACTTCTATCGCGAACTCAAGCATGTGCTGGACCAGCACGGCATCCTGATGGTGTCCGACGAAATCCAGATGGGCTTCTATCGCACCGGTAAGCTGTGGTCGATCGAACATTTCGACGTACAACCGGACGTGATCGTGTTCGGCAAGGCATTGACCAATGGTCTCAACCCACTGGGGGGCATCTGGGCCCGTGAAGAGTTGATCAACCCGAAGATCTTCCCGCCAGGTTCGACCCACTCCACCTTCGCCTCCAACCCGTTGGGTACGGCGGTGGGCCTGGAGATGTTCAAGATGACCAGCGAAGTCGACTACGGCGCGATGGTCATGGCCAAGGGCAAATACTTCCTGGAAGGCTTGCAAGACCTGCAGAAACGCTTCCCGATCATCGGCGACGTCGATGGCCTGGGCCTGGCGCTGCGCTGCGAAATCTGCGGGCCGGACGGCTTCACTCCGGACAAGGCGACTCTGGACTACATGGTCGAGGAAGGCATGAAAGGCGACATGGTCGTAGACGGCCAGAAACTCGGGCTGATCCTCGATGTGGGCGGTTACTACAAGAACGTGATCACCCTGGCCCCGTCCCTGGAAATCAGCTACCCGGAAATCGACCTGGGCCTCAAGCTGCTCGAGCAACTGCTGGTGCGAGCGACCCAGCGGTGAGTGCGCACGGTATTGACCTCGGTGAAGGCGATGCCGGTTTCGTACTCGGTGAAGGTCCGGTCGGGATCCTGTTGATCCACGGCCTGACCGGCACCCCGACGGAGTTGCGCCAGGTCGCCAAGGGCCTGGCCAAGGCGGGTAACTGCACGGTGTATGTGCCGACGTTGGCCGGGCACTGCGGCGACAACAACGACCTGCAAGCCACCGGTTGGCTGGACTGGTACGAAGGGGTGCGCAAGACCTTCGTACAGGTCAGGCAACGCCACGAGCAGGTGTTCGTCGGTGGTTTGTCCATGGGGGCGGTGATGTCGATGTATGTCGCATCTGAACACCCAGGGCAAGTCGCCGGGCTGCTGATGTATTCCACCACCTTGAAGTACGACGGCTGGAGCATTAACAAGTTGGCGTTCCTCACGCCGTTGCTGATGAAGATTCCGTTCGGCGTGCACATCTGCCGCTTCGAAGAGAAGCCGCCCTACGGCATCAAGAACGAGCGCCTGCGAGCCATCGTCGAGCGGCAGATGAAGGAAGGGGAAAGCAGCGAGGCGGGGTTGCTGACCATGGAAGGCATCACCGTGCGCGAGTTGCACCGTATGAACGCCGTGGTCAAGAAACGCATGCCCCAGGTCAAGGTACCGGCGCTGGTGTTGCACTCCATTGAGGATGACATCACCAGCCGCTGGAACGCCGACTACGTGGAGCGCCACCTCGGCGGTCCGGTGACCAAGATCCTGCTGGATAACTGCTACCACATGATCACCGTCGACCTGCAATACCGACGGGTGATCGAGTTGAGTGCCGAGTTTATCGGGCAGCATGCGGTGTTCAAGCCAACGCAGGTCAATGTGGGAGCGGGCTTGTCGGATCGCCGCACCGCCGCGATGGCATCACTGCAGTCTGCCTGACGTACCGAGGCGCCTGCATCGCAGGCAAGCCAGCTCCCACATTGGATCGGCGTTCGCCATAGAAATAAGGGCAATCTGTGCTAACCACCCAAGCCTTCCCGACCATCCGCGCCATCCAGCGCGATGCCTGGAACGACTGTTTTCCCGGTGCCCTGGAGGATTGGGACTATTACCTGGCCGTGGAAAACGCCGCCATCGATGACTTTCAGTGGCGTTACCTGGCGGTCTACGAGGAACAAACCCTGGTGGCTGTGGCTGCCGCGTTCATCACCCGTTATCGCCTCGACACCACGGTGTCGGGGGCCGGCAAGCGCTTGACCGAGCGCCTGGACCGGCTGTGGCCGGGTGTTTTGCAACTGGCGTTATACGCCATCGGTTCGCCGGTGGCTGAGCGCTGTGACGCCGGGGTCGCCAGCCATGTGCCCGAGGCCCGGCGCCCGTTGTTGCTGCAACAGTTGCTGGCGGCTGCGCGTGGCGATGCCGATCAGTTCGGTATCGGGTTGGTGGCGGTCAAGGACGCGCCGAGCAACGACCCGGATTGGGTCGATAGCTGCCGCACCGCGGGCTTTCAAGCTATGCCGAGTCTGCCGACTGGTGTGTTGCCGCTGCCCTACGGTTCGGTGGACGCGTACCTGGGTTCGCTGGGCAAATCCACGCGCAAGGACCTGCGCCGCAAGCTGCGCGCACCGGGGCCGCGGGTCGAGTGGCGCCGTAATATCGATGACGTGCTGCCTGAGGTCATGCGCCTGTATGAAGCGACGCTGACGCGCGCGGACCTGCAGTTCGAGCGCCTGCCCGCCGGTTACTTCACCCAAGTGCTCGAACAACTCAACGAGCGGGCGATCTGTGTTCTTTACTGGGTGGGCGAACACCTGGTGGCGTTCAACCTGATCCTGCTGGACGAGCATCGGCTGGTGGACAAGTTCTTTGGACACGACATCCAGTTCAGCCGCGAATACAACCTCTACTTTCGCAGTTGGCTGACCAATGTCGACTATTGTATTCAACACAAAATCCCGCTGTACGAGTGCGGCCAGGCCGGGTATGCCAGTAAACTGCGCCTGGGGTGCGAGTTCCAGGGCAACAGCCTGTTCTTTCGCCACCGCAACCGGCTGGTCAACGGCTTGCTCAAGCTTGTAAAACTGTTTATTCGACCGGATCGTTCCGACCCTGCCATGGCTGCTGCGATAAGCGAAACCTGATGATCACCAAGACCCGCCAGAAAGCCCGCCCCTTTGCCATTTCGCGTTGGAGCGTCCAGCGCAAGCTGGTGCTGGCGTTCTGGCTGGTCAGCGTTATTCCGACCATGATCGCGGCCGAGCTGGCTGCCACCACGCTGTCGCAGATTTTCGACAGCAACGTACGCATCTGGCTGCAAGAGTCGACCAAGATCGTCAAGGACGAGATCGGCGACATCCTTCATGACAACGCGCGCATGGCCAAGCTGTTCCTGCGCTACACCAGCCCGCCGTCGTCCAAACAAGCCGCCAAGCATGACCGGCTGACCGCCGATATCGCCGAGGCTACCGATATCGACGTGGTAGCGCTGATTCGCACCAGTGACCATAAAGTGGTGTTCAGCACGGCCGCCGATGACATCGTCAGGCAGATCAGCCTGACCAGCAACGCGGTGCTGCAGACCGTGCAAGTCGCCGGGGTTAGCACCGGCCTGGTGGTGTCGACCTTCGAAACCAGCCGTGACGGCGTTGACTACCTGCTGTTGGTGGCGACCTACCTGGATAGCAGTTTCCTTACCAGCGTGGCCGATGTGCACTCCCTCGACCTGCGTCTTTACCTGGCCAACCCCGCAGGCTTTTCTGAAATTTTTTCCACCCAGCGCTTCGAGAACCACCCGTCGCGCATCCCGAAAAACGTCGAGGCTGCACTGCGCAGTACCAAACAACCCAGCGAGCAGTTCACCAACCAGTACAGCGGCTTGTATTGGCCGATCTTCAACGATGCGGGCGAGCTGCAAGGGGTGATCTTCAGCGGACTGCTGCGCCATACCAGCCTGGTGGGGCTGGTGAACCAGAGCAACCTGTTCGTGCTGATCTTCCTGCTCAGCTCGGCGCTGTCCCTGGCAGCCGGGTTGCTGGTGTCGCGGCGCCTGACCAAGCCGCTGCGGGACTTGTCCGAGGGCGTGGACGCGGTGATTTCGGGCAATTACACGCACCGCGTGATGGTCAGCGGCGGTGACGAACTGGCGCAGTTGAGCAGCACCTTCAACCATATGACCGAGCGCCTGGGTGAATTGCATCACCTCGAAGCCCAGCTGCGCCGACGTGATCGCCTGCATGCCCTGGGTGAAGTCGCCATGGGCCTGGCCCACGAAATCCGCAACCCGCTGGGCATCATCAAGACCGCCACCCAACTGTTACACCGGCGCGCCGACCTCGCGGATACCGACAAGCGCCATCTGGAATATGTTATCAGCGAGGTCAGCCGCATCAACGACCTGATCACCGAGTTCCTCGACTTCGCCAAGCCCAACCCACCGATCCGCGTGTTGCAGCCGGCCCGCACATTGGTGGAAGAGATCCTCGGTTTCTGCAGCCCGGAACTGAGCAGCCACAACATCGATGCCCAGATTGACGACCAGGCGCCCGACGCCACCATCTACGCCGACGCCAAGCAGCTCAAGCAGGCCTGCCTCAACCTGATTCTTAATGCTATCGATGCGATGCCCGAAGGCGGGCGCCTGACCCTGGGGATCCGCAGCGTCGGCGACAACACAGTGATCAGCATCGCCGACACCGGCCAGGGCATTGCCGCGGATATGGTCGAGCGCATCTTCACGCCATTCGTCACCACCAAGGCGTCGGGCACCGGGCTGGGCCTGGCCAAAGTCTATTCGATCATGGAAAGTCATGACGGCAGCATCGAATGCGCCAGCGAGAAAGATGCCGGCGCCACGTTCAGCCTGTACATTCCGGCTAACGGTGAAGACGACGGCGAAGATGAGGATGGGCATGACGCATAACGTATTAGTGGTGGACGACGAGCCCAAGCTGTGTGACCTGTTGTCGTCCGCCCTGAGCCAGAACGGCATCCAGGTGTTCAGCGCGGGCAATGGCCTGCATGCCCTCAAGGTGCTGGGGGATGAGGATATCGACCTGGTCATCAGCGACTGGCGCATGCCGGGCATGGACGGGCCGGCGCTGCTTGCCGAGATCAAGCTGCGCTACCCCCAGGTGCCGGTGATCGTTATGACCGCCTACAGCACGGTGAAAAATGCCGTGCAATCGATGCGCAACGGCGCCTATGACTACATCGCCAAGCCGTTCGATATCGACGAGCTGGACATCACCGTGGCCAAGGCCCTGCAATTTCGCGACATCATGCGCGACAACGCACGCATGCGCGCCGAACTGGACGAGCATGCACAGTTTGACAGCCTGGTCGGCGACAGCCCGGCGTTCCGAAAGGTATTGCAGGCGGTGGATTCGGTACGTGACAGCAGCGCGACCATCCTGCTGACCGGCGAAAGCGGCACCGGCAAGGAAATGGTCGCCCGCGCCATCCACAAGCATGGCAGCCGGGCCGACAAGCCCTTTGTGGCGGTCAACTGCGCGGCGATTCCCGAAGGTTTGCTGGAAAGCGAGATGTTCGGGCATCGCAAAGGCGCCTTCACCGGCGCCGTGGCCGACCGGGTCGGGCGCTTCATGCAGGCGGACAAAGGCACGCTGTTTCTCGACGAAGTCGGGGATATGCCCCTGGCGTTGCAGGCCAAGATTTTGCGTGCCTTGCAAGAGCGGGTGATCGAGCCGGTGGGCGACCCGCGGGAGCGCAAGGTGGATGTGCGGGTGATCGCCGCCACCAACAAGAACCTGCTGGATGCGGTGGCCAACAAAGAGTTTCGTGAAGACCTGTATTACCGCCTCAACGTGTTCCCGATTCCGCTGCCGGCCTTGCGCGAGCGCGTGGAAGACATCGCGCCCCTGGCCCGGCACTTCGCCCAGACGTTGAGCGCCACTGCCGGCAAACGCATTACCGGTTTCAGCCCCGAGGCGTTACAGGCCATGGCGGCATATCACTGGCCGGGCAATATCCGCGAGCTGCAGAACTGCGTGGAGCGCGCGACCATCGTGGCGGCGTCGCCGGTGATCGAAGATATTGATTTGCCCGGGTATCTGTTTGCTTCCAAGCCGAGCGAGGGCGGGGTGACAGCGATTCTCAGCGACGGGCCGGGGGTGCCACGGGACCTGGATGCGGCGTTGGCAGAGGTGGAGAAGGCCTACATCCTCGCGGCGTTGCAGGAGAGCAATGGCGTTCAGGCCGCGGCGGCGCAGCGCATCGGGATTTCCGAGCGCAGCTTCTGGTATCGCCTTAAAAAGCTCGGCATCCAAGTCGACAAGATCGTCCGCTGACACACTGTGGTCCAAAAATGTGGGAGGGGGCTTGCCCCCGATGGCAGTGGGTCAGTTGAAGACTAGGTGACTGACACACCGCTATCGGGGGCAAGCCCCCTCCCACATTTTGGACCGAGTTGAGTCAGGTATGGAGGCGTACCCACACGCTGACCAGCACCGTCGCGGCCATCAACCACGCTACGGCCGCCACAGCGAGTGACGCTTCCAGCCGCATCCGATCCACCATCACATACAAGGTCGCCAAATACACAAAGTAAGGAATGATCGACCACATCCCGAACACGATGGTGGTCTTCAAGTCCTCCACCGAACGGCCCTTGCCGACGATGTAATGGGCAATCAACGCAAAGGTCGGAAACAGCGGCACCAGCCCCGCGATGTAATAATTTTTGGTCTTGGCCAACGCCGCCAGGATCAACACCACCGCCGCGCCAAGGGCGGCCTTCAAAAACAGGTCCATCAGTGGCTCAACCCGTATTTCTTGACCTTGTCGAACAACGTGGTCTTGGCCATTCCCAGTTCCTGGCTGGCCTGGGTCAGGTTGCCGCCGCTGCGTTGCAGGGCGTCGCTGAGCAGGTTGCGCTCAAAGGCTTCCACTGCCTCGGTAAAGGCCAGCCCCTGGTTACCGCTGCCGGCGCCGCTTTTCTTGAAGGCGGGCAGGCCGAGGGCGAAGCGTTCGGCGACGTTGCGTAGCTCCCGCACGTTGCCCGGCCAGTCGTGGCTCATCAGGCTGGACAAGGTCTGGTTGTCGAGGTCCGGGACGCTGCGGTCGAAGCGCAGTGACGATTGCTGCAGGAAGTGTTCGAACAGCTGCAGGATGTCTTCGCGCCGCTCGCGCAGGGGCGGCAGTTCCAGGGTCACCACATTGAGGCGGTAGTACAGGTCGCTGCGGAACTGGCTGGCGCGGCTCAGTTCGTCGAGGTCGGACTTGGTGGCGGCGATAACCCGGCAATCCACCGCCACGCTCTGGTTCGAACCCAGGCGTTCCAGGGTGCGTTCCTGTAGGACACGCAGCAGTTTGATCTGCAGGTTGATCGGCATGCTTTCCACTTCATCGAGGAAGAGTGTGCCTTGGTGGGCGTGCTCGATCTTGCCGATGCGGCGCTTGCCGGCGCCGGTAAAGGCGTTGGCTTCGTGGCCGAAAATTTCGCTTTCGAACAGGTTCTCCGGCAGGCCTCCGCAGTTCAAGGCGACGAACTGGTGGGAATGGCGCCGGCTGAAATCATGCAGGCAGCGCGCGACCAACTCCTTGCCGGTGCCGGTCTCGCCTTCGATCAGCACGTTGGCCGAGGTGTCGGCGACGTTGGCGATCAGTTCGCGCAGGTTTTGCATCGCCGGCGAGCGGCCAATGATGCGGCCTTCCAACGAGTCGCGCTCGGCCAGTTGGCGACGCAACGACCAGACTTCCCGCGCCAGCCCGCGCTGCTCCAGGGCGCGGCGGGCGACTTCCACCAGGCGTTCGGGGGAGAAGGGCTTTTCCATGAAGTCGTAGGCGCCATTGCGCATGGCACCCACCGCCATGGAGATGTCGCCGTGCCCGGTGATCAGTACCACCGGCAGGCTTTTATCCAGGGCCTTGAGTCGGGTCAGCAGTTCCAGACCGTCGATACCCGGCAGGCGGATATCGCTGATGACGACGCCGGCGAAGTTTTCGCCGATGCGATGCAGCGCCTCTTCGGCACTGCCCACACCGATGCTGGGAATGTCTTCCAGCGCCAGGGCTTGCTGGCAGCCCAGCAGCACATGGGGGTCGTCCTCGACGATCAGCACGGTGAGGTCGTCGGTCGCAGTTGTAGTGTCTGTATTCATGTCGACTCGGCTTGTTGAGTGCCCACCAGCGGCAGGCTCAGGACAAAGGCAGTACCACCACCGGCAGGGTGCTCCACGGCGAGATTGCCGCCGGTGGCCGCCGCGAGGCTGGCCGATAGCGTCAGGCCCAGGCCCAGGCCCTGCTCGCCAGGCTTGGTGGTGAAGAACGGTTCGAACAAATGCTTGCGCGTCTCGGGGTCGATGCCATGGCCGTTGTCACGCACCCGCAGGCGGTATTTGCCATCGACGACCTGGCCTTCCAGCCATAGCTGCGGTGCCGGTTGCGCTTGCATCGCATCAAGGGCATTGCCGATCAGGTTGACCAGGATCTGCTCCAGGCGCGTCTGGTCGATCTGCAATTGGACGTTGATGAAGTCACGGTGCAAGGTCAACGGCAGGCCGTCCAGGCGTGCGCCCAGTACCTGGAACGCGGCGTCCACGGCCTTGCCGAGGTTGGCTTCGCCCTGGTCGTCACCGCGTCGGGCAAAGGAGCGCAGGCTGGCGGTGATGCGGCCCATGCGGTCGATCAATTCGTTGATGGCCTTGAGGTTGGTACTGGCGGTGTCCAGGGCGCCGCGCTCGAGGAAACGCACCGTGTTGCCCGACAGCGTGCGCAGGGCCGCCAGCGGTTGGTTCAATTCGTGGGCGATGCTGGTGGACATCTGGCCGATGGCCGCGAGTTTGCCGGCCTGCACCAGTTCGTCCTGGGCGTGGCGCAGGGTCTCTTCGGCCTGGCGCCGTTCGCGGATCTGGCCCTTGAGCCGTTCGTTGCTGGCGCGCAGGTCGGCGGTGCGTTCGGCAATCCGCCGTTCCAGCTGGCTGTTGGCCTCCTGCAGGGCTTCCCGGGCGGCGAGGCGGGTGGCAATGACTTTGCGCCGTTCATTCCACGCAATCAGCAAAAAGGCCACCAGGCCAAAGGCCACGGCTACCAGGATGCCCTGGTTGATCGCGGCGCGGCGCAGGTCGTTGAGCGGGGTGAGCAGGGTGAAATGCCACGGTGTGTCGTTGAGCGGACGGGTTTGCGCCAGGTAGCTGACGGCGTGCTCGTCGTTGACCACTTCGCTGTTGGCCGGGAAGGTCAGTTTCTCGGTGCCTTCGTTCAGGCGCTCACGGGCCAGGGGCTGCAGTTCGTTGAGCGTTGCCCAGTAATATTGCAGGCTGTGGGCCAGGCGTTCCTTGGTGTCTTCGCTCAGTGGGCGTACGGCCTTGAGGCGGCGGGCCGGGTCGCTGGAGAGGATGATGATGCCGTTCTCGTCGCTTACGAAAGCTTCGAGGCGGGCGCGTTGCCAGCGTTCTTCCAAGGCTTCGAGGCGGACCTTGACCACCGCGACGCCGATAATCTTGCCATGCTCTTCCAAGCCATGGGCCAGGTAATAGCCGGGTTCGCCGTTGGTGCTGCCGATGCCATAGAAGCGGCCGGGCTGGCCGCGTACGGCATTCTGGAAATAGGCGCGGAAGGACAGGTCTTCGCCCTGGTAACTGTCGGCATCGCGCCAGTTACTGGTGGCCAGCACGCGGCCGGTGGTGTCCATCACGTAGATGGCCCGGCTGCGACTGCGGCGATTCAGGCCCTCGAGGTAAGCATTGACCGTGGTGCGGGTTTCCTGGTTCGGGTCGGCCAGCAACCGCGAAACGCTCGACTCGAGCTCCAACAGGCTGGGCAGGTAGGTGTATTTGCTCAGTTCGCTTTCGACGGTGCGGGCGTGCAGCTCCAACTGGCGTTCGCCGTTATCGCTGAGGGTGCGGATGCCATAGTACTCACTGACCCAGAAGCCGATATAGCCCAAGCCGACCATCAGGGCGATGATCAACGGCGGCAGGAAGAGTTGGCGTATCAGACGAGGCTTCACGGCAAGTGATGGCGGCGCGGCGCGATATTGATTGGGGTCGCATTTCATCACAGATGCCTTGGGTCAACCAGAGCTGCCAGCCTGTGTGGTCCAGTGTGGGAGGGAGCTTGCCCCCCCTCCCACATTGGCCCGGTTTCTACAGTAGGAGCTGTGTACTTAGCTAAGTAGTACTTAGTGCTGCAGAATTTTCTCAAGGAAGTGCTGCGCACGTTCGGAGCGGGCGCTGATGTCGCCGAAGAACTCTTCCTTCGGGCAGTCCTCGATGATCTTGCCGGCGTCCATGAAGATCACGCGGTCGGCCACTTTGCGTGCAAAGCCCATTTCGTGGGTCACGCACATCATGGTCATGCCTTCCTGGGCCAGTTGCACCATCACGTCGAGTACTTCGTTGACCATTTCCGGGTCCAGTGCCGAGGTCGGTTCGTCGAACAGCATGACGATCGGGTCCATGGCCAGTGCGCGGGCGATTGCCACACGTTGCTGCTGGCCCCCGGAGAGCTGGCCAGGATGCTTGTGGGCGTGTGCCGACAAGCCCACGCGGTCAAGCAGCTGCAGGCCTTTCTTGGTGGCTTCTTCCTTGCTGCGGCCCAGCACCTTGATCTGCGCGATGGTCAGGTTTTCGGTAATGGTCAGGTGCGGGAACAGCTCGAAGTGCTGGAATACCATGCCCACCCGCGAACGCAGTTTCGGCAGGTTGGTCTTCGGGTCGGCGATGGAGGTGCCATCGACCACTACGTCGCCTTTCTGGAACGGTTCCAAAGCGTTGACGCACTTGATCAGGGTGGATTTGCCCGAGCCGGACGGCCCGCACACCACGATCACTTCGCCTTTTTTAACCTCGGTGCTGCAATCGGTCAGCACCTGGAAGTCGCCATACCACTTGTTGATGTTCTTGATAGAGATCATACGGCAAACCTTTTTTGCAGACGCTTGACCAGCAGCGAGGCGGAAAAGCTGATGATGAAGTAGACGACACCGGCAAAGATCAGGAACTCATTGGAGCGGCCGATGATGTCGCCGTTGGAGCGGGCGGAGTTGAGGAAGTCCACCAGGCCCACGGTGTAGACCAGCGAAGTGTCCTGGAACAGGATGATCGATTGTTGCAGCAACAGTGGCGTCATCTTGCGGAACGCCTGGGGCAGGATGATCAGGCGCATGGTCTGCCCGTAGGTCATGCCCATGGCTTGTGCCGCCGCCATCTGGCCCTTGGGAATCGACTGCACGCCGGCTCGCACGATTTCGCAGAAATACGCGGCTTCGAACATCATGAACGCCACGACGCAGGAGGTGAACGCACCGATGGGAGTGTCTTCGCCGGTGATCCAGCGCAGCACGAACGGCACCGCCAGGTAGAACCAGGTAATCACCAGCAGCAGCGGGATCGAGCGGAAGTAGTTCACATAGGCGCCGGCCACACGCGACAGCAGTTTGCTGGACGACAGGCGCATCAACGCAAGGATCGTACCCAGGATGATGCCGCCGACCACGCCCATGACCATCAACTGCAGGGTCATGACCATGCCGTTCCACAGGCCCGGGATGGCGGGGATGATGCCGCTGAAATCAAATTCCATTATTTACCCCCCACGGAGATCAGGCCGGGCACTGCGACTTTCTTCTCGACCATGCGCATCAGCAACATCAGGCTCATGTTCAGGGTGAAATAGATCAGCGTGGCCAAGGTGAAGGCTTCGAACAGGTTGGCCGAGAACTCGGCGGTCTGCTTGGTTTGCGCCAACAGTTCCATCAAGCCGATCAAGGACGCCACCGAGGAGTTCTTGAAAACGTTGAGGAATTCCGAGGTAAGCGGCGGAATGATGATGCGATAGGCCTGGGGCAGCAGCACGTTCCAGTAGATCTGCGGCAGCTTGAAGCCCATGGCGCGTGCGGCGGACTCCTGGCCACGGGGCAGCGCCTGGATGCCGGTACGCACTTGTTCACACACGCGGGCGGCGGTGAACAGGCCCAGGCACACGACAACGCTCAGGTAGGCCGAGGTAGTCGGGTTCAGGTCTTGCTTGTACCAGTCCTGCAGGTTCTGTGGCAGCAGGTCGGGCACCAGGAAGTACCAGATGAACAGCTGAACCAGCAACGGCACGTTACGAAACAGTTCCACGTAGCAGGTCGCAATGCCCGATACGATGCGGTTTGGCACGGTGCGCATGACCCCCAGAATGGAGCCCAGCAGCAAGGCGATGATCCATGCCACGACAGCGATGGCGATGGTCCAGCCCAGGCCGGCGATGTACCAGTCGAGATACGTCTCGCTGCCAACGCCAGTGGACTTGAAGAACACGCCCCAGTCCCAGTTGTAATTCATTAGGGTCTCCCCTCGAGATCGATCAATGTACTAGCACCCGCTTGGGGAAGATCCTTTCCCGCCTGGCAATGAATGCCAGGCACACACGATCGGCTCGGAAACCGCCAGGTCGAGTGTTCCAAATTAAAGCTAGCAGGTAGTAACAGATGCCTGGGGGGAGTGAGCCCCCCAGGCGATAAGGTTAGTCAGGTTTTCAGATCTTTACTTCCGGTGCCGGCTTGTCGGTCGGATTCGCGATCAGTTCCTTGACCTTTTCGCTCATCGGGAAGTTGAGGTTCAGGCCTTTTGGTGGAATAGGGCTCTCGAACCATTTGGCGTAGATCTTGTTGATTTCGCCGGATTTGAACAGCCCGACGATGGCGTCATCCACGGCTTTCTTGAAGGCCGGGTCGCCTTTGCGCACCATGCAGGCATAGGCTTCAAAGGACTGCGGAGTACCGGTGATGACCCAGTCGTCCGGCTTCTTGGCCTTGGCTTCTTCGCCGGCGAGCAGGGCGTCATCCATCATGAACGCAACGGCACGGCCGCTTTCGAGCATCTGGAAGGATTCGCCATGGTCCTTGGCGGAGATGACGTTCATGCCCATCTGCTTGTCGGCGTTCATCGCCTTGATGATGCGCTCGGACGTGGTGCCAGCGGTGGTCACGACGTTCTTGCCCTTAAGATCGGCAAAGTCGCTGTAGGAGGGCTTGCCTTCCTTGTCTTTCTTGACCAGCAGGCGGGTGCCGATTTCGAAGATGTTAGTCGAAAAATCGACTTGCTGGGCGCGTTCGGCGTTGTTGGTGGTGGAGCCGCACTCGAGGTCCGCGGTGCCGTTCTGGATCAGCGGAATACGGGTTTGCGAAGTCACCAGGTTGTACTTGACCTTCAGGTCGGGCTTGTTCAGGTCTTTTTTCAGGGCTTCAACGACGGCCAGCTGAATGTCGTGGGAGTAGCCCACGGGTTTGCCCGAACCATCCGCGATGTAGGAAAACGGAATGGAGCTGTCGCGGTGAGCGAGAGTGATGGTGCCGGAGTCGTTGATTTTCTTCAGTGTGCCGGTGAGTTCGGCGGCGAAAACTGGAGTGCTGATCAGAGCAGCAGCAATAGCTGCGCCCAGGATATGGGGAACGATGCGCATCAATACTTCCTCGACATTTGTTTTTTTTATGAAGCCAGCTAAACGGCTCTTTTGTACAGCGAATGCCCGTGACGGCTCCTAAGGCGCCTCAGGTAATCGTCAAAGAGTGTAGAGCATGAGTCGTGCCATACCGAAAATAAAAGGTTAACTTCATGATTTATATCGGGATTAACTTTATGTTGCGACGCGGTTTTCGACGCCGGGTCCGGCAAACCGAATAGGGCGCGAGCTTGCGTTCGGAAAACCGAATGCCGCCCAGGTCATCTGCGGGAGCGAGCTTGCTCGCGAAAACGCAAAAGCGCCGCGTTTACTCTAAATAAACGCGGCGCTCTCAGGTTTCTCGCGAGCAAGCTCGCTCCGACAGTTTGGGGATGGCTATCAGGCCGCTTCGATCTTGCTACGGCTCTGTTCGACCTTCGCCAGGTAGCGTTGCACGTTGTCCTGCTCTTGCGGGGTGGTGAACAGGCCAAGCTTGGTACGGCGCCACAGTACGTCCTGCGGTTGCGTCACCCATTCTTCGGCGCACAGGTAATCAACTTCACGGGTGTACAGGCCGCCACCCAGGTGGTCACCCAGGTCGGCCAGCGATTGCACGCCCTCCAGCAGGCGCCAGGTGCGGCTGCCGTAGGTGGTGGACCAGCGGCGGGCGATTTCGCTCGGGATCCAGTCGAACTTGGCGCGGATCGCATCGGCCAGGGCTTCGGGCGTGGTCATGTTTTCACCGCCGGGCAGGCTGGCCGTGGCTGTCCAGCTTGGGCGCATCTGGGTGAAGTACGGCGCCAGCTGGGCCATGGCCGACTCGGCCAGCTTGCGATAGGTGGTGAGCTTGCCGCCGAACACCGACAGGATCGGCGCTTCGCCATTGCCGCCGGACAGCGCCAGGGTGTAGTCGCGGGTGATGGCCGACGGGTTGTCCGACTCGTCGTTGCACAGTGGGCGCACGCCGGAGTAGGTGTGGACGATATCGTCACGGCTCAGCTGTTTCTTGAAGTGCGCGTTGACCACCTTGAGCATGTAGTCGGTTTCACCTTCTGTAATCGCTACTTTCGCCGGATCGCCGGTGTATTCGCGATCAGTGGTGCCGATGATGGTCAGGTGGTTCAGGTACGGAATAGTGAAGACGATGCGTTGGTCTTCGTTCTGCAGGATGTGCGCGTGGGCGCCTTCGTACAGTCTTGGCACGATCAGGTGGCTGCCCTGGATCAGGCGGATGCCGTAGGGCGAATCCAGCTTGAGGTCGTCCCTGATGAACTTGGCGACCCACGGGCCGGCAGCATTCACCAGTGCGCGGGCGCGGATCGAGAACAGGCTGCCATCGGCACGTTCCATGTTCATCTCCCACATGCCGTTGCTGCGATGGGCGCTGATGCAACGGGTCTGGGTATGGATGTGCGCGCCTTTTTCACGGGCAGCCATGGCGTTGAGTACCACCAGGCGGGCGTCATCCACCCAGCAGTCGGAGTATTCGAAGCCCTTGGTGATTTCGCTTTTCAGCGGGCTGTCGGCGCCGAACTTGAGGCTTTTGGAACCCGCCAGTTTCTCCCGCTTGCCCAAGTGGTCATAAAGGAACAAGCCGGCACGAATCATCCAGGCTGGACGCAAGTGCGGACGGTGGGGCAGTACGAAGCGCATCTGCTTGACGATATGCGGTGCCTTGGCCAGCAGCACTTCACGTTCGGCCAGGGCTTCACGCACCAGGCGGAATTCGTAATGTTCCAGGTAGCGCAAGCCGCCGTGGATCAGCTTGCTGCTGGCCGATGAGGTGTGGCTGGCCAGGTCGTCCTTTTCGCAAAGGAATACCGACAAACCGCGACCGGCTGCGTCTGCTGCAATGCCGACGCCATTGATCCCGCCACCGATTACGGCAACGTCATAGACTTCGGCAAGCGGTGGAGCAGGCAAGGTGGAAGGGTTCATCGGCTAGCCTCGCGATCTTTTCGTCTTGGAATTCGAACATTAATGTTCATTTGCGAAAATGGTAGCTGATAAATGCGCGCACAGCCACCCGACTTCGATTAAAAAAACTCATCGAAGGATGGGGAAAGGAAAATTTGTGAACATGAGCCTGGGGAAGGCTCAGGAAATGCAGTGCTGGACAGATCGCCATCGGGGGCATGCCCCCTCCCACATTTGAATGGGTTCACACATTAAAGTGTGGGAGGGGGCTTGCCCCCGATGGCGTCAGTACAGACGCTACACGACTTCCAGTCGCACCTTGTGCTCATTCAACACTTGCACCAACGCCGGCACCGGCTGTTGATCAGTCACCAGACAATCCACCAGGCTGATCGGCCCCAGGCGAATCATGGCATTGCGCCCGAACTTGCTGGAGTCCGCCGCCAGGATCACCTGGCGCGCATTGGCAATGATTGCCTGGGAAACCCGCACTTCCTGATAATCAAAGTCCAGCAGGCTGCCGTCCTCGTCGATGCCACTGATGCCCACCAAGGCAAAGTCGACCTTGAACTGGTTGATGAAATCGACACTGGCCTGGCCCACCACACCGCCATCGCGGCGTACGTTGCCGCCGGTGAGCAACACATCGAAGTCGTCCTTGGCACTGAGCATCGTGGCGACGTTGAGGTTGTTGGTGATGATTTTCAGGTGGTTGTGATTGAGCAGTGCACGAGCGATGGATTCGGTGGTGGTGCCGATATTGATGAACAGCGAGGCGTGGTCGGGAATTTGCGCCGCGATGGCTTCACCGATGCGCTGTTTCTCGTCGCGCATCTGGTCTGCACGCATGGCATACGCGGTGTTCTCGACACTGGAGTCATAGGCCGCGCCGCCGTGGTAGCGGCGCAACAGATTGGCGTCCGCCAACTGGTTGATATCACGGCGGATGGTTTGCGGGGTAACAACGAATAGCTGCGCCATTTCCTCGATACTGACATAACCGCGTTCGCGGACCAGTTCGAGGATTTGTTGTTGGCGGGGAGGCAGATTCATGGGGCGTCCTTTGGGCTGCCATACAAAAGTGGCCCATGATGACGCAGGAATCCGCTCCCTGCCAGTTACAACCCTATATGGAGCTCGCGATCGGCCTATTCAGCGCCTTCGTGAGGTTCCCAATCACGGGTGCGACTCACCGCTTTTTGCCAGCCGGCGTAGAGCTTCTCTTTGGCGGCTTCGTCCAGTTGGGGGTCGAATTCGCGCTCGATCACCGCCTTGCCACGCAGTTCGTCCAGGCTGCCCCAGAAGCCACACGCCAGGCCGGCCAGGTAGGCAGCGCCGAGGGCAGTGGTTTCGCGCATTTGCGGGCGTTCGACCTGGGTACCGAGGATGTCGGCCTGGAATTGCATCAGGAAGTTGTTGGCAACCGCACCGCCATCCACACGCAGGGCCTTGAGGCGTTCGCCAGAATCTTGTTGCATTGCGTCGAGTACATCGCGGGTCTGGAAGGCAATCGACTCCAGGGCTGCACGAATAATGTGGTCCACGCGTACGCCGCGAGTCAGGCCGAACAGCGCACCACGGGCATACGGGTCCCAATAAGGCGCGCCCAGCCCGGTGAAAGCCGGGACCAGATACACGCCGTTGCTGTCCTTGACCTTGCCGGCAAAGTATTCGGTGTCGTGGGCGTCATTGATGATTTTCAGCTCGTCACGCAGCCATTGCACGGTGGAACCGCCGTTGAAGACCGCGCCTTCAAGGGCGTAGGCCACTTCACCGCGTGGGCCGCAGGCGATGGTGGTGAGCATGCCGTGCTTGGATTTCACTGCCTTGTCGCCGGTGTTCATCAGCAGGAAGCAGCCGGTGCCGTAGGTGTTCTTGGCCTGGCCGGCTTCCACGCACATTTGGCCGAACAGCGCGGCTTGTTGGTCACCGGCGATGCCGCCGATGGCGATGCCGCTCTTGGTGCGGCCATAGATTTCGGAGGAAGACTTTACTTGCGGCAGCATTTCCCGCGGCACCTCCAGAATCTCCAGCATCTTCGCATCCCACTCCAGGGTGTGGATGTTGAAGAGCATGGTGCGCGAGGCGTTGGTGTAGTCGGTGACGTGGGTCTTGCCGCCGGTAAACTTCCAGATCAGCCAGCTATCGATGGTGCCGAACAGCAGTTCGCCATTGCGTGCACGCTCGCGGCTGCCTTCAACGTTATCGAGGATCCACTTGAGTTTGGTGCCGGAAAAGTAGGGGTCGGTGACCAGCCCGGTGGTGTCGTTGATGTACTGCTCGTGGCCGTCGCGCTTGAGCTGCTGGCAGATTTCGGTACTGCGGCGGCACTGCCAGACGATCGCGTTGTAGATCGGGCGGCCGGTGATCTTGTCCCAGACTACGGTGGTCTCGCGCTGGTTGGTGATGCCAATGGCGGCGACCTGGTCATGGTGCAGGCCGGCTTGCGCCAGCGCTTCGACCATCACCGCGCTCTGGGTGGCAAAGATTTCCATCGGGTCATGTTCGACCCAGCCGGCTTGCGGGTAATGCTGGGTGAATTCACGCTGGGCGGTGCACACCACGTTGGCGTCACGATCGAAGATGATCGCCCGGGAACTGGTAGTGCCCTGGTCAAGGGCAATGATGTAGTTCTTATTCTGAATGTCGGTCATGTCAGGTGCCTTACGAAATAAGGAAGTCAGAAATCAGCCTGGGCCGCGAAGGGCAGGGGACCAGGCTGGCGCTTTCAGGAAATACGGGTCTTGCCGTTGACAGCCGTGTCAGGTGTTTCAGCTATAACAGGTGCGGCGCTTGGCAGGTGGCGGGCAATCAGCCCGCGATAGGCTGCGGCGCCGAGGCATGCGCCGACAATCGGGGCGAAAATCGGCACCAGGAAATAAGGAATGTCGCGGCCACCAGTGAAGGCCATTTCACCCCAACCGGCGAAAAAGGTCATCAGCTTGGGTCCGAAATCCCGTGCCGGATTCATCGCAAAGCCGGTCAGCGGGCCCATGGCGCTACCAATCACGGCGATCAGCAAGCCGATCAGCAGCGGGGCCAGCGGGCCGCGTGGCAGGCCGTTGTTGTCATCGGTAAGGGCCATGATCACGCCCATCAGGATCGCGGTGATGACCATTTCCACCAGGAATGCCTGGGCGGTGCTCAGGAGTGCATGGGGATAGGTGGAGAACACGGATGCCAGTTCCAGGCTGGCCTGGGAGCCGCGGACCATATGGTGGGTTTGTTCGTAATCGAAAAACAGGTTGCTATAAAGCGTATATACCAAGGCGGCGGAGCAGAAGGCGCCGGCGATCTGGGCAAGAATATAGAAGGGCAGTTTGCGCTTTTCAAAATCGGCAAAAATGCACAGGGCGATACTGACCGCCGGGTTGAGGTGAGCCCCGGAAATACCGGCACTCAGGTAGATCGCCATGCTCACGCCGATCCCCCAGATAATACTGATTTCCCAGAGGCCGAAGCTCGCACCCGCGACCTTGAGCGCGGCGACACATCCTGTACCGAAGAAGATCAGCAGCGCGGTCCCCAGGAATTCGGCCATGCATTGGCTCGAAAGTGAAGGCTGTTGAAGAGCAGTTGTCATGGAAAACCTCGATTGTTGTTCTTGTCTGGCGCACTGCCTCAGCGGGCGGTTGCGCGATTTTCACCGTGACAAGGATCCCCATCCTGGGTCGCGGCTTACTGCTGGAGTACTGAGGAGTATTCCTACAGTATTCGGAAACGAAAAAATATAGACAAGAATGACCGCTGTCAAAGGTCGAAAGTGAACCGCCAGTCACTTTCTAACTATTGGTCTGATGAATGATCATGCGGGTTAGGTTTGGCCTGTGCGCCAGCAGCGCTTGAACTAGAGCGTTTTGCCTGCGCTTGGCCTAGAATTGGACACCTGTTTTCCCTGCCCGGAGACTCCATGACGCCCGCATTGGATTTGTTGAAAAAAGTTCGCGCCGAACATCGCATCCATAGTTATGAACATGACCCGAAGGCAGCTTCGTATGGCCTGGAGGCCGCGGAAAAATTGGGCCTGGACCCCGCGCAGGTGTTCAAGACGCTGCTGGCGAGCAGTGAAAAAGGCGAATTGTTGGTAGCGGTGGTGCCGGTCGTCGGAAGTCTTGATTTGAAAGCGCTGGCTCATGCGGCGGGCGTGAAAAAAGTCGAAATGGCCGATCCGGCGGCGGCTCAGCGTTCCACCGGTTACCTGTTGGGCGGCATCAGCCCACTGGGGCAAAAGAAGCGCCTGCGTACGTTTATCGACGAAACGGCGCAACCCTTTGCAACGATTTTTGTGAGTGCGGGGCGGCGGGGGCTGGAGGTGGAGTTACCCGCAGCAGTGCTGGCTGAACATACCCAGGCCAAATTCGCGCCGATTGGCCGGGCCTGACTTTCAGCCCTGTTACAATCCAAATGTGGGAGGGGGCTTGCCCCCTCCCACATGTTTAACCCGGCTTCCTCAGGAAGCTGCTTACGCCTGGAACAGCACCAGATGCTCGGCAGCCACTCGAATCCCCACATCCGTCCCCATCTGTTGATCAACATGGCTGGGGAAAATCGATTCCAGCTGTGCACCCGTTGGCAGTTGCAACCGGTACAAGGTCGAGGCTCCCTGGAACGTCTTGCCGACGATCCGAGCTTTCAATGCGCTGTCCGGCGCGTAGACGATATCATCCGGGCGCAGCAAAACATCCACCGCGCCGCCGATGGCCCAGGTATAGGCGCGATTACCACGCAGGTCACCCAGCTCGGTGCTCACTGACTCGGGCGAGTTCAATTGACCCCGGATGAAATAGCCCTGGCCGATAAAACTGGCGACATAGGGCGTCTGCGGTTCGTGATAAAGGTTGTAGGGCGTATCCCACTGTTCAAGGCGACCTTCCTTGAACACGCCGACATGGTCACTGACGGCGAACGCTTCTTCCTGGTCATGGGTGACGAGGATCGCACTGGTGCCCCGCGCCTTGAGGATATCGCGCACTTCGTGGCTGAGCTTGCGGCGCAGTTCGCCATCCAGGTTGGAAAAAGGTTCGTCCAGCAGCAACAATTGTGGCTCCGGCGCCAAAGCGCGGGCGAGGGCGACACGTTGCTGCTGGCCGCCGGAAAGCTCGTGGGGGAACCGCTTTCCCAGATCCTTCAGATTCACCAGTTCCAGCAACTCGGCAACTACGCGATCCTTTTGCGGATGTTTGCGAATACCGAAGCCGATGTTATCGGCCACGCTCAGGTGCGGGAACAGAGCGTAGTCCTGGAACACCATGCCGATACGACGTTTCTCGGGTGCCAGGGTGAAACCGGCGCTGGAGATGACTTCACCCGCCAGGCTGATTTCGCCTTCGTGTATCGGCTCAAAGCCGGCAATGGCGCGCAAGGTGGTGGTCTTGCCGCACCCCGAGGAACCGAGCAGGCAACCGATGTCGCCGGCATTGAGGTGCAGGTTGAGGTTCTGCACCACCCGTTGATCTTGATAGCCGCATGCCAGATTGCGCAGGTTCAGCAGGAGTGGCTGGCTCATGCGTGGTGGTACGACGGTTCGACGAGAAATTCCAGCAGGGCTTTTTGCGCATGCAGGCGGTTCTCGGCCTGGTCCCAAGCCACCGAACGTGGGTCGTCGAGCAGGTCGAGGCTGATTTCTTCGCCACGGTGGGCAGGCAGGCAATGCATGAACAGCACGTCGGGCGCGGCCGTATCGAGCAGGGCACGGGTCACCTGGAACGGCGCGAACAGGGCCAGGCGCTTGGCCGTTTCGTCTTCCTGGCCCATGGAGGTCCAGACGTCGGTGCTGACCAGGTGGGCGCCGACTACGGCATCCTTGGGGTCGCGTAGCAATTGCACACGGCCATCGGCCTTGGCCATGAACTCGGTGCTCGGCTCGTAGCCTTCAGGGCAGGCGATACGCAGGTGGAAGTCGAACTGGATCGCCGCTTCTATATAGCTGTTGCACATGTTGTTGCCGTCGCCGATCCAGGCCACGGTCTTGCCCTGGATCGAGCCCCGGTGTTCGAGGAAGGTTTGCATGTCGGCCAGCAACTGGCAGGGGTGCAGGTCATCGGACAGGCCATTGATCACTGGCACGCGGGAGTTGGCGGCAAATTCAGTCAGGTTGCTGTGGGCGAAGGTACGGATCATCACCGCGTCGAGCATGCGCGACATGACCCTGGCGCAATCGCTGATCGGCTCACCGCGGCCCAGTTGGGTATCACGCGGTGACAGGAAAATCGCCTGGCCGCCCAGCTGGATCATGCCAGCTTCGAACGACAGGCGTGTACGCGTCGAGGATTTCTCGAAAATCATCCCGAGTACGCGGTTTTTCAAAGGCTCAAACAGTACGCCGCGGTTACGCAGGTCTTTAAGCTCAATGCCTCGACGGATCACGCTGACCAGCTCTTCGGGCGTGCAATCCATCAGGGAGAGAAAGTGCCTTGCGCTCATCATTAACTACCTTTTTGCAACAGACCGCAGATACTCAAAGCCTTGTTTATTGTGACAACGGGCGAGACCTGCGGCGGAAGCCGCACGGGGCGACGAAATAGGGGAAGGCGCGATATTGACATTAAATGTCGCGTCTTACCAATAGGGCTACGGTTTTTAGGGGTGTTCAAGCAGGGCGCTGACGCGCGTTTGAAGACGATTTCCTGACAGCAGCGGGTCATTTGTACACTGGCGCCGAGGCCTTTTGCAATGCGCCGAGGCGGGCCCAAGCCAGGTAGCGTCGGTTTTAGCCAATGGGTGGAGGATTTCTGAAACATTTACTCATGCTTAGCCATGCCTTGGCCTATGCCCACCGATTCACAGCACGAAGGTTGCTGGCGCGCTGGCAGCTCGCCGCCCATAGTTAAGCCAAAGCCCCTATAAAAGAGACTGGCCATGACCAAGACTCTCCATCACCGTGCCTGCCACCTGTGCGAAGCCATCTGCGGCCTGACCCTGGAAACCACCCAGGCTGACGATGGCAGCCTGGCGATTACCTCGATCAAGGGCGACCCCCTGGACAGTTTCAGTCGCGGGCACATCTGCCCCAAGGCCGTGGCCCTGCAGGATATCCAGAACGACCCGGACCGCCTGCACCAGCCGATGCTGCGGGTCGGCAGCGAATGGCAGCCGATCGCATGGGATGAAGCGTTTGCCATGGTGGCCGAACGGCTGGCAAGCATCCAGGCCCGGCACGGGCAGAACGCCGTGGCGGTGTATCAGGGCAACCCCAGCGTGCACAACTATGGGTTGATGACCCACAGCAACTACTTTCTCGGGCTATTGAAAACGCGCAATCGCTTTTCCGCCACCTCGGTCGACCAACTGCCCCATCACCTCACCAGCCACCTCATGTACGGCCATGGCCTGTTGCTGCCCATTCCGGACATCGACCATACCGACTTCATGTTGATTCTCGGCGGCAACCCGCTGGCCTCCAACGGCAGCATAATGACCGTGCCGGACGTGGAAAAACGCCTCAAGGCCATCCAGGCGCATGGCGGCAAAGTGGTGGTGGTCGACCCTCGGCGCAGCGAGACAGCCGCCATCGCCGACCAGCACTTGTTCGTACGCCCCGGAGGCGACGCGGCGCTGTTGTTCGGGCTGCTCAACACCTTGTTCGCTGAGGGGCTGACCCGCGACAGCCATTTGCCAGTTGAAGGGCTGGAAGACGTGCGCCGAGCAATTGTCGGCTTCAGCGCCGAGGCAATGAGTCGTCAGTGTGCGGTGCCTGCCGAGCAGATTCGGCAGTTGGCCCGCGATTTCGCTGGCGCTGACAAAGCCGTTTGCTACGGCCGAATGGGCGTCTCGACCCAGGCGTTCGGCACCCTGTGTCACTGGTTGGTGCAGTTGATCAACCTGGTAACTGGCAATCTCGACCGCGTGGGCGGTGCGCTGTGCACCAGCCCGGCGGTCGACCTGGTGGCCTCGACTGGTGGCGGCCATTTCAATCGCTGGCAGAGCCGTGTGTCCGGGCGCCCGGAATACGGTGGAGAGTTGCCGGTGTCGGCCCTGGCCGAGGAAATGCTCACCGAAGGCGAAGGACAGATCCGCGCGCTGGTGACAGTGGCCGGCAATCCGGTGCTGTCGACGCCCAACGGTCGCCAGTTGGAGCAGGCGCTGGATGGATTGGAGTTCATGGTCAGCGTCGATCTCTATATCAACGAGACCACGCGTTATGCCGACCTGATCCTGCCGTCCACCTCTGCATTGGAAAACGATCACTACGACACCACCTTCAATATGTTCGCGGTGCGCAATGTCACCCGCTTCAACCGTGCGATCCTGCCCAAGCCCGAGGGGGCGCTGCATGACTGGGAGATCTTTGTCGGCTTGGCCAAGGCATTCGCGGCGCAGACCGGCGTAGCGCTCAAGCCAACCCTGCCTCCGGCACAGATGATCGATTTCGGGCTGCGCGCAGGCGCCTACGGTGATGCATCCAGTCATAAGCTATCGGTGGCGATGTTGGCCGATCATCCCCATGGTGTGGACCTGGGGCCGCTCAAGGCCAATCTCGCAGCGCGTTTGAAGACTGTCGATGGCAAGGTCCAGGCGGCACCGGCTGTGATCCTCGCTGACCTGGCGCGCTTCGAGGCGCAGCCGGTGCCGGTGGCCGACGAGCTGCTGCTGATCGGCCGGCGTCATGTGCGCAGTAACAATTCCTGGATGCATAATTACCATCGGCTGGTGAAGGGCAAGCCACGCCATCAATTGCTGATGCATCCTGACGACCTCGCCAGGCGACAGCTCAATGACGGTCAACGGGTGCGGGTGAGTTCGCGCATCGGCATGATCGAAGTGGACGTGTTGGCCAGCCTGGACATGATGCCGGGCGTGGTCAGCCTGCCTCATGGCTGGGGGCATGGCCGCCCGGGCGTACAAATGAGCATCGCCAGTGCTCAGCCCGGGGCGAGTGCCAATGACTTGACCGACGAGCGGCAGTTGGACGAGTTGTCGGGTAACGCCGCGCTTAATGGCGTGCCGGTGCAAGTGGCAGCGGCGTGAGGTGCCCGAGCACCGCGCTGGGATTTTGCGTTACAATGCGCCACCGTGCCGACCTGTGAGTCGCAAAGTTCCAGCCGAGGTGTTCCATGGATATCATCGAAACGATCAAAGACCAGATTGCCAACAACACCATTCTGCTCTACATGAAGGGCGCGCCTAACGCTCCTCAGTGCGGTTTTTCCGCAAAAGCCTCCCAGGCCATCATGGCGTGTGGCGAGAAGTTCGCCTACGTGGATATCCTGCAGAATCCGGAAATTCGCGCCAACCTGCCTAAATACGCCAACTGGCCGACTTTCCCGCAACTGTGGGTAGCCGGTGAGCTGGTTGGCGGCAGCGACATCATCACTGAAATGGCAGCCGATGGTTCGCTGCAAGCGCTGATCAAAGACGCAGCGGAAAAAGCGGCAGCCAAGACTGAAGCTTGATTGACCGGCAATAAAAAGCCCCGCTTCTCAATACGAGAGCGGGGCTTTTTTGTACGCTAGGAGTTATTCACCCATCTGCGATTGCAGGTAGTTCTCCAGGCTGACCTTGTCGATCAGGCCCAGCTGGGTTTCAAGCCAGTCGATATGCTCTTCCTGGTCTTCCAGGATGTCTTCCAGCAGTTCACGGCTGCCGAAGTCGCCCTTGGTTTCGCAATGGGCGATGGCGGCCTTGAGGTCGCTATGGCTCTTGCGCTCAAAGCCCAGGTCGCTGCTGAGCATTTCCTGGGTATGCTCGCCGATGTTCAGCTTGCCCAGGTCCTGCACGTTCGGCAGGCCTTCCAGGAACAGGATGCGCTTGATCAGCGCGTCGGCGTCCTTCATGGCCTTGATCGATTCTTTGTATTCGCGCTTGCCAAGCTTTTCCAGGCCCCAATCGTCGTACATGCGCGCATGCAGAAAGTACTGATTGATCGCGACCAGTTCATTGGCAAGGATTTTGTTGAGTTGCTGGATGACTGAGATGTCGCCTTTCATGACTGGGGTCCTGCCCTGTAATAGCTGTGTATAGGGCAGAGTCTGAGCGGTGGAAATCCTAGTGTCAAACCTAAGTTATTGAATAATAAATGAAAATTAATCGGAATAAGAATGTTTGTGTTCCGCGTCTTGGTGCTAACTAATTGAATTACAGGCATAAAAAAACCGGACACTAGGTCCGGTTCTTTAAAACAGCCTTTTCAGGCGTGTGTAAATTCTGTCGAGTAGGGGAGCGCGGCCTGGGCTGTTTGCAGCTGCGTCAGGGTTTCCCGTACCACTTGCTTGGCGAGGCACGCACATTTACCACACTGACTGGCAACGCCGGTGGTTTCACGCACTTCTTTGTAGCTGCAGCAACCTTCGTAGATTGCTTCGCGGATTTGTCCGTCGGTGACGCCAGTGCAGAGGCAGACATACATAAGGGAGAACCGTCGCGGGTTTAAGGCTTAAGTGCGATGGATCTTAATGTTAACGAGAATGATTGTCAAAGTAGTTTCATCAACGATCTGCCGCGCATTGCCCATGCGCTGACGAACGGTTTTTTCAGTGTATGATGGACGGTCTTCACGAAGCGTGATTGCGTCATGTTTCTGTCGGATTCTACAGGCAGACTCGACCGGTCCTTTTGCTTCAATCGTCATCCCATATCAGGAGATATCCAATGAGCGTACTCGTCGGTAAACAAGCCCCGGATTTCGACGTCCCAGCCGTCCTCGGCAATGGCGAAATCGTTGATAGCTTCAAACTGTCCGAAGCCATCAAAGGCAAATACGGCCTGGTCTTCTTCTACCCGCTGGACTTCACCTTCGTCTGCCCTTCGGAGCTGATCGCCCTGGACCACCGCATGGACGACTTCAAGGCGCGTAATGTAGAAGTAGTGGCTGTTTCCATCGACTCCCACTTCACCCACAACGCTTGGCGCAACACTGCCATCAATGATGGCGGCATCGGCAAAGTCAAATACACCATGGCTGCCGACATGAAGCATGACATCGCCAAGGCCTACGACGTTGAATCCGAAGGCGGCGTGGCCTTCCGTGGCGCGTTCCTGATCGACGACAAGGGCGTCGTTCGCTCGCAGATCATCAACGACCTGCCGCTGGGTCGTAACATGGAAGAGCTCATTCGCCTGGTCGACGCCCTGCAATTCCACGAAGAGCACGGTGAAGTCTGCCCTGCCAACTGGAAAAAAGGCGACAAGGGCATGAACGCTTCGCCAGAAGGTGTTGCTGCTTACCTGACCGAGAACGCTGGCAAGCTGTAAGCGCCCGTTTCACGGCACAAAAAAACCGGCCTGAGAGGGCCGGTTTTTTTATGTGCGGGGTTCAACTTCAATCGCTGAAGTCTTCCCAGCCGCCCATCTGCTTCCAGCGATTGACGATGCCGCAGAACAGCTCGGCAGTCTTCTCGGTATCGTAGCGGGCCGAGTGAGCCTCACGGCCGTCGAAGTCGATACCGGCCGCCTGACAGGCTTTGGCCAACACGGTCTGGCCATACGCCAGACCGGCAAGGGTGGCGGTGTCGAAGCTGGAGAACGGGTGAAACGGATTGCGCTTCATGTCCAGTCGCGCCACGGCGGCATTCAGGAAGCCCAGGTCGAAACTGCTGTTGTGGCCCACCAGGATCGCGCGTTTGCAGCCATTGGCCTTCAGCGCTTTGCGCACACCGCGGAAGATATCGGTCAGCGCCGCTTCTTCGCTCACCGCCATGCGCAGCGGATGGTCGAGCTTGATGCCGGTGAACTCCAGGGCTGCCGCTTCGATATTGGCGCCTTCGAATGGCTCGACGCGGAAGAAGTGGGTATGTTCCGGGAACACAAAACCGTGTTCATCCATGCCGATAGTGGTAGCGGCGATTTCCAGCAAGGCGTCGGTGGCGCAATTGAAACCACCGGTTTCTACGTCGATGACAACCGGCAGATAGCCGCGAAATCGCTCGGCCATCGGGTGACGGGAACCGCCACCACTGTGCTCTTGTTCGTCGTCGTAATGGTCTTCACTCACTTGCTTTCCTCCAGCAGGCGCCAGCGCAGTGTTTCACCGGCGCGCAGCGGGATAACAGTCAGCTCGCCGAATGGCAGGCTGGCAGGGGCGGTCCAGTCTTCACGAACCAGGGTGATGCGGTCGGTATTTGCCGGCAGGCCGTAGAAACGCGGGCCATTGAGGCTGGCGAAGCCCTCGAGTTTGTCCAGGGCATTGCGCTGTTCAAACGCTTCGGCATACAGCTCTATAGCGGCGAACGCCGTGTAGCAACCGGCGCAACCGCAGGCGGCTTCCTTGGCGTGCTGGGCATGGGGCGCGGAGTCGGTGCCGAGGAAGAACTTCGGGTTGCCGCTGGTGGCGGCGTCCAGCAACGCCACCTGGTGGGTGTTGCGCTTGAGGATCGGCAGGCAGTAGAAGTGCGGCCGAATGCCGCCCACCAGCATGTGGTTGCGGTTGTAGAGCAGGTGATGGGCGGTGATGGTCGCGCCCACATTGGCCGAAGCCTCGGTGACGAACTGCACGGCATCGGCCGTGGTGATGTGCTCGAACACCACCTTCAGGGTCGGGAACAGCTCGACCACGCGACGCATGTGCTCGTCGATGAAGACCTTCTCGCGATCAAAAACGTCCACGTCGCCACGGGTGACTTCCCCGTGGATCAGCAGCGGCATGCCCACCTCGGCCATGGCTTCGATGGCTGGCAGGATCTTGTCGATGCTGGTCACGCCGGAATCGGAGTTGGTGGTCGCGCCGGCCGGGTACAGCTTGGCGGCGTGCACGAAGCCGCGGGCCTTGGCCTCACGAATTTCTTCAGGCTGGGTGCGGTCGGTCAGGTAGAGCACCATCAACGGTTCGAAGCGGCTGCCGGCCGGTCGTGCAGCGAGGATGCGCTGGCGATAGGCGTCGGCTTCTGCGGCATTGCGCACCGGAGGTACCAGGTTAGGCATGATGATGGCACGGCCAAACGTGCGCGCCACATCGGCCACGGTTTGGGGTAACGCAGCACCATCGCGAAGATGAATATGCCAGTCGTCGGGACGCAGCAGGGTCAGGCGGTCGGACATTGGGGATTCCAGGCGGGTCAATCTGGTGGGAATGCTACCGGAAAAGACTCTTGCAGGCACTCGCTATCAAGTTTTGCCGGATGCGACCGATATTCCCGGGTATGCCTTAACGATGTATGACGCTTTGAAGTGTTGTAGAAACCAGTGGAGCCTTCCCGTGCGCCAGCATTATCTAGCCCTGCTCAGTGTGTTCGCCAGCCTGCCTGCGATGGCCCTCACGTTCCAGACCCGCCTGGAGAATATTGAGTGGAAGGTAGAAGGTGACCAGTTCGAGTGCCGCCTGACCCAGCCGATCACCGATTTCGGCTCCGGCGAATTCGTGCGCCGCGCCGGTGAGCAGGCGACGTTTCGCTTGAAGGCCTATAACGGCTCGTTCGGCGCAGGTTCGGCGACTTTGTTGGCTGCTGCTGCGCCCTGGCAGCCGGGCCGAGGGGATATCAACCTCGGCGCCGTACGGGTCGGCAGTGGTGACGTATTGTTCAACAGCTCCCAAGCCCAGGCCGGGCGTCTGTTCACCGGCTTGCTCGAGGGGCGTAGCCCGACCGTGCGGCATTACGGACGTGAGGGTGGTTATTCGGAAATTCGCCTGCTGCCGGTGAAGTTCAACAAGGCCTACAGCGACTATCAGTTGTGCACCACCAAGCTGCTGCCAATGAATTATGACCAGGTCAAACAGACTGAAGTCGGCTTCCCCGGTGGCGGCATCGAACTGGACGCGGCTGCCAAGAAGAAGCTGTCGGTGATTCTTGCATTCATGAAAGCCGACCCCACGGTCAATCACGTCGAGTTGAACGGCCATTCGGATAACAGTGGCAACCGACTGACCAATCGCGATGTCTCGCGCCGGCGCGCCCTGGCGGTGATGGACTATTTCAAGGCCAACGGCATCGCGGAATCGCAGATCACCCTGCGGTTTCATGGCGAAAGCTATCCTTTGGCGCCCAACACCAATGCGGCCAACCGCGCCCGCAACCGTCGTGTGAATATCCAGCTTGAGCGGGTAGCGGCCCCCGAGAAACCGGCATCCCAGGCCACTGCGCCGAGCAATCCTGCCGCCACATCATAAGGTGCGACCATCGGTCGCCCACTCGACATAATCTGTCGCTTTATCTTCATTTGCTGTCGCGCCCCTGTAATTTCACGGTTTTGATCGGTAGAATCGACGCCTTTCCGTACAAACCCGTGGAGTGATGGCATGGCCGACGTAAACAAGGTCGTTCTCGCGTATTCCGGCGGCCTGGACACTTCGGTGATCCTCAAGTGGCTGCAGGATACTTATAACTGTGAAGTGGTGACCTTCACCGCTGACCTGGGTCAGGGCGAAGAGGTCGAACCTGCACGTGCCAAGGCGCAAGCCATGGGCGTGAAAGAGATCTACATTGACGACCTGCGCGAAGAGTTCGTCCGCGATTTCGTCTTCCCGATGTTTCGCGCCAACACTGTCTACGAAGGCGAGTACCTGCTGGGTACCTCTATCGCACGTCCGCTGATCGCCAAGCGCCTGATCGAAATCGCCAACGAAACCGGCGCCGACGCTATTTCCCATGGCGCCACCGGCAAGGGCAACGACCAGGTACGTTTCGAACTGGGTGCCTACGCCCTCAAGCCAGGGGTAAAAGTGATTGCCCCTTGGCGTGAATGGGACCTGCTGTCCCGTGAAAAGCTGATGGACTACGCTGAAAAGCACGGCATTCCGATCGAACGCCATGGCAAGAAGAAGTCGCCGTACTCGATGGATGCCAACCTGCTGCACATCTCTTATGAAGGCGGCGTGCTGGAAGACACCTGGACCGAGCACGAAGAAGACATGTGGAAATGGACCGTCTCCCCGGAGAACGCTCCTGACAAGCCGCAGTACCTGGAACTGACCTATCGTAACGGCGATATCGTTGCGCTGGACGGCGTTGAAATGACCCCGGCCACCGTACTGGCGACCTTGAACCGGATCGGCGGCCAGCACGGCATCGGGCGCCTGGACATCGTTGAGAACCGCTACGTAGGCATGAAGTCCCGTGGCTGCTACGAAACCCCTGGCGGCACCATCATGCTGCGCGCCCACCGCGCCATCGAGTCCATCACCCTGGATCGTGAAGTAGCCCACCTCAAAGACGAACTGATGCCCAAGTACGCCAGCTTGATCTACACCGGCTACTGGTGGAGCCCTGAGCGCCTGATGCTGCAACAGATGATCGACGCTTCCCAGGCTCACGTGAATGGCGTCGTGCGCCTGAAGCTGTACAAGGGCAATGTGATTGTCACGGGCCGCAAGTCCGATGAGTCGCTGTTCGATTCCAACATTGCCACCTTCGAAGAAGACGGCGGGGCCTACAACCAGGCGGATGCGGCCGGGTTTATCAAGTTGAACGCACTGCGTATGCGTATTGCTGCTAACAAGGGCCGCTCGTTGTTCTAACTGTCAGGCGCATTGTGAAAATGGCCCCTTGTTCAAGGGGCCATTTTTTTTCGCCTGGGTATTGGTAGGCAAGCGTTAAATAGGTGTTGATGTTTATTTGCGTTTAGCCTGTGTAAGTTTTTCCGCAACTTGCAAGAGGTATTTCGGTTGTTGTCTTTTATTTTTTAGGATGAATGATTTTTTACATCTGCGGAGGAACTATTTCTGACAGAAAATTCACTCATGTAAGTGATGGAGGTATGCGACTTGTTGAATTTTCTGTAGGAATTTTGAGTGTGTGTAAATATGTTAAATGGAACTAACGTAAATGGAATGTGCTCGCCACTTTGCGTGCGTCATCGCGAGAAACAAGGGGCATTTCCTGAAAGTCATGTGCGGCGCGTTTACCTTCTGCAGCTTATGCCGGGGATATTTCACTCAAAATATGTATGTGTCGAGAAAGGTCTGAAAGGAAGCATAAAGCCACACACCTCTAAGTTGGCGATTTTTTGTAGGTTAATTCCTATCTTCTTGTGGGGTGGGTCTCTGCCTACTGTTGCTCGGGGGTGAATGCTATGCCAACTAGCAATCGACTAGGCTATTGTGCTTGCTCTAAATAATTCGAACAGCGAAATTGGACTTTCTCATGAATAAAGTGCTGATCGTGGATGATCATCCCGTCATTCGTCTTGCTGTGCGCATGCTAATGGAGCGTCATGGTTATGAGGTCGTTGCCGAGACTGATAACGGTGTCGATGCATTGCAACTTGCACGGGAACATATGCCGGACATTGTCATACTGGATATAGGAATTCCCAAGCTCGATGGCCTGGAAGTTATTTGTCGGCTGGCTTCGACCAAGCAGGCGGTATCGTTCAAGGTGCTGGTGCTGACGTCACAAGCTCCTGGCCATTTTTCCATGCGCTGCATGCAGGCAGGGGCGGCCGGCTATGTGTGCAAGCAGCAGGATCTGACAGAACTGTTGAGTGCCATCAAGGCGGTGCTTTCCGGCTACAGCTACTTCCCGAACCAGGCGCTGAACTCGGTGCGCTCAACCATGGGCAACGCCAGTGAAGCCGATATGGTCGAACGCCTTTCAGGCCGAGAGATGATGGTGCTGCAACAATTGGCCCGTGGTAAAACCAACAAGGAGATTGCCGACGGCATGTTCCTCAGCAACAAAACGGTCAGTACCTACAAGACTCGCCTGCTACTCAAGCTCAATGCCCGCTCCCTCGTGGACCTGATCGAACTGGCCCAGCGCAACGGCCTGGTCTAGGCGGGCATTGCACCGCTCGTACACCCGTGTAACCGGCAGAAAAAAGCCTCCGTCAGGGAGGCTTCCGGTCGTTGACGCATCGATCAGAAATCGAAGTCGTAATCGGCCAGCTGTTTTTGCAAGCGTCGCTCTTCCAGAAGATTGTCGATAGTGCGGCGTTTGCTCAAATTGGTCTTGGCCACCTCTGCCACAGGTGCCTCTACCACATCATCGTCCGACTCAACGAGGTCGTCTTCTACTTCCAGTTGTTCTTTGCCAGTGCTCATAAGGTTAACTCCAGGCTAAGACTGCCGTTGGGGCTCCTTATAGCGATAAACCGCGAGTGGGTAAAAAAGATTTTTTCAATCGACTGATCAAGAAACCTAATGATCGCTCAATCGTCGGACGTCTTGTCCTTGTATTCACACAGGTCTTCGATACGACAGCTGCCGCAGCGTGGCTTGCGAGCCTGGCAAACGTAGCGCCCGTGCAGGATCAGCCAGTGGTGGGAGTCGAGCAGATACGGCTTGGGTACGAACTTCATCAGTTGCTTTTCCACCTCGACCACATTCTTCCCGCGTGCAATACCGGTTCGGTTACTGACGCGGAAAATGTGCGTGTCCACCGCCATGGTCAGTTGCCGGAATGCCGTATTGAGCACGACGTTAGCCGTCTTACGCCCCACGCCCGGCAAGGCCTCAAGGGCTTCCCGCGTTTGTGGTACCTCGCCTGCGTGCAGTTCCATTAGCAGGCGGCATGTCTCGATCACGTTCTTGGCTTTGCTGTTGTACAGGCCAATGGTCTTGATGTATTCGGACAAGCCTTCCACGCCGAGGGCATAAATCGCTGCGGGGGTATTCGCTACCGGGTACAACTTGGCGGTCGCCTTGTTGACGCCCACGTCGGTGGACTGAGCCGACAGGATCACCGCAATCAATAATTCGAACGGCGAGGAGTAGGCCAGCTCGGTTTTGGGTTCCGGATTGTCTTCGTGAAACCTGCGGAAAATTTCCAGGCGTTTTGCGGCGTTCATGGGCAGAGCGATTCCTTGCGGGTGGTCTACGTCATTTGAAAAAAGAGCCCAGGCCTTAAACCCGGCACGTATCAATGTGGTGGCGGCCATGTCGCGTAGCAAGCCCCCCGACTCATTATGGGCTCGGTCTATGGGCTTGCAGCTGACGCTCTGCCTCGTCCAGCCTTCGCTGCGCGGCGTTCAATTCATCCACAGATGGGGCCGGTTGACGTTGTAATTTGCTGACATCAGCGCGAGCGTAGGCCAACGCGGTTTTCAACTGACGCAGTTGGCTGTCGATAGGGCGTTTTTCCACGCGCTGCAAAGACGGTCGCGGCTGCTCGGAGGCTGCTTCGGCTTCATGCAGGTTGTGCTCGGCGGCAGTCAACGCGGCACTCAATGTGGCCAGTTGCTGGTTGTCAGCACGCTGCTCCCGCGCCTTTTTCAATTCCGCACGACGCATGGCCAGTTGGATCTTGGCACGCTTGAGTGCTGGGTCCTTGGGTATTGCTGTCGCTGGCGGGCTGTCCACCTCAAGCATGGCCAGCACCTGCTCCGCAGCTTCGAATTGCCGTTGCAGGACGATCAGTTGCGACTGCTGCTCAAAAGTCGGTGGATGGCCAAACGCTTTCAAGGATTTGTACAACTGGGCGCGGCTCATCGCGACGGTGATCCTGGCTTTCTTGATCGCAGCATCCTGAACAACCTGATGGTTATCTACAGGTATTGTGTCCATCGGTGCCGAGCGCTCGGAACGTGCCAGGCGTTCAGCGAGCTTGTGTTCTTCTTCCCGTTGCAGGCGCGCATTGCGTTGTTCATAACGCCTGCGTGCCCGATCACGCTTGAGGCTACGTTCATGGCGCTCGAGATCGTTGGTCGCCAGGCCACCCACTATGGGGACGACACTGACCAGTGGGCGCAGCTCAATGCAGTCGACAGGGCAGGGGGCGACGCACAGATCGCAACCGGTGCACTCGTCGATTATCACCGTATGCATCAATTTGGCGGCGCCAACGATGGCATCCACTGGGCAAGCCTGGATGCATTTGGTACAACCGATGCATTCGGCTTCGCGGATATAGGCAATCTGCGCCGGTGCTTCGCCGCGGCTGATATCCAGGTCCAGCACCGGTACGCGTAGCAAGTACGCAAGCCCAGTGATGGTTTCTTGCCCACCCGGCGGGCACTTGTTGATTGCCTCGCCTTTAGCGATACCCTCGGCGTAAGGCTTGCAGCCCGGGTGCCCGCACTTGCCGCATTGAGTCTGCGGTAGCAGCGCGTCGATACGTTGAATGAGGTTCATGCTTTGATCATAGCGTTGACGCCCGGCCCTGTGAGGTGGGCAAGCTGAAAAGCCCCGTCGTTGAAACGGGGCATTTTGCTGGACTTACTTGATACGTTGACCCGGCTTGGCGCCGCTGTCCGGGCTCAGCAGGTAGATTTCCTCGCCTCCGGGGCCAGCTGCCATCACCATGCCTTCGGAAATGCCAAACTTCATTTTCCGTGGCTTGAGGTTGGCAATCATCATGGTCAGGCGACCATCGAGCTTGGACGGGTCCGGATAAGCGCTCTTGATCCCGGAGAACACGTTGCGCTGTTCGTCACCGATGTCCAGCGTCAGGCGCAGCAGCTTGTCGGCACCTTCCACGGCTTCGGCCTTGATAATCAGCGCCACGCGCAGGTCCACGGCGGCAAAGGCGTCGAAATCGATTTCCGGGGAAATCGGGTCCTTGGCCAGTTCGCCATTGCCCGCAGGTGAGGATTGCCCGGTATCGGTCTGGCTGGCGATCAGGTCTTCTTTCGAAGCGTCGGTCATGGCCTGGACTTTCACCGGGTCGATACGGGTCATCAGCGGCTTGAACGCGTTCAACTGATGGTTGCTGAGCCACGTGGCGTGGTCGGCCCAGGTCAAGGGAGCCACATTGAGGAACGCCTCGGCGTCGGCGGCCAGCAATGGCAGGACCGGCTTGAGGAAGATCACCAACTGGCGGAACAGGTTGATGCCGGTGGAGCAGATCGCCTGGACTTCAGCTTCTTTGCCTTCCTGCTTGTTCAGCGACCAGGGCGCTTTGTCGGCAATCCAGGCGTTGGCACGATCGGCCAGGCCCATGATCTCGCGCATGGCGCGGGCAAAGTCGCGGGCTTCATAGGCGTCGGCAATGCTTGGCGCGGCCGCCAGGAAGGCTTCAGTCAGTTCCGGCGCAGCGTTTTCCGCCACCATTACACCGGCGTTGCCCTTGTGGATAAACCCGGCGCAACGGCTGGCGATGTTGACGACTTTGCCCACCAGGTCCGAGTTGACCTTTTGTACGAAATCTTCCAGGTTCAGGTCCAGGTCGTCGACGCCACGGCCCAGCTTGGAGGCGTAGTAATAGCGCAGGTATTCCGGCGACAGGTGATCCAGGTAGGTGCGCGCCTTGATGAAGGTGCCGCGAGACTTGGACATCTTCTGGCCGTTGACCGTCAGATAGCCATGCACAGCGATGCCGGTTGGCTTGCGGTAGCCCGAGCCTTCAAGCATCGCTGGCCAGAACAGCGCGTGGAAGTTGACGATGTCCTTGCCGATGAAGTGGTACAGCTCGGCGGTGGAGTCCTTGGCCCAGAACGCGTCGAAGTCCAGCTCCGGCGTGCGGTCGCACAGATTCTTGAAGCTGGCCATGTAGCCGATCGGCGCATCCAGCCACACATAGAAGTATTTGCCCGGCTCGTCCGGGATCTCGAAACCGAAGTAAGGCGCATCGCGGGAGATGTCCCACTGTTGCAGGCCAGCATCCAGCCACTCGGCGATCTTGTTGGCCACCGCGTCCTGCAGGGTGCCGCTGCGGGTCCAGGTTTGCAGCATCTGCTGGAAATCCGGGAGCTTGAAGAAGAAGTGCTGGGAATCCTTGAGCACCGGGGTGGCACCTGAAATGGCCGATTTCGGATTCTTCAGGTCAGTCGGCGCGTAGGTGGCACCGCACTTTTCGCAGTTGTCGCCGTACTGGTCTTCGGTGCCGCATTTCGGGCAGGTGCCCTTGATGAAGCGGTCGGCCAGGAACATTTTCTTGTCCGGGTCGAAATACTGGGTGATCGAGCGCGTGGCAATGTGCCCGGCGTCACGCAGGCGCTTGTAGATCTGGCTCGACAGCTCGCGGTTTTCTTCGGAATGGGTGGAGTGGAAGTTGTCGAAGTCCACCAGGAACTCGGCAAAGTCGGCGCTGTGTTCAGCCTGCACGTTGGCGATCAGTTGTTCCGGGGTGATGCCTTCCTTTTCGGCGCGCAACATGATGGCCGAACCGTGGGCGTCGTCCGCGCAGACATAAATGCATTGATTGCCGCGATGCTTCTGGAAGCGCACCCACATATCGGTCTGGATGTACTCAAGCATATGGCCAAGATGGATGGAACCATTGGCATAGGGCAGGGCGCTGGTGACGAGGATCTTGCGTGGCTCGGACATGGGGCTCGGCTACTTGATGAAACGGAGGTCGGCCACTATAAAGCGCCGGGAAATTTATTTCACCCCGTGAGGCTGTTTCAGAATTTTCGGCGCCTCAGAAAGCATGCCGTTCGCCGGCCGGAACGGTTAGGATAGCCGCCTGTTTCAGTCAGTCTTTTTTCGGGAGTAGCCCATGAGCGCCGTCAATCGCGCAGCGGTGGAAGCCGTTCTTCGCCAATACACCGACCCTTATTTGAACCAGGACCCGGTCAGTGCCGGTTGCGTACGTGCCATCGAGGTCCAGGGTGACCAGGTGTCGGTACAACTGGAGCTGGGCTATGCCGCCGGCCTGTTCAAGAGCGGCTGGGCGCAGATGTTGCAAATGGGCATCGAGGGCCTGGATGGCGTGGCTTCGGCCAAGGTCGACATCCGGTGTGTGATCGCGCCGCACAAGGCTCAGGCGCAGATCCCGGGCCTGGCCAACGTCAAGAACGTGGTGGCGGTGGCCTCCGGCAAGGGGGGCGTGGGTAAATCCACCACCGCGGCCAACCTGGCCCTGGCCCTGGCCCGGGAAGGTGCACGGGTGGGTATTCTCGACGCCGATATCTACGGGCCGAGCCAGGGCGTGATGTTCGGTATCGCCGAAGGCACGCGGCCGAAGGTCAAGGACCAGAAATGGTTTGTACCCATCGAGTCGCTGGGCGTGGAAGTGATGTCCATGGCCTTTCTCACCGATGACAATACACCGATGGTCTGGCGGGGGCCGATGGTCTCCGGTGCGTTGCTGCAACTGGTCACGCAGACGGCCTGGGGCGACCTCGACTACCTGGTAATCGACATGCCGCCAGGCACTGGCGACATCCAGCTCACCCTGGCGCAGAAAGTCCCGGTGGCGGGGGCGGTGATCGTTACCACCCCTCAGGACCTGGCGCTGCTGGACGCCAGGAAAGGCGTGGAGATGTTCCGCAAGGTCAATATTCCGGTGCTGGGCGTCGTGGAAAACATGGCGGTACACATCTGCTCCAACTGTGGTCATGCCGAGCATCTGTTTGGTGAGGGCGGGGGTGAGAAGCTTGCGACTCAATACGGCGTCGAACTGCTCGCCTCGTTGCCACTGTCGATGGATATCCGCGAACAGGCCGATGGCGGTAAACCCACTGTTGCGGCCGAACCCGATGGGCAGGTTGCGATGATCTATCAGGAACTGGCCCGTCATGTGGGGGCGCGCATCGTGTTGCAGGAAGCAGCTGCCCCGGCGATGCCGACCATTACGGTCAGCGACGACTGATCCAGTCGACGGACAAAAGCCTCGACATTGTCGGGGCTTTTTTTGGCCCGCTCACAGGTCAAGCACGCGACTTCGCGCATTATTCAATTGGGCGTGTAAGCATTCGCTTACTTTCTCGTAAGTGTTTGGTTTTTTTGCTGGGTGTGTACGTCTCAAATGCGTGCGAGTTTTTTCTATCCATTTGAAATATAACAATTATTTATCTTAATTTTGATGTGGGCGCGTGTCAGTTCGCACGTTGGATCCCGTTGAACTTCTCATTGAACTCTCTAAGATCAG
This sequence comes from Pseudomonas sp. FBCC-B545, assembly GCF_059134095.1. Classification (NCBI taxonomy): domain Bacteria; kingdom Pseudomonadati; phylum Pseudomonadota; class Gammaproteobacteria; order Pseudomonadales; family Pseudomonadaceae; genus Pseudomonas; species Pseudomonas sp. FBCC-B545. The sequence continues at coordinate 4,937,022 of NZ_CP101441.1, read as the reverse complement.
TCCTGTGTCCACGGATTGACACAGCCATCAAGGAACGATGGTTTGAGGGAACGTCGCAGGATGCGATTCATCAGGACGATGAAAAAGGAATAAAGGGACTAGGGAAAAAATGTGGGCGGGTCATACCGCCCCTTTTTTCGCCTGCAGAAAAGTAAAACACGTCCTTCAGAAACGCAAAAAGGCCCGCAAGGGGCCTTTTGGAGGGCGGCGACGCTATCAGCGTTCGAGGTCTGCAATCTTACCTTTCTTGCCATCCCATTCCGCGGCATCGGGCAGCGGATCTTTCTTCTCAGTGATATTCGGCCAGATTTCCGCCAGCTCGACGTTCAACTGAATAAACTCCTGCATCTCCGCCGGGACTTCGTCCTCGGAGAAAATCGCGACGGCCGGGCATTCCGGCTCACACAGGGCGCAGTCAATGCACTCATCCGGGTGGATAACCAGGAAGTTCGGGCCTTCGTAGAAGCAGTCCACCGGACACACTTCTACGCAGTCGGTGTACTTGCACTTGATGCAGTTGTCGGTGACGACGAAGGTCATTTCTAATTTTCTCCTCAGGCGGCGGCAGCGAAACCCCTTCCGGCGGGGCTCGCGAGGTTTGGGAGCGATAGTCTGCAGGCCAGGCTAAAAGCCCACAGCATCCCAAACCGCGCGAGAGTCTACCAGCTTGCAAGCGTCTGCGTTATATCCGAGTCTTCAGTGCATATAACATTTCGAGCGCTTTACGTGGTGTCAAGTCATCCAGATCAAGCTTGGACAACTCATCCAGTACCGGATGGGGCAGGCTGGCGAACAGATCGCTCTGGTGCGGCGCTGCAGGTTTCTTACTGGCCTTGGCGGGGCTGGCGACCACCGTTTCATGGGGCAGGGCCGTGGTTTCCAGGCGGCTGAGGTGCTCGCGGGCGCGGGTGATCACGTCGTTCGGCACACCGGCCAGCTGCGCCACGGCCAGGCCGTAACTCTGGCTGGCTGGCCCCGGAAGCACATGGTGCAGGAACACGATGCGCTCATTGTGCTCAGTGGCATTGAGGTGCACGTTGGCTACCAGCGGTTCGCTTTCCGGCAGCACCGTCAGTTCGAAGTAGTGGGTGGCAAACAGCGTATAGGCGCGCAAATGCGCCAGGCGCTCGGCCGCCGCCCAGGCCAGGGACAGGCCGTCGAAGGTGCTGGTGCCGCGGCCCACTTCATCCATCAGCACCAGGCTACGCTCGGTGGCGTTGTGCAGGATGTTGGCGGTCTCGCTCATTTCCACCATGAAGGTCGAACGGCCGCCGGCCAGGTCATCACTGGAACCGATCCGCGTGAAAATACGGTCCACCAGGGACAGCTCGCAACTGGCTGCCGGCACAAAGCTGCCGATATGCGCCAGCAACACGATTAACGCGGTCTGGCGCATGTAGGTAGATTTACCGCCCATGTTCGGACCGGTGATCACCAACATGCGTGTATCGTCGTCCAGCGACAGATCGTTGGCGACGAATGGCGTGGTCAATACCTGCTCCACCACAGGGTGTCGGCCTTGCACAATGCGCATGCAGGGCTCGCTGACAAACCGTGGACAGTTCAGGTCAAGGTTCAGCGCTCGTTCGGCGAGGTTGCTCAGTACATCCAGCTCCGCCAGGGCGGCGGCGGTGTCCTGCAATGGCGCCAGGCGGCTGATCAGGTCCTCGAGCAAGGCTTCGTAGAGCATCTTTTCGCGGGCCAGGGCGCGGCTTTTGGCTGACAGCGCCTTGTCTTCGAACTCCTTGAGCTCCGGGGTGATAAAACGCTCGGCGCCCTTGAGGGTCTGGCGACGTTGATAGTCGATAGGCGCCGACTCGGCTTGCTTGCTCGGCAGCTCAATAAAGTAACCGTGGACACGGTTGTAACCGACTTTAAGGTTCGCCAAGCCGGTGCGGGCTTTTTCGCGGGCTTCCAGGTCAATCAGGAACTGCCCGGCGTTTTCGCTCAGGGACTGCAGCTCATCCAGCTCGCTGTCATAGCCGGTTTTCAACACGCCGCCATCACGGATGATCGCGGGCGGGTTGTCGATGATGGCTTTTTCCAGCAGTGCCGCGAGGTCCGGGTAAGTGCCGGCAGTCACCGCCAGCTGTTGCAGGTGCGGCGTGTCCAGCTCGGTCATCGCCACTTGCAACTGCGGCAGGGCGCTCAAGGCATCACGCAGGCGCGCCAGGTCACGGGGCCGCGCGTTACGCAGGCCGATCCGCGCCAGGATACGTTCGATATCGCCGATTTCTTTCAGTTGCGGCTGCAGTTTTTCAAAGCGATAGCCGTCGAGCAGGCAGGTAATAGACGTCTGACGCGCTTGCAGCACGGTCAAGTCCCGTAGCGGACGGTTCAGCCAACGGGTCAGCAAGCGGCTGCCCATGGCGGTCTGGCAACGGTCGACCACCGATTGCAGGGTGTTATCGCGCCCACCGGCCAGGTTAGTGTCCAGCTCCAGGTTGCGACGGCTGGCGCCATCGAGCACCACGGTATCGTCCAGACGCTCATGACGCAGACTGCGCAAATGCGGCAGGGCGGTGCGCTGGGTTTCCTTGGCATAGCTGAGCAGGCAACCGGCGGCGCCGATGGCCAATGTCAGGGTTTCACAGCCAAAACCTTTAAGGTCTTGCACCGAGAACTGCTGACACAGACTTTTCAGTGCCGAATCACGCTCGAAATCCCACGGCGCACGACGCTTGGTCCCACGACGCTTCTCGGCGGGCAAGTCCTTGGGCCAATCATCCGGGATCAACAACTCCACCGGATTGATGCGCTCAAGCTCCGCCAGCAGGTTCTCCCAGCCCTTGATCTCCAGCACACTGAAATTGCCACTGGTGATATCCAGCACCGACAGGCCGAACAGACGCTCATCGCCCAATACCGCAGCGATCAGGTTGTCGCGACGCTCATCCAGCAACGCCTCATCACTCACCGTGCCTGGGGTGATGATGCGCACCACCTGGCGTTCCACCGGCCCTTTGCTGGTGGCCGGGTCACCGATCTGCTCACAGATCACCACCGACTCGCCCAGCTTCACCAGTTTGACCAAGTAGCCTTCCAACGAGTGATAAGGAATCCCACACATCGGAATCGACTGCCCCGCCGACTGCCCGCGGGCGGTCAGGGTAATGTCCAGCAGCTTGGCGGCCTTCTTCGCGTCTTCATAGAAGATCTCGTAGAAGTCGCCCATGCGATAGAACATCAACTGATCAGGGTGCTGGTTTTTCAGGCGCCAGTACTGCTGCATCATCGGAGTGTGGGAGGACAGGTCTGAAGTGTTTTTACTCATTGGGTAGTAGGCAAATTCGTTGAAAGTGATGGGGCAAAGGGGGCGCTTGGCCCAGCATTTTTTGCGATGGCGGCAAGGTTAACACGCGAGGTCGGGAGGACGCAGGTCGCAAACGGATAGGTAAAAAGCAAAAGCGGTGCCGCCCCGACATTCACCATTAAAGGAGCGGCGCCGCTACAGGTTAGCGGTTACCCGCCTTTTCTATTTTCGCGGCTTATTGAGTATTAACCGGCGAATCCAACACCTTCACCACATCATCAACCACCACCTTGACCATTTCCTGCAAGTAATGCGAAGCCCAGGCATAACGGTCCGTCTCCTTGGTCATCGCCGCATCTTCTGCGAGCAGCTTGGCGACGTGGAGAAGATTGGAGGCGTGGTGCAAGGCTTCTTGCAGGGAAACACCACTGTTAACGCGGAATAGAGGTTGGTCGGAGTGAAAGGAGAAGGGGGTGACGCCGAGGGTGGTCAGGTCTTGCACAGAATTCATACAGCACCTCCGAGCATGGAGGAAATGAATCGAGAAGGGTGACGCCGTTTGGTGCGGTAAACATAGAAGCACATAAGTGAAAGCTCCTTGATTTGAGGAACTGCCACGAACCTTCTCACAGATTTGGGTGGCAGCTGTGCGCAGGGTGAGAAACCGGCAATCAAGGCAACCGGTAGACCCGAGGGTCTCCCACGCACAGCCGCCATAAAACGATATCGCAGACGAAAAAAAGCGCCGCGATAGGGTTCTTGGGCGCTTTGCGCCTTGATTGACTCGGGTTCTCACGCCCGGTCGCTGAATTTGCAGCGACGAAGGGAGATTAGCGTGATGGTGGGGGGCGCGCAACTGGGGGCGTGGATTGTCCACGTTGCTGATGCTGATACGAAAGGAGTGGATTACCGATGGAAAATAAATGCGTCCCCTTATTCTGAAGGTGTATTGCTTCACGATGGCGCATTACCTCGGCATTAATCGGTATCAGGAACATGATTGGGCGCGGGTACGCCAGACACTGGTGCAATCTGGTTTGTTTGATGAGTCGCTATGCATAAATCCTGTTCAGGATGAGCGTTGTCGACGATAACGAATAAACTGCGCCAGTATTGAACAGTCCGTCGCAACAGGTGCCGGCAGTTGTAGTTGGCGTGCCTGTACGCGTAAGTTCACCTTTACAACGTCGTAGCCAGTAGCGGCTATCTTAAGAGACGATAAGCAGGCGAAAGGTGGATTTACTTATATCAACGTATTAAAAGTTCAAGTTTGTTATCCATATTCACCCATCGATAAGCATCTGGAAGTTCAGGTTTGTTTCTGGTGATTTTTGGCCAGCCCCTAGCTAATTCAGCATTGAGTTCTTTGAAATTTTTCATTTCAAGAGGTAGTGCGTCTTCGTGGAGAATAGCACCCGCTGGGCATTCTTGTACGCACGCTTCGCAATCGACGCATTCATCAGGATCTATTACTAGAAAATTTGGACCCTCGTGAAAGCAATTTACCGGGCATACCATAACGCAGTCGGTATATTTGCAGTTTATACAGTTGTCAGTCACTACATAGGTCATCTTAAATCTCCTCACATATTACGAAATCTTTTATTGGTGGTTTTTGTTGTGAGTATTAGTTGGCATGATTTGTATAGGATTTGTAACTGTCGGAAATGACAGTTTTTTATAATTCTTAGCACTCTTTGTTATTCCCCCGGATTATTAGAAGCTTGTTCATTGTCCTTCACGCCAAAGCACTTCGAAGCCATTGAGCGCGCCATCGCTGCTGAAAAGACCGTGCTCGATAGCGACCGCACAGTGGAATACCTCTACCGACGAATTGCTCAAGGCCCGCAACGATATTCGTGTGTCGCTTACAAACGTAGCCGGGCCGCGACCATGCGAGGTTCGGCTGATCAAGGATTGATCGCCTTACGGGCCTGTCGGGATTACGTAAAAGAAGTTTCTACATCGAAGTAAAAGGAGCGGTCGAGCAGGATGCGTCAACCCCCAACCCGGCACCTTTCCTGCAGATCATCCCTGCAAGTCCAGCCAACGTTCTTGCTTCCTGCACAAAGCAAAGCGAGTCTATAACTGTTTATCCATACAGCAAAGGTCTTGCTTTTTTATGTCCACACCCATCATCCCTTGGATGGGCGGCAAACGCCGCCTGGCCGACCGCCTTATCCCGCTCTTCCCGCCACACGAACGCTACGTTGAAGTGTTTGCCGGCGGCGCCGCGCTCTACCTCATGCGCCCCCAGGCAGCACCGGTTGAGGTCCTCAACGACATCAACGGCGACCTGGTGACGCTGTACCGCGTCGTGCAGAACCACCTGGAAGAATTCGTGCGCCAGTTCAAATGGGCGCTCAGTTTCCGGCAGGTGTTCGAATGGCAGAAGATGACCCGCCCGGAAACCCTCACCGACATCCAGCGCGTCGCCCGATTCTTTTACCTGCAGCAACGGATAGGTAAAAAAAACAAAAGCGGTGCCGCCCCGACATCCACCACTAAAGGAGCGGCGCCGCTACAGGTTAGCGGTTACCCGCCTTTTCTATTTTCGCGGCTTATTGAGTATTAACCGGCGAATCCAACACCTTCACCACATCATCAACCACCGCCTTGACCATTTCCTGCAAGTAATGCGAAGCCCAGGCATAACGGTCCGTCTCCTTGGTCATCGCCGCATCTTCTGCGAGCAGCTTGGCGACGTGGAGAAGATTGGAGGCGTGGTGCAAAGCTATTCATAAAGTCGTGTTTATGAAGAATTGTTTAGGTTGCGCTCGCAGGCCGTGCCTGCGCGAGATTCTTCTTGGGGCGAGCGTTTTTGAGCGGGTGGATTTAATTTCAAATAATCAGGGTTTTAGAAAAAACACCTGTACTAAAACAGAATCGTTGATGTGATTTTTATTAGCTTCCTACCAGTTTTTCCTAACTTTCTATTCCAAAAAGGTCTTTTGTTGAAAAATTCGGAGCATGTTTTATTGCTCACAGATGTAACAAATTGTTTCTTTTTTTTGCCGTTTTTCGGTACCGACAAGGGGGCTTTCTGTCGGCGAACAGGTGAGTTCCGTTCGTTGCGACGCAGTGGGTTAAGCCTGGGACATTGATGATTTTGCGTGTGTCTGTTCGGCGTACTGCAAACAAGGGATTTGACAATTATCGAGGCTTGAACCCATGAATCATGTGATCAACTCCATACTGGAAAATGCATCAACTCGCCCCTCAATCGGCCATACCAATCCTGCGCTACTGCATGACGTCCTATGGCGAGCCCTGGAGCACGCACTCAAGGCCAACACGGATGATGCTTCCCACACCCCGCATGCCCGGGCCTGTCTCAGGATCTATGCTGAAATCGATACGCTTTCGTATCTGGACAAGGGTGATTCGAAATTGGCTGCAGCCTTGGGCAAGGCGTTCTTCGAATCGCGCTCCAGCAAAGACGTCGAGGCGTTCTGGAAGTTGCTGCTGATCAAGCAACTGCTGTTCGAGTTGTCGGTCAGGAGTGTGGCGACCCAGATTGCTTCGCAAGCCAGTCTGCCTCGTCAGTTGCTCACGCTCGATCCGCAGTTGATTGCAGCGCCGGCGGGGGTAAATATCAGCCTGGGAGTGCTGTGCAAAGAGACCGACCAGCTCAAGCATTCCGTTGTGCTGGTCTTGCAGAAACTGGCACAGCACGTCGAGGACCGTGGCTTGAAAAAGCCTCAAGTCACCGCGCAGCTCCTGCTGGAGTTGTACAACGCCGTGTGGTCGGGCAGCAATGGCACCGGTATCGAGTCACAGATTTTTTACGCCGACAGTGTGTATGACGCGTTGCCCGACGTGCATCACGCTTTGGGCCTGGCGCCGCAGGAAAAATGGCTGACCTTGTTCACCTGGTTATACGGCGACAAGGATGGCCGCCCTTATGACACCAACCAGCACACCGAAACCCTGGTGGTGGCGCTGGAAACGGCGCTGCGCAATCGCTACATCGCTGATATCGACAGTCTGATCAAGGACGGCGGCGCACGGCATCGCCTTGAAGAGATTCGTGCTCGCGTGGGCAAGGATCATCCCGAGCATTTCAAGCGTCCCGCCGAACTGATCGACGCACTGAGCAGCATCCGTTTTACCCAGCCCGCCGCCATCGACCGTCTGCTGCTGCGGGTGCATGCGTTTGGCTTTCACTATCTGGATATCGAGTTTCGTGAAAACGCCGAGATGTTCAGCAGCGTGGTCGATGAGATTCTTTCCAGCCAGTGGCTGGAAACCATCGGCCTGGGCCAGGGCCGGCACTATCACGAGCTGGATGAGCGTGCGCGTCAGGCCGCCCTTGAGGTCGCGCTGGAGGGCGGGGTGGCCCGGACGCCCGCTGCCCTGTGGCAGGAGTATTTGCAACGCACCACGCCGATTTACACCCGGAAAGCCGAGCAATATGCCGGCCAGGATTACATTGCGCTGATGGAGCAGGATCCGAGCTATATCCGCATGCACGATGCGCGCAATGCGGTGGAACGGCTTGAAATGATCGACCGTTATCGCGACCGGATGAAAATCCACGGGATCGCCGAGTACACCTCGGCCCTCAGCGCGCTAGAGGTGCTGTTCCTGATGAAAGCGGCCCAGGTACGGGACGGGATTGACATCGCTTTGCAACCTGAAGATCTGGCAGGCGCCGAGCGCACGCTGGCCACGGTGCATGAGGTGTACGAAAACCCGGTGTACCGCCAGCACCTGGCAACGCGCGGCAACCGCCAATACATCACGTTTGGCCCCAGCGACACGGGCAAGCAAGGCGGCAAGGCCATGCACAAGCTGAACATGGCGATTGCCAATCAGCACAAGTTGATCGCGGCCCGCTACGGCATCGAGGTGGTCGTCCACGTCATCATGGGCGGGGAACACGCACGGTGTAATGGGGTGATCGCCGAGACCTTGCAGGAGTTCGGCGCGCTGGAGGGCCCGGAAACCCGCTTCATGCTGGCCGGCTGCGCGGAGATGCGCGCTCATCTGCTGACCCGCAACCAGTCCGTCAACTTTCTCAGCCAGTTGTACCGTATGCACGCCGAGCGCCAGCCGCAGCCGTCCGAGGAGGTCATTGCCGGCAGGATTCAGCGTTGGGGGGACGTGGTGCGCCGCTACCAGGCGACGTTCTTCGAGCATCCGGCGCTGCCTTCCCTGCTGCGGGACCTGGCGCGATTCGATGTGGTCAGGGCCACAGCCAAAGGCACCCGGCCGCCTTCTCGTATCTTCAACATCAAGGTGTTCGAGTCGCGTCCCGATGCCATTCGTGCGATTCCCTGGACCCGCGCCTTGCTGGCCGGTGGGTTGCACAGCGAACTGATCGGCGTCGGGCAGTTTGCGCAAGAACCGGCAACTTACTTGTCCAAGGCCTTCAACGAGGATGAGAGCTTTCACACCTACGTCAAAGGCATGGCCTACGCCATTGCGCGAACCGACCTCAAATGCGCCTGGCTGACCCTGACCGGCAGCATCCCGGAAAAGACCCATATCCAGATGCTGGCGCAAGCCTTGAAGACCGAAGCCGTCGGCACCGCCGAACAGCTGCTGGCCAGCCTGCATCTGGAAGTGATTGAAGGTAAGCGCTTCGTGTACAAGGCCACCACCGGCACCGAGCCGGCAGATCCATGGAAAATCAAGGAGGGCAGCTTGCTCAACCTGTGGCCCAGTCTCAAGGCCGAGGTCTACCTCAAGGAAAAGAACTTGCGAATCTATCGCTTGTTTCTGATCTACGCCAAAAGCAATCCCGCGTTCATCCAGTCGTCATCGCTGAATGATTTCTACAGCGGGTTCCTCGCGGCCGTGAGTACCGATGCAGGCCTGGTCGATCCCGCAAGCGCCCACCATTTCACTTGGTGATTAACCTCGATGCCCAGGGCAACCTGGGTATCGGCAGGCGCTACCCTCCAAGAGGATCAACTGTATGGCATTTACCACCCTGATATTGGATGCCCCTGGGCCGCCGTTACTGTTTGAGGAAGTCGATCGCTTTCTTGAACTGGGCCTGGGCGTCACCCTCAACCTGCATTATTTCGCGGACAAAGAGCGCATTCGGCAGCACTACGGCACGCGCATTCACTATGCCGAGATCAACTGCCATGACGAGCCTGGCTTTATTGCCGCCGTGAGTCAGGCCGGGGGCTACAGCGTGTTCAAGACGCGCCTGAACATCCCGTTGGGCGCTGGCCTGATCCGCGCTGCCACCTCGCCGGCGTTGGCCACGCCACTGCGCGCCATTGCCCAGGCTGGCACAGGGGTCAATCATATTGATCGGCTGGCGTGCGAGCAGTGTGGTGTGGCGATCCTCAACACCCCAGGCTCCAACGCGGCCGCTGTTGCCGAATACGTCGTGGCCCAGGCGCTGTTTCTGTCGCGCGACCTGGATGACTACAACACTGAAACGCACAACGGCCATTGGGCAAAAGGCTCCTTGGCACCTGCCTGCGAATACGCCGAACTGACGCTTGGGCTGGTGGGCACCGGCAGCATTGCCCGGCAGGTGGCGCGCAAGGCTGCGGCGCTGGGCATCAAGGTGATCGCTACCGGGTCCGAACGTTTTACCGAACCGGTGGCGCACAGCCTTGGGCTTGAACGACGGGCAGGTCTTGAACAGTTACTGGCCGAGGCGAACATCGTCTCGATCCACGTACCGCTCACCCCGCAGACCCGAGGCTTGTTCGGCACTGCCGAGTTCCAGCAGATGCGCCAGGGATCAATCCTCATCAATACCGCGCGCGGCGGGATCGTCGACGAACACCAGTTGGCCGCCTTCATGCGCCAGTTTCCCAGGCATATCAAAGCCGTCGCCATCGATACCTTTGCCCTTGAAAAAGACCGCTTCGACTCGCCATTGACCGCTATTGCCAATGCGCAATTGACGCCGCACATCGCTGGCAATACCGCCACGGCAATCCGGACGGCGTCACGCCAGATCGTCGACAAGATCCACGCATTCAGTGCCGACGCCACCGCGCGTTAACCCACAGGACACAAGGAAGGCCACATCATGCAAACCTCTATTGTTACCCGCCTCGACGCCCTGAGTTGCACCGACCTCAGCGATGCGATGGACCGCCTGAAAATCGTTTGCCAGTGCACCGACATCATGCCTCTGGACCGGTCGTTCAACCTCACAGGCAAAGCCTGGACCCTGCGCTACGGCCCTATTGGCCTGGACGGCGGCTCGGTGGGTGACTACATCGACGACCTTGAGGCCGGCCAGGTGGTAGTGATCGACAACCAGGCGCGGCTCGACACCACCGTGTGGGGCGATTTGCTGACCTCTACCGCCGCCCGTAGGCAGTTGGCCGGGACGGTGATTGACGGTATCTGCCGCGATGTCGACCGTGCGTTGGAGCTTAACTACCCGATCTTTTCCCGGGGTAACTGGATGCGCACCGGCAAGGATCGCGTGCGTGTCGAAGCGATTCAGGCGCCCGTTACGCTGGGTGGCGTGCGGGTACAACCCGATGATTGGTTGCGCGGCGACGGTGATGGCCTGGTGGTGATTCCGGCCGGTTCACTGAGCGAAGTGCTGGCGGTGGCCGAAGAAATCCACCAGGCCGAAGAACATATTCGTGCGGCTATCGAGGCGGGCGTTCCTCTACGCAAAGCTCGCGCCGATTACGGCTACCACGCCTTGCAGACTCCGCGCCGCTGACTGGCCGACGACAGAAGCCGCCGCGGGTGCGGCTTCAGTTGATGCTGGCCGGGGTGGCCAATATCACCGACCCGATTAAGCGGAACTGGGTCTTGCGCAATACGGACGTGGCGGAAATCTGGGGTGTTGGCCGCAAGATGAAACTCCGCCTCGGTGCGATTTTTGCAGCCGGTCGCTGCTGGATAAGGTGGGCAAAAACTAAAAATCCGATCAGTGCCTTGAAAATGATGAGCTGACTTTTGCGCGCTCACATCTCAATGCCGGATAGAGAGAAGTCAGGGGCATGAGTACGACCAGACTATTTGGATTTACGCCCACTAGCCGGAAACAACCCCCTGATCACCCCAAGAAACGCCGCAAACAAGTTGATTGAAGTCGCCGTAGTGATGGCAATCAATACATTGTCCGAGAACGGCGCCTTACCCGAGTAATACGTCGACCAGCCATTCCACACCAGCAGGACCCCCCAGAAGATCACCCCGCACGCAGCGAACCAAAACGCACGCCCCGCATACTTCTTGCGCAGTTGCCTTTCGGCCTTCTGGTCTTTGAGGTTCTGGCTTCTTTCATCGTCGGTGCCTAGGGCTTGCTCGCCGCCGGCCTGGGAGTCCTGGTCAGGCCCTGCCACAGGGGGCAGGGTGAGTTCCAGGTTGTCGAGTTCCTCACTCACGGATGCGGCTCTTTGGGTGAATGAGTGCTGCCATGTCTTCCCAGTCAATGGCCGAACCGTCGGCGCCCTTGAGGGCCCAGGCTGTGCCGTCCTCGTGGGAAAGGTTGGACAGTTGGGTGCCGGACCATTTGCCGTATTTGTTAATGATCCGGTCAATCAAACGATGGGTGTAGGTGTCGCTCTCAGGAACCCTCGGTGTCACGAAGACAATGTCTTCGGCGTCGGGCTTCAGGTTGCTGAGCAGCGCGGTCACCGGGCGATTACCATAGGATTTCAACTCATGGTAAAGCGACGGGATGACCGGGCCATATTGCCAGCGGGCGAAGTGGTCATCCATAAGGGGCTGGTCCCGTTCGCGCAAATGCCAGGACTGCGTATAGAACAACAGTTTCTGCAGCTTCATCGGGGTCAGGCCCGAAACCTTGCCTTCCTTCGCACGTTCAATGAAGGCGTTAGCAACAGCTAGCGCTGAATAAGCCATGAGCACCTCCGTCGTTGCTGGCTAGGTGATTAAGGAGTTTTATACATAGCCCCTGAATTGTCGATAAGCAAGGGACGCTGACATCCGTGGCGTCTCAACATCAGGCCGCCCGCAAGAGTAGTGGGTAATTTACTGTTTGCATATACAGTATTTTGTTTCATGGTAAACAGAATTGGCTGTTTAATGCATAAATATGCAAATTAGCATTTGCCAACTCCGAAAACTCCCGTCACTATCCGCGTTATGCAAAAACGCAACGTTTCTATCGTCTTAAGAGAGCTGCTGGATCGCGACCGAATCTCCCCCACGGAGCTTCATCGGCGCACCGGCGTGCCTCAATCCACACTGTCCCGGATCCTCAGCGGCAAGATCGTTGATCCGTCGGATAAACACATCTCGCGCATCGCCGAGTATTTTCGCGTGAGCACCGACCAACTGCGCGGGCGCGCTGCGGTGGGTGGGTTGCGCGATGACGGGCGCGACCCGATGCATTCGGAACTCAAGGACATAAGCCTGTGGGACGACGACACTCCCGTCAATGATGACGAGGTGTCGATCCCCTTTCTGCGCGAGGTTGAATTGGCTGCTGGATCAGGAAGATTCGTCATCGAGGAAAGCGAGAAGGCCAGCCTGCGGTTCGGCAAGCGCAGCCTGCGGCATAACGGAGTGCAGTTCGACCAGGCCAAGTGCGTGACGGTGCGCGGTAACAGTATGTTGCCGGTACTGCGCGACGGCGCCACGGTTGGCGTGAATGCCGGCAAGAGCGGCATCGGCGATATCGTTGATGGTGATCTGTATGCCATCAACCACAACGGCCAACTGCGGGTTAAACAGCTCTACCGCCTGCCTTCGGGAATCCGCCTGCGCAGTTTCAACCGTGATGAGCATCCGGATGAGGACTACAGCTTCCAGGATATCCAGGATGAGCAGATCAGCATTCTCGGGCATGTTTTCTGGTGGGGCATGTACGCCCGTTAACCTCCTCGCGTAAGACGAAACCCGCCCATGAGCGGGTTTTTTTTCGCCCGCAGAAAACCGCCAAACCCCAAGCCCGCAAGGCTTCGAATGCATACGTGCATTTCCACGGCCAAAATAAATGCATTTATGCATTGACTGTATATGCATACATGCATATTCTTCACCTCAAGCCAGCCAACAAGGCCTGGTGGAGGCGGCAAGGATGCTGCCAAGGAAGACAAGGAAGGCACGCAACATCGGCAAGGACGCCATCGAAGCGATGGCAGGGATGCCAGGCAACACCGGCAAGGATGCCGACGCTCTTTAGTTTCAACGCTTCAAAAACAGGCAGCGATGAACCGGCCTTGACGGTTCAGAGGGTTGGCAACTGACCCGGGTGTGCAGCGTAAAGCACCAGAAGCAGTTATCCGGCAGACAGGGATCGTGGTCGGAAAAACATTGAGGAAAGGACCGTACCGCGCCAGTAGCGCCGAAAGTCCGAGGACAGCATTACTGAAAAGCCCGGGTAACCGGGCTTTTTGGAATGCCTACCTATCGAAGCATGTGTAAATGAAATATGGATTATTAATTGCTCAGCCAGGAGGCGTGACATGACAAATGAACAGCAAGCGTTAGCGGAAATGCCTATCTGGCTGGTGATCGTATTGGCCGTGATCGGCGGAGTGTCTGGAGAAATGTGGCGCGCCGACAAGGAAGGTGCTCGCGGTTGGTCGTTGATCCGCCGTCTGGCGCTGCGCTCCGGGGCCTGCATGGTCTGCGGGGTTTCGGCGCTGATGCTGTGCTACGCCGCCGGCATGTCGATCTGGACCGCCGGCGCCATTGGTTGCCTGACCGCCATGGCCGGTGCCGATGTGGCCATCGGCCTTTATGAGCGGTGGGCCGCCAGGCGTATTGGAGTCGATGACCCTTCTAGCACACGCCCGGATCAACAGTGATTGGTGCGATGACCGGGTATTCGCCGCGATGAATGACAAGCCCAGACCATGTGCGCCTGGGTCATAAATTCGCGAAAGGAGTCCCTACATGCTCAAAGAATTCAGATGCGGCAGTTGCAATAAATTACTTGCCCGAGCAGGCAGGTGTAACGAGCTCCAGATCAAGTGTCCCCGGTGTGGGACGTTGAATCATGTGAAGGCTACGAGCCTCGGGCAATCGCCTTCGAGCGACGTGAAGCGGAATTCTCCGCAACAAACCGACCAAAAAGGTGATCAACATGTCCAGTAGTGGATTTCATATTATTCCGTTTACCCAAGACGGAAGCTCAGTGCTACCTCCCCGCAACTTCATGCTTGTTGGACAGTATCTCGAGTCTCCGAGCAAGCAGTACAAGCTGATCTTGGAGGCCGACGCAAATCTGGTGCTTTACGACAACGGTGTGAAGATCTGGGTAGCAGATAGCACTGTGCCCTATACCTATGTGGATGATCGTCCTAATTCGGATTTGGCCAATTGTTTCTACATGCAAGGTGGGGCTTTTCTCGTTGATCACGTGCATAGCCGTACATGGATCGCCCTGACCAGCTGGATTCCAGTGAAAGAACAGAATGGCCGACCTGATCGTACCTACCTGCAATTGCAGGATGACGGCAACATTGTCTTGATCGATGGCGTGCCGATGTGGGCTCGTTTTGGCTTTACGCCAACTGCGGCGCCTACGCCTCACGTTTTCTATCCGGATCACGGTACCGGTCCTCTGCCTACCTTTCCAGCATGGAGCTGGACGTTCTAGGCCCATTTCCCACTAGCAGGAAGTCCCCGCCGCCGTGCGGGGCACCCCGGCTTGCCTGGAAAAAATGCCCATGACGGGTAACCAGGCCAGTTGCTGTAACCAACGCCCCGTCTTTCCGCACGGATCAGCAATAACCTGCAAGGACGCGACAGATGACATTTATTGAAAAACCTTCCCAGCTTCCCATTGCCATTGGCGAGGTGCTCAAAAGCGCTTTTCCCCAATTACGTGTAGGCAATCACCAGGATTTTCAAATCACAGAGGATAAAACAGGCGTACTGATTACCGTGGAACGTAACGGCCCTGGTATCCGCTCGCTGGAGGGGCGTAAAGCTCACGCGCTGTCGATTTCGCTCAAGGCCATGATCATCCAAGGTGTGCCGTTCGAGGCCTGCGATCTGGCGAGCCAGTTGATGGACCTGGTCCTGGATAACCGCTGGGGTTTGCCCCCGGAGCAATGTGATCTACCCGCCGGCATCGTCGCCGCGCCTGGCGCACAGGGCGATGTGCCGATTGCCTACGACATCTGGACCGTGTCCTTTATCCAAACCCTCTACCTCGGCCCGCCATTGCTTGAAGATCCTGCCGGTCGACCGCTGTTCGCCTGCACCTGGGACGTCTCGAACATCGATGACCCGGATCAATACAGGCCACTGGGGGAGTAACCCATGTTCGACGCGCTGTTACGCATGCAATTGGGACCGATCGTCGAACGCCTGGCAGAGATGGAGACCCAACTCGAAGACCTCTATCGACGCGCCGAAAGCTTCTGCCGGATTGGCGTTTGCCAGCAGGTCGATGCTGCCAGCAATACCTGCAAGGTCAGCCATGGTGACTTGCTCACCCCTGCGATCCGCTTTTTTAACCCCAGCGCCGGTGCGCAAACGGAAACCCGCATTCCAACGGTGGGCGAGCAATGCCTGTTGCTTAACTACGGTGGCGGGGAGGGCGGCGTGCAATCAGTGGCTCTGTTCGGCCTCAACAGTGATCGCTTTCCGCCGGTCTCCAGCGTTGCGACGCTGACCAGGCGTCGCCATCAAGACGGCACCCAAAGCGACTACGACGACGCCAGCCATACCTTCAACTGGGTCAACGGCCCAACCACCGTCAGCGGCTCCCGTGAACAGGTCGACATTAAAGTCGGCGCTGCCAGCCTGACCATGAATGCCCAGAGCATCACTTTGCAAATCGGCGGCACCAGCCTGTTGCTGGATGCTGGCGGAGCTCACTTCAGCGGCCCGGTAGTGGACCACCAAGGACGACTCATCAGCCCCCGATAAGGACACCCCATGCTCGGAATCGAGAGGAACACCGGGGCAGCCGTCGATGACTGGCTGCAATTTGTGCAGCGCGCCACCCGAGCGCTGACCACCCCCGTGGGCACTCGGCAAAAGCGTCCGTTGTACGGTTCGCTGATCCCGCAGTTGCTCGGGCAAAACCTCGGTGATGACCTGCTGATCCTCGCCCAGAGCCACGCCGCCCAGGCGTTCTACAACACCCACAACGGCATCGACGATTTTGAACCCCAGGTCATCGTCGCTACCCGCCAAGGCGCCGGCCTGTTGCTGCGGTTTGCCGGCACCTGGAAAAACCGCCAACAATCCTTCGAGGTCGTGACATGAGCATGCTGATCCCCGGCCAGAACCAACTGGCGGAACCGGCCATCATCAAGGTGGATGAGTTCGAACCGTTGCTGGCCGAGTTCAAGGCGTTCGTCATCGACTACGTTGCCAGCCGAGCTCCGCAAAGCGCGGCCAAACTCAAGGTCAGCCTCGACAACGAAAGCGAACTGCTGACCCTGGCCCTGGAAGCGTTTTGCGTGCGCCTGCAAACCCATGAGCGCAAATACAACGCCCGTATCAAGCAAATGCTCGCGTGGTGGGCCACCGGCAGTAACCTGGATGCGCGCCTGGCCGATATGGGCCTGGAGCGCCAAGTGCTCGACCCTGGCGACCCGGCGGCTTTCCCGCCCGTGCCGCCCACCCTGGAAAGCGACGACGACGCTCGCCTGCGTTACTACCTGGCGCCCCATGCTCCGGCGGCCGGCTCGCGGATGCAGTATCGCCGCGAAGTCTTCACCCTTGGCGAGCGTCCTGCGGTGAAAGTGCAGAGCGCGACGCCTGGAGTGGTGACCGTCACCTACACCTTCGATCCGGATGGTTATGCGGCCCAGGTCAAGGACGGCAACGCTCGACGCACCGCACCGGGCGAAGTCATGGTCACCGTGCTTTCCAGGGAGGGCGACGGTACACCGTCTGCGGACTTGCTTGACGGTGTACGTCGACATTTCGCACGGCCGGATGTAAGGCCGGAAACCGATCTTGTCACCGTCCAGGGCGCTCAGATTCAACCTTACAAGATTCGCGTGGTGGCCAAGATCAACGCCGGCCCGGACTCAGGGCTGACCCAAGTAGCGGCGCAGAAACTGCTGCAAGACTACGCAGAGTCCTGCCATCGCCTGGAAGGGCGGGTTGACCCCAGCTGGATCGACTATGCCATACACAGCGCTGGCGCTGCGCAACTGCAAATCCTTGAACCGCTGGCGCCGATTGTCAGCACCGCGTTCCAGGCCCCGTATTGCACGGGTGTCGAGGTGGAGGTGCGCACGCTATGAGTGAACCTAAAGCGAGTTTGTTGCCGGCCAACAGTTCACCGCTGGAAAAGGCGTTGGACTTGGGCTTCGGCACGTTGCTTGAACGAGTCACACCGCCGTTTCCAGCGCTGATGAATCCACTTCAAACCCCAAGCGAATTCCTCCCTTACCTGGCCGCCGACCGCGGCGTCAGCGAATGGGATGCCGAGGCCAGCGAGGCGGAAAAGCGTCTGACCGTCGCATTGTCCTGGCAGATCCAGCGCCAGGCCGGTACGCCCAAGGCGCTGAGTCATGCGGTGGAGTCATTGGGTTTTACCCCCAACATCAGCGCCTGGTATCAGCAGCGCCCCTTGGGTGTGCCTTACACCTTCGACGTGCAGGCGATCATCGGACGCAGTTGGTCCAGCGGCGATCACAACCGACTGATCCGGCGTATCAATGCGGCCAAGAGTGAGCGCGATCAGGCGACGATTACCATCGTGCATGAGACCACCCAAGGCTTGCGTGTCGCTGCAGCAACGGATCCGGCACTGAGTATCAGTGACCATAGCCGACCCGGAGCCTTGCCCGAGGTGAAGCTACTAGGTTCCGTCTCCTTCAACAGCGCTGCTCACAGACCCCTAAGCGATGGCGAGTTGCAGCTTCAGGGCGCGCTACCTGAATTCGGGCTTGCCGCCCGACTGAACAGTGCCGGGGTTGCCCGGCACTACACCATTAACGACTACGACCTCAGGGCGCAGCCATGACAGATGACATTACGCGCCTGGTGCGCTTCACCTCCAAGGGTTTGGATGAAGTGCTGCAGGCGAAGAACCAAGGCATCAAAGGCGAAATCACCCACATCGGCGCCGGTACCGGCCGCTACACTCCAGACGGCACGGAAGTGGCCTTGCGCGATGAGCGCCAGCGGGTCGCCATTGTGGATTATGAAGACCTGGGCGAGCGCCAACTCAGGATGGCCGCGCTGTTTGATGGCGACGGTGAGTATGAGATTGGCGAGTTCGGTTTTTACCTCGCCAGTGGAACCTTGCTGGCGGTGTATTCCGTGGCGGGGAAGCTGCTGACGTATAAAGCGGCGGCGGCGCGGGTACTGCAAAAGTTTACGCTGGATATTTCGCCGTTGCCGGCGGATAGCGTGACGATTGTGGTGGGGAGTGAAAACTTGAATGTGTTGTTGGCCGAGGAGATCGCAATCATGGCGGCGGCTTCGGTTGGCAATATGTCCCGGCATATGGATTTGATGTTTCGAGTTATGAATCTCGAAGCGAAGTAGGAGCACTTATAAAAGTGCTGGACGGATTACCTAACAGGAAGTTGAAAATGGGAATTGAAACGACTATTACGAAGGTTGTAGATGCGTGTAACCAACTTACGGAGACCGTGACAACCCAGATTGGGAAAATTAATGCCCAAGTAGATGCTGCATCCAACCAGTTCACTGCGTGGCGCGGCAGTGTTCAGGCAAAAGATATTAACGGTCGTGCACTCTATAGTCAGGATATTGATCTGACGGGGTTGCCGACGGACACGTTCTATCCAGTCTGGTGGACTATGCCAGGTAATGATAGCGGTGAGACTGAGATCACGTTTTCTCGTATTTACAGCCGCGATGCTGGTCTGTGGCCGTTTGGACAAGGGATCGTCCACATAGCGGGGTTGAATCTGCAAATGGAAGGGTGTGGGCACCTATGGAGTGGAGATGGAAACTACCTGACGGTAAAACGCATTTCGCAGACATACCGTGAAACAGTCCGTGGCATCAGTTTTGGGATGACCTGTATTGCTCGACACGTAACAGGCGTTAGACCTTTGTACTTGAACCTGAAGGATGGGCAGATCATTCAGTCGTCCATACACTCTGGACTTTATCTACGCGGTGGGTTGAGCTACACCGTTAACAAATCGTTCCCCGGCGCCATCGGTTTTAGCCGCTTAGATGCCGAAGTGCCTATGGGCGAAAGTAGCCAAGGTGATTGGGAGATCCGTTGGTGCGTTCGTCCATATCGTCTTTCAGAGGCCGACGCAGTATTGGGCGTTACGTTGCCCGAAAAGCGAATGGCTTACGCTTATGACAATGACAAAATCTACGCGATGAAGGGGGCGTAAATGACTATTTCCATCAAGTCCGCAGTAACACCTGGCGGCGAGCAGCTGATTAACATTCCTGCGGAACCCGAAATTCTCAAAAGTCTCGGTTTTTCCGCTGAGCAAGCGGCAGAACTGTGTAACGAGGCCGCTAAAGTCATTCAACTTGAAAACTCTATCGCTGCACGCCGCACGCTATATGTGACAGAAGCCGATCCTTTGTTTCTCGAGTGGCAATACGACGAAACCCCCGAAAAGGAAAAGGCCTGGCGTGACAAAGTCGCTGAAATCAAGGCGCTTTACCCCTTGCCTGATCGAATTTGACGCCCACCGCGAAAGCAGTTTTTTCGCCTCCCCCAAAAGCCCCTCCCGCAGGGGCTTTTGGCGTTTTTCACTCGGAGAATCCTACCCATGCCCACCCGCCAAACCTACACCGTCCTCATCTCATTCCCCATCGGCAACGGCCATTGGTCCACCGCCGGCGAGGAACTGGAACTGCTCGACGTCGAAGCATCCGCCCTACGCACCGCTGGCCGCCTTGAACTGACCAGCGTCCTCAATTCCACCCCCAAGAAGGCTGAATAACCATGGCAGAAGTCCTGAACTTCGAGCACAACGGCATCACTGTGAATGCCACTGAATCCCCCGAGGCCATGGGTGGCCTGGGTGATAACGTGATCGGCCTGGTCGGCACTGCGCCGAATGCCCACGCATCGATCCCGAAAAACGCGCCGTTCCGTATCAACAGCTTCACCACCCAGGCGTTGCTGGACCCTACCGGCACCGAGTCGGGCACCTTGTTCCAGGCTGTGTACCAGATCCTCAAAGTGGTCAAGGTGCCGGTCTATGTGGTCATCGTCGAAGAAGGCGCCACCCCGGCTGATACCGTCAACAATGTGATCGGCGGCAACGACCCGGTCACCGGTCGCAAGCTGGGACTGGCGGCCCTGAGCAGCGTCCCGGAAGACCTGACCATCATTGGCGCCCCAGGCTTTACCGGAACCAAGGCCGTGGCCGGTGAATTCGCCTCCTTCGGCAAGCGCATCAAGGCGCGTGTGGTGCTGGATGGCAAGGACGCTTCCGTTGCAGACCAAGTTGCCTACAGCGGCGAGCTGGGCGGTGCCGACCTTGGCTTCGACCGTTGCCTGCTGGTGCACAACATGCCGTCGGTGTACTCCAAGGCCGCGAAGAAAAACGTGTTCCTGTCGCCATCCTCGTTGGCCATCGCAGCATTGGCCAAGGTCAAGCAGTGGGAAAGCCCCGGCAACCAAGTGACCTTCGCCGAGGACGTTTCCCGCGTGGTCGAGTACAACATCCTCGACACCTCCACCGAGGGCGACCTGCTCAACCGCCATGGCGTGAGCTACTACGCCCGCACCATCCTCGGCGGTTTCTCGCTGTTGGGTAACCGCTCCATCACCGGCAAGTTCATCAGCTACGTCGGCCTGGAAGATGCCATCAGCCGCAAGCTGGTCAAGGCCGGCCAGAAAGCCATGGCCAAGAACCTCACCAAGTCCTTCATGGACCAGGAGGTCAAGCGCATCAACGACTGGCTGCAAACCCTGGTGGCCGACGAAACCATCCCCGGCGGCAGCGTATACCTGCACCCGGAACTGAACAGCGTCGAGAAGTACAAGAACGGCACCTGGTTCATTGTTATCGACTACGGCCGCTACGCGCCGAACGAACACATGGTTTATCAACTCAACGCCCGCGATGAAATCATCGAGCAGTTCCTGGAGGACGTTCTCTAATGTTTACCAACCGAGTCAGACAGGCCATCGCGGCCACCCTTCAAGGCCTGCCGTTGTCCGCAACCGTGGAAGAGTTCACCCCGCCGAAGATCGAGTTCGACATGGAAGCCATGTCCGGCGGGCGTTTCATCGCCGAAGAAATGGCCAAGAGCGGCAAAGTGCTCAATGCCAAACTGGTGCTGCAAGGTGCCGGCCCGGAAATCATGCTGGCCCTGGGTGTGCGCACGGGCGACGACATTTTGCTGAACGTGCGTGAAGCCGGCCAGGACCAGGACGGCAAGACCTACTTCACCTACCACACCGTCGGCGGCAAGCTCAAATCCCTGGAGGAGGCGAAGCTGAAGATGGGCGACAAGGCCACCACCACACTGGAACTGTCTTGCCGTACCTACAACCGTCTGGAAAATGGCATTTCGGTGATCGACATCGACGTGCGCACCCAGAAGTTCGTGCTCAACGGTGTCGACATTCTTGGCGATGCGCGCCGCGCCGTACTGATGCCTTAAAAAAATGACTGCAATCTAAGGCAGGCACGGTCAATGTGGGAGCCGGGCTTGCCCGCGATGCAGGCGACTCGGTGTGTCTGGAGCACCGAGTTGACGCTATCGCAGGCAAGCCTGCTCCCACAGGGACCGCGTTCAGATCTGGATTTTCGGTACTTTTCAATACCTTTCAACAAGGAATTGCCCCATGGCCTGGATGCCACCGTTGCATATCCTGCTGGCTCCGATCACCGCCGACACCGGCGCGACGATCCAGCAGGTTCAGCTCAAACCGTTGTTTTACGCCGCGCAAAAAGACGCGCTGGCCCGGGCCGGTGATGACGAGGACGATCAGTTTTTCGAACTGGCGAAACTCGCCACCGGCCTGTCGGAAAAAGAGCTCGACCAGCTCAAGCGCCCGGATTACGTGAGCATTGCCCAGTACGTACATGAAATGTCGACGCGCCCTGCGTCGTTCTTCATGGACGCACAGGACGCGACACCCCACGACCAACCCGTCCAGTTGCTATTGCCCTTGGACGCAGCCGGCCGAACCCTGACCGAACTACCCCTGGAAATGCCCGCCCTACGCGCCACCAAAGTGATGAAAAAGCTCGCCACCAATAAAGAGCGCGCCGAGTTCATCACCGCCCATTGCACTGGCCTGATGATTCCCGACCTGGCCGGTTTGACCGTGCCCGACTGGACGGAACTGCAGGAGCGCATCGACGATTTTTTAAATCAACCGGCGGACTTCTTTCGCAGCGCGACATCGACGTAATCCTCGATGTGGTGCCGCTGATCTACTCGGTCAATGAGGCGGAGATCCTCGACTGGGACGCCGGAAAAGCATTGCGCCGCTACGACATTGCGATCACTCGCCTTGGCGTTAAACAGGAGTAAGCGGGATGCAGGACAAGTATTCGCTCGCATATGCCATGGCCAAGAATGGCCGGGATGCGTTCGGCACTACAGACGGCGCACATGACGCCGATATCGTCAGCCTTGGCGCTTTGTCGGTTGGCAGCTCAACCCCATCAACAGGTCTGGCTGACTTGTCCGGGACAGTTGCCGCCCTCACTGACGCGACGCTGAAACTCGATGAGCTAGCTCTGTCGCTCGGCTCATTGCGTGAGGGTGTGGATTCTCTCGACACCGCCTTGTCGTCGCTCAGGGCGATTGCTGTGCGTTCGTCCAACATGGATGGGCGAACAGAATCGAAGACGGTGGCTGAATCCGTTTCGACCACCTCAGAGGATTTGCGCCATACCCGCGAGGCCATGACGCTGGCCAGCGCACAGATAATCGACCTGGCAAGTGCGCTGCAGCATTCAGGCAGCCAGTTGAAGTTTGACAAAACGGCGACTTCGGAAAAGTCGATCAAGGCGCTGCGCGAGGAGTCCGGCGAAAGCGGCAAGCGTTTCTCTACGACCCTGGAGGCCACGCCGGTCTGGGGCGAAGCACTTTGGCTGAAAGCCAAAACGGGCCTGGTGGATAGTGTCAATGGCGCTGCTGCAGAGTCGCCGGCTCTGGCGGGCGCGGTTAAAACAGCGGGCGCCGTTACGCCGGTGTTTTCCGAGTTTTTCTCCGGTTTGGGTGAAACGATAAAAACCCGCGTTGCAGGCAACGTGGTCGATGCGACGCTGGGTAAGCTTCCGGGTGTTGGCAAGCTGTTCAAGGAGGGCGGTGCTGAAAAAGATAAGTCGTGCTGCTGTGCAACGGCAACTCAGCATCCCATCGAAAGCCGCCGTTCGCGCTCGCCAGGTTCTCGCGGGAAAAAGAACCCTCGTCAGCCGAGGTCGCAAAAAAAGCAGGGATCTCAACACACTCAGAACAGACCGAAGAAACAACTGGTTGCACCGAAGACTGCCTCGACCAAACGATCACCCGCCCGCAAGAACGGCGGTGTGTTTGCGCGGATCCTAAACAGCCTCGAACGTGATGCAAAGGCATCGTTGCCTGCACCATTTTTAGGTTTCGATGCCGGTGGTCCGGCTCGACGGTTGCAACCTCGAGTGGCCGTGGCGAACCGTCGAAGCAAGAGTGGAACTGCGGGCCAGTCGCCAGCGAGCAGAGGTCCAGGGCTGATCGAAGCCTTAGAGCGCAAGCTCATCCCCATGCCTTCCGAAGGTCGGGTAGCGACCGCGCCACAGGCTCGCAACTTCAGTCGTGAACCTCTGCCGGGCCCTCTGAAGATGCCTGCCAATCCTTCGGGAGCAATGAGCAAACTGGGGCTGGCGGGTGCTCGCCGCCTTGGCCCGATGAGGTACGCCGACACGGCTTTTGATGTGATTCAGGGCGTACGCACTGGCGACGCCAAGGCTGTCGGTACCGGTCTCAGCACCGCCGGTGGCGCCTGGGCCGGAGCGTCCGCCGGCGCCGCTCTCGGCACGTTGATTTTCCCTGGTGTCGGCACCGCAGTTGGCGGCGCCATCGGTGGCTTGCTGGGCAGCGAAGCGGGCAGTTGGCTCGGTGACAAACTGTTCAGCTCAAAGGATCGCCTGCCCGCGCCCAATGCACTGAGCAAGGAGCTCAACAGTGCCCGCACCGACAACGTTCAGGTCACGATCTCACCGAGTATCCAGATCACCGGCGTCAACCCCGCCGATGCCCAGCAAGTGGTCAACCAGGTGATCCAGGCCCTGCAGTTTCAATGCATGCCCATGGTCACCGATTCCCTTGGCATCCGGCGCAACGCGGCACTGGCCGATCCTTCAGGAGGTGATTGATGCGACAACAAATGGTACTCGGCGACTTTATCTTTGGCTTGTCCCGAGGTTTTGCCTATTCGTCGTTCATCCGCAACAGCGACGGCGGCTGGAGTGACCTGGCGATTATTGCCAGCAAACCCCAGTCGCGGCAGAACGGCCAGAAGCTGGAAAAGCTCACGTTCAGCGGCACGGCCATGTACGCCACCGGCATGCAGCGCCTGGACGAACTGCGCGCACTGCAAAATGCGCGTGCGCCTTTGCCGCTGGTCGATGGTATCGGCCGTAACTGGGGGCTGTGGCGGATCAACTCAGTGGTGGAAACCCAAAGCAACGTGATCGATGACGGCACTGCCATGGTCATGACCTGGACCCTGGAACTGGAGGAGTTCGTCAATGCGTAGAGTGCGAAGTATCGCCGGTGATTCGGTCAACCTGTTGCTCTATCGCGAGCTGGGGCGTTGCGACGACGCTGCGGAAGAAACCCTCTGGCGCTTGAACCCTGAACTGGCTGAATACGGTCCGGTATTGCCGGCCGGCGTATGGGTGATCGTGCCTGAGATGCAAGCCAGGCCGGCGGCTGTACGACCCGTGCTGGCGTGGGATTAAGGAGGCTGCATGGCACAGGGATTTACCCCGATCGTAGAGTTCTACGGCGCCAACGCGGCGCTGCTCAATCAACGCCTGATGCACTGGAGCCACACCGACGCTGCCGGTATCCAGACTGACCGCCTGGAATTGACCCTCAATATCGAAGGGCTGGAGGGGTTGCCCAGCCTGAGCGGCAAGATCGGCCTGCGCGTCGGTTACCAGGAAACCGGCTTGGTGGAAAAAGGCGAGTTTGTCGTCACTCAACGCACCCCGGTGTTGTTTCCGATGCGCCTGATGATCGTGGCCACGGCCGCGCCCTTCAGTGAGGGGGATAAGAGCGGATATCGCCAGCGCCGCTCCGCCAGCCATGGGCCGACGACATTGGGGGCATTGTTTCGCCAACTGGTCAGCCGCCATGGTTTTTCACCGCGAGTTGCACCGACGCTCGACGGCATTGCGATTGCGCACATCGACCAGTCCAATGAAAGCGACATGGCCTTCATCACTCGCCTGGCCAAGCGCTACAACGCGGTCACCAAGCCGTTCAACGAACTCTATGTACTCGCCGAAGCGGGGCAGGCCAAGTCACTCTCCGGTCAGCTATTGCCGCCAGTGAAATTATCGGTGACCGAGGACAACCGGCCCGGTGAGCATGCCTTCATTACCGCCAAGCTCGACGAAAAATCACGCTCCAAATACATGGGCAGCCGCGTCAGCTGGTGGGACGCCGCCGCCGGCAAGCAGCGCGTGGTCCAGGTCGGAATTGCCCCGTTCAAGACCTTGCGTCAGCGCTGCCAGAACGAAGCCGAAGCCCGCGCCGTGGCCGAAGGCGAACTGCGCCGAGTGGGCCGTGAAGGTTTGAAGCTGCAGATCGATTGCCCAGGTAACCCGTTGCTCGCTGCCGAAGGCTTGCTGGTGCTGGATGAAACCTGGCCTTCGTATATGCAGGGGCGCTGGTCGATTACCCAAGTGACTCACGTTGGCGACCCGGCGACGGGGTATCGCAGTTCGATCATGGCCACTGGGTTGGCGTCTTAGGCGCGGGCAGAAGAGGGAGCTTGAGTTCGTGTATCACTGAAAGCTCGACCTCAAGAAGGAGGGATGCATGGTTCTATCTGAGCAACAGCTGGTTAAAGTCTTACCAAACTCCCGCCTTAAAGCGGGAGTTTTCATTTCGGCATTAAACACGGCGATGTCCCATCACCAAATCACCACACCTGAACGCACTGCCGCATTCCTCGCCCAAATCGGCCACGAATCTGCTCAGTTGCTCTATGTGCGAGAAATGGGCAGCGATCACTACCTGAGCAAATACGACACCGGTACCCTAGCCGCCCGGCTGGGCAACACGCCCGAGGCGGATGGCGATGGCCAGAAATATCGGGGCAGGGGGCTTATTCAGATCACGGGGCGTCGTAACTACCTGCTCTGCAGTCGAGCGCTGTTCGGCGATGATCGCCTGCTTCTGCAGCCGCAATTGCTGGAGCAACCGCAATGGGCTTGCGAATCGGCAGCCTGGTTTTGGCAGAGCAACGGTTTGAATGAACTGGCCGACAGGGACCAATTCACCGCTATCACTCGGCGTATCAACGGCGGTCTCAATGGCCTGGATGAGCGTTTGCGCTTGTGGGCGCGGGCCAAGGCGGTGTTATGCATCTCCTAAGTGCGTTGCGTTTGATCGGCGTGTGTCTGCTCATGGCGTTTGTTTGGCAGGTCCAGGCTTGGCGATATGGTGCGCAGCTTGAGCTGCAATCAAGCACCCATGCTCAAGCGCTGAACCAGCAAAGGCTGGCAGCACAAAACCAACGCCAGGCTCTGGAGCAACAACTCAACGCCAACGACCGCCAACACACCCAGGAGTTGAACGATGCCCAACGCAACCAAGCTGCTCTGCGTGACCGTCTGGCCACTGCTGATGTGCGGTTGTCAGTCCTTCTCGACGCCGCCGATTTCGCCAGTGGCTGTACAGTGCCAGCCACCACCACCGCCGGCAGCCTGGTTCATGCAGCCCCGCGAGCCCGACTTGACCCGGCGCATGCTCAACGAGTTATCCGCATCACCGATGACGGTGACAACGCCCTGATCGCCCTGCGTGCCTGCCAGGCGTATGTGCAGGCCGTCGCACGTTAGCCTCTTGATGCACTCTGTATCTTGCATGGTCGATAAGCTCCTGTAGGGTAGGCGAACCCCTCGCTCATTCCTGGAGAAGACCGTGAAGGAAATCACTCAACTGGCTGCCGACCTTGGTCGTCGTTTGCAGGTGCTCAATGCTCACGTCACCACTGCCGAGTCCTGCACCGGCGGCGGGATTGCCGAGGCCATTACGCGGATACCGGGCAGTTCGGCCTGGTTCGAGGCGGGCTATGTCACCTATTCCAACCGGCAGAAGACGCGGCAGTTGAACGTGCCGGAAAAACTTTTCTCCAAAGTAGGCGCCGTCAGCCAGGAAGTGGTGGAGGCCATGGCCCGTGGCGCGCAGGAAAAAAGCCTGGCGCGCTTTGCCGTCGCGGTCAGCGGTATTGCCGGCCCGGATGGCGGTTCGCCGGACAAGCCGGTCGGTACTGTCTGGCTGGCCTTTGCAGTAGGTGACGAGGTCACGGCCGAGCTTGCGCACTTTCCCGGCAACCGCGATGACGTCCGCCGACAAACGGTAAAAGCCGCGCTGGAGGGCTTGTTGCGACGAGCTGCAGCAGAAATAGAAAAACAGGGGTAGGCGATCCCGGATCTTTGTGGAACAATACTGTCTACTTATACAGGTGTTGGCCGTCAGGCCTTATTGATTACGTGAGGACTTTAATGGACGACAACAAGAAGAAAGCCTTGGCTGCGGCCCTGGGTCAGATCGAACGTCAATTCGGCAAGGGTGCCGTAATGCGTATGGGCGATCACGACCGTCAGGCGATCCCGGCTATTTCCACTGGCTCTCTGGGTCTGGATATCGCGCTCGGCATTGGCGGCCTGCCAAAAGGCCGTATCGTTGAGATCTACGGTCCTGAATCTTCCGGTAAAACCACCCTGACTCTGTCGGTGATCGCCCAGGCGCAAAAGATGGGCGCCACCTGCGCATTCGTCGACGCCGAGCACGCCCTGGACCCTGAGTACGCCGGCAAGCTGGGCGTCAACGTCGACGACCTGCTGGTTTCCCAGCCGGACACCGGCGAACAGGCCCTGGAAATCACCGACATGCTGGTGCGCTCCAACGCCATCGACGTGATCGTGGTCGACTCCGTGGCCGCATTGGTACCCAAGGCTGAAATCGAAGGCGAAATGGGTGACATGCACGTGGGCCTGCAAGCCCGCCTGATGTCCCAGGCGCTGCGTAAAATCACCGGTAACATCAAGAACGCCAACTGCCTGGTGATCTTCATCAACCAGATCCGTATGAAGATCGGCGTGATGTTCGGCAGCCCGGAAACCACCACGGGTGGTAACGCGCTGAAGTTCTACGCTTCGGTCCGTCTGGATATCCGACGTACTGGCGCGGTGAAGGAAGGTGATGAGGTTGTCGGTAGCGAAACCCGCGTCAAGGTTGTGAAGAACAAGGTGGCTCCTCCGTTCCGTCAGGCCGAGTTCCAGATCCTCTACGGCAAGGGTATCTACCTGAACGGCGAGATGATCGACCTGGGCGTGCTGCACGGTTTCGTCGAGAAATCCGGTGCCTGGTATGCCTACAACGGCAGCAAGATCGGTCAGGGCAAGGCCAACTCCGCCAAGTTCCTGGCAGACAACCCGGATATCGCCGCCACGCTTGAGAAGCAGATTCGCGATAAGCTGCTGACCCCAGCGCCGGACGTGAAAGCTGCCGCCAACCGCGAGCCGGTTGACGAAATGGAAGAAGCAGACACTGACATCTGAAGCAAACGATGACTGTGGTACTGGATACACTCGTCGCCGTTCGGCGCACTGCGATGGACCTGCTCGCTCGCCGCGAGCATGGTCGAGTCGAGCTGACGCGTAAATTGCGTCAGCGCGGCGCAGAGCCTGAGATGATCGAAACAGCCCTTGACCGGTTGACGGAAGAGGGACTGTTGTCGGAAGCCCGTTACCTTGAAAGCTTTGTGTCTTACCGCGCGCGCTCTGGCTATGGCCCAGCGCGAATTCGCGAAGAGCTGAGCCAGCGTGGCCTGCAACGTGCCGATATCGACCTCGCGCTACGTGAATGCGGTATCAGTTGGCAGTCGCAGTTGGAAGACACCTGGCGTCGCAAGTTTGCCGGTCACCTTCCGATAGATGCCAGGGAGCGTGCGAAGCAAGGTCGTTTTCTGAGTTATCGTGGGTTTTCCATGGACATGATCAGTCGCTTGTTAAGCGGTCGAGATATGGACGATTGAACGCTACAAAAAAAAGGCCCACTATGAAAATAGTGGGCCTTTTTTTCGCCTGCAATAAAGTCACGCGGGTTCTGGCGTCACCCGTTGCTGCGTCTTGCCCTGAGCCTGCGCCCAGTTTTCCGGGAGGTTGATGTAATCCACCAACTCTCGTAGCCGCCCCTGATCGCGGCCATTGAAGTTGAACACCAAGCGGGTCAAATGACTGAATCGCGGTTCGTCGTGGTCTTCACCTGTATAGGCGAGTTGCTGGAACTCACCACTGAGCCGCAGGCTGGCAAATTCTTCCTGCAAATGGGCCAAGGCATGGTCGCTGAGGGGATGGTGCATGCGCACCACAAACTCACGCTTCAACCAACGGGTAGAGTGGAAGTTGGCGTAAAACTGGTTGATTTCGTCCACCGCTTCCTCGGCGCTGTAGACCAGGCGGATCAGCTTGAGGTCGGTGGGCAGGATATAGCGATTGGCTTCCAACTGGCTGCGGATAAAGTCCAGGGCGCCTTGCCAGAACCCACCACCCGGTGCATCCAGCAATACCACCGGCACCAGTGGGCTCTTGCCGGTCTGGATCAAGGTCAACACTTCAAGTGCCTCATCCAGGGTGCCGAAACCACCTGGGCACAGCACCAGCGCGTCGGCTTCCTTGACGAAGAACAGCTTGCGGGTAAAGAAGAAGTGGAAGGACAGCAGGTTTTCGGTGCCATCGATGGTCGGATTGGCGTGCTGTTCAAACGGCAGGGTGATGTTGAACCCCAGGCTGTGCTCCAAGCCCGCGCCCTCGTGGGCTGCGGCCATGATACCGCCGCCGCCGCCGGTGATGACCATCAGGTCGGAACGCGCCAACGCAGCGCCCACTTCTCGGGCTAACGCATACAGTGGGCTTTCCACAGGTGTGCGTGCCGAGCCGAATACTGTCACCTTGCGCCGCCCCTTGAACTGTTCGAGTACACGAAAGGCGTGGTCCAATTCGCGGATGGCGCGCAGGGTGATCTTGGCGTTCCAGCGGTCGCGGTCGTCCTGGGCCATGCGCAGGACGGTGAGGATCATGTCGCGATAAAGGGGGATATTTGGGCTATTAGGGGCGATCAGCTGGATTTGCGCGTCGACCTGCTGCGTGAGGTCGGTCCCGTTTTCTTCAAAATGACGAAGCAATTGCTCATTCGATTCATAAGGCATTCAACTTCTCCTTCTTTGCAGGGCCTGGGTAGTCGACGAGAGCGTCGTCGGGGCCACGACACTGCATGTGTCGCGACATGCCGCAGGAGGGCAGGCCTTTCTTGCCCTGAAAGTACTACAGAACAGCATTGAAACTGCTGTGGATGGGCGTATGGGATGGCTGATCATGGGCCGAAAAACCCTTGGCTGGCAACCGCTTATTGGTCACCCATCACGAAGTTCGGTTGTTGGCAGGAAACGCAGCGGGGGCGTACGCGCTACTGGACAGCAGCGCGTGAGGAGTCAGCAATGGTTACTTTTTCTTCTTTGCCGGCGCCGGGCAATCGGCCTCAACAAACTTGACCGACGCTACAGGACGGTTGGTCTTGTTTTCGGTGATTTCGTAGCGCATCACCGCGCCCTTGGCCATCAGCTCGCGATAGCCCGGGTTGGTGCACACACTGCGGCCCAGCTGGAAGTACACAGCCTTGGGGTTGGCGCGCATCTGTTCGGCGCGATCAGGTAGCACGCTGAGGTGATCAATCAGCTGCATGCCTTCGACGGTGTAGGCCACTTCCAGGGTCTTTTCATCGATTTCCCGGGGCAGGTCCTTATTGCTTTCAGCCGCGACGCTTTGCAGCTTCCTGTTCATTTGAGCCTCCAGCAGCGAGGCCGCATGGGCGCCCATAGGCAAGGCCAACGCAAGGGCGACGGATGGGGCAACAAGGCGCAGCATGGAACGCAGCATTAAACTCTCCTGATTCGGTTACTGGTGCATAGACCAGCCACTGCGCTGTGCGTTCAGTGGCGCGCAATTATAGGTGAGCCCTTGCCACTACAGCCAGGCGTATCGCTGGTAAACTGCGGGCACTTCTGTTTTTCACGAGTTTGTTCCGTGTCGATTTCCTTTTCTTCGCCGCGTGCCCGATGAGCCACGCCGTTTCCCGCTTGCGCACCCAACGCCTGGCGCGTGCCATCAGGCCGTTTCTCAATCGTGGTTCCCGGGCTGAGCGCTGCCCCGGCTGTCGGGTGATTCCCGAATATTGCTTGTGCGCCTGGCGGCCCAAAGTCGCGGCCAGGTCAGCCATGTGCCTGCTGATGCACGACGTTGAACCGATGAAGCCGAGCAACACGGGCTGGCTGATTGCCGATGTAATCGGCGACACCACGGCATATGCCTGGTCACGTACCGAGGTGGATCCTGATTTGCTGACGTTGTTGGCTGACCCGCAGTGGCAGCCATACATCGTATTTCCCGGCGAGTTTGTGGCGCCGCAACGGGTGGTCAGTCAAGTTCGCGTGGAGGAGGGCAAGCGTCCGCTGTTTATCCTGCTGGATGGCACTTGGAGCGAAGCGCGCAAGATGTTTCGCAAAAGCCCCTACCTGGAGCATTTGCCAGTCCTGAGCCTGGCCCCTGAGCAGTTATCACGCTACAAGCTGCGGCGTTCCAAGCGTGATGACCATTTCTGTACTGCCGAGGTGGCGGCGCTGTGTCTGGAGCTGGCCGAAGACTTGACTGCAAGCGAAGTGCTGGACGCCTACCTCGATGTATTCAGCGCCCATTACCTGGCAGCCAAGTTCCAAATGCCCTTGGACCCGATGGACGCTGTCCATACGCGCCTTG
This sequence comes from Pseudomonas sp. FBCC-B545, assembly GCF_059134095.1. Classification (NCBI taxonomy): domain Bacteria; kingdom Pseudomonadati; phylum Pseudomonadota; class Gammaproteobacteria; order Pseudomonadales; family Pseudomonadaceae; genus Pseudomonas; species Pseudomonas sp. FBCC-B545. The sequence goes on along the minus strand of NZ_CP101441.1, from coordinate 4,904,931 downwards.
CACCCTATATACCGGCAGTCTAGCCAGACGACGTTTGCATGATGGCACCCTGAACCCGCCACCCGCTAGAATGCCCACGGGCGTAGCGCTTGACCCTCCAGGCTGCGCTGGGCATGCTGGGCGCCGATTGGGGCGCAACCGTGAATGCTCGACGTCATTTCATGTGCTTTTGGCGTTGGGCGAGCCCTGTGGCGATAGCTGCCTGGCCGTCGCCTTGTGTATTGGTGAACCCTGAACCCATCAGGGCTCCCATAAAAAACAGGATCATTTAACCAATGGCCACATACGAAATCCTGATAGCCGATGACCACCCGCTGTTTCGCAGCGCACTGCATCAGGCGGTAACCCTGGGCCTTGGTCCTGATGTACGCCTGGTCGAAGTGGCCAGCATCGCCGAACTCGAAGCCCGCCTCACCGAAAAATCCGACTGGGACCTGGTATTGCTCGACCTGAATATGCCGGGCGCCTACGGTTTCTCGGGCCTGGTGCTGCTGCGCGGGCAATACCCACAAATTCCTGTGGTGATGGTTTCGGCCCAGGAAGAAGCCGACGTGGTAGTGCGCTCCAAGGAGTTTGGTGCCAGCGGTTTCATTCCCAAGTCCAGCGCGATGGAAGATATCCAGAAAGCCGTGCGCGCGGTGTTGGATGGCGATGTGTCGTGGCCACCCCAGGCGTTTGAAGAAATCAATGTGTCCGAGGAAGCCAAGGCTGCCCGTGATGGCCTGGCCAGCTTGACTCCCCAGCAGTTTCGCGTGTTGACCATGGTCTGTGAGGGGCTGCTGAACAAGCAGATTGCCTACGAGCTGAGCGTGTCCGAGGCGACCATCAAGGCACACGTGACAGCGATTTTCCGCAAGCTGGGGGTGCGTACGCGAACCCAGGCGGCACTGCTGTTGCAACAACTTGAGTCAATTTCGCAGCATTAAGTTACAACCGCTTCACGCTTTTTTGACTTTGCGTGATCTAGCTTCCCCACTTCTTTGGTTCAGTTGCCTACATCTATGTCGCCTTTCAAGGGTCAAACCGGTATCAAACGTATCTTCAATGCAGGGGGCTATTCCCTGGATGGCCTGCGCGCGGCTTTCACTGGCGAGGCGGCATTCCGTCAGTTGGTGTTGCTGAACGTTATCCTGATCCCAGTGAGCTTTTTCCTGCAGGTCAGCCGGGTTGAGCGGGCACTGCTGATTGCGGTGTGCCTGTTGGCCCTGATCGTCGAGCTGCTCAACTCCGCGGTGGAAGCGGCTATCGACCGCATTTCCCTGGACCGCCACCCCTTGTCGAAAAATGCCAAGGACATGGGCAGCGCCGCGCAATTCGTGGCGCTGACCATGATCACCCTGGTGTGGGCGGTGATCCTCGTCTGAGCATCAAGCGATACTCGGCAGTACGATCTCGTCGCTGCGCTGCACCCCCGCAGTGAAGGCGCGGCACAGCTCCAGGAACTCGCGCATGGCCGAGGTCTGGTACTTCTGCTTATGCCAGATGAAGTAGAACTGCCGGGCCAGGTCCAGATCTGGGGTTTCCACCGGCACCAGGCTGCCACGGCGGAACGCATCGCGTAGCGCCAGCCGCGAAATGCAACCAATCCCCAAACCAGATTCCACCGCCCGTTTGATCGCCTCTGTGTGTTCCAGCTCCAGGCGGATATTCAGCGCGCTGCGGTGATGACGCATGGCCTGGTCGAAGGTCAGGCGCGTGCCCGAGCCTTGTTCCCGCAGGATCCAGGCTTCATGGGTCAACTCCTCCATGCTTGCCACGCCACCCTTGGCCAGGTGATGCTGCGGCGCACAAAACACCACCAGTTCGTCCTCCACCCAGGTTTGCACCTCGATATCCGGGTGGCTGCAGTCGCCTTCGATTAGACCCAGGTCAATTTCATAGTGCGCCACCTGATGCACGATATGCGCAGTGTTCTGCACGTGCAGCTTCACTTGGCTCTCGGGGTGTTGCTGCATAAAGCTGCCGATCAACAGCGTCGCCAGGTAATTGCCGATGGTCAGGGTGGCACCGACCGCCAGGGAACCGAAGCCGGACTTGCCGTTGAGCAGGTCCTCGATCTCCTTGGCCTGGTCCAGCAACGCCACGGCCTGGGGCAGCAGCTGGTGGCCGAGGGCGTTGAGGCTCAGGCGTTTACCGGCGCGGTCGAATAATTGACAGCTGGATTGACGCTCCAGCTCGGTGATCGATGTGCTGGCGGCAGATTGAGATAAGGCCAGAAGGCCAGCAGCGCGGGAGACGCTTTCCTGCTGGGCGACGGCGACGAAGACTTGCAGTTGACGGAGAGTAAATCGCATATCGATATAACCGATAACCCTTATCTTAATAATCCAGTTAACAGATATTGTCGCCGCCATTAGAATGCTGTGCAATTGCGCATCTGTATCTTTGGCGCAGACCCATTTCCAGGAGTCCCCCGTACATGAGCAACATGAACCACGAGCGTGTCCTCAGTGTTCATCACTGGAACGACACTCTGTTCAGCTTCAAGTGCACCCGCGATCCGGGCCTGCGCTTCGAGAACGGTCAGTTCGTGATGATCGGCCTGCAACAGCCCAACGGCCGCCCGCTCATGCGCGCTTACTCGATTGCCAGCCCGAACTGGGAAGAGCATCTGGAGTTTTTCAGCATCAAGGTGCCCGATGGCCCGCTGACTTCCCAATTGCAGCACTTGAAGGAAGGCGACGAGATCATTATCAGCAAAAAACCGACAGGCACCCTGGTGCTTGACGATTTAAAGCCGGGCAAGCACCTGTACCTGCTCAGCACCGGTACTGGCCTCGCGCCCTTCATGAGCGTGATCCAGGACCCGGAAACCTACGAGCGTTTCGAAAAAGTGATCCTGTGCCACGGCGTGCGTTACGTCAACGAAGTCGCCTACCGCGAATTCATCACCGAGCATCTGCCGCAGAACGAATTCTTCGGCGAGGCCCTGCGTGAAAAGTTGATCTACTACCCGACCGTGACCCGCGAGCCGTTCGAAAACGAAGGCCGCCTGACCGACCTGATGCGCAGCGGCAAGCTGTTCAGCGACATCGGCCTGCCGCCGATCAACCCCGAGGACGACCGCGCCATGCTGTGCGGCAGCCCGAGCATGTTGGACGAGACCAGCGAAGTGTTGAACAGCTTCGGCCTGAAAGTTTCGCCACGGATGCGTGAGCCGGGTGATTACTTGATTGAGCGTGCGTTCGTCGAGAAATAATACAAAGTCAGCAAGACCCAATGTGGGAGGGGGCTTGCCCCCGATAGCGGTGTACCAGTTAACAAATAACTGACTGACACACTGCCATCGGGGGCAAGCCCCCTCCCACATTGGGTGTCCGGTTTATCCGGCGGGAACCACTTCCAGCACACAAATCATCCCCGGTTCCGGATAGTGCCAGCGCACATCTACATCCCAGAATTGCGCCCCGTACTCCCGTTCGGACGTAGGCACCTGGTACGCCGGCCGCGGATCCTGCGCCAAGCACTGCTCAATCAGTTCCACCAACGGCTCGCCAAGGCGCTGAGCGTGGCCTTGTGCCTGTTGCAGCGCAGTCTTGAGCCACTGCACAGCAATCAGCTGCGGCGCACTGCTGGCGATGCCGTTGGTGGCGCCGTCGATAACGTCGGCATACGGCACATACGGCTTGATATCCAGCACCGGAGTACCATCGAGCAGATCAATCCCGGATATCCACAGCCGCCCCGGCTCCACCTTGTCCAGCTTCACCACTGACTGGCCAATGCCATTAGGCCGGTGAGTGGCGCGAGTGGCAAAAACGCCCATGGACGTATTGCCACCCAAACGTGGCGGGCGCACTTTCAGGCGCGGCTTGTCTTCCAGGGCCTGGTGAAACAGAAACAGCAACCACACATGGCTGACCTGCTCCAACCCCTGCACCGCCTCACCCTGGTCGAACGGCGCCACCAGCTCCAGCACGCCGCGGGCGGCCGGCGCCAGTTGCGGTTGGCGCGGGATAGCGAACTTCTCCTTAAAGCAGGAGCGTACGAAGCCGACGGGCGAGACCTGGTAACTCATGGCTTAAGCGCGGACCCGCAGGGTCAGGCCCTTGAGGAAATTACGCAGCAACTGGTCGCCGCACGGGCGGTAATTGGTGTGACCGAACTTGCGAAACAGCGCGCTCAGTTCAGGCTTGGACACCGGGAATTCAGCCGCCTTGAGGATCGCATGCATGTCGTCTTCTTTCAGCTCGAAGGCCACGCGAAGCTTTTTAAGGATAATGTTGTTGGTCACCGGGGTTTCAATCGGCTGCGGCGGACGGCTTTCGTCCTTGCCGCGCTTGAAGATCACCAAGCCATCGAGGAAGTGGGCCATGACCTCATCCGGGCAGAACACAAAGCCTTCTTCCTCATCTTTCTTGAGATAGGTCAGCAGGTCTTCCTTGGTCACGTCCATGCCGCCGAGCTTGATGATCTCGACCATCTTGTTGTCGCTGATGTCGAGCATGTAGCGCACGCTACGCAGTACGTCGTTGTGAATCATGGTGGGTAATCCTGGTTTTCAACGGTGGACACCGCCCAATCAGGCGGTGTCGGGAAACGGGGAACGACTTAGAACTTCTCTTTACCGGACAAGTAGCGCCATTGGCCAACTGGCACCTTGCCGATGGACACGCCGCCGATGCGGATACGGCGAATGGCGACGACTTTCAGGCCAACCGCTTCGCAGAACAGCGCGATCACGCCGGGTTGCGGATTTTTCATCGCAAAGCGCAGGCGGTTTTCGTTCTGCCAGCTGGCTTTGACGGCCGGCAGCTCTTTGCCTTTGTAGGTCAGGCCATGGTTCAGGCGGTTGAGGCCGTGGGCAACCATGTCGCCTTCGACTTCTACCACGTACTCTTGCTCGATCTTGGCGGCATCGGCAGTCAACTTGCGCAGAATCTTCCAGTCCTGGGTGAACACCAGCAGGCCGCTGGCCTTGGCTTGCAGGTCGGCGCTGGCGGTCAGGCGCAGGAAATGCCCCTTGAGCGGGCGCTTGCTGAAGCGATGTTCTTCGGACAAGGTCTCGGCGCTGATCAAGCCCATGGCGGTTTCAGCATCCATGCCCGCCGGTGCGTGCAGCAGGATGGTGACCGGCTCTGGCGCGGTGGCTTTAGCCTCCGGATCCAGCTCGACTTTCTCGGTCGTGACTTTGAACTGCGGCTCGTCGATCACTTCGCCGTCCACCGAGACCCAGCCGCCTTCGATAAACAGCTCAGCCTCCCGACGGGAGCAACCGACCAGTTCGATAAGGCGTTTGGAGAGGCGTATGGGGTCAGTCATGACAAGGGCCGTAGCAAAAGGGGGCGGCTATTGTACCTGCCTGGCGCCGGTTAATCCCGAGCCCATTTCATTTAGCCCTGACGCGACTGTTGTTGCGCCTGGCGCAAACGCATATGCAGCAACGGGTAGGGCTGGCCAAGGCCGTCATGTTCCGTGCGTCCGATCACCTCGAAGCCTTGTTTTAAGTAAAATCCCAGGGCCTGGGGGTTCTGTTCGTTGACGTCCAGCTCATCGGCATTCATGTGGTCAATTGCATAGCCCAGCAATTGGCGGCCCAGGCCCTGGCCACGATGTTGCGGGTCGATAAACAGCATCTCCACCTTGCCCGCCGCCACCCCGGCGAACCCGGTTATGTGCTGGCGTGAGTCCTTGGTGCAGACCAGCATCACCGCGTCCAGGTAGCGGGTCAGCACCAGGTTTTTCAGCAAGTCGATATAGCTGCCCGGCAGGAAATCGTGGGTGGCGCGTACCGAGTCTTCCCAGATCTGCGCCAAGCGCGCGTAATCGCTGGATTGAGGTGTGTGGATAACCGAATGCTGCCGCATGCCTGCTGCCCCTTGCCGTAATTGGCGTTGATGGGCAAAACGATAGCCCGAAAAAAGCCCCGCATCTTGTCAGAGGCGAGGCTTTTTCAAAATATTACGCAAATGCTATCAGTCGCGTTTTTCAGCCCACAAGTCGTACTCGTCGGCATCGGTCACGGTGCACCAGACCTTGTCGCCCGGCTTCAAGCCGCTGGCGTCGTCGATAAACACGTTACCGTCGATTTCCGGCGCATCGAAGAAGCAACGGCCAACCGCGCCTTGCTCGTCGACTTCATCGATCAACACTTCGATTTCCTTGCCGATGCGCAGTTGCAGGCGTGCCGAACTGATCGCCTGCTGGTGTGCCATGAAACGCTCCCAACGGTCCTGCTTGACGTCGTCCGGCACCACGGCCAGGTCCAGCAGGTTGGCTGGAGCGCCTTCCACCGGCGAATACTGGAAGCAACCGACGCGGTCCAGCTGCGCTTCGGTCAGCCAGTCGAGCAGGTACTGGAAATCTTCTTCGGTCTCGCCGGGGAAGCCGACGATGAAGGTGGAGCGGATGATCAGTTCCGGGCAGATCTCGCGCCAGTTCTTGATCCGCGCCAGGGTCTTGTCTTCGAAGGCCGGGCGTTTCATGGCCTTGAGCACTTTCGGGCTGGCGTGCTGGAACGGGATGTCCAGGTACGGCAGGATCTTGCCGGCGGCCATCAGCGGGATCAGCTCATCAACGTGCGGGTACGGGTAAACGTAGTGCAGGCGCACCCACACACCCAGGCTGCTCAAGGCTTCGCAGAGTTCGGTCATACGGGTTTTCACCGGCGCGCCGTTCCAGAAGCCGGTGCGGTATTTCACGTCGACGCCGTAGGCGCTGGTGTCCTGGGAGATCACCAGCAGCTCCTTGACGCCTGACTTGACCAGGCGCTGGGCCTCGTCGAGCACGTCACCGACCGGGCGGCTCACCAGTTTGCCGCGCATCGACGGGATGATGCAGAAGCTGCAACTGTGGTTGCACCCTTCGGAAATCTTCAGGTACGCGTAATGGCGCGGGGTCAACTTGATGCCTTGGGGGGGCACCAGGTCGATCAACGGGTTGTGGTCCTGGCGTGGCGGCACCACGTCGTGCACGGCATTGACCACCTGCTCGTACTGCTGCGGGCCGGTCACGGCGAGCACGCTCGGGTGCACGTTGCGGATATTGCCTTCTTCCACACCCATGCAGCCGGTCACGATGACCTTGCCGTTTTCCTTGATGGCTTCGCCAATCACTTCCAGCGACTCGGCTTTAGCCGAGTCGATGAAGCCGCAGGTGTTGACCACCACCACGTCGGCGTCCTGGTAAGTGGACACGACGTCATAGCCTTCCATCCGCAATTGCGTGAGGATGCGCTCGGAGTCGACCAGGGCCTTCGGGCAACCCAGGGAAACAAAGCCAACCTTGGGGTTGGCTTTTGCGATGGTGGTGGACATGTCTAACCTCGGTATTGAATGACGCTGCCGGTCGTGCACGACAAGGCAACGGATGGGCGCTTGGTGCGCCTCTGATCAAAAAGTGCGCAATTCTAGCGACGGGCGATGCACTTGACCAGCTTTATGCAGGGAAATGCGACGAGTGCTGCGCTATGCTTCGCGCCGTTGCGCACGGGCGAAGCCCTTGGGTCAATAAAACGTCTGTTACGAGAAGTAAAACAGCGCATGCTAGGGTCAGCTTAGACGTGCTGTTTATAAAAGACCTCGGGTCAAAGGGCAGGAGTGGTTGATGGGTCAGGCAAGTAGTCAGGCAACAGGTGCCGAGCATTCAAACGCCAAGCCGATTGGCATGCTGGTGGCAGCGGTCGGGGTGGTTTATGGCGATATCGGGACCAGCCCGCTCTACACCCTTAAAGAGGTGTTCAACGGCGGTTATGGCGTGCAGGTCAACCATGACGGCGTCTTGGGGATCCTGGCACTGATCTTTTGGTCGCTGATCTGGGTGGTGTCGATCAAGTACATGCTGTTCGTGCTGCGCGCCGACAACCAAGGTGAGGGCGGCATCATGGCGCTCACTGCATTGGCGCGGCGAGCGGCCGGGGAGCGTGCAAAACTGCGCAGTTTCCTGGTGGTGTGCGGGCTGTGTGGCGCGGCACTGTTCTATGGCGACAGCATGATCACCCCGGCCATTTCCGTGTTGTCGGCCATCGAAGGCCTGGAGCTGGCCTTCGACGGTCTGGAAAAATGGGTGGTGCCGATTGCGTTGATTGTGCTTGTGGCGCTGTTCCTGATCCAGAAACACGGCACCGATCGCATCGGCAAGCTGTTCGGTCCGGTGATGGTCACCTGGTTCCTGGTGCTGGGAGGGCTGGGTGTGTACGGCATCCTGCAGCAGCCCGAAGTGCTGAATGCACTGAACCCGGCATGGGGCGTGCGCTTCTTTATGGTGCACCCCGGTATCGGCGTGGCGATTCTCGGCGCGGTGGTGCTGGCCTTGACCGGTGCCGAAGCGCTCTACGCCGACATGGGCCACTTCGGCCGCAAACCCATTGCCCGTGCCTGGTTCATCCTGGTGCTGCCGGCGCTGGTGCTCAATTATTTCGGCCAGGGCGCCATGCTGCTGGGGGATCCGGAAGCCGCGCGCAACCCGTTCTACCTGCTGGCACCGAGCTGGGCGCTGATCCCGCTGGTGGGCTTGTCCACACTGGCTACGGTGATTGCATCCCAGGCGGTGATCTCTGGTGCGTTCTCATTGACTCGCCAGGCGATCCAGCTTGGTTACATCCCGCGTATGCATATCCAGCATACCTCCAGTGCCGAACAGGGCCAGATCTACATCGGTGCCGTGAACTGGTCGCTGATGGTGGGTGTGATCCTGCTGGTGCTGGGCTTCGAGTCGTCCGGCGCCCTGGCTTCGGCCTATGGCGTAGCGGTGACGGGCACCATGCTGATGACCACTATCCTGGTGTCGGCGGTCATGCTGCTGCTGTGGAAATGGCCACCGGTGCTGGCTGTGCCGGTATTGCTTTGCTGCCTGTTGGTGGACGGCCTGTTCTTCGCGGCAAACGTGCCCAAGGTGATCCAGGGTGGCGCCTTTCCGGTGTTGGCGGGGATCGTCTTGTTTGTGTTGATGACCACCTGGAAGCGCGGCAAGCAGTTGCTGGTCGAGCGCCTCGACGAAGGCGGTTTGCCGTTGCCGATTTTTATCAACAGCATCCGCGTGCAGCCGCCCCATCGCGTGCAGGGTACTGCGGTGTTCCTCACCGCACGTCCGGATGCGGTGCCCCATGCGCTGTTGCACAACCTGCTGCATAACCAGGTGTTGCATGAGCAGGTGGTGTTGCTGACGGTGGTCTACGAAGACATTCCGAGGGTGCCTGCCGCACGGCGCTTCGAGGTGGATTCCTACGGCGAAGGCTTCTTCCGGGTGATCCTGCACTTCGGCTTTACCGACGAGCCGGATGTGCCCGAAGCGCTGAAGCTGTGCCATCTGGATGAGCTGGATTTCAGCCCGATGCGCACCACCTATTTTCTCAGCCGCGAAACGGTGATCGCCTCCCGCATCAAGGGCATGGCGCGCTGGCGCGAAGCCTTGTTCGCCTTCATGTTGAAGAACGCCAACGGCAACCTGCGCTTCTTCAAGCTGCCGGTAAACCGCGTGATCGAGCTGGGCACCCAGGTCGAAATGTAAGACGCTGCATCACGGGAGCCGGCAATCGGCTCCCGCTTTCCTTTCTGAACCCTGTGCAATCGATGGTTGTCGACTAGGCTCTAAGCACTGTTGAACAGTGCCCATAGAACCCAGAAGAGGTGCGCCATGAGTCAGCTGCTCGAACCCTATACCCTGCGCCAATTGACCCTGCTCAACCGCATCGCGGTCTCGCCGATGTGCCAATACTCAAGCGACGACGGCCTGGCCAATGACTGGCACCTGGTACATCTCGGCAGTCGCGCCGTGGGTGGCGCCGGGCTGATTTTCACCGAAGCCACCGCTGTGACGGCCGACGGGCGCATCACCGCCCAGGACCTGGGCCTGTGGAACGACGCCCAGATCGAACCGCTGCGGCGCATCACGCGCTTTATCGCGGCCCAGGGGGCGGTGGCGGGTATTCAGCTGGCCCATGCCGGGCGCAAGGCCAGCACCCATCGGCCCTGGATCGGCAAGCACGGCAGCGTCAAGCCGGACGAAGGTGGATGGGTGCCGGTGGGGCCATCACCGATTGCCTTCGACCCGAATCACACCCAGCCCAAGCCACTGGACGAAGGGCAGATCCAGCAAGTGATCGCCGATTTTGTTGCCGCCGCCAATCGCGCCTTGAGTGCCGGTTTTAAAGTGGTGGAAATCCATGCTGCCCACGGTTACCTGCTGCACCAGTTTCTTTCGCCGATCAGCAACCAGCGGCAGGACCAGTACGGTGGGTCGTTCGAAAACCGCATTCGCCTGGTGCTTGAGGTGACCCAGGCGGTGCGCGCCGCATGGCCCCAGGAGTTGCCGCTGTTTGTGCGGGTATCGGCCACTGACTGGGTGGAAGACGGCTGGAACCCGGATGAAACCGTGGAGCTGGCGCGCCGCCTGAAAGACCTGGGCGTCGATCTGATCGACGTGTCGTCCGGGGGCACCGCCGCCAATGCCGAGATCCCCACCGGCCCCGGCTATCAGACGCGCTTCGCCGAGCGTGTGCGCAAGGAGTCGGGCATCGCCACCGGCACGGTCGGCATGATCACCGAACCGGCCCAGGCCGAGCACATCCTGCGCACCTGCCAGGCCGACATTATCTTCCTGGCCCGTGAATTGTTGCGCGACCCGTACTGGCCGCTGCATGCCGATGATGACCTGGGTGGGCGCAAGGCCATCTGGCCGGCGCAATACCAGCGGGCGACCCATCGCGACCAGCCGATCCATGAGTCGGATCTGCGCGACTGATCTTGCACACGGCCCTGCCAGACCCACCGTGACACGGTGGGTTTTTTCTTGCTCGCCTTTAAAGGAAGGCTGATCCTTGGTGGCCGTGAAGCAGGAGATCCCTATGCTGGTGGAACGCGCGTTAACCGAAAACGATATCCCCTTGCTGGCAACCATCGACCGTACGGAACTGATCCAGGCGTGCTATCGCATGGATCGCGGCGAACTGGTGTTGTATGCCGCGCACCATGATATGCGCGGCTGGCCCGAAGGCGAGGCCGAGCAGGATGCAGAGGCTCTGCGGGCCTGCCTCCAGCGTGGCGGATGGTTGTGGGGCGTATTTGACGGCCAGGCGCTGGTCGCCGCAGCGGTGGTGGACAATCGGCCTTTCCATCATCAAGGCCTGCTGATGCGGCAGTTGAAGTTCCTGCATGTCAGTCACTCGGCCCGTGGCTCGGGCCTGGGCAGCCGGTTGTTGGTGCTGGCCTGCGAGCACGGCCGGCAAGTGGGAGCTCAAGCGCTGTATATCTCGGCCACGTCGTCGCGTAACACCGTGGACTTCTACCTGCGCCATGGTTGCCGACTGTTGCAGCAACCCCATGCCGAGCTGTATGCACAGGAGCCGTTAGATATTCACCTGTATCGACCACTGTGTGAGTAACGGCTGTAGGGTTTTATTACCCAGGCTATTTTTTTAAGTTAATACTCTAAAAAAATCCCACGTGCGACGAGATAGTTTCTAAGATTAGGGTAAGTCTGGTTCCTGGCCCAGGGAGGCAGGTTGCTTGTCCACGGAAGCGTTGCGCTTCGGGGAGTTGGGAAGTGGGCACCAGGAGTATTTGACTGATATCAGGAGTAACAGTCCATGGCCAAGTCCTATGGCGTAGCGGGTGCGGTGGCGTCTTTTCTCAGCCGCCGGATGTCCTTGCGGGATCGAAGGTTGAGTTCGGATGAAATGGAGCTGCTGGCCCAGTATCGGGCGCTGACCGAAAGCGATCAGGTGGCGATGCGGTACTTGATTGGTGCGATGAAAAGCGTATCGCGCTTCTGAGCTATATACGATCACTCCCACGTTCTCGCGTGGGAATGATCGCGAAGCTCACCTCAGGTGTACTTGCGCTGCTCCGGCGCTGGCGGGAAGTACTGGTAGAGCCAGGTTTCGCTCAAGGTTCGGTCCTGGGTGCGAATAAACAGGCGCAGCTCCACCGGCTCCACGCTGTCGCTGGTGGGGTACCAGTCGAACAGGATGCGATAGCCCTTGATGTTGTCCAGCACCAGCACGCTGAAATCCTTTACCTCACCATGGGAGCAGGTCACCACCGGTTCGATGCCGGTGCCCGCCGGCAGGCGATCCAGGCCGCCGCCCTTGAAGTCGACGGCGAAACGCCGTGCCCACACCTGCGGGTAATGCTCGCCGGGCGCCCAGCCCTCGGTAAATCCACCCATGCCCGAACGAGTCGCGTCGACCTGTGCCAGCGGCGTGCTCACCGGCGGCAATGCGCTCCAGTACAGCTTGTAGCCATAGTTGAGCGAATCACCGGCGGCCACTGGGTTTTTCGGGGTCCAGAAGGCCACGATGTTATCCAGGGTTTCGCCGGTGGTAGGGATTTCCAGCAGGTCGATCGAGCCTTCGCCCCACGCAGTGGTAGGTTCTACCCATAGGCTGGGGCGCTTGCTGTACCAGTCGACGGTGTCCTGGTAGCTGGCGAATTCATGATCGGTCTGCACCAGGCCGAAGCCTTTGGGGTCGGTGTCGGCGAACGCATTGAATTGCAGCTTGGCCGGGTTGTTCAGCGGGCGGCAGATCCACTCGCCATTGCCGCGCCACATGGCCAGGCGGTCCGAATCGTGGATTTGCGGGTGGATGGTGTCGCACATGCGCCGCTCGTGGGTACCACAGCTGAACATGCTGGTCATCGGCGCGATGCCCAGTTGTTCGATGGCGGTGCGCGCATTGATATGCGCATCGATCGCCATGACCACCTGATTGGCCTGGCAGTCGATATCGAAGCGGTAGGCGCCAGTGGCGCTTGGCGAGTCGAGCAGGGCATAGACCACAAAACGCGTGGCGTTCTTGTCCGGGGTTTCGAACCAGAACTGCGTGAAATCGGGGAATTCTTCGCGTTTTTTCGCGTAGGTATCAATCGCCAGGCCACGAGCCGAGAGGCCGTATTGGCCGGTGGAGTCCACTGCGCGGAAGTAGCTGGCGCCGAGAAACGACAGCACGTCATGGCGGTCCAGTTCCGGCGCCTTGAACAGCTTGAAGCCGGAAAAGCCCAGGTCGCCGGTCAGTTGCTTGGTGTCCACCGTGGTTTTTTCATAGTTGAACAGCGAAGGGCGGAAATGCACTTCCCGGGCCTCGCGGGTCTTTGGATCGACACTGTGCATGCGCACCGGCGTCTTGAAGCCCATGCCGACGTGGAAGAACTGCACGTCGAGTTGGCCGTTCAGCTCTTTCCACAATGAATGGTTGCCGTCATAGCCAATGGCATTGAAATTCTGCGGGGTCATGCTTGCCAGGGTCGGTGGCAGTACCTGTTTAGTGTCCTGATAGCCACGGGTGGCCAATTGCTTGGCTTGCGCCTTGAGCGATTCGAAATCGAACGCCACGGCCTTGCCATCGGCGGCCCGGTTCCCGGCCCAGGCCTGCGCGGCCAGCAGGCCACTGGCCGACAAACCGGTGTAAGCCGCAATGGCCATGGATGCTTTGAGCAAATTCCTGCGGTGCATAGAGACAACCTGTCGTGAGCAAATCCCGCGCCGTTCCTGGCACGTAATGGATCAGAAATAACGGTTCGGACATGCCTTCGGCCAAACGCAACGGACATTAAACAGACGCCGGATAGCTTAAGCGGTTCGATGCATAAGGAAAAATGATTGATGGCGTGATGATGGCGTTGCATGTGCAACAAGACATTTCCAGCATGGCAGTCAAACGTTACATCTGGAAGCACTCTAGATCGTGGCTCTTTGGCACTTAGTTTTAGGCTGAGGGCCTATTGTTCCTACGAACTCAAGTGTCTGGAGGCTACAAATGAATACCCGTGGATTGCTCGATCAGTTGCTCAAGTCTGGTCAGGACATGTTGCAGAACAAGGCTGGCGGCCAGGGAAAGTCCAATGACAAAGGCGCCCTGGGCGGTTTGCTCGGTGGCGGCGGGCTCGGTAGCCTGCTCGGCGGTGCTGGCGGCGGCGCCCTGGCGGCCGGGGCCATGGGCTTGCTGCTGGGTAACAAGAAGGCGCGCAAATTCGGCGGCAAGGCCCTGACCTACGGCGGCCTGGCGGCACTGGGTGTGATTGCCTACAAAGCCTACGGCAACTGGCAGGCCCAGCAGGCCAGCGCCCCCCAGGGTGAGCCACAAACCATCGACCGCCTGCCACCGGCCCAGGTCGAGCAACACAGCCAGGGCATCCTCAAGGCCCTGGTGGCGGCGGCCAAGGCTGACGGGCATGTAGATGAGCGCGAACGTGCATTGATCGAAGGTGAATTCACCAAGCTGGACAACGACCAGGAGCTGCAACACTGGCTGCACGCCGAACTCAACAAGCCCCTGGACCCTGCCGACGTCGCCCGTGCCGCCAGCACCCCGGAAATGGCTGCCGAAATGTACATCGCCAGCGTGATGCTGGTGGACGAGGAGAACTTCATGGAGAAGTCCTATCTGGACGAATTGGCTCGCCAACTGAAGCTTGAGCCGGGCTTGAAGCTGGAGCTGGAAAAGCAGGTGCGGATAAGCACATAAGTTAAGGCAACCGATACAACTCTGTAGGCCAACGGTAAGTACGACGTGAGGCGGGCCGCTCTTGATCTTGCCTTTGAGCCTGATCTCAGGCGTCCCGTTTCCGTATCCCGGCCGTCCCCAAGGCCGCCATCGGGAGCTAGCCTTTTCCCACATTTGAACTGAGGTCCGTCAGTTAGATCTGCGTGGGCTTTCGAGCCCACGAGGGAGCAAGGTCCATCGCCACAGGTGATATCCATCCTACATTTTCATTCTGTGCACGCGCCCTCAAAAGCGTTGATAAACGCAGGCATCCGCTCAGCTATACTTCCCTCCATTTGAATGGCCCTGCGAGGAATTACTGTGAAGAACTGGACCCTGCGCCAAAGGATTTTGGCGAGCTTTGCGGTAATCATCGCGATCATGCTACTGATGGTGGTGCTCTCGTATTCGCGTCTGCTGAAGATCGAAGCCAGCGAAAACTCAGTCCGTGACGATGCCGTGCCAGGGGTGTTTTTCAGCTCGATGATCCGCAGTGCCTGGGTCGACAGCTACCTGCAGACCCAAGAGTTGGTCGGGATCCACGAAAACCAGGCCATTTCCGAGGAAGACAAGCAGGACTACAAGTCGTTCGAGGCGCGACTCGAGCAGCACATGGAGAGCTACGCTGGGACTATCAACATCACCCAGGATCGCACCCAATTCGATGCCTTCGAAAAACTCCACCAGAACTACAACGCGATTCTCGCCCAGGTCCTGGCGGCCCATCAGAACAACAACCCGGCTGAGGCGCTGAGACTGTTCAACGAGCAACTGACTCCTGCCTGGACCGCAGGCCGCATGAAGCTCAACGACATTATCAATGAGAACAAACAGGTCGCCGACAATGCCACGGCCGCCATCGATGATGCCGTTGCGGCCGCGAAGGTCAGCATGGGAGTCTCGCTGCTGTTGGCGATTCTCGCCGCCGCGTTGTGCGGCTTGTTGCTGATGCGCGCGATCATGGCGCCGATGCAGCGCATCGTCGAGATCCTCGAAGTCATGCGCACCGGTGACCTGAGCAAGCGCCTGAACCTGGAGCGCAAAGACGAATTCAACGTTGTCGAAACCGGCTTCAACGACATGATGACCGAACTGACCGCCCTGGTATCCCAGGCACAGCGTTCATCGGTGCAGGTCACCACCTCGGTCACCGAGATTGCTGCGACCTCCAAGCAGCAACAGGCCACCGCCACGGAAACCGCGGCCACCACCACCGAAATCGGTGCCACGTCCCGCGAGATCGCGGCTACCTCCAAGGACCTGGTCCGCACCATGACCGAAGTGTCCACCGCCGCTGACCAGGCCTCGGTCGCGGCCGGTTCAGGCCAGCAGGGCCTGGCGCGCATGGAAGAAACCATGCACTCGGTGATGGGCGCGGCCGACCTGGTCAACGCCAAGCTGGCGATCCTCAACGAGAAGGCCGGCAATATCAACCAGGTGGTGGTGACCATCGTCAAGGTGGCTGACCAGACCAACCTGTTGTCGCTCAACGCCGCCATCGAGGCGGAGAAAGCCGGCGAATACGGTCGCGGTTTTGCCGTGGTAGCCACCGAAGTGCGCCGCCTGGCCGACCAGACCGCCGTAGCCACCTATGATATCGAGCAAATGGTGCGTGAGATCCAGTCGGCAGTGTCGGCGGGGGTGATGGGCATGGACAAGTTCTCCGAGGAAGTACGCCGGGGCATGTTCGAAGTGCAGCAAGTCGGCGAGCAGTTGTCGCAGATCATCCATCAGGTCCAGGCCCTGGCGCCGCGTGTGCTGATGGTCAACGAAGGCATG
The DNA here is from genome assembly GCF_059134095.1 of Pseudomonas sp. FBCC-B545. Lineage (NCBI taxonomy): Bacteria > Pseudomonadati > Pseudomonadota > Gammaproteobacteria > Pseudomonadales > Pseudomonadaceae > Pseudomonas > Pseudomonas sp. FBCC-B545. The sequence continues at coordinate 4,888,733 of NZ_CP101441.1, read as the reverse complement.
CAGGCCCAGGCCACCGGCGCCGAACAGATCAACCACGCGCTGGTGCAATTAGGCGATGCCAGCAGCCAGACCGTCGAATCCCTGCGCCAGGCAAGCTTCGCCATTGATGAACTGAGCCAGGTTGCGGTCGGTCTGCGCAGCGGCGTGTCGCGTTTCAAAGTCTGATGAGCGATATTGCGGCTAAACGCAGCGCCGTCCCGGCAGCGAAAAAGGCGTTGTTCCTGGTGTTCCACATCGGCAACGAACGCTTTGCCCTCAAGGCCACCGAAGTGGCGGAAGTGCTGCCGCGCCTGGCGCTCAAACCCATCGCCCATGCGCCCCTGTGGGTGGCGGGTATCTTCGCCCATCGCGGGGCGCTGGTGCCGGTGATCGACTTGAGCGCCCTGACGTTCGGTACTTCGGCCAGGGCCCGCACCAGTACGCGGCTGGTGCTGGTCAATTACCAGCCGCAGCCCTGGAGCCAAGCGCGCTGGCTGGGGCTGATCCTGGAGCAGGCCACCGACACCCTGCGTTGCGACCCCGCCGAGTTCCAGCCCTATGGCCTGGACAACCAGCGGGCGCCGTACCTGGGGCCGGTGCGCGAGGATGCCCAGGGCTTGATGCAGTGGATTGGCGTCGCCGAGCTGCTGACCGCTGAAGTGCGCGCCTTGCTGTTTTCCGCCGAGTTGAGTTTATGAGCAGCGACCCGCGTTTTTCGGCGTTCTTGAAAGAACGCATCGGCCTGGACGTTGCTTCGGTGGGCGAGGCGATCATCGAGCGTGCCGTGCGTCAGCGCTGCCAGTCATCCCAGGCACAGTCGGCGCAGGATTACTGGCAGTACCTGCAACACTCCCGTGACGAGCAGCAGGCGCTGATCGAAGCGGTGATCGTCCCCGAGACCTGGTTTTTCCGCTATCCCGAATCCTTTGCAACCTTGGCTCGCCTGGCCCAGGCACGCCTGGCCGAAATCAAGCAGATGCGCGCCCTGCGCATTCTCAGCCTGCCGTGTTCTACCGGCGAAGAGCCCTATTCGATTGCCATGGCCTTGCTCGACGCGGGCTTGGCACCCCACCAGTTCAAGGTGCAGGGGATGGACGTCAGCCCTTTGTCGGTGGAGCGTGCGCGGCGCGGTGTATACGGCAAGAACTCGTTTCGCGGCGCCGATCTTGAGTTTCGCGACCGCCACTTCACCGAAGAGGCGGGCGGTTACCGCATCGCCGACCGGGTACGTGAACAAGTCCGCCTGCAAGTGGGCAACTTGCTCGACCCGGCACTGCTGGCCAACGAGCCCATCTATGACTTTGTGTTCTGCCGCAACCTGCTGATCTATTTCGACCAGCCGACCCAAAAGCAAGTCTTTGACGTGCTCAAGGAACTGACCCACGTGGACGGCGTGCTATTTATCGGCCCGGCCGAGGGCAGCCTATTGGGCCGCCACGGCATGCGTTCGATTGGGGTGCCGCAATCTTTTGCCTTCAGCCGGTATGTAGAACAGACACCGCCGGCACCGGTATTTGTCCCCATGCCCGCGCCAACGCCGCAACGCAGCGCGGCACCGATACCGCTCAAGCCGCGTCCGTTCAGCAAGCCCCGCCCGCCAGAGCCACCGGCCAAAGTGCCACATACCGATGCCGGCGAGCTGCTCAGCCAGATCGCGACCTTGGCCAATGAAGGCAAGAGTGCCGAGGCTCGTGCCGCCTGCGAACGCTATTTGGGCAGCCATCCACCGGCCGCCCAGGTGTTCTACTGGCTGGGGCTGCTCAGCGATGTGGCCGGCAGCGCCCTGGAGGCCCAGGGGTATTACCGCAAAGCCTTGTACCTGGAACCGCAGCATCCGCAGGCCCTGATGCATCTGGCCGCGCTGCTCGAGTCCCAGGGCGACAGTGCGGGGGCGCGCCGTCTTCAGGCGCGCGCCGCCCGTAGCGAGCGAGCTGACAGTGAGTCCAAACCATGAGTAGCCCTGACGCGCTCGACACCGCAGGCCTGGACCTGACGCTGACCGATACCCAAGCCATCGACGACTGCTGGAATCGCATCGGCATTCATGGCGACAAGTCTTGCCCATTGCTGGCTGAGCACATCCACTGCCGCAATTGCTCGGTGTACTCCGCCGCCGCCACGCGCCTGCTGGACCGCTATGCGCTGCAGCAGGACGATCATCGCCCACAGGCTGCCGTCGAAGCGGATAACGAGGTAGTCACCCGTTCACTGTTGATGTTTCGCCTCGGCGAGGAATGGCTCGGTATTGCTACCCGCTGCCTGGTGGAAGTGGCGCCATTGCAGCCGATCCACTCCCTGCCGCACCAGCGTTCCCGGGCGCTGCTGGGCGTGGCCAACGTGCGCGGCGCGTTGGTGGCGTGCCTGTCACTGGTAGAAGTGCTGGGCCTGGACAGTACCAGTACCAGTGCCGGTGCCAGCGGCGCGCGCATCATGCCGCGCATGTTGATCATCGCGGCTCAGGACGGCCCGGTGGTCGTGCCGGTGGACGAAGTGGATGGCATTCATGCCATCGATGAACGCATCCTGAAGACGGCGTCGGCCTCCGGTACCCAGGCCAGCGCACGCTACACCCAGGGCGTGTTGCAGTGGAAAGGCCGCAGCCTGCGCTGGCTGGACGAAGCGCAATTGTTGTCTGCCGTGACTCGGAGCCTCGCATGACCCCTGACCAGATGCGTGATGCCTCGCTGTTGGAACTGTTCAGCCTGGAGGCCGATGCGCAGACACAGGTATTGAGCGCGGGCCTTTTGGCCCTGGAGCGCAACCCAACCCAGGCCGACCAGCTCGAGGCCTGCATGCGTGCCGCGCACTCGCTCAAGGGCGCGGCGCGGATTGTCGGCGTGGATGCCGGGGTCAGCGTGGCCCACGTCATGGAAGATTGCCTGGTCAGTGCCCAGGAACGCCGCCTGTATCTGCAACCCGAACACATCGACGCGTTGCTGCAAGGCACCGATCTGTTGATGCGTATCGCCACGCCGGGCAATGATGTGGGCGCGACAGATATCGAGGTGTATGTGGCGCTGATGGAGCGTCTGCTCGATCCGACACAGCCCATCGCCATGGGTGCGCCAAAACCCGAGCCTGCGCCCGCCGTTGACGAAGTGCCGCACGAGCCGGAGCCGGAGCCAGCGCCGCCGGTCAGCAGTGAAGCCCCGCGTCAGAACAAACGTATGACCGAAGGCGGCGAGCGCGTGCTGCGGGTGACGGCCGAGCGCTTGAACAGCCTGCTGGACCTGTCCAGCAAGTCCCTGGTGGAAACCCAACGGCTCAAGCCGTACCTGGCGAGCATGCAACGCCTCAAGCGCATTCAAAGCAACGGCTTGCGCGCCCTGGATACGTTGGACGGCCAGCTCAAGGCCCTGGACTTGAGCCTGGAAGCCCAGGAGGCCCTGGCCGATACCCGTCGCCTGTTGAGCGGAGCCCAGGCGCTGCTGGCGGAAAAACACGCCGAGCTGGATGAGTTCGGCTGGCAGGCCGGGCAGCGTGCCCAAGTGCTCTACGACACTGCGTTGGCCTGCCGCATGCGTCCGTTTGCCGACGTGCTGGCCGGGCAGGTGCGCATGGTCCGTGACCTGGGCCGCAGCCTGGGCAAACAAGTGCGCCTGGAGATCGAGGGCGAAAAGACCCAGGTCGACCGCGACGTACTGGAAAAACTCGAAGCGCCGCTCACTCATTTACTACGCAATGCCGTCGACCACGGCATCGAAACGCCCGAACAGCGCATGCTGGCAGGCAAGCCCGCGGAGGGCCTGATCCGCCTGCGCGCGTCCCACCAGGCCGGGCTGCTGGTGCTGGAGTTGAGCGATGACGGCAACGGTGTGGACCTCGAGCGCCTGCGCGGCGCCATCGTCGACCGGCACCTGTCGCCGGTGGACACCGCTCTGCGCTTGAGCGAAGAGGAACTGCTGACGTTCCTGTTCCTGCCCGGTTTCAGCCTGCGCGACATAGTCACCGAAGTGTCCGGGCGCGGCGTCGGCCTGGACGCGGTGCAGCACATGGTCCGGCAACTGCGCGGCGCCGTGGTGCTGGAGCAAACGGCGGGACAGGGCAGCCGCTTCCACCTGGAAGTGCCGTTGACCTTGTCGGTGGTGCGCAGCCTGGTGGTGGAGGTGGGCGAAGAAGCCTATGCCTTTCCGCTGGCCCATATCGAACGCATGTGCGACCTGGCACCCGACGACATCGTGCAATTGGAGGGGCGCCAGCACTTTTGGCATGAGGGCCGGCACGTCGGCCTGGTAGCCGCCAGCCAGTTGTTGCAGCGTCCGCCGGGGCAAACCCCATCAGATACCTTGAAAGTGGTGGTGATCCGCGAGCGCGACGCCGTGTACGGGATTGCCGTGGAGCGCTTTATCGGTGAGCGCACCCTGGTGGTGTTGCCCCTGGATGATCGCCTGGGCAAGGTTCAGGACATCTCTGCCGGGGCCTTGCTCGATGACGGCTCGGTGGTGTTGATCGTCGATGTCGAAGACATGCTGCGTTCGGTGGACAAGCTGCTCAACACCGGCCGCCTGGAGCGTATCGCACGGCGCAGCCAGCAGGCCAGCGAAGCACCGCGCAAGCGCGTGCTGGTGGTAGACGATTCGCTGACCGTACGCGAGCTGCAGCGCAAATTATTACTCAATCGTGGTTATGAAGTGGCTGTTGCGGTCGATGGCATGGATGGCTGGAACGCATTGCGTTCCGAGGACTTCGACCTGCTTATCACTGACATTGATATGCCTCGCATGGACGGTATTGAATTGGTCACACTCTTGCGTCGTGACAGTCGCCTGCAATCGTTGCCGGTGATGGTGGTTTCCTACAAGGATCGTGAAGAAGACCGGCGCCGTGGGCTCGACGCCGGTGCCGACTATTATCTAGCCAAAGCCAGTTTCCATGACGACGCCTTGCTCGACGCCGTGGTTGAACTGATCGGAGGCGCCCGGACATGAGGATTGCGATCGTCAACGACATGCCCCTGGCCGTAGAGGCATTGCGTCGTGCCTTGAGTTTCGAGCCCGCCCATGAGGTGGTCTGGGTGGCCAGCAATGGCCTGGAAGCGGTGCAGCGTTGCGCCGAACTGACCCCGGACCTGATCCTTATGGACCTGATCATGCCCGTCATGGATGGGGTAGAGGCTACCCGCCAGATCATGGCCGACACGCCATGTCCGATCGTGATCGTCACGGTCGACCGCCAGGCTAACGTCAGCCGCGTATTCGAGGCCATGGGCCATGGCGCCCTGGACGTGGTGGATACGCCGGCGCTGGGTGTGGGCAACCCCAAGGATGCGGCCGCGCCGTTGTTGCGCAAGATCCTCAATATCGGCTGGCTGGTCGGCCAGCGCGGCAGTCGCGTGCGTGTCGAAACCCCGACGCAGCGCATCACTGGCAAGCGTCAACGGTTGGTGGCCATTGGTTCTTCGGCCGGTGGGCCGGCGGCCCTGGAGATCCTGCTCAAGGGCTTGCCGCGCAATTTCCCCGCCGCCATCGTGCTGGTGCAGCACGTGGACCAGGTGTTCGCCGCGGGCATGGCCGAATGGTTGGGCAGCGCCTCCGGCCTGCCGGTACGCCTGGCCTGTGAAGGCGAGCCGCCGCAAACCGGGGTGGTATTGCTGGCCGGTACCAACCACCATATTCGCTTGTTGAAAAATGGCACGCTAGCCTATACGGCAGAGCCGGTGAACGAGATATACCGGCCGTCCATCGACGTATTTTTCGAAAGCGTCGCCAGCCATTGGAACGGCGATGCCGTCGGCGTCTTGCTGACCGGCATGGGGCGCGATGGCGCCCAGGGCCTCAAGTTGATGCGGGAACAAGGATATTTGACCATCGCCCAGGACCAGCAGAGTTCGGCGGTGTATGGCATGCCCAAAGCGGCAGCGGCGATCGACGCCGCTGTTGAAATTCGCCCACTGGATAGAATTGCGCCCCGATTGCTGGAGGTCTTTGCGAAATGAACAAAAATCTCCCGCCGTGCCGGCTTGCAGGTAGTAATTCAGGTGATTGCACATGAATGATTTACAGCTCGACGACTTCAAGACCGACGAAAACGCCGCGATGGTGTTGCTGGTCGACGACCAGGCCATGATCGGCGAAGCCGTTCGGCGTGGCCTGGCCCATGAAGAAAACATCGACTTCCACTTTTGCGCCGACCCGCATCAGGCGATTGCCCAGGCGATCCGCATCAAACCGACGGTGATCCTGCAAGACCTGGTAATGCCGGGCCTCGACGGCTTGACCCTGGTGCGCGAATACCGCAATCATCCGGCCACCGCGAATATCCCGATCATCGTGCTGTCTACCAAGGAAGACCCGCTGATCAAGAGCGCGGCCTTTGCCGCTGGGGCCAACGACTACCTGGTCAAGCTGCCGGACAACATCGAGCTGGTGGCCCGCATCCGCTACCACTCGCGTTCCTACATGACCTTGTTGCAGCGCGATGCCGCTTACCGCGCACTGCGGGTCAGCCAGCAACAACTGCTGGACACCAACCTGGTGCTGCAACGCCTGATGCACTCAGACGGCCTGACCGGGTTGTCCAATCGCCGCCACTTCGATGAGTACCTTGAACTGGAATGGCGCCGCGCCATGCGCGATCAGACCCAACTGTCGTTGTTGATGATCGACGTGGACTTCTTCAAGACCTACAACGACAGCTTCGGTCACGTCGAAGGCGACGAAGCCCTGCGCAAAGTCGCCGAAGCCATCCGCGATGCCAGCAGCCGCCCTTCGGACCTGCCGGCGCGCTACGGCGGTGAAGAATTCGCCCTGGTGCTGCCAAACACCTCCCCGGGCGGTGCGCGGCTGGTGGCGGAAAAACTGCGCATGGCCGTGGCCGCGTTGAAAATCCCGCACAATGCACCGGTGGAAGGTTCGAGCCTGACCATCAGTATCGGCTTGTCGACCTTGACACCGGTACAGGGCACGGATTGCCGGCAGTTGATCATGGCGGCGGACAAGGGGCTGTATACGGCCAAGCATAATGGGCGCAATCAAGTGGGCATCGAATAACTCAAGGTCAGCACAAAGCCAAATGTGGGAAAGGCAAGTCCCCTCCCACATTTCAATCTTCATTGGTCTTGGGATTGTGTACAAACCCCCGCCTTTTCGGCCAAGCGGACTGCCGTTTCCAGCCGTTTGCCGTTATACTCGCCGGCTTTCAAAAGTTCGCCAACGAGTGCTGCCTGCCATGGAAATCAACCCGATCCTTAACACCATCAAGGACCTGTCCGAGCGCTCCGAAACTATTCGGGGGTATCTTTGACTACGATCAAAAGCATGAGCGTCTGACCGAGGTCAATCGCGAGCTTGAAGATCCGAGCGTCTGGAACAAACCTGAATACGCCCAGGAGCTGGGGCGCGAGCGCTCTGCGCTGGCGCAGATCGTCGATACCCTCGATGAACTGAACACCGGCCTGGGTGATTGCCGTGACCTGCTGGACATGGCCGTCGAGGAAAACGACGAAGGCGCAGTGGGCGATGTCGTCGCCGAGCTGGCCCGTCTTGAGGAAAACCTCGCCAAGCTTGAGTTCCGCCGCATGTTCAGCCATGAAATGGACCCGAACAACGCCTACCTGGACATCCAGGCCGGTTCCGGCGGCACCGAGGCCCAGGACTGGGCCAACATCCTGTTGCGCATGTACCTGCGTTGGGCCGACAAGCGCGGTTTCGACGCGACCATCATGGAACTGTCCGCCGGTGAAGTCGCCGGTATCAAGGGCGCGACCGTGCACATCAAGGGTGAATACGCCTTTGGCTGGCTGCGTACCGAGATCGGTGTACACCGCCTGGTGCGCAAGAGCCCGTTCGACTCCGGCAACCGTCGCCACACCTCGTTTTCCGCAGTGTTCGTCTCGCCCGAGATCGACGACAAGGTGGAAATCGAGATCAACCCGGCCGACCTGCGCATCGATACCTACCGTTCCTCCGGTGCTGGTGGCCAGCACGTAAACACCACTGACTCGGCCGTACGTATCACCCACGTACCGACCAACACCGTGGTCAGTTGCCAGAACGAGCGTTCCCAGCATGCCAACAAGGACACCGCCATGAAAATGCTGCGGGCCAAGTTGTACGAGCAGGAAATGCAGAAGCGCAATGCGGCTTCCCAGGCGCTGGAAGATACCAAGTCGGATATCGGCTGGGGTCACCAGATTCGTTCGTACGTGCTCGATGCGTCGCGGATCAAGGACCTGCGCACCAACATCGAACGCAGCGACTGCGACAAGGTACTCGACGGCGATATCGACGAATACCTGGAAGCCAGCCTCAAATCCGGCCTGTAAGAATACTGTAGGCGATCCCCGGCCTACGCCTGGGACAACGAACCAGATGGAAAATTTAAAGACATGAGCGACCAACAACTCGACCCGCAAGCCCTGCAACAGGAAGAAAACTCCCTGATCGCCCTGCGCAAGGAAAAGCTTGCTGCCGAGCGCGCCAAGGGTAATGCCTTCCCCAATGACTTCCGCCGCGACAACTACTGCGATGCCTTGCAGAAGCAGTACGCGGACAAGACCAAGGAAGAGCTGGCAGAGGCTGCGATCCCGGTCAAGGTGGCAGGTCGCATCATGCTAAACCGTGGCTCGTTCATGGTGATCCAGGACATGACCGGGCGTATCCAGGTCTACGTCAACCGCAAGACCCTTTCCGAAGAAACCCTGGCCTCGGTGAAAACCTGGGACATGGGCGACATCATCGCAGCCGAGGGCACCCTGGCCCGTTCCGGCAAGGGCGACCTGTACGTCGAGATGACCAGCGTGCGCCTGCTGACCAAGTCCCTGCGCCCGCTGCCGGACAAACACCACGGCCTGACCGACACCGAGCAGCGTTATCGCCAGCGCTATGTCGACCTGATCGTCAACGAAGAGGTGCGCCAGACGTTCCGCGTGCGTTCGCAAGTCATTGCGCACATCCGCAGCTTCCTGATGCAGCGTGACTTCCTCGAAGTGGAAACGCCGATGCTGCAAACCATCCCAGGTGGTGCCGCAGCCAAGCCGTTCGAAACCCACCATAACGCCCTGGACATGGAAATGTTCCTGCGCATCGCGCCTGAGCTGTACCTCAAGCGCCTGGTTGTCGGCGGTTTCGAGAAAGTGTTCGAGATCAACCGCAACTTCCGTAACGAAGGTGTCTCGACCCGTCACAACCCTGAATTCACCATGTTGGAGTTCTACCAGGCCTACGCCGACTACGAAGACAACATGGACCTCACCGAAGAACTGTTCCGCGAGCTGGCACAGCTGGTTCTGGGCAGCACCGACGTGCCGTACGGCGACAAGGTGTTCCATTTCGGCGAGCCGTTTGTGCGTCTGTCGGTGTTCGACTCGATCCTCAAGTACAACCCTGAGCTGACGGCTGACGACCTGAATGACATCGACAAGGCCCGCGCCATCGCCAAGAAAGCCGGGGCCAAGGTGCTGGGTTTCGAAGGCCTGGGCAAGTTGCAGGTGATGATTTTCGAAGAACTGGTGGAGCACAAGCTGGAACAGCCGCACTTCATTACCCAGTACCCGTTCGAAGTGTCGCCGCTGGCCCGTCGCAACGACGACAACCCGAACGTCACCGACCGTTTCGAGCTGTTCATTGGTGGCCGTGAAATCGCCAACGCCTACTCCGAGCTTAACGACGCGGAAGACCAGGCCGAGCGCTTCATGGCCCAGGTGGCCGACAAGGACGCCGGCGATGACGAAGCCATGCACTACGACGCCGACTTTGTACGGGCCCTGGAATACGGCATGCCGCCCACCGCCGGTGAAGGCATCGGTATCGACCGGCTGGTGATGTTGTTGACCAACTCGCCGTCGATCCGCGACGTGATCCTGTTCCCGCACATGCGGCCACAAGCGTAACCGTAGCGAAAACCGAAGCCGCCTTTTATAAGGCGGCTTTTTTATGTGGCGTATTCAAGCGTCAAGCGAACAGCGCCAGGTTTTGATCTATTCAAGGATGTGTTTGGTGAACCGCGTAATGGCTCAAGAAGGTGCCGCCGGCATAGCTGCTGCCGTGGCTGAAAGCGTTCAATATCAAGGCCGCAAGGCCAGCCGCCGGGGCAGTGAGCAACGCCGCCAGGACATTCTCGATGCGGCCATGCGCATCGTGGTGCGCGAAGGCGTACGCGCCGTGCGCCATCGGGCCGTGGCCGCGGAGGCCGGCGTGCCGCTGTCGGCCACTACCTACTATTTCAAGGATATCGACGACCTCCTCACCGACACCTTCGCCCAATATGTCGAACGCAGTGCCGCCTTCATGGGCAAGCTATGGGTGCGCAACGAGGGCTTGTTGCGCGAGATGGTTGCCTATGGCGATGGCAGCCCACAGTCGCGTTCGCAACTGGCCGATGACATCGCCCGGCTGACCGCCGACTACGTGCTGCGCCAACTGACCAACCGTCGCGAATACCTGATGGCCGAACAGGCCTTTCGCCAAGAGGCGCTGTTGAACCCGCGCCTGGCCGAGCTGGTGCGTTCCCATCAGCAGATCCTGTTGCAGGGCACCGGGCAGTTTTTCCAGGTATTGGGCTCCCGTGAGCCGCAACAGGATGCCAAAGTGTTGACGGCTATTATCAGTCGGATGGAATATCAGGGCCTGCTTGGCGGCCCAGAGCCGCTGACCGGCGAAGAGATGCTTGAAATCCTCAAGCGTTACATGCATTTGGTGCTGGCTTCGGTCTGACACCGGGGGATGTCCAATGAAAGTCTGGCGCGTCGCGGTAATCGCCTTGTTGGTCCTGTTGCTCAGCGGTTGCCTGGTGACTTTCAAGGAACCATTGCCGACGGCTGAAGCCGCGCCAGAGGCTCTGCTAGGCAAGTGGGCCAGCAGGAATGCCTGGGGCGAGCCGCTCAACCTGCAGATCACCCGTGCCGGCGAGCATCGTTATAAAGCGGTGAGCTACCCTAAAGCCAAGCCGGGCCAGCGCGATGAGTATCTGTTTAGCGTCTCGCGCCACGGCAGCCGCTGGTATATGTCGGCGCCGCTGCCTGCAAGACTGGGTGGGCATTTCATCCTGGCGGGCTTTGAGTTTGATGAAAAGCACGAACTGGTGGTCTACAACCTCGACCTCGAACAGATCCACCAAGCCATTGGCCAGCAGGCCTTGCACGGCAGCACTGTAGACACCGTCGAAGGCGCCGGTGTGCTGGTGGATAGCCCCATGGACCAGGTGTTTGCCTACCTGGATGACCCGGCCAATGCCGATGTGTTCGTTGAAGCCGTGCGCTACCGGCGCGTGGGTAAATAACGTTTAAAGAGGAAGCACCGGGTGGACGAATACCAGCAGACGATACGCACCTTGTCCGATCGCATTGTGCTGGCGCAAACACCGATCCGTGTCCTCGACGCGGTGAAATGGGACGAGAATATCCGCCAGGGATTTCTCAAGGCCAAGGGCAAGGCCATGCCTGCCGTGGACCGCGATTACTACTTGAGCCGGCCGTTGTCGTTCGACTCCAGTGCGGTCAAGCTGGAGTTCCAGAACATCGAGCGCGACATCACCCGTCGCCTTGGGCAGTTCAGCCCGGTGGGGCAGATCATGCGTCGCATGTGCCGCGAATACCGCATGGTGGTGCGCATGCTCGAAGCACGCGGCACCGAGGATTTCGGCCTGATCTCCCAGGAGCTGTATGGCGCCGCTTCCGATGCCTTCCACGCCGGCGACCCGACCCTGGCCGACCTGGGCCTGATGCTGTCCGATTACCTGAACAATATCGATGGCCGTGGCGACCTCAAGGACGAAGCCAAGACCCTTACCGCCAAGGACGCCGTTGCACTGTTGCAGACCCGGCTGAACAAGGTGTTCGGCGAAGCGGAAGAAACCATTCGCGTGTTTGAGTCCGATGGCATCGTCGCCGACGCGGCGGCGGGTGCCGACTACATTAAGATCCGCGCCGACGCGATGTTCAACGACCGTGACGTGCGCGCCCTGGAAGTGCATGAAGGGCTGGTGCATGTGGGCACCACCCTCAATGGCCAGAACCAGCCGATCTGCACGTTCCTGTCCAAGGGGCCGCCGTCATCCACCGTGACCCAGGAAGGCCTGGCGATCCTGATGGAAATCATCACGTTTGCTTCCTACCCCAGCCGTCTGCGCAAGTTGACCAACCGTACCCGCGCCATCCACATGGTGGAGGAGGGCGCCGACTTCCTGCAGGTGTTCGAGTTCTTCCGCGAGCAAGGCTTTGAAATGGCCGAGAGCTATGGCAACGCCAGCCGGGTATTTCGTGGCTCGGTGCCGACCGGTCTGCCGTTTACCAAGGATTTGTCCTACCTCAAGGGCTTTATCATGGTCTACAACTACATCCAGCTTGCTGTGCGTAAAGGCAAGCTGGAACAAGTGCCGCTGCTGTTCTGCGGCAAGACCACCCTGGAAGACATGCGTACCCTGCGCCAATTGGTCGACGAAGGCCTGGTGGTACCGCCCAAGTACCTGCCGGATCAGTTTCGTGACATGAACGCGCTGGCGGCGTGGATGTGTTTCTCCAACTTCCTCAATCACCTGAGCCTGGACCGGATCGAGGCGGATTACTCCAATATCCTTTAGGGGGTCTCCAAGGGACTTCATATTTGTCAGCGAGGTTTCAACGGATGAGAATCCTCGGCATTCTATGCCTGCTACTTACACTCAATGGCTGCAGCTCCTTGCTGTTCTACCCCGAACCCGGCCTGCCGTTTACGCCGGAAAAAGCCCGCCTGCAATACCGCGACGTCACCCTCACCACCGCCGACGGCATCAAGCTCCACGCCTGGTGGCTGCCGGCCAAACCCGGTGTGCCGCTCAAGGGCACGGTGCTGCACCTGCACGGCAACGGCGGCAACTTGTCCTGGCACCTGGGTGGCAGTTGGTGGTTGCCCGAGCAGGGCTATCAAGTGTTGCTGCTGGACTATCGCGGCTATGGACTCTCGCAAGGCAAGCCGTCGTTGCCGGCGATCTATCAGGATATCGACGCCGCGTTCAGCTGGATCGACAAGGCGCCCCAAACCCGGGGCCAACCGCTGATTGTGTTGGGCCAAAGCCTGGGCGGCGCACTGGCTGTGCATTACCTGGCAGCCCATCCGGAGCGTCAAAGCCAACTCAAGGCCCTGGTGCTGGACGGTGTGCCGGCCAGTTATCGTGACGTAGGACAATTCGCCCTGAGCACTTCATGGTTAACCTGGCCGTTCCAGGTTCCCTTGTCTTGGTTGGTGCCCGACGCCGACAGTGCAATCAACACCATGCCCCAGTTGACCGGCGTGCCAAAACTGCTGTTTCACAGCCTGGATGACCCGATCGTGCCGGTGTCCAATGGGCTGCGCCTGTATCAAGCGGCCCCACCGCCAAGGGTGCTGCAGCTGACCCGTGGCGGCCATGTGCAGACTTTTGCCGACAAGACCTGGCAAACCGTGATGCTGCGTTACCTGGAAGATCCACAGCATTTCAATGGCCTGCGTCGCCTGGGCGAAATCCCGAATTATCCAACCTCTAAAGTTGATCCATCAGAGAGCCCGCAATGAGTGAAGAACGCAACATGATCCCGCTGATCCTCACCGGTATCGGCACCATCATCGGCACCGTCGGTTGCCTGTGGTACTACGGCTACCTGCATTTCGCCAAGCCGGAGGATGCGTTGCTGCTCAGCGACTTCACCATGCTCAAGACCTTGCCGGGTGAGGATTACAAAATATCCCTGACGCCCGCCGCGCAAGTGGCGCAGTGCGTGGACGGTGTGTTGGTGATGTTTGATACCGAACAGAAAGGCTTGAGCGGCGTACTGGTGAACAACAAGAAGCAGGCCGTTCGTTGCATGGGGCAGGAAACCCCGCAGTTGCAACAATGAGGCGCTGCATCGCCTCTGTGGGAAAACTCCCTTATAGATGCCGATTAGTCATTTAAGACTGCTGCGAACCGTTACAGGCTGGAACCACTTTGGCGTGCTTGCCACAGATCGTGGACTGATTCGCTTGGCTGATCAGTTCACCGTATTCATTAATCTGGAGCATGCAATTATGGTTGGTATCGTTGGTGCAAGTGGTGTACAGGGCGCAGGCAATGTTGGCAATTCGGGCAATGCCGCAGATTCTCAGCAAGGCTCCGCCATTCAAAATATCAGGGATCAAATTGACGCCAAGCTTGCCGAGGGTGCCCAAGGCGGGCAGGGTGGAGGCGGCAGCCAAGGGGCTGGTGGTTCACAAGGGGGCGGAGGCGCTCAGGGGGCTGGAGGCGGCGATACCCTTGAGGAGCTGCTGGAAAAGCTGAAACAGCTGCTTGCCCAGGCCGGCCAAGGTGGTGAAGGCGGTCAGGATGCCACGCAAGGTGGTGGCCAGATCCAGGCAGGTGGGGCCCCTAGCCAGGGCCCGGTCAACTACTGATTGACGGTTGTTGAACAAGCCGCCGGTTATGGGCGGGTTTTCACGCGTGCAGAGATGAATGGGGTTGATCCCCAGCTTCACGCAGAAGCTCGCATGTAACGAAATTACCTGGAACCGTTTTGTGTAAATAGCCACAAAGGGCATATAACTTTTACACGGAGCGGGGCCGGGAAGCAGTGATAAATATTGATGCGATACACAACATGGTGGCCATGGCCAGGGCACATCAGGCATTGGAGCGGCAAAACGCGCAAGAGCAGGCGCGTAACAACTGGACGGACGATTTGGCCGATACCTCCCGTAGCGGAGCAATGATAACGCCGCCAGATGAAGATACAGATCGCACGATCCAGTATTCCTGATCAAAAAAAACCCACCATAAGGTGGGTTTTTTTATCCAGGGTCAACGATCAATAAGCAACGGAAGAGCGTGGCTTGACCGGCTGGTTATCGTTGGAGATGGTGACTTCAACGCGACGGTTCATGGCACGGCCAGACACGCTGCCGTTGTCGGCAACCGGGTATTCCTTGCCGTAGCCCTGGGTCACGATGCGCGAGATGTCCACGCCTTGTTGAGACAGTGCACGTTGTACGGAAGCGGCACGACGCTCGGACAGGCTCTGGTTGTACGAGTCCGAACCGGTGCTGTCGGTGTAGCCTTCAACGATGACTTTACGGTCCGGGTTATCGCGCAGGAACTGAGCCAGTTTGGTGATGTTCACCAGGCCGCTGGATTTCAGGTCGGACTTGTTGGTGGCAAACAATACGTCGCCGAAAGTCACCAGGGTGCCACGGTCGGTCTGCTTGGCATTCAAGCTGTTTTGCAGTTGCTTGATCTGCGCATCACGGGCGTCCAGCAGGGCGCGGGCACGTTCGTCGCCGGCGTTTTTCAGCTTGGCTTCGTTTTCGCGCAGGGCGATGGTGTCCTTGGCGACTTCAACGCGCTGGTTGGTCAGGTAGGCGAGTTGGTCGACCTTCTTCTCGTCTTCCTTGTCGCGGTACGCCTTGTCAGCCTTGTCCAGCCATTCGCTGGCGTCTTTGGTTTCCAGCGCTGCCAGCTTGGTGGCTTGCGGGTTGGTTTGCAGGGCCGAGAAGTTGGTCCGTGCATTTTCCAGGTTCGCGTTCGGCGGGGTGGAGCAGGCCGCCAAGGCAACGCTCATCGCCAGCAGGGCAGGGATCATCAGTTGTTTACGCATAGTCGTGTCGTCCTTTCAATTCGATATCAGGTGCGATGCAGTCAAGGGGCTGCGGCTTACTTCTGCTGGATAGCAGCCGGGCGCATGCCTTCCTTACGCAGCTCTTCAACAGCCTTCTGGGAGTCCTTCACAGCCTGTTCAGCCTTGGCAGCCTGGGCTTTACGCTCAGCAACGCGAGCGTCCCACTCGGCCTGCTCGGCCAACATACGAGCCTTGTCGTAGTTCTTGTCGTGCATGGCCAGTTCAGCTTCCTTGAGCTTGTCCTGGGCCGCCTTCATTTCCACGGCGGCATACTCGGTGCCGCCGGCGCTCACGGCGCTGTTGACAGCCGATTGAGTCACGGCGTACTGCTCGGTTGGAGGATTGCCGGCGCAGCCCGCGAGAACGAAGCTGGTGCCGATTGCCAGCGCGGCCAATTTGAGCCCGCGCAGGTGGTTAAACGAGGATTTGGCAGTGCTGGTGTTCATCGTCTTCAACTCCATTGGATAACTCCTGAAAAACATCAAAATCCATCGTGGCGTATCGATTGCGGCCCCGGCGATAAAGCACATGACGCCAGTTTCAAACGACCGTTCCAAGTGATGGCTTACTGGCTGTGACCGGCGGCTTTTTTCAAAAGTTCAGAGAAGATGGCGATTTGCCTAAAAAAATATCTGACTGATCGGTCAGGGTTTAAACATGGAACTTTCAGCGCTCGCAGAGGTAGCCCGAGCCTCTAGGAGGCCCGGAATACTTGATTCAGATGGGCATTGCGGATGTATATCAGTGCTTTTGTTCGTCGGCACTGGCTGACAGATCATGCAGATAACGGCGCGACAGGGTCAGAAAACGTGGAGTGGGCCCGACGTCTTCATACAGCGGGTCACCTTCCTCGTCGGTGGCAATCACCTGCTGGCCCTTGATATAGGGGAAGCTGGCTTCCAGCTCTTCCAGGGCGGCACCGATCAGCTCTCCGAGCAATTCTTCGGTATGGCGCTTGGGATACATCTCGGCAAGGGCAGCCAAGCGTGCCGCGGATTCCACGTCCAGATGAATCGCGTATTCAGTCTGGGTCAGGCGACCCTTGGCGGTTTCTTCCCAGTGCTGGGGCAGTTCTCGAATCTTCATGGCAACCTCAATAAGCCTGCGATGGCAGGCGGTGATGAGTGACCAGCCGCCTGCTTGGATAACGTGGCGGCTCACTCTTGAGACTAGCTGTCAGCCACAAGGTTTAAAGTCGTTTGCGTTCGGCCTTGTCAGATACCGACGCGGGCGGCACTCTGGAACACCTGCGCGTCCCGGATTTCTGGCTGGAGATTGGCTGATGAGTGATATCGATGCACGCTTGCGTGAGGATGTTCACCTGCTGGGTGAGCTGTTGGGCAACACCATTCGAGAGCAGTACGGCGATGATTTCCTCGATAAGATCGAGCAGATCCGCAAAGGCGCCAAGGCCGACCGTCGCGGCGCCGGCGATGAACTGAGCACCCGTCTCAACCAGCTGCAGGAAGACGAATTGCTGCCCGTGGCCCGGGCCTTCAACCAGTTTCTCAACCTGGCCAACATTGCCGAGCAATATCAGTTGATTCATCGGCGCGATGAGTCGCAACCCGCGCCGTTCGAATCCCGAGTCTTGCCGGAGTTGCTGGCCCGCCTGCAAGGCGAGGGGCACAGCAATGAATCCCTGGCCCGCCAGTTGGCACGGTTGGAGATTGAGCTGGTGCTCACCGCCCACCCCACTGAAGTGGCTCGCCGCACCCTGATCCAGAAATACGATGCAATCGCCGCGCAACTGGCCTTGCAGGATCACCGTGACCTCACCAGTGCCGAGCGCGAGCAGATCCGCACACGCCTGCAACGACTGATCGCCGAAGCCTGGCATACCGAGGAAATCCGCCGGGTCCGGCCCACCCCGGTAGACGAAGCCAAATGGGGCTTTGCGGTCATCGAGCATTCGCTGTGGCACGCCATCCCCAATTACCTGCGCAAGGCTGACCAGGCCCTGTTTGCCGCTACCGGGCTGCGCCTGCCCCTGGAGGCAGCGCCGATTCGCTTTGCATCGTGGATGGGCGGCGACCGTGACGGCAACCCGAATGTCACCGCGCCGGTCACCCGCGAAGTGCTGTTGTTGGCACGCTGGATGGCGGCTGACTTGTATTTGCGCGACATCGACCACCTGGCCTCCGAGTTGTCGATGCAACAAGCCAGCCCGGCGTTGCAGGCCAAGGTTGGCGACAGCGTCGAGCCCTATCGCGCGTTGCTCAAGCAACTGCGTGAGCGCCTGCGTGCGACGCGCCAGTGGGCTCACACCTCGTTGACCGCCTACACGGCGGCGCCTGCCGAGGTGTTGCAGGACAACCGCGACCTGCTGGACCCATTGGAGTTGTGCTACCAGTCGCTGCATGAATGCGGCATGGGCGTGATTGCCGATGGCCCGCTGCTCGACTGCCTGCGACGCGCCGTGACCTTCGGCCTGTTCCTGGTGCGCCTGGACGTGCGCCAGGATTCCAGCCGCCATTGCTCGGCCCTGACTGAAATCACCGATTACCTGGGGCTGGGCTGTTATGAGGACTGGGACGAAGACGCCCGCATCAGCTTCCTCACACAGGAGCTGGCCAATCGTCGTCCGTTGCTGCCGGGCTATTTCAAACCGTCGGCGGACACTGCCGAAGTGTTGAATACCTGCAAGGAAATTGCTGCCGCACCAGCGGCATCATTAGGTTCGTACGTTATCTCCATGGCGGGCGCCGCGTCGGATGTGCTGGCGGTGCAGTTGCTGCTCAAAGAATCGGGTGTACAACGGCCGATGCGCGTGGTGCCGCTGTTCGAGACCCTGGCCGACCTGGATAACGCCGGGCCGGTGATGGAGCGGCTGTTGCAACTGCCGGGCTATCGCGCAAGGTTGCAGGGCCCACAGGAAGTGATGATCGGCTATTCGGATTCGGCCAAGGACGCTGGCACCACAGCCGCGGCCTGGGCGCAGTACCGGGCGCAGGAGCGGTTGGTGGATATTTGCCGCGAGCAGCAGGTGGAGCTGCTGCTGTTCCACGGTCGTGGCGGCACGGTCGGCCGTGGCGGCGGCCCGGCTCACGCGGCGATCCTGTCGCAGCCACCGGGCTCGGTGGCGGGGCGCTTCCGTACGACTGAACAAGGCGAGATGATTCGCTTCAAATTCGGCCTGCCGGATATTGCCGAACAAAACCTCAACCTCTACCTGGCCGCCGTGCTGGAAGCGACGTTGTTGCCGCCGCCACCACCGGAGCCGGCCTGGCGTCATTTGATGGATGAGTTGGCGGCCGACGGGGTCAGCGCTTACCGTGCCGTGGTGCGGGAAAATCCGCAGTTCGTCGAATACTTCCGCCAGTCCACCCCGGAGCAGGAGTTGGGACGTTTGCCCCTGGGCAGCCGCCCGGCCAAGCGCCGGGCCGGCGGTATTGAAAGCCTGCGCGCCATCCCGTGGATCTTCGGCTGGACCCAGACGCGCCTTATGCTGCCCGCCTGGCTTGGTTGGGAAGCGGCATTGAGTAAGGCGCTGGAACGGGGTGAAGGCCCGTTGCTGGGACAGATGCGTGAACGGTGGCCGTTCTTCCGCACGCGCATCGACATGCTGGAAATGGTGCTGGCCAAGGCGGATGCCGATATTGCCCGTCTATATGATGAGCGTCTGGTGCAGGCGGACCTGCTGCCATTGGGTGCGCACTTACGCGACCTATTGTCGCAGGCGTGTGGCGTGGTGCTTGGTCTGACCGGGCAGTCCCAGCTGCTGGCCCATAGCCCCGACACCCTGGAGTTCATTCGTCTTCGCAACACCTACCTCGACCCTTTGCACTTGTTGCAGGCCGAGTTGCTGGCACGTTCGCGTCAACAGGAGGCGGCGCAAGACAGCCCTCTGGAACAGGCGCTGCTGGTGTCCGTCGCCGGTATTGCCGCCGGTTTGCGCAACACCGGTTGAGGTTTCTTGCGTGTTCTCAACGGCTTGCGGATAAACCCCGATGACCGCCCTGAAAAGGGCGGTCATCGTTTGAGGGGGCGGGTTGCGCTCAGGCACACCCCGTCGCATGACGCATGCCGGGCGTGGGTTTCTCCTACTTTTGGCGGCTTGTATGGTAAGGGCCCGCTGTGTATCTTGATCAGCCTTTGGCCGTTTGATCGGCCTGGAACCACATTTTTACGAGATTGGCCCCACGCGGCGAATCCGAGCGTCATCTCTATAAAAAATTGAGGAGCACATCGATGCGCGTCATTCTGCTGGGAGCTCCCGGGGCCGGTAAAGGTACTCAGGCAAAGTTCATCACTGAAAAATTCGGCATTCCACAAATCTCCACCGGCGACATGCTGCGTGCGGCCGTCAAGGCTGGCACCGAGCTGGGCCTGATCGCCAAGAGTGTGATGGACAGCGGCGGCCTGGTCTCCGATGACCTGATCATCAACCTGGTCAAGGAACGCATCAGCCAGGACGATTGCAAGAACGGTTTCCTGTTCGACGGCTTCCCACGCACCATTCCCCAGGCTGAAGCCCTGGTGAAGGCGGGCGTGGAGCTGGACGCCGTGGTCGAAATCGCGGTTGAAGATGAAGAAATCGTCCAGCGTATTGCCGGCCGTCGTGTTCACGAAGGCTCCGGCCGCGTGTATCACGTCGTCTACAACCCGCCGAAAGTGGAAGGCAAGGACGATGTTACCGGCGAAGACCTGGTGCAGCGTAAAGACGACACCGAAGAAACCGTGCGTCATCGCCTGTCGGTCTACCACTCCCAGACCAAGCCGCTGGTGGATTTCTACCAGAAGCTGTCAGCAGCCCAAGGCAAGCCGAAGTACAGCCATATCCCAGGCGTGGGCTCGGTAGAAGCCATCACCGCCAAGGTGTTGCAAGCATTGAGCTGATCCTGCCATCGGCTTTACGTACAACGGCCCGCTTGCGGGCCGTTGTTGTTTATACTGGCGCACTTTTTTCCCGACCTGGACACCTACACCGATGAGCACCCTGCTGGCCCTGGACACCGCGACTGAAGCTTGCTCCGTTGCCTTGCTGCACGATGGCAAGGTAACGAGCCACTACGAGGTGATCCCGCGCCTGCATGCGCAGAAGCTGTTGCCGATGATCAAGCAGTTGCTTGAAGACGCCGGCACCACCCTGGCGTGTGTGGATGCCATCGCCTTCGGTCGTGGCCCGGGTGCCTTTACCGGTGTGCGTATTGCCATCGGCGTGGTGCAGGGCCTGGCCTTTGCATTGGAGCGTCCGGTATTGCCGGTGTCCAACCTCGCCGTGCTGGCCCAGCGCGCATTGCGTGAACATGGCGCCACGCAAGTGGCGGCGGCGATCGATGCGCGCATGGATGAAGTCTATTGGGGTTGCTACCGCGAGACCGCCGGCGAAATGCGCCTGGTGGGTGTGGAAGCGGTACAGGCGCCGCAAGCGGTGACATTACCGGATGACGTCAGTGGGGATTGGTTTGGTGCCGGCACGGGCTGGGGTTATGGCGAACGCATCAAGGTGCAGTTGGCAGGACGGGACGCTGCGATGTTGCCCCACGCCGAAGATTTGCTGGCATTGGCACGGTTCGCGTTCGAGCGCGGCGAGGCCATTGCGGCAGATCAGGCTGCACCTGTTTACCTGCGCGATAAAGTGGCGCAGACCAAGGCCGAACGCGGAATTATTTGACGCCAAGAATGTAGGCATTCGGTGGCAAATTTCGCCAATCGTCAGAATTTGCCGCAGTTTTTAAACCTTTTACGAATTATGTGTTCTAGTTATCACCAGAGCATTTGCGCACCACGGAAAGTGCCGCTAAATTGCCATCATTGATACCGAGTCTGCATGTATGCGTATAGACGGCTTTTCCTCACAGTCCTACCCACTCAAGCGTAAGCCGCGCAAGGCCAACGTGACGGTAGATGATTCGGTCGAGGATTCGCCGGACTTCATCGAAGTCCACTCTGAGTCGCCCTCCCGCGCCCAAAGTGCTGGAGGCGCCCGTACCAGCGGCGTTCCCGCCCGTCAGCAAGACATGGTCTTCCCCCGCTCCATGAGCAAAAGCGTTGCCACCGCCTTGGCCAGTTACCTGACCACTGCCGGTTTTGTCGAGTGGGATATGGAAGTTCTGGGTCTCGATATCCATATCTGATGGGGTTGCCTTACTACATCGGCTGCCCGTCCTGGAGTGAAAACGCCTGGCGCGAATACCTGTATCCCCTGGATGCTCGTTCCGGCGATTACCTCGGGCTCTACTCCCAGGTCTTCAACGCTGTTGAAGGCAATACCACATTCTATGCTCGCCCCTCGACCGCCACAGTACAGCGCTGGGCTGAAATCATGCCCGATGACTTTCGCTTCACCGCCAAATTTCCCGGGGATATCAGCCATGCCGGCGACTTGCGTGAGCAATTGCCGGCGGCCGAAAGTTTTGTCGGGCTGATGAGCCCTCTGGGTGCGCGCGTTTCGCCGCTGTGGCTGCAACTCTCCAAGGGTTTTACACCGCAACGCCTCGCTGAGCTGGCCGGGTTCCTTGATGGTATTGATCGTCCGCTGGCCGTGGAAGTCAGGCATGAGCAGTTCTTCGCCAAGGGCGACGCCGAACGCATGCTCAACCGCCTTTTACGTGACCGTGGCGTCGAGCGCATCTGCCTGGATCCCCGTGCCCTGTTCAGCTGCACCTCCACGTCGGCGGCGGTTCTGCATGCCCAGGCAAAAAAGCCCAGGGTGCCACCGCGCCCGGCGGCGCTGACCCAGTTTCCCCAGGTGCGTTTTATCGGCCATCCGCAGCTTGAGGCCAACGACCCGT
The DNA here is from genome assembly GCF_059134095.1 of Pseudomonas sp. FBCC-B545. Classification (NCBI taxonomy): domain Bacteria; kingdom Pseudomonadati; phylum Pseudomonadota; class Gammaproteobacteria; order Pseudomonadales; family Pseudomonadaceae; genus Pseudomonas; species Pseudomonas sp. FBCC-B545. The sequence continues at coordinate 4,866,479 of NZ_CP101441.1, read as the reverse complement.
TCCTGATCCCGTGGGTGGAAAAGATCGCCAGCTGGATCGAAGAGGGGCGTACGCCCTACATGTTCCTGCACACCTCGGATAACTGCCTCGCCGCACAACTGGCCCTGCGCTTTCACGCCAAGCTGATGGCGCGCCTGCCCGGCTTGCCGCCGCTGCCCACCTTGCATCGAGCGCCCGAAGCGGAGCAACTGGGGTTACTCTAAGGCTCCTTTTCTCGCCAGGAGTCAGTCATGGATGCCCAAACCCTACGCGCCGAAACCTTCAAGGCCCTGCATGAACGTGACCGCGCGTTTGTGATGCCCAACCCCTGGGATGCGGGCTCCGCGATCATGCTCGCCAGCCTGGGCTTCGAGGCGCTGGCCACCACCAGCGCGGGTTATGCATTCAGCCTGGGGCGGCCGGATTCGCAGGGCGCCCTGACCCTCGAGGACACCCTGCTCAATGCTGCAATGATCGCCAACGCCACCACGCTGCCGGTCGCGGCGGACTTGGAAAACGGCTTCAGTGATACGCCCGAAGGCTGCGCCCAGGCCATCTTGCGGGCGGCGGCCAGCGGGATTGTTGGTGGCTCCATCGAAGATGCCACGGGCATTGCCGTAGACCCGATCTATCCCTTCGATCTGGCGGTTGAACGTGTGGAGGCCGCCGTCGCCGCTGCCCGCAGTTTGCCATTCCCCTTCACCTTGACCGCCCGCGCAGAAAATCTCCTGCATGGCCGCCTCGATCTGCCCGACACCCTTCGGCGCCTTCAGGCCTTTGCCGAAGCCGGTGCCGACGTGCTTTATGCCCCGGGCTTGCGCAGTGCCGAAGAGGTGCTGGCAGTGGTCAAGGCGGTGGCGCCCAAACCCGTGAATGTGTTGATGTCCGGTGGCCTTAAGCTCAGCGTGGGGCAATTGAATGCGATGGGCGTCAAGCGCATCAGTGTCGGCTCGGCCATGGCGTTGGCGGCGTATGGCGAGTTCTACCGTGCGGCGCAGGAAGTCCATGAGCGAGGTACCTTCACCTTTACTGAGCGTTCGATGCCTTATGGCCAGGCCACTCAATTCTTCAAGGATTGAACCGTGGGCTGGATAAAAGCGCTGGGTGCGCTGCTATTGCTGACGGGCATATCTGCGCTGGCTGTCTGGCGGGGCTGGGTGCCGATGCCGGCTGAATGGAATCCCTGGGCACCTTTGGATGTGCGCGCCAGCCCGAACCTGCTGACGCGCTACAAGCTCAGCCGTTTGCAAGATGATCCGGCGCTGTGTGACCAGGTATTGCAAACCTCCGGCCTGCGGGTAAGTCGCCAGGCGGACACCGCAGCCGATGCGGCGTGCCCCTTGCGCAATATCTTGCGGGTGCAGGGCGCTGACGTCGTCTTGAGCAGCAGCTTTCTCGCCAGTTGCCCGCTGGCCGTGGCGTTCGCCTTGTTCGAGCGCCACAGCCTGCAACCGGCGGCCCAGGCGATTTTTGGCCAACGGGTGAGTCGCGTCGAGCATTTGGGCAGCTTTGCCTGTCGCAATGTCTACAACCGAGCCGAAGGGCGACTTAGCCAGCACGCCTCGGCCAATGCCCTGGACATCGCCGGTTTTCGCCTGGCGGATGGGCGCAGCATCAGTGTGCTCAAGGATTGGCCGGGGGAGGGTGACAGTGCGCGTTTCCTGCGCCAGGTACGCGATGGCGCTTGTGATGATTTCAACGTGGTATTGAGCCCGGACTACAACGCAGCGCATCGCAACCACTTTCATCTGGATATGGGACGCTGGTGGGTATGTCGCTGAGGTTTAAGCGGCCAGGCGCAGGTTTTGGGTAACCAGCGGGCGTGCCCAGTAGTAGTCGAAATCCAAGGCTTTTTGTTGTGCCACGAGCTCTTCTTCAGGGTACGGCGCAGCAGCTGGTGGCAACAGATCCAGTTCGAACTCGGCAATCGGCAAATGCAGTGGGCGTGGCTGCGGCGCCGGGCCAGGCGCTGGCAGCGGTTGGCCGGCGTTCAGGACAATCGGGCGTACCCAGCCACTGTCGAAATCCTGCAGGCGCTGCTGGGCGATGATTTCGTCTTCCGGGAACGGTGTCGCGGCCGGTGGCAGTAGCTCGGTTTCGAATTCGGCTATCGGCAGGAACAGCGGCTCGGGCGGCGCGATCTCGGTGTCTTTGACCTCGCACTCGCGTTGGGTGAGGATCTGCGACAACAGGTCGGCGCCTTCACTGGGCTCAACCGCTGGGTCCAGCGGTGCTGGCGCCTTGGCGGCCAGCGCCTGCGGCGTTTCACCGAGCTGCTCGGCCAATGCCCGGGCGAAGAAGTCCTGCCACACATGACTCACCCCGGCCAGCGCTTGGGTATTGCGCAGGCCGTAGTGGTTGTGGGTCGGCAGTACACCGATGGTTAGAGGAAGAATGTCTGACATTTTTCTCGGTCGTCGCTCAGCTCTGGCAAAATACCTGACTGTTGTTTTTATCGGCCGTTTTTGGCCGATCCTTAATATTTTCGAGCGTAGCGATTGATGAACGAACAACCAGCGGCCAGCCGCATCCAGGTCGAGGCGTTGGCCGACAGTTTCCAGGCCCGCGCCGAGCAGTGGGCTGCGCTGCTGGGCTTGCCCCTGCAGGTGGTGGATGCGGATTTTTCCCTGCAAGTCGGGGAACAGGGCCTGCAACTGCAACAGCTTGGGCCTGATGCGCCGGGGCCCGTGCGGGTCGACTTTGTCGAAGGAGGCGCGGCGCACCGGCGTCTATATGGCGGTGGCAGCGGGCAAATGATCGCCAAGGCCGTGGGCATCGCCCAAGGCGTGCGGCCCCGGGTACTGGACGCCACGGCCGGCTTGGGCAAGGATGCGTTCGTACTCGCCAGCCTGGGGTGCGAGATGAGCCTGATCGAGCGCCAGCCGTTGATCGGCGCCTTGCTCGAAGACGGTCTGGCACGCGCTGCGCAAGATGTTGAAGTGGCACCGATTGTGGCGCGCATGCAGTTGCTCAAGGGCAACTCTATCGACGTGATGCTCAATTGGGAGGGTGAGCCGCCGCAGGTGATCTACCTGGATCCGATGTTTCCGCACCGTGAGAAAACTGCTCTGGTGAAGAAGGAAATGCGCCTGTTCCGGCCGCTGGTAGGCGATGATCCGGATGCACCGGCGTTGCTCGTGGCTGCCCTGGCGCTGGCCAGCCACCGCGTGGTGGTCAAGCGCCCGCGCAAGGCGCCTTGCATTGACGGGCCGAAGCCGAGCCATGCATTGGATGGTAAATCCAGCCGTTATGACATCTATGCTAAAAAAGCCCTGAAACCCTGAGGCTGGTCGTTCCCACGCAGGCGCGTGGGGCCGATGGGTTCAGGGCCTGAACGCGCGCATAAACAACCTCACCACCTCCTGCACATGTTCCTCGGCCTCTACGGCGCTCAGTTGCCCGCCGCAGCCATACAACAAGCGAAAATTCGCCGTGCCCTTGAGCAGGCAAAAGAAGTGTTCGGCTGCCTTGAATGGTTTATCGATGCGCAGGGCACCGCTCTGGTCAATCTTGCCGAGCAGGCGCTCCATGCCTTGCAGCATGCGCATGGGGCCGGCCTCGAAGAAGATTTGTGAGAGTTTCACGTCCTGATTGCCGGTGGTCATCATCAGGCGATGCAGGTTCACCGACTCCTCGCTGTTGATCAGCCGATGGAAGCCCCGGGCGATGTTCAACAGCACAGTCTCGACGGGCATGCCTGCGGGTAGCTCGAAGTACATCACCGGCAATTGCTCTTCACACTTGGCCACCACCGCGGCAGTGAACAACGTCTCTTTGTCGGTGAAATGGCTGTATACGGTGAGTTTCGATACGCCGGCCGCCAGGGCGACGGCATCCATGCTGGTGTTCGCGTAACCGTTGCTCAAGAACAGGGACTTCGCCGCTTCGAGGATTGCCCGGCGTTTTGCCATGTCCTTGGGACGCCCGGGGCTGGCGGTGTTCACAGGATTGTCGGACATTTTTACCTTTAATACTGGACTGGAGAGTTTGGTATTAATAACATACCGGCCAGTATAATTATTCCTAGCTCTATTTGCGAAAGGTCCTTCAGCATGCGCAGCGCCGTCCTGCCCCTTGCTTTGCCTGTCAGCCTGGTCTTCCTGTTGGCCGCCTGCGGCCATGAAGAAGCGACCCCAACCAGCGTCCGCCCAGCCATGGTGGTACAACCGCAACCCTCGGCGCAGGCAATGGACAGTTACCCTGGCGAGGTGCGTGCCCGTTATGAGCCAGACCTGGCCTTTCGCATCGGTGGCAAAGTCAGCAAGCGCCTGGTGGAGGAGGGGGAGCGGGTCAAAACCAATCAGCCGCTTGCCGAACTCGACCCCCAGGATGTGCGCCTGCAACTGGAAGCCACCCGTGCCCAAGTGGCTGCCGCCGAGGCCAACCTGAGCCTGGTGCGCGCAGAGCGTGATCGCTACAAGACCCTGATGGATCGTCAGATGGTCAGCCGTTCGCAGTACGACAATTCCGAAAACCTCTACCGAGCGGGTGAAGCACGCCTGAAGCAGATCAAGGCCGAGCACGAGGTCTCGAGCAATCAGGCCGGTTATGCTGTGCTGCGTGCGCCTCAGGACGGAGTGGTCGCCAAGCGTGCGGTGGAAGTGGGACAAGTGGTTTCTGCTGGCCAGACTGTGTTCACCCTGGCCACCGATGGCGAGCGTGAGGTGTTGATCAGCCTGCCCGAACATGGCTTTGGTCGTTTCAAGATTGGCCAAGCGGTGTCGGTGGAGTTGTGGAGCCAGCCGGATCAACGCTTCGCCGGGCGCATTCGTGAGCTGTCACCTGCCGCCGACCCGAAATCACGTACCTTCGCCGCTCGCGTGGCCTTCACGGGTGGCAAAGTACCCGCCGAGCTGGGCCAAAGTGCCCGTGTGTTCATACAAGCTGACGGTGTCATCCCACTGTCGGTGCCGCTGTCTGCCCTCAGCGCCGAGAATGGCGCGTCCTACGTCTGGCGCGTACAGCCGGACAACACGCTTGAGCGCACCCCGGTGCGCATTGGCGCCTTCGGTGAAAAAACCGTGCCGGTACTGGAAGGCTTGACCCCCACCGACTGGGTGGTTGCCGCAGGCGTGCATGTGCTCCATGAGGGCCAGCAAGTGCGCCCGGTGGATCGCTCCAACCGTGTGGTGAATCTGGCGGCCAAGGAGTAGTCCCATGGGTTTCAATCTCTCCGAATGGGCGTTGCGTAATCGCCAGATCGTGCTGTTCCTGATGATCCTGCTGGCGGTGGTCGGCACCTTGTCCTACACCAAGCTGGGGCAAAGCGAAGACCCGCCCTTTACCTTCAAGGCCATGGTGATCAAGACCAACTGGCCCGGCGCCACGGCCCAGGAAGTGTCGCGCCAGGTCACCGAGCGCATCGAGAAAAAACTGATGGAGACCGGTGAGTACGAGCGCATCGTGTCCTTCTCGCGCCCCGGTGAATCACAGGTGACCTTCATGGCTCGCGATTCGATGCCCTCGGCACGGATCCCTGAGCTGTGGTACCAGGTGCGCAAAAAAATCAGCGACATCCGCCAGACCTTGCCGCCGGACATCCAGGGGCCATTTTTCAACGATGAATTCGGCACCACTTTCGGCAACATCTATGCGCTGACCGGCGACGGCTTTGACTATGCCGTGCTCAAGGACTACGCCGACCGCATCCAGATTCAACTGCAGCGGGTACCGGACGTAGGCAAGGTCGAGCTGCTTGGCCTACAGGACGAGAAGATCTGGATCGAGCTGTCCAACCTCAAGCTCGCCACCCTCGGGTTGCCATTGGCAGCGGTACAGCAGGCGTTGCAGGAACAAAATGCGGTCTCGACCGCCGGTTTCTTTGAAACCCCGAGCGAGCGCGTGCAGTTGCGGGTATCGGGCAATTTCAAAACCGTGGAGGAAATCCGCAACTTCCCGATCCGTGTGGGGGATCGCACCTTCCGCATCGGTGATGTGGCCGACATCCACCGTGGCTTCAATGACCCTCCGGCACCGCGCATGCGTTATATGGGCGCAGACGCCATCGGCCTGGCCGTGGCCATGCGCGACGGCGGCGATATTCTGGTACTGGGTAAAGCCCTGGAAGGTGAATTCGCACGCTTGCAGAAGAACCTTCCAGCAGGCATGGAGCTGCGCAAGGTGTCAGACCAGCCGGCCGCGGTGAAGACCAGCGTCGGCGAATTTGTCCAGGTACTGGCCGAAGCATTGGCGATTGTATTGCTGGTGAGTTTTTTCTCCCTGGGGGTGCGCACCGGCATGGTGGTCGCCCTGGCGATTCCGCTGGTACTGGCGATGACCTTTGCCACCATGTATTACCTCGGCATCGGCCTGCACAAGATTTCCCTCGGCGCCCTGGTCCTGGCCCTGGGCTTGCTGGTGGACGACGCGATCATCGCCGTGGAAATGATGGCGATCAAAATGGAACAGGGCTACGACCGCCTCAAGGCTGCCAGCTTCGCCTGGACCAGCACCGCGTTCCCCATGCTCACCGGTACGTTGATCACGGCGGCGGGCTTCCTGCCGATTGCCACCGCGCAATCGAGCACCGGCGAATACACCCGTTCGATCTTCCAGGTGGTGACCATCGCCTTGCTGGCTTCCTGGGTGGCCGCCGTGGTGTTCGTACCCTATCTGGGGGAAAAGCTCTTGCCGGACCTGGCAAAGATTCATGCGGCCAAGCATGGCGCCGATGGTCCTGATCCCTACGGCACGCCTTTCTACCAGCGCGTAAGACGTTTGGTGGAGTGGTGCGTACGTCGGCGTAAGACGGTCATCGTCCTGACCCTGCTGCTGTTCATCGGCTCGGTTGCGTTGTTCCGCTTCGTGCCGCAACAGTTCTTCCCGGCGTCCGGGCGCCTGGAGCTGATGGTCGATCTGAAACTGGCCGAAGGCGCCTCCCTGAGCAACACCGCCGACCAGGTCAAGCGCCTGGAGGCGTTGCTCAAGGAACACGCCGGCATCAATAACTACGTGGCTTATGTGGGCACCGGTTCGCCGCGCTTTTACCTGCCTTTGGACCAGCAATTGCCGGCCGCCAGCTTTGCGCAATTCGTGGTGCTGGCTAACACCATCGAGGAACGTGAAAGCCTGCGCACCTGGCTGATCGAAACCCTCAACGAGCAATTCCCCGACCTGCGCTCGCGGGTCACCCGCCTGGAGAACGGCCCGCCCGTGGGTTACCCGGTGCAGTTTCGCGTGACTGGCGAGCACATTGAAGAAGTTCGCGCCCTGGCCCGCAAAGTGGCGGCCAAGGTGCGCGAAAACGCCCATGTGGTCAACGTGCACCTGGATTGGGAAGAACCGAGCAAAATCGTCTACCTGAACATCGACCAGGACCGTGCGCGTGCCCTCGGCGTGAGCACCGCCAACCTGTCGAAGTTCCTGCAGAGTTCCTTGACCGGTTCCAGTGTCAGCCAATACCGGGAGGACAATGAATTGATCGAAATCCTCCTGCGCGGCACTGTCCATGAGCGTACCGAGTTGTCGCTGCTGCCAAGCCTGGCGGTGCCTACCGACAATGGTAAAAGCGTGGCGCTCTCGCAAATCGCCACCCTCGAGTACGGTTTTGAAGAGGGCATTATCTGGCACCGCAACCGCCTGCCGACGGTGACGGTGCGCGCTGATATCTACGGCAAGGAACAACCGGCGACATTGGTCCAGCAGATCCTGCCGACCCTCGCACAGGTGCGTGCCGAACTGCCGGACGGCTACCTGCTGGACGTGGGCGGCACAGTTGAAGACTCCGCTCGTGGGCAGAACTCGGTGAAGGCGGGCGTGCCGCTGTTTATTGTGGTGGTGCTGACGTTGCTGATGCTGCAGTTACGCAGCTTCTCACGCACGGCGATGGTCTTCCTTACCGCGCCGTTGGGGTTGATTGGCGTCACCCTGTTTCTGCTGGTATTCCGCCAACCCTTCGGTTTCGTCGCCATGCTCGGCACCATCGCCTTGTCGGGGATGATCATGCGCAACTCGGTGATCCTGGTCGACCAGATCGAGCAGGACATCAAGGCCGGCCTGGCGCCCTGGCAGGCGATCATCGAAGCCACTGTCCGGCGTTTTCGCCCCATTGTGCTGACGGCCCTGGCGGCCGTGCTGGCGATGATTCCGCTGTCGCGTAGCGTGTTCTTCGGGCCGATGGCCGTAGCGATCATGGGCGGATTGATTGTAGCGACGGCGTTGACGCTGCTGTTCTTGCCGGCGCTGTACGCAGCATGGTTCAGAATCAGGAAGGATGGGGTGTAAATCTGCGAATGTTTTGGTAAGCCGGGCGGGAACCTTTTTTTCACGCTTGCCACATATGGTTACCTGTTCGACAGGTATTTAATCCGGTCGATTTTTATCGCCAGGATCAAGTTTCCAGAACATTCATAGAGGTGGAACTGAGATGCTACTACAAGCATTGGGTAACTTTTATACCGGGATCGGCATGCTGCTGGGGGGGGGACTGCCTCACAAACATTTGCATAATGACTCAGTCAGCCGGCGTGAGCTGACTGAGGCGCTCGCATCCTTCAAATATGACCATTCACAGCCTAAGGGCAATATCACAATCAACAACAGCATTGCCAATGCCAATGCCAATGCCAATAGCAACACCCAAATGGGACGCTCAATGCATTGAGTGAGCCTCTGTAACTTTTGTCATTGAGTAATCGCAAACACTTCGCGCCCCGCGAAGTGTTTGCCGTTTACGATCAAGCAATGCTCCATGGGCCAGGCTGTTGGCTGGTTATCCACGCTGATTTACATGCTGATGCAAACACCCAGCAGCTCAGTTGGAACGCCTGCGCCTGTTTCCCCGACTCAGAAATGCCTGATGGACAGGCAGAAGACTTGGCATCGCCATCTAGGCGGCCAAGCCGTTTTCAATGAGTATATGGAGTTCTACATGTCGTTTTTTAATGCCATTGCAGCTTTCAAAGGGGCGTTTCTCGGGGCTTTGCTAGGTAATCATTTTCCCCGTGATGACGTTGGCACCACCCGACCCTACAGGCCTGATGAAGGGGCTTCGGGCCATCATCGTCCCCACTTCAGCCACACCCGACCCGTGACGACATACCAGCATCAACAACCGGTCAGCGGCTATCACTCGCCCCACAGACCCTTGTACCCGCTTTTTCGTTGATCCATTAGTGGGCGTTGCCTGAAACAACCGCGCCAAGGCCGTTAGAAGCGGCCTTGGCGCAGTGGTAAACAGGTGCAGTTGAGGGTTACAGCGCCCCAAACACCTTTTTCGCCAGACTGGTTGCTGCAGCGGCCGGATTCTTGCGAATGGTCTCTTCCTGTTGCGCAATCATCTTGAACAAACCATCCAGGGCTTGCTCGGTCACGTAGTTTTCGACGTTGGCGCTCTTGGCATCCACGGCGCCGAAAGCTGCGGCCTTGCCGGCCAGGGCGTTGTACTGCTGGGCCACGCCGACCTTGTCGGTGGCGGCCTTGACGATGGGCAGGAACTTGGCGCGGATTTCCTCTCGGCTGCTTTTGTTCAGGTATTGAGTGGCGGAGTCCTGACCACCACTGAGAATGCCCTTGGCGTCGGTCACACTCATCTTCTTCACGGCGTTGACCAGAATCGGCTGGGCCTGGGTCACGGCGGTTTCAGCCGCCGCGTTCATGCTGGTTTCCAGCTGCGTGACCTGGTCACCCATGCCAAACATTTTCAGCTTGTCGGCGACTTTGCCGAGTTTGCCCGGCAGGCCGATTTTCACTTCCGGGTTGTCGCTGAAACCACCGGGTTTACCCAGTTGTTTCACGGCGATCTGCGCACCCTGAGTCAAGGCATCCTTGAGGCCACCGCTGGCGTCGCCCTGGGACAGGCTACCGAGATCCAGGGCCATTGCATTGGCACCGAACACCAATCCGGCGCACAGGGCGGTAAGGCGAAGAGTTTTACGAAGCATGGGCGCTTCCTTATGACGTGGGAGTGATCAGTGTGCGACCGCATCAACCCGCAGGCGCAGCGGTTGGGGATCCTGGCCATTGAGTTGCACGGTGTGCCGCTCAGTGGTGATAAACAGTAGCTTGCCGTCCAGCTCGATGCGAGCGCTCACCGAGTAGGTGTGGCCGGGCTTGACCTGGGCCGGGTCATAGCTCAGGTGAAACGGCAGCGGCACCTGGCCTTTGACCGGGCCTTTCTGTTCGGCAAGGGTCACGGCCGGAGCGTCCATCAGGGACACGTCTTGCAGGCTGACACTCAGTGTGGCGGCAGGCGGCAGGGCAATGCGTTGCAGGTAGAACACTTCGCCGTCGAGGCTGGCCTTCGGGGTAGGGGTCATCGAGTGGCAGGCTCCGAGCAGGGCAGTCAGGCCCAGGAGGATGATCTTTTTCATAGTGCAGCTCCTTTTCAACGGCGCCGGAATCCGCCCGGCGCCTCAGTCAATCTAGCGGCTTTCTTTAGGGGGCACCGCATCCGCTTCGGGCGATGCCTCGGCGGCGCCATCCACGCGGTGCAAGGCGACCTGGCGGATCGACAAGCGGATATCGGCCGGCAGCACGCGTTTGGCCGCGCCTTCGGCCAGTTCGCCAAGCAGGTCGTGATAGCCCAGTTTGCCCGCTTCATCGCGGCGCAGCACGTCTTGCTCCAGCAACGTCTGGATGAAATGTCGGAAAAGACTCTTGTCGAAGAATTCCGGGGCGTTGAGGCCGTGCAGGATCGACAGGCGCTGGGCCATGATCGTGCACAGGTCTTCCAACTCTTCGGCGCTGATGCTGTTCTGGCCACTGTTGAGCAGCAGCGAGATCGCCATATAGAAGCGCTGCAGGGTCTGGGCGATGCTCTTGGACAGTAGCGTCAGCAGCACAAACTGCCGCGAACTCGGGGCCGGGCGCAGGTACACGTTGTTTTCGAAGCGCAGCAGGCCTTGTTCGACGAACGCGTCCAGCCATTGGTCGACCACTGTGTCCAACTCCTCCAGCGACCAGCGGATGAACAGCTCCGATTGCAGGTACGGGTAGAGCGCGCGGGTGTAGCGCAGGATCTGTTCGCGGCTCATCCGCGAGCTGCTTTGGAAGAAGCTCGCAAGCAACGCCGGCAGGGCAAAAATGTGCAGCACGTTGTTGCGGTAGTAGGTCATCAGGACGGCGTTCTGTTCGTCCAGGTAGACGATCTTGCCCAGGGCGTCGCTCTGTTCCGACAGCAGCTTCATGTCCTTGACGTGCTTGATCAGCGCCAGGCCATTGCCTTCCGGCAGGGTGGTATGGGGCGAGTAGGGCACGCGGCGCAACAGCGCCAGGTACAGGTCCAACTGGCGCGCCATGGCTTGCTCATCCAGGGCCAGGCGGGTGGTCGACAGCAGTGCCAGGGCCACCAGGTTCACCGGGTTGATCGCTGCAGCTTCGTTCAAGTGCCGCGCCACCTGTTCGCCGAGGCGGTTGGTGGTTTCGTTGAGCCAGGCCGGCTTGTAGTTCGGGCCCAGTTCCTGGGCGCGCCAATCCGGTTGTTCGGCGTCGAGGAATTCGGCCAGCTTGATCGGTTCGCCGAAGTTGACGGCGACTTGGCCAAAGCGCTGCTTGAGAGCGCCGACCACTTTGAAAATATCGAAGATCGATTCTTTCTTCTTGCTCGCGCCGCGCAGTTCGCCCAGGTAGGTGCGGCCTTCGAGCACACGTTCATAGCCGATATACACCGGCACGAACACGATTGGCATGCGCGAGGAGCGCAGGAAGCTGCGCAGGGTAATCGCCAGCATCCCGGTTTTCGGTTGCAGCATGCGCCCGGTGCGCGAACGGCCGCCTTCGACGAAATACTCCACCGGGAAACCCTTGGTGAACAGGGTATGCAGGTATTCATTGAATACCGAGGTGTACAGCGGGTTGCCCTTGAAGGTGCGGCGCATGAAAAACGCCCCGCCACGGCGCAGCAGGCTGCCGATCACCGGCATGTTGAGGTTGATCCCGGCGGCGATGTGCGGTGGGGTCAGGCCATTCTTGAACAGCAGGTAAGACAGCAGCAGGTAGTCGATATGGCTGCGGTGGCAAGGTACATAGATCACCTCGTAGCCTTGGGCGACCTTCTGCACGCCTTCGATGTTGTTGACCTTGATGCCGTCGTAGATCTTGTTCCAGAACCAGCTCAGTACCACTTCCAGGAAGCGGATCGCGGTATAGGTGTAGTCCGAGGCAATCTCGTTGCCATAGCGCAGGGCCTGGGCCTTGGCTTTTTCCGGGCTGATCTTCTCCCGTTCAGCCTCATCCAGGATGGCCTGGCGGACCAGCGGCATATTGACCAGGCCCTTCACCAGGTTACGTCGGTGGGACAAGTCTGGGCCGATCACCGCAGTCTTCAGGTTACGAAAGTGCACACGCAGGATGCGCTGGGCCATGCGCACGGTACGTTCATGCCCTTTATTGTGCTCGATCAATTCGCGCAGGTTGATAGGCGCGGAGAATTGCACCCGGGTCTTGCGCCCGAGGATCAGGATGCTCAACAACCGACGCAGGCGCCCGGTGACGGCCCAGCTGTCGGCAAATAGCAATTTCCACGGGCTGGACTCGCTTTCCGGGGATTGTCCCCAGAACACGCTGACCGGAATGATTTGTGCATTCTCTTCGGCGTGTTCGGTAAGGGTGTTGACCAGGCGCGTCAGGGCAGGCGGCGTACCGCGCTTGTCCTGGCGACCGAGCCAGTCCGGATCCGGCGTGAGGTAGAAAAACGCCGCGGGCTCCAGCAACGGCCCCACCGAGACCGGCAGCACCGGGCGCGGCAGGCCGGCCTTGGTGCACTCGGCATCGACCACGGCCAACTCGGTGAGGGAGGGTGATTGCAGGACGTAGAAAACCGGCCGGCTGCGGTCCAGGTTAAGGGTTAGGGACGACTGGTTGATCGTCTCCGAGCGAACCCAGAGGTACAACAGTCGGCGCAAGGTGCCAAACACCAGACGGCGGAACGGGGAGCGGGTCATAGGCGAACTGCTTCAAGTGGAAAAAAAACCGAGCAGGCGCTCGGGCGGGTAGTGTGCCGTATTCGCCGAAAATCGGCAAAAAAGCAGCGATGTAAACTTGAGTTGATGGTTTTTGAGCCTGTCTTATACTCGGCAGTTCAAATAAGCGACTCAATAATAAAAACCAAGTGGGAGTGAACTGATGGCAACGCGCGAAACCGGCAATGTGAAGTGGTTCAACGATGCAAAAGGCTACGGCTTTATTCAACGGGAAGATGGCAAGGATGTGTTTGTGCACTACCGCGCCATTCGCGGTGAAGGCCACCGTTCGTTGGCCGAAGGCCAGCAGGTGGAGTATGCCGTGGTGACGGGTGAGAAGGGCTTGCAGGCCGAGGATGTGGTCGGTTTGTAAGTTCACCACTGAACCAATGTGGGAGGGGGCTTGCTCCAGATGGCAGAGTATCAGTCAATGTATTCAGTGACTGACCCACCGCTATCGGGAGCAAGCCCCCTCCCACACTTTTGATTGGGTTTATAGATCAGGATCAGGTGGTCTTCCAGGTGATCTGCTCTTCACCGTCTACGCTGATGCGAATCCAGGTGTCGGCACTTTCCTCACCTTCCTCCTCAACCCACGTCCCCGGTGCACAGCGCACTTCGACGTTCAGCGCGGCGAACGCAGCGCGGGCGCAGGCGATGTCGTCTTCCCACGGGGTCTGGTCGCTTTCCAGGTACAGGCTGTTCCACTTGCCGACGGCTTTCGGCAGCCAGGTGACCGGCACGCTGCCGGCCTTGCACTTGTAGGTCTGGCCTTTCTGGACCCACTCGGTGCACGGGCCCAGGGCGGCGCCGAGCCAGGCGGCGATGGCCTTGTGATCGACGTCGGCGTCTTTCAGGTAAATCTCAATATCGGGTTGGCGCATGGATGTTCCTCGTTGCGGGATTCGAAAATCCATTCGCGGATGCTTGAAAGGCGGTTATTGAAGCACGAAATAATCGTAGCGCATCGACACAGTGACCAGCAGTGGCTCAACCGCCTCGATCACCTCGCTGCGACGCTCGGCACTGGCACGCCAGCCGTGGGGCGTCATCGCCAGCAGGTTGGCGCGGTCCTTGGGGGCGGCCAGGCTCAGGCTGAACTCCAGGGTTTCACTGTGCGCAAGGCTCATGCCGTCCGGCACCAGGGCCAGGTGTTTGTCGTCGGTGTACTCGCGCACTTCGTCGTACAGGCGCTCGCGCAGTTCCATCAAGTGGCCGCTGGTGGGGCCGACCTTCATCAAGCCGCCACCGGGGCTGAGCAGGCGCTTGGCTTCCTGCCAGTCCAAAGGGCTGAACACACTGGCGAGGAACTGGCAGCTGGCATCGGCCAATGGCACACGGGCCATGCTGGCGATCAACCAAGTCAGGTCTGGGTTGCGTTTGCACGCACGCTTGACCGCTTCCTTGGAGATATCCAGGGCATAGCCATCGGCGTTGGGCAGGGCCTCGGCGATTTGCGCGGTGTAGTAACCCTCGCCACAGCCGATGTCGACCCAGCGCTGCGGTGCGCGCTCGGCGGCCAGCTCGGCCAGGCGCTTGGCCACCGGGGCGTAGTGCCCGGCGTTGAGGAAGTCACGGCGTGCCTCGACCATGGCCAGGTTGTCGCCCGGGTCGCGGCTGTTCTTGTGCTGCACCGGCAACAGGTTCAGGTAACCCTGGCGCGCGCGATCGAAACGGTGCCCGGCCGGGCAGACCACGCCATTGTCCACCGCGTTGAGCGGTGCGCTGCAAATGGGGCAGGCAAGCATCAGGCGAGCAACTTGATCAGGGTCTGGTAATAGATTTCGGTCAGTACATCCAGGTCGCTGGCGAGAATGCGCTCGTTGACCTGGTGGATCGTCGCGTTGACCGGGCCCAGTTCGACCACTTGGGTACCCAGGGTGGCAATAAAGCGCCCATCGGAGGTACCGCCGCTGGTGGACGCCTTGGTCTCACGCCCGGTGATCGCCTTGATGCTGGCGGATACCGCATCCAACAGAGCCCCCGGCTCGGTGAGGAACGGCAGGCCCGACAGCGCCCAGTCCACGTGCCAGTCCAGGCCATGTTTGTCCAGGATCGCCGCGACCCGTTGTTGCAGGCCCTCGACGGTGGACTCGGTGGAGAAGCGGAAGTTGAACACCGCCGTCAGGTCACCGGGGATCACGTTGGTGGCGCCGGTGCCGGAGTTGAGATTGGAAATCTGGAAGCTGGTCGGCGGGAAGAAGGTGTTGCCGTCATCCCAGTGCTCGGCAGCGAGTTCCGCCAGGGCCGGCGCGGCGAGGTGGATCGGGTTCTTCGCCAGGTGCGGGTAGGCCACGTGGCCCTGTACACCGCGTACGGTCAGGGTGGCGCCGAGGGAGCCGCGACGGCCATTCTTGACTACGTCGCCCACCAGGGTGGTGCTCGACGGTTCGCCGACGATGCACCAGTCCAGGCGCTCCTTGCGTGCCGCCAGGCGTTCGATCACAGCCTTGGTGCCGTGGTGCGCGGGACCTTCTTCATCGCTGGTGATCAGGAAGGCCACCGAACCCTTGTGGTCCGGGTAGTCGGTGACGAAGCGTTCCGCCGCCACCAGCATCGCCGCCAGGCTGCCTTTCATGTCCGCCGCGCCACGCCCGCAGAGCATGCCATTTTCATCGATCAACGCATCGAACGGGTCGTTCTGCCAGGCCTGCACCGGGCCGGTCGGTACTACGTCGGTGTGACCGGCGAAGCACAACACCGGGCCCTCATGCTTGCCGTGGGTGGCCCAGAAGTTGTCCACGTCGAAGATGCGCATCGGTTCAAGTGCAAAACCGGCGTCGCCCAGGCGCTGCATCATCAGCTTCTGGCAATCGGCATCGACCGGCGTGACCGATGGGCGACGGATCAGGTCGATGGCAAGTTGAAGGGTCGGCGAAAGGTCGGCATGGGCCGTCATGGGGAAACTCCGGAAAGCGTATTTGGAAGAGCGGGGCGGGCACACAAAAGGGCCGTTATCTTATAGCAAAACGGCGGCCAGAGGCCGCCGTTTAGTGCAATGCGCAAGTTTTTACACCGCAGTCACAGACTCTGCCTTCGGTGCCGGCTTGGGCAGCGACGACAGGAACGCCATGATCAACGCCGCCACGTACGGCAGCGATTGCACCAGCAGCATCACCACCCAGAAGCGTATGTCATTGCTGGGTAGGCCCTGCACCAGGTAGATCCCCAGCGCGGCGCCCCACAGCAGCAGCATGATGAACATTTCTTCGCGGGCTTCGGAGATCGCCACCCAGAAGCCGTGGTTATCCGCGTTTTTCGGCGTACGAAAGAACGGAATACTGGTGGTGAAGAAGCCATACAGCACCGCCTTGGCGATGGTGTGGGACAGCGCCAACCCAGCCAGCGCCGCGCAGAACGCATCTTTCAAGTTCACACCTACCGCACGACGGTAGAGGAAGATGATCTTGCCGACCTTGAACACAAACAACGCCAAGGGCGGGATGGCGAAAATCAGCAACGGCGGGTCGACCCGCGTCGGCACGATGATCATTGCCGCCGACCACAACAGCGCGCCGACGGTAAAGAAGATGTTCATGCCATCGGCCACCCACGGCAGCCAGCCGGCGAGGAAGTGGTAGCGCTGGCCACGGGTCAGCTCGGTGTCCTTGCCGCGCAAAAGGCTGGCGGTATGACGCTTGATGATCTGGATCGCACCATAGGCCCAGCGGAAACGCTGTTTCTTGAAGTCGATAAAGGTATCCGGCATCAGGCCCTTGCCGTAGCTGTCGTGGTAATAAGCCGCTGACAGGCCTTTCTCGAACACGCGCAGGCCCAGTTCGGCGTCTTCACAGATGCACCAGTCGGCCCAGCCCAGTTCTTCAAGCACTGAGCGCCGGGTCATGGTCATGGTGCCGTGCTGGATGATCGCGTCGCGGTCGTTGCGGGTGACCATGCCGATATGGAAGAAACCCTTGTATTCGGCGTAGCAGAGCTTCTTGAAGGTGCTTTCGTTCTGGTCGCGGTAATCCTGGGGCGACTGCACCACAGCGATTTTCGGGTCGGCGAAGTGCGGCACCATGTGCTTGAGCCAGTTGGGCGACACGCAGTAGTCCGAGTCGATCACTGCGATCACTTCGGCATCCTTGGCGGTGTGCGGGATCAGGTAGTTCAGCGCGCCACCCTTGAAACCAGCCAGAGGGGCGACGTGGAAGAACTTGAAGCGCGGGCCCAGGGTTTGGCAGTAGTCACGCACCGGTTCCCACACCGCGGGGTCCTTGGTGTTGTTGTCGATGATCAGGACTTCGTAGTCCGGGTAATCAAGGGCGGCCAGGGCGTCGAGGGTCTGTTTGACCATCTCCGGCGGCTCGTTGTAGCACGGCACATGGATCGACACTTTCGGGCGGTAGTGCGAATCCCCGATCACCGGCAGGAATTCACGCCGACGCTTGTGGGTCCAGACTGCTTCTGCCAGTTCGTGGGCTTCGGTCAGCAACACGATAAACACACCGAGGGCGCCCAGAGCGAGGAGAATGCCCACGGTGACGCTGAACCAGGTGCTGTATTGCTGGCTGTAGTCGTAGCCGATCCAGACCAGCACCGACCCACACAGGAACGCGATAAAGGTCAGGAAGGTACGACCACGCTGGCGCAGGGCCGAACCGTCGATCATCAACAGGGTCAGGGACAGCAGTGCAAGCACCACCGAGCCGATGGCCAGCACGCGCCATTGCGGGATCGCCACCACCGGGCCTTCAAAATTGAATTTCTGCTGGCGTGCGGCGTTGAACACGCCCCAGTAGGCGCCCGCCGAACCTTCGTCGCTGACCTTCCAAGGCTGGTCAAAGGCTTCGATTACAAAGTAGTTGTAACCCTGGCGATTGAGCTTGTTCACCAGCGTGCGCAGGTAAATCGCCTGGTCGGCCGGGGACGATTCATTGCCACCGCGCATACGGCCGTTGCTCGGCCAGCCAACTTCCGACAGCAGCAGCGGTTTTTTCGGGAAGGCTTTCTTCAGGTCTTTGGCGCGGTCAATCACGTATTGGCCGGCCTTGTCCATCGGGATGTATTCCCAGAATGGCAGGATGTGCGCGGCAATCAGGTCAACGTGCTTGGCCAGTTGCGGGTTCTTTTCCCAGATGTGCCATTGCTCGGAGGTGGTCACCGGCACTTTTACCGCGGCGCGTACGCGGTCGAGCAGTACGATCAGGTCTTCTGGGGTGATTTCTTCACGGAACAACGCTTCGTTGCCGACCACCACGCGCACAACACTGCGCGAGGTGTTGGCGATTTCGATGGCGCGCTGGATTTCACGCTCGTTGCGTTCAAGATCCGGGCTGATCCAGATCCCCAAGGTCACGCGCAGACCGAACTCTTCGGCCAGCTTGGGGATGTCACCCAGGGTACCGTCGACCGAGTAGGTACGGATGTTGTCCGTCAGCTTGCTCATGATCGCCAGGTCTTGACGCATCTGTTCGTCAGTGGGGAACTGGTTCTTCTGCGGGTACTGGCCCTGCTGGAACGGCGAGTAGGAAAACCCGGAGATCTGTTCAGGCCAGTTGGGGGTAGTGACCGGGCGGTTGATCAGCGCCCAGAAGCCGGTGAAAAGCGCGGCAATTGCCAGCACTACCACCAGGTTGAGTCCAAATTTACGCGATGACATGGCGATTTCGGGTTCCAAAAGGTGTGGAACGAAAAGAGGTGTCGGCCTACGCCGAACGGCGCGCATCCTACACCGGCCCCTCCCTGAGCGTATAGCAGACAAGGAAAAGCCGGACGTTAGTCTGCGAAAGTCCACCTAAGTTCTTTACTTGTAGCTGGAAGCTTCGAACTTGTCGCTCTGTAGTCCATAATGCGCGCCGGTTTTTGGGGTAATGATCATGAGTACAGAAGATCCGCGGTTTGCAGGCGTCGCCCGCTTGTACGGCATTGAGGGCCTGGAACGCTTGAAAGCGGCCCATGTGGCGATTGTCGGCGTCGGCGGCGTAGGCTCCTGGGCGGCGGAAGCGATTGCCCGTTGCGGGGTGGGCGAGATTTCACTGTTTGATCTGGACGATGTCTGCGTCAGCAATAGCAACCGGCAGTTGCATGCCCTGGACAGCACCGTGGGCAAGCCCAAGGTCGAGGTTATGGCCGAGCGCCTGCGGGGCATCAACCCGGATTGCACCGTGCATGCCGTGGCGGATTTCGTCACTCGCGACACCATGGCCGAGTACATCACCCCGAACATCGATTGCGTGATCGACTGCATCGACGCCGTTAACGCCAAGGCGGCGCTGATCGCCTGGTGCAAGCGCCGCAAGATCCAGATCATCACCACCGGCGGCGCCGGCGGGCAGATTGACCCGACGTTGATCCAGGTGTGCGACCTGAACCGTACCTTTAATGACCCCCTGGCCTCGAAAGTGCGCTCCACGCTGCGGCGGGACTACGGTTTCTCACGCACAGTGACCCGTCATTACAGCGTGCCCTGCGTGTTTTCCACCGAGCAGCTGCGCTATCCCAAGCCGGATGGCAGCATCTGTTTGCAGAAGAGTTTTGTTGGCGATGGGGTCAAGCTTGACTGCGCAGGGGGATTTGGCGCGGTGATGATGGTAACCGCCACGTTCGGCATGGTGGCGGCGACCAAGGCGGTAGATAAGATTGTGGCTGGTGTGCGTAGACCCTCGGAGCGGGTCAAGCCCACCTAGATCCCACTGTCGAACATAGATCCAAATGTGGGAGGGGGCTTGCTCCCGATTACGGTGTGTCAGATTGATATACGTACCTGATGCACCGCTATCGGCAGCAAGCCCCCTCCCCACATTTAGTTGTGTGTACGGCTTAATTCACGCATGCGCTGCAGGACTGCATTCAGGCCGTTGCTGCGCGACGGTGAAAGCTGGCGAGAAAGCCCCAGTTGATCGAACCAACCAGGCAAATCAACCGCCTGCAACTGCGCCGCCGACAACCCATTGACCCGCGCCAGCAGCAACGCTACCAACCCACGGATCATCCGTGCCTCGCTGCTGGCAGCAAACTGCCAATGGCCGTCCTGCAAACGCCCCACCAGCCACACCAGGCTTTCGCAGCCTTGCACCAGGTTGGCGTCGATCTTTTGATCCTCCGCCAACACGGGCAGCCGCTCGCCCCATTGCATCAGCAACCGGGCCCGTTGCTCCCAGCTACCGACGGCCTGGAACGCGTCCAGCGCTGCTGCTGCGTCAATTGGCAGGCTCATCGCAACATGTCCAGCGCCTGGTCCAGCGCTTCAAACAAGCGCTCCAGGTCATCGGAATCGTTGTACAGCGCGAGGGAGACGCGAATGGCCCCGGACAACTGCATCGCCTTGAGCAACGGCATCGCGCAATGATGACCGGCGCGTACGGCAATACCTTGCTCGGTCAGGAGATGGGCGAGGTCGGCATTGTGCACGCCGTCCACCACAAAGCTGACCAGCGCCACGTGCGGCGATCCGAGTATGCGTACGCCATTGCGTGCCTTGAGC
Source organism: Pseudomonas sp. FBCC-B545 (assembly GCF_059134095.1). Taxonomy (NCBI): domain Bacteria; kingdom Pseudomonadati; phylum Pseudomonadota; class Gammaproteobacteria; order Pseudomonadales; family Pseudomonadaceae; genus Pseudomonas; species Pseudomonas sp. FBCC-B545. Next base: position 4,846,175 of record NZ_CP101441.1, on the reverse strand, counting down.
CCACGCAACAGGTAGTCGTGCAACGCCGCTTCATGGGCGATCACGGCGGGCTGATCCAGGGAGCTCAGGTAATCGAGGGTCGCCCCCAGGCCGATCACGCTGGCAATCGGCGGCGTGCCGGCCTCGAAGCCCAAGGGCGCGGGACGGAAACTGGCGCTCTGGTAATCCGCCTGTTGCACCATCTCGCCGCCGAATTGCCAATGACGCAGGTGATGCAGGGCTTCATTGCGGCCAAATAGCACACCTACGCCGTCGGGGCCGTAGAGTTTATGGCTGGAGAATACATAGAAGTCGCAGCCCAGGGCCTGCACATCATGGCGGCCATGGACGATGCCTTGGGCGCCATCCACCACGGTCAAGGCGCCGTTTGCTTTGGCCATCGCTAGTAAGGCTTCCAACGGCTGCCAGGCGCCGAGCACGTTGGATAACTGACTTACGGCGAGCAGGCGCGTGCGCGGGCCGATCAAGTCGGCGGCGGCCGCAAGATCGATCACCCCGTCATCACCCAGGGGCATTACCACCAGTGTGAGCGCGCGACGCCTGGCCAGTTGCTGCCAGGGCAACAGGTTGGCGTGGTGTTCCAGGGCGCTGATGACAATCTCATCGCCCGCATTGAATAAGTGCTCCAGGCCGTAGGCCAGGAGGTTCAGCGCAGAGGTCGCGCCGTGGGTGAACACGATCTGCCCGCTGTCACCTGCGTTCAACCACTGCGCGACCTTGCTGCGACTGTCTTCAAAGGCCTGGGTCGCATGGGCGCCCGGCAAATGTTGGGCACGGTGCACATTGGCGGCGCCATTGGCGTAGTAATGGCTGAGTGCATCCAGCAGGACTTGGGGCTTTTGCGTGGTGGCGGCGTTGTCCAGGTAGGTCTGGTCCTGCCGTTGCAGGGTGGCGATGGCCGGGAAATCGGCGCGCCAGGGGGAGGGCACAAGCATGGTGATCAAGACTCGTATAAGCGGGCCGCCCCGGAGGTGCGGCCCGCTAGTGGCATCGAGTGGCTGCTTAGTTGTGAGCGTGCAGCGCTTCGTTCAGTTCGATGGCCGATTTGTGGGTTTTGCATTCCACGGCACCGGTCACGGAGTTGCGGCGGAACAGCAGGTCTGGTTGACCAGCCAGTTCGCGCGCCTTGACCACCTTGACCAATTGGTTCTGCTCGTCCAGCAGGGCAACCTTGGTGCCGGCGGTGATGTACAGGCCCGACTCCAAGGTGTTGCGATCGCCCAACGGGATGCCGGTACCGGCGTTGGCGCCGATCAGGCAGCCTTCGCCGACCTTGATCACGATATTGCCGCCGCCTGACAGGGTGCCCATGGTGGAGCAGCCGCCGCCCAGGTCCGAGCCTTTGCCGACGAATACACCTGCCGATACACGGCCTTCGATCATGCCTGGGCCTTCGGTGCCGGCATTGAAGTTGACGAAGCCTTCGTGCATCACCGTGGTGCCTTCGCCCACGTAGGCGCCCAGGCGGATACGTGCTGCGTCAGCGATACGCACGCCAGCCGGTACCACGTAGTCGGTCATTTTCGGGAACTTGTCCACCGAGAACACTTCCAGCAGCTCGCCACGCAGGCGCGCTTCGAGTTGGCGTTCGGCCAGTTCGTTGATGTCGATGGCGCCCTGGCTGGTCCAGGCCACGTTCGGCAACTGCGGGAACACGCCGGCCAGGTTCAGGCCGTGGGGCTTGACCAGGCGATGGGACAGCAGGTGCAGCTTGAGGTAGGCCTCAGGCGTGGAGGTCAGCGCGGCGTCTTCGGCCAGCAGTGTGGCAACCAGTGGGGTGTGGCTTTCAGCCAGGCGGTTTAGCAGCGCGGCTTGGGTGGCGTCGACGTTCTTAAGTGCATCCGCCAGTTGCAGCGCTTGGCTGATGGTGAACGTGATCGCCTGGTTGCCCTCGGTGTAACCCAGGATCGGCGCAATGGCGGCAACGATCTCGGCCGACGGGTTGAGCAACGGTTGTGCGTAAAACACTTCCAGCCAAGCACCTTGGCGGTTCTGAGTGCCGACGCCGAAGCCCAGGCTGAACAGGGAATTGGACATGCTGTTACCTCTACAAAAATGGAAGGCTGGCCTACTTGAGGGCCGCCGAATAACTATCTGGCTTGAAGCCAATCAGGGTTCTGTCGCCGAGATCGAGCACCGGGCGCTTGATCATCGAGGGTTGTGCGAGCATCAATTCAATGGCTTTCGACTGATCGAGATCGGCTTTGCGTTCGTCTTCGAGTTTGCGAAAGGTGGTACCCGCACGGTTCAAAACCACCTGCCAACCGTGCTCGTTGCACCATTGGGTCAAGTGTTCGCGGTCGATACCGACCGTTTTGTAGTCATGGAACTCATAGCTCACCGCGTGCTCATCGAGCCAGATGCGCGCCTTTTTCATGGTATCGCAGGCTTTGATGCCGAAAAGGTGCAAGGTTTTGCTTGAAGCGGTCAAGGAATTGCCCCCCTTTGGACGTACGAAAATGAAAGGTCACGGATTATGCCACGACCAGCAAGTTTCGGCGCCGCTCGTCACCACTCTGCGACTTTTGTGCAAAAGCCTGCGCGTAGCATGAGCAGGTAACATAGCCGGGTAATATGGCACTTCAACGGCCAGTTGTTGCCTCACGTGTGTCGTTGCAAGTCGATTGCCCGGGAAACCCGCGTTATGCAAACCGCCTATACCGTTCTTATCCTGCTGATGCTGGTCAGCGTTTCGCGCCTTGTCGGGCGTGTCATTCCTCTGCCCCTGCCGCTGGTGCAGATTGCCGCCGGGGCCTTGTTGGCCTGGCCTACGCTGGGGCTGCATGTGGCCCTGGACCCGGAGCTGTTCCTGTTTCTGTTCCTGCCGCCGCTGCTGTTTTCGGATGGCTGGCGCATGCCCAAGCGCGAATTGTGGCGTCTGCGCGGGCCGATCCTGACGCTGGCGGTAGGGTTGGTGTTGTTCACCGTGGTCGGCGCCGGCTACTTCATCCACTGGATATTGCCGACGATTCCGCTGCCGGTGGCCTTCGCCCTGGCGGCAGTTTTATCACCGACGGATGCCGTGGCGGTGTCGGCCATTTCCCAGAACCGTTTACCCAAGCCGCTGATGCACATGCTTCAGGGCGAGGCGTTGATGAATGACGCGTCGGGCCTGGTGACCTTCAAGTTCGCCCTGGCGGCGGCGTTAACCGGGGTATTTTCCCTGGCGGATGCCAGCCTGACCTTTGTCCTGGTCGCCGTGGGCGGCCTTGCGGTCGGCGTGGCGTTGAGCTGGCTGGTCGGCCGCCTGCGTGCCTGGATGATTGCGCGGGGCTGGGATGACCCCGCGACCCATGTGGTGTTCATGCTGTTGCTGCCCTTTGCTGCCTATGTGTTGGCCGAGCGCCTGGGCGCGTCGGGCATTTTGTCGGCGGTGGCGGCGGGCATGATGCAGAGCTGGCTCGACCTGTTGCCACGCCAGACCAGTACGCGATTGCTCAATCGCAGTGTCTGGTCGTTGCTGGAATTCGCCTTCAACGGCCTGATCTTCCTGCTGCTCGGCTTGCAATTGCCGGACATCATCAAGGCGGTGGTGAGTCATGAAACCACGCTGTGGCCCACCCTGTTGTACCGCTGCCTGGATGTGGTGGCGATCTTCCTGGTGCTGGTGGTGTTACGTTTTATCTGGGTGCAGAGCATCTGGCGGCTGTCGGGTTTGCTCCGCAGGCTACGTGGGAAAAGTGCGCTCACACTGGTGCCGACTGCCCGTTCCTGCTGGTTGTTGACCGTCGGCGGTGTCCGCGGAGCGGTGACCTTGGCCGGTGTCATGTCAGTGCCGCTGCTGTTGGCACCGGGGCAGGATTTTCCTGAGCGCGACCTGCTGATCTTCATTGCGGCCGGGGTGATCCTGCTGTCGCTGGTCGCCGCCTGTATTGCGCTGCCGCTGCTGTTGCGCGGCGTGGAAAAGAGCCCGGATGAAAAGCGTCATAACGAGGTGCGCGAGGCGTGGAAAAAGACCGCCGTGGCCGCGATTCATGCTCTGGAGGCTGAGGAACCTGCTGAAGCCGAAACCCCCGACGCCGCCCAGGCGGCATTGGCTACGGAACTGAAGGCGCGGCTGATGTCGGAATATCGCCATCAACTGGAGGTGTTCAACGATTCGGCTGAGGCCCAGGCACTGGCGCAGCAGATGGACCTGCTGGAACGCAGGCTGCGACTCAAGGCTCTGCGGGCGCAACGCCTGGAGTTGTACAGCTTGAGCCGTCATCACCAGATTGGTGACGACGTCTTGAGGGAAGTGCTGGCGGAGTTGGATATGAGTGAGGCGAACCTGGGTCACATGAAGTGACCCGTGGTGCTTATCGGCGACGCTGGATAAAGTCGCGAATCCGCTCGGCTGCTTCCACGCATTCGGCCAGCGGCGCAACCAGCGCCATGCGCACGCGGCCAGCACCCGGGTTGACGCCATCCACTGCCCGCGACAGGTAGGAACCCGGCACCACGGTCACGTGCTCTTGCACGAAGAGGTCACGGCAGAACTCGGCGTCGTCGCCATTTACATTCGGCCATAGATAAAAGCCGCCGTCCGGGCTTTGTACGTCCAGCACCGGCTTGAGGATCGCCAGCACCGCGTCGAACTTCTCGCGATATAGGTCACGGTTGGCTTGCACGTGGGCTTCGTCCTGCCAGGCGGCAATGCTGGCCAGCTGGGTTTGCACCGGCATCGCGCAGCCGTGGTAAGTGCGGTACAGCAGGAACGCCTTGAGGATATCGGCGTCGCCGGCCACGAACCCGGAACGCAGGCCCGGAAGATTGGAACGCTTGGACAGGCTGTGGAATACCACGCAACGCTTGAAGTCCTGGCGCCCCAGCTCGACGCAGGCACTGAGCAGGCCCGGCGGCGGAGTTTGTTCGTCGAAGTACAGCTCGCTGTAGCACTCGTCGGCGGCGATCACGAAGTCGTATTCGTCGGCCAGGACGATGAGTTTTTTCAGGGTGTCCACCGGGATCAGCGCGCCGGTCGGGTTGCCTGGCGAGCACAGGAACAGGATCTGGCAGCGTTTCCAGATATCCGGCGAAACCGCCTCGAAATCCGGGTTGAAGCCATTGGCATCCAGGCACGGCAGGTAGTGCGGCTTGGCGCCGGCGAGAAACGCAGCGCCTTCGTAGATTTGGTAGAACGGGTTCGGGCTGACCACCAGCGCATCATCGCCGCGGTTGACCACGGTCTGGGTAAAGGCGAACAGGGCTTCACGGGTGCCGTTGACTGGCAGGATGTTACGCGCCGGGTCCAACCAGCCTTTGGGCACGTTGAAGCGGCGTTCGCACCAGGCGCCGATGGCTTCGCGCAGTGCCGGGATACCGAGGGTGGTGGGGTACACCGCCATCTGGTCGAGATTGTTGCTCAATGCCTCGGCAACGAATGCTGGCGACGTGTGCTTGGGCTCGCCGATGGACAGTGCGATCGGGCGTTTGTCCGGGTTCGGCGTGACACTGCCGAGCAGAGCGCGCAATTTCTCGAAGGGGTAGGGCTGCAACTGGTTAAGGGCGTTGTTCATCGAAGATCTCGTTTAATTCAGTTGTAATGCGATGTGCCGGACAAAGCAGATCTAAAGGTGGGAGGGGGCTTGCTCCCGATAGCGGCCTGTCAGTTGATCTCTTTGTTGCTGACCCACCGCTATCGGGAGCAAGCCCCCTCCCACAATAAGCCGGGTGTTCAAATAGTCAGGCGCGTCAGCTCAACACCGGGTTCCTGGGTCACGCTCAATTGCTGGACGATGGCGTCCTGCAAGCGTCGGCACAGCTCCGGGTCGGACAGCGGCTGGTTGTCGGCATCGGTAATAAAGAACACGTCTTCCACCCGCTCGCCAAGGGTCGCAATCTTGGCGTTCTGCAATGACAGGTCGAATTCCAGGAAGATCCCGCCGATGCGTGCCAGCAGGCCTGGGCGGTCCGGTGCGCTGAGCTCCAGCACCGTTACCGGGCGCTGGGCATCGTTGGAAATGGTCACCTGGGGCGCAAAGGCAAAATGCTTGAGCTGGCGCGGCACCCGGCGCTGGATGATGGTCGGGTAATCGTCCGGGTTGCGCAGGGCTTCGGTCAGGCCCTCGCGGATCTTTTTCACCCGCGCCGGGTTGTCGCCAATCGAGTCGCCGTCGGTGTCGAGCACGATGTAGGTGTCGAGGGTGAACTGGCTGCTGGAGGTGATGACCCGGGCGTCATGGATGTTCAGGTTGAGCTGGTCCATGGCGGCCACGGTCACGGCAAAGAAATCGTGCTGGTCCGGCGCGTAGATGAAGATCTGCGTGCCGCCTTCGAATTCGCGCTGGGTGGTTTCCTTGATCAGCACCAAAGGGCCGCCATCGGCCGGTTGCTGCAGGATCGCGTCGCTGTGCCAGGCCACGTCGCCGGCGGTGTGACGCAGGAAATAATCGTCACCCAGTTGCGACCAGAGTTGCTCGACGTCGTCCGGGTCGTTGCCACCGCGTACGAGGATATCCAGGGCCGCGCTCTGGGTGCGGCGGATCTGTTCTTCGCGATCCACCGGGTTTTCCAGGCCGCGGCGCAGGGCGCGCTTGGTCTCGGTGTACAACTGGCGCAACAGGCTGGCACGCCAGGAGTTCCACAGCGTGGGGTTGGTGGCGTTGATGTCGGAGACCGTCAGCACATACAGGTAGTCGAGGCGGGTTTCATCGCCGACGACTCCCGCGAAATCGTGGATCACCTGCGGGTCGGACAAATCCTTGCGCTGGGCAGTAGTCGACATCACCAGGTGGTTTTGCACCAGCCAGACAATCAGGCGGCTGTCCCACAGGGGCAACTGGTGGCGCTGGCAGAAGGCTTCGGCGTCCACCGCGCCGATTTCCGAGTGGTCGCCATGCCGGCCCTTGCCGATGTCGTGATACAGGCCGGCCAGATAGATCAGCTCGGGCTTGGGCAGCTTGGCCATCAGCTTACTGGCCAACGGGAATTTCTCTGAGACCTGGGTGTACTGCAACTTACGTAGATGCTTGATCAGGTTCAGGGTGTGGGCGTCGACGGTATAGATGTGGAACAGATCATGTTGCATTTGCCCGACGATAAAGCCGAACTCCGGCAGATAGCGCCCGAGGATGCCGTAGCGGTTCATGCGCCGCAGGTTGCGGTGGATGCCGATGCGGCACTTGAACAGCTCGATGAACAGGCTGGTGTTGCGGATGTCGTTGCGAAATTCGTCGTCGATCAGGTGGCGGTTTTCCCGCAGCAGGCGAATGGTATCGGCACGCACGCCTTTGATATCCGGCTGCTGGGCCATCAGTACGAAGATTTCCAGCATGGCGAACGGGGTGCGGCGGAACACGTTGTCGTTGCGTGCCTCGATATAGCCATCGTGCAGCTGGAAGCGCGCATTGATCGGCTGCGGCGGCGCTTCGTCTTCGGGAGCCAGGATCACCTCTTCGAAGTGCTGGATGATCAGGTCACTGAGCTGGGCAATGCTCATGACCACCCGGTAATACTGCTGCATGAAGCTTTCGATGCTGGTCTTCGCGTCTTCGCCTTCAAACCCCAGCAGGGTGGCGATGGAGCGCTGGTGATCGAACAGCAGGCGGTCTTCGGAACGTCCGGCAAGCATGTGCAGGGCGTAGCGCACCTTCCACAGGAACTCCTGGGACGAGGCCAGCAGGGTGTTTTCGCTTTCCACCAGGAAGCCCTCGCCGGCCAGGGCGCGCAGGTTCAGCGTGCCATATTGGCGGCGCGCCACCCACAAAATCGTCTGGATATCCCGCAGCCCGCCCGGGGAGCCTTTGACGTTGGGTTCCAGGTTGTATTCGGTGTCGTTGTACTTGTGGTGCCGCGCCTTCTGTTCGGCGCGCTTGGCCAGGAAGAAATCCTTGCTCGGCCACATGTGTGCAGTGCTGGTGACTTCGAGCATGCGTTGGCGCAGGCGTTCGGGGCCGGCGATGGTGCGGCTTTCCATCAGGTTGGTGATCACCGTCAGGTCAGCGCGGGCTTCTTCGGCGCACTCGGCCACCGACCGCACGCTCTGGCCGACCTCCAGGCCGATGTCCCACAGCAACGTCAGAAAACGCTCGATAGAATCGCGAAAGATCTCATGGTCGGCGCTGTCCAGCAGGATCAACAGGTCGATGTCGGAGTAGGGGTGCAGTTCGCCACGACCGTAGCCGCCGACCGCCACCAGGGCGATATCGGCGTTTGCACTCCAGCTGAACTGTTCCCAGGCCTTTTGCAGGATGTTATCGACGAACCAGGCGCGGTCCTCGATCAGGCGACGGATGTCCCGACCGCTGCGAAAGCGCGCGTCGAGCACCTCGCGGGCTTGACGGATAGCCTTCTTGAAGGCGGCGATGGGGCTCGCCTTCAGTGCCAGCTCTGCCTGGAACTGGCCGCGGTCGAAGAGTTCGGGATCCACCTGGGGCATCGATCGGCTTTCCTTTCTATCTAATAGTCAGTCACAGCACAGCGTGGGAAAACCAACACAGCTTTTTACGCAGAGACGCGAGGGATTGTGTCGTCGGCGCGCAGGGTGAAGATCTCGTAGCCGGTCTCGGTGACCAGCAGGGTGTGTTCCCACTGGGCCGAGAGCTTGCGGTCCTTGGTGATGGCGGTCCAGCCGTCGCCCAGCACCTTGGTGTCGGCCTTGCCTTGGTTGATCATCGGCTCGATGGTGAAGGTCATGCCGGCCTTGAGTTCCATGCCGGTGCCGGCCTTGCCGTAATGCAGGATCTGCGGTTCTTCGTGGAACACCTTGCCGATGCCGTGGCCGCAGAATTCACGCACGACCGAGAAGCCGTTCTTTTCCGCGTGCTTCTGGATCACTTCGCCGATGTCACCCAGGCGGCAGCCAGGCTTGACGATCTCGATAGCCTTGTACATGCATTCCTGGGTGACCTGGGACAGGCGCTCGGCCCACACCGGCACGTTGCCGACGTGGAACATACGGCTGGTGTCGCCGTGGTAGCCATCCTTGATCACGGTGACGTCGATGTTCAGGGTGTCGCCATCCTTCAGCGGCTTGTCACCGGGAATCCCGTGGCAGACCACGTGGTTGATCGAGGTGCAGATCGACTTGGGGAAGCCTTTGTAGTTCAGTGGGGCAGGGATGGCTTTTTGCACGTTGACTATATAGTCGTGGCAGATTCGGTCCAGCGCTTCGGTGGTGACACCGGGCTTGACGTGTTCGGCAATCATTTCCAGCACGTCGGCAGCCAGTTTGCCGGCAACGCGCATGCCTGCGATGTCTTCGGCGGTTTTCAAGGTAACGGTCATACAGGCTCTCTCTAGCGCGACGCGCTGAAATCAATACGGTTCACGGGGGGCGCGACAAAGGGGTGAAGCATTCGCGCAAGTCCCAAAAAACGCAATTCTAACAGACGATGGTGTCAAATCATGAGCGTCTGGTGATCGCTTCTCTCTATTAAGGTAGCGCCAGGGTCGCTCTATCCAAGGGTTTGGCTAAAGGCGGCGGGGCAAATGTGATTGCGGGTTTCGTTTTTGTCGATGCTGTGGTATAAAATGCGCCGCTTTCCGGGGATACCCCGCGAAGCTTAAATCCACACACGTGTCGACACGATGACCTGGGTGCCGGAGGCCTTGATGCCGCTGGTTGGTCATTGGGATACGTGGAGGCCAAACCCGACTTATTAAGGAACTATCATGTCCCAAGTCAACATGCGCGATATGCTGAAGGCCGGTGTGCACTTCGGTCACCAGACCCGTTACTGGAACCCGAAAATGGGTAAGTACATTTTCGGCGCGCGTAACAAGATCCACATTATCAACCTTGAAAAAACCCTGCCAATGTTCAACGAAGCACTGACTTTCGTAGAGCGCCTGGCCCAGGGTAAAAACAAGATCCTGTTCGTCGGCACCAAGCGTTCCGCTGGCAAGATCGTTGCTGAAGAAGCAGCACGTTGCGGTTCGCCGTACGTCGATCACCGCTGGTTGGGCGGCATGCTGACCAACTTCAAAACCATCCGTGCTTCCATCAAGCGTCTGCGTGACCTTGAAGTGCAAGCCGAAGACGGTACTTTCGCCAAGCTGACCAAGAAAGAAGCGCTGATGCGCACTCGTGACCTGGAAAAGCTCGATCGTTCCCTGGGTGGTATCAAGGACATGGGCGGTCTGCCTGACGCACTGTTCGTTATCGACGTTGATCACGAGCGCATCGCGATCACCGAAGCCAACAAGCTGGGCATCCCGGTTATCGGCGTAGTCGATACAAACAGCAGCCCGGAAGGCGTTGACTACATCATCCCAGGCAACGATGACGCAATCCGCGCTATCCAGCTGTACATGGGTTCGATGGCTGACGCTGTAATCCGTGGCCGCAACCACGTTGCTGGTGGTACCGAGCAGTTCGTTGAAGAAGCTCCGGTAGCTGCCGCTGAGTAACTGACGCCCTGGCGTTGACTCAGTAAGCAAAAAGGGGGCTTGGCCCCCTTTTTGCCACCTCGAAAACCATTTGTCGGCAGCGCAGCTACATTCTTTGTAACGTGCAGCGGCCTACAACGGAGATTCGGGAAGAATTGATCGCCCGTTTGATCGGGTGGAATGGTTGAAAACCTATCCAAGAGGATTTTGAAATGGCAGAGATTACTGCAGCGTTGGTTAAAGAACTGCGTGAGCGTACCGGCGAAGGCATGATGGATTGCAAAAAGGCCTTGACCAAGGCCGGCGGCGACATCGAAAAAGCCATTGATGACATGCGTGCTTCCGGCGCCATCAAGGCTGCCAAGAAAGCAGGCAACGTCGCTGCTGAAGGCGCCATCGCCCTGAAGGAAGACGGTAAATCCGCCGTTCTGCTGGAAGTGAACTCGCAGACCGACTTCCTGGCCCTGCAGGATGACTTCAAGGCATTCGTTGCTGCCAGCGTTGAAAAAGCGTTCGCCGAGAAAATGACTGACGCCGCTCCGCTGATCGAAGCTCAAGAAGCTGATCGCCTGGTACTGGTCGGCAAGGTTGGCGAAAACGTCAACATCCGTCGCCTGGTTCGCGTTGAGGGTGATGTGGTTGGTGGTTACCTGCACGGCAACAAGATCGGTGTTGCAGTTGTTCTGAAAGGCGGCGACGTTGAGCTGGCTAAAGACATCGCAATGCACGTTGCTGCAAGCAACCCTGAGTTCCTGCTGCCTTCGGAAGTGTCTGCCGACGCAATCGAGCGTGAAAAAGCTGTGTTCCTGAGCCTCAACGCCGACAAGATCGCCGGCAAGCCAGAGAACATCGTTGAAAACATGATCAAAGGCCGTATCAGCAAGTTCCTGGCTGAAGCAAGCCTGGTTGAGCAGGCGTTCGTCAAGAACCCTGAAATCAAGGTTGGCGAACTGGCTAAGAAAGCCGGTGCTGAAATCGTTTCCTTCACTTACTTCAAAGTAGGCGAAGGCATCGAGAAGCCGGTCGACAACTTCGCTGAAGAAGTTGCTGCCCAGCTGGCTGCCGCCAAGCAATAAGACAGTTCCAGACTGTCGCCGAAAGAGGCTGCCCGCTCACGCGCGCAGCCTCTTTTCAAATGGGAAGGCCAATTTTATTTGGTTTCCTCTCGGAACTGGCTTACAAAGCCGTGTTCCGATGGCGCTGTGATAGCGTCCAGCTAGAGTGAACGCAAGCCGTAAACGGCTCGCCAAGAATTTTTTAAAAAAATACGCCGCAGGAGAGATTCGCAATGGCTCAGCAGGGCAGTGGTTATCAGGCTCGCTATAAACGCATTCTACTCAAGCTCAGCGGCGAGGCCCTGATGGGCTCGGAAGAGTTCGGGATCGACCCCAAGGTGCTTGACCGCATGGCGCTGGAAGTCGGCCAGCTGGTCGGTATCGGCGTGCAGGTCGGCCTGGTGATTGGTGGTGGCAACCTGTTCCGTGGTGCGGCACTGAGTGCGGCTGGCATGGATCGGGTCACCGGCGACCACATGGGCATGCTGGCCACTGTGATGAACGCCCTGGCCATGCGCGACGCCCTGGAGCGCGCCAACATTTCGGCCATCGTGATGTCGGCTATTTCCATGGTTGGCGTGACTGATCACTATGATCGACGCAAAGCCATGCGCCACCTGAATTCCAAGGAAGTGGTGATCTTTGCTGCCGGCACTGGTAACCCATTCTTTACCACCGACTCGGCTGCGTGCCTGCGCGCGATCGAAATCGATGCCGACGTGGTGCTCAAGGCGACCAAGGTAGACGGCGTATACACTGCAGACCCATTCAAAGACCCGCATGCCGAGAAGTTCGATCATCTGACCTACGATGAAGTGCTGGATCGCAAGCTGGGCGTGATGGACCTGACGGCTATCTGCCTGTGCCGCGACCACAAGATGCCGTTGCGCGTATTTAACATGAACAAGCCCGGCGCCCTGCTGAATATCGTACACGGCGGCGCAGAAGGGACTCTGATCGAGGAAGGCCAACAATGATCAATGAAATCAAGAAAGACGCCCAGGCGCGTATGCAAAAATCCCTGGAATCCCTGAGCCACGCATTTGGCCAGATCCGTACCGGCAAGGCGCACCCGAGCATCCTGGGCAGCGTGATGGTGCCTTACTACGGCGCTGACACTCCTCTGAGCAGCGTGGCCAACGTCACCGTCAAGGACTCGCGTACCCTGCAAGTCGTGGCCTTCGAGCGCAACATGCTTGCTGCTGTGGACAAAGCGATCCAGAGCGCCGGCCTGAACCTCAACCCGACCAACCTGGGCGAGTTGTTGCTGATCTCCATGCCTGCCCTGACCGAGGAAACCCGTAAAGGCTTCACCAAGCAGGCACGCAGTGCTGCTGAAGATGCGCGCGTTGCCGTGCGCAACATCCGCCGTGATGCATTGGGTGACCTGAAGAAGCTGGTCAAGGACAAGGAAATCAGCGAAGACGAAGAGCGTCGTGCCGTCGCTGATATCGACAAGCTGACCAAGGACGCCGAAGCGCAGATCACCAAGGCGACCGAAGAAAAAGAAAAGGACCTGATGGCCGTATAAGGGGTCAGGACGCCTTCATGGAAAAGACCAAGCAGACTGTGCCCTCCGTGGTGCCGCGCCATGTCGCGATCATCATGGATGGGAATAATCGCTGGGCGAAAAAACGCTTTATGCCGGGTGTTGCCGGGCATAAAGCGGGTGTTGACGCGGTAAGGGCAGTGATTGAGGTGTGCGCTGAGGCCAAGGTCGAAGTGTTGACCTTGTTCGCCTTCTCCAGTGAAAACTGGCAGCGGCCCGCCGATGAAGTCAGCGCCTTGATGGACCTGTTCTTCAAGGCGTTGCGTCGTGAGGCCAAGCGCCTCAATGACAACAACATCAGTCTGCGCATCATTGGTGATCGCTCGCGGTTCCACCCGGAACTGCAAGCCGCCATGCGCGAAGCCGAGGCTATTACCGCAGGCAGTAACCGCTTTGTGCTGCAGATCGCAGCCAACTACGGTGGTCAGTGGGATATCGCCCAGGCAGCGCAGCGGCTGGCCCGCGAAGTGCAGGCCGGTCACCTGCGACCGGACGACATCACGCCTGAACTGTTGCAAACCTGCCTGGTGACTGGCGACCTGCCGTTGCCGGACTTGTGCATTCGTACCGGTGGCGAGCATCGCATCAGCAATTTCCTGCTGTGGCAGTTGGCATACACCGAGTTGTACTTCTCCGACCTGTTCTGGCCGGACTTCAAACACGATGCCATGCGCAATGCGCTGGCTGATTTCGCTTCCCGTCAGCGTCGCTTCGGTAAAACGAGCGAGCAGATCGAAGCTGGAGCCCGGGTTTAAATGTTAAAACAACGAATCATCACGGCGCTGATCCTGCTGCCGATTGCCTTGTGCGGTTTTTTCCTGCTTGAAGGCTCAGGCTTTGCGCTGTTTATCGGCCTGGTCGTGACCCTGGGGGCCTGGGAGTGGGCGCGCCTGGCGGGTTTCAGCAACCAATTGCCGCGTGTGGCGTATGCGGCAGTGGTCGCAGTGCTGTTGTTCCTGATGTACATCCTGCCGGACATTGCGCCTTGGGTGCTGGGTGCGGCAGTGCTGTGGTGGGCGTTGGCGACATTCCTGGTGCTGACTTACCCGCGCACCAGTAGTCAATGGTCGAGCGTGGCCTGCAAGCTGGTGATTGGCCTGCTGATCCTGCTGCCGGCCTGGCAAGGGCTGGTGGAAATCAAGCGTTACCCCCTCGGTAACGAATTGATCCTGGCGGTGATGGTGCTGGTGTGGGGCGCAGATATTGGCGCTTACTTCTCCGGCCGTGCCTTCGGCAAGCGCAAGCTGGCCCCGGCCGTCAGCCCCGGCAAAAGCTGGGAAGGCGTATACGGAGGCTTGGCATTGACGCTGCTGATCACGCTGGTAGTCGGTGTGGTACGCGGCTGGTCGGTAAAGGAGATTTTCCTGGCCTTGCTGGGCGCGGCTATCGTCGTGTTCATCTCGGTGGTGGGCGACCTCACCGAAAGCATGTTCAAGCGCCAGGCCGGAATCAAGGACAGCAGTAACCTGCTGCCGGGGCATGGTGGTGTGCTGGATCGTATCGACAGCCTGACTGCCGCGCTGCCGATCTTCGCCGTGCTGCTGTGGATGATCGCTTCGTGAGCCGCCTGCAACAGGTCACCGTGCTGGGGGCGACCGGCTCGGTCGGGCTGAGTACCCTGGACGTCATTGCCCGTCATCCTGATCGCTATCAGGTTTTCGCCCTGACCGGCTTCACGCGCTTGAGCGAGTTGCTGGCCTTGTGTGTACGCCATGCGCCGCGCTTTGCCGTGGTACCAGAGGCGGCGGCAGCCCGTAGCTTGCAGGATGATCTGCGGGCTGCCGGGCTGGACACGCAGGTCCTGGTGGGTGAGGCGGGGCTGTGCCAGGTGTCAGCCGATGCGCAGGTGGATACCGTCGTGGCGGCGATTGTCGGTGCGGCGGGTTTACGCCCGACCCTCGCTGCAGTCGATGCCGGCAAGAAGATTCTGTTGGCCAATAAGGAAGCCCTGGTCATGTCCGGGGCGCTCTTCATGCAGGCGGTGCGCAAGAGCGGTGCGGTGCTGCTGCCACTCGACAGCGAGCACAACGCAATTTTCCAGTGCATGCCCGGGGATTTTGCCCGCGGCTTGAACCAGGTCGGCGTGCGCCGGATTCTATTGACGGCGTCTGGTGGTCCATTCCGGCAGACTCCGTTGGCCGAGCTGGAACATGTGTCTCCCGATCAGGCCTGCGCTCACCCGAACTGGTCCATGGGGCGCAAAATCTCCGTGGATTCGGCAAGCATGATGAACAAGGGCCTGGAGTTGATCGAGGCGTGCTGGTTGTTCGATGCGCGGCCTGACCAGGTCGAGGTGGTGATTCACCCGCAAAGCGTGATCCATTCCCTGGTCGATTACGTGGACGGTTCGGTGTTGGCGCAGCTGGGTAATCCGGATATGCGTACACCGATCGCCAACGCCTTGGCCTGGCCGCAGCGGATTGATTCCGGCGTAGCGCCATTGGATCTGTTTGCGGTGGCGCGCCTGGACTTCGAAGCGCCGGACGAGCAGCGCTTTCCCTGCCTGCGCCTGGCGCGGCAGGCGGCCGAGGCGGGCGGCACCGCGCCGGCGATGCTGAATGCGGCCAATGAAGTGGCCGTGGCGGCGTTTCTCGAACGGCGCATCCGCTTTCCGCAGATCGCGAGTATCATCGAGGACGTCCTGGGCCTTGAGCCTGTCGTGGCGGTGAATGACCTGGGGGCCGTGTTTGAGGCGGATACCAAGGCGCGAGCCCTGGCCGGACAATGGCTGGGCCGCAATACGCGTTAGGCTGTGGGTGGGTTCGAGCCTTCAGGCATTGAATTGAAATGCGGAGAAATTAGATGAGTGCGCTCTACATGATTGTCGGCACCCTGGTTGCTCTGGGTGTGCTGGTTACCTTCCACGAATTTGGCCACTTCTGGGTGGCGCGTCGTTGCGGCGTCAAGGTATTGCGCTTTTCCGTCGGTTTCGGCATGCCGTTGTTGCGCTGGCATGATCGCCGTGGCACCGAGTTTGTAATCGCCGCTATCCCGCTGGGTGGCTACGTCAAGATGCTCGATGAGCGTGAAGGCGAAGTGCCCGCCGATCAGTTGGACCAATCGTTCAATCGCAAGACCGTTCGTCAGCGTATCGCGATTGTTGCTGCGGGCCCGATTGCCAACTTCCTGTTGGCGATGGTGTTCTTCTGGGTGCTGGCCATGATGGGCAGCCAGCAGGTGCGTCCGGTCATCGGCGCGGTCGAGGCGGACAGCATCGCGGCCAAGGCCGGCCTCATCGCAGGGCAGGAAATTGTTTCCATTGATGGCGAGCCAACCACGGGTTGGGGCGCGGTCAATTTGCAGTTGGTGCGTCGCCTGGGTGAAAGCGGCACCGTCAATGTGGTGGTGCGTGACCAGGATTCCAGCGCCGAAACCCCGCGGGCATTGGCGCTGGATCATTGGCTCAAAGGGGCCGACGAGCCGGATCCGATCAAATCCCTGGGGATTCGCCCTTGGCGCCCGGCATTGCCGCCGGTGCTGGCTGAGCTCGATCCGAAAGGCCCGGCCCAGGCCGCGGGCCTGAAAACCGGTGATCGTCTGTTGGCCCTCGATGGCCAGGCGCTGGGTGACTGGCAGCAAGTGGTCGACCTGGTGCGTGTACGCCCTGATACCAGGATCGTGCTGAAAGTTGAGCGAGACGGTGCTCAAATCGATGTGCCTGTGACCTTGTCGGTTCGTGGCGAGGCCAAGGCGGCCGGGGGGTACCTGGGGGCCGGCGTCAAAGGTGTCGAGTGGCCGCCATCGATGGTTCGAGAGGTCAGCTTCGGGCCTTTGGCCGCGATTGGCGAGGGCGCGAAACGCACCTGGACCATGAGCGTGCTGACCCTCGAATCCCTCAAGAAAATGTTGTTCGGTGAGCTCTCGGTAAAAAACTTGAGTGGACCGATAACCATTGCTAAAGTGGCGGGCGCTTCTGCCCAGTCGGGTGTCGCGGATTTCCTGAATTTCCTGGCTTATCTGAGTATTAGCCTGGGGGTTCTGAATTTGCTGCCCATTCCAGTATTGGATGGGGGGCATCTGTTGTTTTATCTGGTCGAGTGGGTGCGTGGTCGCCCCTTGTCGGATCGGGTGCAGGGTTGGGGGATACAGATCGGTATCAGTTTGGTGGTCGGAGTGATGTTGTTAGCTCTGGTCAACGATCTGGGACGACTGTAACGCTTCGCTGAATTGCGAATCTGCCGCATTTTGCGGCAGTTTGTTTATTGCCAGTTGGAATAAGAAAGGACTTCATGAAACGTCTGCTGCTAACTGCGGTTCTCACCGTATTGATGATCGCCGAAGTTCACGCCGAGTCCTTCACTATCTCCGATATTCGTGTCAACGGCCTCCAGCGGGTATCCGCCGGTAGCGTCTTTGGTGCCTTGCCGTTGAACGTCGGGGAACAGGCGGATGATCGTCGCCTGGTGGAATCCACTCGTGCGCTGTTCAAAACCGGGTTCTTTCAAGATATCCAGCTGGGTCGCGAAGGCAACGTCCTGGTTATCACGGTCGTCGAGCGACCTTCCGTCGCCAGTATCGCGATCGAGGGTAACAAGGCCATCTCCACTGAAGACCTGATGAAGGGCCTCAAGCAATCCGGCCTGGCCGAGGGCGAGATCTTCCAGCGCGCTACCCTTGAAGGTGTGCGTAACGAGCTGCAACGCCAGTACGTTGCCCAGGGCCGCTACTCCGCGACCGTGGAAACCGAAGTGATCCCGCAGCCTCGTAACCGTGTGGGCCTGAAGGTCAACATCAACGAAGGCACCGTGGCGGCCATCCAGCACATCAACGTGGTGGGCAACACCAAGTTCGCTGATGACGACCTGGTCGACCTGTTCGAACTCAAGACCACCAACTGGCTGTCGTTCTTCAAAAACGATGACAAGTACGCCCGTGAAAAACTCTCCGGTGACCTGGAACGCCTGCGCTCCTACTACCTGGACCGTGGCTACATCAACATGGACATCGCTTCGACCCAGGTGTCCATCACCCCGGACAAAAAGCACGTCTATATCACCGTCAACGTCAACGAAGGCGAGAAGTACAAGGTTCGTGACGTCAAGCTCAGCGGCGATCTGAAAGTTCCTGAAGACCAGGTCAAGTCCCTGTTGCTGGTGCAGAAGGACCAGGTGTTCTCGCGCAAGCTGATGACCACTACTTCCGAACTGATCACCCGCCGCCTGGGTAACGAAGGCTATACCTTCGCCAACGTCAACGGTGTACCGACCCCGAATGATGAAGACCACACCGTGGACATCACCTTCGTTGTTGATCCGGGCAAGCGCGCCTACGTAAACCGCATCAACTTCCGTGGCAACACCAAGTCTGCGGACGAAGTGTTGCGTCGTGAAATGCGCCAGATGGAAGGTGGCTGGGCTTCGACCTACCTGATCGACCAGTCCAAGACCCGTCTTGAGCGCCTGGGCTTCTTCAAGGAAGTCAACGTCGAAACCCCGGCCGTACCGGGTGTGGATGACCAGGTTGACGTGAATTACGCCGTTGAAGAACAAGCCTCGGGTTCGATCACCGCCAGCGTCGGTTTCGCACAGAGTGCCGGCCTGATCCTCGGTGGCTCGATCACCCAGAACAACTTCCTCGGTACCGGTAACAAGGTGTCCATCGGCCTGACCCGCAGCGAATACCAGAGCCGCTATAACTTCGGTTATGTCGACCCCTACTGGACTGCTGACGGTGTGAGCCTGGGCTACAACGCCTTCTACCGCACCACCGACTACAAAGACCTCGACGTTGACGTTGCAAGCTATGCGATCGACAGCCTGGGTGTGGGCGCCAACATCGGTTACCCGATCAGCGAGACCTCGCGCCTGACCTTCGGTATCACTGCGCAACAGGATGAGATCAAGACCGGTGTGTACACCGTGGATGAGATCTTTGACTTCACCCGTCGTGAAGGCGACAAGTTCCTGAACTTCAAGGCGTCTGCCGGCTGGTCCGAGTCGACCCTGAACAAAGGTGTGCTGGCAACCCGTGGTCATTCCCAAAGCCTGACTGCAGAAGTCACCACGCCGGGCAGCGACCTGTCGTTCTTCAAGCTCGACTACCGCGGCCAGCTGTTCCAGCCGTTGAGCGATAACTACACCATGCGCCTGCACACTGAGCTGGGTTATGGCGACGGTTACGGTTCCACTGATGGCTTGCCGTTCTATGAAAACTACTATGCAGGTGGTTTCAACTCGGTGCGTGGCTTCAAGGACAGTACTTTGGGCCCGCGTGGTACGCCAAGCCGTGGTTTTGCTGACACCGGTAACGTCGGAACTCGACGTGACGACGACAACGACCCGCTGCCATTCGGTGGTAACGTGCTGATCCAGGGTGGTGCAGAGATCCTGTTCCCGCTGCCATTCGTCAAGGACCAGCGTTCGCTGCGCACCTCAGTCTTCTGGGACGTGGGTAACGTGTTCGACTCCAAGTGTGAACAAGTCACCAACCCGAACGGTTCGCGGTCCAACACCCAATGCAACGACGTGAGCCTCAGCAACCTGGCGAGCTCCGTGGGCGTGGGTGTGACCTGGGTGACTGCGCTGGGCCCGTTGAGCTTTGCGCTGGCCATGCCGATCAAGAAACCGGATAACGCTGAAACCCAGATTTTCCAATTCTCCCTCGGCCAGACGTTCTAAGCGTCTGACCTAAGATAACGACAACGGATTCTGTAGGAGTACATCGTGCGTAAGTTGACTCAATTGGTCCTGCTGGCCACTGTGCTGGTAACCACCCCGGCCTTCGCCGAAATGAAAATCGCCGTCCTGAACTATCAGATGGCCCTGTTGGAATCCGACGCGGCCAAGCGTTACGCCGTGGACGCCGAGAAGAAATTCGGTCCGCAACTGACCAAGCTCAAGACCCTGGAAAGCAGCGCCAAGGGCATCCAGGATCGCCTGGTAGCCGGTGGCGACAAGATGCAGCAAGGCGAGCGCGAGCGTCTGGAGCTTGAATTCAAGCAAAAGGCCCGTGACTACCAGTTCCAGTCCAAGGAACTGAACGAAGCCAAGGCCGTGGCTGACCGTGAGATGCTCAAGCAGCTCAAGCCCAAGCTCGACAGCGCCGTGGAAGAAGTCATCAAGAAGGGTGCCTTCGACCTGGTGTTCGAGCGCGGCGCCGTGATTGACGTCAAGCCTCAATACGACATCACCCGCCAGGTGATCGAGCGCATGAACCAGCTGAAGTAACCCATGACCGCGACTATCAGGCTCGGCGAGTTGGCCGAGTTCCTGGGGGCCACCTTGCGTGGCTCCCCGGAGAAAGAAATTACTGGGCTAGCCACCTTGCAGGAGGCTGGCCCAGCTCAGTTGAGCTTCCTCGCAAATCCCCAATACCGTAAGTACCTGGTCGATTGCCAGGCCGCAGCCGTGTTGCTGAAGGCCGCTGACGCCGAAGGGTTTATCGGGGATGCGCTGGTGGTGGCCGACCCGTACCTGTCGTACGCCAAGGCGTCACACCTGTTCGATCCAAAGCCTAAGGCGGCCGGTGGTATTCATCCTTCGGCCGTGATCGCCACGGATGCTCAGGTTGACCCTTCGGCCAGCATTGGTGCGTTTGCCGTGATCGAGAGTGGCGCGCGTATCGGTGCAGGCGTGACCGTGGGCGCCCACTGCTTTATCGGTGCGCGCTGTGAAATCGGCGCCGATGGCTGGCTGGCTCCCCGTGTGACTCTCTACCACGATGTGCGTATTGGTCAGCGTGTGGTCATTCAGTCGGGTGCGGTGATCGGCGGTGAAGGGTTCGGTTTTGCCAACTCCAAGGGTGTCTGGCACAAGATCGCCCAGGTCGGCGGCGTATTGATCGGCGACGATGTGGAGATCGGCGTGAACACCGCTGTTGATCGCGGGGCCCTGGCCGATACCGTGATCGGCAACGGCGTGAAGCTCGATAACCAGATCCAGATCGCCCACAACGTACAGATTGGCGATCACACCGCCATGGCTGCCTGCGTGGGCATCTCCGGCAGCACCAGGATCGGCAAGCATTGCATGCTCGCCGGTGGTGTCGGGCTGGTCGGGCATATCGACATTTGCGACAACGTCTTCATCACCGGCATGACCATGGTGACCCACTCGATTACCGAGCCTGGTGCCTATTCTTCCGGTACCGCCATGCAACCTGCGGCTGAATGGCGCAAGAGTGCGGCGCGGTTGAGGAAGATCGACGACATGGCACGACGCATCAAACAGCTGGAAAAGCGTGTTGGGGACGTGACCCCTGGCGGTAATGCTTCATCAGAAGGCTGATACCATTTCCATATCAAGTGTGCACAGCCGCTAGACTGCCCCCTTGATTTGCTAGCGGGGCGTGCGCTTAGTCCGCCCGCCCCCAATCTTTATTACAGGCTTCCCCCCGAAATGATGGACATCAACGAGATTCGCGAATACCTGCCTCACCGTTACCCGTTCCTGCTGGTGGATCGTGTAGTGGACCTCAACGTCGAGGAAAAGCGCATTCGTGCCTACAAGAATGTCAGCATCAACGAACCATTCTTCAACGGTCACTTTCCTGCGCATCCAATCATGCCGGGTGTGTTGATCATCGAGGCGATGGCCCAGGCTGCCGGTATCCTTGGTTTTAAAATGCTCGACCTCAAGCCTGCCGACGGCACGCTCTACTATTTCGTGGGTTCCGACAAACTGCGTTTTCGCAGCCCGGTCACCCCGGGTGACCAGTTGATCCTGGAAGCCAAGTTCATCAGCTGCAAGCGCCAGATCTGGAAGTTCGAATGCCAGGCCTCGGTCGATGGCAAGCCAGTGTGCTCTGCCGAGATCATCTGTGCGGAACGCAAACTATGAGTTTGATTGACCCTCGCGCAATCATCGATCCGTCGGCCGTACTGGCCGCCGACGTTGAGGTCGGCCCTTGGTCGATCGTCGGCGCAGGTGTGGAAATCGGCGAGGGGACTGTCATCGGGCCGCACGTGATCCTCAAGGGTCCGACCCGCATTGGCAAACACAATCGTATCTACCAGTTTTCCTCGGTAGGCGAAGACACCCCGGACATGAAGTACAAGGGTGAAGAAACACGCCTGGTAATCGGTGACCACAACATCATCCGTGAAGGCGTCACCATTCACCGCGGGACTGTGCAGGATCGTGCCGAAACCACCTTGGGTGATCACAACCTCGTCATGGCCTATGCGCATATCGGCCATGACAGCGTGATCGGCAACCATTGCATCCTAGTCAATAACACCGCGCTGGCAGGCCACGTGCACGTTGACGACTGGGCGATCCTGTCGGGATTCACCCTTGTGCATCAGTATTGCCATATCGGCGCCCACAGCTTCTCCGGCATGGGCACTGCTATCGGCAAGGATGTCCCGGCATTCGTTACGGTGTTCGGCAATCCTGCCGAAGCCCGTAGCATGAACTTCGAAGGCATGCGCCGCCGGGGTTTCAGCGAGGATGCGATCCACGCCCTGCGCCGCGCCTACAAGACCGTTTACCGCCAAGGGTTGACGGTTGAGCAGGCCCTGACCGAACTGACCGAGCCGGCTACGCTGTTCCCGGAAGTCGCGGTGTTCCGTGACTCGATCCAGGCGTCGACTCGCGGCATCACCCGCTGATCATGGCCAACCTGCGTATTGCGCTAGTGGCCGGCGAAGCTTCCGGCGATATCCTGGGTGCTGGCCTGATGCGTGCCCTCAAGGCCCAGCATCCCGCGGTGGAATTTATCGGGGTGGGTGGCCCCTTGATGCAGGCCGAAGGTCTTGCCTCCTATTTTCCCATGGAGCGTCTGTCGGTCATGGGCCTGGTGGAGGTATTGGGACGCCTGCGCGAGCTTCTCGCTCGTCGCAAACTGCTGGTCAAGACGCTCGTCGAAGAAAAGCCCGATGTGTTTATCGGTATCGATGCGCCGGATTTCACCCTCAATATTGAACTCAAGCTGCGTCAGGCTGGAATCAAGACCGTGCACTACGTCAGCCCGTCCGTATGGGCGTGGCGGCAGAAGCGCGTGTTGAAGATCCGCGAAGGCTGCGACCTGATGTTGACCCTGTTGCCATTCGAGGCGCAGTTCTACGAAGAGCAGGGCGTGCCGGTGCGGTTTGTCGGCCATACCTTGGCAGATGCCATCCCCCTGCACGCTGACCGTGCTGCGGCGCGTGCCGCATTGGGCTTGCCCGATGGCCCATTGGTGGCGTTGATGCCGGGCAGTCGTGGCGGTGAGGTCGGGCGCTTGGGTGCGCTGTTTTTTGACGCCGCCGAACGTCTGCAAGCGCAAAAACCGGGCGTTCGTTTTGTATTGCCATGCGCCAGCCCGCAACGTCGCGCGCAGATCGAAACCTTGCTGGAAGGCCGCGACCTGCCGCTGACCCTGCTCGACGGCCAGTCCCACCTGGCCCTGGCAGCCTGCGATGCCGTGCTGATCGCGTCGGGTACTGCCACCCTTGAGGCCTTGCTGTACAAGCGCCCCATGGTCGTAGCCTATCGCCTGGCGCCGCTGACCTTCTGGATCCTCAAGCGCATGGTCAAGAGCCCCTACATCTCTCTGCCCAACCTGCTGGCCCAGCGCCTGCTGGTGCCGGAGTTATTGCAGGACGATGCAACGCCCGAAGCGCTCGCGCAAACTCTACTACCCTTGATCGACGGCGGCGAAGAGCAGACCCGTGGTTTCGATGACATTCACCGTACCCTGCGTCGTGATGCCTCGAACCAGGCGGCCGACGCCGTGTTGACCTTGATCGGCCAAAAACAGGGAGCCTTATGATCACGCAAATGGGCCTGGATTTCAGCCTGGTTGCCCAAGCTCATGAGCTGGTGGCCGGCGTTGACGAAGTAGGGCGCGGTCCGTTGTGCGGTGCAGTGGTCACGGCAGCGGTGATCCTTGACCCGAACCGTCCGATCCTGGGCCTCAACGATTCGAAAAAACTCACCGAAGCCCGTCGTGAAAAACTCTTCGACGAGATCTGTGAGAAAGCCCTGAGCTGGCATATTGCCCGGGCAGAAGTAGAAGAAATCGACGAATTGAACATCCTGCACGCTACTATGCTGGCCATGCAGCGTGCGGTGGAAGGCCTGCATATCACCCCGAAATTGGCGATGATCGACGGCAACCGTTGCCCGAAACTGGCGATGCGCGCTGAAGCCGTGGTTCAGGGCGATGGCAAGGTTCCGGCCATTGCTGCGGCGTCGATCCTGGCCAAGGTCAGTCGTGACCGCGAAATGGCTGCGTTCGATTTGATCTACCCCGGCTATGGCATGGGTGGGCATAAGGGCTATCCGACGCCCGTTCATCTGGAAGCCCTGGCCCGCCTCGGCCCAACGCCTATTCATCGTCGTTCCTTTGCCCCGGTGCGCCAGGCTTATGAGGCGCGTGAGAGCCTGATCGAGGTTTAGCGGCAAGGCTGATGTTTTTACCAAGGCCCGGTACAATCCGGGCCTTGTTGTTTTCATGTATCAAGACAGGATCACTATGCCGGCTTCATTCGTTCACCTGCGCCTGCACACTGAATACTCCCTGGTCGACGGCCTGGTACGGATCAAGCCACTGGTCAAAACCCTGGTGGGCATGAACATGCCTGCGGTGGCGGTTACCGATCAGAACAACATGTGCTCCCTGGTCAAGTTCTACAAGAATGCCATGGGCGCCGGCATCAAGCCGATCTGCGGTGTCGACCTGTGGCTGTCCAACAAAGACCCGGATAACCCCCTTAGCCGCATCAGCCTGCTGGCGATGAACGGCGTGGGTTATCGCAACCTTACCGAGCTGATTTCCCGTGGTTTTATCGACGGCCAGCGCAACGGCTCGATCATCATCGAGCGCGAGTGGGTGGCCGAAGCCAGCGAAGGCGTGATCATGCTCTCGGCGGCCAAGGAAGGTGAAATCGGTATCGCGCTGCTGGGCGGTAATCCCCAGGAAGCCGAAGTGCTGGCTCGCGAATGGATGCAGGTTTTTCCGGACCGCTTCTACCTGGAAGTCCAACGTACCAACCGCCCCAATGATGAAGAGCATCTGCACGCCGCCGTGGCCCTGGCCGACAAGCTGGGCGCGCCGCTGGTGGCGACCAACGATGTGCGCTTTATCAAGAAAGAAGATTTCGAGGCCCACGAAACCCGCGTGTGCATCGGCGAAGGCCGGGCCCTGGATGACCCGCGCCGCTCGAAAAACTACAGCGAAGAGCAGTACCTCAAAAGCGCCGAAGAAATGGCGGAGTTGTTCAGCGATTTGCCCGAGGCCCTGGAAAACTCCGTCGAGATCGCCAAGCGCTGCAACATTGAAGTGAAGCTGGGCAAGCACTTCCTGCCCAACTTCCCGATTCCCGATGGCATGACCATCGATGAGTACTTTCGCAAGGTGTCGTTCGATGGCCTGGAGGAGCGCCTCAGCGTCCTGCTGCCCAAGGACACCACCGAAGACTATGAAGCCAAGCGCCAGGTATATGTCGACCGGTTGAATTTCGAGCTGGATATCATCATCCAGATGGGGTTCCCCGGTTACTTCCTGATCGTGATGGACTTTATCCAGTGGGCCAAGAACAACGGCGTGCCGGTCGGTCCGGGCCGGGGGTCAGGCGCTGGCTCGCTGGTGGCCTATGTGCAGAAGATTACCGACCTTGACCCGCTGGAATATGACCTGCTGTTCGAACGGTTCCTGAACCCGGAACGGGTATCCATGCCCGACTTCGACGTTGACTTCTGCATGGATGGCCGCGACCGGGTCATTGAGTACGTGGCCGAGAAATACGGCCGCAACGCGGTAAGCCAGATCATCACCTTCGGTTCCATGGCCGCCAAGGCGGTAATCCGTGACGTGGCACGGGTGCAAGGCAAGTCCTACGGTTTGGCGGATCGCCTGTCGAAGATGATCCCGTTCGAAGTCGGCATGACCCTGGAAAAAGCCTACGAGCAGGAAGAGATCCTGCGCGACTTCATCAAGGTCGACGAAGAAGCCGCGGAAATCTGGGAGATGGCGCGCAAGCTTGAAGGCGTAGTGCGTAACGTCGGTAAGCACGCCGGTGGCGTGGTGATCGCGCCGACCAAGCTGACCGACTTTTCGCCGATCTATTGCGATGAAGAAGGCGACGGCCTGGTGACCCAGTTCGACAAGGATGACGTGGAGGCGGCCGGCCTGGTGAAGTTCGACTTCCTTGGCCTGCGCACCTTGACCATCATCGACTGGGCGCTCAAGACCATCAACCGCGACCGTGCCAAGGTGGGCGAAGAACCGCTGGATATCGCGTTTATCCCGCTGGATGACAAACCGACCTACAGCCTGTTGCAAAAAGCCGAAACCACGGCGGTGTTCCAGCTTGAATCCCGGGGCATGAAGGAGCTGATCAAAAAGCTCAAGCCCGACTGCCTGGAAGACTTGATCGCACTGGTGGCCCTGTTCCGTCCGGGCCCGCTGCAATCAGGCATGGTGGATGACTTCATCAACCGTAAGCACGGCCGCGCCGAACTGGCGTACCCGCACTCCGACTACCAGTACGAGGGCCTCAAGCCCGTATTGGCGCCGACCTACGGCATTATTCTGTATCAGGAACAGGTGATGCAGATCGCCCAGGTGATGGCTGGCTATACCCTTGGTGGTGCAGACATGCTGCGTCGCGCCATGGGTAAGAAAAAGCCCGAGGAAATGGCCAAGCAGCGTGGCGGTTTCATTGAGGGCTGCGCAACTAACAATATCGACGCCGACCTGGCGGGTAACATCTTCGACCTGGTGGAGAAATTCGCCGGTTATGGCTTCAACAAATCCCACTCCGCCGCCTACGGCCTGGTGTCGTACCAGACCGCCTGGCTAAAAGCCCACTACCCGGCGCCGTTCATGGCGGCGGTACTCTCGGCGGATATGCATAACACCGACAAGGTCGTGACCTTGATCGAGGAAGTGCGCACCATGAAACTGCGCCTCGACGCGCCGGACGTGAACGCCTCGGAGTTCAAGTTCACGGTGAATGACGAAGGCCGCATCATCTATGGCCTCGGCGCGATCAAGGGCGTGGGCGAAGGCCCGGTGGAAGCCATCACCGAGGCGCGCCAGGACGGGCCGTTCAAGGACCTGTTCGATTTTTGCGCACGGGTTGACCTCAAGCGCATCAACAAACGTACTCTCGATGGCTTGATCCGCAGCGGCGCACTCGACCGGCTCGGCCCGTATTTCCATGATGAGCCCAAGGCTTACCAGGCCAATATCGACCGCAACCGCGCAGTGCTGCTCACCGCCATGGAAGAGGCAATCAAGGCCGCCGAACAGACCGCCCGCACCCATGACAGCGGCCACGCCGACCTGTTTGGCGGGCTTTTTGTCGAAGAAGATGCCGATGTCTACGCCAACCATCGCAAGGCCAAGGAACTCACGCTCAAGGAACGTCTCAAGGGGGAAAAAGACACCCTGGGCCTGTACCTGACCGGCCATCCGATTGACGAATACGAAGGCGAGATCCGGCGTTTTGCCCGCCAGCGCATCATCGACCTGAAACCGGCGCGCGATACCCAGACCGTCGCCGGCATGATTATCGCCCTGCGAGTGATGAAAAATAAGAAGGGCGACAAGATGGGCTTTATCACCCTGGACGACCGCTCGGGCCGTATCGAGGCGTCGCTGTTTGCCGATGCCTTCCACTCCGCCCAGTCGCTGCTGCAGACCGACGCCATGGTGGTGGTGGAAGGGGAGGTCAGCAACGACGACTTCTCCGGCGGCCTGCGCCTGCGTATCAAGCGGGTGATGAGCATGGAAGATGCCCGTACCAACCTCGCCGAGAGCCTGCGCCTGAAAGTCAAGACTGAAGCGCTCAAGGGCGATCAGCTACGCTGGTTGGGTGACCTGCTCAAACGCCACCGCGGCGCGTGCCCGGTGACCATGGAGTACACCGGCAGCGACGCCAAGGCCATGTTGCAGTTTGGCGAGACGTGGCGAATCGATCCCGCCGATGGCTTGATTCAAGCTTTGCGTGACCAGTTCGGGCGAGACAACGTCTTCCTCCAATACCGTTGACGGTCAGCACCCCTGACCTCGGCTGAACATTTAATCTCGACCTAAACGCGCCTCTCCCTTAAGGTAGGGCGCGAATAGACAACCGGCTGGCCAGGCACTCCTTGGCCGTCGACCCAAGACGGACGCTTATGAACCCGAATTTTCTTGATTTCGAACAGCCGATCGCTGACCTGCAAGCCAAGATCGAAGAGCTGCGCCTGGTCGGCAATGACAATTCGCTGAATATCGGCGATGAGATCGCTCGCCTGCAAGACAAGAGCAGCACGCTCACCGAAGATATTTTCGGCAAGCTGACCAGCTGGCAGATCGCGCGCCTGGCTCGCCACCCGCGCCGTCCGTACACCCTGGACTACATCGAGCACATCTTCACCGAGTTCGACGAGCTGCACGGCGATCGCCATTTTTCCGATGACGCAGCCATCGTGGGCGGTATTGCTCGCCTGGACGACCAGCCGGTGATGGTGATCGGTCACCAGAAAGGCCGTGAAGTGCGCGAGAAGGTGCGCCGTAACTTCGGCATGCCGCGTCCGGAAGGCTACCGCAAGGCGTGCCGCCTGATGGAAATGGCCGAGCGCTTCAAGATGCCGATCCTGACCTTCATCGACACCCCGGGCGCCTACCCAGGCATCGACGCCGAGGAGCGTAACCAGAGCGAGGCGATTGCCTGGAACCTGCGTGTCATGGCGCGCCTGAAAACCCCGATCATCGCCACCGTCATCGGTGAGGGTGGGTCCGGCGGTGCACTGGCCATCGGCGTCTGCGACCAGCTGAACATGCTGCAATACTCGACCTACGCGGTGATCTCACCGGAAGGTTGCGCCTCGATCCTGTGGAAAACCGCAGAGAAGGCACCGGATGCGGCTGAAGCCATGGGCATCACCGCCGATCGCCTCAAGGGCCTGGGGATTGTGGATAAAGTCATTGCCGAGCCACTGGGCGGCGCTCACCGCGACCCGGCTGCGGCCGCCGCGACCATCCGTGCTGAATTGGGCTCGCAATTGGCGATGCTCAAGAAGCTGGATAACGAAGCGCTGCTGGCCCGTCGTTACGAGCGCCTGATGAGCTACGGTCTCTAAAGTCGACGCCGTAACTCAATGTGGGAGGGGGCTTGCTCCCGATAGCGGTGGATCAGTCACCAGATGCAGTGACTGACACTCAGCAATCGGGAGCAAGCCCCCTCCCACATTTGCTTTGTGTATGCTCAGCCTACGTATTCCAGATTTGTGGCGGTGACATCTGATGAAACCGGCTCTACCCGCCAGGCTCCTGAGAACCCTGGCCCCCTGGCGCAATGCCCCCGCCTGGCACATCGCATTCTCCGGTGGCCTTGATTCCACCGTCCTGCTGCACCTTCTGGCCTCCCTGGCAAACACCGAAAGCCTGCCGCCCCTCAGCGCTGTGCATGTCCATCATGGCCTGCAAGCGGCCGCTGACGCCTGGCCCAGTCATTGCCAAGCGTTATGTGACAGCCTGGGCATACCTTTGCAGGTATTACGTGTACAGGTGCAACCTGGTGCCAGCCTGGAGCGGGCCGCGCGTAACGCACGTTACCAGGCGTTTACCAAGGTGATCGGGGCAGGGGAGGTGCTGCTCACCGCCCAGCATCGCGACGATCAGGCCGAAACGCTGCTGTTGCGCCTGTTGCGCGGCGCCGGAGTGCGTGGGTTGGCGGCAATGCCCGAGTGTCGCCCGTTGGCGACGGGGCATTTGGTGCGGCCACTGCTGGCAGTCTCCCGGGAGGCGCTGGAAGGCTACGCCCACGAACACCAATTGAAGTGGATTGAAGACCCTTCGAACGCCGATCCACGGTTCTCGCGCAATTACCTGCGCCATCAGGTCTTTCCAGCGCTGACGCAACGCTGGCCACAGGCAGTCTCGAGCCTGGCCCGCACTGCCGAGCACCTGAGTGAAGCCCAGGGCCTGCTCGATGAGCTGGCGCACATGGATCTGACCGTCGCCGATCAGCCTTCAGCGTTTCCCTGGTTGCCTTTGCCCTCCCTGGCCCTTGCTCCGTTGCGCAATCTTTCCGATGCGCGCCAGCGCAATGCCTTGCGTCATTGGTTGAATCCGCTGACTCGACTGCCCGACAGTGATCACTGGGCCAGCTGGTACGCCCTGCGCGATGCCAAGGTGGACGCACAGCCGTTATGGCGCCTGGCGGACGGTCAGCTTCATCGTTGCGGCGAACGCATTTGGTGGCTGCCTTCCATTTGGTCGGAATTTTCCGACGTGTCGGTGAGCTGGCCCGATCCGCGAAATCCACTAGAGTTACCCGGGAACGGCCAATTGATGTTTGCCGGCAAGGCTCCCGAGGGACCCTTGTCGATTCGTTATCGCCAGGGTGGCGAAATCGTCGAAGTGCCAGGTCGAGGCCGGCGTGATCTTAAGCGCCTGCTGAATGAAAGTGGTCTGCCGGGCTTTGTGCGTGGCAGATTGCCGCTGGTCTATCGGGGCGAGCAATTGCTGGCTGTGCCGACGCTTGCTGGGCTTTGGGCCAGCCCGCTGGATGACTGGCAATTACATTGGTTGCCACAGACCTGCGATCAAGGTTTGAGCTGATAGAGCCTTTCCGGTAGACTACGCTCCCTTCTTGATACAACTTCTGTGGATTCGACTGAATCGCAGCAGTTGCCGATTACCAAGCAGTCTTTGCTGGGCGATTCCAAAAAATGTGTAGCGATCAACGTACCGGTGTTCCATTGCTGGTCTGTCACAACGCGGCGGTTTTTTTGAAAGGTGCACTGTGATTAATGCAGGTGATCGGGGGCTTCGGCCTTCCTTCGCTTTCCCCGGCGGCTCGGACCGCTTTAACGCAGACTTCTAGGGTTTTTCATGACGCGCTACATATTCGTCACGGGCGGTGTTGTTTCTTCATTGGGGAAAGGCATTGCCTCCGCTTCATTGGCGGCCATCCTGGAGGCGCGGGGACTTAAGGTCACCATGCTCAAGCTGGACCCGTACATCAACGTTGACCCGGGCACCATGAGCCCGTTCCAGCACGGTGAGGTGTTCGTCACCCACGACGGCGCCGAGACCGACCTGGACCTGGGCCACTATGAGCGGTTCATCCGCACGACCATGACCCAGAACAACAACTTCACCACCGGCCGTGTCTACGAGCACGTGCTGCGCAAGGAGCGCCGTGGTGACTACCTGGGTGCAACCATCCAGGTGATCCCGCACATCACCGACGAAATCAAGCGCCGCATCATCAAGGGTGCAGGCGATGCCGACGTGGCGATGGTCGAGATCGGTGGCACCGTGGGTGACATCGAATCCCAACCGTTCCTTGAAGCCATCCGCCAGTTGCGCTTCGAAGTCGGCGCCAAGCGCGCGATGCTGATGCACCTGACACTGGTGCCCTACATCGCCACCGCCGGCGAAACCAAGACCAAGCCCACCCAGCACTCGGTCAAGGAACTGCGTTCCATCGGCCTGCAGCCTGACGTGCTGGTGTGCCGCTCCGATCACCCGATCGACATTTCCTCGCGCCGCAAGATCGCGCAATTCACCAACGTTGAAGAACGTGCGGTGATCGCCCTCGAAGACGCCGACACCATCTACAAGATCCCGGGCATCCTGCATTCCCAGGGCCTGGATGATTTCGTGGTCGAGCGTTTCGGCCTGCAGTGCAATGGCGCGGACCTGTCCGAGTGGGAAGCCGTGGTCGACGCCAAGCTCAACCCTGAGCATGAAGTCACCATCGCCATGGTCGGCAAGTACATGGAGCTGCTGGATGCGTACAAGTCGCTGATCGAAGCGATGAGCCACGCCGGTATCAGCAACCGTACCAAGGTCAACCTGCGCTACATCGATTCCGAAGACATCGAGAATCAGGGCACCGCGCTGCTTGAAGGCGTTGATGCGATCCTGGTTCCCGGCGGTTTCGGCCTGCGTGGCGTGGAAGGCAAGATCACCGCGGTGCAATACGCCCGTGAAAACAAGGTGCCGTACCTGGGCATCTGCCTGGGCATGCAAGTGGCCGTCATCGAGTTCGCCCGTAACGTGCTGGGCTGGAAAGACGCCAACTCCACCGAGTTCGATCACAGCAGCGGCCACCCGGTCGTGGGCCTGATCACCGAGTGGGAAGACGCCACCGGCGCGGTTGAAACCCGCACCGAAAGCTCCGACCTGGGCGGCACCATGCGCCTTGGCGCACAGGATTGCCTGCTGGAAGCAGGTTCCCTGGTGCACGACTGCTACGGCAAGGACGTGATCGTCGAGCGTCACCGTCACCGCTATGAAGTGAACAACAACCTGCTGCCGCAGATCAAAGAGGCTGGCCTGAAAATTTCCGGTCGCTCCGGTGATGGCAAGCTGGTTGAAGTGGTCGAGGCGCCGGATCATCCGTGGTTCGTGGCCTGCCAGTTCCACCCTGAGTTCACCTCGACGCCGCGCGACGGTCACCCGTTGTTCAGCGGTTTCGTCAAAGCAGCACTGACGCAACATCAGAAGAAGGCGTAAACCTGATGGCCCAGAAGATCATTCGCGTAGGCGACATCGAGATTGCCAACGACAAGCCCATGGTGCTGTTCGGCGGCATGAACGTGCTGGAAAGCCGCGACATGGCGATGCAGGTCTGTGAAGAGTACGTGCGGGTTACCCAGAAACTGGGTATCCCTTATGTGTTCAAGGCCAGCTTCGACAAGGCCAACCGTTCGTCCGTGACCTCCTATCGCGGCCCCGGCCTTGAAGAAGGCATGCGGATCTTCCAGGACATCAAGCAAGCCTTCGGCGTGCCGATCATCACCGACGTCCACGAGCCTGAACAGGCTGCGGTGGTCGCCGAGGTGTGCGACATCATCCAGTTGCCGGCCTTCCTGTCGCGCCAGACCGACCTTGTGGTCGCTATGGCCAAGACCGGCGCTGTGATCAATATCAAAAAAGCCCAGTTCCTCGCGCCCCAGGAAATGAAACATATCCTGAGCAAGTGCGTGGAAGCGGGTAACGACCAGTTGATCCTGTGCGAGCGTGGTTCGAGCTTCGGCTACAACAACCTCGTGGTGGACATGCTCGGTTTCGGCATCATGAAGCAGTTCGAATACCCGGTATTCTTCGACGTGACCCACGCGCTGCAAATGCCCGGTGGTCGCTCGGACTCAGCTGGCGGGCGGCGTGCCCAGGTCACCGACCTGGCCAAGGCGGGCATGAGCCAGTCCCTGGCCGGCCTGTTCCTTGAAGCCCACCCGGACCCGGACAACGCCAAATGCGACGGCCCATGCGCCCTGCGCCTGGACAAGCTGGAGCCATTCCTGGCCCAGCTCAAGCAGTTGGACGAGCTGGTCAAGAGTTTTCCGACGGTAGAGACCGCGTAACTGCCATTTCTCCGGTAGAATTTCCCACGCTTTAAGCTCAGGCCCACGGGCCTGGGCCTTGCCCTCTGCAAGCCTGCCCCGTTGTTCCGCCCTTGCGGTCGGTCAAAGATTTCCTTCAGCTGCGTCGTTTTCGTCAACTTTGGAGTGTTTACAACAATGGCAAAAATCGTCGACATCAAAGGTCGTGAAGTTCTCGACTCCCGTGGCAACCCCACCGTCGAAGCCGACGTGCTTCTCGATAACGGCATCATCGGCAGCGCCTGCGCACCGTCCGGTGCCTCCACCGGTTCGCGCGAAGCGCTGGAACTGCGTGATGGCGACAAGAGCCGTTACCTGGGCAAGGGTGTACTCAAGGCTGTAGCCAACATCAACGGTCCGATTCGTGACCTGTTGCTGGGCAAGGACCCGCTGGACCAGAAAGCCCTGGACCACGCGATGATCAAGCTCGATGGCACCGAAAACAAAGGCAGCCTGGGCGCCAATGCCATCCTCGCCGTGTCCCTGGCCGCTGCCAAGGCCGCAGCCCAGGACCAGGACCTGCCGTTGTACGCGCACATCGCCAACCTGAACGGTACCCCAGGCGTCTACTCGATGCCGGTGCCGATGATGAACATCATCAACGGTGGCGAGCACGCTGATAACAACGTCGACATCCAGGAGTTCATGGTGCAGCCGGTGGGCGCCAAGTCCTTCTCCGAAGGCCTGCGCATGGGCACCGAGATTTTCCATCACCTCAAGGCTGTACTGAAGGCCCGTGGCCTGAGCACCGCCGTGGGCGACGAAGGCGGTTTTGCACCGAACCTGGCCTCCAACGAAGACGCACTGAAAGTCATTTCCGAAGCGGTGGCCAACGCTGGCTACAAGCTGGGCACCGACGTGACCCTGGCCCTGGACTGCGCTGCCAGCGAGTTCTTTGAGGATGGCAAATACAACCTGTCCGGCGAAGGCCAGGTGTTCAACTCCGAAGGTTTCGCTGAATACCTCAAGGGCCTGACCCAGCGCTACCCGATCATCTCGATCGAGGACGGCCTGGACGAGTCCGATTGGGACGGCTGGAAAATCCTCACCGACAAGATCGGCGAGAAAATCCAACTGGTGGGCGACGACCTGTTCGTGACCAACACCAAGATCCTGAAAGAGGGCATCGACAAGAAGATCGCCAACTCGATCCTGATCAAGTTCAACCAGATCGGCACCTTGACCGAAACCCTGGAAGCCATCCAGATGGCCAAGGCCGCCGGTTACACCGCGGTGATCTCCCACCGCTCCGGCGAAACTGAAGACTCCACCATTGCCGACCTGGCCGTGGGCACTTCGGCAGGCCAGATCAAGACCGGCTCCCTGTGCCGTTCCGATCGCGTTTCCAAGTACAACCAATTGCTGCGCATCGAAGAGCAATTGGCAGGTAAAGCCAAGTACAACGGTCGCGGCGAGTTTCGCGGCTAAGCAGTAAATGGTAAAAAGTCGGCGGATTGCGTCAGAAATTTCACGAAAGTGTGAATTTCGGCGCTAATCTGCTGACTGACAAGCGCAAGCCTGGTTTTTCCAGGCTTTGTGCTATCAGTTGCTGCAAAAGGTTTGCATGACTGTTTTTTTTCACTGGATATCCGGATTTCGATGCGCAGTCCCAATTGGTTGTTCCTCGTCTTGCTCTTGTTGCTGGCTGGCCTGCAGTACCGCCTATGGGTCGGTAATGGCAGCTTTGCGCAGGTGGAAGAGCTGACCCAGCAAATTGCCGACCAGCGTGCCGAAAACGAACGCCTGCTGGAGCGCAACCGCGTCCTCGACGCCGAAGTGCTTGAGCTGAAGAAAGGTACCGAGACCGTTGAAGAGCGGGCTCGCCATGAGTTGGGCATGGTCAAGGAGGGCGAGACCCTCTACCAGTTGGCCCAATGAACCGTGATATACCGGCCTTCTGGGCCGTGATTCCTGCCGCGGGCGTTGGTGCCCGTATGGCTGCGGACCGTCCCAAGCAATACCTGCAATTGGGCGGGCGCACTATTCTCGAACACAGCCTTGGCTGTTTCCTCGACCATCCATCGCTCAAGGGCCTGGTAGTCAGCCTTGCTGTGGATGACCCTTATTGGCCGACCCTGGCGTGTGCCACGGACCCGCGTATCCAGCGTGCGGACGGTGGCTCGGAGCGCTCGGGCTCGGTGCTTAATGCGCTGCTGCACCTCAATGCCCTGGGCGCCAGCGATGACGACTGGGTACTGGTGCACGACGCTGCGCGTCCCAACCTGAGCCGTGATGACCTTGACAAGCTCTTGGCTGAACTGGCGGACGACCCGGTGGGCGGTCTGCTGGCGGTGCCGGCTCGCGACACGCTCAAGCGCGTCGACAAGCATGGCCGCGTGGTGGAAACCATCGACCGCAGCCTGATCTGGCAGGCTTATACGCCGCAGATGTTCCGCCTGGGGGCCTTGCACCGCGCCTTGGCCGACAGCCTGGTAGCAGACGCCGTGATCACCGACGAAGCATCGGCCATGGAATGGTCCGGCCAGGCGCCGCGGCTGGTCGAAGGACGTGCGGACAACATCAAGGTCACCCGCCCCGAAGACCTTGAATGGCTGCGTCAGCGCCGGGCTTATCAGGCCTCCTGACCCTCAGCCGTAGACTTGCTCCAACCCGGGCAGGGTTTTCAGCTCGCTCACCAATGCCTCAATGCTGTCGAATGGCTTCTCATCAATAGGCCAGCCGGCAACGTTGATGAAGTACCGACCCTCCTGGTTGTTGATCCTGAAACTGCGCAGGTCCCCACGTCGGGACCTATAGTCAATGTGGGTGGTCTCGGTGAGCATGAATTGGCCTGGCCGTGTCAGCAGTGTCTGGGCCGACTTCACCACTCGACTATGGGAAGGGCCGGGCTGTGGTTCCATTGAATGCTGCAAGACGGCAGGGTCGACGCGCAAGACCAGGTTGGCTTTGACCGTAGCTTCCCCTTTGTTGAGGCCCAGGCTGGCAGTGCGCCCCGGATCGACTTCGATGCCCAAGGGGTGGGCGCCCACTCTATCTTCTATCCGCAAGCCGATGCTGCTGGTGAGTTCGGCCACCCCAGGGATGTCCTTGAAGGTATTGGTATGGGTATCGCCCACCAGTGCGACCCATTTGCCTGGTTGGCGCTTGGAGGTCTGGATCCACTGGATCACCTCGGTGGCGTAATAATTCATCATTCGCTGGCGCAGGGTTCCCGCGCTGTCGCGCATATCGCGAAGTACGTAGCTCACGGTACAGTCGATCGGCTGGATCTTGATCCCGGCGTCGCGGGCTTTGGTCACGACATTTGTGAATGAGTAATAGTGGTTTCGGGGCAGTGGGTAGATCCCGTTCAGAAAGTTTGTCAGCTCCTCGGCCATGGGGGCGCTCTTGGACCGGTAAAATGCCTTCAGCATTGGAATATGCACATCTGTCAGCAGATGTTCGAAGTAAATGCGTTTGACACCCTGGCTGGCGAGTAGCTGCATGTTGTCGATCAGAAAGGCTTTGCTCGATTCGGCGCTGTGGCTTTCGCCGACCACTAGGCCGTCACTGGCACGTAGCAATTTCTCGATAATGCTCTGCTGTGATTCGTTCAAGCTCAAGCGGGGGAGTACCGGCTGCAGGGGCGAATAGGGCAGGTGGTTAAAGAAGATCGCTGAATCCTGGTTTAATTGGTTTCTTTTCTCAAAGAATAGTTGGCGAGCGTTGGTGATCGATTGTGCATCCATGCCGAAGGGCTCGAAGTCTTCCGAAAATGAGCTGGTGTCGGTAAGCATCTGCACGAGGATCTCGCGCACCGGCGCCGGCATCTGGTAGGTGCTGAACAAACTCGACTGCTCAGTGCCGCCGAACAGTTTGTAAACCCGTTGCCAGGCATTGCGAAATGCCCCACCTCCGGCCAGGCCGGCACGCCGCCATTGTCGGTCGGTGCTCTGGATAGCGTAGAGACCTGTGGATTGGAGTGTCTCCGGGGCTTCTGGGTTGTTCACGAAGAGTTCAAAAAAGCCCCAGGAATTTGGGGTTTTGTAGGTCAGGAAGGTCTCCCCCTGAATCTTGACGGTCTGCAAACCGCTGGGTGCTGTTGCAGCGACCAAGGGGCGGGTCTCAGTTTGGATCGACGCGGGGGGCTCAGTGATAACCCTGGCACTGATCTGACCCTCCTCTGCACGCGTGGCCGGGCCAAGCACAGGGCGCAACGCCTCAAGACTGCTCACGCCTTTTCTGATGCCATGGATAACCACCGGGAGGGCGTTCAAGGCGCCGAACACAATGCGCTCAACGGCGTGGGGTTTGTCTTTAATCACGTCATCGGCGCCGATAGCCATTCCAGTCAAGCCCGATGTCACGAAGCAAAACTCCGCCAGCAGCGCCGTGCCCATGGTCAGTGCCACCGGGATCGCCAGCAGACAAGCCTTTTCCAGCGCGTCAAGGGTGTCGGTCTTGAGTGTGTCCAAGGGCGAGACAATGGTTTTTGCCGCCAGCTTTGCAATGCGAGTGCGGATCTGCCGCGCGATATAGGCAAATGGATTGCTTCTGAGCGCCGGATACATCGGATTATTGATGTATTGCTCGGGGTCCCAGTAGCCGTTGTGCAACAAACTATTGAAAAAACCGGGAGGGCTGGAAGATTCCGGGTACATCGCCATGCCGATCAATGCTTCCTCGACACCGCTGTAGAGCAGGCCGGAGTCAATCGAGTCGGGTTCAAAGTGGTTGGTCAGGGCTTTGCGCTGGGTCGGGTCCCTGGCCAGTCTCACCAGCACATTGCGCATGTCCGTCGGGGTGTTGAAACCATGGATGGGCGAGGAGTTTCCCGGTATGTACAGCAGGGTGATCTGGCTCTGGTTGTCGGTAATCGTGAGGATGTCGGTGGCTTCGGATTGATGAATACGCAACATGCGCACGGACAGGTTTGCATCGGGCGGATAGGGCGCCTGGAAGTCTTCGAGGGTCAGGTTGCTGGCGTCCCTGTCGATGCCGATACCTGCCGCTCGGGCGGCCAATTGCCGTTCTGCTTGGGTAAGTGTGAATTCTTCGTACTGATGGAGGTAAGCCTTGGTGAATGCGATGCGCATCAGGGTGGTGTAATTGTCCCGATGTTCGCCCCAGAACAATGTCACGGCCTTGTCGTAAGTTTGTTCGAAGTTGCTTGAGTCAATGACCTTCCTGAGAACGGCAGGCGCCATCTCCAATTGGGTGGTCGGGTCGTAGACCTGAGGCTCGCTTTGCCGGTAGAGCGCCTCATACCGTCTGGGCGGGATCCAGCCGGACGTAATGAACTCTTCGTTGAACATCTGCGGAATGCGGTTATCCATCAGGCGCGGTAATTCATCAACGATATTGAAATACGGCGCGGTGGTGGAAAAGCCCGTAGTGTTGATCATGCCGCCAGGGGCGGGGGGCGCATTGCAGATCATGGCCTCGGTCAGGCTCATGGATTGGACGATCTGTGCGCTGTAGGCCGTGTTGGGGTTGTCGATGTTGTATTCAAGGGTGGTCAGGAGCGTGGTGTCCGGGTCCAATGGCTCCTGGCTGAACGGTTGCAGATGCTCGTAAAGCAATTGGGCGGCGATGGCGCTCGGCACCGGAAAGTCGGCCAGGACCTTACGGACAAAATGATTGATATGCTGGAGTTGTTCGGCGTTGGACGTCATGGGCTTGCCTGGTTTTGCAGTGGAAGCGGCTATTTACCGGTAGCCAGGCAATGCACGGGCGGTAGTTGTTTATGCTCGATAGACCGCGTTGTCACCCAGGCCTTCTTTGAGAAAGTCCACCAGTTTCCTGACCTTCGGCGACAAATGCCGCTGCTGCGGATACAGCGCCCACACCGCGGTATTTGGCGGTTGGTGGGCCTCCAGCAAAGACACCAACGTCCCGTGTTGCAAATGTTCCAGTACGTAGTAATCAGGCAACTGGCATAACCCCACGCCTTGCAAAGCCGCGTCGAGTACCGCTTGCCCGCTGTTGCAGCGCCAATTGCCCTGCACACGCTGGGAAAATTCCCGCCCGTCCTGGGCCAGTTGCCAGATATCCGAACTGCCAATCAGGCAATTATGTCGACTCAGTTCCGACAGGCTATGTGGCCGACCATAGCGTTCAAGGTAGGAAGGCGAGGCGCATAGGTACATGCGCCGCGGCGCCAGGCGGCTGGCAACCATGCGCGAGTCTTGCAGTCGCCCCAGGCGGATAGCCAGGTCGAGGCCTTCATGGACCAGGTCCAGCGCACGATTGGTCAGCTCGATATCCACGCGCAATTGCGGATAGAGCGCCATGAACCGCGTGACCAAGGGCACGATAAAGCGTTCGCCGTACGCCACGGCACAGGTCATGCGCAACATGCCCTTGGGCTCACTGGTGAGGTCGCCGACCGCGCGCAACGCTTCTTCGCGACCGTCCTGCAAGCGTTGGCAGTGCTGCAGGAAGGTCTGGCCGGCTTCGGTCAACGTCACCCTGCGTGTGCTGCGGTACAGCAGTCGGGTTTGCAGGCGTTCTTCCAGGCGCGCTACTTGCCGGCTGATGTGGGAGGACGATACCCCCAGCCGCTCCGCTGCTGCCGTGAACTGGCTGCATTCGGCCACCGCAACGAACTCATCGATGCCTTCCCAGCGGTTCTCCAGCATTGTCATTGTCCCCGTACAGCAATAATGTTTTGCTTTTGCCTGGATTATTAATCAGTGGGTGATGTTTTACACTCCCTCTCTCAGTTTTTAACCCGATGGAGAAACCCCGGATGATCAAGTCCCGTGCCGCCGTAGCCTTCGAAGCCAAAAAGCCCCTTGAGATTGTTGAAGTGGATGTCGCCATGCCCAAGGCCGGCGAAGTGCTGCTGCGGGTGGTGGCGTCCGGCGTGTGCCATACCGATGCCTATACGTTGTCGGGCGCAGACCCGGAAGGCATTTTCCCGTCGATCCTCGGCCATGAAGGCGGTGCAGTGGTGGAAGCCATCGGCGAAGGCGTGACCTCCGTCGCAGTCGGCGATCATGTGATCCCGCTGTACACCCCGGAATGCGGCAAGTGCAAATTCTGCCTGTCGGGCAAGACCAACCTGTGCCAGGCCATCCGTTCTACCCAAGGCAAAGGCCTGATGCCGGATGGCACCACGCGTTTCTCCTACAAAGGCCAGCCGATTTTCCACTACATGGGCACCTCGACCTTCTCTGAGTACACCGTGCTGCCGGAAATCTCCGTGGCCAAGATTTCTAAAGAAGCACCACTGGAAAAAGTCTGCCTGCTCGGTTGCGGCGTCACCACCGGCATCGGCGCGGTGCTCAACACCGCCAAGGTCAAGCCGGGCGATACCGTGGCTATCTTCGGTCTCGGCGGTATCGGCCTGTCGGCTGTGATTGGTGCGGTCAAGGCCAAGGCCGGGCGCATCATCGCCATCGATATCAACCCGGCCAAGTTCGAAATTGCCAAGCAGCTGGGCGCTACCGATTGCATCAACCCGAAAGACTACGACCGCCCGATCCAGGACGTGATTGTCGACCTGACCGACGGTGGCGTGGATTTTTCCTTCGAGTGCATTGGCAATGTGCAGCTGATGCGTGCGGCCCTCGAGTGCTGCCACAAGGGCTGGGGTGAATCGGTGATCATCGGTGTGGCCGGTGCTGGCCAGGAGATCGCCACGCGTCCGTTCCAGCTGGTCACCGGGCGCGTCTGGCGCGGTTCGGCGTTCGGTGGCGTGCGGGGGCGTACTGAATTGCCAAGCTATGTGGAAATGGCCCAGACCGGAGAAATTCCGCTGGATACCTTTATTACCCACACCATGGGCCTGGAAGACATCAACAAAGCGTTTGACCTGATGCACGAAGGCAAGAGCATTCGTACCGTCATCCACTTCTGAGGTCGGCCATGAATCTGGAAAACCTTTCATGCCAGAAGAGCTTCGGCGGCTGGCATAAACGCTACAAGCATCATTCCGATGTACTCGGTTGCGACATGACCTTCGCCGTCTACCTGCCGCCGCAAGCGGAGCAGGGCGGCAAGCTGCCGGTGTTGTACTGGCTGTCCGGCTTGACCTGCACAGATGAAAATTTCATGCAGAAGGCCGGCGCCCAGCGCATGGCTGCCGAGCTGGGCCTGATCATCGTCGCACCGGACACCAGCCCTCGTGGCCCGGGTGTACCGGACGATCCGGACAACGCCTGGGACTTCGGCCTCGGTGCCGGCTTCTATCTGAATGCCACCCAGGAACCCTGGGCCAAGCACTATCGGATGCATGATTATGTGGTGCAGGAATTGCCGGCACTGGTGGAGGCGCATTTCCCTGCGTCGGAAAAACGCGGCATCAGCGGTCATTCCATGGGTGGGCACGGTGCGCTGGTGTGTGCGCTGCGTAACCCAGGGCGATACCAATCGGTATCGGCGTTTTCGCCGATCACTAATCCGATGGACTGTCCGTGGGGCCAGAAAGCCTTTTCCCGTTACCTTGGCGAAGAGCGTTCGAAGTGGCGTGAATGGGACGCCTGTGTGTTGATCAGCGAAGCCTCGGAAAAGCTGGCACTGCTGGTGGACCAGGGCGATCGTGACGACTTCCTCGAGGTTCAGCTCAAGCCGCAGGCACTGATGCAAGCGGCCAAGGCGGCCAACCATCCGCTGGAATTGCGCCTGCAACCCGGCTACGACCACAGCTACTTCTTTATCGCCAGCTTCATCGAAGACCATTTGCGACATCATGGTCGCGCTTTGCTCGGTTAATGTGAGGCAAAAGTAGGTAGAATCACGCCCTGAATTAAATCGGGGCGTTTTTTTATGCGTATTGGCCACGGCTACGATGTGCACCGTTTCGCTGAAGGCGATTTCATCACCTTGGGCGGCGTGCGCATTGCTCACCATCATGGGTTGCTGGCCCATTCCGACGGCGACGTTGTCTTGCATGCCTTGAGCGATGCCTTGCTCGGCGCGGCGGCGTTGGGCGATATCGGCAAGCACTTTCCGGACACCGACCCCAGCTTCAAGGGCGCGGACAGCCGAGTATTGCTGCGCCATGTGGTCGGCTTGATCCACGCCAAGGGCTGGAAGGTCGGCAATGTGGATAACACCATCGTGGCCCAGGCACCGAAAATGGCCCCGCATATCGAGGCGATGCGCGCACTGATTGCCGCGGACCTGCAAATTGAATTGGATCAAGTCAACGTGAAAGCCACCACTACCGAAAAGCTCGGGTTTGCCGGTCGCGAAGAGGGCATCGCGGTGCACTCCGTCGCCTTGTTGCTGCGCGCATGAACGACCTGCAACTGCTGGGCCCACGGGCCTACGGCGAGGCCTTGGGCAGCGCGGTACTGAAGGCGACGGCTGAAGACTTCCAGGTGGATGAGGTGCTGGACATCCCGCTG
Organism: Pseudomonas sp. FBCC-B545; assembly: GCF_059134095.1. NCBI lineage: Bacteria > Pseudomonadati > Pseudomonadota > Gammaproteobacteria > Pseudomonadales > Pseudomonadaceae > Pseudomonas > Pseudomonas sp. FBCC-B545. The sequence goes on along the minus strand of NZ_CP101441.1, from coordinate 4,803,712 downwards.
ACCGGCGAGGGCGAGCACCTGTGGCTGTGGGTGGAAAAACGCGGCTTGAATACCGAAGAGGCCGCACGGCGTATCGCCAAGGCTGCCGGCGTGCCGTTGCGCACCGTCAGCTATGCCGGTCTCAAGGATCGTCAGGCCCTGACCCGCCAGTGGTTCAGCGTACAGTTGCCCGGCAGGGCCGACCCGGACCTGAGCGGCGCGGAAAACGACACCCTCAAGATCCTCAAAACCACCCGACATAAGCGCAAGTTGCAGCGTGGCGCGCATTCGGCCAATGGCTTTACCTTGCGCCTGACCCAACTGGCCGGCGACACCGCCGCCATCGACGCACGTTTGCAGTTGATTGCCCAGCACGGCATACCCAATTATTTCGGTGCCCAGCGTTTCGGCCACAACGGCGGCAATGTGGTGGATGCCCGCGAATGGGCAGCGCGCAAGGCCCTGCCGGAGCAACGCAATGTGCGCTCGCGGCTGCTGTCCACTGCCCGTAGCTACTTGTTCAACAAAGTCTTGGCGGCGCGTGTCGCCGACGGCTCCTGGCAGCGCGCCCAGGTGGGTGACCTGCTGGCGTTTACCGACAGTCGCAGTTTTTTTCCGGCCGGGGAGGCTGAATGCAGCGACCCGCGCCTGGCGATCCTGGACCTGCATCCAACTGGTCCGCAATGGGGCGAAGGTGATTCGCCAGCGACAGGTCTTACACATGAACTGGAACAATCTGTCGCCGCCAGCGAAGCCGACCTGCGTGATTGGCTGGTGAATGCGGGCATGAGCCAGGAACGTCGCATTCTGCGACTGCCCATTGGCGGGTTGACGTGGCATTATCCCGGGCCTGACATTCTGCAATTGGAATTCGTCCTGCCGGCCGGATGCTTCGCCACTGTCTTGGTGCGCGAGCTTGTTGATCTGGTGCCGGTGGGGCAGACGGACAGCCCATGCGTATTCTGATATCAAACGATGACGGTGCCACCGCACCCGGTCTTGCCGCGCTCTATGCTGCGCTGCAAGATTATGCCGAGTGCGTGGTGGTTGCCCCCGACCAGGACAAGAGCGGCGCCAGCAGTTCGCTGACGCTCCACCGTCCGCTGCACCCGCAGGTCCTGGCCAATGGCTTTATCAGCGTGAACGGTACTCCCACCGACTGCGTGCACCTGGCGATCAACAGCTTGCTGGAGCATCAGCCGGACCTGGTGGTCTCGGGCATCAACCTGGGCGCCAACCTGGGCGATGACGTGCTGTATTCCGGCACCGTGGCGGCGGCCCTTGAGGGGCGCTTTCTCGGGCGCACCGCGTTCGCTTTTTCCTTTGCCTCGCGGCAGTTGGATAACCTGCCGACGGCGGCCTATTTCGCACGCAAGCTGGTGGAGGCCCATGGTTCCCTGGACCTGCCGCCGCGTACCGTGCTCAACGTCAATATCCCCAACTTGCCCCTCGACCATATCCGCGGTATCCAGTTGACGCGCCTGGGCCATCGCGCCCGTGCGAAGGCGCCCTTGAAGGTGGTCGATCCGCGGGGTAAGGAAGGCTATTGGATCGCCGCGGCCGGGGATGCCGAGGATGGGGGTGAGGGGACGGACTTTCATGCGGTGATGCAAGGTTATGTATCCATTACCCCGTTGCAGTTTGATCGCACCTTTAGTGATGCCTTCAGTGGTCTCGATGGCTGGCTGGAGGGACTGCGTTGATGGCTCGTGAACAAGACGACCTGCTGCGCCGTGGCATCGGCATGACTTCCCAGCGCACCCGGGAGCGATTGATCCAGCGTCTTTATGAAGAAGGCCTGTCCAACGCCCAGGTGCTGGAAGTCATCCGGCGTACGCCGCGGCATCTGTTTGTCGATGAGGCCTTGGCGCACCGCGCCTATGAAGATACGGCGTTGCCCATCGGCCACAACCAGACCATTTCCCAGCCCTACATGGTTGCGCGCATGAGCGAGCTGCTGCTGGCGGCGGGGCCGCTGGATAAGGTGTTGGAGATCGGTACCGGCTCCGGCTACCAGACGGCCGTGCTGTCGCAACTGGTGGAGCGGGTGTTTTCGGTGGAGCGCATCAAGGTGCTGCAGGACCGGGCCAAGGAACGTCTGGTCGAGCTGAACCTGCGCAACGTGGTGTTCCGGTGGGGCGACGGTTGGGAAGGCTGGCCGGCATTGGCGCCGTACAACGGTATCATCGTCACTGCAGTGGCTACAGATGTGCCGCAAGCCTTGCTGGATCAATTGGCACCCGGCGGGCGGCTGGTCATCCCAGTGGGCTCCGGCGAAGTGCAACAGTTGATGCTTATCATCCGTGAAGAAGAAGGTTTTTCCCGGCATGTGCTGGGTGCGGTGCGCTTCGTGCCGTTGCTCAATGGTCCGCTGGCCTGATCATTTATTCGCAAACAGTGAATTCTGTTGGCGGGTATGTGTCTTACGGCGGGGTCTATTGAATCAACATGCTTGGCGATCGGTATTAAACATGATGAATTTTTCGTTTCAGTCATGTGCCAGTAGAAGGCCAATGCCCAGTTATACTTGCGTCATATTTCAAGCCTGATACAGGCGTTAATGTTCAGCCACCACAAAGGGAGCGGCGGGTGAGTCTCACAGGTCCTGCGCAGCGAATGAGTAAAACAAGCTTTCAGCGACTGGTGCTTGGCCTTGTCTTGAGTTCCTTATTGGCGGCTTGTTCGAGCACGCCATCCGGCGGTGCGCGTGTCGTTGACCGCACCAACGCCGCACCGCAAAGACCGACGGTGACCACCGGCCAATACGTGGTGCGCAAAGGTGACACCCTGTTTTCGATTGCCTTCCGCTACGGCTGGGACTACAAGGCACTGGCCGCCCGTAACAACATTCCTGTGCCCTATACCATACACCCAGGGCAAACCATCCGTTTCGATGGTCGCAGCGGGTCGGCACCCACGGCAGTTGTGACAAAGTCCGGTTCCTCGCCATCGTCTTCGAGCAAAACCACCGTCATAACCCGGCCGGCCGGCAGCGCTGCGCCTACGGTTGCGAGCAAGTCGCCCCCCGCGCCGTTGCCCCCTGCAGGGCCTGCGCCGACGGGTTGGGGGTGGCCTTCAAACGGCGTGTTGATTGGAAAATTCTCTTCAAACGGTAGTTTGAATAAAGGCATTGATATCGCCGGGGATTTGGGACAGCCTGTTTTAGCTGCGTCTGATGGGACAGTTGTATACGCCGGGAGTGGTTTGCGGGGCTACGGCGAGCTGGTCATCATCAAACACAGTGATACCTACGTCAGTGCCTACGGTCATAACCGCAGGCTGTTGGTTCGGGAGGGGCAGCAGGTCAAGGTCGGACAGACAATTGCCGAAATGGGTTCAACGGGTACAGACCGGGTGAAACTGCACTTTGAGATTCGCCGCCAAGGGAAACCTGTAGATCCGCTGCAATTCCTGCCCCGTCGTTGATAGGTTGCACAGCCTGTTCCTAGCGTAGAAGGAACAGGCTCCAGCGTTGCCAAGGATAAAGGCGTCGCTTGAGCTTGAGGTCGAACTCACCAAAGGACTATAACAATGGCTCTCAGTAAAGAAGCGCCGGAGTTTGACATCGACGATGAGGTTCTCCTTGAAATGGAGAATTTCACCGATAAGGAATCGATGTCGAATGATGAAGGGTCTGCACCGCCTTCAGTTCGCACCAAATCCAGGAACTCCACTGCGTTAAAGCAACACAAGTACATTGATTACACGCGGGCGCTTGATGCTACCCAGCTGTACCTCAATGAAATCGGTTTTTCCCCTCTGCTGACCCCCGAAGAAGAAGTCCATTTTGCGCGCCTGTCGCAAAAGGGCGATCCGGCCGGGCGTAAACGCATGATTGAAAGCAACCTGCGTCTGGTGGTGAAAATCGCCCGCCGCTATGTCAATCGTGGGCTGTCGCTGCTGGACCTGATCGAGGAAGGCAACCTGGGCTTGATCCGGGCGGTGGAGAAGTTCGACCCTGAGCGGGGCTTCCGCTTTTCAACCTATGCCACCTGGTGGATTCGCCAGACCATCGAACGGGCGATCATGAATCAGACCCGCACGATCCGGTTGCCGATCCACGTGGTCAAGGAGCTCAACGTCTACCTGCGGGCAGCCCGTGAGCTGACGCAAAAACTCGATCATGAACCTTCACCCGAAGAGATCGCCAATCTGCTGGAAAAACCGGTAGGGGAGGTCAAGCGCATGCTGGGCCTCAATGAGCGCGTGTCTTCGGTTGATGTCTCGCTGGGGCCGGATTCGGATAAAACCCTGCTGGACACCCTGACAGATGATCGTCCGACAGATCCTTGCGAGCTGTTGCAGGACGATGATCTTTCCCAAAGTATTGATCAGTGGCTGTCGGAGCTCACGGACAAGCAGCGTGAGGTGGTGATTCGCCGCTTCGGCCTGCGCGGCCATGAGAGCAGCACCCTGGAGGATGTGGGCCTGGAGATTGGCCTGACCCGTGAGCGGGTGCGGCAGATCCAGGTGGAGGGCCTCAAGCGCTTGCGTGAGATCCTCGAGAAGAATGGCTTGTCGAGTGAGTCGTTGTTCCAATAACGATCCTGCTTGAACGCTTGAACGCTTGAACGCTTGAACGCTTGAATGTGGGAGGGGGCTTGCCCCCGATTGCAGTGGAACAGTCGCCAGATGCATCGACTGGGCTGCCGCAATCGGGAGCAAGCCCCCTCCCACATTTTTTTGTGCCTGGCAGTGGATGGGTGCTAACGCCAAATCCCAGGCATAAAAAAACCCCGCTTTTGAGGGCGGGGTTTTTTCGACTAAGTCAGTACAAGTTAGATAACTTGAACTTCTTCAGCTTGCATGCCTTTCTGACCGCGGGTAGCGATGAAAGAAACCTGTTGGCCTTCTTTCAGGCTTTTGAAGCCGTCGGATTGGATAGCTTTGAAGTGAACGAACAGGTCGTCACCGGATTGTGGAGTGATGAAGCCGAAGCCTTTTTCATCGTTGAACCACTTAACGGTACCAGTTTGGCGATTAGACATGGTGTATCTCCTTGGACAAAGTTAACTGCGACTCAGGAAAAGCCCTGGCCGAGACTGAGTGCAAAGAGCAGGAAAAATTCTTGGAGATGGTTGGATCGAAATTCAACATATCGTGTAGAGATTCTCAGTGACACAAGCAGCACAGTGGCGCCACCTTAACCCTTTTTCCGGAACGTGCCAATGGTATTTCCGAAGGTTTCTCTATTTTCGTGACTGGCGGTGGTATTTACCGTCACCCTTGGCAGCGATCCGGGTCCCGGCCCCGCTGGCTGCGGCATATAGACGGCAGTACATTCAGCAAGAAAACCCCTGCGGCCTTTGAACCCCAACGCCGGCCCCGGTAAGATGGCCCACAGTTTTTTCTACCTCGCTATTCAGGACACCGCCATGAGCATCAAATCGGACAAGTGGATTCGCCGCATGGCGCAGGAATACGGCATGATCGAGCCGTTCGTCGAGCGCCAGATTCGTGGCGAAGGCGACGAGCGGGTTATTTCGTACGGGGTTTCCAGCTATGGCTACGACGTGCGGTGCGCCGATGAATTCAAGGTGTTCACCAACATCAATTCGGCCATCGTCGACCCGAAGAACTTCGATGAAAAGAGCTTCGTCGACGTCAAGAGCGACGTGTGCATCATCCCGCCAAACTCCTTCGCCCTGGCGCGCACCGTGGAGTTCTTCCGTATTCCCCGTGACGTGTTGACCATTTGCCTGGGTAAAAGCACCTACGCGCGCTGCGGCATTATCGTCAACGTGACGCCGCTTGAGCCGGAATGGGAAGGCCATGTGACCTTGGAGTTCTCCAACACCACGACGTTGCCGGCGAAAATCTACGCCAACGAAGGTGTGGCGCAGATGCTGTTCCTGCAGTCCGATGAAGCTTGCGAAGTGTCCTACAAAGACCGCGCCGGCAAGTATCAGGGCCAGCGTGGCGTTACGCTTCCGCGCGCTTGATCGAAAGCTCCTACCGGTAAAGGGAATTAGTCTGCGCAAAGTGACTCTATCTAGGTGTACTGCCTCGGCGCGTGCAAAACGCGCCGGGCCACGCTTGAGGAGTACCTTATGAAGATCGATCCGCGAATCAGCGCAGAACTTGCCCGGCTTGAACCCAACCAGATTGGCGTTCTGGCCTGGTCCCTGATGGCCAATCCCGCCCATGCAGGCGGCATTCCGGGCCAGCCCGAACCCGATTATCCACAGCCTACCGAACCCGGTGAGCCGACCCTGCCAGACGAGCCACCACCGGCACCTGTCGCCTGATACCCGGATGGCCGGTCAGCACTTCACTGAATCGGCCAGACCGCCTGATCGCCGATCACAAAGATTTGGCGGTCATCGTCCTGCTCCACGGCATAACCGCCCGTAAATGCGCCAAACGCTGGCAGCAGGCTGACCCGTCGGCCGATCTGGAAGCACGGTAGGCGCAGACGCTGGCGCCCTTTGCCGCGCAGGTGGTACACGGGGTGCACATGCCCCGCCAGTACATAATGAGTGGGATGGTCGGTCGGTTCATGTTGCAGGGCGAAAGGGCCCATCAGCAGCGGCTCAGGCACCACCTCAATCCTCAAGTCCATAGGCGGGTCGCCCGCACGTTTATCGTGATTGCCGCGAATCAGGGTCATGATTAGGGTCGGATTGCGTTCACGCCAGGCTCGGATCGCGCTGAGGGTGCCGCTGGCGTGGGAGCCAGGTCCGTGGAGGAAGTCACCGAGAAAGATCAACTGTGTGCAAGGCAGGGCCGCTAACAGTTTGTCCAGACGTTCCAGATTGGCCGTGGTGGTGCCCTGGGGCACAGGTTGCCCGAGGCTGCGGTAGGCCGATGCCTTGCCAAAATGCGCATCGGCAACCAGCAGGCACTGACGGTCGGGCCAGTACACGGCCTTGTCCGCCAATAACCACAGCTCTTGGCCTTCCAATGTCAGTGCACGATGCATCAACCTGTTCCTTTGTCTGCGACTTTTTCCAGGTCCTTGACCATCCGTGCAATGCGCTCCGAGAGTTTTTCCGAACTCATGCTCTCGCGCATGCGTTCCACCAGCAGCGGGAAGGCCAGGGGCGTAGGCCGCTGGATCAGGTGCAGATCCAGCTTCAGCGCCGATAAATGGCTTAAGGTCTGCTCCAGCCGACGAATATCCAACTCATCGCGCAGCACTTCTTCCCCGGCCTGGGCCAGCAGCAGGTTCTGCGGGTCATATTGCTTGAACACTTCAAAGAACAGACCGCTGGACGCTTGCACCTGCCGCGTACTCTTCGGTGCGCCAGGATGACCGGCAAATACCAGCCCGGCGATCCGCGCAATCTCGCGAAAGCGGCGCAATGCCAGCTCGCCGGCATTGAGGCTGGCGGCCACGTCGTTGAGCAAGTGCTCGGGGCTCAGCAACGCTGCATTCAGCAACTTTGGCCAGTGCACCTCGGTAGCGCTCAATAGCTCCAGGCCATAATCATTCACGGCAATCGAAAAGGTCAGCGGCTGCTGTTGGCTGACGCGCCACGCCAGCAAGCTCGCCAGCCCCAAGTGCACCTGGCGCCCGGCGAAGGGATAGAGAAATAGATGCCAGCCCTCCCGCGATTGCAGCCTTTCAGCCAGCAAATTCTCGCGTGTGGGCAGGCCGGACCAGCGCAGCTGGGTTTGCAGCAACGGTTGTACCGCCTGCATCTCCGGGCCTTCGAAGTGCCCCTGCGCCGCGGCGTCAAAACGCTCGATCACCGCCTGGGCCAGCTCGTTTGAAAGCGGCATGCGCCCGCCATTCCAGCGGGGCACGGCGGCTTTTTTGGCGTTACTGCGGCGCACATAGGCGGTCATGTTTTCCACCCGTACCAACTCCAGCAAGCGCCCGGCGAACAAGAAGCCATCCCCAGGCTTGAGCCGGGCAATAAAGCCCTCTTCGACACTGCCCAGGTGCTTGCCACCGCCGCCTTTGCTCCAGAATTTCAGCTGGATACTGGCATCGCTGACGATGGTCCCCACGCTCATGCGATGGCGACGCGCCAGGCGTGCGTCGGGGACACGCCAAATACCCTGTTCGTCGGGCTCCACGCGCCGGTAATCCGGATAAGCCGTCAGCGACAGGCCGCCATGGCGTACAAAACCCAAGGCCCAGGTCCAGTCGGCCTCGCTGAGATCACGATAGGCCCAGGCGCCGCGCACTTCCGCCAGCAATGCATCCGGGGTAAATCCGCCGCCCAGGGCCATGCTGACCAGGTGTTGTACAAGCACATCCAGCGGCTTGTGCGGCGATTCCCGCGCTTCGATACGCCGTTGGGCAATCGCCTCCTGGGCCGCGGCGGCTTCCACCAGCTCCAGGCTGTGGGTCGGCACCAGCGTCACCCGTGATGGCCGCCCGGGCGCATGGCCGGAGCGCCCGGCGCGTTGCATCAGTCGCGCCACACCTTTGGCAGAGCCGATCTGCAATACCCGCTCCACTGGCAGGAAGTCTACCCCCAGGTCCAGGCTTGAGGTACACACCACCGCCTTGAGCTGGCCGTCTTTCAAGGCGCGCTCCACCCAGTCCCGGGTCTCCCGGGATAACGAGCCGTGGTGCAGGGCAATCAATCCCGCCCAGTCCGGGCGGGCGTCGAGTATCGCCTGATACCAGATCTCCGATTGCGCCCGGGTATTGGTAAACACCAGGCAACTGCTGCTGGCCTCCACCTCGGCGACCACCTGCGGCAACATCTTCAAGCCAATGTGCCCGGCCCAGGGAAAACGCTCGGTGACGGGCGGCAGTAAGGTGTCGACCCTCAATTCCTTGGCAGTTTGCCCCTGTAGATTGACCCCGCCACCCTGTGGCACCAGCACTTCCAACGCGTGGGCCTGATTACCCAAGGTCGCCGAAATGCCCCACACCATCAGCTCAGGATGCCAGTGCCGCAAGCGTGCCAGGGCCAGTTGCAACTGCACGCCGCGCTTATTGCCGATCAATTCGTGCCATTCGTCCACGATCACCATGCGCAGGTGCGCCAGGCTCGTTTCACTGTCGGCCCGTGCGAGCATCAGCGTCAGGCTTTCCGGGGTGGTGACCAGTGCCGTGGGTTGGCGGCGGGCCTGGCGCGCGCGTTCGCTGCTGCTGGTGTCGCCGGTACGCAGGCCCACGCTCCAGGGAATTTGCAGGGCGTCCAGCGGTGCCTGCAGTGCGCGTGCAGAGTCGGCGGCCAAGGCGCGCATCGGCGTGATCCACAGCACCGTCAGCGGCTCAGCGGGTGGCTTGCGCTTTCCCGTTGCGGGCGGGCGGGTGATGGCGAAACGGTTGAGGGCGGCAAACCACAAGGCATAGGTTTTACCTGCGCCGGTGCTGGCATGCAGCAGCCCCGACTGGCCAGCCTTGACCGCTGCCCATACGTGTTTCTGAAAGGCGAACGGTTTCCAACCTTTGGCGGCAAACCATTGTTTGGCGAAATCGGGGTTTTTTGCCATGCGGCAACGGACGCTCTGGAGGCTCTATTGCAGAGACCCTCCAGGCGTCACAAAGGTTTACTTCAAATTGCCACTTAGAAACTGCTGCAGGCGCTCGCTTTTCGGATTGCCCAGCACATCCTCGGGGGTGCCTTGCTCTTCCACCAGGCCCTTGTGCAGGAACAGCACTTGGCTTGAGACCTTGCGCGCAAAGCTCATCTCGTGGGTCACCATAATCATGGTGCGGCCTTCCTCGGCCAGGCCCTGGATCACCTTCAACACTTCACCCACCAGTTCCGGGTCGAGGGCCGAGGTGGGCTCATCGAACAGCATCACCTCCGGCTCCATGGCCAGTGCGCGAGCGATGGCTACCCGCTGTTGCTGACCACCGGACAGGAACGCCGGGTACTGATCGGCTACACGTGCCGGCAACCCGACCTTGTCCAGGTAGCGACGGGCACGGTCTTCGGCGTCTTTCTTGCTGCACCCCAGCACGCGGCGCGGGGCCATGGTGATGTTTTCCAGCACGCTCATATGGCTCCACAGGTTGAAGTGCTGGAATACCATCGCCAACCGTGTGCGCAGGCGTTGCAGCTCGGCATCGTCGGCCACGCGCATACCGTGGCGATCGCTGACCATGCGGATCGTTTGGCCGTCCAGGGTCATGGCGCCATCGTTGGGGGTTTCCAGGAAGTTGATACAGCGCAGGAAGGTACTCTTGCCCGAGCCACTGGCGCCGATCAGGCTGATCACATCACCGGTCCTGGCCTTGAGCGACACGCCTTTGAGCACTTCATTGTCGCCATAGCTTTTATGCAGGCCTTCAACGGTCAGTTTGTACATGGGGCGTGCATCCTCAAGGCGAAAGTAGATAGCCGCTGCGGTAGGCCTGCGTGCCGGCGACATGGCCGATCACCATTCCGGCAGTGGCCATGCGGCGTAGTGAGCGGGCGTAAAGCAGGCCCGCGTGCTGACAGTGCACGGGCGTCACACGGTCGGTAATGGGGTCGATGATGTCGGCGACCAGTTGCCCGGCCTCCAGGTAGTCACCCGGCAAGGCACTGAACACCAGCAAGCCGCCCACCGGGGAGGTGACTGGTTCCACAGCTGCCAATGGAGTCGCCGGGTAGGCCAGGGCGGGCAATGGCGCTACGTCGCCGCTGATGGCGCCGAAATGGATCAGGTAATCGATGATGGCCTGGCAGTCCGACGCAGCGAGGCCATGAGTGACATCGCCTTGGCCGCGCAACTCGACAGTCACTGACAAGCTGCCCATGGGGATCGGGAAGCGCTCGCCGAAGCGTTGCTGCAACTGCCACCACACCAGGGTGAAACACTCATCAAAGGATTGCCCGCCAGAGTCGGTGGCCAGCAAGCTGGCCTGCGAGCCGAGGTAGCGCGCCAAGGGTTCCACTCGCGGCCAGCCCTGGGGCGTGGTGTACAGGTGCGCTACGGCTTCGAAGTCGCAATGCAGGTCCAGCACCAAGTCGGCATCACAGGCCAGGCGTTGCAGCACCAGGCGTTGGGATTGCAGCTGGGTCTGGGGCGTCTGCGCGGCCAGGGCGTTGGACAAGGCTGTGCGGATCAATTGGATATTGTGTTGGGGATCATCGCCCAGGCGCTCTTCGATTTGGTCGCCGACCGCTTCGCTGAGGTCGACAAACAAACGATTGAAGTTCTGCCCGCTTTCCAGTTCGTAGCGGCCCAAGGGGATGTCCATCAACACTTGTTCGAGGCCCACGGGATTGGCGACAGGCACCAGCACGATTTCGCTGCGCAAGCGTCCGGCTGCCGCCAGCTCTGCCAGGCGCGCCTTGAGGTGCCAGGCCACCAGCATGCCCGGCAGTTCATCGGCATGCAGGGAGGACTGGATGTAGACCTTGCCCGCGGCCTGTTCCGGGCCGAAGTGAAAACTGTGCAATTGCCGCGCCGTGCCCGGCACCGGCGCGATCAGGTCATGTTGCTGATGTCGCATGCAGGTTCCTTAGTGGCTCGGCCCGAGGAAGGCCAGCCAGCGGCGCTCCGCCAGGCGAAACAGGCCGACCAGGGCAAAGGTCACCGCGAGGTAGATCAGCGCGGCGATGCCGAACGATTGAAAGGTCATGAAGGTGGCGGAGTTGGCGTCCCGTGCCACCTTGAGAATGTCCGGGATGGTCGCGGTAAACGCCACCGTGGTCGAGTGCAGCATCAGGATCACTTCATTGCTGTAATAGGGCAACGAGCGGCGCAGTGCCGAAGGCATGATCACGTAGGCGTACAGCTTCCAGCCGCTGAGGCCGTAGGCCTTGGCCGCCTCGACTTCGCCGTGGGCCATGCTGCGGATCGCCCCGGCGAAAATCTCCGTGGTGTAGGCGCAGGTGTTGAGGGCGAAGGCCAGAAGGGTGCAATTCATTGCATCGCGAAAGAACGCATCCAGCACCGGCTGAGCACGCACTGCCGCGATGCTGTAGATGCCGGTGTAGCAGATCAACAACTGGATATAGAGCGGCGTGCCGCGAAACAGGTAGGTGTAGAACTGCACCGGCCAACGCACCAGGCGCTTGCGCGAGACGCGGGCGATGGACAGCGGGATCGACACCAGGAAACCGATGACGAGGGCGGCGCTGAGCAACCACATCGTCATGGCCAGGCCGGTGATGTGCTGGCCGTCGCTGTAAAGGAAGGGGCGCCAGTATTCCTGCAACAGTTCGATCATCGCACTGCCTCCCGGGCGCCTGCGGAGTAGCGACGTTCAAGCCGGCGCAAGACAAAATTGGAGGCGCTGGTAATCAACAAGTAGATCAGGGCGGCGAGTACCAGGAAATAGAACAGTTGATAGGTGCTCTTGCCCGCGTCCTGGGCTGCTTTCACCAAGTCTGCCAGACCGATGATCGACACCAGCGCGGTGGCCTTGAGCATCACCATCCAGTTATTGCCGATGCCCGGCAGGGCAAAGCGCATCATCTGCGGGAAGGTCACGTAGCGAAACCGCTGACCGCGCTTGAGCCCGTAGGCAGTGGCGGCTTCCAGCTGGCCGCGGGGCACCGCGAGGATCGCGCCGCGGAACGTTTCGGTAAAATAGGCGCCGTAGATAAATCCCAGGGTAATCACCCCGGCGCTGAACGGATCAATCTCGATGTATTCCCATTCCATGAAGTCGGTAAAGCCGCTGAGCCAGGTTTGCAGGCTGTAGAAAATCAATAGCATCAGCACCAGGTCCGGCACCCCACGAATCAACGTAGTGTAGAGCTGGGCGGGAATGCGCAGGAAGGGCAGGCTGGATAGTTTGGCGCTGGCGCCGAGCAGGCCCAGCAAGACGCTCACGGCCAGGGACAGCACCGATAACTTGATGGTCATCCAGGTGCCTTGCAGCAACAGCGGGCCGAAACCCTTCAAGCTGAACGCGCCCAGCCCGAGGGTTTGCAACAGATCTTCGAACATAAATCAGGACCTATGGCGATAGAAAAGCGCCCCTACCGAGGAGGGGCGCCCCAGGCATTATTTGCCGCTGTACAGGTTCAGATCGCCAAAGTGTTTTTTCTGGATGGTGGCGTAGGTGCCATCATCGTGTAACGCTTTGATACCTTTATCCAAAAGGGCCTTCAGCTCAGTGTTACCTTTTTTGATACCGATGGCAGTTTTCGATGGCAGCAGCGGGTCGTCAATGGCTGCGCTGACTTCGTAGCCGGCACCTGCTGGCGACTTGAGGAAACCCAATTCAGCTTGCAGCATGTCCTGCACGGAAGCATCAAGGCGCCCGGAGGTCAGGTCGGCGTAAACCTGGTCCTGGTTGGCGTAGGCCTTGGTGGTCACACCGGCTTTATCCAGCACGGCCTTGGCGTAGGCTTCCTGGATGGTGCCTTGCTCATAGCCTACGGATTTGCCCTTGAGGGATTCAGGTGTCGAATACCCAGCGCCTTTCTTGAACACCAGCGAGGTGGGGCCGGAGAACAGTTCATTGGAGAAGTCGATCGCCTTCTCGCGCACTGGCGTCACGGTCATGGAGGAAATCACGCCGTCGAACTTGTTAGCTTTCAGACCCGGAATCATGCCGTCGAAGTCGCTTTCGACCCACTTGCACTTGACCTTCAACTCCGCACAGATCGCATTGCCCAGGTCGATATCGAAGCCCACCAGGCTGCCGTCGGCGGCTTTGGATTCGAACGGTGCGTAGGAGGGGTCGACACCAAAACGCAATTCCTTGTATTCCTTGGCGCTAGCAACACCAGCAGCCATGCACAGAGCCAGTGCAGAAAGGGTCAGCAATGCTTTTTTCATTAGGTAATCCCTGGAAACCAAGATAAGCGCTTTTGGCGCGTTTAGGACTGTTACTGAGCGGTGTCAGACGGATCACAAGTAGCAATTTCTGCACCATAGTTCCGGATGGGCTTTTTAAAAGGTGGGATAAGGCAAATCGGAGTGTAGGAGATGCCCGAAAATGAGCATCAGAAAATGGGTGCACTGTTTCAGGTCGTGTGGGGATTCCAATGTGGGGCTTGCTCCCGATAGCAGTGTGTCAGTCAATACATGCTTGGCTGACAGCCTGCATCGGGAGCAAGCCCCCTCCCACAGGGAATTTATGTCAAGTCAGTAGGTCTTGCAGAGTGGCGAGGTTGTCAGCCTCTTCCACAGTCTTATCCTGCCGCCAGCGCAACATCCGCGGAAACCGCACCGCGATCCCGCTCTTATGCCGCTTGGACAGGGCGATACCCTCAAAGCCCAGTTCAAACACCATGCTTGGCGTCACGCTGCTGACCGGGCCGAATTTTTCCACCGTGGTTTTGCGCACGATGGCGTCCACCCTGCGCATTTCCTCGTCGGTCAACCCGGAGTACGCCTTGGCGAACGGCACCAGGGTGCGCTCGCTGCCCGGCGGGCCATCCCACACCGCGAAGGTGTAGTCGCTGTACAGGCTGGCGCGCCGGCCATGGCCGCGCTGGGCGTAGATCAATACGGCGTCGACGCTGAAGGGGTCGACTTTCCACTTCCACCACAGGCCCATGTCCTTGGTGCGGCCCACGCCATAGAGGCCTTGGCGATCCTTGAGCATCATGCCTTCGACACCAAGGCTGCGGGAGGCTTCGCGCTGCTCGGCCAACGCTGCCCAGGTTGGCCCCTCGAGCAGCGGTGAGGGCAGCAATACGGGTTGGTTGCACTCAGCGATCACGCGTTCCAGCTGTGTACGACGCTCTGCCTGGATATGGTTGCGCCAGTCATCGCCCTGAAATTCCAGCAGGTCGTAGGCCAGTACCGCGACCGGCGCGTCCTCCAGAACTTTTTTGCTCAGGGTCTTGCGGCCAATCCTCTGTTGCAGCAACGCAAAGGGTTGCACCGAGTCTTTCCACACCACGATTTCGCCATCGATCACCGTGCCGTCGGGCAGGCCACTCACCAGGCTGTGCAGCTCGGGGAAACGCTCAGTCACCAACTCCTCACCGCGGGACCAGATCCAAAGGCGGCCCTCACGCCTGACCAGTTGCGCGCGAATGCCGTCAAACTTCCATTCCACCTGCCAGTCGGCGGGCGAACCCAGCAGCGTGTCGAATTGCGCCACCGGTTGGGCCAACCCATGGGCAAGAAAAAACGGATACGGCTGCCCACCTCGTTGCGCATGCTCATCGGACGATTCGGCAGCGATCAGCTTGAGATAGCCCGCAGCCGTCGGGCGATTCGACAAGTCGGTATAGCCCACCAACCGCTGGACCACGCGCTTGCTATCGAGGTTGGCCATGGCGGCGAGGGCGCGGGTGACCAGCAGTTTGGACACACCCACGCGAAAGCTGCCGGTGATCAGTTTGATACACACCATCAGGCTCGGCTGGTCTAACTGCGCCCAGAGTGCCGGCAGCCGTTCGGCCAGGTCCGTGGGCGAAAGCCCGCGCAGGGGCAGCAGTTTCTCTTCCAGCCACACCGCCAGGCCGTCCTCGGAGCTGTAGGTGGATTCGGGTAGGAGAAGGGAAATCGTCTCGGCCAAGTCACCCACCGACTGATAGCTCTCTTCGAACAGCCAGGGTTCGATGCCGGCCGCTTCGGTGGCCATGTCCCGTAGCAGGCGCGTGGGCACCAGTTGCCGCGGCCGCCCACCGGAGAGGAAGTACACCGCCCATGCAGCATCTGCTGGCGGCGCTTGCAGGAAGTAGGCTTGCAGCGCAGCGAGCTTGGCATTGCTGGAGGTGGTGGCGTCAAGGTTGGCGTACAACTCGGCGAAGGCTTTCATGCCGTAGCCTCTTCTTCGTCATCACCGTACTCGGTGCTGAAACCCTGGGCATCCAAGCCCTTTTCACGCAGGTGGCGCACCAGTACGCCGACCGAGCCATGGGTCACCATCACCCGTTCGGCACCGGTTTGTTCGATGGCCCACAACAGCCCGGGCCAATCGGCGTGGTCCGACAGCACAAAGCCACGGTCCACGCCACGCCGCCGACGGGTACCACGCAGACGCATCCAGCCACTGGCGAAGGCGTCGCTGTAGTCGCCGAAACGGCGCATCCAGGTGCTTCCGCCGGCGGAGGGCGGGGCGATGATCAGTGCTTGGCGCAACAACGGGTCGGTCTTCTTGAAATCGCCGGCATACAGCGTCTCGGGAATGTAGACACCGGCTTCGCGATAGACTCGGTTTAACGGTTCGACTGCGCCGTGGCTGAGGATCGGGCCGATGCTGGCGTCGAGACCATGGAGAATGCGCTGGGCCTTGCCGAAGGAATAACAGAACAACACGCTCGCCTTGCCGTTGGCGATATTGGCCCGCCACCAGTCGTTGATCCCCGCGAAAATCTGCGCCTGGGGCTGCCAGCGGTAGATCGGCAGGCCAAACGTAGATTCGGTGATAAAGGTATGGCAACGCACCGGTTCGAAGGGCGCGCAGGTGCCATCGGGTTCGACTTTGTAGTCGCCGGACGCCACCCAGACTTCGCCCTGGTATTCCAGGCGGACCTGGGCCGAACCGAGCACATGCCCGGCCGGATGAAAGCTCAAGGTCACGCCGTGATGCTCCAAACGTTCGCCGTAGGCCAGGGTTTGCAGGTTGATGTCCTGGCCCAGGCGCCAGCGCAGGATACCTTCGCCGGGCGCGGCGGCCAGATAATGCTGGTTGCCGGTGCGCGCATGGTCGCCGTGGGCGTGGGTGATCACGGCGCGCTCCACCGGGCGCCAGGGGTCGATATAGAAATCACCGGCAGGGCAATAGAGGCCTTCGGGGCGGGCGATGACAAGGTCCATGGAGTTGCCGTGGGCGATGGGCTTGTTAGTTATGAGGCGGGGCTGGGTGTAGAAGTTCTATCTGAATGCATGGGATCCAAATGTGGGAGGGGGCTTGCTCCCGATAGCGGTGTGACAGTCAACACATTCATTGACTGAACTACTGCTATCGGGAGCAAGCCCCCTCCCACATTTGGATTCGGTTTCTGCTGGGGAAAACCGGGTTACTTGCCCGGCGTCAGGGTCAGCCTTGTCTTGCCATACACCTTTTCAAAGTTCTGCGGCTGCATCGGGAAGCTCAGGTATTGAGCCTTGAGCGACGGGTCAATGCCGTTGGCATAGTTCGGGCTGGCCGGGTTGCCGGATTGGCCGATGCCACCCTGGCCCAGCATCGGTTCTGCCAGGCCGAAGTCGATGATCATGCGCAGCGCCGGCACTTGGGTGGTGTTGAAATCCTGGCCCCAGCTGTACGGTGCCGGGTTCAGGGTGTTGTGGTCGCCACCGCTGGCAAGGGGGCCGCGAATAACCTGGCCGCTAGTGTTTTTCCAGCTGGTGCTGTGCAGCTTGCCCCACTGCCAGGCCTTGTGATCGGCGCCCAGTTGGCTGTCGCCGGAGCCGATGGCGGCGGCGAGGGTGCGGGCCAGGATCGCGGGTTTGTCTTCTTTTTGCGGCGTGCGGGTGTCGTCCCAGAATGGGCTGTCTTCACGCCCCAGCAAATGATCGGCGATGGCCGAGTAGGACAGGCTGGCATTGCTGACGAAGGCGGTCCAGCTGGGGCTGTTCTGCGGGCCGAGCTTGTCGAGGAAGATCTGTTTGGCACTTTCCTGCAGGAACAGTTCGTAGATCGCTGCGTCAGCCGAAGCAGGCGCAAGACGGCCATCGAAGGCCAGCAGGCGGTCCAGTGCTTCGCGAGCCTTGGCGCGATCCGCCGCCGGGAGGGCGTCGATGGCCTGCTTGAGCGGCTGGGCCATGCCTGGCGCCTGGAACATGCCCTTGAGCTTGGCGGCGAAAGTCGTGGTCTGGTCGTATTGCATGGCGATCAGGCTGCGGCTGTCATGCTTGCCGGCATTGGCCAGTTGCGCCAGGCGCTCGCTACGTTCCGGTGCGTCCCAGGAGTTGGACAACTGCATGCCGTAGCCACGTGGCGCAGTACGCTGGTTGGCGGTGCCGATCCAGCCTTGGGCCGGGTCCTGGTCGTAGGGATGCAGCATCGCATCGGCGTAGCCGTCCCAGTCAAAGCGCGTATCCCAGCCCGGCGACGGCAACAGGCCTTCGCCTTCGCGGCGGTTGGGGAAGCGGCCGGTGACCTGCCAGCCGATATTGCTGGCGTCGGCGAAGATCATGTTCAACGCGATGGCGCGGATCTCACGGGTGGCATCCGACGCCTTGCCGGCGTTCTGCGCACGGGACAGGTCGAAGAACGCATCCAGGCTCTTGTCGTCCTTGAAATCGGCGGTTTGCAAGGCCAGGCCAAGCCCGCTGGTGAGCGCCTGGCTGCTGTTGAGCAGTACGCCGTGGCGTGTTTCGTACACCACTTCGCGAATCGAGCGCTGACCCTTGATGAAGAAGGTTTCGTTGCGCACCCCAGCCGGTAGCCATTTGCCGTTGTTCTCGTAGTACAACGCGCTGCCCTGGCGCTTGACCTTCTCCAGGAACAGGTCCTGGGTGTCGCCCTTGACCGCGCTCATGCTCCACGCAACCTTGCCGTTGAAGCCGGACAGCAGGGTCGGCAGGCCGGCGATCGAAGCCCCGACGGCCTGGTATTTCGGCGCACGAATCTGCACGTAGCTCCACGGTGACGGTGCTTGCGGCTGGGCGGCGATATCATTGGCCAACAGGCTCTTGCCGCTGCGGCTGCGTTGCGGGCCGATGGCCCAGTTGCTTGACGTGGTGACCGCCAGCGCGTTGAGGCTGTTCAATTGCTGGCTGACTGTGTCCAGCGCCGCGAGGCCGGTGATCTGACCCAGGTTCACGCCCTTGAGCTTGTCGGCTTCGGCCTGCGGGATCGCTTCGTCCGGCGCACTTGGAGTGAGCCAGGCGAGTTTGTCGATGCCGACTTTCTGCGCCAGCACCAGGGACGAAATTTCTTCCTGCAAGTTGCCCGACTGACTGAAACTCAGCAGACAGAACAGCAGCGCCGAATCTTCCGGCTTCCAGTACTCCGGTTTGTAGCCGCTCTGGGCCAGGTCCGCCGGCAGTTTGTCGCGATAGCGGAACAGGTAGGCATTGACGCCCCGGGCATACACCTCAAAGAAGCGCTTGAGGCGCGGCGACGAGGCGTTGTACAGCTCGCCGGCGCTTTTCTTGAGGTTGACCGCGCGCATGAAACGGTCGACATCCAACACTTGCGGCCCGGACATTTCCGCCAGGCGACCCTGGGCCAGCAGGCGCAGGGTGACCATCTGGGTGATGCGATCGCTGGCGTGGACGTAACCGAGGCTGAACAGTGCGTCATGGAAGGTGTTGCTTTCGATCAGCGGCATGCCCTGGGCATTGCGGCGCACCGACACATTTTGTGCCAGGCCTTTGATCGGCTGTACGCCTGCAACGGGGGGAAGGGTGTCCTGGGTGCTCTGGAGCTGGCAACCGGCCAGGCCCAAGGCACTGGCCACTGCCGCGGCAACGCCGAACCGGGGAATAAAGTGAAAGAGGGCTGGCGAGGCCATGGCAAAGCTCCTGCGGGGGTAGCGTCAGTAAAGGCGCTACGTTAGTGAGCGCGGCGATACGACGCAAGCAGGAGTTGTGTAATTGCGTGAGCGCTCAAGCTATGTGCAAATCAATGTGGGAGGGGGCTTGCTCCCACATTTTGGTCTTCAGTGTGGCTTATGCACCATGGCACTTTTTGAATTTCTTCGCGCTGCCGCACGGGCAAGGATCGTTGCGCCCCACATCCTTCAAGGCATTGCGCACGGGCTCCTGGTGAGCGTGGCCGCAGTTCGGGCCGTGGACATGGCCGTGGTCGTGATCATGGTGCTCATGATCGTGGTTGCAGTCAGGACCATGGACATGGGGTTGTTGAGTCATCGATGTTGCTCCGGAATAAAATCGCCGGGGATTATCTCGCCATTGTGCGCGACCTGCACGTCATTACCGATGAATAATCCGGTTTTCAGTTCGCCTTCCAGGCGATAATGCACGGGCTGGTCAGGGTTTTTCAGCATCTGTACCACGTCACGTACCTGCGGCCAGAGGTTGGTGCGTACCGAAATCCGGAAGAACTTATGACTGCGCGGCGGTACGGTCAGCCATTCGTTGGACTCGCCCTCGGTCAGCAGCAGGTTGCCCAGGCTGATCTTATAGACCAGGCCACGCACCGTCAGGTCGGCGTCGTCGCGGTTGTCCACGCGAAAGTACAGCTTGAACTTCTGCTCCAGCAGCTTGGCCCGCACCACTTCGACCTTGACCAGGGACACGTGGGGCGCAGGCGAATCGTCTTCGAACCAGGACGCGCAGCCGGTGAGGCCCAGGGTCAACGCCAGCATCAAGCTGTATATCCGAAGCATGGCGTTATCCCTTTCGAGTGATTAGAGGTAGCTGGAGCAACACTTCTTGAATTTCTGCCCACTGCCACACAAACATACATCATTACGTCCGATCGTCACGTCCACCGTCGGGTCGATGAAGTACCAGCGCCCATCATTCTGTACGAAAGATGATTGCTCACGGTGGCTGTGTTCGCCGCTGCTGTCATGCCAGCGTGCGGTAAATGTGACGAAGGCGTGTTCCGGCTGGCCGCCGAACACTTCTGAGCTTTCCACCTCAAGGCCCAGCCAGGTGCTCTGGGCACTCCAGGCGGCGATGGCGTCGCGGTCCAGCCCGGCCTGTTGCGCGGGCAGGGTAGTGGCTACCAGGTAATCGACCAGGCCCAGCACATAGGCGCTGTAGCGCGAGCGCATCAACGCGCTCGCGCAGGGTGCCGGGTGGCCGGCGTGATAGTGGCCGCAGCAGGCATCCAGCAGATTGCCGCTGCCGCACGGGCAAATGGATGTACTCATCGGGTTACCACCAATACTTTCCGAAGTTTTCCGGGTTGGCCCAGAAGCGGGCGTTGAGCCAGTCCGGCACCTGTTTATAGTCAAGCAGATCATAGGTAAACAGCGTCAGGACCTGCTCATCGCGCTGGAAGCGCTCGCCGGCTTGCAAGGCCAGGGAGAAAAAATCGGTTTCCTTCCAGTCGCAGGCGCCCAGATCGACCAGCACGGCAATGCGGCTGGCATTGAGGTTGCGAATGCCGCCGAGCAAGGTCAGGCCCTGCGCTTTTGACAGGTGCTCCAGGCAGTCGACCACCACCGCCAGGTCAAAACGCTGCGCCGCCAGTTCTGGCGGTAACGGCCCTGGGGCTGCCCGGAAAACCCGGGTGTCAGGATGGGCCTGCTCAAAGGCATCCAGCGCCGGGAATTGGCTGGCACCCACTAGCAGCAAGCGCTTTGGCCGTTGAAGATCAAGCAAGGCAGCCAAGGCTTGCTGGGGCGTACGGGAAGAAATTCCAGCGGTCATTGCAAATCCTCACATCAAGACCGTAGAGACTAGCGCGGCTGAGCGCGTGGGCCTAGCGCGGCGGTCGATACCTATCTGCCAGTAACCGTCTCATCGGAAGTTTTTTGATCCTTCACTGGCAAATCGCCTGTAGAAGTCGTTACTGTGCATCCAAAGAAAAATTTGAAAACACTCAGGAGCCCCATGATGCGTAAGGTTTTTTTGCTGGCCCTGTTGGTCAGCCCCGTTGCCCTGGCCCAGAGCGTCAGTGTCGAAACCAACTCGTTGATGCGCCTGCCCAGCAGCACCAGCGTGCTGCAACTGGAGCGCCTGGAGGTAGCGGACTACGGCACTTTGCTGATTCCGTCCACTATCAGCCAGGTCACGGTGGAGGAGCTGCACCTGGGGCGCGACGCACGCATCGCCATTGTCCCCGGCAATACTGCGCTGCAAATGCAAGTGCGCCAGGCGCAACTGGAGCACGGTAGCCAGATCACTTCACGCGGGGCCCCTGGCACCCATGAAAAACCAGCCAAGGCTGGCCGTGACCTGATCTTGCGGATCAACGACCTTAGCGCTGAAGAATTGTCTGTGGACGCCCGCGGCGGTGCCGGTGCCCAGGGGTATGCGGGGCTCGATGGTGCCAACGGCGAGGACCCGGGGTGTACGTGGGGTTCGGCTGGGCGCGGGGCCAACGGTGACAACGGCGGCGACGGCCTGCCGGGTGCTTCGGGGGCGAGTGTAAGGCTGGAGTTGCCGCAAGACTTTCCTGGCGACAAAATCAAGGTCTGGGTTGATGGTGGCGCCGGCGGTTTGGCAGGTATAGCGGGCAAACCCGGGAAGGGTGGGCAGTCGAAGGGGTGCCTGGTGTACCGTGCTGATGGCGGCGACAAGGGCCGGGCCGGGTTGGAAGGGCAGCCGGGGCCGGCTGGGCCTGCAGGGTCTGTGACCATTCAGCGGCTCTGAGTCGCCTGGTCTGACGCTATCGGGGCATGTATCTACATAACTTTGGTTATGCCGCTGAACCTGTGGGAGGGGGCTTGCTCCCGATGGCGGCCTGACAGCCGACCAGAATGTTGGATCAGACCGAGTACATATCCGTTATTTGGGCAACGGCCACTATTGGTTCCGCTCTTACAGCGGGTCACTTTTGAAAAGCGCAAAAGTAACCCAAACGCTCTTGCCCCACCACTCGGCACCTCGCCCAGGCTCGGTGTGCCCGTAATCCGACAGGGATTTGGGGGGCCGCCGCCACGCGCCATCCATGGCGCGGGGCGGCTAAACCGGCATCCCTCCCGGTTTACCCCCCAAATCCCTGTCGAATTCCGGCCAGCGTGGTTTGACGGGGCGCCTGAGATCAAAAGCAGATCAAGATCAAGATCAAGAGCGGCTCGCTGCGCATCGTGGTTACCGTTGACTGCTATAAAGTGGTGTAGGTGCCTAAGCCAGATAGGGATATAAGCGCGCCTCAGAACATCGGCCGAGCCGAAGCGATCGCCACCACTACCAACCCCACGATGAGATTAATCCCCACCAACCTGCGAATCTGCCCCAGCGCAGCCGCGCCCGCTGGCCAATCCTCGGCCGCCACCGCCTTGCGAAGCTCCGGGAACTTCAACGCCTGGATGCGGATAAACAGCGCCGTCATTACCAGATACAAACCCATCATCACCTGCACATAGCGCGGTGCAGTCTCAAAACCGTTGAAGCGCAGGTGCAAAAGGCCTATGCCGCTGATCGGCAAAACCAGCACCGTCACCCACACCCATACAAAAAAACGTTGAAACACATTCGCCCACAGCTTGAGCCGGGCAGGGCCCTCAAGGGCCGCCATGGCGGCGGGGCGCAGGATCATCCAGGCGAAAAACATACCGCCGACCCAGATCAGGGCAGCCAGTACATGCAGGGTGTAAGCGAAGCTAAACGCGGTCATTGTGGTACTCCGTTCTGCGCGGGATTAATTAGCGGGGTATGATAGCGGCCGATCCGAACCACTGAAAATTTATCCAGCGTTTTTTGCGCCCGACTATCCATGATCAGCACTGAACTCAAAACCACGATCCAGGGCGCCTATTCGCGTTTTCTCGAAGCCAAGAGCTTGAAACCGCGCTACGGCCAACGCCTGATGATCGCCGAAGTGGCGAAAGTCCTCGGGGATATCGACACCGACGACGAAGGTCGCCGCGAAGGCGAACCCGCGGTCGTGGCCGTCGAGGCCGGTACCGGTACCGGCAAGACCGTGGCCTACAGCCTTGCCGCGATCCCCACCGCCAAGGCCGCCGGCAAGCGCCTGGTGATCGCCACCGCCACCGTCGCCCTGCAAGAGCAGATTGTCTACAAAGACTTGCCTGACCTGATGCGTAACAGCGGCTTGAGCTTTACTTTTGCCCTGGCCAAGGGCCGTGGCCGCTACATGTGCCTGTCCAAGCTCGACGTCCTGCTGCAGGAAGGCCACGCGCAAACCGCCACCGCCTCATTGTTCGAAGAAGAAGGCTTCAAGATCGAGGTCGATGAGGCCAGCCAGAAGCTGTTTACCAGCATGATCGAGAAGCTGGCCGGGAATAAATGGGACGGCGACCGCGACAGCTGGCCCACCGCCCTGGAAGATGCCGACTGGGCGCGCCTGACCACCGACCACAGCCAGTGCACCAATCGCCATTGCCCCAACTTTGGCCAGTGCGCCTTCTACAAGGCCCGCGAAGGCATGGGCAAGGTTGACGTCATCGTCACCAACCACGACATGGTGCTGGCCGACCTGGCCTTGGGCGGCGGCGCCGTGTTGCCCGATCCGCGCGACACCCTCTACGTATTCGATGAAGGTCACCACTTGCCGGACAAGGCCATCGGCCACTTCGCCCATTACACACGCCTGCGTTCCACCGCCGACTGGCTGGAAACCACCGCCAAGAACCTTACCAAGTTGCTGGCCCAGCATCCGCTGCCCGGTGACCTGGGCAAGCTGATCGAGCAGGTGCCGGAACTGGCGCGCGAGATCAAGACCCAGCAGCAGTTCATGTTCAGCGCCTGCGAACAGGTCGCAGACTTCAAGCCCGGTGAAGACGTCGAGGGCCGTGAGCGCCCGCGCCACCGCTTTGTCGGTGGGATGATTCCCGAGCACATGCGCGAAATGGGCATCGAGTTGAAGAAGGGCTTTTCACGCCTGACCGACCTGTTCACCCGCCTGACCGACTTGCTCAAGGAAGGCATGGATGGCGAGGTTAATATCGGCATCGCCAGCAACCAGGCTGAAGAATGGTACCCGCTGTTCGGCAGCCTGCTGTCCCGCTCCCAGGGCAACTGGGAGCTGTGGACCGCTTTCACCGTCGAAGACCCGGAAGACAACCCGCCGATGGCCCGTTGGCTGACGCTGTCGGAAAGCGGTGCGCTGTTTGATATCGAGGTCAACGCCAGCCCGATCCTCGCCGCCGAAATGCTGCGCCGCAACCTGTGGAACGTGGCCTACGGCTGCCTGGTGACCTCGGCCACGCTGACCGCCCTGGGCACCTTCGACCGTTTCCGCATGCGCGCCGGCCTGCCGAAAAAGGCCGTAACCGCCGTGGTGCCCAGCCCCTTTCATCACGCCGACGCCGGTGTGCTGCGGGTTCCGGACCTCAAGGCCGATCCTCGGGATGCGGCGGCGCACACCGCGGCGATCATTCGCGACCTGCCATCGTTGGTCGAAGGCTCCCGCGGCACCCTGGTGCTGTTCTCGTCGCGCAAACAGATGCAGGACGTGTTCGATGGCCTTGATCGCGACTGGCGCAAGCAGGTGTTTATCCAGGGCAACCTGTCCAAGCAGGAAACCCTGAACAAGCACAAGGCGCGGGTCGATGGCGGTGATTCCAGCGTGCTGTTTGGCCTGGCGAGTTTTGCCGAAGGCGTGGACTTGCCCGGGGCCTACTGCGAACACGTGGTAATCGCCAAGATCCCGTTCTCGGTGCCTGATGACCCGGTCGAGGCCGCGTTGG
Organism: Pseudomonas sp. FBCC-B545; assembly: GCF_059134095.1. Taxonomy (NCBI): domain Bacteria; kingdom Pseudomonadati; phylum Pseudomonadota; class Gammaproteobacteria; order Pseudomonadales; family Pseudomonadaceae; genus Pseudomonas; species Pseudomonas sp. FBCC-B545. The sequence goes on along the minus strand of NZ_CP101441.1, from coordinate 4,778,732 downwards.
CCGAATGGATCGAAGCCCGGGGCGGCAACCCGTTCATGGAAATCTCGGTGCCGGATGCTTCACTGAAGCTGGTGCAGGCCTGCGGGCGCTTGCTGCGTACCGAGGAAGACCGGGGCACCATCACCTTGCTCGACCGCCGCCTGGTCACCCAGCGCTATGGCAAGGCTATCCTCAATGCCTTGCCGCCGTTCAGGCGCGAAATTTCTTAAGCCACCGTGGGCGAATTCGCCCACTTCGTGGTCTATCTCATCACTATCATCAGGCCATTCATCGGCCGTCTGGGAGAACCTTGTTCGTATGATTCGCACGCTGCCCGCCCTGTTTGCCTTGCTGTTCGCTGCGCCATTGATGGCCGCACCAGCGGGGCAACAAACGCTGTTCAACTTTGTCCGGCCTGCCGATGTGGTCAAGGTGGCGACCCAGGACGCCAGCCTGCCGCAATACAACGCCGAACAAACGCCCGAAGGCGAGGTGCTGCGCCGCATCACCTTCAACCCGGCGGCCGAGCCGAGCCTGGTGCTCAGCCCGCAAACCGGCGTGTGGGACTGGTCGCAATCCAGCGCCATGAGCCTGCGTATCCAAAGCGCCATGAACTGGGCGCTGACTCTCTACATCAAGGTGCAGAGCGCCGACGGCAAGACCCTGGTCAGCCGCGTCGACCTGCCGGCCGGCCCAGCCCAGACCCTGCTGGTGCCGCTGCAAGCCAACTCGCCACTGAGCCAGGGCATGAAGGCCGGCCCGCCTATGCCTATCACCGTGGAGGGCCAGCGGGTGTTGCTGGCCGGTAGTGCCGGGGAAATCGACCGCAGCCAAGTGGTCTCGGTGACCCTGTCGATGATCAAGCCCAACGCCGCCCAAAGCATCCTGCTGGAGCGCTTCGGCGTGCAGGACAGCGAGCCGGTGTTGAAAGCCGCCTACAGCGAATTGGTCGACGCCTATGGGCAGTCCACACGCGCGCGCTGGCCGGAAAAGGTCAGCAGCGATGACCAGCTCAAGGCGTCGGCTACCAAGGAGCAGCAGCAGCTCAAGACCTGGCTGGCCGAGCGAGATAAATCCTCCCTGGACCCATACGGCGGCTGGAACAAAGGCCCGGCATTCGACGCCAGCGGCTTTTTTCGCACCGAGAAGCGCGATGGCCGCTGGTACCTGGTGACCCCGGACGGCCATCCGTTCTATTCCCTGGGCGTCAATACCGTGACGCCGGACAACAGCCAGACCTACGTGGCGGGGCGTGAATGGATGTTCGCGGCGCTGCCCAAGGCCGGCGAACCTTTCGACAAGTATTACGGCAGCGGCGACAACCGCACCGGCAACGGTGCCGGCGAAGGACGTGGCTTTGGCTCGGGCCGCTGGTACGATTTCTATGGCGCCAACCTGCAACGCACTTATGGCGGTGAAGGTCTGGACCAGAAGCGCTGGGTCACCCATACCCTCGACCGCCTGCAAGCCTGGGGTTTCAACACCGTAGGCAACTGGAGCGATGCGGACCTGGCCACGGCCGACCGCGTGCCGTACACCTTGCCGCTGTCGATTGTGGGTGACTACGCCAGCATCAGCACCGGCACCGACTGGTGGGGCGGCATGCCCGACCCGTTCGACCCACGCTTTGCCATGGCCACCGAACGCGCCGTGGCTATCGCCGCGCGCGATCACCGCGATGACCCGTGGTTGGTCGGCTTCTTTGCCGACAACGAACTGGCCTGGGCAGGCCCCGGTGACGATCCGAAGTCCCGCTACGCCCTGGCCTATGGCACCTTGCGCATGACCACCGATGTGCCGGCCAAACGCGCCTTCCTCAAGCAACTGCGCGACAAATACCGTAACGAAGAAGGCCTGTCCAAAGCTTGGGGCATTCATTTGGCGGGCTGGGAGCTGATGGAAGACCCTGGCTTCGAGCCACCGATGCCCAACCCGGAACACCCGGAAATCGAAGCCGACTTCAAGTATTTCCAGAAGACGTTTGCCGATGCCTACTTCAAGACCATCTCTGACTCGCTGAAGTGGCACGCGCCCAACCAACTCTTGCTGGGTGGCCGTTTTGCAGTGAGCACCCCGGAAGCGGTGGCGTCGTGCGCACAGTATTGCGACGTGTTGAGCTTCAACATGTACACCCTCAAACCCCAGGACGGTTATGACTTCGCCGCCCTGCGCGCATTGGACAAACCGGTACTGATCACCGAATTCAACTTTGGCTCTGCCGACCGTGGCCCGTTTTGGGGCGGCGTGACGCAACTGGCCCGCGAAGAAGACCGCGGCGCGGCGTACAGCGCCTTTCTCAAGCAGGCCATGGCCGAGCCGTCGATTGTCGGCGTGCATTGGTTCCAGTACCTCGACCAGCCGGTGACCGGGCGCCTGCTGGATGGTGAAAACGGCCACTTCGGCCTTGTCGGTATCACCGATGTGCCGTTCCAGGGTTTCGTCGACAGCGTACGTAAAAGTAATCTTGCGGCAGTCGACCAATTGGGCAAGGAGGCCGAGAAAGCCAAGGCGGCCGGTGCCGTGCGAGAGCACGAAGGTGGCCGATCAGCCCAAGCGGGCAAAGGCGCGGGGCAGGGCGCCGGTCAGGCCGGTGGGCACTCTGGAAATGGTCATTGATTCATCGTTGACGGGTTCACAAAACCGACAATGACTGGAACAATGTCGACCATTTCCTACAGTATTTTCAAGGCGGCTTAGGTGCAGATTCAGGGTCATTACGAGCTCCAGTTCGAAGCGGTACGCGAAGCCTTCGCCGCACTGTTCGATGACCCCCAGGAACGTGGTGCCGGGTTGTGCATCCAGATCGGCGGGCAAACCGTCGTCGACCTGTGGGCCGGTACTGCCGACAAGGACGGGGCCGAAGCCTGGCATAGCGACACTATCGTCAACCTGTTCTCCTGCACCAAGACCTTCACGGCCGTTACCGCCCTGCAACTGGTGGCCGAAGGCAAGCTCAAGCTCGATGCGCCTGTGGCCGATTACTGGCCGGCATTTGCCGCGGCGGGCAAAGAAGCGATTACCCTGCGCCAGTTGCTCTGTCACCAGGCCGGGCTGCCGGCCATCCGCGAAATGCTGCCTACCGAGGCCCTCTACGACTGGCAATTGATGGTCGATACCCTGGCGGCCGAGGCTCCCTGGTGGACACCGGGCGAGGGGCATGGCTATGAGGCGATTACCTATGGTTGGCTGGTCGGCGAATTGCTGCGCCGTGCCGATGGGCGCGGGCCGGGGGAGTCCATCGTGGCGCGGGTCGCACGGCCCTTGGGGCTGGATTTTCATGTGGGCCTTGCGGACGAAGAGTTTTATCGTGTTGCCCATGTAGCCCGCAGTAAAGGCAATATGGGCGATGAAGCGGCACAGCGGTTACTTCAAGTAATGATGCGCGAACCCGCAGCAATGACCACACGCGCATTTGCCAATCCACCGTCTATTCTGACCAGCACTAACAAGCCCGAATGGCGACGCATGCAGCAGCCCGCGGCTAATGGTCACGGTAATGCACGTAGCCTGGCCGGGTTTTATAGTGGGTTGTTGGACGGTAGTTTGCTGGAAAGCGACATGCTCGAACAATTGACTCGTGAACACAGTATCGGGCTGGACAAAACCTTATTGACCCAAACCCGCTTCGGCCTGGGTTGCATGTTGGATCAACCGCAGTTGCCCAATGCCACGTTCGGCCTGGGGCCACGCGCATTCGGGCATCCCGGGGCAGGCGGCTCAGTCGGGTTTGCCGACCCTGAACATGATGTCGCATTCGGTTTTGTGACTAATACCCTGGGGCCTTACGTACTTATGGACCCGCGTGCGCAGAAGTTGGTCGGAATATTGGCCGGTTGTCTATAAACCTCTTGCTGTTTCACAATTTTTTGTTACAAAGGCAAGTATAAGAAAGATGCTGAACGACACGTTGTAACTTAAATGTTCTTTAAGCGTCGGTTTAACGGGTCACGAGACCCCCTGGTTTTTTCTCATTTTGTGGATATCTCATGTTATCGAACAAGTCCTTGGCACTGGCGCTGTGCCTCACTATTACGGGTTGCGCACAAACTCCACAAAATGATGCCGAAGGTGGGCATTGGTGGTCATTCGGATCGGACAAGGCTGCGACCAAGGACGCAGTGACCCAAACCGACGCCAAGCCCGATGCCAAGCCTGCTGCAGGCGCCAAGCCTGTTGAGCCCGTCGCCGCTGCTGCTGCACCGGCTCCGGCCGCCAAGGCTGACACCGGTTACAGCTGGTGGCCGTTCTCCACCAAGAGTGCTGAAGAAAAGGCCGCTGATGCCAAGGCTGACCTGAAAGCCGACCTCAAGGCCGCCACCCCGACGTCGGACGCGGCACCTGTGGTCGCCAAGACCGACACCGAGCCCCACTGGTGGTGGCCGTTCGAAAGCAAGCCAAAGCCCTTGGCCAAGGTCGACGTGACCAACGTGCAGATGCCTGACCCGAAAATCACCCAGGCCTGGCTGGACGACTACGAGCCACGCCTGCGCGAGGCCATCAAGGGCAGCAACCTGCAACTGGAGCGTCGCGACAACGTGCTGGTGGTGATTGCCCCGGTCGACGGTTCCTACAACCCGAAGCGCCCGGCGATGTTGCTGCCGGTGACCCTGGGCCCGTTCACCCGTGTGGCCAAGGCCGTCGAAGCTGATCCAAAGACTGCCGTACTGGTCCTGGGCCACGTCGACGCCACCGGCAGCGCGCCGGCGAGCCAGGCGTTGAGCAAGGAACGTGCGCAGTCGATTGCGTCGATTTTCAGCCTCAGTGGTTTGAAGCAGGACCGCCTGATGCTGCGTGGCATGGGTGACCTTATGCCACGCGCCGCCAACGACAGCAATCAAGGCCGTGCGCTGAATCGCCGCATGGAAATCATGTTCACTCAGCGTACAACGATGTTGGCACTGCTGAGCAAGTACAACTCGGGCAAGACCCCGCCTGTTGCTGAAATGGTGGCCGTGCAGGACGTTCCAGCCCCGGCACCGGCGGCAAAAGCGCCAGCCAAAAAGGCCCCGGCCAAGAAAGCTGCCGCCAAGCCCGCGGCTAAAAAGGCTGCGGCCAAACCGGCAGCGAAGAAACCCGCTGCCGCCAAAGCCAAGGCTGCGGCACCCGCTTCGAACGACCAGGCGAAAAACTGAGCCGTTGAACCACAAGGATAAAGCCGCATGACCCAGGCACTGGCTGATATGCGCCGTGACTATACACGGGACGGTTTGAGCGAGGCCCAGGCCCCGGATGAACCGTTTGCATTGTTCCACCAATGGTTTGCCGACGCGGTGAAAACCGAGCAGCCGCCGGTGGAGGCCAATGCCATGACCCTGGCGACGGTCGACCAGGACGGTCGCCCGCATTGTCGCATCCTGTTGCTCAAGGGCCTGGATGCACAGGGCTTTACCTTCTTCACCAACTATCAAAGCGCCAAGGGTGAACAGCTCGCGGCGCGGCCGTTCGCGGCCATGACCTTCTTCTGGCCGACCCTGGAACGCCAGGTGCGCATTGAAGGGCGCGTGGTCAAGGTCACCCCAGAAGAGTCGGACGCTTATTACCAGGTGCGTCCTTTGGGCAGCCGCCTGGGGGCTTGGGCTTCCCCGCAGAGCAAGGTCATCCGTGACCGCGAAGAACTGCAGGAACTGCTCAAGGCCACTGAACAGCGTTTCAGCGATACCCAGCCCGACTGCCCTGAGCATTGGGGTGGGTACCGTTTGCTGCCCGAGCGCATCGAGTTCTGGCAAGGCCGCGCCAGCCGCCTGCATGACCGCCTCAACTATCGCCTGCAAGGGGCTCAATGGTCCCGCGAGCGCCTGGCGCCCTGAGCGTCGCCTTTCGTCATCCCGCCTGAATCAAAGCTATCGCGCTGGAGTCCCTGATCAAGAGACCTCGGCGCGTTCGGCTGCGCGGCTACACTGGTCAAACAGGTTATGGCATCGTTCGGCGCCATACCCGTGGTTACCGTTCGTCGAGTTTTCTGGTGCTGGCAGTCTGTACTCAGGCTGAATGAAAACAATTTTTTGCCTGGCTTGCCGTGACAGGCGCCAAGCCAGAGCGTTTAATGAATACCTGTCCTTTGGAGTTGATGCTATGCGTAAGTCCGTTTTACTAGTTGCCTGCTTTACCACCCTGTCGTTGCTCTTGGGTGGCTGCGCCTCGAGTCTGACCGGCGACTCGTACTCTCGCGATGAGGCGCGTCGTGTACAGACCGTGCGCATGGGCACCATCGAATCCCTGCGTCCGGTGAAAATCGAAGGTACCAAGACCCCAATCGGCGGCGCTGCAGGCGCAGTCATCGGCGGCGTTGGCGGCAGCGCCATCGGTGGCGGCCGTGGCAGCATCGTCACCGCGGTGATCGGCGCGGTCGCTGGTGGCCTGTTGGGCTCCGCCACCGAAGAAGGCCTGACCCGTACCCAGGGCGTGGAAATCACCGTTCGCGAAGACGACGGCAGCATGCGTGCCTACGTACAAGCCGTGCAGGAAAATGAAATCTTCCGCATCGGCGACCGCGTACGCATCATGACCGTTGACGGTACCAGCCGCGTTACCCGCTAAGCGCTAGCGAGCAGGCAAAGAAAAACCCCAGCCGGGTGACCGGTTGGGGTTTTTTTATGCTGTTTTCCCAGAGGGTCAGGCTTTCTTGCGACTCGCCATTGCCGTCACCGCGTACCCGATAAAGGCCGCCAGGATCGACCCGGTCAGAATGCCCATGCGGTCTTCACCGGCAAACTCACTGGCGCCCGGCACAAACGCCAGTGAGCCGACAAACAGACTCATGGTAAAGCCGATGCCGCACAGGATCGCCACGCCAAGCACCTGGCCCCAGTTGGCGCCGCTGGGCAGTGAGGCGATACCGGTCTTGATCGCCAGCCAGGTCAGGCCGAACACACCGACGGTCTTGCCGATCAACAGGCCGGCCGCGATGCCCATGGGCACGTGGTGGGTGAAGCTTTCCAGGCTGACGCCGGTTAAGGAAACCCCGGCATTGGCGAATGCGAAGAGCGGCAGGATGGCGTAGGCCACCCACGGGTGCAGGGCGTGTTCCAGGGTCAGCAGCGGTGAGGTTTCGGCATTTTTGGTACGCAGTGGAATGCAGAACGCCAGGGTCACGCCGGCCAGCGTGGCATGCACACCGCTCTTGAGTACGCACACCCACAGGATCAAGCCAACGATGAGGTACGGCCCAAGCTTGATCACGCCCAGACGGTTCATCGCAATCAAGGCAATCAAGCAAGCCCCCGCGCCCGCCAGGGACGCGCCGGACAAGTCGGCGGAGTAAAACAACGCAATGACGATGATGGCACCGAGGTCGTCAATGATTGCCAGGGTCATCAGGAACAGCTTCAGCGACACCGGTACGCGCTTGCCCAGCAGGGCCAGCACGCCCAGGGCGAACGCAATATCCGTGGCCATGGGGATCGCCCAGCCGGCGAGGGCGGCGGGGTTGTCCTTGTTCAGCGCCCAGTAGATCAGTGCCGGCACCACCATGCCGCCGATGGCTGCTGCGCCGGGCAGTACCACTTGGGAGGGCTTGGACAGATGGCCATCGAGGAGTTCGCGCTTGACCTCCAGGCCGATCAACAGGAAGAACAGGGCCATCAGGCCGTCGTTGATCCACAGCAGCGCCGGCTTGGCGATGCTCAGCGCTCCCACCTGTGTGACCACCGGGGTCTCGAGGAAGGCGTTGTACAGATGCGACAACGGCGAGTTGTTAATGATCAGCGCCAAGGCGGCAGCGGCGATCAACAACAGGCCACTGGCAGCTTCCAGCTGGAAAAAACGGGTGAAAGTGCTACGCAGAGGCAAGGGATGCTCTCCATTCCAGGTTCAATAGGTGGGTACCCTAACCCGTACTGTTAGTTGTTAAAACAAAAGTTATATTCTTATTTGTTATAAGAAACTGGCCGGGTTGTCGACGCGCCAAAGACTAGCAATTGTGTGTCCAATTGAGTCGTTACTGTATCTGTGTGGAGTGTAGGAAACATCCTAAGATCGAGACTGAAAACCTTTAGAGAACCCATCATGAGCGACCACCGTACCTGGGCCCGCGAAGCCATTCGCATCATTGAAGCGGACTTCCAGCGGAGCGCCGACACCCACCTGATTCCGTTGCCGCTGCCGGGGTTGCCAGGCATCGAGTTGTACTTCAAGGACGAGTCCAGCCACCCCACCGGCAGCCTGAAACATCGCCTGGCCCGTTCACTGTTCCTGTACGCACTGTGCAATGGCTGGCTCAAGCCGGGCGCCCCGGTGGTTGAAGCATCGAGTGGTTCCACGGCGATTTCCGAGGCCTACTTCGCCCGCCTGCTGGGCTTGCCGTTTATTGCGGTCATGCCTGCTTCCACGTCCCAGGAGAAAATCGCCCAGATCGCCTTTTATGGTGGCAAGAGTCATCTGGTCCAGGATCCGACGCAGATCTACGCGGAATCCGAGCGCCTGGCCAAGGAGGGTGGTGGTCATTTCATGGACCAGTTCACCTATGCCGAACGTGCTACCGACTGGCGGGCGAACAACAACATCGCCGAGTCGATCTTCCAGCAGATGCGCTTTGAACAGCACCCGGAGCCCAGCTGGTTGATTTCCAGCCCCGGCACCGGCGGTACCACCGCCACGCTGGGCCGTTATGTGCGTTATCGCCAGCATTGCACCCGCGTGCTGTGTGCCGATGCCGAACGTTCGGTGTTCTTCGACTTCTACCAGAGCGGCGACGCCAACCTGCGCCTGGAGTGTGGCTCACGGATCGAAGGGATTGGTCGCCCGCGGGTCGAGGCATCGTTTCTGCCGGCGGTGATTGATGCGATGATCAAGGTGCCAGACGCCTTGTCATTGGCGGCCATGCATTACCTGGCTGGGCGTTTGGGACGACGGGTCGGCGGTTCCAGCGGGACCAACCTGATCGGCGCCTTGATAGCCGCGCAACAGATGAAAGCGGCGGGGGAGTCGGGGTCGATCGTGGCGATCTTGTGTGATGGCGGCGAGCGCTATGCCACGACCTATTATGATCAGGAGTGGTTGGCGGGGCAGGGCTATGAGTTGGATGGGTTGGTTACGGCAGTGGCTGCGAGCGTAGAGCAGGGCGAGTCTCTACCGACCAGCATCCTGCGCGCCAATATCTGACCGGGCGCAAATCAAAATGTGGGAGGGGGCTTGCCCCCGATAGCCATAGGTATCTACACAACTGTGTAGCAGCCGACGGTAACCACGATGCGTAGCGAGCCGCTCTTGATCTTGCTCTTGATCTGGCTTTTGATCTTAGGCGCCCCGTTAAACCACGCTGGCCGGAATTCGACAGGTATTTGGGGGGTAAACCGGCAGGGATGCCGGTTTAGCCGCCCCGCGCCATCGATGGCGCGGGGCGGCGGCCCCCCAAATCCCTGTCGGATTACGGGCACACCGAGCCTAAGCGAGGTGCCGAGTGGTGGGGCAAGAGCCTTTTGGTTACTTTTGGGCTCTTTTCAAAAGTGACCCGCTGTAAAAGCGGAACCAATAGTGGCCGTAACCTAAATAACGGATATGTACTCAATCAAAGTCCAACATGCTGGTCGGCTGTGAGGCCGCCATCGGGGGCAAGCCCCCTCCCACATTTGACCGAGGTGTGTCACGTAGATATCTATGGATTATGAGGCCGTCAGGGGGAAGCAAGCCCCTCCCACCATCGTATTGCTGTGTGCTCAGGCCTTGATGCCGAGCATATCCCGCGCCAACGCCTCGGCAATCCGAATCCCGTCAACACCCGCCGACAGGATTCCGCCGGCATAACCCGCACCTTCCCCGGCCGGAAACAGGCCTTTTACGTTCAGGCTCTGCATCGACTCATCGCGGGTAATGCGCAACGGTGATGACGTGCGGGTCTCGATCCCCGTCAACACTGCATCGTGCAGCGAATAACCTTTGATCTGCTTCTCGAACGCCGGCAAGGCTTCGCGGATGGCCTCGATGGCGAAGTCCGGCAAGGCCAGGGCCAGGTCGCCCAGGGATACGCCGGGCTTGTAGGAAGGTTCCACACTGCCTAAGGCGGTGGACGGTTTGCCGGCGATAAAGTCGCCCACCAACTGCGCCGGTGCCTCGTAGTTGCTGCCGCCGAGGATGTAGGCGTGGGACTCCAGGCGTTCCTGCAACTCGATACCGGCCAACGGGCCACCCGGGTAATCCACTTCGGGCGTGATGCCGACCACAATGCCGGAGTTGGCGTTGCGCTCGTTGCGCGAGTACTGGCTCATGCCGTTGGTCACGACGCGATTGGGTTCCGAGGTCGCGGCCACCACAGTGCCGCCCGGGCACATGCAGAAGCTATAGACCGAACGGCCGTTCTTGGCGTGGTGCACCAGCTTGTAGTCGGCCGCGCCCAGTTTCGGGTGGCCGGCGTACTTGCCCAGGCGTGCGGCGTCGATCAGCGACTGCGGGTGTTCGATACGGAAACCCACCGAGAACGGCTTGGCCTCCATGTAAACGCCGCGGCCATGGAGCATGCGGAAGGTGTCGCGGGCGCTGTGGCCCAGGGCAAGAATCACATGCCTGGAGAGAATCTGCTCGCCGCCGTCGACGACCACACCGTTCAACTGCCCCTCTTCGATCAATACGTCGGTGACGCGTTGCTCGAAGCGCACTTCACCGCCGAGGGCGATGATCTGCTCGCGCATGTTTTCCACCACGCCGGTCAGGCGGAAGGTGCCGATATGGGGCTTGCTGACGTAGAGGATCTCTTCCGGCGCGCCGGCCTTGACGAACTCGTGCAGCACCTTGCGGCCGTGGAATTTCGGGTCCTTGATCTGGCTGTACAGCTTGCCGTCGGAGAAGGTGCCGGCGCCGCCTTCACCGAATTGCACGTTGGATTCGGGGTTAAGCACGCTTTTACGCCACAGGCCCCAGGTGTCCTTGGTGCGTTGGCGCACTTCCTTGCCGCGCTCGAGGATGATCGGCTTGAAGCCCATCTGTGCCAGCAGCAGCCCGGCGAAGATCCCGCAGGGCCCAAAACCGACCACGATCGGCCGCTCGACCAGGTCTGCCGGCGCCTGGCCCACCACCTTGTAGCTGACGTCGGGGGCCGGGTTGACGTTGCGGTCGTCGGCAAACTTGAGCAGCAGGGCGGCTTCGCCCTTCACGTTCAAGTCGATGGTGTAGATGAAGCACAGCTCCGACGATTTTTTACGTGCATCGTAGCTGCGTTTGAACAGGGTGAAATCGAGCAGGTCATCACTGGCGATGCCCAGGCGCTGCACGATGGCTGGCCGCAGGTCTTCTTCGGGATGGTCGATGGGCAGCTTGAGTTCGGTGATTCGTAACATGACAGGATCCGGTAGGCGGCGGGCGAGAAGGCCGGCTGTTTTGCAAACCGGCGATTATAAGCCCCAATGGCGACTTTCCGTCAGGTTAAAACAGCGCAGGGTCGAATCAGTCGTCCCGCGAGCCGCCAAAGGCTGCGCAACCACGCTGCACCTGGCCGTTAACCCGCAACTCGGCGCTCATGTGTTGCAGGCTGCCGCTCACACTGTCGACGCAGCGCTGGGGCGCCACCCACAGTTCGATGTGCTGGTTATTGGCTTCGGTCATCAGGTTGAAGCGGCCGTCGCCCAGCTGTTCTTCGACGTACGGCACTGCCAACGGCGGTTGGCCCTCGCGTTCCAGCACCATGCCCTTGGCCGTGACGTTCATCGCCCAGGCCGGTTTATGGCCGTTGGCGCGCAGGATCATGCGCTTGAAGTCCGGGTCGGTACAGGCGGAGGTCGAGCGTTCGACGCGGTACAGCTGTTGCAGCTCCACTTCGCCCTGGGTACCGGTGGCAACCCCGGAAAACTTGCCGCGCAGGTCGGCAAACAGTGCGCCTTGCTGGCCGGCCAGGGAGGCCGCTTCCTGCAGGATGCTGGTGCCGCCGGTATCCTTGACCACGTAGTTACGCTGGTCGCCGCACGGCTGGAACAACAGCTTGCCGTCCGCCGCGGTCAATTCACCCTGCATCCGGGTCAGCCCGACGGTAGACGGCTTGGCCGGCTCGCTTTCGAACAGCTGGCAAGCGGCGAACAGGGGAAGCAAGGCAAACAGGGCGAGGGTACGGGCGGCGCGCATATTGGGTCTCCAAACAAGTGCCGCCACGTTACGCAGGCTGGCGCCGCATCACAAGCCCGCTCGCCGGCTTCAGGTGTTTCTGACAGACATCAAATTCAGCCTACGATAAAGGTCTGACCGGTTTGTAGGCCCTCGACGCTTTTTGCGTAAGCCAGCGCCACATCGGCAGCTGGAGCTGGTTTGTAGCCACGGAAATACGGTGCATAGCTGCCCATGGCTTCCAGTAGAACGGTCGGGCTCACAGCATTGATACGCAGGCCGCGTGGCAATTCAATGGCCGCCGCTTTGACGAATGCGTCCAGTGCACCGTTGACCAACGCTGCCGAGGCGCCGGTGCGGATCGGATCACGGTTCAGGATGCCGCTGGTGAAGGTGAACGAAGCGCCGTCGTTGGCATACTCCCGACCGATCAGCAGTAGGTTGACCTGGCCCATCAGCTTGTCACGCAGGCCCAGTTCAAAGTCGCCTTCGCTCATCTCGCCCAAGGCTACGAAATTGACGTTGCCCGCTGCGCAGACCAGTGCGTCGAACTGGCCGGTTTGTTCAAACAATTTACGAATCGAAGCGCTGTCGCTGATGTCCACCTGGAAATCGCCGCTGGTGCGACCGATGCTGATCACGTCGTGACGCTGGCTCAGCTGCGCCTTCACTGCCGAACCGACTGTGCCGCTGGCACCAATCAATAGGATTTTCATCGTGCTGTTCCTCCAGAGATAGTGAAGGTTCAGTCTAGTGTGGCTTTTTCAGCGGATAAACGCGCTAATAGGCAACCTTTGGTTTTCAAATGGAAACAATCCATGAGCGAAATGGATGACCTGGCGGCCTTCGCGGTGCTGATCGAAGCTGGCAGCTTTACCCTGGCGGCCGAGCAACTGGGGTGCAGCAAAGGGCAGCTGTCCAAGCGCATCAGCCAGTTGGAAGCGCAGTTTGCCGTGGTGCTGTTGCACCGTACGACGCGCAAACTGAGCCTCACCGCTGCCGGCGCGGCGTTGCTGCCCCAGGCACAAGCGCTGGTGGTGCAGGTGGAGCGCGCGCGCCAGGCATTGGCGCGGCTCAAAGATGATTTGACCGGCCCTGTGCGCATGACCGTTCCGGTCTCGTTGGGTGAGACCTTCTTTGATGGCTTATTGCTGGAGTTCTCCAAGCAATACCCGCAGGTGCAGGTCGAACTGGAGCTTAACAACAGCTACCGCGACTTGGCCCGGGATGGTTTTGACTTGGGCGTACGCTCGGGCGCCATCGAACAGGCACGCCTGGTGGCCAAGCCTTTGCTGGCGTGGCGCGAGATGACCTGCGCCAGCCCGGCCTATCTGGAACAGCACGGCGAACCACTGACCCCGGCGGACCTGGCGACACACATCTGTTTGCTCAACAGTCACTACAGCGGCCGCGAGGAATGGTTGTATCACCAGCAACACGAATTGCTGCGGGTGCGGGTAAGCGGCACGTTTGCCTCCAACCATTACAACTTGCTGAAAAAAGCCGCCTTGGTGGGCGCCGGTATCGCACGTCTACCATCCTATGTGTTACCGACGGAACTGGCTGACGGCCGTTTACGCTGGCTGCTGCGCGACTATCAGACACGCAGCATGCCGATGTACCTGGTGCATCCTTACCAGGGTGGCCTGCCGCGGCGTACTCAGGTATTGGCCGATTACCTGGTGGATTGGTTCAGGCGCAGCGGCGAGGCGTTGGATCGGCTTTAACGCAAGCGACGGGCAATCCAGTGGTCGATGGACAGTCTGCCCGGCCCCTTGGCGAGCAACAGCAACAGCAGCGCAATCCAGGTGCCGTGGGTCGGATAGGCATCAGGGTAGACGAACAACTGGATGGTCAAGGTCATGCCGATCAGGGCCAGGGCTGAGAAGCGCGTGGCCAATCCCAGCAGGATCAGCACCGGGAAAAAATGCTCGGCAAAGGTTGCCAGATGCGCGGCAACTTCCGGCGGCAGCAACGGCACGTGGTACTCGCTGCGAAACAGCCACAACGCCGACGCAGCAAGTTTGGGCTCGCCCCATTGGAATGTGCCGCTGACCAAGTCGATGGCAAAACCTTCGACTTTGGTTTGCCCGGATTTCCAGAACACTGCCGCAATGGAGAAGCGCGCAATAAACGCGATCAGGCTGTAGGGGATGTTTTCGAACAGGGCGATGGCCCGTTTTACCAGGCAGGGAGCGGGCGCGTTCATGGCGATACCTTTCTTTCCAGATGCAAATGAGTGATGGCGTCGTGGCTGATCAGCAGCTTGAGACATTGGTGCAGGTCGAATTCGGCCGAGGCTTCAAGCGCATTGGCAACGGCCGCCTCCAGCCCGGCGCCTTGCTTGAGGCGGTTGATAAAGATGACCGAGCCACTGTCGATGGCAAATACTTTGACCGCCAACCCTTGGCGCAAGACCAGAGCGCCCTGGGCATGCCAGGGGTTCAACGTGGCGATAGCGTCCTCGGTCTGGTGCGCGGCCCATACCGCGACGATTGCGTAGGGGGAGTTCAGCGTGGCGAGCGATGGGTGCAGTTGCACACGCAGGTGTCCGAGTTGCTCTGCGCCTTGCAGTTGTTGAAGAACGCTGGGCTGGTCCAGCGCCTGGCGATCCGCCGCGTGATAGGCGCGAACCCGCAGGCGTTCCAATCGCGCTATATCTGCCAGGTAAGGCACGCTCGAAGCCGGCTCAAACCCTTGGATAAAGTCAGCCAAAGAGCTGCCGTATTCGCTGATCAACGGGGTAGTGGGCGGATAAGCCTGGACGTACAGGCCGGCCATGGCATGGAAAAACTCATCGCCTACCAATCGCCGCACCACCGGATAAGCGGCCGCCAGCCCATCGTTCAACGAGCTGTGAACGTTATTGCGATACACCGCGAAGCGGCTTGCCGGGTCGGCACCATTGCTGCTGAACACACCCTCGGGACAGACTGCGTCGGGCGCCAGCAAAGCCTGGGCAAATTCGTGTTGAATACTCATCTGGCCACCTGCGACAAATACCATTGGGCTTGCCGGGCCTCGGCCTGCAGCACGCTGAATGCCGGCACCTGATTATCCCGTTCGATCAAGGTGGCTACCGGGCCGGTCCGTGTCAGTACCTGTTCGTACAATTGCCACACAGCGTTATCGATAGGCGCGCCGTGGTCATCGATCAGCAGGCGGTCGCCCAGGCTGTCTGTGTCTTCGGCAAAGCCGGCCAGATGAATCTCCCCCACAGCGTGCAAGGGCAGGGCGTCGATGTAGGCCGATGGATCGCGCTGGTGGTTGATGCAGGATACGTAGACGTTGTTGACGTCGAGCAGCAGGCCGCAACCGGTACGGCGGATGACCTCGCTGATGAAGTCGGTTTCATCCAGGGTAGAGCGCTGGAACTGCAAGTAGGTCGAGGGATTCTCCAGCAGCATCGGCCGCTTGAGTGTGCTTTGTACCTGATCGACGTGGTCGCATACCCGGCTCAGGTTGCTGGCGTCGAAGGCCAGGGGCAGCAAGTCGTTGAGAAACACCGGGCCGTGGCTGGACCAGGCCAGGTGTTCGGAAAAAGACTGGGGTTGATAGCGTTCGATCAGCGTGACCAGGCGTGCCAGGTGCTCAAGGTCCAGTGGACCTTCGCCGCCGATGGACAGGCCCACGCCGTGCAGTGACAGTGGGTACTGTGCGCGGATCAAGCCCAGGTAGTGATGAAACGGGCCGCCGGCCACCATGTAGTTTTCGGCGTGCACTTCGAAAAAACCGATGTCGGGGCGGGTCTCAAGCACCTGGGTAAAGTGCTCGGCCTTCAGCCCCAGCCCGGCCCGCAAGGGCAGGCCAGGCGCCTGAGCCAGTGAGACCGTGTAGTCGGGTGTTGGCGTCATCATCAGTACTCAGGCTTGCGGGGGATCAGGACTTGGCGGTGAAGGCGGCTTCCTGGCCGAAGCCGGTCGGCGATGTGGTGCTTGGGGTCTTGGTGCAGGTGCCGGCGGGCACCAGTTTCCAGGCGTTGGCCTGGTCTTTAGTTTTGGAGGTGCCAGCGCAGGAAGTGCCAGCACCCGCGGCGCAGTCGTTCTTGCCGGCTTCAGCCACGCCGAAGCATTTCTGCATCTCGTCGGCCGCGTGGGCGGTGGTACTCAGGGCGGACAGGCTCAGGGCTGAGCCCAGGGCCAGGATGAGGGAGGCGGCGGACAGTTTGGTGGTCATGGGTATAACTCCAGCAGTGGGTTGAGTGAGCGGGCTTGATTGCCTGCTTGCACCACTAGAGAGAGGAGGGGGTGAGTTCGTTACAAAGAGTTCGAAAATAATTCGAGAATCTCTTGGTTCACACAAAAAATGTGGGAGGGGGCTTGCCCCCGATAGCGGTGGTTCAGTCACCAGATGCAGTGACTGTCAGCCTGCCATCGGGGGCAAGCCCCCTCCCACATTTAGATCCGGTTTACTCAGTTTCCGGGTCTTAGCCGCCGAGGTACGCCTCCCGCACCTTCGGGTCCGTCAGCAGTTGCTCGCCAGTCCCCTGCATGACCACCCGGCCGTTTTCCAGCACATAGGCACGGTCAGCAATTTTCAGCGCCTGGTTGGCGTTCTGCTCCACCAGGAACACCGTTACACCGTCCTTGCGCAGCTGTTCGATGATGTCGAAGATCTGCTGGATGATGATCGGTGCCAGGCCCAGGGATGGTTCGTCCAACAGAAGCAGCTTGGGCTTGCTCATCAGCGCCCGGCCGATGGCGAGCATTTGCTGCTCGCCGCCGGACATGGTGCCGCCGCGCTGGCTGAAGCGTTCCTTGAGGCGCGGGAACAGGTGCAGCACCTTGTCCATTTGCTCCTGGTAGTCGCCCTTGTCGGTGAAGAACCCACCCATGGCCAGGTTCTCTTCCACGGTCAGGCGCGAGAACACCCGACGACCCTCCGGTACCACGGCAATGCTCTTGCGCATGATCTCGGCGGAGTGCTTGCCCACCAGTTCCTCACCCATGTAGCGGATGCTGCCGCCGTGGGCCTGGGGCGAACCGCACAGGGTCATCAGCAGGGTCGATTTGCCGGCGCCGTTGGCGCCGATCAGGGTGACGATCTCACCCTGGCGTACTTCCACATTGACGTCGTGCAAGGCCTGGATCTTGCCGTAGAAAGTGGAAACGTTTTCGAATTGCAGCATTTTACGCTTCCCCCAAGTAGGCTTTGATCACTTCAGGATTGTCGCGGATCTGCTCCGGCGTCCCGTCGGCCAGTGGCGTACCCTGGTTGATCACGACGATGTGGTCGGAAATGCTCATGACCAGTTTCATGTCGTGTTCAATCAACAGCACCGTGGCGTCGTTCTCCTCACGCAGCACGCTGATCAGCGCCTTGAGGTCTTCGGTTTCCTTGGGGTTCAGGCCGGCGGCGGGTTCGTCGAGCATGAGGATCCGCGGGCGCGTCATCATGCAACGAGCGATTTCCAGGCGACGCTGCTGACCATAGGCCAGGGTGCCGGCCGGGCGGTTGGCAAATTCCGTCAGGTTGACCTTGTCCAGCCAGTACGCCGCGTACTCCATGGCCTCGCGCTCGCTCTTGCGGAACGCCGGGGTCTTGAACAGGCCTGCGAAGAAGTTGGTGTTCAAATGGCGGTGCTGGGCGATCAACAGGTTCTCGACCGCGGTCATGTCTTTGAACAGGCGCACGTTCTGGAAGGTACGCACCACGCCCTTGCGGGCGATTTCGTGGCCGGCCAGGCCTTGTATCGGCTGGCCGTCCAGCAGGATGCTGCCACCGCTTGGCTTGTAGAAGCCGGTAAGGCAGTTGAACACTGTGGTCTTGCCGGCGCCGTTGGGGCCGATCAGTGCTACAACCTGTTTCTCTTTCACGGTCAGGGCTACGCCGTTGACCGCCAGCAAGCCGCCGAAGCGCATGCTCAAGTTTTCGACTTTCAGGATCTCGCGGCTCATTTGCGCAGCTCCATGTGTGGACGTTGCATGGGCAGCAGGCCTTGAGGGCGCCAGATCATCATCAGCACCATCAAGGCGCCGAACATCAACATGCGGTATTCGCTGAACTCACGCATCATTTCCGGCAGCAGGATCATCACGATCGCCGCCAGGATCACGCCCAATTGCGAGCCCATGCCACCGAGCACCACGATGGCGAGAATGATCGCCGACTCGATGAAGGTGAACGACTCGGGGGTCACCAGGCCTTGGCGGGCGGCGAAGAAACTACCGGCAAAACCAGCGAACGCGGCACCCAGGGTGAACGCTGAGAGCTTGATGATGGTCGGGTTCAGGCCCAGGGCACGGCAGGCGATTTCATCTTCGCGCAACGCTTCCCAGGCGCGGCCGATGGGCATGCGCAGCAAGCGGTTGATCACGAACAGTGCCGCCAGCGCCAGCAACAGCGCCACCAGGTACAGGAACACCACTTTGCTTACCGGGTTGTAGGCAATCCCGAAGTATTCGTGGAAGGTCTGCATGCCTTCGGCTGCGGTACGGTCGAACGACAGCCCGAAGAACGTCGGTTTGGGGATGCTGCTGATGCCATTGGGGCCACCGGTGATGTCGGTGAGGTTACGCAGGAACAGACGGATGATTTCACCAAAGCCCAGGGTCACGATCGCCAGGTAGTCACCGCGCAGGCGCAGCACCGGGAAGCCCAGCAGGAAGCCGAACGTCGCCGCCGCCATACCGGCCAATGGCAGGCAGATCCAGAAGCTCCAGCCCAGGTAGTGTGAGAGCAGCGCGTAGGTATAGGCACCCACGGCGTAGAAACCCACATAACCAAGGTCAAGCAGGCCGGCCAGGCCCACCACGATGTTCAGGCCCAGGCCCAGCAACACGTAGATCAGGATCAGGGTGGCAATGTCGACCGCACCGCGGGAGCCGAAGAACGGCCAGATCAGCGCGGCGATAATCAGGCCGATGATGATGTAGCGCTGGGTACGCGGCAGGGTCAGGAATTGGCTGACCTTGGGCGACACCAACGGGCCACGATTGCCCTTGAACAAGGCACCGACCTGCTGGGTGAACAGCACGCGCAGGAACATCAGCACCGAGCACAGGGCGATGACTGCCAGGGTCACGGGACCGGTGCCATGCACTTCCAGGTTGATGCCGACAATGCTCAGCTTGAGGCCGAGTACCGGAAAGGCCACGGCCCATACCAGCAAGGCGCTGAAAAACGCCGATTTAAGATATCTGCTCATACTTTCTCAACCTCCGGACGGCCCAGGATGCCGGTCGGACGGAACAACAGCACCAGAACCAACAGGCCGAACGCCACGACGTCCTTGTACTGGTCACCGAAGATATCGGCGCCAAAGGCTTCGGCCACACCCAGCACCAGCCCGCCGAGCATCGCGCCCGGAATGCTGCCGATGCCGCCCAATACCGCTGCGGTAAAGGCCTTCAGGCCCACCAGGAAACCGGCGTTGGGGTTGATCACGCCGTATTGCATGCTCAGCAACACGGCCGCCACGGCCGCCAGTGCGGCACCAATGACGAAGGTCAAGGCGATGATGTTGTTGGTGTTGATGCCCAGCAGGTTGGCCATCTTGATGTCTTCGGCGCAGGCCCGGCAGGCGCGCCCCAGACGGGAGCGGGAGATGAACAGGGTCAGGCCCAGCATGGCCACCAGGGTGACGACGAAGACCAGGATCTGCATGTACGAAATCAGCACTTCTTGTGCGCCACCCGGGCCGAAGGAGATGCTCCCCGGGATCAGGTTGGGAATGGACTTGTCCTTGGAGTCCTGGGACAGCAATACGGTGTTCTGCAGGAAAATCGACATGCCGATGGCGGAAATCAGCGGGATCAAACGGTTGCTGCCCCGCAAGGGACGGTAGGCAACCCGCTCGATACTGTAGCCATAGGCACTGGTCACGATGATCGACGCCAGGAACGCAGCGGTCATCAACAGCGGCAGGGAGTGGATCCCCATCATGGCCAGCCCGGCGAGGGCGATGAAGGCCACGTAGGAACCAATCATGTACACCTCGCCATGGGCGAAGTTGATCATTCCAATGATGCCGTAAACCATTGTGTAGCCAATGGCTATCAAGGCATAGGTGCTGCCAATGGTCAGGCCATTAACCAGCTGTTGGAAAAAATGATAGATCTCAGGCATTACAGCGCTCCTAAAAACCCGATACGCATTTCACTGGTGGAGTCATTTCCGGCTGGGTGCCCTGTTCTGTGAGCAGGTTGCACAAAGCGTTTGCCAGCGAACCGCTGGTGACGGTTTTAAGATTTTCAGGTGAGCCAGCGCCCGGATCGCGGGTGACATGGCCCATAAACCTCGTAAAACAAAGCCCACTGCTTGCACAGTGGGCTTGTTGACCAGTAACGCCTGGCTTACTGAGGGGAAACTTCGGTTTTTGGTTTACCGAAGTGCCATTCGTAGACCACGAATTTGAAGTCTTTCAGGTCGCCCTTGGCGTCAAAGCTCAGATCGCCGGTAGGGGTCTTGAAGGTGCCCGCGTGGATGGCCTCGGCCACCTTGGCGGTGTCTTCGCTCTTGGCCGCCTTGATGCCGCCAGCGATGACTTCAATGGCCGAGTAGGCCGGGAACACGAACGGACCGGTTGGGTCCTGCTTGTTCTTGGCGAACTCTTCGACGATGGCTTTGTTGGCAGGGTCGGTGTCGAAGGACTTCGGCAGGGTCACCAGCAGGCCTTCTGAAGCGCCCTGGGCGATTTGCGAGATGGAGTCGTTGCCGACGCCTTCCGGGCCCATGAACTTGGCGTTCAGGCCTTTTTCCTTGGCTTGGCGCAGGATCAGGCCCAGCTCAGGGTGGTAGCCGCCGTAGTAGACGAAGTCGACGTTGGCTTGCTTGAGTTTCTGGATGATCGAGGAGAAGTCCTTGTCACCGGCGTTCAGGCCTTCGAAGACGGCAACCTTGGTGCCTTTCTCTTCGAGGGTTTTCTTCACGGCACTGGCGATGCCTTCACCGTATTGCTGTTTGTCGTGCAGCACGGCAACGATCTTCGGCTTCACGTGGTCGGCGATGTAGTTGCCGGCCGCTGGGCCTTGCGCGCTGTCGAGGCCGATGGTGCGGAAGATCAGCTTGTAGCCACGGGAGGTGATTTCCGGGCTGGTGGCGGCTGGGGTAATCATGATGACGCCTTCGTCTTCATAAATGTCCGACGCTGGCTGAGTGGAGCTGGAGCAGAGGTGACCGACTACGAACTTGACGCCGTCGTTGACCACTTTGTTGGCGACGGCCACGGCTTGTTTCGGATCGCAGGCGTCGTCGTATTCCTTGGCTTCAAGCATTTTGCCATCGACGCCGCCCTTGGCGTTGATGTCGGCGATTGCCTGCTTGGCACCCATGAATTGCATGTCACCGTATTGCGTCACCGGACCAGTCTTGGGACCGGCGATGCCGATCTTGATGGTGTCGGCTGCGAACGAATGGCCGGCAACCCCAGCCAGGACCATAGCGGCAAACAGTTTGGAAATCTGCTTAGTAGCCTTATTCATAGTGCTCCACTCTTACTGTTGTATTTTTTATAGTTCTAGCGGCCTTGTGAGCTGCAGAACCGGATCAGATATCGCGGATATCCCCCCGGCATTGCCCTGGCAACTGTACCGGTACAGTGTAGAGCGCCGGTTGATCGCTTGAAAAGCTGGCAGCTGGGGGCATACCACTGCTATGTCGCTTAAATGAAAGAAAAAGACAGAATTGCGGCGGGTTCTTATCAGCCTTCAAGGCATTCCTTGGCTTTCCTGGCACTTTCAATCGCTACCTCATTTGCTACTGGGTTTTTCTACCTGGGTTACGAGGCTATGATTGCGCCGATTTTTTATTCAGGTGAACTCCCATGACGCAAGAACCTAGCACCCTCTATGCCAAGCTGCTCGGTGAAACCGCCGAAATTTCCTGGAAGGAGCTCGAGCCGTTCTTTGCCAAGGGTGCCCTATTGTGGGTCGACGCCGGCCTGGATCTGATCGAAGCGGCCGAGGGAATGGCCGAGGACAACCGTGAGAAAGTCGCCGCCTGGCTGGCTGCAGGGAGCCTTGGCGAAGTGTCTGCAATGCGGGCGTTGGACTTGGTGGAGCGAGACCCGAGCCTGTGGGCGGTGGTGGTATCGCCTTGGATCCTGATCCAGGAAAGGGCAGCTTAAGAATTACCTGCACGAAAAAGGTGCGTCTTTTTATCCTCTGCAAGTGTGTAGCGGAGTAACCGCCCGGCCGGTGATGGCACCTTGCCGTAGAGAAAGGTCACAGCCGAGGGTGACGTAAACGTCACGGGAACAGTTGATACCGAGAGGAAATCGAGGATGAATTGTTTCCGGGTGTGCCAGGGCGCTGGAGTTCAGCGACTGGACTGTCCATTCGAACGCTCGATCTCAGCGAATTGGCCTGACGATTGAAGGCGGGCCGATGCGCGCCGGCGCAGGGTCGTTCGGCGGTGAGGTGTCCGTGGCGCCTTCCACGCTGAATGGGTAAAGCGGGTTGCGCAGCGCAATGCCTTGGATCACGCCGATGATCTCGTTGAAGGGCACCGCCGGGCTGAGCAGGTAGCCCTGGATATAGTCGCAGCCATGTTTGAGTAGCAGCTCGAATTGCTCCTGGGTTTCCACGCCTTCTGTGACCACCTGCAAGTGCAGGGTGTGGGCCATGCCGATAATCGCCTGGACGATTTCGCTGTCGGCTCTGGACCTTGGTGTGTCCTGGATAAACGAGCGGTCGATTTTCAAGGTGTTCAGCGGCAAGCGCTTGAGGTAGGCCAGGGATGAATAGCCAGTGCCGAAATCATCGATCGCCAGGGAGACGCCCAACGCACGGATTTGCCGCAACAGCGCCAGGGTGCTGCTGATATTGCCCATCAGTGCATTTTCGGTGACTTCCAGTTCCAGGCGGTTGGCAGCCACAGCAGCGAAGCGCAGGGCGGCTTCGATTTCATCGGCCAACTCGTCCCGGGCCAGGTTCAGCGCCGAGCAGTTCACCGCCATGGTCAGTTCGGTGTAGCCTCGGTCAGACAGCAGGCTCAGATCATGACAGGCCTGGCGCAGTACCCAGTGGTCGAGCTCCGCGATCAGCCCGTTATTCTCGGCGATGCCGATAAAGCGGTCCGGTGCCAGCAGCCCGTGCTGCGGATGCTGCCAGCGCACCAGGGCTTCCAGGCGCGTGACCTTGGCAAGCTTCATGTCGAAGATCGGTTGATAGAACAGCACCAACCCACTGCGTGCGCGCAGGGCAGCGCGCAGCTCTTCTTCCAGCTGCAGTTCGAGGAACGCGCGGGTTTTCAGGTTGGAGCTGAAGAAGTGCAGGCTGTTGCGCCCGGCATCCTTGGATTGATAAAGCGCCAGGTCGGCGGTTTTCAACAGTTCTTCGCAGGTCTGGCCGTCGTCGGGGAACAGGCTGATGCCGATGCTGGTGGTCATCACCATGCGTCGGCCGGCCAGTTCGATGGGTTCTTTCATTTTCTGCATGATGCGCAGGGCCATATGCCGTGCTTCGTCGCGGTGATGAATATTGATCAGGATGCAGAACTCATCGCCACCAAATCGTGCGACGACATCCTCATGGCTGCGTACCGAGCTTTTGATATACCCGGCCAATACGGTGAGCAACTGGTCGCCAGCATCGTGCCCAAGGCTGTCATTAATGCGCTTGAAGTGATCTATATCGAGGAAGATCACCGCCATCATCCCTTTGTTTCGCGTTTTTTCTACGACTTTTTCCGCGAAAATCTGATTGAACCCGCGGCGGTTGAGCAGATTGGTCAATGCATCGAAGTGGGCCACCTGTTGCAGCGAGGCGCGAGCCTGGTCCAGTTCGCTGAGCAGCGCGTTGACCCGGCGCAGGTCATGCTCCTTGTGTTGCAGTTTTTTATCCGCCAGGGCTGCGCTGATACTGCTGCCGATCACCAGCAAAGTAATCACCGCCACCGACAGGCCCAGTTGAATCGGGTTGTTATCTACCGGCAGCGACAGGTCCGCATCATTGAGTACCAGCATTTGCATGGCGGCCATGCCTGTGAAATGCATGCTCAGGATTCCGGCGCCCAGCACCAGGCTGGCGGCGTATTTGAGCAATTGATGAAAGACCCCGGCACCGTTACGCAGGTAACTGGACAGCAGCAACGCCGCCAGGCTGGCACCGATGGCAATCGCCACCGACGCCATGAACAGTCGCGATTCAACGTACACCTGGGCCTGGGAGCGCATGGCCGCCATGCCCACGTAGTGCATCAGTGCGATGCCCAGGCCCATCCACACTGAGGCCAGCAGGTATTGGTGGGGCCGCACGTGGGCATGACTGAGGGTTTGCATGGCCAATAGCGCAGCGATCAGGGCGATCAGCAGGGAAGCGAAGGTCGTGAGAAGTTCGTAGTGAATGGCGACAGGGGCCTGGAAGGCCAGCATGCTGATGAAGTGGGTCGACCAGATCCCGCCCGCCAGGCAACCCGCTCCCAGCCAGCACCAATGACGGCGGGCGGTGGGGTTTTCGACATGGCCGACGCGTTCGGCCATGTCTAGCGTACCGAAACCCGCTGCGCAGGCGACCAGGTAGGCGAGCAGCACCAGAAAGGGGTTATGACTGCAATTGAGTAATAAATGCCCGCTGTCTGGAAGGTCGGTAAAAAAATGCTGACCCAGCCATTCCATAGCTTATCCCATCTTGGAGCCACGTCACTGCCAGAGGCGATGACCTATGACGTCGAGTATAGAAGCCTCGTGGCATTTGCGATGAATAATGGCACTTTGATTTCAATGATTTTGGCATGCGACACATAACGTTTGGTGCTAAGCACTGATGGGCAATTCCAGTTCGAAGTGTTGCTCCTCAAGGGGGGCCAGGCCGAACGCGGCGCGCGCCGCATCGCAGTCGACATTTTGCACCCCCTGGCTCCAGGAAGAATCGAACTCGCGGCATACGCTGGAACGCTGTTCATAGATCGAGCAACTGGTTGCCTGCCCAACCTCACCTTCAAGGCTGCAACACCGCGCGGGCTTCTGGTCGGTACCGATCATCGCCACTCGGCTGGGGTTGATCTGCACCACCAGGTCATCGGGCACCGTACCCCCGGATGAGGCGCACTCGCCCCAAAAGAAAGACACACGAAAGTGTGAACAGCAGGCACCGCAATTCAGACACGGACTGGCTTCGGACATGGGCGTCATCGATAAGAAGGTAAGAGGAGGGTGCAACGGAAGGCTCGCCATTCTATCCGTGCCAAGGCCATTGGGAAGGGGGGCAAGCACTTATATTTTTGTGGGTGAAATCCCGCGTTATCGGGTGAAATCATGCCCTATCAGCTTTACGAATCATTACAGACAACCGCTGCCAGCCTGATTATGTTGCAGGTACCGGGCAGGATGCGTCGGGCATCGCAGCTCTCATAACAATAAAAGAGACGGACCCATGCAGAACTCGACCCAAGCGGCGAATGCCTGGCGCATTCTGTTCCTGCTGTTCCTCGCCAACCTGTTCAATTTCTTTGATCGCACCATCCCCGCGATCATCATCGAGCCCATTCGCATGGAATGGCACCTGAGCGACTTCCAGCTCGGGATCATCGGCACCGCCTTTACCATTGTCTACGCCATCGCCGGGCTGCCGCTCGGGCGCCTGGCCGATACTGGCTCACGCAGCAAATTGATGGGCTGGGGCCTGTTCGCCTGGAGCGGGCTGACGGCAGTCAACGGCTTGGTCGGCAGTTTCTGGAGCTTCCTGCTGGTGCGCATGGGCATTGGTATTGGCGAGGCCAGCTATGCGCCGGCTGCCAACTCGCTGATTGGCGACCTGTTTCCCGCCCACCGCCGTGCGCGAGCCATGGGCATTTTTATGCTCGGTCTGCCGTTGGGCCTGTTGCTGGCGTTCTTTACCATCGGCTGGATGGTCAAGGCTTTCGACAGCTGGCGTGCGCCGTTCTTTATCGCGGCGGTGCCGGGGCTGATCCTGGCGGTGTTCATGTTCTATATAAAAGAACCCAAGCGCGGCGCGGCGGAAACCGTGCAAGTCTCCCAGGAGCGCGTCGACCGCCCGATCCGTCGCGTGCTGGCAGTGCCGACCTTTCTCTGGCTGGTGCTCGCCGGGCTGTGCTTTAACTTTGCTACGTATGCGTGCAACTCGTTCCTGGTGCCGATGCTGCAACGGTATTTTCTGATGCCATTGCAGGATGCGGCTGTCGCGACGGGTGTGATTGTCGGTTTGACCGGCCTGGTGGGCTTGACCCTGGGCGGCTGGATTGCCGACAAGATTCATCAGCGGATCGCCAATGGCCGTCTGCTGTTTGCCGCGTGCAGCTTGATTATCTCCACGGTGACTACCGCCTGGGCCCTGCATGCCGGGCGTATCGAGATTGGCGTGTTTGTCTCGCTGTTCAGTGTGGGCTGGTTGTTTGCCTACAACTTCTACACCTGCGTTTATACGGCGATCCAGGATGTGGTCGAACCGCGCCTGCGCGCTACGGCAATGGCGCTGTTCTTTGCCGGTTTGTATTTGCTCGGCGGCGGGATGGGACCGATTGTGGTGGGCGGGCTGTCTGATCACTTTGCCCATTCGGCAATGTACGCGGCGGGAGCGGAGCAGATGACTGAGGCTTATAAAGCCGTGGGGTTGCATGACGCCATGTACCTGATTCCGGTGGCGCTGTTCTTGACCATGCTGTTTTTGTTCCAGGCGTCACGTAGTTTTGTGCGCGATGCCAAGCGCATGAAGGATGGGCTGAGTGGGGTTCAAGTGCCGGCTTCTGCGGTAACGGCATGAGACCGAGGTGACCCTATCGGGGGCAAGCCCCCTCCCACATTTGACCGAGTTGTCTGAACTCTACTCGGTCAGTGTGGGAGGGGGCTTGCCCGCGATGAGGCCCTCAAGACCAATAAAAAAGGCCCGCACTAAGCGGGCCTCCTAATTGGCAGCGAATGATCAGCCGGCCACCAACACCCGAATCGCTTCCAATCGCAGCGCCGCCTTATCGAGCATGGCCAAGCCTTGCTCGCGTTGATTGCGCAAGGCAACCAGCTCGCTGTCACGCACGGTGGGGTTGACCGCTTGCAGTGCGGTCAGGCGCGCCAGTTCTTCGTCGGTGTCCGCCGCCAGGCGGCGCTTGGCCTCGGCCACACGCTCGGCGTGGCGCGGGGCGATCTTCTCTTCACCGGCGTTGATGCGCGGTGTGAGCTGGTCGCGCTGGGCCTGTACGAACTTGTTGGCGCTGGCCCGTGGCACGCTTTCCAGTTGGTCGTTCAAGGTCACAAACGACACGCGACCCGACAGGTCGTTGCCATTGGCATCCAGCAGGCAGCGCAGGGCGGCCGGTGGCAGGTAGCGACCCAGTTGCAGCGAGCGCGGCGCTACCACTTCGCTGACGTAGAGCAGCTCCAGCAACACAGTGCCCGGCTTGAGCGCCTTGTTCTTGATCAATGCTACGGCGGTGTTGCCCATGGAGCCGGACAGTACCAGGTCCATGCCGCCTTGCACCATCGGGTGTTCCCAGGTGATGAACTGCATGTCTTCGCGCGACAGTGCCTGGTTGCGGTCGTAGGTGATGGTCACACCCTCGTCGTCACCCAGGGGGAAGCTGGCGTCGAGCATTTTTTCGCTGGGCTTCAAGATCAGCGCGTTTTCCGAATGGTCCTCGCTGTCGATGCCGAAGGCGTCGAACAGGGTTTCCATATAGATCGGCAGGGCGAACTGGTCGTCTTGCTCGAGGATGTCTTCGACCAGCGCATCGCCTTCACCGGCGCCGCCGGAGTTGAGTTCCAGCAAGCGGTCACGACCGGTGTGCAGCTCCTGCTCCAGGCGTTCGCGCTCGGCACGGGCTTCGTCGATCAGCGCTTGCCACTCGCCGTCGTCGGCAGCTTCCAGCAATGGCAGCAGGCGTGGGCCGAATTGATGCTGCAAGGCGTTGCCGGTCGGGCAGGTGTTGAGGAAGGCGTTCAGTGCTTCGTGATACCACTGGAACAGGCGCTGTTGCGGGCTGGTTTCCAGGTACGGTACGTGCAGCTCGATCACATGTTTCTGGCCGATCCGGTCCAGACGGCCGATGCGCTGTTCCAACAGGTCAGGGTGGGACGGCAGGTCGAAGAGCACCAGGTGATGGGAGAACTGGAAGTTGCGGCCTTCACTGCCGATTTCTGAACAGATCAGCACCTGGGCACCGAACTCTTCATCGGCGAAGTAGGCGGCGGCGCGGTCACGCTCCAGGATGTTCATGCCCTCGTGGAATACCGTGGCCGGGATGCCGGAGCGCACGCGCAGGGCGTCTTCCAGGTCCATGGCGGTTTCGGCGTGGGCGCAGATCACCAGGACCTTGGTGCGCTTGAGCATTTTCAGTTGGTCGATCAGCCACTCGACCCGTGGGTCGAAGCGCCACCAGCGGTTTTCTTCCTCGATGTCCGGTTGCGCCTGAAAGCTGACTTCCGGGTACAGCTCGGCGTGCTCGCCCAAAGGCAATTCGAGGTATTCATCCGGGTTCGGCAGCGGGTAGGCGTGCAGCTTGCGCTCGGGGAAGCCTTGCACGGCGGCACGGGTATTGCGGAACAGCACGCGGCCGGTGCCGTGGCGGTCGAGCAGTTCACGCACCAGGCGGGCGCTGGCTTCGCTGTCGCCATCGTTGACGGCGGTGAGCAGGGCTTCGCCTTCGTTACCCAGGAAACCCTGGATAGTCTTGTGCGCGGCTGGTGACAGGCGGCCCTTGTCCAGCAATTCCTGCACGGCCTCGGCCACCGGGCGATAGTTCTCGCTCTCGGCGCGGAAAGCTTGCAGGTCGTGGAAACGGTTTGGGTCGAGCAGGCGCAGCCGCGCAAAGTGGCTGTCCTGGCCGAGTTGTTCCGGGGTGGCGGTCAGCAGCAGGACACCGGGAATGACCTCGGCAAGCTGCTCGACCAGGCTGTATTCGGCACTGGCCTTGTCTTCATGCCACACCAGGTGGTGGGCTTCGTCGACTACCAGCAAGTCCCAGCCGGCCGCGAACAGCGCGTCCTGGGCCTTCTCGTCATCCACCAGCCACTCCAGCGCAACGAGTGCGAGCTGGGTGTCTTCGAACGGGTTGGTGGCATCGCTTTCGATAAAGCGCTCTTCATCGAACAGCGCGACCTGCAGGTTGAAGCGGCGGCGCATTTCCACCAGCCACTGGTGCTGCAGGTTTTCCGGGACCAGGATCAGCACGCGGTTGGCACGGCCCGAGAGCAGTTGGCGATGGATCACCAGGCCCGCTTCGATGGTCTTGCCCAGGCCCACTTCGTCAGCCAGCAAGACCCGAGGCGCGATACGGTCAGCGACTTCACGGGCGATGTGCAGTTGGTGCGCAATGGGTTGCGCGCGTACGCCACCCAGGCCCCACAATGACGATTGCAGTTGGCGGCTGGTGTGTTCCAGGGTGTGATAGCGCAGCGAGAACCAGGCCAGCGGGTCGATCTGCCCGGCGAACAGACGGTCGCTGGCCAGGCGGAACTGGATGAAGTTGGACAGTTGGGTTTCCGGCAGGGTGACCTGCTCGTTCTGCCCGTTGAGGCCGTGGTAGACCAGCAGGCCATCGACGTCGTCGACTTCCTGTACGGTCATTTTCCAGCCTTCGAAATGGGTGATGGTGTCACCCGGCGAAAACCTCACGCGAGTGAGGGGCGCATTCCGTAGCGCATACTGGCGGGTGTCGCCAGTGGCCGGATAGAGCACGGTCAACAAGCGCCCGTCCTGTGCCAGAACGGTGCCTAACCCCAGCTCTGCTTCGCTGTCACTAATCCAGCGTTGCCCCGGTTGATACTGCTGCGCCATGCTGCCTGACTCCCGCCGTGAAAAAGCCGACTATCTTAACGGAACAAGCCCCTGCGCCCAAGGACTCTGACAAAAACTACGCTGTTTGTGAGATGCGCCGGGAGTTGAATCGACGGGTGGCGGGCACTTGCGAGTGTCGACTGGGTCACAGCTTGGCACGCCGGTGCTCAAGTCGCCTTGCCACCCGCCGACAGCCTGTTGATCAGGAGAATAACTATCATGCTTCCACCCATGCTGCCCGTCAGTGTTGTGCCGGTCACGTCGCAACTCGATCCGGCACGCCAGAAGCCGGATATTCCGCCGGTGGTACCCGTTCAACCGGGCTCCAATGAGAGCACCATCGACCTGAAGAAGGGCGATGCCGAGCAATCGACCTTTTTGCTGCGCGAAGAGCAACGCCGCCAGCAGGAACAGCAGAAACGCCGGCGCGAAGCCGACGATGAGGCGCAGCAGCACTTGCCCATTCCCGGCGACCTGCTCAACGCTGACAACACCGTTCCCGTGGCGCCGCTGATCGAAGACGCGCCGCGCCAGGGCTTGTGGGTGGATATCGAGGTTTAGTCGCTCAGTTCACCCAGGGCCGTCATCAGCCGCTCGATGTCGTCATCGGTGTTGAGCGGGCTGACGGATATCCGTGCAATGCTTGCCAGTCCGCGTGCTTGCATATCCAGCGGCGTATAAGCGATGCCATTGGCGCCGATGTTGATGCGCTTCAATCCCAGGCGTCGCTTGAGTTCAAAGCTATCCCAGCCAGCCAGGTTGAAAGCGATCAAACCTGAATGCGTGGTGCCCAAGTCGTGCAGGGTAATCTGCGGTAGCTGACGCAGTGCTTCGCGGATACGTGTGCTGGTCTGCGAGACCCTCTCCCACACCCGCTCGATCCCCCATCGATTGATCTCTTGCAACGCATTGCCCAAGCCTGCCAGCAAGGCGAAGGACACTTCGCTGGTTTCGAAACGCCGGGCGTCGTTGCGCAAGTCGAAGCCCTCGGCAGTCCAGGGCGCTGAAAACACGTCGCGCTGGACGGGGTTCAGGTGCTGGAGAAAATCAGGCCGTATATAGAGCAATGCGGTACCGCGAGGCCCGCGCAGGTGTTTGCGACCAGCGGACTTGAGCACGTCGCACTGCAACGCTTGCACATCCACTGGCACCTGGCCGACGGCTTGGCCGGCGTCGATAAAGTAGGGGATGGCATGCCGTCGGGCTACCGCGCCGATGGCCTGGGCTGGGTTGATCAGGCCACTGTTGGCCGGTAGCCAGGTAAGGTCGATCAGCTTCACATGGGCGTCGAGCATTGCCTCAAGTGCCACCGGGCAGACCGCGCCGGCGGCGTCACAGGGGATCACCTCCACCTGTGCACCCGCTTGCACGGCCAGCGCCATGCTCGCCAGGTTGCCGCCCCATTCATGGCGGCCCACCAGGATGCGGTCGCCCGGCTGCCAAGGCCCCAACGCCTGGAACGCCATGCTCCAGGCCGTGGAGCCACTGCTGGTGAAGGCAATCGACGACGCCGGCGCATTGAGCAACTGTCCGGCGGCGCGGCGGGCTTTTTCCACCAGCACGGCGCCCCGTTCGCCAGCCTCCATCGGGCCGTCGCGGGCCTCACAATGCAACTGCTCGATGATGGCGTCCAGTGTCGCCTGGCTGGGCAAGGACGCTCCTGCGTGGTTGAAATGCACGATGCCCGACTGACAGCCGGGCGTGGTGTCGCGCAATTGCTGGATGTCCAGCGCGCTCACGGTTGCAGCTCGAAAATGGCATCCACCTCGACGGCGACGCCGGCAGGCAAACTGCAGACGCCTATGGCGGTGCGCACATGTCGGCCCTTATCGCCCAGGGCATTGACCAGCAGGTTCGAGGCGCCATTGGCGACCACGCTCTGGTGCTGGAATTCGGCAGTGCTGGCGATGAATACGCCCAGGCGCAGGGTACGCGTTACACGCGACAGGTCGTCCCCCAGCGCATCGCTCAATTGCCCCAGCAGGCCCAGCGCCGCCAGTTCCGCCGCGTGGGTGCCTTGTTCATCGCTGAGGGAATCGCCCAGGCGCCCGATGTAGGCCGGTTTACCATCGACCAGGGGAATTTGTCCGGAGATAAACAGTTGGTGTTGGCTGATGACATGGCTGATGACATGGCTGATGTAGTTGGCCGCCGGCTGGCTGGGCGTTGGCAGTATCAGGCCGAGGGCGTGTACGCGTTGGCGGATGGAATCGGTCATGGTGAAGCCTCCAGGTTCAGGAGGTTTGAGCATGTCGATTGACGCGATGGCCGACAAACGGATAGATCTCAATCGACGTATCGAAAAAACTCACGCGTTTGCGCAGGTTTGCTTGAGCCACTGGCTGAAACACTCGGCCGCTTGGCTGAGCGGGCCTTGGGGTGCGATCAGCCAATAGCCGATTTCACTGTGATAGGGCGGCCAGTCAAACGCCTGGACCAGGCTGCCTTCCTGGAGTCTGCGCTCGATCAGGCGATGGCGGCCCATGGCGATACCCTGGCCGGCCACGGTGGCTTCGACCACAATGTTGTAGTCATGCAGCATGACGCGGGGGTAGGGACTGAGGTCGACCCGGTAATGGGCAGACCAGTCCGTCCATTCGAAAGGGCGGTGCGAAGTTGCCATCAACAAGGCGCCATGGGGCATCTGCCTGGCCTTGAAACCCGGGCTGCACACCGGGGACAGGATTTCGGGCATCAGGCGTGTGGCTTGCACGTCGGGCCAGTCGCCCTTGCCGTAACGGATGGCGAGGTCAACCTCGGCCGTGGCGACGTTGGCCAGTTGGATCGCGGGCAGCAACTCTACCTGGATGTGCGGGTAGCGCTGCAGAAAGTCGGCCAGGCGCGGCGCCAGCCATAGTGTGGCGAACGACGCCAGCACGCCGATGCGCAGTACGCCGGCGCTGGGGGCCACCCGTTGGCTGCGAGTTGCCGCGCCGATGGCTTCCAGGGCCGGGCGGATTTGATCGTAGTAGTGTTGCCCGTCCAATGTCAGATCAATCGCACGGGTACGCCGGATAAACAGCGGCTTGCCCAAATGCTGTTCGAGCTTGTGCACCTGATGGCTCAGCGCGCTTTGGGTCACCGACAACTCGTCCGCCGCCTTGATAAAGCTCAAGTGCCGCGCCACGGCTTCGAAGGCGCGCAGGGCCAGCAGCGGTGGAAGGTCGTTGTGCAAGGCCACCTGGATGCGTCTCCTGGGTCGAGTGGAAGGTGCCGATTTTGGTCGATGCCCTGCATTTTGTCGCCCGCTGATTTGCCGTGGGGCGGGGCAGGCCGCATTATTGGGGTATTCCCGCCACGACGTAAGCCAAGCCATGAGTGATGACGATAAGCTGATTGACCTGAATGCCGAACGCGCCAAGCGTGTACACGACCTCAATGACAAACGCTTGAATGAAGTGCGCCAAGCCTTTGAACAAGCCATGCCCTTGGGAAAAACCAAGAAGAAGTCGAAAAACAAACCGAAAAAGCGTTGAAACAGCCTGCATCCATTGATGCAGGTCAGTTATTACCCTTCTTTACGCCCCGTTGCGGGCGACATTGATCCTGATCAATTTCCCACTGCGCCTTCTCCATTAACTTAGCCCTATCGCAACAGGGCAAGTGCAGGAGGCCGGTCATGTTTATCGATAATGTGGTTTTTGCCGGAGTGCTGACTGTAAGCCTCATGGTGCTGTTTTTTGTAGGGTTTGGATTTTTTATCTGGAAAGACGCGAACAAGCGTAAAAAACCTTAGGTTTTTCCGGATTACATGGGCACGCAAGGCATTTTGGGCGACTTCGGTCGCCCTTTTTTTTGCTCTGTTTTTGGATCGCCAGTGGGGCGCGGAGCGTCCGTGGCGGCATTCCCTCGCGGAGCGTGGGAACGATCATAAAAAAAGGTGCGACCCTCGCGGATCGCACCTTTTTTATGGCCGGCTGGCTATCAGTTGCCCAATGCCTTGGACGCCAGCCAGAACAACCCGGCCGAGAGGCCAACGGTCGCCGGCAGGGTCAATATCCAGGCCATCAGGATGGTCTTGACGGTGCCGCCTTGCAGGCCGCTCTTGTTGGCGACCATGGTGCCCGCGACGCCTGAAGACAGCACGTGGGTGGTGGACACCGGCAGGGCGAAGATATTGGCGAAGCCGATCATGGTGGCGGTGGTGATCTGGGCCGACATGCCCTGGGCATAGGTCATGCCCTGCTTGCCGATCTTCTCGCCGATGGTCAGTACCACGCGCTTCCAACCCACCATGGTGCCCAGGCCCAGGGCCAGTGCGACCGCGAGGATCACCCAGAATGGGGCGTACTCGGTAGTGGCGGTCAGGTCTTTGCGCAGCTTGTCGAGGTCGGACTTCTCACGGGAATCCAGGCCTGGCAGCTTGCCGACTTTCTTCGCGGTGTCGTCCAGGCAGAGCAGGTAGCGACGTACTTCAATGCGGTGGTCGGCAGTCAGCGAGTGGTAGTCCGAAACGCCTTTCAAGGTGCCCAGCAGCGCGTTGATCGTCGGTTCGGTCTGCTGCGGGTTGCAGCGGAACTTGCCCGGCAGGTCATCCTTCACGCTTTTGCCCAGGGCCAGGAACTCGCCCAGGGTTTCGTGGTTACGCTGGTAGAACTGGTTCAGGTGCAGGGTCGCGTCGCGGGTACGCTCGATCTGGTAGGTAGTGCTGCCCAGGTCAAGGACGAACTGCGCCGGCACGATACCGATCAGCACCAGCATGATCAGGCCGATACCTTTCTGGCCGTCGTTGGAGCCGTGTACGAAGCTGACAGCCATGGCCGAAATCACCAGGACCAGGCGGTTCCAGAACGGCGGGTGTTTCTTGTCGTCGAGCTTGCGGCGCTGGTCCGGAGTCTTGTGCATCTTCGACAGCGGGCGCCACCACTTCAGGCCGATCAGCACCAGGGCTGCGACCAGGAAGCCGGCCATCGGCGAGAACACCAGGGACGCGCCGATATCCACGGCTTTTTGCCAGTTCACGCCGTCAGCCAGGGGGATGTCGTTGATCAGGGCATTGGCCAGGCCGACACCGAGGATCGAGCCGATCAGGGTATGAGAGCTGGAGGCGGGGATACCGAAGTACCAAGTGCCCAGGTTCCAGGTGATCGCCGCAGCCAATAAAGAGAAGACCATCGCCAAGCCGTGGCCGGTATTCACATTGATCAGCAACTCCACCGGCAGCAAATGCACGATGGCGTAGGCGACTCCGACACCCCCGAGCAATACGCCGAGGAAATTGAACACCCCGGAGAAGAACACGGCCAGGTGTGGCGGCATGGCTTTGGTATAGATGACTGTGGCCACCGCGTTAGCGGTGTCATGAAAGCCATTGATGAACTCGAAGGCGAGGACAAAGGCCAGGGCGAGCAACAGGCTCACTAGAACCCAAGCATCCAGTCCGCTGAATAAATCGATCATGAAGGTTTTCTGACCCGGTCGTAAGGGGGCGCGATTATGCCAGAAAACATCGGTAATCGATGCATTAGCTGCTCATCGGTAACAATCTTCATTGAAAAAACCGCGCCAGGATGGACGCATCCCAGGGTTTTCGGGGCTTTGGCAAGTCTTTGATTTATAAAGCTCAGGCCGGAAAAGACCGGCGTTGGTCATGAAAATGTCATGCCTGAAACATTTGTATGAAATTTCGTTGGCGGCTGTAGGTTACTGACCGACGGACATTGCCCCATGGAGCCCTCTGCCAGTGGTGGACCGGCAGAGACAGCAGACCCTGGAAGCTCGAACGCAAGTGCTTATGGCTCTTCAGTCTTGAGTTCCTGTTCTATCTTTTGGATTTCCTGGGCAAAGGCTTGGTCGAGCAGGCTGGCTCGCTTGCGCCATGGCTTGCGTTCTGGCTCAGGTTGCGCGGCGTAGGTGGTGACTTCCCCGCCGTAGACGTCCTTGTAACGTTGCTCCTGGCGCTCAAGTTCCGCGCGCAGTTCATCTTTCGTCACAGTGTTACCTAATTGAGTTAAGTTTATTGATCGCACAGTGTCATGCCTGAAAGTCGTCCTCGGATGGTTTCAGGTTGAACAGTCGAACTGTTCAACTTGGAATGCAGACCTGAGGGCAGTTCTTTTAAGCGGGTATTGTGACCGTCGCTGCATACATGCCGCAGCGCCTGGCGAGCTCCAATTCCGATAGTGATACCGGGCTGACCTCTGCACAGGTTGCATTATAGCGGCGTATTTGAATAACACTATCACTACGAAGTTAAAAAGCGTCAACGCTGTGTGAGGGTTTTATTACATGCGGGTGCCAGTATGTGTGAACCCCGTCATGCTGATTTCTACGTTCATTCTAAATGGCAGGGTAAACGCCCACATTTTTCAGCTTTATCAGGCAAATCTGAAACGTTGGCCACAGGGTTCGCGCCAGTGCTGACCAAATTGCGATAATCGCATGATCGTCCGATAATCGCCCAATGTTGCCGGCGCTGTCTTGTGCATCTCGACCGGCAAGGCTTGTAATGGCGGCCAACCCTCCCGTGGTGAAAACAAGAGAAAGGACCCCTGAAATGAACGATCAATTGCGCAACTCCTTTGCATCAGTGGCGCCGCCGATCGTGGCATCACCGGCCAAGCGCATCCAGGCTTTCACGGGTGATCCAGATTTCATGACCTCCCTGGCCCGTGGCCTGGCCGTGGTGCAGGCGTTCCAGGAGCGCAAGCGGCACCTGACCATCGCCCAGATCAGCCATCGCACCGAAATCCCTCGGGCCGCCGTGCGTCGCTGCCTGCATACCTTGATCAAGCTTGGCTACGCCACCACGGATGGGCGCACTTACTCGTTACTGCCCAAGGTCCTGACCCTCGGTCATGCCTATCTGTCGTCCACACCGTTGGCCGTGTCGGCCCAACCCTATCTGGACCGCATGAGCGAGCAGCTGCATGAAGCCTGCAACATGGCCACTCTCGAAGGCGACGACATCCTCTATATCGCCCGCTCGGCCACTACCCAGCGGCTGATTTCGGTTGATTTGTCGGTGGGTGGGCGCTTGCCGGCGTATTGCACGTCCATGGGCCGCATCCTGTTGGCTGCCCTCGACGATGCTTCGTTGCAGGACTATCTCCAGCATGCCGACCTGCAAACCAAGACCAGCCGTACCTTGACCACGCCTGAGGCCCTGTTCGAATGCCTGCAGCAGGTGCGTCAGCAAGGCTGGTGCGTGGTCGATCAGGAACTGGAGCAAGGCCTGCGTTCTATTGCGGTACCTGTGTATGACGCATCTGGCCAGGTACTGGCCGCGCTCAATGTCAGCACCCATGCCGGGCGGGTCAGCCGCAGTGAGTTGGAACAGCGCTTTTTGCCGAGCATGCTCAGCGCCAGCCGCGAGTTGAGTGCGCAGTTGTTTGCCTAAGCTGTTCGGTGACCGCACAGATCCCGGTTGGCTCGATTGACGGTGTTTCCCCTGGCTTATTAATGTGCGGCAGCGCTCTGAGGAGCTGCCCAATATTAATGATGACCTGAGGTCGTCAGCCCGCCATCGGTGTGGAATAAAAATAATGAATCAGCCTTCTGTCGGTACCACTCTGGACGTGCAGTCCTTCATCAATACCCAGCCACTGTCACGCTATCAGTGGCGCGTGGTCATTCTATGTTTCCTGATTGTCTTTCTTGACGGCCTCGATACGGCGGCCATGGGCTTTATCGCACCGGCACTGTCCCAGGACTGGGGCATCGATCGCGCCAGCCTCGGCCCGGTGATGAGCGCCGCGTTGATCGGCATGGTGTTCGGCGCACTGGGTTCCGGCCCGCTGGCCGACCGCTTTGGCCGTAAAGTCGTGTTGGTGGGCGCGGTGGTGGTGTTTGGAGCGTTCAGCTTGGCGTCGGCCTACAGCAGTAATGTCGATCAGTTGCTGGTGCTGCGCTTTCTCACCGGGCTGGGTCTGGGCGCCGGCATGCCGAATGCCACTACCTTGCTCTCCGAATATACCCCCGAGCGTAATAAGTCGTTGCTGGTGACCAGCATGTTCTGCGGCTTCAACCTGGGCATGGCTGGCGGTGGGTTTATTTCGGCCAAACTGATTCCTGCGTTCGGCTGGCACAGCCTGTTGCTGATTGGCGGCATCCTGCCATTGATCCTGGCGCTGGTGCTGTTGGTGTGGTTGCCGGAATCGGCGCGTTACCTGGTGGTACGCAATCGCGGCACCGACAAGGTGCGCAAAACCCTTGCACCCATCGAGCCCGGTATCGTGGCCCAAGCCAGCGCTTTCAGCGTGCCGGAGCAAAAAACCGTCAAGGCCCGCAATGTGTTCGCGGTGATCTTCTCGGGCACCTACAGCGCCGGCACCTTGCTGTTGTGGCTCACTTACTTCATGGGCCTGGTGATTGTGTACCTGCTGACCAGTTGGCTGCCCACGTTGATGCGCGACAGCGGCGCCAGCATGGAACAGGCCGCGTTTATCGGCGCGTTGTTCCAGTTTGGCGGGGTGTTGAGTGCAGTGGGCGTGGGCTGGGCGATGGACCGGTTCAACCCTCACAAAGTGATCGGTACCTTCTATCTGTTGGCCGGAGTGTTTGCCTACGCGGTCGGGCAGAGCCTGGGCAATATCACGCTACTGGCGACCCTCGTGCTGATCGCCGGAATGTGTGTCAACGGTGCGCAATCGGCGATGCCGTCCCTGGCCGCACGGTTCTACCCAACCCAGGGGCGTGCCACCGGTGTGTCGTGGATGCTTGGCATTGGCCGCTTCGGCGCAATTCTGGGTGCATGGATGGGCGCCACCTTGCTGGGCCTGGGTTGGAATTTCGAGCAGGTGCTGACGGCACTGGTGATCCCGGCGGCGTTGGCCACGGCTGCGGTGGTGATCAAGGGCATGGTCAGCCATGCCGACGCCACCTAAGCCTGGCGGGGATCAAATGTGGGGGGCTTGCCCCTCCCACATTTGAAGGTTAGCTAGGTAACAATCTGTTCGTTTATCGAACACTGAGTCGATTATCGGATTGTTTGGCCCCTATCCCCGGCTTAACCTTCAAGCACTTCGGCGCCCCCTCAGCGCCTTTTTTGATCAACAGCGGGAGCCCAACCCCATGGCTGAAATCCTCACCCTGCGTGATGCGGTCAAGCGCTTCGTGAACGACGGCGATACCGTCGCCCTCGAAGGCTTTACCCACCTGATCCCCACGGCCGCAGGTCATGAAATCATTCGTCAGGGCAAGAAAGACCTGACACTGGTACGTATGACCCCTGACCTGATCTACGACCAGTTGATCGGTGCCGGCTGTGCGCGCAAGTTGATTTTTTCCTGGGGTGGCAACCCGGGTGTGGGCTCCCTGCATCGCCTGCGCGACGCGGTCGAGAAGCAATGGCCGCAGCCTCTGGAGATTGAAGAACACAGCCACGCCGACCTGGCCAATGCCTACGTCGCCGGGGCATCGGGCCTACCGTTCGCGGTGCTGCGTGCCTACGCCGGTTCTGACTTGCCCAAGGTCAACCCACTGATCAAGACCGTCACCTGCCCGTTTACTGGTGAAGTGCTGGCGGCGGTACCGTCGGTACGTCCGGACATCACCGTGATCCACGCACAGAAAGCCGATCGCAAGGGCAACGTGCTGCTCTGGGGCATTCTCGGCGTGCAGAAGGAAGCGGCCCTGGCGGCCAAGCGCTGCATCGTCACCGTCGAAGAAATCGTCGATGACCTGAATGCACCGATGAACAGCTGCGTGTTGCCGACCTGGGCGCTGACGGCGGTATGCCTCGTACCCGGAGGTGCACATCCCTCCTACGCCCACGGCTACAACGAGCGCGATAACCGTTTCTACCAGGCGTGGGACCCGATTGCCCGCGACCGTGAAACCTTTACTGCCTGGATCGACGAATACATCCACGGCACCGCCGATTTCAATGAATTCCGGGCCAAGCTGGCCACCGCGCAGGAGGCCAAGTAATGGCTTACTCCACCAATGAAATGATGACCGTCGCCGCTGCACGCCGCTTGCAGAACGGCTCGGTGTGCTTCGTCGGCATCGGTCTGCCGTCCAAGGCCGCCAACCTGGCGCGCCTGACTTCATCGCCCGACGTGGTGCTGATCTACGAGTCCGGCCCGATTGGGGCCAAGCCCAGCGTGCTGCCGCTGTCCATCGGCGATGGCGAGTTGGCGGAGACCGCCGACACCGTGGTGCCCACCGGTGAGATCTTTCGCTATTGGCTGCAGGGCGGGCGCATTGATGTGGGCTTTCTCGGCGCGGCCCAGGTTGATCGGTTCGGCAATATCAACACCACCGTGGTCGGTGACTATCACCAGCCCAAGGTGCGTTTGCCCGGTGCCGGTGGCGCGCCGGAGATCGCAGGTTCGGCCAAGAGCGTGCTGATCATCCTTAAGCAGTCGTCCCGTTCGTTTGTCGACAAGCTGGACTTCATCACCTCTGTCGGACACGGCGAAGGCGGCGACTCACGCAAGCGTCTTGGCCTGCCCGGCGCAGGACCCGTAGGCATCATTACCGACCTGTGCATCATGGAGCCGGAGGAGGGCAGCCATGAATTCGTGGTTACCGCGCTGCATCCCGGCGTGACCCGTGAACAGGTAGTGGCCGCCACCGGCTGGGCGATTCGCTTTGCCGATCAGGTCAGCGTCACTGCTGAGCCCACCGAGACAGAACTGACCGCCCTGCGTGATCTCGAAGCACGCACCGCCGCGGCCCACGGTCAAGCGCCGGGAGAAGCCTGATGCGCGACGTATTTATCTGCGATGCCATTCGCACACCTATCGGCCGTTTTGGTGGCGGCTTGTCGACTGTACGCGCCGATGACCTGGCGGCGCTGCCGATCAAGGCGCTGATCGAGCGCAACCCCTCGGTGGACTGGAACGCAGTGGACGAGGTGTTCCTCGGCTGCGCCAACCAGGCCGGCGAAGACAACCGCAACGTGGCGCGCATGGCACTGTTGCTGGCGGGGCTGCCGGAAAGCGTTCCGGGCGTGACCCTCAACCGTCTGTGCGCCTCGGGCATGGATGCCATCGGCACGGCCTTTCGCGCCATCGCCAGCGGCGAAATGGAGCTGGCGATTGCTGGTGGCGTCGAGTCGATGTCCCGTGCTCCATTCGTGATGGGCAAGGCTGATGCGGCGTTTTCGCGCAACATGAAGCTGGAGGACACCACCATCGGCTGGCGCTTTATCAACCCGCTGATGAAGGCCCAGTACGGTGTGGATGCCATGCCGCAGACCGCCGACAATGTCGCCGACGATTATCAGGTTTCCCGCGCCGACCAGGACGCTTTCGCCCTGCGCAGCCAGCAGCGCAC
Organism: Pseudomonas sp. FBCC-B545; assembly: GCF_059134095.1. Lineage (NCBI taxonomy): Bacteria > Pseudomonadati > Pseudomonadota > Gammaproteobacteria > Pseudomonadales > Pseudomonadaceae > Pseudomonas > Pseudomonas sp. FBCC-B545. The sequence goes on along the minus strand of NZ_CP101441.1, from coordinate 4,737,840 downwards.
CGTCGCCGCACAAGCCGCCGGCTTTTTCGCCGAGGAGATCGTGCCGGTGCGGGTCGCCCATAAAAAAGGTGAAACTGTGGTGGAGCACGATGAGCACCCACGGGACACCAGCCTGGAAGCCCTGGCCAAGCTCAAGCCAGTCAACGGTCCGGACAAGACCGTCACTGCCGGCAACGCTTCGGGCGTGAACGACGGCGCTGCGGCATTGATCCTCGCGTCTGCCGAAGCGGTAAAGAAACACGGTCTCACTGCCCGCGCCCGCGTACTGGGCATGGCCAGTGCCGGTGTCGCCCCGCGCGTGATGGGCATCGGCCCGGTGCCGGCGGTGCGCAAGCTGGTGGAACGCCTGGGGTTGGCGGTCACTGACTTTGACGTGATCGAACTCAACGAAGCCTTCGCCAGCCAAGGTCTGGCGGTGCTGCGCGAACTGGGGCTTGCCGACGATGCCCCCCAGGTCAACCCGAACGGTGGCGCGATCGCCCTCGGCCACCCCCTGGGCATGAGCGGTGCGCGACTGGTCCTGACGGCCCTGCACCAATTGGAAAAAACCGGCGGCAGCAAAGGCCTGGCGACCATGTGCGTGGGTGTCGGCCAAGGGCTGGCCCTGGCGATTGAACGCGTCCAATAAGAGAGGATTGCTCCATGAGTGACAAGCCCGGTTACCGGCGCCCGCACGCGGGTACCCAACCTGATTACCTGCACCCGGCCTACCAGTCGACGAACCTGCGTTCGCCGTCCCAGCCATTGGTGTTCCTGCCCCATTCCTTGTCGGAAATCACCGGCCCGACCATCGGCGCCGAGCGTATCAATGACAAGGACAACGACCTGACGGCCCAGCATGAAGGCGAGCCCCAAGGCGAGCGCATCATCATTCATGGCCGGGTACTCGATGAGAACGGTTTGCCGGTGCCGGGCATCCTTGTGGAGATCTGGCAGGCCAACGCCGCCGGTCGCTACAACCACAAGCGCGACCTGCACGACGCGCCGCTGGACCCGAACTTCACCGGTACCGGGCGTACTGTCACCGACGCCGATGGCTGGTACCAATTCCAGACCATCAAGCCCGGTGCCTACCCGTGGGGCAACCACCACAACGCCTGGCGCCCGGCGCATATCCACTTTTCGCTGTTCGGCCCCAGTGTGCTGACGCGGTTGGTGACGCAAATGTATTTCCCCGGTGACCCGTTGCTGGAATACGACCCAATCTACAACTGTGTACCGGATACCAGTGCCAAGGAGCGCTTGATCGCGCGATTCGACCTGGAAAAAACCGTTCCGTCCTACGCCCTCGGTTACCGCTGGGACATCGTCCTGCGCGGCCGCGACGCCACGCCGATGGAGAAATGAGATGACACTCTACGCAACCACGTCCCACACCGTCGGGCCGTATTACCACATCGGCCTGACCTGGCTGAATCGCGAAGACCTGACCGTCGCCGAGACCCTCGGCGAACGCGTGGCGATCAGCGGGCAAGTGCTGGACGGCAACGGCGATGTCGTCAACGACGCCATGCTGGAAGTCTGGCAGGCCAATGCCGCCGGCAAATACGACCACCCTGAGGATGAGCAGGACAAGGCGCTTGACCCCAACTTCGAAGGCTTCGGCCGGGTGCCGGTGGATGCCGAAGGGCGCTTTCGCTTTACCACCATCAAGCCAGGCAGCGTGCCGGGATTGAAAGGCACGACCCAGGCGCCGCATCTGGTGGTACTGGTGTTTGCCCGGGGGCTGGTAAAGCACTTGCTGACGCGGATTTATTTTGACGGCGAGGCGCTCAATGGCGATGACCCGCTGTTGGCATGTGTGCCAGCAGAGCGTCGCGGTACCTTGATTGCCAAGGCGGACGCGCAGGGTGTGCATCAGTGGAATGTGATTTTGCAGGGGACAGACAAGGAAACGGTGTTCTTCGATTACTGAGTTGGCTGTAGGGCCCCATCGGGGGCAAGCCCCCTCCCACATTTGACCGAGTTGTCTGAACTCTACTCGGTCAGTGTGGGAGGGGGCTTGCCCCCGATGAGGCCCTCACACTCACTACATACCCAAAAGTCTGCTTGCGGAACATGGTTGTTGCAAAGTATGTCTAGGCTATAACCGTTCCCACTGAGTGAAAAAACATGACAACAACAACCAGCCACTACACCGGAGAAGAACGCAGCAAACGGATTTTTGCGATTGTCGGTGCCTCATCCGGCAACCTTGTCGAATGGTTCGACTTCTACGTCTATGCCTTCTGCGCGATTTATTTCGCCCCGGCGTTTTTCCCCTCGGACGACCCCACGGTGCAACTGCTCAACACCGCCGGTGTGTTCGCCGCCGGGTTCCTGATGCGGCCCATTGGCGGCTGGCTGTTTGGCCGGGTGGCCGACAAGCACGGGCGCAAGAACTCGATGATGATCTCGGTGCTGATGATGTGCGCCGGTTCCCTGGTCATCGCCTTCCTGCCCACCTATAACGACATCGGTGCCTGGGCTCCTGCGTTGCTGTTGGTGGCGCGGCTGTTCCAGGGTTTGTCGGTGGGGGGCGAATACGGCACCACGGCGACTTACATGAGTGAAGTCGCGCTCAAGGGCCAGCGCGGTTTCTTTGCCTCGTTCCAATACGTGACCCTGATCGGCGGCCAGTTGCTGGCGGTATTGGTGGTGGTGATCCTGCAACAAATCCTCACCGAAGAAGAACTGCGCGCCTGGGGCTGGCGCATTCCGTTCGTGATCGGCGCTATTGCTGCGGTGATCTCCCTGCTGTTGCGGCGCACCCTGAAGGAAACCACCAGCAAGGAAATGCGCGAAGACAAGGACGCCGGCAGTATCGTCGCGCTGTTTCGCGATCACGGCAAAGCCTTCATCACCGTGCTTGGCTACACCGCCGGTGGCTCGCTGATTTTCTATACGTTCACCACCTACATGCAGAAGTACCTGGTGAACACCGTGGGTATGCACGCCAAGACGTCCAGCTACATCATGACCGGTGCGCTGTTCCTGTATATGTGCATGCAGCCACTGTTCGGCATGCTGGCCGACAAGATCGGCCGGCGTAATTCCATGCTCTGGTTCGCCGGCCTTGGCACCCTGTTCACCGTGCCGATCCTGCTGACCCTGAAAACCGTGACCAGCCCGTTCCTGGCCTTTGTGCTGATTACCTTGGCGTTGGCGATTGTCAGCTTCTACACCTCCATCAGCGGCCTGGTCAAAGCCGAGATGTTCCCGCCCCAGGTACGTGCCTTGGGTGTGGGCCTGGCCTATGCCGTGGCGAACGCGGTGTTTGGTGGTTCCGCGGAAGTGGTCGCGCTGAGCTTGAAATCCATCGGCATGGAAAACACCTTTTATTGGTACGTCACTGCGATGATGGCGGTGGCCTTCCTGTTCAGCTTGCGCTTGCCGAAACAGGCGGCTTACCTGCATCACGATCTATAAGGGACGAGTTATGACGCTGCGCACGAGCAATCAACTGTTCGACGCTTACTTCACCGCCGGCAGCATGGCCGAAGTGTTCTGCGACCAGGGACGCCTGCAGGGCATGCTGAATTTCGAGGCCGCGCTGGCCAGGGCTGAGGCCCGGGTCGGGTTGATTCCGCAGGCCGCCGTGGCGCCGATTGCCCAGGCCTGCCTGGCTTCGCTCTACGATGTGGACGCCCTCGGCGTGGCGATTGCCACGGCAGGCAACTCGGCGATCCCATTGATCAAGGCACTGGGCAAGTTGATCGCCAGTGAAGATCCCGGCGCCGAGCGCTACGTGCATCTGGGCGCGACCAGCCAGGACGTGATGGACACTGGCCTGGTGCTGCAGTTGCGCCAGGCACTGGGGTTGATCGAAGCGGACCTGGCGCGCCTGGGCGATATGCTGGCTGCCCAGGCCCAGCGTTACGCCGCCGTGCCATTGGCCGGGCGAACCTGGTTGCAGCACGCAACGCCGGTCACCCTGGGAATGAAAATCGCCGGTTGGCTGGGCGCCGTGACGCGCAGTCGCCAGCGCCTTGCCGAGTTGAAACCGCGCCTGTTGGTGCTGCAATTTGGCGGTGCGTCCGGCACCTTGGCTGCGCTCGGCGAAGACGCCATGCCTATCGCTGAAGCCTTGGCCGCTGAATTGCAGCTGGGCTTGCCCGAACAACCCTGGCATACCCAACGTGATCGCCTGGTGGAATTTGCCAGCGTGCTCGGCCTGATCGCCGGCAGCCTCGGCAAGCTGGGTCGCGATATCAGCCTGTTGATGCAAACGGAAGCGGCGGAGGTGTTTGAACCTGCGGCGCCGGGCAAGGGTGGGTCGTCGACCATGCCCCACAAGCGCAACCCGGTGGGCGCCGCGGTATTGATCAGCGCCGCCACCCGCGTACCGGGCCTGGTGGCAACGATGTACAGCGCCATGCCCCAGGAGCACGAACGCAGCCTGGGCCTGTGGCATGCCGAATGGGAAACCCTGCCCGAGATTTGCCGGTTGGTGTCCGGCGCCTTGCAACAGGCACTGCTGGTCTGCGAAGGGCTGGAGGTCGACCCCGAGCGCATGGCGCAGAACCTCGGCTTGACCCAAGGCCTGCTGCTAGCCGAAGCCGTCAGCATCGTGCTTGCCCAGCGCCTGGGCCGCGACACCGCCCACCATCTGCTGGAGCAGTGCTGCAAACGCGCCGTGACCGAGCGGCGCCACTTGCGTGAAGTATTGGCGGATGAACCGCAAGTGACCGCCGAGCTATCCGCGGCTGAACTGGATCGCTTGCTCGACCCGGCCCATTACCTGGGCCAGGCGCACACTTGGGTCACCCGTGCAGTGACCGAACACTTTGCCTTGACCGCCTGAGGAGACCGCTGTGGCTTTCGTACAACTCGCCGAGGGCGAACTGCATTACCAATTGGAGGGGCCGCCGGGCTCACCGGTGCTGGTGCTGTCCAACTCCCTGGGCACCGACTTGCATATGTGGGACATCCAGGTCCCGGCGTTCACCGAGCATTTTCGCGTGTTGCGCTACGACACCCGTGGCCATGGCAAATCACTGGTGACCGAAGGACCGTACAGCATCGAGCAACTGGGCCGAGATGTTATCGCCCTGCTGGATGCGCTGGGTATCCAGCGTGCGCATTTTTGTGGCCTGTCCATGGGCGGGTTGATCGGCCAATGGCTGGGCATTCACGCCGGCGAACGCCTGCAACGCCTGGTGGTATGCAATACCGCCGCCAAGATCGGCACGCCGGACACCTGGAACCCACGCATTGAAATGGTCCTGCGCGATGGCGCAGCCGCGATGGTCGCCTTGCGTGATGCCTCGATTGCGCGCTGGTTCACAGCGGATTTTGCTGCCGCCAATCCGCACCAGGCCAAGCAGATCACCGATATGCTCGCGGCTACTTCGCCCAAGGGGTATGCCGCTAACTGCGGTGCGGTGCGCGATGCAGATTTTCGTGAGCAATTGTCGTCGATCAAGGTGCCGACCCTGGTGATTGCCGGCACTGAAGACGCCGTGACGCCGCCCGCCGGCGGCCACTTTATCCAGAGCCATGTGCGCGGCGCCGAATACGCCGAGTTCTATGCGGCGCACCTGTCCAATGTGCAAGCCGGCGCTGCATTCAGCGACCGGGTGATTGAATTCCTGCTGGCCCGCTGAGGTGCTTTTTGTGGACGAGAAACAACGTTACGCCGACGGCCTGCAAGTGCGCCGCGAAGTACTGGGCGATTCCCATGTCGATCGCAGTCTCGATGCCCTGACCGAGTTCAACAGCGAGTTCCAGGAAATGATCACCCGCCACGCCTGGGGTGATATCTGGACGCGCCCCGGACTGCCTCGGCATACCCGCAGCCTGATCACTATTGCGATGCTGATCGGCATGAACCGCAGTGAAGAACTGAAATTGCACCTGCGCGCCGCTGCCAGCAATGGGGTGACCCGCGCCGAGATCAAGGAAGTGCTGATGCAGAGTGCGATTTACTGCGGGATTCCGGCGGCGAATGCAACCTTTCACCTGGCTGAGTCGGTGTGGGATGAATTGGGCGTTGAGTCCCGAGAAACCTGAATTGAAATAGGGTCAACCTGTGGGAGTCGCCACCACATCTTCGATGTGACGCTGTCGCGCAGCAAACCAGGGAGCTTGCTCCCGTGGCGGCCTGACAGCCGAGGATGTTGGTTTTCGTCCTGGGTACATATCCGTTGTTTAGGTAACGGCCACTATAGGTTCCGCTCTTACAGCGGCTCACTTTTGAAAAGCGCAAAAGTGAGCAAAACGCTCTTGCCGGTATGACTCACCCACATGGGTTACAAATCAGTTCACGCACATAGGTAACAGTTATTAACTAGCACGGTTGACTTCGAGAGGATCTGACCGTGCCCTGGAATGAGCTGAAACCAATGGATCTTAAAGTGATGTTCATAGCCTCTTATCTGGAGGGGAAACACACCTTTAGCAAACTGTGCAGCGACTATGAGATCAGTCGAAAGACTGGTTACAAATGGGTCGAGCGATACGAATCTGAGGGGCCAGGCGGGCTAGAGGAGCGCAGTCGTCGTCGACACAATCAGAGTTATGTAGTGCCTGTTGCCGTCAGGCAGGCAATCATTGAGCTTCGCTCTATCGGAGAAACGACTCCAGGGCCGAAGAAAATCCAGAATGACTTGCTCAAGCGTTTTCCGGATCAGGATCCACCGTCAAAAACGACCATCTACAACATCCTCAAAGCAGCTGACCTGATTACGCCCCAACGCATTCGGCGGCGTGTAGCGGTCTACCCCAAACCCTTGAGCAAGGCGGAAACGCCTAATCAGCTATTCAGCGCTGATTATAAGGGCCAGTTTCTGACAGGCGCGGGGGTTTGGTGCTATCCGCTGACGATCATGGATCACGCCAGCCGTTTCCTACTGGCCTGTCAGAGCATGCCCAGCACTAACTTCAAGGAAACTCAACAGACCTTTGAACGGGTTTTTCGCGAGTACGGTTTACCGGAACGCATCAGGACAGACAACGGCGTGCCATTTGCTAGTACGGGCCAGGCCGGCTTATCGCAGCTGTCGATCTGGTGGCTGCGGTTAGGGATTATTCCTGAGCGAATTGAACCCGGCAGACCAGATCAGAATGGGCGTCACGAACGCATGCACCGAACGCTGAAAAGCACCCTGCCACAACCGCCAGCGACTCCTTGGGAAGCTCAGCAGAAACACTTTAACCGCTTTATGCAGCACTACAATTATGAGCGAGGGCACGAGGCGCTTGATCAAAAAACGCCTGCTTCCTGCTATTCGCCCTCGACCCGGCCTTACCCAGAAAAGCTACCTGAAATGAGTTATCCAAGCCACGTAGAGTGTTACCTGACTGACAGCAATGGAATTATCAATCGATCAGGTCTGCGAATTTACATCGCTAATGTGCTTAAGCATCAGACCATTGGAATGGAGATGATTGGTGATGATATATGGGAGGTGATCTTCGGTCCGGTGATCCTAGGCCGGGTCTATGCTAGAGAGGCAAAGAACGGGTACGTTTCGATAAAAGTGTCACCTATGTAGAGATACTTTTTTGTAACCCATGTGGTTGTCCCGTACATGCCCCACCACTCGGCACCTCGCCCAGGCTCGGTGTGCCCGTAATCCGACATTGATTTGGGGGGCCGCCGCCACGCGCCCTCCATGGCGCGGGGCGGCTAAACCGGCATCCCTGCCGGTTTACCCCCCAAATCCCTGTCGAATTCCGGCCAGCATGGTTTAACGGGGCGCCTAAGATCAAAATCAAAAGCACAGCGAGGCGGCCTTAGAGCCGACCTGATCGTTGAAGCTTGCGCGTACCCCTGTGGGAGCGGGCTTGCCCGCGATGGTCGTTAACGATGGCGCAGGAAATCAGGATGAACGCGGCGCCCTCCAGTTTTTCGCGGGCAAGCCCGCTCCCACAGAAAAGCAGAAGCGCCGCCAACGTATCTACGATGCGTAGCGAGTCGCTTTTGATCTCGATCTCAAGCGCCCCGTTAAACCACGCTGGCCGAAAGCAGGCTTGAAGCCGTGGGTAACCCGGCAGGACGCCGGGTTAGCCGTCCTGGGCCAAGGATGGCCCATGACGGCGCCCCACGGTTTCAAGCCGGAGAGAGGGCACACCGAGCCTGGGCGAGGTGCCGAGTGGTGGGGCAAGATGCAGAGATCAGCGTGAATCGGCATCCCACACCCAATTCCATACGCCTGGCAAGTGCACGGGGTCGCTTACGACCTTCACCGTACGTGCCAGCGCCGCCTGTTGAAGCTGGGTAGTGTCGGTGTAGAAAGGCTCGACAGCGGTGTTCAAACCGTTGATTTGCGCGCTGTCCATGAGGATCTGCAAGTACTCCTGCATATGTCGCGCGGTGTAGCGGTTGATATCGTGGAAGGTCACCACCACGGGGATCACGCCGTCCACCGTCGGTAATTCGCCCAAGGCAATGCGTTCACGTACCAGTGACAACTGCCGGTACAAATTGGCCCGTCGGCGCGGACTGCCATTAAAACCCCAGATCTTGCCGTCGTTGGCGCTCAGGTCCGTCAGCAACACCTGCATGCCATGCCGCTGGTAGGCGGCGAAGGTGCGTTTGTCGTAGTTCCAGAAGGGCGGGCGTACCAGCACCGGAGGCGTGCCGGTGATGTTGGCGATATCGGCGGCACCTTCGGTCAGGGTGCGTTCCAGTTCGGCATCGTTCAGCCAGCGGTGGTTGGTGTGAAACGCCGTTGCCGTATGGAATGCCAGGATATGGCCGGCGGCGTATTCGCGCTCCATGGTCTTGCGCCCCCGGGAACTGCCGCCGGAGCGGGCTGCTTCGGTCTGCAGGAAGAACACCGCCTTGATGCCCGGCAGCACTGGGTTGTGCGCCAGGTCGGCAACCACTGAGCGGCTCGGGTTGTTGTAGCCCGAGGCGCTGGGGCCGTCATCGAAGGTCAGCAGGAAGCGGATCGGTGCCTGGGTTTGCAAGCGTTGCTGGCTTGCCGGCGTCAGGGCAACAGGTGCGCCGATGCAGCCGCTCAGGCTCAGGGCCATGGCCAACAATGCGCTTGCTGTGGCAAGGGATCTCATGAGGGGCGCAGGCTCGATAGGGGCCGCTGTCAAAGGGGATCAGCAGCGGCAGGCGCGCACCATACCTTAAGTCTGGCGCCGGTTTACAGCAGACTTATCGGGTAGCTGACGATCAACCGGTTTTCGTCGAACTCATTGTTGCTGTAGTCCCGGCGCATGCTCGAATTGCGCCAGCGCACATTGAAATTCTTCAGTGCGCCGCTCTGCACCGTATAGCCGACTTCACTTTCACGGCCCCATTCCTTGCCGTCGCTGATGGTGCCGGTGTGCACGTTGCTGCCGCTGATATAACGGTTCATCAGCGTCAAGCCGGGTATGCCGAGAGCGGCGAAGTTGTAGTCGTGGCGCACTTGCCAGGATTTTTCCTCGGCGTTGTCGTAACTCGAGTTATAGCTGTCATTGGCGAGGGTGCCGCCACTGGTGCCATTGACGCGCATCCAGGCGCTGTTGCCGGTGAGTGTTTGCAGGCCGACGTAGAAGGTGTTGCCGCCGTACCTGGCGGAGAACAGGCCGGACCAGGTTTTGTTGTCCAGGCTGCCTGCGCGGGCGCTGCCGTCGTCCTTGCCGTAGAAGAACCCGAGGTTGGCGCCGAGGGTCCAGTTGCCGACGGGCTGGCTGTGGATCAGGTTGATGAATTGCTGACTGTAGATGTCCTTGAGCTGGGCGTTCCATACGCCGACCTGGGTGCGCTTGTCGTTGAACGCATATTCGGCACCCTGGAAGTTGAAACGGTCGGAAGTAAATGCAGCTTTACCGAACATCGACATGTCGCTCATGCTGCCGTCATCACGCGGGCTGTTGGCGCGGAACTGGCCGCCATACAGGGTCAGGCCGTCGATTTCCTTCGAGGTGATCTGCCCACCGCGCAGGGTCTGCGGCAGGGAGCGGCCGTCATCCGAACGCAGGATCGGCAACACTGGCATCCATTCGCCTACCTTGAGTTCGGTCTTGGAAAACCGCGCCTTGAAGGCCACGCCCAGGCGTCCGAATTCGTCCGCCGGCCGGCCATCATGGTCCAGCGGCAGCAACTGGGTGCCGCCCGTGCCGCGTCCGCCATCGAGCTTGAGCGAGTACAAGCCGAGTACATCCACACCAAAACCCACGGTGCCCTGGGTGAAGCCCGACTTGGCGTCGAGGATGAAACTCTGCGTCCACTCCTGCGCACCGCCCTGGGCCTTGGTCGGGTTGGTGTAATTGCGGTTGAAGAAGAAATTACGCAGGTTGAGATTGGCGCTGGCGTCTTCGAGAAAACCGTGTTCTTCGGCGATAGCGGGAAGGGCAAGGCTGGCGACAGCGGTCGCCAGCAACAGCTGACGCGGTTGGAAAGTGCTCATGGTGTCGGACCTGTTGTTATTGGGGTTATGCAGGTGGCGGCCATGGTGCGCGGCGGTGTGGGGGCGATTCAATCGGGGCAGGGTAGGTTGTGGGCGATGATCGAACGCAAGTTGGCGGGGTAATAATCCAGGCATAAAAAAACCGCTTCCGGTGAGGGAAGCGGTTTTTTTACACCTGCACTATCAGAACAGCTTCAAGGGCGGTGCTTCTTCTTTCAATGGCTCGTTCTGCGCGGTCTGTTCGTTCCAGCCACCGCCGAGGGCCTTGTACAGGTTGACCTCGCTGGTCAGCTGCGCAAGGCGGTCGGTGATCAGCGATTGCTGGGCACTGAACAGCTGGCGCTGGGCGTCGAGGAAGGTCAGGTTGCTGTCGACACCAATGCGGTAGCGACGCTCGGCCAGGCGGTAGTAGTCCTGGTTAGCCTCGACGAAGCCACGTTGGGCGTCCAGTTGCTGCTTGTAGGTCGCCCGTGCGGCAAGGCCGTCGGAAACTTCCTGGAAGCCGGTCTGGATCGCCTTCTCGTAGTTGGCCACGTTGATCTCTTTCTGGATCTTCGAGTAGTCCAGGCTTGCGCGCAGGCTACCGGCATTGAAGATCGGGATGTTGATCTGCGGGGCGAACGCCCAGGTGCCCGAGCCGCCTTTGAACAGGCCGCCCAGGGTAGGGCTGGCGGTGCCGGCGCTGGCGGTCAGGCTGATGCTCGGGAAAAATGCAGCACGGGCCGCGCCGATATTGGCGTTGGCCGCCTTGAGGTTGTACTCGGCCTGCACAATGTCGGGACGACGTTGCAGCAGGTCCGATGGCAACCCGGCAGGCACTTCGCTGAGCAGGTTATCCGACAGCGGCTTGCTGGCGATATTCGCCGGCAGGCCGGTGCCCAGCAGCAGGGTCAGGTTGTTTTCGTCCTGAGCCACTTGGCGGGTATACCGGGCCAGTTGGACCCGGGCGTTTTCCACCGAGGTGCGTGCCTGGCTGAGGTCCAGCGCCGAGGCCACGCCGACTTCGTTGCTGCGCGAGGTGAGCTTGAAGCTCTGCTCGAAAGCACCGAGGGTGTCCTGGGTCAGCTTGAGCAGTTCCTTGTCGGCCTGCCAGGTCAGGTAGGCATTCGCCACGCTGGCCACCAGGCTGATCTGGGTGCTGCGCCGCGCCTCCTCAGTGGCGAAGTATTTTTGCAGCGCTTCTTCACTCAGGCTGCGTACGCGACCGAACAGGTCCAGCTCGTAGGAGCTGATCCCGAGGCCGGCAGAGTATTGGCTGCTGATGCCTGCTTCGCCGGTCTGCGACAGCTTGGCCGGGGTGCGCTGGCGGCTGCCGCTGCCGGTGGCCGACACGGCCGGGAACAGGTCGGCACGCTGGATCTGGTACTGCGCCGCATAAGCGTCGATGTTCAAGGCCGCGACACGCAGGTCACGGTTGTTCACCAACGCGGTCTGGATCAGCTGTTGCAGGGCAGGGTCATGGAAAAACTGCTTCCAGCCTTGCTCGGCAGCGGCCTGGCCCGGCGCCTGGGCCGACGAATACGCCGGCCCCTGCGGGAACTGCGCGGCCACCGGCGCATCGGGGCGCTGATAGTCGGGTATCAGCGAGCAGCCACTGAGCACGAATGCCGTGACGGCTAGGGAAAGTAGCGACTTGCTCATTGGCCAGCCTCTTTAGGAGTTTCAGTAATGACTTTCTTTTTGCGTTCGCCAGCCGAGGACACGGTTGCATAGAACAGTGGCACCCAGAAGATCGCCAGCACGGTGGCGGTGATCATACCGCCGATTACGCCGGTACCGATTGCATGTTGGCTCCCTGAGCCTGCGCCACTGGAAATCGCCAGCGGCAGTACGCCGAGCACGAACGCCATGGACGTCATGATGATCGGGCGCAGACGCATCCGCGAAGCTTCGATCGCCGCCTCGACGATGCCTTTGCCTTGCTCATGCAGCTCCTTGGCGAATTCCACGATCAGGATGGCGTTTTTCGCCGCCAGGCCCACCGTCACCAACAAGCCCACTTGGAAGAACACGTCGTTGGACAAGCCACGCATACTGGTAGCGATCAGCGCACCGATCACACCCAGTGGCACTACCAGAATCACCGCAATCGGGATCGACCAGCTTTCGTACAGTGCCGCCAGGCAAAGGAATACAACCAGCAGCGACAGTGCGTACAGCGCAGGTGCCTGGGAGCCGGACAGGCGTTCTTCATACGACAGGCCTGTCCAGGAGTAGCCGATGCCGGCCGGCAGTTCCTTGGCAATGCGTTCGACTTCCGCCATCGCGTCACCGGTACTGTAGCCCGGCGCCGGGGTACCGAGGATTTCCATCGCCGCTACACCGTTGTATCGCGAGAGCTTCGGCGAACCGAAGATCCACTTGCCCGACGAGATGGCCGACAACGGCACCATCTTCCCGGAGTCGCTGCGCACGTACCATTTGTCCAGGTCTTCCGGTGCCATACGGCTGGCAGCGTCACCTTGCACATACACCTTCTTCACACGACCACGGTCGATGAAGTCGTTGATGTAGCTGCCACCCAGGGCAATGGCCAGGGTCTGCTGGATATCGGCGAGGCTGATGCCCTGGGCGCTGGCTTTCTCGTCGTCGACGGTCAGCTCGTACTGTGGTTCATCGTTCACGCCGTTTGGACGTACGCCTGCCAGTACCTTGCTTTGCGCCGCCGCACCGAGGAACTGGTTACGTGCAGCCATCAGCTTGTCGTGGCCGACGCCACCCTGGTCTTGCAGGAACACGTCGAAACCAGTGGCGTTACCCAATTCAAGAACCGAAGGTGGCACGATGGCGAATACCATTGCGTCCTTGAAGGCTCCGAAGAAATAACCCTGGGCCCGCTTGGCGACTTCGAATACCGATTGGGTCGAGTCACGTTCATCCCACGGCTTGAGCATCACAAACGCGAGGCCCGAGCTCTGGCCACGGCCGGCGAAGTTGAAGCCGTTTACGGTAAACACCGAGTTCACAGACTTGCCTTCGCCTGGCTCGCCTTCCTTGTCATGCAGCAGGAAGGCCCGCATGTCATCGATGACTTTCTGCGTACGTTCAGCCGAAGAACCGACCGGTGTCTGCACCTGGGCAAAGATCACGCCCTGGTCTTCCTCAGGCAGGAACGCGCTCGGAATACGGGTGAACATCCAGATCATGCCGGCCAGGATCAGCACATACACCAGGAATGCCGGGATCTTGTGCTTGATCATGCCGCCCACGCCGCGCTCGTACTTGAGTACGCCGCTGTCGAAGGTGCGGTTGAACCAGCCGAAGAAGCCGCGCTTGGGTTGGCCGTGCTTTTCCGGATCGATCGGCTTGAGCATAGTGGCGCACAAGGCCGGGGTGAAGATCAGGGCAACCATGACCGACAACGCCATCGCCGAAACAATGGTGATGGAGAACTGGCGGTAGATCACCCCGGTGGAACCACCGAAGAACGCCATCGGCAGCAGTACCGCCGACAGTACCAAAGCAATGCCCACCAGGGCGCCCTGGATCTGGCCCATGGACTTGATCGTCGCTTCTTTGGGCGACAGATGTTCCTCGGCCATTACCCGTTCGACGTTTTCCACGACCACGATGGCATCGTCCACCAGCAAGCCGATGGCCAGGATCATGCCGAACATGGTCAAGGTGTTGATGGTGAAGCCGCACGCGGCCAGGATCCCGAAGGTACCCAGCAATACCACCGGTACGGTCATGGTGGTGATGATGGTGGCGCGGAAGTTCTGCAGGAACAGGAACATCACCAGGAACACCAGCACGATCGCTTCGACCAGGGTGTGAACCACACCGGAGATCGATTCGGTCACCACCGGGGTGGTGTCATACGGCACCACCGCCTTCATGCCCGGCGGGAAGAACGGTTCCAGGGACTTTACTGTTTCGCGGATGGCCTTGCCGGTGTCCAGTGCGTTGGCACCCGCCGCCAGCTTGATGGCCATACCCGAAGCCGGCTTGCCGTTGAACTGCGCACTGATGCTGTAGTTCTGGCCGCCCAGCTCGATACGCGCGACGTCACCCAGGCGAACCTGGGAGCCGTCGGTATTCACCTTCATCAGGATCTTGGCGAACTCTTCAGCGCTTTGCAGGCGCGTCTTGCCGATGATGGTAGCGTTCAGCTGGGTACCGGGCAGGGCAGGCAGGCCGCCCAGTTGGCCGGTGGCCACCTGCACGTTCTGCGCCTTGATGGCGTTGCTGACATCCACCGGGGTGAGCTGGTAGTTGTTCAGCTTGGCCGGGTCGAGCCAGATACGCATGGCGTACTGCGAACCGAAGACCTGGAAGTCACCCACGCCCGAGGTACGGGAAATCGGGTCCTGGATGTTGGACACGATGTAGTTGGACAAGTCGTCCTTGGTCATGCTGCCGTCTTCCGACACCAGACCGATCACCATCAGGAAGTTCTTCACCGACTTGGTCACGCGGATACCCTGTTGCTGCACTTCTTGCGGCAGCAGCGGGGTGGCCAGGTTCAGCTTGTTCTGCACCTGGACCTGGGCGATATCCGGGTTGGTACCCTGGTTGAACGTCGCGGTGATGGTCATGCTGCCGTCGGAGTTACTGTCCGAGGCGACATAACGCAGGTTGTCGATACCGTTGAGCTGTTGCTCGATGACCTGAACCACGGTGTCTTGCACGGTTTGTGCGGACGCGCCTGGGTAGGTCACCTGGATATCAATGGCCGTTGGCGCAATGGCCGGGTATTGGTTGATGGGCAACTTCAGGATCGACAGTGCCCCGACCAGCATGATCACCAGGGCAATTACCCAGGCAAAAATGGGACGGTCGATAAAAAATTTCGACATGGATTACTCCCCTTGACCAGCAGCGGCAGCAGGCGCTGCAGCAGTACCGGCGGGTTTGGCGTTGTCGGCGTCCTTGACCTTGACTTCGATACCCGGCTTGATGAATTGCAGGCCCTCGGTGATCACGCGGTCACCGGCGTCAAGGCCTTTTTCCACCAGCCAGTACGCACCGGCAGTGCGGTTGGCAACCAGCTCGCGTTGCTCGACCTTGTTGTCCTTGTTCACGATCAGCGCCGTCGGAATGCCCCTGAGGTCACGGGTCACGCCTTGTTGCGGAGCGAGAATGGCCTTGCTGTTCACACCCGCTTGCAGCTGGGCGTGCACGAACATGCCCGGCAGCAGCACATGGTCAGGGTTGGGGAACACGGCACGCAGGGTCACGGAACCGGTGGTCTGGTCGACCGACACTTCGGAGAATTCGAGCTTGCCGTCCTGGGCGTAAGGCGTGCCGTCTTCCAGGGTCAGCTTGACCTTGGCCGCGTTGTCGCCGGCTTTCTCCAGTTGGCCACTGGCAAGGTCGCGACGCAGCTTCAGCATTTCAGCCGAGGACTGCGTAACGTCGACGTAGATCGGGTCCAGTTGCTGGATCACGGCCATGGCATCGGCCTGACCATTGCTGACCAGTGCGCCTTCGGTGACCGAAGAACGGCCGATACGCCCGGAGATCGGTGCGAACACCTTGGTGTAGCGCACGTTGATCTGGGCGCTCTGCAGGTCGGCTTCGGCGGTCATGCGGTCGGCGACGGCGGTGTCGTATTCCTGGCGGCTGACGGCCTGTTCATCGACCAGTTGCTTGTAGCGGTCGGTGATCGACTTGGTCTGGGTCAGCTTGGCCTGGGCGCTCTTGAGTGTCGCCTCATAGACCGACGGGTCGATCTGGTACAACTGCTGGCCTTCCTTCACATCCGCGCCTTCCTTGAACAAGCGCTTGAGAATGATGCCGTTGACCTGAGGCCGGACTTCCGCGATGCGATAGGCCGTGGTGCGGCCTGGCAACTCGGTGGTCAGGGTAAAGGCTTGCGGTTGAATGGTGACCACGCCGACCTGAGGGGTTTGAGCGGGCGGTGCCGCTTCTTCCTTTTTACATCCGCTGAGCAGCGATGCCAGGGCGACGGCAGTGACCAGAGCGGTAACAGCTGGCTTAAGTTGCATGAAGATCCTCGGGTCAGGCGCGCAGGGTGCGCACAAGAAGTGTGGAAGGGTAAAAAACAGGCTGTGAGTAGATAAGTAGCTTGCTACGCAATATACTTACGTTCATGGTTGTTTGTAAACTCTTGACAGGCCGTGCGCAATGTTGACAAAGCAGCGCCCCAAGCCTCGATTCTAGTACGTTCGGCGCCCATGACGGCGTCGTCCCACAATTATTCAGATGATGGTCAAGCACCATCCACAGTGTCCCGATTGAGGTTTTACTGCCATGGTTCGTCGCACCAAAGAGGAAGCTCAGGAAACGCGCAGCCAGATTCTCCAAGCCGCTGAGCAAGCCTTCTATGAGCGTGGCGTGGCGCGCACCACCCTGGCGGACATCGCCGCGCTGGCGGGAGTGACGCGCGGTGCTATCTACTGGCATTTCAGCAATAAGTCCGACTTGCTTCAGGCATTGCTCGACACGCTGCACGAGCCCCTGGACGAATTGGCCCGCGCCAGTGAAAGCGAGGACGAAGTCGACCCGCTGGGCTGTATGCGCAAGTTGCTGATTCATCTCTATCATGAAGTGGCCCTGGACCCGAAAACCCGGCGCATCAACGAAATCCTGTTTCATAAGTGCGAGTTCACCGATGAAATGTGTGACATGCGCCGCCAACGCCAGACCCACACTCTTGAATGCAACCTGCGTATCGGCTTGACGTTGCGTAACGCGGTCCATCGCGGGCAACTTCCAGAAACGCTCGATACCACCCGCGGGGCCATATGCATCCATGCGTTTATCCACGGTCTGATCGGACAGTGGCTGTTGGTGCCTGACAGTTTTCAACTGCATCAAGACGCCGAGCGCTGGGCTGACATAGGGCTGGACATGCTGCGCCTGAGCCCCAGCCTGCGCAATTGAGACAAAATGCGTAATTGCGTCCAGTTGTGTCAATAGTAAAGACCAGAGACAGTCAATCGTCCCTTTGCCTGAATGGCGGGGTGACTTTATATACGGGCTGGCCTGCGGTTGATAGGTAGCCGGCTAAGTATTTTGTAGCGATATTGTTGCGGTTCTGTGAAGCAATGTTTCCAAGAGCCTACATACAGTCAAAATGTGGGAGGGGGCTTGCCCCCGATAGCGGTGTGTCAGTCAATGATGTGTTGACTGAGCCACCGCTATCGGGGGCAAGCCCCCTCCCACTTTGTTTTTTGTTTCAGTCAGTTAGATCGGCAGTGTCGGGTAATCGATATAACCCACCGGGCCTTTGCCATAGAAGGTTTCCGGGTGCGGCTCGTTCAACGCTGCATCCGCCTTCAAGCGCGCCGGCAGGTCTGGGTTGGCAATGAAGGGAATACCGAAGGCCACGGCATCGGCTTTACCTTCGGCCAGCCAGGCGTTGGCGCTGTCCTTGGTGAAGCGTTCGTTGGCGATGTACACGCCGCCGAAGGCCTTTTTCAGTTGTGGGCCGAGGCTGTCCGCGCCTTCTTTTTCACGGGAGCAGATGAAGGCGATGCCACGTTTACCCAGTTCGCTGGCGACGTAGGTGAAGGTTTCGGCCAGGTTGGCGTCGCCCATGTCATGGGCATCGGCACGCGGTGCCAGGTGCACGCCCACGCGGCCGGCGCCCCAGACTTCGATGGCGGCGTCGGTCACTTCCAGCAACAGGCGCGCACGGTTTTCCAGGGAGCCGCCGTATTGGTCGGTGCGCTGGTTGGTGCTGCTTTGCAGGAACTGGTCGAGCAGGTAGCCGTTGGCGCCGTGGATTTCCACGCCGTCAAAGCCTGCAGCCTTGGCGTTCTCGGCACCTACGCGGTAAGCGTCGACGATGTCGGCGATTTCAGCGGTTTCCAGGGCGCGTGGGGTCGGATAGTCGGCCAGTGGGCGAACCAGGCTGACATGACCTTTGGCCTGGACTGCGCTTGGGGCCACCGGGGTTTCGCCGTTCAGGTAGGACTCGTGGGAGATGCGACCCACATGCCACAGTTGCAGGAAGATCTTGCCGCCCGCGCCGTGCACGGCCTTGGTGATGTTGGCCCAGCCGCGCACCTGGTCGTTGGACCAGATGCCCGGGGTGTCCGGGTAGCCCACGCCCATGGGTGTCA
The DNA here is from genome assembly GCF_059134095.1 of Pseudomonas sp. FBCC-B545. NCBI lineage: Bacteria > Pseudomonadati > Pseudomonadota > Gammaproteobacteria > Pseudomonadales > Pseudomonadaceae > Pseudomonas > Pseudomonas sp. FBCC-B545. The sequence goes on along the minus strand of NZ_CP101441.1, from coordinate 4,719,476 downwards.
CGGAGGTGGCTTCGCTGAGGATCAGCCCAGCGGAGGCACGCTGCACGTAGTACTCGGCCATCAGCGCGTTGGGCACACGACCGGCGTCGGCGCGGCAGCGGGTCAGCGGCGCCATGATGATGCGGTTCGACAGTTCCAGGTCGCCCAGTGTGATCGGATCGAAAATAGTCGTCATGGGATAACACCCTTCTCTTTAAGTGGATTGATCAGTTGGTCGCAGGGGCCAGGTCGGCGTCGCCGCTCTGACGGAAAGTGATCAGGGTCACCAGCAGGGCCAGGATCGCCAGTGCTGCGGCGGCCAGCGGCACGCTGGTCAGGCCGAAACCATGGGCGATCACGCTGCCACCGACCCAGGCGCCAAGAGCGTTGCCGATATTGAAAGCGCCGATGTTCAAGGTGGACACCAGGTTCGGTGCTGCTTTGCCGAAGGTCACTACGTTGATTTGCAGCGCCGGTACGGCGGCAAACGAAGCGGTGGCCCACAGGAACAGGGTGATTTCGGTGGGGATCAGCGCGACGCTGGTCCAGGACAGGACAGTTGAGACCACCGCCATGCTGATGAACACGCCGATCAGGGTGGCCGCCAGGCGTTTGTCCGCCAGCTTGCCGCCGATAATGTTGCCCACGGTCAGGCCCAGGCCGATCAACAGCAGGGTCCAGGTCACGCCCTTGGGTGACACGCCGGTGACATCGCCAAGCAGCGGTGCGACGTAGGTAAAAAGGGTGAACATGGAGGCGGCGAACAACGCTGTCATGCTCAGCGACAACCAGATTCCGGCACCTTTGAGGGCTGCCAGTTCGGCGCGCATGTCGAGTTTTTCTTCGTCACGCTTTGCCGGCAAGAAGCGGATCAAGCCGATCAAGGCGATCACGCCAATCACGGTCACCGCCCAGAAGGTTGAGCGCCATCCAGCTTGCTGGCCCAGGGCGGTGCCCAGCGGTACGCCGAGCACGTTGGCCAGGGTCAGGCCGGTGAACATCAAGGCCACGGCCGAAGCGCGCTTGTTGGCTGGTACCAGGTTGGCCGCCACCACAGAACCAATCCCAAAGAAGGCACCGTGGCACAGCGCCGTGATGACGCGGGCAAACATCAGCACGTTGTAGTCACTGGCCAGGGCGCAGAGCAGGTTGCCGACAATGAAGATACCCATCAACGCTACCAGGGCGGCCTTGCGTGGCAACTTGGCGGTGGCCAGTGCCATGAACGGCGCACCGATGGCTACGCCCAGGGCGTAGCCAGTAACCAGCCAGCCGGCGCCGGGAATCGACACGCCCAAGTCCGCCGCCACATCGGGCAGCAGCCCCATGATGACGAATTCGGTGGTGCCGATGGCAAAGGCGCTGAGGGCCAGTATGAGTAGCGAGAGGGGCATCTACGTTTCCTTTATTACAGCGGTGCGCTCATATCGGCGCTGAGTTCGGTGGTGAGCGCCGCGAGAAAGGCCTGGATCACTGTCTCGTTGCGTTTGAAAAAGTGCCATTGCCCGGCCTTCTGGCTGCTGATCAACCCGGCCCGTTGCAAGGTGGCCAGGTGGGCCGACACGGTCGACTGGGACAGGCCGCAGCGCTGGTCGATCTGCCCGGCGCAGATGCCGTATTCGTGGTTGTGCAGTTGCTCGGGGAATTGCACCTTCGGGTCTTTCAGCCAGGTGAGGATGTCTCGTCGTACTGGGTGCGCCAGGGCTTTTATTATTTCGTCGAGGTCAATGGACATGGCAGGTGCTCGGTGTCGTAAAGCGTTATATCGCGATGAGGCGAACTTTAAATCGGTCTATCCCGATATACCAATATGAATTTGATCTGAGGTCAGACTGAATCGGTATATCGGGTTATAACGATACGTTGAAGGCAGTGGTAGACTGCGCGCCATGAATTATCTCGCACATCTGCACCTGGGCGGCCAACTTCCTGCGCAACTGCTGGGCAGCCTCTATGGCGACTTCGTCAAAGGTCGCTTGCAGGGCCAGTTCAGCCCGCAAATCGAAGCGGCGATCCAGCTGCATCGCTCCATTGACCGTTTTACCGATAGCCATGCGCTGGTGGGCGAGGCGTTGTCGCGTTTCAGCCTGACCCGCAGGCGCTATGCCGGGATCGTCCTCGATGTGTTTTTCGACCATTGCCTGGCGCGGGATTGGGCACTGTATGCCGACCAGCCCCTGGAGCGTTTTACCTCGCAGGTGTATCGCGTGCTGGCGACCGAACCCGCTTTGCCGGGGCGGCTGGCGCAGATTGCGCCCTACATGGCGGCGGATGATTGGCTGGGCTCGTATCGCGAGTTTGCGGTGATGGAGCAGGTGCTGCGTGGGATTTCGCGGCGGCTGACTGACCCAGACGCGTTGGGGTTTGCGATGCAGGAGTTGCGGGTGTTGTATGAACCACTGAGCAGAGACTTCAGTGAGTTCTACCCAGAGTTACAGGCATTCGCACAAACCCAGCAGGCTACACAGAATTAAATGTGGGAGGGGCTTGCTCCCTCCCACATTTAACCGTGCCCGCTTTAGGCCGCAAACGCAGGCCGAGTATTTACTGGCTCAACCTCCGGCACCGGCCCAAACAACGCTTTCTGCACCGCCTGCTGCGCCTGGAACGCCAATGCCGCACGCTCCTGTCCGGCGCAGGCAATCGGTTTGAGCACATGAATCTCCACATCGCCCTGGTCATTGGAGAACAAGCGCATCAAGTGCGAGAGCAAATCATCCTCGCCAATAAACGGTGCCAGCGGGTCGACCTGGCCGTCGCGCATATAACGGATCGCTACCGGTTGCAGCGACACATCCGCCTCAATCGCGCTGGCCAGTAAACGCCCGTGGAAGGTACGCAGGCTGCGCCCGTCGGTGGTGGTGCCTTCGGGAAACATCAGCAACGGGTGCTGTTGCTCCAGATGACGGGTCATCTGCTTGCGGATCAACTGGCTGTCGCCCGCGCCGCGGCGGATAAACAGGCTGCCAGCCTTGGCCGCCAACCAGCCTGCCACCGGCCAGGTGCGCACTTCGGCCTTGGACAGGAAAGACATCGGCGTGACCATGCCCAGCAGCGGGATATCCGTCCAGGACACGTGATTGCTCACCCACAGCATCGGTGTTTGCGGCACCTCACCGTGCACCGTCACGCGAAAGGGCAGGGCGTTGCTCAGGCGCGCCATAAAGAACCGCGACCAACGCTGGCGCCGCACCATCGAGTTGGCCACACCCAAGCGCTCGAACAGGCCAAACACACTGGCCATGCTCAAGCCCAGCGCCACCACCAGCAGCACCCGGGCGATGCGCCCGTACACACGCAGGCGGCTCATCACATGGCCGCCTTGAAGTGCCGCGCATAACGCGGGCACAACTCATCGCGCTTGAGCAGGATGAACACGTCGGCGACCTGGAAGTCTTCATCCCAGCACGGCTCGCCGCAGATCTTTGCGCCCAGGCGCATATAGGCCTTGAGCAGCGGTGGCATTTCCGCGATGACGTTGGAGGGCAGGTCCAGGGCCGGCAACGGTTTTTTCGGTTCGGCGCGCAGGTGTTCGTTGCATAGGTAACGCTCGCGCAGGCGCTGCATGATCGCGTGGGCCTGGATACCGCCGTCGTGCATCGGGATGCTCGCGCAGCCCATCAGGTAGCTGTAGCCACCCTGGTTGAGCACCTCGGCCAACTCGCCCCACAATACCGCGATGGTACCGCCGTTGCGGTAGGCCGGGTCGACGCAGGTGCGGCCGATTTCGAGGATCGGGCCCTGCAAGTGCAGCAGGCCATGCAGGCTGAATTCTTCTTCGCTGTAGAACCGGCCCAGGGTGCTCGCGGCCTGGTGGTCGAGCAGACGGGTGGTGGCGACGAGTCGACCGCTGTTCAAATCCCGCACGCCGATGTGGCTGCAGTGAACATCATAGTCATCCATGTCCAGGCCCAGTTCCGCGCCTTTCAGCTTGGCGTTGAACTCGCCGCTGAACACGTTGAACCGCAGGGCCTGGGCTTCCTGCAAAGCCTGTGCGCCCACCAGGCGTTCGGCTTGCAGACGGCGTTCATTGCCTTTGTCGCTGATGCGGGCGATCTGAGTCATAGCGAGTCTCCGAGTGCCGGCCAGGTTGTACGGCCAGTCGACTTTGTTGTCCAAAGTCAGGCTATGTAGCCTCGGTGTCATCTCCATGAAGTTACGGTGACGGTTGGATGACAGACCCCGTGTAGCAAATCTGTCATTGGCCTGCGCTAGGCTCGCGGGCTTGAATGCCCCCCCCTTGAGTTTGCGTCCATGGTCCGAGGCCTGTTGTGCGTTGCCCTACTGTTTGTCACCGTTACCGCCCGCGCCGAAACCTGGCCTGTAAAGGATTGGGCCATGGGCACACCCCTCAATGGCCCCGCTGTCGATGCACTGGACGCCTACGCTTTCCCGCCCCGTGACGACACCAGCCGCGAAGGCATTCGTACCGATGCGCTGCTGGTCATTCGTGACGGCGAAATCATCTACGAACGCTACGCCGCGCCCACCACCGCCAGCACGCCGCACCTGACCTGGTCGGTGAGCAAAAGCCTGATGGCCACCGTGCTCGGCGTGGCCTACGGTGAAAACCGCTTCAAGCTGAGCGACCCCGTTGCGCGTTTCTACTCGCCGATGAATCAGCATCCCAAGGTGACCATGGCCGACCTGCTGCACTGGGCCTCGGGCCTGGACTGGCAGGAAGACTATGAATACGCGCCGCTGAAATCCTCGGTGGTGGCGATGCTCTACACCCGAGGCCGTGGCGATATGGCCGAGTTTGCCGCCAGTACCGACGCTGCTGCTGCCCCGGGCCAGGCGTTTCGTTATTCCAGTGGCGACAGCAACATCTTGTCTGCGGCCCTCAAAGGCATGCTCGGCCACAAGGCGTATATGAGCTATCCGTGGGATGCGTTGTTCAAGCCGTTGGGCATTCGCAATGCGACATGGGAAACCGATGCCGATGAAACCTTCGTCGCTTCGTCCTATGCGTACCTCACTGCCCGGAATTTGGCGAGGGTTGGACTGCTGATGGCGCGGGAGGGGCGTTGGGGTGAGCAACAGTTGCTGCCTAAAGAATGGGTGGCCTTCAATCGCCAGCCGTTCGACAAATACAAAAGCGGCCAGGACGAAGCCGTCCCCGGCGGCCAGTGGTGGCTTAACACGGGCGCGTCCAGACCATGGCCCGATGCACCTGCCGACACCTACGCCGCATTGGGACACTGGGGCCAGGCGCTGTTTGTGCTGCCGGACGAACACTTGGTGATCGTACGTTACGGCGATGACCGCGACGGTAGCTACCGCCATAACGAACTGCTCAAGCGCGTACTGGCGGCGGTGCAGCCATGATTCGTCGTCGGCCGTTTACCAGTCTGTTTCTGCTGCTGTTGCTCGCCCTGTTGGGCTGGGTGTGGCATGAGCGCGTCAACCTGCAAGCCTTCCCCGACATCATCGCGGCGTACACCGCCAAGGAGTATTGCTCGTGCCGGTATGTGGAAAACAACCCGGCGCAGTATTGCCGTGGGTATGTGAAGCAGTACGTGCCGACCAGTGCGTTGATCGACACGCCTGAGCGCAGTGAAGTGACGGCGAGTGGGTTGGGGCGTACGCATACGGCAAGGTGGTTGGGGGAGCGGCAGGGGTGTCGCCTGAGCCCCTGACACACTGCATAAACTCCTGTAGGAGCGGGCAGTTACACATACAGGAACGGCACTTGGTTGCTGGTGTCGGACCTCGGCTGAGGCCCGTTTGAGCTACCTGAACTTCACAAGCATGGCGGCAACTACCCCCCAAGTGAATGACGTGAACATCAGCGTCATATTGACGATTAGACGTCGTTTCAGACGAGCTGGAAATGTTTCGATATCAGCAGGATTTACATCACCGGTAAGAATATAAGCCCTCGGCCACACAACCATCCCGGCGATTTTTGATATTTCCAAGAGTGACCAAATCAAGCCCCGTTTTCCCAGGCTATCTCCCCAGAGGTAAATATACCGACTGTTTTTCAAAGCCTCCTTTAATGCGTTCAGGTGACGGCGGCTCAGGTGCAAACTATGAGCAATACCGGCAACTGCGAGCAGACCTGGGGCCCCTAAAACAAAGATTGCAATCCAGGGAGGCCAACTGTCGATACTGGTCATGGTTGAGTCATTTCGTAAATTTTTTCTCCAATAGCTTCGCCAGTCATACTACCAACAGTCGTACCCATCCATGCGCCCGTCCCTACTATAGCTGCGATACATACAACACCTCCGATACCTCCAGTGGCTACGCCAATCGCAAGGCAGATCGGACCACTGGCAGAACTAGCCATCGCACCACCTGCAACGCCGAGGGCAGTAGAAAGCCCAAATTTTCCGCCTTCAGTAAACTTGACCTTCTCACAAGCTGGCCCAGATTCGCCGTTACATACCTGCTCAATAGCCATCAGCGAAGACACTCCGCTAATCCCAATCCCGATGTAACCGCCCGCCTTCATGTATTGGGTAGCACGACTCGTTGCTTCCACGTGAGCGGCATATCCCGGAATCTGCCCCGGCGCACCGGCCTTGTCCCAATGGTGCACCAAGCTGCGACTGGAAATGCCGAGCGCCGTTTTCAACTTGGGGTGATCGCCCAGGGTGGTTTGGCCACGCAGCCGAGTGGAATTCAACAGATGAGCATCCAGCTGGCTCATAAGACGCTGGCGATCCGTGAAGAACTGCGACGACTTAAGGTGGCCGTGCTGACGATAAGTTTGTTGGTGTAGACGCTCGATGGCCTGGAGGGTGTTGCGCAAGTTATTCAGGTGCGTTTCCATCACCACCGCGCTTACGCCGAGCCAGGTTGAGGTATGGCCTATGAAGCTGGCGATTTCGGCACCGTGTCGATACAGAAAGTCGGCCTCGTCCGGCGTAAGGGAATCCAGGGAGGCATCGACTTGTTGAGCGGCCTGCATCAACTGCGCTTCCTGATAAGTGCAGGAGGTGTTGTTCGGATCGCTGAGCACGACCATTGAGCCGGCTTTGAAGTGACCTGTATTGGGATTCAGCGTTTGAAACTTGCGCATTACAGCCGGGTCAAGAACTGGAAAAAGCGTGGCCTCCAAAGCCTCGCGCGTAGTGCTTTTGGGCACGATATAAAAACCTGGTTCCTGGCCCGATAGGCCGTTAAATGCAGACGGGACTGAATGGCTTGGCGGCGTGTAAGCGCTTTGAGAAGGCGCCGCCCAACTGGTAGCGGCTCGGACCGGTTCGGCTGCTTGCCTGTTGGCGCTCACAACCGAGCTACCTCTGCTGTGGTACTTGGCTGAAAACACCGAAGGCACCAATTCGGCTTTGCACGGACAGTCGCTGTAACTATCCAACGTACCGGCCATAAGCCGGCCGTGGCTGTTCATGAAGGAAATGCCACCGACGATCCTATAAGTTTGCCCATCCTTGCCACAGGTGACTCGGTCACCTTCGCACGCATGAAGAAGGCCATGGATGTTGATTCTTTTATCTCCGTCCAGCACTTCCCCGCCGCAGGTGGTCTTGTCACCCAGGCCAATGAAATAACCTACGCTCATTGTTTTTCCCTTTATCCATTAAGTTTTTTTGGCCGTACTTTCCTCCTCGTCTCGACAAGAAAACTAACGCGTGACGCATTTCAATCGAGGTAAACGAGCAAGGGAGAGTCAGTGGCAAGCCAAACTTTGGAGAGGGATTTACTTAGGGTAAAGTCGGACGTTTCCGGGTATTTAGTCGTATAAGTCTGATAGCTCAGCGACGCCCGGCGTAGTGCACTCAATGGCGCGGTGAGATCCAGCGGATGTATGAAGATCATAATGTGGGAGGGGGCTTGCTCCCGATTGCGGCGTGTCATTCACAACATCAGTGACTGAAGCAACGCGTTCGGGAGCAAGCCCCCTCCCACATTTTGATCTCCAGAGATTTTAAGAAAATGGTTGGCCTCAGGTTCCACAGGGTGGAACCACCTTTGGTTGTCCTCACGCCCACATCGCGGTTAGCTGGCGGTGTGTCGCCAACAAGAACGGGAACACCCGCCTGTGAGGAGAATCACCATGCGCCCACACCAGCACATCCTGGATTGGCTCAGCGACGTCGCCAGCGACTTGCACGCTGTGCGTCACGACATCCACGCCCATCCTGAGCTTGGCTTTGAAGAGAACCGCACCTCAGCGCTGGTCGCGCACTCCTTGCGGGAATGGGGGTATGAGGTGCATACCGGCATCGGCAAGACCGGTGTGGTCGGCGTGCTGCGTAACGGCAGCAGCTCGCGCACGCTGGGCATTCGTGCCGATATGGACGCCTTGCCCATCATCGAAAACACCGGCGCGGCCTACACCAGCCAGCACGCCGGTTGCATGCACGCCTGCGGGCATGACGGTCATACCACCATGTTGCTCGGCGCTGCCCGCTACCTGGCGGCGACGCGGCAATTCGACGGAACGCTGAATCTGATTTTCCAACCCGCCGAAGAAGGCCAGGGCGGTGCCGAGGCGATGCTGGCGGAGGGTTTGCTGGAGCGTTTTCCCTGTGATGGGTTGTTTGGCATGCACAATATGCCGGGCCTGCCGGCGGGGCATTTGGGATTAAGAGTTGGCCCGATGATGGCGTCCCAAGACTTGCTTACCGTTACCCTCGAAGGCGTCGGCGGCCATGGTTCCATGCCGCACCTCACAGTCGATCCACTGGTGGCTGCCGCCAGCATGGTCATGGCCCTGCAGACGGTAGTGGCGCGCAATATCGATACCCAGGAAGCCGCCGTGGTTACGGTCGGCGCCTTGCAGGCCGGCCAGGCAGCGAATGTGATTCCCCAGCAAGCGTTATTGCGCCTGAGCCTGCGCGCACTCAACCCCAAGGTGCGCGAGCAGATGCTCGAGCGGGTCAACGCGATCATCCAGACCCAGGCCGCCAGCTTCGGCTGCACGGTGCAGATCGAACACCGCCCGGCCTATCCGGTGCTGGTCAACCACGCCGAAGAAACCGAGTTTGCCCGCCAGGTCGGCGTGGCCTTGCTCGGCGCCGATGCCGTGGACGGCAACACCCGCACGCTGATGGGCAGCGAAGACTTCGCTTGGATGCTGCAACGCTGCCCCGGCAGCTACCTGTTTATCGGCAATGGCGTATCGCGGCCGATGGTGCATAACCCCGCCTATGACTTCAACGACGACATCCTGCTGACCGGCGCCGCCTATTGGGGCGCACTGGCCGAGAGCTGGCTCAAGCCTGCCTGACAACCGCACTTTTTCTGCCGCTGGACCCTTTCCCTTATCGGTTGAATGGAGTGTTCCTCATGCAGACTTCAAAACCTGGCGTCTCCCGCACCCGCCAAGTGGTGGCGGCCGTGATCGGCAACGCGTTGGAGTGGTACGACTTTATCGTCTATGGCTTTCTGGCCAGCATTATCGCCCGGCAATTCTTCCCCTCCGAGGATGAATACGCTTCGCTGCTGATGGCCTTGGCCACCTTTGGTGTGGGCTTTTTCATGCGCCCGGTGGGCGGCATCCTGTTGGGCATCTACTCCGACCGCAAAGGCCGCAAGGCGGCGATGCAGTTGATTATCCGGCTGATGACCGTGTCCATCGCAATGATCGCCTTTGCGCCAAACTATGCCGCCATCGGCATGGGCGCGCCGCTGCTGATCGTGGTGGCGCGCATGCTCCAGGGCTTTGCCACCGGCGGGGAATACGCCAGTGCCACCGCGTTCCTGGTGGAAAGTGCGCCGGCCCATCGCAAGGGCTTGTACGGCTCGTGGCAGTTGGTGGGGCAGTGCCTGGCGGTGTTTGGTGGGGCGGCGATGGTGGCGCTGGCGACGCACCTCTTTTCGCCTGAAACCCTCGACCTGTGGGGCTGGCGCCTGCCCTTCGTGCTGGGTTTGCTGATCGGCCCGGTGGGGTTGTGGATTCGTCGGCACATGGAAGACCCGGAAGAATTCATTGAGGCGCGCAGAAACGCCACCGGCCCGGCGCCGAGCCTGATGAATGTGTTGCGTGATCATCGTCGCAGCATCCTGGTGTCCATGGGCCTGGCCTGTGGGGCGACGGTGTCGTTCTATGTGGTGCTGGTGAACATGCCGACCTTCGCTCACAAGAACCTCGGCCTGCCGTTGGACCAGGTGCTGATGGTGCAGATGTTTGCGGTGGCGCTGATGACTGTGGTGATTCCGTTGTCCGGCCTGCTCTCGGATCGCCTGGGGCGGCGGCCGGTGCTGATGGCGTTCACGCTGGCCTTCTTCGTGATGGTCTACCCGCTGTATGTGTGGGTGGCTGCCGCGCCGTCCATCGAGCGCTTGCTGGTGATGCAGGTGATGCTGTGCACGGCCATTGGCGGGTTCTTCGGCCCGGCGCCGACGGCGTTGGCCGAGCAGTTTCCCATCGAGGTGCGCTCGACCGGCGTGTCAGTGGCCTATAACGTAGCGGTGATGGTGTTCGGTGGTTTCGCACCGCTGATCGTGACCTGGTTGAGCAAAGTGTTGGGCACACCGGTGGCACCGTCGTTCTATGTGTTGTTCGCTTGCGTGCTGACGCTGCTGGGCACTTACTGCATGCAGGAGGCACCGCGGGCGAAGAAACCGCTGGCGTTTTCAAGTGAGGTGAAGCCTTGAGTATTGTTGATTGGGATGCCACCGAACTGTCGCGGGCGATCCATGGGCGGCAGGTGTCGTGTGAAGAGGTGATGCAAGCGTACCTGGCACAGATCCAGCGTTTTAACCCCAGGGTGAATGCGCTGGTGTCGTTGCGCGACAGCGATGCCGTGCTGGCCGAGGCGAGAGCCTGTGATCGTGAGCTGGACCAGGGCCAGTCCCGCGGCTGGATGCATGGCATGCCCCAGGCGATCAAGGACCTGGCGGCGACCCAAGGCTTGCGCACCACCCTGGGCTCACCGTTGTTTGCCGAGCATGTGCCGAGTGAAGACGCCATCAGCGTGGCGCGGGTGCGGGCCAGTGGCGCGATCATCATCGGCAAGACCAACGTGCCGGAGTTCGGCCTGGGCTCCCATACCTACAACACGCTGTTCGGCACCACCGGCAATGCTTATGACCCGCGCCTGTCGGCCGGCGGCAGCAGCGGCGGGGCGGCGGTGGCCCTGGCGCTACGCATGCTGCCGGTGGCCGATGGCAGCGACATGATGGGCTCGCTGCGCAACCCGGCGGCGTTCAACAATGTGTTCGGCTTGCGCCCGTCCCAGGGGCGCGTGCCCCACGGGCCGATGCCGGAAGTGTTCGTGCAGCAGTTGGGCACCGAAGGCCCGATGGGCCGCAGCGTGACGGATGTGGCGCGGTTGTTGAGCATTCAGGCCGGTTACGACCCACGGGTGCCGTTGTCTTCCAAGGACGATCCCGCTGTGCTGGGCCAGCCGCTGCAGCGCGACTTCAAAGGCGCACGCCTGGGATGGCTGGGGGACTACAACGGTTATTTGCCGATGGAAGACGGCCTGATGAGCCTGTGCGAAACGGCCCTGGGTGACTTCGCCGAGCTTGGCTGCGAAGTAGAAAGCTGCCAGCCGGACTTTTCAATGGCGCGACTGTGGCGCTGCTGGCTGGTACACCGCCATTGGCTGGTGCACGGCAACCTCGGTGCGGCCTATGCCAACCCAAAAAAACGTGCACTGCTCAAGCCCGAAGCGCAATGGGAAGTGGAGGGCGGCCTCGGCTTGAGCGCCCAGCAGGTGTACCAGGCCTCGGTGGATCGTAGCGAGTGGTACAGAGCCCTGACCAAATTGTTCGAGCGTTACGATTTCCTGCTGCTGCCCACCGCCCAAGTGTTCCCTTTCGATGCACAACAAGCGTGGCCGTACCATGTGGCCGGGCGCGAAATGGATACCTATCACCGCTGGATGGAAGTGGTGATCGGCCCAACCCTGGCCGGCTTGCCGAGCATGAGCATCCCCGTGGGCTTCAACCCCCAAGGCCTGCCCATGGGCCTGCAAATCATCGGCCCGGCCCAGGCGGACCGCGCCGTGCTGCAATTGGCCTATGCCCATGAACAGCTGACCCAATGGGTACGACGCCGGCCGCCGGAATGTCTTGCAGCGACCGGCTGAGCCGCGACCGGGCCTGCATCTTGCTGTGAAAATGATCATCCACCGGCAACAGGGAGATCGAACATGGACACAGGCACCGTACGCTCGGTTGAGCGTGCACTGGCAATCGTCGAGTTGCTGGGTGAGCACCAGGCCCTGGGGCTGGAGGAACTGCACTACCTCACGCGCCTGCCCAAGGCCACGGTGTCGCGCATGTTGCTGACCTTGCAGGAACAGGGCTGGGTCTATCGCGGCCTGAGCGATCGGCGCTACCGCCTGCGTGCCCGGCGTTTGTTCGGCGATACCCAGCAACGCTTCAGGCGCCAGGTGGTGGAAAGCGCGGCGCCGTGGTTGGTGGAGTTGAGCGAGCGCACCGGCTTGGTGGTGGACTTGTCCTGCTTCGACGGCGAGCGCCTGGAAGTCATGGAGAGCGCGATTCCCAGTGTGTTGCGCAAGCTGTACCCGAACAACTGCCAGATCGTCGGCCAGTACGCCAGCCTGTTTCACTCGGCGATGGGAAAGGCCTGCCTGACGCAACTGCCCCGTGATGAAGTGCAACGCCTGGCGGGCCGCGACCGGGTGGCCGCCGATGAGCAATACCATGCGTGCGAGCACACCCAGCACCAGGGTTTCGGCCAGCGTACCGAGGGCTATTGGGAATACCCGGTGCGTCTGCCGTTCCTGATCCGGGCGGTAGCGTTGCCGGTGCGGGCCAATGGCCGGTTGGTGGGCAGCATGGCCTTGCATTGGCCGATGCATCAAGCGCCGGTGGAGCGGGTGTTGAACCTGCATATGGCCAGCCTTGAAGAAACGATCTGCGAAGTTCAACGGGCATTGGCCTGAACAGTCGCCGCCGGACCCATGTGGGAGGGGGCTTGCTCCCGATAGCAGGGTGTCAGCCACTGGATGAGTTGCTGATCCACCGCCATCGGGAGCAAGCCCCCCACATTGGATTTGCGCCGTTCGTGAGATTGCGCTTAATGTTCGCCCAGGTTTTTTGCCCCATGAGTCTTTATGTTCAATGTCAAACCCCTGGTCTTCGCCCTGCTGACCTGTGCCAGCGTGCCTGCCCACGCCGACTGGTACCTGGATAACGAATCCTCGCGCCTGTCTTTCGTCACCACCAAAAACACCGAGATTGCCGAGGTGCATCGCTTCCTGGTGTTGCATGGCAAGGTCGACGCCAAGGGCGCGGCGCAGTTGCAAGTGGAGATGGAGTCGATCAACAGTGGCATCCCACTGCGCGACGAGCGCATGCGCAAAGAGCTGTTCCAGATCAAGACCTTCCCCGAAGCGCAGATCAGCGCGCAGATCAATCTGCAGCCGATCAACGACCTGGCGCCCGGCGCGCAGTTGGAATTGCGCCTGCCGCTGAGCGTTACCCTGCACGGCAAGACCCAGACCTACAGCGCCGAATTGCTCGCCACGCGCCTGGATGAGCGGCGCTTCCAGGTGGTGACCCTGGAGCCGGTGGTGTTGCATGCCGAGGATTTCGACCTGGCGCCGGGCGTAGCGGCGTTGCGCAAGGCTGCCGGGCTTAAGTCGATCAGCCTGTCGGTGCCGGTGGGTGCGGTACTGATTTTCACGGCGCGCTGACATGAGCGGCGCAGTGTTCCCGTGGCGCAGCGCCAATCAGTTTGAATTGCTGATCGACGGGCCGAGTTTCTTCCCGCAGATGCTGGTGGGCATTGCTCGGGCCGAGCAGCAGGTTGACCTTGAGCTGTATCTGGTCGAAGCCGGGGCCTGTGCCGACGCCATGGTGCAGGCGCTGGTGCTGGCCGCCGAGCGCGGCGTGCAGGTGCGCTGCCTGTTTGATGATTACGGCAGCCTGGCGTTTACCCTCGGGCTGCGCAAGCGCTTGATCGATGCTGGCGTGGAGCTGCGCTTCTACAATCGCCTGAACTGGCGGCGCTGGATGCGCAACCTGTACCGCGATCACCGCAAGCTGTTGCTGATCGACCAGGGTGTCGCCGTGGTCGGCGGCACGGGCGTCACCGATGAGTTCTGGACGCCAGGGCAAGACAGCGCCGACTGGCATGAAGTGATGGTGCAGATCAGCGGCCCGCTGGTGCTGGACTGGCAGGCGCTGTTCGACCGTCAATGGCACGCCAACGCGGCGCGCCGTGAATGGAAACTGGCGACCCATTTCGGTTTGCCGCGCCTGCCCAAGGTGCCTGCGATGGGCCCCGGCCTGGGTCGTGTGGCCTATGCCGACGCCCGTCAACACCGGGATATCCTGCAATCGCTGATCCGCGCCTTGAACAGCAGCAAGGGGCGGATCTGGCTGGCGACGCCTTACTTCCTGCCGACCTGGAGCGTGCGTCGTGCCTTGCGCAAGGCGGCAGGGCGGGGCGTGGATGTGCGTTTGCTGCTCACCGGGCCACGTACCGATCACCCGTCAGTACGCTACGCCGGCCATCGTTATTACCCGCGTCTGCTGCGGGCAGGCGTGCAGATCTTTGAATACCAGCCGTGCTTTTTGCACCTGAAAATGGTGCTGGTGGATGATTGGGTGAGCATTGGTTCATGCAATTTCGATCACTGGAATTTGCGCTTCAACCTGGAAGCCAACCTCGAAGCGCTGGACCCGGGATTGACGGCGGCGGTGGTGGCCAGTTTCGAAACCGATTTTGCCCAGAGCCAGGCGGTGAGCCTGGAGGCATGGAAAGCGCGGCCGTTGTGGCGGCGGGTGAAGCAGAGGGTGTGGGGGTGGATTGATCGGTTGGTGGTCAACCTGCTCGACCGGCGCGGCTAACAAGAACAATGAGGTCAAGTGTGGGAGGGGGCTTGCTCCCGATGGCGGTGTTTCAGTTAACAGATTATTGACTGACCCACTGCTATCGGGAGCAAGCCCCCTCCCACATTTTTACTGCATTTGAGGTTTAGAGCAGTTCAAAGGTCTGTTGCTGCACATCCTGGGAATCCAGCCCGATCTGTACATTGAACTCACCCGGTTCCGCCGCGAACTTGAGCTGGGTGTTGTAGAACTTCAAGTCCTCCTCGGTGATGGTGAAGTGCAGCGTGCGTTCTTCGCCGGCCTTGAGCATGACCTTCTGGAAGTTCTTCAGCTCCTTGATCGGGCGAATCATCGAGCCGGCCACGTCCTGGATATACAACTGCACCACGGTTTCGCCATCGACCTTGCCGGTGTTCTTCACGGTGACGCTGGCGTCGAGCTTGCCGGTCTTGTTCAGGGTGGTGGACGACAGCGCCATGTCCGCCAGGCTGAACGTGGTATAGCTCAGGCCATAACCAAACGGAAACAGCGGGCCGGTGGTGTCATCGAAGTACTGCGAGGTGTAGTTGCCCGGCTTGCCTGGGGTGAATGGTCGGCCGATGGTCAGGTGGTTGTAGTAGGTGGGAATCTGCCCCACCGAACGTGGGAAGGTGATCGGCAGCTTGCCCGACGGGTTGTAGTCACCGAACAGCACGTCGGCGATGGCGTTGCCGCCTTCGGTGCCGGCGAACCAGGTTTCCAGGATCGCGTCGGCCTGCTGGCTCTCATCGAGGATCGACAGCGGACGGCCGTTCATCAGCACCAAAACCAACGGTTTGCCGGTAGCTTTCAGGGCCTTGATCAGGTCGCGCTGGCTTTGCGGGATATTCAGGTCGGTGCGGCTCGACGACTCGTGGGACATGCCACGGGACTCGCCCACCGCTGCGACGATAACGTCGGCGTTCTTCGCGGCCTTGACCGCTTCGTCAATCAGCACTTGGGCAGGGCGCGGGTCATCCACCACTTCCGGGGCATCAAAGTTGAGGAAGTTGAGGTAGTCGAGCACTGCCTTGTCGCCGGTGATATTGGCACCACGGGCATAGATCACTTTGCCTTTCTCGCCGATCAGCGCGTTCAGGCCGTCGAGCAGGGTCACCGATTGCGCAGGCCGGCCGGCAGCGGCCCAACTGCCCATCATGTCGATAGGGGCCTTGGCCAGCGGGCCGACCAGAGCGATGGTCGCGGATTTTTTCAGCGGCAGGGTTTCGTTGTGGTTTTTCAGCAACACCAGGCTACGGCGTGCGATATCCCGGGCCTCGGCGCGGTGCAGGCGGCTGTCGGCGTAGGTGTCGACCGGGTCATCCTCGGCCTTGCCGATGCGCAGGTACGGGTCCTTGAACAGGCCCATGTCGTACTTGGCGCCGAGCACTTCGCGCACGGCATTGTCGATGTCGCTCTGCTCGATCTCGCCGGACTTGAGCAGCCCGGGCAATTCCTTGCCGTACAGCGAGTCGTTCATGCTCATGTCGATGCCGGCCTTGATCGCCAGCTTGGCGGCTTCGCGCCCGTCCTTGGCCACGCCGTGCTTGATCAGCTCGAAGATCGCGCCGTGGTCGCTGACGGTCAGGCCCTTGAAGCCCCAGTCTCTGCGCAGCAGGTCGTTCATCAGCCAGGTGTTGGCGGTGGCGGGCACGCCGTTGATCGAGTTCAACGCCACCATCACGCCGCCGGAACCGGCCTTGATTGCCGCGTGGTAGGGCGGCAGGTAGTCCTGGTACATCTTGACCGGGCTCATGTCGACCACGTTGTAGTCGCGCCCGCCTTCTACCGCGCCATACAGGGCGAAGTGCTTGACGCTGGCCATCAGGCTGTCGGCATTCGCGGGGCTGGTGCCCTGGAACGCCTTGACCATGACTTCGGCAATGCGCGAGACCAGGTAGGTGTCTTCCCCGAACCCTTCGGAGGTGCGGCCCCAGCGCGGGTCGCGGGAGATATCGACCATTGGCGCAAAGGTGATGTCGAGGCTGTCGGCAGCGGCTTCCTGGGCGGCGATGCGCCCGGAGCGGCCGATGGCGTCCATGTCCCAGCTGGAAGCCAGGGCCAGGCTGATCGGGAAAATCGTGCGGTGGCCGTGGATCACGTCGTAGGCGAAGAACATCGGGATCTTCAAGCGGCTGCGCATGGCCGCGTCCTGCATCGGGCGGTTTTCCGGGCGGGTGATGGAGTTGAACGTGCCACCGATGCGGCCGGCGGCGATTTCCTGGCGGATCAGTTCCCGGGGCATTTCCGGGCCGATGCTGATCAGCCGCAATTGGCCGATCTTTTCATCCAGGGTCATTTGCTTGAGCAGGTCGCTGACGAAGGCGTCCTTGTCTTTAAGCGCAGCAGGCTTTGTTTCTGCCCATACGGGGTGGGTGGCCAGAGTGGCAACAAGGCCGAGCAAACACAGCTTCTTCATGAATATCCTTTTTCGGCTCACTGCACAGCGATAACGCTGGTCGGCCAAAATGTGGGGAGCGTCTATTGTTGTTCGGGTGTTGTTCAGATAAATGCAGCACACTCTGAACTCTTTTTCGCGCTGGGCATCTTTGTAGCTGATTGGCTCGATGCATGCCAGTGGTGGCGGATTATGCCCCAAGCGCGTCGTTTGTAGGGTTAGTCATCAAATTCCATCGAGATCGGCCAGGAGAAACATCATGCAAGCAGCACAAACTTACCGCTGGGGCTTCAAGGCTGCGGCGTTGTTACTGATCAGCACCGTGCTGAGCGGTTGCGGCATCAACAATATCCCGACCCTGGACGAACAGGCCAAGGCGGCCTGGGGTCAGGTGCAGAACCAGTACCAGCGCCGTGCCGACCTGATCCCCAACCTGGTGGAAGTGGTCAAGGGCTACGCCGCCCATGAGCAAGACACCCTGACCGCGGTGATTGAAGCGCGGGCCAAGGCCACTTCGATCCAGGTGGATGCCAGCACCCTCGACAACCCGGAAAAACTCAAGCAGTTCCAGCAAGCCCAGGATGGCCTGAGCGGTGCACTCAGCCGTTTGATGGTGGTGTCCGAGCGTTACCCGGACCTCAAGGCCAACCAGAACTTCCTGGCCCTGCAGTCCCAGCTTGAAGGCACCGAGAACCGGATCGCCGTGGCTCGTCGTGATTTCATCCAGGCCGTGCAAGCCTACAACACCGAAATCCGTACTTTCCCGGGCCGCCTGTGGCACACCGTGATGTACAGCGACCTGCCGATTCGCGCCACGTTTGAAGCCACCAGTGCCGACGCCGATAAAGCGCCGCAAGTGAAGTTCAAATAAGCCCGCGCTGAGGTGTCGATGCGTTTATTACGGATAGGCCTGGCGTTGTGGTTGTTGGCCTGCGTGGGCATGGCCCAGGCAGCGTTGACCTTCCCGGCGCTGAGCGGGCGTGTGGTGGACAGCGCGCAGATGATCGATCCGGCGGTGCGCGAGCAACTGACCCAGCAGTTGCAGGCGCTGGAGCAAACCTCGGGCGACCAGCTCGTGGTGGTCACCGTGCCTGACCTGCAGGGCGTGCCCATTGAAGACTACGGTTATCAACTGGGTCGCCAGTGGGGCATTGGCCAGAAGGGTAAGGACAACGGCGCGTTGCTGATCGTCTCCCGTGATGACCGCAAAGTGCGCATCGAAGTCGGTTACGGCCTGGAAGGTGTGCTGACGGATGCGCAATCCTGGGTGATCATCAATCAGGTGATCCTGCCCAAGTTCAAGACCGGCAACTTCAGCCAGGGCATCAGCGATGGCGTGGCCGCGATGCTGCAGGTGGTGGGCGGCGAACCCTTGGCAGTGCCGGCCCATGTGGCGGATGCGAATTTCGCCAAGGATAATCCAGGGTTCTCCATCGGTTTGTTTATCCTGCTGATCGGCGTGTTATGGCTGTGCAATCGCATGGGCCTGCCGGTGGGCGCCATCCTGCTGGCCATTCTCAGCAGCAGTGGCCGCGGCGGCGGTGGGGGAGGCGGTGGCGGCGGTTTCCGGGGCGGCGGCGGTGGCTTCGGCGGCGGCGGGGCTTCGGGGGGCTGGTAATGACAATAACGAGAAAAGAGCATCTACAACCATGGCATTACTGACTGAACACGAGCAACGCCAAGTCGCCGAAGCCATCGCCCGGGTCGAGAAAACCACCGACGCAGAGTTGGTGACCGTGCTGGCGGCGCGTGCCGATGACTACGCCTACATCCCGTTATTGTGGGCGAGCTTGATCGCGTTGGTGGTGCCGGGCGTGGTGCATTACCTGTCGGGCTACCTGACGATGTACACCCTCCTGTTGGCGCAATGGGCGACGTTCATTGTGTTGTGCCTGGTGTTCCGCTTGCCCAAGGTCACCACCCGGCTGATCCCGCGTTCGGTTCGCCATTGGCGCGCCTCGAACCTGGCGCGCCGGCAGTTCCTGGAGCAGAACCTGCACCACACCGTGGGCAGTACCGGTGTGCTGATTTTTGTCAGCGAGGCGGAGCGTTATGTGGAGATCCTGGTGGATGACGGGATTTCCCAGCGCCTGGATGACAGCAACTGGGATGCCATCGTCCAGGCGTTTACCCAGCAGGTGAAGCAGGGCCAGACCCTGGCCGGGTTTATCGCCTGTGTTGAGGCCTGTGGCGAGTTGCTCAAGGTGCATGTGCCGGTGACGCAGACGCGCAATGAGCTGCCTAATCGCCTGGTTGTACTTGAATAGCCCATCCAACTCAGTTCCAAATGTGGGAGGGGGCTTGCTCCCGATGGCAGTGCACCAGTCAATGAATCTGTTGGCTGACACACTGCAATCGGGGGCAAGCCCCCTCCCACATTTGGATCTACTGTGGCTGCTGGAACTGACCATTGGTCAAATAACTCCGTGCCGTTGAGGGTTATCCCCCCTAAAATGCCCGGCATTCTTTGCCCGAGGCGTTTTTGTTCATGTCCGTCACCGCTCAACCCGCCAACCCTGCGCCGGATCATCACGCCCAGTTCATCCAATTGCTGAGCGCAAGCCTTGCGCAAAACGCCTTTATCAAGCTGGTGCTGGCCAAGTACGTCGGTGAGGAAGCCGAGCTGCAACGGCTGATCATCAAGCCGGTCACCGTCAAAGACCAGCCGTGCCTGTCCTTCGTGTACCGCTACAAGACCCGCGACATCACCAAGAACTTCCCCGTGGCCGAGGGTGTGGCGGCGATTGCCGCACTGTTGCCGACGACATTCAAGAACGCGCACTTGCTCTCGCTGACTGACGAAGCCCAGCTGGAATACAGCAAGAAGAACAAAAGCTCGCTGTTCAAAAGCAAACCGCAACAATTGCGCGAAGCACCGTCGGCCGAGCATAACCGTGAAAAGAACCGCTTCCTCGACCTGAGCCGGCCGTTCCTCGCCGACCTCGGTGTGACCGACGCCAAGCAGGCGCTGATCCCATCGATGTCGCGTAAGTGGAAGCAGATCAACAAGTTCATTGAAGTGTTCAGCCATGCGCTGACGTCGTCGCCGTTGAAGCTTGATCAACCGGTGCGCGTTGCCGATTTCGGCTCGGGCAAGGGTTACCTGACCTTCGCCATCCATGACTATCTGCGCAATACCCTCAAGGCCGAGGGCGAGGTCACCGGCGTTGAATTGCGCGAAGACATGGTCACTCTGTGCAACGCCGCCGCCGCGCGGCTTGAGCACCCGGGGCTGGTGTTCAAATGCGGGGATGTGCGCAGCGTGGCGCCGAGTGAGCTGGACGTAATGATCGCCCTGCATGCCTGTGACATTGCCACTGATTATGCGATTCACACCGGCATCCGTTCCGGCGCGTCGATCATCATGTGCTCGCCCTGCTGCCACAAGCAGATTCGCCTGCAGATCCAGAGCCCGGCGCTGCTCAAGCCGATGCTGCAATATGGCCTGCACCTGGGCCAGCAGGCGGAGATGGTCACCGACAGCTTGCGCGCGTTGTTTCTGGAAGCCTGTGGCTATGAGACCAAGGTGTTTGAGTTCATCTCGCTGGAGCACACCAACAAGAACAAGATGATTCTTGCGGTCAAGCGTGCGCAGCCGGTGGACAACGCGCAGTTGCTGGTGAAAATCCAGGAGCTCAAGGCGTTCTACCACATCACGGAACACTGCCTGGAAACCCTGCTGCGCGGGGATGGCTACCTGGCCTGAAGTGAGCGCGGTGCCCTGTGGGAGCTGGCTTGCCTGCGATGACGATGGTGGCTGTGCCACCGCTATCGCAGGCAAGCCAGCTCCCACATTTGGAATGCGTGTGTGGTCAGAAGAACCGCGTCACGCTGATCTTCGCATCGCGGCCCTTGGTGTAGGCGCGGTCGCCGCTCAAGGCCGGGCGGAAGTTTTCGTTGAACAGGTTGTCCACGGTGAAGTTGACCTCGGTGCCTTTGAGGTACGCCTGCTGCGGGGCCCATTTGGCGAACAGGCCCTGGGTGTTGTAGCGCTTGTTGCCGTACTGGTCGAAGAACAAGTCACCCACACCGGAGCCCGGGCCACCGGAGTATTTATCACTGGGCAGGCGGTCGGTGGCACCGATGAACTGGCCCATCCAGCCCACCTGGGCATCCCAGGCGGGAATGTGGGTGCCCAAGACCAGCACCCATTTGGTCGGCGGGATATCCCGTGCTGCCACATCAGGGCCCCACGGGTTGGTGTAGGCGCCTTGGTGCTGGCCCTTGGCATAGGCGAACGACACCGAGCCAAACAGGTAGGTGGAGTTATAGATCGACTCCAGCTCGACGCCCTTGATGGTCATGCCACCGATATTGCGGTAGTTGGACATCGGCCCCGGTGGGCAAGCCGAGGAAATACTGCCGCCGTTGATGGCCTGGTTCTGGCAACCCACGCCGGTGGCCTTGAAGATTTCGTCTTCGACTTTGTTGTGGAACAGGGTGGTACGCAGTTGCAGGTTGTCGTCCTGGGCGATCAGGTTGTCGAAGCTGGTGATGTTGCCCAGGGTGATCGAGGTGATGCGTTCCGGGTCCAGGTCCACGCTGGTGGCGGTACGGCTGCCCAGGCCCTGGACTTCATATTGTTCGTCGATCACCGGCGCACGCCAGGTCTGGCTCCAGTTGGCGAACAGCCCGACGTTCGGCGTCACGGTCCAGAACAGCGCCAGGCGTGGCGACCAGCCTGTGTAGGTGCGGTCGCTGTAGTCGTGGCCAACGGCCGGGTCGGGGTTGTTGTAATAGGGCGCATCGTTGCCTTCGCCGCGGTTGCGCACATGGTCGTAGCGCAGGGACGGCGTGATCGTCACGTCGCCGATAGTCACCGCGTCCTGGATAAAGAAGCTGTTGGTGTCGACCTTGCCGTGGGGCATGAAGCCCGGCTGGAAGTGCCCGTAGTTGTAGCGCGCTGTGTTGTAGGTGGTGCCGGGCATCCACATTTCGGTTTCGCGGATGTGTTTGCGGATCTGCCCGCCGACCGTCACCGCATGCTGCAAGGGGCCGGTATCGAACAGGCTGACGTTACGGATATCGAGGTTCTTGTCGGTATAGGACGTGTCCATCTTGCGCCCGCCGGTGGCCAGCTGGAAAAACGCGGTGGCGTCACGCTCGTCGGTCTGCTCGGTGTCGGACTGGGAATACTTGATGGTCAAGTCCACCAGCGGGTTGTCCAGGGGCTGGTATTCGTACTTGCCCGACCAAGTGGTGTCGACCGTGTCACGGTGGGCCAGGAAACGCTTCAACGCACCTTCGTAGCCGTAGCGGTCGATGTTGAACTGGGTGGGCGGCGTCGGATAGCTCGCTGCGGAAAACGGCGTCCAGCGGTTGCTATGGGAGCGTGAGTACGACAGGCCGACACTGTGCTCATCGGTGAAATGCGCGTTGACCTTGAACAGCTTGCCGTCCACATCCTGGGCGCTGTTGGGCAGGCGCTGGGGGTTGATGGGGTACTGGTTGTTCTCGTTGGGCAACTTGGCGGCCACCTTCATATCGCCGCCGTCCCGTTGGGTCAGGTAGGCCAGCGCGTCGAAGCGACCATCGTCGGTACGACCATACACCGCACCGCTGTAGACCTGTTCATGGTCATTGCTGGAGTAGCCGTATTTGAGCATCGCGCCGCTGTTGCGGCCGTCCTTGAGCAGGTCCGGGGCGTCCTTGGTAATCATGTTGACCGTGCCGCCGAAGCCGCCATTGCCGGTGAACGGCGAGTTGGGGCCTTTTTCCACTTCGATGCGCTTGATCAGCTCAGGCTCGATAAATACTGTGCCTTGCTGGTAGCGCTCGAAGCCAGTCTTGGTGGCGCCGTCCACGGTCAGCGGTACGTCTTCGGCATCACCGAAACCACGGATGTTGATGGTCTGGCCGCCGGGTTTCAGCGAGCCGCCCTGGCTGACGCCGGGCAGGGTCTGCAACAGGCTCGGGATGTTATTGGACTGGTAGCGGTCGATATCGGCCTGGGTCAGGGTGGAGCGGTTGACCGTGCTGGAGTTCACTTCGTTGCCGGTGCCGATCACGCTCAACGTGTCCAGCTGGATCGCGCCGCTCTGGGTGGTCTTACCCTCATCCGGGCGCACGACATAGGTGCTGCCGACCTTGATCAGGGTGAAGTCGCCATTCTTGAGCAGGGAGCGAATTGCCGCTTCCGCTGTGTAGTGACCGTTGAGTGCCGGCGCTTGCAGGTTCTTGAGCAGGCTTTCATCGAACAGCAGCTGGATTTGCGCCTGTTGCGCCACCTGGCTCAGGGACGTGGCCAGCGGCTGGGCCGGCAGTTGCAGCTTGAACGACGCGGCCTGGGCGCTGAGGCTGAAGGCCAGGCAGGTAGCAATGAGCGTCGGTCGAAGAAACAGGTGCGAAGCGTGGCGAGGCGCGCGAAACATGAAATCCCCCGGTGCGGCTAAATAGCCAGAAAGGTGTGCGTATCAAACGCAGACAGGAGGGAGACGGGGCAGGCAAAAAAATCCACACATGCGAATGCAAGATATTCTCATGTGTGGATTGTGCAGGCTATTTGCTTGGCTCGATTCTCATAATGCCATCGGCCGACACTACGGTTTTCACCGGCAACAATGCGGGCAGGGCGTTGAGCAGGGCGTCCGGGTCATTCACGTCAAGGTTGCCCGACACCTTGAGTTGGGCGACGGCCTTATTGACCCGCATTGGTTGTTGGGGCCGATACAAACTCAATTCGTCGACCAGACCGGCGAGCTCGCGATTGCGAAACGACAAGTGCCCGCTGCGCCAATCGGCCACTTCTTCGGCGCTGAGGGTTTGCTGTTGCAAGGTGCCCTTGGCGTAGTCGTAAGCAGCGCGTTGCCGGGCGCCGAGCAGGGTGACCGGGCTTTTGCCATCCGGTTCGAACGCCACTTGGCCATGGGCAACACTGACCACCAGTTGCTGCTGGCCGCGACGCACATCAAAACGGGTGCCCACCACCCGTACGTTCGACTCGCCGGCCTGTACGTAGAGTGGGCGCTCCTTGTCGGCGGCCACTTCGATATACAGCTGGCCCTTGTCCAGGTGCAGGATGCGTTGGTGGGCGTTGAAGTCCACACGGATGCGGGTGTTGGCATTCACAAACAAGCTGCTGCCATCGGGCAGGTTTAACATGCGCATGCCCTTGGGCTGGGTGGCGATCTGGGTGTGATACAGCTCGCGGGGCGCGCCGAGAGGCGCCGCCAGCACGGCGCAGAGCAGGGCAGCGGCCACCGCCAGGGCAGGGCGCCAGAGGCTGGGCTTGCGCTGGGGCAATGGCACGGGTTTGTTCAGTTGCTGCAATTGGGCCAGGTCGGCCCACAGCTGTTCGAATTCGGCATAGGCGCGCGCGTGCGCAGGCACAGCCTGCCAAGTGGCAAAGGCTTTGCGGTCGGCGCGGCTCGCCTCGTTGCCGTTGCGTGCAAACCAGCTGGCGGCCTGGGCGTCGATGGAGTCGCTCGCTTCGATGTCCAGGGCGTCGATGTCGCTCAGGCGGTTCATTCTGGCTGCTCCGTGCCGAGGTCGGGTTGAAGGCGTCGCTTGCAATGCAGCAGGGCAAAGGCGATGTGCTTTTCTACCATGCTGGTCGAAATGCCCATACGCTCGGCGATCTGCGCCTGACTCAGGCCTTCG
Source organism: Pseudomonas sp. FBCC-B545 (assembly GCF_059134095.1). Classification (NCBI taxonomy): domain Bacteria; kingdom Pseudomonadati; phylum Pseudomonadota; class Gammaproteobacteria; order Pseudomonadales; family Pseudomonadaceae; genus Pseudomonas; species Pseudomonas sp. FBCC-B545. The sequence goes on along the minus strand of NZ_CP101441.1, from coordinate 4,694,755 downwards.
AAGCGGTGCAGCATAAGGGCTTCTCGCCGGCGGGGCGAGAGTTCGGCAAGGACTTCTTTCAACTGTACCAGGCGTTGCAGGCGCAGGGCGGCGGCCATGGGGTCGTGCTGCTCATCAGTGGCCGGCTCGGCATCCATTTCGGCGGGGTCAGAGTGGACGGTCTGCCGTACCTTCTGTTTGCGCCAGTGATCGCGCAGCAGGTTGCGCGCCATCTGGAACAAAAACGCCCGTGGCTGCTCGACCTTGGCCCGGTCGCGGTAGCCCAGCCATTGGGTAAAGACATCCTGGGTCATGTCCGCCGCGTCGCTGGCGTTGTCCGTGCGTTTACGCAGGAAATACAGAATATCTGCATAAAACCCACGACAGGCATCGGCCGACGACGGGTCGGGCTTGGGACGAGACATGGATATCCTTCTTGACGAAGCACGACGTGGAAAAGTCGCGAATGATATCGAGAATTATTGTCATTTGTCTCTATTTAAAGAGTTTGCTCGGCTAAATGTGGAAGAGGGCTTGCTCCCGATAGCAGAGTGTCAGCCACCACATTTATGGCTGATACACCGCTAACGGGGGCAAGCCCCCTCCCACATTTGCTTAGTGTCAGCGCAGCAATGTCTTCAACTGCTCGATCCCGGCTTCACCCAGCGGGAATACCGGCAGGCGTGGATTACCCACCTCCAACCCGGTCAAGCGCAAGCCGGCCTTGATCGTCGCCGGCAACCCACCCTTGAGAATAAATTGCAGCAGCGGCAACTGGCGGTAGAACAGCTCCCGCGCCTGGTTCAAGTCATTGGCCAGCACTGCCTGGTACAAATCCAGATTGAGTTGCGGGATCAGGTTCGGCGCTGCGGTGCACCAGCCTTTGGCACCGGCGGCGAAAGCCTCCAGGGCCAGCGGGTTGCAACCGTTGTAGAACGGCACGTCACTCTGCAGTTTCAGCTGGTGCATGCGCTGGATATCGCCGGTGCTCTCCTTGACCATGGTCACGTTGTCGACCTGCTTGAGGATGCGCAGGATCAGCTCCACCGACATGTCGGTGCCGCTGGTGGCCGGGTTGTTGTAGAGCATGATCGGTACGCCGATGCTGTCGCCAATCGCGGCGTAGTGGGCGAGGATTTCTGCTTCGCTGAGTTTCCAGTACGAGGCGGGCAGTACCATCACCACATCGGCGCCGTGGGCTTCGGCATAGCGTGCCCGGCGCACGGCCTTGGCGGTGGTCAGGTCGGACACGCTGACAATGGTCGGCACACGCTTGGCGACTTTCTTGATGCTGTAGACGCTGACTTCGTCCCACTCGGCATCGCTCAGGTAAGCGCCTTCGCCGGTGCTGCCCAAGGGCGCGATGGCGTGGACGCCGCTGTCGATCAAGCGGTCGATGGAGCGCCCGAGGGCGTCGAGGTCAATACGCTGGCCGTCGGCGCTGAACGGGGTGATGGTATAGCCGATGATGCCGTGAATAGTTGGGGTGGACATGGGGGAAACTCCGGTCAGAAAGGGGCAATCAGTTCAGGCAATCGGCATGCTTGCGCAGGTTCTGCCGGGCGTAATAGTTAAACGCGGCGCCGTGGCGCTTGGGCTTGGAGATCCAGTCATGGGCCTCGCGCCCCAACTCCGGCAGGATCGGCTTGATGGTGCCTGCGGCCATCGCCAGCAACTGCAACTTGGCCGCACGTTCGATCAACTGTGCGATGACGCAAGCCTCTTCGATGCTGGCGCCCGTGGACAACTGGCCGTGGTGCGAGAGCAAAATGGCGCGCTTGTCGCCCAGGGCCGTGGTGATGATTTCTCCTTCTTCATTGCCCACGGGCACGCCGGGCCAGGCTTGCAGGAAGGCGCAGTCTTCGTACAGTGGGCAGAGGTCCATGTGTGACACCTGCAGCGGCACTTCCAGCATCGACAGCGCGGCAATGTGCGTCGGGTGCGTATGGATGATGCAGTTTACATCCGGGCGGCCGCGGTACACCCAGGTATGAAAACGGTTGGCCGGGTTGGGAATGCCATGGCCTTCCAACACTTCAAGGTCTTCGTTGACCAGCAGCAGGTTGCTGGCGGTGATTTCGTCAAAACCCAGGCCCAGCTGCTGGGTGTAGTAGGTGCCAGGGGTGGGCCCGCGCGCGGTGATCTGCCCCGCCAGGCCGGAATCGTGACCGTGCTCGAACAGGATTCGGCAGGTCAGCGCCAGCTTTTGCCGGTCGGTCCACGTATTATCCGCCAGACTGTTTTGCATCTGGCTCAGGGCTTGCTTGACCAGTTGTTCTTTTGGGAGTGCTAATGTCTTGGCCATATCGGTGTCCTTTGGGTGGTTCAATGGACGTCGGATTTGCTGCTCGCCCGCTGCTCGCAAGGTCGTTGGGTAAATGCAAATGACACGAATGATGCTATATGACACTTTGTGTCATTGGCAAGCACGGCTCATCGCTTTCTGCAGGGATTACCGCAGCAAATGTCTATCCGTTTGAAATTATTGAGAAAAAAACTTGGCGTGACCCTGGAAGCCCTGGCTGAAAAATCCGGGATGACCAAGAGTTATCTGTCGAAAGTGGAGCGCGGGCTCAACACGCCCTCCATTGCCGCTGCGTTGAAATTGGCCAAGGCGTTGAACGTGAAGGTCGAAGAGCTGTTCAGCGAAGACAAGGTCAGCCTCGACAGCTACAGCCTGGTGCGCAGCCACGAACGGCCCGACACCTCGCCGGGTTATGCGGTGCTGGCCCATCAAGTCAGCGAGCGCAGCCTGCTGCCGTTCATCATCTACCCTCCGGCCCAGTTCACCGACAAGACCTTCAAGGAGCATTTGGGGGAGGAGTTTCTGTTCGTGCATGAAGGCCAGGTGGAAGTGGATTTCATGAACGAGCGGGTGATCCTGGAGCGTGGTGATGCCCTGCATTTCAATGCGCAGAAGCCCCACCGCCTTCGTTCGGTGGGAGAGGTGCAGGCGCAGTTGCTGGTGGTGGTGCACAGTTCGCAGGAGTAACGCTTGCCGCAACCTGAAATGCAGTCAGTGTGGGAGGGGGGCTTGCTCCCGATGGCGGTGGATCAGTCAGCTCATCTGTAGCTGACGCTCTGCCATCGGGAGCAAGCCCCCTCCCACATTTGATTTTCTTTGTTTACTGGATCAGCGTTCGACCGGGACTGAAAGCGCCGGGTTACCCAGCGGATGCGTACGCGCCGCGAAGAATTTCAGCGCCACCCCAGTGCCCTCGAACAACTCCGAATACCGCCGCTTCTGCTGACGAATAAACCCATCGCTGCGCCCCGAAACCGAGATCGCCAGGGTGCTGATGCTGGCTTGGCGAATTGCATCCACCAGGTGTTTATCCTGCGGTCCCAAGTCATGGCCGAAGATGCACAACGCGCCTTCATGGTTCAGCAATTGCTCATAACAGAACGACAGGTAATCCGAGCTGCGGATGCTCTTGAGCTTCTCTTCTACCTTGCCTTCACTGACGAACAGCGGCACATCGTCCAGGGTCTTGATCGTGTTGTTGATCGCAAAGCTGCTGAGCAAGGTGCTGTCGGTGGACGGCAGTTTGCGTGCCGTGCCATCGAGGTTGCGCACCAGGTGCAGGCCACCGTGCAGATAGAGGATGCGCGTGGTATCGGTATGGGTATTGCGCAGGTCGAAGCTTGAGTCGGCGCTGCGGAACAGGTCATCAATGCCCGGCGTGTGCAGGATCGCCCAGTAGTTGAGCAAGTCGTAGTTGCTGGTGAAGACGGTGGCATAGTTGGCCAATTCCGCGTTGATCGTCGTCAGCGTCGACGGTTGCACCAGGCGCCAGGGAATGTGCACAGCATGAATGGTGTTGATCAGCGCTTCCTTGATCGCGTAGTAACGGTTACGCGGCGCCGCCGAACTCACCGCCAGGGCCTTGTTGACCCGACTGGTGGTTTTCAAGGCGCCCAGGGCTTGTTCGAAGCTGCGGGTTTGCAGGGCATCGAATACGCTGAGTTCGGATTGGCTGAGGGGCTTTTCTTCAACGGTGCGGGCGTTTTCGAACAGCGAGTCGTAGGCGAAGTCTTCCCAAATCGTACGACTGGCGCCGTTGCCGATCAGAATCCCGCTGAAGTCGAGGGCCGCGCGCAGGGCGCTCCAGTCTTCAAGGTGGGCGTCAATATCCTGGAAATCCTTCATTGCGGCGGGTCTACTCGAAATCGGCTGGGTGGTGACTTTATCACGAGCCGACGTTGATCCTGATCAAGATGCGCCATGCGGTACAGGTTGATTCTGTAGGTATAAAGCCTCTGAGGATTGACCATGAGCAGCACATTCTTTATCCCCGCCGTCAACATCATGGGCAGCGACTGCCTCGACGAAGCCATGATCGCCATTCGCAATTATGGCTTTCGTAAAGCCTTGATCGTCACCGATGCCGGCCTGGTCAAAGCCGGCATGGCCAGCATGATCGCCGAGAAGCTGGCGATGCAGGATATCGATTCGGCGATCTATGACGGCGCCAGGCCCAACCCCACCGTGGATAATGTCGAGAAAGGCCTGGCACTGCTGCAACAGAGTGCCTGTGACTTCGTAGTGTCCCTGGGCGGCGGCTCGCCCCATGACTGCGCCAAGGGCATCGCGCTGTGCGCCACCAACGGCGGGCGTATCGGCGATTACGAGGGGGTCGACCAATCGAGCAAGCCGCAACTGCCGCTCGTAGCTATCAACACCACCGCCGGCACTGCCAGCGAGATGACACGGTTCTGCATCATCACCGACGAAACCCGCCACGTGAAAATGGCCATCGTTGATCGCAACGTCACGCCGCTGCTGTCGGTCAATGACCCGGCGCTGATGGTCGGCATGCCCAAGGGGCTCACCGCTGCCACTGGCATGGATGCGCTGACCCATGCCATCGAAGCCTATGTGTCCATCGCTGCTACGCCGATCACCGACGCCTGCTCCATCAAGGCCATCGAGCTGATCAGCGCCAACCTGCGTCTGGCGGTGCGCGATGGCAGTGACATGGCGGCACGGGAAAACATGGCCTACGCGCAGTTTCTCGCCGGCATGGCCTTCAATAACGCGTCCCTGGGTTTTGTGCATGCCATGGCTCACCAGTTGGGCGGTTTGTACGACTTGCCCCATGGCGTGTGCAACGCGGTGTTATTGCCCCATGTGCAGAGCTTCAATGCCAGTGTCAGTGCCAAACGCTTGAGCGACGTGGCCCGTGCCCTTGGCGCGGATATCAAGGGCATTACCGTGGAAGAGGGGGCCCAGGCGGCCATCGCAGCGATTCGCCACTTGTCCCAGGACGTGGATATTCCCGCTGGCCTGCGCGAGCTTGGCGCCAAATTGCAGGATATCCCGCTACTGGCTGCCAATGCGTTGAAGGATGCGTGCGGGCTGACCAACCCACGGCGAGCGGATCAGCGGCAGATCGAAGAGATTTTCCGTAGCGCGTTTTGATAGGGGGCAGCCTTTAGCCGCAAGCGTTAAGCTACACGCTGAATGCGTTTAACTTGAGCAAGCTTGCGGCTTGCCGCTGAGGTCCCCTGATGAGAGTTCTGTTATTCGGCGCCACCGGCATGGTCGGGCAGGGCGTACTGCGCGAATGCTTGCTGGCGGCTGATGTGCAGGAAGTCGTCGCCGTCGGCCGTACGCCCCTGACCCAGGAACACGGCAAGCTGCACCAGGTGTTGCACAGCGACATGCTGGATTTCCAACCCCTGGAAAACCTGTTGCAAGGCTTTGACGCGTGTTTCTTCTGCCTCGGCGTTTCCTCGGCGGGCATGAACGAAGCGCGTTACACCCACCTCACCTATGACCTGACTCTGGTCGCCGCCAGCACCCTGGCGCGGCTTAATCCGCAGATGACGTTTATCTATGTGTCCGGTGCCGGCACGGACAGTTCCGAGGCGGGCAAGTCGATGTGGGCGCGGGTCAAGGGCAAGACCGAGAATGCCTTGCTGCGATTGCCGTTCAAGGCGGTGTACCTGTTCCGTCCGGGGGTTATCCAGCCGTTGCATGGTGTGCGTTCGAAAACGCCGCTGTACCAGTCTTTCTACAGCGTGCTCGGGCCTGTGCTCTCGTTTGTGCGTCGGGTAAAACCGGCTTGGGTGGTAAGCACCGAGACCGTCGGCCGGGCGATGTTGCAAGCCGCCAGCCATGGCGCGCCGCAGCCGGTGGTGGAGCAGGCCGAGATCAATCGCCTGGCTGCGGAGCGCCATTGAGGTTGCACAAGCGCTCGATCTGATCAGCCGGCAGTTGCCAGCGCTCGGGCGGGTGCGGCGCTGAACTGAATCAATGCCACGCCGCCGATCAACAACACCGCCCCCAGCACCCGCGGCGTATTCAGTTGGCGTTCCACCAGGCCGAACAGACCAAAATGGTCGAGCAGCAACGACGCAAGAATCTGCCCGGCCATGGCCAACGCAATAAACCCCGATGCGCCCAGCTTGGGCAGCAGCATCAGCGCCAACGAAATAAAACACACGCCGAACGCACCGCCGGCCCACATCCACAAGGGTGCCTTACTGATAAAAGCCAGGCTCGGCAGCGGTAAACGCAGCGCCACCATCACCGGCAGCAGCACGATGATGCTTACCAGCAATGAAGCCAGGGTGGCCCACAACGGGTGCCCGAGCCCGCGCCCGAGGTTGGCGTTGATCGCACTTTGAAACGGCACCACCGCCCCTGCAATCACCGCCAGCGCTAACAAACCCAGCCAATGCAACGTAGTCATTTCAAATCTCCCAGAGGTTTTGCTGGACTCTAGGTTATTCGTCGCGCAAATTTAAATTCCAAATTCTTATGCCGAGCATGCAGCTGATGAATGATCTGCGCCGCATCGACCTGAACCTGCTGGTGATCCTCGATGCCTTGCTCAGCGAGCAACATGTCACCCGCGCTGCCGAGCGCCTGCACCTAAGTCAGCCGGCAGTCAGCCATGCGTTGGCGCGCTTGCGCGATATGCTCGGTGACCCGTTGCTGGTGCGCCAGGGCAGGACGCTGATCCCAACGGCCCGTGCCCTGGAGCTGGCGGCGCCATTAGCTGAAGCCCTGGCCCAGGTGCAGGCGTTATTGGCACCGAATCGGTTTGAGCCTGACTCGGCCAAGCGCCGGTTTCGTGTGGCGATGTCGGACTACAGCGCGGCGATTTTCCTGCCCAGCTTGGTCCGTGTCCTACGCCATGAAGCGCCTGGCATCGATCTGCAGATCATCCAGGCCAGCCGTGAAGGTATGGTCGATGGCGTGCTCAATGGCGATCTCGACCTGGCGGCTGGCGTATTCCCTGATATGCCCGCCGAACTGCGTACTACGCTTCTGTTCGAAGAGCATTACACCTGTTTGATCGACCGCCACAGCCTTGCCCCCAGCGGCGTGCTCGACCTGCCGACTTACCTGGCACGCCCCCATGTGCTGTTGGAGATGCGCGGCAGCGGCACACCGGAAATCGAACGGGCACTGAGCGCGATACGTGAACGGCGGCATGTGGCGATCAGCCTGCCGCATTGGGGCGTGGCACCGCAGTTGATCGAGGGCACGGACCTGATTTTGACGGTGTCGTCCCGCGGTTTACTGGATATCGATCATGCACGCCTGTTGACCGTGCCGCCGCCGTTTCATATTCCGTCCTTTGCCTTTGAGCTGGCCTGGCATGCGCGGCGGGGTGGGGATTCGGGGTTGCAGTGGTTGATTGGGCGGGTGCGGGGTGTATTGAGTGAATAGACGCGTATCACCAGGATTTAGGTGGTTGCCGACGAGTATGAAAAATCCTCATTACCTGAAGTCGCCCCTCCCGAATGCGATACGGAACGATGTAGGGCCATCGAGGTACAACCCACTCGCGTGTTCCAGGCACTCGGCCCTCTTTCCCCATCGCAGGGAACCGGGCCACATGTTCAAGGCCACTCAAAATTGCCTGGACAAACTCATGGGCAGCTTTGGGGTTTTCTTCGGCAATATAGGCTGCTTCATCGTCAAGATTCCTCAGGGCTGTCCGTAGCCACTCAATCTGCATTGGCGCGCCATTTAGCAGCGACAGCGTTTACCTCGGCAACCGTGGCGAATTCACCTGCATCCGCTTCCTTCAGTGCTTTTTGTATTTCTTCGATTTGCCAGGCTTCACGCGCCAAGTATTCACGTAACGCATCAACGGCGAGAAAGGATTTGCTGCGACCGGTAGCCTTGGCAAGATTGGTAAGTGTCTCGGCGACGTCTTCCGGTATACGCAGGGACATAACAGACATATGAACCTCAACGTAGTGATGTGTAATACAACATACTACATCGTTACTGCGTTAACGATTTGCCCCGTTCGTCAGGGGTATCCTGATCAGGAAATAATGATGCTTTCTGGACTCAACCACCTGACCCTGGCTGTGACCGATGTGCCGCGCAGCGTCAGTTTTTATCATGAGTTGTTGCACCTCCAACTCGACGCCACCTGGGACAACGGTGCCTACCTGTCATTACCCGGCCTGTGGGTTTGCCTGTCACTGGACCCGATACGCCCGAGCGTGCCGGCGGCGGACTATACCCACTATGCCTTCACCGTCGAGTCCGCGCATTTCGCCGCGCTGGTCGAGCGCCTGCGGGCGGCTGGCGTGCAGGAGTGGCGCGACAACCGCAGCGAAGGCGCGTCGTTTTATTTCCTCGATCCCGACGGCCATAAGCTGGAGGCCCATGTCGGCGACTTGGCCTCGCGCCTGCAAGCCTGTCGCGCCAAGCCTTATGCGGGAATGAAGTTTTACCCGCCGCGCTGAAACATGCAGAATCAATCACCTTCACACGTCTGTCAGAGCGCCTGCCTATGACCTCCTCCTTGCTGCTCGCCGTCCTTGCATCGGGTTTTATCTACGGTATTACCCCCGGGCCGGGTGTCTTGGCTGTGTTCGGCATCGGCGCTGCCCGTGGTCGACGTGCCGGGGCGGGTTTCCTGTGTGGGCATTTGCTCGGCGATGTGGTGTGGTGCAGCACGGCGCTGATTGCCATCGTCGGTGCGCGGGAAGTCGGCAGCGGCGCGTTCGATGTACTGGGGGTGCTCAGCGGTGTGTATCTGTTCTGGCTCGGCTGGCGGGCGATCCGCACCCAGCGCCGCAGCGGCGATGCGCCCCAGGGCGCGGCGCGGCATCCGTTCTGGCATGGCATTCTGTTCGGCCTGACCAACCCCAAGGCGTATCCGGTTGCCGTGGCGACCTTCACGGCGTTGCTGTCCAGCCGTGCCGAATTGCTGACCTGGTCGATGCTGCCGTCGCTGATTTTCCTGAGCTTTATCGGTGGCCTGTTGGCCTACGCGATCCTGATCGGCGTGGTCGGCGCCCAGCGGGTGCGTACGGTGTATCAGCGTCATGAAATCCTGATCACCCGGCTCTGTGGCGTGATGTTTATCGGCTTTGCCATCAATGCCTTGGCGCACGCGTTGCCGGGCTTGTTCGGCAATAAACCGGCCTGACGCATCCACGACCGTTCGTCGCACTGGCAGGTTTTTTCTAAACCTTTGCCGCGCAAAAAATTCGAACTCAGAGCGGGGCGTGTTTTCCCCGCACTTATTTTTGCCCTGGAGGAACCCATCATGAGCCGCATGGCTATCCGGTTACGCACCGCCAGTTTCGCGATGCTGCTGGGCCTCGGCGCCAGCAATGCTTTCGCCCAGTCGCCTGCCGAATTCATCGAGCAAGCTTCGGCCAAAGGGATGGCCGATATCGAAACCAGTCGCATGGCCCACGCCAAGACCTCATCCCAAGAGATCAAGGACTACACCATCGAGGTCATCAACGAACGTACCCTGGCCAACCAGCACTTGGCAGCCATCGCCAAGAAGCTCGACTTGCCGGTAGCACCTCGGGAAAAGATCGTTGATAAAGCCGAAACCCTGATGCCCGAACTCAAGGACGGCGATTCCTTTGACGCGGCCTACACCGCCCAACAGGTCAAGGAAAACGAGGACGCCATCGCCCTGTTCAAGAAAGAAGGTGCCGCGTCGGATGTGCCGGAAATAAAAGCACTCGTGGATGAAACGCTGCCCAAGCTCGAAGAGCGTCTGCAAAAAGCCCGAGCCCTGGCATCGACCTATGGCAAGGGGCATCAAGGTGATGGCTGAGGTTATTGCGTGAAATAAAAAAACGGCGATTGGATTACTCCAACCGCCGTTTTTTTCAGGCCTGGTTCAGGTCAGTCTTGGTCTGCGCTGCATCGTCGGCCGTGGCCCCGCAACTGCTGTTCAAACTCACCTTGTCGCTGCTGCCAATGCTGCGGTACTCCTTGCGCAGTCTTTCGAGTTCCTTGCGGTCCAGGCCATCCAGGCTGAGCACGGCATTCTGTGCGTCTTTGGACGCGCGCAAGAGTTCATCGATTTTGATATGCAGGATGTCGTTATCCCGGTTTTGCGTGTTCTGGATCAGGAACACCATCAGGAAGGTGATGATGGTAGTCGAGGTGTTGATGATCAGTTGCCAGGTGTCGTTGTAGTGAAAGTACGGCCCGCTCAGACTCCATAGGAGAATCAGCGCGACTGCCGCGTAGAAGGTCCTGGGGCTGCCTGCCCAACGTGACAGGGCTTGGGAGACTGCAGAGAATTTCATGACCGTTTTTCCTCAAAAAGGGTGATGAAAATACTGACCGCGGGCAGCCGCTGAAATTTCTTTTTACAACTTAGCATTTGAACAAAATTGTGCGTTTTTCTTCCAGATATTTAGGCAGGAACCTACGGCGACCCAAGGCGGCCAAGGCAAGACTGGGTTTTTATCTGGATATCGCCTCATGGATGCCAATCCCGCCTTTGACCTAGCCACGCTTTATCATCTGACCGAGGACCACTATTTTGCCGCCACCTGCCTGACGCATCGACGCTACTGCGCAGCCATCAATGCCTATTTTATCGACGAGCATGATTTCCCGTGGAATTTGCTGTTCATTCGCCTGGGCAGCGCCCCATTGGGTGAGGAAATGGCTGCGGCCCTTGAGCTGATCCGACGCACCCTGATCGAAGTACGCCTAGTGATTCATGAGCAAAAGGTCGAGGGCTTGCGCGAAGTGCTCACGGGGCTCGATTTTCACTCTGCTGAAAAGACCACGGCAATGGTCCTCCAATTGTCAGCGCTTATTCCATCAGAGGGTGAGGGCGATGTGCAGGTCCGCCTGACACGGGATTTGAATGAGTGGGCCGTTCCGCTTGGCAATGCGTACGCGATGCTACCCGAGGTGGTTGCGAATTATCAGGCCCGGCACCAGAGGGCCCTGGACGCTGATGAAAGCCTTTATCACTTCACCCTGTCCGCCGAAGGGCAGGTGAGCTGCTCGTTGACCTTGTCTCTATGCAACGGTGAGGCCCGGCTTAATGATGTCGGCACGCTTATTAACTTGCGTGGAAGAGGCTATGCCACGCGTTTGATTCGAGAGGCCCTGCATCATGCGTCGAGCCTGGGCGCCCAGCGTTGCTTTCTCGAGGCATCGGAGGGCGCCGTCCCGCTGTATCGCAAGTTGGGTTTCGAACGTTTATTCGACTATCGGGCTTTTGTTCGCGTGGCTTTACCAGGCCTATGATCAGAAAGCCATTTTGATTTGGCCGCGATCTTCGAGGGTCAATAGATACTGTTTGGCCTCAAGCCCTCCTGCAAACCCGGTCAGCCCGCCCGATGCACCCACTACGCGGTGGCACGGCGCGATGATCGAGATCGGATTGCGCCCGTTGGCGGCGCCTACTGCGCGCACGGCCTTCGGGTTGCCGATCTGCTGGGCGATCTGGCTGTAGCTGCGGGTTTCGCCGAACGGAATGGTCAATAGCGCCTGCCAGACTTGCTTTTGAAAGTCGGTGCCGATGAAGTCCAGTTCCAGCTCGAACCGGTTGCGCGTTCCATCAAAGTACTCCCTCAATTGACGCTCGGTTTCCAACAGCACCGGGTTGTCGTTGGCCTCGATCAATTCGCCCAGGCGCACGCGGTTGGCACGTTCCACTTCCCACAGGATGGCGCTGAGCCTGCCATTGCGCGTCACCAGGGTCAGTTCACCGACGGGGGAAGGCATGAGCTTGTATTGGTAAGTCATGAGCAGGCTCCTCGAAAGGGCGTTAATGGGGACAACGCTACTGTAGTGCCAGAAGCCGGCGAGGAAACTGCGTTTCTTGCGGTCAAATTCTTCGCCAGCCTAGAAGTTCCAGTAGACCCAATTGGAGTAGTACGGGTACCAATAGAGCCATGAGATCCAATAGAGCGCCACGAGCACTGATGCATGACCCATCGCCAACGAAATCACATTGAGCACGGTCATGGTCAGCGCGAAAAACGTCACGCGTCGGCTGGCATGGCGCGAGGCGAACCTTACGCCGTAAATCGATGCTGCAATCGATCCAAGTATCAGGAACCAGCCAAGGGGAAATGGCAGCCTTAAAAACGAGACCAGCAGCGGCACCACCACCACCCAGCCGACCACTTGACGCAGGATAGGTTTTTCAAGCATGCAGCGCTCCGGATCTCTGACTCGACGAGCTGACATCATCACGATGTGTATTTGTCACCACCGTAAGATTTTACTTAGGTAATTACCGGTCCTGCTGCAATACCTTGAGCGCTGCCGACGCCAGGAACCCCGAGCGGCTTTTTTCTTCCGGATGATTCAACACATATTCATCGATGCGATTCAACAGGTAACCCGGCAGCGTGATGTTGAGTTTTTGCGCCTTGCCCAGGTACTTGGTGACATCGATGTCCACCACTGCCCACGTGCAGCCAGCGTACTGTGGGTTGGCGGCATGCAGGGTGACTTTCTGGGCGCTGGGGATCGGCGCGCCATCCTCTGCCAGGATCTCGAAGTGCCCTTCGATGGCTTCGCGGGCCATGGCCATGGCGTCGTCCAGGTCATCGCCGGCGGAGTAGCAGCCTGGAATATCCGGGACCTCCACGCCCCACGCGTGGTCCTTGTCGCCGGTTGAAATTGCGATGGGGTAAAGCATGTGTGTTGCCCTCCAGGGACGGTTAACTCAACAGAGCCTGTCTCAAGATGCTCTTGGCGGTCTTATCCAGCAGGTCCTTTTTTGGATGAGGGATCGTTACCAACCCTGGCTTCGTCGGGTGCTTGAAATGGTGATGACTGCCCCTGATGCGTACAAGATACCAACCGTCTGCAACGATATGACCGATCAAATAGCGACTGTCCACATCACCTCCTTGTGGTGTGTGTTGGTGGTGACTATAACCACTGAAAGAAAATAATCAACACGCTACCTACCAGCGGTAGCTGTGCGGTTTTTCAGCAGGCGTTGAATGAAGTGTATGGGCGCGCAGCCAAGGCGCCGTGGAGAGGTATTGCAAGGATTTTCCGGGGTTAACGGGTAGGCAGTGATTGCTCAAGTACGCCAAGAAATGCATCCGCCAATACACTTCTTGCTGATGCCGGGGTCAGTACCAGCAACTGTGCACACGCATCCACTTCCTGCATTGGCCTATAGGTCACGCCCCTGTTCATCAGACTCTGCGTACAGTCCGGCACCAGCGCCACGCCCTGTCCGGCCGCCACCAGGGCGATGATCGAAGTGATCTGCCGCCCGGTCGGCCCAGGCCGCAACGGATGGCCGTGGTGGCGGTAAAGTTGCTCGATGGACTGGTTCAAGCCTGACCCATAGTCAGCCGGAAACAGAATCAGCGGGTAAGTGCTCAGTTGCGCCAGGCTGACCGTCGCCTGGCTCGCCAACGGGCTGTCGCTGGAGACCGCTGCCACCAGCCGTTCTTCACCCAGTGACAATACCTGGACATCAGTGCTTTTTGGCAACAGCCGGCTCAAGCCGATATCCAGGCGCCCATCTGCCACCTGGGCGCCCAGACCGCCGGAGGCGCACTCCACCAAGGTCAGTTGCACATCGGGAAAGCGCTGGGCGAAGGCCTGGATGGCGCGGCTGAACAGGTCTGACAGGGCGATTGAGCTGACGTAGCCCAATGTCAGCTGGCCCGCCGTGCCGGCAGCCAATTTACCGGCGATCACCTGCGCCAACTCCACCTGTTCCAACACGCTCCTGGCGTAGGGCAGAAACGCTCGTCCCTGGGCGGTGAGGGTGACCGTACGGCTGGTGCGATCAAACAGCTTGAACCCCAATTCGGTTTCCAGGGCGGAAATCTGCCGGGTCAGCGGCGGCTGGGCCAGATGCAGGCGAAGTGCTGCGCGGCCGAAGTGCAATTCTTCGGCGACCGTCAGAAAGTAACGCAGCTTGCGTAGGTCGAGCATCCTGGTCCTTGGGTATCAATCGGTCGGAATTCGGTATTGGTTTTAAGCCCTCTGGCCATTCTATAAAGACCGCACAAAATAAAACGAGAAGTTTCATGAAACCGCGCCTGCATTGTGCCCGTCTTGCCCTGTTCCTGTGTGGTTGCGCGGCGTTTCTCAATCTCTATGCCACCCAGAGCATCCTGCAAGTGTTCGCCGCGCAATTTCATATCAGCGCCAAGACTGCGGGATGGAGTATTACCGTGACCACACTGGCCGTGGCGATGACTGCGCCATTTGTCAGCCGCCTGACCCGGCACTTCGAACAGCGCACTGTGATCTCGACTGCGGCGTTGCTGCTGGCCGGGCCGGTGCTGATGACGGCTTATGCTGACAGCTTCGCGCAAGTACTGGTGTGGCGCTTTGTCGAGGGCATGTTGATCCCGTTTGTGTTTGCCTCCAGCGTGGCCTACATCGGCGATCGCTGGCGCGGCGGCACGGTGACCGAAGTCACCAGCCTTTACGTGGCGGGCACCGTGTTGGGAGGGCTTGGCGGGCGCTTCATCACTGGGGTGGTGACCGAATATGTGGGCTGGCGTGAAGCGTTTGAGTGGCTGGCGGTGCTGAGCTTGATGGTGGGTGGTTTTATTCAGTTCCTGCTGCCGGCCAACCGCCCGCGGGTGCAGCAAGTCCAGACGGCTTCGTCAGGCGTTTGGCGCAGGCCGTTGCTGGCCGCTTACGCCGTAGGCTTTTGCGTATTGTTCTCGCAAGTCGCTACTTTTACATACGTAGGTTTATACCTTGGCTTACCGCCATTCAACCTCGGGCCTGCCGCTTTGGGGGCGCTGTACATGGTGTTTCTATTGGCATTGATCGTGATCCCCATCGCTGGCCGCCTCAGCAAAGCCCGCCCGCATGTCGAATTGCTGAGCGTTGCCGCCATCTTGGGCGTCTGTGGTTCGGCCCTGACCCTGATGCCTTCCCTCTGGTGCATTGTGGTGGGCCTGGCACTCAGTTCTACCGGCGTGTTCCTCGCCCAAGCCACTGCCAATGCCTTCACCACCGCCACCGCCACCGCCACCGCTGGCGCCGACAAGGCAGGGGCGGTGGGGGTCTATCTCACCTGTTATTACCTGGGGGGTAGCTGCGGCGCTATCGTCCCGGCACTGATCTGGGAGCGTTGGGGTTGGGCCGGTTGTGTGGGGCTGATCATGGGTTTCCAGGTGCTGACCCTGTTGATCGCGTCGGCCGGCTGGAAGCCCCTAAAACCTGAGCTGATCCGTGTACCGTGACCCATAAAAAAACCGGCCACCAAGGGCCGGTTCTTATGCATTCGCGCCGGAACCATCCCGACGCAAGCGCAAAATCTGAGTGGAGCGGGTAGAGGGAATCGAACCCTCAACTAAAGCTTGGGAAGCTTTCGTTTTGCCACTAAACTATACCCGCTCAGAGCGGCTGACTTTGTACCAGAAGTCAGCCAGGATTTGAAGTTTTTCTTCGAAAAATGTGCGGGTTGCATGTGGCGAGGGCGCTCGCTCACGCTGGAGTGCGAAACGCTCCTAAAGACAGTGGATCTGCTTCGCACTCCAAGCCGCTCCCGTCAGCCTTCATTTCAGATGGCAAACGCCTGCTGGGCGTGACCCTGCTGATACCGCAACCTGCTCACCTGCCGCTCCGGTTTCAAGAAGCCCACCACCGCCTCACGGCTGTCCCGACACGCCGCTTTATGCTCCATATCCAGGAAATGCCCCGTCGCCTGGATGGTGCTGAAGCTGCTCTTGGCCACATGCTGGCCAAACAGCTTGGCATCTCCGGCGCTGGTGTATTCGTCCCATTCACCGTTCAGGAACAGCACCGGAATGTCGATCTGCCTCGCCGCCTTGAGGTAGCACAGCCGGTCGCTGTTGAGCACGTGGCTGATATGGAAGTGCATCTGCCCGTATTCGTGCTCGGCCAGGCTGCTGACGTGGCGGTAGTTGAAGCGTTTGAACAGCGACGGCAGGTGTTTGCCGAGGGTGCTGTTGACCAACTGGCCGACGCGGTCACGGTCGAGGTTGCCGAGATAGTCGACGCCGCGTTCGAGGTAGTCACGCATGGGGGCGTTGATCACTGGCGAGAATGAGCTGATCACGGCTTTCTCCACGCGGCGAGGCCGGTGCGCGAGGGCGACCAGAGTGGCAGCACCGCCCCAGGAGAAAGACAGCACGTGCTCGGCGGCGAAGTGGGCGAGCAGCTCCAAGAGAATCTGGCCTTCGACTTCCTTCGTCAGCATCTGCTCATGACGGTTATGGATTTTTGAGCGGCCAGCGTAGGGCTGGTCGTACAAAACCACATTGAATTGCGGGTACAGGCTTTTCACGGTTTGAGCGAAGGACGCCGTGGTCGCCATGGAGCCATTGACCAGGACGATGGTCTTTTCAGCTGCGTCCGCGCGATAGAACTCCGTATACACCCGATACTGCCCCTGTATATCCAGCACAGCGATTTCTGGCCTCATGTCGTAAGACTCCTGGCAAGCGGGTAGTGCGCGCAGATCACTCTGCACGAGCTTTGTGACAGGTAGGCATACGCCTGGAAAGGAGGGCCCATGTCCGTCCGATGACGGCTGGTGCACGGGTGTAGTCATGGCGGCTGTTTGCCGGAAAGGCCCGTCAATCAAGCGCGGGCGAGGCAAAGTCTTTCTTGGAGATTATGGAGGTTCATCAGCCTGAAACTGGCTCAGACCCTGATTCAAGCAGTCCACACGGCAGGTCGCAAGGCGACAGCGCTGTTTCTTGTCATCACCGGCCGAACGGTCGTCAGACTTGTCGGATCTCTTCGTCAGTCAATGGCCGATATTGGCCCGGCGCCAGCGCCGCATCCAGCACCAAAGGTCCCATTCGCTCACGATGCAGGCCGATCACCTTGTTATCAAAATACCCGAACATGCGCTTCACCTGATGGTAGCGCCCTTCGATGATGCTCAACCGCGCCGTTCTTGAGCTCAGTAGTTCAAGCTCGGCGGGTTGGGTGGTGAGGTCTTCGAAGGCGAAATAGACACCCTTGGCAAACATCGCCGCGTATTCCGGGCCGATGTCCTGCTCGGTTTGCACGTAGTAAACCTTGGGCAACTTGGTCTGTGGTTGCGTCAGGCGTCGTGACCACTGGCCGTCGTTAGTGATCAGCATCAGGCCGGTGGTATTGAAATCCAGGCGACCGGCGATATGCAGTTCGACCTTGTCCGGTTCATCCAGCAAGTCCAGGACCGTGGGGTGTTGTGGGTCCGAAGTGGCGCTGACGCAACCCTGGGGTTTGTGCAGCATGAAATAGCGCGCCGGTTTACCCGCCTGCAGTACGGCGTCATCAACGCAGACCAGGCTGAATTCACGCACGTCATGATGGGGGTCGCTGACCGCCACGCCATCGACGGTCACCCGGCGCTCCGCAAGCAGCAGGCGCACTTGCTGGCGATTGAACTGCGGCAGGTTGCTGAGGAAGCGGTCAACGCGCATTGCGCTGACGCAACCGGGCGTCCACCTGGGCACAGCGCGGGCACAAGCAGGCTTGATTGCGCACTTCATCAGGCAAGGCTTCAAGCACCGCCGGGTCGATGGTGACGCTGTAGCACCAGCAGGCTTGGTCGGCGGTACGCGGGTCGGCCAGTGTGCAGTCGTTGCGGGCACCGCAAGCGGGGCAGAGGGTTGGCGTGGTCATCGGTCGGTTCAGGCAGGCATCGGGCAGGGTTGCGCAAGTTCCTGCACGATACAGTGCTGCTCAGTCGCGTTCCATCTCCCTGTCCTGAAGACTGGTATTCAATTCGTCTGAAACAGATGTTTCTACTTGTGTCGTCAGCGCACCAGATTCTGTTTTTGATGTCAGATATTTCGTCATTCAGTGAAAGCTGAATGCCGCTTCCCAGCGTCGCTGGAGGGGCTCTTCCGCGGTCCAGGAGGCCGCCATGTATCGACGACTGCTACTTATCGCTTTGCTCGGCCTGACCCTTTGTGCCTGCGTGCCCTACTACGATGGAGGCTCTACTTACTACCGTTCGCAGGTCTACACCGCACCTGCGCCGGCCTATTACTACGGTGGCCCGCGTTACTCCCCATATGGGCGCAGTTACTACGCTCCAGCGCCTCGCTACTATGCGCCACCGCCTCGTTATTATTCCGCGCCGCGTTACTACCAGCCCGCGCCGCGTTATTACCCGAGGGCCGGTTACAGGCCCTATCAGAACCAGGGATGGGACAATCGCTGGGGCAACGGTGGGTATGGGCGGGGTTCCGATCACGGACGTGGCCGCGGCGGTCACCGTTAAATGTTTTGAAAAACAAGCGGCGCCTGATGCGCCGCTTTTTTTAACCGTTTGTCGGTACTGTCAGATTTAACAGCTATCTTTGGGTTTCTAGATGCATTTCACTACGTGAGGCTGTGTATGCCCCGGTAGAGAATTGGGTGAATGGAACCTGCTATGTTCAAACAACTGATGTGTCTTCTCTTATTGATGATCAGCGTCGCTGCCCAAGCCAGAGCGGAACAAGGTTGCCCTTATCCCTTGATGATCAAGCAAGTCGATGGCCATTTTGAAGTCGTGGATAAAAATGTGCTGTGGCAAAGCCAGAAAGTCGAGAGCCGTGATTTTATCGACCTGTTTATCGGCGCCGTATTTACCCCAAGTAAAGGCCAGGAACGGCAAAGCGGCTATATGGACAGGTGTGTCTATCGATCTGGAAAGGGGGATGTGGTCACCTTGAGGCCGAGCCCGCTTGGCATGCCGACCAGCATGTCCTTGACCGATACGTTGTACTGGCGGCTCGACACCGATCTATTCGGCCTACCGGTTTATCTGTGCGAAGAAAGGCAGCCGGACAACTGCGCATTCAAAGTAACCGGCAAAAAACCTTGACCTGTCAAAAGTCGGATAAATCCGCCAGAGGGTTCCTACCTTCCCACGCCTTGTTGAAGTGCGCTTGCACCACTGCTTCCGGAAGCGTGTTGATGTCCGGCCAGTGCCAATGGGGCGTCTGGTCTTTATCGATCAGGCGCGCCCGGACCCCTTCGGCGAATTCCGGATGACGGCAGCAGTTGAGACTGATGGTGTATTCCATCTGGAACACCTGGGCCAGGGACAGATGGCGAGCGCGCTGGATCTGCTCCCATACCAGATGCGCCGTCAAAGGGCAGCCTTCACTGAGGGTTTTGCCGGCGCGGCTCAATAGCGGGTCGCTGTGATCACGCAGCAGGCTCAAAGCACGCCAGGCACAGCGGACATCCCCCACATCCAGCCACTCGTCGATCTGCCCGCGGCGTGGCAGCCACTGCGCTTCGGGTTGCTGGCTCACCGCTTCCTGGGCCAGGGCCTTGAGCAAGCTGTTGAGCTGCATGACGGTCTGTTCCTGCCAGTTCAGTTGCAGCAGGCCATTGAGCAATTCGTCTTGCTGGTCATCGCGCAGGAAGCGGTCGGCCAGACCCAGGTCCAGCGCATCACGACCGTTGATATGGGCACCGGTGAGGCCCAGGAATAAACCGAGCTTGCCCGGCAGGCGAGACAGAAACCAGCTGGCCCCTACATCCGGATAGAGGCCGATGCTGATTTCGGGCATGGCCAAGCGGCTGCTTGGCGTGACGATGCGCACGGAAGCGCTTTGCAACAGGCCCATGCCGCCGCCGAGCACATAGCCGTGGCCCCAGCAAATCAGCGGCTTGGGGTAGGTGTGCAGGCGGTAATCGAGGCGATATTCGGCAGCAAAAAACTGCGCAGCCAGGGCCGGGACTTCGCCAGGTTGTTCACGGCATTCCTGGGCCAGGCTGCGCACCTCGCCACCGGCGCAAAAGGCTTTGGACCCATTGCCGCGCAACAGCACGCAGACGATTTGCGGGTCTTTGGCCCAGGCATCCAGGCGGTCGCCCAGCGCGAGGATCATCGGCAGGGACAGGGCGTTGAGGGTCTTTTCCGCGTCCAGGCTGGCGATGCCAATGCGGGCACCGCCACTGCCGGTCAATTCTTCGAAGTGCAGGTTCATCGTGACCTCAATCGAGAAGGTGAAGGATGAGTATGATCCCTTCGTGGGAAAGTGCCGGTGGTCTGTCAGATCAATTGACAAGCGGGGTCGGCTTTCCTAGGGTTCGCCTCATTCTTTTTTACAAGACAATTCAACTATGACCGATGGCGACCGTATCAAACTCGAACCCAGCTGGAAACACGCCTTGCGCGATGAGTTCGAGAAGCCCTACATGGCCCAGTTACGCGAGTTCCTGCGCCAGGAACATGCTGCCGGCAAAGAGATCTACCCACCTGGCCCGCTGATTTTCAACGCCCTTAACTCCACCCCCCTGGACAAGGTCAAGGTGGTGATCCTCGGTCAAGACCCCTACCACGGGCCCGGCCAAGCCCACGGCCTGTGCTTCTCGGTACAACCTGGCGTGCCGGCGCCGCCATCACTGGTCAATATCTATAAAGAACTCAAGCGCGACCTGAACATCGACATCCCCAATCACGGCTACCTGCAAAGCTGGGCCGACCAGGGCGTGTTGATGCTCAACACCACCATGACCGTGGAGCGCGCCAATGCCAACGCCCATGCGGGCAAGGGTTGGCAGTTCTTTACCGATCGGATTATTGAGGTGGTCAGTGAGCACCAGCCCCATCTGGTGTTCCTGCTGTGGGGCGCCCATGCCCAGAGCAAGCAGAAGCTGATCGACGCCACCAAGCATCTGGTGCTGACGTCGGTGCATCCGTCGCCGTTGTCCGCGTATCGCGGGTTTCTGGGATGTGGGCATTTCAGCCGGGCCAACAAGTTTCTTGAGCAAAGCGGTGAGACACCGATTGATTGGGTGTTGCCGCCTGTCTGATACGTGCGAGGCGTGCTATGCCGTCTCACATCTGCAATTCGATGATTCGAAAGAATTTTATCGTTCTGGCCAGGCTGAACAAAACTGCAGGGGACGCAGCACCTGTTAGTTCTGACAGTATCCGCTTGGGGGCAAATTGCCTTAACTACTCTCCGTGATCTTTGGATGGGGTCAGTACCCTTTAGGTGGTCAAGGGCCTCAACCTGATAGTCGTCTAGGAGAGTCGATATGTCTGAGTACGATCCGCTTAACCCACCTTCCAGTCGTGGCACAAAAGCAGGTGTGCTGGTCCTGGATGCACCTGTTGCACCTGATGCATTACCCCTTGAGGCAGATGACCGCGGTCATAAAATACCGGTATTTTTTCAAAGCACAGGGCTGAGGGTTGAAGTGCCTACGTTGTGGCCCGGCAGTAATGTGCTTGATCCTGGGGATGTCACTCTTGTCAAGTGGTTTTTTGGAGTCGAGATGTTTGATGAGAAGAGGCTGACGGCGCCTTATGACGCTAGCGACCTGCCTGACGTGGACGCTCTGGTACCTCCCCATCTCATGGACGTACCCGGCCTGCATAAATTGTACTACGAGGTGATATTAAGAGAGTCAAGTGGTAACCCAGGGGAGCTTTCGTTTTCGACAAATCTGGACAGTGACAAGGTCGGGCCAAATAACGGCTTGCGTGGTCCGCGTTTCCAGTTCCCGCAGGTCATCGAAGATGACGGCGTAACGGATGAATATCTGGATAATCCCGCCAACCTGGACAGAGTGACCGCTACCATTAATTTGATATGGCCGGACATACGTCTGGGGGATGTGGTGGAGGCTTCTTTAATACCACTGCCTTTTCTCAAGCCTTTGCGCAAACGTCCACGCCATTTGGACATCGTTGCCACCACCACCATTGTTCAAGCGCACAAGGATGGGGTTCGGCCCATCGAGGTGCATTTCCCGGGCGCTTTTCTTCGCGGTTTGCCCAATCGGGAGTTCAACGCTCAGTACTTTTTGAAAGACCGCTCGGGTCGTGAGTCGGGCCCATCACGTACCGCTCCCCTGTTAATTAATCTGACGCCTACGCCCACCGACCTGCGTCCTGTTGAAATTCCGCAGCTGAATGATGGGCGTATAGCCCTCAATGATGCCCGTGCTGAAGGCGGGGTATATATGAATATCCTCGAAGTATTCGGCTCAACAGAGGGGGATCGTCTCCTACCGTCATGGGATCTTATACCGCTCGACCCCATCGTTATTTCAGCTTTCCAGGTTTGGCCTATCAGGGTGCCGATTCCGTATTCGGTGTTGGCCAGCGGCGGTTACGAGTTCGTTTCCGGGACTGTGAGGGCAGAATACCGTTGGCAGAGAGGCATTGCCCCCTCCAGGCCATCGATCACCCGCTTTGCTGCTGTGGATCTGACGGTTGCCGGACCGGTGAGCCCTAATAACCCAGACCCTATCAACCTATTGCTGGACGTGGTGACAGTGAAGGGAGTAGATGGTGACAACCAATTGACTATCAACGACGAGGGTAAGCCGGTACGCGTGATTACCTCGTTGTATGACGCGCCCGATGTTGGTCAAACGTTGGAACTGATGGCAGGGAGCTTTCCCGGGCCCATCGCGACCTACACCGTACAAGCGGGAGATAGCGCGGGTCGGGAAATTGAGTGGTTCGTCGACTGGAACATCATCGAGCTTTTAGATACAGGTTGGGTTCCTTTCTTTTACTGGACCTTCAACGGGGTCAACCGGCAACGCGCGCCAGACACACCGGTAATGATCAATACGGTGCCTATCGTTGGGCTCAAACCCCTTGAGTATGTCGGAGTCAACTACGGACCTGGCCCGGACGCTGGGTTTATCAACTGCGCTCTGCGACCTTGGGTCAACGGCGCCGGCGTTAAAATACCCGGGGATCCAACGCTGTTGGACGGCGGTGATGAGGTGATTTTGCACTGGGCCAGTTATGCGCACCCTAATGGTTTCGCCGGCGCTGTCATTCCTGACACTATCAAGTCCTTCAGCCATACGCTGACGGCACAAGAAGCCCGTGAGGGATATGTCTTTCAGGTTCCGTTTGACCCATACATCTTGCTTCCGGGGCTGATCAAGCCACCAGAAGGGCAAACCAACCCTCGGCATGGCTCTGCGGTTGCGCGCTACCAGATCATCAAGCCGGCAGGTGCAGGCATGGGGTATTCCGAGCGTAGGTTGGTGTTTATCTCATTGATCCGGCTCAACTTACCGCCTTGCGTGTCGGACGATTAGGCGTAGTGGAGAAGGGTGCAATGTGCTTGTAGTGGAGGAGGTGCTCGTGGTTGCGAGCATCACAGTCGAGCCGCAAGGGGTACTGTCAAGTTTGACAGTTACGCGTTAAAGGGAAATGCCATTAAATGAATGAGACGCCAGCAGGTTTGCCAATTCAGACCTCTGCAGGGTCGGCATACGTTTAGAAAATGACACCCGGGTGTTTAGTCTTACCGTCGTTTTATGCCCGGACAGATACTTATTCTTTTGAGGAGTTTGAATCATGTCCAACACATCCAGTAAACCTGTTAGTCAAGACCCTGTAGGCCCCATGGAAGAGTGGGAAGAACCCGTTCTCGATCCCACATATTTACCTGCTCCGACGATCCCTGGTTTATTGCCGGCCATTGCTGGCGACAACCACCGGAATGTGGTGCCAAGGGCGCTTCAATTGAGCGGACTCAGTCTAAGGGTTGACCTGTGGGACCGTACCGGCTTTTTTAATGACTTCGATATACTCACCGTCTCTGTGAATGGCCGGCCGGTACATATTGAGACCTACGACGCAACTGTCACTTTACCTGATCCGGTAATTGTGGATTTGGGCCCCAAGTCGGCCTTGCAAACCAACGGTGTCAAAGACATTAGCGTTCATGTGCTCAACCTCAGCGACAATGACGTTAATTACAACATCAATCGGGTTTACGTAGATGCTCAGGACCCTAACTATGGCAGTCAACCTTCGAGGGTCATGATAGAAGATTACGGCACCGAACTGACCCCAGCCTTTCTCGTGGGTAAAGCGGGTTTGGAATTCACCATTCCCACGCCGGCAGACCGGCGTGGCGGTGATACTTATCGAGTACTTGTGGGAAGTAATATCGTTGCGATCGAGGATGACGTGCCGGTGACAGGCGACATTACTGGTCATATTCCAACTGCAACGATTCTTGAGCGGTCAGGTTCGATAGACGTGAGATATAACCTGGCTGATCGGTCTGGCAACACGACTACGTTGTCTATTCCAAACTACGTACAAGTGAGTCTGAACGAAGCGCCCGTGTTTGGTCCCGTCAGTGTGTTGGAAGCGCCATTGGTTGATAAAGCAGAGGCCCGTAACGGCGCAACGGTGCAGTTGGAAAGCTTGACCGGCCATTTGCAGAACGACACCCTGGTCGTGTTATGGGGGACTATTGAGATCTATCGTCAATCTATTGGCATGCCCGTTTTCCCAATTGACATCCCTGCACATTTTGCAGCTATTGCGGCAGGCGGGAATTTCTATACGGCGGATATCAAAGTCATGATTGAGCGCCAAGGCAGCCCCACTTACAACGCAGCTGTGGTGCAAGTGGATGTCGACCTGCGTGAGCCCGGTGGGCAAAACCCTGGTGAAGGCCCTGTAGACACAAACTTGGCACAGCCCGTTCTGCTCGGTGGGGGCCCCGACCCCAAACCCGATAACCGCCTCTCCGAGAAAGATCGCAACTTCGATGCCACCGTCACTTTCACCCTACCACCGGGGCTGGAAGTGGGTGATTTCATTGACTATGTCTATGGGGGGGATGTCGTTGGGACTTACCCGGTAACCGGGGCGGAAGCGGCCGATTTTCCGGTGCCTTTTACCGTGCCGTGGGCCACTATCGATGCCAAGGGCAATGGCACCATTGAAACCCACTGCGTTATTCGGGATGCCATCAACTATAAGCATTCTCCGAATCAAGATGTTGTCGTGGATATCTTCAACATCGGTAGCCTGACGCCTGTGACCTTTGAAAATGCCACGGTTATTACAGGCAACCCGAACTTCACCTATGCCATTAACTGTGCTCGGCAGCCTTGGCTAGGTGTGCCTGTCAAGATTCTGGATCCCGGGCTCCTCTTGGTTGGCGACAAAGTGATCATCGAGGCTGTCAGATACGCGTTCAACGCTCCTGGCGCGCCTATCGGTACGCCCATAGAGACCTCTGAATTCGAGCTCAACAGTGAGCATGTCAATCTTGGCTTGACCGTCCCGCTGGATTTGAAGGTCTGGCTTCAAGACGTCACAGGCAATAATGGCCGAGGCATCGTCGGTGTGCGTTGGAGGCTTCTGCGCCCCTCCACGGGAGACCGGGGCAGGTCCGACGAGGTGAGGGCAGCCTGGGATCTGGTTGGTTCGGGAGGCAACATTCCTGGCTATTGTGTTCCGGGTGCGTCGCGCGTCAAAGGTACGCTTTGATTGATTGCCGTGGCCCCACCCTCTCGCTTGAGAGGGTGGGTTTTTTTATTGAGTTTGTACCTTAAGGAAAGTCCTACGCTCTTTGGGAACTCACGTTATTAGTCTCTGCACCGTGGAAAACGGAAACCTCTTCGATACGGGTTCCGGGTTCGAACTGGTACTTAATTCTGAGGCTACACAACATGATTTCTCCTGCTTCCCAGCGTTTTCGTTATTCGCGTTTATCATCGATCATCAAGCTCGTAGCCGCCGCACCGTTATGCCTGTTGAGTCAACAGGCAATGTCGACAATTGTGGTGGACGGAACGGTGGGCAGCGGCAAATATGACGTCCGCCCGGGGGCCGCAGCCAGCGACTATCTGGCCCAAAAAGGTGCGACGCTTACTGTTCACAAGAACGCCAACGTTAAAGAAATACGTGCGACGAGCGGGTCGACCTTGACGTTGACAGGCGCCAACGTGAGTTCTGTCCATGGCTCCCAGGCGGCCATTGCGCTCAGCAATTCAAGCGCCACTATTTCCGACGCGCGCATTACCAGCCACACCAGTGGCGGCTTGAACGTGGCTCGCCAGGTGGGCACGCCCACGGGGTCCTACGCACAAGTCGACAATAGTGAAATCACTGGAGCGACCTATGGGGCCAACGTCACGTCCCATAGCCTTCTGGAGTTGAACAACTCTGTGCTGGTGGGCCAACGCCAGCAAGGGTTGTGAACTGGCCTAATGATCCCGGACACCTCTTAAGGGCGATATGATTCGCCCAATCAGGAGGTTCCATGCAAGAACGAAAGACCTATACCCGCGAGTTCAAGCAACGTGCTGCAAGCATGGTTCTTGATGATAACTGCTCAGTTCCCGACGTATGTGCATCGATGGAAGTTGGCCCTACGGCTCTGCGCCGCTGGGTTGATCAGGTTCGTAAAGAACGTCTGAAAGGGCAGCCAGTGGCCGGTACCAAGGCAATCAGCGAAGAACAGCGAGAGCTGCAGCAGCTGCGAGCCAAGATCAAGCGCCTGGAGACCGAGGCTGAAATCTTAAAAAAGGCTACGGCTCTCTTGATGTCGGATCCCGATCGTTTTTCCTGATCGAGGAGCTGAGAGAGTCGAGCTCATATCCGACCCGCCTGCTTTGTAGTGCGCTTGGTGTTTCCCGCAGCGCGTTTTATGAGTGGCTTAAGCGTCGCTCAGCGCCGAATACCAAGCGTGACGCGCTCAGAGCAAAAGTCGTGCAACTGCATGACGAAAGCCGGGGAAGTGCAGGCGCGCGGATGATCTCTCAGCACTTAAAGGCCCAGCAGATCAAAGTGGGACGGCATCTGGCCGGAAAACTCATGGCGGAGGCAAATCTGGCCAGCAGGCAGCGCCGCCGCCATCAATATCGCTCTAGAGGCGTCGAAGCATTTGTGGCCAAGAACCTGCTCGAGCGTAATTTCGAGCCAACCGCAATCAATCAGGTCTGGTGCGGCGACGTTACCAGCCTGATGGTTGGTAAACGCTGGTATCACTTGGCAGCGGTCATTGATTTGTTCGCCCGCCGAATCGTTGGCTGGGCGTTTTCTCTGATCAATGACGCCGACCTGGTTAGCAAGGCGCTGAGAATGGCGGTGGAGGTTCGAGGCAAACATGCAGGCTTGATGTTTCATTCGGATCAAGGCTGCCAATACACCAGCCAGCGCTTTCAGTCAGAGCTGCTGGAGCATGAGATAACGCAAAGCATGAGCCGCAGAGGGCAGTGCTGGGACAACGCACCAACAGAACGTTTCTTCGGGACGCTCAAATCAGAGTGGGTGCCCACCAAGGGCTACACGACAGTTGAAGAAGCGAGGCAGGATATGACCAGCTTCTTCATGCGGTATAACCGAATCAGGCTCCACAGCCACAACAACTACCTGTCGCCAATAGCCATGGAGCAGCAGGCGGCTTGATCACCGTAATCGGTGTCCGGAAAAACTTGACCAGAACATTGAGGCTCCTGGGAGGGGCCGCAATCGCCACTGACAGCGAAATTACCGGTGGTACCACGGGCGTTGTGATGTCCCTTGAAAGTGCAACTGCCCTTGAGTCGCCTCACCTGATACTCGACGGTTCGCGTGTGACGGGCCTCGATGGCCCCGCGATTAATGTGCTGGGGCCGATCACGGCTGAAATCGACGTGACCAATGGTTCGTCCCTGCAGGGTCAGAACGGTAACATGCTCGAGCTGACCCAGGGCGGCTCGGCCAACATGCGCGTGCGCTTCAGCGAGTTGGCTGGCAATATTCAGGTGGGTGCCGACAGCGCGTTGGATCTTAACCTGGACCACGCAATTCTGACGGGTGATGTCATCAACAACGGCGG
Organism: Pseudomonas sp. FBCC-B545; assembly: GCF_059134095.1. Taxonomy (NCBI): domain Bacteria; kingdom Pseudomonadati; phylum Pseudomonadota; class Gammaproteobacteria; order Pseudomonadales; family Pseudomonadaceae; genus Pseudomonas; species Pseudomonas sp. FBCC-B545. Next base: position 4,667,002 of record NZ_CP101441.1, on the reverse strand, counting down.
CAGCGCCAGCGTCGGCCTGAATAATGGCTCGGTGCTCACCGGCCGCCTGGAAAACGTCGACACACTGGCGATCAACAGCGACGCCACCTGGGTCATGGTCGACGACCAGCATGTGGGCGATCTGCTCCTGGCCGGCGGTAACGTCAAGTTCGGCGACACCGGCACGTTCTACAAATTGGACGTGGACAACCTGTCGGGTAATGGCACGTTCGTCATGAGCGCGGATTTCGCTACCTTGACCGGCGACTTCCTGAATGTCACCGGCACGTCCTCGGGTGACCATCAGTTGTTGATCGCCAGCACCGGTGCAGACCCGTTGTCGGAAGATCGCTTGCATGTCGTGCACACCGAAGACGGCGGCGCCAAGTTCAGCCTGGTGGGTGAACGGGTGGACGTGGGTACATACTCCTACAGCCTGGTCGACGACAACGAAGGCAAGGATTGGTTGCTCGATCCGGGCAGCAAGGTGATCAGCCCGAGCACCAACTCCGTGCTGGCCCTGGCCAACGCGGCGCCGAGTGTGTTGTACGGTGAAATGACCAACCTGCGCACCCGCATGGGTGAGCTGCGCCACAGCGATGGTCAATCGACCGGGTTGTGGAGCCGCGCCTATGGCAACAAATTTGAAGTGAACAACAGCGATAAAGGCATGCAGTACAACCAGACCCAGCGTGGTTTCACCCTGGGTGCCGATGTGCCGTTGACCGGCGGTGATGGCCAATGGCTGGCGGGCTTCATGGCCGGTCACAGCACCTCGGACCTGGACCTGAGCCGCGGCAGCAAGGCCACCGTCGACAGCTACTACGTGGGTGGCTATGCAACCTGGCTGGATGCAGAGAGCGGCTTGTACTTTGACGGTGTTCTCAAGTTCAACCGCTTGCACAACGAGTCAGACGTTGCCATGAGCGACGGCAAGAAAGCCAAGGGCAACTACACGCAAAATGCGGTCACGGCTTCGGCTGAAGTGGGGCGTAATATCAAGCTGGATGACGGTTACTTCGTCGAGCCTTACGGCCAGTTGGCCACGGCGATCATCCAGCGCCAGAGCTATGAGCTGGACAACGGCCTGCAAGCCGAAGGCGCACGTACGGCCTCGGTGGTGGGTAAGCTGGGTGTGACCGCCGGGCGTGATATCCAGTTGGACAGCGGCAGCGTGTTGCAGCCGTACCTGCGTACGGCGGTGGCCCATGAGTTCAACCAGAGCAACAAGGTGTCCGTCAATGGCAACAGCTTCAACAACGACCTGTCGGGTTCGCGGGTTGAGATGGCGGCCGGTATCGCCATGGCGGTGTCGAAGAATTGGAAGGTGCATGCCGATGTGGAACGTAGCATGGGCAAGAGTATTGACCAGCCTTGGGGGGTGAATGTGGGGTTGCGTTACGACTTTTAAGGATGTGGACGTCTCACGTAGCTCAATAAAAAGCCCCGGATCGCAAGATCCGGGGCTTTTTATTGAGTTCGCACCGGGGGCGAGCTAAAACACCACCAAACACACGGAATCGTACCGTACCGTCTGGCAGGCGGGACGCACATATGTGCAGGGGGATTGGTTTTTCCTCGCGCGCTTCCTGTTCGGTAACGGTGTGGAAGTCGACCGGGACCAGCAGATCGGTGCAGAACAGCTCAATGAAATCACCTTCAAGCTGGCCTGCATAGGCGCGCAAGATGCAAATCAAGCCTGCGCTACCGTTGGCCCTCCAGTAATTGTTGGTACACGCCATCGGAGAACCCTACCGCCGGCGTGGTCAAACCGGCAATGTAAGGTGCTAGCTGCGAGACAGGAGGGAGGTTGCTCAGGGCGTGTTCCATGATCAGGACCTCGTAGTAGGACGCGGCACCGCGACGGGAGGGAGCATCAGGGATTGAACGCAGGGTGGAGGGCGGATGAATAGCTGTGAGAATGGACAGTGCCGACGAGTGGTATGGTGCACTGAGGCTGCCTGAATTGGTGCCCCCAAACTTGCGTCGAGCAGATATATTCGCGCTTTCCTACGAGTCGATGCGGCCGCGTAACTCTTCTGCCGGGCTGGCTGCAAGCACTGAAAATGCGAATAAGCGCTGATTAGTAGCGAATAAAGCGCAAACAGGTTCATCGGAGAGATAAACCTGTTTGCGTTACTTCTGGCTCAAGTTGCCCTGGGTCGTCAAAGTTGAACGATAAACACCGTATTGGCATTGTAGTTGCTGACTAACGCATATGACCCATCGGGGGCAATGGCGATGCTTGTTGGGTAGACGAACCCCGTCATGGTTCTGATGACTTCCTCTTTGTCGATGTCAATGATTGCCACTGAGTTGGAGGTGCGCATCGTTACATAAGCCAGCCGGCGTGTGGGATGAAAGGCTATACCGAATGCGCCGGTTAGGTTGGGTATGGTGTTGCTGATTAAGTTGGTGCGCGCGTCGACGATTTTCACGTTGGCCGCACTTTGGTCTGTCACATAGATTTTTTGCGCATAAGGGCTGTATGCCAGTCGCCAGGCATAACTGAAACCTGCAAGTGTCGACAGCTGAGTATTGGTAGCCGTGTCGATAATACCCATTGCACCCAACCCTGCGCAGTAAAGGCGTGTGCCCTGTGGCGCCAGCGCCAAGTCTACTGGGTAATAGGCGTAGCCTGTGTAAATTAGAGTGTCGTTCGATGTGTCAATAACCTGAAGTCGGGCTTGATAATAAGCACCATAGTAAAGGCGTGAACCGTCCAAGTTAAAAGCGAAGCCGCCATATCCATAAACGTGAATGCCCGTAATCTTGTTGCTGATTGTATTGTCGCTGGTATCGATTACTTGAATTTCGCTAGAGTGGTATCCACTGACATACAGTCGTGACCCATCCGGATGAAGCGCCAATCCATTTGTGTAAGTGTTAGCTGGCATAATAATCGTATCCGAAAGGCTGAACGTCGTCAGATCAATCACGGATACCGTGGCGCTATTGTAGTTGGCAACATAAGCCACGGTCCCCTCTGCATTAATGACGATGCGATCCGGGCCGCCGCCTACGTTGATGCTGTCTACAACACCCGGTTGCTTCCTGATTCTGTAACTTGCAGGCACCAACGGTTGCGCTGTCGCCCGCCCGCCGCCATCCAGCGATACATACGCCTTGAGGTCCAGCGGGCTGCCATCGGCGAGTCTTCTAAGGTAACTGGCTGGAATAGGCGTAAGGATGCGCTCGGCAGCAAACTCGGCGGGCGTCAGCGGGGTACCGTTGCGCAACACTTGATTCACTGTGCCCTCGGCGTCAATCCACACCGCTTGCGGGTTCTCAGGGTCGTAGCGCAAAAATGGCCAGGCATCAATCCGAACATCATGTGCCTTGGTGACGTCAATCACCCCACTATTGGCCTCGGCCTGGGGCACGCTCACCAAGTCCCAATACTGCGCCTCCAGCGCCTCGATCTCGAGCGTCAGTTCCCTGGACGGTTCACGCTTGTGGTCACGGATCACCTCGAAGAACACCCGGCAACTTTGCGCCAGGTTGGCGCCCACAAACACGTTGGGCACGGTGAAATCGACATAGTCTCCACCGGGCGCAGGTATGCCAGGCTTGATGCCGATATCCGGTGTGCCGAGTCCCGGTTTGCCGATGATGTGCACCTTTATGTCATCGCTTGGCAGCATCGGGCGATAACGTACGCGCACGGTCACCACGCCCGACTGCAGCACATGCGCAGGGTTCAGGCGGCTCAGGGTCGGCTTGATCTGCGTGCTTTCGAGCACTTCGGGGACGGGCAGGTCGAGGGCCGCGCCGACGCGGATCGTCAGGGCCTCGGAAAGCATGTCACGCTGCCCCGGTTTTACCACGGTGTAGTACAAACTTTGGGTGCCATTGAGGTTGGCGGTGACGTAGAGCCGAGCAACCACGAAGGGCAGGTCGACACCGAGCCAGTTTTCGTCGATCTCGAATTCCATCCGCGGGGCGCTACCGCCAGGGGCACTGCCTTCGGCGTACAGGTACACCGTGGCGCCCAAGGTGAAGGCGGGATGAGCCTTGACCGTGACATTCAGGTTGCCGCGGTTCTTGTCCGGGTCGAACACATGGTCCGGTGGCACTGCTTCGCGTGTGATGGGCGCTGGCAGGATGGCTCGCAGGGCTCCCACGTACAGGTTCAGCCGACGTGACGGTGGCCCGCCGTTGACGGTGTAGTGCAGCGAGAGCGCGCCGCCTTCCAACTGGGCGATTTCGCCATTGGGCCCGTTGGGCAGTTCTAGGACTATATCGTTCTGGCCGGCGCGGGCCGTGTGCTCGGCATAGTAGGACCGACCATTGGCGTAGGTGCCGTTGAGCACCAGCAAAACGCGAGCGTTGGCAGGGTAGCCGGTAAGGGCCCTGATGAACACCGTCACTGGGTCGGTGGCTGCGGGCAGGTTTCCACCTACGGCCTCGAGCACGATAGGTGGCGCCAGGCCGGCCTCGACGGGGGTACCGGCGATATCCACCGACCTGTCGAGGGAGTTGCGTGGTAATGCGTTGAGGCGAAGCCGTTGATAGGTCAATTGGACGCGCCCATCGATCAACGGCACGATATCGGTGTAGGGCCAGCGGATGCGCTGGGCGCGAGTGGTGGAGTCAATAGGGTGGTCGTAAAAGGTGGTAATCAACTGGCTGCCTTCAGTGCGCCCGGAGACTTTCAGGCGTAGTACGTCACCGAGTTCATAGCCCAGGCGGTTCACCTCAACCACAATGGTTGCATCGTTGCCGTCAAGGTCATCAGCATCGAGCAGATCGTTTTGGCCTGGCCGCTCGATGGATTCTGCGATGTAAGGGGCCGGCAAAAGCGGTTCTGCACCCGTGTTGCGTCGTACCTCGATGACTTGGGGTGGGGAAAATCCTCGGGAGTGGTTGCCGACCTCGTCCACCACTTCGTACTCGCACACGTGCACGCCGTCACCCACATCATCCCAAGTACCGGTGTTGACGTTGATGATGATCGGGGCTTCGCCCGCCGCCTCGAATTCAGTCACTGGGTGTTTGACAACGACTCCCCCGAGGCTCAGGCGAATTTCATCACGCACCTTGCGATGATTGACCCTGGGGAGGTTTGTGTTCACCGGGTAATAGCCGATGGATACGGGGATGGGGTTTATGGAGTTTTCCGGCGTGACGCCGAAGTCGATTACATCCTGAGGAAATACGGGCTTGGGCAGGTTCTCGTTTTGCGGGGTGCTGGCCACCGGGTTACGCCCACCTGGGAACTCGATATCGACCTTGATATTGAAGGGTTTGGTTTGGTCGCTGCTTCCACCGACGCGGGTCACAAAGGCCTGCAGTGTATTGCCGGCCTCACGGATAAAGCGTTCGCTGGCCACATGCAGGACAATTTGCAGGCCCTGGCGGGCCTCATCATCGGTGACGGTATGAAAGTCAACGCGAACACCATTTAACTTCAGCTCGATGAAGTCCCTGTCAACCTGCCCAAGATAAGGCAGCAGGATACAGGTCACGCCTTTGGCACTGACCTCCAGCGCCGCTCGGTTAAAGCCACCATCGAAGCCGACCACCGGATTGCTCAGGGTGGGCAGGTACAGGGGCAAGTCCGCGAAGGGAGTATTGCGAAAGGACTGTGGCGTCAAGATGGCGTCGTCGGGTTGGGCAATGGTGAAGCCTTCCGAGCGCAAAGAGGCGGGCTGAACGGAAATGGGTGAGCGATCGGGGTGCTGGGTATCCAGGTCGATAGTCATGAAGAAGGTCCTGTCAGAGCCGTTGAGGAGCGTGCCCGAACTGGTTGGGCTGAGCATCACTCGGTTGATTCAACGCTGTGACGAGGGCGAGAGATAGCTGTGAGAATTGACAGTGCCGACGAATGGTAGGGACCTGGGCGACCCTACTCAGAGCAAGATCAGGATTGCCGATTCCAATGCCTGAACAACGGCTCGGCCAGAAACAACACAAACAACAAGCGCATCACCTGCATCGCTGTCACCAACGGCACCGACAATTGCAGGGTCTCTGCCGTCAGGCTCATCTCGGCGATGCCACCGGGCATCATGCCCAGCGTCAGTGAGCGCAGGTCCAGGTGGGTCAGCGCACTCAACCCTACCGCTGCCAACGTGGCGAGCGCCATGGTCAAGGCCGTGCCAATCAAGGTGCGGCCCATGAACGCCGGTGCGCTGCGGAAGAACTGCCGATTGAAGTGGCAGCCCAAACCGCTGCCGATCAGCCATTGGCCGATCTGGCTGCCGCCGTCGGGCAGGCCAATGTGTAAATCCCAGGTCACGCTGGCGATGGCACTCACCAGCAATGGCCCGAATAACCAGGGATTGGGTTGGCGCAAACGCTGCCAGCCCCAGGCAACCAGCGCACCTACCGGAAACAGCATGGCCAGCCAGGCCCAGTCGACCGGTGCGGGATGAAACTGCGGTGCACCGCCGCCCAGCAAATACTTGAAGATCGCCGGCACACACAACACCACCACCAACACCCGCAAACTCTGCCCTGCTGCAACCCGGCTAAGCACTGCGCCATTGCGGGCGCCGAGGTTGACCATCTCGCCGGAGCCGCCCGGCATGCTGGAGAAAAACGCCGTGGCGCGATCTTCCCCACTGCGGCGCATCAACCACACACCCACTACGCTCGACAAACTCGTCACCAGCGCCCCGAAGAAGATCAGGCCGAAGTGGCTCATGACCTGCTCGATCACCACCGGCGTGAAGTGCAGGCCGATGCCGATGCCCACCACCCATTGCCCGCATTTGCGTCCGCCGGGAATCTCCGCCAATTGCCAGGGCGTGAGGCAGCGCACCAGGATGATCGCCAGCAACGAGCCGACCATATACGGCAACGGCCAGCCGACGAGGCTGGCCAGGTAACCGCCGGCCAGGCCGACCAGCGGTGTTCCCCACCAATGTTTGAAGGTGACCTCAGGCATCGGCTACGGCACGACGCTGCAAGGAGCGCTTGCGCCAGATACGCAGCAACGGCACGAGCAGCATGATGGCGGTCATTACCCACACACCGAAGGTGATCGGGCTTGACCACAGGATCTCCAGCGCGCCATTGGAAATCGACAGCGCACGACGCAGGTTCTGCTCCATCAGGCCACCGAGGATAAAGCCCAGCAGCAACGGCGACAGTGGGAAGTCCAGCTTGCGCAGGATGTAGCCGAAGATGCCGATGGCGATCATCAGGAACAGGTCGAAAGTGGTGGCATGTACGGCGTACACACCAATCGCAGTGATGATGGCGATCACTGGCACCAGCGCCCAGTTCGGCACGGCAAGGATGCGCGTGAAGATGCGAATCATCGGGATGTTGAGGACCACCAGCATGATGTTGGCGATAAACAACGAGGCGATCAGGCCCCAGACGATGTCCGGTTGCTGTTGGAACAGCAGCGGGCCAGGGGTGATGTTGTAGAGCGACAGCGCGCCGATCATCACGGCCGTGGTGCCTGAGCCAGGAACACCGAGGGTCAGCATCGGCACCATGGCGCCGCAGACCGAAGCGCCGATGGCGGTTTCCGGTGCTGCCAGGCCACGCATGTCGCCTTGGCCGAACTTGCCGCTGGCGCCGGCGATACGTTTCTCGGTCATGTAGGCCACGGCCGAGGCCATAGTCGCGCCAGCACCTGGCAAGACACCGATGATAAAGCCTGACACCCCGCAACGCAGGTTTACAGCCAACACCGACAAGGCTTCCTTGACGTTGAACATCATGCGCCCGGTGGCTTTCACCGCTTCCTGGCCACGGTGGGTTTTTTCCAGGAGCAGCAGGATCTCACTGATGGAGAACAGGCCCAGCACCAACACCACGAACTGGATGCCGTCGGTCAGGTGGATATTGTCGCCGGTAAAGCGATACACACCGCTGTTGGCATCGATGCCCACGCAGGCAAGGAACAGGCCGATCAACGCCGAGACGAAGGTTTTCAGCGGTTTGTCACCGGCCATGCCGCCCAGGCAGACAATCGCAAATACCATCAACACGAAATATTCCGCAGGCCCAAAGGCAATCGCCCATTTGGCCAGCAGCGGGGCGAACAGCACCATGCCGCAGGTGGCGATAAACGCACCGATGAACGAGCTCCAGGCAGACAGCGACAACGCCACGCCGGCCATGCCTTTACGGGCCATTGGGTAGCCGTCGAGGGTGGTCATCACGGTGGAAGCTTCGCCCGGGATGTTGAGCAGGATCGAGCTGATCCGGCCGCCGTATTCACAACCCAGGTATACGGCTGCCAGCAGGATCAGCGCTGATTCGGGCGGCAGGCCCAGGGCAAACGCGATGGGGATCAACAGTGCCACGCCGTTGATCGGGCCCAGCCCCGGCAGCAGGCCGACCACGGTGCCGATCAGGGTGCCGCACAGGGCGGTCACCAGGTTGTAGGGGCTCAGCGCGACGCCGAAACCCTGGCCCAAATAGCCAAAAGTATCCATATCAGTTCTCCAGAACGTCGAGCAGACCGAGGGGCAGTGGCACGTCCATGGTTTTATCGAACAGCAGATAAAGACCGATGCTCATCAAGGTGATGATGACCACGCTAGGCAACCAGCGGCCGCCGTACAGCCGCGCCATCGGAATGCCAATGAGCATGCTGCTGAGAATGAAACCCAGGGATTCGAAAGTGCCGGCAAACACCAGCAGCAAGGCCACGCAAATCCCGATCTTGACCAGGGTCGGGCGGTCCAGCGCCGGCTCATCGTCGGTGTGCTTGGTCGGTTGCGGACGAATCAGCATGTAGATCAGCGCCAGGCCCATCAGCCCGATCAGCAGCAGGGGGAACGCCCGAGGCCCTACCGGTTCGTAGGAAAAGGCCGCCTGATACGGCCAGGCCATGAGTGCCAGGCCGATACAGGCCAGTAACATCGCGGCAGCGAAAATGCGTTGAAAGAGCATGGAGAACTCCTGGGCCACGCCTTCGATGCACGAAGGCGTGGCCGTGCGAACAGGGGCGATTACTGGATCAGGCCGAACTCTTTGGCCAGCACTTTGTAGTCGGCCACCTGTTTCTTCACGTAGGTGTCCAGCTCCTGGCCAGTCATGGCGAACGGGAACAGCTCGCGCTGGTCACGCAGCTTGGCGAAGTCCTCGGAGGCCAGCAGTTTGTCGAACGCATCTTTCCACCAGGCATAGTCGGCATCGCTGACTTTTGGCCCAAGGTAGAAACCGCGCACCACCGGCCAGACGATGTCGTAGCCTTGCTCCTTGGCCGTCGGGATGTCTTTCATTTCCGGTTCGTCCAGGCGCTTTTCAGCGAACACGGCCAGCAAGCGCATATCGCCGCTCTGGATGTGTGGCATGGAGTCGGAGATGTCGGTACTGCCCACCTGGATATGGCCGCCCAGCAGCGCCGTGGCGATTTCGCCGCCACCTTCGAGCGCCACATAACGCAGGTCACGGGGGTTGATGCCGGCCGCCTTGGCGATCAGTGCTGTTTGCATCCAGTCCTGGCTGCCGACGGTACCGCCGGAACCAATCACGACCTTGCTCGGGTCCTTCTTCAACGCCTGGACCAGGTCGTCGAGGGTCTTGTAGGGCGAGTCGCTTTTCACCGCGATGGCGCCGTAGCTGGTGCCTACGGCAGCCAGCCAGCGCACGTTGGTTTCATCGAAACGGCCGAACTTGCCTTGGGCCAGGTTCAGCAGTGAACCGCTGGACCAGGCCACCAGGGTGCCGGCGTCCGCAGGGCGCTGGGCGACCACGGCGTTGTAGGCCACCGCGCCCACGCCGCCGGGCATGTAGGTCACACGCATTGGCTTGCTCAGCAGCTTTTCATTGACCAACGCGCTTTGCGCCAGCTTGCAGGTCAGGTCGAAACCACCGCCTGGGGAGGCCGGGGCGATGCATTCAGGACGCTTGGGTTCGTCGGCGGCCAGCAGTTGGCCGGCGAACAGCATGCAGCCGGCGGCGAGGGCAACTTTACGTAGTGAAGAGGTCATGGGATTTCTCCGTTATTGTTCTTATTTTGACGAAAACGCTTCGAGGCGTTTTTCGGGTGCTACGAATCAGGTAGCTCGGCAGGCATAGACCACCGTGGCTGGATGCTAAAGGGCGAAGCTTTCACTAACCTTTCAATTGTCTTTCAATGTTTTCGGGCTTCACAGGGCAGGTTGCGCCTGTAAACTCGCCGGCCAGCGGGTCGATAAAAAGCCGCGCCGATCACTCCTCATGAGGTAGAAGTCCATGCGTGTCCTCCTGGTTGAAGACCATTTGCAACTCGCCGAAAGTGTCGCCCAGGCGCTCAAGGGCATGGGTTTGACGGTCGACGTGCTGCACGATGGCGTGGCCGCGGACCTGGCCTTGGGCAGTGAGGAGTACGCGGCGGTAATCCTCGACGTGGGCCTGCCGCGCATGGATGGTTTCGAGGTACTGGCGCGCCTGCGGGCCCGTGGCAAAAACCTGCCGGTGCTGATGCTGACGGCGCGCAGCGATGTGAAAGATCGCGTGCACGGCCTGAACCTGGGCGCCGACGACTACCTCGCCAAGCCGTTTGAGCTGACGGAGCTGGAAGCACGGGTCAAGGCGCTGCTGCGACGCAGTGTGCTGGGCGGGGAGCGCCAGCAGGCGTGCGGGGTACTGGTGTATGACCTCGACACCCGGCGCTTCACGGTTGGGGGCGAGTTGATGACCTTGACCTCCCGCGAGCAAGCCGTGCTCGAAGCCCTTATCGCCCGGCCAGGCCGCGTAATGAGCAAGGAGCAGTTGGCCTCCCAGGTATTCGGCCTCGATGAGGAAGCCAGCCCCGACGCCATCGAAATCTACGTGCACCGCCTGCGCAAGAAGCTAGACGGCCAGCCTATCGCCATCGTGACGTTCCGCGGCCTTGGCTACTTGTTGGAAGCCCGCGATGCATAAGCCCAGCAGCCTGCGCTGGCGCCTGCTGTGCAACCTGGCGCTGCTGCTGGTGTTGTTGATGCTCGCCAGCGGCATGAGTGCCTACTGGAATGGCCGCGAAGCCGCCGACACCGCCTATGACCGCACCTTGCTGGCCTCGGCGCGCACCATTGCCGCCGGCTTGACCCAGGTCGACGGCACCCTTAGCGCGAATGTGCCATACGTGGCCTTGGACACCTTCGCCTACGACAGCGCAGGGCGTATTTATTACCAGGTCAATGACATCGACCAGAAGCTGATTTCCGGCTACGAAAATTTGCCCGGCCCGCCCCCCGGCACGCCGCGCACCGACGATTACCCGGCCCTGGCGCGCTTCTACGATGCCAAGTATCAAGGCCAACCTGTACGGGTGGTGAGCCTGCTCAAGGCCGTCTCCGAACCGAACATGAATGGCATGGCGGAAATCCGCGTCGCCGAAACCGACGAAGCACGGGTCGCCATGGCCCGCAGCTTGATGGCCGACACGCTGTTGCGCTTGGGCATGCTCGCCATCGGTGCACTGCTGCTGGTGTGGTTCGCCGTGAGCGCGGCATTGCGCCCGTTGGAACGCCTGCGCACCGCGGTGGAAGAGCGCCAGCCCGATGACCTGCGGCCGCTGCCGCTGGTGGAAGTCCAGGATGAATTCGGCCCGTTGGTGCGTTCCCTCAACCACTTTACCGAACGCCTGCGCGGGCAGTTCGAGCGCCAGGCGCAGTTTATCGCCGATGCAGCCCATGAGCTGCGCACGCCGCTGGCGGCACTCAAGGCCCGGCTGGAGTTGGGCCTGCGCGCCGAAGAACCGGCCAGCTGGCGCAGCACCCTGGAAAGTGCCGCCCAAGGCACCGACCGCCTGACGCACTTGGCTAACCAGTTGTTGTCCCTGGCCCGCGTTGAAAACGGTGCCCGGGCCATTGCCGAGGGCGGTGCGCAATTGCTCGACCTCAGCCAGCTGGCCCGCGAGCTGGGCATGGCCATGGCGCCACTGGCTCATGCGCGGGGAGTGGCCTTGGCACTGGAGGCGGACGAGCCCATATGGCTGCGCGGCGAACCGACGCTGTTGAACGAGTTGCTGAGCAACCTGGTGGATAACGCCCTGGCCCACACACCGCCTGGCGGCAATGTGATTCTGCGGGTGACGGCACCGGCGGTGCTGGAGGTCGAAGATGATGGCCCGGGCATCCCGCTGGATGAGCGGGATCGGGTATTCGAGCGTTTTTACCGACGCAGCCAGCAGGGCATGGGGTCTGGCTTGGGACTGGCGATTGTCGGGGAGATCTGCCGCGCACACCTGGCGCAGATCAGCCTGCATGATGGTGAGTTGGCTGGGCTGAAAGTGCGCGTGAGTTTTATTGCGGGTTGATCAGTAAAACATTGAGCGCGCTTCATCCAGTTCGGCGCGTGACTTTTCGCTGTAGAGATCAACCTGCAGCTTTTGCATCGCCGGCACGCTGGTAATGTCGACTTTCGCCAGCGGATGGTCAGTGTTGTGGTGGCAGTAGAGTACGGCGATCTGCACCAGATCGACATAGTCGAGCCTGGCAGAGTCGCGTTCCAGGTTCAGGTACTGCCCTGGCAGTTTTGCCAGCATTTCCGGAAAGTCCCAGCCGCCCAACAGTTTGTCGCCCAGTAACGGGTGAATGCTCTCGATGACGTGGTTGAGGCTGACCGGGTCCGAGAGCAGTTCGTAATGGTCTTCGGCGTAGGTGAGGATCGGCAGCACGCCGATCTGGTGCACCAAACCACCAAGGGCCGCCTGGTCCGCCTTGAGGTGGCTATGCCGGCGGCACAAGGCATAGCTGACGCCGGCTACTTCCAGGCTGCGACACCACACATCGCGCATTTTCTGTGCAACCACTTCGGAGCGGGCGTGAAAGATCTGCTCCATCACCAGGCCGATGGCCAAGTTGCTGCTGTAGTTGGTGCCGAGCCGCGTGATGGCGGTGTGCAGGTCGGTGACTTCCTGGCTGGCCCGCAACAGCGGGCTATTGACCACTTTGATCAGGCGCGCCGACAGAGCGGTGTCGCGACTGATCACCTTGCTCAAGTGGCTGATGCTGATCTCCGGGTCTTCGGCGGCCTGGCGAATCCTCAGGGCCACCTCCGGCAGTGTCGGCAGAACCAGGTCATCGTTGTCGATGGCCATCACCAAAGCCTGTTGGACTTTTTCCGCCAGCTTGTTCATTCATGCTCTCTAGGGTGCTGCAAAAAGGTACGGCGATTAACGCTGGATCTCGCGATCACGGTCCAGTTGGTAGGGCAGGTCGAGCAGGTGCAAGCCAGGGCCTTCCAAGGTGCCCAAGCGCACGTCGCCATTGTCGGCAGCTTCGGCTTGCAGCACGGCGAGAAGTTCAATCGACTGGTCCGCTTTTGCCGCGATGACGACTTCGCCGATCGCGCTGTTGTGGCTGGGTGAAAACAATGGCGTGCCTGGCTCGGGTAGATCGACCGTCTCCAGGCTCAGGCGATACAGGCGCCGCTTGAGTTTGCCCAGGTACTGCATGCGCGCGACGATTTCCTGGCCGGTGTAGCAGCCTTTCTTGAAGCTCACGCCACCCACGGCCTGCAGGTTGAGCATTTGTGGGATGAACAGCTCGCGAGTCTGCGGCATCACCTGGCCGATACCGGCACGGATCTGGCCGAGCAGCCAGGCATTCAAGTCAGCCTGTGGCAGCTGCGCGACCAGTTGGCTGCGCACGGCGTCGGCTTGCTCTGCGGGCACCCAGAGTTCGGCACGGTTAGGGGAGACACGTATGGCGATGAGCGAATCGGTGCGTACTACGCTGTCGGTCTCGGCCGGCAGTGCCAGGCCAAGGGCGGCCAGGGAAGCGTCTGCGTTTGCCAGGCCGAAGCGCGCCCAGGCGGCGCTTTCGTCGGTGAGTTTGGATTTGGAGAACACCGCGTATTTCTTCAGGTCCGCCAGCTGTGGTTCGAGCAGCTCGGTGGCCATGGCCATCAGCACGCCGTCGCCTTGCAACAGGATGCGAAAGCTGGACTGCATACGGCCTTTTTGCGTACAGCGCGCGCCCAGGCTGGCCTGGGTTTCACTCAGGTAATTGAGGTTGCAGGTCAGTTGTCCCTGCAGGAACTTGGCAGCATCGGAGCCGCGGACGGCAAGCACGCCTTCGTGGGTCAGTGAACAGAAAAACGCAGAGTCAGCCATGGGTCATCGCACATCAAAAAGTCATGGGTGCATCATAGAGGGGCGCCCGGCAAATGGATAGTTTCCGTATGGGCGACCAAAGCCGAGTGTCCCGGTCTCGCCGGGGCTGTATACTGGCGCTCTATTTGAGGAGGGCTCCATGGTCGAAGATGTAGAAATCAATCGTCTCTTCTGGCACAGCCGTCGTGGCATGCTTGAGCTGGATGTGTTGTTGGTGCCGTTCACCAAGGAAGTGTACGCGACGCTCGATAAAGTCGATCGCGATCTCTACGTCAGGCTGCTTGAATGCGAAGACCAGGATATGTTCGGCTGGTTCATGGAGCGCTCCGAATCTGAAGATCCGGAACTGCAGCGCATGGTTCGCAAGATTCTGGACCGTGTCCAGCCCAAGTAATCGCTTCGAATGCCGCTGGCAGGCCTCACGCCTGTTGCTGGCGGCGTATCTGCTTGCCCAGCTGATTGCGCTGGGCAGCTTGCTTGTGCTGAACCTGCCTTATTCAAGCCTTGGCATCCTGCTATGCCTGGCTCACTGCACCTGGGTGCTGCCGCGCCATATCCTGCTCACTCACCGTTCGTCGATTCGTGGCCTGCGCCGTGACGACGATGGCTGGCAGTTATGGAACGCCGCGTGCGGCTGGCACGCGGTGCAATTGCGTCCCGACAGCCTCGCGTTGCCTCTGATCGTTGTGTTGCGCTACCGGGTGCAGGGTGAGCGGCGAGTGCGTTCGATCTGTGTGCCGCAGGACGCACAGGCCGCCGATGTACACCGGCGCCTGCGGGTGCGCCTGAAGTTCAGCCGCCGTAGGTGGTTGGCACCAGGATAGTGTCGCGGGCTTCGGGCAGCATCTGCGGGTAGTCGAGGGTGTAATGCAGGCCCCGGCTTTCCTTGCGCTCCATGGCCGAGCGAATCATCAGCTCTGCCACTTGCGCCAGGTTGCGTAATTCGATCAGGTCACGGCTGACCTTGTAGTTGCTGTAGAACTCGTCAATTTCATCCAGCAGCAAGCGCACCCGGTGCTGGGCGCGTTGCAGGCGCTTGTTGGTGCGCACGATCCCCACGTAGTCCCACATGAAGCGCCGCAGCTCGTCCCAGTTGTGGGCGATGATCACGTCCTCGTCCGAATCGGTCACCTGGCTGGCATCCCAGCGGGGCAGGGCGGCCGGTACCGGGATGCGCGGCAGTTGTTCAAGGATGTCGGCTGCGGCTGAGCGTGCATACACAAAACATTCGAGCAGTGAATTGCTGGCCATGCGGTTGGCGCCGTGCAGGCCGGTGAAACTGGTTTCGCCGATGGCGTACAGGCCAGGCACATCGGTGCGGCCATGCTGGTCGACCATTACGCCGCCGCAGGTGTAGTGCGCAGCGGGTACCACCGGGATCGGGCCTTTGGTGATGTCGATATTGAAGGTCAGGCAACGTTCATAGACCGTCGGGAAGTGGGTCTTGATGAAGGCTTCGGGCTTGTGGCTGATGTCCAGGTATACGCAGTCGATACCCAGGCGCTTCATTTCATGGTCGATGGCGCGGGCAACAATATCGCGCGGTGCCAGCTCGGCGCGAGGGTCGAAGCGCTGCATGAAGCGTTCGCCATTGGGCAGCTTCAGGTGCGCGCCTTCGCCACGCAGGGCTTCGGTGATCAGGAAGCTCTTGGCCTGGGGGTGGTACAGGCAGGTGGGGTGGAACTGGTTGAACTCCAGGTTGGCCACCCGGCAGCCCGAACGCCAGGCCATGGCAATGCCATCGCCACAGGCGCCGTCGGGGTTGCTGGTATAGAGGTAGACCTTGGCCGCGCCGCCCGAGGCAAGAATAGTGAAACGTGCGCCGTAGGTATCGACTTCGCCACTGGCACGGTTGAGCACGTAGGCACCGAGGCAGCGTTCGCCCGTCAGGCCCAGGCGTTTTTCGGTGATCAGGTCGACGGCGACGCGTTGTTCAAGCAATTGGATATTGGGGCGTTGGCGGGCCTGCTCGAGCAGAGTCTTGAAAATGGCCGCGCCGGTGGCGTCGGCAGCATGAATGATTCGACGATGACTGTGGCCGCCTTCCCGGGTCAGGTGGAACTCAAAGCCACCGTCGTCGCTGCCGGCATGTTCATCGCGTGTGAACGGCACACCCTGGTCGATCAGCCATTGGATGGCTTCCCGGCTGTGCTCGACGGTGAAGCGCACCGCCTCTTCATGGCACAGGCCGCCGCCGGCATTGAGGGTATCCTCAACATGGGATTGCACCGTGTCGGTGTCATCCAGCACCGCGGCGACGCCGCCTTGGGCCCAGAATGTCGAGCCGTTGGCCAGGTCGCCTTTGCTCAAGACGGCGATACGCAGGTGGCTGGGCAGGGTCAGCGCAAGGCTCAAGCCGGCCGCGCCGCTGCCGATTACCAGGACATCGTGTTGGAACTGTTGGCTCATTGAATGGATTCCGCAAAAAGCGATCCGAAGGAGCGGCGCAAACAGGACGCCTGGATCGGCGAATCAAAGGGGCACACGGGCCACTAGTATATAGAGGGGGGGAGCGGCACAATAGCCACGCATTCGTGGCATTGTGAGATTATGCTGCGCAGCTTTGGGAAATGGCCGGTTGGCGAGGCGGGAACTTTTTGCATGGGTCCCGACTCAATAGCAGGTTGCCCGAAAGCTGGGAAAACGTTGAGTTTATTGGCCCGTCGGGAGCATTGGACGCGTCACGAAACCGGCGACAAGATTATTCGCGCAGCCGGCGCCGCCCGGGCTGCGTTTTTCGTGTGTGCCAAATCAGTGCATGCCGGAAACTTGCTTGAAGGGGGAGAACTTTTGCGAAAAGCCCGAGTCTATGTTTGCAAGCCTGATCGTTTAGTTATGCAAGCCTCCTTCGAGTACAACGAGGAGTGTTCATGCTAACCCAGGAAGAGGATCAGCAGCTGGTCGAGCGCGTACAACGCGGCGACAAGCGAGCATTTGATCTGCTAGTGCTGAAATACCAGCACAAAATTCTCGGGTTGATCGTGCGGTTTGTGCACGACACCCATGAAGCGCAGGACGTTGCACAGGAAGCCTTTATCAAGGCGTACCGTGCACTGGGAAATTTCCGCGGTGATAGTGCGTTTTATACGTGGCTCTACCGCATCGCCATTAATACGGCGAAGAACTATCTGGTGTCTCGCGGCCGCCGCCCACCAGACAGTGATGTCAGTTCAGAAGATGCAGAATTTTACGATGGTGATCACGGCCTCAAAGATCTCGAGTCGCCGGAGCGTGCATTGCTGCGCGACGAGATCGAAGGCACCGTCCATCGCACAATTCAGCAACTGCCAGAAGATTTGCGTACGGCGTTAACTTTACGTGAATTTGATGGTCTGAGTTACGAAGACATTGCGAGCGTCATGCAATGTCCGGTGGGGACTGTAAGGTCACGGATTTTCCGGGCCCGGGAAGCCATCGACAAAGCCTTGCAACCTTTGTTGCAGGAAAACTAAAGACAGCGGCGACAGCCAAGAGAGGAACCGCCATGAGTCGTGATGCCCTGCAGGAATCGCTGTCCGCAGTGATGGATAACGAAGCGGATGAACTGGAACTTCGTCGGGTGCTCAATGCATTTGATGATGCCGAAACCCGTGATACCTGGTCTCGTTACCAAGTCGCTCGGGCGGTGATGCACAAGGATCTTCTAATCCCTCGTCTGGATATTGCTGCGGCCGTTTCTGCTGCGCTTGCTGATGAAGCCGTTCCGGCAAAAGCTGCACGGGGTCCATGGCGTAGCCTGGGTCGCCTGGCAGTAGCTGCTTCGGTCACCGTCGCTGTGCTCGCTGGTGTTCGCCTGTACAACCAGGACGAGATTGCTGGCAACGAGTTGGCCCAACAGACTCAGCAACCGGTCATGGCCGGTCCGCAAGTCAAAGGTCCGGCTGTACTGGCAGGCTACAAGGAAAGCTCCGATACCACCGGCCCTATGGCTAATGGTGTGCTTCAAGGGCAATCCGGTTGGCAGGACCAGCGTCTTCCAGGCTACCTGCGTCAACATGCGCAGGAATCGGCTTCGAAAGGCACTGATAGCGCTCTGCCATACGCTCGCGCAGCAAGCCAGGAAAACCGTTGATCTGCTAAGGAGCCCTATGCGCGCCATACCGCTCCTTACGCTTTGGCTCAGTAGTTGGTTTGCACTATCCGCCCATGCCGATGAAGCCCAAGACTGGCTGACTCGACTTGGGCGTGCAGAGCAGCAGCAAAGCTTTGAAGGCACGTTTGTCTACGAACGTAATGGTAGTTTTTCTACCCATGACATCTGGCATCGCGTCCAAGATGGTCATGTACGTGAGCGCTTGTTGCAGCTCGATGGCGCTCCCCAGGAAGCCCTTAGGGTAGACGGTCGCACACAATGCGTCAGCGGTGCGCTGGTTTCCGGCCTGGCGAGTTCCTCTGATGCACCTTCGCGTGCACTCGAACCACAAAAACTCACTCAATTCTACGAATTGGCCGTTATCGGTAAATCTCGCGTGGCCGGTCGTAATGCGGTGATCGTGTCGATCAGCCCGCGTGATCAATATCGCTATGGTGTTGAATTACACCTGGATCGTGAAACCGCGCTGCCGCTCAAATCCTTGCTGCTCAATGATCAGGGGCAGTTGTTGGAGCGCTTTCAGTATACGCGCCTGGATACCCGCGCCGTTCCGTCCGACCAGGACTTGCAGCCTGGCCGCGAGTGCTCGCCTGTCGCTGTTTCCTCTCCTAAAGGCTCCGACATGCCTGCCACCCAGGTGTGGCATCTGGATTGGCTGCCGCCTGGCTTCCAACAGATCAGTGCTGTCACGCGCAAAGATACCCAAACCAAATCCACGGTCGATAGCGTGATGTATGGCGATGGGCTCGCGCGTTTCTCCGTGTTTCTGGAGTCAGCAAAAGGTGCGGATCTGAACGAAACCCGTGCCCAGCTTGGGCCAACCGTAGCCGTATCCCGACGTTTGAATACGGTGGAAGGTGAAATGATGGTAACGGTGGTAGGCGAAATCCCTATCGGCACTGCTGAGCGTATCGCCTTATCGGTGCGTAGTGGAAAGGCCGCTGCCAAGCCATGAAATTGTTAATCCTGCGTTCATGCTGATCTTTCAATCTGTGCCCATCTTTGGTTGGGTGCTGAGCGTATGAAATCTCTGGATCAGCATTTTCACTTGCAAAAACTCCCTATGTTTTTTATAGGTCAGGGTTTGATGGCCCTGGCCTTGTTTTGTTCGCGGGACAAAAGTGCCGGTCGCAGTCTTCGGCATTTATTGAACCCTGTCGCTTAACCCTGCTCGTCGTAACGGGAGCTGTATGTCGATACCACGTTTGAAGTCTTACCTATCCATAGTCGCCACAGTGCTGGTGCTGGGTCAGGCCTTGCCTGCGCAAGCAGTCGAACTGCCTGACTTCACCCAATTGGTGGAGCAGGCCTCGCCTGCGGTGGTGAACATCAGTACCACGCAAAAACTGCCGGATCGCAAAGTATCGAACCAGCAGATGCCGGATCTGGAAGGCTTGCCGCCCATGCTGCGCGAGTTCTTCGAGCGCGGCATGCCGCAACCACGCGCCCCTCGTGGCGGCGGTGGTCAGCGCGAAGCCCAGTCGCTGGGTTCCGGCTTCATCATCTCGCCCGACGGCTATATCCTCACCAACAATCACGTGATTGCCGATGCCGACGAGATTCTCGTACGCCTGGCTGATCGCAGTGAACTCAAGGCCAAGCTGATCGGTACCGACCCACGCTCCGACGTGGCGCTGCTGAAAATCGATGGCAAGGACTTGCCGGTCCTCAAGCTCGGTAAATCCCAGGACTTGAAAGCCGGCCAATGGGTGGTAGCCATCGGTTCACCGTTCGGCTTCGACCATACTGTGACCCAGGGCATTGTCAGTGCCATCGGTCGCAGCCTGCCGAATGAAAACTATGTACCGTTCATCCAGACCGACGTGCCGATCAACCCGGGCAATTCCGGTGGTCCGTTGTTCAACCTGGCTGGCGAAGTCGTGGGGATCAACTCGCAGATCTACACGCGCTCCGGTGGTTTCATGGGCGTTTCCTTCGCGATCCCGATCGACGTGGCCATGGACGTTTCCAACCAGTTGAAGAGCGGTGGCAAGGTCAGCCGAGGTTGGTTGGGTGTGGTCATCCAGGAAGTGAACAAGGATCTGGCTGAGTCCTTCGGCCTCGACAAGCCGGCCGGTGCGCTGGTTGCACAGATTCAGGACGATGGCCCTGCAGCCAAGGGGGGGCTGAAAGTCGGCGACGTGATCCTGAGCATGAACGGTCAGCCAATCATCATGTCGGCCGACCTGCCTCATCTGGTCGGCGCGCTCAAGGCTGGCGGCAAAGCCAAGCTGGAAGTGATCCGTGATGGCAAGCGCCAGAACGTTGAGCTGACCGTCGGCGCCATCCCGGAAGAAGGTGCGACCCTGGATGCCCTGGGCAATGCCAAGCCAGGTGCCGAGCGCAGCAGCAACCGCCTGGGTATTGCCGTGGTTGAGCTGACCGCCGAGCAGAAGAAAACCTTCGACCTGCAGAGCGGTGTCGTGATCAAGGAAGTCCAGGACGGCCCGGCCGCCTTGATCGGCCTGCAGCCTGGCGACGTCATCACCCATCTGAACAACCAGGCGATCGACTCCACCAAGGAATTCACCGACATCGCCAAGGCGTTGCCGAAGAATCGTTCGGTGTCGATGCGCGTCCTGCGTCAAGGTCGAGCCAGCTTCATCACCTTCAAGCTGGCGGAGTAATCTACTAGCCCAAAAAAAGCCCCGCTGTCGGTTAACGACAGCGGGGCTTTTTTTTTGGCTGATGGGTTTAGCTCATCATGCCTTTGACCAAGCGCTCCTGTTCGATCAGCTCACGCTGGCGGGCATCGATGCGCGAGGACAGTGGGAAATTATTGCCGGCGCGCCGCTTGGCAAAGTCCAACTGCTGGATGGCTTGCTGGAAATCACCCACCAGGGCGAAGTATTCGGCACGAGCCTGGTGCAGGCCGATGATGTTGCCGGACAAGCCGCGGGTCTCGGCGACCTGATACCACACGTCCGGATCGTCCGGCCGGGACTTGAGCAGCCCATCCAGCGCTTTCTCCGCATCAGCGGTGCGGTTCTGCTTGAGCAACAAGTCCACTCGCACCTGATTCAGCGGATAGTTGCTGGGGTACTGGGTGAGCATGCGGTCGGTACGTTGCTGTGCGTCCGGCATGCGGTTGCTGGTGATGTCCAGCTCGATCTGCGCCAGGTTGTAAGTGATGTCGTTGGGCGCCTTGGCCAGCAGCGGTGCCAGGCTCTCCCGTGCTTCCTTGAGTTGGGTGCCCTTGATCTGTGCGATGGCCAGCCCATATCGCGCCACATCGTTCTTGGGGTTCTCGTCCAACTGTGCCTGGAAGCGCTTGGCGGCAAGACCTGGCGTGTCTTCGTACTTCAATTGCACCCGTGCGCGAATCAACTGATAGCGCAGGCTGTCTTCCTTGCCGCCGGGTTTGGCCTGCTCGGCGCGGTTGCGGGTATCGGCGATCCGCGATTCAGTCACCGGGTGAGTCAGCAGGAATTCAGGTGGCTTGGCATCGAAGCGGTATTGGCGCATCAGGCGTTCGAACATGGTCGGCATGGAGCGTGGGTCGTAGCCGGCTTTCTCCAGGTTGAGGATGCCAATACGGTCGGCTTCTTGTTCGTTCTGCCGGGAGAATCGGCGTTGTTCCTGGATCGCTGCGGCTTGTGAGCCGGCAATCGCGGCGATACCTGCGTCGCCTGCACCCGCGGCGGCGGCGATGATACCGCCGAGCAGGGCGGCCATCATCGGCAGCTGCATGCGCGACTGCGCCTCCACGCCCCGGGCGAAGTGGCGCTGGGACAAGTGCGCCAGTTCGTGGGCCAGTACCGACGCGTATTCACCTTCGGTCTGGGCATTGAGGAACAAGCCGCCGTTGACCCCGACGATCCCGCCAGGTGCCGCAAAGGCATTGAGTTGCGGGCTGTTGATCAGGATGAATTCCAGGCGCCGGTCATTGACCTGGCTGGTCTCCACCAGCTTGTACACGCTGGTTTCGACGTAATCCTTGAGTTGCGGGTCATTGAGCTGCGAGACCTGGCCGCGCAGGTAGGCCAGCCAGGCGCGGCCCAGTTGGTATTCCTGTTGGGGCGAGACAATGGCAGAACTGGCGTCGCCGAGTGACGGCAGCTCGTCAGCGAAGGCCGGGGAGGCCAGCAGGCAGGCCAGCGTCAGCAGGGTAGGGCGCAAAAAAGTCATGCACAAAGCCTTTCGACAAAGAGCTTACTGTAGCCGGACACTGAGCTTGGGACCAGATATTCTAAGCAGCCCAAATGTTTGCCTGGAGTAACACCATGACCGACGCTGTAGCCTTTGACGCCGAACTCGATGCCTGCGGCCTCAATTGCCCGTTGCCCTTGCTCAAGGCCAAGCTGGAACTCAATCGTATGGCCAGCGGCGCCGTGCTCAAGGTGACCGCTACGGATGCAGGCTCACAGCGTGATTTCAGGACCTTCGCCAGGCTGGCGGGCCATACGCTGCTCCACGAAGAAGAGGCCGCCGGTGTGTACCATTATTGGTTGCGCAAGGCCTGATAGCCTTGCAGGCGCAAGATCAGGCCTTGTTCAGTGCCTGCGCCGCGGCCAGGACCGCATCCACATGTCCCGGTACCTTCACGCCCCGCCATTCCTGACGCAGCACGCCTTCGCTGTCGATCAGGAAGGTGCTGCGATCCACGCCCAGGTATTCCTTGCCGTACAGCTTCTTCAGCTTGATCACATCGAACAGCTGGCAAACCGCCTCGTCTTTATCGCTGATCAGCTCGAAGGGGAATTCCTGCTTGCCCTTGAAGTTTTCGTGGGACTTCACGCTGTCACGCGACACACCAAACACCTCGGTGTTGGCGGCCCTGAACGCTGCGTACTGGTCACGAAAACCCTGGCCTTCGGTGGTGCAGCCTGGGGTGCTGTCCTTCGGGTAGAAGTAGATCACCACTTGCTTGCCCTTGAGGGCCGCGAGGCTGAAAGTCTGGCCGCTGGTGGCCTGGGCTTCGAAATCGGCCACGGGTTTGTCGATGGCTACCGGCATGGGTGTTTCCTTACATTGGGTTCTGTGGGCGCCATGGCTCGATCAAGGCGTCGAGGTTCAGGGCATCGGCGAAGTCCAGAAACTGGTCGCGCAACCAGCTGATCTGCACGCCGGCCGGCAGGGTCACGGTGAACGTGGCGTTGAGCATGGTGCCGCCGGTCTGTGGCGCCTGGTAGGTATCGCAGGTCAGGTTTTCCAGCTCGACGTTGTGGTCGATGAAGAACTGGCACAACTCGTTGACAATGTCCGAGCGGTAGGCCGAGCTGACGTACGCCACATAAGGCAGGGCCTGCGGGCGATTTTCCAGGGCGGCGCTGCGCACCACATTGACGGTGAAGTCGTGTTTCTTGGCCAGGCCCGGCAGGCCGGTTTCCAGACGCGCCAAGGCGTCCCAGGAGCCGGAGATCTGCAATACCAGCGCACTGCACTCGCCGTGGCGGGTCAGGCGCGAGGTCACGACGGCGCAGCGGTTCTCATGGCTGGCGCGGCACAGGACGTTGGTCAGCTCCATGGGGTTGGCGCCGAGGGCACTGATAACAAGGAATTGTTCGCGAACTGTGGGGGTGGACATGCAGCCTTCCTAAAGCGATGAGCGGTCGATACCGTGTGGCCGTATCGATCAAAGGATGAAGGGTAGCGAAAACCGTCGCCAAGGGCTAGGAGGTGGCGTTTTCATTGTGTGATCGGTCGGCTTGCGGCAGTGCTTTGGCCCAATGATGGCATTGCCCGACGTTTAGTTGGTCCAGAACGCATCCTCACGCGGTACTTCGCTTGTACAAGCATCTTGGCGCCAGTACCATTACGGCTCTCTTTTTCCGGCAGGAGCGGTTGCATGATTGCGGGCAGTATGGTGGCACTGGTCACACCCATGGATGCACAAGGTCGTCTCGACTGGGATAGCCTGGGCAAACTGGTGGACTTCCACCTGCAAGAGGGCACCAACGCTATCGTGGCGGTCGGCACCACAGGTGAATCGGCCACCCTTGATGTGGAAGAGCACATCCAGGTGATCGAGTTCGTGGTCAAGCGCGTCGCGGGCCGTATCCACGTGATTGCGGGAACGGGCGCCAACTCCACGCGTGAAGCGATCGAGCTGACCCGCAACGCCAAGAAAGCCGGCGCCGACGCTTGCCTGCTGGTCACGCCGTATTACAACAAGCCGACCCAGGAAGGCCTGTACCAGCACTTCAAGACCATCGCCGAAGCGGTCGACATCCCGCAGATCCTCTATAACGTACCGGGTCGCACCGCGTGCGATATGAAGGCCGAGACCGTGATCCGCCTGTCCACCGTGCCGAACATCATCGGCATCAAGGAAGCCACCGGCGACCTGCAGCGTGCCAAGGACATCCTGGCCGGCGTGAGCAGCGACTTCCTGGTGTATTCCGGTGACGACGCCACCGCTGTCGAGCTGATCCTGCTGGGCGGCAAGGGCAACATTTCCGTGACCGCCAACGTGGCCCCGCGTGCCATGAGCGACATGTGCGCCGCCGCCATCGCCGGCGATGCCGCGACGGCCCGTGCGATCCACGAGAAGCTGATGCCGCTCAACAAGACACTGTTTATCGAATCCAATCCTATTCCCGTGAAATGGGCGCTGACTGAGATGGGCCTGATGCCGGACGGTATCCGTCTGCCGCTCACCCGGCTCAGCGAAGCCTGTCACGAACCGCTGCGACAGGCCCTGCGCCAGTCCGGCGTCCTGGTTTAATTGAGGAAGCACTACGCATGAAGCGATTGGCCGGACTTTCCGCACTTGCCTTGATTATCTCCAGCACCAGTGGCTGCGGTTGGGTATGGGGCCCGGAAGGCTACTTCCGTGACCGCGGCAGCGATTACCTGGAAGCGCAAGCAACCAAACCGATGCAACTGCCGCCTGACGTCAATGTCGCCAAGCGCCTTGACCCGTTGCTGCCGATTCCGCGCAACGTAGCCGACGACACCGTCAAGGGCGAGTACGTGGTACCGCGTCCACAGCCGATTACCGCAGTGGCGGATGCCAGCGACTACAGCCTGCAGAAAAGCGGCGACAACCGCTGGATCGTGGCCCAGCGCCCACCCGCCGAAGTCTGGCCGGTGGCGGTGCAGTTCTTCCAGGACAACGGTTTTCGCATCGACCAGCAACGCCCGCAGACCGGTGAGTTCACCACGGCGTGGCAGCAAGGTCGCGAGCTGTCCGCGAACATGGCCCAGCGCCTGTTGGCTGGCGGTGTAGCCGCCGACAGCGAAGCCCGTGTGCGGGTACGCATCGAGCCAGGCGTGCAGCGCAATACCAGTGAAGTCTATGTGGTCAGCGCCGAGCGTCCTGCCGGCAGCACTGCCAATGTTGATTTCACCCCGCGTTCGGTCAACACCGGCGTCGATGCCGCGCTGGTCGACGAGATGCTCGCCAGCATGAGCCGTATCTCCGAGAAGGGCGGTTCCGTTTCCCTGCTCGCCGCCCGTGACTACGACACGCCTAACCGCGTCAGCCTCACCGAAGACGGCAGCGGTAACGTGGTGCTGAACCTGGGTGAAGACCTCGACCGTGCCTGGGCCAGTGTTGGCCGTGCATTGGAGCAGGGCCCTTGGCGCGTTGAAGACATCAACCGCAGCCTGGGCCTGTACTACATCAACGTGGCTGAAAAGGCCGAGAAGAAAGACGACGAGCCAGGTTTCTTCGGCAAACTGTTCGGCAGCACGCCGACCAAGGAAGAGGTCGAAACCCGCGCCGAGCGTTACCAGGTTCGTTTGAGCAAGGTTGGCGAAAGCGTGCAAGTCACCGTCGAGAAGAACATCAACACCGTCGCGCCGGCTGAAACAGCGCGCAAAGTGTTGGGCGTGATTCAAGACAACCTGGGCTGATCCGGTGCGTTTTGCCGTTCTCGGCAGCGGTAGCCAAGGGAACGGTACGCTGGTCGCCCATGACGACACGTATGTGCTGGTCGATTGTGGTTTCTCCCTGCGGGAAACCGAGCGGCGCCTGCTGCGCCTGGGGGTTCACCCCGCGCAGCTGAGCGCAATTGTGGTGACCCACGAACATGCCGACCATGTGCATGGCGTGGGTTTGCTGTCTCGGCGCTACAATCTTCCGGTGTACTTGAGTCGTGGCACGCTGCGCGGGATGCGCAAACCCATTGAACCCGCAGGCTTCCTGGCTGGTGGCGAGCAACTGCAAGTCGGTGCCCTGAGCATCGATGTCATTGCGGTCGCTCACGATGCCCTGGAGCCGACGCAGTACGTATTCAGTGGCGGTCAGCGGCGTTTCGGCGTGCTGACCGACCTGGGTTCCTACTGCGCCAAGGTGCTGGACGGTTACCGGGACCTCGATGCCTTGATGATCGAATCCAATCACTGCCGAGACCTGCTGGCGCGCGGTCATTACCCCTACTTCCTCAAGCAGCGGGTGGGTGGCGAGCTGGGACATCTGAACAACCACCAGGCGGCGTACCTGGTGTATGAGTTGGGCTGGCAAGACCTGCAACACCTGGTCCTGGCCCATCTGAGCAGCAAGAACAACCTGCCGACGCTTGCCCGGCAATGCTTTGTCGACACCCTTGGGTGCGACCCGGACTGGCTGCAACTGGCCGATCAAGATTCAGGGCTCGACTGGCGACACATCGCCTAGCCCACCTTACTCAAAGCGGAGCCCATCATGGAAAAACGTGAAGAACTCTACCGCGGCAAAGCCAAGTCGGTGTACAAGACCGACGACGCCAACCGCCTGATCCTGCTGTTTCGCAACGACACCTCGGCGTTCGACGGCAAGCGCATCGAACAGCTTGATCGCAAAGGCATGGTGAACAACAAGTTCAACGCCTTCATCATGCAGAAACTCGAAGCGGCCGGCATCCCGACCCAATTCGACAAACTGCTGGGCGACAACGAGTGCCTGGTCAAGAAGCTCGACATGATCCCGGTGGAATGCGTCGTGCGTAACTACGCCGCCGGCAGCCTGGTCAAGCGCCTGGGTGTGGAAGAGGGCCTTAAGCTCAACCCCTACACCTTCGAACTGTTCCTGAAGGACGACGCCAAGGGCGACCCGTTCATCAACGAATCCCACGTCGTGGCCTTCGGCTGGGGTACCGCTGAACAACTGGCGCGCATGAAGGAGTTGTCCCTTAAGGTCAACGATGTGCTGACCAAGCTGTTCGACGACGCAGGCCTGTTGCTGGTGGATTTCAAGCTGGAATTCGGCGTGTTCCACGACGGCTCCATCGTCCTGGGCGACGAATTCAGCCCGGACGGTTGCCGCCTGTGGGACAAGGACACCAAGAAGAAGATGGACAAAGACCGCTTCCGCCAGGGCCTCGGTGATGTGATCGAAGCCTACGAAGAAGTCGCCAATCGTCTCGGCGTACCGCTGTAACCGACGCAAGCATCTGATAGCACGGAAAAAAATCACCTTTGGGGTTTGCTTCCGCGAAACACACTGTTATGATGCGCGCCGTTGGAGAGATGCCAGAGTGGCCGAATGGGACGGATTCGAAATCCGTTGTACCTTCACCGGTACCTAGGGTTCGAATCCCTATCTCTCCGCCATTACATAGAGAAAGCCCCGTAGCTGAATAAGCTGCGGGGCTTTTTCGTTTCCAGCCTTTATCTACGACTGCTTCAGTGATTTTTTCCAGTCCTGCCTAGCGCTGATCAAGGCGCTCAGACGCTTTGCGATAAGCCTGATCTCGTTCACGTTTATCAATAGCGACCACGAACACGGTAACTTCCTGATCTATCACTTGATAGACCAGCCTGTACCCGCTACTACGCAGTTTGATCTTGTAGCAGTCAGGCAGACCATGTAGGCGGTTAGCCTCAATACGTGGGTTGTTCAGGATTTCCATCAGCTTCTTCTTGAGTTGCTGACGGAGGGTGTCGCCGAGTTTCTGCCATTCCTTCAATGCACGCGCATCAAAATCAAGGCTATAGGTCATCCAAAGAAACCCTCACGCGTTGAGGCGACGCAAGGCGCTCACGTACGGTCGCCATCAAGGCTTCATCCTCTTCAGTCATGAGGACAGGCTTAAATGGCAACTGGCCGCGTTCGGCAACATATTGCAACGCCTGACGTATCAGTTCGGAAGGGGTGACACCGAGTTTCTCCAACTCAAGGTAGGCGCGAGCTTTCAGGTCGTCATCGATACGGATGTTGATAGATGCCAAGGGATAGCTCCTTGTGTAATGACGTTGGTCATTACATTGGGGCAATCGGGTTTCATTGGCAAGTCTGTCTGGACATACGGCAGTCGCTCTCATCTGTTGATCCTACTTCTTGGCCGTCGGCTTTGCCGGGCGCTTTTTATCGGTTTCCTTCACTGTTTCCCTTGGTCTTTTCTTCGCCTCTTGCTCGGTTACGTATTCACCTGTGACCGCATCGCGATATCTCGTTGGCATTTCAGAACCTTTGACAGTATGTCGCCACGGCGGCGAGCTTTTTGAGACTAACTCGCAGGCTTATGCACACAAGGTTCCCGGTGGGGATTCTGGTTACCAAGCTTTTCCGAAACAGGTGCTTACGTTGTGCCGGTTCGACAGTTTTCCAGCAGGGTTGCGTTGGCTGGGGCAGGGCGCTAACCTTTCGCCGTCGCCCTCATGGCGACCGGTTTTGACAGACTGATTTACAGGTGTACGACCTCCATGCGATTACAGGCTTTTCTGCTGTGACGTCGTTTTATGGCGGCTGTGCGTGGGGCATCTTCGGGTGCGCCGGGTCCTGTATACCGGTCTGTCAACCCGCGCATAGCTGCCACCTGATTCTGTTTGACAGCGGGATGTGGCAGCTCCCATTGCATGCAGGAGCTACACAATGAGCAATCTCGATTCTGATTCCGAATTTTCCCCTCGCAAAATATTCCATGTAGGTGCAGATGTCGGCACCGAAGAAGCCCTCACCAACGCCACCGAAATCCTCTCATCCGCCCTTCAAACCGCCTACCAATGCGCCGAAGATCCAGACAGCACGCAGTCGCCCGTGATCATGGCCCTGGCTCAATTGATCGAAAACGCGCAAATGCTGGTGGACGCCGTCCTCGAGCGTGATTTCCCCACGGCCAAATAAGTACCTGCTCCCTGAAACGAAAAAAGCCTGCTGAACTCAGCGCTCAGCAGGCTTTTTTGCGAAATGCAGTCTGGTCAGGCGGGCTGTGCCACCAGGTTATTACTGACCTTGCGCCCCAACACCAGCACCGTCACAAACCCACACCCCACCAGTACCGTGGCCAGGCTCAACAACACCGAGCTGCCCAGTTGGTCGACAATACGCCCGCCAAAGAACGAGCCCAAGGCAATGATCACCTGAAACAGCGCCACGAACAGTGGCATGCCGCGCTCTACATCCTTGGGCGCCACCACAAACATCCAGATACTGGCGCAGGCTGGGAAGGCGCCGAAGGCGAAACCCCAGAGTGCGATCAACATCGAGGCGCCGGAAAGGCCGGTGGCGAAGTAGGGGAACAGTGCGGTGCTGGTACCAATCATCAGAGCAACCAGCAGCAGGGTGTGACGTACACTGCGGTTAGCGGCGAAACCGGCAAAAACATTGCCCATTACCCCGGCTACGCCATAAAGCAGCAGCAACGAGCCAATCGTCGGGCCGTCAAAGCCGGAGCTGTTTTTGAAGAAGGGCGCGACATAGGTATACGCAGCAAAGTGCGCCAGGCCGATCAGCAATACAGCGATCAAGCCGACTCGCGCCTGTGGGTTGATAAACAACGCTGGCAAGTCACGAATCTCAATGGCCTTTTCCGGGGTCAGTCGTGGCAGCAGGAAAATCTGCGCCAACAGCACCGGAATACCCACCAGCGCAGTAACCAGGAAGGTCATGCGCCAGCCCATCAGGCCGCTGAGCCATGTACCCACCGGCACGCCCAAGACGGTGGCCAGGGTCACGCCCATCATGATGATCGACGTTGCTTTCGCAACCCCAACGCCCTTGGGCGCCAGCCGCCCGCTGAGGGCAATGGCTGTGGCCCAGAAGCCGCCGATACTGATGCCGAGCAATACGCGGCCGAACAGTAGCAGGCTGAAATCGGTGGCAAAGGCCACCACCGAGTTGGCGATGATCATCACCAGTGTCAGGCCGATCAGCAGGTAGCGACGGTCCATGGCACCAATGCTGACCGACAGAAACGGCGCGGCGAGGGCGGCCATGATGCCGGGCAATGTGACCATCAACCCGGCGTGACCGGCACTGATGCCCAGGTCGCTGGCGACGTCGTTGAGCACGCCCACCGGCAGGAATTCACTGGTCACCAGGGCGAAGGCACCCACGGCGACCGAAAGAATCGCCAGCCACTGCTGTTTGACGCTTTGTTGATTATGTTCGGGAAGCCCGCTAGGGGCCTGGCTCGCGCTTGGCATGGGATTGGGTTCCGGGAGGAATGTCGCCTGAAGCCAGGCGAGGAGGGAATTTGGAGCGATTATAGGAATCAGTGGCGGCAATCGTTCAGGCGCTCGTTTCGATAGTAATCATCAGTGCTATCGATGTGAGATTTTAAAGAGCCTTGAATCTGCCGCACAAACGAAAAAGCCCGTCGCTGAGTCAAATCCGGGCTTTTCTGGGTATGACGATGTTTAAGGCGCAGCGGTGGAGTCTTATTTTAGCTAGCCAACGCATTCAGTACATGGACTGGGTCATTATGGATAGCTTTCAACAATGCCTTTGCTGGTCCGGTAGGCTCACGACGACCCTGCTCCCAGTTCCGTAACGTGCCAAGTTGCACATCAATCAGCGCTGCGAATTTAGCCTGGGTTAGCCCTGTCGCCTTACGGATCTCTTTGACTCGCATAGAATCAACATGGAACTCACGAGAAGGTTCGCGTTCTCCGCGCAGGATCTCGTTCATCTCTTGAACGCTTTCCATCAGTTCATCAAAAAATCTGCTCATAGCTATCTCCAGTGCTCAATCGCAGCCTTCAGTGACTTGCGCTCTACGGCAGTCAAGTCCTGCTGTTCATTTTTGGGATAGATCATCAGTAAAACAATCTGTGATGCCGAGACGAAATGGTAATAGATCACCCGCGCCCCGCCTCGTTTGCCATGGCCTTTGGCTGCTACTCGTATCTTGCGAACTCCGCCCGTACCCTCAATCACATCGCCAGCAGAAGGGTTGACTACCAGCACGTTCTGAAGAGCCATGTAGGCATCCTCGTCGATCAATTCTTTAACGCGACGGGTGAAGACTGACGTCTCTATGAAAATCATCGCTAATGTACGCCATTGGCTTAGTTGGCTGCAATCCTAGCCGTGTGTGCTTCGACGTGCATTCAGTGAGTTGTAACTGCTTTTTGACACGCAGGATGTGGTCAATTATACGTCGGCCAACCGCCCCAAAAGACACTCAATAAACACCCCCTCCGCCCGGCTCATCTTCTGCTCGCGATTCCACAACAGGTGAATATCCACATCCGCAATCCCCTCATCCGGCGGCAACCGCCACAGCAGCCCGTTTTTCACATCGTCCGCCACCACATGAGTCGGTAAGCAACCCAAACCAAACCCGGCAATCACCAAACGCCGCACTTCTTCCAGGCTGGAGGATGACGCCACGATCCGCCCACCGAAGCCTTGCTGATCACGGAAAATCGTCAGCGGCGAGAGCATCCCGCCAATCTGGTCGCTGGTAAAACTCACGAAGTTTTCCGACTGCAAATCCCCCTCGGCCAGGTTTGTGCGCCCGAACAATGGGTGATGTTTTCCGCAAAAGAACGCGTAGCGCTGACGCAGAAACAGGTGCTGTTCCAGGCGCGGCTGAGGCCGACGATTGAGGCTCAACCCCAGGGTCGCGGTTTTTTCCAGCAAGGCGGCGACGATGTCGGAGCTGCGCATTACTTCGACTTCCAGATCGACCCGCGGATGTTCACGATGAAAGCCTGCGAGAAAGTCATCGAAGGTGTCGGAATTAATCCGGCTGATCATCAGCAAGCGCACCTTGCCGATCACTTCATCACCGGGCTTTTGCACGGCGTTGCTCATCTGCGACACCTGGCCGTACATCTCGCCGGCGATCGCGAAGATCTGTTCACCGGCCTCGGTGAGCACGAAGCGCGGGCCACGGCGCACGATGAGCTGGCAGTCGAGTTGCTCTTCCAGACGCTTGAGCGCCTGGCTGATGGCGGGTTGCGTCAGGTGCAGGCGCGCGGCGGCGCGGCTGATGCTCAGTTCCTGGCCGATCACGCGAAAGGTGCGCAGCAGGTTCCAGTCCAGGCGGTCGTTGAGCAGCGGATGAATATCGCGACGGGATTCGGGCATGGCATCGCTCGATAATAAGCAGGATTTATAATCAAGATAATAAATAGAAAATTGACTAATCATAGCCTGGAGCCGAAAAATCAGGCTTAACAAGCGCCACCAGAGCGCACCGGTTCGACCTTCTCCTGCCAAAAAAACAACCAAAGGAGCCAGCCCCATGAAGCCTTCCGCTTCGCCGCAGCCTCGCCGTGCCGCGGCCGCCGCTTTTATCGGCACGATGATCGAGTGGTATGACTTTTACATCTATGCCACCGCTGCGGCGCTGGTGTTCGGTCAGCTGTTTTTCCCCTCCGACGATAAGCTGTTCAGCACCATGGCTGCGTTCGGCACTTTCGCCGTAGGCTTTTTCGCCCGGCCATTGGGCGGCATCGTGTTCGGCCATATCGGTGACCGTATCGGCCGCAAGAAATCCCTGGTGATCACCCTGGTCATGATGGGCGTGGTCACGGTGTGCATTGGCCTGTTGCCGACCTACGCACAGATCGGTGCTGCCGCGCCGGTGCTGCTGATTCTGTTGCGAGTGGTGCAGGGTATTGCGGTCGGTGGCGAGTGGGGCGGGGCGGTGTTGATGGCCGGGGAACATGCGCCAAAGGGGCGGCGTAACTTCTTTGCGTCCTTCGCGCAGTTGGGTAGCCCGGCGGGTTTGATCCTTTCCCTGCTGGCGTTCAGTGCGGTGACCCGTTTGCCCGAAGACGACCTGCTCAGTTGGGGCTGGCGTCTGCCATTTCTGGCCAGCGCCTTGTTGTTGGTCGTTGGCCTGGCGATTCGCTTGGGTGTGAACGAGTCGCCGGAGTTCCTCGAAGACAAAGCCCTGGCGGAAAAAGCGCGGGCGATCAAGAAGGACCAGGCCCCCGTGCTGGAAGTGCTGAAGACTGCTTGGCGTCCACTGTTGTTGTGCATTGGCGCCAACACGTTGGGGATTGCCGGCGTGTATTTCACCAACACCTTTATGATTGCCTACAGCACTCAGCAACTGAACCTGCCGCGCTCGCTGATTCTGGAATGCCTGTTCTTTGTTGCCATTATCCAGTTCTGCGTTCAGCCACTGGCCGCCTGGGTGGCGGAGAAGGTTGGTGCTACGCGGTTTCTGTGCGCCATGTGTGTGCTGGCAATAGCCTCGCCGTACCCGATGTTCGTATTGGTCAGCAGCGGCCAGGCGCCTTTGATCATCTTCGGCATTGCCCTGGCGGTGGTGTGCATGGCGTCGTTCTACGCCGTCATCGCAGGTTTTGTCAGCGGCCTGTTTGAAACCCGCGTGCGCTACACCGCGATCTCCCTGGCTTATCAGGTATGCGGCGCATTGGCCGGTGGCCTGACACCGTTGATCGGCACCTGGCTGGCCCATCAGTACCAAGGTCAATGGTGGCCGATGGCAGTGTTTTACAGCGTGATCGCGGCGGTCTCGTTGGTGTGCGTGCTGGCCTTGTCCCGCCGCCATGCCACGGCCCACCGCCTGGAAATGGCACACAGTTGAGGAAGTCAGCAATGTTGAAGATTAATGGCGAGCGCCTGTGGGCCAGCCTGATGGCCATGGCCGAGATCGGCGCGACCGCACGCGGTGGCAGCTGCCGCCTGGCGTTGAGCGCCGAAGACAAGGCCGGTCGCGAGCTGTTCAGTCACTGGTGTAAAGCCGCTGGCCTGACGTTGAGCGTGGATGCCATCGGCAACCTGTTCGCCCGTCGCGCGGGTACCGACAATGACGCCGCTGCGGTGATGATCGGCAGCCATCTCGATACCCAGCCCGAAGGCGGGCGCTTCGATGGCGTGTACGGCGTATTGGCCGGCCTGGAGGTGATCCGCAGCCTCGACGACCACGGCATCCAGACGCGCAAGCCCCTGGAAATTGCGGTGTGGACCAACGAAGAAGGCGCGCGTTTCACCCCGGCGATGCTGGGCTCGGCGGTCTTCACTGGCGCCCTTGCGCTGGACAAGGCGCTGGCGACCACCGACGGTGATGGCGTCAGCGTGGCCGAGGCGTTGCGCACCACCGGCTATAACGGTGAGCGTGCATTGGGTGGGGCGGTGGACGCGTATTTCGAAGCGCATATCGAGCAAGGCCCGATCCTGGAAGACAACGCCAAAACCATCGGCGTGGTGACCGGCGGCCAGGCGATTCGTTGGCTCGATGTACGGGTCGAAGGCATGGCAGCCCATGCGGGCACCACGCCGATGGCGTTGCGCAAAGACGCGTTGTACGGCGCCGCAAAAATGATCCAGGCCCTGGAAAACCTCGCTGCTGATTTTGCCCCGCAAGGCCTGACCACCGTGGGTGAGCTGAACATTGTCAAGTCGTCGCGCAACACCATTCCTGGTGTGCTCGACTTCACTGTGGATCTGCGCCATCACCGCGACGCCGATATCGACGCCATGGAGCAGCAAGTGCGCGCGCGCCTGCAGGCGATAGCCGACAACCGTGGCCTGAGCGTGACCATCACACCGCACTGGATCAGCCTGGCCACGCCGTTCGATGCTGAGTGCGTGGCCTGTGTGCAAGCGTCGGTGGACGCTCTGGGCTACAGCCAGCAGAGCATTGTCAGTGGCGCCGGCCACGACGCCATTCACCTGGCGCGCTATTGCCCGACTGCGATGATCTTCATCCCCTGTGTCGGTGGCCTGAGCCACAACGAAGCCGAAGACGTCTTGCCTGAAGACGTGCGCCAGGGCACCGATGTATTGCTCAACGCCGTGTTGAAACGCGCCGGCCAGGTTCAGTAAGGAATATTCTTATGCGTACATTCTTTCACCCCGAACAACTGCTGCATCACCCACGCAGCTACTATTCTCGTGGCCAGATGCGCACGCCACAGGAGGTCCCCGAGCGTGCGCGCAACCTGCTGCTGGCTGCGCGAACGCTGGGCTTTGATATCCAGCAACCGGTCGACTACGGCATGGCGCCGCTGCTCGCCGTACACGGCGCGGCCTACCTGGATTTTCTCCAGGAGGCTCACCAGCGCTGGAAGGAAATCCCCGAAGACTGGGGCGATGAAGTCATGTCCAACATCTTTGTACGCGAGCCCAACGCCCTGCGCGGCATTCTTGCCCAGGCGGCACGTTACCTGGCCGATGGCAGTTGCCCGATCGGTGAGCTGACCTGGCGCTCGGCGTATTGGTCAGCCCAGAGCGCGGTTGCCGCTGCCCAGGCGATCCTCGATGGCGCACCTGCCGCCTACGCCTTGTGCCGCCCACCGGGTCATCACGCCCGCTTCGATGCGGCAGGTGGCTTCTGTTACATCAATAACGCGGCGGTGGCTGCGCAAGCGTTGCGCCAAGGCTTTCAGCGCGTCGCGGTGCTCGACACCGACATGCACCACGGCCAAGGCATCCAGGAGATTTTCTACCAGCGTGATGACGTGCTTTACGCATCGATCCATGGCGATCCGACTAACTTCTATCCAGGGGTGGCCGGCTTTGCCGAGGAAAAAGGCGATCGCGCAGGCTTAGGATTCAATCTCAACCTGCCCATGCCCCATGGTGCCAGCGAAGCGCTGTTTTTCGAAAAGCTGGAACTGGCCCTGGCAGCGGTGAAGGACTTTTCGGCGGATGTGCTGGTGTTGTCACTGGGTTTCGATATTTATGAGCTGGACCCGCAAAGCAAGGTCGCGGTGACGCGGGAAGGCTTTGCGCGGCTGGGACAGTGCATTCGAGGGCTGGGGCTGCCGTGCCTGATCGTGCAGGAGGGGGGTTATCACCTGGAGACGCTGGACAGTAATGCGCAGGCGTTTTTCAGTGCGCCAGCGGCTTGGGAGAAACTATCAGGCGATTAAGCGCTAAAAGCCTGCCGATCAGTTTTCAGCAGGCTTTTCATCTATCAATGAGCAGTCGTTCCCCTCACCCTGGAACAGCGCCGTGTAGTTTTGCCCGCCATAAAATACCCCCACTATCGACACCGTTTCGCAATCAGGCCTCACCCTGAACGCGATGATGGTGCTGCGACGATAGTGCGTGATGCGCAAGTCGGTAAGCAGGTCGTCACGGCGTGTGCCACGCAAGGGGAACAGGGCGAGGCTGTCACAGTAGCTGACGAGATTGTCGATAAACCGCGTCGCTACCAAGGGGGAGCCGGCATCGCAGATATAATCCTCAAGGGCATCGAGTTGCGTCAGGACTTCAGGCGAAAAAACCACCGAGTAGCTCACGCGTTCCCGATGCCTTTGCGCTGACGCCTGGCTGCCATATGTTCGCGAACCTGTTCTGCAGATAACCCGAGCTCAGGCTGTGCCTCAAGAGCGGTCGCTGCCGGGATGACTTCGTCCCTCAGCCAATCTTCCATGGCACGGTCACGTGCCAGCAGCACCCGCAATCCGTCGCGAATCACTTCGCTTTCGCTGGCATATTCACCGGCAGCCACCTTGGCTTTGACCAGGGCCGCCATTTCAAGGGGCAAAGTGATGCTCATTTGCTGGGTTGAGCGCATTGGGATGTCCGCCAGAAGTGAGTAGGATTCAATCCTACTTGACCATTGGCGCGATGCAAGAAGCAACTGATCAATGCCGATCTCCGGCGTCTCGTCGTCCATCCAGAAGGGGTAGGTTTGCATGGGGTGCCGCGTCTCCAGTTGTGTGGGTCAGGCCGCAAGTATTGACCCGTTTTGGCGATCGCGTGACCGTGGATGGCCGATAAGCTGCTGAAATGTATGACTTGATATCTGTAACAGGATTAGCTCGTTAAAGCCGCCCCGGCTTGCATGGCATCCCATCGGCTCCCATACGATAATACTCGCCACCCCGACCACTTTGGCCTGCCTTCCGTGATCATCAACTTCGACCTCAACGACCTCCAAGCCTTCCGCGCCGTGGTAGACAAGGGCAGTTTTCGTGGCGCCGCCGAGGCCATCCGTATCTCGCAGCCGGCCCTCAGCCGGCGTATCGAGAAGCTTGAATCCGCCCTCGATGTAAAGCTGTTCGAGCGCACCACGCGCCGTGTCAGCCTGACTATGGTCGGCCGTGCCTTCTTGCCCCAGGTGGAGCGCATGCTCGATGACCTCGACATCGCTCTGATGGGCATCAGTAATGTCGCGTCGACGCGCATGGGCAATGTCACCATCGCCTGTGTGCCATCCACCGCGTATTACTTCATGCCCCACGTCATCTCCGAATTCCACAAGCTGTATCCGAAGATTCGCCTGCGGGTGCTCGATGCCAGTGCTGGCGAAGTGAGCAATGCGGTGGCCAGTGGCGAAGCGGATTTTGGTGTGAGTTTCAGCGGCAGTCTGGCCGATGAAGTGGAGTTCGAGCTATTACTGCAGGAGCGTTATGTGCTCGCTTGTCGTCGTGACCATCCGCTGGCCGCACGTGAGAGCGTGACGTGGACCGAAGCCTACGAACACGACTACATCACCGTGGACAAAACCTCGGGCAACCGTTTCCTGCTCGACCAGGCCCTGCGTGGCGTGCGCGTGAAAAAGCCGAGTATCTGCGAGACTCACCACGTGACCACGATGATCGGGCTGGTGGAAGCGGGGTTGGGCGTGGCGATGGTGCCGTCGATTGCGATGCCGGCGTGCGAACACCCGATTCTAGTGAGTGTGCCCCTGGTAGAGCCGCAGGTGATGCGCAATGTAGGCTTGATCAAGCGCCGCGGGCGGACATTGCCGCCAGCGGCGTTGGAGTTGGAGCGCTTGGTGCGGGAGATGCCGTTTCGGTCAGCGTGAGACCGAGTCCAGGCCGGTGGATTGCACCACCGGTTGAGCTTGCGGCGAGGCCATGAACTGCAGCAGCGCCTTGGCCTCGTCGGGGTGTTCGGCGTTGACCGGAATGCCCGCCGCAAAGCGTGTCACCGACTGCACGTTTTCCGGGATCTTGCCGA
Organism: Pseudomonas sp. FBCC-B545; assembly: GCF_059134095.1. Taxonomy (NCBI): domain Bacteria; kingdom Pseudomonadati; phylum Pseudomonadota; class Gammaproteobacteria; order Pseudomonadales; family Pseudomonadaceae; genus Pseudomonas; species Pseudomonas sp. FBCC-B545. The sequence continues at coordinate 4,628,947 of NZ_CP101441.1, read as the reverse complement.
CAAACGTCACACCCTTGACCGGCAACAATTCAGCCACCTGTTGCAAGCCGACTTCGTAGTCACCCTTGGCCACCTGTTCGCCCACCGGTACGCGCTCGATCATGGTGCCCTTGGCCGGCATGCCGAGTTTCTTGAACAGCTCCTTCTCGACATACACACCGCTGGCACTGTCCGAATACGCCACGGATTTAGCCTTGCTCAGCACAGCCTTGAGTTCGGCATCGGTATTGATTGCAGGTTTCGCCGCGCCTTCTTTCACCACCAGCCCAATCCGCGAATCCGCCAGTTCCACGCGGGACGCGGGGTCGACCTTGCCCTGTTTGATCAGCTCGTCCAGTGCGTAGCCGACCATGATCACCACATCGGCATGTTCGCCACGAGCCAGGCGGTTGGGAATCGCTTCAGGCGCCTTGCCCATGGAGGGGCCGAGGATGGTGTCGAGGGTGTCACCGCTTTGCTTGGCGTATTGCGGGCCGAGCAACTTGTAGGCAGCGGTGAAGCCACCAGAGGTCATTACCTTGAGTTCTTCGGCCTGGGCCGCCAGCGCCAGGGTACCGAGGGCCAGTGCGGCCAGGGTATTGAAAAGCTTCATTGCACAGCCTCCTGCATGACTTGACCACGGGTATTGGCGCGGCGATACAACGCCAGGGTGGAGCACAGGGCGCACAGCGCGGCGAACATCATCCAGTAAGCCGGCGATGCCTTGTCTTCGGTGATGTGGATAAACCAGGTGGAGATCGCCGGCGTGAACCCACCGAAGATCGCCGTTGCCAGGCTATAGGCCAGGGAGAAGCCTGCCACGCGCACTTCCACTGGCATGATTTCGGTCAGCGCAGGGATCATGGCGCCGTTGTACATGCCGTACAGGAACGAGAACCACAACAGGGTTTCGAGCATGTGCACAAAGCTCGGTGCATTGACCACGTACGACAATGCCGGGTAGGCGGTGATCAAGGTCAGTGCGGTCATCGCCACCAGTACTGGCTTGCGGCCGAAGCGGTCGCTCAGGGTGCCCCCGATCGGTAGCCAGACAAAGTTCGACACAGCCACCAATAACGTCACCAGCAGGGCATCGGAGGTGCTCAGGTGCAGGACGGTCTTGCCGAAGGTCGGCGCGTACACCGTGATCAAGTAGAAAGCTGTAGTGGTCATGGCCACCATCAGCATGCCGCCAATCACCATCGTCCAGTTCGACGCCAGGGTCGCCAGCACTTCGCGCATGGTTGGGCGATGCTTGCGGTTGGCGAATTCCTCAGTTTCCTGCAGGTTGCGGCGCAGCACGAAGATGAACGGGATGATCACGCAGCCGAGGGCAAACGGAATGCGCCAGCCCCAATCGGCTACTACCGCCGGCTCCATCCACACGTTCAGGCCGTAGCCCAGAGCGGCGGCCACCACGATGGAGATCTGTTGGCTACCCGACTGCCAGCTGGTGTAGAAGCCTTTGCGGCCCGGCGTGGCCATTTCGGAAAGGTAAACCGACACACCGCCCAATTCCGCACCGGCGGAGAAGCCTTGCAGCAGGCGGCCTACCAGCACCAGCGCAGGGGCCCACAGGCCGATGGTTTGGTAACCCGGCACCAGCACGATCAGCAGGGTGCCGCTGGCCATGATCGCCAAGGTCACAATCAGGCCCTTGCGACGGCCCACGTCATCGATATAGGCACCCAGAATGATTGCACCCAGTGGTCGCATCAGGAAACCCGCGCCGAACACGGCAAAGGTCATCATTAATGACGCAAACTCATTAGCGGCCGGGAAGAACGCGGCAGCGATATAGGTGGCGTAGAAACCGAACAGGAAGAAGTCGAATTGTTCGAGGAAGTTGCCCGAAGTAACGCGCAATACCGCGCCCACTTTCGAACTGGCAGCGTCGGGCCGGGAAGGGCTAGTCATGGTTTTGTGTCTCCAGCGTTCTTTTTAAAGTGCTTGTTTCGCTTAAGACTTGGGATAGTGGCTGACACATTTAGAAATGATAAGTGACAAATTTGGATGGATTAATGTGTGTGGACTATCAATACGAAGGGCCGTCCGATTTGTCAGCGCTGTTCTATGCTTGAGCCTGTGTCCAATTTTTACGAGGAACTGGCTATGGGGAACGAACACAAGCAGCACAACGAGTCAGAGCGTGAACAACCTCGGCAGCGGCCAGAGGAAGAAAAACCGCAGACCTGGAAGCACCCCGATGATGGAACGGAGCTTTCAGAGCGTGATCGGGAGCGTCCGCTCAAACCCTGAACCCATTAACAACGCGGACAAAAAATGTGGGAGGGGGCTCGCTCCCGATGACGGTGTATCAGTCAATACATAGGCTGACTGATATACCGTCATCGGGAGCAAGCCCCCTCCCACATTTTTGGGTATGCGTACCTCAAAGCGGGAAACTATTTGACATATTTGATTTGTGATCACATATTGAGGCCATAAGAACCACAACACAGGTTTTGCCTCATGACTGATGGTCCGCTCCTCCTGCCCACTCTGCGCCAGGTGTCTCGCGATACCTTGCAAGATCAGGTTTACCGCCAGATCCGCGAAGCGCTGATGAGTGGCCGCTTCCAACCCGGCCAGAAACTCACCATCCGCGGTCTCGCCGAAGCCCTGGGTTCCAGCCCCATGCCGGTACGCGAAGCGCTGCAACGCCTGAGCGCCGAAAACGCCTTTGAAGTCACCGAAACCTCCCGTCTGCGGGTACGCCTGATGACGGTCGAACGCTTGCGTGAAATTCGTGATACGCGGGTGGCGCTTGAAGGTTTGCTGGCTGAAAAGGCCGTGCTGCTCCTGCAGAAACACGATCTGGAAGAAATCACCGACCTGTGCCGCCAGATGCAACATGCCGCCGATGAGGTCGACGTGTCCCGCTACCTGTGGACCAACTTCGCCTTTCACCGGCGCATTTATGCGGTGGCCCAGGCCGAATTGACCATGGCCGCAGTGGAGAATTTCTGGCTGCACATGGGCCCGTGTTTTGCCCTGGTCGCCCCGGATAAAGCGCACCTGCAACGCTCGATGGAGGCGCATACGCGCATCGTCGACGCCCTGGCCGCCCGCGATGGCGCCGGCGCACGGGCAGCGGTGACCGATGACATCATGCAGGCCGCCGATTCTCTGGCGCGCCTGCTCGTCAAGAACGACCGCGCGCGGTCGTCTGTTTCAGGAGGTAAACGTGCATGAGTGTCCTACAACGGCTGCAGCCTTATCCCGGGTTACGTGTGTTGATTTCCGGCGGGGCTGCCGGCATTGGTGAAGTATTGGCCGCGGCGTATCTGGAAGCCGGCGCCCAGGTGCATGTGTGTGATGTGAGTGAGCCGGCCCTGGCAGTGTTTCGCGATAAATACCCGGGCACTGTCGCTACCCGCGCCGATGTCAGCGATGCCGCGCAGATCGAGGCGGTGTTCAAGGTGCAACGCGAGCATTTTGGTGGTCTGGATGTGTTGGTCAACAATGCCGGTATCGCCGGGCCTACCGGCGGCATCGACGCGATCAGCGACGCCGAATGGCAAGCCACCATCAACATCAATCTCACTGCACAATACCGTTTTGCCCACCACGCGGTGCCGATGCTCAAGGAATCGTCCCACGGCCATTTGCTGCATATCGCCTCGGTGGCCGGGCGCCTTGGCTATGCATGGCGTACCCCTTATGCGGCGACCAAATGGGCCATTGTCGGCCTGATGAAATCCCTGGCCTCGGAGCTGGGCGAAAGCGACATCCGCGTCAACGCCTTGCTGCCCGGGATTGTCGAAGGCCCGCGCATGGACGGCGTGATCCGCGCCCGCGCTGAACAGGTTGGCGTGCCCGAGGCCGAAATGCGCCAGCAATACCTCAACAAAATCTCCCTCAAGCGCATGGTTACCGCCGAAGACGTGGCAGCCATGGCCTTGTTCCTCTGTTCGCCCGCCGCACGCAACGTGACCGGCCAGGCGATCAGTGTCGACGGTAACGTCGAGTACCTGTAGGCCAAGGAAGAACACATCGCGCTGTACCCAGGATTTTTTTCATAAGAATAAAAGTCGGAGAATCGTCATGTCCAAAAATCGTCCTGTCATCATCACTTGCGCCGTGACCGGTGCCATTCATACGCCGTCGATGTCACCGCACTTGCCCATTACCGCGCAGCAAATTGCCGACGCCGCCATCGGTGCCGCACAAGCCGGCGCAGCGATTGTCCACCTGCATGCCCGTGACCCGCTTGACGGTCGCCCCAGCCAGGACCCGGCGCTGTTTGCCGAATTCCTGCCACAGATCAAGGCGGCCAGCGACGTGGTGATCAACATCACCACCGGCGGCGCACCGACCATGGGCGTGGAAGAACGCCTGCAACCGGTGATGCAGTTCAAGCCGGAACTGGCCTCGTTGAATATGGGCTCGATGAACTTCGGCCTGTACGAAATGCTTAACCGCTTTACTGAATTCCAGCACGACTGGGAGCGGCCTTACCTGGAGGAGAGTGACGACCGGATCTTTCGCAACACCTTCCGCGACATTACCCACATCCTCAATGCCTGCGCCGAGAACCGCACCCGCTTTGAAATCGAGTGCTACGACATCGGCCATCTCTACACCGCCGCCCACTTCCTGGAGCGCGGCCTGCTCAAGCCGCCGCTGTTTATCCAGTCGGTGTTCGGCCTGCGCGGCGGCATCGGCGCGCACCCGGAAGACCTGGCGCATATGCGGCGTACCGCCGACCGCCTGTTTGGCGACGACTACGTGTGGTCGATCCTCGGTGCCGGGCGTGGGCAGATTCCGCTGGCGACCATGGGCCTGTCCATGGGCAGCAACGCGCGAGTGGGCCTGGAGGATTCATTGTGGGACGGCCCGGGCAAGTTGGCAGCGTCGAATGCCGACCAGGTACGGCGCATCCGCACGGTGATCGAAGCCCTTGGTCATCGGGTCGCCACCCCCGATGAGGCGCGGGAAATCCTCGGGCTCAAGGGGCGCGACCAGGTCAATTTTTAGCCTCGTGTTTATCAACACCAAAGGCCGCGTCAAGGCGTGGCCGGCATCCCGCACAACAACAATAAGGGGATAACACCATGCGTATCGAAGTGCTTGTGGACGTCAAGACCACCCTGGGCGAAGGCCCGGTGTGGGACGTCGAGCAACAACGCTTGTACTGGATCGACAGCGCCGACGGCCGCATTCTGCGCTGCACCGATGACGGTCGTGAACTGCGCGCCTGGGACGTTGGCCAGAAGATCGGCTCCATGGCGCTGCGCAGAGATGGCAGGGCGGCCATCGTCGCCCTGCAAAATGGCGTACACACCCTCGACTTGAGCAGCGGCGACCTCACGCTGGTCATCGACCCGGAACCCCATCTACCGAACAACCGCCTCAACGACGGCAAGGTCGATCGCCAGGGCCGTTTCATTTTCGGCTCCATGGACACCCTGGAGGATAACGCCAGCGCCAAGCTCTACCGCCTGGATGCCGACTTGAGCCTGCACACCCTGGACGAAGGCATCATCGTCTCCAACGGCCCGTGCTGGAGCCCATCCGGGGAAACCCTGTACTTCTGCGATACCTGGTCCGGCGAAATCTGGGCCTATGACTACGACTGCACCAGCGGCAGCGTGAGCAACCGTCGCACGTTCGCCAAGGTCGACACCAGCAGCGGTGGCGCCGCCGACGGGTGCACCGTGGATGCCGAGGGCTGCCTATGGCAGGCATTGGTCTATGCCGGGAAACTGGTGCGCTATACCCCCGATGGCCACGTCGACCGCATCATCCAGATGCCGGTGAAAAAGGTCACCAGCCTGACCTTCGGCGGGCCCAACCTCGACACCCTGTTTGTGACTTCAATGGCCAAGCCACCGCTGTCGCGCTTCCCGGGCGACGGCCAGCAGCGCGGTGCTTTATTCGCCATCAGCGGTCTGGGCGTGCAAGGAATAGCCGAGCGACGGTTCGCCAGCTAGCGCGTTTTTTTCAACAAGGCACATTCCTTTCGCAACCTGTATCAGTGCGCGCCCTCGCGCGCCTGGAGAGGCCCATGGCAAGTTTAAAGAAAGCGTCGCTGCGCAATATCCACCGGCATTCCTGGGTATCGCTGCTGGTCTGCTGGATGATCTGGATCCTCAACGCCTACGACCGCGAGATCGTCTTGCGCCTGGGGCCGACCATCTCCAAGCATTTCGATTTATCCGCCGATCAATGGGGCAGCGTGGCTACGGTGGTGATGCTCGCCCTGGCCCTGCTGGATATTCCCGGTTCGATGTGGAGCGACCGCTACGGCGGCGGCTGGAAGCGTGCGCGCTTCCAGGTGCCGCTGGTGCTGGGCTACACCGCTATCTCGTTCCTGTCCGGCTTCAAGGTATTGAGCGGTAACCTCGCCACCTTTGTCGCTTTGCGGGTTGGCGTCAACCTGGGTGCGGGTTGGGGCGAACCGGTGGGCGTGAGCAACACCGCCGAATGGTGGCCGGTGGAGCGTCGTGGCTTTGCCCTGGGCGCGCACCATACCGGCTACCCGATTGGCGCGATGCTCAGCGGCATCGTCGCCAGTTTTGTCATCACGATATTCGGCGAGGACAACTGGCGCTACGTGTTCTTCTTTGCCTTTGTGGTGGCCTTGCCGCTGATGATCTTCTGGGCGCGGTACTCCACCGCCGAGCGCATCACCGCGCTGTATGTCGATATCGCCGCCAAGGGCATGACCCCGCCGAGCAATGCCGCGGCCAGCACGGTCAAGGGCGAAGCCTGGCGCACCTTTGTCGCCACCTTGCGCAACCGCAATATCGCGCTGACGGCGGGCAATACCCTGCTCACCCAGGTGGTGTACATGGGCGTCAATATCGTGCTGCCGGCCTACCTCTACAACATTGTCGGGTTGTCGCTGGCGGAGTCGGCGGGGATGAGTGTGGTGTTCACCCTCACCGGCATTCTCGGGCAACTCGTGTGGCCGTCGCTGTCGGACATCATTGGCCGGCGCACCACGCTGATCATTTGCGGCCTGTGGATGGCGGCGAGTGTCGGTGCGTTCTATTTCGCCAATACCCTGGCCCTGATCATCGTCGTGCAATTGCTGTTCGGCCTGGTGGCCAATGCGGTATGGCCGATCTACTACGCCGTGGCCTGCGATTCGGCCGAGCCCTCGGCCACCTCCACCGCCAACGGCATCATCACCACCGCGATGTTTATCGGCGGCGGTCTGGCGCCCGTGTTGATGGGCAGCCTGATCGCCATGGGCGGGGGGTGGAGCACCTTGCACGGCTACACCGTGTGTTTCTTCGTGATGGCCGGTTGCGCCCTGGGCGGCGCGTTGCTGCAACTGTTTTCCCATCGTTCCCAGGCCATGGCCGTACAACTGGAACCCTAGAACAACATTGATGCGCCCCCCAGCCAGGCTGGCGGGTCGCCAAGAGGAAGTGCCCGATGAATACCACTACCCCGGCCCGCGAACCGCAGGCCCTGAACAAACTGATGTTCGCCAAGCTGATGCCGCTGCTGATCATCGCCTACATCCTGAGCTTCCTGGACCGCACCAACATCGCCCTGGCCAAGCATCATCTGGACGTCGATCTGGGGATTTCCGCCGCCGCGTACGGGTTGGGCGCCGGGCTGTTTTTCCTGACCTATGCACTGTCGGAAATCCCCAGCAACCTGATCATGCACAAAGTCGGAGCGCGCTTCTGGATCGCCCGCATCATGGTGACCTGGGGCCTGATTTCGGCGGCGATGGCGTTTGTGCAGGGCGAAACCTCGTTCTATGTCTTGCGCTTGTTGCTGGGCATCGCCGAAGCCGGGCTGTTTCCCGGGGTGATGCTGTACCTGACCTACTGGTTCAACCGTGAACAGCGGGCGCGAGCCACGGGTTATTTCCTGCTCGGCGTGTGTTTTGCCAACATCATCGGCGGCCCGGTGGGCGCGGCCTTGATGCGCATGGATGGCCTGCTCGGCTGGCACGGCTGGCAGTGGATGTTCCTGCTCGAAGGTTTGCCTGCCGTGGCGTTTGCCTGGGTGGTGTGGCGCAAGCTGCCGGATCGCCCGAGCAAGGCGCCGTGGTTGTCGGTCGAAGAAGCCCGCGGTATCGAACAGCGGATCGCCGTGGAAACCGAGGAAGGTGCCGGGGAGGGTGGTCATTCGTTGAAAAACTGGCTGACGCCGCAAATCCTCCTGGCGATCTTCGTGTACTTCTGCCATCAGATAACCATCTATACCGTGATCTTTTTCCTGCCGAGCATCATCAGCCGATACGGTGAACTGAGCACCATGAGCGTCGGCCTGCTGACTTCGTTGCCGTGGATAGCGGCGGCACTCGGTGCGGTACTGATCCCACGCTTTGCCACCACCCCCGGGCGTTGCCGTCGATTGCTGGTCACGGGGCTGCTGACCATGGCGCTGGGACTGGGCATTGCGTCGGTGTCGGGGCCGGTGTTCAGTCTGCTGGGCTTTTGCTTGTCGGCGGTGATGTTCTTCGTGGTGCAGTCGATCGTGTTCCTGTACCCGGCCTCGCGCCTCAAGGGCGTGGCGTTGGCGGGCGGGTTGGGCTTCGTCAACGCGTGTGGGTTGTTGGGCGGCTTTGTCGGGCCGTCGGTGATGGGCGCCATTGAGATGAGCACCGGTAATGCCATGAACGGCTTGAAAGTGATTGCCGTGGTGTTGGTGGTGGCCGCAGTGTCGGCATTACGCCTGCGCCAGGGCCAGGAGGCCCTTCACACCAGCAACGAGGTCGGAAACCCGGAAGCCAGCACCAGGTAAGCCACCACCGCCGCCAGGCATAAACCGACAAAAACGCGCAGCAAAGTCCTGGCGGTGGGGTTGACGATGAATTTGATGGCCCAGAGCAAAACCCCGCTGAGCAGGATGCTTAAGGCGAAAATGACCAGCACGGCGGTGTACCTGTGACCTTCAAGAGCTGATTTATAGTCCCAAAGCCTGCGGATGAACAGTGCGCACATAGACGCAGCCCCGCTGCCTTTCTAAACTGCGGCTTGTCTTGGGGAAAGGGGCAGGCGCCGATGAATCGCAATGAATTACGCAAGGCCGATATCAACCTGATGGTGGTCTTCGAAGCACTGATGCTCGAGCGCAATGTGACGCGGGTGGCCGAGAAGCTGTTTCTTGGCCAGCCGACTATCAGCTCGGCCCTCAACCGCCTGCGTACCTTGTTCAATGACCCACTGTTTATTCGCGTCGGCCATCGCATGGAGCCCACGGCCCGCGCCGAGGAAATTATCCAGCACCTGTCGCCGGCCCTCGATTCGCTGTCATCGGCCCTGAGCCTGACCCACGATTTTGACCCCTCCATCAGCACCATGACCTTTCGCATCGGCCTGTCCGATGACGTTGAGTTCGGCCTGCTGCCGCCGTTGCTGCGGGCCTTGCGCCAGGAAGCGCCCCAGGTGGTGTTCGTGGTGCAGCATGTGGATTACTGGCGTATTCCCGACCTGCTGGCTTCCGGCGATATCACCGTCGGCATCACCCAGACCCGCGGCCTGCCGGCGAATGCCAAGCGTAAGCTGTTGCGGCATATCCGCCCGTGCCTGCTGCGCGCCGATGCCTCGGACACGCCGCTGACCCTCGACGAATATTGCGCACGGCCCCATGTGCTGGTGTCCCACACTGCCAACGTGGCCGGGTTTGCCGATGAGTGGCTGGCGGAGGTGGGCCGCAAGCGCCATGTGGTGCTCTCGGTGCCGCAATACAGCTCGCTGCCGGCGTTGCTTGCCGGCACCGACATGATCGCCAGCCTGCCGGACTACACTGCCCAGGCCATGGCCGCCAGCGGAAACCTGTTCTGCGAGCCGTTTCCGTTCCAAACCCCGACCCTGGACTTGTCGATGGTCTGGCTCAGCCATGTCGACACTGACCCGGCGGAGCGCTGGATGCGCTCGCGGCTGGAGGCATTCATGAGCGACAAACTCCCAGCTCCGAGCTCAAAGCAACAGTAGAGACTGCTGGGCGCTTTCAACTTGCAGCTTGCAGCTGTTCCTCACACGCCCTCACCACTTGCTCACGAAACCAGGTGTTGGCGCTGTCCTGCCCATTGGTTTCGTTCCACTGCATATCCAGGGTGAACCCCGGCAGACCGTTGGGGGCTTCGCAAACACCGAACCCCGGCGCCGCTGCCAACAGTTGCTGTACGCGGCGGGGCAGGGTGACGATGAAATCCGTGCCGGTAATCATCTTCAACGCGGCGCTGTAGCTGTTGGCCCGTGCGATCACCTGGCGCTTGTGGGCCTGGCGCGCGAGCCAGCCGTCGATCATGTTGGTGTCGGAGGTCCAAGGCGTGGGGAATACATGCCGCCGCTCAACGAAGGACTGCAAGCTGAATGCCTGCTCCCTGGGCGCCGAGCGTTGGTCAAATACGCAGACCAGGTCGTCCTCCAGCAGCATCTGGGTCTTGAAGTCTTTATGGGCGCGGTGAAAGTGCGGGCCGAAGCAGATCACCAGGTCCAGGCGGCCTTCGCGCAGGTCGTCGGCGGGAATATCGGTTTCCAGCTTCTGCACATTGACGATCACCGGCAGGTCGGCGCGGTCGAAGTGCTTGAGCAGGCGCGGCAGGATCAGTTGTTCGAAATATTCCGGGGCGCACACATTGAAGGTCACCGCCTGTTGGGTCGGGTCGAAAGCCTGGCCACCGGCGTGACACAGGTTGATGCTTTCCAGAATCTTCTGCACATGCCCGTACATGGTGGTGGCCTTGTACGTAGGGCGCATGCCCGCCCGCGTGTTGATAAACAGCTCATCCTCAAAGCTGGTACGCAGCTTCTTCAGGCTATAGCTCACGGTGGACTGGCTGACGAACAGCGTCTCGGATACATCGGTAACGCTGCTCTGGTCGTAGACGGCGATGAACACCATCAGGTCCTGCATGTCGAGTTTTCTGAGCAAGTTACTGTTTAGCATCGGTTTCGTCCGTAAACCCTTTGTACCGAACTCAGTACAAGACTGGGCAAAATGTTAACGGAACGCTCGTACCAATAGAAAGCTCTGTAGGACCCTTCAATGTTATGTGTGGGACAAATAATGTTTGCAATACGACGTCAGCGGATATGTTGCGCGTAATGCTTCGGATCGAAGCGGATAACGATCAGCAGCATCACTACGATCACCGCCGTCAATGACCACCAGGCCCATTCAAAACTGCCCAGTTGGTCGCGAATCATGCCGGCGATCAGTGGCGACAGGCCGGCGATCAGGTAGCCGATGCCCTGCACAAACGCGGTAAGGCTACCGGCGCGTCGCGGGTTGTCGAGGTGGTCAAGAGACAGGATCAGGCTCATTGGAAACAGGCCGCCAATTCCCAGTCCGAGCAGGCATGGCCACAGCAGGCTCCAGTGCCCGGGGCTCAGGATAAGGCCGCAGAACCCCAGGATGATCAGCACCAGCAGCACCGCGACTACCGCGCGTTTATCCTGGCGGCGGTTGGCGATGGCCGGCGTGACCAGGCCCGAGATCACTTCCATGGCGGTCAAGAAGCCTAGCAGCAAGCCGGCATTCTGTTCACTCCAGCCCTGTTCAACGTAATACGGCGCCAGCCACGCCAACACACAGGTGTAGGACGCCGTGCCGAGGCCGAAAAAGATCGCCAGTAACCAGGCGCGGCGGTTGCCGAAAAAGGAGGCCTGCGCGCTTGAACCGGCTTGGGGTAAAGGCGGCAAGACTGCGCGCTGGGCATACCAGAACACCAGAGCCAGCAACGCCAGTGCTGCCCAGATTGCCAGGCCAATGCGCCAACTGCCGGTCTGCATTTGTACAAACGGTGAGAACGAGGCGGCCAGCGCGGCGCCACCCATGATCGCGGTGACATACAGGCCCATGAATAACGAGACATTCGCGCTGAACCGCGACTTGATCAGCGCCGGCATCAGCGCCTGGATCAGCGCAATGCCGACACCCGCTGCGATGGCGCTGACGATCAGCTCCAATGCCGAATCCAGGAACAACCGCGACAAGGTTGCCAGCCCAATCACCAGCAACGACAGCACAATGCTGCGATGTTCGCCCAGGCGCTTGGCCAGGCCCATGCCAAAGAACATTGCCAGGCCCATGGCCATGACCGGCAACATGGTCAGTAAGGCTGCGCTGCTGAAACTCAACGGCACATCCAAGCGGATCGACGACAATAATGGCCCCACGGCTGCCATCGACGGGCGCAGGTTAAGGGCGACCAGCACCACGCTGATCATCAGCCAGACGGCGGTGGTGGGTTTTGCCTGAACGTTTTCCATGGGCCTGCCTTGAGTGAACAAGGGCGAATCAGGCCATGGATGGGAGGAGCGGGGCAAATCAGAAAGTCGCTGGGGCTATTGAAAAAATGCAGGCGCCTGACGTTGCGCACTTCAGATGCGGGAGGCGGATCTGCAGCGTTAGATAGAGCGGATTACAGGCTTGGTCAACGCCCACCGCCCCTGGTCGATTTCAATCAGCGTCGGCCCTGGGCGAGCAGCAGCTGCATGCAATGCCGCACGCAGCGGTTCGACGCCATCGATGCTTTCTGCCGCGCAACCCATTGCCCTGGCGATGCCGATGAAATCCGGGGTGTAGATGTCCACGCCCACCGGCTCGATGGCGCGGTTGACCATGTACTTCTTGATCTCTTCATAACCTTGGTTATTCCACAACAGCACGATCATCGGTATGCGGGCTTCCACGGCGCTGGCCAGTTCCGGCAGGGTGAATTGCAGGCCGCCATCGCCGATCAGGCACACCACCGGTTGCCCGTCGCCGCGCCCCAGCCAGGCACCGATAGCGGCGGGCAGGGCATATCCCAGGGTGCCGTAGCCGGTGGATGAGTTGAACCAACGGCGTGGGTGGTCGAGGTTCAGGGTCAGGTTGCCGCTGTACACCGGTTGGGTAGAGTCGCCCACCAGTACGGCGCCGGGCAGTGCTTCCAGGATGGTGTGGAGTAACAGCGTTTGTGCGCGGGTGGCGGCATCCCAGGTGGGCGCCAGTTCGGCCCACAAACGGGCGACGCGTGCTGCGCCCCACTCGGCGTGGCGCGGTGGCAGTGGCTGGCGGTTCAGCTCGGTGAGCAAGGCCTCGGCGGCGATTGTCGCGTCGGCCACCAGCGCCACCTGGGGCGGGTAGTTGCGTACGGTCTGGTCCGGGTCGATATCGACCCGCAGCAGCGCGCCGGGAATCTCGAAACCGCCGGCGAAGGTCACGTCATAGTCGGTCTCCGCCAGTTCCGTGCCGATGGCCAGCACCACATCGGCCTCGGCGACCAAGGCGCGGGTGGCTGCCAGGCTTTGGGTCGAGCCGAGCAACAAAGGATGTGCGGCAGGCAGCAGGCCTTTGGCATTGATAGTCAGGGCTATGGGGGCGCCGAGGGTTTCGGCCAGGCGGGTCAGTTCTGGCGCTGCATCGATAGCACCGCCACCGGCCAGGATCAGCGGGCGCTTGGCGGCGGCGAGCAAGCGGCTCATCTGCCTGACCGCCGCCGGTGCCGTCCCGGCGCGGGCCACGTTGACCGGTGCACTGCCCATCAGGGCGTCGGCGTTCTCCACCAACACATCCAGCGGGATCTCGATATGCACCGGGCGCGGCCGACCGGCCTGGAACAGCGCAAACGCCCGCGCCAGCACACCGGGCAATTCTGCCGCCGACATCAGGGTATGGGAGAACGCCGCCACGCCTGCCACCAGCGCGCTCTGGCTGGGCAGCTCATGCAACTTGCCGCGCCCGCCACCCAACTGGCTGCGCGCCTGCACACTGGAAATCACCAGCATCGGGATCGAGTCGGCATAGGCCTGACCCATGGCCGTGGTGATGTTGGTCATGCCGGGGCCCGTGATGATGAAGCACACGCCGGGCTTGCCACTGGTGCGCGCATAACCGTCGGCCATGAAACCGGCGCCCTGTTCATGGCGCGGGGTGACGTGACGGATGCTGGAACGCGCCAGGCCACGGTACAGCTCCACGGTGTGCACGCCGGGAATGCCGAACACCTGGTCCACGCCGTAGTTTTCCAGGAGGTTGACCAATACTTCGCCGCAGGTCGCCATAGAGGTCGCTCTTGTGATGGATTCGAGACGCTATTGGAGCGGCTGGCCGGTAGCGGCAACAATCGATAAAAAGTCATACTAGCCATGTCCTCACGTCATGGCTGCGCCCCGATGAAACGTCTTCCGCCCTTGCCCGCGTTGCATACTTTCTGGGTCACGGCCCAGTGCTGCAACTTCACTCGTGCCGCCGAGCAGCTGCACATTACCCAGGGGGCGGTGAGCCGGCAGATCGCCGGGTTGGAACGCCAGTTGGGCTATGCCTTGTTCCTGCGCCAGGCGCGGGGCTTGAGCTTGACCGAGGAAGGCCGCGAGTGGGCGTTACGGGCGCAGCAGGTGTTCGGCTTGATCAACGAGGCGGTGGAGCAGATCGGCGGGCGCCGCGAGGTCCTGCAACTCAAGGCGCCCACCTGCGTCATACGCTGGCTGCTGCCGCGCGTGTTGCAATGGCAGAAGGAGCGCCCGGATGTGCCGGTGGAACTCACCACCACCGTGGCCTTTACCGTAGACTTTCGCCGCGAACGATTCGACGCGGCGGTGATCTACGCACCCATCGCCGAGCAGGCCGCCGAGGCACGGCATTTGTTCGACGAACAACTGACCCCGGTGTGCGCGCCGGCGTTGCTGGCAGGCTTGCACACGCCGGCTGATCTGCAGCAACAAGTGCTGTTGCATCCCACGCGGGACGAGCGGGATTGGGCGTTGTGGTTGAAGGCGGCGGGTACGCACTTGAGTCACCTGAACCAGGGGCCTCATTTCGAAACCCTGGACTTGGCGATGACGGTGGCGTCACAGGGAAATGGCGTGGCGATCGGTGATCGTGCGTTGATTGGCGAGGACTTGAAGGCCGGACGCCTGGCGATGCCGTTTGAGTTGCGGGTGCCGACGGGGATGGGCTATTACTTGGTGTATCCGCCGGGGAAAGTGCCTTCTGCCGGGTTGTTGGCCCTGATGGACTGGCTAGTGAGCCAGGCACAGCAGTCACAGCACTGAAGATTCAAATGTGGGAGGGGGCTTGCCCCCGATGGGCATGGGTATCTACACAACTCTGACATGCGACCGTCAGTAACCACGATGCGAAGCGAGCCGCTCTTGATCTTGCTCTGCTTTTGGT
Organism: Pseudomonas sp. FBCC-B545; assembly: GCF_059134095.1. Classification (NCBI taxonomy): domain Bacteria; kingdom Pseudomonadati; phylum Pseudomonadota; class Gammaproteobacteria; order Pseudomonadales; family Pseudomonadaceae; genus Pseudomonas; species Pseudomonas sp. FBCC-B545. The sequence continues at coordinate 4,613,890 of NZ_CP101441.1, read as the reverse complement.
CTCAGGCCCCCCAAATCCCTGTCGGATTACGGGCACACCGAGCCTGGGCGAGGTGCCGAGTGGTGGGGCAAGAGCGCTGGTTACTTTCGCGCTTTTCGAAAGTGACCCGCCATAAGGGCGGAACCAATAGCGGTCGTCACCTAAACAATGGATATGTACTCGATCCAACCGAACATCCTGGTCGGCTGTGAGGCCGCCATCGGGGGCAAGCCCCCTCCCACAGGGGCCGGCGGCGTACCAGAAGTTGTGTAGATACCCATGCCCCGATAGCGGTGTGTCAGTCACAAATAATCTGCCTGATCCACTGCTATCGGGGGCAAGCCCCCTCCCACATTTTTTACCGCGTGGTGTCAGTAGCCAACGGTGAAGCGCTGACGCGAGTGTCTAGGTGTTTCAACCTCATCAATCATGGCGATGGCGTAGTCGGCAAAGCTGATCGAGCTGTTACCGTCACTGCTCACCAGCAGATCATCCTGGCCCAGACGGAACTTACCGGTGCGCTCGGTTCCATCGAACAGAGCAGAAGGCGACAGGAACGTCCAATCCAACTCTTTTTCCTGACGCAACGTTTCCAGGAATTCAGCCCCGGCACTGGCTTCGGCCTTGTACTCTGCCGGGAAGCCCGGGCTGTCGATCACCCGGCTGCCGTCCGGTAGCAGCAGCGAACCCGCACCGCCCACCACCAGCAAGCGCTTGACCCCGGCCTTTTTCACCGGGCCGATCACGGCGCTGGCGGGCAAGGTGGCAAAGTGTGCGGCGCTGATCACCACGTCGCTGCCGCTGATGGCGTGTTGCAGGGCGTCGGCGTCCAGGGCATCGACCTGCTTGACCGTGACGCCTGGGCGTACACCCAGCTTGTCGGTGTTGCGGGCGATGGCGGTGACGCTATGCCCACGGCGCAGCGCTTCTTCCAGCAGTTGGCTGCCGGCACGGCCGGTGGCCCCAATGATTGCGATCTTGCTCATGACGTTCTCCAACAGGGTTAAGGGTTTAAACCAATCACCACTTCATTTCGCCCTTGGCGACTTTGGCGCTCAGTTCCAGCGAGCTTTCGTCGGCGAGGGTGGGGTAACGCTGTTTCATGGCCGCGATCAAGGCGGCAGCATCCTTGGCCTCGGCGGTCTCGATGTCGAAGGCCTTGATGTAGTCAGCAGTGAATTTCACCGAAGCCAAGGAGGGCGTGCCCAGGTAATGGCCCGGAATCACCGTCTGCGGCTTCAGGTCTTCAATACGTTTGAGGGTTGCCAACCAGTCTTTATGGGATTGCGCGCCCTGGGTATCGGCCATCCACAGGTGGATGTTTTCTGCGACCACCACGCCACCGACCACGGCCTTGATCGACGGAATCCACACAAAGCTGCGATCCGGCTGCGGGCCGTCGAGGCCGATCACCTCAAGCTGTTGCCCTTCAAGGGTCAGGCTGTGGCCTTGCAGTGCCTGCGGCACGATGGTCTTGGCGGGTTTGTCGGCGCCCATTTTCGGGCCCCAGAATTCCAGCTTGCCGGCGACGGTGGCGTTGATATGGTCGACCACCGGTTGCGGCGCCAGCACCTTGGCGTCGGGGAATGCGCTGGTGAGCGTGTCGAGGCCGAAGTAGTAGTCCGGGTCGCCATGGCTGATGTAGATGGTGGTCAAGTGCTTGCCGCTGGCGCGGATCTTTTGCACCAGTTGCTCGGCTTGGCCCTTGCCGAATTGCGCATCCACCAGGATCGCGTCTTTGGCGCCGCTGACCAGCACCGAGCTGACCGGGAAGATCGCGGCTTCGCCGGGGTTGTAGACGTCGAGTTTCAGCTCTGCGGCGGCGGCGTGAGCGGCGAAGGCCAGGGCGGCAGTGGCCAGGGTCAAGCGTTTGAACATCGAGAACATCGGGCAGCTCCTGCCATGGATAAGGGATGTACAGAGCTTAGTTGCATAAAACATCACAAAAAATGCGATGCTGGAACATAGTTTGTTTCTGAAATCGGGCAAATCATGGATCGTCTTCAAGCAATGCGCGTGTTTGTCACCGTGGTGGACCTGGGCAGCCAGTCTGCCGCCGCCGATCATCTGGACCTGTCGCGCCCGGTAGTGTCGCGCTACCTGGCCGAACTGGAGGACTGGGTCGGCGCGCGGCTGCTGCACCGCACCACGCGCAAGCTCAGCCTCACCGCCGCCGGCAGTGAAACCCTGCCGCGCTGTCGGCAATTGCTGGAACTGTGTGGTGATATGCAGGCCGCCGTCAGCGAGCCCGATGACGCGCCCCGAGGCTTGCTGCGCCTGAGTGTGAGCACCTCGTTCGGCCAGGCGCAGTTGGGCGCGGCCATTGCCGAGTACGTCAAACGCTACCCGTTGGTGACGGTTGATCTGCAGATGCTCGACCGCACGGTGAACCTGGTGGATGAGCGCATTGACCTGGCGATCCGCACCAGCAATGACCTGGACCCGAACCTGATCGCCCGACGCTTGACCGTATGCCGCTCGGTGGTCTGCGCCACACCGGCCTATCTGCGCGAGCATCCAGCCCCGCAGAAAGTCGAAGACCTGGCCCGGCACAATTGCCTGACCCACTCTTATTTCGGCAAGAGCCTTTGGCATTTCGAAGAACAGGGCGAACACGTGTCGGTGCCGGTGCAGGGCAATATCACGGCCAACGAGGCCAGCACGTTATTGCGTATCACCCTGGCCGGGGCAGGGGTGGCGATGCTCCCCAGTTATCAGGCCGGTGACTTGATCCGCAGTGGTGAACTGGTGCGCTTGCTGCCAGAAGCTGAGCCGCGGCAGATGAACATCTACGCGGTGTATGCCTCGCGCAAGCACATGCCTTCAGCGCTGCGCAGCCTGCTGGATTTCCTGGTGCTGCGGTTTCCCGAGGCGCCCGCATGGGACATCGGGCTCTGAGACGCTATAAGCGCGCTGAATGGCAGCCAATCATGGCAACTTGCCCTAGCTGACCTATGCTTTAAACAGCACCCTGTAGATCGGGTCCGGAGGTCAGTGCCATGAGTATTAAAACCCGCAAATACCTGACGATTTTCTCCCTCTGCGCATTGGCGACGGCGCTGTATGGCACTGCCGCCTATCGCGTCGAGCAAACGCGCATGCAACCGGCGGCGTTCGCCATCAGCTGCCATCAGGGCCAATGCGTGCCGCGCACCGGCAGTTTCAGTGCACTCAGGTAAGCTGCTCGGCCTTTAACTGCTCGCGAAAGGCCTTGGGTGAAAACCCGACTCGGCGGCGAAACAGCCGCGAGAAGTTGGTCGGGTCGGAAAAACCCAGCACCTCGGACATCTCATTGATGGTCATGCTGGTGTAGGTCAACAAACGCTTGGCTTCCAGCAACTGGCGGTCATGCATGATCTGCAGCGCCGGTTGCCCGCCCAACTCCCGACACGTCCCATTCAAGTGTGAGACCGAGATGCCCAGCTTGTGGGCCAAGTCTTCAATCTTGGGGTGCTCGCGGTAATGCTGCTCGACCAGTTGGGTGAAGCGGCGAAAATACTCACGACCCCGCGGCGCCCGGGGATGGCGGCGCTGGATCGCCTGGCGGCTGACCCACACCAGCAGCACGCTCACCAAGGCATGCAGCATCATGTCCCGGGCCGGTTGATCATCGGCGTATTCGTCCTGCAAACGGGCAAAGAGGTTGTTCAAATAGTCGCTGTCCTTGCCCGCCGGGTAACTGCCAAGGGTTTGCAAACCATCGATGGTGTCGCCCAGTTGCGCCTGCAAGTGGCTGACCAGCGGCGCCGAGAGGGTCACGACGTAACCTTGCACCTCTTCGGAAAAACGAAAGCCATGCACACAGAGCGGCGGCAGCACTTGCAGGCTCGACTCGTTGAGGGTGGTGCGCTGGCCTTCGATTTCCAGTTGTGCCTGGCCTTTGTGCACATACAGCAACTGGCACAGGTCCGCGTGCCGGTGGGGCTGGATTTCCCACTGGTATTCCCGACTGCGCCGGGAAATGGTTTCGCAGTGCAACAAATCGGGCGTCGGCCACTGCTGGCTTTCCCCGTAAAGCTTGAAGACCGGAATCGCGGTTTTGGTCATGGTTTCAATCCGATACTCAGGATAGTGGTTCGGTAATCGCCCCGATTGGCGAAAAGTGCAGGCTTTGAGGCAGTTTTCACCTTCTTATGCTGCTCACTCAAGTGAAAAATGTCAGCCACAAGTCCACTGACAACTCTTTCACTCGATCCGTTCGAATGAAGGGTGAAGGCGATAAAAATAATGAAAACCCTGAAAACCCAAGTCGCCATTATCGGTGCCGGTCCGTCTGGATTGCTGCTCGGCCAACTGCTGCATAACGCTGGCATTCAAACCCTTGTCCTAGAGCGTCAGAGCGCCGAGTACGTGCAAGGTCGCATCCGTGCCGGCGTGTTGGAACAAGGCATGGTCGACCTGCTGCGCGAGGCAGGCGTCAGCCAACGCATGGACACCGAAGGGCTGGTACACGACGGCTTTGACATAGCGCTCAATGGCCGACTCATCCCTATCGACCTAAAGACCTTGACCTGCGGCCAGTCGGTGATGATCTACGGCCAGACCGAAGTCACCCGCGACCTGATGGCTGCTCGTGCAGCCGCCGGCGCCGCCACCCTGTACGAAGCGTCCAATGTGCAGCCCCATGACCTCAAGGGTGAGCAGCCCTGGCTGACGTTCGAGCATGAAGGCCAAGCCTGGCGCCTGGAGTGTGACTACATTGCCGGTTGCGATGGCTTCCATGGCGTTGCCCGCCAGTCGATTCCGGCCGATGCGTTGAAGGTGTTCGAACGGGTCTACCCCTTCGGTTGGCTGGGCGTGCTCGCCGACACGCCGCCGGTACACGCCGAGCTGGTGTACGCCAAACACGCACGAGGATTTGCCTTGTGCAGCATGCGCTCACCGACACGCAGCCGTTATTACCTGCAAGTGCCGCAGGACGAGGTCGTGGAGCAATGGTCGGATGCACGTTTCTGGAATGAGCTCAAAGCGCGGCTGCCCAGCGCATTGGCGGAGCAGTTGGTCACCGGCCCGTCGCTTGAAAAGAGCATCGCGCCGCTGCGCAGCTTCGTGGTGGAGCCCATGCAATACGGGCGCCTGTTCCTGCTCGGCGATGCCGCGCATATCGTCCCGCCCACCGGCGCCAAGGGCCTGAACCTGGCGGCCAGCGATGTGAGCACCTTGTTCCGGATCCTGCTCAAGGTGTATCGCGAAGGGCGCCTGGACTTGCTGGAAAAATACTCGGCAGTCTGCCTGCGCCGGGTGTGGAAAGCCGAGCGGTTTTCCTGGTGGATGACCTCGATGCTGCATCAGTTTCCCCAGGCGGACGCTTTCAGCCAGCGCATTGCCGAAAGCGAACTGGACTATTTCATCCACTCCGACGCCGGGCGCAAAACCATCGCAGAAAATTACGTCGGGCTTGCTTACGAGCCTATCGAATAGCCTGCTATCGTATCGAGCATTCCTGCGGGCGACCTTTTCCTGCGGGCCTTGCTCGAAGGTTCTGCCGTGACTCACCTCAATCAGCCCGCTCCAACCGTTCCCGCCGTGCGCAGTATCCTTGCTGCGTTGATGATGGCGATCTTCCTTGGTGCCCTGGACCAGACCATTGTCGCGGTGTCCATGCCAGCCATTTCCGCGCAGTTCCACGACGTCAACCTGTTGGCCTGGGTGATCTCCGGCTACATGGTGGCGATGACCGTCGCAGTGCCAATCTACGGCAAACTCGGCGACCTGTATGGGCGCCGGCCGATGATGCTGATCGGCATGGGCGTGTTCACCCTGGCGTCGCTGTTCTGCGGCATGGCGCAGAGCATGGAACAATTGGTGCTGGCGCGGATTCTCCAGGGCATCGGTGCCGGCGGGATGATCTCGGTCAGCCAGGCAATCATCGGCGACATCATCCCCCCACGCGAACGCGGCCGTTACCAGGGCTACTTCAGCAGCATGTACGCGGTAGCCAGTGTGGCCGGGCCGGTGCTGGGCGGCTATATGACCGAGTACCTGTCGTGGCGCTGGGTGTTTTTGATCAACCTGCCCCTGGGCGCAGGCGCGTGGTACGTGGCCCATCGCACCCTGGTGGGGCTGCCGGTGCCGCAGCGCAAGCCGATCATTGATTATCTCGGCACGGTGCTGATGATCATCGGCCTCACCGCCTTGTTGCTGGGTATCACTGAAATCGGCCAGGGCCATCATTGGCGTGACGCTCAAGTGCTGGGGTTGCTGGCCTGCGCGCTGCTGGCGTTGAGCGTATTTGTGTGGCACGAACGCCGCGCCCTTGAGCCATTGCTGCCCATGCATCTGTTCGCCAACCGCAGCGCGGTGTTGTGCTGGTGCACGATTTTTATCACCAGCTTCCAGGCGATTTCCCTGAGCGTGCTGACGCCCCTGCGTTACCAGACCGTGACCGGTTCCGGTGCCGACAGCGCGGCCCTGCACCTGCTGCCACTGGCGATGGGTTTGCCGATGGGGGCGTATTTCGCCGGGCGCATGACCTCGGTGACCGGCCGCTATAAACCCATGATCCTCAGTGGCGCATTGTTGAGCCCCTTGGCCATCCTCGGCATGGCCTACAGCGCACCCCAGGCGGTGGTGATCACCGCCGTATTCATGTTGCTGTGCGGGATCGCTGCGGGCATGCAGTTCCCCACCTCATTGGTAGGCACGCAGAATTCAGTGGAACAACGGGACATCGGCGTCGCCACCAGCACCACCAACCTGTTCCGCTCCCTGGGCGGGGCCGTCGGGGTGGCGTGCATGTCGGCGTTGCTGCTGGCGCTGTTGCACGATTCCAGTTTTGCCCACTTGGCCAGCGGCGCGCTGGTGGCCGAAGGCAGCTCCGGCAACGTCTTGCTCGACGGCCTTAAGGCCGCCCCAGGCCCAGCCCAGGATGCGTTGCGTGGGGAGTTGGCGGTGACGTTCCGGCATTTGCTGATGGTGAGTGCGGCGGTGTCGTTGTTCGGGTTGGCGGCGGCGATAGCGATGCCGAACCGGGTGCTGCGCGGTCGTGAAGACAAAGCCCGCTAGGTCCAAATGAATGTAGGAGATCAAAATGTGGGAGGAGCAAGCCCCCTCCCACATTTTTATTGCATTCCAAGCCAGGTCAGGGGCTGTAGTAACCCACCGCCACCATGAAGTGCCCGGTCTTGCGCACATAAGCGTGCTTGTTCTCGACCTTGCCGGTCACCGGGTTCTTCCAGCGGTACTTGTATTCCCCCTGGTCCTGCTCGGCCATCAGCTTGAGGATCGGCTCACCCACCGGCTTGCCGTCCGGGTCCTTGATCTTGCCGAAGTCGGTATTGACCAGGCGCAGGTTGGTGCCGTGGGCCACATAACGATGGGTATCCAGGTCGACCACAAATACATACAGGTCATCCTGCAGGAAACCGCCCTGCAAGGAGTTGATCGCCTTGAGTGTACCGGTTTCGTCCTTCACCAGCGCATTCACCGCCTTGTTGCGCAGCGCTCGCGCCTGTTCCGGCGTGGCCCGGGGCAGGTAATAGCCCACCGCGAGGATGCGTTCGCCCACCCGCTGATAAAACACGTGCTTGTGTTCGACCTTGCCGTCATTCCAGTTCTGCCAACGATAGTCAGCCTGTTGGATGCCCTGGCCTTCGGGCACCTTGAGCGTGTCCTTGAATGACTGACGCAAATCTGGCCCGAGTACCTCGGACACGTCGCGACCGATCAAGGCAGAGGAGGGGCCGCCACTGGCGAGCAACACGCCCTGGGTATCGACCACAAATACATAGCGGTCCTGGTCGATGAATTCGCCTTGACGGCTGAAGGCGGCAAAGGCCTTGTCGCCTTGCTGGTGGTAGTACGCCAAGGCTTTTTCCAGCAGGGCCTTGGCGGCCTGGGCGTCCGCTTCCTGAGCCGGGTCGGCATGCACCTGGCTGCAACACAACAGCAGCAGCCAGGTGAATCGAAGCAGTGTGTTCATTTACCCGTCCCTCGTTCTTGTTGATGTGCCAAGAGCGTAGACGGTTGCCGGGAAATCAGAAGGGTTTGGTCGGCAGGTATTTGCCGTCCAGGGTGATGACCGCACGGGAACCGCCGTCCGGGTCTTCGACTTTCTTGATATCCAGCTTGAAATTGATGGCGCTGATGATGCCGTCGCCAAACTGTTCATGCACCAAGGCTTTTAGGGTAGAGCCGTAGACCTGCAGCATTTCGTAGAAACGGTACATGGTCGGATCGGTCGGCACGCCGCCTGGGAAACTGCCGCGCAGGGGCACGCTTTGCAGCAGGCGGCTGGCGTCTTGGTCGAGGTCGAGTTTGTCGCACACAATGTCGGCGGCGTCCTTGGGCAACGGATGCTGGCCGAGCAGGGCGGCCGTGACGAAGGCCAGGCTCAGGCCGGTGCCGTCGGTGAGGTCCTGCCAGGACAGGTTCTTGCGCGCCTTGAGGTCGATAATGGTGTCGGCCAGGGCCAGGCGTGGGGTTTGGGCGAATTGGGATTGCAACATGGTGACGTCCTCTTGGTTTAAGTCAGGTTCAGGCGGCGTGGGCACAGGTGGCTGGATGGTCGAGCAGGGAGACGAAGCGCCCGGTGCGCCCGTCCAAAGCGTCAATGCCGCCGGTTTCGATGTCGTAGACCCAGCCATGCAGGTTCATCCGGCTTTGTTCCAGGGCCAGGGCGACGCTGGGGTGAGTCTTGAGATTAGCCAATTGGGCGACTACGTTTTCGCGCACCAATGCATCCAGGCGTGCAGCGTCCGAGACGTGCTGGCGTGAAGCGTTGATCACCTTGGCCGACTCGGCATGGCGCAACCAGTTGGCCACGGCCGGCAGGTGGTCCAGGCATGTACAGGTGGAAATCGCGGTCATTGCGCCGCAGTCCGAATGCCCGCAAATCACAATGTCGCTGACCCCGAGTACCGCCACGGCATATTCGACCGTGGCCGACACGCCGCCCGGCTCCGGCCCGTAGGACGGCACTATATTGCCGGCATTGCGGATGACGAACAGATCGCCGGGTTCCTGTTGGGTCAAAAGCTCCGGGACTACGCGGCTGTCAGAGCAGGACACAAACAAGGTGCCTGGGTTTTGCGTGGTCGCCAGGTGTTTGAACAGGTCGCTGCGCTGGGTAAAGGCTTCACCCTGGAATTTGCGAAAGCCGTCGATGAGATGCTGCATGGTGGTTCTCCTTGCGTCGCTGATGGGGCAAGGATGGAAGTTTTCAGCTATAGCGTCCAAGACCGGTTTATTATGCTTTCTATAAGTTATGCCTATAGTTGGAGTGTTGTCGATGCTGTTGCGCCATATCCGTTATTTGCTGGCCGTCGCCGAGCACCGTAATTTCACCCGCGCCGCCGAAGCGTTGCATGTGTCGCAGCCGACCTTGTCGCAGCAGATCAAGCAACTTGAAGAAAGCCTGGGTGCGCCGCTGCTTGACCGCTCCGGGCGCAGCATCAGCTTGACCGATGCAGGGCAGGCCTATGTGCGTTTTGCGCGGCTGGCGTTGCAGGACCTGCAGGCCGGCACCCGCGCCATTCACGATGTGCAAGACCTTAGCCGCGGGCATTTGCGCCTGGCGATGACGCCGACCTTTACCGCCTACCTGATCGGCCCGCTGCTGGCGCGGTTCAACCGGCTGTATCCGGGCATTACTTTGAGCATCGAAGAACTGACCCAGGACCGCATCGAAGCCGCCCTGGGCGAGGATCTGCTGGATATCGGCATCGGATTTACCGGCGAGCATGGGCCGGACATCGAGTGTGAGGCGGTGTTTGTCGAAGAACTGAGTGTGGTCGTGGGTGCCACTCATCCCCAACTGAACCGCCTGGACTGGCTCGAGCAGCCGCTGGTGCTACTCAATACGGGGTTCGCCACCCGCCGCTACATCGATGATTACTGCCGTCAGCAAGGGGTTAAACCGTGCATCGCCATGGAGGCCAACTCCATCAGTGCCATTATCGAGATCGTGCTCAGCACGCCGCTGGCAACCATCCTGCCGCGAGCACTGGCCCAGGCGCAGGCAGGCTTGCATGACGTGGCCGTCGACCCACCGCTGCCGCGGCGTACTGCCGCGCTTTTGAGCCGCAAAGGCGCCTACCGCAGCGCCGCGTGCAGGGCGTTCGTTGAGTTGATAATGGCGCCAAGTGGCGGGGCAAGCGCGATTGCCCTGGTGTAAGACAACCAAAATGTGGGAGGGGGCTTGCTCCCGATAGCGGTGTGTCAGTCAAAAATATTCTGACTGATCCACCGCAATCGGGAGCAAGCCCCCTCCCACACTTTGACCGCGGTGTACCGGTTGGGTCGCCATCAAGGCGCGGCCAGCCACTGGCTGACAATGCCCGCATACGCGCCAGTCGCCACACTCAGATGCAACCACTGATCCACATAACTCTTCCAGGCCACATCATCCCGAGGCAGCAGGAAGGCTTTTTCACTGTATTGCATTGGCTGCTCCGGGTTGACCGCACACAAACCAGGCTTGAGCTTCTGCTGGTAGCGCGCCTCGCTGGCGTCGGTGATCATCACGTCGGCCTTGCCTGCCAGCAATTGGTCAAAAATCGTCACATTGTCATGCAGGCGAATCTGCGTTTTGGCCAGGTGGGCGCGGGCAAACACTTCGTTAGTGCCGCCTGCCGGCTCGATCACTCGCACCTGGGGCTGATTGATCTGTTCGACTGTCTGGTAGCGCTGCACGTCGGCGCAGCGCACCAGCGGGATCTTGCCGTCGACTCCGAGGGACTGGCTGAAGAAGGCCTTTTTCTGGCGCTCCAGCGACACGGAAATACCGCCCACGGCGATGTCGCAACGTTGGGCAAGGAAGTCCGGCATCAGGGTTTTCCAGGTCGTAGGCACCCAGTTGACCTTGGCGTTGAGGCTCTTGGCCAGGGATTCGGCCATGGCAATGTCAATGCCTTCATAGCGGCCGTCGGTACGCAACGAGGTGTAGGGCTTGTAGTCGCCGGTGGTGCAGACGGTGAGGGTGCCGCGCTGAAGTACTTCATCCAGGCGCGAGGCGGCGGTGTCGGCCTGGGCGGTGCTTGCCAGGGTCGCCAGTACACAGAGGGCTAGAGGCACTTTCATGGGAGTCGAATCCTTGGAGGCCATGCGGGGGGGCGGCCATTATTTCCAGCAGAGCGCCAAGGTAGCAAGGGGCGGCGAATGTTTGGCCGCATTGCAACAAAACGTTATAGAACCTGGATCTAACTCGCGATCAACGCGTGCTAAGGTGCCGGGCATCTACCTCAATGTGATTTGCGCATGGACGGTTCTTCCCCTCATCCCGTGACATTGCCCGTGCCCGGCCGGGCCGATATTGAGGCGCTACCCTCCGAACTGGCCTTTTGGGCCTTGTTTCACTGCCGACACGCACGCCCACCCGATACCTTTTTCCTACGTTGATCTACCCCCATGGATGACGCGCTCCTGTGCGCATCTGCCTGACCCAAACGTATGAGAAGCCCCCATGAGTGTTTTTGCCAGCCTGCACGAAGCCCAGGCGTTCCTTGAACAGAACCCGGACATCGAGCTGTTCGAGCTGTTTATCCTCGACAACAACGGCGTACCACGCGGCAAGCTGCTGCACCGCGACGAGCTGCTGGCGGTGTACGAAACCGGCCGGCCACTGCCCAGCACCATCCTCGGCTTGACCATCAATGGCGACGACGTAGATGACTCCGGGCTGGTATGGGACGTGGGCGATATCGACTGTCGCGCCTACCCAGTCAGCGGCAGTCTGCAGCGCATGCCCTGGCGCTTGATCCCAACCGCTGCGGTGCAAGTCAGCATGCACCCCACCGAAGGCTTACCCGCCACCGTCGCCGACCCCCGGCACTTGCTGGCCAAGGTCATCGATGCGCTCAAGGCCGACGGTTATTACCCAGTGATGGCCGCGGAACTGGAGTTCTACCTGCTCGACCAGAAGCCCGACAGCAACGGTCGCCCGCAACCGGCGCGGGACTCGGACGGCAAGCGTCCACGTTCGACCCAGGTCTACGGCCTGCGCGAACTGGAGCAGATCGAGCCGTTTCTCGCCGACCTCTATAGCGCCTGCAAACTGCAAGGTATCCCGGCGCGCACGGCCATCTCCGAATACGCTCCGGGCCAGGTTGAAATCACCCTCGAGCATCGCACTGACGCATTGCAGGCGATGGACGAGGCGGTGCGCTACAAACGCCTGGTCAAGGGCGTGGCCCACAAGCACGGGATGACGGCGTGTTTCATGGCCAAGCCATTCGATGACCTGGCCGGCACCGGCATGCATATGCATGTCAGCCTGGCCGATGCCCAGGGCCATAACCTGTTCGCCAGCGAGGCGGCTGATGGCACGCCGCTGTTGCGCCAGGCGGTGGGCGGCATGCTCGACACCTTGCTTGATTCGTTGCTGATGTTCTGCCCTAACGCCAACTCTTATCGGCGCTTCCAGACCAACAGCTACGCGCCCCTGGCCGCCACCTGGGGCGTGGACAACCGCACCGTCAGCCTGCGCGTGCCCGGCGGCCCGGCCCATTCCCGGCATATCGAGCATCGCATTTGCGGGGCTGACGCCAATCCTTACCTGGCGGCCGCTGCGATTCTTGCCGGCATCCACCGCGGCATCCGCGAACAGCGCGACCCCGGTGCCCCGGTGGAAGGCAACGGCTACGCCCAGGCCAAGGAGTTGCTGCCTACCGATTGGCTGACCACCCTGCGCGCCCTTGAGGGGTCAAGTTGGGCACGGGATGCGTTCGGCAGTGAATTTCTCGGCGTCTATCTGGCGGTTAAACGCGAGGAATACCGCCAGTTCATGGGCGAGGTGGGTGAGCAGGATTGGCGTTGGTACCTGCACCAGGCGTGACCGATTCACGGTAGTGAGGCTTTCGACCTTTTTTTCACGTTGCGGTGGTTAAGCTGCGGATCAAGGTCGTTCACTACCGTTCTATCCACATGAGCCCGCGATGTCGCCACAACCTCCATCCTCCATTGAGATCGAATTCGCTGAGCGCTGTGGCCGTGAGCACGCCAGGGTCTGCGGTGACCCGCGCCCACCCCGGCTGCTGCAGCGCCTGGCGGCGTGGCGGGATACGCGGCTGGTACGCCATGCATTGAAGGTGGCCGGCGAGCCGGGGCTTATCCTTGACCTGGCGTGTGGTTCGGGGCGTTTCTGGCCGGTGTTGGCTGAGCACGTCAACCGGGTGATTCTGGCCTCGGACCACTCCCAGGCCATGCTCGATCATGCTCGTACCCATCATCCTGGGGCGCTACTCAAGCGCGTCAAGACATTCCAGGGCTCGGCGTTTTCCATTGGCCTATCGGCGAATGCGGTGGACTGTATTTTCTGCCTGGAATTGTTTCGTCATGTGCCCGGCAGCGATGGGCGATTAATGTTGTTACGCGAGTTTCACCGCGTCAGCCGCGATACGGTCATTGTCGCGGTGAGCGTAGGAACACCGGTGGAAGACGAGTTTCGTCAGGCAGGCTTCAAGATTCTGAATTATCAGGAGTTCCTCCCGGGCTCCAGGCTGTGGTGCGTCTACGTTCTGCGTAAGAGAGGATAACTTCCATTCGTCGGACTATTCTTCATCTCCTGTCGGAGTTTTCATGATGCTGTGTGCACAGCGGATGCTCGCAAGTCCCTTTAGCGATATATACTGCGCGCCATTCTTCAAGGGAGAGCCGTGTGGCCATCGATATTCACTGGATCTGCGACAACGATAGCCTCGGCCAGCATTGCGCCGAATGGCAGCAGTTGCCATTCGTCGCCCTCGACACCGAATTCATGCGGGTCGACACCTTTTATCCTATTGCCGGGCTGATCCAGATCGGTGATGGCATCCGCGCTTACCTGATCGATCCGCTGACCATCGATAATTGGCAACCCTTGGCCGCCTTGCTGGAAAACTCAGGCGTGATCAAGGTGGTGCACGCCTGCAGCGAAGACCTGGAAGTGCTGCTACGCCTGACCGGCAGCCTGCCGGTGCCGTTGTTCGACACCCAGTTGGCGGCGGCTTATCTCAATCTTGGTTTCTCCATGGGCTACTCACGCCTGGTACAAGCCGTGCTGGACATCGAGCTGCCCAAGGGCGAAACCCGCTCCGACTGGCTGCAGCGCCCATTGTCCGAGACGCAGGTCAGCTACGCCGCCGAAGACGCGGTGCACCTGGCCGAGGTGTATATCCGCCTGCGCCCGCAGCTATCGGATGACAAGTACGCCTGGGTACTGGAAGACGGTGCCGAACTGGTGGCCAACCTGCGTCGTGAGATCGACCCCTACGAGGTCTACCGCGATGCCAAGCTGGCATGGAAACTCTCCCGTGCCCAACTCGCCGTGCTGCGTGAGCTATGCGCCTGGCGCGAGCAGCAAGCCCGTGCCCGCGACCTGCCGCGCAACCGTATCATTCGCGAACACTCGTTGTGGCCGCTGGCCAAATCCCAGCCGGATAACCTGGCGGCGCTGGGCAAGATCGAAGACATGCACCCGCGCACCGTGCGCCAGGACGGCCAGTTCCTGCTGGACCTGATCAAGCGAGCCGGCAGCGTGCCGATGGACCAATGGCCTCCCGCCGTCGCCGAGCCTTTGCCGGTGGACGCAGCCACGCTGATCAAGCAACTGCGCGCCCTGGGCCAGACGTTCGCCGAACGCCTGGACATGGCGCCGGAACTGATGCTGCGCAAGAAAACCCTCGAAGCCCTGGTTAAAAGCGGCTACCCCGATGGGCCTTATCAATTGCCAGACTCGCTGCGTGGCTGGCGTCGCGAGCTGATGGGCCAAGCGCTGCTCGACAGCCTGGCCACTGCCGGAGAACAGCCTTGAAACGTATTTGCTCCATCTATCGCAGCAAGAAAAAAGACGGCATGTACCTCTATGTGCTCAAAAGCGACGCTTTGGAACGCGTGCCAGAACCCTTGATGGAAGCTTTCGGCAAGGCGCACCACGCCTTCGACATGGTGCTGACGCCGGAGCGCAAGCTGTCCCGCGAAGACATCACGGTGGTGCTGGAAAACCTCGACAAGCAGGGTTACCACCTGCAAATGCCGCCGGCCGAGGATGAGTACATCGAGCACTTGCCCGAAGAGCTGCTGCGCCGCAACGACCCGATGTGATCGATCAGTGCCCGCATCAGGGCACAGGCTTTAATGGAATCGTATTAGAGGACGGTGGCCGTAAGGATGCGGGCGGCCGTCTGCACTGTTTTTGAAAGGTTTGAACCATGCGTGTTCTGATTGCTGAACAGGATCACCCGCTCTACGCCCAATTGCTCAAGGAAGCGGCCCCAGACCTTGAAGTGCTGACCAGCGGCGATTCTGCCGAACTCTCGCGGCTGGCCGCCGATTGCCCGGTATGGCTGGGCCAGCCCGATCTGCTGGCGACCCTGTTGCGCCAGGGCCATCACCCGCAGTGGCTGCAATCGACCTGGGCCGGTATTACGCCGCTGCTGGCCGATGGCTTGCCCCGCGACTATCGCCTGACCCGTGCGGTGGGGATTTATGGCCAGGTCATGGCCGAGTTCGTCCTCACCTACATGCTGGGCCACGAGCGCGAAGTGCTGGCGCGCCTGGTCAGCCAGGTCGAGCGCAAGTGGGACAACCGCATGGGCCAGAGCCTGGCGGGGCGCAAGGTGCTGATTGTCGGCACCGGCGATATTGGCCAGAGCGTCGCCGATTTCCTCGTGCCGTTTGGCGTCACGCTGTATGGCATCGCCAGTACGGCGCGGGAACAGGCACCGTTTATCGAAGTGGCCGGGCTCGACCAGTTGGGCCGCTTGGTGGGAGAGGTCGATTACGTGATCAACCTGCTGCCCAATACGCCCGAAACCCATGACCTGTACGACTGCGCACTGTTCAAGCAATTCAAGTCCACTGCGCTGTTTATCAACGTCGGGCGCGGCGTGGCGGTGGTGGATGCCGATCTGGTTGAAGCCCTGAAAGAAGGGCACCTGGCCGGCGCGGTGATCGACGTGTGCCGTCAGGAGCCGCTGCCGCAGCGCCACCCGTTTTGGACAGCGTGGGGTCTGCTGTTGACCGGGCACAGCTCGGCACCGACCTCGCCGTCGATGATGGTGGCGTTGTTTGTGCAAAACGTGCGCGCCTACCAGGCCAAGCAAGTGCTGCGCGGGGAAGTGGACTTCGACCGGGGCTACTGATCCTTGGCCATGCATCAATCTAAAATGTGGGAGGGGGCTTGCTCCCGATAGCAGTATGTCTGTCAGCACATTTCTAACTGACCCACCGCTATCGGGAGCAAGCCCCCTCCCACATTGGAGTTGCACTAGGCTTACAGGCTGAAGTCGCCCTCAGACACCAGTTCAGTCAACGGCTTGCGCGGGCTCGGCGCTTCACGGCCCTGCAGATACTCCGGCAAGCTCGACTTGTCACCCAGCTTGCCCACGGCCACGGCCGCATGCAACGCGTACCCTTGTGGGATCTTCAGCTCCTTGCGGGTCAGCTCCTGATCGAAACCGGCCATGCCATGGGTATGCCAGCCGCTTAGGCTGGCTTGCAGCGCCAGATGGCCCCAGGCCGAGCCAGTGTCGAAGGTGTGCCATAGCGCCGGGGTTTCTTCGGTGGCACCTGGTGCCATGAAGTCGGTTTTCGAGGCGATGATCACCAGGGCCGACGCGTGCTGCGCCCAGTTGCGGTTGAATTCATTCAGCAGGCCCAGGAAACGCTCCCAGTCCGGGGTGTCCCGACGCGCATAGAGAAACCGCCACGGCTGCGAGTTGTAGGCCGACGGTGCCCAGCGTGCGGCTTCGAAGAAACTCAGCAGGGTCTCTTTCGGGATGCTTTCCCCGGTAAAGGCGCGGGGCGACCAGCGTTCAGTGAATTGGGTGTGGATCGGGTAATCGGCAACGCGTGTCATGGGCTGTTCCTGATCGTCAATTCGGTGCTCAAAACTACTGCGGGCTCAGTAGTCTGACAAGTGTTGCTACACCGTCAGTCGTAAGCGCTTGGCCCCAGCGGGCTTGGGCACTAGACTGGCGGCCTTTTCAGCTTCCGATACTGATGTAGAGCCATGGCCGCCAAAGTCGAACCTTTCTGGATACGCAAAACCCTTGAGCAGCTCGATCAGCAGGAGTGGGAGTCATTGTGCGATGGCTGTGGCCTGTGCTGCCTGCAAAAGCTTGAAGATGAAGACGACAACAGCGTCTATTACACGCGTATCGCCTGCAAGCTGCTCGACCTGAAAACCTGCCAGTGCACCGATTACCCCAACCGCCGCGCATCGGTGCCGGACTGTATCCAGCTCACCCCGGGCCAGGCCGACCAATTCAAATGGTTGCCCCCGACCTGTGGCTACCGCTTGGTCAGCGAGCGCAAGGATCTGCCGCTCTGGCACCATCTGGTCTGCGGCGACCGTGACGCGGTGCACCACGAACGCATTTCCCAGTCCGGGCGCATGCTCAGCGAAGGCAGCGTGCCCGAGGACGACTGGGAGGACTACCTGATCTTCCGCGCAGGCTGAACAAAGGAGTGTGTATGAAGGTGGCAGCCAAGTTAGCCGCGGGCCTGGTATTACTGGCGCTGAGCGGGCCGGGCTGGTGCGCGAAGAAAGTCGACCTGGACTATCACGTCAAGCTGCTGCCCCAAAGCGATCAGGCGCAGGTGCGCGTCAGCCTGTCTCAAGGCTCGGCGGTGCGTAGCCTGGACTTCGACTTGGGCCGCGAGGGCGACTACAGCGACTTCAAGGCCGACGGCCAATGGCAGGTCACGGGCAGCCGTGGCCTGTGGCAACCCAGCGCCGACAAAGCCAGCCTGACCTACAAAGTGCGCCTGAGCCATACGCGCAAGCCGGGCATCTATGACACACGGGTCACGCCGGGTTGGGCGTTACTGCGCGGTGAAGACCTGGTGCCGGCTGCGCGTCTCGATCAGCAAGATGGCATTGAGTTGGTCTCGCGCCTGGCGTTCGAGTTGCCCACGGGCTGGAAGAGTGTCGAAACCGCCTGGCCGCGCATTGGCAAGCATAAATTCCGTATCGATAACGTGTCCCGCCTGTTCGACCGGCCCACCGGCTGGATGCTCGCCGGTAACCTCGGCAGCCGCCGCCTGCGCCTGGGCGAAACCGAAATCACCGTGGCCTCGCCCAAAGGGCAGGGCATGCGCCGTATGGACGTGCTGACCTTGTTGACGTTCGTCTGGCCCCAGGTGGAAGCCGCATTCCCGCGCCATCCCGGCAAATTGTTGATCGTGGGCGCCAGTGACCCGATGCGCCGTGGCGCCTATTCATTGCGCGATTCGATCTACCTCAACAGCCGTGCCCCGTTGGTCAGCGAAACCGGCAGCAGCCCTTTGCTGCGCGAAGTGGTGCAGGCTATCGGACGCTTTAACGACCATGACAGCAGTGACTGGATCAGTGAAGGGTTGGGGGAGTATTACGCGGTTGAATTGATGAGGCGTGCCGGAGGCATCACCGATGAGCGTTATGCGGCGATCCAGGCGCGGCTGGCCAAAGAGAGCAAGGCGGTCACTACCCTGAGGGGCGAGCAGATCGGCAGCGCTGGTGTAGCGCGGGCAGTGCTGGTGTTGCAGGACCTCGACCGGGAGATTCGTGTCAAAACCCACAACAAGCGGTCCCTGGATGATCTGGCGCAGGCAGTGATGCGGGTGAACAGCATTGATACCAAGGAGTTTGTGCAACTGGCTGAAAGTGTAATCGGCGAGTCTTCGGTGGTTCTGGACAGCAAACTATTGCGCTGATTCCAAGCCCTGTGCAATTCAAAATGTCGGAGGGGGCAAGCCCCCTCCCACATTTGGATCTCCAGCATGTCCAATACTCAGGTCAGGCTTTGGGTTTTACTGCCTTCTCAGCCTCCACTTCGGCCTGGGTCTTCAAGTTCTTCAGCTCTTCCCCAGCCCGCTCGATCTTGGTGCGCACGCTGTTCATTTCCTGACGGCCATGTTCCAGCCTGTCCTTGAGCGAACAATGGCCGGTGAAACCACGGGCCAGGGCCATGCCGCCAATCGCCACCTGGATCAATCCAAAAATCCCACCCCGGCGCAGGCCTTTGCCGACCATCATCACGCCGCCTGCCACCGAACCGATGCGTTCCCAGCCATGCACATTCTGGGCGGGCTGAGCCCTCAAAGGCGTGGCGTCGATGATAGGTTGCAAGATTTTGCTGTCGCTCATGATCTGTCTCCAACAAGGGCAAGTGTTACCAGCTGACTGCGCGCGGCTGCCGGATGTTCCCGGAAAATCAGTACTTGGGGCCCGAGCGGGTGTTGTTGCCCTTGGCCAGGCGGTCGTAGAGCACCACGTTGACCGTGGCCGCCAGGTTCATGCAGCCGGTGGTGGGGATATAGATCACGTCTTCGCACCAGTCGCGGATCTCCTTGTCCAGGGAGCCGTCTTCGGGGCCGAAGATATACAGCGCGCGGTCGGGGTGGGTGTATTCAGGCAGCGGGCGGGCGCCTTCCACCAGTTCCACGGCGACTGGGATGCAGCCCAGGGGCAGGATCTTTTTCAGGTCGTCGATGCCGATCAGCGGAATGTCGTGGTGGACCTTCTTGGTGTCGGTGATGAAATCCCGGGCGCGCTCGTAACGCACGCCGGTGTAGAACACCGAGGCCACGCCGTAGCAGCCGGCGGCACGCATTACCGAGCCGACGTTTTCGGGGGATTTGGGGTTATACAGACCGATGCAGCTGTAGCGTTTATTGCCCACGGGGAAGGGTGCCTTGGAGAAAAACGGCGATTATACGGCCTGGGGGTATGCAGTGCTTGGGCGATCGTCATCGCGGGCAAGCCCGGCTCCCACAGGGGAATGCATTCCAAATGTGGGAGCTGGCTTGCCTGCGATGAGCATGGGTATCTACACAACCTCTGGTACGCCGTCGGACACTGTGGGAGGGGGCTTGCCCCCGATGGCGGCCTGACAGCCGACCAGGATGTTGGATCAGGCCGGGTACATATCCATTGCTGCGGTAACGGCGGCTATTGGTTCCGCTTTTACAGCGGGTCACTTTTGAAAAGAGCCCAAAAGTAACCAAAAGGCTCTTGCCCCACCACTCGGCACCTCGCTCAGGCTCGGTGTGCCCGTAATCCGCCATGGATTTGGGAGGCCGCCGCCACGCGCCCTCCATGGCGCGGGGCGGCTAAACCGGCATCCCTGCCGGTTTACCCCCCAAATCCCTGTCGAATTCCGGCCAGCGTGGTTTAACGGGGCGCCTGAGATCAAAAGCAGATCAAGAGCAAGATCAAGAGCGGCTCGCTTCGCATCGTAGTTACTGTTGGCGACTGCAAAGTTGTGTAGATACCTATGCTGCGATGAGGCCAGTACAGACAAGGACGATCTTCAGTCGTCTTTCTTCATCAACCCCGCCAACGCCGCAAACGGATTATGCGTCGCCTTGGCAATGCTCGGGCTGCTGGTGGAGCCTTCGCCGAAGTACTGCTGGTCGGTGTAGCGCGAATGTTCGTTGTCGTGGCAATACAGGCACAGCAACTCCCAGTTGGAGCCGTCCTGGGGATTGTCATCATGGTTGTGGTTACGGTGGTGTACGGTCAGCTCACTCAGGCGCTTGCCGGCGAATTCACGGGCGCAACGGCCGCAGACGTGGGGGTACATCTTCAAGGCTTTGTCGCGATAGCCCATTTCGCGGTCGCGCTGGGCATCGGCGAGGATGCGGTCCAGCTTGGCGGTGTGTGAGGGCGGGTTAGTCGAGCTCATCATGGCTCCTGGCTATTTGGTGGGTCACGGATAAGGTGGATTCTAGCCGCTTGCGCGGTAAATGACCGCTAGGATTGCTTCACTGACTGATAAGGAATGGAAATTCATGCGTCTGCATTCATGGACTATCGGGCTTGTGCTCTGTGCCCTTACCGCGCAAGTCCAGGCGTTTTCGACGCCACAACCGGGGCAGGTGATCGAGGTCGCCCTGGAACAATTGCATCCGACCCAGGCTGTGGTTGGTTTCGACCAGATCTACTACAGCCTGGGGCTGTTCGCCGACAAGCCCGCCAAGGCTTTCGATGAATACTGCGAAACCAATGGCCAGGGCGAGGCCGATCAGGTGCCCAAGAACGCCGAACTGCTGCGGCCCGCCAGCTTCACCTGCAAGCGTGCGGTGGGTACCTATCCCGATGAGATGAAAACCGTGGTGGTCGGTCCCGGCGGCCAACTGTACCTGACTGATGGTCATCACAGTTTCACCACCCTGTGGGAGACCCCCGGCGCCGGCCCGCGCTTGAAGATGTGGGTCAAGGTCACCGACGACTTCAGCCGCAGCCCGAACCTTGCCACCTTCTGGCAACGCATGGAGGCTGCGCGCAAGGTCTGGCTCAAGGACAACCAGGGCCAGACGCTGCTACCTGCGCAATTGCCAGCGCACCTGGGCTTCAAGAACCTGCAGGACGACACTTTCCGCAGCCTGGTGTATTTCACCCGCAAGGCCGCCTATGGCAAGCCAACCGACGGTGCGATTGCGCCGGAATTCCTCGAGTTCTACTGGGGCAACTGGCTGCGCACGCAAATTGATCTGGGCAGCTACAACCTGAATAAGAAAGGCGGATACAAGGACGCCATTGAGGCTGTGGCTCAACGCATGGTCAGCCTGGCGCCGGGGTCAAAGGTGGGCGACAGCGGTTTCACGGCCCGGCAATTGGGTGGTATGACCCAGCTGGATCACAGTGAGCTGGAAAAGACTTTCGATAAAAAACTGCCGTATGTAATCGATTACCGCAAAACCAGAGACTGAAGCAGTACCAAATGTGGGAGGGAGCAAGCCCCTCCACATTTGATCGATGGTGATTCAGCCCTTCAGCTTTTCTGCAATCCAGATGGTATGCCGCGTGCCCTTGTTGCCATGGGCAAACACCTGGACTTCCTCAGCCTTGAAGCCTGCCTTGCGCAGTTTGTCGCTGAACAGCTTATCGGCGCTCGCCGACCACACGGCCAGCACGCCCTTGGGCCGCAGGGCCTTGGCGCACGCGGCCAGGCCACCGGCGGAATACAACCAGCTATTGGCCTTTTGCGTCAGACCCTCGGGGCCGTTGTCGACGTCGAGCATGATTGCGTCGAAGCCCTGGGGCTCGGCCTGCAGCACTTTGGCCACGTCTTCCAGACGGATCACCGTGCGTGGATCCAGCAGCGGGCGCCCGGACTTTTCCCCCAGCGGCCCACGGTTCCACTCCACAACCCCGGGCACCAACTCCGCCACCACCACTTCGGCGCTCTTGCCCAAATGCTTGAGCGCTGCGGCCAAGGTAAAACCCATGCCCAAGCCGCCGATCAGCACCCGTGAACCCGGGCGGCCGGCCACCTTGCGGCAGGGGATCTCGGCCAGGGCGTCTTCGGAGCCGTGCATGCGCGTGTTCATCAGCTGGCCGCCGTCACCGCCCTGGATCTTGATGACAAAGTCCTCGCCGTATTCGAACAGGCACAAGGCACCGCCATTGTCGGGGATCGGAGTGGTGTCCAGCAGAACGAAACGTTTCATGGAAATCTCATTGGGAAGGGCATTCTTGCGCAGTTGGGAGTAGCCTTACGATATTCCGGTCAGGCCATGGAGCCATCGATGAAGTGCAGCATTCTAACGGTCATTGTATTGAGCGCGCTCATATCTGCTGTGGCGCAGGCTCAGGAGTTGCAAACCGTTCCGGTCGCGCCCGCTCCAACCCCAGGCGCGCCGGGCACGCCAACGCCGACCTTGTACCCGCAAGTCACGCCACCGGCCGTGCCCAAGACCAACGGCTCGCCGCCCCTGGTGCCCATCGTATTGCCCGCGCCGCCCAAGGACCAGACCGTCCCCGGCCTGCAGCAGAACGACAGCAAGCCCAAGCCCCCCGGCGGTTAAAACTGTTGAGATAACAGTTGCCCGTCGGCCATGCGCAGGCGCTTGGACAGGGCCACGGCAATGGCGCGGATGATCTTGGCCGCCACCCTGGGCGCTTCATTGAGCATTTTTTCCAGGGCATCCTTGCCCAGGTTCAACAGCACGCAATCACTGGCCGCGACGCAACTGGCCGAGCGCCGCTCGCCGTCGAGCACCGCCATTTCGCCAAACGCCCGGCCACTGCGCAGGGTGGCGATGGTCAGGCGCTGGCCGGTGTGGTTGGTTTTCTGCACGGCCACCTGGCCAGTGTGGAGGATGCACATGAAGGTGCCCGCATCGCCCTCGAGGAAAATCACCTCGCCCTGGGCAATGCTGCTGATATTGAAGTAGCCCGCGGCGATATGAAAATCTTCCGGCAGCAGCGGGTCAAACAGCCCGCAGTCCATCAGCATGTCGCGGATTTCGTCGTTGAGTAAGGTGGCTTGTGGCATGGCAGCAGTATTGGTCCGTCAATATGTAGGGCGGTCCCCTGTTCAGACAGGGCCGCCCCGGTAAGTTCCTAAATCAGCCCGAGCGCCTTGAACACAAACGCATATTCGAGCGCTACGTCACGTAATCCCTGGTAGCGACCGCTCATGCCGCCATGGCCGGCGCCCAGCTCGGTCTTGAGCAGCAGCAGGTTGTCGGAGGTGGCGGTGTCGCGCAGCTTGGCCACCCATTTGGCCGCTTCCCAGTACTGCACGCGGCTGTCGTTGTAGCCGGCGATCACCAGCGTGGCCGGGTAGGCCTGGGCGCTGACGTTTTCGTATGGCGCGTAGGCCTTGATGCGCGCATACACCTCGGGGTCCTCGGGGTTGCCCCATTCGTCGTACTCGGTGATGGTCAGCGGCAGTTCCGGGTCGAGCATGGTGTTGAGCACATCGACGAACGGCACTTCGGCAATCGCTGCCTGGAACAGTTCCGGACGCTGGTTGAGTACGGCGCCGATCAACAGGCCACCGGCACTGCCGCCGCTGATCGCCAGTTGCCTGGAGGTGGTTACGCCCTGGGCGATCAGGTGTTCGGCGCAGGCGATAAAGTCGCTGAAAGTGTTCTGCTTGTGTTCCTGCTTGCCGTTGCGATACCAGGCTTCGCCCAACTCACCGCCGCCACGCACATGGGCGATGGCAAACGCTACCCCGCGATCGAGCAAGCTCAGGCGCGCATGGGAGAACCACGGATCAAGGCTTTGGCCGTAGGCACCATAGCCATACAGGTACAGCGGCGTCGCTTGGCCGAGCTGGTCCCGCTTGACCACCAGGCTGATGGGCACCTGGGTGCCGTCAGCGGAGGTGGCCCATAGGCGTTGGCTGACGTAGTCGTCAGCATTAAACACGCCAAGTACCGGGGTTTCCTTGAGCACCACTTGGGCGCCTGTCGCCAGTTCGAGCTGACGTACCTGGGCCGGACGGTTCAAGGCCTCATAGCGCAAGCGGATCCTGTCGCTGTGAAATTCCAGGCTGTTTTGTACGTAGAGGCTGTAGGCCGCATCGGGCAACTCCACGCGATAGGCCGGTACGTCTTCGGGGTGCACCTCGATGACCGGCAGGCCACCGATGCGCAGGCTCAAGGTCATGGCGCTGGCGTTCAGGCTCACACCGTCGAGCATGACCTCGTCACTGTGAGGGATCAGGTTTTGCCATTGATCTTCGCTCGGCACGCCACCGGTATCGGCGGCGATGAACAGCGCGTAGTTGATCCCATCGCGGTTGCTGCGAATAAACCATGTCCATTCGCCATTGCGCTTGCCATGGTCGACATCGTATTCATGGTCTTCGACACGTGGTGCCAGGCAGGTAAAGCCCAGGTGCGGCTGGTTGGCGTCCAGCGCCCAGATTTCGCTGGTGGTCTTGCTGCCCAGGGCCAACAGCAGTTGGCGCTCGGAGCTGGAACGGTAGCAGTGCAGGAAGAAACGGCCGTCGGGCTCGTGGAACACTTCCTGCGCCGCCGTGCCATCCAGGCGATAGCGATACAGCTTGTGCGGGCGATGGGTGTCGTCCAGCTCGCCGAAGAACAGGGTCAGGCTGTCATTGGCCCAGGTCATGCTGCCGTCGCAGTTCTCGAACGCCAGTTCGCTGACTTTGCCTGTGGCCAATTCCTTCACGAACAGGGTGTAGATCTCTTCGCCGCTGGTGTCGAGGCTGTAGGCCAGGCGCTGGTGGTCGGGGCTGATGCTGAACGCGCCGAGGGAGAAAAAGCCGCCGTTGGCCAATACGTTCGGGTCCAGCAGCAGCTCTTCGCTGCTCTCATCCACCTGGTTGCTGTCGTCGGCCGGGCGGCGGCAGCGGTAATGGCGCGCATATTCGTCACCGGCGGTGGTGCGCGTGTAGTACAGGTACGGACCCCAAGGGGAGGGCAGGGACAGGTCGGTTTCAAGGATACGGCCCTTGATCTCTTCGAACAGGGTCTCGCGCAGCGCCTGCTGGTCGGCCAACTGGGTCTCCTGCCAGGCGTTTTCGGCCTTGAGGTAGTCGAGCACTTCTGGGGTGTCCCGCGCTTGCAGCCAGGCGTACGGGTCTGGGCCTGGGGCCTTGCGGGCAATCGGGGCGGTCGATGACGTCATGGATCACTCTCTGTCTGGCGGAAGGTGGCAGGCATTGCAGCCGCGACACGCAAAAGCCGTTATCATAGCCGCCTGTTTGCCAACCTTGCCATGGACACCATGACCGAGAACGACTATCTGACCGCTTGGGGCCTCTACGCCTTCGCCGCTTTGGGCTGCCTGTTGGTGTGGTGGCGCATGACCCGCTGGATGTGGCGCTGGCTGCGCGAGCCGTTGCAATTGCTGATGGCGGTGTTGTTGCTGAGCCCGACCATCGTCGACCCGGTCAAGACCCAGTTCGCGCCGGCCGTGGCGATTACCGCCCTGGACCTGGTGCTCAAGGTCGGCAACAACGCCTGGCGGGCGATTTCCGATCTGTTCATGTACACCATGATCGTGTTCGCCCTATACATCGTGTTTGTGCTGATCCGCTGGCCCATCGAGCGTGCGGCCAACGCCCGGCGTGAGCGCAAGGCCGCTACCGATGCTGCCCTGGCCGCCGAGCCGGAAGACGACGAACCGTTCCGTCGCCCGGCGCCGGTGAGTGGCATGCGGGTCGAACCGCGCCTTTAACGTTGTCCGCCCTGCAGCGAGAGCCCTGGCATGTGTGAATTATTGGGCATGAGTGCCAACGTCCCCACCGATATCGTGTTCAGCTTTACCGGGCTGATGCAGCGCGGTGGGCGTACCGGCCCGCACCGCGACGGTTGGGGTATCGCCTTCTACGAAGGGCGTGGCCTGCGGTTGTTCCAGGACCCGGCCGCCAGCAGTGAGTCGGAAGTCGCGTTGCTGGTGCAGCGTTACCCGATCAAGAGCGAAGTGGTGATCGGCCATATCCGCCAGGCCAATGTGGGCAAGGTGAGCCTGGCCAATACCCACCCGTTCGTGCGTGAGCTGTGGGGCCGCAACTGGTGTTTTGCCCACAACGGCCAACTGGCGGACTTCAACCCCCGCGCCACCTTCTACCGTCCGGTGGGCGATACCGACAGCGAAGCGGCCTTCTGCGACCTGCTCAACCGCGTGCGCGAAGCCTTCCCCGAGCCGGTAGACATCGAGCAAGTGCTACCGGACCTGATCGCCGCCTGCGCCGAATACCGCAGCAAGGGCGTGTTCAACTGCCTGCTCAGCGATGGCGACTGGCTGTTCTGCTACTGCTCGACCAAACTGGCGCAGATTACCCGGCGCGCGCCCTTTGGCCCGGCGCGCTTGAAAGATGTCGATGTGATCGTCGATTTTCAGGCCGAAACCACCCCCAATGACGTGGTAACGGTGATCGCCACCGAGCCCCTGACCGACAACGAAAACTGGACCCGCTACGAACCGGGCCAATGGAGCCTATGGCGACGCGGTGAATGCGTCAGCCAGGGCGTTACCGAGTAAGGATATCGACCATGTTGCTTAGCTATCTGCGGTTGGTGCTGTTTGCCATTGGCTTGTTGGTCGGCGTGCAGGTGCCGGGGTTTATCAGCGACTACGCCAAGCGCGTCGAGGCCCACCTGATCGAGGCCCAGACCGGCCTGCGCGGCTTTGAATCCACGGCGCAACAGTTCTTCAACGGGGACTTGCAGGCCTTGGTGGCCCATTACCGCGCCAGTGACGACCCGGTGTTCCAGAGCGACGCCAGCAGCCTGGGCGCGATGCTCGATCGCCAGCTTGAGTTGGACAAGCAATTCCAGGCCATGCAGGGCCCGTGGTACATCCGCGTGCTGCAAGTGGCGGTGGCCGCCGACCCGGATATCCGCCAGGAAACCTGGAATGGCTACAGCTACCAGATCTTGCTCACACCCGAAGCCATGGGCTGGGGCCTGGGCGGGGCGATGCTGTTGTCGTTCGGCATCGAATGCCTGTACCGCCTGATTGATTGGGTGGTGTTGGGCGGCAGGCGCTTGCGTCAGAGCCGACCCATCGAAGAGCGGGACCTCAAGGGCCTCTAACGCCCAACTCGGCCAAATGTGGGAGGGGGCTTGCTCCCGATGGCGGCAGGTCAGTCAACATCTTCATCGACTGACACTCTGCTATCGGGAGCAAGCCCCCTCCCACATTTGGATCCGGTTTAGTCAGTGGCTTAGCACCATCCGTTCTTCACCGACTTCCTCGGCGTAGCGGGCCACCACCTTCTGGCACAACCCCACAATCTCCTCCACCAACTCCACGCCCACGCGCCATGACACCACTACCTGCAAGTTCGGCAGGCGCTGGGCCATCGGCAGCATCACCAATTCGCCCCGCGCCAGTTCTTCGCTGACCAGTACCGGCGGCAGTGCGCCAATGCCGAAGCCATCGCGCAGCAACCGGGTAATCGCCGACACCGAGTTCACACAGTTCATCCGTGGCGCGGCCACGCCGTTGGCCTGCATCAGGCTGATTACGTCCTGGTGCGGGTGGGAGTTTTTCGAGTAGGTGATGATGCGCTCCTGGGCCAGTTCGGCCAGGGAGGCGTAGTCGCGGTGATAGATCGATTGGCTGGCGACGATCCAGGCCATGGGGTGACTGGCCAGTTCCAGGCTGCGTACTGTTTCCAGGCGCAGCAGGTCGGTTTGCAGGATCAGGTCGAGGAAACCTTTTTGTAGCTGATCGCTGAGGTTAAGCGCCGTATCGGCGACCAACTCGATTTCTACCAGGGGGAAATGATCCATCAACTCCGCGACCAGCGGGCTCAGCCAAGTGTGGATCACGGTGTCCATCGCACCGATGCGAATGCGCCCGACCTTGCTGCTGCTGGTTTCCAGAGACTGCTTCAAGCCCTGCATGGTCACCATCATCTGTTCGGCGTAATCGAGCACCTTCAACCCTTCCGGGGTCAGGCTCACGCCGCGAGAGTCACGCAGGAACAGCTTCACGCCCAACTCGCTTTCCAACACCGCGATGCGGCTGGAAATCGAGGCCTGGGTGGTGAATAGCTTCTCGGCGGTCAGGCGAAAACTCTTGAGCTTGGCCACCCAGACGAAGGTTTCGAGGAACTTCAAATTCATGGGATCAACTTTTTCTTATGCATGGATCGGTTTTTATTAGTTGGACGTCACACCGGGCAAACGCCAAAAATCGAGCTGTTCCACGATAAGCGTCGTAGGGGTGCCAGGACAAGTTGCCAGTTCTGTGTAATAAATCCCACACTACAAAAAAACAAAGCCTACAGGAGCGACCACCGTGAGCCGCCTGCTTTTGAACTGCGACATCGGCGAAAGCTTTGGTAACTGGACCATGGGTCTGGACGCCGAAGTCATGCCGTTCATCGACTGCGCCAACGTGGCCTGCGGCTTTCATGCCGGCGACCCGAGCATCATGCGCAAGACCGTCAGCCTGGCGTTCAAGCATGGCGTGCAAGTCGGCGCGCACCCGGCCTATCAAGACTTGCAGGGCTTTGGCCGGCGTTCCATGCACTACACGCCCCAGGAAATTCAGGATCTGTTGCACTACCAGATCGGCGCGCTGGACGGCATCTGCCGGGCCCAGGGCGGTCGCGTCAGCTATGTGAAGCCCCACGGCGCGATGTACAACGACATGATGGCGAACCCGGCGCAGTTGCGTGCGGTGATCCAGGCCGTGGCCGCCTACGGTGACCTGCCACTGATGCTGCTGGCCACCCGCGACAACAGCGCGGCCCAGGCGTTGGGCGACGAATATGGCGTGATCCTGTGGTTCGAAGCCTTCGCCGACCGCGCCTATGACAGCAACGGCCATCTGGTCTCCCGCCAGCTGCCCGGCGCTGTGCATCACGATCCCGGCACTATCTTGCAGCAGGCCCTGACCATTTCCCGTGGTGCTCCGCTGGTCGCCAGCGACGGCAGTGCGCTGGTGTTGCAGGCCAATACCTTGTGCGTGCATGGCGACAACGCCAGCTCGGTGGCTGCGGTGCAGCGAATCCGTGAAGCGTTGAAGACAGCATGAAGCCACGCATTGAAGTGGTGGCCATCGACTGCCTGATGGTGCGTCTGTTTGAGGTGATTGCCGAAGCCAATATGCCGTGGATGCTCGCCGCCACCCAGCGCCTGCGCGCTGGGTTCGGCCCGGCGTTGGTGGACCTGGTGCCGTCCTATACCACCTTGATGGTGCATTACGATCTCACGACGCTGACCCCGGCCCAGGCCCGGGAGCTGATCGACCAGGCCCTTACCGATCTGCAACCCCAGGCCCAGGGTAGCGGCCAGTGCCATGTGCTGCCGGTGTGGTACGACCTGAGTGTCGGTCCGGAACTGACCCTGCTGGCCCAGCGTAGCGGGTTGGCGGTGGATGAAGTGATCCGCCGCCACAGCGCCCACGAATACCAGGTGTTCGCCCTCGGCTTCGCCCCAGGTTTTGCCTTTATGGGGCTGGTGGACGAAACCCTCGCCACGCCGCGCCTCAACACCCCGCGCAAACGCGTGGCCGCTGGCAGCGTCGGCATTGCCGAACGGCAAACCGCCGCCTACCCGGTGGTGTCCCCGGGCGGCTGGAACCTGATCGGCCGCACTGCGGCCAAGCTGTTCGACCGCGACCGCGACGGCTACAGCCTGATGCAACCCGGCGACACGGTACGCTTCGAAGCGGTCGACCATGCCGAATTCATCCACCTGGGAGGCGATGACACGCCGTTGGAGGCGCAGGCATGAGCCGCTTGACCATCGAGGCCAGCACGCCGCTGTGCCTGTTGCAGGACGCCGGGCGTTTTGGCGTGCGCCACCTCGGCGTGACCCAGGGCGGCGCGCTGGATTGGGTATCCATGTCCTGGGCCAATTGGCTGCTGGACAACGCCCTGGATGCGCCGGTGGTGGAAGTCACCCTCGGCGGCTTTACCGTGCAGGCCGAGGACTATTGCCTGCTGGCCCTGGCCGGTGCGGACCTGGGCGCCTACATCGATGATCGCGCCATCAGCCCTGGGCGTAGTTTTATCCTGCAAAAGGGCCAGCGTTTGCGCTTTACCCAGCCGTTCAAGGGGGCGCGGGCTTACCTGGCGGCGCCGGGCGGCTTCGACGCGCCGCCCGTGCTCGGCAGTTGTGCCACGGTGGTACGCGAGGCATTGGGTGGGGTGGACGGTTTCGGCAAAGCCTTGGCTGAAGGCGCTCAGTTAACTTATTCCGGGACCGGGGGCGCGATGAAAGTGCTGGCCAACCCGGATTTGCCATCCGCTGCATCCCTGGACGTTATCATCGGTGCGCAGATTGGCCAGTTCAGTGGGCAGAGCCTGTTCGATGCGTTCAACACCGAATGGGCCCTCGACAGCCGCGCTGATCGCATGGGCATGCGCTTGCTCGGTACACCGCTGCAATACCAGGGGCCGTCGTTGATTTCCGAAGGTATCCCGCTGGGAGCGATCCAAGTGCCGCCGGATGGGCAGCCGATCGTGTTGCTCAATGATCGCCAGACCATTGGTGGCTATCCGCGCCTGGGAGCGTTGACGCCGTTGTCGCTGGCACGTTTGGCGCAGTGCCTGCCCGGTGCAACGTTGAAACTGGCGCCTATGGTGCAGCCTGGCGCCCACGCGCAGCATCTGAGGTTTCTGGCGCAATACGCCAACCCGTAATCGAGCTCATGGGTCAGCGAAGGCACTGCCCTGGCCGGACAGGGACGCCAGAATTGCCTGACTTGCCCTGAAGGCTTGAGGCTGTCGACCTCGAGGCGCAGCAATGGGAGCCTGTCGGTTCTTCTTGTTACGAGTTTGTATTATGCGATTCTTGATTCTGCGTGCTTACGATATTACCGACAACGCCAGGCCCGACGTGGTTTACCTGGATTTTTACGACGACACACTCGCGCAGCCCCTTGCCATGGCGGCTGCAGCGGTGGATATGAAGGGCGATGGCAGGCTTGATTGGAGGCTGGCTGACGACATCAACCATAACGGTGTCACTGACACGCTGGATGCAGCCATGGCGCTGGAGTTCGCCCAGCAATTCCTCGAGTTCAACTGGTTCAGCCAGGATGGCTCCGCCGATAAATACCTGATGGTGTTTGCCGTAGACTTCGATGCCAATGGCATACCAGACACCGTGCGCCTGCATTTTCACCAAGGCGAGGGGCAGCTCGATGATGAGTCACTGGCCTACACAGCGGCTTATTTTACCAACGAGGTGGGCACCGCCGATGGCGCCCATATCAGCCAGGACGTGAACAACGACGGTCGCGTCAATGGCGTCGATGCAGAGCTGGTGCGGCGGTTCGCCAGTAACTTCCTGTTGTTCGGCTGGCATGATGCGCACAGCCCCAGCCCATCGATACCCCCTTGCAAACCGGTGCTGGGGCACCCGCACAGGGCCTGCTGAGGCGGCTTATTTAGCCAGGAAACGCATGCCTTCCTCCAGGCCGCGCAAGGTCAGCGGATACATCTGATCCTCCACCAGCTCCCGCACGATTGCGGTCGATGCCGTATAACCCCAGGTGTCCTTGGGGTACGGGTTGATCCAGATCAGCTTCTTGTACTTGGCCATGAAGCGCTGCATCCACACATACCCAGGCTCCTCGTTCCAATGCTCGACGCTGCCGCCGGCCTGGGTGATCTCATAGGGCGCCATGGCTGCATCGCCGATGAAGATCACCTTGTAGTCGGCGCCGTACTTGTGCAGCAGGTCCTGGGTGGAGGTGCGCTCCGAGGTGCGGCGCTGGTTGTTCTTCCATACCGACTCGTACACGAAGTTGTGGAAGTAGAAGTACTCCAGGTGCTTGAACTCGGTCTTGCAGGCGGAGAACAGCTCTTCGCAGGTCTTCACATGGGCGTCCATCGAACCGCCGATATCGAACAGCAACAACAGCTTGATGGTGTTGCGACGCTCGGGGCGCATCTGGATATTCAGCAACCCGGCGTCGCGGGCGGTGTGGTCGATGGTGCCGTCGATATCCAGCTCTTCGGCCGCACCCTGGCGTGCGAACTTGCGCAGCCGGCGCAGGGCGATCTTGATGTTGCGCGTGCCCAGCTCCACCTGGTCGTCGAGGTTCTTGTACTCGCGCTGGTCCCAGACTTTCACCGCCTTGCCCTGGCGCTTGCCGGCGTCACCCACGCGAATGCCTTCCGGGTTGTAGCCACCGGAACCAAACGGGCTGGTGCCGCCGGTGCCGATCCACTTGTTGCCGCCGGCATGCCGTTCTTTCTGTTCTTCCAGGCGCTTCTTGAATTCCTCGATCAACTTGTCCAGGCCGCCGAGGGACTGGATCTGCGCGCGTTCTTCATCGCTCAGGGAGCGTTCGAACTCCTTGCGCAGCCAGTCCTCGGGAATCAGTGCCTGCAAGTGGTCATCGAGCTTTTCCAGGCCGTTGAAGTAAGCCCCGAAGGCGCGGTCGAACTTGTCGAAATGCCGCTCGTCCTTGACCAGGATCGTCCGGGCCAAGTAGTAGAACTCGTCCATGTCGGCGAAGGTCACGCGCTGTTTCAGCGCGTTGATCAGGTCGAGCAGCTCGCGTACCGACACCGGCACCTTGGCTGCGCGCATTTCATTGAACAGGTTGAGCAACATTATCGATTACCGCGACGGCTCATGAACGCCAGACGTTCCAGCAGCTGCACGTCTTGCTCGTTCTTCACCAGGGCACCGGCAAGCGGCGGGATGGCTTTGGTCGGGTCGCGTTCGCGCAGCACTGCTTCACCGATATTGTCGGCCATCAGCAGCTTGAGCCAGTCCACCAGTTCGGAGGTGGACGGTTTTTTCTTCAGGCCCGGCACCTTGCGTACATCGAAGAACACATCGAGGGCTTCGCTGACCAGCTCCTTCTTGATGTCCGGGTAGTGCACATCCACGATCTTCTGCAGAGTGGGGCGGTCAGGGAAGGCGATATAGTGGAAGAAGCAGCGGCGCAGGAAGGCGTCCGGCAGCTCTTTCTCGTTGTTGGAGGTAATGATGATGATCGGGCGCTTCTTGGCCTTGATGGTCTCGTCGATCTCGTAGACGTAGAATTCCATCTTGTCGAGTTCCTGCAACAGGTCGTTGGGGAACTCGATATCGGCCTTGTCGATTTCATCGATCAGCAGGATCACCCGCTCTTCGGACTCGAAGGCTTCCCAGAGCTTGCCCTTCTTCAAGTAGTTGCGCACGTCGTGGACCTTGTCCACACCCAGTTGCGAATCGCGCAGGCGGCTGACCGCGTCATACTCGTACAGGCCCTGATGGGCCTTGGTGGTTGACTTGATGTGCCAGGTGATCAGTCGGGCACCGAAGGATTCGGCCAGTTGCTCGGCGAGCATGGTCTTGCCGGTGCCCGGTTCGCCCTTGACCAGCAACGGCCGCTCCAGGGTGATGGCGGCGTTGACGGCCAGTTTCAGGTCATCGGTAGCCACATAGGCCTGGGTGCCTTCGAACTTCATCGGTCATTCCTCGAATTCATCAATGTCCGGACTATACCGCGCAGCCCTGGCGACTGTGAACGCAGACGGGTTATTCAGTCTCTGAATGGCCGGTCACTTCCCATTGACCCGTGCGGTACATGTGGGAGGGGCAAGCCCCTCCCCACATTTTTTAGTCCGCGCTGGGCTTGGGTTGTTCGTACCTTGCATTGAAAGCCTGGACGAAACCATTACGTAAAATCTGCAAAAACGCGGAGAACGCGCTGATATCTTGCTGATGGACGCTGCCACTGAGTTCTACCCGGGTAGCAAATTGGTTCTTGTTCTGGTTCTTCAGCACGGTCTCGCCGGTACCGACCACGGCTTCCCATATCGAGCGGAAAATACCTTTGTCTTTGTTTTCCACGTCCTGCTGCCAATTGAACACTTCCACATCTCGCAGCAACGGCTTGATATAACCGCTCAACTGGCCTTTTTCGGCCTGGGCCTCGACCACCACCGCGCCGCTACCGGCATTGAAGTCGAACTTGCCATAGGCCGCGGCGAAGTCATTCAGGCGCTTGAGCTGGATTTCCTTGGCGCGAAAGCGGAACTCGAAGTCTTCAAAGTTGCTCAGCGGGTCGAAGGTCGCGCTGGCTTCCAGCGGGGCTTGGCCCAGCAGCATGCCCTTGCCCTCGAAAGTGGCGTCGCGCTTGCCTTTGACGTCGACCACGTTGGTCAGGTTAAAGAAGCTGGCGTCGACCTGGGTGGCGTAGAGGTTCACTGCGGGCTTGGAGTTGAAGTTATGGAAGGCGATCTTGCCGTCCCGGATGCGTACTTCGTTAAGGGTGATCGGTAACAATTTGCCCAGTTGGGCACGCCAGTCGGTGCCCTTACCCGTCTGGGATGCCTGTTTATTGGCCCCACCATCGACGAAGTTCAGCTCAGGCTTGAGAAACTCCACCTCGGCCACCACCGCATGGTCATACCATAGCGAATGCCAGCTCACCGACAGATCAATCAGCGGCGCCTTGACGAACGGCACCGGCACCTTGCCGTCGACCTTGACGATCTGCAGGCCGTTGATCTTGTAGGCGCCACGCCACAGCGCCAGGTCCACGTCAGTGATCTGGCCGCGGTAATCGCCCATGTCGGCGAGCTTGTCATTCAGGTAGTTACGCACCAGGTACGGCAGGGCCAGGTCCAGGGCAACCAGCAGCACCAGCAGCGCGGCGATTGTCCATAACGGCCAACTGTAGCGACGTTTCATGGGGAGGTTCTCCTTGCTTGTAGGAGATTGACTGTTCTGATGAACGCAACGTTCCACCGTCTGGACGCGTTGAAGTACGAGGCATACCCTTGGGGCCTTCTTCAAAGTCGCCAATAGGACCCGTCATGAGCCGTATCTTTGCAGACAACGCGCACTCCATCGGTAATACGCCGCTGGTCCAGATCAACCGCATCGCACCGCGTGGCGTGACCATCCTGGCCAAGATCGAAGGGCGCAACCCCGGTTATTCGGTGAAGTGCCGCATTGGCGCGAGCATGATCTGGGACGCGGAAAGCAGCGGCAAGCTCAAGCCTGGCATGACCATTGTCGAGCCGACTTCCGGCAACACCGGTATCGGCCTGGCGTTTGTCGCTGCCGCCCGTGGCTACAAACTGCTACTGACCATGCCAGCGTCCATGAGCCTTGAGCGCCGTAAAGTGCTCAAGGCCCTCGGAGCCGAGCTGGTGCTGACCGAGCCGGCCAAAGGCATGAAAGGAGCCATCGACAAGGCCGGCGACATCGTCGCCAGCGATCCGACCACCTACTTCATGCCGGCCCAGTTCGATAACCCGGCAAACCCTGCGATCCACGAGAAAACCACCGGCCCGGAAATCTGGAACGACACCGACGGCGCCGTGGACGTGCTGGTGGCAGGGGTGGGGACCGGCGGCACCATCACCGGTGTGTCGCGCTATATCAAGAACACGGCGGGCAAGCCGATCCTGTCGGTGGCCGTCGAGCCGATGGTGTCGCCGGTGATCACCCAGGCGTTGGCGGGTGAAGAGATCAAGCCCAGCCCGCACAAGATCCAGGGCATCGGCGCCGGTTTTGTGCCAAAGAACCTCGACCTGTCGATGGTTGACCGCGTGGAACTGGCGACCGACGAAGAATCCAAGGCCATGGCCCTGCGCCTGATGCAGGAAGAGGGCATTTTGTGCGGCATCTCCTGCGGCGCCGCCATGGCCGTGGCGGTACGCCTGGCCGAGAAGCCGGAAATGCAGGGCAAGACCATTGTGGTGATCCTGCCGGACTCCGGTGAGCGCTACCTGTCGAGCATGTTGTTCAGCGACTTGTTTACCGACCAGGAAAACCAGGCCTGATCAACGGCTGCCGCTGATCGTTCCCACGTTCTGCGTGGGAATGCCGCCCAAGACGCTCTGCGTCGGCCCCTGATCGGCCACTCATCATCGAGGTTGATTCAGGTCAGCTCATTGGCCTGGGCCTTCTGCATAATGCTCCAAGTGTTTATCATGGCCAGCTATTACGTCTGGTTTCCCGTTGACGAAAGTTTGCTGGCCAGGCGCTTATTTCCAGGAGTTGCTGCATGACCTTTTCCTTGGCCACCAAACTGTCGGTGTTGCTGCTGTTTATTGGCAGCACGCTGTATGTCCACCTGCGCGGCAAGGCCCGTTTGCCGATGTTGCGCCAGTTCGTCAACCATTCGGCGCTGTTCGCCCCGTATAACGCCCTGATGTACCTGTTCTCCGCAGTGCCGTCCAAGCCCTACCTGGACCGCAGCAAGTTCCCCGAACTGGACGTGCTCAAGGACAACTGGGAAGTGATCCGCGAAGAGGCCATGCACCTGTTCGACGAGGGCTACATCCGCGCTGCCGAAAAGAACAACGACGCCGGCTTCGGTTCCTTCTTCAAGAAGGGCTGGAAGCGCTTCTACCTCAAGTGGTACGACAAACCCCTGCCATCGGCCGAGGCCCTGTGCCCGAAGACCGTGGCTCTGGTGAGCAGCATTCCCAACGTCAAGGGCGCGATGTTCGCGCTGTTGCCGGGCGGCAGTCACCTCAACCCGCACCGCGACCCGTTCGCTGGTTCCCTACGCTATCACCTCGGGTTGTCCACGCCGAACTCCGACGACTGCCGCATCTTCGTCGATGGCCAGGTCTACGCCTGGCGCGACGGTGAAGACGTGATGTTCGACGAAACCTACGTGCATTGGGTCAAGAACGAAACCGAGCAGACCCGCGTGATCCTGTTCTGCGACATCGAACGTCCGTTGAGCAACCGCCTGATGACCCGTATCAACCGCTGGGTCAGCAAGCAGCTGGGCCGTGCTACCGCTCCGCAGAACCTCGATGACGAACGCGTGGGTGGCATCAACCAGGCCTATGCCTGGAGCAAGACGTTCAGCGACAAGTTCAGTGGCCAGGTCAAACAGTGGAAGCGCAAGCATCCCAAGGCCTACCGCATTGCGCGGCCAGTGCTGGCAGTAGTGGTGCTGGTGCTGCTGTGGAAATGGTTGTTCGGCTGATTTGAAATGCGGTCAAAACTGTGGGAGGGGGCTTGCTCCCGATAGCGGTGTGTCAGGTTGAATATCTGTACCTGATCCACCGCCATCGGGGGCAAGCCCCCTCCCACATTTGATCTCCAGCGATCTTTAGCTGGCAATCAACTGACGCAGCACATAGTGCAAGATCCCGCCCGCCTTGAAGTATTCCACTTCATTCAAGGTATCAATCCGGCACAGCACCTCAACCTTCTCGCTGCTGCCATCTTCCCGGGTAATCACCAGCGTCAGGTTCATCCGCGGTTCGATCTCGGCATCGGTCAGCCCGAGGATGTCGATCTTCTCCTTACCGGTGAGCTTGAGCGTCTTGCGGTTCTGGTCCAGCTTGAACTGCAACGGCAATACACCCATGCCCACCAGGTTGGAGCGGTGGATGCGCTCGAAACTCTCGGCGATCACCGCCTTGACCCCCAGCAGGTTGGTACCCTTGGCCGCCCAGTCACGGCTGGAGCCGGTGCCGTATTCCTGGCCGGCAATCACCACCAGCGGCGTACCTGAGGCCTGGTACTTCATCGACGCATCATAGATCGCCATCTTCTCGCCGGTGGGGATATACAGCGTGTTGCCGCCTTCCTCACCGCCGAGCATTTCATTGCGGATACGGATATTGGCGAAGGTGCCGCGCATCATCACTTCATGGTTGCCCCGGCGTGAGCCGTAGGAGTTGAAGTCACGTGGCTCCACGCCTTGCTCGCGCAGGTAGCGACCGGCCGGGCTGTCGGTCTTGATATTGCCGGCAGGGGAGATGTGGTCGGTGGTCACCGAATCCCCCAGCAGGGCCAGCACATTGGCGCCCTTGACGTCCTTGATCACCGGCAGCGGGCCGGCAATGTCGTCGAAGAACGGCGGATGCTGGATGTAGGTGGAATCCTTCTGCCACACATAAGTTGCAGCCTGCGGCACTTCAATCGCCTGCCATTGCTCGTCACCGGCAAACACCTCCGCGTATTCCTTGTGGAACATGCTGGTACTGACCTGGGCCACTGCGTCGGCGATCTCCTGACTGCTGGGCCAGATATCCTTCAGGTACACCGGGTTTCCGTTCTGGTCGTTACCCAGTGGCTCGCTGCTGATGTCGATGCGCACGGTGCCGGCCAACGCATAGGCGACTACCAGGGGCGGCGAGGCCAGCCAGTTGGTTTTCACCAGCGGGTGTACGCGGCCTTCGAAGTTGCGGTTACCCGACAGCACCGAGGCCACGGCAAGGTCAGCCTTCTGAATGGCCTTTTCGATAGGCTCGGGCAATGGCCCGGAGTTACCGATACAGGTGGTGCAGCCGTAGCCCACCAAGTCGAAGCCGAGCTTGTCGAGGTACTGGGTGAGGCCCGCGGCTTTGTAATAATCGGTGACCACCTTGGAACCTGGGGCCAGCGAGGTCTTGACCCAAGGTTTGCGGGTCAGGCCTTTTTCCACGGCTTTTTTAGCCACCAGCCCGGCCGCCATCATTACGCTGGGGTTGGAGGTGTTGGTGCATGAGGTAATCGCAGCGATCACTACGGCACCGTTTTTCAGGCGATAGGTCTGGCCGTCGTACTCATAGTCCGTTTCGCCGATCAGGTCGGCATTGCCCACGGCCACACCGCCACCGCCTTCACTTTCCAGGCGGCCTTCTTCCTTGCTGGTGGGTTTGAATTGCAGGTCGAGGAAATCGCTGAACGCTTGGCCGACATTCGGCAGGGACACACGGTCCTGCGGGCGCTTGGGCCCTGCGAGGCTGGCTTCGACGCTGCCCATGTCCAGGGCCAGGGTGTCGGTGAACACCGGCTCCTGGCCGGCGTTGCGCCACAGGCCCTGAGCCTTGGTGTAGGCCTCCACCAGTTTGACCGTTTCTACCGGGCGGCCGGACAGGCGCAGGTAGTCCAGAGTCACTTCGTCGACCGGGAAAAAACCGCAGGTGGCGCCGTATTCCGGAGCCATGTTGGCGATGGTGGCGCGGTCGGCCAGGGGCAGGTCGGCCAGGCCGTCGCCATAGAACTCGACGAATTTACCCACCACGCCTTTCTTGCGCAGCATCTGCGTGACGGTCAGCACCAGGTCGGTGGCGGTGATGCCTTCCCTGAGCTTGCCGGTGAGCTTGAAGCCGATCACTTCCGGGATCAGCATCGATACCGGTTGGCCGAGCATCGCCGCTTCGGCTTCGATCCCGCCCACGCCCCAGCCGAGTACGCCGAGGCCGTTGATCATGGTGGTGTGGGAGTCGGTGCCGACCAGGGTGTCAGGGAAGGCGTAGGTACGGCCGTCTTCCTCCTTGGTCCACACAGTACGGCCCAGGTATTCGAGATTGACTTGGTGGCAGATGCCGGTGCCCGGCGGGACTACGCTGAAGTTGTCGAAGGCGCTCTGGCCCCAGCGCAGGAAGGCGTAGCGTTCGCCGTTGCGCTGCATTTCGATATCGACGTTTTGTTCGAAGGCGCTGGTAGTGCCGAACTTGTCGACCATCACCGAGTGGTCGATCACCAGGTCCACCGGCGACAGCGGGTTGATACGCTGCGGGTCGCCACCGGCCTTGGCCACGGCGGCGCGCATGGCAGCCAGGTCGACCACCGCGGGCACGCCGGTAAAGTCCTGCATCAGCACACGGGCGGGGCGGTACTGGATCTCGCGGTCAGACTGGCGCTCTTTAAGCCAGGCGGCGATGGCCTTGAGGTCGGTGCCGGTGACGGTCTTGGCATCTTCCCAGCGCAGCAGGTTTTCCAGCAGCACCTTGAGGGACATCGGCAGCTTATCCAGGTCACCCAGGCTCTTGGCGGCTTCGGGCAGGCTGAAGTAATGGTAAGTCTTGCTGTCTATTTCCAGGGTTTTAAGGGTTCTCAGGCTATCAAGGGATGACATTACATGACTCCTTATGGTCCGCACGGCTACGGACCTGACGGGACGAACAGAGCTATCACGTTAGCGCTGTTTTCAATAGCAAGCTAATAACTGGACTCTATCGCCGAGCCCAAGGTTCCGAACTCGGCTATCATGCGCGCGTTTTCATGACAGGCATTGCGATAGCGCAAGGTCAGTTGATTCACCAGGAGAGTTGATGAACACCCTTTTTATGCACTGCCGCCCGGGGTTTGAAGGCGAAGTCTGTTCCGAGATCGCGGAACACGCCGCGCGCCTGAACGTTTCCGGCTACGCCAAGGCCAAGACCGGCAGCGCCTGCGCCGAATTTGTCTGCACCGAGGAAGACGGCGCCCAGCGCCTGATGCACGGCCAGCGCTTTGCCGAGCTGATTTTCCCCAGGCAGTGGGCGCGCGGGGTGTTTATCGACCTGCCGGAAACCGACCGCATCAGCGTGATCCTTACCCACCTGCGCGATTTCCCGGTGTGCGGCAGCCTGTGGTTGGAGATGGTCGATACCAATGACGGCAAGGAACTCTCAAACTTCTGCAAGAAATTCGAAGTGCACCTGCGCAAAGCCCTGCTGGGCGCCGGGCGCCTGGTGGACGACCCGAGCAAGCCGCGTCTGCTGCTGACCTTCAAGAGCGGCCGCGAAGCGTTCATGGGCCTGGCCGAGTCGAACAACTCGGCGATGTGGCCCATGGGCATCCCGCGCCTCAAGTTTCCACGTGACGCGCCCAGCCGTTCGACCCTGAAACTGGAGGAGGCCTGGCATCACTTTATCCCCCGTGACCAATGGGACGAGCGCTTGCACGGCGACATGACCGGCGTTGATCTCGGCGCAGCACCGGGTGGCTGGACCTGGCAACTGGTCAACCGCGGCATGCTGGTGACCGCCATCGACAACGGCCCTATGGCCGAAAGCCTGATGGACACCGGCCTGGTGCAACACCTGATGGCCGACGGTTTCACCTTCGTGCCCAAGCAACCGGTGGACTGGATGGTGTGCGATATCGTTGAAAAGCCGGCGCGTAATGCGGCGCTGCTGGAAACCTGGATCGGCGAGGGGCATTGCCGTGAGGCGGTGGTCAACCTCAAGCTGCCGATGAAGCAGCGTTACGCCGAAGTAAAGCGCCTGTTGGAGCGCATCGAAGAGGGCTTCAAGGCGCGTGGCATACGGGTGGAAATCGGTTGCAAGCAGCTGTATCACGACCGGGAAGAAGTGACGTGCCACTTGCGCCGTTTGGTGGATGTGAAGAAATCCAAAAGCCGCTGAAATCAAATGTGGGAGCGGGCTTGCCCGCGATAGCGGTATAACAGTCGAAATCTATGTTGAATGTGCCCACGTCATCGCGGGCAAGCCCACTCCCACATAAGAGCGGGCCTGTTTCAGGAGTAAAGTATGAGTGTTGATTTACCCGTAGACGGCACCCTCGACGCCACCGGGCTCAACTGCCCGGAGCCGGTGATGATGCTGCACCAGCATATCCGCGACCTGCCGGCGGGCGGCTTGCTCAAGGTGATCGCCACCGACCCGTCGACCCGCCGTGATATCCCCAAGTTCTGTGTGTTTCTTGACCACGAACTGGTGGACCAGCAGGAGCAGGCCGGGACCTATCTGTACTGGATCCGCAAGAAGCTCGATTAACCCCTCGCCTTGTCTGCGTGAATGCGTCGGCGTGCACTGCGCGCCAGGCGCACCAGCAACATCCCCGCCGCACAGCTCAAGCCGACGATCAGCCCTTGCCACAAGCCGCTTGGGCCGCTGGGCTCGCCGAGCCAGTCGGTCAGCCCCAGGGCGTAACCCACCGGTAACCCTACGCCCCAGTAGG
This sequence comes from Pseudomonas sp. FBCC-B545, assembly GCF_059134095.1. NCBI lineage: Bacteria > Pseudomonadati > Pseudomonadota > Gammaproteobacteria > Pseudomonadales > Pseudomonadaceae > Pseudomonas > Pseudomonas sp. FBCC-B545. Next base: position 4,572,184 of record NZ_CP101441.1, on the reverse strand, counting down.
CGAACAAGGTCAGCACCATGGTCACCCGGGTGTCCTGGTAGCCGCGCAGTGCGCCGGCCGCGGTGACCTGGATCGAGTCGGAGAACTGGAACAGCGCCGAGAATACGATCAGCATTGATGCCAGGTGGATCACCACCGGGTCCGGCGTATAGATCGCTGCGATCTGCTCGCGAAACACCAGCATCAGGCTGCACGACAGGCACGCATAGGCCAGTGCGGTGCCCATGCCGACCCCGGCAGCGAAGCGCGCTTCGCGGGGTTCGCCACGGCCCAGGGCCTGGCCGACCCGCACGGTCACGGCCATGCTCAGGGAGTAGGGGATCATGAACACCAGGGAGCTGACGTTGAGCGCGATCTGATGGCCGGACACCACGGTAGCGCCCAGGCTGCCAAGCAACAGGGCAATCACCGCGAAGATGCTCGACTCGGCGAAGATCGCCACACCAATCGGCAGGCCGATGCTCAATATGCGCTTGATCACCGTCCATTGCGGCCAGTCGAAACGCTTGAACAATTCGCTGCTCTGGTAAACCGGGCCCCAGCGCGTCCAGCCGGCCAGGCCAAGCATCATCACCCACATCGCAATCGCCGTGGCCCAGCCGCAACCCACGCCGCCCATCGCCGGCACGCCGAAGTGGCCGTAGATGAAGATGTAGTTCAACGGAATATTCAACGCCAGGCCGCACAGGCCCATGACCATGCTTGGCCGTGTACGGCCCAGCCCGTCACTGAAACAGCGCAGCACGTAATACAGCGCAATCGCCGGCATGCCCGCAGCGATGCCATGCAGGTAACCCATGGACGGCTCGATCAGGTCAGGCTCGACCTTCATCGCATGCAGGATCGGCTCGGCGCATAGCAGCAACAGCGCGCCGCAGAGGCCGACCACCACGGCCAACCACAACGATTGGCGCACCAACGGCCCGATCTCGGTGAGTTTACCCGCGCCATAACGCTCGGCAACTTTCGGCGTGGTAGCCAGCAAAGTGCCGGTCATCAGCAGGTACACCGGGATCCAGATCGAATTGCCCAGGCCGACTGCCGCCAGGTCCTGGGGGCTGACACGCCCGGCCATCACTGCATCGACAAAGCTCATCGCGGTGGTTGCCAGTTGACCGATCATTATCGGCAAGGCCAGCGTCAGCAGGCCGCGCACTTCCCGGCTGATGCGCGCGGGGCGGGAGAGGGTAGCGGTGGCAGTGTTCACGTACAGGTGTCCAATCAAAAGGCAGTCGCAAGGACGGCGGATTCTACGCTTTGACGCAGCGGTCAGGAAAAAACCTGTGTTGTTGATTTGTAATGCAACCACGCAGGTACCCCCCTCCCACATTGGATCCTCACAAGCCTGTACACTGTTGATCCGCCAAAGGAGCCTGCCATGCTGATTGTTGCCGACGAAAATATCCCGCTGCTCGATGCATTCTTCGAAGGGTTTGGCGAGATTCGCCGCGTGCCCGGCCGGTCCATCGACCGCGCCACCGTCGCGCAGGCCGACGTGCTGCTGGTGCGCTCGGTGACCAACGTCAACCGTGCCTTGCTCGAAGGCAGCAACGTACGCTTCGTCGGCACCTGCACCATCGGCACCGACCACCTGGACCTCGATTACTTCAAGCAGGCGAGTATCCAGTGGTCCAGCGCGCCGGGCTGCAATGCCCGTGGCGTCGTGGACTACGTGCTCGGCAGCTTGCAGACCCTGGCCGAAATCGAAGGGGTTGAGCTTGGCCAGCGCACCTATGGCGTGGTCGGGGCCGGTGAAGTCGGCGGGCGGCTGGTCAAGGTGCTCAAGGGCCTGGGCTGGAACGTGCTGGTCTGCGATCCTCCGCGACAGATCGCCGAAGACGGTGACTACGTCAGCCTGCAGCAGATCATCGAGCAGTGCGACGTGATCAGCTTGCACACACCGCTGACCAAATCGGGCAATGGCTCCACCTGGCACTTGTTGGATCGCCAGCGCCTGGAGCAGCTCAAGCCCGGTACCTGGCTGATCAATGCCAGCCGTGGTGCGGTGGTGGACAACGCCGCCCTGCGTGAGGTGCTGCTGGCCCGTGACGACCTGCAAGCCGTGTTGGACGTGTGGGAAGGTGAGCCCGAGGTGGATGTCGACCTGGCTGACCTGTGCGTGCTGGCTACGCCGCATATCGCCGGCTACAGCCTTGACGGCAAGCAGCGCGGCACGGCGCAGATCTACCAGGCGTTCTGCGCGCACCTGGGCCAGGAGCCGAGTGTTCAGCTGAGTGATTTGTTGCCGGCACCGTGGCTGGCCGAAGTGCACCTGAACGCTGCAACTGATCCTGCCTGGGCACTGGCGACCCTGTGCCGCAGTGTGTACGACCCGCGCCGTGACGATGCGGATTTCCGCCGCAGCCTGGTCGGCACGGTGGAGGAACAGCGCAAGGCATTCGACCTGCTGCGCAAGCACTATCCGCTACGGCGAGAGATTGACGGCTTGAAGGTGCGGATCAATGGTGAGTCGACGGCGTTGTCCGCTATCGTCTCGGCCTTGGGCGCCGAAGCCCTGTAGACCCCCATAAAAAACCCGGCCACCTGGGCCGGGTCTCAAAGAGCGCGGGCGTATCAGCCTTGCTGGGCAGGTTTGACCAGACGCTGTTCCAGCTCACTGCACGCTTGCTGGATCATCTCTTCGGTAATCTGCACTTCGCGGCCCTTGGCATCGATGTACGAGCATGGCAGTTGCTGCGGCTGGCGGATCACTTCAATCTTGGCGTTGCTGCTATCTTGCAAGGTCATGGCCTGTCTCCTCATCAGGTTGTATACCTACTTTAAATCCCCCGCGTGAACGCGCTGTTACAACTCCCTACGCGATCATCGGTTCGAACACCCAGTCCACCAGAAACCGGTACATATTTCCAGATGAGTCTTAGACCGATAGTCTCTATGGGCTTGCGTCGGCGGGCATAATTAACCTGACTCATTGTTATTCACGCAAGTTCCCCCAATGTTGAGGTACAGACTCCTCATTGGTGATGTCCCATGCTCTCGACCCGTCAACGCCGTGCGATCCGCCTGGCCAGCCGCTTTATTGCGCCCTACCGCTGGCAGGCGCTGGGCGCCCTGTTGGCGCTCATCGTCACTGCCGGTATCACCCTGTCCATGGGGCAGGGCATACGCCTGCTGGTGGACCAGGGTTTCATGACCCAGTCACCGCACTTGCTCAACCAGTCCATCGGCCTGTTCATGGTGCTGGTGCTGGGCCTGGCCGTGGGCACCTTCACGCGGTTTTATTTGGTGTCCTGGATTGGCGAGCGGGTGGTGGCGGACATTCGCCGGCAGGTATTCAATCACCTGATCTACCTGCACCCCGGCTTCTACGAGAACAACCGCAGCTCGGAAATCCAGTCGCGGCTGACCACCGACACCACTTTGTTGCAATCGGTGATTGGCTCATCGCTGTCGCTGTTTCTGCGCAATGCCTTGATGGTCATCGGTGGCATCGTGTTGCTGTTCATCACTAACCCCAAACTCACCAGTATCGTGGTGGTGGCACTGCCCCTGGTGCTGGCACCGATCCTGATTTTCGGTCGCCGCGTGCGCAGCCTGTCGCGTCAGAGCCAGGACCGAATCGCCGATGTCGGTAGCTACGTCTCTGAAACCCTTGGCCAGATCAAGACAGTGCAGGCCTACAACCATCAGGTGCAGGACGAACAGCGTTTCGCCGTCACCGTGGAAGAGGCCTTCACTACCGCTCGTAAACGCATCTTGCAGCGCTCCTGGCTGATTACCCTGGTGATCATGTTGGTGCTTGGCGCTGTGGGCGTGATGCTGTGGGTAGGCGGCATGGACGTGATCAGCGGGCGCATTTCCGGCGGTGAGCTGGCCGCGTTTGTGTTCTACAGCCTGATCGTCGGTAGCGCCGTCGGCACCCTGAGCGAAGTGCTCGGCGAGTTGCAGCGTGCCGCCGGCGCGGCCGAGCGCATTGGTGAACTGTTGCAGTCGAGCAACGATATCCAGGCGCCGGCCAATGGCAGCGTACGTTTGCCGGAGCGGGTCAGTGGCCGCATGGAGCTGCAAGATCTGCGCTTTTCCTACTCCTCACGGCCGGACAGCTACGCCATCGATGGCTTGAACCTGACCATCAATCCCGGTGAAACCCTGGCGCTGGTAGGTCCCTCCGGCGCGGGCAAGTCGACAATTTTCGACCTGCTGCTGCGCTTCTACGATCCCCAGCAAGGTCGCATTCTGCTCGAAGGCCGCCCGCTGACCGAGCTGGACCCTCTGGACCTGCGTCGCCATTTCGCCCTGGTGTCCCAGAGCCCGGCGCTGTTTTTCGGCAGCGTCGAGGAAAACATCCGCTACGGCAACCCGTCCGCCACCATGGCCCAGGTCGAAGCCGCTGCGCGTATCGCCCATGCCCACGACTTCATCCTGCAAATGCCCGATGGCTACCAGACCCATCTTGGCGATGGCGGCATGGGCCTCTCCGGCGGCCAGCGCCAACGCCTTGCCATCGCACGCGCCTTGCTGGTAGATGCGCCGATCCTGTTGCTGGACGAGGCCACCAGCGCTCTCGATGCCCAGAGTGAGCACCTGATCCAGCAAGCGCTGCCGCAACTGATGCAGGGACGAACCACTTTAGTGATCGCTCACCGCCTGGCGACCGTCAAGAATGCCGATCGAATAGCGGTGATGGATCAAGGCAAGCTTGTGGCGGTGGGTACGCATAGGCAATTGATTGCGAGCAATCCGCTGTATGCGCGGTTGGCGGCGTTGCAGTTCAGTGAAGGGGGGGAGACGGAATGAAGCTGCGATACCCCTGCTCAATGAGGCATCATGTGATCTTTCGTTATTGATCTGGATGAGGACATGAGCCGTTATCAACCTCCGTTGACGCTGACTCCAAAAATGCTGGCCCTTGTGGCAGATATCAGTGAGCAGATTGGTCAGCTTTCAGTCGGTGACGATGGCCGCCAGACGCCTCAGTTAAGGCGCGGCAATCGAATTCGCACCATTCAGGCTTCACTGGCGATCGAAAACAACACGCTCAGCGTCGAGCAGGTGACGGCTGTTCTGGAAGGTAAGCGGGTGCTGGGCTTGCCCCGGGAAATTCAGGAAGTGCGTAATGCATTTGCTGCTTACGAGGCCATGCCGCAGTGGAATCCAGGTGATCGTGTCGACCTGCTCAAGGCTCACGAACTGCTCATGTTTGGATTGATCGACGATGTCGGTCGGTTTCGACAGACAGGTGTCGGCATCTATCGCGGCGAGCAACTTGTCCATATGGCGCCGCCTGCGAGCCGTGTAACTCACTTGGTGAACGATTTGCTGCAATGGCTGGCGGTTTCCGACTGGCATCCGTTGATAGCCAGTTGCGTCTTCCATTATGAGTTCGAATTCATTCATCCATTTGCTGACGGTAATGGGCGGATGGGGCGGCTCTGGCAAACCTTGATACTCAGCCAGTGGCGCTCGGTGCTGGCATACCTGCCGGTGGAAGCGGTGATTCGAGAGCAGCAAGAGGCTTACTACGCCGCACTGTCCGCAGCAGACCAGCAAGCGCAGGCAACGCCCTTTGTAGAGTTCATGCTACAGGCGTTGAACTTGGCGCTGGCCGAAGCTGGGCAAAGTGGGCTTCCAGCAGCACCATAAAAAATGCCCGCATTTATCAATGCGGGCATTTTCTCACAGCTTCAAACTTATCGCTTGAAGCTGCTCTTATCACTGATCGTCAAAATACCGCTCATGCCAATCCACCAGCGGCTGCGGCGAATTGAGCTTCTGCCCGTAGATTACCGAATAAGACAGCACGTTCTGCACATACTGGCGGGTTTCGTCGAAGGGGATGCTTTCCACCCAGACATCGAAACTCAGGTGGTCTGCGCCGCGCAGCCACTGGCGCACGCGGCCGGGGCCGGCATTGTAGGCGGCGGAGGCGAGCACGCGGTTGCCATTGAACTGGCTGTGCACTTGGCTCAGGTACGCGGCGCCGAGCTGGATGTTTTTATCCGGGTCCAGCACCTGGGCCGGGGAGGCCAGGGGGATGCTGAACTTGCGCGCCGTTTCCTTGGCGGTGCCGGGCATCAGTTGCATTAGGCCGCTGGCGCCGACGCCGGAGCGGGCGTCATCCATAAAAGCACTTTCCTGGCGCGTTATAGCGAATACCCAGCTCGAATGCAGGCCTCGTACCTTGGCTTCGCGCACCAGGGTGTCGCGGTGGGCCATCGGGAAGCGGATATCCAGGTCGTCCCAGTACTGCGCCTGGCTGATGGTGCGGATCGCCGGGAAGTACCACTTCATGTCGTAGGCCAGCTTGGCCTGGGCAACCATCTCGTCGCGGTTGAAGTGGCGGCTGACGTGATACCACTCGCGGCGGCCGTCGACGATCTGGCCGCGGGCATAGAATTCCAGGGCACGGCGTACACCTGGGGTATTGCGGACCTTGTTGATCAGCGCCTGGCTCATCACCAGCGGTTTATTGTTCAACTGGTAGGGGGATTTGGAGCGATCAGCGGCGAGAAAGCCGTAGAAGTCCCGCTCCTTGGCCACGTTCCTGTAGAGCACCAGCGCCTGCGGGTTTTGCGGCTCGGCCAGCTCCAGGCTGCGCGCCTGCCAGTAGCGCCAGCGGTTGCTTGTGGCCAGGTCTTGTGGAAGCTTGCGGGTCAACTGGTAGGCATCTTCCCAACGTGCCAGGCGCAACAGCAGGCGCAGGCGCCATTCGGACACGGTGTTGTCGCGCAGTTCCGGGTCGTACTTGGTCATCACTTCCAGCGCACGCGGGTCGAAGCGCTTGGCCAGGGTCAGGCCAATCTCGCGGGCAATCGACACTTTTTCGTCACGGGAGAAGTGCATGCTGCTGGCGTAACCGTCGAGCAGGGCCATGGCCTTGTCCGGATCCTGGCGCGCAAGGCGACGCAGGCCCAGGCCCACGGCGTCCGACATCGCTTCGGTGGCCGGCAGGAAGCGTGACGGGTCACTGAGCATGTCGGGCTTCTGCGCCACATCCACCATCAGCCGGCCTTGGGCGCCGAGGGTTGGCAGGGTTTTCACCAGGCTGTTGGCCAGCGCGTAGTTACGGGCTTCGGCGGCGAGTTTGGCGCGGTCCCAGATCTTCTGTTCGGTCAACTGGCCGGCAGCGGCCCATTGGCCGAACGTAGCGTCACAAGCGGTCGGCTGGGTTTTGCCGGTCATCCACAGTTTTTCGGCGGTCTTGTAGCCTTCGGCTTTGAGATTGTGGCTGAGCTGGTACTGGCCGTGCAGGCAGTCGAGTTCGACGAAATTGAGCTTGGCGTCGTAGTACTTTTCAAAGGTCTGCCAATCGCCACGCTCGGCCAGCCAGCGCAGCCAACGCAGTTTCATCCAGTTGGCCTGGGGCAGGTCGCCGTGTTTGGCGAGGAACTGTTCGATTTCCTCGTTGCTCGCGGTTTTCAGGCGTGCGGTCAGCTCGTCATACGCCAGGTACGGCGTGAGCGGGTAGTCGGCCAGGGCCTGGCTGTATTGCATGTAGGGGCCGCTGTCACCCTTGGCCAGGGCGCGTTTGGCTTGATCGTAATACTGACGTTGGGTAGTGAGGTCCACCGCCTGGGCGGATTGAACGGCAGTGGCGGTAAGAAGCAGGCAAGATAAAAAGTTGAAAAGGCGACTGCGCATGAGACGTCCGTGCAGAGAAATCACGACTAGCACCGGCACTGCCGACACTGATTGCCCCTAGCTTAGCCTTTTGCCAGCGGCCCGCGAAAGCTTTGCCGGCCGGTTGGTTGAAGATCGCCAGAAATGTCCTACAGAACGTGTCGATAGAGAAAATCCCGACCGCATCCCACCCTCAAGTCAGGTAGAATGCGCGCCCAGTTTTTGGAGAAGCGTATGACCCTGCTCAAATTCAGCGATGTGTCCCTTGCTTTCGGCGCCATGCCGTTGTTGGACAAGGTGTCCTGGCAGATCGCCCGTGGTGAGCGGGTGTGCATCATCGGCCGCAACGGCACCGGCAAGTCCAGCATGATGAAGCTGGTAAAAGGCGACCAGAAGCCCGATGACGGCTCTGTGTGGCGTGCCCCGGGCCTCAAGATCGGCGAATTGCCGCAAGAATTGCCGGTTGCCGACGGACGGACAGTGTTCGACGTGGTTGCCGAAGGCCTGGACGGCGTCGGCGAGTTGCTTGCGCAATACCATCACCTGGCGCAGAACTGCGTCACCGAGGAAGACCTGGACAAGCTGATGCACGTCCAGCAAGACCTCGAAGCCCGTGACGGCTGGCGCTTGCAGCAACTGGTGGACAGCACCCTGAGCCGCCTGCAACTGCCGGCCGACAAGACCCTCGCCGAATTGTCCGGCGGCTGGCGTCGCCGTGTGCTGCTGGCCCAGGCGCTGGTGTCCGAGCCGGACCTGCTGCTGCTCGACGAACCGACCAACCACCTGGACATCGGCGCCATCGCCTGGCTTGAAGAAGCCATCAAGGACTTCCAGGGCGCCGTGCTGTTTATCACGCACGACCGTGCATTCCTGCAGAGCCTGGCTACGCGCATCCTCGAGCTGGACCGTGGCGGCCTGATCGACTGGAACGGCGATTACGCCAGCTTCCTGGTGCACAAGGAAGCCGCCCTGGCTGCCGAAGAAACTGCCAACGCGCTGTTTGACAAAAAGCTGGCTCAGGAAGAAGTCTGGATCCGCCAGGGCATCAAGGCCCGTCGCACCCGTAACGAAGGCCGCGTACGTGCCTTGAAAGCCTTGCGCGTCGAGCGTAGCGAACGCCGCGAGCGTACCGGCAAAGCCAATATCCAGCTGGATACCGCCGACAAGTCGGGCAAACAAGTCATGGTGCTGGAGAACGTCAGCTTCCATCACCCGGACGGGCCGTTCCTGATCAAGGACTTTTCCATGGTCCTGCAGCGCGGCGACCGTATTGGTCTGCTTGGCGCCAACGGCACCGGCAAGACCACCCTGCTGAAGCTGATGCTCAGCGGTCTGCAACCGACCAGCGGCAAGGTGGAAGAGGGCACGCGCATCGACGTGGCCTACTTTGACCAGTTGCGCCATCAGTTGGACCTGGAAAAGACCGTGATCGACAACGTCGCCGAAGGCCGCGACTTTATCGACATCGACGGCCAGAGCCGCCATGTGCTCAGCTACCTGGGCGACTTCCTGTTCAGCCCGCAACGTGCGCGTACGCCGGTCAAGGCTCTGTCCGGTGGTGAGCGTGCGCGTTTGCTGCTGGCCAAGCTGTTCAGCAAGCCGGCCAACCTGCTGGTGCTCGACGAACCGACCAACGACCTCGATGTGGAAACCCTCGAGTTGCTCGAAGAAGTGCTGTTGACGTTCAACGGCACTGTGCTGATGGTCAGCCACGACCGGGAATTCCTCGACAACGTGGTCACCAGCACCCTGGTCTTTGAAGGTGAAGGCAAGGTGCGCGAATACGTCGGTGGTTACCAGGACTGGCTGCGCCAGGGCGGCTCGCCGCGCCTGCTGGGGGTAACCGAGAGCAAGTCCGGCAAGGCCGACCTGACCTCGGCGGTGGTGACTCCTGTGCAAGAGGCTGCACCGGCCCAGGAAGCTGCACCCGCGGCCAAGAAGAAACTCAGCTACAAGCTGCAGCGTGAGCTGGAAGCCTTGCCGGGTGAGATCGACGCCAAGGAACAGCAGATTGCCGCGGTAGAAGCGCAAATGGCTGACGCCGGTTTCTACCTGCGCCCGGCGGCAGAAACCGCTGCGGTCATCGCTTCCCTGGAGACGTTGAACCAGGAGCTGGAAGCGCTGGTTGAGCGTTGGGCCGAACTGGATGCCTGAGTGATTGCACCGCGATAAAAAAGCCCGGCACTCTTCTATGAGCGCCGGGCTTTTTAATATGAAATGCGATTCAACTGTGGGAGCTGGCTTGCCTGCGATAGCGGTGTAACAGCCACCTGATGCATCAACTGACAGGCTGCTATCGCAGGCAAGCCAGCTCCCACATTAGACCTTCATCGGTCTTACGAACTCTTTGCCAGTTTGACGGCCAGTACATCGCAAGGCGCGCCGTGCAATACATCATTAGCGGTGGAGCCCAGCAACAGTGCCAGGCCATGACGGCCGTGGCTGCCGACCACGATCAGGTCACAGGCCTTTTCCTTGGCCAAGTGGTGGATTTCCTGCCGCGGTTGGCCGTATGTCAGGTGGCAGTCTTCCTTTTTCAGGTGCGGGTATTTGAGAATCAAACGGTCCAGGCGCTCCTTGGCCTGGTCAAATTGTTGTTGCTGCAACTGGGAAAGGTCCATCGGTACGTCACCGCCAAAGGCCATGGCCATGGGCTCGACGATATGCACCAGCGACAGGATGGCGCCATTGGCTAATGCAGATTCCTGCGCGCGCTTGATCACCGGATCGCACTCTTCGGTCAGATCGACAGCGACCAGAATATGTTTGTAGGGCATGAGGCGTTCCTCCAAGGGACTGCAATAAGTTCAGTATGGCTGCTTTCAAGCGGATGGGGTTGCGTCAGGTCAAATCCGCTCATCTAGAAATTCGGGAGTACACATATGACGGTGTGGATAGTGGTGTCAATCCTTGCGGTGGTTTTAAGCCCCCTGGCCTGGCTGCGCCCGTCGCGTGGGCAGAGTGGGCGCATGGCCCTGCGCATGGAGGCACGCCGCATCGGCCTGGCCATGCAGCTCGCGCCCCAGGAGTGGCCGCACTGGCTCAAGCAGGAGCCGCCGAGCCCCTGTGCGCAATACTGTCGGCCACGTCGCGGCAGCACCCCGGCCCTCTGGAGTTACTGGCAGCTGGAGCCGGGGGTGTGGGTCAATCAATGGCGTGAAGTGTGTGTGGATGAAAAGTTGTTGCCGCATTTTGCAACGCTGCCGGCGAACGTTTACAAGGTCGAAGCCGACAAGCAGATGATTGCTTTGTACTGGGGCGAGAAGGGCGAAACGAGTGTCTTGAAGGATATTGATGCGTTGCTCAAGGCTTTGGCCTGAGTCCCTACAGAAAATCCTGAATGTCAGGCAATAAAAAGCCCGACATCATCACCGGGCTGGAGGTGGCCAGGCAGGCCGGTAAATCTGCAAGTTGCCGCTAGCCTAGCCGTATATCCCTTTCTGTACAGCCGTTTCCCACATCTTTCCTATTATTGATCCTGTGAATATTTAAATATTGACGGGTTGCCCCCCCTTGGTCCGGGTTCTGAAATGACTGGAAAGTCGCGTTTTTCCTAGCCTTTGGAGCGATTGACAATTGCTCGGAATTGGATGAAGGTGGCGTACCCAAATCAAACGGGCGTATGAATTGAGCGTTTGCCTGTCAGACGACTCGTACAGAATCCCGACTATCGCACTGGCGGGTGTGCCTGGCTGATTGGCGTGAGCATTGATGCAACTGTCAATGTCAAACCAGAAACCAGCGTCCAGTGTGTACTGTTCAGCTTCCATATCGTGGAGATCAGTTGATGATTTACGAAGGTAAAGCCATCACGGTTAAGGCTCTTGAAAGTGGCATCGTCGAACTCAAATTCGACCTCAAGGGTGAGTCCGTCAACAAGTTCAACCGTCTAACCCTGAACGAACTGCGTCAGGCCGTAGACACCATCAAAGCAGATGCTTCGGTCAAGGGCGTGATCGTTTCCAGCGGCAAGGACGTGTTTATCGTCGGCGCTGACATCACCGAATTCGTCGACAACTTCAAGCTGCCCGATGCCGAGCTGGTGGCTGGCAACCTCGAAGCCAACAAGATCTTCAGCGATTTCGAAGACCTCAACGTGCCGACCGTTGCCGCGATCAATGGCATCGCGCTGGGCGGGGGCCTTGAAATGTGCCTGGCGGCGGATTTCCGCGTCATGTCCGCCACCGCCAAGATCGGCCTGCCGGAAGTCAAGCTGGGCATCTACCCAGGCTTTGGCGGTACCGTGCGCCTGCCGCGCCTGATCGGTGCCGACAATGCTATCGAGTGGATCGCAGCCGGTAAGGAAATCAAGGCCGAAGACGCACTGAAAGTCGGTGCTGTCGACGCTGTAGTTGCCCCGGACAAACTGGCCGAAGCTGCGCTGAACCTGATCAAGGGCGCTATCAGCGGCGAATTTGACTACAAGGCCAAGCGTCAGCCAAAGCTGGAAAAACTCAAGCTCAACGCCATCGAACAAATGATGTCGTTCGAAACCGCCAAGGGTTTCGTGGCTGGCCAGGCTGGCCCGAACTACCCGGCGCCGGTTGAAGCGATCAAGACCATCCAGAAGGCTGCGAACTTCGGTCGCGACAAGGCCCTGGAAGTGGAAGCGGCCGGCTTCGTCAAACTGGCGAAGACCTCGGCGGCCCAGAGCCTGATCGGCCTGTTCCTGAACGATCAGGAGCTGAAGAAAAAGGCCAAGGCCTACGACGAAATCGCCAAGGACGTGAAGCAGGCCGCCGTACTCGGTGCCGGTATCATGGGTGGCGGCATCGCCTATCAGTCGGCGTCCAAAGGCACGCCGATCCTGATGAAAGACATCAATGAGCACGGTATCGAGCAGGGCCTGGCCGAAGCCGCCAAGCTGCTGGTTGGCCGTGTTGATAAAGGTCGCATGACCGCGGCGAAGATGGCCGAGGTGCTTAACGGCATTCGTCCTACGTTGTCCTACGGCGATTTCGGCCACGTCGACCTGGTGGTCGAAGCGGTTGTCGAGAACCCGAAGGTCAAGCAAGCGGTCTTGGCTGAGGTTGAAGCCCAGGTCAAGGACGACACCATCCTGGCGTCCAACACCTCGACCATTTCCATCTCGCTGCTGGCCAAGGCCCTCAAGCGCCCGGAAAACTTCGTCGGCATGCACTTCTTCAACCCGGTGCACATGATGCCCCTGGTGGAAGTGATCCGTGGCGAGAAGTCCAGCGAGGAGGCAATTGCCACCACCGTTGCCTACGCCAAGAAAATGGGCAAGAACCCGATCGTGGTCAATGACTGCCCGGGCTTCCTGGTCAACCGCGTACTGTTCCCGTACTTCGGCGGTTTCGCCAAGCTGGTCAGCGCCGGTGTGGACTTCGTGCGCATCGACAAGGTCATGGAAAAATTCGGCTGGCCCATGGGCCCGGCGTACCTGATGGACGTGGTCGGCATCGATACCGGCCACCACGGTCGCGACGTGATGGCTGAAGGCTTCCCGGACCGCATGAAAGACGACCGTCGCTCGGCGATCGATGCGCTGTACGAGGCCAAGCGCCTGGGCCAGAAGAACGGCAAGGGTTTCTACGCTTACGAGGCCGACAAGAAGGGCAAGCAGAAGAAAGTGGCCGACCCGTCGGTGCATGAAGTGCTGGCGCCGGTCATCTACGAACAGCGTGAGGTGTCCGACGAGGACATCATCAACTGGATGATGATCGCCCTGTGCCTGGAAACCGTGCGTTGCCTGGAAGACGGCATTGTCGAGACCGCCGCCGAAGCCGATATGGGCCTGGTGTACGGTATCGGTTTCCCTCCATTCCGTGGTGGTGCGCTGCGTTACATCGATTCGATCGGTGTGGCTGAGTTCGTTGCCCTGGCTGACAAATACGCTGCTTTGGGCCCGCTGTACCACCCGACCGCGAAGCTGCGTGAAATGGCCAAGAACGGCCAGAGCTTCTTCGGTTAAGTGCCCAGACGACTAGAGCGAGAATATTTATGAGCTTGAATCCAAGAGACGTCGTGATTGTCGACTTCGGTCGTACTCCGATGGGCCGCTCCAAGGGCGGCATGCACCGCAACACCCGTGCCGAAGACATGTCGGCACACCTGATCAGCAAGCTGCTGGAACGCAACGTCAAGGTTGATCCCAACGAAGTCGAAGACGTGATCTGGGGCTGCGTCAACCAGACCCTGGAGCAGGGCTGGAACATCGCGCGCATGGCTTCCTTGATGACCCAGATCCCGCACACCGCAGCTGGCCAGACTGTCAGCCGCCTGTGTGGCTCATCGATGAGTGCACTGCACACCGCTGCCCAGGCGATCATGACCGGCAACGGCGATGTATTCGTGGTCGGTGGCGTGGAACACATGGGCCACGTCAGCATGATGCACGGTGTCGATCCTAACCCGCACATGTCGCTGTACGCGGCGAAAGCCTCGGGCATGATGGGCCTGACCGCAGAAATGCTCGGCAAGATGCACGGCATCACCCGTGAAGCCCAGGACGCGTTCGGCGTGCGCTCCCACCAGCTCGCCCACAAGGCGACCGTGGAAGGCAAGTTCAAGGATGAAATCATCCCGATGAACGGCTACGACGAGAACGGCTTCCTGAAACTGTTCGATTACGACGAAACCATTCGTCCGGACACCACCCTGGAAAGCCTGGCGGCCCTCAAGCCGGCTTTCAACCCAAAGGGCGGCACCGTGACCGCCGGTACGTCGTCGCAAATCACCGACGGTGCCTCGTGCATGATCGTGATGTCGGCGCAGCGTGCCCAGGACCTGGGCATCCAGCCGCTGGCCGTGATCCGTTCGATGGCAGTGGCGGGTGTGGACCCGGCAATCATGGGCTATGGTCCAGTACCGGCCACACAAAAAGCCTTGAAGCGCGCAGGCCTGACCATCAACGACATCGACTTCTTCGAGCTCAACGAAGCTTTCGCCGCACAGGCCCTGCCAGTGCTGAAAGATTTGAAAGTGCTCGACAAGATGAACGAGAAGGTTAACCTGCACGGCGGTGCGATTGCCCTGGGCCACCCATTCGGTTGCTCCGGTGCACGTATCTCCGGCACTTTGCTTAATGTGATGAAGCAAAATGGCGGCAACCTTGGGGTTGCAACCATGTGCATTGGTCTCGGCCAAGGCATTTCCACCGTCTTCGAACGCGTCTAAGCGTTTCGTTGACGGAAGCCGGGGCCCAGTGCCCCGGTTTTTGTTTTTTGAAACTTTTTAATATTTTTTTTCAACAAATTTTGTAAGGGGGCCAGAGCATGAAAGTCGAACCAGGGCTCTACCAACATTATAAGGGGCCGCAGTACCGCGTTTTCAGCGTGGCACGCCACTCCGAAACCGAAGAAGAAGTGGTGTTCTACCAAGCACTGTATGGCGAATACGGCTTTTGGGTACGCCCCTTGAGCATGTTCCTTCAGACCGTCGAAGTTGACGGCGAGCACGTCCCGCGCTTTGCTTTGGTCCAGGCCGAACCCAGTCTTTTTAAAGGGCAATAACGGCAGGTCGCGCAGAATGCTGCGCTTGACCTCACCTTGTTGCCACTATATATAGCGTTGCCGCGTCAGGCGCCAACTGCCTTTCACTTCTCGAATTCAGGAACTTTCCGATCCATGGGCAAATCGCTGGTCATTGTGGAATCCCCGGCTAAGGCCAAGACCATCAACAAGTACTTGGGCAACGAGTACGTGGTGAAGTCGAGTATCGGCCATATCCGAGACCTGCCCACCAGCGGTTCGGCTAGCGCCAGCAAGGAGCCTGCCGCCAAGCGCGGCAAGGCGGCTGCGGGCGCAGGTCCGGTGCTCAGCCCTAAAGAGAAAGCGCGCAAGCAGCTGGTCTCGCGCATGGGGGTGGACCCGGACCATGGCTGGAAGGCCAAGTACGAAATCCTTCCGGGCAAGGAAAAGGTCATCGAAGAGCTGCGCCGGCTCGCCAAGGATGCTGACACCATCTATCTCGCGACGGACTTGGACCGCGAAGGGGAAGCCATTGCCTGGCACCTGCGCGAAGCCATCGGCGGTGATGACAGCCGCTATAAGCGTGTGGTGTTCAACGAAATCACCAAAAAAGCCATCCAGGAAGCCTTCTCCAAGCCGGGGGAGCTGGATATTGATCGCGTCAACGCCCAGCAGGCCCGTCGTTTCCTCGATCGCGTGGTGGGCTATATGGTCTCGCCACTGCTATGGGCGAAGATCGCCCGTGGCCTGTCCGCCGGCCGTGTGCAATCGGTCGCGGTGAAGCTGGTGGTGGAGCGTGAGCGTGAGATCCGTGCGTTCAACCCCGAAGAATACTGGGAAGTCCACGCCGATCTCGGCACCGCCAAGGGCGCCAACGTGCGCTTCGAAGTGGCCCGTGAGAAAGGCGAGGCCTTCAAGCCGCTGAACGAAGCCCAGGCCATGGCCGCGCTGGAAAAGCTCAAGGCTTCCAGCTACAGCATCGTCAAGCGTGAAGACAAACCGACCAGCAGCAAGCCGTCGGCGCCGTTCATCACCTCCACCCTGCAACAGGCCGCGAGCAACCGCCTGGGTTTCGGGGTGAAGAAAACCATGATGATGGCCCAGCGTCTGTACGAAGCCGGCTACATCACTTATATGCGTACCGACTCCACCAACCTGTCGCAAGACGCGGTGGCGATGGCGCGGACCTATATTGAAAGCGAATTCGGCAAGAAGTACCTGCCGGAGAAGCCCAACGTCTACAGCAGCAAAGAGGGCGCCCAGGAGGCTCACGAAGCGATTCGTCCTTCCGATGCCAACACCGAGCCCTCCAAGCTGAGCGGCATGGAGCGCGACGCTGAGCGCCTCTACGAGCTGATTTGGCGCCAGTTCCTGGCCTGCCAGATGCTGCCGGCGCAATACCTGTCTACCACTGTCAGTGTGGGCGCTGGCGACTTCGAGCTGCGTGCCAAGGGCCGTATCCTCAAGTTCGACGGCTACACCCGCGTCATGCCGCAAATCGCCAAGCCAGGCGATGACGACGTGCTGCCGGACATGGCCCAGGGCGATACGTTGAAGCTGATCAAGCTCGACCCGTCCCAGCACTTCACCAAGCCGCCAGCGCGCTATTCGGAAGCCAGCCTGGTGAAGGAGATGGAAAAACGCGGTATCGGTCGCCCGTCGACCTATGCGGCAATCATCTCCACCATCCAGGATCGTGGCTACGTCGCGCTGCACAACCGTCGTTTCTATTCGGAAAAGATGGGCGACATCGTTACCGAGCGCCTGTCCGAGAGCTTCTCCAACCTGATGGACTACGGCTTCACCGCCGGTATGGAAGAGAATCTCGATGACGTAGCCCAGGGCGAGCGCGACTGGAAAAACGTGCTCGACGAGTTCTACGGCGACTTCAAGAAAAAACTTGAAGTGGCTGAAAGCCCTGAGAGCGGCATGCGTGCCAACCAGCCGGTGATGACCGACATCCCGTGCCTGACCTGTGGCCGTCCGATGCAGATTCGTACTGCGTCAACCGGCGTGTTCCTCGGTTGCTCGGGTTACAGCCTGCCGCCGAAAGAGCGCTGCAAGGCGACCGTCAACCTGGTTCCGGGTGATGAGATCGCGGCCGATGACGAGGGCGAATCCGAGTCGCTGGTATTGCGTGGCAAGCACCGCTGCCCGATCTGCAGCACGGCGATGGACGCCTACCTGCTGGACGAAAAGCACAAGCTGCACATCTGCGGTAACAACCCGGACTGCAATGGCTACGAGATTGAAGAGGGCACTTACCGCATCAAGGGCTACGAAGGACCGAGCCTGGAATGCGACAAATGCGGCAGCGAGATGCAGCTCAAGACCGGCCGTTTCGGCAAGTTCTTCGGCTGCACCAACCCCACGTGCAAAAACACCCGCAAACTGCTGAAAAGCGGTGACGCGGCACCGCCGAAGATGGACCCGGTGAAGATGCCCGAGCTCAAGTGCGAGAAGGTCAACGACACGTACATCCTGCGTGACGGTGCTTCGGGCCTGTTCCTGGCGGCCAGCCAGTTCCCGAAAAACCGCGAGACCCGTGCACCGCTGGTGATGGAAATCGTGCCGCACAAGGACGAGATTGATCCCAAGTACCACTTCCTGTGTGAAGCGCCGAAGAAGGACCCGGATGGTCGTCCAGCCGTGATCCGCTACAGCCGCAAGACCAAGGAGCAGTACGTGCAGACCGAAGTGGACGGCAAGCCTACCGGCTGGAAAGCGTTCTACGACGGCGGCAAGTGGAAGGTCGAGGACAAGCGCCAGGGCGCTTGATCCATCGCATGTGCTGAAGTTCCAAATGTGGGAGGGGGCTTGCCCCCGATGACAGTGTATGAGTCGCCATGTGTATGACTGATGCACCGCTATCGGGGGCAAGCCCCCTCCCACATTTGCACTTGCAGTACGCCCGGCCGTTCCGTGACACTGTTCAGCCAGCATCACGCCTATTCGTTGTGGAGATTGCCGTCATGGCCAACGAACTCTATACCCGTACCAATCAGAAAATTTACTTCGCGGGTTTGTCCCTGGAGGCCCTTGGTCGGGCCGAGGAAGGGAAGGAGATGAACGCCATCGCGCTGGTCCAGGCGGGGCGCGAGGCGGCCTTGTTCCATCTGTATGGCGCTTTGCTGGGTTTGTGTCATGAAATCGCCGGGTTCTACCGCTTGCCCCAGGCCGGCTCGCCCAGAGCGGAAATGATCGTGAATCGTGAAGTGCTGGATTCCATGGTCATCCCTGAGTTAGCCGAGTTGGTGGAAATGGCCCAGAGCCCTGACAGTTGGGTGGCGCGGTTGCTCAAGGCGCATGCAGATATGTTTCAGCCGCCGCGTATTCCTCATGTGCCCAAAGGCGATGTCACCCAGCCGCTGATCGTCGCCGTGGCGTTGGAACAGGATGAGCCCAAGCCCCTGAGCCGCGAAGAGTTGGAAAGCTGGCGCCAGGAGCTGAAAAAGATGGCGCTGCGGTTTCGTGAGGGTTTGAACGAGTGCTGAAAGTGGGCACTTGCCCGGCACCATTCATCACGCGGTAAAGAAACCTGCCCAGTTACCCTGCGAGGCTGGGTGGATGACTGATATAATCCCGGCCTTTCGTGGAGAACAGACTTTTATGCCAACGTCCTTTCTGGAAATTGTTGAACTGCCTGATGGCCGAATCGAACTGCGCCGAGCTGAGGACGAAGGTTCTCTAGTCATTCTGGATTTCTCCGAAGATGCCAAAGTGTTCCTGCAAGGTCAGCATGTGGAAGTGGCCAAGGCCATGTTGAGCGTGGGCGTGCAGATGGCAGGTCGCCTGGCGGAAGGCGAGCCTGAGAAAGACGATGGCCCGCGGGTTCTTCACTGAGCCCCGATAACAAGCTCGCTCGCCACCACAAGCCCCCTCTATCCCAAGCGAATATTCAAGCTCTGTGCATCACCCGTGCGTGCGGCACTGATCAGCTGTTGCTTGGTGCTGGCATTCAGCGGATTCAGCCAACTCACTACCGTATGACTACGACCCAGGCGCAAGGCTTCGCAGGTCAGCTGTTGGGGGCTCTGCGTTCCGCGTGGTTGCAGCAACAGGATGCGCTCGCGGTTGAGGCCGGCCTCCCGCAGCCAAGCCTGTGTCAGGCTGGCGGGCGGGGCGATCAGCGTCAGCCAGCGTGCGTCCTTGTCTTCGCTCAATTCGCGCAAGATGGGAGCCAGCAGGTTCAGGCAGCTCCCAGCCGCACCGCGCAACGACAATTCACTGAACGCCTCAGGTTCGCCGCCCCAGGGGGCCTCGACCGTTTCGTTGAGGATGGGCGCAAGGGGTTGGGCCATGAAGGCCTCGAAGAGCGACAGTTGGGTGTGTTGTGGGGTGTGCACGAGCTGCATGATGCCTCCTTTAGCGGCGAATGACGCCGACACTCAAGCCTTCGATCACCAGGTCCTGGTCTTTCAGGTTGACTTCGATCGGGGCAAACTCAGGGTTCTCGGCCAGCAGCCAGACCTTGCTGCCTTCACGCTTGAAGCGCTTGACGGTGACTTCATCGCCGATACGGGCCACGACGATCTGGCCATTGCGGGCTTCGCGGGTGGTGTGGACGGCCAGCAGGTCGCCATCGAAAATGCCCACGTCCTTCATGCTCATGCCGTGCACGCGCAACAGGTAGTCGGCGCGAGGATGGAAGAAGGTCGGGTTGATATTGCAGGATTCCTCGACGTGCTGCTGCGCCAGGATCGGCGCACCGGCGGCGACGCGACCGATGATCGGCAATGTCGATTCGTCGGCCTTGGCTTCGAAGCCAGGGATTCGAATACCCCGCGAGGCACCCGGGGTCATCTCGATCGCGCCTTTGCGGGCGAGAGCCTTGAGGTGCTCCTCTGCGGCGTTCGGGGACTTGAATCCCAATTCCAGGGCAATCTCCGCACGGGTCGGCGGGTAACCATTGTCATCAAGGCAGCGCTTGATAAAAGCCAGAATCTCAGCTTGGCGTGGCGTCAGTTTTAGCATGTTGATCGCTCTGTCTTTTTATACAGTGACTGGGATTATATACAGTGGACTGCGCTTGGCAATCATCCTTTTCATCGGCTCCGCTGGACGGTCGTGCGTCATCCTTCCTACGGCCCAGAAATAGTGCTCCCTACAGAGCGAGAGGGATGTGGTTAAATAGCCATGCGCGTGATGACTATCCGGCCGGAAAACGAACCCGCAGGCTTGACAAGACATACTCTGAAACGTATGTTTCAAACAAGTGTTTGTCAGGCGGAGTAGCCATGGCCCAGTCGGAAACCGTTGAACGCATTCTCGATGCTGCCGAGCAGTTGTTCGCGGAAAAAGGATTTGCTGAAACCTCACTACGGCTGATCACTAGCAAGGCTGGGGTCAACCTTGCCGCGGTGAACTACCATTTCGGCTCAAAAAAGGCCCTGATCCAGGCAGTGTTTTCGCGCTTTCTGGGGCCATTCTGCGCCAGTCTTGACCGTGAGCTGGAGCGTCGTCAGGCCAAGGCCGATCACAAGCCGAGCCTGGAAGACCTGCTGGAAATCCTCGTTGAGCAAGCGTTGGTCGTGCAGCCACGCAGCGGCAACGACCTGTCAATCTTCATGCGTTTGCTGGGCCTGGCGTTCAGCCAGAGCCAGGGCCACCTGCGGCGTTACCTGGAAGACATGTACGGCAAGGTGTTCCGCCGCTATATGTTGCTGGTCAACGAAGCCGCCCCGCGTATTCCGCCTATCGAACTGTTCTGGCGCGTGCATTTCATGCTCGGCGCCGCGGCTTTCAGCATGTCCGGTATCAAGGCATTGCGAGCAATTGCCGAGACCGATTTCGGGGTGAACACCTCCATCGAGCAGGTGATGCGGCTGATGGTGCCATTCCTCGCTGCCGGCATGCGCGCCGAAACCGGCGTCACCGACCCGGCCATGGCCGCTGCCCAGTTGCGCCCACGCAGCAAGAGCGCACCGACCGCCGCCAAGGTTTGACTGCCCCCGGGTGTGCGTGGCCGCTTGCATCCGCTAAGCTAGCCGCCATGCCGATTTCAGCTATCTATTCGCAACCCGTCGTGCTTGCCGTGTCTGGTAAGGGCGACGGGTTGTGTGCGTTATTTAAGGAAGGTTTATGACTGCTGCCCTGCAAGGTTCTTTGATGGTCGACGTGGCCGGCACCTGGCTGACGGCCGAGGATCGCCATCTGTTGCGCCAACCGGAGGTGGGCGGCCTGATCATTTTTGCACGCAATATCGAGCACCCACGCCAGGTTCGCGAGTTGAGCGCGGCGATTCGTGCAGTGCGCCCGGACCTGCTGCTGGCGGTCGACCAGGAAGGTGGCCGCGTACAGCGCCTGCGCCAAGGCTTCGTGCGCTTGCCGGCCATGCGTGCGCTGGCCGATAACCCCAACGCTGAATACCTGGCAGAACAGTGCGGCTGGATCATGGCCACCGAAGTACTGGCTGTGGGTCTCGACTTGAGTTTCGCCCCGGTACTGGACCTCGACTACCAACGCAGCGCCGTGGTCGGCACTCGCTCCTTCGAAGGCGACCCCGAGCGTGCCGCCGTCCTCGCTGGCGCCTTTATCCGTGGCATGAACGGCGCCGGTATGGCCGCCACGGGCAAGCACTTCCCCGGGCACGGTTGGGCCGAGGCCGATTCTCACGTCGCCATTCCCAATGACGAGCGCAGCCTGGAACAAATTCGCGCCAATGACCTGGTGCCCTTCGCACGCTTGAGCAAGAAATTGGCCGCAGTGATGCCCGCGCACGTGATCTACCCGCAGGTGGACAGCCAGCCCGCCGGCTTCTCGCGCCGCTGGTTGCAGGACATCCTGCGCGGCGAGTTGCAGTTCGACGGGGTTATTTTCAGTGATGACCTGTCCATGGCGGGCGCCCATGTGGTCGGCGATGCGGCCAGTCGGATCGAGGCGGCGCTGACGGCGGGTTGTGATATGGGGCTGGTATGCAATGACCGCGCGGCTGCCGAGCTGGCACTCACCGCCGCGCAGCGGATGAAGGTCACGCCGTCGGCACGGATTGCGCGTATGCGTGGGCAGGCGGTTGCGTCAACTGATTACAAACAGGATCCGCGCTGGTTGACGGCTCTCACAGCGTTGCGGGACGCTCAGCTGATTGAGTAAACGGTGCCTGTGCTGTTAGAAGCTTGGTGTAAGAAGTATCTGAATGTAGCTGTAGCTATCTCTTACCGCTTAGTAGGAGTCGCCCTGCTTTAAATCTCGCTGCTGACCGCTATAGAGTTCTGTTCCATGAATGACCTGATTGCACGTATCGTCGAGTTGGATTGGCAGGAATACTTTGACCCTCGTTCGTTGGAGCGTGGGTTTGAGTATGCTGGCGAACATCGTCTTGAAATAAAAGAATTCGGACATGACAGGCTGATTGCACAGTGCAAGGGGTCTGGCCGTAATGTCTATACCCTGGCGATTACCCTGGAGGGTGCAGCATCCCGTTGGACGGGTATCAGGTGTGTGTGTTCCTGCCCGGTGGCGATCAATTGCAAGCACGCCGCTGCGACCTTGTTTACGTTGACCGTGCTGTATGACGAGCTGAACGCCCCGAAAAAGCAGGTGGCTGACCGTCTGAGCCCGCAGCTCGAAAACTGGCTTGAGAGTATCCCCAAGCCCACACCTGCCGATGATGTACAACACAAGAACACCGGTACCTGTTTGCTGTACCAACTCGCCCCCGATGCTTATTCAATGAGGTGGTCACTGGAGGTATATCGGGCACGCGTGACGAAGAAAGGTGACTACAGCGATATCAAGCCGCTGCACTCGATGGATGAAATATTGCGGCGTACTCCCGCTTATATGCATGAGCTGGATATAAGCCTTGGTCGCTTGCTCATGTTGAGCCGTCCTTACCTGAGCTACGGCAGCACTTTTCAGTTAGCGGGTGAGGCGGGCGCCGAAATACTCCAGCTGGCGTTGACAACCCAGCGTCTGTTCTTTGATTTGGATGCTGGGTTAGCGCTTAACCCGGGGCCTGTCCGTGCCGCTCGTTTCAATTGGGCCGTGATGCCTGACGGCAATTATTGTCCTGAATGGCTCAGCAATGGTCGTGAACTGGACGAAGTATTGCCTCTCAAGCCGCTCCATTATCTGGACTTGGACAACATGCAGTTGGGCGTGCTTGAGCCTGGGGTGGATGAGAACCTGGCGATACATTTATGTGGCCTGCCCGTGATTCCAGCTGATCAGGTGGCGATGTTCAGTCATCGGCTAAGTGTGGTGTCCCAAGCCATTCCTCCGCCACGTGAGCTGACCGAGCGCGTCGTGGATACGCTGGAACCACAAGGCTGCCTCACCTTGGGAAGCGACGAATCCTACGTCTACAGCCAGACCGACTATCGACGAATGCCCATCCTGGAACACCGCGCTGCCTTGGCTTTCCGTTACGACACCAGCCTGGTCAGCGGCAAGGGCACTGAAGACATCCTGTTTCTCAACGGCACCGAAACCCAGCGCATTCAACGCAAGCCGGCGGCTGAAAAAGCCCTGCGCAAGACGCTCACAAAAATCGGCTTCAAAACGGTCAATCGTAAAACCCGTGCGCTGCCTGCCAGTGCAGGAGAGATGTTCGATCTACCCAATGATGAAGCCTGGCTGGCGTTTGTTGAGAGCGGGCTGTCGGTTTTGCGTGAGGCAGGATGGGACGTCGTCATCCATCCGGGGTTTTATTACGATGTGGAGGCTGTAGACGGCTGGTACGCGGACATCGATGAGTCGCCCGGCCACGAGTGGTTTGACCTTGAGCTGGGCATTGAGGTCAACGGCGAGCGTCACAGCCTGCTGCCAATAGTACTTGACTTGATGCGTCGTCAACCCAAGCTGCTTGACGCCGCCTACATGGCCGAGCGTGATGATCAGGAGCGCGTATTGGTCAGTCTGGGCGCCCGCACTCAAACCAAAGTCGCGCTGCCCTACGGTCGTATCAAACCCCTGATGGCGACCCTCGGCGAACTCTACCTGCGTGCACCGGAAGGCGATGCACTGCGGCTGAGTGCGCCGGATGCGGCACGGCTCAGTAACCTGGATGCACTACCCTTGGTCTGGCAGGGGGGCGAGCGACTGCGTGATTTTGCCAAGCGCCTTAAAGACTCCATTCACGTTCATGTGCCGGCACCTCGGGGCCTGAACGCGGAACTACGCGGCTATCAGCTCGAAGGGCTGAACTGGATGCAAACCCTGCGCGAGCTGGAAGTCGGCGGGATCCTGGGCGACGACATGGGGCTTGGCAAAACCCTGCAGGCGCTCGCCCATCTACTCTGCGAAAAGCAGTCTGGCCGTTTACAGGCGCCTGCACTGGCGGTAATGCCCACCAGCTTGATCCCGAACTGGATGGACGAAGCTGCGCGTTTTACGCCACAGCTCAAAGTCCTGGCACTGCACGGTGCGCAGCGTCAGGCTGACTTCATGCGCTTGACCGATTACGACCTGGTACTCACCACCTATGCACTGTTGCCGCGGGACCTTGAAGTCCTGCAGCCTCAGCGCTGGAGCGTGCTGATCCTGGACGAAGCGCAAAACATCAAGAACCCCAACAGCAAAGCGGCCCAGGCTGCTCGTCAGTTGGAGGCCGGTCAGCGTTTATGCTTGAGCGGTACGCCTCTGGAAAACCATCTGGGCGAGTTGTGGTCGCTGTTTCATTTCTTGTTGCCGGGCTGGTTGGGCGATAGCAAGACCTTTAACCGCGATTACCGCACGCCCATCGAGAAGCACGGTAATGCCCAGCGGATGCAACATCTCACGGCGCGTATCAAACCGTTCTTGTTGCGAAGGAAAAAGGAGCAGGTCGCGACGGAATTACCGCCCAAGTCCGAAATCGTCCACTGGGTCGAGCTGAGCGACGCACAGCGGGATGTTTACGAAACGGTGCGCGTGGCAATGGATAAAAAGGTGCGCGACGAAATCAGTCGGCATGGCGTGGCCCGCAGCCAGATCATCATTCTTGAAGCCCTGCTCAAACTGCGCCAGGTGTGCTGTGACTTGCGGCTGGTCAAGTCTGCACCGGTGACTAAGGCTGCCAAGGCCGGCGCCGGCAAGTTGGGCAACTTGATGGAGATGCTGGAAGAGTTACTCAGCGAGGGGCGGCGGATTTTGTTGTTCTCGCAATTCACCTCGATGCTGGCGTTGATTGAAGAAGAGCTCAAGCAGCGTGGGCTTGAGTATTCGATCCTGACTGGAGACACCCTTGACCGACGTACTCCAGTGAAGAACTTCCAGGACGGCAAGACACCGTTGTTCTTGATCAGCCTGAAAGCGGGCGGTACGGGCTTGAACCTGACGGCGGCCGATACGGTGATTCATTACGACCCGTGGTGGAACCCGGCAGTGGAGAACCAGGCTACTGACCGAGCTTATCGTATAGGCCAGGAAAAGCCGGTGTTTGTGTACAAGATGATTGCGCGGGGCACGGTCGAGGAGAAGATTCAGGCGTTGCAGTTGGAGAAGGCCGCGTTGGCCGATGGGGTGCTGGAAGGTGGCGCCAGTGCGGGTTGGAAGCTGGAGCAGCGGGATATTGAGGCGCTGTTTGCACCTTTACCTGGCTGAAAATCGCGGCGCGCCCTTCGCGAGCAAGCCCGCTCCCACACTTGAATCTATTCACAAATCAAAATGTGGGAGGGGGCTTGCCCCCGATGGCGATGGAGCAGTCAGCGCTTTTCTTGCTTGTTGGGCAGTGGCGCAAACAACGCCTCAATCTCTTCATTACCCAACTGCCAATCCCCAGTCGTACGCCCATCCAGCACGCCCGCCGCCAGGTCGGATTTCTCCTTTTGCAGGTGCTGGATTTTCTCCTCCACCGTGCCCCGCGCAATCATCTTGTACACAAACACCGGCTTTTCCTGCCCGATACGGTACGCACGGTCAGTGGCCTGGTTTTCCGTGGCCGGGTTCCACCACGGGTCGTAATGAATCACGGTGTCGGCTTCGGTCAGGTTCAAGCCCACGCCACCGGCTTTCAAGCTGATCAGAAAGATCTGCAGCTTGCCGCTCTGGAAATCCTTTACCGGTGTGCGCCGGTCACGGGTCTGACCGGTCAGCAGTGCATAGGCAATCCCGCGTTTATTCAGCTCGATCTCGATCAGGCTCAGCATTGAGGTGAACTGGGAAAACAGCAGTATTCGCCGGCCCTCGGCAAACAGCTCGTCGAGCATTTCCATCAGGCTGTCGAGCTTACCCGAGCTGCTGCCACGCACCGCCAGGCTGGCATCGTTGACCAGGCGCAGGTCGCAGCACACCTGGCGCAGCTTGAGCAGGGCTTCAAGAATGATGATCTGGCTACGCGCCACGCCCTTGCGGGTGATCTCATCGCGGACCTTTTTATCCATGGCCAGCCGCATGGTTTCGTACACGTCGCGCTGGGCCTCGTTGAGGTCGACCCAGTGGATGATTTCGGTCTTGGGTGGCAATTCGGTCGCCACCTGTTCCTTGGTGCGGCGCAGCAGGAACGGTTTGATTCGACCGTTGAGGTGCTGCAAGCGCACGTCACTGGCGCGTTTTTCAATCGGCACGCGGTAATCACGGTTGAAGCTCTTCACGTCGCCCAGCCAACCCGGTAACAGGAAGTGGAACAGCGACCACAGTTCACCCAAGTGGTTTTCCAATGGCGTGCCGCTCAGGCACAGGCGCTGGCGGGCATTCAGCTCGCGTGCGGCCTGGGCGGCCTTGCTGGACGGGTTCTTGATGTACTGCGCTTCATCCAGGATCAATACATGCAAGGGCAGGGCGGCGAGCGTGTCGATGTCCTTGGGCAGCAGGGCATAGGTGGTCAGCAGCAGGTCGTAGTCGTGCAGGTTGGCGAAGTGTTTCTTGCGCCCTGCGCCGTACAGTGCCTGCACCCGCAGTTGCGGGGTGAAGTGCGCAGCTTCGTCGAGCCAGTTCGGAATCAGGCTGGTGGGCATCACGACCATGCAGGGCCGATCAAGGCGCCCGGCGATTTTCTCGGTGAGAATATGCGCCAGGGTTTGCAGGGTTTTGCCCAGGCCCATGTCGTCCGCGAGAATCCCACCCACTTCCAACTGGCGCAGTGACTGCATCCAGCTCAAGCCTTCCAGTTGATAGGGGCGCAAGGTTGCGTTCAGGCCCTCGGGCGCGACGCAGGTGAAGTCCTTGATGTCCCGCAGGCGTTGGGCGAAGTTGCGGATCTTCTCGCCGCCTTCCCATTGCAACGGCAGGTCTTCCAGCGGGTTGAGCCTGATCGCGTCGGCCTTGGCCAGGCGCAACGTCGTGGTGCCGGTTTCCTGCAGGTAGAACTCGCCGAGAGTCGCCAGCACCGGCTTCAAGCGCCCGTAGGGCAGCGCCACTTGCAGCGGGCCGTGGCCGTTGGGCAGCCCGGGAATATTCACCAGGATCAGTTCATCATCGCGGCGCCTTGCGAGTTTTTCCGGGTTGAGGATCTCGGTGTGGGAGCGCATCAGGTTCAACAGGATCGGCAGCAGGCTCAACCGCTCGCCATTGACGATGATGCCCAGCTCCAGGTCGAACCAGTCACGCTCGGGTGCTTCATCGACGCTGGCGTACCAGTCGTCCACCGGGCTCAGGTCGAAACCGAAGTCTTCATCAATTTGCAGCTCCCAGCCCTCGGCCCGCAGCGTTGGCGATGAGTTGAGCGTGAAGTTCAGCCAGGCGCTGTCGTTGACCATCTCGAACAGCTCGCCGGCACTTTCCGGCAGGGCCTTGCTCTGGCGCGTGGCGATCTTGAAGCCGAGCAGGCGCAGTTGCTCGCGATAGGATTGCTCCAGCTCGGGATGGCGCCTGATGCGCAGGCTCTGAGTTTCCTGGCGCACGATAATGTCGGCATTTTTTTGCCCGCTGACATAGTTGCCCAGGTAGTTGAATGACAGCGCCGCACGATGCTGGATATAGCGCTGCATCTTGCCGTTGCGCGGCTCGAACGCGCTGAACTCCACACTGGCCAGCCACAAGCGTGGCACCGGATGTACATCGTCCATCACCACCTGTGGCAACACCACGCGGTTATCCAGTACGGCCTGGAGCTTCTCCAACAGTTCGGCATCCTGGGCCGCCGCCGGGTAGGCCAGGGTTTCCTGGACCTTGAGCAGCACCGCTGCGATATGTTTGCAGTTGGTATGCACCGGGCACGTACAACGGCTGTCCACCAGGATCAGCATGCCCTTGGCCGACTCGCGCAGCGAGATGGTCTGGCGGTACACATTGCCACCCGAGCCTTCGCAGCTGGCGATGATGGTGCTGTCGCCGCACTCGACGATGCGTACGCGGTTTTCCAGGGCGTAGCGCCGCCCGCGCTCAAGGCTTTGCTCTTTAAAGCGATTGGCCCACGAAGGGGCCAGGGGTTTGGTCAGTGACGACGTCAGGGGCATGGCGCTGGATCAGTCCTGAAGGTCGGGCGGTGGAGCGCTGGGTGGCTTGGCGGTCAGCGAGGTGATCTTGATCAGCAGCGCCAGGTGACCGCCGTCCAGGTAGTTGAGCTGGTTGTTCTTGGTGCGCACGTCTTTCTGGCTCAGGTGTTCGCTGGTAATCACGCTGCCGTTATTGTCGAACTGGTTGATCCAGAAATCCGCGTCGATATCGGTAAAGCGCCCCAATTGCAGGCTCAACACACCTTCGATGGGGAACTGGCCGAATTGCTCCTGGCCGTCGGTGATCGCGACTTTGACCGGCTGCTCGCCCAGGTTCTGTTCCCAGGCCTTGTGGGCGAGCACCGTGTAGTTGGCATCGGCACGCAGCTTGTCGACGATATTGCCCAGGCGCGGCGGGCTCATCCGTTCGCCCAGGCGCGGTGCACCTTCATCCCAGTTTTCCGGTGCGGCGCGACTGTTGATCACCGGCTCGGCATTCTGGCGTACCAGGATCATTTCCACCTGGTACAGGCTGTCGGCAAATGCCGACGGCGCAAGTACCAGCAACAACAGGCTCAGAATGCGGAACAGGCGCATGGCGGCGTCCTTCAAGCGGATTTCGGAAGGAGGCGCTCAAACAGCGCCTCCAGGGTATTGAAGCGTTCTTCGGCACGTTCCATCGGCACCATGAACTTGAACAGCGTAGCCCCTTCGAACTTGTAGCGATTAGGCTGGCCCTGGATCAGCTTGATCAGCACCAATGGGTCTACCGGCGTCTGCGCTTCGAATTCGATGCGTCCGCCTTGCGGTCCGGCGTCGACCTTCTTGATACCCAACTGCTCGGCCTGCAACTTGAGCAGGGTCAGGCGCACCAGGTTCTTGGTCGGTTCCGGCAGCAGGCCGAAGCGGTCGATCATTTCCACTTGCAGGTCCTTGAGACCTTCTTCGTCAGTCGCCGAGGCAATGCGCTTGTACAGGATCAGCCGTGCATGCACATCCGGCAGGTAGTCTTCGGGAATCAACGCCGGCAGGCGCAGGTTGATCTCCGGGCCGCCGCCCAGGGGTTGGTCGAGGTTCGGTTGCTCGCCCTTGCGGATGGCTTTCACTGCGCGTTCGAGCATCTCCATATACAGGGTGAAGCCGACCGCCTGGATCTGGCCGCTCTGGCCGTCACCGAGCAGTTCGCCGGCGCCACGGATTTCCAGATCGTTGGTCGCCAGTACAAAGCCGGCACCCAAGTCCTGTGTATTGGCAATCGCTTCCAGGCGCTTTTCCGCGTCGCCGGTAATCTGCTGGCGCGGCGGCGTGAGCAGGTAGGCATACGCCTGGTGGTGACTGCGCCCGACGCGCCCGCGCAGCTGGTGCAGCTGGGCCAGGCCGAACTTGTCGGCGCGCTCGATGATGATGGTGTTGGCGCTCGGCACGTCGATGCCGGTCTCGATGATGGTCGAGGCGATCAGCACGTTGAAGCGCTTGTGATAGAAGTCGCTCATCACCTGTTCGAGTTCGCGCTCGCGCATCTGCCCGTGGCCGATGGCGATGCGTGCTTCGGGCACCAGCTCGGCGAGGTCGGCGGCACATTTCTCGATGGTCTTCACATCGTTGTGCAGGTAGTACACCTGGCCGCCACGCAGCAGTTCGCGCAGCAGTGCTTCCTTGACCGTGCTCTTGTTCTGTTCCATTACAAAGGTGCGCACCGACAGGCGACGCGCCGGCGGCGTAGCGATGATCGACAGGTCGCGCATGCCCGAAACCGCCATGTTCAGCGTGCGCGGAATCGGCGTGGCGGTCAGGGTAAGAATGTCGACTTCACTGCGCAGGGCCTTGAGCTGTTCTTTCTGGCGCACACCGAAGCGGTGTTCTTCGTCGATGATCACCAGGCCCAGGTTCTTGATCTTCACATCGTCCGACAGCAGCTTGTGGGTGCCGATGACGATATCGATCTTGCCTTCGGCCAGGTCGGCGATGGCGGCGTTCACCTCCTTGGCGGACTTGAAACGGCTCATCACCTCAACGGTCACCGGCCAGTCGGCAAAGCGGTCGCGGAAGCTGTTGTAATGTTGCTGGGCGAGCAGGGTGGTCGGCACCAGGATCGCCACTTGCTTGCCGCCGTGTACCGCAATGAAGGCTGCGCGCATCGCCACTTCGGTTTTGCCGAAGCCCACGTCGCCACATACCAGGCGGTCCATCGGCTTGGGCGCGAGCATGTCGGCGCGCACCGCTTCGATGGTGGTCTGCTGGTCCGGGGTTTCTTCGAAGGCGAAGCCGGCGCTGAAGGTGGCGTAGTCGGCTTTCGGGTCGGCGAAGGCATAGCCTTCGCGGGCCGCACGGCGGGCATAGATGTCGAGCAATTCGGCAGCTACGTCGCGCACCTGTTCGGCAGCCTTGCGCTTGGCTTTCTGCCAGGTCTCGGAGCCCAGGCGGTGCAACGGCGCCAGGGCATCGTCGCTGCCGGTATAGCGGGCGATCAGGTGCAGGCTGGCCACCGGCACGTAGAGCTTGGCGCCTTCGGCGTATTCCATGGTGAGGAATTCGGCGGCCTGGTTGTCGATCTCCAGGGTCTGCAAGCCCAGGTAGCGACCGACGCCGTGGTCGATATGCACCACCGGCGCGCCTTCGCGCAGTTCGGTGAGGTTCTTGATCACCGCATCATTGTTGGCGTCTGCGCGCTTCTCACGGCGACGGCGCTGCATCACACGCTGGCCGAACAGCGGGCTTTCGGCGATCAGGGCGAGGGCGGGGTCGTCCAGCAGCAGTCCTTCGTCCAACGGCGCGATGGTGATCGCCAGGCGTTCTTTACTGGCGACAAAGTCAGGCCAACTGTCGACGGTCTTCGGCCGCAGTTTCAGGCGTTCCAACAGCTCCAGCAGTACTTCGCGACGCCCGGCGGATTCGGCGGTAAACAGCACGCGGCCGGGAAAGTCACCGAGGAAGTTGGACAGGGCTTCCAGCGGTTGGGTGGCCTTGGCCTGGATCGCCAGGTCCGGCAGCATCCCCGCCGGGAAGCGCTCACGGCCACTGCCGGCGTCCACATCCTGCTGGCTGGCAACTACACGCGGCCAGTTTTTCAGGCGGGCGAAGCAGTCTTCCACCGGCAGGAACAGTTCGGCGGGCGGCAATAAAGGCCGGGACGGATCGACGCGGCGTTCCTCATAGCGGTTGCGCACATCGTTCCAGAAATTTTCCGCCGCCTGTTCGATGCCTGGCAGCGAGAACACTTGGGTGTCCTGGGGCAGGTAGTCGAAGAGGGTGGAGGTTTCGTCGAAAAACAGCGGCAGGTAGTACTCGATACCCGCCGGGGTAATCCCGCTGCTTAAGTCCTGGAAGATTGGGCAGCGACGGAAATCCACGTCAAAGCGCTCACGAAAGCGCGCCTTGAAGCGCGTCACCGCATCTTTTTGCAGCGGGAATTCCCGCGCCGGCAGCAGCTTGATCGAGTCGACCTTGTCGATGGAGCGCTGGTTTTCCGGATCGAAGGTGCGCAAGGTCTCGATTTCGTCATCGAACAGGTCGATGCGATACGGCAACTTGCTGCCCATCGGGAACAGGTCGATCAGGGCGCCGCGCACTGCGAACTCACCGTGCTCGTACACCGTGTCGACGCAGCGGTAGCCGCTGGCTTCCAGGCGCGTGCGCATCTGTTCTACGTCAAGCTTCTGGCCGATATCCAGCACCAGGCTGCTGCCCAGCAGGAACTTGGTCGGCGCCAGGCGATGCAGGGCGGTGGTGATCGGCACCACCAGCACGCCGTGGGCCAGTTCCGGCAGGCGGTACAGGCTGGCGATGCGCTGGGAGATGATGTCCTGGTGCGGCGAGAACAGGTCGTAGGGCAGGGTTTCCCAGTCGGGAAAATGCAGCACCGGCAAATCCGGGGCGAAGAAGCTCAGCTCCTGCTCCAGCCGTTCGGCACTTTGGCTGTCGGCGGTGAGCAGCAGGGTAAAGCGCTTGGCTGCGCTGGCAGCCTCGGCAATGGCCAGGCTCAGGGCGGCACCGGGCAGGTTGCCCCAGTGCTGTTTACCTGCCGCGGCAGGGAGAAGCGGTAGACGCAGAACGGGCACGGAAGGTTGAGCTCCAAGCGTTGCGACAAAGTCGGTAATTGTAACGGCCCGAGGTGCCGCCTGTCAGTTGCTGACTGTGCCTATTACGGTTTGTAGGAAATGTAGTGGCTAAGACAAACAATGCCGGGTTTTGACTCAATATGTAGTGCCAAAAAGCGCGAATGTTTAGGAGGGTTACGGACAAGTCGACCCGTCTGCTCAACTAGTGGCCTTCTGGAACCCGCGTATTTCCTGGGCTGTAGCGCGGTGGTAATTTTTTGCAAGGGCTTTTTGTTGCCCCTCGCGCATTGCTCATCGTGCAGCCGGGCGACATAATGTAGCCCCTTTTTTCAGCCCCTACATGTGGAAGGTTCCCGTGACTCAGAAGCCCGACCAGTGTCTTGGTGAATGGATCGACCGTGAAGCACTCGCAGAAGCGATGATTCCGCTTATCGGCCAGCTGTACCGCAATAACAATGTGGTGAGCTCGATCTATGGCCGCAGCCTGATCAACCAGTCTGTCATCGCGATTCTCAAGGCGCACCGCTTTGCGCGCCATCGCTCCGCCGACGACAGCGAACTCTCCGTCCACGAAACATTCCCACTGCTCAAGGCCATGAGCGAGCTCAAGCTCGGCGCGGCCTCGGTAGACTTGGGCAAGCTGGCCTACAAGTTCCGCAAGGAAGGCGCCGGCCGTAGCGCCGAGCAGTTCGTGCGTGAAGAAATGGCCGATGTGGTTGGCCAGCAAAACGCCGCCCCTCGCAAAGGTACCGACGTAGTGCTGTACGGCTTCGGGCGTATCGGCCGCCTGCTGGCGCGCATCCTGATCGAGAAAACCGGTGGCGGCGACGGCCTGCGCCTGCGTGCCATCGTGGTGCGCAAAGGCGCCGAGAATGACCTGACCAAACGCGCCAGCCTGCTGCGTCGCGATTCGGTACACGGTTCGTTCAACGGCACCATCACCATCGATGAAGAAAACAACACCATCACCGCCAACGGTAACCTGATCCAGGTGATCTACGCGAAGAACCCGACTGAGGTGGATTACACCCAGTACGGCATCCAGGACGCTCTGCTGGTGGACAACACCGGCGTATGGCGTGATGCCGAGGGCCTGGGCCAGCACCTGGCTTGCCCGGGTATCGACCGCGTTGTGCTGACCGCGCCTGGCAAAGGCAAGCTCAAGAACATCGTGCACGGTATCAACCACGCTGAAATCACCGCTGACGACAAGATAGTGTCCGCCGCTTCCTGCACCACCAACGCCATCGTGCCGGTGCTCAAAGCTGTGAATGACAAGTTCGGTATCGTTAACGGCCACGTTGAAACCGTTCACTCCTACACCAACGACCAGAACCTGATCGACAACTTCCACAAGGGCGATCGCCGTGGTCGCAGCGCCGCGTTGAACATGGTGATCACCGAGACCGGAGCTGCTACCGCTGCCGCCAAGGCCCTGCCTGAGCTGGCCGGCAAGCTGACCGGTAACGCGATCCGCGTGCCGACGCCGAACGTGTCGATGGCCATTCTCAACCTCAACCTTGAGAAAGCCGCCACCCGTGAAGAGATGAACGAGTACCTGCGCTACATGGCGCTGCACTCCGATCTGCACAAGCAAATCGACTTCGTCAATTCCCAGGAAGTGGTCTCCACCGACTTCGTCGGCTCGCGCCACGCCGGTGTGGTGGATGCCGAAGCGACCATCACCCAGGACAACCGCGTTGTGCTGTACGTGTGGTACGACAACGAGTTCGGCTACAGCTGCCAGGTGGTTCGCGTGATGGAAGACATGGCTGGGGTCAACCCGCCTGCGTTCCCGCGCTAAGCCTTTGGGCTGAATGAGAAAGCCCCGACTGGTTCGGGGCTTTTTTATGGCTGTGGATTTTGTGTTGCCTGGAGGGCCTCCACAGTGTGATTTGCGTACACATGACAATGTGGGAGGGGGCTTGCCCCCGATAGCGATGGCTCAGTCGACACATTAAACAGATAAGAGTTGTCGCATAATGCTCATTCCGAAATCGGCGCTGATTTGCGTCCTGTAGTATGGCAACACTGGCCTACGACGCGACCAAGGGTTAATGTTCGCGGCGCTCGGCCTTCTATAGACTGTGCCCCGGTTCACACACTTGAGCCAAATTGTCCTTCATGCCCGCTGGCCGCGGCATGATTTAGCCCGGCGTCCAACCGTACGCCTGGCCTGTTCTGAGGAGTACGCATGGCTGTCTACAACTACGACGTGGTGGTACTGGGTTCCGGCCCAGCTGGAGAAGGTGCGGCGATGAACGCTGCCAAAGCAGGGCGCAAGGTGGCGATGGTCGATAGCCGTCGCCAGGTCGGCGGCAACTGCACCCACCTGGGTACCATCCCGTCCAAGGCGTTGCGTCACTCGGTGCGCCAGATCATGCAATTCAATACCAACCCGATGTTCCGGGCCATTGGCGAGCCACGTTGGTTCTCGTTCCCGGATGTATTGAAGAGCGCCGAAAAAGTCATCTCCAAGCAAGTCGCCTCGCGCACCGGCTATTACGCCCGTAACCGCGTCGACCTGTTCTTCGGCACCGGCAGCTTCGCCGATGAGCAAACCGTCGAAGTGGTCTGCGCCAACGGTGTGGTCGAGAAGCTGGTGGCCAAGCACATCATCATTGCCACCGGCTCGCGCCCGTATCGTCCGGCGGACATCGATTTCCACCACCCGCGTATCTACGATAGCGACACCATCCTCAGCCTGGGCCACACCCCGCGCAAACTGATCATCTATGGCGCCGGCGTGATTGGCTGTGAGTACGCCTCGATCTTCAGCGGCCTGGGTGTGCTGGTGGAACTGGTGGACAACCGTGACCAGTTGCTCAGCTTCCTCGACTCGGAAATCTCCCAGGCGTTGAGCTACCACTTCAGCAACAACAACATCACCGTGCGTCACAACGAAGAGTACGAGCGGGTCGAAGGCCTGGACAACGGGGTGATCCTGCACCTCAAGTCCGGCAAGAAGATCAAGGCCGACGCCTTGCTGTGGTGCAACGGCCGTACCGGCAACACCGACAAGCTGGGCATGGAAAACATCGGGGTCAAGGTCAACAGCCGTGGCCAGATCGAAGTGGACGAGAACTATCGCACCTGTGTGACCAATATCTACGGTGCCGGTGACGTGATCGGCTGGCCCAGCCTGGCCAGCGCCGCCCATGACCAGGGCCGTTCGGCCGCCGGCAGCATCGTCGACAATGGCAGCTGGCGCTACGTGAACGATGTGCCGACCGGGATCTACACGATTCCCGAGATCAGCTCCATCGGCAAGAACGAGCACGAGCTGACCAAGGCCAAGGTGCCTTACGAAGTGGGCAAGGCGTTCTTCAAGAGCATGGCGCGTGCGCAGATCGCCGGTGAGCCGCAAGGCATGCTGAAGATCCTGTTCCACCGGGAAACCCTGGAAGTCCTCGGCGTGCATTGCTTCGGCTACCAGGCGTCGGAGATCGTGCACATCGGCCAGGCGATCATGAGCCAGCCGGGTGATCTCAACACCCTCAAGTATTTCGTCAACACCACCTTCAACTACCCGACGATGGCCGAAGCCTATCGGGTGGCCGCCTACGACGGCCTCAACCGGCTTTTTTGAGCGGCTCCGGCCGGTGGCCTGAGCCGGCCGGGGAGACCGATTTCAGTAATTCCCGAGGGTGGCAGTGGCCAAACCGGGAAAGTCTGTAATCAGGCTATCTACGCCGAAGTCGGCGAGCCTGCGCATCAGCGCGGGTTCGTTGACTGTCCACACGGACACGTGCAGGCCCTGGCGCTGGGCTTTTTCCAGCCGCTCAGGGGTGCACAGCGTCCAGTTCAACGCCAAGTATTCACAGCCATAGTTCTGCGCGACCTTCAACGGGTCGAGCCAGGCATATTCGGCGACCAGGCCGCGTGACAGGTCCGGGGTGAGTTCGACCGCCGCCTTGAGCACTTCCCGCGAGCTTGACGTCACGGTGACCTTGTCCATCAGGCCAAAACGCACGGCCATTTCACGGATTGCCAGCACGGTGGTCGCAGCACGGGTACGCGAGGCGCTTTTGACTTCCAGTTGCCAGTGATCGAAGTCGCACTTTTCGAACAGCTCCTCCAGCCGCGGGATCGGGCACGGGGTGACCCAGCCTGGGCCGCCTTTGCGCGCGTCCATTTTCACCAGGTCGGCTGCCGAGTACTCGACGACTTTGCCGCGCCGGTCGGCGGTGCGCTTGAGGGTCGGGTCGTGGATGACCATCAGCTCGCCGTCCATGGACAGGTGCAAATCCAGTTCGCAACGGCGCACGCCGTGCTTGAGGCACTCCTGAAAGCTGGTCAGGGTGTTTTCCGGTGCTTCGCCTTTGGCACCGCGGTGGCCGTAGATCAGGGTCACAGTTGCTCCTTTGCGCCAGGTGATCTGGCGGGGTCATACGAATTCAGGTGTCCTGGGCGTCACTTTGTTCTCGCGCCAGGCGCCGTTCCTGCGCCTGTTTCTGCAGGATGTAGCGCGCCAGCAACTGGCGTTGGGCATCGGTCATGGATTCGAATTCCGTGCCCACAGCAAAGCCGTCGCCCTTGGGATCGCAATGGGTCACCCGCGCGCGCAGCAACAGGCCGAGCGCCTGGGGCATCAGCACCAGCTTGACCGCCAGGTGAGTATCGGGTGCCAGCGGGGTAGGGTGCTGGAAGTCGATGCCGCCCTCGGAAAGAATCACCGGTTGCGGCGCGCCTACTTCATTCAGCAGGCCGCGGGCCATGACCTGGCTGAGCAGGTCCAGGCGTTTGTTCTGCACTTTGAGGAACGCTGCCAGGCTGCGGTCTTTCTCGCTGATCTGGCGCAGCAGGTGCTGG
Source organism: Pseudomonas sp. FBCC-B545 (assembly GCF_059134095.1). NCBI lineage: Bacteria > Pseudomonadati > Pseudomonadota > Gammaproteobacteria > Pseudomonadales > Pseudomonadaceae > Pseudomonas > Pseudomonas sp. FBCC-B545. The sequence continues at coordinate 4,535,005 of NZ_CP101441.1, read as the reverse complement.
GCTTCGAATTCGCTCAGGTGCAGTTCGCTCAGCAGGTTGAACAGCGGCGAATCATCCAGCAACACTTCCTTGCTCGCCGCTTCGGGGCCAGACAATGTGCTGATTTGAAGTGCGATCATGTCGTCGATACGGTAGTATTCGCGGCGCTCTTCTTCATCTAATGTCGACATGGCGAACCCCAGGTTACGGTAATGGTCTGAGTGTAAAGCTGCTTACCAGACCCCGCCACCGGGACGTCTTCTTTTCCTCCGAACAAGCCCCGACATGTTCAGACCTCTCTTCGTATTTATTGGCACGCGTTATACCCGTGCAAAGCGTCGCAATCATTTTGTGTCGTTCATTTCCTTGACCTCGATGATCGGTCTCGCCCTGGGCGTGGTCGTGATGATCGTGGTGCTGTCGGTGATGAACGGCTTCGATCATGAGATGCGTACCCGCGTGCTGGGCATGGTGCCCCACGCGACCATCGAGGGCGACGCGCCCATCGATGACTGGCAAAGCCTGGCCGCCAAGGTCAAGCAGAACCCCAAGGTGGTGGCCGTTGCGCCGTTTACCCAGATGCAGGGGTTGCTGACCAACGACGGCAAGGTGCAGAAGATCCTGCTCAATGCCATCGACCCGGCCCAGGAGCGCAACGTCTCGATCATCGACCGGTTCATGTTGCAGGGTAAGCTCGACGACCTGGCGCCCGGCAGCTTTGGCATCGTCATCGGCGACAAGGCCGCGGCCAAGCTCGGCGTGGGCGTCGGTGACAAGCTGACCTTCGTCGCTCCGGAAGTCACCGTGACCCCGGCCGGCATGTTCCCGCGCATGAAGCGCTTTACCGTGGTTGGCACCTTCCATGTCGGCGCCGGCGAGATCGACGGTTACATCGGCGTGACCAACCTCACCGACCTGGCCCGCCTGCATCGCTGGCAGCCGGACCAGGTGCAGGGTCTGCGCCTGAAATTCAATGACCTGTTCGATGCGCCGCGCGGCGCCTGGGAAATCGCCCAGCACCTGGGCGAGTCGCAGTACTACGCCCGCGATTGGACCCGCACCCACGGCAACCTGTACCAGGCCATCCGCATGGAAAAAGCCATGATCGGCCTGCTGTTGCTGCTGATCGTGGCGGTTGCCGCCTTCAACATCATTTCCACGCTGGTGATGGTGGTGAACGACAAGAAGGGCGATATCGCCATCCTGCGCACCCTGGGCGCCACGCCGGGGCAGATCATGGCGATCTTCATGGTGCAGGGCACCGTGATCGGCGTGGTCGGCACCTTGATCGGCACGGCGGTGGGCATCCTCGCCGCGTTGAACGTCAGCGCCGCCATCGCCCTGCTTGAAAAAGTGATCGGCCACAAGTTTCTCAACGCTGACGTCTACTTCATCGATTACTTGCCGTCCCAGGTGCAAACCCAGGACGTGCTGATGGTGGGCGGCGCCGCGTTGGTCCTGAGCTTCCTTGCCACCCTGTATCCAGCCTGGCGCGCGGCACGTACCCAGCCAGCACAGGCATTACGTTATGAGTGAATCGGGCATGAGTGAAAAAGCAATCCTGAGCTGCCGCAACCTGGGCAAATCCTACGAGGAAGGCCCGGAATCTGTGGTGGTGCTGTCCAACCTGCAACTTGAACTGCACCCGGGCGAGCGCGTGGCAATCGTCGGCAGTTCAGGTTCCGGCAAAAGTACCTTGCTCAACCTGTTGGGCGGCCTCGATACGCCGTCCCAGGGCAGCGTATGGCTGGCCGGTGAAGAGCTGTCGGCGTTGAATGAAAAGGCCCGTGGGCAACTGCGCAACCGTTCGTTGGGCTTTGTGTACCAGTTCCACCACCTGTTGCCGGAATTCACCGCCCTGGAAAACGTGTGCATGCCGCTGTTGATCGGCAAGACCGCGATCCCCGAAGCGCGCCAGCGTGCCACAGCCTTGCTGGAGCGCGTCGGCCTCGGCCACCGCCTGGAGCACAAGCCGGCCGAACTGTCCGGCGGCGAGCGCCAGCGTGTGGCGATTGCCCGCGCCCTGGTGAACAACCCGGGCCTGGTGATGCTCGACGAGCCCACCGGCAACCTCGACTCCCACACCGCCCAGGGCATCAAGGACTTGATGCTGGAGCTGAGCACCCAGATGCGCACCGCGTTCCTGGTGGTGACCCATGACATGAGCATGGCCCGGCAGATGGACCGCGTGTTGCACTTGCAGGAAGGTCACCTGGTCGCCATCTGACCTGTTTCAAGCCTGGCGCCTGGCGTCGGGCTTTTTCATTTTTTCAGGCGGTGTACGCGAATGTTCAGACCGTTATCCATTTTCATCGGCACGCGCTATACCCGCGCCAAGCGCCGCAACCGTTTTGTCTCGTTTATCTCGATGACCTCGATGATCGGCCTCGCCCTGGGCGTATTGGCGATGATCGTGGTGCTCTCGGTGATGAACGGCTTCCAGCGCGAAATGAGCTCGCGCATCCTCGGCATGGTGCCCCACGCCACCATCGTCGGCGTAAAGCCGATTGATGACTGGCAACCGGTGGCCGCCGCGGCGATGAAGAATCCGCAAGTCACCGCCGCCGTACCCTTCACGCAGATGGACGGCATGTTCTCCTACAAGGGCGCCATGCAGCCGATCGAGATCAGCGGCGTCGACCCGGCCCAGGAAGGCAAGGTGTCGATCGTGACCCAGCACATTGTGCGCGGCAAGCTGGACGACCTGAAACCCGGTGAGTTCGGCGTGGTGGTCGGCGATATCACCGCACGCCGCTTCCGCCTGAATGTGGGCGACAAGCTGACCCTGATCGTGCCGGAACTCAGCAGCGCCCCAGGTGGCATCACACCGCGCATGCAACGGCTGAACGTGGTGGGCATCTTCAAGGTGGGCGCCGAGCTGGATGGCTCCATGGCGCTGATCCACATGGCCGACGCGGCAGAAATCCAGCATTGGCAGCCCAACCAGGTGCAAAGCGTGCGCCTGGCGGTAAAAGACCTGTACGCGGCACCCAAGGTCTCGGCGGATATCGCCACCAGCCTGGGCGCAGCCTACAAGCCCGATGACTGGACCCACACCCAGGGCAGCCTGTTCAGCGCGATGAAAATGGAAAAGACCATGATCGGCCTGCTGTTGCTGATGATCGTCGCCGTGGCCGCGTTCAATATCATCGCCACCTTGATCATGGTGGTGAACGACAAGGGCGCGGACATCGCGATCCTGCGCACCATCGGCGCCACGCCCCGGCAGATCATGGCGATCTTCATGGTGCAGGGCACGGTGATTGGTGTGGTCGGTACCCTGATTGGCGGGGTGCTGGGGGTGATCGCAGCGCTGAATGTCAGTGAGCTGGTGGGCTGGCTGGAGCGGGTCAGCGGGCAGCATATCTTCAGCTCGGACGTGTACTTCGTCAGCAACCTGCCTTCGGAGTTGCAAGGTGGGGACGTATTGCTGATTTGTTCGGCGGGGTTTGTATTGAGCTTTTTGGCGACGATTTACCCGGCGTATCGGGCGGCGAAGATTGAGCCGGCGCATGCGCTGAGGTACTCGTAAGGCCTCAGACCGCTATCGGGGGCAAGCCCCCTCCCACACTGGACCGCGTTTATTCAGGAACAATGAGGTCAAAATGTGGGAGGGGGCTTGCCCCCGATGGGGCCGGCCCAGCCTGCATCAATCTCCCTTGGGCAACTCGATCACAAACCTTGTCCATCCCGCCTGCGACTCACAATAAATCCTCCCCCCATGGGCCCGCACAATCGATTGGGTAATCGCCAACCCCAGCCCTGCATGCTCACTACTGCCTGCACGCCTTGACGGGTCGGCCCGGTAGAAACGGTCAAACAACCGCGGCAATAACTGCGCTGGAATGCCATCCCCGGTGTTCTCAACCGCAAGTGTCACGCCTTCGTCCATCCGCACCCGTATTTCACCGCCTGGTGGGGTAAACCGCAGCGCGTTATCCAGCAAGTTCGACAAGGCCCGGCGCAACATGCCGCGATCGCCCAGCGTATGGGCGGTGCCTTCGCGTACCAGGCTGACCTGTGCTTCATCTGCCAGTAACGCAAAGAACTCCAGCAACGCGTCGACTTCATCGGCCAGGGCCAAAGGTTCACGTGTCGGTACCAGCAAGCCGTGGTCGGCCTTGGCCAGGTACAGCATGTCGTTGACCAGTTGCGCCATCCATTGCAATTCCTCCAGATTGCTGTGCAGCGCTTCGCGGTAATCCTCCAATGGGCGCGGCTGGGTGAGGATCACCTGGGTCTGGGTCAGCAGATTGGAGAGCGGTGTGCGCAGTTCGTGGGCGATATCGGCGGAGAACGCCGACAGGCGCTGGAACGCGTCGTCCAGGCGCTCCAGCATGGCATTGAAGGCCTGGGCCAATTCCGCCAGCTCCACCGGCATTTGCGCCTGGGGCAGGCGTTGGGTCAGGGAATGGGCGGATACGCTGGCGGCCACCTCGCCCATGCGCCGCAACGGTCGCAACCCACTGCGCGCAGCCCAGGCGCCTAGCAGGGCAGTGGCCAGGGCCGAGAGGCCGACGGTCAGCCAGATCAAACGCTGCATACGCTCCAGAAAGTGCTGATGGTGGGTGATATCGAGGATCAGGCTCAGCTGTGGCGAGCCGGGTTGGCCGGGCGTCAACGGCGCGTTGTACACACGGTAGTCGGTGCCGGCATTTTGCAGGCTGTGCAGGCCGGGTGCTGCGGGCACGCTGAGGTACGGCGCACCGTCCACCCAGCGCTGGTCGGCCGCTGTGATGCGCAAGGTGAAGTCGGGCTGGTGATCAAGTTCTGCGCGTAATTGTGGGCCTCGCAGCGCAAAGGCTTCCCGCGAGTCGACACCCTGCAAGGCGCTGCGCAGGGCCACCAGCTTGCTGTCGAGCAGTTGCCGGTCCAGTTCGATAAAGTGTGCCTCGCTGGCGCGGTTGAACAGCACCCCGGCAATCAACGAGACCACCGCCGTGCAGGCGGCAAACAGCAGCGCCAGGCGGCTGGCCAGGGACAGGCGCTTGATCACGTGAACCGCTCCTCCAGCACATAACCCATGCCGCGCACGGTGTGGATCAGCTTGTTGGGGAAGTTGTCATCGACTTTAAGGCGCAGGCGACGGATCGCCACTTCGATGATGTTGGTGTCGCTGTCGAAGTTCATGTCCCAGACCTGGGAAGCGATCAGGGTCTTGGGCAGCACTTCGCCCTGGCGGCGTAGCAGCATTTCCAGCAGGGCAAATTCCTTGGCGGTGAGGTCAATGCGCTGGCCGTCGCGCTCGACCCGGCGGCGGATCAGGTCCAGGCTCAGGTCGGCCAGTTGCAGGGTGGTTTCCTGCGGTGTGCTGCTGCCACGGCGCAACAAGGTGCGCACCCGCGCCAGCAGTTCGGAAAAGGCGAAGGGCTTGACCAGGTAATCGTCGGCGCCCAGTTCCAGGCCATGCACACGGTCTTCCACGGCATCGCGGGCGGTGAGGAACAGCACCGGCATATCCAGGCCGGCACTGCGCACCGCCTGCAGGATCTGCCAGCCGTCGCGGCCCGGCAGCATCACATCGAGGATCAACAAGTCATAGTCACCGGTCAGCGCCAGGTGCTGGCCGGTCGTGCCGTCGGCCACCAGTTCGGTGGTAAAGCCAGCCTCGGCCAGGCCCTGACGCAGGTAGTGGCCGGTTTTGGGTTGGTCTTCGACGATCAGCAGTTTCATATCGGGCTCTTGGTAAAGGATGGCAGCCGGCCTTTATACCCTGGGCGCAAGGCGATGGGCGCAAGCTGACAAAGTTGTAATCTAGCAGTCAGCTGGCTGGCAGCGAGGCTATCTTAAAGTGCGCCCCAAGCGGGTCACCTATTTTTTGGAGAGTGAAAGATGGCGTTGCGCACACCCCTGTTATTGGCGAGTTGTTTGTTGGCGATGAGCTTCAATGCGCTGGCGGACGCTGCTCACACCTACGCGTTCGGCCAGCCGGCACCGGCGGATAAAGCCACGCGTACTGTGCAAGTCACGCTGCAGGACATTGCCTTCGAGCCCAAGGCCCTGGACGTAAAGGCCGGTGAAACCGTGCGGTTTGTACTGGTCAACAAAGGCCAGCTGCTTCACGAATTCAACCTGGGCGACGCGGCGATGCATGCCGCCCACCAGAAGGAGATGTTGCAGATGCAAGCCAGCGGCATGCTCACCGCCACCGGCATGGGCAAGATGGACCACAGCGCCATGGGCCACGGCGATATGGGTGGCATGAAGCACGACGATCCCAACAGCGTGTTGGTGGAGCCGGGCAAGACTGCCGAACTGACGTGGACCTTCACCAAAGCCACGGGCCTGGAGTTCGCCTGCAACCTGCCGGGGCATTATCAGGCGGGCATGGTCGGCAAACTGACCGTTGAGTGAGGCGTTTGTTAAGGGCGGGGGCAAAGGCTGGTAGACTGGCGCGGTTTATTTAGCCAGGTTTCCGCCATGCATCCCGCAGCCGAACATTCGCCGCTGGGCAAGTCCAGTGAATACATCTCTACCTATACGCCTTCGTTGCTGTTCCCGATCCCGCGTGCCGCCAAGTGGGCCGAACTGGGCCTGAGCGCCGAGACCCTGCCGTACAAGGGCGTGGATTTCTGGAATTGCTTCGAACTGTCCTGGTTGCTGCCGTCGGGCAAGCCGGTGGTGGCCATCGGTGAGTTCAGCATTCCGGCGGACTCGCCGAACATCATCGAGTCCAAGTCGTTCAAGCTGTACCTCAACTCGCTGAACCAGACTGCGTTTGCCGATACGCCAAGCCTTGAAGCTACCTTGCGCACCGACCTCAGCGCTGCTGCCGGCAAGCCGGTGACTGTGCGCATCCGCAGCCTGGCCGACATCGAGGCCGAAGGTGTGATGGCGTTGCCGGGTGCGTGCATTGACGGCCTGGATATCAATGTCAGCAGCTACGAGCACCCGCGCCCGGAGCTGCTGCGCTGTGATGACTCGCGTGTTGTTGAGGAGAGCGTGCACAGCCACTTGCTCAAATCCAACTGCCCGGTGACCAGCCAGCCCGATTGGGGCAGCGTGGTGGTGGAGTACCGTGGCGCGGCATTGGATCACGCCAGCCTGCTGGAATATATCGTGAGTTTTCGCCAGCACTCGGACTTTCATGAGCAGTGCGTGGAGCGGATCTTCCTGGACCTGCAGCGCTTGCTCAAGCCGCAGAAGTTGACTGTGTATGCGCGCTATGTGCGCCGGGGTGGGTTGGATATCAACCCGTACCGCAGCACTGAAAATACCCAGTTCCTGAACGTGCGCCTGGCGCGCCAGTAAGCCTGCATAAACAAGCAAATGTGGGAGGGGGCTTGCTCCCGATAGCGGAGTGTCAGTCACAGCATCTGTGTCTGAACTTCTGCTATCGGGAGCAAGCCCCCTCCCACATTTTGGTTCTTTATTTGGCTTAGGGGCGGGTTAGATCCCGATATTGCCCAAGGTGATCATGATGTTGCGCAATGTCCCGGAAATGACCGGGTGCTCAGCGTCGAACTCTATGGCCGCTTGATTCACATCGTCGGAAATACTGGGTGTCTGAGTCGCCGGTTCAAGTTCAAGTTGTAATTCAAACTTGGCAATCAAGGCGTTTAGCGCTTCACGTTTTTCGTCCGACAGCGGTGGCTCCTGTTCCAACTGCCCGCGCAGGATCTCGACCTGTTCTTCCAGTTTTTTGCGATCAGGCATGACGTTCTTTCCTTTTATCGATAGTCACTGGCATAGACCACGGCACGCCGCGAAAGGTCTACGGGCTGACCTGTAGATTAATCCACTGGGGCCAACCGTGCATGATCTTGATCAGGGCTTCTCGCCTTTGAGCCGGCGCAGGCTGATGTCTGCCAGGCAGCTGCCGAGCTCGCCGAGGTGGTCGATCACAGAGTGCACGCCCAGGCCATAGAGCGCCACCGTCGCCTTGCCGCGTTTGTATTCGCGTTGCTGCGCGGTCAGCGCCTGCCATTGCTCGGGTGACAGGCCGCAGAGCGAGCCACAGGAGGCCAGGCCGATGGTCCACAACCCGGCATTGAGGCCCGATTGCAGCAGGCGCGGCTCGCCACTGACTAGCACGCAACCTTCCAGGCGTTCGATGTTCAACTCCATCAAGGCTTGCCAGCAGGCGTGGGGCGCGGGCCAGCGGATGGAGGAGGGTGAGGCGGCCTTGACCCAGTCCGGCAGGCTGGTGGACAGGGGCGTGGTAACCGAGGGCGGCAGTTCATCCAGCCAGGCGCAGGGCACGCCTAGTTCTTTCAGGCTACGCAGGCTTTTTAAAGCACCGGGTGTGGCCACGGACCCGGGGCAGGGCGAATCGGTACGCGCCAGGGAACCAAAATCCACCAGGCAGCCACTCAGGCCAAATAACACGGCGGTCAAAGAGGGGGCTGTGGCGATGGCAATCTCGGCGTGTGGCATCTGAACGTCCCTGAAATAGCAGCAACACTATCGGGGCGGGATGACAAGGGCATGACACTGGCGGTAATTGTAGGAATTTTGTGCATTTTCAGTAAGACCGATCCTAGTAGCTGCCTAAACACGCACTTCCGTCATATACTGACGGCCTTATTCAGGGCATAGCGCCCATGACAGACCATTCAAGGAGCAAAAGCTATGCGCTGGAGCCATTACTTCGCTCAGCTGTCGGTGTGTGCCACCGTGCTGTTGGCACCTTTCGCCGTACAAGCCGCGTCGGAAGATGACCCATGGGAAAGCGTCAACCGCCCGATCTTCACCTTCAACGACACCGTTGATACTTACGCCCTCAAGCCAATCGCCCAGGGCTATCAGTTCGTGACCCCGCAATTTGTGCAGGACGGCGTTCACAACTTCTTCCGCAACATCGGCGATGTCGGCAACCTGGCCAACAACGTGCTGCAACTCAAGCCCTACAATGCTGGCGTCGACACGGCTCGCCTGCTGGTCAACACCACGTTTGGCGTGCTGGGCTTTATCGACGTCGGCACCAAAATGGGGCTGCATCGCAGCGATGAAGACTTCGGCCAGACCCTTGGCTACTGGGGCGTCGGCAGCGGTCCATACGTGATGATCCCGTTGCTCGGCCCAAGCACCTTGCGTGATGCGCCGTCCAAATACGTCGACAGCTACACCCAACCCTACCGCTACATGAACGACATCGGCTGGCGTAACAGCACCTTCGGCCTGAACGTCGTCGACGTGCGCGCCAGTTTGCTCGACAGCGAAAAGCTGATCAGCGGCGACAAGTACACCTTCATTCGTAACGCCTACCTGCAGAACCGTGAGTTCAAGGTCAAGGATGGCAAGGTCGTTGACGACTTCTAGGCCGTGACGTTTTGAAATGAAAAAGGCGACCTTTTGAAAGGTCGCCTTTTTTGTGCGCGCATTTCAGCGCATCTTCAAGATCCTGAGACCCAAGTGCTGTTCATCGCCCGCAGCCTTGGTCCACACGACTTCAGTGTCTGCCTCCAGGCCCTTGAGTGCTGCGTGCTCTGAATCGATGCGTACGGTCAGTGGGTCGCCCACGTTGAACTGGCGCGGCGCCTGCACCTGCATGCCGGAGCTGGAAAGGTCCAGGCATACACCTTCAATCTCCTGCCCGGCGTGGATCAGGGACACATTGGCGTCCACCCGCATGCGGATGAAATCGCGTTTTTCGGCGTAGTCGCGCTCGTGTTCGCTCACAGCATCCATCCTTACTTTACGTTGGGGTAGTGGCAGTTCTTATAACTCCCGGTGATTTGCGATGTAAAGACGCCCGGCGACCATCGGCATGAGCTTGAAACCCCTCACGGATGGGAGTACCGTCTGCGCCTTAGAAGGGCACCTCTGCTTTACCGTTGTGCATGGGCGAAATCCCAATGCTTTGTAGGACAGAGAGGCTAGAAAGCGAATCCAGTACGCGAGTCCGGCCATTGCCGAGCCGCCTACGCCAACCTAATTCTGGCGCCGTTTGCCCACATGCAAAAAACCAGTGCCACGCTGCTGATAATCGATGACGACGAAGTAGTGCGCGCGAGCCTCGCGGCCTATTTGGAAGACAGTGGCTTCAGCGTCCTGCAGGCCAGTAATGGCCAACAGGGTCTCCAGGTATTCGAGCGCGACAAGCCCGACCTTGTGATCTGCGACCTGCGCATGCCCCAGATGGGCGGCCTGGAGCTGATTCGCCAGGTGACCGAGCTTGCCCCGCAGACGCCGGTGATTGTCGTGTCCGGTGCCGGCGTCATGAACGATGCCGTGGAAGCCCTGCGCCTGGGCGCTGCCGATTACCTGATCAAGCCCCTGGAAGACCTGGCCGTGCTGGAGCACTCGGTGCGCCGCGCCCTGGACCGTGCCCGCCTGCTCCTGGAAAACCAGCGCTACCGCGAAAAGCTCGAGACCGCCAACCGCGAGCTCGAAGCCAGCCTGAATCTGCTCCAGGAAGACCAGAACGCCGGTCGCCAGGTACAGATGAACATGCTGCCGGTGAGCCCCTGGAGCATCGACGAGTTCAAGTTTGCCCACCAGATCATCCCGTCGTTGTACCTGTCGGGTGATTTTGTCGACTACTTCCGCGTCGATGAGCGACGCGTGGCGTTCTACCTGGCCGACGTTTCCGGCCATGGCGCCTCTTCTGCCTTTGTGACCGTGTTGTTGAAGTTCATGACCACACGGCTGTTGTTCGAGTCCAAGCGCAATGGCACCTTGCCGGAGTTCACCCCCTCCGAGGTGCTGGGCCACATCAACCGGGGCCTGATCAGCTGTAAGCTGGGCAAGCACGTGACGATGGTTGGCGGCGTGATCGATGAAGAGACCGGTCTTTTGACCTACAGCATTGGCGGCCACCTGCCGATGCCTGTTTTGTACACTCCTGACAGTGTGCGCTACCTGGAAGGGCGTGGCCTGCCCGTAGGCTTGTTCAATGAAGCCACCTACGAAGACCACATCCTGGAACTGCCGCCGACCTTCAGCCTGACGCTGATGTCCGACGGCATCCTGGACCTTTTGCCAGAGCCTACACTCAAAGAGAAAGAAGCCGCCTTGCCCCAAAAGGTCAAGTCGGCGGGCGGCAGCCTGGATGGCCTGCGGCAGGTTTTTGGATTGGCCACGCTAGGGGAGATGCCGGATGATATCGCCCTATTGGTGTTGAGCAGGAATCTTTGATGAGTACCGGAAGAATCCAATTCGCCGAGCAAGACGGGACCTTCGTCCTCAAGTTTGTCGGCGAAGTGCGCCTGACCTTGTGTTCGGCGCTGGATGCGACGATTGAGCGGATCTTCACAGCGCTGAACTTCTCGGCGATCGTGATCGATCTGACCGAAACCCGCAGCATCGACAGCACCACCCTGGGGCTGTTGGCCAAGCTGTCCATTCTGTCGCGACAGAAGGTCGGCCTGTTGCCGACGGTCGTCACCACCCACGAAGACATCACCCGTCTGTTGCAGTCCATGGGCTTCGACCAGGTGTTCAACATCGTTGACCGCCCAATCCCCTGCCCGGAATGCCTCACCGACCTGCCGTCGCAAGACCAGTCCGAAGAGATCGTACGGGTCAAGGTGCTGGAAGCGCACAAGATCCTCATGGGCCTCAACGAGTCCAACCGCGAAGCCTTCCACGACCTGGTCAACGCCCTGGAACGCCACTGATCCCCATTCAAATGTGATCCAAATGTGGGAGGGGGCTTGCTCCCGATTTCGGTATGTCAGTCATAAATGTGCTGACTGACCCACCGCCATCGGGAGCAACCCCCCTCCCACATTGGATTTGTGGCTGGCTTGAAATTGGCGCACACAAAAAAGGGCGGCACCCTCACAGGTGCCGCCCTTTTTGCTGCTATCTGCCCTTACAGCTTGGCCGACAACAACGCCTCCAGCTTCTCCTGATCGCGAGCAAACTGGCGAATGCCCTCTGCCAGCTTCTCAGTCGCCATCGCATCCTCGTTGGACTCCCAACGGAACTGCGCTTCAGTCATATGCACACGGGCCTCACCGGCATGGCCTGGCGCCAGCTTGCGCTCCAGCTTGCCTTCATCCGCCGCCAGCTTCTCCAGCAGGTCCGGGCTGATGGTCAGGCGATCACACCCGGCCAGCTTTTCAATCTGGCTCAGGTTACGGAAGCTCGCACCCATCACCACAGTCTTGTAGCCATTGGCCTTGTAGTAGTTGTAGATGCGCGTCACCGACTGCACGCCCGGGTCATCGGAACCGGTGTAGTCGTTGCCGTTGGCCTTCTTGTACCAGTCGTAGATACGGCCCACGAACGGCGAAATCAGGAACACACCGGCTTCAGCGCAGGCCACGGCCTGGGCGAAAGAGAACAGCAGCGTCAGGTTGGTCTGGATGCCTTCTTTTTCCAGCTTCTCCGCGGCGCGGATGCCTTCCCAGGTGGAGGCGATTTTGATCAGCACGCGATCGCGGCTAACCCCGGCTTTGTCGTACAGGTCGATCAGACGGTGCGCACGCTTGAGAATGGCCGCCTCGTCGAACGACAGGCGCGCATCCACCTCAGTGGAAATACGGCCCGGCACTACTTTAAGGATCTCCTGGCCGACCGCCACGGCAAAACGGTCACTGGCCAGGCCCACATCGCCGTTGCAGTCCTGTACACACTCATCCAGCAGCTTGGCATAGCCAGGGATCGACGAAGCCTTGAGCAGCAGGGACGGGTTGGTGGTCGCGTCTTGTGGCTTGAGCTTGGCGAGGGTAGAAAAATCGCCGGTATCGGCTACGACGGTGGTGAATTGCTTGAGTTGTTCCAGCTTGGAAGTCATGGGCGTGCTCTGTCCTGTGGGTCTGATGACATTACCCGAGCGCTGGCAGCCGCTCAAGGGCGCAAATGCGTTAGGTCGTTTGCGGGGGCAATAACCTGGAAACGGCCGTTTGAATTACCGGCAGTGGTGTTCAATAGGAGGGCAAAATCGCTGGCAGGTTCAACCCAACTGCCCGATAGCGCCTTCATCGCCACACGCCGCACCAAATGTGGGAGGGGGCTTGCCCCCGATTGCAGTATGTCAGTCAACCCATAACGAACTGACCCGCTGCAAGCTACCCAGTCACCGCCCTTCCAACAATTCCCCAGCCTGATCCAGCAACGCCAACGGATCCGCCGCCTTATGAATATCCACCGACAACAACTGCCTGAACCTGCGCGCCCCCGGGAAACCAGTGCCCAACCCCAACACATGCCGAGTAATATGGTGCATCGTCCCACCACTGGCCAAATGCTCAGCAATATAAGGCCGCAACTGCACCAACGCCTGCGCCCGACTAATCACCGGCGCCTCACTGCCAAACAACCGCTGATCCACCTCCGCCAACAGATACGGATTGTGATAAGCCTCCCGCCCCAGCATCACCCCATCGAACGTCTGCAAATGCTCCTGGCACTGCTCCAACGTCTTGATCCCACCGTTCAGATTAATCTCCAACGCCGGAAAGTCCCGCTTCAACTGCGCCGCCACGTCATAACGCAACGGCGGAATGTCCCGGTTCTCCTTGGGCGACAGCCCCTCCAGAATCGCAATCCGCGCATGCACGGTAAAACTGGTGCAACCGGCATCCTTCACTGTCCCGACGAAATCACACAGCTCGGCATAACTGTCCCGGCCATTGATGCCGATACGGTGCTTTACCGTCACCGGAATCGACACCGCATCGCGCATGGCCTTCACACAGTCCGCCACCAGGGCAGGGTGCGCCATGAGGATCGCGCCGATCATGTTGTTCTGCACCCGGTCGCTGGGGCAGCCGACGTTCAGGTTCACTTCGTCGTAGCCTGCGGCCTCGGCCATACGGGCACAGGCGGCCAGATCAGCCGGAACACTGCCGCCCAACTGGAGCGCCAGCGGGTGCTCGGCTTCGTTGTGGCGCAGGAAGCGCTCGTGATCGCCGTGGAGGATTGCGCCGGTGGTGACCATCTCGGTGTAGAGCAGGGCGTGTTTGGAGAGCAGGCGTAGGAAGAACCGGCAGTGACGGTCAGTCCAGTCCATCATGGGGGCGACGGAGAAGCGACGGGAGAGTGGGGCGGTTTGTAGGGACATGGGGGATCTGAGTCAGCGAGGCGAATGGGCGCAGTTTATCAGGAACGGATCTTGGGTGCCGGAGAGGCAAGTTTTGCGCGCATTACCACTTCGAACGAGGACGTTGCCGTGTGTGGAATACGCCAAGGATCTGCAGTCGATCGCCCCGCACTCTATACGGGATCAGATAGGACCAATTGGGAACTGCCCATTCGCGGGTATGTTTCACCCGACCTTCGCGTCCCATGGAAGGAAACTGAGCCAGCCTGTCGACGCTGGCGAAAATGGCATCCGAGAAGCCGTCGGCGGCTTTTGGATTTTCGAGAGCGATATAATTCGCTTCGTCTTCCAGATTTTTGAGTGCTTTTTCAAGCCACTCAACCCGCATTCCTGCTCCAGCGCCTAGCGCGCATGGCCGCCACTTGGTCATCAGTGGCGAATTTGCCTTCGTCGGCGTCTTTTACCGCCAGCTCGATCTGAGCAGTCAGCGTTTTTTCGTGCTCGATGTAGTCTCGAAGAACGTCCATCGCCAGGTAGCTTGCTGTTTGGCCGTTGGTTTTGGCCAGGTCGGCGAGAGAGTTGGACAGGTCTTCCGGCAGGTTTAGGGATATCCCAGTCATGGCGGCCTCGATGGTGGACGGTTGTGAGGCATCTTACACCGTGAAGCGTCGGGTTGAAGCAGCACGCCGTCGCGAGGTGTGTCTGGGAGTGAATCGTTTGCTTTTCCTCTGCCAACTCATAGCCGGGTGTCGTGGTCTGATCCCGGTATCCGCGGTATCCGTGACCCCGGTATCCGAGGCGGTTTTTCACTGCCTGCTCTCTTTATCTCCGCGCCTTCAAAAACCGCCCTTCGTAATCCGCCACCGGAAGACGGGTGGAATCGTACTTCCCAAATAATCTATAACGATTTATAGCGATTTTGTCGTACATCCAATCTCGCAGGGTCGCTGGGACGATGCGGGCAGCTGTTAGCCAACGCCACGGGGCATTCAGGCGTGCCAAGATTTCGAACATTGCCTCGGAACGCATGGACACCTTGTCATTCGAGATGAGAACAATGGTGTTGAATTTGTCCTGCGGTAGCCCCGCCCACTGTAATAGCGCTTGACCTTCCGGCGATTGAACCGCAGCAAGCTGAATTTGATGTGCATGGTCATAGTGGATAATGAACCGCGCCCAGCCGTTGCAGAGCTTGCAGGTGCCGTCGAAAAGTACTGCTGTTTCGCCTGGTTGAAGGAGCGGGGCAGGAGATCGGGGTTGGATGGTCATCGGGTCTGCCGTATCTGAAGATAAACCATTTTAGAGGCTTTCATTTACGATCGTTTTTATAACTTAACGATCTTTAAATTCTCGTTGCCTCTACGCCTGTTCAACAAATCTCTCGCTCAGGCTTGGCAGGATATGACATGGAACGTCACAAGGGCATCCCCCCTGTCGTTGGCGTTGCTCCACCCTGGAGCGCATACGACGTTGTTTTAAGCAACTTACAGCTCGCAGACGTAACGAAGTTGGTAATGGTGCTGACCGGGAGTTTAGATCCAGTCCTTGATACGCCTTTAGGGTATTTCCTACACACATTTCTCGGCTTGCCCCTCAGACCACCCCTAGCTAACCTCCTCAAGCCGCTGCAAAAAATTCTTCTATTGATCACGGTACATCGTCCGCCGATCCCAAGCTTCAAGCCGCAGCCCAGCGAGCAGTCCATCATCACTTGCCCCCATCCGACGACGCTGCGCCCGCCGAACGCCCAAGCAACAACCTATTCCTCGTCAACCCAACCATCGACCCCGAAACCCTCCTGGCCAACGCCGCCGAAAACCTGGCATCCGCCAACGAAATGGCCGCCACCTTGGCGTTCGATCTCGACGACTCCCAACGGGCCATAGCCTTGGGCATTCAGCAGTTAATCGAGTTGAGCTCTCTGCTTGTTGACCGAGCCCAGGAGCAAGTTGCGCCTGTAACCGCCTCAGGCAAAGCCTGATAACCAACCCAGCCGCCTTACCCAAGGCGGCAACCTGAACTCATGCTGTCCCCCAGCAAAGTTTCATAATTCCCTGCGCCGTTGAGGTCTACGATTGCCTGCAAGAGAGGACCCCAGCGCCTCCAGCCCACAGGGAACTGAAACCATGATCTCGAACCTCGTCAAAGTTGTGGTGATCACCGGCACGTTGATGTTGAGTGCTTGTTCATCTTCACCAGCCGTGAGCAGTGACCCGTGCTTTTCAGGCGGATGCCAAGCGTTTGGCGATCACAGCCCCAGCAAAGCCACCAAGATGAATTTTGGTGGCAGTGGGTTGGGGAGTAGTTATGGGGAGTATGGGGCGGGGTTGTTGCATGATGATTGATGGGTGGTGGGTCAGTCATTGAGGTGGTGACTGAGCTATTGCTATCGGGGGCAAGCCCCCTCCCACATTGGGTCTATGATCGGCGCAAAACTTGTGGCGTTAGTGGCCGCCTTTCATGCGCCGGGCTATCAAGTAAAGGCCCAGGCCGACCAGGGCTGTTGCGGCGCCGATGTAGCCGGTGCTGGTCCAGCCGAGGCCGGCCGTAATCGCCATGCCGCCAAACCACGGGCCCAGCGCATTTGCCAGGTTAAACGCCGCATGGTTCGATGCCGCCGCCAAGCTCGGCGCTTCGTGTGCGATGTCCATCAAGCGAATCTGCAACGGTGCCGCCAATGCGACCATGGTGCCAACCAACCCCATGCTCAGCAGCACGCCCCACAGCGACGAGGCGGCGAAGGGGAAGAACAGCAGCACGGCCATCGACCACACCAATATCAAGCCCACCGCCCGGAACTGCATGCGATCAAACAGCTTGCCACCGGCAATGTTGCCGATAATCCCGCCGACGCCAAAGGCGGCGAGGCCGAAGGGAATCCACTGGGGCGAGACTTTGGTCACTTCGAGCATGGTCGGCGCCAGGTAGCTGAATACGCAGAACATCCCGGCAAAGCCAATTGCGCCGATGGACAGGGCCATCCATACCTGGGGTTTGGTGAAGGCGCGCAGTTCCTTGCGCGGGTCGCTGCGTTGTTCGTCGTGGCGGTGGGGCACGAATTGCCAAACCAGGGCGATGGTGAGCAGGGCGATCACGCTGACCAGGGCGAACGCCGAGCGCCAGCCCAGGTGTTGGCCGAGGAAGGTAGCGATGGGGTTGCCGAGCAGCATGGCCAGGGTCAGGCCCATCATCACGCGGGCTACGGCGCCGGCGCGTTTGTCGGTGGGCACCATGCTGGAGGCAACCACGGCGGCGATGCCGAAGTAGGCGCCGTGGGGCAGGCCGCTGATAAAGCGGAAGGCCACCAGCGAGCCGAAGGTGGGGGTGAAGGCGGTGGCGAAGTTGCCCAGGGCGTACAGGCCCATCAGCAACAGCAGCATGTGTTTGCGCAGCAGCTTGGCGCCGAGGATGGCCAGCAGTGGGGCGCCGACCATCACGCCGAGGGCATAGGCGCTGATGGCGTGGCCGACCTGGGGTTCGCTTAACCCCAGGTTCTGGGCGATGTCGGGCATCAGGCCCATGATGGCGAATTCGCCGGTGCCGATCGCGAAGGCGCCTACGGCCATGGCCGCTTCCATTTTCGCGGCGCTGCGCGCGGGCAGTACGTGCCCGGGTGTTTGCTGGGTAGTCATGGGTAACTCTATGTGGAAGGTGTGCACGAAGGACAGCCGCCGATGCTACGCAGGCAACGGCGAAGGTGTCTAGAACCGCCATTTGCGCCAGAGTTCCAGGCCTGTGACCGCAGGTCGCGGCTGTCAGGCTTGACACCGGCGCATTAAAAGCCGCGATTTGGGCCTGTCAATTGGCCAAACGGCGCATAAACGCTGTTTAGCGTGATATTCTGCGCGCCGTCTTGGTCTAGGCTTTCCCTGGTGCGTACACCCGTATACGTCCCAGCGGTTGGCTGTTGCCCAGGTAGCTGAGCCAATAATGATAAGAAGTCAGCGCAGAAGGGACATAACAGTGAGGTCGCTCAACCGGCCTTGTGTGCCCACTCTGCAGTCCTCATGTGCATGTGCAGACCCCGCGCGACGTTGCCTGACGTAGCGTGATCGAGGGTCGCCCATGACGGGGGGCGGCAGGGCGGATGGCGTTTTATCATAGGTGCTACTGATGTTTAAAAAAGTAAACACTGCCCTGCTGGGGCTGGCTTTGTCGATGGGGATCACGTCCGCGCAAGCGGAAGAGGCAAAGAAAGTCGATGTGCTGCTGATCGGCGGCGGCATCATGAGTGCAACCCTGGGTGTCTGGCTCAATGAGCTGGAACCGGATTGGTCGATGGAAATGGTCGAGCGCCTCGATGGCGTGGCCGAAGAAAGCTCCAACGGCTGGAACAACGCCGGTACCGGTCACTCGGCCCTGGCTGAGCTGAACTATACCCCGGAAGACAAGAACGGCAACGTTGAGATCCCGAAAGCGGTCGAGATCAACGAAGCGTTCCAGATCTCCCGTCAGTTCTGGTCCTGGCAGGTCCAGCAGGGCGTGTTGAAGAACCCGCGTTCGTTCATCAACTCCACGCCGCACATGAGCTTTGTGTGGGGCGATGACAACATCAAGTTCCTGAAAAAACGCTACGAAGCCCTGCAAGCCAGCCCGCTGTTCGCCGGTATGCAGTACTCCGAAGACCCGGCGCAGATCGCCAAGTGGGTTCCGCTGATGATGGAAGGGCGTGATCCGAAGCAGAAGATCGCGGCCACCTGGAGCCCAATCGGCACCGACGTGAACTTCGGCGAGATCACCCGCCAGTTCGTCGCTCACCTGCAAACCACGCCGAAGTTCGATCTGAAACTGTCGAGCGAAGTGCAGGACATCACCCGCAACGACGACGGTTCGTGGCGTGTGAGCTACAAAAACCTGAAAGACGGCACCAAGACTGAAACCGACGCCAAGTTCGTGTTCATCGGCGCCGGCGGCGGTGCCCTGCACCTGCTGCAGAAGTCGGGCATTCCTGAAGCCAAGGAATACGCCGGTTTCCCTGTAGGCGGTTCGTTCCTGGTAACCGATAATCCAACTATCGCCGAGCAGCACCTGGCCAAGGCCTACGGTAAAGCCTCGGTCGGTTCGCCACCGATGTCGGTTCCGCACCTGGACACCCGCGTGCTGGATGGCAAGCGCGTGATCCTGTTTGGCCCATTCGCGACCTTCTCGACCAAGTTCCTGAAAGAAGGCTCGTACCTGGACCTGCTGACCAGCACCACCACCCACAACATCTGGCCCATGACCAAAGTCGGTATTCGTGAATACCCACTGGTCGAGTACCTTGCCGGCCAACTGATGCTGTCGGATGACGACCGCTTCAAGGCGCTGCAAGAGTACTTCCCGAACGCCAAGCAATCCGACTGGCGCCTGTGGCAAGCCGGCCAGCGCGTGCAGATCATCAAGCGTGATGAAGAGCAGGGCGGCGTGCTGAAACTCGGTACCGAAGTGGTCAGCTCTGCCGACAACTCCATTGCCGGCCTGTTGGGTGCATCGCCAGGCGCGTCCACCGCGGCTCCGATCATGCTGACCGTGCTGCAAAAGGTCTTCAAGGACAAGGTAGCCAGCCCGGCCTGGCAGGAAAAACTGCACCAGATCGTGCCAAGCTACGGTACCAAGCTGAACGACAGCCCTGAGGCTGTTGCCAAGGAATGGGCCTATACCGCCGGTGTGCTGCAACTGACCCCACCGCCAGCGATCCCGCAACTGGCTGCTCCACAGGCTACCGAGGCTGCCAAGCCTGCGGCTGAGCCGAGCAAGCCGGCGTCTGACCTGGCGCTGTAAGCGACATCTACAAAAAGCCCGCTGAACCGGTGACGGTCAGCGGGCTTTTTTGTGGGCGCAGTTCAGACCTTGAAGTGGCGGATTTGCTCATGCACATGCAGCGCCAGCGCATTGCTGGTATCGCACATCAGGTACAGATGCTGCGCGGGTAGAGGTGGCAGTTCTGACAGGTGGATCAGCCCTTCGCCCATACGGCTTTGTTCCATCAAGCCAACCGCCACGCCACTGCGTACACAGGCTTCGACCGCCGATGAGTTGGGGCTTTCCAGCAGTAGCCGGTGGTAGATCCCATGATCTTTCAACGACTGCAGCGCTGCGGCGCGATAGGGGCAGCCAGTGATGGGCACAGTGATGGGTAACGGCACGTTCGGCGGCGAGTTGAAGCCTTCGGTCGCTACCCACAGCGGCTGCACGGCCCCCAGGCGTTCACCTTGTGCGAGTGGGTGCGCGCTGACGGTGATCGCCAGGTCCAGTTGGTTGGCCATGAATAAGTCCAGTAACTCACCGCTGGTGCGCGCTTCGATCTCCAGTTCCAGCAGGGGGTTGTCAGCGATCAGTCGCGGTAAAAATTCCTGGATGAAGGCGGGCGCGTAGGTATCCGGCACCCCCAGGCGGATCTTGCCCTGCATGCGCTGGGGCATCAGCGAAATCAGCAGGCGGTCATGACTCTTGAGAAACTCGGTGGTTTCGCCCAGCAATTTCTGGCCGTACAGGGTCAACTCCACGCCTTGGTTACTGCGGCTGAACAGACGCTGACCGACCTGATCCTCCAGCTTCTGGATTTGCGTGGTGACGGTGGACGCGCTGCGGTGCACATGCTCGGCCGCCTCGTTAAAGCGCCTAAAGCGCGCTACGGCGTGAAAGGTGCGCAACAGCTCGATATTCAGTTGTTTAGTCATGATTCGGTTTTTTCGGATTTATTGTTCGTGTAATTCAAATATACGCAAGCATGTGCAGCCTTTAGCCTTTGAGTCAAATCACAGCGATGGGAGGCGATATGAAGCGATCTACCTCGGGGCTGCTGCTGTTGCAGGCGGTTTTCGTTTTGTCGTGGAGTTCAGGCTTTATCGGCGCCAAGCTCGGCACCCAGGGTGGTGGAGCGTTCAATCTGCTGTTCTGGCGTTTCCTGCTGGTCTCGCTGTGCCTGGCGCTGTTCCTGAACAGGCGGTTGCTGGAGGTGACCTGGCAGCAACTCCGCCATCACGCGGTTGTCGGGTTCCTGTCGCAGTTTCTCTATTTGAGCTGCGTCTACGTCGCCATCCAGAACGGCCTACCACCCGGGATCGCGGCGATTATTGCGGCGTTGCAGCCATTGATGACGGCGGCATTGTCGACGGGCATGGCGTCCGAGCGCAGTGGCGGCTGGCAATGGGTGGGGTTGGTGATCGGCTTTGTCGGTGTGTCGATTGTGATTGCCGGGCAGTACGGTGGTAGCGGGCAGGATGTCGGGCTGGTCATGTACCTGTTGCCCCTGGTATCGGCACTGGGACTGACACTGGCGACCTTGTACGAGCGTCGCTCGGTGCAGGCCCAGGACTGCGGGTTGGTGTTGCCTCTGTTTATCCAGTCGCTGTTGACCTTGATAGGTTTTACCGCGGCCGTGATCTACACCGACACCCTGAGTATTCCCCATGACACCAACGTACTGATCTCGATTGTCTGGTTGACTCTGTTCTCCACCTTCGTCGCCTATTTGAGCCTGTGGATGCTGCTGCGGGTGATGACCGCCACCCATGTGGCGACGCTGGTGTATCTGGAACCGCCGGTGACATTGGTGTGGGCGGCGTTGATGTTTGGCGACGTGATCCATGCATCGACCTACGCGGGCATAGCCGTGGTCGTGGCCGGGTTGGTGCTGGTGCGTCTGAAGCGACCGACTGTCGCCTGTACTTCCTGAGGCTGGCGGGTTCAGCAAGCTGACAGACACCACCTGTTAAAAAGTACCCATGCCTAAGCAGGAGCGCGGCTGAAACAAGGGGGGACTTTTACCAGTGCAGGTATTGGGCGTTCGCGCCCGAGGGTTTTGTATGTTGCTACGTTATGCAGCATTGGCCGCCATGGTGGTCGCCGCTTCCGGGTGTGTGCAAGAGCGTGTTGTGCATGAGCGCAGGCCGGTACAACACGAGTACGTTGATGTGGTGGCGCCGCAACCGCCGCCGGTGCAGGTGATCGAAGTCGAGCCGGCGGTGCGCGAAGGTTATATCTGGTCACGCGGTTACTGGCGTTGGGAAGGCGGGCGTTATGTAGCAGTGCACGGCCATTGGGAACCGGTGCGTCAGGGTTATCGTTACGTACACCCGCACTGGGTGCAGCGCAATGATGGCTACCATTGGCAGATCGGTGGCTGGGTCCGCTGACCCAACGCCATCTTCCATTGTAGGAGCGAGCTTGCTCGCGAAAAAACCACAGGCACCGCGTGCTCCCTGAGTGCTCGCGTAATCGTTGGCGTTTTTCGCGAGCAAGCTCGCTCCTACAAAAAAGCCGGCCTAGCCGATCCGTTTCATCCCCGCTGCCTTGGCCGCGTTCAGATCAAACGTTGCGGTGTACTCGCAACCGGCCGCGTGGCCACAGCGTTCGATCAGGCAGTCGGCAAAGTCCGCTTTGCTTGCGGTGAACTTGCGCAGGGCCTGCCAGATGATATCGGCGTGTTCGACGGTCAGTTCCCGTGTGTACAGCAAGGTTTCCAGCACCGTCACCACGTCGCTTTTGGTCGATTGGTAGCAGGACTGCAACACCCACACCAGCTCCGTAAGCGTCACCAGGCTGACAAAACCGGGTGAGGCGGCGGTGAGCGATTCGATCAGTTGGGACGCCTTGGCCGATTGCGCAGGATCATCCTGGGTCACATAACGCACCAGCACGTTGGTATCCAGGCCAATCATCCAGCGGTTGCTCCCTGGGCCGCGATGGCTCGGTTCATGTCCTCGATAGACACGGTGTGAGCGGGTTTGCGGATCAACCCCTTGAGGTCCTTGACGGTTTTGCTGGCGGCGATCATGGAAAACTTGCCGTCTTCCATCTCGACGAATTCCACCCGGTCGCCTGTTTCCAGGCCCAAGGCTGTCCTGACCTGGACAGGGATGGTGATTTGCCCTTTTGAAGTGAGTGTGGCGGTAGCCATAGTGAAGATCTCCATCGTGATATTCCTTACCTTAGGGTAAGGAATGACAGAGGACAATATCCGTTGGTCCATAGGTCGCTCGCAGGTGTGAGTCAGTCGGTAGTAAAACCCTAGTCCGAATGCTCGATCCTCACACCGTTGGCTACGCCCCAAACAGATACAAACTATGACCGACCGCCGCTACCTCACTGCACCACGCGATAACACGGCACATACGCCGCGCCGCCCGGCAGTTTCATGCGGTGCTGGGCCACGAATGCCTTCAATAGCTCATCCAGCGGTTTCATGATCGCCGGGTCGCCGTGGATCTCATACGGGCCGTTCTCTTCGATCAGGCGAATGCCCTTGTCCTTGACGTTACCCGCCACGATCCCCGAAAACGCCCGGCGCAGGTTGGCCGCCAGTTCGTGGGGGGGCAAGCTGTGGTTCAGCTGCAGGCTGGCCATGTTTTCGTGGGTGGGGTCGAACGGGCGCTGGAAGCCTTCGTCGATCTTCAGCAGCCAGTTGAAGTGAAACGCGTCGTTACGCTCGCGGCGGAATTGCTTCACGTCCTTGAGCCCGGTGGTCATCTGGCGAGCCACTTCGGCCGGGTCGTCGATGATGATCTGGTAGTGCTGCTGCGCCGCTTCGCCCAGGGTGGCGCCGACGAACGCATGCAATTGTTCCAGGTAGGGTGCGGCGTGTTTCGGCCCGGTGAGAACCACCGGAAACGGCAGGTCGCGATTGTCCGGGTGCATCAGGATGCCCAGCAGGTACAGGAACTCTTCGGCGGTGCCGGCGCCGCCCGGGAAGATGATGATGCCGTGGCCGACGCGTACGAAGGCTTCCAGGCGTTTCTCGATGTCCGGCAGGATCACCAGCTCATTGACGATGGGGTTCGGCGCTTCGGCGGCGATGATGCCCGGCTCGGTCAAGCCCAGGTAACGGCCATTGGTGATGCGTTGTTTGGCGTGGGAAATGGTCGCGCCCTTCATCGGGCCTTTCATCACGCCGGGGCCGCAGCCGGTGCACACGTCAAGGCTGCGCAGGCCCAGTTCGTGCCCGACTTTCTTGGTGTATTTGTATTCTTCGGTGTTGATCGAGTGCCCGCCCCAGCACACCACGATCTTAGGCTCCACACCCGGGCGCAGCGTGCGGGCGTTGCGCAGCAGGTGGAACACGTAGTCGGTGATGCCCTGGGAGTTGCTCAGGTCGATGCGCTGGCTGTCCAGCTCATTCTCGGTGTAGACGATGTCGCGCAGGGCGCTGAACAACATCTCTCGGGTGCTGGCGATCATTTCGCCATCGACGAAGGCATCGGCCGGGGCGTTGAGCAACTCCAGGCGCACGCCGCGGTCCTGCTGGTGAATACGCACTTCGAAGTCTTTGTAGGCGTCGAGGATGGTCTTGGCGTTATCGATGTGGGCGCCGGTGTTGAGAATGGCCAGGGCGCACTGGCGGAACAGGGTGTAGATGCTGCCGCTGCCGGCTTCACTCAGTTGCTGGACTTCACGTTGTGACAGGGTTTCGAGGCTGCCCTTGGGGCTGACGGAGGCGTTGATGACTTGACGTTGGGGCATTCTGATTCCTTGAAAGCATAGCCACCGCGCTCACTGAGTTGCGATGGCCTGAGAATGGTGGGCGCCGTTTACGGTCGCACGAGACGGTTATTTACCTCAGGCCAGAGGCCAAGCGCAAACACCGTCCAGCACCATCATGCCGCAGAACTTACTCAATCAGCTTCCAGTTTTTGTAGAAAACCCGACGCAGGGTAAAGACCAGGCCGGCAAAGCCCGCGATCACGGCGTTGAGCACCGAGGGCAGCGGGGTCGGCCGCACGATGTCGATGAACAGGCAGTAGCGTTTGGCGTCGTTCTTGTTGAAGGATGCGTGCATCAAGGTGTCATCGAAGATAAACAAAGGGTCGTCGTGCCAGTAGTGCTTGTGCTCGCCCACCTGGATATACACCCCCTCGTGATGCGGCGCCGGCGCCATGTTGTAGAGCACGCGGAACATCATGCGCAGGGGGCCGAAGTGGAAGGAGGTGGACCGGTTTTCGTTGAACACCGAGACACCGATTGTCTTCACGAAGGGCAATTTCTTGCGCAACTGCGGAATATCCAGGGTGGTCTCGATCGGGCGGCCGTACCACTGGAAAAACAACATGCCGCGTTTCTTCTCGGCCATGCGCTCGTCCAGGTAGCCGATGATTTCATCCTTGTGAGCCATGGCATCGTCGATCACGTGTTGCAGGTCTTCGCGCCAGGCGGGTGGCAGGTCGTGCATCGTGTAGACATGGCGGTTGCGGCTGCTCAGCAGGTCGAGCAGGGTGTTGAAGGGGGCGAGCACCCAGGTATTGCGGCCGTTGCCGATGAAGTATTTCTTGAGGGTGGCGCGGTCATAGAGGCCGTTGCGCAGGAAATCATAAATACCGCACAGCACCACCAGCAGCAGGAATACCAGGCAGGTACGCGGGAAACAGTCGATCAACAGCAGCACGCCGACTACCCAGGCCAGGGACACCAGCTTTTTGCCGACAGCACTTTTGCTCATGGAACACGGCTCCAATATTGAAACATAATGAAACAATATCGTCATGATAAGGGTTTATAGAGCCGCGAGGGGTTATTAAATAGGGCGAAATTGTGAAGCCCTTGCACAATTTGTAACCGTTGCCGCGCCCCCTCTGAGGGTTTGTGGATTGAATTTTGAGAACAGAAGATTTGCGACTATCGTGACGCTTCGGTTTTTTGGACGTCATAGACCGGTACGATTGAAGTTGAATGGCCACCATTGGCCTTCGGCACCTTGGAAGAGGCAGAAATTTTTATGATCATCAAACCGCGGGTTCGTGGCTTTATCTGTGTGACCGCCCACCCTGTTGGCTGTGAAGCGAACGTCAAAGAGCAGATCGACTACGTAACCAAGAATGGCGTAATCGAAGGCGGCCCCAAGAAGGTGTTGGTCCTCGGTGCCTCCACCGGTTACGGCCTGGCCGCGCGCATCAGCGCCGCGTTTGGCTGCGGCGCCGATACCCTGGGCGTGTTTTTTGAGA
Source organism: Pseudomonas sp. FBCC-B545 (assembly GCF_059134095.1). Lineage (NCBI taxonomy): Bacteria > Pseudomonadati > Pseudomonadota > Gammaproteobacteria > Pseudomonadales > Pseudomonadaceae > Pseudomonas > Pseudomonas sp. FBCC-B545. The sequence goes on along the minus strand of NZ_CP101441.1, from coordinate 4,509,178 downwards.
AAGAAGGCGAAGAAGGCAAGCTGAGCTCCGCCGGCTGGTACAACAGCGCGGCGTTCGAGAAGTTTGCCGTGGAAAAAGGCCTGTACGCCAAGAGCATCAACGGCGACGCGTTCTCGGACGAGATCAAGCGCCTGACCATCGACACCATCAAGAAAGACCTGGGCAAGATCGACCTGGTGGTCTACAGCCTGGCCGCGCCACGCCGTACCGACCCGCAAGGCGTGGTGCACAACTCCACCCTCAAGCCAATCGGCAAGGCCGTGACCCTGCGCGGTATCAACACCGACAAGGGCGTAGTGGTAGACACCACTCTTGAGCCTGCAACCCAGGAAGAAATCGACGGCACCGTGAAGGTCATGGGCGGCGAAGACTGGCAGCTGTGGATTGACGCCCTGCGTGACGCCGACGTACTGGCCGAAGGCGCCAAGACCACTGCGTTCACCTACCTCGGTGAGAAGCTGACCCAGGATATCTACTGGAACGGTTCCATCGGCGAAGCCAAGAAAGACCTGGACAAGAAAGTCCTGACCCTGCGCGAAAACCTTGCTGCGCTCAAGGGCGATGCCCGCGTCTCGGTGCTCAAGGCCGTGGTCACCCAGGCCAGCTCGGCGATCCCGATCATGCCGCTGTACCTGTCGCTGCTGTTCAAGGTGATGAAAGAGCAGGGCACCCACGAAGGCTGCATCGAGCAGGTCTACGGCCTGTTCAAGGACAGCCTGTACGGTAAAGAGCCTAAGCTCGACGCCGATGGCCGCCTGCGCGCCGACCTCGCTGAGCTGGAACCGAAGGTGCAGGACGCCGTGGCTGCGCTGTGGAACCAGGTTACCGACGACAACGTCAACGAGATCAGCGATTTTGCTGGGTACAAGGCTGAGTTCCTGCGCTTGTTCGGCTTTGAAGTCGATGGTGTGGATTACGATGCGGACGTGAACCCGACCGTCAAGATCAACGGCCTGATCCAAGCCTAAGGCCTAATGCAGACCTAAAATGTGGGAGGGGGCTTGCTCCCGATAGCGGTGTACCAGTCCATATCTTCAGTGACTGACACATTGCAATCGGGGGCAAGCCCCCTCCCACATTTGATTTGTGTTACGCATTCTTTTTGGGAACCGTCCTACCTACCATTGCGTTCCCACGACCGCCCTCAATCTGCCAGACTCCTTCGGCTATCAAGTCACGCTAACGGAGGATCTGATGACGATTCGTGCAGTAGTTTTTGATTTCGGCGGTGTCCTGTTCGACTGGAGCCCGCAGCACCTGTACCGCAAGCTGATTGCCGACGATGCAGAACGGCAGTGGTTCCTCGATAACATCTGCACCCAGGCCTGGAACACCGAGCAAGATGCTGGTCGTACCCTGGCTGAAGCCACCCGCATCCTGATTGACCAACACCCCGATCACCACACCTTGATCCAGGCTTATTACGAGCGCTGGCACGAGATGCTGCGCGGTGAGTTGCCCGAAGGCGTGGCGATGCTCGAGGCGTTGCACCAAGCCAATGTGCCGTTGTTCGGCCTCACCAACTGGTCGGCTGAAACTTTCCCTTATGCCCGGGCCAATTACCCGTTCCTGCAGCGTTTTCGCAACATCGTCGTGTCCGGCGAATTGAAGTTGATCAAGCCTGACCCGGCGATCTACCACGCCAGCCTTGAGCAGGTTCGTGCCCATCTGCCGGATATCCAGCCGAGTGAAGTGGTGTTTATCGACGATGTCGAAGGCAATATCGACGCGGCTGTCGCCTTGGGCTGGCAGGGTATCCACCATGTGTCGGCCGATCGTACCGCTGCGCGTTTGCGCGAGTTGGGCGTGGCCTTCTAGGGCGCCCATTTCTCCATGGCGAAGTCGACGAACGCCCGCAGCTTGGGCAGGCGATAGCGGTCCTGGCGATACAGCAGGTGCATGGGGCGGCTGGGTAGTTTATAGGTGGTTAGCAAGGCCACCAGCTTGCCGTTCTCCAGGTCCGGTTGCACCAGGGCATCGGCCAGCATGATGATGCCCATGCCGTTGATGGCCGCCTGGCGCAAGCCTTGCGAGCTGTTGATGGTCAATGAGCCGCCAACCGGGACTTCCACTTGGCCTTCATCCCCGGTCATGCGCCAGAGTTTATCGGTGTCGCGCCAGTTGTCATTCGCGGGGTAGGCGAACGCGAGGCAATCGTGCTGCTGCAGGTCATCTGGCGTCTGCGGCGTACCCCGTCGCGCCAGGTACGCAGGTGACGCGCACAGCGTGAGGGTGTAGGGCTGCATGGGCCTGGCGATCACGCTGGATGTTGCCAGTTCGCCCAGGCGGATCGCCACGTCGAAGCCGCTGTCTACGAGGTCCATCCGCTCATTGCTCAGCACCACGTACAGGTCGATAAGCGGGTAGCGCTGGGAAAACTCGCTTAGGGCCGGCACCAGGCGTTCGGTGCCGAACACGGGCGGCGCAGTGATACGCAGGCTGCCTTTGGGGGTGTCGCTGTGGATCTGTTCGGCCATTAGCTCGGAGTCGGCCACCAGCCCCAATACCTCCAGACAGCGCTGATAATACTGCGCGCCAAATTCCGTAAGGTTCTGTTTGCGCGTAGTGCGTTTGAGCAGGCTGACGCCCAGCCGTTGCTCCAGGGCACGCAAATGGTTGCCCACCATGGTGGTCGACATCCCGCATTCGTGGGCGGCGGCGGTCATGCTGCCAGTCTCGACGACTTTCACGTACACCGACATTGCCTGGAACAAGTCCATTATCAACCCCTGGTTTAAAGTCATTGCAGGAATTCAGAGTTTATCCAGCAAGGGTGGTTAACGATACTGAAACCATCCCAACGATGCACTGGAGCCACCCCCATGACCGCCGCCTGCCTGATGAGCACCTATCAACCCTTGGCCCTGAGCTTCAGTCGTGGCCTGGGCACGCGCTTGTGGGACCAGCAAGGCCGTGAATACCTGGATGCAGTTGCCGGCGTGGCAGTGACCAATGTCGGTCATTCCCATCCCAGGCTGGTAGCGGCCATCAGTGAACAGGCCGGCCTGCTGCTGCACACGTCCAACCTCTACAGCATCGACTGGCAACAGCGGCTTGCCCTGCGCCTGGCCCAACTGTCCGGGCTGGACCGTGCGTTTTTCAACAACTCCGGCGCCGAGGCCAACGAGACGGCGCTGAAGCTGGCGCGCTTGCATGGCTGGAAAAAAGGCATTGAACAGCCGCTGGTGGTGGTGATGGAGAACGCCTTTCACGGCCGCACGCTTGGCACCATGGCCGCCAGCGACGGGCCGTCGGTGCGCCTGGGGTTTCAGCGCCTGCCCGGAGACTTCATTAAGGTTGGCTTTGGCGATATGGCCGCCTTGGAGGCGGTTACCCGGCAATACGGCACGCGCATCGCGGCGGTGCTGCTCGAGCCGATCCAGGGTGAAAGTGGTGTGCTGGTGGCCCCACCGGGTTACCTCAAAGCCCTGCGCGACCACTGCACGCGCAACGGCTGGTTGATGATGCTCGACGAAATCCCACGGGAAAGCCTCGCTGCCCTGCCGAGGCCACGCATCGGCGTGCCCATCGGCGCCTGCCTGGCTCGGGCCGCCGTTGCCGAGCTGTTCACGCCAGGCAGCCATGGCAGCACCTTTGGCGGCAACCCACTGGCCTGTCGCGTGGGCTGTACCGTGCTGGAGATTATTGAACAGCAAGGTTTGCTACAGAACGCGGCACACCAGGGTGAATACCTGCTGGCGCGGTTGCACATGGAATTGGACGAGCACCCGCAGGTACGGGCGATTCGCGGCAAGGGCTTGATGATCGGGATCGAACTGGCCGGCCCTTACCGCGACCTGGCGCAACGTGCCGCCCAGGAGCATGGGTTGTTGATTAACGTCACGCGGGGCAAGATTATTCGCCTGTTGCCGCCGCTGACTTTGCAGCGCCAGGAAGTAGAAATGATTGTGCGGGCCATCACCCGCTTATTGGGTTGAAATACGATCAAAGTGTGGGAGGGGGCTTGCTCCCGATAGCAGTGGTTCAGCCACTGGAGATATCGACTGATACACCGCTATCGGGAGCAAGCCCCCTCCCACAGTGGTTCTGTGTAGGGTTCAGAGGGTGGGGCCATTCAGCCATTCCTGATTCATGGTCTGTGTATCCCCCAGATACTCCAGCAACCACGCCATGGCCGGCGAAAGCTTGCTCTGCGCCCAGGCGACACATGATGGGCTGGCCGGGAACGGTCGACTTAATTGCAGCGCCACCAACTCGCCCTTTTCGATCCACGGCAACACCTGATGGGCCGGGGCCATGCCCACACACAGGCCATCGCGCAGGCAATCGAGCGCCGAAGCCCAATTGGGCACCACCAGGCGGCGCTGGTTATCCAGGGTCCAGGTGTCGCGCTTGGGCAGGTTGCGCGAGGTGTCGGTCATGCACAGTGAGGCGAAGGGGCGCAGTTGGTCATCACTGAGCAAACCTTCCACCGTCGCCAACGGGTGCCGCGTACTGACCACGCACAACCAGTTCAACAGGCCCATGTCGCGGAAGCTAAAGTGGCTGGACACCGGTACCGCGCTGGTGGCGCCGATCACGATGTCGGTGCGCTCATCGGCCAGTGCATCCCACACGCCGTTGTACACTTCGTATTCGAGCAGCAGTTCCACTTCGGGAAATTGCCGATAGAAATCCAGCACCAGTTGGCGGCAACGCTGGGGTTTGACGATGGAGTCCACGGCCACCTTCAACTGGCCACTCCAGCCATTGGCCACCTGTTGGCACAAGCGCCGGGTGCCAAGCATTTTTTTCATCACGCCGCGGGCTTCGTCGATAAACAGGCGGCCGGCGGGCGTCAGCTCTACGTCGCGATGCCTGCGCACAAACAAAGGCACGGCCAGCCATTCCTCAAGCTGACGTACCGTGTAGCTGATGGCCGACGGCACGCGGTGCAGTTCCTGGGCAGCGGCGCTGAAGCTGCCGTGGCGGGCCACCGCATCGACCACATCCAGAGAATATTCAGACCACATGGCGATTGCCTTCAAAATTATTGATAAGAGCATCCAATTATTATCGCTTCACACACACATTGTCAGCTTCATAATAGGCGCCAGTCAGCAAATAGTTTGATGGCAGTATCTACAAGGCTTCGATGAAAAATTCTTTTGGTTTTACCTGGTACCTGGCGGGGCTGAGCATGCTTGGCTATCTCGCCATGGACATGTACTTGCCGGCGTTTGGCGCCATGGGCGAGCAGTTACAGATTGGCGCCGGCGCGGTGGGTGCCAGCTTGAGCATTTTTCTCGCCGGCTTTGCGGTGGGGCAGTTGGTGTGGGGGCCGTTGTCGGACCGCCTTGGGCGCAAGCCGATCCTGCTCACCGGCCTGAGCCTGTTTGTGCTCGGGTGCCTGGGTATGTTCTGGGTCGAGACCGCGCCGCAACTGCTGGCCCTGCGCTTTATCCAGGCGATTGGCGTATGTGCTGCCGCCGTAAGCTGGCAGGCCTTGGTGATCGATCGCTACCCGGCCGACAAGGCCCACCGCGTATTCGCCAGCATCATGCCGTTGATGTCGCTTTCACCCGCCCTGGCGCCCCTGTTAGGCGCCTTGGTGTTGAATCACTTTGGCTGGCAGGCGATCTTCGGCGTGTTGCTGGTGGTGTCGCTGTTGCTGCTGTTGCCGACGCTGTTCCTGCGCAGCCTGCCCAAGCGTCTTGAGCAGGAGGGTGCTCCCACGCGCCTCGGTTATGGGCAGTTGCTCACCTCTAAAGTGTTTACCGGCAACGTGATGATCTTCGCTGCCTGCTCAGCTAGCTTCTTCGCCTGGCTTACGGCCTCGCCGTTCATCCTGGGGGGCATGGGCTACAGCCCGAATGACATCGGCCTCAGCTATGTGTTGCCGACCCTGGCGTTTCTCGTTGGTGGCTATAGTTGTCGCAGCGCCCTGCAACACCTGTCGGGCAAAGCCCTGTTGCCGTGGCTGCTGGCTGCGTATTGCTTGAGCATGGTGGCGTTGTACCTGGTAGCCACCCTGAGCGTGCCGACCCTGACCACCTTGCTGATTCCGTTCTGTCTGATGGCGCTGTGCAACGGCGCCAGCTACCCGATTGTGGTGGCGAATGCGCTGATGCCGTTTGCAGAAAACTCCGGCAAGGCAGCGGCACTGCAAAACACCCTGCAACTGGGACTGTGCTTCCTGGCCAGCTTGTTGGTGTCGTCGATGATCGAGCAACCGCTGATGATTACGGTGATTGTGATGTTGGCGACGGCGCCGTTGGCGGTGTTGGGGTATTGGCTGGCGCGGCCGAAAGCAGATTGCTCCGAGCTGGCAACTGATCTGAAGTGACAATGTGGTCAAATGTGGGAGGGAGCAAGCCCCCTCCCACATTGGTCCTGAGTTTACTCAGTTAGAACGTCACTTCCATGTTCAGGGTGGGTGTTGAGGTGCGGGTTCCCCGCCCCCCGTCCACACCGAATTTGTTATGCCAGTATTCATAGCCCACCCCCAGGTACAGGTTCGGCTTGACGCTTTTCCCCGGCCGTACCGCCATCATCAGAGCCGTACGCATCAGCGCTTCTGGCGCGGTATCGCGGCCATGGTAGTCCTCGCCTTTCTCCCCGACATAATTGATAAACCCCTGGAACTTCGCCGCATGGTTGCCGACCTCGAAAGGGCGCATCCAGGTCAGGTTGAGCATGTAGCTGTCGTCGAACGTATGGTTTGACTCGCGCGCGCCGGGGATGCCGGTGTGGTTCCTTTCCTTGTAGTACATCAGGCTCAGGTCCAGTACGCCGACGGTGTTGAACTTCAAGGTCGGGCCGATCACCAGGGCGCGCTTTTTGGCTGACGCGAAGTTGTTGTTGCGGTTGGCGTCAAAACCCAGGGTCAGCGCGTAATCCTTGACCAGGCCAGTGCCCGGCGGCAGATCGAACACCCGCGAGGCATACAGTTGGTGCCGGTACACGGCGTACACCTCACTGCCGCCGTGGTCGGTGCCCTTGCGTGGGTCGCGGCTGTCGGACAGGAACACATCCAGGTTGAGGAAGTTACTGCCATAGCGGTAGCCGCTGGCGTGGGTAAAGCTGTAGATGCGCTTGCTGAAATCGTCGGGGTTGTTTGGGTTGGTGAAGTGCTGGCCGTAGCGAAAACCTACGCTGTTGTTCATCCATTCCACCGCGACAGCCTCGCCGCCGCCGAGAAGGGTCAATGCAACGGTGGCGCCCTGTAGTGCCTTTTTCATTATTGTTGGTCCTTTGGCGTTCTGGCTCATGACGGCCGGATTATTTTTGTAACGCCGCGGGAGGGTATCTTGTTCGATTGATTGTATACAACTCTATGGACATACAGTCTTAATATTGCATACAGTGAGCGCACAACAAAAACAGAGAACCTCTCACCATGACTATCCCGAAGGCGTCACCGCAGCGGCCCGAAGACGAGAATCTGGGCGTCGCCGCCAACATGGCTTACGGCCTGCAGCATGTGCTCACCATGTACGGCGGCATCGTCGCCGTACCGTTGATCGTCGGCCAGGCAGCCGGGCTGTCGCCTGCGGATATCGGCCTGTTGATCGCGGCATCGCTGTTTGCCGGTGGCCTGGCCACCTTGTTGCAAACCCTTGGCCTGCCGTTCTTCGGCTGTCAGTTGCCGCTGGTGCAGGGCGTGTCGTTCGCGGGCGTGGCCACCATGGTGGCGATTGTCGGCAGTGACGGTGCGGGAGGGATCCCGGCGATTCTTGGCGCAGTCATGGCCGCTTCGTTGATCGGCCTGTTGATCACCCCGGTGTTCTCGCGAATTACCAAGTTTTTCCCGCCGCTGGTGACCGGCATTGTGATCACCACCATCGGCCTGACCCTGATGCCCGTGGCGGCGCGTTGGGCCATGGGTGGCAATAGCCGCGCGGCGGATTTCGGCAGCATGTCGAATATCGGCCTGGCCGCATTGACCCTGGTGTTGGTGCTGTTGTTGAGCAAAATCGGCAGCGCAACCATCTCGCGCTTGTCGATCCTGCTGGCGATGGTGATTGGCACGGTGATCGCGGTGCTGCTCGGCATGGCTGACTTCTCCGGCGTGACCCAGGGGCCGATGTTCGGCTTCCCCACACCTTTCCATTTCGGCATGCCGACCTTTCATGTGGCAGCGATCATTTCCATGTGCATCGTGGTGATGGTGACCCTGGTGGAAACCTCGGCGGATATCCTGGCGGTGGGTGAAATCATCGACACCAAGGTGGATTCCAAGCGCCTGGGCAATGGCCTGCGTGCGGATATGTTGTCGAGTATGTTTGCACCGATCTTCGGTTCCTTCACCCAAAGCGCGTTCGCCCAGAACGTTGGCCTGGTGGCGGTGACTGGAGTGAAGAGCCGATTTGTGGTGGCTACCGGCGGGGTGTTCCTGGTGGTGCTTGGCCTGTTGCCGTTCATGGGCCGGGTGATCGCCGCAGTGCCAACCTCGGTGCTGGGCGGTGCAGGCATTGTGTTGTTTGGCACGGTGGCGGCCAGTGGTATTCGCACGCTGTCCAAGGTGGATTACCGCAACAACATGAACCTGATCATCGTGGCCACGTCCATTGGCTTCGGCATGATCCCAATTGCCGCGCCGAGCTTCTATGATCACTTTCCAAGCTGGTTCGCGACCATCTTCCATTCGGGCATCAGTTCGTCGGCGATCATGGCGATCCTGCTGAACCTGGCCTTCAACCACTTCACCGCCGGTAACTCGGACCAGCAGTCAGTGTTTGTGGCAGGGACTGAGCGCAGTTTGTGCTTCCGCGATGTGGCCGCGTTGCGTGACGGGGATTACTACAGGGGCGGGAAGTTGTTTGATGCAGAGGGCAAGGAGATTCCCCTGGTAGCGGATACCTCAAAGAAAACCGCAAAACCCGAAACCACAGAGGTCTAAAAATGTGGGAGGGGGCTTGCTCCCGATAGCAGTGTGTCAGCCACTGAAGATATTGACTGATACACCGTCATCGGGAGCAAGCCCCCTCCCACATTGGAATCTAGCCAGCCTTGCGGGCTGTGTGCGGGACTGAACACACCTCATCCAGAAACTTCACCACCGTCCCCATGCACGCCTGGCGTTCTTCCACATGGGGCATGTGGCTGGAGTCTTCAAACAATGCCCAGCGCACGTCTGCGATTTCATCCAGGAACGGCTTGACCACCAACGGCGTGGCCTCGTCATGTCGGCCGGAAATCACCAGGGTCGGCACCTTGATTGCCGCGAGGCGACCGTTCACGTTCCAGTCCTTCAAGCTACCGATTACGTGGAATTCGGTCGGACCGCTCATGGCGTGGTACACCGTCGGGTCTGCATCGACCTGGGCGAAGGTGCGCGCCACTTCTTCCGGCCAGGGTTTGACGCGGCACACGTGCTGATCATAGAAAACCCGCGAGGCGGCCAGGTATTCCGGATCTTGATAGGTGCCGGCCTGTTCGTGCTTGAGCAGGGTTTCATGCACGCCCTCAGGCAACAACTTGCGCAGGCGGTTGGCTTCGCTGACCCAGGTGCGCATGCAGGTCGGTGAGTTGGCGGGAATAAACGCGCGCAGGCCCTTGGGCTGCAGGATCGCGTGTTCGCTGCCCAGCATGCCGCCCCAGGATTGGCCGAGGATCGCGTAGTTATCGCTGATCTGCAGGTGGTCCAGCAGGTTATTCAACTCGTCGAGGAACAGGCTGATGGTCCAGAACGATGGGTCTTTATCCGGCAAGTGCGTGGAGCGGCCATTGCCCAACTGATCGTAGTGAATCACCGCGTGGCCGCTGGCGGCGACGTCCTTGAAGGCATCGACGTAATCGTGGGTGCAGCCCGGGCCGCCATGGATGATCACCAACGGCGTACGGCCTGTGGTCAGGTCGCCCGTGACGCGGTACCAGGTCTGATAGGCGCCAAAGGGCGCGTAGCCTTCGCGAACTTTTTCGATGAATTCCATTTCGTGCCCCGCTCTGAAAAAAGGATCAGGGCTACGATAGTCTGAACAAAAAGTTTAGGTAACTAGCAAAACAGCTAGGTTTTTCCGGTGGGTCAACCTTCCAGCAGACGGTAATGGGTGGCTCGCACCACCGCCTGTACGCGGTTCTTGGCCCCCAGTTTGTGCATGGCCGAGGCCAGGTGCAGGGTGACCACCGCCAGGGAACGACTCAATTGCGTGGCAATTTCGGCAGCGGTCAGGCCGTCGGCGGCCCATTTGAGGCATTCGCGTTCGCGCTTGGTCAGGTGGATATGCGGGTAGGCCCTTAGCTCCTTGCTGAACAACGGGTAGGCCGCTTCCTGCAAGGCATGGGTAATCAGGCTGAAATCGGCCAACGTATGTTGTGCGTCCTTCAATACCGTGCGCGCCTTGCCGGTGCGCAACCCGGTCAGCGACGCGAAGCCGCCCCGGGGCAGGTGAATAGGGACGCTGACGCCACAGGTCAACTCACGTTCGTGCAAGTAAGAGGATACGGGCGCGTGGCACGGGTCGATGATCTTCTGCAGCGCCGTCTCTGTCTTCTCCTCATAGGACCAGACAAATGGCGATACCGTGCTCAACGCCAGGTGCTGCACCGGGTCGATCTGGTAGAACCCTTCGCTGCACCACAAGGCATGCCAGTCCGGCGGTGTGTTGCGCAGCTGCAACACCGAGGGCGTGATGAGCGTGCCATTGAGGTCGATGGGCACCGGCGTGTAGTCATACACCAATGCATCGAAGCCCAGTTGTTGGGCCAGGATAAACGTATTGTCCATTTGTTCATCCAGGCTCCTGCCTGGCATGAGGCGATTATTGAAGGCGGTCAGCTTGGCCAGCATCCGTTCTGCTCCCGAATTCATTTGAATCTCGACTTGCGGCAAGTAGAATGCCACGCCCCGGCGAAGGACTGCCAGGCCAAACCTATAAGAAATACTAGGTTATGGACGCACGGCATCCTCGGTAGTGTTTACCTGATAAACGGCCGCTACCCGCCAGGCCGATACAACACAAGGAATGTATGCATGTGGCGTGAAATTGCCCCCGACCAGCAGTACAACGTGCAAGTCGACGGCCACAACCTCGTGGTCTACAGCTTCGGCGAAGGCGATGAGGTGCTGCTGTGTCTCAACGGCGGGCCGGGCCTGCCGTGTGACTATCTGCGCGACGCCCATGGCTGGCTCAAAGCGCATAACCTGCGAGTGGTTGCATTCGACCAGCTTGGCACGGGCGCATCAGCCAGACCGACCGATGCCGCCCTGTGGGAAATCCGCCGTTATGTCGAAGAAGTCGAGACCGTGCGCCAAGCCCTGGATCTGGGCCGCGTGCATTTGCTCGGGCACTCCTGGGGCGGTTGGCTGGGTATCGAATATGCCATCCATTACCCCGATGCCCTGAAAAGCCTGATCCTGGAAAACACCGTCGGCGACATCCCGCATTTGTCCCAGGAACTTGAACGCCTGCGCGGCGCCCTGGGCAGCGAAACCGTGGCCATGATGCAACGCCACGAAGCCATGGGCACCCTCGATCACCCGCAATACCAGGCTGCCATCACCTTGCTCAACTATCGTCACGTGTGCCGCCTCGACCAATGGCCGGAGCCGCTCAAGCGCTCCCTGGACGACTGGAACATGGGCCCCTACGAAACCATGCAAGGCCCCAACGAGTTCCTCTATATCGGCAACCTCAAGGACTGGAACCGCCTCGAGGAAATGGCCGGGTTCAAGATGCCGATCCTGATCACCACCGGCCAGCACGACGAACTCACTCCCGCCTGTGCCATGCGCATGAAGCTGGCGGCCCGACATGCCCAATTGCATGTATTCCCCAACAGCAGTCATATGCCGTTTTACGAGGAGCCCCAGGCGTACTTTCCGGTGCTGCTGGACTTTCTCGCTCGCCACCGAGGCTGAAGAATGAACCTGGCGCGTTACCGTTTTGTCCTGTCCCGGCCGCTGCAACTGCTGCCGGTGCTGTTTGGCATCAGCCTGATTACCTTTGTGCTGGTGCGCTCGATTCCTGGCGACCCGGCGCGGGCGCTGCTGGGCTCACGCAGCACGCCGGATGCCCTGCTGAAAATCCGCGCCCAGTTCGGCCTCGACCAGCCCTTGTGGCTGCAATATTTCTACTTCCTGAAAAACTTGCTCAAGGGCGATCTCGGCCAATCGCTGCTGTACAAGGTCGATGCCTTGAAACTGATTGTGACCCGCATCGAGCCGACGCTGGTGCTGGTGCTGGGCAGCGTGGTCTTGGCGTTGCTGATCGCGGTACCGTTGGCGACAGTGGCGGCACGCAACAAAGGCGGTTGGGCGGATAACCTGATCCGCGTCTTTACCACGGTCGGCCTGGGCATGCCGGCGTTCTGGCTGGGGCTGATGCTGATCCTGCTGCTCAGCGTGCAATGGGGTTTGTTCCCGGTGTCCGGCTACGGTCGCACCTGGCTGGACAAGGCGCACCATATGGTTTTGCCCTGCCTGACCATCGCCCTGGCGTTGGCGGCGGTGCTGGTGCGCAACCTGCGCGCGAGCATGCTGATGGAGTTGCAGGCCGATCCTGTTACCGCCGCCCGAGCGCGGGGCCTGTCGGAGGCTGCGGTGTTTCGTCGACATGTGCTGCCCAACTCCCTGGTGCCGGCGGTCAACCTGCTGGCGGTCAACATTGGCTGGCTGATCAGCGGCACGGTGGTCATCGAAAGTCTGTTCGCTATCCCGGGCATCGGCCAGTTGCTGGTGCGCGGCATCTTCACCCGTGACTACATGGTGGTGCAGGGCGTGGCGATGGTGCTGGCGTGTGCCACGGTGGTGGTCAATTTCATCGCCGACGTGGTGACGGTGGCCCTCGACCCGCGGGTGAAGATGCAATGAGCAGCCGCCCTCTGATTGCCCCATGGCGCTTGCGCCTGCGCTTTGGCTTTCGCAACGGGCGACTGACCGCCGCGTGGGGCCTATTGATCCTGTTCGCATGGCTGGCCCTGGCGCTGTTTGCGCCGTGGATCGCACCTTTTGATCCTATCGCGCAGAACACCGACATGAGTTTGCTGGCCCCCAGCCTTGCACATCCGTTTGGCACCGATAACTACGGCAGGGATATCCTTTCGAGGGTGATCTGGGGCGCACGCATCGATCTGCAACTGGCGGTTGTCGGGGTGATCTTCCCGTTCATCATTGGCACCTTCATCGGTGCGGTGTCCGGTTATGTCGGCGGGCGTTTCGACAGCATCTGCATGCGTGTGATCGATGTGGTCCTGGCGTTTCCGTTCCTGGTGCTGATGCTGGCGATCATGGCCATCCTCGGGCCGGGCTTGAAGAGTTTCTATATCGCCATGGCGTTGGTGGGCTGGGTGTCGTATGCACGGCTGATTCGCTCGCAGATCCTGGTGCTCAAGGAAAGCGAGTTTGCCTTGGCCGCCAAGAGCTGGGCTTTGGCCATGGGCGCATTCTGTTCCGGCATTTGCTGCCCAACGCGCTGTTTGGCTCCATCGTATTTTCCATGTCCGACGCAGTGTTGGTGCTGCTCAACGGTGCCGCCGTGAGTTACCTGGGCCTGGGCGTGCAACCGCCTACCGCCGAGTGGGGGACGATGGTGGCCGAGGGGCAAGCCTTTATCACCACCGCCTGGTGGATCTGTACGTTCCCGGGCCTGGCCATCGTGACCCTGGCCATGGGTTTCAGCCTGTTGGCTGATGGCGTCGCCCAAGTGTTGGGGGATCGCTCATGAGCCTGCTGCAAGTACGCGACCTCAGCGTGATCGCTAATAACGCCGGGCGCGATGTCACCCTGGTGGATCGTGTGTCCTTCGACCTGGCCGAAGGTGAAATCCTCGGCTTGGTGGGCGAGAGCGGGTCCGGCAAGACCATGGCCTGTCGTGCCCTGATACGCCTGCTGCCATCGCCTGACCTGCGCGTGCAAGGCACCGCCGTGAGCTTGGCCGGCCAGGACCTGTTGCAGCTCGACGATGCTGGCATGCGCGCCGTGCGAGGCGGACAACTGGGTATGATCTTCCAGAACCCCGGCAGCCACCTGGACCCGCTGATGCGCATCGGCGAGCAGATCGCCGAGGGCATCCGCCTGCATCAAGGCGCATCGAAAAAAGACGCACGCTTGCAGGCCATTGAGGTGCTGCGCCAGGTTGGGATCCCTGACCCGCAGGCGCGGGTCGACAACTACCCCCATGAGTTTTCCGGTGGCATGCGCCAGCGCGCGATGATTGCCGTGGCCCTGGGCTGCAACCCCAAAGTGCTGATCGCCGATGAGCCGACCACGGCCCTGGATGTCACGGTGCAGGCGCAAATCCTGCGCCTGTTGCTCGACCTGCGTGACCAGCGTGGCCTGTCGATCATCATGATCACCCATGACCTTGGCGTAGTGGCGCAGACTTGCGACTCCATCGCGGTGATGTACGCCGGGCGCCTGTGCGAGCATGGCAGCAAATACGAGCTGCTGGCGCACCCGCAACATCCGTATACCGCTGGCCTGATCGATTGCCAGCCGGCCCACAGCAGCGGCCATGCCTTGTTGCGCACTATCCCCGGCCAGCCGCCGTTGCTGGATGCATTGCCCGATGGTTGCCGCTTCAACCCGCGCTGCCCCCAGGCCGGTGCCTTGTGTGCCGAGGTGTTGCCCCAGGGCGCACGCGTGGCCTGTCACTATCCGTTGGGAGGGCGACCATGAGCCTGTTGCAGATCAAGGACCTGGAGGTGCGCTTTGCCGCGTCCGGCACTGGCCTGTTCGGCCTCAACAAGCAATGGGTGAGGGCGGTGAATGGCGTCTCGCTGAATCTGGCCGCCGGTGAAACCCTGGGTTTGGTGGGCGAATCCGGCAGTGGCAAGAGCACCCTGGGCCGGGCGATTCTGCACCTCAACCCGATCAGCGCCGGGCAGGTGCTGTTTGACGGTGTCGACATGGCCCATGGCAGCGCCATCGACATCGCCCGCCTGCGCCATGAAACCGCGATGATTTTCCAAGACCCCTACGCTGCGCTGAACCCACGCCAGAGCATCGGCGAGATCATTGCCGAGGTGCTACGCGTGCAGCGCAAGGTGGCGGTGGCGCAGATCCCGGCGCGGGTCAATGAGCTACTGGAACTGGTTGGCCTGCGCCCCGAGTTGGCCACGCGCAAACCTGGCTCACTCAGTGGCGGCCAGTGCCAGCGCGTCGGCATCGCCCGGGCGCTGGCGGTGGAGCCACGCCTGATCATCGCCGATGAGTGCGTAGCCGCGCTGGATGTGTCGATCCAGGGCCAGATCATCAACCTGCTGCTGGAACTGCAACAGCGCATGAACCTGGCGATCCTGTTTATCGCCCATGACCTGGCCATCGTACGGCGACTGTGTGACCGCGTGGCGGTGATGTACCTGGGCAAGATCGTCGAGGAAGGGCCGGTGGAGGCGGTGTTCACCGCACCGCGTCATCCGTATACAGCGGCATTGATCGAGGCGATTCCCGAGATCGATCCGCATCGGCCGTTGCCCGCGCAGCCGTTGCCCGGCGAGCCGCCGAGCCCGCTGGATTTGCCTGCAGGTTGCGCCTTTCATCCACGTTGCCGGCATGCCCGAGCGATGTGTTCGGTGGTGTTGCCGCCGACCCATTTCCTGCACGAGCATCGGTACAGTTGCGTGCTTGAAGAACCTTTGCTTTGACCCTCTGCCATTCATTAACAAGGAGTTGTGATATGCAATCGCGCCACTTGAAATTGCTCGCCGCCGCTACGCTCACCGCTTGGTCGCTCACCGCTGGCCTGGCCCAGGCCGCCGGCGTCCTCACCATCGGCTGTCGTGAAGACAGCACCACCTTTGACCCGATCAAAAGCGCGCAAAACCGCGACACCTGGGTGTTTGCCAATGTCTACGACACCCTGGTGCGCGTGGATAACCTGGGCACCAAGATGGAACCGGGCCTGGCCGAAAGCTGGGAGATTTCCAAGGACGGCCTGACCTACACCTTCAAACTGCGCGAGGCGAAGTTCTCCGATGGATCAAAGATCACCGCCGCCGATGCGGCGTTCAGCCTGCTGCGCATCCGCGACAACAAGGCGTCGTTGTGGAGCGACCCGTTCAGCCTGATCAACACCGCCAAGGCCAGCGATCCGAAGACCCTGGTGGTGACCCTGAAAACCCCTGCGGTGGCTTTCCTCTCGCAATTGGCGTCGCCGACGGTGTCGATCCTGTCGGAAAAAGCCATGACCACCCTGGGCGAAGACGCCTACTCGGAAAACCCGG
Source organism: Pseudomonas sp. FBCC-B545 (assembly GCF_059134095.1). NCBI lineage: Bacteria > Pseudomonadati > Pseudomonadota > Gammaproteobacteria > Pseudomonadales > Pseudomonadaceae > Pseudomonas > Pseudomonas sp. FBCC-B545. The sequence continues at coordinate 4,493,071 of NZ_CP101441.1, read as the reverse complement.
TGACTTCCGGTGCGTTTACCGTGGAAGAGTGGCGCAAGGGCGACCGGGTCATCCTCAAGAAAAACCCGAATTTCTGGCAGGCCAGCAACGTCAGCCTCGACGGCGTGGAGTGGGTGTCGGTAACCGATGACAACACGCGCATGCGCATGGTGCAGAACAACGAACTCGACACGGCGATCTTCGTGCCGTTCTCGCGGGTTGAAGAGCTGAAGAAAGATAAAAATGTGGTGATCCACTCCGACCCGTCCACACGTGAAGATCACCTGTTGATCAACCACGAGCACGGCCTGCTGGCCAAGCCGCAAGTGCGCGAAGCCCTGGACATGGCCATCGACAAGCAATCGCTGGTGAAGACCGCCACATACGGTCAAGGCACTGTGGCCTATTCCTACATTCCAAAGGGCTCGCTGTATCACTACGCCAACAACCTGCAACGCCCGTATGACCCTGCTGCGGCCAAAAAGCTGCTGGAAGAGGCCGGCGCCAAGGACTTGAAGCTCAACTACGTGGTCAACGCCGGCAACGAGGCTGACGAGCAGATTGCGGTGATCATCAAGGACCAGCTGGCCAAGGTCGGCGTGACCGCCAACCTGCAAAAGGTCGACCCGACCCAAAGTTGGCAGATGCTGGTGGACGGTGAGTACGATATTTCGGTGATGTACTGGACCAACGACATCCTCGACCCGGACCAGAAGACCACCTTCGTCCTGGGCCACGACACCAACCAGAACTACATGACCCGCTACAAGAACGACAAGGTCAAGGCGTTGGTCGCGGCTGCACGGGTGGAGGCTGACCCGGCCAAGCGCGAGCAGATGTATGTGGAGTTGCAGAAGCTGGCGAAACAGGATGTGAACTGGATTGACCTGTACTACAGCCCGTATATCAACATCTCACGCAAGAATGTGAGCAACTTCCTGCAGAATCCGTTGGGCCGTTTCACCCTTGAAGAGGTCGTGAAAAACTGAGTTCCAGAGAACACCACAATACAAATGTGGGAGGGGGCTTGCTCCCGATAGCTGAGTGTCAGTCAATGCATTTATTGGCTGACCCACCGCTATCGGGAGCAAGCCCCCTCCCACATTTAATACTTATGTATGTCTATTATTGCGCGTCAAACGCCTGCCCATTGATGCCGGCACTGTCCGGCCCCATCAGGTACAGGTACACCGGCATGATCTCTTCCGGCGCCGGCCGTTCCATCGGGTTCTCCCCCGGATACGCCTGGGCCCGCATGCTGGTGCGTGTGCCGCCGGGGTTGATGCTGTTCGAGCGTACTGCCGCCACATCCTCAAGCTCATCGGCCAGGGTCTGCATCAGCCCTTCGGTGGCGAATTTCGACACACCATAGGCGCCCCAATAGGCGCGGCCCTTGCGCCCGACGCTGCTGGAAGTGAACACCACCGATGCATCCTGGGACAGCTTGAGCAACGGCAGCAAGGTGGCGGTCAGCATGAACATCGCGTTGACGTTCACATGCATCACCCGCATGAAATTCTCGCCGGACAACTGCTCGATGGGCGTGCGCGGGCCAATGATCGAGGCGTTGTGCAGCAGGCCGTCGAGGTGGCCGAATTCCTTTTCGATCATCGCCGCCAACTCATCGTACTGATGGGGCAGGGCGGTCTCCAGGTTGAACGGGATCACCACCGGTTGCGGGTGACCGGCGGCTTCGATCTCGTCATAGACCTGGGCCAGGTTGGCTTCGGTCTTGCCCAGCAACAGCACGGTAGCGCCATGGGCGGCATAGGTCTTGGCGGCTGCCGCGCCAATCCCGCGACCGGCGCCGGTGACCAGGATGACTCGGCCGTTGAGCAGTTCTGGAGGTGCGGAGTAATCAAACATAAATAGCCTCGACAGAGTTTAGCGGGTGATCAACACTTGGCTGGAAAACACTGAAAATCCCCTGTGGGAGGGGGCTTGCTCCCGATTGCGGTGGTTCAGCAATAAATGTGTTGAATGACACACTGCAATCGGGAGCAAGCCCCCTCCCACATTGGATCTACATGGATCAGTAAGATCGGCAAGCCATCAGCAACTGCACAGCGCGTTATCCAGCACTTTACGCAGCTCCAGCGGGTGGTCCACCACCACATCCGCACCCCAGTGACGTGGGTTGTCATCCGGGTGGATATAGCCGTAGGTCACCGCCGCCGTGCGGGTACCGGCGCCGCGACCAGACTCGATATCGCGCAGGTCATCACCTACGAACAACACACTGGCCGGGTCCAGGCCGAGCCTTTCGCACGCAAGGATCATCGGCTCGGGGTCCGGCTTGCTGTTTTTCACGTGGTCTGGGCAGATCAGCACAGCCGAGCGCTCGGCCAGACCCAGTCGCTGCATGATCGGTTCGGCAAAGCGCACGGGCTTGTTGGTGACCACGCCCCAGATCAGCTTGGCTTTCTCGATGTCTTCCAGCAGCTCAGCCATGCCGTCGAACAGTTTGCTGTGAACTGCACAGTCCTTGAGGTAGCGCTCGAGGAATTCCAGGCGCAGTGCTTCAAAGCCGGGTGATTCCGGGTCCATCGAGAAAGTCACCGCGACCATTGCCCGCGCACCGCCAGAAATCTCATCGCGGATATGCTGCGGGTTTATCGGTTCCAGGCCCCGGTCGGCGCGCATGGCCTGGCAGATGGCGATAAAGTCCGGCGCGGTATCCAGCAGGGTACCGTCCATGTCAAAGAGAACCGCTCGCAACTTCACAGGCTTACTCCTCGCGCAGGGTCTGGATCATGTAGTTGACGTCAACGTCGCTGGCCAGTTTGTAGTGCTTGGTCAGCGGGTTGTAGGTCAGGCCGATGATGTCCTTGACGGTCAGGCCAGCCTGGCGGCTCCACGCGCCCAGTTCGGAGGGACGGATGAATTTCTTGAAGTCATGGGTGCCGCGGGGCAGCAGCTTCATGATGTATTCGGCGCCGATGATCGCGAACAGGTAAGCCTTGGGGTTGCGGTTGATGGTGGAGAAAAACACCTGGCCGCCGGGCTTGACCATGCGGAAACACGCACGAATCACCGAGGACGGATCGGGTACGTGCTCCAGCATCTCCAGGCAGGTGACCACGTCGAACTGCTCGGGCATTTCCTCGGCCAAAGCTTCGGCGGTGATCTGGCGGTATTCCACGCTCACCCCGGATTCCAGCTGGTGCAACTGGGCCACGGCCAGGGGCGCTTCGCCCATGTCGATGCCCATCACCGTGGCGCCGCGCTGGGCCATGGCTTCGCTGAGGATGCCGCCGCCGCAACCGACGTCCAGCACTTTTTTGCCGGCCAGGTTGACGCGTTCGTCAATCCAGTTGACCCGCAACGGGTTGATGTCGTGCAGGGGCTTGAACTCGCTCTCGCGGTCCCACCAGCGGTGGGCCAGGGCTTCGAATTTGGCGATTTCGGCGTGGTCGACGTTGCTCATGGTCAATCCTCTAAATCTGATAAATCGGTGGGTCGGTGCTGAGCGCATGGGCTCAGTACCTTCGTTATTCGCTGTGCCCGCTGATGCGTTGGCCCCAGGCAATGGCCGTGGCGGTCAACTGTTGTTCATCCATGCGGGTCAGTTGCCGATCGACGAGCAATGGCTTGCCGGCGACCCAAAGGTGTTTCACGCAATCGCGCCCGGTGGCATATATAAGCTGTGAGACCGGATCGTAGATCGGTTGTTGCGCCAGCCCCGACAAATCAAAGGCGACCATGTCTGCTGCCTTGCCCAACTCCAGCGAGCCAATCTGGCTTTCCAGGCCCATGGCCCGCGCACCGTTGAGGGTCGCCATACGCAGGGCGCGGTGCGCATCCAGGGCGGTGGCCGAACCGGCGACGGCCTTGGCCAACATCGCGGCGGTGCGGGTTTCGCCCAGCAGGTCCAGGTCATTGTTGCTGGCGGCGCCGTCGGTGCCGATGGCCACATTGACCCCTGCCTGCCACAAGCGCTCCACCGGGCAAAAGCCGCTGGCCAGTTTCAGGTTCGATTCCGGGCAATGGATAACACTGGTGTTGCTTTCTACCAGTAAAGCCAGGTCATCCTCGCTGATTTGGGTCATATGAACGGCCTGGAAGCGCGGCCCCAGCAAACCGAGGCGACCCAGGCGCGCCAATGGCCGCTCGCCGGTCTGCTCCACGGCTTGCTGCACTTCGAAGGCGGTTTCATGCACATGCATATGGATCGTGGCGTCCAGCTCCTCGGCGACCACGCGGATTTTCTCCAAATTGGCATCGCTCACGGTGTAGGGCGCGTGAGGGCCAAAGGCGATCTTGATGCGCGGGTGATGCTTGAGGTCGCCGAACAGCTCGATAGCCTGGCGAAGCGCCTCGTCGGCGCTGCTGGCGCCGGGAATCGGGAAATCGAGGATCGGCATCGCGATCTGTGCACGCATGCCGCTGTTGTGCACGCAGTCGCTGGCGACCTTGGGGTAGAAGTACATGTCGCAAAAGCAGGTGATGCCGCCCTTGAGCTGCTCGGCGATGGCCAGGTTGGTACCGTCGCGCACGAAGGCTTCATCGACCCACTTGGCTTCAGCGGGCCAGATGTGTTTTTCCAGCCAGGTCATCAGCGGCAGGTCGTCGGCCAGGCCACGGAACAGGCTCATTGCTGCATGGCCGTGGGCGTTGATCAAGCCGGGGCTGAGCAGCATGCCGGGCAGCTCGCGCACTTCCTTGGCCGCAAGCTTCAACGCCGCCGCCCGCGGGCCGATAAAGGCAATGCACCCATCGCGGATGCCCAGGCCATGCTCCTTGAGCACCACGCCAGCAGGTTCGACGGGTACCAGCCAGGTCGGCAGCAGCAGCAAGTCGAGCGGGGCGGCAGAGGTGGTCATCGCAGGCTTCTTCCCAGGCAGCTATAAAAGAAGGGCGAAGTATACCCGAGCGTCCTGGCTGGCGGATCGCTATAATCCGCGGCTTTTGTTCATGAGTGCGGGGTAAGGGATGCGCGACCGACTGTTGGCTGCAGAGAACGTGAAGGCCATCGATTGGCGTGATGGCGCGCTGTATCTGCTCGATCAACGTGTTTTGCCGTCCCAGGAAAGCTGGGTAGCCTGCCGTACCGTAGAGGCAGTGGCCGATGCCATCCGCTCGATGCTGGTACGGGGCGCGCCGGCCATTGGCATCTGCGCCGCGTATGGTTTGGTGCTGGCTGCCCGTGAGCGCATCGCTCAAGGCGGTGACTGGCAGGCTGCCTGGGAAGAAGACTACGCATTGTTAGCCGATACCCGACCTACTGCGTCGAACCTGTTCTGGGCCTTGCAACGCATGCGCGACCGCCTGGACCGCCTCAAGAAGCACGCCGATCCGCTGGCGGTGCTGGAAGCCGAAGCCATTGCGATCCATGAAAGCGACCGGGAGGCCAATTTCGTTATGGCCCAGCTAGGCGTGGAGCGGATTCGCAAGCACCAGGGCAACGCCCAGGCGATCCTGACTCATGGCAATACCGGCGCTTTGGCCACGGGCGGCGTCGGCACGGCCCTCGGGGTCATTCGCGCAGCGTTCCTTGAAGGGTTGGTCGAGCAAGTCTATGTCAACGAGACCCGGCCCTGGCTGCAAGGCTCGCGGCTGACTGCCTGGGAACTGGCGGGCGACGGCATCCCGGTGACGGTGAATGCCGACTCGGCGGGGGCGCATATCCTCAAGACCAAGGGCGTGACCTGGGTAATTGTCGGCGCCGACTGCATTGCCGCCAATGGCGATGTGGTCAGCAAGATTGGCACTTATCAGCTGGCCGTCTGCGCCATGCACCACGGCGTGCGCTTCATGGTGGTGGCTCCGAGCTCGACCCTCGACCTGATGATGGCTACTGGCGATGACGTTGCGCTGGAGGCGCGTGATCCCGGCGAGTTGCTGGAGGTGATGGGGCAACGCTTGAAGGTAGATGCCATTAATCCGGTGTTTGATGTCACCCCGGCTGACCTGATTGACGTGATCGTGACTGAGAAGGGCGTGGTCGAGCGGCCGGATACTGCCAAATTGGCCAGGTTGATGTGCCGTAAGCGGCTGCATTGAGGGCTGTGGTGCCTGTGAAATAGCTATCGGGGGCAATCCCCCTTCCACACTTGGATTGTGAACACAGTCAAAATGTGGAAGGGGGCTTGCCCCCGATTGGCCCTTAAAGTCAACAAAGCCTCCGATCCAGCCTCAAAAAAAAGCACCACCCCATCTCTGAGCCCCTCTCGTCGCCCTCAAGCCTGTCATCCGTCAAATTACTAGTCTCCATGCGCATCAGGGGGATAGGTGCGTGGCGGCGATTGTGATAACATCCGGCGGTTTCCAGGGCCACCTCGAGGGGTTGCCCATAACGTGCAGATCCGTGTCATAACTCGTTGATTTGTCGTAAGTCGTTGTCAGGCACTGTGCCGGCAGCGGCGAGCTTCGTTCGTCCCATATGGATGCGACGAAGTTTCACCCGAAAAAGGAATCAGGCTTCTCATGGGCGAACTGGCCAAAGAAATCCTCCCGGTCAATATCGAAGACGAGCTGAAACAGTCCTACCTCGACTACGCGATGAGCGTAATTGTCGGTCGGGCACTGCCTGATGCGCGCGATGGCTTGAAGCCCGTGCACCGGCGTGTGCTGTTCGCGATGAGCGAGCTGGGTAACGACTGGAACAAGCCGTACAAGAAATCTGCCCGTGTTGTCGGTGACGTGATCGGTAAGTATCACCCTCACGGCGACACTGCGGTGTACGACACCATCGTTCGGATGGCCCAGCCGTTTTCCCTGCGCTACCTGCTGGTAGACGGCCAGGGCAACTTCGGTTCGGTGGACGGCGACAACGCCGCGGCCATGCGATACACCGAAGTGCGCATGACCAAGCTGGCGCACGAGCTGCTGGCCGACCTGCATAAAGAAACCGTGGACTGGGTGCCGAACTACGACGGCACCGAAATGATCCCGGCCGTCATGCCCACCCGCATCCCCAACCTGCTGGTCAACGGTTCCAGCGGTATTGCTGTGGGCATGGCCACCAACATCCCGCCGCACAACCTCGGTGAAGTCATCGACGGTTGCCTGGCCCTTATCGACAATCCGGAGCTGACCGTCGATGAGCTGATGCAATACATCCCGGGCCCGGACTTCCCGACCGCCGCGATCATCAACGGTCGCGCCGGCATCATCGAAGCCTACCGCACCGGTCGCGGGCGCATTTACATGCGTGCCCGCTCGATGATCGAAGACATCGACAAGGTCGGTGGCCGCCAACAGATCGTCATCACCGAACTCCCGTACCAGCTGAACAAGGCGCGCCTGATCGAGAAGATCGCCGAGCTGGTTAAAGAGAAGAAGCTCGAAGGCATCACCGAGCTGCGCGACGAGTCCGACAAGGACGGCATGCGCGTAGTGATCGAGCTGCGTCGTGGCGAAGTGCCTGAGGTGATCCTCAACAACCTCTACGCCCAGACCCAGCTGCAAAGCGTGTTTGGTATCAACGTGGTTGCACTGATCGACGGCCGCCCACGCATCCTGAACCTCAAGGACCTGCTGGAAGCCTTCGTACGTCACCGCCGCGAAGTGGTGACCCGTCGTACCGTGTTCGAACTGCGCAAGGCTCGCGAACGCGGGCACATCCTGGAAGGCCAGGCCGTTGCGCTGTCGAACATCGATCCGGTCATCGCCTTGATCAAGGCCTCGCCAACCCCGTCGGAAGCCAAGGAAGCGCTGATCAGCACGCCTTGGGAATCCAGCGCCGTGGTGGCCATGGTTGAACGTGCCGGCGCCGACTCGTGCCGTCCAGAGACCCTGGACCCACAGTACGGCCTGCGCGAAGGCAAGTACTTCCTGTCGCCGGAACAGGCCCAGGCCATCCTGGAACTGCGTCTGCACCGTCTCACGGGCCTTGAGCACGAGAAGCTGCTGGCCGAGTACCAGGAGATTCTCAACCAGATCGGCGAGCTGATCCGCATCCTCAGCAGCGCCGTGCGCCTGATGGAAGTAATCCGCGAAGAACTGGAAGTGATCCGCGCCGAATACGGCGACGTGCGCCGCACCGAAATCCTCGATGCACGCCTCGACCTGACCCTGGGTGACATGATCCCGGAAGAAGAGCGTGTGGTGACCATCTCCCACGGCGGCTATGCCAAGACTCAGCCGCTGGCTGCGTACCAGGCCCAGCGCCGTGGCGGTAAAGGCAAATCGGCTACCGGCGTCAAGGATGAGGACTACATCGCTCACCTGCTGGTCGCCAACAGCCACACTACGCTGCTGCTGTTCTCCAGCAAGGGCAAGGTGTACTGGCTGAAAACCTACGAGATCCCGGAAGCCTCCCGCGCCGCCCGTGGTCGCCCACTGGTCAACCTGCTGCCGCTGGACAGTGATGAATACATCACCACCATGCTGCCGGTCGAGGAGTACACCGAAGGTCACTTCATCTTCATGGCGACCGCCAAGGGCACCGTGAAGAAGACCCCGCTGGAATCCTTCAGCCGTCAACGCAGCGTGGGCCTGATCGCCCTGGAGCTGGACGAAGGCGACGTACTGATTTCCGCCGCCATTACCGATGGCGAGCGCGAAGTCATGCTGTTCTCCGACGGCGGCAAGGTCACCCGCTTCAAGGAGTCCGACGTGCGTGCCATGGGTCGTACCGCCCGCGGTGTGCGTGGTATGCGCCTGCCAGAAGGGCAGAAGCTGATTTCGATGCTGATCCCGGAAGAAGGCAGCCAGATCCTCACCGCTTCCGAGCGTGGTTATGGCAAGCGCACCGCCATCAGCGAGTTCCCGGAGTACAAGCGTGGCGGCCAAGGTGTGATCGCCATGGTCAGCAACGACCGCAACGGCCGTCTGGTCGGCGCGGTGCAGGTGCTCGATGGCGAAGAGATCATGCTGATTTCCGACCAGGGCACCCTGGTGCGTACCCGCGTGGCTGAAGTCTCGAGCCTGGGCCGTAACACCCAGGGCGTGACGCTGATCAAGCTGGCCAAAGATGAAAAACTGGTCGGTCTTGAGCGTGTGCAGGAGCCTTCGGAAGTTGAAGGTGAAGAGCTGGAAGGCGAGGAATTCGACGGCGAGGTAATCGCAGCCGGCGATGACAACGTCGACGAGCCAACCCTCGATGCTGCCGCAGACGAAGAAGAACCGCAGGAATAAGCGGACACACAGGGGGCGGATGAAGATTCGCCCCCTTGTTGTTTGTCCGGATGGAAATATCGACAGCGATGAAAATCCAACTGTGGGAGGGGGCTTGCTCCCGATTGCGGAGTGTCAGCGGCGCATCAGCTGACTGACCCACCGCTTTCGCGAGCAAGCCTGCTCCCACATTGGATCGGGTGTCGCCTGATATGTTTGCGTGACTACCACCAGATCAGAGTGAGATTGGATGTGAGCAAGAGAGCCTATAACTTCTGTGCCGGTCCCGCGGCGCTTCCTGAAGCAGTCCTGCAGCGTGCGCAGGGTGAACTCCTCGACTGGCATGGAAAAGGCCTCTCCGTGATGGAAATGAGCCATCGCAGCGATGAGTTCGTGTCCATCGCCACCAAGGCCGAGCAGGACTTGCGCGACTTGCTGGACATCCCATCCGACTACAAAGTGCTGTTCCTGCAAGGCGGTGCGAGCCAGCAGTTCGCCCAGTTGCCGCTGAACCTGCTGCCGGAAGACGGCACTGCCGACTATATCGACACCGGTATCTGGGGGCAGAAGGCCATTGAAGAGGCTTCGCGCTACGGTCACGTCAATGTGGCAGGCACCGCCAAGCCCTACGACTACTTCGCCATTCCAGGTCAGAACGAGTGGAAGCTGTCCAAGGATGCGGCCTACGTCCACTACGTAGCGAACGAAACCATTGGCGGCCTGGAATTCGACTGGGTGCCGGAAGTGGGTGACGTGCCGCTGGTGTGCGACATGTCTTCGGACATCCTTTCTCGCCCGATCGACGTATCCAAATACGGCATGATCTATGCCGGCGCACAGAAGAACATCGGCCCGAGTGGCATCCTGGTCAATATCATCCGTGAAGACCTGCTCGGTCGCGCGCGCTCGCTGTGCCCGACCATGCTCAATTACAAGGTCGCGGCCGATAACGGCTCGATGTACAACACCCCACCAGCGTTCGCCTGGTACCTGTCGGGCCTGGTGTTCGAATGGCTGAAAGAGCAGGGCGGTGTGGCTGCCATGGGCAAGCGCAACGAAGAGAAGAAGCGCACCCTGTACGACTTCATCGACGCCAGCGGCCTGTACAGCAACCCGATCAACCTCACTGACCGCTCGTGGATGAACGTGCCGTTCCGCCTGGCCGATGATCGCCTGGACAAGCCGTTCCTGGCCGGTGCCGACGCGCGCGGCCTACTGAACCTCAAGGGCCACCGTTCGGTCGGCGGTATGCGCGCCTCCATCTACAACGCTGTCGACATCCACGCGATCAACGCGTTGGTGGCCTACATGGCAGAGTTCGAAAAGGAACACGGCTAATGTCTGAGCAAGAACTCAAGGCCCTGCGTGTACGCATTGATAGCCTGGACGAGAAAGTCCTCGAGCTGATCAGTGAGCGTGCGCGCTGCGCCCAGGAAGTGGCACGGGTGAAAATGGCGTCCCTGGCGGAAGGTGAAGTGCCGGTGTTCTACCGGCCTGAGCGTGAAGCCCAGGTGCTCAAGCGCGTGATGGAGCGCAACAGGGGCCCGTTGGGCAACGAAGAGATGGCGCGGTTGTTCCGCGAAATCATGTCATCGTGCCTGGCGCTGGAGCAGCCGCTGAAAGTGGCTTACCTCGGCCCGGAAGGCACCTTCACCCAGGCCGCAGCCATGAAGCACTTCGGCCACGCGGTGATCAGCAAGCCGATGGCGGCCATCGACGAAGTGTTCCGCGAAGTGGCGGCCGGGGCGGTGAATTTTGGCGTGGTGCCGGTGGAAAACTCCACCGAAGGCGCGGTCAACCACACCCTGGACAGCTTCCTCGAGCACGATATGGTGATCTGCGGCGAAGTCGAGCTGCGTATCCACCATCACCTGCTGGTGGGTGAGAACACCAAGACCGACAGCATCAGCCGCATCTACTCCCACGCCCAGTCCCTGGCCCAGTGCCGCAAGTGGCTGGATGCGCATTACCCGAATGTGGAGCGTGTGGCGGTGTCCAGCAACGCCGAAGCGGCCAAGCGGGTCAAGGGTGAGTGGAATTCGGCGGCGATTGCCGGCGATATGGCTGCGGGCCTGTACGGCCTGACGCGCCTGGCCGAGAAGATCGAGGACCGCCCGGACAACTCCACGCGCTTCTTGATGATCGGCAGCCAGGAAGTGCCGCCGACCGGCGACGACAAAACCTCCATCATCGTCTCCATGAGCAACAAGCCCGGCGCGCTGCATGAGCTGTTGGTGCCATTCCACGATAACGGGATTGACCTGACGCGCATCGAAACGCGTCCTTCGCGCAGCGGTAAATGGACTTATGTGTTCTTTATCGACTTCATCGGCCATCACCGCGACCCACTGGTCAAGGGCGTGCTGGAGAAAATCAGTCAGGAAGCTGTAGCACTCAAGGTGCTGGGCTCGTACCCGAAAGCGGTTTTGTGAGGCTTTGACATGAGTGGCAACTTCCTCGCCCTGGCTCAGCCGGGCGTGCAACAACTCTCGCCTTATGTTCCAGGCAAGCCTGTGGACGAGTTGGCCCGTGAGTTGAATCTGGACCCCTCCAGAATCGTCAAGCTGGCGAGCAACGAAAACCCGCTGGGCCCGAGCCCTAAAGTGCTTGCGGCGATTCGGGAAGAGCTCGCCGAGCTGACCCGTTACCCCGATGGCAACGGCTTTGCGCTCAAATCCCTGCTGGCGGACAAGTGCCGGGTCGAGCTGAATCAGGTGACCTTGGGCAATGGCTCCAATGACATCCTTGAATTGGTCGGCCGTGCCTACCTGGCGCCGGGTTTGAATGCGGTGTTCAGCGAGCACGCGTTTGCGGTCTACCCGATTGTGACCCAGGCAGTGGGGGCTGATGCCCGCGTTATTCCTGCCAAGGACTGGGGCCACGACCTGCCGGCGATGTTGGCGGCCATCGACGCGCAAACCCGCGTGGTATTTATCGCCAACCCGAACAATCCGACCGGCACCTGGTTCGACGAGCAGGCATTGAACGAATTCCTGCAGGATGTGCCGGAGCACGTGCTGGTGGTGCTGGACGAAGCCTACATCGAGTACGCCGAAGGCAGCGACCTGCCGGACGGCCTCGACTTCCTGGCGACCTACCCGAACCTGCTGGTATCGCGCACGTTCTCCAAGGCTTATGGTCTGGCGTCGCTGCGGGTCGGCTACGGCTTGTCCACGGCGGTGGTTGCCGACGTGCTGAACCGTGTGCGCCAGCCGTTCAACGTCAACAGCCTAGCCCTGGCGGCTGCGTGTGCGGCGGTAAAGGATGCCGAGTACCTGGAAGAAGGACGTCGCATCAACGAAAGCGGCATGCTGCAGTTGCAGCAAGGCTTTCGCGAGTTGGGCCTGGGTTGGATTCCGTCCAAGGGCAACTTCATCTGCGTCGATCTCGGCCAGGTGGCTGCCCCGGTGTTCCAGGGCCTGTTGCGCGAAGGCGTGATCGTGCGTCCGGTGGCCAACTACGGCATGCCGAACCACCTGCGTATCACCATCGGTTTGCCGGCTGAGAACAGCCGCTTCCTTGAGGCGCTGGCCAAGGTTCTGGCCCGTGGTTGATGTCACTGCATTGCAACCTGCTGTGCCTATGATCGGTCGCCTGGTGGTGGTCGGCCTGGGGTTGATCGGTGGCTCCTTCGCCAAGGGCCTGCGCGAAAGCGGATTATGCGGCGAAGTGGTGGGCGTGGACCTGGACCCGCAGTCGCGCAAGCTGGCGGTGGAATTGGGCGTAGTGGACCGCTGTGAGGCGGACCTGGCAATTGCCTGCCAGGGCGCGGATGTGATCCAGCTCGCCGTGCCGATCCTGGCCATGGAGAAGCTGCTGGTGGTGTTGGCTGGCATGGATCTGGGGCAGGCAATCCTCACGGACGTCGGTAGCGCCAAAGGTAATGTGGTGCGTGCTGCGCAGCTGGCATTTGGCGAAATGCCGCCGCGCTTTGTGCCGGGCCATCCGATTGCCGGCTCCGAGCAGAGCGGGGTGGAAGCCTCCAATGCACAGTTGTTCCGTCGGCATAAGGTGATCCTCACGCCGCTTGCGCAAACCGATCCGGCGGCGCTGGCCGTCGTGGATCGTCTCTGGCGCGAGCTGGGGGCGGATGTGGAGCACATGCAGGTCGAGCGCCACGATGAAGTGCTGGCGGCGACCAGCCATTTGCCCCATTTGCTGGCTTTTGGCTTGGTGGATTCCCTGGCCAAGCGCAATGAAAACCTGGAGATTTTCCGCTATGCCGCCGGTGGCTTCCGCGATTTTACGCGGATTGCCGGCAGCGATCCGGTGATGTGGCACGACATCTTCCTCGCCAATCGCGAAGCGGTGTTGCGTACCCTGGACACCTTCCGCAGCGACCTCGACGCCCTGCGTGACGCGGTCGACGCGGGTGACGGCCATCAACTGTTGGGCGTGTTCACCCGTGCGCGGGTGGCGCGTGAACATTTCAGCAAGATCCTGGCACGCCGGGCTTATATGGAAACCGCAGTGAGTGCCGATGAGCTGACTTTCATCGCCAGCCCAGGAGGCCGCTTGAGCGGGCGTATTCGGGTGCCGGGTGATAAGTCGATCTCTCATCGGTCGATCATGCTCGGTTCGTTGGCCGAGGGCGTGACAGAAGTCGAAGGTTTCCTTGAGGGCGAAGACGCCCTGGCGACTTTGCAGGCATTTCGCGACATGGGCGTGGTGATTGAAGGGCCGCACCATGGGCGCGTGACTATCCATGGCGTTGGCCTGCATGGGTTGAAGGCTGCGCCGGGGCCGATCTACCTGGGTAATTCCGGTACGTCCATGCGTCTGCTGGCCGGTTTACTGGCGGGGCAGAGCTTCGATAGCGTGTTGACCGGCGATGCGTCGCTGTCCAAACGCCCAATGGATCGCGTGGCCAAGCCGCTGCGGGAAATGGGTGCAGTGATCGAGACTGGGCCGGAAGGCCGCCCACCACTGACCATACGTGGCGGTCAAGCGCTCAAAGGTCTGACTTACGCATTGCCGATGGCCAGTGCGCAGGTTAAGTCCTGCCTGTTGCTGGCTGGCCTGTATGCACGGGGTAAAACCGCGGTCACCGAGCCTGCGCCGACCCGCGACCATACCGAGCGCATGTTGCGTGGTTTTGGATGCTCGGTGGCGGTGGAGGGCTCAACGGCGTCGGTGGAACCGGGCCAAAAGTTGGCCGCGACTCATATTGAAGTGCCTGGGGATATTTCGTCTGCGGCGTTTTTCCTGGTGGCGGCGTCGATTGCCGAGGGCTCCGAGTTGCTGTTGGAGCATGTTGGTGTCAACCCGACCCGCACCGGGGTGATCGATATCCTGCGGCTGATGGGCGCAGATATCACCTTGGAAAATCCGCGTGAAGTGGGTGGCGAGCCGGTTGCTGACTTGCGTGTACGTGCTGCCAAGCTCAAAGGTATCGAGATTCCAGCGGCGCTGGTGCCGTTGGCAATCGATGAGTTTCCCGTGCTGTTTGTCGCCGCTGCCTGCGCCGAAGGTCGAACCGTACTACGCGGTGCCGAGGAGCTGCGCCTCAAGGAGTCCGACCGTATCCAGGTCATGGCCGATGGTCTGTTGGTCCTGGGTGTGAAGTGTGAAGCCACGGCCGATGGGATTATCATTGACGGTGGCCCGATGGGTGGGGGTGAAGTGCAGGCCCATGGTGATCACCGGGTGGCCATGGCGTTCAGCGTGGCTTCCCTGCGGGCCGAGGCGCCGATTCGTATCCGTGACTGCGCCAACGTTGCTACATCTTTTCCGAATTTTCTTACACTGTGTGCCCAAGTCGGCATCCGTGTTGCCCAAGAGGCTCAATTGTGAATATCAAAGCACCGGTGATTACCATCGACGGGCCAAGCGGCTCGGGCAAAGGCACCATCGCCGGCATCCTGGCCAAGCGCCTGGGCTGGTGCTTGCTCGATTCCGGCGCGCTGTACCGCCTGCTGGCGTTCGCGGCGCGCAACCATGGCGTCGACCTGACCAACGAAGAATCCCTCAAGCTGCTGGCGGCGCATCTGGATGTGCAGTTCGTCGGCGCGACGGAAGGTCATCCCCAGCGCATTATCCTCGAAGGCGATGATGTGACCGATGACCTGCGTAACGAGCAAGTCGGTTCCTGGGCGTCCCAGGTTGCCGCATTGCCGGCCGTGCGCGATGCCCTGCTGCAGCGCCAGCGCGCTTTTCAGGAGCCGCCGGGCCTGGTGGCCGATGGCCGCGACATGGGCACAGTGGTGTTTCCGGAGGCGCCGCTGAAGATTTTCCTGACCGCCAGCGCCGAGGAGCGAGCGCGCCGTCGCTACTTGCAGTTGAAGGGCAAAGTCGATGGTGTTAGTCTGTCGAGTCTGCTAGATGAGATCCGTGCACGCGATGAGCGTGATACCCAGCGCGCAGTAGCCCCGCTTAAGCCGGCGGCTGATGCCATACAGCTGGATTCCACGGAGTTGTCCATCGAGCAGGTGCTGGAACGCATCATGAGCGAGATCGCCATTCGCGATATCGCCGGGTGACCAAGAAGGCTGCAGGGGACCAGTCATAGTCCTGCGGTGCTTCTTCTAATTGAAACTGACCCATACCGTCTGGGGTGTGGAGATGGGCGTATTCTTCGCCCTTATCAACAGGAATTAAAATGAGCGAAAGCTTTGCGGAACTCTTTGAAGAAAGCCTAAAAACCCTGAACCTTCAGGCAGGCTCCATCATCACCGGTGTTATCGTTGATATCGATTACCAAGCTCGCTGGGTAACCGTTCACGCTGGTCTGAAGTCTGAAGCTCTGATCCCGCTGGAACAGTTCTACAACGATGCTGGTGATCTGACAATCAATGTCGGTGACGAAGTTCACGTTGCTCTGGACTCGGTTGAAGACGGTTTCGGTGAAACCAAGCTGTCCCGTGAAAAAGCCAAGCGCGCTGAATGCTGGATTGTTCTCGAAGCAGCCTTCGCAGCTGAAGAAGTGGTCAAGGGCGTTATCAACGGTAAGGTTAAGGGCGGCTTCACTGTCGACGTTAACGGCATCCGTGCGTTCCTGCCAGGTTCTTTGGTCGACGTTCGTCCAGTGCGCGACACCACGCACCTGGAAGGCAAGGAACTCGAATTCAAGGTCATCAAGCTCGATCAGAAGCGCAACAACGTTGTCGTTTCCCGTCGCAGCGTCCTGGAAGCAGAGAACTCCGCCGAGCGTGAAGCTCTGCTGGAATCCCTGCAGGAAGGCCAACAAGTCAAAGGTATCGTCAAGAACCTCACCGATTACGGCGCATTCGTCGATCTGGGTGGCGTCGATGGCCTGCTGCACATTACCGACATGGCTTGGAAGCGTATCAAGCATCCTTCCGAAATCGTCAATGTTGGCGACGAGATCGATGTCAAGGTTCTGAAGTACGATCGTGAGCGTAACCGCGTTTCCCTGGGCTTGAAGCAGCTGGGCGAAGATCCATGGGTTGCTATCAAGGCTCGTTACCCAGAAAGCACTCGCGTAACCGCGCGTGTTACCAACCTGACCGACTACGGCTGCTTCGCAGAGCTGGAAGAAGGCGTGGAAGGCCTGGTACACGTTTCCGAAATGGACTGGACCAACAAGAACATCCACCCTTCGAAAGTCGTACAAGTCGGCGACGAAGTGGAAGTTATGGTTCTGGACATCGACGAAGAGCGTCGTCGTATCTCCCTGGGCATCAAGCAGTGCAAATCTAACCCATGGGAAGATTTCTCTGGCCAGTTCAACAAGGGCGATAAAATCTCCGGCACCATCAAGTCGATCACCGATTTCGGTATCTTCATTGGTCTGGACGGCGGCATCGACGGCCTGGTTCACCTGTCCGACATCTCCTGGAACGAAGTTGGCGAAGAAGCTGTTCGTCGTTTCAAGAAGGGCGACGAGCTGGACACCGTTATCCTGTCGGTTGACCCAGAGCGTGAGCGTATCTCCCTGGGTATCAAGCAACTGGAAAGCGATCCGTTCTCCGAGTACGTTCAAGAGAACGACAAAGGCGCAATCGTTAAGGGCACTGTGAAAGAAGTTGACGCTAAAGGCGCCATCATCACTCTGGCCGACGATATCGAAGCGACTCTGAAAGCCTCCGAAATCAGCCGTGACCGCGTTGAAGACGCGCGCAACGTTCTGAAAGAAGGCCAGGAAGTAGAAGCCAAGATCATCAGCGTTGACCGCAAGAGCCGCGTAATCCAACTCTCCATCAAGTCGAAAGACGAAGTTGAAGAGAAAGAAGCCATCCAGAGCCTGAAAGCCGCTCCGGAAGCTGAAAAAGGCGAGACCACCATGGCCTCCCTGCTGCGCGAAGCAATGGCTAAGCAGAACTAAGTTCTGTAAAGCTGTAGAAAAAGGGCGACTTCGGTCGCCCTTTTTTGTGCCTGAAATTTGATGAATCAACAACATAGAACCAAGGCGTTCAGCTCAATGTCAGAACTGACTATAGTCTTCACGAAGGCTATTCGTATTGCTGACCTATAAGGGCTTGAATGAACAGGATTATTGTAATACTCGCGTTGATGGTGCTTGCAGGTTGTTCCTCCACCAGTGCCAAGACCTACGCCAAGCGCGGCGCCAGCGGTATCGAAATCGACTGCTCTGGCCTGGGGAATAAGTGGGAGAAGTGCGAGAGGCGTGCTGCCCGTGAGTGCAAGATGCAGGGCTACAAGGTTGTCACACGCTCCAGTGATGCCAAGGATGAAGAGGGTGACTACTTGTTCGGTTGGAACCCCGCAGGTGCCGTGACTCGGAAGATGTTGGTGATCTGCAAATGAGGGTGCCCGCGCTTGTAGCAGGTGTTTATTTTGCCCGCAGATTAGTTGACGCATGGGCTGTTCAAATTCATCAAGTCATGCTAAAACCTTCGAAGCGCTTTTCCTAGCTGCTTGAAAAAGAAGGGAAAAATATGACGAAGTCGGAGTTGATCGAACGAATTGTCACCCATCAAGGGCTGCTCTCATCCAAGGATGTGGAGCTGGCTATCAAGACCATGCTTGAGCAAATGTCCCAATGCCTGGCCACCGGAGATCGTATCGAGATCCGCGGCTTCGGCAGCTTCTCACTGCACTACCGTGCACCGCGCGTAGGCCGTAACCCAAAAACCGGCCAATCCGTCAGCCTCGACGGCAAATTCGTACCCCACTTCAAACCGGGCAAGGAATTGCGCGATCGGGTGAACGAAGAAGAGGAAGAAGGCGTCTGAGTGTTTTTGGGGAAGGAGAAGGTTATGCGTGGGGTTAAGCGCGTTATTGCGGTATTGATTGCAGTGCTGGCGGCTTTGGTGGTTTTGGCGTTTGTGCTGGAGAACCAACAGGGTGTTGCGCTGACGTTCCTGGGCTGGAGTACTGCGCAGATGCCGGTGGCGGTGTTTGTGGTGGTGGCTTTGATTGTGGGGATGTTGATTGGGCCGGTGTTGGGGGTGGTTGTGCGTAGGCGTCGGAATAAGGCGATTGTCTAGAGGTCTTGGGAATAGAGGATTGATAAACGGTTTATGACCGTCTGTCAGAAAATTCTTTGTATTGGATCTGTTTGAGTTTTTCCTGACTGCCCGCATGCTTGGCCTGGCTGGTTCAGACGGTTCAACTGGAGGGTCAGAATTTTCTTACATACATGTCAAGACTTGTAATATACCAAAGAGATGGCAGAATGGAATCTGTTCTCGATAACAGGCATTTTGTGCGCTCAAAATTTGGCAGAGAAGCTGGGTTTTGGCGGTCAACCAATTAGAATAAAAAATACGCAATTTTGCCTGCATAACGAGCCCGCAGTTTCTCTTTGAAGGCAGGTTTTTGTTGTGAGTAGTAGCTTCCGCGTTCCCCCATTAAGATCTTCCGACGAAATAGACTTAATAGCGCTATTAAGAAACGTCTTCCTTCAAAAAAAGCTCCTGTTCTTAGTGACCTTAGCTGTCACATTGATTGCAGTGTGCTATGCGTTTCTGGTAACGCCACAATACAAGATCAATGTGGTGTTGCGCCCCGCGGCCATCAACGAGTTGGATGCACTGAATCGCTCTGAGATTTACCAGTTGCCACCAGCGGATGCATTAATCAAGGTTGGCGAGGCACTCGAATCCTACGATACTCGCTTAGCTTTCTTCAAAGCCAATCAGAAGCTATTCGCAAGGTTCGTTCGCCCAGGAGAAACGCTGGAGCAGAGTTTTGAGGCATTCAACCGTAATTCCATTCAGTTAACGCTGCCGGACCCAAATAAAAAAGACGTTTTGAGTAATTATATTAAGCTTGAAATGACTTATCCTAAAGGTATTGACGGCGTTGCGATTCTGAATGGTTTAGTCGATCACGCTATTGGGACTGAACGTGAGCAGATCAGCGCGGATGTGAATGTAATCGTTCAAAATCGGTTAAGGGAAATCCAGGGGAAATTCGATTCAGCCCGTTCGAATTACAATGTTGAGAAAGAGGCCAAAATAGCCCGGTTTCGTGAAGCTGATTCATTGAAACGTGCCCAGTTGCAGGACGAGTTGAAAGCCTTGCGGGCTCAATTGAAAGCGTTACGCAGCGATCGTATCTTTCAACTGAATGAAGCTATCGGAATTGCCAAAGCCTTGGGTATTCAAAAACCGGCTACGCCTTCATCGTTAGGTGAATCTGATAAGGGGGGCGCTGGCAGTGTGATTCGTACCGAAGTAAATAATCAGCAAATCCCACTTTATTTTATGGGAGTTGAGGCGCTTAAAGCTGAGATCACCGCATTGGGGCAGCGTAGATCGGATGATTTCACCGATCCGCGCGTGGCCCAGATCGCAAAGGAGCTTCAGTTGCTAGAGACCAATCGCGAAATTGAAGTGCTGAACGCGCGGAAAAATGAGGATGTTTTTCTCGCTGGTGTCGAGTCATTACGTGCAGAGATGACTCGTTTGAGTAACTTGAGTACCGATATGTCGACCCTCAAGCTAGTCACTATCGATCAACAAGCCCTTGAGCCGTTAGCGCCCTCTAAGCCAAACCGTTTTTTGATAATGGCTCTTGGTTTGTTTGGCGGGGCTGTCTTAGCATTTTTTATTGCGCTTGCTAGGATTATGATAGTTACCGGCAGCGCCCCCAGGGCCGATGAAGATATAAGCTTAAGTAGTCGTGTGCGGGGCGATGTTATATCGACCAGTAGCGCTAAACCCAGCTTGTCCAAAATTAGTTGAGCATTATGGGATGATTGATGTTCAATGGGCTCCCCTTTTTATAGCGTCACTATATGGTGCGTCTTCGTTTTAAGGCTCGGGGAAGGGGCAGTTTTGAAAAGCGTTTCCGAGCTGAACGTTTCGATCTTGAATTTGTTGTTGGCGCAAAAATGGTAGGCCACGGGGAAACTTTTGTAGGAAATGACAGGTCGGGGGCTGTGCTGAGATCGCTTAGGATATATAGCTTGGTGACCGAGCCCGCTGCGGGTTGTGATAGCCGTAACGTAGTTACGGGTCAGATTGTCGCTCTCAAGCGCTCGGATCCTATATGTTGGCCTATTCCAGTTGCTATCCGGCGGGCGCTGATAGGTCCACTGGTAGCTGCGGTTTATCAGCTTTACGCCGTGGGCTCTAGGTACGAGCCCTCCAGTTGATCATCAATTGCAGCAAATTTATGGCGCTGCTGATTCTTCTGGAACAGGTTTTAAACCTAATTTCAACGTTGCAGTTCCCCTCACCTAACCTCGACCATTGAATTCTTGGCTCAATACCGAGAAACTGCGTCAGAGTTTTTGCATTCACCTGGCAGAATGGCGCGGTGGTGTAATTCCTATGCTAAAGGAAGTTTTAGAGAATGACGGTTATTAAACGCAAAGGCATTATTCTGGCAGGCGGTTCTGGTACGCGCTTGTACCCGTTGACATTGGGCGTGTCCAAGCAGATGCTGCCCATCTTTGACAAACCGATGATCTTTTATCCGCTATCCGTGCTCATGCTAGCCGGTATGCGCGAGATCCTGATCATCTCTACGCCAGAAGACCTGCCATGCTTCAAAAAATTGCTCGGCGATGGCAGCCAATACGGCATTGAACTCACCTACGCAGAACAGCCAAGCCCCGACGGATTAGCGCAAGCCTTCATCATAGGCGAAGAGTTTATTGCTGATGATCCTTGCTGCCTGATTTTGGGTGACAATATTTTTTATGGCCAGCACTTCTCGGACAACCTTAGCTCTGCGATGTCTCAAAACTCTGGCGCAACCGTATTCGGATATCATGTTTCGGATCCGGAGCGTTTTGGTGTGGTTGAATTTGACCACGACGGCCGTGCGCTTAGCATTGAAGAGAAGCCAGCAGTTCCGAAGTCAAATTACGCAGTTACAGGTTTGTACTTCTACGATAATCGTGTTGTAGATATTGCAAAAAACATTAAGCCTTCACCGCGTGGTGAGCTTGAAATTACGGATGTTAACAAGGCCTATTTGGACGACAAATCACTAACTGTAGAGATGCTAGGTCGAGGCTTTGCCTGGCTGGATACAGGCACCCACGAATCGTTACTTGAAGCGAGCCACTTTGTTCATACCATTGAACATCGTCAGGGACTCAAAGTCGCTTGCCTCGAAGAAATAGCATTCAACAACGGTTGGATCTCACCAAAGCAACTAAGCGAGCAAGCAGAGAAGCTCAAGAAAACAGGTTACGGACAATACCTGCAGAAACTTCTTAAAGAGGCTTCTGAAAAATGAAATTGATTCAAACATTCATTCCAGATGTTGTGATAATTGAACCTGCTGTTTACACGGATGCGCGTGGCTGGTTTATGGAAAGTTTTAATCAAGCGAAATTTCAGGTGGCACTGAAGGAGCTGGGGCTATCCGTCCCGAGTGCATTTATCCAAGATAATCATTCTTACTCCTCGAAAGGAGTATTACGTGGACTGCATTTTCAGCGTGCACCTCACGCCCAAGGAAAATTAGTCCGGGTTGTAAGAGGTTCTGTATTCGATGTTGCAGTCGATATCCGCCCCTCTTCTCCTACCTATCTCCAATGGGTCGGCGCGGAGCTAAGCGGCGATAACAACCGTATGATGTGGATTCCGGAGGGCTTTGCTCACGGCTTTGTTGCGTTGGAAGATCATACGCACTTTTTGTACAAAACTACTGGTTACTATAATAAGGAGTCCGAAGGTGCGCTCCATTGGAACGACCCTAAACTATCCATCAAGTGGCCTGGGTCTATTGATTATAATGTCAGCGATAAAGATGATGAGGCCCCCGGGGTCGAAAGCTTATCGGTAATTGTAGAATGAGCTTAATTAAACTTTTGGATATCAAGAAGTTAGGTGATCATCGCGGTCACCTCGTTGTTCTTGAGAATAACAAAAGTATTCCGTTCGCTATAAAGCGCGTCTATTACCTAACTGGCACGCAAGCGGGTGTACCTCGTGGGTTTCACGCTCACAAGGAGCTCACTCAAGCTGCCGTTTGTGTTTCAGGGCGTTGCCTCATGAAAATGGATGACGGAATAAACAAAGATGAAATTTGGTTGGACTCATCTGATAAAGCTATTGTCATTGATAAAATGATTTGGCACGAAATGCATGAGTTCAGCGCAGATTGTGTGCTTTTAGTGTTAGCCGATGATTATTATGATGAAGAAGACTATATTCGAAATTATGATGTGTTTTTGGAGTTGACAAAACATGCCTAAAATTCATCCACTTGCTGACGTAAAAAGCAAAAATATCGGAAAAGACACCCGGGTGTGGCAGTTTGCGGTGATTTTTGATGGAGCGGTCATTGGCGAAAATTGCAACGTTTGTGCACATACACTAATAGAAAACGGTGTCTCGGTGGGAAATAATGTAACGATTAAGTCGGGCGTATTTCTCTGGGAAGGGACAGTGATTGCTGATGACGTTTTCATCGGACCTAACGCCACATTTACTAACGATGCTATGCCCCGATCCAAAGTTTATCCGAAGAGTTTTTCTGGTATTACCATTAAACGAGGTGCCAGCATTGGTGCCAACGCGACGATCTTGCCGGGAGTAACTGTAGGCGAGGATGCGATGGTAGGCGCTGGCGCTGTAGTGGTTTCTGATATTCCAGAGGGTGCAGTCGTTGTGGGTAATCCAGCTAAAATTATTAGGTATTTAAAAAAATGATAAGTTTTCTAGATTTGAAATCAATCAATCAATTGTGTCGTCAGGAGCTGATCGACGCTTGCACCCGAGTCATAGATTCTGGATGGTATATAGGCGGTAAGGAACTGCAGCAGTTTGAACAGAGCTATGCTGACTATTGCGGGGCGAAGTATTGTATTGGTGTTGCTAACGGGCTTGACGCTCTGGTGCTGGTCATCCGAGCCTGGAAGGAACTTGGTTGCTTGAGTGAAGGTGATGAAGTTCTTGTTCCTTCAAATACCTATATCGCTAGCATTCTTGCTATATCAGAGAATGGACTGATACCTGTTTTAGTAGAACCGGATCCTACCACCTTTAATATGTGTCCCCTTAAAGCAGAAGCTGCTATTTCTAGCAGAACCAAATGTGTTCTGCCCGTACATTTATATGGTCGTCTTGCGGATATGCCTGCCATCTTGGATGTCGCTGAAAGATTTGGTCTACTCGTTCTAGAGGACTCAGCCCAATCCCACGGGGCTCACTTGAATGGAAGGAAAGCAGGTAATTGGGGAGATGCCTCCGGTTTCAGTTTCTACCCTGGAAAAAATCTTGGTGCGCTTGGAGATGCAGGCGCAGTCACTACAAATGATGAAGCGCTTGCGACGACGCTGAGGGCTTTACGTAATTACGGTTCTCACGAAAAATACAAAAATTTATACCGTGGGGTGAATAGCCGATTGGATGAAGTTCAGGCAGCTTGTTTGTCTGTAAAACTTAAATATCTGGACGAGCAAACGACTCATCGCCGCCAAATTGCTGATCTGTACACCCGATCCATTGAAAACCCAGCAATTTTTTTGCCTGCGTCGGAAAGTTTCGAAGTTTTGCAGAATACGAGTCACGTGTGGCATGTATATACTGTGCTTTGCGAGCAAAGAGAAGCGCTCCAAGAACACCTTGTTGAGTGTGGAATTCAAACTTTGATTCATTATCCGATTCCTCCTCATCATCAGAAAGCCTATACTGAGTTGGCGGGCTGCTCTTTCCCTATTTCTGAAAAAGTACATAATCAGATCTTGAGCTTACCAATCGGTCCAACTTTGTCGCTGAAGGACGCTGAAGTAGTGGTAAAAGCATGTAATAGCTTCATGGTTAAAAATTAAATGAACCTTGTTAAAACCAGCTTTTTTAATGGAATAGCTGTTGTTGTTAAAATGTTGACCCTTTTGGGAATTAACAAAATCTTGGCGCTGTATGTTGGGCCGTCAGGCTACGCTGCGCTGGGCCAATTACAGAATGCCCTTACGATGATCATAACGCTCTCCAGCGGTGCTGTTAATACGGGTGTTACTAAATATACCGCTGAATATGTCGACGAACCGAGTAAGCAACATGCAGTTTGGAAGACCTCAACAGCTTTGGCTGTGGTAGGCTCTCTTTCTGTCGGTATCATGGTTGCGGCATTTAGCAATAGATTGTCAGTGTATTTTTTCAAAAAGGATGAATATGCGAGTGTCTTTTTGTGGGTCGCTTTATCCCTGATATTCTTTACCTTTAATGCTTTGTTGATGGCCGTTATTAACGGAAAAAAAGATGTAAAAACATTAGTCGTCGCTAATATTTGCGGTAGTTTTTTATCACTAATAGTGACTGGTTTGCTTACTTGGTTTCTAGGGCTTTATGGCGCTTTAGTCTCTCTTGGGATATACCAGGCGCTGGCTTTCGTTACGACTGTTTTTTTATGTAGGCATGCAGAATGGTTTAGAGTTAAATATTTTTTTGGACGGTTTGATAAAGGTGTAGCTGTTAATCTAGCTAAGTACGCGGCAATGGCGTTGACCACTGCAGTTTGTCTTCCTATCGCTCAGATATTGATTCGAGACCATTTAACAAGTGAGTTTGGAGTAGAATACGCTGGTTATTGGGAGGCAATGTGGAGGCTAAGCAGTGCATATCTCTTGTTGGTAACTACTACTCTAGGTGTTTATTATCTTCCCCGCCTTTCTGAGCTTTTCGGCTACGCGGCTATTTTGAAAGAAGTCGTAGAAGGTTATAAAGTTGTGCTCCCTGTTGTCATCGCAGGCTGCGTGGCTGTATATTTTCTACGCGATTTTGTTATATATATATTGTTTAGCAATCAGTTTCTACCGATGAGAGATTTATTTGCGTTTCAGCTTATTGGTGATGTCATGAAAGTTGGAAGTTGGATACTTGCTTACGTCATGCTGGGTAAAGCGATGTATAAACTGTACATAGTTACAGAGATACTTTTTTCTATGTCATGGTATTTCCTCGTTTTGCTCTTCACTCGATGGCATGGTTTTGACGGAGTGGTTGAAGCTTATGCACTCAATTATTTTCTGTATTGGATTGTCATGGCTATTTGCGTAATGTGGGCGCTGAGCACCCACTCTAAAGGTAAGATCGCCACATCGATGAAGAGTTCTCAATGAAAATTTTAATTCCAATGCTTGCATTTTCAAGTGCTGGTGGGATGAGGGTGTTATCAAGGCTGTCAAGTGAGTTGATAGAAGGCGGCCACGAAGTTGATTTTTTAGGTCCGCACTTTATCAATAGTCCTTATTATCCGACGCTGGCTAAAGTGAGAGTGTTTTCGAATATTTTTCATCGTGTGCCGGTAGTGCGCGGGATTTTTAACCTCTTAGGAATGTTTTTGTTTATTCTAAAACATCGGAAAGAATATGATGTTTTTTTGGCAAACTATAATTTGACTGCATTCCCGGTGGCGTTCGGTGCTTTAGGTACGGGTAAAGGTTTTTATTATATTCAAGCCTATGAGCCCGACTTTTATGATAAGAAAAGTTTTATAGGGTTTTTTGGCTATATTATGGCTTCAGCTTCTTATTTCTTACCGCTTCGACGAATTGTTAATGGTGAAATATATAAAAGTTATAAGCTGCTAAAAGCAAAGTGTGTTGTTGAACCGGGCATTGATCTTGAGATTTTCAAATTTTCTCCTAGGCCGGTTCCTTCTGAACAAATAGTATTAGGCTGCATAGGTAGAGAGCTCGCATGGAAAGGAACATACGAGATTGTGGAGGCAGTAAAAATAGTTAGGGCAACCACAGGTAAGAACTTGATTTTAAAATTAGCGTTCGAGCTTCCAAAAAACGTAGCTTTGAAAAGCTATGACTTTATCGAGATGAGTGTGCCTCATGGAGATGAGAACCTGGCAGCATTTTATAGCGGTGTTGATTTGTTTATAGCCATAGGACTCCTTCAAGATAACGCCTTTCACTATCCGTGTTTAGAGTCGCTGGCGTCGGGGTGTATAGTTATTTCAAATTATGGGCCGGCCAGCAAAAGTAATTCGTTAATTGTTGAGCAGGTAACGGTTGAAAAAATAGTTTCTCAGATAATGCATTATCTTCAATTGGATCAGCACGCTTTGGCCACCATGCGGGCTCATGCAGAGCATGACGTGAAAGCATATGATTGGTCAGCGATAGCGAAAAAAATGCTCGATTCATTCGCTTTTTTACGTTAATTAAGTTTAAGAAAATAAATATGAATACTTCCGTTGCCGCAGTAATAGTGCTTTTTAAACCTGATCTGATCGTGCTTGATAGGTTGCTGCTCAGCATCTATGAGCAAGTGCAGCTTGTGTACATTATTGATAATACCCCCGGGTCAAGTATTGAGGATTACGCGGGCAGGTTTGATGATCGGAAATTGTTTTATAAATCCCTCCACGATAATTATGGTATCGCCCGTGCACATAATGTTGGTGCTCAGTTGGCTGAAAGTGAAGGCTATTCACACGTTTTGCTGCTCGACCAAGATAGTGAGTTATTACCTGGCACCGTTCAAACATTGTTAGCTGAAGAAAAGAAGCTGCTCGATAAGGGCGTTAAAGTTGGTGCAATAGGGCCCGTGTTCGTCGATGAAAAAACAGGCGATGCTGCCCCTATACTTAGGCCATCATTTTTTGGCACTAAGAAAATTGATATTGATTTAAGTTCTACGTTACCTGTGCTCAGTAACTATATTATCGCTTCAGGGTCATTGATCCGCGTTAGTGTTTTTAAGGTGGTCGGGTTGATGCAGGAAGATTTATTTATTGATTGGGTCGATATAGAATGGGGAGAGAGAGCTTCTTCAGTAGGTTATGGTTCATATTTGACTCCGTTTGTGACAATGCGCCACAGCATTGGTGACGAGTTTGTAACTTTGATGGGTAAGCGAATTACGCTACACAGCGACTTTAGGAATTACTTTATTGTCCGAAATGCCGCTTATCTTGCCATATGGAGTAAGGCACGTATTCAAACACGCCTCGAGTTTGCGCGAAAGGTTCCTTATTATATTATTTGTTATACCCTGTGTTCAAAGAGGAAATTTTACTCTGCGAAGTTGTTGTGCCAAGCTTTCTATGATGGCGTAGCGAGAAATATGTTTAAAGGCAGATTTTGATGTTGTACTTGTTGGTTTTTTTGACTGCTTTAATGTGTAGCTTTTTTTCTTTGGTTCGCAGCCAGGAAAATTTAATAGTGATTTCACGCGCTTTGTTTGCGCTTTTGTTTTTATTTTTGGTTCTCTTTGCGGGGCTGCGTGCGCCAGATGTGGCACCCGATTATTCAAATTACATTGACTGGTTATATCGAGTCGGCAGCTCATCCGAGTCCATTTTTGAAGAATTTAAGGATCCCGGGTTCTTACTTGCTTTCGGTTTTATACATTGGCTTGGTTTTCCGGATTATATATTTTTCTGTTTCGTTGCATTTATTTCCTTGTATGCTAAGTCAGCATTTTCAAAGATAGTCTTGCGTGGATTTTTCTCTTACTTGCTTTTTTTTATGATCTTGTCTCGATTCTACATCGTTCACGACATGGTTCAAGTTCGTGTTGGCGTCGCGATAGCGTTCGCTTCTTGCGGCATAATATTTTTTTATATAGGGCAGACAACCAAGGGTCTAGTTTTATATATTTTAGCGCTTAGTTTTCATCTTTCGGTCATAGTATTTGTCCCCTGTTTTGCTCTGGTAGTGTTGGGGTTTAGATACATTGGACGAGTCGGTATTGCTATTTTATTAGGTTCGGCTTTCGCGTTGAGCACTTTGATTTCTGGTTTTGCTGATCGTCTAGCTGGGTTTAGCCGTCTGGCACCTTATATTAATGGCGAATATCATACGAGTGCACTGTCTTTATTGTCCTTCTACTTTATTTCTCGCATGACGCTAATTTCGGCGATTTTGATTATGCTTTATCAACGACTTACAGATGTCGAGCGCTTTATTTTAAGTCTGTCTGCCGTCGGTTTGGTTTTGCAGATTTCTCTTTCGTGGAATGATTCATTTTCATTGAGGTCTGCCGAAATTTTCGGTTTTTTCGATATGGCGTGTTTTGTCATGCTGATGCGATTATTTGACTATAGAAGTAGAGTTTTCTATTGGTTAGCTCTTGTGGGGATGTCTGCCGTTTTCTATTTCTCATCGTTGAAAACGGTTGAAGATTATCATTGGATATTTTCTTGAATTTTACGAAGGTATATTGTGAGTCCTAATTTTCTTGTTCTTCTCGCTGCTTATAACGGCATGAAATGGATATCTGATCAGGTTCATTCCATACTCAATCAGAATGGGGTTTCGGTAACGCTGATCATCAGCATTGATAGCTCAAATGACGGAACGGAGGAGTGGGCTATTGCGTTGTCGGAGCGCAATCCGCGAGTCTTCATCCTTGAAACGGGCAAAAAATTTGGTGGCGCAGCCCCTAATTTTTTCCGGCTAATCAATGAAGCCTCGCTCAAGGGATTTGATTATTTTTCTTTTGCTGATCAAGATGATATTTGGTTGCCTAATAAGTTAATTGAGGCTGTTGAAGCTATGTCTTCCGCAGGTGCTGAGGGCTATTCAAGTAATGTCACCGCATTTTGGCCTGATGGCAAAGAAAAACTCATCGTCAAGTCGCAGCCACAAGTGCAATTTGACCATCTGTTCGAGGCCGCTGGGCCTGGTTGTACCTATGTCTTTTCAAAAGAATTGTTTCGTGATTTGCAGAAACATGTTTCTAATCAGTTTTGGGAAGTTCAAAGCGTTACCCTTCATGATTGGTACTGCTATGCGTTCAGTCGTACTCATGGGTACAAGTGGATCATAGATAGTCGCTCTCACATGCTTTATCGGCAGCATAGTAACAATCAGGTTGGAGTGAATACAGGCCTAAAAGCCTTTAAAGCTCGCCTATCGCAGGTTTTCAACGGTTGGTGGCTAAATCAAGCCGCTTTGATTTCCAAGTTAGTCGGTGTTGAAAATACTCCTTTCGTGCAACGTTGGATAAGCTTGCGCCGGGTCGCCCTCATTCGCCTAGCCTTCTCTGGTTATAAATGCCGTAGGCGCGTACGCGATAAGATCGTATTTACAGTGTTGTGCGTTATACTGGCAATTTTGAGACAAAAGAAATGACCAGAATAGTGGTTACCGGTGGTAGCGGATTTGTGGGAAAGCGCTTAATTGAAAAACTCGTAAGCGTTGCTGATTATCAGGTAGGCGCGATTGTCCGTCAGGTCCCCGCGCAACCTCTCAGCGCTGTGATTTATCATCTTGTGCCCGATTTTGCCACTATCGATACGCATCACAATGCGTTAGAAGGCGCTGAAGTCGTGATCCATCTAGCGTCACGTGTCCACGTCATGAACGACACTGAGCTTGATCCTCTGGGTGCTTTTCGATTGGTGAACGTCGGATATACACTGAAATTGGCGCGCAGTGCGGCGGCGGCTGGTGCTAAGCGGTTTATCTTCATAAGCTCGGTAAAGGTCAATGGAGAGGGCTCCGGGCCTGGGTGTCCATACCGTGAAAATGACGTTCCTGCCCCTGTTGACCCGTATGGTATCTCCAAGATGGAAGCCGAAGCAGGCTTGCGCCTGATCGCTGTCGAAACAGGCCTGGAAGTTGTAATTATTCGTCCAGTACTCGTGTATGGTCCTGGTGTGGCCGCCAATTTCGAAAGCATGATGAAATGGTTACGAAGAGGTATACCGTTGCCATTCGGTGCGATACATAATCAGCGCAGTCTGATCGCTTTGGATAATCTGGTCGATTTTATTATGACGTGCGTCAGTCATCCTGCGGCTCGCAACCAAACCTTTTTAGTGAGTGACGGCGAAGATGTTTCCACTACGCAACTACTACAAAAATTGGCAAATGTGTTAAACAGTCCAGCACGACTACTGTCTGTGCCTGAGTGGGTGCTGAAAGCTGGCGCTAAGTTTTTGGGTAAGAAAGCTCTTTCTCAACGGCTCTGTGGTTCTCTTCAAGTAGATATTACTAAAGCTCGCTGCATGTTGGAGTGGAACCCAGTGATCAGTGTAGATCAGGGATTACGCAAGACTGCAGAGCATTTTCTGAACGAGCGAAATAAATGAAGTATTGGTATGTTTTTCCTGTAGTTGCGCTGGCAGCTTTGCTTTTGACGTCGGTTTTAAGACGATACGCGTTGCGGCGCAGTATTATGGACGTCCCCAACGAACGAAGCTCCCACTCAGTTCCAACTCCTCGGGGTGGGGGAGTTGCGATTGTTATGACGTTTTTGGTTTCCTTAGTCTTGCTAGGATATCTCCAAGTACAACCTTATGTCTGGCTAACTGGGTTACTAGGCTCTGGCGGCTTAGTCGCAGTGATCGGTTTCATGGACGACCATGGGCATATTGCTGCACGCTGGCGCCTGTTGGGGCATTTTGTTGCGGCGCTATGGGCGCTATTTTGGCTCAATGGATTACCAACGTTCAGTATTCTAGGATTTTCTATTGATTTGGGTTGGATAGGTCATGCGCTTGCAGCATTTTATCTAGTATGGATGCTCAACCTTTACAACTTTATGGATGGTATAGACGGCCTAGCCAGTGTTGAGGCAATCAGTGCCTGCTTAGGGATGTGCGCCATTTACCTTTTTTTCGGTTTTGATAATTTGATTTGGGCTCCAGCAATACTTGCGATGGCAGTAGCCGGCTTTCTTTTTTGGAACTTTCCCCCGGCTAAAATATTCATGGGCGACGCAGGTAGCGGTTTCCTGGGGATTACGTTGGGTATCCTGTCGCTCCAAGCGGCATGGGCTGAGCCAGGCTTTATCTGGGCTTGGCTGATTATGCTCGGCATATTCATTTGCGATTCGACCTTTACCTTGGTTCGCAGATTGCTGCGAGGGGAGAAGGTATATGAGGCCCACCGAAGTCATGCTTACCAGTTTGCATCGCGTAATTTTGGTAGACATTTACCTGTTACAATGGCCGTGCTTTGTATAAACATTTTTTGGTTATTGCCGATTGCTTTTTTAGTCATGGAGTTTCGATTCACAGGTTTTGTTGGATTGGTTTTTGCCTACGCTCCGCTCATTTATTTGGCGGTTAGATTTAACGCGGGCGCAGTTGAGCATTCTAACGTAAAGTGAGTTGAAAGTTTTGGTCTTAATAGTGTGCCCAAGGCACGCGGTAAGCGTCTCTGTACGCTCAGAGGCAGATAATAAAGAACGGCGGGTAACTTATGGATAAAGTCAGATTATTTCTATTGGGCCTTTCGCGCCGACAAAAGCGTTTCATCCAGGTTGGGACGGACGTAGTGCTGGTCTGGCTGTCCTTGTGGATGGCTTTTCTTGTTCGCCTAGGCATTGACGAAATGATAAATCCCGTCAGCCGCCACCTCTGGCTGTTTCTCGTTGCCCCAGTGGTATCCGTCCCTCTGTTCATTCGCTTCGGCATGTATCGTGCGGTAATGCGTTATTTTGGTAATGACGCATTAATAGCAATCATCAAAGCCGTTAGCTTGTCAGCCCTTATCCTTGGTGTAGTTGTTTATTGGTACAGCAATCATCAAAACGTGGTTCCACGGTCGATCATTTTTAACTATTGGTGGCTTAGCCTAATCATGATTGGTGGGCTGCGCCTAGCGATGCGTCAGTATTTTCTGGGCGACTGGTTTGCCGCATCGCAACACGTGCCGTTCACCAATCGTGACAATGGTCTACCACGTGTTGCGATTTATGGGGCAGGTGCTGCGGGTAACCAATTAGTCGCTGCTTTGCGCATGGGTAGAGTGATGCGGCCGGTAGCGTTTATTGATGATGACACCAGTATCGCGGAGCGTGTCATTTCAGGCCTGCAGGTCTACAAACCCAAGCACATCCAACGCATGATCGATGCCACTGGCGCGCAGGAGATCCTACTTGCTATACCGTCTACCAATCGTGTTCGCCGGCGTGAAATCCTTGGTTTTCTCGAAGGCTTTCCACTACATGTTCGCAGTGTCCCGGGGTTTATGGACTTGGCCAGCGGTCGGGTTAAGGTGGATGACATTCAGGAAGTTGACATCGCTGACTTACTTGGACGTGATGCTGTACCTGCGCAGAACGAGTTGCTGGAACACTGTATTAATGGGCAAAGCGTACTGGTGACAGGGGCCGGTGGGTCGATCGGTTCAGAGCTCTGCCGGCAGATTCTTACCTTGCGCCCGACCATATTGCTGCTGCTTGATCACGGCGAGTTCAACCTATACAGCATCCTTTCGGAGCTGGAGCAACGTATCACTCGCGAGTCGCTGCCAGTGAAGTTGTTGCCGATTTTGGGATCTGTGCGCGATCATTCCAAATTGCTGGATGTGATGAGCACATGGCACGTAGACACTGTTTACCATGCTGCGGCTTACAAGCATGTCCCGATGGTTGAACACAATATCGCCGAAGGTGTGTTGAATAATGTAATCGGCACTCTTAATACAGCACAGGCAGCGTTGCAGGCTGGCGTATCGAACTTTGTGCTGATCTCCACTGACAAAGCGGTGCGCCCGACCAATGTAATGGGTAGTACGAAGCGCCTAGCAGAGCTGACCTTGCAAGCTCTCAGTCGTGAATTGACGCCGGTATTGTTCGGCGACGAGTTGAACATCTCAAGAAATAACAAGACCCGCTTTACCATGGTGCGTTTCGGCAATGTCTTGGGCTCTTCGGGCTCTGTAATTCCGCTTTTTCACAAGCAGATCAAGTCTGGCGGCCCGCTCACGGTGACCCACCCCAAAATTACTCGCTATTTTATGACGATTCCCGAAGCTGCACAGTTGGTGATTCAGGCTGGGTCGATGGGGTTGGGCGGTGATGTGTTCGTTTTGGACATGGGCGAGCCAGTTAAAATTGTCGAACTCGCAGAGAAAATGATTCATTTGTCTGGCTTGAGTATTCGCTCTGAGAAGAATCCTCATGGAGACATTTCAATTGAGTTCTCGGGGTTGCGCCCAGGCGAAAAGCTTTATGAGGAGTTGCTTATTGGTGACAACGTAGTCGCAACGCAACATCCTATGATCATGAGTGCTAACGAAGATCACTTGGTTTGGGATGCTCTTAAACTCAAACTGAAGGAGCTGCTGGTAGCGGTGGAGCAAGATGACTATCCACGCGTTCGCCAGATATTGCGCGAAACTGTAAGCGGCTACGCCCCAGACGGCGAAATCGTCGACTGGATCTACCAGCAAAGACGTCTGGAACCGTGAGGGTATTCGAACCACTCCGTTTTGATCATATTATTTAATGACTTAGCCGCTTCCGAGCGGCTTTGTTGTTTCGTAAGCGCTTCATGAACCTCACCTAGTTAAAAGTGGATGGCGCGTTTAACTGTAAGCGATCCATCACCTACACATTCAAAGCCTCAAGTTGAAATCTGATGCTGTGCTCCCGATCCTTTTCTGGAGCCAGCCTCTCGTGATGCGACCCGACGCCAAAGTCGAAAAAGCCTACCTCTACCCCAAGCCCGTGGATTTTCGAAAATCCATTGATGGCCTCGCCGCTCTGGTCGAGCTGGACATCAAAGTGGCGATGTTCGACCCTGTGCTTTTCGTCTTCCTCAACAAGCCACGCAACCGAGTGAAGATATTGTATTGGGAGCGCAACGGCTTCTGCCTCTGGCTCAAGCGCCTCGAATCCGAGCGTTTTAAAACTTCGCCCGATGCCAGCGACGAGGCGATCGTTCTGACGGTCCAGGAACTCAACTGGTTACTCGATGGTTTTGACCTTTGGCGCAACCGCCCTCATCAGGTTTTGACCCCGCGCTACGTAGCCTGACCCGGTATAATCCGGGCCATTATTTCCCTGCCCGACGACCTTCCTGATGATCCTGTTTTGCTCAATCAACTGCTGCTTGAGGCACTCAGTCGCCAGGAAGACGTGGCCCAGGCTTATCAAACCCACATCGTCGACCTGAAAGAACAGATCAAGTTGCTGCGCGATCGCTTGTTCGGGCGCAAGTCCGAACAGACTGTCGAGCCCAACACGCCGCAACTGGCGCTGTTCAACGAGCTCAAAAGCGAGCCGATGCCGCTCGTTGATGACCCTGACGAAGAAGCCGTTGCGCCGACGCCGCGCCGTGGCAAACGCAATCCGTTGTCGGCCGATCTGCCGCGTGTCGAAGTCAGCCACGAACTGCCCGAACACGAACTGACCTGTGCATGCGGTTGCCGCAAACACGCCATCGGCGAAGAGACCAGCGAGCAACTGGACATCGTGCCGATGCAGATTCGGGTGATCAAACACATCCGCAAGGTCTACGGCTGCCGGAGTTGTGAAACTGCACCGGTCACGGCTGATAAGCCTGCCCAACTGATCGAAAAGAGTATGGCCAGCCCAAGCGTGCTGGCGATGGTGCTGACTACCAAGTACGTCGATGGCTTGCCGTTGCATCGCTTTGAAACCGTGCTTAGCCGACATGGCGTCGAGATTGCGCGCCAGACTCTGGCTCGCTGGGTGATTCAGTGCAGCGAACACTTCCAGCCACTGCTGAATTTGATGCGCGACCGGTTGTTGGAAAGTCCGGTGATCCACTGCGATGAAACTCGCGTCCAGGTGTTGAAGGAGCCGGATCGCGATCCGACTAGTCAATCCTGGATGTGGGTGCAGGCCAGCGGCCCGGCCAATCGAAAAGTGGTGTTGTTCGACTACACCTCCGGCCGCGCGCAGGACGTGCCGTTGTGCTTGCTGGACAGTTACGCGGCTACGTGATGACCGATGATTACGCCGGCTATAACGCCTTGGCGTTGCAGCCTGGCGTGAAACGTCTAGCATGCATGGCCCATGTGCGACGCAAGTTCGTGGATGCGCAAAAAGTGCAGCCCAAGGGAAAAACCGGGAGGGCAGATATCGCGCTGACGATGATCAACAAGCTGTACGGCGTCGAACGCGAATGCAAAGACACCAGCGATGAACAACGGTTTATCGCTCGTCAGTAAAAGAGCTTGCCGATCCTGGGCCAACTGAAAAGCTGGCTGGACAAGACCCAACCGCAAGTCACGGCGCAAAGTGCACTGGACAAGGCGGTACATTATCTGGCGAACAACTGGAGCCGGCTGGAGCGTTACGTCGAAGCCGGTTTTTTACCCATCGACAACAACGCCGCTGAAAGAGCGATTAAGCCGTTTGTCATAGGGCGTAAGGCCTGGCTGTTCAGCGATACGCCCAAGGGCGCCACGGCCAGCGCCCGGATCTACAGCCTGGTCGAGACCGCCAAGCTCAACGGCTAGGAGCCCTATACGTGGCTGCGCCACGTACTGGAGCGGTTGCCGTATGCCTCGACGGTCGAAGACTACGAAGCTTTGCTGCTGTGGAACTGCAAGCCTGGATCCCACAGCTAAACGCGCCGCCCACTTTTGACTAGGTGGGGTTTATGGAGCGCTTACTCCAATTCGGCTAGCGCGGCCAGGCCATCAATGGACTTTCGGAAGTCCACGGGCTTGGGGTAGAGATAGACTTTTTCGACTTTTGCGTCGGGCACATGAGTTGGTGGTTCCAGAGGGAATCGGGAGCACAGCATCCGGGATCATCTGGCCGCTTCGAATGTGGGGTTCATGGAGCGGTTGCGATTGTTTTCTCCACGAAAGGTGTGTCCTCCGTGTTCAGGCTGGTCCTGAATCTACAAGGATCAACAAAAACTGCAAGCACAGGGAATGCGTCAGTTACCATTAACGGTACTCCGGTGGCAACAATACCTGTCGCCCAGCTTGGAACCGGGTTGGTGAAACTAGATATACAGCTGCAGACCATTGCCCCTGCGGACACCTACACCATCAACCCCGCTGACACCTGCGGCGACATGGGGTTTGCGTCGGCGGTGTTTGAGTTGCAAACGGTAGAGTCATGACGCAGGATCTAGCAAAATAGCCGATGTCGCAGACGGCAACCGATGATGGTTGCCGTCCACCCTAATTCGAGGCTCAGTCCGGAATGAGCGGGTGACTACGATCGCGGACATCCCTTAGTGTATTGTTTGGCTCCACTGGAAAACTCATAAATCATGCAAGTTACGATTTCGCCCGACTCCAGCTCAGTCTGCCAAATACTCACGCCTCCACCAGATTCAGCACGAATCATCCCGGAGGAGTAGGGTTGATTATCAAGCTTGAAGGTCCTGTATTGATTGTCTTCTAGAGACGAAACGTCTAAATCTAAGCCTGTCTCCTTACCATCCTTCGTTGTGAATGTGACCTTGGCCGCCCCTTTGTTTTTGCGTACGTGTGTTGCAAACAGAACGCTAACAGAACGTAGGGGTGCGTCGCTTTTCAGGTGCTGTGTGTCGAAGCGTAAAATTATTGGATCGGCTGTCGACAATTGCGCGCTGGGTGTAATTTTTGCTGGAATGACTGGTTGTTGCTCGGCCCCAATGAAATATCTGGATATTAAAAGCGAGCTAGTAACGTACGTTGAAAAGAGGAATAGGATGGCTAGCATTCCTGCGTTCAAATATCGGATTGCGACGTATTTTTTGTTTTGGTCGTTTCCTATTGAATATGCGAATAAAAGCGCCGGTATGAGTAGATACCTACCTTGGACCCCCTGGATTAGCGTAGCTGGGTGTTGTAATGCGTTCCACTGTATTAGGAGCGCTACAAAGGTTAATCCAATAGATGCAATGCCACACGCAATCAAAAGCGCTATGTAAATGCCTACGTTCTTTACCCTGGCTGTCAGAATGGATAGCGCGAGAATTATAATTATCAGGGTATATATAGTTTCGTATGTTGTTAATGAAAACTTGGTATCAAGCCAACCTAGAATACCCACAAAGGATTGCAAATAGAACGTTCGGAGCGTGTCATCCATAATCGTGTGGAATATTACTCGGGCGAGCGCTATAGGGTCCTTTATGTAATAGGCAGCTATTGTAGCCGCAGATGGCGCCCCCTGGAATGTAATGTTGGTAGTTAGCTTTATCGAAACTAACATCCAAGATATCACGAATACCAAACAAGCCAAGCTTGCCGCAAGAACTTTTCTATCTCGTGTATAGAAGTAAGATGCGAATATTAAAGCGAAAAGTGGCAATGCATGCGCTCGACTTGACGTTACTATTAATACGCAAAATATCAAAGTGTAGCTTAAATATTTCTTTGATCTCTGCCGGTCTATTGTTATTCGTGAAAAACATGAAATGGCAAGTATAAATATTGCTGTGGATATTCCATCTATTGTCGCTGTGGAAAATTGAAATAGGCTCATTGGCAGCACCAAAAGCGCTACAGCTATGATTGGTGGGCGATGAATTGAAAATGCCCATGCCAGCACTAATGCTGTGCTGACAAGCACGAAGAACCTTGCCATTCTATAAGATGTATCGACAGTGAACCCGAATGCCTCTCCAGCGGCTAACCCTATCGCCTGCGGCGTATAAATCAAGGGGAAGTAATATCCTGTTCCTGACGGAGCGTCGAATTCTTTATGTCCAGTCCATCGCAAATTGTTAGCCTCATCTATCTCCACTTGTGACATTTTGGTATCAGGTCTGGAAATAAATTTGCTGTAAGCTTGCAAGTAGGCACGCAGGCCTGAATCAATCATCCCCCCCGAGGAGCTACCCTCGGGTGTTTCAAGCATTAATTGGCCTTTGCCAAGCAGGTAAATTCTTTCCAGATGCGCTCCTTCGTCGGGCGACTGAAGAGGGGGTATTAGCATTGATAAAATAAAACACGTCATGAAGATTGCGGCGGTTAGCGGCGCCCATGGCACGTGCCGCTTCATCGTGGTTTGAGGTGAACCCGTCATGGTTATTGTATTCTCCATCATGATCTAAACGTCCTTAAGCTTTTACAGTAACTACAATGCCCACAATTATAAGCGCGACGCCAACCATATATTGTGGCTGAAAGCGCTCGCCGAAAACGAAATGGCTACCAATCGGGACTATTACAAATGCCAAAGCCATGAGGGGATATATCTTTCCAAGGTCCGCTCGCTGCAACACGTAGACCCATAGAAT
Organism: Pseudomonas sp. FBCC-B545; assembly: GCF_059134095.1. Classification (NCBI taxonomy): domain Bacteria; kingdom Pseudomonadati; phylum Pseudomonadota; class Gammaproteobacteria; order Pseudomonadales; family Pseudomonadaceae; genus Pseudomonas; species Pseudomonas sp. FBCC-B545. The sequence continues at coordinate 4,454,791 of NZ_CP101441.1, read as the reverse complement.
AGTTGTCAGTCCATATAGTGCGAACGCAGAGAAAAGAACTGTCAGAGTTTGCATGTCAAACCATGATCCCGACTTACTAAGAGATGATGAACTCATCTTGAATAAGATCTGGCCGGCGGCAATTCCAATTACACAGACTATAGCTAACAGATAAGTCACTTCAAGCTCCTTTTCTTGTGAAATGGTCGTTTAGGTATTGATGCAATATCATATCCGATAAATGCAAGCAATAACTGTACTCCGAGTATAAGAGGGAGCGATGAAATCATTACCTTACCTGCTGTAGCTGGCGTTCCTTGCTGTATGGATTCAATCCATCCAGAGATACCGTACGAAAGGCCAAACAATATCAATAGAAGGCCGATAGGTAGCTCAAGCGAAGCCAGCGACATGTCGCGTAAGTAATAGTTGTAGAAAATTCTCTTGCCAAAGTTTCTAACGTGTTTTACGAAGAACTCACCCACTATCTTTGAGATTTTGAGGTTTGATTCCTCGTCCTCGTATTTTGCTTCCATTGGCATATCTACGACTACTGCACGGACAGTGTTTAATCTGAATAGTATGTCAGTCTCGAAAAAGTACCGCTTACTGATTTTTTCAAATGGAAGATGTTTGGCTACGTCGGCATGTATAGCGGTATAGCCATTGGTTGGGTCGAATAAATCCCAGTAGCCAGACGACATTTTTGTCATGAAAGAAAGCACAGCATTGCCAAAGAGTCGAATTCTTGGCATCGCTCGGACGCTTTCCAAATCGAAAAATCGGTTACCCTTCGTATAGTCAGCGTGACCTGAGATGATTGGCTCAACGAAATATGGAATTAGACTAGGGTCCATTTGCCCATCACCGTCCACTTTGACGATGATATCAACGCCTTCTTCAATGGCAGCTCTGTAACCAGACATAACTGCGCCACCCACACCCTGGTTTACCTCATGGCGAATTATTCTGACGCGAGGATCATCACAGTGCGCCTCCACAAAGTCTCCTGATTGCTCAGGACATAGATCATCTACGACGTAGATTCTTTCTACCTCATTTCCTATCCCGGAAATCACTTCAAGTATGTGTTTCTTGACCCTGTAGCTAGGGATGACAACCGCAATGCGTTTATCGGCTTCCATTAAATAAGTCTCGCTTAGTTGGTAGAACGGGTGCTGGTTAGCAAGGTCGATGGAGAGCCCTTCGAATTCCGTTTGCTGGTCATAACCGCTCCATAAAATGCTCAATTTCGTAGGGTGAACACGTTGGGGCGGAGGGCAATGATCGCTTTTTTTTTACCAAAAGTCCCGTATCAGATACTTATGGCTATTGGGCCGAACGTGTGTGATGACGGTTAGGAGCTGCCTCGCTCGGTCGGGCGGTTTCATTGTGACTTTACGACTGCCTTCGTGAATCGCGGTTGCGCACTGTTTGGGCATCGTTGCAGTGAGTGTCAGGCGCATTTAGCGAACGGTACAAATTCCCGCTCGCATGAGGTGCTAGGAACCGTGAGTTAACACTCTGTTACTCACCCATTTTTGACACCCTCCACCCATCGCCTAACGTAGAAAAGCAGCTTCGGAAAGCTGCTTTTTCTCACACCGATGTCATGGAGCGTCACCAATGCAAAACTTCTATATCTCGTCTCTCGTCTTCGCCTTCCTCACCTCCCTCTCCGTCGCCACCATCGCTGCGCCTTCCATCGAGCCGGAAGCCCCCACCCCGATCGCCGCCCAAATGACCAAGGCCGGGCAGTCCTCCAAGGTCAACCTCAACGCCGCCAATGCCGAAACTCTGCGCCGCGACCTGTTGGGTATCGGCGCTTCCAAGGCGAAGGCAATCGTTGCGTATCGCGAAAGCAACGGTCCGTTCACGGCGGTGGATGAGTTACTGGAAGTAAAAGGCATCGGCAAAGCATTGCTAGAGAAGAATCGCGACAGATTGGTTATTAATTGAAGATGCGAAAATAGTCCTGAAGGCCGGTCATTGACCGGCCTTTCCTTTATCGGGCTTGCGTCTATTTCTTTTCAATCATGCATTGGCATGAAACGTGATTACATCCAACTCAACGGTTGTTCAACAATCTTGAGATAAACATGACGCTCAGCTTGTCTTTAGCCGACCAAATCGCCCTGGAACTACGCGCCGACATAATCGGCGGCCGGCTGTTGCCAGGCATGCCGCTGGTCGAGGTGGAGTTGGTCAAGGCCTACAACGCCTCGCGCAACACTATCCGTGAGGCGCTGCATCGTCTGGGCCAAGAGGGCCTTGCTCGCTACGTCCGCAATAAGGGCGTAATGGTTCGGCGCCTGGAGCGGGCAGAAGTACGTGACCTCTTCGTAGTCCGCCGCACCCTGGAATTGCAGGCCATAGCCCAAAGCGGCCCGCTGACGGACGCTCAATCAGGGCGTATGCAAAGCGCTATTGAGGCCACCACCCTGGCTCGTGAGCGTGAAGATTGGCGAGCAGTGGCCACCCACAGTCTGATGTTCCATCAACAGATTGTTGCGTTGATGGCCAGCCCGCTGTTCGATGAGTTTTTCGCCCAGGTGATTGCCCAGTTACGCCTGGTGTTCTGCGCAGCACCTGACGAGCAACGTTTCCAGTCGCCTTGGTTGGAGCGCGATCGAGAGATATACGGCTTATTAGCCGAGCACAACAGACCAGCAGCCAGCGAGGCAATGAGCCTTTACCTGGACGATTCCGAACACCTTTCCCTCGCCCTGTTTGATCACCCTTGATGGAGGAGTGCCCCATGTACAAAGACTATCCCGCCGCGTACCAGGTCAGCAAAGGTTCGGCATTGCAGGTGGATACGGCGTTCTATGAGCGTATTCGTGATCAGAAAACCCAGCGCACGTTGATCGAACAGTTCGAGGTACCGATCCGTACGGGCAGGGCATGGAAAGTACCGGCCGGGCACGTGTTCCGTGTGACCACACCAGTTGGACCGCAGGTAGGCGACTTCAACGTATGGAACGCCAATGACCCACGGGAGCGTTTGTGGGCTGCGCGCACGAGGCAATTGCAAGGCGCCCATGTCAGCACTCACGACCGTCTATGGTCGAACCTGCCCTTTCTAAGACCCTTGGTCACCATCACCGACGACAGCCTCGCCAACTACGGCATCGATGAGCACGGCGGCCGCCTGCACGATTTGCTTGGCACGCGTTGCGACCCTTATGTGAACCGTATGCTGACCGGTGAGGACTTCCATCACCACTGCCACTCGAACCTGACCCGTGCGGTATTGCCTCATGGCCTGACTGAGTTCGACGTGCATGACGTGCTGAATATTTTCCAGTGCACGGGCCTCAATCACGATGACATGTACTTTATGAAAGCCTGTCCGGCGCAGAAGGGCGATTACCTGGAGTTCTTTGCCGAGATTGATTTGCTGTGCGCGTTGTCGACCTGCCCGGGTGGGGATTTGTCGCTGCCGATGTGGGGGCCGGATGCGCAGGACCCGCTGACGGTGTGTCGTCCGTTGGGGGTGGAAATCTACAGATTGGAGGATGAGTTGCTGAGCGGCTGGAGCCAACCGGAACGTGCTGCCTACAAGGGGCAGCACGGGTTGCATATTGCCAAGGCGGATTGGGAGTAACTTAAGGTTCAGCGATCCTGCGCATCCTTGGCATCCGCCTGCGCATTACGCTCGGCCACGCGTTTGCGTTGTTCGTCGGTGAGTTCCACTTTGTTGGCGCTGTCACGCAGCATCATCAGCCCACCGACGATCGACCCGATCGCTACCACCATAATCAACCACGCATACCACGGCATAAGGGCTCTCCTTGAGGCAGATGACCGTCGAAGAATTCTCCTACGGTGATAACTGCTTTGAGTAACGGGCGTTCTGAGTAGTTCATTGTAGGCCCGTTCTGCCTCGCAGGCCCTATAGTCCTGTCAACATCGCATCCGCGGGGGCATCGGCGCGGTCTTGTGCGGTGAGTTGGAAGTGGACGAAGCCCACCAGCATGAAGCCCAGGAAGATCAACCCGATCAGCGTATTGAACCAGGCCATTGCCACCAGGCACACCACCGCCAGTACCAATGCGATACCCGGCACGATGGGGTAGCCCGGTGCGCGGAAGGTGCGTTCCAGCAGCGGCTCGGTCTTACGCAGCTTGAACAGGCTGAGCATGCTCATGATGTACATGACAATAGCGCCGAACACGGCCATGGTGATCATGGCGGCGGTCAGGGTCATGCCGCCCAGGTTGATCAGGCCATCGCTGTAGATGGCGGCGATGCCGACCACGCCGCCTGCGATGATGGCGCGGTGGGGTGTCCGAAAGCGCGACAGTTTGGCCAGGAAAGATGGCAGGTAGCCGGCGCGGGCGAGGGCAAAGAACTGCCGCGAGTAACCGAGGATGATCCCGTGGAAGCTCGCCACCAACCCGAACAGGCCAATCCAGACCAGCATGTGCAGCCAGCCGGAGCTTTCGCCGACTACGGTTTTCATCGCCTGGGGCAGTGGGTCGTTGATGTTCGACAAGGTGCGCCAGTCGCCCACGCCACCGGCGAAGAACATCACGCCCATGGCCAGGATCACCAGGGTCAGGATGCCGCTGATGTAGGCTTTTGGAATCGTGCGCTTGGGATCTTTGGCTTCTTCGGCCGCCATGGCCGCGCCTTCGATGGCGAGGAAGAACCAGATGGCGAAGGGGATAGCGGCAAACATCCCGGCAATTGCCGGCGCGCCGAAGGTGTCGGAACCGGCCCAGCCATTGAGGGCGAAATTGCTGAAGCTGAACGCCGGGGCGACCACGCCCATGAATACCAGCAGTTCGGCGACGGCGAGTACGCACACCACCAGCTCAAAGGTAGCGGCAAGTTTTACACCAAGGATATTCAGGCCCATGAACACAATATAGGCGCCAACGGCCGCGTGTTTCGGGTCCAGAGCCGGGAATTGCACGTTCAAATAGGCGCCAATGGCTAAGGCAATCGCCGGCGGAGCGAACACGAATTCGATCAGGGTCGCCAACCCGGCAATCAGGCCGCCTTTCTCACCAAAGGCACGACGACTGTAGGCAAACGGCCCACCGGCATGGGGAATGGCGGTAGTCAGCTCGGTGAAACTGAAGATAAAGCAGGTGTACATCGCGGCGACCATCAATGAGGTCACCAGGAAGCCCAAGGTGCCGGCCACGCCCCAGCCATAGCTCCAGCCGAAGTACTCACCGGAGATCACCAGCCCGACGGCGATACCCCATAAATGCAGGGTGCCCAAGGTGGGTTTGAGGTGTGTGGTCATGGTGGGGTGCTCCCTGAAGGGGTTGGAATGATTCAGGGTGTTGCAGTGGACATGCCACTTTCCAAAGTGCTGTCGTAAAGCGGTGCGAGTGTCGCTGGCGGGATGGTTTGGCGTTTGAAACTGTATGGCGATGCACCAGGTGAGGGCGGTGGTGGCTGGGCTGACGCCATCGGGAGCAAGCCCCCTCCCACATTTTGATCGCGTTGCCAACGCGTGCCTGCAGGTGTGCCTGGCCCAGTGTAAACCCAGCATAAAGCCATTCTTTACGCCATCTTTACGGCCCTCCCACCCCCTCGCTCTCGTTCCTTTACACCTCTCCTGCGGACAATGGCTCACACGCGGCACTCGGCCGTTAAACGGAGAAACTTCCATGAGCGTTCTGGACGGGGTGTCACTGCTATTGGCCGTGGCGCTGTTCATTTATCTGCTGGTTGCGCTGTTACGCGCGGATCGGAACTAGGAGCAGGGCTATGCACAGTTATGACTATTGGCTGATCATCGCCTTCTTTGCCGTGGTACTGGTGCCGGCACCGTTCCTGGGGCGGTTCTATTACAAGGTGATGGAAGGCCAGCGTACCTGGCTCAGCCCGGTACTGGGGCCGGTGGAAAACGCCTGTTATCGCCTGTCGGGTGTGGATGCACAGCAGGAACAAAGCTGGCAGAAGTACATGCTGGCCTTGCTCGCATTCAACCTCGCGGGCTTCTTGCTGTTGTTCTCGATCCTGTTGTTCCAAGGCTCCCTCCCGCTCAACCCGCAAAAACTGCCGGGCCAGGAATGGACCCTGGCGTTCAACACTGCCGTCAGTTTCATGACCAACACCAACTGGCAGAACTACAGCGGTGAGGCGTCCCTGAGCTACCTCAGCCAGATGGTCGGCCTGACGGTGCAGAACTTCGTCAGTGCGGCGACTGGTCTCGCAGTCCTGGTCGCCTTATGTCGTGGGATTGGTCGCAAATCTGCCCAGACGCTGGGCAATTTCTGGGTCGACATGACCCGCGCCACCCTCTACGGCCTGCTGCCGTTGTGCCTGGTGCTGGCGCTGTTCCTGGTGTGGCAGGGCGTGCCACAGACCTTCGCTCACTATGTTGACGCGATAACGATGCAGGGTGTGGATCAAGTGATTCCCCTGGGCCCGGCAGCCAGCCAGATTGCGATCAAGCAGTTGGGTACCAACGGCGGCGGCTTCTTCGGCGTGAACTCGGCGCATCCGTTCGAAGACCCTACGGCCTGGTCAAACTTGTTCGAAGTTGCCTCGATCATCCTGATCCCAGTGGCGTTGGTGTTCACCTTCGGCCATTACGTCAAGGACCTTCGTCAGAGCCGTGCCATCCTCGGTTGCATGCTGGCGCTGTTCCTGATCGGCGGCGCGACGTCGCTGTGGTCCGAATACCAGCCCAATCCAACCCTGAGCCACCCGGCCGTGGAGCAAACCGCGCCGCTGGAAGGCAAGGAAACACGCTTCGGCACCACCGGCACCGTGCTGTGGTCGGTGACCACCACCGCGGCGTCCAACGGTTCGGTCAACGGCATGCAGGACAGTCTCAGCCCCCTGAGTGGGATGGTGGCGCTGGTTAACATGATGGTCGGCGAAGTGATCTTCGGCGGCGTGGGTGCCGGCATGTACGGCATGTTGCTCAACGTGTTGATCGCCGTGTTCCTCGCCGGCCTGATGATTGGCCGCACCCCGGAATATCTGGGCAAGAAGCTCCAGGCCAAGGAAGTGCAATTGCTGGTGGTGACCCTGCTGGTGATGCCGGTCGGTGTGCTGGTGCTGAGTTCCATCGCCGCCAGCCTGCCAGGCCCGGCAGGGGCCATCAGTAACCCTGGCCCCCACGGGTTCAGCCAGTTGCTGTACGCCTACACCTCGGCCAGTGCCAACAACGGTTCGGCGTTTGCCGGCCTCGGCGCCAATACCGCGCTCCATAACCTGATGCTTGGCCTGGGCATGTTGATCGGCCGCTTTGGCTACATCCTCCCGGTACTGGCCCTGGCCGGCAGCCTGGCGATGAAGAAGGCAGCACCGATTGGCCAGAACAGCTTCCCCACCCATGGCCCGCTGTTCGTCACTTTGTTGACCGTGACCATTTTGCTGGTGGGCGGCCTGACTTTCCTGCCGACGCTGGCACTTGGGCCTATCGCTGAACACTTGAGCATGGCTGTTGCTAAATGAAGAGCCTAGGGGACATGAAAATGAATATGCCTGCAAAAAACGCGGCACCGGTCAAAACCCAGGAGCCTGCCAAAACCGCCATCTCGGCCCTCTGGCGCCCGGCACTGGTCCAGGCGTTCGTCAAGCTCGACCCACGCCAACTGCAACGCTCGCCGGTGATGCTGGTGGTCGAACTGACCGCCATCCTCACCACCGTATTGTGCTTTGTGCCCGATACCACCGTGCCGACCTTTGTTGCGGTGCAAATCGCGGTGTGGCTGTGGTTCACCGTGCTGTTCGCCAACTTCGCCGAAGCCCTGGCTGAAGGCCGTGGCAAGGCCCGCGCCGACAGCCTCAAGGCCGGCAGCGAAGGCTTGAGCGCTCGGCGCCAGGAGGCCGATGGCAGCTTCAAGGTGGTGCCGGCCACCAGCCTGCGCAAAGGCGATGTGGTGCGTGTCGCCGCCGGCGAAATGATCCCCGGTGACGGTGAGGTCGTCGAAGGTATCGCCGCGGTCAATGAAGCGGCGATCACCGGCGAATCCGCCCCGGTGATTCGCGAGTCCGGAGGCGACCGCTCGGCGGTTACCGGCAACACACGACTGGTCTCGGACTGGCTGCTGATTCGCATCACCGCCAACCCGGGTGAGTCCACACTGGATCGCATGATCGCGCTGGTAGAAGGTGCCAAACGCCAGAAAACCCCCAACGAAGTTGCGCTGGATATCCTGCTGATCGGCCTGACCCTGATCTTCCTGCTGGTGGTGGTGACCCTGCAGCCGTTCGCCCACTTCGCCAATGGCAGCTTGCCCCTGGTGTTCCTGGTCGCACTGCTGGTGACGCTGATTCCGACCACCATTGGTGGCTTGCTGTCGGCCATCGGCATTGCCGGCATGGACCGCCTGGTGCGTCTCAACGTGATCGCCAAGTCCGGTCGCGCCGTGGAAGCGGCGGGGGACGTGCACGTATTGCTGCTGGACAAGACCGGCACCATCACCTTCGGTAACCGCCGCTGCTCGGCGGTGGTCGCCGCGCCTGGCGTCAGTGGTCGGGAATTGGCAGAAGGCGCGCTGCTGGCGTCACTGGCCGATGATACGGCGGAGGGCAAATCCATCGTCGAATACCTGCGTGCCTTGCACCCGCAGGCCGAGCCGAGCCTGGATGAATTGACCGCTGTACCGTTCAGTGCTGAAACCCGTTTGTCTGGCGTTGACTACCAGGGCCGCGTATTCCGCAAAGGCGCGGTGGATTCGCTGCTGGCGTTTATCGGTCAGCAACGCAGCGAGCTTTTACCGCCACTGTCGCGGGAAATCGACAAGATCGCCCAAAGCGGCGGTACGCCTTTGCTGGTGTGTGCCGATGGCAAGTTGCTCGGTGCAATTCATCTCAAGGACGTGGTCAAGCCCGGCATCCGCGAGCGGTTTGCCGAGCTGCGCAAGCTGGGGATCCGCACCGTGATGGTTACCGGCGACAACCCGCTGACCGCCGCCGCAATCGCCGCTGAAGCCGGTGTGGACGACGTGCTGGCCGAAGCCACGCCGGAGAAGAAACTCGCGCGTATTCGTCATGAACAGAACGATGGCCGCCTGGTTGCCATGTGCGGCGACGGCGCCAACGACGCTCCGGCGCTGGCCCAGGCCGACGTCGGCATGGCTATGAACGATGGCACTCAGGCGGCGCGCGAAGCCGCCAACATGGTCGACCTCGACAGCGACCCGACCAAGCTGTTGGACGTGGTGCAGATCGGCAAGGAATTGCTGGTGACCCGTGGCGCGCTGACAACATTCTCCATCGCCAACGATGTGGCCAAGTACTTCGCGATCCTGCCGGCGCTGTTCGCCTCGATCTATCCGCAATTGGGCGTGCTCAACATCATGCACTTGCAGAGCCCGCAAAGCGCGATCCTGTCGGCCATCGTGTTCAACGCGCTGATTATCGTGGTGCTGATTCCCCTGGCCCTGCGCGGCGTGCGGGTGCAGGCGGCGAGTGCGGCGGCCTTGCTGCGACGCAACCTGCTGATCTACGGCCTGGGTGGGCTGTTGGTGCCGTTCGTGGGTATCAAGGCTATCGACATGCTGCTGACCGCGCTGCACCTGGTTTGAACTGGCCCCGTTGGTTTGCCGAATTATTGAGGATTTGACGATGACTAAGATGATCCGCCCGGCCCTGAGCCTGCTGGTGCTCATGAGCCTGATCACTGGTGTGGCCTACCCGCTGGTGGTCACTGGCGTGGCGCAAGTGGCCTCCCCCGACCAGGCCAATGGCAGCCTGGTGCGCGATGCCAGTGGCAAAGTGCGCGGCTCCAGCCTGATCGCCCAGGACTTTACCGGCGACAACTGGTTTCACCCACGCCCGTCAGCGGGGGCTTTTGCGACGGTGTCCAGCAGTGCCAGTAACCTGGGGCCAAGCAACCCGGCCTTGGCGACCCGCATATTCGAGGATGCCAGCAAGCAATCGGTGCCCGGCCAGGGGCCGGTGCCATTGGCTTCGCTGACTACCTCTGGCAGTGGTCTTGATCCACACTTGCCACCACAGGCGATTGCCTATCAACTGGCGCGGGTAGCGGCGGCGCGGAATGTGCCGGTGGCGACGTTGCAGCGGTTGTTGGATGAGCACATCGAAAGCCCGTTGGTAGGGCCGCCGGTGATAAACGTCCTGGCCCTGAACATGGCCCTGGAAAAACTCTGAACCACTGTGGGAGGGGGCTTGCTCCCGATAGCGGTGGTTCAGTCGAAATATCTGTCGCTGATACACCGCTATCGGAAGCAAGCCCCCTCCCACAGTTGATCTTCATTGACCTGAAAATACCTGCCTGAAGGAACCCGTATGAGCGACTCCGGCCGCGCCGACGCCCTGTTAGCCGATCTGCCCCGTAACGGCCGTGGCCGGCTCAAAGTCTTCCTCGGCGCCGCGCCCGGCGTGGGCAAGACCTACGCCATGCTCCAGGCGGCCCACACCCAGCTGCGCCAAGGCGTAAGCCTGATTGCCGGTGTGGTCGAAACCCACGGCCGCGCCGAGACCGAAGCCTTGCTCAGCGGCCTGCCGCAGCAACCGCTGTTACGCAGCGAGTACCGTGGCGTAATGCTTGAAGAAATGGACCTCGACGGCCTGCTCGCCGCCAAGCCCAAACTGGTGCTGGTGGACGAACTGGCCCACAGCAATGCCCCCGGCAGCCGTCATGAAAAGCGCTGGCAAGACATTCAGGAACTGCTCGCCGCCGGCATCAACGTGTTCACTACGGTCAACGTCCAGCACCTGGAAAGCCTCAATGACCAGGTGCGTGGCATCACCGGCGTGCAAGTACGTGAAACCCTGCCTGACTGGGTGCTGCAAGAGGCTGACGAACTGCTGCTGATCGACCTGCCATCCCGCGAGTTGCTGGAGCGCCTGCGTGACGGCAAGGTGTACGTACCGGAGCAGGCGCGCGCGGCCATCGATGCGTTTTTTACCCAGACCAACCTCATGGCCCTGCGCGAGCTGGCCATGCAAACCGCCGCCGCCCACGTCGATGACGACCTGGCCCAGGGCTACCGTCAACTTGGCCAGGCCGCGCCGGCAGTCCGCGGGCGTTTGCTGGTCGGTGTAGATGGCGATGCACAAGCCGAACGCCTGGTGCGTCATGCCAGCCGGGTGGCCCAGCGTCGGCATTTGCCCTGGAGTCTGGTGCATGTCGATAACGGCCGGGCGCGGGACGAGCAATCGCGCCTGCGCCTGCAGAACGCCCAGCAACTGGCGGAGCGGTTGGGCGGGGAAGTGGTATTGCTGCGTGCCGGGGAAGTGGCCAAGACGCTGATTCAGCATGCTGCCGAACGCCGCGCCAGCTTGTTGCTGGTGGGGCAGTCGCGCATGCGCTGGCGGCGGCGCTTGTTCGGTGGCGGTTTGGCGGCGCGCCTGTTGCGCAATGCCCGAGGCTTGGAAATCAACGTCCTCGACAGCGATGACATGCCTGCACCACCGCGCCTGCCGGATGTACGCGGGTTGGTGTGGTTCGATTACGCCTCGGCCGTGGTTGCCACGGTGGTCGCTACTGCCGTGGCCTGGGCCGTATCCAGCCTACTACCGCTGCCGAATATCTCACTGGTGTTTCTCGCTGCCGTGCTGCTGGTGGCGGTGCGCAGCAGCCTGGGGCCGTCCCTGGTGTGCGCGGCACTGTCGTTCATGACTTACGACTTTCTGTTTATCCCGCCAAACTTTTCCTTCGCCATCCAGCGCGAAGAGGATGTGCTGACCCTGTTGTTCTTCCTGCTGATGGCGGCCTTGACCGGTAACCTTGCGGCACGTCAGCGGCGCCAGTTGCAGGCGTTGCGCGATACTCAGGAGGAAACCAGCGAGCTGCTCGACCTGTCGCGCAAGCTCACCGCCGCCACCGATCGCCAGGCGGTGATCAGTGCCGCTGCCCATCATCTGCAAGGCTGGAGCGATCTCGACCTGTGCCTGGTCAATCGCGACGGCCAAGGCGGCTGGAAGGTCGAGACCGGCGGCCCGTTGACCCTCACCGAAGCCGAGCGCGCTGCCGCCGATTGGGCCTGGCAGCATGACCAGCCCGCGGGCATGGGCACCGGCACCTTGCCGTTTGGGCGTTGGTGGTGGTGGCCGCTGTCGGGTGAAGAGGGGCCGTTGGGCTTGCTCGGTGTCAGTGCCAAACCGGGCCTGGAGTTGAGCGGTCAGCGTCGGCGTTTGCTTACCGCATTGAGCCAGCCGCTGGCCCAGGCGCTGGCGCGGGCGCAGTTGGGGCAGGAGTTGGAATCGGCGCGCCTGCACGGGGAAACCGAACAACTGCGCAGCGCTTTGCTTGCTTCGGTGTCCCATGATTTGCGCACGCCGTTAACCTCCATGCGCGGCAGCATCGACAGCCTGCTGGCCCTCGGTGAGGCCATTCCCCTGGAGGATCGCCGCGAGTTGCTCGAGGGTACCCGTGACGAAGCCGAGCGTCTGGACCGTTATATCCAGAACCTGCTGGACATGACGCGCCTGGGCCACGGTGCGCTGAAGCTGGCGCGCGATTGGGTGTCGCCCGGCGATATTGTCGGCAGCGCCCTCGCACGCCTGCGCGCGGTGCTGGCACCCTTGCAGGTGCATACCGATGTGCCGCCGGAACTGCCGTTGTTGTATGTGCATGCAGCGTTGATCGAACAGGCATTGGTCAATGTGCTGGAGAACGCCGCACGTTTTTCGCCACCCCAAGGCCGCTTGCAGTTGAGCGCGGGCGTGGCCGACCACCAGCTGTTTTTTGCCGTTGCCGATGAGGGCCCGGGGATTCCCGAGGATGAGCGTACGAAGATCTTCGACATGTTCTACACCGCTGCCCGCGGCGACCGGGGCGGGCAGGGCACCGGCCTCGGCCTGGCGATCTGCCAGGGCATGGTCGGCGCGCATGGCGGGCATATCAGCGTGGCCGATGGCATTGAAGGGCGGGGTACCTGCATTACCCTGTTTCTGCCATTGCCGACACAGCCTGCCCTGGAATAAACCTTGTAGGAGCGAGCTTGCTCGCGAAGGTCGTTAACGATAATGATGGCGTCCTGAGTTTACGCGGTGCCTATGGGTTTTTCGCGAGCAAGCTCGCTCCTACAGAGGGGTGATTTTTTAACGGATTTTGACGGACACCATGAGCCAGACCGCGACGATTCTCGTCATTGATGACGAACCGCAGATCCGCAAATTCCTGCGTATCAGCCTGGCCTCCCAGGGCTATAAGGTGATCGAGGCCGGCACTGGCAGCGAAGGCCTGGCCCAGGCGGCCCTGGGCAAACCGGACTTGCTGGTGCTCGACCTGGGCTTGCCAGACATGGACGGCCAGCAAGTGCTGCGCGAGTTTCGCGAGTGGTCGACAGTGCCGGTGCTGGTGCTGTCGGTACGCGCCAGCGAAGGTCAGAAGGTCGAGGCCCTTGACGGTGGCGCCAATGACTATGTGACCAAGCCCTTCGGCATCCAGGAATTTCTCGCCCGTGTGCGTGCGTTGTTGCGCCAGGCGCCGGCGGGAGATGCCCAGGAAGCCGCCTTGAATTTTGGCCCGCTGACGGTGGACCTGGCCTATCGCCGCGTGCTGCTGGACGGTGCCGAAGTGGCGCTGACCCGCAAGGAATATGCGGTGCTCGCGCAACTGGCACGTCATCCTGGGCGAGTGATTACCCAACAGCAGTTGCTCAAGGACATCTGGGGGCCGACCCATACCGAGGACAGCCACTACCTGCGTATCGTGGTGGGGCACCTGCGCCAGAAACTCGCGGATGACCCGACCCAGCCACGGTTTATCGTGACTGAGGCGGGGGTGGGGTATCGACTGCTGGGTACTTGAGTTCACCGCTGCCTGAACAGGCCTCATCGGGGGCAAGTCGAATCGTCGCACCGCCCCTCCCACATTTCGATCTGTGAATACATTCAAAGTGTGGGAGGGGCTTGCCCCCGATGAGGCCATCAACAACACCCAGAATTTCAGGGCTGCTCACTCTCATACCGATCCAGCGTATCCCTGGCAATCTCCCGCCCCAGGGCGATCAGCTCCGGCGCCTTGTAGAACTCGAAAAATCGACACACCCGCTTCGGCACGTTGATCAGGATATCGGGCGGATACCCGGCGATCTTGTATTGCGCCAATGACGTCTGCATCACCTCGAAACTCTGGTTGATCAGGTCCAGCAGCGACGCAGGCCCGACGTTATCGATGATGAACGAACCCGTCGCCGACTTCGGTGCGCCGGCTTTCTCCGGCGCGGCGGCGGGTTGCTGGGATTCGGGTTCGGCTGACTCCAACCATGGGTTGATCTCCGCTGCCTGGGCCTGCAAGGCCTCCTGCTCGAGCTTCATCAACTGCTCGGCCTGCTTGCGGCGAAACGGCAGGTGCGAACCCAGCGATTGCGCCAGGCTGTTGAAGCGGCTCTTGAACGCTGGCGGACGTGGGATCACCGGTAGCTGGTAATGCTTCTGGTTGGTGGCATTGAGGTTGACCGCGATGATCAAGTCGCAGTGGCTCGACACCACCGGCACGATGGGCAACGGGTTGAGCAGGCCACCGTCCACCAGCATGCGGTTGCCTTGCATCACCGGGGTGAACAGGCTGGGGATCGCTGCCGATGCGCGCATGGCCTGGTGCAGGCAGCCCTCCTGGAACCAGATTTCCTGCTGGTTGGTAAGGTCGGTGGCAACGGCGGTGTAGGGGATGCGCAGTTCTTCGATATTGATCTCGCCGACGATTTTGCGGATTTGCCCGAATACCTTCTCACCGCGTATTGCGCCCAGGCGAAAGCTCACATCCACCAGGCGCAGCACGTCGAGGTAGTCCAGGCTTTCGATCCAGTTGCGGTACTCGTCGAGCTTGCCGGCGGCGTAGATTCCACCTACCACGGCGCCCATGGAACAGCCGGCGATACAGGCGATGTCATAGCCGCGTCGTTCGATTTCTTCGATCACCCCGATATGGGCGTAGCCCCTGGCTCCCCCGGAGCCCAGCACTAAGGCAACACGTTTTTTCATGACCAGATCCTTCGAAAACAGGTGCCCACAATGCACCCATCGGGGGGGCGCCTTCAATCTTCGGTTGGGCCTGCGATATTTTTCGAGGATAACCCTTGTGCTCGGGTATGCTCTGGCAATAGGTACTACCGATTTCAGGCTAGGGACAAGGCACTTTTTCCTGTGGGCAACGTCTACAGGCTACGAATGATTTTGCTTATTTTGAGGTGTCATCAATGAAAGCCTGGATGTGTGTGCCTGTGATCGTGCTGGCTTTGGCCGGTTGTGCCGGCAAAACTGCCTACCGCGACAGCTGCGGCTCGCAATTGGACGCCGCCTGGAAAGAACTCGACCTGGCCAAGGCTGAAGGTTTCGCCGGCACCGTCAGTTATTCCAAGGCCCTGTCGCTGTTGACCGGCGCCAAGACCCAGCAGCAATTCGAAGCGTTTGAAGGCTGCTCCAACAAAGCCGAAAAGGCGCGGTTCTATATTCGAGAGTCTCGCGCCGGGCGTTGACCTGTAGCGAGTAGGATTATTCATCGCAAAGTGAGGGCAGGATGTCAGCCTTGGTCAATCAGTTAGTCGCTCAGGTCATTGGCTTGGAAGTAGGGTTACTGAGCTGCCAGGCTCGCCTCGCCGCCGTCACCGACGATGAAGCCCTGCATGATTTGCGCACCACCGTGCGCCGCCTGCGCAGCCTGTTGCGTCCGTTGCGCGGCCTGCCAGGTGTCGAGCAACTCGAGTTGGCCGCCAAGACGGTGGGTCAACTGACCACGCCGCTACGCGACCGAGAGGTCCTGGCGGCGTATTTGCATCAGCACGGATATCACGACGCGGCTGATCGGCGCCTGCGCCTGCAACCTGAGACCTATCGCCAGGTGGCGCAGAGCCCGGAGCTGGCGCATCTGTTGCTGATTCTGGATGCCTTCCCCCGATTTATCCGCGCGGCCCAGCACCAGAAACTGCTCAAGGGCCTGCGCCCGCGCATCGAGAAGCGCCTGGCCAAGCAATGGCAGAAACTCGATGAAGCGCTGAAGGATCCCGAGCATGATCGCCATCGCCTGCGGTTGCTGATCAAGCGCGTGCGTTACGCCGCCGAGGCGTATCCCGAGTTGGACAAGTTGCCCGCCAACGCCATGTCGCGGTTGAAGAAGGCCCAGGGTGCACTGGGTGACTGGCATGACTGCTGGCAATGGCTGGCCCAGGCCGGGCACCAGCCGGACTTGCAACCCTGTGTAGCGGTGTGGCAGCGCACCATGCTCAAGGCGCAAGATCGCGCTGATCGTGTGCTGGACAAACTCAGCGCTGATTGTTTTTGAAGTGGTCCGGTTTTTGGCCGGAATAGGCGCTGTGCCTGCCGGATTCGATGGTTAAGATCCCTCCATCGATTTACTTGATGTGAGGTCGCCATGCGCTTTACTGATTTGCTCGATGCTGCCCGTAGCAACCCGCTGGATGTCACCATCCCGGCCGAATGGGCCCAGGGCCGTGCCACCTTTGGCGGCCTGGTCGCCGCCCTGCAATATGAGGCCTTGCGCGCCCAAGTGCCGGCGGATCGCCCCCTGCGCTCCCTGGCCATCACCTTTGTCGGCCCGGTAGCGCCGGATGTGCCCGCCAGTTATCAAGTCGAAGTGTTGCGCGAAGGCAAGGCCGTCAGCCAGTTGCTCGGCCGCGTGGTGCAGAACGGCGAAGTGGCGACCCTGGTCCAGGCTAGCTTTGGCGCGTCTCGAGCGTCGGAAATTGACGTGGCGAGCGAAGCGCCGCCGGTATTCAAACATTGGGATGAGTGTCAGGAGTTGCCCTACATTAAGGGCGTCACCCCCGAATTCATGCGCCATCTGGCGATGCGCTGGAGTGTCGGCGGCCTGCCGTTCACCGGTAACAAATCCCGCGACATGGGCGGTTGGGTGCGGTTGCGCGGGGATGTGAAAGAAGAGCCACTGACCGAGGCGCACATCCTCGCCCTGGTCGACGCCTGGCCGCCGGCCCTGCTGCCACACCTGAAAAAGCCTGCGCCAGGCAGCACCCTGACCTGGACCATCGAGTTCATCCAGCCGCTGCAAGACCTGACCACCCTCGATTGGTGCCAATACCACGTCAACATAGAACATGCCCGCGACGGCTACGGCCATGCGGCCGCTGCGCTGTGGAGCCCGACCGGCGAGTTGATCGCCCTCAGTCGCCAGACCGTGGTGGTATTCGCCTGAGCCTCAGTGCCGGTGGCGCTGCCGCCAGGCGCGCCACCAGCCACCGCTCAACACAAAGCGCGGGAAGGTCACGAACTGCTCGACCACCAGGCGTTGCACCGCATCTTTACGGTCGCTGAACGGCTCACTGGCCTGGGCTTCCAGGCTGTGGCCGTGACGCTGCAACGCCAGGCCCGCCACGATGCCGACCACACCGATAGCCAAGCTGGCCAAGCTCAGGCTGAACACCCCTGAAACGATCAGCAGGAAACCGACGATAAACAGCGGCACGGCAATCAGGTGCAACGCCAGGTTGGTCGGGTGCTGATGGTTTTGTGGGTAATGACGCCATTGCCAGGCGGGGAGATTGGGGTGACGTTTGCCCATGATGGTGAATCCTCTGTCCGTTGAAACAACTTGGAAGGAGTGTAGGCTGGGCTGGATAGTGGAGCGAATTAGCCTTTGCTATCGCCCTCATAGTTGCGGTCCCGTAAATAAACTCATCATTTTTATAGGTTATCGTCTGACCAGTTGACATCTCCTGGTTCAGGGCAATTTATATAGACTGACGGTCCAGATAGGGATAGCCATTTAGCCTTGAATTCAACAAGTGCATTTTTCGATTTTGCTGTGAAAAAGAAGTGCTCGCTCGCTTTCATTATTTCTATGGTGAAAATTTCCCTGAGAGGAAGGTTTGTTATTTTTAAGTCGGTGATGTTGGAACAAGACAATCCAATTCTGCATGTGTTGTATCCTTTGTCTTTCCATTTTTCCGGCAGCCGGTCAGGAAAATCTGGTATGTCAAAGCCGATACCAAAATCATTCTGATCATTTTCTATATTTAACGAGTGGATGTAGGCTTTTCCGATTTCAATAGGCTGACTGAACACTTTGTTGAAAAAGATAGAGCCATCAAGGTCATTCCAGTTTTTCATTTTTTATCCTTGAACAAATAATGGTCTTTTGCTCCTGGTACTTTACCAGTTCGAGGTGTATCAATAGGGCGCAAATTAAAGTGAGGTCCTTGGTCTCCTGCCCCGTTTTCACCCCCGAATTTATGCCCCGCCGAATGATCTTGGATTAATACTACAGAACCGTCTGCTCTCGTGTATTGATATACCCTGGTATTGATAGGTTTTCCTGAGCTGTTTAAAATGTTCCGGCCATTTATATCTGACATTTTTACTATGCCATATTGCTTGGAAAGCCCGGAGTTCGAATCTATTAGAACATCAGGCTGTTGGGATATTGGTATGTTGGCATCTCTTTTAGCTTCCCTAAATGCTCCTGTACGAGAGATATTCGGGACATTGGGTTCAGTGCGTTTCGCGCAGGTTTGGTTGTTCTTTCCTTGACCAGGGCAATTAGCGTTCAGCCCCAACGGATCCACCCACCCCGTGGGATTGGGCACATACCGGTATCCGTTGACTCCACCCGCCAACTTCACCGGATCCGGCGTCAGGTAGCGACCAATATCCGGATTGTAGTAGCGATGGCGGTTGTAGTGCAGTCCGCTTTCCTGATCGAAGTACTGCCCCTGAAAACGCAGTGGATTGTCGATCTTGCCTACGTCGAGCCGGGCGATCTGGCCGTAGGCTCGATAGTGGGCGGACCAGACGATTTCGCCTTCGGGCGTGGTGAGTTCCTGCGGCGTGCCAAGGTGGTCGAGCTGGTAGTGGTAGGGGGTTGTGGCTTGTGGTCCGAAGCCTTCCAGCAGTGCCAGTGGACGGAAGCTGCCGGGCTCGTAGATGTAGCTGCGATGACAGTCCCCATGGTGCTCGGCAATCAACTTGTCGCCTTGCCAGAAAAACTCAGTGGTCTTGCCCTCCACGGTCTTGCTGATGCGCCGCCCAAACGGGTCATAGCGGTAACTGGCGGTTTCGCCGTTCGGCTTTTTGATCTCGATCAGCCGATGCTGGCAGTCGTAGCGGTATTCAGTGACGAGTTGCTGGCCTTTGCCGCGCCGCTCGCGGATGAGGTTGCCGAAGGCGTCGTAGTCGTAGTGGCGGTCGCCCTGGATCACCAGGCGGTTCGCCGCGACGATGTCCGGCCCCGGACGGTCTTGCATGAGCAGGTTGCCCGCCGGGTTGTGGGCGAAGCGTTCCTGCACGTCTTGGGAATGGTCGGCGCGGGTCAGGCGGGCGAGGGGGTCGTAGTGGTAGCGGTGTTCGCCTTTGCGGGTGTCGAGCAGGCGGGTGAGGTTGCCGCTTTTGTCGTAGTCGTATTGGCGCTGGTAGCGGTGGTTTTGTTGTTGGGTGATGGCGTGGGCGTGCAGGCGGTGCTGGTCGTCGTAGTGGTAGTGGCTGAGCAGCTGGCCTTGTTGGCGTTGGTGTTCACGACCGGCACGGAAGAGGTGTGAGGTGAGCACTTCGCCGTTGAGCTCGACGGTGGCGAGGTGACCGCCTTTGTCGTGGTTGAAGGTGAGGCGGTTATTGTCCGGCAGGCGCAGGTTTTGTAGCTGGCCGCAGGCGTCGTAGCCGTAGCGCAAGGTGCCCCAGCCTTGGTGCTCGGCGACGAGGCGGTTTTGCTGGTCGTATTCGTAGGCCAGGGCCCAGTGGCCGTCTTCGACGCTGAGGAGGTTGCCTTGGCGGTCGTAGGCATAATCGACCACGCTGCCATCGGGCAGAGCTTTTCGGACAAGACGCCCGGCGTGGTCGCGCTCGTAGCGGGTAATGAGCTGACTGCCGTCGTCGCCGTATTCGGTCTTTTCCTGCAGGTTGCCGTTGAGGTCGTAGGCGTAGGCGGTGCGCTGGCCGTCGAAGCCGGTTTCCTGCTGGAGCAGGCCGTTGGGGTGATAGGTGAGCTGGTAGGTTTCGCCGACTTCGTTTTCGATTTCGGTGAGCAGTAAGCGAACGTTGTCGTAGCGATACTTGACCTGGGTGCCGTCGGCATTGATGCGGCGGCTGATCAGGTGCAGGCCGTCGGCGTATTCGTAGTGGGTGACGTGGCCGAGTTCATCGCGTTCGGCGATGATTTTGCCGTAGGGGTTGTAGCTGAATTCTCGTGTGGCGCCGCCTGGCAAGACGAGGCGAATCAACCTACCGACGCTGTCCCATTCATAAACGGTCTGCGCGCCGTGTTCATCCTCACAGCCAATCTGGCGCCCTAAATCGTCATAGCGATAGCGCTTGATCCCGCCATTGGGCAATTGCTCCTCAAGCAACTGCCCACGTTCGTTCCACACCAGCCGATGGCAACTGTGATCCGGGTACCAAACCCCAGTCAGTTGCCCGTATTTGTTGTAGCTGTAGTCAGTCGAATTACCATCCGGATCAGTTTTGCGGATGACATCGCCTTGCTCATTACGCTCGTATTTCCAGACCGCTTCACCACGCCTTACAACCCGTACGAAGCCGTTGTCATGTTCGTAGGAGGTCGGCTCATCATTCCCCGGAAACAACCCCACCAAGCGTCCGGCTTCGTCGTACTGATACGCCGTCACCGCGCCCAACGGATCCTGTTCGACGGTCAGCCGCCCCTCGGCATCGTAGGATTTAAAATGCTGCGCGCCGTCCGGATCGATGCGCTGTACCAAGCGCGCCCGATCATCGTGGACATAAACTTCCTGGCTACCATCAGCGTTAAGCACCGTGACACGGCCGTCATCCCCCCAGGCATAACGCGTGTCCATCTGCAAAAAACTCGCCCAATGCCGGACACAGCGTGCCGCCTTGCCGGCGCCTTCCCACGCCCAAAAGAAACTCGCCCCACCGGCCAACTGCCGCTCGACAATGACGTGCTGCTCGTCGTACCGATAACGTTCGCTTTCACCGACGGCATTGGTCGCGCAAACCAGTCGTCCGTCTTCGTCATAGTCGTAGGAAACAACGTTCTGCTCGGTCTCCCAGACGTAGGGCTCGCGCCCTGTGGCGCGATGCACCTGGTAGTCCACTGCGACGATGCGGTCCAGCTCATAGCGCAACAGCAGCGAGCGACCAGAACCGTTATCCAGCCGCTCAATCCGCCCGGAAGGATCACGGCAAATGCGCAGCCGGTTGTCATACGCATCGCTGATCGAGACCAGCACACCGTCGCGAAAGTGATAGAACCGCGACGCCTGGGCCAGTACTAACTCATCAGGAGCCGAGCCCAAGTAGATCGCCGCTTCCGCCAGGCTATTGGTGATCGCGGGTCGGGCAGATGTGGGCAAGGGCAGGGTGGTCGAGCGGTTCTCATGATCAGTCCACACCACCGAATCGCCCGACACACAAAGCCTGTGCGCCAGCGCATGACTCCAGCCAAACCCCAAACCGCAATCCACATCCACCGCACTGGTGCGATACAGCCGCGCCCACTCAAACGGCAAGATCCCGTCCAGCGCACCATCGGTAAGGGTAAGCAATTCCTCCCCGGTGACCATCGACACCGGGCAGCCGTTGGTGACCGTCTTGTCCGCTGGCGCCGCCGCATCTCCCTTCGGATTGGAAGCCACGGCAGGCGCATCATCCACATGCTCCTGCCGGACCAATACCGTCTGCCGAGTCTTGTTGCGAACCACCGGCACCGAGTTCGAAACCAGCGTGTCGCCGGCCTTCAACGGCACCACCGGCACGGCCTTGACCGGTGTCGCCGAACTGCTAAGCAACACAGGCTTGGCGGCCTCAACATGCGTGTCCAACCGCGGCCCCGCCACCTGCTTGGCCAGCAACTCCAACAGCGCCCGCACCCGCCCGGACTTGACGCCACTCAGCACCTGCGCACCCAGCCGCAGCTGTACGCCAATACCCCGCGTCGCCCAGATCAGCAGCAAATTGATCAACACTTCGCCGGTGATTTCACCCAGCAGCTCGTACATTTCGGGCGGCGGCAGCATCCGTATCCAGGCCACCACCGCTGCCACGTAGATAAACAACAGCGGCTCATCGCTGAGCACCAGCAATCCCTTGGCCAACGTGTCTTTGCCCAGCGCGAGCAGCGCATCCAGCTCGGCCTGGGAGAGGTACTTCAGCAACTTTTCGCTGTTGGATTTGAGGTTCGCGAGCAGGTCATACAGCTCGGTGATGTTGTCCCACAGGTTGTAGAGCGCCTTGCCGAGCCCGGTAGCAAAGGCCATGCCCTGCATACCACTGCGTTGATAGGCTGGCGCTTTGACAAAGTCGGCCCATTGAAGCTGGAAATGCTCGTCCCACTGTTTACGCAGATCAGCTTCCAACCCGGCAATCACTGACGTGTAGGAGGCATACAGCGCCTTGACGTGATCCTTGGAGACATTGGGGTAAAAGGTAATTTGGTATTGCTGGTCGCGGGTACAGTCGTTGACTTCGAGGATGCCGCTGGGGCCGATGGTCCGATGAAGCGGCGCGCCGACTGGGCTGCCATCTCGAGCCAGGGCTTGCAGTTCCACTTGGGTGTTGCCGATGGGTACAAACCGGGTACTTTCAAACAGATGCACCAGGGTCAACCCACCCTGGGCTTTACATTGAGCGACGGTACGGCTGGGTTTATCGGAAGAAGCCGGCGCGACCAGTGCGACTTCTTCCCCAACCTTGAACACCTGCTCCACGGCAAGTGCCGAACCACTCAACAGGCTCTCGGCCCATGCGTCGAACGTGTTTAGGCAGGTACGAAAATCCGCTAAAACGCGAGTGACATCCGGCGCCTTGGGATCCATGGGGGCCAGCACAAAGCCAGCGATCACCGGAATCAAGAGCCAGCCCCGTCAACCAGAGCTCTACCGAAAAAAACCATCTGCAATCCCTCGCACTGTTTGATCAGGCGAGGGACTTTGCAGGGGTTCTTAGGTAAAAGAAGTCGGCGTTATTCGCGGGGGTGGCGAGGAAGTTTCGCCTTAACTTCAGGTAAACCGAGACTTGGCGGTAGGAATCGGATTACAGGTGAAAAAGGCTTACAGCTTCAGTTGCCCAATCGCCTTGCTCAACTCCCCAGCCAATGTCGCCAGTTCGTTGCTGGTAGTCGCCGACGCCACGGTCTGCTGGACGGTGTTTTCGGTCACATCGCGAATGCTTACCACGGCGCGGTTCATCTCTTCGGCGACGTGGCTTTGCTGCTCGGCGGCCACGGCAATCTGGGTGTTGCTCTCGCGCATCTGTGCCACGGCACCGGTGATTTCAGCCAGTGCGGCGCCGGCTTCCAGGGCTTGTTGCACACAGTCGTCAGCCTTGAATGAGCTTTCCTGCATGAAGTCCACCGCATCGCGGGTGCCGGCCTGCAGCGCCGAGACCATGCGGGTGATTTCGTCGGTGGAGTTTTGCACGCGCTTGGCCAGGCTACGCACTTCGTCGGCGACCACCGCAAACCCTCGGCCCATGTCCCCGGCGCGGGCGGCTTCGATAGCGGCGTTGAGGGCGAGCAGGTTGGTCTGTTCGGCGATGCTGTGGATCACCCCGACCACGCCGTTGATTTTCTGGCTGTCTTCGGCGAGTTTCTGGATCATCTCGGCGGTTTGTTGCACGCCAGTGGACAGCCCGGCAATTGAACGCTGTACCCGGGTGACCACGTCCTGGCCGCTGCCGGCTAGGGTATCGGCGGTCTGGGACAAGTCGCGGGTGGCGCCAGCGTGCTGGGCGATATGGTGGACAGTGGCGGTCATCTCATTGATGGCGGTGGCGGCCTGGTCGGTTTCGCTCTGCTGGCCGAGCATGCCGTGCTGTACCTCGTTCATGCTGCTGGCCAAGCGGGCGGCGCCGTCATCCAGTTGCCGGGCGGTGCGTGCCACGGTATTGACCACGCGCTGGTAGCCGGCTTGCATGGCGTTGAACGCACTGGCCATCTGGCCGACTTCATCCTTGCAGGCCAACGGCACGCGAGCCGACAGGTCACCGGTTTTTTCAACGTGCAGCATTACGTCCTTGAGGGTGTTGAGTTGGCTGAGCAGGAAACGAATCAACAGCTGCGAGGCTCCGAGCATGGCCAGCATGAGGATGGCCACGGCGACGGCGTAGTTGGCGAAGCGTTCACTGAACACTTGGCTCAGGCTCGGCGCGTAAGCCAGCACGGCGACGTGTTGACCGTCGGCGCGGCTGATCACCTCGGCGCCTATCAGTGGGTTTTTGCCGAACAACGGCATGTGATTGAGCTCGACCCAACCGCTGGCAGTGCTCAAGTCTGACAGATCAAAGTCGGCCAATTGTGGGCTCTGCCCATGGGCATAGGTTAGCCAATGCTCGCCGGTGGGCAGGACTTTGTCGGCTGGCCACGCGCTGAGCAATCGCCCCTGGGCCTGGGCCGATGCCTGGGACGCATGGCTGCGCGCCTGTTGTTCAAGCTGCACGGCGTACAGCACCAACAGCAGAGTGGTAACGAAGGCGACCGCATTGACGGCCCAGAACTTGTACTTGAGCGAGATATTGCTAATCCAGGCACCCATGAAGGTTTTCTCTGATAGC
The DNA here is from genome assembly GCF_059134095.1 of Pseudomonas sp. FBCC-B545. Taxonomy (NCBI): domain Bacteria; kingdom Pseudomonadati; phylum Pseudomonadota; class Gammaproteobacteria; order Pseudomonadales; family Pseudomonadaceae; genus Pseudomonas; species Pseudomonas sp. FBCC-B545. Next base: position 4,430,422 of record NZ_CP101441.1, on the reverse strand, counting down.
GGAAACAGCATTGGCAAGGTGCCATTATTGTGCCGCTACTCAGGAGATGAGTTTTGACGTGGGTCAATGGGCCGCATCACTCCACGGCAGGCAAGCCGAAAAAGGCGCGGGCGCAAGCGGTGCTATGGGCTGCCAGGTCTTGCATGGTTTCGTTGCGGTGCAGGGCAACCTCGCGCAATACCTCAGGCAAGTACGCCGGTTCATTGCGGCCATTCTTTGGTTTGGGGCGCAGAGTGCGTGGTAGCAGGTACGGAGCGTCGCTTTCCAACATCAGACGGCCGCGGGGAATTTCCCTGACCAGTGGATGCAGGTGCGTCCCACGGCGCTCATCGCAGATCCAGCCGGTAATGCCAATATGCAGGTCGAGGTCTAGGTAACTGAACAGCGCCGCTTGTTCGCCGGTGAAGCAATGCACCACTGCGGCGGGCAGGTGGTCGCGGTAATCCTTGAGGATCTCCAGCAGGCGTTGGTTGGCGTCGCGTTCGTGGAGAAATACCGGCAGTTTCAGCTCGCTGGCCAGGGCCAGGTGTTCTTCTAGAACTTTTTCCTGCTGTGGGCGAGGGGAGAAATCCCGGTTGAAATCCAGCCCGCATTCACCCACCGCCCGCACCCGGCTTTCACCGAGCAAGCCACGCAGGCGTTGGGCGCTGTCGCCATTCCAATCGCTGGCGGAGTGAGGGTGGATACCGGCAGTACTGAACAGGCGTTGGCCGCTTTCATCGAGCTTTACACACAGCTCCAGCGCCTGTTCGCTGCCCTCGATGCTGGTGCCGGTCAGCACCAATTGCTGCACGTCGGCGGCGTAGGCGCGCTCGAGAACGGCCTGGTGCCTCTCGTCGAAACTGGGGTTGGTCAGGTTGACGCCAATATCAATGAGTTGCATGGTGCTATCTCCGCCTGCGGCCGGAAAGCATATCAGAGCTGTAGATTTATAAGAAAAACCAAGAACTACAACGCGTTATCGCTGTCTTTGAACGTCACAAGCGACATTGTGGTTGGGCTGTTGCCCGTCACTGTGCCGCCGTTGCGCGCCTTGCCAGCGCTTAAAGCGCTCTGTTTCTGACCTCCAGCACTTCGTTATTCGCGAAGACGCTGGCCAGTATTCTTTCCGGAGAGCGGATGATCCGACCCTCGGCGTTGCTTGTGTTGTGCCTGACGTTGCTGCTGCCCATGGCGGCGGTCGCGCGTCTGGACGGGCCGCTGGAAGTGACCAAGCCCGGCAAGGTGCGTGACCTGGCGCAAATTCGTTCCAGTCGCACCCTGCGGGTGTTGGTCAACCAGAGCCGCAACAGTTCCGGTGAAGTGCAGGGCCAGTCCATCGGTGTCGAATACCATCGATTGCGCGCCTTCGAGCAATACCTCAACGGCCATGCTCGCGATGGGCAAGAAATCAACCTCAAGATCATCCCCAAGGCCAAGGACCAATTACTCGGCGCGTTGGCCCGTGGCGAAGGCGACTTGGTGGCTCCCGGTGAGTTGCTGGATGTGAAGGCCGTACACAAGATCAGTGCCAGCGAGCCGATTGCCAGTGGCGTGCCGTTGTGGCTGGTCGGCGTCAAGGGAGAGCGACGGTTCACCCGCTTGGAGCAGTTGTCTGGTCGTACACTGACGCTGACCACTGGCAGTGCGGCGGCGGATGCCATCAGCCAGGTCAATCAGAAACTGGCCCTGCACAAGCGCCCGCCCGTGAAGGTGGAATGGGTCGATCCGAGCCTGGCGGTAGAGGATGTGCTGGAGATGGTCCAGGCCGGGATCTTTCACCTGACTATCGTTGAAAAGCCGATTGCCGAGCGCTGGTCGAAAATCCTGCCCAAGTTGCGCTTTGACAAGCAGGTCGTGATCAGCGAACCGGGCGACGAGTTCTGGTTCGTGCGCCAGGACGCGTCGATGCTGCGTGCCAGCATTGATCGGTTTCTCAAGACCTATCGAACGCCTTCCGACCAGGACGTGGCGTTCCAGCGTATCTATCGACGCCTCTATCAGGTGCGCAATCCGCTTGCGCGCGCCGACCGCCAACGCCTGGAAAAACTGCGCCCGGTCCTGCAAAAACATGCGCGTGAGCAAGGCATGGACTGGTTGAACCTGGCGGCACTGGCGTACAAGGAATCGTCCCTGGACCCGGGCGCCCGCAACAGTGGCGGCCCGACCGGCCTGATGCAGATCACACCTTCGGCGGCGCAGCGGGTAGGGGTGAACAATATCGAGAGTCTCGACAGCAACGTGCAGGCCGGGGCGCGTTACCTGGCGATGATCCGCCGCAAGTTTTTCTCCAGCCCCAAGCTCAACGAGCGCGAGCGCATGGCCTTTGTGCTGGCGGCGTACAATATGGGGCCGGAGCGCGTACAGGGCATGCGCACCGAGGCCAAGCGCCGCGGGCTCAACCCCAACCAGTGGTTCTTCCAGGTTGAACGCATTGCCATGGAGCAGGTTGGAATGGGCGGCGTCAGCTATGTTAATAGCGTCAATAAGTATTACTTGGCGTTCGATCGGGAGCGAGAGTCCCTTGAACCGCCAGCGCCGAAAATTGCCTCGCGCAAATAATCGAATTTATTGATATTGATTAGGCAATTTTTCGGCTTTTATCATTGCTTAAACTGATTAATATAGCGGCCAACCAAACCCCTACCTGGAAAAGGATTTATTACATGAGCCCTATGATTACCCGTCTTCTGTCCACCCGCGCCGGTTACGGCCTGACTATTCTGCGCATTTTCGTCGGCATCATTTTTGCCGCCCACGGTTCGCAAAAGCTGTTCGGCTGGTTTGGCGGCGGTGGCCTGGCCGGTACTGCACAGTGGATGGAAAGCATCGGTCTGGCGCCGGGCACCCTGATGGCGGTGTTGTCGGGCGGTACCGAGTTCTTCGCCGGGCTGGCGTTGATCATCGGCTTGCTTGCGCGTCCTGCGGCACTGGGCTTGACCTTCCTGACCCTGGTGGCGATCTTTTCTGTCCACATCCATAACGGTTTATTTATGGCTAACAACGGTTATGAGTTCGCACTGGCCCTGCTCGGCGGCTCGCTGGCTGTGTTGCTGGAAGGCGCCGGTAAGCTCTCGGTCGACCGCGCAATCGCTAACTGATCGCTTCACAAGCTACGGAAAAGGCCCGCATGTGCGGGCCTTTTCGTTGCGCAGGATTCTTGACACTGCCCCACCGGCTTCTCTAGGATGCTGCTCATGCGCCGATTTAAACAGCTAATTGCGGGGCGCCACTGGGACTCAATGCAGCCCGACAGAAGTATGATTCCTTATATAGGGAACACTTCGAAATACCGCTAAAGCGCTGGTTCGGTGTTGCCTCTCACCTGCCCGCAGACTTTTGAGGCAGAGACACGACACGATGAATGCACTACGCCCTCTCATACGCCTGGCTCCGATCACCGCAGCCCTGACTCAGCGCAACCCGAAAATACTCCTGGGTGGTAAACACCAGCCAACGCTGCTGCGTTACCTGGACGGCTGGCCACGTCGTAGCGGCCGGCCTTCGGCATTCCTGATTCAGTTTGTCGAAGACGGCGATTCCTTGGCTCGTTTTGCCAATAACAGCTTCGATCTGGCGGTCATCCAGGCGCCCAACGCCGGCGAAGCCGACGAGGTGATCCGTCAGTTGACGCGCATTGCCCGGCAAGGGCTGATCGCTCGTCGCTGAGCGCTCAGCAGGCGGCCGTCATCGCGGCTGTTTGCCGTCGCCGTTGGTATAGAAAAAGCACCCAGGCAGTCAGGCACAACAAGAGTGGCATCGGGGCGACCATCAGCCATTTCAATGTGTGTTCGAATCGATGCAGCGACGCATAGGCCTGGACCTTCAGCGTATGCAACTCAATGGGCAGGCGCAGGCGTTCCTTGTTGAGAGCCTGCAACTGGGTATTGGTGTCCACCGCCTGGGTGCCAAGACTTGTTGCTGGTGGATTCAGCCGTTGCCAGGCGTGTTCGGTGTGCTCAAGTCGTCGCTCCAACTCACCTGCGCTTTGCCGATAAGCCTGTGCGGCGGCTTCGCGCATAGGCTCCAGCCTGTGCAGGGGTTGCGTCATGACGCGGGCTCGAATGCGCCGGAGCGCTTCGGGAGCCGCCAGGTTATCCAATGTGTTCAATACAAACAGCGCGTTGTTGTTGGGGTGGGCATTGCTGACAGTGTTCGACAGCAAGTCGGTGTCGGCTACGACCACTACCTGGATGTGTTCCGACTTTTGCAAGCCGGGCGGCTGCCCCTTGAGGCCGTCAGGAAATGCCGAATAGGCGGGCCCTTCAAGGCGAGCGGCGATCACATGGCGCTGCCCCGACGTGGAGGCTTCCTCAACGAGGGCGTCGAACGCCGTCGACGATGCAAACCGCGCCGCGTCCAATAATGAGGACTGTGGTGAACTTTGTAGCAGCGGGGTGAAGACGGTATTGCTCTTTGCGGCACGGGAGAGTGCGCCGCTGCTCGACACGGTCACGGAGTTCAATTTCCAGGTGCTGACATCGTCTGCGGCCATTGCCTGACGTGGAAGTTGGAGCCTCGCCGGGTGCAATACCGTGGGCATCCCAGGGCCAGGCTTGGCCGACGAAGCATACAGCTTGTCCACCAGCAGCTTGTCTGCGGGCATCTGTATGCCCCAAGCGGTGAGCAGTGCATTCAACCGGACATTTGCCGAGCCGGCGTTGGCCCCGATCTCGCTCACAGGGTCGATAAAAACCATCAGTTTGGTGCCCCTCAATACAGATTGTTCAATCGCATACAGGGCCTTCTCCGGTAAGGCATACGGCTGTACCACCATCAATGTGCCTAGCGACGCCGGCACTTGAGTGAGGGTCGGTGCCAGCTCTACCAGATTGAAGTGCGTGCGCATTTGCTCCAATAAGTTTGCGGCAGGTGCAGCCAAGGGCAACCCCGACAACAGGCCGACAGTGGGACGTTCGGGGTACATTAACTTATAGATCAGATGGCTGATTTCATACTCGAGCAACGACTCAGTGTCGGGGTTGAACGTTTCAATGCGTTGTGCGCCTTGGCCGGCACGTGTGCCGATGAGGCCAATGAACCCGCGGGTGTCGTCGAGGCCAAACAAGCTGGCTTTATAGGCATCTTCAGAAAACGGGGCGGGGTTAATGATGTGCAGGCTGATCTTGTTATTGGCCGCTTTTTCGAACGCCTTGAGCAGGTCTTCCACACGCTGGCTATAACGTTTCAATGCATGGCTTTTTTGAGGGACCTTCGAATTGAAATAATATAAGTCCACCGGGCTTTCAAGTGTTGTGAGCAGTTGCCTTGTCGCTGGCGATAAAGTATGGATTTTTTGTTGTGAGAAGTCCCAGCGAATATCCGGTAACTTGGGTAGCCAGACCAAATTGAAGGCCAGGAAAAGCAACAATGTGATGATCAATGTCATGCCGGCACGCAGAGCGGAACGCATCAGTGGCTTTCCTTCTCAGCTGTGTTTGTAATTGAGTGTGATGGTTGTCGCAGAAAGAAAAGCAAGGATCATGCTTATAAAATACAGGCTGTCATGCAGTGTCAGCTTACCGCTGTCCATTGTGCTGAAGCGGAAAATAGGATCAAGGGATATCAAACTGTCGACGACCCAAAGCGGTGCCTGATGTTCAAGTGCGTCCAGTATTGAGGAAAGTCCACTGACGGTCAGCAGCATGCCCAGCGTCAGTAGGAGAATGGCAAGGCGTTGGTGTGCAAGTGCACACACGAAGCAGCCAACGGAAAGATAACTGCCTGCCAATAACCAACTGGCCAGAAATTGTGACGTTATCGCTATGTTATCGGCCATGCCCAAGTAGTTGACGGCGATCACCAATGGGAAATTCAGTAGCAAGGCAATGCCGCATACGACCCAGGCAGCCATGAACTTACCGATCACCCGTTCCACCGTGGTGACGGGTAAAGTGTTCATGGTGTTGGCAAAACTGGTGTCGCGTTCATCTGCCCACAGTTGTGTCGACAAAATGGGTATCAATAGTAGATAGAGCCACGGGTGCAACTCGAAGAAAGCCTGCAAGTCGCTACTGTTACGCTCCATCCAATGGTTGGCATGCAGCCCCAGTGCGGCACACAGCACCAGGAAAACCGCCACACTCAGGTAGGTACTGGGTGAAGAGGCATAGCTGGCGAGTTGGCGTTTGAATACGATGGGCAGCTGTCTCAAGATGAAGCCTCCTGGCTCAGATGATGAACGACATCGTCTAGTCGACCTGGCTCCAGATTCAGTGACGTTATGTTCCAGCCGCGGTGAGCGATGAGCGCGTTGATCGAGGGGAAAATAGAGTGTCCAGGCATGGCCAGGACGGTCACCGTACCCGGTGTATCCCGATCCTCTTCTATTCCCGCAACGCCAGGTATTACCGCCATGGCCAGCAGGTCGAGCGGCGAATCTGCGGCCAGGGTTACGGCCCGGAAATGCCGGGAGCTACGTTGCAATTCCGATAGCGATGCGTCAGCCATCAGCCTGCCATTGGCGATGACCAATGCTCGGGTGCAGATGTCTGCAAGCTCGCCATAATGGCGAGAGGCAATGATGACCGTCATGTCTTCGGTCAGCGACTGGATCAGCCCCCTGAACTTGAGTCGTTGAGCTGGACATAGTCCCTCCGTGGGCTCGTCGAGCAGAAGCACGCTGGGGGAGTGCAGGATGGCCTGGGCAATCGCAACTCTGCGCTTGACGCCAAGAGACAGTAGGTCGACGGGACAATTGAGCACCGGCAGCAGCTCCAGCCGCGCGGCTGCCATACCCACCTGGCTGCGTTTTTCCGCCCCCCTGAAGCCTCGAATGGCAGCAATGAAATTGAGCAGGTTCTTGACGGTCATCTGAGGGTGGCTCAGGCCACCCTGAGGTTGGTAGCCGATCGCCTTTCTTGCTTGAAGTGAGTGGGTCTGGGTATTGAAACCTTGGATATTTATTTGCCCGGAGGTCGGTTTGATCGCACCGGCGATCAAACTCAAGAGTGTTGTCTTGCCCGCGCCGCTCTCGCCAAATACGCCCACACATTCCTGAACCTGGGCGCTGAATGAGAAGTTGCTGATTATTTGTTTTCTGCCCAGGTATCTTGTCAGGTTGCTTATCTCGATCATCTGTTTACCGAATAAGTTTGGCAGGGCGTATGAGGGGGCGCCGGCGGTGTGTAAGTGAGCTTTAAAAAGGGTACGTTCAATGGCTGTGCTTGGGAACGCGATAGAGTATTAATAAGAAGAATCCTACGTTCGGCCCGTTCATGCACTGAAACAATTGTTTTCGTGATGAAGACTTATTAATGCTCGGATGTTTATCTGATGTTTATATAAAGTTTTCTTTTTTGTAATGAGGCCTGATGACCATGATGCTTCTACGTACCCTTGTTCTTGAACGTAATGATGAAGACAAGCCTGTTAACGGCGCGCTGCTGTGTGCGTTTGCTGTCGCCCAAACAGAATCAAACTTTCTTGTGTATAGCCTGGATGAAGAGGCCGAGCCTGGCCACTCCAGGGTCTATATTGCGGAGTTGCGTAAAAAGCTTGAACGCTATTTTCTGGGGGGGGTTGATTCGAAAGAAGACCTGCAGGCAGCGATGCAGGTCTTCAAACAGATCCTGATGCTGGCAGCTGCGACAGGCTCGAAGACCAGCCCGATTGCAGACGCCAAGGTTCCCTTTCATTTCATCGATCTGAAAGGCTGTCGGTTGCCGCCTGCCAGGCCAGAAGATCATCACTCGGTGATCATCAAGAAGGCACTGGTGATGAAGGTGATCACTTTGGGTATGTCGGCCCCGGCGTTGCCTGCGATCGAAAGCAATACGGTGATCGTGCCGTCGATTCGCTTTTCATCGCAAATGGTTGCCCCCCCTCGGAACCCGCGCTCACCGAAGGCCGCGTCGCAGTCTGTGGATGAAGAACCCATTGAAGCGTCGGCCCAAGAGGAATTGGCCCGGGCGGAATTGGCCCAGGAGGAGTTCGCTCTAGAAGAGCCGGCCCAGTCATTGGTGGCCATACCGGAGGTACAGGAAGAGATCAGCATATCGCCTGTCCCATTTGAACAAAACGACACTTCGTTCGAGGCGTACGAACCCGAGCCACCCCAACCGCCTGCTCAACTGGAACACACCTCTTTGCTCGAGATGGACAGCGCGTTGAGCAATCTGGCCAAGGTCGCTCAGGAGCTGACGCAAAAAAAATGTGCAGTCCTCGAGAAGGAAGCGATGCTCGAACAGTGGCAGGCACGTCTTCAGCAGCAGCAAAGCCAATTGGACGAAAAGAGCCGTGAGTTGGAGCTGCGCCATACACAGCTGCAGGACCAAGGGCTTGAGGTCAGCAAGAAGGCCGAAAAACTGGCGATGATGATGTTGCAGCTTTCGGGCATGCGCCAGCGGATGCAGGGTACGCTGCTTGAACTGGACCAGGTCCTGGAGGGGCAGGGGTGAACCAATGAGCCCGTCGGCCTGGATACTTTCCAGGGTTCATTTATCATCACGCCCAGCCAGCCGGCGCCAGGTCATGAGGTCCTGGCGTGTCGGCACCAGTGGACACTGTTTGGGGATGCAAGCGTTTGAGTACCAAGCTGATTACCAAAGAAGGTCATGAAGCGCTTAAAAAAGAGTTGGATTACCTATGGCGTGAAAAGCGTCCGGACACCACTCGCAAAGTGACGTGGGCGGCTTCCCTGGGAGATCGCAGCGAAAACGCGGATTACCAGTACAACAAGAAACTGCTGCGTGAGATCGATCGACGGGTGCGCTACCTGCGTAAACGCCTGGAAGATATGCGCGTAGTGGAGTACATGCCCGAGCAGGAGGGAAAGGTGTTTTTCGGCGCCTGGGTCGAAATCGAAAACGACCAGGGTGAGACCAAGCGCTTTCGCATCGTCGGTTATGACGAAATTTACGAGCGGATGGATTACATCTCCATTGATTCACCCATGGCGCGGGCCCTGTTGCGCAAGGAAGTCGACGACGAGGCAATCGTACAGACACCCGGCGGCGAGGTGTGTTGGTGGATCACCAAGATTGAGTACGTGAAACCAGCATGAAGGCCCGCGCTCCGGGCAGAGTACGAGCCCTCATGCCTCAACCTTCGCGCAATACCGTCAGCGGGCTGGCATTCAGGGCCCTGCGTGTCCCGAATACCCCGGCAGCGCCAATCAGCGCCGCCCCGATCACGGGGAGCAGTAACAACCACGGGTGGGGATGCCAGGCCAGGTCAAAGGCGTAGCGGTACAGCACCCAGGTCACCAGTTCCGTCCCCAGTGCTGCCAGCAGGCCGCTGACGGCGCCCAGCAGGCCGAATTCAATACGCCGGGCCTTGACCAGCAACTTACGCTCGGCACCCAGTGCTCGTAGCAGTGCGCCTTGGCGGATGCGTTCGTCCAGGGTGGCCTGCAGGCCGGAGAACAACACCGCCATGCCTGCCGCCAGCACAAACAGCAGCACGTATTCCACTGCCAGGGTCACTTGGGCCAGGATACTGCGTAACTGCTCCAGCAGGGCCTCTACCTGCAGGATGGTCACGGCCGGGAAAGCCCGTGACAGATCGACGATCTGTTGGTCATGGCCGGGCGCCAAGTAGAAGCTGGTCAGGTAGGTCGCGGGTAAATCCTTCAAGGTGCCCGGTTGGAAGATCATGAAGAAGTTAGGCTGGAAGTTATCCCAGTTGATGGTTCTCAGGCTGGTGACCCGTGCCTCGCGATTTTCCCCGCCGATGGTGAACAACAGATGGTCGTTGAGCTTGAGTTTCAGGCTCTCGGCTACCTTGGCTTCCACCGACACGCCTGGAATCTCATCGCTCGGTTGCGCCGACCACCAGGCGCCTGCCGTCAGGGCATTGCCCGGCGGTAAGTCGGCAGCCCAGGTCAGGCTCAGGTCGCGCTGGATGGCACGGTCGCCGCTGGAGTCCTTGCTGACGATCTCCTGCACAGGTTCGCCGTTGATGCTGATCAAGCGCCCTGGTACCACCGGATACAGTGGCGCCGCTTGCGCCTGTACGTCCAGCAGGCGGGCACCAAAGGCCTCCTTGTCGGCGGGCAGGATATTCAGTGCGAAGTAGTTGGGCGCATCCTTGGGCAGCTGGTTTTGCCAGGTGTCGAGCAGCTCGCCGCGCAACAGTGCGATCAACCCCATGGACAACAGGATCAGGCCAAACGCCAGGGACTGGCCTGCCGCCGCCAGCGGGTGACGCAGCAATTGGCCCAGGCCCAGGCGCCAAGGCAAGGAGGCGCGGGCCAACAACCGTCGCAGGCTTTTGAGCAGCAACAGCAGCAAGCCGCCCAGGATCAATGCAGCCACTACGCCGCCGCCCAGCAGGGCGAAGGTCAATACCAGGTCCAGGCTCAGGCGCCACATGATCAGGCCCAGCGCGAACAGTGCCGCGCCGTAAACCATCCAGGTGCTCGACGGGATCGGCAGCAGATCGCGACGCAATACCCGCAGCGGCGGTACGCGACCCAGTGCGGCCAAGGGGGGGAGGGCGAAGCCGGCGAGGGCGACCAGCCCGGTGCCGATCCCGGCGACGGCTGGCAGCAACCCACCTGGTGGCACGTCGGCTGGCAGCAGGTCATGGAGGAAATAGAACAGGCCGAATTGCGCCAGCCAGCCAAGCAGGGCGCCGACCAGGCTCGCCAGCAGGCCCAGTACGCTCAGCTGCAGGCTGAACAGCACCATGGCTTCACGTCGCGATAACCCCAGGCAGCGCAACAACGCACTGGCATCGAAACGTCGACTGGCGAAACGGTTGGCCGACAGCGCCACGGCCACACCGGCCAGCAGCACCGCCACCAGGCTGGCCATGTTCAGGTAGCGCTCGGCCTTGCCCAAGGCGCCGCCGATCTGCTGGTTGCCGTCACGGGAGTCCTGCAGGCGCTGGTTGGCAGCGAGGCCCGGCTTGACCAGGTCGCGATAGGTTTGCAGTGCGGCGCTGCCTTGTGGGGCGCGCCACAGTTCGCGGTAGCTCACGCGGCTGCCCGGCTGGACCACGCCGGTGGCGTCCAGGTCTGCCAGGTTGATCATCACCCTGGGCGTGAGGCTGTAGAAGTTGCCGGCACGGTCGGGTTCATAGGTCAGGATGCGTGCCAGGCGCAGGGTCTTCATGCCGACATCGATGCTGTCGCCGACCTTGAGGTCCAGCGCCGTCAACAGCCTTGCCTCCACCCAGGCTTCGCCAGGCTTGGGGCCGCCGCCAGGGCTTTCAGTGCCAAAGGGCTCGGCGCTGCTTTTCAGCTCCCCGCGCAATGGGTACTGCTCGTTGACCGCCTTGATGCTGGAGAGCTGGATGCCGTTGTCCGTGGCGATAACACTGGAGAACTCGACGATGCGGGCGTGATCCAGGCCCAATTCGGTCCCGGACCTGATTTGCTCGGGGCGGGCCGGCGAGCTGCCTTCGAGTACCAGGTCGGCGCCGAGAAACTCGGTGGCGCGCAGCAGCATGGCGCCGTTGAGACGAGCGCCGAAATAGCCGATGGCGGTGCTGGCAGCCACGGCCACCAGCAGGGCAAAGAACAACACGCGCAGTTCGCCTGCGCGGGCATCGCGCAGTAATTGGCGCATGGCAAGGCTGAACAGGCGCAACAGCGGCAAGCGTGCCATCAAGGCTCCAGGGGCGCGACCATCTGGCCGGCTTCAAGACGGATCAGGCGTCGGCAACGGTGGGCCAGGCGCTCGTCATGGGTGACGAGTACCAGGGTCGTGCCGCTCTCTTTATTGAGTTCGAACAGCAGGTCGCTGATGCGCTCGCCGGTATGGCTGTCGAGGTTGCCGGTGGGTTCGTCGGCAAACAGCACGTCCGGTTCGGCGGCAAACGCGCGGGCAATGGCGACCCGTTGCTGCTCGCCACCGGACAGTTGGCGTGGCGAGTGGGTCAGACGCTGGCCAAGGCCCACGCGCTCCAGCAGATGCCTGGCACGCTCGCGGGCGTCCTTGCGCCCGTCGAGTTCCAGCGGCAGCATCACGTTTTCCAGCGCGTTGAGGCTGTCGAGCAATTGGAAGGATTGGAATACGAACCCCACATGCTCGGCACGGATGCGCGCACGCTGGTCTTCGTCGAGGGTGCTCAGGGCTTGCCCGGCCAGGGTGACTTCGCCGCTGCTGGGCAGGTCGAGGCCGGCCAGCAGGCCCAGCAGGGTGGATTTACCGGAACCGGAGCTGCCGACGATAGCCAGGCTATCGCCCTTGTTCAGTTCCAGGCTCAGTTCGTGCAGGATAGTCAGTTCACCTTCCGCGCTGGGAACCACTTTGCTAAGGTTCCGCGCGGTGAGAATGCTTGCGCCCATGGAGAATCCGATGCGAATGTGGTTTTTGAGTGCTGGCCTGGCCTTGATGTGCATGGCCCAGAACGCAGCGGCGGGTACAGTCCTGATCGTTGGCGATAGTATCAGTGCCGGTTTCGGCCTGGATACCCGCAAAGGGTGGGTCGCACTGCTGGAGCAACGCCTCAAGAAGGAGGGTTTCGACGATAAGGTCGTCAATGCGTCCATCAGCGGCGACACCAGTGCAGGAGGCCTGGCGCGGCTGCCCGCGGCGCTTGCAGAGCATAAGCCCGACGTGGTGGTTATCGAGCTTGGGGGGAATGACGGCTTGCGTGGGCAACCGCCAGCGCAATTGAAACAAAATCTTGCGTCGATGATTGATCAGTCCAAGGCCGGCGGCGCCAAGGTGCTGCTGTTGGGCATGCAGTTACCACCCAATTACGGGCCGCGATACACCACCGCATTTGCCGAAGTCTATGGTGCGCTGGCCAAGGAAAAAAACATTCCACTGGTACCGTTTTTCCTCGAAGGCGTGGGTGGCCATCCGGAACTGATGCAGGCGGATCAACTGCACCCGGCAGTCGCCGCCCAGGACAAGCTACTGGAAAATGTCTGGCCGACGCTAAAACCGCTGCTATGACGCTTTTCTACCGGCAGGCTTTCGGCTAAGGTGGCGCCCCCCTGATCTGGAGCCCTCGATGTCGCGCCCTGCCTGGTCCCTGTTTAACTACCAACTGATCGAGCCGGACGAGCAGCTGGATTTGTTCGCCTGTCAGGAAGTGCGGGTGCATCTGGTGGCGCGTCAATTGGAGTTGGGCGGTTCGATCGATCGCACGCTGTGCGGCACTTTATTGCCGGCGCAACCACGCTGGTCCTCGGTGAATCGCTCGATTTTCCAGGACCAACGCCTGTGCCCCTTGTGCCGGGCGATCCTCGAATCGCAAAAGCGTGGTACGCCGCCGATCTGGCCGGAGCTGCGTTTCGAGCTATAAAAACAGCTTGAAGCTTGCTGCCGCGAAGCCGTATACAATCATTTTTTACCTACCCGTCGTCTTGCGAAGGATTTTCCGGATGTTGTCGCGCCTTTCCGTCGTCACCTGCTGCCTGTCTCTCGCTGCGCTCTGTGCGGCCGGTTCGGCGGCAGCCTTGCAGTTGCCTTTGCCGCCTCCAGGCGAGGACATTGTCGGCCAGGTCCAGGTGATCAAGGCCAAGTACGAAGACACCTTCGCCGACCTGGGCACCACCTATGACCTGGGCTATTCGGAAATGGTCGCGGCCAACCCGGGCGTCGATGCCTGGTTGCCGGGCGCGGGGACCGAGATTGTGCTGCCGACACGCTTTATCCTGCCGCCCGGGCCACGGGAAGGCATCGTGATCAACCTGGCGGAATACCGACTCTACTACTACCCAAAGGGCCAGGACGTCGTTTACACCTTCCCGCTGGGCATTGGCCGGGAAGGCTGGGGCTCGCCGATCGCCCATACCAGTATCATCGCCAAGACGCCAAACCCGACCTGGACGCCACCGGCCTCGATCAAGGCCGAGCACGCGGCCAATGGTGACCCGTTGCCCAACGTGGTGCCTGCCGGCCCGGATAACCCGCTGGGGCCGTTCAAGTTCACCCTCGGCACGCCGGGTTATCTGATCCACGGCTCCAACATGAAGTTTGGCATCGGCACGCGCACCAGTCACGGTTGCTTCCGCATGTTCAATAACAATGTATTGGAGATGGCCGGCATGGTGCCGGTGGGCACGTCGGTGCGCATCATCAACGATGCCTACAAGTTCGGCAGCAGTGGCGGCAAGGTCTACCTTGAGGCCCATACACCGTTGAACGATGACGGCACCCCTTCCGTGGTCGACAAGCACACGGCAGTCATCAACGCCTTGCTCAAGCGTGAGGACCTGGCCAATAACCTGCGGGTGAACTGGGACCAGGTGCGTGACGTGGTTGCGGCGGAGGATGGTTTGCCGACCGAGATTGGCGTGCCGGGCGCAGCATCGGTAGCCGCCAGCGCTCCGGTTGACCTTCAACAATAAGCCTGAGCGAACATCCCACATTTCGAGGCAATAAAAAAGCCGATCCAAACATGGATCGGCTTGATAACAATCCCGAAGGATTATTACTTGCGGCTTGCTTTTTCAAGCATGCGCAGGGCGCGCTCGTTAGCTTCGTCAGCAGTCTGTTGTGCTTTTTGGGCAGCAGCCAGAGCTTCATCAGCTTTACGGTAGGCTTCGTCTGCACGAGCCTGGGAGCGAGCTGCTGCGTCTTCCGTTGCAGTCAGACGAGCTTCGGTTTCTTTGGAGACGCTGCTGCAACCGGTAGCCAGAACTGCGGCCAGAGCCAGAGCAGAGAATTTCAGAACGTTGTTCATCGTGTTCCCCTTCAAGGACTTTCAATTAGATGGCTACTGTCTCAGGGTGAGATAATAGCCGGCGTACATACTACCCATTACTTGTAGTAAGTAAACTGACGTAGCGCAAGAAGCAAAAAAAATTCCTGCGCTGAATCTATTTTGGCCAATCTTTTGGAGGTCTGTATAAAAACTGTCCAATTTTTTCCTTCTCGACAGGCACTGAATCCAGGCTGAAAGGGCCGGCCCGCATGTGTGAAGCCTTGTAAATAGATGAAATTTTATATAACGAAGCGGGCACTTCCGTTCTGTGTGGCTTTACTGCGGCTGGCATCTTTTACCCATCTAGAGGTGACTTTAAGAGCGGCAGTTCGTCTCAAGGTTCAACTGCCGGCAATGTTCAGGCTATCGATCACCGGTTGATCGATGCCCTTTCTATAACCACCCAGGGCAGGGAATGATGAGTGCGCCTTGAGCAATTGCGGGTTTGGTGCCTACTATTCCCTACGTGCTGGTTGTGAGCGCTCACGGTTTTCTCGTTGTCGAAACCGGCACGGGGTGGCGTAGATGTTCCTTCGCCGGAAAAACATCGGTAAGGTAGGGGTCGCAATCTTAGACCCGCGAGGAGTAGTGATGAGCGAGGCGTTGTCCATCCACCATGACCAGGCTGGTCATCAGTTCGAGACCAATGTGGACGGTCATCGTGCCTATCTGACCTATATGGACCTCGGGAAGCAGACCCTGGATATCTATCGCACCTTCGTGCCCAACGCGCTGCGAGGGCGAGGCATTGCGGCCGCGTTGACCGAGGAAGCCCTGAGGTTTGCCGAAGAGGCCGGCTACACGGTGATCCCGTCGTGCTCCTATGTCGAACGCTATATGGAGCGTCACCAGCGCCATGCCGCGAAGCTGTAGCTGATCCGTTGCCAAAAAAACGCCGGGCTTAGCCCGGCGTTTTTGTGTATGCCTGATTCAGGAAAAGTGCGTGGTTCAGCTGCGTTTGCGCTTGGGCAGTACGTCCTTGAGTTTGGCGTGCATGCTGCGCAGGGTGGTTTCTGTTGCAGCCCAGTCGATGCAGGCATCGGTGATCGACACGCCGTATTGCAAGTCGGCCAGATCCTTTGGAATTGCCTGGCAACCCCAGTTCAAATGGCTCTCGACCATCAAGCCGATGATCGACTGGTTGCCTTCGAGGATCTGGTTGGCGACGTTTTCCATCACCAGCGGCTGCAACGCCGGATCTTTGTTGGAGTTGGCGTGGCTGCAGTCGACCATGATGTTCGGCTTGATCCTGGCCTTGTTCAACGCCTGCTCGCACAGGGCGACGCTGACCGAATCATAGTTGGGCTTGCCATTGCCGCCACGTAACACCACATGACCATAGGCATTACCTTTGGTGGTGACGATGGAGACGCCACCTTCCTGGTTGATACCCAGGAAGCGGTGAGGGCTGGAGACCGATTGCAGGGCATTGATCGCCACGGTCAGGCCGCCATCGGTGCCGTTCTTGAAGCCTACGGCCGAGGACAGCCCGGACGCCATTTCGCGGTGGGTCTGGGATTCGGTGGTGCGTGCGCCGATGGCCGACCAGCTGATCAGGTCCTGCAGGTACTGCGGGGAGATCGGGTCGAGGGCTTCGGTGGCAGTGGGCAGGCCCATTTCGGCCAGGTCCAGCAGCAATTTACGACCGATATGCAAACCGTCCTGGATCTTGAACGAGTCGTCCAGGTAGGGGTCGTTGATCAAGCCTTTCCAGCCGACGGTGGTACGCGGCTTTTCGAAGTAAACGCGCATCACCAGGTATAGGGTGTCGGACACTTCCGCCGCCAGCACCTTGAGGCGCTCGGCGTATTCGTGGGCGGCCTTGAGGTCGTGGATCGAGCAGGGCCCGATCACGACGAAAAGGCGGTGGTCGGTGCCGTCGAGAATGTCACGGATGACCTCGCGGCCCTTGGTCACGGTCTGCAGGGCAGCGTCGCTCAGGGGGATTTCGCGCTTGAGCTGATCAGGTGTGATCAGGGTCTCATTGGATTCGACGTTAAGGTCATTGATCGGTAAATCAGCCATCGTGTTACTCGCCAGGGTCACGGGTGCCGGCCGCCAGCCATCCCCGTGCGGCGGGCACAGCATGATTTGAATGCAGGGGGGAGGAACCTTAGCGCGTTACACGGGCCCGCGACAATGGGCAAAACCCGGTTTAATCCAGTGCTGGCTGCATAACCGTCTCATGGGAGAACTCGCTGGCGTGGCGCGACACCCAATCGCGGGCCATGGCTTCAAGTTGCTGTGGCGTGGGTTCGGCGTCTTCGTGCAGGCGGCAATGACGTTCGATCTGGCACACTTGCTCACCCATTCGCGCGCCGAACAAGGCGTGTTCATCGGCAAAGCAAATGCCGATGCGATAACCATCTTCGACTTTGCGGCACCAGGCCACGTAGCCTGGATAACGGGCGCTGGGCCCCAGGGAGGGGATATGCAGGTCAACTGCCGTGCCCGGGCGCCAGGCCCGCGGCCAATTGCAGGCGACGCCGCCGCGGCCGATAGTGTGCAGGCGTTGGCGGGGCAGGGCAGGAGAGGGACGTTGGATCAACTCGACAGCGACATCATCAGGGTGAGGTAAAAAACGACCCATGTACACGGACTCCGAGCGCCGTCCAATTGACGGCAGTGGCAGCAGTATAGTGAAGGAACTGGAATTGACCGACCTGGATATTGACCAGCAATTGCTGGGATTGCCAGGTATTTCGCTGTTAGTGTTCACCAGTGTTGGTTGTTCCAGTTGCCGCTGGGCACGCCAGCAGTTGCCGGGCTGGCGCCTGCCGGTGGACCGTGTGTGCTGGGTCGATGCCGGGCACAACGGCGGTGCGGTCGAACGCTACCAGATCTTTCATTTGCCGGCGTTGTTCCTGGTGTGCGAGGGTCAATTCCTTGGGCAATTACAGACACGTCTTACGGCATCCGACCTCGTCGAATGCGTAACCCAAGCGCTTACCCGCCTACCAGAGGATTTGCCATGACAGCAGTTGCATCCCCGTCGCCACGTATTGGCATCATCGGCACCGGTGCCATTGGTGGTTACTACGGATTGATGCTGGCGCGCGCCGGGTTCGATGTGCATTTCCTGTTGCGCAGCGAATATGCAGCGGTCAGTGAACATGGCCTGCACCTCAACAGCACGGTACACGGCCACCTGCATCTGCACCCGGTACAAGCCTATGCCCGCGCCGCCGACATGCCACCGTGCGACTGGTTGTTGGTCGGTACCAAATCCACCGGCAACGTTGACTTGGCCCCGACCATCGTCCAGGTCGCGGCACCGGATGCCAAGGTGGTGCTGCTGCAAAACGGCCTCGACGTGGAGGACAGCCTGCGTGAGCACCTGCCTTCGTCGCTGCACTTGCTGGGCGGCCTGTGCTACATCGGTGTACACCGCTCTGCACCCGGAGTGGTCGAGCATCAGGCGCTGGGCCGGGTCAACCTGGGTTATCACAGCGGTATGGCCGCCAATGATGAGGCGCAGCAAAAGGCAATTGTCGAAGCCGGTGCCGGGCTGTTCCACCACGCCGGGATCGAGTCGCAGGCCATGGCCAATGTGCATCAGGCGCGCTGGCATAAACTGGTGTGGAACGTGCCGTATAACGGCCTCTCGGTCTTGCTGGGCACGGGCACCACGGCCATGATGGCTGACGAGTCCAGCCGTGAATTGATCCAGGCGCTGATGGCCGAAGTGGTGCAGGGCGCCCGTGCCTGCGGCCATGAGATTCCCGCTAGCTACGCGGGGCAGATGTTCGCCATGACCGAGACCATGGACGATTATCTGCCCAGCATGTACCACGACTATATGCACAAGCGCCCGTTGGAGTTGGCGGCTATCTATGCTCGCCCCTTGGCCGCTGCCAGGGCGGCCGGTTGCGAACTGCCGCGTATGCAGGCGCTGTACCAGGCCTTGAGTTTTATGGATCGGCACAACCGCTGATTGGGGAGACACCATGGCAAAGGGATTGGGTGACAAGCTGGTGCTGGCGATTTCTTCGCGGGCGCTGTTCGACCTGAGCGACAGCCACAAGGTGTACCTGGCCGAAGGGGTGGAGGCTTATCGCAAGTACCAGATCGAGCACGAGGAAGAAACCCTTGAGCCGGGTGACGCCTTCCCCTTGGTCAAGAAACTGCTGAGCCTTAATGCCAGCCTGGGGCGTGCCCGGGTCGAGGTGGTGCTGGTGTCGCGCAACAGTGCCGATACCGGTCTGCGGGTGTTCAACTCGATCCAGCATTACGACCTGGATATTTCCCGCGCCGCCTTCGTAGGAGGGCGTAGTCCCTATCCGTACCTGGCCGCCTTTGGTTGTCATCTGTTTCTTTCGACCCATGCTGAAGATGTGCGCAGCGCCCTCGACGCCGGCTTCGCGGCGGCAACGATTCTGTCGGGCGGTGCACGTCGGGCATCGAGTGAAGAACTGCGCATCGCATTCGACGGCGATGCGGTGTTGTTTTCCGACGAGTCCGAACGCGTTTATCAGGCCGGTGGGTTGGTCGCTTTTCAGGCCAGTGAGCGCGAGTCGGCGCGCCAGCCTTTGCACGGTGGCCCGTTCAAGGGCTTCCTGGCAGCGCTTAACTTGTTGCAGCGTGAGTTTGCCGATGACGCTTGTCCGATCCGCACGGCGCTGGTCACCGCCCGTTCGGCACCGTCCCATGAACGGGTGATTCGTACGTTGCGCGAATGGGATATTCGCCTGGACGAGTCGCTGTTCCTCGGTGGCCTGGAAAAATCCGCGTTCCTGGAAGCCTTCGCCGCCGATGTATTTTTCGATGACCAGGCCGGACATTGTGAGAAAGCCAGGGAGGTGGTCGCCACCGGGCATGTGCCCCATGGCATCAGTAATGAGTTGAAAATCCAGACCGAGAGCTAGCTGCTAAGCTCATTCAATCGCCGCCATCCTGGCAGTCCAGGAGGTTCTATGATTCGTTCGATGCTGTACGCCACGGACCTGGGTCTGTATGCACCGTATGTAATGCAACATGCCCTGGCGCTGGCGCGGACGTTCAAGGCCGACCTCTACGTGATCCACGTGGTCGAGCCCATCGGGCTGTTCGCCGAATCGGTGCTACAGAGCTACCTTGATGAGAAGGCCCTGAGTGAATGGCAGAGCCAGGGGTTGAGCACGGTCATGGCGACGATTGAACAACGTGTGCTGGACAGCTTTCGCGAGGAGTTGGGGGAGGGCGAGCAGGACTTGCAATTGATTCGCTCGGTCAGGGTGATCCAGGGGGACCCCTGCGAGGTGATTCTCGACCAGATGCGAAAACTTTCCGTCGACTTGCTGATCGTAGGTAGTCACAGCCAGGCAACCAGGGTGACCGTGCCCCTTGGGCGCACCGCTGCACGGGTGTTGCAGCTGTCCCCGGTACCGGTCTATCTGGTGCCGTCGCTGCAACATCGGCGCAGCGAGGAGCGTTGATCGGTAGAGAAGGATAAAAAGTTCTAGATTTATCCGTCTAACCTTTAATATAGTTATATAGCGTCGCTGATACCCGTGGCGTCTATTTGCTTTGAGGGATTCATATGAAGCTTCAACAACTGCGCTACATCTGGGAAGTGGCGCACCACGACCTCAACGTTTCCGCTACCGCTCAAAGCCTCTACACCTCGCAACCCGGTATCAGCAAGCAGATCCGCCTGCTCGAAGACGAGCTGGGCGTCGAAGTGTTCGCACGCAGCGGCAAGCACCTGACCCGTGTCACCCCGGCTGGCGAGCGCATCATCACTACCGCCGGCGAAATCCTGCGTAAAGTCGAGAGCATCAAGCAGATTGCCCAGGAATTCTCCAACGAGAAGAAGGGCACCCTGTCGATCGCCACCACCCACACCCAGGCGCGCTATGCATTGCCGCCGGTAATCCGTGATTTCATCAAGCAATACCCTGATGTCGCCCTGCACATGCACCAGGGGTCGCCGATGCAGATCGCCGAGATGGCCGCCGACGGCACTGTCGATTTCGCCATCGCCACCGAAGCCCTGGAACTGTTCGGCGACCTGGTAATGATGCCGTGCTACCGCTGGAACCGCTGCGTGGTCGTGCCTCAAGGTCACCCTTTGGCGAAGCTGCCGAAGCTGACCCTGGAAGCCCTGGCTGAATACCCGATCGTGACCTATGTGTTCGGCTTTACCGGCCGTTCCAAGCTTGATGAAGCCTTCAGTCACCGTGGCCTTACGCCAAAGGTTGTGTTCACTGCCGCCGATGCCGACGTGATCAAGACCTATGTACGCCTGGGCCTGGGTGTGGGCATCGTCGCCAAGATGGCGGTCGACACCAACCTCGACAAAGACCTGGTGGTGCTGGATGCCAGCGAACTGTTCGAGTCCAGCGTGACCAAGATCGGTTTCCGCCGTGGCACCTTCCTGCGCGGATTCATGTGCGATTTCATCGAGAAATTCGCACCCCACCTGACCCGCGAAGTCATGGCCAAGGCGATCCAGTGCCACAACAAGCAAGAGTTGGAAGAGCTGTTTGACGGCGTCGAGCTGCCGGTTCACTGATCACGCTTGCCCCTGTAGGAGCGAGCTTGCTCGCGAAAATCGCCAACGATAATGCGGGGCGCCAGGGTTGACGTGGTGCCCATGCGTTCTTCGCGAGCAAGCTCGCTCCTACAGGCGTTATTTGGCCTCGGTAACCGTAAAAAGTTGCCGGGCGCCTGCCACCAGAATCTCTACCTCATCCCCTTCAAATTTGCCCAGCAGGCTTTTACCCAGGGGCGAGCGCGGGGTGATGACGGTCACCGGTTGCCCGACCACAGCGACTTTCAAGCCTGCGGCGTCCGGCGCCAGGAACAGCCATTGCTGGCGACCATCCTCGTCTTCCAGGCCCAGCAGTGTGCCAATCTCTATACCTCGCTGATCATCGAAAGCACGTAGCTGCAGGTTCTGGCACAGCGCCAGCGACTGCTTGATTTCCTCGACCCGCTTGGCCTGCCCGGCCGCCAGGTAAGACGCCTCCAGCCCCAGGGTGTCGTATTTGTTTTCGGCGATGTTTTCTTCGTGAGTCGCGGTTTCGTAGGCAGTCTGCGCGGCACGTTGGGCGATATCGAGGTCGACGGCGAGTTTTTCCAGGATCAGCTGGAGGACGGCGTGTTTATTCATGGTCTTCAATCGCAGAATTGCAGGACATTGGCCCGAGACTTTTCATTAGGGGCGTTCTGGTCCTGTTGCAGCCAGAACTGGCATTTGGGGTTGGACAGGTTGCGTGCATTGTTCCGGGCCTGGTCCAGGGCCTGCTGCTGCTCCTGCTTTTGCAGGTTCTGCTGGTATTGCTCGAACATGCGGTTCGGCGGCTCCGGCACAGCGGCGGCCGGCTTGCCCAGCTGCTCAACCGCCTGGGCCACGGGTGCCAGGCTTTGGGGGAACAGGTAGCGAGACGCCAGCCAAGTGGTCAGCGCAATGGCGATAAACCCCAGCCACAGGCCTGCTGCAATGGCGAGACAGAGCTTGAACAGCGAAAACGGACGGGCAGACATGATGGCCTCCTGGCGAGGGGTAACGGCGTGATGGCGATTGTCGCACAGCCGCTATGCAGAAAATCGCGAACAAGCCTTCTGCATCGGTGCATTTATGCGGACAATTGAGTCTTTGATCGATGGAGCCCGGAATGAAAGCCCGCTGGGATATTTTTTGCAGCGTCGTCGACAACTACGGCGACATCGGCGTGACCTGGCGCCTGGCCCGGCAGTTGGTAGTGGAACATGGCTGTGAAGTACGCTTGTGGGTCGATGACCTGCGGGCTTTCGAGCGCATGTGTCCGCAGATTGATGTGCAGGTGAGCCAGCAGTGGCAGGAAGGTGTCGAAGTGCGCCACTGGCCGGCGCAATGGCCAGGTGCGCAATCAGCCGATGTGGTGATTGCCGCGTTCGCCTGCCAGCTGCCGGCGGAGTACATGGAGCGCATGGCCGAGCGTGAGCAACCGCCATTGTGGATGAACCTGGATTATCTCAGCGCTGAAGACTGGGTAGTGGGCTGTCACCGTTTACCCTCGGTGAAGTTCAAGGGCGTGCAGAAGTACTTTTTCTTTCCCGGCTTTCGCCCGGGTACCGGTGGCCTGTTGCGTGAAGCCGGGTTATTGGAGCGGCGCCAGGCTTTTCAGCTAGATGACGTCGCGCAGCGACAATTCCTGCAAACCCTAGGGGTAGCTCCGGCGGTCGATGCACGACTGATGTCGCTGTTCGCTTATGAAAACCCCGGGCTGGCCGGCTGGCTGGATGTGCTGGCGGCAGACGGGCGCGCGACTCATTTGCTGGTGCCGGAAGGGCGCATCCTGGGGGATGTGCAACGCTGGCTGGGAGTGAGCAGCTTGTCGGCGGGTGACATCCAGGTGCGTGGCGCGCTGACGGTGCAGGTCATTGCCTTCGTACGGCAGGAGCAATACGACCGGTTGCTCTGGTGTTGCGCGTTCAACGCGGTGCGCGGCGAGGACTCCTTTGTGCGCGCTCAGTGGGCGGGGAGGCCGTTGCTATGGCATATCTATCGCCAGGACGAAGACATCCACCTCGACAAGCTCGATGCCTTTCTGGAACTTTACACCGTCGCACTGTCGCCGGCCGCCAAAGCGGCTGTCATCGCGCTTTGGCAAGCCTGGAACACCGACGGCGATATGGCGCAGGCATGGAAAATGCTCCTGGAACACTGGACCGAGGTGAACGAGCACGCTCAGAAGTGGTGTCTGGAACAAGGCTTGCAGGCCGATCTTGCGACGGCGCTGGTACAGTTTTATGAAAGTTGGATATGATACGCCACCTTGATTTTTGTAAATCCCATCCAAATTTCGGATATATGCAATGAAAACTGGTAAAGAACTGAAACCCGGTACAGTGATCCGTCTCGAAAACGACCCTTGGCTGGTTCAGAAAGCTGAGTTCACCAAGTCTGGTCGTAACAGCGCAATCATGAAGACCAAGCTGAAGAACCTGCTGACCGGTTACAAGACCGAGATCGTCTACAGCGCCGATGACAAACTGGACGACGTGATCCTCGACCGCAAGGAAGCGACCCTGTCCTTCATCAGCGGCGACACCTACACGTTCATGGACACCACTGACTACACCATGTACGAGCTGAACGCTGAAGATATCGAAGCCGTTCTGCCGTTCATCGAAGAAGGCATGGAAGACGTCTGCGAAGCTATTTTCTTCGAAGAGCGCCTGGTTTCCGTGGAGCTGCCGACCACTATCGTGCGTAAGGTTGCCTACACTGAAGGTTCCGCTCGCGGCGACACTTCGGGCAAGGTGATGAAGCCTGCCAAGCTGAGCAACGGTACCGAACTGCAAGTAGCCGATTTCATCGAAATCGACGACCTGATCGAGATCGACACCCGTGAAGGTGGTTCGTACAAAGGTCGCGCCAAGAAGTAATCCTGGCCCCACCGATACGAAAAAAAGCCCGACCTTGAGTCGGGCTTTTTTTTGGCCGCCGGTTTATCAGACCGTTACATGCAGGCGCACATCCACATTGCCACGAGTGGCGTTGGAATACGGGCAGACTTGGTGGGCGGCGTCGACCAGGCTCTGTGCGTCATCCTGGGCCAGGCCCGGCAGGCTGACGTGCAGGTCGATGTCCAGGCCAAAACCGCCGGGGATCTGGCCGATGCCCACATGAGCGGTGATCGAGGCATCGTCGGGGATCTTACGTTTTGTCTGGCTGGCAACAAATTTCAGCGCGCCGATAAAGCAGGCGGAGTAGCCGGCCGCGAACAGTTGCTCCGGGTTGGTGGCCTGACCACCGGCACCGCCCAATTCCTTGGGGGTAGAGAGTTTGACGTCGAGGATGTTGTCGCTGGAAACAGCGCGACCATCACGGCCGCCAGTGGCGGTGGCTACTGCGGTATAGAGCGTTTGCATGGGGCGTTCCTCTTGTGTGGTCGTGCTAAATGTTTGCGCGCTAATTAGTTGGTGAAGCCAATGTATAGCGCTAATGTTTAGCGCGCAATATAAATTTATAAATGTTTTCGAGGCTGGCGAGAAACAATGTGAGAGGAGGCAAGCCGGTTAAGCGAACGAAATGCTCAAAGCGGCGAAGATCAAATGTGGGAGGGGGCTTGCCCGCGAAGACGTCGGCTCAGCAAACATTGATGTGGGCTGACCCACCGCTATCGGGGGCAAGTCGAATCGTCGCACCGCCCCTCCCACTTTAGATCGCGCTCTGCAGGTTGCCGCGTAGCGCGATCAAGTCGGCCTGCAGCTTGCGCAATTGCGCAAGCTGCATCCCGCTCGCGCCCAGGATGCATTGGGGCACATCCTTGGCCTTGCCCTGCAAGACGCGGCCGGCGTCGGTCAGTTCCACAACCACCACCCGCTCATCTTCGCGGCTGCGGGTGCGGCTGAGCAGGCCTTCGGCTTCCAGGCGCTTGAGCAGCGGCGTCAGTGAGCCAGGATCCGTCAGCAGGCGGCTGCTGATTTCGCCGACAGTCAATCCGTCCTCTTCCCACAGCACCATCATGGCCAGGTATTGCGGGTAGGTCAGCCCGAGGGCTTGGAGCAGGGGCTTGTAGACCTTGGTCATCAACAGCGAAGTGGAGTGCAGGGCGAAGCACAGCTGGTTATCCAGTAGCAGCGATTCGCAGGGGGCTGGGTTTTTGCTCATGGTGGTGCCTCGAAAAAGCATGTCTGCACTTGAATCTAGCGGGCGAATCTTTAATGCGCCAGGTAATTCTGCCCGGATGGTCAGACTAGCCCGCTTTGCAACGCCAGATCCCAGGGCGGCACCGGGCTGAAACGGGATTTAAGGTATTCGAGCAATAACCGGCTACGTGCGTTGGGCTGCTGTTCGAGGCGCAGCGCGTAAATGCCGGCGGTTTCCGGGCTGGGCAAGCCGTTTTCACAAAACAGCGGCAACAGCTCGCCACGCACCAGGTATTCACTGGCCAGCCAGGTCGGCAGGTGTGCAATGCCCAGCCCGGCCAGTGCGCCCGAAAGCAGCGCCTCGGCGTTATTGGCGCTCATGCGGATGCGCCGGGGGCGATAGGTCGTGCGGCGCCCGTCCAGTTCAAAACGCCAGGCGAACATCGGCGCCAGGCCATCCCAATCGAGGCCGTCATGCTCGTTCAGTTCCCGAGGATGGGTGGGTGTGCCGCGGTGTTTCAGGTAGGCCGGGCTGGCGCAGGCAATGCGCACGATGCTCGCCAGAGGTGTAGCGATCCGGCGAGTGTCGACGATATGCCCGGCGCGCAGCACCAGGTCGACCTTGCCCAGGTGTGCGCCTTGCATATCGACAAAACTGTCGATCAAGTGCAGGTGCACATCCAGCCCTGGATACACGTTCAAGAAGTCCGCGATCACCGGCGCCAGGTGGCGGCGACCAAACGCTGCCGGTGCATCCAGCCGGATCAAGCCTTCCGGCGCATGGCTCAGAGACACCGCTTCGGCCCGCGCCAATTGCAATTCACTGACAATCCGCCGCGCGCGTTCGGCAAAGGCCAGGCCGGCAGGTGTAGGCACCACTGCGTGGGTGCTGCGCTGGAACAGGCGGCTACCCACTGAACTTTCCAGGCTGTCGATTCGACGGGCGACTGCGGAGGGCGTCAGTGGATGACGCCGTGCGGCAGCGGAAAAGCTACCGGTTTCCATCACATCGAGAAACAGGCTCAGTTGATCGGTCAGAGTATTAGGGTTCATAGACAAGCGCTTGTGCGGGATCGGCATAGCCATTGTGCGTTGCTGTGCGTTTCCGCGCCAGGGCCGACTGCGTAGCATGTCAGCCTTAGGATTGCGGAGTAGCGAGCGGTGTTGGATTTAGTGATGTACCTGATATTGGGTGCGGCTTTGGGCACCGTGGGTGGGCTGTTTGGCATTGGTGGCGGGCTGATAGCCATTCCGGTGCTCGGCGTGTTGTTCGGCCTGGACCAGCAAATAGCCCAGGGCACCGCGTTGGTCATGGTGGTACCCAATGTAATGCTCGCCCTGTGGCGTTATCACCAGCGTAATCGCATCGAGCTGCGCCACGCCTTGCCGCTTGGCGTGATGGGCTTTTGCTTTGCCTGGCTGGGATCGATCTGGGCGGTGGGGCTGGATGCCGGGGCAATGCGCATCGGCTTTATTGTTTTCCTGGTGGCGTTGTCGGCCTACAACCTGCTGCGCATGTTTACCCGCAACGCGCCGCCAACTGCGCAGATGCGATACTCCTGGCCCTGGCTGGGTGTGTTGGGTGCAGCGTCCGGGTCCATGGGCGGATTATTTGGGGTAGGGGGCGCGGTAGTCGCCACGCCAGTGCTCACCAGTGTGTTCGGCACCACTCAGGTGGTGGCCCAAGGTTTGTCGCTGGCCTTGGCACTGCCCAGCACCGGCGTGACTCTGGTCACCTACGCCTGGCACCACGAGGTGGACTGGATGATCGGCCTGCCGCTGGCGGTGGGGGGCCTGCTCAGTATCAGCTGGGGCGTGAAAGTGGCCCATGCATTGCCGGAGCGGCTGTTGCGCGGGCTGTTTTGTGGCTTCCTGGTGGTGTGTGCGGTGATGCTGACGTTTAAAGTTTGAAGCCTTCGACGATGTACTCGGCCAGGCATTCGGTGATCGGTGACGTCATCTGTGGATTGCGCAGCAAGCGCAGGTTCATTGACGGCAACGGTGGAAAGCCTTCGTCGCTGCCGAGCACCCGCAGGTCGTCGGTGACCAGGCTTTCCATGCTGACCATCGCCGCCAGGCCAGCACTGACTACCGCCTGGATCGCCGCTCCGTTGGAGCTGTGGTAGGCCAGGCGGTACTCGCGTCCAGCTGCGTCCAGTGCGGCTCGCGCCCAATGGGTGTACAGGCAGTCATCGCCGGAAATCGCCAGGGGCAGCGCGTCATGCTCATCCACGCAGAAGCAGGGTGATGCTGCCCAGACCATGCGTTCAGTGCGCAGTAACTCGCCAATATCATTGCCAGGCTCGCGGCTGATCACGGTCAGCGCCAGGTCTCGCCGCTGCATCAGTACGGAGGACGCCTCACAGTGCATCTCAATCTGAATCAGTGGGTAGGCTTTGGAAAACTGCTTCAGGATCCCCGGCAGGAAACGCATCACATAGTCATCTGGCGTACCGATGCGTACGAGCCCCACCATATGGGGCTCGCGCAGGGTGTTGAACACTTCGCTGTGCAGTTTCAGGATGCGCCGCGCATATCCCAGCAGCACCTGGCCTTCGGGCGTAAGCCGTACCTGCCTTCCATCGCGCTCGAACAGCTTGCGCTGCAGTACATCTTCCTCCAGGCGCTTCATCTGCATGCTCACCGCCGATTGGGTGCGATTGACCAGCTCGCCGGCGCGGGTAAAACCACCTTGGTCGGCGATGGCCACGAAGGTGCGTAGCACTTCTGTGTCGATGCTCGGGTAGCCAGCCAATTGATCAATCTCCGAGATGTATTGCATAAGAAACATTCGTTGGATTGATCATAGCGCCAGGTCCACACTTTCGTCATCCCCACTGGAGGGCGAGAAGATGAAAGGTCAAAGAGGTTTTGTGTTGTTGCAAAAAGGGCCGTTTGCCGGCCTGTTTCATACGGTCGCACGTTGGCAGCTGTTGCATCAGGAGCGCCAGATGCTGGCGACCTTGAGCGATGACGCGCTCAAGGACATTGGGCTCAACCGTGCCGACGTAGTGCAGGAAACCCATCGGCATTTCTGGGAAGACCCGCTGCGCAAATAAGCCAGGATGCAGTAGGGTAGAGGGCGAGTTTCCATGGAGAGCCCCATGCCCGCCGACCTGTCTTTTTCACTCAAGCAAGCTCGACGCATGGCGCTGGTCGCCCAGGGTTTTTCCGGGCGCCAGGCGCCTGGCCAGATAAAAGCCGCGCACCTCAATCGACTCATCGACCGTCTGGGTGTCGTGCAGATCGACTCGGTCAACGCGCTGGTGCGTTCCCATTACCTGCCATTGTTTTCCCGCCTGGGCCATTATTCCCCGTTGATCCTTGAGCAAGCGGCCTGGAGCCTGGGCAGGCGGCGTTCGCTGTTCGAGTATTGGGGGCATGAGGCCTCGCTGCTGCCCATGTCGCTCTACCCGCTGATGCGCTGGCGCATGGAGCGGGCCAGGCAGGGGCAGGGGATCTATGCGCAGATGGCGCGTTTCGGCCGTGAACAGCAGGCGACTATCCAGCGCGTGCTGAACACTGTCGAGCAGCAGGGGGCCCTGGGCGCGGGCAGTTTGTCGACCCGCGAGGAGCGCGCCGGGCCCTGGTGGGATTGGAGTGATGAAAAGCACGCGCTGGAATGGTTGTTCGCCGCCGGTTTGGTCACCGTCGCAGGGCGGCGGGGGTTTGAGCGACTGTATGATTTGCCGGAGCGTGTTATCCCCGGCGAGATTCTCCAAACCGTCATCACCGAGGCCGACGCTCAACGCGGCTTACTGCTGCATAGCGCAACGGCGTTGGGCGTCGCCACCGAGAAGGACCTGCGCGATTACTTCCGCCTCGACCCCGCCGACAGCCGCAAGCGCGTGGCCGAGTTGGTCGAGGATGGGCGGCTGCTGGCGTGCCAGGTGCAGGGCTGGAAACAACCGGCGTACTGCCTGCCGGTGCCGAAGGTGCCACGCAAAGTCGCGGCCAGCGCCTTGCTGTCACCGTTCGATTCGTTGATCTGGGAGCGCAGTCGTACGGAGCGTTTGTTTGATTTTCGCTATCGACTGGAGATCTACACCCCGCAAGACAAGCGGGTGTACGGTTACTACGTACTGCCGTTTTTGCATAATGAGCGGATCGCCGCCCGCGTTGACCTGCGGGCCGAGCGTGCCCATGGGCGCCTGGCGGTGCATGCGGTGCACGAGGAAGAGCCGGGCCTGGATGACGATGGCATGTCGGCGCTGGCCTTGAACCTGCGCCAGATGGCCAATTGGCTGGGGCTGGAGCAGGTGCAGCTCAATTGCCAGCGCCCCAGTGCCGCCCGGTTAAGGGCGGCACTAGTGTAGGAGCGAGCTGGCTCGCGAAAAACTCAAGGGCGCCTCGTTAATCCGACGTTTCGCGTCATCGTTAACGGCCTTCGCGAGCAAGCTTGCTCCTACCTTTTGACCTGCTTCAAGGTCTCGGCAATCAGGAACGCCAGCTCCAGCGACTGATCGGCGTTCATCCGCGGGTCGCAATGGGTGTGATAACGGTCCGACAGGCCATCTTCGGTGATCGGCCGTGCGCCGCCGATGCATTCGGTGACGTTCTGTCCGGTCATCTCGATATGAATCCCGCCGGCATAGCTGCCTTCGGCCTGGTGCACCTGGAAGAACTCTTTCACCTCGCCGAGAATCTGCGCAAAGTCGCGAGTCTTGTAGCCGCTGCTGGCCTTGATGGTGTTGCCATGCATCGGGTCGGAGCTCCACAGCACCTGCTTGCCCTCGCGCTGCACGGCGCGGATCAGGTTTGGCAAGTGGTCGCCGACCTTGCCTGCGCCCATGCGGGCGATCAGGTTGAGGCGGCCAGGGTCGTTGTCCGGGTTCAGGATGTCAATCAGGCGGATCAGGTCATCCGGGTTCATGCTCGGCCCGACCTTCACGCCGATCGGGTTGTTCACACCACGCAGGAACTCGACATGGGCGCCGTCCAGTTGGCGAGTGCGGTCGCCGATCCAGAGCATATGGGCCGAGCAATCGTAGTAGTCGTTGGTCAGGCTGTCGCGGCGCACGAAGGCTTGTTCAAAGTTGAGCAGCAATGCTTCGTGGGCAGTGAAGAAGCTGGTTTCGCGCAATTGTGGCGAGCTGTCCATGCCGCAGGCGCGCATGAAGGCCAGGGTCTCGTCGATGCGGTCGGCCAGTTGGCTGTACTTCTCGGCCAGGGCGGAGTTGGCGATAAAGTCCAGGTTCCACTTGTGCACCTGGTGCAGGTCGGCAAAACCGCCCTGGGCAAACGCGCGCAGCAGGTTGAGGGTGGCGGTGGACTGGTGGTAGGACTGCAACAGGCGGTCCGGGTCCGGCACGCGGCTTTTTTCGTCGAAACCGATGCCGTTGACGATGTCGCCGCGGTAGGCGGGCAGGGTGATACCGTCAATGGTTTCATCGTTGGCCGAGCGTGGCTTGGCGAATTGGCCGGCCATGCGTCCGACTTTCACCACCGGGCAGCCGGCGGCGAAGGTCATGACAATGGCCATCTGCAGCAGCACCTTGAAGGTGTCGCGGATTTTCGCGGCGGAAAACTCGGCAAAGCTTTCGGCGCAATCGCCGCCTTGCAGCAGGAATGCGCGCCCCTGGGTCACCTCGGCAAACTGACGCCGCAGCTCACGGGCCTCCCCGGCGAATACCAGCGGCGGATAGCTGGCCAGGCTCTGCTCCACTTGCAGCAAGTGCGCAGCGTCCGGGTACTGGGGTTGTTGCTGGATCGGCAAGGCACGCCAGCTGTCGGGGCTCCAGGGTTGGCTCATCGTGAACTCGTGTGGTGGGTGGATGTTCGGGCGCCAATGTTAGCAGCAATTAGTGCGTGACCTGCTGCGGCCGCTGGCCGACAATCGCGCCTTTGCCGTGCGGTAAACCCTTTAGGAGTAGTGATGACCGAGGAGCGTGTCGAGCGCGTGCTGGCCGAAGTCCATGATGATTTCGGCATGATCCGTGTGCTTGAAGTGGCCGATTACCGGTTTCTCGAATTTGGCGACGCCATCGAGCAAAGCTGCGTGTTCACTGCCGACCCGAGCTGGCTGGAGTACGACTACACCCGCGCCATGTTGATCGGTGCGTTGGGCCATGAGCAACCTGAGAGCGCGTTGTTCCTTGGCCTGGGGGCCGGCACGCTGACCCAGGCGTGCCTCAAGTTCCTGGCATTGGAAGATGTCGAGGCCATTGAGCTGCGTCCTGACGTACCGCGCCTGGCGATTGAATATCTGGGGCTGGACGACGACCCGCGCCTGTACATTCGCATCGGTGACGCGCTGCAGTTGCTCGACACCGCCGAGCCGGCCGACCTGATTTTCGTCGACCTGTATACCGATGTCGGTCCGGGTGTGGGCCACTTGGCCTGGACCTTCCTGGAAAACTGCCAGAAGAAACTCAACCCCGGCGGCTGGTTGGTGATCAACCAGTGGGCCACCGATGATGGCAAGCCGTTGGGCGCGGCGTTGCTGCGTGGGTTGTATCACCGGCACTATTGGGAGCTGCCCGTGAAGGAGGGCAATGTGATTCTGTTGGTGCCTTCGGAGTTGGATCAGGAGTTGAACCTGGAGGCGCTTTCGGCTCGTGCCGAAGCCTTGGCGCCGCGGTTGGGTTACTCGTTGCAGCCATTGATCAAGGTTATTCGGCCGGCAACCTAGTTGTCTGCTCTGGCGCCATCGGGGCATGGGTATCTACACAACTGCTTGCTCTTGCGCTGTTGCTGTTGCTCTGGTTTTTGATCTTGATCTCAGGCGCCCCGTCAAACACGCTGGCCGAACGCAGGCTTGAATCCGTGGGTAACCCGGCAGGACGCCGGGTTAGCCGCCCCGCGCCATGGATGGCGCGTGGCGGCGGCCCACGGATTCAAGCCTGCGTTCGGGCACACCGAGCCTAAGCGAGGTGCCGAGTGTTGGGGCGAAGGCCTTTTGGTTACTTTTGTGCCTTTACAAAAGTGACACGCCGTAAGGGCGTAACCCTAAGTGGCCGTTACCGCAGCAACGGATATGTACTCGGTCTGATCCAGCATCCTGGTTGGCTGTCAGGCCGCCATCGGGAGCAAGCCCCCTCCCACATTCGACCGCATTCCAAGTGTGGGAGGGGCGGTGCGGCGATTCGACTTGCCCCCGATGGCGTTGGTATTGCCAACTCAAATGCCCTTGAACACCCCCGGCCGCTTCTCCACCATTGCTCGCACACCTTCCCTGGCGTCTTCGCTGTTAAGCAGTTTATCCACCAGCGGCGGCAACGCGGCGGCGGCAATGGCTTCGCCCTCCAGGCGTGCCTGGCGGGCCGACATCAATGTCGCTTGCACGCCGAGCGGCGCCTGGCGGGCGATTCGGTTGGCCAGCTCGATGGCGCGGGGCAGCAGGTCTTCGCTGGCCATCACCTCCTGCACCAAACCCAGGCGCAAGGCTTCATGGGCGTCGAACTCGTCGCCAGTGAGCAGCCAGCGCATTGCATTGCCCCAGCCGGCGATCTGATGAAAGCGCAATGTCGCGCCGCCAAACGGAAAAATCCCACGTTGCACTTCCATCTGCGCAAAGCGGGTATTACTCGCGCACAGATTGATATCCGCAGCGAGCATCAACTCGATACCGATGGTCAGGCAGTAACCCTGGGCGGCGACGATCACTGGTTTACTGACCCTGGGGCCTGCAAAAACGCCCCACGGATCGCAACCTCCCAGCGGCGGTTGCCAGCCTCCTGCCATCACGCCGCTGACGTTGGCCAGATCCAGGCCGGCGGTGAAATGGTCGCCGTGGGCAAATACTACGGCGACCCGTGCTTCGTTATGTCGATCAAATTCGCCATAAGCCAGGCTCAGTTCATTGAGCAAGTCCAGGTCAAAGGCATTGCGCTTGGCGACTCGGTCCAAGCCTAAAAGCAGGACGTGGCCCTGCAGTTCACGGCTGACACGGCTGCTGCTGGCTTGATTCATCGGGTTTGCCCTCGGGCGGGGAAAGGTTTCAGACCAATGGAAGGTGAACCGTTTAAGCGTCATCACCAACAGGGCCGGGCTTTTGAAAAATAGACCCTGGCACCGATATCTGCAAAAACCGTGACGCAGCGCGGTTTATCGGTGCCTGGCGATAAAAAAAGCTCCCTTTTTCAGGTATTTCCGGTATAGTGCGCGCCGGCCTTTAACCGGGCCGCGTTTAGGTAGCGCAATTCCCCGAAGTCAGCTTCGGCTGCACGTCCGCACAGCGGACTCTTCCTTGACGAATCTTTTTCATTCATTCGTTTTCGCAAATCCCCGCCGACAAAGCAGCCAGGGCGACTCTTGAGTCTCAACACGGCATGCGCAGCTTTGGAGCATGGGTCTTTGCGGATGCACTTAGAGGCAGACCCATGACCCAGGAAACCGGCGGCTTCGCCGCTTTTAATCTTAACCCGAACATTCTTGCTGCCGTCATCGCGACTGGCTACGAAGAACCTTCGGCTATTCAGCAGCAATCGATCCCGATCATCATGGCCGGCCAAGACATGATTGGCCAGGCGCAAACCGGTACCGGTAAAACCGCCGCGTTCGCCCTGCCTATCCTGCACTGCATCGATCCTGCCAAGCGCGAGCCGCAAGCCCTGATCCTGGCGCCAACCCGTGAGTTGGCGCTGCAAGTAGCAACCGCTTTCGAAACCTACGCCAAGCAAATGCCGGGCGTTACCGTTGTGGCCGTTTACGGCGGCGCGCCTATGGGCCCACAACTGAAAGCCATCCGCAATGGCGCACAGATCGTTGTCGCCACCCCTGGTCGCCTGTGCGACCACCTGCGTCGTGACGAGAAAGTGCTGTCGACCGTGAACCACCTGGTTCTGGACGAAGCCGACGAAATGTTGAAGCTGGGCTTCATGGATGACCTGGAAGTCATCTTCAAGGCGCTGCCTCCAACCCGTCAGACCGTACTGTTCTCGGCCACCCTGCCGCAGTCGATCCGTGCCATTGCAGAGCGCCATCTGCGCGATCCGCAACACGTGAAGATCCAGACCAAGACCCAGACCGTTACCGCGATCGAACAGGCTCACCTGTTGGTTCACGCTGACCAGAAGACCTCGGCTGTATTGAGCCTGCTGGAAGTCGAAGACTTCGACGCCCTGATCATGTTCGTGCGCACCAAGCAAGCGACCCTGGACCTGGCCAGTGCCCTGGAAGCCAAAGGCTACAAGGCCGCTGCGCTGAACGGTGACATTGCCCAGAACCAGCGTGAGCGTGTGATCGACTCTCTCAAGGATGGCCGCCTGGACATCGTTGTGGCTACCGACGTTGCTGCCCGTGGCCTCGACGTTCCACGTATCACCCACGTGTTCAACGTTGACATGCCGTACGATCCAGAGTCCTACGTTCACCGTATCGGCCGTACCGGCCGTGCGGGTCGCGAAGGTCGTGCTCTGTTGCTGGTGACTCCACGTGAGCGCCGCATGCTGCAAGTGATCGAGCGTGTAACCGGTCAGAAAGTTGCCGAGGTCCGCCTGCCGGATGCCCAGGCCGTTCTCGATGCCCGCATCAAGAAACTGACCAACAGCCTGGCACCTCTGGTGGCTGACGCTGAATCGACCCACGGCGACCTGCTGGACCGCCTGACCGCCGATATCGGTTGCACCCCGCGTGCCCTGGCTGCAGCCCTGCTGCGCAAAGCCACCAACGGTCAAGCCCTGACCCTGGCCGCCATCGAGAAAGAGCGCCCACTGGTGCCGAACAGCGCGCCACGCGGTGATCGTCCAGAGCGTTCCGGCGACCGTCCGGACCGTGGTGATCGTGAGCGTCGTGCTCCGGTGCCATTGGCTGAAGGCCGTGCACGTTGCCGTACCGCGCTGGGTGCGCGTGATGGTATCGCTGCCAAAAACCTGCTGGGCGCTATCCTCAATGAGGGTGGCCTGGCGCGTGAAGCCATCGGTCGCATCCAGGTGCGTGACAGCTTCTCCCTGGTGGAGCTGCCGGAAGACGGCCTGGAAAAATTGCTGACCAAGTTGAAAGACACTCGCGTTGCCGGTAAGCAGCTCAAGCTGCGTCGCTACCGCGAAGATTGATCCGCCCTTTGGCTGATTGATCGCAAATAAAAAATCCCCGACTGGTTCGGGGATTTTTTTTGCCTTGAATTACCGGTCTCATTCAGCCGAAGCGATAGATGTCCATGCCTAATGCCCCCATCGTGAACCCCTGATGCGCCAAACCAAACTGCCCGCCTGCCGCCCGGGCAAAATACAGCGGCAATAAATGCTCATCGCTGGGATGGCTGCGTACGGCATGGGGCGCCTGGCGCCGATAGTCATGCAGGGCGGCTTCGTCATCGGCCGTAAGTTTGTCCACTACCCAATCGCGAAACTCTCGCGCCCACGGTGTGATCGTCTCCGGCCCGGCGCGCCAGTCCAGCTCACCGAGGTTATGGGTGATGCTGCCGGAACCGATCAACAGCACCCCTTGCTCGCGCAAGCTGCAAAGAGCGCGTCCGACCCGGGTTTGCAGGGCAGGGCCCATGCGGCTGGGCAACGAGACTTGCACCACCGGAATGTCGGCCGCTGGATACATCAGCGACAGGGGCACCCAGGTGCCGTGGTCGAAGGGGCGTTGGTTATCGATGCGTGCGTCCAGGCCGTCTGCTTGCAGCAGCTCGACAATGTCGCTCGCCAATCGTGGGTCACCCGGCGCAGGGTATTGCACGGCAAACAGTTCGCGAGGAAAGCCGCCAAAGTCATGCCAGGTTTCGGGCGCGGCGCCGCCACTGACCAGCAGTTCCTGGCTTTCCCAGTGCGCCGATACCACCACGATCGCCTGCGGTCGTGGCAGCTCGGCCGCCAGGCGCTGCAATGCAGGGCCGCTGGCACCGGGTTGCAGCGCCAGCATGGGTGAGCCGTGGGAGATGAACAGGCTGGGGAGCATAGGAAGCGTCCTGGAGGTTAATATCGAGCTATCTTTAATCAGAATGTTTATCTAGATCTAATATAAGTTTTAGTGTCTTTTGATCGATTTATCAGGAGGGTGCATGGACGCAAAATTTTGGCAGGAACGCTGGGCCACCAATCAGATCGGTTTTCATCAGGTGGAGGTTAATCCCTGCTTGCAGCAGCATTGGTCAACGTTGGCCTTGGCCGGGGGCTCGAAAGTCTTCGTGCCATTGTGCGGCAAAAGCCTGGACATGATGTGGCTGGCGGGGCGTGGGCATCGTGTGATGGGTGTGGAGGTGTCGGAGCAGGCGGTTGAGGCGTTTTTCAGCGAACAGGCACTCACGCCGCAGATCGATCAAAGAGGCGTGTTCAAGGTCTATCACAAGGGCCTGATCGAAGTGTGGTGTGGCGATTATTTTGCCCTTGACGCAGAGGCCGTGGCCGACTGCAAGGCGCTGTATGATCGCGCGGCACTGATTGCCTTGCCACAGCAGATGCGGCCGCAATACACCGAGCATCTCAACACCCTGCTGGCCCGTGGCTGTGAGGGCCTGCTGATCGCGGTCGACTACGACCAAGCACAAAGAGCTGGTCCGCCTTTTTCTGTCCCGGACGAGGAAGTGCGGTCGCTGCTGGGCTCGCACTGGAGTGTGGTCACGCTGCAAGAGCGGGACATACTGGGTGAGAGCCGCAAATTCATGGCGGACGGCGTCACCCGTCTTGAGGAGCGCGTTTATCGGCTGACCAAGAGGTAAATCGCGGCCACGAAAAAGGGGCGATCAATCGCCCCTTTTCGTATCACCGGGTTATCAGCCCCGACGACGCAGTGCGTCGATCCGCTCTTCCAGCGGCGGGTGGCTCATGAACAGGCGAGCCATGCCCTGCTTGATACCACCGTTGATGCCAAAGGCGGTCAGGCTGTCCGGCATGTGCACCGGTAGCCCCTGTTCGGAGCGCAAGTGTTGCAGCGCTGCGATCATCGCCCCGGTGCCGGCCAGGCGGGCACCAGCTTCGTCTGCGCGGAACTCGCGTTTGCGCGAGAACCACATGGTGATTGCGCTGGCCAGGAAGCCCAGTACCAGTTCAGCGAAGATAGTCGCCACGAAGTAGGCGATGCCACGGCCTTCTTCGTTCTTGAAAATTACCTTGTCGACAAAGTTGCCGATGATGCGCGCGAAGAACATCACGAAGGTGTTCACCACGCCTTGAACCAGTGCCAGTGTCACCATGTCGCCGTTGGCCACGTGGCCGATCTCGTGGGCCAGTACGGCTTTCACCTCGTCATACGAGAAGCGTTCGAGCATGCCCTGGCTGACGGCAACGAGCGCGTCGTTCTTGTTCCAGCCAGTGGCAAAGGCGTTGGCTTCATAGGCCGGGAAGATCCCGACCTCGGGCATCTTGATACCCGCTTCGCGGGATAGCTGCTCGACGGTCTGCAGCAACCATTGCTCATGCCGGGTGCGTGGCTGGGTGATGACCTGGGTGCTGGTACTCATCTTCGCCATCCATTTGGAGATGAACAGCGAAAACAGTGAGCCGGCGAAACCAAAGACCGCACAGAAGACCAGCAGCTGATTGAGGTTCAGGTCAACCCCGTTGGCCGCCATGAACCCGTTGAAGCCGAAAAGGCTCAGGGTGATGCTGGCAATCAGCACGACCGCCAGGTTAGTGGCCAAGAACAGCAGGATGCGCATCATGGTTGTAGGGTTCTCCTCATGCTTAATATGTCGCGTACTGCGGGGTATATAAGGTGCGGCATGGGGTGATTCAACCGAGCGACTATTTCAAACTGTGTCCTACAGCTTGAATGTAGAGGCTTGAAGGGATTTTCCGACCTGTATTGTCAGCCATGGCCGACACTAGTTTGCCTTGCCGCCCCGTGATTATAGGGGTTACGCCTTGGGCGGGGGGCAAGTGAAATACCACAACACGTAAGCGACAAAGAAGTGTTGCAGATAATCGCTGTACGACCCGAAGCGGGCCGCACAGCGTCAATTCCCTTACTGGCGATAGGACTTCAGGAAGTTGCCGATGCGACCAATCGCCATCTCCAGGTCATCCACTCGAGGCAACGTCACTACGCGGAAGTGATCCGGCCACGGCCAGTTGAACGCGGTGCCCTGGACCACCAGCAGCTTTTCCGACAGCAGCAGGTCGAGCACGAACTTTTCGTCGTTGAGGATCGGGCACACTTTCGGGTCGATCCGCGGAAACGCATACAACGCGCCCATGGGCTTTACGCAGCTGACGCCCGGGATTGCGTTGAGCAGCTCCCAGGTGCGATTGCGCTGCTCCAGCAGGCGCCCCTGGGGCAGGATCAGGTCGTTGATGCTCTGGTAGCCACCGAGGGCGGTCTGGATGGCGTGTTGGCTCGGTACGTTGGCGCACAGACGCATGTTGGCCAGCATGTCTATGCCTTCGATATAGCTCTGGGCGTTGTGCTTGGGGCCGGAGATGGCGATCCAGCCGGAGCGGAAACCCGCCACGCGGTAGGACTTGGACAGGCCATTGAAGGTCAGGCACAACAGGTCCGGGGCCAGGGACGCGGTGCATATATGTACGGCGTCATCGTAGAGGATCTTGTCGTAGATCTCGTCTGAGAACACCACCAGGTTGTGCTGGCGTGCGAGTTCGAGCATGCCCAGCAGCACTTCCCTGGAGTACACCGCGCCGGTTGGGTTGTTCGGGTTGATGATCACCAGGGCCTTGGTGTTCGGGGTGATCTTGGCCTTGATGTCGGCCAGGTCCGGAAACCAGTCGGCACCCTCGTCACACAGGTAGTGCACCGGGTGGCCGCCAGCCAGGGTCACGGCGGCGGTCCACAGTGGGTAATCCGGTGCCGGCACCAGGACTTCGTCGCCATTGTTGAGCAGCGCCTGCATCGACATCACGATCAGCTCGGACACGCCATTGCCCAGGTAGATGTCCTCGATACCGACACCTTCAACCTGCTTTTGCTGGTAGTACTGCATCACCGCCTTGCGCGCACTGAACAGGCCCTTGGAATCACTGTAGCCCTGGGCAGTCGGCAGGTTGCGAATCACATCCTGGAGGATTTCGTCCGGCGCTTCGAAACCAAACGGCGCCGGGTTGCCAATGTTCAGCTTGAGGATGCGATGACCTTCCTCTTCCAGGCGCTTGGCGTGCTTGAGCACCGGGCCGCGAATGTCGTAGCAGACGTTGGCGAGCTTGTTCGATTTGCTGACCTGCATGGCGATGTGATCCTGAAAATGAACGATCCAGACGGCGCGGGCACCACCCTGGGGTGAATCCTGCGCGGTTCGCACCCATAAATACGTTTGAATGCCGCAGGCGCGGGTGCCAGACTGGCGTTTTGAAGAGGCGCAATCATACGTGCCGCCTGATCCCTGGAAAAGACACAGATCAGGGTTTTTCAGTTGCCGAGGTGTACCAATGGAAAAGTTGCAGAAAACCGTTGATGAATGGAAAGCCATGCTTGATCCCGAACAGTACAACGTGTGCCGCCTCAAGGGCACCGAGCGACCGTTCAGTGGCAAGTACAACGCCACCAAGACCGATGGCGTTTACCACTGCATCTGTTGCAACGAGCCGCTGTTCGATTCCAGGGCCAAGTTTGACTCCGGCTGCGGCTGGCCCAGCTTCTACGAGCCGATTGCCGACAGCGCGATGATTGAGATCCGCGACGTCAGCCACGGCATGATCCGTACCGAGGTCACCTGCGCCAAGTGCGACGCGCACCTGGGGCATGTGTTCCCGGACGGCCCGCCGCCGACCGGGCTGCGCTATTGCATCAACTCGGTGTGCCTGGACCTGGTGCCGCGCCAGGCTTGAAGCTGTAAACAGGCCTACACGGATCACTGTAGGAGCGAACAAGCTCGCTCCTACAACTTCTTCCCCTGACTTGAGGCTCTGCCATGAGCGAATCCCTGCTGAGCATCCCTTGCACCACCATCAAGGGCGAGCAAAAGACCTTGGCCG
This sequence comes from Pseudomonas sp. FBCC-B545, assembly GCF_059134095.1. Taxonomy (NCBI): domain Bacteria; kingdom Pseudomonadati; phylum Pseudomonadota; class Gammaproteobacteria; order Pseudomonadales; family Pseudomonadaceae; genus Pseudomonas; species Pseudomonas sp. FBCC-B545. Next base: position 4,390,466 of record NZ_CP101441.1, on the reverse strand, counting down.
ATTTTGCCGGCAAGGCCATTCTGGTGGTCAACACCGCCAGCAAATGCGGCTTCACGCCACAATACAAGGGCCTGGAGCAGCTCTGGCAGCACTATAAGGATCAAGGCCTGGTGGTGCTCGGCTTTCCCTGCAATCAGTTTGGCAAGCAGGAACCGGGCAGCGAAGACGCGATATCCGAGTTCTGTGAGCTGAACTTCGGTGTCAGTTTTCCGCTGTTCAAGAAGATCGATGTCAATGGCAGCGATGCCCACCCTCTGTTCGTGCAGTTGAAAAAACAGGCCCCGGGGCTGCTGGGTTCCAAGAACATCAAGTGGAACTTCACCAAGTTTCTCATCGGCCGTGATGGCAAGCAGGTCAAGCGTTTTGCGCCAACGACCAAGCCCCATGACTTGACCCAGGCGATCGAAGCCCTGCTCAAGTGAGATGCAGTGCGGGGGCTGATCAGAGACTTGTGATCGTCGGTACCCATAGCTCCAGCAGAGCATGGAGTTCTTCGCGGCGAAACGGCTTGGCCAGGTAGTCGTTCATGCCCGCCGCCCGGCAGCGCTCGCGCTCTTCGGACAGGGCGTTGGCGGTCAAGGCGACGATGGGCAGGTCCGGCCAGCGCCCGCTGCGGCGAATCTGCCGGCTGGCCTCGTAGCCATCCATCACCGGCATGTTGCAGTCCATCAGCACCATGTCGAAGTGTTGGTCCTCAAGCATCGTCAGGGCTTCGCCCCCATGGGCGGCCACGATGACCTCACATCCCAACTTGCTGAGCATGCCCTTGGCCACCAGTTGATTGACCGGGTTGTCCTCCACCAACAGGATACGTGCCCGGTGAGCAAGCGGTGCGGATTCCATCTGGACCGGGTCGAGGATCAGTTCTACGTCGCTGCGCAGGTTGCGTTGCAGGATCTGGTAAAGCGCGTTGCGGCTCAATGGGCGTGCTTGTTGCTGCAGCGGTGCCAGGGCCGCTACCTCTTCGCCAGGCATGAAGTTGCCGTAGGCAGTGACCAGCAAAATCGGGGCGCGGATCCCTGGGCGCAAGCGAAACAGGCACTCCGGACAATCGGTGATCAACAGGTCGGGGGCCAGTGCGCTCAAGTCATCGTCCTGGGAATAACAGCGTGGCGTCAGCCCCCAGGAAGGCAGCAGGGTGGTGAGCAACTCCGTCAAGCCGCCGCCGGCGTGCGTGATGGCAATCACGTCACCTGTGAGTGGGGTGTAGCGGGTAGCAGGCAAATGCGTGGGCAGCGGAAGATCGGCGCAGAACTGGCTGCCAAAGCCCACCTCCGAGCTGATGCTCAAGCGTCCTTGCATGGCTTCGCACAGGTTACGGGTCAACGCCAGCCCCAACCCTGTGCCGCCAAATTGGCGAGTGATGCCGGCACCGGCCTGGGTGAACGGCTGGAAGATCTTCGCCTGGGCATCCTGGGCGATGCCGATGCCGGTGTCACACACTTCAATGTTGACCCGGCCCTCCACGGCACGCAGGCGTACATCGACGCGTCCGAAGCGGGTGAACTTCAGGGCATTGGACAGCAGGTTACTGACGATTTGCCGCACCCGGGTCGGGTCGCCGATGACCTGGGCGGGAAACTGTGGATCGATCAGGCAGGTCAGCTCCACGCTCGGCGCCGCGTTTTGGGACAGCAGGTTGGCGGTGTCTTCCACCAGCGAGCCCAGGTCGAACGGGATATGCTCCAGTTCCAGCTGGCCGGCATCGAATTTGGACAGGTCGAGGATATCGTTGAGTAATTCGACCAGTACTTTGCCTGAATCATGGGCGATGGACAGTTGCTGTCGTTGTTCGGCGTTCAGCGGGCTATCCAGTGACAACGCAATCATCCCCAGCAGTCCGTTGAGCGGTGTGCGGATTTCATGGCTCATATTGGCCAGGAAGGCCGCCCTTGCCTGGGCCATGGCCAGTGCAGTTGTCTTCGCCGCTTCCAGTTCATCGTTGGATCGGCTCAAGCGTTGGTTGCTGGCCTTGAGTTCAAGGGTGCGCGCAGAAACAATATTTTCCAGCTGGCCCAGGTATTCCGTCAGGCGGTCCTCGGCGTGGCGCCGTTGCTGGATTTCGGTCTCCATGTTTTCGAATTGCAGGTTGGCGACATTGACCAGCACACCGATCTCGTCATGCTCGTGCCCCGGTGGGCAATCCAGGCGCGCCTGTTTGCGTGTACTCAGCTCTCGGATGATGCGCACCAGCGGCTGGGTCAGCATCACGTAGAACAAGCCCAGCAGAATCCCGGTCAGCAGCAGGCTGCGGACAAATCCGTTAAGCAGGGTAATCTCGGCACGGTGCAGGAAACGGCTGCCGAAGGCGTAGGTGTCGACGTCAAGGCGCAGCACGCCAAGTGATTCGTCCGGCATATGGCCGAGGTACAGTCGGTCCTCGAATTGACGGTTGGCGCTGAACAAAAAATCACTGAGGGGCCGGTAGTTGCTTTCCTTGCGCGGACGATCGACGTCGGCCAGGACCACGCCATTATTGTCGATCAACTGCGCCCGAGTGATGGCAGGGGAGTGCAGCAGGCCCAGGGCCAGTTCCTGGGCGAGTTCGGCATCGATGTTGTAGGCGATGCGGGAGGCGGGGTTATGACTGATTTCGATCAGTGAGCGTATTTCACGGTTGATGGATGCGTCTTCACTGGCATAATCAATGCCGATTTGGATCAGGCTGAGCAAGGTTCCCAAGACGAAACCGACCAGCACAGTCAATCTGGCTTGTTTATAAGACAAGCGGTGGGCGAACTTGATATCCATCGAGTGTTGAACCACTTCACGTTTCCCTTCGCCCGGCAAGCATAGCTGAACATCCACAAGCTCTGGCTCGCCCGGCATGAATCGTTGTTTTGATGCAGCCTCATGCGGTGTGTCGCAGGGTTGCTAATACGCCATCTTTTACAAGAACTTGCCAGAGGAATAGTCATGGATTCTCGATTGAATGCCTTCCTTGAGCGGGCCGATGCGGTACTCGCGCGCCTGGAACCCTTGTTGCCCGCCCTGCGCGAGGCCATCGACTGGGACCAGTGCCTGGCCGCCCGTTGGCAGCGCGAAGGGCGCAGTGGCTTTCTGTTGCCGCTGCAAGTGAGCCTGGACATGCGCCTGTCGGACCTGATCGGCGTCGACAAGCAACGTGAACAACTGGCGCGTAATACCCAGCAGTTCCTCGATGGCTTGCCTGCCAATCATGCGCTGCTGTGGGGGTCGCGCGGCACCGGAAAATCCTCCATGGTCCGCGCCTTGCTCGCCCAGCATGCCAAGGCGGGCTTGCGTTTGATCGAAATCGAGCGCGACCACCTGGCCGACCTGCCACGGGTGGTCGAGCAACTGGTCAAACTACCACAGCGCTTCATTTTGTTTTGCGATGACCTGTCGTTCGAAGCCGGTGAAGGCGACTACCGTGTGCTCAAGAGCGTGTTGGACGGTTCCCTCGAACAGGCGCCGGAAAACGTGCTGCTGTACGCCACGTCCAACCGTCGCCACCTGGTGCCGGAAAACCAGAGCGACAATGACAATTGGAAACGCGTGGATGGCGAGCTGCACCCGAGTGAGGCGGTAGAAGACAAGATTGCCTTGTCGGACCGTTTTGGCTTGTGGCTATCGTTCTACCCCTTCACCCAGGAGCACTTCCTGGATGTGGTGGAACATTGGATCGGCGAGTTGGCCGGCAAGGCTGGCTTGCAGTGGCAGCGCGACGAACAACTCGATGTGCTGGCGGTGCGCTGGGCTACCGGCCGCGGCAACCGCAATGGCCGCTGTGCCTATCAGTTCGCCCGTTACTGGGTGGGTCTTAAATTGCTGGAGTGTCAACCATGATCGATTTACAACAGGCCGGTACCGGCCTTGATGGTTATGCCATGCTGTGCGCGCAGCTTGAGTCGTTGCTCGCCGATGAGCGGGACTTTATTGCCAACAGTGCGCAGTTTTCCGCGTTTCTGTTCAATCAGTTGGATGACTTGAATTGGGCAGGCTTCTACCTCAATCGCAATGACGAACTGGTGCTTGGGCCATTCCAGGGGCAGATCGCCTGTGTGCGGATTCCCTTCGGACGCGGGGTGTGTGGCGCGGCGGCGGCATCACGGCAAACCCAGCGCGTGGAGGATGTGCATGCTTTCCCGGGGCATATCGCCTGTGACAGCGCTTCCAACAGCGAATTGGTGGTGCCGTTGGTCAAGGACGGTCAACTGGTCGGCGTCCTCGATCTCGACAGCCCGTTGCTGGGCCGTTTTACACCTCAGGACCAAGTGGGGATTGAACAACTGGCAGCCATCTTCCTGCGGTTGACCGATTGCTGAGACAAGCGGGCTGATGCCGTCTTCTGTAGGCGCGAGAGTTTGCTCGCTCCTACAGCGTTCAGGCGCTTACAGACTATCCAGGTCATCCAGTTGAATTTGCAGGTTCCTCTCCAGTTCCAGCATGAGTTTTTCCAGGGCCTTGATACCGGTTTCGATCGCGGCCCAATGCTCATTGCGCGAGCAGGCTTGTTCCAGTGCTTCGCATTGCCCGGCCAGCGAAGTGGCTTGAACGATACGAGCAGCTCCCTTGATTTTGTGGGCCTGCTCAATGATGTCCGCCAGCGAGGCTTTACCGCTCAGCAGGTCCATGAGTGCCTGGCGGTCTTGACGGCTGCTGCTCAACAGCTCTTCCAGCAAGCGTCGACTCAGTTGCGGGTCGCCGCCGGTCAGGGCCTCCAGGCACCCCAGGTCCAGTCGTGTGCTTGCCGGTTGAGGGGCGATCTGCGCCAACTGCCGCTCCAGCACGGTCAGGCTGATGGGTTTGAACAGGCAGTCATCCATGCCGGCCTGCACGCACCGTAGCCTTTCCTCCGGCTGGGCATTGGCAGTAAAGCCCAGCACCACACAGGCAGGTAATTGTTCCCGTTGCTCGTATTCGCGGATTGAACGGCTCAGCTCATAGCCATTCATGATGGGCATGTTGCAGTCGGCGATCACCAGGTCGAAACGTTCCTGGCGCCAGGCCTGGAATCCGGCTGCGCCGTGCTCGGCGGCGGTGAATTGATGGCCCAGGTAGCCCAGTTGCTGGCACATCAGCAGGCGGTTCGCCGGATGGTCGTCGACCACCAGCACGTTCAGCACGGGTGTGCGGGCCGGCGTCTCAGGCGTGTGCTCTCCCAGCGCCTGGACCGGGCTCAGGCGCGGCATCCTGAGGTTGACGTGCACTTGGGTGCCTACCAGGGGCACGCTACTGAGGCTTAATTGACCGCCCATCATTTCGCACAGGCTGCGGCAGATGACCAATCCCAACCCCGCACCGCTCCTGGCCAGGTGCCCAGAGTTGTCGGCTTGGGCAAAGGGTTCGAACAGGCGCAACTGGTCTTCCCTGTTGATGCCGATGCCGGTGTCCTCCACGACGAGCTTCAACTCGATCTGCTCCGGCGCCTGGGTAGGCTGTATCTCTACTTTGATTTTCACCTGCCCGTGTTCGGTAAACTTGATCGCGTTGCTCACGAGGTTCGAGAGCACTTGCTTGAAGCGCAGGGGGTCTATCAGCACCTCGATGTCATTGAGGTCGGGCTTGAACTCCAGCAACAGGCTCAGGGTTTTCTGACGCGCAAGGCCGTCGAAGACGCGCACGACCGACTCGATCACCTCTCGCAGGTTGACGCGTTCCGGGGCCAGGCTGAGACGGCCGGACTCAATACGCGCGATATCGAGGATATCGCCGATCAATTCCAGCAGGTCCTTGGCCGAGTTGTATGCCACTTCAATCGCCGGGCGATCAAGGTGCCCTTGGTCGGCGCGCTTGAGTGTCAGTTCGAGCATGCCGATCACCGCATTCATTGGCGTGCGGATCTCGTGGCTCATGGTGGCAAGGAACGTACTTTTGGCGCGATTGGCCTCGTCGGCGCGTTCCTTGGCGGCGCGTAGCTCATCGAATAACTGGCGCCGGTCACTGATATCGATCCAGCCGCCGATGATGCCCTGGACCTCGCCGGTGGAGTCCCGGTAGGGCAGGATCCAGTGGTAGATGGTCAGTTTCTTCTGATGGATATGCAGGCTGCGGTCCAGGATCAGCGGGTTCCCCTCGGCCACCACGCGCTGATAGTCCGCATGGTATTGGGCCGCCTCCGACTCCAGGGCCATGCTCATCTGGGTCACGCTTTTGCCGATCACGTCTTCGCGCTTGACATCGAACACCTGCAGGTAGCTGTCGTTGCAGGTCTGCAGCAGGCCATTGCGGTCGCGCACGTAGATCGGGTGTGGCGTCTCATTGACCAGTGCGCGCATGAATTCGAACTGATCATTGAGTGCGCGCTCGGCCATTTTGCGGTGCTTGATCTGGCGGCGCATGTAGGCGTTCCAGGTCAAGGAGATCAACAGCAGAAGCCCGGTGCCGATGATGATCCGCGCTATCAGTTGGTGGTAGTTGCGCCAGTAGCTGTCGGATGCGGCGGTGTAGCCACGCCAGCGGCTGTTGATCACGCCCATTTCATCCGGGGCGATGCTGAGCAGCGCCTTGTCGAGGATTGAACTCAATTCCGTGGCTTGGCGCGATGTGGCCAGGGTGAATGTGGCGGGGACCGTGCCGATGCTGGCGCTGATTTGCAGCCTGTCCTGGAAAACCTGGGAAGACAGGAAGTAGTTGGCGATGACCAGAGTGTTCACGGCACCGTCCACTTGCCCCTGGGCGAGTAATTCCGACGCACGGAACGTATCGCTGGTTTCCACCAGGTGAATCTGCGGGAAGTCCGTGCTCAAGCTCGCGGCCAAGGGATTGCCTTGGGTTATCGCCAGGCGCTTGCCGGCCATTTGCTCCATATTCGAGGGGGCCCCTGGCTCTTTGCGTGTCAGCAATACGTAGGAATTTTCCAGGTAATTAGATGGACTCGCCCACGCCGAGGCGTCAATGCGCCGCGGTGGCAGTCTAAGAAGCCAACGACAGCGAGGGCAAGTCCATGAAAAAGAATACGACGCTTAAACAGTCCCTGTCTTCAACCGATCTGTCGACCTGTACGACAGTGGCAGTCGATCTAGCCAAGCAGGTATTTCAGGTCGTAGGCGAAGATGCTCTTGGCCAGGTGCTTTATGAAGAACGCATCAAGTCGCGTGAGTCCTTCCACGCATTCTTGCGCAAGCTACCGGCAAACATCGTTGTACTGATGGAAACCGGCCCCGGCGCTCAAGCATGGGCACGACAGCTGCAGGCGCAGGGTAATCTGGCGCGAGTTCTTCCCGCGCAGCTGGTGGCCGACCACCGCAGCGGCGCAAAAAATGATCGTAACGATGCGCTGGCCATTTTACGGGCGGGACGGGACACCAAAATCACAGCGGTGCCCATCAAAAGTGCTGCAGCACTGGCCATGCAGGCATTGCACCGTGCCCGGCAGGGTTATGTGCGTCGGCGTACAGCTACGAGTAACCAGATGCGCGGTCTATTGATGGAACACGGTGTTGCCTTGGCACAAGGCGATGTTGCTATCAGTCAAACCCTACCTCGCATACTGGAGGATGCCACCCAACCACTGCCAGACATATTGCGCGAACTCATCGACGAGTTGCTGGGCGAATGGCGCCAGTTAGGCGAGCGGATCAACGTATTGACCGGTCGCCTGGAGATCGCTGCGAACCAGGATCAAACCGCCAGACGGTTAATGACGGTACGCGGTGTCGGTCCGATCATCGCCACAGCGATGCTAGCCAAGCAGACCGAACCCGAACGTTTCGCCGATGCACGCCAGTTCGCCGCCTACTTTGGCATGGTGCCCGATCAGAACAGCAGTGGGCAGAAGGTTCGCCTGGGCAAGATGAGCAAACGAGGCGATGGTTACATACGCAGCCTGATGGTTCAGGGTGCTCACGCCGTATTGAGGCACCTACGTCCTGATTCTGAGCAGCCCGACGATCGTCGCTTGCAACGTTGGCTGAGTCGGCTAGGACGTAAGGAAGCGGCGGTACGACTGGCGAATCGCAACCTACGAATCATCTGGGTGCTGCTACAGAATGACCAGACTTATCACAGCCAACCAGCCTAAGGCCGGCCGGCTGCGACAAGTTACAGATCACCAGAGTTCTGCCACCGGGGCGTAAAGCGCTCCAGCCCCTGCTAGAAAACATTGACCCCAGGTCAGACCGTCGCGGATCGATGCCTGCGCCCTTACCGGCCTTCGAGGCCTGAACGTAATCGGCATACCGCGAGCTCAACCAATGTTGGCCAGAAGCCAAAGATGGGCTTCCTCGAATAGGCCTTATACATAGATGCAACCGGGTAGCAGTGTTGAAAAGCGGGTAGACAGTGGAGGCGAGTCCATACATAAGGGCGGCTGAAATTGAGCTGCGAGTCTCTTTCGTTGCTCGGGACGATAGCGCCGATCATATCGACTTTCTGGCTGGTGACTTGCTCGATCATTGCATTGACGTCACGTCCGCGCTCGATCGAGAAGCGCAGGCCGGTTCGCAGGCGTATCAGCTCCAGGAGGTCAGCGGTAATCCCGCGAAAATTGCCGTCCGCGTCAAAGAAGGTGAGTGGCGCGAAGGTTTCGTTCACGATTACCTTCACCACAGGATGCTCTTTGAGCCAGCGCTCTTCACGCTGGGTCAGTTGCAGTTTCTTATCGGTCAGCAGGATATCGCTGCCGGCGCTCCAGCGTTTGGCGATGCTATCCCGTTCGTTGACGGGCACGGCTGCCAGGACTGAGTCGACAATGCTCAGGAGGATCCGATTGTCTTGGCGCGTAGCAAAGCTGAAACCATAAGCTTCATGCTTGCCGAAGTTGGCCATGCGGATATTTTTGAGATAGCCCTTGTTGATCATGTAATGGGTGGAAATGGTGTCGCCGAGAAACACATCCGCCTGGTCGAACGCCACTGCATTCAAGGCATTCTGATAAGACGGATAGGCGCGGATGACCGCATTGGGGTACAGCTTTTCTACTTCGTTGAGGGGCAGGTAATGGTAGACAAGGCTCAAGCGGAGCCCTTCCAGGCCTTCGTTCAGACTTCTGGTTTCTCCCTCGCGGGTGACCAGTACAGGCTGGTCCACGGCGTAGGGTTCAGACAGGATGAGATTGGGGGTCGCGGCCTCAAAGCCGTTGGAGGAGCCCAACAAATCTATTTCCCCGGCCTCCAGGGCTCGAATGGCATCCTTGCGGGACGGGTAGCGCATGACCTTGATTGGCAAGGAGAGCGCCTTGGCCAGCAATCCGGCGTAATCAGCGGTGAGGCCTTCGTAATCATGACCGCTGGACGTGAGGTCGAAGGGCGGGTAGTCAGGTGCGGATGTACCCAGCACCAGTTCACGTTTGTTCTGCAGCCACTGGCGCTGAGCCTTGTCAAAATGAGTGTCTAGTTGAATGGCTCCGGCACGACTCAGGAGGGTGAAGTGTTCCGGGCTGGTTTGGTGCTCCGCAAGCACAGTGGTGCTGAAGCACAAACCGGCACTCAATATAATCAGATAGTCCTTTATACGGCTGGGCATCCGCTTTCTCACACTAGCGCGTTTCGTTTTGCCATCTCGATGAGTTCTACCAAGGATTTGGCCTTGAGTTTCTGCATTAACCTCTTTTTATAAGTACTGACAGTTTTATTGCTCAGAAACATACCCTTGGCTATTTCCTTGTTGGTACGGCCTTGTGCAAACAGTTGCAGCACCATCAGTTCGCGGTCGTTGACTGTTTTGAACAGTTCCAGCTCCTGAGCGTCCATACCTTCGGCGCCGGGACTATTCAGCGCCTGGCTGGGAAAGTAGTTATAGCCCGACAGCACTGCACGAATGGCGCTGAGCAACTCGCTCAGGTCCCCCTCCTTGCACACATACCCCTCGGCGCCCGAACGCATGCATCGCGTCGCAAAGAGCGTGGGGCACTGGGCCGTCAGCACCAGCGTCTTCATCGATGTGTTCATCGCGTTGAAGCGGCAGAGGACTTCAAGGCCATCAAGCTTGGGAATGCTGATGTCGAGAATCACCAGGTCTGGAAGGCATTCACGCACCATCTGTATGGCATCGCACCCGTTATCTGTTTCGCCAACGACTTTGTAACCCTCGTGTTCCAGCAACATTCGAATGGCGAGTCGTATAACCGGGTGGTCATCGATAATAAAGACAGAGTTCATAATCACATTCCATGCAGGTGCAAATAAAGCGGGCACATTAGCTCAGAAGGTGAGGTTGCAGCATGAAGCCTTAGGGCGGTAGAAGCAAAACAGGAAAGTTCCTACGCTAGAAAAGGCATGCACCTACAAGTTGCTAGGTGTGATGGAGGTGTATGTAAGTATTTTGGGCATGATTGCGTCATGTAATGGCGCCTTGGTATTTGCGACTAGCCTCACGTCGATTTTCTCTAGCGGAAATGTTTAATTTCCTACATTCGTTAAGTGAAAATCGAGGCAATCAACTGTTCAAGTTGATCTTTGTTCAATGGTTTTGATAAGTAACCAAGGAGTGGCAGATTTCGTTGCAAGGCTTGTTTCTTCAGATTAATCAGTTCCGCCGGGGGTAACCCGCTCAACAGAATCGCACTGGTTATAAAGCGCTGGCGGCTGGCGATTTCTACCAGTTCAAGCCCGGGCAAGTCAGGCAGGCATTGGTCACATAGCATCAGATCGAAGGGGTATTCGGACTGGCTCATCAAACGTATGGCCTGCTCGGCATTTTCCACGGGCGTCAGTTGGTCGAAACCGAAGCTTTTGAGCAGGCATTGGGTGGCCAGGAGCTGAAAGGGGTGATCCTCCACCAAAAGAATACGAAGAGGGTATCTGGGCATAGAGAACACACAGTGAGTCAAGCGTCGATGGGGGGAGGAATTGCTCGGCTGGTCCGTTAAGAGCGTGCGTGATTATTCTTCGGGTGTATGTACGAATTCGATCAGGCCGCTCTGTTCCCGTCGTAGGGCGATTCTCTTCAGGGAACAGGATGCGTGGTCGAGTTGTTACTGAGGGCTGGAGCGCCCGGTCATTTCCCGCGCCATCTCTGTGGCGTAGCTGTCGGTCATGCCGGCGATGAAATCGATCATCCGCAGGAACGAGGCATGTAATGGCCAGGCCGGGTCCGGCGCGCTATTGCCCAGTAAATCGAGAATGCGCCTGTTCTTGAACGATGGGGTGCGTCCGCCATGTTGTTCCAGGGCCGCACCGCAGAATGCGTTCAGCAGGATTTCCAGGGTAGTGTAGGCGCCGATTTCATGCAGCGTCTTGCGTTTATCCTGGAAGATTTTCTTGCGCGCCATGTCCTTGGCATCCAGTACGCAGCGTTTTGCCGGGCCGTGCATGTGCTCGACCAGGTCGCCAGGCAGTGTGCCAGCGAGCAGAGCGTCCTGCTGTTCGACAAACGCCCTTGCTGCCGCGTTGGTCAGGTGTTCGATGGCCTTGCCACGCAGGATCGCCAGTTTGCGGCGCCGCGAGTCAAGCGGGCCCAACTGCCGATAGGTTTGTGGCAGGTCATCGCCGACCAGGTCCAGCAGTAGCGACTCGACCTCGGCGTACTGCAGCAGCTCCATTTCCAGGCCGTCTTCCAGGTCAATCAGCGCGTAGCAGATGTCGTCGGCGGCCTCCATCAGGTAAACGAGGGGGTGACGGGCCCAGCGTTGCTCCTCCAGTTGGGGCAGGCCGAGCTTGTGGGCGATCTGTTCAAGAATCGGCAGCTCGCTCTGGTAACAGCCGAACTTGTGTTTCTTGTAACCCAGTGAGTCGGCGTGGCGGGCAGTCCAGGGGTATTTGAGATAAGTCCCCAAGGTGGCATAGGTCAGCCGCGTGCCGCCGTCGAACTGATGGTATTCAAGCTGGGTCAGCACCCGAAACCCCTGGGCATTGCCCTCGAAGTTGAGGAAGTCATTGCGTTCGGCGCTGGTCATGTCATCCAGCCAGCCGCGCCCGGCGGCCTGCTGGAACCAGTGGCGAATGGCGTCTTCGCCGGAGTGTCCGAACGGCGGGTTGCCGATGTCATGGGCCAGGCAGGCCGATTGCACCACCATGCCCAAGTCGCTCGGGTCGCACCAGTCGGGCAGGGCGCTGCGCAGGGTTTCGCCCACGCGCATGCCGAGGGAGCGCCCGACGCAACTGACTTCCAGCGAGTGAGTCAGGCGCGTGTGGATATGGTCGTTGCTCGATACCGGGTGCACTTGTGTCTTGCGCCCCAGGCGCCGGAATGCACCGGAAAAGATGATGCGATCATGGTCTTTGTGAAAGGGGCTGCGTCCCAGTTCTTCCGGGCTGTGCAGGGGTTTTCCAAGGCGTTCGCGGGTCAGCAGGGTGGGCCAATCCAAGGCGGGTACTCTCCGTACGGTGAATGACAGGTCCAGCTTCCCGGTTCGGCCTCGCTGGGGCAAGCGAATCCAACGGTCGGCAGTGTCGATATCAATTAACAGGCAGCGCAAAGAACCGCAATGACCAGGACATATCCGGTCATTACGGTCTTTGACTCACATAGGTCAGTTTTTGCGCGAAGCGCCTTGCATGGCCAGTTTGATCAGCGGGATCAACCCGGCACCTAGCCGTATCAGGCGCGTCACGCTGCTGATGCTGCCACCTTTGGCGCCCTTGCCGGTAAAGAAGCCCATCAGCGTCACCGCCGCTACGCCCCACAGTGGCGCGTGCTTGATGCCCAGGCTGTCCTGCCAGTTGTGGCGCATATTGCGCATTTTTTGCAGGGGCGCCATCAGTTGCTGGGACTCATGGCGGATTTCCTGGCGGTGCATTTCCATGCGCAGGCGGATCAGCGCCTTGCGCATTTCCCGGCGGGAGGTGTTTTGCGGGATCTCAGTCATGCTCATGGCAGCAGGCGCTCCCGGTCATTGGCCAGTTCTTCAAGAGTGGCGTGGAAGGGCGTGGACTCATCGAACACCGCCGCTTTCAAACGCACCCCGCAGAACGCGGCGGCCAGGCTGTAGAACACGCAGAGACAAATGATCCCGGTCAGTCGGTAGCCGGTGTCCCATACAAGGATCATTACCAGCGTCGATAGCCCCACCAGCAAGAGCAGGGCAAACACCAGCGCCAGCCCGGCAAACAGCAACAGGCTGACGGTGCGGGCCTTTTGCTCCTGCAATTCGATGCCGAACAATTCCACATGGCTGTGCAGCAAGCCCAGCACAGCAGCGCCCAGGCGTCGGGAGGTGGAACTGGTTCCTGAAGAGTGTGCGCTCGTTGATGAGCTGGATTCGCCGATAGACATGATATTTAGCGCCTTGTAGCCAACAAACCGATCAAAAAGCCCACGCCGGCAGCAATACCGACGGACTGCCATGGGTTGGCTTGTACGTAGTCTTCAGTGGCAGTGATCGCCGCCTGGCCGCGCTCACGCAGCGAATCTTCGGTCAACTGCAGGGTCTCGCGGGCCTTGAGGAGGCTCTCATGGATCTTGGTGCGCAGCTCATCGGCCTGGTCACCGGCCAGCACAGCGGTGTCGTCCAGCAACCTTTCGGTATCACTGACCAGGGTTTGAAAATCCGCCATCAGTATCTCTTGAGCAGTCTTTGCTGTTTTACCGGCCATGGTTGTCTCCGTGTGTGGCTGATCTGTACGTGTGGTTTCGAGTCGCGGGGTTCGCCGAAGGTTCAGTGCAATTGTGTGGTACAGCTTTTGCTTTGCCTTGGTGCGCAGGCTCTGGGGCCTGCGCTGAATCCGGGCGGTCGTGGCGCAAGCCTTGAAAAACCTTACCCTAAATCACTCAACCCCGCGGAAAAACCCTGTCGGCAACGGCCTGTGTGTTGATCGCTGCGCTAAAGCGGTTCACGCCCTCTTAACAAGGGCGGGGTCGCCGGTGCCAATTTAGTGCGCAAAACCCTGGCTTGAACCGCTTTGGTGCTTTTTGCCTTGATGCAGGCCTGCCAACCTCCATGGAAAATTTGCAAAGTGCGGTGGACACCCTTGTCCATAGCTCCAACACCCTGTTCATCCTGATTGGTGCGGTCATGGTATTGGCCATGCACGCCGGTTTTGCCTTCCTGGAAGTCGGCACGGTGCGTCAGAAGAACCAGGTCAATGCCTTGTCGAAAATTCTCAGCGACTTCGCGATCTCAACCCTGGCCTATTTCTTTATAGGCTATTGGATCTCCTATGGCGTGAACTTCATGCATCCAGCAGCCGTGATCAGTGCCGATCATGGCTACGGCCTGGTGAAGTTTTTCTTCCTGCTGACCTTCGCTGCGGCCATCCCGGCCATCATTTCCGGCGGCATTGCCGAGCGAGCAAAGTTTGCTCCGCAGCTGTGCGCCACCGCGCTGATCGTGGCGTTTGTCTACCCCTTTTTCGAAGGCATGGTGTGGAACGGCAACTTCGGCCTGCAAGCCTGGCTGCTCGTAACCTTTGGTGCTGGCTTCCATGACTTTGCCGGTTCCGTGGTGGTACACGCCATGGGCGGTTGGCTGGCGCTGGCAGCCGTGTTGCTGCTGGGCCCGCGCAACGGGCGTTATCGCGAAGGACGCCTGGTGGCGTTTGCGCCGTCGAGCATCCCCTTCCTGGCGCTGGGGTCGTGGATCCTGATCGTGGGTTGGTTTGGCTTTAACGTGATGAGTGCGCAAACCCTGGATGGGGTCAGTGGCCTGGTGGCGGTCAATTCGTTGATGGCCATGGTCGGCGGCACCGTTGCCGCGCTGGTGATTGGGCGTAACGATCCGGGCTTCCTGCACAACGGCCCATTGGCCGGGCTGGTGGCGATCTGCGCCGGTTCCGACCTGATGCACCCGGTGGGCGCGCTGGTCACGGGGGCCATTGCCGGAGGGTTGTTTGTGTGGTGTTTTATCGCTGCCCAGGATCGTTGGAAGATCGATGACGTGCTGGGTGTATGGCCCTTGCACGGCTTATGTGGGGTGTGGGGCGGTATCGCCTGCGGCGTATTCGGGCAGACCGCCCTGGGTGGGCTGGGCGGCGTGAGCCTGATCAGCCAGTTGATTGGCACCGGCCTTGGCGTGGTGGTGGCCTTTGGCGGCGGCTTGCTCGTATACGGCGCGATCAAGCGCATGCACGGCCTGCGCCTGAGCCAGGAAGAAGAGTATTACGGTGCCGACCTGTCGATCCACAAGATTGGCGCAGTCAGTCAGGATTGATTGGCGCCTCTTCGTCCGTGCGGGGCTGCGGATCGAATCCGTGCAACAGGCGATAGTGGTTGTGCCGCACCTCATCGACCCGCGCCTGTACCTGTTGGTCCGGCAGGCCCAGCAGGATCAGCGCGTGGGAGGCGAGCATCAGGCTTGATTCCAGCAGCTCAGGCACCACCTCACTGGCACCGGCGGCCTTGAGCTCAGCCAACTGGCTGTCATCGCGAGTGCGCACCAGGATCGGCACCTCAGGGTTGATCCGCCGCGCTTCCTTGAGCACCAGCAGGGCGACATCGCTGTTGTCTACGGCGATCACCACCAACCGCGCCCGCTCCAGGCCGACGGCACTGAGCAAGGCGCCACGGCGGCAGTCGCCGTAATGCACGCTGCTGTCCTCGGTGGCGGCTTCGTGTACGCGTGCGGGGTCGTCATCCAGGGCGATAAACGCCTGGTGTTCGCGGCGCAAAAATCGCGCGATGGATTGGCCCACCCGACCATACCCACAAATCACCACATGCCCGTGCAGTTGCGCATTGAGCGCGGTGATCTGCTCCAGTTGCACCTGCTGGTTGGGCTTGCGGTGCAGGCGCAGGGCAATGGCCGGCGCGGCGCGCAACAGCAATGGCGTCAACAGCATCGAACAGAACGTGGCGGCCAGCAGCAGCCCGTTGAATTGATCTGGAATCAGCCGGCTCTGTTGCATCTGCGCCATCAACGCAAAACAGAACTCGCCACCCTGGGCCAGGGCCAGGCCGCTGCGCCAGGCGGTCTCAGTGTCGCTGCCGCGCAGCTTGACCAGTGTGGCGACTACGCAACCTTTGACCAGCATCAGCGTGAGGGTCAGGCCGAGGATCAACAGGCTATGGCTGATGAACAACTGCAGGTCGATCAACATGCCGATGCTGACAAAAAACAGCCCCAGCAGAATGTCTCTGAACGGTCGGATATCCGCTTCGATCTGGTGACGATAATGACTTTCACCCAGCAACATGCCGGCCAGGAAAGCCCCAAGGGCAGGGGACAGGCCGAGCAGATGGGTGAGCCAGGCCGTGAGCAACACAATCACCAGCGCCAGCAATACAAACAACTCCGCCGAATGGGACGCCGCGACTTCACGAAACAACCGCGGCAGCAACCAGCGGCTGGCGAATAACAGGCCCACGAACAACACCACAGTCTTGCCCAGGGTCAGCGGCAGCGCCCAGTACCAGGCTTGGTCACTGCTGCCGGCAAACACTGGCACCAGCGTCAGCAGCAATACCGCCACCACGTCCTGGAACAGCAGCACGCCAATCGCATTCTGGCCATGGCTGCTGAAGATCTCACCGAGGCTGGTCAATTCCTTGCTGACGATGGCCGTGGACGACAACGCCAACCCTGCCCCCAGCAACAGCGCGATGCCCGGCGCCAGGCCAAAGCCCATCAGTAGGCCACCCAGCAGCGCCCCGCAGCCCAGCACCTGCAAACTGCCCAGGCCAAACACCACGCGGCGCAGCGCAAACATTTTCGACAGGGAAAACTCCAGCCCCAGGGAAAACAGCAGGAACACCACGCCCATCTCGGCCAGATCCGGCAGGTCCTCGTTGTCGTTCACCCAGTCCAAAGCAGTCGGACCCACCGCCAGGCCCACGCACAGGTAGCCCAGCACGGGCGGCAGTTGCAGCCGGCGAAACAGCGCAATCACCACCAGGGATGAGGCCAGAATGATCAGCAGGTTGGCAAACACAAGCATCTCCGTTGCAGGTGAGCGGGCAAAAAAGCCGCGAGAATCGCTGAATCAGTTATAGGCCATGGTGACCTGGGTCAGGTGTTTTGTCGGCAATGGGATTTCATGGGGCGAGCGGGTTTAGAATGATCACTTGTTTTTCTGACCGGGTTCTTTCGTCATGCCTCCTGAATGCCAGCTGTTCGGCACCCTGGGTTGCCACCTTTGTGAACTTGCGGAAGAGGTCCTCATGCCGTTGGTCGACCACGGTCTGATGGTTGAATTGATCGATATCACCGATCCAGAAGACCTGACCGAAGCCTACGGCCTAAGGATCCCGGTACTGCGGCGGATCGACACCGGGGCGGAACTGGATTGGCCATTCGACGCTGACCAAGTGGTCGCCTTCCTGCGCTGAAATTTATGCGATGGCGGGTTTCCCAATATTACGTTACTGTATATTCGTACAGCGATTGAATAGAGGGAACGCCCGTGGTGAATGTTGAACAACTGAAAAGCAGCGTCAATCGCATGTCTGCCGATGTCGTGCGTGACGCGGTAAAGGAGCTGCGCCTCGATGGCCTGGTCACGGAAGGCAAGACGCCGTTTAACAAAGTGCATTTCAACACCTGTTTTGCGGAAATCGAGGCACTGTTCCAGCGAGCCGGTTATCACAAGCAGCTGGATGTGGTGGGTTACCAGGGCTTGCTTTACGCGCTGTATGATCCAGGCCGTTGGGAAGCAGTGGACGTATTGCGCTGGCTCAAGGAGTTCACCGAGGCCGCGAGCGCGTCGCCGGTCCTGCGGGCGCAATTGGCCAAGGCCTGAGATAGGCCCTAGGCAATCGTGCGCCATGCGGGATAATGCCCGCCTGTTTCCCAGGCTTCGAGCATCTGCATGTCCACTTCCGGTTTTTCCCCTTCCCAGCACCAAGCCAGTACGTTGTACCTGCCACCTGGTCCTTGGGCGACGGTGCTCGATTGCCTGTGCGAGCACTTCCCGGCCATCGGCCGCGAGCAATGGCTGGACCGGATTGCGCGGGGCAGGGTACTGGATATCAATGGCAGCCCTATCAGGCTGGACCTGGCCTACAAGGAAGGCCTGTGCATCTATTATTTTCGCGAAGTGCCCAACGAGAAAGTGATCCCGGTACAGGAGAGCATCCTATACGCCGATGAACACCTGGTGGTGGCGGACAAACCGCATTTCCTGCCGGTTACGCCTGCTGGCGAGTACGTTGAGCAGACGCTGCTGCGTCGCCTGATCCGGCGCCTGGACAACCCCGCGCTGGTGCCCCTGCACCGTATCGACCGGCATACGGCGGGGCTGGTGCTGTTCTCGGCCAACCCGCAAAGCCGCTCGGCGTATCAGCAACTGTTTCCCACGCGGCGTATCGATAAATTCTACGAAGCCATCGCCCCAGCCTTGCCGAACCTCAGCTTTCCGTTGGTGCACAAAAGCCGGCTGGTGGATGGCGAGCCGTTCTTTCGTATGCAGGAAGGGCTGGGCGCCAGTAACACCGAAACGGCTGTGCAAGTGCGAGAGAAAAACGGCCACTTATGGCGCTACGGCCTGTTCCCGGTGACTGGCAAGAAGCACCAGCTGCGCGTGCACATGACCGCGCTCGGCGCGAGTATCTGCAATGACCCGTTCTACCCCGAGGTGATCAAGGATGCCGAGGATGACTACGCCAACCCCCTGAAACTGCTGGCCCAAGGCGTGCGCTTTATCGATCCGTTAAGCGGTGAAGAACGCAGTTTCCGCAGCCAGATCATCCTCGACTGGTAACCCCAGGAACAACAAGGCCCGCGCGAGGCGGGCCTTGTGTGCAAGCGTTGTGGCTTACAGGTCTTTAACGGTGCGAACCTGATCTTTGTTGATGCGGGTGCGCTTGCCGTCAAGCTGTTGGAATTCGTAGAAGCCCGAATCTTCGTCAAATTTCGGGGTGTCGACGGCCTGGATTTCGCGACCGTCATTCAGGGTGATCACTGTTGGCGAAGCGCAACCGGCGAGGGTGGCGAGGCCCAGTGCAAGCATGAGAGCGGCGATGGTCCGTTGAGTCATGAGTTTGTCTCCGAGAGAATACTTTTAAATTGCTGACCTTGTGACGTATGGGACGTCGGCAAAGTTCCTTGTGCAAGGCTCATTCTGACACGCCAGCCCGTGGGTGCAACAGCTCGGGCGTATTAAGGTTGGCAAGGCGCGGGTCATCGGCCGGGCATTGCAGGGCCACGCCACCCAGTTCCAGCAAGATCTTGCGCGGGCTGCGCTCACCCGCTTGCCAGGCCTGTTCCACTTGGTTTTTCAGGCTGGTCGGGATGATGCACAGCAAGGGTTCCCAGAACTCGCCCTGGCGCACCATCACCGGCAGCTGCCGATTGCGTTGGGCGATCTCACGCAAGTCGGCGAGCAGTCGCTCATCGATCTGCGGTACATCGCACGGCAGGATCAGCAGATGCTCATGGCGTGCCGCGAGCAGTCCGGCGCGGATACCGGCAAGGGGGCCGGGAAAGTCCGGGTTTTCATCGCTCACCAATTGATCGGCATAAGGCGCATAGCGTTCATGGTTGCGATTGCACGAGATGATCAGGTCATCGGTGAGCGGCCGGGCCAGCCGTTGCAGGTGGGCAATCAAGGGTTCGCCCAGCCATTGCAGCAGCCCTTTGTCCTGGCCGCCCATGCGTTGGCCGCGACCACCGGCCAACAGCAGGATCGAACAGGGCAGGGGTGAAGATTCAACAGACATGGTGGTTCCGCAGCGGCACGTAAATGGGGGCCTGTGATATAACATCGGGCTGTTCCTTCGACAACCGGACCGTGCCATGAAAGCCAAGGCCGATGCGCCCTTCGTACCCCTGAATATTGCTGTATTGACCGTCAGCGACACCCGCACCCTGGACACCGACACCTCCGGCCAGGTGTTCGTCGACCGCCTGACTGCCGCCGGCCACCACCTGGCCGAGCGCGTACTGCTCAAGGACGACCTCTACAAGATCCGCGCCCAGGTTGCCCACTGGATCGCCGAAGATGTTGTGCAAGTGGTGCTGATTACCGGCGGTACCGGTTTTACCGGCCGCGACAGCACCCCCGAAGCCGTGAGTTGCCTGCTCGACAAACAGGTCGACGGCTTTGGCGAGCTGTTCCGCCAGATATCCGTGGCCGATATCGGCACTTCCACCGTGCAATCCCGTGCGCTGGCCGGCCTGGCCAATGGCACCCTGGTGTGCTGCCTGCCGGGTTCCACCAACGCCGTGCGCACCGGTTGGGACGGCATCCTCGCCGAGCAACTGGATAGCCGTCACCGCCCGTGCAACTTCGTCCCGCATCTGAAACAGGCTGAACCCTGTGAATCCCGTGGGTAAGCCGGGCAAGGTCGGCGCACTGATGCCGGTGGAAGACGCCTTGCAGCGTCTGCTGGCCATGGCCGAAGCCGCACCGATTCGCGAGCAGCAAGCCCTGCCCCTGGCTGAGTGCGACGGCCGGGTCTTGGCCCAGGACCTGATCTCCACACTTGACCTGCCGCCCTGGCCCAACAGCGCCATGGACGGCTACGCCGTGCGCCTGGCGGATTGGACCGGCGAACCGCTGGTGGTGAGCCAACGCATTTTCGCCGGCAATGCGCCCGAGCCGTTGGCGCCCGGCACCTGCGCCCGCATCTTTACCGGCGCGCCGGTACCCCAGGGCGCGGACTGTGTGCAAATGCAGGAAAACGCCGTGGTGCATGCCGACCAGCGCGTCAGTTTTACCGAGCCGCTGCAAGTGGGCGACAACATCCGCCCCCAAGGCCAGGAAACCACGGTCGGTGAATGCGTGCTCAGCGCCGGTACCCGACTGGGGCCCATCGAGCTGGGCCTGGCCGCGTCCCTGGGGTGCGATTGTCTCGACGTGGTGCGCCGCGTGCGCGTGGCCGTACTGTCGACCGGCGATGAGCTGATCGAGCCGGGGTTGCCGCTGGGCCCGGGGCAGATCTACAACAGCAACCGCCGCGTCCTGTGCAGTTGGCTGACACGCATGGGCTGTGAAGTGATCGATGCCGGGATCCTGCCGGATGATCTGGAACAGACCCGCACGCGCCTGGCGGGCCTGGGCGGCGTCGACCTGATCCTGTCCACCGGCGGTGTGTCGGTAGGCGAAGCAGACTTCCTCGGTATTGCCCTGCGTGAAGACGGCGAGCTTGCACTGTGGAAGCTGGCGATCAAGCCAGGCAAGCCGCTGACCTTCGGGCATTTTCGTGGCGTGCCGGTGATCGGCCTGCCGGGCAATCCGGCCTCGACCCTGGTGACCTTTGCGCTGTTGGCGCGCCCCTATCTGCTACGCCGCCAAGGTGTGGCGCAGGTGCAGCCGCTGCGTTTCGAAGTACCGGCAGGGTTCGCCTGGCCCAAGCCGGGTAACCGTCGTGAATACCTGCGTGGGCGTATCGAGCAGGGCAAGGCGGTCATCTACCACAACCAGAGTTCCGGCGTGCTGCGCAGTGCGGCGTGGGCTGAAGGGTTTGTGGAGGTGATGGAAGGCACGACGCTGGATATCGGTGACCAAGTCAATTTCATCCCCCTGAACGAAGTCCTGAACTGACCACAGATCAAAAAATGTGGCCGGCTCCAAATGTGGGAGGGGGCTTGCTCCCGATAGCGGTCTATCAGTTGAAATAATGTGACTGACACACCGCAATCGGGAGCAAGCCCCCTCCCACACTTGGATTTGTATATGCCTGTGGCTCCTCAGTAATCGTCGCCACGCTCAGTGATATCCCGTTCCACCGGCCCCGCATCCGGGTCGTATCCAGCCGGGAACTTGCCCTTCAATGTCCACGCAAACGCAATGATCTCGGCAATCGTGCGGTACAGCTCTTCTGGAATGCTGTCCCCCAGTTCCATGCGCGCCAGCAGCTTCACCAGCTCGGCGTTTTCATAGATGGGTACTTCGTTTTCCCGGGCCAGCTTGAGGATGGCTTCGGCCAGGGCGTCATCGCCCTTGGCGGTCAGCGTGGGGGCCTGTTGGCCGTCGTACTTGAGGGCAATGGCCTGGCGGGGCGGGGCGGCGTTCTTCATGCGGTTTCATCCACCCAGCGTTGTTCCAGTCCGGTTTTGGGGCCGCGTGGCGGGGTGCCCAGGTGGCAATCCAGGTCGCCGACGTTGAGCCCCGAGGACACCAGGCGTTCGCGCAGGCTGCCCAAGTGGCTTTCGATCAGGCTGGCCGTGAACGGGCGGCTGGCCCACAACTGGCTGGACAGTTTGCCCTGGGTCAATTGCGCCTGGACTTGCAGCGGCCCCAGCGGCTCCATGTCGAAGGCCAGTTCGACGCGCCAGAGCATCTGTTTCGGGTCCTTCTTGTCCTTGCGCTCAGGTTGGTCCTTGTCCGACGCCGGCTCCTCGCGCTGAAACTTGACCTGCAACGGCACGATGTCTTGCAAGGTACGCATGGGAATTTCCAGCTGCCAGGTGGTTTGCAGGCGACCGTCGGCGGTAGTGCCGGTCTGTTCCAGGCTCGACAGCTGATGGCTCTGCAAGCGGGAGATCGCGCCGGCGGCCAGGCGCAGCAGGTTCTCCAGGTCGCCTTCACCTTCGAGTTTGGCCATGAGCCGCTCGGGCAGCGGGAAGCTTGCCGGTATCTGCCGGGCACCGACCTGGCCGAGGGTGTTCAACGGGCTGCGGACAAAATGTGGCAGCACCTGGGCCAGGGTATTGGCGGCGAGGATGGCATTCAGGTTGGTGCTGGCGGGCAGGGTGGGCAGCAGGTCCGCGACCAGGCGCAACAGCGCGCCTTTCATATCCAGCGGGGGGATTTGCGGGTTTTGCCCGGCGAGCAGCCTGGCTTCCAGGAAAGCACCGCTGTTCTGGATCACCTGCGCCAGCACCTTGGGGTTGCTGACTTGCGCCAGGTCGGGCAACGCCGCCAATAAACGCTCGGCAGCGGCTCGCAGGTCGGCGGAGGTGCTGTCGCCACGGGGCAGGTTTTGCAAGGCGGTGAACACGGCATCCAGCGAGCCTTGGCGACTTTGCTGGGTGGCAAGCTGTTGCGCCACGGCCAGTTGGTCCTTCAAGCCGCTCAATGGCACGAAGCTCAGGGTTTGCGCGTTCTGCACCACGGCGCTGAGCAAGCTGCCAACCCGTAGGGGTTGAGGACTTTCCAGCGTCAGGGTGGCACCGGCCAGGGCGTTATTGAGCACGCTCACCAGCGAGCGATAGATCGCCGGCTGCGCCGTGCCCTGAGGCAGCATCTGCGTGGTCAGCACTTTGGCTTGCAGCAACGTGCCCACCGGCATTTGCGAGGTATCGAGGCGGGTCAGGGCGGCGACATTGGCGCTCATGGCTTGCTGCAAGGTGATGGCCAGGTTGCCCGCAGGCGTCTGGCTCACCGCGACATTGCTGCCCAACGGCAAGGGCTGGGCGCTGCTGGCCTGGACCAGAGTCTGGCGACCGCCTTCTAGGGTCAACTTAAGCAACAACTGAAAGGCTTCGCTGCCTTGCTTCAGCGCTATGACCTCGGCGTTCACGGTTTTCCCTGGGCCGATCAAGCCGGACTGTGGCTCCAGCAGCCTGAGCAGCTCGCCAGCCGCAGGCAGGGGGGCAGGCTTGGGCGCTGGGGCTGGAGGCAGTGGAGGTAGGTTGATCTCGCCGGTCATCGTGCACGTCGTCTCTGGGGAAATTGCCCTCTTTAGAGTAGGGCATCGCATGTATAATGCCGCCCGTCTGCAATAGAGAGCGGTAAAACCTCACAACTATTTGATCCAGCTCTCTAAAATCGGTCGCCAAAGCCGTTATTGTGCATTTCTCTATAACGGCCGCTGCACCGCCGACTTGAACCGTAAAGGCCCGCGATCTCTTGACCAGCCCTCTTCTTGAAGCCGTAGCGCTTGCCTGTGAACGCGACCTGCGCCTGTTGTTCGAGCAACTCGAGCTGCGGCTGGCGGGGGGCGACATGGTGCAAATCAGTGGGCCTAATGGCAGCGGCAAGACCAGCCTGCTGCGCCTGCTGGCCGGTTTGATGCAGCCCACGGCAGGTGATATACGACTCAACGGCAAGCCCTTGCACGAACAACGTACCGAACTGGCGCGCAACCTGATCTGGATCGGCCACGCCGCCGGTATCAAGGACGTGCTCACCGCTGAAGAAAATCTCAGTTGGCTCAGCGCCCTGCATCACCCTGCTTCCCGCGACGCGATCTGGCAGGCCCTGGCCTCGGTGGGCCTCAAGGGTTTCGAAGACGTTCCCTGCCACACCCTCTCCGCCGGCCAGCAGCGCCGCGTGGCCCTGGCGCGTTTGTACCTGGCCGGTCCGCCGCTGTGGATTCTCGATGAACCCTTTACCGCCCTCGACAAACAGGGCGTGGCCCAACTCGAAGAGCACCTGGCCCAGCACTGCGAGAAAGGCGGCCTGGTGGTACTGACCACCCACCACACCCTGACGCGCCTGCCCGCGGGTTTTCGCGAGTTGGACCTCGGGCGGTGGTCGGCATGAGTGTGTTTGCCCTGTTGGTCGCGCGTGAAGCGCGGCTGCTGTGTCGTCGCCCGGCCGAGCTGGCCAACCCGTTGGTGTTCTTTGCGATTGTGATCGCGCTGTTCCCGCTGGCGGTCGGCCCGGAGACTAAACTGTTGCAAACCTTGTCCCCAGGACTGGTGTGGGTAGCGGCGCTTTTATCGGTCCTGCTCTCGCTGGACGGGCTGTTTCGCAGTGATTTCGAAGATGGTTCCCTGGAGCAGTGGGTCCTTTCGTCGCACCCCTTGCCACTTCTGGTACTGGCCAAGGTACTGGCACACTGGGCTTTTTCCGGCCTGGCGCTGGTGCTGCTCTCACCCTTGCTGGCGATGATGCTAGGGTTGCCCAGCGAGTGCCTGCCAGTGTTGCTTCTATCCTTGTTGCTTGGCACGCCGGCCCTGAGCCTGTTGGGAGCCGTAGGGGCAGCGCTGACCGTTGGCTTGAAGCGCGGTGGTCTGTTGCTGGCCCTGCTGATTCTGCCTTTGTACATCCCGGTATTGATCCTCGGCAGCGGCGCTTTGCAAGCCGCGCTGATGGGCATGCCGGCGACCGGTTACCTCTTATGGCTCGGTAGCCTGACTGCCCTGGCGGTAACCCTGACACCCTTTGCTATAGCTGCCGGCCTGAAAATCAGCGTCGGTGAATAATGAGGTCTGACCCGGCGTTGATGACGTTGAGTCAGTAAAGACCCTGAGCTTCTCGCCACGACGAAAAGCATCCGTGATGGAAACTGCAATGAACTGGACCTGGTTTCACAAGCTCGGCTCGCCCAAATGGTTTTATGGCATCAGTGGCAAGCTGCTGCCGTGGTTGAGCGTCGCCGCCGTGTTGCTGATCGGCATCGGCCTGGTCTGGGGCCTGGCCTTCGCGCCGCCCGACTACCAGCAAGGAAACAGCTTTCGCATCATCTATATCCATGTTCCTGCCGCGATGCTGGCCCAGTCCTGCTACGTGATGCTGGCGGTGTGCGGCATCGTCGGCCTGGTCTGGAAGATGAAGCTGGCCGACGTGGCCCTGCAATGCGCCGCGCCGATTGGCGCGTGGATGACCGCCGTGGCGCTGGTCACGGGTGCAATCTGGGGCAAGCCCACCTGGGGTTCATGGTGGGTGTGGGACGCACGCCTGACCTCGATGCTGATCCTGCTGTTCCTGTACTTCGGCCTGATTGCCCTGGGCAATGCCATCAGCAACCGCGACAGCGCCGCCAAGGCCTGCGCGGTGCTGGCAATTGTCGGCGTGATCAACATCCCGATCATCAAGTACTCGGTGGAGTGGTGGAACACCCTGCACCAGGGCGCCACCTTCACCCTCACCGAAAAACCGGCGATGCCCGTGGAAATGTGGGCGCCACTGCTGCTGATGGTGCTGGGGTTCTACTGCTTCTTCGGTGCCGTACTGTTGCTGCGCATGCGCCTTGAAGTGCTCAAGCGTGAAGCCCGCACCAGTTGGGTAAAAGCCGAAGTGCAAACCAGCCTGGGAGTGCGTGGATGAGTTTTGCTTCTTTCAGTGATTTTCTCGCCATGGGCCACCATGGCCTGTATGTCTGGACGGCCTATGGCATTTGCCTGGCGGTGCTGGCCCTCAACGTCGCCGCGCCGATCCTGGCCCGCAAGCGTTACCTGCAACAAGAGGCGCGACGTCTGCGCCGGGAGACCGAAAAGTGAATCCGCTGCGTAGAAAGCGTCTGTTGATCATCCTTGCCATCCTGGCCGGGGTGGGTATTGCCGTGGGCCTGGCGATGAGCGCCCTGCGGGAGAACATCAACCTGTTCTACACCCCGACCCAGATCGCCAATGGCGAAGCCCCGCTGGACACGCGCATCCGCGCCGGTGGCATGGTGGAGCAGGGCTCGTTGAAGCGTTCCGGCGATTCCCTGGACGTGACCTTCGTGGTCACCGATTTCAACAAGGCCGTGACCATCACTTACCGCGGCATCCTCCCCGACCTGTTCCGCGAAGGCCAGGGCATCGTCGCCCTGGGCAAGCTCAATGCCGATGGCGTGGTGGTGGCTGACGAAGTACTGGCCAAGCACGATGAAAAGTACATGCCGCCGGAGGTCACAAAGGCGTTGAAAGATAGCGGCCAATCCGCGCCTGGCGCGAATCCGCAGCCTGCCAAGGAGGGCTAACCGATGACGTCCGCACTGTTTATTCCGGAGCTGGGCCAGTTGGCGATGATCCTCGCCCTGTGCTTTGCCGTGGTCCAGGCCGTGGTGCCATTGCTCGGCGCCTGGCGCGGTGACCGCCTGTGGATGAGCCTGGCGCAGCCGGCCGCCTGGGGCCAGTTTGCCTTCCTGTTGTTCGCCTTCGGTTGCCTGACCTACGCCTTCATGACCGACGACTTTTCCGTCGCCTATGTCGCAAACAACTCCAACAGCGCCTTGCCCTGGTATTACAAGTTCAGCGCCGTGTGGGGCGCCCACGAAGGTTCGTTGCTGCTGTGGGCATTGATCCTCGGTGGCTGGACCTTCGCCGTATCGGTGTTTTCGCGCCAACTGCCGCAAGTCATGCTGGCACGGGTGCTGGCGGTGATGGGCATGATCAGCATTGGCTTTTTGCTGTTCCTGATCATGACCTCCAACCCGTTCAGCCGCATGCTGCCGCAGATCCCGGCGGACGGGCATGACCTCAACCCGCTGTTGCAGGACATCGGCCTGATTGTGCATCCGCCAATGCTCTACATGGGCTACGTCGGCTTCTCCGTGGCCTTTGCCTTCGCCATCGCCGCCTTGCTCGGCGGGCGCCTGGATGCGGCGTGGGCGCGTTGGTCGCGGCCATGGACCATCGTTGCCTGGGCCTTCCTCGGTATTGGTATCACCTTGGGCTCATGGTGGGCCTACTACGAACTCGGCTGGGGCGGTTGGTGGTTCTGGGATCCGGTGGAAAACGCCTCGTTCATGCCCTGGCTGGTGGGCACGGCGCTGATTCATTCCCTGGCGGTCACCGAAAAACGCGGCGTGTTCAAGAGCTGGACCGTGCTGCTCGCCATCGCTGCGTTTTCCCTCAGCCTGCTCGGCACCTTCCTGGTGCGTTCGGGCGTGCTGACCTCTGTGCATGCGTTCGCCTCCGACCCGGAGCGCGGCGTGTTCATCCTGATCTTCCTGCTGTTTGTGGTCGGCGGCTCGCTGACCCTGTTCGCCCTGCGCGCACCGGTGGTCAAGAGCCAGGTCGGCTTTAACCTGTGGTCGCGGGAAACCCTGCTGCTGGGCAATAACCTGGTGCTGGTGGTGGCCGCGTCGATGATCCTGCTCGGCACCCTGTACCCGCTGGTGCTGGATGCCCTCAGCGGCGCCAAGCTGTCCGTGGGCCCGCCGTACTTCAATGCCTTGTTCATCCCGCTGATGGGCTTGTTGATGGTGGTGATGGCGGTGGGCGTGCTGGTGCGCTGGAAAGACACTCCGGTGAAATGGCTGGTGGGCATGCTCGCTCCGGTGCTACTCGGCAGCGTTGCGCTGGCCGTGGTCGCCGGTATTGCCTACGGCGACTTCAACTGGGCAGTGCTCGCCACCTTCCTGCTCGCCGCCTGGGTATTACTGGCTGGTGTGCGTGACATCGTCGACAAGACCCGTCACAAAGGTTTGCTCAAAGGTCTGCCGACCCTGACCCGCAGCTACTGGGGCATGCAGATCGCCCACATCGGCATCGCGGTGTGCGCCCTCGGTGTGGTGCTGTCCAGCCAGAACAGCGCCGAGCGCGACCTGCGCCTGGCGCCGGGCGAATCCATGGACCTGGCCGGTTACCACTTCATCTTCGAAGGTGCCAAGCACTTCGAAGGGCCGAACTTCACCTCAGACAAAGGCACGGTGCGCGTGGTGCGCAATGGCAAGGAAATCACCGTGCTGCACCCGGAAAAACGCCTGTACACCGTGCAGAGCTCGATGATGACCGAAGCGGGCATCGACGCCGGTTTCACCCGTGACCTGTATGTGGCCCTCGGAGAACCTCTGGGCGACGGCGCCTGGGCCGTGCGGGTGCATGTCAAACCCTTCGTGCGCTGGATCTGGTTCGGCGGTCTGCTCACCGGTTTTGGCGGTTTGCTCGCAGCGCTGGACCGGCGTTATCGGGTCAAGGTCAAGAGCCGGGTGCGTGAAGCACTGGGTATGGGAGCTGCGGTATGAAGCGTTGGTTGATGGTGGTGCCACTGGCGTTGTTCCTGCTGGTGGCGGTGTTCCTGTATCGCGGTTTGTACCTGGACCCGGCCGAGCTGCCTTCGGCGATGATCGGCAAGCCGTTCCCGGCATTCAACCTGCCGACAGTGCAGGGCGACAAGATCCTGACCCAGGCCGACTTG
The DNA here is from genome assembly GCF_059134095.1 of Pseudomonas sp. FBCC-B545. NCBI lineage: Bacteria > Pseudomonadati > Pseudomonadota > Gammaproteobacteria > Pseudomonadales > Pseudomonadaceae > Pseudomonas > Pseudomonas sp. FBCC-B545. Next base: position 4,362,015 of record NZ_CP101441.1, on the reverse strand, counting down.
CAGGGCAAGCCGGCGCTGGTCAATGTGTGGGCGACATGGTGCATTTCCTGCCGCGTCGAGCATCCGGTGCTGAACAAGCTGGCCGAGAAGGGCGTGGTGATCTACGGCATCAACTACAAGGACGACAATGCGGCGGCCCTTAAATGGCTGGCCGAGTTCCATAACCCCTACCAGCTGGATATCCGCGATGAAGACGGCAACCTCGGTTTGAACCTTGGCGTGTACGGCGCGCCGGAGACCTTCTTTATCGACGCCAAGGGCGTGATCCGCGACAAGTATGTCGGCGTGATCGACGAGGTAGTGTGGCGCGAGCAACTGGCCGCCAAGTACCAGGCCCTGGTCGATGAGGCCAAGCCATGAAGCGTCTGTTAGCCGCCGCTGTTTTGGCCTTGGGCCTGGCCGGTGTGGCCCACGCTGCCATCGACACCTACGAATTCGCCAACGACGCCGAGCGCGAGCGTTTCCGCGACCTGACCAAGGAACTGCGCTGCCCCAAGTGCCAGAACCAGGACATCGCCGACTCCAACGCACCCATCGCCACCGACCTGCGCAGAGAGATCTTCCGCATGCTGGGTGAGGGCAAGGACGACCAGCAGATCATCGATTTCATGGTCGACCGCTACGGTGATTTCGTGCGCTACAAACCGGCCCTCACCGGCAAGACCGCGCTGCTCTGGTTCGGCCCTGCCGGCCTGCTGCTGGCCGGCGTCGTGGTGATGGCGGTGATCGTGCGTCGTCGCCGCGCCGCGCCGACCGATGGTTCCGATGCGCTTTCCCCTGAAGAGCGCAAACGTCTCGACCAATTGCTGGACACCAAGACTGATGATTGATTTCTGGCTCGCAGCCGGCTTGCTGCTTCTGATTGCCCTGAGTTTTCTGCTCATCCCGGTACTGCGCGGCCGCCGTGCCCAGCGTGAGGAGGATCGCACCGCGCTGAACGTTGCGCTGTATCAGGAGCGCGTCGCCGAGCTGCAAGTGCAGCAGGACGAAGGTGTATTGAACGCCGCGCAACTGGACACCGGCCGCGCCGAAGCCGCCCGTGAGCTGCTGGCCGATACCGAAGGCGTGGAAAAGCCCCGTGAATCGCGCTTGGGTAAACCCTTGCCGTTTTTGGCGGCGTTTCTGGTGCCCGTCCTCGGCGTTGTGCTGTACCTGCATTATGGGGCGAGCGACAAGGTCGAACTGACCCGTGAGTTCTCCCAGCCGCCGGTATCCATGGCCGACATGACCCAGCGCCTGGAGCGTGCCGCGGCAGCCCAGCCGGACTCGGCCGAGGGCCTGTACTTCCTGGGCCGCGCCTACATGGCCCAGGACCGTTCCGCCGATGCCGCCAAAGTCTTCGAGCGTACCGTGGCATTGGCCGGGCGCCAGCCGGAATTGCTCGGCCAGTGGGCCCAGGCGCAATACTTCGCCGACAACAAACAGTGGTCGCCCAAGGTGCAGGCGCTGACCAACGAGGCGTTGAAGCTCGACCCCAAGGAAGTCACCAGCCTTGGCCTGTTGGGTATCGCCGCCTTTGAAGGCCAGCGTTACCAGGAGGCGATCGACTACTGGAACCGCCTGCTGGCGCAACTGCCGGCGCAAGACAATTCTCGTGTGGCGCTGCAAGGCGGTATCGATCGCGCTGCCGAGAAGCTCAAGGAAAGCGGCGGTACGGTCGCGCACAAGGCGGTCATGACAGTGCGTGTGGACCTGTCCGCCGAGGCGAAAGCCAAAACCTTGCCGACCGACAGCGTGTTCATCTTCGCCCGCGCCGTCTCCGGCCCACCGGCACCGTTGGCGGCCAAGCGCATCACCGTCGCCGAACTGCCCATCACCGTTGAACTGGGCGATGCCGATGCAATGATGCCGCAGTTGAAACTGTCCAACTTCCCCGAAGTCCAACTGGTTGCGCGCATATCCCGGGCAGGTGTTCCGACCACTGGCGAATGGATCGGCCGCAGCCAACCCCTGGCCAGCAGCACCACTGCGCCGCAGCAGCTGACCATCGACAGTCCGGATAAATAACTCGAGGAAACGCCCATGACCGCATTTGCACGCATCACCCTGCTTAGCCTGGTACTTGGCTTGAGCGCTTGTGCGGTCCACCGCCCACCGCCGTCCCCCACTGGCCCGACCATCCCGCCGTCGGGTCCGTCGACCCAGCCGACCATCCCGCCGTCGGGTCCGTCGACCCAGCCGAGCACCAAGCCGTCTGGCCCGGTGACCCCGCCGCCGAAGCCATTGCCAACCAAATCGCCCACCTTCGCTCCACCACCGGGCGCCGCCAGCCACTGGGACGGCAAGATGCAGGTGTACGTACTCGACGACCAGACCGACACCTTCTACCGCCAGCGCACCTACTATCGCTGGAGCAACGGCTGGAGCCGCTCCATCAGCCCCAACGGGCCCTGGGAAGAAACCAACGTACAAGGCGTGCCGCCGGGGTTGAGCAAGCAGTACGCACAATGACAAAAGGCGACTCTCGGGTCGCCTTTTTCATGGCCTTGAAATGCACTTTGGCAATCACCGCCGGGCAAATGTGGGAGGGGGCTTGCTCCCGATAGCGTAGGTCAGTCAATGATCAGCTGAATATTACACCGCCATCGGGAGCAAGCCCCCTCCCACAGTAGATCTGTGCGCCATAAAGCAGCTGGGCGGCGAAGTCGGGATTGGGTGGGGCCATCCTGAAAGCGCAGGGGATTACATCGTCGTGGGCTGAAAAAACGGTCTGCCAGCCCCGATTGCAGTGGTTCAGTCACTGATGGGGTGGGTCAAACAGGGCGAGCTGTGCGCAGGCGGTCGACCAGGGATGGAAACCTGGTTGGGGCACGGCCTCCTGCGTACAGCTCGCTCGGCATAATGGCGGCATTCCGGATGGTTGGCCGTAGGTAAAGTCCTTTATTGCGTAACGTATACGTGGTGCGCGTTGGGTCGCACTCGGGTAAGGTGGCCGCCGCCGGCCTGGCCGTTGCACGATTGCTGGATATACTTTCCTGTGACTAACGAAGAGGGTGTGTTGATGGCAGGCAGGTTGATCTATCTCATCGGGCCATCGGGTTCGGGCAAGGACAGCCTGCTGGATGCCGCGCGCCCGCGCTTGGTCGAACGCGGCTGCCGCCTGGTACGCCGAGTGATCACGCGCTCGGCGGAGGCAGTGGGCGAAGCGGCGCAAGGGGTGAGCCCGGAGCAGTTTGCGGCGATGGATGCCCAGGGCGCGTTTGCCTTGAGCTGGCAGGCCAATGGCTTGTCCTATGGAATTCCTCGTGAGATCGACGACTGGCTGGCAGCCGGCGACGATGTGCTGGTCAATGGTTCCCGCGCCCACCTGGCGCAAACCCGCGAGCGTTATCCGACGTTGCTGGTGCTGCTGCTGACGGTTGATCAGGCCGTATTGCGCCAGCGCTTGATCGCACGGGGGAGAGAGTCCCTGGAGGACATCGAAGAACGCCTGGCGCGCAATGCGCGGTTCACTGCCGAGCTGATCGCTGGTAATGGCGCGGGCTTGTTTATACTGGATAACTCCGGCCCATTGGAACATACCGTCGCCCGCCTGCTGTGCTGCCTGGATCACGGGCACTCAATATGAGGAGCTTGCGGTACTGGGTCGTGACCTCGGAGCTCGCCGTATTCAATGGTAATCGCCAAGTGCGGTAAAAAGTCAGTCGTGTTCGATTTTACTTTTGTTGGGCAATGAGGCGTGTGGGTGTTTACCCGTATTGCGTCATTCTGAAGATTTCAAGGTTATGTGTTGCAAGGTTTAAGGATTGTGCGCGTTACATGAGGTTTGTTAGTTGTGCGTAAATATATTTTGGTGGTGTCGTGAAGTCGGCCTGGCGTACATGATGTGACGTTTTAAGTTGAAATAGATGAGGTGTTGTCTGGTGTTTTTGGTTGTGGGAATTTAACGCCGCTTTGATCGCGTGCTCGTATATTTCCACAGCGGATTTCGCCCTCGGCAAACTACATTGATTTTATTTATTTCAACTTGGATAGGCGGGTTAAAAAATGCAGGTAAATGTTTCCAGTTTGGGGTCTCGAAGTGATGGCTTTTCCAGTGTTCCAAAACAATTCACGGCTCTGAACAGACCGGGTGAAACGAATAAATCTAATATGCACAGTGGCCGTCACAGTGCCTATATTCCAGTCTTTCGTAATACCCCTGCATACAATCGGTACTACAGCCCGTTGGAGAATGAGGACTATCGTGTAGGTAGGCAGCCCTTTAGAAGTATTAATAAGAGTGTTTTCAACGGCTTTCAATTGCGAAGTAGCGTCTTCAACAGGCTGGCGGAAAGTTTCAACGGATCCAGGCAGGTAATGAGTCGTTGTGGGGGCGGGATCACCCCCAATCCGTGTCCACCTCCGAGGCCGTGGCCTGAACCGTGTCCGGAACCACAGCCCAGACCTCATCCGTGCCCACCGCCAAGGCCTGAACCTTGTCCGCAGCCGCGCCCCGTTCCATGCCCAGCGCCGTGGCCGAGACCTGAGCGCTATCCACAGCCAAGGCCCGAGCCGCGTCCGGCGCCGTGGCCGAGGCCTGAGCGCTATCCACAGCCAAGGCCCGAGCCGCGTCCGGCGCCGTGGCCGAGGCCTGAGCCGTACCCACAGCCAAGGCCCGAGCCGCGTCCGGCGCCGCAACCGCGGCCTGAGCCGTATCCTGAGCCAAGGCCCGAGCCGCGTCCGGCACCGCAACCGCGGCCTGAGCCGTACCCACAGCCAAGGCCTGAGCCGCGTCCGGCGCCGCAACCGCGGCCTGAGCCGTATCCTGAGCCAAGGCCCGAGCCGCGTCCGGCGCCGCAACCGAGGCCTGAGCCGTATCCTGAGCCAAGGCCCGAGCCGCGTCCGGCACCGCAACCGCGGCCTGAGCCGTATCCTGAGCCAAGGCCCGAGCCGCGTCCGGTACCGCAACCGCGGCCTGAGCCGCATCCTGAGCCAAGGCCCGAGCCGCGTCCGGCACCGCAACCGCGGCCTGAGCCGCATCCTGAGCCAAGGCCCGAGCCGCGGCCGGCGCCGCATCCACAGCCAAGGCCCGAGCCGCGACCAGAGCCGCAACCCCGGCCAAGGCCCGAGCCGCGTCCAGAGCCGCATCCACAGCCAAGGCCCGAGCCGCGACCAGAGCCGCAACCCCGGCCAAGGCCCGAGCCGCGTCCAGAGTCGCAGCCCCAGCCAAGGCCGCAGCCACGGCCAGAGCCACAGCCCCAGCCAAGGCCAGCGCCAACGCCGTGCCCGGAACCGTGCCCGACACCTGAGCCCTGCCCGCAGCCGCAGCCGAGCCCAGCGCCGTGCCCGGAACCGTGCCCGACACCTGAGCCCTGCCCGCAGCCGCAACCGAGGCCAGCGCCGTGCCCGGAACCGTGCCCGACACCTGAGCCCTGCCCGCAGCCGCAACCGAGGCCAGCGCCGTGTCCGGAACCCTGCCCGATACCTGAGCCTTGTCCCGAACCCGAGCCAACGCAATGTTTACCGATGGACACCGTTTACGGCTTTAGTTCAAACACCGGAAATGTCCGTACGTCCTTGGTAGCCACCCATGACCTACCGCAATTCGAAGTTGACGACAGGCAAGGTAATGACACATTAGATTTTTCCGGGTTCAGGCATAACCAAGTCATTAACCTGGGGGCGGGTACTTACTCAAGTGTCGGCGGAAAATACAATAATGTTTACGTCAGCCCGGCGTCGGTTATCGAAAACGCTATCGGCGGTTCCGGCAATGACCGGATGATTGGCAACGAAGCCGATAACGTACTGGTTGGGGGCGAAGGCGCGGATACGCTGAGAGGCGCAGGGGGGCGCAATGTTTTCAAATACAATTCGGTAGCGGACTCTGCCTACGCAGCAGCTGATCTGCTCACTGACTTCAAGACCGGCTGGGACAAGATTGATTTATGTACCATGGCTAACGCTGCGGGGGTCAGTCTGAACTTAGTTCCCGACTTTACGGGCAAACCCGGTGATACGGTCATTAAATACAACATGTACAGCGGACGTTATTTTTTGGCGATCGACCTGTCGGGCAACGGCAGAAGTGACTTTCTTATAAAAAGTACGCGACCGATCAGCCCTGATGATGTCCTGGGCCTGGCTTGAATAGGACGCTCGCAGGATGAAAAGCGTGAGTTGACGCTTTGCGTCAACTTCATGCCTGTAAACGTTCGGTTCAGGCAATGCCACGGCCTATCTTGCTACGCCGATAAAATCACTGTCTCGTTACCTTGATGACAGGCTGGTTACTCGCTTGATACCGCGTACAAGCCTGTCAACCTGATGTGTGCTGCTGCTTTGGCGGCATCGTGCATGCGCTTCTATCGTTGACCTCGATCGAGTCCCCATGGCTTGGTCATGTCTTCTGCGTTGACTCCAACCCAAACCCAGTACTGTTCTGTCGCCCTGTTGCGCTACGGCAGGCGCTTGCACGCCTGTTTCATATAGGTCTGCATTTCCTGAATCAGAACCGTGCAAGCCTGGTGATTAGGTCTTTACGCCAGTTGTTCATATGCCCGGAGTCGGCCTTGTCAGAATGATCGGTTGTAGCAGTGTATTAATTTACGGTGTTGCGAAGGCGTGGATTTAATCAGTTCGAGGAGGTAGCTGTTTTCGTTCGGTTCTTACTCTGTATTCTCTTGATTAGTCGCAGTGGGGTGTAGGTAGGCAGCTTGGACTGGAGTGCCGACTCGAAGCAGCATTTTGGAGTGTTATCTGTTTGTGAGTAATGGGTTGCAATCGAATTTGATTGCTAGTGTATGAGATCTTGTTTTTTTAATGTAAATCAGTAGGTTGGAGTGGTTGTAGTGGCGTATGGGCTGCAAGTGTTGTTTCGGAACGTTGCGCCTTTGTCACCAAAGTATTTTGAGATTTTAGAGTGTGTCGGAGTGCATTAATTAGTGTCTGGCGGACAGCGTGTCTCTGTGCGAACTTAAGGAGGTGCCGATAAGTGCTGTTGCTCGTATGGAGTGGGAGTGCGATGTCTCGGGTTATTGCATGAGGACTTAGGTTGTATGAAATTATCAGGACCACCCGCTACTAATATCTCGCAAGAAAAGGAGTTTTCTGCTCGGGGGGGCATGAGTTCTGAGCAGTTGAGGCCGCCCTACACCCTTAATAATAAGAAAACGGTATTCACGACTGAGCAGGCAGGTAAACATATCACTCGCCGTGACTTCCGATTTCATGACCGTAATGGCGATCAGAAAATTGACCTGTCATTCCGGATTTCCAAGGGGTTCACATCGCAGCAGGCAGAACTGGCCAGGCAAGCATTGAAATCCTGGCAGGATGTCGCCAACGTGACGTTCACCGAAAATGCCAAGAATCTCGACGGTCACGTTGATATTGGTGATATGCCAGGAACCAATAACGGCGTGGCATCACTGCCTAACAAGTACTTGAGAAATACATTCGCTAACATCGGCACGGCAGATGCGGGCACACACCCTAAGCAGGGTGGTTATTTTCGCCAAGTACTGATTCATGAAACAGGTCATGCGATCGGGTTGGAGCATCCGGGTAAATACGATGGGTCTGGCACCTATGCAACGCACGCAGAATACGCCGGGGACACTCGAGCCCGCAGTGTGATGAGCTATTTCTCGGAAAGGAATCAGCCAGGTCATGATTTTAATTCGTTGCATCCCTCTGCACCGATGATGGATGACATTGCTGCGGCCCAGCGACTGTACGGAGCAAATACCAACACCCGTAATACCGATACGACCTATGGGTTCAACTCCAATACGAACCGTGACGCCCTGAGCTTGAAAACGGCCAATGACAATCCTGTCTTTTGTGTGTGGGACGGTGGCGGTAACGACACGCTGGATTTCTCCGGGTATTCGCAGAATCAGAAGATCAACCTCAATGCCGAGTCGTTTTCTGATGTGGGGGCATTGAAAGGCAATGTCTCCATTGCCAAGGGCGTTACCCTGGAGAACGCCGTGGGGGGCGCCGGGAACGACGCCTTGATAGGCAACCACGTTGCCAATCGCTTGACCGGTGGAGGCGGAGCCGACAGGTTGCAAGGCGGCGGGGGGGCAGACACGTTTGTATATGACCTTACCAGCGATTCCACCCCGGATAACCCTGACGTTATCCTGGACTTCGAGAGCGGCGTGGACCGCTTGGATGTCTCTGCGCTTTTGAAAACTGCGAATATCAAGGCGCTGTTATTCGGTGAGCGTCTAACCGGCCAACCTGGCCAAGCCGTGCTGAGCTACGACGAGGGCAGTGGAGAAGGTAGTTTGGCTTTGGACCTGACCGGAAATGGTAAAGCTGATGTATTGATAAAGAGTATTGGCCGGATGAATGCAGGTGATGTGTACCACGGCGTCAGCCCCTCGGTAGATCCTGAACCGGAAAAGCCGCAGCCGGATATGCGGCCTGAACCGGAAAAGCCAAAGCCAAAGCCAAAACCAAAACCTAATTCACGTCCAGACTCATGTAAGCCAAAGCCTGAGCCACGCCCAGTCTCGTGTGATCCGAAACCTATTTCATGTGCGCCGACGCCAGCCTCATGCTCGATAGGCACTACCAGCGCACTGGGGTCGCAAGCTAATACATTTTCCATGAGGCCGGCATATGGCTTCAAGGCCGATGCTGATCAGCGTCGAGGAACATTGGTGTCCGCGTCTGATCAAGGGGCTTTTACAGCGCGTGCATGGGGCGGGTCAGTTCACGGGTAACAGAGAGCGAAATATATCTAAATGAGGCGCCCTCTTTGGCAGGTGTTTGTTGTCCTGTACATTTTGAAATGTAGCGCTGGAATGTGTCGGTCACCATTGGCTATAGGCAGTTTATTATTCTTGTGCATTCGTTAGTTGGGTGAATGTAGGCAGTACTGTCGATTTATTTGAATCAGTCTTGATTTGGTTGCTGGCTGAAAGGCGTTCGCTCGCTCGATAGTTGGCGATTTAATAGTTCGTAAGTGTTGCGCTTGCGGAGCGTTGGGTTGTTGTTTTGTATAACTAACTAAGAAGGTGTGATGTATGGTTAATGTAAATCTACCTGGTTTGAACTCCTATGTACCTACAATGGATACGGCCCCTAAGCCATCACCCACGGCACCGTCGGGGGGGTATGGCGATAATGAGCCAGTGGGTACTTCCAACAACACCCATCAAGGAAATGATCAACTGCTTTCGAAAGGGTCCAGATTGCTGAGTCTTTCTGCGCACTCGGCAGGTGGGCTTTCCAGTCTGCAACGGCTATATGGATCGAATATGAATTCGAACACATCTGGTTTGCTGCAGCCTGGTGAAACAAAAATCAGCAATAGGCTTTTCCTGAATATGGGGGGCGTGGATGGCAACGTTCTGACTGCTAATTGCCTGTCTATGCCAAAGGGGGAGGAGACCAAGCCGAAAGGGGAGCAGCCCAAGCCGGCTAGTGAGCAGACCAGGCCAACCGGCGATCGGCCTCAGCCATTCTGTGAGGAGACAGTGCCAAAAAGCGATCAGTGCGAGCCAGCCGGTGGTAAGCCCAAACCTGTCGGCTTTGACGCCAAAACAAAAGGGGACAAGACCAAGCCAACCGGAGTGGACACCAGCCCAACGGGCGGTAAGCCCAAGGCCGCTGGTGAGGAGACCCGACCACAAGGGGACAAGACCAAGCCGACCGGAGTGGACACCAGCCCAACGGGCGGTAAGCCCAAGGCCGCTGGTGAGGAGACCCGACCACAAGGGGACAAGACCAAGCCAACCGGAGTGGACACCAGCCCAACGGGCGGTAAGCCCAAGGTCGCTGGTGAGGAGACCCGACCACAAGGGGACAAGACCAAGCCAACCGGAGTGGACACCAGCCCAACGGGTGCTAAGCCCAAGGTCGCTGGTGAGGAGACCCGACCACAAGGGGACAAAACCAAGCCAACCGGAGTGGACACCAGCCCAACGGGTGCTAAGCCCAAGGTCGCTGGTGAGGAGACCCGACCACAAGGGGACAAGACCAAGCCAACCGGAGTGGACACCAGCCCAACGGGTGCTAAGCCCAAGGTCGCTGGTGAGGAGACCCGACCACAAGGGGACAAGACCAAGCCAACCGGAGTGGACACCAGCCCAACGGGTGCTAAGCCCAAGGCCGCTGGTGAGGAGACCCGACCACAAGGGGACAAGACCAAGCCGACCGGAGTGGACACCAGCCCAACGGGCGGTAAGCCCAAGGTCGCTGGTGAGGAAACCCGACCACAAGGGGACAAGACCAAGCCGACCGGAGTGGACACCAGTCCAACGGGTGCTAAGCCCAAGGCCGCTGGTGAGGAAACCCGACCACAAGGGGACAAGACCAAGCCAACCGGAGTGGACACCAGCCCAACAGGCGGTAAGCCCAAGGTCGCTGGTGGAGAGACCAATCCCAAAGGTGATCCTGCTAAGCCGCAGGGCGATCAGCCCCGTCCCTCAGTGGGGTTCAGGCCCATAGGTCCGGATTTGCCGGTCGACAAAACCAATGCCAAGCCCAAAGGTCCGGATTTGTCTGCTGACACGACCTATGTCAAGCCAAAAGCTCCCGAAGCACCGGTTGACACTATCTATGGGTTTAACTCCAACACCGGCAGGCCGGAAACGACCCTGACATCTGCTACGGATAAACCACAGTTCAATATCTGGGATAAGGAAGGGGTCGATACCTTTGATTTTTCCGGCTTCAAGCAAGACCAGATCATCGACCTGCGCAGTGGTGCGCTTTCCAGTGTGGGCGGCTTGAGGGAGAACGTCAGGATCGGTACCTCGACTGTGATCGAAAACGCAGTGGGTGGTAGTGGCAACGACCGAATCATTGGCAACAGTGCCGATAACGTGCTGATTGGTGGTGCAGGCGCCGATAATCTGGTTGGGGGCGGTGGTTGGAACACGTTCAAGTTCAACGCTTTTGCCGACTCTACCCGCACGCAAGCCGATTTGCTGTTGGACTTCAACACGGGTCAGGACAAGATTGATCTGTCGCAAATGGCCATTGATGGCAAGGTTGCATTTAACTTCGTTGAGGAATACACCGGGAAGACCGGCGATACCATTATCAAGTTTAACCCGCAAACAGGGCGTTACTTGTTGGCGATAGACTTGGATGGTGACGGCAAGACGGACTTCCTGATCAAGAGCACCCGCATGATCAGCCCGGAAGATGTCATCGGGTTGAACATAAGGGATGCTGGTTATCTGTAACGCTGTAATGGCGAGCTAGCAACTATCGCCTTTGGAGTAAGACAGGGCAGGACTTTTTCATATGATCAAGTCCTGCTTTTTTGTGCCTGTGAATACGTGATTACGTGTGCCCAACATTTCCTGATCTTGGTCACACCGCTCTCAGGCGGTGGCCGCCACGACCCCACGGGACGCCCCCAGGAATCGCAGCAATGCGATCAATGGAAAGGCGCTGCCCACCAGCATCACGCCCAGCCAACCGCCATGTTCATACACACTGCTGGCAATCGCCGAGCCGAACGCGCCGCCAATGAAGATGCTGGTCATGTACAACGCGTTGAGACGGCTGCGGCTATTGGCGTCAAGGGCATAGATGGCACGCTGGCCAAGCACCATGTTCATCTGCACGCAGAAGTCCAGGACCACGCCGGTGACCGCAAGACCGATCACGCTGTACAGCGGGTGCACAAACGCCGGCAGGAAGCTCAATGCCCCGAACAGCATTGCCAGCAACGAGGCGCGATGGGTGTGGCCGGCATCGGCCAGGCGACCGGCGATGGGCGCGGCAATGGCGCCCAGTGCGCCGACCAGGGCGAACAACGCGATTTCGCTTTGGCTAAGGCCATGGTTACGCGCCAGTTCCAGCGGCGCGGCGGTCCAGAACAGGCTGAAGGCAGCAAACATGCAGCCCTGGTAGAACGCCCGTTGGCGCAGCAGCGGCTGCCCACGCAGCAAGGTAGCCAGGGAGCGCAGCAATTGGCCGTAGCTGGCGCGGTGATCGGGTTGGCGCTTGGGAATGGTCAGCAGCAGGACCACGCTGATAAGCGCCATCAACGCAGCGGCGGCCATGAACATCGCGCGCCAGCCGAAGTGGTCGGCGACGACGCTGGACACCGGTCGCGCCAGCAAAATGCCCAGCAGCAGGCCACCCATGATGCTGCCTACCACCCGACCGCGAGATTCGGCCGGGGCCAGGTGCGCGGCCAGCGGGATCAGGATTTGCACGGACACCGAGCTGAAACCGATCAGCAGCGACACCAGCAGGAACAGATTGGGTTGCTCGGTAAACGCAGCACCCAGCAGGCTGGCGATGGCCACCACCGTGGTGAAGATCATCAGCTTGCGGTTTTCCAACAAGTCGCCCAAAGGCACCAGGAAGAAGAGGCCGAGGGCGTAGCCGATTTGCGTCAGGGACACGATCAGGCTGGCCATTGCCGGTGTCAGGCCGATATCCGGGGCGATCAGTTCAATGATTGGTTGCGCGTAGTAGATGTTGGCAACGATGGCACCGCAGCAAAACGCAAACAGCATGACCATGCCCCGGGTCATGGTGCCTGTAGCGTGAGAGGTTGGGTTCATGGTGTTCTCATAAGGCGAAGGACGATGGGGTGAGAGAATAAAGACATGGGCCGGCAGTGAGTAGGCCGCTTGGCGTGATAACTGTCATGCCGCGAAATAATGACTCAATGCAAAACCCAATGTGGGAGGGGGCTTGCTCCCGATGGCGGTGTGTCAGTCAGCCTATGTCTTGGCTGACACACCGCCATCGGGAGCAAGCCCCCTCCCACATTTGTTACCGCATTTCTTCAGTTATTGACCACTGTAGATCTGGTCAAACACCCCGCCATCATTGAAGTGGGTCTTCTGCACCGTGCGCCAGTCGCCAAAGGTCTTCTCCACCGACAGGAAGTCCACCTTCGGGAAGCGGTCGGTGTACTTGGCCAACACCTTCGGGTCCCGTGGGCGCAGGTAATTGTTGGCCGCAATTTCCTGGCCTTCCGGCGACCACAGGTACTTCAGGTAGTCTTCCGCCGCGGTACGGGTGCCTTTCTTCTCGACCACTTTATCCACCACCGACACAGGCGGCTCGGCTTCGGCGGACACACTTGGGTAGACCACTTCGAACTGATCCCGTCCAAACTCACGGGCGATCATTTCTGCTTCGTTTTCGAAGGTCACCAGCACGTCGCCGATCTGGTTTGTCATGAACGTGGTGGTGGCGGCACGGCCACCGGTGTCCAGCACCGGCGCTTGTTTGAACAGCTTGCCGACGAAGGTCTTGGCTTTCTCTTCGTCGCCGCCGTTCTTGAGCACATAGCCCCAGGCCGACAGGTAGGTGTAGCGGCCGTTACCCGAGGTCTTCGGGTTGGGAACGATCACCTGCACGCCGTCCTTGAGCAAATCCGGCCAGTCTTTCAACGCCTTGGGGTTGTCCTTGCGCACGATGAACACGGTGGCGGAGGTGAAGGGTGCACTGTTGTTCGGCAGGCGCGTCACCCAGTTGTCCGGCACCAATTTGCCATTGTCGACCAGAGCATTGATGTCGGTGGCCATGTTCATGGTAATCACGTCAGCCGGCAGGCCGTCGATCACCGAGCGTGCCTGTTTGCTGGAACCGCCGAAGGACATCTGCAACGTCAGCTTGTCGTCAGGGTGCTCGGCTTCCCAATGCTTCTGGAAGGCAGCGTTGTAGTCCTTGTAGAAATCGCGCATCACGTCGTAGGAGACGTTGAGCAGGGTGGTCGCGGCCTGGGCGGAGCCCGCCAAGGCCAGGCTGGCGGCCAGAAGAGAGGCGCTGAGGATCTTTTTCACTGCTCATTCCTTGTTGTTGGAGAAGAGGGGAGGCAATTTGCCAGCGACTATAGCCGGGCCTGCATAGACCTATAAAGATTAAAACGACCTTTGGTTATTCCAGTTTATGAAAAAGGTTACTGCCACATCGCGAGCAAAAAGCCGCATTGGGCTCATGGCTGTTCTTCTTGCACGCCGGGCAGTCGGTTTGCAACTGTTCACCGCGCATGGCACTGGCCAGCTCTGCAGTAAAAATGCCCGTCGGCACCGCGATGATCGAATAACCGGTGATCATCACCAGCGACGAAATTACCTGGCCCAGCGGCGTCTTGGGCACGATATCGCCGAAGCCCACGGTGGTCAGGGTGACGATGGCCCAATAGATGCCCTTGGGAATACTGGTGAACCCATGTTCCGGGCCTTCGATCACGTACATCAGGGTGCCGAACACCGTCACCAGCGTGCACACGCTGACCAGGAACACCACGATCTTCTGCTTGCTGCCGCGCAGCGCCGCCATCAGGTAGTTGGCCTGCTTGAGGTACGGGCTGAGCTTGAGTACGCGGAAGATGCGCAGCATGCGAATGATGCGGATGATCAGCAGGTACTGCGCATCGCTGTAGTACAGGGCGAGGATGCCGGGGACGATGGCCAGCAAGTCCACCAGGCCGTAAAAGCTGAAGGCATAGCGCAGCGGCTTGGGCGAGCAATACAGGCGCAGGCCGTATTCGATGGCGAAGATCAGCGTGAAGCCCCACTCGATATAGGCCAGCACATCCGCGTAGTTCTGGTGGATTTCATCGATGCTGTCGAGCATCACGATCACCAGGCTGGCGAGGATGATCAGCAGCAGGATGCCGTCAAAGCGCCGCCCGGCGACGGTGTCGCTTTGGAAAACCATGATGTAGAGCCGCTGGCGCCAGTCGTTGTTACTGTCCATAAGTCCTGCCTGAAGCGAATATCGAGCAAGCCTAGGGGGATTCGAACGGACTGTCCATGTGGGGTTTGCGCAGCATTCGCTGGCCGGCGCGCACCAGCCAGCAGGCGAGGATAAACGGTGCGGTCAGCGCAGGCAGGTGCAGGGCGGCGAAACCTGGGGTGAGGATGATTGCCAGCAGGATGCCCAGCAGCGGCAACCACGGCTGGCGACATGACAAGCCCAGGACCAGGGCGACCAACGCTGGGTTATAGCTGTGCAGGCCGAGCAGGGCGCCAGTGGGGTCGTTCAGCCAAAGGCCGGCCAGCACGCCGAGGCTGGCACCGCTCAGTGCCCACAACGCGGCGCGGCGGTCGGCCAGCAGCAAGCCCGCGGCGATCAACACGCCTGCCATGGGTTGCTCCAACAGCATGATTTGTCCAAGACCGATAAATGGAGCGGCGAGAATAGAGAAGGTGCCGTGCTCGGTCAGCGCAAGGGCGCTTCCAGGTACGCACCCGAGCAGCAACCAGCCGAGGCCAACAAAGGGCGCGGTATAGGCGGGCAAGTCCTGGGGCTGGTTCGCGTGTGTCAACCATTGCCGGGTAAGGATCGCGCTCAAGCCCCCGCATGCCAGGATCAACGGTGGCACCAGCGCCGACCAGGCAAAGTGCTGGCTGATCAACAAGCCCAGCAGTACGCCGTTGTAGCTGTACAGTCCAGCCTGGCGCTCAGCCTTGGGATAGCCACGGCGCTGGGCCGTAAGCAACCCCGCGACCCCGCCCAGCAGCGCACCGCCGAGCAAGGCCGGGGCGCCGATCAGGATCGCCAGCAGGCACAGCAGGCCACACAGCGGGTGGCGTTGCAGGAAAATCTGGCTGAAGCCATTGAGCAGAGCTTCGGCCCAGTCAGGGCAGGTGTGGTTGTGCATTTTCGGTGAGTCAGTGGGACTTCAGTTGTGCCCATCGGGGGCAAGCCCCTCCCACAGGTTCAAATGCAGTCCAATGTGGGAGGGGGCTTGCCCCCGATGGGCCCTTACAGACGCTAAATCAATGTCTCGATGCGCAACGAATTGGTCGACCCCGGCTGCCCAAACGGCACCCCCGCGGTAATCACCAAGGTATCCCCGCGTTGCGCCATACCCTGAGCCTGGGCGATTTCCAACGCGGTGGAACACACCTCATCCACCTGGCGCAGACGGTCATTGACCACCGAGTGCACGCCCCACGCCACGCTCAAGCGCCGCGCCGTGGACAGGTTCGGCGTGAGGTTGAGGATCGGTGCCACCGGCCGTTCCCGTGCGGCGCGCAAGCTGGAACTGCCCGACTCGCTGTAGTTCACCAGCACCGCCACCGGCAGGATGCTGCTGATGCGCCGGATCGCACAGCTGATGGCGTCCGACACCGTGGCATCCGCCTTGGGCCGGCTGACGTCCAGTTGCGCCTGGCAGTCCGGGCCGTTTTCCACCTGGCGGATGATCTTGCTCATCATCTGCACGGCTTCCAGCGGATAATCGCCCGACGCGGTTTCCGCCGACAGCATCACCGCGTCCGCACCCTCGGCCACGGCGTTGGCGACATCGGTGACTTCGGCACGGGTCGGCGCCGGGGAGAAACGCATGGACTCAAGCATCTGCGTGGCCACCACCACCGGCTTGCCCAATTGACGACACGTGCTGATGATGTCTTTCTGGATCTGCGGCACGCTTTCGGCCGGTACTTCCACGCCCAGGTCGCCTCTGGCTACCATGATCGCATCGCTCAGCTCGGCAATTTCCTGCAGGCGCTGCACGGCCGAGGGCTTCTCGATCTTGGCCATCAGGAACGCCTTGTCGCCAATCAGCTCGCGGGCCTCGCGGATGTCTTCCGGGCGCTGTACAAACGACAGTGCCACCCAGTCCACGCCCAGTTCCAGGCCGAAGCTCAAGTCGCGGCGATCTTTGGCGGTGAGCGGGCTGAGTTCCAACAAAGCTTGTGGGACGTTTACGCCTTTGCGGTCGGACAGCTCGCCGCCATTGAGCACCGTGGTGTCGATGGCGTCGGCATGCTTGGTAATCACGCGCAGGCGCAGCTTGCCGTCATCGAGCAGCAAGTCCATGCCCGGTTCAAGGGCTGCGATGATTTCCGGATGGGGCAGGTTGACGCGGCGCTGGTCACCGGGCGTCGGGTCCAGGTCCAGGCGCAGGGCCTGGCCGCGAATCAACTGCACCTTGCCCTCGGCAAAACGCCCGACCCGCAGCTTTGGTCCTTGCAGGTCCATGAGGATGCCCAGTGGGTAGTTCAACTGGCGCTCTACCTGGCGAATCCACTGGTAGCGCTGGGCATGGTCGGCGTGTTCGCCGTGACTGAAGTTGAGACGGAAGATATTCACCCCGGCCTGCACCAGCTCAAGGATGTCATCGATACTGTCGGTGGCCGGGCCCAGGGTGGCGAGGATCTTGACCTTCTTATCAGGCGTCATGTTTGGCAGTCTCAAGGATCAGGATGGCACGGAAGTCGTTGACGTTGGTACGGGTCGGCTCGGTGACGATCAAGTCGCCCAGGGCGGCGAAATAGCCGTAGCCGTTGTTGTTGTCCAACTCGTCGCTGGCCGACAGGCCCAAGGCCTCTGCGCGGGCGTAGCTGCTGGGGGTCATGATGGCGCCCGCGTTGTCTTCCGAGCCGTCGATGCCATCGGTGTCGCCGGCCAGGGCGTACACGCCGGGCAGGCCCTTGAGGCTGTCGGTGAGGCTGAGCAGGAATTCCGCATTGCGCCCGCCTCGGCCATCGCCGCGCACGGTGACGGTGGTCTCGCCGCCGGACAGGATCACACAGGGCGCCGCCAATGGCTGGCCGTGCTGGACGATCTGCCGGGCGATACCGGCATGTACCTTGGCCACCTCCCGCGCTTCACCTTCCAGGTCGCCGAGGATCAGCGGGCTGAACCCTGCCTGGCGTACTTTCACGGCTACCGCTTCCAGGGATTGCTGGGGGCGGGCGATCAATTGGAAGTGGCTGCGGGCAAGTACCGGGTCGCCGGGCTTGACCGTTTCCGAGCCGGAGTTTTGCAGCCAGCTGCGCACCGAGGCGGGGGCGTCGATGCCGTAGCGCTTGAGAATCCCCAGGGCCTGCTGCGAGGTGCTGGGGTCGCCGACGGTAGGGCCGGAGGCGATCACCGTTGCCTGGTCGCCCGGCACATCGGAAATCGCGTAGGTGTATACGGTGGCTGGCCATGCCGCCTTGGCCAAGCGCCCGCCCTTGATCGCCGAGAGGTGTTTGCGCACGCAATTCATCTCGCCGATGGTGGCGCCGGATTTGAGCAGGGCTTTATTGATGGCTTGCTTGTCGGCCAGGCTGATGCCTTCGGCCGGCAGGGCCAGCAATGCGGAGCCACCGCCGGAAAGCAGGAAGATCACGCGGTCGTCTTCGCTCAGGTGGCTGATCAACTCCAGCACGCGCTGGGCCACGGCCAGGCCGGCAGCGTCGGGGACCGGGTGGGCCGCTTCGACCACCTCGATTTTCTGGCACGGCGCGCCGTGGCCGTAGCGGGTGACCACCAGGCCCGACACTTCGCCCTGCCAGCAATTTTCCACGACCAGGGCCATGGCGGCCGCGGCCTTGCCGGCGCCGATCACGATTACCCGGCCACTGCGGTCGGCGGGGAGGTAAGGTTCAAGGGCTTGCCGGGGATGGGCGGCGTCGATGGCTGTGGCAAACAGCTCGCGAAGCAGGTGTTGCGGATCGACCGACATAAGCGGGCTCCCGGATTCTTGTTATTAGCATTGGGACTTGGAACGCAATCAAAATGTGGGAGGGGGCTTGCTCCCGATAGCGGTGCATCAGTCGACATAGTGGTTGAATGACAGATTGCTATCGGGAGCAAGCCCCCTCCCACACTGGATTACATTCCAAGATGGGTTATTTATCGCGAATCGAGAAATTGGCCATATGCTCCAGACCCTTGATCAGCGCCGAGTGGTCCCAGTTACCGCCGCCAATGGCCGTGCAGGTGCTGAACACTTGCTGGGTGCCGGCGGTATTCGGCAGGTTGATCCCCAGTTCCTTGGCGCCGGCCAAGGCCAGGTTCAGGTCCTTCTGGTGCAGGTTGATGCGAAAGCCCGGGTCGAAAGTCCCCTTGATCATGCGTTCGCCATGCACTTCCAGGATCTTCGACGACGCAAAGCCGCCCATCAGCGCTTCCCGCACCTTGGCCGGGTCGGCGCCGTTCTTGGAGGCGAAAAGCAGCGCTTCGGCCACCGCCTGGATGTTCAGTGCAACGATGATCTGGTTGGCGACCTTGGCGGTCTGGCCATCGCCGTTACCGCCCACGAGGGTGATGTTCTTGCCCATGGCCTGGAACAGCGGCAATGCACGTTCGAAGGTCTGCGGTTCGCCACCGATCATGATGCTCAAGGTGCCGGCCTTGGCGCCGACTTCACCGCCGGACACCGGTGCGTCCAGATACTGCGCGCCGGTCTCGTTGATCTTCGCCGCGAACGCCTTGGTGGCGGTGGGGGAGATCGAACTCATGTCGATCACCACTTTGTTCGGCGACAGGCCGGCGACCACGCCGTCGGCGCGCAACAGCACGTCTTCGACCTGTGGGGTGTCCGGCACCATGACGATGATGAATTCGGCTTCTTGCGCGACTTGCTGCGGGTTGGCCAGGGCGATGGCGCCAGCGTCGATCAGCGCTTGCGGGGCCTTGCCGTGATGCTCGGAGAGAAACAGTTGGTGCCCTGCTTTCTGCAGGTTGGCGGCCATAGGCTGGCCCATGATGCCGGTGCCGATAAATCCGATTTTAGCCATGATCAAAATCCTCTTTTTTATTCGGTAGGCAGACTTGTTGAGGTCTGCCAGACACATCAGGTCCAATGTGGGAGGGGGTGTGTGTTAGAGCGCGTTATGGGTCTTGAGCCAGCCCAAACCCGCTTCGGTAGTGGTCAACGGCTTGTATTCACAGCCAACCCAACCCGTGTAGCCAATGCGGTCCAGATGCTCGAACAGGAAGCGATAGTTGATCTCCCCAGTCCCCGGCTCATTGCGCCCCGGGTTGTCCGCCAGCTGGATATGGTTGATCTGCCCCAGGTGCGCCGCCATGGTCCGTGCCAGGTCGCCTTCCATGATTTGCATGTGATAGATGTCGTATTGCAGGAACAGGTTGTCACTGCCCACCTGCTCGCGAATCGACAGGGCCTGGGCCGTGTTATTCAGGTAGAAGCCCGGGATGTCACGGGTGTTGATCATCTCCATCACCAGCTTGATGCCCGCTGCTTGCAGCTTGTCGGCGGCGTACTTGAGATTGGCGACAAAGGTCTTTTCCAGGGTTTCGTCGTCCACGCCCTGTGGACGGATACCCGCCAGGCAGTTGATCTGGGTGTTACCCAGTACCTGGGCGTAGGCGATAGCCAGCTTGACCCCGGCACGGAACTCCTCGACCCGGTCCGGGTGGCAGGCCAGGCCACGCTCGCCCTTGGCCCAGTCGCCGGCCGGCAAGTTGAACAGCACTTGGCTCAGGCCGTTGGCATCGAGCTGCGCCTTGATCTCGGCGGAGCTGAACTCATACGGGAACAGGTATTCCACACCTTCGAAGCCGGCGTCGGCGGCTGCCTTGAAGCGAGCAAGGAAGTCCTGTTCGGTGAACAGCATGGACAGGTTGGCGGCAAAGCGCGGCATAGGGTTCTCCTTAATCGAGCAGGGAAATGGCGGTCGGCGCATCGTTGCCGACCAGGGCCAGGTCTTCGAATTCATTGACGGCGTTGATTTCGGTGCCCATGGAAATATTGGTCACCCGTTCCAGAATAATCTCAACGATCACCGGCACCTTGAATTCTTCGATCATTTCCTGGGCGCGGCGCAGGGCCGGCTGGATCTGCCCTGGCTCGAACACGCGCAGGGCCTTGCAGCCCAAGCCCTCGGCGACGGCCACATGGTCGACGCCATAGCCGTTGAGCTCCGGGGCATTGAGGTTGTCGAACGACAGCTGCACGCAGTAATCCATTTCAAAGCCGCGCTGGGCCTGGCGGATCAGCCCCAGGTACGAGTTGTTCACCACCACATGGATGTACGGCAGCTTGAACTGTGCACCCACCGCCAGTTCTTCGATCATGAACTGGAAGTCATAGTCGCCCGACAGCGCCACCACCTTGCGGTTCGGGTCGGCCTTGACCACGCCCAGCGCCGCGGGAATGGTCCAGCCCAACGGGCCGGCCTGGCCGCAGTTGATCCAGTGGCGTGGCTTGTAGACATGCAGGAATTGCGCGCCGGCAATCTGCGACAGGCCGATGGTGCTGACGTAGCAGGTGTCTTTGCCGAACACCTGGTTCATCTCTTCGTACACCCGTTGCGGCTTGACCGGCACGTTGTCGAAGTGGGTCTTGCGGTGCAGGGTGGCTTTGCGCTGCTGGCAGTCATGCAACCAGGCGCTGCGGTCCTTGAGCTTGCCGGCGGCTTTCCATTCGCGGGCCACTTCGATAAACATCGTCAGTGCGCTGCCGGCATCGGAAACGATGCCCAGGTCCGGGGTGAACACGCGGCCAATCTGCGTCGGCTCGATGTCGACGTGGATGAATTTGCGCCCTTCGGTGTAGACCTCCACCGAACCGGTGTGGCGGTTGGCCCAGCGGTTGCCGATACCCAGCACCACGTCCGACTTGAGCATCGTCGCGTTGCCATAACGGTGGGAAGTTTGCAGGCCGACCATACCCACCATCAGCGGGTGATCGTCGGGGATGGTACCCCAGCCCATCAGGGTCGGGATCACCGGGATGCCAGTCAATTCAGCGAACTCCACCAACAACTCGCTGGCGTCGGCGTTGATTACGCCGCCACCGCTCACCAGCAGTGGGCGTTCAGCCTGGTCCAGCAGCGCCAGGGCTTTCTCGACCTGGATGCGCGTGGCCAACGGCTTGGCCAAAGGCAGGGGCTGGTAGGCGTCGATGTCGAATTCGATTTCGGCCATCTGCACATCGAAGGGCAGGTCGATCAGCACCGGGCCCGGTCGACCGGAGCGCATTTCATAGAAGGCCTTCTGGAAGGCGTACGGCACTTGGCCGGGCTCCAGCACAGTGGTCGCCCACTTGGTCACCGGCTTGACGATGCTGGTGATATCCACGGCCTGGAAGTCTTCCTTGTGCATCCGGGCGCGGGGGGCCTGGCCGGTGATGCACAGGATCGGGATCGAATCGGCAGAGGCGCTGTACAAGCCGGTGACCATGTCGGTGCCCGCCGGGCCTGATGTGCCGATGCACACGCCGATATTGCCGGCCTTGGTGCGGGTATAGCCCTCGGCCATGTGCGAGGCGCCTTCAACGTGGCGAGCAAGGACGTGATCGATGCCACCCACCTTCTGCAAGGCCGAATACAGCGGGTTGATCGCAGCGCCTGGGATACCGAAGGCGGTATCCACACCTTCACGGCGCATCACCAGGACGGCGGCTTCGATTGCTCTCATTTTGCTCATGATTTTGGTGCCTCTTGCGTTTTGTAATTGTATACAAGTGGTGTCGGTACGAAGTGTATTCACGGCGGGCTGCGCAGGTCAATGCATTTTATGAACGGGCCTATGCGTCTATCGGAATGGCTTTTTTCGACGTACGGAGACTTTGTTTGAAAATATTGTATACAAAAATAAACATCATTGTGTTCTATTTGTTTGATCGAGCATCTGATCAAACAGAACTCCACCGCTTTCCAATAACAAAAGAAGGACGGCACCATGAGCGCTTTAACCTTGAAACTCGCCACCCAATTGGCCGGCCAGGCCATCGCCGCGGGCCGCACGATTTCTGCAGCGCCGCTGACCATTGCAGTACTCGACAGCGGAGGGCACTTGATCACCTTGCAACGCGAAGACGGCGCTAGCCTGCTGCGCCCGCAAATCGCCATCGGCAAGGCCTGGGGGGCCATAGCCCTGGGTAAGGGTTCACGTTTGCTGGCGCTGGACGCGCAGCAGCGCCCGGCATTTATCGCGGCGTTGAACAGCCTGGGGCAGGGCAGCGTGGTGCCGGCGCCGGGTGGGGTGTTGATACGGGATCAGTCGGGATTGGTGTTGGGAGCGATTGGAATCACCGGGGATACGTCGGATATTGATGAGCAGTGTGCGATCACGGCGATTGAGGGATTGGGGTTAATGGCGGATGCGGGGGTGTCTGCCTGATCCTGTGTGACTGTTAGGGCCAATCGGGGGCAAGCCCCCTCCCACAATTTGACAGCGTTCACATCAAAAAATGTGGGAGGGGGCTTGCCCCCGATTGGTACAGACACTGCGGTCTATCAGTCCGGTTCACACCCCTTGAGCACCAACCGGATAATCGTCTGCGCCGCCGCCTCATAATCGGCTTCATCCAACTTGGCTTTGCCGGTCACGGCCGAGATCTGC
Source organism: Pseudomonas sp. FBCC-B545 (assembly GCF_059134095.1). Taxonomy (NCBI): domain Bacteria; kingdom Pseudomonadati; phylum Pseudomonadota; class Gammaproteobacteria; order Pseudomonadales; family Pseudomonadaceae; genus Pseudomonas; species Pseudomonas sp. FBCC-B545. Next base: position 4,339,059 of record NZ_CP101441.1, on the reverse strand, counting down.
CAGTCAAAGTCCGCATAGGTCTGGGTCGCCGCCCAGATGCTGAACATCAGGTGATTAGGGTCGATAGCCGCAATCAACCCACGATCCACCCAGTTCTGGATGCAATCGATATTGTGCTTGGCCTGGGCGTTGAGCTGTTCAACCTGCTCGGTGCTCAAGTGCGGGGCGCCGTGCATGATTTCGCTGGCAAACACCTTGGAGGCAAATGGCAGGTCACGGGAAATGCGGATTTTCGAGCGGATGTAGTTGCTCAGCACTTCCTTGGGCTCGCCGTCGGGGTTGAACGGCGTGGATGCGGCCAGGATCGGCTCGATAATGCTCTCGAGCACCTCGCGGTAGAGGTTGTCCTTGGACTTGAAGTAGTAATAGACGTTGGGCTTGGGTAGCCCGGCCTTGGCGGCGATGTCGCTGGTCTTGGTCGCGGCGAAGCCCTTGTCGGCAAACTCCTCGCTTGCCGCCCGCAGGATTTTTTCTTTGTTGCGCTCGCGAATGCTGCTCATAAACCAGAGGTTTCCTTGCCATGACAGGCGGTTGCGCATGGTAGCACCGGCCATCCGCGGGCCTCAACAATCTGCCCATAACGCCTTGCGCCGCGCTATGCTCGCCCGATCTCCCCCTTACGGATACTTGATTCATGGCAGGAAGCAGCTTGTTGGTGTTGATCGACGATATCGCCGCGGTACTCGATGACGTCGCCCTGATGACAAAAATGGCGGCGAAGAAGACCGCCGGTGTGCTGGGTGACGACCTGGCGCTCAATGCCCAGCAGGTCTCCGGGGTGCGCGCCGAGCGGGAAATCCCGGTGGTGTGGGCGGTGGCCAAGGGCTCGTTCATCAACAAGTTGATCCTGGTGCCTACCGCGCTGTTGATCAGCGCCTTCGCGCCCTGGGCGGTGACGCCATTGTTGATGCTCGGTGGTGCCTACCTGTGTTTCGAAGGCTTCGAGAAACTGGCGCATAAATTCCTGCACAGCAACGCCGAGGACCAGGCCGAGCACGCGCAATTGGTCGAAGCCGTGGCCGACCCGGCCACCGACCTGGTGGCCTTTGAAAAGGACAAGATCAAAGGCGCGATCCGCACCGACTTTATCCTCTCTGCAGAAATCATCGCCATCACCCTGGGCACCGTGGCCGACGCACCGTTGATGCAGCAGGTGGTAGTGTTGTCGGGCATCGCGATCGTCATGACCGTGGGTGTGTATGGGCTGGTGGCGGGTATCGTCAAGCTTGACGACCTGGGGCTGTGGTTGACCCAGAAGCCGGGCCAGGTGGCACGCCGTATCGGCGGTGCCATTTTGCGCGCCGCGCCGTACATGATGAAAAGCCTGTCGGTGATCGGTACGGCGGCTATGTTCATGGTTGGTGGCGGCATCCTCACCCATGGTGTGCCGGTGGTGCATCACTGGATTGACTCAGTTAGCCAGAGCACCGGGGCGCTGGCGTGGTTGATGCCGACGTTGCTGAATGCGGTGGCGGGGATTATTGCCGGGGCCGCTGTGTTGGCGGTGGTCAGTGTGGTTGGCAAAAGTTGGAAAGCAATCAGGGCTTAACCTTGCGGACACAAAAAAGGCCATTCAATCGAATGGCCTTTTTCATGGCGCTTGGCTTACTCGGCAATCTGCAACTTGCGCGATTCGGTATAGATATACCGCACCTTCTCATATTCAAACGGCGAGTTCATCTGCCCATAGCGGAAGCTGGTCTGATAGCGCTTATCTACCGCGCGCAGGGCCCAGATTTCCGGGTGGTTGGAGCTGACTTCTGACACGTTGAGGAAGTTGATCTGGGTCTCGGCGCTGTAGTCAACGATCAGGCCGGTGGTGTCGCGCAGGTTCGACGGGCCAAAGATCGGCAGGACCACGTAGGCGCCGCCGGGTACGCCGTAGAAGCCCAGGGTCTGGCCGAAGTCTTCACTCTGGCGCGGCAGGCCCATGGCGGTGGCCGGGTCCCATAGGCCGGCGACGCCTATGGTGGTGTTGACCAGCAAGCGCCCGGTGGTTTCCAGGGAGCGGTGGCCCTTGAGCTGCAGCAGGCTGTTCAACAGGTTGGGTACATCGCCCAGGTTGTTGAAGAAGTTGCTCACGCCGGTACGCAGGAAGCTTGGCGTGACATAGCGGTAGCCATTGACCACCGGCAGGAACACCCACTGGTCGAAGCGATAGTTGAAGTGGTACACGCGGCGGTTCCACGACTCCAGCGGGTCATACACGTTAAGGGCGGTCAGCGATGAGCGTTCGAACTCGCGCTGGTCCAGGCCGGGGTTGAACTTGAGCTTGGTCAGCGGCTCCTTGAAGCCGTCGGCACCGACCTTGACCGGTTCATGGGCCTTGCTGTTGTCGGCATTGGCCACGCCTGTGCACATCAGTGCGGCAAGCAGCAGAAGATATTTAGCCACGGAAGAACTCCAGCATGGCGTCGGCGTTGACGCGGTAATTGAGGTTGCCGCAGTGGCCGCCCAGCGGGTAGACGGTCAAGCGATTGCCGAAGGTTTTACGCAGGAAACCCAGGTCGCCAGGGCCGAGGATCACGTCGTCGGCGTTGTGCATCACGGCGATTTTCGGGCTGTCGCGCAGATAGTCCTCCAGCGCGTACAGGCTCACCTGGTCGACCAACTGCAGCAGGCTGCCGCCATCGGAACGGGCGCGCCACATCGGGATCACTTGTTCGGTGAGGTAGCAATCGAAGTCGCATTGCAGGGCACGCTTGAGGAACGGCGTGAGGCTGGTGCCTTCGGTAATCGGGTATTTAGGCGGGATGATCAGGCCGCGGCGGTTGATCAGGTCCGAGGTAAAGGCGATGTCGGCCGCCGAGAAGCGGAACGAGGTGCCGATCAACATGGCCATCTGTTCGTTGCTCAGGTGCTGTTTGGACTGTTGGAAGTCATACAGCAGCGCGTCGTTGAGGTCGATGTAGCCTTTTTGCTGGAAGTAGCGGGTCAGCTTGCTTAACACCAGTTCATAGAAGGTGGTGGTGTTGTTGATGCCCTTGACCTCGGTCTGTACCAGCTTGTCGAGGTTGGTGATCGAGGTGTAGAGATTGACCGGCGGGTTGAGCAGCAGCACTTTCTTGAAGTTGAAGGTGCGGCGTGTCTCGTCGAGCTTGCTGACGAACGCTGCATCCAGCGCGCCCAGGCTATAGCCGGTGAGGTAGAAGTCGGTGACCGGCAGCGAGGCGTTCTGCGCGCGCACGGCTTGCATCACGCGGTACATGTCTTCGGCGTCTTCCTGGGTGATACCCGGGGTGGCGAAGCGCGAGGCGGCGCTGATGAAGTCGAAGCTGGTGGGCGATGACAACTGCACCACATGGTAGCCGGCCTGGTAATACAGCTTCTTCAGGTATTCGTTGATGCTGCTGTCAAACCGCGCACCGGTGCCGGCGATCAGGAAGATCAGCGGTGCGGCGCGGTCCTGCTTGGCGATGCGGTAGGTGAGTTTCTTCACCGCCCAGAAGTTGTCGGGCAGGCTGAACTCGCGCTCGGGGCGCATATTCAGGGTGTAGTCGGATTGATTGATCTCGTCATCGGTCGGCAAGGTTGGCCGAAGACCGGGAGGCGTGGTGGCGATGGTCGCTTCGAACGGGTTGGTCAAAGGGTAGCCATAGCTGGCCTGGTCGATATCGACGGCCAGTGCTGACGCACTCAAAAATAGGCTGCCCAGCAAGGCAGCGCAGCGCAAGGAACGGAGCATGACTTAATCCCTAAGAGGAAACGTGCTGAATGAAGTTCGCAGGCTATGACCACCGCGTTGCCACCGAAGTGCCAGCCTGCGGCACGAAAAGTCGGAAAAAGCGTCGGAATCGGGGGTAATAGTTGGCAGACGATACACTTTGCCAGGCTATGTTGAACAGATATCTGCGCGAACACCTTGCTAACGGCCGCGGTGGGATTAAGCTGAGCGCCGTTTTTGCCTATCGGAGTGCCCCATGTCCCGCCGCTTGCCGTTGATTTTGCTGCTTATTGCCCTGCCGTTGTGGCTGGGCGCCAGTTATGCCGCACGTTACGGGTTTATGGAAGATGGGCAGTGGGTCGGCATCTGCGCTGATGAGGCCAGCCGCTGGGAGTGCCAGGTGCGTGCCAACCTGGGGTTGATGATTCACTTCAAGGTGCTGGGCTGGGCGGCGTTGATCACGTCGGTGCTGGCGTTTTTCGTGCCGGGGCGTGCGGGGTGGGCTTTGGCGGTGCTGGGGATGGTGTTCGGGTTGCCGGCGCTGGCGTTGTACAACACCACGTTTGCGGTGTTCGCGGTGATGATTGCGGGGTTGCGGTTGGTCAGGAAGCCTCGGGGCGCCTGATAGGGCCAATCGGGAGCAGGCCCCCTCCCACAATTGATTGGGTTCACATATTTCTATTTGTGAATACGGTCAAGTGTGGGAGGGGGCTTGCTCCCGATGCCAGTGTTAAGCCTTGCGCACCCGCAAGCAACGCCACAAAGCTGCAACCATCAGCACGCTGACCACTGCCCAACCCCAGGCCTGCTGATTCAATAGCCCTTCGCGGTACAACTGCGGCGCAACGCCGGTACCGATAATGAAGGCCAGCAACGCAATCTCCCGACGCGGCCCGGTTACCGGGCGCACCAGGTACACCAGGGCCGGCAGCACCAGCGCCGCGCTCGGGAAGCTGCGGTAACGCGGGTCAAACACCAGCGCCAGCATCATTACCGCCCCCGCAAACCCGGCAATCGCCACCAGCCAACCGGCGCGTTGCTCCAGCCAGTCGAACACTCGCGCGCGCCAGCCGTCACGGGCGCTGAGGGCCAGGGCGGCGTGGGCCAGCACCAGCAGGTTCAATACCACCAGCAAACCGGCCCATACCCACTCATCGTTGAAGCGTGCGGTGACACGGGTCAGTTCGGCCCAGGTGCCAATGGAGCAGGCTGCAACGGCGCCCAGCAAGGGCAGCATCAGCGCCGAGCGCGGGCTGCGCACACGGCCACCGAGCACCAGGGTGCCGAGCAGGATGAGCCCGCCGATGCCCAGCCACAGCGGCCAGTACGGCACATTGGTCACGGGGCCGGCGAGGATGGCTTTGTCCTGCCGGTCTGCATCGAACAGTCCCCAGTAACCGCCGACGGCACCTTCACTCGCACGTTTCCACGGTTGGTCAAAGGCTTCGATCAGGTTGTAGCGCCAGCCATTGGCTTCGGCCATGGCCACGAAGCCACGCATGAACTTGGCCTCATTGACCCGGCTTGGCACGGCGGTTTCGCGCTGGCGGCCTTCGCTGGGCCAGCCGGTCTCGCCGATCACGATGTCCTTGGGCGCGAACTTGTGGCCGAAGGTCTGGCGCACATCGCCCACGTGCTTGAGCGCCTGGTCGATTCCGGACGGGTCATCTTCCCAGTACGGCAGCAGGTGAATGGTGAGGAAATCCACCGCCGGGGCGATTTCCGGGTGTTGCAGCCAGAACTCCCAGACATCGGCATAGGTGACCGGCTGTTTGATCTGGCTTTTGACTGTTTGAATCAGCGCCACCAATTGCTTGGCGGTCACTTCCTTGCGCAACAGGGCTTCGTTGCCGACGATCACTGAGGTGACGATGTCAGGATTGGCGTTGGCAGCAGCGATCAGCTCGTTGATTTCTTTCTCGGTCGCCACTGGATCGCTGCTGACCCAGGCCCCGGCCATCACCTTCAACCCATGCTTGCGCGCCAGGTCCGGCAAGGACTCCAGGCCCGTCATTGAGTAGGTGCGAATGCATTCAAAGCGTGTGGCAAGCAGCGCCAGGTCGGCGTCCATACGCTCGGGGCGCAGCTTGAAAGGCTGGTCGAAGGGCGATTGGTCCTTGTCGAACGGCGTATAGGAGGCACATTGCATCTTGTGGCTGGCGCTGGCGACGTCCGGCAACACCACCGGCCGGCCGAGGCCGTACCAATAGCCGACAAGAGCAAGCAGGCCGAGGGTCAAAGCAAGGAAATAGGGCAGGGCAGGGAAGCGGGCAGTCGCGGGCATGGTCAGCTTATCTGGGGGAGCAAAGGCGCGCATCTTACCCGCAATTGACTCCTTTCAGTGGAGCTGCATGATTTTGACATGCAAAGTTCGGGCGGGATTCTGGCGTCAATTTGTAGGAAGTCTCCTGCTGGCTATGTGATGTCGTTTCTTGCTCAGCCGAGGTCGCTGGCAGAGCAGGTCCATGGACCCGGCAGGTTGATTATCGAAGGGTCAGAACTCCACTGATGTCTTGGGCAACCGGATCGATGCGCGTGAAGGAGGCGCGGTGCACCCTATAACAACAGTTTGACGTCGCTCGGCATCCGTCGGGCGCAGCACTTTCGGGGAAGTACTATGAAGATGCGACGACTCTTGGGCGCAGCTGCCACGTTGGTAGTTGCGATGGGCTCCACACTGGCCAGCGCCGACAGCAAGACCCTGAGCCTCGGCTACGTGGACGGTTGGTCCGACAGCGTGGCTACCACCCATGTGGCGGCAGAAGTTATCAGGGAAAAACTTGGCTACGACGTGAAGCTGCAAGCCGTCGCCACCGGGATCATGTGGCAGGGCGTCGCCACCGGCAAACTCGATGCCATGCTCTCCGCCTGGCTACCCGTGACCCACGGCGAATACTGGGCCAAGAACAAAGACAAGGTGGTCGACTACGGCCCCAACTTCAAGGATGCGAAGATCGGCCTGATCGTACCGGAGTACGTCAAGGCCAAATCCATTGAAGACCTCAAGACCGATACCACCTTCAAGAACAAGATCGTCGGCATCGACGCCGGTTCAGGCGTAATGCTCAAGACCGACGAAGCTATCAAGCAATATGGCCTGGACTACAAGCTGCAAGCCAGCTCGGGCGCGGCGATGATCGCCGAACTGACCCGTGCCGAAGACAAGCAGGACTCCATTGCCGTGACCGGTTGGGTGCCGCACTGGATGTTTGCCAAGTGGAAACTGCGTTTCCTGGACGACCCTAAAGGGATTTATGGTGCTGCTGAAACCGTCAACAGCATCGGCAGCAAGGGCCTGGAGAAAAAAGCACCGGAAGTGGCGGCTTTCCTGAAGAAATTCCAGTGGGCCTCCAAGGATGAGATTGGCGAAGTCATGCTCGCGATCCAGGAAGGCGCCAAGCCTGATGCGGCGGCCAAGGATTGGGTGGCCAAGCACCCTGAGCGCGTCGCTGAGTGGACCGCTAAATAACCCTCACTTTTGATGCAATACCCTGTGGGAGGGGGCTTGCTCCCGATTGCGATTGTTCAGTCAGAGCACTGTTGACTGACCCGCCGCCATCGGGAGCAAGCCCCCTCCCACATTGATTTCATCCTCCCTCAAATGTTTCTGTGTCCCCGCAAACTCTCGCTACACTCGATCTACTACTAAGGTCGTCTGGAACCCTTTCCACAGCCGCATACAGTGGATACGTTCCAATAATAAAAAAGCTGTGCTGCGAGGATAAAAACAATGAACGACAGCATTTACCTCTCGATTCAAAACAGCCCGCGTTTCAAGGAGCTGGTCAGGAAAAGGGAAAGGTTCGCCTGGATTCTCTCGGCGATCATGCTAGGGCTTTACTCCGGTTTCATCCTGTTGATCGCCTACGGGCCGCAAGTACTGGGGGCCAAGCTCAGCCCCGGTTCATCCATCACCTGGGGCATCCCTATCGGGGTCGGGCTGATTGTTTCGGCCTTCATCCTCACCGCTATCTATGTGCGACGCGCCAACGGCGAATTCGACGACCTGAACAATGCGATTCTCAAGGAGGCTGCGCAATGATCCGTCGTCTATTGGCTGTATTCGGCGCTTGCGTCTTTGCGCCCGCCGTTTGGGCGGCAGATGCGTTGACCGGTGAAGTGCATAAGCAACCGCTGAATATCGCAGCGATCCTGATGTTCGTGGCCTTTGTCGGCGCGACGTTGTGCATCACCTACTGGGCGTCCAAGCGCAACAAGTCGGCGGCCGACTACTATGCGGCAGGCGGCAAGATCACCGGCTTCCAGAACGGCCTGGCGATTGCCGGCGACTACATGTCGGCGGCGTCCTTTTTGGGTATTTCCGCGCTGGTATTTACCTCTGGCTACGACGGCCTGATCTACTCGATCGGCTTCCTGGTGGGCTGGCCGATCATTCTGTTCCTGATCGCCGAGCGCCTGCGTAACCTGGGCAAGTACACCTTTGCCGACGTGGCGTCCTATCGCCTCGGGCAAACCCAGATCCGCAGCCTCTCGGCCTGTGGTTCGTTGGTGGTGGTGGCGTTCTACCTGATCGCGCAGATGGTCGGCGCGGGCAAGCTGATCCAGCTGCTCTTCGGCCTGGACTACCATGTGGCGGTGATCCTGGTCGGCATCCTGATGTGCCTGTACGTGTTGTTCGGCGGCATGCTGGCGACCACCTGGGTGCAGATCATCAAGGCGGTGCTGTTGCTGTCCGGTGCCTCGTTCATGGCACTGATGGTAATGAAGCATGTCAACTTCGACTTCAACATGCTTTTCTCCGAGGCGATCAAGGTTCACCCTAAAGGTGAAGCGATCATGAGCCCGGGCGGCCTGGTGAAAGACCCGATCTCGGCATTCTCCCTGGGCCTGGCCCTGATGTTCGGTACTGCCGGCCTGCCGCACATCCTGATGCGTTTCTTTACTGTGAGCGACGCCAAGGAAGCGCGTAAGAGCGTGCTGTACGCTACGGGCTTCATCGGCTACTTCTATATCCTGACCTTTATCATCGGCTTCGGCGCTATCCTGCTGGTCAGCACCAATCCGGCGTTCAAGGATGCGGCAGGCGCCTTGCTCGGCGGTAACAACATGGCGGCGGTGCACCTGGCCAACGCGGTGGGTGGCAGCATCTTCCTGGGCTTTATCTCGGCCGTGGCCTTCGCCACCATCCTCGCGGTGGTCGCCGGCTTGACCCTGGCCGGTGCCTCGGCGGTATCCCATGACCTGTACGCCAGCGTGATCAAGAAGGGCAAGGCTAACGAGAAGGATGAGATTCGCGTGTCGAAGATCACCACCATCGCCCTGGCGGTGCTGGCTATCGGCCTGGGTATCCTGTTCGAAAGCCAGAACATTGCGTTCATGGTCGGCCTGGCGTTCTCGATTGCCGCCAGCTGTAACTTCCCGGTGCTGCTGCTTTCCATGTACTGGAAAAATCTCACCACCCGTGGCGCCATGATCGGCGGCTGGCTGGGCTTGATCAGTGCTGTGGGCCTGATGATCCTCGGCCCGACCATCTGGGTCTCGATCCTGCACCATGAAAAAGCCATCTTCCCGTACGAGTACCCGGCGCTGTTCTCGATGATCATTGCGTTCATCGGCATCTGGTTCTTCTCCATCACCGACAAGTCGGCGGCGGCAGAGAAAGAGCGTGCGCTGTACTTCCCGCAGTTTGTGCGTTCGCAGACTGGCCTGGGGGCGAGCGGGGCGGTTAATCACTAAGGTTATAGCTGGATAGAAAAATGCCCCGGTCGAAAGGCTGGGGTATTTTTTTGCCTGAAGATTTGTGTTGGGTGGGTTGGCCTCATCGGGAGCAAGTCGAATCGTCGCACCGCCCCTCCCACACTGGATTGGGTTCGCAGATTTCAACTTGTGAACACAGTCAAATGTGGGAGTCCCCACCACATCTTCGATGTGACGCTGTCGCGCAACAAACCAGGGAGCTTGCTCCCGTGGCGGCCTGACAGCCGAGGATGTTGGTTTTTGTCCTGGGTACATATCCGTTATTTGGGCAACGGCCACTTATGGTTCCGCGTTTACAGCGGCTCACTTTTGAACAAAAAGCGCAAAAGTAAGCAAAACGCTCTTATCCCACCACTCGGCACCTCGCCCAATCCATGGCGCGGGGCGGCTAAACCGGCATCCCTGCCGGTTTACCCCCCAAATCCCTGTCGAATTCCGGCCAGCGTGGTTTAACGGGGCGCCTAAGATCAAAAACACAGCGAGGCGGCCTTATAGCCGACCTGATCGTTGAATCGTGCGCGTACCCCTGTGGGAGCGGGCTTGCCCGCGATGGTCGTTAACGATGACGCGGGAAACCAGAAAGAACGTGGCGTTCTCAGGTTTTCGCGAGCAAGCTCGCTCCTACAGAAAAGCACAAGCGCCGCCAGCGTATCTGCGATGCGCAGCGAGTCGCTCTTGATCTTGCTTTTGATCTTAAGCGCCCCGTTAAACCACGCTGGCCGAACGCAGGCTTGAAGCCGTGGGCAACCCGGCAGGACGCCGGGTTAGCCGTCCTGGGCCAAGGATGGCCCATGACGGCGGCCCACGGATTCAAGCCGGAGAGAAGGCACACCGAGCCTGGGCGAGGTGCCGAGTGGTGGGGCAAGAGCGTTTTGCTTACTTTGCCGCTTTTGCAAAGTGAGCCGCCGTAATTAGATGGACTCGCCCACGCCGAGGCGTCAATGCGCCGCGGTGGCAGTCTAAGAAGCCAACGACAGCGAGGGCAAGTCCATGAAAAAGAATACGACGCTTAAACAGTCCCTGTCTTCAACCGATCTGTCGACCTGTACGACAGTGGCAGTCGATCTAGCCAAGCAGGTATTTCAGGTCGTAGGCGAAGATGCTCTTGGCCAGGTGCTTTATGAAGAACGCATCAAGTCGCGTGAGTCCTTCCACGCATTCTTGCGCAAGCTACCGGCAAACATCGTTGTACTGATGGAAACCGGCCCCGGCGCTCAAGCATGGGCACGACAGCTGCAGGCGCAGGGTAATCTGGCGCGAGTTCTTCCCGCGCAGCTGGTGGCCGACCACCGCAGCGGCGCAAAAAATGATCGTAACGATGCGCTGGCCATTTTACGGGCGGGACGGGACACCAAAATCACAGCGGTGCCCATCAAAAGTGCTGCAGCACTGGCCATGCAGGCATTGCACCGTGCCCGGCAGGGTTATGTGCGTCGGCGTACAGCTACGAGTAACCAGATGCGCGGTCTATTGATGGAACACGGTGTTGCCTTGGCACAAGGCGATGTTGCTATCAGTCAAACCCTACCTCGCATACTGGAGGATGCCACCCAACCACTGCCAGACATATTGCGCGAACTCATCGACGAGTTGCTGGGCGAATGGCGCCAGTTAGGCGAGCGGATCAACGTATTGACCGGTCGCCTGGAGATCGCTGCGAACCAGGATCAAACCGCCAGACGGTTAATGACGGTACGCGGTGTCGGTCCGATCATCGCCACAGCGATGCTAGCCAAGCAGACCGAACCCGAACGTTTCGCCGATGCACGCCAGTTCGCCGCCTACTTTGGCATGGTGCCCGATCAGAACAGCAGTGGGCAGAAGGTTCGCCTGGGCAAGATGAGCAAACGAGGCGATGGTTACATACGCAGCCTGATGGTTCAGGGTGCTCACGCCGTATTGAGGCACCTACGTCCTGATTCTGAGCAGCCCGACGATCGTCGCTTGCAACGTTGGCTGAGTCGGCTAGGACGTAAGGAAGCGGCGGTACGACTGGCGAATCGCAACCTACGAATCATCTGGGTGCTGCTACAGAATGACCAGACTTATCACAGCCAACCAGCCTAAGGCCGGCCGGCTGCGACAAGTTACAGATCACCAGAGTTCTGCCACCGGGGCGTAAAGCGCTCCAGCCCCTGCTAGAAAACATTGACCCCAGGTCAGACCGTCGCGGATCGATGCCTGCGCCCTTACCGGCCTTCGAGGCCTGAACGTAATCGGCATACCGCGAGCTCAACCAATGTTGGCCAGAAGCCAAAGATGGGCTTCCTCGAATAGGCCTTATACATAGATGCAACCGGGTAGCAGTGTTGAAAAGCGGGTAGACAGTGGAGGCGAGTCCATACATAAGGGCGGAACCTATAGTAGCCGTTACCTAAGCAACGGATATGTACTCGCCCCAACAATCCAACAACCCGGTCACATCGTCGACGTGGCGCCGTCGCGCAGCAACCTGGGCCGCCTCCGAAATATCCGGCGTTAAGACTAAATTTTAACTATTTAAAATCAGTAGCTCACTTGAAGTTTGATAAGAGGGGGCTTGCTCCCGATGGCGGCAGGTCAGGCAACACAAACAAAAACGGCCTCCACAAGGGAGGCCGTTTTCAGTGCAGCTAAGCGTTTGAATGCTTACTTGCGATCTTCCAGCTTGGTAATGTCACGCGACTCGTAGCCGGTGTACAACTGGCGCGGGCGGCCAATCTTGTACGGACTGGAGAGCATTTCCTTCCAGTGGGAGATCCAGCCCACGGTCCGCGCCAGGGCGAAGATCACGGTGAACATGCTGGTTGGAATGCCGATCGCCTTGAGGATGATCCCCGAGTAGAAGTCGACGTTCGGGTACAGCGAGCGTTCGATGAAGTACGGGTCGGTCAGGGCGATCTCTTCCAGGCGCATGGCCAGTTCGAGTTGCGGATCGTTCTTGATGCCCAGTTCCTTCAACACTTCGTCGCAGGTCTGCTTCATCACGGTGGCACGTGGGTCGCGGTTCTTGTAGACCCGGTGACCGAAGCCCATCAGCTTGAACGGATCGTTCTTGTCCTTGGCCTTGGCGATGAACTTGTCGATGTTCGACACATCGCCGATTTCATCGAGCATGGTCAATACGGCTTCGTTCGCACCGCCGTGGGCAGGGCCCCACAGTGCGGCGATGCCGGCGGCGATACAGGCGAACGGGTTGGCACCCGAAGAGCCGGCCAGGCGTACGGTGGAGGTGGAGGCGTTTTGCTCGTGGTCGGCATGGAGGATGAAGATCCGGTCCATGGCCTTGGCCAGCACAGGGCTGATCGGTTTGATCTCGCACGGGGTGTTGAACATCATGTGCAGGAAGTTTTCCGCGTACGTCAGGTCGTTGCGCGGGTACATCATAGGCTGGCCCATGGAGTACTTGTAGACCATGGCGGCCAGGGTCGGCATCTTGGCAACCAGGCGGATCGCGGAAATTTCGCGATGCTGCGGGTTATTGATGTCCAGGGAGTCGTGATAGAAGGCCGACAGGGCGCCGACCACACCGCACATGACGGCCATCGGGTGGGCGTCGCGACGAAAGCCATTGAAGAAGGTCTTCAACTGCTCGTGAACCATGGTGTGGTTCTTCACAGTGCTGACGAACTGGGCTTTCTGCTCGGCTGTTGGCAATTCACCATTTAGCAGCAGGTAGCAGGTTTCCAGGTAGTCCGATTGTTCAGCCAGTTGCTCGATCGGGTAACCGCGATGAAGCAGAATGCCATTGTCACCATCGATATAGGTGATCTTCGACTCGCAGGACGCGGTCGACATGAAACCTGGGTCGAAAGTAAAACGGCCCGTGGCCGTCAGGCCCCGTACGTCGATAACATCGGGACCAACGGTGCCGGTTAAAATGGGCAGCTCGACGGGGGCTGCGCCCTCGATGATCAACTGCGCTTTTTTGTCAGCCATGTGGCCTCCTATTTATGCTTCAAATCATCAGACAGACCCCCCACGCAGGGCCCGCACCACTATATTGATATAAATCCAGATGTCAATTTGCCTAAAGTCTTGCGCCAGAAGGCTTTAACCGTACTTTTTCGTCGAAAATGACTGCCATTTACGCCTTTTATCCCGTCAGCGCAATCAGCTATTAGGGTGAGGTGTGCGCGTTGTCATTAGTAACCTAACTGTCTATACTCGGCCACCGACCGCCAAGGGCTTTTGGGCTTGCTTTCATTGGGGGTCGCACTCCCTGGGTGGTGCTTACCTGACCAGTCGCACTCCCCAACAACTTTGCCCTGATTGTTAGGGGCTCTTCAGTGTGAAAAAAAGCCGTGAATAGCCAACGACCTGTAAACCTAGACCTAAGGACCATCAAACTCCCCATCACCGGCGTTACGTCGTTCCTGCACCGTGTTTCCGGCATCATCCTGTTCCTGGGCTTGGGCATCATGCTTTATGCATTGAGCAAATCCCTGGGTTCCGAGGAAGGATACGCCGAGGTGAAGGCATGCTTGACCAGCCCGCTGGCCAAGTTCGTAGCATGGGGCCTCTTGTCCTCTCTCCTTTATCACCTGGTAGCCGGTGTGCGCCACTTGATCATGGACATGGGCATCGGTGAGACGCTGGAAGGCGGCCGCCTGGGCTCGAAAATCATCATCGCCATTTCCGTGGTGCTGATCGTTCTGGCAGGAGTTTGGATATGGTAACCAGCGTTACGAATCTGTCGCGTTCGGGCCTCTATGACTGGATGGCACAGCGTGTGTCTGCGGTCGTTCTCGCGGCTTATTTCATTTTCCTGATCGGATACCTCGTCGCAAACCCGGGCATTGGCTATGAGCAATGGCATGGCCTGTTCTCCCATAATGCGATGCGAATCTTCAGTCTGCTGGCACTTGTAGCCCTGGGCGCTCACGCCTGGGTTGGCATGTGGACCATCGCGACTGACTACCTGACGCCGATGGCGCTGGGCAAGTCCGCGACTGCAGTACGTTTCCTCTTCCAGGCAGTATGCGGCGTCGCGATGTTCGCTTACTTCGTCTGGGGTGTGCAGATTCTTTGGGGTATCTGATTCATGGCTAACATTCCAACTATTTCATTCGACGCCATCATCATTGGTGGCGGCGGTGCTGGCATGCGCGCTGCGCTGCAGCTGGCCCAGGGTGGTCACAAGACTGCCGTGATCACCAAGGTGTTCCCGACGCGCTCCCACACCGTATCGGCCCAGGGTGGCATCACCTGCGCCATCGCGTCCGCCGACCCGAACGATGACTGGCGCTGGCACATGTACGATACCGTCAAGGGTTCCGACTACATCGGTGACCAGGACGCTATCGAATACATGTGTCAGGAAGGCCCGGCCGCGGTGTTCGAGCTGGACCACATGGGCCTGCCGTTCTCCCGTACCGAGCAAGGTCGTATCTACCAGCGCCCATTCGGCGGCCAGTCGAAAGACTACGGTAAAGGTGGCCAGGCTGCCCGTACCTGCGCCGCGTCCGACCGTACCGGTCACGCGCTGCTGCACACGCTTTACCAGGGCAACCTGAAAGCCGGCACCACGTTCCTGAACGAGTACTACGCGGTTGACCTGGTCAAGAACGCACAAGGCGAGTTCGTCGGTGTGATCGCAATCTGCATCGAAACCGGTGAAACCACCTACATCCGCGCCAAGGCTACCGTTCTGGCGACCGGCGGTGCAGGTCGTATCTACGCTTCGACCACCAATGCCCTGATCAACACCGGTGACGGCGTCGGCATGGCACTGCGTGCCGGTGTACCGGTACAAGACATCGAAATGTGGCAGTTCCACCCGACCGGCATCGCCGGCGCCGGTGTACTGGTGACCGAAGGTTGCCGTGGTGAAGGTGGCTACCTGATCAACAAGCATGGCGAGCGTTTCATGGAGCGTTATGCCCCGAACGCCAAAGACCTTGCTGGTCGTGACGTAGTAGCCCGTTCGATGGTTAAAGAGATCATCGCCGGTAACGGCTGTGGCCCGAATGGCGATCACGTACTGCTCAAACTCGACCATCTCGGTGAGGAAGTGCTGCACAGCCGCCTGCCAGGTATCTGCGAGCTGTCCAAGACCTTTGCCCACGTTGACCCTGTGGTTGCTCCGGTGCCGGTTGTTCCGACTTGCCACTACATGATGGGCGGCGTGCCGACCAACATTCATGGCCAGGCGATCACCCAGAACGCCGATGGCCAGGACGAGATCATTCATGGTCTGTTCGCGGTAGGCGAAGTGGCCTGCGTATCGGTTCACGGTGCCAACCGCCTGGGCGGCAACTCGCTGCTCGACCTGGTGGTATTCGGCCGCGCTGCCGGCCTGCACCTGGAAAAAGCGCTGACCGACGGCATCGAATACGATGACGCCACCGACGCCAACATCGAAGCTGCCCTGGCGCGCCTGAACGCTCTGAACGAGCGCACTGATGGCGAAGACGTGGCAACCCTGCGTCGCGAACTGCAAAACTGCATGCAGAACTACTTCGGTGTGTTCCGTACCGGCGAATACATGCAGAAGGGCATTGCCCAGCTGGCCGATCTGCGCAAGCGTATCGCCAACGTCAAGATCAACGATAAGAGCCAGGCGTTCAATACCGCTCGTATCGAAGCCCTTGAGCTGCAAAACCTGCTGGAAGTGGCTGAAGCGACGGCGATCGCCGCCGAGGTTCGTAAAGAATCCCGTGGTGCTCACGCCCGTGAAGACTTTGAAGATCGCGATGACGAAAACTGGTTGTGCCACACCCTGTACTTCCCGGGTGACAAGCGCGTGACCAAGCGTGCCGTGAACTTCTCGCCGAAGACGGTTCCGACGTTTGAACCGAAGATTCGGACTTACTAAGGGTGGCTGCCATGTTGAAAGTCAGTGTTTATCGCTACAACCCTGATCAGGACGCCGCGCCGTTCATGCAGGAATTCTCGGTCGATACCGGTGGTAAAGACCTGATGGTGCTGGACGTGCTGGCCCTGATCAAGGAGCAGGACGAGGGTTTCTCCTATCGTCGCTCTTGCCGTGAAGGTGTCTGCGGCTCCGACGGCATGAACATCAATGGCAAGAACGGTCTGGCGTGCATCACGCCGCTGTCCGCTGTTGTCAAAGGTAACAAGCTGATCGTTCGTCCTCTGCCAGGTTTGCCGGTTATCCGTGACCTGGTCGTCGATATGAGCATCTTCTACAAGCAATACGAGAAAGTTAAGCCGTTCCTGCAGAACGACACGCCGGCTCCGGCCATCGAGCGTCTGCAGTCCCCGGAAGAGCGTGAAAAGCTCGATGGCCTGTACGAGTGCATCCTGTGCGCTTGCTGCTCGACTTCGTGCCCATCCTTCTGGTGGAACCCGGACAAGTTCCTGGGCCCTGCTGCCCTGCTGCAAGCGTACCGCTTCCTGGCAGACAGCCGTGATACCAAGACGTCCGAGCGCCTGGCTTCGCTGGATGACCCGTTCAGCGTATTCCGCTGCCGCGGGATCATGAACTGCGTCAACGTATGTCCCAAGGGCCTGAACCCGACTAAGGCTATTGGTCACATCCGTAACATGCTGCTGCAGAGCGGTGTGTAACTGACGTTGTAGTAATAGCAGGACCGTTGTGCCCGTAAATGCTGCGGCGCAGGCTTCAACCGGCGCCGTAGTTTTAACTTGAGCAGCGACTTACAAAGCCGCGGCTCTTATTTTGAAGAAATGAGACAAGCAGGGGCATTCGGGTTGGTACCCGAACTATCAGCGTGATCCTAGGTGGCTTGTTTTGGTCGCTGCACTTGGCCTTTTGCAAGCAGACTCGGTGTTTTCGCCGGTGGTGTCCCCAAATCGAGGGTGACCAAGCATGCAAGAAAGCGTGATGCAGCGCATGTGGAACAGCGGCTATCTTTCAGGTGGTAACGCTGCCTATGTGGAAGAGCTTTATGAGCTCTACCTGCACGACCCTAACGCTGTGCCAGAAGAATGGCGCACCAAATTTCAGACGTTGTCTTCAGACGGCAACGCTGCCACCGATGTATCGCACGCAACAATTCGCGATCAGTTCGTGCTGCTGGCAAAGAACCAGCGCCGCGCCCAGCCGGTTTCCGCCGGCAGCGTGAGCAGCGAGCATGAGAAGAAGCAAGTTGAAGTACTGCGACTGATCCAGGCCTACCGTATGCGTGGCCACCAGGCAGCCCAGCTTGACCCGCTGGGGCTGTGGCAGCGTCCTGCACCTGCAGACCTGTCGATCAATCATTACGGCTTGACCAATGCCGATCTTGATACGACCTTCCGTGCCGGCGACCTGTTCATCGGCAAAGAGGAAGCGAGCCTACGCGAAATTCACGAAGCGTTGCAGCAGACATATTGCCGCACCATTGGCGCTGAATTTACGCACATCACCGATTCCGAGCAGCGCCACTGGTTCCAGCACCGCCTGGAAGGCGTGCGTGGCCGTCCGGTATTGTCCGCCGATGTGCGCAGCCACTTGCTGGAGCGCGTGACCGCAGCCGAAGGCCTGGAGAAATACCTGGGCACCAAATACCCAGGCACCAAGCGTTTCGGCCTGGAAGGCGGCGAGAGCCTGATTCCGATGCTCGACGAACTGATCCAGCGTTCCGGTTCCTACGGCACCAAGGAGGTCGTGATCGGCATGGCTCACCGTGGTCGCCTGAACGTGTTGGTCAACACCTTCGGCAAGAACCCGCGTGAGCTGTTCGACGAGTTCGAAGGCAAGAAGAAGGTCGAGCTGGGTTCCGGTGACGTTAAGTACCACCAGGGCTTCTCGTCCAACGTGATGACCACCGGCGGTGAAGTTCACCTGGCCATGGCGTTCAACCCATCCCACCTGGAAATCGTTTCGCCAGTGGTCGAGGGTTCGGTACGTGCTCGCCAGGATCGTCGTAACGACGCCACCGGTGAGAAGGTCCTGCCGATTTCCATCCACGGTGACGCGGCATTCGCCGGTCAGGGCGTGGTCCTGGAAACGTTCCAGATGTCGCAGACTCGCGGCTTCAAGACCGGTGGTACCGTTCACATCGTCATTAACAACCAGGTCGGCTTTACCATCAGCAACCCGCTGGATGCGCGCTCCACTGAGTACGCCACCGACGTTGCCAAGATGATCCAGGCGCCGATCCTGCACGTGAATGGGGATGACCCGGAAGCCGTGCTGTTCGTGACCCAGCTGGCTGTCGACTACCGCATGCAGTTCAAGCGTGATGTGGTGATCGACCTGGTTTGCTACCGCCGTCGCGGTCACAACGAAGCGGACGAGCCAAGCGGCACCCAGCCATTGATGTATCAGCAGATCACCAAGCAGCGCACCACTCGTGAGCTGTACGCCGAAAGCCTGACCAAGGCCGGCGTGGTAGATGATGAGCGTGTCCAGGCGAAAGTCGACGAATACCGCAACGCCCTGGACAATGGCCTGCATGTAGTAAAAAGCCTGGTCAAGGAGCCAAACAAAGAGCTGTTCGTTGACTGGCGTCCGTACCTGGGCCACACCTGGACTGCGCGTCACGATACGTCCTTCGACCTGAAGACCTTGCAGGAGCTGTCTGCCAAGCTGCTGGAAATTCCCGAAGGTTTCGTCGTTCAGCGCCAGGTGGCGAAGATCTACGAAGATCGTCAGAAGATGCAAGCCGGCGGCCTGCCGATCAACTGGGGTTACGCTGAAACCATGGCGTACGCGACCCTGGCGTTCGAAGGTCACCCGATCCGCATGACCGGCCAGGACATCGGCCGTGGTACGTTCTCGCACCGTCACGCGGTTCTGCACAACCAGAAAGACGCTTCCACCTACATTCCGTTGCAACACCTGTACGAAGGCCAGCCACGTTTCGACCTGTACGATTCGTTCCTGTCCGAAGAAGCCGTACTGGCGTTCGAATACGGCTACTCGACCACCACGCCGAACGCGTTGGTGATCTGGGAAGCCCAGTTCGGCGACTTCGCCAACGGTGCCCAGGTGGTGATCGACCAGTTCATCACCAGCGGCGAGCACAAGTGGGGCCGTCTGTGCGGTCTGACCATGCTGCTGCCACACGGTTATGAAGGTCAGGGCCCTGAGCACTCCTCGGCCCGTCTGGAGCGTTACCTGCAGCTGTGTGCCGAGCACAACATCCAGGTGTGCGTGCCGACCACCCCGGCGCAGATCTACCACTTGCTGCGTCGCCAGGTGATCCGCCCGCTGCGCAAGCCGCTGGTGGTACTCACGCCGAAATCGCTGTTGCGCCACAAACTGGCCGTCTCGACCCTGGAAGACCTGGCCGAAGGTTCGTTCCAGACCGTGATTCCAGAGATCGACACACTGGACGCCGCCAAGGTCACTCGCCTGATCCTGTGCAGCGGCAAGGTCTACTACGATCTGCTGGAAAAACGCCGTGCCGAAGGCCGCGAAGACATTGCTATCGTGCGTATCGAGCAGCTTTATCCGTTCCCGGAAGATGACCTCATGGAGATCATCGCGCCTTACACCAACCTCACGAACGTGGTGTGGTGTCAGGAGGAACCGATGAACCAGGGCGCCTGGTACAGCAGCCAGCATCATCTGCGTCGCAGCATCGGCAACCACAACAAGGCCCTGGGCCTGGAGTACGCCGGTCGTGATGCGTCTGCTGCACCTGCCTGTGGTTATGCGTCGATGCACGCCGAGCAGCAGGAAAAACTGCTGCAAGATGCTTTCACTGTTTAACGCCTTCGCGCTGACTGAAACCGAATTTTAAGGACCTACAGATAATGGCTATCGAAATCAAAGCCCCGTCATTCCCGGAATCGGTTGCCGATGGCACCGTTGCCACCTGGCACAAGAAACCAGGCGACGCCGTCAAGCGTGACGAGCTGATCGTTGACATCGAGACTGACAAAGTCGTACTCGAAGTGTTGGCTGAAGCTGACGGCGTGCTGGGCAAAATCGCTGATGGTGCCAATGAGGGCGACACCGTACTGTCCAACCAACTGCTGGGCTCGATCGAAGAGGGCGGCGCTGCCGCCGCGCCGGCCGCTGCTGCTCCGGCTGCTGCGCCGGCCGCTGCTGCTCCGGCTGCTGCGCCTGCCGCTTCGGCGCCTGCCGCCGCACCGGCTACCGGTGGCGAAGATCCAATCGCTGCACCGGCTGCACGTCAACTGGCTGATGAAAACGGCATCAACCTGGCTTCCATCAAGGGCACCGGCAAAGACGGCCGCGTGACCAAGGAAGATGTGGTTGCTGCCGTTGAAGCCAAGAAAAACGCCCCGGCTGCCGCACCTGCCAAGGCTGCTGCTCCGGCTGCCGCTGCTCCTGTGTTCGCTGCCGGCGACCGCACCGAGAAGCGTGTACCGATGACCCGTGTACGTGCCACCGTCGCCAAGCGTCTGGTTGAAGCCCAGTCGAACATGGCGATGCTGACCACTTTCAACGAAGTCGACATGACCGAAGTCATGGCCCTGCGTTCGAAGTACAAGGATCTGTTCGAGAAGTCTCACAACGGCGTGCGCCTGGGCTTCATGTCGTTCTTCGTCAAAGCGGCCACCGAAGCGCTGAAGCGCTTCCCGGCAGTCAACGCCTCCATCGACGGCAGCGACATCGTCTACCACGGCTATGCAGACATCGGCGTTGCCGTGTCCAGCGACCGTGGCCTGGTGGTTCCGGTACTGCGTAACGCCGAGCTGATGAGCCTGGCTGAAATCGAAGGCGGCATCGCCGGCTTCGGCAAGAAAGCCCGTGACGGCAAGCTGACCATCGACGAGATGACCGGTGGTACCTTCACCATCACCAACGGTGGTACCTTCGGTTCGATGATGTCGACGCCGATCGTCAACCCACCGCAAGCCGCGATCCTGGGCATGCACAACATTATCCAGCGTCCGATGGCCATCAATGGCCAGGTCGTGATCCGCCCAATGATGTACCTGGCACTGTCTTACGATCACCGCCTGATCGACGGTAAAGAAGCCGTGACGTTCCTGGTGACCATCAAGAACCTGCTGGAAGACCCGGCTCGCCTGCTCCTGGACATCTGATAGAAGCAGCCGCAAGTTGCGAGCTACAAGCTGTAGGAAAAAGCAGCTTGGCTTGCGGCTTGTGGCTAAAAGCTTGTCGCAAATAGAGGATCTATTTTCATGACACAGAAATTTGACGTTGTAGTGATTGGTGCAGGCCCTGGCGGCTATGTTGCCGCCATCAAGGCCGCGCAACTGGGCCTCTCGACTGCCTGCATCGAAAAATACACCGACAAGGAAGGTAAGCTGGCGCTGGGCGGTACCTGCCTGAACGTTGGCTGCATTCCTTCCAAGGCGCTGCTGGACAGCTCCTGGAAATTCCACGAAGCCCAAGACGGCCTGGCCATTCACGGTATCCAAGGGATCAGCCGTGAGACCCTGCGCATGGACGTTCCTGCCATGGTTGGTCGCAAAGCCAACATCGTCAAGGGCCTGACTTCCGGCGTTGCCACCTTGTTCAAGGCCAACGGCGTGACGTCCATCCAAGGCCACGGCAAGCTGCTGGCCGGCAAGAAAGTCGAAGTCACCAAGCCGGACGGTTCGGTTGAAGTCATCGAAGCCGAAAACGTGATCCTGGCCCCAGGCTCGCGCCCAATCGACATTCCACCGGCTCCGGTTGACCAAAACGTAATCGTTGATTCGACCGGCGCCCTGGAATTCCAAGCCGTGCCTGCGCGCCTGGGCGTGATCGGCGCCGGCGTGATCGGCCTGGAGCTGGGTTCGGTCTGGTCCCGCCTGGGTTCCAAGGTCACCGTGCTGGAAGCCCTGGACACGTTCCTGCTGGCTGCCGACACCGCCGTGTCCAAAGAAGCGCTGAAAACCCTGACCAAGCAAGGTCTGGACATCAAGCTCGGCGCTCGCGTGACTGGCTCCAAGGTCAACGGCGAAGAAGTCGTGGTGACCTACACCGACAAGGATGGCGAGCAGACCATCACCTTCGACAAGCTGATCGTGGCTGTTGGCCGCCGTCCGGTGACCAACGACCTGCTGGCTTCCGACAGCGGTGTAGAGATCGACGAACGTGGCTTCATCCATGTCGATGATCATTGCTCTACCGCTGTTCCAGGTGTTTACGCCATCGGTGACGTGGTTCGCGGCATGATGCTGGCGCACAAGGCTTCCGAAGAAGGCATCATGGTTGTCGAGCGCATCAAGGGCCACAAGACCCAGATGAACTACGACCTGATCCCATCGGTTATCTACACCCACCCGGAAATTGCATGGGTCGGCAAGAACGAACAGCAGTTGAAAAACGAAGGTGTTGAAGTTAACGTCGGCACCTTCCCGTTCGCTGCTTCTGGCCGTGCCATGGCAGCCAACGACACCGGTGGTTTTGTCAAGGTCATCGCTGATGCCAAGACTGACCGCGTATTGGGCGTTCACGTGATTGGCCCAAGCGCTGCAGAACTGGTTCAGCAGGGCGCGATCGGCATGGAATTCGGCACCAGTGCCGAGGACATCGGCATGATGGTCTTCTCCCATCCGACCCTGTCCGAAGCGCTGCATGAAGCCGCGTTGGCAGTGAATGGCGGCGCCATCCACATCGCCAACAAGAAGAAGCGCTAAGCGAGATAATAAGAAACCACGGCGGAGTTGCCCGTCGTGAGCCTTGCGCGCAAGACTCACCGCGGAATATCCGCTGGACGCAGCCTTGCGCAGCTTTACGGGCCTTGAGCCCAGCAAGTTGCGCAAGCAGCAGTCACAGGTGGCGCGGCACTCATAATGAGCGCAGCGCCGAATGCGCAGTACCTAACGAAGACGGTAAAAAGCATGAATCTTCACGAGTATCAGGGTAAGCAGCTGTTCGCTGAATACGGCCTGCCAGTTTCCAAGGGCTACGCAGTAGACACCCCGGAAGCAGCAGCAGAAGCTTGCGACAAAATCGGCGGCAGTGAGTGGGTGGTCAAAGCCCAGGTCCACGCCGGTGGTCGCGGTAAAGCGGGCGGCGTCAAGCTGGTTCGCAGCAAAGAAGACGCCAAGGCCTTCGCACAGCAGTGGCTGGGCAAGCGTCTGGTGACTTACCAGACTGATGCCAATGGCCAGCCAGTCACCAAGATCCTGGTTGAATCGTGCACTGATATCGCTAAAGAGCTGTACCTGGGCGCTGTCGTTGACCGTTCGAGCCGTCGCATCGTATTCATGGCTTCCACCGAAGGTGGCGTGGACATCGAGAAGATCGCTCACGAAACCCCAGAAAAAATTCTGAAGGCCACTATCGATCCACTGGTTGGCGCCCAGCCATTCCAGGGTCGTGAACTGGCGTTCCAACTGGGTCTGGAAGGAAAGCAAGTTGCCCAGTTCGCCAAGATCTTCGTAGGTCTGGCCAAACTGTTCCAGGATCACGATCTGGCCCTGCTGGAAGTGAACCCGCTGGTGATCAAGGCTGACGGCGATCTGCACTGCCTCGACGCCAAGATCAACATCGACGCCAACGCCATGTACCGTCAGCCTAAGCTGAAGACTTTCCACGATCCGTCCCAGGACGATCCGCGCGAAGCGCACGCTGCCAAGTTCGAACTGAACTACGTAGCCCTGGAAGGTAACATCGGTTGCATGGTCAACGGTGCTGGCCTGGCCATGGGTACCATGGACATCGTCAACCTGCATGGCGGCAAGCCAGCCAACTTCCTCGACGTAGGTGGTGGCGCTACCAAAGAACGAGTTACCGAAGCGTTCAAGATCATCCTGTCCGACTCCAACGTCGCTGCAGTACTGGTCAACATCTTCGGCGGCATCGTTCGTTGCGACATGATTGCCGAAGGCATCATCGGTGCAGTGAAAGAAGTCGGCGTCAAAATCCCGGTTGTTGTGCGCCTTGAAGGTAACAACGCTGAACTGGGCGCTAAAGTACTGGCAGAAAGCGGTTTGAACATCATCGCGGCTACCAGCCTGACCGACGCTGCTCAACAAGTTGTCAAAGCTGCGGAGGGCAAGTAATGAGCGTCCTGATCAATAAAGACACCAAAGTTATCTGCCAGGGTATTACCGGTTCGCAAGGTAGTTTCCACACCCAGCAAGCCATCGAGTACGGCACCCAGATGGTTGGCGGCGTAACACCGGGCAAAGGCGGCACCGAGCACCTGGGCCTGCCAGTGTTCAACACCGTGAAAGAAGCGGTAGAAGCCACTGGCGCCACCGCCAGCGTAATCTACGTTCCAGCTCCTTTCTGCAAGGACTCGATCCTGGAAGCGGCATTCGGCGGCATCAAGCTGATCGTGTGCATCACCGAAGGCATTCCTACCCTGGACATGCTGGACGCTAAAGTTAAGTGCGACGAGCTGGGCGTAGTCCTGATCGGCCCTAACTGCCCAGGTGTGATCACCCCAGGCGAATGCAAGATCGGCATCATGCCCGGTCACATTCACTTGCCAGGTAAAGTCGGTATCGTTTCCCGTTCCGGCACCCTGACCTACGAAGCTGTGAAGCAGACCACTGACGCCGGTTTCGGTCAGTCGACTTGCGTCGGCATCGGCGGTGACCCGATCCCAGGCTCGAACTTCATCGACATCCTGAAGCTGTTCCAGGAAGACCCGAAGACCGAAGCGATCGTGATGATCGGTGAGATCGGCGGTTCGGCTGAAGAAGAAGCGGCTGCCTACATCAAGGCACACGTGACCAAGCCGGTTGTTTCCTACATCGCTGGTGTGACTGCCCCTGCGGGCAAGCGCATGGGCCATGCTGGCGCAATCATCTCTGGCGGCAAAGGCACTGCAGACGAGAAATTCGCTGCTCTGCAAGACGCAGGTGTTAAAACCGTGCGTTCGCTGGCAGACATCGGCAAGGCCCTGGCCGAGCTGACTGGTTGGGCTGTCAAGTAAGCCTCGCGCTTAGCTGACGCTTCACCACACAAAGGCCACCTTCGGGTGGCCTTTGTGCATTCTGGAGGTTGGTGAAAATTAAATGTGGGAGGGGCGCACCGCCCCTCGCACATTTTTTGTTTGTATTGCCAAGTTAAGTATGAAAACGCGACATTTGAATGTCGCTTATCGGACAGAGCGCCCCGCAACAGTGCGTTTGTCAGCCTAATTCTGTACCCTAGCCGCCTCTTTATGCGTCCGCATCCCAAAAGGAAGCTGCGCGCTGGTTACGGTCAGCCCCCATCAGGGCCGGCAGCATTTCCCTCATCCATAGGGAAGCCCTCTCTAAATTCCGATTCAGTAGTGTGGTATTTCCTCAAATGAAAGTGTTGAAAAGCCAGGATATCCTGGCGTTGGGCTTTATGACCTTTGCCCTGTTCGTGGGCGCCGGCAACATCATCTTCCCGCCTATCGTTGGCTTGCAGTCCGGGCCCCATGTCTGGATGGCGGCGCTGGGCTTTTTGATCACTGCGGTCGGTTTGCCGGTGGTCACCGTGATTGCCCTGGCCAAGGTCGGTGGTGGCATGGATGCGCTGAGCAGCCCGATCGGCAAGATCGCCGGTGGCCTGCTGGCGGCAGCGGCGTACCTGGCGGTAGGGCCGCTGTTCGCGACCCCGCGTACGGCGACGGTATCCTTTGAAGTGGGGCTTGCGCCGTTGACCGGTGAAAGTCCGTTGGCGCTGTTTCTCTACAGCTCGCTGTATTTCCTGGTGGTGTTCTTCGTCTCGCTGTATCCAGGCCGGTTGCTGGACACCGTAGGTCGTTTCCTCGCACCGCTGAAGATCGTTGCCCTGGCCATCCTCGGTATCGCCGCGTTTGCCTTGCCGGCCGGTGAAGTAGGGGTTGCCACTACGGAATACGTCGCCGCGCCGTTCTCCCAAGGGTTTATCAATGGCTACCTGACCATGGATACCCTGGGCGCCCTGGTGTTCGGCATCGTGATCGTCAACGCGATCCGCTCCCGGGGTGTCGAGTCGCCCAAGCTGATCACCCGCTACGCGATCATTGCCGGGCTGATTGCCGGCGTGGGCCTGGCGCTGGTGTACGTCAGCCTGTTCCGCCTGGGCTCGGGCAGTCATGCCGTGGCAGCTGGCGCCAGCAACGGCGCAGCGGTACTGCACGCCTATGTGCAACATACGTTCGGCTCCCTGGGCAGCGGCTTCCTCGCCGTATTGATCTCCCTGGCGTGCCTGGTCACCGCCGTGGGCCTGACCTGCGCCTGCGCCGAGTACTTCAGCAAGATCCTGCCGCTGTCCTATAAGACCCTGGTGGTGATCCTGGCGTTGTTCTCGCTGTTCGTGTCCAACCTGGGCCTGACCAAGCTGATCGCCTTCTCGATTCCGGTACTCACCGCCATTTATCCACCGTGCATCGTGCTAGTGGCGCTGAGCTTCTGTAAGGATTTCTGGCAGGAGCAGGGGCGTATCGTCGGGCCGGTGATGCTGGTGTCATTTATCTTTGGCTGCATCGACGCACTCAAGGGGGCGGGCCTGGCGGATTGGATGCCGGCGCAACTGACACACTTACCGCTGAGCGAGCAAGGCCTGGCCTGGCTGGTGCCCTCGGTGATGACCCTGGTCGTGGCAGTGGTGGTTGACCGCCTGCTCGGCAAGCGTAGCGAAGCCATCGCATAACAGTTGTTTGAGGCTGTATTGAAATGCCCCGTATCAATCGATACGGGGCATTTTTTATGAGTATGAGGTTACATATTTCTAAAGTTGTAACCCGGTAAGAGTGAAAGAGGGCTTACCCCACCTCCCGCATTTGACCGCGTTCGCCACACCCTCTCATGTAATAGGACCTGCATGTCGTTCGTTGAAACCAATCAAGCTCACCTTCTCGCCGCCCTCTGGTTTGTTCTCTGCTGGGGCGGCTATACCCGTTACGCCACCTGGAAAGCCCGTGACACCGCGTGTCTGGCCAGCGTGCTGCATCTGTACCGCGAAGACTGGATGCGCCGCATGCTATTGCGCGATAACCGCATCGCCGACGCCAGCGTGATCGGCAACCTGGAACGCAATGCCTCGTTCTTTGCCTCCAGCACCTTGATCATCCTCGCCGGTATTCTCACTGTGCTCGGCGCTTCCGAACGGGCGGTGTCGTTGCTGGCGGACATTCCCATGGTGCAGCAGGCGTCCCGCGGGATGTCGGAGATCAAATTGCTTTGCCTGGCATTGGTATTTGTCTATGCGTTTTTTACCTTCAGCTGGTGTATGCGCCAGTACAACTTTGCGGCGGTGCTGGTGGGTTCGGCGCCGATGATCGGTGAGCGACAAGTCTCGGAACAGGAGCGCAAGGCGTTCGCGTCCCGGGCGGCACGGGTGATTTCCATGGCGGCCAACCAATTCAACCTTGGGCTGCGTTCATATTATTTCGGCATGACCATGCTGGCCTGGTTTGTCAGCCCTTGGCTGTTCATGTTGATGAGCAGCGGGGTGGTCCTGGTGCTCTATCACCGAGAGTTTCATTCCGCGGTGCTGCAAGTGATGGTCTATACCCCGACCGATATGTCTGCGCCGGAGTCGGTCAAAGAGGCCGCGCTCTGATCACGCCTATGCCCGGCGCAAAATAAGCAGACAAAAAAAACCCGCTATCTAAGCGGGCTTTTTTTTGCGGAATCAGACCAGCCTATTAAGGCTTGGCAGGCTCTGCTGGTGCGGCAGGTGCAGCTTCTTTTGCGGCAGCTTCGTTAGCTTCAGCCTGAGCTTTGGCAGCATCGGCGTTTTCTTTCGCAGCGTCGTTCACTTTATCCTGTGCTTTAGTCATGTCTTGCTGAGCTTGCTCTTTATGAGCAGCAGCGTCTTGGGCTTTGTCTTCGGATTTCTTGTCGCAGGCAGCCAGGCCGAGGGCAGCGGCCAGCATCATGGAAATAGCTAATGTCTTGCGCATGGGGTGTTTCTCCTTATTGAAGATATCTACTGGCCTTTCGAGCCTAATGGGCCAGCATTAGTTCCTTTTATCCCACAGATATATATACCTTTTCGCACAGAAACTTTTTTCGGCGTTTTTAGTCCGCCGGATTCACACTAATAAGAGTCTAAAACCAATGACCGAAAACCCCTTGTTAGAGCGTGCCGCTCGCTTTGTTTCGGCGCTGCGTCACTGCCAGGTGCTGGGTGTTGCCGTGCATGCTGCCAGTGAGGAGGGCATGACCCTCGTGCTGCCTTACGGCCCGCATATCGTCGGTGATCCCCTGACCGGGGTGATCCATGGTGGCGCGCTGACTTCTTTAATGGATACGGCCTGTGGCATGGCCACCCTGTGCGTATTAGCCGAATTCGAAGTGTGCCCGACGCTGGACCTGCGCATCGACTACATGCACCCGGCCCAGCCCCATAAACCGGTCTATGGCTTTGCCCAATGCTACCGGGTCACCACTGATGTGATCTTTACCCGGGGGGTGGCCTACCAGGACGACCCGCAACAGCCCATCGCCCACGTCGTGGGCACGTTCATGCGCATGGGCAAGCGTCTCAAAGGCACGCAGGGGCTAGGCAGCACGGTCAGGGGAGAGCAGGCATGACCCATCGGTTCAAGACCCGCCTGGAGCAGGCCCTCGCTCGCGGCAATTACGACGCACTTCTGGACTTGGTGCCCTATGCCAAGCTTATCGGTGTCGAATGCACTTGGTTGGGGGATGAGCTGTTGTTTCGCCTGCCGGCCAACAAAGACAATATTGGTAACCCGATATTGCCGGCGTTGCATGGCGGGGTGATCGCCGGCTTTATGGAGCTGTCGGCGGCGATGCATCTGCTGGTGTCTACCGGCGCTCCGAGCCTGCCGAAGATTATCGACTTCTCCCTGGATTACCTGCGCGCCGGCCAGTTTCGCGACACTTATGCCAAATGCCAGGTATGGCGCCAGGGCCGCCGTGTGGCGAATGTGGCGATCACCGCCTGGCAGAGCACCCCGGCCGAACCGATTGCCACCGCCCGTGCACATTTCAAGATTGAGGATCTGGCCCGCCCTTGAAATCCTGGTCTTAGCCCCCAACTTTGATGACAACCCGCCGCCAACCCTCAAGGGCGCGGCCATTGCCATCCAATTGGAGTTTGATGACCATGAGTGTGGAAACTCAAAAGGAAACCCTGGGCTTCCAGACCGAGGTGAAGCAGCTGCTGCACCTCATGATCCATTCGCTGTATTCCAACAAGGAAATCTTCCTTCGCGAATTGATCTCGAACGCCTCTGACGCTGTCGACAAATTACGTTTCGAAGCCCTGTCCAAGCCGGAGTTGCTGGAAGGTGGCGCGGAACTGAAAATTCGCGTGAGCTACGACAAAGACGCCAAGACCGTCACCCTCGAAGACAACGGTATCGGCATGAGCCGTGAAGAGGCGGTTACCCATCTGGGTACTATCGCCAAATCCGGCACTGCGGATTTCATGAAGAACCTCTCGGGAGACCAGAAAAAAGATTCGCATCTGATCGGCCAGTTCGGCGTGGGCTTCTACTCGGCCTTCATCGTTGCCGACAAGGTCGAAGTGTTCAGCCGCCGTGCCGGGCTCGACGCCAGCGAAGGCGTGCACTGGGCTTCCAAGGGTGAGGGTGAGTTCGAAATCGCCACCATTGATAAGGCAGACCGCGGTACCCGCATCGTGCTGCACCTGAAATCCGGCGAAGACGAATTCGCCGATGGCTGGCGCCTGCGCAACATCATCAAGAAATACTCCGACCATATCGCATTGCCGATCGAATTGCCCAAGGAGCAAACCGCTGCCGAAGGCGAAGAGAAGCCGGCCGAGGAATGGGAAACCGTTAACCGTGCCAGCGCCCTGTGGACCCGTCCGCGTACCGAAATCAAGGACGAGGAATACCAGGAGTTCTACAAGCACATTGGTCACGACTACGAAAACCCGCTGAGCTGGAGCCACAACAAGGTCGAAGGCAAGCTGGAATACAGCTCGTTGCTCTACGTGCCGGCTCGTGCTCCGTTCGACCTGTACCAGCGTGAAGCACCTAAAGGCTTGAAGCTGTATGTGCAGCGCGTGTTCGTGATGGACCAGGCCGAATCCTTCCTGCCGCTGTACCTGCGCTTTATCAAAGGTGTGGTCGACTCCAACGACTTGTCGTTGAACGTGTCGCGGGAAATCCTGCAGAAAGACCCGATCATCGATTCCATGAAGTCGGCGCTGACCAAGCGTGTGCTCGACATGCTGGAAAAACTGGCGAAGAACGAACCTGAGCAATACAAGAGCTTCTGGAAGAACTTCGGCCAAGTAATGAAGGAAGGCCCGGCGGAAGACTTCGCCAACAAGGAAAAAATCGCCGGCTTGCTGCGTTTTGCTTCGACTCAAGGCAGCGATGCAGAGCAGGTCGTGTCTCTGGCCGAGTACCTGGCCCGGGCCAAGGAAGGTCAGGACAAGATCTACTACCTGACCGGCGAGAAGTACGAAGCCGTCAAGGATAGCCCGCACCTGGAGGTCTTCCGCAAGAAAGGCATCGAAGTGCTGCTGCTGACCGACCGTATCGATGAGTGGCTGATGAGCTACCTCACCGAGTTCGACGGCAAATCCTTCGTCGACGTCGCCCGTGGTGACCTGGACCTGGGTAACCTGGACTCCGAGGAAGAGAAGAAAGAAGCCGAGGAAGTCGCCAAGTCCAAAGAAGGCCTGGTTGAGCGGATCAAGGCGTCCCTGGGGGATGCGGTCAGTGAAGTACGGGTTTCCCATCGCCTGACCGACTCCCCGGCGATCCTGGCCATCGGCGAGCAGGACCTGGGCATGCAGATGCGCCAGATCCTCGAGGCCAGCGGCCAGAAAGTGCCGGATTCGAAGCCGATCTTCGAATTCAACCCGGCTCACCCGCTGATCGAGAAACTTGATGGCGAGCAGAACGAAGAGCGTTTTGGCGATCTATCGCACATTCTCTTCGACCAAGCCGCCCTGGCAGCCGGCGACAGCCTGAAAGATCCAGCCGCCTATGTGCGCCGTCTGAACAAGCTGTTGGTTGAACTGTCGGTTTAATACCCGCGTAGAAAAACCCGCTTCGGCGGGTTTTTTCGTTTTACCGCACCTCAACTGGAGAAAATGATGAGCCAAGTCACTGTACGTTCCGTGGTCTATCAGATTGATGGTCAGTCTTATGAAAGCCGCCTGGCGTTCGATGCCAGTCACAAGGCCCCCCTGCCGGGGCTGTTGATGGCGCCGAACTGGATGGGGGTGAGTGTGGGCGCCGAGGAGATCGCCAAGCGTGTCGCCAGCAAAGGCTACGTGGTGCTGATTGCCGACCTCTACGGGCAAACCGTGCGTCCGAGCAATGGCGATGAAGCCGGCGCGGCGATGATGCCACTGAAAAATGACCGCCCGCTGCTGAACAAGCGCATGCAAGCGGCCTTTGAGCAGCTGCAAGGCCAGACCGATGCGGCCGTCGATACGTCGAAGCTGGCGACCTTCGGTTTTTGCTTCGGCGGTTGCTGCTCCCTGGAGTTGGCGCGTACTGGGGCGCCGCTCAAGGCGGCGATCTCGTTCCACGGCACCCTCGACACGCCAAATCCGGCGGATGCGAATAACATCAAGGGCTCGGTGCTGGTCTTGCACGGTGCTTCCGATCCGTTGGTGCCCAAAGAACAACTGCCGGCGTTCGAAGATGAAATGAACGCGGCGGGTGTGGATTGGCAGTTGCTGAGCTACGGTGGCGCGGTGCATTCCTTCACCGACCCTGAGGCCAATGTGCCGGGCAAGATGATGTACGACGCCAAGACCGCTGCACGGGCGTTCCAGTCGATGCATAACTTGTTGGATGAAGTGTTCAAGGGCTGATTGCTCAGCCCTATCGGGGCATGGGTATCTACACATTGTGTAGCTCCCCGGTAACCACGATGCGCAGCGAGCCGCTCTTGATCTTGCTCTTGATCTGGCTTTTGATCTTAGGCGCCCCGTTAAACCACGCTGGCCGGAATTCGACATGGATTTGGGGGGTAAACCGGCAGGGATGCCGGTTTAGCCGCCCCGCGCCATGGATGGCGCGTGGCGGCGGCCTCCCAAATCCATGGCGGATTACGGGCACACCGAGCCTGGGCGAGGTGCCGAGTGGTGGGGCAAGAGCGTTTGGTTACTTTGCGCTTTTCAAAGTGACCCGCTGTAAAAGCGGAACCAATAGTGGCCGTTGCCCAAATAACGGATATGTACTCGGTCTGATCCAACATTCTGGTCGGCTGTCAGGCCGCCATCGGGGGCAAGCCCCCTCCCACACTTGAACTGTGAATACAGTCAAAAATGTGGGGGGGCGGTGCGACGATTCGACTTGCTCCCGATGACTATCTAACAGGCAATTCAATTCTTTCTGACTCCCCCGGCACCGTCGGCCAATCCCCAGCCGCCCACCGCTGCCGTGCCTGCTCGATCATCGCCGGATCGCTCGCCACGAAATTCCAGTTGATCCGCCGCGGCCCATCCAGTGGCGCGCCGCCAAACACCATCACATGGCAATCTGTTTCGGCAAACAGTGTCATCTCTTGCCCTGACGGCAATACCACCAGGCTATGCACTGCCAGCGGCTCGCCGTCGAGCTGCGCATCACCTTCCAGCACATACACCGCGCGTTGCTCATGCTCATCGGGAACCAGCAAGGTGGTAGCCACCTGCATCTGCACCTCGGCATACAGTGTCGGCGAGAGCACCGGCACCGGAGACTTGAGACAGAAGCCATCACCGGCGATCAGGCGCACCTGCACACCGAGGTTATCGCTCACCGGCAAGCTCGCCGCAGGGTGATGGCTGTAGTGGCCAGGCCCGGTCTCGTGGTCCTTGGGTGAGGCCAGCCACACTTGCAGGCCATGCAGGCTGAAACCACTGGTCTTGAGCGCTTCGGGGGTACGCTCGACATGGGCAATTGCGCTACCCGCGGTCATCCAGCTGACATCACCGGCCTGCACCACCTGGTCCGAGCCGAGGCTATCCTTGTGCTGCAAGGCGCCTTCAAACAGGTAGGTGAGGGTGGACAGGCCGATATGCGGGTGCTGGCGGATATTCATGCCCGTGCCTGGTGCATAGCGGGTCGGCAGCATATGGTCGAAAAACACAAAGGGCCCGACGCTGCGGCATTCACGGGAGGGCAGCGGGCGCAGGATCGGCTGGCCTTCGACATCTTCGGCGCGGGGGCGGATCACGGTGAGGGTGGTCATGGAGCATCCCTGTTTGAGCGGGTTGGATGCGGCTGAGCATAACCCGCTCGATGGGAAGTTGGCGCTATGCGCTGAAGGCACCTTCCGATAATTTCGTCTCGATGCTGATTTCGGCGGTGGTCATCAGCTTGTGCACCGGGCACTTGTCTGCAACGCGATGCAACTCCTCGCGCTGCTCATCGCTCAATACACCCTTGAGGGTCAATTTGACGCTGAGTTTGTATTTGCCTTTTTGCTCTTCGGCGGCGTCGTGAGTTACTTCAACGGTCACGCCGGTGAGCGGGATATCTTTCTTCTGCGCGTAGAGCCTGACCGTCAAGGCTTTGCATGACGCCAGCGCAGCATCGAAATAATCGTGGGGGGAGGGCGCCGAGTCGTCGCCACCCAGGCTCTTGGGCAGGTCGGTAAACAGCTCGTGGTTGTTGATATTGACGCTGTGACGGAAGTTTTCAGCGTTCAGTGTATTGACGGTAACAGGCATGGCGAACCTCACAAGAGGGCAGGATGAAGGTCATGCAGTTATAGAGCATGCTGGCGCCCGAGTGTTCCCGTTTTTCCGTGCTGAACCGGGATGACTGGCGCAAGGTCTACCCGTATTAGCCTAATTGAGGTGTTACCGTGCTTCGGACCCGCCTGAGTCTTGCCTTGTTGCTCGTTGCCGCCAGCCTTGCCGCGCAGGCCCGCGACTATGCCTACAGTGACGCGCACCTGCACTACGTGGATTTTTTCCAGGAAACGGCAGGCATGGACAAACTGCTCAAGGCGATGGCCGAAAACCGCATCGAGCATGTGATGATTTCCGGTATCCCCGTGGCCAAGAAATGGCACGAAGATGAGCCCAAGCGCCCGCGCTACTACGCCGGTGATGACGCCGATGCCTATTGGTACAGTGCCACTGATGTGATTGTCGCGGCAGCGGTCAATAAGCTGGCCCCCGAGCAACGCCAACACTTTCATCCGTTCCTGGCCGGCTTCAATCCCAACGACAAGAACTCCGCTGCCCATATCCAGCGAATGCTCGACCTCAACCCCGGATTGTGGCAGGGCATCGGTGAAGTGTTCACCCGCCACGACGACCTCACCGCCCTGACTTCCGGTGATACGCCCCGCGCCAACAACGAAGCGATGACGCGTATCTATCATCTGGCCGCCGAAAACGACCTGCCGGTGATGCTGCATTCCAACATTACCTCCAAGCGCGAGCGTAATCCGCTGTATCTCGCGGAAGTCGAGGAGTCGTTGCGCAACCACCCACACACACGCTTTATCTGGGCCCATGCCGGCACGAGCAAGGAAATCCACCGGCATCAGGTGCAGATGGACTTTTTGCTGCCCACCTTGAACCGCATGCTCGAGGCGTACCCCAACCTGTATATCGACCTGTCCTGGAGCATGCTCACGCCTTATCTGCTGGATGAGGCGGGTCAGCCTCGGCCGGAGTGGGTAAAACTGGTGGAGCGCTTTCCAGAGCGCTTTATGCTGGGGTCTGATGTGGTCGGGCGTTTCAATAAGCTGGGCAAGGAAATGCGCCGCTTCGACCCGTTTCTCGATGCGTTGCCCGAGGACGTGGCCCGCAAGGTGGCGCGGGATAATTTCCTGGCGATACTGCCCAAGTCGCCTCGCAATGGCGTCACACCCTGATAGTGCGTTTGTTGCCTTGACCGGTGCGAAGCAGGCGCCTCGGTCTTTGCGTTCACCCATAAAAAAGCCCCGAACCAGTCGGGGCTTTTTCAGGTGACTTGGCCTGCGGGGCTTACTTGCCCTGCCAGCGTTTCAGTACCAGGGTGGCGTTGGTGCCACCGAAGCCGAAGCTGTTGCTCATCACAGTGTCGATCTTAGCGTTTTCTACGGTCTTGGTCAGGATCGGCATGTCGGCAACGACCGGGTCGATCTCTTCGATGTTGGCCGAGCCGGCCATGAAGTTGCCTTCCATCATCAGCAGGCAGTAGATCGCTTCGTGAACGCCGGCAGCGCCCAGGGAGTGACCGGACAGGCTCTTGGTGGAGCTGATGGCCGGCGCCTTGTCGCCGAATACCGCACGTACGCCTTCCATTTCCTTGGCGTCACCGACCGGAGTCGAGGTGCCGTGGGTATTCAGGTAGTCGATTGGGGTATCCACGGTGGCCATGGCCATCTGCATGCAGCGGATGGCACCTTCGCCGCTTGGTGCAACCATGTCGTAGCCGTCGGACGTTGCGCCGTAGCCAACGATTTCCGCATAGATCTTTGCGCCACGGGCCAGGGCGTGTTCCAGCTCCTCGACCACCACCATGCCGCCACCGCCGGCGATGACGAAACCGTCACGCTTGGCGTCGTAGGCACGGGAGGCTTTTTCCGGGGTTTCGTTGTACTGGGTGGACAGTGCGCCCATGGCGTCGAACAGGAACGACTGGCTCCAATGTTCTTCTTCACCGCCGCCAGCGAATACGATGTCCTGCTTGCCCAGCTGGATCTGCTCAACGGCAGTACCAATGCAGTGGGCACTGGTGGCGCACGCGGAGGAGATCGAGTAGTTCACGCCCTTGATCTGGAATGGCGTGGCCAGGCAGGCGGAAACGGTGCTGCCCATGGTCCGCGTGACACGGTAAGGGCCAACGCGTTTCACGCCTTTTTCGCGCAGGATGTCCAGCGCTTCCATCTGGTTGAGGGTCGATGCGCCGCCGGAGCCGGCGATCAGGCCGGTACGTACGTTCGACACCTGGTCTTCGCTCAGGCCGGAATCGGCGATCGCGTCTTTCATGGCCAGGTAGGCGTAGGCGGCAGCGTGGCCGACGAAGCGATAGATCTTGCGATCGATCAGCTCTTCGAGGGGCAGGTCGATGGAGCCGGAAACCTGGCTACGCAGACCCATTTCGGCATATTCCGGGTTGAAGCGGATGCCAGGGCGACTTGCACGCAGGTTAGCGGTGACGGTCTCTTTGTCATTGCCCAGGCAAGAAACGATGCCCAGACCAGTGATAACGACGCGGCGCATGCGGATAACCCTTAAAAGTTGTCAGTGGAAGTGAATACGCCGACCCGAAGGCCTTCGGCAGTATAGATCTCGCGTCCGTCGACAGTCACCGAACCGTCGGCGATGGCCAGGTTCAGCTTGCCCTTGAGGACGCGCTTGATTTGAATGTTGTAGGTGACTTTCTTGGCGCTCGGCAGGACCTGGCCAAAGAACTTCACTTCGCCCGAACCCAGGGCGCGGCCGCGGCCCGGCAGGCCTTGCCAGCCCAGGTAGAAGCCGACCAGTTGCCACATGGCATCGAGGCCCAGGCAGCCTGGCATCACAGGGTCGCCTTCGAAGTGACAGGCGAAGAACCAGAGGTCCGGGGTGATATCCAGCTCGGCGACCAATTCACCTTTGCCGTACTTGCCACCCTCTTCGCTGATATGGGTGATGCGATCCACCATCAGCATGTTCGGGGCGGGCAGTTGCGCGTTACCTGGGCCGAACAGCTCACCGCGACTGCAGCGCAGCAGGTCTTCCCGAGTAAAGGCGTTTTGTTTGGTCATGCGAGCTCCTCAATAATCCCATGCGGCAGGGTAGGGTAAATCTTCCCGAACCGAATGAAGCGTTCATGCCTCATAGCGGCAGCCTACACATAGACTATTGCGTTGTAGTGAAAGTCACAGCGGCAAGGTACTGAATGTACACTTGTTCACTGAAATTTTAAACCGGGCCTGTTTATCGGCCCGTTCGGGTGCCTAAGACTGCCGCACTTTCGTCTTTCACGCCAGTCAGAGTTGGCTGATGGCGCGGCGCTATTGCACCCAGCGCTGCAGGATTTCCTGCAAATCCGTGCGTTTGAACGGCTTGGCCAGGTAATCGTTCATTCCGGCTGCCAGGCACGCTTCGCGGTCACCCTGCAATGCGTTGGCCGTCAGGGCGATAATCGGCAGATCGGCGCAGCCGGGCAGTTGGCGAATCTGTCGAGTGGCTTCGTAGCCGTCGATCAACGGCAAGCGGCAATCCATCAGGATGGCGGTGAAAATCAGGCTCTCGGCGCTGCGGATCGCCTCGGCGCCATCGGTGGCCAGGCTGACTTCAAAACCCAGGCTGCGCAACATTGCTTCGACCACTGTGCGATTGACCGGGTTGTCTTCCACCAGCAACACGTGGCGTCCGTCACCGGCACTGGTTTTGCCAACGGCGTCTGGAGCAATGGCCTGCACCTGTTGCTGGTCGATAGCCAGCGGGATTTCCAGGGTAAACACCGAGCCCCGGCCTTCTTCGCTCCGGGCCCGCAAGGTGCCGCCCATGCGCTCGGCCAGGGTGCGCGCAATTGGCAGCCCCAGGCCGGTGCCGCCGTAACGTCTTGAAATGGAACTGTCGGCCTGCTGGAACGCATCGAACATCAGCTCCAGGCGTTCGGCAGAAATGCCAATTCCGCTGTCGCGCACCGTGCAGGTGAACCAGACCAGTTCGTGGTCCAGGGTTTGCCAATGGGGCTCGACGGTCACGCTGCCATGTTCGGTAAATTTCAACGCGTTGCCGATCAGGTTGACCAGTACCTGCCGGATACGTGTCGGGTCGCCCCGCACTTGCAGGGCTTCCATGCCCGCAGGAATCGGTAACTCCAGGGTCAGCCCGCGCTGCTGGGCGCTGTGCTGGAAGGCCTGGGCGCAGCTGTTGATCAGGTCCGCCAGGTTGAAGGAAATATGTTCCAGTTCCAGTGCGGCGCGCTCAATGCGTGAGAAGTCGAGGATGTCGTTGATCACCTTGAGCAAGTGCTCGGTGGACTCGGAAGCCAGCGCCGCGTACTCGGTCTGTTCTTCGGTCATCTCGGTGGTTTCCAGCAGTTGCAGCATACCCAGCACACCGTTCATGGGCGTGCGCAGTTCGTGGCTCATCATCGCCAGGAATTCCGATTTGGCGTTGTTCGCACGCTCGGCTTCCTCGCGGGTCTGGATCAACTGGGCGATGGCTTGTTGCTGTTCGCGACTGGCTTGGTTGAGGCCCTCGGCCAGGTTGTTGATATGCCGCGACAGGTCGCCCAGCTCCGAGTCATCGACAATCGGCAGTGGGGTCTTGTAGTCGCCCTGCTGGATCGCCTTGACCGCGTTGCCCATGGCGCTGATCGGCTGCGACAGGCTCGCCGCCAGGCGTCGCGCCAGCAGGAAAGTGAACAGCAGGGCGAACAGCGCCAGGATCCCGGCCTTGAACAGGATCTGTTGCTGGCGCTGGCTGAACGCGTCGTTGGACATGCCGACGATCACCCGGCCCAGGTAATCCGCGCGGGGTGCCATGGGGCCCTTGAGGTTGTCCTGGAAGAAGTCATTGCCCAGCTCGATATGTTGCAGGCGGATCGGCGCCTGGAACACTTTCACCGACAGAGAGCGGTCATGCTTCTCCGACGGTTGCTCGACATACACCAGGATGTTTTCGGCGCTGTCCTGAATCTCCAGGAAGCGTACGTGAGGCGTGGCCAAGGTCGCGCGCAGCAGGGATTCGAGCACATCGTTGTTGCCGGAAATCACCCCGTACTCGGTAGCGGGCGCCAGCTGGTTGGCGATCAGTTGACCGGTGTGATCCAGTTCCTGGCGCAAATCCTGGATACGCACGAAGGTAAAGAAACTGATCAACAGCAGGGTCAGCAATAACGCGGGGCCCAGGGTAATGAGCTGGGTGCGGGTGTTGATATCCCAACGACGACGCAAGGTCATGGGCGTTTTTCTCCTTCGGCCAAGCGGGCGGCGACGGCGGCTTCATCGACCTGTTCGATGCCCAGTGAGCGCGCGACTTGCGGGTTGCCCACGACTTTGAAGTGTTCCGGGTACAAGGTGTGCGGCCAATTGGCCGGCGCATGGTCCAGCAGGCGGTCCAGCACGGCGAGCCAGTCGGGCTGATCACTGTAGGTGCTGGCCAGGCTACCGGCCCTGACAAACCCGGCGTTGGGGCCCACCAGTGGCAGTTGTTGGGCGTAGCTGCTCAGCAACAGGTTTTTTGCAGTTTTGGGGTTGTACAGTTTTGGGTCGTCGAGGCCGAGCAGCACGTCGCTGTTCTTGAACAGGGTCTGCAGCGCACGGCTGTCATTGGTGTTATTCCATCGTTGCGGCACGATTTCCAGGCCCATGGGTTTGGCGAACTGCATCAGTTCGCGAAGCAGGAACTCGCTGTCGGCACCGTAAAGCACGCCGATGCGGTGGGCCTGGGGCAGGATGCTGGCGATCAGGTGCAACTGACGTTCCAGCGGCGGGTCACTCCACAGCAGGCTGATCTTCGCCGGATGCGTGTCGCCCAGGCGTTGTCGGGCCTGCAGGCGGCTGATGCGCAGCACCAGGGTCGGCGGGCCTTGAGCGTCCTGCAGACGCCAATCCAGGCCGGGCAAGTCGAGGAGGATCAAGCGGGTGCTGGCGGGCAAACGGCTCGGCGCTGGCAAGTCCTTGAGCGGGGTGAAGGTGATCTGGTCTTCGGGGCGCTGTTGCGCAAGGGCCTGGGTAAAGGCTTGTACGCCGGCACTGTCTTGGACTGCTGTCAGCAGGATGTCGGCGCTCCACGCCGGGGTCGCCAGCAGCAGGGCTGCCAGCAGCACGCCGCGGCACCAGCGCAGTGGAATCAAGAAGAGGGTCATCCGTGACTGATCGCCCATGTCAGAAGTCCAGCTCCGCGCTGAAGTAGAGGACGTGACGATGATCGTAGTTATTGTCGGCCCAGTTGGTGGGCTGGTTATCAAGGCGTTGTTGCAGCATGCCGGCCAGTTCCACATTGGTCTTGGCCACTGCAATGCGCTTGGCCACCCGCAGGTCGACCCGTTGGAAGCGATATTGGTTGAGTGCGTCGTCGCCATAGTAGAACACTGCGCTGGACCAACCCTGGCCCCATTCACGCAGCCATCCGGCCGAGCCGCTGTTGCGGGCGGTTTGCGCCTTGTCCAGCGGGTTGCTGGAGGAGGCGTCGACATAAGCATAGGTCAGGCGCAGGCGGTCGGCGTTGCTCACGCGCCAGTCCAGCTGTGATTCTGCCCCGGTAAACCGCGAGCTGTTGGCGTTGCTGGCGATGTATTGGTTGTTGCGCAGTGGCGAGCTGATCATGTCGGTGATTTCGTCATAGAACAGCTTCACATCGACATTCAGCCCCAGGTCGGCAAAGAAACCGTTGTAGCCCAGCTCTCGTGAGCGCATCAATTCTTTGTCGAGGTTGCCGGGGCCGCGCGTCACGACAAAATACTGCCCGGAGTCTTGCCCATAGGCCGGGGAGCTGAGATTGGTGACGCGGTAGCTCCAGTTGACGTTGTTCTCGAACATGTCCGGCGAGCGGACCGCCTCGGAGTAAACCGCCCGCAAGCCATGGCGTGGGTTGATCAGGTAATTGACCGCCACCCGCGGGGTCAGGGAATTGCCGCTCAGGTGGGTGTCTTCGTACATGGCGCCGCCCTGCAGCAGCCAGTGTTCGCTGGGCCGCCATTCCAGCTGGCCGAACAGGCGCCAGGTGGTGTCGTCGAGCGTTCCGTTGAAGTAGGTGTCCGAGTCGGCGCGGTCGTAGCGGTAATTAAGGCCGCTGACCAGGCGCAGGCTATCGGACAGGCTGAGGGTGTCCTGCAGTTCCAGGTCGTAGCGGCTTTCCCGGGTACTTTGGTCGATATCGCCGCAGACGGGGTCCTTGCCACCCTGGTGTTTCCACTGATCGAGCACCTGATTGGCCAGAGCCTGTTCGGCGGCGCTGCCGGGTGGGGCGGAGCCTTGGCTGTAGGTCTCCATGTTGCGAGCCAGCCGTTCGGCGTAGTTGGGGTTGAGCTGCCATAACTGGGTCAGCTGCGGGCTGAATGAGACCTTGGCGTCACAGGCTTTCCAGATTTGCCGGCGATCCCACTGCTGCGCCGATCCCTGGATGTACAGGCTGTGGTCGGGGTTGAAATCGAAGTTCCAGCGCAGTGAGCCTGCGTAGTCCTTGGCGGTAATGTCGGAATTGTTGCCACCTTCGGTAATGCCATCAAATACCGGCGTGTAGGTATAAGGGCGCTGGTTGGTGCCTTCCTTGACGTTCAGCTGCCAGTCGAGGCTCTGTTGCGCGTTCAGGGTCTGGCTTACCGCCAGGCTGAAACGGTTGAGGCGCCGTCCATCACGGCGGTCGGCGCCGACGGCGTTACTGTCAAAGCCATCGTCCTGTTGCCCGGACAGGGACAGGCGCAAATCGCCGGTCTCCCACCCCACACCCTGGCTGGCATAGAAGTCGTTGATCCCGCGTTCGCCACGGGTGACCTTCATGCGCGAACCGTGGCTGTTGGCCGGCGAGCGGGTGAGGATATTCACCACCGCCATCAGCGCGTTGGCGCCATAGCTGACGGTGTTGGGACCGCGAAATACCTCGATGCGCTCGATATCCTCCATGGCTACCGGGATATCGCTCCAGTCCACCGTGGCCAGGCCGGCGCGATACACCGAGCGACCGTCGATCAACACCTGCATGCGCCGTGCATCACTGGCGCTGGTGCCGTGGTAGTTCACCGACGCCTGGTTGCCAGTGGTGTAGCCGACCATCATCCCGGGCACCAGCCGCAGCAGTTCCGAAATGTCCCGGGCGCCGCTGGCCTTGATCAGCTCGCTGTCGATCACCGTCATGCTGCCGGGCACGGCGGCGGCCGATTGCTTGAGGCGCGTGGCGGTCAAGACCTGCGGCAGCGGTTGGCCGTCGAGAAACAGATCGTCAGCCAGTGCAGGCAGGCTGCACAACAGCATCAACATTAGAGATGAGCGAGGAGGAGGGCCCAGATACACGGCACGGCCTTGTTAATGACGGATAGCCGCCCATGTTAACTGAGGCGGGGCTATTTGCCAGTCGTCGGATTTGCAATTACCTAGCACAGGCGTGGCATTTTCCGACAGGCGTGCGAATTGATACGGGGGCTGGCCGCAAGCGGGGCGCCCCGTATAATGCCGCCATCGCCACTGGTATGGATTAACGGATTGCATATGACAGAACAGCGCCCTATCGCGGTCCTGGGAGGCGGAAGTTTTGGTACCGCCGTGGCTAACCTGCTGGCCGAGAACGGCCAGACGGTGCGTCAGTGGATGCGCGACCCCGAGCAGGCCGAAGCGATTCGCGTGCATCGTGAAAACCCCCGTTACCTTAAAGGCATCAAGATTCATCCGGCGGTCGAGCCGGTCACCGACCTGCTGGACACCCTCACGGCCTGCGACCTGTGCTTTGTCGCGCTGCCCTCCAGCGCCTTGCGCTCGGTGCTGGCCCCCCATGCCGAACGCCTGGCAGGCAAGCTGCTGGTCAGCCTGACCAAGGGTATCGAGGCCCATACCTTCAAGCTGATGAGTGAAATCCTCACAGAGATCGCACCTCAGGCGCGCATTGGCGTGCTATCCGGGCCGAACCTGGCGCGGGAAGTCGCCGAGCACGCCCTGACGGCCACGGTGGTCGCCAGCGAAGACGAAGCCTTGTGCGAG
Source organism: Pseudomonas sp. FBCC-B545 (assembly GCF_059134095.1). Taxonomy (NCBI): domain Bacteria; kingdom Pseudomonadati; phylum Pseudomonadota; class Gammaproteobacteria; order Pseudomonadales; family Pseudomonadaceae; genus Pseudomonas; species Pseudomonas sp. FBCC-B545. The sequence goes on along the minus strand of NZ_CP101441.1, from coordinate 4,296,419 downwards.
CGTGTGCAGGCGGTGTTGCATGGCCGTACTTTCCGGGTCTATGCCAGCGCCGACCGTTTTGGCGTCGAATTGGGCGGGGCACTGAAAAACGTCTACGCGATCATTGCCGGCATGGCCGTGGCCCTGGGCATGGGGGAAAACACCAAGAGTATGTTGATCACCCGCGCCCTGGCCGAGATGACTCGCTTTGCGGTGAACCAGGGCGCCAACCCGATGACGTTCCTCGGCCTGGCAGGCGTGGGCGACTTGATCGTCACCTGTTCATCGCCCAAGAGCCGTAACTATCAGGTCGGGTTTGCCCTGGGCCAGGGCCTGAGCCTGGAGGAGGCGGTGACGCGCCTGGGCGAAGTGGCCGAAGGGGTCAACACCCTCAAGGTACTCAAAGCCAAGGCCCAGGAGGTCGGCGTGTATATGCCGCTGGTCGCCGGCCTGCACGCGATCCTGTTCGAAGGGCGCACCTTGGACCAGGTCATCGAGCTGTTAATGCGGGCCGAGCCCAAGACCGATGTCGACTTTATTTCCACCAGTGGTTTCAACTGAGGAACGCATCATGAACGATCCGAAAGCCGCCCCCAAATACGAGTCGATTGCCTTGCGCGTCCTGTGGATGCTGGTATTCGCGCTGGTGTGGCAGGTGGCGCAATTGCTGCTCGGCGCACTGGTGGTGGTGCAGCTGGTTTACCGTGTGATCTACGGCGCACCTAACCTGGGCCTGATGAACTTTGGTGACAGCCTCAGCCAGTTCCTCGCGCAGATCGGTCGCTTCGGCAGCTTCCACACCGAGCAAAAGCCCTGGCCGTTCGCCGATTGGCCAGCCCCGCGTGCCCCGGAAGGCGAAGCCGCTCACAGTGTGCCGCCGGCTCCGCACCCCGTGCGTGATGAAGAGCCAAAGCTATGAAGTTGTGGATTCTGCGCCACGGTGAAGCCCAAGGGCATGCCCGGACCGACGCCGAACGCAACCTCACCGAGCATGGGCGCGCCGAAGTATTGCGCAGCGCTGCGCACCTGATTGGCCAGCCCCTCAGCGCCATCATCGCGAGCCCCTATGTGCGGGCGCAGCAGACGGCGCAATTGGTGCAGGAAGCGTTGGCGTTCAAGCCGGAGATCCGTACGGTGCCGTGGCTGACGCCCGATGGTAACCCGCAGCAGGTGCTGGAAAAACTCGACACCAACGACAACGTGCTGCTGGTCAGCCACCAACCCCTGGTGGGTAACCTGATCAGCTATCTGCTGCACGGGCATCAGCGCCAGCCGCAGCCGATGTACACGGCGAGCCTTGCAGAGCTTGAGGGCGATTTTCCGCTGGCCGGCTTGATGAGCCTGGTCGATGTGAAGAATCCGTAGATAGGTATTTACACAGCGTTGGTGCGACGCTGGACCTGTGGCCTGACGACGATCTAAATGTGGGAGGGGGCTTGCCCCCGATGGCGGTGTCAGCTCCAGATGAATTTGCTGACACTCCCTCATCGGGAGCAAGCCCCTCAAACTTCAATTAAGCTACTGATTTTAAATAGTTAAAATTTAGTCTTAACGCCGGATATTTTGGAGGCGGCCCAGATTGCTGCGCGACGGCGCCACGTCGTCGATGTGACCGGGTTGTTGGGTTGATGGGGCGAGTACATATCCGTTGCTTAGGTAACGGCCACTATAGGTTCCGCTCTTACAGCGGCTCACTTTTGAACAGCGTGCAAAAGTAAGCAAAACGCTCTTGCCCCACCACTCGGCACCTCGCCCAGGCTCGGTGTGCCCTCTCTCCGGCTTGAAACCGTGGGCCGCCGTCATGGGCCATCCTTGGCCCAGGACGGCTAACCCGGCGTCCTGCCGGGTTGCCCACGGCTTCAAGCCTGCGTTCGGCCAGCGTGGTTTAACGGGGCGCCTGAGATCAAGATCAAATGCGACTCGCTGCGCATCGCAGATACGCTGGCGGCGCTTCTGTTTTTTCTGCAGGAGCGAGCTTGCTCGCGAAAAACCTGAGAACGCCGCGTTCTTTCTGGTTTCCCGCGTCATCGTTAACGACCTTCGCGGGCAAGCCCGCTCCCACAGGGGGACGCGCACGCTTCAACGATCAGGTCGGCTATAAGGCCGCCTCGCTGTGCTTTTGATCTTAGGCGCCCCGTTAAACCACGCTGGCCGGAATTCGATGTTGATTTGGGGGGTAAACCGGCAGGGATGCCGGTTTAGCCGCCCCGCGCCATGGATGGCGCGTGGCGGCGGCCCCCCAAATCAATGTCGGATTACGGGCACACCGAGCCTGGGCGAGGTGCCGAGTGGTGGGGCAAGAGCCTTTTGGTTACTTTTGGGCTCTTCGGTACGTGTCAATGTATCTGTCGCCTTACTACTGTTTTAGCAACCCATTGCGGCCTTAGCATCCGGTCGCTCCGGGTTCAGATAAACAGCTTCTGCAAGCTGCCAGTTACGTGTGTCCCCGCTCCAGCGGCTGGGATTAGCCGCTTTAGCGGACTTGTACAGATCATTGCGGGCTAGCAGCAAAGCCGGCGCCTTACCCTCGTGGCGCTCGTTCGGCGTCACGTACTTCAAGGCGCTGTGGCGGTGTTCTTCGTTGTACCACTCAACAAATTTCTGCACCCAGAGCCTCGCTTGAGTCAGGTCGTCGAACGGCTGGTCTGGCCACAGCGGGCAATATTTGGCTGTGCGGAAAAGCGCTTCGGCGTATGCGTTATCGTTGCTAACCCGAGGGCGGCTGAAGGACGGTTCAACACCCAGCGAGATCATGCTTTCACGCAGCAGCGAGCCCTTCATCACATGCCCGTTGTCCGAGTGCAGAATCAACGGCCGACCCGCGGTATGCTCCCGTAAACATCCCTTTTCAAGTAGTGCACAAGCATGTTCTGAACATTCGGACTCATGTACTTCGTTGGTCACCAACTTGCGGCTGTAGATGTCCTTGACCATGTACCAGTAGTAAAAACGGCCCTTGATGGTGGTGGGTAACCAAGTGATATCCCAACACCACACCTGATTAGGGCCGTCGGCACGATGTGTGGTCAAAACTCTGCGCTTGGGCGCCTTCGCTCGACCACGGCGTGTGTTCTGATTCGCTTCTCTCATCACCCGATAAAACGTGGACTCCGATGCCAAATAAATGCCTTCGTCCGCTAGTTTTGGGACGATTTGATGCGGTGTCAGGCTCGCATAACCAGGTTGATTGGCGGCATCCAAAACAGCCTGACGCTCTAGAGCGCTAAGTTTGTTTGGCGGCGCTTCGCGCTGGACTGTCTGGCGTCTGTCTACTGCGCAGGTTCGCCAGCGCTGGACTGTCCGCAGACAAAGCCCAAGTTCATTACACGCCCGAAATCGGCGCGCCCCACTGGCTACTGCTTCGGCGATCAGCCCTAAAACCTGTATACGATCGGAGGCGCTGATCAGTCTTCCTCGTCCTTGCCCCAAATCGCATTGGCTTTTTTTCTGAGCTCCAGCAAAGCCACCGCCTCCTTGCGATTAGCGTCGGAGCGAAGCAGTTGCCGCTCAAGCTCCTTAATTGTTGTTTGCTCGACGGATTGCTTCTTAGAGGGCTGAGGATCAAGTGTGTCGTTGGCGTTCTGGCACGCTAGGCGCCATTGTTGAATCTGCTCAGGATAAATGCCTTTGATTCGGCAGTATTGAGAAAGCTCAACCTCGCTCAACGGTGCGGTTTCCATAACGGCATTAAACTTATCGGTACTGGACCACTGATCACTTGTCTTGTTATTGCCTGGAACGACCAAACCTTTATCTCTAGCCATTTGTCTCCAATCTCGTAGTGACTGTGGGGTGACGCCGATTGCAACGGCGAGTTCTGCCACCGCTCGATTAAGGGGCGGCATCATTTGCAGAACCGCCCAATCTTTGAAGTCATTGTCATAACATTTCGGCATTGCCAAACACCTTCGCCCCCTTGAATGATTGAGTCAAACATCAGAGGTGACAGATAGGCTGACACGGGGGGTCTTTTCAAAAGTGACCCGCTGTAAAAGCGGAACCAATAGTGGCCGTAACCTAAATAACGGATATGTACTCGGTCTGATCCAACATCCCGGTCGGCTGTCAGGCCGCCACGGGAGCAAGCTCCCTAGTTTGCTGCGCGACAGCGTCACATCGAAGATGTGGTGGGGACTCCCACATTGGATCCTCGCTGTCTTGAGCACTTCGTTCGCTTGACTGACCGGGGCCGCGCCAAAATCATGTAGCCACCTATGCCTCGATAGCGGCCTTATAGCCTATCGCTCCAGCAGGCCGTTGCCTTTGTATGTGCTATACAGTCAACCAAGCAAGTGCTTGGTTGACTGTTTGGCGGATCACAAAGGAGCGCGTCCCATGCCTGTCGCTTTTCGTTTGCCGTTACAGGTTTTCTTCGAGCGTGAAGCGCGGCACCCACGCAAGGTTTTCCTGGTACAGCCCCTCGATGGCGGCGAGGTGCAGACCCTGACCTGGGGCGATGTCGGCCACCAGGCCCGGTGCGCCGCCCATTGGCTGCGTGGCCGGGAGTTGCCCCAGGGCTCGCACATCGCCCTGATCTCAAAAAACTGTGCGCACTGGATCATTGCCGACCTGGCCATCTGGATGGCCGGGCATGTCTCGGTGCCGCTCTATCCCAACCTCACCGCCGACTCCGTTGCCCACGTGCTGACCCATTCCGAGGCGGCGTTGGCGTTGATCGGCAAGCTGGATGATTGGCCGGCAATGGCGCCGGGTATTCCAGCGGGTGTGCCAACCATCAGCCTGCCGCTGTGCCCGGCGGGGACGTTCGATTTCAGCTGGGCGGACCTGCAAGCCTGCTCACCGATCCAGGACAACCCAGAGCCCCTTGCCTCGACACTGGCCACCATTGTTTATACCTCCGGGACTACCGGGCTGCCCAAAGGCGTGATGCACACGTTCGGTGCCCTGGGCTTTGCCGCTACTCGCGGCACCGAGTTGTTTGGCCTGGGGGAAGCAGACCGGCTGCTGTCCTACCTGCCGCTGTGTCATGTGGCCGAACGCATGTTTGTGGAAATGGCCTCGATCTACACCGGGCAAACCGTGTTTTTTGCGCAAAGCCTGGAGACCTTCCTCACCGATTTGCGCAGGGCACGCCCGACGGCCTTGTTTGGCGTGCCTCGCATCTGGACCAGATTCCAACTGGGGGTCTACGCCAAGCTCCCGGAAAAGCGCCTCGAAACCCTGTTGCGCCTGCCATTCATCGGCAAGCGTGTCGGCCATAAAGTGCTGGCGGGCCTGGGGCTGGATGCGCTGCGCATCGCCCTGTCCGGCGCGGCACCGGTGCCCGAGGCGCTGTTGCGCTGGTATCAGCGCCTGGGCCTGGACGTGCTGGAGGTGTATGGCATGAGCGAAAACTGTGGCTATTCCCATGTGTGTACCCCGGGTGCACAGAAGCCAGGCTGGATCGGCCTGCCGTGCCCTGGCGTGGAAGTGCGCATCGATCCGGCGGGCGAGGTGCAGGTGCGCAGCGGCGCGACCATGCAGGGCTATTTCAAGGACCCGCAGAAAACCGCTGAAACGCTCACCGAGGACGGCTTCCTGCGTACCGGTGACAAGGGCGAGCAGGACGCTGACGGCCGCCTGCGCCTGACCGGGCGCCTCAAGGAGATCTTCAAGACCAGCAAAGGCAAATACGTCGCCCCGGCACCGATTGAAAATCGCCTGGCCGAACATGCGCGCATCGAACAAGTCTGTGTGGTCGGGGAGGGGCTCGGCGCGCCGATCGGGCTTTGTGTGTTGTCGGCGCCGCATGAGGACCATCGAACCCTTGGCGCCGGTCTTGAACGCTGGCTGGAACAGGTCAACGCTGTCCTGGATAAACATGAGCGCCTGCGCCAACTGGTGGTGGTGAAAGACAGTTGGGCGGTGGAAAACGGCTTCCTGACCCCGACCTTGAAGATCAAGCGCAACGTGATCGAGTCGACGTACGGGCCACAATTGCAGGCATGGAGCGCGCGTACCGAAACCGTTCTGTGGCAGGATTAGGCACGTAATAAAATCAACAAGGACAACCCCATGAGCCTGTGGCGCACCCAACCGAATATCGAACAACTCAATGCGATGCAGAAAAACACCATCGGCGAGTTGCTGGATATTCGTTTCGAAAGCTTCGACGACGACTCCCTCACCGCCAGCATGGTGGTCGATCACCGCACCCATCAGCCTTACGGGCTATTGCACGGCGGCGCCTCAGTGGTGCTGGCCGAGAGTGTCGGCTCCATGGCGGCCTACCTGTGCATCGACGCGAGCAAGTTCTATTGCGTGGGCCTGGAGGTCAATGCCAACCACCTGCGTGGCGTGCGTAGCGGGCGGGTGACGGCGGTGGCCAAGGCTATTCATATCGGGCGCACGACCCAGGTGTGGGACATCCGCCTGAGCAGCGACGACGGCAAGGCCAGCTGTATCTCGCGGCTGACCATGGCCGTGGTGCCGCTGGGCGAAAAACCACCGGCGCGATAGGCGTGGCGTGAGTGTCATCATTCCTGGCAGTTACAGTCATTGCCGCAGGGCGCCGGCATGGTGACAATCCACCTCTGTTTTCGTCGATGGAACCTGTATGCCGCAGCACGTGTTTTTTACCCACGCCAATGGCTTCCCATCGGCCACTTACGGCAAGCTGTTTGCCGCCCTGGCCCCGGAATATGCGGTGGCGCACCTGCCGCAGCACGGTCACGACCCCAGGTTCCCGGTGGACGATAACTGGCAGAATCTGGTGGATGAGTTGATCCACCATCTGCAACAGCAGCCAGAGCCGGTGTGGGGCGTGGGCCATTCCCTCGGGGGCGTGCTGCACTTGCACGCAGCCATGCGTTGCCCGCAGTTGTACCGGGGCGTGGTAATGCTGGATTCGCCGGTGCTGACCCGGGCGGACCGCTGGGTGATCCGTGCCGCCAAGCGTTTTGGCTTTATCGACCGCCTGACGCCGGCTGGGCGCACCCTCGGCCGCCGTGAAGAGTTCACCGACCTTGAAGCCGCACGCAGCTATTTTGCCGGCAAGACCCTGTTTCGTGGCTTCGATCCCGATTGTTTTGACGCGTACCTGCAACATGGCCTGCAGCAAGTGGGCGACCGCCTGCGCTTGCGTTTCGATCCGGCCACCGAAATCAGCATCTATCGCGGCGTACCCCACACCAGCCCGGGCCAGGTGCGCCAATTGAAGGTGCCGCTGGCGGTGGTGCGTGGGCGCCAGAGCCGTGTGGTGATGCGCCACCATGCCAGCGGCGTCGACCGCCTGCCCATGGGCGAAATGCTCACCATGCCGGGCGGCCATATGTTCCCCCTGGAACGCCCCCAGGACACCGCCACCTTGATCAAGAACCTGTTCGCCCGTTGGCAAGCCCGCGAGCGCAGTTGCGCATGAGCACACCTGTCGAAGAAGTTCGCCTGAGCCTGCCGCACATTGAGTTGGCGGCTCATCTGTTCGGCCCCGAGGATGGCCTGCCGGTGATCGCCCTGCATGGCTGGCTGGACAACGCCAACAGCTTTGCGCGCCTGGCGCCCAAGCTGCACGGCTTGCGTATTGTCGCGCTGGATCTGGCGGGGCACGGGCACTCGGACCATCGTCCGGCAGGGGCCGGTTATGCCTTGTGGGACTATGTCTATGACGTGCTGCAGGTCGCCGAGCAATTGGGCTGGCAACGTTTTGCATTACTTGGCCATTCCCTGGGTGCCATCGTCTCCCTGTTGTTGGCCGGGGCCTTGCCGGAGCGTGTGACGCACTTGGGTTTGATCGATGGCGTGATCCCTCCGACCGCCAGCGCCGAGAACGCGGCCGAACGCCTGGGCATGGCCTTGCAGGCGCAAATGAGCCTGCAAGACAAGCGCAAGCCTGTCTACGGCACGCTCGATCGAGCGGTGGAGGCGCGGATGAAGGGCGTGGTAGCGGTCAGTCGTGAAGCCGCGCAACTGCTGGCCCAGCGCGGCCTGATGCCAGTACCGGGCGGTTACACCTGGCGCAGCGACAGCCGCCTGACCTTGGCATCGCCGACGCGCCTGACCGATGAGCAGGCCATGGCTTTCGTAAGGCGCTTAGGTTGCCCTACGCAGTTGGTGGTCGCGGCTGACGGCATGCTGGCGAAACATGCTGAATTGCTTTCCCAGCTGCCCTTCACCGTCACCACGCTGCCAGGCGGCCATCATTTACACTTGAATGACGAGCCCGGCGCCGTTCTTGTTGCAGACTGTTTCAATCGGTTCTTCTCCGCGCCTTGACTTGGCGAGGTCAACTGCCGAGGCTGGGCGGATTGAAAGGGAGTCAACCATGTACACACTCAATACCGCTGTCACCCCCGTTGGCCAGGGCTCATTGATCCGATGAGCCTGGGTAAAGGATGTCTCCGTGCCCTTGGCCTTTGCTGTTTCAGCCCCCTGGTGTTCGCCGCTGACGTGCCGGGCAGCCAGGATCTACCTGCCGTGGCCCGCCAGGTTGACGCGCAGATCGTCGATTATCGTCCTGCCGAAGAAAAGGAACGCATCTACCCCATGGGCGCGATCCGCAAGATCAGCGGCCAGTTGCGCTCCGAGGGCCAGGCCACCGCGCGGGGCCAAGCCACTGCAATCACCTATGAACTGCCCGCCGAGCACAGTTCCAGCGCGGCCTTCACGGCAACGCGCGAAGCCTTGCAGGCCAACGGCGCGCAATTGCTGTTCTGGTGCCAGGCCCGCGATTGCGGCGAAAGCAGCCTGTGGGCCAATGAAGTGTTCGGCAACGCCAAGCTGGTGGGGGCCGATGGCCAGCAGGAATACCTGCTGCTGCGCCTGGCCGCCCCGCAGGACAATTCCCTGGTCGCGCTGTACGGCATCACCCGCGGTAACCGTCGCGCTTACCTGCATGTCGAGCAACTCGACGCCAGCGCGCCTTTGAGTAACCTGCTGCCGACCTCTGCCACGCTGTTGCGTGAACTGAAAAGCACCGGCGAGCTGGACTTCCCGGCGCTGGGTGCCGAACCTGACGCCACGTGGCTGACCTTGATTTCCCGCGGCCTGAACCTCGACGCCACCTTGCGCATCAGCCTGACCGGGCCCACCGCCGAAGCCTGGCGCCAGGGGCTGATTGATGCCGGCGTGCGCGCTGCCCGCCTGGAAACCGGCACCGGTGACGCTAAGGGATTGCACCTGCATCTGATACGCTGACCGTCATCAGGCGAACGGACCCGCGCCGTTCGCCTAAGCTCTCTTCCAATAGCCTTATTCTCGAGATACCCGATGCTCAATAACGATCGCCTGCTGGTGCAAATCCTGCTGCTGGTGCTGTTCGGTGCCAGCTTCTGGGTCATGGCGCCGTTCTGGTCGGCGCTGTTCTGGGGCGCGGTGCTGGCGTTTGCCAGTTGGCCGCTGATGCGTTTGCTCACGCGCTGGCTGGGTGGCCGGGAGTCCCTGGCTGCCGGCATCCTGACCCTGGGCTGGATGTTGCTGGTGGCAGTGCCGCTGGTATGGCTGGGGTTCAACCTCGCCGACCATGTGCGCGATGCAGTGGCGCTGATCAAGGATATCCAGGTCGACGGCTTGCCCGAGGCGCCGTCCTGGCTGGGTTCGATTCCGTTGGTTGGCGAGCGCCTGGCGGGAATGTGGGACAGTATCGATCAACAAGGCGCGGCGCTGATGGTCACCATCAAGCCGTACCTCGGCCAGGTCGGCAATTGGCTGCTGGCGCGCAGTGCGCAAATTGGCGGCGGCATTCTCGAGCTGACCCTGAGCCTGGTCTTCGTGTTCTTTTTCTACCGTGACGGTCCGCGCCTGGCGATGTTCGTGCACCGCTTGCTGGAGCGCCTGATCGGCGAGCGCGCCGGCTATTACATCGAACTGGTGGCCGGCACTGTGCAACGGGTGGTCAATGGTGTGATCGGTACCGCAGCGGCCCAGGCCCTGCTGGCCCTGATCGGCTTCCTGATCGCCGGCGTGCCGGGTGCGCTGGTGCTGGGTATCGTCACTTTCCTGCTCAGCCTGATCCCCATGGGCCCGCCGCTGGTGTGGATTCCGGCCACGGCTTGGCTGGCGTGGAAGGGCGACTACACCTATGCCGTGTTCCTGGGTGTATGGGGCACGTTCGTGATCAGTGGCGTGGATAACGTACTCAAGCCGTACCTGATCAGCCGTGGCGGCAACCTGCCGCTGGTGATTGTGCTGCTGGGCGTGTTTGGCGGCTTGATAGCGTTCGGCTTTATCGGCCTGTTTATCGGCCCGACCTTACTGGCGGTGGCCTACAGCCTGCTGACAGACTGGAGCGCCACTCAGGCGCAAGTCCGCCGCGAGGACAAACCCTGTAACTGAGGCGTTCAGGCGCGGGGCAGCCACATGACGGCGGTCAGCCCGCCACCAGGTGTCTCTTCCAGGCTCAAGCGGCCGCCCAAGCGCTCCGCCGCTTCCCTGGAAATCGTCATGCCCAGGCCGACGCCGCCGGAGTTGCGGTTGCGTGACCCTTCGAGTCGGTAAAACGGCTCGAACACCGCCTCACGCTTGTCGGCCGCAATGCCCGGGCCGTGGTCAATCACACGGATGACCAGCGCGTCGCGGCTGTCCGTCAGGACGATATGTGCCGTGCCGGCATAGCGCAGGGCATTGTCGATCAGGTTGTTAAGGCATGAGCGCAAGGCCATCGGCTGTACTTGCAACGGTGCACAGGTACCGGAAAATTGCACATCGCTGCCTTGGTCCTGGGCGTTTTCGCTGAGGGACTCCACCAGCGCCTGCACGTCGAGCCAGTGCCGTGTCTCGCTGGTGCGTTGTTCGTGCAGGTAGCTCAGGGTGGCATCGAGCATGCCGATCATGTCGTCCAGGTCCTGGCGCATCTGGCCTTGCAGCTGGGTGTCCTCGATCTGTTCCAGGCGCAGCTTGAGGCGCGACAGCGGGGTGCGCAGGTCGTGGGAGACCGCACCGAGCATGCGTGCACGCTGGCTGACTTGCTCGCGGATACGCTTTTGCATGAGATTGAAGGTCGACGCGGCCTGCCGTGCTTCGCGCGGGCCGGACTCCACCAGGGGCGGGCTGTCGAGGTCGATGCTCAACCGCTCGGCCGCTGCGCTCAGGCGCTGGATCGGCCGACTCAACAGCTTGGCACCGTACCAGGCGGCGATGATCAACGAGATAAATTGAAACGTCAGCGGTACCAACGGCCCACCAAACCAAGGGCGAGGTTCCTTGTGCAGTGGCTTGAGGGTGCCATCCGGTTGTTCGACGAACACCTCGGGAGGCGGGGGCGGTGGCCGGCCATAGTGGTGGAACCAGAAGATCGCCAGCACGTGGGCCAGCACAATGGCCACCAGCAATAGGCCGAACAATCGCCCGAACAGCGTATTGAGGGTGGCACGCATCAGCCGATATCCCGGGCATCGAACAGGTAGCCTTCGCCGCGCACGGTCTTGATCAGTTGTGGCGCCCTGGGATCATCTCCCAGTTTCTGGCGCAGGCGCGACACCAGCAAGTCGATGCTGCGATCAAAGGCTTCGATGGAGCGGCCGCGGGCGGCATCCAGCAATTGTTCGCGACTCAGCACACGGCGCGGGCGTTCGATGAAGACCCACAGCAAGCGAAACTCGGCGTTGGACAGCGGCACCACCAGGCCGTCATCGGCCACCAACTGGCGCAGCACACTGTTGAGGCGCCAATTGTCGAAGCGGATGTTGCTGCGTTGCTCGCTGCGGTCATCGCGCACCCGGCGCAGGATGGTCTGGATACGCGCGACCAGCTCCCGGGGCTCGAACGGTTTGGACATGTAGTCATCGGCGCCCAGTTCCAGGCCGATGATGCGGTCGGTGGGTTCGCAACGGGCGGTGAGCATCAGGATCGGGATATCCGACTCGGCGCGCAACCAGCGGCACAGCGACAGCCCGTCCTCGCCCGGCAGCATCAGGTCGAGCACCACCACATCGAAGGTCTCGGCTTGCATGGCTTGGCGCATGGCGGTGCCGTCGGTGACACCCGAGGCGAGGATATTGAAGCGCGCCAGGTAGTCGATCAGCAGTTCGCGGATCGGCACGTCGTCGTCGACAATCAGCGCACGGGTATTCCAGCGCTTGTCTTCGGCGATCACCGCGTCTTTTGGCTCTTCGGTTACGGGGGCGGAGGGGGTATGCATAGTGCGATCATCTGCCTGGGTTGTTGCGGTCAGCATAGGCGCCCGGTTCCAAGCCTGGAAGTACCGGGCGGGCGGTCACGTGCGCGAGGCTAGGCCCACGGCGTGTTGAGGGCGTGTCGAGTCTGTACCAGCTTTGAAACAATTGCCCGAAATGGCGTCTCCCGGGCGTTTGATCAGTATTTACCGATCATCGGATCCCGCAACCGCGCTGCTTGCGCTACAATCCGCGCCGATTTCGACTTGCCTGAGAGCCCATTCCAATGTCCGTCTGCCAGACTCCTATCATCGTCGCCCTGGATTACCCCACCCGTGACGCCGCACTGAAGCTGGCTGACCAGTTGGACCCCAAGCTTTGCCGGGTCAAGGTCGGCAAGGAACTGTTCACCAGTTGCGCGGCTGAAATTGTCGGCACCTTGCGCGACAAAGGCTTCGAAGTGTTCCTCGACCTGAAATTCCACGACATTCCCAACACCACGGCGATGGCGGTGAAAGCTGCGGCCGAGATGGGCGTGTGGATGGTCAATGTGCACTGCTCCGGTGGCCTGCGCATGATGAGTGCGTGCCGCGAAGTGCTGGAACAGCGCAGCGGCCCGAAACCGCTGTTGATCGGCGTAACCGTGCTGACCAGCATGGAGCGCGAGGACCTGGCCGACATCGGCCTGGATATCGAGCCCCAGGAGCAGGTCTTGCGGTTGGCGGCCCTGGCGCAGAAAGCCGGCCTGGACGGCCTGGTGTGCTCGGCCCTGGAAGCCCAGGCCCTGAAGAGCGCCCACCCGTCGTTGCAACTGGTGACGCCGGGTATTCGTCCGGCGGGCAGTGCCCAAGATGACCAGCGCCGTATCCTGACCCCGCGCCAGGCGTTGGATGCGGGCTCCGATTACCTGGTGATTGGCCGTCCGATCAGCCAGGCGGCGGATCCTGCCAAGGCGTTGGCTGCAGTGGTTGCCGAGATCGCCTGATACTCAAGTGAGCACTGTAAAAAATGTGGGAGGGGGCTTGCCCCCGATGACCATGGGTATCTACACAACTGTGTAGCAACCGACGGTAACCATGATGCGCAGCGAGTCGCTCTTGATGTCGATCTGCTTTTGATCTTGATCTTAGGCGCCCCGTCAAACCACGCTGGCCGGAATTCGACGGGGATTTGGGGGGTACCGGCAGGGATGCCGGTTTAGCCGCCCCGCGCCATGGATGACGCGTGGCGGCGGCCCCCCAAATCCCTGTCGGATTACGGGCACACCGAGCCTAGGCGAGGTGCCGATTGGTGGGGCAAGAGCCCTTTGGCTACTTTGGGGCTCTTTTCCAAAGTGACCCGCTGTAAAAGCGGAACCCTAAGTGGCCGTTGCCCAAATAACGGATATGTACTCGGTCTGATCCAACATTCTGGTCGGCTGTCAGGCCGCCATCGGGAGCAAGCCCCCTCCCACATTTGGATCGTAGAGTATCAGTTAGATAGCGGTCGGCTGTCAGGCTCCAGGGAGAGCAAGCTTACTTCCCAGGGGGGCAAATCCCCTCCCACATTTCGATCTGCAGTGTGTCAGCTGACTTTTAGAACCAACTTGCCAAAGTTCTCGCCGTTGAACAGCTTCATCAGCGTTTCCGGGAATGTCTCCAGCCCTTCGACAATATCTTCCTTGCTCTTGAGCTTACCCTGGGCCATCCAGCCGGCCATTTCCTGGCCGGCCGCCGCGAAGTTTGCCGCATGGTCCATCACTACGAAGCCTTCCATGCGCGCGCGATTGACCAGCAATGACAAATAGTTGGCCGGCCCTTTGACGGCTTCCTTGTTGTTGTACTGGCTGATGGCACCGCAAATCACTACGCGGGCTTTCAGCGCCAGGCGGCTGAGCACGGCGTCGAGAATGTCGCCGCCGACGTTATCGAAATACACGTCCACCCCTTTGGGGCATTCGCGCTTGAGAGCCGTGGGCACGTCTTCGCTTTTGTAGTCGATGGCGGCGTCAAAGCCCAGTTCATCCACCAGGAACTTGCACTTGTCGGTGCCACCGGCAATCCCCACCACGTGGCAACCTTTGATCTTGGCAATCTGCCCGGCGATGCTGCCCACGGCGCCCGCGGCGCCGGAGATCACCACGGTGTCGCCGGCTTTCGGCGCACCGGTCTCCAGCAACGCGAAGTACGCGGTCATGCCGGTCATGCCCAGGGCCGACAGGTAGCGGGGCAGGGGCGCAAGCTTGGGGTCAACCTTATAGAAGCCACGGGGTTCGCCGAGGAAATAATCCTGCACGCCGAGGGCGCCGTTTACGTAGTCACCCACGGCAAACTTCGGGTTGTTGGAGGCGATCACTTTGCCGACGCCCAGGGCACGCATCACTTCACCGATGCCGACCGGTGGGATGTAGGACTTGCCCTCATTCATCCAGCCACGCATCGCCGGGTCGAGGGACAGGTATTCATTGCGCACCAGCACCTGGCCATCGGCGGGCGTACCCACCGGCACTTCCTGATAGGTGAAGGTTTCCCGCGTGGCCGCGCCGACAGGGCGTTTGGCGAGAAGAAATTGGCGGTTGGTCTGGGCGGTCATGGCAAGGACTCTTTAGAAATGGAACCAAGAGTGATAGACCTTCAGTGGCTGGAGGGCAAGATATCCGTGGGAGACGAATGCCCGTCGATAGGCCTCACTGATAATCAGCCGGGTGACGTTATCACTGCGATCCATGCAGCGCCAACCGGCCTTCTGATAGTGCTGACGCGTTGCTCCCGGTGTTGGCTAGACTCGCTCCATCGCTACTCCTCCCATAGGACGCTTCCCATGAGCATGACGTTTTCCGGCCAGGTCGCCCTGGTGACCGGCGCCGCCGCTGGTATTGGCCGTGCCACCGCGCTGGCGTTCGCCGCCGAAGGCTTGAAGGTGGTGGTCGCCGACCTTGATGTGGCGGGCGGCGAGGGCACGGTCGCACTGATTCGAGAGGCCGGTGGCGAAGCGCTTTTTGTGCGTTGCGATGTCACGCTTGAAGCCGACGTGCAGCAACTGATGGCGCAGACCGTCGCCACCTACGGGAGGCTCGACTACGCTTTTAACAACGCTGGGATCGAGATCGAGAAGGGCAAGCTGGCCGATGGCAGCCTGGACGAGTTCGACGCCATCATGGGGGTTAACGTCAAGGGCGTGTGGTTGTGCATGAAGTATCAATTGCCGTTGCTGCTGGCCCAGGGCGGCGGGGCAATCGTCAACACGGCGTCAGTAGCGGGGTTGGGGGCGGCGCCGAAGATGAGCATCTATGCCGCGTCCAAGCATGCGGTGATCGGCCTGACCAAGTCGGCGGCCATTGAGTACGCGAAAAAGAAGATTCGCGTCAACGCGGTCTGCCCGGCAGTCATTGATACCGACATGTTTCGTCGTGCCTACGAGGCTGACCCGCGCAAGGCCGAATTTGCTGCGGCGATGCACCCGGTCGGCCGCATTGGCAAGGTCGAGGAAATCGCCAGCGCGGTATTGTACCTGTGCAGTGATGGTGCGGCGTTTACCACCGGCCAGGCGCTGGCGGTGGACGGTGGTGCCACGGCGATCTAGGACTTCATCTCATGGACTATTCGAAAAGTGAGTGGGCTGCTGTGAGGGGTTTCCAGAGCTGGCAAAGTGCCTTGTCCGAATATGTATCGGAAGGTAAATAATTCAATAAAATCAATACTTTAATAAATTTTGGCGACGGGCTTTAACCGGCTTCTGTGCTTAACTGTTTTAGGTTTACAGACAGTTGAAGTGAGTGGCTCATGGATTTAGGGATCGATCGACAAGCCCTGGTACCGGTGGTTCAGCAAATCGTCAGCGCAGTGGCGGAATGGATTCGCAAGAATGGGGTGAGCCCCGGAACACGCTTGCCGTCCATTCGGCAATTGGCCCTCGACAACCTGTTGAGCCAGTCCAGCGTGATGGAGGCATTCGAACGGTTGGTGTCCCAAGGCCTGCTGGCCTCGCGGCACGGTTCGGGGTTTGTGGTGGCGCAGCCGCCGGCTGCCGACGAAAATCACTGGTACGAAGGTGCAGAACAGGTCTGGGGCGCCTTTACCGATAGCCCGTTGGGCGAGCTGAAGCTGGGGTGCGGCTGGTTGCCCGATGCTTGGCGTGAAAGCGATGACATCAGCTATGCGATCCGCGAAGTCAGCCGTACCGACACCGCTGCCCTGTTCAACTACAGCACGCCTTTGGGCCTGCCGGCGCTGCGCGAGCAACTGCTCAAGCGCCTGACTCAGATCCATGTGCCCACCAGCCTGGACCGTATCCTCACCACCCATGGCGCCAGTCATGCCCAGGATCTGTTGATACGCACGCTGCTCAAGGCCGGTGATGAGGTGGTGGTCGAGACGCCGGGATACGGCAATCTCTATCGTCAATTGGCCTTTCAGGGTGTCAGGCTACTAGAGGTGCCACGCACCAGAGGCGGCCCGGATATCACAGCGTTGGAAGTGCTGCTGCAAACCCATCGCCCCAAGTGCCTGTTTATCAGCAGCCTGTACCACAACCCCACCGGCACCAGTCTGTGCCGCCGGGTCGCGGAGCGTTTGCTGGAGCTGGCCCGGGATCACGACTTTCTGATCATCGAGGAGGACGTCTACGGCGACCTGCAACATGCCAGCTGCACGCGCTTGTCGGCGTTGCCCCATGGCGACCGGGTAATCTATGTCTCGAGTTTTTCCAAGACCCTGAGCAGCGCCTTGCGCGTGGGCTACCTCTGTGCCAGTGCCACGACCATTACCCAATTGACCCATCTCAAGACCCTGACGGGAATCGGCACCTCGCGCTTTGCCGAAGCCATGGTGGCGACGTTGTTGAGCAACGGCACTTACCGCAAGTGGGTGCAGCGCCTGCGCAAGCGGTTGAACGCGCAGATGGCCGCGACGTTGCAAGTGTTGGAAGATGAGGAGTGGCAGGTATTTTCCGTGCCCGCTGGCGGTATGTTCCTGTGGGCGCGACCTGGCTTGGCGGACCCCTCACGCTTGCAGGCGTGCGCCCGACGCCTGGGGGTGTTGCTGTCGCCGGGAGGGTTGTTCAGCCCGACGGGTGAGCGCAGCGAGTGGCTGCGTATTAATGTGGCCTATGCGGCTGATCAGCGGGCATTGGCATTATTCCGTGCCATGGGCGCAACCAGATCGACCTCGACCATTCTGAAAACGACGAGCATGTAGCTTTTTGCCATTATTCCGGCGTCAGCCGCTTGTGCTCAGTACCCATGGGTTGCCAATCTCACTGCTTGTAAACCTGGCTTATGGCATCGGCCATCGCAAGAGGATTCAAGGCAATGATTTCGGGCGTGCAACGACGTTTCGCCAACCTTGGTATGGCAAAAAAACTGGGCTTGGGCTTCACCTTGGTACTCCTGCTCACGGCGCTGGTGGCGGCGATAGGTGTGTGGTCGCTGCAAACCGTCGGCCAGCGTTTTGACGGGCTCACGAGCATGTCTTCGCTCAACAGCGGCTTGCTCAAGGTGCGCTTGATCGAGCAGGACTACGCACTGCACGCCGACTCCAAGGCCGTTGACGACCTGCATGCCGGTGTCGAGGCGCTGGCGGCGCAGGCCGCCAGTCTCAAGGCCCGGTCTGCAGCCAACGAGCAGGTGATGAGTGACGTTGAGCAGGCCTTGGCGGCGTACCGCAAGGCGTTCGATGAGTTCGTCGAACTGAACCAGACCAAGGACCTGGCGCTGGAAATGGCCAGTTGGTCAGTGTCCAGCGTGGCGAACAACCTGGATGTGTTGCAAGCCGGCCTGGCGGACGACGGTGCCTATGCTCTCAAGGAAAGCCAAGGCAAGGAGGGTGCCGAATTTATCGAGCAGGCGGGGCAGGTCAGCCAGGTGTCGCGCTTGATGCTGCAAGCCATGGACGAGGCGCGGGTGCGCCTGGACCAGAGCCGCAAGGCTGACGCCGATGCCGCTGAGCAGGGCAAGATCGAGCAGGCCGACCAGGCGCTGGTTGAAGTCGAGAAGCTCAAGAGCAGCGTCAAGGACCCCGGCTACCAGACCGTCCTGAACGAAGTCTCCGGGCACATCGCGTCATTCAGTGAAAAACTCGGCGAGTACACCGGGCTGCTGGCCCAGGAGAAAGTCGTCTATACGCAACTGCACGACCGCGCCGAGCACGTGGTCAGTCGCGTCAACCAAGCGTATGCCGCCGAAGACCAGTCCATGCAGGCACAGTTGCAACACAGCGCGATGCTGATTATCGGCTCATCCGCCCTTGCGTTGCTGGTGGGCTTGATCGCTGCATGGGTGATAACCCGGTTGATCGTGGCGCCGCTGCGCAGCGTGATCGCCGTGGCCCAACAGATTGCCGCGGGTGACCTGAGTGGACGCATGGAGGTCAGCCGCCGTGATGAAATCGGCCAATTGATGCAGGCGATGCAGCAGATGGGCAGTGGTTTGAGCCAGATCGTGCGCGGGTTGCAGGCCGGTATCGAACAACTCGCCAGTTCCGCGCATTCGTTGTCCAGTGTCACCGAGCAGACCAACCTCGAGGTCAGCAGCCAGAAGGAAGAAACCGAGCAGGTCGCCACCGCGATGAATCAGATGACCGCCACCGTGCATGATGTGGCGCGCAACGCCGAGCAGGCCGCCCAAGCGGCGCAGACGGCGGATGACAAGGTCGACAGCGGCCAGCAGGTGGTGCGTATGAGTTTGCAGCGTATCGAATTACTGGCGGCGTCGAGCAGCAGCGCCAGCGCCAGCATCGAGGGCCTCAGTGCAGAGATCCAGAATATCGGCACTGTATTGAGCGTCATCAACAGCGTGGCCGAACAGACCAACCTGCTGGCCTTGAACGCCGCCATTGAAGCGGCGCGTGCCGGTGAACAGGGCCGTGGCTTTGCCGTGGTGGCCGATGAGGTGCGGGCACTGGCCAAGCGCACCCAGCAATCGACCGAGGAAATCGAGCGGCTGGTCAACACCTTGCGCAGTGCGGCGCAGGCGTCGGTGCAGCAGATCCAGCACAGTGGCGAACTGGTGAAGCAGGCGGTCGGTGATGCCCTGGAAACTGAAAGCGCCTTGGGTAGCATTGCCGCTGCCGTGTCACTGATCCAGCAGATGAACCAACAGATCGCGGCCGCCGCCGAGGAGCAAAGCTCGGTGGCCGAAGAGATCAACCGCAGCGTCACCTGTATTCGTGCCAGTGCCGACCACTCGGCGTTGAGCATGCAAGGCAACGCGGCATCAAGCCTCCAGCTGGCGCAGTTGGGGGTAGAGCTCAAGGGGATGGTGGGGCATTTCCGCCTTTGATCGCAGCGACGGCGCTGCGATCAATAGACAGGGTGATCAGGCGTGATTGGCGAGGAAGGTCAGTAGGGCTTCATTGACGAATTCCGGGTTCTCGCGGCTGGAAATATGCCCGGCCTCGGGGATCAGGATCAGGTCGCAGCCAATCAGGTCGGCCATTTCCCTGGACTCTTCGGGCGGCCGGGGTTTGTCCTGCTCGCCGCACATCACCAGGGTGGTGTCGGAATCCAGGCGTGGCAGTTGCGCCAGGATGTCTTCGCGACTAAAGATCAAGCGGCCCAGGGGTACGATGCTTTGCAGCAGTTGCTCCTTGGAATAGCTTTGCAGGGACTTGCGAAAATCCTGGTACAGCGCCGATTCGCGGTCTATGCCCGGGCGGAAGAAGATCGGTGCGATCACATCCAGCAACGGTTCAGGGATCACGCCAGCGTCTTCAATCATCTTGAACAGCGAGAAATAGTACTGGCGCGTCGCTTCGGGTTCGGCGCCGAGGTAGGTGTCCATCAGCACCACGCTGTTGATGCGCTCGGGAGCCTGCAATGCCAGGCGTGCGCCCCACATGCCACCGACCGACAGGCCCACCAGGTTGATCTGCTCGATGTCCAGATGGTCGAGCAGTGCCAGGGCCTGGCGAGCCAGGCCATCGAGGGACTCGGTTTGCGTCGGCAGCGTGCCCGACTCGCCATGGCCCCACAGCTCGGGGACGATCACCCGGTATTGCTGCGACAGCGCTTCAATCTGCGGCGCCCACATGTCGCTGGCCCACAGGTAGCTTGAACCTAACAGGACGACCGGGCCGGTGCCCTGGTCAAGATAGTGCAGCGGTTGTCCATCAATCACGGCAACAGGCATAACAGGCCTCTAACTTCACGGAGTGAGGGGCACTTTTTTACGCTAGTTGTGGGTGGGGGGATAGGTGCAAAGTGATGGCCTGTGGGGTGAGGGCGCTATCCAACTGATGCGCCGCGATCCAAATGTGGGAGGGAGCAAGCCCCCTCCCACATTTGGATCGTCTTACACCAGGTAAATCGCCCTTGCTCCATGTTATTACCTGGGCTGTCAGTCGTAGATAGCTTTCTTCTTCCACTCGGCATCGGCGTCGACGACCTTCAGCCCCTCGGTCAACTCGTTGACTTCGTCCTCGGCGGGCTGGCTGTTGGTCAGTACCGTGGAGTTGGCGCGCGCCAGTTGTGATTCCAGCAGCTGCAACTGCGCGCTGTAGAGCACCGGCTCCGGTTGTTTGCGCAAGTACTGCACACCACGCTCGAACGCCAGGCGCGCCTGGCCCGGTTGGCCTTGCTGCAGGGCATGCTGGCCGAGGTTGTTGAAGAACTCGATATGCAGCAGCACCAGGATATGACGGATTTCCTTGATCCAGTGCTTGGCCTCGTTGGTCGGCAGGAAGCCATCCTGGGCTGCACGGGTGACTTGGCCGTGCAAGGCTTCCAGCAAAAAGCGTACGTCCTTGGCCTTGGCTTCGGTCTGGATCGGTGCCGGTGGGTTCGCTACCGGAATGGATTCGCCCTGGGCGATCAGCGCATTCAGCTCGGCGATACGTGCCTTGAGTGGCGCGCTGGATTTGTTGAGGTTCAACAGGCGCTGGTTGACGTTCAGTTCCAGGCGGGCCAGCAACAGTTTGAGCGCCGGGGTCATCAGTTGGCCAGGAAAAGTCTCGGTGATTTCACCGCAGCGGCGCAGCCGATCGTTAAGCTCGATCTCGGTGCGCTTCTTTTCCAGCTTATTGTTTTCCACCACATGGTTCATGTAGCCAATGGCGATCAGTATTGCGATCCCGGCTATTACCAGCAGGGTGATCATGAGTGGTGTCACCGGTGTGACCTCTTTATAGGGTTTGCTGTTGAGTGTAGTGACTGGGTCAGCCGGCGGATAGGATTGATCGACCAATTACCAGGTACTTTCTTCTATATAGGTAGGCGTGTCCCGTATGGGTGCACATTGCCATCACTTGCCTGGGTGAACTATAACGTCTTGGTGGGCGCCAGAATATAGGCGCCAGGGCTCGGACGCCGACAAAGCCCGTGAAGGTCGGTAAACGACGGCGAAGTCATTGATTTAAATAAATTTATCCATGGGGGTTGACGACCTTTCAATCCATCCATAGAATGCGCGCCACTTACAGCGTAAAGCACACAGCGAAACGCGGTAGGGAGTGAATGTTGTACGTGTGTCCCCTTCGTCTAGTGGCCTAGGACACCGCCCTTTCACGGCGGTAACAGGGGTTCGAGTCCCCTAGGGGACGCCATATGCGGGAATAGCTCAGTTGGTAGAGCACGACCTTGCCAAGGTCGGGGTCGCGAGTTCGAGTCTCGTTTCCCGCTCCAATTTTTAAGCAGTGTTGCCCTCGGGCGGCATTGAGTGAAACCAGGACCAAGTCTTCGGATGAGGCCTCTGGGCACTGAAATACACACCATGTGTTTCAGTAGCGTGTCCCCTTCGTCTAGTGGCCTAGGACACCGCCCTTTCACGGCGGTAACAGGGGTTCGAGTCCCCTAGGGGACGCCATTTGCGGGAATAGCTCAGTTGGTAGAGCACGACCTTGCCAAGGTCGGGGTCGCGAGTTCGAGTCTCGTTTCCCGCTCCATATTTAACAAAAACGCCGATCAGTAATGATCGGCGTTTTTGTGTGTGCTGATTTTACCTCACCCGTGCACTGCCAGCACTCAAGTGGCCGCAGGCGCGTCTTGCCTTGGCATAAAAAACCGCGCAAACAGTTCGGACTGCGACTTTATATTCAACTTGCTATAGATGTTGCGGCGGTGGACTTTGATGGTTTCCGTCGACAGCGACAGCTTCCCGGCAATCTCCTTGTTGGAAAAACCGCTGAGCAGCAACTTGAGTACATCTTTTTCGCGAGTGGTTATCTGAGCCTCCAACTGGGCTATGGCTTCAGCCCATGGCGCTGGCTCGGCGATGTTCTTTTCCTGGTCGATTTCAAAGCACATGCGTTGGTGCATCATCGCCGTCACCCACGGCTTGATCATGTCGAGCATGGTAACTTGCGCCTGTGTGAACCGCATGTTGCTGCCAAACGACATGCACAAGGTTCTGTCGGCATCGAGGCGTACGTTGTATTGCGCCTCATCGACCGAGATGAATTGCGCGAAATACTGATGGTAGTACTCGGTCTCAAGAAAGTGTTCCGGCGCAATATCGAGCAGATGGAAGAAGCCGCTCTGCGGGTTTTCTCGATCAGCGATATAAAACGGGTCCAGTAGATAAAGACCTTTCACATAGCGATGAATAAAGGCGTCAACCTCTTCGCTGTCAGCTACCTCAGGCAGGCTGATCACGCGCACAGAGTGATCGCCGAAAACCAGTACAACCCAATTGTCTATCTGCACGTATTCATTCAATACACGAATCAATGAGCTCCAGAATTCTGGCCGATTGAGCTGCATGATCAGTTTCCCAACGGATCGATGCCAGGCCAGGCTGTGAAGGTCAAGCGACATGTTCTACCCCTTTAGGGTTAGGGATTGGCAGGCCAGGGCTAAGTACTTCTAGGTATTTACTATTCAACCATGCCCGGTATATTCACCCCGAACTAACGATAGCCATGAAGGCATGTCGGGTGGACAAGGATAGTCATATGAGTCGATCACACTTGCGAGCTATTTTTTTAGCCTCGCTGCTGGGAGCCGTAATCAGTACACCGGCAGGCGCCGCCCAATCTTCGTTGTATCTGTATAACTGGTTCGGGTTTCTCGAGCCGCAGACCCCGAGGGAATTCCAGCAGGAAACCGGCATCAAGTTGCACATGGACGCCTTCGACAGCGCAGAAATCATGCAGAGCAAGGTCATGGCCGGACGCACCGGGTATGACCTGGTGGTGGCCACCTCCAATGTGCTGCCCGGGCTGATCAAGGCCGGCGTGTTGCAGCCGCTGGATCGCTCGCAATTGAGCAATCTGCCGCACATCGATCCCGATATCCTCGCTCTGCTGGCGGTCAATGATCCCGGTAATCGCTATGCCATACCCTACGTATGGGGCACCACCGGCATTGGCTACGACGTGGATAAGGTCAAGGCGGCACTGGGTGAGGATGCCCCGGTGGACAGCTGGGACCTGATCTTCAAGGAAGAGAACATCAGCAAGCTCAAGGCGTGTGGCGTGGCCATGCTCGACTCGCCCAGCGAGATCATTTCGATTGCCTTGCACTACCTCGGGCTCCCGAGCAACAGCACCAACCCCGAGGATTATCAGAAGGCCCAGGCCCTGCTGTTGAAAATCCGCCCCTACGTTCTCTATTTCGACTCATCTCGCATCGACACCGACTTGGCCGACGGCAATATCTGCGCCGTCGTAGGCTGGGCCAACGGTGCCCTGGCGGCGCAGGCGATCAATGAAAAGTCCAACAGCGGACGCAAGATAGCCTACAGCCTGCCCCGGGAAGGGGCATTGGTCTGGTCTGAGAACTGGGTGCTGCTCAAAGATGCCCGGCACCCCAAGGCCGCCCTGGAATTTATCAATTACATGCTGCGGCCGCAGGTAATCGCCAAGACGTCCAACTACATGCTCTATCCCAACGCCAATAAAGATGCCACGCAGTTCGTCGAGCAGAAGTTGCGGGATAACCCGTGGATTTATCCCGATAAAAAGACCATGGCCACGTTGGTCCCGCTCGAACCCTTGCCGCTGAAGGCCGAGCGCATCCGCACCCGCGTGTGGACCAAGGTCAAGAGTGGTACGTGAGGGTAGAACTATTGGCCGGCTGACCACAGGGCGGTGGCCGGGGGAGGGAGACAGCATGCGCCAAGGTGTTGATCAGGGCTATCTGGAGTCAGACGACTATAAGGCATACAAAGAGATTGAAGAGCAGATCGGCCTTTGTACGCCCGAACAAGCCTGGGCCATGTATTACGTCTCGACGGGCATGGTGCGCGAGAACATTACCCTGGCAGTGATGGAGCACATCGGCAGGGGTAACCGTGCATTGCTGCTTGAGTTCCCTGACCTTGTGCGGGTCGAGGGGCGCGACTATGAGCCCGGAGCCCTCGCCTCCAACTGGCCCTTGTTGCGACGGTATCGTGGATAGCCTCATGTGCCGTCTTTCCTATCAAAAGCGCAGCTCGTCGTAGGGCATTCTTGTCAAACATGTAGGGATAGTCTGTACTTTTTGTGGGGGAGGTGCGTTTCTCTGTCGTGCTCTCTACTCTGGCCACCCATTCTCCTTGCTCACTTCAGAGAACTGCCCAGATGCTTCAACTCGATTTTTATTCAACACTGGTAGCCGCTTCGCTGGTGCTATTGCTGGGGCGATGGATGGTGGCGCGGATCGGCTTCTTGCGCACCTACAATATTCCCGAACCGGTCGCCGGTGGTTTGTTGGTCGCCCTGCTGCTCCTGGCATTGCGCGGCCTGGCTGATATCGAGGTACGCTTCGACCCCTCTTTGCAAACCCCCTTGATGTTGGCGTTTTTCGCCACTATCGGCCTTAACGCAGACTTCGCCAGCCTGAAGAAGGGCGGGCGCATAGTGGCCATATTCCTGCTGGTGGTAACCGCGCTGCTGGTGTTGCAAAACGCCATGGGTATCGCACTGGCCACGGCGCTTGGCCTGGATCCGCTGATGGGCTTGCTGGCCGGCTCGGTGACATTATCCGGCGGACATGGCACTGGCGCGGCCTGGGGCGCGGTGTTCAGTGAGCAATATGGCGTAGCTTCTGCATCTGAATTGGCAATTGCATCGGCGACGTTTGGCTTGGTACTCGGTGGCCTGATTGGCGGCCCCGTGGCGCGCTTGCTGATCAAGCGGGTCGAAGTGCCAGGTGTCGGGCAACCGCAGCCGCGCTTGCCAAAGGGCTTCGAACAGCCCAACCAGGAGCGTCTGATCACGGCGTTTTCGTTTATCGAGACCCTGGCGTTGGTGGCGATCAGCCTGAAGGCCGGCACCTTGCTCAACAGTGCCATCCAAGGCACTGCCTTCGAATTGCCGACCTTCGTCTGCGTATTGTTCGTCGGTGTAGTGCTGCGCAATGGGCTGTCGATCCTCGGCTGGCACCAGGTGTTCGAGCGCGAAGTGTCGGTACTGGGCAATGTCAGTTTGTCGTTGTTCCTGGCGATTGCGCTGATGTCTCTCAAACTCTGGGACCTGGCGGCGCTGGCCTTGCCGATTGTCATCCTTTTGGCTGCGCAGGCGCTGTTGATGGCGTTGTTTGCGATTTTCGTGACGTTTCGGGTAATGGGCCGTAATTACGACGCGGCGGTATTGGCGGCCGGTCATTGCGGGTTCGGGCTTGGCGCCACCCCCACTGCGATTGCCAATATGCAGGCCGTGACCCAGCGCTTCGGGCCGTCACAGATTGCGTTCCTGGTGGTGCCGATGGTCGGGGCATTCTTCATCGATATCACCAATGCTGTGGTGATCAAGCTGTACTTGGCACTGCCGTTCCTGGGGGCCGCGGGGTAAGTCGCTTCACCCCGTGGCCAGCGCTCTCATCGCCTGGGCCAAGCGCTGCGTGGCTTGCGCGATTTCATCCCGGTCCAGGGATGCAAAGCCCAGGCGCAGCGCATTTTCCGGACGGTCGTTGGGTGAAAACTGACGACCGCTGCGCACCACCAGCCCATGGTCCAGGGCGGTGGTTACCAAGCGATCCACGTCTATTCCTTCCTCGAAGCGTACCCAGAGCGCCAAGCCACCCTCAGGCTCGCGCACCTGTATGCGATCGCCGAATGCCTGGTCCAGGCAATCGCGCAGCACAGTTCGGCGCGCCAGGTATTCTTTCGAGACGCGGCGCAGATGCTTTTTCAACTCACCGTCATTGATCAAGTCCGCCAGCATGGCCTGCGCCACCCCATCGGCATCGCCCACCATCAATGCGGCATTGCGCTGTAAAACCTCAATCACCTGGGTGGGCGCCACGATGTAGCTGCAACGAAACGTTGAGCCCAGCACCTTGGATAACGAACCGATGTAGATCACATGGCGCTGGGCGCGGTCACTGGCCAGCGGCAGGTAAGGGCGGCCGCTGAAATGATATTCGTGATCGTAGTCTTCCTCGATCACGCAAAAGTCATGTTGCGCCGCCAGTGCCAGCAAGTGTTGCCGGCGTGCTGCATGCAAGCTCACGGTAGTGGGGAACTGGTGGTGGGGCGTGAGGTAGATCATGCGCACGTCATGCTCGCGGCATAAACGGTCTATCTGGTCGGTGCGGCAACCTTCATCATCGATGTCGACCGTGACCAGCTGTGCGCCGAGTTTTCGGAAAATCTCCCACGCCGGTGGGTAACTCAAACGCTCTACCAGCACCACGTCGCCGGGCTTGAGCAGCAGGCTTGCGCTCAGGTACAGCGACATCTGGGTGCCCTGGGTCAGGCAGATATTCTCGGCATTCACCGTCAACCCGCGATTATTTCGCAGCATGTCGGCCAGGGCGCAACGCAAATGGTAGCCGGTGCCCTCACTGCCGTAGCGCAAGGTGTTGGAGGCAAAACTGTTGCGCAATGCATGACGATAGTAGCGATGCAAAACGGCCTGGGGCAGCAAACGGTGATCGCTGGTGCCATTGTCGAAAAACAGCGCGCCATGTCGATGCTGGAGAGCGACCACTTGGGCGTTGTGGGTGAAATACGGCACCACCGGCTGCTCCAGCAGCGGCGGCGCGAAGGACGGTTGCGCAGCACTGGGCATGGGCTTGGGCGTCAATCGCGCATTGACGAAGGTGCCACGGCGCGGCTCGCTGATCAGCCAGCCTTTGGTCATGGCTTCTTCGTAGGCCAGGATCACGGTCTTGCGGTTGACGTTGAGCAACTGCGCCATTTCCCGTGTGCCCGGCAGCAAGGCTCCAGGCGCCAGGCGGCCTTCGAGGATCGCGCTGACCAGGCCCTCGGCAATCTTGCGGTAGGACGCCTGGTGGGTATCTTCGTCGAGCTTGAGCAAGGGGCGCCATTTGCGCATCTGGACCATCTGAATTATCCAAATCTGGAGGTTCTAATGGGCCTAGTCTAGCGCAACAATCAGATCTCACTCACCCGAGGTCCTTATGAACACACGCCATGTCATCGAACTCGCCCCCTCGGGGAAAACCTTTGAAGCCGGTGATGAACTGTTGCTTGATGCAATGCTCGCCAGCGGCTTGACCGTGCCGTTTTCGTGCCGGCGTGGCGCGTGCGGGTCGTGCAAGGTGGTAGTGGCCGACGGTGCGTACCGTGCAAAGCCACTGGACCCGGGAGTCCCGGCACCGTCCTATCCGCTGGCCGCCAATGAAATGCTGCTGTGCCAGAGCCATGCCTGCTCCGATATGCGTCTGGAAATTCCCGGCTGGTCGCTGGACACACCCGTGCTCGTGGTCGAGGCAACGGTGCTGGGCAAGCGCGCGCTCAGCCCCGATGTCATCGAGTTGGTCGTGATGCCGGACATGCCGCTGGCGGTGCGAGCGGGACAGTACGCCAAGTTCCGCCTGGTCGACGGTGACTCGCGTTGTTTCTCAATCGCCAACTTGCCGGCCGAAAGCAATGGGCGCCTGGAGTTCCAGATTCGTCGGGTGAGCGGCGGGCTGTTTTCCGAGACCTTCCTGGGCGCCCTTGAAGCCGGCGACCTGTTGCAACTGGAAGGGCCTTTTGGTGCCTGCACCTGGCAGGACGATGACAGTGCGCCGGTCGTGCTGTTCGCCACGGGCACGGGTTACGCAGGCATCAAGCCGATTCTGCTGACCGCCTTGAAACGCGATGTGGAGGTGACGTTGTACTGGGGCGGTGCGCAGCCGGCAGATTTTTATGACAGCCTGTTCTTGGCCAGGATGGTCATGGACCACCCACGTTTTCACTGGCATCCGGTACTGGCCTCAGAGGGCCGGGTGCAGGAAGTTGCGCTGAGTCATGGGCATCACTGGCAGGCGGCCCAGGTCTATGCCTGCGGTAACGGCGCGATGATCAGCCAGACACGTGCGGTTTGTCTTGAAGCGGGCTTGCCCAGCCACCGGTTTGTCGCGGAAGCCTTTGTGCCCAGTGGCCGTTCGAGTGCGGGAGCGCCCTCCAAGCCATTGGACCCGATCTGGGAAAAAGTCGGCCCACGTTACTCGCTGGACGGCATGCTCGCCGCACGCGAGCAGTCCATCCGCGCCCTGGCGGCGATCGCCAGCCAACTGAAGGTGGGTATGACCACCGGCGAAGCCCTCGATATGGCGGCCGAGCAACTGCACGCCATGGGCGCGTCCCATACCTGGCATCCAACCTACATCCGCTTTGGCGCCGACACGGTGCGCCCACCCCGTGAAGGCATTGACCGTCAACGCAGGCTGCGCGCCACGGACATCGCCGTGGTTGACCTGGGACCGGTCTGGGATGGCTACGAAGGCGACTACGGCGACACCTTTGTGTTCGGTGATTTGCCGTTGCACCTGGCCTGTACAAAAGCCCTGCATGAAGTATTTGATGAAACCCGTGAAGCCTGGCTGCGCGGGCTGACCGGGCGTGAACTCTATGACTTCGCCGAGCAGAGCGCCGAGTCCAAGGGCTGGAGGCTGGCGCGCAACCTCGCAGGGCACCGCCTTGCGGATTTTCCCCATGCGCTGTTCGAAAGCAAGGTGCTGGCGGAGCTGGAAATCCCACCGAGTGAGATGGCCTGGGTGCTGGAAATCCAGCTATGCCATCCCACGGAGCCGGTCGGTGGTTTTTTTGAGGATATGCTGATGCTGCAAGCCTGAAGAGCCCGCCATTGCGGCGGGCTCCCACTGCGCTCAGAGCTTGGGCAGTTGGCCAACCCGGCCCATCATTTCAGTGACAATCTGCAGGTCCAGCAAAAACTGTTCGACGGTCTTGAACTCACCGTCGGTGTGCCCGGTGTACTTCTCTTCAGGTCGCGCCAGGCCAAATTGCACGCCATTGGGCAGGTCATGCACAGAGGTCGCGCCGGCCGAAGTGCCGAACTTGTGCGCCATGCCGAGGTTTTCCGTGGCGACCGCCAGCAAGGCCTTGACCCATTCACCTTCAGGGTTACGGTACATCGGCGTATCCAGCGAGTAGGTGAAGTCCACCTTGACCTGGGTGCGTTTGTCCCAGGCGCTCAACTTATCGGCGATTTCGGCTTTGAGTTTTTCCGGCGATTTGCCCTTCGGCGCACGCAGGTTGACCGCCAGCTTGAAGGCTTTGTCATCCAGGCCGACAAAGGTCGGCGAGGCGGTCAGTGGCCCCATGAAGTCATCGGCGAAGCCCACGCCCAGTTTGCCGCCCAGGTAGTCCAGGCCCCAGTTGTCCGCCGCATAGTGGGCGGCGTCGGTGATGTGGTTGTGCTTGAGGGCAATCTTGCCGTCCAGGCTGTGGATCAACTCCAGCATGCGTGCCACCGGGTTGACCCCGGATTCAGGTTCGGAAGAGTGGGCAGACACGCCAGTGACGGTGAGCTTGACGTCCTTGCCGTCGACCTGGGCGGTCACCTTGAAATTGCCGCCATTTCGTTTCGCATAGTCAGCCCCGGCCTGTTGCAGGCTGGCGGCCAACTCAGCGGGTTTATCGCTGACCAGCGTGACAACCGAGGCCGAAGGAATCTGGTTGGTGGCCTTGCCGCCAGTCATCGCAATGATTTCTGCGCCTTGGCCTTCGCCCTTGCGCACCGGGAAGGTGGCCATGACAGTGCCCGAGCCTTTTTCGGCGATCACTACCGGGTAGCCGCCATCCAGCGCCAGGTTGTATTGCGGCACGGGATTGCGTTCGAAATAGTAAGGAATGGCGTCACCGGAGGTTTCCTCGGTGGTGTCCACCAGCAGCTTGAACGTGCGCGCCAGCGGCAACTTTTCTTCCTTGATCACCTTCATGGCGTACATCGCCACGACGATGCCGTTCTTGTCATCCTCGGTACCACGGCCATACATGCGGTCGCCGATCAGCGTGACCTTGAACGGGTCGAGCTTGGTGCCGTCTTGCAGTACCCAATTCTCCGGGGTCACCGGCACCACATCGGCGTGGGCATGTACACCGACGACTTCATCGCCGCTGCCTTCCAGGGATATTTCGTACACACGGTTATCGACGTTGCGGAAGTTCAGGTTGAAGGACTTGGCCAGGGCTTGGATCTTGTCGGCGATCTTGAGGAATTCCGGGTTTTTGTACTGTGGCAGGCCGTCTACGTTGAACGTCGGGATCTCCACCAGTTCGCGCAGGGTTTCCAGGGCCGCCTTGCCGTACTTCGCCCGGGTGTAGATGCCGAGCAGGCGGTTTATTTCGTTCTGCTGCTCGGCGCTCAGGGTCTTGTTGTCGAGAAAGGTGCTGATGGCCGGGCCGACGTCACTGCTCTTGCCCAGGTCGCCCTTGGCCAGGGTGCCGAGGAAACTGCGGAAATCGGTGACCGACGTGTCGCTGAAGCTCTTCAGGATCGCCGCGCTTTGTTCGGCGCTTATGTTGGCGAGCGCAGGGGTGGTGACAACTGAAAGGCTAGCAGCGAACAGGGTGGCAGCTACCAGTTTTTTGAGTGGGAAGTGCATGGTTGATGGCATTCCTTTGCAGGTAGTGAGTAGGAGGTTTCTGACGGATATGCCAGAAACATTTCCACACACTACCATTACTCAGGTGCCCAAGGTCAAGGCTGGCCAGGATGGGGCGCAGGGTATTCATCAGTCACGTTCAAGGCTCTAGCGTAGGGCCCTTCCCACAGTTGCGCATGCAATTGCCCTACGCGTTTGGCCATCGCTTCACTGCGCATCACCACCTCCAGGTTGCGCGAGTTATCCAGATAACCACCCAGCCAGTTGCTGGTGCCGATCCACGCCACTTGCCCGTCGATCTCCATGGTCTTGCTGTGGATCACCCGCGCGTAGGGGATAAAGCCTTGCTTGGCCTCGGGCAGCGTGACGATCTTGATCTCGACGTTGGGCAGCACCGCCAGGCTCTTGAGGTAGGGCAATTCCAGCTTGTCGGTGTTCCAGTTGGACACCATCAGTTTGATCGACACCCCGCGGGCGGCTGCGGCGCGCACGGCGTTGTCGATCACCGCGTAGTACGGCCGGGTCCGATCCGGGCCGTAGGACAGTGGCGCATAGTCGAGCAATTGCACGCGGACTTGTTTTTTTGCTTCGCCCAGCAGGCGTGGCAGTTCCAGCTGTGAGTCGCCTACGCCAGGCGGGTTGTAGCGTTGCGGGCTGGCCACCAGGTAATTGCCGACACGGGTAGGTTCCTGGCCGGTGGCCGGCAGCGGCACCGGTTGCTTATCGGCGAGGGCGGCCTGGGCCTGCCAGTCCTGATCGAAGATCGCCTGGACCTGGCCCACCACCGCCTCGTCCGTAATCCGCAGCCCGGTTTCGTGGATATGTTCCAGAGAGCGCCAGTCGAAATTCTGGCTGCCGATAAATGCCTGCTTGCCATCCACTACAAGGTATTTGGCGTGGATGATGCCGCCGCTCAGTTGCCCGTAGGGCAACACACGGAAGGTCAGGTTGGGAATCGCACGCAGGCGTTCCAGGGTGGCTGCTTCCGATAACTTGATGCCTTTTTCTTCCAGCAGGAAACGGATTTTCACACCGCGCTTGCCGGCAGCCTCAAGGTGCTCGATGACCTTGTCCATTACCGAGCCTGGATGATCGGCGGCGTAGAACTGGCCGATATCAATGCGGCTTTTCGCGCCGTCGAACAACTCGATCCATACCGCGCCGGTCTGGCGCAGATCGGCAGCGTCCAGGGTGGTGTCCACCGGCACGGTATGCACCAATTCAAACCCTGGAATGGAAAAGTCCGCCTGGGCCAGCGGACTGAGGAGCAAGCCGGCGAGGCTTGCAATACGCAACTTCATCGAAAGGGACATAAGCGTCTCATCGGACAAAAAGAAGGGGCGGGTGCATGATGCGCCCGCCCGGCGGGTCATGCCGTGCGGCTGTGAAGCGGGGTCGGCACGCGGTGTGGTGCTTCGGCCTGCTCGCGGGCGCCGCTGGCTGCGCGGATCAGCAGGATCTTCAACTGATCATTGATGCGTTCCAGGCTGTCCTGGAAGAAGTTGTGGAACACCACGCAGAACAGCGCGATGGCGATGCCCAGGCCGGTGGCGAACAAGGCCGTGCCGATACCACCGGATATCTGCCCTGGGTCGGAAACACCCGCCGTCGCCAATGCCTTGAAGGTATCGATGATGCCCAGAATGGTACCCAGCAAGCCGAGCAGCGGGGCGGCAGTGGTGATGGTTTCGATGATCCACAGGCTACGGGCCAAGGGCGCGCGGGTCTTCAGGTATTGGGTTTCGATTTCGTCGTCGAGGTCTTTGCGCGAGCCATTCGATGCCTTCTGCGCCAGCACCGGCAACACCATGTTCAGCGGCAGGCTGTGACGGCGGGTCAGGCTGTCCGGCAAGTCGCGTTCGCTGTGCACCTGGGGGCCCAGGGCGTCGGTGAGGGCACGGGCCTGGCGGCGCACATAGGCGAAGTAGATGCCACGTTCGATAGCGATGAAGATCGCGATGGCCATCGCCGCATACATCACATAGAAGGTGACGTCGTGGAGCAGGTTCATATCCATGATGGTGTTCCTCTTGGGTCAGTCTTAGAAATTCGCTTCCAGCGAAACCGTTACGGTGCGGTCCAGACCGACGATGTACGCCGGGTCGCCATCGCGGAAGCCGCTGTAGCTGGCCGCATTGGTCTTGGTGGTGTACACGCCGTCCAGGTACTTCTTGTCGAACAGGTTGTCGACGTTCAGGCGCAGGGTTGCGTCCTTGACCACCTTCTTGTCCACCGGCAGGTAGATACCGGCACCGAGGTTGAATACGGTGCGGCCGGAAATGGCTTCGTCGTTGGTCAGGTCGCCGTAGAGCTTGCTGGTGTACTTGCCGCCGAAGGTGCCGTAGAAGCGCCCGTCGTCATAACCGATGTTGGCCGCCAGCATGTTCTTGGGCACGTTGGCGAACTGCTTGCCGCTGGTGGGCAAGACGATGGCTTTGCCGGCGTTGTAGACGGTCATGTCGTCTTGCTGCTCGGCCTTGGTGTAGGTGTAGGAGGTGTAGTAGTTGAAGTGGTGAGGCAACTGGCCGCTCCATTCCAGCTCCAGCCCTTTGTTGGTGACCGCGCCGACGTTGATGTCGGCAGCGTCACCATTGATGTCTTTGGACGACACCTGGCGGTTCTTGAAGTCCATGTAGAAAAGGGTAGCGGCCAGGCTCATGTCGTCGCCGCTGTAGCGCCAGCCCAGTTCATGGTTCCAGCTGGTTTCCGGCTCGAGGTTGATAGAGTCGGCGCCCTTGTCGTAGAGCGCGTAGTTCTGAGGTACGCGCATGTTGCGCGAGAGGCTGTAGAACAGCTGGTCACGCTCGTCCAGCTGGTATTTGAGACCGACGTTGGGCAGCAGTTTGTTATAGGTCTGGTTACGTTTTTCCGGCTGCTCGGTGAGGCTGCCGTGGTTGGTGCCGTCACGCTCGACGTTCATGTACGCAAGGCCGGCGATGAAGGTCCAGTCCGGGTTGATGTACCAGGTGTCCTGGGCCCAGACTTTTTGCGCCGGGGTGACAGTGAAGCGGTCCCGTCCCTGGATCTGCTTGCCATTGGCATCGACAATGGCGCTGTTGGAGTCGGGCCAGGTGTCTACCGGCTTGCCGTTGCTCTTGAGCGGAATGAACGGCTGGGTCTGGCTCTGGCGTGCGCGCTCGTACCAGTAGCCGAACTGCAGGCTGTGGTCGCCCAGGTCCCAGGTCAGCTTGGTGGTGATGCCCGGACGCCAGGTCTGGGTGCGCGAAGGGCGGTAGTACACGCCGCTGTTCGGCGTGCCATCGGCGTTGTATTGCGCGGCGGTGGGCAGGTTGCCGAGGTCGAACACACCGCCCTGGTTCGAGCCGCGGTTGAGCGCATAGGCGGACGCGCCGACGCCGCTGCCGTTGCCCCAGTAGTAATACGGGATCACCGACAGGGCCAGGTTGTCGGCCAGTTTGAACTGGGTGTTGAGCACGGCGGTAAAGGTCTGGAACGGGTTCTGCGCCAGGGCGTAGTAGCTGTTGTACTTGCCGTTGCTGCCCTCGCTCGGCGTCGCCGGGTAGGGATCGTACTTGCGGCCGTTCTGCTGGAACTGCGCCTTGGTCAACTGGCTGTAACTGTTGTTGTCCTGCTCGTGGTACTTGAGGATCAGGTTGGCAGTGTTGCCGTTGCCGGCGTCGAAGAAGCTGTTCCACTCCACCTTGTCAGCGCGCACCGCGCCTGAGCCACGCCACATTTCCCCTTCGGTATGGGACACCGACAGCCAGTTGCTCAGGCCATTGATCTCGCCGGTATTGAGACGGGCGAAGGTCTTGCGCGTGGCGTTGCTGCCGACGACTTGCTTGACGAAGGCGCCGGTTTCCTTGGTCGGGCGAATGGTCACGATGCCGATGTTGCCGCCGCTGGAACCGATGTGCGGGCCGTCGGCTTCCGATGCGCCCTGGGTGACGAAGATCTGGTCGATATTCTCCGGGTCGCCCAGCAGGTTGGAGTACAGCGCATAGTTGCCGGAGTCGTTGATCGGCATGCCGTCCACCGACATGCCCACCTGGTCGGAGTTCATGCCGCGCATGGTGAAGCGAAAACCCGAGAGACCGGTGTTGTCTTCACTGGAGATGTTCAAGCCCGGGGTGTACTTGAGCTTGTCGATGGCGTTGCCCGTCGCGGCCTGTTTGTCCAGGGCTTCCTTGGTTACCGTGGAGCGGCCCTTGATGCTCTCCTCCGGGACCATATAGCCGCCGCCGGCGGTCGCCTTGCCTTGTACGCCAATGGTGCCGACGTCACTGTCGCTGGTCTCTGCCATGACCATTCCCTGGGTCATGCTGGTCGCGGCAACGAGTGCCAGATGAATACGGGTGAACTTCATCACTGTCGTCCTGGGTCGGGTGCTTATTGCACGCTGTAGTTGAAGGTGGCGGTGAAGCGTTGCTCGTTGCGCCCCCCGAAGGCTTGCTCGGGGAACGGCTTGACTTGCTTGATGCGACGCAAGCTGTTGGTGGCGGCCCGGTTGAGCAGCATGCTTGAGGCCGGGCTTTGTACGCCGGAGTCGAGAACGCGACCCTGGCGATCTACCAGCAACCACACCACCACCTCGCCACTCGGGCGTTCGAGGGACGCCTGGCGCCCGGTGGGGTACTGCTTGTAGGTGTCCAGCTCGTTGCGCAAGCCTTTGAGATAACCGCCTTCCAGGGCCTGGCCATCGACTTTCGGCGGGGCTGGCGGGGCTGGCGGCGCTACAGGCGCTGTCGGGGCTGCCACGGGCGCAACGGGTTTGGCTGCGGCCACCGGCGCAGGCGCTGGCGCGGCCTTGGCAACCACCGGCTTGGGCACCGGTTTTGGCTTGGGCTTGGGTTCGGGTTTGGGCAGTGGCTTGGGTGGCGGTGGCGGTGGCGCCGGCTCGGCCTCCTCATCTTCGATCACCGGCGGTGGCGGCTCTTGCTCCACCACCGGTTCCGGGACAACTTCCGGCTCCGGTTCGACCAAGGCCAACTCGACCGCCGACTCGTCATACACCGGCTCGACCTTCAAGGTCTGGGATTGGATACCCAGTGCAATCAGCACCAGGGCGATCACGGCCGGTACACTGCCCAGCAGCTGACGCGCACGAAACAGCACGTACATGATCAGGACTTACGCGTAGCGATGGAAACGGAAGTGAAGCCACCCAGGCGCAGGGTGTCCATCACTTCCACCAGGCGCGAAACCTCAACGCCTTTGTCGCTGTTGACGATGATCGTCGACTTGGTATCGGGCTTTTCGGCGGCCTTCAGCGCCGGCACCAAGGCAGCCACCGTCAGGTCCTTGCCGTCGAGTTGCAACTGGCCTCCCAGGCCCAGGGTGAGGATGAATTTGTTTTGCGGTTTGAGCTGCTGTGAACTGCTGGCACTGGGCAATTGCGTCTTCATGCCGAGCGCGGGAATCACGTTCAAGCTCACCAGTACGAAAAACACCAGCAGGAACATCATCACGTCGATCATCGGGATCAGCTCGATGTGCGCCTTGCGTTTCTTGGGTTCGTCCCAGGTTCTCATTCCGTTACCCCGTCAGTGAATTAGGGGCAAGACGCTAACAGGCAAAAATGACCGAACGGTTAACTTTAATTGACGGTTTAAAGGCTCTAGGACGCGTCTTTCAGAAAACTTACCGGTCACTTTTGCGACGTAATGAAACTGACATGCAGGGGGTACATCCTCGAGGAATTTATCTCGGGAGCCGCCCCGTATGCCCACTGAGTTGCCTCATTTGTCCACCCCGCGGCTACTATTGCGAGCCTTGGAAATGCACCAGGCCGAGGTGCTTTTTTCGCTCGCCAACGGGCCGAAAATTGCCGACAACACGGCCAATATTCCCTCGCCCTATACGCTGGAAACAGCGCAGGATTTTATTGCCGGTGCGGCGCAGAAATACCGCACAGGTGAGTTGCTGACCCTGGGGATGCATGTGCGTGACTCCGGCGAATTGATCGGCATGGTCAGCCTGCGGCTCAATGCTCGCCATCACTATGGGCACCTGGGTGGCTGGGTCGCGGCGCACTGCCGTAACCAGGGGTATGCCGCCGAAGCGGCGAGCGCGGTGATGGATTTCGGCTTCTCTGAACTGGGGTTGCAGCGCGTAGGCAGCCAATGTTTTGGCCGCAATAAGGAGTCGGCGCGGGTCATGGAGAAGATCGGCCTGCGTTATGAAGGCTGCATGCGCCAGGCGTTTCTGAAAAATGGTGTGTACGAGGACCTGCTCGGGTTTGCCATCGTGCGTGACGATTGGGAGCAACGGCTATGAGCGGTGTCGTAGACCACGACCGGCGTCGGGTACTCAGCGGGCTGGCGGTCGCTACGGCGTTTTCCATCCTCAGCCCGTTTGCGCGCAGTGCCGGGGTGGATTATCCGTTCACCCTCGGCGTGGCGTCTGGCGACCCGTTGCCGGATGGCTTTGTGATCTGGACGCGCTTGGCGCCGTTGTTCAACGCCGCAGACGGGTGTGGTGGCTTGAGTCGCGCGGTGCCGGTGCGTTGGCGGGTGGCCAGCGATGCGGCGATGACGCGCATTGTGAAACAGGGCGAGGTGCTGGCGACTGAGCGTTTCGCCCATTCGGTGCATGTGGAGGTGGCGGGGCTGGCGGCGGGCAGGCCGTACTGGTACCAATTTGAAGGGCTTGGTGCGCAAAGCCCGGTGGGCCAGTCGCGCACCGCACCGCCGCTGCATGCCATGGCCTCGGCCCGGCTGGGGTTTGTCTCCTGCTCGCACTGGGAGCGCGGGTATTTCAGCGCCTACCGGCACCTCGCCGCCGAGCAACCCGACCTGGTGTTTTTCCTCGGCGACTATATCTACGACAGTTCCTACGCGGCGGATTCCGGCAAGGTTTTTCGCTCCCATGGCAGCGGCAATGCGCAGACCCTGAGTGACTACCGCAACCGCTACGCGCTGTACAAGACCGATCCGGACCTGCAGGCCCTGCACGCTGCCGCACCCAGTGTGGCGACCTGGGACGACCACGAAGTGCAGAACGACTATGCCAACCGTTGGTCCCAGGACCCCAAGGTCGGCGTGACGCAATTTCTGCAGCAACGGGCGGCGGCTTACCAGGCGTATTACGAACACATGCCCCTGCGCGCCAGCAGCGTGCCGAAAGGCGCGGACATGCGCATCTACCGGCGCCTGGACTATGGCCGGCTCGCCCGTTTCCATGTGCTCGATGGTCGCCAATACCGCTCCGGGCAACCCTGTACCCAGGCCAATGGCAGTCGCCAAGGGCACATTGAGACCAGCCCATGCCGTGACTTGCGTGACCCTGCCCGCACGTTGCTTGGCTGGCAGCAAGAAGCCTGGCTGGACCAGGGGTTTGCCCAGTCGAAGGCGCAGTGGAACGTGATCGCCCAGGACCTGCTGGTGGCGCCGCTGATCCAGCGTGATCTCACTAACCACAAGCCGGGACGCTGGACCGATGGCTGGGATGGCTACATGGCCAATCGTTCACGCATGCTGGCATCCATCACGCGCCATCGGCTCAGCAACCCGGTGTTCTGGGGCGGCGACATACATTCGTTCTGGGCCACGGACCTGCATGCAAAAGCCGACAATCCGGACTCGGCGGTGGTCGCCACCGAGTTCGTCGGCTCGTCGGTGACGTCAGACGGGCCGCCCTATGACGCCTTCATGAAGATCATGCCGCTCAACCCCCATGTGAAGTTTTTCGACAGCCGCCAGCGCGGGTACGTGTCGGTGGAGTTGACGGCCCAGCGGATGCTGACGAAATTTCGCGCGATCAGTGACCCGCGTGACCCGGTGGCGACGGTGTCGACGTTGAAGTCTTTTGTGCTAGAGCCGGGGAGGGCGGGGGCGATTGCCGTGTAGCCTATTTCTCTGTGGCGCATCGGTCACTGTGGGTGGGGGCTTGCTCACGATAGCGGTGGGTCAGTCACTCATGCTGTGATTGAACCTCCGCCATCGGGAGCAAGCCCACTCCCACATTGATTTCGTAGCGCACCGACAGGGCGCCTTTTTTCTCCGACAATGCCAAAATCGTCACCTGGCCCAGTTCGCTCAACGTTTGCACATGGGTGCCACCGCAAGCGTATGACGGCAACTCGCCGAAGCCGACTTCCCGGATGCCTTCTTCCAGCCTCATATGCCGTGGGTAGTCGGCGGCGATCCATTGGTTGACCTGCAGTTGAAGCATTTGGGCATCCATGTCCTGTGCAGCTTCGCCACGGATAAACGTGATCTTGCCTTCACCCGGCCAATGGTGGGCCTTGATCGGCATCCAGCCCAGGCGTTCGCCGGCATTGCCAATCAAATGCCCCGCCGAATGCAGGCGGGTGTGCAGCGCGCGGCGCTGTGCATCGACCCGCGCAATGATCGGGCCGGGTTGCAACGGCTGATCAACGTAATGCACCACATGCTCGGCTTCCTGCATGACGCGCAGTACCTGGCTGTTGCCGAGCCAGCCAGTGTCGAACGGCTGGCCGCCGCCTTGGGGATGGAAGATCGTCGACTGCAGGATCACGGCAAATTGCTCTTCGTGCGCAGTGCAACTGAGCACTTCCAGCTCGGCTGTAAGGTGGTCGTGGGTAAAAAACAGGCGCTCGGTCATCATCTACATCCGCATCGGGGTTCTGCGGACAGTATAAATAGTGCGTGGATGGGTGATAATCTACTCAATTATCAATGGACCTGTGCGTCATGAGCATCAATCTTCCCTTGTCGCTGCTGGGCGAAATGGCAATTTTCGTCAGAGTCGTGGAAACCGGCAGCTTCTCCGAAGCGGCGCGGCAACTGAGCGTTTCACCCTCGGCTGTAAGCCGCAGCATCTCACGCCTGGAGCAGGCCCTGGCCACGCGCTTGCTGCAACGCACCACGCGCAAGCTGCGCCTGAGCGAGGGTGGCGAAGAGGTGTTCAAGCGTTGCCAGGAGATGGTCAACGCGGCCCGCTCGGTGATGGAAATCAGTGGCCAGTTCAACCATGAAGCCGAGGGCCTGGTGCGGGTCAGCGTGCCCAAGGCGGTGGGGCGCTTTGTGGTGCATCCGCATATGCCTGAATTTCTGCGGCGCTATCCCAAGGTGGATGTGCAATTGATTCTCGAGGATCGGCACGTGGACCTGATCGACGATAACGTCGACCTGAGCATTCGCATCACTGACAGCCCGCCGCCTGGCTTGGTCGGGCGCCAGTTATTGCCCATCGAACACTTGCTGTGCGCGACGCCGCAGTACCTGGCCGAGCATGGCACCCCGTGCCATCCCCACGATTTGCTCGAACACAGTTGCATCTACCTGGGGGAAACCCCGGGCGACTCGCGCTGGAAATTCCGCCAGGCCGGCAAGGCGGTGACGGTTGGCGTACGCGGGCGTTATGCGGCGAACCACACTGGGGTGCGGTTGGATGCGGTATTGCAGCATGTGGGGATTGGCAGCTTGCCGTATTTCACGGCGCGGCATGCGTTGGCGGCGGGCCAGTTGGTGCAAGTGTTGCCGGCGTGGGACTTTATTGCGTCTTACCATGGCCAGGCGTGGTTGCTGCACTCGCCGACGCGGTACTTGCCGCCGAAGTTGCGGGTATTTATTGATTATCTGGTGGAGTGCATGGCGAAAGAGCCAAAGCTAAATGTGGGAGGGGGCTTGCCCCGATAGCGGTCTGTCAGTCACCTTTGCATTGATTGACCCACTGCTATCGGGGGCAAGCCCCCTCCCACATTTGAATCTCAGTGTTTGAAAAGTCAGTGCTTGCTCTGGTCTTGGGGCATGGCCAGCAGTTGCTTTTCCTGGTTCCAGTCGAACGGTTCGTCGTTCTGTTCGGCTTCATAGCGACGCTCTTCCAGGGCCTGGTACAGGTCCAGTTCCTCGTCGGGCATGAAGTGCAGGCAGTCACCGCCAAAGAACCACAGCAGATCGCGGGGGACCAAATGGGCGATCTGCGGGTAGCGCAGGATGACCTGGCTCATCAGGTCCTGGCCCAGGTACTGGCTTTCGATCGGGTCGATTGGCAGCAGGGCGCGCAGTTCGTCAAAACGCTCCAGGAACAGCGAGTGGCTTTCCTCGGGCACCTGTTCGGCTTCGCCGACGGCAACCAGGATGCTGCGCAGGTGGTCGAGCAAGACGAGATGATCGGCAACGACGTTGGACACGAGATAAAGTCCTCTAAAGCAAAAACGGGCGCGAGAGTATATGCCTCTCGCGCCCGTATTTATATGACCGCTTGACTCAGCGGACTTTACCTTCGGCCTGGATCAGCTCTTCCTTGCTGAAATCATCCACGTCGATCACCTTGCGCCGCGCCGCTTCGGCGTCGCGCAGGGTTTGCGCTTCGGCCGGTTGCAGTACGCCGGCGTGCAGGGCTGCGTCGATGGCAGACTCACCGGCCGTCGGTTTGACT
This sequence comes from Pseudomonas sp. FBCC-B545, assembly GCF_059134095.1. Classification (NCBI taxonomy): domain Bacteria; kingdom Pseudomonadati; phylum Pseudomonadota; class Gammaproteobacteria; order Pseudomonadales; family Pseudomonadaceae; genus Pseudomonas; species Pseudomonas sp. FBCC-B545. The sequence goes on along the minus strand of NZ_CP101441.1, from coordinate 4,255,377 downwards.
TGCCCGCTTTTAAGTGCGGCATGCAGTTTTTTCTGCAACGGATGGCTGGCGCCGAGCAGGTCGTAGGCATGCTGCAGCGCGCCCACGGGATCTTCTGCCGATTGCGGGCGATAACAGCCGGCCAGCAATTCTTCCAGGGTCGGGTCGCCCTTGGCGCGACCGATCACCGCGGCCACTTCGGCATCCAGCGCGTCGGACGGCCCGGTGTGACGACGCCCGAATGGGAACACGATCACCCGCAGCAGGCAGCCCAACACTTTGTTCGGGAAGTTGCTCAGTAGTTCATCCAGTGCGCGTTCCGATTCACCCAGGCTTTCTTCCATGGCCCAGGCAAACAGCGGTTCCAGGTGATCCGGCGAGTCCAGGTCGTGATAACGCTTGAGCGCCGCCGATGCCAGGTACATATGGCTGAGCACGTCGCCCAGGCGCGCCGACAAGCGTTCGCGGCGTTTGAGCTCACCGCCCAGCAGCATCATGCTCAGGTCGGCCAGCAGTGCAAACGCCGCCGCCTGGCGGTTCAGGGCGCGGAAGTAGCCCTGGCTCAAACGGTTGCCGGGGGCTTTCTCGAAATGCCCGAAGCCCAGGTTCAGCACCAGGGTGCTGGCCGCGTTGCTCACGGCAAAGCCGATGTGCTGCATCAGCAGGCCGTCGAACTCCTTCAACGCCTGGTCACGGTCTTCGCGACCGGCCAGGGCCATCTCCTTGAGGACGAACGGATGGCAGCGAATCGCGCCCTGGCCGAAGATCATCAGGTTGCGCGAAAGGATATTCGCGCCTTCCACCGTGATGAAGATCGGCGCCCCTTGCCAGCTACGTCCCAGATAGTTGTTCGGACCCATGATGATGCCCTTGCCGCCGTGCACGTCCATGGCGTGGGTGATGCACTCACGGCCGCGCTCGGTCAGGTGGTACTTGAGGATCGCCGACAACACCGAGGGCTTCTCGCCCAAATCCACGGCATTGGCGGTGAGCATGCGGGCGCTGTCCATCAGCCAGGCATTTCCGCCGATGCGCGCCAGGGCTTCCTGGATACCTTCGAAGGCCGACAGCGGTACGTTGAACTGCTCGCGCACCTGGGCGTATTGCCCGGTCACCAGGCTGGTGAACTTGGCCGCGCCGGTACCGACCGCAGGCAGGGAGATGGAGCGGCCCACCGACAGGCAGTTCATCAGCATCATCCAGCCCTTGCCGAGCATTTCCTGGCCACCGATCAGGTATTCCAGGGGGATGAACACGTCCTTGCCGGAGTTGGGGCCGTTCATGAACGCGGCACCAAGTGGCAGGTGACGACGACCGATTTCTACGCCGGGAGTATCGGTTGGTATCAGCGCAAGGCTGATGCCCAGGTCTTCTTCTTCGCCCAGCAGATGGTCCGGGTCATGGGCCTTGAAGGCCAGGCCGAGCAGGGTCGCGACCGGGCCGAGGGTGATGTAGCGCTTTTCCCAGTTCAGGCGCAGGCCGAGGGTTTCCTTGCCTTCCCATTCGCCTTTGCAGATCACCCCGGTGTCGGGCATGGCGCCCGCATCAGAGCCGGCCAGCGGGCCGGTGAGGGCGAAGCATGGAATGTCGTCGCCACGGGCCAGGCGCGGCAGGTAGTGGTTGCGTTGTTCCTCGGTGCCGTAGTGCAGCAGCAGTTCGGCCGGGCCGAGGGAGTTGGGCACCATCACGGTCGAGGCGAGGTCACCGCTGCGGGTCGCGAGCTTCATGGCGACCTGGGAGTGGGCATAGGCAGAGAAGCCTTTGCCACCGTACTCCTTGGGAATGATCAGGGCGAAAAAGCCGTGGGTCTTGATGTGTTCCCAGGCCTCCGGCGGCAGGTCCATGGCCTGGCCGATTTCCCAGTCGCTGACCATGGCACAGAGTTCTTCGGTAGGGCCGTCGATAAACGCCTGTTCTTCTTCGGTCAATTGCGCCTTGGGGTAAGCCAGCAATTTATCCCAGTCGGGGCGCCCGCTGAACAGTTCCCCGTCCCACCAGACGGTGCCGGCATCGATGGCATCGCGTTCGGTCTCGGACATCGGCGGCAAGACTTTCTGGAACCAGCTGAACAGCGGCTTGGTGAAGTATTGGCGGCGCAGGTCGGGCAACAGCAACGGCACGGCGACCACGGCGATGAGCACCCAGAAGATCAGCAGCAGCCAACCCGGTGCGTGGCTCCAGGCGCCCATCGCCAGCAGGTAGACGGCGACCACGCCCAGGGCGGGCAGGGGGGCGGTACGGCGGTGTGCCAGGTAGGCAATGCCGACCACCAGCACCAGTATCCACAACAACAGCATATGCAATCCTCCGTGAAACCAGGGGCGAAACCACCAGGGAGCTTAGTCGGCATCCGATCAAGCCGGGTGATCAGGGTGTTACAAGTTGTACTCGACTACCCATCCGCAGGCGCCGACATTTGGCCGAATCGTCGTTATCTCTTGTGGCAAGCCTGTCGTTAGACTCGAGGCTTCCTTTGGAGATCAAGCTTATGAACGCATACTTGAGTCCCAGCCGCTTCATCGATAGTGACCACCCTGCAGTGGTGGAGTTCGCCGAAAAACATCGCGGAACCCGTGCGGATTTAAGTGACCAGGCAGTCAGTCTCTACTACGCCGTGCGTGAGACGATTCGCTACAACCCCTACACCTTCAGCCGTGACCCCAGCACCTTGAACGCCAGCTTCGCCCTGGCTGCCGGCCAAAGCTACTGCGTGCCCAAGGCCACCTTGCTCGCTGCCTGCGCCCGCCACTGCGGTATCCCGGCCCGAATCGGCTTGGCGGATGTGCGCAATCACCTGTCCACCCCACGCCTGCTCGCCCTGCTCAAGAGCGACGTGTTCGCCATGCACGGTTATACCGAGCTTTACCTGAACGGCCGCTGGGTCAAGGCGACCCCTGCGTTCAACCAGCAACTGTGCGACCTGTTCGATGTGCCGCCGCTGGCGTTCGATGGCCGCCATGACAGCGTCTTTCACGCGTTCAATCGCCAGGGCCAGCGCTCAATGGAGTACGTGGTGGACCACGGGCAATTTCCTGACGTGCCTGAAGCATTTTTCTTCGCCCATATCCAAAAGTGTTACCCGCACCTGTTCGCCGACGATGCACCGACCTTGCTGGGCGACATGCAGAGCGATTCAAGCCGCGCCTGAACCGGCGTATGCTGCTGCCTTCATCCTGCCAAGTTCATCAACAAGAAGGCGCGGTCATGCTGAAAATCTGGGGTCGTAAAAATTCGTCCAACGTCAGGAAAGCACTGTGGTGCGCCGAGGAGCTCGGCCTGGACTATGAGGCGATTGATGCGGGCGGGGCTTTCGGTGTGGTCGACACCCCTCAGTACCGGGCCCTGAACCCAAATGGCCGGGTGCCGATGATCGAAGATGGCGACTTTGTGTTGTGGGAGTCCAACACCATCGTGCGTTATTTGTGCGCCAAGCACGCTTCTAACTGGTACCCAAGCGATCTGAAGGCCCGCGCCAACGCCGAAAAGTGGATGGACTGGACCACCTCTACGTTCGCCGAACCGTTCAAAACCGTGTTCTGGGGCGTGCTGCGCACCCCGGCGGAAAAACAGAACTGGGACAACATCCATGCCGGGCGCCAAGCCTGCATCGAGGTGCTCAAGACTGTCGACCAGGCCCTTGCCGAACAACCTTACCTGTCGGGCAATGAGATCGGCATGGGGGATATCCCCCTGGGCAGCTTTATCTACGCCTGGTTCGAGATGCCTATCGAACGCCCTGCAATGCCCCATCTAGAGACCTGGTACCAACGCCTTCAACAGCGACCGGCCTATCGCAAAGCGGTGATGACCGCGTTGACTTAATACACACTATTAATACGGGTGACTGTACTTGTGCGGCATGGGCACGCACCATGCTCGCACTGCACCGCGGTTGAACTACCGGCGGTGTGCCCTCATCTATTGTTTCTATTCCCTTCTTTGGTGCGTATCCAGATATGAGTTCCGCTCTGTCCATCCGGCAGCTAACCAAAACCTACGGCAACGGTTTCCAGGCCCTGAGTGGTATCGATCTGGATGTCGCCGAAGGTGATTTCTTCGCCTTGCTCGGCCCCAACGGTGCCGGCAAATCCACCACCATCGGCATTCTCTCGACCCTGGTCAACAAGACCAGCGGCACGGTGAATATCTTCGGGCATGACCTGGATAAATCCCCGGCGGCGCTCAAGCGTTCCATTGGCGTGGTGCCCCAGGAATTCAACTTCAACCAGTTCGAAAAGACCTTCGATATTGTCGTGACCCAGGCTGGCTACTACGGCATCCCGGCAAAAATCGCCAAGGAGCGCGCCGAGCAGTACCTGACCCAACTGGGCCTGTGGGACAAGCGCGATGTACCTTCACGTTCGCTGTCCGGTGGTATGAAGCGCCGCCTGATGATTGCCCGCGCCCTGGTGCATGAGCCGCGCCTGTTGATCCTCGACGAACCTACCGCGGGCGTGGACATTGAGCTGCGCCGTTCGATGTGGGCCTTCCTTACCGAGCTGAACGAGAAGGGCATCACCATCATCCTCACCACCCATTACCTGGAGGAGGCTGAGCAGCTGTGCCGCAACATCGGCATCATCGACCACGGCACCATTGTCGAGAACACCAGCATGCGCAACCTGCTGGGCCAGTTGCATGTGGAAACCTTCCTGCTCGACCTGAAGAACAACCTGACGGTGGCACCGCAACTGGTGGGTTACCCAAGCCGCCTGGTCGACAGCCACACCCTGGAAGTGCAGGTGGACAAAGCCATGGGCATCACCGCGCTGTTCACCCAGCTGGCGACCCAGAACATCGAAGTGTTGAGCCTGCGTAATAAAACCAATCGCCTTGAGGAGTTGTTCGTGTCCCTGGTGGAGAAAAATCTGGCGAAGGTGGCAGTATGAGTTCGGAACTGCAACCCAACCTCGTCGCGCTGCAAACCATTGTCTATCGCGAAGTGAAGCGCTTTACCCGGATTTGGCCGCAGACCCTGCTGCCGCCGGCAATCACCATGGTCCTGTACTTCGTGATCTTCGGTAACCTGATCGGCCGGCAGATCGGTGACATGGGTGGCTTCACCTACATGGAGTACATCGTACCGGGCCTGATTATGATGTCAGTGATCACCAACTCCTACGGCAACGTGGTCTCCAGTTTCTTCGGCAGCAAGTTCCAGCGCTCCATCGAGGAACTGATGGTTTCGCCGGTTTCGCCGCACACAATCCTGATCGGCTATACGCTCGGCGGTGTGCTGCGTGGTTTGATGGTTGGGGTGATCGTGACGCTGCTGTCGTTGTTCTTCACCCACCTGCAGGTGCATCACCTTGGCGTCACCATCCTGGTGGTGGTGCTCACGGCGACGATCTTCTCGCTGCTGGGGTTCATCAACGCCGTTTTCGCACGCAACTTCGATGATATCTCGATCATTCCGACCTTCGTGCTGACGCCGCTGACCTACCTGGGCGGGGTGTTCTACTCCATCACCTTGCTGCCGCCGTTCTGGCAGACCGTGTCCCTGGCCAACCCCGTGCTGCATATGGTCAACGCCTTCCGCTACGGCATTCTGGGCGTGTCGGACATCAAGATCAGCGTGGCGATCACCTTCATGATCGTGGCGACCGTGGTGCTGTATGTCGGCTGTGCGCGGTTGCTGGTGAGCGGGCGTGGGATGCGTACTTAAATAGCGATTCAACGCGGTAAAAAATGTGGGAGGGGGCTCGCTCCCGATAGCGGTCTGTCAGACCCCTTGTACTGACTGATCCACAGCTATCGGGAGCAAGCCCCCTCCCACATTTGGTTTGGTGTATGGCCTTCAGTTTTTCAGGGCCAGCTCTATCAGGGCATGCAGTTCTTCAACCGCCAAAGGCTGCGCCGAAAACAGAATACGGAACACCGTCGGCGCCGCGAGCAGGTTGATCAAGCGGTCCACACTCGGCGCCGTCTCTTGCGGATAACGATCGACGATCGCCTGCAATTGCCCGCCCAGAATGCTCACGCAATACCCCGGCGTTACGCTGCTTTGCACGTCGCGCATCATATTGCGCCCTACGTCCGTACTCATTTCATCCAGGTATTGCTCAGCCCAGGCCTGCAGGTCGCCGCGCAGGCTGCCGGTGTCTGCCGGCTCGCTGTCCGGGCGCAGGCGCGCCAGGGCCACATCGGCGAGCAACACGGAAAGGTCGCCCCAGCGCCGGTAGATGGTCGAGGGCGTAACGCCTGCGTGTGCCGCAATCATCGGCACAGTAATACTGGATCGCTCATGGGCTTCGAGCAATTCGCGCACTGCCGAATGAACGGATTCTTGTACCCGGGCACTACGGCCCCCCGGGCGGAGGCCTTCTTTAATCGCCATGCTTAAAACCTTAACACAAAGAATTTGCTTTAAGCGCCGGCGGGTAGCACACTCTACAAAAGCAAAATATTAGCTTTAGCGGAGCGTGCCCATGTCCAGCAACATTTCTCACCGGTCCAGCCTGGCGTTCCTGGTGATCACCGTGTTGACCTTCCTCGCCGCGTCCAGTGCGCCGACACCGTTGTATCAGGTGTACCAGGAAAACCTGCATTTTTCGGCCGCGATGCTCACGGCCATTTTCGGCGTTTATGCCGTGAGCCTGTTGGCGGCGTTGCTGACCGTGGGGTCGCTCTCGGATTACCTGGGGCGCAAGCCGGTGATCTTCGCCGCGCTGCTGCTGAATATCATGGCGATGCTGCTGTTTATCAACGCTGACAGCACCGCCTGCCTGCTTGCCGCTCGCGCATTGCAGGGCTTTGCGACCGGGACTGCCACAGCGGTGTTGAGCGCGACATTGCTCGATACCGACCGCGTGCGTGGCCCGATGCTCAACAGCCTCGCGCCGATGCTCGGCATGGCCTGTGGTGGCCTGGGCAGCGGCTTGCTGGTGGAGTACGCGCCGCGGCCGACCCAATTGGTCTATTTCACCCTGCTGGGCTTGATGGTGCTGCAGGCCGTGTACCTGTGGCGTCTGCCTGAAACCGTCAGCCGGATACCGGGGGCCTTGAAGTCCCTGGCGCCAACCCTGCACGTGCCGCCCCAAGCGCGCCGGGCCTTGTGGTTGGCGATGCCGCTGAATGTGGCGGTGTGGGCGCTGGGTGGGTTCGTGTCTTCCCTGGCGCCGTCGCTGGTGCGGGCTGCGACGGGGTCGAGCTCGCATTTGATCGGCGGTGGCCTGGTGGCGGTAGTGACCCTGAGTGGCGCGGTGATGATCTACAGCCTGCGCAACCGTGCGGCCGACAAGGTCATGCGCCTGTCGGCGGTGCTGCTGGCGGTGGGTGTAGGGCTGCTGCTGGTTGCCGTGCAGACCGCCAGCCTGTGGCTGTTCTTTGTCGCCAGTGTGATTGCCGGCTTTGGTTTCGGCGGCGGCTTCATGGGCAGTGTGCGCAGTATTGTCGGCTTGGCGTTGCCTCATGAGCGGGCCGGCCTGATGTCAGCGTTCTATGTATTGAGCTACCTGGCGTTCTGCGTGCCGGCGTTATTGGCGGGTAATCTGAGCCGCGTGTTTGGCCTTGTCGCTACCACGGATGGCTATGGTGTAATGCTTATCCTGCTGGCCCTCGGCGCACTCGCCGGGCTGCTGTTGCAGGATGCTTCAAGAGGCAGAGCCGCCGCATAAGATGTATATCTGCAAAATAGATAATAGTTAGAGATATTACCCGTTATATAGATATTCGAACAGGTTCTATCATGGCTTCAACCTCATGCGAGGAAGAGGATTAGCGCCATGACCTGCTCGACTATCAACAGCTACAAACCTTTAAGTCACCTGGCCCGTCCCCGGGAAGTGATTCGTCAGTTCACTCCGAACTGGTTCGCCGCCACCATGGGCACCGGGGTGCTGGCGCTGGCCTTGGCCCAACTGCCGGTCAGCCTGCCAGGCTTGCACGCTGTGGCAGAGGGTCTTTGGGTGTTCACCATCGGGCTGTTCATGCTGTTCAGCGTGTTGTATGCCGCCCGTTGGGTGATGTTTTTCCACGAGGCACGGCGGATTTTCGGGCACTCCACAGTCTCGATGTTCTTCGGCACCATCCCTATGGGCCTGGCGACCATTCTTAACGGTTTGCTGCTGTTCGGCCTGCCACGCTGGGGCGGTGATGTGATCCCGTTGGCTGAGGCCCTGTGGTGGTTGGACGTCGCCATGTCCCTGGCCTGTGGCGTGCTGATCCCGTTCATGATGTTCACTCGCCAGGAGCACAGCATCGACCAGATGACCGCGGTCTGGTTGTTGCCCGTAGTGGCTGCCGAAGTAGCGGCGGCCAGCGGTGGCTTACTGGCCCCGCACCTGGTCGACGCCCATGCTCAACTGGTGATGCTGGTGACCAGCTACGTGCTGTGGGCGTTCTCGCTGCCAGTGGCGTTCAGCATCCTGACCATCCTGATGTTGCGCATGGCCTTGCATAAATTGCCTCACGCCAATATGGCGGCGTCGAGCTGGCTGGCACTGGGCCCTATCGGTACAGGCGCCCTGGGCATGTTGCTGCTCGGTAGCGATGCGCCGGCGATCTTCGCTGCCAATGGCCTGGCGAGTGTCGGTGAAATGGCCCATGGCCTGGGCCTGATCGCAGGCGTCACCTTGTGGGGCTTTGGCCTGTGGTGGATGTTGATCGCGGTGCTGATCACCCTGCGTTACCTGCGCGCAGGTATCCCGTTCAACCTGGGTTGGTGGGGTTTTACCTTTCCGCTGGGGGTATATGCCCTGGCCACGTTGAAATTGGCGAACGTGCTGCAACTGGGGTTCTTCAGCGTATTGGGCAGTGTGCTGGTGGCGGCGCTGGCGCTGATGTGGATGATCGTGGCAAAGCGCACGGTGCAGGGCGCGTATAAAGGCGAGCTTTTTGTTTCGCCATGCATTGCAGGGTTAGGGAATAAGTAAGCGGGATTAGGTAAAGTCGTGGCCTGATCAATAACAGGCCACGCAGGAACACGGACGATGAGCCACCCCTCGCAATTCACCTTGCTGCGCACACGGCGTTTCTTGCCGTTTTTCATCACCCAGCTGCTGGGCGCGTTCAACGACAACATCTTCAAGCAATCGCTGATCCTGGCCATTCTCTATAAGCTCAGCATCGAGGGCGACCGCTCTATCTGGGTCAACCTGTGCGCTTTATTGTTTATCCTGCCGTTCTTCCTGTTCTCGGCATTGGCCGGGCAATTTGGCGAGAAATTCAACAAGGACGCCTTGATCCGTGCGATCAAGATCGGTGAGATCGTGATCATGGCCGTCGGCGCGACGGGCTTTTTGACCAATCATCTGGAGCTGATGCTGCTGGCACTGTTTGCCATGGGCACCCATTCGGCGCTGTTCGGGCCGGTGAAGTACTCGATCATGCCCCAGGCCCTGCACGACGATGAGTTGGTCGGCGGCAACGGCCTGGTGGAAATGGGCACGTTCCTGGCGATCCTGGCCGGCACCATTGGCGCCGGGATCATGATGTCCTCCACCCATTACGCCCCGGTAGTGGCGGTGGCGATAGTCGGCGTGGCGGTGTTGGGCTACCTGGCCAGCCGCAGCATTCCGCGCGCGGCGGCTTCCACGCCGCAACTGCGCCTGAACTGGAATATCTTCACCCAGTCCTGGGCGACGTTGCGCATGGGCCTGGGGCAGACGCCAGCGGTGTCGCGCTCGATCGTCGGCAACTCTTGGTTCTGGTTTGTCGGCGCGATCTACCTCACGCAGATCCCGGCCTACGCCAAGGAATGGTTGTACGGCGACGAAACCGTGGTGACCTTGATCCTCACCGTGTTCTCCGTGGGCATCGCCCTGGGTTCGATGCTCTGCGAAAAGCTCTCCGGGCGTAAGGTGGAGATCGGCCTGGTGCCGTTCGGCTCCTTCGGCCTGACGGTGTTCGGCCTGTTGCTGTGGTGGCACTCGGGGGGCTTCCCGCAGAACGTCCAGGCCAATGACTGGCTTGCGGTACTCAGTTACGGCCAGGCCTGGTGGGTGTTGTTCGATATCCTTGGGCTCGGCGTGTTCGGTGGTTTCTATATCGTGCCGCTGTATGCGCTGATCCAGTCGCGCACCGCCGAGAACGAGCGGGCGCGGGTGATCGCGGCCAACAATATCCTCAACGCGCTGTTCATGGTGGTTTCGGCCATCGTCTCGATCCTGCTGCTGAGCGTGGCCAAGCTGTCGATCCCCGAGCTGTTTCTGGTGGTGTCGTTGCTCAACATCGCGGTCAACACCTACATCTTCAAGATCGTCCCTGAGTTCACCATGCGCTTCATGATCTGGCTGCTCAGCCACTCCATGTATCGCGTGGAGCATCGCAACCTGGAGCAGATTCCAGATGAGGGTGCAGCTCTGCTGGTGTGCAACCACGTATCGTTTGTCGATGCGCTGTTGATTGGTGGCGCGGTGCGTCGGCCGATTCGCTTTGTCATGTACTACAGGATTTACCGCTTGCCGGTGCTCAACTTTATCTTCCGCACCGCCGGAGCGATTCCGATTGCCGGGCGGCATGAAGATATCCAGATCTATGAAAAGGCGTTTTCGCGGATTGCCCAGTACCTGCAGGATGGCGAGTTGGTGTGCATCTTCCCGGAAGGCAAGTTGACGGCCGATGGCGAGATGAATGAGTTTCGCGGTGGCGTGACGCGCATTCTGGAGGAGACGCCGGTGCCGGTGATCCCGATGGCATTGCAGGGGTTGTGGGGGAGTTTTTTCAGTCGCGATCCGCACAAGGGCTTTTTCCATCGGATCTGGTCGCGGGTGGTGTTGGTGGCGGGTGAGCCGCTTGCCGTGGAGGCGGCAACGCCGGTGCAGTTGCAGGCTGTGGTGGGTGGTTTGCGGGGGAGTGTCAGGTAGTTTGTCGTTGTTTGTCAGGGCCTCATCGCAGGCAAGCCAGCTCCCACATTTGACTGTATTCACAATTCAAAAGGTGGGAGCTGGCTAGCCTGCGATAGCGGTAGTGGCTTAAGTGGAAATCTTGAGCCCTATCAGCCCGCAAATAATCAACGCCACACTGGCCAACCGAAACAGCGCCATGGATTCGCCAAACAGGATAATCCCGGCGATCACGGTACCTACGGCACCTACGCCGGTCCAGATGGCATAGGCGGTGCCCAGCGGCAGCTCCTTCATGGCCAGCCCCAATAGCCCCAGGCTGACCGCCATGGCGGCAATTGTCAGGGCGGTGGGCAGTGGCTTGCTGAAACCGTCGGTGTACTTCAAGCCGACGGCCCAGCCGACTTCGAATAACCCGGCAAAAAACAGAATGATCCAGGACATGCTGACCTCGCTTCTACAAAGTGGGGTCGTCCCCAGGTAGGCGCTTGATAGCGTCGCGAGGTCGTCCCCGCGAAGCTTGGTAGAGTGCCGAAATCGGATCAGACGATCAAGTTACGGCGCGCTTTCCAGTGCGCGGCGGTCTTCCTTTTCGCTCATGCGGCGGAAGTAGGTCGACAGCAGTGCTCCGGAAATATTGTGCCAGACACTGAACAACGCACTGGGCACTGCCGCCAGCGGCGAAAAGTGCGCACTGGCCAGCGCGGCACCCAGCCCGGAGTTCTGCATGCCCACTTCCAGAGCCAATGACTTGCGTTGCGCCAAGGGCAACTTGAACAAGCGCCCGGTGAAATAGCCCAGCAGGTAGCCGAAGCTGTTGTGCAGCATCACCACCGCCATGATCAGCAGGCCCGATTCGGCGATCTTCTGTTGGCTTGCTGCAACCACCGCGGCAACGATGATCACGATGCTCACCACCGACACCAGCGGCAGCACGTCCACCGCATGGCGCACGTGCTCACCCAACAAGCGTTGCGCGACCACGCCAAGCACGATCGGCAACAGCACCACTTGCAGGATCGACCAGAACAGCTCCATGAACGACACCGGTAGCCAGGCCGAGGCCAGCAGCCAGATCAATGCCGGGGTGAGCAGCGGGGCGAGGAGGGTGGTGACAGCGGCAATGGCCACCGACAATGCCAGATCGCCCCGGGCCAGCCACGTCATGACGTTGGACGAGGTGCCGCTTGGGCAACAGCCCACCAGGATCACGCCGACGGCAATTTCCGGCGGCAGATGGAAAACCTGGCACAGCAACCACGCCACGCCTGGCATGATCACGAAATGCGCGACCACGCCCAAGGCCACGCGCCAGGGATGGCGAGCGACTTCGGCGAAGTCTTCGAGTTTCAAGGTCAACCCCATGCCGAACATCACTAGGCCCAGCAGGGGGACGATGGCGCCTTTGAGGCCGATGAACCAACCGGGTTCCAGGAAGGCCAGTACGGCAAATATCAACACCCAGTAGGCGAAGGTATTGCCGACGAAGCGGCTCAAGGCGGCGAGTGCACGCATGGGGGCATCCTTTTTGTTAGTTTTTTTAGTTGGCAATGCGATCAAATGTGGGAGGGGGCTTGCTCCCGATAGCGGAGGGTCAGCTACACATCTATTGGCTGACATACCGCCATCGGGAGCAAGCCCCCTCCCACATTTTGATCTTCACATGGCTTAGATGCCCTGTGGTGTCTCTTCACCGCCCAGTGCCTCAACCAGCGCCGGCAGGAACTCACCGAAAGTCAGCATCATCAAGGTAAAGCTGGCATCCAGTTGCCCCAGGGCTTCGTCGCCGCCGTCCTGTTCCGCCTGGTCTTGCAGCAGGTCTTCGAATTTCAGGCGCTTGACGGTCATCTTGTCGTCGAGCATGAAGGACAGTTTGTCCTGCCATGCCAGGGACAATTGAGTCACGACCTTGCCGGTGGTCAGGTGCAGCTGGATCTCTTCGCCGGTCAGGTCCTGGCGTTTGCAGCGCACGATACCGCCGTCTTCGTGGGTGTCGCGCAGTTCGCATTCGTCGAGGACAAAGAAGTCGTCGGCCGGTTTCTGGGTGGTGACCCAGTCGGTCATGATGGCAGTCGGTGCAGTTTTCACTGTCAGCGGACGTACCGGCAGGGTGCCGATCACTTCACGCAGGGTCGACAGCAAGTCTTCGGCGCGCTTGGGGCTGGCCGAGTTGACCAGGATCAGGCCCTGTTTCGGCGCGATGGCAGCAAAGGTCGACGAACGACGAATGAAGGCACGCGGCAGGAAGGCCTGGATGATCTCATCCTTGATCTGGTCGCGCTCCTTCTTGTAGACCTTGCGCATCTGTTCGGCTTCGATCTCTTCGACTTTCTCTTTAAGTGCGTCACGCACCACGCTGCCCGGCAGGATGCGTTCTTCCTTGCGCGCGGCGATCAGCAGGAAGTCGCCGCTGACGTGAACCAGGGGAGCATCTTCACCTTTACCGAAAGGTGCGACGAAACCATAAGTGGTCAACTCCTGGCTTGCACAAGGGCGCGCCAGCTTGGTGGCCATGGCCGCTTCCAACGCCTCGGCATCAACAGGCAGATCTTGGGTCAGGCGATAGATAAGCAGGTTCTTGAACCACATGGGGTGAGTCTCTCCTCTATACAAAGGGGGGCATTATTCTCTTGATCACGCCCCAGGCCAACCCTGCCTAAGCCATTGGAAGGGCTGAAAAAAAAGATTTAAGAAAGTGCTTGCCAGACTTAGGGTCGCTCCGTAGAATGCGCGCCACACCGAAACGAAGGGTGATTAGCTCAGCTGGGAGAGCATCTGCCTTACAAGCAGAGGGTCGGCGGTTCGATCCCGTCATCACCCACCATTCGCTTCATGTGTTACGCGCAGCGGTAGTTCAGTCGGTTAGAATACCGGCCTGTCACGCCGGGGGTCGCGGGTTCGAGTCCCGTCCGCTGCGCCATATTCGGTAACCTGGAACACTGAACGTCAGGTCGCCACAAGAAGCCCGCTCATTGAGCGGGCTTTTTTTCGTCTTCTGAATACACCGGAGCTCATCTCCAGCCACGGTTTTTCAAGTACACATCAGTTCACCGCTGGCACAGCCTTTTACCATTCCCTGCACATCAATTTTCGTATTGGTTCGTCTACCGCTGGGTTGTACTCCCGGAAAAATTTTGGAACAACTGCACAAATCACCCAGTCATTTTTCATGTGCGACACGCCCTGTGTCGTTGAATTGCGTCCTGGCAAGGGGCGATCTTTGATTCAGTGAGGGCATTAAAATGGCTAGGAAAACAGTGCAAGACCTTTTTATTCACGAGCTTTCCGATATCTACAGTGCTGAAAAGCAGATCACTCGTGCCTTACCTCGTATGGCCCGAGCGGCAACCAACCCGTTATTGGCAGAAGCATTCAATGCTCATCTTGAAGAAACCCAGGGCCAGATTGAACGGATAGATCGGCTCGTGGAACTGACCGGTTTAAAACTCAAAAGAATGAAATGCGTAGCAATGGAAGGGCTGGTCGAGGAGTCAAAAGAATTAATTGACGAGATCGAGAAAGGCGCTGTTCTGGATGCTGGCTTGATTGGGGCAGCGCAAAAGGTGGAACACTACGAGATCGCTGGCTATGGAACGCTCATTGCCATGGCAAAGCACTTGAACCTTCCTGATGCTGCGAAACTGCTCGCAGAAACTCTCGCTGAAGAAAAAGCGACCGATGAAAAACTATCCAAGATTGCAGAGCAGGGCGGTAATCAAGCTGCAACATTAGAGTCCAAATGACGCTAGGGGTGGTAGTCAGACGGCGCTGCAATGGCGCCGTTTGTTATTCACGTGAGTATTTACTGGCCGAATGGCAGTTCAATGATCGCCAGCGCTTCGGTTTACATTGGCCTTCCTGTTTCTAATACTGGTTTCTGTACATGACGTTTTTCCTACGGTAGTGAGCCGGACGTCACTCCGGCTATCAGCGCGATCTCGATACTCCCGGCATATCCATATTTATCCTGCGCCAGAAGGCTTCAGAGAAACTGTAAGCCGAGAAAGCAATCAGCCCCAAGGCCATCACCATCAAAATCAACCACCCTGCTGGTAGATTCTGAAGCGCGTCCAAGGCTTCCTTCATACCGGGTGGATCCATGGCTTGATAAGCGGAGCCACTGATTGCCAGCAGCAACGCAATCTCTATAAAAACAACCCCACGGGCTATCAGGCCGAAGCGCGACACTGGACGTACGTACCGCATGATGTCTTCGTCAGCCTCGAAATACTTCTCAAACGACGCCTTCCATCCCTTGATGATGTGAGCAATACCCACACCAAGCGGAATGAGAGCGATCAGGTAAACCAGCAAACTCGAGTATTCCCAAGACAAAAGATGCGCTAGCCAGTCTTTGGTCTGCCCTCCGGAATCGCCCGAGCTTCTAATGCCGCTAATGAGCAGGCCCAATGCGAAAAGCGCCAGAGCGCCGTTGACCATACCTCCTGCAAATAGACCCGTGCGAATCACCAGGCCTTTGAGCTCTTTGCCGTGATGATCGACATCACGCGTAGCTTGCAGGACGCGCCAAGCCGCAAATGCGAGCAGACCCGCCACCACAAGCCCAACTAAAAAATAGCCGAATGGTTGGCTTAGCAATGCTTCCAGGCTCTTGTGGCTGTCTTTCGGTTTTGTCGAGTCTCGTGCTGCGAGCAATGCGAAGATACCGATGATCAAATAAAGCGCTCCCCGGGCGGCGTAGCCTCCCCGAGCGAGTATTACCAGGCTATGTTGCGCGGACATTCGATGTATTCCCGAGATCTGATAAAGAGCAGACCCCTCCTGTTGGAGGGGGTTCTATTATCAAGTCGAAGACTGCTGTGATGTCGTGAACGAAAACAGCTTGCCGATGTTAACCACAAGTGGCCAAGCCGCGTGGCGAACACGCCCGCCAATCGGGTTCACTACCCAGGTGTTTAGGGCGCGACGACCATCGGCGGTTGGACAGTTCCAGAGCTTCTGTGGGGGATAAAGAAAATATTTCAAATAAATTGCATTTAAATCAAGACATTGCGGATTATTGGTGTATGATGCGCCCACACCGAAACGAAGGGTGATTAGCTCAGCTGGGAGAGCATCTGCCTTACAAGCAGAGGGTCGGCGGTTCGATCCCGTCATCACCCACCATTCGCTTCAAGTGTTACGCGCAGCGGTAGTTCAGTCGGTTAGAATACCGGCCTGTCACGCCGGGGGTCGCGGGTTCGAGTCCCGTCCGCTGCGCCATATTCGGCAACCTGGAGCACTGAACGCCAGGTCGCTACAGAAAGCCCGCTCATTGAGCGGGCTTTTTTTCGTCTGCGTTTTTTCTATTCGGCTTTTTTCCTGCGCGGCTGGCGTCTTGCCAAGTGTTCGAAGCAGAAAGATGCTGTGCCGAATACAGCGATTATGGTCAGTACGATCATGCCGAGGGTTGAGCTTTCCACGCTGACTTCCTACGCAATGATGGGGTATGCCATCACGGTAGAGACGGGGCGGAAGCTGCTCAATAGGCCCGACGCAATCCTTACGCCGCCGAGCCTGTTGTTACGCACTCTTTACGGCGCGTTGCGGCTGTGCCTGTAATCGCTGACTGCTTCATACACCGCCTTGCGCAACCGGTTGATGCCGCCAATAGGGCGGTGTGCTTCCACACCAAACCATGGGTTGAACGATTGGTTGTCGCAGGCCAGGTTCTGCGCGGGCGTGTCGAAGTCCTGGGCGGGGATCCTGACCTTCGCCACCGTCTCATATGGCGCGTCGCTCTCCTTCCATTCGATGCTGGTGTCTTCGATCGGCATGAACTTCTGCGGGTTCTGGCGCTGGATCTGCAGCACGAAACAGGCGGCTACACGGTCGGTGGACATTTGTTGTGTGAGGGCGCTGCGCAGGAAGTTCGGCAGGGCCTGATTCTGTTTGGGCAGCACATAGTCCGGGCAGCTTTGCGGGTCTTGCGCGACGCGGAACTTGGCGTTGGCCGCGCCGAACTTGTAGGGCGAAACTGAGAAGTAGGTGGTCTGCGTCGGGCTGGCGGGTGCGGGCGCCAGGGTGGCCAGGGCAATAAACAGGTGGCGCACTTGCCAACTGCGCGGGTCGAGCGTGGGGAAGAAAGCCAGGACCTTCTTGCCGTCCGCCTGCGCGCCGATGTTCTGCGCATATTCCGCTACATCGCTGACGAAGAAATTCGGATGACTGAACATCACGAAATCCTGCTCCGTGCGTGTTTGCTGGTCGGCCATCAGCTGTTTGCCGGGCACATCCAGCAGCTTGATCGCCATGCCGCGGGCGTCGCGGATGCTGTCGAACTGCGGGTAGGCGTTGCCGTTGGACAGGCGCATGGTCGCCTCCCAGGTCTTGCCCGGTTCGGCGAACACGCCCCGACGCAAGGCTGGGTCAAGATCGGCCAGCACACTGACTTCGGCTTTCACGCAGCCATGGGCCTTGGCGTGGGCATCGCGCAGGTAGCGGGTGCCTTCGCGATGCTGGTCGACGATGCGGACTGCGGTCTGGATGATGCCTTGGGTCATGGCCGCTTCACCCGGTGGGATCTGTTCATCCGCTGACACCGGGCCACTGTGCTGCCAGGCGAACCAGAGGGTCGCCAACAACCAGCCTATTAGGCCCAGGCCCAGCAGCCACAGCAGGGTTTTGCCGAGAAAAGCGCCAAGACGCAGCCACAAACGAGCGAGCATGGAACGGTCCTTGTTTTGCGATCGGATAATCATGGCAGTTGATGCTCCAGCGGGCCGCCCAGCACTTTGAGGTATTCGAGCAGCGACCAGCGCTCCTGCGGCAGCAAGCCACGGCCAATGACGCCATTGCCGCGTGCACCTGCACGGAATTCGTGGCCGCTGTTGTGGTTACCGGTGATCCGGGTATCGAACAGGAAGGCATTCTTGAAGGCGGCGCTTTCAAAGCCCAGGTGGCGAGGGTCGTAATTGAAGGTGCCCTTGTAGAAGGTAGTGCTGCGTTCGTCCTGGGGCGACAGTAGTTGGTAGATCGTCGGCACCGAGCCGTTGTGCAGGAACGGCGGGGTGGCCCATACGCCGGCCAGCGGCCGCGCTTTGTAGGCACGTAATTCGCGTACGCCGATTGGCAGGCCGAATCCGTCCAGTTGCGGGCGCTGCGCTGGGGTCACGCCGGCAGCGCGGTAGGCATGTTCTTCGACGAAGGCAGTCACGTAGGCCAGGCCCTGGGCCACGGACATGTTTTTCAGGTCCAGCGGCGCGGTGGGCGTGGGGTGCAATTGGACATCCAGCTGGGCCAGTTCGGCCGGGTCCCATTGCAGGGCACTGAGGTCGTAGCGCTGGTCGGCAATGTTGCTGGCGGTGCCGGGGTCGGTGCCGATGTAGTCCACAGGCAGCATTTTCAATTGCTGTACTGGGCGCCCATTTTCCTCGGTAACAGTCGGTACGTGGCAGCCAGCGCAGTTTTCGGCGAACAGTGCACGGCCCTGGGCGGCGAGGGGTTTGTCGATGGCGCCGAACAAGTCTTCCGGCCAGGTTGGCGGCTTGAGGCGTTGCAGGGTTTCCTCGATCAGGTGCAAGTCGCCCACCCGCACGCTCGACGGGTAGCGGGCATCGCCCTGGAGCGGTTGGCCGGCGCTGTCGAAGAATGCCAAGGTCGCACCGACGCCAAGGGCTTCACCGATATTGCGCGCCATGGGTTGCTGGGCCGAGCCGTTCCATTGCACCCAGTCGAAGGTCCAGATATCCCACAGTTGCGGGTAGTCCACTGGAGCGTTGGCGACGCGGTAATTGTCTGGGGAAATGGCGTCGCCAAAGCTGGCATTGGCGATGCGGCCAAAGGCGTCGGTGCGGCCAGGGCCTTCTTCAGTGGGATAAAGACCGCGGTGGGTGTCGTTCCAGGCGACCTTGAGGAACTGGTCCAGCGCTTGCTTGAAGTCCTTGCGCAGTTGGTCGTGCTGGGCATCGTACCGGTCACCCAAGACCCTGCGGGCAAAGCGCTCGAACTTCCAGGGGTTGTAGTAGGTAGCGGCAAGGCTGGCGACCAGGGCCTGGCCGAAACTGCCGCCGCGCAAGGTCGGGACGCTGGAGGGTAATACATGTTGCGCAGAGCCACCGTCGATGCGCAGGGCCTGGCCTTTGAAGTGCAGTTCGCCGGTGTGGCAGGCGGCGCAGGTGACGTCCAGGTACTGAACCTTGCTGCCGGCGTTCTGGTGTCGGGTGAAACCCACTGGCAGGTTGCCTGGGTTCTGCGTGGTGGGAACCTGCTTGGGGTCGACCAGGAAGCCAAAGCGCGCCAGATACTGCGGCGCGGCAAAGCGTTGCTCGGAGAACGGCAACTCCAGGGCCGTGAACCAGTCGTAGTGCAGGCCTTTTACCTGGGTGCCTTGGGGCGTGAAGTAATAGACCTGGCGGTCAGCGGCACTCCATTGATCCTGGTAGTGCACCTGCTGCACTGGCACGTAGTCCGGCAGCTTGGGGTTAATGGTGTAATAGAGCACCACGGCCAGGATTAGGCCGAGGGCGATGAGTATCAGGAGTAAAACACGGGAAAAAATGCGCAAGATAACTATCCTTGTCGAGTTGTCGCATCGTTATGCCACTACACCACAGGTGCGGCAAGTAGCCAGTAGTCTGGTTGCAGGCGGCCCCACGATCCGTCGCGGTGCTCCATAATGAATGAAAATGCTTTTAAACACGTGAACTTATCGGAAGTTTCCTGCTCACATGCCGGTAGCCATTGGTCGTGGCCGCCTGATAAGCTCGCGACTTTATTCAAATGCCCTTTTGGCGCATGAACAAGGAAATAGCATGAAACAGCATCGGTTGGCGGCGGCGGTGGCCCTGGTTAGCCTGGTACTTGCGGGTTGTGATTCGCAGACCAGCGTAGAGCTGAAAACCCCGGCGCAGAAAGCTTCCTATGGCATCGGCCTGAACATGGGCAAGAGCCTTGCCCAGGAAGGCATGGACGACCTGGACTCCAAGGCTGTGGCCCAGGGCATTGAAGATGCCGTCGGCAAGAAAGAACAGAAGCTCAAGGATGACGAATTGGTCGAGGCGTTTGCCGCACTGCAAAAGCGTGCTGAAGAACGCATGACCAAGATGAGCGAAGAGTCGGCAGCCGCCGGCAAGAAATTCCTCGAAGACAACGCCAAGAAAGACGGCGTCGTCACCACCGCTTCCGGCCTGCAGTACAAGATCGTCAAGAAGGCCGATGGCGCCCAGCCCAAGCCAACCGACGTAGTGACTGTGCACTACACCGGCAAGCTCACCAACGGCACCACCTTTGACAGCTCCGTGGATCGCGGTAGCCCGATTGACCTGCCGGTCAGCGGCGTGATCCCGGGTTGGGTCGAAGGCCTGCAACTGATGCACGTTGGCGAGAAGGTCGAGCTGTACATCCCGTCTGACCTGGCTTACGGCGCCCAGAGCCCGAGCCCGGCAATTCCAGCCAATTCCGTGCTGGTATTCGACCTGGAACTGCTGGCCATCAAGGACCCAGCCAAGGCAGACGCTGCTGAAGCACCTGCTGCACCAGCCGCCAAAAAGTAATCGGCGCCTGAACAGACAACGCCCCGTCTCGATGGGGCGTTGTTGTTTCTGCCGGTTCAGTTTTGTTGCCGCAGAGCTAAGTGTGGCGGGCAAGCTTGCCCTACAGTTAAATCCGATAGAACCCACGGCAGCGGAAACAGTCTGATATAAGACTCGAGCACGGGTAGCCGCACGCGCATGCCAAGTCAATGAAATCTTGGGTTTTTTTTATGTGCGCAAAAAACGCCCGATCTGACTGCAAGCCTTGTAGAGCGTGGCTTTCAGCCGATAAAACAGGCTCTGTTCACAAGGTTATCCACAATTTGTGTGGATAACCTTTTATATCGCCTGGAACTGGAGTGACCGATGAAACCACCCTTCAATTTCACCCGTTTCCTGCCTATGGCGGCTCGTCTGCTTGGTCGGGGGCGCTTACCGACCCTGCTGTTTGCCGTCGCCGCCAAAGGCTCAAGCCAAGGCAACCGGCTGGGCCAGCTCAAGGATGATCTCAAATTGCTCCAGGCCCTGTGCCTGGCTTACTGGCGCGGCGAATACCGGGCGATCAGTCCCAAGGCGCTGATCTCGGTGGTGGCGGGGCTGATGTACTTCCTCAGCCCGGTTGATGCGATCCCGGACTTTATCCCCATGTTCGGCATGCTCGACGACATTGCAGTGCTGGCATGGGTCATGAAGACCCTGAGCGGCGAACTGAGCGCCTTTCGGGCCTGGCGCGAGGCGCAGCGTCCGGAAAAACTGGCGGTGGTTGAGCGCCTGCCTGCAACGCCTGAACTGCTGGCCCAGGAAAACCCGCAAAAAAACTAATGATGCTGGGTATCCCCTACGACCTTTGTGGCTGTTAGGATTACACTTCTAAGGAAAGAACTTACTTAGTAAGTGTTTTTATCCTACGGGGCAGTCATGGATATCCAGATCATTTCACGCAATGGCGAACCCGAGTATGCGGTGTTGCCATGGGACCAGTACCAGGCGCTGCTAAAAGCTGCCGGTCAGCAGCAACCTACACTCGCTCCTTCACCTGTCGCCCCCATCGCCACCGATCAGGACCTGCGCCCGCTCGCAGACCTGCGCGGCCTGCGTGAAGCCAAGGGCCTGGCGATCGAGACCTTGTCACGCACGGTGGGGATCAGCCCTTCGTATCTTGGATTGATTGAAAGTGGTGAACGCCAGCCGGATGCCGCCATTCGCCGCAGCCTGGCTTGGGAATTGGGCGTTGCAGGTTGGAGGGATGAGTCTTGAGCCTACGTATCAGCCGTCAGCACTGGGATGGGTTACTCAATGAACTGGACCAGGCACGTCGCCAGCGCCATTTGCTGACGTACCGGGCGCTGCTGGAGCGCCTGCAGTTCCCGACCCCGGCCATGCAGACCCTAGCCGCCGCCCTGGAACATCTGGCGGCGCTGGATGCCAAGGCCGAGCAGCCGCTGCGCAGTTCACTGGTGATAAGCCAGGGCGCCAGCCGCCTGCCGCGCACCGGTTTCTTTGAGTGTGTGGAGCGGCTGGGGCGTTTCAGCGGGCCGTCTGATGGTGTGGCCGCTGCGTCCTGGCATGCTTCGGAAGTGGTGCGGGTATTCGAGTACGAGTACCCGGAATCCGCCGAGGCCTAAAGCGCCTGGGGGACTCTGTCCATGCTGTCGATCACATGGATGCTGTAGCCGGCCACGTCCTTGGCCTGGTGCTTGGCTTGTGAGGCCAACTCTGCCAACTGGCTGGCATCGAGCTGTGCGCAAGCCTGTGGGTACAGATGCACCACGCCAATGGACAGCGACAGCAGGGCGAACTCCTGGCGCACGCCTTGGCGGTTGAGTGCGACAAAGCAGCCAGCATCAACGTGCTCGGGGCGGTAAAAGCGTCGACATTGGGTGTGGAAATCATCCAGCAACTGGTTAAGCCGCTTGCGCCAGTCTTGCGGGCCCAGCACCAGCAGAAAATCATCGCCACCGATATGCCCGACAAAGTCGCGGCTGGGGTCAACCCGGTCGTTCAGGCATTGCGCCAGACATAGCAACACTTCATCTCCACGCCCGTAGCCGTAGATGTCATTGAACGGCTTGAAACTGTCGATATCCACATAGCAGATCACTGACTCGCGCTGTTGCTGTAACAGTCGCGTCAGGCACTGCTGGATCGGCACGTTGCCGGGTAGCAAGGTCAGTGGGTTGGCGTAGCGTGCCTGCTGGATTTTCAGTTCGGTGATCAACTTGAGCACATCGATGACCCGGCCCAAGCCCAGGTAATCGCCGTTCAAGGTGATGATGAAATCTTCTTCGATGCGCTGTCGCGCGCGACTGGTCAGCAAGCGACTGACCTGTTGCAAGGACTGGCTCAACTCCACCGCCAGGAAGTCACTGCTCATCAAGCGGCTGATGGGTTTGCGCGCGAATAGATCCGTTGCGAACGGCTTGAGCAGCGCGTCCGACAACGAATGCCGATGCACAATACCGACGGGGCGACCGCAGCCATCCAGCACCGCCAGCGAGTTAAGGTTGGCCTGACGACGGAACGATTCCAGTACTTGGGCCGTGGCAGTCTCCTGATCCACTGCTGGCTGTTCATTCATCAAGGCGCTCAGATCGCTGCCTTCGTCATTGAGAGTAATCGTGGCGTTATCTGACTTGGGCAACATCAGGCGCGCTTCCTGTGGCGGCTGTTCCTGAGGGCGGCAGAGCAGGTAACCCTGGATCAAGTCGACACCCATCTCGGTCAACACTGCCAGTTCCTCCGGTCGTTCGATCCCCTCGGCAATCACTTGGGCGCGGGACGTCCTGGCGATCTGCAGGATCGAGCCGACAAATTCGCGCTTGAGCGCGTCCTGGTGAATGCCGTCGATAAAGTGCCGATCGATCTTCACGTAGTCCGGACGTAGCTCCGACCACAATCGCAGGCTGGAATAACCGGCACCCAGGTCATCAAGGGCTATGGCAAAGCCCATGTCGCGGTAGTGATGCAGGGCGGTTTGCAGCAGGGCGAAATCATCGGTGGGCGTCTGCTCGGTGAGTTCGATCACCACTTGGCTGGGCGCAATACCGAAGTCGCGCAGCAGTTGCAGGGTGCGCCCCGGCTGATGCGCAGTCTCCATCAAGGATTCTGGTGAGATATTGAGAAACAGCTTGCCCGGCAGTTTCTGATCGCTGAAACGCCGGCACGCACTCTCCCGACACGCCATTTCCAACTCGCTCAGGCGCCCGGCCTGGCGGGCTACGCAGAATAGCGCGACGGGGGAGTGCAGGGGGCTGTTGGACGGGCCGCGGCTGAGGGCTTCGTAACCGAGAATGCGCCGCTGCGACAAGCAAATGATCGGTTGGAACAAGCTGTGCAGACTGCGTTGAGCCAGGATTGAGCCCAATGCATTCAGCTGTTCGGTCATGGTCATGGCGATCTCGATCGAAAAAAAAGGACCGCAGGCATTAAGCCTGCGGTCCTTTCATTTCACGACAGAATGATGTCTATATGATGACACTCCATGGAGCGCTCATATTAAATTGCCATCATTTACTGCTTGGCCACCTGCTTGGTGATTTTCAGGTAATCGAGCAGGATCCGACCGGTTTCGGCCAAGTAGGCGTCATCTTCCGGCTTGGTTTTATCGGCTTCGGCCGGCAGTGCGTCTTCATCTTCTTTCTTCAGCTCTTTGAGCGGATCTTCACCTTTGGCCTTGCGGCGGGTGTTTTCCAGCACCAGTTGCTGGTTCTCGATGCTGGAGTGCTGTGCACGGCGATCCGCTTCGTTGAGGCTGACGGTTTTCTCTTCCATCAGCTTCTTGGCCAGGGCCAGCTTGTCACGGATAAACACGAACTCGGCATCCTTGGCGGAGCGGGTGTCGTGGTCAGCCTTCAACTGCGCCAGGAACGGCTTGAACGGATCCGATGCCGGCTTGATCGCAGGGCGGATGGTGTCCCATGGCATGGCTTCAGGCAGGGCGCTTTCGCCGATTTCCTTGGTGTCGATGATCGATGGGAAATCGATATCCGGCAGCACGCCCTGGTGCTGGGTGCTCTGCCCGGAAACCCGGTAGAACTTGGCCAGCGTCAGCTTGAGTTCACCATGGTTCAGCGGCTGGATGGTCTGCACGGTACCTTTGCCGAAGGTCTGGCCGCCGATGATCATCGCACGGTGATAGTCCTGCATGGCGCCGGCGAAAATTTCCGAGGCCGAGGCCGAGAGACGGTTGACCAGCAACGCCATCGGCCCCTTGTAGAAGGCGCCCGGGTTCTCGTCTTCCAGCACGTCGACGCGGCCGTCAGCGTTGCGCACCAACACGGTCGGGCCCTTGTCGATAAACAGGCTGGTCAGCTCGGTGGCTTCCTGCAGGGAGCCGCCGCCGTTGTTGCGCAGGTCGATGACCACGCCGTCGACTTTGTCTTTCTGCAGTTCCGTGAGGATTTTCTTCACGTCGCGGGTGGTCGACTTGTAGTCCGGATCACCTGCACGGAAGGCCTTGAAGTCCAGGTAGAAGGCCGGGATTTCAATCACGCCCAGCTTGTAGTCCTTGCCATCCTGCTTGAGGTTGAGGACTTTCTTCTGCACGGCCTGGTCTTCGAGCTTCACCGCTTCGCGGGTTATGGACACGATCTTGCTGGTCTGGTCGTTCGGTGCATTGGTGTGCGGAATCACTTCGAGGCGCACCACGCTGCCTTTCGGCCCACGGATCAGCTTGACCACTTCGTCCAGGCGCCAGCCGACCACATCGACCATCTCTTTGTCAGCCTGGGCCACGCCGATGATCTTGTCCGCCGGGGCGACCTGTTTGGTCTTGTCCGCCGGACCTGCCGGCACCAGGCGTACGATCTTGACCTGGTCGTTGTCGCTTTGCAGGACTGCACCGATGCCTTCCAGGGACAGACTCATGTTGATATCGAAATTTTCCGCGTTATCTGGCGACAGATAATTGGTGTGCGGGTCGTAGGACATCGCAAAGGTGTTGATGTAGGCCTGGAAGATATCTTCGGCACGGGTCTGGTCCAGGCGCGCCAACTGATTCTTGTAGCGCTTGGTCAACAGCTCCTGAATGGCCTTGGGCTCTTTGCCGGCGATCTTCAGGCGCAGCACTTCGTCCTTGACGCGTTTGCGCCACAGGTCGTCGAGGGCCGCGGTGCTGGTCAGCCACGGAGCGTCCTTGCGATCCACCAGAAGGGTTTCCTTCTGGGTGAAGTCGAGCTTGTCGATGCCTTTGTCCAGCTCACCCAGGGCGAAGTCCAGACGGGCCTTGACGCGGTCCAGGTAACGCTTGTAGATGGTGAAACCGGGCTGCAGGTCGCCACTCTTGAGGAAGTCGTCGAATTGCGTCTTCCATTTGTCGAACTCAGCGATATCGCTGGCCAGGAAGTAGCTGCGCGACGGATCCAGCAGCTTGAGGTAGCTGTCGTAGATGATCACCGAGCGAGCGTCGTCCAGCGGCGGCTTGCTGTAGTGGTGGCGCTTGAGCAACTCGACGACGTTGAGGCTGGCAATCACCTCATCGCGATCAGGCTGAAGATTGTCCCAGCTGTTGGCTGCGAACGTATTGGTCGACATTGACGCGAAGCCGAGACCAATGAAAAAAGCTAAGGCGGTGCTGGGGAACAGATGCTTCATGCTGATTCGACGCGGGGGCAATTGATAACGCATATTAGGCCGTCTTTGAGGGAGCCGGTTCCATATGGTCCGGTCGCATAATGCAAAAAGCCCGGCACTACTGCTACGGGCTCAGTCCAGACTCACTATGGAGGCACAGTGAGAGCATTGCAAGGCGTTGAGGGGCATGTCGAGTGGTGTAAGAGCTTGGTCCTACATGCAATGTAGGGCGAGTTCGTGGTAGCGAGCTCTAAACGCGCTGAATATTCCACAGTTGTAACGGGACCCATGTGGGAGGGGGCTTGCTCCCGATGGCGGTGTATCAGATGAAATATTCTTCACTGATACACCGTCATCGGGAGCAAGCCCCCTCCCACATGGGGATTTCGGTTGGTTCAGGTCCAATGGTGGATCGGCCAGCCGGCCTTTTCAGCATGCTCGCGCAACACCGGGTCCGGGTTTACCACCTGCGGGTGATCCACCTTGAGCAGCAGTGGTAAATCATTGCGCGAATCCGAATAGAAATACGCGCCCTTCAGCGTTTCCCCTTCCTGCTCCAGCCATTCCAACAGGCGCGTGATCTTGCCTTCACGATAGGTCAGCACGCCTACTGTCTTGCCGCTGAACACGCCGTGGCCGACGTCCAGGTTAATCCCCAACACTTCGTCAATACCGATGCGCGCCGCAATTGGCGTGACCAAGTGAGTGCCCGATGCGGAAATCACCAGGATCCGGTCACCATTCGCACGGTGGCGGGCGATGGTCTTGGTGGCGTCGCTATAGATCAGCGGCTCAATCACGTCTTCGACCCAGGGCTCCACCAGATGCTCGATCTCTTCCGGGGTGCGGCCGATCATCGGCTCCAGGCTGAAGTCCATGAAGTCTTCCATGCGCAACTCGCCTCGGCTGTAGGCGTCCATCAATTCGTTGTTCCTGCGCATGAACGACTCAGGGTCTACCCAGCCCAGGCGGCCCATCTGTTCGCTCCACAGGGTGGCGCAGTCGCCGTGGATCAGGGTGTCGTCCAGATCAAAAATTACCAATGCCATCCGTCATGTTCTCTCTCAATAGGTCGCTGCCTGTCAGGCTACTTCACACAGGGCGCTGGGGTCGATGGAAAGTGCCAGGCGCTGGCCGTCCGGGTGCAGATCGTCGGCCGAGCGGTTGAGCACGTCCACCACCAGCTCTACACCGCGGGCTTCGATGCGGTAGC
This sequence comes from Pseudomonas sp. FBCC-B545, assembly GCF_059134095.1. NCBI lineage: Bacteria > Pseudomonadati > Pseudomonadota > Gammaproteobacteria > Pseudomonadales > Pseudomonadaceae > Pseudomonas > Pseudomonas sp. FBCC-B545. Next base: position 4,228,357 of record NZ_CP101441.1, on the reverse strand, counting down.
GGATCACGTTGCCCAACAGGCTGTGGCTACGCACCAGCGCATCCAGTTCGCCGTTGCGGCTCAGCTCGATGGCTTCCGGGCGAATGGCAATACGGCTGTTGATCGGGCGTTGCAGCAGTTGAGTGGCCTTGTCGGCGTCGAGCAGGTTGTAGTTGCCGATAAAACCGGCGGCAAATGCATCCACCGGCGCAGTGTAGAGCGTCTCGGCATCGCCGCTCTGCACGATCTGGCCCTGGTTCATCAGGAAGATGCGGTCAGACATGGTCAGGGCTTCTTCCTGGTCATGGGTCACGAAGATCGTGGTCAGCCCCAGCTCGCGCTGAATCTGGCGGATCTGTTCGCGCAAGTGCTTGCGAATCCGTGCATCCAACGCCGACAGTGGCTCATCCAGCAACAGCAGGCGCGGGCGGGTCACCAGGGAGCGGGCGAGGGCCACACGCTGGCATTGGCCGCCAGACATCTGGTGCGGGTAGCGACCGGCCAGGTCCTTGAGCTCCACCAGTTGCAGCACTTGCTGCACACGCTTGTGGCTGTCGTCGGCGTTGACCTTTTGCATGCGCAGGCCAAAGGCGACGTTCTGTTCCACGGTCATATTGGGGAACAGCGCGTAACTTTGGAACACCATGCCGATATGACGTTTCTGCGGGCTCAGGGGCACGATGTCCTGGCCATCCAATAGGATCTTACCGCTGTCCACCGAGGTCAGCCCGGCAATGCAGCGCAGCAGGGTGGACTTGCCGCAACCGGACGGGCCGAGCAGGGTGACGAACTCGCCCTTGGCGATTTCGCAGTTGATATCACTGAACACCGGGGTACCGGAGTAGCCTTTTTGCAGATGTTGGACGCTGACGAAGCTCATTGGCTTTTGTCCTTGTTCAAGATATTGGCGGCCCAGGTCAGCACCAGCACGAAGAAAAAATAGGAAATCACCACGGCGCTGGTGAAGTGGCCGCTGCTGTTGCGCATGTTGTTGAGGTACACCTGCAAGGTCTCGTAGCGGGTGCCGACAAGGATGTTGGCGAATACGAACTCGCCGAACAGGAACGAGAACGATAACAGCAGCGCCACCATCAGGCCCTTGCGCAGGTTGGGCAGCACCACCAGGATCGCGGCTTGCCAGGTGCTGGCGCCGAGCAGTTGCGAGGCGTCCATCAGGTCGCGCAGGTTAATGGCCTGCAGGTTATTGGTGATCGCGCGGTACATGAACGGCAGCGCCACGGTGAAGTAGCAGCCGATCAGGATCCATGGCGTGCCCACCATCGCTAATGGCCCGGAGCCATATAGTTGTAGCAGGCCCACCGACGACACCACCGGCGGCACCGCAAAGGGCAGCAGGATCAGGATGTTCATCAGCGCGTCGAGCCTGGGGAAGTGGTAATGCACCACGAACAGCAGCGGCAGGATCAGCACCACTGAGAGAATCAGCGCGCCCACGCACACTAGCAATGATTGCCCGAATGCCATCAGGAAGCGCGGGTCGCTCCACAGCTGTACATACCATTTCACCGTGAAACCGGCAGGCAGGATGGTGGCTGACCAACTGCTGGCAATGGAATACACAAAGGTGCCAATCAGCGGCAGCACCAGGATCAGGAACAACAGGTACACCACTACCCGATGGTAGAGGGTGGCCGGGCCGGCATCAGCGCGTGACATGGTAGCTCCTCTTGAGCAGCAGTTGATGGACCACGGTGACCACCGTCATCAGCGCTACCAGCACCACCGCCAGGGCGCTGGCCATGTTCGGGTCCAGCGACACATCGCCGGAGACCAGGCCGGCAATGCGGATCGGCAGCACGTTGAAGTTTCCTGTGGTCAGGGCATACACCGTGGCGTAGGCGCCCAGGGCATTGGCCAGCAGGATCACGAAGGTGCCCAGCAGTGCCGGCGTCAGCACCGGCAACCCGATATGCCGCCAGAACTGCCAGCCATTGGCGCCGAGCAGGGCAGCCGACTCACGCCAGTCTTCGCGCAATGCGTCAAAGGCTGGGTAGAGCAACAGCACACCGAGGGGAATCTGGAAGTAGGTATAGAGGATGATCAAGCCGGTTTTCGAGTACAGGTTGAAGTCCTGAATGATCCCGACCTGCTTGAGCATGATGGTGATGCTGCCGTTGAACCCCAGCAGGATGATGAACGCGAAGGCCAGGGGCACGCCTGCGAAGTTGCTGGTCATGTTGGCAAAGGCCGTGACGAAGTTGCGCAGCGGCGAATCCACCCGGCGCAGGGAGTAGCTGCCCAGGGTGGCGATGATGATGCCGAAGATGCTGGAGTAGAAACTGATCTCCAGGCTGAACTGGATCGCCTGCCGGTAGAACTTGGAACTGAAGATGCGCGTGAAGTTTTCCAGGCCCCAGCCGGACTCTTCGGTCTGCAGGCTGTTGATCAGCACCCACACCAGCGGCGCAATCTCGAACACGATAAAGAACAGTGCGAAGGGCACCAGGCAGAGCAGGGCCAGCCATTTGCCGCGGGTCATTGAATTCACTTCAGCAGCTCCCGGCATACAGGTTTGTCGTGGGGTACGCCGAGCAGTTCACACACCGTGCCGCACAAGTCTGTCTGTGTGGGCGCGGCATTGCTGTCCAGGCTGAATCCGTCGCCGAGTACAAACAGGGGGACCTCGCGCTCTTCTGGCAATAGGCCGTTGTGGGAGCGATCGTTGTTCATGCCGTGGTCAGCGGTAACCATCACCTGGTAGCCGGCGTCGAGCCAAGCTTGCAGATAGTCGGCCAGGATGATGTCGACCGAGCGCGCGCTGTTGCGGTATTGCGCGGAGTCGAGGCCGTGCTTATGGCCGGCGTCGTCGACGTTCATCGGGTGCACGAGCAGCAGGTTCGGCGCGTGCTTGAGCCGCAGGCTTTCGGCATCGGCGAACAGGTGGGAATCCGGGTAGTGGTCATGCCAGTAGAAATGCCCATGCTGGATCGCCAGCGCCTTGTCGTCGGTGTGGCGATCTCGGGCGGCGAGAAAAGGCGTGCGGTTATACAGCTCACTGACCCAATGGTAAGCCGCCGCTGCCGTGGTCAAGCCTGCATCGGTGGCGTAATGGAAGACGCTGCGCTGGTTGGACAGGCGCGAGACGTTGTTATGGACGATGCCGCTGTCAATCGGCGGCACGCCGGTGAGGATGCATTCATACAGCGGGCGGGACAGGGCGGGCAGTTCACATTCCAGTGTGTAGAGGGCTGCGCGTCCTGCGCCGACATAGGCCTGCAAGTGCCCCATGGCGTGCCTGGCGACCTCGAAGTTCAGGCCGTCGAGCACCACAAGGATGACATTGTGCTTCATGGGGGCTGGGGCTCCGCAACAGATTGGATTCGACTCGATTGTCCGCAAGAAACCGGACCAAATGTGGGAGGGGGCTTGCCCCCGATGACGGTGGAACAGCTAATAAATCTGTTGAATGACACACCGCTATCGGGGGCAAGCCCCCTCCCACATTGGATCTCCACTGGGTCTCCAATGTGGGATAACCCCTTACTTCATTTCTACGATGACCTGCTCGTTCCACAGCTGCGGCAGCTTCTTGGAGGTCGCTTCCCAGGCATCGGCATCCTTGATCGGTTGCGGATTGGCCTTGGTGTACTGCTCGCCCGGGATCAGGTTCTTGGCGATGTCGGCCGGCAGTTTCAGGTCGGTTTCAGCGCGGATAGGACGGGCATTGCCCTTCGCCAGATTGAGCTGGCCGGCATCGCTGAAGATGTATTCGCGGGTCAGCTTGGCGGCGTTCGGGTGCTTGGCGTATTTGTTGATGATGGTGGTGTAGCCGGATTTCACCGAGCCATCCGAAGGGATCAACACCACGTAGTCATCCGGGTTGGCCATCTTGGCCTTGTAGCTCAGGCCGTTGAAGTCCCAGACGATACCCACTTCGACTTCGCCTTTTTCCATGGTGGCGATGGTCGGGTTGGACAGCGAGAGGCGACCTTGCTGGGCGATCTTGGTGAAGAATTGCAGGCCCGGTGCGATGTTTTTCTCGTCGCCCTTGTTGGCGATGGCGGCGGCGAGTACCGCGTTGGACGCCTGGGCGGCGGTGCTCACGTCACCTACCGACACCTTGTACTTGCCGGTCTGCAGGTCAGCCCAACTGGTGGGAACCTCGGAGCCGTGCAGCAGCTTCTTGTTGACGATAAAGGCAATGGTGCCGGTGTAGGCCAGGGCCCAGTGACCGTCCTTGTCTTTGGCCCAGTCTGGCACCTGTGCCCAGGTAGAAGGCTTGTACGGCTGGGTGACTTCCTGCTTCACCGCGATGGGGCCAAAGGCCGCGCCAACGTCGCCGATATCGGCACTGGCGTTGTCTTTCTCGGCTTTGAACTTGGCGATTTCCTGGGCCGAACTCATGTCGGTGTCGATGTGCTTGAGGCCATAGGTGTTGGCCAGGTCTGCCCAGGTACCTTTCCAGTTGGCCCAGTCATCGGGCATGCCGACGCTGTTGATGGCGCCTTCCGCTTTCGCGGCGGCTTCGAGCGTTTTCAAATCGGTATCAGCGGCCATGGCGGCGGTGCACATGGCAATGGTCGAGCCTAACAGTGATGCCAGGAAAAGCTGTTTCATCCGAAGCTCCTTTGGGCGTTTTCAACGCGGCGTTTTATATGAACGTTAGCGGTGGTTTGGTCTAGGTCAGCAATACCTGAGCCAATCTAGGCCCGATGGATGACAGTTTCATGTCGATGTCGTTTTCAAAGCGCTGATGTCGCTCAGCGCAGAGTTAGCGTAGACCATGTCCAAGTGCCCGCAGGCCCTGGACTTGGCCGATGTATTGCAGGGTGTGGTAGGAAGGGCTACACCCGCTGTCATCTGTCGGTCATCTGTAATGCCTAGGCTGGCACGCAACAGCAAAAGCCCAAATAGAGCACGTTTTGTGCACCCGAACGGTGCTGGTCTAGTCCAGATAGGTAACGTTGATGCGTGATGAGGCAATCAAGGCGGTAACCTCCATTGGCCTGGCGCTGCAAGAGCAGATCGACCATGGCCTGTTGCCGCCAGCCAGCAAGTTGCCCGCCGAACGCAAGCTCAGCGAGTTGTTTGGTACCACTCGGATTACCGTGCGGGAAGCCTTGTTACAGCTGGAGGCTCAAGGGCAGATCTATCGCGAAGAGCGTCGCGGCTGGTTCGTCTCGCCGCCGCGACTGGCCTATAACCTGATGCAACGCAGCCACTTTCACGCGATGGTCAGCGACCAGGGGCGTGTGGCCTGCACTGAAGTGATTTCGGCCCGGCTGCAACCGGCGTCGGCGGCGGTGTGTGCATGGTTGCAATTGCCGGCGCTGTCCAGCGTGATCCAGATTTGCCGCAGCCGCAGGATCGACGGGCGTCTGGTGCTGTACGTGGAGCACTACCTGAACCCCCGGTATTTTCCAGGGATCCTGGCGTGTGATTTGAATCAGTCGATGACCGAGCTGTATGCGCGCAAGTACGACTTGCACTATGGACGGGTGCGCTTTGAAATCGTGCCGACTTCCCTGCCAGTGGAGGCCGCCGCCGCGTTGCGCGTGTCGGTGGGCAGCCCGGGCTTGCGCATCGCCCGGGTCAACTATGACCAACACCAGCGCCTGATCGATTGTGACCTGGAGTTCTGGCGCCATGATGCGATTCATGTGGAGGTGGATGTCATGGCGTCAGCGTCTTGATCACCTGATCCGCATTGGTTTCCAACTCGGTCACAGGGTCGGCACCGTCCACATTCAACACCAGCAGCGTGGAGCCGCCGGCAGTGACAGCCGCTTTCACCGTCTCACTTGGTTGACGGTGGTGCAGCACTATCACCACATCGTTGTCCTTCAAGTCGGTACTGAGTTTCTGCAGCGCCTCAGGCGTCCAGTCGGCATCGGGTCGCGCATCGGTGCTGACCAGTTCCAGGTTCAAGCTGCTGACCAAGTAGGCAAAGTGATCGCTCAAGCTGACCACGCTCAGGTTGTCAGCTTTTGCCAGTCGCGCCTCGCTGTCGGCGTTGAGCTTGAGCAGGCGTTGCTTGAGGGCGGCCAGGTTGGCGTCGATCTTCGGTTTGGCGCCCGGTGCCAGGCGGCTCAGGTCGGCGGCCATCACATCGGCCATGCGCCCCATATTGTTGCTCGATTGCCAGGGTTGACTGTTCAAACCATCGGCACCGCCGGGTTGCACGGCGATCCCTGGCAAGCCGCCGTCTACCGGGCGTGCGGCATCCACTTCCACGATACGGATATTGCTGCGACGCGCCACCGGGTACAGCGGGTCATCGGCCCACAGGGAACGCAGGCCGATGGCGGCGTCGGCGTCCTGTGCCAAGGTATTGAGTGCCGCAGCACCGCGGCCGGTGAAATAGGACACCTGCCGCGAGCCTGGCAGGTTGGCGGGGGCTGCACGTTCAAGCTGCACGTCGGTGCCTTTGAGCAGCACTTCGGCCAAGCCGTAGGTGATGGGCAGCGAGGCCAGGACCTTTACCGTTTTTACCGACTTGGCCTTGGTCAGCGCGGCATGGCCGAGGCCGTGGTTGGCCTTGAATTCCTTTGGATCGAAACCATCAACGGCGGCCAGCGCCGAAGTACTGATCAAGCAAGCGATGGCCAGGGCCATTGGGCGAAAGACAGGGCGCATTATCCAAGATTCCCTTTGAGGCTGGGCACGGTGCCGCGGGCAATGGCGGCGAAGGCAAAGGCGATACCGGCAACCAGGATGATTGCGGCGCCGGACGGGATCGGCAGGTCGAAGATGATCGGCAGCAGGATCCCGCACAGGGTGCTGACGGTGGCGATGACGACCGACACCCAGAAAAACCCCTTGAGCGACTGGCTCAACAGGCGGGCCGCGGCGGCCGGAATCACCAGCAGCGCACCGACCAGGATCGCGCCGATGACCTTGACCGCCGCCACGGTAATCAGTGTCACCAGGATCACGAACAGATAATCCAGGGTCTTCACCGCGACACCACGTACCGCCGCCAACTGCGGATTGAAACTGGCGAGCATGATGCGGTTGTACAGCGGCAACGCCAGGGCCATCACCAGCGAGCCGACGATTGCCAATACCAATAAGTCGTTGCCATTGACCGTCAGCACTGAGCCAAACAGCACGTTCTCCAGAATATGCACATTGATCTTGCCGGCCAGGATCAGCAGCAGGCTGGCGCCCAGTGCCAGGGACACCGAGAGGAACACGCCGATCAGGGTATCCGGCGCCAGGCCGGTACGGTTGCGCAGGTAGTTCAGCAGGATGCCGAACAGCAGGCAGTAGCCGAACAGGCTGCCATAGGGCCCAGTGTAGGGTTCGCCGAGCAGGATACCCACGGCCACGCCGGTCAGTGCGGCATGGCCGACCGCTTCGGAGAAAAACGCAAAGCGCTTGACCACCACCAGCGTACCCAAGCCGCCCAGTACCGGGCCGATCAGCAAACCGGCGAGCAGGGCGTTGACCACAAACCCGTAGGCCAGGGCTTCCGGCAGGTACCCGGAAGAGGCCCAGCCCTGAACCATCAAGCGAAAGGCTTCATAACTCATTGCGCCGGGCTCCGAGGGTGAGTGGAGAACAGGGTCAACAGGCGGTCCGGGGTCAGCGCCTCTTTAGGCGTGGCGTCGAACAGCACGCGGCGGTTCAGCCCGGTGACGCGGTCGGCCAGGCGGCCGACGGCTTCCAGGTCGTGCTCGATCCACAGCACGGTGATCCCGGCCAGGCGCCAGTCTTTTAGCAAGCGTTCGAAGACCTGGATGCCGGCTTCGTCGAGGGCCGACATCGGCTCATCCAGCACCAGCAATTGCGGCGCCGGGATCAGGCCCTGGGCCAGCAGGACGCGCTGGCGTTCGCCACCGGACAACGCGCCCATGCGGCGCTTGCGCTTGTCCTGCATGCCTACCCGTTCGAGCGCTTCGCCAATGGCGGCGGCGTAATGCCTGGACAGGCCAAGGAACGCCGGGCGGCGCTGGCACATGGCGGCCATGAAATCATCCACGGTCATCGGCAAACCACGGTCAAACTCCAGTGCCTGGGGCACATAACCGATGGTGCCGGGCGTGGTCGGCCACTCCAGGCTCAATCGGCCCTGGTGGGGCGTCTGCCCCAGCAGGGTCTTGATCAGCGAGCTTTTGCCGCCGCCGTTGGGACCTACCAGTGCGTGGATGCTGCCCGGCTGTACCTGGAAACTTACGCTGTCGAGGATCACGGTGCGCCCGAGGGTCAGCGATACCTGGTCGAAGTCCAGGGTCGGGCCGACGCTGACTACGTTCAGTTGCTCTGCCGCCGTCATGCCCCCGACTCCTGGATCGCACGGACCACGGTGTTGAGGTTGCCGGTCATTTCAACTTCGTACTTTTCAGCGCTGTATTCTCCATAGGAAATATGCGACAGCGGGTACAGCTTGACCCCGGATTCACGCTGAATGGTGTCAACGTAGGTGGACGGGAAATCCATCTCCGAGAAGATCACCTTCACATCCAGGGCGCGCAGTTCATCGATGGTTTTTTTCAGCTGGCTGGGGCTCGGCTCGATACCGTGGGCCGGCTCCACTACCGCAGTCACTTCCAGGCCAAACTCGCGCAGCAGGTAGTCATAGGCGGCATGCACCGTAGCTACACGCAGGTCCGGGTTGGGGGCGCTGGTCAGCTTGGCCAGGGCGTCGGCGCGCATCTGGCGCAGGCGCTTGCCGTAGGCGCGCGCATTCTGGGTGTAGGCCTTGGCGTTGTCCGGGTCGAGCTTGCCCAATTCGCGGGCGATGTTATTGACCTGGGCTATCGAGGCACTGATCGACAGGAAGGTGTGCGGGTTGACCACCTTGCCTGCGCCGCGTGCGGCATTGCCGGTGGCGGCCAGCAGCGGCACGTTGGCGTTGGCTTCGATCACCGGGATGTCCGGGCGCTCGCTGGTGGCGATCATGCGGTCGGCAAAGTCGTCATGGCCGACGCCGTTGAGCACGATCACATCCAGCGTGCCGATGCGCTTGATGTCTTCGGCGCGTGGTTCGTAGGCATGGGGGTTGAAGCCGGCCGGGATCAGCGGCACCACCTCGGCTTTGTCGCCGACGATATTGGCCACATAGCTGTAATAAGGGTGCAGGGTGATGCCGATACGCAGGCGCTTGGCCGCTTCGGCATTCGCCAGCGGGGAGAGCATCAGGCTGAGAAAGCTGACCAGCAACAGGCGCATCAGGGGCGATGAAATAGACATGGGCAATCGGTCTTCTCGTTCAGTGACGGTGCTGGCGAGTGACGCCGGCATCGAATTGCGCGACCACTTGCTGCCAGCCGGCCGCAATCAGCGCCTGGTCAGTGAGGTCGGAAGGGGCGGCGAGGTTGGCGCTGCGGTTGAGCCAGATATCCGGCTCGTTGCCCTGCACGCGCATCAGCAGCGAACCGCTGGTGGCGGGTGCCTGGCTCAAGCCGAGGTAGGCGGCTGGGACCAACAGCTGCCAGCGATGGTCGCCACGGCTGACCGAACTGGCATCCTGGGCAAAGGGCGCGAAGCCTTCCTCGGCCAGTTGCTCAGGTGTCGGCAGGGCATTTTGCTCCTGTTGCAACAGGTGGATTTCATCCAGCGTCACCCGCAGGTCGGCATAGATGCCTTGCTCGGCGGCGCTCAGGTCGCGGCGGGCGTCCAACTGGTGGCTCGGCACCGCCGTGACTGCCTGGCTTTCACCGTGTAATGCCACCACCGTGCCCGCCACTGCCAGGATGATCAGGCACAACAGCAGCACGTAGAGGGTTTCATGACCTGCACCGGCGGGGCGTACAACCTGTGTGGTAGTCATTGCGCCTGGATATCCGCTTGGTCGATTTCCACGACGTGGCCGGGGCCGGCATCAAACAGCACATAGAACTCGGCAGCAGGCTTCTTGAAGGTCAGGGTGGAATCCTCGCCGAGCTTGCCCGGCACCAGGATGGTTTCGTCGTAGCCGATCACATCCAGGGTTACACCAGGGGCGCCGCTGCCGTCGGAAAAGCCGCCCTTGCATTGGATCTGCTCGCCGGGGATTTCCTTGCATTCGCACATCGGGTTGTGGGCAAAGGCGGTGGTACTGAAAGCCGCGCACAGCAGCAGTGCGGCGCGGGTCAGGCGCTTGAACGTCATGGTTTGACTCCTTGCTTGTTCAGCCAGGCAATGGTGGCAGGCGAGGCCTGGCTCAGCGGGATGGAACCCTGGTGCATGCTGCCGTCCCAGCCTTCCATGGTTACCCACACCTGGGCGTCTACCGGTGTGCGTTCCGGCACCGGCAGGGCGGCGCCCATGCGGTACGGCGTACCGAAGAAGATCACCCCGGCGGCGCGCAGGCTGCGCGGCTTGCCGATGCGCAGGTAGGTGGCCTTGACCTGGTTGGTGCAGGTGTCACACAGGGCGGCATTGAATAATTTCATCGGTCCGGCAGGGTCTGGCCGTGGGCCTTCATTGCGCAGCTCGGCGAGGGTCAGGCTCCACGGGCCGACTTGCACCTGCCCAGCCACGCGCTCGCCGATACCGGTATCTCCGCGAAACAGCGCGGCATCGGCGAAGTACTTGGGCATGAACCCCAGTGGCACGAGCAACAGCAGGATGTTGATGTGGAAACGCCATTTCAGCCAGAAGGCGCGAAGGGGGGATGGCGGTACAGTCGCGACCTTGCTCATCGCTGGGCCTCCGGGGTTTCAGCCTGCATGGCCGGGATGGGCGCGGGTTGCCGCTGGGTCTTGGCTTCGCGCTTGAGGGCGTTGAGGGTGGCCAGGGCGGTGCGCTTGGTCCAGATCAGCAAGCCGCTCAGCACCATCATGCTCAGCACCAGGCCGAAGAATGCCCAGATCAACTTGATCCACAAGCCGCCAAAGTCACCAGTGTGCAGCGGGCGCATGGATTCGGTGACGAACTCCAGCGCGGTACGGTCGGACAGCAGGTTCGTGACGGCGATTTCACCGTCATAGGGGTTCAGTTGTGCGGTCTGGAACATTAGTGGGTACCAGCCCCGGCCGCCAATCTGCAAATGGCTGTAGGCGTTGAACGGCAGGACCAGAAAAGAGGCTTCCAGCCCGGGAATGCGTTGACTCGCAATCTCGATTGCGTCGTCCAGCGCAATCATCGGCGCGGGTACGCCAGGTGCAGAGGTTGGCACTTTCTCGCGGGCGATCACCGGCACGACCGGCTCGCTGGAGATGGAAATCTGGTTGTCACCCAGGATCGCCTGGATCAGGAACCAGGTGCCGGTGATGGAGATGACCGCGATAAACCAGATCGACCAGATACCGCTGAGGCGGTGGAAGTCACCCCAGAAAATGCGCGCACCGTGGCGAAAACGCAGGGTTGGCTTGAAGAAGCCTTTCCAGAAACGCTTGTACACCACCAGGCCGGTGACCAGCGAGGCCAGCAGCGGCAAGCCAAGCAAGGACACCAGGTACCAGCCCCAGCTGTAGCCGTTGGTGAACGGCACCAGCCACCAGCCGTGCAGAGCACGGGTGAATTGCTGGAAGTTGAACGACGGGCTGATGCCCTGGATCGCTCCGGTATAGGGGTTGGCGTAGACCTCCACGGAACGTCCATCCGGGTAGCTGAGGTCGACACTCAGGGCGAAGTGCGATTCATCCGGACGGCTGATGGATCGCACGATAGCCTGGGGTTCATCGCGCTTGATGGCGGCGATCACCTGGCCAAAGCTCAGCGGCTGGGCGTCATCCGACGGTTTGCTCGCACGGATATCCGGGTTGGCCAGCCAGACGATTTCCTGGCTGACCACCGCCAGGGTGCCGGTAACGCAGACGATCAGTACAAAGAACCAGATGGGCAATGCCAGCCAGCTATGCACGAGAAACCAGAGTTTGGAGCGTGACTTCTTCGACATGATTAATGAGGGTCTTGATCGGAGGGGGCAATGGAGGCCCGGAAAAGGCCGGTCGTAGCTTTTGCTGACGCGACGGGCTGTATCTAAGTTAAGACGGATGAGAATGAGAAATCCCTAATGCATATATGAAAGTAAATGTTTCAGGTTCACATTCAGGCGGTATGGAAACGTTGATCGAACACGAAACATGTTTCATGCGATCACCCCGTCGCCATTGATGGGGCAGGACGGCTGGCTAGGATGGGCGGACCCCGTCGAGCGAGCCCGCAAGAAAATGACTGCCAGAACCCTCTACGACAAACACATCGATTCCCATACGGTGTGCGCCCTGGATGACCAGGGCCATGTTTTGCTTTATATCGACCGCCAGGTGATCAACGAATACACCAGCCCCCAGGCGTTCAGCGGCTTGCGCGAGGCCGGGCGCACGGTGTGGCGCCCCGGCACGGCGCTGGCGGTGGTCGACCATGTGAACCCCACCACTCCCACGCGGGTCGCGACCATGCCGGATGCCGGCGCGGCGCGACAGGTGGCCTACCTTGCGGAAAACTGCCGGGATTTCGGCGTCGAACTGCTGGATGTCCTCGACAAGCGTCAAGGCATCGAACACGTGATCGCGCCGGAGCAGGGGTTTATCCTGCCCGGTATGGTGATTGCCGCCGGAGATAGCCACACCACCACCTACGGCGCCCTCGGCGCATTCGGCTTTGGCATCGGCACCTCGGAAATCGAGCATCTGCTGGCCTCCCAGACCCTGGTCTACAAACGCTTGAAAACCCTGCTAGTGAACGTCGATGGCGAGCTGGCGCCGGGCCTGACTTCCAAGGACGTGATCATGGCGCTGATCAGCCAGATCGGTGCATCCGGTGCCACCGGCTACGCCATCGAGTTCCGTGGCACCACCATCGATGCGCTGAGCATCGAAGCGCGCATGACCATCTGCAATATGGCCGTGGAGGCCGGCGCCCGTGGCGCGTTCATGGCGCCGGATGACAAGGTGTTCGCCTACCTCAAGGACAAGCCTCGCGCACCCCGGGGGGCGCTGTGGGAACAAGCCCTGCGTCAATGGCGCACGCTGCGCAGTGACGAGGGCGCGGTGTTTGACCGCGAAGTCCAACTGAATGCCGCCACCCTGGAACCCATGGTCACCTGGGGCACCAGCCCCGACCAGGCCGCGTCCATTGGCGCCCGTGTGCCCGACCCGCAGCACGTCAGCGATCTGATACTGCGCCAGGGCATGCGTCGCGCCCTCGATTACATGGGCCTGGAACCCGGCATGCCGCTGAGCGATATCGTCATCAGCCATGCGTTTATCGGTTCCTGCACCAACGCGCGCATCGAAGACCTGCGCGACGCCGCCCGCGTGGTGCGCGGCAAACAGGTGGCCGATCATGTACGCGCGATGATCGTACCGGGCTCCACGCAAGTCAGGGACCAGGCCGAAGCCGAAGGGCTGGCCGCGATCTTTATCGACGCTGGTTTCGAATGGCGTCAGTCGGGCTGCTCGATGTGCCTGGCGATGAACGACGACGTATTGGCCCCCGGCGACCGCTGTGCCTCCAGCACCAACCGCAATTTCGAAGGCCGCCAGGGTGCGGGGGCCCGCACTCACTTGATGAGCCCGGCGATGGTCGCCGCTGCCGCCATCACCGGCCGGCTCACCGATATCCGTGACCTTGGAGAGCGCCCATGAGCCTGCAACCCTTCACCCTGGTCACTGGCAAAGCCGCACCGATGCTGGCGGCCAATATCGATACCGATGTGATCATGCCCAAGCAGTTTCTCAAGGGCATCGATCGCAATGGCCTGGACCGTGGGCTGTTTTTTGACCTGCGTTTTTTGCCGTCCGGTGCGCCAAATTCCGAGTTCGTGCTCAATCAACCGGCCTGGCAAGGCGCGAGCTTTATGGTGGTGGGGCCGAACTTCGGCTGTGGCTCCAGCCGCGAGCATGCGGTGTGGGGCCTGAAGCAAATGGGCATTCGTGCTTTGATCGGCAGCAGCTTCGCCGGAATTTTCCAAGACAACTGCCAGCGTAACGGGCTGTTATTGATCACTCTGGAACAGAACGTGTTACACCGGCTTGCCCAAACCATCAGTCAAGCGGATCAGGCGCAGATCAGTATTGACCTTGAGGCCCAGCAGATTCGTCTGGCGGATGGCCAGTTGATCCCGTTCCAGATCGACACCTTGCGCAAGACGGCACTGTTACTCGGCCTGGATGCAATCGGCAGCACCTTGCAGCGCAGCGAGCAGATCAAGGCATTTGAGCGCCAGCACCTGGCGACGAAGCCCTGGCTCGATTGACACCGGGTGCTTCGTCGACTTAAGTGGGACCGACATGGGCGACGGGTTGTCCGAGGTGGCATTGATCTCCCGTGCGCAAAGCGAGCCCGATAGCTTGCGCTTGCCGCAGTTCAGCCTCTTGACCCTGATCCAGATGGCGGGCTTTGGCGTGGGCATGCTAGTGGTCAGGCCGTTCTGCGTTGGTGGTCATGACGATATGGCTGGGCTGCGCTGCTTACCGGAGGGTCAGATCGACAAACCCTTGAAGTGCTCCTGTAGAAACTCCACACAAGCCCTTAGTTTGCCGGAGTAGGCCAGGCGTGTCGGGTACACCGCCCATACGTTGGCGCTCTGGGTGTAGTCGTGCAGCACCTGCACCAGTTGGCCTTGCTCCAGCAGCGGTTTCACATCCCACATCGAGCGCAGCAGCAGGCCTCGCCCATCCAGTGCCCACTGCAACACGATCTCGCCATTGTTGGAGGACAGCGGCCCGCGAACGCGCACGCTGTGCGCTGTGCCATCGCGCTCCAGGTTCCAGATGCCGAAGGCATTATCGCGCTCCTTGATCACCAGGCAGTCATGATGCTCCAGGTCGCTCAATTGCCGCGGCGTGCCCCGACGTTGCAAGTAGGACGGTGCGGCGCACAGCACTCGACGATTGCTCACCAGGCGTCGGCCGATGTGCTGGCCGGGGATGTCATCGCCCACCCGAATCTCCAGGTCGAAGCCTTCGCTGACGATATCCACCACGCGGTCGAACAGGTCCAGGCGGATGTCCAGTCCTGGGTATCTTTCTGCCAGCAATGACAGGGCCGGGGCCACATGATTGCGACCGAAGCCGAAGCTGCTGCACAAGTGCAGGTGCCCACGGGGGCTGTCATGGGCGTCGGACAGTTCATCCGAGAGTTGCTGAAAGTCTTCGAGGATGCGCACGGCCCAACGCTGCACCCGTTCGCCGTCTTCGGTCAGGGCGATGCGTCGGCTGGTGCGGTGCAGCAGGCGCGTGGCCAGTGTGGTTTCGAGGATCTGGATACGCTTGCTGACATAGGCTGGGGACAAGCCCAGTTCGTCGGCGGCTGCGGCAAAGCCGGCTTTGCGGATGACGGTGAGGAATACCCGCAGGTCTTCGGGCAGGGGCACGGTGGCTTTTTTGTTCGTCATCGCAGGCAGGTGTGGGAGGGTGAGTCGCCAGGATAGCATCGGTTGGGGAGGCTGCTGTGCTCGGGTAGCGGCCACGGCGGGAGGCCACAGCTTATTTGGCTGCGCAAAGGAAGGGCAGGGCTTCACTCAGCAATAACTCCGGCGCCTCTTCTGCTATGTAGTGCCCGGCCGGCACCGCCTTGCCACGTACGTTGGTGGCGACTTTCTGCCATTCTCCGAGCGGGTCGAAACAGCGGCCGACGGTGCCGTCGGCGCCCCATATCACCAATAGAGGTAGATTCAGATGATGGCCGGCGTCGATGTCAGCCTGGTCATGTTCCAGGTCGATGCTCGCGGCGGCGCGATAGTCCTCGCAGATACCGGTGGCGGTGCCGGGCAATGTCAGGCAGCGCAGGTACTCGGCGAAGGCTTCGTCGGTGAATGGCTTGAGCCCGGCGCTGCGGCTGCCCATGACGCTGCGCAGGTACAACTCGGGGTTAGCTTCGATCAGGGCTTCCGGCAACGGCGCCGGGCGGATCAGGAAGAACCAGTGCCAGTAGGCGCGGGCGAAGGCTTCATCGGTCTGGGCGTACATCGCCAGGGTTGGCGCGATATCCAGCAGCACCATGCGCTTTACAACCTTGGGGTGGTCCAGGGCCAGGCGATGGGCGACGCGGGCGCCACGGTCGTGGGCCAGCACCGAGAACGTGTCGAAGCCCAGGGCCTGCATCAGTTCGACACCGTCCCTGGCCATTTGCCGTTTCGAATAATGGGTGTGATGTTCCTCGGCCGGTGGCTTGCTGCTGTCGCCATAACCGCGCAGGTCGGCAGCCACCACGCTGAAGTGTTCGGCCAATTGCTCGGCGACTTTATGCCAGATGACATGGGTTTGCGGGTGCCCGTGGAGCAGAAGCAGGCCGGGGCCTGTACCGCCTTTGCGGTAGCTGATGTCTACGCCGTTGACGTGGCACTGGTGTTTCTCGAAGCCGGCAAACATGGAGTGACTCCTTGTGATGATGACCTGCATCCTGGAATCACACGGCGGTTGGGGCAAGGGGAAAAGCGTGGGGAGGATGTTCATGAAGTGTGTAGAAGCCCGGCCCTTCAAACAAAGGAGATCCAATGTGGGAGGGGTTTTGCCCCCTCCCACCTTGAATGCACTACGGTTTGAACATCTCCATGGCACGCTGGCGGATTTGCTCCTCGGTCAGGTCTTCCTTGTGTGTAGCCAGGAACCACAGGTGCCCGAACGGATCTTTCACACTCGCGGAGCGGTCGCCATAGAACTGGTCCTGTGGCGCAGACACTTCGATGGCGCCGGCCTCAATGGCTTGTTTGAACTGTGCATCCACATCGTTGACATACAAGTGCAAACCGACACTGGGGTGTGTATCCGGGTTGCGCAGGGCCGTTTCATCGCACGGCGTGCCCAGCATGATCACCGCTTCGCCAATCCGCAGCTCGGCGTGGCCGACCCTGCCGTCGGGCATGTCCAGGCGCATGAACACTGTGGCGTCGAAGGCCTTCTGATAGAACTCGATCGCCTTTGCGGCCTCGTTGATCCCCAGATAGGGGGTAATGCCGTGATAACCGTCGGGAATAGGTTTAACGCTCATAACGTTCTCCTTTATTGTGGTTATGGAGTGACAACCTTTTCACTATAGGTCACGCCGCACCACCCCACTATTGATTGGGCCTACAGGTCGGAATCAAGGGTGGGTTCCAACAGCTGGGCACCGGGGCCGCGCTCACCCAACTGGTCGTCCTGGTTGCGCAACGGGCACGCCTCCATCGACAGGCATCCACAACCGATACAGCCATTAAGCTTGTCCCGCAGCAGCATCAGTTTGTTGATGCGCTCATCCAGGTCTTCACGCCATAACGCCGACATTCGCTCCCAGTCGCGAGCGTTCGGTGTGCGCCCATCGGGCAGCGCCTGCAATGCTTCGCCAATGGTCGCCAGTGGAATGCCCAAGCGCTGGGCGATCTTGATCAGCACCACCCGCCGCAGTACGTCCCGTGGATAACGCCGTTGGTTGCCGGCATTGCGATTGCTCTTGATCAACCCTTTGGATTCGTAGAAGTGCAGGGCAGTGACCGCCACGCCGCTGCGGGCCGCCAGCTGACCGACGCTGAGTTCCTTGTTGAGCATGAAAAACTCCCAGGCAGTGCTTGACCTCGACTTAGCTAGAGGTTTTACCCTGCATGACATCGAATCGCAAGATTCTGCCTACAAAGAAAGGGGCGTGTTCATGCAGGTATCAGAGAAAAATCGCAGCTTCGCTCAATTGATCGAGTTTCATATCGAGCCCCGTCAGCAATCCGCCCTGGTGGCAGCCTTGACCACCCAGAGCGAGCGCCTGGCCGAAAGCCATGGCGGCTTTTTGAGTGCCAGCGTACAAGTCAGCGATGATGGTCGGCGGGTGCTCAATTACCTGCAATGGCAATCCCGCGAGGCCGGTGAGGCGGCCTTCAAGTGCTTTGAGCAGGGCGATGCGGATTTCTGGACGCTGATCCGCGCTCACCAGGCCACGGCCGTGACCTTCGGTTCGTTCCAGGTGCTGCGCAGTTTTGAGCGCAGCCAGGATGACGCGTTGCACTGCAGGCTAAATGGATAGATGCAGCATTCGCTCGCCTTGCAGGTTTTCCCCTGGCCGACGCTTGTTCACCGCCAACTCGCCGATCTTGATCAGGCGCGTGCGCGTCACATTGCGGCTCAAGCCCAGCAGGTTGGCGGTGTGCACCTGGTTGTAATGGCTGAAGCGGTAAGCGGCGCGTAATAATGCGTCCTCGACCTTTTCGTGCAGGGCGCCGGCCTGCTCCTCGAAGAGCTTTTGAAACGCCCGTGCCAACAGGGCTTCGGCGCTGTTATCGAGGCCATGCCGGCTGTCGTCCTGGCGCTCGATGCGCAGGTTCGACAGGCGCAGGTCGTCGCGCTCGATCACGCCGTTGCGGCAGGTCAGCAGCGTGTGGTGAATCACATTTTCCAGCTCGCGAATATTGCCCGGCCAGCTGTAGCTACGGAGCTTGTGCTCGGCTTCGCGGCTGATGGTGACCAGGCCGTAACCCAGGCGCCGGCTATAGGTTTCGATAAAGTGCCGGGTCAACGGCAGGATATCGCCGGGGCGCTCGCGCAGTGGGCTGAGCTCCAGGCTAACCACGTCGAGGCGGTAGTAGAGGTCTTCGCGGAAGTGCCCGGCGTTGATGGCCTTTTCCAGTTGCACGTTGGTGGCGGCCAGGACCCGCACATCGATTGGAATACTTTTGCGCGAACCCAGGCGCACCACTTCACGCTCTTGCAACACCCGCAGTAACTTGACCTGGATAGCCATCGGCAAGTCGCCGATTTCATCGAGAAACAAAGTGCCGCCTTGCGCTTCTTCGAACCAGCCGGCCTTGGCGCAGAGGGCTCCGGTAAACGCGCCTTTCTCGTGGCCGAACAGCTCGGCCTCCACCAGGGATCCAGAGAAGGCTCCGCAGTTCACCGCCACGAACGGCCGTTTGCGCCGTGCGCTGAGGTTGTGGATATGCCGCGCCACCAGTTCCTTGCCGGTGCCGGTCTCGCCAATGATCAGTACGCTGGCTTCGCTCGGCGCCACTTGCCGGATATGCTCGAGCAACGCCTGGGATTTCGGGTCTTCGAAAACCTGGGCCGTGGCGCGGATCGAGGTCGCAAGGGCGGGCGAGGGCGGGAGGGTCAAAAGCTGCATGGGCACCTCTGTTTGAAATGGAGCGTCGGATCGGCATGGACTGGTTAGTGGAGTTAGATATAGAAGAATACGTTTATTCCGTAAACGTACGTATTTCTATATTTATAGGCCTTAAGTGAATAAGTAGAAGATGCTATCTGGTATGCCGTAACGGTTGATAGCGACTATCACGGACGGTGATTTTTCACCGCGGAGGGGCGGGAGTAGCCTGTGTTCATTGACTTGAAACCACCTTTGCAGGGCCTCCGCCATGAACCGTTTGCTCGCTGTTTCTTTTTTACTTGTCACCTCTGTCCTCGCAGGTTGTGCGTCCCAGCCGTCACCTGAGCTGCGGCCTTATACCGCGGGAGAAACCAGGCAATTGGCCTTGGAAGCCCTGGGTCGCCGTGGTTTGTCGTTTGACGACTATCAACGCCAGCGCGCCGCGTTGCTTGGCCAGCCACAGCAACCCTTCGGCTTTGATCACCAGGGTGAAATGAACGCCGAGCGCAGCGTCGTCCTGCATGGTCGTCCCAGTTGAGCCCGCTTCCTGCGGCAAAAAGCCCGAGGCTTCCCATAAGGAACCTCGGGCTTTTTGTTTGCCATGGGGCTACTTCAGCCTGTTAAGCTGAATTCCAGGAGCGTTCCTACGCACATTTAAATAAAGTGGTCCTTCTTTAATGGCACTCGATCGGTTAAACCTGACGACCTCTGTTCTGGTCGATGCCTCCTGAGACGCTGCTCTCGGGAATACGCTCTGCGAGTTTTTAACGTCATGAATAAACGTCCGTTGTATTTCGACTACGCCGCCACTACGCCGGTGGATGAGCGGGTTATCCAGGTGATGGTCGAGTGCCTGGGCTTCAATGCCAACTTCGGTAACCCTGCGTCCAGTTCCCATGCGTTTGGCCAGGCGGCTCGGCATGCGGTTGAACAGGCGCGTCGCCAGGTCGCCGAGTTGGTCGGCGCCCAGCCTGAGCAGATCGTCTGGACCTCCGGTGCTACAGAATCCAACAACCTGGCGCTCAAGGGCGTGGCCCAGGCCCGTGGTGTGGCGGGTGGGCATATCATCACCAGCCAGATTGAGCACAAGGCCACACTGGATACCGCGCGGCAATTGCAGGACGCCGGCGTGGCGGTGACTTACCTGGTGCCGGATGCCCACGGCTTGATCAGCGTCGACGCCGTCAGCGAAGCCCTGCGCGAGGACACCTTCCTGGTCTCGCTGATGCTGGTCAATAACGAGCTGGGCACCCTGAACGACATCCCGGCCATCGGCGCCCGCGTGCGTGAGCATGGCGCGTTGTTCCATGTGGATGCGGCGCAGGGGGCGGGCAAGGTGGCCATTGACCTGGCCCAGTGGCCGGTGGACTTGATGTCGTTCTCTGCGCACAAACTGTACGGTCCCAAGGGGATCGGTGCGTTGTACGTCGGGCCTCGGGCACAGCAGAGGGTATTGGCGCAGATTCATGGTGGAGGCCACGAAGGCGGATTGCGTTCCGGCACCCTGGCGACCCACCAGATTGCAGGCATGGGCACGGCATTTGCCTTGGCGGCGGCGTCCTTCGCTGATGAGAAGGCCAAGATTGTTGCGCTGCGCCAGAGCCTGCTGGATCAACTGGCGTCAGTCGCCGGCCTGCGTCTCAATGGCAGCCCCACCCAGCGTATTCCACATACCCTCAGCCTGACGTTCAGCGAAGGCGAATTCAATTCCGCCGCACTGAGCGCGGGCATTGCCTTTTCCGCGACTTCCGCGTGCAATTCGTCAAGCAATGCGCCGTCCCATGTGCTCCTGGCCTTGGGGCATGATGCTCGCAGCGCCGGACGCACTATCCGCTTGAGCCTGGGCCGGTTTACCACCGAACAGGATATCGACGAAGCGGCCCGGCTGATCAAGGCCGCACTGGCCAGCGCACCGGCGTTCTGGGCGGTCTGATTTATCATTTGCAGTACATAACAATTATTAGTGGTTAGCAGGAGACACAATGAGTACCCAGCCTTTGACCCATGGAACGGTTCCCCAGCGCCTGGCGCATACCCGTGAACTGATGCGTCGCGAGGGCATCCATGCCCTGCTGGTGCCATCGGCCGACCCGCACTTGTCCGAGTACTTGCCGGGTTACTGGCAAGGGCGCCAATGGTTGTCAGGGTTTCATGGTTCGGTGGGGACACTGATCGTCACGGCGGATTTTGCCGGGGTCTGGGCTGATAGCCGCTACTGGGAACAGGCGACCAAGGAACTCAAGGGCAGCGGCATCGAGCTGGTCAAACTGCAACCGGGCCAACCTGGGCCGCTGGAGTGGCTGGCCGAGCAAACCCCCGAAGGCGGCGTGGTGGCCGTGGATGGCGCGGTCATGGCCGTGGCCTCGGCGCGTACCCTGGGCAGCAAGCTGGTCGAGCGCGGTGCCCGCCTGCGTACCGATATCGACCTGCTGAACGAAGTCTGGCAAGACCGCCCGGCGCTGCCGAACCAGCCGATCTACCAGCATCTGCCGCCCCAAGCCACCGTCAGCCGTGGCGAGAAACTTGCCGCATTGCGCGCCAGTTTGAAAGACAAGGGCGCCGATTGGCATTTCATCGCGACGCTGGATGACATCGCCTGGTTATTCAACCTGCGCGGCGGTGATGTGTCGTTCAATCCGGTGTTCGTGTCCTTTGCGTTGATCAATCAACAGCAGGCCACCTTGTTTGTGGCGCTGGGCAAGGTCGATGCCGAACTGAGGGCCGTGCTTGAGCAGGATGGCGTGACCTTGCGCGACTACAGCGAAGTGGCCGATGCGCTGCGTGCCGTGCCGTCGGGTGCAAGCTTGCAGGTGGACCCCGCACGCGTGACGGCTGGCTTGCTGGAAAACCTCGACACTGGCGTCAAGCTGGTGGAAGGTCTGAACCCGACCACCCTTGCCAAATCGCGCAAGAGCCTGGCGGACGCGGAACATATCCGACAGGCCATGGAGCAGGATGGCGCGGCATTGTGCGAATTTTTCGCCTGGCTCGATAGCGCCCTGGGCCGCGAGCGCATTACCGAACTGACTATCGACGAACACCTGACCGCTGCGCGTACCCGTCGCCCCGGTTATGTGTCGCTTAGCTTCAACACCATTGCCGCGTTCAACGCCAATGGCGCGATGCCGCACTACCACGCCACCGAAGAAGAACACGCGCTGATCGAAGGGGATGGCTTGCTGTTGATCGACTCGGGTGGCCAATACCTGGGCGGAACCACCGACATCACCCGCATGGTGCCCATCGGTACGCCGAGTGAAGAGCAGAAACGCGATTGCACACGTGTGCTCAAGGGAGTGATTGCCCTGTCCCGTGCGCACTTCCCCAAAGGCATCCTGTCACCATTGCTGGACGCCATTGCTCGTGCGCCGATCTGGGCCGAAGGGGTGGACTACGGCCACGGCACAGGCCATGGCGTAGGTTATTTCCTCAATGTGCATGAGGGCCCGCAGGTCATTGCTTACCAGGCCGTTGCTGCGCCACAAACGGCGATGCAGCCGGGGATGATTACTTCGATTGAACCAGGTACTTATCGTCCCGGCCGTTGGGGCGTGCGTATTGAAAACCTGGTACTGAACCGTGAAGCGGGCAAGACCGAGTTTGGCGAATTCCTCAAGTTCGAAACCCTGACCTTGTGCCCGATTGATACCCGTTGCCTGGAGCCGTCGTTGCTGACGGCGGACGAGCGTGAGTGGTTCAACGCGTACCACGCCGAAGTGCGTGAGCGCTTGAGCCCGTTGCTCAGTGGTGCGGCGCTCGAGTGGCTGCAGGTGCGCACCGCGGCCATTTGATTTATTGCAGCCGGCCCGCGCCGGCTGCAAGCGAAATCTAGCTGAGAGCTTCGCGCACAAAGTCCAGACGGTCCTGGCCAAAGAACAGCTGGTTGTCGACAAAAAAGCTGGGGGCGCCGAACACGCCGCGTTTGACGGCTTGTTCGGTGTTGTCCTTGAGCGCGTTCTTGACGGTTTCGTCATTGGACAGGGCCAGTACTTGCCCTGGATCAAACCCATGTTCGCTGAGAACACTGGCCAGCACCTCGGGATCGCCCAGGTGACGGCCTTCTACCCAGAGCGCACGGAACAGGCAGTCGATAAAGTCGAGGAGGCGCTCAGCCTGGTGGATTTGCATGCCGGTGATTGCGCGCATCAGTATCAGGGTATTGATGGGGAAGTGCGGGTTAAACCTGAGCGGTACATTGTAGCGTTTGGCGTAACGCGCCAAGTCATCCAGCATGTAGCGCCCCTTGGCCGGCACCATGATCGGTGAGGCATTGCCAGTGGCCTTGAATACGCCGCCCAACAGCATCGGCTGATACACCAGATGTGCGCCCGTTTCGGCGCAGAGAGCCGGCAGCTGGGTGTAGGCCAGGTAAGTGGCAGGGCTGCCCAGATCGAAGAAAAACTCCAGGGTTTTACTCATGGTCGATACTCGCTGCTTATTGTTATAGGGGCGTGTTACCAGGGTTCGTTCCAGGGGCGCAGATCCAGTTCGAACGTCCACGCGTCCCGTGGCTGGCTATGCAGGTACCAGTAGTTTTCGGCAATGTGGTCTGGGTTGAGGATGCCGTCCTGGTCCTTGAGGGCATATTTTTGCGGGAAGTTATCGCGAATAAAGTCGGTATCGATGGCTCCGTCGACCACCACATGGGCGACGTGGATGCCCATCGGGCCTAATTCCCGCGCCATGCTTTGGGCGAGGGCGCGGATGCCGTGCTTTGCACCGGCGAACGCGGCGAACCCTGCGGCTCCGCGCAAGCCCGCAGTCGCGCCGGTAAACAGGAGGGTGCCGCGTTTACGGGTGACCATTCGCTTGGCAACTTCACGTGCATTCAAGAAACCGGAAAAACACGCCATTTCCCAGATTTTGAAATACTTGCGTGCGGTTTCTTCCAGAATGCTGCAAGGCACGTTGGCGCCGATGTTGAAGACAAACGCTTCAATAGGCCCCAATTCGGTTTCGATTTTCTCGACCAGTGCGATAACGTCTTCTTCTTTACGTGCGTCACAGGCAAAACCGTGGGCTTCACCGCCTGCCGATTGGATGCTGTCTACCAGGGGTTGCAGTCTGTCGGCGCTGCGACGGGTAACGCAGGCAATGTAGCCTTCGCGGGCAAAGCGCTTGGCGATGGCGCCACCGGTTGCGTCACCTGCACCGACTACCAATACGATTTTCTTGTTGTGCGTCATGGGAACTCCATTGGCTCGATGATCGAGCAGGAGTTTAGCCGCCGTGTCGCAAAAGGCATTTGGAATGTGGTGGGAATTTGAGACGAGCAGCCAAGAGAGGCTGCTCGGCAGCTATTTGCAGATGACGATCATACTGCGGCTGGTATAGCCAGCAGGATTGAGGCCGAACGGATAGTCCCCAGGCTCCTCGGAGTTGTCGCCGGACTTGGCAATCACCCGATAACCCTTGGCGCCGCATGAGTTGGCTGCACTGGTGTAGCACTGGTCCCAGGAGGAGGACAGGCCAGAACAGTTGATGTGCAACCCTTTTTTGCCCCGTTTCACTTCTGTTTTGGTGGTTGCAGCACAGCCAGCGATGCCCACAACCAGCAACAGTATCAAAATTCGTTTCATTCCCATCCTTAATAGCCGCTCTGCAGAAGAACAGAGCCGCTTACTCGCTCTCGAGCGTAGCGTTCATGCTGTCCGTGTCGAAATTCTCCATGAATGACATTCAGTTACGGCTTAAACATGGCCTAAATGAGCGGCAAATACCAGAGTTGGTGTTAAAGAGGGTCAGTCAGCGGGTACCAGCGGTTTTGATTCGTTGCGCATCGTCAAAGTGGCGCCCACGGAAGCCAGGATAATGCAGGTAATCGCCAGCCACTGGGCGAGGGATAGGTGCTCATTCAGGAAGAATAGGCCGGAGAGGGCGCCGAACGCCGGTTCGATACTCATCAGCGTACCGAATGTGCGTGCGGGGAGGCGAGTCAGTGCGACCATCTCCAACGTATAGGGCAAGGCGGTCGACAGAATCGCAACGCCAATGGCGATAGGGATCAGGGCGGGCGTCAGCAATGCGGCGCCGGCATGCACGATGCCGATCGGCGCTACGAACAGGGCTGCAATCATTACGCCGAGGGCGGCGGTCTGGACACCGTTGTCATTCCCCGCCTTTTGGCCAAACAGGATATAGAGCGCCCAGCATACGCCTGCGCCCAGCGCGTAAGCGGCCCCAACCCAGTCGATACCGCTGCTGGCCTCGCCCATCGGGATCAGCAGGAGCAGGCCGATGATTGCGAGCGCAATCCAGAGGAAGTCGACTGCTCGCCGCGACGCGTAGATAGCGACGGCGAGCGGGCCTGTAAATTCCAGTGCTACAGCTATTCCCAAGGGCACGGTGCGCAGGGACATATAGAAGAGGAAGTTCATACCACCCAGCGCCATCCCGTAGATGATCACTGTGCGCAGGGACTTTGCCGTCAGCTTGGCGCGCCATGGGCGTAATAAAAGCAGCATGATCACACTGGCGAAGATCAAGCGCAGAGTAGTAGTGCCTTGCGCGCCGACAATAGGGAACATGCTCTTGGCCAGTGAGGCACCGGATTGGATGGAGGCCATGGCGATCAACAGCAGGCCGACGGGAAACAGTGCGCAGGCCAAGCCGCGAGGAGGGGTGGTCATTGGAGGTGTTCTTCCGAAGTCATAGTCGATGAGCAGATGTCGCTATGATGCTTAACTGTTCAGTGATGAGCAATATATTGCTCAATTTGCCGTTTAAGTCTTTCTATATAGAAGGATTATGGCGTTTGCAGCTGTATTGATAGAAAACCTGAATTAAGCCTTGACGGCAAATTCTGGAAGCCTATAATTCGCCCCACTTCCGGCGCAGTCGAAACGGAAAACTCCTTGGTAAACAAAGAGTTATGAAGTTTTCGGCAGCAAGTAGCTTCAGTTCATCGAAGCCCAAAGGAAGTTGAAAAAGAGGTGTTGACAGCAGCGTGTAACGCTGTAGAATTCGCCTCCCGCTGATGAGAGATCAGAAGCGCAAGTGGTTGAAGTTGTTGAAGAAATCTTCGAAAGCTTCTGAAAATAATCACTTGACAGCAAATGAGGCTGCTGTAGAATGCGCGCCTCGGTTGAGACGAAAGCTCTTAACCAACCGCTCTTTAACAACTGAATCAAGCAATTCGTGTGGGTGCTTGTGGAGTCAGACTGATAGTCAGCAAGATTATCAGCATCACAAGTTACTCCGCGAGAAATCAAAGATGTAACCAACGATTGCTGAGCCAAGTTTAGGGTTTCTTAAAAACCCAAAGATGTTTGAACTGAAGAGTTTGATCATGGCTCAGATTGAACGCTGGCGGCAGGCCTAACACATGCAAGTCGAGCGGTAGAGAGAAGCTTGCTTCTCTTGAGAGCGGCGGACGGGTGAGTAATGCCTAGGAATCTGCCTGGTAGTGGGGGATAACGTTCGGAAACGGACGCTAATACCGCATACGTCCTACGGGAGAAAGCAGGGGACCTTCGGGCCTTGCGCTATCAGATGAGCCTAGGTCGGATTAGCTAGTTGGTGGGGTAATGGCTCACCAAGGCGACGATCCGTAACTGGTCTGAGAGGATGATCAGTCACACTGGAACTGAGACACGGTCCAGACTCCTACGGGAGGCAGCAGTGGGGAATATTGGACAATGGGCGAAAGCCTGATCCAGCCATGCCGCGTGTGTGAAGAAGGTCTTCGGATTGTAAAGCACTTTAAGTTGGGAGGAAGGGTTGTAGATTAATACTCTGCAATTTTGACGTTACCGACAGAATAAGCACCGGCTAACTCTGTGCCAGCAGCCGCGGTAATACAGAGGGTGCAAGCGTTAATCGGAATTACTGGGCGTAAAGCGCGCGTAGGTGGTTTGTTAAGTTGGATGTGAAATCCCCGGGCTCAACCTGGGAACTGCATTCAAAACTGACTGACTAGAGTATGGTAGAGGGTGGTGGAATTTCCTGTGTAGCGGTGAAATGCGTAGATATAGGAAGGAACACCAGTGGCGAAGGCGACCACCTGGACTGATACTGACACTGAGGTGCGAAAGCGTGGGGAGCAAACAGGATTAGATACCCTGGTAGTCCACGCCGTAAACGATGTCAACTAGCCGTTGGGAGCCTTGAGCTCTTAGTGGCGCAGCTAACGCATTAAGTTGACCGCCTGGGGAGTACGGCCGCAAGGTTAAAACTCAAATGAATTGACGGGGGCCCGCACAAGCGGTGGAGCATGTGGTTTAATTCGAAGCAACGCGAAGAACCTTACCAGGCCTTGACATCCAATGAACTTTCTAGAGATAGATTGGTGCCTTCGGGAACATTGAGACAGGTGCTGCATGGCTGTCGTCAGCTCGTGTCGTGAGATGTTGGGTTAAGTCCCGTAACGAGCGCAACCCTTGTCCTTAGTTACCAGCACGTAATGGTGGGCACTCTAAGGAGACTGCCGGTGACAAACCGGAGGAAGGTGGGGATGACGTCAAGTCATCATGGCCCTTACGGCCTGGGCTACACACGTGCTACAATGGTCGGTACAGAGGGTTGCCAAGCCGCGAGGTGGAGCTAATCCCAGAAAACCGATCGTAGTCCGGATCGCAGTCTGCAACTCGACTGCGTGAAGTCGGAATCGCTAGTAATCGCGAATCAGAATGTCGCGGTGAATACGTTCCCGGGCCTTGTACACACCGCCCGTCACACCATGGGAGTGGGTTGCACCAGAAGTAGCTAGTCTAACCTTCGGGGGGACGGTTACCACGGTGTGATTCATGACTGGGGTGAAGTCGTAACAAGGTAGCCGTAGGGGAACCTGCGGCTGGATCACCTCCTTAATCGACGACATCAGCTGCTCCATAAGTTCCCACACGAATTGCTTGATTCATTGAAGAAGACGATAGAAGCAGCTTTAAGCTCCAAGCTGATAGCTCTTAGCTAATCAGTTGCGCTCGAAATTGGGTCTGTAGCTCAGTTGGTTAGAGCGCACCCCTGATAAGGGTGAGGTCGGCAGTTCGAATCTGCCCAGACCCACCAATTTTGTTATGGGGCCATAGCTCAGCTGGGAGAGCGCCTGCCTTGCACGCAGGAGGTCAACGGTTCGATCCCGTTTGGCTCCACCATTAACTGCTTCTGCTGTTAGAGTTTAGAAATGAATATTCTGAAGTGAATATTGATTTCTAGTCTTTGATTAGATCGTTCTTTAAAAATTTGGGTATGTGATAGAAAGATAGACTGAACGTTACTTTCACTGGTAACGGATCAGGCTAAGGTAAAATTTGTGAGTTCTCTTAATTGAGAAATTCGAATTTTCGGCGAATGTCGTCTTCACAGTATAACCAGATTGCTTGGGGTTATATGGTCAAGTGAAGAAGCGCATACGGTGGATGCCTTGGCAGTCAGAGGCGATGAAAGACGTGGTAGCCTGCGAAAAGCTTCGGGGAGTCGGCAAACAGACTTTGATCCGGAGATGTCTGAATGGGGGAACCCAGCCATCATAAGATGGTTATCTTGTACTGAATACATAGGTGCAAGAGGCGAACCAGGGGAACTGAAACATCTAAGTACCCTGAGGAAAAGAAATCAACCGAGATTCCCTTAGTAGTGGCGAGCGAACGGGGACTAGCCCTTAAGTGGCTTTGAGATTAGCGGAACGCTCTGGAAAGTGCGGCCATAGTGGGTGATAGCCCTGTACGCGAAAATCTCTTAGTCATGAAATCGAGTAGGACGGAGCACGAGAAACTTTGTCTGAATATGGGGGGACCATCCTCCAAGGCTAAATACTACTGACTGACCGATAGTGAACTAGTACCGTGAGGGAAAGGCGAAAAGAACCCCGGAGAGGGGAGTGAAATAGATCCTGAAACCGTATGCGTACAAGCAGTGGGAGCCCACTTTGTTGGGTGACTGCGTACCTTTTGTATAATGGGTCAGCGACTTATTTTCAGTGGCGAGCTTAACCGAATAGGGGAGGCGTAGCGAAAGCGAGTCTTAATAGGGCGTCTAGTCGCTGGGAATAGACCCGAAACCGGGCGATCTATCCATGGGCAGGTTGAAGGTTGGGTAACACTAACTGGAGGACCGAACCGACTACCGTTGAAAAGTTAGCGGATGACCTGTGGATCGGAGTGAAAGGCTAATCAAGCTCGGAGATAGCTGGTTCTCCTCGAAAGCTATTTAGGTAGCGCCTCATGTATCACTGTAGGGGGTAGAGCACTGTTTCGGCTAGGGGGTCATCCCGACTTACCAAACCGATGCAAACTCCGAATACCTACAAGTGCCGAGCATGGGAGACACACGGCGGGTGCTAACGTCCGTCGTGAAAAGGGAAACAACCCAGACCGTCAGCTAAGGTCCCAAAGTTATGGTTAAGTGGGAAACGATGTGGGAAGGCTTAGACAGCTAGGAGGTTGGCTTAGAAGCAGCCACCCTTTAAAGAAAGCGTAATAGCTCACTAGTCGAGTCGGCCTGCGCGGAAGATGTAACGGGGCTCAAACCATACACCGAAGCTACGGGTATCACGTAAGTGATGCGGTAGAGGAGCGTTCTGTAAGCCTGTGAAGGTGAGTTGAGAAGCTTGCTGGAGGTATCAGAAGTGCGAATGCTGACATGAGTAACGACAATGGGTGTGAAAAACACCCACGCCGAAAGACCAAGGTTTCCTGCGCAACGTTAATCGACGCAGGGTTAGTCGGTCCCTAAGGCGAGGCTGAAAAGCGTAGTCGATGGAAAACAGGTTAATATTCCTGTACTTCTGGTTATTGCGATGGAGGGACGGAGAAGGCTAGGCCAGCTTGGCGTTGGTTGTCCAAGTTTAAGGTGGTAGGCTGGAATCTTAGGTAAATCCGGGATTCTAAGGCCGAGAGCTGATGACGAGTTATCTTTTAGATGACGAAGTGGTTGATGCCATGCTTCCAAGAAAAGCTTCTAAGCTTCAGGTAACCAGGAACCGTACCCCAAACCGACACAGGTGGTTGGGTAGAGAATACCAAGGCGCTTGAGAGAACTCGGGTGAAGGAACTAGGCAAAATGGCACCGTAACTTCGGGAGAAGGTGCGCCGGTGAGGGTGAAGGACTTGCTCCGTAAGCTCATGCCGGTCGAAGATACCAGGCCGCTGCGACTGTTTATTAAAAACACAGCACTCTGCAAACACGAAAGTGGACGTATAGGGTGTGACGCCTGCCCGGTGCCGGAAGGTTAATTGATGGGGTTAGCTAACGCGAAGCTCTTGATCGAAGCCCCGGTAAACGGCGGCCGTAACTATAACGGTCCTAAGGTAGCGAAATTCCTTGTCGGGTAAGTTCCGACCTGCACGAATGGCGTAACGATGGCGGCGCTGTCTCCACCCGAGACTCAGTGAAATTGAAATCGCTGTGAAGATGCAGTGTATCCGCGGCTAGACGGAAAGACCCCGTGAACCTTTACTATAGCTTTGCACTGGACTTTGAATTTGCTTGTGTAGGATAGGTGGGAGGCTTTGAAGCGTGGACGCCAGTCTGCGTGGAGCCAACCTTGAAATACCACCCTGGCAACTTTGAGGTTCTAACTCAGGTCCGTTATCCGGATCGAGGACAGTGTATGGTGGGTAGTTTGACTGGGGCGGTCTCCTCCTAAAGAGTAACGGAGGAGTACGAAGGTGCGCTCAGACCGGTCGGAAATCGGTCGTAGAGTATAAAGGCAAAAGCGCGCTTGACTGCGAGACAGACACGTCGAGCAGGTACGAAAGTAGGTCTTAGTGATCCGGTGGTTCTGTATGGAAGGGCCATCGCTCAACGGATAAAAGGTACTCCGGGGATAACAGGCTGATACCGCCCAAGAGTTCATATCGACGGCGGTGTTTGGCACCTCGATGTCGGCTCATCACATCCTGGGGCTGAAGCCGGTCCCAAGGGTATGGCTGTTCGCCATTTAAAGTGGTACGCGAGCTGGGTTTAGAACGTCGTGAGACAGTTCGGTCCCTATCTGCCGTGGACGTTTGAGATTTGAGAGGGGCTGCTCCTAGTACGAGAGGACCGGAGTGGACGAACCTCTGGTGTTCCGGTTGTCACGCCAGTGGCATTGCCGGGTAGCTATGTTCGGAATAGATAACCGCTGAAAGCATCTAAGCGGGAAACTAGCCTCAAGATGAGATCTCACTGGGACCTTGAGTCCCCTGAAGGGCCGTCGAAGACTACGACGTTGATAGGTTGGGTGTGTAAGCGCTGTGAGGCGTTGAGCTAACCAATACTAATTGCCCGTGAGGCTTGACCATATAACACCCAAGCAATTTGACTACTCTAACGAGCATCAGATTGCGGTGTGTGAAGACGAAATGAACCGAAAGTTCGACGCTCACAAAACACCGACAACTGTCACATACCCAATTTGCTGAAGCGAGGCCAGCTGGTCACGACTCAGTACCCGAATTTCTTGACGACCATAGAGCATTGGAACCACCTGATCCCATCCCGAACTCAGTAGTGAAACGATGCATCGCCGATGGTAGTGTGGGGTTTCCCCATGTGAGAGTAGGTCATCGTCAAGATTAAATTCCGAAACCCCAATTGCGAAAGCAGTTGGGGTTTTGTTTTGGGCGCTCGGAAATGCCCTCAGTTCCTGGTCCTCCCCCCCATTAAATAACCTGCCGTTGAGGGAAATCGATGCAAAGTGTTTCTGCATTTTTGGTATGGTGCAGCACATTTTCACAAGGATTGATCTTTATCCGCAGGAGGCGGCGTCGACCTTTTTCAACGAGATGCTGTAGAAATGCCTGAACCGATACCTATCAAAGATCACGAAAAAGAAAACCGCCTGGTCAACAAGCGCTTGCTCGCCTGTGCGCTGTTGGTGATCGGCATCACCTGTGCCCTGGTAGGGCGCATGTATTTCCTGCAGGTGGTGCAGTACGACTATCACTCCACGATTTCCGAAAACAACCGGGTCCACGTACTGCCCATCACCCCGACTCGCGGCTTGATCTATGACCGCAATGGCGTAGTGCTGGCCGACAACCGTCCGAGTTACAACCTGACTATCACCCGCGAGCGCACCACCGATCTCAAGGGCGAGCTGGACGCAATCGTCAATCTGCTGCACCTGCCTGCCGAAGACCGTGCGGTGTTCGATAAGGCGCTCAAGCAGGCTCGTCACCCGTTTGTTCCCGTCACCTTGTTCTATGAGTTGACCGAAGAACAAATCGCCGTGTTGGCCGTCAACGAGTTCCGTCTACCTGGCGTGGACGTCGAGCCACAATTCGTTCGTCATTACCCACTGGGCGCGCACTTTGCGCATTCCATTGGTTACGTCGGTCGCATTAACGAAAAAGAATCCAAGGCCCTCGATTCCGTGGAATACCGCGGTACCCAGTCCATCGGCAAGACCGGGATCGAGCGTTTCTACGAGTCCGAACTGCACGGCCACGTCGGGTATGAAGAGGTCGAGACTAATGCCCAGGGACGCGTATTGCGGGTGCTCAAGCACACTGACCCGATCCCTGGTAAAAACATCGTCCTTAGCCTCGACGTCAAGCTACAGGAAGCCGCCGAAGAGGCCTTGGGCGACCGTCGCGGTTCAGTGGTGGCCCTGGATCCGCAAACCGGTGAAGTACTGGCGATGGTCAGCAAGCCGAGTTTCGACCCTAACCTGTTCGTCACTGGCATCAGCTTCAAAGAATACGCTGCGCTGCACGATTCCATCGACCGCCCACTGTTCAACCGCGTACTGCGCGGGCTCTATGCGCCGGGTTCCACCATCAAGCCGGAAGTGGCCATCGCCGGCCTCGACAGTGGCGTTGTCACCCCGCAAACCCGGGTGTTCGATCCCGGTTACTACCAGCTGCCGGACTTCGATCACAAATACCGCAACTGGAATCACAGCGGCGACGGCTGGGTGGACATGGACGCGGCCATCATGCGTTCCAACGACACTTACTTCTACGACCTGGCCCACAAGCTGGGCATCGACCGTCTACATGACTATCTCGCCGAGTTCGGCCTCGGTCAGAAAGTATCCCTGGACATGTTCGAAGAGTCTGCGGGCCTGATGCCTTCCCAGGCCTGGAAACGTGCGACCCGTCGCCAGCCATGGTTCCCGGGTGAAACCGTGATCCTCGGTATCGGCCAGGGCTACATGCAGGTGACGCCGCTGCAATTGGCCCAGGCCACCGCATTGATCGCCAACAAAGGTGTTTGGAACCGGCCACATCTGGCCAAGACCATCAATGGCATACCCCCCGTGGACGAAAACCCGATGCCCAACGTGGTCCTCAAGGATCCGCGTGATTGGGAGCAGGTCAACCACGGCATGCAATTGGTGATGCACGATCCACGCGGTATTGCCCGGGCCGCAGCGCAAGGTGCCCAATATCGCATCGCCGGCAAGAGTGGTACCGCCCAGGTAGTGGCGATCAAGCAGGGTGAGCGCTACAACCGCAACAAGACGTTGGAGCGCCATCGCGATAACGCCTTGTTCGTCGGCTTCGCGCCGGCCGAACATCCGAAAATCGTGATTTCAGTCATGATCGAAAACGGTGAGGCCGGCGGCCGTGTGGCCGGGCCCGTGGTGCGACAGATCATGGACGCTTGGCTGCTCGACCAGGAAGGTCATCTCAAACCGCAATATGCGACACCCGCCAAGGCGCCAGGCGACCCACGCGTCTGACTCAGGCCTTCCATTCGTCCCAGCGCTCAACGCCGTCATAGGCAAGCCAGGGTACCTCATGGGACGTCCAGATATGCGAGGTGGGCCGGGTGCCTGGGTCATCATCCAGCGTCGCCACCCGCACAATCACGTGAGGCTGATGGCCACGTTCGGCGATCAGATGTGAGCCGCAGCGTGAGCAGAAATGCCGGCGTTTGCCCGGTGAAGATTCAAAGGACGACAGCAGCTCTTCACCCTGCGTCCAGCGAAAATGCTCGCGCATCACCCCGGCCGTGGCGACAAACGCGGCCGCGTGCGCCTTGCGACAGCTTGTGCAGTGGCAGTGACTGATGGGCATGTCCAGGCTGTCCACCTGGTAGCGCACGGCTTTGCACAAGCAACTTCCATTCAATGGGTCAGTCATAACCTATGGCCAGGTCGAGGATGGGGCCATCATCATCGCGCACAACTGAAGGTTGCGCATTGATCGATGTCGCCTACTGTTCAATGGAGGAGGTGACTCATGCACGTATTAGATCGCATCGAACGAAAAGTCCTGCTCAACGCATCACGCAAGCAGGTTTGGGAGGCACTGACGCAGGCCGAGCAATTTGGTGATTGGTTCGGTATCGCGCTCAAGGGCAAAACCTTTGTTGCCGGGGAAACCCTCGAAGCGCCGATTACCTATCCAGGCTACGAACATGTGGTGTGGAAGGTCAGGATCGAACGCATCCTGCCGCAAACGCTGTTTTCTTTCTGGTGGCACCCTTACGCGGTAGAAGCGGGCGTCGACTACGACGAGGAAACACCGACCCTGGTGGAGTTCACCATTGAGGATCGTGCGCCGGGCATCTTGTTGCGGGTTGTTGAATCCGGTTTTGACAACGTGCCCGAGGCCCGGCGCCAGAAAGCCTTCAAGATGAACTCCCGTGGCTGGGATGAGCAGATGGGCAACATCGAAAACTACCTGAGCGAAACCCCACCGAAGTGATGGGATACAAGGGGGAGTTCAGCCCCCCATGTTTTCACGCGTTTAGAAATCAATCGTCGCCGACAACTTCGCCACTCGCGGATCACCCTGGCTCAGGAACCCACCCTGGGCCGATTCCCAGTACTTCTGGTTGGCGACGTTCTCCACCGTTGCGCCCACCGTCACCTCGCGCTCATCCAGTGTGAAGGTATAGCGCGCACCGACGTCGAAGCGGTTCCAGGCCGGCAGGCTCAGGTTGTTGGCTGCATCGGCGTACTGGCCGCCGGTGCGTAGCATGCGGCCGCTGAGGGTCACGCCTTGCAGGCCGGGTACATCCCAATCCACGCCGGCGTTGAGCTGGAATGAAGGCACGCCAATGGCACGGTTACCGTCATTGGCGCCGTTGAGGGTGCCCTTGAGTTCGGTCTTCATCAGCGTCACCCCGCCCAGCAAACGCAGGCCGCTGACCGGTTCGCCGAAGACGTTCAGCTCGACGCCCTTGTTGATCTGCTCGCCTTCACGCACGTAGCGCGCCGTGGTGGCGTCGATGGCCTCGGCATAACCTGCGCCGGGCTGCTCGATACGATAGACGCCCAGTGTCGCGCCATAGGTGCCCATGTCCACCTTGACGCCAGCTTCGATCTGCTTGGAGCGCGCGGGCGCATAGGCTTGCCCGCCACCGATGACCGTCAGTTCGCCTGATTTGAGCGGCGACGTCGGGCCCTGTGCCAGGCCTTCGATGCGGTTGGCATACAGCGACACATGCTCCCATGGCTTGAACACGATGCCGTACACCGGCGTGGTGATCGATTCGTCATAGTTGGCGGTGCGGCTGCCGCTCATGTAGTTGTAACTCTGTACCACCATCTGTTGGCGGCGGGCACCCAGGGTCACCAGCAGGCGGTCATCGAAGAAGCCGAGAGTGTCGGACACTGCTGCGCTGCGCACGAAAGTCTTGCCGGTGATAGTCGGGTCGCTGAAGTCGGTACCTGGGGTATTGCGTGGGCTGTTCAAGGCCGGTGGTGCGCCGGTCACAGGGTGATAGATATTGGTCGGTGTCTTGGCGCTGGCAAACACATAGGCGTTGCGCTCCTCGGTCCAGATACCAGCCAGGCCGAAGTTGAGCCGATGACTGACGGCCCCAGTCTGGAACTTGCCGTTCAGGCCGCCCATCGCGCTGGTGTTGTTTTCTTCGCGGGCGATGGTCGAACCGCTGGCGTTGGCATTACCGAAGTTATCGCTCAAGGTCACCGACGAGTAGCGCCCCATCTCACGGCTGTGCTTGGCACCCGCTGCTGCATAGGCGGTCCAGTTCTCGTTCAGGTCGTACTCGGCGCGCAGCATCCCCAAGGTATCTTCAAGGTTGGTACTGCTCCAGCTCGGCGCATAGTTGGTATCTGCCGAGGGCGCATCCGGCACGTGGGTGATCTTGCCGAGGAATACCGAGTTGCGTCCGCCGTTGATACGTTGCTTCTGATACACAAAATCACCGGACAGGCGCAACGCATCGCCGCGGTAGTCGAGGCCGACCGCAAACAGCTTCGAACGCTGGTTTTCATCGTCAATGCCGGTATCGCCTTCGCGCTGGGACAGGTTGACCCGTGCGCCAAACTGGTTGTCTTCACCGAAACGCTGGCCGATATCCAAGTGCTCGCCAATCCGCCCATCGCTGCTGATGTCGGTGCTGAACCGCCGCAGCGGTACATCATCGGCGCGCTTGGGTTGCAGGTTGACACCGCCGCCAATCCCCGAGCCAGTGGGGGTGACGCCATTGATAAAGGCGTTGGGGCCCTTGAACACTTCTACGCGCTCCAGGGCGTCGGTGGAGATGATCTGGCGCGGCAGGATGCCATACAAGCCGTTATAGGAAATGTCGTCGCCATTCAACGGCAGGCCACGGATCATGAAAGTCTGTGACTGGTTCGCATACCCCGAGGCCTGAC
Organism: Pseudomonas sp. FBCC-B545; assembly: GCF_059134095.1. Classification (NCBI taxonomy): domain Bacteria; kingdom Pseudomonadati; phylum Pseudomonadota; class Gammaproteobacteria; order Pseudomonadales; family Pseudomonadaceae; genus Pseudomonas; species Pseudomonas sp. FBCC-B545. Next base: position 4,191,975 of record NZ_CP101441.1, on the reverse strand, counting down.
GCACGGAAGAGTCATTGAGCAACACGTCGCCGACGGTTTCCGCCTGCTGGTCGCGAATCAGTTTCTCGGTGTAGGAGGACATGCTGAAGGGCACGTCCATGATGTCCTGGTTGCCCAGTACACCCAATTGGCCACCGCGTGCCACCTGGCCACCTGCAAACTCGGGTGGCAATGCGGTGGGCGCGGGCGCTTCGGCATTGATGCTGGTTGCGCCTAGCTCCAATGCGTTATCCGCACCCGCTGGCGGTGCCGCCTGTGCAGCAAAACTCAGGGAACAGCAAAGGGCGAGCAGGGTAGGGCGAAACGGCACAGTGGGAGCGTTACAGATGGGCATGATCGATCCTGACGGCGAACCGTCAACGGTGTGAGGAAGTGGACAACGACTTTGCGCTTCCTCACTGCGCGAATACGACTCCAGCGCAGATGATAGTAATTACTATTAACGATCTGCAACAAATTTATGAGATGACCGTCTGGATGCGCGTTAACCTGCCGCGTTTGCACGGATGCCGAGTAGAATCACGCCCTTAACGCGATTCCTGAGGTGCGGTACGGTGGATTTACAGCAGGGTTTTGTTTTGACCCGGCATTGGCGCGACACCCCGGCGGGCACGGAGGTCAGTTTCTGGCTGGCCACCGACCATGGGCCTCGCTGCATTCGCCTGCCCGCGCAGACCTCGGTGGTGTTCATCCCCGAGGCGCACCGCAAGCCGCTCGATTGGCTGCTCAAGGGCGAGCGCGATCTTGAGCTGCGCCCGTTGCAACTGTGCGACTTCCACCATCGCCCGGTCTTGGGCCTTTATGCCCGCCAGCACCGCCAGTTGATGGACATCGAAAAGCGCCTGCGCACTGCCGGGGTCGATGTCTACGAAGGTGACGTACGCCCACCCGAGCGTTACATGATGGAGCGCTTTATCACTGCCCCCGTGTGGTTCGGCGGCACGCCCGACGCGAACGGCGCCTTGCTCGACGCGCAGATGAAGCCCGCTCCTGACTACCGTCCGCAATTGAAGCTGGTGTCCCTGGACATCGAGACCACCGCCCAGGGCGATCTGTATTCCATTGCCCTCGAGGGTTGCGGCGAACGCCAGGTATACATGCTCGGCCCGCCGAACAAACCCGACGCGGTGGACTTCAGGCTCGACTATTGCGACACCCGTGCCCAACTGCTCGAGCGCCTCAACCAATGGCTGGCCACTTTCGATCCCGACGCGATCATCGGTTGGAATGTGGTGCAGTTCGACCTGCGCGTGCTCCACGAACATGCCCAGCGCCTGAACGTGCCCCTGCTGCTCGGGCGTGGCGGTGAAGCCATGACCTGGCGCGAACACGGCAGTCGCAACCATTACTTCGCCGCGGCGGCGGGACGGCTGATCATCGACGGCATCGAAGCCTTGCGTTCGGCCACCTGGAGCTTCGAATCCTTCAGCCTGGAAAACGTCGCGCAAACCCTGCTCGGCGAAGGCAAGGACATCTCCACGCCCTACCAGCGCATGGACGAAATCAACCGCATGTTCGCCGAGGACAAGCCGGCCCTGGCGCGCTACAACCTCAAGGATTGCGAACTGGTCACGCGGATTTTCGCGAAGACCGAGCTGCTCAAGTTCCTGCTGGAGCGGGCCAGTGTCACCGGATTGCCTGCTGACCGCAGCGGCGGTTCGGTCGCCGCATTCACCCACTTGTACATGCCGTTGATGCACCGCCAGGGCTTCGTCGCGCCGAACCTGGGTGACAAACCGCCCCAAGCCAGCCCAGGCGGGTTTGTCATGGACTCCCGTCCGGGCCTCTACGAGTCGGTGCTGGTGCTGGACTATAAAAGTCTCTATCCGTCGATCATCCGCAGCTTCCTGATCGACCCTGTGGGCTTGATCGAAGGCCTCAAGTATCCCGACGACAGTGAGTCGGTGGAAGGTTTTCGCGGCGCGCGTTTTTCCCGCACCCGTCATTGTTTGCCGTCGATCGTCACCCGCGTTTCCGAGGGCCGCGAAGTGGCTAAGCGCGAACATAACGCGCCGCTGTCCCAAGCCCTGAAGATCATCATGAACGCTTTCTATGGCGTGCTCGGCTCCAGCGGCTGTCGGTTCTTCGACACGCGGCTGGCGTCCTCGATCACCCTGCGTGGGCACCAGATCATGCGCCAGACCCGCGAGCTGGTGGAGGCCCAAGGTTACGAGGTGATCTACGGAGACACCGACTCCACCTTCGTCTGGCTTGGCAGCGCCCACGCCCCGGAGGACGCCAATCGCATCGGCCTGGCGCTGGTGCAACACGTCAACGATTGGTGGCGTACGCACCTGAGCAAGGAGTACGGCTTGCAGAGCGCCCTGGAGTTGCAATACGAAACCCATTTCAGTCGCTTCCTGATGCCGACCATCCGTGGCGCGGAGGAGGGCAGCAAAAAGCGCTACGCCGGTTTGGTCGTGCGCGACGATGGCAGCGAAGAAATGGTGTACAAGGGCCTGGAAACCGTGCGCAGCGACTGGTCGCCCCTGGCCCGGCAATTCCAGCAGGAACTCTACCAGCGCATCTTCCATCGCCAGCCCCATCAGGATTACATTCGCGACTACGTTCGGCGTACGTTGAGCGGCGAATTCGATGAGCTGCTGATCTACCGCAAGCGTCTGCGCCGGCCTTTGCACGACTACGAGCGCAACGTCCCGCCCCATGTACGAGCCGCGCGCCTGGCCGACGAGTACAACGACCGCCTGGGGCGCCCGCGCCAGTACCAGCGCGGTGGCTGGATCAGCTATGTGATCAGCGTCAACGGCCCGGAGCCGCTGGAAGTGCGGCAAGCGCCCATCGACTACGACCACTACGTCACCCGACAATTGCAGCCGGTGGCCGATGCGATCCTGCCGTTCGTGAATGACGATTTCGGCACCTTGGTGGGCGGGCAGATGGGCTTGTTCTAAACTTGATTCGGTATGGCCGCTAGCCAGGCCTGGCTAGTGCAAATCAAAATGCTGCGATGAGGAGCAAAGGCCCATGTACACACTCTACGGCACCGACGAATCCGGTTCCTGCATGATCGAAATTGCCCTGCAGCGTTGCGCGGTGCCGTGGCATCGCGTGGACGCCAGTTCCTGGCAGGAGGGCGAGGGCAGCGACGCGCTCGCGCGCATCAATCCGCTGAAACAGATCCCCACCCTGGTCACTCCCGACGGCCAGGTGCTGACCGAAAGCGCCGCTATCCTGATCCACCTGGGCCTGGAATATCCCGAAGCCGAGCTGCTGGCCGGCAATCGCACGCAGATCCTGCGCGGCCTGCTGTACATCGCCGCCAATTGCTATTCGGCAATCGGCATCATCGACTACCCACAACGCTGGCTGGGCAACGCGGATGAGGCGCTGCAAGCACAATTGATTGCGGGTACTCGGCGCTATTTGCACCAGGCGTGGGTGGTGTTCGCCGAGCAGTTTGCCGACCAGCTGTTCACGCCCACCGGTGTGCCGAATGCACTGGGGATCATGGCGGCGGCAGTGTCACGTTGGGATGAGGCGCGTGAGGAGCTCGCAAGACTGGCGCCGGGCTTTGCGCAGACCCTGGAACGAGTGGACGCCGACCCTGTTGTTGCGCCCGTTTTTGCCCGGCATTGGCCGCAGTGGAAGGTCTCGTAACCAGAAGAAACAATGGCCCTGGTCAGCCCCCAACCCTTGCGTAGCGGGCGTCCTGACCTACGCTTCTCATGGTGGTGTAGGAATCATCCTTGAATTTGGCTGTCGCAGACATGAAACTCAAGAACCCTGCATGGAATTCAAAGGAGGTGCGCATGCTCATCCGGTCGCTGACCCTGGCTACCTTGATGGCTTTTACGGGGCCGTTGCTGGCCGCTGATGATATCGATCCGCTCAAGCAGGACCTGGGCAAGGCCCGGCCGCTGGTGGTGGTGGAGCTGGATTCCGGCAACGACACCTTGGCGACTATCAGGAAACAGCTGGACGAACCTGCCACCAAGCAGTCCTTTGAAGAGCGCAACATGGTGTTCTACACCGTGAAGTTCGGCAGCATCGGCGCCGAAGGTGAGAAGTTCGCCAAGGAAGCCAAGGACAACAAGAAACTTACGCCACCGGAAACCAACGCACTGATCCGCGCCCTAAAGCTGGGGGCCGGCAGCGGCACCAAGGTGATCCTGATCGGCAAGGACGGAGAGAAGAAACTCGAGAAGACCGTGCCACCGGACACCCTCGACCTCAAGGAGTTTTTCAGCGCTATCGACCAGATGCCGATGGCCGAGAAAGAAGCGGCTGCGCCGACCGCGCCAGCTGCGCCAGAACCTGCACCTGGCAAGAACGCTCCCAAAACGGGTAAGGCAGCCAAGCAGGCTGCTCCTCAACAGCTGGATGACTGAGTCCGCGCAGGAGCTGGCTTACCAGGTCCTGCGCAGGCAGTTGCAGCGGTGGTTCTACTTCACGCTTTCCATGGTTTGAACCACCCAGCCAACCCCCCCAATACCAGTGCGCCCGTCAAGGTACTCAGGCCCAGTTGCCAGCCGTCATTGTGCAACGGGTGCAATATGACGGCTGCAAAGCCCAATAACACTGCACTCAGCCCCCATTGCAGCGGCCAGCCCAGTTGCCCAAGCAATTGCTGGCGTTGCATCAGCAGCAGATTGGTGACGACAACCCCGCCCAACGCCGCCAGTGCAATACCCGGCAGACCAAAAAAGTACGGCAACAGCAGCAGGAGTATGGCGTTGATCACACTGCCCAGCAGTTCGCACCGCAACGGTAGACGCGTGTCGCCGCCGGCATAGGCGTAGCGGGCAAGCATGGCGTTCCAGGCGCCGAACACCAATGGCGTCGCGAACCAGGCCAGCAGCGCCGGCAGTGGGCCGTCGGCGCTTTGGGCGGGCATCAGCAGATGAATCAGCACGGGGCTGGCGCCGATCAGGCCGAGGGCGGCGGGCAGGCTGAGCAGGGTTGTTGCATCAAGGCCCCGGCGCAGCAGAGCCAGGCGCTGCTGGCCTTGTTCGCCGCTCATCATGCCCAGCAGTACCTGGTTGAGGCTCATCAGGGCGATCAAGGGCAGATTGATCAGTTTGCGTGCCAGGTTGACCCAAGTGACGGCGCCTTCCCCCAGGTAACTGGCGATCAATCGCTCGAGCAATGCCAGGCCCTGGCTGGCGACATTGCTGGCCAGCAATGGCCCGATGCGCCCCAGCAATTCGCGGCCCGCCAGGGCGTCGCCAGCGACCTGCCACGGCCGCCAGCCGAAGGACCAGACCGGCACCAGCAATGGCAGGCACATCAATACGCTGCCGGCAAAAAAACTCATGGCCAGTTCGGTGCTGTCGCTTGCGCTGCCACGGATGAACAGGTACAGCACGGGGGGCAGGTTGAACAGTAACGAGCCCAGCCCTGGCAGGACAAAACGTTGGCGTGCCTGCAACGGAATACTGAACAAGGCATGCATCACCAGGCCCGGTGCACAGGCGGCCAGCCAGCGCAAGTTGGCGGCGGCTTCGGCGTGGGCCGCAGCGTCCAGGCCGGGACCGATCAGGCGTACCCACAGCGGCGCGCCCAGCGCCAGCACGGCAAACAGGCCCAGGCCTACGCCCAGCAGGCGTGGAGACAGGCTGGCCAGCCAGGCTTGCTGGCGTTGTGGGTCGCGTTGTTGATAAAGGGGCAGGGCTGCCGCTGCCAGCAAGCCGGCGGCCAGGGTCATGCGCAGCGCTTCGGGCAAAAACACCGCCACCAGAAACCCGTCGCTGCGACTACCGGCGCCCCAAGCCGCCACCAGCAGCCATTCGCGGGCAAAACCGGCCACCAGCCCGGCGAGAGTCGCCAGGGTCAGCCAGAGGGTGCTGCCGAACATCAGTGGAACAGGGTGAACAGGCCCTTGCCACCCACCTTATAGTTCAGATCATGGCAACGTTCACCCATGATTTTGGCGCCTGTACCGCCAATGATTTTGTAGGGGGCCACGGCTTTGGCCACCACGGTGTTGGCGCTTATCACCGAACCATGGCCCAGATGGGTGCCGAAACCGATCAGCGCACGGCTGCCGATCCACACGTAGTCGTCGATGTAGATTGACCCGGAAATCGACCAGAACTCCGGGGCCTGCAAATCATGACTGCCAGCGATGATCAGCACGTGAGAGGCAATCGCCACGTGGTTGCCGATCACCAGCCCGGCGCGTGCGTCCACCTGGCAATGCCAGCCGATCACCGAGTCGTCACCCACCACCAGATTGTGGATGCCCAGCACTTCGGTGTTACGCCATAGGCTTGAGCCCTTGCCGATCTTCGCGCCTCCCAGGCGCAGCCAGGCAATACGTACATGGTGGCTGGGGATTTTGTTGATCAAGATGTTGTAGGCCATGTCCCAGGCGTTGCGCCAGCGATCCTTGATAGTTGCCCAGTTTTTGCCGTAGCGCGGCAGTAGCTGGCACGGCAGGTCCTGTTTCAGACGGTGGAACAGGCGGCGGGCCACCGGGTGCTCAAGGGTGGGTTCCAGGTCGATGGAGCTGATCCAGAAACGCTTGTTCTCGCCTTCGCCGTCTTCAAACACCACGTCGTTGGCCAGGCACCAATCCAGCGCTTCTTCCAGGTCGGGCAGGCTTACGCCGAGTTCACCGGCCAGCATAGGGAGGCGGTCGCGCAAATCGGTAGAGTGAATTATCCGGTGCTTCATGGTTGGTCATCCTTTGGCGCAATAACAGGAACAGCGCTGGTAACGGTGGGGCGCAAGCGCACCTGTTGCAGGCTCATGCCCATCAATAGCCAGAACAGTGCGATCAGTACAAAGGTGAAGCTGAAGTAGTGGTCGAAAAGCCCCGTCAGCAGCGCTGCCAACACGCCACAAATGCATCCCAGCCACAGGGCATTGTCGGCGGTGACCTTGCGCACCTGGCCCAAGGGACGGACTTCCCGCCACCACAGCACCGTGACGGTGATAAACAACAACATTCCTGGAATGCCGACCTTGTAGATGAAGTTCAGCCACAGGTTAGAGATCCCCAACAGGTTGCTGCCGGGTACGGGCGGGTCGATCTTGAAGCCGATCCCCAGGGGGAATTTCGACATGGCGTCGGGGAACCTGGCGTATTCGTCGAAGCGGATTTCGGTACTGGCGTTGGTGGTCGAGAAGATGGTCATCAAGCGGTCCTGCAGCGGCGGGTAGAACATCACCAGCGCGATGCCAAACGCCAACCCGATACCGATAATGCGCCCACTGTTAGGCACGCGCTTGTAGGTCAGCCAGATCAAGACCAGCGCCAGAGCCACGATGGCGCCACGGGAAATGCTCAGCAGCAGGCCGGCGCAACCGAGCACCGCCACCGCCAGGCCCAGCGCCCGACGCCAGCCGCTGCGGGTCCAGCCATAGAACAGCGCCAGGGGAATAAACAGCACCAGCACGCCGCCGGTCAGGTTGGGGTGCACCCAGGGCGAGGCCATGCGCGTGTAGTTGGCGGAGAAAATATCCTTCACCGCTTCCGGGTGGGCATACTTGAGGTCGGTGAGGATATCGATCATCGACATCGCGTTGCGTGTCTTCAGAAACATGAAAATCGACAGCAACAGCATCGCCAGGTTACCCAGCAGCAGGGCGACCACGACCTTGTCGCGGTCGGCGTCGGTGCGTAGCAGCAACGGCACGATAAACAGCAGCGACAGGTTCATCAGCCAGCGCATCCAGTTCACCGGTCCATTGCCTTCGGCATGGATGATGACCATGCCCCAGATAAACGGAATGGTGCTGAACAGCATCAGCCACATCAGCGCGCGCTCGGTCGGACGCCACAGTATCAAGCCACGGGTCTTGCCGATAAACGACTGCCAGAACACCCCGACCCAGGTCAGCCCCAGCACCGCTTCACTCACGGTGGTGCGGATTCCCAGTTCCAAAGTGGTGTAGGGAATGCTGGTGGCCAACACGGCGAAAATCAGCAAGCCCCACAGGGGGAAGCGGATCAGGGTCAAGGCCACGCCCATGCCGGCCACGACCAGCAGGACCTTTATCGGCGAAAGGGCCAACAGCAAGCCGCCGAAGACCAGGCCCAGGAGCAGACTAACGAATTTTCCTGGCAGCATTAGCGGTCCAATTCCTTGAGCAAAGTGTCCAGACGCGAGCGATAGGCGGGCTCGGCAAATTGCCGGGCCCAGTCGATTTGCGGTTGCGGGTCTACCGTTGCGTCTGGGGCGGCCAGTTGTCGCATGACGTCTTGCAGTTGCCCGGCATCGTGGGGGTCGAAGCGCGGAGCGCTGGGCGGCGCGACTTCGTCGAGGGCGGAGCCGCGTGCTACCGCCACCTGCGTGCCGACACTCAAGGCTTCCACCACCGGCAGGCCAAAGCCCTCGGCATAGGAAGGCTGCCATAGGCAGGCGGCATGCCGGTAAAGTGCTTGCAGTTGGCCGTCCGATAAATCGCTGCACCAATGCAGGCCCGGCAGTTCGCCAAGGTCTGCCGGTACATCGCTGGCATGGCCCACCAGCACCATGTCCGGTACATCAGGGTTCGCCGTACGACAGGCCTGCCATTGGCGCAGGAAAAACACCATGTTCTTGCGCGGTTCCCGGGTGCCCACCACCAACCAGTAACGCGCCGGCAGGCTTGCCGGCAGCGGCTCTGGCGCTGCATTCAATTCGGGTACCAGGTTGCTCAGCACCCGGAATTTCGCCCGGGCCCAAGGGAACACGCGGGCGGCTTCGTTGCAGGAAAACTGCGAAGGGCACCACACCCGGTCAGCCTGCCACACCGACCAGGCAATCGACGCGCCGTCAATCAAGCGATAGGCCAGGGCCTTGAGCCTGGAGCGATGAAAGTTACGGTGGGTCAGCTGAAACAGGTCATGCAGCACCAGCACATAGCGGGTGCCCGCGGGTTTGCGGCATAGCGGCAAGCCCATATTGGCGGTGGCGATGTAAAGGTCGATCTGCTGCGCGTGCAAGGCCTTGGGCAAAAACCTGCGCTCGAAACCCAGGCGCACTTGTGGGCGCTGCAGGCCGTCCAGCGGGCTGGCCCAGGCCGGGCAAATGGCGGTCTGGCGCTGCGGGTGGTCCAGGGGGGCTTCGCTGAACAGCAGCACCTCGGTATCGGCTCGCGCGCGCAGGGCGTGCTCCAGGGCCAGGACCTGGCGAGCGATGCCAGACGACGGCGCAACCGTGGCGGGGCGATAGTCCAGGGCTACGCGCATGGCTGCGGCTCCTTGGCGGTGAGCAAGGTGCGGTAGATGTGCTCCAGTTCGTTACCAGCCACCGCCCAATCGTGATAGTGACGTGCGTAGTCGCGTGCCGCATCGGCCAGTTGCCGAGCCAGAGACGGTTCATCCAGCAAGCGCACGACGGCGTCGGCCAAGGCCTCGGCGCTTTCGCCCGCCAGGTAATGGTCCTGTGGCTTTACTGCAAGGCCGGAGACGCCCTGGGCAGTGCTGACCAGCGGCAAGCCGGCGGCCATCGCCTCCAGCACCTTGAGCTTGGAGCCGCCGCCGTGGCGCAACGCGGCGACAAACCCGGCACAGCGGCGTTGCAAGGCGCACAGGTCGGGAACGAATCCCAGCCACTCGATACGCTCATCCGGCCAGCGGTTGCGCCAGTGTTCGGGCAAGCCGTAACCTGCCACCGCCAGGCGCGCATTCGGGCACTGCCGCCAGACCCTGGGGAAAATTTCCTCGAGCAGCCACTGCACGGCGTCCAGGTTCGGTGCGTATTCGTAGTTGCCGACAAACAACAGGCGCTGGCTTTGCGCGTCGGCATTGACCTCGGCGAAGGCGCGGCTGTCGACCCCATTGACCACCACGCTCACCGGCGTCGAGGACAACGGCCGCATGGCCTGGGCGTCCGCCTCGGTCACCGCGATCACATGGGCGGCGGCATCGAACGCCTTGCGCTCCCACTGTCGGCAGCGCCATTGGTCGTACTGCACGAACGGCGCGGCCCACTTGGGGAAGCGGTCGTAAGTGGCGCCGCCGAGGCTTGATTCCAGGTTGTGCTCGGTCAGCACAAACGCGCGCCGACGCTGCTGCAAGGTACGCATGAAGGGCTGCAGGCTGTAGCTGTGTTCCATCTGAATCACGTCCCAGTGTTCGTTCAACAGTTGTGCAAATTGCGCCTGCAACGGTGCGGACAGGCCGTTGACCGTGGTCAACAGCGGCCACGGCGCGAACACGCCAGCGAGCAGGGTCAGCGGGTGTTTCAGTGGCCGGCGCGGCACCACGATCAAGCGCTCGAGCAACGGCTCAAGGGCTGCGTGCGCCGCGTCATCGGCCGGCGTTTTCGATTGCGCCAGCAGCGTGATGCGGTGCCCGCGCTCACTCAAGGTGCGCAGCAAATGGTACTGCCGGGTCTTGCCGCCGCTGGTGGTCGGCCACGGCAGGTAGGGCACAATCCATAGGATTCTCATGTGTCGTTCTCCATGCCCGGCGCTACCACACCAGTATCTGCAAACTCGGCTTCACCACGGGGCGAATACCGTTGTCGTCACTCAGGGTCTGTCGGGCTCCGGTCAGCGGGTCCAGCAGTTCTGCGCGTTTAATCCCGGGCAGGCTGATGCTGCTGCCTTCGGCACTCCAGTACATCAGCAGGTGCTTGCCGTCAGGCCGAGTCCAGGCCACGCTGTAGAAGCTGTCCGGTATATCCTTGAGCTGCGGCGTGACGCCGGGTTGAAGAGTGGGGCCGGTGATCTCGAGGAAGCGGGCGAGGGCGGTGTACACCGGCTTCGGCTCGCCGTTGAGGTCCAGCAGGCCGTAATGCTGGTCTCGCGGCGAGGCACGCTCGTCGAGGTCGGAGAGGGCGAACAGGAAAATCTTCTGGTAGTCCTGGGACGCCATCAAGGCCAGGCGGCGCAAGGTGTAGTCGGCTTGCCCGTCGATACCGATCAGGTCCTGCATTTCCTTGGGGCCGGCATAGCTGGACCAGCCCCACTCAGTGGCCCACACCTGCTTGATCCCGGCGCCATGCAGCATTGCATTGAGTTGATCGCCGCGCAGCAGCACTTCGTTCTTGCCCGGCTCATCGGTTTCTGGGGTCATCGAATAGGGGTGATAGGCCGCGACCATGCCCAGGCTTTGCACCCCCAGCGCGCCGAGCGCTTCAAACATCAGGGTTTTGCCACGGGGAGGCATCTGGCTGTAGTACGCCATGCCACCCATGACCTGCAGTTTGCCGGGCGCGGCAATATTCAAGGCCTGGTGACTGGCCAATAACAATTGCCCGTACTCCTTGGCGTCGACTTTGGGGCGCCAGTTGTTCGGCAGGTTCTGTTCGTTCCACACTTGCCAGGCATCAATATTCGGGTAGCGTTTGGCCAGTAGCGCCAGACGCGCTGCGTAGATGCCGGCGTCCCGTGGCCGATACTGGTCCTGGAACGGCGCGCCCTTGGGGGCGGTGGTGATAAAGGGCGCCGAACCCACCAGGTAAAATACCGAGCGGATTTTTTCGGCAGTCAGGGTGCGCTCCAGTTCATCGAAAGTGCTGAGCTGATAACCCTCTTCCTTGGGCTCCAGGCGATCCCAGTGCAGGTCGACCCGCACCCATTGCAATCCCAGCTTCTTATATTGGTTGATCTGCTTGCGGTACTGCTCGGGCTTGAACCACAGAAAGTGCGCATTTATGCCGAGAAAATCCTTCCATGCCACGCTGCGCTCCGGGGCCAGATTCACCGGTTGTGCATCGACTTTTTCACTCGACAGCAGGGCGCCCCCGACGGCGATTGCCAACACCAGCGGCAGATAACGCCACATCGGGCGAACGGATGAAATCTTCATCGCAACGGCTCCTCACAAGCATCCCGAAAGAGTTCGGCAAAACGTTGGGCCGTGTTGGCCCACTGGCGTTGGCGACCGATTTCCCCAGCCTGGGCGGCCCATTGCCGGGCCTGTTGCGGGTCTAGGATCAAGCGGTTCAATGCGTTGCTCAAGGAATCGATATCGCCCTGCTGATAGGTGATGCCATTGCCGCCGGCCACTTCTTCGGCAAAGGCACGGGCGTTTGAGGTGATCACCCCGCGCCCGCAGGCATTGGCCCACGACAACGCGCCGCTGGTGCCACGCATCTGCCCCAGGAAGCTGAGTTTTTTCGATTCGCGGTAAGGCAATACCATCACGTGGTGCGCCTGGATCGTAGAAGGGATCTGGGTCGATGGCAGGTCCAGTTGCCAATCCACCACATCCTCCAGGTGCAGCGCGCTGATCTGTTGGCGCAGGCCATCAAGGTAGTTACCGGCCGGGTCAAAAGTCATTTCCGGGGCGGTGCCGCCGGCCAGGGTCAGGCGTATTTGGCCTCGGCACTGGGGGTGGGCGGCCAGTGACTGGGCCAGGGCCTGGAGCAGGTCCTCAATGCCCTTGCCGCGATAGATAAAGCCGAAATACAGCAGACGCAACGGCGCAAGCGGCGCCAATGCCTGGGGCGCAATGGGCAGGTTGCCGTGGGCGATAACCGCCACTTGCTCCGGACGCAGGCCCATGCGTTCGCGCAGGCAGTCGCCGCCCAGGCGGGTGAGGGTGATCAGGCGGCGCATGCCTTTGGCCAGGCGCCGTTCTTCGCGCAAGGTCAGCGGGTCGGCCAGCAGTGCCGCCGCCTGGGGCAGCGGGTGGGGCAGGCGTTCGAGCAGGGTCAAGGGGAAAAACAGCTTGGCCCTGCGCCAGATCAGACGCTCCGGATCATGCACCGTGGCGGTCAAAGGCAGGTGCGGTTGCGCCCGGCGCAGATAGTCCAGCGCCTGGAACTCACCGAAGCGCCCACCCCCCAGCTCGGCATGGACCAGGTCCACGCCGGTCCAGTCAAAGGCCTGCAGGCGCCGCAATTGTTCAGGCAGGTTCTGGCAGCCCGCGAGAGGGGTCACCACCTCAAGGCCCAGTTCGATCAACGCGCTACGCAAGTGTGCGGCGTAATCGGCGATCCCGGTCTGCTCCGGTGGCAGCGGTGCCAGCAGCGCGATACGCATCAGGCCGCACCGCGCCAGCTGTTGATTCGTGCCAGGACCTTGGCCGGCACTTCAAAGCGGCGGCGGTTGAGGATCATGCCGTCCACTTTGCCGAACGCGGTGGTCAGCAGCGACACAGCATTTTCGATGGTCGGCACTGTGCTGGTGCGAGCTTCGATCACCAGTACGATCTGGTCGGCGCGGCGCAGGATCAGGAAGGCCTGGGGGTTGGACGACAAGGCCGAGGCATCCAGCAACAGCACTTCACCCGGCGTGGGCGCGTTTGCCCCATTGACCGAGACGCGGTGGCCACGCTCCTCCAACAGACGCTTGAGCTGCTCGACGATAAACGTCACGCCCTCGCCATGCCGCGCCGAGGTCAGGCCCAGGGCAAAGCCTTCACTGGCGATGCGCTCCAGGGGCAGCAGGCTGTAGAGGCGATAGAGGCTGGCGGTGACGGCTGCCGGCGTTGCGTCCTGCACATCGGGGATGCTGCTCCACAGCGGCACATGAAACATCTCCTGCAACCGGGTGCCGTCGTGGATGCGTTGGTCCAGCAGGTACAGCACATAGATGGTCAACAAGCCCACGGCCACGCCGGCGGGAATGGCGAACAACAGAATCAGCAGGCTCTTGGGAAACACGCGTGACGGGTTGAGGGTGGCGTGTTCGATCAGGGCGATGTTGCTGATCTGGCTGTTGTCCAGTTCGTGGTCGATTCGCGCCTGTTCAAGATTGTCCGAGTACAAGGCGTAGCTTTTTTCGGCGGCGCGCAGTTGTTGGCTCAGCTTGTTGAGTTCCGGCTCATCGGTCATCGCCTTGTCACGCTGGTCGCGCAGCTCGGCGAGGGTCTTGTCGTAGTTCTCGATTTCGCCGGCCAGTTTGCGCTCTTGCAATTGGGCGTCGATCACTTGCTGCTTGATGTTGATCACCAGGCTGTTGGGCGCGGTGTTTTGCGAGCGCTCCAGGCGTGTGGCTTCCTGGGCGCTGAGGGCTTCCATGTCGCGGATGTTCTGCTCGATCTGATTGACCTGCGGCGTGCCCGGCAGGTAGGTGCGCAGCAGGCGTGCTCGCTCCACTTGCAGCGCATTGAGCTGGCGCTTGAGGTCCAGTTGGGTGGGGTTGAGGCTGGTTTCGCGCATCGTCACTACGTCCGCCGGCTGGCTCTTGATCTGCTGGCTGGCGTTGGCCAGGAGGCTGCGGATCCCCGAGATCTGGTTTTGCGCGCTGACCTTGGCGTCGGTGACGCGGTCGATCTGGCTGGTCAGGTTCTTGAGGCGCGCATCGACACTGATCGAATCGATCTGCTTCAGACGGCCTTGCAGTTGGTCCTTCAGGCTTTGGATATTTTCCGCCACCTTGGCGCGCTCGGTTTCATAGAAGGTATGCAGGCTTTTGCGCCCGAGGATCCGCGCACGTTCCTCAAGGTAGGCATTGACCCATTCCTCGACGATTTTTTGCGCCACCGCCGGGTCGTCCCAGGTGAAGGAAATCTCGATCACCGAAGAGCCCGGCTCGTGACCGGCTTTGAAGTTCTTCTCCAACGAGGTCGCCAGGCGTTCAAGCGGGCTTTGTTTCTCGGCAAGGCCTACGAACTGCAGCACGCTGCGCACGCCATTGATGACTTCGCCAACGCCTTTTTTGACGTAGAACTTGGTGACCTTCCAGAAGCCTTGTGGCGGTTCGGAGGTCATCGCCATATAGCGCTCGGCAACGATATGCACGATAGGCCGGCCGGTGAGCATTTTTTCTTCGTCGACAATCGGGTCGTGCTGGGTGCTCGGGGCAATCAGCGTCTGGCGGTTGGCGGCTTCGATCGGCAACGTGGTGTTGTCCCGCCCTGGCTTGACCAGCAAGCGCGCGTCGGACTCGTAGCGAGCCGGCAGCAGGAAGGCACCCAGCACCGCGACGACAATCGTGGTGATCACTGCCAGTTTGAATTCGCGGCGGTAGATGAAAAACAGCCGCAGCAGGTCGCGAAGAGAGCGGATTTCGATCACAGGATTACTCCATTGAAAATTGTTTAACGCTGAATGCGAAGATTGCAGTCAACTCAATCTGGTAACGATCAAGGAGTTGTGCCTGAGGGAAAGATATTTATAGGGCCATTAGTCGTGTTCCCGCTGTTTTTCACGCCGCTGTCATTGAGGTCATAATTCAAACCAATACCAATCCCCTTGTTGATCGGAAACAGCCGTGTGAAGTACATATCCACAGCCTCCACCGTCGCGCCGATGCCCGACTGCGGCACAAAGATCAAGTCGCCGCGCTGCAACGCCACCCGCGGGTGATTGGCGTTGGTCAACATGCTTTCCAGGCTGATGAAATACGTCCTGTACTTGCCATCCGGGCCGGTGCGCATCAAGGCCACGTTAGAGGCATCCGCCGAGGGCAATACACCACCGGAACTGAGCAGCGCCTGCTCGACGCTGACGTTGCCGGCCAGGTCGAAAAACGCCGGGTTGGGCACCGCACCGCCGATAAACACCTTGTTGCTCGGTGCGCTGGCGATGTTTACCGTCACCGCCGGTTCACGGTAGATACGCTTGTACTTCTCGGTGATTTCCTTGCCCAGGTCTTCGGGCGTGCGCAAGGCGGCCTTGACCCGGCCAATATTGGGTACCGAGATCACGCCGTCGGGGCGCACCACGAACACCGTCATGTCATCGGCTGCCGCCGGTTCCTGGGCATCGCGCACGATCCGCAGCGAGTCGCCGCTCTGGATCAGCACCTGCGGCGGCGGCAGGTCGGCCAGGGTCAGTGCCGCTTGATGGCCGGCCTTGAGCGTATCGTTGTCAGGAAGCGGCACCCGCGCGGGGGTCGAACAACCCGCCAGCCAGATTGAGGCGCTCAAGAGGCTGAACAGGGTAAGACGGGAACGTCGGTTGATAGTCTTCATGACGGCTCAAGTCCAGTAGGTGGAAAACATGCCCAGGCGCCGTTTAAGCGAGTTGGGCAAGTAGCGTTCAAGGTGGCCGAGGCGATAACCCAGCAATTTAAAGGCACTGCGCACCACCACTTCGGGCGCGCGGTGCAGCGCATTGGCCTCGCGCAATGCGCGCAGTTCGGCCAGTACATAACGTTTGCCTTCACCGCCGGCGTCGCCAAACGCCTGGCGAATCCACGGCTCGCGGCCGTAGAACACACCGATATCGAAGTAGCGGCGAAACTCTTCCAGCAAGCGGTAATCGTGGGAGTGATACACCTGCGCGCTGGCGGCGTAGCGCACCTGGTGGCCGGCCAGCAACATGCGTGCGGCGACGTAGGCGTCTTCGCTGCCGATCACATCCTGGGGGAAGCCGCCCACCGCCTGCAGCGCGCTGCGCCGGTACACCGAAAACGAGTCGGAGCTGAAGCAGGTCTTGATCCCGAGGTGTGTTGCATCGGCCAGGCTTTTGCTGCGGCTGGTCGCTGGGTAATTGAAGTGCCGCGACTGGGCTCCCAACACACCTGCACCGGGGTGCGGCAGTTGGCGGCCATAGGCCACGCCATTGAGCGGTTCCAGTTGCAGTTCGGCGATCAGGTTGGCGAAGGTCTCGGCGGTGGCGGGGATTGCGTCCTGGGTCATGACGATCAACGCGTCGCCACCCACCTGCTCGCTGGCCCAGCGCCGGGTGCCGCCGTGATTGAAATCACCGGCATCGATCACTTCCACGCGCGCGCCGAATTCGCGCAAGCGCGCCACGGTGTCATCGCTGGAGGCGCTGTCGACCACCAGCATCTCGTCCGGTTGCAAGGTCTGCATGCGCAGGGCAGGCAGCAAGCGGTCCAGATGGCTGGCCGCATTGCGGGTGGGGATGATCAGGGAGGTACGCATCAGGGTTTCACTTCAACCGGCGCACGGCCGTAGATGTCGTCATAGCGCACGATGTCGTCTTCACCCAGGTACTCACCGCTCTGTACCTCGATCATCACCAGGTCGATGATGCCGGGGTTGGTCAGGCGGTGTTTGTGCCCGGCAGGAATGTAGGTGGACTCGTTCATGTTGAGCAGGATTTCCCGCTCGCCATTGGTGATCATCGCTGCGCCGCTGACCACCACCCAATGCTCGCTGCGGTGATGGTGCATTTGCAGGGACAGCGAGCCTTTGGGCTTGACCACGATGCGCTTGATCTTGAACCGCGTGCTTTCTTCCAGCACCGTGTAGGTGCCCCAGGGGCGGGTGACGGTGCGATGCAGGCTGAACGCCGGGTGATTCTGGCGCTTGAGTTCGGCGACGATATACCGCACATCCTGGCTGCGGTGGGCGTCAGCGATCAGCAGTGCGTCCGGGGTGTCGACGATGATCAGGTCGCGCACGCCCACTGCACCGAGTACGCGCTTGGGCGAATCGATATAGCAGTTATGCACGTCGTGCAGGACCGCCTCGCCATTGATCTGGTTGCCATTGTCGTCACTGGGCGTGAGTTCGCGCAGGGCTTCCCAGGAGCCGATATCGCTCCAGCCAATGTTGCAGGGCACTACCGCGACCTGAGCGGATTTTTCCATCAGGGCCACGTCGATGGAGATATCCGGTGCGGTGCCAAAACCTTCCGGGCTCAGTTCGCGCTGGCGACTGCTGCTGTTTTGCAGGCTCTGGCTGTGCTCCAGTGCGGCCTTGGCTGCGTCCAGGACCTGCGGTGCGTGGCGGGTCAATTCGTCCAGCACAGTGCCAGCCTTGAAGCAGAACATTCCGGCATTCCACAGGTGCCTGCCGCCGTCCAGGTAGCCTTGGGCGGTGGCCTGGTCGGGTTTTTCGACAAAGCGCTGGACCTGGAACCCAACACCCAGCGGCGCCCCTTGTTCTATATAGCCAAAGCCGGTTTCCGCACGGTCAGGCTGGATACCAAAGGTCACCAAATAACCGGCCTCGGCCAGTGCGCGGGCTTTTTCCACTGCTTGGGCAAAAGCGCTTTCATCGAGGATCAGGTGGTCGGCGGGCATCACCAGCAGCTGCGCGTCAGCGCCGAAATGTTCCTGCACATGCAACGCGGCCACGGCGATGGCGGCGGCGGTGTTACGGCCAAAGGGCTCCAACAGCAAGTCGAGGGCCAGTCGCTGTGTGTTCACCGCGCGGTAGTCGTCAAGGGTGCGAAACAGCAGGTCGCGGTTGGTTACCGTCAGGATGCTGTCCACCCCCGGCAAGTGACTGGCGCGCAGGAAGGTCTTCTGCAACAGGCTCTGGTCGTCACGCATGCGCATGAAGGGCTTGGGCATGTTCTGCCGCGAAACCGGCCACAGCCGCGTGCCCGAACCACCGGAGATGATGCAGGGAATCAAGCCGTTAAGTGGGTTCATCAATAGACTTCCTTGGTGGAAAGAACGGCAGGAATCGTCATGAAAACGATGTACAGATCCAGCCACACCGACCATTTGGCGATGTATTCCAGGTCGTATTCGACCCGCTTCTGGATCTTGAACAGGGTGTCGGTTTCGCCGCGGTAGCCGTTAATCTGCGCCCAGCCGGTGATGCCCGGCTTGACCCGATGGCGCGAGCTGTATTCGCTGACCGCTTGCTCGAACGGAATCCCGGCGGCCTTGGTGGCCGTGGCATGGGGCCGTGGGCCGACCATCGACATATTGCCCAGCAGCACGTTGAACAGTTGTGGCAGCTCATCGATGCTGGTCTTGCGAATGATCCGGCCTACCCGGGTAATGCGCGGGTCCAGGCGCGTAGTCTGGTTCTCGGCGTTGAGGTCGGTCTGCTCGACATACATCGAGCGGAACTTGAACACGCGGATCAGGTTGTCGTTGTAGCCAAAGCGCTTCTGGCGAAACAGCACCGGACCCTTGGAATCGAGTTTGATCGCGATAGCGGTCACCAGCATCAGCGGTGACAGCAGCAGCAGGCCCACGCTGGCCAGAAGCAGGTCTTCGCAACGCTTGATAAAGGGCGACCAGCCGCGCAGTGGCAACTGCGACGTGTTGAACATCAGGATGCCGCCCACATCGGTGATGCGGTTATGGCCATAGCGCAAGGCGGCCATGTCCGGCACCAGCATGACGTTCACCGACATCTGCCGCAGGCGCTTGACCAAGCCATTGATGCGCTGTTCGGCGGCCCAGGGCAGGGTGATCATCACCTGATTGACCTGTTCGCCGCGGATCAGCTTTTCCAGGTCGCGGGTATTACCCAACAACGGCAGGCGGCTCAATTCCTTGGGGATGCGCTCGGTACGGTCGTCGATAAAACCGATCAGGCCGGAACGGATATCACTATTGCGCGACAGGTGTTCGGCCACGTGGACCGCCGTCTCGGTAAAACCCAGGATCACCGTGCGCTGCAAGAACTTGCCGTTCTTCATCAAATGGCGGTAGAGGCGCAGCATCAATATCCGCTCCACGCCGAACAGCACCAGGCTCATGGAAAACCACGCCACCAGGTTGCGCGGGCTCAACTGCGGGAACAGGAGCAGGATCTGGTACATGAACAAGAGGATGCAAAACGCCGAGACCCAGGCCACCAGCATCACGCGAAAACGCAGGCGGTTGCTGAACAGATCCTCGGAGTACACCCCAAGGGCCTGGAACAGGATGATGGTCAGGAGCGCAAAGAACACCAGCAGGCCGAGGTAGTGATTGCGCATGTGCTCGGCGACTGGGTCCGGGTAGAACAACAAGATGATCGCTGGCAAGACTGAAGTCAGGCCGTGGATCAGTTTTACGAAAACAACGAAAAACTCAACAAAACCGGGACGAGTCAAAAACAGGCTATCGACCGACGACTTAGCGCGCATAAATCAGATCCTCAATACACCACCAGAACGTTCCTGTTCGTTTGCTCATCCATAAGGCAGGTGTGCTTTACAAGTGGTGCAAATCGAACGACTGCTGTCGCTGGGTAATACGTAATGCCTGTTCGAGCGCAGGAATTTACGAAATGCTGGCTAAATAGTGGCTCTCTTGAGGTCGCGTGTCAATCATTTGGCTTATTAGGCCGGCGCCGTCAATGGGTTTCATAACATCGCTATGATATGACGGTTTGTTGACATTCTGCGCGAGGTGTCAGAAAAATCGAGAATCAATGATGGCTTTTTGGAGTGTAGGAACAAACCTGGGGATTTTCCCGGCGGTGAGGAAAAAGCTTTTGGGATGCGGGAGGGGATGGCGCGGCGTGGAGCCAGAGCCGGCTTGCCGGCCCTGGAGAAGGGATTTGTAACGCTTAGAAGTTGCCTTTGAGGCTCAGCGTCAGGTTGCGCGGCTCTCCGTAGAGATTGCCCCAACCGGCTGTGCCTACGGTCTGGTAGTAGTTTTTATCAAACAGGTTGTTGCCGTTGAGCGCCACGGTCCAGGTGTCGTCTACCTGATACGCCAGGCGCGCATTCCACAACGCATATCCGGCTTGTTCAAGCTTGATGGTTTGCAGCCGGTAGTTGCTGCTTTGGGCGTTAACCCCTGCACCGACTGTCCATTTCGACAGCGCACCGTCCAACTGATAGTCGCCCCACAACCTGAGCATATGCCGTGGCACGTAGGTGTTGGATACCGCGCCTTCGGCTGTGCTATCGATGTTCTTCAGGTTCTTGGTCTGCGTGTAGGTATAGCCGCCGAACACTTGCAGGCGTTCGAGCAATTCACCACTGAGCTCGGCCTCCACCCCTTGGGCGCGAACTTTGCCTGTGTCGGTGTAGCAGTAGCCGTCGGAGGAGCTGCCGCAACGGGTCTCGAAGTCGGTTTGGGCGGCATTCTTTTCGATTGCGCGGAACACTGCCAGGGAACTGTTCAAGCGCCCGTCAAACCACTCACCCTTGATGCCAAGCTCGTAGTTCTCGCCCATTTTTGGCTTGAGGGCCGAACCGCTGACCGTGGCGTAGGAGCTTTGTGGCTGGAAAATATCGGCGTAGCTGGCGTACACCGAGAGGTTGTCATTGAGGTCATAGATCAACGCGCCAAACGGCGTTACCACGCCGGTTTCCTTGGTGCGTGCGTCTTGATCGGCCCACTCGCCCCACGCCAGGTTCAGGGACTTGCGGCGGTTTTCGTACCAACTGACGCGACTACCGAGAATCAGCATCAGGGGCTCGGCCAGGCGCAGGCGCAAGGTGGCGTAGGCGCCGTATTGCGTGGCGGTCTCGTTGACCGTGCCGCCTCGGTACATGTTGGGCCAGAAGGTGTCGTCGGCAGGTTCCGGGAAGTGATGATCGGGGTTGAAAACACTTTGGCGCTGGGGCAGGTTGCGGATCGCGTAGACATCGTCCTGGGTACCGCGACTGCCGTTGGCGCCGAGGATCAATTCATGTTGCAGGCCAAACGCCTCGAATTGACCGTCGATATAGGCATCCAGGCCGTAGTCTTTGTGATCGTAGTCCAGCAGTGCGGCGTAGCTGGTGAGGGTGGGCGCCGGGTTGCCATAGTCCACGGTGCTTTCACTGGCGGCATATTTGATATCTTGCAGGTTGCGGCTATGCACGGCGCTGACTTTGAGCTTCCAGGCGTCATTGAAGTGATGGGTCACATCGGCGAACAGCGTGGTGCGCTGGCTTTGCCAGTCGTTCCAGGCCTGGCCCAGGCAGGTGGAGCGGCTCAGACCGAGGCTTTTGCCGTCGCGGTAGCGCGGCAGGCCGCTCCAGCACGGCGTGGCGTCGACATCCTCATGGCTGGCACCGAAGCCCAGGGTGGTGTCGGGTGTGACATCCATGTCCAGGGCGGCGTAAAACGCTTGGTCCTGGCGCTTGGCAAGGTCCATGTAGGAACCACGATTCTGTTGGCTGACCGCCGCGCGGCCACGCACCGTGCCGCTGTCGTTCAACGGGCCGCCGGTGTCGAGTTCGGCGTGGTAGTTATCCCAGGTGCCCGCCGACAGCCCGAGGCTGGTGGTGGGGGTGGCCTGGGGCCGCTTGCGCACGAAGTTCACCGCACCACTGGCGGTGCCGGCGCCCTTGAGCATGCCGGCGGCCCCCTTGAGCACTTCCACCCGGTCATAAATCGCCATGTTTGCGCTGAAACTGTCGGCCTGTATGTAATCCTTTCCGATGTCCAGCGGCACGCCATCGAACTGGTACTGGCCGAGCATCTTGAAGCCCCGGGAGTAGAAATATTTGCCGCCCATGGGCGATTCGTAGCTGGTGATGCCTGGCGTGCGCTCCAGCAATTGGTCGATGGTGGTGATGTTCTGGTCGTCCATCAGCTTGCGGGTCATCACGCTCACCGATTGCGGGGTGTGTCGCAGGCTGTGTTCACCCTTGCCGATGGTCACCGCACCGGTGGTGTAGGAGCCGCTGCCTTCGGTGGTGGCGCCCAGGCGATCGCCGGTGATGGTGGTGGCGCCCAGGTTCAGCGCCGAACCGTCCTGCTGCTGAGGCAACAACAACCAAGCGTTCTGGCCCTGGCTTTGAGCCTGCAACCCCTGGCCCTGAAGCAACCGGCTCAGGGCCGATTGTGGGTCCAGGGTGCCGTTCAGCCCCGGGCTGTTTTTGCCGGCCACGCTGCCCGCGTCATATGACAGGCTGATACCGGCCTGCCGCGCAAATTGATCAAGGGCGCCGGCCAGAGGGCCAGGGGCAATATTCCAGGCGCGGGCCGGGCGCTCGTTGCCGGGCCCTTGAGCACTTGCGGTATAGGGCAGGGCGCTGGCCGCCACGCTCGCGCCGAGGAGGAGGGCGTTGACGGCGTGTCTGAGAGGTGAACGTTTGGAGGGGAACGCTTGCATGACCGCGGGATGCTCCTGAGGGAAGTGAATAAAACCGGCCTGTTGATCGGCCTTTCCTTACAGGTCGAGCGGCAATGAGAATTCACCTCATTTATTTTCAGTCGGTTAAACCCGAGCGGAGACGGTCACCCAGTAACGGCTGCGGTAGGTCACAGCGACCGGCAACGATTGGGCCACCAGTTTCAGTACCTGGTCGGTGTCATCCAATTGGTAAGTGCCCGAGACCCGCAGCCCGGCCACCGCTTCGCCGCAACGCACCAGCCCATTGCGGTAACGGCCCAGTTCGGCGAGGAAATCATCCAGGCGCATGTTGTGGGCGCTGATCACGCCGTCACTCCAGGCCCATGGGTCGAGGCCATTGGAGGGGGATGGGTGGATGCCGCTACGGTTGAACAGCACCTGTTCGCCGGGCTTGATCACTTGGCGTGCAGTGATGTCATGGCTGTCGGAAAATACCGCCACCGTGCCCTGTTGCACGGCCAGCAGCGTGCCTGCTGGCTCTTCGCGCACCAGCAAGCGCGTGCCGAGGGCGCGCAGGTAACCGTCGCGGGTGTGCACCCAGAAGGGGCGCTGGTCGCCACCGGTATTGATCAGCACTTCTCCCTGACGCAGGTCCACCAGCCGCCGCTCGGCGTTTAACGCGGTATCGATGGCGCTTGCGCTGTTGAGCTGGACTTTGCTGCCATCGCCCAATGCCACCCAGCGCCGCTCGCCGGTGGCGGTACGGTAGTCGGCCAGCAGGGCGGGCAGCGGTGTGTAGTCGCGGCCCAGCCAGGCCAAGCCAGCGGCGCCGGCACACAGCCCCAGCACCTTCAAGCCTTCACGACGACTGATGCGTTGGCGCGCGCCATCCAGTGCATGGCGACTGACATGCGCCGGCAGTTGCTTGAAATCGTCATCCATGGCCGCCACCTGCTGCCAGGCCCGCTGATGTGCTGCGCTGCGCTGCAACCACTGCTCAAAGGCCGCGGTGCTGGCGTCGTCGGCGACGTTGAAACGCAGCTTGATCATCCACTGGATGGCCTGGTCCACCAGGCGCGGGTCAGAGTTCGGCATAGCGCAGCCGATAACAAGCGTGCAGTGCCTTGGACAGGTCACGTTCCACCGTGGCCCTGGATACGCCCAGGCGCAGGGCGATTTGCGGGCAGGTCAGGCCGTCCAGTTGCGCCAACAGGAACGCCTCGCGCACCCGCGGCTTGAGCTGGTCAAGCAAACGGTCGATGCGCTCCAGGCTGTCGAGGATCAGCAAGCGGGTTTCTTCGCTCGGCACCTCGACTTGGGGGAAGTGCGCCAGGCTTTCCAGGTAGGCGCGTTCCAGCTCGCGACGCCGGTATTGGTCGATCATCAAGCTGCGCGCAATGCTGCTTAAATAGGCCCGCGGCTGCTGCAAGGTCTGGTGCTTGCGTGCGTTGAGCAGGCGCACGAAGGTTTCCTGCGCCAGGTCTGCGGCGTGTTCACGGCAGCCGGTGCGCCGGCTCAACCAGCCGCGCAGCCAGGAATGGTGGGCCTGGTAAAGCTGGCCGATGGCGGCAGGGTCCAGAGGGTGATCGCTCGACATGGTCATCCCGGCGCAGCAAACTTAATTGATAATGTTTCGCATTCTAGACGTTGATCGTGGCATTCAGCAATCATCTGGTTTTCTGCGCAAGCAATGTATCCAGCACAATTTTTTGTGTGCGCTGTACACGCCGATTAATCTGGGCTTTTCCCGGCGGACGGTTCACCCATGATCAGCCTCGTCACTCTTGCGGTTTTTTCCGGCGCTGTTTTGCTGTTGCTGCTGTCACCGGGGCCAAATATGGCGTTTGTGATCAGCCATGGTGTGACCCATGGCTGGCGCGGAGGCTGTGCGTCGGCCCTGGGCATCGCTGTGGCAGACCTGTTGCTGACGGCGTTGACCGTCATGGGAGTGACGGCGTTGGTCGCCAGTTGGCCGCCAGCGTTTGACTTGATTCGTTACGCCGGTGTGATCTACCTGCTATGGCTGGTGTTCAAGACCTTGCAGCAGCGCCCCGGCGCGGACACTGCGCACGTCGACCGCGTGGCCCTGGGCCGGGTATTTCTACAGGCCATGCTCAACAGTTTGCTCAACCCCAAGGCGCTGTTGTTTTTCATGGTGTTCCTGCCGCAGTTTGTGCAACCGGAGGCTGGGCCCATCGCCGTTCAATTAATGGTGCTGGGTGGCGTGCTGACGCTGATTGCAGGCGTGTTTCACGCGCTGCTGGGGATGTTTGGCGGTGCGCTCAGTCGCTTCTTTGCCAAGCGTTCAAAAAGCGCCTGGCTGCAGAAGTGGGGTTTGGCGGCAGTGTTGATGGCGCTGGCCGTGCGCTTGGCGGTGATGTCACGTCCTGCCTGAAGACACGCACGAGGCCAAGCAAGTTTCTTTGTGGCGAGGGAGCTTGCTCCCGCAACTGCCTGGCAGCCTAAGCTTATCTAGCTGACACTCCACGATCCAACTGTGGGAGGGGGCTTGTCGGGTCGCCGCATCGCTGCGATGACGGCCTGTCAGCCGACGTCTCTCTACCTGATGCCCCGCGATCCAAATGTGGGAGGGGGCTTGCCCCCGATGGCGGCCTGACAGCCGACCAGAATGTTGGATCAGACCGAGTACATATCCGTTATTTGGGCAACGGCCACTTAGGGTTCCGCTTTTACAGCGGGTCACTTTTGAAAAGCGCAAAAGTAACCAAAACGCTCTTGCCCCACCACTCGGCACCTCGCTTAGGCTCGGTGTGCCCGTAATCCGCCATGGATTTGGGGGGCCGCCGCCACGCGCCCTCCATGGCGCGGGGCGGCTAAACCGGCATCCCTGCCGGTTTACCCCCCAAATCCCTGTCGAATTCCGGCCAGCGTGGTTTAACGGGGCGCCTGAGATCAAAAGCAGAGCAAGAGCAGAGCGGCTCGCTTCGCATCGTGGTTACTATCGGCTACGACCGGACAGCCGCGCCGAAAGAATCAAAAGAAGTTTCGTACAGCGGCCTAAGACTCACCTTACGTCTAAGCGCTGAAACCGGCTTTTTCCCACAACCCTTTAAGGTTGCTGCTAGGAACAGTCATCACTAGTCTTCCCCAGTCGCTGCCAATTCAGCGACCGGACGTGAGAAATCCGAACTACTCCAGTAGTCCATTACTCTCAGGAACTACACCATGATCAAAGACAGCCCCAATCTTCCTTCAGATTAAACCTGCTCTTCACCCTCCATCCCAACCTCGACACCGAAACCCTGCTGGTCAATGCCTCCCAGGATCTGGAATCCATCAATGCCATGGCGGCGCACCTGGCCTTTGAGGTTGATGGTTCGCAACGCAGTGTGGTGCTGGGGATCTGCCGGATGGTGGAGGGCGTTCAGTTGCTGGTTGATCGGGTCGTAGAGGGAGGCGGCGAGACGCGAGCGCAGTAACGGCGATGCCCGTCAGTTAAGGAGCAGCGCTGTACTGTGGTGAGGGAGCTTGCTCCCTCGCCACGGATGAACATTCAACCCAACCGCGCAGCCGCTCGGGCCACGATCTCCCCACGCACTCTGCGCGACTCTACCGTGCGCTTGTTGGCTTCCTCCAGCACATGCCTGGGCGCAGTCTCCGGGCGGCCTGAGTCAAACGGCGGGGCCGGCGCATATTCGATCTGCAATTGCACCAATTGCGCCGCCGCTTCGCTATACAACTCGGCCGCCAGGGTCAACGCAAAGTCGATTCCCGCCGTGATCCCTCCGCCCGTAAACAGGTTGCCGTCACGCACCACACGTTCCTGCACGGGGATGGCGCCGAGCGGCGCGAGCAGGTCGTGGTAAGCCCAGTGGGTGGTGGCCTTGCGACCGCGCAGCAAACCCGCCGCCCCCAATACCAGCGAGCCGGTGCATACCGAGGTTATGTAACGTGCGGTCTGCGCCTGTGTGTTCAGGAAGTCCAGGGTGGGCGGGTCTTCCATCAACGGGCCCACGCCTGCACCGCCGGGCACACACAACACATCCAGGGCCGGACAGTCGGCATAGGTCATGGTCGGCGTGAATATCAGGCCGGTACTTGAGGTGATCGGCGCCAGGTCTTTCCACACCAGGTGCAGCTTCACGTCGGGTAGTGAACCAAGCACGTCATAGGGGCCGGTAAGGTCCAGTTGCTGGATACCGGGGAATAACAGAAAACCGATGTGCAAAGTCATTAATCAAGCTCCGATAAAGGGGTGGACGACCTCACTGTAGAAGCCTAGGCTTTGGCGCATACGCCATTGAGCCCACTAATCACGCCAATCATGCCCAGAATCATTCATGTACTCGCCTTTGAGAATGTCCAGGTGCTCGATGTGACCGGACCCCTCCAGGTGTTCGCGTCCGCCAATGACCTGGCACGCCAGCGTGGCTTGCCGTTGCCCTACGCGGTGAGTGTGATCGCCGCCCAGGCTGACCCGGTAGTGACCTCTGCCGGCCTGGCGCTGCTGGCCGAACCGCTGCCCGCCAACGACTCGCCTTGCGACACCCTGGTGATCGCCGGTGGCTGGGGCGTATACGGCGCAGCCGAAGACCCGGCGCTGGTGCAATGGGTGCGGGAAAAAGCCCGGCACACGCGGCGCATGGCTTCGGTGTGCACCGGAGCTTTTCTGTTGGCCGCCAGTGGCTTGCTCGACGGCTGTCGGGTGGCCACGCACTGGACGCGCTGTGAAGAACTGGCGCGCAAGTTTCCCGCGCTGACGGTGGAGGCCAATCCGATTTTCATCCAGCAAGGCGCAGTGTGGACGTCGGCTGGTGTGACCGCCGGGATCGACCTGTGCCTGGCCCTGTTGGAAGAGGACCTGGGGCGCGCCTTTGCCCTGGAAGTAGCGCGTCACCTGGTGGTGTTCCTCAAGCGCCCCGGCGGGCAGGCGCAATTCAGCGTGACGCTGGCCCTGCAAAAGAGCGACAGCCGCTTTGCCGAATTGCACGCCTGGATCGCCGAGCACCTGACACTGGATCTGAACATCGCCACCCTGGCGGGGCAGGCCGGCATGAGTGAGCGTAGTTTTGTGCGTCACTACCGAGCTGAAACCGGCCAAACCCCGGCGCGCGCTGTTGAACTGATCCGTATCGAAAGCGCACGCCGACAGTTGGCAGACAGCACCACCTCAATCAAACGCATTGCCCTGCAATGCGGCTTTGGCTGTGAAGAGACATTGCGCCGCAGCTTCCTGCGCGCCCTGTCGGTGACGCCCCAGGCTTATCGGGAGCGTTTTTCAGCGCTGCAGTAATTCCAGCAAGGCATCCAGCGTGACCTTGGGCGCTTCCTGGAAAACATTATGGCCCACGCCAGGCAACACGTGCCTTCGATAAAAACCGCTGAAGCGCTCCACATCCTCATCTTCTTGAGAGGGCGGGCCCACGCCATCGTCGGCACCGCACAATGAAATGCTCGGCACCGAGATCGCCGGTTGCGGCACCAATGCCTGCTCGATGAATTCCAGCGCGGGGTCACCCGGTGCATACATGAATCGATGGCGATAGGAGTGAATCACCACCGCGACAAAATCCGGGTTATCAAACGATGGCGCGGTATTGCCGTACAGGCTTGGCCCTTCAAGCCAGGTCGGTGACCAGAGCCGCCATAACAACTCGCAAAGCTCACGGCGGTTAGCGGTTAGACCGTCGACCCCGCGCTGGGTATGAAAGTAATACTGGTACCACAAACGATGCTCAGTTTCCGCAGCCCGAGGCGCGATTGACTTGGCGATGTCCTGGATGTTGTAGCCATCGCCGGTCACCAGCCCGCGCACCCGTTGCGGCCACAGCGCCGCGACAATACACGCGGCGCGCCCACCCCAGTCAAACCCTGCGAGAGTAGCCTGGGGTATTGCCAGGGCATCCATAAAATCCAGCAGGTCCTTGGCCAGCGCCGCCTGTTGGCCGGAGCGCATCACTTGATCATTGATAAATCGCGTCGGGCCATAACCGCGCAGATACGGCACCAACACCCGATAACCACGCTCGGCCAGCGTTGGCGCGATCTCATCGTAGCCGCGTGGGTCGTAGGGGAAGCCATGCAGCAGGATCACCGGCTCACCTGCGACGGGGCCATGGGTCTCGTAAGCTACATCCAACACGGAGGTGCGCACATAGAGCAATGGGGCGGGGGCATTCAGGGTTGCCATACGGTCTTCTCCCCGCTGAGCTTGCGGTCCAGGAACGTCGCCGCACTGATCAACGCCAAATGGCTTAAGGCCTGGGGCGTATTGCCCAGGTGCCGGGCCTGGCTGTCGAACTCTTCGGCGTATAACCCCAGCGGGTTGGCGTAACGCAGCAACTGTTCAAATTCCAGATGGGCTTTTTCCACTTGGCCGGCGCGGGCCAGGCATTCGACGTACCAGAACGAGCAGGCGGCAAACGCGCCCTCGGTGCCTTGCAGCCCATCGATCTGGCTGTCGTCGTTGCGATAACGGTAGACCATGCCGTCGCGCACCAGGCTTTTCTGGATCGCTTCCAGTGTCGACAGCCAGCGCGGGTCGGTCGCCGCTACAAAGCGCACCAGCGGCATCAACAGCATCGAACCGTCCAGCGCAGTGCTGCCGATATGCTGCACAAAATGCCCGCGCTCCTCGTTCCAGAAGTTGCTCCAGATGTCGGCGTAGATCGCCTGACGCGTCTGATCCCAGCGGGCGAACGGTGCCGGCAGTGAACGTTTGGACGCCAGGCGTATGGCGCGATCCACGGCCACCCAACACATCAGGCGCGAATGCAGGAAGTGGTGCTGCTCGCCGCGCATTTCCCAGATGCCCACGTCCTTGCGGTTCCAGATCTCACACACTTGGTCGACCACTTCCACCGTGTGTTTCCAGCCTTCGTGGGAGATGGCTTCGCCGTACTTGTTGACCAGGTACACCGCGTCCATCAGTTCGCCATAGATATCCAGCTGGATCTGGTCAAACGCTTCATTGCCCACGCGCACCGGTTGGGCGCCGCCGTGGCCGCTCAGATGGTCAAGTGTGGTTTCCGGCAGTTCCTGGCGACCGTCGATGCCGTAGAGGATGTTGATCTTGGTCGGCTGCCCGCAGCAGTCGCTGACCCGGCCTTTGAGCCAACGCATATAGGCATTGGCCTCTTCGACAAAACCCAGGCGCATGAACGCGTAGACGGTGAACGAGGCGTCGCGCACCCAGGTGTAGCGGTAATCCCAATTGCGTTCGCCGCCGGGGGTTTCCGGCAGGCCGAAGGTAGCGGCGGCGATGATTGCGCCGTGCTTGCGCGACGTCAAAAGCTTCAACGCCAAGGCCGAGCGGTTGACCATTTCGCGCCAGCGCCCACGGTAATTGGACTGGGAGATCCAGCCGCGCCAGAACTTAAGGGTGCGCTCCAGGTATAGGTCGGTGCAGTCATTGACCACCCGAGGATCGTCCTGGCCGCCGAGCACGAATTCGGCGCCTTCGTCCTGGGCCAGGGTGAAACTGGTGACGGCTGCATGGTCTTCGAGGGTCAGCGGGTGGCTGCCTACCAGGCGCAGGCCGGGCTGGCCGTCGGCGCTGAACAGCACACCGCTATTGCTGGCTGTGGCGTGAGTCTTGGCACGCGCGTAGTCGTGGCGCACGGCGCAGCGCAGGTGCAGGGTGGCTTGGCCGCTGACCACCCGTACCCGGCGAATCAGCAAAGGCAGCTCGTCGACCTCTTCGCTGACCGCCAGCAGGTCGGTGACTTCTACCACCGCCGCGTCGCTGAGCCAGCGGGTTTGCAGCACGTTGGTGTCGGGCAGGTAGATCTGTTCGCGGCGGGCGTTGGGCAAGTCCGGGGTGAGCTGGAACGTGCCGGCATCGGGCGTGTCGAGCAGCGCGCAGAAGATCGATGGGCTGTCGAATTCGGGCCAACAGAAAAAGTCGATACTGCCCCGGTCGTTCACCAGCGCCGCGCTGCGCATATCGCCGATGATGCCGTGGGCATCGATGGCGCTTTGGGGTTCTGTCTTCAAATCAACCATTGCCACGGAACTCCGGATAAAGGCTCATGCCGCCATCAATGAACAGGGTGCTGCCGACGACATAATCAGACGCATCGCTGGCCAGCCAAACCACCGCATTGGCCACGTCCTCCACATCACCCACGCGGCCGTAAGGAATCAATTTGAGCAATTCTTTTTCTGCCGCACCTTCTGTGGCCGCACGGTTGATTGCCGTACGAATAGCGCCGGGCGCAATACCATTGATGCGGATACGTTGCTCGCTGACTTCCTGGGCGAGGGTGCGCATCAGCATCTCCACACCGCCCTTGGACGCCGCATAATTCACATGCCCGGCCCAGGGGATGAGTTGATGCACCGAGCTCATATGGATGATTTTACCGGCGGCGCGGGACACGCCTTCGCGAATACCCTGACGATTGAAAATACGCACGGCCGCACGGGCACAAAGGAATTGCCCGGTGAGGTTGACGCTGATCACGGTGTTCCAGTCCTCAAGGGTCATATCGACCAGATTGGCGTCTTTTTGCAAGCCGGAGTTGGCCACCAGGATATCCAGGTGGCCGAAGGCGTCGAGCGTCTGGGCGAACAGGCGTTCGACGTCTGCTTCCTTGGACACATCGCCACCGATGGCAAGCGCCTGGCCACCGGCGGCATTGATCTGCGCGGCGAGGGCCTCGGCCGGTGCCGCCTGGGAATTGTAGTTGAGCACCACCGCCGCACCCGCTGCGGCCAGGGCTTTGGCGGCACCGGCGCCAATGCCGGAGCTGGCGCCGGTGACCAGGGCCACTTGTTGCTGCAAGGAAATCTGCATCGCCCACCCACTGTGATTATGAGAGTCCTTTCAGCTGACTGACGACGAGCAGTGGAAGTTCACCGTTTGGCTCATATGCCCAGTCCATGGGCAACAACGGTATGCGCGCCGATACACACCCGTCGGCTGACCCTGGCAGCGCTGTCAAACCGGGACAGGTGCTGGAACAGGGGATCGGCCAGGTAGGCATCAATGGCCGAGTCCGGAGCATGAGGGCTGGGAGGAGGTCCTTCGCGGGCGGCCGCCGGCCGATGAATGATTTGCCCGTCGACCATGCCGATTTCGACCGCAGCCCTACCGGCCACCAGGTTCACAAACGTGTGCATGTCATAGAGCAGAATGCCGTTTTGAAGTGACCACATGTCCATGCTGCCGACATTGTGCAAGCCTACCGGTATGATGCGCTCGCATTCGGCCGGTGTGAGCCCGTTGCCGATCAGCACCGCCCGAGCCTTCTCATCGTCGCGGGCAACCAGCACCAGGTTTTCCAACTGTCGGACCAGGTTGCCCAACCCACTGGCCGGCTCCCGGAGCAGGCTGAGCCATCCCAGTAGACCGCTATGGGAGCGCTTCTTGAGGTGTTTGAGCTGAACGCCATAAATCTGGCCGTGCAGGTTATCCCGGATGAAAAAATCGACATCCACTTCAACGGCACTGTCTTTTGTATGGTGTTGCAGCAGTTCGAAATCGAGCACTTCAATATGGGCGCAGCGTTTGAGCCGGTTCAACAGGTAGGCCTTCTGTGCATCAGAGGTGGCCTTGCCGTGCCAATTGTCGCCGAACTTTATTTCTGCAAGTTTTTCGGCTGTCTCGATGGCGCCACTCGCCAGGTTGCGCGTTCCCAGGATCAGTCCGCCTCCAGAGAAATCGAACAGCCGGTCAACCACGGGGAGTTGCGCTTGAATCTGACAGACAAGTTCGTAGACCGGCGTGATGCCTTTCTGCGCGGCGTGGCGATGATCGAAGGGTGGGGTTCCAGGGTGCTGTGCCCCATGGACCGCGTGAATGATCATCAGCAGCAAGGGTTCGAGTTGATCGAATAATAATCCGGCCACGGGACCGTAGTCTGGCGGTAGTCGCCAATGCTGGGGAAATACAGTGAGTGCCGATACCCTGGCGTTCTGCAGCTGGTTTCGTCGAGCCGGGTCGGCGGCCACGATGGCAAGGCTCTGGATGGCCAGGGAGGCAGACGCAAGGGATGCCTGCTCCAGGGCTGAACCAAACCACACTCGTCGAAGGTGCATGCGCATGGCGTCCGAGGACGGCGTGATGCTGCAACGGCCGGTCTCATCAAGGGTTGCCCTGGCGATACCCAGTATGACCAGCGCCAGTAGCTCAGAAAGCCAAACGCATTGGCACGCCAGGCTAACAGCGTCATGCGAGGATGGGGCACCCTTGGCTTCGCATGGCATGGTCGAGAGTACGGTTTCAAACAGCTGCAGATCGAGCAGCCGCGCAATATCGGTCAGGGTGCCGTCGGGTAAAGGTTCCGTGTCGACGGTGGTGTGTATCTGGGTTTGCTGCAGATGCGCCTCGCGGGATTTCCACAGTGCGCTCGTGCCGGTGAGTGGCAGCTTGGGTGCCAGCAGCGCCTGCATCTGGCACAGCTGTTCGACCAATGTCTGCACGCCCGGGCATTCATCCATCAGGGAACTGACGAGTTTTCGATTGGATTGGCTCAAACAGAACTTGTGCGGGTAAGTGTTGATGTTGCAGGCAAGGCGTAAGGCGTGGTGGCAGCGGGTGTCGATAAAAGGCGTTTGCATAGGTGTAGCGCTCGGCCGGAAGGTGAATGTTATCGTATGGTGCTTAGAATAAAGGGAATGGAGAGGGCGCGATGGAATGTATATGCCGACAGGCACCGCACCCATGAACAAAATACTCATGGGTCTATCAGCGGTATTGTCACTGGCTCAAACGTCGGGGGCCTTGGCAGAAAACGCTAATGGCAAGACGCTTTACCTCCAAAGGTGCGCGGTGTGTCATGGGCCCGATATCAGAGCGACTGGGCCATTGGCCAAAAAAAGCAATCCGCCAACGCCTGACCTCACAACCACAGCTTTCAAGCAGCGGCTCAAGGATTATCCGGGTGTTATCGTATCGTCGATCATCCTTCGTCCCAATGGCGACCTGATCCCAAGGACGTTGCGGGAGAACGGTGTAAAGATAGCGCCGCATGCCTGGAGCATTAAGGATCTACGCGACCTGCATCAATATATGAGTGCGGTTATTTCAAAAAAATAAATGCTCTCGGGAACAGAAGTGGCGCAGGCGCTCAGCAGCAATTGCCCTGCTTAATAGGAAGCATTACTATTCACGCCCCGCCTACCCAGTGCATCCGCGATGACCCCTCAGCCGCCCCGCAGAACAGGCTTTTTCGAGCACTACGAAGAGTTGATCGGAACCTGGACGCGCCGCCTGAGAAACCGCCAGCAGGCCGAAGACCTGGCCCATGACACCTTTGTGCGTGTGCTTGAGTCCCGCGCCAGCGAGGTAGTACAACCGCGCGCCTACCTGCATCAAACCGCACGCAATATTGCGGTGGACGCCTGTCGCCGCGAAGACCGCCGCCAGGCGCTGACGCTGCCGGCCATGGATCAAAGCGCGCCCCACAGCGGCGACCCGGAGCATTACATGCATGCGATCCAGTTGGCCGACTCCATCGAGCGGGCCTTGACGGAGCTGCCGCTCAACTGTCGCAGGATTTTCATCTGGCAGAAGATCGAGGGCCTGACCCAGCAGGAAATCGCCGAGCGCCTGGGGCTGTCTAAAAACATGGTGGAAAAGTATATGATCCGCACCTTGCGGCATCTGCGTGATCGTCTGGATGCGATGGCGCCATGACCCGCTTTGAAACAGGATCCTGCTCGATGGATAACCGTGTCCGTGATGAGGCCGCGCAATGGTTTGTACGCCTGCAAGACGGCCCATTGAACGCCGAGGAGCGGCAACGTTTCGATGCCTGGCAGTCGCAGGCGCCTGAGCACCAGTACGAAATCGATGTGCTGCAAGGGCTGTGGGGCGCCGCCGATCTGCTGCCCCAGGCCCGCTTGCAGGCCTTGTGCGATACGCCGGGCGAGCCTCCCAAGCGCCGTGCGGTGTTGCGCTATGCCGTTGCCGCCAGTGTGGTCGCCATTGCAGTGGGCCTGGGTTTAGTCAGCGGGGTGGGCCAGTCAAAGCCTTACAGTGCAGAGTTCAGCACGCGATTGGGCGAGCATCGCCAGGTAGCCTTGCCCGATGGCTCGGTGATGGACCTCAACAGCCGCAGCGTGGCTGCGGTTCGCTATGAAAAGGGCCAGCGGAGCGTGGAACTCAAGCAGGGCGAGGCGATGTTCAGTGTCGAGCATGACGCCAGGCGTCCGTTCGTCGTGGTTGCCGGGTCAGGTCAGGTAACGGTTACCGGCACGCGTTTTGATGTGCGCCGCGACGAAGACCAGACCCGCGTGGCGGTCGAAGCCGGTACGGTCAAGGTGCAGGGGCGCATATCGGATCAGGCGGTGACGCTCACCGCTGGCCGTGGTACCCACGTTGATACCCAAGGCCAAGTGGCAGCAACCTATGCGGTGAACCCTGAAGAACTGACCGCGTGGCGTACCGGCAAACTGGTGTTCAACAACGCCACCTTGGGCGAAGTGGCCCGGGAAGTGTCGCGCTACCGTGAGCAGCCGTTGCGTGTCAGCACGGCAGCGGTGGGTAACCTGCGCCTGACCAGCGTATTCAAATCCAGTGACACCGACGCCTTGCTCAAAGCCTTGCCGCACATCCTGCCCGTGGCCTTGCGCACCTTGCCGGACGGTAGTCAGGAAATTATTTCACGCTGACATTCAGGTTTTTTTCGAGTTCTTCGTCTTCTCCTGCAACTGCAACTGGTTTGCATTAACAGCCGCACACTCTTGCGATCACAGGACTAGGTTCGACGTGAAAAAACTCGCCATCCACAATAATAAAATCTCTCGCTGGGTGCCCCTGGCCCTGGCCATTGCGGTCAGCACCGCGCTGCCTGCCGCGTATGCGGCCGATGGCATACATATCCGCGCCCAGTCACTGGGTGCCGCGCTTAGCCAACTGGGCCAGCAGACTTCGCTGCAAGTGTTCTTCAGCCCCGACATGGTGGCCGGCAAGCAAGCCCCGGCGGTGAATGGCGACCTCTCGCCCGAACAGGCCCTGCGCCAACTGCTGCAAGGCAGTGGGCTGGATTACCAGATCGACGCCGGTTCCGTGACCCTGCGCCCGGTGAGCAACGGCACCGGTGAAGCGGGTTCACCGCTGGAGCTGGGAGTCACCGATATCAAGGTGGTGGGCGATTGGCTCGGCGATGCCGATGCCGCCGTGGTGCAAAACCATCCGGGCGCACGTACCGTGGTGCGCCGCGAAGCCATGGTGGAGCAGGGCGCGATGAACGTCGGTGACGTACTGCGCCGCGTGCCTGGCGTGCAGGTGCAGGAAGCCAACGGCACCGGCGGCAGCGATATTTCCCTCAATGTCGGTGTACGCGGCTTGACCTCACCCCTGTCGCCGCGCTCCACCGTGCTGATCGACGGAGTACCGGCGGCCTTCGCCCCGTACGGCCAGCCGCAACTGTCGATGGCGCCGATTTCTGCCGGTAACCTGGAAAGCATCGACGTTGTCCGCGGGGCCGGCTCTGTACGTTATGGGCCACAGAACGTGGGGGGCGTGATCAACTTCGTGACCCGTGCAATTCCGGAGAAATTCTCCGGTGAGGTCGGCACTACCCTGCAGACCTCCGCCCATGGTGGCTGGAAGCATGTGGAGAACGCCTTTATTGGCGGCACGGCAGACAACGGCATCGGCGCTGCATTGCTGTATTCCGGAGTCAACGGCAACGGCTATCGCAACAGCAATAATTCCAACGATATCGACGACGTGATCTTCAAGACCCACTGGGCGCCGACCGATCAAGACGACTTCTCGCTGAACTTCCACTACTACGACGCCAGCGCCGACATGCCTGGCGGCCTGACCCAGCAACAGTTCGACGCCAACCCTTATCAGTCGGTGCGCGACTGGGACAACTTCAGCGGTCGCCGCAAGGATGTGTCCTTCAAGTACATCCGCCAGATCGACGATCGCACCCAGGCCGAAGTGCTGACCTACTACTCCGACAGCTTCCGTGGCAGCAACATCGCCAACCGTGATTTGAAAACCCTCAGTTCCTACCCGCGCACCTACTACACCTTTGGTATCGAGCCGCGGGTGTCCCATGTGTTTGACCTGGGCCCGAGCACCCAGGAAGTCAGCGTTGGCTACCGTTACCTCAAGGAAGGCATGCACGAGCAAGCCACCAGCCTGAACCTGGTCAATAACGTGCCGACGCCGGGCGGGCAGAGCGATGGCCATGTCTATCAGGACCGCACCGGTGGCACCGAAGCCAATGCCTTCTACATCGACAACAAAATCGATATTGGCAAGTGGACCATCACCCCGGGCATCCGCTTTGAAGATATCCGCACCGAATGGCATGACCGCCCCGTCGTGGCCCTGAACGGCAAGCGTACCGAGGAAAAACGCCGCGAGATCCACAACAACGAACCCTTGCCGGCCCTGAGCGTGATGTATCACGTCTCCGACGCCTGGAAACTGTTTGCCAATTACGAAACCTCCTTCGGCAGCCTGCAGTATTTCCAGCTGGGCCAGGGCGGCACCGGCAACCAGACCGCCAATGGCCTTAACCCGGAAAAAGCCAAGACCTACGAGATCGGAACGCGCTACAACGACAGCGTCTGGGGCGGCGAAGTGACACTGTTCTACATCGACTTCTCGGATGAGCTGCAATACGTCAGCAACGATGTAGGCTGGACTAACCTCGGCGCCACCAAGCACGCCGGTGTCGAAGCCTCGGCCCACTACGACCTTTCCAATCTCGACCCGCGCCTTGACGGGCTGACGGCTAACGCCGGCTTTACCTATACCAAGGCCACCTCCGAAGGTGATGTACCGTTCAAGGGCCGCGACCTGCCCCTGTACTCCCGTGAAGTGGCGACGCTGGGCCTGCGCTACGACGTCAACCACTGGACCCATAACCTCGATGTTTATGCGCAATCCAAGCAGCGTGCGCCAGGTACCGGCACCACCTACATTACCCAGGGCACCGACGATGGCCAATATGGCGACATCCCAGGTTATGTCTCCGTCAACCTGCGCAGCGGCTATGACTTTGGCGCGCAATTGTCGAACCTCAAGCTGGGCGTGGGCGTAAAGAACGTCTTCGACCAGCAGCATTACACGCGCTCCAGCGACAACAACGCCGGGATATACCTGGGTGAACCGCGTACGTTCTTCGTCCAGGCAAGTGTCGGGTTCTGATATTCAGTGGATAGAAATATCGCAACCCAAGGGTTGCGATTTTTTTTGCCTGCCCGGTTCGACGCGACGTTGCCCAGGCAGCAGCAAAGGCTATTACCTGCTCGATCTGTTTCCTACACTCGCACAGCATATATTGTTGCTGGCACAGGAACTGATTCCGACAAAAAGCCACACATGGGAAAGCTGATGGGCTTCGACACTACGTTGGAGCGACAAGCTGAAAATCGCGCCCACTGTAATGGAGAAACGCATGTCGGTACCGATGTTGGATCCATCCCCCGTCTCTACCTCATCAACCTCTGATCCTTCGCAGGCCAATGCCACTGCCAAGCCCGAGGTCAAGAACACTCGTGAAGCGCCTGCTGCGCCTTCTTTCAAAGGTCAGAGTTCCGCCAATGTAAATTTTCAATCCGGGGAAAATAAGGCCGGTCCAGTGTTCGGCAACCATCAGGCGGCCACCACCGGCGCAGATGTGTCAGGCCGCCACCATCACCATCACCATCACCATCATCACGCTCCTGCAATGCAGGATTTCCTGAGCCAGTTCAAGCAATGGATGAACCAATGGTTTTCCGGACATCGGCCGCCTCCGTATCCAGGCTGTGGCGGTCCACCACCAAGGCCGAACCCAGGTTGCAGCAATCCGCCGCCGAGGCCGAATCCCGGGGCGAGCAACCCGCCACCACGACCAGACCCTACCGGCGGAGAAAGGCCCTATCCGGTCGCGCCTGGCAGGCCAGATCCGCAATACTCGCTGAAGAACAATGAAGAGTTGGCAGCGCAATTGCGCGACAGTTTCCATGTTTTCAGGGACCCCAGGAATCCAGGGTATATCAGTGTTGACAGCATCCTTGCGATGGCGAGAAGAGGGTGGTCGCCTAACCCCGCCATGCGGGAGAACATTCGCTTGGCCAATGAGCTGCTGCGGCGTCCGGAACTGATGGCGGCGCTTGACCGACACACTTCTACCGGTGCATTGGATAATCTCATCGACTTTCAGAATGTGATCGCGGTCATCAAGGGCGAAAACTACTTCAAGTACAAGTCTGACAAGGAGTTGGCCGCTGAAATGCTCGAGCATTTTGACGAATTGAAGGGCTGGCCCTGGGGGCCAGACCTTAGAATCCGCGACCTGAAAAAGCTTGCCCGCCAACCTTTCACAGGCGACGCTGAAAAGGACCACCTTATCCAGTTGGCCCAGGCAGTGATCCAGCGAAGTAATCTGCTCAAGCTGATGGACGACCTTGCCAGTAAAGACGGGGACGGAAAGATCAATTGGAGAGCATTGGTCCTATTGTCCAAGTGACCAACCTACAGGCGCTGCACGGCGAATGCGGCGCCTGACTCAATTGTTCGAGGAACGGATTACACTCATTTGCCACATAGCTGATACCTACAGTAGTGATTCACCCGCCGCTTTTCAGATTCCGAGTGAGGGCAAACTCATGACTTCAACCTCGTTTAACTCCCCCCCATCCCAGCGCCTTGAACTCCTGCACAGCACCCAGGACGCGAAACTTGCGGTATCAGAGGAGGGCGCAGCAACGCGAGGCCTGCACACCCCTGCAAAGGAACATGCGGCCCAAGCCCTGCGCATGAAGGCTTTTGCCGGCCAGCGACAATTCCAGGCGCCCGTTTCGGATGACTTTTCCAGGGGCATGCTTGCGGACGGACAGCCCCCCGGAGAGGGTGCCGGATCGATAAAAAATGTCGGGCTGATTCACACCCTCGCGGGCTGGTGGCGCAGACGCAAGTTGGGTTGAGCATCGTTGGTTGCGGTTTTACATATTGTCATTGGTATTCGTTGTCCGTAAGGAACTGCCGGGTTCATCCAACCACACATGAGGTGCTGGTCCGAGTGGAATTCATTCGTTGATTTGGTCATCACCGAGCCGATCACCAAGCGGATATGCATCTCAAAGAGTTGGAGAAAACCCATGTCAATCGATGGTGTACTACCTCCCAGGCGGTCTCACGCCCCTGGTGGGCCAGTCCCGCACCCCATGGCGCCACCACCGGTCGACAACGCTGGAGCCTGGAGTGAAACGCCCTCCGTGCCTGAGTCTGCTGGGCCTCGCAAGCCCTTCCTGCTGCGCGGAACATTGTCTGTCCTGCGTCATCGGAACTTGCAGAACTTCCCCCCGCAGCGGGCGCAGTTTTCCCTGCCGGGCCCCAACTCCACGGACAAGCAGTTGGCGAGTGCCCTGGAGAAAGCCTTCGGGCTGCTGCACTCGTATCTGAATGACGGGCGCTTGACCTGGTTGTCATTGCAGCGGATTGCCGCTGAGCCCACCGGAAAAAACGAGGAGTTGGACGGCGCGATTCAGGTCGTCCGGGAAATTCTTGAGCGCCCGCGACTAAGCGATACGATCTTCAGTCGTGACGGTGATATCACGCGAGATAGTCTCAGGGCGGCGGCCCAGGCGTTGCAGGGCAACAGCTCCCCAAGCGTCTTCAGCCAGGATCCCTTTCATGCCCAGGGCAACGCTGAAGTGGTTGAGGCGCTGCAAGGGCAGTTCGAGCACTTGAGAGATAAAACCAAGGATCGGACTTTTCTTTTCGAACAGCACCAGTACGTCGACATCGCCAAGCTCAGGGAAGTTTTGCAGGATCCGTATGAGGTTGATCAACAGGGCAACCCGGTGCTGGACCCGTCCACCGGGATGCCCAGGTCCAAGTACAGCGAACTGTGCGTCTACACGATGAAGAACATTTTTGAGCGGCCGGGTCTGCTACCTGCGCTGAAGCATGCGAATACTCCACGCCTGTTTGGCCCGCCGCATGTAGAAGACCACCTGTGCAACAAAAACCTCGAACGTTGGCAGGAGCAGCACAAAGCTCGCAAAGCACGTTGAGCCGTGACCTACACCTTGAGGATTTTGCCGCTGATAGCGACTGCCGCCAGCAACACCGCAATCAGCACGAAAGCGGTACTCAAACTGCTGCCATGGGCGATAAAACCGATCATGGCGGGGCCGGCGAGAATACCGGCGTAACCCAGGGTGGTGATGGCCGGCACTGCAATATGTTCAGGCATGACCTTTTGTCTACCGACGGCGGTGTACAGCACCGGCACGATATTCGAACACCCGGCACCCACCAATGCGTACCCGAGCAACGCTGTTTCCCAAGCCGGCAATAATGTCGCCAGGAGCAAGCCGGCACACGCCAGCGCGCCACCGACCACGATCACTAGCGTGGCGCCCAGGCGTCGGACAATGGC
Source organism: Pseudomonas sp. FBCC-B545 (assembly GCF_059134095.1). Classification (NCBI taxonomy): domain Bacteria; kingdom Pseudomonadati; phylum Pseudomonadota; class Gammaproteobacteria; order Pseudomonadales; family Pseudomonadaceae; genus Pseudomonas; species Pseudomonas sp. FBCC-B545. The sequence continues at coordinate 4,151,217 of NZ_CP101441.1, read as the reverse complement.
ATCACCGGTCAGGCGCCCAGCGGTCATGGTCAAGGCAAATGCCGCGTAGCCAAGACCGGCGTAGGCCTCATCCAGGCCACGCTCAGCACTCAGGAATACCGCACTCCAATCCAGCACGGCACCTTCAGCCAGGAACACGATAAAACACAGGCAGCCGATAAACAGCACCACTCCGTGGGGCACTGCAAATGCAGGACCTGAGCTTTCACTGCCATACGGCAACAGATGCGGTGCGGCCTTGAACAGCGCAACGGCCATGATAATGACCACCACCAGGGTCGCCTGCAGGGGCGACAGGCCCAGCCCCAGCAAACCGGAAACCCCCGCCGCGCCGACAATGCCACCCAGGCTGAAGAGGCCATGAAACCCTGACATCATGGTCTTGCCACTGGCGCGCTCAACGATGACGGCTTGCAGATTCACCGTGGAGTCCACGGTGCCCAGGCCCGCGCCAAACAGGAATAACCCGGCGATCAGTAAAGGGATCGAACTGACAGTGGCCAACATCGGCAGGGCCAGGCAAATCATCAGCGTCCCGGCGGTAAGCACGCGCCGGCAACCGTAGCGAGACGCCAGCGCGCCCGCCGCCGGCATTGCGATGATCGAACCCACCCCCAGGCACAACAGCAATAGACCAAGCGTGCCTTCGTTCAGGTTCGCGCGCGCCTTGGCATACGGCACCAAGGGCGCCCACGCGGCAATACCAAAACCGGCGATAAAAAAAGCGATACGGGTGGACATTTGTTCCAACCGCCCGGGAACCACGGGGGCAGGAGTGGGAATGGCAGCCATGAAGAATCCTTGGTTTTGCGTTCAGCGAACGATGTCCAGCGTGACATCCTTGCACATCAGGCCGTCTCGAGCGAGCAGGGTTCCCTTCGCGTGCGGGGTTAAAACGACGTTACTGGAGCAGGCGTGCGCCTTGCCAGCTAACGATACGATGCATCAGCTAGGGCTGTTCAAACGGTTACAAAGCATTGCCTTTGCCCCCCCGGCAGGTGGTGGCCAACCCTGTGTCGGTGGGTTCAACCTGCAGTGGGCCGCTCGGGACTCCGGCAATCGCGTCAGTGCCCGTGTATTTGAGCGAGGTGAAGGGCCTACCGCGTCTTCGGGCGCCAGCGCCTGCGCCGTGGCTTGTGCCGCGTGGCGAGCGGGTTGGGTGGAGGCTGGAGAGGTCGCCGTGGTGATGCCGGGTGGTACGGCTCCAGTGCATTTGCAGGCGGAGGCTGGGAACTTTGTTGAGTGTCAGTCTGTTTGGGGCCGCCCGACTGATAACCTGAACCTGTGAAAACCCCGGACGGCTTAATCCGGTGTCAGCTGTTTCCTGAATTGTTATCTGTTAAAACTGTAGTCAAAGTAAGAAATTTCTTGATATTAGCGAGCCTTGTTTTACAGCCTGTCGCATTTTTTAAAAGACACTTCCAATCTCGACGTACGAAACTTCTCTTTTATTTTTTAACATCCGAAACGTTGCCGAAATCGCTAAGCTTTAACGTGTTCAGGTGCTTTTTTCGCGAGCCATTGAGGGTTGGCGTGGAAGAGTATTTCAATCGAAAAAGTTGATGGCGGGTAACAAAGGATGGTTCACGCGTTTTCTTCCTCACGTTTTAAATTGTTGCTTCCAGGTATTAATACGGACTTCCAGGTTTTGTCCTTCAAAGGTCACGAAGCCCTCGACCAGCCGTACTTCATTCACATGCAATTGATCAGCGAAGACCCTTCCATTGACCTGGAAGCCTTGCTTCGTCAACCCGCCTATCTGGACTTCGGCGAGGGGGATACGGGCCTGCATGGGCAGGTCTACGCCATCGGCCGGGATGACCAGGGCGTACGGTTCACCCGTTATCACCTGACGCTGGCCCCCCGCCTTGCATGGCTTGCCCATCGCCGCGACCAGCGGGTTTTCCAGCTGCGCAACGTGCCGCAGATCATTGCGACGATCCTTGAGCACCACGGCATTCTCGCCGATACCTATACCTTCGAGCTCGGGCCGGTGGTGTATCCCCCGCGGACATTCTGCGTGCAGTACATGGAGTCCGACCTGCACTTCATCCAGCGACTGTGTGAAGAGGAGGGTATTCACTTCCATTTTCGCCACAGTACGGACAATCATCTGCTGGTGTTTGGCGATGACCAGACAGTATTTCGAAGGTTACCGGTGCAGCGTTATTGTTCATCGCCTGATCCGGCGCTCGAGACCCGCGTAGTCCAGCGTTTCGACCGGCGCCTGCAAACCCGCAGTCAACGCAGCGTACGCCGTGATTTCGACTTTGAGCATCCTTCGCTACACCTGCAAGCCCAGGCCGGAGCCACGGATCCTTTGGAAGACTATGGCTCCCCCGCTGGGTTCACCAGCCGTGAACGAGGTGCTCAACTGGCGCGCCGCGGCCTGGAGCGCCATCAGCGTGATCGTCATCGAGTATTGGGCAAGAGCGATCAACCGGCGTTATGCAGTGGTCACTTTCTCGAGTTGTGCGATCACCCCGATCCAGTCTGCAACGACTTGTGGCTACTGACTTCGGTACGTCATGAGGGCTACCAACCGCAGGTTTTGGAGGAGGCCGCATTTGGAGTCGACAGGTTTCAAGGCTATCGCAACCGCTTCACCGCGACACCTTGGAGCGCAGTGCATCGACCGCCGCTCAAGCACCCCAAGTCGACGATCAGTGGCAGCCAAACCGCGACGGTGACCGGGCCTGCGGGTGAGGATATCCATTGCGATGCCTATGGCCGTGTGAAGGTGCGCTTTCATTGGGATCGTCGGGACAAACCTGACGATACCAGCAGCTGTTGGCTGCGGGTAGCGTCCGGTTGGGCGGGGGATGGGTTTGGCGCCATGGTCATTCCACGGGTGGGCATGGAAGTGCTCGTGAGCTTCCTGGAGGGCGACCCCGACCAACCCCTGGTCAGCGGTTGCCTGCCCAACGCGCTACACCTGCCCGCCTACCCTTTGCCGCAGCACAAGACGCGCAGCGTTCTGCGTAGCCGCAGTTCTCCCCACGGAGCAGGGGCCAACGAGTTGCACCTTGAAGACAGGCGCGGCGAAGAACTGATCTACCTGCGCGCACAACGCGACCTGGAACAACAGGTGGGCCGTGACAGCCGCCTGGAAGTCGCCGGGCAGAGGCATGAAATCATCCGAGGGGTGAGCACGCTCCGGCTGGAAAGCGAGGAGCATCGCCACGTCGACGGTGATCGCAAGGTAACGCTCAAGGCGCATGACCACCTTGACGTGCAGGGCGATAGCCTGACCCGAGTGGGCCAGACCCTGGTGATCGAAGCCGGCCAGCAGATTCATCTCCAGGCCGGTGCCAGCCTGGTAATCGATGCGGGTGCGCAACTGAGCCTTAAGGCGGGCGGAGAGCACCTGGTGATTCAAGCCGGGAGTATTTTCAGCAGCCGCACCATCAGCCTTGGCGGCACACCTTCGGCATCCCATCCGGTGGGCTCTAAGCGGGTTGCCGCGCCGGTTTCCGCGGTGCAAGGCGTCATCATGGACTTGGCCAAGCAACTGGGCGCGGATTTTTGCCCCCTGTGCGAAGGCTGCCGAGAAGGCGGCTGCGATATCGTGGGGAGGGCGGCTTGATGGACAGCTTGCCCAATCGATGGATGGCTCAACAGCGGCAGAGAGGGTACGCGCTGTGCCTGATGCTGGAGGGCCATAACACCGCTCGCCAACCTCTGTTGGCAGGGCGCGGCCCATTGCACTATTGCGAACTCTACAGCGAGACCGATGCGGCGCAATTGGTGAGCTCAGGCCCGGTCATAGTGTTGCTGGAGCAGATGCAGGAACCTGCATTGGTCGAGCTGCTGCAACACCCCGAGTCGAATTGGGGGTGGATGGGTAGTTTGCCTGCTGCCGATTTTGACGATGTGACTCGACATTGGCGCGCGCGATTGCTGCTGGGGCCCAAGGGCCAGCAGGTGCTTTATCGCATTCACGACAACCGCACCCTGGGTCGTGCCTTGGCCCATTTATCGAAAGCGCATTGGCCGGACTACCTCGGGCCGCTCATCAGCGTTTGCTATTGGCACGAAGGCCGTTGGTGCCAGGCCGAGAACCCCGCACCAGGCGACTATCCGGTACCCGACCCGTCACCTTGGCTGGGTGCACCCAATCCCCAGGCCGAAGCCATCCTGCACGCCAATATCCTGCGCTACCTGTTGGCCGAGCACAGCGAAGACCTGGCTGCATTGGTTGAGTTTCAAGACCCGAGGATCTGGCTGGCCCAGGTACTGGAGCAGGCACGCACCTGGCAATGGCGCTCGCCGGAGCAGTTGGAGTTTTTGGTGGTGCGTCGGTTGGAAGAGGCGACCCGCAGCAGCGTTGTCCATTGGCAACCGTGGGTAGGCGAGGCGCCAGGGGCGCATTTTGAACGGGTGGTGGAGCAGTGGCGCAGGGAGGAAGGGAAGGGTGGATAGATGGACGAAAGTGGGGTTGCTTGTGGTCGGGGGCGTAGGGCTTTCGGGGTGTACGGGGAAGGGGGTAGAGCATTTTACGTTGGAGGTGGATTTGCCGCCGCAGTTCGAACTGAAGACGGCAGCTAATTATCGACCTGCAACGGGTGAAACCTGTGTCTTGCCGAGACGCCGAGGCAAGAGACCAGAGCGGAAGGTCTTTTTTACAGACTACAAACCTGTCGCGAGCAGGGTGAGTTATGAGTTACCGCTGACCGAAACGGTAGAAGGGTGTCCGTTGGTACTGCGTAGTTTGGAGTTTGATTTCTATGCGAAGTGGGGAAAGCGAAGTACGGATGTGGGTGGGGATATTGCCAATATCTCTATCAGAGATTATCTGGATATGCCCGGGATGCGGGAGTCAGATGCGCAGGATTTTTCGGGCCAGTGTCAATGGTTGTTTCGGACTGTAGGCCCTCTTCACGGGATCAGGAAAATTCTCCAGTGCCGTTCGGTTAATGCGGAGGGGAAGTTGCAAAAAACACGAGTAGGTGGATACGCGCAACGAGATGAACTCCCAGGAAAAACTCTGAGGATGGTGTTGACTTTGAGTAATGAGGAGAGACCCGCTTTTGACGATAACTGGGTAGCTGTTCCAGGAGGGTGGAAACGCTGTAAAGGTAAGGACTTCTCTGATCGGGATGCCTACTGCAACGGCAACACGACCGATTTTAAACCTATAAAAATGCCGGACGGTCGCATCTGCGATATTTATCCATCGTGTGAATGAAGGAGTGAGCCATGTGCATGGACGCAAGGAAGCGATCATTTTTCAGTGATAGCACGCTAGCTTGTTCATTACGAGGGCAGTGGGTGAGCTTTTGCTTAGTCGACGAAGTCGGAGTAGGAACGATGTATGGCGGTCTGCCGTATACCGTTCACGACAGTGCAGGACAGCAGTACAAAGGTAGATTGAACGGTGAGGGGGGCGCCAAGTTACAAGATATTTATAGCGGTCCCGTGGTTCTTGTTTTTGACGAACTTTATTCAGGAGCAGAACAGCCATATCGCCGATTAATGATGCGGCCGATGTATCCACTTCCTATCAGCGAGCTTCAAGTTCGGGCAGAGCAGACTAAATTTTCTACGTCCAGTGGGCGTCGTGTTGAAGCCAATCCTGCTCAACTACAAGCTGACCGGTTCTATCAAGTCGAAGTCAGAGATCTGGTTCGACATGTCGCCCACTTGCCTCCGATAACGCCTCGTACCCATCGTCCCAAACGTCATGCATTGAAAATGATGGCCGAGCTGGGATTCGGCCCGCCCGAGCCAACATTAGCGGGTATCGTGCTGTTTCCAAACAAGCACACCATTCTCGAGGTACGGCCATTGCGGGCCTTGCGCCCAATGCTATCTGTCGAAGACAACATCTGTGCCCTGAATGTGTTTCAGCTGGCATTGTTTGCTGCGTTGAGTTATTGCGACTTTGGGCAAGTCCCTCGAGAAAACCCCTTAAAGGAGGTCCGGTTTCCGTTGGATCCAAGCGTTGGAAATCTGTTCGCTGAACAGCTGTCGGTGTATCACGAAGCCTGGCGAATCGATCCGAAGCAAACGCAGCGTTTCTATCCGCTCTATGAAGAAGTCCCATACTCCCAGCGTTTCGAAATCCTGCCTTTCGATCCCGACTTATATCCCCAGAATCGCCCGGAACTAAAGGACGAGCAGGAACACCCTGCACGCCTGCATTTTTTCGATGACGAAAAATTTGGCACCGACACCCAGGCGTTCATCACTCACCACGACCAGGTCATCCTGATTTCCGTGCGAGGAACCGTCAGCGGTGCTGATGCGCTACGTGACGCGGACGCCCATCAAGTGGCTTTCGTCGACGGCGTTGGTAAAGTCCACGAGGGCTTCTACCAGGCTTACCGGGCTATGCGTGATTTCGTACTGCGATACCTTGACCAATTCCACATTGGCCAGCGTATTGTGATTTGCGGCCACAGCCTTGGCGGCGCTATTGCATTGCTGTTGGCCGAAGGGCTGCGCCGAACCCCGGATGCTAACTACGACGTTCTCCTCTACACCTACGGCGCCCCTCGCGCCGCCGACTCCGAGTTTATCGCCGGCGCCTCATCCCTGGTCCATCACCGCATCGTCAACCACAACGACCCCGTCCCCAGCGTTCCGGCGCGTTGGATGAACACCACCGCCAAACTCTGGATCCCCGGGGCCATCACATTATTCAGTGCCCCTGCACCCGGTGGCCTATTGTTCGCCGCCGGGCTGGTACGTGTGGGCGGCAACCCCTATCAACATCACGGTGAGCAACATCACTTCATGCCGATCACGCTCCCGGACGGCACCCATTCTTCAGTGCTATGGAAACCTGGCTGTGAGTCCATCCAGGAGGCGGGCTGTCATCGCGCATTGCAACTCCAGGGCGATATGCCCGACCGTGACAATCTGCTGCGGCAGCTTTTTCAGGCCGGCCAACACTTCATGACCACCAGCTACATCCCTGCAGCCTGGGCCACACTGCGACGCTGGCAGCAAGCCCTGGATCGTCAAGGCCCCCTGGTGACCTTGAGGGAGTTTGAGCTGCTCGACCGCGCTCTCGAAGACATGCGCGAGCAATTGAGAGCCAAACGGCGTGAACTTGCCCGCCAGCGTCCAGCCAATGATCGCAGCTATGAGCCTAGCGATGCCTTGAACGCCGAGATCGACCGCTTGCACACCAGCCGCGAGCGCCTGGCAACCCTGCGCTGGCGTCGCCTTGAAGCTCGCGACGTCTACGGCAGTCAAGCACAGTCTGCGCACCTGCAATCGAGCCTCAAACGTTGGTTCAGTCACCCTGAAAACCGCGAGTTTGCCCAATTTGCCAGCATTCCGCCGCCTGCACACCATGATCAGGCAAAGGCGCAAACGCTGGACATCGACTCTATCGTCTAGCCAGCCGGGTTATATAAAAACTCCACCTGCGCCGGCTGCCGTTTCATCAGCACCTTGCCGTTGCGGATCGAGTACAGCGGCAAGCCCTGGCTGCGAATGACCTCATAGTCACTGTCGGCGGACAGGATCAGCAGGTTGGCGGGGCGACCGGCGTGCAGCCCATATCGGTCACCCAGGGCCATGGCCTTGGCACTGTTGTCGGTCACCAGGTCAAGGGCACTTTGTAGGTTACGGTAGCCGAGCATATGGCAGATGTGCAGGCCGGCTTCCAGGACCCGCAAGATGTTGCCGTTGCCCAGGGGGTACCAGGGGTCAACGATGGAGTCCTGGCCGAAGCACACGTTCATGCCGGCCTCAAGCAGTTCGTTGACACGGGTGACACCCCGGCGTTTCGGGAAGCTGTCGAAGCGACCTTGCAGATGGATGCTTTCAGTGGGGCAGGAGACAAAGCTGATGCCTGAATGCCCCAGCAGACGGAACAGTTTGGCGCAGTAAGCGTTGTCGTAGGAACCCATGGCCGTGGTGTGACTGGCAGTGACCCGCGCGCCCATGTCGCGGCTGCGGGCTTCCTCGGCGAGGACTTCGAGGAAGCGTGAGTGCGGGTCGTCGGTTTCGTCACAGTGCACGTCCACCAGGCAGCCCGTGCGTTCGGCCAGGTCCATGAGGAATTTCACCGAACTGACCCCTTGGTCGCGGGTGTATTCGAAGTGGGGGATACCGCCGATCACGTCGGCGCCCAGGCGAACGGCTTCTTCCATTAGTTCGCGGCCATTGCGGAACGACTCGATGCCCTCCTGGGGGAAGGCGACAATTTGCAGGTCGATCAGGTGCGAGCTTTCTTCACGCACCTCCAGCAGGGCCTTGAGTGCAGTGAGGTCCGGGTCTGTGACGTCGACATGGGTGCGCACATGCTGGATGCCGTGGGCGGCGAGGGCCTGGATGGTTTTTTTGGCGCGGGTCTTGGTGTCTTCCAGGGTAATAGTGGCCTTGCGCTCACCCCAGCACTCGATGCCTTCAAACAGCGTGCCGCTCATATTCCAGCGCGGTTCCCCGGCGGTGAGGGTGGCGTCGAGGTGGATGTGGGGTTCTACGAAGGGCGGTATTACCAGGTTACCGGCGGCGTCCAGGTCGCCGCTCGTGAGTGTCGGGATTCCGGTTTGCGCAGTAATGCTGGCGATCCGGCCGTGTTCCAGGTGCAGATCATGCAGGCCTTCACGGTTGCGCAGGCGGGCATTGATGATGTGCATGGTCAAGTTCCTCTTGGCTAAAAACAATCAGGCAGACAGCCGCCGGATCCTCAGGGCGATACCGATGTCCCGGCGGTCATTGCACGTAGTATGGCGCTGAGCAGCATATAGGTCAGCGACGCGGCAACAATTCCCACCAGTGGAGCGACCCATGGCGAGTTGAACGCCAGCACGGTGCCCACCCCATACGCGACCAGACCGGGCCAGTTGAACGCCGGCAGGCGGGCTTGCGCCAGGCGTGGGTATTGGCCACGATAGCGATAGAAGAAGTCCGCCATGATTACCCCGCCAATCGGCGGGATCACCGTGCCCAGCAGGATCAGGTATGGCACCAGCATGTCATACATGCCGAGCAAGGCGAGCAGGGTGCCGATCACCGCACCGGCCAGTGTCACGGTCTTGCGGCGTCGGGTGCGCAGCAGATTGCAGCCGGCGACGGCAAAATTGTAGATGGTATTGTCTTGGGTACTCCAGATATTGAGCAGCAACATGGCCATCGCCGCCATGGCGAACCCCTGCAGCAGCAGGACTTCCACCACATCCGGTTGCTGATAGACGATGGCGCCATAAGCACCGATCAGCACCATTAGGCCATTGCCGATAAAAAAACCGATCAGGCTGGCCAGCACCGCGACCTTGGCCGAGCGTGAAAAGCGCGTCCAGTTGGTGGCTTGGGTTGCACCGCTGACAAAGGTGCCGAACACCAGGGTGATCGCCGTTGATAAGTCCAGTTCACCGGTTGGCACCACCGCCAGCAGGCCATCCAGGCCGCCGACTTTCACGGTCGCTACCCACATCGACAGAACCAGCAATATGCCCATGGCCGGCACGGCGATATAGGACAGGATTTCCAGCCCGCGATACCCCACGTAGGCCGTGGCGCAGAACAGCAAGCCAAACACCACCATCAACCCCAGCACGCTGCCCTGGCTCAATTCGAAATACTTGCCCAATACCACGGCCGCCGTGGCAGTACCCCAGGCATACCAGCCAATCTGAGTAAAACCCAGGATCAAGTCACTGAGCTTGCTGCCGACTTCGCCAAAGCAGAACCGCCCCATCAACACCGAGTTCAAGCCGCTCTTGAAGGCGATGTAACCCAGACCTGCGGCGTAGATACCCAGCAACAGGTTACCCAGGGCCACGACGCCGAGCATCTCGGTGAAACTGAACGCTACCCCAAGCTTGCCGCCGGCAAACATGGTCGCGGTAAAAAACGTGAAGCCCAGCAGCACCATGGCTGTGGATGCCAGGCCCTTGCGCGCATGCAAGGGGACTTCGCTGAGGGGGTAATCGTTGCCTGGTTCCTGCTGCGTCATGTGGGTTGCTCCCTGAATGAGTGACGCAGGCCTGTTGCAGCGTGCGTGCCAAGTCAGAGGCAGTAATGCGCCCAGGTTGTGCAGCGTATTTATAGTCAAACCAGGAGGTGTCGCAGAGAGGGTCATGCCAGAGTTGCCGGTCAAGCGCGAAAACGGTGCAGCAAGTGACACAAGTTGGATCTGTTAAATCGCCTGTAGAAATTTGCTCATGTACACCCGGCGCAAACCATTTTCCACGGCCCGATGGGTTTGTGCATACCCACGACGAGTGTATAGCGCGATGTTCTCGGTCATGGCCTCATTGGTGTACAGGTAGATGTGCGTGTAGCCAGAGTCGGCTGCTTGTTGCTCGGCGAAATCCATCAGCACGCGCCCCAGCCCCAGGCCTTGGGCATCCGGTGCCACGGCCAGGTTATCCAACAGCAGGCCAGTGTCGGTATCGAGCAGGATGATAAAGCCTTGGACCTGCCCCGCATGGTCCATCACATGTACGCCACCGGCCTCGATTCGCTGGCGATAGTCTTCCAGCATCGGCGCGGGTTTGCGGCCGATGCGCGAGATGTAAGGCGAGTAAGCAGCCTGGGCGATGGCCTCAATGGCAGCCACATCATCGACAGTGGCGGGGCGCATCATTGCAATGAACTCCTCTGAAAGATGCCACTGGCACTTCGAAAAAACCACCCGCAGGTGGTTTTCCGACACGTGATCGCCTACTCGCCGCGATAGATGCAACCGCTGGTGCAGGTTTCATGGATACGAATCGCACTGAGCTCGGGCAGCAAGGGCTTCAATTCATTCCAGATCCACTTGGCCAACACTTCGCTGGTGGGGTTTTCCAGGCCGGGAATGTCATTGAGGTAGTTGTGGTCGAGGCGTTCGTAGAGCGGCTTGAAAATCGCCTTGATCTCCGAAAAGTCGCGAATCCAGCCGGTATGGGGATCCAGGTCGCCGCTCAGGTGGATCGCGACCTTGAACGAATGCCCATGCAGGCGCCCGCATTTGTGGCCCTCCGGCACGTGGGGCAAGCGGTGGGCGGATTCGAATGTAAATTCCTTGAAGATTTCCACGGTATAACCTGTAGGGCAGGGTTTTAAAGGGCTCTGTGCGATTGTCAGATTTTGGTGTACTGATCAATGTACTGATTGGTCGTTGCTGGGCGTAATTGAGGTCATCCATTCAGCGATTGCCGACTGGCGCCAGGCGACCGAGTTGGGGCCTATTCTAACCTGTTTTGGGAATGTGCCTTCCCTGATCCGACGATAAACGGTATTCCGCCCCAGACCGGTCGTATGAAGCACTTCATCTAGGCGCAGGAAGCGATCGATGTTCTCTGCTCTGTTCATGGCTCTTTCCTTGCGCCCGCCGTGGGCCGCGCTGTCTTGATGATGTGGATTGCCAGGCCGAAGCTGATCAGCAGCCAGGCACATGTGCCGGCGAATGCGTAGAGCAGTGCCTCGGTGGTGCCGGTGTACAGCAGGTCGAGCCCGAGCCAGCCGAACCAGCCGATGGTTCCTACCAGGTACAGAAAAGCGCCCAGCAGTATCAGGGTGAGTTTCATAGCGAACATGGGGTGTGTCCTAGCCGCGCGGGGCGGCCGTGGTAGATGGCTATATGCCTCTATGGAAAAGGAAGCGAAGAACAACTACAAATAACGTTCAACTTCGTTCAGGCGTCAGGGAGGCGTGTGGCACATAATCTCGATATGCCCATTGCCCACGCTTATCGGGGGCACACGATATTTCTCAAGTTCGATTGGCGGCGCCCGAACGACGCCGCTCCGGTTTCAGCATGGATCATTGAACCAGCGTCAATTCATGGGCTCGGCGAGGTTGCTGCTGAGCTTTCCGGGCCATGGACGGACTATCCAGCCGCGCTTGGCGAGGCCATGGCTGCTGCTGAGCGTTGGGTCGACAGTCAATTGCGCTAACGCCGCTAACCGGCAGGCATGTAGGGGGATTGGGGTTAGGGCTTGATCGTGATGCCGGCGGCGTCGATGGCCTTGAAGCATGCGTTGCGCATTTGGATCTTGGCGTGGTGGGCATCCAGCCAGCTGTCGTCGATTGCGTCTTCCGGCGGTTCCGGCGAAGGGCCAACCGTTGGCAGGTCCAGCACCAGAGTTTCGCGAGAGCGTTTGAACCAGTACCAGGCCCGGGCAACACGCGGCACGCTGTAGCTATCGCCAAGGCGCTGCAGTTTGATGAAAGCCACTGGCATCTTGCCGTTGTCGTCGCTGAAGGCTTGTTCGAACTGTTCCCGCATTGTCTGCGTCATGGCCTGGGCCCTCGGTAGATGAAGACGTAGGCGAACCAGAGGGTGGCGATCATGGCGTCAGCTCCTTGACCCATTCTTTGAAGCCGGCCAGCACCGGCTGGACGTTCTTCTCGTCGGCCCACCCCGCAAAGCCGATGAACCCATCGCAGTTGAATGTCACTGCCTCCCTTGAGTCAAAGTAAAATGCTTTGCACCGGAGCTCGGCGTAACCGACTCCGATTGTTGAGCGCTGCCGGCAACGGAAAGTGTCTTTGAAGCATCCGCTTGCCTTCATCTGCTCATTGATCAGCGTGCGTAGGCGCTGCATGTTTTTGGGAGTGAGCACCGTGTAGTCGAGCTTCGCGCTCGCGAACAGAGCCCGAACCTCGTTGCGATCCAGGGACATGCCGGTTCCTTGCCGCTATAGCGGCTGACTTTGAAGGGGGAGGGGTTACAGGTTTTGCGGGTGGAGTACGGATGTACTCCTGTCAGGTTTTGGCGCTTCGCTTGCGGAACTCGTAAACCATGCTGCGCAGATCTACCAGCGACTCCTGCAGATCGCCGCGGGTTGAGTCGATATTCTCGAGCAGCTCTCCTTCGCCGTCGTCGCCGCCCTCATCGACGGCTAGAAGAGCCAGGCCATATGCCTGGAACTTCGCCAACACGTCATCGGCTGACTGAGCCATGTACTCGGCGTGCTCGATGGCGTAGTCCTTGTTGGATCGCTCACTGGAGGTAGGCGCTGCATCACAAAGCCCAAGCACCCAATCAATCCATTCCTTGCGCTGCCTGTACTGCGGTTGGTCGTCGTCAATCGCTTTGACCATGTAGTGCGGACTGCGGTTGATTGACCGTACCGCACTAACCAACTCGTCCCAGCGCTCATCCGCTGCGGTCAGCAGGGCTTGCAGGGCGTCACGCTCGGCGGTTACTCGGTCGAAGTCGGCGGCATAGACGTATTCGCCGGCCGCACCCTTGAATTGGTAACGCTTTACTTCGTGCACAGTACTTTCCTTGCCGGGCCATGCCCGGGCGGTGGAGTGGGGGAGTTACGCGGCGTGTGCTTGTCGTTGCTCGGTGCGCCATGGATCGTTGGCGCGTGCCAGTGCTGCCATCGGCGGTGGGCTGACGCTGTTGCCGCACATGTGCACCTGCTGGGTCTTGGTGAACGGCTTTCCGTCCGCACCGTGGGTGATGATGTAGTCGGCAGGGAAGCCCTGGGCCTTGTACAGCTCGGACGGCTTCAGCATCCGCAGGCAGATGTCGACGATCACGTAGGGCGTGCCCTTGACCATAACAGTGACCATGGCCAAGCGGTCCTTTGTGGTGATCGTCGGTGCCGGCGAGTCACAGGCGCTGATGTTCTCGGTTCCGTAGTAGCTGATCAGGAACGCCGCGACCCGCAGGGCCCCGGCTTCATGCTCAGGCGAGAGCGTGAGCGAATCCAGCGAACTCTTGCCACCGCCGCCGGCCGTAATCGTCGGTGCCGGATCATCCAGGCCCTGGCCAACACTGCCACCGAAAGCCCGCTCCATGAAGGCGCTGACCAACCCGTGGTGTTGGCCGCCAGCGCTGACGGTGTGCAGCGGGTCGTTTAGGTCCCGCGCATCGCAGTTGCCACGCAAGTGCACCAGGTTCGCCACCGCCAGTTGTTGCTGACTGCCGGTGTTGGTCACCGTGGTCATGGGTTCGTGCATGCCCTTGGCGTGCGTGGTGTTGAATCCGCCATTGGCCTGGATCATCACCGCCGTGCTGACGGACTGGCCGCCGCCGCTTGCAGTGACGGTGCCCACCGGGCCGCAGATGTCGTTGATCCCGTGGGAGCGGCGTTTATTTGCGCCGGCCCCCTCACCGTGCCCAGCCTGGACGATGCATGCCGAAGCCAGCGCTCGATGGTTCTGTGTCATCAGCGTGCCTACTGGTTGGTCCATGCCCACCGGCTTGCCGGAGTACTCAGGACCGCCGGCTCCAACCATCATTGGGCTGATCAGTGTCAGCTCGCCTCGGTTTGCGCACGTCACCGTGGGCAGAGGGTCGAGCGGGTCATTGATTCGGTCGCTACCCTGGTGCGTTGCCGGGGCAATCACAGGGCTCACCACCGAGAATGCGCCGCCCTTCGGGTAGGAGGTAACAGTGCGCAGCGGCTCGTCGGCAGACTGAACCGTCTCGCCCGACCAGTTGGCGATTGGCACAATGAACGGCGACGCGCTGTCGATGACGAACTTTTTCATGCCCTTGGCAACACGGCGCAGGGTGGCCGGAGCCAGGTCTTTCTTGCGGCCGAATATGCTTTTGCCCAGGTCGCTGAAGTCGATGCAGTCAGCGGCTGTTTTCCACTTCTGCTGGCCCTTGGTGGGGTTCTTGGCGTGAGTTGGCTCTGGCCATACGATCGGCTGACCGTCGCACCGGGCGATCATGAACAGGCGTTCCCTGCTGGTGGGCGCGCCGAAGTCGCATGCCCGAATTACCTTCCACTCAACGACATAGCCCATGGCTTCCAGCAAAGCCACGAAGCGGCGCCAGGTTCGTCCCCGCTGTTTCGGGTCCGGGATCAGGAACTGCTGGCCCACCGGCACAACCTCACCAGGTCCCGCAACGTCGCCGCTGAGTTTCACCACGCGGCCGGTGGCCTTGTCGCGCTTGGCGATCAGGCGACCCCACTGCAGGATCTGCTTCACGTTCTCCAAGCTGATGACCCGAGGGCGCTTCATGCCTGCCCACTTGAGCCCGATCCATGACAGGTTGCGGATCTCGCGCTTGCGCGGCTGGCCGCCGGCGGCCTGGGAGTGGTGCGTGCAGTCCGGCGACATGTGGAACCAGCCCACGGCCTTGCCGCCACACTCGGTGTCCGGGTCTCCCTCGAACACGTCGGTGGTGAAGTGCTGGGCGCCTGGGTGATTCACCGTGTGCATGCTGATTGCTTGCGGGCTGTGGTTCTTCGCCACGTTCACCGCGCGGCCCAGGCCCATTTCCAGGCCAGCCCCGGCGCCGCCCCCGCCACAGAAGAAGTCGACAACGATCTCATCGTCCTGAGGGTTGAAGCCGAGTCCGTATTGGGTTTTGAAATCGAAGGGGTGTTTCTTCTGTTGTGCGGACATAGGGGATCCTCGCCGGCTGGCGTGATTCGTAAATTGGGTTGATGATTTGCACTCAGCAAAAACCTGACGGTGACTGCGATGAGCACGAAAACCGATGTGGAAGCGATACGCCTGATAGGCGATGAGGTTGTCCGGCTGCTGAGCCTTCCTGATGAGGCGCTCGAAGCCGAGTTACGCCAAGGGCTTAAGTTGATCGCCGATCTTGCGCGGTGGCGGGAACTGGCCTATAGAACGGAGCCGACAAGGCAGATCAGGCGCGCCGAACTTTGAAGTGGAGCATCGCCTTGATGCTGTGGCAGTAATCCTGAAGCCGCTCATAGGCTTTGTATCTGGCCTGGCTGCGAGTGGCGGCCCAGACCCTGACCAGATCTTCGCGGGCTTCCCGGTCCCAGGCGAGATCGTCCCAGTCATGTTTGAACGGCAGGACCAGCCACTCTTTGAGCGGTAGCGTCTCGGCCATTTCGCCGTACTGCATTTCGTGCGTTGGGTGGTAGTTGCCGATGCGCTTCTTCGGGTCTTCATCCAGCACCACGCCGATGTAGTGGCCGCGATCTGCCAGGATGACGCCGGGCTTCCCGTAGGCAATGACGCGGCGGCCTATTTCGGCTGGCACCTGATAGTGCTGCCGGACGTACGCGCAGTTGTGGGTCATGGATTATCTCCGGTCAGGCGCCGTCCTCCGGTTACCGGATGCGACAAATGGGGCGGGCGAAGTTTGAGTAAATTCAGGTGGTCAAGCAGGCTTTTTTTTATGAGTACAATAGGTAAATGGAACATAGACGAGGAGATGCCCAGTGGCTGCAAAACCAATTGTTTTACCTAGTAAAACGTTTGATACAACAAGCGAAGCCAAAGAGTTTTTCTCTAAAATGCTCAAAAGGTATAAGGAAGGTGAGCGAGTTTTGCCAGAGGACGAAGGTCTTTTGTATGAGTTGTTTCAACGAAGCCCAGATATAATTCAAAAATCAGAATTCGAATTTGGCTATTTCTTGAAAAAAAAATCTAAAAACTGGCCAACTAGTTGTTTTCATGTGAGCTGGGTGGGAGACCATGGGGATACTGATTTTGGGATGAAGTCATGCATCGAGGCAAAGGCCCCTACGACGGAGCAGAGCTTCTACTCTGCTTGTCGATACTCCGTTGACGCGGGCTTGACGGCCAAGAAAAAAGCTATTTTTGAGAAGTCCGGAGGTCACTTTCCTTGCATAAAAACGGGGGTTGACACAACTTTCAAAACTTCAAATTATCGACATACCGAGCCAAGGTTCAAAGATATTGTTAATGGGTTCATAGAGTTGAACCAGCTTCAGGTTCATGAGTCTATGCTGACCCCAAGTGAGAATAGTCAATATGTCACGAGGTTTTTAGATCCAGCAATGGAGCAGGCTTTTATTCTCTATCATGAATCAGTAGCAAGACTTGAGATTTTTGCAAAGTAACTGTGGGTCTACAATCTCATCACCTGGATCGCGCCTTAGTTCGGCCAAGCTCTGATCGTGAAAATCTCGCGCCACGTTTTCGTTAATAACGATTTCGTGGCGCGGATAACTCAAGAAGGTGATCAACTCGCCGTCGGCCATCAAGTCCATCTTCATGATGGCGATCTGCAGAACTTCGCTGATTATCGGCACCTGGCCACGGAGGCGGATACGCTCCATTGCCTGCTCGATACCCGGCCTGACCTTGTGCCGCAATTCTTTCTCGGCGACCGCCAAGCGCTTCTGCGCAGCCTTGGCCGATCGTTCCTGAACAGTCTTGGCCATGTCCTACCTCTTCTATTCCGCTGGCCGGCAGTGCGAGCCAGGTTTGACGTTTGCGTTGCTGGATGCGGGCTATGCGGCGCATGAAGTGCTGCCACGTTGCGCTTTGGGGTAGTCGATGCCGTGGGCGGCGATGATCCGCTCGAAAGCCTTGTTGCCGATCGCCAGTTTGCCGCAGCACTGGCGCCGGGTGATTCCCAGCTCCAGGAAGGCGCGAATCCGCTCGGCGTACTTCGCGTCGCGGGCCTGAACCTGCTCGCTTCGGACTGCGCCATTGGCACCGCCCCGGGTCGGCTTTTCGAAGCTGATGCCGTACTCCTTCGCGAAGCTGTAGAGGGTGCGCCGGCTCAGGCCCAGGGCTACCGATGCTTCCGTCTGCGTGTGAGTGGCTCCCAGTTCCCGAATACGTTCGGCGAGCTCGTCGCGTTCCTGCTGGCGAATATCTTTCGAGTGCAGGGGCAGGGGAGCCGCTTCAACCCGCCGCCGAACAAAAGGCTTCGGCGCCGGCGGCATCTGATTGCTGTAGGTGATGGGCTTCGGTTTGTAGCCGATGGGCGCCGCTTCTTCGATCTGGCCGCCGCTGGCCAGGAACTGGGCGACCTGGGCCGCCAGTTCATCCGAGGCCGGGCGTAGTGCTTCGACCAGGCTGAGGTGGTTGCTGATCATGCTGCCGCCTTGGCCAGCGTCACCCCGGCCATGCTGAAGGTTGAACCCTGCGCTGCGACCATCGCGTCGAGCGCTTCCCAGTTGACCAAGAGTACGGTGATCGGCGCCTGACCATATGCCACGGCTTTCACCAGGGCCTCGAAGTCAGTCACGCTGGCCTGCAGCGCTACCTGCTCGACCACGTGGCTCGTTACTGGCTTTGTAGCCTGGGCGACGGGTGCCGCAGTCTGAACTGGCGTGGCGCGGACAGGCTCGGGTGTCGCCACTTTCTCCACGACCGGTTCTGGCTTGATGGCCGCCAAGCGCTTGGCTTCTTGCTCTTCGGCTATACGCTTCGCGTCGGCCTTTTCCTGCTCAGCCTTCTGGTGTTCGGAGATTCGGAATTTGATCAGCGTCACCAGGTCATCATTGGCTTTGGTCACCAGCTGCTGCACATCGCTGAACAGGAAGGAGTAATCAACGGCGAGCTCCGCCAGGCTGGTCAGGTTCAAGCGAATACCGTCCGCTGCCTGACTGGCGTCGATCTTCGCCCGGGCCAGCTCGGTATCTACTGCGTCCTGAAGGCTGGCGATGGTGCGCTTGTTCTTCATTGCGCCGGCGAAGTCCGAAACGACATGAGGCAGCGTGACTTTGCCAAGCGTCTTGTTGATTGCGGCGATGTGAGTCGCCAGGGCGAGCTCGGCTTTCTGCTTGATGTTGGTCTTCACCAACAGCTCTTGTGCCTTCACCAGTTTGTCGACTTTGAGGCGCGTCTCGCGGGCATGAGCACTGATGCGGTCCAGCGAGGAAAACAGCTCGTCGATGCTTTGGGTCTGCGACAGGGCCTGCTTCTTGGCAGTCGCAACAGCCTCCTCAACGTCGCCGCACCACTTGACCGCCTTTTTCGCGTCAGCGAAGTCCTGGTCCGTGGAAAGAGTGGTTTTCACCGAGTCAATGACCGCCAGGGCTGAATCTTCAAATACCTTCAGGTTGCTGGCGGTGACCATGCCGGTAAGCTCGATGCGCAGCGCTGGCAGCTCATCAGGTGCCTTGCCGACGACGATTGAAGGCGCGTCGGCCATCTCGAAGTTGGCCAGATCTGCCTCGAACTGTTTCCAGCCCTCGATCAACTGTGCCGCGCGCCCGGCGACGGGCCGGTACTCCATGTGCACGAAGTTCTCCGGCGTGCCGTCCGAGCAAACGAAGATGACCCGCTCGGCGCCACTGACCAAGAGTTGCTGCTCAAGCTGCCAGTAGTAGTGCGGCGCCAGGTCGCCAGCCTTCACCTGGGCCACGACCGACTCATTCCACAGCTTGTGCTCGAACAGGGTCTCGCCGAGCATCGTGGCGCCGTCCATCGAGGCGAGCAGGTTGCCTGAAGTCCCAACGACCGGATACAGCTCTTCGCCGATCATCACCTCAACCAGGGGGCGAGCCATCGCTTCGGTAGCGTGGCCTTTGTCGAAGATGTACTGCTGCGACTGCGTGACTTCTGGCGCAATGCCTGTCTTTTTCAGCGTCAGGAGGTCGGTGCGGGTCTGGTACTTCGAGGCGCCCATCATTGCCGGCGCTTCGGATGCGGTGAAGTGCTTGCCGCGCAGCGCATGCCACTCGGCGGAGCCTTGAGCTACGTTATGGATTTTCATGCGGACTCTCCGTCGATAGGTGTCATTCGATTGATTCGGTCGATTTGCGCTTCGCTGAGCGTGTATCGGGATTGAAGAAACGCGATCAGCGTCTCCGAGTTGGTCTTTCCTTGGTCAATGCCGGCCTGCCAGGTCGGAAGCATCGTTTCGAACTTTTCATCCGAATAGCTTGGATTTGCTTCAGTCTCTTTGGCCGCCGACGGCTTTGGCGTTACATCGCGCGGCGCTTCCTCGAAGGTCTTGCCTTCCATTTCGTCGGCGGTTGGCGCCGATCCGACTTCAGGGAATGCTTTGCGCAGGGCCTGGGCCTCGGCGCATTTGGCGAGCTGGGCAAATGCTCGACGCTTCCACATTGCGTTGGGCGCCGCGGTGTCCTTGCCCGATGTCGCGTAGTTCTCAAGCCAGCGTTCATTGGCCGTGTATTCGGCAACCAGGCCGTTGCTCATCTGCCGCTTGACGGTCACGCGGCACCATTCGGGATACGTGACTTCGACGCCGCTCAGCTTCGCCGTTACAGGAGGGCCATATTCAGGCTCGCTGATACCGGCGTACTGGCCGGTGCGCGCCGCCTGGATGCGGTACAGCCCGATGCCTGGCATCACCGTGTCCTGCATCTTTTTCGTCTTGGAGTTCCAGATCGGAACGATGTGCACAGGCTTCAACATCGGGTCCAGGTGCGCGGCCTGGCAGTAAGCCAACACCATCACGACTGAGTTCTTTTCGGCGCCGGGGTAGAGGCTGCTGCTCAGCACTTCAACAAGCGCGGCCTCCGACATCGCAGGCGTGTTGTCGTCCTGCTTCATTACTGCGGACATGAGGAATCCTTGCCGCGATGTTCGCAGCGATTGAAGGTGTTGGTTATTGAGTGATTCGATCAGCAA
Organism: Pseudomonas sp. FBCC-B545; assembly: GCF_059134095.1. NCBI lineage: Bacteria > Pseudomonadati > Pseudomonadota > Gammaproteobacteria > Pseudomonadales > Pseudomonadaceae > Pseudomonas > Pseudomonas sp. FBCC-B545. The sequence continues at coordinate 4,131,021 of NZ_CP101441.1, read as the reverse complement.
GGGCGCTGAGCAACATCAGGAAGGTGAAGAGGGCGAGGACCGGGAAAGAGCCGCGCCAGATCAGTAGGCGCCTGGTGCGCTGGCGGGTGGTCACGGCCGAACCCTCACCGCAATTCGACCGCCCTTCATGGTTGCCGCCAGGCGCTTCGGTAAGGTGGCCACGGCACGCTCACGCGGCTGGCCGATCACTTCATTGAAGGGAAGGCCGAAGCCCAGCATGATCAGCTTCGACTCAACTTCGTCGAGCTGCTCGTCGGCCAATGATTTAACCGGTGCGGTGGTCATGCAGCCTCCTTGCGGTGCCTGGTGATTTTCAGCAGGCGCTGGCAGTAGTGGGCGAACTCTTCGTTGGTGATGGCGTTGCCGGTGAGCATGTTGGTGATCATGTTCAGGACGACTCGCTGGGCGCCGGGCTCGCTGGCGGGATGCTCCAGGGCCTCGAGCGCTTCATCGATAAGGATGTGTGGGCTCATAGATCCGCATCCACGTCGTCCTCTGCCGCTTCCCGCTCTGCTGCTACGGCTTCAGCGGCGTAGGGCTTGAGCAGGTCCATGGCGATGCGCTCTGCGGCTTCGATGGGGCGGGGCTGGCCGATAAGGTCAGCTGCATGTCCGCGTGAATCTGCCTGGCCGCCGAGGATCGACGACAGGAACAGCCGGGCAAGTGAGTCGCGCTCGTCAAGGCCGTCGATCTGGCGCTGGTTCAGGTGGCCTTGCAGGTAAGTGCAGAACCGGTCGAACGTCATCACTTGGGGCTGGCCGTAGCGGCGCTTCCACTTGATGTCGACGCCGCACACCAGGCGCTCCGCCGAATGCTCAAGCCAGTCCGTGACCTCGTCGCTCTCGCTGACCTCTGGAGGCAACTGAGCGTCGTAACGCTCCTGGCATATCTTCAATGCTGCGTTCATGGTCGCCTCCAGGGTGGCGGGTCAGTCGTAATAGGCTTGGTCGGCCAGATACTCAGAGTGCTCATTCACAAGCCACTCTTCCATTGAGGCGATTTCGGATTCAGTCATGAAGCTGGTGTCGTCTTTCGACTCCCAGTTGATTTCGCAATGTCCGAAGTACTCATGGGGGTCTGCGGCTTGTGAGCTGAAATTTCCTTTTCGGGCCGAGTAATATGCGACGGTCAGGTTGATGGCAATGTCCTCGCCATCCTTGACCGTCCAGTATTCGTAAGTGCGGGCCATTGCGATCTCCGGTGCTTGAGGTTAAGCGAGGTTCGTTTCGCGAATCACGAATACAGTTTCTTTGCAGCGCGGCTTATTCCACTTGGAGTGGTCATCGCCATTCAGGCAGGATTCTTCCGCAAGGTCGTACGAAGCGACTTGGATGCGAGCCCCGTACTCCGCCACCAGAGCAGAGCGGATGACAGCCATAACATGGCTCTTGCCGCTTCCTGTCGGGCCTGAAACCTCGATCTCAATCATCTTGCTCATGACTCTCTCCATTCGTTGGTTCACCCGGTTAGCGGCGATAGGCTTCTTCAAGTTGGCGCTTGAGCGATTCAACTTCGTTCTCAAGCTGCTTTACGCGGGCACCGACAATTTCAGGCCCCATCAGGTCGCACAGTGGTTTCACCAGCGCCTCGTATGGGCTGAAGCTGATGTAATGATCGACCCAGTAGTCGTCGCTGACCTTCACCATGGAATCGCTGACCTTCTCGATCTTTCCGGCGATCAGGTTCTTGATCACGCCGGCAACTCGATTCCCGATATTCGAATCGGTGTCGGTCACAACGTGTGGCAAGTATTCGCAGTAGAGGTCCCCCATGATTCCGTCGATCACCGACTTGGCCTGGGTCTTGAGTTGATCCATTGCTTTCAGCAGCAGTTCTTCGCGCACTTCTTCGTTCGATTTGACGTCCATGGCTTGCTCCGTTTTGTGTTTGGTTCACCTGTATTCGTCAACACTCATTCCTCCCGCTGGTTGCCGATGGGCGCGGGGGAGGAGTGCTGACGTAATAGAGGCGTAAAAAAGCCCGAACATTGCCCGGGCTTTCGGTGCGACACATAGACCTCCCTACGTGACGCCGGGGTGGCGGTCTAGCGCCGGTTTTTATTTGTTCATTGCGGAAGTCCTCCGTTGTTCGCTCACTGGGAAGGCAGTGGCCACCTAAGGAAGGGGTGATGCAGGTGTCCAGCGTCTGCTGGGTTGGCTTCCACATCCTTCAACCAACTCATCGAATTGGCTGAGGTGATGCTTAAACGCTCTGCGCAATACCCCAGCAGCAAGCCAGGAACACGGCCACAAGGCCGATCACAAAGAGCCAAGCGGCCCAGGTAAGGTTTGGCATGGCGGCGTTCCTCGGTGAGGGTGGTTGTTTTCCCAATGCCCACCGCTCTGGATGGGCATCAGTGAAAAGGTCCGTCATGCTGCGAACAGCTCTTGCTGTCCTGGCTGCGGGGTGCAGCGCTGGATACCGGCACGAATGGCCGCCTCCAGCAGTTCGGCGTCTTGCTCAAGCTCGGGGAAGTCCCCGGCAAACTCGCTGACCGCGCTGCGCAGACCGTCGGCCTCACGCTGCAGACCTGGAATCACGATGCTGATCATGTTGCCAATCGTGCGCAGATCCAGGCTGCACTCCCGGCAAAGCCTGATGTAGTCGAGCATGTACTTCGGCATTTCAGTTCCTCCGTTGATTTCCAATGCCGCCTCATAGAAGCGGCATCAGTAAATCTGTGGCGCCGTGACCCGCTACTGGCGTCGGTCACCGGCTTGAATCGAATGTTCTTCCAGCCGCGGGCCTTTCGGCTTGTTCTCCCGCTGGATAACTGTTCTTGGCGCTTTACGCTGCACGCCCGGGTCAGTTGCCAACCCTCTGAACCGTTTAGGCCGGTTCATCGCTGCCTTTGAATCTGGGCCGGTGGTGATCCGGCAAGGGGTGAAACCAAAGAGCGGTAGGCTGTGAGGCCCTGTCGAGCCCTGTTGGGTGACTCGATGGAGCAAAGATAAGCTAATGCCTAATCACCTGTAAATAGGTAATGCCTAATTATTTAAAGAAATTTCTCCTGCTGGTTATTCCCCTTTTTGGTGGTGACATTCAGATCGGGGCTGATATAAGCTTTGCCTAACCTGTATGGATATACAGCATTTAACCGGGAGGGGATTTCATGGCGAAGAAGCAGGCGGTATCGGCAGCACGGCAGGAAATGAGCGGCATGGCGCGTCTGGGGCTGCGCGTCTCATCGATGATCAACCACCCCATCGCCCAAGAGCGGCGGGAGGTGACGATTCACCGCCTGGACACGGATGGAGATCGCGAGTGGGAAGAGGTGCTGAGCGTAATCGCCGAAACCGACGAGCTTGAGCTGACACTCAATGACGACGGCAGCGTGACGGTGAGGTGGGAGCAGCAGGAAGTCGAGGTAGCGGGGAGGGGAGAGGTCGAGTTTCAGCCAGAAGAAGAGGCGGCGCCTTTCTGATAGGCATGAAAAAGCCCGCTCGTTGCGGGCTCACTTAAGCATGGTTAGTCAGTCCGTAATCGGTGGGTACTTGCCGCTCACCGAGTCTCTGTAGACGATCTCGCTGAACAGCCTGGGGCCATCACGCATAGTGACCAGGGCTGCCTTGGCCTCTTCCTTGGTTTCATATGGGCCGGCACCTACAGCCAGGCCGATCATAGAAACTACTGGAAGCCCGGTACTGGTAATTGCCTCAATGGTTCGCTGCTGTTCTTCTTCGTCACGGCAGGCAGTTGATGCAACCCATCCATTTTTAAGGCGCGGGGCGGCTAGTGGCTCAACATCGGCGCAGCAGTGCTTGCACTTGACCGCAGCAGTCTTGATGCTCTCGGCACACATAGGGCAGGGGCGAGTATCTTTCTCTACCTGGGCGGCAGCAGGGGAGCCTTTACCACCAAGCAAAACCATGAGAAGGCCGGCGAGCGCAATCACTCCGCCAACAATGGTGTGGATCTGGCGGTCAGCCATGAGCCCTAGGTTGTTCACTCGGCCGCCGGCGCCGGTAGGCACTGACACATCCATGCTCAGCGCGAAGATCAGCCAGCACGCGCCGACGACCAGTGCGAATGTCCCAAATCCTTTCATTGGATCCCTCCCGTAATTGAGCCAGCACTCTACCATTCGTGGCGTACAGCCACCATCGGCCCTGCGGACGATCAATTGCTGCTAACGACGCGAATCGGTCGCACGTCCAAACTAATGCGCTCGTGCCCCAGTTATCACGTAGAGGACGTCAACGCCGGCTTTTGCGACATTGGCCAGGTAGTTTGCGTTCGGCACTCGAGCGCCTCTCTCATAGTTGCCCTGGGCATTGACCAATACGCCTCCGGCGGTCGCAAGTGCTTGCTGTGTGAGGCCCAGGCGAACCCTTTCTTCCTTGAGCCGATCAGTGATCTGTTTCATTGGGTATACCTCACAATTGGGCAGACACCTTATCACTTAATTCGCAGGCACCTTTTGAGGGGGCGAATACCAGGTCTTGCGCTGCGCTATATCCAGGAACAAAAAGCCCGTTCAGTGGCGGATAAACCGGAGTTACGAAATCTTGTGATAACCCAAATTACTGAACACTCATACGCGCTCCGAACTCAATAAACTGTGTCTTATTTGGTGGTGAGCATGAGCAACGACAGGAAGGAAAATGCGCTAGCCCTTTGGCGCTCCATGATGGAAGAAACCGAACTGTATATCGACTATGAGGAGCTTTACGAAATTCTCATCGAAATGGCAAACGGCTTGATGCGTGAAGGAGTTGTCACTGAGGCTGAGTGGCTTGATCTCGTTCGACAGGCCTCCAAGATTCTGGCTTAGTCAGTCCACGGGTCCAGATCGGGGAATGCAATAACAAAAAGCCCGCCAGTAGGGGAGAGGCCATGGCGGGCTTGGCCCTTGGCCAGATGGATAGACGCCTCACTGGCGATAGACCAGATCGGGAAGGGCGGATACAAGAAGCCCGGCGCTAGGCCGGGCTCGGGAAATCTAAATTAAACCTAAGGCCTCTCGATAACAAGCCTGGCCTGGAGTACGTCTAGTAGGTCGAATGATGTGATGTAGTTGACATCAAAATCCTTGCAAATATTTGGGATTTTAATTTTTTTGCTATTGTCGGGGGCTAAAACCTCATGAGTCACAATGGTTTTACCGGTCGTGGCTGCTTTCGCAATTAACCAAGGATCTGCACCACCTAAGAAACGTATCTTTTCAGGATCTGTAGGGAGTTTCATACTCATTACATGCTCAGCAATTCGCCCGAAAAACTCCTGAGTATCCTTATCGTCAATTGTATCGAACTGCGCTTGACGTATCTTTACCCAATCCGATAGCTCATCACCATAATCGGACAATTCCTTGTACACCATGGTTATGCTCGATAGTTGTCCTAGCTGAAAAGCCGTATCGAGCCAATCCCAAAAGCCAGGACAGAAATTCATTCGATAGTGAGCGTTTTTAGCTTGTATATAAGAGTTGGCATCTAGCAGGTAGCTCAAAATCCAAGTTCCTTCTTAGAATATTCAGAAATCTTGTGTGGCTTTATTCCCATCAGCCTAGAGGCATCCCTGAATAGCATACGGCCACTTAATGCCTCACTCGCCACGGCTTTGGCCAGAGTCTTACTGATTCGTCCAGTTTGTAGTCGCGAGTAGGGAGGAGCTCCATCTTTATTTCTGGCTTTGTGCGCTGCTATTTTGCTACCAATGAAATTACTGTAATCAGCTTGGCTGATGAACCCCAGCGTCAATGCGCGCCTAGCAATCACCCACTCACTGACATGGAATGTCCGTGTGATGAAAGGGAGGTTATCTTTCCAATCCTCGAAATGCTTCCAGGCAATACGAAACTCACGTTCTGGCGCCAGCAGTTCAGCGGCAACGGCATTGCAGAATATCTCTTCTCTATTGTGCGTCTGTGGCTCTGCGTCAGATACGCCAGACTTCCCAATCCAGATATGCGTAAGCTCGTGGATGAGAGTGAAGAGTCTGGCCTCGGGGCAGTCGGCAGTATTGACGAATAGTACAGGAGCTAGAGCGTCGCTCATCGCAAAACCACGAAACTCATCAACCGAAAGAGGCCTACTCATATTGTTGTTTACAATACTATTACGCATAACCAGAATTCCGATATTTTCTATGCTTTGAACCAGCTTAGTAAAATAATCATCGAACGTTCCACGTTTTGGCATTTCAGGTATTCCCAACTTCTCCCGCATGCTAACCACAACTGCGGGAACTCCATCGTTAATACTTAGGATGCCAACTACTTCGTTTTTCTCATATCCCTGGGAAGTTAACCAGCTACGGTACCAATCTTGTCGTTCCATCGCCCAACGGATTGTGTCTCTGAGAGCGAGACTATAGCTTGGCTCTCGACCGTTAACGGTTCTAAGGTCGGGTAGAGGTAGGTCTTCAACAGGCGGTTTTGCTAGATACAAATAGCCAAAAGGGATGTGGGTATGATGCGCGTAGTTCATGGCTTGGTTAAAAGAAGGCCGTTTCGCTCCGTCTTCCCAAGCAAGCACGTTGTCCTCAGCTGTCCCGATACTTTTCGCAAGCGTGCCCGCGCTGATTCTCGCCCTGGAACGGGCCCATCTCAGTATTTCTGGGTTGATTAGCGCTTCCATGTGCGAAACCTTTCGTTAGACATTACACAACACCTAGCATGGGCCTGACTCTACGCGACATAGACGGACTCTAAAAGCTATTCGTCACCTATGAGCCAGCCCGTTCATCGCGCACCTCGCGCGCCGCACCTGCTAAGGCCAGATCTCGTGATTCGCCCGCCCTCACCTCATCCGCACTCCATAGAAGTGGTTCAGCGCGATCAACTCAATCACAGCCACGAAAACGCAGAGAACCACGAAGCCCGGGCTGAACACCCGCTTGCGGCCTGATGAGCCCCAGCTCATCCCGGCCGAGTCGGAGTAGCCGGGGATCATCATGAGGAAAGCCAGGCAAGCAATGACCCCGAACTTGCTCCAGAAGCTCTGCTCTCGCCATGCAGTCATTTGCGATGTTCCGCAGCCCGAATTATCCGGCCGTCCTTCACCTCATCCGCATAACCCGCCAGTCGATCCTCATCAGCATGAAACACGGTGCACATCTTCAGCACGGCCTGGGCGTCTGCCTCATTCCCTGCCAAGCTCAGCCGCTCCGCAATCCTCATCAGCTCTACGGCTGACCACTTGAGGTCTGAGGCGATGCCTTGTAGGTCGCGCTTGAGATCTTGGTTTGGTTTGTCGAGGGTCATAATGCGTCCTTACAGATCTATGGCTCGAAGGCGCTCAATGGCGTCTCTGAGCTTTACGGACTGCTCCAGGGCTGCTTCGCCGAGATCGATAAGGCCTGCATTCATTAATTCCACTGCCTGACTGGCCAGCGTTTCGGCGATAGCTTCAAGGTTCGCCGAGTAAGCTTCAATCTCAGATTTTGCAGTCTGCGTCATAGCCATGTTCTCCGCATTTATCTGTGCGATTATTTACCTAGCGACTGACGCGCGTTATATGCGCCGTCTTTACCTCATCCGCATACCCATCCATCAGCTCCTCGACCTCCTGGAACCTCATAGCGATCGCTATCAGTTCGCGAGCGTCATCTTCCTGGCCGGCATCAGAAAGCTTTACAGCAGCCTGCTTCAGGTCGACGCCTGACCACTTGAGCAGGGCGGTAGCCTCTTTAAGGTCGCGGTGCAGTTGCTGGTTTGGCATGGTGAGGGGCATGCAGTCTCCTTGCTGTTTCTTCGATCCTACTCAGATTCGGTTCGCGTTATCAGTCCAGCACCAACCTCGTCTGCGAGGGCGGCGAGCCGATCCGCATCATCGTATAACTTCGCTACCAGCTTTAGGACGGCTGCAACATCGATATCTTGGCAGTCCTTAGTGATGTTGATTATGCCGCCCGCGGCTTGCTCGAGGCCCAGCCCAAGGTAATTGAGCTCGTTGCACAGCTGTTTGTTGGGCTTGGTGAGGGGCATGGGCTATACCAGATTGGCATTCCAGACGAGCAGCACACGCGCCTGGATGTACGTTTCATCAAGAAAGATGTCCTCGGCCTTGTGCTTCCGATTGTCCGACAGCATCTTGAATTTGTCCTTACCCTTCATTTGCAGACGCTTGATGTACTGAAAGCCTTGGTACGAGAAGAAGTAGATTCCATCGCCAACGAACTCTTTGATGCTGACATCGACCAGTAGCGGATCGCCATGCTTGATGGTTGGCGTCATGGACTGCCCCCAGCCGGTGATCATCTTCAGATGGAAGTGCTCTTTGAACTCGACGCCCATGGCTCGGAGCTGGGAGGGGCTGACGCGCACGTCCTGGAGCATCTCGGGGAAGTCATGAGCAATTTCGCCGCCGCCCAAGGCTCCGCGTACGTCATAGTGAGCAATCCATACTTCGTCGCCCACCTTTCCAGGCCTGTAGGCGTCATGCACCAAGCCGCCCAACTCCTCGCCCAGGGCGTCATCTTCCGCAATAGCTAGAAGCCTCATTAGCTTGTCTTCGCCGAGGCGCTTCCCAGCAAGCATTGCTCGGAACTTCTCGACGGCGGTCGAAGCAGGCTCTGGCTCAGCAACTAAAACGCCAGTTCTGGCGCCGTCTCCAATATTTTCATATGAAAAGCCAGGGCGCAGACCCCAGTGCTCTGGGCCAACGACATCGGAGAAATAGGCGATCACGTCCATCAGCTTCGACTTGTCGATCCTGCCGTTTTTCACCCAGCCCTGTATCGACGGAGGCTTCACGGAGAAGTCGTCTGCGAGGTCTTTTTTCGATACGCCCTTGGCGATCCGCGCAGCTTCAATGGCTGCGCCTAATTCTGGTCCGGTAAGCATTGCCTAATTAAGCCTATTGCGCTGACGGTTAGGCAATGGCTTGCCCGTGATAAGGTAATGCCTTATATTCGACACAAATCTCCAGGAGAGAACTCATGAAATCAGCAGAAGCGGCCAAAGAAGCATCTCGCTTGCTGGGTAGTCAGGTGGAAATGGCGCGCCTGCTGCAGGTCACTGCACCCACCGTTAATCAGTGGTGCTCCGGCGAGCGCGCAGTCCCAGCAAAGCGCGCAGTTCAAATCGAAGCATTGACCGGTGGCGTCGTAAACCGCGCCGACCTTTGCCCATCGTTTCCATGGGGGCAGATCGCTTCGGCATCTATTGAGGCTTCGCAGCAGTCCGCCGCCTGACATCCCCGTCCGCCGTTCCATTGAAGCCAGATTAGAAGAGAGCAGTCCCCATGCAAACGTCGAACTTGCGACACGAAACACGCGATGCGGTCTTGGTCGCCATTGCGCGCGACATGATCGCGAGAACGAGCATGAGCCAAGACGGCTTCGCTGAGCAGCTCAACCACCAGCTGTTTACGCGAGCGCCGGAGCGCTGCAAGGAAAAGGGTTTTCCGGATTTACAGGGCATGACCAAAACCGCAGACATGCAGGCCTACGGTCGCGCCTACAAGGCCTGGAGCAAGCGCGTAGAGCGCTGGCTCGATGACAGCGGCGACCGCATTGAGATCCCTTCGTGGATTGAAGAGTCATGGGTTGCAGCCCTGGATCAGCCCTGGCGTGACCGCGCATTGATTGAGCTGTCGAGTCGCTACGGTCTTTTGGCTGTTAAGCAGGTTGGCTCTGGTATCGACGACGCCTTGCAGGTGTTCGCCGGTATCTCAACGAGTTTTGGGCTCGTAGCTGGCCTGGGCGGAAAGGTTTTTGCCGATGGCGTGTTTGACCAGAAAGACCAAGTTTACGCCGAGTCATTTGAAACCTTCTGCCGGTCCCTTGCCGCTCATGCCGTCGCAATGGCAGATCGGGCCGCGCTTGTTGGTTCGAAGGCTCACTAAATCACAGGCACAAAAAAACCAGGTTCGTGGCCTGGCTCATTGCTACATCAGCGAGGCAATAATGAATACACAATCAACCCCCGTCAATACCTCCAACAATCTCGCGCCACGTTTTTCGCAATCTGAAAACGTGGCGCGGATTAAACCAGTGACACCTTTCGACTTCCACGGCTTTCCCGTCCGCGTAATTGACGACGGTCACGGGGAGCCATGGTTCATCGCCAAGGACATCGCCGAAGCCCTGGGCTACTCCAACACGTCGAAGGCGATCAATGTCCACTGCAAAGCGGTCAGCACCTGCCATACCGAAATGGGAGGTCAGGTCCGCGCAGTGCAAATCATCCCTGAACGCGATCTCTACCGGCTGGTGATGAAGTCCAAGCTTCCGGCTGCTGAGCAGTTCGAAGAGTGGGTGGTTGGCCAGGTCCTGCCGACCATTCGAAAGACCGGCTCTTACACCGGCCAGGAGACGAACAACTCCAAGGTCATTGGCGAACTCGCCATTCTGGAATGCTTCGATCGCCTGCTGAAGCCGGCGCCCTCCAGCAAAATGATGATGCTTGTGCAGATCGCCGCCAACAACGGCCTGGATGCCAAATTCCTCCCAGGCTATGCAGTGGACGCCGCCTCCGACGCTGCCGGCGGGTCTTCGATGCCGACCAAGGCAATCACCGCCCTGATCAAAGATCACGCCATCGCCAGCACTGCCCGCGCCTTCAACCTTGCACTTGAGGCCCACGGCTTCCTCAAGGTCCTCCAGCGCAAAAACTCCAAGCAGGAAATGGTGGACTTCTGGTCTGTGACCGAGAAGGGCATGGCCTACGGCAAGAACCTCACCAGCCCTCAATGCCCCCGCGAGACGCAGCCTCACTGGTACGTGGATCGCTTCCTTGATTTGGCCGCTAAGGTCGGGAAGGCCTGACATGCAATACACCGTCACGATTAATCAGGTGAAGGCGCTGGAGTGGGGGCTGAATTCTCAGCAGGCCCTGCTGTTTGCCTTCGTCTACGGCTGCCCGAGCTGGACCAAGCCAATCAAGACCGATGACGGGGTCTTCTTCGCGCTGAGCAAGGCAAAGATCACTGAGGAGCTGCCGCTGCTCACAGACAAGCCAGACACCGCTTACCGCATGCTGAAGGCCCTGGAAGAGGCCGGTTTGATTGAGCTTTCCAGCACTTCGAACATCACGCTTTTTCGCCTTACCGAGAAGGCCATCGAGTGGAACCAGAAGCTTGATGGGTCGGAAAAATATCCGACCCCACCAAAAAACAAAGGTCGGAAAAATATCCGATCTACCTCGGATAAATCTCCGAGCAAGGTCGGAAAAAAATCCGAGCAAGGGTCGGATAAATCTCCGACAAATCAGGATACCAATCATCAGGGTACCAATCAGGACACCAGTCAGGACTTGCAGGACGCCACCGGCAAGCCGGCTCAGTCCCGCGGCTTGGTGCTGGTGGTTGATCGCACCGATGCCCCACGGGTTGAGATCCCCGCCGATATGCCGGGCCCCAAAGACCAGACCTGCAAAACCTTCAAGGTCTGGGCGAACTACGCCATGGCTTACCGCAAGCGCTACAGCGCCTGGCCTGTGTGGAATGCCAAGGTCGGTGGCCAGCTCGGACAGTTGGTCGACCGCCTCGGCGCCGATGTAGCTCACCACGTCGCCGCCCACTTCCTGAAAACCAGCGACGCCGCTGTGCTGCGCAAGTGCCACAGCCTCAACGAGCTGCTGGCCAACGCCGAGAGCTACCACACCCAGTGGGTCACTGGGCAGCGCATCAACGGCACAACCGCCCGCCAGATGGAACGGACAGAAGCGAACCACTCCGCAGCGGAGCAGGCCGCTCAGATGGTTTTGGCCAAACGCCAAGCAGGTGACCGCAATGAATACCTTTGAAATGAATGACCAGCAGGTTGCCGGGCTGGCCGCCGCCATCTGCGCCACAGCCGAGGCCATGGGCCAGGAAATGAACCCAGGCACCGCCGCGATGATGGCCGAAGACCTTTGCGCCTACCCCGTGCCTGTCGTCAAAGCCGCGCTGAAGGCGTGTCGTTTCGAAGTGAAGGGCAAGCTGGCGATGGCTGACATCCTGCAGCGTGTCCAGACATCTGACGGCCGTCCTGGAAAGGATGAGGCGTGGGCCATCGCCATGACGACCAACGATGAATATGAAACCGTGGTGCTGACCGACGAAATCCAATTGGCCCTGGCTGCCGCGAAACCCATCCTGGATGGCGGCGACAAAATCGGAGCGCGCATGGCGTTTATCGACGCCTACCAGCGGTTCGTAGGCCAGGCCCGCGAGGACGCGAAGCCGGTCAACTGGCACGTTTCCGTGGGCTTTGACGCCAACCGTCGCATCCAGGCTGTGACTAAGGCAATGGAGCTCAAGCGCATCCCTCGCGGACATGCCCAGAAGTACCTGGCAGACCTGAGCGTCGAGCCGGTCACCGAGGATGGGCGGGCCATTGCTGGCTTGCTCACTGGCAGCGTTACCCAGCCAGAGCCAGCCCTTCGCAAGAAGCTGGAGCTGGTGAAGAAATCGATGCTGGAAATGCGCAAGGCCAGCGCCGAGCGGAAAACCGAATTACGGATTGAAGCAGCCAACGAGTTGACGGATCGACGGGCGCTGCTGATTGAGCAGGCCCGCGAACTGGAAGTGAAGAGGGCGGCGCAATGACGAAGCCAGCCAAACCCCGCCCAATGCCTGTGTACCTGGTGCTGCGCCGCCTGGTCGATCCAGCCACGGGCAAGGAGGTGGCCGCGTTCGTGCCGTCCTCCGACGCCGACCGGTCGATCCTGCGCGAGCGGGATTTCCGGATCAACACGAAGATTCGTGCCGAGCTCAAGCAGCCACGCAACCCACGGTTCAATGGTTTGGTCCACGGCCTGGGCCGGGTGCTGAGCCAGAACATCGACCGGTTCTCCGGCAAGCAGTCCCACGACGCGATCAAGGCCCTGCAACTGGAGTCGGGCGTGTACTGCGATGAGGAAGCGTTCGACATTCCGGGCCTGGGCCAGCTCACCCGCAAGACACCCCGAAGCCTCTCCTACGACTCGATGGGCGAAGAGGTATTCCAAGACTTCTGGCGACAGTGCTGCGCGTACCTGGTGCTGCACGACTGGCCGACGCTTACCGAAGAGCGCCTGACCGAAATGGCCGAGTTTGAAGCGTTCAAGGAGGCCGCATGAGTCATAACTTCAAGCCGGGCGACCTGGCGTTGATCGTTTCCTGTCCGCTGGTGCCAACCCTGATAGGGCGCTGCGTGCAGCTGGTTGAGTGCTTGGGGCCTGGCTGCGACTCGTTTTCCGCCCACGGTCCATGGTTTAACCGTGGAGATGCAAACGCCTGGGTGGTGGAGGCAGATGGCTTGGTGTCATTGACCATCGGCAAGACCCTTGTCGAGCACCCGCGTTGCTGCATTGCTGAGAAATACCTCATGCCTTTGCGTGGCAATTTTGAATTCGGGCAGCAGAAAGCCAAGGAGGCCGCATGAAGCGCACCCCGCTGCAACGCAAGACTCCGCTCACCTCCGGCGGACCGCGTCGCAAACGCTGCCCAGAGTGCCGGGTGATGTTCACGAAAACGCGCGAATCGCAGGTGGTGTGCGGCGAGATCGAGTGCGCGATCGCACACGGTAAGTCCGAAAAGGGGCGCGCGATCGCCGGGAAAGCCTTGGCCGAAGTAGGGCGCCGCGAGATAAAGGTCCAGAAGGAAAAACTGAAGAGTAGGGCTGATCACCTCAAAGACACGCAGCAGGCCTTCAACGCCTGGGTGCGCGCCCGTGACGCGGAACTGCCATGCGTCAGCTGCGGCCGACACCACAAGGGTAAGTATGACGCTGGCCATTACCGGACAGTGGGCAGCAATCCGGCCTTGCGCTTCGAGCCGATGAACTGCCACCGCCAGTGTTCGCCGTGCAACACCCGGCTTTCCGGGAACATCGTGAATTACCGCATTGAGTTGGTGAAGCGTATCGGCGCCGACGCAGTTGAGTGGCTGGAAGGTCCGCATGAGGCCAAGAAGTACACCGTGGATGAGTTGAAGGCGATGACCGCCGACTACCGGGCAAAGACCAGAGAACTCAAGAGGGCTGCAGCATGACCTATCGAGACGTTATTTCCGCAGTTATCCGTGCGTTGGCATCCGAGACGATCAACAGCGCCGGCGGCTGTGACTACACACCAAAGGTCCAGGCCAACAAGCTCAAGGGGGAGATCGTAGGCAAGGAAGCGGCATTCCTCACAGATTGCTGGGTGTTTGGTCGGCTGCACTCTTGCCTTGCGCCGAAACACTGGATGGCCTTGAACGCCTGCTACTCGACGCACATGGCCTCGAAGGTCGGAGCCATAGGCCGGATCGTTTCGCATGTTTCATCGCCGGCACCTCGCCTGTTCCTGACCAAGGCGGTTACGGCGTGGGCCTATCCGCAGTTGGGCGGGGCCGAGCGCGCGCCTGCTGGAAAGGTGAAGCTTGAGGTTGATGATTATGCCCCGGCCTGGAGGAAAGCGGCGGTGGCAAAAGCCCAGAAGGCGATCAATGCCAAGCTCAAGCAGCGCCAGGAAGCGCCGTGCGAAGGCGTCATCATCCTGCCAGCCCATAACTACGACATGAACACCTGGGACTTGGATGGTACTCCGGAGCGCACCCGGCGGGACTGGCGCCGCAAGATCTTCAAGGGCCTGGACAAGATGGTCAATGAGGCGCTTCTCGAGGCCGGTGAGATCCTGACGAAGGAGGGCGTCTTCTTCGATGACCAGGATGCAGCTTAGAGGGCCTTGACAGGGCCTGCCGGTTCGCCGATTATGTGCCCATCCTGTCGTACTTGCGCATGTAGGTGATGCAAGAGACAAACAAACCCGGCCACCGCGCCGGGTTTTTTATTGCCCAAAGAAACCCACCGAAAGGAATGCCGAATGATGAAGCGAATGTCCGCTTACCTGGGCTTGGCGCTTGCCGCCTGCCTGTCCTGTTTCTCCCTGTCGGCATTCGCCGAGCCTGTCGCCTACGCTTATCGCTCCGTGGTGATGCTGGCCGAACTGCCCGGCGTCGGCGTGAAGCGCCTGGAATTGACCCTGGCCATGTGGCGAACGGGTAGCCAGACCACTGATGAAAGTTTGGCTTCCAACCTGCGCGCGTCCAGCAACCACTTCGTGATGGCCTCGGCCAAGCCTTCGCCCGATGGCGTTGGCCTGACCCCCTGCTGAATACGCCTGGAAGCAATGGAAAAAGCCCGGACATATGCGCCGGGCTTTTTTGTACCTCCGAGGAAAGCCGCTACCAAGTGGATGCTTTCCCGGATGTATTTCCCCAAGCCCTCAGAGCCTCTGACTTGTCACGCTGATGAGGG
Organism: Pseudomonas sp. FBCC-B545; assembly: GCF_059134095.1. Taxonomy (NCBI): domain Bacteria; kingdom Pseudomonadati; phylum Pseudomonadota; class Gammaproteobacteria; order Pseudomonadales; family Pseudomonadaceae; genus Pseudomonas; species Pseudomonas sp. FBCC-B545. The sequence continues at coordinate 4,115,874 of NZ_CP101441.1, read as the reverse complement.
ACCTATTCAGGGCCTCGACATTGATCGGGGCCTTCTAGTTTTCGGCTCCACCACACCCATTGCTCCGAGCTGGGAGTGCTGTGTGAGCCGACTTATTACACAGGGCTGACTTCGGCCAATCTTTCCTGATGGAGTTTCGATGGATCCTACTGACCTCGGCCCAGGCACAGCTACCTGGCTGGGCGGTACGGGCCTCACCCTTGTGGGTGGCTTCCTGTGGCTGCGTAAATTCCTTTCGAAGGATGCCGCTGACCGGGCCATGGACAATGCGGACATCTTCACCCTTCGCCGGCTGAATGAGCTGCTGGACTCTGAAAGGGTGGCCCGTAAAGAGGCCGAGGCCCGTGCCGACCAGTTCGCCAAGGAGCGGAACGAACTCGCCGCGGCAGTAGGGCGGATGGAAGGCAAGATCGAAGGGCTGACCATTCAGGTGGCGCAGCTCACGGCAACGGTTACCACTCAAAGCGCCGAGATCGCCCGCCTGCGCACGAAGCTGGGAGATGACAAGTGATGGACAGATGCGCGATGGAATTCATCGCTCGACGCTGGTGGCGCCGGGCAGAGATTTGGGTGATTGCGGCATTCCTGCTGGCCGGTGGCATTGTCTTGGGTTACCAGGCCGGCGTCTGGTCTGCCAGTAGCGAGCAGACCAAACAGCTTGCAGAGGTGCGCGCTGCCTATGACGCCGCCCTGGGCAAGCGTGACCTGCGCCTGACCAACCTGGCCGAGAAGACCCAGGACGCCGCAGTGAAGGTGCAAGAGGCATCGCACTCGGCAGTCCAGGCCGCTGATACAGCCAGTAAGGCGGCCGAGAAGGTCAACGAAGCGGTAGAGCGTCAGTCGCCTTAATCCGCGCCACGTTTTCGAATGCGCCAAATCGTGGCGCGAGAATTGAGGTAGACATGGGTATCCAGAAGACGCTGATTCACTTCAACGACATCACGCTGACCTTGTCGGCGGATGATCTGAAGGCTGCGCTCATCGCCAAGTATGGTGCTGCCGCCACAGAGGTGCTGGGCGATGGTGCGATCCTTCAGAACGCCACCTATTCCACGTATTGCCCGGATGACGGCGTGAAGTTCACCTTTGCTCAGCCTCTGGAGGGGCACAACACGTGAGCAACGTCACCCGCCTGCGCCACGCGCTTCCGTTGGGGCAAGACATCAACGCTGCGGTAGTCGCTCTCGACAAGGCCATTGCTGATGCATTGGACGCCGCCAAGGAAGCCGGGCTGCCCCAGGGCTTGATCGTGAGCCTGCTCCACGGCCATGCCCACGCACAAACCCACCAGATGGTGTGCCCATGACTGCCGACATCCTCGATATCGCCGACCACCGCCCGCATCTGATGGTGGTGGCCAGTGATGGCGTCCACGTCCTTCCGCGGGAACTGATCCAGTCGGTGATTGAGGGCAAGAAGCCTTCAGCCATCCTGACCGAGCCAGTGGTTCGCCGGATCATTGAAGAGTGGCTGCAGAAGGTGACCGAATGACCGTCAAGGTATTGGAGTTCAAGCGGGAAGACTGGCGCGATGCCGCCAAGACCCTGCGCAAGATTGCCGATGACCTTGATGCCGGCGAGCATCCAGAATGCACTGTAGGCGCCTTGACGCTGATCGGCGCGAAGGGAGAGGTGACTGTGTTCGGCCTCGGCCCCAAGTGCGACGACCTGCAATGCTTGGGTGCGATGCGCCTGGATGAGCAGAAGCTGATTGATGTGCTGCTGGATATCGCAGAAGGGTAGGTGCGTCGCAGGTGAGTGCGGCACGGACAGGACCTAATGCTTTTTCAGCGCAGCTCTCTCTCCAATGCTTTCTGATAACAGACAAGGTCAGAAGACCGCATTCCCGTTTCGTATGCTGTTTGATAATGGTCTGCACTTAGTGTGCATGGGTCGCTAGTTCCGCCGCTCATCTCCCGCTCAAGAGCCTTTTGATAGCAGACCAGATCGCTAGCTCGCATCGTTGACTCATAACGATCTTGATATTTCTGAGCGGGTTCAGGGCAAGATCCATATGGCGTGGCAGCCATACATGCTGATGAGGTCACCACCGCTGTGCAGGCTAGAAGGCTTCGTAACGTTACGTTCATCCTTGATGCTCCTTGTGTATTTTTCATCATTACCGGCATAGCGCCATGATTTCAAGTTTAAGGTGACATATGGATAGGCCATACCCTCCATCGTCACTCCTTAAACTGTCGGATATTTCCGACTTCGGCATCCGCCTTGCTCCAGCTCCCGGGGTATGGGAATGGCTCCAAGCCGAGATCCTTGCCGACACCGGCAGCATTCACAACGAAGACCATGCTCACCTACTGGATGCAGATATCCGGATCATGTGGGCGTCGTCGAGCTTCGCCAAGCAGGGGCGCACGGTCCTGGGCCAGGCCGAACAGGTAGCCTTCCGAGCCGGTGGCTGGCAGAAAGCCCGGATGGAACAACAGATGCGTGATTGGTTCGGCGATGTGCCGGCGTTCATCATCACTCTTGCTGCCGACTACTGCGCCCGGTGCAGCGACACCGACTTCTGCGCCCTGGTAGAGCATGAGCTATACCACATCGCACACGCAAACGATAAGTACGGCCAGCCAGCCTTCAACAAGGAGGGGGCGCCGAAGCTGGAGATGCGTGGTCACGACGTCGAAGAGTTCGTCGGTGTTGTCCGCCGCTACGGTGCAAGCCCTGACGTTCAAGCGTTGGTGGATGCTGCAAACAAACCCGCCGAGGTGGGGAAACTGAATATATCGAGGGCTTGCGGAACCTGTCTGCTCAAGCTGGCCTGAATGTGAGACAGGCATGAGACGGAACCCAATCTATGGCAGCCCTGAAAAACGATGTGAAAGCCTTCATCGTTCAGGCTTTGGCGTGTTTCGACACTCCCACGTTGGTCTCGCAAAACGTTAAGCAAGAATTCGACATTGATGTGACCCGCCAGCAGGTGGAACAGCACGACCCAACAAAACGCGCCGGAGCCAATCTGGCAGCCAAGTGGCGGACCCTATTCGAAGACACTCGCAAGCGGTTCCGTGAAGAAACAGCAGAGATTCCTATAGCCAATCGAGCCCATCGCCTGCGAACGCTTGGTCGTATGGCTGAGAAGGCCGAGAGTTCGAAGAATATGGCGTTAACGGCCCAGCTGTTGGAGCAGGCCGCCAAGGAGACGGGAGACGTCTACGTCAATCGGCGCGTTGAACCTGATAAGTCGCTGGATGAAGAGATCAAACGGCTTGAGATCGAGAAGCGTAAGGCAGAGCTCAAGCTGATAGAGAAGGGCGGCGGCAACTCAAACGCCCAGTTGCTGGCTGATTTGATCGCGAGGCTGCCGTCATGATCGCGAACACTGGCAACCTGATGCTGGACCGCCAGCTGTCCCGCTGGTATCCGCTGAAGGATCACCCGGTGCAGCTTGCCTTGGTGGCAGCCGTATCGGAAGGCATTCGATTCCCTCTGGTGCCGGCTGGGCGACGCAGCGGCAAGACTGAGCGTTTCAAACGTTTCGTTGTGAAGCAGGCATCGGCCTACACCGGCATGTACTTCGCCGCGGCGCCGACGCACGCCCAGGCCAAGAAGATCTTCTGGGATGACCTCAAGGCTTTCACGCTCTGCTGCATGCACAGCCGCAGGCCTTCTGAGTCTGACCTGATCATCTACCTGGACAACGGCAGCGAGATTCACGTCATCGGCCTGGACAAGCCGCAGCGAATTGAGGGTATTCCCTGGACCGGCGGAGGCATCGACGAATTCGCGGACATCAAGCCGGATGCCTGGGAGGCAAACATTCTCCCGGCGCTGAACACCGTCAACCCGACCATGCCGGATTACCGGGCCTGGTGCTGGCTGCTTGGGGTGCCGGACGGCCTGAACCATTACTACGACCTGTGCATGCAGGCGGAGTCGGGCAATGACCCGAACTTCCGCGTGTTCCATTGGAAATCGGCCGAGATTCTTCCGGCTGACGTAATGGATGCAATGAAGCGGGCCATGTCGGCCAAGCAGTTCAAGCAGGAATTTGAAGCATCGTTCGAAACGGCGTCTGGCCGGATATACGAGGATTACAGCAAGGCGAACACCACGAATGCAGCCATTGAGCCGCATGAGCAGCTGATGTGGATGCACGACCAGAACTTCACGCCTCTGTCATCTGCGATCGGTGTCCGGCGCAACGACGGCAAAGACCTTTATCTGCTCGATGAAATCGTGCTGATCAGCGCCGTTTCGAAGCAGTCGGCTGCTGAGTTCGTGGACAAGTTCAAGGATCACAAAAACAAGCACGTCCTGATCTATGGTGACCCGGCGGGCAAGGCTGGCGAGAAGCACGGCCACGCTTCTGACTACACCGACATCGAGGGCGTGCTCAAGGCTAATGGCTGGACGTACACGCGCAAGGTCAAGCCGGCGCACCCGTCCATCAAGGACCGGCAGAACGCCGTCCGGGCGAAGATCCTGACCGCCTCAGGCGAAACCAGCCTGTTCATCAACCCTGTCACCGCTCCTTGGTGTCACAAGGGGCTGAGTACGGTCCAGCTTCAAATGGGTTCGACCTTCCAGGAAGACCAGAAAAACGACTACCAGCACATCACCACGGCGATCGGCTATTGCATCGACGTTGAGTGGCCGTGCATCAAACGCACAGGCGGAACACGCCGAATTGGAGGCTTGGCCTGATGCCAGTGCAATCGACAAACCCCGACTACGACGCGCACATCGCCGAGTGGGAGATGATGGACGACGCGCTCGAGGGCGAATGCGCCGTAAAGCGCAACGAGCGGAATCTGCCCAAGCCGAGCGGTATGGTTGAGGCTGAAAAGCTGGATGGCGCTGGCAACAAGTACCTCTACGAGAACTACACGAACCGGGCCCAGTACGAACACTGGGTGCGCGACTCGCTGCGGTCTATGATGGGACTGGTTTCCCGGTTGATCCCGGAGATCGAGCTGCCGTCTGGCTTGAAGGGGCTGGAGGACAACGCTACATCTGACGGCTTTGGGCTGAAGCAGTTGTTCTTCCGCATGGTGCGCCAGGCTATCTCGCACGGCCGGGTGCCGCTGGTGGTGAACGTAGACGATAGCGGCGAGCCGTATTTCTCCACGTACGCCACCCGCAACGCGATCAACTGGGACACTTCTGATCAAGGCGGCCGGCAGGATCTGGTTCTGTCGGTGTTCCGTGAGTTCCGCAAGAAGGGCGGCGATCGATATAGCCATGACTGCGACGCGGTGTTCCGTGAGTTCTACATGCTCGACAGGGTTTGCTACACCGCCGTGCGCAATGAGGCCGGCGAGTTGATCAACGACGAGCGGCCGCTGGGCACTACCGGGACGGATAACCGCCTGGTCAAAGGCTTGCCCTACCTGCCGGTGATTTACTGCGGATCGACAGACAACTCCCCGGAAGTCGACGAGGTGCCGCTGCTGACGATGGCGCGGGCCGCGTTGAAGTCCTATCAGATCAGCGCTGACTATTTCAGCTCTCTGCATCAGACCAGTCATCCGCAGCCTTGGGTTTCGGGTTTGGATGAGGCGGTAGAGTTGAGCGTTACCGGGCCGTCCGCTGCCTGGGATCTTGGTCCGAATGGCAAAGCTGATTATCTGGAGTTCAAGGGCACCGGCATTGAAGCTAACCGCAAAGCCATGGATGACCAGAAGAACGCCGCGCTTGAGGCCGGCGCCAAAGTCATGGACGTGGGCGGCACCGAGTCGGGCGAGGCGCGCAAAACACGCCAGAACGACCAGCACGCCACGCTGCACAGCATCGTTATCACGGTGGCCGAGGCGGTCGAGCAGGGCTTGCGGTACGCAGCCGAGTGGAAGGGCTACGACCCCAAGCAGGTCAAGTTCAAGGTGAATCCTGAGTTTGTGACCCCTGTAGTTGACGCCCAGGTTCTCGCCGAGCTTCTCAAGGGCGTGATGGCTGGCACGATCAGCGCCGACACCTACTGGCAGTACCTCACTACCGGCAAGCTGCCGGAGCGCCCATACGAAGACGAAGCCGAACTGATCAGCGATGAGCGCGAGTCGGCCGGCATCAACTTGGACAAAGACGATGCCATCGACAAATCTGGTGCAGGCGGACAGCCAACTGCTGGAGCAGACGACGCGCCACTCGGTAATGCTGGAGCGGCTTAAGGCCGGCGAGGTCAAGAAGTTCGAGAAGTACCTGCGCCAGATCGACACGCTGGCGCGGGAGCAGTTGACTCGCAAGGAGCTGACCACCTACAGCCGGGACCGGCTTGAGCAGTTCCTGGCCCGGGTGGACGGCAAGCTGCTGGAGATCTACAAGGCCTACGGCGACCTGGTGCAGGCCGATCTGGTCGATATCGCGCTGTACGAGTCGAGCTTTGAGGCCAAAAGCCTGAGCAATGCGCTGTCCATCGACGCGGTGGTTCCGACCAACACGGTGATCCGGGCGGCGGTGTTCTCCTATCCGCTGCAGGTGAAGGGCATCGACGGCGGGAAGCTGCTGAAGAGCTTTGTCAGCGGCTGGACGCGGACTGAGACGATGCGCGTCACGAACACCATCCGGCTTGGCTTCGGCCAGGGCCAGACCAACGCCCAAATCATCCAGGCGATTCGCGGTAGCGCGGCGCAGAACTTCACGGATGGCGTCTTGGCGGTGAGCAACCGCAACGCGGCCGCCGTGGTGCAGACGGCAATCCAGCATGTGGCCACCACGGCGCGAATGGAGACGCTGAAGGCCAATAGCGACGTGGTGTTGGGCTATCGCTGGGTGTCGACGCTCGACCGCAAGACCTCGCAGCAATGCAAGGGCCTCGATGGCATGCGCTTCGACCTGGGCAAAGGCCCGCTGCCGCCGGCGCACATCAACTGTCGGTCCACCACGGTGCCGACGACCAGGCTTTCGGAGATGTTCGCCAAGGACGCCACGCGCGCCTCGGTGGGCGATAACGGTGGGGCCCAGGTCGACGCCGGCCTGAATTATTACGAGTGGCTGGCAACGCAGCCGGCGAGCTTCCAGGATCATGCCCTCGGGCCGGTCCGGGGCAAGTTGTTCCGCGATGGCGGGCTGACGCCGGAGAAGTTTGCCAAGCTGCAGCTCGACAAGTCGTTCAAGCCGCTGACCCTGGCGCAGCTGAAGGAAGCCGAGCCTGACATGTTCACCCGAGCAGGCGTTACACTCGGCGCTCAACCAGGTTGAGATAGCACATGCAGATCATCGTTGAGGATGGGAAGGGCAGGCCAGACTCGAATAGCTTCGTGCCGCTGGAGAAGCTGACCTTCTACCGCGACTACTACGGGGTCCGGATACCTGAAGCAGAGGCTGACCAGGTCGAACTGCTGCTGCGCGCCGCAGCCGACATCAACGGTCGCCAGTGGAAAGGGCGCAAAGCCAATCCCGAACAGGCAATGGCCTGGCCTCGGCGTGACTGCAAGATCGAATACCAGACGCTATCCGAGACGTTCGTGCCCTTTGAGCTTGAGTGGGGGCAGGTACGGCTGGCGGTCGAGCTGTACGCCGCCGAGCAGGGCTTCCAGATCGAAGAACCGACGCATTGCACTGAGCCGAATGGCCGGCGCACGCGGCTCAACCGAGATACGCCCGGACTGCGCATGCGTCCGCCGCCATACGCGCCGAGCAGGACGCAGTTCGCCGATTACCTGGTGATGCGCGGGCTCTCGATAGTTCGATAAATCACAGAATTCACACCAAGCCGCCCAATGGGCGGTTTTTTATTGCCTGCAAAGCGGGCCGACCAAACCCAAGGGGTGCACCAAGTGGCAGACGAAAACCAGATTGATCTTGAAGACCCGGCAGTTCAGACCGCCATTGCTGCAGCTGTCGAGGCTGCGACCCTGGGCCTCAAGAACAAGAACACCGAGTTGCTTGGCTCGCTCCGGACCACCAAAACCGAGCTGGACGGCTTCAAGTCCCAGTTCGAAGGCCTGGACATCGCCGCAGTGAAAGGTCTGCTGACCAAGGTTGGCCAGGATGAAGAGACCAAGCTGATTGCCGAGGGCAAGCTGGACGAGGTCATTACCCGCCGTACCGAGCGCCTGCGCACCGACTACGACACCAAGCTGGCAGCCGAGAAGGCCCGTGCCGACAAGGCCGAGCAATTCGCTGCCAAGTACAGTGACAAGGTGCTAGCCGACTCCATCCGCGCCGCTGCCATCAAGGCCGGTGCGCTCCCAGAGGCCGCCGAGGACATCATCCTGCGCGCCCGGGGCACTTTCAAACTCAGTGAAGACGGTGAGGCGATTGCCACCGACCGTGACGGCGAGGTCGTTTACGGGAAGGACGGGAAAACCCCGCTGTCGCCGCTCGAATGGGCGGAGTCTCTGCGTGAAACAGCAACACACCTGTGGCCAAGGGCTCAGGGCGCCGGACAGGTCGGCGATCAAGGTGGCAAGGCCACGAAAAAGTGGGGCGAGTACACGGAAACCGAGCGCGCTGCGATCGCTCGTGACAATCCCGATCTCTTCAAGAAAATCCAGGCCACCAAAGGAACCTAATCCATGGCAACTACCCAACTAACCGACATCTTCGTCGGCGACTACTACGCCTCTCTGGCACCGGTTAACAGCCCGGAAAAGACTGCTGTATATGAGTCGGGCATTGTGACCCGCTCGCCTGTGCTGGATGCGATCGCCTCCGGCAGCCAGGGCACTGCCGAGATCAGCTACTGGCAGGATCTCAACGCCGATGAAGCGCCGAATATCAGCAACGACGACCCGAACGACCAAGGTGAAGTCGGCAAAGCCACCCAGGACAGCATGCGTGCCCGAGTCCTGTACCTCAACAAAGGTTACGGCGTGGCTGACCTGACGGCTGAACTGGCCAACAGTGAGCCTCAGCAGCAGATCCGCAACCGTTTCGGCACCTACTGGACCCGCCAGTGGCAGCGTTACACCCTGGGCGCGGCTCGCGGCATCATCGCCTCGAACATCGCGAACAACGGTGGTGACATGGTCATCGACGCCGGTGCGACCATCAGTGCGAATGCTTTCCAGGATGCAGCGTTCACCGCCGGCGATGCCGCTGACCAGTTCGGCGCGATCGGCGTGCACTCGGTGGTGATGAACCAGATGGTCAAGCAGGACCTCATCGAGTACCTGCGTGACTCCGACGGCAAGATCATCCTGGCAACCTACCTCGGCAAACCAGTCTTCATGGACGACGCCCTGGTGTACGGCGCAGGCAAGTACCTTTCCGTGTTCTTCGGCCAGGGCGCTTTCGGTTACGGCGAAGGCACGCCGAAGGTGCCGGTAGAGCTGGAACGCAAGCCTGGCGGCGGTAACGGTGGTGGTGCCGAAGTGCTGTGGGAGCGGAAGACCTACATCCTCCAGCCTGCAGGCTTCAGCTGGAAAGGCTCCGAGGCTCAGAACCTCAGCCCAACCGCGACTCAGTACGCAGCTGCTGCAAACTGGCAGCGCGTGTTCAGCCGCAAGCAAGTTCCCTTCGCTGCTGTCATCAGCGGTACCACCACGCCGTAATCCGGCCCACACAACCTGGCGTCTTTATCGGCGCCGGGGAGCTTTTGAGGTGACTCATGAAAGTGATCTACACGGACAAGCCGGGCAAAGAGCGCAGCGTGTGCTACCGCCTGCTGAGCGAATTCTTCGGTGTCATCGGCTCCGCTACCGAGGTGGTGGTCGATGGCGATGCCCCGGACATCTACGACGCCTACCAAGCGGCCGGCATCAAGGTGTCTGACGGCAAGGAGCCGGAGAGCAAAGAAACCGACCCTCTGAAAATGAAGGTCTCCGAGCTGAAAGAATGGCTGACCGAGAGGGGCATTGCCTTCGACCCGTCCGCTAAGAAAGAAGACCTGCAGGCCCTGGTGCCAGCGGAATAAGGACAAGCACATGACCGATTACATCACCGTCGCCGATGTTGACGCCCAGCTCGGTCCCGACTGGGCCGGCACCGGTGATCCGGTCCTTGCTGTGACCATGGCCAATGCCTGGCTCACGGCCAAGATTAAGCGGGTTGTTCCCGATCCGGTCCCGGCCGAGATCAAAACAGCCGGCGCCCAGGTTGCCGAAGAGGCAGCGGCTGGCAAGCTGTACACAGCAACGCAGAAGGAAGTGCAGAGCAAGACGGTATCGGCTCAGTCCGGTACGTCCGTGAGCAAGACCTACGTGGCGGGCTCTACCGATCAGTCGGCGGGCGTCAACTTCGCCCTGGCCTTGCTGGAGCCGTGGATCAAGCGCTCCGGCGTGATGATGCTGAAAAGGATCTGATCATGGGCATGCGCGAAGAGATCCAGGCCGAACTGGCTGAAGCGTTCGACGATCCTGACGGCTTGGCCGACGCGGTTAAGCCCGTGACGGGCGTGCGCAAGGTTGCGGGCGAGTATGACCCCGACTTGGGTGGCGAAACGCCGGAGACCACGGTGACGTACTCGGGGCGCGGCGTTCTGGGCAGCTACTTGTCCAAAGAAATTGACGGCTCCCTCATACAGACCAGCGACAAGAGGCTGCTGGTGCTGCAAAACGAGCTGTTCGTGTCGGAGGTCGGCGTTCCGACGGCAGTACCGGCAGCGCCGGCCATTGGCGATATCGTCAACGGTCTGCGGGTGATGAACGTATCCGCCGACCCTGCCGATGCAACGTGGACAGCGCAACTGAGGAAGTGATATGGCGAACAAGTACGCGAGCATGAACGGCAGCTTTGCCGAGAACATTCGCGCCTTCGCTGAGCGCGCCCAGGCTGGTATCGACGCAACCATCCGCGAGATTGTCATCGAGATCGGCAGCAGCGTTATCCGCATGTCACCGGTGGGCAATCCAGAAATCTGGGCTGCGAACGTCGTTCACCGGCAGGCGAACAAGCGGGCCGCCGATGACTACGACTTCAACGTCGCGGCCCGTAACACGATCATCAACCTAAACGAATCAAACTTCACCAAGGCCGGCAAGCTGCGGCGCGGCGTGAAATATGCCAAACCCCTGACCAAGACCGAGCGCGACCAGAACTTCAACGTGAACGGCTTGGTGGCAGGCAAGGACTACGTTGGCGGCCGGTTTCGGGGGAACTGGCAGTTTTCCATCGGCACGCCAGCGGAGGGCACGCTTGACCAGGTCGACCCGGCTGGTGGTGTGACGCTGGCCAAGCTGCGACTACAGGTCCAGGCACTTACGGCCGGCGAGACAGCCTACATTGTCAACAACCTCCCGTACGGCATCCCGCTTGAGTACGGACACTCGACTCAAGCACCCGGCGGCATGGTACGAATCACTCTGGCCCGCTTCCAGCAGATCGTCGATGAAGCCACAAGGAACAACCAGGTATGAGCCACGCCATCATTGCGTCCATTTACGAGACCAAGCTGATTGCCTGGAGCAAGGCCCGGGCTGAGCCGATCAAGGTTGTGTTCGAGAACGTCCAGTACGACCCGGCCGAGGGCGAGACCTATCTGCGTGCGTTCTTGCTCCCGGGCGATACAGCCAGCAGCACGCTTGCTGGCGACCACCGGGCTTTCATCGGCGTTTATCAGGTCAGCATTGTGGCCCCGGCCGGCACCGGTAAGGCCAGGACGAACCCACTTGTGGCTGAGCTGACCGCACTGTTTCCACTGTACGCGCGCGACACAAAGGAGGGCGTGACCGTCGTGACTATGTCTCCAGTTGATCCTGGCCCAAGCATGTCTGATCCACCGACATACACTGTTCCGGTGTCGTTTGAATATCGAGCCGACACCGCCTGATTCCGCCCATTGGGCAAACCAAGAACCCGCCATTGAGCGGGTTTTGTCATTTCTGAAAAGAGGAAACACCAATGGCCGTTTTTCTACCCAATGGCTCGACTGCCGCTATCGCCGCCTCGTATGACGCGCCGATCATTTTTACCGCGATCACCAACGCAACGGAAGCCGTTGTTTCGTCGGCCGGCCACGACCTAGAGGTCGGCGATTTTGTCGAGGTCACCTCTGGCTGGGCGCGCCTGAACAATCGGGTTGTTCGCATCAAGACCGTGACCGCTGACTCGTTCGTGCTTGAATCGATCAACACGGCCAATGCGGCGCGCTTCATCGCCGGCGCAGGCGGCGGTTCGGTGCGCAAGATTCTAACCTGGGTGCCTGTGAGCCAGGTCACGGAATCGAACAAGTCCGGCGGCGAGCAACAAAACGTCACGTACTCGTTTCTCGAGGAAGACGACGAGCACCAAATCCCGACGTCGAAATCCCCGCTTTCGTTCACGCTGACCATGGCGGATGATCCGGCGCTACCTCACAACGAGGTACTGCTGGAAGCTGACGACGACAAGAAGCCGCGCGCAGTGCGCATCAATCTCGCCTCGGGTGGAGTAATTGTCTATAACGCTTACGCCTCGTTCGACAACGTGCCGTCGCTGACCAAGAACAACATCATGGCGGTGACCGCCGTTTTCGCCGTGGTCGCTAAATTCATTCGCTACGCCGCGTAATTGGAGAACTCATGGCCAAGTTCAAATTGATCCAGAAGCCGACCTTCAAGGCACCGGTGATGATCCAGCGCGCCGGTTACAGCGCCGAGAAGGTGGAGTTCGAGTTCAAGTACCTGGACCGCACAGCGCTCGCCGAGCTGTACACCGGCTGGAACGAGCGGCACGACGAGCTGAGCAAGCAGGTAGGAGACATGGACCTAAAAGCATTCACAGCTGCTCAGATCGATCTGCAGGCGGACCAGCTGCTTGACGTCGCCGTTGGCTGGGATATCGAGGAAAAGTTTACGCCTGAAAATGTGCGAATCCTCGTCAACTCGATCAACTCAGCGCCGAAGGCCGTGCTGAATGCCTACGCCGAAGCTTTCAATGAGGCCCGCCTGGGAAACTCCTAAGCGCTGCACGCGCGCTCTATGAGCCAACGCTAGAGGGCACGGATGCCTTCGGCTTCACCACGGACGACTACGTCGCGGAGGTTGGCATCTGGCCGGACAACTGGGACGCCTTCAAAGTCTTCGAGGCCATGAGTACCCAGTGGCGCACAGGCGCGTGCGGCGCAACAGGCATGGACTACAGCGTTCTCTCCGGGGTGATTCGTATGTGCGGCGTGCCGATCAGCCAGCGACAAACCATTTTCAGCGACTTCCGACATATGGAGGCTGAAGCCCTGCAGGTGATGGCGGAACAGCGTGAGAGTGCGAGGGGCGCCTAATGCTCAGGAACCAAAGGCGCAAAACAACCAACATGACGCGGCATGGCCGCAGGAGAGCAGCATGAGCGCAAGCGAAGTGGTTGCGATAGAGCTGGAAAGGCTCAAGCGCGAGATTCAAGAACTAAAAGCTCGACTCAATGAAGAGTCGAGCCAGAGAGCTTTGGCTGATGAGAGCCTTTCGACCCGAGTTCACATGCTTTCAGCCCGAACCAATTAGCAGGCGTGGTCTTTAGCTGCTTCCTCCTTGGCTAGCTGCTCAATCTGAGCGATGGTCAGGCTGTGAATAGGTGATGTGGGCTTTACCCAGATTTGGGTATTGGTGCCTGTGGACTTTTTGACAAGCGTTACTAGCAGACGCCCGTCTTCAGAAATTCCTATAGTGGTGACGCTAAACGACATATTGACCTCCAGGTCATAAACGCGCCGATATTGGCGCTGTCCCAGTCCTTGGGCTTGCAGGCGTAGGACTGGGGAATCCTTGCGTGTGGCAGGAGGCTACTACCGCGCGGGGCCTGGTCGCCACTGGCATTCCATCCACACTGGATGCCTGGACAGGTAGGTCAGTTTTGCAAGATTTTCGACACAAATTTCGGTCTTAAAGCGGTTTTATTAGCAGGGCATCGTCTGCGTTCAGCCCTTTGATCAACGTTCGAACGCGCTTCGTCGGATTATTCGGCCTTTCGTTCGTTTTCATGTTGGTTCGTGTTCGAACGTGTGAATTCGTGTTGACGAGTGTGTCAACTGAACCTATAGTTCGCTTCGTCTGAGCAGCGGCCACTACCTTATACGGGCCGTTGTGCGACATACAAAGGGTCCCTGAGGGGGCCCTTAATACTTTCTAGGGACGGAAAATGAATCGCTTAGGCATTTTCGTTGACGCTGGGTATCTGTTCGCGCAAGGCTCACAGGCACTTACGGGCGATGTAGTTAGGCGCCAACTACTCTCGCTGAACGAGCAGGCGGTTATCACGCAGCTTATCGGCACCGCCGAGCACCTCTCAGGTGGGACGCCTCTTCTACGTATCTATTGGTACGATGCAATCGGCACTAGCGGCCCAACGCTTGAGCAGAAACGACTTGCGAGCAGCAACAACGTTAAAGTTCGCATGGGAACGCTCAACGGTAGCGGCCAACAAAAAGGCGTCGACTCTATGATCGTGATCGACATGATCGAGCTCGCTCGAAATCATGCGATTGCTGACGCAGTTTTGATTTCTGGTGATGAAGACGTTCGTGTAGGCGTGCAGTTTGCACAGAATTATGGTGTCAGAGTTCATTTGATTGGCATCGCAAATGAACACGACAAGAATCATCAGTCTCCCAGTCTGATTCAAGAGGCTGACACTCATACGGAGTGGACGCCAGATATAATCAACTCTTTCCTCAGCGTCCGTCAGGCGCAGGTTCGACCTCGTGTCATTCCAGCCGTTGATCCTGCAGCCAAGCCGGCAGTGAATGAAGCGGTTGTGAGTGAAGAGGAGGCGACGAAGATTCTTGAATCCTTGATTGACGCAATGGTTAGCGGCTTGGTGCCGAGCGACCTTTTGGCTCTGAAGGAACACTTGAAGCACAGCTCTTCTCTGCCGCGCGAGTTTGATGGAAAGATCCTTGGCGTGAGTCGAGACGCAATCAAGCGCGATCTGGAGCAGCCAGAGAAGAAGTTTGCGAGAAAGAAATTTATCGAGCTGGTGAAAAAGAAGTAATCCAGCCATTTAACAGAGCCCAGCCCCGCGCTGGGCTTTTTGCGTCTGGTCAATCCCGTCGACGCCGCCTAGTCTCCCACGAACCAGAAGAACCCCGCCCATGCGGGGCTTTCGTGTTGGCGTTTCACCAGTAAAGCCGTAGGTGATAGAGTCTCCCGTCTTTGAACAGGGACGCTCGCGATGTGAACATACTGGAACTAGTTCAGTCGTATCTGCTTGAGCCAAGCGATACGGCCAATCCTACCGATCGGGAGTGTTACCGCTTGACGGTCGAGGATAAGCGGCAAATCGAAGCCGCCATCGAAAGGCATGGTGCTCAGTCTCTCAGAAACGTCACCAAGGGCGGAGCGATGCTCTATCTTCGATTCCCCATGCGTTTTGCCGGTGCTGATGAAAAGTATCTGAGGTCGCTGTTTGCACCTGAAACTCTGGAGCATGGGCCGTGGGCCGGACCAGAGGAAATTGCTCTCAATGTGTCCGACACTGGGAAAATTGGTGCAGACGGCAAGCGCATTCAGTTGGTCGAGACGTTTAGCCCATTTGTCGAGCGGTATTACCGTCTTCCATATCGCAACATGCTACCTCCGTCGGGCGATATAGTCGGCTACCGCTTTTCTGCCATGCCTTGGAGAAACAATAGGCTTCATGTCCTCCGGCAGCATGGGCGCATTGAGTGTATTCCACCGGGAATGCTGCCCGTATTCATTGAAGAGGACTGGCAAGGAGGTTGGCACCCGATCACCAAGAGCCAGATCGAATTCAAGGACTGGCAGCAAATGTCCTCTGATATCGGCTCCATTCACGTGAGTGGTGGCGACTATCTGCGTTTTTTGCTCATGGCCAAGACCATTGGCTCGACGATATGCAGCTACCGGGAAAAGCTTGGCCTCCTTGAGGGGATGAGAATTATGTGCGGATCGGACGGTCACTTCTTTGATGACTTCATTGAGAAGGTCGGCGGCTTTCGCGATTTAGTTAGAATCATGGAGACGGAATGTGGGGAAGACGATGAAGATTAGATCTGTATTGTTGTGGCTTGTGGTTATGTTTGCGACGCTCATTGCTGGGTGCGGCGATAAGGGGCCGTGGGATGGGCCATATGGGGTTAAGCAGGGCATATCTCCGGATGATTTATCTAAGTTTGCGGAACTGAAAAAGCTTAACGATGGAAACTACACCGCTACTTCTGCGCCGACTCCGGCTGCCTACGTCAAGGGCTACCAGTATCTTTTCTCGAAGAAGACTGGCCTTTGCATAATCAGGGTTCACTCGGAGCTGAGTGAGCCAGAAGTAAGATCCCTGGCATCGGGTCTTGTGAAAAAATACGGTCAGCAGACTGTTATATCTCCGACAAGCAAGGAGGATATGGCTGAATGGTTTTGGTCAAAATCAACCAATAAGCTGCCGGATAATTTAGCCAGGGTCACTCTTTACGTGATCACTCCAAAGGCCGTGGAAGAGCTCTACGAATTTGAAAACTCAGACTCGTGCAGAAAAGAACTCGGATGGGCTCCTCTAGGCTAATCGAATCAAATTACACAGACCCGCTTCGGCGGGTTTTTTATTATCCGGAGAAAGCATGGCTACCAACTTCACTTCCTTGGGCATTGAGGTAAATTCCTCGCAGGCCGTTAACGCCGCCGGCGACTTGGATAAGTTGGTCGACTCGGCAGAAGGTGCGGAGAAGGCGATTGTCGATCTGGGAAAAGCCGGCGATGGCCTGGCCAACACCGGCAAGAAGATCACTCAAGCTGAAAGTGAGGTGACCCAGGGCGTCGACAAGTCCACTTCCGCGATAGACCGCAAATCCGGTGCAATCCGCAAAGCAGCCGACAGCGCTGTGGCTGAGATCAATGTTATCAGCCAGCTCGACAGGGCAATGACCGGCAACATTACCAGCATGGAGTCGCTGGTCCAGGCTGAAGGTCTGCTTGAGCGCGCCCGCAAGGGCGGGCTGGTCACCATTGAAGAGCAGGCGAAGTACCAAGAGCAGCTGGGCAAGGCTTTCGATAAGATCGAGAAGGCCGAAGCTAAGGAGCTAGCTCAAAAGCAGCGCCTCATTGAGGCAGAGAACCGACAAATTGAAGCCTTGAAGCGGACGGTCAATGGGATCGACCCAGTGACCGCTAAGCTGGCCAAGCTCGAGGCGCAGGAGAAGGCTGCGCACGAAGCGTTCCGGGTTGGCGCAATCAATACTGAACGCTATGCGGAATCCTTGGCAAAAATCGGTAAGGACCGTGCTGGACTGACCGAGACCAACGGTGCCTTTGATAAGCTCAAGCTGAACACCCGGCAAGCTCAAGAAAACGTCATGCAGTTGACGAATGCCTTGCAGTCAGGCGACTGGGGGAGCGGTGTCAGGGCTGTGACTCAGCTAGGGGTTGGTGCTGGCGCTTCAATTACCAGCATGGCAGCTCTCGCTGCGCCTATCGCACTTGCAGCCGCTGCAATCGGCACTCTCGCCTATGCCTATTATAAGGGCGATCAGGAACAGCAAGAATTCAACAAGTCGTTGATCCTCACCGGGAACGCCGCCGGAACTACTAGCGGACAACTAA
The DNA here is from genome assembly GCF_059134095.1 of Pseudomonas sp. FBCC-B545. NCBI lineage: Bacteria > Pseudomonadati > Pseudomonadota > Gammaproteobacteria > Pseudomonadales > Pseudomonadaceae > Pseudomonas > Pseudomonas sp. FBCC-B545. Next base: position 4,098,518 of record NZ_CP101441.1, on the reverse strand, counting down.
GTGATATGTCCCGGCAGGTTGGCGCGACAGTAGGGACAACAGGCGACGCCGCAGCTGTTTTGGCGACGCTTGCAGGTAACGGCAAGATCGCAAGTGCAAGCTTCATCGAGATCGCAGAGGCGGCTATCTCTATGGAGAAAGCTACCGGCAAATCTATTGACGCAACCATTGCTGAGTTTGTAAAAATTGCCGAGGACCCCGTCGCCGCAGCTAAGTCGCTTAACGATCAATACCATTTTTTGACCGCGAGCGTGTACTCGCAAGTCATTGCCTTGAAAGAGCAGGGCAATGAGATTGGTGCGACAAAATTATTGACTGACACCTATGCCGAGACGGTGCAGACGCGCTCAAATAGCGTTCTTAACAATCTGACCCTTTGGGAAAAAGCTTGGCGAAAGATTAAAGAAACCACCAGCGAAGCAATTGACGCTGTTGGAAACTTTGACAGGGAGAAGGGGCTAGAAACTCAACTCAAGGAAGCGCGGGACAGGCTTGCTCTGCTAACTGCAAATGGTCGAGATGCAGCGAAAGAAGATCCTTTTCGCTACGAGGCTGTTACCGCCGAGATCAATTTTCTTCAACTTCAAATCGAGGGAGAGAAATCCAAGAATAAATACGTGTTCGACCGCAGAAAGATCGAAGACGACGCGGTGGATGCAACTGCTCGTGCTGACGCCAGGCACTTGGCCAACCTTTCGAATGAAGGAAAGCGCGCCCTCGAAATCAAAAAGATCAATGAGGACACTGCGAAGATTCGCGCGGCGAACCCCAATGATAAGAGGGTAGATCCGAAGTACGTCGCTGAGCAGATAAAGGACGTCAACGACAAGTACAAAGACCCCAAGGCCGCCAGCTCCCAAGTCGACCTGACCAGCTTCAACAGCGCCAAGAACAACCTTTCCGACATCGTCACAGACTATCTAAACGCCCAGAAGGAACTGGAGGCGCAGCAGAAGGCCGGCGTGGTATCGCTGTCGGACTATGCCAAGCAACGGTCGGCCCTGATCAACCAGGAAAAGGACGATGTCACCGCGGCGTACCAGGCTGAGATTGACACTCTGGAAGCGGCCAAGGCCAAGAAAGGCACAACGGCGGCTCAGAGCATCCAGCTTGACCAGAAGATTGCCGATGCGCGGCAGGGGATGGTCAAGGCTCAAAAGGACGCCGACAGCCAGCTGACGATCATCGCCACAAACGAGAAAGGTCGTCTTGAGCAACTGGCAGCCGCCTCGGAGGCCTACGTCAATCAGCTGGAACGTCAGCGCGCTGCACTGGAAGCTGCTGGCTCCCGCGCAGCAAACGGACTGGGCCTGGGAGACCGGCAAGCAGCACTGCAGGCGAGCCTCGACGCCACAACCGACAAGTTCAACGACGAGCGCGCCAAGCTACTGGATCGCCGCAAAACTGCGCCCGACAAGTACAGCCAGGAAGACTACATGCGGGACCTGGCCAGCCTGGAAGATGCGGAACGGAAGTACCGCGACACGGTGGTCGACAACTACGACAAGATGTCGGAGGCCCAGGGAGACTGGCGCAGTGGTGCTTCGTCGGCTTTTCAGAACTACTTGCAGTCTGCCAATGATGTAGCTGGCCAGACCAAGAGCCTGTTCACTAATGCCTTTTCCAGCATGGAGGACGCAGTCGCGAATTTTGCTGTCACCGGCAAACTTTCGTTTTCCGGCTTCACCAAGTCGATCCTGGCGGACATGGCGCGCATCGCTACTCGGCAAGCGGCGTCCAGCATTTTTTCCAGCCTGGCCGGCAGTGCCTTGGGGGCGTATTTCGGTGGTGGAGCTACACCCAGCTTTGGCTCAAGCATGGGCAGCGCCCTGGTCGAGGGAAGGGCGTCAGGCGGTCCTGTCGATCCGAACACCCTGTATGAGGTAAATGAAAAGGGCCCTGAGCTTTTCAGTCAGGGCGGCCGCTCGTACCTGATGACTGGTGCCGAGGGCGGTAGTGTCACTCCGCTGATGACGGGCGGCAGCTCCATCATGGCTGCAGCTGGCAGCGGAGGGGGTGGGGGAGGCGGCAACACCTACAACTTCCCCGTCTCGGTTTCCGTGCAAACCGCAGGTGGCGGAGGCAATGCAACGCAGGAGGACACCTCGCAGGCCGGAAGAAATATCCAGCAGGTCACCAAGACGGAAGCCGAGGCAGCCATCGCACGAGGTGTGCAGCCTGGCGGGGCTATCTGGCGAGCTATCAATGGGAGGTAAACGTGGCGATTGAGACATTCACCTGGGCCACCCAGAACGGAGAAGCACCCGATATTAGCTATCGGGTGCGCACCTCCCAGTTCGGGGACGGCTACAAGCAAGAGGTCGGGGATGGGATCAACAATAAAGTCGATGCCTATCCGATCACTCACACGGGCAACACTGCGACAGCGCTGGCCATGATGGCTTTCTTCGATCGCCACAAGGGCGCCAAGGCTTTCTTGTGGACCACTCCCCTGGGCCAGCTCGGCCTGTTCACCTGCAGGAACCCAACCCCTACGCCCATGGGCGGGGGCGTATTCAAAGTGACAGCGACGTTCGAGCGCGCTTTCCACCCGTAAAGGTCAATCCATGTCGCTGATCAATGCTATCCAGACTCTTGAGCCTGGCAACGAAGTCATGCTGTTCGAACTGGACGGCAGTGATTACGGCGCCGATGTTCTGCGCTTCCATGGGCACGCGATCCCGCATACACCTGCCGAACTGATCGCCGCCGGCGGCAACGCTGACCAGCTGCCGGCCAAGTCGATCTGGTGGAAGGGTGAAGAGTACGGCGCTTGGCCCATGCAGTACGAGGGCAGCGAGGCGAACGGCGACGGTACCGCAGTGCGCCCGAAGCTCTCGGTCGGCAACGTCAACGGGCGAATAACCGCGCTCTGCTTGGCCTTCGAGGATCTGCTCGAGTTCAAGCTGACCATTCGCAATACGCTGGCCGAGTTTCTCGACGCCGTGAACTTCGAAGGCGGCAACCCCACGGCCGATCCCACCCAGGAATCGATCGAGGTCTGGTATGTCGACCAGAAGACCAACGAAGATGGCGAAACGGTCAGTTGGGACTTGGCCAGTCCGGGCGATGTCGGCGGCGAAACCATTGGCCGGCAGATGACCACGCTATGCCACTGGTGCCTGACGGGGGGTTACAGAGGCCCCAACTGTGGATACACCGGACCCTACGTTACAAAGGATGGGGTTGTCACTGACGACCCTGAGCTCGATGAATGCGACGGAACTCTTGGCAAGGGCTGCGACCCGCGCTTTGGCGTAGGAAACCCCGCCTCATTCGGTGGATTTCCTGCTGTTTCCCTCATTGCCCGGAGCTGAAGAATGCGCAAACACATCATTGCGGCGATCCAGGCGCATGCAGAGCAGTGCTACCCCGCAGAGTCTTGCGGCCTGGTGCTGTCCGTGGGCCGGGCGCAGAAGTACTTCCCCTGCCGGAACATTGCCACCGAGCCGAACGAAGAGTTCCGGCTTGAGCCAGAGGACTACGCCGCGGCGGAAGACCAGGGCCAGGTGATCGGCATCGTCCACTCGCATCCTGACGCCACCAGCAGGCCTTCATCTCGCGACCAGGCCATGTGTGAGGCCACGGCTTTGCCCTGGCACATTCTGTCCTGGCCCGAAGGTGACCTGCGCACGATCACACCGACCAGCAACACGCCGCTGCTGAAGCGCCCATTTGTGCATGGCGCCTGGGACTGCTGGCAAGTCTGCGCTGATTGGTACCGGCGCGAGTGGGGCCTTGAGTTCGAGGCCTTCCAGCGCGCTGATGGCTGGTGGGAGAGTGCAGACAGCACCAGTCTTTACGAGGCGAATTACGCCGCTGCTGGCTTTGAACAGGTCGACAGACCCCGGCGCGGGGACATGATCGTGATGGAGGTAGGCCGCACGGCTCACCCAAACCATGCAGGCATCTATCTTGGCACTGACCCGGCGCTGCCAGGCGAAGAATCTGACGTGTTCGGTCCCGGGCCTTTCGTCCTGCACCACCTGTATGGCCGACCATCAGAGGTGATCGTCTACGGCGGCCCTTGGCTCCAGCGCACCCGCTTAATTCTTCGACATAAGGAGGCCAGATGAGCGCCATCGTTTATTCGCCGATGACCACTATCAAGCTGTCTGGATCGCTGGCCCAGAAGTTCGGCAGGATGCACCGGCGCCAGGTGGGCTCGGGCGATACCTGGGAGGTGTTCAGGGCGCTGAAGGCAACCATTGACGGGTTCGAAGCCGAGATCCGGCGCCTTGACCGGCTCGGCCTTCGCTTTGCCATCTTCCGCAACCGGAAGAACGCCGGGCAGGATCAGTTCGGCATGGGAGGCACAAAGGAGGTCAGGATTGTTCCAGTGGTAGAGGGTGCGAAGCGAGCAGGACTGTTGCAGACAGTACTCGGCGTCATCCTGATTGCCATGAGCACTATAACCAACGGCGCAACCCTGGCGCCGGGTATCGCCCTCACTGCCGGCGGCGTGATCCAGATGCTTAGCCCGCAGGCAGCAGGCCTCAAACAGAGCGCTTCGCCTGAAAACATGCCCAGCTACGCATTCGGCAGCGCAAAGAACACCACGGCCAGCGGAAACCCTGTCCCAATCTGCATCGGAGAGCGCCGGTGGGGCGGGGCGATTATCTCGGCATCGATCTACGCCGAAGACAAGACATAACCACGACGCATCGAGCAAGCCGCCTAAGAGGCGGTTTTTTATTGCCTGGAGGAAAGTATGGGCGCAGCACAGAAGCTGTATATTAACGGTGCCAAAGGTGGCGAGACCAAGCCAAAGGCACCCGTAGAGGCGCCCGACAGCCTGCGCTCCACCAACGTGGCCAAGATTCTGATCGCCGTTGGCGAGGGTGAATTCGACGGCACGCCAACTGCGCGCGACATCTTCCTCGACAACACTCCTATCCAGGATGCCAGCGGTAATTTCAACTTCACGAACGTCAAGTGGGAGTGGCGCCCAGGTTCTGTGGAGCAGACCTACATCCCGGGTATTCCATCTGTCGACAACGAAACCTCGCTGAACATCGAGCTGCGCAGCGGGGCACCATGGGTGCAGTCGATTACTAATCTTCAGCTCTCGGCAACTCGCATCCGCTTGGCCACGCCGCGCCTCGCGAGCCAGGACAGCGAAGGAAACATTAACGGCTACACGATTCAATACGCAGTGGATGTGGCTACCGACGGGGGTGCCTATCAGGAAGTTCTGGTAGGAGCTATGTCGGGTAAGACCACCACCCGCTACGAGCGCTCCTTGCGTATCGATCTGCCGCCAGCAACCAGCGGCTGGCTGATCCGGGTTCGCCGCATAACCCCAAACCAGAACACCGACAAGATCGCGGACAGCCTCTTCATCGCCGGCTACACCCAGGTGATCGACGCCAAGCTCCGCTACCCGAACACAGCGCTTCTGTTCGTCCAGTTCGACGCCGAGCAGTTCACCAACATCCCGGCCGTGACCGTGAAATGCAAGGCCCGCCGCTGGCAGGTGCCGAGCAACTACGATCCGGTGGCCCGCACGTACTCTGGCGCCTGGGACGGCACTATGAAGGAGGCATGGACCAATAACCCTGCCTGGATCACCTATGGCATCTGCACCCAGGACCGTTTCGGCCTGGGCCGCCGTATCAAGCCTTGGATGGTTGATAAGTGGGAGCTTTACCGAATCGCGCAGTATTGTGATCAGTTGGTATCGAACGGTGCCGACGGCGTTGAGCCACGCTTCCTGTGCGACATGAACCTGCAGGGCAAGGCCGAAGCCTGGTCCCTGCTGCGTGACATCGCTGGCATTTACCGCGGCATGACGTACTGGGCCCAGGGTCAGCTGGTCATGCAGGCTGATATGCCTCGTTCACAAGACATCGACTACGTCTTCACTCGCTCCAACGTCATCGACGGCAAAATTTCCTACGGCAGCGCTTCCGCGAAGACCCGCTTTACTCGCTGCCTGGTCAGCTATGACAACCCCCTGAATAACTACGACACTGACGTCACGGTCTATTCCGACTTGCCGCTCCAGCGCCGCCTGGGTGACAAACCGACTGAGATCAGTGCTATCGGCTGCACCCGGGCATCTGAAGCACAGCGCCGGGCAAAATGGTTGGTCCTGAGCAACAACCAGGACCGGACGATCAGCTTTAGGACCGGCATGGAAGGCCGTATCCCGCTGCCTGGCTTCATTATTCCGGTTGCCGATTCGCTGCTGGCGGGCCGGGAGATCGGCGGGCGCATTGCGGCAGCGGCGGGGAAGGTCATCACCTTAGACCGCGACACCATGGTGAAAGCCGATGACCGGCTGGTGATCAATCTCCCGGGCGGACGTGCAGAAGGGCGCACCGTGGAAAGCGTGAGCGGTCGCAATGTAACCGTGACCGTGGCCTACAGCGAAGCACCTGCTGCACAGCTCCAGTGGGCTATCGACGCTGACGACCTGGCAATCCCTCTATATAGAGTGATGAGGACAGCACGGACGCCAGAGGGTGATTACGACATCAGCGCTTTGCAGTACGAGCCAAGCAAGTTCGCCAGCATAGACACCGGCGCACGGCTGGAAGAACGGCCAATCAGCGTTATCCCGATTACTGTGGTGCCGCCGCCGGCCAGCGTCACGATCACGTCGAACGTATCGATCGACCAGGGTCTGGCCATCAGCACCATGAACATCTCGTGGACAGCTGTTGCTGGCGCCGTCGCCTATGACGTTGAGTGGCGCAAGGACAACGGCAACTGGATCAAGGTGCAGCGCACAGGCTCGACGAGCGTTGACGTTACCGGCATTTACTCTGGTGCCTACCTGGCTCGCGTGCGCGCGGTGAGTGCTTTTGATATCTCGTCCATCTGGAAAAACTCCAGCCTGACCAACCTGGAAGGGAAAACCGGTCTGCCGCCGGCGGTGTCGTTCCTGACCACCACCAGCGAGCTGTTCGGCATCGGCATCAAGTGGGGATTCCCTGCTGGCGCCGAGGACACCCAGCGCACCGAGCTTTGGTATGGCCCGGCGAATAACCTGCCTGCCGCGACGAAGCTGGCCGACCTGGCATATCCGCAGGCCGACTACCGCATGCAGTCCCTGCTGGCGGGTGCGACGCTGTTCTTCTGGGCGCGCCTGGTGGACCGTACCGGCAATATCGGTCCGTTCTATCCAGTGGTGAATGGGGTAATGGGGCAGGCCAGTTCGGATGCTGGGCCGATCCTCAAGCAGATCAAGGGGCAGATCGACGAGACCGCCCTGGGTCAGCATTTGAAGGACAGGATCGACCTCATCGACGGTAATGGCCCCGGATCGGTCAACGGCCGCATCGACGAAGCCAAGCAGGAACTGGAAAACCTTATCGATCAGGTAGTCGACGCGCTTGAGTACGACCCCACGAAGGCGTACGCGCTGAACGAAATAGTCCGGATGGGTCAGCACCTGTACCAAGCCAGGGGCCCGGTGCCGGCGAATAATCCTCCACCGAACGCGACCTACTGGACCGACATCGGAACAGTGGTGCAGACGGTCAACGCCCTCGCGACACAGGTTCAGCAGAACAGCGCGACCATTACGCAGCACGGCCAGGACATTACCGCCCAAGCTTCGCAGCTCAATGCGGTGAAGGTAACGGTCAACGACCCAGTCACGGGGGTGAACGCCACGGCCAGCGGGTTAAGCACCCTCAAGGCCACGGTTACCACGCTCGACGGGAAGGTCACCACCACGGCGCAGAAGGTCGACGGCATCTACTTGCAGGTCAATCCACCGCTTCAAGGTGATGACACTGCGCTGATCGGCTCGGACGAAAGCTATGTTGGTGTCTGGTCCGTTCAGTCTGCCCTGATCGAGGGTGACCTGGTTCAGGGGCAGCGAACCGACACCGTGGAAGTGAAGGTAGCCAACAATGCCGCTGCGGTTGTGTCCGAGCAAACGGCGCGTATCAACGCCGACGGGGCTCTTTCCACTCGGATCGACACCGTCACGGCGAAAACCGCAAGCAATGCCGCGGCAGTTCAGGGCGAAATCGTTGCAAGGACGAATGCCGACCAGGCGCTTGGCCAACGAATCGACACGGTTCAAACGACGGTTGGCGGGAATACTCTAGCGATCCAGACCAACGCCACGGCCATTCAAACGGTCGACGGTAAGGTCACGGCGAACTGGTCGGTGCGGATGCAGTACGAAACCGCCACCGGCCTCTACAAGTACGCTGGGATAGGCCTGGGTCTGGAGAATGGGCCAGGTGGATTACAGTCGCAGTTCATCATCGACGCTGACAGGTTCGCCATCGGGCAGGCTGGATCTGTGCCGTTCGCAGTCCAGGGCGGGCAGACCTTCATCAAGGCCGCATTCATCCAAGACGGTACGATCACGAACGCGAAGATAGGCGCTTACATCAGCTCTACCAATTACATCGCTGGTCAGCAAGGGTGGATCCTTAATAAGGACGGAACCTTCGAGATTAACGGCGTAGTGCCTGGGCAAGGTCGCTCGGTCATGACGAATCGATCTTTGCGATTCTGGGATGTTAATAACGTGAAACGAGTGCAAATCGGAGATCTCACAGAATGAGTTCCGGTCTAAGGATATGGTCATCGTCTGGTGTGCTGGAATTCGATACGGGCACCTCAACTTATAGGGTTGTTCTGTCCGTACTTGTTTCATATGCGGGCGAGGGTAGATCAACAAAAACGTTTTCAGTGCCTGGATGCAGCCCTAGCAATTCAGTATGCTTCATGCTGCCGATCAACAATAATAATGATGACAGCTTGGCAACTAATAGGCAGTTGGAGTGCGAGATGGGGAATGGAGTAGTTTCTGTAAGAAATTTTCTAGGCCAGAGGCCGAATGATTCTATTTCCCAGTCGACGATGCGCTTAATAGTTATGAGGTGGGCTTAATGAGTTATGGTCTAGAGGTGGTTAATGACGCTGGAGCCGTCTCGCTTGATTCCGAATATGCGAGGCTGTGCGTTTTTCACAAAGGCACGTATGCGGCGGGCGGTTCCATTGTGTTTGCTTCAGCTATTGATACGCAGGAGCCTCCACTTGTCTTCGTTCGGCCTCAAAGTAATGGATCACTCATTCAGCTTGGCGTTCTCCTAGTAGGAGCGCCCGGCGCCTGGACTGGGTGTAGCGTCACATCAGGTCAAGCTCACTCAGGCGATGTTTTTGTCGCGGCATTTTCATCTAAACCAACTGCCTCATATGGATTGAGATTGTGGGATGCGACTGGAAAGCAAATATTTGATTCTGGAACCCAAGCATCAGTATTCACCAGGGCTGTACAAAACTGGACTTATACGCATACAACCTATAGCGGCCAGGGAACGCCTACTAATTGGTACTCTGTTCCGATGAGTTATGAGCTTGGCGATTATTTGATGGTAAATAATGCCAGAATGCCAATGATGGGCGGGAATAATGAATCCCGCGGGGTTGGGCTTAGGTATGATTTTGCATCCTCGCTTTTGAGATTTAGCGTTACGACTGTATCAAATCCAATCTACTTTTTGCTTCCTGCGATATTTGGAAAAATAACCGCTTAAATTTAAGTTACAAGGAGCATCTAAATGGCAAGACAAGAAATTAACATAGGCACAGCACCAACGGGTGCTGGCGGTGATACCACCCGCAGTGGCGCGGTAAAAATTAACGCGATGACGCAGGAGCTCTATTCGCGAAACGCTCAGCTTGGCACGGCATCTAATGCCAACATAGGAGCCAGCCCTGGAAATGTTATGGCTGTTGGCTCATATGGACTTGGTCCTAGAGTAGTATCGGACTCCAGAATTTACGATTCCATGAACGTTTGGGAAACGGGATTTGGCGTGATTACTGAGACAACTCAGTTCAAGCCTTCGAATTTCGGTTACGGCACTTTGCTAAATATCGCGTTCCCCGGAACAGGCTATCTTGGAGCTCAACTTTGGATGAGCACTCTGGGCAGTGGTGTCATTGGGTTCAGATCCGGTGATTACAGCACCACCTCATTCAACACGATCTACCACACCGGCAATACCACTCGTGGTTCTGGAGGCGTGCTTTCTGCTGCCTCGCCAATCATGCGGATTGCCTGTGTCGCAACTAGTGAGCGTCGCGACCTCCAGGAAGAGACGTTTGCCCCGGCTGGTGATTGGGGGGTTGTTAACAGCGAGGCACGAGGCGTCACGGTACAACGCATGGGTGTGGGTGAGTACAAGATTGCTGGCAGTCTCGGTCTGGCTCTCGAGGGCTGGCGTACACATGATCCGAGCTCGCCCGACGGCGGTCGAATGCTGGGTATCACTGACAGTCACCAAGATGAAGACGGCACCGTCACGGTACGCCTTTTCAAGCAGCGCTGGACGCTCACGGACGACGGGGAGATGGTGCCAGGCCGTGGCGCCCCCATGGATGTCCCGCTGAATAGCTGGATTGATGTGAGGCTTGAAATGCCCAAGGCGGAAGCGCCACCGCCCATTGCCGCTACCGAAGATTAGCAGCCCGCCAATTGAGCGGGCTTTTTTACGCCTGGAGAAAGCCATGCCGACCACTGAAACCCGCGGGGTGCGCAACAATAACCCCGGCAACATTGATTACAACCCGGCCAACCAGTGGCAGGGCCAGCTCAAGCCCGACCCGGCTATCGAGAAACGCTTTGCACGGTTCGATACGCCTGAGAATGGTATCCGTGCCCTAGGCAAGCTGCTGCTGACTTATCAACGCAAGCACGGACTGAAAACTGTTAAGGCGATCATCAGTCGGTGGGCGCCGTCGGTCGAGAACGACACCGCGGCATACGTGCGCGCCGTCGAAGCGAACACCGGAACCCGGCCTGGCGCCGAGGTCGATCTGACCAGCCCCGCAGTAATGGCTGGCTTCGTCAAAGCGATCATCCATCACGAAAACGCAGGGTATGCCTACCCTGATGCGGTGTTGGCCGAAGGCGTGCGGCGGGCGCTGGCATGACGCCGGTACAGAAGCTGGCCGGCCTGGCGGTGCTGATCCTGCTGCTGATGGCCGGTGCCGCCGGCGTTACCTGGCAGGTTCAAGACTGGCGCATGGGCAAGAAGCTCGCCGAGCAGGACGGCCTGCACAAGGATGACCTGAACAGGATCAGCATGGCCGCCGCCGCCCAGGCCCGTGCCGAGCAGGACAAGCGCCTGGGCCTGGAGCAGCAGCTCGCCGGCCAGGACCAACAACACTCTAAGGAGTTATCCGATGCCCAACGCAACCAAGCTGTTCTGCGTGATCGCCTTGCTACTGCTGATGTCCGGCTGTCAGTCCTCCTTGCCGAGGATCCAGCCAGTAGCTGCAACGTGCCTGCCACCACCGGCGCCGTCGGCGTGGTTCATGCAGCCCGTCGAGCCCAACTTGACCCAGCGCATGCGCAGCGAATTATCGCCATCACCGACGAAGGGGACAACGCCATAATCGCCTTGCGTGCGTGCCAGGCGTATGTCAGGGCTGTGGCCCCCTGAGTGCAGCCAACTCAAGCAGAAGCCGCTGATTTTCTATGCGCAGGTGCTCGTTCTGATTTGAGATCATCTTTAGGCCCATGATCTCTTTGCCTCTTTCCGAGTATTCGACATTTGTGCGGCTAAGCTCGACCTCAACAGCTCGAAGCTTTTCTTCTGCTGCCATCTTGCCGGTAACCAGCAAGTCGTTCATCTGCACCAGGCCAGCGATATTCGCTCGAGCTCTGCGCAGCATGCGCTCGGTCTCCACCAGCTCATCCACGAGGATTGCGCATTGGTGCTGGTACATCTCAAGGGGAGTGGGGCAGCCGAGCCAATCATCGGTTTCCATGTCAACGTTCATAGCGTGAATCTCAAATACTGTATGTGCGTACAGTAATCGAGGTGTGGCAGGTTTGGGGAGTGGTGTTCGTCGGCAGAACGCCGGGGATGGACGATGTGATCCCTTATGAATTAATCGTGATGAGGTCCGCCCATTCCTGCATCATCCCTCGGCGCTGATCTAGATAGGTGGCGTGGTTATACACGTCACGGATGAAGCTACTATCGGCGTGCGCAAGCTGTCTCTCAATCCAGTCACGGTTGTACCCGCGTCCGTTCATCTCGGTGGAGAACAGGTGACGGAACCCGTGTGGTGACTGGATGCCGGTGAGTCCGCAGGAATCCATGACGTTGTTGGCGTAGTTGGTCCCGATCGGTGCGGTGGTGCTGTTGCGGTTGATGAACACGTACCGCTTGTCGCCGGTGATGGGGAGCATGCTCTCGAGTATGGCGATGGCCTGTGTCGATAGCGGGACTGTGTGATCCCTCCGCATCTTCATTTTCGCGGCAGGCGTGGTCCATATCGCGGCGTCCAGATCGATTTCCGACCATTCGGCGTGTCGGACCTCACCCGGACGAGAAGCGGTGTAGATCATCAGCATCAGCGCGGCTTTCAGCTGTTGGCCTGAGGCGCAGTCGCGGATCGCCACCATAATCCTGGGCATTTCGCTGAACGGAAGGAATGGGTGCGGCTTGTGCTGGCCCATCTTCTCGGTCACGGCGTGCATCTCGGCGGTGGGATTCGCCTCAATGACGCCAGTAGCGATGGCATAGCTGAACACCTGGCTCATGCGCTGACGGACCTTCACGGCAGTGGCTACCGATCCCCGCTTTTCCACCCGGCGAATCAGAGCAATAACATCGGCTCGCTTGATAGCGTCGATCTGCCGATCGCCAAGCGTAGGCAGAACGTCCAGCGCCATGGCATTGCTGATCACCCTGTAGGTGCCCGGCGAAATGCTCCCCTTCCTGAACGCCAGCCATTCGTCATAGACACGACGGAAGGTTTGCCCGCCTGCCGCGATCATCCCGGCTTTCTTTTCCCTTCTTGAATCTCGCGGATCTACTCCATTCGCGACGTCCTCTCGCGCCTCGTCTCTGCGTGCGCGCGCTTCCTTAAGGCCGGTCTCCGGGTAAGTCCCGATCGAGATGCGCACCTGCTTTCCAAGCCATGTAAATCGAAAATGCCAACTCTTTACGCCGCTTTGAGCCACGTAGAGTGAAAGGCCAAGTGAGTCGGGGAGGGTGTATCCCTTTTCCTTTGGCTTTGCCTGCTTGGCTGCTGTGTCCGTGAGTGCCACTAGTACATTGCTCCGCGCGTTCAATTTTCAATGTACTGGATAATGTACTAACTGTTTTGCATTGGGAAGGTATTGAGCGGTACGCGGTGATACGCCTAGCGCTGAGACTCGCGGGCGTTCATTGAGATGGTGATGCGAGGCGGTTTTTGGTGGGAGGCTACCGTGGAATTCTTGAAGATTTCCACAGTGTTTTCAGCTCGGTCAGGTGTCTGGCAGTCGGCGAGTTTAACAGTTTGATCAGCCCCTGCGCACACCGCTCCTACCGTTAGAGGGCAAGCAGTCGGTCGCCCAGCGCGCCGTTATCCGCCAAGGCCAAAAACTCATCCCCCAGTCGTCGGCTCTCGCTCATTGCGGTTTGCCAATACTTGTTGCGGCTTGGGTCATCGCCCATGAAGCGCTTGAAATCACTGCGGTCCGGCAGTTTGCCGTAGGGCAGGCGGGCCAGGTAGTCCCTGGAGGGTGCCAGCAGCAACACATCCTGCAAGCCTTGCGGGCTGCTGCGTCGCCATGGCAGGCCCTTGTCAAACCAGCCGGGGATGACCCGGTCAGTGAAGTGCGGGTAGAGCACAATGTCATCGCCGTGGTAGGGCAGGTCGAGGTGATAGTCGAGCAGGCCACCGTCGCGATAGGTGCCGGCACCGGCGCCGGGCAGGTCGCGCACGCCTTGCATGACCATGGGGATCGAGCCGGACGCAAGCAGCGCCTGGCGCAGGTTGCCCAACTCCAGGCTAAGGAAGCGCGACGGGAAATCCTTAAGGGGATGCACCGGCGGTGCCTGGCGCGGGTCATGGATGATCAGCCGTTCGAAATGCCGCGACAGCCGTGCGCGGCCCCGCAAGTTATCCGCGATCACCGAGGACAGGCCCAGCCCCAGCCGCCCACGGTGGTCGTCGGCGAGCAGGCCGTGGCTCTTGACCACCATGATGTTCAGGCGATAGTCGGGATTGTCCAGTATGCGTGCATCACGGCCAGCCAGCAGGTCATCGAGCATGCGTTGGCAACTCTGGCTGACGTCGGCCATGGTCACGCCTTTGGCGAAGCGCTGTTCGTTATACAGGCGGCCCAGGTCCAGCAAGCCTTGCACAGGGTCGGGCAGGCAGGCGCTGGCGAACCGCCAGGAACCGATGGACGCGCCGATCAATGCACGCTCGCGCGGCACGCGGGGTAGCCAGTCACCAAACAGCGCCAGGTCCAGGCCCTGGATGCCCAAGGCCTTGGGGCCGCCAGCCGCACCGGGGAGAATGCCGACGTCGGCAGGTGCAAGACCCCGCTCGCGAATGCGGGCGAAGGCGCGTTTGCCGGCCTTGAGGGTCAGGGCAGGGAACTTGATATGGATGGCTGTCATACCGGTCTCTGATTGGGCGAACGGGGCATTATAGAAAATATCGCAGACGGTGGGAGAAACGGCTTGCGCGCAATTGCCATGGTGGCAATTCAGTTTCAGTTAAGTTGCAACAGGTAGGGTGACCGGCGTAGGAAAACATCCTGTAACGGAGACTTATCATGACGCGCCTCACTGTTCTGGGCGCCGCCGCTATCATCATGGTTACGGCGACCCAGGCCGCAGCCGTGGACCCGGACAAGCCACTGATCGTCCCCGCCACTGTTACTATTGTCGCCTTTGACCAATTGGACGCCACAGCCCTGGCGCTGCACCCTGGCTCGACGCTGCTGGGCACCGACCTGGATGAGGAATACGGCAAGTACGTCTATGAAGTCGAACTGGAAGATCGCAACGGCATTGAATGGGACGTTGAACTGGACGCGCTCACCGGACAGGTTCTCAAGAATCATCAGGATACGTAATGAAGGTTAATTTACGCGTGGGCAGTCGAGTGGCGCTGGTGCTCATGGTTTTTTGCTCCAGCCTGGCGGCCCGCGACCTCAATCAGGACGAGGCCTTGGCGCTGCGCCAGCAGGGGGTGATCCTGCCGCTGGAGCAACTGTTGCAGCAGGCCATGGCGCGGTACCCCGACTCGCGGCTGCTGGAGGCCGAGCTGGAAAAGAAACACGGCCAATATGCCTACGAAGTGGAACTGGTGACCACCGAAGGCGTGGTGCGTGAGATCAAACTGGACGCCACCAACGGTGACTTGATCAAAGATGAGGAAGATTGATGCGCCTGCTTCTGGTGGAAGACAATGTGCCCCTGGCTGACGAGTTGCTGGCCGGTTTGCAGCGTCAAGGCTATGCAGTCGACTGGCTGGCCGATGGCCGCGACGCCGCGTATCAAGGTCGCAGCGAACCCTATGACCTGATCATCCTCGACCTGGGCCTGCCCGGTTTGCCCGGGCTTGATGTGCTTGCGCAATGGCGCGCCGCTAAGCTCGCCATCCCGGTATTGATCCTCACCGCCCGCGATTCCTGGGCCGAGCGTATCGAAGGGCTCAAGGCCGGCGCCGATGATTACCTGAGTAAACCCTTTCACCCCGAAGAGCTCTACCTGCGCATCCAGGCGCTGTTGCGACGCTCCCACGGCCACGCCAACCAGCCCACCCTGCAGGCCGCAGGCTTGCATCTGGATGAAGGGCGCCAGTGTGTGCTGCGCGATGGCGCCGAGATCCAGCTGACGGCGGCCGAGTTTCGCTTGCTGCGCTACTTCATGCTGCACCCCGAACAGATCCTGTCGAAAAGCCATCTGGCCGAGCATTTGTATGATGGCGAGACGGAGCGAGACTCCAATGTGCTGGAGGTGCACGTCAACCATCTGCGCCGCAAGTTGGGGCGCAGTGTGATAGAAACCCGGCGCGGCCAGGGCTACCGGTTTGGCGCCGCCCCGGCATGAAGTCGATCCAGCGGCGTTTGAGCCTGGGCCTGATCAGCGTGATGGTGGGCGTTGGCGTGGTGCTGGCACAAACCAGCCTGTGGCTGTTCGAGGCCGGTTTGCAGCGTTACCTGGAAGCGGGTTTGCGCAATGACAGTGAGAACCTGCTGGTGGCGCTGGTGCGTGGGCCAAACGGCGTACAGCTGGATGAGCAACGCCTGTCACCGGCCTATCAGCGACCGTTCTCCGGACATTATTTCCGGATCGACTTTGCCGATGTCCATTGGCGTTCCCGTTCACTCTGGGACCAGGAACTGCCCCGCCTGCCCGAGGCGGGGCTCAAGGGCAACCTGCAACTGGGGCCGGAAGGCCAGCAATTGCTGGTGTTGCGTTCGGACTACAAGCGCTTCGGCCTGCCGATTTCCATCAGCGTGGCCCAGGATTACACGCCCGTGCGGGAGAGTTTTCGCCTGATGCGCCAGATTGGCCTGGTGATGGGGCTGGCGGCGCTGCTGCTGGTGCTGGTCCTGCAGCGAGTCACCGTGCGCCGCGCCCTGCGCCCACTGGAGACGGCGCGTAACCAGATCGCCCAGCTGCAACAGGGCCAGCGCTCGCAACTCGACACTCAGGTGCCGTTGGAGCTGGAACCACTGGTGGCGCAGATCAACCATTTGCTGGCGCACACCGAAGACAGTCTCAAGCGTTCCCGCAATGCGCTCGGCAACCTGGGGCATGCGCTGAAAACCCCAATGGCGGTATTGCTGAGCGCGGCCTCCAGTGAGGCGCTCAAGGGTCATCCGCAGTTGAGCCAGCTATTGCGCGACCAACTGGAGCAAATCCAGCAACGCCTCAATCGCGAGCTCAACCGGGCACGGCTGGCTGGCGAAACCCTGCCGGGTGCTTTGTTTGATTGCGAAAAAGAACTGCCCGTCCTGCTGGCGACCTTGAACATGATCCATGGCGATCATCTTGACCTCAGCTATCACGTTTCGCCGGGCTTGCAATTGCCCTGGGACCGCGAGGACTTGCTGGAATTGCTTGGTAATTTGCTGGACAACGCCTGTAAGTGGGCGGATGCCGATATTCGGCTGAACGTCAGCGAAACCCAGCAAGGCTACCTGTTGGTGGTGGAGGACGACGGTCCCGGTATTCCCGAGGCCCAGCGTAACCAGGTCTTGGGCCGCGGCGCGCGACTGGACGAGCAAATTGACGGACATGGCCTGGGGTTGGGGATCGTGCGGGACATCGTCGAGGTATGGGGCGGGACGTTGCAGTTACAGGAGAGTGAGCTGGGTGGGCTTAAGGTACTGATCGAATTGCCCAAGCGGTAATGCCAATCTAAAAATGTGGGAGGGGGCTTGCCCCGATGACGGAGTATCAGTAAATACATCTGGGGCTGACCCAACGCCATCGTGGGTAAGCCCCCTCCCATAGTAGATATCCATTAGGCTTACACCCTGAACTGATCCATCAACCCCTGTTGTTGATTCGCCAGGCTGTTCAACGCCTGGCTGACCCGCGCCGATTCATTGGCCTGCTCCGATAATGACTCGGTCACATCGCGAATGGTCGCCACATTGTTGTTGATCTCCTCGGCCACCGCGCTTTGCTCTTCGGCGGCACTGGCGATCTGCAGGTTCATGTCGCTGATCACCGTGACCGCGTCGCCAATCTGGCGCAAGGCCGTTACCGCTTGGCCGACCTGTTCGACGCTGCCTTGGGCCTGGCGATAGCTGTTGCCCATGGAGCCGACCACGTCGGTGGTGCCGCTTTGCAGTTGCTCGATCACCAGGCGGGTTTCTTCCACCGATTCCTGGGTGCGCCGCGCCAGGTTGCGCACCTCGTCGGCGACCACGGCAAAGCCCCGACCGGCTTCACCGGCACGGGCGGCCTCGATGGCGGCGTTGAGCGCCAGCAGGTTGGTCTGTTCGGCGATGCCGCGAATCACTTCGAGCACCGAGCCGATTTTCTCGCTGTTGGCGGCCAGGCCTTCTACCTGGGTCATGGCGGTGCTCATGTCGGCGGCGAGGTCGCCAATGTTGGCGGTGGTGCGGTCGATCACGGTCAAGCCTTCGCGTGTGGCCTGGTCGGCATCGCGAGCGGCCTGGGCAGCTTGGGCGGCGCTGCGGGCAACGTCCTGGGCGGTGGCGCTCATTTCGTGGGAAGCGGTCGCCACCTGATCCACCTGGCGGTACTGCTGCTCCATGCCAGCACTGGTTTGCGTGGCAATCGCGGCGGACTGGTCGGCGGTGCCACGGGCGTCCTGCACCGAGCGTTTGACCTCGGCAATGATCGGTTGCAGCTTGTCGAGGAAGCGGTTGAACCAGCCGGCCAACTGGCCCAGTTCGTCCTGCTTGTCATAGGCCAGGCGCCGGGTCAGGTCACCTTCGCCGCTGGCGATATCTTCAAGCATGTGTGCCACGCCGAGGATCGGCCGGGTCACGCTGCGCGCCATCAGCCACACCAGTATCAGGCCTACCACAGCGGCCAGCAGACCCAGGCCGAGCTCCAGCAGGGTGCCTTTGGCATTGTCAGCGTCCAGCTGGGTTTTCAACGCCTCGGCGGGCGCCACCAGGACTTTTTCCGGTACATCCAGCAACACGCCCCACGGCTTGCCCCCAGGGATCGGCGCAAAGGGCGCCAGCACCTTGAGCTGATGACCGGCACGCAGGCTGTGGGTTTGAGTACTGCTGGCCAAGGCGCTGACCAACTGCGCGCCGCTGGCCGTATCAACCTGAGCCAGGCGCTGGCTGAGCTTACTGGCATCCGGGCTATAGCCGGCAAGCAAACCGGTCGGGCTGAGGATGCTGACCTGGGTCTGGCCGTCGTACAGCTTCTGGCTGGCCTGTTGGCTCACGGCCTGCAGGCTGTTGAGGTTGATGTCCACCGACAGTGAGGCGATGACTTTGCCATTGACCATCAGCGGGAACACGATGCTGGTCATCAGCACGTTCTGGCCGTCGATCACATAAAAGTAGGGTTCGATCACACACGGCTTGAGCGTGGTGCGCGGGCAGGTGAACCAGGCGTTGGCTTTTTCGCCGCTGGGGCTGACGGACGTGTCGGTCATGTCGCTTTCGGGCAGCGCCATCGAAGTGATCTTCCCCGGCGTCGGCTGCGACCAGTACAAGGCGAATCGGCCTTTGTCATTACTGCCCAGTTCCTGCTGATTGGCGAACAACTCGTCCTTGCCGTCCAGCGCATTGGCTTCGAACACCAGGGACAAACCCAACAGGTCGGGGTTGGCTTGCAGCGCGGCCTTGACCTGGCGGGTCAGGTCCTCACGGGTGTCGAAGGCATCGAGAAAGCGTTTCTCTGCCTGCTCGCGCAGAAACAGTACCTGGCGGGAAAAGCCGTGACCGTACTGGTAGGCATCCATGAACTGCTGGCGAATGCCCAGCGCCTGTACTTCACCTTGGGCTTCGATGCGCGCCTGGGCGGCTTCGTCCAGCATCTGCATGCTGGAGGCCTTGACCTGCTCCGAGCTCTGCGCCATGCGATACAGCGACAGACCCACCAGCAGGGTCACGATCCCCAGCAGGCACAGGCCCGCGAGCAGGGTGATTTTCCATTGAATGGAGAGCTGCCTGAGCGACATCGGGACATCCTTACCTGAAAGCACATGGAAACAGCTTATCGGCCGACACGCATGGTTCTTTATTCAAACGATCAATTTAAACTTCAAAAACGGCGCCGCTTTTTGACATGCGCGCCTGCCTGCTGCAAAGTGCGCGCCCTCTAATAAGACCTCTTTCAAGCCTGCACGCCGGCAGCTGTTCCCATGGGCCGTGCGCGGGCATGCCTGTCTTTTTTGTTTTTGCTTGAGGTAACCATGATTAACGCAGTCATCGCCGCGGTCGGCACCATGCTGGTACTCAGCCTGTCCCGCGTGCATGTGGTCATCGCCATTATTGTTGGCGCCCTGGTGGGCGGCTTGACGGGTGGCCTGGGGATCGACGCCACGCTCAAAGCCTTCAACGGCGGTTTAGGTGGCGGCGCAACCGTGGCTTTGTCCTACGCATTGCTTGGTGCTTTCGCGGTGGCAATTGCCAAGTCCGGCTTGGCCCACGCGCTGGCGGACAAAGCCTTGCTGCTGGTTGATCGCCAGGAAGCCAGCGGTGGCAGCCACGTCAAATGGTTGTTGATCGGCCTGTTGTGGGTGGTGGCGATTGCTTCGCAGAACATCCTGCCGATCCATATTGCGTTTATCCCGCTGCTGGTGCCGCCGCTGCTTTATGTGCTGACCAAGCTGCAACTGGACCGCCGCCTGATCGCCTGCGTGATGACGTTCGGCCTGATCACGCCGTACATGTTCCTGCCGGTGGGTTTCGGCAATATTTTCCTCAACCAGATCCTGCTGGCCAACGTAGCCAAGAGCGGGGTGGATATCAGCCAGGTCAACGTCACCCACGCCATGGGCCTGCCGGCACTGGGCATGGTGGTCGGCCTGCTGGTGGCAGTGTTTATCAGCTACCGCAAGAAGCGCGTGTATGACCTGGAAAAAATCGAGCGCGTCGAGCAAGTGGCGGTGCAGTACAACCCGCTGACCCTGCTGGTGGCCGGCCTGGCGATTGCCTCGGCGTTCATCATCCAGCTGTGGCTGGACTCGATGATCATCGGCGCCCTGGCCGGATTCCTGATCTTCTCGGTATCGGGCATCGTGCGCTGGCGCGACACCGATGACCTCTTCACTGAAGGCATGAAGATGATGGCGATGATCGGTTTCATCATGATCGCCTCGTCGGGCTTTGCCGAAGTGCTCAAAGCCACCGGTGACGTGCGCTCGCTGGTAGAAGCCTCTGCGGCGTTCATCGGCCATAGCCGTGGGGTAGGGGCGTTGCTGATGCTGCTGGTGGGGCTGCTGGTGACCATGGGCATCGGCTCGTCGTTTTCCACAGTGCCGATCCTTGCCGCGATTTTCGTGCCGTTGTGTGTGCAACTGGGCTTCAGCCCGTTGGCCATCGTGTGCATTGTCGGCACCGCCGGTGCGCTGGGCGATGCGGGCTCGCCTGCGTCGGATTCCACCCTCGGGCCCACCTCCGGCCTGAATGTCGATGGCCAGCACCACCATATCTGGGACACCGTGGTGCCGACCTTCCTGCACTACAACATTCCGCTGCTGGTGTTTGGGTGGCTGGCCGCGATGACGCTCTGATGAATTCCCTGTAGGAGCGAGCTCGCGAAAAACCCCAACGATAATGCGAACAACCTGAAACCCCGCAGAGTTCTCAGGTGCTTCGCGAGTAAGCTCGCGCCTACAGAAATCACTCTCCTGGCCGTTAACCTCTCAAGTCGCCACTAACAAGAGAGAAAAGCCATGCGTCTGAGTTTGAAGGCCAAAGTCCTGGCCCTTGCCGTAGTGCCTGTATTGTTGTTTGCCGTGGTCATCAGCCTGACCACCGTGTGGATTCTCCAGGGCCAGGCGCGCAACGAAGTGGATGAAACCCGCCAGCGCTTGCTCAACGACGCCAAGGCCACGCTGCAAGGTTATGTCGAAGTGGCCATGACCACCATCAAGCCGCTTTACGATGCGGCAGCCCCCGGCGACACCGCGGCGCGGGCGCAGGTGGTCAAGTTGCTCTCCAATACCAGCTACGGCAAGGACGGCTATTTCTTCGGCTACGACTCCGAGACCATCCGCCTGTTCAAGGGCAACAGCCCGGACGGCGTGGGCAAAAGCTTCAAGGACAACCGCGACCCCAACGGCGTCTACGTCAATCGCGACCTGGTTAAAGTCGGCAAGGACGGTACCCACTACCTGCAATACAGCTCGACCCAGCCCGGCCAGACCGAACTGGTGCCCAAGCTCGGCTATACCGAATACCTGCCCAAGTGGGACATGGTCATCGGTACTTCGGTGAACCTGGACGGTATCGAGGCCCAGGTGGCGGTGGTCGAAGCCAAGGTGGAGAAACGCATGGAAGGCGTGCTGCTGAGCATCCTCGGCGTCGCCGTTATATTGCTGTTGGTAATCGCCGCCGTGGGCATGCTGGTGGCCAATACCATCCTGCGTCCACTGAGCCTGATGAAGGCCAATCTCGACGACATCGCTGCTGGCGAAGGCGACCTGACCCGCCGCCTGGCGATTACCAGCCAGGATGAGCTGGGCGACCTGGCCGGTGCGTTCAATCGCTTTGTCGATAAAATCCATGGGTTGGTGCGCCAGATAACCGAAATGACCGCCCAGCTCACCGGACTGGTCAGCCAGGTATCCGACCAGGCCCAGCGTTCCGAGCAAGCCATGGAACGCCAGCGCCACGAGACCGACCAAGTGGCCACCGCGATCAACCAGATGTCGTCCGCTGCCCATGAAGTGGCGCGCAGTGCCCAAGGCGCCGCTGTCGCCGCGCAACAGACCGACGCCGAAGGCCAGGCCGCCAAACGTGTGGTGGACGGCAGCATCGCGCAGATCCATGCGCTGGTGAACGATATCCGCAGCAGTGGCGTGTCCCTGGACAGCCTGCAGCAGGATGTGTCGTCGATTGTCAGTGTGCTCAGCGTGATCCGCTCCATCGCCGAACAAACCAACTTGCTGGCGCTCAATGCTGCCATTGAAGCCGCACGGGCCGGGGAGGCCGGGCGCGGGTTTGCCGTGGTCGCCGATGAAGTACGCGCCCTGGCCAGCCGCACCCAGACCAGCACCCAGGAAATCCAGGGCATGATCGACCGCCTGCAAAAAGGCACCGAGGCAGCCGTGGACGCAATGCGCCGCTCCAGCGATGCCGGCGATGGCACCTCGGCCCAGGCCAACCAGGCCGGGGCGTCCCTGGACACCATGGCCCAGTTGATTGGCACCATCAATTCGATGAATGCACAGATCGCCAGTGCCGCCGAAGAGCAAACCGCCGTGGCCGAAGAGATCAACCGCAGCGTGCATCAGATTGCCGTGGCAGTGGACAGCGTGGCGGATGAAACCCAACTGGGTGCCCAGACCTCCCGCAGCTTGGCGGATCTGGGCCAGCGCCTGGGTAAGTTGGTTGGTCAGTTCAGGATCTGATCGTTCACAGGTCGCGCATCAGCAGGCCAAAACGCAGGTCCATCTCGGCCGGCAAGGGCACATACACGGTGTGCCCGTCCCCCGGTGCCACCTCAATGGCTTCATCCTTGGCGTTGCGCAAGGTGGCCAGGTCAAAGTGAAAGTTGCCGGCAGGCGTCATTAATTCCAAGTGATCGCCAACGGCAAAACGATTCTTCACCTTGACCTCTGCCAACTCGCCACGACGCTCGCCGGTCAACTCACCGACAAACTGCTGTCGCTCGGACACCGAGCTGCCGTTCTGGTAGTTCTGGTATTCATCATGCACATGGCGGCGCAGGAAACCTTCGGTGTAGCCGCGCTGGGCCAGGGACTCCAGATTGGTCATCAAGCTGCGATCAAAGGCGCGCCCGGCCGCCGCGTCATCGATGGCCTGGCGGTACACCTGGGTGGTGCGTGCGCAATAGAAGTGGGATTTGGTGCGGCCTTCGATCTTCAACGAGTGCACGCCCATCTGCGCCAGGCGCTCCACATGCTGCACGGCGCGCAAGTCCTTGGCGTTCATGATGTAGGTGCCATGTTCGTCTTCGAAGGCAGGCATTGATTCATCGGGGCGATTGGCTTCCTGCAGCAGGAATACCTGCTCGGTTGGCGTGCCGATCCCCAGCGTGGGCTGATATTGCTGGACGATATCGCCGGTCGCATTCTCCACCGCGGGCGTGGCCTGGTATTTCCAGCGGCAGGCGTTGGTGCAGGTGCCTTGGTTGGCGTCGCGCTTGTTCATGTAGCCCGACAGCAGGCAACGTCCGGAATAGGCCATGCACAAGGCGCCATGTACGAACACTTCCAGCTCCATGGCCGGTACGTGCTGGCGGATTTCATCGATCTCTTCCAGGGACAGCTCCCGCGACAGGATCACCCGGCAAATCCCTTGTTGCTGCCAGAACGCCACGCTGGCCCAGTTCACCGTATTGGCCTGCACCGACAGGTGAATCGGCATCTGCGCAAAGTGCTGGCGCACCAGCATGATCAGTCCCGGGTCGGACATGATCAGTGCATCCGGGCCCATGGCGATCACGGGCGCCAGGTCCTTGAGGAAGGTCTTGAGCTTGGCGTTGTGCGGCGCGATGTTCACCACCACGTAGAAGCGCTTGCCCTGGTCATGGGCTTCCCGGATACCCAGGGCCAGATTGGCATGGTCGAACTCGTTGTTGCGCACCCGCAGGCTGTAGCGCGGCTGGCCGGCATAGACCGCATCGGCGCCGTAGGCGAAGGCGTAGCGCATATTCTTCAGTGTGCCGGCAGGAGCGAGCAGTTCGGGGGCAATGATAGGTGGCATGGGTGTGGGTCGCAAAAAGCCGCGAGGGTAGTACAGGGGCGGGCGCGGTTCATTGATCCAAGTCTAAACAAGGCGGTCTATGCTTGTTCGATAAACAAGGGCACTCCCAGGTTTCGCCGCGGACTAAGCAACAGGGCCGACACCGGCCCTCTGCTTTTTTGACATGGATCGGACATGAATCAAACCAACCTGCAATTCAAGACCCTGTTGTTGCTGCTGGCCCTGGTAACCATCGCTTTTATCTGGATATTGCTGCCGTTCTACGGCGCGGTGTTCTGGGCAGTAATCCTCGGCATTATCTTTGCCCCCATGCAACGCCGCCTGCAACAACGGCTTGGCTGGAACCGCAACCTGACCTCCTTGACCACTTTGATGGTGTGCCTGGTGATCGCGATTCTGCCGGTGATCATTACCAGTGCGTTGCTGGTGCAAGAGGGGGCCACGCTGTACAAAAACGTTGAGAGTGGCAAGCTGGATGTGGCCGGTTATATCGAGCAATTCAAGCATTTCCTGCCGCCGTACTTCCAACACCTGCTCGACCGCTTCGGTATGGGCAACCTGGAAGGGCTGCGGGAAAAAGTGGTCAAGGGGGCGATGCAGGGCAGTCAGTTCTTTGCCTCCCAGGCGTTCAGCTTCGGCCAGGGCACGTTTGATTTCCTGGTGAGCTTTTTCATCATGTTGTACCTGCTGTTTTTCCTGCTACGCGACGGCCCGGAGCTGGTACGCAAGGTGCGCACGGCGGTGCCGCTGGCCGAACCGCAAAAGCGTCGCCTGCAGCTCAAGTTCAACCGGGTGGTGCGCGCCACGGTCAAGGGCAACGTGCTGGTGGCCGTGACCCAAGGCGCATTGGGTGGCTTTATATTCTGGTTTCTGGATATTCCCAGTGCATTGCTCTGGGCGGTATTGATGGCGTTTCTGTCCCTGCTGCCAGCGGTGGGCGCAGGGATTGTCTGGGGCCCGGTGGCGGTTTACTTCCTGCTCAGCGGCTCGATCTGGCAGGGCGTGGTGCTGGGGCTTTTCGGTGTATTCGTAATTGGCCTGGTGGACAACGTGCTGCGTCCGATCCTGGTGGGCAAGGACACCAAGATGCCGGACTACCTGATCCTGATCTCGACCTTGGGTGGCCTGTCGGTGTTCGGCCTCAACGGCTTCGTCATCGGGCCACTGGTGGCGGCGTTGTTCATGTCGTGCTGGGCGCTGTTCGTCGAAACCAAGCCACGGGTCAAATTGCCGTTGCCCTAGGCTTGAAGCCTGAAGTCGGCTACTCGTTGGCGCTGTGTCTCGGCGTCGGACAATGAAGTGAGCGGGCCGCTGATCGGCTCGCCATCGCGGACCACGTACCAACAGGCGAGCAAGCCCAGCTTACGTAAAGGGGCTGGGACGGCGCTGCCGATGACAGACATGATTTGAACAGTGGGCATAAATACCTCCAATCGTTATGGAGGTCACCTTACGGTGCGCTGGCACCGGGGAAAAATCACCTGGCTCGATAGTCGACATCGACGCCAGGCGTTAATCCACCACCTGGTCGAGCATGCTCACTACTTCGTGCTCACTGAGCAGCCCTTTGCGCACCAGGTTTTCGGCCAGCAATGCGAGGAACTTTGCACTGCGGTGGCCCTCGAGGTGCTTGAGTTCGGTCAAGGCACTGTAGACCTTGCTGGACGTGCAGAGACCGGCGGTGCGATGGGGATTTTGCGTGGGCATGGGCAATCGTCCTTAATTGTTATTGGGTGGACTGGGTCGATAGTGAGACTGTTTTATGACGCAACCATGACAGCGCACGCCTGCGCCGATCAAGAGGATATTGCGTCCTTATGATGTGGGATAGGCGCTTGGGCATTGTTCTCACAGCGACATTGGCAGGATAAATCCGGACTTTTCGGGCAAAAAAAGGCCCCGCTCAGGAGCGAGGCCCATTCAAGTCACTCAGTTCAAACCTACCAACCGCGGCCGTAGTAACCGTGCGGGTGGCCGTAGTAGCCCCGAGGCGGACCATAATAGCCGCGTGGAGGGCCGTAATAGACCGGGGCCGGGCGGTAATAAACCTGCTGTTGTACATACACCGGCGGCGGTGGCGCGTAATAGACCGGTGGCGCAGCGGCATACACCGGCTGCGGCTGGACGTACACCGGTTGTTGCACATAGACCTCACGAGGCTGGCTGGCAACTACGGAGCCAACTACCGCTGCGCCAACAAGTGCGCCCAACACTGCCGGGCCACCCCAACCACCACCGTGGGCGGAAGCTTGGCCGGCCATTGCGAGTGCACCGATCAGCAAGGCGATTCTGGGGATTTTACGAATCATGGTCATTCCTCGGTTAGCCCCTGCGCTTGTGGTCTGCAATCAATAGACTCAAGGATTGTCGCGGGGATACTTTTAAGACAACGTGTTTCAAAAAAACAGCACTTCCATTAGGTAAAGGTTGTGTAAGGTCTGTACCGATTTGCTTACTTCAAGGAGTTACCCATGCAGATGCACCCCAACAAGGACACCCAGCTGTGCATGTCACTGTCGGCGCGCCCCGGGAACTTTGGCCTGCGTTTTCATAACCACTTGTATGAACAACTGGGTTTGAATTTCTACTATAAGGCCTTCAGCAGCCAGGACCTGCCCGGCGCGATCGGTGGTATCCGCGCCTTGGGCGTGCGTGGTTGTGGAGTATCGATGCCGTTCAAGGAGGCCGCCATTGCCTTAGTGGACGAACTTGACGATTCAGTTCAAGCCATTGATTCGCTCAATACCATCGTCAACACCAATGGCCACCTCAAGGCCTATAACACTGACTACATTGCCATCGAGCAATTGTTGAAAAAGCACGCCGTGCCGACTGACTCCACGTTCGCCCTACGTGGTAGTGGTGGCATGGCCAAGGCAGTTGCCAGTGCCTTGCGTGATGGCGGTTATGCCCGCGGCGTGATCGTGGCGCGCAATGAGGCGGCGGGCCAGGCATTGGCGCGCAACCTCGGGTATGAATGGCAGGCGGACCTGGGCGACTTGCGCCCGCAGATGCTGATCAATGTGACGCCCATCGGCATGACAGGTGGGGCCGAGGCGGATGCGTTGGCGTTCGACGCCGAGGCGATCGATCAGGCGGAAACTGTCTTCGATGTAGTGGCGATTCCAGCCGAAACACCCCTGATCGTGCGTGGGCGCGCCAAGGGCAAGCGGGTGATTACCGGGCTGGAGGTGATTGCAATCCAGGCGCTGGAGCAGTTTGTGTTGTACACCGGTGTGCGCCCGACGCAGGAGCAATTTCAGGCGGCGGTGGCCTTCGCCCGCAATTGAAGGCCCAGCTAATGTGGGAGGGGGCTTGCCCCCGATGGCGGTGTATCAGCCCCAGACACACTAATTGAACGCCCTCATCGGCGCATAGGTATCTACACAATTTCTGGTATGGCGCTGTACCTGTGGGAGGGGGCTTGTTCTGGTCAAGTTTTTCCGGACACCGATTACGGTGATCAAGCCGCCTGCTGCTCCATGGCTATTGGCGACAGGTAGTTGTTGTGGCTGTGGAGCCTGATTCGGTTATACCGCATGAAGAAGCTGGTCATATCCTGCCTCGCTTCTTCAACTGTCGTGTAGCCCTTGGTGGGCACCCACTCTGATTTGAGCGTCCCGAAGAAACGTTCTGTTGGTGCGTTGTCCCAGCACTGCCCTCTGCGGCTCATGCTTTGCGTTATCTCATGCTCCAGCAGCTCTGACTGAAAGCGCTGGCTGGTGTATTGGCAGCCTTGATCCGAATGAAACATCAAGCCTGCATGTTTGCCTCGAACCTCCACCGCCATTCTCAGCGCCTTGCTAACCAGGTCGGCGTCATTGATCAGAGAAAACGCCCAGCCAACGATTCGGCGGGCGAACAAATCAATGACCGCTGCCAAGTGATACCAGCGTTTACCAACCATCAGGCTGGTAACGTCGCCGCACCAGACCTGATTGATTGCGGTTGGCTCGAAATTACGCTCGAGCAGGTTCTTGGCCACAAATGCTTCGACGCCTCTAGAGCGATATTGATGGCGGCGGCGCTGCCTGCTGGCCAGATTTGCCTCCGCCATGAGTTTTCCGGCCAGATGCCGTCCCACTTTGATCTGCTGGGCCTTTAAGTGCTGAGAGATCATCCGCGCGCCTGCACTTCCCCGGCTTTCGTCATGCAGTTGCACGACTTTTGCTCTGAGCGCGTCACGCTTGGTATTCGGCGCTGAGCGACGCTTAAGCCACTCATAAAACGCGCTGCGGGAAACACCAAGCGCACTACAAAGCAGGCGGGTCGGATATGAGCTCGACTCTCTCAGCTCCTCGATCAGGAAAAACGATCGGGATCCGACATCAAGAGAGCCGTAGCCTTTTTTAAGATTTCAGCCTCGGTCTCCAGGCGCTTGATCTTGGCTCGCAGCTGCTGCAGCTCTCGCTGTTCTTCGCTGATTGCCTTGGTACCGGCCACTGGCTGCCCTTTCAGACGTTCTTTACGAACCTGATCAACCCAGCGGCGCAGAGCCGTAGGGCCAACTTCCATCGATGCACATACGTCGGGAACTGAGCAGTTATCATCAAGAACCATGCTTGCAGCACGTTGCTTGAACTCGCGGGTATAGGTCTTTCGTTCTTGCATGGAACCTCCTGATTGGGCGAATCATATCGCCCTTAAGAGGTGTCCGGGATCATTAGGCCAGTTCAGCTTGCTCCCCGATGGCGGTCTCAGGGCCGACCAGGATGTTGGATCAGACCGAGTACATATCCATTGCTGCGGTAACGGCCACTTAGGGTTCCGCTCTTACAGCGGCTCACTTTTGGAAGGACCGGAATGCCGGCCCAGCCAAAAGTAAGCAAAAGGTCCTCGCCCCACCACTCGGCACCTCGCCCAGGCTCGGTGTGCCCGTAATCCGCCATGGATTTGGGGGGCCGCCGCCACGCGCCATCCATGGCGCGGGGCGGCTAAACCGGCATCCCTGCCGGTTTACCCCCCAAATCCCTGTCGAATTCCGGCCAGCGTGGTTTAACGGGGCGCCTAAGATCAACAGCAGATCAAGATCAAGAGCGGCTCGCTGCGCATCGTGGTTATTGACGGTCGCTACGTCAGAGTTGTGTAGATACCCATGCTCATCGCGAGCAAGTCGAATCGTCGCACCACCCCTCCCACATTTTTTACTGTGTCAGGCCTGTTCCAGCTGTGCCAGGCGTTCTTCCAATGCTGCAATCCGGGCTTCCAGTTCTTCGATACGTTCCAAGGAGACTGAGCTGCCAGGCCCACGCTCCACCGGAGCACCCCGCGCCGTGAGTATCGCCTCGATATCCGCCGGGTCTCCCAACGCATGGGTATATCGGTCTTCCCGCTGCCCCGCCTGACGCGGCACCAGCAACGCCAACCCCCGCGCTATCAGGCGTTCGAGTTGATGCACGACCTGCTCGGCATCCTCGAAATCATGCATGCGCCCGCTGCGGGTCAGCAGCTCATTGACTGTCTGCGGCCCGCGCAGGAACAACAGCCCGGTCAAGATCACCTGGGCCGGCACCAGTTCCAGGGCCTTGTCCACACGGTGTTCCCAGCGGTCGGCGCGGCTGCCCATCACCAGGCGGGTAAAGCCTTGGCCTTCCAGCGCACGCAGGCTCTGGCCGACCTGACCTTGGCTGAGGTTCATCACCGGTTCGCGGCTGGTCTTCTGGTTGCAGGCCAGCACCAGGGCGTTGAGGGTCAGTGGGTAGGTTTCCGGGTTGGTTGCCTGTTTTTCGATCAGGCAGCCCAGGACGCGGATTTCCGTGCTGTTCAGGCGCGGCTCAGGGGTGTCGGTGTCGTGCTCGGCGGTCATCGCGCTTTCCCTATGCAGTGAAGGTCACCAGCGTAATCCTCAAAAAATAAAAGACAAGCGCCGGGCATGGCTATAATCGCCGCTGGTTCCAACCCTGCCATTACCAGAGACAGCCATGACTATTTCCCTGTACGCCGCTTCTATCCCAGTCTTCAAGCAAATGCTCACCGCCCTGAGCGGTGTGTTGACCAAGGCCGAAGCCCACGCCACCGCCAGGAACATCGAGCCGAACGCCTTGCTGCAAGCCCGTCTGTTCCCTGACATGTTCCAACTGGTGCGCCAGGTGCAAATCGCCGTCGACTTTGCCAAAGGCGTTTCCGCCCGCCTGGCCGAGATCGAAGTACCCAAATATGAAGACAGCGAAGTCACCTTCGCCGACCTGCAAGCGCTGATCGCCAAGGTCCTGGCGTTCGTCGACACCATCAAACCCGAGCAGATCGATGGCAAGGAAGGTATCGAGATCGTCACCCGCCCTGGTACTCCAAAGGAGAAACGCTTCAGCGGCCAGTCCTACCTGTTGACCTACGGCCTGCCGCAGTTCTTCTTCCACGTCACCACCGCTTACGCCTTGCTGCGTCATAACGGTGTGGAAGTGGGCAAGCGCGATTACATGGGCGCTTTTTAAGCCGCCACAAAAAAGCCCGGGAGCGTTCATCCATGAACCGTCCCGGGCTTTTTCATGTCTGCTGTTTAAGCCGGCTGTTCTTCCTTGCCCAAACACGCCGCCGCAGTAAACAGCACATCGGTCGAGGAGTTAAGCGCAGTTTCCGCCGAATCCTGCAGCACACCGATGATGAAACCGACGGCCACTACCTGCATGGCGATTTCACTTGGAATGCCGAACAGGCTGCACGCCAGCGGGATGAGTAGCAGCGAACCACCCGCCACCCCAGACGCACCACATGCACACACCGCGGCAACCACGCTGAGCAGTACGGCGGTCGGCAGGTCCACGGCAATCCCGAGGGTGTGCACGGCCGCCAGGGTCAGTACGGTGATGGTGATCGCGGCACCGGCCATATTGATGGTGGCGCCGAGTGGGATTGATACCGAGTAGGTGTCTTCATGCAGGCCCAGGCGTTTGCTCAGCGCCAGGTTGACCGGAATGTTCGCCGCCGAACTGCGGGTAAAAAATGCGGTGATGCCGCTTTCACGCAGGCACATCAGCACCAGCGGGTAAGGGTTGCGGCGTAGCTTCCAGAACACGATGGCAGGGTTGATCACCAGCGCCACGAATAGCATGCAGCCGATCAGCACCACCAGCAGGTGGGCGTAGCCGAGCAGGGCGCCAAAGCCGGAAGTGGCCAGGGTCGAGGCCACCAGGCCAAAGATGCCCAGCGGGGCGAAGCGGATCACCACACGCACGATCAGGGTCACGCCGTTGGACAGGTCGTCCAATACCGTACGGGTGGTTTCGCCGGCATGGCGAATGGCGATGCCCATGCCGATGGCCCAGGCCAGGATGCCGATGAAGTTGGCGTTCATCAGCGCGCTGATCGGGTTATCCACCACGCTGAGCAGCAGGCTTTGCAACACTTCGCCAATGCCGCCGGGAGCGCTCACTGTGGCGTCATGGGTGGCGAGGACCAGGGAGGAGGGGAACAGGGTGCTGGCCACCACTGCAACCACGGCGGCGGCAAAGGTGCCGAGCAGATACAGAAACAGGATCGGGCGGATATGGGTTTCCTGGCCGTGTTTATGGTTGGCGATCGAGGCCATTACCAGCACAAACACCAGGATCGGCGCGACCGCCTTCAGTGCAGTGACAAACACCTTGCCGATAAAGCCGGTGGCGCGGGCAGCCTCGGGTAATAACAAGGCCAGCACGATCCCGGCGATCAGGCCGATGACGATTTGGGTGACCAGGCTGACGCGCATTAGACGTTGCAACAGGGAAGGGGCAGCAGTCATAAAGAGTTGTCTCTAGTTTTTTTAGTTGGGTACAGCATTGCAAGCAGAAAGTACTGTAGGAAGTAGGCGCGAAGTCTAACATGCTGTACGAAACGTCTTGTTCGCTGCGGCATTCCGTCACCCGCGCCCGTCGAGCTTGGCCAAACCCGGACATATCCTGTTAATATTCACCCCTCTCATCTTTCCTCTCCGTCAGCGGGCCCCCAGGGCTGTCGTTGATGTCGTCGTTTCTGGAGTTTCCATGTTGTTCCCTATCCTGCTGCTGTCGGCTGCCGGTTTTACCGTGCTGACCACAGAATTTGTCATCGTCGGCCTGTTGCCGTCGATTGCCCGGGACCTGAATGTCAGTGTGTCCCAGGCTGGGCTGCTGGTGACGCTGTTTGCATTTACCGTGGCGGCGTTCGGTCCCTTTCTGACCGCGTACTGCGCACGATTCCAGCGCAAGCGCTTGTTTATCAGCATCCTGATCATGTTCGCGGTGGCCAATACCGTGGCGGCATTGGCGCCCAATATCTGGATAATGTCCCTGGCCCGTTTGATTCCTGCCTTGGGGCTGCCGGTGTTCTGGGCCTTGGCCAGCGAAACGGCGGTAGATATCGTCGGCCCGGAGTTCGCCGGGCGTGCGATTGAAAAAATCGGCTTCGGCATCGTCTGCGCCACGGTGTTCGGCATTCCGGTGGGTACGCTGATTTCCGATATGTTCGGCTGGCGCAGTGCGTTCGCCGTGCTCGCGGTGATTGCCCTGGCCAAAGCGTTGCTGCTGTTTATCTACTTGCCGGTTACCCGGGCAAAGAACGAGCAGGTCACCTTGCGCTCACAATTCAAGATCCTGCGCAGCCCGGTGATGCAGGGGCATATCCTGTTATCGATCCTGGTGTTCAGCGGCATGTTCACCGCTTACACCTACCTGGCGGATATCCTTGAGCGCCTGGCCGGGTTCGACGGTACGCTGGTGGGTTGGTGCCTGATGGGCTTTGGCGCAGTCGGGCTGATCGGCAACTCTCTGGGCGGGCGCGCCGTGGATCGTCACCCGTTGATCGCATCCATGGTGTTCTGCGGGTTCATGATCGCGGGCATGGTGGCAGTGGTGCCGGCGATTCATTCGACTATAGGCCTGGCGGCAGCGATGGCGGTGTGGGGCGTAACCCAGGCGGCGATGTTCCTGGTCAGCCATGTGCGGTTGATGAAGGCCGCGCCCCATGCGCCGGCGTTTGCCGCATCGCTGAATATCGCCGGCGCCAACCTCGGCATCGGTCTGGGCGCGATGGTCGGTGGGCATGTCATCGATACCTTGGGCCTGGGCAGCCTGGGGTTTGCCGCTTCGGGCTTCATCCTGGTATCGATCCTGCTGGCGATGTGGCTGATGACGGCCAAGCAATCGGTCGCCCCCAGCGCCTGATGGATCAGGGCAGGGCGGTAAACAACTCCCTTCGGGCACCTTCGGTAATTGCCACGATGCCAGGGTGCTTGACCTTGCGCTCCACCGAAATTGCATAGAACGACTCGGTCACCGCATCGGTCTGACCGATCAGGGCCACGCCGTATTGGCGTACCACTTCGTCGGCGATCACGCTGGGGGCAATAAAGATCCCACTGCCGGATTGTCCGAACGCCTGCATCAGCGCACTGTCGTCGAACTCGCCGATGATGCGGGGCTGAACCTGCTGCTCGGCAAACCAGCGCTGCAAGCGGCTGCGCACCACCGTTTCCGCCCCCGGAATCAATAGCGGTGCGCCCTGTAAACACTGTGGGAAATCACCGCCATATTGGTCAGCCAACGCCTGGGTGGCGAAAAAACTGATACCGCATTCCCCCAGCTTCTGGCTGTAGCCCTTGATGTCCAGATGCGTGGGCATGGGGCTGTCGGAAATCACCAGGTCCAGGCGCTGGATCGCCAGGTCGGCCAATAAACGTTCGAGTTTATCTTCACGGCAGGTGATGCGGATCGGTTCGCTCAGTTCCATGGTCGGTGCGATCAACCGGTAGACAATGGACTTGGGTACCACATCCGCCACCCCGACCCGGAACGGAATCTGTTGTTCATCGGGCTGGGCTCGCAGCATCGCCTCCAGTTCATTGCCGGTCTGGAACATCTGCTCGGCGTAGGGCAGGGCCTGGCGCCCGGCTTCGGTCAGCTCAAGCTGGCGCCCTACACGCTGGAACAGCGCAATGCCGAAGGTGTGTTCCAGCAGGCTGATCTGCCCGCTGATGGTCTGGGGCGTAAGGTTCAACTGCTCACAGGCGCGCACGATGCTGCCGGTCTTGGCTACCACCCAGAAGTAATGCAGCTGTCGATAATTGAGCATGACGGTCTACACTTCGCAAAAATCGAAGTATACGCGAGAAAAATACGAATTTTCCTGAACTGTTTGCCTGCATAGAATGCCTCGCTATCGCGGGGCCACCATTAGGCCCTAATGGTTCTAACGAGGAATACATCATGAAACTCAATTCCCTGGGCGCGGCGTCGTTGCTTGCGCTTTCATTGGTAATGATCAGTGGCTGTGATCAGGTCGAGAAAAGCGCGCAACAGGTGTTGGGCAAAGCCACCGAATCGGCCAAGCAGGCCATCGACGACACCCAGAAGGCCGCCGAACAGGCATTGAGCGAAGCGACCCAGGGCTTGATCAGTCCTGAGAAGCAGGAAAAAGACGCCGAAAACAACGCTGAATCCCACACCCAAGAAACCTAATTTCCCAGCACCACCACGTCAGGACTGACCTATGGATTACCTTTTACAACTGGCCGCCAGCCCCACCGCCTGGGTGGCCCTGGCCACCTTGATCGTCATGGAAATCGTGCTGGGCATCGATAACCTGATCTTCATCTCGATCCTCACCAACAAATTGCCCGAGAAGCATCGGGCCAAGGCGCGACGCATCGGTATCAGCATGGCGTTGATCCTGCGCCTGGGCCTGTTGAGCACCATCGCCTTCATCGTGCAACTGACGGCGCCGGTATTCGAAGTGTTCGGCCAAGCGTTTTCGTGGAAAGACATGATCCTGATCGCCGGTGGCCTGTTCCTGGTCTGGAAGGCAACCACCGAGATCCATCACAGCATGGACCCGGAACCCGAAGAGAAGGCCACCGTCAGCAACGGTGTGACCATCGGCTTTGCCGCGGCCATAGGCCAGATCCTGATGCTCGACCTGGTGTTCTCCATCGACAGCATCATCACCGCCGTGGGGATGACCGAGCACTTGCCGATCATGATCATCGCCGTGGTGGTCTCGGTGATTGTGATGCTGGTGGCGGCCGAACCTTTGGCCAAGTTCATCAATAACAACCCGACGGTGGTGATGCTCGCCCTGGGCTTCCTGATCATGATCGGTATGACGCTGATCGCTGAAGGCTTCGGCGCCCATGTACCTAAAGGCTACGTGTATGCGGCCATGGCGTTCTCGGCGGCGATCGAATGCCTGAACATCGCCCGGCGTAACCGGCACGCACGATTGCTTGCTGCCCGGCAGTAACGCTTGACCTCAAAAGCCAGCCGCGTTCATTAGAGCGCGGTTGGCTTTTGGCTATCTGGTAGAATTCTCCTACACGATAGTAAGAGGTTTTCCATGAGCGATCAGATTCGACTTACGCAGTACAGCCATGGTGCGGGTTGCGGTTGCAAGATCTCGCCCCAGGTGTTGGAAGTGATTCTGGCCGGTAGCGGCGCACAAAACCTCGATCCCAACCTCTGGGTGGGCAACGCCTCACGCGATGATGCGGCGGTATACGCCATCGACGACGAGCGCGGCGTGGTATCCACCACCGATTTTTTCATGCCGATCGTCGACGACCCCTTCGACTTCGGCCGCATCGCCGCCACCAATGCCGTCAGCGACATCTACGCCATGGGCGGCGACCCCTTGATGGCCATCGCCATTCTCGGCTGGCCGGTCAATGTGCTGGCGCCGGAGATTGCCCGCGAAGTAATCCGTGGTGGTCGTGCTGTATGCGACGCTGCGGGCATTCCATTGGCGGGTGGGCATTCGATCGATGCGCCGGAACCGATCTTCGGCCTGGCCGTGACCGGCATCGTGCAAAAACGCCATATGAAGCGTAACGACACCGCCACTGCCGGCTGCCGCCTGTACCTGACCAAACCCTTGGGCATCGGCATCCTCACCACCGCCGAAAAGAAGGGCAAGTTGCGCGAGGCCGATATCGGCCTGGCCCGTGACTGGATGTGCACCCTCAACAAACCCGGCAGCCGCTTTGGCAAGTTGGCGGGTGTGATGGCCATGACCGATGTCACCGGTTTCGGCCTGCTTGGTCACTTGGTGGAAATGGCCGACGGCAGCGGCCTGACGGCCCGCATTGAATATGCAAAGGTCCCACGCTTGCCTGGGGTTGAGTACTACCTGGACCAAGGCTGCGTACCCGGTGGTACCTTGCGCAACTTCGACAGCTACGCCAGCAAGCTCGGCCGTGTGCAGGAGTTGCACAAGCGCGTGCTGTGCGACCCGCAGACCAGCGGTGGCCTGCTGATCGCTGTCACTCCAGAAGGCGACGCCGAGTTCCACGCGGTGGCCGCCGAGCTCGGCCTGGCCCTTGAGCCTATCGGCGAATTGTTTGAGCGACAGAGCAACGCGGTAGAGGTGGTTTGATGGCGGCTGACATCACCGATTACCGCGACATCTTCCTCAACGACCGGCCGATGATGGATACCCGCGCACCGGTCGAGTTCAACAAGGGTGCCTTCCCAGGGGTGCTTAACCTGCCGCTGATGAACGATGATGAGCGTCAGCGGGTCGGCACCTGTTACAAGCAGCAGGGCCAGCAAGCGGCGATTGTATTGGGGCATGAGCTGGTGTCCGGGGCGACTAAGGCCAAGCGCATCGAGCAGTGGGCGCACTTTGCCCAGGCTAATCCCGGCGGCTACCTGTACTGCTTCCGTGGCGGGCTGCGTTCGCAGATCGTGCAGCAATGGTTGAAAACCGAAGCAGGCATTGACTATCCCCGCGTGGGTGGTGGCTACAAGGCCATGCGTGCTTTTCTGCTGGAGACCCTGGAGCAGGCGACCAGCCAGTGTGATTTCGTGCTGCTTGGCGGCATGACCGGCACTGGCAAAACCGAAGTGCTTGGCCAACTGCGCAACGCCCTGGACCTGGAAGGCCATGCCAATCATCGTGGTTCCAGCTTCGGCAAGCGCGCCACGTCGCAACCGTCGAATATCGACTTTGAGAACCGCCTGGCGGTGGACTTGTTGAAGAAACGTGCACGCGGCATCGAGCAGTTTGTGGTCGAGGATGAGAGCCGCATGATCGGCAGTTGCGCCTTGCCCTTGCCGTTGCACAAGAGCATGCAGACATTTTCGATGGTGTGGCTGGAAGACAGCGTCGAGGGCCGCGTCGAGCGCATCCTGGGTGATTACGTGGTGAACCTTTGCGCCGAGTTCATCGAGATGTTTGGTGAAACCGGCCAGGCGTTATTCGCCGAGCGCCTGACCCAGAGCCTGGCCAATATCCACAAGCGTCTGGGCGGTGAGCGTTTCCAACGGTTACAGGCCGTCTTGCAGGACGCTCTGGCGGAGCAGGCGCGAACTGGCGCCGTGGATCTGCACCGGGTGTGGATTGAAGGATTGCTGCGCGAATACTACGACCCGATGTACGCGTTCCAGCGTGAAAAGAAAGGCGCACGGATCGAGTTCGTCGGCGAGCAGGCAGCAGTGGTGGAGTATTTGCGTGAGCGCAGCGTACGACGAGGTTGATAAGTGAATTTCAAGGGCCTCTTCGCGAGCAAGCCCGCTCCCACATGTTGATTGGTGAACACGGTCAAAATGTGGGAGGGGCGGTGCGACGATTCGACTTGCCCCCGATGGCGGCCTGACAGCCGACCAGAATGTTGGATCAGACCGAGTACATATCCGTTATTTGGGCAACGGCCACTATTGGTTCCGCTTTTACAGCGGGTCACTTTGAAAAGCGCAAAGTAACCAAACGCTCTTGCCCCACCACTCGGCACCTCGCCCAGGCTCGGTGTGCCCGTAATCCGACATTGATTTGGGGGGCCGCCGCCACGCGCCATCCATGGCGCGGGGCGGCTAAACCGGCATCCCTGCCGGTTTACCCCCCAAATCCCTGTCGAATTCCGGCCAGCGTGGTTTAACGGGGCGCCTAAGATCAAGATCAGAAGCAGATCAAGATCAAGATCAAAAGCGGCTCGCTTCGCATCGTGGTTACTGACGGTCGCTACGTCAGAGTTGTGTAGATACCCATGCCCCAACAGGGCCCTCAGCCTTAGCGCATCCCTAAAGAATCACCGCCCCAATCAACCCGCACAACACCCCCACCAGCATGGTCAACCCGGCCACCGTCACCAGCACCCGCGCATCGAAATCCTTGCGCAGCATCAACAGCGACGGCAGGCTCACGCTTGGCAGGGTCATCAGCAAGGCCACGGCCGGGCCGGTGCCCATGCCCAGGGTCATCATGGTTTGTACGATGGGAATCTCTGCCGCCGTAGGAATCACGAACAGTGTGCCGACAATCGCCAGCGGCACCAGCCATACCAGGCTGTCGGTCATCGCCCCGTCCACGTGGGGGAACAGCCACACCCGTGCCGCGCCGAGGATCAGCACCGCCAGGATGTACACCGGGATGGTGCTCCAGAACAACTGCCATAGGGTGCGCAGCCAGCGCACCAGGAACGGTTGCGATTCCACGGTACTGACTTCGGCGACGGCTTCCAGTGCCGCCTCCGGTACCTGCTCCGGGCGCGCAATACGTTGCGCCACCAGGGACACTCCCACCACCAGCACAACCCCCGCCACCAGCCGCAGCGCAGTGAAGTCCCAGCCCAATACGAAGCCCATGAACACCAGGGTGGCCGGGTTCAACACCGGGTTGGCAATCCAGAATGCCAGCGCCGCGCCGACCGACACTTGCTGGCGCCGCATGCCTGCCGCGACCGGAGCCGCGCAGCAACTGCACATCATCCCCGGCAGGGCGAACAGCCCGCCGCGCAGGGTCGAGCCCAGGCCGGCACGACCGAACAGGCGCAGCAGCCAATCGCGAGGGATCAGCACCTGCAGCAACGAACCGAGGATCACTGCCAGCACCGCGGCTTTCCAGATCGCCAGGAAATACACCTGGGCATAGGCCAGCGCCGCCGCCAGGGGCGAGCTTTGCTGGTCATTGAGAATCGAGGCACCGATGCTGTGGTTGTCGGCTGCTACAAACGCCTTGAGGTAGTAGGGCGACCATTTCACGTAGTAGAGGCCGATGCAGGCCACCAGGAGAAACAGCGCTGGTTTCCACCAGAACGACCAGCCCCGGCGGGGCTGGGTGGAAGCGAGGTTGGACATGGAGAGAATCCGCAGGTGAGTCAATAGCCGGGCATCATACGCCCCTGCGGCCCAAGCTTCAGATATCTGCACTGACCTGGGTCGGATCCGGACAGCTTTCCTCGCCGTTGTTCAACCCCTGCTTATAGTTGCGGCTGAGCAGCGAGGCCTTACCGTTGTGCCAGGTCAGTGTCAGGACGTAGAGCGAGTCATAGTCATTGCCGGACCAGTCTTCGGTGATGGTGTGCTTTTCGCCGACGGCTTCGCTGGCGACCTTGTTGATCAGTTCCGGCAGGTAGCCGTGGGACCAGGCGGTGTAGATCGTCGCGTTGTGATACTTGTCTTCAACCAGTTCGTCGGCGAGGGCGCTGGTGTCATTTGCCGAAAACTTGATATTCACCGGCAGGCCGAGCTTGATGGCGCTGGGGCTGATGGTCATCAGCGGACGAATGTAGCTGTAGGAATTATCCAGCTCGCCTTCCTCGACATTGCGCGTCGGGTTGGCCGCAAACACGTAGTTGGCCTTGCCGAATTTTTCCGGCAGCACCGTGGCCAGGTTCATGGCGCGGTTCAGGCCCTGGCAATTGAGCTGGCCCAGACCGCCGGCCGGTTTTTCGCCGTGGCGCAGGAATACCAGGGTTTGCACGCCGTCCACGGGTTGCGCACGGCTTTCACGGGCATCGAGGACGGTGACGATGGCCGCGCTGACCAGTAGCAGCGGTAACATCATGTATGAATAACGTTTGAGTCGTTGCACGAGGCGCAGAGGCTTGATCTTCATTATAGGTTCGAGTCTTCATGCGTCGGATTAAGGCGGACAAGCCCGGCCCCAGCGACGCTTCGAGCGTCCTGCGGTGTTCCCTGTCGATATAGCAAGGTGCCTCCATTCACCCTTCGGGCGCACTTAAGAGTGCATTCAGGCGCTTTGGTTCGCCACTCGGGATACTAACCGGGGAATGTTGCGCAACGATGACCCATGCACGACAACGGGGGGATGACTATCATGAGGCTTTTCCGTCCAGGGATTCTTCAATGAATGCACTTGCCGCTTTCCCGATCAACAGTAAATGGCCCGCCCAGCATCCGGAACGTTTGCAGCTGTATTCGTTACCCACGCCCAACGGCGTCAAGGTGTCGATCATGCTCGAAGAACTGGGCCTGCCCTATGAGACGCACAAGGTCAGTTTCGACACCCATGACCAGCTGTCCCCCGAGTTCCTGTCCCTGAACCCCAACAACAAGATCCCCGCGATCATTGACCCCAATGGCCCGGGTGGGCAGCCGCTGGCGTTGTTCGAGTCCGGCGCGATCCTGATCTACCTGGCGGAAAAAACCAGCCAGTTGCTCTCCGAAGACCCGGCCACCCGTTATGAAACCCTGCAATGGCTGATGTTCCAGATGGCCGGGATCGGCCCGATGTTTGGCCAGCTAGGCTTCTTCAACAAGTTCGCCGGCAAGGCTTATGAAGACAAGCGCCCGCGGGACCGTTACGCCGCCGAATCCCGGCGCTTGCTGCAAGTATTGGAAAAACGCCTGTTGGGCCGCACCTGGATCATGGGTGACGACTACAGCATCGCCGACATCGCCACCTTCCCCTGGATCCGCAACCTGATCGGCTTTTATGAGTCCGGCGACCTGGTGGGCATCGCTGATTTCCCTAACGTACTGCGCGCGTTGGACGGCTTCGTCGCACGTCCAGCGGTGATCCGTGGCCTGAACATTCCGAGCTGACGCATGCCGACTTTCGATTTCAAACAACTGGACGTCTTCAGCGAAGTGCCTCTCAAGGGCAACCCGCTGGCCGTGGTGCTCGGCGCCGACAGCCTTACCGACAAGCAAATGGCCGACTTCGCCAATTGGACCAACCTCAGCGAAACCACGTTTTTACTGACGCCTCGCGATCCGCGGGCCGATTACCGGGTAAGAATCTTCACCACCCTCAAGGAGCTGCCATTCGCCGGGCATCCCACGTTGGGCAGTTGCCACGCGTGGCTGCAAGCCGGCGGCGTGCCGCATGGGGATGAAATCATCCAGGAATGTGAAATCGGCTTGGTGCGTATCCGCCGCCAAGGTAACGAGCTGGCATTTATCGCGCCGCCGTTGTTGCGTGCCGGGCCATTGGATGCGCCGTTGCTGGAGCGTGTGCGCCTGGCCTTGGGCCTGGCGCCCGAGGCCATTGTGCGCAGCCAGTGGGTCGACAATGGTGCCGGTTGGCTGGCGGTGATGTTGGATGATCGTGATGCGGTGCTGGGCCTGCAGCCGGATTATTCACAATTGCAGGGGCTGGCCGTGGGGGTGATCGCCCCCTGTGACCCGGCACGTGACGCAATAGACGCACACTTTGAAGTGCGTGCCTTTGTCGCCGGCGACGGCGCCCCTGAAGACCCGGCCACTGGCAGCCTGAATGCCGGTGTGGCGCAATGGCTGCTGGCCGAGGGCCTGGCGCCCAACCGCTACGTGGTCAGCCAAGGCACGGCCATGGGGCGGGCGGGGCGTATTCACATCGAGCGCCAGGGTGATGAAGTCTGGGTAGGTGGCGCCGTGGCAGTGTGCATCGAAGGGCGACTACAGCTCTAGATCAATGAATTGTTACGTGCCTGGCAATACACTATTGGTCCCTTGGCATTTGTGTTGCCGGGACTTGGGGGCATAAGCTTTGGCCCCAAAGATTTCAGCCATTTTTTCAGGAAAGCCATGACCAGTCAGTTCCCCCAAGCCCGCCCACGCCGCCTGCGCCGTTCCCCGGAGCTGCGTGGCTTGTTCCAGGAAAGCGAATTCACCCTTAACGATTTGGTGTTGCCGATTTTCGTCGAAGAAGAAATCGACGACTTCGTGCCGATCACCAGCATGCCGGGTGTGCTGCGTATCCCTGAGAAGAAACTGGCCGGCGAGATCGAGCGTTACGCCCGTGCCGGCATCAAGTCGGTGATGACCTTCGGCGTGTCCCACCATCTGGACGCCAGCGGCAGCGACACCTGGAAAGAACAGGGCCTGGTTTCGCGGATGTCCTCGATCATCAAGGACGCGGTGCCGGAAATGATCGTGATGTCCGACACCTGCTTCTGCGAATACACCGACCATGGCCACTGCGGCGTGATGCACGGCGCTCATGTGGACAATGACGCGACCCTTGTCAACCTCGGCAAACAAGCCGTGGCCGCTGCCCGTGCCGGTGCTGATGTGATTGCCCCATCGGCCGCCATGGACGGCCAGGTCCAGGCCATCCGTCGCGCCCTGGATGAAGCCGGTTTCACTCATATCCCGATCATGGCCTACTCCACCAAATTCGCCTCGGCCCTCTACGGCCCATTCCGCGAAGCCGGTGGCAGCGCGCTCAAGGGGGACCGCAAGAGCTACCAGATGAACCCGATGAACCGCCGCGAAGCCGTGCGCGAATCGCTGCTCGACGAACAGGAAGGCGCCGACGCACTGATGGTCAAGCCAGCCGGCGCCTACCTCGACATCATCCGCGACATCCGCGAGGCTTCACGCCTGCCAGTGGCGGCGTATCAGGTGAGCGGTGAGTACGCGATGATAAAATTTGGCGCACAGGCCGGGGCGATTGATGAGGACCGGGTGGTGCGCGAGACCTTGGGGTCGATCAAGCGGGCGGGGGCGGATTTGATTTTTACTTACTTCGCTATGGACTTGGCGTTGGCGGGGATCTAACGGCGCCGTTTATCCCCTGTGGTGAGTGGGTTTGCTTTTCACAGGGGCGAGCTTGCGCAGATACACTTCGTTAGACGCTATCAAGCGATCAACGAAGTGGTGGTTTTTTGAAGTTCTGTATTAATCGATTCTTGAGCGAGCAGCAGCAGCTCGCTTAGTGTACTAATTGATTGTGCGGTAAGTTTTAAAGTGGGACAGTCCCATTCATAG
The DNA here is from genome assembly GCF_059134095.1 of Pseudomonas sp. FBCC-B545. Lineage (NCBI taxonomy): Bacteria > Pseudomonadati > Pseudomonadota > Gammaproteobacteria > Pseudomonadales > Pseudomonadaceae > Pseudomonas > Pseudomonas sp. FBCC-B545. The sequence goes on along the minus strand of NZ_CP101441.1, from coordinate 4,055,522 downwards.
TCTTTAATAACCTTTATTTGAAAATGCCCTTTTGCATCGAATGAAGGATACCAACCTACATCAATAAGAAAGCCGTCTGGATATTCAACCTGAAGCATGTCCTCCTTTAGGTTGTGGGCTTGGTGCTCAATCCCGGAATTCTGCAGTATCGATAGCTCATCGTAAGTGATTTTGCCTTTCAGGAAATCTAACGAGATCATTTAGTTAACCTCCGAAATTCTCTTTCTGAAATAGGGTGGCCGTGAATGGTTTTTGCACTCAATTCTATGCGTATCCAGCGACTGGATGCTCCTTCGCTGGCCCCAATGCTCTCAGAGTACTCCATCACTTTCCAAGGTTTTCCATTAGTAGTCGCTCTGCCATTTTTATAGGCTTCTCTTTCCAGATTTTCAATATTTATACTCGGTTTGTACTTTGCCGGGCCGGACTTTGTTGTTGCCAAAATATCTTTCCAAGGCATTTTCTTAGACGGGCTGTGCTTATAACCATGAGCGGTCCACTGAATTTCCTCAGGAGCAGGCAGCGTCGGCTGGCTGTCTTTGGTTTTTGCACTGGTTGTAGGATCTTCGACGCCTTCAGCGGGACCGCATTCACCAGGGCATCTACTCAGGCCAAGTGGATCAATCCAGCCAGTAGGATTGGGCACGTACTGGTACCCATTGATCCCACCGGCCAACTTCACCGGATCCGGCGTCAGGTAGCGACCAATATCCGGATTGTAGTAGCGATGGCGGTTGTAGTGCAGCCCGCTTTCCTGATCGAAATACTGCCCTTGGAAACGCAGTGGATTGTCGATCTTGCCTACGTCGAGTCGGGCGATCTGGCCGTAGGCGCGGTAGTGGGCGGACCAGACGATTTCGCCTTCGTGCGTGGTGAGTTCCTGCGGTGTGCCGAGGTGGTCGAGTTGGTAGTGGTAGGGCGTTGTGGCTTGTGGCCCGAAGCCTTCCAGTAGCGCCAGTGGACGAAAGCTGTTCGGTTCGTAGATGTAGCTGCGATGACAATCCGCATGGTGCTCGGCAATCAGCTTGTCGCCTTGCCAGAAAAACTCGGTGGTCTTGCCATCTACGGTCTTGCTGATGCGCCGCCCAAACGGGTCATAGCGGTAACTGGCGGTTTCGCCGTTGGGCTTCGTCACGCTGATCAGCCGGTGCTGGCAGTCGTAGCGATATTCAGTGACGAGCTGATGACCCTTGCCGCGTCGTTCGCGGATCAGGTTGCCGAAGGCGTCGTAGTCGTAGTGGCGGTCGCCCTGGATCACCAGGCGATTCGCCGCGACGATGTCCGGCCCTGGGCGGTCTTGCATGAGCAGGTTGCCGGCCGGGTTGTGGGCGAAGCGTTCCTGGACGTCCTGCGAATGGTCGGCGCGGGTCAGGCGGGCGAGGGGGTCGTAGTGGTAGCGGTGTTCGCCTTTGCGGGTGTCGAGCAGGCGGGTGAGGTTGCCGGATTTGTCGTAGTCGTATTGGCGCTGGTAGCGGTGGTTTTGGTGTTGGGTGATGGCGTGGGCGTGCAGGCGGTGCTGGTCGTCGTAGTGGTAGTGGCTGAGCAGCTGGCCTTGTTGGCGTTGGTGTTCACGACCGGCACGGAAGAGGTGTGAGGTGAGCACTTCGCCGTTGAGCTCGACGGTGGCGAGGTGACCGCCTTTGTCGTGGTTGAAGGTGAGGCGGTTATTGTCCGGCAGGCGCAGGTTTTGTAGCTGGCCGCAGGCGTCGTAGCCGTAGCGCAAGGTGCCCCAGCCTTGGTGCTCGGCGACGAGGCGGTTTTGCTGGTCGTATTCGTAGGCCAGGGCCCAGTGGCCGTCTTCGACGCTGAGGAGGTTGCCTTGGCGGTCGTAGGCATAATCGACCACGCTGCCATCGGGCAGAGCTTTTCGGACAAGACGCCCGGCGTGGTCGCGCTCGTAGCGGGTAATGAGCTGACTGCCGTCGTCGCCGTATTCGGTCTTTTCCTGCAGGTTGCCGTTGAGGTCGTAGGCGTAGGCGGTGCGCTGGCCGTCGAAGCCGGTTTCCTGCTGGAGCAGGCCGTTGGGGTGATAGGTGAGCTGGTAGGTTTCGCCGACTTCGTTTTCGATTTCGGTGAGCAGTAAGCGAACGTTGTCGTAGCGATACTTGACCTGGGTGCCGTCGGCGTTGAGGCGGCGGCTGATCAGGTGTAGGCCGCCTTCGTATTCGTAGCGGGTGACGTGGCCGAGTTCATCGCGCTCGGCGATGATTTTGCCGTAGGGGTTGTAGCTCAATTCCCGTCAAGCGCCGCCGGGCTGGGTCAGTTTCAGCAGACGTCCTACGGCGTCCCATTCGTAACGGGTCAGCGCCCCGTATTCATCCTCACGGGCAACCTGCCGCCCTAAATCGTCATAGCGATAACGCTTGATCCCGCCATTGGGCAATTGCTCCTCAAGCAACTGTCCACGCTCGTTCCACACCAGCCGATGACAACTGTGATCGGGGTACCAAACTCCGGTTAACTGTCCGCGTTTGTTGTAGCTATAGTCCGTGACCTGCCCGTCAGGATCAGTTCTGCGCGTAACATCGCCCTGGTCATTACGCTCATATTTCCAGACCGCCTCGCCACGCCTGACAACCCGTACGAAACCATTGTCATGCTCGTAGGACGTCGGCTCGTCATCTCCCGGAAACGACGCTACCAAGCGTCCGGCTTCGTCGTACTGATAGGCCGTCACCGCGCCCAGCGGATCTTGCTCGACGGTCAGTCGACCCTTGTCATCGTAGGATTTGAAATGCTGGGCGCCGTCCGGATCGATGCGCTGCACCAGGCGTGCACGCTGATCGTGGACATACACTTCCTGGCTACCATCAGCGTTATGCACGGTGACACGGCCGTCATCCGCCCAGGCATACCGCGTGTCCATCTGCGAAAAACTCGCCCAATGCCGGACGCAGCGTGCCGCCTTGCCGGAGCCTTCCCACGCCCAAAAGAAACTCGCCCCACCGGCCAACTGCCGCTCGACAATGACGTGCTGCTCGTCGTACCGATAACGCTCGCTTTCCCCTACGGCATTGGTCGCGCAAACCAGTCGTCCGTCTTCGTCATAGGCGTAGGAAACAACGTTCTGCTCGGTCTCCCAGACGTAGGGCTTACGGTCTTTTGCTCGATGAACCTGGTAGTCCACCGCGACGATGCGATCCAGCTCATAGCGCAGCAACAGCGAACGGCCACCACCGTTATCCAACCGCTCAATCCGCCCGGAACGATCACGCACAATGCGCAGGCGGTTGTCATACGCATCGCTGATCGCCGTCAGCACCCCGTCACGAAAGTGATAAAACCGTGACGCCTGGGCCAGCACCAGTTCATCGGGAACCGAGCCCAGGTAGATCGCCGCTTCGGCCAGGCTATTGGTGATCGCGGGTCGAGAGTCGGTGGGCAACGGAAACTGCGTACGGCGGTTTTCATGGTCCGTCCACACCACCGAGCCGTCCGACACAGCAAGCCGATGCGCCAGCGCATGACTCCAGCCAAACCCCAACCCACAATCCACTTCCACCGCACTGGTGCGATAAAGCCGCGTCCACTCAAACGGCAAGATCCCATCCAGCGTGCCATCGGTGAGGGTCAGCAACTCTTCCCCGGTGACCATCGACACCGGGCAGCCGTTAGTAACCGTCTTGTCCGCAGGTGCCGTCGCATCACCCTTCGGATTCGACGCCATGGCCGGCGCATCATCCACAGCCTCCTGCCGCACCAGCACCGTCTGCCGGGTCTTGCTGCGTACCGCCGGCACCGGATTCGCAACCAACTGCTCGCCAGCCTTCAACGGTACAGCCGGCACCACCTTGACCGGCGTCGCCGCACTGCTCAGCAACAACGGCTTAGCCGCCTCCACATGCGGCCCCAAACCCGGCCCCACAAGCTGCTTGGCCAGCATCTCCAACAACGCCCGCGCTCGCCCGGACCTGATAGGGCTGAGCACCTGAGCCCCCAACCGCGCCGCCACGCCCATCGCCCCCAAGACGCGAATCAGCAGCAACCCGATCAGTACCTCACCGGTGATTTCGCCCCACAGCTCACTCATGTCCGGCGGCGGCAACATGCGCATCCAGCTGACCATCGCCGCCACGTAGATAAACAACAGTGGCTCATCACTGAGCACCAGCAGGCCCTGGGCAATCGCGTCTGTACCCAGCGTCAACAGCTCATCCAATTGCGCTTGAGACAGGTATTGCAGCAGCTTCTCGCTGTTGGGCTTGAGATCGGCCAACAGGTCGTACAGCTGGGTAACGTTGTCCCACAGGCTGTAAAGCGCCTTGCCCATACCACTGAGAAACGCCGTTTCCAGCAACTGACGTCGGTCAAGCGGTGTCGCGTCCGTGTAGCCCTTCCACTGCGCCTGGAACCTGCTGTCCCACGTTTCACGCAGACGCACTTCCAGCCCGCCGATGACTGACTGATAAGACGCATACAGCGCCTTGACGTGATCGCGGGAAACGTTGGGGTAAAAACTGACCCGATATTGCTGGTTGCGATCACACTCGGTGATCTCGAGAATGCCGCTCGGGCCGATGGTCTTGTGGATGGGGTCGCCCAGTGCGCCGCCGTTTGGATCAACGCGTTGCAACATCACCGGCGTGTTGCCGACAGGTACGAACCGGGTGCTCTGGAACATATGCACCAGGGTCAACGTCCCGCTGGCCGGGCATGTGGCGACGGTGCTGCTGGGAAGCAGGGAACGGTTGATCGGTGCAACGAGCGCCACTTCATCCCCGACCTTGAACACCTGCTCCACATCCAGCGCCGAGAAGCTCCAGAAACTCTCGGCCCAGGCGTCAAACGTATTCAGGCAATCGCGAAAATCGCGCAGAACCCCCTCAGCGTTGGGCGTCTGCACATCCATCGGGGTCAGGGCCAGCCTGCCGATGGCCGGGTTCAAGCAACAGCCCCGACAACCGGGGCTCTAACGAAAAAAGCCATCTGCAATCCCTCGCACTGTTCAATCAGGCGAGGGACTTTGCAGCGGTTCCCCGGGGCAGGGGAGTAGAGCTTATCCGGCAGTTATGTGGGATGTTTCAGCTACGACCAGGCAGCCGGTTCTGCACACCGACGAACCCCGGTTAGACTTACCTGTCGATATCTGCACTGTCCGGCCCGTCGTTCATCAAGGAAGCCCCATGTATTCAAGCCGTCTGCTCCTCTGCCTCATGCCTTTGCTGGTGCTCGCCGGTTGTTCCACTTCACGCGGCCCGCAGCAGCCTGAGCGCAGTGAAGCCGAGGTGAAGGCGCAGATCGTGCGCCTGCTGCCGGCCAAGGTGGCGGACCGCAACGGTTGGGCCCAGGACATCTACACCGCCTTCGACACCCAAAAGATCTACCCCAGCACTGAAAACATCTGCGCCGTACTGGCGGTAACCGAGCAGGAATCCACCTTTCAGGTCGACCCACCAGTGCCCGGCATGGGCAAGATCGCCCAGGATGAAATCCTGCGCCGTGCCGGCAAGGTGCATGTGCCCGCATTCGTGGTACGCAGCGCATTGCAATTGCGTTCGCCCACCGGCAAGACCTACGCCGACCGCTTGAATGCCGCACGCACCGAGAAGGACCTGAGCGCGATCTTTGATGACTTCATCAGCATGGTGCCCCTGGGCAATACGCTGTTTGGCGGCTTCAACCCGGTGCACACCGCAGGCCCGATGCAGGTCAGTATCGACTTCGCACAAAAGCAGGCGCGGGGTTATCCCTACACGGTGGACGGCACGATTCGCCGCGAAGTCTTCACCCGTCGCGGTGGCATGTACTTCGGCATCGCCCATCTGCTCGGCTACCCGGTGAGCTACGATCAGCCGCTGTACCGCTTTGCCGATTTCAATGCCGGTTGGTACGCCAGCCGCAATGCGGCGTTCCAGGCGGCCGTCAGCCGCGTCACCGGCAAGGAGCTGGCGCTGGACGGGGATCTGATCCGCTATGGCTCCTTGCTGCCCGGTACCACCGAGCTGGCGGTGCGCTCACTGGGGGCAAAACTGGACATGCGTAATCCCAGCATCCGCAGCCAGCTGGAGCAGGGCGAGCAGTTGGATTTCGAAGACACCACTCTCTACAAACGCGTCTTTGCCCTGGCCGATCAGGCCGCGGGCAAGCCGCTGCCGCGGGCGATCCTGCCGGGCATTGTGCTCAAGAGCCCGAAGATCACCCGCAACCTGACCACGGCATGGTTCGCCAAGCGCGTGGATGAGCGCTATCAGCGCTGCATGAAACGCTGACGCAGCAACTCGCCACGCATGGCGGGGAATTTGCGCGGATGATGGTAATGGCGGCTGCGTGACGCTTGGCGTACATCTTAAGGCTCGTTCCAGGGAAGAGCCGCCATGACCACCCACACCGTTCCTCAAGGTTTTGTTCCATTACCTCGCAGCAGCCCATTGCTGGACCTGCTCGGCCCGGCGTATTGCCGGGGCGAAGGCTTGCAGCTGGAAATCGGCCTGCGCGCCGATAACCGTCACGCCAATGGGCGCGGTACGGTGCACGGCGGTGTGCTGGCAACCCTGGCGGATATTGGCATGGGTTACGCCATGGCGTTTTCCAGTGAGCCGCCGTTACCGTTGATTACCGCCAGCATGACCGTGGATTACCTGGGGGCCGTGCAGGTAGGGGAGTGGATGGTGGTGCGCTTGGACAGCCATAAGCGCGGGAGGCAGATGGCGTTTGCCACGCTGAGTTTGCAAGTGGATGAGCGGGTTGTGCTGCGGGCGAGTGCGGTGTTTGCGGTGCCACAGAGTGACAGGCAATGAGATCGAATGTGGGAGCTGGCTTGCCTGCGATAGCGGTGTGTCAGTTAGCAATGATTTGACTGATAGACCGCTATCGCAGGCAAGCCAGCTCCCACATTTTGACCGAGTTCATTCAGGGGTATCCATAAAAGAAAAGGCCTGGCTTTTCGTGGAGCCAGGCCTTTTCTGTATTGCTCCTACAGGTCAGATGCGTTCGAGGGCCAGGGCCACGCCTTGCCCGCCACCGATGCACAGCGTCGCCAGGCCTTTCTTGGCATCTCGCTTGATCATTTCATGCAGCAGGGTCACCAGCACGCGGCAACCTGAGGCTCCAATCGGGTGGCCGATGGCGATAGCACCGCCGTTGACGTTGACCTTGTCGGCGTCCCATGCCAGCTCTTTGCCCACCGCCAGGGATTGCGCAGCGAAGGCTTCGTTGGCTTCGATCAGGTCCAGGTCAGCCAACTGCCAGCCGGCTTTGTCCAGGCAGCGGCGGGTGGCCGACACCGGGCCGATGCCCATGATGGCCGGGTCAACGCCCGCATTGGCGTAGCTGGCGATCCGCGCCAATACCGGCAAGCCAAGGGCCCGAGCTTTATCGGCGCTCATCAGCAGCACAGCGGCGGCGCCATCGTTCAAGCTGGAAGCGTTGCCGGCGGTGACGCTGCCGTCTTTCTTGAACGCAGGCTTGAGCTTGGCCAGGGACTCGGCGGTGGTGCCGGCGCGGGGTTGTTCGTCCACCGCGAACGCCACCGGGTCGCCTTTGCGCTGGGGAATCAGGATAGGCGTGATCTCATCGGCAAAGCGCCCGGCTTCGATGGCGGCGGCGGCTTTTTGCTGGGAGGCGGCGGCGAAGGCGTCTTGGGCTTCACGGCTGATGCCGTACTTGTCCACCAGGTTCTCGGCGGTAATACCCATGTGGTAATCGTTGAACGCATCCCACAGGCCGTCGGTGATCATGCTGTCGATCATCTTTGCATGGCCCATGCGCAAACCGGTGCGCGCGGCGGGCAATACGTACGGGGCCAGGCTCATGTTTTCCATGCCGCCGGCTATGATCACCTCGGCGTCGCCGCAACGAATGGCTTGGGCGCCCAGGTGCAGGGCCTTGAGGCCCGAGCCGCAGACCTTGTTCAGGGTCAGGCTCGGCACGGCATGGGGCAGGCCGGCGAGGATCGAAGCCTGGCGCGCCGGGTTTTGGCCTGAACCTGCGGTGAGCACTTGGCCGAGGATCACTTCATCGACTTCGGCCGGGTCCAGGCCGGTCTGTTCCAGCAGGCGGCGGATCACCGCAGCGCCCAGTTCCGGGGCCGGGATGTTCGCCAGCGAACCTTGGAAGCTGCCCACGGCGGTGCGGGTGGCAGCAACAATCACGACGTCTTGCATGGAATCTGTCCTCACTGGAAGTGCATTTCTGGAACGTGGTCCGGGACGATCAGTTTACCGGCGGTCTTGCTCACAATCTCTTCAACGCTGACGCCAGGTGCGCGTTCCTTGAGGACAAAAGCGCCATTTTCGATTTCCAGGTACGCAAGGTCGGTCAGCACACGCTTGATGCAGTTCGCGCCGGTCAGAGGCAAGCTGCACTGGCTGAGCAATTTGGACTCACCGTCCTTGGATGCGTGGGTCATGATCACGATGATATTTTCCGCGCCAGCCACCAGGTCCATGGCGCCGCCCATGCCCTTGACCAGCTTGCCGGGGATCATCCACGAGGCGATGTTGCCTTGCACATCCACCTCAAATGCGCCGAGCACGGTGAGGTCGACATGCCCGCCGCGAATCATTGCGAAGGACTCGGCAGAGGAGAAGATCGATGCGCCGATGCGTGCAGTGACGGTTTGCTTGCCGGCGTTGATCATGTCGGCGTCGATAGTGTCTTCGGTAGGAAACGGGCCCATGCCGAGCAGGCCGTTTTCCGATTGCAGCATCACTTCCATGCCGTCGGGGATGTAGTTGGCCACCAGGGTCGGAATGCCGATGCCCAGGTTTACGTAATAGCCGTCCTGCATTTCGCGGGCGACGCGTTGAGCCATTTGTTCGCGGGTAAGCGCCATGGTGATTTCCTCTTATTGTTCTGGACGTGGATTATTTGCGGACGGTGCGCTGTTCGATGCGCTTCTCGAAGGTGCCGCAGATGATCCGGTCGACGTAGATGCCAGGGGTGTGGATCTGCGCCGGGTCCAGCTCGCCCGGTTCGACGATTTCCTCGACTTCGACCACGGTGATCTTGCCGGCGGTGGCGGCCAGCGGGTTGAAGTTCTGGGCGGTGTGGCGGTAGATGACGTTGCCGAAGTGGTCGGCCTTCCAGCCTTTGACGATGGCAAAATCGCCGGTGATGGATTCTTCCATCAAGTAGGGGCGGCCATTGAATTCGCGGGTTTCCTTGCCTTCGGCAACCGGGGTGCCGACGCCGGTGGCGGTGAAGAAGGCCGGGATACCGGCGCCGCCTGCGCGCATTTTTTCCGCCAGGGTACCTTGGGGAGTGAGCACCACTTCGATTTCGCCGCTGAGCAGCTGCTTTTCGAACAAGGCGTTTTCACCTACATAGGAGGCGATCACTTTGCTGATCTGCTTTTCTTCCAGCAGCACACCCAGGCCGAAGCCATCGACGCCGCAGTTGTTGGAAACCACTGTCAGGTCGCGGGTGCCTTTGCGTTTGATTTCGGCGATGAGGTTTTCCGGAATGCCACACAGGCCAAAACCGCCGGAGAGCACGGTCATGCCATCTTCCAGACCTGCCAGCGCTTCTTCATAGGACGCCACGCGTTTATCGAAACCTGCCATATGCACCTCTTTTATTGTTTGTGGTCCAGCCAGTGAACCGAGTGTTGCGCTGATGGATTGATTTGTTAAGTTGTTTTTTAAGGTTGATTGATTTAGAAAACAGCATAGTCGATCCTTCGTCCGGAGCAGCCCCATGACCGTTAAACAGATGCGTGCCTTTCTCGCCGTGGCCCAGAGCCTGAGCTTTGCCGCGGCCTGCGAGCGCCTGCACCTTTCTCAATCGGCTCTCAGCTTAACGATCAAGGGCCTGGAAGAAGGGTTGGGTGGACGCTTGTTCAGCCGTAACACACGCAATGTTGCGCTAACCCCTGAAGGTGAATCGCTGTTGCCCCTGGCACGTCGATTGATCGCTGACTGGGACAATGCCGAGGACGAACTGCGCCAGCGATTCACGCTGCAACGCGGGCGGGTAACGGTAGCGGCGATGCCATCGTTCGCCGGCAACTTGTTGCCGCCGATCCTGAAGATATTCCGCGCCCGTTACCCCCAGGTGAATGTGACGGTGCATGACCTGATCAATGAGCAAGTGCTGGAGATGGTGCGTGATCGCCAGGTCGAGCTGGGCGTGGCATTCGAGCCGTCCGAAGGTTCATCGTTGGCCTTCACGCCGCTGTACCTGGACCGCTTTATTGCCGTGGTGCCGGGAGATTCGCCCTTGGCGCAATGCGCTGAAATCGACTGGAAAACCCTGTTGGAGCATCCGTTCATTACCTTGCAGCGGCCATCTACAGTGCGGGTGATGCTGGAAGATCACTTGGGTGCTTTGCAAATGAAGCTGCCCGTGGCGCTGGAAAGCCATCAACTGGCAACGGTGGGCAAGATGGTTGCCAGTGGCTTGGGGGTCAGTGCTGTGCCTGCGTTATGTGCGCGGCAAATGGAGGAAGCGGGGGCACATTGCATTACCTTGAGCGGCCCGGTGATCGAGCGGCCGATAGGAGTATTGACCAAGCCCGGGCATGAACTATCGGCGGCGGCCCAAGTATTGTTTGATATCTTTTGCGATGAAGCGGGGAAGGGCAGGTTTCCAACTTTTTGAACAACTCACAAAAAAGTATGGGAGTTGGCAAGCCAACTCCCATACTTGATCGAGTGATGCTTATTAGTAGTAGCGATCGATCACTTTAACCTGCGAGTTATCCTTGAAAGATGCCCAGGCATTGTTAAGGGTATCGAACACCTGCTCGATAAAATTGCGGTCGGCCGCAGCTTTCTTGCCGACATAACCCTGGCCCCGGCGATACATCTTCAGGCGCGCCGCCAGCTCACGGTTATTGCGGTCGAACTCGGCCTCTTTGGTGTTGGGAGCCAGGCAGTCAATTTGCACTTCGCCCGATTTGCCAATCCACAGGATATGGTCGTCGAGTGTGTCTTTCTGCGCTGCGAACATCTCAGCCAATTCATCGATAGTTGGTTGGTTGTTCAGATTCATGTGTAAGCCCCTTGACCAGTTGGCGATCTATCAGTTGATTCGTTAAAACTCTTTAGTTGTCTCCGGTTCGGAAAACCGGGCGTCAGTGACGGTCTGCCGAATACGGGCAGGGTCTTGAGCCTGATGCATGTAGTCTTGCTGATGAACTGCTACGCAATGCTTTCATAACGAAGACAAGCAGCGTTTAGGCTCCTTGTACCTGTCCCTCTCGGGGCTGGTCAGCTTCATCAATCCGCCTTGTGGGCAGTGCACATCCGGAAAAACAGCTCGGCGGTCAGACGAGCCTGTTCAAAACGCGTGTTACCCACGCTCCCGATCCGGGAGACGTCTAGATCATGCAAGGACAAAAAGCTTACGTCAACGGTTATGTAGTGATTATTTTTGATCACTACATAAATCGTTGTGGGGGCGGGAGAATGCGGGAAAACGTGACTTGGGCGTCATTTTTTGGCGGTGTGGGTCTGGAGCCGGTCGACCAATAACGGCAGAAGCTGCTCGCAGGAGGCCTGGATTTTAACCTGCAGCAGCTCATCTCCTCGGGTCTTGCCCAGGTTGATCGCAATCACCGGCTTACCCCGTTCGACCATCGCCTTGCACAAGCGGAACGCCGAATAGGCCATCAGCGACGACCCCACCACCAGCAAACCGTCAGCATGGTCTACCGCACTCATCGCCTTGAGCGCCGTCGCCGGTGCGACGTTCTCGCCAAAGAACACCACGTCAGGTTTGAGACGTTCGCCATTGCAATGGGGGCAGCGGGGCACCTGGAAGCGCTGTTCGAACGCGGTGTCGAGCAAGCTGTCGCCATCCGGCGCTTGCACGGCATGCACCTGCGCCATGTGAGGGTTATCGACGTCCATCTGCCGCTGGATCGCATCGCGTGCGCTGCGCAGTTGGCAATCCAGGCACAGCACCCGATGCAGGCTGCCATGCAGCTCAATCACATCGTGGCTGCCGGCCTGGTCATGCAGGGTGTCGACGTTTTGCGTGATCAGCCCACTGATCAGCTCGCGCTGTTGCAGCGTCGCCAGCGCCCGGTGGGCCTTGTTTGGCTGGGCAATGCGCACCCGCGGCCAACCCAGCATCGCCCGCGCCCAGTAACGGCGCCGCGCCTCTGGGGTGGCGAGGAATTCCTGGTACATCATTGGGGCCTTGCCCCGGCGCACACCCTCACTGTCGCGGTAATCAGGGATGCCCGACGAGGTGCTGATCCCTGCACCGGTCAGCACCACAAAGTGTCGTCCGGCCATGGCCCTGTGCAGGGTGTCGAGGTGGTCTTCCTGATGTACCAAGGTGTCGAGCATGGGTTCCCCTATTCGCCGCGGATGTACTGCTCCAACTGCTGGATCAAGGCTGCTTGTTCGGCAATGGCTTCCTTGACCAGGTCGCCGATGGACAGCAGGCCAAGCAGTTTGCCGTCTTCGACCACCGGCAGGTGGCGCAGGTGACTGTCGGTCATGATGTTCATGCATTCTTCGACACTTTTATGGGTGTCCACCGTTATGACTGGCGAACTCATCACCTCATGGACCTTGGTGGTGACCGACGACAGGCCCTTGAGCATGATTTTGCGCGCGTAATCACGTTCACTGATGATGCCTACCACCACGTCATCCTTGACCACCGGCAAAGCCCCGACGTTTTTTTCCGACATCCGGACCAAGGCTTCAAAGACGGTGTGATCCCATTTGATCGTGTGGACGTCCTGGTTTTTTTGGTCCTTGGCTTTCAGCAATTGTGCGACGGTCTTCATGGCGGCCACTCCGGTGTTGTTGTAGGTAGTCCAGATCCCCTACAGAATCCTAGACGGCCCACGGCAGGGCAAGACCCAAAGCGGCGTTAAACCCGTCGAAAAACGTCATTTGCCGGATTTTTTCCGGTTTTACCCCGCCGTTGACGGTTTTTTCGCCCGCTTGGGGCTGGCTGCCGTCTTGCGTGGGGCGCTCTTGCGTTTTTTCTTCCAGGGTGTGGCGCCTCGGCCTGCGGGGCTGGCGGGGCCGGTGATGGTCATGCGCATGCCGTTGCAGCGCGCCACCTGCTTGCTCATCCACGCCGCTTGCTTGGCGACGAATTCCTCCAGGCTCATTTCGCCACTTTGCACCATGTCCAGCGCCTGCTCCCAGATGGCGGTGGTACCAGGGTCGGCAATGGCGCGGGGCACTGCGTCTATCAGGCTGAATGCCGCCGGGGTGGCCGACAGGGCCTTGCCGTTCTTCACCAGGTAACCACGGTCGAGCAGGCCCTGGATGATCCCGGCGCGGGTGGCTTCGGTGCCGATGCCGGTGGTGTCCTTGAGCTTTTGCTTGAGCAGTGGGTCTTCCACCAGCTTGGCGACGTTTTTCATCGCCTTGATCAGGTCGCCTTCGGTAAAGGGTTTGGGCGGTTGGGTCCACAGGTCCTTGAGATTGACTTTGGCTACGGCGTAGTCCTGGCCCTGCACCAGCGTCGGCAAGGCCTGTGGCGCGGGTGCTTCACGGCCTTTGGCGGGGGCCAGGGCTTCGGGCAATGCGCGTTTCCAGCCTGGCTCGATAATGACTTTGCCTACCGCGCGCAATGCCTGGCCCGCACAGTCGAAGTCCGCCTGGGTGCGGTCATATTCATGGTTGGGCAGGAACTGCGCCAGGTAGCGCGCACGTATCAGGGTATAGACCGCACGGTGCTTGCCGGTCAGTTGGCTTAAATCCTTACCCGCCCCAGTGGGGATGATGCCGTGGTGGGCGCTGACCTTGGCGTCGTTCCAGGCCCGCGAGCGGCGCTGGGGGTCGATATGCGGCATCAGCTCGTTGACTGCCGCATCCGCACGGCCCAGGGCCGCGAGAATCTTCGGTGCTTCACTGTGCTGGCTCAGCGGCAGGTAGCCGCAATCGCTGCGCGGGTAGGTGATGACCTTATGGGTTTCGTAGAGGGACTGGGCGATATCCAGGGTTTCCTGAGCGCCGAGGCCGAGCTTCTTCGAGCAGATTTCCTGCAGCGTGCCGAGGTCGAAGGGCAGGGGCGCCACTTCGCGCATGCGTTCGGTGCGCAGCTTCACCAGCCGCGCAGTGGCGGCGTTAAGCATGGCGCCGGCGGCGTCCCGCGCCAATTGCGGGTTAAGGCAGCGGCCCTGATCGTCGCAGGCATCGTCATGGGCGCGCCACTGGGCAGTGAAGGTCATGCGCTCGTGGCGCAGGTCGACATCGATGGCCCAATAAGCCACCGGCACGAAATCGGCGATGCTGCGGTCGCGGTCCACTACCAGGCGCAGGGTCGGGGTCTGCACCCGGCCTACCGGCAATACGCCCTGGTAACCGGATTGGCGCCCCAGCAAGGTAAACAGGCGGCTCATGTTCATGCCGATCAGCCAGTCGGCTCGGGAGCGGCCCAGCGCCGAATGATACAGGCTGAAGGTTTCGGCTCCGGGCTTGAGCGCAGCCAAGGCCTTGCGAATGGAGGCGTCGTCCAGTGCCGACAGCCACAAGCGCTGGATCGGCCCGCGATAGCGGCAATGCTCCACCAGTTCGCGGGCGATCATCTCGCCTTCGCGGTCGGCATCGGTAGCAATTACCAACTCCTGGGCTTCCCCCAGCAAGCGCTTGACGGCCTTGTATTGGCTGGCGGTCTTGGGCTTGACCAGCATCTTCCATTTTTCCGGCACGATCGGCAGGTCGGCCAGCACCCAGCGCTTGTACTTGGCGTCGTAGGCGTCAGGCGGAGCGGTTTCCAGCAGGTGGCCGATGCACCAGGTGACGGTGACCCCATTGCCCAGCCAGCAACCGTCGCTGCGGCGGCTGGCGCCGAGCACGGCCGCGATATCCTTGGCCTGGGAGGGTTTTTCACAGAGGTACAGCCGCATGGTCATCCCATCAGATTGGATTGATGCCTTGCAGGATGCTCAGTCAGGGGGATTTGAGCAACCATTATCTGTATGGATGTACAGCAATATGTGTGAGCAACAACAACCGAATGTGGGAGGGGCTTGCTCCCGATTGCGGTGTGTCAGCCATGAAGATATTGACTGAACCACTGCTATCGGGAGCAAGTCGAATCGTCGCACCGCCCCTCCTACAGGGGATCTCCAGTGTTCAAGCGAACTCAGTTATTGTCGATATCCACATGCCGGGTTTCTTTAAGGCAGAACAACCCGACAACCAGGCTCACCCCTGTCACCACCACCGGGTACCACAGGCCATAGAAGATATCGCCGGTGTACACCACCAGGGCAAACGACACCGTCGGCAGGAACCCGCCAAACCAGCCGTTGCCGATATGGTAGGGCAGGGACATCGAGGTGTAGCGGATGCGTGTTGGAAACAGCTCCACCATCAGCGCCGCCAATGGCCCGTAGCACATGGCCGCGATCAGGATCAGCACCACGATCAGCACCACCACCATGACCTTGTTGACCTGGGCCACATCGGCCGATGTCGGGTAGCCGGCCAGGGCCACGGCGCCACGCAGGGCCGCCTCATCAAAGCCGTCGATGCGCACATCGCCCACGCTCACTTGCACCGGGCTGCCCGCCGGGGCGGCAGCACTGCTGTAGGGCAGGCCCTGTTTGACCAGAAAGGTCTTGACCTTGTCGCACGGGCTGTCAAAACGAGCCTTGCCCACCGGGTCGAACTGGAAGGTGCAGGTGGCCGGGTCGGCCAATACAGTAATCGGGGCTTGACGGCTGGCCTGGTCCATCGCCGGGTTGGTGTAGTGCGCCAGGCCCTTGAAGATCGGGAAGTACAGCGCGGTCGCCAACAGCAGGCCAAGCATCAGCACCGGTTTGCGCCCGACTTTGTCTGACAGCCAGCCAAACAGGATAAAGAACGGCGCTCCAATCACCACGCTGATGATCAACAGCATATTGGCCAGGGCCGGGTCCATCTTCAGGAACTGGGTCAGAAAGAACAGCACGTAGAACTGCGCCGCGTAAAAGGTCACGGCCTGGCCGCCGTTAATGCTGAACAGCGCGATCAGCACCACCTTGAGGTTTTCCCATTTACCGAACGACTCGCGGATCGGCGCCTTGCTGGCCTTGCCTTGCTCTTTCATTTTCAAGAAGGCCGGCGACTCGTGCAGGCTCATGCGGATCCAGGTCGAGATGCCCAGCAGCACGATGGAAAACAGGAACGGAATGCGCCAGCCCCACACTTCGAACTGATCGCCCGTGAAATAACGGCAGGCCAGCACCACCAGCAACGACAGCAACAGGCCGAGGGTGGCGGTGGATTGAATCCAGCTGGTATGCAGCCCGCGCTTGCCCGGCGGTGCATGCTCGGCCACGTAGGTGGCCGCACCACCGTATTCGCCGCCCAGAGCCAGGCCTTGCAGCATGCGCAGCACGATCAGGATGATCGGCGCGGCGATACCGATGCTGGCGTAGGTGGGTAACAGCCCGACGCAGAAGGTCGCCACGCCCATCAGGATGATGGTGACGAGGAAGGTGTACTTGCGCCCGATCATGTCGCCCAGGCGGCCGAACACCAACGCACCGAACGGCCGCACCACAAAACCGGCGGCAAAGGCCATCAAGGCGAAGATAAACGCCGTGGTGTCGTTGACCCCGGCAAAGAACTGTTTGCTGATCACCGCCGCCAGGGCGCCATAGAGGAAAAAGTCATACCACTCGAACACCGTCCCCAGGGACGAGGCGAAAATGACCTTTCTTGATTCGTTGGCGGTGCTTGCTCTGGCCGCCGAGCCCAGGGGTTGAGCATGTTCTGACATCGGGTGTCCCTCACAGTGATTATTTATTGTTGTTCCACTGTCGGCGCCAGGTTTGACGCCGCTATTCAGATTGCATGAACCAGTTCTTTCTGCGCGACGAGGCTCCTTGTAGTCGGTGAAAGGATCAGCTGCGCGGCCTTCTCCGCGATCATCAGCGTGGGTGAGCAGGTATTGCCGGAGGTGATGCGCGGCATGATCGACGCATCGGCAACGCGCAGGCCGGGAATGCCATGCACACGCAGTTGGCTATCGACCACGGCGTTCTGGTCATTGCCCATGCGGCAGGTGCCAACCGGATGGAAGATGGTAGTACCGATACGGGCAGCGGCTTCGTGCAGTTGCTCTTCGGTTTGCAGCGCGTCGCCGGGCAGGTATTCCACCGGTTTGAACTGGCTCAGGGCCGGTGCGGCGACGATGCGTCGGGTCAGGCGGATGGCGTCGGCGGCCACGCGCAGGTCCTCGGGATGGCTGAGGTAATTGGGTTGTATCAGCGGCGCATCCGCCGGATTGGCCGAGCGAATATCCACGCGGCCGCGGCTTTGCGGGCGCAAGTCGCAGACCGATGCGGTAAACGCCGGGAAGCCATGCAACGGCTCGCCAAAGCGCTCCAGGGACAGCGGCTGCACGTGGTATTCAAGGTTGGCCGAGGTCTGCTCCGGACCGGAGCGAGCAAACGCGCCCAGTTGGCTCGGTGCCATCGACAGCGGGCCGCTGCGGTCATACAGGTAGCGCAGGCCCATGCCCATTTTGCCCCACAGCGTGCCGGCAATCTGGTTGAGGGTGCGGGCGTTTTCCAGCTTGTAGATCAGTCGCAATTGCAGGTGATCCTGCAGGTTGCCGCCGACCCCAGGCAGTTCATGCAGTACCTCAATGCCCAGCGGCTTGAGCACATGGGAAGGGCCGATGCCGGAGCGCTGCAGGATGCCCGGCGAGCCAACGGCACCAGCGCACAGCACGATTTCCTTGCGCGCTTTCCAGCTTAGCTGCTGGCCGTGTTGGCGCCCGACCACCTGGGAGGCGCGGCCGTTTTCCAGCAGCACCCGGTCAACTTCCACGTCAGTCAGCACGGTCAGGTTGGGCCGCTGGCGGACTGGCTTGAGAAATGCCTTGGCCGCATTCCAGCGCACACCGGCCTTTTGATTGACCTGGAAGTAGCCGCAACCTTCGTTATCGCCCTGGTTGAAGTCACTGGTATTAGCGATACCGCTCTGGGCTGCCGCTTCACGAAACGCATCGAGGATCGGCCACGACAGGCGCTGTTGTTCGACACGCCACTCGCCGCCATCGCTGTGGAATTCAGAACCGCCGGCAAAGTGGTTTTCGCTGTGCTTGAACAACGGCAGTACGTCTTTCCAGGCCCAACCCGGATTGCCTTCTGCCGCCCAGCCGTCGTAGTCCTGGGCCTGGCCGCGCATGTAGATCATGCCGTTGATCGACGAGCAGCCGCCCAGCACCTTGCCCCTCGGGTAACTCAAGGCGCGACCTTGCAGGCCGGCCTGGGCTTCGGTCTTGAAGCACCAGTCGGTACGCGGGTTACCAATGCAGAACAGGTAACCGACGGGAATGTGTATCCAGGGGTAATTGTCGCGGCCACCGGCTTCCAGTAGCAGGACGCGGTGGGCGGGGTTGGCGGACAGACGATTGGCCAGCAGGCAACCGGCGGGGCCGGCGCCGACCACGATGTAATCGTATTCAGCAGTTGCAATGGGCATCTGGGGTCTCGCTTGTTTTTCTTATTGCCCCCATCCTAGTTGTTAGTTTTCGTCTTAAAAATGTTAGTTTTTACCCAGCTGCTGTGCGTTTTTAAACAGCGTCGGCGGGGTTCAGGCAAGGGAGGCGACATGTTCGACTGGAATGACCTGCGGTTTTTTCTCGAGTTGCAGCGCAGTGGCCGCCTGCTCACCGCCGCGCAACGCTTGAAGACCACGCATGCCACCGTGGCCCGGCATATCGAGGCCATCGAAAAAAGCCTCGGCACTGCGTTGTTCGTGCAACATGCCCAGGGCTATGAGCTGACGCCTTCCGGCGAAGCGCTGCTCAAGCATGCCGAAGCCATGGAAAACCTGGCGCTGCTGGCCGAAGACGAACTTACCCACGCCGCTGCGCCCCTGGGCAAGATCCGCCTCGGTGTCGCCGAAGGCCTGGGCGTGATGTTCCTTGCGAGCCGCATGGGGGGATTGTTCGAACGCTACCCGGGCTTGGAAGTGGAGCTGGTCGCGGTGCCGCGCTTTGTCAGCATCCTCAACCGCGAAGCGGAGATCAGCATCCACCTGGAACGCCCCAGCGTCGATCAACTGGTGACGCGCAAACTCACCGACTACCGCCTCGCGCTATATGCCAGCCGCGCTTACCTTGCGCGCAACCCACCCATCGAAAAACGCGAAGACCTCGCGGCCCATGCCTGGATCGATTACGTGGATGATTTGCTGTTCAGCCAGGAACTGAAATTTCTCAGCAGCTTCTGCCGTAACCCCAAGGTGGTGTTCCACAGCACCAGCGTGATTGCCCAGCACCAGGCGGCGCGTTCGGGGTTGGGCATTGCCGTGCTGCCGTGCTTCATGGCGGCTGGCGACGCGGACTTGGTGCCGTTGCTGCCGGGAGAGAGCATCCAGCGCAGCTACTGGATCAGCTCGCGCCGGGAGCTGCACAAGTCGGTGCGGTTGCGGGTGTTGTGGGATTATGTGGTGGAGTTGTGTGCCCGGGAGCAGGGTTTGCTGCTCGGCGAATCCGACTGACGGAACGGGGAGCAAAATGTGGGAGGGGGCTTGCCCCCGATGGCGGTGTATCAGTCAATGCAGCTGTGACTGAACCACTGCTATCGGGGGCAAGCCCCCTCCCACATTTGGGTTGCGTAATTCCAGAGAGATCTTAGAGCTTCACGACTTGATGCACCTGCTCGGCACAGGCCCGAGCCTCTTCAATCATCTTGCCGAACGTGTCACTGGCTACTTCCGCATGGGTCAGCCAACGTTTTTTCTGGCTCAGGCGATAGTGATAGCGCAGCGAACCTTCCTCCAGCTTCCCATCCAGGTCGAGGTCGTACCATGGCGAGCGGACCTTGCAGCCGGGGACGGCTTTTTCCATTTTTCCGCCTGCCAGTGTATAGGTGTAGTCATAGGTTTCAGGGTTGCCCAGGTAGAGGTCAGCCTGCTGTCCGTGACTGCGATAGTTGATGTAGCCCTCCCAGCGGTCTTTCAACGACGGGTCGGTGTAGACGTAGTCATTAGCCAGTTTTTCCAGGACGCGCTGGTCGTTCATGCGGGCGTTGACGCTGTAACCGTCATGCACCACAAACCCGGTGGGTTCGCGGGTGATCTGGCAGTCGCTGATGTCATTGCCGAAGTTGGCGCAGATGTTCTGGTCGGTGGCGGTGGTGCCTTGTTGGCGGTCGGCGGTGCTCAATTGCATCAGCCACAGGCGGCTGAAGTTGACGGTGGCCTCGACTGCGCCATCGCCTTCCTTACCGAACTGCACATGTTTGTCCAGGCGCACCACAACCTCGGGGCGCTCCACTGGGATGTGTTCTTCGCGCACCTGGCCCTGGGCATCGTTGACCAGTACCCAGCGGTCCTGGATGTCGGGCATGGTCTGGCCGGGGGCGAAGACCGGGTTGGTCGGGTCGAGCCACCACACCTGGCCGTCCACTTCGGCACGCACGATGGCGTGGTTTGGCGCCTGCGGGCCTGGGATCAGCAAAGCGGCTGCCACATCCCCACGGCTTACCCACGCGGTTTCGGCCTTGATGCCACTGGCCTTGAGCATGGCGGTCAGCAGGGTTGCCAGGTCTTTGCAGTCGCCGTAACCGTGCTGCTCGATTTCCGCCAGGCTAAATGGCACGTAGCCACGCTCGGTGGCGCGCCAGTCACCCAGGTAGCGGTAGTGATCATTGATGTGCTGCATCAGCGCAGCCACTTGTTCGGCCGGCGCCAGGCTGCGTGCGGCGGTCACGGCGGTGGCGGCTTGCGCCGGCAGGCTGGCACCGAGGATCTGGTTGTAGCGCTGGGCTAAATCACCGAAGTAGGCTTGGCGCTCCACCGCGCTGCCCACTTCCAGGCGTGGGATTCGCAGCAATGCGGCGGCGGAAGATTCATTGATGTAGTTGACGTAGATCGGCGCTTTGAGCACCACATCCAGGGTCTTGCCGTTGCTCGAAGGAGTGACCTTGAAACCCTCGAACATTTCACTGCGCCACTGGATCGGCCGTTCGGCGGTGAAGCGCGCCTTGAAGCGATCGCGGCGGGCCGCGCCGGGGCCGAACTTGAGCACATAGTGGAACTGGGTCACCAGCGGCTTGGCTGGGTAGTGCTCGCGTACGGTGTAGCGGATCTGTGTGCCCACCCGCAGGTTGGGGAAGGCCAGGGAGGTTTGCTTGTCGCGGCTGAAGCCCTGGTCCGGGTTGGGCGCGGTGCGTGTGTCGATTTGCGTATCGGCCAGGGCCACCGGCTTGGCGCCGGGCTGTGTGGACTGCGCGCTGATCACTTTAAAGGTGTCACCTTCGGAGTAATCGAAGTCGATACGCGAGAGCATTTCGCGGCCGCTGGGTTTGAGGATGGTGTAGTGCTCGGTGGTGGTGCAGTCGGTGCTGGCGTCGCGGTTGAAGTGGCAGTGCAGCTCGGTGTCGCTGGCCAGCGGAGCTTCGGCCATGGGTTGCAGTGCAGCACAAACAGAATGGCTGACCAGCCCCAGGCTGATCGCAATCAAAGGGCGGTGAAACGAAAAACGGTACATGGGCGCCTCGGGTGACACATTGAAACAACTACCCTGCGGGTAGCGAGAAGGCGCCGGATGATAATGGGTCTCAACGACGAAAGCCAGGATTGTTCGACAATTTATCCGGCTGAAAGGCCCGTGCTAGAGCCTTTTGTTTGATTCAGGTCAAGGTTTTAGCAGTTCGAATTGCGCGCTGGCGAGGCGCTCGCCGTTGACCAACACGTGCACCCGGTGCGTGCCGGGATAGTGCTTGCGCGTGGTCAATTCGCGGATGTGCTGCTCGCGGTTGATACGCTGCCGTGCGCCTGCGCCCAGGGTAAAAGCTTTGAGCTTGAACACTTTGGACGCGCTATGGCCGGCGCTCTTTATGTAATCGATGGCGTAGTCCACCACCAGTTTTTGCGCTTGGGGAGCGGTGGATGTCAGGTTGAAAGACAGGTTGATCCGCTCGCCCAGGCGAATCGCCGCCGGGGTGATGCTCAATTGGTCAATGGTCACCTCGGCCTTGGCCCCGGCACCCATGATCGTCAGTGCGCGGGTGTTGCCTTGCTTGATCAGGCTGCGCAACGCATGGCGGGCGATCCAGGCAGTGTGCGGGTTATTCAGGTCCCAGCCTTCGATCAGGCTGAGCACCCAGCCTGGATGGTCCTTGGTGATGTCATTGAGGTGGTTGGCCACCGACTTGCGCACATAGAGGCTGCTGTCGGCCTTGAGGTTATCCAGGATCGACGCGCACAGCTCGGGATTGGCTTGCACGTTGGCCAGGCGAAACGACCATGGCAGGCGAGGGCGAGAGCCTTCGCTGGCCAGGCGGCGTACGTGTTCGTTGGCCTCCAGCGACCATTGCTGCATCACCGTCAACGTGCGCTCGAAGTCATGCAGCAAGAAGTGGCGAATGGCGAACTCGGAGGAGCCAAAGGTGGTGAAAAATTTCAACGCGGCCATGGAGCGCTTGAAATCACCCAGGCCATAGCTCGCCACGTAATGCGGCAAAAACAGACTGACAAAGCCGCTGTTGATGCGCGGCGCCAGGGCATAAAGGTGCTTGAGGGTTTGCGCGTAATCCAGAGGGATCACCGCGTGCAGGCTCTCGCTGACCCGCGCCATGCGTTGCATCACCGATAACTCGTCCAGCCCGGCTGTGGCGTGCGTGAGAAAGCCCCTGGCATCGAATGCCGGGTACACCGCGCTCATCTCGGTGGCGATGTGTTGCAGGCGTTCGACGTTGAAGAGTTCCTTGAGGGCCGGGGCGCTTTGGTCGGTCATCGGTGCTTCCATGGGGTTGAGTCAGAGAAACCAGCGGTATTCCCGCGCATGAATTTCCTGCTGAAAAGCCAGGTGATCCTGGCGTTTGTTTTCGCAATACACATCGACAAATTCCGCGCCCAGCTTATCGCGCACTATCGGTTGCTGCTGCATGGCGCGTACGGCGTCGAGCATTTCCACCGGGAAGTCGGTGCCGCTGCTGCGGTCCTCATTCAGCGGCGCTATGGGCTCACGCTTGGTTTCGAGTCCGTGTTCGAGCCCCACCAGGATCGCCGCCAGTACCAGGTACGGGTTGGCATCGGCGCTGGCCAGGCGGTGTTCGATGCGCAGGTTACGCGGGTCGGACTCGGGGATGCGCACGCAGGCGTCACGGTCTTCAAAGCCCCAACTGGCACGTGTCGCGGCGTTGACTGTGCCACCCAGGCGGCGGAAGGCGTTGTGGTTGGGCGAGAAGATCGGCATGCAGTGGGGCAGCAACTCCAGGCAACCGGCCACCGCATGGCGCAGCGCCTGCTGCTGATGAGCCGCGAGCAGGTTATTGCCCGCCGCGTCGTAGAGGCTGACATGCACATGCATGCCGCTGCCGGGAAATTGCAGGTAGGGTTTGGCCATGAAGCTGGCGCGGTAACCGTGCTTGAGCGCCACGCCACGGGTGCTGCGGCAGAACAGGGCGGCCCAATCAGCGGCGCGCAGGCCGTCGTCGCAGTGGCCGAAATTGATTTCGAACTGGCCAGGGCCGATTTCGGCGGTGATCACCGTGATGTCGATGCCCTGGGCCTTGGCGGTCTGCGCCATGTCGTCAAGCACTTCGCTGAAACGCGAGAGCCGTTCGATATGCAGATTGGGCTGGTCATCGGCATCATCGCTCAGCGGGTCACGGGCAAATTGCGGCAGGCCGTTTTCGAGCTTTTTATCGAACAGATAGAACTCCAGTTCAAACGCCACCACCGGGTGAATGCCCTTGTGCTGCAAGCGTTCCAATACCTTGGCCAGAACTTCGCGGGGTTCGAATTCAATCGGTGCCTCGGTGCCGTCCGAGGTGATGAGCATCTGCCCCAGCGGCTGCGCTTCCCAACTCACCGGCTTGAGCGTACCGGGCACCAGTCGCCGATTGGCGTCCGGGTCCCCGTCGTTGAAGCAGTAGTCGCCGATCTTGAACAACCCACCCTGGGCCCCCAGTAACACGGCATTCTGCGGCAACTTCAATGGGCTGCCGGCGGCGACTTTTTCAAGCATCTCCACCGGGTAGCGCTTGCCGTAGAAATGCCCGGGGATGTCCAGGGCGATCAGG
Organism: Pseudomonas sp. FBCC-B545; assembly: GCF_059134095.1. Taxonomy (NCBI): domain Bacteria; kingdom Pseudomonadati; phylum Pseudomonadota; class Gammaproteobacteria; order Pseudomonadales; family Pseudomonadaceae; genus Pseudomonas; species Pseudomonas sp. FBCC-B545. Next base: position 4,031,629 of record NZ_CP101441.1, on the reverse strand, counting down.
TCGACATAGCGCACGTCGGGGTGGTTCTGGCGAAAGGTCCGTACTTCGGCCAGCAACGTGGAGGAATGGCTTTTCACGGGTGCAGCTCCTAGTTGTAGACCCACAGGACGCGGGCGGGCAGGTCGGTCAGGTTGGCGTAGCGACAGTGGGCGAAACTGGCCAGGTGGAAGCTGTCGCCGGGGCCGAGGGTGACCGGGTCGGCCTCACCGTCCACCCACAGGGTCAGTTCGCCCTCCAGCACAAAGCCGGCCTGTTCGGCGCGGTCGCTCATGCTTTGTTCACCGCTATTGGCACCGGGAGCCAGCAGGCTATCGAGCATCGAAAACGCGCCGTTCATGCTCGGCGACACCAGGATGTCGGTGATGCCATTGGCGTAATACACCGTGCGCCGCTCGTTGGGGCGGGTGACCCAGTCCACGGCCTTGGGTTTGGGCAGGCTGTAGAAATAGGTGGTGGGCACATCAAGTGCGTGGCTGATAGCGGTCAAGTCGGCCACGGTTGGGCGCGACAAGCCGCGTTCGACCTGGGACAGGAAACCCACCGACCGCTCGATTTTTTGCGCGAGTTGGGCCAGGGTGAGCTTCTTGTGCTTGCGCAGGTCGTGGATCAGCGCTGCGAGGGTGGCGAGTTCTTCTTGTGGGGTCATGAAATTTGTATTGGATAATTTCATGAAAAATTACAGGATTAATTTCACGGGGGCAATGGTGATGGAACTCGAGGCGCATTTAACCGCGCTGGAACAGGAACTTCAGACGTGTACGACGCGCTCGGATGCGCACCGGCTGGGGCAACTGCTGGCGGATGATTTTGTTGAGTTTGGTGCCAGTGGCGCTGTCTGGGGCAGCAAGGCCGAGGTGATTGCCGGGTTGCAGGATGAGGTGTTTTCCGAGCGACGTATGACTGAATTTGCGCTGAAAATGCTCAGCGCCAACGTGGCACTGGTGACCTATCGCGGTCATCGGCAAGGCGTGGGCGATTCATTGCGCAGTTCGGTATGGCGCGAAGAGCGAGGGCAGTGGCGGATGGTGTTTCACCAAGGCACACCTGCGCAGTGACTACTACCTTGTGGTAGGAGCTTGCTGCAAGGTAGGCAGGCTGAATGATTCTGCGTCGTTGCGGTCGGACACTGGGTACGCACCATTAATTGAAGGAGCACCCATGAAGTCTAAAACCCTAGCCGCCTGCCTGCTGGTCGCCGCCGGCCTGTCCACCGCCAGCTTTGTCGTGCAGGCCGGTGATACCCCTCAGGAAACCGTGCAACCTTCAAATATCAATGCCCGGGACCTGAAAGAAGGTGACCGCGCGCCGGATATGCTGATGCGCAAGGAGTCGGCGGTCAGCGATTGGAAAAAACGCGGTCTGAAGGCTCCGGGGGATGATAATCAGTGGGCGCGGGTAGGCGACAAGTTCGTGCTGCTCAAGACCACCAACGGCACGATCCTTGAGATCACCCCGGTGAAGAAATAATCCCGCATCACCACCACTTGCTGCTTTGCAGGTGTTCTGTTTATTGCCGCGTCGATGAAGGCAAATCATCGAGGGTGAGCTTGCCAACGTTGTTGCTCTGCAGCTCGTAACGCAGCTCATCCACCATCTTTTCCACTTCTTGTGGAGTCTGCAGGCGGTTAGTGCTGATGCCGGTGACCACCAGGTCGACCCGGCCGGTCTCGGCGTCGTAGACCTTGAGGGTCAATGACGCATCCCGGCACAGGGTGAATTCGCACGTCAGCGGTGACAGGCCTTCTTCGATGCAGTTGCGCAGTTGGGAGAGGGTAAACATGCGGGTTCCTTCAGGGCATAAATACGATCCCTAAAAGGTTATTGCCTGCTTACCCGCTCAATAAGGCGAATTCGCACTAGTTGAACTAGTGCATTTGCATGCTCAGGACTTGTTTTTAAGGCGCAGTTCCCCGGCAAAAAGCCCGCGTTCACGGGCCCAGACGATGGCTGCGCTGCGGCTGTGCACGCCTAGCTTCGAATACACCGTAGCCACGTGGTTGCGCACGGTATTGGGCGCCAGCTTCAGGCGCGAGGCGATTTCCTTGTCGGCCAGCCCCTCGCAGATCAGGCCCAGCACATCGCGCTCACGGGCGGTCAGGTCGGTGAAGGCCACGTTCGGCAGGTTGGGGCTGTTGACGCTTTTGGCGTTGGCCAGCTTCTCGATCAAGGTCTGGCTGAACCAGGAGGCGTCCTGCATCACTTCCTCGATAGCCGCCACCAGCTCGAGTTCGGAGCGTTTGCGTTCGGTGATGTTCATCATCACCAGAAGGTAGCTGGGCACATCCTGGATGATCACTGTGTCGGCGGACACCACGCAGTCGATCACCTCGTTGCCTTTCTTGCGCACCTTGAGGTCCTGGCCGTCGAGGTTGCCGGCTTTTTCCAGGGTGGCGAACAACTGTGCGCCAGCCTGGGGGCTGTCGATGAAGTTGATGTCTTCAATGGCCTTGCCGATCAGCTCCTCGCTGATGTAGCCGGTCATATTCATGAAGGCTTCGTTGATATCCACCACCTGGCGGTTGTCAGCGCTGCATACCAGGGTCGGTACCGGCGTCAGGCGGAAGGACTTGGCGAAGCGTTCTTCACTCTGGCGCAGGGCAATTTCCGCTTTGCGCCGGGGCTCAAGGTCGGTGAAGGAAAACAGCATGCAATCTTCCTCGTTCATATCCAACGGCTGGCCGGCGACGATCACCAGTTTGCTGCCGCCTTCGGGCAGTTTCAGCTCGGCCTGCATCTGCGGGATGGTCGCGCCTTCGCCCAGGCGCTGGATGGCCAGGTCCTTGCGCTCGGCCTGTTCCAGCACATCCAGTTCATACACGGACTTGCCGATGACCTGGTCGCGGTTGTAGCCGGTCATCTCCAGAAAACCCTGGTTGACCTTGATGTAGCGCAGGTCGCTGAGGCGGCAGATCACTGCGGGCGCCGGATTGGCGTTGAAGGTTTTCTCGAAGCGCTGCTCGGCGCTGGCCCATTCGGTGGCGTCGCTGAGGATCAACACCAGCAGCTCCGGCTCGCCCTTGGAGTCGGTCAGCACCAGGCTGCGTAAGCGATGTACCCAGCAACGGCTTTCATCGGCAGCAGGGGTGACTTCCACCACCACATCGCTGAATTCTTCACCGGTCGCGACGCGGCTTAAGGGGTAGCTGTCCAGTTGTAACGGATGATTGTTGCGATAGCGCAGGGCAAAACGCTTGGCGTACGCCTCGGTATTGGTGCCGAGCTCCTCTACTTCATTGACCCCATGCATGGCCAGTGCCGCTTCGTTGGCCCAGAGGATGGTCTGGTCGACCTCGGCCAGGATCACGCCGTCGGACAGCCCGGAAATGATCTGCTGCAATTGACGGCGGTTGGTTTCTTTGGCAAGGACATCCTGGGTCATGAGTGCTCCAAAATAGAAAACGCGCGAGTTTTTGTAGGGGCTGGGCGCATGGGAATACGACCACCCGGCATCAGGATAGTGCAGAGCAATTGACCGCTGAGCAGTACGAATGCACTGGTGGACGTGGTCCATATGCGCCTGAACCTGATCTTCTTTATCGGGCGTTTCTTCCTGACAAGCCACCGCATGCCCTTGGCATAAAAACGCCCACAACAAGGACGCCGACTGGCTGAGCGCGTAAAATGCTGGCATTTTACCCGTATCCCGCAAAGGTGCCCCTTGAGCGCAGGCAAAACCGTAGGACTGTTATTACTCACTTCTCTCATGGCGGCGTGCGGCACCTCGCCGCCACGCACGCCCAACGACATCTGCGGCATCTTCCGCGAAAAAGATGACTGGTACGACGCCGCCAAAGTCACGCAAAAGCGTTGGGGCGTGCCGATCCAGGTGCCGCTTGCCATCATGTATCAGGAGTCGGGCTTTCGCTACGACGCCAAGACCCCGCGTAAATACCTGCTGTGGATCATCCCCTGGGGCCGCGTGTCCACCGCTTCCGGCTACGCCCAGGCCAAGGATGAAGTGTGGAACGACTACCGCAAAAGCACCGGCCGCAGCGGTGCTGACCGCGAAGATTTTGACGACGCCATTGACTTTGTCGGCTGGTACATGGACAAGACCTACACCATCAATGGCGTCTACAAATACGACGCCTACGGCCAATACCTGAACTACCACGAAGGCTGGGGTGGCTACCGCCAGCGGACCTACGCCAGCAAAGCCTGGCTGCTACCGGTGGCGAGCAAGGTGCAGGCGCGTTCGCAGCTGTACGCACGGCAATATGCCGGGTGCAAGGATGAGTTGGGACGCGGGTTCTGGAGCCGGTTCTGGCATTGGTTGTAAAGGCCGACACAGCGACTTCTGGATGCAGGCAGATTAAATGTGGGAGGGGGCTTGCTCCCGATAGCAGCTTGTCAGCCAATGAAGTGGTGACTGATGCACCGCCATCGGGAGCAAGCCCCCTCCCACAGTAGATTGCGGTACGACACTGGATCTGTGGCGAGGCTGTTGGCAGCCTGACAGCCGACGGCTATCTGACTGATGCCCTGCGATCCAAATGTGGGAGGGGGCTTGCTCCCGATAGCAGCTTGTCAGCCAATGATGGGGTGGCTGATGCGCCGCATCGGGAGCAAGCCCCCTCCCACATTTAGTTTTGCATTAACGCGGCAGTATGCATTCCAGCGAACGGTCCACCATCACGCTGGCCATTTCCACCAGGTGCATGACCGAAATCACCAGGGTGCGGGAAGTGCCATCCAACTGCTCACCCGCTGTCTGCGCGGCAACGGCTGCGCAACGCAATACACTGCTGGCATGGGCCAGGGCGTCTTCGAAGCTGAGGTCGGGTGTGGTGGCGAAGAATTGCAGTTCTGGGGCGGGTGGTGCGGGGACGAGCTTTTCCATGGTTTGACTCCTAATCTAAATTAGAAGGCCACCACCATCGCTACCAAACGACTTTTAGGGTGGTGGCCGTACGCAGATTGGTAGACCGGTGATTAGGACCCGGTGCACCCGAAGGTGCCCTGCGCACGGCCACCATAACGCAGGGCCGAAAAAAGGCGCCTTGCAGAAGGGGGCGCTTAGCGCCTAATCATTCGCGGTCTACCAAACCCCGAGTCACTGAATTGGCAGTGACCGACGAAGACTAGCCACGCAATGTGAGCGGCGCAAGCGGTTGGGATTCTCTCGGAAACGTCCTTCAAGTTAAAGGGAAATGTCATTGTTCCGACTGTTCCTACACTTGCCAAACCCAGCCGATTCTGGGAAAACCCTAGCCTTTCATGCCTTCAATGAGACCCCCATGAGCAACGACGAACTGCAGATCACCGACATCCGCCCGGGCACTGGAAAAACCGTGGTCAAGGGCGCGCTGATCACCACCCAATACACCGGCACCCTGGAAGATGGCACCGTGTTCGATTCGTCGTGGAAGCGGGGCAAGCCGTTCCAGTGCGTGATTGGCACCGGTCGCGTGATCAAGGGCTGGGACCAGGGGTTGATGGGGATGCGGGTCGGCGGGGTACGTACATTGTATGTGCCAGCGCACCTGGCCTATGGCGAGCGTTCCATGGGCGCGCATATCAAGCCCAACAGTAATTTGCGTTTCGAGATTGAATTGCTGGAAGTGCTGACGCGGGATGATTGAAACGTTGATTTGCAAGGAGGCGGTATGGAGATGATTCAGGCGATACGCGAGAGCTGGGGATGGGTTGGTATTGACCCCATCGAAGTTGTAGGTCTCACGGCGTTTGGTAATTTGATGATCAAGGACGGGCAGGCGCGTTATTGGCGGTTATGTCCGGAGGCCCTCTCTTGCGAAATCATCGCCCAGACGCGTGAAGCACTGGATGACGTCTCCAAGGATCAGGCGTTTCTGCACGGCTGGTATTTGCAACCGATGGTGGAGCAGGCCGAGAAGGTGTTGGGCCGGTTGGCACCGGGCAAGGTCTATCATTTCGTGATTTCGCCGGTGTTGGGTGGTGAATATGACATGAGCAATGTGCGTTGTATTGATCACGTCGAGCAGATTCGGTTTTGCGGTGATTTGGCGCTGGAGATTAAGGAGTTGCCAGACGGCGCCAAAGTGCGGCTCAAAGTTGTTGATTAAGGAGTATGCATCGCTGAGCCCAAGTGGGCTTGTCTAGGAATGCAGTGTGTCAGGCGATGAATTAGTAGCTGAAACACCGTCATCGGGGGCAAGCTGAACTGGCCTAATGATCCCGGACACCTCTTAAGGGCGATATGATTCGCCCAATCAGGAGGTTCCATGCAAGAACGAAAGACCTATACCCGCGAGTTCAAGCAACGTGCTGCAAGCATGGTTCTTGATGATAACTGCTCAGTTCCCGACGTATGTGCATCGATGGAAGTTGGCCCTACGGCTCTGCGCCGCTGGGTTGATCAGGTTCGTAAAGAACGTCTGAAAGGGCAGCCAGTGGCCGGTACCAAGGCAATCAGCGAAGAACAGCGAGAGCTGCAGCAGCTGCGAGCCAAGATCAAGCGCCTGGAGACCGAGGCTGAAATCTTAAAAAAGGCTACGGCTCTCTTGATGTCGGATCCCGATCGTTTTTCCTGATCGAGGAGCTGAGAGAGTCGAGCTCATATCCGACCCGCCTGCTTTGTAGTGCGCTTGGTGTTTCCCGCAGCGCGTTTTATGAGTGGCTTAAGCGTCGCTCAGCGCCGAATACCAAGCGTGACGCGCTCAGAGCAAAAGTCGTGCAACTGCATGACGAAAGCCGGGGAAGTGCAGGCGCGCGGATGATCTCTCAGCACTTAAAGGCCCAGCAGATCAAAGTGGGACGGCATCTGGCCGGAAAACTCATGGCGGAGGCAAATCTGGCCAGCAGGCAGCGCCGCCGCCATCAATATCGCTCTAGAGGCGTCGAAGCATTTGTGGCCAAGAACCTGCTCGAGCGTAATTTCGAGCCAACCGCAATCAATCAGGTCTGGTGCGGCGACGTTACCAGCCTGATGGTTGGTAAACGCTGGTATCACTTGGCAGCGGTCATTGATTTGTTCGCCCGCCGAATCGTTGGCTGGGCGTTTTCTCTGATCAATGACGCCGACCTGGTTAGCAAGGCGCTGAGAATGGCGGTGGAGGTTCGAGGCAAACATGCAGGCTTGATGTTTCATTCGGATCAAGGCTGCCAATACACCAGCCAGCGCTTTCAGTCAGAGCTGCTGGAGCATGAGATAACGCAAAGCATGAGCCGCAGAGGGCAGTGCTGGGACAACGCACCAACAGAACGTTTCTTCGGGACGCTCAAATCAGAGTGGGTGCCCACCAAGGGCTACACGACAGTTGAAGAAGCGAGGCAGGATATGACCAGCTTCTTCATGCGGTATAACCGAATCAGGCTCCACAGCCACAACAACTACCTGTCGCCAATAGCCATGGAGCAGCAGGCGGCTTGATCACCGTAATCGGTGTCCGGAAAAACTTGACCAGAACAAGCCCCCTCCCACATTTGCTTGGCGGTGTGGTTGAGAAAGGGATTCCTGAACCCATCCTGAAGAATTTTCTTATTCTCCATGCGGGCACTTTCCTACGGTTTACTCTGCCAACATCGCGGCGTAAGCTTCGCGCGTTTTCATCAATAGCGGAGACCCTCAGTGGGTACTTGTTCGAGTGACAGTTGTCGGCCGGTCTCGGTAACCGGCGCATACTTGGCAAGATAACGCGCATGTTCCAGATGCCGTTATCTCGCCTGAAAAAGCGAGAAGCGGCATCCCGGCAGTGGCCCGTCCTGGCGCCTGCCTGAATCCCTCTCATCGACGCTGACCAGCACCTGGGTAACTTCGGGATGCTACGGACGCGCCTGCCTTTTTACGGTGGGCGGGCCAGGTTCGGCTGTGCCTGTGTGACGGGCGCGGTGCGGATGGGCAGTACCTGCACGACGGGTTTTCCTCGCGCAGGAGTAACACCATGAACCTCACGCTGCTCAAAGAGTTCTTCGCCGGCTTCCTGCGGACCCGGCATATCGCCCGGCATTTTCGCCGGCTGGCAATGCTCGAAACCGTGACCGACGCCAGCGTCAGCCGCGAAGTCCCGCCAAACCTGGCGCACACCCTGGTGGCTGCGGCCAACGGCAGTGCCGTGCAGTTGCTGGGTGTGCTGGGCAGTCATTCGGCGGGGCTCACTATCCAGGAGGCCGACGCCCTGCGTGTGCAATACGGCCTCAACGAAGTCGAGCATGAGCAGCCGCTGCCGTGGTGGGTGCACCTGTGGCACTGCTACAAGAACCCGTTCAACCTGCTGCTGACGTTACTGGCAGTGATCTCCTGGCTGACCGAGGACATGAAGGCTGCCACGGTGATTTTTTCCATGGTGGTGCTGTCGACCCTGTTGCGCTTTTGGCAGGAGGCCAAGTCGAACAAGGCGGCCGACGCCTTGAAGGCCATGGTGAGCAACACCGCCACCGTACTGCGCCGCGATGCCGCCAAGCGTATTGAACTGCCGATCAAGCAACTGGTGCCGGGCGACCTGATTGTGTTGTCGGCCGGTGACATGATTCCCGCAGACTGCCGCGTGCTCAGCGCCAAGGACCTGTTCGTCAGCCAGGCGGCGATGACCGGTGAATCCATGCCGGTGGAGAAGTTCGCCCATCAGCAGGATGCCCATACCCGCAACCCGTTGGAGCTGGAGAACATTCTGTTCATGGGCACCAACGTGGTGTCCGGCGCCGCCACCGCAGTGGTCCTGGCCACCGGCAACAGCACCTATTTCGGGGCGTTGGCCCAACGTGTCACGGCCACTGATCGCGCGACCACTTCGTTCCAGCACGGGGTCAACAAGGTCAGCTGGTTGCTGATCCGCTTTATGTTCGTAATGGCGCCGCTGGTGTTGTTCATCAACGGTTTCACCAAGGGCGATTGGACCGAGGCGCTGTTGTTTGCGCTGTCGATCGCCGTGGGCCTGACCCCCGAAATGCTGCCGATGATCGTCACCTCGACCTTGGCCAAGGGCGCGGTATTCCTGTCGCGCAAGAAGGTTATCGTCAAGCGCCTGGACGCGATCCAGAACTTCGGCGCCATGGACGTGCTGTGCACCGACAAGACCGGCACGCTGACCCAGGACAAGATATTCCTGGCGCGCCATGTGGACGTGTGGGGTGAGGAGTCCGAAGACGTACTGGAAATGGCCTACCTCAACAGCTACTACCAGACCGGCCTGAAAAACCTGCTGGACGTGGCGGTGCTCGAACACGTGGAAATCCATCGCGAGCTGAAAGTCGGCACCGCGTTCCATAAGGTCGATGAGATCCCCTTCGACTTCAACCGCCGCCGCATGTCGGTGGTGGTGGCCGAGCGAGACCAGCCGCACCTGCTGATCTGCAAGGGCGCGGTGGAGGAGATCTTGTCGGTGTGCACCAGCGTGCGCCACGGCGACGTCAATGAAGCCCTGAGCGAGGAACTGCTGGCGCGCATTCGCCAGGTGACCGCGGCCTTTAACGAGGAAGGGCTGCGTGTGGTGGCGGTGGCGGCGCAGCCGATGCCGGCCGGGCGTGACACCTACAGCCTGGCGGATGAAAACAACCTGACCCTGATCGGCTACGTGGCGTTTCTCGACCCGCCCAAGGAAAGCACCGCACCCGCCCTCAAGGCCCTGAAAGCCCATGGCGTGGCGGTGAAAGTGCTGACCGGCGACAACGAACTGGTCACGGCGAAGATCTGCCGCGAAGTGGGTCTTGCGCAACAAGGCTTGCTGATGGGCAACGATATCGAAGCCATGACCGATGCCGAACTGGCCCAGGCCGTGGAAACCACCAATGTGTTCGCCAGGCTCACCCCCAGCCACAAGGAGCGCATCGTGCGCCTGCTCAAGGCCAACGGGCATGTGGTGGGCTTTATGGGCGATGGCATCAACGACGCACCAGCATTGCGCACGGCCGATATCGGTATTTCGGTGGACAGCGCGGTGGACATCGCCAAGGAAGCGGCTGACATCATCCTGCTGGAAAAGAGCCTGATGATCCTGGAGGAGGGCGTGCTGGAAGGTCGGCGTACCTTCGCCAATATGCTCAAGTACATCAAGATGACCGCCAGCTCCAACTTCGGCAACGTGTTCTCGGTGCTGGTGGCCAGCGCGTTCATCCCGTTCCTGCCGATGCTGCCAATGCATTTGCTGGTGCAGAACCTGCTGTATGACATCTCCCAGATTGCGATTCCATTCGATAACGTCGATGACGAAATGCTCGCCACGCCGCAACGCTGGCAGCCAGGGGAGGTGGGGCGTTTCATGCTGTTTTTCGGGCCGATCAGCTCGATCTTCGACATCACCACGTTCGCACTCATGTGGTATGTGTTCGATGCCAACACCCCGGACCACCAGACCCTGTTCCAATCCGGCTGGTTCGTGGTGGGGCTGCTGACCCAGACCCTGATCGTGCACATGATCCGTACCCCGAAAATCCCGTTCCTGCAAAGCCGTGCGGCGCTGCCGTTGATGTTGATGACCGGCGTGATCATGGCCGTGGGGATCTTCCTGCCGATGGGGCCGCTGGCGCACTACTTCAAATTGCAGGCGCTGCCGTCGCTGTATTTCGTATTTCTGCCGGTGATTCTGCTGGCGTACATGGCGCTGACCCAGGCGGTGAAGGGCTTTTATATCCGCCGGTTTGGCTGGCAGTAATACGCTCCATGCAACACCGCAAAACCCTGTGGGAGGGGGCTTGCCCGCGAAGACGTCAGCCTAGCAAACATGATGTTGGCTGACCCACCTCCATCGGGGCAAGCCCTCTCCCACATGTCCAGCGGCGTGCCAAAAATTATGTAAATACTCACCGCCCTCGCAGGCAAGTCAGTTCCCAGCGGATCCATGGTGGTTCCAACGTGCTGCTGCATTCATGGAGATTTTCTTATGCAGGCAATCAACAATATCAACCTCAATTCCCTGATCGACACGGTGGTCAGCCTAACCGCGGCGTTTATTCTCGGTGGCCTGATCGGCTTCGAGCGCCAATACCGCCAGCGCACCGCCGGCTTGCGCACCAATGTACTTGTGGCGGTCGGCGCGGCGATTTTCGTCGATATGGCCAACCGCCTGGGCGGCGCGGAAGGCGCTGTACGGGTGGTTGCGTATGTGGTCTCGGGCATCGGCTTCCTGGGGGCCGGTGTGATCATGCGTGAAGAAGGCAATGTGCGCGGGCTCAACACCGCCGCGACCCTCTGGGCCTCGGCGGCGGTGGGGGCTTGCGCGGGTGCCGACCTGATCCTCGAGGCGTTGCTGGGCACGCTGTTTGTGCTGGCGGCCAATACCTTGCTGCGGCCGATCGTCAATAACATAAACCGCCAGCCGTTGGACGTGGTGTCGGCGGAGGTTACCAACATCCTCTATGTGATTGCGCGGCGCAGTCAGCAACAGGCAGTGATGGTGTTGCTGGAAGCCGAGTTGGCCCGCTGCAACTACCCGGCCAGCGATGTCGACGTGCGACCGTTCGGCAGCGAAGAAGTGGAAATCGAGGCCACCCTGGCGGCGACGTCAGTCGATGGCGACGAGCTGGATGCACTGGTGGCGCGCATCTCGACCTCGACCCTGGTGGTACAGGCGTTCTGGAGCCCGAGTACCACGGACTGAACGTTATGGATATGCCACGAGCGGCTAAACTTGATCGTGGAAAAATCCTACAAACAGTCCGGATTATCCCTTCAATCTAAATATTTATGCATTGCTAAGGTTGAGTACTTACAGCAGATGGGCTCATCAGGCCCGGCTGCTGTAAGTGTGGTGTTGCAATTGAATGGGCCAGGCATCGCTTGGTTATCTTTTTGAGTTTGCGCAGTGCCGTTGGTCGGAACTGTTATTTCTCACAGGTACCAAGGTCCGATGTGATGTGTAAGGGTATTTTGTCCGTATAGGGAAGTTTATGAGCAAAGCATTAATTGTGGATGATCATCCGTTTATCCGTGCAACGGTTAAGCATCTGCTGCAGTTGGAAGGGTTCGACGACATTTATCAGGCAGGTGACGGTGCAGATGCCATGCAATTGGCGAGGGAACAGCGCCCGGACTTGATCATCCTCGACCTGGCAATGCCAAAGCTGGGTGGGTTGGAAGTGATCCACCGCATCAAGACCCAGGGCCTGCCGTGCCGCATCTTGGTGCTCACCTCTTACCTTGCAGTGTTCTTTTCCACACGCTGTATGCGCGCCGGAGCCATGGGGTTTGTGGCCAAGACCGGCGAGTTGGATGAGTTACAAAAGGCCATCAAGGCGATCATGTCGGGCTACAGTTGCTTCCCAAGTTTGCCGACCAGTTCGGTACGCCGTGACGACCTGCAGGAAACGGAACGACAGATGATCGAGTGCTTGTCTGACCGTGAGTTGACCGTATTGCAAATGCTGGCCCTGGGGCTGGGCAACAAGGAAATTGCCGAGCAGATGCTGTTGAGTCACAAGACCATCAGCACTTACAAGACTCGACTCAAGGAGAAGTTGCGTATGTCCTCGGTAGTGCATTTATCCAAGTTTGCCCAGCGCAACCATCTGATCTGAAATGATCACCACCGCGTTTACGAGGTTCGCCACGATCCTTTGGATGAGCCTGTTACCCCTGATCGCGGTGGCCCTTGACGAGCCCCACGCTTTGCGCCTGCTGGGGCATTCTCATATCGAAACTCCCGAAGTGACGCTGGACGAGGCTGATTGGCGTTGGCTGCGCGAGCGGCGCACGCTGTTGATGGGGGTTTCCGCCCCCGATTACGCGCCGTTTGACCTGACCAATAACAACCACGAACTCGAAGGCATAACTGCCGATTTTGCCGCACTGATCGGCCAGGCCCTGCATATCTCCATCGAAGTCCGGCGCTACGACACCCGGGATGAAGTGATCGAAGCCCTCAAACAGGGGGCCGTGGATTTTCTCGGGTCTGCCAACGGCTACGAAGCGGCCGACCCGCAACTGCATTTGTCTCGCTCCTACGCCAATGATCAACCGACACTGGTCACCCGCACCGGTGAAAGCCAGGTGTTGAGTGACGACCTGGCGGGCAAGCGTGTGGCGATGCTGTATCACTACATGCAGCCCGACGCTGTACGCGCCTTTTACCCCGATGCCCAGTTGGAGCTGTTTGCGTCGACCTTCGAAGCCATCGGCGCCGTGGCATTTGGTCGTGCCGATGTGTATCTGGGCGACGCCATCAGCACCAATTACCTGATCAACCGTAACCACCTCAATAATGTGCGCATGGCCGATTTTTCGACCCTGGAAGTCAACCCGTTTGCCTTCGCCGTGGCTCGGGACAATACACGTCTATTGCCCATCCTCAACGCCGCGCTGGAGGCGATTCCTGCCAGTGAGCAGATGGAAATCCTGCGTCGTTGGAGTGGGGGCAACCTCGGTATCGTCGGCGTTGATCGGTTGCAACTGAGTGCCAGTGAGCAGCGCTGGGTGCAGAAGCATCCACGGGTCAAGGTCGCAGTGCTGAACAACTTCCTGCCGCTGTCATTCATCAATGATCAAGGGCAGTTCGAAGGGTTGAGTGCCGAGGTGTTGGCGCGTATCAGCTTGCGTACCGGCTTGAAGTTCGATGTGGTGCCGGGCACCTCGTTACCGCGCCAGATCAATATCGTCAATGCGGGCACGGCGGATATGCTGGCGGTCGTGACCCCCAGTGTCGTGCGCGCCGAGAAGGTGCGGTTTACCCGGCCCTACCTCACCAACCCCTTTGTGCTGGTGACACGTGGTGGGGACTACAGCCCGGCCACCCTGGAAGATATGCTCGGCAAACGCCTGGCGATGGTGACCGGTAACGGCTTGCACGATGAGATTACGCAGAATTTTCCCGGCATCGCGTTTGTGGACGTGGAAAACCCGGAGCAAGCCATGGCGTTGGTGGCCAAAGGCGACGCCGACGGTGCGGTGAACTCGCTGATCAGTGCGCGCTATCTGATTGCCCGGGATTATCGCGACCGTTTGCGTATTGCCAGTACCGTCGGCACCGAGCCGGCACGCGTGACATTCGGGGTCAATCGCAGTCAATTGGAGCTTTATTCGATCCTGGACAAGGCGCTGCTGAGCATCACGCCGCAAGAGATGGACGAGCTGATCGGGCATTGGCGCAATGAGATCATCATCGAGGACAGCTATTGGTTGCGCCATCGCAACGTCATTCTCCAGGGTTTCGGGCTGGCGGCACTCTTGCTGGTGATCACGCTGGGTTGGGTCATCTATCTGCGCAGCCTGATTCATAAACGCGTGCAGGCCGAGCGGGCGCTGAGCGACCAGATGCGGTTCATGAGCGTATTGATTGACGGCACCCCGCACCCGATTTATGTGCGCGACCGCCAAGGGCGGCTGATGGCCTGCAATAACGCTTATCTTGACGTTTTCGGCTACAAGCTCGAAGACGTGATCGGCAGGACCGTGGTGGAGACCGACACCAGCAATCTGCCCCAGGCCCAGTCGTTTCATGAGGATTATCTGCGCCTGATGGCCGGTGGCGAGCCGCAGATTCATGATCGGATACTCAAGGTGCCCAGTGGCGAGATCCTGACGATTTACCAGTGGATGTTGCCGTACCGCGATGGCGACGAGAAGGTGGTGGGCATGATTGCCGGCTGGGTGGATGTGAGCGAGCGGCAACGCCTGCTTCGCCAGTTGCAGGAAGCCAAGGACGATGCCGATGCGGCCAGCCGAGCCAAGACGACCTTTCTGGCCACCATGAGCCATGAGATCCGCACGCCAATGAATGCCGTGATCGGCATGATCGAGCTGGCCCTGAAAAATGCCGAGCAGGGGCGCGCCGACCGGGATGCGCTGGAGGTGGCGTCGGTGGCCTCGCGCGGCATGCTGGAATTGATCGGCGATATCCTTGATATCGCGCGAATCGAGGCTGGGCATTTGTCCCTGGCCCTTGAACCAGCCAACCTGCAAGAACTGCTGGCATCGGTGGCACGCGTGTTCGAAGGGTTGGCGCGCGCCAAGGGGCTGGCGCTGCAGGTTGAACTTGACCCATTGATTGATCGGGTGGTGCTGGTCGACCCGCTACGCTTCAAGCAGGTGGTGTCGAATCTGCTGAGCAATGCGATTAAATTCACGGCCAATGGCCAGGTAACACTTGGGGCCAAGGCGAGCCTGGAGGGGGAGCGATTACGCTTGCAGTTGTGGGTGCAGGACACCGGCATTGGTATCAGTGTCCAAGACCAGCAGCGATTGTTCAGCCTCTTTATCCAGGGCAGCAACAACGAGCAGTCGGCGCGCAGCGGTTCCGGGCTGGGGTTGGTGATCAGCCGCAACTTGTGCGAAATGATGGGTGGCCAACTGCACTTGAACAGTGTGCTGGGGCAGGGCACCCGGGTGGATGTGGCGTTGGCATTGGCCATGACCAACGTAGCGCCCGCGCAAGTTGCGCCAAGGGAAGACCTGGCCCCCCCGAACCGTGCGCTGAGCATTCTGGTGGTCGACGACTATCCGGCCAACCGTCTGTTGCTGGGCCGGCAATTGAGCTTCCTCGGGCACCGCATCATCACCGCCGAGGATGGTGTACAGGGGCTCGAACAGTGGCGCAGTGGTCAGTTCGATTGCGTCATTACCGATTGCAATATGCCCTACAAGAACGGCTATCAATTGGCACAGGATATCCGTGCACAAGAACGCGAGCGGGGATTGTCGCCTTGCCTGCTGTTGGGGTTCACCGCCAACGCACAACCGGAAGAAACCGAACGGTGTCGGCAAGCAGGCATGGATGGCTGTCTGTTCAAGCCTACCGGGCTTGACGATTTGCGATCAGCGTTGGCGTCGCGCGCGGCCGACCCTGCCCCGCTGCGCTTGGCGGCTTTTGACTTAAGTACCCTGATTGCGCTGACAGGGGATGACCGCCCCGCACTTATCGAGTTGCTGGCGCCGTTGCTCGAGAGCCTGAAGGCCGATCGTGCCTTGCTGTTCCCGCTGCAAAGCCAGGCAGACTTCGCCAAGCTGCACGACCTGGCCCATCGCGCCAAAGGCGGTGCGCGGATGGTCAAGGCTTACGGGTTGATCAGCTGTTGTGAGGCATTGGAGCAGGTGTGTGAACAGCAGGACCGTCAGTCATTGGGGTCGACGGTCGAGGACGTGGGTGAAGCGATTGATACCTTGCATCATGGCCTGAGCGTTTATTGCAATCAGCCTTGACTGCGGTTGATCACCATTCGGGGAATTTGGGAGAACTCCTACGTGAAGGGGGAATATGCCTGATTTTGTCGTCGGCATATGTCTGGAAAATGGGTCGCGCTCACTGCCGAGCACAGCCTGTCCAGGGGTTTGCCATGCCGAACAAAGCACTGACTATCCTGATTGCCGATGAGCAGCATCTGCAACGTTTATACATCGAGAAAATGCTCAACCAGTTGGGGTATTACCGGATTGTGCCGGTGCAAACGCTTGAAGAGGTGCAGATTCTGACCGCCATTCCGGCCGAGCCCTTCGACGTACTGATCATCAACGCGAGGCTGATGGCCCATGCCTGTGGGGCTCAGGCCCAAGTGCGCCATGTGCTGGTCTATGACCACCCGCAATCGAATGCACCCACGGGCGTAATGCCAGGGCTGCGGGTACGCCTGCCCGGGGTGCCGGATAACCTCAATCTCGAACACTTCATGGACATCATCGACCCACCCGAGGCCAGTCAAGGCCTGCGGGTATTGCCGTGGCTGCGGGAGTTGTCCCGTACGCCGGTGGCCGGGGCCTAGTCCCACATCGGCGCGATGCCCTTGGGGCGGGTCAAGCGATGGCCACGCTCCAGGGCGGCAATCTGCTGGCCCATCCTGTAGGAGCGAGCCCTAACTGATTGACATCAGGGCACGCCCCACATTTGCCCTGCGTCAATCTGCAGCCTTGTGGTGTTCGCGCAAGCGCTCTGCCGCACTGCGAAGCAGCTGCTCGGTAGCGTCCCACCCCAGGCAACCATCGGTCACCGATACGCCGTATTTCATCGACGCACTCAACGGCTGGCAACCCTCGAACAGGTGGCTTTCAAGCATCATGCCGATCAGCGATGTATCGCCCTGCAAGCGCTGCTCCAGTACCTCGTTGAATACTGCCGGTTGACGCAACGGGTCCTTGCCGCTGTTGGCATGGCTGCAATCGACCATGATCCGGGCTGCCACCTTGGACTTGGCCAGGTCATGCTTGATCTGGGCGACGCTTTGCGCCTCGTAGTTCGGCCCACGATGACCGCCGCGCAGCACCAAGTGGGTGTCGGGGTTGCCCGGGGTCTGGATGATCGCCGGATGGCCCTGGCTGTCGACGCCGAAGTGGCGATGGGGGTGTGAGGCAGAGCGCATCGCATCACAGGCAATCGCGACACCGCCGTCGGTGCCGTTCTTGAAACCCACGGGCATGCCCAGCCCGCTGGCCATCTCGCGGTGGATCTGCGACTCGGTGGTGCGTGCACCAATCGCGACCCAACTGAGCAGGTCATCGAAGTAGCCGGCGGCCATGGGTTGCAGCAGCTCGGTAGCGACCGGCAGGCCCAGGCGCAGCATTTCGCGCATCAGCTCCCGCGAGAGCCTCAGGCCGGCGGCCATGTCATCGCTGCCATCCAGGTGCGGATCGTAGGCCAGGCCTTTCCAACCGATGGTGGTGCGGGGTTTTTCGACGTAGGCACGGATTACCAGCAGCATCTGGTCGCTGACTTCAAGCGCGAGCTTCTTCAGGTTGCGTGCGTATTCCATGGCCGATTCCGGATCGTGGATCGAGCACGGGCCGACAATCACCAGTAAGCGTGAGTCTTCGCCATTGAGGATGGCGCGCGCAGCTTGGCGATGGGCGTGGATCTGTTCATTGAGGAACGGGCTGAGGGGCAACTGATGCTTGAGCTCCAGGGAGCTGGGCAGGCGCTGGGTCAGGGCTTCATTGGCGCTGTTCAGGGCAGAGACGGGCAAAGCGGCGACGGAGGAGTTCATATTCAAGGCTTCCTGGGCAAGCGGCGGGCGATTCCCGCACGCTTGGCCTACTGGGGTGTTCGACAATTGGCCGTATCGGCTGTACGTGTTGGCTTGCCACCAAGAGGTGACCGGTCGGAGGCGGCAGGCTGTCCCGAACGGAGCTGGCTAAATCGCCATGCAGTGCAAGTGTCGTAGCGGTAATAAGTGGCGTAGTTCATGGCGCGGTTCCTTTAAGTTCTTGATCAAACAAAATAAAAAGAGGCTGAAAAAACAAAACCCCCGGTCGGGGAGCCGACCGGGGGTTTAGATTTCTCTGGTAGGCGACCCCTTGAGTAGTGGGCGCCGATTTCAGGTATCAGGCGCGCCAGTGGCTAAACCAATACCCAAAATAAAAGCCAGCCAGTGCGCTCGAACCGTTCACGCGGGTAGCCGACACCGAGCGCAAGGCGCTGGCAGCAGGGCAAACCTGAGTGTGGGTGAGTTGCGACATGATTAGCTCTCCAAATGTTGGGGGGAGCTTACTAGAGGCGTACGGTTGGATTCAATCAGTAATTTCTATTGCGTGGGGGGACTTACGGCTATGGGTGTGTGCCGATATGCTGATGACACTTAAACAATGATTGCCAGGACGCGACCATGACTGCCTTGACCCTTGCTGCGGCGCAGACCCTTTCCATTGCGGGCGATGTTGCGGCCAATATCCAACGGCACCTGGTCATGATGCAGGCTGCGGCCGAGCACGGTGTGCAATGGCTGGTGTTTCCGGAACTGTCGCTGACTGGCTATGAACCATTCCTGGCGGCGGACCTGGCTATCGCCCTGGAGAGTGATGTATTGGCTCCGTTGCGTGAAATGGCGCGGGAGTTGCGTTTGACAGCTGTGGTGGGCATGCCGGTGCGGCTGGCCCCACAGTCGGGTGTACTGATTGGTGCGCTCGTGCTGGGAGCGGACGGTTCAATTGGCGTCTACACCAAGCAGCATCTGCATTCTGGAGAAGAGCTGGCATTTACGGCCGGGCAGGGTGGCGAGATCCTGGATTGGGAAGATGAGCGCATTGCGCTGGCGGTGTGCGCGGACTTTTCCCACGCCAGTCACCCACGCCTGGCGGCGGAATCGGGCGCCACGGTATATGCCGCCGGCGTGCTGATCAGCGAGGGTGGCTACGCGGCGGACAGCGCGCTGCTTCAAGGGTATGCGTCCGAGCATGGCATGCTGGTACTGATGGCTAATCATGGTGGCCCTTCGGGAGGCTGGACCAGTGCAGGCCGCAGCGCGGTCTGGACCGCAGATGGCAATTTGCTTGCCGCTGCGCCCGGTGTCGGCGACGCGTTGGTGATCGCCCGCCGCGAAGGCGGGTTGTGGACTGGCCAAGTGGTAGCCCTCTGAATGACGTTTCACTTGCGCCAGGCGACGGACCAGGATCTGCCCTTTGCCCGAAGCCTCACCTATGAAGCCATGAACCGCTACTACCTGCAGTACGGCTTGTTGTGGTCCAACGCCGGCTTTGATACTGCGTGGGCGGGTCGCGAGAACTGGCTGGTGTGCAACGATGATGGCGTAATGGGGTTTGTCAGTCTGAGTCGCGACGAAAAGGCGTTGTATATCCGCGAGCTGCACATGCTGGAGTGCTGCCGCAAGCAGGGGGCGGGCAGTTGGGTGCTGGAGCAGATGGCGCTCAAGACACATACCGAGGGCCTGGGCTTATTACGCTTGACCGTATTCAAGACCAACCCGGCAAGAAGGCTGTATCAGCGCCAGGGGTTGAGTATCGTGGGTGAAGAGGATTGCTTCTGGCGCATGGAGCGTGAGTGTCGGGCACTCACCTCGGACTAAAACAGTCACGCCGTAGGAATAAGCGCATACTGCTGTCAGTTAACGCCTTGCTGATCTTGGGTTCGAGCTTCGGGCTCATCCACGATAATCCCTTCTTTCATGCCCAACAGGACCGCCACCTTATGGGCTTCTCCACGCCGTCCCTTTTTTCGCCCAGCGAGCACTTGATAGGTGGTTGCCGGGTCCACGCCATGCTCCCGGGCAAACGCTTGAACTGACTTTCCTTGGTGTTCAAGCCAAGCCTTGGCTTGTGCAGCAGTGCGGATACCGGGCATAGTTCAAAACCGTTCAAGTTTGTTTAACGAAGTGATGGTGTGTCACCTCTTGGGGTGTGCCAATCTAGGATCATACATCCAAATGAGTGGAATCGGTTCGCGCTTAAGGCAAGAAAGAGAGCGGCTTGGCCTGTCGCAGAAAGTTTTTGGTGAAATAGGAGGCGTGGAAGCCAACGCACAAGGCAAATATGAAAATGGCGGTCGTGCACCCAAGGCCGACTATCTGTCTCGTGTCGCCGAAAGAGGTGTGGACCTCCTGTACGTGTTGACCGGCAGCCCAACGCCGATCCAACTGGATAACCTCAGCCAGGTCGAAGAAAAAGTATTGGGTAACTACCGCGCCATGTTCAAGGAAGACCAGGATGCAATCCGTCGCTTGACCAGCACATTGGCCGAGCATTCATCCGTATTGAACGGAAAATCCAAGCCCACCGCCCCGGATTCCTGACCTTTCACCCAGGAAACAGCGCTGTTTGCCCCCCGGCGAACAGCCGCAGCGCGTCAAAACTCTATATATATGCCACTTGCACCTAGGTCTGCGCCTTGGTTTTTTGCTAAGGTGTTCAGCAATCTATAAGACCATATCGCGAGGTGTCTGCTTGATTAGGGTGCTAGTAGTCGATGACCATGATCTCGTTCGTACAGGCATTACACGAATGCTGGCTGACATCGACGGCCTGCAAGTAGTCGGCCAGGCCGAGTCCGGGGAGGAATCCCTGATCAAGGCCCGAGAGTTGAAACCCGATGTGGTGTTGATGGACGTCAAGATGCCGGGCATCGGCGGCCTGGGCGCCACGACCAAATTATTGCGCAGCCATCCCGACATCAAGGTCGTGGTGGTGACGGTGTGCGAGGAAGACCCGTTTCCGACTCGCCTGCTGCAGGCCGGTGCAGCCGGTTATCTCACTAAAGGCGCGGGCCTGGCGGAGATGGTGCAAGCCATTCGCCTGGTGTTTGCCGGCCAACGCTATATCAGCCCGCAGATTGCCCAGCAATTGGCCATCAAGTCCTTCCAGCCCACCAGCGATTCGCCGTTCGATGCGCTGTCGGAGCGGGAAATCCAGATCGCCCTGATGATCGTCGGTTGCCAGAAGGTGCAGACGATCTCCGACAAGCTGTGCCTGTCGCCCAAGACCGTCAACACCTACCGCTATCGTATCTTCGAGAAGCTCGCCATCAGCAGTGATGTTGAATTGACCCTGCTCGCGGTGCGCCACGGCATGGTGGACGCCAGCGCCTGACATGACCACACCGTTTGATCCAAGTGCCTTTCTCTCAACCTGCAGTGGCCGCCCCGGCGTGTACCGCATGTTCGACAGCGAGGCGCGCCTGCTGTACGTGGGCAAAGCCAAGAACCTGAAGAACCGTCTGGCGAGCTACTTCCGCAAGACCGGCCTGGCGCCGAAAACCGCCGCTTTGGTGGCGCGCATCGCCCAGGTGGAAACCACCATCACCGCCAATGAAACCGAGGCGCTGCTGCTTGAGCAGACGCTGATCAAGGAATGGCGGCCGCCCTACAACATCCTGCTGCGCGACGATAAATCCTATCCCTATGTGTTTCTATCGGACGGCGATTTCCCACGCCTGAGCATTCACCGTGGGGCGAAGAAGCAGAAGGGCAAGTACTTCGGCCCCTATCCCAGCGCGGGCGCGATTCGTGAAAGCCTGAGCCTGCTGCAAAAAACCTTTTTTGTGCGCCAGTGCGAAGACAGCTTCTACAAGAACCGCACGCGACCGTGCCTGCAATACCAGATCAAGCGCTGCAAGGCGCCCTGCGTAGGCTTGGTGGAGCCGGCAGAGTACGCCGAGGATGTGCGCCACTCGGTGATGTTCCTCGAAGGGCGCAGCAATGCGCTCACCGATGAGCTGTCCGTGGCCATGGAGCAAGCCGCCAGCACCCTGGATTTCGAGAAGGCCGCGGAATTGCGCGACCAGATCTCTTTGCTGCGCCGGGTCCAGGACCAGCAAAGCATGGAAGGCGGCACCGGCGACGTCGATGTGATCGCCGCCTTCGTCAATCCGGGTGGTGCCTGCGTGCACCTGATCAGCGTGCGCGCTGGCCGGGTGCTGGGCAGCAAGAACTTCTTCCCGCAGACCGGTATCGACGAAGACGTTGCCGAGGTGATGGCCGCGTTCCTTGGCCAATACTACGTCAGCAGCCCCGAGCGCGACCTGCCGTCGGAACTGATCGTCAACGTGGTACATGAAGACTTCCCCACCTTGATCGAGGCCATCCACGAGCTGCGCGGCCGTGAGCTGGACATCAGCCATCGCGTACGCGGCACCCGCGCGCGCTGGCAGCAATTGGCGGTGACCAACGCCGAACAGGCCCTGGGCGCACGTCTGGCCAATCGACAGCATGTTGCCGCACGCTTCGAAGCCTTGGCCGAGGTCCTCAATCTGGACGAGCCGCCCCAGCGCCTGGAATGCTACGACATCAGCCACTCCAGCGGTGAGGCCACGGTGGCCTCTTGCGTGGTGTTCGGGCCGGAAGGGCCGATCAAGTCCGACTACCGGCGCTACAACATCGAAGGGGTTACCGCCGGGGACGACTACGCGGCCATGCACCAGGCGCTCACGCGGCGTTTCAGCAAATTAAAGGACGGGGAGGGCAAGCTGCCCGATATCCTGCTGGTAGACGGCGGCAAGGGCCAGTTATCCATGGCGCGAGACGTGCTCAACGAACTGGCCGTGCCCGACCTGATCCTGCTCGGCGTGGCCAAGGGCACCACGCGCAAGGCCGGTTTCGAGACGTTGTACTTGAATGATGCCGCCCATGAGTTCACTTTGAAGGGCGACTCACCCGCGCTGCACCTGATTCAACAGATCCGCGACGAAGCCCACCGTTTCGCCATTACCGGCCACCGGGCGCGGCGTGGCAAAACCCGGCGAACCTCAACCCTGGAAGGGGTTGCCGGGGTAGGTCCGACACGGCGTCGCGACTTGCTTAAACATTTTGGTGGCTTGCAGGAGCTGTCCCGTGCCAGCATTGACGAGATAGCCAAAGCACCCGGTATCAGTAAAAAGCTCGCTGAGCTGATTTATGCAAACCTGCACAGCGAATAGAATGCCTTCTCACCTCGTAGCCAGTTGTGCCGATGAATATCCCTAATCTGATTACCGTTCTACGCGTCCTGCTTATCCCGATTTTCATATTGTTGTTTTATTTGCCGTATGAATGGAGCTATGTAGCCTCAAGCTCCGTGTTCGCCTTCGCAGCCGCCACCGACTGGCTCGACGGCTACCTGGCCCGCCGCCTGGAACAGAGCACGCCCTTTGGCGCGTTCCTCGACCCGGTGGCCGACAAGCTCATGGTGGCGGTCGCCCTGGTGCTGCTGGTGCAGGAGCACGGCAACCTGTGGCTGACCCTGCCGGCTGCGGTGATCATCGGTCGCGAGATCGTCGTCTCGGCCCTGCGCGAATGGATGGCCGAAATCGGCGCCCGCGCTCACGTCGCCGTGTCGAACATGGGCAAATGGAAAACCGCCGCGCAGATGCTCGCGCTGGTCATCCTGCTGGCCAACCCATCGGACTTCTCGTTCTGGGTCCTTACGGGCTACGCCTTGCTGCTGATCGCCGCCGGCTTGACCCTGTGGTCCATGCTCCAATACCTGCGCGCCGCCTGGCCCCACCTACGCACCACCGTTGAAAAGAAATAAAACTTTTTTGAATCAAGGGCTTGACGGGTGCTGAGGATTCTATACAATGCGCATCACCAAGCGGGAATAGCTCAGTTGGTAGAGCACGACCTTGCCAAGGTCGGGGTCGCGAGTTCGAGTCTCGTTTCCCGCTCCAAGCATTAAAGAAAAAAGCCACTCTAACGAGTGGCTTTTTTTTGCCCGCGATTTGTGGAATAGACGCTTTGGCGTCTTTTTTGTTGTTGGAGCAAAACGCTCGTTCCGGCAGTAATGGGCATCTTACTGTCAGCGGCCTTCGCCGCGCTGGCGCTGTTCAATAACCTCACCGCCAGCACCTAAAATTTCAACTTCGACCAGCAATTACTGAGCCTGGACGCCACTTTCTCCGGCAGGGCCGTCATGTCGCGCGCGATGCCCGCACCGGATGTCGGGCTTACTTCGTGCAGGTCAGGCGCGAGTACGTCGGCGGCTCAAGCAGGATGCCCGGGGTCATGAATGTCGAGCAGTTGAATACGCGTCCCTTTGCTGTCGTGGCTTTAAACGTCAGTTCAGCACCACCCAGGAAGTCTTCCTTGCCTTTGGTCACTGGGCCCATGGTCAGCTCATCCGTTGAAGCGAGGCCGATCGCTTCGGCGGTGACTTTGTGCATTTGCAGAACATTGGGGGTGGTGGAACAGCCTGTTAGCAGGCTGGCCAGTACAAGCAGTAAGAGGGTGGTTGAGGTTCTGGACACGGGTGTGGCTCCTTGCGAGTGGGGGCAGCAGTGAGCAGGGAGTTTTGCTACATGCCGCCTGTTCGAATCTTCGAAGGGACAGGGATTTGCCCTACGGCTGCGGAGTCTAGGAACACGTAATTGCTCCCACAATCACTTGGCCGAAATCGAGACGGAACCCACGGCAGATATTTCTGGAGCTGTAGGAAATCAGCTACAGCAGGGTCTAGCGGCCGGTTGTTGCTTATCGGTCACGCGGCTGGACGCTGATTGAGCAAACTATGGAAACGGCCCATGTCTGATTGAAATGAGCGCGTTGTCGTGTTCAACCGACGGGGCTTTGCGGCATAGAAATTGGGCTAGGTGAGCGTCGTGTTTATACCCAGCGAGCCCGCATCGTTAACGGGGCAAAAAAACAAGGAGTTCCACCAGGAGCAAGGAATGGCCTTTGGGCAAGAGAAAGAAGTGTGTACGGAGCGACAATCAATGACCCTCCGGGCTGTCAGCGCGGAATGCTCCGGAGAGCGTCTGCGGGTGTTGTTGAGTGAGTGCAAGATCTCGCCAATGGATTTCGCACTGTTTTTGAAGATCAGCCCCCAGCGGCTGAACAACTGGTTTGCGCGGGGCATCCCACACTTGCAGCTTGATAGGATCGCACGACTGTTGAGCGTCAACGCCCACTGGCTGAAAACAGGGGGGCTGAGGTGAGGTTCCTGACGACAAGAGATGGAGCGCGCAGCAGAGAGGCCAAGGCAGGCGGGGGTAAAAGTCAGCTATGTGATTGGCTTACGGCGTGACGGCTCGCAACGGTAATCAACTTCTGGCGGCCATTGGCTTGACGTACACCGCGCTCGGCAGCCAGTAGACGCCCTGGTCCTTGACCAGAATGATGGAACATTGGTTGGCGATAGCCTCTGCCAGCACCGGTTTCAGATCGCTGCCTTTGAAGAGCAATGACATGGTGGTCTCCTTGTAACAGCGGGACTCCCCAACCGCAAGGGTGGGCGTCCCTTGGGATGACGGAAGGATGAAGGGATAACGCGGCCAATAGGCCGTTGGCGCACCGCGGTCTTGAAGGCGTTGACCGCCTGGGACGTTGCCGGTGACGCCAGCGAACATGGGCGCAGCGTGGTCGATTGCTTGGCGGCGGGTGTCCGTTAAACCGCATCAGTCACATGCCGGTTTTATGGCCGGTGGTCAGTACTCATCCAGCAGGAACACCGCCGTAAGGTCCGGTCCGCTTCGGTGAAGATACACAGGGCCAACCCGTCACTGATGGTCTAGGACGACAGCAGGTAACCGCCCAGTTCCAGAGCCGCGTTGTTGTAGCGCCGATGTTCTGCGCGCACATCGCCCCAATCGCCGCAGATGTGTCTGCGAACGTAGGGTAGCGGGTCGAGCAGATCCTATCGGATCAGGGCGTCGACACCGCGGGAGATGGTCAGGCCACCGAAGGGGAATCGGGGCTGGAGGATGACGAAGGCGAGCATGGGGATATGCAGATCCTCCACGGCGATGGGGCTTCGTACTTCAGCAAGGTAGAACGTTTCGGCGGCGAGGTCGCGGTCACAAACACGTGCGTAATGGCTTGGCTTGTCGGGTCGGCAGGTATGCTTCGGCTGGGTAGGAAAGTTCCATGAGGCAGGCTTGGCAACGTGTCCAACCCCGCAGGTACTTCATTGTTCGCTGCCCCATGGCGGTGTCACTTTTTATGGGTGAGGGTGTTCGCCTCGCTGGTTTCCTTGACCGCAAACATCAGGCAGCGCACCGCTTCACGATCCTGTTCCGACAAGCAACGGTAGTTGTGGACCAGGCGCTCTTCTTCTCGATTGAGCTGTCGGGGCCGAAGGGCTGTACCGATGGCGGTACGTAATGAGGGAAAAAATGAGGTATTTAGCATGATCCTATTTCTTTATGAGATGACTGGACGCGTGGGATTCTTGCCCTAAACAACTTAATAAATAACGTTTATTCTAGAAAATGGCTCGTCATTTTTCGTGACTGTTGGGTATTTCAGATGGGGCCGTCGGAAGTGTTTGGACAAGGTGTAGGAGCGATCTTTCAAGGGTGACTGAATAGAGCGGTGACGGTGCAGGGCGCCCTAGTGCGCAGCACTTCGTCGCGCTCGATGTCGCTGATCAGTTTGCCGTCGAGGTAGATCTGGTGCAGGTGCCCGCTGCCGTAATACAGGTGGTTGAGGGCGCGGCCATCCGGCAGGGTCAGGGTGCAGAGGTTGTCCAACGGGTCATAGTGGTAACCCAAGGTGCCTTGTGGCCCGGCCTCCTCAATCAGCCGGCCCAGCGGATCATAGCTGAAGCGCAGGATTTCGGGCTGCACCCCAGGCGTTTGCCCTGCTGGCTGGGCTGACGCGCGATGCTCAGCAGGCGATCGGCGTCATCGTAGTGGTAGTCGTGACGCGCCTCGGCGGTGATCTTGCTGAGCAGGCGTCCGGCCGCGTCGCGTTCGAAGTCGGTGCGACGCTGCGGGCGCTCTCCGCTGTCGTCGTGGCCGGTTTCGTCGACGCAGAGCAGATGGCCGCTGGCGTTGTAGGTGAACTGGCGCTGTAGCTGGTCGACGTGCAGTTCGCTGATCAGGTCTACCAATTGATGTACTGATCTTCAGCGTTGCGGTATTGGGTAGGCTGGCCAGGATGCTGTAATAAAGTTGAGTAATGTACACGAATCCTGGCCTACTGCTTAACTAAAATCTTTATCGTACCTTCTATATTTTTTGTTTTTGTTTAATTATTTCGCTCAAGTCTGATGCGGTGATATTAGTCTCAAGTGGAGGGTAGGCGATTTTTTCAAAAAAATCGTCGAGCTGGCTATTTAGTATTTCATCGCGCTCTGCGCTCTCAACCAAAACTTTATGCGCGGAGCTTATTTTTTTGAAAACTTCGTTTTTTATAAAGTAGTGAAGTAGATTTAGTGAGAGTTGCTCGATGTTGTCAGGGTTGCTTGCTCCTAATTTGGCGAGAGAAACTCTAATTCTTTCGAGGTCTTCAATAATTACAATGGCTTGGTTGTTTTCAATTTGCATTGTTAGCACCTGCTAAAAAATTTCGGTTTCGATTTTTTTAGATCCACATCACCATCGATAACATATTCGGTGGCCTGTGTCAGAGGGTTTGACACTTTAGTGACTTTCGATGTGTCCATGTCGAACTCTACGTAGTTTCGTGCATCTTTCTTCGCTATACCGTATTTTTCAGCGGCGTCTGCCGCGCTAAGTGGTTTGCCCTTGGCTTTCTCTGTGAAAACTTTATTCTGATCGTATGCTCTAATTATACCGTCATTTTGTATACTCTTAATTCCTTGGTTGTTTGTGTAATGGCGCAGTCGGACTGTGCTTAAGCCCAGCGGATCAAATCACCCCGTAGGTTTAACCGCATACTGATACAGGTTAGCCCCACCCAGCAATCCAATCGGATCCTGCGTGATAAAACGCCCCTCTCTCCCACTTGATTGTAATAGCGAACCGAGACCGAGTTTTTATAAGCAGGTATGCCCTGTCGGGTGCGGAGCTATATTTACGTTGGCATAAGAGGGGTTGTCATTTAAAGAATAAAATTTCTGGTTATGCTCCTAAATTCAAAATAATAGTCAGATATTATTTCAGAGGATAGGTCTGACTCGTAATTACTAATGTGGAAGTTATCATCGGGCATGAAGTGGGTGGATATAAGAAATAGGGTGTGCTCAAAGGTGGAGATAATTCCACTCAGTATTGTATTGTATTGAGTGGTTTTTCCAGTTGTATGATATATGGTGTTTAGTTTTTTGCAGTTTTCTAATAAGGTGTTTAGCTTTGTTTTGTTGAAGGTGCCCTCTTCATGCAGTTCAATAATAAAGGTGTCGGGGTTTTTAGAGGTTACTTCATCTAAAATGTATTTTTCTAGTTCTGTTGAGCTATCCACAAGATCTTCCTTTTATTGCATTTCCAGATTTATTGCCATTCAAATCGAAAACGGCTTTGTGAGATTTTTTTGAATCATAAACTTCTATTTCATTAAGGTGCAGGGTGTCGAGGTGGAAAAAGTCACCTTTCTTAATTCCATCAAGATTCACCTTTTTAGTGATTTCAAATACGGAGGCGCCTTTCACGCGCATAGTGGTTTTTCTCACGGAACCTTTGACGGTTTTCCAGAACTCACTATCAAATAAAATATCATTTCCTGCCAGCCCCGTCGGGTCAACCCACCCCGTCGGATTCACCGCATACTGATACAGGTTCTCCCCACCCAACAACCCAATCGGATCCTGCGTGGTAAAGCGGCCCACCCCCGGATCGTAATAGCGAAACGTATTGTAGTGAAGCCCGGTCTCTGCGTCGAAGTACTGCCCTTGAAAGCGCAGGTGCTGCTCGACGCTCTGCACCTCGAACCGCTCCACATCCCCCCAGGCCTTGTAGCGGGCCTGCCAGACCAGGTCTCCCTGGGCGCTCGTGACCTCCAGCGGTGTGCCGATCTGGTCGGTGTGGAAGTAGTAGAGGCTGGGTTTGCCGCCGTCTGTGCGATCCACCCGCGCCAGCGGTGCATAGCTGTCGGGTTCATAAATATACAGTTGCTGGCCGCCGCCGCAGGTCTCTTGCAGCAGGCGCAAGCCCTGCCAGAGGAACTGCGTGGTGGTGAGTGCACCTTCGATCTCCACCTGCTTGTGCGTGCGCCTGCCCAGGGAATCGTACTGGTACCGGGCCTCGTTCAGCAGTTCGCCATCATCGTAGCGCAGGGCATGTACCAAACGGTTCTCGCTGTCGTATTCAAACAGCTGGCGTTGAGTTGCGCTGCGTCGCTCGATCACATTGCCCCAGGCGTCGTAGCGGTAGTGGTACTGCTGCCAGTGCCGCAGGCGGTTGTCCTTGATATGCCCGAAACGGGTGCCGCGCTGGGGGTCGAGGCGGTTGCCGGCCGGGTCGGTCTCGAAGTGTTCGTTGTTCAGATGTTCCTTTGTACTGCGGCTGAGCAGGTCGCCAGTTTTCAGGTAGCGGTAGACGCTGGCACCGCGCTGACGATCGCTGCTGCTGGCCAGTTCCCCGGCCTTGTCGTAGTGATACCGGCGCTGCAGGTAACTGCCGGGATCGTCGAACAGGTCGTGGGTGTCGCGCTGCGGTTGCAGCAGCCGTGACAGGTGTTCGGCGCCCCGGCGCGACGCGAATTGCCACTGCTTACGTCCGCGCACGTCGTAACCAAAGCAACTGCTGAGGCGGCCTTGGCTGCGCAGCACTTCACGGTGCAGGTCGTCGCGCTCAATGTCGCTGATCAGCAGCCCATCAAGGTTGATCTGGTGCAGGTGCCCGCTGCCGTAATACAGGTGGTTGAGGGCGCGGCCATCGGGCAGGGTCAGGGTGCTGAGGTTATCCAGCGGGTCATAGTGGTAACCCAGGGTGCCTTGTGGCCCGGCCTCCTCGATCAGGCGGCCCAGCGGATCGTAGCTGAAGCGCAGGATTTCGGGCTGCACCCCCAGGCGTTTGCCCTGCAGGCTGGGCTGACGCGCGATGCTCAGCAGGCGATCGGCGTCATCGTAGTGGTAGTCGTGCCGCGCCTCGGCGGTGATCTTGCTGAGCAGGCGGCCGGCCGCGTCGCGTTCGAAGTCGGTGCGACGCTGCGGGCGCTCGCCGCTGTCGCCGTGGCCGGTTTCGTCTACAGCCAGCAGATGGCCGCTGGCGTTGTAGGTGAATTGGCGCTGCAATTGGTCGACGCGCATTTCGCTGATCAGTCGGTCGGCACTGTCGTAGTTAAACCGGTAGGTGGCGTTGTTTTCGTTGATCAGGGCCACCAGGCGCTGGGCCTTGTCGTATTCGTAGTGGGTGTGCTGGCCTTCGGCGTTGCGGCGTTGGGTAGGCAGGCCGCGGGCGTTGCGGTGCAGGCGAGTGACGTTGCCAGCGCCGTCAGTGTGGGCCATTACCTGGCCCAACGGGTTGTACTCGAAGCTTTCTACGCTGCCATCGGGGTGTTCGATACGCAGCACTTCGCCTTGGGCGGTGCACTGAAACTGGGTGGCTTGGCGCAGGGCATCGGTGACGGTGATCAGATGTTGGCGGTCGTCGTAGTCATAGGTGGTGACCTTGCCGGAGCAATCCTCATAGCGGGTGAGCTGGGCAAAGGCGTTCCAGCTCAAAGTCTTGTTTTTGTGCAGTGGGTCGGTAATGGTGTGGGGCAGGCCGTCGTCGCCATTGGCGTACCGCGTGACTTGGCCCACGGCATCGGTTTCGCAGATCAAGTTGGCGCTTGATGTTTATATTTTGTCTAAAAGGGCGGAAATTTCATTCGCGTTTTTGTCATAGGGTGGCTTCCAGAGATCTATATCGGTTTCGATTAATTTTTGAAACTCATCGTCACTTAATGTTTTTGAAAGGGTGTGGCTTATGATTTTTCTGATAAATGATAACTTATCGAGGACGCTCCGCTCTCTGAAGAATAAGAGCAATGCTAAGGCAGTAGCTTCTTTGCTTTCAAAGCCTGAACCTATCTTGTCTATAGTAGGTATTATTTCTTCAAGTTGAAGTAGTGCTTTTTTGAATTCTGATGAGTTGAATGCAGTTCCGGCGGTCATGTTCGTTAACATCCTTTTTTAAATGTTGTGGTATTTTTATCTAGCTTTATGCTGCCTTTTATTTTGTATTCCTCAACACCCAGATTGTTTTTTCTAAATTCGACTCTGCTCGAGTCGATGTCGAAATCGATATGGTTCCTTGCATGGTTTTGTTTGATTTTAAATTTTTCAGCTGCGTCGGCCATGCTTAATGGTTTTCCTTTGGCTTTTACAGCGAATACCGCGTTTTGGTCGCCTGCTTTAATTTCCATACTTTCCATTATTCCCTCTAAGCCTTTATTGCTTGTGTAATGACGCAAACGTATTGTTTTTAGGCCAAGAGGGTCGATGGATGTTAAGGGGTTTGCTGCATATTGATACAGATTATTCCCACCCAACAACCCAATCGGATCCTGCGTGGTAAAGCGGCCCACCGCCGAATCGTAATAGCGAAACGTGTTGTAGTGAAGCCCGGTCTCTACATCGAAGTATTGCCCCTGAAAGCGCAGGTGCTGCTCCATGCTCTGCACCTCGAACCGCTTCACTTCGCCCCAGGCCTTGTAGCGGGCCTGCCAGACCAGATCGCCCTGGGCGCTCGTGACCTCCAGCGGTGTGCCGATCTGGTCGGTGTGGAAGTAGTAGAGGCTGGGTTTGCCGCCCTCGGTACAGTCCACCCGCGCCAGCGGCGCATAGCTGTCGGGTTCATAGATATACAGCTGCTGGCGGCCGCCGCAGGTTTCTTGCAGCAAGCGCAAGCCTTGCCAGAGGAACTGCGTGGTGGTGAGTGCCCCTTCGATCTCCACCTGCTTGTGCGTGCGCCTGCCCAGGGAATCGTACTGATACCGGGCCTCGTTCAGCAGTTCGCCATCACCGTAGCGCAGGGCCTGCACCAAACGGTTCTCGCTGTCGTATTCAAACAGCTGGCGCTGGTGGGCGCTGCGCCGCTCGATCACATTACCCCAGGCGTCGTAGCGGTAGTGGTATTGCTGCCAGTGCCGCAGGCGGTTGTCCTTGATATGCCCGAAACGGGTGCCGCGCTGGGGGTCGAGACGGTTGCCGGCCGGGTCGGTCTCGAAGTGCTCGTTGTTCAGGTGCTCCTTGGTGCTGCGGCTGAGCAGGTCGCCGGTTTTCAGGTAGGCATAAACGGTGGCGCCGCGCTGGCGGTCGCTGCTGCTGGCCAGTTCCCCGGCCTTGTCGTAGTGATACTGGCGCTGCAGGTAACTGCCTGAATCGTCGAACAGACCCTTGGTGTCGAGTGTGGGGTTGAGCGCTGTCGACAGGAACTCCACCCCCCGGCGCGACGCGAATTGCCACTGCTTACGCCCGCGCACGTCGTAACCAAAGCAACTGCTGAGACGACCCTGGCTGCGCAGCACTTCACGGTGCAGGTCGTCGCGCTCGATGTCGCTGATCAGTTTGCCGTCGAGGTTTATCTGGTGCAGGTGCCCGCTGCCGTAATACAGGTGGTTGAGGGCGCGGCCATCCGGCAGGGTCAGGGTGCTGAGGTTGTCCAACGGGTCATAGTGGTAACCCAGGGTGCCTTGTGGCCCGGCCTCCTCGATCAGCCGGCCCAGCGGATCGTAGCTGAAGCGCAGGATTTCGGGTTGCACCCCCAGGCGTTTGCCCTGCAGGCTGGGCTGACGCGCGATGCTCAGCAGGCGATCGGCGTCATCGTAGTGGTAGTCGTGACGCGCCTCGGCGGTGATCTTGCTGAGCAGGCGGCCGGCCGCGTCGCGTTCGAAGTCGGTGCGACGCTGCGGGCGCTCGCCGCTGTCGTCGTGGCCGGTTTCGTCGACGCAGAGCAGATGGCCGCTGGTGTTGTAGGTGAATTGGCGCTGCAATTGGTCGACGCGCATTTCGCTGATCAGTCGGTCGGCGCTGTCGTAGTTAAACCGGTAGGTGGCGTTGTTTTCGTTGATCAGGGCCACCAGGCGCTGGGCCTTGTCGTATTCGTAATGTGTGCGCTGGCCTTCGGCGTTACGGCGTTGGGTAGGCAGGCCGCGGGCGTTGCGGTGCAGGCGAGTGACGTTGCCAGCGCCGTCAGTGTGGGCCATCACCTGGCCCAACGGGTTGTACTCGAAGCTTTCTACGCTGCCGTCGGGATGTTCGATACGCAGTACTTCGCCTTGGGCGGTGCACTGAAACTGGGTGGCTTGGCTCAGGGCATCGGTGACGGCGATCAGGTGTTGGCGGTCGTCGTAGCGATAGGTAGTGACCTTGCCGGAGCAATCCTGATAGCGGGTGAGCTGGGCAAAGGCGTTCCAACTCAGGGTCTTGGTTTTGTGCAGTGGGTCGGTAATGGTGTGGGGCAGGCCATCGTCGCCATTGGCGTACCGCGTGACCTGGCCCACGGCATCGGTTTCGCAGATCAAGTTGCCGGCACGGTCGTAGTCTGCTTGCCAGGTGCCGCCGTCCGGTGCGCGGACCCGCGTCACCAACGGGGTATTGAAGTGATAGCGGTACTCGGTGGTGCGGCCGAGGGGATCGGTTTCGGCGATCAGCCGCGAGTATTCATCGTACTGAAAGGCCAGGCGCTGTTCGCCCGGCAGCGTCAGGCCGACCAGGTTACCGCAGTCATCCAGATCGATCGTGTAGTGTTCGCCGCCGAAGTCCCGGCTGGCAATGACCCGGCTGTCATGGTTATAGGTGACCTGAGCTTCGCGCTGCAAAACATCGGTGATGCGCGTAGTGCGGGCCTCCAGGTCATAAGTGAAGTGATAGTGCTCGCCATCGCTGGTCCAATGCTCGACCACACGCGGCTGGCCGCCGAGGTGTTGCCAGCGGTACTGGCAGGCCAAGCCCAGCGCGTTGCGGTGGACGACCATCAGGCCGTCTTCGTAGACGAACTGGCGAACCATGTCGCCGTTGCGGTTGATAACCTGGTTGAGCTGCCCGTTGGCGTCGTAGCCATAACGCACGAGGGTTTCCACGGGCAGGTTGTCGACGACGCGCTTGACCTCGGTCAGGCGTCCCATCGGGTGCTCATAGTGCAAGTGCATGCGCCAACCGCCGCTGGCGGTTACGTCGGTGAGTTGGCCGATCTCGTTGTAGGTCAGCGCGATGTAGTGGCCCAGTGCGTTCTCGATGCGTAGCAGCGGGGCAGGGCTGCCGTCTTCGGTTACTTCACCGAAGTAGAAGAAGGTGTTGTCCAGGGTTTGCAGCAGGTAGTGGCCGCCCTGGCTGCGCACCAGGGTCAACCGTTCATGGGGGGAGTAGATGCGTTCGCCTGGCTCCAGCACGACAAAGGGGACGCTGCGGCCTTGGTTATCGCTGAGGTAGATGAATTCGCCGTTCTGGTGCAGGGACTGCTCCCATGGCAGCACCCAACCACGGCCCAGTGCGCTATCCACGTTCAAGTCGCTGGCATAAAAGCGTGACCAGTGGATGGGCATCAGCCCCGGCAGAATGAAGTCGGTCTCCTGCTCTTCGGGCAAGATCTTGCGACCGTTGGTGGCATCGACTGGATTGCCGAAGATGGCCCCCGCCGCTCGATCCAATGCGGGGCTGAGCACATAGTTCTCCAGCACGCTCCCGGCGATGTATCCAGCCACGTAGCGCTTGACGCATGGTTTTGCTGCTTTCATGGCAGCCAGCAGGCTTCGTGGTGACATGGCAGGCATTTTTGGTCGGACCAGTGACGCCAACACCATTAATACATCCACTGCAACTCGCAGCTCAGCGGGAACTTCATCGTTCACCGGCAGGTATCGTTCGCGTCCGCCGCCAATGAATACATTGGGCGAGCCGCCGTCGATGGTCGCTCCGCAGGTGGTCTTGTCACCTTTGCGCGCGGCGGGAAAGCTGTTGATGAAGACGTTGGAAGATCCTTCGGCAATCAACGGGTCGGTATGCTGGTCGCATGTCAGTTCACTGTATTTGGCGATGGCTGCACGCTTGCCATTGATAAACACGTTGCGCGAGGTCGTGGTGATGTGCCCGGCCACCGAGCTGAAGTGTTTACCAATCGATTCCCCCAGGGAAGGCATCATGGGGCCGAGCGCGCCAAGCAGGCCTATCAGCAAACAGGCACCCAGGCCACCCGTACCGATGGCGATAGCGGCGAACGCTACCATCGCCAACCCGATAGCGGCCCCAATCAAAAAACCGGTCAATGCACTGGTGTGAACAATTTCATCGTCCCAACGAGCAGCCTCAAACATGCCGGGCTACTCCTGCTCGGAAGTGGTGGTAGTAAGCCCGGGTTCGGGTACAAAGCTGTTCAACAGCGTGAGCCAATCTGTGTTTTGTTGTGCGCTGAACTCACCCGGGCGTGTTGTGGAGAACACCAGCACTCGTCCTGGCTGCACTTCGAACGCAGCCTGGCGCTGGAAAAAGGCCTGACGGTCATTGAAGTAATAGGCGTCAACCTGCAAGCCAGGGAGCGGATGGGCTTGGGACAGTACTGCCGCCGAGCGGCCCAGCACCGTGTAACCCTTGTACTTGGCGCTGATCAGTTTGATTTGCCGTTCGAAGTAGGTGTTCAGTTCTTCGCCGGGCAGCGTGTTGTCGCGAGAGAGGGTGATGCTTAGTGGAGCAGGGATGCTGCTCCCCAGGATAAACATGTTGACGCTGCGATCTTCAAAGCCCTGAGGCAAGTTGATACGACCTTCTGGTAGTGGGTAGTCCATGACAAAACAATCCTGCGCAAATCAAGATGGGGAGGGGTTAAGCACTGGCCAATGTGTCGAGTAAGGCATCGAATTCGGGAAGCCAATCGGACAGCGCCTCATGGCGGCATCCGAATACGCAGCTGATACAGAACCATTGCCGGTGGGTGTGCCCGTTTATGGGGAGCAAGACGCCGACACTGCGGCCGTGCTTTTCTTCGTTCTCGCGTGTGAAGCGGTAGTCGAGCACCAAGGCGCGGGCGCCTGCCAACGTGCGTTCGCTGCGTCTCAAGATGTGGAGTTGTTTACAGTGGTGTTGAAGCTCTGCACATTCGGTGTCCATGGCGCGCTCCAGGGTATGGTTGTCCGGGACCGGGAGCCGTTGCAGGTTGATCGAGACTGGGTGACCTTGTTTGTACAGTGTGATTTCAGCGCGAGTAGGGGCGAGATGCTCCGGAAACCTCAGTTGCAACCCCGCCAGAATGAGGTGGCAGTGCTCGGGCTGCAGCTCGCTTGTTATGTCTTGCGCTGATGCAGCGATCTCGGGCGCAGGAGGCTCATCTGCCTCAACCGTCGGAACATTGTGTTCGGCCAAACGCCTCTCGCTGAGCCGGTCGTACAGGTTGCGTTGTCTCATCATGGCGGCTTAGGAATCCTGATTGATGTGAACGGTTTTGCCTTGCACTGTGGTGCCTTGGCTACCTTCAATGAGAATTGCATCTGCTTTGAGCGCAATGCTTTCAGGGGTCATGACAATGCTGCTGTTCCCCACCTGCAAGATCACCGTTGTCTTGGCATACAGGTGAATGCCTTGCTGAGTTGTGGTAAGGGTAAAATCACCTTCCAGCACTGTAATCGCGGCATCTTTCTTGACCGTTTCGGTGTGGCTACCGCCTACGTTTGTGACACGGTTGTTGCCCACGCTGAGGCTTTCGTCATGCTCAACCTCGGTGTCCATATTTCGCTCGGCATGCACCGAAATGCGCTCACTGCCCTGCTTATCTTCAAACAACAGCGAGTTGGCGTTGGCCCCAGAGCCCTTGGTCGATCGAGTAAGAAAACCACTCTGTGTCTTGTTGGCCGGCAAGCTCCAGGGCGGTGTGTTCTTGCTGTTGTAAACGCTGCCGGTGATCAGTGGGCGGTCGGGCTGGCCGTCCAGGAACGACACCACCACTTCATCGCCAACCCTGGGGATGTGGATGCTGCCGAAGCCACCGCTGGCTGAGGTTTGCGAGACGCGAACCCAGCAGGAGCTCTCTTCTTTCTTGCGCTGGCTGTTGGCGCCGCGTGACTCTCGGTCCCAGTGGAAATGGACCTTCACCCGGCCCATGTCATCGGTAAAGATCTCTTCACCGGGCGGGCCGACCACGATGGCCGTTTGCGGGCCGTGGACGGTGGGGCGATGGGTCAGTGGTTGTGCACGGAAAGGGATCTTCTTGCGGATGCAGGTGAAGGTATTTTGATAGCCAGCCTCACTGCCGGTCAGGTAGTTGTTGCTACCCTGATGGTTCACGGTAAGCAACTGAAACTGCCGGTCTTCTATCGTGTCGCGGTCATGCTCATGGTGCTGGGTTAGTTCAAAGGTGAAGCCAGGGCACATTGCCCGGCAGTTGCTGGCGCCACTGAATATTTTTCCTTGCACTTCCAAGGCTTCGATGCGGTGGCGCACCAGACGCTCACCATCGGCGCTGCTTGCGTGGGTGTACTGCCCAGGGAAGTCATAGATCTCGTAAGCGGTAACATCGCCTTGCTGATTCAGGCTTTGCAGGTTTACCGGTAAAAGGTGATCCGGTTGTTTGTAGTCGAATGTCTGTACGGCAATCTTTCCAGACTGCAGCTGGCGATGGCCACTCCATCTGAAGATCGAGTCAGCGGTCTCGTTGATTGACGTGCTGTGATAACGGATGGTGGGCTGCTGCGGCAATGGCTTGAGCAGGTTGGAAGCGTCGGTAATGATCAGGGTGTGCTGGTCGGCACTGTGCTCAAAATAAAAGAACAGGCCTTCACTCTCAAACAAGCGCAGCACGAAGTTCAAATCAGACTCTCGGTACTGGGTAATGTAACTCCGTGACGGCAGATCACCCAGCAAGCGGAACTCGTATTGGGCAAGCGGTGCGTAGTCAGCAAAAACCGAACTGATGACTTGCTCAATGGACTGATTTTGGAAAATGCGCGAGTTAAAGCGTTTGCCGAGCATCCACAGCCAAGGGGTTAGTGTTGCCGAATAATGGATCAGGTTGCCCTGGCTGCCGGAATTGCCAAACTGGGTGATATAGCCATGCACGTGGCGGGCTCCGCCATCGGCAAGTTCGATCTCTAAGGAGGCAGGTTTGCCGATCAGTGTCTTGAGTTCAAGTGCTGGGTCTTGGGAGAGCATTGATAGGGTAAACTCGAACAGCAGTGAGAGACCCTCAGTGCCATTGAAATTTTCCAGCAGTAACTCTTGAAACTCCAAAGTGGGTGTTGTCAGTTTGATTAAACGGCGATTTTGGGGCGCAAATATTGATTCCAGGTCCATTTGTGCGAATCCTAGGTGTTTGGGCTGTGTGACGTTGGTGTTTCAAATGTAGGGGAGGGTGCCATGGCTTTTTACTTGAAAATCCATTGCACACTACGACCTATCCATGAGGCGTTTCTCAAAACGCGAATTTCTTCGAGATTGCAGAAGGTTAAGCTGATATTTGCTTTTTTTTGGTGCTGTTTTAGTTGCTTTAGCCCGGAAACAGTATTGCGCATATAGTAAAAAATGTACGTGCAACCAATGAGCGTTGACACTCCGAAAAATAGGAGGGTGAACTCAAATTTCTCCAGGTGCGGGAATATTATAGATATTAATCCTGTGCAGGCTCCGACAATCACGAAATGCTTGCGTGGAGATAAAACATTCTTAGGGTATGTTGTTTTGACTCGCGATTCACTGATTGTAAAAGGAGAGTTGAAATACTTTCGAGACCGAGCGTGGAAGTACTGAATGGCGTGCACTGCGGGGGAAATAAAACCAATCACGAAAGACGTCGTTAGAGAGGTGATTAAATATTCGTTGATGAGGGCGGATGTGATGACGTATGAGAATGCGGAAACAAAAAATAGTAGTAGGTGCAGCATAAACGACATGCATCTGGTGAAGCTTTCGGTGATGTAGGCGCAGTGAACGTATTTGACTAATAGTAATCCAATTAACGCTACACCTAGGAGGCGAAGTTCTGGAGGTGATAATATTAAAAGCATTGTCCCGAGGACGCAGTATGCGAATACGGCGCTATTGAGGTTGTGTAGGAAATATTGCTTGTCTGTGCGGATCATCGTGTCGTTCCTGTTAATGCATCACCTATTCGCTCGTTAGCGCTATACTCTCCCATATTCATGAGGGCGTGAATGATGATGCCTCCGGCTATAACGATAGCGATAGTGGCCATCGCAGATAGTCCCGCCAATCCAACAACCGAACTTAAAATTATAATTCCTACATTAGTGGACTGGCTATAAGCACTTTTATTCAGGAAGTCATTAAAGCCGTTTGATGAGGTTCCATCTATAATGGCTTGTGGTCCAACGGTTAGGAGAGCTCCAGCAGTAGTACCAGTGAGTATGCGGCCAATACCCCGGGCGCTGTAGGCACTGGGAGTGATTGGAACCCTCCTGCGGAGAGCCTCGGCAGCTTGATAAATTGGAAGTTTGATAGCATTTGATGCGGTTTTTCCACCGATTGTATAAAACTGAGCACGTGCATTGGCTGGCACCTCGAAATGCAGTTGCCCTTGAATTCGCACTAGCTTGATTCGTTGTTTAAAGGCTCGTTTGGCTGAAACGCTTCCTGGTTTTCCACGGGTATTCGCCCAATTAACCAACTGCCGTTTGAGTTCGGGTGACAGATCTAGCATGTCCACTAGTCGTCCAGCCTTAAAAGGCGCATGTATAAGACCTGCGAGTGCAGCTGTAGTGCTAGGTAAACTGGAGAGAGAGAAGAGCGCCGGTCCAATCACCGGAATCGACTGCGCTTTCTGATGTAGCTCTTTGACTTCACGCGCCGTGACATACCCTGCAACTTTTACCTTTGAAAGTAGATAACTCAGGTGCAACGCCATCTGTTCGTGCTCCTGAGCATCCAGTCCGTTATCCGGATCGCTAAGCGTTGCCACCATGAAGTGCGCCGCGCTCAGTTCGTCAGTCGCGTAAAAGCCACTAATCGACATGCTTGTAGGAAAATGGCGCTCTGCGATTACGCTCGGCCAAGGCAGTGTGCCATGCCCAAGTAACCCACTATGCGTGCCCTCACCCAGCGGGTCATTCACCGAGCAGGGATACAGTCTATTGCTCATCCATAAGTTCCTGTAAGCGCCATGACGC
This sequence comes from Pseudomonas sp. FBCC-B545, assembly GCF_059134095.1. Taxonomy (NCBI): domain Bacteria; kingdom Pseudomonadati; phylum Pseudomonadota; class Gammaproteobacteria; order Pseudomonadales; family Pseudomonadaceae; genus Pseudomonas; species Pseudomonas sp. FBCC-B545. The sequence continues at coordinate 3,991,888 of NZ_CP101441.1, read as the reverse complement.
GAGTGATTCAGTCATCAGCATTCATGATGCTCATGCAGGTATTCACTCGCATTTAAAGTCGCAAAGGAGACATTCTTGGAAAACTCTTGTCAAGCCAGGGAATTGTAACGCGACGAACTATCTGTACTGATTTTTGTAAAAAATCTGCGCTATAAAACGGTACTGTTCGTTGTTGGACTTCGCCCTAATCCCGCGAACTAGAGCTGTAGACGTGTAAAGCTGCGTGCGAGGACGGAATGGGCCGATTGAAATGTTTTGTAAGTTGTTCTTCGACAAAAATTACAAATTTATTCTTTGTAGGAACGGTCCTTCAATTCAAGTCGAAAAGGGCTACTTGAAACTGTAATGGGTCTGATTGTTTGTACTGATTTCGGCAGTTACGGTGTGCGGCGTTTGATGTGAGGCTTTGTGGTGTGCGGGATGATTTGGTTCCGACTCATCTGTATAAAAAATGTGTGAGATTTTGAGCAACGGATGAAGAACGATTAAGGAGTTCGCCAGATGGCAAAGATGGAAAGTACCCAGCACAAGCTCGACCGTATTCGTGCGCCGCGTGTGCAAATCACTTATGACGTTGAAGTTGGAGAAGCCATTGAACAGAAGGAGTTGCCGTTCGTGGTCGGTGCGATGGGCGACTTCTCTGGTCACCCGCTGGAGCCACTGCCGCGCCTGAAGGATCGTAAGTTCGTCCTCATTGATCGCGATAACTTCAATGGCGTGCTCAAGGGCATCAAGCCACGGCTGAGTTATCGCGTCGATAACACCTTGGCCAAAAATGACACGCAACTGGGCGTTGAGCTCAACTTCAATGCCATGGATGACTTCGAGCCACAGAATGTGGTCAAGCAGGTGGAGCCACTGAGAAAACTCTTGGAGTTGCGCAGCAAGCTGGCGGACTTGCGCAACAAGATGGGTGGTAACGATCGGTTGGAAGAGATGCTGCAGGAGGTTATTCAAGACCCTGAAAAGCTTCGGGCACTCAGCCAAGAGTTTGGCCGTCAAGGCCAAGCGTCTTCCAGCACTCCTCAGGGAGTCGATCATGACCGCTAACTCTTCACTCAATCCACAGACCTCGACTGAACAGCTGGAAGCGGCTGCTCCACAGATCTCTCTGCTCGATAGCATCATTTCTGAAAGCCGTGTGGCCCGCTCTGAGACTGAGCGCACACGTACGCGTGACCTCATTGGTGAGCTGGTCGGGCAGGTGCTTGAGGGGGCGGTTACGCCGAGCAAGGACTTGATGGCGGTGCTCGATGCGCGTATCGCCGATATCGACGCGTTGTTGTCCGAGCAACTGAACGAGATCATGCACGCTGACGAGTTTCAGCAGTTAGAAGCGTCCTGGCGCGGTTTGAAATACCTGGTCGACAACACCGAAACCAGTACGACGCTGAAGATCAAGTTGCTCAATGCCTCGAAGAAGGACTTGGTACGCGACTTGAAAGCGGCTTCCGAGTTTGATCAGAGCGCGCTTTTCAAAAAGGTGTACGAGGAGGAGTACGGCACCTTTGGCGGCGCTCCTTTTGGCATGCTGATGGGGGATTACAAGTTCTCTCGCAGCCCGGAGGACATGTACCTGCTGGAGGAGATCTCCCATGTGGCCGCGGCTGCCCATGCGCCGTTCATTTCCGCGGCCTCGCCCGAGATGTTTGGTTGGGATTCGTTCACCGACATGGCAGGCCCTCGGGATCTGACCAAGATCTTCGATACGGTCGAATACACCAAGCTGAAATCCTTTCGCAACAGTGAAGATTCACGTTATGCCGCATTGGCGTTGCCGCATGTATTGGGGCGTCTGCCCTATGGGCCGGATACAGCGCCGGTGGAAGCATTCCTCTTCAAGGAAGATGTGGATGGCCGCGACCACAGTAAGTATCTATGGGTCAACGCGGCCTATGCACTGACGACTCAGGTTACCCAGGCCTTCTCGCGTTACGGCTGGTGCGTAGCCATTCGTGGGGTGGAGGGTGGTGGTTTGGTGGAGGGCTTGCCCAGCCATACCTTCATGACCGATGACGGCGAAGTGGCCCTTAAATGCCCCACGGAGATCGCCATCACTGATCGGCGTGAGAAGGAGTTGTCGGACCTGGGGTTCGTGCCATTGGTGCATCGTAAAGACACTGACCACGCGGCGTTTTTCGCTACGCAGTCGATGCAAAAGCAGAAGCAGTACAACACCGACGTCGCCAATGCCAACGCAAGGCTTTCGGCGCAGCTGCAGTACATCTTTGCCACCTCGCGGATCGCCCACTACATGAAGGCAATCATGCGCGACAAGGTGGGGAGTTTCGCCTCCCGCCAGGACGTGGAGTCGTACCTCAACAATTGGCTTTCCAGCTATGTGTTGTTGGATGACACCGCCAGTCAGGAGGCCAAAGCCAAGAACCCGTTGCGCGAAGCTCGGGTCGAGGTCTTTGAAGTGCCAGGCAAACCCGGTGTCTACAAGTCGGTGAGCTACCTGCGCCCCCATTACCAACTGGATGAGCTGACGGCGTCATTGCGCCTGGTCGCTGAGTTGCCGAAATCCACCCGTAGCTGATCCGTACCCGTGCCAGGATGGCCCTATGAACACGCCCGCCAGATTTTTGCCGACCTTGTTTGATCGGTTGAGTGACGAAGCTCCGCATCAGGCGGTGGAAGGTAGCGCGCAACGCCTCTATTCGCTGGCCGATTACACGGCCAGTTTAGTGCGCGATCTGGAAACCCTCGTGAATACTCGGCAACACATTGATACGCAGTTGTTGGGTGCGTTCCCTCAACTGCGCGGCTCATTGTTGGAGTACGGGTTGCCTGATTTTACGAGTAAGGGCCTGCTCAATCCCGAGGACCGCACGCAGATTCGGCTGCAACTCAAGCAGGCCATCGAGAGCGGTGATCGTCGCTTCCGCCACGTTCGTGTCCAGCTACTGGACTCGCTGCCGCAACAGCGGCAACTGACGTTCCGGGTGGATGCGCTGTTGCGCCTGCCTGAGACGACACGTCAGGTGTCGTTCGACGCTGTGTTGCAGGTCAACACTCAAGCCTACACCGTGCAGAATTTGAACTGATGCATAGCGATCTGTTGCCCTATTACGAAAAGGAACTGTCACACCTGCGCACGTTGGGGCAGGAGTTTGCGCGACAGTACCCGAAAATTGCTTCACGGTTGCTGATGGACGGCGACCAGTGTGAAGACCCCCATGCGGAACGCCTGATAGAAGCGTTCTCGTTTCTTGCGGCGCGAGTGCACAAGAAACTGGATGACGATTTCCCTGAAATCGTCGAAGCCTTTCTGGACGTGATGTATCCGCATTACCTGCGGCCAACCCCTTCGTTGTCGATTGTGGAGTTCTCTGCCGGTGACAGCAGTGCGGTAACGGATGGTTACTGCATCGAGCGTCATAGCGAATTGAAGTCGCAGGAAGTGGACGGCATTTCCTGTTCGTTTCGGACCTGTTACCCCGTGACGCTCTGGCCTATCAGGGTGGCCGATGTGGCGTTTATGGAGCTCGAGCGTTCGGCGTTCACCAGCCGTACGACGGAGCATCAGGCGTGTTTGCGAATCGGTCTGTGCACGACCACTGAGGTTTGCTTTGGTGATCTGGTGCTGCAGCCGTTGCGGTTTTTCATTGATGGCGAAAGCACGTTGACGCTTCATCTGTACGAGCTGCTGTTCAATAACGTGGCCAGGGCTGTGTTGGTGTTCACCGAAGCGGGTCAGCGCCGGGAAGTCGCATTGCCGCCGGGTGCAGTGAAGGCGGTCGGCTACTGCGCCGAAGAAGGCTTGATCGACTATTCCGAGCGTTCTTTCCTGGGTTACCGGCTGTTGCATGAATATTTCACTTTTCCCGACAAATTCATGTTCTTCGACCTTGAAGGTCTGGGGCGTGCGCTGGCCGGCAAAGCCGTGCAGGAGGTGGAGGTCAACCTGTACTTCGCTGAATACGATGTGCCCGAGCGGCTGACAAGGTTGGCGCAGAACCTCAATGCGAGTCACTTCAAGCTCAACTGCACGCCTGTGGTCAATTTGTTCCGCCACCAGGCTGAGCCGATCAAGCTGACGCATACCCAGCATGAGTACCCGGTGGTACCGGATGGTCGCCAACATCGCTTTGCTGAAGTCGTGTCGATTGACCGTGTCGTGCGGATCAAGGAAGTCGGTCGTCAGCAACAGGTCGAGCCGTGTCGACCGTTCTTCGAGCCGCGCGACTCGGTCTCCGACGACGGTAGCTATTGGATCGCCCGGCGCCGCTCGGTGGCCCATGGGCAGAAAACCGGTACCGATTTGGCGATTCGCCTGGTCGATCGAGAGTTGGAGTTGGTTGACAGCACCGAGGATACCCTCAGCTTGACGTTGACCTGCAGTAACCGCGACTTACCGAGGTTGTTGCCTTATGGCGGCACGGGCAGTGATTTTTTCCTGGAGGGCGACTCGGTGGTACAGCGAGTCCGCTGCCTGCGCAAACCCACACCCTCTGTTCGCTTGCCGCAGGGCAAAGGGTTGCTGTGGCGCCTGGTGTCGCACCTGTCGCTCAACCATTTGTCGTTGGCCCATGACGGGCGCGAGGTGTTGTTGGAGCTGCTCAGTCTTTACAACTACCGGGAAGCCTCTGCAGTGCGAAAGCAGATCAATGGCATTGTTTGGTTGCGCAGTGCGCCAACGGTGGCACTGGTCGGGCACCCTCGGCCTAGCGTTGTTCGTGGCGTGGGGCTGACGCTGGAGCTGGACGAAAGCCAGTACATCGGCGGTGGCGTGTTCCTGTTCGGCCAGGTGCTGGACCACTTCTTCGGGCTGTATTGCTCGCTCAACAGTTTTACCCAACTCACCCTGCAGTCTCGGCAACGAGAAAAGAGAATCGTGCAATGGCCACCAAGAACCGGCGCTCAAGCCCTGGTCTGATTGATCAGGCGCGGTCACAGCCGTACCGGTTTGAGTTCTTTCAACTGGTGCGTTTGCTGCGGCTGCACTACAGCAAGACGGGGCGCACTGATCCTGAAGCGCGTCCCCACGATGATCCGCTGCGGTTTCGGTCGTTGCTGTCGCTGAACTTTCCTGCCAGCGATGTCAGTGACCTGCGCTTTGAGCGGGCTGAGCGTATGTCGCTATCGGGCTTGCCCTTGTCCGAGGTGCAGGTCACGTTCATGGGGTTGGTGGGGCCTTCCGGCGTGCTACCCCGGCCCTATACCGAAATGCTGATGGCCCGCCACATGCAAAACCGCGATGACGCCGGGCACGCCTTTCTGGATCTGTTTTCCCACCGGATGACGGCGCTGTTTTATCAGGCCTGGCAGAAGTACAAGTTTCATATTGAGCATGAGCGCAAGGGGCGTTCGGACTTTGATCGTTACCTGCACATGTTGCTGGGGCTCGGCACGAGGGTGCAGCAACGGCAGATTGAGAAGGGCGGTTCGGCGCTGCCTCGGGATGTATTCAGCTACTTCTCCGGCCTGCTGGCGCAACAGCGGCGTACGCCGCAGAACCTGGAATTGATGCTGGCTTACTACTTCGCCGTGCCCTGTGTTGTGAAGAGCTTTGTCGGTCGCTGGCTGCCGCTTCCGTCCGCGCAACGCTGCCAATTGGGGCGACGTAATGCGGTGTTGGGACGCGGCTCGGTGGCTGGCCAGCGAGTCTGGGACTACCAATCGTGCCTTCGTATTGAGTTGGGGCCGCTCAGCCTGGATGACTATCGGCGCTTTCAGCCGGGCACCGACGACTATTGCAAGCTGCTGGAACTGGCTCGCTTCTACATCGGTGCATTCCTGGATGTTGAGATTGCCCCCATCTTGCGTGCCGACGCGGTACCCGAGGCGCGCTTGAGTCGAAACGGTGGGCTGGCACTGGGCTGGCTGGGTTGGTTGCAACGTCCTGCACGTGAAGCCAGCCCTGATCGTTGTGCGATTTTCCGTATTCCTTATGAGGGCACGCTGCTGTGAACCTGAAAACTCTGTTTGCCAAACTGAATGACCTCAGCCGCCGTGCGACCGAGGATGCTGCTGCATTGTGCTTGAACGAGCGCCACTACGACGTGGAGGTTGAACATGTGCTGCTGCAACTGCTGGCGATCGATGATTGCGACATGCGGCCTATCCTTCATCACTACGAGGTCGTGACAGAACGCCTGCAGGCTCAATTACGCACAGCCCTAACAGGTTTCAAGGTTGGCAACACTCGCACGCCAGCACTGTCGCCGCAGATTGCCCGGTGGATTGAACGGGCGTGGGTGATGGCGTCCATTGAGTACGGTCAAGAGCGCGTACGCAGCGGCCACCTGCTGCTTGCCTTGCTTGATGATCAGGAGCTTAGGCGCTGGGTGTTGGCTTCGGCAGCGGAGTTGGAGAAGGTTCATCCCGATGATTTGCGCAACCGACTTGTCCAGTTGGTAGAAGGTACAGCGGAGGCGATTGCCCTGGATCAATCGGCCTCGCCGGTGACGGCCGGATCGGGCAAAACGCCGGCTTTGGATCAGTACACGGTGAACCTGACCCAAAGTGCTCGGGAAGGGCGTATTGATTTGGTGTTGGGGCGAGATGTGGAAGTGCGCCAGATGATCGACATCCTGACCCGTCGCCGGCAGAACAACCCCATCCTCACGGGTGAGGCGGGTGTGGGAAAAACCGCCGTTGTGGAAGGGTTGGCCCTGCGCGTTGTCCAGGGCGAGGTGCCGACGGTGCTGCGCGAGGTTGCCATTCACACGCTCGATTTAGGGCTGTTGCAGGCGGGTGCCGGCGTGAAGGGCGAGTTCGAGCAACGGTTGAAAGCTGTGATAGAGGAAACCAAGCGCAGCCTGCATCCGATCATTCTATTTATCGATGAAGCCCATACCTTGATTGGCTCCGGCGGCCAGGCTGGACAGAACGATGCCGCGAATTTGCTCAAGCCCGCGTTGGCGAGGGGTGAGTTGCGCACAATCGCCGCGACTACCTGGGCGGAATACAAGAAGTACTTTGAGAAAGACGCGGCGTTGGCTCGTCGCTTCCAGGTGGTCAAAGTCGAAGAGCCGGACGAGGCGCAGGCGGTGGTCATGCTGCGGGGGCTTGTTGAAAAAATGCAGGCGCACCACGGCGTAGCGATACTGGATGAGGCACTGATACAGGCCGTGCGTCTATCGAGCCGTTATATCAGCGGTCGGCAGTTGCCAGACAAGGCCGTGAGCGTGCTGGATACGGCCTGCGCGCGCGTGGCGCTGGCTCAGTCCACCACGCCAGCGGCACTGGACGATTGTGTCATTCAAATTGAGCAGATCACCAGCGAGCGTGAATTGTTGGAGCAGGAGGCCCGCACCGGGACGCCACACCAGCGCCGGCTTGACGAACTGGAGCAGGCGTTGGCGGGCGTACAACAACACTTTGATGTGTTGTCGGGGCAGTGGCAGCGCGAACGGGCTCTGGTTGACGAAGTGAATCAACTGAGTGTGCAACTGCGCCAGGGAACCGAGACCAGTTTCGATGCCTTGATGCGCTTGAAGGGGCAGTTGGCTGAGGTCCAGCGTGACAACCCCTTGGTCCACGCTCAGGTGGATGGTGCTGCCGTCAGCGAGGTGATTGCCGGGTGGACCGGGGTTCCACTGGGCACGATGCTGCGCGATGAGATCGATACGGTGCAACAGCTCCCCCAGCTCCTCGCCGAGCGGGTGTTGGGGCAGGACCACGCGCTGGAAGCAATCAGCAAGCGTATCAAGGTGTCTCGGGCGCATATGGAAGACCCCGACAAACCGATCGGTGTTTTTCTATTGCTCGGGCCGAGCGGGGTGGGCAAGACCGAAACGGCATTGGCGCTGGCGGATACCTTGTATGGCGGCGAGCGCAACCTGATCACTATCAACATGTCCGAATACCAGGAAGCCCACAGCGTTGCCACACTCAAAGGCTCGCCGCCAGGGTACGTCGGCTATGGCGAAGGCGGCGTGTTGACCGAAGCAGTGCGGCGCAAACCATTCAGCGTGGTGCTGCTCGACGAGGTGGAGAAGGCTCACCCCGATGTGTTGGAGCTGTTTTTCCAGGTGTTCGACAAGGGGATGCTGGACGATGCCGAAGGGCGATCCATCAACTTCCGCAATACCCTGATTTTGCTTACCTCCAATGTCGGCACTGACCACATTCTGCGTACCTGTCATCAGTCCGACGCGCTACCCAGTCCTGAGCAGCTCATCGAAGAACTGCGGCCGGCATTACAGCAGGCTTTCAAACCCGCCTTCCTGGGGCGCTTGCAGGTGGTGCCGTTCTACCCGGTGCAGGACGCCATTCTTGAACGCATCGTCGGGCTCAAATTGGCGCGCATCCAGCAACGCTTCGAGCGTCACTACCACGTGCCTTTGCACATCACTGAGGCTGTGCCGACGACGCTGGCATCGCGTTGTACTGAGGTGGATAGCGGCGCCCGCAACATCGACAACATCTTGTCCGGCGCCTTGATGCCCGAACTGGCGAGCTGTGTGCTGGAGCGAATGGCCCAACATTTGTCCATTCAACGTGCGGAGGTCGACGTGGGTATGGATGGCGGGTTTGTGGTGAGCCTTAGTTAGTAGCTGCTGCGCAGGATGGCCTGCTGCACTCTTGAACATGGAAATTTTGAGGACATTTATGTACCGGATAGGAATCTTGGTGCTGCTTGCGCTCGGCCTGAGCGCATGCGGAGTGACTGATCGGGCGGGACGGAAAATGGGGGACTCGTGGGTAAACGACATGATGTTCAGTAGCCCTGATCGCCTGCGCATGACGATTGATGGCGGTAACCAACTGAATACGGTGACTGATGGAGAGCCGCTCTCCGTGGTCGTCCGGGTGTATCAATTGTCTCGCCTGGAGCCATTCGTGGCCGCGAGTGCTGATGCCTTATGGACGGTCCCGCAGCAAACAATGGGCGCCACCGTATTGGATACCCGTGAGCTGACAGTGTTGCCTGGCATTGGCCATGTCGAGGACTGGCCGTTGGGCGATGCCACCCGCTTTGTCGGGGTTGCAGCCTTTTTTCATGACACTTCTGAGCAACCGTGGAAAATCGCTTTCGCGGCGGATTCCTTGCGCAAGGACGGCCTGTGGTTTTCCCCGGACGGCGTACGTGTATTGCTTGAGGGCTCACGTGTGGTGGCTGCCAGTGGGGTCGATGTGCTCGACGGGGTGGCGCGCTGGAGTGATCCCGAATCGGATAACACCGAAGTGGCCCTTGAAGTCGATGAAACCCCTTCGCCGTCCTCGGCCGAGGTAGTGCTATGAGTCAGCACAATCGCGTGATGTGGTACGAGGGCATGTTCATGCTGCCTCAGCACTTCCAGTACCAGGACGCTTTTCACCAACATCAACAAGCTCAGGCAACCATGCGCGGCACCCCCTTCTTTTGGGGCGTGCAAGCCTTGGAGTTGGACAGTGATGCGCTGGCGGAAGGCCGATTACAACTGACGCGGCTCAAGCTGGTGTTCCCTGACGGCACCGCTTTCGATGCTCCTCAGCACGACCTCCTGCCACCCGCTCGAAACCTGAATGAGCTATTCAAGGAGGCGCACCTCAAGGTTTTCGTGGCCTTGAGGTTGTCGCAGCCTGCAGGAGCCAATTACCAGGATGACACGCAGGCTACCCACATCCCGAGACGTTTTTGCAAACGCTTCGACGCGCTTCCCGACCTGAATGAAGGTGATTTGGAGAGCGAGATCACCCGCCTGCGTTTAAACCCGGTGCTGCTTATCGAGGGCGATGACCTGGATGGGTACACAGCTTGTCCATTGCTGCGTTTGGTCCGGGATGCTACGGGTGGGTTTCGATGCGACGAGCAGTTCGTGCCACCCGCTTTGCATCTCGGTGCCCACCCCACACCCTTGGTGGTGGGCAAGCGTCTCCTTGCGGCACTACAGGGCAAAAGCCAGTTGCTGGGCGCGCGCCGACGCGAGCGTGGCGATCAGGTTGTCGAGTTTGGCAGCAGCGACGTGACCTTGTTCTGGTTGTTGAATACTGTGAACCGAGCCTATACGGAGTTGGCTCATCTGCTCCAGCACCCCGGCGTGCACCCGGAACAGTTGTATCGATGCTTGGCTGAGCTGACGGGCAGTTTGCTGACCTTTTCCTTGCGAGACGAGCTGACGGATATTCCGGCATACGACCATCAAGATCCAGCGCCAGCCTTACTGAAATTGGATGCTTTGATCCGTGATCTGCTGGACAACGTGGTGCCCAGCCAATGCATTGTCATCGACCTCGAACAGAACAAGCCTTCTTTCTATACAGGGCGTTTGCGCGACCCTCGTTTGGCGGACGCGGACTTCTATATTGCAGTGCAAGCCGATATGCCCGGCGCGAAGTTGCTGGAGCTGGTGCCGCGGGCCTTCAAGGTGGGCGCGCCTGATGAAATTGAAGTGGTGGTCAATGCTGCGATGCCCGGTGTCGTGCTCAATCCTGTTTCGAGGCTGCCCAGTGCCATTGCGCTGCGCCTGGATAACCACTACTTCGCAATCGAACCCCAGGGGAAGGTCTACGAAAGGATGATGGCTGCTCAGGCCATCTGTTTCTACGTTCCCAACGCCTTTAAAGATCTCAAGCTCGAACTGATGGCGGTGCCCAAATGACTTTTGCACAGACGTTGGGCGTGGTTTCCGCGCCCGGAGAAAAAACGTTGATGAAGGATCTCGTGCGCGATTTTCTATCCATGGCCCTGTTGATCCGTCGCGGAAGTCAGGTGCAAGACGTGACGCAGTTCGTGCGCAGCGTGGATGGGTTCTTTCAGGGCCTTGAACAGAGCGCGCGTGCCGCCGGCTACAGTGTCGAGCAGGTCAGGGACACGCAATACGCGCTTTGTGCCTTTCTCGACGAGAGCGTGTTGCGGGCAGGCGACAGTCCGCTGCGCTCACACTTCGAAGTACACACCTTGCAGTTCCAGTATTTCGGCGTGCATCTCGCAGGCGAAGGCCTGTTCGACAAGCTGACGCAGTTGCGCGTGGACGTGAAGGCAAACCGCGATGTCCTGGAGGTTTACCACTTGTGCCTGGCGCTTGGGTTTGAGGGCAAGTTCAGCCTGGAGCAGAAAGAGCAACTGGCGTACATCGCCAACAGCCTGGGCCAGGATTTGGCCAGGGGGCAACAGGTGCCGCAGGCACTGTCGCCGGATTGGGCGTTGCCTGACCAGGTCTCGCACTTGCTGCGCTATGAAGTCCCGATTTGGCTGTACATGGCGCTGTTGGCGGCAGGCTGCGGCATCGTGTTCTGGGTGTTGCGTTGGTTGCTTGAGCGTGACGTGGCCGTGCTTTCCGAACAACTCAGCCGCCTGTTCGGCGTTTAAGCCTCAGTCGACACTTCAGGTCAGGATGTAATGAAGACACTATTGCGCGTTATCAAAAATTTCTGGTTTCTCTGGTTGCTGGTGTGGCTGTCTGGAATAGCCTTGTGCACTGTGGTGCTGGTGTGGACGGCTGTGGAGCGGGAGGCCGTGTGGGTCGGCATGGCACTGTTCAGTGCCTGCTGCTTGCTGTGGGTGGTATTACGTCAGTACGCGCGAATTCGCACTGAACGCAACCTTGAACACCTGCTCAGTGTTGAGGTCGACCGCGAACAGCAGGGTGGCGAGTTTCGCGATCACCAAGTGTTGCGGGAACGGTTGCAGCACGCGGTGAAATTACTGAGGGCCGCGCCCGAGGCGGGCGGTGGTGGTGCGGCTGCGTTGTCCGATCTGCCCTGGTACTTGGTCATCGGTTTGTCGGCCTCTGGTAAAACCTCGTTGCTGACCCGAGCCGGCCTGTCGGCTCGGGTGGCCGAGGGATCGATGCCGGGGTTGCAGAGCGGTACCCAGCACTGTGACTGGTACTTCAGCCCCGAAGCCGTAATGATCGATACGGCAGGTCGCTACCTCAGTGATGAGCAGTCCGCTCATGAGTTCACTGGTTTTCTGAAGCTGCTCAGGCGGCAACGTCGGCGACCGGCGATCAATGGCTTGGTGCTGGTCGTAAGTCTGCCGGAAATTCTATCGGCCAGTCAGGAGGAGCGTGGAATTCTGTCCGCGCAGCTGGTGGCACGTATTCAGCAATACAGCGCCAGTCTTGGGGTGACCCCACCGGTTTATCTGATGCTCAGCAAGACGGATCTATTGCCCGGTTTCCACGCGGTGTTTGACGGGCTGGATGCTGGGGCACGGCAGCAGCCCTTGGGCATGACCTTCGATCCGGATGCATTGCGCAAGCAGGGCATGCGTCAGGTACTGGAATGCAAATTCAGTGCCTTGTTACAGCGGCTCAATCAGCATGTAGGGGCGCAGGTGTCGAAATCGGCCGAGGGGGCGATTGAGCGCCTGCAGTTTCCTCGCTATCTAGCGGATATGTCCGGGGTGCTGGCGGATTTCTTGGCGCCGTTTGACTGTACGGACTCCAGCCAGGCGCCCTTGCTCTTGCGCGGCCTGTATTTCACCAGTGCCTTGCAGGACGGCCAGGCGTTGCCGGCGATCCATGAAGATGAACTGAGCGAACGCTATGGGTTGGCCCCCTCTGGCGAAGTGATTGCCAACCGTGCCGGTGAAAAAAGTTACTTCATCACCGACGTGTTTCGCAAAATACTGTTTCCTGATCGGGAGCTGGGTCTTTACTACGCCCGTCAGGGCGTGAACCATGCATGGCGTCCCGTGCTCTTGACCGGCGCTTTGTTGGCAGGTGCTGGGGCGCTGGCTTGGGAAGCGAGTGCCTTTCATGCGACCCGACTGTGGCTGACCGAGCTGAGGGACGACCTCAATGCTCACCAGGCGTCAGGTGCTGACGCCGTGGCGACCTTGGAGATGCTGCGCGAGCAAGTGCAACGGCTGAATACGCAAAGCGAGCACGGTGTGCCGTGGGCTCGCGGCGCCGGACTGTATCCGGTCGATGCGTTACAGGTGCCGTTGCAGGCCGCTTACAGAGAACAATTGCGGCGGCAGGTCTTGGCCCCGATCAGCCGGCACCTGCAATTGCAGTTGCACGAGTTGAACGAGCTGGCTAAACATTTGACCCATGACCCCCACGAGGTTGTCGTGCCGAAAAAGGGCACGCGTGCAGCAGCCTCGGTTGTTGCAAGCAGCGTGGATGTCGAGCGACAAGCCGCGCTGTCACGGGCTGGGTTGGCCCTGTCTGAGGAGGTGGTGGGACGCCTCAATGAAACGCAAGCGACCACTTTAGTGGAGGCTTATAGTGCGTTGAAATTGTATTTAATCCTGACCTCACCTCAACAACATCCCGATACTGACTTCCTGTCTGTTGCACTGCCATCGGCATGGCGTCAAGTGATGGAACCTGCCGGGCCATGGTTGAGCGCCGCTTCAGTGAATGGCAACACGGCACTCTATGCCCAGATGGTGCGCCAGGATGACGCGCCGGTAATGCCACGCAATGACAGCCTGGTCAGTGCTGCGCGCCATAGCCTCAAGTCCTTGATGATCACCAGCTCTCTGGTGGAACGTGAGTACCTCCGGCTGCAGCTGGAGTCCGACCAGCAGTTCCCCGCATTGGCCCTGAACCAGATGGTCTCAGGCCCTGGCCGGCAGTTGCTCTTTTCCGCGCAAACCGTGCCTGCGCTGTATACCCGCCAGGGCTGGGAGCAGTTCATGCAACCGGCGTTGCTAAAATTGCTCGCAGGTTCCATGCAGCATGACAGCGACTGGGTGCTGGAAGGCCAGGACGTCGATCAACAGGTGCAAAAGGTCAACGTTATCCGGGACCTGATGGCGCTGTATAAGCGAGACTATGCGGCAGCCTGGACGAAGTTCCTGGCAGGAACAGGCCTGCGTCAGTTCAGTACCCTGGAACAGGCAATGCAGCACTTGGCCCCGTTGAGCGATGTTCAGAACTCGCCGCTCAAGCAGGTGCTGATGGCACTCCATCAAAATACCTCGTGGGACCGACCCCACGATGAGCCGCTTGCCGAGGCTGCTACTGCCGGTTTGGCGGCCATTTTGCCATTCACCGACGGTGCTTTGAGTAGCCAGTTTGACAGCGTCTCGCGTTTGTTTTCAGCCGAAAACCCGGATGGTGCGGATCGCACGGTCATGGACCGGTATCTGGCCGCGCTGCGCAAACTTAAAGTGCGTTTGAGCAATATTGAGCGTTCCCAGGATCTGGGTAAAAGCAGCAAGCAACTGATTATCGAAACCCTTGACGGCCAGCCAACGGAGGTCACCAACCTGCGAAACTACGTTGAAAGCAGTATCGAGACGTCGCAGGACAGCCTCTCCAGTTCACTGAAGCGCCTCTTCAATGACCCTATCATGTTCACCTGGGAAAGCCTGCGTGCCCCGGCCGGAGAGCAAGTTGCCAAGGCATGGTCGCAGCAGATCATAAAACCCTGGCAGCAAAACCTGGCGCATCGATATCCCATCAACCCCGCGGCGCAAAACGAGGCGTCGGTCAAGGATCTACAGCGTTTTGTTGATCCCGGTACGGGCTTGATGCCGGCTTTCCAGCGCAATGAGATCGGCAACTTGGCAGGCGGTGAAGGTTTGGGAATGAGCCGGGCCGGCAACGGCGCCCCACTGGTGAGTTCACGCATGCTGCAGGGCATAGAGAAGGCCAGCGCACTGGGTGAAGTGATCGCCAGCCTGTCCGATCCCGGCAATGGTTTTGAGGTGATGCTTGAACCGTCCCAACGCTTCACCGATATCATCCTGACGCTGGACGGTCAGGTGCAACACTACCGCAATGGCAAGCCGCAATGGAGCCGGTTCACTTGGCCGGGGAACCCACAGAGCCCTGGCGCGCGTTTGGATGTAGTCACTCTGACCGGAGAGCGCAAGACGGTATTTGATTACCCAGGACGCTGGGGCCTGTTGAAGATGAATGACAGCGCCAAGGTTTCCGAACTGGACCAGGTACGTCAGCGTTTTACCTGGCCGGTTCAAGGGGGGGAAGTCAGCCTTGTGCTGCGTAACTATGGCGGCGTACGCCTCACCGATCTTGGTGACGTGAAGTCCCTCGGTACTCTGGGCGGTGCAGCGCGGGCAGACGGCACATGATTGGTTGCTTTGGAAAGATCCCCGCCAGCGCGGATTTCGTCAGCCTGCATGGGGCATTGCCTGAAGTGGCTGAGTTCGATCTATGGTTGCAGCGCACCTTGGTTGATCTCGATCAGAGTGTGCAGTGGCAGTCGCGTTTTGACGAGCTGCCCCTGTGCTATTTCAGTTTTGTCAGTACGACCGGCGTCTGGTTGCTGGGCGGGGTGGTCAGCTCGCATGACAGCAGTGGCCGGCGTTACCCGTTTTTTATCTTTCAACTCGTCCGTCCCTCCGACAGCGGGCTCAATGCACATACGTTGAGTGAAGTCTTCGCCGCGCAGATCAAACCGCTATTGATCGACGCGTCGCAGGGGCTGGACACCGCTTCGGTGTTCCAACAGTTGAAAGCCTTGCGCCCGTGGGACCTCGCCGACGTGGCCTTGTATCGACGTGTACATGTGAAGTTTCTGGATGACTTCGAGCTACAAGATGTCGCCAATGCTTTGCAACCTTCTTACGTTAACTTGGATAGCGTGTCTTTGCCGGCACGATTGATGGGTTTGCGTGAGAGCGTCTGCAAAGCGCGACCGCCGGTTATGCATTTTCCACTCCCGGCCGCGCGTGGCTTGATGCGGCCGGTGGCCGATTTCTGGTGTGAATGGCTGAACGTCCAAAGCCATGAACAGGTTCCGGCCGTCAGTGTGCTGGTGGATGATTTTATGCACCCAGGCTTGCTCTGTTTCGCTTCGCGTCAAGTTGCTACGGCGTACCGCGTCCTGACGGGCGGAGTGTCCTGTCCTTCGTTGCTGCACGTTGAGCCTGGCATTTCACTCCCTGCCATGAGGGCGGAGCAGTCGTTGCGAGAGTTGGTGGCGTTTTGCTCGACGCGCCAGCAGGGGACGATCGCATGAACCGGCTCAAGTATTACTTTTTGAAGTATCAGCCCTATGTAGTCGGTGTCAGTTGCTTCCTGATGCTCTTCGTCATCTGGGGGCTTGGCGTGCGTCTAGGCTTCTCGTCGCTGGGCAGTTTGATGGTGGGCATTGGTGGTTTTCTGTTGTCTTCGTCGCTGTACGTGCTGCTGCTCCATCGCGGGGCAGCGCAGTATCAGGATTTGGAAGTGCTGCTGCGCGATGACGCCGATCAGGCGGTGCTGAACGCTAGCCCTGCCGACCGTGAAGAGATCAGTTTGTTGCGTGAGCGCCTGTTGCAGAGTATCGCCCGCTTGCGTGCCGGTACGCGTGGACGGCGCTCACGGGATGCACTGTATGCCTTGCCCTGGTATTTGGTGATTGGCCAGCCAGCCTCCGGCAAAAGCTCGATGTTGCTGCAGTCTGGCCTGCATTTTCCTTACGCTGAGCGTGAGGGGATGCGTACTGTGGGCTTGGGCGGGACGCGCAACTGCGATTGGTTCTTCAGCGCCGAAGCGGTGTTGCTCGACACCGCTGGCCGTTACATGGACACCCCGGAGGAGGCGGGCCGTTGGCGAGGATTTCTGACCTTGCTGCGCCAATACCGCCCTCGCCAGCCGCTGAATGGTTTGATCGTGACGGTAAGCCTGGAGGATTTGCTGAATGCTTCGGCGCTTCAGTGTGAACAACTGGCTAAGCGTTTGCGTGAGCGGGTGCAGGAAGCGCAGGCGCTGCTGGAGCTGACGTTGCCGATCTATCTGGTATTCACCAAGTGCGACCTATTGCCTGGATTTAGCGAGTTCTACCGGCAAAGGCATTCGTTGCACCAGGAAGGTGTATTGGGCACGACCTTTCCCCACGCTCACTTTGAGCAAGCGGACTGGGGAGCGCGTTTTGCCCAGGCCCTGGAGGTGTGGGCCAGTCACTGGCAACAGGTGGCTGGCGAGCAGCTGGTGCAGCAAGACATCCGCATCACGCGCGACGATCCAACGGTGTATCGCTTTCCTTTGGAACTGATGGCGTTCAAGCCAGTATTGCGGGCCTTTGTCGCCACACTGCTGCAAGCCAACCCGTATCAGAGTGCAACGCTTTTGCGCGGGTTCTATTTCACCAGTGCATTGGATGCGCAATGCGCGACGTTGGGGGAACACATCCGCCAAGTCAGCCAGCGATTTGCCCTGGATCCGCAATCGATCCCGACAAAGGGGGCAGCCCAGCCACAATCGCTGTTCATCCAAAGTCTCTTTCAGAAAGTCATTATCCCGGATCAACATCTGGTGGCGCTGTACAGCCGTAACCGGCGAGAGGATCGTCACCTGCGAGGTTGGCGTCTGGGCGGCGCGGCCTTGGCGCTGGCCGTTTGTGGGGCGTGGGGTATGGCTTTCTGGCAGAACAAAATGGCCATTGAGGGTCTTGTCGGCGACTTGGCGCTAACCGCTCAGCAAGACGCTGATTCACCTGGGGCGTATGCCGGTTGGCAGCGCCTGGACCGTTTGCGCGCGAGCGCCGCAGGCTACTACAGCCAACATCGACAAACCGGTGTGCCCTGGTCTCTGCGCCTGGGTCTTTATCAAGGTTGGGTGATCGAGCCAAAGGTGCGCGAGCATTATTTTGCCGAACTGGAGCGGGTGATGCTGACACCAACCGCAGACAACTTGACACGTTCGTTGTCACTGTTGCCGACGATCAAGGTGTATCAGCGCAACACCCAGGATAAGCACCCGGTGACCGGCGTCGACAGCGTTGAGCCTCGTGCTTTGCCCCAGGATAACCGGGCGGCTTCCATCGCCAAGTTCGGCAAGGCAACGCTGGAGACCTACCAAATGCTCGCCAAGTCGTGGCAAGGCGAGGCGGACCCACTGTTGCTCAAACAGACGATGCCTGACTACTGGTACCCGAGCATTGCTCGTCACATAAGAGCCAGCACGGGAGCTGCTCAGCCCGAAGCGGCTGATTACCTGTCTGCCGGACGGCAAATTGCTTTCTACAGCGAGCAGATCAATGAACCGGATGTGCCACGGATCATGGACAACGCATTCTTGGTGTCCAGTTCGCGCAATTACATCAACAGCTTGTTGGCGCAGTCGCTGCGTGCCATTGAGACCATCACACTGGAATCGGACACCTTGTTTGCGTTCGGTAGGGCGGACCTACAGAGCTTGAAGGAGGGGGGGCGTCTGCAATTGGGCCAGATCGCCGCCAAGCTGCTCAATACCCCCAACGTCGGCACGATCGTGATTGCCGGTCATGCCGACCAGATCGGTGACGCCGACAGCAACTTGCGGGTTTCTCGCCAGCGCGCCGAGACGATCAAGACTTATCTGGTCGGCAAAGGTGTGCCCCAGGAACTGGTCACGGCCGTCGGTGAGGGCAGTCGCAGACCTTTGGTGCGCTGTGACACAGCTTTGCCACGCAACGACCTGATCAGTTGCCTGGAACCAAACCGACGTGTGGAGATTGAAGTGCGCGCACAGCCGTGATGGCACCGGTGTGCGCAAAGAATACTGGTAGCCGAGTGGGGCTGCTTGCTCGGTGATACCAGTGAATGTCTCATTTGCTAGGGCAATGGGACGTACCGCAAAGGTGCTGTGTTCCGCTAATGGATGGACACCGCCTTATACCAACAAAGGAGTTTTACCCAATGGCATTTGATGCATACCTGAAAATCGACGGCATTCCTGGCGAAAGCACCGACGACAAACACGCTGAGTGGATTGAAGTGGTGGGCTATGAATACGGTGCTACGCAGGCCACTTCCGCCACTGCCAGTTCGGCCGGCGGCGCTTCTTCGGAGCGTGTGAACCTGAGTGATTTTTCGATCCGTAAGGTCGTCGACAAAGCCTCGGCCAAGTTGTTCGAAACCTGCTGTAAGGGCCAGCACATCAAAGAGGTGGTTCTGCACGTCAACCGTGCCGGTGGTGACAAGGTCACCTACCTGACCATCACCATGGAAGAAGTGGTGGTGTCCTCCGTCAAGTTCCTGGGGAATATGGAGGCGGGTAACGACGCTTCTGACGCCAGTGTGATCTGCCCAAGGAAGAGATCAAGTTTAACTATGCGCGGATCAAGACCGAATACGTGCAGCAGAAGCGCGGCGACGGTCAAGGTGGCGGCAAGGTCGTGGGTGGCTGGGACCGTACCAAGAACAAAACTCATGCCTAAGCAATGCTTCCTCTGCCTTCTCACAGGGTAGAGGCGACGCCCTGCCTCGTTGCTGAGGCGGGGCGTTTTGCGAAAAGGGAATGATCGGCGGTGAGCCGGATAGCCGGAGGTAACCATGTCTGAAAAGTTGCACGAACTTTCTATCGTCACCCTGACCCAACCCATTCAAGGGGGAAACGGTGAGGATTTGAGCTTTTCTGAGTTGTTCGACCAGATCAAGGAAGCACGGCGTGCCGATGCGCCCTATCTGAGCCAGGGAGAATGGCAAGCTGAACTGAAACACGCAGATTGGGAAAAAGTCGTTCGCCTGAGCGGTGAGGGACTGGCCCAGCAGAGCAAAGATTTGCGCCTAGTGGCTTGGCTGTGTGAAGGCTTGGCCCACCGCTATCAATTTGAGGGAGTCGCCTTTGGTTTGTCCGTGTGCGAAGCAATCCTTAAAGCATACTGGTCGGGACTATATCCCTCACTCGACGAGGGGATAGAGGCTAGGGCAGAACGCCTGGCATGGCTGAGCGCCAGCCTCACGGGCATTGTCGCCGACGTCCCCCTGACCCAGGATCCATCCTATGGCCTGACCCAGTATGACCAGTCACTTCAAGTCGATAACCAGGGACGACAGAGCCCCGAAGCGATGGAAGCATCACTGGCCGAGGGCAAGATCAATGGGGAGCTGTTCCAGCGTGCGGTAGCGTTGACGGCTGTTGACTACCTGCAAGCACGTCACAGTGAGGTGCAGGAATGCCTACGCGTATGCCGGCGCCTACAAGCAACGATTGACGAGTTGTTCGAGCAGGATGCACCGCGCCTCACTCGCCTGGACGAGACTCTGGTACGGGTCAGTCAGTTGACGGAACGCCTATTGGCAGAGCGGGGTGGGAACATAGTGAGAGCGCCAGCTCCGGTTCCAAAGCCGATAAAACCTGCTGCTGCAATCACACCTGTCCCGAGTCAACCTGTAGCCAACATATCGACAGTCGCAACTATGCGCACTGAACCGCAGTCTCGCGCCGAAGCACTTGACCAGCTTCGAGGCGTGGTGCAGTTTTTCAAGCAAACCGAGCCCCATAGTCCGGTACCCTTCCTGATTGAACGAGCAATAAAATGGGGTGATATGCCCTTGGAGAGTTGGCTGAATGATGTGATCAAGGACAGCAGTGTAGTGGATGGGATTCGTAATGTGCTGGGCACGGATGTGTAGGGTGGTCTGAACAACTTTTTTGCGCGACAAGCTCATAGGCAGCAACGGTGACGAGGTTGTTGGCTTCGGGAGAACGACTGGCGCCTTTGTGGCCGTGTCCAGCTAGTTAGCCGGGCGGTTTGTAGCATCTGTTCGGCAGTCTGCCCGACTAACTTGGGCCGAACGCCGACTGCCACTTGTCGAATGGGCGTTGTGACAGTGGCACACGCAGGATTTGTCGCGTTGCAGGCCCAGTGCGAACAGCTGGCGCAGCAACAGACACGGTTGCTGCGTGAGTTGGCCCAGATAGATGCGAGCTTGACGGAACTGCGCCAACACAGTCTGCGGGCGTTGTCTGGCTATTGATGAGGTCTGGCTGTAGCTAACACGCCAAGCATGGATTGACCTGCATGCCGCTTCTCAACAGCTTCACCTATTTTTTCCTTACCAAATCCAAACAGCGCCCCGCCGGCGACGCCCGTCAGCGCAACTGCTGGAACACCAACTGCGAGGAATGGGGAGAGGAAGGGCAGCATGACCGCCGACGCAACAAGGCCCGCACCCACAATGCCGCCTGCAACGACCGCCGCTTTCTTCGGCGCATACTTTGCCTCAATATCTTTAAGGCTCTTGCGTTGTCGCTGTACGAGCGAGGCGAGGCCGTGGCTGACTTCTTTGATCATGTCATTCGTATCAATGGGGCCTGCGGACGCCAGTTGGCTTGTGTATTTGTTGAGTTCCTCTCGCTGCCAGCGATGCTCGTTATTTGAGATGAGCTGGGCAAGTGTGGTTAAGGGGATATTTGCCAACCAGGATAGGCTGTCATCCTGGACTGCACGGAGTGTTTGCAGTGCTTGGTCAGAAATCACATTTTGTGAGCGGAGTTCTCTTGCATTTGCTTGGGCGATTTTTTCGAAATAGTGCCAGTGAACAGGTTGTGAAAGAAGTGGCTGCGCCCCTAGTTCGCCAGCGTTTTCAAATAGATGGTAGTGAGGTCGTAGTCGCTCCAGAACTCCATTGAGAAGCAGGGGGCCGATGGGCGTGCGTTTCATTTGATCTAGGAGCGTGGCGGATCGTACGCCCTCGAGCTCTTTCAGGTACTGGCTCGCCGCATCGCTGGCGCTGAGTTGTATGCCGGGCGTCCCACCTGGAGGTACAAACAAGCCTGATGGCATCAGCGCGTCAAGAAATGCGGTTTCTTGTTTGCTCGAATAGTCGAAGAGCTCTTCCAGTGATTGAATCTGTCCGTGGCAAATTGGGGCGATCAGGCGAATTGCCAGCCGTTCAAGGCCCAATTTGGTATGGGCATCGTTCTGTTCCAATGGCCCCTCAAAACTGGGGAAAACAAAGACGGCTGGCACCTGAAGGTCCGCATCCACCAATGGGCGTAACTGCAGTATATCGAAGAGCTGAATGGCAAGTTGCAAAGGCGCGGCGTTTAGGTGAAGGTCCGAGCTTAGTAACGGGTAGATAGGGTCAGGAATTAGTTGCGTATCGGCGTAAAGACCGGTTATACGGACTCCATTGAGCGCGGATGAACCAAATACCCGTTGACCACCTGTGACTAATCTCATTCCGCCGAAGTTTTTTGCTTGCTGGAACATATTTGTTGAATGGTTGTTATAAAACTCACCTAATTCCTCTGCCGCTTGGTTCACAGCGTTGGCGAGCACGTCTGGCTGATGTTTGAACCGCCACAGCATCCGCTCTTTGATCTCGTCCTTGTCTTGGACCAGATCGACCGCTCGGCCTGTCAGTGCAGAAAAAAGCGAACTGAAAAGGGCAAATAGTTTAACTTGGACGTCATTCATTGCAGGTGACGGCGCGGCAGTTTTCTCCTTTAGCGTTTGCTCTCTCTGAATCGAAAGTGCTGTACCAAAACTTTTTGCTATCAATAGCGTCTCTTTCGACATTCCTTTCGTATCTACCAATCCAATAGCCGTCAATGGGGCAGCTAACAGTTCATCTCCATGATGTTTTAGCGATGGAGGAAACCTCAGCTTGCCCTCTCTCATTGCCTTCCAGGCAGATAGGAGTCGTTGTGCCGTTGCAGAGTCGTAGTCGTCAGGGCTATTCATGATTCATCTCAATTGAAATACTGAGTTCTTTAAAATGGTAGTGATTATTGGGCGCTATGACATTTTTGGTGGCTTGATCTGCGAGGGTACGCAGGATCGTTCGTATGCGCTTTGCCACGCATTTATCTTGACGATAATGGTGGTTCGCTCGTCTGTATGCGAAGGTCAAGGTTGGATTCAACGGACTAGCCAAGTTCAATGACCTGCGCCTTGAACTTGGGAAATAGCGTCAATCCATGATTGACATAGGTTATCAGCTTGGCGGGATCGTTTTTTTGAGCTACGTCATTTGAGGTCGGAGCTGTTGCGCTCCATACACCGAACACGATGACTTCGGTGTCCGCAGGGAGTTTTTGCAGCCATTCTTTATCACGATGGCCGATACTGACATTGAAAGTGTGCTTGATATTGCGCTCATCGGTGCGGTTGCGTTCCGGCACCAGGTTCAAGTAGCTATTGACCTGCGTCGATCCAGTCCTAGGAAGACTTAGCCGCTCCACGGTTCCCATGATAGCGAAGGGGTGACATTGGTCGCCTCGACGGCGAACCATCCCCCATGCTTCCTCGTAACGGTCTGGTTCAAAGAAGAACTCACTCCAGCGAATTTTCTTGTCGCCAAGGCGAAGAATCAGGTTGGTGCGCAGTACCTCATCGGCCTCACAACGCTCACGCAGCTTGAGGATATCGGCGGTCGTTCGCAGATAACTGTCCAGCTTCTTGTCCGTGAGGTGATAGGCCGTTGGCCGACGTGATTGCGCGGTTCCAGTCGATGGCTGCACCGGCACCTCTACTCCCGATAGCGTCTTGCCGCCGAGTCGGTTGTGCAGTAGTAGGAGGCGCAATTCGGATTTGCCTGCATCCAAGGCATCAATGAAGTCGCGATCCGATTGGTCGGCCACAATCACTTTGAGTTGTCCTAGGGCATCGTACTTGCAACCAGGCTTATGGTCGGATGTGGTTGCGGCGGTTAGCCCGATATAGGCGGCCCGGTCAGAGGGTTCCTTGCCGGGGTTGTTGAGCATGCCTCTTGGAACGAAGCGAACGGGCACTAAGCACTGACCACCATCGCAGAAAAGCGGAGGGATAGTTTGCTTGTTGTCTTCCAAGGTTTGCAGGGATTCAAGTGTATGTGGGCGGCGCGCTGTATCTACTGCCGACAGCATTTTGATGCCTTTGCTCATGCATGAAACTCCTTAGGGGCGCGTAAGCAGAAGGTCACATCTTAGTCGCATCTGCACGCCGCCCGACACTGGATTCGCCGACATTGAGCCGAGGCTTCGAGGCGTGGTGCTGGGCGTATTGATCAGCACTGTGGCTGGCCGCGATCAACCTCGCAGGAGGTTGCAGTATGCACCTATCCAAACAACAATTCGGCCGATTCCCCGCGCCATACAATGCTCTATAACAAACTTCTGCTGCCCCCACTTATCAGGTGCGCCCGTCGGAAGTAACGGCGCAAATTGGACTGGAGGAGCTCGCGGACAGCTTTGCTGTCTGTGGCGACGATGGACCAGTTGGTCAGCCTGGCCGAGAACCGGGACCAGATGTTCATGCACTCTGCAGAAGAGATTGAGGCGTTTGCCAAGCTGATTGAGGAAGGGCATTCGATCAAGCACGTGACGGCATGTTTTGGCGTGCCACCGCTGGTGGTGACGTGGCGCATGAAGCTGACGCGGGTCTCGGCGTTGTCCTTTATGCTGCCGCCGCTGGCACGGTCAGTCGCAGATGCACTGGGCCATCAGCGGTTCACCTGGCCTGGATGAACCACCTCATGGCGTTACTTCTTGCAAAGGTACTCTTGTGTGACTGTGGTTTCCAAGCAGTTGAATTTGCCCATGGTTCGGCAAACCGATTTTTCTGTGCCGGAACGCTCAGCGCCCTTGTAACCCCAGAACTGGCAGCGCCCGGTTGCGGTAGTCAAACCCTGGGCTTCGTTACTTTGCCCGTTCTCGAACTGTCCCTGCTCATAGGACAACTGAACGATACCATCGGATTTGCTTCCGCCGGTGGCCTCCCATTGTTTCGATGTCGCGCAGCCTGCAAGAAGCAGCAGGGCGAGTGGAATGGCGGCAATGATTGGTTTCATGATTGAAGAGGTTCCTTGTGAGTCGACCTTGATAGAAGTAAGTCGGGCACGGAGGGACCTTAGCTTTGTAAGGCCGTTGTGGTGCACGAACTCACGTGGCCCCGACTCGAAGCGGGCATCCTAATCAGGGTGAGCCATCGACTTCAATTCAGTCGACGCAATCAGGACGCGTCCTGCTTTGTTGGTGGTATCAGCTGTAGGTAATATCCTTCATGGCCTTCACCGCCAGTGTGATCGTCAGATGGTGAGAGGTGCGCAAGCCTCATGAACAGAGCGTTGTGAGACATGATCGTGGGTGCCACGATCATGTCTGCACCCATTTCCCCGAAGAATGCCGACAAGAAACGTGATCTGAAAAATGAACCAGACCTGGCAGGGAGGCTAGTGGTTTTGGCATGACGGCGCACCGGTATCGATGAGGATTCAGACCTGGTTTACCTCGCAAACGAAACGCTCGCCTCTCGTTGTTCGATACACAGGCAGCACAACCCTCAAAGCAGGCTTGACCAAGGTGCTCGAACGGAGTGGAGCAAAACCTGGCCCTGTCCCACGGCTGCGCCTCAGCCGTGCGCGACTGGATGCAGCAGGGCGACTTCGCCGACAGTTGTTTTGCGGTGCAGGGCTTGGTGGCCAATCAGCCCATCGCCAGCAATGAGACCGAGGCCGGGCGTACCGCTAACCGGCGTGTGGATATCCAACTGGTGCCGCAGGTGGGTGAGCAGCGTGCGTTGGCGGGGGTGACTGGCAGATCGTCGTAATACACCATTACCTCGTTCTATTTCACCTGCGTGGTACTCCTTTTTGCCCAGCTCCCCCACATCGGGTTTCGGAGCCTCCACGGACAAAAAGGACATTTTCCATGCCCATCAACCCACCTGACGCCATTCCCGATAACCTCATCGCCAGAGCCGTCGGCGTGCAGTTCATGCATCACCCCACCTTGATCTCCGTCGTCGGCCAATGGCTGGACAGGGGCATCAAACAAGCCTATCCAACCCTGGACTTTAACCTCGTCACCACCAAGCTTGCCGTACCCAATGCACTAGGGGGGTGGGACTTACGGTTTTTGCTCAATGTGGCGCTCGATCACCTGGGGAATGGCACTTCGCTGGATTTCTCAACGCGAGACACTCGGGATCATTTCCTGACCAACAGCGCACCAACACCGCTGGCTCCCACAGGTTCAGATGCGCCTGCCGTAGATATGAGCGTGATTGAGCAAGTCATCCGCGAGTTGCCTAGCATTGTCCCGATTGCTTTTCAGCAGGCACTAATTGCGTATTGGGACCAAAGCGCAGACGACGGATCTACCCGTTGGCGCTGGCTCAGTGAGTTGCTGCGCGGCAACCTGATCAACACCGCCATCGCCCCATCATTCGCTAAGCCGGCCCGTGGCGTACTCCAACAGGTAACGGACTACCCGGATCGACTCGACCGTCTGGCGGCGTTGAAGGCGAAGGCTGTTCACGTCTATGTCATGGAAACGACGCTGACCCGGGCGGGAGCCTCGTTCACGCTGTTATCGCCCGACCTGTTGGTGGTCAACGCCTCGTTGGTCCTGCTGTGTTCTTTAGCGGGAGACGTCATGTCATTTGCTTCCCAGGATGAGTTTGATCGCTACTGGGCGTCGAAGATCGACGGCGCATTTGTTGCGGACCAGATCGCGTGGAAGCGTTACGAGCCCAATGGCAATGTGTTCGACGTCCAGGCGGCTGCGGTGCTTAATCAGCAGTTGCAGGACCTGGCGGATATCCCTTTACCCTCTCATCAGGGGCTTCATAAGCTGGAGCAGCAGTATGACGCCGTGAGCGATCCCACCCTTTTATTTGTTACTCCAACGCCTACCAAAGTGCCTATGGCCGCCCAACTGCCCGACTGGTTGAAAAGCGCCTCGGATACTCAACGCCTGGCCTATCGCACCCATCTATTGGAGCTCGCCGCTGCTAAAGCTCAGGCTCAAGGGCTGTCTTTCCTGGACGGGGTGAGTGATATCAGAACCTTCGCATCAAGCGCCCTGCATGCGCAGATGCTGATCGATCAACCGATAGCACCCGGCTACAACCCTGACGAACTGGAGCTGACATTCGCAGTGGCCACAGGCTATCCAGGCGGTGCGGGGATTATTCAGCGCAAAACACTGTCATTGACTGATCTCGCCTTGAGCAATCTGGTTGGTAAGCCCAAAGGTCCGATGACCATAGGGCACACCGGCGGTCAATTGATCCAGGACTGGACCACCCCCGATTACCTGACTGATCTGGTCCTGCGTGTGGACATCGGCAAAACCTACCCGGAATACCTCAAGCGCCTGCTGCTGTCCGATAGCGACGAAACCCTGCAGCGCCAACGGCTGTTCGGCGAGCAGTTGCGAGCGCAGCTACCGTTGCGGGCGTTGGAGCTGGCGATCCAGGGGCAACAGGGTTTCACGGTGCAGGGCTATCGGTATGTCGCTGCGCTGATGCAACTCAGTGACGCTGAACGTGTTGTCGAGGACCGCCACATTGTTATCCGTTCGCTGGCACTGCTGCGCAAACCGGGTGCCCAGTCGGACAAGGTCGACAATATGTTCGTGATCGAAGCGCAGGACCTCCAGCCTGGCCCGGTTATTCTTTATCGTCCGCTTTATCCGCAGTTGTTGACTCAGTACGCTAACCGCGAGGCCTTGTTGGCGGCGATGGCCCTGCCTGGCGCACTGCAGGACAGCGTATTGATGTGGCTTAGCGAACCTGCGCGAGCGGTGTATGCCAACGGTGGCTTCAATGAGCCGCATATTATCCGGTTTGGCATGGGGTCTGAGTTCGACCGTCTGGAGACACCCGTTCCTGCAACGTTGGCTGCCGATGAGGGCAGTGAGGAGTTGCTGCAACATCTGCGCAATGGCCGCTTACTGCCGTACCTGTTTGGCGAACATGCACGGGCACTGGTTGACTTGGCGGATCGCGAGTCGGTGTCCAATGCTGAGAGCCGTTGGGCACTGCTCCTGGAAGGCGGCGGGCTGTTGCTCAACACCTTGCTACTGCCCCTGCTGCAAGGCTCTGCCATGTCGATCGCGTGGTTGCTGCTGCTGACCCAAAGCTTGAACCAGGACATTCCTGCACTGCAGAGCAGCGATCCCGTTACGCGAGAGTTGGCATGGGTCGACCTGTTGAGTAGCCTCAGCTTGGCACTGTTGCATGTCACCCGGGGCACGCCGCCCAGTAAACCCTTGATCGCCGCCGGGCCCGGCGATGCGGCATTGGTGTTGACCCCGGTGCGCCGTCCCGCCGGGAGCCTACCCAGCGGGGCCAGGCTGGCGGCGAGCAGCGTAGCGTTGCCTGACGTACCGATTGCAGAGGGCCGAACGGTCTTCGATTTTGCCTTTTCCAACGCCTTGAACCACCTCAGTACCAGCCAGCGTGCTTATGTCGAGGGTTTCAAAGTGCCTCGTCCCGACCACCTGCCGATGCCGATCATGACCGGGCCGCTCCAAGGTCTTTACCGCCTTGATGATGGTTTGCATGCGCTGATTGGCCATGACTTGTATCGTGTAGGCCAGGCGTCGAGTCGTGTGTTTATCGTTGACGCGCTGGACTCATCACGCACCGGGCCGTGGTTGAAAAGCGATGGCGGCGGTCGCTGGACCTTGGATCTTGCGCCAAAGCTGCGCGGTGGTGCGCCGGGTGATCAGATCAAGGCACAACAAGAGAAAAATCGTAAAGCGAAGAGGCAAATGAAAGCCGAACACGTCCGGCTCGACCTGGAAACAGCACGTGAGGCGGATGTGATGACCAGCCGCTTCGAGGGCGTGAAAGCACAAAGGAATCTGTACCTCTCAGCCAGGAAAAAACTCAGAAACTGGTGGACGCTGCTCGACCAAAATACCGATGAGCGCAAAGTCGCCTTCCTGAAAAAACAACACGAAGACGAACAAGCCCACTGTCAGACACTGCTGCAAACGTTCAGTCGGGCCTTGGAGGCATTCGTCGCACAGGCCGGCCGTTTGATCGAAACACGCCGGGTGCTGATCAAAGCGATCAAACCCACAACGGCGGCGCTGGAAACCAGCGACTTCGAGAAAGCCCGTTCCAACGAGTATGGCGCCATCAGCGCTACGCAATTGCTTATCCATAATCTGCATTTGGCGCTGGCCATGGACAGCAGCTTTTCACCAAAGGGTGAGTCGGCGGGGGAGATCGCCCAACGTATCGACGCGAATGCGCCGGCCCGAACGCCTGAGGCCTATCAGGATCTGATCTCCCGCCTGGTGGAGATGAACCAGAGGGAGCAGCAACTGCTTGAGGACACCTACGCCCTGGAGGCCACCCTGAATGAGCAGGCGCAGGACTCCAGCCGGGGCTTGGGTGAGAGTCGGGCGTTCATCCAGTCGCTGCCCACCCAGGAAATGGCCGACCCGTTCAACGTGGCGCTGAACAATCTCAACTTGCTTAGAACCTTGAGCATCGACAACCTCGCGCTGACCGACGCCCCTGCGGTTCAGCATTTTTACCAATTGCTCAACGAGCAGAACCTGCGATTGGCGACGTCCTCCCACATTGCACTGAGGACCTATGCGCATTTTTCGGCCAGCGAGCGCAAGGCGGTGCTGGCGACCTTGATCAACCAGTATGCGCGCTTGGCGAGTGCCTCTGACGCGCTGCATGAGGTTGATCCGGCGCTGAGCCGTCCGGTCTATCAGGCGCGCTTCCTGGAGCGGCTGAACCAGGCGCGTCAGAGTGCCGAGTCCGAGCTGGCGGCGCTGGTGCGAGAGGAGGAGGGCATCGCCGTGCCAACCCACACGCCTTCACTTCGAGCGTCCAGGCGTTCCAGCCACCGGGCCTTTAAAACCCAGCGACGCGGTACGTTGATCGGCGATGCCCGAGCGACGCAATCGGCTGAGCAGGTGGTGATCATGGAGATTCTCGACCCGTTCAATCAACAAGCGGTTGCCAGTTTTGTCGAGCATCCCAGCGAGGGGGTGTGGAAGGAGTTGGTGGTCGCCAGCCCAGGAAGGCCGACGTCTGTGCCGCCCCAACGCTCATTGGCAAATTTGAAGCGTGCCGCCGATCAACTGACCGCGCAAAAACAGGACATCCGGCGCTCGATCCATTTCCAGATGAAAAAACTGCGGGATCCGACACGCCGCGAACACGTCGACCCAAGGGATTGGGAGGTCATGCTCACGCAACAAGCCAATAAGCTCAACGCTATCATCCAGGAAATTGAAGCGGCCCACGCGGACAAGCCCGGTGTGGCGGCGTTGCTCGGCGAGTACAGTAGCGAGGTTGCCAGCCTACTCGAAGAGGGGCGCGATTACCGCAGCACAGGCTACAAGGCGCAACGCCCTTCCCAGGAAAACATTGACTACCTGTGGACCCACCGCAAGGTCGATATCAATTTGGTGCATCGGCGCCAACCCACTGCCAGCGGTGACTACGTCGCTGAATTTTCAGTTCGGGAAAAGCACCAGCCGCACGTGCTCTGGTATGCGCACTTTCACTATGCCGACACCGAGGTGGCGGACGATGCCTACCGCGTCGCCCACCTCAAATTGGCCCACCAGCGCTTCCTGCTGCAGAAGGATCTGGTGCGAGACGCCGGCGCCAACGACAGCGCGGTGTTGAAGGTGATCTATGCTGATGTGACGCCGCCGTTGGATCACAAGCTGTTTCTTGGGTTACTGGCGAGCGTGCGGTAGTAGTGCCTGCCTGGCCCCCGCCGCGGGCAGGGCGGACGCCGGGGGCCTAGCCAGCCGCCGTGAAGCGGTACGAGGCAATCAGCTTTTGGCGGCTATCGGCGTGGCATTAACTCTGCCCGCAAACGTCTGGCAGCGCACCGCTTCACGAGCCTGTCCCGACAAGCAATGGTAGTAACGCACCAACTGCTCCTTATGATTGAACTGGCCGGGGCACAGGGATGTACTGCGCTGAAAGCCGGAGTTACAACGGCAGTTGTCGAAACCATAATAGGCTCCCCCAGTGACTGACAGCCCCGGCTGACACCGCAGAAAATCTTTCCCATTCATCCCCTCCCGCAAAGCTCTCATCCGTTCGCGCAAAGGCCTCGACAGGCCTGCACCTCGATAATCTCCCTTCACTCAACCCTGCCGCTGCAACCGAGCACCGCGTACCATGAACCTGCGCACCTTCATCCGTCGCTACTGCCTGAACTCCAGGCTCGCCACGTATGCACTGACCCGTCTGCACAAATCGCTCTCTTTGCTGGTCGCCTATCTGGCCCGGCAGGGCTTCGATTCCAACACCTGGCCGACCCGTCGTGACGAAGGCGCTTACGAGCGTCGCCTCAACAGCCTGTGCCCGGAGTTGGCCGCCACCGTGTTCAGCCACGCGCGCGACGGCATTATCCTCGTCGACCCGTTCGGCCGGGTTATCGCGGTGAACGAGGCGTTCACCCGGCTCACCGGCTACGGGCAGGACGAAGTGCTGGGGCGGGAGTTGAATTCCCATCGCCTGGTGCGTCGGCTCGCGACGTTTTATACGCCAATGAAGAATGCGCTGGATTTCCACGGGCATTGGGCCGGTGAGATTCAAAGCAGCCATAAGAACGGCCGGGAGATGACTTCCCGCATCAACATCAGTGCGGTGCATGACCGTCACGGCAATGTCCAGCACTATGTAGCGTTGTTCAGCGATGTAACGCAGATGAAGCAGCGCCTCCAATTGCTGGAGCGTGATGCCCGGTATGACGCGCTCACGCAATTGCCCAATCGGCTGCTGTTGGCCGAGCGGATGCGCCAGGCGCTGGGCAAGGCGCGTCTGCATCAGCAGAAAGTGGCCATCGCGTTTATTGACCTCGATGGGTTCAAGGCGCTTAACGACAGTTATGGGCATGATTGGGGCGATCGGGTCCTGGAGATTGTCGCGGCACGGATCAATGCGACGTTGCGTGAAGGCGATACGCTGGCGCGGCTGGGGGGCGATGAGTTTGTGGCGGGGCTGGTAGGTTTACAGGCCGTGGAAGACAGCGAGCCATTGCTCAAGCGGATGCTGCAGGCGGCCAATGCCCCGATTGTGATTGGCGCGCAGACGGTTGAGATTGCGGCGAGTATCGGGGTGGCGTTTTATCCTGAGCATGGGGTGGAGATCGATGGGCTGATCAGCAAGGCGGATCAGGCCATGTACCTGTCGAAAAAGGCCGGCGGTAACCGTTTGGCGTTTTGTCCGACGCGGTTCATTTCGCTCAATAGCGAAGCCTGACGGTGGTGCCGAGGGTGCGTTCGCTGCCGGTCATGACGCCGTAGTCACCGGCGCCGAGCAGTGAATACACGGCGGTGATGTAGTGGCGATCGAAGAGGTTGCGCACCCAGCCTTCCACCTCCCAGGCACGGTCCTGGCTGCGCAGGCCCAGGCGCAGATGGGTGAGGCCATAACTGGGTTGATAGCTGCCTTCGCCGCCTTCGAGGGTGCCGTAGTAGCCGGACCTGAAGCTGTAATCGATGCCGCTGTAGGCTTCCAGCCCATGCGCCAGCGGGTGGCTGTGGTCGAGGCCGCTGCTGAGGTTCCATTGCGGCGCGTTGTAGAGGCGATCACCACTGAGGTCGCAGGTCCATTGGCCCGAGGCGGGTGGGCATGGTGCGTTGGGGAAGCTGCGGTAGCGCGCATCGCTCCAGGCCAGGCCCAGGCGCCAGGTGAGTTGGGGCTGCAGTTGCCAGGCGGAATCCAGTTCGATGCCGCGCAGGCGGACTTTGCCGACGTTGATCAGGTTGTCGCGCAGCGGGGGGGCGAACAGCGATGTCGGCGGGCTATAGGTCAGCGCTTGGTAGTTATCCACGTCGGTCTGGTAGACGGCGAGGTCGAGCATCGCGCGCTCGTCCCAGAAGCGCGTTTTAATGCCCAGTTCCAGGGAGGTGGCACGCTCCGGCTCGAAAGTGGGCGCGGTGAACGGGCCAACCACATCGAAATTGATGCCGCCGGCCTTGTAGCCCCGCGACCCGCTGATATAGCCCATCACGGCATCGTTGAAGCGGTAGCTGGCACTGAGCAAACTTGAGACGTTGTGCTCTTCAATCGCATCTTCACGGTAATAACCACCGCCCAGGGCGATGCCGCGCAGCAATTGGCCGCCCGCCTGGAAAACCGCGGGCAAGCCATTTAGCGGGGCGAGATTGCTGACGTCGCGGGAGACCCAGCCGTCTTTGCGATCCTGGCTGTAGCGCAGGCCGCCGGTGAGTTCCAGCGCGTCAATCGGGCGCCAGGAAAGCTGTCCGAAAATGGCCCGACTGTCGCCCCTTTGCTCGCCGTCGTAACGTTGTTGGGCGCCTTCGAGCAGCAAGGCCGGCACCTGCTTGGGATCGGTGAAGTTGATGCCGTAGAGTTTTTTCAGCGGCTCCAGTTGATCGCCGACGAACCAGGGCGCGGCGTCCTTGCCGAATTCGACGTCGATCTTACGGTCGAGCTGCTGACGCAAATAATAGAGCCCGGCGACATAGTCGATGGACGAGCCGACGGTGCCGGACAGGCGCCATTCCTGGCTGAACTGGCGGTGACCCAGCTCGGTTTCGGACTCGGCCACCGACAGCGCAGTGCTGTCGCCGTCGCGAGCGGCGCGGTAGTCCCAGTCGCGGTAGGCGGTGATGCTGGTCAAGCGCAGCGCCGCGTCGAGGTCCCAGTTCAACTCCAGTGAGACACCGTTCTGCAAGGTATGCGGACGCCCCGGCGCGTCGATGCGGGTCTCGCGCTTGTAAGGGGCGGGTTCTGCCAGCGGATAGCCGAGGAACTTGGCGCGCTGGCGAGTCTGGGCGCTGTAGTGATTGACCAGCAGCACGTTGCCGGCCTCGTTTTGCTCGGCATGGTCGGCGATCAGGCGCGCGCTGAAGTCCGGGTTCGGCGTCCATAATAATTGCCCACGCAGGCCCTGGCTGTCGGCGTCGCCGAGGCGGGTGCCATCTTGCAGATTGTCCACTGAACCATCGACCGAACTGTTGAAGACGTTCAGGCGCCCGGCCAGTACGTCGTCCTGCAGGGGGCCGGAAATCGCCCCGCGATATTCCCGCAAACCGTGCTCGCCGTAGCGTGCTTCGAAGTTGGCTTCGGGTTGAAAGGTCGGCTGGCGGGTGATGATGTTCAACGCCCCGGCCGTGGTGTTCTTGCCGAACAGGGTGCCCTGTGGCCCGCGCAGAATTTCGAGGCGCTCGATGTCCATCAATTCAGTGAAGGCCATGCCCTGGCGCGCCTGGTAAACGCCATCGACGTAGGTGCCAACGCTGCCTTCCAGGCCATCGTTGTAGGCGGTGGCGCCGAAGCCGCGCAAGCCGAACCCGGCGAAACGTGCATCGTGACCGGACACCACCAGGCCGGGCACTCGTTGTTGGATGTCCTGAAGCCGATGCAGGCCGGCCTCGTCCAGTTGCTCGCCGTAAAGCACGCTCATTGGAATCGGCACGTCTTGTGGGGCTTCCTCGCGGCGTCGGGCGGTGACGGTCGTGTCGTCGAGCGTGAGGGTGCTGGGCGCCTGTTGTCCGGCATTCACCGACGCCCAGGGCCAAGCCGCAAGGCAAAGCAAGAGCAGCCGATAACCCGAGCCCGGCATGCTAGAACTCCCGAGCCATTGCGCGGCGCACTGTATCCGTGCAGGCCAGCATCTTGACCCAAGCCAGCAATTCTCGGCTGTCGACGGGCTTGAGCAGTACTGCATCGAATACCAGATTGTCTGGATAATCCTGCGGCCTACGTGGCGGGACCGCGGAATACAGCATCACCGGCAAGTGGCCCCAGCGCTCGCGCACCTGCCGCAACAGTTCCCAGCCGTCCATGCCGGGCATCATCTGGTCGCTGATCAGCAGGTCGACCGATTGTCCGGCCAGGCAGGCCAAGGCGTCTTCGCCATTCGCCGCCATGCTCACGTCAAAACCGTAGCCGGCCAGCAGGTCATAAAGCCATTCGCTGTTCTGCTCGACGTCATCGACCAGCAGAACGTGCTTGCCCTGGCCATCAAGCGGCGTGGCGTTGTTGTCGACGAGGCCGAGTTCCAGGTCATGTTCCTCAGCGCATCTGAGTTGCAGGCGAAAACTGAAGTGGCTGCCGCCTTGCTCGGTGGCCTGGGGTTCGAGCCGGCTGTCCATGCGCTCCAGCAGTTGGGTGACGATCGACAAGCCCAGCCCGCTGCCGTCGTAGCGCTGCGCATTGCGGCCGCGGCGGAAGGGTTGCAGCAGTTGTTCGAACTCTTGCGGATCAACGCCGATGCCGGTGTCGATCACGCTGAAGCGCAATTCCACGCCATCGGCGGTTGCCCCCGGGTAACCGCTCACTTCGAAACGGATCTGGCCGTTGTGGGTGAATTTTGCCGCGTTAGCCAGCAGGTTCATGAGAATTTGCCGAAGACGTTTGAAGTCGGCCTCGACCAGAGGCGGCAAGTCATCGGCCAGCACCGCTTCGAAGCTGTTGCCCTGACGTGCCGCGAGAAAGCCGGCTTCGTCGGCGATCTCCTTGAGGAAACCGTACAAATACCCCGGCGCGAGGGCCAGTTGCATTTGTTCCAGCTCGCCACGGGAGAATTCGAGCATCTCATCGATCAGCTCCAGCTGCTGGCGGGCATTGCGTTCGATCGTGGCTGGGTAATCGCGGTTTGGCCCGCCGTGCAACAGGCGCGCGTAGTCGATAATGCGTACCAGCGGCGAGCGCAGGTCGTGGCTGATCCGCGCCATTAGCGCACTGCGAGCCGCCAGGGAGTCGCGCAACTGCGCGGTGCGCAGTGCCACGGTGCTTTCCAGACGTTCGTGCTCGGCCTGGCGCTGTTGTTCGAGACCGGACAGCGCGTGCTTTTCGCGGTCGCGGCTGCGGACCACTTCCATGATCAGGGTGCACACCAGTAACGCGACGCCTGCCAACGTAGACGATAAGCTGTATTTGCTTTGCGCAGACTGCCAGGGCAGTTGTTCCTGAGGGAAGAAAATCCGCATCAGCAATTGGCCCAGCAAGAGCGCTGGCACCAGCCAGGCCATCCAGCTGTAGCTCAGGCGCCGGCGCCAGGCCATGAATAATGTCGCGAGCAGCACTGCGTAGAAGCTCATCAGCGATACCTGGACCAGCTGCGCACCCTGGACGGCATCGACTTTCAGCCACCAGAGTCGGCCGAGGATACAGCCCGACAGCGGCACCCAATAGCTCCAGCCAATGATGCGGGGCAGGCGGGACACCTGCAGCAACACGCGCATGTAGGCCAGAAACAGAACGAACGAGACCGCGCTGGCGCAGGTCAGCAACTCTCGTGTCCAGCCCAGTGCGGTGGGCCAATAGACCAGGTAGCCGTTGAGGATGCAGGTGAGCAGGATGTAGCTCAGCACCGCCCCTGCGTTCACGGTCAGCAAGGGGGAGCGCAGGATCCAGCCGACGATCAGGCCGAAAGGCACGACCAGCAGGACAATGCCGAGGGTGAGTCCATCGCTCAGGTAGGTCTGTTGCTGACTGCGCAGCAGCGCCGGTTCGGACCACAGTTGCGGTTCCAGCAGCATTTGGAAATTGCTCGCCACTCGCACGAACACCGTGACGCTTTCCCGCGCCGCCAGTGAGATCGGGAACGCCGGCTGGCGCGCAGGTGGCTGGGGCCATTCGGCCAGGGGATGAGCGTTTCCTGCATGCGCATCACTCCAACGTCCGCCGGTGGACTGATAGACGCGGATGTCCTCCAGGCGCGGCGCCCCAACCACCAGCAGGCGCGAACAGGCCGCATCGCTTGAATTGGTGAGCTGCATTTTTAACCAGAACGCGGAGCGGCTATAGCCTTGGGGCGGCCAGTCTGGGGTCGGGGTGTTGAAACGCGCTGCGGGCAATCCAGCCACTTCGTCCAGGCTCAGGCTGGCCTGGGTATCCTCGAAAATTTGCAGCGTAGGCATCAGGTCCAGCTGCTCGGCCTGGCAACTTTGCACAGGGGCGGCGCGTAGCGGGCCTGCGGATAACAACGCCAACGTCAGCAGCAGGAGCTGTAGAAACCGCATCAGGTGCGTCCGGCCAGCTCTGCATCTTCAATGCCCAGGGTTTGCCGACGAAACTGACTGGGCGTCATGCCGATTCTCTGGCGCAAGGCGGTGGCGAAGTTGCAGGCATTGCGAAAGCCCACCAGCTCGGCGACGTCTTGCACGCTCATGGCGCTTTCGCCGAGCAGTTCCTGGCCGCGACGCAGCCGGGCATCGCGTATATAGGCGAACACGGTCAGCCCCAGGTGCTCACGGAAGATCGCGGTGAGACGTTTTTCATGGGTGCCGACTTTTTGGGCCAGCCAGGGCAGGGAGGGTATATCGTCCAGCTGGTTTTCAATCAATCGCATCGCCGCCCTCAGCACGATTTCATCACCTTGTGGTTGCGGATCGACCGGGCCGTCCTGAATGGCCGGCGGCGCTCGCCAAGTCAATTGCAGGTGAATCTTGATGCGTGCCAGTACTTCTTCGGGGGCGTAGGACTTGGGAATGTAGTCGACCGCGCCGACCGCCAGCCCCTCGAGGCGCTCCAGTGGCGTATTGGCCGACGACAGAAACAGGATCGGGGTATGCCGGGTGGCCGGTGCCTCGCGTAATAGCCTGCACAGGCTGAAGCCATCCATCTGGGGCATGTGAACATCCAGAACGATCAGATCCGGGCGCAGGCTCAGTGCCCGTTGATAGCCCTGATGGGCGTCGCTGGCCAGCGAAAGGCGCCAAGGCTGGGTCTTTAGCAGAACGAGTGTGGCACGGATATCTTCAGGAACATCGTCGATCAGCAGAATATGCGGCAATGAGTCGGACGCCGCCGTCGCTGCCCGCCTTTCGTATTGTCCATTGTCCATTCGCCAGGTTCTCTTATGGTGTTTCGCCAGGTCATTGCCGCGACATTGCCAGCGAGCCCCCCCGGAGACTCGCAGCAGGTATTCACTCAAGAGTTGTCTACCTGCCGGATTGCCTTTGACAGTTTGCAAGATAAGGCACGTTACGGACGGCGACAAATCGATATAGCAATAGCGGCAGATGAAGCGAGAACTGAAGCTATCAAATTTTTACTCGGCGATAAATGGTCGGCCCCGTTCGAGATGGGTGCGGTTGCAAGTATCTACCATAGACGCTGGGGTTTGAATCTTAAGCTCCCGGCTTCAGTGGTTCTCTGCAGCGGCAGGTGGGGGTTGGTTCGTTGGGGGGTATCCAAACCTGGGGTGCGAACGCGCATCAGGGTTCGAGGTGCGGCCTCATAAGGTCCTCGAACCACTCGATGAATGCGCCGAGCCGGCGGGTTCTCTGGCGCCGATGCGGATACAGCAAGGACACCGGCATGGCTGCGGCACGAAACGCGGGCATGACCTCGACCAGTTCTCCACTGTCCAGCAGGTGTTTCACATCGAAGCGGGGGATCTGGATCAAGCCAAGCCCGGCGCGGCAGCAGGCGATGTAGCTCTCGGCGTTATTGACGACGACCCGACTGGCTAGGTTGCGCGTCTGCTCCTGCCCGTCGGCCTGAACGTGCTCCCAGGGCAGCTCCCGTCCCGTGGTGGGTGAAGCGTAGCCAACCGCCCAGTGCCCGCGGGCCAGGTCCTCCGGCTGCTGCGGCATGCCGTGTTCATGCAGGTAGGCTTTGCTGGCGCAGTTGATCAAGGCGATAGCCCCCAACGGTCGCACTGCCAGGCTGCTGTCCTGCAGGGGCCCAACGCGTATCGCGCAGTCAACGCCTTCCTGCACCAGGTCGATGGCGCGATCGGTAGAGCCGAGCGCCAACTGCAGCCGAGGATAGCGACGCAGCAGGCCCGGCAATGCCGGCGCGATGAGACGGCGCGCAATGCGGCTGGGCGCATCGATCCTGAGCAGCCCAGCCACTTGCCGCTGACTGCTCTGGAATAGTTGCTCGACGTCCTCGGCGTCCGCCAGCAATGGACGCAAGCGCTCGAGCAGTTGGGTGCCGTCAGCTGTCAGGTGAACTTGGCGCGTCGTGCGGTTCAGCAGGCGGGCGCCGATTTTTTCCTCCAGTTGCTGGATCGCGGCGGAAACGGTGGCGCGAGGCAATTGCAGCGCATGGGCAGCTTTGATGAAACTGCCCATTTCGGCTACCCGCACGAAGACGCGGTACTGATCGAGTGTGTCCATATCTGCCTTTCAACCTTGGAAGCGGTGCCAACCCCGGACGCGGAATCGGCACCCGTGGGACTGGCGGATAATCACCCCGCGAACCCTCCTTGATCCACAAAGATTTGCTCCGCCTCGATTTTCCGCGCCCGTTGATGGGCTTCAATCCGGGTGCCTTCTTGCTCAACCCGTCAATTGAACCGCCAAATGCTTACTTGGTGGTGTAGCCACCGTTGATGAGAATTGTCTGGCCGGTGACCCACCAACCGTCGCTCACCAGATGGCGAATGAAGGGCACCACATCCTCGATGGCGGTCAGGCCAGTCTTGCTGGACGACGAGAGCGCGGCAGCCGTCTTGTGGTACGCCACGGCATCGGCGCCCTCGGCCGGGTAGAAGAACGGCGTGTCCATCGGGCCGGGGCCAACCGCAGTCACCGAGATGCCGCGCGCACCCAGCTCCTTGGATGCTGCGCGAGTGTAGTGCTCAACCGGTGCCTTGGTGCCCGCATAGGCCGCGTAGAAAGGCGTGAACGCGCCCAGCAGCGAGGTGACCACGGTGCAGATCTTGCCATTGTCGTTCAGGTGCTTGCCGGCTTCCTTGAGGAAGAAAAAGGCGGTCTTGGAGTTGACTGCCGTCATCTCGTCGTATTCGGCCTCTGTGATCTCGGCCATGGGTTTCTTAAGCACCTTGCCGACGGTGTTGATGGCGATGTCCGGCTTGCCTACGGCGCTGATGGCGTCGGCAAACAGCTTCTCGACGGCACCCGCTGTGGTCAGGTCAGCCTGCAACGCCACGGCTTGCGCACCACTGCCCTGTATGGCCGCGACGGTCGCATCGGCATCGGCCTTGGAGGAAGCGCTGTTGTAATGGATGGCGATGGCCTTGGCGCCTTGCGCGGCCAGGTCGCGAGCGATCAGGCCGCCAAGGTTCTTGGCTCCGCCGGCGATCAGTACTACTTTGCCCTTGATGGAGTGGTCTGCCATGGGAAATCTCCTGCACGAGTGTAAGGAGCTTCAGCATAGGCGCCTGCATGCGCTGGATAAATCAGGCTTGGCTGGATGGATTATCCATAAAACCTGTCTAATCCTGGGCCTTGTCTGGATTACTTGATTGACGTCAACCGCAGGCGTCGGCCCTGCTCTGTATCCTGTGCTCAAACCCACTCTGCAGGCTTGAACCTGAATGTTGGCGTGGTGGTGTTGCTTGTGCATCCCCCCGGGATGACCGCAAAGGTGTTGGCCAAGATCGCCGACGAAGCACGATGGGCTTGACGGTTGCCTCGCCGTAGGTCAGCCGTGTCCAGCTCAAATGAGAGCGAGTATCCCATGCTCTATCCGCTGTTTCTGACGTTGCATCTGTTTGCCGCGCTGATTTTCATTGGCACGGTGTTCTTCGAAGTCCTGTTCCTGGAAAGTATTCGTAAACAGCTGCCGGTCAAGGTCATGCTGTTGGTCGAACAGGGTATCGGTCGACGCGCGCGCACCCTGGTTCCATGGGTTTTGCTGGTGTTGTTTGGGGCCGGGGCGGGGATGGTCTGGTTGCGCTATTTGCCGACCCTTGCCACACCACTGGCCTCATCGTTCGGTACATTGTTGATGTTGAAGATCGCAGTCGCCGTCAGCGTGCTGCTGCACTTCCTGGCCGCCATGTATCTGTTCAGAAGTGACCGGATGTCTGCTCGATACCTGCATTTCATCCATGCCAGCCTGTTCTGCCACATGATCGTCATCGTGCTGCTGGCCAAAGGGATGTTTTACCTGACCTGGTGACCAGGTTTGCCCGGCGGTCATGCACCACCAGCATTTGCTTGCGCTTGATACAAATCAAGACGCATTGAACGCCAGGCCCTGACACTGGTAGTGCGCAGCCAGTCTCGGAGACCCGTCATGCTCAACCCATCTCACAACCGCGGCGAGCTGAACGTTCGGTACGATCAAGGCGTGCTCGATCCCGACTGCCCTGTTGGCACTGAAAAGTTCCATGAAGGGATCGGTTCCCTGGATTTGCTTCGCGCTTTACGTGCCAGCCGCCAGAAATGCCGTCCGCTGTCGCTGAACGTGCAACTGCCGTCCAACCCTAGGCCTGCCTTGTGTTCCCCGGGCGATGTTTCATGCGAGCACAGGGGCGGTGAAAACTACCTTCGGCGTCTGCAGCACGAGATTGACCTCGTCAGTTGTCACCTGGGCACGGGGCAGCGGGTCGAGCAGTTTCATCTGGGTGGCGGTATACCCGCAATCGCCCAGCTCAGAAGGCTGATGAGTCATCTTCGTGGCCGATTCAACCTTTTGGGGCATGAGTGCGGTGAGTACAGTATTGACGTTGACCTGCACCACACCGACTGGTCGACCATGGGCGTGCTGCGCGACCTTGGATTCAACCATGTCAGCATTGGCGTTCCGGACATCGGTGCCGACAGTGATATGTCGGTGGACTGCTACCAGAACCCGGCCCCCATCCATTCGCTTATCGATGCCGCGCGTACCTTTGGTTATCGTTCCATCAATGTGGATCTGGGGTATGGCCGTGCCTGGCAGACGCCGGAAAGCTTCGCATTGAAATTGGCCACTCTTATCGAACTGGAGCCGGACCGGCTGCTGGTATTTGACTACTCACGGCCACCCCATCGCTATCGGGCGATGGCCGGGGACAACATCAGAGCGCTGTGCAGCCTGGATGATAAAAGCGCGATGCGCCAAAGCTGTTTTGACCAGTTGCTCGGCGGCGGGTATCACTACATCGGCCTGGGTCAATTCGTCCGGCCCGACGATGATTTGGCGATAGCGCAGGAGCGCGGCCGGTTACGTCGCACCAGTGAAGGTTTTACCCGCCACGGGTATTGCGATCAAATCGGGTTCGGTTTGGGCGCCATCAGTCAGATTGACGAACTGTACGCGCAAAATACCGACCAATTGCAACGGTATCAGCAATGCCTGGACATCGACCAATTGCCGACGAGTCGTGGCTGGCGGTGCGAGCCACGCAGCCAGATCAGGCTCATGGTCATGGAGCGCCTGGCGTGCGATTTGGAGCTGG
The DNA here is from genome assembly GCF_059134095.1 of Pseudomonas sp. FBCC-B545. Classification (NCBI taxonomy): domain Bacteria; kingdom Pseudomonadati; phylum Pseudomonadota; class Gammaproteobacteria; order Pseudomonadales; family Pseudomonadaceae; genus Pseudomonas; species Pseudomonas sp. FBCC-B545. The sequence goes on along the minus strand of NZ_CP101441.1, from coordinate 3,950,520 downwards.
ATATCCAGGCCATCGAGACGCGTTGCGGACTGATCTTTCGCCAGTACTTTTACGCCGCCTGGCCTGTGCTGGAGCAATTGGCCGGTGACGGGTTGATTGAGCTGTCTGAGCGTTTCATCAGTATCCTTCCGGCCGGTCGGCCGCACGTAGATGCCATCTGCAACCTGTTTGAAAAGGACTCGGGCGGCGCGGGACGTGAACCCTATAGCGAGTGGATTGATCATGACACCTTCATTTGATTTCAATCGCGCCCTGGTCGAAAAATATGACCAACCGGGGCCGCGCTATACCTCCTACCCAACCGCACCGCAATTTCATCAGGCGTTCGCCGTCGATGACTATCATCGTGCCGTCACCGATAGCAACCTGGCGCCTGTGCCCAAGCCCCTGTCGGTGTACATTCACATTCCGTTCTGCAAGAGCCTTTGTTACTACTGTGCCTGCAACAAAATCATTACGCAGAAAACCCACCGTGCCGTCGAATACCTGACCTACCTCAAGCGCGAAATCGAGATGCAAGCTGCCTTGTTCGACCGTACGCGCAAGCTGACGCAACTGCACCTGGGCGGGGGCACGCCGACCTATTTGACCCGCGAGCAGCTGGCCGACCTGATGGGCTGTCTACACCAGGCATTCGACATGGACGACAGCGATGACCATGAGTTTTCCATCGAGGTCGATCCGCGCACCATCAGCACCGAACAGATCCAGTCGCTGCGCCAGCTGGGCTTCAATCGTCTGAGTTTTGGTGTGCAGGACTTTGACCCCGACGTGCAGGCGGCAGTCAATCGCCAGCAAAGTGAAGCGCAGATTTATGCCCTGGTCGCAGCGGCGCGTGAGGCGCAATTCAAGTCGGTCAGCGTCGACCTGATTTACGGCCTGCCGCTGCAAACGGTGAAGAGTTTCGATGTCACCCTCGGCAAAATCATCGCGTTGCGTCCGGATCGAATTGCCGCCTACAGCTACGCCCATTTGCCGGAGCTGGTGCGCGCGCAACGACTGATTCGCCCAGCGGACATGCCGCCACCGGAACGCAAGCTGGAGTTGCTTGAACTGACCATCCGGCGCCTGACCGAGGCCGGTTATGTCTATATCGGCATGGATCATTTCGCCTTGCCCGACGATGAGCTGGCGCTGGCCCGGGCCAATGGCACGTTGCAGCGCAATTTCCAGGGCTACTCCACCCATGCCGACTGCGATTTGATCGGCCTGGGCGTGTCAGCGATCGGTAAGGTCGGCGACAGCTACAGCCAGAGTGTCAAGGAGCTCTCGCAGTACTATGCCCGTATTGATCAAGGCTTGCTGCCGGTGCATCGGGGTTACCGTTTGAGCGCCGATGACCTGCTGCGCCGTGACGTGATCAGTGAGCTGATGTGCCATGGCCGGGTCGACTTCGGTAAATTCGAAGTGGGTCACGGCATCTGCTTTACCGAGTATTTTGCCGACGCGCTGGGGCAACTGGACGAGCATGTGCGGGACGGGCTCCTGAAGATTCATCACGGCCAATTGCGCCTGTTGCCCCAAGGGCATTTGATGATGCGCAGCGTCGCAATGGCGTTTGACGCCTACCTGGGTGACGCACAGAAGGGCCGGTTTTCCCGCACCGTTTAAGGCGTTGGAAACACCTGCAAAGAAAACCGATCGCCTTCAAGTCAGTAGGCTTGCACCTCTCACTTGGATGGAGAAAAGCGCGCCGGGTATTGCAGTGGTTGTTCGGCGAACAGATTGACCACGGTGCCGATCACCGTCAGGGTCGCAATTCCGGGCGGGCACTTAAGCCCCAGGGTCGGCAGTTGGTGCAGCGGGCCACGCACGACATGCTGGTCGGGCCGTGTGCCGTTGCTTATCAGTGCCGCCGGTGTGTCGGCGGGCATTCCGGCCTCGATCAAGCGCTGCGCGATAACCCCAAGATTCGCCAACCCCATGTAGAAGACCAGGGTTTGACTGCAGTCGGCCAGGCTGCTCCAGGGCAACGACAACGCGCCATTGTGTTGCAGGTGCCCGGTGATGAAACGGCAGGAGTTGACCAGGTCCCGGTGGGTCAGTGGGATCCCCGCATAGGCGCTGCAGCCGGAAGCGGCGGTAATGCCCGGGACCACCTGGCAGTCGATACCGCGTTGCAGCAAGTACTGAAGTTCCTCGGCACCGCGCCCGAATATGAAGGGGTCGCCACCCTTGAGCCGAACCACCCGTTGGCCTTGGTCGGCAAGGTCAGCGAGCCGTTGGTTGATCTGTTCCTGGGGCAAGCTGTGGCAGCCGCTGGCCTTGCCGACGTAATGCCGCACGCAGGTCGGTGGGATCAATGCCAGCAGTTCGTCGCTGATGAGGCGGTCATAGACCACGGCGTCGGCCTGCATCAGCAGGCTCCAGGCGCGCAGGGTCAGCAGCCGGGGGTCGCCGGGGCCGGCACCGACCAGGGCGACTTCCCCCGGTCTGAACGCGCACTCAAGTGCGGCCGGTATAACAATGGATGCAGGCATAAGGCTTCCTTGGTGCTTCATATCAGGAGGTTTACCGCACGGACGCTTCAGTCTGTGGTGCAAGGGATCAGCGGTGACGGCTGCACGCCGATCTCTTCATCGCTTAGATGACAGCCGGGGTCCTGGCCCCAGAGGTCGCCCTCGGCCCAGGCGCGGGTGCGGGTATTGCCGTTGCAGATGGGCAACCAGCGGCATTGCGCGCAACGGCCGCCCACAGCACGGGGGTGCTCACGCAATCTCGACAGCAGCGCATCGGGCTGATCCAGCCAGAGCGTGCGAAAGGGCGTGTGCCGGACATTCCCCACCGAGTGCTGCCACCAATAGGTGTCCGGGTGCACTTCGCCGGTATTGTCGATATTGGCAATACCGCTGCCCGAGGCATTGCCGCCCCAGGCGCGAAGCATGTTTTCCAGGTGCGGGTAGTGCGCAGGCAAGCGGCTCGCGGCCCATTGCAGCAAGAGAATGGCATCGGCATCGTTGTTGCCACTGACAAAATCGGTGCCGTGGCCTTGTTGAATGTCTTCCCAGGCGCGTTCGAAGATCGAGGTCATGGCGTCGCGGCTCATCTGCCGCTGCGCATCAAGCTGGCGACTGCGTTTGCCGCGGCCGCTGTAGTTGAGGTGCGACAGGTAAAACTTCTGTACGTCGTACTCGCGCATCAGTGCCAGCAGTTGGGGCAACTGCGTGTGGTTCTCCTGGGTCAGCGTCGTACGCAGGCCCACGCGAATGCCTCGTTCTCGACAGAGCCGGATCGCGTGCATGGAACGAGCGAAGCTGCCTTTCAGTTGCCGGAAGGCATCATGGGTGGCTTCCAGGCCATCGATGCTGATGCCCACATAGTCAAACTGCGCGGCGCTGATCCGCGCGATGTTCTGCTCATCGATCAACGTGCCGTTGGTGGACAGCGCCACAAAGAAACCCTTGGCGCGGGCATAGGCGCTGAGCACAAACAGATCCTCGCGCATCAGCGGTTCACCGCCGGAAAATATCAGTACTTTTACGCCGGCATCGTGCAGGTCATCGATCACAGTCAGGGCGGCGGGCGTATCCAGTTCGTCGCGAAAGACACTGTCGGCCGAGGTGGCGTAACAGTGTTTACACGTCAGGTTGCAACGCCGCAGCAGGTTCCAGATCACCACCGGTGGCCGGTTGCTGCCCGGTGGGCTGGTTCTGGGGGCGGGCGCCTGGCCGCTCAGGGCGCGCAGGTATTGGCTGATCCTCAACATGTAAATCTCCTTGATTCAGCTGCGTTCAGCGTGGCGCTTGCGGTAGCCGCACACCGGTTTTCTTCAGGATGCGGCTGCTCACCAGCATCTCGTCGGCGACACAGGCGTCACCCAGCAATTGGCGCAGGTACTCGCGATAGTGGTTGATCTCGTCGCTGCTGCGGCCATGGACCATGGCGAACAGGTTGTAGCGCCAGGCGGTTTGGCGCGGGCGTCGGTAGCAGTGGCTGACGAACGGCTGCGCGCCGATCAATGCGCCAAGGCGCGGCATGTCGGTGTCGCGCACGTCCCAGACGGTCATGCCGTTGTGGCGATAGCCCAGGCGATAGTGGTTGGGGACAGCCGCGATCCGCCGGATCGCGCCCTCGGCTTGCAGGCGCTTGAGCAAATCCAGGGTTGCCTCGACGCTCAGGTGCAACTGTTCGGCGAGCCAGGCCCATGGGTCGTTCACCAAGGGCAGGCCGGCCTGGGTCAGCTCGATCAGATGCCGGGCCAGGGCGTCCTCAGACCGGGAAATACACACCGACATGATAGGTCTCCTCTTTAGGCAGGTTAAGCAGTGGCAGGCCTGTCAGGGTTTCGATGTGGTGCAGGGTTTGGGCGATCGCCTGTTCTGTCGAGCAGGCGAGCACGAACCACATGTTCCAGGCGTGTTCGCGTCGATAGTTGTGCGCCACTTCGGGCAGGGCGTGCAGTTGTTCGGCTACCTGTTCGAAGCGTTCTTCTGGCACCGCCAACGCCGCGAGGGTGAACGCGCCGCCCAGCCGCTCGATGTCGAACAGTGGGCCGAAGCGCGTGAGTATTCCGTCAGCGAGCATTTGGCGCAGACGCTCGAGCAGTTGCGCGCTGCTGCTGTCCAGTTCGGCGGCCAGCGCCTGCCAAGGGTGGCGTACCAGCGGTAGACCCCGTTGCAAGCGGTTGATCAATCGGCGGTCGAGGTCATCCATGGCATGGGGCTCCCATTGGCGAGGCTGCAAAGCGTGCGCCGCACTGTTTGAAGGCGTGGGTGCTGAACAGCAATTGATGGGGCAGGTCGCTCAGCAGGTGTTCGTCCAGCAATTGCTGAATCTGGGTTTCGACCTGTTCACGTTGACGTCCATGAACCATGCAGAACAGGTTGTATCGCCACTGCGGCAAACGCCGCGGCCGTTGATAGCAGAGAGTGATGCCCTGCGCTCGCCCCAGGCGCTGGCCGACCTCGTCGATCAGCGCGTCCGGAACATCCAGTACCAACATTGCGTTGGCGGTAAAGCCCAGGGCGCGGTGGTTGAGCACCAGGCCGATTCGGCGGAACAAGCCCTGCTCATGCCACAGATGCATCTGCCCCAGCACCTGGTCTTCGTTGGCGTTTATTCGCTCGGCGAGGCATTGGTAGGGACGCGATACCAGCGGCAGGCCAGCTTCAAGGTGCCTACGCAGCGCCAGCGTTTGTCTGGGGGTCAAGTCGGTATTCATGGCGTTTCTCCCAGGGAAAAACCGAGGTCGATGCGGTAGGCGGTCAACATCGGCAGGTCCAGTGGCGTGAGGCCGGTGTCTTTTTCAAGTTCATTGAGTACGCGTTCGATGTGTGGGCGATCAGGGCCGGTCACCACAAACCACAGGTTGTAGAAATGCTCCCGTGCATAGTTGTGATTGACCTCGGGATACTGGCTGACGCGCTCAGCGACCTGATGCAGGCGTGTGGCGGGCACGGCGAACGCGGCGAGGGTGCTGGCTCCGGCACGGCAGTGGTCGAACACCGCGCCGACCCGTGAGAGGGTGCCGGCCTGATCCATGGCGTGCAGGCAAGTCAGCACGTGCGCCTCGTCGCAACCGAGGGCGGCGGCCATGGCCTTATACGGTTCCGCGCACAGCGGCATTTCGTGCTGGAAGCGATCCATCAACTGGCGACTCAGCAGATCCAAGTCCATTTCAATAGCCCATTTTTTGTGCGCGGCTGCTGAAGAAGATGCCGCTTGGCGCGCTGGCCGGCAGGGTGGCCAGCCGTTTGAGGGTGTACGGGTCCCAGACTTGGACCTGATCGCCGTCGCGGGCCGACAGCCACAACTGGTCGCCACGGGCGGTGAACTCCATGTGCAGCACGGCCGGGCCCGGTCGCAGGTCGGCGATTACGCGATGGGTTTCGGTGTCGATCACCTGAACCCGATCATTATCCGGGTAGGCAAAATTGACCCACAGCTGCCGGCCATCTGGCCGCGAGGTGACGAACACCGGCTGCCCAGCCACCGCAATGGTTGCGGTCTGCTGCCAACTGCGCGAATCCATCACCAGCACCTGATGGCGGCCGACGGCGGGCACAAAGGCCTGGTTGTCGGCGACGGCCCAGCCTTCCAGGTGCGGCATTTTGTAGACCGGGAGTTTTTCCTGGCCGCGACCGTAGTCGCCGAGTATTCGCTTTACGCCTCGTTCCGGATGCCAGAGATCGAGTTGGGCCATGCCGTCTTCGCCGAACAGCCCGGCCATGTAATAGCGCCCATCCGCAGTTATCAGTGCGTCGTAGGGTTGCTGTCCGATGTCTTTGAAGCGGCGGATCACTGGCGAGTTGCCCTGGCTGAAATCGGCGCTCCAGATTTCGCCGGTATCGAACAGACTGAACACAAAGCGTTGTCCGGGGGCGTCCACCAGGCCCACTACACGAGAACGTTTGCCATCGGCCAGCGCCGTGGCGGGGATGTCCGCTACCTGTTGCAGGGTGCCGGCATCGAACACCTTGACTCCGCCGGGGACGTAGTTGGACACCGCGATCAACCTGCCGTCCTGACTGATGGCGCCGCCGATGCTGTTGCCGCCCTGGATGACCCTGTGGTCGATGCGCTGGGTCAGCAGGTCGATTTTGCTCAAGCCCCCGTCGCGACCGAACACATAGGCATAACGCTGGTCAGGGGAGAACACCACCGAGGCATGGGACAGATCGCCAAGGCCTGTGAGGCGGGCCAGCGCGGTGTGTTTCTGGCTTTCGATGATCTGGATGCTACCGGTGCCGCGTTCCACCACGACCCCCAGGTCGCCCGTGCCCCGCAAAGGAGTTTGAGCGCAGGCGGATAACAGGAGGCCGGTCGCCGCTGACAGCAGGATTGAACGGATCATGGTGCGGGGTATCCCTGGAGAAGAAGATCGACCAGCCAACGGATGTCGTCGGCACTGAGCAGCGCGCCCCAGCCCGGCATGGCGGTGCCGGGGCGCCCTTGGGTGACGGTGGCGATCAGGCTGGCCCGCGACTTGCCGGCCAATGCTGCGCGGGTCAGCTCGGGGCCCAGCCCACCGGTCATGTACAGCCCGTGGCAGGCACCGCAGTCCTGGGCCAGCAAATGTTCGAGCTGCGCCTGGCGCTTGGCGTCCGGCGCCGCAATCGAGCTTGCACAAATGAGCAGGAGGGCCGCCATAATCGCAGCGTGTCGATAGGTGTTCATGACGCCCTCCCGGTGGTTATTTGAGCGTCAGTACCCAGGTCGCAAGGGTCTTCGCTTCTTCTTCGGTGACCGGGTTGGCCGGCATCGGTATCGGCCCCCAATTGCCTTGCGTGCCATTTTTGATATGGCTCGCCAGGGTGTCCACGGCGCCGGCCGTACCGGCGCTCCTGGCCGCGACATCCTTGAGCGCCGGGCCGACCATCTTGGTGTCGATGGCGTGGCAGGCGGCGCAAGGCTTACTCTTGAACAGCTCCAGTGCGTCTTGCGCCATGGCAGGCTGCACAATCAGCCAGGCAGCCAGGGCAAACAATGAAAGCAGCGTATTTTTCATGGCGATTCCTTGCATTGATGGAGCTCAATAGATGTCGTGCTGGGTGTTGTAGACGTTGAATTTGCCGGTGGGCGTAATCAGCCGCTTGTCTTTGATCACCGCTTTGAGCTTCAGGGTTTTGTCGTCGATCACCACCAGTGCCGACTCGTCTGCCTGCCCGCTCCAGACGGAGAACCAGACCTCGTCCCCGGCCTTGTTGTATTCCGGCTGCACGACCCGCATAGCGCCTTGCTTGATGCCGGCGTACTCGGCGATGGGCAGTACGGTGTAACCGGCGTCGAGCTTGTCGAGGTTGAATACCGCTACCGATTGGCTGAGCTTGGCGTCTGGGTTGAATGTGGTGTCGACGTACAGGTGGCGTGAGCTGGGGTGGGTTTTGATGAACAACGAACCGCTGCCCTGGCCTTTGAGCGAGGCGACCTGTTTCCAGGCGTATTGCGGGTGTTTGACCGGGTCGGTGCCGATCAGCGAGATACCGTCATCGCCCAGGTGGCTGGTGGCCCAGACCGGACCGTAGACCGGGTGCTCGAAGTTGGCGCCGCGACCCGGGTGAGGGATTTTGCCGACGTCCACCAATGCCGTCAGTTTGCGCTCCTTGGAATCGATGACGGCGACCTTGTTGGAGTTGTTGGCGGCAGTCATGAAATAGCGATGGGTGCTGTCCCAACCACCGTCATGCAGGAACGGCGCGGCATCGATATAGGTGATGGTGAGGTTCTTGATGTCCTGGTAATTGACCAGCATCACCTTGCCGGTTTCCTTGACGTTGACGATGAACTCTGGCCATTCGTGGGAGGCGATGATCGCCGCGACTCGGGGTTCGGGGTGGTATTCCTGCGTGTCGACGGTCATGCCGCGGGTCGAGACGATTTGCTTGGGCTCCAGGGTTTCGCCATCCATGATGGTGAACTGCGGCGGCCAGTAAGAGCCGGCGATGGTGTATGTGTCTTCGTAGCCCTTGAACTTGGAGGTCTCGACCGAGCGCGCTTCAATACCCACTTTGACTTCGGCAACCTTGGTCGGCTCCGCCGGCCATAGGTCGATCATGTCGATCCGGGCGTCTCGACCAATCACCAGCAGATAGCGACCGGAGGCGGAAATTCGCGAGATGTGTACCGCATAACCGGTCTCGATCAGCTTGACGATTTTCTTGCTGTCGCCATCGACGAGAGCGATCTTGCCGTCATCACGCAAGGTCACCGAAAACAGGTTCGGCAGGTTGAGCGTGCTCAGTTGTTTCTTCGGACGGTCTTCAGGCTTGACCAACACTTTCCAGGTCTTGCGCGTCTCGGCCATGCCCCATTCCGGCGGTGTCGGCGGTGTATGTTGAATGAACTTCGCCATCGCGGTGATCTGTTCCTTGGTCAGAGCGTTGGACGTTCCCCAATTCGGCATGCCCGCCGGTGACCCGTAGGTGATCAACGCTTCCAGGTAGGGTTGCCCGCGGGACTGGGTGATGTCGGGTGTTAAGGGTTTACCTGTGGCCCCTTTGCGCAGGACGCCGTGGCAACCAGCGCAGCGCTGGAAATAAATCTCCTTGGATGAGTCGAACTCGTCTTGGCTCAGGTCAGGCGCCCCGGCGGTTTTCACCATGGGCGGGGTGGCCGCCGCCGTGGCGGGTTCGTCAGCGCCGGCGACCTGGCTTATCGCCAAATAGAGTGTGGCGACGGCCAGGGCAAACGTTTTTCTATTGCTGATCAGCATTCCATTTCTCCTCAGGCAAGACCTTTGCGATGTGCTGAAACGCCAGCAGAACGCAGGTTCTTAGTGCGTTGCAAGGCTATGCCCGAGCAGGCCAATGCTTGCTTGACGGCGATCAAGTTTGCCGGCCGTGTCACTTGCCAGGTTGTCGCAGGCGCCCGTAGCGTGTGCCTTGAATCCGCTTTTGGAACAGGTAGCCCATGGACCGTATTCCGTCGTGCGAACAGGTCGAACCTTTCTACCAACCGCTGAACAATGAGCAGGTACTGTTCGAGCAGGCCTGGCGTCACGGCATGCCGGTGCTGATCAAAGGCCCGACCGGATGCGGCAAGACCCGCTTCGTCCAGCACATGGCTCATCGCTTGAAACTGCCGCTCTACACCGTGGCGTGTCACGACGACCTGAGTGCCGCAGACCTGATCGGTCGCCATTTGATCGGCGCCAAAGGCACCTGGTGGCAAGACGGACCGCTGACTCGTGCGGTCCGGGAAGGAGGCATCTGCTACCTCGACGAAGTGGTCGAGGCACGCCAGGACACCGTGGTGGTGCTGCATCCACTGGCCGATGATCGTCGGGAACTGTTCCTGGAACGCACCGGCGAAGTGTTGAAGGCGCCGTCGTCCTTCATGCTCGTGGTGTCTTACAACCCCGGTTATCAGAACCTGCTCAAGGGCATGAAGCCCAGCACCCGCCAACGGTTCATGGCGATGCGCTTCGGCTATCCGCCAGTAGCCGACGAAGAGCGCATTGTCGCCCGGGAAGCCCAGGTGGACAGCGCGCTGGCGGCACAAGTGGTCAAGCTGGGGCAGGCCTTGCGCCGGCTCGATCAGCATGACCTGGAAGAAGTCGCCTCGACGCGACTGCTGATTTTCACTGCGCGCATGATCCGCTCCGGCCTGAGCCCGCGAGAGGCGTGCATGGCGTGCCTGGCCGAGCCGCTGAGCGATGATCCGCTAACGGTCGCTGCGCTGATGGACGTGGTTGATGTGCACTTCGGCTGAGCCCAGCGAGCTGTGCCGTGGCCACTTGCCGGGCGATCTGGCGATGTGGTTTTTCATTCTGGCCGAGTTGTCTGTGTTCGCAATCTTGATTCTGGCGTTTGCGGTGACCCAGGCTCTCAGGCCACAGATGTTCAGTGACAGCCGACAGTTGCTTGCCACGTCTACCGGTTTGGCGATGACATTGAGCCTGATCACTGCAGGGTTGTTCGCTGCACTGGCGCAGGAGCGCATCCGGCGCTCACGGCCCCGCCACGGCGCGGTTTTCCTGTTGCTCGCGTTGCTCGCCGCGAGTGTCTACGTAGTGTTGAAAGTCACCGAATACCGGCACTTGCTGGCCTCGGGGCTGGGCATGGAGCACAACACATTTTTCACGCTCTACTGGATCCTCACCGGATTTCACTTTCTCCATGTATTGCTCGGCATGTTCATCCTCGGATGGCTGGCCGAGCGTTGCCGTCGAGGCCTATACGACGCCGCAAACCACAACGGCTTTGAATGTGGCGTGCTGTATTGGCACATGGTCGATCTGGTCTGGGTGGTGCTGTTCCCGCTGGTCTACGTGCTCAATTGACGGGAGGATATATGTCCGCGTCCAGGTTACTGCTCCTCTGCTGGGCTGGGTTGGCCACGTTAAGCCTGTGTACGGTGGCGCTGGCACAGCTCGGCGCCTCGGGGTGGTTGTCGACGGCAATCATGCTGGTGGCGGTCGGCAAGGCCTGGTTGATCACGGACGGCTTCATGGAACTGCGCCACGCCCCGCGCCTGTGGCGTCGGTTGATGCTGAGCTGGGCGCTGGTGTTGGCGGCCGTTGTCGGGCTGACGCTCGTGTTGTTCCGTTGAAGGAGCCCATTGATGTGCATGGGTATCCGCACTCGGTAAAAGTGTGGGAGGAGGCTTGCCCCCGATGAGCGTAGGTATCTACACAACCAGCCGATCCGACCGTAACCACGATGCGAAGCGAGCCGCCTTTGATCTTGATCTGCTTTTGATCTTGATCTTAGGCGCCCCGTTAAACCACGCTGGCCGGAATTCGACAGGGATTTGGGGGGTAAACCGGCAGGGATGCCGGTTTAGCCGCCCCGCGCCATGGATGGCGCGTGGCGGCGGCCCCCCAAATCCCTGTCGGATTACGGGCACACCGAGCCTGGGCGAGGTGCCGAGTGGTGGGGCATGTACGGGACAACCACATGGGTTACAAAAAAGTATCTCTACATAGGTGACACTTTTATCGAAACGTACCCGTTCTTTGCCTCTCTAGCATAGACCCGGCCTAGGATCACCGGACCGAAGATCACCTCCCATATATCATCACCAATCATCTCCATTCCAATGGTCTGATGCTTAAGCACATTAGCGATGTAAATTCGCAGACCTGATCGATTGATAATTCCATTGCTGTCAGTCAGGTAACACTCTACGTGGCTTGGATAACTCATTTCAGGTAGCTTTTCTGGGTAAGGCCGGGTCGAGGGCGAATAGCAGGAAGCAGGCGTTTTTTGATCAAGCGCCTCGTGCCCTCGCTCATAATTGTAGTGCTGCATAAAGCGGTTAAAGTGTTTCTGCTGAGCTTCCCAAGGAGTCGCTGGCGGTTGTGGCAGGGTGCTTTTCAGCGTTCGGTGCATGCGTTCGTGACGCCCATTCTGATCTGGTCTGCCGGGTTCAATTCGCTCAGGAATAATCCCTAACCGCAGCCACCAGATCGACAGCTGCGATAAGCCGGCCTGGCCCGTACTAGCAAATGGCACGCCGTTGTCTGTCCTGATGCGTTCCGTAAACCGTACTCGCGAAAAACCCGTTCAAAGGTCTGTTGAGTTTCCTTGAAGTTAGTGCTGGGCATGCTCTGACAGGCCAGTAGGAAACGGCTGGCGTGATCCATGATCGTCAGCGGATAGCACCAAACCCCCGCGCCTGTCAGAAACTGGCCCTTATAATCAGCGCTGAATAGCTGATTAGGCGTTTCCGCCTTGCTCAAGGGTTTGGGGTAGACCGCTACACGCCGCCGAATGCGTTGGGGCGTAATCAGGTCAGCTGCTTTGAGGATGTTGTAGATGGTCGTTTTTGACGGTGGATCCTGATCCGGAAAACGCTTGAGCAAGTCATTCTGGATTTTCTTCGGCCCTGGAGTCGTTTCTCCGATAGAGCGAAGCTCAATGATTGCCTGCCTGACGGCAACAGGCACTACATAACTCTGATTGTGTCGACGACGACTGCGCTCCTCTAGCCCGCCTGGCCCCTCAGATTCGTATCGCTCGACCCATTTGTAACCAGTCTTTCGACTGATCTCATAGTCGCTGCACAGTTTGCTAAAGGTGTGTTTCCCCTCCAGATAAGAGGCTATGAACATCACTTTAAGATCCATTGGTTTCAGCTCATTCCAGGGCACGGTCAGATCCTCTCGAAGTCAACCGTGCTAGTTAATAACTGTTACCTATGTGCGTGAACTGATTTGTAACCCATGTGGGTGAGTCATACCGGCAAGAGCGTTTTGCTTACTTTTGCGCTTTTCAAAAGTGAGCCGCCGTAAGGGCGGAACCAATAGCGGCCGTTACCCAAAAACGGATATGTACTCGATCAAACTACAACATCCCGATCGGCTGCCAGGCCGCCATCGGGGGCAAGCCCCCTCCCACAGGGGCCTGCGGCGCACCTAAAGTTGTGTAGATCCCCATGCATTGCCATGGATCGTCGTTAATACCCGACCAAAACCATCTGGCTTTCTTGATCGCCATCAAGCAGGTTTCAAACCCTCGCTTCCTATCATGGACGGGCCAAGCAACGAGGAAGCGACCATGTCAGAGACCTTCACAAAAGGCATGGCCAGGAATATCTATTTCGGAGGAAGCATCTTCTTCTTCCTGATATTCCTGGCCTTGACCTACCACACGGAACAAACCTTTCCCAAGCGCAGCAATGAAGCGCAATTAACTCAATCAGTGATACGCGGCAAAACAGTCTGGGAGCAGAACAACTGCATCGGCTGCCACACATTGCTGGGAGAGGGTGCCTACTTTGCGCCTGAGCTGGGCAACGTGTTCCAGCGCCGGGGCGGGGAGGACGGCTTCAAACCCTTCCTGCAGGCCTGGATGAAAATGCAGCCGCTGGGCGTACCGGGTCGACGAGCGATGCCCCAGTTCAAGTTGAGTGACCAGGAAGTGGATGACATCGCCGAGTTCCTCAAATGGAGCTCGAAAATCAACACCAATGGCTGGCCGCCCAACAAGGAGGGCTGAGAGATGAGCATGGCTAATCCGCATCTGAAATTCGCCTCGCAAGCCGTGGCCAAACCTTACTTCGTATTCGCCTTGATCCTGTTTCTCGGTCAGGTGCTGTTCGGTTTGATCATGGGCCTGCAATATGTGATCGGGGATTTTCTGTTCCCGATCATTCCCTTCAACGTGGCGCGAATGGTCCACACCAACCTGCTGATCGTCTGGTTGCTGTTCGGCTTCATGGGCGCCGCTTACTACCTGATTCCTGAAGAGGCCGACCGCGAACTGCACAGCCCCAGACTGGCGATCATTCTGTTTTGGGTGTTTGCCGCTGCCGGTGTGCTGACGATCCTCGGCTACCTGCTGGTGCCCTACGCGGGCCTGGCCAGGTTGACCCACAATGAGCTGCTGCCGACCATGGGCCGGGAGTTTCTGGAGCAACCGACCATCACCAAGATGGGTATTGTGCTGGTGTGCCTGGGCTTTCTCTACAACATTGGCATGACCCTGCTCAAAGGGCGCAAGACCACGGTCAGCATGGTCATGATGACCGGGTTGATCGGGCTCGCGGTGTTCTTCCTGTTCTCCTTCTACAACCCCGGCAACCTGGCCCGCGACAAGTTCTATTGGTGGTGGGTGGTGCATCTCTGGGTGGAAGGCGTGTGGGAATTGATCATGGGCGCGATGCTGGCTTTCGTGCTGATCAAGATCACCGGTGTAGACCGGGAGGTCGTAGAGAAATGGCTGTATGTGATTATCGCCATGGCGCTGATTACCGGGATCATCGGTACTGGGCACCACTTTTTCTGGATTGGCGCGCCCGAGGTCTGGTTGTGGGTCGGATCAATCTTCTCTGCAATGGAGCCGCTGCCCTTCCTGGCGATGGTGATATTCGCCTTCAGCACGGTGAAGAACCGCCGTCGACAACACCCCAACCGCGCCGCGACGCTGTGGGCAAAGGGCACCACGGTGACAGCCTTCTTCGGCGCGGGCGTCTGGGGCTTTCTACACACCCTGGCCCCGGTCAACTTCTATACCCACGGTTCGCAACTGACCGCAGCTCATGGCCACCTGGCTTTCTACGGCGCCTACGCGATGATCGTGATGACCTTGATCAGCTACGCCATGCCGCGTCTGCGCGGGCTCGGTGAAGCCGCTGACGAACGCTCGCAGACCCTGGAGATCTGGGGCTTCTGGATGATGACCCTGTCGATGGTGATGATCACGCTGTTCTTGACCGCTGCCGGTGTCGTGCAGGTTTACCTGCAACGTTGGCAGCCCGATGGGATCGCATTGCCGTTCATGGCCACGGTCGAACATTTGCAGGTGATGTTCTGGGCGCGTCTGGGCGCAGGGGTCGGGTTCTTCGCAGGGCTGCTCTGCTATTTGTTCAGCTTCAAGCAGCGGGGGCGCGCAGCCTTGCGTGCGCCGGCGGCGGTGGTGCCTTCATGAATCGGCATAACGGCTAGAAAAGGTCGGCCCGGCTGATCCAGCGGGCCGTTTTTTTGCTTTCCAACAAGGGCAAGTACCATGGCCTTTACCGTCGAACTGGAAGAGTGGGTAGGCAGCATCTGGCATCGCTTCATCACCCGGCGCGCCAGCCCGGATTTCCCCGAAGCCCGGGTTGAACTGATCAGCCAGCAACGCCCGCTGGCGCTGTTGTTTCGTGCCATGGGCGGTGCCAATGGCATGGGAGTGGAAGCGGCCAGTGACCGCGACCTGTTACTGCGGCGCAATGTGCTGCAGCAGATCGCTGGCACCTGCAAACAAGTGCCATTGGCCTGGTGTGACGAGAGTACCCTGCGGCTGCCATCGAGCCTCGCGGTATTCCCTCAAGTCGCGCTGAATGAGGAACTCTATCGTTGGCTCGCGTTGCTGGCGGCGCAGGCCGGACCGATGCGGCATTGGGGGCGGGACAACCAGCGCTGGACGCAACAGCTGTTGCGGCGTTATCCAGCGCTGCGTCCGCGCTACCAGCGCCTGGTCGAAGCCCACCTGCGATTGCGTCCGGATCCGGCTTCATTGAGCTGCGCTGAAGCGGCGCTGGAGCGCGCGTTATGTCAGGCATTGCGCCAGCCGGGCAGTGTCGAGGATTTTCCGCGCAGCGAGCGTGCGGTATGGCCGCTGCCGCTGTGGCTGTACCCGCCGCAACAGCTCGCCAGTCCGCTGACGGCCGATCTGGGCGATGAATCCGAAGACACCTTGACGACATCGCCCGGCGAGCAGAAAGGCGGGCGAAAACGCGCCAAACGTATCGATGACAGTCCGCGAGACGGTGGACTGTTGGTGGTGCGCCTGGAGAACCTGTTCAGTTGGACCGAGCACGTGGACCTGGACCGCTGGTCGGACGACAGCGAAGACCCGGATGCCGCCAGGGTCGCCGACGATCTGGACGAGCTGACCCTGTCGCGCACGCGACTGCGCAAGGGCGGTGGCTTGAAGCTGCACCTGGATTTGCCGCCCGCTGATGTCGACGATATCCCTTTGGGCGAGGGCATCAAGTTGCCCGAATGGGACTATCGCAAGCAGCGGATGCAGGACGCTTTCGTCAATCTGCAAATGATGGTGCCCCGTGACAGTCAAGCGCAGCCGCTGCCGCCACGGCTGAAGGTGTCGGCGCAGCGTCTGCGGCGTCAATTCGAGCATTTGCGCAATGATCGTCAGTGGCTGCGCCAGCAAACCCAGGGCTCGGAGCTGGACATGCAGGCCTGGCTGGATTTTCACGTTGAGCGCGAGCATGGGCAGTGCGCCGAGCGCGGTCTGTTCATGGAGCAACGCCAGACGCGCCGTGACCTGGCGTGCCTGTTGCTGGCCGATGTCTCGATGTCCACCGACGCGCACCTGAACAATGAGCATCGGGTCATCGATGTGATCCGTGACACGCTGTTGCTGTTTGGCGAAACCCTGTCGGGGCTGGGGGATGATTTCGCCCTGTACGGGTTTTCGTCGCTGCGCCGTCAGCACGTGCGCATGCAGGCACTCAAGACCTTCGCCCAGCGTTATGACGACCACACCCGGGGCCGTATTCAAGGGCTCAAGCCTGGGTATTACACGCGCATGGGCGCGGCTATTCGCCAGGCCACGTGCCTGTTGGGCAGCAGCAAGCGGCGCAGCAAGCTATTGCTGCTGCTGACCGATGGCAAACCCAATGACCTGGATGTGTATGAGGGACGCTACGGTGTCGAAGACACCCGCGAGGCGGTGCTCCAGGCCCGGCGTCAGGGGCTGACGCCGTTCTGTATCACCATCGATCGCGAGGCCGGGGATTATCTGCCCTACATGTTCGGTGCCAATGGCTACACCTTGATCCGTCAACCTGAGCAATTACCCCTGCGCTTGCCGCAACTGTATCGCCAACTGACGCAGCCTTGAGTCCAGGTCTGAATCCTGCGGCCTCAATTGATGCTGCGCGGCAACACGAAAAACATCGTAATGCAAAAGATCGTCAAGCCAACGCAGAACCACTTGAACCGGTGCAAACGGCGTGCCTGGGCGCGTTCGGCCATCACCGGCAAGGGCATGCCGCATTGCCGGCAATCGGATTGCCTGGACGGGTTGGTAGTTTGGCAATACAGGCAGACGGGCAGGGTGCTCATTCGAACTGTTCCAGGCGCAGACGATCAAGAATGGCGATCTGGCGGCCGTCCTGGGTGATGATTTTTTCATCGATCAGGCGGCGAATGATCCGTGAAAAGGTTTCCGGTTGGATCGACAGATGCCCGGCGATCAATTGCTTGGCCATCGGCAGTTCGAATTGGCTGTTGACCGGCTGCAGGCGCACCAGTTGCGTCAGCAAATAACGCACGACCCGGTGGGTGGCGTTTTTCAGCGACAGGGTTTCGATTTCATTGACCCGCTGGTGCAAGCGAACGCAGAGCTTGCCGAGTAACGCAAAAGTCAGCCGGCTGTTGCTCTGAAGCAGGCGCATGTAGGTGGCGTTGGATAGCCGATACAGTTGAGTAGGGCAGACCGCCTCGGCCGAGGCCACGTAATTGGGGGTATCCATCAACATCATCGCCTCGGCGCAGGTTTGTCGATCGCCGATGACCTCAAACACTTTTTCCTGCCCATCGGGCGTCAGCCGGTAGATTTTCACTGCCCCGGCAATCACGAAATAGAACGAATCGGCGGGCTCGTCTTGCCGGAACAAGGGTTCGCCTTTGTCGATGCTCAGCAAGTGACTGGTACTCATCAATTCATCCAGCTGTTCTTCGTTCAACGGCTCGAACAAATGATGACTGCGCAAAATCTGGTGGTGAACGCGATGAAGCACCATGGGAATTCGTCCTGAAGGTAAAGGAAGGGGCGGCCAACGAGTCAGACGAGGCCCAGGGAAAGGCCACTGGCCAGGGCCAGAACCGAGGCCAACAGCACGAACCAGGTCAGGGGTTGGATGACTTTTTTCATGACGACTCCCGCAGATCGAGGCTTTCATTGAATACCCGATGCTTGAGCAAGACGCGGGCCATGCCTGGAGGCCTTTATTCATGGGGATGGGAAGGCACGACGGTAAAAATGACCCTGGTCGATAGGGTCTTAATGACCGTATCAGGGTGATTTTTACCCTGATCCGTTCACCGTTGCAGCCGCGCAGGCCCGCACCGGCAATAAGTCGCCTCAGGGCACGGCCCTTGCACTCTTGATCTGCGACAACGGCGACTGATCGCCTATACCCGATGATGCATCCGGATTTACCTCGGCACTCGCGACTAAGTGTCAGGTCGGCAACAGGTTAGAGGAGTGGCGTTATGCAAGTGCTTGAGCGGCGTAAAGCGATGGCGATCCCGCCGCTGTTACGGCTGGCCTTCCGGCCTTTTTTCCTTGCCGGCTGCCTGTTTGCGGTGTTGGCCATTGCGCTGTGGCTGGCAGCCTTCGGCGGTTCGATTTCCCACTGGACTCCCGCAGGCGGTTGGCTGGGCTGGCATCGGCATGAACTGCTGTTCGGCTTCGGGCTGGCGATCATTGCAGGTTTTTTGCTGACGGCGGTGCAGACCTGGACCAGTCGCCCCGGGCTCAGCGGCAAGCCGCTGGCTGCGCTGGCGTTGTTGTGGCTGTGCGCACGGGCGGCCTGGTTGCTCAATGCGCCCTGGCCGCTGCTCATGGTGCTGGAATTGGCATTCCCACTGGCGGTGGCGTTGCTCATGGGGTTGAGCCTGTGGAAGGTGCGACAGAAACGTAACTATCCGATTGTGATGGTGTTGCTGTTGTTAGCCGTGGCCGATGGGTTGTCGCTTTATGGCGTACGCGAAGGCCATGGAGGCTGGCAGCGCCAAGGCGTACTGGCGGGCATCTGGCTGGTGGCAGCGATGATGGGGTTGGTCGGCGGGCGGGTCATTCCGTTTTTCACCCAGCGTGGTCTCGGTCGGGTCGAGGGAGTTGCTCCATGGCCGTGGCTGGACGGGGTGTTGTTGATCGGTGCGCCGCTGGTTGCGTTGCTGTATGCAGCGGGGCCGGCCCTCACCCCCAATGTCTGGGTGGGCCTGCTGTTCGCGGTGTTGGCGGCGGGGCATCTGGTGCGCCTGGTTCGCTGGCATGATCGGGCACTCTGGCGCGTGCCGTTGTTGTGGTCGCTGCACCTGGCCTATGGCTGGTTGGCAGCGGCGTGCCTGGGCATGGCGCTGTGGCATCTCGGCGTGCCGGTCAACCCGAGCCTGGCGGTGCATTGCCTGACGATCGGTGCCATGGGGGGGTTGGTGCTGGCGATGATTGCACGGGTCAGCCTGGGGCATACCGGTCGGCCACTTGAGCCGCCCTCGGGCATGACCCTGGCGTTCATCTTGCTCAATCTGGCGTGTCTCAGCCGGGTTGTGTTGATTGTGGTCCTGCCCTTGCCGGCGCTGTGGCTGGCCGGCCTGTGCTGGGCGCTGGCGTTTGCATTATACGCCTGGCGTTACGGGCCGATGCTGCTGCGCACTCGGGTTGACGGTCATCCGGGTTGAGCCGGCGAATGAATGGAGGTGGACAGTGATATACCCTTTTTTGCTGGTGACCCACTTGCTAGCGGCAATCGCCTTCATTGGTACGTTGTTTTTCGAAGTGGTGATCTGGCATCACGCCCGCCAGCAGTTGCCGGATGCGCCACGGTCGACGGCCGATCAGGCCATTGCCCTGCGCTCGCGCAAGGTCCTGCATGGCGTGGTGGTGCTGTTGTATGGCGCCGGCATCAGTCTGGCGTGGCAGTACCGGGGCGCCTTGAGCCAGCCGCTGGCCAGCAGTCTTGGCACGTTGTTGAGCCTGAAGATCCTGTTGGCCCTGAGCATCATCGGGCATTATTTGCTGTTGGCCTATTGGCTGAAAAACGCTCGGCTGAGCGCTCAGCGGGCAAGCTGGATTCGCCGCAGCATCCTCGGGCACATGGTGTTGATCGTGATCCTCGCCAAGGCCATGTTTTATTGGCATGGCTGATCGATAAAAGTGCCCGGCAGACAAAACCCGCGGCAACCGGTGGGCTGGCGCGGGTGGGTTGCAAGCGGCAATCGATCAGTGCCTGGGGGTCAGGGCGTTTACGAAGAGCACATTGTTTTCCAGGTGGATGTGTTGCATCAGGTCGTCGCGAAACTCCAGCAGCCCGCGATACAAGGCACGCCAGGTGTTACAGGCATCCGCTGGCGGGGTGATGTTGTTGGTCAGGGCCAGCAGTTCCTCCAGCGCCTGGCCATGCTGGTCATGTTCGAAACGCAGCACCTGGATCGGCGGGGCGGCTTGGAGGCCGATGCCCTGTTGCAGCATCGGGAAGAGCACTTGTTCTTCCTTGAGCATGTGGCCTTCGAGTTCTTGTTGAATGTCGGTCAGCAGGTCGGCCAAGCCGTTGGGGCAACTGCTGCGCGCCCCGTGGACCTGCTCGACCCGCCGGGCCAGGCGGATCAGTTCGGGCAGTTGCTCGCGGTGGCGAGCGTGGTAACGCGTGAGGAGGTGAGTGATCAACGCATGCGACGGCTCGTTGCGCCAGTCAAGTTGGGTTTCGCCGGCGTCTTGCAGGCTGTGCAGGGCCTCGGCAATCAGTGTCGGGTCGAGATCCTTGCCCAGTGCCGCTTCACGCAGGCTTTTATGTCCACCACAACAGAAGTCCAGCTTGAAGGTGTGAAAGATCCGGGTGGCACCGGGAATGTCGCAGGCCAGTTGGCCGAGGCTTTGTTCCAGCAGGGTCTGGCTCATCAGGGTTCCTTGATTGGGTTTCAACGGTTCCCCAGCCTTGTTGCATCCGGCATGCCATGTTTAATGGATTGATAAATAACGATTAATTATTAGGTGTGGTGATAGTTACCCTGACGCTCTAGGGTGAATGCCACCATAGAGGGTGATGACTACCATGCTGCGAGAAAGCCTGGCCGCCGACTTGATCGTCGAGTTGCCCAATGCCGTACGGTTCCAACGCCTGGTCCAGACCCTGCGCGAATATTTCAACAGCGGTGCCGTGGGCTTGCTGCGCCTGGATGAAGACAGCCTCAGGCCTGTCGCGACAGTGGGGTTGGTGCACGAAGCGTTGGGGCGCCGATTTGTCATCGCTCAGCATCCTCGACTGGCTGCGATCATGGCGTCGCGCGAGCCGACGTGGTTCGAGCCGGACAGCCGCCTGCCGGACCCCTACGACGGCTTGCTCGACAACCACGTGGGAGAACCGTTGCCGGTGCATGACTGCATGGGTGTGAGCCTCTACGTGGAGGGGCGCATCTGGGGCGCCATCACCCTCGATGCGTTGCATGCCGGCACCTTCGACAGCCAGGCGCGGGAGGAACTCAAGCGTTGCACCTTGCAGATCGAAGCCGCCGTGCGCGTCACCCGCCTCGAACAGGAAAACCGCAGCTTGCGCTTGTCCCGCAGCGGCCTTCAAGATGTGCGCTTGCCCGCCGACGAAGGCGAAATCCTCGGCCAGAGCGAGGCGTTGCACCAGTTGCTCAATGAGCTGGATGTACTGGCCGATTCCGACCTGCCGGTGTTGCTGTTGGGCGAGACCGGTGTCGGCAAAGAGTTGTTCGCCCGGCGCCTGCATCGTTTGTCGGGGCGCAGCCACAAGCCGTTGATACAGGTCAATTGCGCCGCCTTGCCGGAATCCTTGGCAGAAAGCGAGTTGTTCGGGCACGTCAAGGGCGCCTTTTCCGGCGCCACCAGTGACCGCGCCGGACGTTTCGATGCGGCCAACGGCGGCACACTGTTTCTTGATGAAGTCGGTGAGTTGCCGCTAAGCGTGCAGGCCAAGCTGTTGCGCGCATTGCAAAACGGCGAGATCCAGCGGCTGGGGGCGGATAAACCGTTGCACGTGGATGTACGGATCATCGCCGCGACCAACCGGCACCTGCCCGACAGCATCCGCGATGGCCTGTTCAGGGCTGACCTGTATCACCGGCTCTCGGTGTACCCGGTGCCGATTCCGCCTCTGCGCGAGCGCGGTAACGATGTGCTGATGCTCGCCGGGCATTTCCTCGAACTCAATCGGGCACGGCTCGGCTTGCGCGGTTTGCGCTTGTCGCCCGCGGCCGAGCGGGCCTTGCTGGCCTATACCTGGCCGGGCAATGTGCGCGAGCTGGAACATGTGATCAGTCGCGCTGCGTTGAAGCAACTCAGCCGCGGCACCAGTCGCGCGCTGATCATGACGCTGGAGGCGCAAATCCTCGATCTTGACAGTGCGACGGGGGCATCGGGAATGCTCGTCGAGCGGCCGCTGGAGCTGATGCCTGATGCGCCGTTCCAGGCCTTGGGCGCTGCGGTGGATCACTGCCAGCGAGAAAAAATTCTTCACGCCCTGAGTCTTTCTGCCCAGAACTGGGCGGGCGCCGCACGGCTGCTGGACGTCGACCCCAGCAACCTGCACAAACTGGCCCGGCGTCTTGGCTTGAAGTAAGCCGTGGCGGCGCCGCCTGTTGATGGCGATCAAGGTGAGGTCAGCCAGTGGCTTGCACACTGGGCCAAACCCCACGGAGATCACCGTTATGCCACTTTCCCTGGCTCAGATGCGCCGTAACTACACCCTCAACGGTCTGCTGGATGAGGCTGCGCCGGACGATCCACTGGCTATGTTCCGCCAATGGCTGCAGCAAGCGCGTGACACCGAATGCGCGCCTGTCGAGGCTAACAGCATGATGTTGGCGACGGTCGACAGTGACGGGCAACCGCACTGCCGGGTCCTGCTGCTCAAGGGCTTGAGCGACGATGGCTTCACGTTTTTCGGCAATTACCAGAGCGACAAAGGCCTGCAACTGGCCGCTAACCCGAATGCCGCCATGACGTTTTTCTGGCCAGGTCTGGAGCGTCAGGTGCGCATTGAAGGCCAGGTATCCAGGCTCGATCCGCAACTCTCGGATGCCTACTTCGACTCCCGCTCAGTGGCCAGCCGCCTGGGGGCCTGGGCTTCACCGCAAAGCCAGCCGCTGGCCAGCCGGGCAGCGCTGGATTCGCGTTTGGCCGAAACCATCAAGCGTTTCGTTGGCCAGGCCGTGCCGCGACCGCAGCACTGGGGTGGTTACTGCCTGCGCCCGGCACGCCTGGAGTTCTGGCAGGGGCGTGCCGATCGCCTGCATGATCGACTCGACTACCGTTTGCAGAACGGCGAATGGTGTCGCCGCCGCCTGGCGCCTTGAGTCTGTATTCGCCCTGTGGAGGTACCTCGTTGGAGGAATAGGCCGGGCGGCGATTCCGGTTCAGGCTTGGCCAAACCCTCATCTACGGGAAGGCTTTTATATGGCCCATTTGGCGCAACGCACCTTTATTCCCCTGAACATCGCCGTGCTGACCATCAGCGATACACGCACCTTTGACACCGATACCTCGGGGCAGACCCTGGCTGGCTTGCTGCAGACCGCCGGCCATGTGCTGATCGACCGGGCGCTGGTCAAGGACGACATTTATCAGATTCGCGCCATTGTTTCCCGGTGGATCGCCGACCCCCAGGTGCAAGTGGTATTGATGACCGGCGGCACCGGTTTCACCGTGCGCGACAACACGCCGCAAGCGGTGCTGCCATTGCTCGACAAACAGGTGGAAGGCTTTGGCGAACTGTTCCGCCAGGTCTCCCTGGCGGAAATCGGCATGTCCAGCTTGCAATCGCGGGCCCTGGCTGGAATGAGCAACGGGGTGTTGGTGTGTTGCGTCCCGGGTTCGCCAGGGGCGTGCCGGACAGCCTGGAACATGATCCTGCTGGAACAGTTGGACAGCCGCACCGGCCCCTGCAATTTCGCCCCGCATTTGAAACCGCAGCCGCAACAAGGCAATGAAGCCTGCGAGACGCGCTCATGACCGCTGGAGTGTGCGACCTCGGTCATCTGATGCCGGTGGACGAGGCCATCCAGCGTTTGTTGGGTCAGGCCCCGACACCCCCGTTGGCGCAAATGATCGGCCTGGATCAAGCCTTGGGACGAGTGCTGGCAACCGACATTCATTCCCTGGTGAACCTGCCGGCCTGGGACAACAGCGCCATGGACGGCTATGCGCTCCGGGCAGCCGACCTACCATCCCAGGGGGGGTACTTGCCCATTGGTGGGCGAATTGCTGCCGGGGATCAAGCCGGCTCGCCGTTGCTCGCCCAGCAGACGGTGCAGATTTTCACCGGCGCGCCATTGCCTGCGGGCGCCGATACAGTGGTGCCGCAAGAGCGCTGCCGGATCGACGGCGAGCGCGTCTGGTTGCCGTCCGTCAGTGCGGGCGATCACGTGCGCAAGGAAGGTGAAGAGGTTCGCCGTGGGGACCTGTTGCTCAAGGCCGGCAAGCGCTTGCGTGCACAAGAATTGGGCTTGCTGGCTGGCGCAGGCGTGGCGCGGGTCGCGGTTCATCGACCGTTGCAAGTGTGCTTGCTCAGCAGCGGCAATGAGCTGCGCGAGCCGGGCGATGTCTTGGCGCGGGGGCAGATTTACAACAGCAATCGCTATTGCCTGTCTGCGTTGCTGCGCGGCTGGGGCGTGGAGGTGCACGACTATGGCGTCATGGCAGATGAGTTGGCGGCCAGCCGCGATGCCTTGAGCCTGGCGTCGTCGGAGTGCGATTTGCTGCTCAGTTCCGGTGGCGTCTCGGTTGGCGAGGAAGACCATCTCAAACACGCGATCAAGGAACTGGGTAGCCTGGATTTCTGGCGGCTGGCCATTCAGCCGGGTAAACCCCTGGCCTTTGGCGAAGTCGCCGGCAAACCCTGGATCGGTATGCCGGGCAATCCTTCGGCGGCCCTGATTACCGCGTTGGTGGTCGTGCGGCCGTTCCTGCTCCGGGCGCAGGGCGTCACGGACGTGATGCCTGTGCCATTGGCCGTGCCGGCCGGGTTCGACTGGTTGCAACGCAACAAACGCCGTCAGTACCTGCGGGCCAGGCTGACACCCGCTGCCGACGGCCGTTTGAGCGTGGCGCTGCACCCTCAGCAAAGTTCGGCGATGTTGACCGCTGCGTGCTGGGCCGACGGGTTGGCCGTGATCGAGTGCGAGCAGCAAGTGCTCAAGCACGACAGCGTGATGTTCCTGTCCTTCGCCGACCTGATGCATTGATCGCAATTGATTGTCGTCAAGGCCATGGCGGCTGGTCTGGCTAGACTGGCAGCGCCTTTCTGATCGGTGCACTAGCGATCCCGGGCGAGAGTCAAGACGCGTTTTTCATGAGGATTACCCATGCAACTGGTTTGTCCGGCAGGGAATCTGCCTGCGCTTAAAGCGGCGGTGCGCGAAGGCGCGGATGCCGTCTATGTCGGTTTTCGCGATGACACCAACGCCCGGCATTTTGCCGGCCTGAATATGGATGACAAGCAGTTCGACGCTGCGGTCGCCCACATCCGTCAGCACCAACGCAAACTCTACGTCGCGGTGAATACCTACCCGCAACCCAAGGGCTGGGAACGCTGGCAGCGGGCGGTCGATCGGGCTGCCGATTTCGGCGTGGACGCGCTGATCGCCGCCGATCCCGGGGTGCTCAACTATGCCAGCCAGCGGCACCCGCAACTGGCGTTGCACCTGTCGGTCCAGGGCTCGGCCACCCACGCTGCGGCGCTGCAGTTTTACGCCCAGCGCTACGGTATCCGGCGTGCGGTGCTGCCACGGGTGCTGTCGTTGGCGCAGGTGCGTCAGGTCGCCGCCACCAGCCCGGTGCCGATCGAAGTGTTTGGCTTTGGCAGCTTGTGCATCATGGCCGAGGGGCGTTGCCACCTGTCCTCCTACATCACCGGCGAGTCGCCGAACCTGTGCGGTGTCTGTTCGCCGGCCAAGGCTGTGCGTTGGAGTGAAGACGCCCAAGGCTTGAGCGCGCGCCTCAGCGAAGTACTGATTGATCGCTATACCCCTGACGAGCCGGCCGGTTACCCAACGTTGTGCAAGGGCCGCTTTCTGGTCGACGGCAAACGCTTTCATGCGCTGGAGGAGCCCACCAGCCTCGACACCCTCGACTTGCTCCCTGAGCTGAGCGCCATCGGCGTCGAGGCGGTAAAAATCGAAGGTCGCCAACGCAGCCCGGCCTATGTCGAGCAAGTCACCCGCGTCTGGCGGGCCGCACTCGATGCCCATCGCGGCTCACCGGGCAGTTTCCAGGTCAAGGCGCAATGGCGCCAGGTGCTGGCTGGTTTGTCCGAAGGCAGCCAGACCACCCTGGGTGCTTATCATCGATCGTGGCAATGAGGGACGAAACATGAAGCTCAGCCTTGGACCGGTCCTGTTTTATTGGGATAAAGAACAACTCAGCAACTTTTACGCCGAGATGTCGGCCTTGCCCCTGGACGTGATTTATCTGGGGGAAACCGTGTGTTCGAAACGTCGGGCTTTTTCACTGGATCAATGGCTGGGGCTGGGGCGCGAATTGCAGGCCTGCAGCCAGGCGCAATTGGTGATCTCCAGCCTGACGCTGATCGAGGCCGCGTCCGAACTTTCCAGTCTGCGGCGGCTCTGCGACAACGGCCAACTGCTGGTGGAAGCCAATGACATGGGCGCGGTGCAGTTTCTGGCTGAACGCAAGTTGCCGTTCGTGGGCGGCCCGGCGCTCAACCTGTACAACGGGCATGCGCTGGCGCAATTGCTCGACTGCGGCATGACCCGCTGGGTACCGCCGGTGGAATGTTCGGCAGCGTTGATCGGCGATGTGATCGAGCAGGTCCGCAAGCTCGGCCGTGACGTGCCGGAAGTGGAAATCTTCGCCTATGGGCATTTGCCCTTGGCCTATTCCGCCCGCTGCTTTACGGCCCGCGCGGAAGACCGGCCGAAGGACGACTGCCAGTTCTGTTGCATCAACTACCCCGATGGCCTGGCGCTGGCCAGCCAGGAAGGCCAGCCGTTGTTCACCCTTAACGGCATTCAAACGATGTCGGCGCAGGTGACCAATTTGCTGGCCGATTATTCCGGGTTGGTAGCCTGCGGGGCTGATCTGTTACGCCTGAGTCCACGAGCCCAGGGCATGAACGAGGTGATCGAGGCGTACCAACGGGTTCGTCTGGGCCAGACACCGCCGCTGTTCGTCGACGGTTGCAATGGTTACTGGCATGGCCAGGCCGGCATGCTGCGCGTTGAGGAGGTCGGCCTGTGTTGAACCGCAAAGCGTGGCTATTGAAAGGCGCTGATCGCTTACTGCCGCTGATACGCCGAGTGCCCTTTGCGGTGCAGCGCCTGGCGCTGCAGCAGGCGCTGAATCGCTGCCTCGCCGAGCCATTGCGCGACGGTGAATTCGAAGTGCTGCGCGGGCGTTGGCTGTGCCTGCAAATTGCCGATCTGGGGTTGTCCTGGTACTTGACCCTGGGCCGCGAGGGCTTGCAAATTGCCCGTCAGGCCCAGGCTCACGTGACCATCAGCGGCAATTGGCGAGAGTTCCTGCTCCTGGCCAGTCGCCAGGAGGATCCGGACACGCTGTTTTTCCGCCGGCGCCTGGTCATCCAGGGTGATACCGAGTTGGGGTTGGCGCTGAAGAACCTGATCGACAGCCTGGACCCTGACGTCTTGCCGGTCTGGTTGTGGCGCAATCTTGAGCGGGCGGGCAAGGGGCTGGCGGTGCAGTAGAGGCATAGGTATCTACACCACTTTGCTACGCCGCTGCTCCCTGACAGCTTATAGCGATCTAACTGATGCACCGCGATCCAAATGTGGGAGGGGCGGTGCGACGATTCGACTTGCCCCCGATGGCGGCCTGACAGCCGACCAGTACCTGACTGACGGTCTCGGTCCAAATGTGGGAGGGGGCTTGCCCCCGATGGCGGCCTGACAGCCGACCAGTATTTGACTGATGGTCTCGGCCCAAGTGTGGGAGGGGGCTTGCCCCCGATGGCGGCCTGACAGCCGACCAGTATTTGACTGATGGTCTCGGCCCAAGTGTGGGAGGGGGCTTGCCCCCGATGGCGGCCTGACAACCGACCAGTATTTGACTGATGGTCTCGGCCCAAGTGTGGGAGGGGCTTGCCCCCGATGGCGGCCTGACAGCCGACCAGTATTTGACTGATGGTCTCGACCCAAGTGTGGGAGGGGGCTTGCCCCCGATGGCGGCCTGACAGCCGACCAGTATTTGACTGATGGTCTCGGCCCAAGTGTGGGAGGGGGCTTGCCCCCGATGGCGGCCTGACAGCCGACCAGTATTTGACTGATGGTCTCGGCCTAAGTGTGGGAGGGGGCTTGCCCCCGATGGCGGCCTGACAGCCGACCAGTATTTGACTGATGGTCTCGGCCCAAGTGTGGGAGGGGGCTTGCCCCCGATGGCGGCCTGACAGCCGACCAGTATTTGACTGATGGTCTCGGCCCAAGTGTGGGAGGGGGCTTGCCCCCGATGGCGGCCTGACAACCGACCAGCATGCCGGATCAGAGCGAGTACATATCCATTGCTGCGGTAACGGCCACTTAGGGTTCCGCTTTTACAGCGGGTCACTTTGAAAAGCGCAAAGTAACCAAACGCTCTTGCCCCACCACTTGGCACCTCGCTCAGGCTCGGTGTGCCCGTAATCCGACAGGGATTTGGGGGGCCGCCGCCACGCGCCATCCATGGCGCGGGGCGGCTAAACCGGCATCCCTGCCGGTTTACCCCCCAAATCCCTGTCGAATTCCGGCCAGCGTGGTTTAACGGGGCGCCTAAGATCAAGATCAAAAGCAGATCAAAAGCAGATCAAAAGCAGATCAAAAGCAGATCAAAAGCAGATCAAGAGCAAAAGCGGCTCGCTACGCATCGTGGTTACCGTCGGCTGCCACACAGTTGAGCTGGTATTGCGCATTCATCGCAGCCAATCGTGTCTATTGGAACGCAGCCAGATCCTTTTCGGCGAGGATGCTGATGTTGCGTCGTTGCATCTGGATCAGTCCGCACTCGACCAGGCGATGCAAAATCCGCGAAAAGGTTTCCGGTTGAATCCCCAGCTTCGACGCCACCAGGCGTTTGGATACCGGCAAGACAATCTGTCCGGTAACCGGGTGGCGTTCCTGGAGCAGAAAACTGATCACCCGACGGCTCGCGCTCGCCATGGTCAAGGTGTCGATGTCCCGCAGGCGCAGGTGCAGATGGACGCTCATGCTCGCCAGGATAGCCAGGCAGACTTTCGGCTGGTCTTCCAGCGCCTTGCGGTAATGGTGGCCCTCGATACTGACCAGCACGCTGTCCTTGAGGGCGGTGCCGCTGACCGGGTAAAGCCGGGCCTGGCTGAAGAGCAGGGCTTCGGCGAAGGTCTGGCCGGGTTGAATGATTTCCACCAGGTTTTCCTGGCCTTCGCCGTTGAGGCGGTAGAGTTTGATCTGGCCGCTGACCAGCAGGAAAAAGCGCTTGGCCGGATCGCCCTGGTACATCAGCGTGGCTTGGCACGGCAGGCGCTTGAGCATGGCCAGGCCGCAGACTTGCTCGAAAACGTTCTCCGGCAATTGGCTGAACAGATGATGACGACGCAGCGTTAAAACGATGGAAGGGTGGGTCAGCATGGCGTACCTCCGCTGACGGTCATTGTAGAGCGCGCAGGGGGGTTGACCTATGCCTCTGCCGGCCTACCTCCAAGGAGGCATGCCTCAGCCCGTAATGCGCAGATGCTCCATGGCCCACACCGCCGCTTCGACCCGTGAACGCAAGCCGAGTTTGTGCAGCAGGTTCTTGACGTGGACCTTGACCGTTCCTTCGGTGATGCCCAGCTTGTGTCCGATAACCTTGTTGCTGTAGCCGCTGGCGATGGTCTTCAACACCTGGCGTTCACGCTCGGTCAGTTCTACCACCGCTTGACGCGGCGGTGAGCGCAACGCCTGGGCCATGACCTGCGTCAGGCCAGGGCTGATGACCAATGCGCCTTCGAGGGCATCGCGGATGTACTGGATCAGCAGCTCGGGCTCCATGTCCTTGAGCAGATAACCGTCGGCATCCAGGCGCAGCGCATCGCGAATGTCGTCTTCGGCATCCGACACGGTAAACAGCAGTACCTTGCCGGTGTAATGCATGGCCCGTAATCGACGCAGGGTCTCAATGCCATTCATCTGCGGCATGTTGTTGTCGAGTAGTACCAGGTCCGGTTGCAGTGGCTCGATCAGGGTGAGTGCTTCTTCGCCATGGTTGGCTTCGCCGACGATCAGGAAATCATCTTCGAGTTCAAGCATCTGGCGAATGCCGTGACGCATCATTGGATGATCGTCTACCAGCAGGATTCTATGGTGGGGGGACGGGGTCATGCGACGCTACCTTCTGTTTGCCGTTCGAGAAACTCGGGATGAAACTCCAGTTGGACGCGGGTCCCTTGCGGCGTCCTGGAAATTATCTGCAACTGGCCGCGCAGGCTGCGCGCACGTTCATCCATGATGTTCAGGCCGTGGTGTTCGCGTTGGTCGACAGTGCCGCTGAAGCCGCGCCCGTCATCTTCGACCGAGAGCCTGACGGTTTCGCCGTCCTGGCGCAGTTGCAGCCAGACGTTTTGCGCATGCGCATGGCGCAGACAGTTGGAAAGCGCCTCGCGGGTGATCTGCAAGATGTGGATTTGCTCGCTGGCGCAGAGCTGGAAGGCCAGCGCATCGACGTGCAGGTGGACCTTGAACTCGCCGCGACGGGAGAACTCCTCGGCGGTGTCCTTGAGCTCCTGCACCAGGCCTGCATCATTGATCTGCAAGCGAAAAGTGGTCAGCAGTTCGCGTAGCTGGCGGTAGGCATTGTTCAGGCCCTCGCGTAACTCAGCGGTGACGGTTTCCAGGGTTTCGACCGGTTCGCCGCGGCGCATCAGGGTTTGCATGCGGCTGACTTGCAGCTTCATGTAGGACAGGGCCTGCGCCAGTGAATCGTGCAATTCGCGGGCGATGATCGTGCGCTCTTCAAGGAGCAGCAGGCGATGGTCCTGTTCCCGTTGGCGTTTGAGCGAAAGCGAGGTGCCGATCAGGTTGGCGAGGGCCTGGATCAGTTGGGTTTCCCAGGCTTGCGCGGGATGGCCGTCGACAAAGTGGGCCTTGAGCTCACCCAGTTCGCTGCCCTGGTTGCTGATGCTGAAGGTTTGCGGGCTGGTTTTGTGGTGTTTCTGGCACGTGGCGCAATCGCTGCTGGCGCAGACATCCCGACTGTCGGCGCCGTGCAGGGCGAGTAATTGCTGGGCCGGTGCCTGCAAGTGTCCTTGCAGGCACAACGACAGGCGCAAGCCGGGCAGGCGTTGCTGGAAGCGCCGGATCAACTCGTCCAGCCCCTCGGCATTGGCCAGGCGCGTGGCCAGGCTTCGGCTGCTTTGATAGAGCAGTTCCAGCGCCGCGTTGGCTTGCTGCAGGTTCAAGGTTTTTTGCTGGACCTGGCTTTCAAGCGTGCGGTGCGACTCCTCGATCGTCTCGGCCATGGCGTTGAAACTGGTGGCCAACTGGCCCAGTTCGTCATGGGACTGATGATTGACCCGCACCTGGAACTCGCCGCGACGAAAGCGCTGGGTGGCGGCCACCAACTCTTGCAGCGGCGAGACGACGCCATACTGCAGTTCGTAGAGCCCGAGCAGCAAGACGATCAGCGTAGTGAACAAGGCCAGGCCTTGAATGACCTGTTGCCAGCCTTGCTTTTGCTCGCTCTGGCGCTGCAGCAGGCTGACGAACTGGTTCAGTTGTTCGACGAAGGGCAGGGCCATGGCCTGAAAAGCACTTGCATCGCCACGTTGAAGTGCCGGGTGCAAATCATCCTTCCAGCGTTGCTGGATCTGCCCATAGCTGATTTGCAAATCGGTGGTCGGGCCATCTTCCAGCACCGCCTTGAGGGAATGGCTATTGAGGCGGGTTTGCAGGCTGTCAGTGATGGCAGCGATTTCTTCGCGGGGAGCGCCAGCGGCCAGTTTCCAGCTCAGGTGGTAAGTCTCCATGCGCACCGAGCCAGCGGTATTGATGGCGGCGGCATCGCCTTGGCTGAACCAGGCGATCAACCCGGCGCTCAAGGAGCTGGCCAGGGCGAGGATGGCGATGAGGATCACCGCCAGCCCGGCGCGAGCGGGCAGGGAGCTGCGCAACCAGCGCATCATCAGCGCTGACCCTGGGCAAAGCCACGAAAACTGAGCATACGGCGTCCCGGAACACGGTTTTGCATCCCGTCCCGGGTGCGCTACCTCTAAAGAGTTGCCGACCGCTCCCTGTCAGTAAAGGTGGGGCTGTAAAACCTTAAGAAGCTGATAAATAAAGGCTTTCCAGGTGTCCATGCACTACCTCCTTAGAGGTAGACAGGCTAAGCATAGGCCTATGCCCCCTTGGGCTTCGTTGACATGGGTCAAGTTTTTGCAGGGTTGGCGTCTCTAGTCTGCCGGCATGGCTAGCTGACTGGAGAACATTGTGACCCAACCCCGTGTACGACAAGGCTTGGTGCTTGGCATGAGCACACTGGCCTTCACCGTGTGTTTTATGGTCTGGATGATGTTCGCCGTGCTCGGCGTGCCGATCAAGGAACTGCTCCAGCTCAACGAAACGCAATTTGGCCTGTTGGCCGCCACTCCGGTGCTGACCGGCTCACTGGCGCGTCTGCCCTTGGGCCTGCTCACCGACCGCTTTGGCGGGCGCAGCGTGTTCCTGGTGCTGATGCTGACCTGCGTCGCACCGTTGTACCTGATCAGCCACGCCACTGCTTACTGGCAGTTCCTGGTGCTGGGCTTGTTCGTCGGCCTGGCCGGCGGCTCGTTTTCGGTGGGGATTGCCTACGTCGCCAAATGGTTCGACAAAGAGAACCAGGGCTTCGCGATGGGCATCTTTGGCGCCGGCAACGCGGGGGCTGCGGTGACCAAGTTTCTCGCGCCGGCCCTGATCGCCGCGGGTAGCTGGCAACTGGTACCGAAAGTCTTTAGCGCCATCCTCTTTGTCACGGCATTGCTGTTCTGGTTTCTCAGTGCAGAAAACAAGGACCACCGCAGTGCGACCGGCGCCAGTTTGCGCGAGCAATTGAGCGCCCTGAAAGACCCTGCGGTGTGGCGCTACTGCCAGTACTACTCGATCGTCTTCGGCGGCTATGTGGCCCTCGCATTATGGATGACCCAATACTACGTGCGCGAATACGGTTTCAGCCTGCAAAGCGCCGCGTTGCTGGCCGCCTGTTTCTCCCTGCCCGGCGGTGTATTGCGTGCCGTCGGCGGCTGGATGTCGGATCGCTGGGGCGCGCAAAGCGTGACCTGGTGGGTGTTATGGGTCAGTTGGATCTGCCTGTTCCTGCTCTCGTACCCACAGACCCAGCTGCAAGTGCAGTCCATCAACGGCCCGGTCAGTTTCCACATCGGCCTCACTCCCACGCTGTTCACCGTGCTGCTGTTTGTCATGGGCATCGCCTTCGCATTCGGCAAGGCCTCGGTCTTCAAATACATCGCTAATGACTACCCGCAAAACATGGGCGCGGTGTCGGGCATTGTCGGCCTCGCGGGCGGCCTCGGCGGCTTCGTGCTGCCGATCCTGTTCGGCGCCCTGGTGGACCTCACCGGCGTGCGCTCTTCCTGCTTCATGTTGATGTACGGCGTGGTCTGGGTCTCCCTCACCTGGATGTACTTCAGCGAAATACGCAAGCGCCCGCTGCTGGGCAAACAGCCGCCAGCGACGTCGTCCCCGTTTTCCAGCATTGCCCAAGGAGAAGAACATGTCCGTTCTGCAAAAGCCTGACAAAGGCCCGGTCATCCATGACTGGCGCCCCGAAGACCCTGCGTTCTGGGGAAGCAGCGGCAAACAGACCGCCACCCGCAACCTGTGGATCTCCATTCCTGCACTGCTGCTGGCCTTTGCGGTGTGGATGGTCTGGAGCACGGTGATCGTGCGGTTGAACGCCATCGGCTTCAGCTTCACCACCGACCAGTTGTTCTGGCTGGCGGCATTGCCGGGGTTGTCCGGGGCGACCCTGCGCGTCTTCTATTCGTTCATGGTGCCGATCTTCGGGGGCCGGCGCTGGACCGCCGTGAGCACCGCGTCACTGCTGTTGCCGTCGATCTGGATGGGGCTGGCGGTGCAAGACCCGAGCACCTCGTACAGCGTATTCGTGTTGATCGCCTTGCTCTGCGGCTTTGGTGGCGGCAACTTTGCCTCGAGCATGTCCAACATCAGCTTCTTCTATCCCAAGTCTCAGCAGGGCACAGCCCTTGGTCTCAACGCAGGGCTCGGCAACCTGGGCGTTTCGGTGATGCAGTTCTGCGTGCCGCTGGTGATTACTTTTGGCGTGTTCGGTTTCCTGGGCGGCCAGCCGCAAGTGCTGCAGGACGGCGCTCAGTTGTGGTTGCAGAACGCCGGGTTCATTTGGGTGCCATTCATTGTGTTGGTGACAGTGTTGGCCTGGTTTGGCATGAATGACCTGTCCAGTGCCCGCGCCTCGTTCAGCGAGCAGGCGGTGATCTTCAAGCGCAAGCACAACTGGTTGATGTGCTGGTTGTACCTGGCGACCTTCGGTTCGTTCATCGGCTTCTCCGCGGCGTTTCCGCTGCTGATCAAGACCTCCTTTCCGGACGTCATCGCCTTGAAATTCGCGTTCCTCGGCCCGCTGGTCGGCGCATTGGTTCGTCCGTTGGGCGGCTGGCTGGCGGACAAGCTCGGCGGCGCGAAAGTGACCCTGTGGAACTTCGTGCTGATGATCGTGATGGTCTTCGGTGTGCTGCATTTTTTGCCCCAGGACGGATCGGGCGGCAACTTCTACGGTTTCCTCGGCATGTTCATGCTGCTGTTCATCACCACCGGCGTGGGCAACGGCTCCACCTTCCGGATGATCCCGGTGATCTTCCGGACCCTGCATGAAAGATCCGCTGCTGGAAAACCCGCCGCCGTGCGCGAACAAGCGCTCAAGGATGCCGGCAAGGAATCGGCGGCCGTCCTGGGTTTCAGTTCGGCCATGGGCGCCTTCGGTGCGTTCTTCATTCCCAAATCCTTCGGCACTTCGATGGCCCAGACCGGCGGCCCGGAGATGGCCTTCTACATGTTCGTCGGCTTTTACCTGAGCTGCATCGTGGTGACCTGGTGGTGGTACGCGCGCAAAGGCGCCGCGACACCCTGCTGAGTCGAGCCCGAATCCAACCATTGCGTGGGCGGGGCACAGAACCCCGCAGCAAGCCTGAGAGGTGTACACCGTGAGTCATTTACTGGACCAATTGCGGTTTTTCAATCGCAAGCAAAACGAGTTTTCCGACGGTCATGGAGAGACCCGCAAAGAGTCTCGCGACTGGGAAAACGTCTACCGTTCCCGCTGGCAGTACGACAAGATCGTGCGCTCCACCCACGGGGTGAACTGCACCGGGTCCTGCTCGTGGAAAATCTACGTCAAGAACGGCTTGATCACCTGGGAAACCCAGCAGACCGACTACCCGCGCACGCGCAACGATCTGCCTAACCATGAACCCCGTGGTTGCCCGCGTGGCGCCAGTTATAGCTGGTATATCTACAGCGCGAACCGGCTCAAGTACCCGAAAATCCGCAAACCGTTGCTGAAGCTGTGGCGCGATGCGCGCCAGACCCTGGCGCCGGTCGAAGCCTGGGCGAGCATCGTCGAGGACAAGGCCAAGGCCGAGTCCTATAAAAGCAAGCGCGGCATGGGTGGCTTCATTCGTTCCAACTGGGAAGAAGTCAACGAGATCATCGCGGCGGCCAACGTCTACACCATCAAGCAATATGGGCCCGACCGCATTGTCGGCTTCTCGCCGATCCCGGCCATGTCGATGGTCAGCTACGCCGCCGGCTCGCGTTACCTGTCGCTGATCGGCGGCGCATGCCTGAGCTTCTATGACTGGTACTGCGACTTGCCGCCGGCCTCGCCGATGGTCTGGGGCGAGCAGACCGACGTGCCGGAATCGGCCGACTGGTACAACTCCAACTACATCATTGCCTGGGGTTCCAACGTCCCTCAGACCCGGACCCCGGACGCGCACTTCTTTACCGAAGTGCGTTACAAGGGCACCAAGACGGTCGCCATTACCCCCGACTATTCGGAAGTCGCCAAGCTCACCGACCTGTGGCTGAACCCCAAGCAAGGCACCGATGCGGCACTGGCGCAGGCGTTCAACCATGTCATCTTCAAAGAATTCCACCTGGACAAACCGAGCGCCTATTTTACCGAATACGCCAAGCGCTTCACCGATTTGCCGGTGCTGGTGCTGCTCAAGCAAATGGTCGACAAGGCACCGGGTGCCGGCTATCAGCCAGACCGTTTCCTGCGCGCCAGTGACCTGACCGACAACCTCGGCCAGGAAAACAACCCGGAATGGAAAACCATCGCCCTCGACGTCAACGGCGAAC
Organism: Pseudomonas sp. FBCC-B545; assembly: GCF_059134095.1. Taxonomy (NCBI): domain Bacteria; kingdom Pseudomonadati; phylum Pseudomonadota; class Gammaproteobacteria; order Pseudomonadales; family Pseudomonadaceae; genus Pseudomonas; species Pseudomonas sp. FBCC-B545. The sequence goes on along the minus strand of NZ_CP101441.1, from coordinate 3,914,582 downwards.
TGGTGTCCCCGCAGGGGTCCATCGGTTATCGCTGGGGAGAGAAGGGCAAGTGGAACATTCTTGCCCGTGAAGGTGGCGAAGGTCGCGAGATCGATCTGAAACTGAGCCTGATGGGCGATGACGTCGCCGAAGTGGCGTTCCCATATTTTGCCGGTGAGTCCCACGAACACTTCCAGCACGTCGCCGGCGATGCCGTGCAATACCGCCGGGTGCCGGTGCATAACGTGGTGCTGGCCGATGGTAGCGTCGCTAAAGTGGCCACGGTGTTCGACCTGTCGGCGGCCAACCTGGCGATTGATCGTGGCCTGGGCGGCGAAAACGTCGCCAAGGATTACGACGATGCCTCGGTGCCCGGCACCCCGGCCTGGCAGGAGAAAATCACCGGCGTGAGCCGCGAAAAAGCCATCCAGATCGCCCGTGAGTTTGCCGACAACGCCGACAAGACCAAGGGCCGCTCGATGATTATCGTCGGCGCGGCGATGAATCACTGGTACCACATGGACATGAACTACCGCGGGCTGATCAACATGCTCATGCTCTGCGGGTGTGTCGGCCAGACCGGTGGCGGTTGGGCGCACTACGTCGGCCAGGAAAAACTGCGCCCACAATGCGGTTGGCTGCCCCTGGCGTTCGGCCTGGACTGGAACCGTCCACCGCGGCAAATGAACGGCACCAGCTTTTTCTACGCCCACAGCTCGCAATGGCGCCACGAGAAAATGAGCATGCACGACGTGCTCTCGCCGTTGGCCGATAAATCCCAATTTCCCGAACACGCCCTGGACTACAACATCCGCGCCGAACGGGCCGGCTGGCTGCCCAGCGCACCGCAACTCAATACCAACCCGCTGCACATCTGCCGCGATGCGGCCGCCGCCGGCATGGACCCGAAAGACTATGTGGTCAAGTCGTTGCAGGACGGTTCGTTGCGCTTCTCCTGCGAGCAGCCGGACAGCCCGGTGAACTTCCCGCGCAACATGTTTATCTGGCGTTCCAACCTGCTGGGCTCCTCGGGCAAGGGCCACGAGTACATGCTCAAGTACCTGCTCGGCACCAAGAACGGCGTGATGAACGAAGACATCGGCCAGGTCGGCGACTGCAAACCCGAAGAAGCCGAATGGGTTGACGAGGGCGCCATCGGCAAGCTCGACCTGGTGACCACACTGGACTTTCGCATGTCCTCGACCTGCGTGTATTCCGACATCGTCTTGCCGACCGCGACCTGGTACGAAAAAGACGACATGAACACCTCGGACATGCACCCGTTCATTCACCCCTTGTCGGCCGCCATCGACCCCGCGTGGGAGTCGCGTTCCGACTGGGAAATCTACAAGGGCATTGCCAAGGCGTTTTCCAGCATGTCCGAAGGGCACCTGGGCGTCGAACAGGACCTGGTGACCCTGCCACTGATGCACGACAGTGTTGGCGAACTGGCTCAGCCGTTTGGCGGCACCGACTGGAAAAGTGACGGAGTGGCGCCAGTGCCGGGGAAAAACGCACCGAACCTGCATGTGGTCGAGCGTGATTATCCGAACATCTACAAGCAGTTCTCGTCCCTGGGGCCATTGCTGGAAAAACACGGCAACGGCGGCAAGGGCATCAACTGGAACACCGAAGACGAAGTGAAATTCCTCGGTGAGCTGAACCACCACGAAGGCGATGCCGGCATCAGCCACGGTCGGCCGAAAATCGACACGGCCATCGACGCCGCTGAGGTGATCCTGTCCCTGGCGCCGGAAACCAACGGCCAGGTTGCCGTGAAAGCCTGGGCCGCGCTGTCGGAATTCACCGGCATCGACCACAGCCACCTGGCGCTGTCCAAGGCCCACGAGGCGATACGTTTCCGCGACATCCAGGCCCAGCCGCGCAAGATCATTTCCAGCCCGACCTGGTCGGGTCTCGAAGACGATCACGTCAGCTACAACGCCGGCTACACCAACGTGCACGAGGCGATCCCATGGCGCACCATCACCGGCCGCCAGCAGTTCTACCAGGATCACCCGTGGATGCAGGCGTTCGGCGAACAGCTGATGAGTTATCGCCCACCGGTCAATACCCGCACCATCGAAGGGGTGAAGGGCAAGCGCAGCAATGGCGAGATCGAGATCGTCCTGAACTGGATCACCCCGCATCAGAAATGGGGTATCCACAGTACCTACAGCGACAACCTGCTGATGCTGACCCTCAGCCGTGGCGGGCCGATTGTCTGGCTCTCGGAGAATGATGCGAAAAGCGCCGGTATTGAAGACAACGACTGGATCGAATGTTTCAACGTCAACGGTGCGCTGACTGCCCGTGCGGTGGTCAGCCAGCGGGTCAAGGACGGCATGGTGATGATGTACCACGCCCAGGAACGAATCGTGAACGTGCCCGGTTCCGAAACCACCAAGACCCGTGGCGGCCACCATAACTCGGTGACCCGCGTCGTGCTCAAGCCGACCCACATGATCGGTGGCTATGCCCAGCAAGCCTACGGTTTCAACTATTACGGCACCGTCGGCTGCAACCGCGATGAGTTTGTCGTGGTGCGCAAAATGTCCAAAGTCGACTGGCTCGATGGTTCGTCCGGTGATGACCTGCCGCGTCCGCTGCCGACCGATATCGAGGAGAACTGAGATGAAGATTCGCTCACAAATCGGCATGGTTCTGAACCTGGACAAATGCATCGGTTGCCACACGTGTTCGATCACCTGCAAAAACGTCTGGACCAGCCGCGAAGGCATGGAATACGCCTGGTTCAACAACGTTGAATCGAAACCGGGCATCGGCTATCCGAAGGAATGGGAAAACCAGGACAAGTGGAAGGGCGGCTGGATTCGCAACGCCAACGGCACGATCAACCCACGCATCGGCGGTAAATTTCGCGTATTGGCGAACATTTTTGCCAACCCGGACCTGCCGAGCCTCGACGACTACTACGAGCCGTTCGACTTCGACTACCAGCACCTGCACACCGCTCCGCTGGGCGAGCACCAGCCCACCGCGCGCCCGCGTTCGCTGATCTCCGGCAAACGCATGGAAAAAATCGAATGGGGCCCGAACTGGGAAGAAATCCTCGGTACCGAATTCGCCAAGCGTCGCAAGGACAAGAACTTTGACAAGATCCAGGCGGACATCTACGGCGAGTACGAAAACACCTTCATGATGTATCTGCCGCGCCTGTGCGAGCACTGCCTCAACCCGACCTGCGCGGCGTCGTGCCCCAGCGGGGCGATCTACAAGCGCGAAGAGGACGGCATCGTCCTGATCGACCAGGAAAAATGCCGTGGCTGGCGGATGTGCATCAGTGGCTGCCCGTACAAGAAGATCTACTTCAACTGGAAAAGCGGAAAATCCGAGAAATGCATCTTCTGCTACCCGCGTATCGAAGCCGGGATGCCGACGGTTTGCGCCGAAACCTGTGTCGGCCGTATCCGCTACCTCGGGGTGCTGCTGTATGACGCCGACCGTATCAGCGAAGTCGCCAGCACCGCCGACGAGCAGGACCTGTACGAAAAACAACTGGAGATCTTCCTCGATCCGAACGATCCAGCAGTCATCCGCCAGGCCTTGGCCGATGGTGTTCCGCAGTCGGTGATCGACTCGGCACAACGCTCGCCGGTCTACAAGATGGCCGTGGACTGGAAGCTCGCGCTGCCGCTGCACCCGGAATACCGCACCTTGCCGATGGTTTGGTATGTGCCGCCGCTCTCGCCGATCCAGAACGCCGCCACCGCCGGCACCGTGGGCATGAACGGGGTGATCCCGGATGTGGACAGCCTGCGCATTCCACTCAAGTACCTGGCCAACCTGCTGACGGCGGGCGATGAAAAACCGGTCAAGCGTGCGCTTAAACGCTTGCTGGCGATGCGCGCCTACAAGCGTTCCGAGCAAGTCGATGGCGTGCAGGACTTGCAAGTGCTGGCCGATGTCGGCTTGAGCGTGGCCCAGGTCGAAGAGATGTATCGCTACCTGGCGATTGCCAACTATGAAGACCGCTTCGTGGTACCGAGTGCGCACCGCGAAGACGCCATGAGCGACGCCTTCGCCGAACGCTCCGGTTGCGGCTTCAGTTTCGGCAGCGGTTGCAGCGGCAGTTCCGACACCAACCTGTTTGGGGCGAAGAAAGCCAACCGCCGCGACATCCTCAAAACCGTGCAGGTGTGGGAGCAATGAGCATGCAAATTCTCAAAGTGATTTCGCTGCTGCTCGACTACCCGACCGAGGCACTGACGGGCGGTCGCGACGAACTGGAACAAGCGATTGCCCAGTCCCGGGAAATCAGCCCGACGCAACGCGGCGCATTGTTCGAGTTGCTGGAACTGATCTGCGCCAATGACCTGATGGACGGGCAGGAGCACTACGGTGCGCTGTTCGGCCGCGGGCGCTCGCTGTCGCTGCTGTTGTTTGAGCACGTGCACGGTGAGTCCCGTGACCGTGGCCAGGCGATGGTCGACATGATGGCCCAGTACGAAGCCGCCGGTTTTGCCATTGGCGTCAAGGAGCTGCCGGACTTTATCCCGCTGTACCTGGAGTTCCTTTCTACCCGCGAAGACATTGAGGCCCGCGAAGGCCTGGCGGATGTGGCGCATTTGCTGGCCTTGCTGGCGGCGCGCCTGGAGGAGCGTGAAAGCGCTTACGCCAGTTGCTTCCGGGCGTTGCTGCAGATCGCCGGTGCCGAGCCCCATCAAGCGGTGGCTGACCTGCGCGAACAGGTCGCCGCAGAACCGCGCGATGACTCCCTCGAAGCCCTCGACAAGATCTGGGAAGAAGAGGCCGTGGACTTTCTGCAGGCCGAACAGCAGGACCGTTGCAGTTCGCTGCCAAGCGCGCCGGGCAAGGCCCGGGAAGAAAGCGCGGTGCCGCTGCACTGGGTCGATTTTCAGCATGAAGGGCTGGCCGCTGTGCCAGCCAAGGAGGTGGGTAATGTCTAAATGGAATCTTTTGCTGTTCGGGGTTTACCCTTATGTGGCCCTGGCGATTTGCCTGCTTGGCAGTTGGGCTCGCTTCGATCTGTCGCAGTACACGTGGAAGGCCGGCTCCAGCCAGATGCTCAACCAGCGTGGCATGCGCGTGGCGAGTAACTTTTTCCATATCGGCGTGTTGTTCGTGCTGGCCGGGCACTTCGTCGGCCTGCTGACGCCGGCATCGGTCTACCACCATGTGATCAGCACGCAGAACAAGCAGTTACTGGCGATGGTTTCCGGTGGGGTCTTCGGCCTGTTATGCCTGGTGGGGTTGCTGATGCTGATCAAGCGGCGGCTGACCGACCCACGGGTTCGCGCCACTTCCAGCCCGTCGGACATCTTGGTCCTGCTGGTGCTGCTCGCGCAATTGCTGCTCGGCCTGCTGACGATCGTCGCGTCCACCGACCACATGGACGGCTCGGTGATGGTGATGCTCGCCGACTGGGCGCAGAACACTGTGCTGCTGCGGCCAATGGAAGCGGCGGCGTCTATCGCACCCGTCGGGCTGACCTACAAGCTGCATGTGTTTCTCGGCTTGACCTTGTTCGTGCTGTTTCCCTTCACCCGTCTCGTACACATGATCAGCGCACCGGTCTGGTACTCGGGGCGTCGCTATCAAATCGTTCGGCAGAAATTCTGAGGAGACAATCATGTCAGGTGGATGTGGATGTGGCGGCGGTAACGGGGGCAGCGGTGGCTGCGGTTCTTCAAAAAAACTCGAGGCCGATGTGGTGGATATCGCGCCGACCGGTGTGGTGCAGGTTGACGAGCTGCCGGTTGCGCCAGCGGCCGATGACGCCCCGGCGCAGTTGATCGCCAGCAGCGAGCAGGAGTGGCCGATCATCAGCGTCAATGAGGTGTCGATCACCCCACAGGCGCTGGCCCAGGAGTTGCAATATCACCCGGCGCCCACCCGCGAGGAGGCGGTCTATCAGGCCGCTCGAGCGCTGGTGATCCGCGAGTTGTTGCAGCAACGCATTGCCGAACTCGGTGTGTCGCTGCAGATCGGCGCCGGTGAGAACGAAGAAGAAGCAGCCACGCGCTTGTTGCTTGAGCGTGAGGTGCAGGTGCCGCAGTGCGACGAAGAGACCAGCCTGCGTTATTACGAAAATAACCGCGGGCGCTTTCACAGCGCGCCGTTGCTGGCCGTGCGGCACATCCTGCTTGAATGTGCGCCGGACGATGCCGAGGCCCGTGCACTTGCGCATGCCCAGGCTGAAATCCTGCTGCAACGGCTGGCGGACCTCCCCGGCAGTTTTGCCGAGCTGGCGGTGAAGTATTCGGCCTGCCCGTCGAAGGCTCAGGGCGGCTCCTTAGGGCAGATCAGCAAGGGCCAGACCGTGCCCGAACTGGAACGCCAGCTGTTCACCCTGGCACCGGGGCTGGCCAGTAAACCTTTGGAAAGCCGTTACGGCTGGCACGTGGTCAGTGTCGATCAGCGGATCGAAGGCATGCCGTTGCCCTACGAAGTGGTGTCGACGGCGATCCGCACGCAGTTGCAGCAAGGCGTCTGGCAAAAAGCCCTGGTGCAATACCTGCAAACCCTGATCGGTGCGGCGGATATTCGCGGCATCCATTTGCAGGGTGCCGACTCGCCGCTGGTGCAGTGAGCCTTGGGGGCAACGGGAGAAGTGATGAACGCTGTCATGCAGGATGGTTTTGGACGGCAGATTGACTATCTGCGAATGTCGGTGACGGACCGTTGTGATTTTCGCTGTGTGTATTGCATGGCGAAAAACATGACGTTCCTGCCGCGTCAGCAGGTCCTGACGCTGGAGGAGTTGCAGCGTCTGGCGACGCTGTTCGTCGGCCTCGGTGTACGCAAGATTCGCCTGACCGGTGGTGAGCCGCTGATCCGTCCCGGCATTGTCGATTTATGCCGCAATATCGCCGCGTTGCCGGGTTTGCGGGAACTGGTGATGACCAGCAACGGCTCGCAACTGGGCCGGTTGGCTCGGCCGTTGGCGGAGGCGGGCGTCAAGCGCATGAACATCAGCCTCGATAGCCTGGACGCGCAGAAATTTCGCGCGATCACCCGCAACGGCGATCTCGACCAAGTGCTGGGCGGCATTGAAGCGGCGCGCGGCGCGGGGTTTGAGCGGGTCAAGCTCAACTGCGTGGTGATGAAGGGGCGCAACTTCGATGAAGTGCTGGGGCTGGTGCAGTACGCCATCCGGCAACGCATCGACATCAGTTTCATCGAAGAAATGCCCCTGGGCGACGTAGGGCGCTCACGGGGCGAAGCGTTTTGCTCCAGCGATGAGGTGCGAACGCTGATCGCCAGCCGGCACCGGTTGCTCGACAGCGCCGAAAACAGTGGGGGGCCGGCGCGTTACGTGCGCCTGGAACGCCATCCCGATACCCGCATCGGCTTCATCTCACCCAACAGTCACAACTTTTGCGGCAGTTGCAACCGGGTACGGATGACCGTTGAGGGGAAGCTGTTGCTGTGCCTGGGGCAGGACGACGCGCTGGATTTGCGTGGCTTGCTGCGCCGCTATCCGCTGGACGATCAACCGCTGATCGACGCCGTGCACAAAGCCCTGCACGCCAAGCCATTGCGGCACGACTTCAACCCTGGCGGCGAGGTGCAGGTAGTGCGCTTTATGAACATGAGTGGCGGCTGAACGGGATACGCCGAGCCACAGTAAACCCTCGTTGGCCATGTATTCGTCACCGGTCCTGGGGGCGGTTTTTTGCCTCACAATCTTGATATTGATCAATTGCAAAACCGCCTATTGCCCGTAGTCTTCACTGCATATTGTGTTTTTTGTTTATTAAATACCTATATGTAGTGTTTGGAGGCTTAATGCAGAGCACGCTGGTTTCAGTGGGATGTACCCGTTTGCACAAGCGCGACGGCACCTTGGTCGCCTTCGATGCGGACAAAATCCGTCAGGCATTGATCGCGGCGGGCAAGGCTACCGGGGAATATACCGAGGTAAAGGCCCAAGGATTGCTGCAGGCGGTACTGGCCCGGCTGGAAGGCTTGTCCAGGCTGCATGTCGAACAAATCCAGGACCGCGTTGAAAGGGTGTTGATGGACGCCGGTTATTTCCTTTCCATGCGGGCCTACATCGTCTATCGCGAACAACACGGGCGTTTGCGCCGTGATCGGCGGACTCTGGTCGAAGTGGCGACGTCGATGAACGAATACCTGGACCGTGAAGACTGGCGGGTCCAGGCCAACGCCAATCAGGGCTACTCCCTGGGCGGGCTGGTGCTGAATGTGTCGGGCAAGGTCACTGCCAACTACTGGCTGGACGAAGTGTACAGCGAAGCCATTGGCCAGGCCCATCGCGAGGCTGATCTGCATGTGCACGACCTGGACATGCTGGCCGGATATTGCGCCGGCTGGTCGCTGCGGACCTTGTTGCACGAGGGGCTCAACGGCGTGCCAGGGCGTGTCGAAGCCGGGCCGCCAAAGCACTTGAGCAGTGCCCTGGGGCAGATGGTGAATTTTCTCGGCACGCTGCAAAACGAATGGGCCGGCGCCCAGGCTTTCAGCTCGTTCGATACCTACCTGGCGCCGTACCTGCGTAAGGATCAATTGAGCTATGCGCAGGTTCGCCAGGCGATCCAGGAATTCATCTACAACCTCAACGTACCGTCGCGCTGGGGCACCCAGACCCCGTTCACCAACCTGACCTTCGACTGGGTGTGCCCGCAGGATCTACGCGAGCAGATCCCCGTCATCGGTGGTGAGGAAATGCCGTTTGCCTACGGCGACCTGCAAGTTGAAATGGATATGCTCAACCGCGCCTACATCGAGGTGATGCAAGCCGGTGATGCAAAAGGGCGGGTGTTCACTTTCCCGATCCCGACCTACAACATTACCCATGACTTTCCGTGGGACAGCGAGAACGCTGATCGCCTGTTCGAAATGACGGCCCGTTACGGCCTGCCGTATTTCCAAAACTTCCTCAATTCCGATCTGCAACCCAATCAGGTGCGGTCCATGTGCTGCAGGTTGCAGCTGGATGTACGCGAATTGCTCAAGCGCGGCGGCGGTTTGTTTGGCTCGGCGGAACAGACCGGATCGCTGGGCGTGGTAACCATCAACTGCGCGCGCCTGGGTTATGTATTCAAGGGCGACACCAGCGGTCTGCTCAAGCGGCTGGACTCGCTGATGGAATTGGCGATGGAGAGCCTGGAAGTCAAACGCAAGGTCATCCAGCACCATATGGATGCCGGTTTGTACCCTTACACCAAGCGTTACCTGGGTACCTTGCGCAACCATTTCTCCACCATCGGCCTCAATGGCCTGCATGAAATGCTGCGCAACTTCACCGCTGACAAAGAGGGCACGCACACCGAACAGGGCCGCCAGTTCGCCCTGAAGCTGCTGGACCATGTGCGCGCCACGTTGCTGCGTTTCCAGGAAGAAACCGGGCACCTCTACAACCTGGAAGCGACCCCGGCGGAAGGCACTACCTATCGTTTCGCCAAGGAAGACCTCAAGCGTTACCCCGACATCCTCCAGGCCGGCTCGCTGCAAGCGCCGTATTACACCAACTCCTCGCAACTGCCGGTGGGCTACACCGACGACCCCTTTGAAGCCCTGCAACTGCAAGACGAACTGCAATGCAAATACACCGGGGGCACGGTCTTGCATCTGTACATGGCCGAGCGGATTTCCTCGACCCAAGCCTGCAAGCAACTGGTGCGCAAAGCCCTTGGACGCTTCCGCCTGCCGTACCTGACCGTGACCCCGACGTTCTCCATCTGCCCGGTGCACGGTTACCTCGATGGCGAGCACGAGTTCTGTCCCAAATGTGACGAGGTTCTGCTGTTGAAAGAACAGCAACCCGACACCGCTCATTGATTTCGATTCACTCAATCGCAAGGAGCTTCACCATGACTGCATCGCAAACACTGCCCCAGGCTCAACGTCAACGCTGCGAAGTCTGGACTCGGGTAATGGGTTATCACCGTCCGGTATCGGCGTTCAATCCGGGCAAACAGTCCGAGCACCGCGAGCGGGTGCACTTTACTGAAAGCGCGGCGCTGGCCGCTCGCCAATGAGTCGAACGCTGCGGGTTGGGGGCATGGTGCCCCTGACCACCATCGACTATCCAGGGCTGCTCGCCTGTGTGTTGTTTTGCCAGGGGTGCGCCTGGCGTTGTCGTTACTGCCATAACCCGCAGTTGATCCCGCCTCGCGGCACCGACGAAGTCGATTGGCGGCGGGTATTGGCGTTCCTGCAACGCCGGCAGGACCTGCTCGATGCGGTGGTGTTCAGCGGCGGTGAGCCAACCTTGCAAGAGGGTTTACTGGGCGCCATGAACGAAGTGCGGGCGATGGGCTTTCGCATCGGTTTTCACAGTGCCGGCATCAAGCCAACAGCCTTTGCCAGGGCGCTGACCGGTGCCGATTGGGTCGGTTTCGATGTCAAGGCCTTGCCCGAGGATTGCCAGGCAATCACTCGGGTCCAAGGCAGTGGAGCGGCGAACTGGCGCAGCCTTGAGCATCTTCTGGCCAGCGGTGTGGACTACGAATGCCGTACCACCGTGCATTGGCATCTGTTCAAGCCGGCAGGTCTGTTGACCCTGGCGCAGCGCTTGAGTGAACTGGGGGTCAAACGCTTTGCCGTGCAGCTGGTACGCACCGAGCAGATGTTTGATCCTCAGCTGCCGAGTGTGCTGGCACCTGCCTTGCTTACGGATCTTTGGGCGGCCATGCGCGAGTTGTTTCCAGCGTTCGTGTTGCGGGGGTAATCGAGGCTACGGATAAAACCTTTATTCGAGGTTAATAGCTTGATATCCGTCAAGGATGGCTTCGCACGGAAGCTGTAGGTTGTAAAAACGCCTCTCAATGATTGGAGATCGGCATGGCCAAGCACTTCCCCGTCAACCCCAGCCACCCCGAACGAATCTGTTGGGGGTGCGACCGCTATTGCCCGGCCAAGTCATTGGCGTGCGGCAATGGCTCCGAGCGTACGATGCACCCAGCCGAACTGTTTGGCGAAGATTGGTGCGTGCCTGGTGACTGGGGGATCGAGCGACCTATCGTCACCGACAAGGCGGCGGATGAAAGCCAGTCATAGGTCACCGCTCTCGGCAACCCTCGGACCGCAGGCTTTTTTACGATGGTCTCAGCGTGCTTTTCATCTGCAGGGCAAGTATGCCGATGGCCACCAACGCAGCACCTACGCCCGCAATCGGAATAAAGGCGAGCCCGAAATGGGTAATGATCCAGCCTGCGCCGATGCCACCCAATGCGGTGCCTAAGTTGAACGAAGCAATATTGAGTCCTGAAGCCACGCTACTGGATTGCGGAACATAGTGGTGTGCCAGGCGCAGCAGGCGCAGGGTCGACATGGTCACTATGGCGAAGAACACCACACCCAATAGCCCCACCAGCATTAACGTGGCGATCAGCGAATCGCCCCATACGTACAAGCTCAACAGGTTAAGCATCAACGCTGTCAACCCACCGAGCAAACATCGATCGGCGTCGAATGCATCGACGAGATAGCCGCCAAGCAAATTACCGAGAATGGAGCAGACACCGAACACCAGCATCGCCAGGCTCAGAATTTGCGGCTGCACACGGGTGATATCCAGCAGGAACGGCGACACGAAGGTAAAGAATGAAAAAGTCGCCACGCTCACCAGCATCGCGATCGTCGCCGCCCCCAACAGTTCGCGGTGCAAGAGGGCCGCGAGGCTTTGTTTCAGGTCTGTGGCTTGGTGGGTCGAGCAAAGGCGGCGCTGACGCATCAGAAGCGCCAGGCCTGCGGTGCTGATGAGGCCCAGGCCACCGATGGCCAGGAACACTATGCGCCATGACCAGTAGCTGCCGAGGAAGGTGCCGATAGGCACGCCAAAGGCGATCGAAAGGGTCAGCCCCGTCCACACCAGCGATAGCGCTCGCCCTGCGCGCATCGGGTCGACCAGTTTGACCGCGGCGTTGGAGGCCACGGCCATGAATACCCCATGGGCCAGGCCTATAATGAAACGTACGCCATGCAGGGTCAGAATATCAGGCGCCAGGCTGATGACCACGCTGCCAGCGGCAAGCACGCCGAGGGTCAGCAGCAGTACGGTTTTGTCGCGCCAATTGGCCAACAGAGCCGTGATGATCGGGGCGCCAATGGCGGCGCCCAAGGCATAGGCCGCGATGGCTGAGCCGACGTGCGAGATGGACTCATGCAGATCCACCGAGATGGCCGACACCAGGCCGGCCACGACGAACTCGGACAAGCCGAATGTAAAAGTACAGAGCGAAAAAATGTAGATGACGGCTGGCATTCAGCGTCTCCTTGTCGATGCATGAATCGGGGATTCTGCCGGTGCAGGTGCACTAAGTTGGTGTCGTCATGAACCGACTGCCATGGTGGTGCCCGGAACTCGTTCTTGCAAAAGTGGCGGTGATAGTGCGGTGCTGACAGGGAGATGAGAAATACTATAAAAGTCTCTGTTTAAGACTATTGACGGGCATTAGTCACGTGTTGATGACAGAAGTATCAATCCCGGGTGAACGGTTTGGTTAGTTGTAATACGTAGCAGGGTGGTGTATCGCGGGGAGGGGGGCACGAATATAACTAACTAAGATGCTCCCCCTCAACCTGGGAAACGGCATTGAAATCGAGCATGGAAATGAAGCTGTCCATCAACGGTGATTCGTTGTGGGTGTTCCAGCTCATGTACAGGCCGATTGCCGGGTTGGGGGAGGCGGTCACGGGGGTGATCCGGCGGAACAGGACCTTGTCGCGCATGATTGAGTTGGCCATTGACTCAGGTACCAGGGCGACGCCGAAACCACAGGCCACCAGGCCGATCAGGGTATGGATCTGTGCGGCCTCCTGCACCACCTTGGGGTAAAAACCAGCGGCTTCACACAAGGCGATAAGCTGACTGTGATAGCCGGTACCCAGGGCTTCTGGGGTGAATACGAAGTCTTCCTCGGCAAAATCCCTCAAGTCGATCTGACCTTCCTTGGCCTTGGGGTGATGGGCGGGCAGCGCCATCACGATCTCTTCATCCAGTAACAGGCGTGACTCGACGTTTTCAGCCGAGATCGGCAACTTGCGCATGAAGGCAATATCCGCTTCTCCCGACAGAATGGCCTTGGCCTGGCTGGAAGAGGGCATCTCCTTGATGATCAACTGGACTTTGGGGTAGGTCTCGCGGAACTGGCGCAGGGTACTGAGCAGTGACTCGTAGTAGGCGATCGATACCGCAGTCACCGTGAGTTTGCCGGCAATCCCCTCGGACACTTGGCGGGCATGTTCTATGCCCAGCTCCAACTCCTTCAAGGTGCTGTAGGCCGCGCTCAGGAATGCGCCGCCGGCCGGGGTCAGCTTGACCCCGCGTTTATTGCGGGTGAACAGACTGAACCCCAGTTTGTCTTCCAGGCGCTGGATCGCCTGGCTCAATGGCGGCTGGGCCATGTGCAGGCGAATGGCGGCCTTGTGGAAATGCAACTCTTCAGCCACGGCGATGAACTGGCGCAGCAGGCGGGTTTCGATCATTTCTTCTGTTCCTTCATTTGAACTGATCAGCGGACCGGGGCTGCAATGGTACCTCATCAAGGATTACACGGATTTCACATCAACTTGATATGCGCCGAGTATCAACTTGCGCCGCCGTTAGTATTAAACAGCGTAGATAGACCTTGTTAAGGTGAGGGGGCACTCGAGAGGAAACAGCCAATGAACTTTACAGGAAAGACTGCCGTTGTAACCGGCGCTGGCCGGGGGTTGGGTTTTAGTTACGCGAAAGCGTTAGCCTCGCTGGGCGCCAATGTGGTGATCAGTGATATCGGCGCCGATAAGCTCGGCGCGGGGGGCGATGGCTCCATCGCCATGCAGGCTGCTAAAACCCTCAGTGACCAGGGTTTCAACGTGATAGGGCACCATGGTGACCTGTCCAGCGAACAAGGTTGCGAGCAACTGGTGGCAACCGCCATCGAGGCGTATGGCCAACTCGATATTTTGATTCACAACGCCGGCTGGGTCGGCTACCAATCTATTGAAGAGGCCGATGCAACCTTCATAGGCCGTGCGGTGGATATCAATATCTATACACCCGTGTGGCTATGCAAACATGCCTGGAAATACCTCAAGCAGTCTAGTGCCGCACGGGTCGTGCTGACGTCATCCGACCGTGCGATGTACCAGCAATATGCCCAACCGGGCCTGGTGGCGTATGCCGCCGGCAAGATGGCACAACTGGGCATCATGAATGCGCTGAGCATGGAAGGCGCGCAATCAGGCATCCTGGTCAATGCGGTATCCCCAGTGGCCAAGACCCGCATGTGGGGCGTAACGGGCGAACCGGAGAACCTCAAGCCTGAATGGGTCACGCCTGGCGTGGTGTTCCTGGCGTCGCAGCACTGTCAAGACTCCGCTTATGTGTTGCGCGCCAGCAATGGTCAGTTTACGGCGACGCGGTTTGTCGAAAACCCAGGCGTCGACTACCCCGTCGACCTGGCACGAGTGAAGGCCACCAGCGCCGAACAAGTTGCCCAGCTTTGGGATCAAATCAAGGCGTGTTGAATATGTCTGCTCAGGAAGAGCTCCATCTGTATTCACCGTGCCAGGCCGATCTGGGTGAAAGCCCGGTCTGGGATGACATCCATCGCTGTAAAAGCGGAACCCTAAGTTGCCGCTACCGCAGCAATGGATATGTACTCGGTCTGATCCAAGATCCCGGTCGGCTGTCAGGCCGCCATCGGGGGCAAGCCCCCTCCCACATTTGACTGAGGTGTGTCACGTAGATGCCTGTCAATTATAAGGCCGTCAGGGGAGCAAGCTCCCTCGCCACAGGCCCAGCGGCATAACCAAAGTTATGTAGACCCAGTCATATAGAGGCTACAACGCCTGTTCCTGTATGAAGCGCACAGTGTAGCCAATACAATCGGTGACTTTCTGACCTGAAGACGTTAAAAGCACAGAATCACCAGGGATACGACTGTTGGATAATGAATTGGATATCGCTAAACGTTATGGACTGTTCTGGGCATTAAGCCTAGTGACGAAGGACGACGGGACGCCAATAGCAGACGGTATTTATATTTACCAGCCCGAGCGATTCTCTGAGACCTTTTGGGTTCTCTTCGAAAAACTTCAGCAGCTCAATGACTACTGCTTCCTGCAGCTCGTGACGGTCGAGCAGCACCATTCAAAACTCGTCGATCAGCGCGAGTCGTACATGGCTGATTCCGGTCCCGGTGCTGAAGCGCTGGACTGGCTCGATGACCAGATTCCGCGCTGGGAAGACAATCTGACGGTAGTCACTCAGGCGACCTCCATTGTGTTGCTATGCAGCTTTGTGGAGTGGGGTTTGAAGCGTGTGGTGAAGGATCTATATGGAGCTATTGCGCGCAAACCTTCCGGGTCTCGCGTGAGCGATATCCAGTTCCTCTTGGAGCACCTTGAATCCTCAGGACTGTCTTATGTGGTAGATGCGCAAGTCCTGCATACCGTTCATAGCTTTCGAGGCATCAGAAATGCTTTTGCTCACGGTGAGTGGGCCGCTATCGAAGAGCAGCTATCCAATGTTTCGCTACGCGACTGTTTCGAAAACGTTTCACAACTGTTTGCGTGTTTAGAGGCAGCCTCGTGGGACGGTCCCTGGAGGAGCGACGTCTTGTCGTCATCCAAGCCTCCTGCTCCGTAGCCAGTTACTTATGGCTTCAACCAGTTCCCTCTTGCACTCCACCGGCAACCAATGCCCGCCGGGTAGGCTTGTCACGGTGAGATCTGCGCAGGCCGCCCGCATTGGATCGCCCAGTCGATTACCCTTGATGGTGTTCATCTGGTCGTAATCGCCGTTCACAAACAGTACGGGTAAAGACAAAAGGCCGCCATTGGGCGCTCGGTGGGCATATTCAATGTTGGCAATGTCGTTTAAATACCATGCGCAGGGAGCGCGGAAACCATGGGCCTCGAAGCTGCGCACCAATTGCGCGAAGTCTGCCTGCGGCCAGAGCGCAAGGTCTGGCTGGGTGAGTGGCGCCCGGTGCGCCTGCCCAAACCGTCCGCCTTTGCGGGTCACTTCGGCATTGGCTGCAACCTTGCCGATACTCGCCGGGTCGCCTCGTCGATAAATCGACGCCAGCGATGCAGCTTTATCCGCATCAAGGTCAGCAACAGCGGATTCAAAGTGGGTGTTGTAGTAGCGGTAATAATCCCATTGACCGTCCGGATACGTGTCCGCCGGATAGATCGAGCGGTCAACCAGTGGAACGAGCGTCGGCAGGGCGTTAGTGTTGGGGAAGTACGGGACCGAAATCAATACAACCCCGCGGCTGCGCTGGGGTTCATGGGCGACCAGTTCACCCGCCACGACGCTGCCCCAATCGTGGCCCACCCAGATGGCCGGCCTGCCACCGAGATGGTCGTGAAGTTCTGCCATGTCGGCCACGATGTTTTCAAGGGTGTACGCATGAGTGGGGGCTGGTGCAGAAGAGCTGCCATAACCGCGCATGTCGGGTGCAACGCAGTGCCAGCCTTGTGCAGCGAACGCTTCTATCTGTGCGCGCCAGATCAGGCTGAGCTCCGGCCAACCGTGCAGGAACAGCATCAACGGCCCATCGGTCGGTCCCATCTCTACATAGTGCGTTGTATGGCGCGAGGTCTTGAGGACACGCGAGGTCAGCTTGAAAGTGGACACAGTCTCTCCTCATGCTACGTCGGCTGATAAACTCGAAGCGGCAACACTATAATGAGCGTTAGCTGCATGTTTCGTTCCCATTTAGTCTTCCAGTGCCTATAGCTACCCGGGCAACGTCTTGCGTGTAAATGAAATTTATCCAACGTGGAATCCCGTTTCACGACATACACTCAGGGAAGAGCTGAAGGCGGCAAGAGCAGGCGCGTTTTCAACACAGGTGCATTGAGGATGAAGTATGTTGAATGTTGACCAGTCCCCCAGAGCCACACGCGAACCCAGTGAATACGAGAGCCTGGTCGCGATGGGGACTCACTTGCTCGATGTCATTCCGGGGGCGATTTACCTCTGTGACCGCGACGGGTGGCTCGTCAGGTTCAACAGCGATGCGGTTGATTTATGGGGACGAACACCCGCCCTGGGTAAGCATGGGGACCGCTATTGCGGCTCATATCGACTTTATACGACAGACGGCGCGCCATTGGCGGTTGACGAATGCCCGATGGCGTCGACGCTCAACGCAGGCCTGTGTGCGCGTAACCAGGAAGTCATGATTGAGCGCCCGGACGGGTCGCGATTCGTCGCGCTCATGAATATCCGCACCCTCAGAGACCGGCATGGAGAAATCCAAGGCGCGATCAATTGCTTTCAGGACGTCTCGATGCACCACGCAATGGCCGAGGAATTGCGGCGCAAAAGCTCCGATCTCGAAGACTTTTTCGAAAACAGCGCCGTGGGCCTGCATATTGTCAGCGGCGAGGGCATTATCCTGCGCGCCAATAAAGCCGAGTTGTCGCTGCTGGGCTATACCGCGGACGAGTACATCGGCCGTCATATCACTGAATTTCATGTGGATGAACCGGTAATCGGCGACATCCTGCATAAACTCGGCAGCGGTGATTGCCTGAACAGCTACCCGGCGCGCCTGCGGGCCAGGGACGGCACCATCAGGCACGTCGCGATTACCTCGAATGGGCGGTTCGAAGACGGCAAGTTCTTCAACACGCGTTGCTTCACCATTGACGTGACCCGCGTGCACGATGCTGAAACCGGGCGTCAGGAGAGCGATGACCGGCTGGCGGCGACCTACGAGGCGGCGACCATCGGCATTGCCGAGGCGGGCGAGGACGGCCGTCTGCTGCGGGTCAATGATGCCCTTTGCACCATGCTCGGTCGCTCTCGTGAGCAATTGCTGGCGATGACCTTCCTGGACTACACCCACCCAGACAGTGTCGAGCAGGACGCGGCGTTATACGCCCGGCAAGTAGCGGGTGAACTGGACAACTACGTGCTGCGCAAACGGGCGGTGAAGCTTGATGGCCAGGCGCTTTACCTGGATGTGCATAGCTCGTCGGTCAGGGCGCCCGATGGCCGGTTCCGCTATGGTGTGCGGGTCATCCAGGACGTCACGCTGGCCCGAGAAATGGAAAACCGCGTGCGTGAAAGCGAGCGGCACATGCGCGATCTGCTCGAGGCCATGCCGGCGGCGGTCTACACCACCGACGCCGAGGGGCGTATTACCTTCTTTAACCGTGCGGCCGTCGAGTTGTCGGGGCGCACGCCGCAACTGGGCGACCTGTGGTGTGTCACCTGGAAACTGTTTAACACCGATGGTTCTTTTCTGCCTCACGACCAATGCCCGATGGCCGTGGCGCTCAAGGAAAACCGCGCCATACGCGGCGTCGAGGCCGTCGCCGAGCGTCCGGATGGCACCCGCGTGCCTTTCACGCCATATCCGACCCCGCTGCATGACGCCGATGGCAATCTGATCGGCGCGATCAACATGCTCATGGATATTACCGAGCGAAAGCAGGCCGAAGACCGACAAAAGAACTTGATCGACGAACTCAATCATCGGGTCAAGAATACCCTGGCCACGGTCCAGTCCCTGGCGTCCCAGACCGCACGCAACGCGCAGGATGCCAAGGACGGCTACACCCGGTTCGAAGCCCGGTTGCTGGCCTTGTCGCGTGCCCACGACCTGCTGACGAAGCGGCATTGGGGCCTTACGCCGCTGGGAGTGCTGGCCCAGGAAGTGTTGGTGCCGGTGTTTGGCCATGATTCCGGTCGCGTGGTGATCGCCGGTGATGCCATCGAGGTCAACACCCGCGTCGCCCTGAACCTGACCATGACGCTCAATGAACTGGCGATCAACGCCCTTAAATACGGAGCGATGTCCACCGACACCGGGACACTCACGGTGGCCTGGAGCGTTCGGCCCCAGCCGAGCGGCGCGCTGCTCACCGTGGACTGGCGCGAACAAGGCGGGCCTTGGGTGTCCACGCCGGAGCGCGAAGGCTTGGGTTCGCGGTTGATGAAGCGCTGCATCGAGCGTGATCTAGGCGGTTCGTTCGAACTCGACTTCGCCCGTGAGGGCGTTCACTGCCGCTTCTCGTTTATGCTCGCTGAGAACCAGACATGATCACATTCCCAGGTACCAAAGTGCTCCTGGTTGAAGACGAGGGCACCATCGCCATGTTGATCGAGGAAATGCTCGAAGACCTGGAGTGCACCGTAGTCGCCTCCGTGGCCCAGCTCGGCAAGGCGATGCAAGTGGCAGATGTGGTGGATGTCGACTTGGCGATCCTGGATGTGAACATTGCTGGAGAGCGCGTTTTCCCAGTGGCGCGGATTCTGCGGGCCCGCCATATTCCGTTTTTGTTCAGTACGGGCTACGGCGGCAGCGGCTTGCCGGAGGAGTTTAGTGACTGTCCGGTGCTGCATAAGCCGTTTGCGGAAAAAGACCTTCGGTTGAAAATTGCGTTGACGCTGGAGTCTTAGGTAAAACCCGCGGTCCTGTCGGACGTATGATTGCCGTTTTCCATAAAGGCTGAACCGCTTATGAACAGCAATCAACCGACAAAAAAAGTCCGGGCAAGCGCAGCGGCGCTCCCGGACCAAAGGTTGCTACATGCTCATCAGACTCCTCTGATCAAAACCTCGGCTTGACCGCCTTCCACGCCGGGTCATAACGCTGCATCTGCCGCACATCGTCGCGCTGGCGAATGCCACAGGTCAGGTATTGATCATGCAGCTTGCCGAGCTGATCGTGGTCCAGCTCCAGGCCCAGCCCCGGGGACCGGGTGATTTTCACGCAGCCATCGACAATCGGTACCTTGCCGCCCTTGATCACTTCTTCGTCCGGCTCCTGCCAGGGGTAGTGGGTGTCGCAGGCGTAATCGAGGTTGGGCACCGAGGCGGCGACGTGGGCCATGGCCATCAGGCTGATACCCAGGTGCGAATTGGAGTGCATGGACACCCCCAGGCCAAAGGTCTCGCACATTTTTGCCAGCACTTGGGTGTCGCGCAGGCCACCCCAGTAGTGATGATCGGCGAGGACGATCTGCACGCTGTCCTGCGCCACGCTGCGGCGCAATTCTTCGAAATCGGTGACCACCATGTTGGTCGCCAGCGCCAGGCCGGTGCGTTTATGCAGCTGGGCCATGCCCTCCAGGCCCGGTGTCGGGTCCTCGTAATATTGCAGATCATCACCGAGCAGTTCGGCCATGCGGATCGAGGTTTCCAGCGACCAGTTACCGTTCGGATCGATGCGCAGCGGATAGCCGGGAAACGCCTTTTTCAAGGCCTTGATGCACGCCACTTCATGCTCCGGCGGCAAGGTACCGGCCTTGAGCTTGATGCTCTTGAAGCCATAGGCCTCGATCATCCGCCGCGCCTGGGCAACGATCTGCTCTTCGTTCAGCGCCTCGCCCCAGCTGTCCGGCTTGTAGGGTGAGTCCACGTGTTGCGCATATTTGAAGAACAAATAGGCGCTGAACGGAATCTCATCGCGTATCGCCCCGCCCAGCAGATCCACCAAGGGTAGGTTCAGGGCGTGCGCCTGCAGATCGAGGAACGCCACTTCGAACGCCGAATAGGCATTGCTCACCGCTTTGCTCGCGTGGGAGCCGGGCGCCAGTTCCGCGCCGGCCAGGGTCGGCGGTTTGTTCGCCGCCACCGTGGCTTGGACAATGGCGCGCAGTTGATTGAGATTGAACGGGTCAAGGCCGATCAGCTGACTTTGCAACTGCTGCTGGATCGCCAGCGCCGGGGCGTCGCCGTAGCTTTCACCGAGGCCGATGTAGCCGGTGTCGCTTTCGATTTCGATGATCGAGCGCAGGGCAAAGGGTTCGTGAATGCCGCTGGCATTGAGCAACGGCGGATCACGGAAGGCGATGGGGGTGACGGTGACGCGAGTGATTTTCAAGAGGCTGCTCCCGTTGCATCAGTTTTCAGGGCTGGGTGACTCATCGGCGGCTTCTTTGGCGCAGTGTCTTTGCACGGCGCGTTCGGAACGTCGCCACGCGGCGCGGTTCGGGCAAAAAAGATCACCACGGCAGCCACCAGCGAAACGCCGGCCAAACCGTACAGCCCGCCCTCGATGGACCCGGTGGTCTGCTCCAGCAAGCCGAACGTGGTCGGGGCCACGAAGCCGCCGAGGTTACCGATGGAGTTGATCAGGGCGATCACCGCTGCCGCGATGCGCGCATCCAGGTAGCCTTGCGGGATTGGCCAGAACAGCGCCGAGGCCGCCTTGAAGCCGATCGCGGCGAAACAGATGGCGACGAAGGCGAAAACCGGCCCGCCGAAGGTGGACATGAACATGCCGAACGAGGCGATCAACAGCGTCAGCGCGACCCACGCCTGCTGGTATTTCCATTTGCTGGCCATGGCAGCGAAGCCGTACATGGCGACGATGGAAATGATCCATGGGATCGAATTGAACAGCCCGACCTGGAAATCACCCAGATTGCCCATCTTCTTGATCATGCTCGGCAGCCAGAACGTGGCGCCGTAGATAGTCAGGGCAATGGAAAAGTAGATGAAGCAGAACAGCGCGATCTGTTTGTCGGCCAGCAACTTGAACATTGAGGGCTTGACCGTCTGCGCGGCTTCCCGGGCCCGCTGCTCCTGGTCGATGGCGGCGATCAGCGCGGCTTTTTCTTCCTCGCTGAGCCACTTGGCTTCCCGCGGGTGGGATTGCAGCCAGAACCAGACAAAACCGCAGAGGGCGATGGACGCAAAGCCCTCGACCAGGAACATCCACTGCCAGCCGTGCAGGTTCAAGCCATCGATGTGCAGCAGCGCGCCGGACACCGGGCCGGAGATCACCGAGGCGATGGCCGAGCCGCTGAGGAAAATCGCCATGGCCTTGCCGCGTTCGGTCGAGGGCAGCCATTGGGTGAAGTAGTAAATGATGCCGGGAAAGAAGCCGGCTTCTGCGGCACCGAGGACAAAGCGCAGCACATAGAAGCTGGTTTCACCCTGGACGAAGGCCATGGCCATCGCGGCGGCGCCCCAGGTGAACATGATGCGCGTCAGCCAGGCGCGGGCGCCGTAGCGTTGCAGCAGCAGATTGGAAGGCACTTCGAAGATCGCATAACCGACGAAGAACAGCCCGGCGCCCAGGCCATAGGCGGCAGCGCCGATGCCCAGGTCGGTTTCCATATGGCTGCGCACAAAGCCGATATTGACCCGGTCGATGTAGTTGACGATGAACATGATCACGAATAACGGCAGGACGTGGCGCTTGACCTTGGCGGCAGCCCGGGCAAGCACGTTCGGGTCCGGTGGACTCTGCAGGGTATTCAATGAGCGACTCCCGATCGTTGTTTTTGTGGGGATTGCTGGTGACGTAGGTCGATCATGGACGCGGGTATTGATCCCGTCTAATCTAACTTGGCATTCGATTGATACCTGGATTAGATCAATGTTCGAACTGAGCCATCTGCGCTGTTTCACCACCGTCGCCACTGAACTGAATTTCCGCCGCGCCGCCGAACGGCTGAACATGACCCAGCCACCGCTGAGCCGGCAGATCCAGTTGCTGGAGCATCACTTGGGCGTCGAGCTGTTCACCCGCAACACCCGCAACGTCGCCCTTACCGCGGCCGGCCGGGCGTTTTTCATCGAGGCGCAGAACCTGCTCGAGCGCGCCCAGCAGGCCGCAGTGACCGCCCGGCGGTTTGCCCAGGGCGATATCGGCTCGGTGAATATCGGCTTCGTCGGCAGCGCGGTGTACGAGTTCCTGCCCAAGGTCATAGCCGAGACACGCATCACCCAGCCCCACGTGCGAATCGACCTGTCGGAAATGAACACCTACCAGCAGCACGAGGCCTTGCGCGCTCGACGTATCGACCTGGGCATTGCCCGCGCACCGTTGCTGGAACCCGGTTACGCCACCGAATGCCTGGTCCGCGAGCCCTTTGTGCTGGCCGTCCCCAACACCCATCCACTGGCTGATGCCAAAACCGTGTCTGTCAAGGACCTCGACGGCCAGCCGTTCCTGATGTACTCCCACGCCGCCTATCCGCCGTTCAACGAACTGCTGACCGGCATGCTGCGCTCTGCCCGCGTCGCCCCGGATTATGTGCAGTGGCTCGGCTCGTCCCTGACCATCCTCGCCCTGGTCAACGCCGCCATGGGCCTGGCGCTGGTGCCCCGTTGCGCCACCAGCGTAGTGTTCAAGAACGTGGTGTTCCGCGATATCGACCTGGGCGAAGGCGTACAAAGCGAGCTCCATCTGATCTGGCGCGAGAACAACGACAACCCGGCGTTCGCGATGCTGCTGGAAGGGATTCGGCACGCGGTGCGTGAAGGGTGGGGAGGAGGGTGAGGGGCCTGGTCCTGGCGAAAGCCGTGCAACCTGGGGCATGGTTATCTACACAACTCTGACGTAGCGACCGTCAGTAACCACGATGCGAAGCGAGCCGCTCTTGATCTTGATCTTGATCTGCTTTTGATCTCAGGCGCCCCGTTAAACCACGCTGGCCGGAATTCGACAGGGATTTGGGGGGTAAACCGGCAAGGATGCCGGTTTAGCCGCCCCGCGCCATGGATGGCGCGTGGCGGCGGCCCCCCAAATCCATGGCGGATTACGGGCACACCGAGCCTAAGCGAGGTGCCGAGTGGTGGGGCAAGAGCGTTTGGTTACTTTGCGCTTTTCAAAGTGACCCGCTGTAAGAGCGGAACCAATAGTGGCCGTTACCTAAACAATGGATATGTAGTCGGTCTGATCCAACATTCTGGTCGGCTGTCAGGCCGCCATCGGGGGCAAGCCCCCTCCCACATTTGGATCGCGGTGCATCAGTCAGATAGCTATAAGCTGCCAGGCACCCGGATCCGTCACCTGATGGTCATAAAACAGACGGAAGGCACATCAGGATCCTAAAGTTGCGAGGTATTGGGCAGATATCCCCTATGTCACCTAATATCCGCAACACTGTTCAAGGATCGAACTCATGACCCAGCGTCAATCCGGCCGCATTTCCCTTCCTGGTTATCCGCGTTTTTGCTGGTTTGCCCTTATACCGGTCGTGCCTGCCATTGGGTGGCTGCTGGTGCAATCAGCTTCCTCGGCCAATCTGCTGGCCTGCGCGGTACTGGTACTGACGGGCTTGGGGGCTTGTGCCTGGAGCACACATTCGCAACGCAACGTTGTGCTGCACGCGACGGCGCGGGCGCAGGTGGATCAGTCGGCGATGGACGCAGCGCATGACGGCATGGCTTCCCGCGCACAGCTCGATGAAGTGCTGCTCGGCGCCATGCCGATCTGGGCCAAGCAGGTGGAAAGCTCGCGGCACCAGACCGAAGAAGCGATTGTGAGCCTGGCCAACCGCTTCACCGGGATCGCCGCGCGATTGCAGGAAACGGTACAGGCCTCGCAGCAGGCTGCCGGCGAACTGGATGGGCAGTCGGCCGACGGCGCGCTCGAGGTACTGGCGCGCAGCGACAGCGAGCTGAGCCAGGTGATCAATTCGCTCAAGGCCACACAGACCAGCCGTGACCAGACCCTGGTCCAGGTCCGCAGCCTCACTGCCTATACCAAGGAACTGCGCGCCATGGCCGCCGACGTGGCGGCGATTGCCGCGCAAACCAACCTGCTGGCCCTCAACGCTGCCATCGAGGCGGCGCGTGCCGGTGAGGCCGGGCGCGGCTTTGCGGTGGTGGCCGATGCGGTGCGCAGCCTGTCGAACAAATCCAGTGAAACCGGCCAGCAGATGTCGGCCAAGGTCGACATCATCAATAACGCCATCACGCAATTGGTGCAGGCCGCGTCCAGCAGTGCCGCCGAGGACAGCCATTCGGTGGCCGAGTCCGAAAACAGTATTCAAAAGGTGCTCGAGCGCTTCCAGAACATCACCGGGCGCCTGGCCGAATCTGCCGACCTGCTCAAGCAGGAAAGCTACGGCATCCGCGATGAGATGACCGAAGTGCTGGTCAGCCTGCAATTCCAGGACCGCGTCAGCCAGATCCTCAGCCACGTGCGCGACAACATGCACGCCTTGCACGACCACCTCCTGCAGGCCAGCCAGGCGCCGGACCAGGCGGTGGGCGTCGACGCCCGGCAGTGGCTGGCGCGCATGGAAGCCACCTATGCCACCGACGAACAGCGGCGCCTGCACCACGGAGTGGCAGCCGCGCAGCCGAATTCCCAAGACATCACCTTTTTTTAGGAGTACACCATGGCGAAGAATGTATTAGTGGTCGACGACTCCAGCAGCGTGCGACAAGTGGTCGGCATTGCCTTGAAAAGCGCCGGCTACGACGTAATCGAGGCCAGCGACGGCAAGGATGCCCTGAGCAAGCTCACCGGGCAGAAAGTCCACCTGATCATCAGCGATGTAAACATGCCCAACATGGACGGCATCACCTTCGTCAAGGAGGTCAAGAAGCTGGCCAATTACAAGTTCACGCCGATCATCATGCTGACCACCGAGTCCCAGGAATCGAAGAAGGCCGAGGGCCAGGCCGCCGGCGCCAAGGCCTGGGTGGTCAAGCCGTTCCAGCCGGCGCAAATGCTCGCAGCCGTTTCCAAGCTGATCCTGCCTTGATCATCCGGCGCCAGGGAGGCTGCCATGCCAATCAGTACTGAAACACTCGACGGCACCACCTGCGTGCGCATTGACGGCGAGCTGACGATCTACACCGTGGCGGAACTGGCGGCTGCGCTGCTGCCGCAGATGGGCGCCACGCCTCGCCTGGAGCTGGACCTGTCACAGGTCACGGAGATGGATGGCGCCGGTTTGCAGTTGCTTGCAGTTGTCCAGCGTGAGGCGGGCGTTGCCGGTACAGCCTTGAGTGTGACCGGCCAAAGCCAGGCGGTCATGCACGCACTGCAACTGTGCCGTAGCGCAGGCTTGTAGTCGCCACTTCCCATATTTTTTTGATCGACAAGGACAGTCCAGGTGAGCATCAATCTCGATCAGGCACAGCAGACATTCATCGTTGAGGCACGCGAGCTGTTGCAGGCCATGGAGCAATCCCTGCTGCAATTGGAAAGCGAGCCCGGCGACCAGGACGCCATCGGCGCGATTTTCCGCGCCGCGCACACCATCAAGGGTTCGGCGGGCCTTTTCGGTCTGGCGTCGATCGTGGGGTTCACGCATATCGTCGAAGACGTGCTTGACCGCCTGCGCGAAGGCAATGTGGCGGTGGACGCCGCATTGATCGCTCTGCTGCTCAAATGCGGCGACCACATGCTCGAACTGGTCGAAGTGGTCGCCAACCGCGGTGAGACGCCGACGCCTGCCGTTCTGGAGCGCGGTGAGGCGTTGCGCGAGGCGCTGAGTGCCTATCAGCCGATGCGAACCGTCACTGCCAGCGTCGAAACCGCTGAGGTGGCCGACGACACGGCGGTCGAAGTGCTCTGGCACATCTCCCTGCGCTTCGGCGTGGACGTGTTCCGTAATGGCATGGACCCGCTGTCATTTTTGCGCTACCTCGAGACCCTGGGGCAGGTGCTGCAGGTCACCACCCTGACCGACAGCATCCCGCCCATAGACCGCTGGGACCCGGAAAGCTGCTACCTGGGGTTCGAAATCGGCCTGCGTTCGACGGCCAGTCACGCCACTCTCAACGAAGTGTTCGACTTTGTGCGTGACGATTGCGAGGTGCACATCCGTGCCGTCGACGAAGCGCCTGAAAGCACTGCGGTCGTTGCCGGCGACCGGGTCGCCCAGGCAGAGCAGGGCGTCGTGGCGGCGACACCGCAGCGTTCTGCGCCAGCCACCGAGACGAAACCCCGTGACGGCAATTACGTGCGGGTCAACGCCGACAAGCTCGACGAGCTGATCAACCTGGTCGGCGAACTGGTGATCGCCAGTGCCGGCTCAAGCCTGTTGGCCCGCTCCTGTGACAACGACCCCCTGCAAGAGGCGACCTCGACGGTATCGGCGCTGGTGGAGGAGATCCTCGATGGCGCCCTGCACCTGCGCATGATCCCCATTGGTGACACGTTCAACCGCTTTCGCCGAGTGGTGCGCGATATCAGCCAGGAACTGGGCAAGGACATCGAACTGATCATCAGTGGCGCGGAAACCGAACTGGACAAGACCGTGGTCGAGAAAATCGGCGACCCACTGATGCACCTGCTGCGCAATGCCATGGACCACGGTATCGAAAGCGCCGATGCGCGGCAGGCGGCCGGCAAGCCGGGCAAGGGCCACCTGAGCCTCAATGCCTACCATGACTCAGGGAGCATCGTCATTGAAATCGCCGATGACGGCGCCGGGCTCAACCGCGAGCGCATCCTGCAAAAAGCCCAGGAACGCGGGTTGGTGGCCAGCGGTGCGGTGTTGACCGACCAGGAGATTTATAACCTGATCTTCGAAGCGGGGTTCTCCACCGCCGAGGCGGTGACCAACCTGTCCGGGCGCGGCGTCGGCATGGACGTGGTCAAGCGCAATATCACCCTGTTGCGCGGCACCGTTGACCTGGACAGCCGCCCCGGCGAAGGCACCGTGGTGCGCATCCGCTTGCCGCTGACCCTGGCGATCATCAATGGGTTCCTGGTCGCCATCGACCAGTCCACCTATGTGATTCCCCTGGATATGGTCCAGGAATGCATCGAGCTGGATGAACGCCAGCGCCAGTCCAGCCGCGACGACGGCTATCTGGACCTGCGTGGCGAGGTGTTGCCGCTGGTGGACCTGCGCGAACACTTCAGCCACGAAGGGCCCGCTGCACGGCGCCAGAACGTGGTGGTGGTGCGCTATGCCGAACACAAGGCCGGGCTGGTGGTGGATGACCTGCTCGGCGAGTTCCAGACCGTGATCAAACCGCTGGGCAAGCTGTTCGGCGCACTGCGCGGCATCAGCGGCTCGACCATATTGGGCAGCGGCGCGGTGGCCCTGATCCTGGATGTACCGGCACTGCTCAACCAAATCGTACAACTGGAAGCCCGCACGCCCCAGGCGCCTCAATCGCCGCCGGTCGTCGCTCGCTGATGTCTTTGCAATTCCATGGAGGTTCCCCGATGAAATGGTTCTACGATCTCAAGATTTCCACCAAGTTGATCAGCTCGTTCCTGGTGGTCCTGGCGCTCACCGCGGCCATGGGTGGCTTCGCCATCCACCAGCTCGGCGCTGTCAACCAGGCAGCCCAGGACATCAAGGGCAACTGGATGCCTTCCATGCGCGCAGCGGCAGGCATGCGTTTTTTTGCCGCCAACTATCGCTTGAAGGAAAACCGCCACCTCGCGACTGAGATCGCCGAGGAAAAGGCCCAGGCCGAACGTGAAGCCGCCGACGCGCGCCAACAGTTCGAAACCCGCATGGGCACCTATGAGCAGTTGCTGTCGAACGATGAAGATCGTCAGCTGCTGGCCAGCGTAAAAAGCGCATGGGAAGCGTACCTGGCAAGCAGCAAGCAATTGCTCGAATTTTCCCGGCAGAACCAGGAAGTCCAGGCACGCGGTTTGCTCAGAGGGGAGTCCAAGGGGCATTTCGATGAGGTGACCAGCCGCCTGCAGAAAATGGTCGAACTCAATGACGCCGGCGCGACGGTTGCGGGTGACAAGGGCTCGGCGCTGTACGAAAACGCACGCCTGTCGATCATCGCGGTGCTGGTCGCGGCCTTGCTGATCGGCCTGGGCCTGGCGGTATTCATCGCCCGGATCATTTCCCGCCCACTGCGCCAAGCCGCAACCGCCGCCGAGCAATTGGCCGAAGGCAACCTCAACGCCCATATCGAACCGGGTGCCAAGGATGAAACCGGCATGGTGCTCAACGCCATGCGCAATATGGTCGGCAAGCTGGCGCATATCATCGGCGAAGTGCGCAACGCCGCCGATAACCTCGCCAGCGCCTCCGAGCAGGTCAGTGCCACCGCGCAATCGATGAGCCAGGCCACCAGTGAACAGGCCGCCAGCGTCGAGGAAACCAGTGCCTCGGTGGAGCAAATGAGCGCCAGCATCAACCAGAACACCGAAAACGCCAAGGTCACCGATGGCATGGCCAGCAAGGCCGCCAAAGAGGCCACCGAAGGCGGCGAATCGGTACAGCAGACCGTGGTGGCGATGAAGAAAATCGCCCAGCGCATCAGCATCATCGATGACATTGCCTACCAGACCAATCTGCTTGCCCTCAATGCCGCCATCGAGGCCGCTCGGGCCGGCGAGCATGGCAAGGGCTTCGCCGTGGTGGCCGCCGAAGTGCGCAAGCTGGCCGAACGCAGCCAGGTCGCCGCCCAGGAAATCGGCGAGCTGTCCTCCAGCAGCGTGGACATGGCTGAGAAGGCCGGCAAGCTGCTCGACGAAATGGTGCCCTCCATCAACAAGACCTCCGACCTTGTGCAGGAAATCAGCGCCGCCTCCGAAGAACAGGCCGCGGGTGTCGGGCAGATCAACACGGCCATGACCCAGCTCAACCAGGTGACCCAGCAAAATGCCTCGAGCAGCGAGGAACTGGCGGCCACGGCCGAAGAGATGAGCAGCCAGGCCGAGCAACTGCAACAGGCCATGAGCTTCTTCGTGCTGGATTCTACCCCCAGGGCCGCGGTTCAAGACAACAGCGTCGACAGCCCCGGCAGCAAGCCCAACCGTCAGCCGCCCCGGCCGAAACCACAGGCACCGCGCAAGGCCTTCGCCTACAGCCTGGCCAGTGCCCCGGACGAATCGGAATTCACCCGCTTCTGATCCCACGATCAATGCGGGCTTACAAGGAGAGTGACATGGGCGCAGTGATGACGACTCGGCATACCGCGGTTGCGGTGGATGAGGATGCGCAATACCTGACCTTCATGCTTGGCGGCGAAATGTTCGCCATCGCCATCCTGGGGATCAAGGAGATTATTGAATACGGCAGCCTGACTGTGGTGCCGATGATGCCGGCGTTCGTGCGTGGGGTGATCAATCTGCGCGGCGCGGTGGTGCCGGTGGTGGACTTGTCGGCGCGCTTTGGGCGGGCCAATTCGGCGATCACCCGGCGCTCCTGCGTGATCATCATCGAGGCGAGTACCGAAGAGGGCAGGCCACAGGATATCGGCTTGCTGGTCGACACCGTGTCGGCGGTGCAGGAGATCCCGGCTGCGCAGATCGAGCCACCACCCAGCTTCGGGGCGCGAATTCGCGCCGACTTCATCGGTGGCATGGCCAAGGTCGACGGCAAGTTCGTGATCGTGCTGGAGGTGGACAAGGTGCTGTCCATCGATGAGATGTCCAGCCTCGCCGAGGGTGGCCAAGCGCCGGCCCTCGACCTCGATCCGCGTTGAGTGCCGACCATGCCAGAAACCGCCTCCATCGACGATCGTGAATTCGGCCAGTTCCAGAGCTGGCTGTACCGCGCGGCCGGCATCAACCTGTCGCCGGCCAAGAAAGCCCTGGTGGCCGGGCGCCTGTTCAAGCGCCTCAAGCACTATGAGCTGCACAGCTATGGTGAGTACTTCAAGCTGATCATGAGTGACCAGCGCAAGGGCGAGCTGCAGGTTGCGCTGGATTTGCTCACCACCAACGAAACCTATTTTTTCCGCGAACCCAAGCACTTCGACTTCCTGCGCCAGCAGGTGCTGCCCAAGGCGGCGCCGGGCAAGGTCTTTCGCGTGTGGAGCGCGGCCAGTTCATCGGGCGAAGAACCCTACAGCCTGGCGATGACCCTGGCCGAGAGCCTGGGCACCACCCCCTGGGAAGTGATCGGCTCGGACATCAGCATCCAGGTGCTGGCCAAGGCGCGCAACGGCCATTACGCCATGGAGCGCGCCGGGACGCTGCCCCAGCCGCTGCTGACCAAGTACTGCCTCAAGGGCACTGGCCGCCAGGAGGGCACCTTCCTGATCGACAAGGCCTTGCGTAGCCGGGTCAATTTTGTCCAGGTCAACCTTAACGAAGCGCTGCCGGCTTTGGGCGAGTTCGAGGTGATCTTCCTGCGCAACGTGATGATCTATTTCGACCAGCAGACCAAGAGCCAGGTGGTCGCGCGTCTGCTGCCGCTGCTCAAGCCCGGCGGTTATTTCATCATCAGCCACTCGGAAAGCCTCAACGGTGTAAACGACACTTTGAAGCTGGTGGCGCCGTCGATTTACCGCAAGCCATGAAAAAACCAGTCGATGCGAGCGAAGTGGTCTTAGCGCCTGGCCAGGTCAGCTTTGCGACGCGGCCGACGCGCCTGCGCACCTTGCTCGGTTCCTGCGTGGCGATCACCTTTTGGCACCCGCAACGGCGGATCGGCGGCATGTGTCACTTCATGCTGCCGGCACGCCTGCGCGATCATCAGCCCCTGGATGGCCGCTATGGCGACGAAGCCATGGAACTGTTGCTGCGCCACGCCCAGGCCAATGGCACCCATGCACGGGATTACCAGGTCAAGTTGTTCGGCGGCGGCGAGATGTTTCCCGATCAGCCGCGCCGCTTGCCGACCCAGGACGTGGCCAGCCTGAATATTCGCGCAGCGCTGGCCCTCGCCGAGCGCTATCACCTGCACCTGACGGCCCAGGACATGGGCAGTACCGGTTATCGCACGGTCATGTTCGACCTGTGGAACGGCAACGTCTGGGTCCGGCACCAACCAATGGGAACACTTCAACAAGATGCCTACCAAAAAAATCAGTGTGCTGCTGGTCGATGACTCGGCCGTGGTGCGCCAGGTACTGCTGGCGATTCTCGCCGACACGCCGGATATCCACGTCATGGGTGCCGCCTCCGACCCGATTTTCGCCATGGACAAACTCACCCGGGAATGGCCGGATGTGATCGTGCTGGACGTGGAAATGCCGCGCATGGACGGCATCACCTTTCTCAAGAAAATCATGAGCGAACGGCCTACGCCGGTGGTGATCTGCTCGTCGCTGACCCAGAAAGGCGCGGAAACCTCCCTGCAGGCGCTGGCAGCGGGCGCCGTGGAAATCATCACCAAGCCGACCACCGGCTTGAAGAACTTCCTGATCGAATCGGCGGCCGAATTGGTGACAGCGATCCGTGCCGCGGCGAACTCCAACGTCAGGAACCTGGGCAAGCGCAGCGTCAGCCCGTCGCCATTGGCCCCGGCCAGCAAGCTCAGTGCGGATGCGATCCTGCCCGCCGCCAACGGCCATGCCATGGCGCAGACCACCGAACGTATCGTCGCCATCGGCACCTCCACCGGCGGTACCCAAGCCTTGGAGGCGGTGCTGACGGCGCTGCCGCGGGTGTGCCCGGGCATGGTGATCGTGCAGCACATGCCGGAAAAATTCACCGCCTCGTTTGCCGAGCGTCTCAACAGCGTCTGCGAGATCGAGGTGCGCGAAGCACGCAACAATGACCGCATCCTGCCTGGCCTGGCCCTTATCGCCCCTGGCGGCAAGCACCTGATGGTCACCCGCAGCGGTGCCTATTACCACGCCCAGGTTATCGATGGCCCGCTGGTCAACCGGCACCGGCCGTCAGTGGACGTGCTGTTTCGTTCGGTGGCCAAGTTCGCCGGCAAGAACGCCACGGGCATCATCATGACCGGCATGGGCGACGACGGCGCGCGCGGGCTCAAGGAGATGCTCGAGGCCGGTGCCGCCACGGTGGCCCAGGACGAGGCCAGTTGCGTGGTGTTCGGCATGCCCAAGGAAGCGATCAAGCTCAACGCTGCCCAGCGGGTCATGGCGCTGGAAGATATTCATCGGGCGATTTTGCATAAGTGAACTTATTGATCTGGGTCAATAAGTTGAGCGCGTGCAGGGTGTAATTAGGGCGGCTGACTGCATGGCCTGACGTACTCAAGGGTACTTGTGTGGGCGATAAGCCTTTCGATTCTATGCGCTGCTTAAGGTTTTCAAGACGTTTAACTGTCTTGAAACCCATCCCGCTATTGCCAAGTGTTTTGCACATCCGAGGTATAGGGAACATGAATCGCCACGCACAGGTTATGGCTGACGATGAAAAGGCGCGCACCCTGGAGAGTGTGCTCGGCTGCCTTTCAGGTGCGGTTGCGGCGTTGGATCGAGCGGCACGGGTGGTGATGGGCAACCCTGCGTTCTCAAGCCTGCTGGTTGAAGATGGGTTTTCTCCTGCCGTCGGCTGCGAGTTTGTCTCACTCCTGCGTGCCGAGGACCATTGGCTTTTTTACCTCGCCCTGGAGAAAGCGGGGGCAAATAAGCGCGCATTTTTTGCGGTGGTGGGCGCGGGGCAGGGCTTGCTGGATGTTTCCCTGACGCTGTGGCGCGACGCTTATTTTATCGTTGAAGTGATTGCGCGCCAGGCTTCATCGGCGCCGCCACCCGCGGTCGAAAGTTATGCGCAGATCCCGCTCAGGTCGATTTTCGACGCCTCCGGCACCGGCTTGGCGCTGGTGTCGTTGGAGGGGCGTTGGCTGCGGGCCAATGGTGTCATCTGCACGATGCTGGGCTACAGCGAAGCGCAGTTGCAACACACCACGTTCATGGCGCTGACCCACCCCGACGACATGCAGGTCGGCAAACAGCTGATCGAAGAGTTGAAGGGCGGTGAAAGGGCGGGAGCGACATTGCACAAGCGCTATATTCATCGCGACGGGCACGTTGTGTGGGTGCGCTTGACCGTGGGCCTGGTGCGTGACGACCAGGGGCAACCGACCTGTTTCGTGTCGCAACTGGAAGACATCACCGAGAATTGGCAGCTGCGCGAAACATTGATGGGCAGCGAGCTCAAGTTTCTCACCCTGGCGGAAAACTCCCCCAATATCATTGTCCGTTACGACCGCGACCTGTTACGCACCTACGTCAACCCGGCCTATCTGCGCTTGACTGGCAAGACGTGTGACGCGGCGATAGGCGTCAGCCCGGATGAGGAAGCCAGTGACTACCTCAATCAGTTGCGCCGTGTGGTGGCAACGGGCGAGACCGCGCAATTCGTCGACAGCTGGAGCGTCGCCAACGGTCTCGGTTACGTGAGTTGTGCGGTCAGCCTGATGGCCGAACGCAGCAACACTGGCGAAGTGGTCGGTGTGCTCTCGTTGGCCCACGACATTACCGAACTGCGCAGGCACCAGCTGCTGGAAGATGCGCGTTTGGGCATCTTCGAAAAAATGGCGACGGGTGCCTCCCTTGAAGAAACGCTGGCACTGCTCGTGGGGTATCTGCAATTGGCCTTGCCCCATTGGTCCTGCCGCGTACAGCTGGTAGAACCGCTCGGCACTGGCCTGGCGAAATATCGGGCGTCTGCTTCTACGCTTGCAGACAACTCATGCTGGTCCGAACCGATCATGGACAAACAAGGGCAACGCCTGGGGGCTTTCGAATTGTCCCGGTTGCCCGGTTCGGTGACGCACGAGAGTGATATTCAGCCTGTACGGCAAACCTGCCACATTGCCGCGATCGCGATTGAACGTTGGCAATCGGAGTCGTTACTGCGCGAGCGTGAGCGCCGTTACCGGGATATTTTCGACCATAACCTGGACATGCTTCTGCTGTTGGAGGTGACACCGGCCGGCGATGTGTCTTGTGTCGAAGCCAACCCGGCGTTGTCACGCGCGCTGGGCAAAGCCCATGAGGTGCTGATCGGCGCGATGCTGGTGTCGATATTCGGCCGGTTGGGCGCGCAGAAGCTCCAGGGGCTTTGCGAGCAGTGCAGGGTTGCCGGTCGCACGGTTGAGTCAGATGAGAGCATGCTGCTGCTCAACGAAGTTCGTAACCTGCATTTCACCCTGGTACCGGTGGCCGATTCCGGGCGCACGGGCTCGCGCATACTGGTGATCGGTCGCGATACCACCTTGCTGACCCGCGCCCGACACAAAGAACTGGAGCGCCAGCACGACATCAACACACTGGTAGAAAACAGTCCGGACGCTGTCGCCCGGTTGAGTGCCCAAGGTGACGTGCTCTACGTCAATGCGCGGTTAAAGACCTGGGTAGGCGACGCCTGGCCGAAGCTGATCGGCATGCCTATGGATGCGTTGGCCCCCCTGAATAACCAGTCCCAGCTGTTTCGTGAATTGGTTGCCCAGGTGATTCGTGAAAACAAGGCAACCGAGCAAGAGTTTCGACTCTCAATCTTGAAGACGGCCCCCAAAGTGGTGCTGATCCACTTTGTTCCGGAGCTGGATGGCGAGCGAGTGGTCAGCGTACTGGCGGTAGGGCGCGATATTTCCACGCTGCGTGCGGCGGAGCGGCGCCTGGCCAATTCCAACGCGCAGTTGCGCGATCTGTCGACCCGCCGCGAAACCGCCCGGGAAGAGGAGCGCAAACTGATTGCCAGGGAGGTCCACGACGAATTGGGCCAGCACCTTACCGCATTGCGCATGGGGATCTCGTTATTGCGGTTTCAGTTCGGCGCCACCACGCCGGAACTCGCGCCTCAGGTGGAACGCTTGCTGGCGCTGACCGACAAGACGATTCAGGTGGTGCGCAATGTTTCCACCAGCCTGCGACCGTCCGCCTTGAACCTGGGGCTGGTATCGGGGCTGGAATGGCTGACCACCGAATTCGCCACCTTGACCCTGGTTCCGTGCGTGCTGCACTTGCCTTCGATTCCCCTGGTCCTCCCTGATACGCACATTACCGCCGCGTTTCGCATCGTTCAGGAGTCGCTGACCAACATTGCCCGATACGCCGAAGCGACACAGGTCAGCGTCACCCTGACCCCGCAGGAAACCCATTGGCTGCTGGAGGTGCAGGACAACGGCAAGGGTTTCGAGCCGGAGGCGCTCACGCGCCAGACCCTGGGCCTGGCGGGCATGCGTGAGCGCGGCCTGATGCTGGGCGGCAAAGTCATTATTTTCAGTCATCCCGGGCAGGGCACCACGGTCCAGGCATTTATTCCGATGCACAAGGATACGTATTGATGATTCGCATGCTGATCGCCGATGACCACACCATCATGCGCGAAGGGCTCAAGCAGCTGTTTAGCCTGGTGGCCGATGTGCAAGTTGTGGCCGAAGCCGAGAGTGGAACACAGCTGATCGAACTGTTGCGCCAGGTCGAGATCGACCTGTTGCTGCTGGACATGAACATGCCGGGTATCAGCGGCGAGATCCTGATCGCCCGTTTGCACGCCCAGTACCCGAGTCTACCGATCCTGGTGTTGAGCATGCATAACGAAATCCACATTGCCCAACGCGCATTACGTGCTGGAGCGCTCGGGTACGTCACCAAGGACCGCGACCCAGAGACTTTGCTGGCTGCCATGCGGCGGGTGGTCAGTGGGCAACGTTACTTGGACCCGGGCCTGGCTGAGCAGATTGCGCTGCAAAGCAGCGGTTTGAAGCAGCAGACCTACGTCGAAAGCTTGTCTGATCGAGAGTTCCAGATTCTGCGCTTGCTGGCGCACGGCCTGAGCGTCAACCAGATTGCCGAACAGTTGGTCATCAGCAACAAGACCGTCAGCACCCACAAGACGCGCTTGATGGAAAAGATGGGGTTCAGCTCCACGGCAGATATTGTGCGCTTTGCCATGACCTTGGGCATCTCGTGATCCGCGCGCTCATGTAGGGATTTTCCTAACCGGTTTCCCGTTATCCCTACCCCAGAATAGGGATGCTCTGATGGTTGCGTTGCCATCATAGGGCCATTATTGCTCCCAGGCCGTCGAACTGCCGATTCACCGGCGATGACAGGCTTCGACTGGGAGACACACCGTGAGTGAACAGGCCCCAACCCCTTCAGTTGCCTTGACCCTGGTTCCGGTGATCATTGCCGGCCTGCTTGGCGGCAGTGCGCTCGCCTACAGCGGTGGTTTCAGTGCCTGGGCCTTGATAGCGGGAGTTGCGCTGTTGGCGCTGTGCACAGGCTTGGGTTGCCTGGCGCACCGGCGTCACCAGGCACACTGCAAACGCCTGTGCCAGCAGCTTGACCATCCGGCAATTGCCGCGACGGTGGTGGCTGTCGATAACGGCCTGGCAGACGTCTGCGTCCACGTCTTGCCCATCTGGTCCAGGCAGATCGAAGCGGCGCGTGAGATCAGCGAAACCTCGATCCTCAAGCTCAGCGAACGCTTCAGTACGCTGTCATCAGACATCAGCCACAGCGTGTCCAGCCAGGGGGCGCAAGACGCTTCCCTGCAACTGGTCGACTTGCTGGAGGTTGGCCAGCGTGACCTCAACTCCATCGTGGTAGCGCTGCGTGCTGCGCTGTCCAATAAAGAGAACGAACTCAAGGAAGTCCTGCAACTGTCCGGGTTCACTGAGCAGCTGCAGCAGATGGCCAAGTTTGTCGGAGACATTGCCAGTCAAACCAACCTGCTGGCGCTCAACGCTGCCATCGAAGCAGCGCGTGCCGGCGAGGCCGGGCGAGGTTTCGCGGTAGTGGCCGATGAAGTGCGCAAACTCTCGAGCATGTCCGGCGAGACCGGGCGCAAGATCAGTGAAACCGTCAACACCGTCAACGCGGCCATTGCCCGTACGGTGCAAATGTCCCGTCACCACGCCGAACAAGACACCCTGACCCTCGCGGATTCGGAGCGTGTGGTGTCGCAGGTCATCGAACATTTTCGCGGCACCGCCCAAAGCATCGTGGGCAACAGCCATGACCTGCAGCAACAGAACGCCAACGTCGCCGGCGAAATTGCCCAGGTGCTGGTCGCCCTGCAGTTCCAGGATCGCGTCAGCCAGATGTTGACGCTGATTACCGGCGACCTGGGCAAGTTGCAGCAACAGTTAGGCGAGCGCCAGGCGGCGAGCCTCAGCGGTGGCGCTTTGATGCCGATGCGCGGTGACCAGTGGCTGCAGGCGCTTGCAACGGGCTACACCATGCCGGAGCAGCACGCCATTCACGGCGGCAAAGTGCACGCCAAGGCGCAAGCCAGCGAAATCACCTTTTTCTAGAGGAGTTTTTCCGATGAGCAAAACCATTCTGATCGTCGACGACTCGGCCTCCATCCGGCAGGTGGTGAGCATCACCCTCAAGGGGGCGGGTTACGACGTGATCGAAGGCTGTGATGGACGTGATGCGTTGAGCAAGCTGGACGGTCGCAAAATCCACTTGATTGTCAGTGACGTGAACATGCCCAACATGGACGGCTTGAGCTTCGTCAAGGCCGCCAAGCTGTTGCCGGCCTACAAGTTCACCCCGGTCATCATGCTGACGACCGAGGCCAGTGATGCGATGAAACAGCAAGGCCAGGCCAGCGGCGCCAAGGCGTGGATGGTCAAGCCTTTCCAGCCTGCGCAAATGCTCACCGCCGTCTCCAAGTTGATCCTGCCATAGCGATGACCAGCGAGCGCTGGCCAGGAGGTTTGCATGAAAAGCACCGTGCCGATGCTGCGTCGAATCCAGGTCATGGAAGGCCCCCTGACGATCTACACGGCCAGCGAGCAAAAAGACGTGTTGTTGTCGTTGTTTCCCTTGGCCCATGAGGTCGAGCTGGACCTGTCCAATGTCGACGAACTGGACAGCGCCGGTTTGCAACTGTTGATTCTGATCAAGCGCGAATCGTTCAAGGACGGCACGCAGCTGGTGCTGAGCAACCCCAGTGCGACGGTACTCGAAGCCCTGCGGCTCAGTGGCCTTGACGACTACTTCGCCAACCCCTCTTTCACTGTATCGGTTGGAGCGTGACCCTATGGCCCAGCCCATGAACATGGATGACGTGCTGCAAACGTTCATTGCCGAGAGTCGCGAGCTTCTATTGCAAATGGAAGATGCGCTGCTGCAGATCGAGCAGTCGCCGCAGGACCTGGACACCATCAACGGCCTGTTTCGCGTGGCCCACACTATCAAGGGGTCGGCCGGCCTGTTCGGCCTGATGCCAATCGTTGAGTTCACCCATGTCGCCGAGAGCGTCCTGGATCGCGTACGCAGCCTGGAAGTGAAGGTGGACGAGGCCTTGAGCGCGTTGTTTCTCGACGCCCGTGACCATATTGGCCAACTGATCGACCTGCTGGCCGAGGATGGCGACCTTGAGCGCCTGGGTGAACCGTTGCGGGTTCAGGGCCAGCGCTTGGCTGAGCGCCTGTCGATGTATCTGCAAGCGCCTGTCGCGCTGCCTGAATCGGTTGCTCAAGACCAGCCGCCGATGGCTGCCGAAGGGCCTGGTCACTGGCATCTCTCCGTGCGCTTTGGTGCGGATATGTTTCGCAATGGCATGGACCCCCTGGCGTTCCTGCGTTACCTGAGCACCCTGGGGCACTTGGCGCATACCGTCACGCTGTTCGACGCATTGCCGCCTCTGCTGTCGATGGACCCGGAAACCAACTACCTGGGCTTTGAACTGGCGCTGGTCAGCGACGCCACGCGGGAAGTCATCGACGGCGCCTTCGATTTTGTCCGCGATGACGCCCTGGTGCTGATCCTGGCGCCCCAGGCCGAGATCCAGGCGTATCTCACGCACATCGACGCGCTGCCGGAAGACAATGCGGTGTTGCTGGAGCTGTTGGTTCGCTGCGGCACTTTGACTGAGGCTCAGGCCGCGCTCGTTATCCAAGAAGGCTCGCCAACGCCTGCCGATGCGCCTGCCGCGCCTGAAGTCGCGCAGGATTCGCCGCCCAAGGCCAGCAAAGGCGCGGCCAACAACGAAGGCAACCTGATTCGGGTCGATGCCGCCAAATTGGACCAACTGATCAATCTAGTCGGTGAGCTGATCATCGCCGGTGCCGGCGCCAACCTGGTGGCGGTACGCAGCGGGATAGGCGAGATGATCGAGGCGACCAGCCTGTTATCGAGGTTGGTGGAGGAGGTGCGTGACTCGGCACTGACCCTGCGCATGGTGCAGATCGGCGCGACCTTCACCCGCTTCCAGCGCGTGGTCCGGGATGTGTCCAAAGAGTTGGGCAAGGACATCGTGCTGCGCATCGGCGGTGGCGAAACCGAACTGGACAAGACGGTCGTCGAGCGCATTGGCGACCCGTTGACGCACCTGGTGCGCAATGCCATGGACCATGGCATCGAGGCGGTGTCGACTCGCCTGCAACGGGGCAAGCCGGCCCAGGGCACCGTACGCCTGAATGCCTACCATGAATCCGGCAGCATCGTGATCGAGGTGTCGGACGACGGCGGCGGCCTGGCAAAGCACAAGATCCTCGCCAAGGCTCGCGAGCGCGGCCTGGTCGGGGACGGTCAGGTACCGGCCGACAAAGACATCCTGAACCTGATCTTCGAACCAGGCTTCTCCACCGCCGACCAGGTCAGCAACCTGTCCGGCCGCGGCGTTGGCATGGACGTGGTCAAGCGCAATATCACCGCATTACGCGGCAGCGTGAGCCTTGAGAGCGAGGAGGGGCAGGGCACCACGGTACGCATTCGTTTGCCGCTGACCCTGGCGATCATCGATGGCTTTCTGATCGGTGTGGGCAAAGCCTCTTACGTCATCCCGCTGAACATGGTGGAGGAGTGCATCGAGTTGGCGCCTGGGCAGGGGGCTGAATCCGGCTTCCTGGACCTGCGCGGCGATGTGCTGCCGATCTTGCGGCTGCGCGACATGTTTGCCGTGCAAGAGCCGGGCGGCATCCGCGAAAACGTCGTTGTCGTGCACTACGCCGGCTTACGTGCCGGCCTGGTGGTCGATCGCTTGCAGGGTGAGTTTCAAACCGTGATCAAGCCCTTGGGCAAAGTCTTCGGAGAAGCCCAGGGATTGGGTGGTTTCACCATTCTCGGGAGCGGGGCCGTGGCCCTGATCCTGGATATTCCCAATCTGTTAGGACTCGTTGCCAAGGAAGCCACCAACCGTTCGACCCCACGTCCTTTATCGATCCAATAAGCGTCATCAGGAGTTCCTCGCCATGACCGTTATCAAAAATATTACGCTGTTGATTTTCACGGCAATGCTGGGCGTCGTCGTGTTGGGTGGCACCAGTTTCTATCTGACCAGTGAAGTCAATTCCAGCGCCAGTTTTGCCAGTGTCAACACGGTACCCAGCCTGCTTGAGATCGATCGCGCCGCCGAGGCTTTCGCCAGCCTGCACGCCTTGCAATGGGAGCACCTGAATGAGTCGGGCAAGAGCACGGTTGCGCCGTACGCCGCACTGATAGCGCAGCATTCGGGCATTATCGACAACGCCTTGGAGCGTTACCGCACCCAACTGGCTATCGACGCGCATGATGCGGCGTTGTTGAGCCAGTTGCGCACCCGGTTTGACGAGTTTGCAACCTTGCAGGAGCGATTCGACAAACTGGTTGAAACAGGCGATATCGCCGGCGCTCGCACGTTGCTTGAAGCGAGCCAGCCTCTGCAAACAGCGACCCAGACGGCAATCGCCGATGTGCGCCAATACAACCTGGAGCTGGGGCGCAAGGCACAGCTGCTGGCCACCAGCACTGAGCAGAATGCCCGCTACATCATCCTGCTGATCGGCGCGCTCACATTGCTGGTCACTGGACT
Organism: Pseudomonas sp. FBCC-B545; assembly: GCF_059134095.1. NCBI lineage: Bacteria > Pseudomonadati > Pseudomonadota > Gammaproteobacteria > Pseudomonadales > Pseudomonadaceae > Pseudomonas > Pseudomonas sp. FBCC-B545. The sequence continues at coordinate 3,873,555 of NZ_CP101441.1, read as the reverse complement.
GATGGGCGTACTGCTGGCACGCAATCTCATGCGCCAGCTGGGCGGTGAACCTGCGAGCGTCCGCGCCTTTGCTGCGCGCTTGTCAGCCGGCGAGCTGGAGGCAAAAGCCCCCCTCAAGGCCGGTGACACCACGAGCCTGATGGCTTGCATGCAACAGTTGGGCTCGAACCTGCAGGCGCTGGTCGCGCAGATAAACACCATGTCCAGCGAGCACGACAAGGGCGAAATCGACGCACAGATCGATGCCAGCCGCTTTCACGCAAGCTACCGTTCAATGGCCCAAGGCATCAACGACATGGTCAACGGCCATATCGCGGTGAAGAAAAAAGCCATGGCGTGCATTCGTGCCTTTGGTGAAGGTGATCTATCGGCGCAGTTGGAACAGTTCCCCGGCAAGAAAGCCTTCATCAATGAAAATATTGAGCTGCTGCGTAGCAATATCCTGGCGCTGATCAATGAAATGCAGCACATGTCCAGCGAGCACGAGAAAGGTGACATTGACGTCATGATCGATGTCGAGCGCTTTAGCGGTTCGTACCGTGAAATCGGCCAGGGCATCAATGACATGGTCAGCGGCCATATCAGTGTGAAGAAAAAGGCCATGGCCTGCATTCGCGCGTTCGGCGAAGGCGATCTGGCCGCGCCTCTGGAGCAATTCCCGGGCAAAAAAGCCTTTATCAACGAGAACATCGAGCAATTGCGCGCCAACATCCTGGCCCTGGTCGACGACACGCGCCAGATCAGCGACAGCGCGATGATCGGCAAACTCGATACCCGGCCGGATGCCTCTCGCCATCAGGGCGATTTCCGCCGCATCATCCTGGGGATCAACGGGTCGCTGGATGCGATCATCGTGCCGATCACCGAAGCCATGGACGTCCTGGCGTCGATCTCCAGTGGCGATCTGACCCGGACCATCGTCGGCGACTATCAAGGCAAGTTCCTGGAGCTGAAAAACTCGGTCAACGGCACCGTGGAAAAACTCTCGGAAATCATCGGCGAAGTGCGCGGGTCGGCCGACTCGCTGTCCAGTGCCTCCGAGGAAATCTCCGCCACTGCCCAGAGCATGGCGCAATCGGCGTCCGAACAGGCGGCGTCGGTGGAACAGACTTCGGCGTCGATGGAGCAAATGTCAGCGTCCATCGCCCAGAACACCGAAAACGCCAAGGTGACCGATGGTATGGCGGGCAAGGCTAACAAAGAGGCGTCCGAAGGCGGTCGCGCCGTGAAGGATACGGTGGCGGCGATGAAGACCATCGCGGAAAAAATCGGCATCGTCGATTCCATCGCCTACCAGACCAACCTGTTGGCGCTTAACGCGGCCATCGAAGCGGCGCGGGCCGGCGAGCACGGTAAAGGCTTCGCGGTGGTGGCCGCGGAGGTGCGCAAACTGGCCGAGCGCAGCCAGATCGCGGCGCAGGAAATCAGCGAAGTGGCCAAGAACAGCGTGGCCCTGGCCGAACGGGCCGGTAACCTGCTGGATGAAATCGTGCCTTCGATCGCCAAGACCTCTGACCTGGTGCAGGAAATTGCGGCCGCCTCGGAAGAACAATCGATCGGCTCCGAGCAAATCAACAGCGCAATGTCGCAAATGAGCCAACTGACTCAGCAAAACGCGTCGGCCTCCGAAGAGTTGGCCGCGACTGCCGAGGAAATGAGTGGCCAGGCCGAGCAGTTGCAGGAACTGATGGGCTTTTTCACCGTACAGGGCAAGCGCGTCGGGCGCACTGTTGCAACGTCGGGTCTGGGGCGTGCGGCGTCGCTGTCGGATCATGACAGCCGTGCAGTGGAGAGCGGTTTCGTCCGCTTCGGGAGTTGACCCATGAGTGCCTCAGCCGTTGTGCCTGGCACTTCAGCCCCAGCGCCGCAAGGCAGCGAGCCCTTGCAGTACCTGACCTTTTCGGCTGATCAGGAGATGTACGCGGTCAACACGTTGAGCGTTCGCGAAATAATCGAATACAGCCAGGTGACCAGCGTGCCGATGATGCCGGAGTTCCTGCGCGGGGTGATCAATCTGCGCGGCTCGGTGGTACCGGTGGTGGACCTCAAGGCCCGGTTCGGCAAGGGCGTGACGGACCTTGGCAGCCGCACGTGCATCGTCATTCTTGAAGCGGCCAAGGAGGGCGAGTCCCAGGTGCTGGGGGTGGTGGTGGACTCGGTCAGCGAGGTGATCGAGATCCTCGATATCGATATCAAGCCTGCACCGGCCTTCGGCAACCTTATTCGTACCGACTTCATCAGAGGGATGACCAAGGTGCGGGGAGCGTTTGTCACGCTGCTGCAGATCGAGCAGGTGCTGTGCGTCGACGAGATCGCCGGCTTGATGCGCGCTTGAGGTGTACGACCGTGCCCCCAGGTGCGGGCGCAAAGCAATTGATCCGAGGTGAATCATGGCGTTAACCATCCAAAGTTCTGGCAGTGCTGCGATCTCTGGCCCGAGCCAATACCTCACCTTCGAGTTGGGGGGTGAGATGTTCGCGGTCGGCACGCTCAACGTGCGCGAGATCATCGAATATGGGCCGATTACCCACGTGCCGTTGCTGCCTGCCAGCCTGCGCGGGGTGATCAATCTGCGAGGCGTTGCGGTGCCGATACTGGACCTGGGCGTGCGCTTTCGCGGCGAACGGACGCTGCAGACGTCAAGAACCTGCTTTGTGATCCTGGAGGTACAGGTCGGTAGCGTGCGCAAGCCGGTGGGCATCATTGTGGATGCAGTCAGCGAGGTGCTTGAAATCGCCGAGCAGGATATCGAACCTTCGCTGAGTGTCGGCACCGAGGTCAGGGCCGATTACCTGTTGGGCATCGGCAAATTGGACAGCGGTTTTGTACTGCTGCTGGATATCGGTCGCGTGTTGTCCCTGGAACCGATCGATGGGCTGGCGGACCTTGAAGCCTTGCTGCCTGCCACCGCCTGATTCAACTTTTGGGATGCCCTTATGAACGTGATTCTCTCCGACGCCGAGTTCCAGCAGTTTCGCAGCCTTATCCATCAGATCGCCGGCATCAGCCTGTCCGATGCGAAAAAACAGTTGGTCAGCGCGCGGCTTGCCAAGCGACTGCAGGCGTTCGAGCTCACGACCTACGGTGCTTACTACAAGGTGTTGATGAAGGACGCCACGGAACTGCAGGTGGCGGTAGACATGCTGACCACCAACGAAACCTATTTTTTCCGCGAACCCAAGCATTTTGACTTCCTGCGCGACGTGGCCCTGCCCGAACTGCGTGGCAACGCAACGCTGCGGGTATGGAGTGGCGCCTGCTCCACCGGTGAAGAACCTTACACCCTGGCAATGGTGCTGGCGGACAACCTGGCCGGTCGGCCTTGGGAGATCATGGCGTCGGACATCAGCAGCCGTGTGTTGGATAAAGCCCGCCAAGGGCGGTACCCCCTCGAGGGTATACGCGGCATTCCCGAAGCGCTGCTGCACAAATATTGCCTCAAGGGCGTCGGTGCCAACCACGGTTGCTTCATGGTCGATCCGGCGCTCGCGGCGAAAATCGATTTCCAGGCGATCAATTTGAACAATCCGCTGCCGAAAGTCGGCATGTTCGACGTGATCTTCCTGCGCAACGTGATGATCTATTTCGACAGCGATACCAAAGTGCAGGTCGTCAAGCGTCTGGTCAGCCATCTCAAGCCTGGCGGCTATTTCCTGGTCAGCCACTCGGAAAGCCTCAACGGCGTGACCGACGAGCTGAAGCTGGTCAAGCCTTCGATCTATCGGAGGCCACATGCCTGACACTCAACCTTCGCGCGAGGTGTTCCTGAATCCTGGTGATTGGTTTTTCGGCACTGGCGCGATTCGGCTGCGCACGGTGCTGGGCTCCTGCGTGGCCCTGGCTTTCTGGCATCCGCAGCGCTTGTTGGGTGGCATGTGTCACTACCTGCTGCCCCAGCGTGCTGCGACGAGTGCCAAGCCCCTGGACGGTCGCTATGGCAATCAAGCGCTGCAACTGCTGCTCGATGCCATGCGCGCGAGCAAGGTGCCGCCGACGGAGTTCAGGATCAATGTGTATGGCGGCGGGAATATGTTTCCCGGGCTGGTGCGCCCGGACAACCACTACGTCGGGCAACGCAATGTCGAGCAAGCCAGGCGCCTGCTCGATATGCATCACCTGCGGTGTCTGAATTGGCACGTGGAAGGCGTTGGGTATCGCACGGTGGTATTCGATCTGGCCAATGGCAATATTCAACTCAACTACCTGGCGCTGCAGCGCCCCCTCAGCAGCCCTCAACGAGAGCGTGCGCTATGAGTCCTATCAAAGTACTGATCATTGACGACTCTGCCGTGGTCCGCCAGGTATTGACGGCGACCCTGGGACGAGACCCCGCCATTGAAGTGATAGGCGCGGCGGCAGACCCGGTATTCGCCATGGATAAAATGAACAAGCAATGGCCGGATGTGATCGTGCTGGACGTCGAAATGCCGCGCATGGACGGCATTACGTTCCTCAAGAAACTCATGGCCGAACACCCCACGCCGGTGGTCATCTGCTCGACCTTGACCGAGAAGGGCGCGGCCACCACCATGCAAGCCTTGGCGGCAGGGGCTGTCAGTATCGTCACCAAGCCGCAGTTGAATTTGCGCCAGTTCCTGACCGACAGCGCCGATGAGTTGGCGGGGGCCGTCAAGGCTGCGGCCAAGGCCAACATGAAACGAATGGTGGCGTGCGGTGAACGTGCTCCCGCTAGGGTAAATGCCGACGTCATTGTTCCCGGGGGTACCCAGGCGATGGTGCGTACCACCGACAATATTGTCGCCATTGGCACTTCCACAGGCGGTACTCAAGCCCTGGAGTTGATACTGACCGCGTTGCCCAGGGTGTGCCCGGGCATCGTGATCGTGCAGCACATGCCTGAACACTTCACCGCGGCGTTTGCCGAGCGACTCAATCGACTGTGTGAAATCGAGGTCAGGGAGGCGAAAAATGGCGACCGGGTCATCCCCGGTTGCGCATTGATCGCCCCCGGCGGCCGACACATGGTGCTCAAGCGCAACGGAGCCCAATATCAGGTGGAGATCGTTGACGGCCCACCGGTGAGCCGGCATCGGCCCTCGGTTGACGTGCTGTTTCGTTCCGTTGCCCGCAGTGCCGGTGGCAACGCGCTGGGCATCATCATGACCGGCATGGGCGACGACGGCGCGCGCGGGCTCAAGGAAATGTTCGACGCCGGCGCCGCCACGGTGGCCCAGGACGAGGCCAGTTGCGTGGTGTTTGGCATGCCCAAGGAAGCGATCAAGCTCAACGCCGCCCAGCGCGTCATGGCGCTGGAAGATATTCATCGGGCGATTTTGCATCGGTGAACTTGAGTGCCAGGCGACTCACAACTTTGGCGGCGCCCTGACCCGAGGCAGCTCGATTTCGTGGCGGTCTGATTGACTGCACGCGGTAAAAAATGTGGGAGGGGGCTTGCTCCCGATGGCGGCCTGAGAGTCGACCGGGATCTTGGATCAAACCGAGTACATATCCATTATTTAGGTAACGGCCACTTAGGGTTCCGCTCTTACAGCGGCTCACTTTTGGAAGGACCCAAAAGTAAGCAAGCAAAAGGTCCTCGCCCCACCACTCGGCACCTCGCTCAGGCTCGGTGTGCCCGTAATCCGACAGAGATTTGGGGGGCCGCCGCCACGCGCCATCCATGGCGCGGGGCGGCTAAACCGGCATCCCTGCCGGTTTACCCCCCAAATCCCTGTCGAATTCCGGCCAGCGTGGTTTGACGGGGCGCCTGAGATCAAAAGCAGATCAAGATCAAGAGCGGCTCGCTGCGCATCGTGGTTACCGTCGGCTACTACACAGTGTAGATACCTATGTATACGCTATAGCCGCCTCGGCCATGCAGTGTGCATTCAGTCCACTGTGGTTGCATTACCGCAATGTGGTATTGCGCAGGTAACGGGCCGGTGAGGTGCCCAGGGTTTTACGAAACATCGTGATGAACGAGCTGACAGACTCATAGCCGAGGGCTTCAGCGGTTCTCTGCACCGATTGCCCTTCGGCCAGACTTTGCAGGGCGACGATGATCTGCCATTGCTTGCGCCATTGTCCGAAGGTCAGGCCGGTTTCGGCTTTTACCAGGCGCGCAAGCGAGCGTTCGCTCATGGCGACGTGGCGTGCCCAACTCGCCATGGTGGCGCGGTTGGCGGGATCTTGCGCCAGTGCCCGGGCGATAGTGCGCAACGGGTTTGAGGCGGGTAAAGGCAGGTAAAGCTGTTCGGTGGGGGCCAGTTCAAGTTCTTCGAGCAGTACGTGGGCCAACCGCGCACTGCGCGAATTGGCCGGGTAATCCTGGGCCTGGCCGCTCAGGTGCAGGATCAGTTCCAGGATCAATGGCGACAGCGCCAAGGTACAGCAGCGATCCGGCAGCGACGCGGCGCCGGGCTCCACGAACAGAAAACACACCTGCCCGTTGGCCGTCACGCGGTTGCTGTGGGCGACGCCCCCCGGAATCCACACGCCGAACCCTGACGGCACCATCCATACGCCATCTTCGACCGTACACACAATGCCACCGCAATACGCCACCACCAGTTGCCCCTTGCGGTGCTTGTGTACGGCGGATTCGCTGTCGTTGCGTTGGGTTTCCAGCATCAGCGCTACGGCGGGCTGGGAAAGGGTGTCGTACTCAAACTGATCGACGTGGATTTCGGCCATGCAAGGTCATCCAGGGTTTGTCCGAATTTGATTATATTTTGGCAGTGTACTCAATATCGGCAGCAGCAGTAATTCCCTAGCATTACCTGCAAGCCCCGCCTTCAGTGGGCGGGCGAATGCCAGACCTTCCGAATCCCGGTGCTTGCCATGCTCAGCGAAATCTCGATTGCCAACCTCTACTTTCCGCCCTTGTTGATTTACCTGGGTGCGTCCGTCCTGGCCTACCAGCTGATCGAGCGCCTGACCCGCCGCTGGTTGGACCGGGTGTGGCACCCGGCGCTGGCGCGTTTTTTCGTCTCGCTCATCGTCGTGTCGACGATGGTCGTCCATTGCTGAGCGAGGCCGCGCATGTCTATCGTCAAACTCCTTAAAACTGCCGCCACCCTGGGGCTGGGCGTGTTGGCCCTGTTGTTTTGCCTGCAACTCTGGCGGGCCTACGTGCTGGCGCCCTGGACGCGGGACGGGCGGGTGAGTGCCCAGGTGATCCGCATTGCCCCCGAGGTGTCCGGCCAAATCGATCAGTTGTGGGCCAGTGACAACCAATGGGTGGCAAAGGGCGACCCGCTCTATCGCATCGATGCGCGTGCTTATCGATTGAGCCAGCAGCAGCGCACCGCAGAGTTCGCAGAAGCGCGCAGTGTGTTCGAGCAGCGCAGTGCGCAATTCAAGCGGCGCGCGCAGCTGGGCGGCGCCATCGCCCGTGAAGAGATCGACAATGCCGCGCGTGACTTGGCCGTGGCCCAGGCGCGCCTGGACGCGGCACGCAGCCAGTTGGCCCAGGCCCAGCTCGACCTGGACCGCACCACCATTCGTGCGCCGGTGGATGGCTATGTCACGCAACTGCGCCTGCAGCCCGGTGACTACGCGCAGGCGGGCATCACTAACCTGTTTGTGGTCGACAGTCATAGTTTCTGGATCACGGGCTATTTTGAAGAGACCAAGTTGCCGGGTGTACGCATCGGCGCAGCGGTGTCGATCAAGCTGATGGGCTTTGACCCGTTGCTGCAAGGCCACGTGGCAAGTCTGGGCAGGGGCATTGCCGACACCAATGAGTTGCGCAACGACAGCGGCTTGCCCCAGGTGAGCCCGACCTTCAGCTGGATTCGGTTGGCGCAGCGTGTGCCCGTGCGTATCGAGTTGGACAAGGTGCCGGACGGGGTAGAGTTGGCGGCGGGCATGACCGCCAGTGTCGAAGTGACGCAGCCGGGCGCCGCACCGCGCTGGCGACTCACCCAATGGCTGCAGGCGTTCATGTGATGACTGGCCTGGCGACACGCTTTTTCGCGGCGATCCCTCGGCCCTGGACGTCCGCCACGCTTGCCTACGTACTGCGCAGTCTATTGGCGGCCGGCCTGGCACTGTGGCTTGGCTTGCAACTGCATCTGGATTCGCCGTTCTCGGGTGCTTCCACCGTGTTGCTGCTGGTGCAGCCTATCCAGGGGGCAGTGCGAGGCAAGGGTGTGTACCGGATGCTGGGCACGCTGGTCGGCATGGTCGCAGCCTTTGTGCTGATGGGGCTGTTCGCGCAACAGATGCTGTTGTTCATACTGGGCGTCGGTATATGGCTGGGTCTGTGCGTCGGTGCAATGACGGTCTTGCGTCATTACCAGGCCACCGCGGCAGTGGTGGCGGGCTATACGGTGTGTTTGGCGCTGGGCCCTGCCATCGTCGCCCCGGAACAGGGCTTCGACCACATCATCACCCGTGGCACGGCGGTAGCACTCGGCGTGCTCAGCTTGAGCCTGGTAGCGACGCTGTTCAGCGCCAAGACCATGGAGCATAAAGTTCGAAGCTCGCTCCTCGACGCCTGCGCGCGCAGTGCCCGGCTGCTCGCGGCAAGCCTTGTGGGCGAAGAGCCTGCGCAGCTGGCGAGGCAACGGCACCAGCTCGCGATCGATATCAGCAAGGTGGACGACCAGCTGGGGCTCGGCCGTGGCGAGTCGGCGCTGATCCGCTCGCGGCAGCTGGCGATTCAGGCCGGCCTGGCACATCTGCAATCGGCGGTGCTCGATGCGCACCCGGAGCACCCATACCACGGAATCGACCCGGCGTTGTGCGCCCGGATAAGCACAGGGTTGCAGCAACTGAGTGCAGGCCTGGCGGATGCCCGCTGCGACTTTCGCACCGCGGCCGATACGCTGGAGCAATTGCGTCGCTGTGCGGATGATCGCGCCGACTCAAGCCCACAGGTGCTGTTGCGCAACGAACGCTTGGACGACCCACTGACGGACCTGGGCGCGGCCTTGCTGAACTTCTCCAGCCTCGACCATGCCCGCGGCGGGCCGATACGCGCCGTGGGGTATCACCGCCATTACGCGGATGCAGCGCGAAACGGCATCCGGGCACTGCTCGCCACACTGAGTGCGGGTGCGATCTGGTATTTCAGCGGTTGGGATCAGGGGCCCACATTACTGGCGGTGCTGGGGCCGTGCTGCACACTGGTGGCGACGGCTGCCGCGCCGACCCAAGGCATCAACGGCTTTATCCGCGGCACGCTCTACGCGATTGTGGCGGCAGCGCTGTGCAAATTCCTGCTGATGCCGCAGATCAATGGCTTCCCTCTGTTGCTGCTGGTCATGGCAGGGTTCTGGTCGTTCGGCATCCATGCGACGAGCCAGCCGCGCCATGCGCTGCAAGGGGTTGCCTACCTGATCGGGTTCAACACCCTGGTGAGCACCGGCATGACCGCCACCTACGATTTCGTCGGTTTCGCCAACCAGGCGCTGGCCTGGATCGTGGCGATGCTTGTGTGCCTCTTGGCGTTCCAGATCCTGCCCAAAGATCCAGCCAGGCAGGTACGCGCATTGAAACGTGCGCTCCACCAGCACACACGCCTGCTGCTACGTCAGGCAAGTACAATCGACCATGCTCAATGGCAAGCGAAGCAACAACATCGGTTAGTTACGTTGAAGAGTTTGCTTGGCGCGGATCACCCGCACGAATACCAGGCGGGCTACTTGTCGCTGCAACTGAGCAAGCAGTTGAATCGGCTGCAGCGCAAAGCCAGCGGTATCGATCCGGCATCTCCCGTTGCCCGATGTGTGCAAAGCGGTGCGCGGCGGGTTGCACGATATGCCCGTCATCCCGCAATCGGCGCCGCACAGGCGCGGCGCACATCCCGGTCGTTGAGCAGGCTCGGCGCGCCTCATCTGGCGAGCGCTTATCAGGACTTGGCGTGGATGCTGGAGCAGTACGCGAACCTCATGGATTAGCGCTAACATGAGTCAACGCTCATGCTCAGCGCTTACTGCCCACTCGCCGGATACCCCACCTATGAGAGACCTGCCGCCCACCGCCACATTGCGCGCCTTTGAAGCCGCCACTCGGCACCCGACCTTTACGGCGGCCGCCCAGGAGTTGCATGTGACCCAGAGCGCAGTCAGCCACCAGCTCAAGCATCTGGAGGCGCTGTGGGGCTTGGCGTTGTTCGAGCGCGGCCAGTCGTTACGACTGACCCCGGCGGGGGCTACGCTGGCGCCCATCGTGCGCGAATTTTTCATGAGCCTGGAGACGACCTTGGCCGACCTGCGCGAGCAAAAGGGCAGGGTGCGGCTCAAGGTCAGCACCACCTATTCCTTTGCCTTGAAATGGCTGCTGCCACGCTTGCCGAACCTCGCTCGCCAGCACCCCGAGCTGCTGGTTGCGCTGGACACCACGGACGACGTCATCCACTTTTCCGATGCCCAAGCGGATGTCGCGGTCCGGCTGGGCAAGGGGAACTACCCGGGCCTGTATTCGGAATTCCTGTTCGGCGAGCAGGTGTTTCCCGTGGCCAGCCCCGAACTGTTGCGACGCCTCGGCACTCCAGGCAGCCCTGCCCATTTATTGGATTTCCCGCTGCTGGCCCGGGATGGCGCCGAGCTGGCGCCGAAATGGGAGGTCTGGTTTCAAGCCGTGGGGCTGGCCTTTTCGCCGCTCCGGGAAAGCGTCAGGTTTGGCGACACCAACATGACCGTCGAGGCGGCCTTGCTCGGCCATGGCATCGCGTTGGTGCGCAGCGGGCATGTGGAGCAGGAAATCAGCGACGGCCGCCTGGTGCGCCTGTTCGATGTGCCGTTCCCGTCACCGCTTGCCTACTATTTTGTGTGCCCCAAGGGCATCGAATCGCAACCCCATGTGGTCAGCTTTCGTCAATGGTTGCTCGCAGAGTCACTGAAACTGCAACGGGCAGTATGAGTATCTGTTCATGCAGTGATGAGGAGACTTCGCTGTAAGCCGGGGCCTTGGCTTGCCTAAGATGGCGCATGCCGACTCATATCATCTTCCTGGTGCTGTTCGCCGCGCTCCTGCATGCCAGCTGGAACGCGCTGCTGCGTGGCGGTGCCGATCGGCTGTGGTCGATGACAGTAATGTGCATGGCCATCGCCGTCGCCAGTCTCATCGCCGCAACGTTCATGGTAGCACCGGCGATTGAGAGCTGGGGCTATGGGGTGTTTTCGGCGTTGCTGCATGTTGGCTATAACCTGTTCCTGGTGCGCAGCTACCGGGTGGGCGACCTGGGGCAGATCTATCCGATTTCCCGTGGCTCATCGCCGGCACTGATCACCCTGGGGGCTGCTGTCTTCGCCGGGGAGCGCATTGCCCTCGGCGAGTTGCTGGGGGTTGCGCTGGTGTCAGGCGGGATTATTTCCCTGGCCTTCAGCGGGCGTCGGTTGTCGGTTCCCAGCCTGCCCTATGCGCTGGGAACGGGCTGCTTCATCGCCGCCTACAGTGTCGTCGATGGCATTGGCGCCAGGCTCTCCGGCGCACCGCTGGCCTACACCGTATGGATGTGCGCGTTGTGGGGCGTGCTGATGCCAGCGGTGTACATCGGCCTGCGCGATGCCCGCAGTTTATTGCGCCTGCGCCCCGGAACCTTGGCCGCGGTGGTCGGCGGGCTGGTGTCTTTGCTGGCCTATGCAATCGTGATCTACGCCATGAACGAAGCGCCGTTGGGCGCGGTATCGGCATTGCGCGAAACCAGCGTGTTGTTCGCGATGTTGATTGGCTACTTTTTTCTTGGCGAAACCCTTACCGCACGCAGGATCCTGGCGTGTGTGGTGATCGCCGGCGGCACCTTCATCATCGGCTGAAACAGCATTTTCTAAGGAGGTATTTTCAATGGTTGAGGTCTCACAGGCACCGCTGATTCTGATCACCGGTGGCAGCCGCGGAGTGGGTGCCGCGACGGCCCGACTGGCCGCCGCAAAAGGCTATGACGTGGCGATCAGCTACGTTGCCAACGAGTCCGCGGCGCTGGCAGTGGTTACGGATATCGAGGCAATGGGCCGCAAGGCCCTGGCCGTACGGGCCGATAGCGCTCACCACGATCAGGTCGCCGATTTGTTTACCGCCATCGACCGCAGGTTCGGGCGCATCGACGTTCTGGTCAATAATGCCGGCGTGCTGGCGACTCAGTCGCGCCTCGAGGGCCTGAGCCTGGAGCGTATGCAGCGCATTTTCGCGGTCAACGCCATCGGCCCGATGCTCTGCGCCCAGCAGGCGGTGAAGCGCATGGCGTATCGGCACAACGGTGCGGGCGGCGTAGTGATCAATATCTCCTCGGCGTCGGCGCGTCTTGGCAGCCCGAATGAATACCTTGACTACGCGGCGTCAAAGGGCGCGCTGGAAACCTTCACCATCGGGTTTGCCAAGGAAGTGGCCCGGGAAGGCATCCGCGTCAATTGTGTGCGCCCCGGGCACATCTATACCGACATGCATGCCAGCGGCGGTGAGCCGGGGCGTGTCGATCGGGTCAAGGACTCGATCCCCATGGGGCGTGGCGGCCAGCCGGAGGAGGTGGCCCGGGCGATTTTGTGGTTGGCCAGTGCCGAGGCGTCATTCGTGACAGGTACATTCCTGGATGTGACGGGAGGCAAATGAGTCAGTCATGCCGGCGTCGGTGGGCGCCGGCCAGGCCTGGCGCCGGTCTAGGCCAGCGCTGCCTGGATTTGATCATCAAAGCCGGCGAGAAAATCCTGCATGCTGATTTCTCCCAGATCTACCGCTTTAGCGCCGCCGGCTGCAATAAAGGTGATATCGGTGATGCCCAGGACATTCAGGATCAGTTTCAAATACTGGCTCGCAATGTCACGCTCCCTGATCGGGGAATCCCCGCTGTACACACCGCCCGAGGCGATCAGCACCGTGGCCTTCTTACCGGTCACCAGCCCCTTGCCGTCAAAGCCCAACGTCAGGCCTTTGCGTACCACGTGATCCACCCATGCCTTGAGCGCGGCAGGCACATTGTAGTTGTAGACCGGTGTCGAGATAACCAGGTGATCGGTTTCCAGTAACTCGGCCACCAGCTGATCAGAAAGCTGCAACAGGGTTTTCATCTCTGGCGAGTGTTGGCTCTCTGGTTTGAAGTAAGCCTGGAGCCAGGGAGCCTCCACGAACCTGAGCGGCGTGTCAGTCAGATCGCGTATTTTGACCGTGCCTGCCGGATGTGCAGCTTCCCATGCAGCGACAAATCGGCGAGTGAGTTGCCGGGAAATCGAAGCAGCGCCGCGTGGGCTGGTTTCAATGCTGAGTAGCTGGGGCATGAACGTAACTCCTGGGGACGATGGTGTGTTTTGCGTTGTCGCTGTCGGCGATGTGCGACACACTCTATCCAATGCGATCTATAAGCAGGAGTGATGTAAATATGATTGAGTCCATCTGTCCAAGTGATAGGTCATGATCGGAAACCTCAGCCTGGACCAGTTGCGGATTCTGGTCACCATCGCAGAGACCGGGAGTTTTTCAGCCACCGGGCGCCAGCTGCGCCGCGCTCAATCTGCCATTAGCCAGTCTGTTGCCACGCTTGAATCCGTTCAAGGTGTGCAACTGTTTGATCGCAGCGGTCATCGTCCGGTGCTCACCGAGGTGGGCAGGGTGCTTGTGGTTCAGGCTCGCGCAGTGCTGGCCAGCGCTGCCCAGTTCGAAGCAATGGCTGCCAGTACGGCAGCAGGGCTTGAGCCGGAGTTGGCGCTTGCCATAGACCCGCTGGTCCCCAGCGCACCGCTTATTGAGAGCCTGCGCGCTATCCGTGAGGCTTTCCCGCACCTGACCGTGAGTTTTTCCACGCAGGGCCTGGGTGGGGCAGAGCGCCGACTGCGCAACGGCGCGGCGGCACTGGCGCTATGCACATTGATTCCCACCGTGCCCGATGATATCCACGCCTTGGCGCTGCTCAGCGTCGCCCTCAAGCCTGTCATCGCCAGCGGGCACCCCTTGGCAATGCTGGGCCGTCCGGCTACCCGTGCGGACCTCGCGCCCTATGTACAACTGGTACTTTCCGATCCGGTTTCCCCCGACGGCCCCAACTATGGGGTGGTGGGCAGTCAGCCGTGGCGGTTTGTCGACCTGGCACGGCGCCTGGATTTTTTGCTCGCCGGGTTCGGTTGGTGTCGCATGCCCGAGCATCTGATTGTCGATCATCTGGCATCAGGGCGCCTCCTGCCCCTTGAGCTGAGCGCCGAACTTCAGCGTACCCCCGACACGCTGACGATCTATGCGGCGCACATGCAAAATCGTTCTCTGGGCATAGCAGGCCGTTGGCTTCTTAATGATCTGGCCCGGCGCCTGTGCGTGTAGGTCTTGACGCAACAGCGCGGATTTAACCTATGCGCTCACAGTAGCTGCAGGCACGCCAGACTGCTTGTATGCTTGCGCCGCGGAACATGTGGCCGCGGCTAAGCGCCGGCGTTTGAATGACGACTGGAATGGGAAACCGGACTTTCCTTAAGGTACTGACGTGAAGCGTGATACTCGCCTTGTGATGCTTTTGCTGTTGGTAATTGGCTGTTCCCTGACCTCCCTGACCATCTGGAAAGTCTTGTCTTCCCGTGAGCGCGCGCTGGCGGAGGTGGACGTGCACGGCCTGAACCTGACCCAGGCACTCACCACCTACACCGAAGGTATCGTGCGGCAAAGCTCGCTGCTGTTGCTCGGGCTGGTCGAACGCCTGGAAACCGAAGGCAGTGGCCCGGCGCAGATCGAGCGTATCAATACCCTGATCGGTCGGCAGCAGCCGTTGATGCCGCAACTCAGTGGCATCACCGTCTACGACCATCACGGCCACTGGTTGATGTCGTCCAACCGTCCGATCCCAGTGGGTGCCAACAGCAGCGATCGCGCTTATTTCATTCATCATCGCGATGATCCGAGCCGTGAGCCTTTTATCGGCCCGCCGATCCAGAGTCGTACCAACCACGAGTGGGTGGTGACCATCAGCCGCCGCTTCAATGATGCGTCGGGCAACTTCGCCGGGGTGGTTGCGGTCACCCTGGGGGTGGAAAACTTCCTGCGCGTGTTCGGCAAACTCGATGTGGGCCAGGAGGGGGCGATCGGTTTGTCATATGCCGATGGCACGCTGTTGGTGCGCTATCCTTTCCGCGAACAAGACATGGGCCGCAACTTTTCCAAGTCGCCTATCTATGCCAAGTACCTTGTCGACCAATCGGTCGGCACCGCCGCCTACACTTCCAGCCTGGACGGTGTGGAGCGACTCTACGCTTTCCGCAAAAGCGAGACCCTGCCGCTGATCACCACGGTCGCATTGGGCAAGCATGAAGCCCTCGCTGCGTGGCGTATCGAGGCGGCGTTGTCCGCAGTCGTGGTGGTAGGGCTGCTGGGGCTGACAGGGGTGATCGGCTGGTTCCTGATCCTCGATATCCGCCGGCGTACAGCGGCGGAAGAGGCGCTGCGCGTCGCCCAGCAACAGTTGCTCGACTCCAATCGGCAATTGGCGCTGTTGGCCAAGAAGGATGCGCTGACCGGCCTGGCAAACCGCCGCTGCTTCGACGAAACCCTAGCCCTGGAAGCGCGCCGAGCGCAGCGCGACGGTACGTCGCTGGCGTTGCTGATGATCGATATCGACTATTTCAAACGCTTCAACGATGCCTGCGGTCACGTCGCGGGAGATGCGTGTTTGCAGGCAGTCAGTACACTGTTGGAGGGCTGTGTGCAGCGTCCATCAGACTTGGTGGCGCGTTATGGCGGAGAAGAAATAGCGATCATTATGCCGGCGACCGACAGCGAAGGCGCGACGGTGGTCGCAGAAAGGATCCTTGCGCGACTGCAACAGGCAAACATCCCCCATCCCGGCAGCCCGTTCGGGCGCGTGAGTGTGAGTATCGGCATTGCGACGGGTACAGGCTCACGGCTGGAGCCAGTATCAGGTTTGATCGAGGCGGCCGATGCGGCGCTTTACGGTGCGAAGGCTGCCGGGCGCAATGGGTTTTCCCGGCAGCCCACGGACATTGCTTCGGGCGGCTGAAACGGCCTGTACTTATGTGCTTGCCGGTTCACATCCCAAGTGTCGGCATCGTGAGTTCGCCGCACTCCATGAGCTGGCCGGCTGTGAGTTGTAGCTCGTTTGTGGGTTTCGCCGCGTAGCCAACGATGAAGCCTGCGCTGAGCAGTGAAAGGCAGAAGGCGGCTTTTATCAGGATCATGGGAGGGTGGTTCTCACATCAGCTCAAAAGGGTGAACCACAGATTGTGTATTCAAGGAAAGGTTCCTGGGACGCCAGCAGCGCTCCAGCACATCACCTTTTCCAAGTGACCCGTATGTTCGTCCCGTTGTTCGTTGAGTACGATAAACCCGTGTTTCTTGTAAAAGTGCAGGCTGGGTAAATTTTGCGAATACACGCTCAGTTGTAAAACTGATCGGGATTCCATTGCGTCTGCGAGCAACCGCGTACCCACGCCGCCGCCCTGATGCGCGGGCGCTACAAACAGCGCCGCCAGGGTGTCTTCATACACGCAACTGAACCCGAGGACTGTTCCATCGGCCTCAAACACGCGTGTCACGGCGCTGGGCAGGTAGACGTCACGCATGGCGCCCAGTTGGTCATGCCAGAACGACGGGGCGATGAAGTGATGGGCCTGGATTGAAGCTTGCAGCCAGATATCCAGCACAGGTTTCAGGTCAGTGTGTTGAAAGTCGCGAATCATGATGCCTCAACGGTTGATTGAACAGGCCGAACCCCAGTGTGGCGTCCGACAGTACTGCGCTTGAACGCCCCTGCGGCAGCGATTTGAGCAACCGCTGGAAATTTGGGCATTGCGCGTGATTGGGTGCAGGGCAGGCGGCGGCGTGACGTAAGCCTCGACTCATGGCCTTCAGTTGTTTGACCGTCGCATCGATCTCGTCGGCCTTGGCCAGCAGCACACTTCTGTCCACCTCGGCCTGGCCATTGGGCGACAGCATGGCCAATATCTCATCCAACGACAGTCCACCGGCCTGGCCGAGCGCGATTACCGCCAACTGTTCAACCACTGTCGCGGCAAACTGGCGGCGAGCACCCAGTTGGCTGTCGAGGCGATCAAGCCTTTCTTTTCATAAAAACGCAACGTGTGGGCCTCTACATGGCTGCGTGGGTGATCGCCTGGGCGTGATCAGTCACAAATGGATCTGGCGGTCAGCGAATGAATTTGACGTAAATGCGCTCCGGGTCACCTTCGTCAAGGTTCTCGATCTGCCCGCTGGGGACAAAGCCGGCCTTGGTCATAAGTGCTTGGGATGCGGTGTTGGAGGCATTGGTCGAGGCGAAGAGCTTGGGCGTCTTGCAGGCCGCTTCGGCTGCCGCCAGCAGACGCAGGGCCACACCCTGGCGCTGGTGCGCGGGTGACACAACCACCAGCGCGACGAAGCCGTGATCGAAAAAGTCATGGGTGAGCACCAGGTAGCCGGCGCATACGCCAGCGTCGACGGCGACCAGGCATTGCTGGCGAACCACGGCGTCATAGATAAACACGCGACGGCTGGCGTGGGCGGTGGCGTAGGCATCCAGTCCGACCAGGGCATGCACATCATCGGGCATGGCCTGGCGGATCAGCCAGCGTGGGGGGGCGGGGGCAAAGCGGGATTCAGTCATGAATGGCCCGCTTCGGTTTGAGCTTTTATCCAGCCTGCTTGCTGATCAGTCACAGTCATGGTGTCCGTACAGTGGCCATGGAGAGGTTCCAGATCGAACCTATCATACAGGGTTGCCCACTCTCAATCGGCACACACCAGCGAGGGCTTACGATGGCTTTTGCCCAGGCGCTCGTGGCGCGTGTGTTCATGCCCGGTGATGTGCATCGGCGCTGTGTTGGCGCTAATCGCCTGGTCATGCAGCGCTGCTTCCAGCGCTTTAAGATGCCGCGAGAGGATCTTCACCGACCCACTCGGGTTGGCCGGGTCGAACGGGATCCTGCCATTGGCAATCAGCACCATGGCCAGTTCCCAGGCGCGTTGTGAGTCGTTCATCAGGCCACCTCCTTGGTAATTTGGGCGTTTCTAGAGCGCTCATTTTCAAGCAATGAAGACGGTGCCGGAAAATGCTCGTTGAGCACGCCGAGGTGATCAATCGCTTTCCGAAACAGCGCCTCAGCCTTGCCGCGCAGATGCAGGTATTGATCAAACAGCTCGCTGTCCAGGTCGGGCCTTTCCAGCAATTGGTATGCGCTGCGGCTGAGGGCATTGGCCTGGTTGAACAGCTTCTGGTTCTGCTCCATCGCCAATTGACGGCAGGCCATCATCTGAGTGTACGTGTCGTTGTATTGCATGACGAGGCTCCTGGTTAAGCGGGACTGATAGAGCTGTGACCCGCTTAAAAAGGCTCGGTATCAACTGGGTTGCCGCTGAAATTTCGATCATTTCAACGATTCAGTTCCGCCCAAACCATCTTCTTTTTAGATGGTGGCTGGGTTGCCCCGCGAAAGAATGAACCCGCGCAACCCCACGCACACCTAAGAGGTTATGAACCGGACCCGGGGACAGGGTATGAAGCCGCCAGACCATCGTGACCTGCATAGCCGCAATTACCCGGTCAGCGAGGACATGACCTTGCAACGCAAGGTCTGGTGCTTCGAGCGATGGGGTTGGTATGGGTTGGTAGTGCTAATGGGCTTGACCCTGGCCGGCCTGTTTTCCAAGGGCCCATTGAGCAGTGCCGAGGTACGCAGCGCCGATGGGCAGCTGCATGTCGAGTACCAGCGCTTCCTGCGCAATGGTTCTTCCGATGCATTGGTGATTCACGTGCAAGGCCGGGCGCGTGAGACCCTTGAAGTGGAGCTCAGTGGCGCGCTGTTGCAGGGCTTCAATGTGCAAATGCTGCAACCCCAGCCACTCAAGGCCAGTACCGCAGGCGATGGCATGAAGGTGTGGGTACTGAGCGACGACGATGGTCACGCAATGCTTCACGTGACCCTCAACAGCGACGGTGTTGGCAGCTTTCAAACCAAGGTGGCGCTGGCATCGGGCGCCTCAGTGGGCCTTTCCCAATTCATTTATCCCTAGGGGCGACCATGGACTCTGTGTTGCGGGCTGCGGCGATTTACCTGGTACTGCTGGTGCTGTTCAAGGTTGCCGGCAGGCGCACACTGGCTGAACTCACCACCTTTGACCTGGTGCTGTTGATGGTCATCGGCGAGGCCACCCAGCAGGCACTGCTCGGCGACGATTTCTCGCTGACCAATGCCGTGATGGTGATCGTCACCTTGATTGCCATCGACATTGGCTTCTCGCTGGTCAAGCAGCGCTCAACCTGGTTCGCACGGGTGCTGGATGGCGGGCCGACGGTGCTGGTCGAGGAGGGCCAGGTACTGCACAAACGCCTCAAGCATGCGCGCCTGGATGAAGGCGACATCCTTGAGGCGGCCCGGTCCACCCAAGGGCTTGTCGAGATCCGGCAGATACGCTTCGCGATTCTGGAGCGCAACGGCAAGATCTCGGTCATCCCCTACGAATAATGCCCGGGTTGGCGCTTACTTCCCTTCGCTCGATGGATGCGCATCCATTCTTGATACGCCGCCGTGCGTTGCGCATCCGCGAGCTTCTTGGCTTCGGTGAAACGCAGCCAGGTTTTCGCATCGCCGCTGTAGGACTCGATGATTTGATACGCCAAGGTATCGAGCCGATCAGCTTCGAAAAACATCCGGGTGTTCTGCGCTATTTCGTCTTCCCATGCCTGTCCAGGCGTGTAGTCGAGCGTCTGGCTGTTCATTGTGTCAAATCCTCCGCCCACTGGAGTTGCGCCGCACCGCACCAGCGCACATCAGTGATGCCGTATTTTTCCGCCATCGGTTTGGAAACGCGCTTGAGGTTGTTTTGCCCGAACCTCGGTATGACCGCCACACCGGCATCGCAACTTGCCCAATGCCAGGCGTCGGCATTATTCATCTGCGGCGCACGCAAGATGAACGACTTGGGCTTGCCGTGAAGTTGATACTCGATGGTAAACAGTTCGTTGGTTTTCATGAGGCCTCCCTAAGCTCATGTGCTACAGATATTTGACGCCAGAAAAAATTCAGAAAGATTGTCAGACACCTCGATAGCTGGCACTTCGGTGGTCAGCGGTCAGTGCCGGTGGGGAGTCTGGGTAGGGTCGTCGATCTGGATAATCCTGCCTTGGCGCCACGCGTCCGCCCCTGGAGCAATGGCGGGTGCGGCGATATCCGCGCGTGCGGCCTTCTTCTGGTTACTGTCCACGCCCAGGCGCTTATCCCGCTCGGCGACCATCTTCGGGTCGGCCTGGCCGTCGGTGGTAAAGCCCATCATCAGTTGCGGCACGCCCAACGGCAGCTGCTTGTGAAGGTCCGTATGCCAGGTGTGCCAGGTCTTGCCATAGGTATGCACGAGTTTCTCCATCAGGGCATGTTCGGCCACCTGTGGAATGCCCGGTGCAACCAACTGGCCTGATTTGACCTCATGCACGTGGCTATGCCACAGCGCCTTCTCCTGCGCTGGCAGGGTGTTGAACAGCTGCTCACTGATGATGTATTCCACACCCATCAGCTTGGCATCCTTGCGGTTGCCGTCGTAGATCACGCACTGGATCACTTCTTCATTGAGGATCGCGCAGTAGTGGTGAGCTTCCATCTGCACATCGGGGTGGCCGTTGTAGAAATGGAAGCCGTCCAGGTAGGCATTCAACGCATCCACCGGCGGGCGCGATTGCAGCACCGCAGCGCCAGCATCCAGGGTGCGCGTGGTGGGCGATTTCGCATCACCGGGCGCAACCACATTGGACGGTGAGTTGTTGCTGGCGCAGGCGGTCAGCAAGGCAATGGACAGTGTCAGACTGAGTTTTTTCATCGTGGATTCCCTCCATGGTCGGTGAGGCTGTACCGAGGGTTAGAAGGCTTGGCCGCGCAGGTGTTCAACCGGATTGGCGAGCGGCTGTCGATAGGCCCCGCGTCGCCGGGGATGCAGCCCAAGTGCTAAAAGTTTTGGAACACTGGTCAGCGCGACGGGTCATTTTTTATAGGCGCTCAAGCGCGGCGGTGGGTGCAGCGAGCAGCGTTGCCCATGAACCGTCCGATATCGATTTCGACAAGGGAGAAACCGGCGGATGCAGCCCCAGCCAAACGATGACCATTGCAACGACGATGCGCAGGGCGTGGCACAACTGCTTGAAAGACTGTTGCGCGCGCGTGGCCCCGGAGGCCAGGAAGACGAGGTGCGTGCCATTTGCCTGGAAAGCCTCGGACCGCTGTGTGACGAAACCTGGGTCGATCCCGCTGGCAATGTGATCGGCCTGATCAAGGCGGCGCAGGGCAACCACGAGCCCGGGCGTGCGGTGAAAATCATGGCGCACATGGATGAAATCGCCATGGTGGTCAAGCATGTCGAAGCGGATGGCACGCTGCGCGTGACGGCGTTGGGCGGCGCGAATCCGGTGAACTTCGGCATGTGCCCGGTGGATATTCTCGGCGATCACCAGATTATCCCGGGTGTGCTGTCCTTTGGCTCGATGCACATGACGGCCAACGCGCCCCAGGGCGCCGATGTGTTGTCCGGGGATGTGCACTGGAATGATGTGCATGTCATCACTCGTTGCTCAAGTCAGATTTTGCGTGATTATGGGGTGCGTCCCGGCAGCCGCGTAACCCTGAGCCAACACTGGCGCGAGCCGTTTCGGGTGGGGGACGCCATTGCCGCGCACTTCCTGGACGACCGTGCGCCCATCGCCGCGGTGCTCCTGGCTGCGCAGTGCCTAAAGCGACGACGACAAGCGCTTTCCTGCGATGTGTACTTCGTCTTCACCACCCTTGAAGAAGAGTGCAATGCTGGCGCCATGTACGCTGCGGCAACGCTGCCGGGCGATACCACTATTGCGGTGGAAGTCGGCCCGGTGATGGATGAGTACGGTACGCGTCTGGGGGTCGATCCGATTATCAATACCGGTGACCTGAAAGGTTATTACACCCGCTCGGTAGTGAGCGGCCTGGCGGCTGCAGCGCAACGCTGTGGTTATGCGCCGCAATACGCCCTGTTGGTGGATTTTGCCTCGGATGCCAGCGCGGTCATGAGTAACGGCACCTCGGCTCGCGCCGGCTGTGTGGCGATTCCCACGGAAAACACCCATGGCTATGAGGTGATCGTCGACGGTGCGATCCAAGCGTGCGCACAGACCCTGGCCGACTACCTGGCCACGTACTGAACCAGCATCAGGCTCGCACATGACGTGCAGGAGGATAAAACCGTGTCTATCGCCGTTTCCACTATTGACTACCTGAAACAATACGATATGACCCTTACCACGGCCGAGTCCTGTACAGCGGGGAAAATCATCACCCTGCTGTCGGAAGTCGAGGGCGGTGGGGCGTGTATCGAGAGTGGGTACGTGGTGTATTCCCCTGAAGCCAAGCAGCGTTTGTTGGGCGTGCGTGCGTATACGATTGAGACCTTCAACCTCACCAGTTGCGAGGTCGCCCGTGAGATGGCCGCAGGCGCGATGCACGACAGTCCGGCGGACGTGGCCGTGGCCACCACCGGGCTGCTCGGCCCTGACGACATGGATGGCATTCCAGCCGGGACCATTTGCTTCGCCTGGGCTTATCGGGTGGGGCAGGGGGTGACTATTTTCAGCCGCAAGGAACGCTTCCTGGGTTCTCGTGAGCAAGTACAGTTGTACGCGGCGGAGCATGCCTTGAAGTGGCTGGCACATTTTCACCAGCGCGCCCTGGCCGGTGAGCAAGGCTAGCGAAGCCTTATTTGACTGGCTGCGAGGCCCATTCGCCGCCGGCTTTTTCACAGTCGATCTTGGCTTGGACCAGATCATTGGCGGCATAGTAGTAGGTCACTACGCGGGCATTCTTGGGCAGCAATGCGCCTTCGTGATCCGGCGCCTTGGACGTCGAATGGGGGTTGGCCAGGGCCTCCTGGGTCGGCGTGGCTTTGCAGCTGGCGACATGGTTGCTGGCACAGGCCGCGACCTTGTTTTTCGTAGTGGGCATCATCTCCTTGTTCTCGTTGCTGCAGGACCAGTCGATGGCTTCAGGCGGCATGCCCTCGTAGCGGTAGCAGGTATGTTGCTCGACCGTCGGCACCTGGTCGCTTTGCCCGCGTGTAACCACATCGCAGGCGTCGGCCAGGGCCGTCGAGGACGTAAGGATGAGTAGTAAGGTGATCGGCAGTCGGACGTTCATGAACTAATCTCCGCGCGTGCTTGAAGTGGCGGGCGAATGCGCCGCTTCATTTGCATTTGAAGGGACCGTGGGGGCTAAAGTTTTAACAATTTGCACAGGCTTCGACGAGTGGCCGACCATTCGTCCAAGCCTGCGCCGATTTGTTGAACGCCTGCGCCTTCGTTCCGGACAGATATATAACGGGCCGACGAACGTTGCGCTCGTCGGGCGCCCTGGATATCACTCACTCAGCAGCAGGTGAATCATCATGAAGAAGCTCTATATGTGCCTGGGATTGTGCAGCGCGTTCATGCTTCACGGCTGTTTTGACAGCTCCGACAATACCACCAAGGACAATACCAGCGGGACCAAGTCGTCGGTGCAGATGCAGGAAGGCAAGGCTGACGAGAGCAAGTAGAGGTCCCTGGACTAAATGTGGGAGGGGGCTTGCTCCCGATATAGGTGTGTCAGTCTATGCAGCTGTGACTGAACTACCGCCATCGGGAGCAAGCCCCCTCCCACAGTTCATACATCACTCAGCGCATATGCAGGATGATCGGGCTGCTACTCGCCGGGTCGGTATGCCCGCGCAATTTACCCACAGCCTTCGCATCGACCGCGCCACCGTTGTTGCCCCAGGTGCCGCGCACATAGCTCAGCACGTCGGCGATTTCCTGATCGGACAGTTGCTCACGGAACGCCGGCATACGGTAGGCGTCCGGCAGGCCGGCGGTCACCACGCGTTGCGAGCCGTTGAGGGTGATGTTGATCGCGGAGGCGTCTTCCTTCGCCAAGGCTGATGTGGCCCCAGCCAATGGCGGCATCCACTCCGGCTGGCCCTTGCCGTCCAGGCCGTGGCACGAGGCGCAGCGTGTGGCATAGGTATGGGCGCCCGGGTTTTGCGCCGGGGTGTTGGCGACCGCCTGATACTGCCACGGTGAGCCGTCACGCTGCGGGTCGCCGGGCAGTGACTTGAGGTAACGAGCGATGGCCGCCAGGTCCTCGTCCTGCATGAACTGCGTGGAGTTGTTGAACGCTTCAGTCATCGAACCGTAGACCACGGCATGGGCATTGCGCCCGGTCTTGAGGAACTGCACGATCTGCGCCTCGCTCCAGCGGCCCAGGCCGGTGTTGTGGTCCTGGCGCAGGCTCGGCGCGTACCAGCCGTCGAGCAGGGCACCGGCGAGGAACGGCGCGTCGGACTCATCCAGGGCTTTCTCGTTGAAGGCCAGGCCACGGGGTGTATGGCAACTGCCGCAATGGCCGGGGCCCTGGACGATATAGGCGCCACGGTTCCACAGTGCGTCCTGGCCGGGCTTGGCCGCATAGGTGGCGGTGGGGGCGAACACGCCGTTCCACAGGGCGATGGGCCAGCGCATATTGAGCGGCCAGGGAATGTCACTGGGGATGTTCGCCTGGTTGGCGGGTTGCACGCCTTGCATGAAAAACGCGTACAGCGCCTTCACGTCGTCATCGCTGAGCTTTACATAGGACGGGTAGGGCATGGCCGGGTACAGCCGTCGCCCGCCCGGCGCTACGCCATGGCGTACGGCGCGGTCGAAGTCGGCCAGGCTATAGGCGCCAATGCCATGCTCGCGGTCGGGGGTGATGTTGGTGGCGTGAATCGCCCCCAGTGGCGTGGCCATTTCCAGGCCACCGGCAAAGGGCTGCTTGCCGGCGAGGCTGTGACAGGCCACGCAGTCACTCACCCGCGCAACGTATTCGCCGCGACTGACCAAGGCGGGCTCGAAACTTGTAGCCTGTTGCTGTTCAAAAGGCGAAGCGGGCTGGCGTGTGACGTACCAGGCCAGCAGGCCTGCGGCGACCAGGCAGGGCAGCACCAGCCACCCTGCGGTTCTTGCGAATCGGCGGTTGTTCATGGGCGTTCCCTGTCGGTTAGCTAAAGGTGTAGCGGCTCAATGGCAGACTGCGGATGCGCTGGCCGGTCAACTGCGCCACCGCGTTGGCCACCGCCGGCGCCACCGCGGGCAGCGGCGGTTCGCCGATACCGCCCATCTTTTCGCCACTCTCGACAATACGCACATGCACCCGCGCCATCCGCGCAGGCGGCAGCACTGGGTAAAGGTCGTAGTTGCGTGCCCGTGGCTTTCCATCCACGTACACCGCTTCCTCGATCAACGTTTGCGACAACCCCAGGGCCACAGCGCCGTGGACCTGGGCTTCAATGATCGCCGGGTTGACGATGCTGCCGGGGTCGATGGCCTGCCAGATGTCATGCACCTTGACCTGGCCGTTTTCAATCGACACTTCGGCGATCACCGCCGCATGGGAGCCAAACGGCGACGCCATGGCCACGCCCCGCGCACGCCGGCTGCCGTCTTCGGCGGTGAACGGGCCACGCTTCCAGCCACCGGACAGCTCACCCACGGCTTGCAGCAGGGTGGTCAATCGCGGGTTATCACGTAGCAGGTGCAGGCGCAGGTCAAAGGGATCTTGACCGCCTTTGTCCGCCAGCTCATCGAGGAACGCTTCGTAGAAGAAATCGTTGAGCGAGTTGCCTACAGAGCGCCAGTAGCCCAGCATCACCGGGCCCTTGACGTAGATCTGCGCGATGCGTTTGTTCGCGATTGCATAGGCCTTGCCCGACAGCCCCTCCATGGCCGTTGGGTCGATTTTTTCACCCTGTTTGCCGGCGAGGGCTTCGGTCGGGCCTTCGGTGGCGCTGACCGCCTCGATGGCCACCGGCAGGCCGTTGGCGTCCAGGCCGGCGCGGAACTTGACCACCGCCACCGGGCGCAGCACATCGCGCAGGAACTCTTCTTCACGGGTCCAGATCAGCTTGATCGGGCGCCCCACGGCCTTGGCCAACTCGATGGCCTGGGGGTAAGGGTTGGCGGACTCATAGAGAAAATGCCGGCCAAAGAAACCGCCCAGCAAGGGCGAGTGCAAGGTGATCTTCTCGGCGGCCAGGCCAGTGCGCTTGGCAATGTCGTCGCGGAACATATCCGGCGCCTGGTTGGGCAACCACACCTCCAGTGTGCCGTCCGGGTTGTAGCGTGCCAGGGCCGACGGCGGCTCAAGCTGGGCGTGGTTGAGGTATTGGTTGTGGTAGGTGGCCTGCACCTGGGTCTTGGCACCGGCCAGCGCGCCGGCCACGTCGCCTTCGTTTTCGTCATCGCGGGCCGGGCCTTGCTGGGCGGCGAGGAAGTCGCGGTGCTTGTCGCTGGAAAAATCTGCCGGCATCACCCGTACCGTCGAATCGGCAGGGGCTTCCTGCCAGTCAACCTGGATGGCCTCAACCGCGCGCTTGGCGTGCCACCAGCGCTCGGCCACCACCGCCACCGCGCCGGGCAGCACATGCACCGAGTGCACGCCTTGCATGGCTTGTACCTCGGCCTGGTTGCGCAGGCTGCCCACGCTCATGCCCAGGCGTGGCGCATGCTGCACGGCGGCGTGGAGCATGCCGTCGACCTTGAGGTCGATGCAGTACTGCGCCTTGCCGGTGGATTTGTCGTAGGCATCCAGGCGCTTGACCGGCTTGCCGATCCAGCGGAACTGGCTCGGGTCGCGCAGGGTGATGCTGGCCGGGTCGGGCACCGGCATGTCCAGGGCGCGGCCGGCCAATTCACCATAGCCCAGGGAACGGCCCGACGCGGTATGCACCACGCGGCCGGGTTGGGTGGTCAATTGCGCCACCGGCACACCCATTTGTTCAGCCGCCGCTTGCAGCAGCATGGCCCGCGCCAGGGCGCCGAGGCGGCGCATGGTCGGATAGCTCATGCGCACCGACATACTGCCGCCGGTGATGCGCATACCGTTTTCCATCACTACATAGGCTTCGCCGGGCGGCGCACTTTCGACGATGAAAGTGGCCGGGTCGGCATCCAGTTCTTCGCCGACGATTTGCGCCATGGCCGTGTGGGTGCCTTGCCCGCCTTCCATGAACGGGCTGAGCAAGCGCACGCTGCCGTCCGGGCGAATCTCCAGGAACGTCGGCACCTGGGTACCACGTTCGGCGGCGCTGGTAGCCGCTTGTACTCGGGCCGAACCCAGCGGCAAGCCGAAACCGATCACCAGCGCGCCTACGGCGGTGCTGGCCAGGAAGCGGCGGCGGGACAGATTGATAGGCTCACCCGATGCCAGGTCCAGCAGGCCTTGAGGAATCTTGATGGGCGTATTCATCAGACGCTCTCCTGCTTTGCCAGGTCCTGCATGGCGCTCTGGATAGCGTTATAAGTGCCGCAGCGGCACAGGTTGATCATCGCCGCGTTAATCTGCTCAGCGGTGGGCGCCGGGGTGTGCTTGAGCAATGCAGTGGCCGCCATCACCTGCCCGGACTGACAGTAACCGCATTGCGCCACTTGGCGCTCGACCCAGGTGGCGACCACACGCTTGCCCACCTCATCGGTTTCGATGGCCTCGATGGTGGTGATTTCGCGGCCGATCACGCCCGCCACCGGGGTGACGCAGGAGCGCACCACGTTGCCGTCCACCAGCACCGAGCAGGCGCCGCACTGGGCCAGGCCGCAGCCGTACTTGGTGCCGGTCAGCCCCAGATTGTCGCGGATCACCCACAACAAGGGGGTGTCGGCTTCGGCATCGACTTGATAGGCCTTTTGGTTGATACGTAATTCCATGGCTCACCTGCTGATCAACGGTTGGTGGTGCTTTGTTTTTTATAAGGGGAGTGCGGCATGGCCTTCCCTCGGGGTCGCTCATGGGCGACTTGGTGTGGCGACGCAGTCGGGCAGGATTTTCATCCCCACCCCGCGCGCATTATTGGACTCTAGACTACGGCGCAAGGGCTATCTATGGCAGGGGCTGATAAGTCGGAGGATCAGGCAAGCATTCGCGAGGAATGAGCTATAGCAAATGTGGGAGGGGGGCCCCGATGGCGGTGGGTCAGCCACAGGTGTACTTATTGGACGCCCTCATCGGGGCATAGGTATCTACACAACTTCTGGTATGGCGCTGTACCTGTGGGAGGGGGCTTGCTCCCGATGGCGGCCTGATAGCCGACCGGAATGTTGGATGGGTTCGAGTACATATCCATTGTTTAGGTGACGGCCACTATTGGTTCCGCTCTTACAGCGGCTCACTTTTGGAAGGACCCAAAAGTAAGCAAAAGGTCCTTGCCCCACCACTCGGCACCTCGCCCAGGCTCGGTGTGCCCGTAATCCGACAGGGATTTGGGGGGGCGCCGCCACGCGCCATCCATGGCGCGGGGCGGCTAAACCGGCATCCCTGCCGGTTTACCCCCCAAATCCCTGTCGAATTCCGGCCAGCGTGGTTTAACGGGGCGCCTAAGATCAAGATCAAGAGCGGCTCGCTTCGCATCGTGGTTACGTATCGGGGGCAAGCCTCCTTCCACATTTTCACTGATGCCAGCCAATACCACCTTTGATCAAATGAACCGAAACCCTCCCGCCAGTTTCTCCTTCAAATACCCCACCAACGCCGTCACTGCCTTGGGCACATGGGGCGAGTACGGCCTGATCAAATAGATCTCATCGGCAAACGCACCCTTGAGCGTCCACCCCTTCAACACCTGCACCAACTTGCCGCTGGCTAAAGCGGCCTGGGCACTGAAGTCTGGGAGCAGGGCGATGCCCAGGTGGTTGAGCGCCGCGTCACGCAAGGCTTCGCTGTTGTTGGTGGAAAAGCTGCCGGCGATGGGCACGGTGACGCGCTGGCTGTTTTTACCGCCGCGTTCGAAGGTCCAGGCCGGCTGGTCGCTGCCCCGTGGGTAGTAGAGGCAGTTATGCGCGCTGAGATCTGCCGGGGTTCGCGGTTCGCCGTGGTGTTGCAGGTAGTCTCGAGTGGCGACCAATACCGAGGTGGTGTCGCACAGCTTCCACGCCACATGGGTTTCCGGCACCTGGAAACCATGGCGCACCGCCAGGTCGTAACCCTCGGCCGCCAGTGAGCTCAAGGCGTCGGATACATCGAGCTGAATGCGCACCTGCGGATACTGCTGCAAAAAACCGGAAAGATGCGGCACCAGTTGTTGCCGAGCGAACGCCACCGGGGCGGTAAGGCGTACCAGGCCGCGAATCTCGCCGACCGAGTCGCGCACCGAGGAGAAACTGCGGGCGATCTGCGCGTAGGCGCTGCGCACGTCGCGGGTCAAGGACGTCCCGGCCTCGGTCAGCCGCACGCTGCGCGTGGTGCGGGTCACCAGGCGCGTGCCGGTGGCTTTCTCCAGGTCGGAGATACGCTGGCTGACCGCGGATTTGCTCACCCCCAGGCGGGCAGCCGCAGCGGTGTAGGTGCCGTGTTCCTCCAACACCGACAGCCAGTGAATGTGGGTCCACAAGCCTTCGATCTCAGCCTTTTCCATGAGTGTATTGTTCGCCTATCAGGACAATAAGTTCTGGATTCTGCTCTGGTTTGGAACAAATCGAAAGCCTATCGTGTGTCTCAACGCTACCCACCGGGGATCCACTGCCATGACCACCACCATCGAACACTACATCAACGACCAGCGCGTCAGCCGCGATGATCGCTACCAGGACGTCTACAACCCAGCCACGGGCGAAGTGACCGGGCGCGTAGCCCTGGCCAGCCGCCAGACCGTGGCCGAAGCCGTCGATGCCGCCCAGGCTGCTTTTGCCGGGTGGGCCGACACGCCGCCGATCCGCCGCGCCCGTGTGCTGTTCGAATACCTGCACCTGCTGCGCGAACGCAAGGACGACCTG
This sequence comes from Pseudomonas sp. FBCC-B545, assembly GCF_059134095.1. Lineage (NCBI taxonomy): Bacteria > Pseudomonadati > Pseudomonadota > Gammaproteobacteria > Pseudomonadales > Pseudomonadaceae > Pseudomonas > Pseudomonas sp. FBCC-B545. Next base: position 3,843,881 of record NZ_CP101441.1, on the reverse strand, counting down.
GCGCGCATCATCGTCGCCGAGCATGGCAAGGTCTTCACCGATGCCCAGGGCGAAGTCGACCGTGGCATCGATATCCTCGAATTTGCCTGCGGCATTCCCAACCTGCTCAAGGGCGAGCATTCCGACCAGGTGTCCCGTGGCATGGACAACTGGACGATGCGCCAACCTCTGGGCGTCGTCGCTGGCGTCACGCCGTTCAACTTCCCGGTGATGGTGCCGATGTGGATGTACCCCATCGCCATCGCGGCGGGCAACACCTTCATCCTCAAGCCCAGCCCTACTGACCCGAGTGCCGCGCTGTTCATGGCCGAGCTGCTGCGTGAAGCCGGCTTGCCCAAAGGTGTGTTCAACGTGGTGCAGGGCGACAAGGAGTCGGTGGACGCACTGATCGAACACCCCGACGTCAAGGCCGTGAGTTTTGTCGGCTCCACGCCCATCGCCCAGTACATCTATGAGAGCGGTGCCCGTCACGGCAAGCGCGTGCAGGGCCTGGGCGGGGCGAAGAACCATATGGTGGTGATGCCCGATGCCGATATCGAGCGTACCGTCGACGCGCTGATGGGCGCCGCCTACGGCAGTGCCGGCGAGCGCTGCATGGCGATCTCGGTGGCGGTGCTGGTGGGGGATGTGGGCGATAAAGTCATTGCCGCCTTGACCGAGCGCGCCAAGACGTTGCGCATCACCGATGGCCGCGATTTGAAAGCCGAAATGGGTCCGATTGTGTCGCGGGCCGCGCTGGAGCGCATCAGCGGCTATATCGAGCAGGGCGTACAGGCCGGCGCGCACTTGTTGCTCGATGGCCGTGACTACCTGCCCACCGAGCCCGGCCTGGAAAACGGCTTCTGGCTCGGCGCCACCTTGTTCGACCACGTGACCCGGGACATGAGCATCTACCGCGAAGAAATCTTCGGCCCGGTTCTGGCCTGTGTACGCGTGAATGATTTCGCCGAGGCGGTAAAGCTGGTCAACGACCATGAGTTCGGCAACGGCGTCAGCTGCTTCACCCGCGACGGCAACATCGCCCGCGAATTCGCTCGCCGCATTGAAGTGGGTATGGTCGGCATCAACGTGCCGATCCCGGTGCCGATGGCCTGGCATGGTTTTGGTGGCTGGAAGAAGAGCCTGTTCGGCGACATGCATGCCTACGGCACCGAGGGCGTGCGCTTCTACACCAAGCAGAAGTCGATCATGCAGCGTTGGTCGGAGAGCATTGAGCAGGGCGCGGAATTTGCGATGCCGGTGTCCAAGTAAGATCTCACAGGCACTGTAGATCCAAGTGTGGGAGGGGGCTTGCTCCCGATTGCAGAGTGTCAGGCACTGTAAAGGTGGCTGATACACCGCAATCGGGGGCAAGCCCCCTCCCACATTTTTATGTGTTTGCTCTGAATTGACGCTAAGAACATAAAAGTCCAGTATGGAATTATAAGTACAAATTCATCGCTACACGTTTTTCTTCACTCTTGCCAAACCAACAACAACCCGCGAGAACCCGATCATGAAGAAACGTCACCTTATCCCCGCCCTGGCCCTGAGCCTGTTTGCCGCAAGTCACTTGCTCGCCGCCGAGAAACCGCTGCGTATCGGCATCGAGGCCGCTTACCCGCCGTTCGCCTCAAAGACTGGTGACGGCAAGATCGTCGGTTTCGACTACGACATCGGCAACGCCCTGTGTGCGCAAATGAAGGTCAAGTGTGTGTGGGTCGAAGGTGAGTTCGACGGTCTGATTCCGTCCCTCAAGGTCAAGAAAATCGACATGGCGCTGTCGTCCATGACCATCAACGAAGACCGCAAGAAATCGGTGGATTTCACCCACAAGTATTACTTCACCTCCTCACGCCTGGTGATGAAGGACGGTGCGGTGGTGGATGACCAGTACGCCAGCCTCAAGGGCAAGAACGTCGGCGTGCAGCGCGCCACTACCACCGACCGTTATGCCACCGAGGTGTTCGAGCCCAAGGGCATCAACGTCAAGCGCTACAGCAATAACGAAGAAATCTACATGGACCTGGCAGCAGGGCGCCTGGATGCGATCTTTGCCGACACCATCCCCCTGAGCGACTTCCTGGCGATGCCACGCGGCCAGGGTTACGCCTTTGTCGGCCCGGAGCTCAAGGATCCGAAATACGTGGGCGAGGGTGCGGGGATTGCGGTGCGCAAGGGCAATACGGCATTGGTCAGCGAGTTGAATGCGGCCATCGATGGCATTCGAGCCAGTGGCGAATACCAGAAGATTTCGCAGCAGTACTTCAAGACCGATATCTACGGCGACTGAAGGTCACTGCGGCGAACGGGTGTGGCGGGCGTTAACCCTTCAACTCCTTCAAATGCTTGTAGACCGTCGCCCGCCCCATGCCCAGCACATTGGCCACATAGTTGGAGGCGCTCTTGCCCTTGAATGCGCCTTCGGCATGCAGTGCCAGCACCAGTTCACGCTTGTGGTCGCGGGTCAGCAGGTTGAGGCTCAGCTGACGCTCGCGCAGCCAGGCATGCAGGAACGTGTTGATGCGTTCCTGCCAATCATCGCGAAACAATGCATCTGGCTGGGCGATCAGCTTGCTTGGCGACAGGAACAGGTCCAGTGCTGCCTTGGCGGTTTCAAACATTGAGATATTCAGGTTGATACACAGCACGGCCAGCCGGCGGCCTTTGTGGTCGTGCAGCACGGTGCTCAGGCTGCGAATTTTCTGACCGTCCCAGTTGAGTTTTTCGTAAGGGCCGATATTCACTTCGCTGACGTCACCGTCCAGCATGTCCTCCAGCGACGAATCATCACCCAAACTGCGTTTAGACAGGTTGTTGGCGATGTAGTCGACGGTTTGCGTACGCAAGTCATGCAGCACCACTTCCGCATGGGGAAAGAACAGGGTGGCGATCGCATCGGCGATGCCACGAAAGTTTTGCATGACGGTGTCTTGTTCGGCGATGGTCATCAATGGGGCTCCAGGCGGACGGGGGAGAGCATACCAGCGTCCAGGCCGAATCGCGTCAGCGCCTCGGGCAGCGGCGCGCCGCGCACCAGTGCGGCGCTGGCCTGGCCCATGGCGGGCGACGTCTGGATACCATAACCACCCTGTGCTGCCACCCAGAACAGCCCTGGCACCTGCGGGTCAAAACCGCAGAGCAAATCACCGTCGTGCACGAAACTGCGCAGCCCGGCCCAGGTGCGCGTCGGGCGGCGGATGGTCAGGGTGGTGGCCTCTTCAATCTGGTAGATGCCCATGGCGATATCCAGTTCTTCGGGCTGCACGTCCTGGGGCTCCACTGGGTCGGCGTTGGCCGGCGAGCCAAGGAACATGCCGGCATCCGGCTTCATGTAGAAGGCTTCATCGAGGGCTACCAGCATTGGCCAATCATGGCTATTCACACCGTCGGGGCCGGCGAAGATAAAGGCCGAGCGGCGCTTGGGTTGCAGGCCGATGGCCGCCGCGCCGGCCAGCCCGCCGATATGGTCGGCCCAGGCGCCGGCGGCGTTGATGATGACTGGGGCGCTGAAGGTTGCATCCTGGGTACGCACTTGCCAACAACCGTCGGCATCGCGGCTCAGGCCCAGCACATGGCTGTCGGTGCGTACCTCGCCGTGGTTACGGCGGATACCGCGCAGATAGCCCTGGTGTAGGGCGTCGGTGTCGATGTCGCAGGCGGTGGGGTCATAGATGGCACCGTGGACTTTCTCACGGCGCAGGATCGGCAGCCGTGCACAGGCTTCGTCGGCACTCAGGCGTTCCACCTGTTCGACAGTAGCCTTGGCGTTCAGGTATTGGCTGTCCAGCTCAGCTGGATCGCCGTTAAAGTCGACGGTCATTTCGCCGCGGGGTGTGAGCAGTGGATGCTCGCAGAAGCCCGCTGGCGGTTGATCGAAAAACGCCCGGCTGGCCAGGGTCAGCGCGCGCACCTGGGGGGTGCCATAGGCCGCGGTATACAAGGCCGCCGAACGCCCTGTGGAGTGATAGGCCGGATGGTTTTCACGCTCCAGCACCAGCACCTTGCCGTGCTGCGACAACCAGAAACCTGTGGATGCGCCGGCAATGCCGCCGCCGATGATGATGAAGTCTGCCTGCTGCATAAAAATCTCCGGGTTAGCGCTGCAGTTGGTACAAGGCATTGGCCAATGCAATATCTTCCAGGCCCAGGCCGATGGAGCGGAAAAATACAGACCGATCGTAGTTTGGACGTTGCGCCATGTCGCTGAGCAATTCGGGCAAGTCGCCGAGCACTGCGCGCTTATCCCAGCCGTGCTGTTCGCTGGCGATCAGCATATCGCCGGCCGCGCCCGGGGTGGTCTGCCGGTAGTCGCAATACACCTGCATCTGGTTGAGGCACGCCGGGGGCACTTCATGGGCACGGGGTGCATTGGTGCTGATGGAGGTGATCAGGGCAGGCTTGCGCAAGCGCATCGGGTCGATCACTGGGCCTGCCGATGAGGTGCAGAGCATAATCACATCCGCGTCCTCTACAGCGGCATCGCAAGTGTCGGCGAGGGCCAGGCGCGGGTCCAGGCCGGTCAACTGCGCACGGGTGTCGGCGCTGGCACTGCCAAGGCTGGGGGAGTACAGGCGGATGTGCTGCCAGTCGCGCAGGTTCTGCACATAACGCAGGTGCGCCTGGGCGACCTTGCCGCTGCCGATGATCGCCAGGCGCTGTGCCGTCGCCGGGGCCAGGGCGTCCACCGCCAATGCGGTGGTCGCGGCGGTGCGCGCAGTGGTCAACTCAGAAGCGTCGCACAACAGCAGCGGCTGGCCGCTGTGCATCGACATCAACAGCGTCCACGCCGTCACCAGTGGCCCGTGCTCACGCACGATATAGGGCGAGGTCTTGACCCCATACACCCCGTCTTCGGCCAGCACCCCCAGGTAGTTGATAAAGTCACCGGCACCGTGGGGGAACTCCACCCACTGCTGCGGCGGTTGCACGGCCTGCCCGGCGGCCAGGTCACGGAACAGCTTGCGCAGGATAAGCGGCACGTCTATCTGGGCGAGCAATGCCCGCGCCTGAACTTGATCGATGATGAGGGGGGCATTGGACATGGATGTCTCCAGGTAAACTAATTTGTCTATTATGGACATTTAGTTCTTGTGCGCAATAACCCCTGGAAAAAATGGAGATCAATGTGGGAGATCAAAGTGGGAGGGGGCTTGCCCCCGATAGCGGTGTATCAGTCAAGCAGATACTGACTGACACTCAGCCATCGGGAGCAAGCCCCCTCCCACAGTTTCAACCGCGTTCTATGCAGTGGCTTTTGTGCAGGTCAGGCATTCGATGGAGCGATCCACCGTGGTCTTGGCAATTTCCAGCAAATGCCACACCGCCAGGATCTTCGCCCGCTCGGGGCTTTGCAGCAGCTCGCCGCAGTCCAGCGCGGTGGCGGATGCGCTGTCGAGCAGACTGGCGGTGTAGAGCAGGGCATCTTCGAAGCTCAGGTCTTCGTTGACACAGTGGAAGCCTTGGGTGGGCAGGTAGTGGTCGATGGCACGGTTGAAGGCGGCGCGGTCTTTTGCGGGATCGCGGGGTGGGTCGGGTAGGACTTTATTCATGGTGTAGTTCCTGTCTGAATATCAAGGAGCTGACACCTTTCGCGACTAAACGAAGGTGGCGGCTGTACGCAGGTTAGTCGACCGGTCAGAACAGGAACCCGGCGCGCCCGAGGGCGCCCTGCGCACAGCCACCATAAAGCTTCATGGGAGCATGCGCCTGTTCAAAATCCGGGCGACTAAACCCGATCACTGAATTGGCAGTGACGGACCGCAGACTAGCCATCGATTCCAGCAGGCACAAGGCGGCAGGGATTGTCTAGGAAACGTCCTGCAATTTAAAGGGACACGCCTTGCTGGCCCTTTAAAAACCATGACCAAATGCCACCAACCCCTCATTTGGAATGCAGACAAATGTGGGAGGGGGCTTGCTCCCGATGGCGGTGTGTCAGTCACAGATGTGTTCACTGACACTCCCTCATCGGGAGCAAGCCCCCTCCCACAGGGTTCTCCAGTGTTGGTAAGTATGGGCTTACCGCCGACCCGCCCGCGTACTCACATCCACCCACACCGCCAGCACCAGAATGCTGCCCTTCACAATCATCTGCCAGTAACTGTCCACGTCCAGCATCGACATGCCGTTATCCAGGCTGGTAATCACCAAGGCCCCGAGCAACGCGCCGTATACCGTGCCCGAGCCGCCACGCATCGAGGTGCCGCCAATAAAGCAGGCGGCGATGGCGTCGAGTTCACCCATGTTGCCCGCCGACGGTGACCCGGCAGCGAGGCGGGCGGTGTTGACCAGGCCGGCGAGGGCGCACATCACGCCCATGATGCCGAAGATCCACAGTTTCACCGCTTGCACATTGATGCCCGACAGGCGTGTGGCTTCCATATTGCTGCCCACCGCGTACACCCGTCGACCAAAAACGGTCTGGCTGGTGACGTAGCTGAACACGCCGAGCAGCACCAGCAACAGCAGCACCGGCACCGGGATGCCGTCGTAGCTGTTGAGGGTGGTGACAAACCCGGCGAGCACCGCGCCGATCAGCACCACACGCAGCCCGTCACGCGCCAGCGAGTGCGCGGCCAGGCCATGCAGTGCGCGGTTGCGCCGTTGTTTCCAGGTCAGAAAAAGCGTCAGCGCGAACAGCACTACACCCAGCCCTGCGCCTACCGTGTGAGGCAAGTAACCCTGGCCCACATACACCAGCGATGGCGACACCGGCGCGATGGTGGTGCCGCCGGTAATCCCCAGCAGAATCCCGCGAAATGCCAGCATGCCGCCCAGGCCGACGATAAACGAGGGGATGCGCAGGTAAGCGGTCATGTAGCCGTTGGCCAGGCCGATCATCAGGCCGCACAGCGCCACCAGGCTGAGGTTGGCCAGCAGCGGCACGTGATAGACCACGTCGAGGATCGCCGCCAGCCCGCCCAGCAGCCCGAGCAACGAGCCCACCGACAAATCGATCTCGCCGCTGATGATCACCAGCACCATGCCGCACGCCAATATTCCGGTGATCGACATCTGCCGCAGCAGGTTGGACAGGTTGCGCGGGGTGAGGAAGCCGCCCTCGGTCTGCCAGCTGAAAAACAGCCAGATAAACGCCACGGCGATCACCAGCGCGAGCATTTTGTAGCGGGTGAAAAGGTGTTTGACCTGATTCATCTACAGGGTCTTCCGATGGTTATTAGGTTGGCTGAGCGCCGCGGCGAGCACCTGTTCCTGGGTCAGACCGGCATTGACGAAATCGCCCCGCAGCTGGCCGTCGCCCATCACCAGCACGCGGTTGGATACCCCCAGTACCTCGGCCAGTTCCGAGGAGACCATGATGATCGACACGCCTTCGGCCGCCAGCGCGCCCATCAGCTTGTAGATCTCGTACTTGGCGCCCACATCCACACCCCGCGTGGGTTCATCGAGGATCAGCACCTTGGGCTTGGCCATCAGCATTTTCGCCAGCACGGCCTTCTGCTGGTTGCCGCCGGAGAGGCTGGTGATCGGCAGGAACGGGCTGGCGGTCTTGAGGTGCATGCGTGCGATCTGCTGGTCGATGCTGCCCAGTTCGGCCTCGGCGTCGATGCGGGTCAGGTGCGCATAGGTATCAAGCACCGCCAGGGTGATGTTATGGCCCACACCCAGGTCGGGGATGATGCCCTGGCGCTTGCGGTCCTCGGGCACCATGCACAGCCCAGCGCGGATCGACTTGAGCGGCGTGCGTGTGTCGATCAGTTGGCCGTCCAGCCACACCTCGGCGCTGTAGCGGCCGGGGTAGGCGCCGAAGAGTGCCGACACCAGTTCGGTGCGCCCGGCGCCTACGAGCCCTGCAATGCCGAGGATTTCGCCGCGTTTGAGCACGAAGGAAATATCGTCGACACGCTTGCGCTTGGGGTTGTCGACGTCGTAGCAGGTGACATTGCGCGCTTCGAAAATCACCTCGCCCACTTCATGGGGTTCGGTGGGGTAGAGGTTGCTCATCTCGCGGCCGACCATCTGTGTGATGATCCGGGGGATGTCCATGTCGGCCATGGCGGTGGTCGCGATGTGTTTGCCATCGCGAATCACCGCGATGGTGTCGCACACCGCCGCCACTTCATCGAGCTTGTGGGAGATGTACACGCAGGCCACGCCCTTGGCCTTGAGGTCCCGGATAATGTCCAGCAGCACTTCGATTTCCGAACGGGTCAACGCCGAAGAAGGCTCATCAAGAATCAACAGGCGCGCCTGCTTGTTGAGGGCCTTGGCGATTTCCACCAGTTGCTGGTAGCCGCCGCCGTACTGCGACACCGGCAGCGCCACATTCATGTCCGGCACCTTCAGCTCGCGCATCAAGGCTTCGGCACGGTGCAGCATCGCCGGGTAGTTCATGCGCCCGCCGGGCAGGGTCAGCTCGTGGCCCATGAAGATGTTTTCGGCCACCGACAGGTCCGGCACCAGGGTCAGTTCCTGGTGGATGATAACGATGCCGGCCGCCTCGGTTTCGCTGATGGACTGGGCCTTGAGCGGCTGCCCATCCCAGAGGATTTCACCCTCCCAGGTGCCATGGGGGTAGACCGCCGACAGCACCTTCATCAAGGTGGACTTACCGGCACCGTTCTCGCCGCACAGGCCGACGCATTCCCCGGGACGTACCTTGATGTCGATGCCATTCAACGCGTTGACACCGCCAAAGCTTTTGACGATGCCGTTCATTTGCAGCAGGTAGTCGGCCATAGCGGTCACTGCCCGGCGATCTGCTCTTTGGTATAGAACCCGTCCTTTTCCAACAGGTCGATGTTGGCCTTGGTCAACGGCGTCGGGGTGAGCAGGATGGTGTCGACCTTCTTGCTGCCATTGTCATACTGCGAGCTATAGGTGGGTTTTTCGTTGCGCGCCAGCTGCACCGAGAGCTTGGCGGCTTCGGTGGCGATCAGCTTGAGCGGCTTGTAGACGGTCATGGTCTGGGTGCCGTCGATCACGCGCTTGACGGCGGCGAGGTCGGCGTCCTGGCCGGAGATCGGCACCTTGCCCGCCAGCTTCTGCGCAGCCAGGGCCTGGATTGCGCCGCCGGCGGTGGCGTCGTTGGACGCGACGATGGCGTCGATCTTGTTGTCATTACGGGTCAGGGCGTTTTCGACGATGCTCAAGGCTTCGGTGGGGTTCCACTCCTTGACCCATTGCTGGCCGACAATCTTGATATCGCCCTTGTCGATGGCCGGTTGCAGCACCTTCATCTGGCCTTCGCGCAGCACCTTGGCGTTGTTGTCCGTCGGTGCGCCGCCGAGCAGGAAGTAGTTACCCTTTGGCGCCGCCTGCAGCACACCGTTGGCCTGCATCTCGCCGACCTTTTCGTTATCGAAGGAAATGTACGCGTCGATATCCGCGTTGAGGATCAGGCGGTCATAAGACACCACCTTGATCCCGGCCTTCTTGGCTTCGGCCACGGCATTGGTCAGCACGGTGGCATTGAAGGGCACGATGACGATCACATCGACGCCCCGGGAGATCAGGTTTTCGATCTGGGAAATCTGCTTCTGCTCGTTGGCATCGGCGGACTGCACGAACACCTTGGCGTCGAGTTTTTCCGCCGCCGCAACAAAGTAATCGCGGTCGCGGGACCAGCGCTCCAGGCGCAGGTCATCGATGGAAAACCCGATCTTCGGATGGGCAGAATCGGCCATCACCGGCAGGGCAAGCAGGGCCAGGGCGCTGGCGAGCAGGGTGTGTTTGAATGATTTCATGGTGGTGCGTCCCTTTATTGTTGTTGGAAAGACACAAGGTGATGCGGGTAGAACTGTAGAGCGTCCCTTGACGCTCTGTGCATAGATTTGTCGTGCAAATGTCACCGATAGATAAACCGATTCACAACCCCCTCCAGCATTTCCTGCCGACCACTCACCGCCTGCGGGTTCAGCTCCTGGGCAAACGCATGCTCAGCCAGGGACTGCAGGCTGAACTCACCCGCCAGCACCGCCTGGCCCAACGGCTGCTGCCAACCGGCATAACGCTGGTCCTTGAACTGCTGCAAGCGGTCGTCCTGCACCATCGCCGCCGCACGCTCCAGGGCCAGGGCCAGCACATCCATGGCCGCCACATGCCCGTGGAACAGGTCCACCTCGTCCAGGCTCTGGCGCCGGACCTTGGAATCGAAGTTGTAGCCGCCGTTCTTGAAGCCCCCGGCCTTGAGGATTTCATAGGTGGCCAGGGTCATTTCCTCTACGCTGTTGGGGAACTGGTCGGTGTCCCAGCCGTTCTGCGGGTCACCGCGGTTGGCGTCGATGCTGCCGAAGATCCCCAGTGACACGGCGGTGGCGATCTCATGATGAAAACTGTGCCCGGCCAATGTCGCGTGGTTGGCCTCGATGTTCACTTTGATCTCCTGCTCCAGGCCGTACTCATGCAGGAAGCCGAACACCGTGGCGCTGTCGTAATCGTACTGGTGCTTGGTCGGCTCCTGGGGCTTGGGTTCAATCAACAGGTCGCCGGTAAAGCCGATCTTGTGCTTGTGCTCCACCACCATGCGCATAAAGCGCCCAAGCTGCTCGCGCTCGCGCTTGAGGTCGGTGTTGAGCAGGGTTTCATACCCTTCACGACCACCCCACAGCACATAGTTGGCACCCTTGAGCCGCAGCGTGGCGTTCATCGCACTGAACACCTGGGCGGCAGCGAAAGCGAACACTTCCGGGTCCGGATTACTCGCGGCCCCGGCGGCAAAACGCGGGTTGCTGAAGCAGTTGGCGGTGCCCCATAGCAGCTTGATGCCGGTCTGTTCCTGATGACGCTCCAGGTGATCGACCATCTGCGCAAAGTGGTTGCGGTACTCCTTGAGCGAGCTGCCCTCCGGCGCCACGTCGGTGTCGTGGAAACTGTAGTAGTCGATACCCAGCTTGGAAAAAAACTCAAAGGCCGCCTCCGCCTTGCCGATCGCCAGCTCCATCGGATCGCCACTGCGCTGCCATGGGCGCTTGAACGTGCCCATGCCAAACATATCCGCCCCTGGCCACACAAAGGTGTGCCAGTAACAGGCGGCCATGCGCAGGTGTTCGCGCATGGGTTTGCCGAGGATCAGTTTGTTGGCGTCGTAATGGCGAAAGGCGAGGGGGGATTCGCTGGCAGGGCCTTCGAAGCGAACCTTGTCGACACCGGGGAAGTACGGCATGGCGGTTTCCTTATTGTTCTTGGCGGTGCCTGGATACTAGCAACGGCACCTGGGGTGCTGATTATGAAAATCACCAAGGTGTAGTGCGATTTTGAGTGGGGCGTTCAGAACGGCTCAGGGAGTACAGGAATTAAGGAAACGTCTGACTTTACGGTGGGGATATGCCTCATCAAAGTTTGGCCTGCCACTGACTTTCTTTTGCTCGTTTACCTCAATCGAAAGGCGTTACGCGTCAGTTTTCTGATCGAGACGAGCAGGGAAGTACGGCCAAAAAACATGGATAAGAGGCAAAACAATGAGCGTAGGTCATTTCATCCGCCGAGGTGACAAAACCACCTGCGGCGGGGAAGTGCTGGACGGAGATCAAAGGACCCATATGCATGGCAGTCTTCGTGCGTGCGAAGGTGACCCAGTCACCTGTGGCAAGGATGGGCAAACATATAAGATCATCGGCGGCATTTCTTTCATGCGAAGCAATGGCCGGCTTATTGCCGGTACGTTGGACAGCTACAGCGGCTGCCCCTGTAAAGCCGAGCTGATTGCTTCGGTGTTACTCGGCAAGTACCACGGCAGAGGTGGCTCGGTTGTGAGCGCCAACAGACAAGCCGTCGATCCGGTCCAGCCAGCGCCCCAATGGGCAGCCCCTTCTCAACGCGCTTCCATCGTGCCAAGTTATGCGCCCCGGTCCGCATTTAGCGCATTTAAAGCTCTCTCAGGCGAGGAGCCAGGTTTTTATATCGTGCCCAAAAGCATGACTCGCGAAGCGATGGAAGCCACACTGTTTCCAGTTCGGGACCCGGCGGTAATGCGCAAGTTTCAATCGCTAAATTCCAACACAAGCTACATAAAAGCCGGCTCGATGATCGTGCTCAGCGATCCGAACAACACCTCCTGCACTTATCAGGAAGCGCAACTGATGCAGGCCGCTCGACAGGTTGACGCATCCCTGGATGCCTTGACGCCAGATGAGGCCGACTTCCTGTTTCGCCACGGCGCTGAAATTGCTGGGTTTATCGGCCATACCTCAACCTGGCTCGGCGTGAGTGCGGTGGTGATGGAGAAGCACCTGAGTAATCTGCGCGACACACTCCAGGCGATGGAGCGCCTGCACCAGGAAAGCTATCGGCAGCACGGCCACCTTAGATCACCGCAGTTCTTTGCTGATCGTCAGCGACTGATGAACCAGCTGGATGCCCATTTGCTCAACTCCACGCGCTTGCGCGGGCAGACAACCTTGGGCGATCACCCGAAGTTGAAAACGGCCCTGGGCATTTCCAGCCGCAGCTTGGTGCATCACTGGGACAAGGCGGGCGGGCCGGGTCAGATTCCGGGGTATGCGGCTCATGTGGAGGCTGTTAGTCGTGCCACGAAGTATATGAAGGCAGGTGGTTATATCGGTATAGGCCTTGGTGGGGTGTCTTCGTTGTTGGCTATTCAGCAGGTGTGTAATGGGGATTCTGGGGCGGCGTGTGAGAAGGTTAAATTTACTGAAGGAGGGAAATTCGCTGGGTCTACTGCTATCGGTGCTGCAAGCGGATTGGCAGCCAGCGATGCCAGTACTGCAGTGTGCGTAGCACTAGGCGTCACAACAGGAATCGGTGGTGTTATCTGCGTCGCTGCTGTTGTAGGCACTGGCGCCTGGATGGGTACGACTTACGGTGGTAAAACGGGTGAGTACATAGGTGAAAAAATTTACGAGGCAAGGCAGCCATGACCGGTATCGACACTTGGCCTCCCTGGATCGCAATCATCGTTACAGGGGGGCCAATTTTGCTTGCCGCTGCTGGCATTACTTTTAGTCTTTACCTTAGTCGTCGACACTTGGACTCTATGAAAGATGCGCTGAAAAACAGTCGTTTTATTTATATCTGGGGAACAAGCCTGGGAAAGAGGGGGGTAATCTGGTCGCTTCTGGAAATATCAAAAATTGCCGGAATGGTGACGTTACCGAAGGCGTCTATTCGCATCGGAGAACTGGACCCTGTCGATCTTGAAAACTTCCCACCTCATCTAAAACGTCTGTTGACCATCAATATGATGATGTTGATCGGTTCCGTCTTTTGGGCCGCAGTTGCAGCCATGTTGGTGGAATTTAGGTAATTTAAGCGGGCCTCATCCGAGGCCCGCTATCCTGAGCAGTCAGACCTTTGCGTACTCATCTGCACCCACCGGCCCCAGGACAAAAACAATGAAAACCCTACCGCCCGTGCACCGCATCGCCTTGCTCTTCAACGGCAGCAAAATCTACGACCGCGGCATCATCACCGGTATCGGCAATTACCTGAGCAGTACGCGCGCGTCCTGGGACCTATTCCTGGAGGAGGACTTTCTCTGTCGTCTGCGCGGTATCGAGCGTTGGCAGGGCGATGGGATCATTGCCGACTTCGATGACCCGCTGATCGGCGAGGCGCTGGCTGGGAGTCGGATACCGGTGGTGGCGGTGGGGGGGTCTTATGAGGACGTCAGCGCGTACCCCAAGGGCATTCCCTATGTCGCCACCGATAACCACGCCTTGATGAAGCTGGCCTACGAGCATTTGATCGAGGCCGGGCTGACGCGGTTTGCCTGTTTCAGCCTGCCCGAGGCCCAGGCCAATCGTTGGGCGCAGGAGCGTGAGAAAGCCTTTCGCCGCTTGATGCAACGCGATGGCTTGCAGGTGGAGGTCTATCGCGGCCTGGGCACCAGCGCGCCGTTGTGGGACAGCGCGGTGGAGCAGCAGATTGCCTGGCTGCACAGCCTGCCCAAGCCTATCGGCATTATCGCCGTGACCGACGCCCGCGCCCGGCAATTGCTGCAAGCCTGCCTGACCGCCGGGATTGCCGTGCCGGAGCAAGTGGCGTTGATCGGTATCGACAACGACCCACTGACCCGCACCCTCACGCGGGTGCCGCTGAGTTCGGTGATCCAGGGCACCGAGACCATGGGCCGTACCGCCGCGGCCTTGCTGCACCAGATGCTGCATGGCAAGCCCTGCACCGGCACGCAGGTGCTGGTGCCGCCGGATGCGATCAACGTGCAGGCCTCCAGCCTGCATCAGCCCTTGGGCAACCCTTATGTGATGCAGGCATTGCTGTTTATCCGGCAGTACGCTTGCCAGGGGATCAAGACCGACCAGGTTGCCGCTTATGTCGGCGTCTCACGCTCTTCCCTGGAAGCGCACTTTCGCAAGGTGCGCGGCTGCAGCGTGCATGATGAAATCCTCGGTTTCAAACTCGCCGCTGCCGCCAAGGGCCTGGAGAACCAGGACCTGGCCATCGCCGACATCGCCGCCAGTTGCGGCTTCACCTCTGCGCAGTACTTGCATACGGTGTTTCGTCGTGAGTTTGGCTGTACGCCACGTCAGTATCAGCAGGGCAGGCCAGTTGCAGCGCCTGTTGCATGCTTGCCAGCTTGATCTGGGTTTCTTCGTACTCGTTGGCCGGCAACGAGCCTTCGACAATGCCGCAGCCGGCAAAAGCATGGCAGTGTCTGGGCGTGATCAAGGCCGAGCGCAGTGCCACCAGGAAGTCACCGTTGCCATTGGCGTCCAGCCAGCCCACCGGCGCGGCGTACCAGCCACGGTCGAAGCCTTCGTGTCCACGGATGAAGCCCAGCGCAGGTGCCCTGGGCAAGCCGCCGACGGCGGGGGTGGGGTGCAGCGCCTGGACGCCGTCGAGCAGGCGCTTGCCGACATTCAGTTGTGCGGTGATGGGCGTGCTCAGGTGCTGCACGGTGGCCAGTTTCAACAGGCCAGGGCACGGGGCGGCGTGCAGGTCGGTGACCTTGTCGTGCAGGGCCTGGGTGATGGTCTGCACCACCAGCTGATGTTCGTGCTGTTCCTTGGGGTCGGCCAATAGCCGCTCACCCAGGGCTTGGTCTTCATCCGGCCAGAGCCCGCGACGGGTGCTGCCTGCCAGGGCGTGGGTGGTGAGGCGGCCCGCGTCGCAACTGAGCAATCGCTCTGGCGTGGCGCCCATGAAACAGTGCTCGCCACGGTGGATGGCGAACAGGTGCGAGGCGTTGCGGCGCTCGTGCAGGCGGCCCATCACCGCGCCGGTATCGAGGGTGGCGTCCAGATGGTGGTCGATATGCCGCGCCAGCACCACCTTGTTCAACTCACCCCCGGCGATGGCGTGCAGCGCGGTGTCGACCTTGGCCTGCCATTGATGCCGGGGCAGTGCGCGGCGCTCCAGCACATCGGGTGTAGAGGTTACATGGGGGGCGGGGTTGAGCAACTGTTCGTAGACGGCCAGGCTTTCGTGCACCAGTGCGGCAGGATCGCTGCCCGGCTCGACCACACGCTGGCAGCGCAGCCAGCGCCCTGTGGTGTCCTCGCTGAGCAACCAGTGGGCGAGGTGGAAACTGGCGTCGGCATACGGTGCCCAGTGGGGCGCACAGGGTTGCTGTTCATCGAAGCGCATGCCACCCAGTAGCAACGGCGGGTAGGGTCCCTGCACCAACGCATCGGCGCACAGCGCAAACCATTGGCTATCCACCTCGGCCATGCGCCGGGGCCCGATGGCTTCGATCTGCCAGGCGCAGCCCAGGCCGAACAGGCTCAGGTCTGGCGAGTGTGCGCACCAGAAGAAGCCCTGTCGATGGGCTGCATAAAGCGCCAAAGGCGCCAGCGTCGGCGCGGGGTAGGCGCTGACGGCAATCACTGGGCGCTGGTACGCCACCGCCCGTTGGTGCGCGGCCTGGAATACCTTGAGTAAGTCGGTAGCGTTCATACCGCCTTGCTCTTTTTGTGCAGCCAGAACGCGGTTTGCTCGGCGATGTACCAGTGGATGATCTGGTTGAACAGGCTTTCGATAAATTCGCCATCCAGCCCGGCGTCCTGCGCCCATTGCCGGCGTTGGGGCAACATCGCTGCGACGCGCTCCGGGGCGGCGATACTGGCCTGGTCCGGCTTGAACGCTGAGGCGGCCTTGACGTACTGCATGCGCAGGCCGAGGGCGTCGATGATCTGCTGGTCGAGGCTGTCGATGGCGTGGCGGATGTCGTGAAGGCCAGTGCAGTGTTCCGGGGTTTTCATTGTGAGTCTTCCTGAAGGTAGGCGCTGCGCTGCAACAGGTGGTGGATCACCGGTCGCGGCTGATGCTTGAGGTAAAAGTGATCGCCGTCGAACCAGCGGATATCCGGGCTGTGGCGGCTCAGGTCGGCCCAGGCGCGGGCCTGTTCCAGGCTGACCTCGGCGTCGTCGTGCGCCAACAGCACATCGAGCGGTGCGGCCAAGGGCAGCAGGTGGGCGGGGCGCCAGGTCTCGATGGCCTGGTAGTCGCTGCGCAACACCGGCAGGAACAGCGAACGCAACTGCGGGTTGGCCCACAGGTCGGCGGCCTGGGCGTCCTGGCGCAGGATGTCGGCGATCAGCGTGGTGTCGTCCTGGCGGTGCAGGTCGCTGGGCGGCTGCCGGTGCGGCGGTGCGTGGGCCGAGACAAATACGTGGGCAGCCCCCATGCCAGCGGCTTCAAGCTGTATGCCCACGGCATAGGCAAGCGCCGCGCCCATGCTGTGGCCGAACAGCCACAGGGGCCGCGCAGGCAAGGCCAGCAACGCCTGGCTGATGTGTTCGGCGAGGCTCGCCAGGCACGGGATATGCGCCTCGTTGAAGCGCTCTTCACGGCCGGGATACTGCACCGCCAGCAGGTCGATATCCCCCGGCAAGTGCGCCAGCCACGGGCGGAAAAAACTCGCGCTGCCACCGGCATGGGGCAGGCATACCAGGCGTGCGCGGGGCTGTTCGCTTTCACGCAATGCGCGCAGCCACGGGCTCATGAGGCCAATACCTGTTCAGCCAGGGCCTTGCGGTTGACCTTGCCCAGGCGCGTCAGCGGGAACTCGCGCAGCACCTGCAAGCGGTCCGGCAACTTGTAGGCCGCCAGCCCACGCTCGCGCAGCCAGGCGTTGATCGAGGCCAGGTCCAAGGGTTCACCGTGGGCCAGTACGCAGGCGCAACTGCGTTCCCCCAGCAATTCGTCGGCCAGGGCCACCAGCGCCACATCGCGGATCAGCGGATGGCCGAGCAGCAGGTTCTCGATCTCTTCCACCGGGATCTTCTCGCCGCCGCGGTTGATTACATCCTTGCTGCGCCCCTCGACAATCAAATGCCCCTCGGGCAGGCGCCGGACCAGGTCGCCGCTGCGATAAAACCCGTCGGCGGTAAACGCCCGCTGGTTGTGCTCGGCGGCGTTGTAATAGCCACGGATGGTGTAGGGCCCGCGCACCAACAATTCCCCCACGGCGCCGGGCGCCACCTGTACATCGTCGGCATCGACGATACGGATCTCATCCGCCGTCGTAAGGGGAAGGCCCTGGGTGTCGAAGACTCGTTCCTCGGGATCGTCCAGCGGCGTAAAACACAGCAAGCCTTCGGCCATGCCGTACACCTGTTGCAGGCCACAGCCCAGGGCCGGGCGGATGCGGGCGGCGATCTCGGCCTTGAGCCGCGCACCGCCGACTTGCAGCCATTGCAAGCTGCTGAGGTCGTGGTCGGACCATTGCGCGACTTCCAGCCACAGCAATACCAGCGGCGGGATCAAGGCGGTGTGGGTGATACGTTCGCGTTCGATCAGTTCGAAGGCGGTGTCCGGGCTCGGCTCCGGCGCCAGCACCAGGGTAGCGCCGACACTGAACACCCCGAGCGCGCCAGGCGAGGCCAGCGGGAAGTTGTGCGCCACCGGCAGCGCTGCCAGGTAACGGGTGTGGCCGTCGAAGCCGCAGGCGCGGGCCGCCAGCCGGGCATTGCATGCATAGTCGTCATGGGTGCGTGGGATCAGCTTGGGCAGGCCGGTGGTGCCGCCGGACAACAGCAGCACCGCGACGTCCCGGGCGTCCGGCGTGGGGAATTGGCGGGGCGCGGCGACGCAATCGGCCAGGGCTACGAACTCCTCGGGCGCGCCCACCACCCACACCTGTTGCAAGCTCGGCACTTGCTCACGCAGGGTGCGCGCCAGCGGGCGGTAATCGAAGCCCAGGTGCTGGTCGACAATCACATAGGCCACCGCCTGGCTCAGGTGCGCCAGGTGTTCCAGTTCATGTTCGCGATGGGCCGGCAGCGCAAACACCGGGATCACCCCCAGGCGCAGCAGGGCGAAGGTCAGGGCGAAAAACTCGGCGATATTGGGCAGTTGCACCAGCACCCGCTGGCCAGCGACCAGCCCGCGTTCGGCGAGGCCGGCGGCCAGTCGGTCGGCCTGTTGGTCCAGCTCGGCGTAGCTCCAGCGTCGATTGCCGTCCACCAAGGCTTCCTGTTGCGGCGTGCTCTGGGATTGTTCGCGCAGCAGTTGGCCCAGGGGCACGCCTTGCCAATAGCCTTGCTCGCGGTAGCGGCGGATAAAGTCTTCGGGCCAGTCAGTGCAGCCATCAAGCATGGAAATCTCCTTGGGCAGTCGGGCAACCCAGCAACTGGGCGCCGTGCAGGGTCAGCGGTTGCGTCAGGCCGGCGATTTGCACCGCCTGTACGCCGGTATATTCAGCCGGATGCAGGCGCAACATCGGATCGTCGCCCGCCAGCAGGTCGAGGGCGGTGCGGTCGGCAGGGCTGACCCCCAGGCGAATCGCCGCCAGCCCGGTGGCGCCGTTGGGGTGGATCAGTCGCTCCGGATGTTGAGAAGGCGTGTAGGGCGTGACCAGGAACGGCAGGCGCGCATGGCGCGGGTAGACGAAACGAAAGCGCGTCTGGCTGCCGTCCGCACAGGTGCGCTGCCACTTCACAACCCGGCCCATGGCCACGCCGCAGGCCGCCAGATCCTTGAGGCGCGGCGCCAGCAGTTGCTCATCGCACAGCAAGGCCAGGTCGCAGAAGCCTTCGCCGTGGGCGGCCCAACGCAACATGCGCTGCCCGGCACCTCGGCCGGCCAGGCAGTCGATGGGCCACTTGAACAGCCAGGCGTGGCGAGGCGTAGTGAGCAACTCAATGATCGGCCCATGGCTGAACCAGATATGCGCGTGTTGGGCACGGGCCTCGGCAGTGGCGTAGGTGACCTCGAACCCGGCGGCGCGAAAGTTCGCCACGGCCTGGTGCAGGTCGCGCACCCACAGCAGCACATGGCTGCAGGACGAGCGGGATTGGGCAGTATTCACAAGGGCAGGGCTCCCAACAGTTGTGCGCCGGGGTCAGTGCAGGGCGGGTGCACCGCGTCGGCGCGGCGGTGCAGCTCGGCCAGCGGCAACGCCCGGGGAATCGACGGTTCAATTAATTCGGGCATCCCGATCAGGCTGTTCATCTCGCGCCAGGCCATCGACACCTCGGTGGCCCACAGGCCGCTGCGCAGGCGCCGCGCCGGCTCGTCGATGTCGTCGCACAGCGCGTCCAGGGCGAGGCTGACTGCGTCCGGCCAGAGCTCGCTGAACACCTGGTGATAGCTGGCGGGTATCTGCGGGTCGAGTACCACCATGCTCGGCCCGGCCAGCCGCTCGCTGCCTTCGCCTGCCATGATCAGGCGGTCGGTGGCGTCCCGTGGCGCATGCAGGCGCGGGTTCCACAGCACCGGGCCGTGGGTGTCGCAAAGGCTCAGCACGCCGCCTTCACAGCCGACTTCAAGGCGATGCAGCAGGAACGAGTGGTTGTCGGGGTCCTGGGGATGCACCTGGTTTTGCACGCGCAGGCTGATCGGCACGCCATTGAAGCTGGCGTTCAATCGTGTGAAGGGCTGCGCACCGACGCTGGCCGCCGGCGCCGCAAATGCCCAGGGCCGTAAACCACCGGCCAGGCGCCCGAGAATATCCAGCAAGGGGTAGGCCACCTGGCTGTTACAGGCCGCGTCGATATAGGCCAGCCCTTGTTGCTCGCGCAGGTAGGCGGCCACCGCCAGAAAGCGGCGGATCGCAAGGATATTCGGGTACAGCGTATTCACCGCGTAGGCCGCCTGGCCCTGGCGCGCCGCCTGCATGCACGCGGCGATTTCACGGTGGTGCACCGGGTGTTCCTGCAACACGTGGATGCCACGGCGCAACAGCTGCTGGGCCAGTTCGCTGCCGGCGCCTCCGGTGGCGCCGGAACGAACCACCACGCAGGCGATATCCACCGTGTTGGGCACCTGCTCGACCGCTTCGAATAGCGGTACGCCGTAGTGGTCGGCGCAGGCTTGGGAATAGGCATTGCCCCGCGACAGGATGCCCACCAGTTCATAGCGCTCATGGGCACGGGCCAGGGCTTGCAGGTAGATGCGACCGAACGCGGTGCCGGCGACGATCACGCGTTTACGTGCGCCCCTCATGACCAGGTCACCGGCAGGCAGTGGGCGCCGCGAAAGAACGTCGCGGTTTTCCACTGCACCTCGCCACAGCGTTGCAGGTTGGGCAGGCGTTCCACCAGCGCCTGCAACGCCTCCTGCAATTCCACCCGCGCCAGGGCCGAGCCGATACAGTGATGCAGGCCATGGCCGAAGCCGAAATGGCCGGCGGCATCGCGTTGCAGGTCGAGGGTCTGCGGCTCTGCAAAGCGCGCCGGGTCATGGTTGGCTGCGCCAATCGAGGCGAATACTGCCTCGCCCTGGCGTACCAAAGTCTCACCCACCTGAATGTCTTCAAGGGCGTAATGCACAAACATTGCCGCCGATGCCAACGGGATATAGCGCAGCAGCTCTTCCACCGCCTGGGGGATCTGTTCGGGACGGGCCTTGAGCTGTTGCCACTGCGCAGGATTGTCCAGCAGCACCTGGATGAAATTGGGGATCTGCGAGGCGCTGCCTTCGTAGCCGGCGACAAGAATGGCGATGCACAACAGCAGCAGTTGCTCTTCGCTCAGGCGCTCGCCTTGTTCATCGGCCTGGGCCAGGGCGGTCATGAAATCGTCCTGTGGCTGGCGACGGCGCTCGGCGACCAGGCCCTTGATATACGCCGCGAGTTCGCCCAGGTGTTGCTGGGTCAGGGCGGCGTCTTCGGGGCGGGTCGACAGCAGCGAGTCATTCCACAGCTTGAAGCGTTCGCGGTCTTGCAGCGGCACGCCGAGCAGTTCGCAGATCAACCCCAGGGGCAGCGGCAAGGCATAGTCATTGACCAGGTCCGCTGGCGGGCCGGCAGCGAGCATGCGGTCGATCAATTCATGGGCGTAGGCCCGGGCATGGGCGCGCAAGGCTTCGACGCGGCGCCGGGTAAACGCCTGGGCGGCGCGGGAGCGGATACGCGTGAGTTGCGGCGGGTCCATCATCACGATGCCGCCGGCAATCCGTGGGAATGCCCGTGGAGCGTCGCCACGACGAAACGCTTCGCTGCGGCTGAAACGCCGGTCACCCAGCACCAGGCGTACATCGTCGTAACGGGTGGCGAGCCAGGCGGGCGCGCCGATGGGCATCTGGATACGCAACAGGCCCGGTGCCTGCTGGGCATGGCGGTATGGCTCAGCCAGCTCCAGGTCGGTGAAGGCGTTGAAGGGGTAGGCCAGCGGGGTCATGGCAAGTCCTTGGCGGTAGGCAGGTCGGGCAAATGGTCGAGCAGTTCAAGCTGCAGGTCGGGGTGTTCCAGGTGGGCGGCCAAGGCGGCACGGCTCAGGCGCTGGCTCGGCACCTGGGCGGCGAACACTCGATGGCCCAGGCGCGCCAATGGGTGATCGGCAGCGGGCAGGCTGCGATTGCCCTGGAAGCCGGCGCGGGCCAGGGCGGTCTGCCACTGCTCGAGGTTGAGGAAGGTGCTGCGGCCCAGCGCACGCTCATCGCTGGCCTGGTTGAGCATGAACGCCTGGGACGCCATGACCCAGAATTCTTCCTGGGTCGGCTCGCTGAATACCAGCCAGCCGCCCGGCTTGAGCAAAGCCAGCAGGGTGGACAGCGAACGCTGGGTGTCGCGGGCGGCGTTGAGCACGCCACCGGCGACGATCAGGTCCCAGCTCTGGGTGGGATACCCCTGGGCCACGGCGGGGCGGTCGATATCGAACACACCGTGGCGCACCCATGGCCAGGCGCGCAGACGCTCGGCGGCCTGTTCACTGAAGTAGCGCGACACGTCGGTGCACAGGTAGTCCACCGTTAGATTCGCCAGGGCCGGCAACACCGCCTGGGTGGTGGAGCCGGTACCAGCCCCCACCTCCAGCACGCGCAAAGGTTCAGTTGATTGGCGTGCCGCCCAGGCGCCAATCCAGTGGGCCACGGCGCGATGCTGGTACTGCGCCGCGAGGCTTTCGCGGTACAACGCCGCCGCGCGTTCGGTGCGGCCTTCGGGAAACAGCAGGTGCACCGCCGCGCAGTCACCGCGCATCAGCGCTGGTAGCTGGCGGGCATTGTCCCGCGCATAGTCGAGGGTGGCGCAGCCGCCGGTGTTGTGTTCCCAGCCCAGGCTCAGTTGCGCCCAGATAGCGTCCAGGCTGGCGTCGCTCCAGGCGTTGGGGTCGAGGCTGGGATGCAGGTGGTCGCCTTGGCGGCGCAGCAGCTCCTCGGCCTGCAACACGTCCAGCCAGCGTGCGATCAAGGGCCGGTGGCCAGGGGCGATGCCGGCGTTGGCGAGGCTTTGCGCCACGTCGTTAAGGGGCGCCGGCAGCAGGCCACATTGCTCAAGGCCGTTGAGCATCGACAGCAACGCGGCGTGGCTCAAGCGTTGGTTCAACTGCACGGCGTCGTGCAGTTGCGTGGTGCTGAACTGCTGATCGACGGCGGCCCCGGTCGCGTCCAGATGATCGTCCACCGCTGCCGGTGCGCAAGGCTGGGGCACGGCGAACAAAGTCTGGCCATGCAGCGCGACGGCGCTGACCTGAGGATGCCCCAAGGCCCGCTCACACCAGCGCTGGTGCTCACGCTTGACGCTGGCCAGCTCGCGCCCGTCTTCGGTAAAACCCTGCACGCGGCAATCGAGTTGCGCCGCGGCGCGTTCTGCCAGTTGCCAGTCGCCCGGGCGCGGGCTGACGAACAGCACCTGTTCCAGGTGGCTCAGGTTACTCAAGGCCAGGCCGGGAAAATCCAGCAGGCGTTCCAGTTGTTCGGCGCCCATCACCACCACCGCCGGGCGCTGGCGTTCGAGCACCGCCAGCAACCGGGCCGGGGCCTGTTGATGCACGCCCAGGTCGGTAAAGGCCGGTAGATGCCAAGGAAAGGCAGCGGGTAGGTCGATCAGCAAGGTGTCGACATTCATGTTGAAACTCCTCTGGCATGGAACAAGCGTTGCCCCGCGGCGGCGAGCGGTTCCGCCGCGGCGGGCCATACCTCGAGCAACTCAAAGCCGGCCGCCTGCAAGGCCAGGTGCCAGGCGTCGGGTGCCATGAAGGCTTCATCGCTGGCGCGCAACGGTGCATCGGCGGGGGGCGACAACAACAGGTGCATGAAGGTCAGCATCGCCGGGTTGTCGGCGATGGATTCACTGAACAGCAAGGTGCCGCCATCGACCAGGCTGCTGCGGATCTGCCCCAGGCAATCGGGCAGGTCGCGGGCGTTGTGCAGCACATTGCCGGCGATCACCAGGTCCTGGCTGTGGGGCGCAATACCCTGGACGCTGAAGCTGCGATCGAGGTCGAGCAGGCCGAATTGCATCCCCGGTTCGAGGCGAAACTGACGCTGCGCCGCGCCGGTAAACAGCGAGCTGATATCAGTGAAGCGATAGTCCTTTTCACGCGCTTGCAGCGCCGCCAACACCGCGTCGGTGGTGCTGCCGGCGCCGCCGCCCAGTTCCAGTACCCGCAACGTTCCACCAGCGGCGCTGACTTGCTGCGCCCGTTTGGCCAGGGCGTGATTGATCGCCGCAGTGAAAGGGTTGTGCTGGTAGGCGCCGAGCGCCTTCACCGGGTCGCTGCCGAGCATCAGCAAGTGGGTGAGGGTCAATTGATCGCGCAGCAGGTCGGGCAGGCACTCGATGACTTGGGTGTGCAGGCGCGCCATATTGGTCGGGAAGCCCAATTCGGCATACAGGCGCGGCAGTTCCCCGACTTGTGGGTCGAGGGGCGTTGCCGACCAACCCAGGCGTTCGCCTTCTTTGCGCAGCAGGCCGGCACGGGTCAACGCCGCCAGCCAACGCCGCACCACCCAGGCATGCCGCGCAGCCGTGCCCAGCGCTGCATTGATCTGTTCGGCGCTGTGCCAGGCTTGCAACGGCAACGCCTGGGTGTGCAGCAGCACCTGGGCCATCACGCCCAGGCTGACATGTTCCAACTCGTTCAGGGCGGTGTTCATAGGCAACCTTCTTCGGCGGCATGCAGTTGATCGAGCGGGCTGTGCAGCAGGTTCAGGGCGCGGATCGCCGAGGTGCGCAGCAGGCGTTCAAGGCTGGCGGCGGGGGGCAGGGCCTCGGCGGCTGCATGGCAGCCGGACCGGATCTCGCCCTCCACCACGCTGATCACCGTGGCGGCGGCCATGGCACCGGTCAGCGCCGCATTGCCGGCGCCGCTGAGCACCAGGCTGCGGGTCAGGGCCTGCTCGTGGTACACGCCATCGAGTTGCAGCAGCAGGGTGACAAAAGGCGCTTGCCCGCTCAGATCCAGGCGACTGGCCTCGCACAAACGCTGCACGGCGTCGGCCCGTGGCAGGCCGTGGGCCTGGTCGAGGGCCTTGAGCACGTAGCCATCGGTGATCACGTTGAACCACTGGCCGACCTCCAGGTTCAGGTCCATGGCCAGGCGTTCGCCCTCGAGGTTCAGGTAGGGCAACAGGTGGACCTGGCCGGGGAAGCACGGCACCGACACCTCGCGCCGGCGCCGCAGTGCACGGCTGCAGCGGCCGTTGTGCCAGGCCGCCAGCGGTTCGCTGCTGCCGTCCACCGCGCCTTGCAAAAAGTCGTCGGCAGCCACGGCGGTGAAGTGATCGCGCAAGCCGAAATAGCTGGTCAGGCTGCGCACCAGGGTGAATGCCTGCTCCGCCAGCCAGCGCGGCAGCAGGCCGGTGAGCCCGGGTTGCAGGCCGGCACCCAGCACCGCGCAGCGGCCACGCCATTGGGCCGGGTCGAGGTGCATGTGGCCGGCGGCATCGACGTAATGGGCATCGGCCTGCAACGCGGCGTGTGCGGCACGCGCCTCTACGCGCCAGGACGGGCCGGCGCAGTTGAGCAGCACATCGCAACCACGGGCGAACGCGGCCAAAGCCCTGGCGTCGGTGAAGTCCGCCGCGACCCATTGCAAGCGCGCCTGTGGCCATTGTTGCTGGAGCACTTGCACACAGTGCGCACCCTTGACGGCATCGCGCCCGCCCAGGCGCAGCTCATTGACTCCCAGCGTCAACAACGCCTGGGCGCTGGCCAGCCCCACGTCGCCGCTGGCGCCCAACACCCCGATCAGCATGGCTGGGCCTCGGCGTTCAGGCGCCAGCCACCGGCGCGCTGGCGGTCATGCCAGAACCCTGCGTAGCGACCGTTGCGGGCCAGCAACTGCGCATGGGTGCCGGCCTCCACCAGGCAACCTTCATCCAGCACCAGGATCTGGTCGGCGGCCATGATGGTCGGCAGGCGGTGGGCAATTACCAGCACCGTGGAGCTTTGCATCAGGCTGCGGATCGCTGCTTGTACGAAGGCTTCGTTGTGCGGGTCCAGGGCCGCCGTGGCTTCATCCAGCAATACGATGGGCGCCCGCTTGAGCAGGGCCCGGGCCAGGGATACGCGCTGGCGTTCGCCCCCGGACAGCGCCGCGCCGCCTTCGCCCACTGGCGTATTCCAGCCCTGGGGCAGGCGTGCGACGATTTCATCCACGCCGGCCAGCCGTGCGGCTTCGGCGACTTGTTCGGCACTGGCGTCCGGGCTGCCGACGCGAATGTTGGCCTCAAGGCTGTCGTCGAACAGGTACACGTCCTGCATCACCAGGGACAATTGCGCCATCAGCGCGGCATTGGACAGCTCGCGCACGTCCACGCCGCCGACCTTGACGCTGCCCTCGCTGGCATCGAAAAAACGCATCAGCAGGCGCGTGACGGTGGTCTTGCCCGAGCCCGAGGCGCCGACAATCGCGGTCATGGAATGGGCCGGGGCGTTGAACGTCAGGCGGTGCAGCACCTTGGGCCCGCTGGGGTAAGCGAAGCTGACCTGGTCAAAGGCCAGGCTGCCGGGCGCCGTCAGCGCTTGGCTCACCGCCGGCTCCGGCAACGACGGCTCGCGCAGGATGCTCACCAGTTGGTCGAGGTCGTTACCGGCCATACGCAACAGGCCGCTGCGCGCCGCCGCTTCGGCCAGTGGCCCGACAAAGCGCGCTGCCAGAGCCAGCAGGGCGACCAACTGGATGGCGTCGATGTCGCCGTGGGCGGCCAGGGCAATGCCTACGCCCACCAGTAGTGCAAACGCCAACTGCACGGTCAACCCACCGGCCAGCAATTTCGGAAAGGTCTGGGACAGCATCGAGCCGCCCGCGTGTTTCTGCGCCAGGTTGGCGGCCTGCAACGGCGCGTACCCGTCCTGGGTGCGACCAAAGGCGCGCAGCACTTGCTGGTAGCGGGCGAATTCCACCACGCGGTTGCCGGCCAGGGTCGCGGCGGCTTCCACCCGTGCGTCGTTGCTGCCGATGGCCGCCGCCGACCAGTGATGGGTGAAGTAGATCAGCGGCGCACACAGCACGGCCGTCAGGCCCAGGCGCCAGTCGAACACGAACAGGCTCAGCGCCACCGTGGCCGGCACCACCACGCCGGACACCACCGGCCCCAGGTAATGGGCAAACAAGCCGGTGACCATCAGGGTGCCGCTGGTGGCACTGCGCGACAGGCGCCCGACCTTCTCCGAATTGAACCAACCCAAAGGCAAGGTCACCAGGTGCTGGCCGAGGCGATCATGCAGGGTGGTCAACACCACCAAAGCCAGGGCAAACCCCTTCATGGCCTGCTGGTAGTGGGCAATGCAGGTCAGCACCGCCATCGCCGCCAGGCCCGCCAGCCAATGGAAGGCGCTGTGCAGGTCGCCGGCAAACAGCGCGTGCAGGATCGGCACCAAAAACGCCACGGCCACGCCTTGCAGTACGGCACTGGTCACCAGCCAGGCGAGGTAGCGGTACAGGCGTGCGGCATGGGCCGGGCCCAATAAAGTCACGAGGCTGCGGATCACAAGGACATCTCCAGGTCGGGGGCGGTGGTTTCGGCGCTGGCGCGCCACAGGCGGGCATAGGCGCCGTTGGCCTGCAGCAGCTGGTCATGGCGGCCGCTTTCGAGGACGCGGCCCTGGTCGAGCACGACGATCTGGTCGACGCCGCAGATGCTCGCCAGGCGGTGCGCGATCACCAGCACCGTGCGACCGCGGGCCAGGGCAGACAGCGCGTCCTGGATCAACGCTTCGGACTCGGGGTCGGCGTGGGAGGTGGCTTCATCGAGGATCAGCACCGGCGTATCGGCCAACAGCGTGCGGGCGATGGACAGGCGTTGGGCTTCACCGCCGGAGAAAATCGCGTCTTCGCCAACCACCGATTGATAGCCCCGGGGCAGGGCCTGGATGCGTTGGTGAATCTGCGCCGAACGGGCGGCGGCCTCGACCTCGGCATCGCTGGCCTCGGGGCGGCCCAGGCGCAGGTTGTCGGCCACCGTGCCGTGCACCAGTTGCGCGTCCTGCAACACAAAACCCACGTGCTGATACAGCTGGCGCGGGTCGATCTCGCGCACATCCACACCGCCTACGCAGACCCGCCCGGCGCTGACGTCGTGAAAGCGCGGCACCAGCTTGGCCAGGGTCGACTTGCCCGCGCCGGAGGCACCCACCAGCGCGGTGACGCTGCCGGCCGGGCAGTGCAGGTCGACACCATTGAGGATCATATGCGCGGGGTCATAGCCGAACTGCACCTGTTCAAAGCGGATGTCGCTGCCCTGGGGCGGTACGCAGACCTTGGGCGTCGGCAGCTCCTCGACGCCCAGCAGCGCTTCGATGCGCTCGGCCGCAGCGAGAGCGGTGCGTTGCGCGGTCAGGCTCTGGTTGATCACCAGCAGCGACTGCGGGATCACCACCGCCACCAGGGTTTCGGCGAACAACTGCAATGGCGTGATCCAGCCCTGGGCCAGCAACAAGCTGCCCACGCTCAGGCTGACCAGCAGGATCACCGGCACACTCAAGGCCATCGACGAGAAGGCTTCCAGGCGCAGCAGTGGCTTGACCCAGCCGGCGTACTGGGTGCTGAACTGGTTGACCGCCTGCTGATAACTGCGATGGGCCTGGCCGACCTGCCCGAATGCCTTGACCACGGCAATGCCGTGGACAAACTCGACAATCGCCGCGCTGACCCGGGTCATGCTCTTGTCGAGCAACTGCATCTTGGCGCCGAAGCCGCGCATCATCAGGCTGTAGGCTAGCGCGTAGATCGGCAGGGTCAGCACCGCCAGCAGTGCCAGGCGCCAGTTCAACGTCGCCAGCCAGATCAATCCCGCCAAGGGTGTGACAATCGCCGCCGTCACTTCCACGGCGTGATGCGCAACCAGATGGTGCAGGTCTTCGAGGTCGTCCTGCACCACCTTGCGCACGGCGCCGGAAGTGGTGTCGGTGTACCAGCCCAGGGGCACGCGCCCCAGCTTGCGCACCATGGCCTCGCGCAGGCTCGATTGCAGGCGGTGGTCGGCCAGGTGGGTCAGCCACAGCGCGGCGCCGCTGGCCATCCAGCCCAGGCTCAGGGCGACCACCACCAGCGCTGCCCACTGCCACAGGGTGGCGCTGTCGGCGTTGCCGGCGAGCAGCAGGCGGCCAAGTTCAGTGAGGCCGATAAAGGGCACCAGGTTGACCAGCGCGCCGACTGCGGCAAACACCACGCCGAGGCGGATCAAGCGGTTGACCGGGCGTTTCAGGGTATCCAGGGCGGTGGTCATGAGTTTTTCCGAAGGGCCTCAAGCAGGTGCGCAGTAACGATGTGCACGTGGGGTGGTTCGATCACGCTGAAGTGGTTGCCGGGCACGTCGATCAAGTTGAATTGGCCCAGGCACGCGTCTTCCCAGAACGGTGCCGCCAGATGGCCGACACCGCCGGTGATGCCGAACGATTGCTGCTCCAGACAGCGCAGGTAGGTCATGTTGCCGAGGAACGGCGGCGGGTCGAACCGCGCCGCACGCATGCTGTGGCGACACACACGAAACAGCGTCGGCACCAGCTCGGGGCCGATCGGCACCCCGGCCTGCCCAGACGCCAGGCGGGCGTACTCGGCCAGGCGTTCTTCCTGGCTGCGCGCCGATTGTTGCCGGACCGCCAGCGCCAGTGCTTCCAGGCCCGGGTCGCCGCCCAGGGCAGCCATGGCCCCGGCGGGCACGCGCCGGTTGTCGCGGGCCATCAGCAGGTCGATGGCGCGGTACACGTCGTAGTCTTCGATATGGGCGCCGAACACGGTCTTGACCGGGTCGAGGTTGAGGTTGGGCACGAAGATCGCCTCATAGGCCAGCTCTTCGTCGGTGTCGATAAACATCGGGATGCTGTCGATCAGGCTCAGGTCCACCACCTCCATGCCGCGCTCCAGCAGGCGCCGGGCGACTTCGGTGGCGAGCAGGCCGCCAAGGCAGTAGCCGATCAGCTGGAAGCGCTGATGGCCGTCGGCGATCAAGCGTTCGGCGTAGTCCTGGGCCACGCTTTCGATCAGGCGCTTGGGTTCCAGGGCCAGGTACTGCGCGGTGTCTGCCACCGCAAAACCGATCACCGGCCCGGCCTGCTGGGCGGCGAGCGCACGGCCCAGGTGCTGGAAATAATCCAGGGTGCCCAGGGCGGCATGGAACATCACTCGCACCGGGCCGACCTCGCCACCGCCGAACGGCACTACCAGGGCGTTGCTGTGGGTGGCGCGCTGCGACTGGTCAGGCGCTGCGGCGGTGGGGGGGCTTTCATCGTGGTTGAGCAGGCGCGCCAGGGCGCTGACAGTCGGCTCGTTGAGCATCTGCCGCAGCAGGGTGTCGTAGCTCAGGCTGTGCGCCTGGGGCAGTTGTTCACGCAGCTGGCCGGCAACGCGGGCGAGGATCAGCGAATCGGCGCCTTTCTCGTAGAAATTGTCGTCGGCGCCGATCTGCGAAAGGCCCAGGGCTTCGGCCCACACCCTGCACAGCTCGGCGGTGAGCGGGTCACTGGGCACCGCTTCGTTACTGCCGGCCTGGGCATCGATGGTGGGGCGCCAGTTGGCAAGGGTCTTGCGGTCGACCTTGCCGTTGGCGGTCAGGGGCAGACGGTCGAGCACTTGCAGGTGCGCCGGCAGCATGTAGTCCGGCAGGCGTTGCGCCAGGGCGCGGCGCAGGCTGTCGACGCTCAAGCGCTGCAGCCCGGCCTTGAAGCGAGCGGCGAATACCTGCATGCCGAAGGCGGCCAGCGGGTGGTCGGCGTGGGGCAGGGCCGGCAGGCATTCGCCGCCGAATGCCTGGACCCGTGCCTGCCAGATATCCGCAGCGCGCAAACCGCTGCGGCCCACGTCGTGGTCGTCGCCCGCCGGGGTCATCATAAAGCCTTGGGTCAGCAGGATCGGCGGCCATTCGCCGGTCGGTTCGCTGAACACCAGCCAGCCACCGGGGCTGAGCAATTCGGTGATCTGGCCGAGGGCGTTGTCGATGTCCTTGACGCTGTTGAGCATGCCCGCGCACAGCACGATATCCACGCTGTTGCTGGCCAGGCCCTGGGGGCGGATATCCTGGTCAATGTCCAGCACGCCGTAGCGCACCCAGGCGTGATCGGCAAAGCGCTGCTTGGCCGCCGGCAGGAAAAACGCGGTCATGTCAGTGAACAGGTAATCCACGTTCAGGCCATCGAGCAGGCTGATCACCGGCGCGCTGGTGGCCCCGGTGCCCGCACCGATTTCAAGGATGTGCAGCGGGCCATCGCCGTCATGGTGGATGGCAAGCCGGTTGATCAGCGCGGCGATGCTGTGGTTGTTGTAGCGCGATACCGCATCCCCGCCATACAGCTGCAACGCCAGATCTTGCTGGCCCTGGGGGAACAACAGATCGAACGGGTTGACCTCGCCGCGCAGCAGTTGCGGCAGTTGCGCTACATGGCTGAGCTGGTAGTCGAGCAGCGCCTGGCTGCACAGCCCGCATGCCACCGCCTGTTCCACCCGGCCCCAGGCCAGCGCCGGGGTTGGCTCGCCATGCAGCAGGCGATAGCGGGATTGTTCGCGCTGCAACAGGCCCGCGTCACACAAGGCCAGCAACCAACGCTGCACCAACCAGTGATGGCGCGGTTGCACCTGCAAGGCACTGAGGATGGCAGCTGCATCCGGCTCGGCCAGCGCGCCGCTGAACAACTGGGCCTTGAGCATGACATCCAGCATCGAACTCAACGCGGCGGCGTTGAGGTCAGCCTGATAGTCGCGTACCTGCTGCGCGTCAAAGTTGCCGACCTGGCTGTCGGCATAACGCTGCACCGCCGTCAGCAATGGTGTGCCCGGCAGCGGCTCGGGTTCAACACGCGCCGCCGTGACGAAGGCCAGCAGCTCGCCGCTGAGCAGGCTGACGGCGCTGTCCACGCCTGGGGTGGCGAGCAGTGCGGCGTCGATTTCGCCCAGCTCCACGCGGTGCCCACGGATCTTGACCTGGCCGTCGTCACGGCCGAGAAACTCCAGCTCACCCCCCGGCAGGTAGCGGCCACGGTCACCGGTGCGATACAGGCGCTGGCCGTCGAGGGGGTGAGCGAAGAAGCGCGCTTCACTCAACGCCGGGTCGCCGAGGTAACCCTGGGCCAGGCCGACCCCGGTGATGTACAGGTCGCCCGGCACCCAGGTCGGCGCATCGCGCCACTGGCTGTCCAGCACGCGCAAGCCCTGGTTGGCCAGCGGCAGGCCGTAGGGAATGCTACGCCATGCCGGTTCAATCGCGCCGATGGGGTGCAGGTTCGACCAGATCGAGGCTTCGGTGGCACCGCCCAGGGCCACCAGGGCCAGGCCCGGCAGCAGCGCTTGCAGTTGCGGCGGCAGGTTCAGCGGTATCCAGTCACCCGACAACAGCGCCAGGCGCAGGCTGTCCAGGGGCCGTGGCTCGGCCTGCAGGTAGTGGGCCAGCATGTGCAACTGCGCCGGCACCGAGTTCCACAGCGTGACCTGATGGCGCTGTATCAGCTCGGCCCAGTGCGACGGGTCGGCGCCCCGTGCCGGGTCCGGCAGCACCAGGGTGCCGCCCACGGCGAGGGGGCCGAACAGGTCATACACCGATAAGTCGAAACTCAATTGCGCCAGGCCCAGCACGCGGTCAGCGGCGTTGACCGCAAAGCGCCGGTTGATGTCCTGTACGGTATTGAGGGCGGCGCGGTGGCTGATCATCACGCCTTTGGGCTCGCCGGTGGAGCCGGAGGTGTAGATCACATAGGCGAGGTCGTCGGGGCCGGCGTCCTGTGCCGGCAAGTCCGGCGTGGCGGCTGCCAGTTGGTCCACCGAATGCCAGTGCACACCCTCGGGTAACGGCGTGTCGGGCAGGGCCTGGGAGTGGCCGAGCACATGCCGCACCTTGGCACTGTGCAGTACGCGGTCGCGGCGGGCGGCCGGGGCGTTGCTGTCCAGCGGCAGGTAGGCGGCGCCGGCCAGCAGCACGCCGTAGGCCGCCACCACTTGGTCGCGGCCCTTGGGCATCAGGATCGCCACCGGTTCCTGGGCGCGGCAACCGGCGGCGCCCAGGGCTGCGGCGACTGCCAGGGCACGCTCCATCAGGGCTGCGTAGGTCAGGCTGCCGTGGGCGTCGACCACCGCCAGGGCCTGTGGCCGTTCCCAGGCCATGGCCAACAGGCCGTCATGCAGGCGGCCGGTGGGCAGCGGCGCGGCGGTGGCGTTGGCGGCCAGGCGTTCACGCTGTTGCCAGGCCGGTAGCGGCACTTGCATGGGCGCGTCCCAGGTGGCCGGGTCGAAGGCCAGCAAGCGCAATTGGGCAACGAATGCCTGCTGCATGTCCTCGACCAAACCGTCAGGGAACACGCCTTGGCGCACGTCCCAGTGGATGTGCAAGCCGTTCGCGTCGTCCATCACCTGGCAGTCAAGGGTCACCTGCGGGGTCTGGGTAATGCCGTAGCCTACCCGGCGCTGGCTGGCGGCCTGCGGTTCAATCGCCAGGCCTATGGCACTGGTGAACACCACCGGCATGGCGGCCGCCTCACGCCCGCGACGGCGGCCGATTTCGCGCATCACTTGAATGCCGGAAAACAGCCGGTGCTCCAGGTCGGCGAACAATTGGTTGCCCAGTTGCCGTGCCTGGGCAGTGAAATCCTGGTCCTGGGGATCATTGACCTGCAACAGGCTGACCGAGGTGAAATCCCCCACCAGCTGGTTGACGTGTGGGTGCAGCGGTAAACGGTTGAGCAGCGTGAGGTTGAGGCTGAAGGAAGGTTGCTGGCTCCAGCGTTGCAAGGTGCCGGCATAGGCGCTGAGCACCACGATGGAGGGAGTGAGGCCGAGGGCGCTGGCGGCTCTTTTCAGGGCGGCCCATGGTTGCGTATCGAGGTGCGCCGAGTGGCGTTGGAAGCGTGGCACTGTGGTGTCTTCGCCGCTCAGGGGCGCCGGCAGTTGCGGAGCCGGGGGCAGTTCATCGAGACGCGCCAGCCAGTAGTCACGGTCACGCTGATGGCGGCTGCCTTCGAGCAGGCCGCGTTCGGCCAGCAGGTAGTCGCGGAAGGTGATGTCCAGGTGCGGCAAGCTGGCCTGGGGATCGTGCAGCAACTGCTCCAGCTCATTGAACAGCAGTTGCGCGCTGGCCCAGTCGGCGATCAACGAGTCCATGGAAAAGTGCAGGGTGTCGCCGCTGTCGCTGCGGCTCAGGCGCAATTCGAACAGCGGCCAGGTCTCGGTGGGGTAGAGCTTCTGCTCCATGGCCTGGCGAATCTGTTGTACGGCATGCTGGTGCTGCTCGCCAGTGGCGCCGCGCAAGTCCGCGACAGCCAGCGGGTAATGGGCGACCTCGGCCAGCACGCGTTGGGAGCCTTCGCTGGCAATCACCGCGCGCAACATGTCGTGGCGGGCGATCAGGCGGTTCCACGCCTGTTCCACCTGCTGCGGGTCGAGGCTCGGCCAGCTCAGTTCGAGGTAACCGTGGCACGCCACATTACCGTAGCCGAACGACGACTGGCGGCCGAGCAGGTAGGCATTCTGCACATCGGTGAGCGGGAAAGGTGCGTGACGTTGCAAGGGGTCGGCCACCACCTCGGGCCGCTCCTGGGTTTGCAGCAGGTGCAGGATCTGCTGCTTGTGCTCGCGCAATTGCGCCAGGCGTTCGGCGTCCAGCAGGCCTTGGGGGGCACGGAATTTGAGTTGGCCATCCTGGGGCCAGAGTTCGACGCCCAGGGACTTGAGTTCGCTTAACAGTTTGGCGGCGGGCATGGGGACAGCTCCTGGGATAAGGGGAGGTTGTGCGGGCATCAGATGACGCCCTCTTCAATGGGGTGCGGGGCGGGCTGGCGCTCGAGGGTTTGCGCCACTTCGAGCAGGCTGGCGGCGCCGAACAACTGGCCCATGGGCAGTTCCACGCCGATGCGGCTGCGCAGCATTTCGAGAAAACGTGTGGCCAGCAGGCTGTCGCCGCCGAGGCGGAAGAAGTTGTCGTGGCGCGACACGCAGGGCACGTTGAGCAACTGCTGCCACAGCTCGGCGACCAGCTGTTCAGTGGTGCTCAACGGCGTTTCATCCAGCGTGGGGCGTGAATGGGCAGCGGCGGCCAGCGGCGCGAGCAAGGCGCGGCGATCGACCTTGCCGTTGCTGCTCAAGGGCAGGCGATCGAGCACCAGGATCTGTTCCGGGCGCATATACGCGGGCAGGCACTGCTCCAGGTGCAGGGCCAGCACTTCGGCGCAGGTGCTGGCAGCGACGGCGGCGAGCAAGCGCTGGTCTGCGACCAACGCCACGGCCTGGTTCACACAGGGATGACGCGCAAGGGCCGCTTCGACTTCGCCCAGCTCGATGCGATGGCCGCGCAGCTTCACCTGGGTGTCAGCGCGGCCGAGGAATTCCAGCAAGCCGTCGGGGCGGTAGCGGCCCAGGTCGCCGGTGCGGTACCAGCCGTTGACGAAGCGCTCGGCATTTAATTGCGGCGCATGGCGGTAGCCACGGGCGACGCCGTCACCGCCGATCCACAATTCCCCCGTGACCCAGTCCGGGCAGTCGCGGCCAAGGGCGTCCACCACGCGGTAAGCCTGGTTCGCCAGTGGCACGCCATAGGGGATCGAACGCCAGCCCGGCAGCGGCTGCCGTACCTCGAAATGGTTGGACCAGATCGCCGCTTCGGTCGCGCCACCGAGGGCGATAAAGCGGCAGTCCGGGGCCTGTTGCCGCAGGCGTTGCGGCAGGTCGAGGCCGATCCAGTCGCCTGACAGCAGCGCCACCTTCAGTGCCAGGGGTTGCTGCTCCACCGCGTTGGCTTCGAGCAGCATGTCGAGCAACGCCGGCACGCTGTTCCACAGGCTTACGCCGTGATGTTGCAGGGCCTTGAGCCAGGCGCGGGCGTCGCGGCGCTGATCTTCATCAATCAACACCAGGGCGCCGCCCACCGAGAGCAGGCCGAACAGGTCATACACCGACAAGTCGAAGTCCAGGGCCGACAGCGCCAGACCACGGTCCGAGGCGTCGATGCCGTAGCCGCGGTTGATCTCGGCCACGGTGTTCATCGCGGCGCGATGGGTGATTTCCACGCCCTTGGGCTGGCCGGTGGAGCCCGAGGTATAGATCACATAGGCCAGTTGGTCGGCGCTCACGGGCAACGGCGCGTGCAGCGGTTCGGCACTTTGTGCCTGGGACGGCCTGAGGTGCTTGACCCCGGGTAATTGCGGGTCGTGCTCGGCGAGGATAAGGCTGACGCCGGCCTGTTGCAGGATGCGCTGGCAACGCTGTAGCGGTTGGTCCACACCCACCGGCAGGTAGGCCGCGCCCGCTGCCAGCACCCCCAGCACACTGGCGATCTGTTGTGGTCCCTTGGCCAGGGACACTGCCACCAGATCCCCGGTTGTCACGCCCGCGTCCATCAGGCTGCGGGCGATGCGCAGCGCACGCTCGGCGAGTTCGCCATAACTCAGGCGGCCATGCTCACCCCACAACAACGCCGGGCGTTGCGGGGCTTGCTGTGCGTGTTGGAAGAAACCCTGGTGCAAGGTCGGGTCACCCGGTACGCCGGGGCCGGGGGCATTCAAGCGGGCGCGCAGCTGGGCCTGGGCCACTGGCAGCAGGTCCGGCGGGGCGCTGTCCCAGGGGTGTTCGGCGAGCCAGTGGAGACTGCCCAGGTAGGCGTCGAACATCGCTTCGACGAGGCCGTCGGGAAACAGGCCGACCACCCGGTCCCAGTTCAGGGCGATGCCGCCGTCGGCTTCCACCACCTGATGGTCGAGCCACACCTGTGGGGTCTGGGTCAGGCCGAAGACCTGCCTGGCGAACGGGCCGTCCACCGGCGCGGCGGTGCCGTCCGGCACGCCCAAGGCGCTGGTGAATACCACCGGCATGCTCACCTGTTGTTCACCGCTGTCCCTCGCCAATTGGCGCAACAGGCTGACCGAACCAATGCAGCGGTGCTCCAGGGCATCACCCAGATGCTGCTGGGTGCGCCGTGCATGGTCGAGCCAGCGTTCGCCTGCCACGGGCACATAACCGAGCAGGGTCAGGGAGGTGAAATCGCCCATGATCTGATCGATCTGCGGGTGCACCGGGCGGCGATCGAACAGCGTGAGGTTCAGGCTCAGGTCCGGGCGCGCACTCCAGCGGCCCAGGGTTTCGGCAAACGCACAGAGCAGCACTGCCGAAGCGGTCAGGCCATGCTGTTGGGCCTTGGCCAGGATCGCTTGCCACGCCCCCGCCTTGACCTGCCCTTGCAGGCGTTCGAAGCGTGGTCGGCCCAGGCTGGCAGGATCGGTCGCCAGGGGCAGTTGCGGGTGTGGCGGCAATTGGGGCAGACGTGCCTGCCAGAAACGTTGCGCGGCGAGCCGTTCGGCAGATTCCACGCCGGCCTGCAGCTGATAGTCGCGAAACGACAGTTCCAGCGGCGCCAGGGCCAGCGTCGGCTCGCGATACAGCGCGTCGAGTTCGGCGTAGAAACGCAGGATGCTCAGGGCGTCGAGGATCAGGTTGTCCAGGCTGATCGCCAGTCGCGTATGCCGGCCCTGGGTCACTGCCTGCACATCGAACAGCGGCCAGTGGGCAGGATCGAACACGCGGTGGGCACAGTGTTCGCGCAGGTCCTCGATGCAGGCGTAGCCTTGGCCGATCACGAAGGTCGGCACCACGGGGAGGATGCGCGCCTGGCCCGCTTGATCGAACACGGCGCGCAGCATTTCGTGGCGTTCGATCAGGCGCCCGAGTGCGTGTTGCAGGCGTGGCAGGTCGAGGTCCTCGACGTCGTATTCGCGGTAGAAGTGGCAACTCACACCGCCCAGCACCAGGCTTGGGTCGCGGCCCAGCCAGTAGGCCTGCTGCACCTCGGTGATGGGGAAGGGCGCATGGCGCTGGGCGAGGTCCGGCACCAGGGTGCGTGGTGGCTGGATATGGGCCTGTTGATGCAGGCCTTCGCAAAACTGCGCCAGCACCGGCTGGGCAAACACCCGGGCGATGCGTGCGCCGCCCAGGCCTTGCTCGGCCAGCAGGCGCACCAGGCGCGTGGCGCTCAGGGAGTCGCCACCCAAGGCGAAGAAGCTGTGCTCACGACAAACTTCACCACAGCCGAGCAACTGCTGCCAGGCGTGGGCAACCTGTTGCTCGATGGGGCCACAGGGCGGTGACAGCTGGTCCGGGGCGGCGCCGCTGTGTTCCGCCAGCCAGCCGTTGAGGACCTTGCGATCCACTTTGCCATTGGTCGTCAGGGGCCATTGCGCGCAGCCCAGGATCAGGCTGGGAATCATATAGGCCGGCAGATGCTCGGCCAGGCTCGGGAGCGCCAGTGGGGTGGGCTGCGCTGGGCCATTCGCCAGGCGCACCACCGCTCCCAGGTGCTGGCCGGCCAGCAGCGCCACTGCCTGCTCGACGCCGGGGCAGGCCAGCAGCGCGTGTTCCACTTCACCGGCTTCGATACGGTAGCCGTGCAGCTTGAGTTGGAAGTCGGTCCGCCCAAGGAACTCCACCGTGCCGTCGGGGTGGTAGCGCGCACTGTCGCCGGTGCGGTACCAGCGCAGGCCCTGGTAGTGCACAAAGCGTTCGGCACTGCGCAGCGCATCGCCCCGGTAGCCCTCGGCCACCCCGGTACCGCCGATCCACAGTTCACCAGCCACCCAGTCCGGGCAGTCATGGCCGTGCGGGTCGACGATGCGCAGGCTGACGTTATCCAGTGGCTTGCCGTAGGGCAGGCAATGCCAGTGCAGCGCCTGGCCGGGCACGACTTCGAACAGCGTCGAGTGAATCGCCGCTTCCGTTGCACCGCCCAGGGCCATGAAGCGGCAACCGGGGGCTTGGGCCCACAGGCGCGGCGCCAGCTGCGGCGCGACCTTGTCACCGCCGAGCAAGACGGCGCGCAAGGGCAGCGGTGCGTCGGCGCAGCCGAGCAGCATGTCGAGCAGCGCCGGCACGCAATTGAGCACGCTGGCGCGGCGCTGCACCGCCAGTTCGCGCCAGCGTGGCGCGTCGCGCTGGGCGTCGGGCTCGATCAGGATCACCGCCGCACCGCAGGCCAGCGGGGCAAACAGGTCGAACACCGACAGGTCGAATTCCAGCGCCGAGAGTGCCAGGACCCGATCATCGCGGTTGAGCTGCAAGCGTCGTTGCAGGTCCTCCAGGGTGTTGGCGGCGGCGAGATGGCTGATTTCCACGCCCTTGGGCTCACCGGTGGAGCCGGAGGTGTAAAGGATGTAGGCCAGGTCGCTGATTGCACCGCGGCGGGGTGCTTGCAATGGTCTAGCAGCGTCCGGCAACTGGGTGAGCAGCAAGCGCGCACCGGCGCCCTCGCAGATCTTGCGGCAACGTGCGGCAGGCTGGTCGACGCCGATGGGCAGGTAGGTGGCGCTGCACGCCAGGATGCCCAGCACAGCGATCACCTGCTCGGGGCCTTTGGGTAATTGCAGCGCCACCACGTCACCGCGCTTCACGCCTTGGCCTTCGAGATAGGCCGCGACGCCCAAGGCTCGCTCGGCCAACTCGCCATAGGTGATGGCCTGATTGCCGTACAGCAATGCCGGCAGGGTCGGGGCCAATTGCGCTTGGGTAAAGAAACCTTCGTGCAGGCGCTCGACCGGCAACGCGGCGGGCTGGCCCTGGGCGGCGCTGCGTACGCCAAGCTGACTGGCGGGAATCAGCGCCGGTACCGGCTGATCCCAGGCCGTGGCGTCATGGCACAGGCGCTGCAACAGGCCGGTGTAGGCGTCGAACAGCCCGTCCAGTACACCCTCGGCAAACAGCCCTTCACGGGCATCGAGGTTGACCAGGACGCCGCCGTCCAGTTCGGCGACCTGGGCGTCCAGCCACACCTGCGGGCCCTGGGAAATGATCCACGCCGGCTGGCCGAAACTCTCCTGCACACCCTCGGCGAACAACTCCCCCAGGCCCAGGGCGCTGGTGTACACCACCGGCGCCAGTACTTGCTCACCGCGATGGCGGGACAGTTCGCGCAACACCTCGAGCCCGGAAAACGCGCTGTGGGCCGCGTCACCATGGAAGCGACGTTGCAACGCCGTGGCTCGGGCGGCAAAGCTGCCGGCCACCCGGCCATCCCAGGCCAGCAGGATCGACGAGGTGAAGTCGCCGACCAGGCGCTCGACATCGGCATGCAACGGCGTGCGGTTGAACAACGGCAGGTTGAGCAGCAGTTCGGGCGCCTCGCACCAGGCGCCAAGGGCCTCGCAAAACACCGCCGCCAGGGCCATGGCCGGGGTGAGGGCGTGCTCGCGGGCATGGCGTTCAAACGCCTGGCGCTGGGACGGCGACAGCCAGTGGTGACGGCGGCGCACCTGGCCTTCATCACCCTGGGGCTTGATCGGCAGGCGTGGGGCGCCCGGCAATGCGCCCAGGCGCTGCAACCAGTAGTCGCGGGCTTGGCGATGGCGCTCACGGTGCTCAGGACTGGCCTGCTCCTCGCGCAGGTCGGCCAGGTAGCGCGGGAAGCTGTAGTCCAGCGCGGGCAGGGGCTGTTGGCGGTACAACTGCACCAGATCACCGAGCAGGGTGCGCAGGCTCAGGGCGTCGGCGGCGAGCATGTCGAGGTTCAGGTGCAGGCGTGTGCCCTGGGGCAACAGCGATAGCTGGATGTCTAGCACCTGACCGTGTTCCACCGCCAACTGGCGATGGGACAACTCTGCACGCAAGGCCTGCAGTTGCTGTTGCAGCTGTTCGGCATCGGCCTGGCGCAGGTCATGCACTTTCAGGCCCGGCCATGGGCTTTGGGGCAGGATCTGTTGGCGGCCATCGTCGAGGAACTGCGCCCGCAACATCGGATGGCGGGCCAGCAAGGCCTGCACCGCGGCTTCCAGGCGGCTTGGGTCAACGCCGTGGCCGTCGAATTCGTTATAGAAGTGTGCTGCCACACCGCCCAGGGCTTGGTCAGGGGCGCGGCCGATCCAGTAGGCGTGTTGCATGGGCGCCAGTTCGAAGGGCAGGCCGTCGTCCGCACTGTGGTTGGCGGGGCGCGCGGCGACGGGGGCGGTATCAAGCAGCGTCAGCCACGTGCACAGGCGTGGGTCGGCTACCAGCTCGGCGAAACGCGCGGCCAGGCCCTGGCGCCGCCATTGGCCGGCGAGACGGATCAGGGTGACTGAATCCAGCCCCCATTCAATCAGGTTGGCCTCCAGGGGAATCTGTTCGGCGGGCTGGCCCAGGGCTTCGGACAGGGAACGGCGCAGCAGGGTTGCGGTTGAGGTGCTGGGAGTGGCCATGGCTCAACGTCTTCTCATCGCTAGGGCCCGGACCGGGGTTGGCCCAGGCGCTGGGGGCAGGTCATTGTGTGGAAGCAGATGCTAGTCATTCTCATTGTGGCGACTACCCGGATCGAATCGTTTTTGCCCCGTATCCGTTTGTCCGATGCGGATCAGGCCGCGGCGGTGGTGGGAGATAACGCCGGTCACTGAGCGGGATACGGTTGGAAAATGACTTGAATCGGGTAGAACCGCGTTGCCGGCCTTGACTACCGTCGCTCGCCGCCCTTTTGCAGGGC
The DNA here is from genome assembly GCF_059134095.1 of Pseudomonas sp. FBCC-B545. Classification (NCBI taxonomy): domain Bacteria; kingdom Pseudomonadati; phylum Pseudomonadota; class Gammaproteobacteria; order Pseudomonadales; family Pseudomonadaceae; genus Pseudomonas; species Pseudomonas sp. FBCC-B545. Next base: position 3,802,949 of record NZ_CP101441.1, on the reverse strand, counting down.
TCGTCCTTGATGGAGTTGTGGATGTCAGTCGATTCGGGTTTACAGGTGCGCGGCTTGTGCAAGCGCTACAACAATGGTGTCGAGGCGCTGCGCGGTGTGGACCTGAGCGTAGGGCCGGGCATGTATGGCTTGCTTGGCCCCAATGGCGCGGGCAAGAGCAGCCTGATGCGCACCCTGGCGACCTTGCAGCAACCGGACGCCGGCAGCATTCACCTGGATGGCGTGGATGTGTTGGCCGATGCCGAGCATCTGCGCCGTCGCCTGGGTTACCTGCCACAGCAACTGGGGGCGTACCCGGGGGTAAGTGCGCGGGATCTGCTCGATCGGTTTGCCTGGCTCAAGGGGCGTACCGACACCCGCCAGCGTCGTGAAGAAGTGGAGGGCCTGCTGGCCAAGGTCAACCTGCAAGACGCCGCGCACCGGGCGCTCGCCACGTATTCGGGGGGCATGTTGCGTCGCTTCGGCATCGCCATGGCCCTGATCGGCTCGCCGCGCTTGCTGATTGTCGATGAGCCCACCGCGGGCCTTGACCCGGCCGAGCGCAACCGCTTTCACCGGGTACTGGCGGATGTGGCGGCCGAGTCCATCGTGTTGCTGTCGACCCATATCGTCGAAGACGTCGAGAACCTGTGCAGCCGCCTGGCGGTGCTGGCCGGTGGGCGAATTATTGTCGAAGGCCGCCCGGCGGATTTGCTTGGCGCTGAGCAGGGTCGCCTGTGGGAGGCGTCGTTCGGCCGTGGCGAGCCACTGCCCGCCGCTTTGCACGTAGCCGCCAGCCCCGTCGGTAGCCGCGTGATCGTGCACGGCGAACGCCCGGCCGATCCGCGCTTCACCCCTCACGCGCCGCGCCTGGAAGACATCTATTACCTGGCGCTGGCCCAGGCCGGTGAGGCGCTCGAGGCATGAATACCTTTGCTCTGTTGATGCGCGAGGCCTGGGTGGAAGTCCGCGCCGGGCTGCGCAGCGGTATTCCGTTACTGGTGTTCCTGGGCCTGACCGGTTATTTGCTGATGTCCCTGGCGAATGCCGACTACGTGCAGAAAATGGGCGCCAGCGACATTGCGCGCAACGCGCCGAGCCTGATTTACCTGATGTCCTGCGGGTGCATGTTCTTTCTGTTTTTCGCCTGGGCCTGGGTGTTCGCGCAACCGGCTTTGCGCGACCGCAAGGCGCAGTTGGAAGAGGTGTTGCTGGCTTTACCGCTGTCGCTGCCCGCGCTGCTATGGGGACGTTTTATCGGCGCGGCGCTGGTGGGCGGTTTGCTCGCCAGTTCGCTGATCGTCGGCTTCCTGGTCAGCCCGGTACTGGGCTGGCTCGGCTGGGTGCCGGCCGCCAGTATCGGTGCGCCGATGTGGTCGGCCCTGGGGTTTGCCTGGGTCGCCTTGCTGTTGCCAGTGAGCACCGGCATCGGTGCGTTGTATTACCTGCTGGCGCTGCGCAGCCGTGGCCTGGCGGCGCCGTTCGGGTTGGCGACGGTGTTGATGCTGTTGTGGATGTTTGCCGTAGTGGTGCTCAAGGGCGGGCATATCAACCCGCTGCTGGCCGCCAGCCTGGACCCGTCATTGTTCACCTTTGCCCAGGCCCAGGTGGAGACCTGGAGCGCCGCGCAAAAGTCCCAATCGCTGCTGGCCCTGACCCCGGGGTTCTGGCTTAACCGTGTGTTGTGGTGCGCAGTGCCGCTGCTGTTGCTGGCTGTCGTATTGGCCCGCACCACGCGCCAGGGTTTGATGGGCAGGCGTAGCGGGGCGGTGTTGGCCGAGCCGCCGATGCTGCTGGCGAGCGGCGTGACCTTGCCTGGCCCGCTGGTGCGCAGCCGGTGGCCGCGAGCCCTGTGGTGCGAGGCGCGTTGGCAGGTACGCCAGCTGTTTGCCCGGCGCATCTGGTGGGTGGCCCTCGGATTACTGTTGGTGATGGGCGTGCTCAGTGGTTTTGTCCACGGGGTGTGGCATGCCCGTGGGCCGATGGTGCCTCGGGCGGATCTGACCCTGCCATTGCTGTCGAGCGCGTTGTTCCTGGTGATCGCCTTTATCGTCGCGGCGCTGGTCGGGCTGGTGTGCCGGCGCGATGACGTCGAAGGCTTGGGCGCCATGTTGCAGGCGACCCCGGCCCCGGTGTGGCTGCGCCTGTTGGGGCGGGTGGCATGTGTGTTGATGGCGACACTGGCCCTGGCGTTGGTGCCGGGCCTGGCCAGCTTGCTGATCAGTGCGATGGCCGCGCCCGACAGCCTGGCGCCGGGTTTTGTGCTGGTCTATCAGGCGCTGGTATTCGCGCCGCCGCTGGTGGAACTGGCGATGCTCACGGTGCTGGTGCATGCGCTGGTTCGCCGCTCCGGGCTGGCTTACGCCACTTCGATGCTGCTGACGTTTTTCCTGGTGCTCAACCATGAGTTGGGGCTGGTGAGTTACCCGCCCTATGCCATGGCGATCCCTGCGCATGTGGGGGTGTCGGTGCTGACAGGATGGGCGCCATGGCTGGGGTTTCTGGCCACCTTGGCCAGCTGGAAACTCTCTGGTTGCCTGGTGTTGCTTGCGGTGGCGGCACTGGTGTTGCCCCGTGGGCCGGAGCGTCGTCGGTTGGGCGATGTGTGCCGCGGTTTGCTCGGTTTGCCCGGTGCGTTGCTGGCCTTGGGCATCGTCGGCTTGCTCGCCAGCGGCGTGCTCTTGCAGCGGCATCTGGTGGAGCAGGGCGATTACCAGTCCGTCGCCGAGCAACGTGCCGAACGTGCCGACTGGGAACAGCGCTGGCTGCCCGGGGCGAGCGCCTGGCAGGTGGCCGGTGGGCAGTTGCAGATGCAGGTTGATTCGGCGGCGCGGCAGGTCTTGGGCCAGTGGACGTTGGATGGGGTGGTCGCTGCCCACCTGGACGCTGAGTTACCGCCGGGCCTGCAGTTGACGGCGGTCAGCGTGATGGGGCGACCGGTCGCGTTTGAACAAGCCACCGCGCATCTGCGTGTGCCTTTGCAGGGTTGCGCGGCGAGTGGTTGCCAGGTGGTGTTGAACTGGACGCTGAGTGCTGACGGCTGGCCTGCCGAAGGCGAAGCGTTCTGGCTTGGGCCGCAGGGTGTGTGGCTGGAAGCGCGCCGCGTGGTGCCGCGCCTGGGGCTGGACAGCGAGCGACTGTTGCGTGCGCCGGCCCTGCGCAGCGAAGCTGGCTTGCCGGTCGCGGTGCCCCGGTTGCCAAGGGGGGCTGAGGTGGCGGTGGATGCGGTCGCACCGGCCGGACACTGGCAATGGCAGCTTGAGGTCGATGGCCAGGTCTTGACCGGCAGCAGCCTGGGCCCACTGGACTTCGCCTACGCCACGCCGCTTCGCAAGGATGCCAGCCGTGAGCACACCGCCCGTGAAGTGCAGGAAGACCTGGACCTGATGAGCGCCTGTGTGGCGCGACGTCTGGGCGGCCGCTCCAGCGTCGAACACCTGAGCCAATGGCCTGCAAGCATGGGCGCCAGCCGCTTGAGCCACGGCCATCTGCTGCTCAGCCAGTCGCCCAATTGGGACGTGGGGCCAACAGGCGTCGGACGCTGGACACGCCGCGCCCATATTGCCGAACTGCTCGCCCGCCGCATGTTGACCGACGCCAGCGACCTGCGCCAGGCCCCCGGTTACCTGTGGCTGAGCCAGGGTGTGGCGGGGGCGCTGGGCCTGCTGTGTGTGGAGGATGCCGATGGCGCTGACGCCCGGGCCACGCTGGTCAAGCTGATGGCCGACGACCTGACCCGCGCCCTGGCCAGCGACGGCGAGCCCGTCGGCACCCTGGCCGATGCCCGCGAACAAGGCTGGGCCGCCAGCTATGCCGCGCTGGTCAGCCTCGACTGGGTCGCCGCGCAAACCCCCGAACATCTCACGGCGATGACCGCCGATGTCCGTCACGGCCAGGGATGGCCAACCGCGATCCAGGGCCTGCTGGGCGCGCCCTCCGATCCCGCGATTGCCGCCGCGCTCAAGCGCTGGGGGCCTGCGCAATGAAGTTGAACCATCCCTGTCTTTTGGAGTTTTGCCATGTCATCTGAACTGTCTATCCAGCCGCTGCGTCGTCCTCTCGGTTGGCGGGCCAACGTATTGACCCAAGCCATGGCGCTGACCTTGTCCAGCCAGATGTGTACGGCCTATGCCGCTGACCATCAACCGGCCGCCAGCGCCGAGACCATCGAGCTGGCACCGGTGACGGTGAGTGCGCGGTTGAATCAGGAGAGTGCCAAGGACATTCCGTTCGGCCTTTCGGTGCTCGATGGGCAAACTCTGGAGACCCGCCGCCTGCGCACCCTGGAAGATGCCCTGCGCACCACGCCGGGGGTGGAGGTGAACTCCTGGGGCGGCGCCAACGACGCCAACGTGCGTATCCGTGGGGTTGGCTCGCTGAACCAGATGAGCATGGACGACGGCTCGGTGGTGCTGAACGTGGACGGGGTGCCGATGTCGGTGCGCAACGCGGCCATGGCCACCCTCGACGTGCAGCAAATGGAAGTGCTCAAGGGCCCCCAAGGCACGCTGTTCGGGCGTAACAGCGAAGCGGGGGCGATCAATGTCACCACCCGTAAGCCTACCCGCGAGCTGGAAGGATATGTGCGCGGCGAAGCGGGCAACCAGGGCCAGTTCATGACCGAAGGCGCAGTGGGCGGGCCGCTGACCGAGTCCCTGGCCGGGCGTATTGCGGTGCGGCGCAGCGGCTTTGATAACTGGGTCGACGACCAACAGGACGGCGACCCCCTGACCAAGCCACGTGACCTGGCCCTGCGCGGCAGCCTGCTGTGGGACAACGACGAAGACACTACCGGCCTGCTGACCGTCGAGCGCCAGCGCGCCGACCACTACGCCGGCTCGGAGATCCTGCGGCCATTCGGCAATCGTCCCAGCCTCGACTACACCCCCGGCACCTTCGATAGCAACAAGAAGACCAACGAGCGTTATTCCTTCGAGCTCAACCACGACCTGGCCCAGGCCCGGATCACCTCGATCAGCGCCTACACCAGCACCGACTTCAAGGCGATCAAGGGCTATGATCGCAACATCACCCAGGCGTTGTACGGCCAACCCTTCGAGTACCTGGTCGAAGACGCGGCCCATGAGCGGGTCTGGAGCCAGGACCTGCGCCTGGGCTCGCTGGCGGATGCCGAGGTGTTCTGGGTGACCGGGGTGAACCTGTCCCGTTCCGAGCGCAGTTTCGATTCCACCAACTTCACCAACGGCGCCCGGCAAATGCGCGATTTCACCACCAACAGCTATGCCGCCTACGGCGAAGTAACCTTCCCGATTGCCGAGGACTGGAAACTCACCACCGGCCTGCGTCACACCTGGGATCGCAAGACCTACGGCGCCGACTACAGCAGTGGCGGCAACCTGGTCAGCGACAGCCGTCGCTTGCAGGACGACTACAACACCGGTCGCGTGGCCCTGAGCTATGCGTGGACGCCGCAGACCAACCTGTATGCGGTGTTGTCGCGGGGCTACAAATCGGCCGGGTTCAACGATTACGCCACCTCGGTCAAGGACAGCGAGCCCTACAAGGCGGCCAAGGTGAACTCCGCCGAAGTCGGCTTCAAGCATGAAAGCCAAGGCGGTGCGTTGAGCCTGGAAGGCGCGTTGTTTATCACTCGTGTGCAGGATGACCACCTGCTGGGGTATGACTTCAAGAGCATGGCCGTCAGCGCCGTGAATGCCGACACCCGCAGCAAAGGCGCCGAATTGTCGAGCACCTGGCACGTCACCGATGAGCTGACCCTGGGCAGCGCCATCAGCTACACCAACGCGGTGGTCACCTCCGATGCGCCAGGTGTTTCCGGTGGTGATGTGGCCAAGGGCAGCCGCGTGCCGGATGTGCCGTTGTGGAGTGGCAACTTCAGCGTGGCCTGGAACAAACCCCTGGGTGAACTGCTGGGCTTGCCTGCGCCGCGCTTGAACACCTTGCTCAACTACCGCGTGCAGAAAAACCGCCCGGCTGATCCGCAGAACCACTATGACCTCAAGGGTTACGCCAAGTTGGACTTGCACCTTGGGCTGGAGAGTGGGGGGTCGGAGGTTTATTTGTGGGGCGATAATTTGCTGGATGCGCGGTATGACCTGTATGGCGCGTACTCCACCGACACGGTGCTGACCGGGATGCCGGGGCGCGGGCGTTCGGCGGGGGTGGGGTATAGCTATCAGTTCTGAGGCGGTCACTGGGTGCAATGTGGGGGGAGCTTGCTCCGGCTGGCGACCTGACAACTGACTGATGCCCCACGATCTAAATGTGGGAGGGGGCTTGCTCCCGATGGCTACCTGACAGTTGACCAGGATGTTGGATCAGACCGAGTACATATCCATTATTTAGGTAATGGCCACTATTGGTTCCGCTTTTACAGCGGGTCACTTTGAAAAGCGCAAAGTAACCAAACGCTCTTGCCCCACCACTCGGCACCTCGCTTAGGCTCGGTGTGCCCGTAATCCGACATGGATTTGGGGGGCCGCCGCCACGCGCCATGGATGGCGCGGGGCGGCTAAACCGGCATCCCTGCCGGTTTACCCCCCAAATCCCTGTCGAATTCCGGCCAGCGTGGTTTGACGGGGCGCCTGAGATCAAAAGCAGATCAAGATCAAGAGCGGCTCGCTGCGCATCGTGGTTACTGACGGTGGCTACGTAAGAGTTGTGTAGATACCCATGTCCCGATGAGGGAGTGTCAGTGAACATATCCGAGGCTGACACACCGCCATCGGGAGCAAGCCCCCTCCCACATTTTTACCGAGTGCAGTCAATCAGACCGCCGCGAAATCAAGTCCTCTCCCACATTTGAACTCAGGACAGCCGGCTGAGTCGCGTCGGTTCAGAATTGATAGGTATAGCCCACGCCCACCGTCCGCCGCCGCGACGGCCCACCATAGGCCACCGGGTCACTGTAGAAACCATAGGTGTCATACGTCTGGTTCAACAGGTTGTCGGCAAACGCATACACCTCGCCAAACTTGCTCTCCAGCCCCGCCCTCAGGTCAAGCTTTTCATAGTTATCCAGATTGAAGTGATTCTGCGGATCGGCCGCGCGTTCGCCCACCAGGTGGTAGTTGAGGCTGGTGTTGAGGGTGGTTTCGCCGAGGCTGGCGAGGCTGCCCAAAGGATGTTTCCAGCTGGCGTTGAAGTTGCCGCTCCAACGTGGCACATCCGGGGTACGGTTGCCGGCGGCGACGTCGCCAGCCTGGATGCCTTGCACACCGCTGGTGATCTTGGCGTCGAGGTAAGTGGCGCTGGCGGCCAGGGTCAGGCCGTAGTCGAAGCGCCAGCTGCCTTCCAGTTCGGCGCCGCGGGTGCGGGTGTCGGCGTTGAAGGCGTTGGTGGCGAAGGTCGCGGCGTCGTAGCCGAGCAAGTGATCGTCATGCACACGGGTGTAGAACAGCGCGCCGTTGAGGCTGCCGCGACGGTCCTCTGTCTCGCTCTTGAAGCCCAGTTCTGCGGCCTTGCTGACGGCGGCCTTGTAGGGCGCGCTGTCGCTGACCTGGGAGGCATAGTCATTGAACCCCCCGGATTTATACCCCCGCGCCAATTGCACGTAGACGTTGGTCTGCGCGGTGATCGCATAACTCAGGGCAGCGCGGCCGGTGCCGTAATGGTCGGTGAGTTTGCGTGAGTCGTCCACGGCGCTCGAACCTGCGAAGTATTGGCCGTCGTAGGTCTTGCGGTCCCAGGAATGGCGGTAGCCGGTGGTGAGTTTCAGGCGTTCGGTGAGCGGGAATGTCACTTCGCCGTAGCCTGCATAGGTGGTGGTCGTGAAGTCGCGGAACTTGGCGCCGGAGGTGCCGTAGGTGTTGCGCGGGGTGTCGTAGCTGCGCTCGTTGCGGCTGGCGGCGACCCCAGCGACCCAGAACACGTCAGCGTCGGGCAGTGAGCCCAGATGCAGGTCCTGGCTCCAGCTGCGCTCGAAGGATTTGTCCACCACCCAGAACTCGCCGGGCGTGCCATAAAGCGCGCCCATCAACTTGCTGTCGTAGGCGATCAAGCCGGTGAAGTCGGCGGTGCCGGTGGCGGTGGTGGAGGTCAGGCGGCTGTTGGCGAAGTCGTGATCGACCTTGATCGTGTAGCGCTCGGTGGTCTTGTCGTTGTCGTCGAACAAGCCAGGGGGCAGGTCCAGGCTCGGGTGGCTGCCGTAGGGGCGCAGTACCAAGGAGTTAGTGGCGCGCTCGGTCTGCTGGCGTTCGGCGCTGAACAGTACGTGGGTGTCATCGTTGAGGTCCCATAGCAGGCTGGCGCGATAGGCTTCATTGCGCGGTTTGGTGATGGGGTGGTTGGTCTGGTCGTTGTCGATCCAACTGTCGTAGCCGGCACGGCGCACCGCCAGGCGGCCGCTGAAGCTGTTACTGAGCGGGCCGCCGATGGCGCCTTCGGTGAGGAACTGGCCCTGCTGGCCGACTTCGCCACGTACATAGCCTTGCACGTCGCGGGTGGGTTGGCGGGTGGTGATATTCACCGCGCCGGCCTGGCCAATCGCACCGGACATAGTGCCCTGGGGGCCCTTGAGCACTTCGATGCGGTCGACATCGAGGGTGCCGAAACCCAGGCTGCGCGACGACACCGGCACGCCGTCGATGTTGAACGCCACCGAGCTGTCATCCATGGACATCTGGTACAGCGAACCCACGCCGCGGATCAGCACGTTGAAATCATTCGGTCCGCCTGAGGAATTGACGCTGACCCCGGAGGTGTTGCGCAGGGCGCTTTCCAGGGTGTCGAGGCGTTGGCTGCGCAGCTCTTCGCCGCTGGTCACACTGACACTGATCGGCACTTCCTTGGGGTCTTCCTTGGCCATGCGCGCGGTTACTGTCGAGGCGGGCAATTGCAGGGGCTCGTTGGCGGCGGCGAAGGCTGATGGAGAGAGTGTCAGTGCAATCGCTATTGTTATAGTATTACATTTGTAGCAAGATTGGCGGGTAGCCGTCGTGTTGCATCGTGCAGACATGATGGGACCTTGACTGAGAATTCTGATCGGCGCGCGGTGCACAGGGGCAGCGGCGGTATGGCGCAGCGTTTGCGGCGCGCCAAATGCTAATAATTATCAATTGCGCACATCTACCCCGATGTGATCTGATTCGAGCCGTATCCGGTCAGCCAGGAGATTTACGATGTCAGCCGTTCAAGGAGGCGCAGGGGAGCCGATGCCGGTCTCGCGAATCATTACGGGAGGCTATGGAAGCGATCTTGGGCCAGGTGCCCATTGCCGGGTCACCCGCATGACACTGCAGGAAGGCCTGGATATCGTGCGCTGGCAGAGCCGCTTCGAGCAGCCGGTGGAACTGCCGTTGCAGGACGACAGCGAGTGCATTCACTTCAGCTTCACCAACCTGCTCAAGGGCAAGGCCGCGTGCAGCTTTCGCGATGGGCGTCGGCAACGGCGCTACGCGATTGACGAAGGCGCGGGCAGCATCAGCTATGGCCGCTGCCGCCATGGCCTTTATCACCAGCACGGCGAGATCGACAACATCACCGTCATGATTCGCCCCGAGCTGCTGGCCCAGTGGGAGCTGAAACTCGACCCGCTGCTGAACAAGGCACTGGCCTGCGAGCATTGCTTTTTGTACGGCCATCGCAGCGGTGAAATGAGCGCCACTGCGCACATGCTTGGCCTGGCTATGGATCAAGGCACCAGCCTGCCACCGGCCCAGCCACGCAGCAGCCTGTGGTTATACGGGCAAAGTGTCACGCTGGTGAGCCTGTTCCTGCAGGCACGCCAGGACGCTGAGTGCACCTGCCGGGTCAGCCACACTGACCGCCAGCGGCTGGTGCGGGCTCGGGATCGTTTGCTTGAGGATCTTGGCAAGGCGCCGAGCCTGTCGGAGTTGGCCCGCGAATCCGGCCTGAGCCAACCCAAGCTCACCCGCGGGTTTCGTCAACTGTTCTCCAACAGCGTCTACGGCGTGTTCCAGCAGATGCGCATGATCCAGGCGCGCAGCCGCTTGATGAACGGCGATGAATCGGTGATGCGCGTCGCCTCGGATCTCGGTTATGCCAACGCCAGTCATTTCGCCACGGCGTTTCGCAAGCAGTTCGGGATCAACCCGTCGATGCTCAAGAACGGTGGCCGTGGCAAATCCTTGGGCGCCGGCTGACGCCGCCGCTCAGAACACCGCTTTGACCTGCAGGCCCAGCACCAGTGCGTTGTCGATGTTGTCACCGGAAAACGCCCCCGGCTCGATGATGTATTGCACATCCGGGCGCAGGGTCAGCCACGGCGTGGCCTGGTAACCATAACTGAGTTCGATCAACTGTTCGGCAGTGTCCAGGTCGGGATAGGCCGTGCCGGCATTGAACGCGGCCAGCTCCTGCACATCGCGGCTGCGGGGGTTGGGCACCGCACGGCCATAACCCAGGGCCACGGTATCCCGCGGGCGACCTTCGAACGGCTTGTACAACACCACGCCTGCGCCGTACCACTTGGTAAATGGCGACGCCGCTTCGCTGGCGGCGGAGTACTGGCCAAAGGCGTGCAGGCTGCGACCTTCCGATGACTCGGAAGCCCACACGGCCTGATCGATCAGCAGGTAGTGGCCACCACGGCCGCTGACTTTCTTATCGCTGCCGATGCGCTTCACATCGGAGCTGTCGTAGTAATAGCCCAGCTTGTATTCACCCGGCAGGGCGCCTGCGTGCTTGTAGATCAGCTCGATGGGCACCACGGTACCGGTGGTGTGCTTGGGCCCCACATGCCAGGCGCGGCTGGCGTTGCCGTTACTGGACGGGTCGACATTGAACGCCGCCACCCGCAGCTGCCAGTTGGGCGAAAAATCATATTTCACCCGCGCGCCCAGGTGCGCATTAGGGTAGTTGGCCCAACCGCTGCCGCCGGACATGTTCAGCGGATGCCCGCAGAAACCGGCGTTCATGAAGTTGCACAGGATGCCGCTGTCCAGGCCGCCCAGGTCGTTGCCCATGGCCATATAGCCGAGCTTCACATTCAGCGCGGGGGTGAACAGCGTGCGCTCGTAGCTCAGCTCGGTGAGGCGGGTGTAGAGGCCGCCGTAGTTTTCCTGGATCGGCAGGCGGTTGCCGACCAGATCCTCGGAAACACTGTTGCCGCGGCGGTCATTGATGGTCAGCTGGATACGGTCGCCATTGTTGAAACCGTAGAGCTTGCCCAGGTCGAACTGCACGCCGAGCTTGAGGTTTTGCGAGTAGCGCGCCGAGCGATGCTGGCCGCCGTGGGCGTTGTAGGCGGTCTCGCCGCTGTAGTCGCCAGTGAATCGCACACCTTGTGCGTCGAGTTCGCGACGCAGGCCGCCCCAGTCGCCGGTCAGGGTAGTGTCGTCGGCTTGAGCGGGCAGGGCGGCAGCCAGGGCCAGGCCCAGCACCAGGCGGCCAAAGGAGGTATGAGAAGTAGGGGTCATGCGCAGGGTTCCAGGCACAGAGCGCGGTGCCGGAGCACCGCGCGAACAGAGGGGTTACGGCAGGGCGTAGGCAATCACGTAGTCGCCACGGTCGGTGGACTGGCGTGCGCCACCGGCGGTGACCACGATGTACTGCTTGCCGGTTTTCGGCGACATATAGGTCATCGGCCCACCCTGGCTGCCGACCGGCAGGCGGGCTTTCCAGATTTCATCGCCGTTGCCGCTGTTGAAGGCGCGCAGGTAGAAATCCTGGGTACCGGCGATAAAGATCAGGCCACCTTGTGTCGACAGCGTACCGCCCAGGGTCGGCAGGCCCACCTTGATCGGCAGGTGCATGCGGATGCCCAGGGGCCCTGTGTCTTCAACGGTGCCCACCGGTACTTGCCAGGCGACCTTTTGCGTCTTCATGTCGATGGCGGTCAAGGTGCCGAACGGCGGCGCCTGGCAGGGGATGCCGGCCACCGACAGGAAGCGGTTCTTGTTCACCGCATAAGGCGTGCCCTTGAGCGGCACGGCGCCCATGCCGGTGTTCAGTGCTTCGCCACCGGAGGAGGCCTGCGCCTTGTTCTGCGACGGCACCATCTGGATCCACAGGCCCAGGCGCATGTCATTGACGAAGATAAAACCGTGCACCGGGTCGGTGGAGATGCTGCCCCAGTTCATGCCACCCAGGGAGCCCGGGAAGCTCAGGGATTTATCGGTGCCTGGTGCTGTGTACAGGCCGTCGTAGCGCATGCCCTTGAAGTCGATGCGGCACAACAACTGGTCATACGGGGTGGCGCCCCACATGTCCGATTCGGTCAGGGTCTGCGCGCCGATCTGCGGCATGCCCACGGATTTGGGCTGGGTTGGGGAATAAGGCTCGTTGGGAATGTTGGCGGCCTTGACCGGCACTTCCTGCACGTCGGTCAACGGCTTGCCGGTGGCACGGTCGAGCACGTAGATCTGCCCGGCCTTGGTGCCGATCACCACGGCCGGTACTGCCTTGTCGCTGCCTGGCGGAGTGAAGTCGATCAGGCTGGGTTGCATCGGCAGGTCGAAGTCCCAGAGGTCATTGTGGACGGTCTGGTACACCCATTTTTCAGCACCGGTGGAGGCGTCGAGCGCCAGTACTGAAGCGCCATATTTGTGGTTGAGAGCGGTGCGCTCGACGCCGTATATATCGGTGGACGAGCTGCCCATCGGCAGGAAGACCGTGTTCATCTGCGGGTCGTAGGACATCGGTGCCCAGCTGTTCGGGGTGCTGCGCACGTAGGTGCTGTCGCCCGTCGGAGCTTGCTTGTCCTCAGGGTTGCCCGGGTCGAACGCCCAGCGCATCTGGCCGCTGATTACGTCGAAACCACGGATCACGCCGCCGGGCATGTCGGTCTGGACGTTATCGGCGACGCGGCCACCGACCACCACGGTGGTGCCGGCAATCAGCGGCGCCGAGGACAGCTGGTAGTAGCTGTCCGGCACATTGCCCAGGCCGGCTTTCAGGTCAACCTGGCCATGGGTGCCGAAGTCTTCGCAGAACTTGCCGGTGTCGGCGTCCACCGCGATCAGGCGTGCATCGATTGTGTTGGTCAGCAAGCGACGCTGGCACTGCGCGCCGGCCGGCACGCTGGCGCCAATGATCGGCGAACTGTTGGGTTGGGTAGGTTGGGCAATGGGTGCAGTGGCGTCGAAATACGCCATGCCCCGGCAACGCTGCCAGACCGCCGATTTAGCGTTGACCTCGTTCTTCCACAGTTCTTTACCGGTGTCGGCATCCAGGGCGATCAAGTTGTTGTGCGGCGTGCAGATAAACACTTTGTTGCCGATCTGCAATGGCGTCAGTTGGTCTTCGGCACCGTTGCCATCGCTGAGGGCCACGTCGCCGGTGTGATAGGTCCAGGCGACCTTGAGCTTGTCGATGTTGTCGCGGTTGATCTGGTCCAGCGCGGCGAAACGGCTGCCACCTTCGGTATTACCGTAGTGTGCCCAGTCTTTCTGCGCATCGGCTGCAGCTACCGGGGTGATACCCGGGCCAGCGCCGGTGGGCGCCACGCTCGGGTGGGCGACAAACATATTGCCTGCCGCTACCGCTACGCCCACGGCCAACACGGCGGCGACGCCATAGGCACCCCGCGCACGTTGGTTGACGAGCAGCGGGTAAACCAGTGCTACCACCATACCGATGACCGCGAACATGAACAGTCGCGAGAACAGCGGCCAGAACACCAGCCCTACATCCGCTATGGCCCAGATGGCCGTGCCGACCAGGAAGGCCGCGAACAGCCAGGCGCCGGCCGGTTTGCGACAAGCGAGCAATAGCCCTGCGATCGCCATGACCGCGCCGCCGATCAGGAAGTACCAGGAGCCTCCCAGGCTCACCAGTTTGACGCCGCCGATGGCCAGCGCGAGGCCGAGCAGGGCGATGATGACGCCCAGGCCCAGCAGTAAGAATCTAGAGGCGCCAGCGGCGCGCGATGCTCGTTTCATGTCGATCAGGACTCGAGTGAGGAAAGGCAGGGGCCGGATTTTAGCAAGATAAGTAACCAGTTAGTACATTTAGCTCGGTAATGCACTCTTACAAATCCTGCGATTATCCCAGACAGCAAAAAGCCGCTTGCGCCAAAAGGCGCAAGCGGCTTGAGTGGGCCAGTACCTGGGTCAGAACTTGAAGCGACCGACCAGACCCTTGAGTTGCCCGGAGATATCCGTCAATCGGCCAGATCCGGTCTGCGCCGAGTGGGCAAACTCTTCGACCAGTTGCGCATCGGCATGGATCTGCGCGATGTGGCGGTTGATCTCCTCGGCCACTTGGTGCTGCTCCTCGGCGGCGGTGGCGATCTGAGTGTTCTGGTCGCGAATCGAGTCCACCGAGCCACGGATCTTGTCGAAGCTGTCGCGGGCCTGTTGGATGCGCTCGACGCTGGCGTGGGACACCAGCAGGCTGCCCTGCATCTGCTGGGTGACTTCCTGGGTGCGGCGGGCAAGGTTGCCGAGCAGGCTGTCGATTTCGCCGGTGGAGTCGGCAGTGCGACGGGCCAGGGCGCGAACCTCATCGGCCACCACGGCAAAGCCGCGGCCCTGGTCGCCGGCCCGCGCAGCTTCGATGGCGGCGTTGAGGGCCAGCAGGTTGGTCTGTTCGGCGATGGAACGGATCGTGTCGAGGATGGTGTTGATGTTCTTGCTGTCCTGTTCGAGCAACTCCATGGTCTGGGTCGACTTCTGCAGGTCCGCGCTCAGTTTGTGCACGCTGGTGGTGGCTTCGCCGATATGTTGCTGGCCGTTGTGGACATCGCGGTAGCCTTCATCGGCGCTCGTCGCTGCCGCGCTGCATGAGCGCGCCACTTCGTTGGCGGTGGCCACCATTTCGTTGAACGCGGTGCTGACCAGTTCCACGGCTTCACGTTGGCGCCCGGCGGCCTGATTCATGTTGCGCGCCACTTCGCTGGTGTCGGCGGCAGCGGTTTGCAGGTCGGAGGAGGCATTGCCGATGCGCTGCACCAGTTGTGCGATCACGCCCAGGAACTGGTTGAACCAACCCGCCAGGCTGGCGGTTTCATCCTTGCCCTGGACCTTGAGTTGGCGGGTGAGGTCGCCTTCGCCTTCGGCGATCTCTTGCAGGCCGTCGGCCACGCCGCGAATCGGTCGCACGATCACTCGGGCAAAGCTGGCGCCGACGATCGCGAACACCAGGGCGAGGATCGCCGCGATGCCGGCGATCAACCACGTCAGGCGAGTCGCCCCGGCCATGACTTCGTCGCGCTTGATCAAGCCGATAAAGCGCCAGCCCAGCCCTTGGGAGCTGACCACGTTGGCCATGTACGGCACGCCGTCGATGTCAATCTGGCTTACGCCATCGCCGCGCTTGGCCAATTCGGCGTAGTTGGCGCCCAAGTCTGCCAGCGGCTTGAAGTTGTGCTTGGCATCGCTGGGGTCGACCAGCACGTTGCCGTTTGCTTCCACCAGCATCAGGTAGCCACTGTCGCCCAGCTTGATGTTGCGGACCAGCTCGGTCAGCTGCTTGAGCGACACATCCAGGCCGACCACGCCGAGGATATTGCCGCTGGCGTCGGCGACGGTGTGCACGGTGCCGATCAGGGAGACGTCGTCCGGCGCCCAGTAATAGGCGCCAGTGCGCACGGTGGTGCCTGGTGCGGCGATGGCGGCCTGGTACCAGGGGCGTACGCGCGGATCGTAATTAGTGAGCTTGGTGTCGTCAGGCCAACTGGCATAGCCGCCGTCCTTCAAACCCAGGGACAGGTAGGCGGTGCTCGGATGGCTCTTGGCGAACTGGTCGAAAATCGCCAGCAGTTCTTGATTGGTCGGTGTCAGCGGGATTTGTGCAGCATCGGCGCCGGCATAGCTTTTGAGGCCTTTGGCCGCGACAACGCGCGGGTCCTTGGCCACGTACTCGACGTTCTGGCTGATGCCGTCGAAGAACTGCTTCATGCCATTGTCGATCTGGCGGATTTCGCGGCCACTGCTATCGAGAAAATTCGCCAAGGCCCCCTCGCGCAGGTTCAGCACCACCAGTACGGCCACCAGAATGACTGGCAGGCACGCGATGGCGGCAAACGCCCAGGTCAGCTTTTGCTTGATATTCATGACTTCTCCCGCGGGTATTTATAATTTTGGCAAGGGGGAAAACGGTAGCGGTGAGCGTCGCATGTGTTGTTTTGCAGTCTGAGCGGCCCATGCTTACCCTTGTATATCGACTGCAAGGGCAAGCACTTGAGGGCAGGGGGCAAGGTTTAACCGATGTGCTCGGCACCCAGGGCATCACGCTGCATCGACTGCAGATTCTTCTCGATGGTCTCGCAGATAGTTTCCATCTGGATCTGGTGTTCGCTGGAGTTGAACGGGCTTTGCAGGTCGGTACCGATGCGTTCGATGGCCAACAGCATGAAGCCCACCACCGTGGAGGCCAGCGGCGTGAACCAGCCCAGGGATTCCACCAGGCCCACCGGCACGATCAGGCAGAACAACGAAATGAACACTTTTGGTCACGGCTGGACCTTTGGGGGCGCGGCCATGCAATTGACGTAGGCGACATGGCGGCGTAACAGGGGCGGCTTGACGGGTGTTGACCTCGCCCGAGGTGTCATCAAGCAACGTCAACACCTGCCGGGCGAAGCTGCGCGAGTTATTGACTATCTTCGATTCTGCAATACATATTTATGAGTGTGGTTGTGATGCCGTCACTTCTCTGCGTTTGTTGAGCACTCTCGCCAGCGCCTTGGCTACGTGATGGATGTTTTTATTGTTCAACCCTGGCATGCACAAGCGTCCGGAATCCAGCAGGTAAATACCTTCGTTAATGCGCAGGTGCTCGACCTCACTTGGCGTCAATCCGGTGTAGCAAAACATGCCACGTTGCTCAAGCAGGTAACGACAATCTACTGAGGGCGCCAATGTACTGAGAGCGTCATAGAGTTGCTGGCGCACCGTGGCGATACGATTGCGCATTTCTGAGATTTCCTGGCGCCATTGTGCTCGCAGTGTGTCGTGTTGAAGGATCGTGGTTATGAGCAGGCTCGCGCGTGACGGGGGAGTGCCGTAGCTGCCAAGGACGCGAGACTTGAGCTGGCCTACTACGCGCTCTGCTTCCGATTGGGTTCGGCACACCACATTCACGCTACCGCAGCGTTCACCATACAAAGAAAAATTTTTCGAAAACGACTGCGCAACGATCGCCGTTATCTCTGTGTTGGCGATTGCCCTCACAGCCCACGCATCTTCATCCAGACCTTCACCGAAGCCCTGATAGGCCATGTCCAGCAGGGGTATCAAATTTTTGCGGCCAAGCAGGTCGATGACCTGCAGCCACTGGTCCCGGCTGAGGTCCAAGCCTGTAGGGTTATGGCAGGACGGTTGCAGCAGCACCACGCTTTTTTCGGGAAGACGTTCGAGTGCAGCCAGTAGGCGGCTAAAGGCGATCTTCTTGTTAACAGGGTCGTAGTAGGGGTAGCTGTAGACCTGGACGTTGGCGTTTCGGAAAAAAACTTCATGGTTCCCCCAGCACGGATCGCTGATCCATATTGCACTGTTGGGCAACCAGTTTTTGATCAGGCTGGCAGCCATTGCCAACGCACCCGAGCCTCCCAGGGTCTGGATGGTCGCTACCCGACGTTCATGCAAAGCACTGTGGTCATTGCCAAATATGAGCGCTTGTGTGGCATGCCGGAAGTCAGATTGCCCCTCAATGGGTAAATAGCTACAGGGGCTCTCGTCGTTATCGGTAATGCGCGCTGCATTCTGAACGGCTTTGAGGTAGGGAATCTGGCCCTGATCGTCGAAGTAGAGTCCGATCCCAAGATTGACTTTGAATTCACGGGGGTCACGCTCATAGGTGTCAAGTAACACGAGCGCAAGGTCGCCCGCGTAATTATCCAGATGTTGGAACATACACTGTTTTCTCGCGTGTTTTGTAGTTGCGATATGTGATCATGAGTGGCATTGATATGTAGTCATCAGGCGCAACGCGCGCCTTACTCGTCAACACCAGATGAACAGAGTTGTTAGGCTTGCTTTTCCCATACGAGCGTTGCGTGGACGGCTTGATCGTCCTGAATAATGGGATGCACGCTGCGTAGTTGAAGCCGATTTCCCTCTATTGAAATGTGTCGACATTGGTCTGTATTTGCCCAGGCTTCGTAAGTGCTGAGTTGAATATGATGCGTTATAACAGCGTTACGCTCGTCATACGTATAGTGGCCGGTATAAGCCACTGGGTGTCTGGCGATTGCGGTCGTTGCCAGAGGGTTGCCTGCAATGTGTACGGCCATGAAATGCTGCTCGTAGATAATCAGACCTTCAGGACGAGTTCCGAGCGGATGATGTTTTGTGGCCGAGGATAAAGGCACAACTGAATACTCAATTAATCGCCATGCGCCAATCAGTTCGCAAGCAAGAGGTTTAAGCGTTTGTGACGGTTTCATAGGTTTCATGGTGAACTATCGAAGTTGGGTTGATGATTAACGGCTTTTCCAGGGACTCGAGTTTAATCGGTAGCCGAGTGAGCGAACGTACGGACAGATTTATCTGCCAGTCTGGTCGGCTTTCCACGAGTTTGATAGAGCGCGTGCGCCTGAATAATTCGGTGAACAGGATCTGGGTTTCAAGTTGCGCCAGTGTATTCCCAGGACATAAGTGTATTGAGTGACCAAATGCCAAGTGGTTTTTGGTGTCTCTCTCAATATTGAATTGGTCCGGATCTGGGAATTTTTGATCATCTCGATTTGCCGAAGCCGCCATTAAAAATATCAAGTCGCCACGTTTGATGTGTTCATTTTGTAGTGTGAAGTCGTCTACCGCCATGCGCGAAAGCCTTTGCACCGGGCTTTCGTGACGCAGCATTTCCCCAATCGCGCCTCGCATCAGGTCGGGATTATTTCGTAGCTGAGCCTCGATGTGCGGATGTTGCAAGAGCAGGAGCAGGCCATTGCCGATCAGGTTGGTAGTCGTTTCAAACCCTGCAAAAACCATCATCAGGCACGTGGCAAGGATTTCCTCTTCACTCATGACATCGCCGCGTTCTTCGGCCTCAACCAATGAAGATATAAGGTCGGCAGCAGGCTGTTTACGACGCATCAGCAAAATGTCGCGAAGCATTTGTGTCGCTTCACTGATACTGCGCATTGCGGTCTTTGCCCGCACTTCGTATTCATGGGGCGGGCTGCCGAAGAAGTTGACGATGTCCACCGCACAGGCTTTGAGTAAAGGGCGTCCTTCCACCGGTGCACCAATGATCTCAGACACCACATTCAATGGATAAGGCGTAGCGATGTCGGAAATGAAATCCACACTGTCGCTGGCCAGTGCTGAATCGAGAAGTTCGTCCACCTGGCCTTGAATGACCGGAATAAAACTTCGCACTATTCGAGGTGTCATCGCCTTGTTGATCAATTGACGCAGGCGAGTATGGTTGGGGCGCTCTAACATGAGCGGCCACATCGACAGGGTTCTTTCCAGAGGTGCCAGTTGAACTCTTAATGTTTCCGGCATCTGTTGCATACGCGGAAGTATCCTGTTCGCGGATATTCTCGGGTCATGCAGGCAAGTAAGCACATCTTCATATCGCGTCACAACCCACGCTTGTATTTGTTCGCTCCAATAGACAGGCGCTTGCTTTCTGAGTTTAGCGTAGGTGGGATAAGGGTTTTGTTGAAACTCGGGACAAAAGAGATCTGCAGTTGGAAGGGTTTTCAAGCATGGATTCCTTATGGTGACTCTGGCCGACCTTGGCATGGGTTTAAACGTACTCGTTTATACAGTAGACCAGGGCGCATAGGTTTGCCTGAAAAAATCATGTCGTCTGTAAGAATATTCTTATGATTCGTGCGGATATTGGTCCTTTTTTAAACGGTCTAATCCGGCTCAGCCCAGGTGCTAAGCACTTTGTTGTAACAGTTTGATGAGTTGTGGGCAGCCAAGAAACGGCTGCAGATGAAGCCTTCGGGCCTTTTGCGTCGCTACGCTCTGTCAACGAGCAGGCGGCACTCGCTGCTCAGGAAGCATGATCACCCAGCGCATCACGCTGCATCGACTGCAGATTCTTCTCGATGGTCTCGCAGATAGTTTCCATCTGGATCTGGTGTTCGCTGGAGTTGAACGGGCTTTGCAGGTCGGTACCGATGCGTTCGATGGCCAACAGCATGAAGCCCACCACCGTGGAGGCCAGCGGCGTGAACCAGCCCAGGGATTCCACCAGGCCCACCGGCACGATCAGGCAGAACAGCGAAATGAACAGCCGTGGGAAATACACGTAGGGGTAGGGCAGCGGCGTGTTGGCGATACGTTCCATGCCGCCCTGGGCATTGGACAGGTCCACCAGGGTCGACTCCAGCCGTGCCAGGCGAATGCTGTCCAGGCGCCCGGCCTGGTATTCGCGGGCCAGCAACGTAGCGGAGCCGGTGAGGATGTCATTGGCAAAATTATTAGTGGCGCCGTTGCGCGCAAATTCCTCGGCGGGGATAAATGCCCGCACTTCTTCCGGGCACGGCTGGCCCTTGAGGTGCGCGGCCAGGCAATTGACGTAGGCGACATGACGGCGCAACAGGGTCGACTTGACGGGATTGACCTCGCCGGCGGCGTCATCCAGCAACGTCAACACCTGCCGGGCAAAACTGCGCGAGTTATTGACCATCGCCCCCCACAGCGTGCGTGCTTCCCACCAGCGGTTGTAGGCACTGCTGTTGCGAAAGCTGATCAGCACTACCAGCGCGGAACCCAGCAAGGTCAGGGGCATCAGCGGCAAGTTGATCTTGGCGGTGAGAAACAGCATGAAGTCCACCGTCACGGCCACATCCCATAGCAACAGCCAGAACAGGGCCCAGCCCACATAGCCCATGGTCTTGATGATCAGGCGGTATTTCTTCAGGACGGCAGCTTTCAAACGAGCACCTCGCAGTGGGTGGTTGGCAACAATGCCCTGTTACGACGTCGCGGGAGGGGGAAGGTTCGCAGGGTGCTGAATCGATTAGTTGATAAGTCGCTATCCCGGGAGAATGTAACGAGAGATGTCGCGCAACTGCGAGCCACAGATGATTTGAATGTGGAACAACTTTGGTACTGATGACGTCTGGTGCGGCAATCGCTGTACATTGCGTTCGAGGCAAAAAGCCATTAATGGCAGGGTTTTTGACGTGATTTGTTTTGGGGCCTGGCTGCAGGGATTTCGTAGCCGAGATCAGTGGAATAATTGGTTGATCAGGGCTCTTTCATGCGTGTCAGTTCGTTGAAGTCAGCTATGTGTAATACCGCGCAAGCACTCGAACGTCATAGGGATTTTGAAGCGTGCATGAGAGCGCATTACCACGTGCTGCTCGTGCCCTATTCAAGACGACCGTTTTTCTACAAGAGTGCACTTAAATACAGCCGCTTGATGGTGTCGTTTGCGTTATTGAGCCGGTACTTTTCCACCCCACTGCCATTGTTGGCAGAAGTTAAGGCCCTGTGCGTGACGCGCAGGTATTGTTCGAAAAACAGCCTGGAATCAATCTTCCTGTTGTTTCGGGCCCTGGGTTTCATGGAGGTTGCACCGCACCCCGAAGACAGTCGCTTCCGGGTGTATTCACCCTCGGATGAAGCCTGCCGTGAAGCGCGCTTAATGCTGACCGCCCTGACTGAGTCGTTGGCGCTGCTCTACCCGGAACGGGAGATTTTCCGGCAGATGCGTGACCTCGACGATCGCGGGTTCCTGGCCCTCTATTTCAAGGGTTTCGCCGTGATCCTCGCCTCTGAACTGACGGTGGATGTGTTACTGCCCGAGTGTTATTGGCTGGTGAAACGCGACGCCGGGCATCTGTTGATGCTGGCTATCTATAACGATGCCTTTGCGCCGGACAATGACCGCACTACCTTCAGGTCGTCGTCCTACCTGGCATTGGCCAAGCAACTTTCCGTGTCCAAGACCCACATTATCCGCGTGGTGCAGGAGGGCGTGGAGAAGGGCTATTTCAAGGCCCACTCCAAGACCCGGCTGGAAGTGCTGCCACCTTTCGCCAGTCTGGTAAAGCGCTTCATGGCCTTTTCATTTGCGGTTGGCCTGCATGCTATTGAGATGGGAGCGTAGGGATGCCTGCTAACTTGAAGTTGCGGCCCCGGATGCGCAGTCTGCTGTCGCCCGCCGTGACGCAAGCCGAATGGATAGGGATTATTGCCTGGGTCGGCATGTTGTTGATTCATCCGGCCCTGCAGTTGGATATTTATACGATGGGCGTCACTCTTGGCCTGTTGGTGGTTTGCCGCGTGCATACCAGGACCGCCAACTTTCTGCTTTGGCGGGTGCTGGGGGTGACCTATATGGTGCTGTTGTCGGTCGGCTTCGCCTACATGATTCGCTTGAATGAAGAGTTGCGCATTTATGGTCTGCCATTGGCCGTCACCCTGGTGGTGGGCAGCGCCATCTTGTTTATCAGTGTCCAGGATTATCTGGCCGACGCGCTATTGGTCTGGCTTATTCTGTGGCCGCCGATGCAGGCCGATATATATGCGGGCACCGAGGTCTATCTGCTGATGTTTTGTGCTTCTTCGGTGTCCATTGGTTTTATCTTGAGTTACTCCTACTTGAAGAACCTGCGCTCGGTATTGCTGGTAGAAAGTGAGTTTCGCGCATTGGCCGAAACGGATTATCTGACCTCGATCCTCAACCGGCGCGCCTTTATGCAAAGTTTCGAAAAGTTGCTCAGTGGTGGTCAGGGGGGCTACTTCATCATGTTGGATATCGACAGTTTCAAGGAAAAAAATGACCTGTATGGTCACGATGTGGGCGACAAGATCCTGCGCGCCATGGCCGTGTGCCTGAAAAACGCCAAGGGTAGCCACAGCTTTGGTCGAATCGGCGGGGAAGAGTTCGGTGTGTTGTTGCAGGGCGATGACCCGGAACTGGCCTGCGATTATGCCCTGGCGTTACTGCAGTCGATCCGCAGCAGTGTCGCTGCACCGCATAACTACACGTGCAGTGCGGGCATGGCGCGCTTTTCGGCGGGCGACGACCTGTCGACGGTGCTCAAGATGGCGGACAAGAACCTGTATGGCGCCAAGCGCAACGGCAAGGACTGCGTGCATCTGGACGGTGCGCTGCTGCAGCCGGTTTTATCCTGACGCGCAGGCGTCATCTACAGCTGCGACAGAATACTCGCCAACAACCCGGGAAAGCGGCTCTCCAGCTCGTCGCGACGCAATGAATTCATATGGGTGGTGCCCACGTTGCGGGTGTGCACCAGGCCGGCATCGCGCAGTACCCGGAAGTGGTGGGACATGCTGGATTTAGGCCGCCCGCCATCCAGTTCACCACAGCTGGCTTCGGGCACGCCGGCCAGGCAGCGCACGATGTCCAGGCGTACGGGGTCGCTCAAGGCGTAAAGCACGCGCTCTAGGGTCAATTCTTGCGGT
The DNA here is from genome assembly GCF_059134095.1 of Pseudomonas sp. FBCC-B545. Classification (NCBI taxonomy): domain Bacteria; kingdom Pseudomonadati; phylum Pseudomonadota; class Gammaproteobacteria; order Pseudomonadales; family Pseudomonadaceae; genus Pseudomonas; species Pseudomonas sp. FBCC-B545. Next base: position 3,779,742 of record NZ_CP101441.1, on the reverse strand, counting down.
GTAGGGTGTTTGAAGGCTCGCATGAGCGGATCATAACAGGGGGGTAGCGTTCAATACCATAGTTCGATTACCATCGAACTATCGAATCACACACCCTTCCCCGGAGTATCTGATGTCCGCGTTGTTCGAACCGTTCAAACTTAAAGACGTTACCTTGCGCAATCGCATTGCCATCCCGCCGATGTGCCAATACATGGCCGATGACGGCATGGTCAACGATTGGCACCACGTACACCTGGCCGGCATGGCCCGTGGCGGGGCCGGCCTGCTGGTGGTCGAGGCCACCGCAGTCGCTCCCGAAGGGCGTATCACCCCAGGCTGTGCCGGTATCTGGAGCGATGCCCATGCCCAGGCGTTCGTGCCCATGGTCAAGGCCATCAAGGCCGCAGGTTCGGTGCCGGGCATCCAGATCGCCCACGCCGGTCGCAAGGCCAGCGCCAACCGCCCGTGGGAAGGCGATGACCACATTCCTGCCTCCGATGCACGCAGCTGGGAAACCATCGCCCCCTCGGCCATCGCGTTCGGGGCCAACCTGCCCAACGTACCGCGTGCCATGACCCTGGACGATATCGCCCGCGTCCAGCAGGACTTCGTCGACGCCGCCCGCCGCGCCCGTGACGCCGGTTTTGAATGGATCGAGCTGCACTTCGCCCACGGCTACCTGGGCCAGAGCTTTTTCTCCGAGCATTCCAACCAGCGCACCGATGCCTACGGTGGCAGCTTCGATAACCGCAGCCGCTTCCTCCTGGAAACCCTGGCCGCCGTGCGTGAGGTCTGGCCGGAAAACCTGCCGCTCACCGCGCGGTTTGGCGTGATTGAATACGACGGCCGTGATGAGCAGACCCTCACCGAGTCCATCGAGCTGGCGCGCCGCTTCAAGGACGGTGGCCTGGACCTGCTGAGTGTCAGCGTCGGTTTCACCATTCCCGACACCAACATCCCGTGGGGTCCGGCCTTCATGGGGCCGATTGCCGAGCGCGTGCGTCGTGAAGCGGGTATCCCGGTGACATCCGCCTGGGGCTTCGGTACCCCGCAACTGGCCGAAGGCGCGTTGCAGGCCGGGCACCTGGACCTGGTGTCGGTAGGGCGTGCGCACTTGGCCGATCCGCATTGGGCGTACTTTGCCGCCAAGGAACTGGGCGTGGAAAAATCCTCCTGGACCTTGCCGGCGCCTTACGCGCATTGGTTGGAACGCTATCGCTGAGGCGGGCCAGGCATACACAAGAGCCACTCAAGTGAGTGGCTTTTTTTCGCCTGGTGTTTATGCACTACGGAGGGCCAAAGGCTTGAGCGAAAAATAACAAATGAGAATGGATGCCAAATGAGAATCGGCTGGGCTATGATGCTCGCGAATTCTTGGCAGGTTTGCCGTCCCATCTGGCTCTTTCACTAGGTTCAACATCCATGCGTCGTACCCTGATTTCCATTTGTGTGCTTCAGGCGTTTTCCCCCTTTGCGTGGTCAGAGGATGCCCCCGCTGAAACAGCCAGTATCGAGCTGCAGGCCACCAACGTGACTGCCACCGCAGACTTCGAGTCCGCCCAGGGGCCGGTGCAGGGTTACCGCGCCACACGATCAGCCAGTGCGACGCGCACCGACACCTCCATTCATGAAACCCCGCAATCCATCAGCGTTGTCTCCAAGGACGTGGTCGAGGACATTGGTGCGACGCGCCTGCAGGATGCCCTCGACTATGCCGGCGGTGTCGGTCGCGCCAACAACTTCGGCGGCCAGGGCCTGACCACCTTCACCGTGCGTGGCTTCACCACCGGTGAGTTCTACCGCAATGGTTTCCCGATCAACCGCGGCTACCCGAACATGCCGGATGCCAACACCATCGAACGCCTTGAGGTGTTGCGCGGCCCCGCAACCATGCTCTACGGCCGTGGCGACCCCGGTGGTACGTTCAACGTGGTGTCCAAGCAACCCTTGGCCGAACGCACCGTCACCCTGGGCAGCCAGTTGAATGACCAGGGCATGAAACGCGGCACCCTGGATGCCTCCGGCCCACTGGACGAAGAAGGCCGCCTGGCCTATCGCCTGAACGTGGTGGGTGAGGGCGGCGATACCTTCCGCGATCATGTCGAGACCGAGCGCTACGGCGTGGCCCCGGTGATCACCTGGCAGGCCAGCGATGACACCAAGGTGACCTTCGAAGGCGACTTCATGCGCAACAACCACCCGTTGGACCGTGGCCTGACGCGCCTGCCCAACCAGCGCGGAACGCCCTCGCGCGATACGTTCTGGGGCGACAAGGACGCCGGCAAGCTGCACAACGACAACAACATGGCGCAGTTGCGTTTCGAGCATGCGCTCAACGACGACTGGACCCTGGGCGGTGGTTTCCAGTGGTTGGACGGCAGTTTGAAAGGCAACGCCATCGAAGCCAATGGGACGGGCAGCCTGGGCGCAGATGGCCGCACCCTGCAGCGCAACTTCAACTACCGCAAGCTGGAATGGACCGACAAGGATTACCAGCTAAACCTGACCGGGCACTTTTCCACGGGCGGTTTCGAGCACACCTTGCTCACTGGTATCGAGTACGAGGATTACGACTACAAGTCGATCATCCAGCGTTCCAGTACGGTCCTGGGTACCTACCCGATCGACATTTTCAATCCGGTGTATGGCCAGGCCCGTCCGCCGCTGACGCGCACGCCGACCCACGACAAGGAGAACCTCAAGACCTATGCGGCGTTTGTCCAGGATCAGGTGGCGCTGACCGAGCGCTTGAAGGTCTTGGCAGGGGCGCGTTTCGAGCGTTTTGAGCATGACTACGAAAGCTATGTAACGGGGGTAAAACCCTGGACCGCCGCCGACAACGCGGTCACCCCGCGTGTGGGCGTGATCTACGACCTCACCGACACCGTCGCGGTCTATGCCGACGCCGCCCGTTCGTTCAAGCCCAATACCGGCGCCAGCCGTGAAGGCGGTGGTTTTGCACCGGAGAAAGGCAAGTCCTATGAGATCGGGGTCAAGTGGGAGGCGCTTGACCGTCAACTGAGTGTCGACGCGGCGATCTACCAGATCGAAAAGAAAAACGTGCTGACCAACGACCCGGCCGACCCCACCAACACCTTCAGCGTCGCCGCTGGCCAGGTGCGCAGCCGCGGATTCGACCTGAACGTGGCGGGCAACCTCACACCCGAGTGGCGCGTGATCGGCGGCTACGCCTACGTGGATGCCGAGGTCACCCGCGACAACACCTTCCGTGTCGGCACCCGCCTGATGAACATCCCGCGCAACAGCTTCAGCCTGCTCAACGTCTACGAGTTCCAGGACGGCGCTCTCAAGGGCCTGGGCCTGGGGGCCGGCGCCAAGTACGTCGACCAGCGCGCCGGCCAGACCGCCAACACTGGCTTCTCAATGGACGCCTACACCGTGGTCGACCTGCTCGGCTACTACAAGGTCAACGAGCAGGTACGCCTGAACCTGGATGTGAAGAACCTGTTCAACCGCGAGTATGAGGAAGGGGCGTTCGGCAATATCTATGCCTACCCGGGTGCGCCGCGTACGGTGCAGGTTGGAATTTCCTACACCCTATAACGCGCTATACACAGGTCCAAAATGTGGGAGGGGGCTTGCCCCCGATGGCGGCCTGACAGCCGACCAGGATGTTGGATCATACCGAGTACATATCCATTTCTGCGGTAACGGCCACTTAGGGTTCCGCTCTTACAGCGGCTCACTTTTGGAAGGACCGGAATGCCGGCCCAGCCAAAAGTAAGCAAAAGGTCCTCGCCCCACCACTCGGCACCTCGCCCAGGCTCGGTGTGCCCGTAATCCGACATTGATTTGGGGGGCCGCCGCCACGCGCCATCCATGGCGCGGGGCGGCTAAACCGGCATCCCTGCCGGTTTACCCCCCAAATCCCTGTCGAATTCCGGCCAGCGTGGTTTGACGGGGCGCCTAAAATCAAAAGCAGAGCAAGAGCAAGAGCAAGAGCAAGAGCAAGCAGCAAGTCGGCACGGTCAGTTGTGTAGATACCTATGCCCTATATAGGTATGTCAGCCAGGTATCTGGTGCTGATCCACCGCTATCGGGAGCAAGCGCCCTCCCACATTTGGGCTGCATGCGTCCAGGGGGCTTTCTGTCAGCCTGGAATGCATATCTCATGTGGGAGGGGGCTTGCTCCCGATAGCATTATTTCAACCAGCATATGCGGGGCTGATACATCGCCATCGGTGCCATTCGAATCGTTGCACCGCCCCTCCCACATTTGGATCTGCATGACTGTCAAGGTTGAAACCCTGAAGTCGGTGCGCAAGTTCGAAGACCTCAAGCGCTTCGAAAAAATGCAGGACACCTCCGATATCGTCCGCTCGATCAAACTCGGCGTGTCGCGCTTCAATATCCTCTTTGTCATTTTGCTGATCGGCGGGTTGACCTGGGCGGCGATCAATCTGCCCAAAGAAGCCCTGGCACTTATTTCCGCCGCTATCGGCGGGGCCATTACCCACTTGTTGTCCGAGCGCCAGGCGGTGCTGGCGCTGAAAAAAGACGGAGATAACACCTGCCCCAGAGCCAACGCCAATAATCAGGAATAGGTGCCACAGCGTCGGGTTACAACGGCGTCAGCACATTCATCACCGTATCCAGCGCCACCCGTGTGTCATCCAGTTGCACCAGCGAGGCGTGCCGCGCACCCAGGGCGTCGCGGTTCTGGATCGCGGTAAGGATCGCCTTGTGCCGGGGCAGGCTCAAACCCTGGATATCCGGACGGCGGTTGGTGATGTTGATCGACTCGCGCAACGGCAGTGAAAGCATGTTGCACATATAGGCGAGCAGGTCGTTGCGAGTGGCGTCGGCAATCGCACGGTGGAAGTCCAGGTCGGCCTGCAACAGCTGTTCGTGGGTCTGCGCGGTTTCCATGCCCTGGTAGGCTTGTTCGATGGTGGCGATGTCTTCATCGGTGGCGGTGGTCGCGGCCATGGCGGCGATTTCCGGCTCCAGGATACGACGCACCCCGGCCAGGGTGTTGAAGAACTCGCTGTGGGGTGTGGACTGCATCAACCAGGACAGCACGTCCGGGTCGAGCAGGTGCCATTTCAAGCGCGGTCGCACCACCGCGCCCACCCGCGGCTTGGAATACACCAGGCCCTTGGCGCTCAGCACCCGCGTCGCCTCGCGCAATACCGAGCGGCTGACCTGGTATTCCTCGCACAGCGTGGCTTCCATGGGCAACCGTTCTTCAGGCTTGAAGCGACCGGAAACGATGTGCATGCCCAAGTCCTGGACGATCTGGGCATGCTGGCTCTTGCGCGGCTTGGGCGGCTGGTGATCCATAACGACGGATAGGCTCTGGCTTAGATTCGCCGCATCATAGCATCCCAATTAGTGGGAATGCCGTGGGACTTCGGCGCCACGGCAACCCACCAGGAAGTCGAAATCACAGCCCTGGTCAGCCTGCAGCACATGGTCGATGTACAACTGGCGGTACCCGCCGACGATCAGGTTCTGCGCCGGCTTGAGGTCGGCCATGCGTGCCGCCAGCTCGGCGTCGGGGATGTCCAGGTGCAGGCGGCCATTGGCACAATCGAGCTCGATCCAGTCGCCTTCCTGCACCGTGGCCAACGGCCCGCCGGCAGCGGCTTCCGGCGCCACATGCAAGACCACGGTGCCGTAGGCGGTGCCGCTCATGCGTGCATCGGAAATACGCACCATGTCGGTCACGCCCTGGGCCAGCAGCTTGGCCGGCAAGCCCATGTTGCCGACTTCGGCCATGCCCGGGTAACCCTTGGGGCCGCAGTTCTTCATGACCAGGATCGAGTTGGCGTCCACGTCCAGGTCCGGGTCGTTGATGCGCGCCTTGTACATGTCGAAGTTCTCGAACACCACCGCACGGCCGCGATGCTGCATCAGCTCGGGACTGGCCGCCGACGGCTTGAGCACCGCACCCAGGGGCGCCAGGTTGCCGCGCAACACGCAGATGCCACCGTCGGCGCGGATCGGGTTGTCGAGGGTGCGGATCACTTCATCTTGGCCGTAGATCGGCGAGTCCTTGGTGTTCTCGCCCAGGGACTTGCCGTTGACGGTCAAGGCATTGGGGTGGGGGATCAGGTTGGCTTCACCGAGGCGACGCAGCACTGCGGGCAAGCCACCTGCGTAGTAGAACTCTTCCATCAGGAAGCGCCCGGACGGTTGCAGGTCGACGATGGTCGGCATGCCGCGGCCGATGCGGGTCCAGTCATCCAGGTCGAGTTCAACCCCGATGCGCCCGGCAATGGCTTTCAAGTGGATCACCGCGTTGGTCGAACCGCCGATGGCCGCGTTTACCCGGATCGCGTTTTCAAACGCTTCCTTGGTCAGGATCTTCGACAGCTTCAAGTCTTCGCGCACCATCTCCACCGCACGCATGCCCGACATATGCGCCAGCACATAACGCCGTGCATCCACCGCCGGGATCGCCGCGTTGTGGGGCAGGGACGTGCCCAGTGCCTCGGCCATGCAGGCCATGGTCGACGCCGTGCCCATGGTGTTGCAGGTGCCCGCCGAGCGTGACATGCCGCCTTCGGCCGCGAGGAAGTCATCCAGGGTGATGGTGCCGGCCTTGACCTGTTCGCTGAGCTGCCACACCACGGTGCCCGAACCGATGTCCTGGCCCTTGTGCTTGCCATTGAGCATCGGCCCGCCGGTGACCACGATGGCCGGCACATCGCAACTGGCCGCACCCATCAGCAGCGCCGGGGTGGTCTTGTCGCAACCGGTCAGCAGCACCACGCCATCGATGGGGTTGCCGCGAATGGCTTCCTCCACATCCATGCTCGCCAGGTTGCGGGTGAGCATGGCGGTAGGGCGCAGGTTGGATTCACCGTTGGAAAACACCGGGAATTCCACCGGGAAGCCACCGGCCTCGATCACGCCGCGCTTGACGTGCTCGGCGATCTGGCGGAAGTGCGCGTTGCACGGGGTCAGCTCCGACCAGGTATTGCAGATGCCGATGATCGGCTTGCCATGGAACTGGTGGTCGGCAATGCCCTGGTTCTTCATCCAGCTGCGGTACATGAAGCCGTTCTTGTCGGCGGTACCAAACCACTGGGCGGAGCGTAGGCCGGGCTTTTTGTCAGGCATGATCGATTCTCTTATTGTATGACTATATGTTCTATGCGTGGTTAAACATAAGCGCAAAATCGAAGCTTTGGAAGTGTTGTTTTGCAAATAGTCCTACTATATAGTCCTTCTTAACTGAGGTATGACCCTGGCGGATTTCGCGAGAGGCGTCCCCCGAGCTTCTATAAAAACAACAATCGGAGATCGACCCATGAGCCAGGAATTGCGGCTTATTCGGCGCATCACGCTGAAACTGATTCCCTTCCTGATCCTGCTGTATCTGATCGCCTACGTGGACCGTTCCGCCGTAGGGTTCGCCAAGCTGCACATGGGCGCCGACGTCGGCATCGGTGACGCCGCCTATGGCCTCGGTGCCGGGCTGTTCTTCATTGGCTACTTCCTGTTCGAAATCCCCAGCAACCTGATGCTCGACCGCTTCGGCGCGCGGCGCTGGTTTGCGCGCATCATGATCACCTGGGGCGCCATCACCATCGGCATGGCCTTCGTGCAAGGTCCGCACAGCTTCTATGTGATGCGCTTTTTGCTCGGCGCGGCGGAGGCGGGGTTCTTTCCTGGCGTGCTGTACTACATCACCCAATGGTTCCCGGTACGCCATCGCGGCAAGATCCTCGGGCTGTTCATTCTCTCCCAGCCCATCGCGATGATGATCACCGGGCCCGTGTCCGGCGGCCTGCTCGGCATGGACGGCATCCTTGGCCTGCACGGCTGGCAGTGGCTGTTTATCGTGATCGGCACCCCGGCGATCCTGCTGACCTGGCCGGTGCTGCGCTACCTGCCGGACGGCCCGAAACAGGTCAGCTGGATGAGCGAGCAAGAAAAGACCTGGCTCACCGGCGAGCTGGAAAAAGACCTGCAAGCCTACGGCCAGACCCGCCATGGCAACCCCTTGCATGCCCTCAAGGACAAGCGCGTGTTGCTGCTGGCGCTGTTCTATCTGCCGGTGACACTGAGCATCTACGGCCTGGGCCTGTGGCTGCCGACCCTGATCAAGCAGTTCGGCGGCAGCGACCTCACCACCGGCTTCATCTCCGCCGTGCCGTATATCTTCGGCATCATCGGCCTGTTGATCATCCCGCGCAGTTCCGACCGTTTGAATGATCGCTATGGCCATCTCGCGGTGCTGTATGTGCTCGGCGCCATCGGCCTGTTCTGCAGCGCCTGGCTGAGTGTGCCGGTGCTGCAGATGGCTGCGTTGTGCCTGGCGGCGTTCGCCATGTTTTCCTGCACCGCGGTGTTCTGGACCTTGCCGGGGCGCTTCTTTGCCGGGGCCAGCGCGGCAGCCGGTATCGCCTTGATCAACTCGGTGGGCAACCTCGGCGGCTACATCGGTCCGTTCGTGATCGGTGCGCTCAAGGAATACACCGGTAACCTGGCCTCGGGCCTGTATTTCTTATCCGGCGTGATGGTGTTCGGGCTGGTCTTGACCCTCGTGGTCTACCGCGTACTGGAGCGCAAGCACGTGCTGCCGGTCGACCAATTCGCCGCCAGCGCCCGTGGCGCCACACGTACTTAAATCCTGGAGAAAATGCATGCGTCTAGTTCAGTTCGAATTGGGTAACGGGGAGCGCCGCGTCGGCGTAGTGGAAGGCAACACTCTGCGCGAAGTGCAGGGCGCGCACAGCGTACGCGAGTTGGCGCTGGCCGCCATCAAGGCCGGCACCGGCCTTGCGCAACAGGTGCAGGGCCTGGGCCTGGGCGACAGCCATGACTACGCCGCGCTGCTGGCCGAGCTGAAAATCCTGCCGCCACTGGACCACCCGGACCCAGCCCATATGCTGATCAGCGGCACTGGCCTGACCCATCTGGGCAGCGCTTCGGCCCGCGACAAGATGCACCAGCAGGCCGGCGACGACAGCGCCATGACCGACACCATGCGTATCTTCAAGTGGGGCGTAGAGGGCGGCAAGCCCGCGGCCGGCCAGGCAGGCGTGCAGCCGGAGTGGTTCTACAAGGGCGACGGCAGCATTGTCGTACGCCCGGGCGCCGCCTTCCCGGTGCCACCGTTTGCCGAAGACGCTGGCGAAGAGCCGGAGATCGGCGGCCTCTATGTGATCGGCCACGACCGCAAACCCTATCGCCTGGGTTTTGCGGTGGGTAATGAGTTCTCCGACCATGTGATGGAACGCAAGAACTACCTGTACCTGGCCCATTCCAAGCTGCGCAGTTGCAGCTATGGCCCGGAACTGCGCGTGGGCGAGCTGCCCCAGCACCTGGCCGGCAGCAGCCGCATCCTGCGCAACGGCGAAGAAATCTGGCGGAACGAATTCCTCAGTGGCGAGGCCAATATGTGCCACAGCCTGGAAAACCTTGAGTATCACCACTTCAAATACAGCCAGTTCCTCAAGCCGGGGGATGTGCACATTCACTTCTTCGGCACCGCTACGCTGTCATTTGCCGACGGTATACGTACCCAGCCGGGCGACGTGTTCGAGATCAGCCAGGCCGAATTCGGCGCGCCGTTGATCAACGGTATCGGCAGCAGCGATGCGGCATTTGAACCCGGCCAAGTCACCCCCCTTTAAGGAGATCAACATGACCCAGTTCCTCGGCCACAACTACATCGGCGGCCAACGCAGCGCCAACGGCAACGTCAAGCTGCAAAGCGTCGATGCCACCAGCGGTGAAGCCTTGCCGCAGGATTTCTACCAGGCCACACCGCAAGAGGTCGATGCCGCCGCCAAGGCCGCCGCCGCTGCGTATCCGGCGTTCCGTGCGCTGAGTGCTGCGCGCCGTGCGCAGTTCCTGGACGCGATAGCCGACGAGCTGGATGCCCTGAGCGATAACTTCATCGATTTGGTCTGCCGCGAAACCGCGCTGCCCGCCGCCCGCATCAAAGGCGAGCGTGGGCGCACCAGCGGCCAGATGCGCCTGTTCGCCACGGTGCTGCGCCGTGGCGATTTCTACGGGGCGCGTATCGATAAAGCCTTGCCGGATCGCCAGCCGCTGCCACGCCCGGACCTGCGCCAATACCGTATCGGCCTGGGCCCGGTGGCGGTGTTCGGTGCCAGCAACTTCCCTCTGGCCTTTTCCACGGCGGGTGGCGATACCGCCGCTGCGTTGGCCGCAGGCTGCCCAGTGGTGTTCAAGGCCCACAGCGGGCACATGGCGACGGCCGAGCAGGTGGCCGATGCGATCATTCGCGCAGCCGAGGCCACCGAGATGCCGGCGGGGGTATTCAACATGATCTTCGGCGGCGGCGTCGGCGAAGCCCTGGTCAAGCATCCGGCGATTCAGGCCGTGGGTTTCACCGGCTCGCTCAAGGGTGGCCGTGCCCTGTGCGACATGGCCGCGGCACGCCCGCAACCGATCCCGGTGTTCGCCGAGATGTCGAGCATCAACCCGGTGATCGTGCTGCCCCAGGCCTTGCACGCCCGCGCCGAAAGCGTAGCCCGCGACCTGACCGCCTCGGTGGTGCAGGGCTGCGGCCAGTTCTGCACCAACCCCGGCCTGGTCATCGGTATTGCGTCGCCACAATTCACGGCGTTCACTCAACAGGTCGCGCAATTGATCGGCGCGCAACCGGCGCAGACCATGCTCAACGCCGGCACCTTGGGCAGCTATGGCAAGGGCCTGGAAAAACTCCTGTCCCACCCCGGCATCCAGCACCTGGCGGGTAACGCGCAATCGGGCAACCAGGCGCAACCGCAGCTGTTCAAGGCGGACGTACGGCTGTTGATCGACGGCGACGAAGTGCTGCAGGAAGAAGTGTTCGGCCCCACCACGGTGTTCGTCGAAGTTGCCGACCAGGCCCAGCTCAGCACCGCTTTGCAGGGGCTGCACGGGCAATTGACCGCCACCATCATTGGCGAACCGGCTGACCTGCAACAGTTCGCCGAACTCACGCCGCTGCTGGAGCAGAAAGTCGGACGCATCCTGCTCAACGGTTATCCCACTGGCGTCGAAGTCTGCGATTCGATGGTGCACGGCGGGCCGTATCCGGCAACGTCCGACGCCCGCGGCACGTCGGTGGGCACCCTGGCCATCGACCGCTTCCTGCGCCCGGTGTGCTTCCAGAATTACCCTGATAGCCTGCTGCCCGAGGCGTTGAAAAACGCCAACCCGTTGCGTATCCAGCGGCTGGTGGATGGCACGCCATCCCGCGATCCGCTGTAAGTCACCAGGAGGCTTCATGTCAGTGAATGCAGTGACCCCACACCGTGCCCGGTTGGGCGAAGGGCCGTTCTGGGACAGACCGACCCAGGCCCTGTATTGGGTGGATATCGCCGCCCGCCAGGCCCTGCGCCTGATGGGCGGCGAGTTGCAGGTCTGGCAATTGCCCGAGCATGTCTCGGCATTCATCCCCTGTGAAAGCGGCGATGCGCTGGTGACCTTGAGCAGCGGCGTGTATCGCCTGGACCTGACCACCGAAGCGCTGACCCTGCTGTGCGTCGCCGACCCGCAACCCGGCAACCGCGGCAATGAAGCGCGCTGCGATGCCCAGGGCCGGCTGTGGCTGGGCACCATGCAGAACAATATCGGTGAGCAAGGCGAGGACTTGCCCATCACTCGGCGTTCCGGCGGATTGTTCCGCATCGATGCCGATGCCACGGTCACGCCGCTGCTCAGCGGCCTGGGCATTCCCAACACACTGCTGTGGAGTGAATGCGGTGGTCACGTGCACTTCGGCGATAGCATGGACGGCACGCTGTACCACCATTCAATCCAGCCTGACGGCCAACTCGATCCCGCACGGGTGTGGTTCGGGCCTCACGAGCGAGGCGGCCCGGACGGTTCGGCCATGGACGCCGAAGGCTACATCTGGAATGCCCGTTGGGACGGCAGTTGCCTGCTGCGCCTGACGCCCCTGGGTGAGGTGGATCGCATCATCGAACTGCCCGTCAGCCGTCCCACCAGTTGCGTGTTCGGTGGGCCTGACCTGACCACGTTGTATATCACCAGCGCCGCGAGCCCCTTGGGTCACCCTTTGGACGGTGCGCTGTTGGCCATTGAGGTCGATGTGCCTGGCAAACCTTGTCACCGCTTCGCCGGTTAAACCCAAGACTCAAAAACAACAACAAGAGGTGTCGTTCATGAAAAAGACTCTACGCGTTCTGGCTGCCGCTGTTGCTTTAAGCAGCCTCAGCAGCATCGTATCGGCTGAAGAAGTCAAGATCGGTTTTTTGGTCAAGCAGGCCGAGGAGCCCTGGTTCCAGACCGAATGGGCCTTCGCCGAAAAAGCCGGCAAGGAACACGGTTTCACCGTGATCAAGATCGCCGTGCCCGACGGCGAGAAAACCCTCTCGGCCATCGACAGCCTGGCCGCCAACGGCGCCAAGGGCTTTGTGATCTGCCCGCCGGACGTGTCCCTGGGCCCGGCTATCGTCGCCAAGGCCAAGGTCAATGGCCTGAAAGTGATGGCCGTGGATGATCGTTTTGTCGATGCCAAGGGCAACTTCATGGAGGACGTGCCGTACCTGGGCATGGCCGCCTTCGAAGTGGGCCAGAAGCAGGGCGCCGCCATGGCCGCCGAGGCGAAGAAACGCGGGTGGGACTGGAAGGACACTTACGCGGTGATCAACACCTTCAACGAGCTCGATACGGGTAAAAAGCGCACCGACGGCTCGATCAAATCCCTGGAAGAAGCCGGCATCCCCAAGGATCACATCCTCACCGCTGCCCTCAAGACTCTTGACGTACCTGGCAGCATGGACGCCACCAACTCGGCCCTGGTCAAGCTGCCCGGCGGTGCGAAGAACCTGATCATCGGCGGCATGAACGACAACACCGTGCTCGGCGGCGTGCGCGCCACTGAAAGCGCCGGCTTCAAGGCCGCCAACGTGATAGGCATCGGCATCAATGGCACCGACGCCATCGGCGAATTGAAGAAAGCCGACAGCGGTTTCTTCGGCTCCATGCTGCCGAGCCCGCATATCGAAGGCTATAACACCGCGCTGATGATGTACGAGTGGGTCACCAAAGGCACTGAACCACCGAAGTACACCGCCATGGACGAAGTCACCCTGATCACCCGCGAGAACTTCAAGGAAGAACTGACCAAGATCGGGCTGTGGAAATGACCGCTGCGGCCCTGCGTTTCGACGCGATCGGCAAAACCTTTCCCGGGGTCAAGGCGTTGGACGGCATCAGCTTCACCGCCCACCCCGGGCAGGTGCACGCCCTGATGGGCGAGAACGGTGCGGGCAAGTCGACGCTGTTGAAGATTCTCGGCGGCGCCTACATCCCCAGCAGCGGCAGCGTGCAGATCGGCGCGCAGGTCATGGCGTTCAAAAATGCCGCCGACAGCATCGCCAGCGGCGTCGCGGTGATCCACCAGGAACTGCACCTGGTGCCGGAAATGAGCGTCGCCGAGAACCTGTTCCTCGGACACTTGCCGACGCGCCTGGGGGTGGTCAATCGCGGCCTGTTGCGTCAGCAGGCGCTGGCGTGCCTCAAGGGCCTGGCCGATGAGATCGACCCCGACGAGAAACTCGGGCGCCTGTCCCTGGGCCAGCGCCAACTGGTGGAAATCGCCAAGGCGCTGTCCCGTGGCGCCAACGTGATCGCCTTCGATGAACCCACCAGCAGCTTGTCGGCGCGGGAAATCGACCGGCTGATGGCGATCATTGCGCGCCTGCGTGACGAGGGCAAAGTGGTGCTCTACGTGTCGCACCGCATGGAAGAGGTGTTCCGTATCTGCGATGCGGTGACGGTGTTCAAGGACGGTCGCTATGTGCGCACCTTCGAAGACATGAGCAGCCTGACCCACGACCAGTTGGTGACCTGCATGGTCGGCCGCGATATCCAGGACATCTACGACTACCGCCCGCGGGAGCAGGGCGAGGTGGCGCTCAAGGTCGACGGCCTGCTCGGCCCGGGGCTGCGTGAGCCGATCAGTTTCCAGGTGAGCAAGGGCGAGATCCTCGGCCTGTTCGGGCTGGTGGGCGCGGGGCGCACCGAGCTGTTTCGTTTGCTCAGCGGCCTGGAGCGCGCCAGCGCCGGCAGCCTGGAGCTGTGCGGGCAAGCGCTGCAGTTGCGCTCACCCCGCGACGCCATCGCCGCCGGCGTGTTGCTGTGCCCGGAGGACCGCAAAAAGGAAGGCATCATCCCGCTGGCCAGCGTTGCCGAAAACATCAACATCAGTGCACGCGCGGCGCATTCCACCTTTGGCTGGCTGCTGCGCGACGGCTGGGAGAAGGGCAACGCCGACCGGCAGATCCAGGCGATGCGGGTCAAAACCCCCAACGCTGCGCAGAAGATCCTGTACCTCTCCGGCGGCAACCAGCAGAAGGCCATTCTGGGCCGCTGGCTGTCGATGCCGATGAAAGTGCTGCTGCTGGACGAGCCCACCCGTGGCATCGATATCGGCGCCAAGTCAGAGATCTACCAGATCATCCATAACCTGGCGGCCAGCGGCATTGCGGTGATCGTGGTGTCCAGCGACCTGATGGAAGTGATGGGTATTTCCGACCGCATTCTGGTGTTGTGCGAAGGTGCCCTGCGTGGCGAACAACGGCGTGAACACGCCACTGAATCCAACCTGCTGCAACTGGCCTTGCCACGCGGCGTGGCGAACTGAGAGAAGACGATGACAACCCAACCCAACGCGTTGCCCTCGGCACGCAAACCCCTCGATATGCGCGCATTGCTCGACAACTGGGCGATGCTGTTGGCGGCAGTGGGCATCTTTGTGCTGTGCGCCTTGCTGATCGATAACTTCCTGTCGCCGCTGAACATGCGCGGCCTGGGCCTGGCGATTTCCACCGTCGGCATTGCCGCGTGCACCATGCTGTTCTGCCTGGCCTCGGGGCACTTCGACTTGTCGGTGGGCTCGGTGATTGCCTGCGCCGGGGTGGTGGCAGCGATTGTGATGCGCGATACCGACAGCGTGATGCTGGGCATTGGCGCGGCGTTGCTGATGGGCTTGATGGTGGGCCTGATCAACGGCATCGTGATCGCCAAGCTGCGGGTCAACGCCTTGATCACCACCTTGGCGACCATGCAGATCGTGCGCGGCCTGGCGTACATTTTTGCCGACGGCAAGGCAGTAGGGGTGTCCGAGGAGCAGTTCTTCGTCTTCGGCAACGGCCAACTGTTCGGCGTGCCGGTGCCGATCCTGATCACCATTGTCTGCTTCCTGTTCTTCGGCTGGCTGCTCAACTACACCAGCTACGGGCGCAACACCATGGCCATCGGCGGCAACCCGGAAGCGGCGCTGCTGGCCGGGGTCAACGTGGACCGCACCAAGATTCTGATCTTCGCCGTCCATGGCCTGATCGGCGCGCTGGCCGGGGTGATCCTGGCCTCGCGCATGACCTCCGGCCAACCGATGATCGGCCAGGGCTTCGAGCTGACGGTGATCTCTGCGTGCGTACTGGGCGGGGTATCGCTGAGCGGCGGCATCGGCATGATCCGCCATGTGATCGCTGGGGTGCTGATCCTGGCGATCATCGAGAATGCGATGAACCTGAAGAACATCGACACGTTTTACCAGTACGTGATTCGCGGCTCGATCCTGCTGCTGGCCGTGGTCATCGACCGCATGAAACAACGCTAACCCGAGCCATACGAAGATCCAATGTGGGAGGGGCGGTGCGACGATTCGACTTGCTCCCGATGGCGGTGGGTCAGTTACAGATGCATCAACTGACCCACCGCCAACGGGAGCAAGCCCCCTCCCACAGTTTTAATCGGCGGAGAACTTGAAGAGGGTGTGTTGGGTATAGGTCTGCCCAGGGTTCAAGCGAGTTGAGGCAAAGCCTGGCTGGTTAGGCGCATCCGGGAAGTGCTGGGTCTCCAAGGTAAACCCGCTCCAGTGCTGATACGTCTTGCCCCCTTTGCCCTTCACCGAGCCATCGAGGAAGTTGCTGGTATAGAACTGCACACCCGGTTCGCTGGTGTAGAGCTGCAAGCGCCGGCCGGACTCAGGGTCATGCACCTCGGCGGCGAGCTGCTTCACATCGCCCTTGGTGTCCAGCGCCCAGTTGAAATCGAAGCCACCCTGTTTCGGTTCGGCGAACTTGAGCTGCGGATGGTCCGCCTTGATGTGCTGGCCGATAGGCGTGGGCTTGAGGAAGTCCATCGGCGTGCCCTTGACGGGCGCCAATTCACCGGTGGGGATCAAGGTGGCGTTCACGGGGGTGTAGTGGCTGGCATGCAGGGTGGCGACCTGCTTGAGAATGTCGCCGTTACCCGCGCCGGCGAGGTTGAAGTAGCTGTGGTTGGTCAGGTTGAGCACCGTCGGTTTGTCGGTGGTGGCCTTGTAGTCGATATGCAGTTCGTTGTTGTCGTTCAGGCGGTAAGTGACTTCGGTCTTCAGGTTACCGGGGAAGCCCATTTCACCGTCCTTGGACAGGTAGGTGAGGGTGACGCCCACCGAGTCCTTGTCCTTGACCGGCTGGGCTTGCCATACCTGCTTGTCGAAGCCTTGGGCGCCGCCATGCAGGGAGTTGGGACCGTCGTTGAGCGGCACCTGGTAGCGTTTGCCGTCGAGTTCGAAGGCGCCGCCGGCCAGGCGATTGCCGAAACGGCCGATGGTCGCGCCAAAAAATGCCGTGCCGGCCTGATAGCCCTGCACGTCATCGAAGCCCAGCACCACGTCGTCGACCTTGCCGTGTTTGTCCGGCACCTTCAACGACTGCAATACGCCGCCGTAGGTGATTACCGTGGCTTGCATGCCATGGCTGTTGCGCAATATGTACTGTTCGACGGCGGTGCCGTCATTGGTTTTGCCGAAGGGTTTGTGTTCGCTGGTCAGGCCGGCGGCCTGGGTGCCGCCGCTGGCGACCAGCATGGACAGCGCCAGACCGGACAGCAGGTAACGAGGGTGCTTCATGGTCGAACTTCCTTTTGTTGTTTTGGATGGAATAGTTCTACTAATTTGAGATATTTTGTCGTAATGACCCCGGATTTATAGCCTTTAACGGCGTATTTGCAAAATAAAATAAGACTAATTAAGCAGAGCGATCACTGATATGACTACCCAGCAAGCGATTTATCCCGACCTCAAGGACAAAACCGTGCTGATTTCCGGCGGTGCCTCGGGGATTGGCGAGTTCATGGTGCGCGCCTTCGCCGCGCAAGGCGCCAAGGTGGGTTTCGTGGACCGTGCGCAAAGCCAGGGCGAACGCTTGGCCGCGCTGTTGAATTCCCAAGGGCTTACCGTGGAGTTCGAGTGCTGCGACATCACCGACGAAATTGGCTACCGCGCCGCCATCGGGCGCTTCGAGCAGTCGCTGGGGCCGATCACGGTGCTGGTGAATAATGCGGCCAATGACGTGCGCCACAGCCTGGAAGAAATCGACTCGCAAATGTTCGACCAGCTGATTGCGGTCAACCTCAAGCACGCCTTCTTCGCCGCCAAGGCGGTGGTGCCGATGATGAAAGAGGCCGGTGGTGGCTCGATCATCAACCTGGGATCGGTCGGCTGGATGATGGCCTCGGCCGGCTACCCGGTGTATGCCGCCAGCAAGGCCGCGGCCCACGGCATGACCCGCGGCCTGGCGCGGGAACTGGGGCCCAGCCATATCCGCGTCAATACGCTGGTGCCGGGCTGGGTGATGACGGAAAAGCAACTGGCCATGTGGGTTGACGATGCGGCCAGGGAACTCATCGCCCGCAGCCAGTGCCTGCCCGGCAGTGTGATGCCGGAACACATCGCCAATATGGCGTTGTTTTTGGCCTCGGACGCCTCGGCAATGTGCTCGGCGCAGAACTTCATCGTTGACGGCGGTTGGGTGTAGAAACGCGATTACCAAAACGACGAAGGTCGAGTGTGGGAGGGGGCTTGCTCCCGATCGCGGTGGATCAGCTACAGATGCATCAGCTGACCCGCCGCCATCGGGAGCAAGCCCCCTCCCACATTTGAACAGTGGTGTTTATGCGATGGGATAACGCTTGAACGCCGGGTGCTGTTCCAGGCGTTCAGCATGGCGCTTGAGGTTGGGGAACGCATCGGCCTTCACCACCGAGGCCACAGTGAACTGGCTGAACGACCAGGCGACCGCCGCCGTAATTGATGCCTGGGTCAGCGCTTCGCCGTTGTCCAGTTGCTTGTCCAGCAACGCATAAGCCGCCAGCAATTGCCCGCTGACCCGCTCGATCCACGGCGCATGCAGCTTTTCGGCTGGGCGCAGTTTGTGTTCATAGACGATCTGCACGCTCTTTTCACAGGCCGCGAGGGCCAACCCGAGCAGGTGCAGGTCGTGGGCGCGTGCCGCCGGTTGTTGGGGCAGCAGCTTCTTGTCAGCTGGCGCCAAGGTTTCGAGGTAGTCGAGGATCAGGCTCGAATCCATCAGCATTGTCCCGTCATCCAGCACCAGGGTGGGCGCCTTGACCACCGGGTTGACCTGGGAAAACTCCGCGAAGGTGCTGAACACCGACAGCGGCTCATGCACAAACTCCACCCCATACAAGTCCAGGGAAATCGCCACGCGGCGTACGTAGGGCGAGTCCAGCATTCCGACCAGTTTCATGCAGCCTCCATTGCTTTCGCGGTGTGATTGGCTGACGAGATTAAGGCTTCATGATCAAGGTGCGCAATGCTTGAAGGGGCAGTCGCTACATTGAACTGCGGGCCGCCCCGGGCGGTTGCCCGGTGATGCGCTTGAAGGCACGGCTGAACGCCGCCTGGGAGGTGTAGCCGAGGCGTTGCGCGACGGTTTCGATGGGCATGCGCTCCAGCGTCAGCCACTGGCTGGCCAGGCGCATGCGCAGTTCCGTGGCGTAGCGCAACGGCGGTATGCCGAGGATGGCCTGGAAGCGATCGGCAAATACCGAGCGCGAGGTATGGCACTGCGCGGCCAGTTCCGCCACGCTCCAGTCGCGGCCCGGCTGCTGGTGCAGGGCGAGGAGGGCGCGGGCCAGGCGTGGGTCGCGTAGCGCCGCCACCAGGCCCGAGGCGTTGCCGCAGGCACATTCGACCCAGCCGCGTACGATCATCGCCGCCACCACATCGGCCAGGCGCGCGAGGATGCCGGCAAAGCCGATGCGGGCCGTGGAGACTTCCCGTTCCATCACCGCCAGGATCGGCATCAGGCCGGGGTAACGCTGGCCCCCGGCATCGATCAGCATCAGCGTTGGCATCAGGTTGCCAAGCCCCTGGATGCTGCCGAGTTCGAACTCCATGCAGGCACTGAACAGCAGAGTGCTGGGGGCGGTCTCGGGTGACGCATCCACGGCGCAGACGGCGTCTCCCAGCGGGGCGCTGTCGAAATCGCCGATGTCTTGCACATCGGTGCTTGCGTCGGATAACAGTGCATGCGCGCCGCCATGGGCGATGAACACCGCATTGCCCGCCGACAGTTCGAAAAGGTCGCCATCCTCGCCGCGCAAGGTCACGTGGCCGGCCGCGAGAAAGTGGAAATAGGCATGGCCGGGCTTGGCGCCAAAGCCCATGCCGAAGGTCGGCCCGGCCTGGATGCGCCGGTACTGCACACCGCGCAGGCGCATACCGCGCAACAGTTCATTGATCAGGTCGGAAGACAGGGTAAAAGCATCCGCGGCAGTCATGGTCGGGGTTTCGGTCAAAAACTCAAGGGTTTGCATCATAGATCATCCTGCCTGGCAAACCTAGACTGGCCGCCTTGCTAATGATCTGAGGATGACCTGTGATGAGTGAATATGCAGCCCAAGCCCCTGCCGGGGTGGTGACGGAGCCGGCCTGGCTGGCGGTATTTTCTTTGGCAATGGGGGTGTTCGGTTTGCTGACGGCGGAATACCTGCCGGCCAGTTTGTTGACCCCCATGGCCTTGGACCTGGGTGTTTCGGAAGCGTTAGCCGGGCAAGCCGTGACGGTGACGGCGGTGGTGGCGTTGTTTGCCGGCTTGCTGGTGCCCGGCCTGACCCGAAGCATCGACCGGCGCGTGGTGCTGCTGGGGTTCTCCACGCTGATGATCGCCTCCAACCTGCTGGTGGCGCTGTCTTCCAGCCTGACCGTGCTGTTGTTGATGCGCATCCTGCTGGGCATCGCCCTGGGCGGCTTCTGGAGCATGGCGGCGGCGGTGGCCATGCGTCTGGTGCCGGCGGCTTCCCTGCCACGGGCGCTGTCGATCATCTTCAGCGGGATTGCGGCGGGCACCGTGGTCGCCGTGCCGCTGGGCAGCTACTTGGGTGGCCTGTATGGCTGGCGCAGTGCGTTTATCGCGGCGGCTGCCGTGGGTGCGGTGACCCTGGCGTTCCAGGCGTTCACCCTGCCGCGCCTGGTGCCCAATGGTACCGCGCGCCTGCGTACCGTGCTGGAGGTGTTGCTGCGTCCGGGCATCGCCATGGGTATGTTCGGCTGCGTACTGGTACACACCGCGCATTTCGCATTGTTCACCTATATTCGCCCGTTCCTGGAAAGCACCACCGGCGTCGATACCCAAGGGCTGGCCCTGATGCTGCTGGGCTTCGGCGTGGCGAATTTCGTCGGCACCTTGCTCGCCGGTTGGCTGCTGGTGCGCCACCCGCGTGGGACGTTGGTACTGATGCCGGTGCTGGTGGGCATTGCGGCACTGGCCCTGGTCTGGCTGCCGGTGTCACTGCCGGGCCAGGCGTTGCTCCTGGCGCTGTGGGGCATGGCGTTCGGCGGCGTACCGGTGGCATGGTCCAATTGGGTCGCCCGTGCCGTGCCGGACCAGGCCGAAAGTGCCGGCGGCATGGTGGTCGCTTCGGTGCAGTCGGCGATTGCCGCAGGGGCTGCCGGTGGCGGGTTGATGTTCAGCGTCAGCGGCATTGGTGGGGTATTTGTGGGTGCGGGCGTGTTGATGTTGCTCGCGGCCTTGCTTATCGCCCTGCGCGTACAGGTGCCTCGACAAGACCGGGATGCCGGTGTGACGCACCACCCGTCTTTGGTTTAGTCTGGAACGCTTCGTTGATCACAATCCCTGAGGAGCAGTGGCATGGCTGACTATCTACCCCCAAAGGTCTGGACCTGGGACACCGAGAGCGGCGGCACCTTCGCCAGTATCAACCGGCCCATCGCCGGTGCTACCCACGATAAAGAGCTGCCGATCGGCAAGCATCCGCTGCAGCTGTATTCCCTGGCCACGCCCAACGGGCAGAAGGTCACGATCCTGCTTGAAGAGTTGCTGGCCCTCGGGCACACCGGCGCCGAATACGATGCCTGGCTGATCAAGATCGGTGATGGCGACCAGTTCGGCAGTGGCTTCGTGGCGGTGAACCCGAATTCGAAGATTCCGGCCCTGATGGACCGCAGCGGTGCAACGCCGATTCGGGTGTTCGAGTCCGGCGCGATCCTGCAGTACCTGGCCGAGAAATTCGGCGCATTCTTGCCCAGCGAGCCTGCGGCCCGGGCTGAATGCCTGTCATGGTTGTTCTGGCAGATGGGCAGCGCGCCTTACCTGGGGGGTGGCTTCGGGCATTTCTATGCCTATGCGCCGAGCAAGATGGAGTACCCGATCAACCGCTTTGCCATGGAAGCCAAGCGTCAGCTGGACGTGCTGGACAAGCGCCTGGCGGTGAGCGAGTACATTGCCGGCGATGAGTACACCATTGCCGATATCGCCATCTGGCCCTGGTACGGCGGGCTGGTCAAGGGCCGCTTGTACGGCGACTCGGCGGAGTTTCTCTCGGTGCATGAATACAAACACGTGCTGCGCTGGGCCGACGCAATTGACGCCCGGCCGGCGGTGCAGCGCGGACGGCGGGTGAACAGGGTGTCGGGTGAGGAGCAGTTGCCCGAACGGCATGACGCGAGTGACCTGGACTGATTCAGAGCCAGTGTGGGAGGGGGCAAGCCCCCTCCCACATTTGGATCTCCTTTGCCTCGGTTTACTTGTAGCGCTGTTCGAATACCGCCACCTGTTCGGGCTTGATCAGTTCAAACGGCACCCACACTTCGGCTTCAATCGGTTCGCCCTTGATCATCTTGATCGCCGCTTGCACCGCCTGGGTCGCCTGGGCCTTGGGGTCCTGGAACACTGAGGCAGCAAGCAGCCCGCGCTTGATCGCGGCCAGGCCATCGGGCAGGCCGTCGATGCCGACGATCGCAATCTCGCCTTTGGCCTTGCCCGCTTGCTGCAAAGCCATGGCCGCACCGATTGCCATTTCATCGTTGTTGGCGACAATGGCATCGAACTGCGTGCCTGCCAGCAGCCAGTTGCTGGTCAGGTCCATGCCTTTGTTGCGTTGCCACTCGGCGCTTTGCTGCTCGACGATCTTGATACCGGGAAAGTCCTTGAGCACCTGCCTGGCGCCTTCGGTGCGGTCATGGGTGGCGTTCTGCGCGAGGTCACCCATGATGATCGCCACGTTGCCCTGGCCGCCGAGTTTTTCCGCGAGGTAGCGCATCTGCAGTTGCCCGGCCTCGATGTCGTTGGACGCCACCGTGACTACGCCCTTGGGCAACGTGCGTTCATCCGGGTGACGGTTGACGTACACCAGCGGAGTCTTGGCTGCCACGGCGGCGCGGGTGATGTTGGCAGTGGCAGCCGTGTCGACCGGCAGCACGATCACCGCATCGACTTTCTGGTTGAGAAAACCTTCGACCTGGTTGAGCTGGCGCACGACATCGCCCTGGGCGTCTTCGAACTGGATCTGCACGTCCTGCTGTTTCGCCGCGGCCTCCAGGCCGCTACGTACATAGGTCATGAAGTTATCGTCGACCCGGGCAATGCTCACGCCAATGCGGTACGCGGCGAAAGTCCATTGGCTGAACAGCAACAGCAGCGCGGCCACTAGCAATGAATAACGATGCATGAGGGTGTTCCTTTTATTGTTATAGGGTGAATGCCTGGCGGAAGCGCTCCAGGGCCAATTCGCTGGTGCCGCTGGCCCAGCCCTCCAGGCCTACCACGCCGGTGTAGCCCATGGCGTACAGCGCACGGGCAATCGCCGGGTAGTGGATTTCGCCAGTGCCGGGCTCCTTGCGCCCGGGCACGTCGGCCACCTGGATTTCACCAATGGCGCTGCCGGCGCGCTGGATCAATTCGATCAGGTTTCCTTCGCCGATCTGCGCGTGGTAAAGGTCCAGGTTCATCTTCAGGTGCGGGCTGCCCACGGCTTCGATCAGCGCCAGGGTCTCGGCGGCGCGGGCGAAGGGCGTGCAGGGGTGATCGACGGCGGTGTTGAGGTTTTCCAGCAGGAACACACGGCCGGCGTCTTCCCCCAGGCGTGCGATTTTTTCCAGGGTCTTGCAGGCGCTCAGCCACATGCGCCCCGAGGTCTGGCTGACCGGCTGTATCGGCAGGCCGCCGTCGCCCAGGCCTGTGCCGTGCAGGTTGAGGCTGGGGCAATTGAGGCGCTCGGCGATGCCCAAAGATTCGCGGGCGCTGTCGAGCAGTTGGCGGCTGCCTTCGGGGTCGGTGAGGGTGCCGCTGATGTAGCCGGTCATCGAGGTGAAGTCCGCGCCGGTCGCGGCCAGGGCGTCGATGTCCTTGTCGGTCCAGCTCCAGATTTCGGCGCTGAACCCCAGGGCGTGGATACGTTTGACCCGTTCGATGAAGGGCAGGTCGAGGAACACCATCTCGGCGCTGACGGCTAATTTGAACGGCATCATGGCCGCGCCCCTTGCACGGCCACAGACTTGCCGGTTTCGTACGACTCGATGCAAGCGCGCGCAATCGCCAGGGCCGCGCGCGCATCCTCACCGCTGGCCAGGGGCTTGGCGCCGCTGCGCAGGCAGTCGACAAAGTGGTTGAGTTCGGCAATGTAGGCGTCGCGCAGCAGGTCAGTGTCCATTCGTTGGGTGTCGGCCTGGATGCCCTCGGCCAGGTAGCGCACCAGGTCGCAGTCATTGAGGCTGCCCATGCTCAGCATGCCTTGGCTGCCGAACACTTCACCGCGCACATCGTAGCCATACACCGCCTGGAAGTTGGCCTCGGCGGTGGCGATGGCGCCGTTGTCGAAGCGGATCGTGACCACGGCGGTGTCGAGCAAGCCTTGGCTTTTGTACGCTGGGGCGATCAGCGCGTCGGCCATTACATATACCTGCACCGCTTCGGCGCCGGGGTTGAGGTAGCGCAGCGTGTCGAAGTCGTGGATCAGGGTCTCCAGGAAGATCACCCATTGTGGTGAAGCGGCTGGGTTGTTCAGCGCCGGGTCGCGGGTCAACGAGCGCAGTAACTGCGGCGTGCCGATGCGGCCGGCGGCGACATCGAGGTGGGCGGTACGGAAGCTCTTGGCGAAACGCCGATTGAAACCGACCTGCAACGGCACGCGGGCGTCTGCGGCAGCGGCGATGGCGCGATCGGCTTCATCCAGGGTGATCGCCATGGGTTTTTCGCAAAAGATACCTTTGCCGGCGCGGGCGGCGCTGATCACCAGTTCGGCGTGGCTGCGGGCGGGGGCGGCAATGAGTACGCCGTCGATCTCCGGGTCGTCCAACAGCTGTTGCGGGTCGGTGTAGACCTTGTCCACCCCCAGCTCTGCTGCCAGGCGTGCGGCCTGGCCTGGGGTGGGGTCGGCGATGGCGGCAAGGCAGGCACCGGGGATGTGGCGCGCCGCCGTAAGGCCGTGGAAGCTGCCCATGCGACCGGCACCGATCAAGCCCAGGCGGATATTCTGTGTACTCATGAAGTGACCCCTTTTTATTGTTGGCCGCAGGACAGTCCTGGCTGGCATAGGGGATAGGAGCAAGGGTTATGCCAATTCATAACTCACTGATTGGTAATGGTTTATCAAAATGACTAAACAAAATGTGTTCATTTGGATGACATGCCTATACTGACATGTCAAAAATGTGAACATGGATACCTCGATGACCCTGGCTTTCAGCGTGCAAGACCTCGATTACCTCACGGCCCTGGGGCCTGCTGCGCTGAATGACGGCCCCGTCGCTACGCTGGAGCAGGGCTGGCGAGCGTGTCTGTCCGGCCAGGTCGAACGCCCGGCCGAGGTGCGTCAGGTCATCTGGGATTCGTGGAGGCGCAGTATCGAGGCGGGGATCGATCCCGATGACAGCCACTACCGTTTCGTTGCCGCCCAAGCGCTGGCGGCAACCCTGGCCAATCACCGCGTACTGATCGCGGCCGCCGCGCAAGTCATGCACGGCTTGCTGGCCTATAACCCGCGCGGCCATATCAACCTTACCGATGCGGAGGGCACCACCCTGTATTTCTGCGGGCTGGACATCACTCCCGTGGGCAGTCGCCTGCTGGAATCGGTACAGGGCACCAACTGCACCGGGCTGGCGCTGGCCGAAGATCGCCTGATGTACGTGTTGGCCGAGGAGAACTTCGCCGGCGCTCTGCGCCAGCGCCGCATGCACTGCGCCGCTGCGCCGATCAAGGATGCCCAGGGCCTGACATTGGCCATGCTCACGCTGACTGCCGAGCCCGGCTGGTTTCATTTCCATACCCTGGGCACCGTCCAGGCGGCAGCCGAAGCGGTGTCGCGGCAGATGGCGCTGCAGGTGTTGCTGGAGGAACAGCAAGCGGTGCTCGAAGTGCTGAACGAAGGCTTGGTGGTGCTGGATGAGCGCGGCTGCATCAAGGCACTCAACCGTTATGCGCGGCAATTGTTCGGGGTGGGGCTGGAGCTGATCGGCAGTCCGTTTCAGCGCCTGGGTCGCAGTGAGTTGAGCGACGCGCTGGGTGAGCCAGTGCGTGACCTCGATTGCACCTTTGAGCTGCATGACCGCAGCCAGCTCGCCTGCCTGGTCTCGGTATGCCCGCTGGAGCAGGGCGGGGTGATCGTGTCGGTGCGCGAAAACCGCCGCATCCGCGAAATCACCCGGCGCCTTATCGGCACCCAGGCGCGCTATACCTTCGACACCATCCAGGGCACCTCGCGGGCGATCCAGGACGCGCTGCACCTGGGGCGCATTGCCAGTCGCGGCGACGCCACCACCTTGATCCTCGGCGAAAGCGGCACCGGCAAGGAGCTGTTTGCCCAGGCCATTCATAACGCCAGCGAGCGTTGCAACGGCCCGTTCGTGGCGGTCAACTGCGGCGCCATCCCCCGGGACCTGGTGCAGAGCGAACTGTTTGGGCATGTCGAAGGCGCGTTCACCGGCTCGGCGCGAGGTGGGTCGGCGGGCAAGTTTGAATTGGCCGATGGCGGCACCATCTTCCTGGATGAAATTGGCGACATGTCCTTCGATGCCCAGGTCAGCCTGTTGCGGGTGTTGCAGGAGGGGGAAGTGACCCGCGTGGGCGCGAAAAATTCGCGGCCAGTGGACGTGCGCATCATCGCCGCCACCCATCGCAACTTGAGCCAGGCAGTGGCCGAAGGCGCGTTTCGTGAGGATCTTTACTACCGCCTCAATGTGTTGAACCTCACCGTGCCGCCGTTGCGAATGCGCCGCGAGGATATCCCGCTGTTGGCACGGCATTTCCTGCAGCGCTGTGCGCGTTCGTTGCGTAAGCCAGTGCAGGGTTTCTCGCCGGAGGCGTTGGCGCTGCTGTCGGCCCATGGCTGGCCGGGCAATGTGCGTGAACTGGAAAACGCCATTGAACGGGCGACCAACCTGGCGATGGGTGAGCTGATCCAGCCGGCTGATTTGCCGCTGGAAACCCAGCAACGGGCGACGCTGCGCCTTTACCAACCTCAGCCCGCGCAGGATCTGAGCAGCCATGAACTGCACGCTATCGTCGCTGCGCTGAAAAACACGGGCGGCAATATTCGCCTGGCGGCCCAGCAACTCAACGTGTCGCGGGGCGGGCTGTACAACAAGATGAGTCGGTTTGGCTTGAATGCAGGGGATTTTCGCGGCCGGTGAAGGATTGCCCGTGTGCAGATTAAATGTGGGAGGGGGCTTGCTCCCGATGGCGACCTGACAGCCGACCGCTAACTAAGGGATGCCCCCGCGATCCAAATGTGGGAGGGGGCTTGCCCCCGATGGCGGCCTGACAGCCGACCGCTAACTAACGGATGCACCGCGATCCAAATGTGGGAGGGGGCTTGCTCCCGATGGCGGCCTGACAGCCGACCGCTAACCAACGGATGCCCCGCGATCCAAATGTGGGAGAGGGCTTGCCCCCGATGGCGGCCTGACAGACGACCAGGATCTTGGATCAGACCGAGTACATATCCATTACTGCGGTAACGGCCACTTAGGGTTCCGCTCTTACAGCGGCTCACTTTTGGAAGGACCGGAATGCCGGCCCAGCCAAAAGTAAGCAAAAGGTCCTCGCCCCACCACTCGGCACCTCGCTCAGGCTCGGTGTGCCCGTAATCCGCCATGGATTTGGGGGGCCGCCGCCACGCGCCATCCATGGCTCGGGGCGGCTAAACCGGCATCCCTGCCGGTTTACCCCCCAAATCCCTGTCGAATTCCGGCCAGCGTGGTTTAACGGGGCGCCTGAGATCAAAAGCAGATCAAGATCAAGAGCGGCTCGCTGCGCATCGTGGTTACCGCTGATTGCTAGAGCGTTGTGTAGATACCCATGCCCCGATAGCGCTGGGTCAGCCTCTGAGTTTTTGACGGGGCTCAAGTTGAATCGTCGCACCGCCCCTCCCTCATTGTGTTTTTTGTGTCTCAGGTGCCCATATTTTCCGGGGTCACTATCTGCGGTGGTATATGCACCCGATGCCGCACCGGATCGAAGCCTTCGTCATTCAGCAACTGCACCAGCAGTTGCACCAACGCCGCCGCCGTCTGCCGTGGCTGCGAGTCCATCACCACATCGATCAAGCCGCGGCTCAACGCCTGGCGCGACAGCTCGGTCGACTCCTGCAGAATGCAACACAGCGCCGGGCGCTTGGGCAGTTGCGCCAGGGCGTTGATCACGCCATCACCACCGCCGCCCACGACGCACAGGCCGCGCAGGTCGGTGTGGCGGGCGAGCAGGTCGAGGGTGGCTTCCTCGGTGATGTCGCAGTTGTCCAGGTTGATCAGCGGCTCCAACGGCTTGAGACCCGGCGCGTGTTCGGCGAGGTAGCTGTGCAAGCCTTTGACCCGTGCCTGGTGCCCGAGAAAACGATGGCCGCCGAGCAAAATGCCAACGCTGCCTTTGCGTGCACCGCAGGTGTGTGCCAGCAGCCAACCCATGGTGCGCCCGACCACGTGGTTGTCCTGGCCCACATAGGGTTCGACGGCCTGTTCATGGATATCCGACAGCAGCGCAACCACTGGTACGCCGGCGTCACGAATCTGCGCCAGGCAGGCGTTGATCAGCGGATGGGCGAAGCTGACCACCGCCAGGGCGTCGCACTGCACCGCCAACTGCTCGATCTGCGCCACGATGGCATTCGGTGAACGGTCGTTGATGTAGTCGAACTGGCAGCTCAGGTTGGCGGTGGCGTGATGCTGCGCGGCATCGCTGATGGACTGGGCGAGGTTGGCATAGAAGGCCTGGGCGGTGCCCAGCAACAGCACGCCGAAACGGTAGGTGGGCCGGCGTTCGCGAATGCGCTGGCCGATCAGTCGCGCGGCGAAGTAGCCCACGGCTTCGGCGGCCTGGAACACTTGTTCGGCCGTGCCCGGGTTGACCGGGGCGCGGGCGTTCAATACCCGGTCGACGGTGGCCACGCTGAGCCCCGCATGGGCGGCGACGGTGGCGATGGTTGGGCGTTTATGGTTGTGCATTGGCAGGCCCCTTGAGCGTCTTGATAGAAAACTATCAAGCCCCGCTGGGGCTGGATGATAGCTTGATAGGGAATGGATTCAAGGCCTTGAGGGCGATTTGGCTGCGCTCTATGGTTGGTTCCGCAAAGCACCTGAAACCCCACGCTTGCGGAGAACAATAACAATGCCTGAACACACCGCTTACCGCGCCCGGCGCGACTACAGCCTCACTGGCCCTGAAGCGGCCCGCGCCGCCGAAAAGGGTCTGGTCTCGGCCAGCTGGTACCAGTCGCCTATCTCGCGCAAACGTATGAAAGAACTGATGCAGCGCCGCGACGGCCCGGCCTTGCTCGACACCGCTATCTGGGTCTCGACGCTGTTGGTCACAGGCTTTGGTGGTTATTGGTTCTGGGGCTCCTGGGCCTGCGTACCGTTCTTCCTGGCCTATGGTGTGCTCTATGGCACCGCGTCCAACCCGCGCTGGCATGAAACCGGCCACGGCACCGCGTTCAAGACCCGCTGGATGAACGACGGGCTGTACCAGGTCGCGTGCTTCATGTGCCTGTTCGAACCCCCCGTCTGGCGCTGGAGCCATGCCCGTCATCACACCGACACCATTGTCGTCGGCCGCGACCCGGAGATCGTCGAGCCGCGCCCGCCGAGCCTGTGGATGATGGCCCTCAGCCTGTTCAACCTGCCCCTGGCCTGGAAGACCTTCAGCGGCGTGGCTCGCCATGCGGTGGGCCGGATGAGTGCCCAGGAGCAGGACTTCATCCCCGAAACCGAGTGGCCCAAGGTGTTCCGTGCCGCACGTATATGGATTGGGGTTTATGCGTTGATCATCGGCACCGCGTTGTACCTGCACAGCTGGCTACCGCTGATGCTGGTGGGCCTGCCCAGTCTTTATGGCGCCTGGCTCGGCTATCTGTTCGGCCTCAGCCAGCATGTGGGCCTGGCCGAGGATGTGCTCGACCACCGCAGCAACTGCCGCACCATCTACATGAACCGGGTGCTGCGCTTTATCTACATGAACATGAACTACCACCTCGAACACCACATGTACCCGATGGTGCCTTACCACGCACTCGAACAACTGCACGAAGAAATCCGCAGCGACTGCCCGCCGCCGTACGCCAATCTGTTCGAGGCCTACAGGGAAATCATCGCGACGATCCGCAAACAGCGCAGCGACCCGAGCTATTTCGTCCAGCGCCCGATTCGCCCAAAAGCGCAATCCGCCACTGCCGCTCTGCACGCAGAAGTCTCTGCTGGCTGATCCTCATCCCCCGAACAAGAGAACAATGCCATGAACGATCAATGGATCGACGTCTGCGCCGTGGGCGAAATAGACCCCGAAGACGTATTGCGCTTCGACCACTGCGCGCACACCTACGCGGTGTTCCGCTCTGCCGAGGATGAATTCTTCGCCACCGCCGGCCTGTGCACCCACGAGAAAATCCACCTGGCGGACGGCCTGGTGATGGACCACGTGATTGAATGCCCCAAGCACAACGGACGCTTCGATTACCGTTCCGGCAAAGCCCTGGGCGCGCCGGTGTGCGTCAACCTCAAGACCTACCCGGTGCGGGTCGAAGCGGGGCGGGTACTGCTCGCCGTCACGGCCGAAATATGAGCCAAGCCCTGATCATCGTTGGCGCCGGTCACGCCGGTGGCCGTGCGGCACTGACCTTGCGCGAAGAAGGCTACACCGGGAGCCTGATCCTGATCGGTGATGAAGCGCACTTGCCCTATGAACGGCCACCGCTGTCCAAGGCTGTGCTGCAAGGCTCGACGGACCTGGCCGGATGCAGCCTGTGCGACAGCACACGGCTGGCAGCGCTGGGCATCGAGCATATCGCCGGCAACCCGGTGAGCCGCCTGGACCCGCAGCAACACCGGCTGCAACTGGCCGACGGCCAATGGTTGACCTATACCGGTTTGTTGCTGGCTACCGGTGGCCGGGCCCGACGCTTGCCCGAGGCGCAGGCCCCTGTGCTTTACCTGCGTACCCACGATGAAGCCGTGGCCCTGCGTGATAGGTTGCGCCCCGGCACCCGGGTGGTCGTGGTCGGCGGTGGTTTTATTGGCCTGGAGGTGGCGGCGACCGCACGGGGGCTGGGGTGTGAGGTCACGCTGCTTGAAGCCGGGCCACGCCTGGCGAGCCGGGTGTTGCCGGCGCCGATCAGTGCGGCACTGCTGGCGCTGCATCGTGAGCAAGGTGTGGACGTACGTTTGAACGTCGCCCTCGAATGCATCCACGCCGACGCCGTACAACTGGTCGATGGGCAACGGCTGCCCTGTGACCTGGTGGTGGCCGGCATTGGCATGCAACCCAATATCGAGCTGGCGGCGGCGGCAGGGCTGGAAGTCGGGCAGGGCATTCGTGTCGACGCGCAATTGCGCACCAGTGCATCGGATATCTATGCAGCGGGGGATGTCTGCGAGTTTCGCCTCGCTGGCATCTATCAGCGCCAGGAAACCTGGCGCAACGCCGAGGCCCAGGGGCGGCACGCCGCGTTGAACCTGCTGGGGCGAGCACTGCCATTCGAGACGCTCCCCGGTTTCTGGTCCGACCAATACGACTGGGGTTTGCAGACTGTCGGGGTGATGACTGCACACACGGTCAGCCGTGCGTTGCCTGGCGCTGGCCTGCTGCTGTTTTACCTCGACGACGATGCCCGGTTGCAAGGTGCCTTCGGCTGGGCGCCGGGCAACGGTGCGGCCAGAGACATCAAGCTGTGCGAACGCCTGATTGCCGCGGGCACTGTGCTCAACCCGGGCAGCCTGGCAGATGCCGATGTGTCCCTCAAACCACTGTTGCGAGGCTGATATGCGTCAATTTCTGGTATTCCAATCGATGTGGGCCATGCAAACCGAGCCTGGCAGCCTCGACACGCAGCTGGACCGCATCGCCGCCGCCGGTTTCGACGGCATCACTGACCATTACTGGACGCCCGCCGCCGTCCCGCGCCTGCACGCTGCCGCCACGGCCAGGGGCTTGCAGATCGAAGGCCAGCTGTTCCCGCAATCGGTGGACGACCTGGCCGCTGCACTGGAGGTGATCAGCCGCTATGGTTGCCACCACCTCACCCTGCAAGCCGACGTGCGCCCGCGTACCCAGGCCGAGGCGGCCAGGCTGATCGAAGGCTGGCAACGCCTGGCCGAACAGGTGGACTTCCCGATCCTGCTGGAAACCCACCGTTATCGACTGACCAACGACCTGTTGTTCACCCTCGACCTGCTGGCGCAGATGCCCGACCTGAAACTGCTCGCGGACCTGTCCCACTACGTCGTCGGCCGCGAGTTGCCAGAACCCGGTGCCTTGGAAGATGACGAGCACATACGCACGATCCTGCGCCATAGCTGGGGCTTTCATGGCCGCATTGCCAGCAGCGAACAGGTGCAGGTCGGCCTGGACTTTCCCCAGCATCGGCCGTGGGTCGAGCGCTTTACCAGCTGGTGGCGCTATGGGATCGACGACTGGCTGACCCGCGTCGACACGCCCCAGAGCCTGGCCTTCACCTGCGAACTGGGCCCGCCACCCTATGCGATCACCGATGCAATGGGGCGAGAACTCAGCGATCGCTGGGCCGAGGCGCTCAAGATGAAAGCGCTGATTCGCCAGGTGTGGGCCAGTTGTCACGGCTGATCTGCTAACCTGCGTCGGTTCAAACCGACCTTAGCCTATGGATCTGCCTGATGAAAACCTGCCCTGTTCAGCCGCCTCTCGAACCGCAGTCCGTGTGCCACCCGATCACCAGCAGCGCGATTTTCATGGTCGCTACCCTGGCCCCTGATGCGGTTGAACACGTGCGTGGCTGGTGTGCCGACATCGCGGGTCTTGTGCGTTCTGTGGGCAAGCGCGTGCCGTCGGGCAACCTGACCTGCGTCTGCGGCTTTGGCTCGGATGCGTGGGACCGGCTGTTCGGCGCCCCGCGCCCGGCATCACTGCATCCGTTTCGCGAATTCGGTGTAGAAGGGCGCAAGGCGGTGTCGACGCCCGGCGATATACTGCTGCATATCCGTGCCGAGCAGATGGACCTGTGTTTCGAGCTGGCGACCCAACTGATGGCGGCCTTGGGCGAGAGCGTCAAGGTGGTGGATGAGGTCCAGGGTTTCCGTTATTTCGATATGCGCAGCATCATCGGTTTTGTCGACGGCACCGAAAACCCGGTAGGGCGCAAGGCCGAAAGATTTACCCTGGTCGGTGACGAAGACCCACAATTCGAGGGTGGCAGCTACGTGCTGGTGCAGAAATACCTGCACAACATGAACGCCTGGAATAGCTTGACGGTAGAAACCCAGGAGAAGGTGATCGGGCGCACCAAGCTGGCGGATATCGAACTGGACGAAGAAGCCAAGCCGAGCAACTCCCACAGCGCCTTGACCGTCATCACGGACGAGAACGGTGAGGAAGTGAAGATCCTGCGCGATAACATGCCCTTCGGCCGTCCTGGCGCCGGCGAGTTCGGCACCTACTTCATCGGCTACGCGCGCTCGCCGCAGCCGCTGGAGCAGATGCTGGAAAACATGTTCGTCGGCCGCCCGGTCGGCAACTATGACCGCTTGCTCGACTTCAGTACGGCAGTGACCGGTGGCTTGTTCTTCGTGCCCTCGGCCGACCTGCTCGAAGAACTGGCCGACCGCGAACCGACGGCTTAACTCAACAACCCGGTGCTGACCGCCACAATCAGGAAGACTCCCAGCAGCGCACGGTAGATCACGAACGGCCAGGTGGAGAAGCGCTCCAGGAACTTCATCAGGCCCCAGATCGCGAAGAACGCCGAGATGCTCGCCACCACCAGGCCGAAGATCAAATGCGGCCAGGCGTGGGCGGGCATGTCGGCGTGCAGCAGCACCCACAGTTCTTTCAAACCGGCCAGGGCGATGGCCGGCAGACCCAGCAGGAAGGAAAACCGCGCCGCTTCTTCGCGTTTGAAATTCAGGAACAGCGCTGCGGTCAGCGTGGAGCCCGAACGCGACACCCCGGGAATCAGCGCGCCGATCTGCGCCACCCCCACGATCAGCGCATCGCGCAGGCGCATCTGGCCGACGTCGCGGGTGTGGCGGGCACGCACTTCGGCCAGGGCCAGCAATATCGCCATCACCACACAGGCAATGCCGATCACCATCAGCCCGCGCAATGGCGAGTTGCAGGTATTCAGGGTCGAAGACAAGGCCAGGCCGGCAATGCCGATCGGGAGTGTCGCCAGCACAATCGCCACCGCCAGCTTGAACCACGGGTCGTTGTAGTCGCCCCGGCGTACCGCACTGATGCTGCCGGTGGTGACCTGGCGCACATCCCGCCAGAAATAACTGACCACCGCCGCCAGCGCCGCCAATTGCATGGCTGCGGAAAATGCCGAGCCCGGGTCTTGCCAGCCGAGCAGG
Organism: Pseudomonas sp. FBCC-B545; assembly: GCF_059134095.1. NCBI lineage: Bacteria > Pseudomonadati > Pseudomonadota > Gammaproteobacteria > Pseudomonadales > Pseudomonadaceae > Pseudomonas > Pseudomonas sp. FBCC-B545. Next base: position 3,745,895 of record NZ_CP101441.1, on the reverse strand, counting down.
GCGGGCACCACGCGCATATGCGCCGTGGACGATACCGGCAGCAATTCGGTAATGCCCTGGATTACCCCCAGGATGAAGATCTGCAGGTAATCCAGGGAGGCAAAGCCCACATCCAGGCCGGCGGTACAGACGTTGGTCACAATACGTGTCCTTGAGCGAAAGGTGGAAACCGGCGAAGTTTATTCTAAATGTTTCAGGAAATTGCCCCGGGCAAGCGCTATCTGCAATCGGTTCAGCCAATAGAAAGGATTCGACAATCCATTGGCGTGACCGGCACTTTTGTGAACAATGGCGCCCTGCGTTTTTTCACCGAGAGCCCCATGCCTGAAACCACCGTCGAATTGATCCAGACCGGCCCCGAAGACGCCGAGCTGATCCGCAATCTCTACCAGTACTACGCCTACGAATCTTCGGACTGGGAACAGGAAGATGTCGAGGCCGATGGCCGTTTCTATATCCATGACGAGCACCTGGCCCGCTACTGGCACGACCCACAGTGGAGCGCCAACCTGTTGCTGGTCGATGGCTATATCGCCGGTTTCCTGTTGATCGAAGGCAGCGAACTGCCAGGCATCGACGCCTTGGAACTGGCCGACCTGTTTATCCTCAAGCGTTATCGCCGCAAGGGCATTGGCCGCGCCATCGCCAGCCAGGTGCTGTGCAGTGGCGAGTCCAATTGGCTGGTGCGATTCTATGATCAGGACGAAGTATCCCAGGCGTTCTGGCGCACCGTGCTGGATACCCTGCCGCGCCCGGTGCAGACGATTGAGCTGGAGGATGAGCCGCAGTTGGTGAGCTACCTGATTACTCGGGTTTTGCTGCATTGACGGGCGGGTTTTGCTGAGGTTAAAGGCTGCACACCGTAACTGATGCCCTGAGATCAAAATGTGGGAGGGGGCTTGCCCCCGATGCCGGTGGGTCAGGCCCAGTATCAGGCGACTGGCTCACCATCATCGGGAGCAAGCCCCCTCCCACAGTTCGAACGCCAACAACTCGGCTACGGGCCTAGCCTGGATTGAACAGCACCTGCTGCATCGCCTGGGGCGGTTGCCCGAAGGCCCTGAGAAACGCCTGGCGCATGCGCTCGCGATCACCAAAGCCGGTTTCGCGGGCCACCACTTCCACGGGGTGACGACTGGTTTCCATCATCGCCCGCGCCGCTTCCACCCGCAGGGCCTCGATGGCTTTGGCCGGGGTCTGCCCGGTTTCTTCGCGAAACACCCGGCTGAACTGGCGCGGGCTGAGCCGGGCGACGTCGGCCAGGGCTTCTACCGATAAATCGTGGGTGAGGTTTTCACGGGCATAGGCCAGGGCCAGTTGCACGCGATCGGACTTGGGGTCCAGTTCCAGCAAGGCCGACAGTTGCGATTGCTCGCTGCCGCGGCGCTGGGCGATCACCAGCTTGCGTGCGATGCGCCGGGCGAGGTCGCTGCCCAGGTCGTTCTCCACCATGGCCAACGCCAGGTCGACCCCGGCGCTCATGCCTGCGCCGGTCCACACCTGGCCGTCCACCACGAACAACTTGTCGTCTTCCAGGCGGATATCCGGGTAGCGCTTGCGAAACGCCGGCGCGTGGATCCAGTGCGTGGTAGTGCGCTTGCCTTCCAGCAAACCAGCCTCGGCCAGCACAAAAATGCCCATGCACAATGAGGCCACGCGCCGCGATTGAGCCGACGCCGCCTTGACCAGCTCCAGCAGGTTGGCCTCCGGCAGGCGAAACTCCAGGTAACCGCTGACGATCAGGGTGTCGTAGCCCTCTGGCCGGATCGCCGTGGTGTTCACCGAAAAGCCCTGGGAGGTCATCACCGCGCCGCCGCTTTCCGACACCAGGTGAAACTCGTAGGCCGGCTCACCGCGCAGCAGGTTGGCGCACTCGAACACCGAGCCCAGGCTGAGGCTCAAGGATTGGAAATTCGGGTAAACCATCAGCGCAACGCTGTGCATTGCATCTCTCCAAGGGGCGGGGGAGAGGCGATTGTCGGCGTGTGCCAGGTAAACGGCAACCGACTTTGGTTCATGTCCGGAATCCTTGCGGATATGACATTGTGAGCCGTTGCCTCGCTGCCTAACATGGCCCCAACGAACTAGACGACTGGTCTAATCGGATGAGGTCAAGCATGAACCACCCAAGCAAAAGTGCACGGCAGGCGATCCTTGAACGTGGGCAATCGATTGTCGGTGCCAAGGGATTTTCCGCAGTGGGCTTGAACGAAATCCTGCAGGCTGCCGAAGTGCCCAAGGGCTCGTTTTATCACTACTTCGATTCCAAGGATGCGTTCGGTGTGGTGTTGCTCGATACCTATTTCGACCATTACGTCCAAGGCATGCAGGCTCTGTTCGATCAGCCGGGGTTATCCCACCACGCCAAGCTGATGCGCTATTGGCAATGCTGGATCGACAACCACACGGGCTGCACGGATGCCGGCAAATGCCTGGCGGTCAAGCTCGGGGCCGAAGTATCAGACCTGTCAGAGCCGATGCGGTTGGCCCTGCTACGCGGTACTGCACGCACCATCGAATTGCTTGCCGTAGCCCTGCAACGCGGCGTGGAAGACGGCTCGCTCACGTTCGAGCAAGCCCCCGAAAGCCTCGCCCAACGCCTGTATGCGCTGTGGTTGGGAACCAGCGTCATGGCCAAGATTACCCGTACCACTGCGCCGTTCGCCGAGGCGCTGTTGCTGACCCGACAGTTGTTGGGTGGCTCTGAAAACCCCGTTATTCACTTTGATCGAGGCACTGGAAAATGAACGTATTAATGGTACTGACCTCTCACGACCAGCTTGGCGATACCGGGCGCAAGACCGGCTTCTGGCTCGAAGAATTTGCCGCACCCTACTATGCCTTCAAGGACGCCGGCGCCGAGGTGGTGCTGGCTTCCCCGGCCGGCGGCCAGCCGCCTCTGGACCCGGTCAGCGACCTGCCGGACTTCCAGACCGAGCAAACCCGTCGCTTCGCCGCCGACCCTGCGGCGCAACAGGCCCTGGCCAACACCGTCAAGTTGGACACCGTCAACGCCAACGACTTCGATACGGTGTTCTACCCAGGTGGCCACGGCCCGTTGTGGGATTTGGCGGAGTCGCCGGTGTCCATCGCACTGATCGAGTCGTTCGAACGGGCCGGCAAGCCCATCGGCTTTGTCTGCCATGCCCCGGGTGCCTTGCGTCACGTCAAGGCGGTCAATGGTGAGCCGTTGATCAAGGGTCGCCGCGTAACCGGGTTCTCCAACTCGGAAGAAGCAGCGGTGGAGTTGACCGATGTGGTGCCGTTCCTGATTGAAGATGAATTCAAGAAGTTGGGCGGCAAGTATGAGAAGGGCACCGACTGGCAGTCCTTCGTGATCGTCGATGGCCTGCTGGTGACCGGGCAGAACCCTGGTAGCTCCAGCGAAGTGGCCAAGGCCCTGCTGACCCTCATCGCTTAAGTCAATCAACCGCTATGCGCATTTGGCGACTCCCAGGAGTCGCCACTGTTTTCGTTCGCCCTGAATTTGGACTACCCATGCCTGACTGCATCTTGAACACCCCGATAAAACTGGGGCATCACCGCTTGAACAATCGCATCGTGCTGCCGCCCCTGACACGCCAGCGCAGCGCCCAACCGGGTGATATCGCCACCGACCTGATGGCCGAGTATTACCGTCAGCGCGCCAGTGCCGGCTTCATGGTCAGCGAGGGCACGCAGATCGAGCCCCGTGGCCAGGGTTACGCCTGGACGCCAGGTATCTACAGCCCGGCGCAGATCGATGGCTGGCGCAAGGTCACGACGGCGGTGCACGCCGAGGGCGGGGTGATCTTTGCGCAGTTGTGGCATGTAGGGCGGGTGTCCCATAACGCCTTGCAGCCCGGTGGTGCGCCCCCGGTAGCCCCCTCTGCGCTGCCGGCGCTGCAAGCCAAGGCCTTTATCGAAACCGGCCCGGGTGTCGGAGAGCTGGTGCAACCGCCTGTGCCTCGGGCGCTGACGACACTGGAGATCGAAGAGTTGGTTGGGCACTACGCCCAGGCCGCACGCAATGCCCTGGATGCCGGGTTCGATGGCGTGGAAATCCACGCGGCCAACGGCTACCTGGTCAACCAGTTCATCTCGGCCCATTCCAACATTCGTGAAGATGAATACGGCGGTTCGCTGGACAATCGCCTGCGTTTGCTGCGCGAGATTGTTGAGGCCGTGTGCAAGGTGGTCGGGCCTGAGCGCTTGGGCGTGCGCTTCTCGCCGTTGTTCAGTGGCACCGACCAGGACCGGGTCTACATCGGCCTGGTAGAAGAAGACCCGCACCACACCTATATCGAAGCGATCAAGGTGCTGGAAGCGTCAGGCATCGCCTATGTGTCCATCGCCGAAGCCGATTGGGAAAACGCCCCCGACCTGCCGGAGACCTTTCGCCAGGCGGTGCGCAGTACCTTCAGCGGCAGGATCATCTACGCCGGCCGCTACACCGCCGAGCGCGGTGCTCGACTGGTCGAGGCCGGGCTGGCGGACCTGATCGCGTTCGGGCGGCCGTTCATCGCCAACCCAGACTTGCCCCAGCGGATTTTCAATGGCTGGCCGTTGAATGCGTTGAAGGCAGAGGGGTTGTATGGCGGAACGCAGGCGGGGTATGTGGATTATCCGGCTTATGCCGAACCAGAGTGACACACGCACTATGTGAGAGGGGGCTTGCCCCCGATGACGGTGGGTCAGCCAACATCAATGTTTGCTGGGCCTACGTCTTCGCGGGCAAGCCCTAATGCCGGTCAGTCAAGGCTTTATGTAGGAGCGAGCAAGCTCGCTCCTACAGAGGGCGATGTACGCTTAAGCCGGTCGCCAGGGATTGAGAAAGCGCCTCACTCCACCCGCAACACAATCTTGCCAATATGATCCCCACCTTCCATCCGTGCATGGGCCTGGGCGGCGTCGGTGTATTCGTAGACCTTGTCGATGATCGGCAGGCAGCGTCCAGCGCTCAATACCGGCCATACATATTCGCGCAGTTGCTCGGCAATCGCGGCCTTTTCGTCACGGGTGCGGGCACGCAGCAGCGAGCCGGTGATCACTGCGCGTTTGGCCATGATGGTCAGCAGGTCGACGTCATGGGCCTTGCCGCCGCCGAGGAAGCCGAGCATCACCAGGTGGCCGTCCATGCCCAGGGACTTGAGGTTGTCGTTCAGGTATGAGGCACCCATGATGTCGAGGATCACATTCACGCCTTTGCCATCGGTCTGTTGGGCGATGACCTCGGCAAACGCCTGTTCGCGGTAGTTGATCGGCGTGGCGCCCAGCTTGGCAATCGCTGCGCATTTGTCAGCACTGCCGGCGGTGGCAAACGCCTGGATACCGAACTCCTGGCATAGCATCAGCGCGGTGGTGCCGATGCCGCTGGTGCCGCCGTGGATCAAGGCGCGCTGGCCTTTGTGCGCACCGCCCAGGCCAAACAGGTTGGCCCAGACCGTGAAAAAGGTTTCCGGCACGGCAGCGGCCTGGATCCAGTCCATGCCCGCCGGGATCGGCAGCGCCTGGCTGGCCGGCACCGCGCAAAACTGTGCATAGCCGCCGCCATTGGTCAGGGCGCAGACTTTGTCGCCCAGGCGGTATTCGGTCACACCAGTACCCAGTGCCACCACCTCACCGGCCACTTCCAGCCCTGGAATCGGATTCATGCCCGGTTTCATCGGGTATTTGCCGGCGCGTTGCAAGGCATCGGGGCGGTTGACCCCGGCGGCGTGCACGCGAATCAGAATCTCGCCAGGCCCGGCCACCGGCACATCTGCTCGACGTGGCTGCAAGACTTCGGGGCCACCCGGGGTGGTGATTTCGATCAGGGTCATTTCTTGGGGAAGCGTCATGGAAGAGTTCCTGTAGCGATGAGCTTATGAGTTGGGACCGTGGCGAACGGTCGGCGGTTCAGCAGGATCATGCCCACTTCCAGCATCAGTGCAACCACAATGGCCCCGGCCGCGATCATGAATAACATCACATGTTGGCCGCCATTGCTGTTGAACAGTGCCGAATAGGCAAAACCCGCGAGTGCCTGGAAGGTGGCGAAGGACACTGTTGCCCGGCTCCAGGCGATCTGTTGCAAATGATGCTGAGGTACCAGTTCATGGACCCGTGCCAGCGCCAGCGGCACGATCCCCGGCGGGAAGGAGCCGAGGACCAGCGCCAGCAATGCGAGGCCGGTAAAGGAACTGGAGACGGTCAGCAGGCCGAGGGTAATTGCCTGTATCACCAGCACCAGGCGGATACTCATGCGGGCGCCGAGCTTGTCGGCGAGGAAACCGTAGGTGACCGGCCCGATAATCGCGCCCACGCCGTACATCACCCAAATCATCGCGCCGACATGCGCCCCGGCCCCCAGGCCGCGTGCCACGTAATCCACCAGGAATACCATGGCCGGGACCAGCCCGGCGGCCATGAACGCGTATTGCGCAAACAGCACGTACACTGCCGGCGGCGTCACCGGCGCCCGGCCCGGTTGCGGCGCCTCTGCATGCACGGTGCCCGACGGCCAGCCGAACCAGCTCACGGCGGTGAGCACCAGGGCCAGCAGGCCCAGACCGAACCAGGTCTGCTGCAAACCCAGGCTGAGCAACGGCGGCACAAGCGTGCCAGAGCCGGCAATGCCCAGGCCGATGCCGAGGAAAATCGCGCCGCTGGCCAGGCCACGGCGCGAGGCCGGAACATGAGGCAGCACGGTCGCCGCCACCAGAACCATGATTGCCCCCCCGGCGATGCCCGACAGTAGGCGCCAGCCGAAGAACCAAGTGACTGACAATGGAAAGCCGCAGGCAAAAAACGCCAGCGTCGCTGTCACCATCATCATGCGCAGAGCGGTCTTGTTGCTGGTCCGGTGGGCGATGGGCCGCCCGATCAATGCGCCGACTAGGTAACCCACCAGGTTGGCGGCACCCAGATACACCACGTCATTGGCGCTAAACCAGTGGGCTTCGATCAAGGCTGGAATCAACGGCGTATAGGCGAATCGTGCCAGGCCGATGCTGACCAGGCTGGCGCACAGCCCGGCGAAAATCGACAGCCAGGCCGCATGGCGAGATGACACAGATATTGGGAGCATAAGGGCGTTCCTGAAAGTTTTTCTGCGGTGCCCAGCATATCGGTGATCGTCGATGCAATAATGCAGCGAATTTAAGTCGCACCGATGCATATATGCATCTAAGGGGAAGTGATGAACTGGGATGATGCGCGGGTGTTCCTGGCGGTTTGCCGCGAAAGCACCTCAAGGGGCGCGGCGCGGGTGCTGGGGGTTGACCAGGCCACCGTCGGGCGGCGGATCAATGCCCTGGAAAAATCCCTGGGCGCGACGCTGTTCCTGCGTACTCCCGAAGGCTACGCCTTGACTGCGGTAGGCGAGGCCGCCTTGCTTTCGGTAGAAAAAATGGAGCACTCGGCCCTGGATCTCCAGCGCCAGATCCAAGGCCTGGATGATCGCCTCACCGGCACTGTGCGCGTCAGCACCACCGACTCCCTGGCCGTCGATTTCCTGATTCCGGCCATCGCCCGGCTACACCAGCAACACCCGGATGTGCGCGTGCAACTGGATGCGTCGACCCAGTTCCTCAGCCTGGCCAAGCGTGAAACCGACATCGCCGTGCGCAACATCCGCCCGGACAATCCCGATCTGATCGCCCGCCGTATTGCCCGCTGGCCGGTGGGGTTGTTTGCTGCACAGTCCTATATCGACCGTCACGGCATGCCGGCACCCGGCAGCCTGTTCGAAGGCCACGACCTGGTGGTGTATCAACCCTACCTGCAAAGCCAGAAAGACATGGCTCTGGTGTCCGAGCCCCTGGGTCGCGGGCGCATCGTCGCCTCCTTGAGTTCGAGCCTGTTGGTGCGCCGCTCCATCGCCGCCGGGATCGGCCTCGGCGAGATTCCGGTGTGCACCGGCCTACGGGACGGCCTGGTACGCCTGTGGCCGCAACGCACGCGGCCGTTGCCCTATGACGTGTGGCTGGTCACCCACGCCGACCTGCGCCATACCGCGCGGGTGCGAGTGGTGATCGATGAAATCGTCGCGGGATTCGCGGCTGCGATGGTCTGAGGTCAGCACAAGCCTGCAAGCGCATGGGTGCGACTGTGGGGACACTGCGGTCAGTCATTGTCGACGGACACAGGTGGTCTATGAACGAAACAAGAAATCAGGATATCGGGCTGTTGTTCCTGCGGGCCAGCGGGGCGCTGTTCCTGCTGTGGGTACATGGGTTGCCCAAATTGCTCAACTACGGCGAACAGTTGAAGCTGATCGAAGACCCGTTTCATCTTGGGGCCCAGGTCACCTTGTTGCTGGCGATTTTCGCCGAGGTGCTGTGCCCGCTGCTGATCATCGCGGGTGTGCTGGTGCGCCTGGCCTGCCTGCCGATCCTGGCGGTGCTGGTGATTGCCTTGCTGGTGGTGCACCCGGAGTGGACGCTGTTCGAGGGACAGTTCGGCTGGCTGCTGTTGATCATCTTTACCAGCATCCTCATTGCCGGACCGGGCCGGCTGGTAGTGGCTCAGCGTTTTGCCTGAGCAAAAAAAGGCCGGGCGAGCCCGGCCAAACAAGGAGAGGATGTTTCAAGCGGTTCAGCGGTTCAGGAACGCCAGCAGGTCTTCATTGAGCTGTTGGGTGTGGGTTGCGGCAAACCCGTGGGGTGCATCCTTGTAGACCTTCAATTGCGCGCCCTGGATCATCTCGGCCGCGACCTTGCCGGTGGTCTCGAACGGTACGATCTGGTCGCCATCGCCGTGGATCACCAGGGTCGGCACGTTGATCTTGGCCATGTCGGGACGGAAGTCGGTTTGTGAGAACGCGGTGACGCAGTCCACGGTGGATTTCAGCGAGGCTTGCAGGGCAATCTGCAGGGTTTGGGTGAGCACGCCCTCCGAGACTTCCTGGCCTTTGTTGAGGCCGAAGAACGGGGTGTTGAAATCGCTGATGAATTGCGCGCGATCTTTCAACAGGCCCGCCTGGATGCCATCGAATACGTCAGCGGGGACGCCCTGGGGGTAATCGGGTTTCTGGCCGAAGATCGGCGTCACCGCTCCCAGCAGTACCAGGCCGGCGACACGGGCGCTGCCATGGCGGGCGATATAACGCGCCACGTCACCGCCACCCATTGAAAAGCCCACCAGGGTCACGTCCTGCAGGTCCAGGTGTTCGATCAACTGGGCGATATCGTCGGCGAAGGTGTCGTAGTCATTACCGGTCCAGGGCTGGTCCGAGCGGCCGAAACCACGGCGGTCGAACGCAATGGTGCGAAAGCCGCGGCTGCTCAGGTATTCCATCTGGTATTCCCACATGTCGGCATCCAGCGGCCAGCCGTGGCTGAACAGCACGGGCTTGCCGCTGCCCCAGTCCTTGAAGTAGATCTGGGTACCGTCTTTGGCAACGAATGTGCTCATCTGAATCTCCTTGCTTGAGTGATAAGAGCAGTGAAAAATCCGCGTTACTATTGCCGTAAACCCAACCACAGGCTTGTACGGGTGTGCTTGCCTGGGCTTACCAACTGAACTTGAGCTCCATGCCCAGGTAGTTGCTGTCGTGCCCGCCGGCATCGCGCAGGGTCTGGCCGACGGCATAGTGCACAGCTTCGACTGCGCCACTGAGGTTGGACGTAAAAGCGTAGTCGGTGCGTAGTTGACCGTAGGCGCCAGTCCAGCGTTCACCCTGGCCAGCGGTGCCGGCGACGGCCAGGTTGGGCTGGGTGTAGACCGCGTCCGCGGTGGTCTGCCGCCAGAGCAGGCCGATGGCGGTTTGCACGCTGAGCTTGGCGATGGGCTTGACGGTGATCGACGGCTTGACGTGGATCAGGTTGCTGTAGCCCGTATAACCGGCCAGGGAAAAATAGTAGCCATTGGGGAACAGCGGGTTGAAGGTGCCGACGCGACCGTCACCGCCCTTGCGGTCACCGGAGGCGATATCCAGTTGCAGGCCGATCCGCGGTTTCCATGCCAGTGTGTCGAAGGTGTAGCCAGTGCGGCTGCCGCCCGCCCAGGCGCGGATGGTCTTGCTGCCCACCGAGCCCCTTTGCAGCATGGCTTCGATATCCCAGTCGAAGCCTTGGGCCGCGCCGCCCAGGCGTGTGTCGAGCAGCTGGCGGGTCTCGTCGCCGTCGGCGTCCAGGTAGTGCGCGGCCCTGCGTTCGTAGACGCCGTAATAGGCTGACAGCTCATTGCTGCCGCCCACCAGCCGCTCGACCCGCAGCAGGTGAAAGCGCGCATCACGGTTGGATTTGTCATCGAAATGCCGGCCATCCTGGTACTGCACCGGTTGGCTGGCAATCCCGATAAAACGCCATTGCGGCGTTTCCCAATCGGCCCACAACGCATCGAAGGACTGCCGCACATTCGGGCCGTCCCGTGACGAGATAAAGCGCTGCAAGTCGAAGGCAAAATCCTGGCGGCCAGCCCGTGCCTTGAACGTGCCGGCGCTGAAAGTGTTTACGTACTCGGCAAAGGCCAGGCGCAGGTCGACACGGTTCTGGTCGGCACCGCCGATCGTGGTCTTGTCATAAGCCCGCACATCCTCCAGCTGGGTGAACAGCCGCCAATGCTCGTCCAGGTGCAAGTCGGCATGCACCTGGAAACGCTGGATCAGGTAGCGGTCACGCTGCACATCGCGCACGCCGAACCCGCTGGCGTCGTTCATCTCGAAGCGTTCGCGCAACGTCGCACCCAAAGACAGATAGGTGAACGGGTTGGCGGCGGACAGCGGGATGTACTTGAGGTTGTCCAATGGTTGCGTGCGCAGTGCCGGATCCTTGAGCACGGACCAGTCCTCCTGCCAACGATTGGCCTTGATCGCCGGACGGGTCGGTTGCGCGTCGGCGTGGGCGCTGCCGGCAAGCAGCGGCCACAGCACGGCCAGGCCCCAGCCTGTACGGCGAATCATTTTGCCGCGGTGAGCTGGTGGATTTCCGCGACGTAGCCGCCGGGGAATTCCACCAACGCGCTGCGACGGCGTTTGCTGTCGAAGCTCGGCACCAGCACTTTGGCCCCTGAGCCGGTGGCCTTGGCCAGCGTGGCGGTCAGGTCGGCCACCTGGTAACCGGTGGTTTCATGGCCAAAGGGGTAGGGCAGTTGGCCGTTGGTGACCAGCACCGCCATGCGCCCAAATGGCGACTCGATGTCGACGCGTCGGTACATACCGCCGGCCTGGCCGACGTCGACCCCGGGCGCCTGCTTGTCATCGGCGATGACTTTGCCATGGGAGAAACCGACGAAGGCCTTGATAAAGCGGTCGGCACGGTCTGCGCTGAGGTACACGCGGTTTTCCGGCACCGTCTGGAAGGCGGCGTAATCCGGAGTCTTGGTGTGCCAGTAGAGTTGCATGTTCACGCCGCCTGGCCACTGCACCACGGCATCACGACCGATGGGGTCGGGAAAGTCGCTGACGATCACCGCGGCACCGTTTTCACGTGCGGCCTTGAGCGCTACGTCCATGTCCTTGACCAGGTAGCCATTGCGTTCCTGGCCAAACGGATGGGGGATGGGCGTGGTGAAACCGAACAGCGACACCGTACCGGCCGGGGTCTGCAACAGTTGCGAGGTGGTGCTGCTTGGCACTGGCAGTACATTGACCACTACCTGGGGCGTACTCTTGCCGCCGAACGTGGCCAGGAAGCTCTGGGCAAAACGCTCCACCTCCGCCGGTGCCACATACACATGGCTGGTGTCATATTGCGGCGCTACGGCGACCATCGGCGTAGCCGCCCAGGCGCTGCCCATCATGGCCCCAGCCAGCAACGTCACTGCCAGGGATGCCGCTCTCACTTGCCTACTCATGCCTAGTCTCCTGCGCTGTCAAGAAAGTCAAAAGCTTAGGGGCTCAGGCAGTGGTGCCGATTGTATGGGCGTGCTTGGTTGAACGGTTCAGCGTCTATGCGGGTCAACTGACTCTCTACGTCAGATCAAACAGGTGAACGAAATGGCCAAGACTTACAGCTACGCCGCCCAGAACGCCAAGGACACCCTCAAGCCCTACACCTTCGAGCGCCGTGCGCCGGGGGCTGACGATGTACAGATCGACATTCTCTATTGCGGGGTATGCCACTCCGACCTGCACACCGTGCGCAACGAGTGGCACAACACCCTTTACCCTTCGGTGCCCGGGCATGAAATTGTTGGCCGGGTGACGGCGGTGGGCGCCAATGTGAAAAAATTCAAGGTCGGCGACCTGGCCGGCGTCGGCTGCATGGTCGACAGCTGTCAGCAGTGCGCATCCTGCGCGGAGGGCGAGGAGCAGTACTGCGAGAACGGCTTTACCGGCACCTATAACGGCCCGGTGTTCGGCGGCGAAAACACCTTCGGCGGCTACTCGGACAATATCGTGGTCAAGGAGCAGTTCGTACTGCACATCTCCCACGACGCCTCGAACCTGGCGGCCGTGGCGCCGTTGTTGTGCGCGGGCATCACCACTTACTCGCCGCTGCACCACTGGAAGGTCGGCCCCGGCCAGAAAGTCGGTGTGGTCGGCCTTGGCGGGCTTGGGCATATGGCCGTCAAGATTGCCCACGCCATGGGCGCCCACGTGACGCTGTTCACCACCTCACCGAACAAGCGCGAAGACGGTCTGCGCCTGGGTGCCGACCAGGTGGTAGTCTCCAAAAACCCGGATGAAATGGCCAAGGTTGCCAACAGCCTGGACTTCATCCTCAACACCGTCGCCGCACCCCATGACCTGGATGCCTTCCTCAACCTGCTCAAGCGCGACGGCACCATGACCCTGGTCGGCGCCCCCGACAGCCCGCACCCGTCGCCCACGGTATTCAACCTGATCTTCAAGCGCCGCAGCCTGGCCGGCTCGCTGATCGGCGGCATCCAGGAAACCCAGGAGATGCTGGATTTCTGCGCCAAGCACGGGATTGTCTCGGATGTGGAAATGATCGATATCCAGGGCATCAACGAAGCCTATGAGCGCATGCTCAAGGGTGATGTGAAGTATCGTTTTGTGATCGATATGGACAGCTTGAAGCGCGAAAGCCATGCAGCCTGAGACGCAGCAGATCTAATGTGGGAGGGGCGGTGTGACGATTCGACTTGACCCCGATGGCCATGGGTATCTACACAACTTTGGTTACGCCGCTGGACCTGTGGGAGGGGGCTTGCTCCCGATGGCGGCCTGACAGCCCACCAGGATGTTGGAGTTGATCGAGTACATATCCGTTATTTGGGTTACGGCCACTATTGGTTCCGCTTTTACAGCGGGTCACTTTTGAAAAGACGGTACGTGTCAATGTATCTGTCGCCTTACTACTGTTTTAGCAACCCATTGCGGCCTTAGCATCCGGTCGCTCCGGGTTCAGATAAACAGCTTCTGCAAGCTGCCAGTTACGTGTGTCCCCGCTCCAGCGGCTGGGATTAGCCGCTTTAGCGGACTTGTACAGATCATTGCGGGCTAGCAGCAAAGCCGGCGCCTTACCCTCGTGGCGCTCGTTCGGCGTCACGTACTTCAAGGCGCTGTGGCGGTGTTCTTCGTTGTACCACTCAACAAATTTCTGCACCCAGAGCCTCGCTTGAGTCAGGTCGTCGAACGGCTGGTCTGGCCACAGCGGGCAATATTTGGCTGTGCGGAAAAGCGCTTCGGCGTATGCGTTATCGTTGCTAACCCGAGGGCGGCTGAAGGACGGTTCAACACCCAGCGAGATCATGCTTTCACGCAGCAGCGAGCCCTTCATCACATGCCCGTTGTCCGAGTGCAGAATCAACGGCCGACCCGCGGTATGCTCCCGTAAACATCCCTTTTCAAGTAGTGCACAAGCATGTTCTGAACATTCGGACTCATGTACTTCGTTGGTCACCAACTTGCGGCTGTAGATGTCCTTGACCATGTACCAGTAGTAAAAACGGCCCTTGATGGTGGTGGGTAACCAAGTGATATCCCAACACCACACCTGATTAGGGCCGTCGGCACGATGTGTGGTCAAAACTCTGCGCTTGGGCGCCTTCGCTCGACCACGGCGTGTGTTCTGATTCGCTTCTCTCATCACCCGATAAAACGTGGACTCCGATGCCAAATAAATGCCTTCGTCCGCTAGTTTTGGGACGATTTGATGCGGTGTCAGGCTCGCATAACCAGGTTGATTGGCGGCATCCAAAACAGCCTGACGCTCTAGAGCGCTAAGTTTGTTTGGCGGCGCTTCGCGCTGGACTGTCTGGCGTCTGTCTACTGCGCAGGTTCGCCAGCGCTGGACTGTCCGCAGACAAAGCCCAAGTTCATTACACGCCCGAAATCGGCGCGCCCCACTGGCTACTGCTTCGGCGATCAGCCCTAAAACCTGTATACGATCGGAGGCGCTGATCAGTCTTCCTCGTCCTTGCCCCAAATCGCATTGGCTTTTTTTCTGAGCTCCAGCAAAGCCACCGCCTCCTTGCGATTAGCGTCGGAGCGAAGCAGTTGCCGCTCAAGCTCCTTAATTGTTGTTTGCTCGACGGATTGCTTCTTAGAGGGCTGAGGATCAAGTGTGTCGTTGGCGTTCTGGCACGCTAGGCGCCATTGTTGAATCTGCTCAGGATAAATGCCTTTGATTCGGCAGTATTGAGAAAGCTCAACCTCGCTCAACGGTGCGGTTTCCATAACGGCATTAAACTTATCGGTACTGGACCACTGATCACTTGTCTTGTTATTGCCTGGAACGACCAAACCTTTATCTCTAGCCATTTGTCTCCAATCTCGTAGTGACTGTGGGGTGACGCCGATTGCAACGGCGAGTTCTGCCACCGCTCGATTAAGGGGCGGCATCATTTGCAGAACCGCCCAATCTTTGAAGTCATTGTCATAACATTTCGGCATTGCCAAACACCTTCGCCCCCTTGAATGATTGAGTCAAACATCAGAGGTGACAGATAGGCTGACACGGGGGGAAGAGCCCAAAAGTAACCAAAAGGCTCTTGCCCCACCACTCGGCACCTCGCCCAGGCTCGGTGTGCCCGTAATCCGACATGGATTTGGGGGGCCGCCGCCACGCGCCATCCATGGCGCGGGGCGGCTAAACCGGAATCCCTGCCGGTTTACCCCCCAAATCCCTGTCGAGTTCCGGCCAGCGTGGTTTAACGGGGCGCCTGAGATCAAAAGCAGATCAAGATCAAGAGCGGCTCGCTTCGCATCGTGGTTACTGATGGTGGCTGCGTGAGTTGTGTAGATATTCATGAGCCGATGAGGGAGTGTCAGATGAACATATCTGAGGCTGTCCCAGCGTCATCGGGAGCAAGCCCCCTCCCACATTTTGACCGAGTAGGCTAAACAGCTCGCAGTTGGGTATCACACCACCATAATGATCTTCGACACCAACTCCACCACGGTCTTGGCCTGCAGCTTCTTCATCAACCGCGCCCGATGCACCTCCACCGTGCGGTGGGAAATCGCCAGGCGCAGGGCGATTTCCTTGGACTTGAAGCCATTGACGATGTGCATGGCGATCTCGCGCTCCCGGGGTGTGAGGTCGCCGGTGCCCTGGTGCAGGCGGTCCAGGCGTTCGAAGTGCCAGATCATCAGCTTGAACGGGTCTTTGGGGGTGAGGGTGTAGCCGTGGGACTTGGCCCAGAATACTTCGCCGTTATGATGCTGCATGAAGCGCTCATCGGAGTAAAAGCCGTTGTCGCTGTCGAGCAGCCAGTCATGGCTGCGCTTGCCGATGGCGTGGTAGTCGGCCTGGGACGGGTAGATCAGCAGGGTCAACTGATTGACCAGCGCGTCGCGTGTATAGCCGAACAGCTTCAGGAAGGCGTCGTTGCAGTCGAGTATCACACGATTGCTGGTGACGATCTGCGGGGCAGGAGACAGCTTGAACGCCAGGCGTTCGAGGTCTTGGAATTGTTGTGCTAGCGCGTTCATGGGCGTCCTGCCTCGTTGTTCAATACCCTGGCGCGCTACTTACCTATGTAAGTAGTTACACGAATTGGCGCGCGACCGGGGGTGGGTCATTGTAGGTAAAGTCCGGATCAAGAACAGAAGAAATTGATTATGCCTGCTGATTGCGTCTCCATTGTTGCCGCTGGTCATTCCCGTTTCGGTCGCCTGGAAGGCACCACGCTGGAAGACTTGATCGTCCAGGTCACCCGTGAAGCCCTGAACGACGCCGCGATTGACGCGTCGCAAATCGACGCGCTGTTCCTCGGCCATTTCAATTCGGGGCTGGTGCCCGATGGGTTTGCCGCCTCGTTGCTGCTGCAGGCCGACCCCGGGCTGCGCTTCAAACCCGCCACCCGCTGCGAAAACGCCTGCGCGTCCGGCTCGGCGGCGATCCAGGCGGGGGTCAATGCGATTCTCTCCGGCAGCGCCGAACTGGTGCTGGTGGTGGGCGCCGAGAAGATGACCCACACCAGCACCGCCGCCGTCACCCAGGCCCTCGCCGGTGCCGGCTACCAGAATGATCCGGCCGAAGCCGGCCTGAGTTTCCCGCAACTGTTTGGCCGCGCTGCGCAGCAATACGCCGAGCGCTATCACTGCCCGCTGGGCTCGATGGCGGCCATCGCCACCAAGAACCACTCCAACGCCATGGCCAACCCGCTGGCACAGATGCATCGGGAAATGAATTTCGAGCACTGCAACAACGTGTCCCAGAGCAACCCGTTCGTGGCCGATTCCCTGCGCCTGACCGACTGCTCGCTGATCAGCGACGGCGCCGCCGCGATCATCCTGGCGGCGCCCAAGCGTGCGCGGGCATTTCGTCGCGATGTGCAGATCCGGGCGATGACCCAGGTCAACGACACCTTGCCCATCGCCCAGCGCGATATCCTGGCGTTTGAGGGCCCGCAGCGGGCGATCCATTCAGCCCTGCGCGGGGCGAATGTGACCCTGGCCGACCTGAGCTTCGCTGAGGTTCATGACTGCTTCACCATCGCCGAGTTGCTGATCTACGAAGCCATGGGCCTGGCGCCCAAGGGCGAGGGACACCGCGTACTCGACAGCGGGGTAGTGCGCGCCGGCGGGCGCTTGCCGGTGAATCTTTCCGGTGGGCTCAAGGCCAAGGGGCACCCCGTCGGCGCCACCGGTGTCTCCATGCATGCCTTGGCGTTTCGGCAATTGACCGGCGAACCGATTGGCCTGGCGGCGCCCAACCCGGAATTTGGTCTGGTGTTCAACATGGGCGGCATGGCGGTGGCCAACTATGCCTCGGTCCTGCAGGCGCGCAGGAGCTGAGCCATGAACATTGCCAACTGGCTGCACGACACCCAGCGTCGTACCCCCCAACGCCCGGCGCTGTTCGACGGCCCCGTGCAAGTGGCCGACTACGCCACCTTCGCCGCCCATGTGCGCCAACGCGCCGCCTGCCTGGTGGACCAGCACGGCCTGGTGCCGGGAGATGCGGTGGCGCTGCTGATGAAAAACAGTTGCGACTACCTGGAATTGCTCTACGCCATCTGGTGGATGGGCGCCGTGGCGGTGCCGATCAACGCCAAGCTGCACCCCAGCGAAGCGGCGTGGATCGCGGACAACGCCGAGGCGCGGTTGATCTTTACCGATGGCGGCGGGGTGTTTTCATCGCGGGATTTGCCCTCGCGCTGCAAAGAACTGGACGGCCACCTGCGGCCGCCAGACCGTGGCTGGCCGACCCTGGAGCACCCGATGCCGCGCCAGGATCAGGACCTTGCCTGGCTGTTCTATACGTCCGGCACCACCGGGCGCTCTAAAGGGGTGATGCTGTCCCATGGCAACCTGGTCGCCATGTCGCTGTGTTATGCCACCGATGTCGATGCGGTCAGCGCTGACGATGCGGCGGTGTATGCCGCGCCGATGTCCCACGGTGCCGGGCTGTACAACTTTATCCATGTGCGCTGCGGCGCACGGCATGTGGTGCCGGCCTCCCACGGCTTCGACGCCGCCGAGCTGTTCGGGCTGGCAGAGCAGGTAGGCCGGGTGTCGCTGTTTGCCGCACCGACCATGGTCAAACGCATGGTCGAGCAGGCCCGACGCCAGGATTATCACGGCGCCGGCATCAAGACCATTGTGTATGGCGGTGGGCCGATGTACCTGGCGGACCTGCGTGAAGCCGTCGACACCTTCGGCCCGCGCCTGGTGCAGATCTACGGCCAGGGCGAGAGCCCGATGACCATCAGCGTGTTGCCCCGTGCAGTGATCGCCGAACGCCAGCGCCCTGACTGGGACAGCCTCGCCGCCTCGGTGGGCCATGCGCAAGCCTGTGTGGAAATCCGCATCCTCGATACCGAGCACCAGCCACTGCCCACGGGTGAGCGCGGCGAAATCGCCGTACGTGGCGCCACGGTGATGCAAGGCTACTGGCGTAACCCGCAAGCCACGCGCCAGACCCTGGTGGACGGCTGGCTGCTGACCGGCGATATCGGCTACCTCGACGCGGCCGGCTACCTGACCCTGACGGATCGCTCCAAGGACGTGATCATCAGCGGCGGCAGCAATGTATACCCCCGCGAAGTCGAGGAGGTGCTGGCCCAGCATCCCGACGTATTTGAAGTGTGCGTAGTGGGCGAACCGGACGCGCAATGGGGCGAGTCGGTAGTGGCATTCATAGTCACCCGCAACGGCCAGCCCCTCGACGAAAGCGAACTCGCCGCCTGGTTCCTGGCGCGCATGGCCTCGTTCAAAAAGCCGAAAAAGTATGTGTGGCGCAGCGAGCTGCCGAAGAACAGCTACGGCAAGATTCTCAAGACCGACTTGCGGCAGTGGTTGAAAGCAGCGAGTATCGCCGCGCTTTGACATGGATCGACAATCAGACAAGGAGTCCCCTCGATGGGCAATCCCGCACAAGACACTGTCCGCAAGCGCCGCCGTGCGTTTCTCGGTGCCACCTCCGGCCACTTGATCGAGTGGTACGACTATGGCGTCTACGGTTTTCTCGCCGTCTATATCGGCCAGGCGTTCTTCGTCTCCGATGACCCCACCACCAGCCTGTTGGCCAGCTTCGCTGCGTTTGCCTTGAGCTTTTTTATCCGTCCCCTGGGCGGACTGTTCTTCGGCCCGCTGGCGGACAAGATCGGCCGGCGCAAAACCCTGATCATGGCGCTGGTGATGATGACCGGCTCCACGGTGATGCTCGGCCTGTTGCCGACCTACGCCAGCCTGGGTATTGCCGCGCCGATCCTGCTGATCCTGGTGCGCTGCGTACAGGGCTTCTCGGCCGGGGGTGAGATCGGCACCGTCACCAGCTTTATCTCCGAATACGCCGGCCCCGGTCGTCGCGGCTTCGCTACCTGCTGGTTGATGGTCACCGCCGTGCTTGGCCTGTTGCTGGGCGGCGCCGTGGCCAACGGCATGACCTGGGTGCTGGGCGCAGAGGTCATGCAGGACTGGGCCTGGCGCATCCCGTTCCTGATCGCCGCCCCCCTGGGCTTTATTTCCATGTACATCCGCCTCAAGCTCGAAGACAGCCCCGAGTTTTTAGCCCTGCAACGCGCCGGGCAAACCTCGCGGGCGCCACTGCGGGACGTGTGGCAGTACAAGCGTGCGATTGCCCTGGTGTTCTTTATCATCACCCTGCACAGCTCGATTTTTTACCTGGTGCTGACCTTCGCCTCGACCTACATGGCCAAGATCCTCAAGTTCGACAGCGGTACGACGTTGCTCTACGTATTCGTCGCCAGTTTTTCGGCGGCCTTCGTGATGCCGTTTGGCGGGGCATTCACCGATAAATACGGGCGCAAACCGTTCCTGATGGTGGTCGGTACGTTGGCAACCCTGGCAATGTTCTGGCTGTTCAAGTCGGCCCCCACCGCCACCCCTGCGTCGTTCTTTGCGCCGCTGATGGCGGTGGCGATTTTGTTCGGGCTGTATGCATCGTCGACCTATGCGTTGATGAGCGAGTTGCTGCCGACGCGGATTCGCTCCACCGGAATTGCGGTGGCGTATAACGTGCCGGTGGCGGTGTTTGGCGGCAGTGCGCCGTTGATTTCCACCTGGTTGATCAAGGTAACGGGGGACATTACCTCGCCATGGTATTTCTACGTGGCGACCGGGGTGGTGTCGTTGGTGGCGCTGGTGGTGTTGCGCAAGGAGGACTTCGTCGCCAGCGGTCAGCCGGTTGCAGTGCCGGCGGATGCGGCATTGGCCTGATGGCTCCTCCCATATTTTGAGCTGCATACGTCTGCTTAATCGTTAATAGTGGGCGTGCTGTAACCTACCGAAAACCGAGCGAGTTGCGATGCTGGCTACCCGTCTGACCTTGATCTGCCACGCCGTCACCCCCCTGCAAAAACAGGGGCGTTTTCCCGACGACGAATCCGTGGTCATGGACTGGCAGGGCGCGGCGTTATCCCTGGCCGGGCGCTATAAAAAACAGCCACGCCTGCTGTGTGGCCCCGAGGCCAGGGCTCGTCAGACAGCCGGCTTGTTCGGCGATAACGCTGAGATTGAAATGGCGTTGCGCGATGCTGATTTCGGCTCATGGAAAAGCCAGGACATCAGCCAACTCGATAGCGAAGCCTTGACAGCCTGGAGCACAGACAGCACCAGCGCACCCCACGGCGGCGAGTCGGTGGAGCAGCTTTGCATGCGGGTCGGCCAATGGCTCAAATCCCTCGAAAGCCACCCCGGCCATGTAGTCGCCGTGACCCACCCGTTCGTGATTCGCGCCGCGATGCTGAATGTCATGCAGCTGCCGGCCTCGATGTTCTACCGGATCGACGTCGAGCCGCTGTCCGCCACAGAGCTGCGCTTCAACGGTGTATGGCGCCTGCGCCTGGAAACTCACGCCTGACTGCGGGATCATGGCAACATCCACGCCCCGCACTGAGAGCACTCCATGAAACGCATCCTGATCATCGGCATTGGCGCCGGCAACCCCGACTACATCACGATGCAGGCCGTGAAGGCGCTGAACCGGACCGACGTGTTCTTCCTGATGGACAAGGGCCAGAGCAAGGACAAGCTGATCGACCTGCGCCGTGAAATCTGCGAGACCTACATCACCGAGCCCGGCTACCGTTTTGTCGAGGCCGACTGCCCTGAGCGCGTGCGCGGTGAGATCGACTACACCACTGCCGTGCAGGACCTGAACCGCGATAAGCAGCAGACTTTCGAACGCATGATCAACGAGGAAATGGCCGACGGTGAAGTGGGCGCATTCCTGGCCTGGGGCGATCCTGCACTCTACGACAGCACCATCCGCATTCTGCAGGCGATCCTTGCCAGTGGCCGGTGCGTGTTCGAATTCGAAGTGATCCCCGGTATCACCAGCGTGCAGGCCCTGGCAGCCCAGCATAAGGTGCCGCTGAACCGCATCGGCAAGTCCATCGAGATCACCACCGGGCGTCGCCTGGCGGCGGGGCAGGCGAGTGATGCCGATACCCTGGTGGTGATGCTCGACGCCGAAGACTCCTACCGCAGCGTCGTCGACCAGGACCTGGATATCTATTGGGGCGCCTACCTGGGCACGCCGGACGAGATCCTGATCAGCGGCAAAGTCGGTGAAGTGGCGCAAGAGATCGAACGGGTACGCAAGGCTGCGCGCCTGGCCAATGGCTGGATCATGGACACTTATCTGTTGCGCAAACCCTGAGGACGCTTCCCCATGCTCAAACTGTTTGCCCTGGCGCTGACCCTGGTCGCAAGTGCCGCTCACGCCGATTCCACCTTGCACACCGACTTGCCGCTGGCGTACCTGGAACAGACCCAGGGCGATGCGCGCAACCAGCCGCTGGTGATTTTCCTGCACGGCTTTGGCAGTAACGAGGAAGATTTGTTTGGCATCAAGGACGCGTTGCCGTCCACCTGGACCTACCTGTCGGTGCGCGCGCCGATGCCAGTGGAACCCCGGGGTTACCGCTGGTTTACCAAGACCGATGAGCCCGATTACAACGGCGAGACTGCGGACCTGCACAGCAGCGCCACGCTGATCGAGGACTTTGTCGGCAAAGCCACCGCCAAGTACCACACCCAAAGCGACCGTGTGTTCCTGGTGGGGTTCAGCCAGGGCGCGATCATGTCTTACGAGGTGGGTTTGCGTCAGCCTGAACTGATACGTGGGATTGCGGCGTTGAGCGGCAGTGTATTGCCGGTCCTCAAGGCTGAGCTCAAGCCCAGGGAATCATTGGGCAAGCTGGCGATTTTTATCGGCCATGGCACGTTGGACCAGGCGCTGCCGTACGCATCTGGCACGCGGGCTAATGAGGTGCTGATGGGGCTGGGCTTGAAGCCGGAGTTTCATGGTTATCCGCAGATGAATCACACGATCAGCGAGGCGGAAGTGCAGGATCTGAAAGCCTGGCTAGAGAAAAACTTGAAGTGAAATGCGGTTAAAAATGTGGGAGGGGGCTTGCCCCTGATGGCGGTGAGTCAGTTATAGATGTATCAACTGACACTCCCTCATCGGGAGCAAGTCGAATCGTCGCACCGCCCCTCCCACATTTGATTTGTGTTGTCTGGGAAAATTGGATTACTTACCGCCAGTAATCTGCTTCACCAACTGCGCATGCCCCTTCACATCATCGGCCCGGGAAATCGCCTGGATCACCAACAATTGGTTGCCGGAACCGCCGAGGATAGTGGAGTTCAAGGTCTTGCCGCCGCCCTGGGTAGCAGTGCTGTCCACTTGGCGCAGGCCGAGGCCCTTGTAGGTGAGTTTTTTCTCGCCCAGTTTCTTGAAGTCAGGCAGGGCAGCACTTTGGTCCTTGACGAAATCGGCCACGGCGCCATCGAGGAACTGTGGGTCGTTATCCTTGATGGTCGCACCGTCTTTACGCACGGTTTCGGCAACGATCACCACGCTTTTCGTGGTCGGGTTGGCGTACAGGGTGCCTTGGGTATCGGCGGTGCCGTCATCGGCCTTGCCGGAGGGCAGGGCATCGGCACTGTAGGCCTTGGGCAGGTTGAAAGTGAACTTGCCACCCAGGGTGGAGATCGTCTGCGTGTCTGGCTTGGGGGCCGCGAATACGCTGCCGGCGCTCAGCACCAGGCTCAGCAGCAGTGCGGTCTTGGTGAAAGTGGCCATGAAGCACTCCAGGGATGAACGAAATTGCGATCTATTCTGTCAGAAAATTCGCAACTTCGTTCATCTCCAGCCTCAGACCTTGCCAGACTCTTCCTCAAGCCTGTCCATCTCGAACAGTCGCGCCAGCTCTGCCCTGGCTTCCTGGGCGGTTTGCATGACTTTGGCCGCATCGTCGTACACCGCGTGTTGGGCGGCGAGCACTTGCTGGTCGTGATTCTTGAAGCGGTTGATGCGTGCGTCAGCCTGAGCCTGGGTCAAACCCAGGCCCACCAGGGTGCGGCGGCTCATTTCCAGGCTGGAATAGAAAGTTTCGCGCACCGGTGAGGCGTCCAGGTCTACCAGCCGGTGTACGTGCTGGCGGTTACGGGCACGGGCGATGATCTTCATGTGCGGGTAGAGGTTGCGCACCAGTTCGGCGGTCTTGATGTTGATCTCCGGGTCGTCCATGGCAATGACGAAAAACTCCGCCTGGTCTACCTTGGCCGCATGCAGGATTTCCGGGCGCTGGGGGTCGCCGTAGAATACTGGCATGCCGCCGAAACTGCGGGTCAGCTCGATGGTTTCCACTGAGGTGTCGAGGGCTATAAACGAAATGTTCTGGGCGCGCAGGATCCGCGCCACGATCTGGCCCATCCGACCCATGCCGGCGATGACCACACGGGGGGCGTCGCTCTCGATGGCGCGGTATTCCTCCGGCACTTCCACCGGCTTGACCTTGGGCTTGAACAGCTTCGGGCACACCAGCAGCAACAGCGGGGTTACCGCCATGGACAGGGTGATGGTCAGCACCAGCACGTCGTAGAGGTGCGGTTCGAACAAACCCTGGTCGCGGCCGATCTTGAACACTACGAAAGCAAACTCACCGCCCGCCGCCAGTACCACGCCGAGGCGCAAGGCGCTTTCGCGATTGAGGTCGCCCACCATTCGCCCCACGGCATACAACAGGGGCAGTTTCAAACCGATCAACAGCAAGGTCAGGCCGATCACCACCAGCGGCGTGCTGAACAGCAGGCTGAGGTTGGCGCCCATGCCCACGCTGATAAAAAACAGCCCCAGCAGCAGGCCCTTGAATGGCTCGATCTGGGATTCCAGTTCGTGGCGGTATTCCGAGTCGGCCAGCAGCAGGCCGGCGAGGAAGGCGCCCAGGGCCATGGATACGCCGACCAACTCCATCAGCCACGCGGTACCGATCACCACCAGCAGCGCGGTGGCGGTGGACACTTCGCGCAGGCCGGTCTTGGCGACGATGCGAAACACCGGGCGCAGCAGGTAGCGTCCGCCGATGATCACCACGGCGATGCTGCCCAGCACTTGCAACACATGTTGCAGGCCCTGGGCCTCGGTGGTCGGATGATCGCTGCCGGCCAGCAACGGCACCAGGGCGATCAGCGGGATGGCGGCAATGTCCTGGAACAGCAGGATGGCAAAGGCCAGGCGCCCGTGGGGTTGGTTGAGTTCCTTGCGCTCAGCCAGGCTTTGCAGGCCAAAGGCGGTGGACGACAGCGCCAGGCCCAGGCCCAGCACAATGGCGCTGTTCAATGACTGGCCAAACAGCCACAACGCCACTGCGCCCATGACCATCCCGGTGAGCAGCACCTGCGCCAGGCCGACGCCGAACACCGCCTTGCGCATTACCCACAGGCGCTTGGGCGACAGCTCCAGGCCGATGATGAACAGCAGCAACACTACGCCCAGTTCCGAAAACTGCGCCACGCTTTGCGGGTTGCCGATCAGGCCCAGCACCGAAGGGCCGATGATCACCCCGGCGAACAGATAGCCCAGCACCGCGCCCAATTGCAGGCGCTTGGCCAGCGGCACGGTCAATACGGCGGCGAACAGGAACACCACGGCCGCTTGTAACAGGTTGCCTTCATGGGGCATTGCGAACTCCATTGTTTACTTGGATCAACAGCTGACCGCTCCTATGGGGGGCGGAAACAGGGCGTTATTAAAGCGCTTTTTCACATTTTGAAACTTGTATTTTTGTCGCGACGGTCAATGGTTGACGGTGGCAGTGGCACCTGGGTAGCGGGCGGCAGTCGGTGGTGCGGCGGTGCAGAACGCGTTGCTCAATGCCGATGTGGCAGGGGCGCGTGCAGCTTTCGACAGCTTGTCCGGCGAGATCCGTGCCAGCACCGCCAAAGCAATGCTCGAGGATTCGCGTTACCGCCGGTTGCCACGGCTCACCCGCCAGGCTGAAGAATGCACACACAATTTCTTCCGGAACGCGGTTGGCTGGCTAACCAGCCTCGTCCTAAGGTTATGCCCTTGAGTTTATATTCCTTGGATGGAATATTTGCATGGCCTGGGACATTGAATACACGGATGAGTTCGGGGACTGGTGGGGTGGCTTGGATTACGTAAAGAGGGCCGTGACCACGGCTAAGAAATTCGCGGAACTGAAAGCTCGCATGACGCCCGAGTCGCTAGCCGATGCCGAGCAGATACTTCAGCAACATTTGAAAGAAATGCCACTGCATGAGTTGCGCAAGGCCCAGCATTTGAGTCAGGCAAGCCTGGCGAAGGCGTTAAACATCAATCAGGCGGCGGTATCGAAGATGGAACGGCGCACTGACATGTACATCAGTACGTTGCGTGACTATATCCGTGCGATGGGCGGTGAGTTGGAAATTATTGCGACCTTTCCAGATGGCCAGGTCAAGATTGACAACTTCGCTTGCTGATACTGCTGAAACCCCCGTATGCCCGGCCAAACCGGGCTTTTTGCTACCTGCTTTCTTTATAGTGGGACAGTCAACGTCCAAGATTCCGGACATGACTATCTATCGTCATGCACGATCACTCTTGCAGCGCATTTACCGCGGCTTTCCACCGTAATCTGGGATACTCCCAACGCGCTGCCGGGGCAGGTCCAAGGCGACACTCTTGTTCTGATGTGGCCGAACGCTGGTCAGGATTCACCTTCCTTTTCGGCCCGGTTTGTTACTATCGCCATCCCTTGCCACCAGGAGTCACCGGCCCATGCAACACCAGTGGGATGAAATGCACCGCACCCGCAAGCCCACGTTCGTGCTGTGTGGCGAGCCCCAGGGGGATGTGCTCAATCTCTATGTTCACGGTTACTCGGCCTTCTTCAACCGCCAGCAACTGGGCAATTTCAAGGCACAACTGGCAGGTATCGAAGGCTCGACCAACCTGATGCTGTTCTGGCCGGCTGGGCATTTCCTGGAAAACCTGTTTGCACCGTTCAAGGATGTGATCACCTCGATGCTCGGCGGTGGCGGCCTGGGTGCGGCCACGGTAGGGGTGGGCAAGGCGATTGCGTATTTTCTTGACCATTACAAAAGTGTCGAAGCGCGGGTCGATGAGGTGGCCAAGACCTTGTTGCCCGAGCTGGCCGGCTACCTGCACGCCGAGTCGCTGCCGGTGCGGCGCATCAACCTGATCGGCCATTCCCTGGGCGCGCGCATCCTGGTCAAGAGTCTGCTGGCCAGCCCAGAGCTTGCCCGTGAATTGCCGTTGAATAACCTGTTGCTGATGGGCGGGGCGATCTGTACGTCGAGCCCTTGGGATGACGTGTCGGCGCCGCTCAAGGGCCGGCTGATCAATTGTCATTCGAGCAAGGACTGGGCGTTGGCGATGAAGCCGGATACCGAACGGTGTATCGGCCGTTATGCCATTGACGTAACGCCGGCATTGAAGACCAAGGTCACCAATGTGCACCTGGCCAGCTTCGACCATGCCGCCTACTGGCCGCAGTTGAAGACGGTGGTGCAATACACCGACCTGCTGCAGGAGCGGCGCGGTTTGATCCGCGCCGACCTGCGCAGCAGTGAAGTGCGTTTTGCCGAGGAGGATGGGGACCTGTACCCGGCACTGGTGCAGGCGCGGTCGGAAGAGTTGAAGTTTCTTGCCGAGCTGATGGCGCAAAAACGCAGTGCCTCCATTGATGCCAGCGTGCGCGAACCGCTGAAGCTGGCCATCGAGTTGCAGCGCATGGGTGGCGACAGCTTTATGAACCTGGCCCGTGGCCATGGCGTGGGCTATCGCCAGATTGCTGAAGATGTGGCGCAACGCTTGGGCATCAAGTTCGATGCAGCGCTTGAAAGCGTGGCGCTGGCGGATATCGAAGGGCAGGTCGCAGAAAAGCTCATCGAGCAGTACAAGGACAAGCTCAGCCGCGCCGATCGCCAGGCGTTCGATGCCGAGCTCAAGGCTGCGGCGCAAAAAGAGCAGGGCCTGTTCACCCGCTTCGATGTGGGCCGCTCGGCCACCACCGCCTTGAGCGGCACCGCGCTGGCCGGGCTTACCGGGTTTATCCTGCGCCGAGGTGCGGCCACCGCGATTCCGCTGGTGGGCCAGGCGCTGGCCGCGGCGATGCTGCTGGTCAGCGGTGTCCGGGCGTTTTCCGGCCCGGCGTATTCGATCACCACCTTGGCGGTGTTGGTGATCGGCGTGATTCGCCAGCGCATGGAACGCGAAGCGCTGAACCAGGAGCTGGACCTGGTGGTGCAAGTGGTGGAGGCGTTCGACTTGCCGCGTGATACGGTGATGCGCACGGTCGCGTCCGACTGATAAGCTGCTGCCCAAGTCTTGTGTATTTGCCTGGAATACCGCGTGAAATTCAGCCTGCCGAAAATCGCTACCGCCCCGTTCTGCCCGCCGGAAGTGGCCGGCTCCGTCATCGTCGACCCCAAGGCATCGTTTTTCAAACGGATGCTGATGTTCGCCGGCCCCGGCCTGTTGATCTCCATCGGCTACATGGACCCTGGCAACTGGGCGACCGCCATCGAAGCCGGGTCTCGCTACGGCTATAGCCTGTTGTTTGTGGTGCTGCTGGCCAGCCTGGCGGGCATGGCGGTGCAGTGCCTGTGCTCGCGCCTGGGTATCGCCACCGGCAAAGACCTGGCGCAACTGTGCCGTGAGCGCTACAGCAAGCGCTCATCACGTACCCAGTGGCTGTTGGCGGAAATCTCCATCATCGCCACCGACCTTGCCGAAGTGCTCGGTTGCGCCTTGGCGTTTCACCTGTTGCTTGGCGTGTCGCTGACCACCGGTATCGTCATCACCGCTTTTGATACGCTGTTGATCCTGGCCCTGCAAAACCGCGGTTTTCGCCGCCTGGAAGCGATCATGCTGGCGCTGGTGGCGACCATCGGCGTGTGTTTCTTTATCGAGCTGGTGCTGATCAAACCCTATTGGCCCGATGTGCTCAGCGGTTTCACCCCGTCATTGTCGGCCATCAGCGACGCTGCTCCGCTGTACCTGGCCATCGGTATCCTCGGTGCTACGGTCATGCCCCATAACCTCTACCTGCACACCTCCATCGTGCAAACCCGCCTGGTCGGCAAGGACCTGGCCAGCAAGCAGGATGCGGTCAAGCTGGCGCGTATCGACACCATCGGCTCCCTGGCCCTGGCCTTGTTGGTCAACGCGGCGATCCTGGTGTTGGCCGCTGCCGCGTTCTACAAGACCGGCCATACCGATGTGGTGGAAATCCAGGACGCCTATCACCTGCTCGACCCGCTCGTAGGCGGCGCCTTTGCCAGCATCCTGTTCGGTATCGCCTTGCTGGCCTCGGGGCAGAGCTCGACCTTTACCGGGACGATTGCCGGGCAGGTGATCATGGAGGGCTACCTGAACCTGCGCATACCCTGCTGGCAACGACGCCTGATTACTCGCGGGCTGGCGCTGATCCCGGCGTTCCTCGGCGTGTGGCTGATGGGTGACGATGCTATCGGAAAGCTGTTGATCCTCAGCCAGGTGGTTTTGAGCCTGCAATTGCCCTTTGCGCTGTACCCGCTGATCCGCATGACCGGCGACAAGCAATTGATGGGGCCGTTCGTCAACCGGCTGCCCACACGGCTGTTGGCATGGTTTCTGTTCGCGGTGATCAGTGGGGCGAATGCATGGTTGATTGGGCAATGGTTGTTTTGATTGGACATAGCGCTACTGGGGTATGACCTAAACCAACATTGCTAAGGATGTGTACTGGGCAACCTGCGGATCGGCTGTTAGTAGCTTCATTGGTTCACTCATCGCGGTTGCAATAATCAGCCGATCGAAAGGGTCCTTGTGATGATGTTCGAGATCCTTGACTGCAATGGCGTGCTCCGAGGTGATGGGGAGTTCGACGAAACCGCTTTCCAGGCAATACTCACGGATTTCATCCAGGTCTACGGAAAGCTTTCCAACGCCAACTTTGATTGCCATTTCCCAGAATGTTGCCGCACTGACGTAGACGTCTGCGGCATTTTCAATCAGCTTGCGGGTTTTGCCAGATAGTCTGGGGTCATCGTTGAGTGCCCACAGCAGGATATGGGTATCCAGCAGCAGTCTCATGAAGGACTGCCCTCAAACGCATCCAACAAATCGCTGGGCAGCGGTGCGTCGAAGTCGTCAGGGATGACCAGCTTCCCCTTCATTGCGCCAATTCGCCGGCCCTTGGATTTACCGATGGGCACAAGCTGTGCCATTGCACGGCCATGCTTGGCAATGGTGATGACTTTGCCGGCGGCGGCTTCATCGACCAGCTTGGACAGATTGTTTTTTGCCTCACCCAACGCAACGGTAATCATGTGGTCTTCCCCGTGTTTTGGCCAAATATAGCCAAAACTACGGGCGCTATCAAAGACGGCTCGACCACTGGTCAAGGCCGCTCGTTCGGCACGTGATGGCTTGTAATACACGACATCCATGGCGTCTCTCCAAAAAAGAATTCGCCAAAGTGTGCCCCAACGCACCGTGCCCAAAAATACTGGCCCGTAAAATCAGAACGTGCCTACTTTTCCTACGAGGAAATTTCCCTCACCAGTGGCGTGTCTGGAGCGTACCAGGGGTCACCGATCCCAATACGGCACCGCCCCAAAACACTCCACGAAATAATCAATCACCGTACGCACCTTCAACGACAGCCTGCGGCTGCCTGGCCACAACGCAGCAATCTGCTGAGGCTCCAGGGTCGTTGCGACTTCATAGTCGGTCAGTACGGCCTGCAAGGTGCCGGCGCGCAGGCTTTCGCCAATCAACCAGGAAGGAAACACCACCAGCCCCAGGCCCTGTTCGGCGGCGTGGGTCAGGGTGTCAGCGTGGTTGCCGGTAATCGGGCCCTTGACGCTGTAGGGTGTCCAGTCGCCCTGGCCGTGGCGGAAGAACCAGCGCTGCTGGCCGGTGATGCCTTTGTAGGCCAGGCATTGGTGGTGGGCCAGTTCGTCGGGGTGGCGCGGCGTGCCGTGTTGCGCCAGGTAGGCGGGGCTGGCGGCGATGCGAAAGCGCTGGGGCGCAAAGATGCGTGCCTGCATGCCGGAGTCATTGAGCACGCCAATGCGGAACAACAGGTCGGTGCCATCTTGCAGCGGGTCGACGAAGGTGTCGGTTTGCTGGATATCCAGTTGCAGCTTTGGGTAGCGCCGGCACAACGCGCCCAGCCAGGGAGACAGGTGGCGCTGGCCGAATACCATCGGCGCGTTGATCCGCACCAGCCCGCTGGGCTCGTTGTCCTGTTCCTGCAGGGCCTGGTTCGCCATTTCCAACTGTTCCAATACCAGACGCGCGTGCCGCCCGAGCAGGCGTCCGGCTTCGGTGGGGCTCACGGCGCGGGTATGGCGATACAGTAATTGCTGGCCGAGGGCCTGTTCCATCAGTTGGATCTGCCGTGAAATGGAGGAGGGCGCCAGGCCCTCGCGGCGGGCCACTTCGGAAAAGCTGCCCTGGTCCAGCACGGCCACGAACAGGCGCAGCGCCTTGAAGCTCAGTTCATTCAAGCCCTGCATCATGCCTCCAGGCTGTGCGTATTGCGCAAAGGTGTTGTCCGTATACTCCCATTTATCGCACAGGGCGGCCACCGGATAATGCGCGCCATGTTCTTTTCTTGATACGCAGGTGATGTATGCAGGCACGCACTATCGAGGGCATGGCGCAGGCCAGGCCGAATAAAAACCTCCTACGGCTGCTGTTGTTGCCATTGGTGATCCTGGCGGGCATGGGGCTGTCGGTGGAGGCCGGATTGCTTGGGCCGTTGGGCGCGCAGGTCGGGCATTTGTGGGCGACCCTGAGCATCTTCGGCGTCGGCACGGCGATCCTGCTTCTGCTGCTGCTGTTCAGCGGCCCGCAGCAGGGCCCGGCATTTACCCAGCTGCCGCGCTGGCAATTGATCGGCGGATTTTTGGGGCCGATGTATGTGGTAGTGCTCACACTCGCCACGCCCCACATCGGTATCGCCATGACCATGATTGCGATCCTGTCCGGCCAGGTGGGCAAGAGTGTGTTGATCGACCACTTCGGCTGGTTCGGCACGGCGCGCAAGCGCGTCAATGGCGAACGCTGGATTGCGCTGGCGTTGATTGTGGCGGCATTGGTCCTGATTGCACGAGGGTAAGACGATGAATCTGATTCTGTTGTTGGTACTGGTGATTGCTGCAGGGGCGGTGTTGAGTGTGCAGGCCGCTATCAATGGGCGCCTGGGCCAGACGGTTGGGGTGTTGCGCAGCAGCCTGCTGACCTTTGCCGTTGGCGCGCTCATCACGGCGTTGTTGATATTTTTCTTCGAGCCGGCCCAGGCCGTCAGCCTGCTGGACGTGCCGAAATGGCAATTGACCGGCGCCTTGTTCGGTGTGGTGTACATGCTGGTGATGGTCGGCGCGGTGCCGGTGGTTGGCACGGCTGTCGCCACGGTGGCGGTGATTGTCGGGCAGTTGGGCATGGGCATGCTGATCGACAACTTCGGCTGGCTGGGCAACCCGGCGATTGAATTATCAGGGAGCCGCATCGTGGCGATGCTCTGCCTGGCCCTGGCACTGGTGTTCATGTATCGCAGCAATACCCGCGCGGCCGACTGATGGCGCTGAACCTTGGCGTCGTGTGCGTAGTCACTGCTTAAGGTGCGGTGTTCGCCGCATCGCGACGACCATGAAAAAGGAGTCTGACCATGCCAGATCAAACCTGTGCTTGCCCACACTGCAAATGCGTACTGGGCAGCGATGCGATCATGAAGGACGGTAAAGGTTATTGCTGCCAGGGCTGTGCCGAGCACCATGCCCACGGTGAGCCTTGCGCCGCCGCGACGGGCTGCGAGTGTGCCAAGTCGGCTCACACCTGAGGTGTTCGACCTGCAGGCCCGGGCAACCCGGTGCCTGCAGGGTGAGTTAAAACAGTTCGCTTGTCGGCGGTGAGTCTTTACCATGCTCACCTGTCTTCGATTAATGTGTACCCGCCATGGCCCTGGCCGCGCCGCCCGACCTCAGTAATCACGCCGTCCCTGTGCAGCCGTTGGCGCGCACCTATCCGCGTGGGTTGTACGTGGAGCCCCATAGCCACGATTGGGGCCAGTTGCTCTATGCCATGAGCGGTGTGATGTGGGTCGAGACGCCCCGCGAAGCCCTGGTGGTGCCGCCCCAGCGCGCCGTGTGGTTGCCGCCGGGGGTGGAGCACGGGATCCGTGTGGTCTCCGATTTGCAAATGCGCAATATCTACCTGCGTCCGGCATTGGCGGCGACGCTGGACAGCCAGGTGCAGGTCATCGAAGTAGGCCGGTTGTTGCGTGAATTGATCGTGACGTTGGTCGAACAAGGCGATCACGGCGATGCCGGCTACTACGAGGCGGTCGTCGGCCTGGCTCTGCTGGAGCTGCAACGCGCACGCCGCTCGCCAATTCGCATCGCCATGCCGGTAGCGGCGGATCGTCGGCTGATCAGCGTATGCCAGGCGGTCATG
The DNA here is from genome assembly GCF_059134095.1 of Pseudomonas sp. FBCC-B545. NCBI lineage: Bacteria > Pseudomonadati > Pseudomonadota > Gammaproteobacteria > Pseudomonadales > Pseudomonadaceae > Pseudomonas > Pseudomonas sp. FBCC-B545. Next base: position 3,713,349 of record NZ_CP101441.1, on the reverse strand, counting down.
GCTGCGCCCTCCCTGGAGATCCCATTCGAGCAGCACGCCGAGGCAGCAGGCGCCAGCGTGCGCACCCTTGCACGGCTGTTCCAGAACCACCTGGGCATGGGCTTTGCCGAGTGGCGGCGCCAGGTGCAGTTGGCGACGGCAGCCGCGGAGCTGGTCCAGGGCCAGTCGGTGAGCGGCATTGCCCGCGGCCTGGGTTATTCGCCGAGCAGTTTCAGCGACATGTTCCGCAGGGAACTGGGGGTATCGCCTTCGCAGTACGCGGGTTGGCCGAAATCCTGAAGCACTTGGCCGATGCCGACCGCAGGCGCGCTTTAAGCTGAGCCCATCAATCAACTGGGTCTAGCCTCCATGAACTATCTGATTTCCCTGGCCATCGGCCTGTTTGTCGGCGTGATCTACGGCGCGCTGGATTTCCGCTCGCCCGCGCCGCCAGCCATTGCCCTGGTGGGCCTGATGGGCATATTGCTCGGCGAAAAGCTCTGGCCCATGGGGCGGCAGCTGCTCAGCGGTTGGTCGTCCTGATTCCTCTTCCCTTCGACGGATGCCCTCGATGAAAGCACTGCAATTTAGCGCCACTGGCGACCTCGCCAACCTGCATTTGGTCGATGTGGCCATGCCCGTGCCGGCTGCCGATGAAGTACTGGTTCAGGTAAAAGCCGCGGGCCTGAACCCCAGCGACGTAAAGAATGTACTCGGCCGTTTTCCCTACACCACGTTGCCACGCATTCCCGGGCGTGACTTTGCCGGCGTGGTGGTGGAAGGCCCGCAAGCGCTGCTCGGCCAGGAGGTCTGGGGCACCGGTCGTGACCTGGGCTTTTTTGCTGACGGCTCCCATGCCCAATACCTTCGGGTATCAGCCACAGGTGTGGCGCATAAACCCAGTCACCTGAGCTTTGCCCAAGCCGCCAGCCTGGGTGTGCCATATACCACCGCCTGGGATGCCCTGGAGCGCAGCGGTGTCGGTAAGGGCACGCGCTTGCTGGTGATTGGCGCCAATGGTGCCGTCGGTAGTGCGGCGTTGGCGCTGGCCAGGATTCGCGGCGCCCAGGTAGTGGCGGCGGTGCGCAAGGCTGATCAGGTCGAGGCATTCCGGGCGCAAGGGGTTGACGCGATTGGCCTGGGCAAGCCGGAAGCACTCGGTGCCCAGGTGCATGCGGTGTTCGAGGGCGGCGCTGAGGTGATCTTCGACACCACCGGTTTCTGGCTTCCCCCTGCGGTGGCGGGGTTGGCGCCGTTCGGGCGTATCGCGATTATTGCCGCACCGGTCGACGGTCACGTGCAACTGCCGGCCCTGGCGCTGTACCGCAAGGGTGGGGCGGTGGTGGGAGTCAATTCGTTGCTCTATAGCTGTGAGCAATGTGCGGTGATGCTGGAGGCGTTCGGGCGGTTCTTTGATGAAGGCTTGTTGCCGGCGCCGACCGGCTTGCGCGAAGTAGCGTTGGCAGACGCAGTTGAGTGCTATGAGCAAGTGAACAGCGGCAGCCCGGATAAAATAATCTTCCTGCCGTAAACCGTATCAAATGTGGGAGGGAGCAAGCTCCCTCTCACATTTAGATCTTTACTCGACCTCGGGCACGCCTTTTTCCCACGTCGACCAATCCTTCACAATCGCCTGGACCAATGGATTGCCCGTGCGATACAGGTTTTCCAGTGCCGGGACAAAGCCGCCCTGGTCCGCATACTTGAGCAGGTTGTCTACCTCGCTGTAACCCGGGTAAGGCCGGTCAAAGTCGGAGCCCGCGCGTACTACGGCCAGGCGCTGGATATCCACCAAGCCTTCGCGGCTGGCACGCAGCAGCGCTTCATAGGTGGAGTTGTCTTCCTGTTGGGTGGTGCAGTACTCGCCTTTATTGTCGGTGAGCAATTTGGTCCAGACTTCGGCGCGTTCGCTCAAGCGTGTGCCGGAAAACCAGGTGTTGCCCGCCAGGGTGTCGCAGCGCGTGACTTGTGGTGGCTGGTTGGCCGGGGCGGCAGGATAGTGTTTGCGCCAGGCGGCCGATTCCTTGCTTTCCGTCAGCTCCACCTGGTGCGACAAGGCAAAGGCTTTGGCTTGCAGCTTGGGGTTGAGCTCGAACACTTCGGTCTTGTAGTCCAGTGGTGGTTTTTCGTTGGGGCCCTTGGTGTTGATACCGATATAACCGGTCGGCCAATCCTTGGGCGCATCCCGGGAATCAAGCTCCCACTGGGTGCCAAATTCCACCAGGTAATGAGCCCAGGCTGCAGTGCCGATGGTGCCGTGCTTGGGGCTGATGCCGGCGATCCCGGCGATCAGGAAGTAACTCTGGCGCAGGTCGAACTTGGGTGACAGGGCCAGGGCCAGGGTCGACGCGGCAGCATTGGTCTGGCCCATGCCGGTCACCAGCAGGCACACGTCCTGGGTATTGCAGCGAATCACCGGATAGTCGGCAGACAAGCCCGGCACGCGCACTTCTTGCTTGAGCTCCAGGCGGTCGATCCAGGTTTGCGCCTCGGGGGCGAACATCGCGATCAACATCACCTTGGGCTTGATCGGCTCCGGGTTGTCCGCCAGCACCACGTGGGGCAGCAGGGCCAGGCCGACGGCCAGCGAGACACGGGTAAGTGCTTTCATCTATAGCTCCTTGATCAGAATTGGTAGCCCACGCCGGCGTAGTAACCCCAGCCGTCGGAGCGAGCGCGGAAGTTGCCTTCGCCAAAATTCAACTCGCTGCCGTCCTCCCAGTTACCGCCGTTATGAAAGTAACGTCCCACCAAGGTAAAACGCAGGTGAGTGAATGAGTACAGCAGCACGTTGGTGGCCACCAGGGAATTGGCGGTGCGCGCTGGGTTGTCCTTGTGCAGGTCGGAACCGAAATCGTAGTTGGTAAAACCGATATAAGTGAGTGAAGCACCATTGTCGAACTTGCTGATGGGCACGATGTACTTCATTTGCGCACGGTAGCCGTCCCAGGAGTATTCATTGCTGGCGCCGTAGTTTTCCCACTGGTAGCGCCCATAGAAGTTGGCCGACAGGTTGACCCGCGAGTGGGTCTCGATATCGGTGCCCAGACCGCTGTACAGGGTGTTGGCGCGGTTTTCCTTATTGCTGCCATGGTCGTAGATCCAGTCAAAGGCCACATACCATTCCTTGAACGGGCCAATCGCCAGGCTACGGCCCGCGAGGTAGTCGATGGAGATCCGCGGTTCATGCTCCATGAACACCGGCGAGCCATGGTCCCACACGCCTTTGTCATTGCTGTTACCGATGGTGAGGATCTTCGGTACGTCGATATAGCCGTACAACTCAAAGGGCCCTTTGCGCCCGAAGTATTCGTATTCCAGGTAGACGTCGTCCTGGGGCTTGGGGCCGAAGCTGATGTCTTTGCTGCCGATCAGGGTCAGGTCCTGATTGAACCATTCCGAGAGATAAGCACCTTTTTTCGCCGGCGGGTTGGCCTCAGGGCTGAGGGCTTCGCCCTGTGCTGAGTCATCGACGGGCTTTTCCTGCGCCAAAATGGGTGCACTGAGTACTCCCGTAACGGCGGCCAGTAGCAAGGAAACACCGAAGCAAACGCGGGGCCTTGAGGTGGGGTGCATTGAAAATCCTTATTCGTACGCGGTTGGAGCCCGATTTGGCGGGTAGGGTGAACTTGGTGCGCAAGTTCGTTCCGCAAACGTTTGCACAGGCTGTACCAACTTTCCTCAATGGCTTGAACTGTTTGGAAAAAAAGCGAATTAGCCGACGGTTTGGTCAGAAAACCAGCAGGCTCAGACCTTGGCGATTGGATTGAATAGATGCAGTGCGGTCTGCCGCCGGTATTCGCTCGGCGTCTGGTGCATTTCGATGCGAAAGTGGCGGTTGAAATTGGACAGGTTGGCGTAGCCCACCTCAAAGCAGATATCCGCCACTGACATCTGGCTTTGCAACAACAACCGGCAGGCGCGCTGCACGCGGAACTTGCGCATCAGGTCGATAAAGCCGTGGCCGGTATTGCGCTTGAAAAAGCGTGAGAAGCCCGGTTCGCTCATCTCCAGTTGCCGGGCAATGTCCGACAGGCGCACATCCCCCGTCAGTTCGCGCATCAGATAATCGAAGGCTTGGTTGATGCGTTCGGCACTGCGCGCATCCAGGGTCGGCGCATAGCATGGGCTGGCCAGGGCCTTGGCCTGTGAGGGCGGGGCATGTTTGAGGATATCGAGCAGTTGCAGGAACAGGATCAGGCGTTGCAGGCCATGGGCGCTGCCGATGGCTTCCATCAGCCTGGCGGCGTTAACCGCCGCCTCACCGGTGAATTCGACGCCACGTCGGGCCTGTTCAAACAGCGGCTGTAAATCACCAAGTTCCGGCAGGGCCTTGCGCAGGGCAAGGAGGGCGGCGCCGTCGAATTGCAGCACCACATCGCGGCCACTCAGGTATTCGCCGGGGGCCAGGTCGCCGATCCAGTCGTGGGGCAGGTCAGGGCCGATCAGCGCGACGTGCCCGGCGCTGAAGGCACCGATATAGTCACCCGCCACCAGCTTGCCGCTGCCTTGGCGGATAAGGTGGATTTCAAATTCGGGGTGATGGTTCCAGCGCGCCAGCTCATAGGGATAGTCATGTTCGAACCAGCGAAAGCAATGCTGCGGTTCGGGCAGGATCACTTCGAGTTCGGCAGGGCGGTGCTCAAACAGTTGGACGCGACTGACGGGCATGCTGATGCCTCTTGTAGGTATGCAATGGCCTTAAAAATACGCGCACTGGCAATCAGCGCGCTACTCCCGGTTTCACTAGGCACTGATACTTTTTTGATCCTGGGCCCGAGGTTAAAAAAGTATCAGTCGCTGATTCGCCAGGCGTTTGTGAGGGCCAGACCAAGCTGCTGTAATCGGGGCTCGACAACAAAAACAACAGGTGGAAACCGCCATGCTCAAGCTACCGCAAGCACTGTTCCTGCTGACCGGCCTGGCCCTGGCCATACCCAGCCATGCCGCTGAAACCGTCACCATCGCCACGGTCAACAACAGCGACATGATCCGTATGCAACGTCTATCCAAGGTATTCGAAACGCAGCACCCGGATATCCAGCTCAAGTGGGTGGTGCTGGAAGAAAATGTGCTGCGCCAGCGCCTCACCACCGATATCGCCACCCAGGGCGGGCAGTTCGACGTGCTCACCATCGGCACCTACGAAACCCCGTTGTGGGGCGCCAAGCACTGGCTGGAGCCGCTGACCCAACTACCGGCCGACTATGACATCGAGGATATCTTCCCCTCGGTACGCCAGGGCCTGTCCGTCAACAATACCCTGTATGCCTTGCCGTTCTACGGCGAAAGCACCGTCACCTACTACCGCACCGACCTGTTCAAGCAAGCCGGCCTGAGCATGCCCTCACATCCGACCTGGACCGAACTGGGTGAATTCGCTGCCAAACTCACCGCCAAGGACAAAGACCAGTACGGCCTGTGCCTGCGTGGCAAGGCCGGTTGGGGCGAAAACATCGCATTGCTGAGCACCATGGCCAATGCGTTTGGCGCGCGCTGGTTCGACGAGCAGTGGAAGCCCGAGCTGACCAGCCCCGAATGGACCGCGGCCGCCAACTTCTACGTCAACACCCTTAAGCAATACGGTCCGCCGGGCGCTTCCAGCAACGGCTTTAACGAGACCCTGGCGCTGTTCAACAGCGGCAAGTGTGCGATCTGGGTGGACGCCAGCGTCGCCGGCTCCTTCACCACCGACACCAGCCAGAGCAAAGTCGCCGACCGCGTAGGCTTCGCCGCAGCCCCCACCGAAGTCACCGACAAGGGCTCGTCCTGGCTCTATGCCTGGTCCCTGGCGATCCCGGCCACCTCCAAGCACAAGGATGCCGCCAAGGCGTTTATCAGTTGGGCGACATCCAAGGCCTACATCCAGCTGGTCGCCGAGAAAGAAGGTGTCACCAACGTACCGCCAGGCACCCGCCAGTCCACCTACAGCGCGGCGTACCTGCAGGCTGCACCGTTTGCCCAGGTGACCCTGGAGATGATGAAGCACGCCGACCCCGCACACCCGTCGGTCAAACCCGTGCCGTACGTGGGCATCCAGTACGTGACCATCCCCGAGTTCCAGGCCATCGGTACCTCCGTTGGCAAGCTGTTCTCGGCGGCGCTCACCGGAGGTATGTCGGTTGAGCAGGCATTGCAGCAGGCGCAGGCCAGCACCGAACGCGAGATGAAACGCGCCGGCTACCCGAAATAACTTTGACAGGACATCCCGATGAAACGACTCGAAGGTAAAAGCGCGCTGATCACCGGATCGGCGCGGGGCATTGGCCGTGCGTTTGCCCAGGCCTACATCGCCGAAGGCGCCACGGTTGCCATTGCCGATATCAACCTGCAACGGGCCCGGGCTACAGCAGCCGAACTTGGGCCTCAAGCCTATGCGGTGGCGATGGACGTCACCGACCAGGCATCCATCGACACTGCCATCGCCACGGTGGTGGCCCATGCCGGCAAGCTGGATATCCTGATCAACAATGCAGCACTGTTCGACCTGGCGCCCATCGTCGACATCACCCGCGACAGCTTTGAGCGGCTGTTCTCGATCAACGTTGCCGGCACCCTGTTCACCTTGCAGGCCGCCGCCCGGCAGATGATCCGCCAGGGGCATGGCGGCAAGATCATCAACATGGCCAGCCAGGCGGGGCGGCGTGGCGAGCCGTTGGTGGCGATCTATTGCGCGACCAAGGCAGCGGTGATCAGCCTGACGCAATCGGCGGGGCTGAACCTGATCAAGCAGGGCATCAACGTCAATGCCATCGCCCCGGGCGTGGTGGACGGCGAGCACTGGGATGGGGTGGATGCGCTGTTCGCCAGGCATGAAGGGCTGGCGCCTGGCGAGAAGAAAAAGCGGGTAGGGGATGAGGTGCCGTTTGGGCGGATGGGGACTGCTGAAGACCTGACCGGCATGGCGATCTTCCTGGCATCGAAGGAAGCCGACTATGTGGTGGCCCAGACCTACAACGTCGATGGCGGTAACTGGATGAACTAAAGCCCCGCGGATTTACCCATCGCTGTTCTTGCAAGAACGTCAGTCAGCAAAGCTTCGATCAAAGAAGTAAACCGCCCCAGGCTTCAAGTTTTCCACCGTCGCCTGGGGGCGGCCGCCTTCGCCGTTCTTCTTGCGCCCCGTCTCGCGCAGATACCCCGCCTCCACGAGTTTCAACAGACGCTGGCGAATACTGGTCTTCAATACCGGCCGCGCCAGCACCAGGGAGAAAATCGTAGTCGCTTCCGGCGCGCTGAATTCATGGCCCAGGAACATCAGCGGCAAGCTGCTGTACAGCGACTTCGACAACAGCCGCTCATGCACGGCTGCCACTATGCTGTTGTGATCGAATGGCAGCTTGATACTGCCATCGGCCACCGCATTCAATGAAAACCAGCCCTGGTTCTCGCCCAGCTCCATTTCATCCGCCACGATTGCCAGGTAGTAAGTCGACGACGACCAGCAGCGCGGGTCGCGAAACGCGTCGCCCACCGTGCCCACCTGTTCGCTCCAGGCCAGGTCCAGGCCGACCTTGTCACTGGCGCGCAAGCGTTCCACCGCATCCTTGAGGCTCAGGTCTTGCACGTCGCCGTTCACCACCACACCCGGCAGTGCCCAATGCCCGGCGAACGGCTCGGCTTCGCGTTTATTCAGCAGCAGCTTCAATTCTGCAGCGGCACGGCAGTAGCACAGTACGCAGAGATCGACGGTGTGCAGGTAGGCGCTAAGTGGCATGACAGGTCCTTATCAACAGTGGCCGGCATAGTCTAACGGATCGAACAGATATGTCATGAACTGACCTGCGCCTAAATAAACAAATGTTTCTTGCCATGAAAGTACATGACGTGTACTTTTGTTTCCAGGCCACCGGAGAATCGCCATGACCCTTGCTAAAACCGCTGTCGCTTCATTCGACGTCGACGCCCAGAAAAGCTTCACGCCGCTGTGCCCCAATGAGTTGCCGGTGGCCGGTGGCGACCGCATCGGTGCCGAGCTCAACTACATGGCCAGCCTCGCCGGCCATCGCATCGGCAGCAAGGACGCCCACACGCCCCACGCGCCCTGGGTGGTAGCGCAGCACAGCGAGATGCTGCAACCCACCGGCCTGGCCCACGCCGATGTCACCTGGGTCAGCCACTGCGTGCCGGGCACCGAGGGCTTCACCTTGCTCGACGAGTTGCCCAGCCCCTATGACTACGACTACTTCATCTGGAAAGGCGTCGAACCCGACCTGCACCCCTACGGCGCCTGTTTCCACGACCTGCACGACAAGCTGTCCACCGGGGTGATCGAGTACCTCAAGGCCCAGGGCGTCGCCCGCGTGATCGTCGGCGGGCTGGCCCTGGACTACTGCGTCAAGACCACCGCACTGCAACTGCTCAAGGCTGGCCTGCAAGTCGTCTTGCACCTGCCGGCCTGCCGCAGCATCAGTGAGGAGGGCGGTGTACAGGCCGTGAATGAGTTGCTCAAGGCCGGTGCTGTCATCAGCAGTACCCGCGAAGAACTGGCCGCGATGGCCGCGCGTTAAGGAGACCCACCATGGAAAGTGCATACGACAAGCAATCCCCAGTGATCCAGGGCCTGCTCGATACCGACTACTACACCTTCACCATGATGCAGGCGGTGTTGCACCAGCACCCCAATGTCGATGTGGAATACAACTTCATCGTGCGCTCCAGGGAAAAACTCGGGCACCTGATCCCGCAGCTGCGCGACGAGCTGGAAAAACTCGCCGGCCTGCACATGCGCGAAGGTGAGCTGCGCTTTTTGTTCAACCCGCGTTTTCGCGAATACCTCACCCCGGACTACGAGCGCTTCCTCGGCCTGTTCCGCTTCAACCTGCGCTATATCCACGTCAGTGAGGTCGACGGCCAGCTCAACATCCGCGTAATCGGCCCAATGCTGCACTGCATCATGTTCGAACAACCGGTCCTGGCCCTGGTCAGCGAATTGCGCAACCGTGACAAATACCCCGACGTCACTCTGGAGGACGTCACCCGCAAGCTCTACCAGAAATTCGACTGGCTGGAAAAAAACCTCAGCCGCGATGAATTGGCCGACCTGCGCGTGTCTGACTTCTCTACCCGCCGGCGCTTGTCGTTCAAGGCCCAGCGCGAAGTCGTAGACATCATGCGTCGCGACTTTCCCGGCCAGTTTGTCGGCACCAGCAACGCGCACCTGGCCTACGAGTTCGACCTGCCGCTGATCGGTACCATGGCCCACCAATGGCTGATGGTACACCAGCAGCTGGGGCGCCTGCGTGAAAGCCAGAATGCCGCGCTGGAAAACTGGGTGCGCGAGTACCGTGGCCGCCTGGGCATTGCCCTGACCGACTGCATCAGCACGGATTTTTTCCTCAAGGACTTCGACCTGTACTTCGCCAAGCTCTACGACGGCCTGCGCCAGGATTCCGGTGACCCCATCGCCTGGGCCGACAAGGTGCTGGCCAGATACAAGGAACTTGGCATCGACCCCATGACCAAAGACCTTATGTTCTCCGATGGCTTGAACTTCGAAAAATGCCTGCCGATCCTGCGCCACATCCGTGGCAAGGCCAGGTTCGGCTTTGGCATGGGCACCAGCCTGGCGTGTGATGTGCAAGGTGTGGAGCCGCTGAGCATCGTGATGAAACTGGTGCGGGTCCACGGCGAACCGGTGGTGAAGTTCTCCGATGACCCGGTCAAGAACGTTTGCGAAGACGCCTCGTTTTTGCAGTACGCGGCGCAGGTATTCAATGTCGGCAATGTGGAGGTGTGACATGCAGGACCGTATCGCACAGGAACTGAATATCAATCGGCAGTTGGTGAAGGGGGGCGAAGCCAAGGAAATCCAACGTCGCGTCGACTTCATCAAGCGCACCTTGCGCAGTTCGGGCTGCAAAGCCCTGGTGCTGGGCATCAGTGGCGGTGTCGACTCGCTGGTCGCCGGCCGCCTGTGCCAGCTGGCGGTCGAGCAGCTGCGCTCGCAGGATTACGCCGCGCGGTTTATCGCCATGCGCCTGCCGTACAAGAGCCAGGCTGACGAGCACGATGCTACCGCGTCCCTGGACTTTATACGCCCGGACCAGATCGATACCCTAAACATCGCCGCCAGTGTCGATGGCTTGATGAGCAGCCTGCCTGCCGGCGAGGTCGATGCCGAACGCGTGGACTTCATCAAAGGCAACGTCAAGGCGCGCACGCGAATGATTGCGCAATATGCCGTCGCCAATCTGCAAAACGGCCTGGTGGTCGGTACCGACCAAGGCGCTGAAGCGCTGATGGGCTTCTTCACCAAATTTGGCGACGGCGCCTGCGACCTGGCACCGCTCTCCGGCCTGACCAAAACCCAGGTACGCCTGCTCGGCACCGCACTGGGCGCCCCCGACAACCTGGTCAAAAAAGCCCCGACCGCCGACCTCGAAGAACTGGCGCCGGGCAAGCTGGACGAAGTCGCCTACGGCTGTACCTATGACGACATCGACGCGTATCTGATGGGCGAGCCTGTGAGTGAGCACGTAAGAACGATTGTAGAGAGCGCCTACAGCAAGACCGCGCACAAGCGCGCGCTGCCCATCGTGCCCCTTTAGGCAAAGATGTCTACGCAGCCTGGATCTGCAGGAGGGGGCTTGCCCTGAAGCCGGTCAGTCAAGAGGTAGCGCTTGCAAAAGATTCTTGCAAGTCGGCCAATTCAGTCTAATATAACCCGGGTAAAACAAATAACACCCGGGTAATAATTCATGCCTACGCAAAACCTTTCCCTATGCACCGCTTTCGCAGGGCATCAACGCATCGCCGCCGGCACCTATGCCGATGTGGCCGAGGCCCTGTCCACTCAGGCGTTGCCCGCTGGTAGCTTCCTGGTCTTCGATGACACCACGGGCATGCAGGTCGATTATCCGTGGCCAGCAGGCTACGCGCCGCAGCCTCCGGCCCCGGTCGAAAGCGACGACGAGCCACCTGCCATGCCCTCGGTGGGCCGACCGAAATTAGGTGTGATCGCCCGCGAAGTCACCTTGCTGCCACGTCATTGGGAGTGGCTCGGCCAGCAGCGCGGCGGTGCGTCGGCTGCGCTGCGTCGGTTGGTGGATGAAGCGCGCACGGCCCACGCCAGTGTTGATCAACTGCGCCAGGCCAAGGAGGCCAGCTATCGCTTCATGAGCGCCATTGGCGGCAACCTGCCGGGCTTTGAAGACGCCTCGCGCGCGCTGTTTGCCCAGGACAGGGCCGGCTTCTCGCACAGCATCGCGCGCTGGCCGGTGGACGTGCAGACGTACCTGGGCTGGCTGTCGCGCAATGCCTTCCCAGCCTAATCACTCCGGGACTCGAACCAGCATGGAAGTTACCCAGCAACGGCCGTTGTGGCAGATCTACCTGATCTTTCTGGCACCCATGGTGCTGTCCAATTTTCTGCAGAGCTTTTCCGGCACCCTCAACGGCATCTATGTCGGGCAAATGCTCGGCACCCAGGCGCTGGCGGCGGTATCGGGCATGTTCCCCATCGTGTTTTTCTTTATCGCCCTGGTGATCGGCCTGGGGGCGGGCGCTTCGGTATTGATCGGCCAGGCGTGGGGCGCCCAGGAGACGGGACTGGTCAAAGTGATTACCGGCGCCACCCTCACGTTGGGCGCGCTGGTGGGCCTGATCGCTGCGGTACTGGGCAGCCTGTTTGCGCGTCCGGCCTTGCAGGCATTGGGTACGCCGCTGGATGTGCTCGACGATGCGGTGGGTTACGCCCAGATGATGATGTTGATCATGCCATTGTTGCTGGTCTTCATCCTCTATACCCAATTGCTGCGCGGGGTGAGCGACACGATTTCGCCGCTGCTGGCGTTGATGGTCTCGACCTTGGTGGGCTTGGTGCTGACCCCGGCGCTGATTCGTGGCTGGATCGGCCTGCCGCCCATGGGCATCCAGAGTGCGGTGTACGCAGGGTTGGTGGGTAATGCCTTGGCGATGCTGTTCCTGGTCCTGCGCCTGCGGCATAAAAACCATGTGATGGCGCCGGATCGTGAATTGCTCGCGGCCTTGCGCCTGGACCGCGTGATCCTCGGCAAGGTCCTGCGCATCGGCCTGCCGACGGGCTTGCAGATGGTGGTGTTGTCGTTGTCGGAATTGGTCATCCTGGCCCTGGTCAACGGCCACGGCTCCCAGGCCACGGCGGCCTATGGCGCGGTGACGCAGATCGTCAACTATGTGCAGTTCCCGGCGCTGTCGATCGCGATCACTGCGTCGATCCTCGGTGCCCAGGCGATTGGCGCCGGGCGCCTGGAGCGCATCGGGCCGATCCTGCGCACCGGGTTGGTGATCAACCTGTGCCTGACCGGTGCCCTGATCGTGCTCGGCTACGCTTTGTCGCACTGGCTGCTGGGGCTGTTCATCACCGACGACAGCGCGCGGGTCAGGGCCGAACACCTGCTGCACATCATGCTCTGGAGCATCCTGGTGTTCGGGTTCCAGGCGGTGATCGGCGGCATCATGCGCGCCAGTGGCGTGGTGCTGATGCCGGTGGCGATCTCGATATTTTGCGTGCTCTGCGTGGAACTGCCGATGGCTTACCTGTTCAACGCCCACTTCGGGCTGGAAGGGGTGTGGATGGCCTTCCCGGTGACCTACCTGGCGATGCTGGTGCTGCAGACTCTGTACTACCGGCTGGTGTGGCGGCATAAGCAGATCAAGCGCTTGGTTTGAGGCTCAGCCCGCGCAAGAGTAGCTCCAGGCTCTGCAAGGCTTCTTCCAGCCGCATGCCCGGGTGGTCATCCCGGGCAATCCACAACGCGGTATTGACCAGGCTGCCGTTGATCATCTGCGCCAGTGCTTGGCTGGGGGCCTTAGGAATCAACCCGGCCTGCATCAATGCCTCCAGCAATTGGCGCAATGATTCAACGCAATGTTGTTGGGGGCCGGTATTGCCCAGCACCGCCGGCGCATCCTGCAACACGATGCGCTGGATTTCAGGGTCCTGGGCCATGCGCAGATAGGCTCGGCAGCGTTCGCAAAAACCGCTCCAGGGTTCTGCGGCCTGCTCCGAGATGCGCTGCAAGCGCTCGTCCATCTCGCTGTCGAGCTGGGCGACTACGGCCGCCAGCAAGCCTTTTTTGTCACCAAAGTGATGGTACAACGCACCGCGTGTCAGCCCGGCTTGGGCGGTGAAGCCATCCATCGAAGTATTGGCATAGCCTTGGGTGGCGAAGGCTCGGCGCGCGCTGGCTATAAGGCGGGCGCGGGTGGCTTCGATCATTTCGGCACGGGCTCGGCTCATGGAAGTCTCTCGCTGGGTGATTGACATACGCTGCGTATGCAAAGCATGATCTGCCACATACGCACCGTATGTATTTTGCCCTGATCGCTTCAGATAGCAAGCCCGGGGCTTCAAGCAAGAGGTCAAGCAGGATGGCAAACCCTTACGCCGAATTATTCCAGGTCCCCGGTGCCCGAGCCTTTGTGCTCGCCGGCATGCTGGCGCGCATGCCGATATCGATGACCGGCATCGGCCTGATCACCATGTTGTCCCAGGTACATGGCGGCTATGGCCTGGCCGGTTCGGTGGCGGCGGTCTTTGCCCTGGCTACGGCGTTCTGCGCGCCGCAAGTTTCACGTTGGGTGGACCGCTACGGCCAGGGCAAGGTATTGCCGATTGCCGCTTTGATCGGCGGCGGGGCGTTGTTCATGGTGCTGCTGTGTACGCGCTTGCAGGCGCCGAATTGGACGCTGTTCCTGTTTGCCGCGCTGGCCGGTTGCATGCCGAACATGTCCGCCATGGTGCGGGCACGCTGGACCGAGCTGTACCGCGGCCAGCCCAGGCTGCAGACCGCATTTGCCCTGGAGTCGGTGCTCGATGAGGTGTGCTTCATCATTGGCCCGCCCATTTCCGTTGGCCTGAGCGTAGTGCTGTTTCCTGAAGCCGGCCCCTTGGTGGCGGCAGTATTGCTGGCCATAGGTGTGACCACCTTTGTATTGCAGCGGCAAACCGAGCCACCGGTCCACGCACACCACGATGCGCACGGTCGCTGGCTGATCGCTTCGCCCTCGGTGCTGATCCTGATGATCCTGCTTCTGGCCATGGGCGTGATCGTCGGCGTGGTGGATGTGGTCAGCGTGGCGTTCGCCCAGCATCAAGGCCAGCCGGCGGCGGCGAGTATCGTGCTGTCGGTGTACGCCATCGGTTCGTGCCTGGCCGGGCTGGCCTTTGGCGCCCTCAAACTCAAGGCACCGTTGCCCCGGCAGTTCCTGTACTGCGGCGTGGCCACGGCGCTGACCACCTTGCCCTTGTTGCTGGTGAGCAATATTCCGGGCCTGGCCGCCGCGATTTTTATCTCCGGCCTGTTCTTCGCGCCCACCTTGATCGTGTCCATGGCCATGGTCGAGCAGATCGTCCCGCCCAGCCGCCTCACCGAAGGCATGACCTGGCTGATCACCGGCCTGAGCATCGGCGTGGCCATCGGTGCCGCCAGCTCCGGTTGGATGATCGATCATTTTGGAGCCGCCAGCGGATTCTGGGTGGCGTTGGCGGCGGGGGCAGTGGTGTTGGGCTCGGCGGTGTTGGGTTACCGACGGTTGGGCTAGTCAGCCTATCGCCGGGCATGGCTCTGGATAGTGATGTTGTAGAAACTCGCTCAACGCTTGGCGCGTCAGATCATTCAACGTCACTTTCTTACGGGTTGCTGCCAGGGCTGCTGCCAAGTGCAGGTCATGCCCGACGCGCACGTTGAATGAACCTTTGCAAGGCTTCTCCGGCGTTTGCCCGAGGGCATGGCAGGTCGCGAGGTAATCGTCCACCGCTTCACGGAAGGCGGCTTCCAGTTCTGCGACGGTTTTACCTTCGTAGCTCACTAATGCCTTGATGAACAGGACCTTGCCAAACAGGCAGTTGTCTTCAAGGCTGGCTTCGATAGAGCCGATATAGCCATTGTGTTTCAGTTGGTTGTTCACTGAATCAGTTCTCCTGATTTCAATTGTTCGATATCTGGCGACGAATGTAGTGCTTCAGTTCGTTGCCGGGGTGAGGCCTGTGCAACGTGATCATTGCACTGGGGTCGCCGATGTCGAATTTGACCCGGCTTCCGGCCCCTTCAATCTGTGTGTATCCGAGCCGTCGTAACAGTGTGACGAGCTCGGGCCAGGTAAATGCCATGTGCTCATTGAGCAGTTTGGCGAGCAGCTTTTCATTTTTGGACACGGCGCTCCCTGCGTGTAACTAAATGTAGTTGCAAAAAGTGGTGTTCGTCAATGCTAGCTTGGCTTCGCGTGCCTTGCCTGGAATTGATGTAACCCTTGTTGACAGCTCGCTCGACGCCACCCATCCCCGCGCTAATTTTTCCCCTTCCGGTTCGTTTTATAGGGACGACGTGCCTTTGTGCTTCCCGCCTATTGCCCCGGATTCGAAGAAATGAATGCTGAAGACTCCTTGAAACTTGCTCGCCGGTTTATCGGGCTGCCTCTGGAAAAACGCCAGCTGTTCCTGCAAGCCTTGCAGAAAGAAGGCGTGGAGTTTTCCCGGTTTCCGATTCCGGCAGGGGTAGAGGTGCAGGACCGCCAGGCGCTGTCCTACGCACAGCAGCGCATGTGGTTTCTGTGGCAATTGGACCCGGCCAGCGGCGCCTACAATCTGCCCGGCGCGGTGCGCTTGATCGGCGCGCTGAACCTGACAGCGATGGAACAAGCGTTCGCCAGCCTGGTGGCGCGTCACGAAACCCTGCGCACCGTGTTCCAGCGCCAGGCCGATGAGCGTCTGGTGCAGGTGGCGATAGAGCCGTCGCTTGCGGTCGAGCAACTGGACGTCAGCGCCTTGCCCGCCGCCGAGCGCGAGCAGGCCGTCAACGATGCCGCTAACCGCCAATCCTTGTTGCCATTCGACTTGGAACACGGCCCGCTGCTGCGCGTGCAATTACTCAAACTCGACGATCAGGAACACGTGCTGCTGCTGACGCTGCACCACATCGTCTCCGACGGTTGGTCGATGAATGTGCTGATCGACGAGTTCATTCGTTGCTATGACGCCCATGAGCGCAACGAAACGCCGCAACTGCCCGAGCTGCCGATCCAGTACAGCGACTACGCGCTGTGGCAGCGACGCTGGCTGGAAGCGGGCGAGCAGGCGCGCCAGTTGGAATACTGGCAGGCGCGCCTGGGCAATGAGCATCCGGTACTGGAGCTGCCCACCGATCATCCGCGCCCGGCGATGCCCAGCTACCAGGGCACGCGGCATAACTTCGCGATTGATCCGGCGCTGGCTGCGCAACTGCGCAGTTGCGCGCAAAAACACAACGTCACCCTGTTCATGCTGCTGCTGGGTGCCTTTAATGTGCTGCTGCATCGTTACACCGGCCAGGGCGATATCCGCGTCGGCGTGCCGATTGCCAACCGTAACCGCAGTGAAGTCGAGGGTTTGATTGGTTTCTTCGTCAACACCCAGGTACTGCGCACTGAATTGAACGGGCAAACCCCTGTCGACCAACTGCTCGCGACCATCAAGGAAGCGGCCCTCGGTGCCCAGGCGCATCAGGATCTGCCCTTCGAACGGCTGGTTGAAGCGCTGAATATCGAGCGCAGCCTGAGCCACACCCCGCTGTTCCAGGTGATGTACAACCACCAGCCTCAGGTGGCGGATATTTCCACGGTCAGCACCGCATCGGGCCTGGAACTGAGCCTGGTGCAGCGTCAAGGCCGCACCACGCAATTTGACCTGACACTGGATACCTATGAGCAGTCCGGCACCCTGCATGCCGCGCTGACCTACGCCGATGACCTGTTCGAGCCTGCCACCATCGAGCGTATGGCGCGCCACTGGTTGCGGCTGTTACAGGGCATGGCGGCCGACTCCCGACAGGCCATTGGCGATTTGCCGTTGCTGGACGAGGACGAATACCAGCGCATCGTGCATGACTGGAACCCCCGCCACGACAGCTTCCCCCAGGCGCAGTGCATCCACCAGCGCATTGCCGAGCAGGCGCGGCAAACCCCGCAGGCGCTGGCGGTGACCTTCGGCGTGTGTGAGTTGACCTATGCGCAACTGGATCGGCAGGCCAATCAACTGGCGCATCTTCTGGTCAAGCATGGCGTGGGGCCGGAAGTACGCGTCGGCGTAGCGATGGCCCGTTCCGAGGCATTGCTGGTGGCGTTGCTGGCGGTGCTCAAGGCCGGTGGTGCGTATGTACCGCTCGACCCGGACTACCCGGCCGAGCGTGTGGCCTACATGCTCGAAGACAGCCGTGCCTTGTTGCTGCTGACCGAGCAGGCCGTGGCGCAAACCCTGCCGACGGTCCCCGGTACGCAAGTGATGTTGCTCGATGACCTGGCAACGCTGCTGGCGCCCTGGCCTGCGATCGAGCCGGTCACGGTGGTGACTGCGGATAACCTGGCCTACGTGATCTACACCTCTGGCTCCACCGGCAAACCAAAGGGTGTGGCGATTGCCCATCGTAACGTAATTGCGCTGATCGACTGGTCGCAACGGGTCTACAGCCGTGAAGATGTGCAGGGCGTGCTGGCCTCGACGTCGGTGTGTTTCGATCTCTCGGTGTGGGAACTGTTTGTGACCCTGGCCGCCGGTGGCTCGCTGATCATTGCCCGTAATGCCCTGCAATTGCCGGATCTGCCGGCCCGGGATCGGGTGCGCTTGATCAATACCGTGCCATCGGCGATTGCTGCGCTTGAGCGCACGGGGCAGATTCCTCCCAGCGTGCGCATCATCAACCTGGCCGGCGAACCGCTGAAACAGACGTTGGTGGAGGCTCTCTATCAACAGCCTGGTGTCGAGCATGTCTACGACCTTTACGGGCCCTCTGAAGACACCACCTATTCCACTTATACCCGGCGTACCGCCGGTGGTCGCCCGAACATTGGCCGGCCAGTCAGCCATACCGCGAGCTACCTGCTCGATGCCCGGCTACAGGCCGTGCCCCAAGGTGTCTGCGCCGAACTCTACCTGGCAGGGGCGGGGATTACCCGTGGTTACCTCGGGCGCGCCGCCCTGACCGCCGAGCGCTATGTGCCCAACCCGTTCTCCACGCAGGGCGAACGTCTGTACCGCACCGGCGATCTGGTGCGCTACCAGGACGGCGGCGTGCTTGAGTACCAAGGCCGTATCGATCATCAGGTCAAGGTGCGCGGTTTTCGTATTGAACTGGGCGAAATCGAGGCTCAGCTGTTGCGTCAGCCTGGGATACGCGAATTGGCAGTACTGGCCCAGGACAGCCCGGTCGGCCAGCAGCTGGTGGCGTACCTGGTGCCTGCCGAGGCGAGTTTGCAGGGGGATGCCAAGGCTCAGGATGCCTTGCGCGAAACCCTCAAGGCTGCCCTCAAGCAGGTGCTGCCGGCTTACATGGTACCCAACCATTTGCTGTTCCTGGAGCGCTTGCCACTGACCCCCAATGGCAAGCTCGACCGCAAGGCCCTGCCAGCCATCGACAGCTCACCATCGGCCCGGCTGCACGTCGGACCGCAAAGCGACACGGAGAAAGCCCTCGCGGCCATCTGGCAAACGGTGCTCGGGGTCGAGCGGGTGGGGCTGGACGATAACTTCTTCGAACTGGGCGGCGACTCCATCGTGTCCATGCAGGTGGTCAGCCGGGCACGCCAGGCCGACATCAACCTCAGCCCCAAGGATGTGTTCCAGCACCAGACCCTGCGTAGCCTGGCGCAAGTCGCAAGCCTGCGCCTGCATACCACGATCGACCAGGGTGCTGCCCAGGGCCGGGCGATCCTCAGCCCGGTGCAGCACTGGTTCTTCGCCCAGGACATCCCCCAGCGCCAGCACTGGAACCAGTCGTTGTTGCTGATACCACGCGAGCCAATCGTGGCGGCGTTCCTGGACGCCGCGTTGCAGCAACTGGTCAACCACCATGACGGCTTGCGCCTACGTTACCAGGCGAACGCTGAGGGGTGGCAACAGCACTACAGCGAGCCTGTGGGTGAATCCGTGCTGTGGCAGCGCCAGGTAGACAGTCACGAAGCCCTGGCTGAGCTGTGTGATGAGGCCCAGCGCAGCCTCAACCTGCAAGACGGCCCGTTGTTGCGCGCACTGTTGGTGCAGATGCCCGATCACAGCCAGCGCTTGCTGTTGGTGATCCATCACCTGGTGGTGGACGGGGTGTCCTGGCGCATCCTGCTGGACGATTTGCAACAGTTGTACGCCGGCTTGCGCGAGGGGGCAGCGCCAGCACTGGCGGGCAAGACCACCGCCTATCAGGCCTGGACGGCCCGGCTGCAAGACGCCGTTCCACGCTTCCTGCCTCAGCTGGAAGGCTGGCAAGCGCAGCTTGGGCAGGCGTCGACCGCGGATTTGCCCTGCGATAACCCCCAGGGTGCCTTGCATCAATACTTGGAGGAAAAGGTCAGTTGCACCCTGGATGCCGAGACCACTCGCCAACTCTTGACCCTCGCGCCGGCCGCCTATCGCACCCAGGTCAACGACCTGCTGCTTACCGCACTGGCGCGTGTGGTGTGCCGCTGGAGCGGGCAGGCCAGCACGTTGATTCAGTTGGAAGGCCATGGGCGTGAAGACCTGTTTGACGGCGTGGACCTGACCCGCACCGTCGGCTGGTTCACCAGTCTGTTTCCCGTCAACCTCACTCCGGCACACGCGCTGTCAGACTCGATCAAGACGCTCAAGGAACAACTGCATGCGGTGCCGGACAAAGGCGTTGGCTACGGCGTGTTGCGCTACCTGGCCCCGCCATCCGTGGTCGCGACCCTGGCGGCGCTGCCCCAGCCGCGCATCACGTTCAACTACCTTGGGCAGTTCGACCGCCAGTTCGACGAAGGCGCGCTGTTCGTGCCTTCCACCGAAGGCAACGGTCGGGCCCAGGACCCGCTTGCGCCGCTGGCCAACTGGCTGACGGTCGAGGGGCAGGTTTACGGCGGCGAACTGTCCCTGCAATGGGGGTTCAGCCGTGAGATGTTTTCGTGCGCGACGATCCAGCAACTGGCTGACGACTATGCTGGCGAACTCAAGGCGGTGATTGCCCATTGCTGCGGGCTTGAAGCCGGGCAGGCGACGCCGTCGGATTTCCCCTTGGCCGGCATCAGCCAGTCCCAGCTGGATGCGCTGGCGCAGATAGGCGCCGAGGCCGAAGACCTGTACCCCTTGTCGCCGATGCAGCAGGGCATGCTGTTTCACAGCCTTTACGAGCAGGACGCCGGCGATTACATCAACCAGATGCGCGTCAATGTGCAGGGGCTGGACGTCGCACGTTTTCGTGCCGCCTGGCAGGCCACGGTCGACGCCCAGGACATCCTGCGTACCGGCTTCATCTGGCCTGGCGACTGGCCGCAGGCCCAGCAAATGGTACATCGCCAGGTGCAGTTGCCGTTCAGCGTGCTCGACTGGCGCTACCATGAGGCGGTGCCGGCGACCCTTGATGCCCTGGCCCAGGCGCAATCGCAGCAACCTTTCG
The DNA here is from genome assembly GCF_059134095.1 of Pseudomonas sp. FBCC-B545. Classification (NCBI taxonomy): domain Bacteria; kingdom Pseudomonadati; phylum Pseudomonadota; class Gammaproteobacteria; order Pseudomonadales; family Pseudomonadaceae; genus Pseudomonas; species Pseudomonas sp. FBCC-B545. The sequence continues at coordinate 3,693,013 of NZ_CP101441.1, read as the reverse complement.
ACCTGGCCCGGCCACCGCTGTTGCGCCTGGTTCTGGTGCAACTGACGGACAGCGACTGGCATCTGATTTACACCCATCACCACATCCTGATGGACGGGTGGAGCAACTCACAGTTGCTCGGCGAAGTGTTGCAGCGCTACAGCGGCCAGAACCCGCCGGCCGCAGTGGGCCGCTATCGCGATTACATTGCCTGGCTGCAAGAGCAGGACAGTGCCGCCAGCGAAGCATTCTGGAAGGCCCAGCTATTGCCCCTGGAACAGCCGACCCGCCTGGCCCAGGCGCAGGTACCGGCCCTGTCGGGGCCGGCCTATGGCGAACACTATTGCGTGGTGGACGCCACGCAGACCCGGCGGCTGCATGAATTTGCCCGTCAGCAGAAAGTCACGCTCAACACTTTGGTACAAGCCGCCTGGCTGTTGCTGCTGCAACGCTACAGCGCTCAGGCCACGGTGGCGTTTGGTGCCACGGTAGCGGGGCGCCCGGCGCATTTGCCCGGGGTCGAGCAACAGATTGGCCTGTTCATCAACACCCTGCCGGTGGTGGCGACCCCGCAGGCCGAGCAAAGCCTCGGCAGTTGGCTGCAAAGCGTACAGGCGTTGAACCTGAGCCTGCGCGAACACGAACACGCACCGCTTTACGAGATCCAGCGTTGGGCCGGTCGCGGTGGCGAGGCACTGTTCGACACTATCCTGGTCTTCGAAAACTATCCGGTCTCTGAAGTGCTGCAACGCGGCGCCCCCGACGGCCTGCACTTCGAGGCCTTGCACACCCATGAGCAGACCAGTTATCCGCTGACCCTGACGGTCAATCTGGGCGACACCCTGACCTTGCATTACAGCTATGCCCATGGGCACTTTTCAACGGCGGCGGTGCAGCGTCTTGGTACGCACTTGAGCAACCTGCTCCAGCATATGCTCGATGCAGCCGAGCTACCGTTGGCGGAACTCAGCCTGCTGGACGCCCAGGAGCACCAGTCGCTGGTGCATGACTGGAGCAGCGCCACTCTCGACTACCCCAGTGAGCAGCGGGTTCATCAACTGTTCGAAGCCCAGGTGGCGCAGCAACCTTCAGCACCGGCCTTGCTCTTCGAAGACCGTCAGTTGAGCTACGCCGAACTCAACGCCCGGGCCAACCGCCTGGCCCGGCATCTGGTGCGCCTGGGCGTCGGCCCCGACGTGCTGGTGGGGATCGCCGTGGAGCGCGGCCTGGACATGATCATCGGCCTGCTGGCGGTGCTCAAGGCCGGCGGCGCCTACGTGCCCCTGGACCCGGAATACCCCCAGGACCGCCTGCTGTGCATGATCGAAGACAGCGGCACCCGGCTGATGCTGACCCAGAGTCACTTACGTGAACGCCTGGCGATTCCCGCCTATGTCGACCACCTGTGCCTGGACCAGGACCAGGCCTGGGTCGACCTGGACGCCAGCAACCTGAGCAACCGCGCCCATGCCCAGAACCTGGCGTATGTGATGTTCACTTCGGGCTCCACCGGCCGGCCCAAAGGCGTGGGCATCAACCAGCTGTCGCTGACTCGCCATGCCTATGTATCGCTGGATTTTTTCAACCTCAAGGGCGATGACCGCATCCTGCAGTTTTCCACCTTCAACTTCGACGGCTTCGTCGAGCAGTTGTACCCGGCGCTGATCTGCGGCGCCTCGGTGGTGCTGCGCGGCACCGAGATCTGGGACACCGAGACCTTCTACCGCGAACTGATCAAGCACCAGATCAGTGTGGTCGACCTCACCACCGCCTATTGGAACCTGCTGGCCAAGGATTTCGCCACGGCCGGTCCGCGCGATTATGGGCGCCTCAAGCAAGTCCACGCCGGCGGTGAAGCCATGCCGCCCGAAGGCCTTGCCGCGTGGGCCGAGGCCGGCCTTGGGCACGTCAAGCTGCTCAATACCTATGGCCCCACCGAAGCCACGGTGACGGTCACCGCCCTCAACTGCACCGACTACGTGACCGGCGCCCGCCCCACACCCTTGACCATGCCCATCGGCAAGGTCCTGGCCGGTCGCAGCATCTACCTGCTGGATGACAGCGGTGCCCCGGCACCGATCGGCGTGGTGGGTGAACTGGTGATCGGCGGCGAGTTGTTGGCCCGTGGTTACTTCAACCGCCCGGACCTGACCGCCGAACGCTTCATGCCCGATCCGTTCAGCCAGAATGGCGGGCGTTTGTACCGTACTGGCGACCTGGCGCGTTACAACGCCTCGGGTGTGATCGAATATGTCGGGCGGATCGACCATCAGGTGAAAATCCGCGGTTTCCGTATCGAACTGGGGGAAATCGAGGCCCGGTTGCTGGAGCAGGAGCAGGTGCGAGACGCCATCGTTCTCGCGCAGCCGGCGGCCAGTGGCTTGCAGTTGGTAGGTTATGTGGTGCCTCACGCCACCGCGTTGCCGGAAGCTGAGTTGCGCCAGTCGATCAAGGCGGCCTTGGCGGCGGTGCTGCCGGACTACATGGTGCCGGGCTTGCTGATGTTCCTCGACGCGCTGCCCCTGAGCCCCAACGGCAAGCTGGACCGCAAGGCCCTGCCAAAACCGGATGTCAGCCAACAGCAAAACCACTACGTGGCGCCGCGAACGGCGTTGGAAATCCAGGTCGCGGGTGTCTGGCAAAGCGTGCTGGAGCTGGAACAGGTCGGGCTGGACGATCACTTTTTCGAGTTGGGTGGGCACTCGCTGCTGGCCACCCAAGTGGTTGCACGCTTGAAGGCGTTGCTGTCCTGCAGCCTGAGCCTGCGCGATCTGTTCGGCGCACCGCGCCTGGCCGACTTTGTGGCCATAGTGGCTGCCCGGAGCGGGCGGGATGAGTCGCAGGTGCAGATCCCGCTGGTGGCCCAGGGTGATAAATCCAGTGTGATCCTGTCCCTGGCGCAACGCCGTCTATGGGTGGTCGAGCAGCTTTCGGATGCGAGTGGCGCCTATGGCATGCCGCTGGCCGTGCGCTTGCGCGGCGAACTGTCATTGCCGCTGCTGATTGACAGCCTGGCGCAAGTGGTTGCCCGTCACGAAACCCTGCGCACGGCCTACGTCAGCGACGAGGAGGGTGACCCGCTGGCAATCATCGCCGCGCACGCGGATGTCGACTTGCCGATGGTGGACCTGTCGTCCCTGGATCCGGCCGAACAAGAGCGCCGGATCGCGGTTGCCGTTGAAGCCAATACCCGCCAGCCCATCAGCCTGTTGCAGGCGCCGTTGTTGCGCGGGCAAGTGCTCAAGCTGGGCCCCACTGAACACGTATTGCTGTATTCGACGCACCACATCATCTCCGATGGCTGGTCGATGGCCGTGCTGGTCAATGAACTGGTGGGCATTTATGCGCGCGCCAAGGCCGGTGTGCTTGAGCCGCTGCCGCCCTTGCCGATCCAGTATTCCGATTACGCCCTGTGGCAACAGCAGCTGCAAGAAACCGGCGTACTGGCCGCCCAGGCGCACTACTGGGAGCAGGCGCTGGCCGGTCACAGCGGTGTTTTGCAACTGCCCACCGATAAAGTTCGACCCCAGGCACCCACCTACGAAGGCCGGGACCTGGCCTTTACGCTGCCCACCGCCCTGCATGACGGTTTGAAGGCACTCTCGGCCAAAGCCGGCGTCACCCTCTACAGCACCATGCTGGCAGCGTTCCAGGTCATGCTGCACCGGCTCAGCGGTTGCGACGACGTGCTGGTCGGTGCCGACGTTGCCGGGCGCCAGCAGCCCGAGCTGGAAGGCCTGATCGGTTTCTTCGTGAACATTCTGCCGTTGCGTTCCAGCTTTGCGGCGCAACAACCGTTCAACACTTTCCTGGCCAACACCCAGGGCACTGCGCTGGATGCCTTCGAACATCAAGACCTGCCGTTCGACATGATCGTCGAAGCCTCGTCGCGTCCGCGCCAGCGGGGTTTCAACCCACTGGTACAGGTGCTGTTCGTCATGAACAACCTGCCCGTGCAGGGCGGCCAGATCGACGGTATAGACGTGCAGGTGCTGCCGACCCGTGGCGGTTATTCCAAGTTCGATATGGCCCTGTTCATCGATGAAGATGCCGGCCATCTGCACGGGACCTGGCAGTACGCCAGTGACCTGTTTGAACAACAACGCATTGAGTCATTCGTCAACGCCTGGACAGGAATTCTTGAGCAGATTGTGTGTGATCCGAACATTCAATTAGGGGACATCACCATGCCTACCAATACCCTGGAGCAACCCATCACGCCCGTACCGCCAGCCATCAAGGCCGACAAGCTGGGCAAGTTCCTGAAAAAGTCGCAAAGCCGCACCGACAAGCCTGCCGGCGCACTGGTGCGTGAAACGCTGCTGGTCCCGGAGCAGGACTTCCCCTTGCTGATGGAACCTACCGATCCGGGCCTGGACCTGGTGGCCTGGATCAAGGAAAACCGGGCGTTGGTGGAAGCCAAACTGGCTCGTCATGCGGGGATTCTGTTTCGCGGCTTTGCCCTGCGCGACATTCATGACTTCGAAGCGTTTGCCGAAGCCGTACAACCGGGGTTGTACGGCCAATACGGCGACTTGCCGAAAAAGGAGGGCGGCAAGAACACCTACCGTTCAACGCCGTACCCTGAAAAGAAAATGATCCTGTTCCATAACGAAAGCTCCCATCAGGACCGCTGGCCGCGCAAGCAGCTGTTCTTCTGCGAGCAACCCTCGCCTGTGGGCGGCGCCACTCCGGTGGTGGATTGCCGGCAGATGTACCTCAAGCTGCCGGTGGCGATTCGCGAGCGCTTCGAAGACAAGGGCTTGCTGTACGTACGCACCTTTGCCGACAAGCTGGACGTTTCCTGGCAGCACTTCTTCAAGACCGATGTACGTGCCGATGTCGAGGCGCGTTGCCGGGCTGCGGGCATTGAATGGACCTGGCTGGACAACGATGAACTGCAAATCCGCACACCGTGCCCGGCGATCATCCGGCACCCGGTGACGGGGGAAAAAACCTTCTTCAACCAGGTTCAACTGCATCACATCTTCTGCCTGGACCCGGATGTCCGCGAGGACTTGCTCGCATTGTTCGGTGAGCAGCGCATGCCGCGTCACGTGTACTACGGCGATGGTTCGCCGATTGAAGACGAAGTCATGGCGCTGGTGGGCGAGTTGTACGAGGCCTGCGCGGTGCGGTTCGACTGGCAAAAGGGCGACGTGATCCTGCTCGACAACATGTTGGCTGCCCACGCTCGCGACCCCTTCGAAGGGCCGCGCAAGATTGTCGTGGCGATGGGTGAAATGATTGAACGAAGCGCGCTGCAAGCCGCGCACAGCGAGACCGCAAAGGAAGAGGCCGGAGCATGAGTACTGCACAACAGGGAATGATGGACCCAGGATTGGCGTTGCTGACCGAGCAGCAACAGTACTTGGACGCCCGGGAGCAAGGGGCGAGCTGGGGCGAACTGGCTCACTGCCTGAAACTGGACATTCGTGGCGAACTGGACCCGCTGCGCCTGCAACGCGCGCTGGACAGCCTGGTGTCGCGCCATGAGGCCTTGGCGGCGCAATTTACCCCGGTCAGCGGCTACCACGGGCTGCGCCAGCGAGTAGCGGCGGCTGAGGCGGTGAGCTTTACCCAGTGGCCCGACGTGGCGTCGCCCCAACAGGTGAGTGAGCGTCGGCAACAATGGTTGCAGCAACCGTTGCCGGTGATCGGCGCGCTGTTGCAGCGTCTGGAAGCGGACCACTGGCAACTACTGGTGGGCGTCGCACGTTACGCGACCGATGCCGCGACCTTGGCCCTGATCCAGCAGGAGCTGCTGGCGGCCTATGGGCAGCAAGAATTTGAAGAGGAGGAGCCGGGGCAGTTTTCGCAGTACCTGGAATGGCGCAGCGAGGTGATCTTCGACGAAGACGCCGACGCGGCCAAAGCCTACTGGCAGCAGCATGTGCAAGCCACCGAGCCGGTGCTCGGCGGCCCGGACTTGCCTTATCGGCTGACCGGCGGCGGCACCGCCCCCGCGGAGCGTTTAAGCGTGCCACTGGACCAAGCCCTGTTGACTCGCCTGCAAGCGTCGGGACTGGCGCTGGACGTGGTGATGCAAACGGCCTGGTGGGTGCTGTTGGCCCGCATCAGCGGTCGCGAAACATTCCTGGCGGGCTGGCGGCATGACGCACGCCAGGATTATGAATTCTTTGAGCATAGCCTGGGCCTGTTCGAGAAAACCTTGCCCTTGGCGATTCGTATCGACCCGGCCAGCACCTTCGGCGACCTGGCTGCGAGCTTGGCGGCACAGTTGGACCAGCACCGAACCTGGCAGGAATACTGGGCGCCCGTGGCGTTCCCGCAGCAGGCCAGGCCAGCCATCGGTTTTGGCTGTCGACGGGTGTCGGCGCCGCGTGAAGTGGCCGGGCTGGTTTGGGCCGGCAGCGACCTGCCAGCCGGCCTGCCGTCATTTGAATTGGCACTGCAGCTGGACATCGGCGCAGCCGGCGAGCCACAAGGTGTGTCGCTGGACTTCAATCCCGCGTGCTACTGCGCCCAAGCAGTCGAGAGCCTGTTGGCCCAGTACCGTCAGTTGCTCCATGGCATTGCCGACAATCCACAGGCAGTCATCGGGCGCTTGAACCTGTTGGATGCTGCCGAAAAAAACCGGCTGCTGGCACTCAATCCGCCAGTGCAAGCGCTGGAGGCGCCGTTGTTGCCCCGGCGCATTGCCGCCTGGGCACAGCAGACGCCGCAGGCCATCGCCCTGGCGCATGCGGGCCAGACCCTCAGCTATGCCGAACTGGACGCCCGCGCCGCGCAGTTGAGTGGCGAGTTGCAGCGCCAGGGCGTGGAGGCCGGGTCGATCGTCGGCCTGGCGTTACCGCGTTCGGTCGACCTGGTCGTCGCCATGCTCGCCACCTGGCGTGCCGGCGCAGCCTACCTGCCCCTGGACCCGCAATGGCCAGCGGCGCGCCAGGCGGAAATCGCCGGGCATGCCGCCGCGAGCCTGGTGCTGTTGGCACAAGCGCCGAGCCAGGGCGAGCCGATGGCTTCGTTCAAGGTCCTGAACCCTGGCGCGTCGACTGCTGACGCTCCATTGGCACCGGAAGTATCCGTGCAAGCCCGGGACGCCGCCTATGTGCTGTTTACCTCCGGCTCCACCGGGCAGCCCAAAGGCGTGGTGGTTGAGCATGGCGCGTTGCTCAACTACACCGCAGGCAGCAGCCAGCAGTTGGGTCTGTCTGCCTGCCGTCACTTTGCCTTCAGCTCCACGGTCGCGGCGGACCTGGGCAATACCACCTTGTTCGGTGCGTTATACAACGGTGCGACCCTGCATATCGCTGACGATGCGACCCTGCAAGACCCGCAGGGCTTTGCCGAGTTTTTGCGGGACCAACGCATCGACTGCCTGAAAATCGTGCCCTCGCACCTGGCCGCCTTGCTGGAAGCCGAAAACCCCGTATTACCCGCGACCCTGGTGCTGGGCGGTGAAGCCATCGGTGCCAGCCTGATCCAGCGGATTCAGCAATTGCGCCCCGATTGCCGCCTGTTCAACCATTACGGTCCCACCGAAGCGACGGTGGGGGTGATGGTGCATCCGGTGCTGCCCGGTGACGACCTGACCCAGGGCGTCCCGCTGACACAGGTGTTGCCGGGCAACCAGGTGTTTGTACTCGGCGCTGACGCGCAATTGCTGGCGCCGGGCGAACTCGGCGAGTTGTATATCGGTGGCCACCAGTTGTGCCGGGGCTATTTGAATGCCGAGGCTGACGCCGACGCGTTTATCCGCAGCCCGCTGGTGGCAGGCGAGCGTCTCTACCGCAGCGGCGACCTGGCCCGTTATCGGGTGGGCGGCGGCGTGCAGCTGTATGGCCGGCGGGATCAGCAGGTCAAGGTGCGTGGTTTTCGCATTGAACTGGCGGAGATAGAGGCGCAACTGCTGCGTTTGCCCCAGGTCAGTGAGGCCGTGGTGGTGCTGGTTCAAGACGAGCCGCAGGCGTTCGTGGTGCTGCGCGTGGCGGCGGATGAGGCGGTATTGACCCAGCTCAAAACCCAGCTCGTTGAACGCCTGCCGGCGGCCATGGTGCCGCGCCAGATACTGAGCCTGGAGCGCATGCCGCGCCTGCCCAACGGCAAGGTTGACCGCAAGGCGTTGCTACACAGTCAGCCGGTGGTGTCCCAGCATGTCTACGTGGCACCGCGTGACGCCCTTGAGCAACTGCTGTCCACCCGCATGGCCCAGTTGGTCGGACTGGAGCGGTTGAGCATCGACCAGGACTTTTTCAGCGCAGGCGGGCATTCCTTGCTGGTGATCAAGCTGGTCGCGGGTATTCGCAAGCTGCTGCAATGCGAGATTCACCCTGGTGTGGTGTTTGATCACCCCAGCGTGGCGGAACTGGCGCGGGCATTGCGCGAGCGTGAAAGTGTCGCGGGGCAACTGGAGAAGATCGCCCAGGCACGTTTGCGCCTGGATGCAATGAGCCCTGAAGAGAAGGCGGCGCTGATGGAAAAGGCCCGCCAGATGCAGCAGGGATAGTGGCAGTGTCCGGGGCTGGCAATCAGCCCCGGTTCTAATCCTGGGACGCTCAGGCGCTACTCAGCGCTGTTCCTCCAACCAGCTCAACACCTCTGCATAAATACCGGCAACGGCGCTGGTGATCCCGTTCATGCGCAGGAAGTCATGGGTCAGCCCAGACTGCACCTGCAGGGTGACGGCAGTGCCGCTCGCTTCCAGCAACTGGGCATAGGCCTGGCCTTCGTCATACAGCGGGTCGTACTGGGCCAGGCTGATATAGGCCGGGGCCAGCGCGGTCAGCCCTTCGGCCAGCAGCGGCGAGACCCTCCAGTCGAGGCGCTGTTGGGCGTGCGGGCAATAGTGCTGGTAGAACCATTCCAGCGTGGCGGTTTCCAGCAGGTAATCCTCGGCATATTGTCGGTGGGAATTGCGTTGCCGCGAGGTGTCGGTGACCGGGTAAAACAGCAATTGGGCCCAGGGTTTGAACGCCAATTGTTGCGGCGTCTTCACTGCGGTGATCGCCAAGACCGTCGCCAGCGTCGCCCCGACACTGTCCCCCGCGACGGTTATCCGGCGGCTGTCCAGTTGCAGGTTGCCGGCCTGTTCGGCCAGCCAGTTGGCGGCGTCAAGGGTGTCATTGACGGCGGTGGGGAAGCCCGCTTCTGGCGCCAGGCGGTAGGCGGGTGCGAACACCGCGTATTGGCCACTGGCTGCAAGCCTGCGGCAGATGGAATCGTGGGAGTCCAGGCTGCCCACCACGTAACCGCCACCGTGGATATACACAATCGCGGGCAGTTGCGCCGTGCCCGGTGCGCGGTAGAGGCGGGCGGGCAATACATGGCCATCGCGCGCGGTGACCGTCAGCTCAGTGACCGCCACCGAACCCGGAGGGCTGGGATCGAGAATGGCGGAGGTCTGTTCGAACTCCCGCCGAGCCTGTTCAACACTGAGTGTGTGCATGGGTTGGCTTTTGCCGGTCAGGCGACCCATTTGTGCCAGTTCCAGAAAGCCTTCAAGGTCAGGGTCCAGGGGCATTGCATCTTCCTTGTGAAATGGAGTGAAGCGCCGCCCCTGACCAGCAGGGGCGGCAACGGTTTCAGCTGGCTACGGGTTGCAGCGCCAGGTGCTGCAACAGCCCGTGAAGCAGGGCCGGGTGATTGAGGATGTCGTAGTGGCCGGCCTGGATCTGCTCGTTGCTGCGGGCGCAGGGCAGGTTCGAGGCGGGCTGGCCGGGCGTCGCACTGGCCCACCAGCAATCGGCCTGGGCCCGGGTGGGCGGCAGACCTTGCAGGCGCTGGGACAATGCCTTGAGTTTCATCGCCACCTGGAAGGTGTGGGCCAGTTCCTCGGCACTGATTGCGGCGTACACCGATTGCGCGGCGGCGCCCCCCTGGACCTGCGCGATCAGGTGCTCAAGGACCGCGCTGTCGGTGGTCGCGCTGACCTCAAGGGTCGGCAGGCTTTGCGCCGGCAGACCGAACAGCACCGCCAGGAAACCGCGCAAGTCTTCGCTCCAATCGTCGCTGACGACGTCTTCGCCCGTGGGAATGAAGCTGTCGACCAGGCCCAGGAACGCCACCCGTTGACCCTGGCTTTCCAGCTCCTGGGCCACCAGCACCGCCAGCGTGCCACCCAGCGACCAGCCCATCAGGTGATACGGGCCACTGGCTTGTTGCTGGCGGATGTATTGGCTGTAATCGATGGCCATGGATTCAAGGGATTCATCCTCCCACTGGCGGTCCAGCAACATCCGGCATTGCAGGCCATAGACGCTGCGCTGCCCATCCAGGCGGCGGGCCAGGGGCTCGTAGTCGAACACTGTGCCAAAACCGGCATGCAGGCAGAACAGCGGCGGGCTCTGGGGCGTTTCACTGTTGAGCAACAGCAGCGGGTTCAGGCTCGCGTCATCCTCGGCAAAGCCGGACAGCTCGGCGATGGTCGGCTTGCCGATCATGTCGCGCAGTTTCAATTCGATGCCGATATCCGGTTGGCTGCGCACCTTCGACAGGACCTTGAGAATGCGCAGCGAGTCGCCGCCCAATTCGAAGAAGTTGTCGGTGACGCCCACACTCTCCAGTTCCAGCACGTCCTGCCAGATCGCCGCCAGTTGTGCTTCCAACTGATTGCGTGGCGCTACGAAGGCACGGCCCTTGAAGTCCGGGTCGGGCAGAGCCTGGCGGTCCAGTTTGCCGTTGGGGTTGAGCGGGAAGGCCGAGAGCACGAGGATTTGTGCCGGCACCATGTAGTCAGGCAGTTCGCCCTGCAAGACTGTACGCAGGCGTTCGCCCAGGCTGGTCGAGGCTTCGGCCACCACGTAGCCTATCAGTTGCTTGCCGCCGCCGGTGTCGCGGGCGATGACCACGGCGTCCTGCACTTCGGGACACTCGCGCAAGCGTGATTCGATTTCTCCCAGCTCGATCCGGAAACCGCGGATTTTCACCTGGTTGTCCAGACGGCCGAGGTAGTCGATCACGCCGTCGGGGCGTTGGCGTACCAGGTCGCCGGTGCGATACAGGCGAGTGCCGTCGGCCGCGAACGGGTCGACCACAAAACGCTCGGCGCTCAGGCCGGGGCGCCGGTGGTAGCCACGGGCAACGCCTTCGCCGCCAATGTACAACTCGCCCGCCACGCCGTCGGGCACCGGGTTGAGGTGTTCATCGAGCACATACAGGGTACGTTCACCGATGCGTGTGCCGATCGGTGCGTACACCGCCGCGCAAGTTTGATCGGCACTCACTTTCCACAGCAGCGGGGTGACCACGGTTTCGGTAGGCCCGTATCCGTTGGTCAGGAACTGCGGCTTGAGCACGCGCTTGACCAGCTCGAAGTTGGCCTCGGCCACCGCATCGCCACCAAAGCAGTAGATGCGCACGGGCGGCGGCGCGCCGTTCTGGCTGTCGCCATACTCGGCCAACTGCTGCAGATACGCCGGCGGGAAGCAGGCAATGCTGATGTGGTGGGCGTGCAGGGCCTGCCAGGTTTCTTCCGGGGTCCACAGTTGATTGCCACGTACCACCAGGCACCCGCCGCTTTGCAGGGTAGACAGCCAGCGCTCCTGGGCACCGTCGAAAGCGAACGACATGAACAGCAACTCACGGGTGCTGGCGTCCATCTCGTAACGCTCGGCAATCGCCTGGCAGTGCATGCGGATCTGCCCATGCGCCACGGCCACGCCCTTGGGCTTGCCGGTGGAGCCCGAGGTGTAGATCAGGTAGGCCAGGTTGTCGTCGTGTGCCGTTTGTATCGGGCAAGTCGCCGGCCAGTCCGCCAGTGGCAGGCGATCAAGTTCGATCAGGTTGGCACCACCGAGGTCATCGAAACGCGAGCGCAGCGCGTGCTGGCTGAGCAGCACCCGCATGCCCGAGTCTTCGACGATCCACTGCACGCGGTCTTGCGGGTAATCGATGTCCAGCGGCACGTAGGCGGCGCCGGTTTTCATGACACCATAGAAGGCGACGATGACATCCACCGAGCGTTCGAGCGCGACGCCGACAAACATTTCCGCACCGATACCCTGGGCGATGAGGTAATGCGCCAGGCGGTTGGCGCGGGCGTCCAGCTCGCCATAGCTCAATTCGATTCCGTCGCAGACCACCGCGACCGCGTCGGGACGCTCCTGCGCGTGCTGGCCGATTACCTGGGCCAGGTGGGCGCGCGGCGCCGTGCCGGGGTTCAGCAGGTTACGTTGGCGCAACAAGTGCTGCTCGGTGTCGGCCAGCATCGTGAGGCTGCCGAGATTAGCCTGGCTGTTGTTCAGCAGCTCCAGCAGCAGGGTTTCAAAGCTGCGGCGGATTTGCGCGGTGGCGGCCTCGGTAAAGCGGTTGCGCAGGTACAGGAACTCGATCTTCAGGGTGTCGCCAAGGTTGATTGCCAGGTCCATGGCAAAGTTGGTGACATCGCGGCTGCTGACCTCGCCGAAGCTCAGGTGCTCTTGCCCGGCTTGCTGCAGGCGTTCGTCCACCGGGTAGTTTTCAAACACCAGGATGCTGTCAAACAGCGGCTGACCACCCTGGCCCGACCAACGTTGTACGTCCGCCAGGGACGCATGCTCGTGGTCGCGCACCTCCAGGTTGTAGGCCTGCAAGGCTTGCAGCCATTGGGCGACGGGCATGTGCGGCTGCGGCGTCTGGATGATGGGCAGGGTGTTGATAAACAGCCCGAGCATGTCTTCCGAGCCCGGCAGGCTGGCCGGGCGACCGGCGACGGTGGCGCCGAAGCACACGGTGTCCTGGCCCGTGTAGCGTTGCAACAGCAGCAGCCAGGTGGCCTGGATAAACGTGTTTGGGGTGACGCGCAGGCGTTGGGCCTGTTCACGCAGTCGAGCGGTTTGCACGGCATCCCAATCCAGATACAGCGCCGCATGGCCGTCCAGCTCGGCGCTCGGTTTGGGCGAAAAGCTGTTGGCCAGGGACGAGGTGCCGCTCAAGTCCTGCAGCCTGGTTTTCCAGAAGTGCTCCAGCAGCCCTTGGGACTGCGCTTGCAGCCAGCGGATGTAGTCGCGGTAATGCCCGCGCTTGGCCGGTGCGGCCTGCCCGTTGTAGATCGCGAAGACTTCACCGAGTAAACGTGAGTTGGACCAGCCGTCCATGAGAATGTGGTGGCTGGTCCAGATCAGGTAGTGGGTCTGCGGATCGAGCTGTACCAGGGTCAGGCGCGTCAGGGGTGCACGCAGGAGTTCGAAGCCTCGGGCGCAATCCTGGCTGGCGAGGGCTTGCAGGTCTTGCGCGCTGACCTCGCGCTGCTGCCAGTCGAGAGTTTCGACGGGCATGCTCGCAGCGCGATACACCACTTGCAGCGGCTCGGCCAGTTGGTTGTCGGCCCAGAACCCGGTACGCAGGATTTCATGGCGCTCGAGCACGGCGTTCCAGGCCGCAGTGAATCGCGCGACGTCCAGGCCGTTGACCGAGACGGCCATCTGGTTCACATACAGTGCACTTTCCGGTGCTTCCAGGGTGTGAAACAGCATGCCCTGTTGCATCGCCGACAACGGGTAGAGGTCTTCCACCTGGGACAATGGCACCGGCAGCCGGTCCAATTGCGCCTGGCTGATGCGCGCCAGCGGGAAGTCGGAGGGGGTCACACCCAGGTTCGCGCTGTCGCAGCAATGCTCGATCAGGGCCAGCAGCTCCTGCTTGAGGTCATCGGCCAGTTGGGCAATGGTGGCTTCGTCGAACATCTCGCGGCTGAACTGCCAGCCCAGGGTCAGCTCCTCGCCGTACACCTGGCCATTGAGGCTCAGCCAGTTGCCCAGCGGTGCCCCCAGCGCCTGCTCGCGGCCACTGCCCTCGGCAGCGGGCGCCAGCCACGAGCCCTGGGCTGCATCGAAGCTGGCGTCGAATTGGCCAAGGTAATTAAACGTGATGCGTGGCCTCGGCAGGGCAGCGAGGCTTTCCCGTGCCTGCGGCGTGCCCAGGTAGCGCAGGGCGCCATAGCCCAGGCCTTTGTCGGGGATCGCGCGCAACTGTTCCTTGATCTGTTTGATCGAATCGCCAAGACCCGCCGCCGGTGACAGCTTGACCGGGAACAGGCTGGTGAACCAACCCACCGTACGGGTCAGGTCGATGTCATCGAACAGGTCTTCGCGACCATGGCCTTCCAGCTCGATCAGGCAATGTCCGGCGCCGGTCCAGCGGCTGATGACGCGCGCCAGGGCGGTCAGCAGCAAATCGTTGATCTGCGTGCGGTAGGCCTTGGGTGCCTGCTGCAACAGTTGGCGTGTCTGCCCGGCGTCGAGGTGGGTGTGCAGCGTGTGGCTATGGCGATTGTCCAGGCTGGCGTTCGGGCGCTCGCACGGCAGGTCGACCACGGCGTCGCGCAGTTGCGTCTGCCAGTAGCTGAGTTCGTCCTGATCGCGGTCGGCACGCTGTTGCAAGCGCTCGGCCCAGGCCTTGACCGAGCTGGTACGGGCTGGCAGCTGCAGCGGTTGCCCGCTGCTCAGTTGTTGATAGGCGTTTTGCAGATCTTCGAAAAGAATCCGCCAGGACACGCCATCCACTGCCAGGTGGTGAATCACCAACAACAGGCGTTGAGTGCCATCGGCCAGGTGAATCAACAGGGCGCGAATCAATGGGCCCTGTTGCAGGTCCAGGCTGCCCTGGACTTGATCGCACAGCTGCGACAACTGCTCGGCGGTGGCGTCCACTTGTTGCAGCTGCCAGTCGCCCATTGGCCGGTAATGCGCGCTCCAGTCGGCGGGCTGCTGTTGAAAACTCAAGCGCAGGGCATCGTGGTGCTCGATTACAGCGTACAACGCCCGTTGCAGCGCCTCGGCCACTAGCGGTTGCGCAGGTTTGAGCAGCACCGACTGGTTCCAGTGATGACGCTCAGGGATCGCCGTTGCAAAAAACAGCTGATGAATCGGCAGCAGCGGCAGGGTGCCGGTGGCGGGGCCCTGGTCGATTACTTGGGCCGTCGCGCCGCTACGGGCGACGCTGGCCAGGCCCTGCACGGTCTGGTGCTGGAACAGCTCCTTGGGGGTAAAGGCGATGCCTTGCTGACGAGCGCGGCTGACCACCTGGATGGAGATGATCGAGTCACCGCCCAGCTCGAAGAAGTTGTCGTTCAGGCCGACGCGTTCCAGTTTGAGCACGTCTTGCCAGATGGCTGCGATCTGCTGTTCCAGCGGGCTTTGCGGTGCCACGTAAGCTTTTTGCAACAGGCTCGCATCCGGTTTCGGCAAGGCCTTGCGGTCCAGCTTGCCGTTGGGGCTCAGGGGCAGTTGATCGAGGAAGATCAATTGCGCCGGCACCATGTAGTCGGGCAAGTGTTCGCCCAGGCACTGTTTGATCTCGCTGCGCAGTTCATCGGTGTCGCGGGTTTCGGTCGGTACGGCATAGGCGACCAATTGACCGTCGGCGGCGATCACCACGGCTTCGCGCACGCAGTCCAGTTCCATCAGGCGGGTTTCGATTTCCCCCAGCTCGATACGCAGGCCGCGGATTTTCACCTGGTGGTCGATACGTCCACGGTATTCGATCACGCCATCGGTGCGATAACTGGCCAGGTCGCCAGTACGGTACAGGCGTTGACCATCCCCAAACGGGCTGGTCATGAAGCGCTCGGCGGTCAGGGCCGGGCGGCGGTGGTAACCGCGGGCCAGGCCGGCGCCGCCCAGGTACAGCTCGCCGATCACCCCAGGCGGCACCGGTTGCAGCTCGGCGTCGAGGATGTAGGTGCTGAGGTTGGCAATCGGCTGGCCGATGGGCACGCTGGCCTTGCCTTCTTCGCGGCAGGTCCAGTGGGTCACGTCGATGGCGGCTTCTGTAGGGCCGTAGAGGTTGAACAGCCCGGCATTCGGCAGCTTGGCGAAGACTTGTTGCTGCGCGTCCACGGGCAAGGCTTCGCCACTGCACACAATGCGTTTGAGGCTGGTGCAACGGGCGACATGTTCATCGAGCAAGAATACCTGCAGCATCGACGGCACGAAGTGCAGGGTGCTGACCTGGTAACGCTGGATCAAGCTCACCAGGGCGGCCGGGTCGCGATGGTCGCCCGGGCCGGCTACGGCCAGGCGTGCACCGGTCATCAGCGGCCAGAAGAATTCCCACACCGACACGTCGAAGCTGAACGGGGTCTTTTGCAGCACGGTGTCGGCGTCGGTCAATGCGTACGCCTGTTGCATCCAGCACAACCGGTTGGTCAGGGCCGAGTGCCGGTTGCCGGCGCCTTTCGGTTGGCCGGTGGAGCCGGAGGTATAGATGACATAGGCGAGGTTTTCGCCGTCAACGGCAATCTCAGGGTTGACCTCGGCATAACCGCTGACGTCCAGGCGGTCCAGTGCCAGCACCGGCAGCGCCGCCGGAATCGGCAATTGCGAGAGCAAATGCGCCTGGGTCAACAGCAGGCCAATGCCGCTGTCCTCGATCATGTAGCTCAGACGGTCCTGCGGATATTCCGGGTCCAGCGGCACATAGGCGCCACCGGCCTTGAGCACGGCGAGCAGGGCGATAACCATCTCCAGGCTGCGCTCGGCGGCGATGCCCACCAGCGCATCCGGGCCGACACCGAGCTCGATCAGCTTATGCGCAAGCTGATTGGCGCGGCGGTTGAGCTGGTCGTAGCTCAGCTGTTGCTCACCGAACACCAGCGCCGGTGCCTCGGGCGTGGCGGCCACCTGGGCCTCGATCAACTGCTGTACGCTGTGGTCGAGCGGGTACTGGATATCGGTGTTGTTCCACTCGTCGACGATCTGTTGTTGCTCGCCGCTATCCAGCATCGGCAGGTCTGCAACCCGCTGTTGTGGATCTTCAAGGAGACTGCGCAGCAGCTGTTGCCAATGCCGACCGAGGCGCTCGATGGTGGCGGCGTCGAACAGGTCGGTGGCGTAGGTCAGGCTCGCGCTCAGGCCTTCGGCCGACTCACTGGTGCTGAGGGTCAGGTCAAATTGCGAAGTACTGCCTTCCCAGTCCAACCCCTCGACCTGCAACGCCGAAGGCAGTGATTGGCCATCGGTGCTGCTGCGCTTGTCGGCACTCTGGTGATTGAACATCACCTGGAACAACGGGTTATGGCTGAGGCTGCGCTCCGGTTGCAATGCCTCCACCAGTTGTTCGAACGGCAGGTCCTGATGCGCCTGGGCATCCAGTGCATGTTGCTTGACCTGTTGCAGCAGCTCTTCGACGCGTAATTGCGCGCTGAACTCGGCTTTCATGATCTGCGTGTTGACGAAGAAGCCGATCAGCCCCTCGGTCTCGATGCGGTTGCGGTTGGCGATGGGTACGCCGACGCGGATATCGTGCTGGCCGCTGTAGCGGTGCAACAGAACCTGGAACGAAGCCAGCAACAGCATGAACGGCGTGACACCGAGGCGTGGGGCCATGTGCTGCACTGCGTCGCCCAGCCCAGGCGCCAGGGTGAGTGACAGGTGGGCGCCACGGTAGCTTTGTTCCGCCGGGCGCGGGCGATCCGTCGGTAACTCCAGTACGCTGTTTTCTCCGGCCAACTGGGCGGTCCAGTAGGCCAGTTGGCGCTCACGCTCGCCGGCGTCCATCCATTGGCGTTGCCATACGGCATAGTCGGCATACTGGATCGGCAAGGGTGGCAGCGGGGCAGGTTGCCCAGCCTGGGCCGCGCCGTACAGGGTGATCAGCTCTTCAACCATCAACTGCACTGACCAGCCATCGGAAACGATGTGATGCTGGGTCAGTACCAGTACGTGGTCATCATCCGCCAGGCGCAGCAGCCTGACCCGCAGCAGCGGGCCGCGTTGCAGGTCGAACAGCTGTCGGCTTTCGTGTTCTACAAAAGCTTTGAGCGTGGCGTCGTCCGGCGTGCCGTGCAATGTCTCGACCACGAGGGCCAGCGGGGCCTTTGCGGCGATGACTTGCCGGGGGTGTTCGTTGTCCACTACAAAGGTGGTGCGCAGTGTTTCATGGCGGGCGATGAGTTGGTTGAAGGCTTGCTCCAGCGCCGCGACATCCAGCGCGCCCTTGAGACGCAAGGCGGCCGGCAGGTGGTAGGCGGCGCTGTGCGGGTCCAGTTGCCAGAGGAACCACTGGCGTTCCTGGGCGTAGGACAGGGGCAGCGCCTGATCGCGTGCGATGGGCGCCAGGGGCAGCTCATCCTGACGAGAGCGGCCGTGCAGGCCGGCGACGAAATCCCCAAGCACGCTGCGTTCGAACAGGCTGCGCAGGGCCACGTCAAGGTTCAGGGCCTGGCGCACCCTGGAGATGATCTGGGTCGCCAGCAACGAGTGGCCGCCGAGGGCGAAAAAGTCATCCGTGAGGCCCACCTGTTCAAGGCCGAGCACACTTTGCCAGATCCCGGCGACCTGGATTTCCAACGCCGTTCGCGGCGCCACGTAGTGGTTTTGCTGTTGGCTGACATCCGGTTTTGGCAGGGCCTTGCGGTCCAGCTTGCCGTTGGGGCTCAGGGGCAGCGCGTCGAGGAACATCAGCAAGCCCGGCACCATGTAGTCCGGCAGCACCGCCGCCAAGGCCGCCTTGATCGACTGGCGCAACTCAGCTTCCGGCAACGCGGTGGCGTGAGGCACCACATAACCTACCAACTGCAAGCCACTGGCCGCCGGCTGCGCGAGAACGATGGCGTCTCGCACCTGCTCCTGCTCCAGCAACCGGGCCTCGATTTCCCCCAGTTCGATACGGAAACCGCGGATTTTCACCTGATGGTCGATCCGCCCGACATATTCGATCACACCCGAGGCGTTGTAACGCGCCAGGTCGCCAGTACGGTACAAACGCCCGCCATTCTGGCTGAACGGATCGGGCATGAAGCGTTCGGCGGTCAGGTCCGGGCGGTTGAAGTAACCACGGGCCAACAACTCGCCGCCGATCACCAGTTCACCCACCACGCCGATCGGTGCCGGGGCACCGCTGTCATCCAGCAGGTAGATGCTGCGCCCGGCCAGGACCTTGCCGATGGGCATGGTCAAGGGGGTGGGGCGGGCGCCGGTCACGTAGTCGGTGCAGTCGAGGGCGGTGACCGTCACCGTGGCTTCGGTGGGGCCATAGGTATTGAGCAGCTTGACGTGCCCAAGGCCGGCCTCGGCCCACGCGGCAAGGCCTTCGGGCGGCATGGCTTCACCGCCGGCATGTACCTGCTTGAGGCGCCCATACTCGCGCGGACCGGCCGTGGCGAAATCCTTGGCCAGCAGGTTCCAATAGGCGGTGGTGAGGTCGACCACACTGATCTGGTGCTTGATCAGTTCGCGGTAGAAGGTCTCGGTGTCCCAGATCTCGGTGCCGCGCAGTACCACCGAGGCGCCGCAGATCAGCGCCGGGTACAACTGCTCGACGAAGCCGTCGAAGTTGAAGGTGGAAAACTGCAGGATGCGGTCATCGCCCTTGAGGTTGAAAAAATCCAGCGATACATAGGCATGGCGAGTCAGCGACAGCTGGTTGATGCCCACGCCTTTGGGCCGGCCGGTGGAGCCCGAAGTGAACATCACATACGCCAGGTTCTGGGCATGGGCGCGGTTGCTCAGGTTGCTGGCGTCCAGGTCGACCCAGGCCTGGTCCTGGTCCAGGCACAGGTGGTCGACATAGGCGGGAATCGCCAGGCGTTCACGTAAGTGACTCTGGGTCAGCATCAGCCGGGTGCCGCTGTCTTCGATCATGCACAGCAGGCGGTCCTGGGGGTATTCCGGGTCCAGGGGCACGTAGGCGCCGCCGGCCTTGAGCACCGCCAGCAGGCCGATGATCATGTCCAGGCCGCGCTCCACGGCGATCCCCACCAGCACGTCGGGGCCGACGCCCAGGCGCACCAGATGCCGGGCCAGGCGGTTGGCCCGGGCGTTGAGTTCGGCGTAGCTCAACTGACGGTCTTCGAAGAGCAAGGCCGGTGCTGAAGGTTGCTGCGCCACCTGGGCTTCGAACAGTTGATGAACCCGCTGCTCACTGGGGTAATCGAGAGTGGCGGTGCTCCAGTCATGCAGCATCAGGTGATGTTCTTCGCGGCCCAGCATGTCCAGTTCACCGAGGCGTTGCTGCGAGTCACGCACGATCGCCTGCAACAGGTTCTGCCAATGCGCGGCCAGGCGGCGGATGGTCGAGGCCTCAAACAGATCGATGGCGTAGGTAAGGGTTGCCTGCAGTGTTTCGGTGGACTCGAAGGTGTCCAGCGAGAGGTCGAACTGAGTGCTGGGCAACGAGCCTTCCAGCACTTCCAGGCTCAGGCCGGGTAGCGTGACGCGGGTTTGCGGCTGCACGCTGGCATGGTTGTACATCACCTGGAACAGTGGGCTGTGGCTGAGGCTGCGTTGCGGCTGCAGCGCTTCGACCAATTGCTCGAAGGGCAGGTCCTGGTGAGCCTGGGCCTGCAAGGCATGCTGTTTGACCTGTTGCAGCAACTCGACAAACCGCACCTGGCCGTCGAGCGTTGCGCGCAGTACCTGGGTGTTGACGAAAAATCCGATCAATCCCTCGGTTTCCACGCGGTTGCGGTTGGCAATCGGCACGCCGACACGGATATCGGTTTGCCCGCTGTAGCGATGCAACAGGGTCTGGAACGACGCCAGCAATAGCATGAACAAGGTCACGCCTTGCTCACGTGCCAATTGCTTGAGCGCCTGATTCAGCTCGCGGTCCAGCACCAGTTCCAGTTGCCCACCTCGGTAGCTTTGCTCGGACGGCCGGACGTGGTCGGTAGGCAGTTCCAGCACCGTTTGCTCATCGCCCAGTTGACCGGTCCAGTAGGCCAGTTGGCGCTCGCGTTCCCCAGCGTCCATCCATTGACGTTGCCACACGCCATAGTCAGCGTATTGGATGGGCAGTTCGGGCAGGCTGACGTCCTGTTGCCGGCTGAACCCCGCATACAGGGCGACCAACTCCTGGATCATCACGTTAATCGACCAACCGTCGGAGACGATATGGTGCTGAGTGATGATCAGCACGTGATCGTCAGGTGCCAGTGTCAGCAACTTGACCCGCAGCAGCGGGCCGTGCTGCAAGTCGAACAGCTGCTGGGTTTCGTCTTCGACCCACGCACGGATCGTCTGCGCGTCGGCTTCCGGCCGCGATTCGATACTCATTGCCAGGTGGGCGTGGGGGGCGATGCGCTGCACGGTGCGTTCACCCTCCTGGGAGAACGAGGTGCGCAGGCTCTCATGGCGGGCAATCAGGCCGTCAAAGCTGCGTTGCAGGGCCTGGGTGTTCAGGTGGCCGCGCAGGCGCAGGGCCGCCGGGATGTGGTAGGCCGTGCTGCGGGGATCGAGTTGCCAGAGGAACCACTGGCGTTCCTGGGCATAGGACAGAGGCAGCGGCTGATCGCGCTCAACCCGCACCAATGGCGGCTCATGGCGCGCCGGCACCTGCGCCAGGCTGGCAACGAACGTATGCAGGGTGCTGGACTCGAACAGGTTGCGCAGGGGCACATCGGTGTTCAAGGCATGGCGCACCCGGGAGATCACCTGGGTGGCCAACAGGGAATGACCGCCCAGCGCAAAGAAGTCGTCGTTCAGGCCGACGCGTTCCAGTTTGAGCACGTCTTGCCAGATGGCTGCGATCTGCTGCTCCAGCGGGCTTTGCGGCGCCACATAGGTCTTTTGCAACAGGCTCGCATCCGGTTTCGGCAAGGCCTTGCGGTCCAGCTTGCCGTTGGGGCTCAGGGGCAGTTGATCGAGGAAGATCAATTGCGCCGGCACCATGTAGTCGGGCAAGTGTTCGCCCAGGCGCTGTTTGATCTCGCTGCGCAGTTCATCGGTGTCGCGGGTTTCGGTCGGTACGGCATAGGCGACCAATTGACCGTCGGCGGCGATCACCACGGCTTCGCGCACACAGTCCAGTTCCATCAGGCGGGTTTCGATTTCCCCCAGCTCGATACGCAGGCCGCGGATTTTCACCTGGTGGTCGATACGTCCACGGTATTCGATCACGCCATCGGTGCGATAACTGGCCAGGTCGCCGGTGCGGTACAGGCGTTGGCCGTCGCCAAACGGGCTGGTCATGAAGCGCTCGGCGGTCAGGGCCGGGCGGCGGTGGTAACCGCGGGCCAGGCCGGCGCCGCCCAGGTACAGCTCGCCGATCACCCCAGGCGGCACCGGTTGCAGCTCGGCGTCGAGGATGTAGGTGCTGAGGTTGGCAATCGGCTGGCCGATGGGCACGCTGGCCTTGCCTTCTTCGCGGCAGGTCCAGTGGGTCACGTCGATGGCGGCTTCGGTGGGTCCGTAGAGGTTGAACAGCCCGGCGGTCGGCAGCTTGGCGAAGACCTGTTGCTGCGCGTCCACGGGCAGGGCTTCGCCGCTGCACACAATGCGTTTGAGGCTGGTGCAACGGGCGACGTTTTCATCGAGCAAAAACACCTGCAACATCGATGGCACGAAGTGCAGGGTGCTGACCTGGTAGCGCTGGATCAGGTTTACCAGGGCGGCCGGGTCGCGATGGTCGCCCGGGCCGGCTACGGCCAGGCGTGCACCGGTCATCAGCGGCCAGAAGAATTCCCACACCGACACGTCGAAGCTGAACGGGGTCTTTTGCAGCACGGTGTCGGCGTCGGTCAATGCGTACGCCTGCTGCATCCAGCACAATCGGTTGGTCAGGGCCGAGTGCCGGTTGCCGGCGCCTTTTGGTTGGCCGGTGGAGCCGGAGGTATAGATGACATAGGCGAGGTTTTCGCCGTCAACGGCAATCTCAGGATTGACCTCGGCATAACCGCTGACGTCCAGGCGGTCCAGTGCCAGCACCGGCAGCGCCGCCGGAATCGGCAATTGCGAGAGCAAATGCGCCTGGGTCAACAGCAGGCCAATGCCGCTGTCCTCGATCATGTAGCTCAGACGGTCCTGCGGATATTCCGGGTCCAGCGGCACATAGGCACCACCGGCCTTGAGCACGGCCAGCAGGCCGATCACCATCTCCAGGCTGCGCTCGGCGGCGATGCCCACCAGCGCATCCGGGCCGACGCCGAGTTCGATCAGCTTATGCGCAAGCTGATTGGCGCGGCGGTTGAGCTGGTCGTAGCTCAGCTGTTGCTCACCGAACACCAGCGCTGGTGCCTCGGGCGTGGCGGCCACCTGGGCCTCGATCAGTTGCTGCACGCTGTATTCGAGCGGGTAGGCGGTACGGGTAGTGTTCCACGTGCTGACAATCTGCTGATGTTCGGCGAAATCCAGCATGGCCAGTTCGGCCAAACGCTGTTGTGGCGCCTCAATCAGACTTTGCAGCAAGCGCAGCCAATGCCGGCCCAGGCGCTCAATCGTAGCCGGGCTGAACAGTGCCGTGCTGTACTCGATGTCCGTCGTGATCTGTTGCGGCGCGTAGTCCACGTGCATCGACAGCTCGAATTTGGCTTCATGCTGCGCCACTGGCAGGAACGCCAAGGTCAATTCGCCCAGCGTCAGCGTGTCCGTTTGATCCTGGCTGACACGCCAGTTGAACAGGGTCTGGAACAGCGGGTTGGCCTGGGTGCTGCGTTGCAGTTGCAAGCGCTCGATGAGCAGTTCGATCGGGTAGTCGGCATGTTCCATGGCCGCCCGGGATTGCTGGCGCAGCGCCTGGAGAAAAGCTTCGGCGGTCAGGTCGTCGGTGAGTTGTGCGCGGTAGATCTGACTGCTGACAAAGTACCCCACCAGGTCCTGGGTCTCGCTCTGGTTGCGACCGGCATTCGGTACACCGACCGTGAAGTCCCGCTGGCCGCTGTAGCGGCTGAGCAGCAGTTGCCAGGCGCCAAGCAGCACGATAAACGGCGTCAAGTCGTGTTGGTGGCAGAAGCCCTGCAACTGTTGGCTCAGGTTTGCAGGTAATGACAGGTGCAGATTGCCGGCGCGGTGCTGTTGCTCGGCGCTGCGGGGGTAATCGGCCGGCAGGTCCAGAGTGGGAATCCCTTGTCCCAGGTAGTCGGCCCAATACTCGGCGGCACGCAGTTGTTCGGGCGTGCCGGGGTATTCCTCGCGCTGCCAGCGGGCGTAGTCGGCGTACTGAATGGAAGGTCGCGCCAACGGCGTGGTATGGCCCTGGCAGGCGCGCCGGTAAGCCTGGGTGAGGTCTTGCATCAGGATCGGATTGGACCAGGCGTCCGAGACGATGTGGTGCATGTTCAGCAGCAGGATGTAGTCATCGTGATCGAGCGTGATCAAAGTGGCGCGAATCAGCGGGGCCAGGCCCAAGTCAAACGGCGTGCCGGCCTCGGCCGCAATACGCTGGGCGACGGCAGCGGCCCGGGCGTCGGGCGCGAGACCCGACAGGTCGTCTTCGTGCAGATGGATCCGGGCTTGCGGGTCAAATACTTGCCGAGGTTGGTCGTCCAGGGTCTGGAACGCAGTTTTCAGCACATCGTGTCGGGCGATAACCTGCTGCAGGGCCGTGTCCAGCGCTGCGGTGTTCAAGGCGCCGCGCAGGCGCAGCGCGTTGGGCAGGTTGTAGGCGCTGCTGCCGGGCGACAGCTGCTGCAGGAACCACAGGCGTTGCTGGGCGAAAGACAGAGGCGTGGGGCTGCGATGGGGTTGAGCCTTGATGGAATGCTCTGAGCCGGCGTCGTCGGCCATCAACAGGGCCAGCAAGTCGTCGTCGGGGAGTTGATTCAGTGGGTTCATGTTGGGTCTCGTCGCCATCGGCTGCGTAAATATGCGTTGTCAGAAAGACGAAGCGTGGCCGACGAGATTTAGGTGTGACACGGGACTTCAATGGCCGGCGGCGAACGACAGGGCGCTCGCCGCAGGGGCGGTTCAGGCGACGGCTTTTTCGCTGATGACGCGCCCGGCCTCCATGCGCACCAACTGGTCGGCGACGTCGAAGTAACGGTCGTCGTGGGAGATGACGATGATGGTCTTGCCCAGGCGCTTGAGGTCCGGCAGCAACTCGGTATAGAACACGCGGCGGAAGGTCGGGTCTTGGTCGGCGGCCCACTCGTCGAATACCAGCACCGGTCGTTCGTCGAGCCAGGCGTTGATCAAGGCCAGGCGCTTGCGCTGCCCGGTGGAGAGATCGGTGGTGGTGAACGCGCCGTTACGAATGCTGACCTTGTGGGCGATCTCCATGCGCTCCAGGTACTGGTTGGCATCCTCCGGCAGGGCTTTATCGCTCTGCACCAGTTCGTCGAACAGGTAATAGTCGGCAAAAATGGTGGTGAACATCTGCCGGTAATCATCCAGGCCACGCGCGTCGACGGCCATGCCGTTAAGGCGGATTTCGCCACTCTGTGGGGTGTACAGCCCCAGCAGCAGTTTGATCAGGGTGGTCTTGCCGCAGCCGTTTTCACCGACGATGAACAGGATCTCCCCGGGCTCGATGCTCAGGTTGACCGGGCCCAGGGTGAAAGGCTCGCTGCCTGCCACGGGCGGGAAGGCGTATTGCACGTCGCGCAATTCCAGGTGCTTCATGGGTGGGATGGCGCGCTCATCGGCATCCAGCAGCAGGTGAGGCTCGGGCGATGAAAAACGCTCGGACAGGTCGGCGATGCGGCGGAAAGCGATCTGCGCACGGCTGATGATCGGCAGGTTGGCGATCAAGCTTTCCAGTGGACCTTTCATATAGAGCAGCACCAGCACGAAGCCGCTCATCATCGCTGGGTTGCTGCTCGGCCAGAACGATTGCAGGGTCAGCGCCAGGCCGATGACCACAAAGAACAGCATCGAACCCAGGCTTTTGGCGATCACAAAAATATTGATCGAGCGTACGTGCGTGTCGCAGATGTGGTCGGCGGTGGCCTGGATATTGCGGGTCAACATGGCGTGGCGGCGCTTGCGGTGAATCCTCAACTCCTTGGCGCCTTCGGCGATGGCCGAGTAGTGCTTTTGCAGGCTGTCTTCCGCGTCGCGTGCCTCATAGAAGCCTTTGATGCCCTTGCCTTGTGCGATGAACTGGATGGCCGAGCCGATGCCGATGGCCAGCAATGTCATGAGGAAAATAGGCAGCGACAGGCTCGCCAGATAGCCCAGGCAGCCAAGGATCACCGTGATCGAAATGGCCAGCGGGGCGAAGGCGAAGGCGAAATCGCTGATGGTGTCGACATCGTGGGTCAGCACCGGAATAAGCCGGTGGCTGCGATAGCGTTCGATCTGCTCGATCGGTGCCGACAATACCTTCGCACCCAGATCCTTGCGCAGTCGGGCAATGACTTTTTGTCCGACAAAGTTGCTGCCAATGTCGGCGGCAATGCTGCTGAGCAAGGCGAGTACGCACAGGCCGGCAAAGGCCAGCACCACCGCAGTGGTAAGGCCGGATTCGCTGTGCAGGCCCTGGTTAACCGTGGCCAGCAGCGCGGTGACGCTCAGGCCTCCAAGGATGCCGAACAGAATCGAGAGGATGACGGTGTAGCGATAGGGCTTGAGCAGGCTCAAGAGTTCGCGAAGGGCGCTACGCGGTTTTGCAGTCATGAAACTACCTCGGTCGCGACGTGGCTACGTGCTATGGGCGAGTGGGGGCTGCGTCGATCGAGCTGATCGCCGGCGGGCTTTTGTAGGAGACGTTTCGACTCTGGCGCGATTTAGCTTTATCGCGCCGGACCTGGAGGTGGTGCGCCGTTGTGGGCGCTGATCAGCAAGGGCGGGCGCTGCATTGGCGCAAGATTCTGGTGGCGCGCCTAAATTTTTCCTGCCGACAAGCGTTTTAGTTCTGATAGGGCCGGGTTTCATTTCCGGTGGGGGCGGTTAAAAAAAAACGGGTAAATGAGTCTGGTTTTCATTAGGCCATCCGTCTCATTCACCAGAGGCGCTCAAAGACGCCGCTATTTCTGCCAATCACACGCCTCATTGCTCAAGGATTGCTGTCGATGTCTTATCCCCTTTGGTTGTCTACGCCCAAGCGTTACGCATTGAAGAAATTGCCGCAGGCCGTGCGCCTGATGATGCTGGGGGCTGTACTGGTCGTGCCGGCGGCTGCTACGTTGATGCCGGGCGCCGCGTTCGCCCAGGGCGAGGCGGGCAAGGTCGCCTTCGCGATTCCGGCCGGTCAATTATCGCAAGCGCTGATGGCGTTCGGTTCGGCGGCCGGCGTCTCGATCTCCTACGACCCGGCGCTGGCCAGCCAGCAAACCACCCGCGGGCTGAGGGGCCAATTCAGCGTGGATGAAGGGCTGTCCCGGTTGTTGTCGGGCAGTGGCTTGCAGGCCAGTCGCGAAGCCAGCGGCAGCTATGTGGTGATGCCGCCTGCCAGTGGGTCGGCGGTGATGACGCTGGGGGCGACCAATATCAGTGCCGAGGGGCTCGGGGCAACGACCGAAAACAGCGGTTCCTACACCACGGGCGCGACCAGTACTGCAACCAAGTTGCCATTGTCTCTGCGTGAAACCCCACAGTCGGTCAGTGTGGTCACCCGGCAACTGATGGATGACCAGCACCTGTCTACGCTCAACGAAGTGATGGCCTTCACCCCTGGTATCAGCATCAACCATCGCGACAGCGAACGGTTCGATTTCAACTCCCGTGGCTTTACCATCCAGAACTTCCAGTACGACGGCATTCCGTCGCAAGTGGCCAACGAGTCCCAGCAATACGTCGGCGCCATTTCGGACATGGCTATCTATGACCGCGTCGAAGTGATTCGCGGCGCTACCGGCCTGATGAGTGGCGCGGGGACGCCGTCCGCCACCATCAACCTGGTGCGCAAGCGTCCGACCAAGGACTTCCAGGGCTACGTGTCCGGGGAGGCGGGGGCATGGGATCGCTACCGCTCCGAAGTCGATGTCTCCGGGCCGTTGACTGAAACGGGCAATGTACGTGGGCGCTTTGTGGCGGCCTACCAGAAACAGAATTCGTTTATCGACTGGTACGGCCAGGAAAAGCGCGTGATGTACGGCGCGTTGGATATTGATCTGAACGACAGCACGACGCTACGCACCAGCCTCGACTATCAGAACAATGATGCCAATGGCAGCAGTTATGGGCATATCCCGCTGTTCTTCAGTAACGGCAAGCAAACCAATTTCTCCCGGTCATTCAACCCGGCCTCGCGCTCCAGTTACATGGACAACACCAGCTACAACTTCACCACCATGCTGGATCACAAGCTGGACAATGACTGGAGCCTGAAAACAGCTTACAGCCATCAATACTCGTACCGTAAAGGCCAGGGCGCATCGGCCAGTGGTGGCTACCCTGACCCGGCGACAGGGCAGGGCACAGGCGTATTCATTTATCGCCTGGACAGCTACCAGACCCAGGACACCCTCGATACCTATGCGTCCGGCCCGTTCAACCTGGGTGGGCGCGAGCATGAGTTGGTGGTCGGTGCCAGTGCCTCGCGTACGCACCTTAACTTCCCCAACTACGCCAGCCACAACGATGACGGCGATTATGGGTCGGCAAATATCTTCAACTGGAATGGCAATGAGTACGGGCGTCGTCAGTATTTCAAGGATGGCGGCACCGTCACCACCTTGCAGCAGACCGGCCTGTATGGTGCCTTGCGCTTGAAACCGTTCGATCCGCTGACCATCATCCTGGGCACCCGGCTCAGTTGGTGGAACCAGGAAGACGAGGTCAGTGATTACCTCAAGGGCACCAAGGCCACCGACAAGACCAAGAAAACCGGGGTTGTCACACCTTATGTCGGCGTTGTCTATGAACTGAACGACACCTATTCGGCGTACGCCAGTTACACCAGCATCTTCCTGCCGCAGACCTTCTACAAAACTGGATCGGGCGGCTCACTGGCTCCGCTTGAGGGCGACAACTATGAGATCGGTCTCAAGGGTGAGTTCTTCAACGGCGCGCTGAATGCCAGCATCGCTGTGTTCGACATTGAGCAGAAGAACACACCTGAGCAGGCGGGCGTGGATTCTGCCGGCCGCGCGGTGTACAAGGCCATCAGTGGCACCAATACCCGTGGCGTCGAGACCGAGATCTCCGGTGAAGTGGCCAGCGGCTGGAATGTGTTTGGTGGCTATACCTACCGTGAGTCCCATGACAAGGATGGCGGTCGGGTCCAGACCAACCAGCCGATCAACCTGTTCAAGTTCGGCACGACTTATCGCTTGCCGGGTGCGTGGAGCAAGTTGACCGTCGGCGGTAACGTAACTTGGCAAAGCGAGATGTACGCGTCTTCGCAAATCAACTATACAGGCCCTTATTACAAGGCGACCCAGGATCCGTTTGCGGTGGTCGGCTTGTTGGCCAAGTACAAGGTCGATGAGCACCTGACCGTAGGTTTGAACGTCAACAACCTGTTTGACCAGAAGTACTACGATGGCATGGGTACATTCAACTCGGGCTCCTATGGCGAGCCGCGCAATGCCATGGTCAACGCCAAGTGGACCTTCTGATTCGCTGAGGCGCTGGGGTCGAAGAGGCGGGAGGGAGTTGACTCCCTCCCGCTTTCGTTCTGTATTAGTGGGTAAGGCGGCCTGGATCAGAGGTCACGAACGACTCTGAAACCGAGCCAGTCTCCGCGGGTATCCGGGTAGATGGTATTGCGGTTGCCCGAGCGCGAAAACACCGGTGCCTCACCCCAGTCATTGCCACGAATCTGATAGCCCTCACAGTTGGGCTCCACCCACGCACTGCCATCAGTCGGTGCGCCGATGTAGTTCGGATGTTCGCAATCAGCCACCCGCTCATACACATTGCCGTGCATGTCATACATGCCAAACGCATTCGGCGGGTAGCTGCCGACCGGCGACGAATAGCTATAGCCATCTGCCGGGCCGTAGGTGTTGGCGTGCTTGGCGATGCTGTAGCCCTTGCCCTCGTCGAACGGGAAGGGGAACGGGCCGGTTGTGCCGGCACGAGCGGCGTATTCGCGCTGGGCTTCGCTGACCATGTGGTACTGCTGCCCGGTCTTCTTCGACAGCCAGCTCACGTACTGCTTGATATCGTCCATATCCATGCACACCGCCGGCTGGCGCGGGCCTTGAGGGTAGCGCGGCTTGCTGGCGATGCATTCGCGGCCAGGGCGATCGTCGCCGTTGGCGATCTTCACGCCGGACTGGCGCACGTAGCTGTCCCATTCAGCGGCGGTGATATGGAAACGGCTCATGGCGAAAGGCTTGGCGAAGGTCACGGCATGCATCGGGCCTTCGTCGGGCTCGCGGCCGACTTCGCCTTCCGGCGTGCCCATGGTGAAGGTGCCGGCAGGCAATACCACCATTTCCGGGCAATCCTTGCAGTCTTTGAATACCTTGCCGGGTTGTGGTGTGGCGGCCTGGGCCAGGTTGGGCAGCAGCGCGCCGCACAGGGCGGTGAGCGCCAGTGCGGTCAGGGGTTTGAGTCGGAATGGAGTCATGTGGGCATCTCGTCCAAAGGGAAAAAGGTCATAGCCGTTGGCTCAGCAAGGTCACGAAGCGCTGGAGCTCATCCGAGCTGTTGAGCAGGCCGGGCGCGGTACGAATCACCGGGCCGACGTCACGATCGACTGCGTCCACCACCACGCGGTTTTTCATCAGGTAGGCCGCCACCTCGTCGCTGTCCTGGCCCTTGACTCGAAAGAAGGTGAAACCCGCCGACAGCTCAGGGCTGCGCGGCGTGACCAGCTCGATCTGCGGGTGGGCCAGCAACTGGTCCTTGAGTTCGGTGTTGAGGGCATGGATACGTGCCTGCACCGGTGCTTTGCCCAGCTGCAGGTGCAGCTTGAAGGCTTCGTCGGCGGCCCAGCGATGTTCGAAGGCGTGATAACCACCTGGCGTCATGGTGGTGGCGAAGTCCTTGTCCTCGGAAAAAGTCGGCACCATCGGCGTGACGTATTTGTTCTCGGCGTCACGGGCGCACACCAGGCCGGTGCCGCGCGGGCCGAACATCCACTTGTGGGTGCCGGCGATAAAGAAGTCGCAATGCATGTCCGGGAAATCCAGGTTCTCGACGCCGAAGCCGTGTACGCCGTCGACCACATAGAGGATGCGGTCGTTGTCGTCACGGTTGCGGTTATGTTCGTTCACCAGTTGGCCGATCTCGCCGATGGGCAGTTTCACACCGCTGCCGGATTGCACCCAGGTCATACCCAGCACGCGGGTATTGGGGCGGAGGTTGCGTTGGATGTTGCCCAGCACTTCGTCGGCGGATACCTGGGCGGCGTTCTCGAACAGGTGGATACGACGCACCCGGGTGCCCTGCTTGAGCGCACGAAAATCCAGGCTGCTCTGCGTGGCGTAGTGCTCATGCACCGTGGTAAGGATTTCCTGGTCCGGTCGTACCTTGATCCCGCCATAAATCATCGCCAGCCCTTCGGACGTGCTGCCGGTGAGGGCGATTTGTGCAGGGGTTGCATTCAGGTAGCGGCCGGCCCATTCGCGCACCTGACCTTCACGCTTCCAGGTTTCCTGCAGGTCCCAGTCCATCGCCAGCCCTGGGTTGCGGTCGATTTGCATGCGGTAGCGTTCAATGGCCTCGCGCACCGGCTTGGGGTGCGAGGCCACCAGGAAGTTGGAAAGGTGCAGGTAATCCGGGTCCTGGTTGAACAGCTGTTTTAGTCCCGTCCATGGGTCGTTCGTAGTGGCTGCCACTGCCTGGGGTAGCAGTGCGGTGCCCAGTGGCAGGCTCGCGGCAAAGACGCCGGCCTGCTTGAGAAATGTACGGCGGTCGGTCATGGACTTACTTCGTGGTGATTAGCGGTTGGCCAATGGCTTGGCGGCTTTTTGTACCTGGTCCCACACGCGCAGGAAGTTGCCTCCCCACAGCTTGGCGATATCGGCTTCGGAGTAGCCGCGCTGGATCAGTTCGGCGGTGACATTGCGCACTTCGCCGACGTTCTCCCAGCCCTTGAGGCCGCCGCCGTCGTTGAAGTCCGAGGCGATGCCTACGTGATCGATGCCAATCTTGCGCACGGTGTAGTCGATGGCGTCCCCCAGGTCCTTGAGGGTGGCCTTGGGTTCTTCCTCGAGGATGGCGTACAGCGCGCTGGCGTATTGGCCGAAGCGTTGCTCGGGCCAGGCGGCAATGATTGCGTCGCCGGGCATCAAGGCCATGGCCAGGTTGGGCAACGGCGGCAGGTCGAAGCGCGCGCGCAGGGCGTTGAGCTTGTTCTGGGTCGGTTGGCTCAAGGGGCGCAGGTACGCGGGGAAGCCCACCACCTGCACCACGCCGCCGCTGTTCTTGATCAGTTGCAGTTCCTTGTCGCTGAGGTTGCGTGGGATATCCACCGACGCCCGTGGCGCCGAGTGGGACGCCACCATCGGCGTGCGGCTCAATTGCGCGACTTGCTCCAGGGCCTTGGTCGACATCTGCGACACGTCGATGATCACTCCCAGGTCATTCAGGCGGTGCACCGCTTGTTGGCCGATGGGCGACAGGCCCTCGAGGGCGTCGGTCGAATCATTGAAAAACGGCAACGGGCGCGACGAGTCGGACCAGGCGTTATTGCCGATGTAGCTGAAACCGAACATGCGCATGCCGCGTGCGGCCCACAGGTCGAGCTGGTTCAGATCATTGCCCAGGGGATAGGCGTTGAGCATGCTGATGAAGATTGCAAACTTGCCTTCGCCGTGCAGGCGCCGCATATCGTCCGGGGTGTAGGCGATGCCCACCTGGTTGGGAAAGTCGCGGACCATGCCGGAAATGATCTTGTAGCGCACCTCCTGCTCATGGCGGGCCTCTTCGACAAAGCCGTCGGTGGGCTTGTGGGGAGCGTTGGGGCCGCTCCAGATTTCCGGCCAGCCAAAAATCGTCAGCGCGGCGCCGGACAATCTGCCACGCGCTGCCTTGGCCAGGTCGAACTGGCCGCTGCCATCCTTGTCGGCCTCATTACCCGCCGTGCCGAAATCCAGGGGCACGGTGATATGGCTGTCAAACGACAACAGGCGATCCTGCATTTCATTGGCTTGCTTGATCACCTCCAGCGAGTAGCCGGCGTTGCCCTTGAACCACTGGTCCCAGATCAGAAAACCGGACCCGGCGCCGATAGCCAGGGCCAACGGCAGGCCGATATACAGCGCCTTTTTCGAACGTGATTTTGTCATTGCCATCTCAGTCAGTTGAGGCCTTTGCTATCAGGAAAGAACGAGCGATGACGGGGGAAATTTAGGTGCGGGGGCGCGGCGGTAAATTTCAGCGGGCTGCAAACGTTCTAGCTCTGATTAAGCCGTTTCCTAAGGTAGACAATGACAATCTCTCGACGTGGGTTCATCGCAGGCCTGGCGCTGACCGGCGCGGCCGTGCCGGCGGCCTTTTACGCCCATCGCGAGCTGACGCGGGAAGAGTTCCCCATCACCCCCGGCGAAGCCACGGTCGACCTTGCCGATATTCAGGGCCAGCATCTGGCGGACACCCTGCGCGGTGTATGGAGCCTGCGCCTGGAAGGCCGCGATGCCGGGCTCAAGGGCTTGCCGCGGGACGGCTTGGAACTGCTGCTCGATATAGCCCCCCGTGGCCGCGGCCTGCGTGGTTACCTGGACACCGCCGAGAACCTGCGCGCCGACGGCGAGCCGCGCTACCGTGTATTGGGCGATCTGCTCACCGGCGATGGCGCCGTGCTCTATTGGCGCTTGATCGACCGCGATGCGCAGGCCGATGTGCCCGCCTATGAGTTCAAGATGACCCTCGATGAAGTTTGGGCCGACTTCGGCAATGCTGGCAGCGGCACCCTGAGCGGGCAGATTCTCGACCTTGAGCGCCCCCTGGCCTTGACCGAGCGCGACAACCGTTTCATTGCCCACAAACAGCTGTTTCCCGAAGCCCGCCAGCGCATAGGCCTGAATCCGACCTTGCTGGCCTGGCTGGTGTCTCCCGAACACCGGCTGTTTCACCAACTCTGGCACGCCAGCCGTGATCGGTGGCACAAGCTCTCCGAAGAACAACGCGAAGCCCTGCGCGGCATCGGCTGGCAACCCGGGCCACGGGGCCAGGAGCGCGACGCCCGAGGCAAACGCAAGGATCGCAACGGCTCGGGCATCGACTTTTTCTTCATGCACCGCCATATGCTCGGCACCGCACGCTCCATGCAGGATTTGCCCTCATGGCCGCAATTCCCCGAACCGCAACCGGCGCTGGAGCGTGATCGCCTGGGTTTTTTGCGGTACTTCGACAACCACGACGGCTTTGCGCTGCCCCCTTGTTGGTCGGCACCGGATGACGCCGACTACACCCAGTGGGTCAGCGACATCAAGGCGGCCGAAACCTACCACAGCAACTTCCAGGTCTGGGAATCCCAATACCGCGATCCGCGTTACCTGGCCCAGTTGACCCTGGGCCAACTGGGCTCGGAGATGGAGCTGGGCCTGCACGACTGGCTGCACATGCGCTGGGCCTCAGTGCCTCGCGATCCGTCCAACGGTGCGCCGGTGCCGTTCGCCCGTGACCCTGCGGACTTTGCCCCACGTTGGTACGCGCCGGAAAACGACTTTCTCGGCGATCCGTTTTCATCCCATGTAAACCCGGTGTTTTGGCATTTTCATGGCTGGATCGACGACCGTATCGAAGACTGGTTCCGTGCCCACGAACGGTTCAACCCTGGCGAGGTGACGCGGATGAAGGTCAACGACGTGGCCTGGTTTGCACCGGGCCGCTGGGTGGAGGTGGGCGACCCATGGCTGGGCCCGGACACCCACGGCTGCAGCACCACACCGGGGCTGCAACAGGGGCGCTCGATGGAAATGGACCCGGAAATCATGAAGCTGGCCCTGCGCATCACCTTTGGCGCCGATGAGGAACTGCTTGAAGGTTTGTTCAAGCGCGTACCAAAACGGCCGTGGTATGCACGGCACTTGAAGGTCAAGCGCGAGGTGTAAGGCCCGGATAACACCGCATTTGTGGCAAAGTAAACATTGACACTTTCACGCCTGGGCGTAACGATCAACTCAATTTTTGAAAATTGAGTTTCAGTCATGGCCAAGATCCAAAAGCCAGTGGATTTCGAGGTGCTGTTAAAACGTCACGGTCTGGAAATCTTTGAGTTGGCCCGCACCTTCAAGGCGATTGACGAGAAAGGTCGGTATTTGCACTGGGATGAGTTTCGACGCTATCCCGCGCCGGGTATCAACAAAGAAGCGGCATGGGCAGCAATCAAAATGTCACGGGCCTGTGCGAGCAAAACCTTGGAGTTGCGCAGCGAATGCGACAGGCCTTTTTTCTTGTACACCACTGATTTTTGCGACGCGGTGATTCATGCCGTGGAATCGGTCACATCCAGGTTGGGTGGGGCTAAGGCTTCGTCTCCCCAATACCGCGACAACACTCAATACCTGGTCGACTCACTGATGATGGAGGAAGCGATCTCCAGCGCCCAGCTGGAAGGCGCCGCGACCACGCGCAAGATCGCCAAGGACATGCTGGCCAAGGAGCGCACGCCTCAGAATGATGATGAGCGGATGATCCTGAATAACTATCACCTGATGAAGCAAGCCAAATACAGCAAGGACGATAACCTCTCTATTGCGCTGATCTGCGAGTTTCACGGCATTGCCACGGCGGGCATTGAAGAGGACGAGGCTCATCCGGGGCAGCTCAGGGGCACTGACGATATTTTTGTGGGAGGTGCAGGGGATGAAGTCGTCCACCAACCGCCTCAGGCAACGCTGCTGCCGGCCAGGCTGGAAGCGCTTTGCCGATTTGCCAATGACCGACATGACGGCCAGGATGGCAGGCACTTTATCCATCCCGTAGTGAAAGCTATCATCCTCCACTTTATGCTTGGTTACGAGCACCCCTTCAGGGACGGCAACGGGCGAACGGCGCGGTGTTTGTTTTACTGGTTCATGCTCAAAAGCGGCTATTGGCCCTTTGAGTACATCTCCATCAGCACGCTGCTCAAGGAGGCGCCCATGCAATATGGGCGCTCATACATCCATACGGAAACTGACGCTTTTGATTTGACCTATTTCGTCATTTATCAACTACGGGTTATCGAGCGTGCCATCAATGAATTCATGGCGTACTTCGAAAGCAAACGCAAAGAAGCCGTGGAACTGATGAGCTGGCTGAATACGCTTGGGTTGCAGGATGACTTGAATAACCGGCAGGGGCATTTCTTGAAGAAAGTCCTGCAACACCCTGGGCGCATCTTCATGCCCAAGGAACTCACCCATGACTATGACATTTCGGAAAACACCGCACGCAAGGACCTTGAGAAGCTGGCTGCCATGAAGGTGCTGTTCAAAGTGCAGGAAGGTAAGAGCTTCCTCTACGTTGCCCGCGAGGATGGTCAAGCCAACTTGAAGAAGCTGATATCGGCAGGCTAGGTGTTTTCAACGCTGTTCTTCTGCCCGTAGTTGCACACTCATCTCATCGCAACTACGTGCCCATTCACTCAGCCATTGCGGCATCGGCGGTGAGACTTCGTCCAACCCCAGCTCTCGCACAAACTCCGCTGGGGGCAGGGTGCCTTTGGCGCTTCGGAACACTCCACGCATCACCACCACGCCAATCACTCGGCCATTGCTGACGAAACGGTGCTCCATCAGGCTCCACTTGTGGTCCCAGCCGAGCATGCGGGTGTGCACGTCGAAGACCTCGAACAGCTTCAATTCTCGGCGAAACTTGCCCCAGGTATCGCCCACGATCGGCACCGCCTTGTGACGCAGCGCCACACGGAAGGCGCCCGTGCGCAAGACAAAATCCATGCGTGCAACATCCGCCAGGGTGAAATACCGGCCATTGGTGACATGCCGATTGAGATCCAGGTCCAGGGGCCAGACGCGCATGCGCACCACAGTGGTGTCCAGGCCATGTACCGGTTTGCGCCAGGGGCGGCGCAACAGCATGTGCAGTAATCGAAACCAGAGATTCATGAAACTACTCGACAGTTGATCAATGGCAGCACTGTAAAGGTGCGGGATCGGCTAGGGTAGGTCCGCAAATGACTTATTACATGCGAAAAGCGCAAATCGGGTTCTAATATGCACATTGTTTTGCTGCGGTTTCTTTTTACTCTCAAGGGGGCCTTGCCGACGGTTGCCCACAGCCGACCAGTGCCTGACTGATGGTCTCGGTCCAAATGTGGGAGGAGGCTTGCTCCCGATAGCGGCCTGACAGCTGACCAGTGTCTGACTGATGCTCTCGGTCCAAATGTGGGAGGGGGCTCGCTCCCGATAGCGGCCTGACAGCTGACCAGTGCCTGACTGATGCTCTCGGTCCAAATGTGGGAGGGGGCTTGCTCCCGATAGCGGTCTGACAGCTGACCAGTGCCTGACTGATGCTCTCGGTCCAAATGTGGGAGGGGGCTTGCTCCCGATAGCGGCCTGACAGCTGACCAGTGCCTGACTGATGCTCTCGGTCCAAATGTGGGAGGGGGCTTGCTCCCGATAGCGGCCTGACAGCTGACCAGTGCCTGACTGATGCTCTCGGTCCAAATGTGGGAGGAGGCTCGCTCCCGATAGCGGCCTGACAGCTGACCAGTGCCTGACTGATGCTCTCGGTCCAAATGTGGGAGGAGGCTTGCTCCCGATAGCGGCCTGACAGCTGACCAGTGCCTGACTGATGGTCTCGATCCAAATGTGGGAGGGAGCTTGCTCCCGATGGCGGCCTGACAGCCGACCAGTGCCTGACTGATGCTCTCGGTCCAAATGTGGGAGGGGCTTGCTCACGATAGCGGCCTGACAGCCGACCAGTACCTGACTGATGGTCTCGATCCAAATGTGGGAGGGAGCTTGCTCCCGATAGCGGCCTGACAGCCGACCAGTGCCTGACTGATGCTCTCGGTCCAAATGTGGGAGGGGGCTTGTTCCCGATAGCGGCCTGACAGCCGACCAGTGCCTGACTGATGGTCTCGGTCCAAATGTGGGAGGAGGCTTGCTCCCGATAGCGGCCTGACAGCCGACCAGTGCCTGACTGATGGTCTCGGTCCAAATGTGGGAGGGGGCTTGCTCCCGATAGCGGCCTGACAGCCGACCAGTGCCTGACTGATGGTCTCGGTCCAAATGTGGGAGGGGGCTTGCTCCCGATAGCGGCCTGACAGCCGACCAGTGCCTGACTGATGGTCTCGGTCCAAATTTGGGAGGGGGCTTGCTCCCGATAGCGGCCTGACAGCCGACCAGTGCCTGACTGATGCTCTCGATCCAAATGTGGGAGGGGGCTTGCTCCCGATGGCGGCCTGACAGTTGACCAGGATGTTGGATCAGACCGAGTACATATCCATTATTTAGGTAACGGCCACTATTGGTTCCGCTTTTACAGCGGGTCACTTTGAAAAGCGCAAAGTAACCAAACGCTCTTGCCCCACCACTCGGCACCTCGCCTAGGCTCGGTGTGCCCGTAATCCGCCATGGATTCGGGGGGCCGCCGCCACGCGCCATCCATGGCGCGGGGCGGCTAAACCGGCATCCCTGCCGGTTTACCCCCCAAATCCATGTCGAATTCCGGCCAGCGTGGTTTAACGGGGCGCCTGAGATCAAAAGCAGATCAAGATCAAGAGCGGCTCGCTGCGCATCGTGGTTGGCGTTGGGCGATGCAGGATTTTGCGATATCCATGCAAATCGCAGACGAAAAAAAACCGGCTGATCAGGCCGGTTTGGGGTGTCCCGCCAACAGAGCGGGGTTATACGTGGGTGCTCAGCAAACGTTCGGCACCACCTTCGGCGAGGCCACGTTCCTGCAGGCGATCCGCACCACCTTCAGCGAGGCCACGTTCCTGCAGGCGCTCCGCACCACCTTCAGCGAGGCCACGTTCCTGCAGGCGATCCGCACCACCTTCGGCGAGGCCACGTTCCTGCAGGCGATCCGCACCGCCTTCAGCCAGGCCACGTTCCTGCAAACGATCCGCGCCACCTTCGG
Source organism: Pseudomonas sp. FBCC-B545 (assembly GCF_059134095.1). Taxonomy (NCBI): domain Bacteria; kingdom Pseudomonadati; phylum Pseudomonadota; class Gammaproteobacteria; order Pseudomonadales; family Pseudomonadaceae; genus Pseudomonas; species Pseudomonas sp. FBCC-B545. The sequence goes on along the minus strand of NZ_CP101441.1, from coordinate 3,654,566 downwards.
CAACGCGGGTTTCTATCAGGCGGTCCGAGCCGCCTTCGGCGACTACCGGGTGGGCAAAAGCGTTTGCAGCGAGTACCGAGAAAGCGAGGCTAAGCAAGAGTTGGCGTTTCATGATGGTGTGCTCCGAGTGTCTTGGTTGGGTGCCGTCTGGCATGGGTTTGATGTTACGCGTTGGTTTTTTTAAGAGAACTTCATTGCGCTGATGGTGACTATCGATGCCAGCGATGGTCCTTGCCGAACCATCACTGCAAGCGTCACGGCATCTGCGGCAGCTCATTGGGGCGCAGGTCGAACACCAGCACCTCGGCGTCCTCGCCATGGCTCAGGCGAAGCTGGCGCTCATCACGCACCCGCACACCGTCGCCTTCCTGCAAGCGTTGGCCATTGAGTTCAACGCTGCCGCGCGCCACATGAACGTAGGCGTAGCGATCCGGCGCCAGCTCCAGGCGTGTGCTTTCGTCGCCGTTGAATAGCCCGGCATACACCCGTGCATCCTGGCGAACGTTCAGCGAGCCATTGGCGCCGTCCGGGGAGATGATCAACTGCAAGCGCCCGCGCTTCTGCGCTTCACTGAAGTGTTCCTGCTGATAGCGCGGCTTGGCGCCGGCCTCGTTGGGCACGATCCAGATTTGCAGGAAGTGCACCCTCAGGCGTTGGCTGTGGTTGAACTCACTGTGGGCCACGCCGCTGCCGGCGCTCATCAACTGCACATCGCCGGGGCGGATCACCGAGCCGGTGCCCAGGGTGTCCTTGTGTTCCAGGGCGCCTTCGAGCACGTAGGAGAAAATCTCCATGTCGCGGTGCGGGTGCTGGCCAAAGCCTTTGCCGGCGGCGACGCGGTCATCGTTGATGACCAGCAGGTCGGAAAAACCCTGTTCGTTGGGGTTCCAGTAGTTGGCGAAAGAGAAGGTGTGGAACGACTTCAACCAACCGTGATTGGCGGCGCCGCGTTCGGAAGCTTTGCGAAGGGTCAGCATGGTCCAGTCCTCAAGTGAGCGCAGGCTGCGAGATGCAGGGCGCTTGGGTGAGGAGAAGATTAATGGTTATCGAATTATTCATTAACGAGGTGAAAATAGAATAACTGTCTCCCTCTGGTTGACACTCAAAGTCATGCCATAATGCCCGCCGCATTTCTGTTCAATGGACTTTCCCGCTTATGAAAACCGTGGCCATGGCGCTGTTCCCGGACTTCCTGCTGCTCGACATGGCCGGGCCGCTGGAAGTGTTTTCGATTGCCAACCGCTACCTGCCGGCAGCCGACCACTATCAGATCCTGACCATTGGCACTGAGCCCGGTCCGCTGCGGGCCTCCAACGGGGTGATGGTGCAGACCGATTTGCTGCTGGAGCAGGACCATGCCGCCTATGACCTGCTGCTGGTGCCGGGCGGCCCGGGTGCCTATAACGAATGCCATCCCGCGCTGCTACCGTGGCTCAAAGCCGCGGCACCACGGTCCCGGCGGTTCGGCTCGATCTGCACCGGCGCCTTCGTGCTCGGGCATGCGGGCTTGCTCGACGGGCACCGCGTGACCACCCACTGGCATTACACCGAGCGCTTGATCAAGGCGTTCCCCAACGCCATTGTCGAGACCGATCGCATTTACTTGCAGGACGGGCGCCTGATTACCTCGGGTGGCGTCACCGCCGGTATCGACCTGGCCCTTTCGGTAGTTGCCCAGGACCACGGCAAGCAAGTGGCGGTGGATGTGGCTAAGGTGCTGCTGGTGGTGATGAAACGCCAGGGCGGTCAGGCCCAGTTCAGCCCGATGACCGCTGCCGTGGCGCCCCAGGAAACCGCGATCACCCGCGTTCAGAACCATGTGCTGGCGCATCTGGAGCAAGCCTTTACCATCGAGTCCATGGCCGAACTGGCCGGCATGAGTGCACGGCATTTTGCGCGACTGTTCGCCAAGGACGTGCAGATGACGCCCATGGCGTTCCTGCAGGGCGCACGCATCGACCGTGCCCGGCACTTGTTGGAAACCACCGACCTGCCGCTCAAGACCGTGGCGTTCCACGCAGGCTTCGGCAGCGTGCGGCATATGCGCTTTCTGTTCAGTGAGAAGCTTGGCCTGAACCCTACCCAATACCGACAACAGTTCAGTTAACGACACAATGTCCGTCCAGGGCACTCGATTGTCCGTATCGCTCCCCGTGCCAGCATTGCCCTGTCATCGCCAGCTGGCAAGATAGCCCCGAGCCCATGGAAAAGGACGCGCAGGCACTCAAGCACGGGTGTTCCAGCGCTTTTAGCGGACATGCACAACTCTGCGGCGATCAGCTTCGGCCCTTACACTTTTCATCGGCAACAGCGCCTGGTCAGCAAGGCGGGCCTGCCGGTGGCGCTGGGCGGACGCGCCCTGGATATTCTCGCGGTGCTGCTCGAGGCGCCTGGGCAATTCATCAGCAAGGCGACCTTGATCCAGCGGGTCTGGCCCAACAGCGTCGTCGAGGACAATAACCTGCGCGTGCACATTGCCGCATTGCGCCGGGCGCTCGACGGGCCACGCCTGATCCTCAATCACCCCCAGCGCGGCTACTGTTTCGTCGCCCCCGTGCAAGGCTCGGCGCCGACGTTACTGCCACAGCACAACCTGGCGGCGCGGCTCAGCCCGGTATGTGGCCGAGATGAGCTTGTGCGGGTGCTGGCGCGACGCTTGCCCGGGCAGCGGCTGTTGACGCTCACCGGGATGGCCGGCATTGGCAAAAGTACATTGGCCCTGGCCTTGGCCGAGCGGGTATTGCCTCGCTACCGCGACGGAGTGTGGTGGGTCGACCTGACCCGCATGCATGCACCCCACGAACTGCTCAGCGGTCTGGCCACGGTATTGCAACTACAGCAGTGCGAGCGCCTTGATGAGCTGTGCCGCCAATTGGCCTCGCGCCAGCTGCTGCTGGTACTCGATGGTGCCGACCTGTTGTTGGGGGCGTGTCGCAAGCTGGTGCGCGCATTGCGCGAACGGGCGCCCGGCGTCAGCGTGCTGGTCAGCAGCCGCGAAGCCTTGCTGGCCCCCGGCGAGTGGGTGCTGCGCGTGCCGCGGCTGGCCGTGCCGTCGCCCTCGGCATTGAGCAGTGTCGAGCAGGCCATGGCCTGTCCCGCGGTGCAGCTGTTCATCGCTCGGGTTTGTGCCAGCCAGCGGGGGTTTGTATTGCGGCATCAGGATCTGGCAGCGCTGCGCGATATTTGCCGGCGCCTGGACGGTATCCCGTTGGCCCTCGAACTGGCGGCGGCCCAAGTCGACGCATTGGGCATCAGCGGTGTGCAGAGACAATTGCGCATGGGGCTGCAGACGTTGACCCGCGGGCGCCGCACGGCGGTGGAACACCATCGATCACTGACTGCTGCCTTGGACTGGAGCTACGAACGCCTGAGCCTGCCGGAATGCTGGCTGTTCCTGCAGTTGGGGTTGTTCAAGATGGCAGTGACCTTGCCTGCCTTGAGCGAGCTGGTGAGCGGGACCGAGCTTGAGCACGCCGACCTGGCGTATCTGCTGGCGCGCCTGGTCAATGTCTCGCTGCTGAGCGTCGAACCTGGGCTAGGCCCGCAGCGCCGCTACCGCCTGCTCAACTGCGTGCGCAGCTATGCCCTGGCGCAACTGCGTGACCCGCGTCAGGTCGAGCGTTTGCAGCAGGGCTACGAGCCATGTGTGGGCACTTTTTCAGGCCGGCCGTTTGTCCTGCAACTGGTCGAGCAGGCTGCTTGCGCGGACTAAGTCGCCAGTGGTGAAGCCTTCGGTAAATCGCCCGTAGACTGAACCCAGCAGGTCCCGCGCGGCCTGCAAGCGCCCCTGCTGTTGCCACAGTTGTGCCAGGGAAGTCGCACAGCGCAGTTCCCAGGCCAAGGCACCTTGCTGGTGCGCCAGGCCCAGGGTTTCGAGCAACAGGGCTTCAGCGGCGCGGCTGTCGCCCCGTTGCACCCACTGTTCGGCACAGACCCGCAGGATTTCAGGCGCGCACCAGCCCGCAGAGCCTGCGCGTGCGCGCTCGAAGGCTGCTTCATTGACTTCGTCGGCGCCGAATGTGATCAGGGTGTCCTCGATCAGTCCCAGGTCCTGTAAATCCTGGTCGACCAGGATACCGGCGTAATGCCCGGCCCAGGTCTGGAACAACTGCGCCGAGTGCTTGTGCGACTGTTCCAGCAGGAGCCTTTGCAGGGCTTGCGCATCGTCTTCGGCGCCGTTGTAGCGGGCGATGACGACCCCGGCCAGGGCCAGGGTGTAGCAGATCGACGTGCCATGATTGATCTGCAGGGCCAGCTCCAGCGCCTGGCTGGCGGTGCGCCAGGCACTATCGGGAAAACCCTGCAACCACAGGATCCGCGCCAGCAGGGTCAAGGACGCCACGCTTTGATCGTATTGCACCCCGACGCCATGGGCGAACCGGTTCACATGGCCGCTGTGGCTCATGCGCTGCAGCACTTGCTCGGCATTGTGTCGGGCGAGCGCCTGGTCCCCGGTGTAATGCTGGGCCAACGCGCGCAGTCGTTGGGCGCTCAACTCCAGCAACGGCTCGGTGCGCGGGTCGAGGCGATCAAACTGCAGACTTTGTTGCAGTGCTTGGGCATAGCGCCCGGCACACAGGTTTACAGCCATTTGCCCGGAGACCGCACGCAGTTGCCCTGCAACGTCGCGACGTGCCAGGGCCAGGCGTTCGGCACTGACAAAGGCTGCAATGGTGCGGGGCGCAGCGCCCATGGCGTGGTAGGAGAGGCTGCCCAGAGCCAATTGCAATTGAAGGATCAGTTGCGTGCAGGGCGTATCGACCTGGCCTATCAACGCCAGTGCCTTGTCCACATAGCCGCCATGCTCACGCAACAATGACAATTCCTGCCACAGGGGCATTGCGCTGACCGTCAGGCGGATGGCCAGCAAGTGCCCGACATCCTCGGCAAAGCCCCAGTCGAGTGCGGCGCGCACGTCTTCGCGCAACGGTGCATAGCGGTCGAGCCAAGGCTGCGTGGCCAGCAGTTCCCAGTCGGTCCGGGCCTGTTCCATCAGCGCCAGGCAGCGTGCCGCATGGCGCTCTCGAGTGGCTGGCAATTCGCCGGCGAGGCTGAGCTTTTCCAGGGCATAGGTGCGGGTGATATCCAGCAGGCGATACACCATCTCGTCATCGCCGGCTTCCACATTCAACAAAGACTTGGCCACCAATTGCGTGATGGAGCCCAGCACTTCGGCGGGGGCGATCGTTTCTCCGGCGATCACCGCTGCGGCGCTGGCCAGGCTGAAGCCTGCGCGAAAAACCGCAAGGCGGCGCAGGCAGGTTTTTTCGCACTCGCCGAGCAGGTCAAAGCTCCAGTCGAGGGTGGCCCGCAGGGTTTGCTGGCGCGGCAGGGCGCTGCGCCGCCCGCGGGTCAGCAGGCGGAAATTGTCTTCCATCTGTACCAGCAGCCCCTGCAAGCCAAAACGCTCGATTTGCGCGGCCACCAGTTCAATTGCCAGGGGAATGCCGTCCAGGCGCTGGCAGATATCAATCGCCAGGGGCAGGTCAGCTTCGCTGAGGGCAAAGCTGTCCTGATGGGACATGGCCCGTTCGACCAGCAATTGCATGGCCGGGTAACCCAGGGCCTGGGCACGGTTGCCGGTGGCGGGCGGGCAAGCCAGCGGCTCGAGGCGTTGCACATATTCACCGTCGGCGCGCAGGGCTTCGCGGCTGGTGGTGAGGATGTGCAGGTGCGGCGCATGGCGCAACAGGGTTTCGCTGATCAGGGCGATGTCGTCGAGCAAGTGTTCGCAGTTGTCGATCACCAGCAGCATCTGGCGTGCCTGCAGGCTACGGGCGAAGCTGACCAGCGGTGCATTCGCAGCGGGTGTCAGGTCGAGGAGCGCGGCGAGGTTGGGCAGGATCATCGAGGCTGCGCTGAGTGGCGCCAGGTCCAGCAGATGAATGCCGTCACGGTAATGCCCGATCAACAACTCGGCGACGCGCAGGGCCACGGTGGTCTTGCCGATGCCACCGGCGCCGGTCAAGGTAATGAAGCGCTGCTGCGGCAGTTGCTGCACCAGGGCGTCGATCAGGGCTTGGCGGCCGATCATTCGCGTACGCCGCAACGGCAGGTTATGGCTCGGGCGCTGGGGCATGCCACCTGTGGGTAGCGTCATCGGTTCAATGCTCAGTGGCGCAACAAAACTGTAGCCGCGCTGAGCGACCGTGACGATATAGCGCTGCCCGGCCTGGCCATCGCCCAGTGCCTTGCGCAACGCGGCCATGTGCACCCGCAGGTTGCCGTCTTCCACCACGGTTTTGGGCCAGACCCGCGAGATCAGCTCCTGCTTGCTCACCACATTGCCGGCGTGCTCCAGCAGGACCAGCAGAATATCCACGGCCCGCCGCCCCAGGCGCAGCGGGCGGCCGGCTTCCAGCACCAGGCGCTGGTGCGGGTGGACACGGTAGGGGCCGAAGTGCACGGCCTGGTCGCTCAAGTCAGTCATGGCTGCCCAGGTTCCGGAGTCGAAGATGGGCCAGCATATTCCAGGTGCGTGAAGACCACTAGGCGGCGATCACCAAAGGCTTGTGGCGCGACTGGTGGTTTCGCCAGGTCATCGGGTTCACGCCTTCGCTGCGCGTGAACATGTGGCAGAAGTGCGCCTGGTCGCAGAAACCACATTCCAGGCTGATTTGCGTGAGGCTCAAGGACGAACCGGTGATCAACTCCTTGGCGCGCTGGATGCGTTGCTGGCGGATCCATTCCTGGGGCGATAGCCCGGTGGTGCATTTGAATGCGCGGGAAAAGTGGCTGCGCGACAAGGCGCAGGCCTGGGCCAGGTCGGCGATAGCCAGGCTTTCGCCGAGGTTGGCGAGGATCAGTTGCTTGGCGATTCGTTCGCGCCGGGGGCACAGGCCGCCGGTGGCGGACAAGCGTGGGGCGTATTGCTCGAGTCGGGCCATGACAGATATCCGTAGTCGATGGGAGCGTTCCCGGTGGATGAGTGCAGTGTAGACGCCTGCATTCTTGGTGCAGGAGCACCGGCCTGACGAGTTAATCGTTGTTAATTTCGCCAGCTGCAGGCGTAGAAAAGACAGCACAGGCATGCAATCGCGGGTATTGCAAATATGCTTCCCTGACCGTCTGGAAAACGTTTGGATACCGCCATGAACCGCAACGACCTGCGCCGCGTCGACATGAACCTGCTGGTGATTTTCGAAGCCTTGATGTTTGAAAAAAACCTGACCCGGGTCGCCGAAAAACTCTTTATGGGCCAACCGGCGGTGAGCGCCGCATTGGGCCGTTTGCGCGACTTGTTCGACGACCCACTGCTGCTGCGCAACGGCCGCGGCATGGAGCCCACGCCCCGTGCGGTGGCGATACTCAAGGAGCTGCAACCGGCCATGGACATCATCTCGGGCGCCGTCAGCCGCGCCAAGGACTTCGACCCTTCCAGCAGCAGCGCGGTGTTTCGCATCGGCCTGTCCGATGACGCCGAGTTCGGGCTGTTTCCGGCGTTGCTCAGCCAACTGCGCGAAGAGGCACCGGGTATCATCGTGGTGGTGCGCCGGGCCAATTACCTGTTGATGTCGGCACTGCTGGCCAGCGGTGAGATCTCGGTGGGCGTCAGCTACACCACCGAACTGCCGGCCAATGCCAAGCGCAAGAAACTGCGGGACATCCCCTGCAAGGTACTGCGCGGCGATGACGGCGTGGCGCCGCTGACCCTGGATGACTATTGCGCCAGGCCCCATGCGATGGTGTCGTTTTCAGGGGACTTGAGCGGCAATATCGACCTCGACCTGGCACGCATCGGCCGCTCGCGCCGTGTGGTGCTGGCTGTACCGCAGTTCAGCGGGTTGCGCGCACTGCTGGCGGGCACGCAGATTATCGCCACCGTGCCGGATTACGCGGCCTGCGCTTTGACCGAGGGCACCCGCTTGCGCGCCGAAGACCCGCCGTTTGCGATTGACGCAGCGGAGCTGTCGATGGTGTGGAGCGGGGTGCATGACAATGACCCGGCGGAGCGCTGGTTACGAGGGCGGATTGCGGAGCATATGTCGGTGGCACACTGACTGCCGTCCACATACCCGTTCTCCAAGAAACCCAAACAGCACATACATCCAATTCCGCACACCCCAGGCCCCGGCAAACTCCTCCCATCGCTCAATCCTGCGGGGGAGTCACCCAACCATGGACCCAACACCCAAGACCAGCCCTGACGAAGTCGTCACGCTGGTGGTCAAGCACCGGGTCAAGCCCGGATGCGAAACCGAATACGAAGCCTGGCTGCGCCGTATCGTGCGCATCGCTGGCGAACGTCCCGGCCATCTTGGCGTCGATGTGGTGCGCAGCCGGCAGAACGGTATGGCGCTGTTCACCTGTGTGCTGCGCTATCGCTCCACCGATGCCCTGGAACTGTGGCTCGATTCCCCCCAACGCCAGGCCCTGATCGACGAAGCCGCGCCGATGCTGGCGGACGGCGACCAGACTGAAATCGGCGCCGTCAATGAGTTCTGGTTCGCGACCCAGGCCGAGGGCGCTGCCCAGCCGCCGCGCTGGAAACAGGCAGTGGTCAGCCTGTGCGTGATTTTGCCGCAAACCTTGCTCCTGCCGTTTATCTGGGGGCCGATCCTGCGCCTGCACCCGTTGCTGTCCAACTATGTGGTCTCCACCTTCCTGGTCACCCTGACCATTGTGCTGTTGGTGGTCTACCTGCTGATGCCGGCGGCCACCCGCTTGTTCGCTCCCTGGCTTCAACCTTCTGTAAAGGAAACCCTATGAACGCCGATCTGATTCTGTTCAATGGCCAGTTCCACACCGTGGACCGGGAAAACCCACGCGCCACCGCCGTCGCCATTCGTGAGGGGCGCTTTGTCGCCGTGGGTACCGACGGTGAAGCCATGGCCCTGCGCGGCAGCGGCACCCAGGTCATCGACCTCAAGGGCCGCACGGTGATCCCCGGGCTCAATGACTCGCACCTGCACCTGATCCGTGGCGGGCTGAACTACAACCTCGAGCTGCGCTGGGAAGGCGTGCCGTCCCTGGCCGATGCCTTGCGCATGCTCAAGGACCAGGCCGACCGTACTCCTACGCCGCAATGGGTGCGCGTGGTCGGCGGCTGGAACGAATTCCAGTTCGCCGAAAAACGCATGCCCACCCTCGAAGAACTCAACCAGGCCGCGCCGGACACTCCGGTGTTTGTGCTGCACCTGTACGACCGCGCCTTGCTTAACCGTGCGGCGTTGCGGGTGGCCGGCTACACCAAGGACACGCCCAACCCGCCAGGCGGCGAGATCGTGCGCGACAGCCACGGCAACCCCACCGGCATGCTGGTGGCACGACCTAACGCGATGATCCTGTATTCGACCTTGGCCAAGGGTCCGAAACTGCCCTTGGAATACCAAGTCAACTCCACCCGCCAGTTCATGCGCGAACTCAATCGCCTGGGCCTGACCAGCGCCATCGATGCCGGCGGCGGCTTCCAGAACTATCCCGATGACTATGCGGTGATCGAACAGTTGGCCAAGGACCAACAGTTGACGGTGCGCATCGCCTACAACCTGTTCACCCAGAAGCCCAAGGAAGAACTCAGCGACTTCAAGAACTGGACCGGCAGCGTCACCCTGCATCAGGGCGATGACTATCTGCGTCACAACGGCGCTGGCGAAATGCTGGTGTTTTCGGCGGCGGATTTCGAAGACTTCCTCGAACCGCGCCCGGACCTGCCGCTGACCATGGAACAGGAGCTGGAGCCAGTGGTACGCCACCTGGTGGAACAGCGCTGGCCGTTCCGCCTGCATGCCACCTATGACGAATCCATCTCACGCATGCTCGATGTGTTCGAGAAGGTTAACCGCGACATTCCCTTCAATGGCTTGCCATGGTTTTTCGACCATGCTGAAACCATTACCCCGAAGAACATTGAACGCGTGCGCGCCCTCGGCGGCGGCATTGCGATCCAGGACCGCATGGCGTTCCAGGGTGAATACTTTGTTGAGCGCTACGGTGCCAAGGCCGCCGAAGCCACGCCGCCGATCAAGCGCATGCTCGCCGAAGGCGTGCCGGTAGGGGCGGGCACCGATGCCACGCGGGTCTCCAGTTATAACCCGTGGACCTCGCTGTACTGGATGGTCAGCGGCCGCACCGTCGGTGGCCTGGAGCTGCACGCCGAGGGTCTGCCACGCCTCACCGCGTTGGAGTTGTTTACCCACGGCAGCGCCTGGTTCTCGTCCGAGCAGGGCAAGAAAGGCCAGATCAAGGTCGGCCAGTTGGCGGATGTGGCCGCGTTGTCGGCGGACTTCTTCAGTGTCGACGAGGAAGCCATCAAGTGGATCGAATCGGTGCTGACCGTGGTCGGCGGCAAGGTGGTCTACGGCGCGGGTGACTTCGAAGATTTCGCCCCACCACGCGTGCCGGTGCTGCCGGACTGGTCGCCGGTGGTCAAGGTACCAGGGCACTGGCGTCCGACCTCGCCCTTGCAGGCCCAGGTCCACCAGTGCAGCGGCCCGTGCGGCGTGCATGCCCACAGCCATGAAAAAGCCCGTCTTTCCAGCGTGCCAGTCAGCGATTTCCAGGGGTTCTGGGGTGCGTTTGGCTGTTCATGCTTTGCCTTTTAATCCAGAAACCAAAGGAGTTACCCCATGACTTATAAGCGCTTGAACAAAGATGACGCGGTTGTCCTGCTGGTCGATCACCAGACTGGCCTGATCTCGCTGGTGCAGGATTTCTCCCCCAACGAATTCAAGAACAACGTGCTGGCCCTGGCCGACGTGGCGAAGTTCTTCAACCTGCCGACCATCCTGACCACCAGTTTTGAAGGCGGTCCTAACGGTCCACTGGTGCCAGAGCTCAAGGCACTGTTTCCGGATGCGCCGTACATCGCCCGCCCCGGTCAGATCAATGCCTGGGACAACGAAGATTTCGTCAAGGCCGTCAAGGCGACCGGTCGTAAGCAGATCATCATTGCCGGCGTGGTCACGGATGTGTGCGTAGCCTTCCCGACCCTGTGCGCTCTCGACGAAGGCTTCGAGGTTTTCGTGGTCACCGACGCCTCCGGCACCTTCAATGAAACCGTGCAACAGGCCGCCTGGGCACGTATGACTGCCGCCGGCGCACAGTTGGTCAACTGGTTCTCCGTGGCCTGCGAGCTGCAGGTTGACTGGCGCAACGACATGGAAGGCCTGGCCAACCTGCTGTCGCCGCGCATCCCCAACTACCGCAACCTGATGAACAGCTACTCGGCGTTCACCGCCAAATAAGCAGATCTGCCAGATGTAGGTAATCCCCTGTGGGAGGGGGCTTGCTCCCGATGGCGGTGTGTCAGTCACAGCATTTTTGACTGAAGCACCGCCATCGGGAGCAAGCCCCCTCCCACATTAGGTTTGTGGTGTGCCTCTGAACCCGTTATAAATCAGTCCATCGTCCACCGAGAAGCGACAATGAACCCCTTCGAAGACATGCGCCTGTTCTGCCAGGTCATGGAGTCCGGCAGTTTCACCGCCGCCGCCGAGCAACTGGGCCTGTCCAAGCAATTCGTCAGTCGTCGCCTGATCCAGCTGGAAGAGCGCCTTGGTGTGCGCCTGCTCAATCGTTCTACGCGGCGCCTGGATGTCACGCCACTGGGCCAGAGCTACTACGAATCCGCCCTGCGCCTGCTCGGTGAAGTCGAGCAAGTGGAGCAGGGCATCGCCGGCCAGAACAGCGAACCGCGTGGCACTATCCGCCTCAGCGCGCCGTTGTCATTCGCCATGGCTCACCTGGGCTGCCTGCTGCCGTTGTTCCTGCAACGTCATCCGCAGGTGTCGGTGGAAGTCGACCTGAGCGACCGCCCGGTAGACTTGATCGGCGAGGGCTACGACCTGGTGCTGCGCATCGGCACCCTGGAAGATTCCACCCTGATCGCCCGCCGTATCGCCAGCGTGCAGCGGGTGTACTGCGCCAGCCCTGATTACCTGGCGCTGCGCGGGACGCCATTGAAACCCGAGGACTTGACCGCGCACGACTGCCTGCCCTACGGCCATGGTCGCCAGGTGCAATGGCGCTTCAAAGGCAAGTTGCAGGGGTTGAATGTCAGTGGGCGTATGCGCGTGAATAACGGCGAGTTGTTGCGTGATACCGCCATTGCCGGGCTGGGGGTGACCTACCTGCCGACCTTTATCGTCGCGGATGCGTTGAAAGACGGGCGCCTGGTGACACTGCTGGACGACTTCGCCCCCGAAGCCCTGACCCTGTCGGCGGTGTATCCCCAGCACCGGCAAAGCTCACGGCCGGTGCAGGCGCTGGTGGAGTTTTTACGCGAGCGCCTGGCTAGCGGCTGTTGAACAGCTGGCGGATCAGGTTCGGGGTGCTGCCGGTCCAGCGCTTGAATGAGCGCCGGAAGTTCGCCGCATCGTTGAAGTTCAGGTACGCCGCCACCTCATCATTGCTGTAGCCCTTGAGCTGATACAGGTGCAACGCCACCTGCTTGCGTACCCGGTCCACCTGCTGTTGAAAACCGGTGTCGTGCTTGTTCAACTTGCGCTTGAGGGTCGCCGGGCTCATGGCGAAGGCCTGGGCCGCCTGTTCCAGGCTGGGCGGCTGGCGTACCTGGTCGCGCAGGTAGTCGTAGAGACAGTCGAGAAAACTGCCGGCAAAACCCAGCTGTTCGATCTGCTCGCGGGCCTGCCGACGCGCAACCTGACCGGCCGTGACCGAGGCGCCAGGCCAGGGGCGGGTGAGGTATTCACGCGGGATGCTTATCATGTCCAGCGGGCGTTCGAAGCGCGTGTCTTCGCCCAGGTGCACCCAGTACTGCTCGATATAGCGCGGCTCGGCATGGCTGAAACTGCATGCCCATGGCAGGCGCTCGCCGCTCAGCCATTGGCTCATGGCAACCAGCGAGGTCATGCAGGCTTCCAGCAGGAAACGCCAGTGCTCGCCGGCGCCGCAACTGTCCAGCCAGTACAGGTAGGCGCGATGCTCATCCAGCTCCAATTGCAGGGTGGCCAACGGGCTGAGCAGCACCTGTTGCTGAATCAGGATCTCCAGGGCCTGGTGCAGGTTCTGCGCATGGCCAAGGGCGTGGCTGGCGGCGCCGTAATAGCCCGGCAGCAGACGTTGGCCAAACAAGAAGCTGCTGTCGTCGGCGTCCAATAACTTGCGGCTGTTGCCGATCAGGCCGAAGAACTGTTGCGGGCTCAGGTGCGCGGTGCCGGCCAGGATGTCCTCGTGAAACAGGCCGGTGCCGCGCAGCAGGCGATGGCTGTCGATGTCGCGGGACAAGGCCAGGTCGATCAGCGCGGCGGGTTGGAAATGCCCTGGGATGAAGCGGCTGTCGGCTTCATACCAGCTGGTTTTCACGGCCATCTCAGGCACTTTTCGCAAGCGGTTGCTTGGCCCTGGCCAACGCCAGGTTCAGGCGCTTGAGCAAGTCCTGGGGCGGTTCTTCAAGGGCCATGACCACGGCGGTAGTCGCGGCCAATTGCAGGCGTTCGCCTTGGTGCCGGGTCTTATGGGCCAGGCCGAGCACTGCCTGCTGCAACTCCAGCGCCAGCTCCCTGGCCTGGCGTTCACCGGTATTGGGCAGCAGCACTACAAAGCGGTCGCCGGCCAGGCGGCACAGCAGGTCCTGGCGGCGCAGGTTGAGCAGCAGCAAATGGCTGAGGGCTTGTAGTACCGCGTCGCCCTCGGCATGCCCGTAGGCCTGGTTGATGGCAGCGAAGTTGTCCAGGTCCAGGGCCAGCAGCGACAGCGGTTGTTGCTGGTCGCGGCTGTCTTGCAGGCTGTCAGCCAACTGGCGCTTGAGGTAATCGGCGCCGGCCAGCGGCGTGAGTTTGTCGAACAGCCGATGCTCACGGAACAGCCGCTCGCGTTTTTCCATCTGCGCGCTGATCGCCAGTTGTTCGCGGTGCCAGTGGTAGATGCCGATGGTCAGCAGAACCATGCCCACCGGCATCGGCCCGGACTCCAGCCAATGGTCCCAGGTGATGCTGTCGGGCAGGCGGATAAACTCGTCGAGGCTGTCGATCCACCAGGAGAAAAAGATGCACGACAGGCCCAGCGCCAAGTAGTTGGTGACGCGCCCTGCGGGGCGGCTTTTGAGCACCAGTCCCAGCCACACCAAAGCGAGCAGGGCGGAACCGCCTTCGCCGACAATATCCAGCCACACCCATTCACTGACGCTTTTCAATTCGCCACAGGCCAAGTGCAGGATCAGCCCGAGATTGGCGGCGACCAGCAGCAACGAGAGTTTCCAGCGGTGGGGCTTGAGCACGCCAGGCATGGCTGCGATTCCTTGGGCGAATGAGCGATGGGCGCCAGCACAGCAGATGGATGTGACCGTTGGATGACGGTGGGCGAGGGTCGAATCAGCTCATCTCACAGGCAACAAAGATTAAACATGTGGGAGGGGGCTTGCTCCCGATGACGGTGTATCAGTCAGCTTATTTGTAGCTGTCACACCGCTATCGGGGGCAAGCCCCCTTCCACATGAGAACTGCTGAGGTCATATCAGCTCATTCCAAGCCAAAAAATCGTGCAAACCTGCGGTTTACGGGCATGACCACTCAATGCTGTCACAGAACCGTCATCCCCCACCCCTAGCGTGCCCTCCCAGTTGCCGGGCCCTCTTGCCTGGCGCCAACGGATTCTTGGGGAGGATTGCATGTACAAGCGCACCGGGCTCGTCAGCTTCACGCTTACCGCCTTGGCCCTGGCGATGGCCAGCGAGCGGCTCACGGCGGCCGAGGCGGCCACCACCGAGCATGTCGAAGTGGTCGGTCAGGCCGCTGCCATGGACAGCGCCCTCAAGGAACAACGTTCTTCCGACAGCATCAGGAGCGTGGTACATGCCGACGGTGTAGCCCAGTTACCGGATGAAAACGTCGCCGAAGCGGTGCAGCGCCTACCGGGCATCAGCGTGGAGCGCGACCAGGGAGAAGGGCGTTTTGTCAGCGTGCGCGGCCTGGGCCCGGACCTCAACAGCGTCACCATCAACGGCACCCTGGTGCCCGCGCCGGAGAGCGAACGCCGCGCCGTGGCCCTCGATGTGCTGCCCTCGGAGTTGGTGCAGTCGCTGTCGGTGATCAAGACCCTGACACCGGACATGGACGCCAACTCTCTCGGTGGCACCGTGGATGTGAAGAGCTTGTCGGCGTTCGATCACAAGGGGCTGTTCTATACCGGTAGCACCGAAGCCAGCTACGACAAGAACACTCGCCAGACCAGCCCGAAATTCTCCGGTGCCGCCAGTAATCGCTTCAGCCTCGGCGACGGCATCGACAACTTCGGCGTGGCCGCAGCGCTGAGCTGGCAAAAGCGCGACTTTGGCTCAGACAACGTCGAAACCGGTGGCGCCTGGGATTTCACCGACGGCGCCAGGCTCAACGAGTTCGAACAGCGCGACTACGACATCAGCCGCGAACGCGCAGGTGGCGGCCTGAACTTCGACTACAAGCCCGACGACCTGAGCAGCTATTACCTGCGTACCCTCTACAGCCGCTACAAGGACACCGAAACCCGCAACGCCGCCAGCCTTGAATTTGCCGACCCGCGAGCGCCTGGCGAGCTGGGCGATGCCGAGGGCAAGCGCAAGCTGAAAAACCGTGAGGAAACCCAGCAGATCCAGTCCTACGTGTTCGGCGGCGAGCGCATGCTGGGCCTGTGGACCCTCAGCGGCCAGGCCGGCTACAGCCAGTCCAGCGAAGACAGCCCGGCGCACATTGCGGGCGCCACCTTCGACGGCGGCGACTTTGCCAACAGCGGTTTCTACGACAAGGACAAACCTCGCCCGATCATCGCCAACGGCTTCTACGACGCCAGTAACTTCAGCCTCGACAAGGTCGACTGGGAGAAACAGTACACAAAGGACACCGAGAAAAACCTGCGCCTGGACCTGGCCCGTGACTATGACCTGAGTGGCTATGCGTCTCAGTTCAAGTTCGGTGGCAAGGTCAGCCGCCGCAACAAGGACAACGACTTGGAGGCCTGGGTCTACAAGGACTTGGATCAGCAAGGCTTCAGCGATGAACAGCTCAACCTCGCGCAGTTCCAGAAGGGCAGCGTCGACTACCGTCTCGGCCGATATGGCCCAGGCATCAGCGCGGGCAATATCCGCCAGCTGATTGGCGGCCTCAATCGGGATGATTTCTACGACCCCACCGAATCCAGGGTCAACGACTTCACCATCCGCGAAGATATCAACGCCGGCTACCTGATGAACACCATCGATATCGATGACTGGCGCTTCATCGCCGGGATGCGCTACGAGGGCACCGAATTCGAAGCCAAGGGCACCGGCGCCACCGACGGCCAGTTCAGCGATACCGAAACCAAGCGGCGTTATCACCATTGGTTGCCGGGCCTGCACGCACGCTATCAGATAGATAAGAACACCCAGGTGCGCGCTGCCTGGACCCAATCCGTGGTGCGCCCAACATTCGGCCAGCTGGCGCCGGGTTTCGTGATCGACGATGACGAAGCCACCTTCGGTAACCCGGACCTCAAGCCCCTGGAGTCGAGCAACCTGGACTTGGGCATCGAACACTTCATGGGCCGCGCCGGCACCGTATCGGCGTTCGTGTTCTACAAGGATATCCAGAACTTCGTCTATAACACCGACGTGGCCGGCACGGGTGCCTGGGCCAACTTCTCCGAGGCCCACACCTACGCCAACGGCGACAGCGCCAAACTCTACGGTCTGGAGCTGGCCTACTCACAGAAGTTCGACTGGCTGCCAGCACCGTGGAATGGCTTGCTGGTCGGTGCCAACAGCACCTTCAGCCGCTCCAGCGCGGATATCGAGGGTTTCGACAGCGCCAGCGGGCGCAACCGCAAGCGCAGCATCAGCCTGCCCAATCAGTCGGACACGGTCGGCAACCTGATGCTTGGCTGGGAAGACGACAAGCTCAGCCTGCGCCTGTCGGCCAACTATAAATCGGCCTATCTGTATGAACTGGCCTCGATCAACGACAAGGCCCATGACCTGCACGTCGACGCGCAGACCTTCGTCGACTTCAGTGCGCGCTACTCGGTGACCAAGAACCTGCAAGTCAGCTTCGAAGCCCAGAACCTCACTGATGAGTCGTACTTCGTCTACACCGGCCACCGCAGCTACAACGGCCAGTACGAAGAGTACGGCCCGACCTACAAAGTGGGCCTGACCTACACCCATTTCTAAACCACACCTGGATTCCAATGTGGGAGGGGGCTTGCTCCCGATAGCGGTGTGTCAGCCTCCATTGTATTCACTGAACCACTGCCATCGGGAGCAAGCCCCCTCCCACATTGGATCTTTATCGTATTCGAAGGATTTTGCCTGTTCATGAGAATTTCCAAGCTGTACCTGTTGATCGCGCTGGTCACCAGCGCCAATGCCTTTGCCACCGACCTGGCCCTGTCGCCTTGGGCGCCGAGCTTGAATGCCGAAGCCGTGGCCTTCTTGCCCAACGCCACCGAGCGCCTGGCCGCCGGTACCCGCGACGGGCTACAACTGCTCGACAGCCAGGGCGCCGAACTGGCGCGCTTCAAAGGCAACTTTACCAGCCTCGACACCAGGCCTGCCGGTGCACAAGTACTGGTCGCCAGCCTCGACAACGACCGCCAACAGGCGTTGCTGATCAGCCTGGACACAGCCAGCAAAAACTGGGGCAAGCCCCTGTACCTGCCAACCCGTGACTACTCGGTGAATGGCCTGTGCCTTTATCGCGATTCGGCGGCCAACCTGTTCGTCTTCCTGGTAGGTGAAGAGGGCAAGGGTGAGCAATGGCTGGTAGGCAACGGCTCGACCCTGCTCACCGAACCCCAGCGGGTACGCGGTTTGCCGCTCCCGCCGTCGGCGCAGTTCTGCCAGGTGGACGATGCCACCCAGCAGTTGGTGGTCAATGAAGAGAATGTCGGCTGGTGGGCCTACCCTGCGCATCCCGAAGCTGATGTGAAACGCACGCCTGTGGCGCTGTTCGACAACCCCAAGCGCGAAGCAGGGGCCATGGCGCTGGTGCCGGGTGGCATGGTTGCGCTGGACCCGAAGACCGCCCAGTTGCACTTGTTCCAGCAAACCGGCGAGCGCTGGGCGGAGCAATCGAGCTTGAGCCTGGCGGGTCTGAAAGAGCCGCAGCAACTGGCGATCAATGGTCGCCAGTTGTTGGTGCGCGATGACGACAGCGGCAAGCTTTATCAGGCCAGGCTCGACTGGCAGGCCAAGCCCGTCGCTGCAGTACCGGTGTTGCCGGAGGTCGCGGCCTTGCGCCAGAGCGACCCGGTCGGCCGTCAAGGCGATGCGGCGGATGACCCGGCGATCTGGATTCACCCCCAGACACCGGCCAGCAGCCGTGTGCTCGGCACCAACAAAAAACAGGGCCTGCTCGCCTACGACCTTGACGGCAAGCTGTTGCAGGAGCTGGCGGTGGGTCGCCTGAATAACGTCGATGTACGCCCCAACTTCAAGCTCGGCGCGCAAACGGTCGACCTGGCCGTGGCGAGCAACCGCGACCGCAACAGCCTGAGCCTGTTCAGCATCGACCGTCAGAGCGGCGAGCTGCGTGAAGCCGGGGAAGTGACCACGCCGCTCAAGGACATCTATGGCATCTGCCTGTTCCAGCCTGCCAGCGGCGAGATCTACGCGATTGCCAACGGCAAGGACGGCACCTTCCTGCAATACCGTCTCAGCGCGCCGGATGGGCGTGTGCAAGGCGAGCTGGTGCGCCAGTTCAAGGTCGACAGCCAACCCGAAGGCTGCGTGGCCGATGATCAACGCCAGCGCCTATTTATCGGTGAGGAAGACGTCGGTGTATGGGCAGTGGATGCACGCGCCGATCAGCCGGCAACGTTGACCAGCGTGATCAAGGTCGGCCCGCAGCTGCATGCCGATGTCGAGGGTCTGGCGCTGTACCAGAGCGATCAACGTGACTACCTGGTGATCTCCAGCCAGGGCAATGACAGCTATCTGGTGGTGGACGCCGAACCGCCGTTTGCCGTGCACGGTGCCCTGCGCGTTGGCTTGAATGCCGCCGCCGGCATCGATGGTGCCTCCGAAACCGACGGCCTTGAGGTTACGGCCGTCAACCTCGGCGGGCCGTGGAGCCAGGGCATGCTGGTGGTGCAGGACGGGCGCAAGCGCATGCCCGAGCAAACCCAGAACTTCAAGTTCGTGCCCTGGGCCGAGGTGGCCCGCGCCTTGAAGTTGCCTTGAGCCTGTCATCAGGCAGTCATTCATTTTCAATCGAATAGGAGTTTGACCATGCACGCGACGATGGAACATATGACGATCTGGGGGTTGATCAGCGACGCCAGCCTGTTGGTCAAGGCGGTCATGCTGACCTTGCTGTTGGCGTCCTTGCTCAGTTGGTACCTGATAATCCAGCGCGGCAGTGTGCTGCGCCGCCTGGAACGGCAGTTGAACGGTTTCGTGCCGCGTTTTCGTGCCGCACCGGATTTGCTGGCGCTGTCCCGTGAGATCCAGCAGGCGGGCGAGGGCGGCATGGCGCCGATCTTTATCGCCGGGGTCCAGGAGTACCAGCACCTGCACAATCATGACCCGGCCGTGCTCGAAGGCGTGGAGCGCGCCTTGCAGGTAGCGATCACCGAGCAGGAAATCGAGCTGGAAAAGGGCCTGCAATTTCTCGCCACCGTGGGATCGGTCAGCCCTTACATCGGCCTGTTCGGCACGGTGTGGGGCATCATGAATTCCTTTATCGGCCTGTCTCAGGTGCAACAGGCCACGTTGTCCACCGTAGCGCCGGGCATCGCCGAAGCCTTGATTGCCACGGCCATCGGCCTGTTTGCGGCCATCCCCGCAGTGATCGCCTATAACCGCTTCGCGGCCCGCGGCCAGACACTGCTCACCCGCTACTACGCGTTTGGCAATGAACTGCAAGTGCGCCTGCACCGCTCCCTGCGCGGCACGTCGAGCAACCTGGCCGTGGCCGCCTGAAAGGAGCAACTCCCATGTTAGTCAGGCCGCAACGCAAGCACGGGCCCAAGGCCGAAATGAACGTGGTGCCGTATATCGACGTGATGTTGGTGCTGCTGGTGATCTTCATGGTCACCGCGCCGATGCTGACCCAGGGCGTGAAGATCGAACTGCCCAAGGTCGCCGCCGAGGCGCTGGCCACCGACACCCGCCAGCAGATCCTCACGCTGTCGGTAAAGGCCGACGGTGGCTACTACTGGAACCTCGGCGGCGAACTCGATACCCAGCATCAGACCGACAGCGCCGTAAGCCTGGACGAAATGGGCGCCAAGGTCATGCAGGTGGTGGCGGCGCGCAGTGACACCCAGGTGTATATCCGCGCTGACGACAACGCCGGTTATGGCCGGGTGGTCGCTGCCATGGCGGTGTTGCAAAAGAGCGGTGTCAGCAACCTGGGACTGGTAACCGAGGCCCCGCAATGACGGCGATGATCATGCACAATCCCACGCCGGCGATGGCGCCCAGGGATGCTTCGGGAGTTTGGAGAAACAGCCTCGCCGCCGGCCTGGCGGTGGCGCTGCATGTGGGCGTGCTGGCCGCGTTGATGATGGGCTGGTCGACGCAAAAGCCTGTGGTGGATGCGCCTCGGGTGATGCGCACGCAGTTGGTCATGTTGCCAGCTGCGCCCGCGCCCGAACCGCTGGTGGCTACCTCCGCACCCCCTGAGCCTGAGCCTGTGCCGGCAAAGCCCAGGGTCGACCCGCAGGTCCAGGTGCAAAAACTTGAGAAAGCCGCCTTGGCGCGTAAACGCGTCGAGGAAAAGAAAGCCGAGCAACAGCAGGAGCGGCTCGCCACCGAACAACGCAACCGTGAGCTCGAACAACAACGCCTCGATCAGCAACGCCTGGCCGCTGAAAAAGCCCGCGCTGCCGTACCTGCGCCAGCCTTCGACAGCCGCCAATATCAGCCCCTGAGCAAGGCCGCGCCGGACTATCCCGAGCGCGCCCTGGACAAGAATATTGAAGGCGATTGCACCTTGGAGTACAGCGTCAACATTCAGGGCCGCGTGGAGAATCCCAAGGTACTGGACGGCTGCCACCCACTGTTTATCCGGCCTTCATTGGCGGCGGCGAATACCTTTCGCTACCAGCCCAGAGTCGTCGACGGCAAGCCCGTGGCCGTGCCGGCAGTACGCAACACCTTCCATTACCGCATCAAATGAGTATTGCCCGTCAACAAAGAACCAATGTGGGAGGGGCGGTGCGACGATTCGACTTGCTCCCGATAGCGGTGTGTCAGTCTCTATATCTACGGCTGACCTACCGCTATCGGGAGCAAGCCCCCTCCCACATTTTGATCTGTGTTTGGCGTTATGGATTCGCCAGATTCGCCAAAGTAAGGCCGTCGATATACCGCTCCAGATTCGCCAAAAACGCATCGGCAATTTCATCCTTGCTGTTGGTCGAAATCGCCGACGTATGCGGTGACAACCGCACTCGTGGATGGCTGTACAACGGGTGCCCATCCGGCAAGGGTTCCGGCTCGGTCACGTCAAGCGAGGCCAGGCCGACCTGGCCGTTATCCAGCGCCTTGAGCAATGCCTCCTGATCGAGCAACCCTCCACGCGCAATGTTGATCAGGTGCAGCCCAGGCTTGGCGCTGGCCAGCACGTCACGGTTGATGATATGGCGCGTGGCTTCGGTCAGCGGTGCCGCCACCACCAGGTGGTCGGCGCGGGCGAACAGGTCGTGGATGTCCGTGGCCGCTTCAACACCGGCACTGAAGGGGGCCTGGCTCTGACGCAGCGCGACCACCTTGACGCCCAGGGCCAGGGCCTTTTGCGCCAGGCTTTCACCAATCGCACCAAAGCCAAGAATGCCCAGGGTGGTGCCTTTGAGCGGGCGCAGAGCAGTGAAATGCCACTGCGCGTCCTTCACCCAGATATCCGGCAAGTGCTTGGACGCGGCAAAGATCGCGGCCAGGGCGAACTCGGCGAGGTTGTCGGCGGCGCTGCCCCGGGACGTGGTCACGGGTGGGCCGTTGAACAGCCACTGCGGGTAAAAGTCGATACCCGACGACACCAGGTGCACCCATTGCGCGCCATAGGGCCAGCCCGGCGGCGGGGTGTCGGGCGCGGTGTAGCCACGTACGTTGATCGGGCGCAGCAACAGGATATTGGCCTGGGGCGGCAGGTCGCTGGGCACGCCGACCGGCACTCCGAGCACCTGGGCCTCGGGGTGCAGCGGTGCCAGGCGCTCGCGGATCACCTGGTTGAAGTCTTCGTCCAACTGACTGGCAATAATCACCTGGCTCATGTGCGTTCCTTCTGGCGTTGGGTGAACACGGCTTTGCCGACGCCTTGCAACACCGCGTCGTTCTGCGGGGTGTGTACGCGGCTGCACAGCACGTCGCGATAATGTCGTTGCAGCGGGCTGTGGCGTGACAGGCCGGGGTTGCCGGATGCCTCGATGGCCAGTTCCACGGCGCGAATGGCGTTATGGGTGATCAGGTACTTCAACTGTGCAGCGTTAGCGGCCGGGGTATGCCCCTCGGCGGCGGCGTCGAGCAGGCTGCGGTTGGCGAACAGCAGGGTGTCGATATGGCCGACGGTCTCCTGGAAACGCGGCAAGCTGGACAGCGCCGCGCCGAGGTTGGATGGCTTGCGTTCCTCCAGCCAGTTCACCAGCCAGTCCCGCGCCGCCTGGGCCACGGCGTCGTACACCGACGACAGCAGCACCGACATCCACAGCAAGCCGTCACCGTCGAGCTCCGGCTGCGGTGCGCTCCAGGGGCTGGTGCTGACGGCGTGGTCCAGCGGCACCAGCACGTTGTCGAGTACCACCTCATGGCTGCAGGTGGCGCGCATGCCCAGATGATCCCAGGTGTCGATTATGCTCACGCCGGGGCTGTCCTTGGGCACCAGCCAGGCGCCCACCAGCGGGTCGGCATCATCGCTGCGCGCCCACACGCTGAACCAGCTCAAGCCATGACTGCCGGTGGAGTAGAGCTTGCGCCCGCTGATACGCCAGCCGTCGGCACCGCGCACCGCGGTGGTGGCCGGTAGACCGCCACGGGCCGGGGTGCCCAGGTCCGGCTCGACACGCAGGGCGTTGATCAGCGCGCCGTTGCGCACGGCATCCTCAGCAACTTTGATGCGCAGGTGTGCGGGCCAGGTCTGGCTGTCTTGCAGGCGACTGTGTTGCAGGTACTGCATCACCAGGATCAGCGCCGTGGACGGTTCGCCCTTGGCTATCGCGCTGATGGCCTTGCGCGCCTGGGCCAGGCTGGCACCGCCGCCGCCGAGAGCCTTGGGCACGGTCAGGGCGAGCAGGCCGTGCTGGTGCAAGAGCTTGAAGTTGGCGTGGGGGAAGGCGCCGCTTTCGTCATAGATGTGGGCGGTGCTGGCCAGTTCGGCGCTGAGGCGTTCGAGCGTGGTGTCGAAATCGACGACGTCCACAGCCCGTAGAGATGAGTGAGTCATCAGCAGGTACTCGGTCAAAGTGGGAGGGGCAGTGTCCAGGCCAGCGCTTTGAGCGGGGCTGGCACTACAGCTGGGGCGCACGCTTGGTGTTGAAACTTGGATCGAAGCCCTGGGAGACGTCGATATGCGTGGGCAGCAGGCCTTCTTTGACATAGGTGTCGGCGGTGGTTTGCAGGCCGCGGACCACGCTGTCGTCAATCGCGACCGGTGACAGGTGGGTGTCCTTGGCCACTTCGACGTGCACGGCCAATGGCAAGCCCGTGATCCTGGCCTGGGCGGCGGCATATTCATCGGGGTGGGTGTTGGCCCAGGCGTAGGCGCGGTCAACCCGTGCGACAAAGTCGTCCAGTTGCACGCGTTTGTCGGCGATCGCCTGGCCGGTGGCGGCGAAATAGAGGTGATTGCTCAACAGGTTCTTGCCGCTGACCAGCACGCGGGCGTTGCTCTGTGAGGTGACCACGGTGGTGTAGGGGTCCCATGTTGCCCAGGCATCCGCAGTGCCGTTGTCCAGCACCAGCCGTGACTCGGCGGGCAGCAGGAAAATGAAGTGCACATCCTGGGTGCTCAAGCCGGCATCGTTCAGGGCCCTGATTGCCAGGTAGTGCCCGATGGAGCCGCGGCCGGTGACGATTTTCTTGCCCTTGAGATCCGCCGCAGTCTTGATCGGCGAGTCCTTGGGCACCAGCAGTGCGGTGGTGTTACGTCCTTCGGCATGGATGATGCTGATCACTTTGATCGATGCGCCCGCGCCCAAGGCAAACACATAGGGAGCATCGCCCAGGGCGCCGACATCCACGGCGCCGGCGTTCAGCGCTTCGCCCAGGGGCGAGGCCGAGGGGAATTCCGACCACTTGATCTCATAGGGAACGTTTTGGCTTTCGCCAGAAGCGTCCAGCAGTGCCTTGATCGTGGACTTCTGGTTGGCTACGCGCAGCGGTTGCAGGTCGGCGGCCTGGGCGGTGGACAGGCCGAGGGCCAATGCAGCGCCCAGCAGCATGCGTTTGAATGGGGTGGCGTACAGCATGGGGCAAACTCCAGGCGTTGGATAAAAGGAGATACCTCCGCCTGGAGAAGGGGTCGGATGTCCGTGGGAACGGTGCAGCGGTGACTCAGATCACATAGAAACCATGGGTGCCGTCGCGGGCCAGTTGCGCGACCAGGCCGAACTCCCAGTCCAGGTAAGCCTGCATGGCCTCCCGCGGGTTATCGGTGCCTTCATAGGGGCGGCGGTAACGGTCGATACGCGGCGAGGCCAGGTGGGTTTCGCCTTCTTCCAGAGGCAGTTGCGCGGCGATCCAGCCGGCGGTGCCGTCCTGTAGCAGGAACACCTGCTTGCCAGTCAGGGTCTCGACTTCGGCCACCGCCAGGCGCGCCAGCTGGCTGCTGCCGCAGGTCAATACGTAGCGTTGCGCAGGCGGCACATTGGCCAGGGCCTGGGGCAGTTGCCCGCGAAGGATCCACCAGGCCCCGGGAATATGGCGTTTGACATAGTTGGCGCTGGCAGTGAAGTCCAGCACCATGGTGTCGCCATGGCCCAGCCAGTCGGCGAGGGTAGGCGCGCTGATCAGTTCGGCCTGGGGCGGCGCAGGCACCGGTGCGACCCAAGCGCCATGTTCGCTGAAATGCGCCGCTTGCAGATCATCCAGTACATGCACCTGCCAACCCAACTGGGCCAGCCAGGACGCAGACATATTGGCGCGCACGCCGTCGTCGTCCACCAGCACCAGGCGCGCCCCGCGTACGCTGGCAACGTGATCGGTTTCCTGCACCAATTGGCCGCCGGGCGTGGAGCGTGCGCCGGGCAAATGGCCGATTTCGAATTCTTCCGGGGTGCGCACATCGAACAGGTAGGTGGTGCGCGTCGCATCCTGCTGCCAGCGGTGAAGATCGTTGAGGCTGGCGCGACCGACCCGGGCCTTGTCGGCGACGCGGCGCGCAGCCTCGGCGGCGCGCTGGCGGTGTTCCTCTGGCGTTGGCGCGAAGCGGCGGGCTTGGCCATGGGCCAGTGTTTGCCCGGCCAATGTCCAGCCGATCGTGCCGTTGCGCAGGGCTGACACGGGGTTGGGAACGCCGGCATTGATCAGCGACTGGGTGCCGATAATGCTGCGGGTGCGCCCGGCGCAGTTGACGATAATGCGCGTGGCCGGGTCGGGTGCCAGTTCGCGGGCGCGCAGTACCAGTTCGGCGCCTGGCACGCTGATGCCGGTGGGGATGCTCATGGTCTGGTATTCGTCGAAGCGGCGGGCGTCGAGCACCACCACATCGGCCTGGCTGTCGAGCAGGGCCTGGACGTCTTCGGCGGCCAGGGACGGTGTGTGGCGCTGGCTCTCGACCAGTTCGCCAAAGGCCTTGCTGGGTACGTTGACGTCGATAAACAGCTCGCCGCCGGCCCGGCGCCAACCCTCCAGCCCGCCTTCAAGCAGGCTGACCTGGGTGTAGCCCAACGCAACCAGGCGTTCGGCGGCGCGGCTGGCCAGCCCTTCACCGTTGTCATACAGGGTGACTTGGGTATCGCGGCGTGGAATACGCGAGTACACCTCCAGTTCCAGCTTGGACAGCGGGATATTCGCGGCGAACAGCGGGTGGGCCTCGGCAAACGGCGCTTCCTCGCGCACGTCGATCAGCGCGACTTCTTCACGGTCCAACAAGGCCTGGCGAATCTGCGCATAGCGGCGGGTCGATACGTTGGTCATAGGGCAGGGCTCTTTTCTTTGGACAAGTCCCAGATATTCGGGAGATAGGCGTTGGAATAACCAGAGATAAACAGTTTTTCGCTGCCGTCAGGCTGATACACCGCACGGCGCACCGCACCGATATTGGCGCCGTACACATGGATGCTGATGGACACCTGATCGGCGTGGGCATTGCTGACCTGATGAATATCGCCAATCCTGGGCGACACTGCTTCGACTTGACCCGGCAATAGCTGGATCGGTTTGCCTTCAGCCATCAGGCTGCCATCGGGGGCACGGGCAAACCCCTGGGAAAATTCCGAGCCGCGCAACATGCCGATCAGCCCCCATACCCGATGGTCATGAATCGGTGTGCGTTGCCCCGGCCCCCACACGAAGCTGACAAGGCTGAAACGTTGGCGCGAATCGGCATGCAGCAAAAACTGCTGGTAGCGCTCGGGGTCAGGCTGGGCGAATTCGTCAGGGAGCCAGTCATCATGGCTGACCAGTTGCGCCAGCAGCTTGCCGCCACGGTGCAGCAGGTCGCCTTCGCGCGGGTTGGCTTCGATCAGTTCCGCCAGGGCGCCTATGAAGGCTCTGAGTCTCTCGGGGTGTCGGGCCTGGGTCATGACCATTCCATCGGCTGGGTTGATGGGTTTATATAAGCATAATGTTTGCAGTTAATATGCTATTTTTTAATGATTAGCTTATAGCCGAAGGTAATTTAGAACAGGTGTGAATAGCGTTAGACGTTATCGATCACAGCGTGGGCTATCCAGACTGGTTGGCGGCAACTATGCTTCACGCACATCTTAATGACTGATCTCTATGTGCGGCCCAAATGAAAATTGACGATATCGATGCCTTTGTCGAAGTGATTCGTTGCCAGTCCATCAGCCATGCCGCCGAGTCGTTGCAACTGACCCAGCCGGCCATTACCCGGCGTGTGCAGAACTTCGAGCAGGCCCTGGGTGTGGAGCTGTTCGACCGCAACACCAAGCCCCTCAAGCCGACGCTGATCGGCACCCGCGTCTATGAACAATGCCGGCTGATCCTGCGCGAGATGGACGCCCTGCGCGAACTGGTAGCTACCGATGCGCCGCCCACCGGCGTGTTGCGCCTGGGTGTACCGCAGACCATCGGCGACGTGGTGTTGCTGGACGCGCTCAAGCACCTGCGCACTGAATACACCGACCTGCGCGCCCAGGTCGCCACCGGCTGGGGCAGCCAATTGGTCGGCAAGATCGAACGCGGCGAGCTGGATGCGGCGGTGGCGTTGTTCCCGGCGGGCAAGATCTTCCCGGACAACATCGTCGGTGAGTCCATCGGCAAGATGGAGCTGGTGGTGGTCTGCGCCAAGGCGCAGTTGCCGAAAAAGCCGTGCAAGCTGGCGGATGTGTACCAGAACGGCTGGATTCTCAACCCGGATGGCTGCGGCTTCCGAGCCGGCTTGCAACGCACCTTGTCTGACCAGGGCCTGGCGCTGCGAGTGAACCTGGAAACCTTCGGCACCGAACTGCAATTAGGTTTGGTGGCCGACGGCCTCGGCCTTGGCCTGGTACCGCGCCCGTTATTGGAGCGCAGTGCCCATCGCGAGCAGCTGGCAGTGATGCCGCTCAAGGACTTCAAGCCGGTGATGGACCTGTGGCTGATCTACCCGCACTTCCTTGGCAATCTGCAGGGGCCGGTGGATGCGTTTGGCCAGTGGGTGGCAGACTCCCTGCACAAGATCCGCAACGTCGCGTGATATGAAAAAAAATAATAATTAGCTTAGATTAAAATGTGCTTTTTATTATTTTTTTGCTTCCCCTAGGCTGGCCTTGAGTCCTTAAGGCCATCCAGGAAGTTTTGCCATGAGCAGCGTCACCTCGCTTTCCAGTGTTTCCAATACCGTCCGCCAGCGCGTCACGCCAGAGGAGTGGGAGGTGCGCGTCAAACTGGCCGCCGCCTACCGCCTGGCGGCCTTGTACAAGTGGACCGACCATATCTATACGCACTTCTCGGCCCGTGTACCGGGGCCCGACGAGCATTTCCTGATCAACGCCTTCGGGTTGTTGTTCGATGAAATCAGCGCCTCCAACCTGGTCAAGGTCGACCTCGATGGCACCATCGTCGACGACCCCACTGGCCTGGGGATCAACTACGCCGGCTACGTGATCCACAGCGCCATCCACGGTGCGCGCCATGACCTGCAAGCGGTGCTGCACACCCATACCCGCGATGGTATTGCGGTGTCGGCGCAGAAGGACGGCTTGCTGCCGATTTCCCAGCACTCCATTGCGTTCTCCGGGCGCGTGGCCTACCACGGTTACGAGGGCGTGGCCCTGGACCTGGATGAGCGTGAGCGGCTGGTGGCAGACCTGGGCGACAAGAGCGTGATGATTCTGCGCAACCATGGCTTGTTGACGGCGGGCGTCAGCGTCGAGCACGCCTTCCAGCAACTGCAAAGCCTGGAGCGCGCCTGCAACATACAGATCGCCGCGCAGGCGGCGGGGAATGCCGAATTGATCTTCCCGCCGGCAGAGGTGGTGGCCAAGGTCGAGGAGCAGGCCAAGGTGTTCAGCAATGGGCAAGGGCCCGGAGTGGCGCGGCATTGGAATGCGCTGGTGCGGCAGTTGGAGCGGACTGATACCGACTACAAGAACTGATCCTGAATGCGCGGCAAATCAAATGTGGGAGGGAGCAAGCCCCCTCCCACATTTTTTGACTTGCTGTGTGCTTAAGCCACTTGCTGGGCCTGTTCCCGCTCGGCAACCAGCTGGCGGGTGAGGGGAATCAACTTCTTGCCATAGTCAATCGCATCATTGAGCGGGTCGAACCCACGAATCAGGAAGGTGGTAATCCCCAGGTCGTAGTAATCCAACAGCGCCTCTGCAACTTGCTCGGCAGTGCCCACCAACGAAGTGGAATTGCCTTGCGCCCCGAGCAACCCGGCAATCCCGGTCCACAAACGCTTATCCAACCTCGACCCCTGCGCCGCCGCCGCCAACAACCGCCGCGAGCCTTCATTCGGCGGCTCGCGGCGCACAAAGCCATTCTTCTCGGCCAGCGCCGTGGCCTGCTGCAGAATCTGCTCGGCGAGCTGCCACGCCAGTTCCTCGGTGTCGGCGAGGATCGGCCGCAGAGACAAACTGAAGCGAATCGTACGGCCATGCTTGGCGGCTTCGGCGCGCACTTGGGTCACCACTTCGCGCACCTGCTCATAGGTTTCGCCCCACAGCGCATACACATCCGCATGCTTGCCGGCCACGGCAATCGCCGCCGCTGAAGAACCGCCGAAATACAGCGGGATATGCGGCTGTTGTGGCGACTTCACTGTGGAGTGCGCGCCTTGCACTTGGTAGTAAGTGCCGGTGAAGTCGAAGGGCTGCTCGCTGGTCCATTCCTGGCGCACCACGCTCAGGTACTCGTCGGTGCGCGCATAGCGTTCATCCTTACCGATATGGCTGCCATCGGCACGCAGTTCGTTGTCATCGCCGCCGGTGATGATGTGCACGGCAGTACGCCCACCGTTGAACACATCCAGCGTGGCGAACTGGCGTGCAGCCAATGTGGGTTGGGCAAAACCCGGGCGGTGGGCGATTAAAAACTGCAGCCTGGTGGTGACGCTGGCCGCATGGGCGGCGATCAGCGTGCTGTCCGGGCTGTTGGAGTGGAAGGCTATCAGGGCGCGGTCGAAGCCCGCCGCTTCGTGGGCGCGGGCGACGCTTTCGACGTAGTCCGGTTGCAGGGTCGGGCCGCTGCGCGGGTGGATTTCCGAGGCGTGGTGGCCGCCGATATAGCCGATGAATTCAATGCTCATGGTCAGGTCCTTGTCGAGGTCGGTAAACAAGCCTCCACCGGGCAGGGGGTCGGTCCGTAGACGTGAAAGTAGAGCCAGCGGCCGAGCCTGTAAAATGCCGTTTGGTTCTAACCTAATTATTAAAATATAAAATGTTGATATTTATTCAATATCAGAAAAATGCATTTAGTTCGCGGCCTCGCGCATCGCAATGCCGGGTTGCGCGCCCTGACTCGTCGCACCCATGCGGTCCGCCAGGTAGCGCGCCGGCGGCTGGCCCATCGCCTTGCGGAACATGGTGATAAACCCGCTGGCATTTTCGTAGCCCAGGTCCAGGGCCACGCTCTGCACACTTTCGCCGTTGGCCAGGCGCTGCAGCGAGAGGATCACGTGCAGTTGGCGGCGCCAGCGGCCGAAACTCAAACCGATCTGCTCCAGCAACAGGCGCGTCATGCTGCGCTCGCTCATGCCGATGCGCATGGCCCACTCGCCCAAGGTGGATTTGTCGCCGGGGTTGGCCAGCAAGCTATTGGCCAATCGGGTCAAGCGTGGGTCTTGGGGCATTGGCAAATGCAGGGCCTCGATGGGGGCCTCGGCCAGCTCATCCAGCAAGGTCGCCACCAGCCGGCCCTGGGCACCGTCTTCGTCGTAGAGCGGCGGGAAACTGACCGCCTTGCCGATCAGCGCGTGCAGCAATGGCGACACCGACAGAGTGCAACATTGGTGGGGCAGGGCGCTGGCAGCGCCAGGGTCGATCAGCAGGCAATACACATCGGCTTCCCCGGCCCCCCGCGCCGCGTGGGTCACACCGCCGGGTATCCACAGTGCGCACTGTGGCGGCACGATCCAGATACCGGCCTCGATCACACAATGCACCACGCCGCGCAAGGTGTAGATCAATTGCCCGTGCTGATGGTGGTGGGGGGTATGTTCCCAGCGCTCGGAGGTACTGGATGCACCCACGGCAACTATCGGGCGCGGGATGGCAGCGGCATCGCGTACCCGGCTGGGGTCGTAATGGTCGAGGCGGTGATGAACCATGGTGCTGGCTACCTTGGCTGGTTTGCGAAACATTCTGGCTATTGTGTGCAATGCCGTCCAGCAACTTGGCGCTTATGATGAGAACCAATCTCATCCAAGGAGCTTTGCCATGCGACTCGACAGTTCTGCTTTCCCCGTGGTGAAAATCGTGTTCGACGCGCCCAATCGAGGCGGGCCCGAAGATGCCTTCCTGATCTTCGAACGCCTGCTGGCCCGCAAGCAGCCCTTCGTGCTGCTGCACGAGAAAGCCGTGGATGAAAACAATCACGCGCACTCCCATGAAGAACGCAAGCAGGCCTCGATCTGGATGAAGACGCACAAGGCGGTGTTACGCGCTTACGTCAGAGGCATGATCCAGGTCGAACCCAGCGCCGCCAAGCGCCTGGCCCTCAAGCCCTTTGCCGTGACATTCGGCAAGGCCTGGGGCTACCCGTTGCTGGTGGTGGAGTCCAAGGACCGCGCCTGGGCGCTGGCCCGGGATGTGCTGGATGAGCAGGTCTCGGATGTGGCGCATTTCTAAGCCTGGCCAACGCTCGACAGCGCCCACAATTGAACTACCTTGATTGACGAGCCTTCCCACTCGGTACTCAAGCATGCGCACGTTATGGACGCGGTATCTGGCGTTGCTGGACAACGACCTGAGCACACAGATCTTCGACAACGTAAAGAATCTGCTGGTGTGCGCGCTGTTGTTCGCGGCGGGGACCAATACGCTGGTGGGGCAACGTGAGTTGTTTATCGGGGTGTTCGCCTCCAACGTCGCCGGTTGGGGGTTGATTATCCTGTCGACGCTATTGATGTTGCTGAACGTCAGTGATGGCATTCGAAGGCTGGCCAACTTGCGCTATCACTTGGCGCTGCAACTGTTGTTGATCCTGATGTACGTGGTGGTTGCCGAGCGGGTGGTAGAGATTGTGTGGGGCTTCCGCGCCCATTAACTTATCCTGCGCGCCTGGTTTTTTACTGATTCAAACAAAGATGACAGGACAAGATATGCAGGCGCTGCTCGAGTCGATTCTCGACGAAGTGCGCCCCCTGATCGGCCTCGGCAAAGTGGCCGACTACATCCCCGCGCTGGCCGATGTGCCGGCCCAGCAGCTCGGCATCGCGGTATACGGTAATGACGGCGCAGCTTATTGCGCCGGTGACGCCGACACCCTGTTCTCGGTGCAGAGCATTTCCAAGGTGTTCAGCCTGGTGCAGGCCATCGATCACGGCGGCGAGAGCATCTGGGAACGCCTGGGCCATGAACCGTCGGGGCAGCCGTTCAACTCCATGGTGCAACTGGAATTCGAACGCGGCCGCCCGCGCAACCCGTTTATCAATGCCGGCGCCCTGGTGATCTGCGACATCAACCAATCGCGCTTCGCCGTGCCGATCCTGTCGATGCGTGACTTTGTGCGGCGCCTGTCGGGCAACCCGCAGATCCTGGTCAACAGCGTGGTCGCCGAGTCCGAGGCCCAGCATGGCGCACGTAATGCGGCCATGGCCTACCTGATGAAATCCTTCGGCAACTTTCACAACGATGTGGACGCGGTGCTGCACAGCTACTTCAACTACTGCGCCTTGCAGATGAGCTGCCTGGACCTGGCCCGGGCGTTCAGTTTCCTGGCCAACGAAGGCGTGAGCGCCCACAGTGGCGAGCAGATTTTGACAGCGCGTCAGACAAAACAGGTGAACTCGATCATGGCCACCAGCGGGCTGTATGACGAGGCGGGCAATTTTGCCTACCGCGTCGGGTTGCCGGGCAAGAGTGGGGTAGGTGGCGGGATCGTCGCGGTAGTGCCGGGGCAGTTTACGGTGTGCGTGTGGTCGCCGGAGTTGAACGCGGCGGGGAACTCGCTGGCGGGGATGAAGGCGTTGGAATTGTTGAGTGAGCGGATTGGGTGGTCGGTGTTCTGAGCACATCACCAAAGCAAAATGTGGGAGGGGGCTTGCTCCCGATGGCGTAGTGTCAGCAATAAATGTAGCGCCTGACACACTGCATCGGGGGCAAGCCCCCTCCCACATTTGGATCTCCAATGGTTTGGAGGTCTTCATACGGTCTTGTCTTTACGCGACGGGGTGGGTTTCATCCAGCACCTTGCCTACCAGTAGCTGCACGCCTTCGAGCATTCGGCAGATGCCCAGCGCTACATTGCGGTGGGCGCCGTCGATTTCGAAAGCCAGTTGGGTGGCTATGTCGGTGATGGATGCCAGGTCTTGGGACGCATTGACCAGCAGGGTTTCAGTGCTGAGGTTGGGGCAGAGAGTGAAAAGGGTTTCTGGGGGATTTGGGGTGTTTTTGATCATGGTGAAACTCCGTCGACAAGTGGAGCCGCCAGCGTTCGCGGTCAAACGAAGAGGGTGGCAGCTGTACGCGGGTTGACCGACCGGTTGTCAACGAACCCGGCATACCCGAAGGTATCCCGCGCACAACTGCCGCGACACGATACCTCAGGCACAAAAAAAACGCCTGAAGAGGTGCAGGGCGTAGCAGTTCGTTAACAAGGTCGGACGGTCAAATCCGGCCGCTGAATTGGCAGCGACGGCCCAGAGGTTAGTCAGTGAAGTTCCGATCTACAACCTGAAACAACTGTGGGAAAAGTCTGAGCGGTTGCTCGGTCCCACAGTGGCACGAAGCCCATTCCGCACGGGTTTTGTGTTGTTCGGTCGAGTCGGGGTCAGCTCACATTCAACCGATCCAACAAGCTGTACCAAGCCACCCCAGCTCCAATATAAAACCGCTGCAACCCATGCAACGGCAACCGCTGCAACGGCGTCACCGGGTAGGCAAACTCTGCATGGCTGTCGCACAGCCGCCCGGCCAGTTGCTGGCCCAGGCTGGTACACAGCGCGATCCCACGCCCATTGCAGCCCAGTGCCAAGGTCAGCCCCGGCGCCGGTTCGTGGACATGGGGCATGAAGTCCCGCGTGATCGCGATACGCCCGGCCCAGCGGTAGTCGAATTGCAGCGGTCCCAACTGCGGAAACAGCAGTGCCAGTGAGCGTTCCAGGTGGGCAAAGTCTTCTGGCCCGGTGGGATCGTTGAACAAACCACGGCCCCCCATCAGCAGACGCCCATAGGCATCTTTACGAAAATACAGCAGCAACCTCTGTGCGGTAGACACGGTTTCCTGGCCGGGCAAGATGCTTTCGGCCGCGTGACCCCTCAATGGCTTGGTGGCGACGATAAAACTGTTGGCCGCCAGCACACTCTGAGCCATGCCGGGCCACAGGTTACTGCTGTAGCCATTGGTCGCCAGCACCACTTGATCGGCCGTGACCTGCGCGCCACCCGCTGTTTGCAACTGCCAAGCCGAACCCTGGCGCTGCAACCCTGTCACCGCGCTGTGGCCATGCACCCGCGCACCGGCCGCCAATGCCGCTGCGACCAAGCCACGGGCGTATGCCAAGGGTTGGATCGCGCCGGCACGCCCATCCAGCCAGCCGCCGGCAAACGCCGAGCTGCCCATGCGCGCCGCCACTGCACGGGCATCCAGATGTTGCACCGGCACGCCGCGCCGACCCCATTGGTCCGCACGCGCATGCAGCCTGGTCACGCCTCTTTCGTTGTAAGACACCTGCATCCAGCCCTTACGCACTGGGGCGCAATCGATGCCATGTCGCTCGATCAGCTTGAATACCAGGTCTGCCGAGCCCGACACCGTGGAGATCAGCGTCTCGGCGCGCTCCGGCCCGTACATCCTTACCAGTTGCTCCGGGTCATATTTGAGCGTGGGGTTGACCTGCCCACCGTTACGCCCCGATGCGCCCCAACCTGGCTCATGGGCTTCCAGCACGCACACGCCCACGCCACGCTCGGCCAGGTGCAGCGCTGTCGACAAGCCGGTATAGCCAGCGCCGACAATCGCCACATCGACCTTCACTGACTCGTTCAACGCGGGCGTGGGCACTACTGACGGTGCAGTCGCCGACCACAACGACTTCATGACAGGCTCCGCGTGTTGCCGGTGGGGTGCAGCACGCGCCGCAGGAAGTCCTGGGTGCGCGCATGCTGTGGGTTGCCCAGCACCTGCTCGGCGGGGCCGCTTTCGACGATGTAGCCGCCATGCAGGAAGCACACACGGTCGGCTACTTCACGGGCGAAGCCCATTTCGTGGGTGACCACGATCATGGTCATGCCTTCATCGGCGAGCGTGCGCATCACCGCCAGCACATCGCCGACCAGCTCCGGGTCGAGGGCCGAGGTGGGTTCGTCGAACAACATGGCCTCGGGTTTCATCGCCAGGGCGCGGGCGATGGCCACGCGCTGCTGTTGGCCGCCGGAGAGTTGTTCCGGGTAGGCGTCGGCCTTGGCGCTCAGGCCGACTTTCTCCAGCAGCACCAGGGCTTCCTCGCGCACTTGCCGCGGCGGCTCACCTTTGACGTACACCGGGCCTTCCATCACGTTTTCCAGCACGGTGCGGTGGGGGAACAGATTGAAGCGCTGGAACACCATGCCCATGCGGCTGCGCAGAGTGTGCACGGTCTTGCTGGCGCGCTGCACAGTTTCACCGAACACCTTGATATGGCCACCGTCGTAGGCTTCCAGCGCATTGATGCAGCGCAGCAGGGTTGATTTGCCCGAGCCCGAGGGGCCGACCAGGCACACCACTTCGCCCTTGGCCACGTCGAGGTCGACGCCGTGCAGCACGCGGTGGTCGCCGTAGTGTTTTTGCAGCTGACGAATCTCGATCATGCTTTTTTCCTCCGGCCCAGGTACTGCTCCATGCGGCGCAGGCCATATACCAGCGGC
Organism: Pseudomonas sp. FBCC-B545; assembly: GCF_059134095.1. Lineage (NCBI taxonomy): Bacteria > Pseudomonadati > Pseudomonadota > Gammaproteobacteria > Pseudomonadales > Pseudomonadaceae > Pseudomonas > Pseudomonas sp. FBCC-B545. The sequence continues at coordinate 3,619,040 of NZ_CP101441.1, read as the reverse complement.
AAGCTCATCAGCAGGTAGAGCAGGGCGACCAGGGTGTAGACGGTCATGTTCTGAAAGGTCGACGAGGCGATCAGCTGGCCCTGGCGGGTCATCTCCGCCACGGTGATGGTGGACACCAGGGACGAGTCCTTGAGCATCATCACTAAAGTGTTGCCGTAGGGCGGCAGGGCGATGCGAAATGCCTGGGGCAGGATCACCCGGCGCATCATCAGCATCGGGCGCATGCCCAGGGCCTCGGCGGCTTCACGCTGGCCCTGTTCGACGGCAATGATGCCGGTGCGGAAGTTCTCGGCCTGGTACGCCGAGTAGGCGATGCCCATGCCGATCACCCCGGCGTAGAACGCGGTGAGGTGGATGCCCATGTCCGGCAGCACGAAATAGATGTAGAACAGCTGCACGATGATCGGCAGGCCACGGATCACATTGATGATGGTACTGGCCGTCCACGACAGCGCACGGATCGGCGACAGCTTGAGCAACGCCAGCACCAGGCCGATGGCGCTGCTGAGCAGGAACGACAACACCGTGATCTGGATCGTCACCCAGGCGCCTTGCAGCAGGATCGGCAGGAAGTCCTGGGCGTTTTGCAGGAACTCAGCCAGGTTCATGGGCGCGCCTGGGTATCCAGCCCCCATTTCTTGAGAATACTGTCCAGGGTGCCATCGGCCTTGATGCTGGCGATGGCTTTGTTCAGGCGCTCCAGGGTTGCGACATCGCCCTTGCGCACCACCAGGCACACTTCGCCGACATTGGTGGGCTGGTAGTCAGGCGCCAGTTTCACGCCTTTGAACAGCTTCTGGCGGATCTGGTAGGCCACCACCGGTTGGTCGCCAACGGCGGCTTTGATGCGGCCCAGGGACAGGTCGCGGACCATCTCGCCGATGGAGTCGTAGGTGCGGATTTCCTTGAAAATGCCCAGTTTTTTCAATTGGTCGTAGAAGATCGTCCCGGCTTGCACGCCGACCACCTGGTCTCTCAGCGGGGTGAGGTCGGGATAAGCGCCATTGTCGTCGGCGCTGACGATAAGGCCCTCACCATAGGCATACACCGGTGCGCTGAAGTCGACCACCTTGGTGCGTTCTTCGGTCTTGAGCATGCCGGCGGAAATAAAGTCCAGCTTGCCGGAAGTCAGCGACGGGATCAGCGCGGCAAAGTTGGTCTGCTCGATCTGGCTGCTGAACCCACCGGCCTTGCCCACGGCTTCGGCCACGTCGACCATCACACCCTGAATGCTATTGCTCTTGATATCGAGGAAGGTAAACGGCGAACCACTGGCCGTTGCCCCGACTTTGTACGAGGACGCACTCTCGGCGTGCGCAACGCTGATACAAAGCGCGGCACACACACCTAAGGCGAGGCGGCGAAACAAGGGCGGAAGACTGTTCATCGGGTTACTCCATAAGGAAAACAGAAGTCAGTTGCGCAAGCGACTGCTGATAAAACCGCAAGCTCTATGCCATTTTGAATCGGAAAAATCGTAAACGACCTAATAAAGTTGTAGAAATGAACTTATCGTATCGCTATGCGATATTTTGTGGTCATTTTATAGCTTTTAAGGTAAAAATATCGCCACGCCTGATTGACCAGCCCGCGAGTTCGCCATGCCCGAAGACCGCAACAGTTTGCACAACCAATCCCTGGAAAAAGGCCTGTCGGTGCTCAAGGCATTCAGCGCCCAGCGCCGCAGCATGAGCCTTGCAGAGGTGGCCGAGGCTGCTGGCATGACCAAAAGCTCGGCCCAGCGCATGGTGTTTACCCTCGAAAGCCTGGGTTACCTTCGGAAACACTCGCGCACACGGCATTACCAACTCACACCTCGGGTGCTGGAGCTGGGGTTCAGTTACCTGGATGCGCATTCGCTGATTGAAGTGGCCAACCCGTTCTTGTCCGAGTTGACGCGGTTGACCGGTGAGACGTCGTGCCTGACCGAGCCGGCGGGCCATGACATGACTTACATTGCGCGGTTTGTCAGCGCCGGGTTTGTGCCGGTGCACATGCCGATCGGCTCGCGGGTGCCGATGTACTGCACCGCGTCGGGGCGGGCGTATTTGAGCGCCTTGCCGCAGGATGAAGCGCTGGCACTGATTCAGAACAGTCAGCGAGTAGCCCACACCAGCCATACCGTGACAGACGTCGACCGAATTCTGGAGTCGCTGCAGCAAGTGCGCGAGCAGGGGTATGCGGTAAATGGCCAGGAACTGTTCCTGGGCGACATGACCATCGGCGCCCCCGTGCTGGGCGCCAACGGTCGACCGGTAGCGGCGGTGCATGTGGTGGCGCCGACCAGTCGCTGGAGCCAGGCGGCGGCTGAAAAACAGCTTGCGCCGGCGTTGTTGCAATGCTCAAGAGCGCTGAGCAACTCGGCGCGAAACCTGGAATAACAGGCAAAGCAGATCAAAATGTGGGAGGGGGCTTGCTCCCGATGGCGGTGGGTCAGTAACGAATAGGCTGGCTGACACACAGCCATCGGGGGCGAGCCCCCTCCCACATTGGATCTTCGGTGGTCTAAGGATCTGTGTACCACCCAAGCAAAAATATAGTGGGAGTTGGCACAAGCTCTTTGAAGCGCTCAAGAGCGCTGAGCAACTCGGCGCGAAACCTGGAATAACAGGCAAAGCAGATCAAAATGTGGGAGGGGGCTTGCTCCCGATAGCGGTGGGTCAGTAAAGAATAGGCTGGCTGACACACAGCCATCGGGAGCAAGCCCCCTCCCACATTGGATCTTCGATGGTCTAAGGATCTGTGTACCACCCAAGCAAAAATATAGTGGGAGTTGGCACAAGCTCTTTGAAGCGCTCAAGAGCGCTGAGCAACTCGGCGCGTAACCTGGAATAACAGGCAATGCAGATCAAAATGTGGGAGGGGGCTTGCTCCCGATAGCGGTGGGTCAGTAACGAATAGGCTGGCTGACACACAGCCATCGGGGGCGAGCCCCCTCCCACATTGGATCTTCGGTGGTCTAAGGATCTGTGTACCACCCAAGCAAAAATATAGTGGGAGTTGGCACAAGCTCTTTGAAGCGCTCAAGAGCGCTGAGCAACTCGGCGCGAAACCTGGAATAACAGGCAAAGCAGATCAAAATGTGGGAGGGGGCTTGCTCCCGATAGCGGTGGGTCAGTAAAGAATAGGCTGGCTGACACACAGCCATCGGGAGCAAGCCCCCTCCCACATTTGACTCTCCAGCGTTCTGGGGATATCTAGGATACCCAAACAAAAAATGCGCCCGGTTGGGCGCATTTTTTTGTGTGGTCAGCTATCGCCTATCAGGCAATCGCATCCCAAGCGCGATCACCGTTCTCGTCCTTGATCCGGGTCGGCAAGCCCATCACATCCAGCGCCTTTAGGAACGGCTCAGCCGGCAGTTCCTCAACGTTGGCCATGTGCTTCACATCCCACTCGCCACGCGCAACCAGCAGCGCAGCAGCGACCGGTGGAACGCCTGCGGTGTAGGAGATGCCCTGGCTGTCGGTCTCGGCATACGCCTCTTCGTGATCAGCCACGTTGTAGATGAACATTTCACGCGGCTGGCCATCCTTGGTGCCTTTGACCAGGTCGCCGATGCAGGTCTTGCCGGTGTAGCCCGGGGCGAGCGAAGACGGGTCAGGCAGCACGGCCTTGACCACTTTCAACGGCACCACTTCCAGGCCTTCGGCGGTCTTGACTGGCTTCTCGGAGAGCAGGCCGAGGTTTTTCAGTACGGTGAACACGTTGATGTAGTGTTCGCCGAAGCTCATCCAGAAACGCACGTTGGGCACGTCGAGGTTTTTCGACAGCGAGTGCACTTCATCGTGGCCGGTGAGGTAGAGGTTCTGCGAGCCAACTACCGGCAGGTCGTCGGTGCGTTTGACTTCGAACATGGTGTTGCTGGTCCACTGGCTGTTCTGCCAGCTCCACACCTGCCCGGTAAATTCGCGGAAGTTGATTTCCGGATCGAAATTGGTGGCGAAGTATTTGCCATGGGAGCCGGCATTGACGTCGAGAATGTCGATCGAATCAATGCGGTCGAAATGCTGTTGCTGCGCCAGCGCGGCGTACGCGTTGACGACACCTGGGTCGAAGCCCACGCCAAGGATGGCGGTGATGTTCTTCTGTTTGCATTCTTCCAGGTGATTCCATTCATAGTTGCCGTACCACGGCGGGGTCTCGCAGACCTTGCCCGGCTCTTCGTGGATGGCGGTGTCGAGATAGGCCACGCCGGTATCGATGCAGGCGCGCAGTACCGACATGTTGAGGAACGCGGAACCGACGTTGATGACGATCTGTGACTCAGTTTCGCGGATCAAGGCCTTGGTCGCTTCCACGTCCAGGGCGTTCAGCGCAAAGGCTTGGATATCGGCGGGTACCTTGAGGCTACCCTTGGCCTTGACGCTGTCGATGATGGCCTGGCATTTGGAGATGTTGCGCGACGCGATAGCAATACGACCGAGTTCGTCGTTGTGCTGCGCGCACTTGTGGGCCACCACCTTGGCGACACCTCCTGCACCAATGATAAGAACGTTCTTTTTCAATTGCTTTATTTCTCCTATATCCGCCAGCTTAGGAAAGGCTGGACAGGTAGTCGTCGTAACCAAATTCACGAACCACCTCGACTGTACCGTCGAGTTGTTTCACTACGATGGACGGCATTTTCAGGCCGTTGAACCAATTTTTCTTGACCATGGTGTAGCCCGCGGTGTCGATGAACGACAGCCGATCGCCGATGGCCAGCGGACGATCGAATTGATACTCGCCGAAGATGTCCCCGGCCAGGCAGGATTTGCCGCACACCATGTAGGTGTGTTCACCCTCGCTTGGCGCCAGCTTGGCATTGAGGCGATAGATCAGCAGATCCAACAGGTGGGCTTCGATGGAGCTGTCGACCACGGCCAGGTGCTTGCCGTTGTAGAGTGTGTCGAGCACGGTGACTTCCAGGGAGGCGCTGTTGGTGATCGCAGCTTCCCCCGGTTCCAGGTACACCTGCACGCCGTACTTCTCGGAGAACGCCTTCAAGCGCGCGCAGAACGCGTCCAGCGCGTAGCCTTCACCGGTAAAGTGGATGCCGCCGCCGAGGCTGACCCACTTGACCTTGTGCAGCAGCTCACCGAAACGTTCCTCGATGGTGCCAAGCATTTTGTCGAACAGGCTGAAGTCGCCGTTCTCGCAGTTGTTGTGGAACATGAAGCCAGAGATCTGCTCGATCACGCCGTCGATCTTCACCGGGTCCCATTCGCCCAGGCGGCTGAACGGGCGCGCCGGGTCGGCCAGCAGGTAGTCGGAGCTGCTCACCTGCGGGTTCACACGCAGGCCACGGGTTTTGCCCTCGGAACGCTCGGCAAACCGCTGCAGCTGGCTGATGGAGTTGAAGATGATCTTGTCGCAGTTCTCCAGCATCTCTTCGATTTCATCGTCGGCCCAGGCCACGCTGTAGGCGTGCGCTTCACCTTCGAACTTCTGGCGGCCGAGCTTCAACTCATACAGCGACGACGAGGTGGTGCCGTCCATGTATTGCTGCATCAGGTCGAACACCGACCAGGTGGCAAAGCACTTGAGCGCCAGCAGAGCCTTGGCGCCGGACTGCTCGCGCACGTAGGCAATCTTCTGCATGTTGACCAGAAGCTTCTGTTTATCGATGAGGTAATACGGCGTTTTGATCATTTTTGAGAGCCTGCGGCGGTGCCTGCCAAAAAAGGACACGCATTGTGCCCGCACTTGGAACAGATCGAAAGGTTAGCGGGCGGATTTTGCGCGCCGTGTTCAAGCATAGGGCCTGAGTGTGACCGTTCGTTGGGAGGAGGGCGGTACTACCCATCAAGTTAACGTTCGCGTATCGAAGCATGAACATGAGCAGATCTTGTGATGATCTATAGAATAATGAGTTTGTCTCATTATCACCCGCTGCCGACAATGGCTGCCATCAATAACGACATTGGAGCTTTAGGTCATGGCAGTCGCTCATTCCCTCGGATTTCCGCGCATTGGACGCGACCGTGAACTGAAAAAAGCGCAGGAAGCGTTCTGGAAAGGCGAGCTCGACGAGGCCGGCCTGCGTGCCGTGGGCCGTGACTTGCGCAGGACCCATTGGGAACTGCAAAAACAGGCCGGCATCGAACTGCTGCCCGCCGGTGATTTCGCCTGGTACGACCATGTACTCACCCACTCGCTGATGTTCGGCGTGATTCCCGAGCGCTTCCGCCCGGCCGATGGCCAGGCCACGTTGCATACCCTGTTCGCCATGGCCCGTGGGGGCAGTGACAACTGCGGCGGCGGTGCCCACGCCCAGGAGATGACCAAGTGGTTCGACACCAACTATCACTACCTTGTGCCGGAGTTCAGCGTCGACCAGCAGTTCCACCTGGGGTGGGACCAGCTGTTCGAAGAGGTCAAGCAAGCCCGTGACCTCGGCCACACCGTCAAGCCAGTCGTGATCGGTCCGCTGACCTACCTGTGGCTGGGCAAGACCAAGGGTGGCGATTTCGACAAGCTTGACCTGCTCGAGCGCCTGCTGCCGCTGTACGGCCAGATCTTCCAGCGCCTGGCGGACCTGGGCGTGGAGTGGGTGCAGATCGACGAGCCGATCCTGGTGCTCGATTTGCCCCAGGAGTGGAAGAACGCGTTTGAGCGTGCCTACAACCTGATCCAGCGTGATCCGCTGAAAAAACTGGTGGCGACCTACTTCGGTGGCCTGGAAGAGAACCTCGGTTTGGCCGCCAACCTGCCAGTGGATGGCCTGCACATCGACCTGGTGCGAGCGCCGGACCAGTACCCGACCATCCTCGACCGCCTACCGGCTTATAAAGTGTTGTCCCTGGGCGTGGTCAATGGCCGCAACGTTTGGCGCTGCGACCTGGAAAAAGCCCTGGCCACCTTGCAGCATGCCCACGAAAAATTGGGCGACCGCCTGTGGATTGCGCCGTCCTGTTCGCTGCTGCACAGCCCTGTGGACCTTGGCCGTGAAGACCAGCTGGATGCCGAGCTGAAAAGCTGGCTGGCCTTTGCTGTTCAGAAGTGCGAAGAAGTGGCGGTGCTGGCCCAGGCTGTTGACCAGCCCGAAGCCCCCAACGTACTTGTCGCCCTGGCCGAAAGCCGAGCCGTACAGGTTGCCCGCGCTGCTTCGCCACGGATCCATAAGCCTGCCGTTCAAGCCCGTGTCGCCGCCATCACCGCCCAAGACAGCCAGCGTCAGTCGCCGTTTGCCCAACGCATTGCGAAACAGCGGGCCGGCCTGGACCTGCCGCTATTCCCGACCACCACCATCGGTTCGTTCCCGCAAACTGCGTCGATCCGCCTGGCACGCCAGTCTTATAAGGCCGGCAAGTTGAGCGAAGCCGAATACGTCGAGGCCATGCACAGTGAGATCAAGCACGCCGTCGAGGTCCAGGAAAACCTCGGGCTGGATGTGCTGGTGCACGGTGAAGCCGAGCGTAACGACATGGTCGAGTACTTCGCCGAACAACTGGATGGCTACGCGTTCAGCCGTTTCGGCTGGGTGCAGAGCTATGGTTCGCGCTGTGTGAAACCGGCGGTGATTGTGGGTGATCTGAGCCGCCCGAAAGCCATGACCGTGGAGTGGCTCCGCTACGCCCAGGGCCTGACCGACAAAGTGATGAAGGGCATGCTGACTGGCCCGGTGACGATGCTGATGTGGTCGTTCCCAAGGGAAGACGTGAGCCGCGAAGTGCAGGCCCGGCAACTGGCCCTGGCGATTCGTGACGAAGTGCTGGACCTGGAAGCGGCCGGGATCAAGATCGTGCAGATCGACGAAGCCGCGTTCCGTGAAGGCTTGCCGTTGCGCCAGGCGCAGTGGCAGCACTACCTTGACTGGGCCACCGAGGTGTTCCGCCTGTGCGCCTGTGGTGTGCGAGACGAAACCCAAATCCACACCCACATGTGCTACAGCGAGTTCAATGATGTAATCGAGTCCATCGCGGCAATGGACGCCGACGTGATTACCATCGAAACCTCGCGTTCGGACATGGAGCTGCTCGACGCATTCGAAGCCTTCGCTTACCCGAATGAAATCGGCCCGGGGGTGTATGACATCCACTCGCCACGGGTGCCGGATGCGTCGGAGATGGCCAATTTATTGCGCAAGGCCGCCAAGCGGATTCCGGCAGAGCGCCTGTGGGTCAACCCCGATTGCGGGTTGAAGACGCGGGGTTGGCCGGAGACGGAGGCGGCGCTCATTCACATGGTCACCGCCGCCCGCCAACTGCGCGCCGAATTGGCCTGACACAGTCTAAAAAATGTGGGAGTCCCCACCACATTTTCGATGTGACGCTGTCGCGCAGCAAACTGTTTGGTAAGAGGGGTTGCTTGCCATAGCGGTGGGAGGGGGGCTAACAGCCGACCAGGATGTTGGGTTTTTGACCGAGTACATATCCGTTGCTGCGGTAACGGCCACTTAGGGTTCCGCTCTTACAGCGGGTCACTTTTGGAAGGACCCAAAAGTAACCAAAAGGTCCTCGCCCCACCACTCGGTGCCTCGCCTAGGCTCGGCATGCCCGAACGCAGGCTTGAATCCGTGGGCCGCCGCAATGGGCCATCCATGGCCCAGTGCGGCTAACCCGGCGTCCTGCCGGGTTACCCACGGATCCAAGCCTGCGTTCGGCCAGCGTGGTTTAACGGGGCGCCTGAGATCAAAAGCAAGATCAAGAGACACTCGCTTCGCATCGTAGATACGCTGGCGGCGCTTCTGCTTTTCTGTAGGAGCGAGCTTGCTCGCGAAAAACCTGAGTGCGCCGCGCTCATCCTGAGTTCCCGCGTCATCGTTAACGACCTTCGCGAGCAAGCCCGCACACAGGGGAACGCGCCCGCCTCAACGATCAGGTCGGCTCTAAGGCCGCCTCGCTTTTGTTTTTGATCTTGATCTTAGGCGGCCCCCCAAATCCATGTCGGATTACGGGCACACCGAGCCTAGGCGAGTTGCCGAGTGGTGGGGCAAGAGCCTTTTGGTTACTTTTGGGCTCTTTTCAAAAGTGACCCGCTGTAAGAGCGGAACCAATAGCCGCCGTTACCTAAATAACGGATATGTACCCGGTCCAACAACCAACCACTCGGTCACATCGCCGACGTGACGCTGTCGCGCAGCAAACTGGGCCGCCTCCAAAATATCTTGTTTAGAGACTAAATTTTAACTCTGTAAAATCAGTAGCTTATTTGATGTTTGATAAGAGGGGGCTTGCCCCCGATGGCGGAGTTTCAGTACCAAATCCATTGGCTGACCCACCGCTATCGGGGGCAAGCCCCCTCCCACATTTGGAGTAGCGATAGTCAGAGATATTTGAGCCAGGCGATGTCGCGCCGACGCGCTTTGAGCGCGGCAAACCAGCGCACGGGCGGGTACAACGCCAGCGGCAGCAACAGCGCGGCCAGCCACACCGCGCCGATGCTGTCGAAGCCGAAATAATTGCCGTGGTTGAGCCCAAGCAACGCAGCACAGGCCACATACAGTATTTTCAGCACATACAGGTGCAACAGGTAGAAGAACATCGGCGCGGCGCCAAACACGGCCAGTACACCGATCCAGCGTTTATGCCCGACACGTTCGAACGCCAGCAGTACCAACAAGCCAATGCCCAGCGTCAACGCCAGGAACAACAGCGAAGGCGGGTACTTGGTAATGTTGAAGAAGCTCATCAGTGTCTGCACGCCGCTGTCATACGCCTGCCAAGGCTTGTCGCCGTACCCGTTGAGCATTCGCAACAGCACAAACCCCACCAGCGCGCCGATTCCCGCCGTCAGCAAATAACGCTGGCGCCTGGCCGGCGGTGTGACATTGGCAAACCAGGGGCCGACGCCGTAGCCCAGGGCAATCACGCCGATCCACGGCAACACCGGGTAGGTCACACGCAGCCGCAGGTTTTCAGACACCTGGATCCAACTGCGTTCATGCAGGATCGACCACAGCGCCTGCGACGTCGATCCCGGGGCCAAGTGCACTGCATCGAGCAAGTTATGCCCGGCAATGATCACCAGGGCCAAGCTGATCAGCAACGCACGCGGCAACCACACCAGGGCGGCGAGTGCGATCATGCTCACGCCGATTGCCCAGATCACCTGCATGTAGATCACCGTGGGCGGCAACTGGAAGGTCCAGGCGAAGTTGACCAGGGTGAACTCCAGCACCACCAAAAACAGCCCGCGCTTGAACAGAAACGCCGACACGTCGCGCCGGCCCTGGTATTTCTGGCCATACAGCCAAGCCGACAAGCCGGTGAGCAGCACAAACACCGGCGCGCATAGATGGGCCAGGGTGCGGCTGACAAACAGCGCAGGCTCGGTGCTGTCGATGCTCATCGGGTCGCTGACCTGGCGATGCAACAGGAAGGTTTCGCGCACATGGTCCAGTAGCATGAACAGGATCACTAGGCCGCGCAGGGCGTCGATGGACTGCAGGCGTTGGCGTAAGGTAGTAGCGTCAGTCATAAGTGGGAATCACAAGCGGGCAAATAATTGACGTTATCCTATAACATTTGAGGCGCATGATGATCAGCATAAAGACGCAATCAGCCGAGGCCGTGATCGAATTCTGGAAACAGGCGGGGCCCAAGCGTTGGTTCGCCAAGGACGATGGCTTCGACACAACCTTTCGCGACACCTTCTGTACCACCCATATGCAGGCCGCACGGCGCGAACTGGAAGATTGGCTGACCTGCGCCGACGGTGCGCTCGCGTTATTGATCCTGCTGGACCAATACCCGCGTAACGCCTTTCGCGGCACCGCGCATATGTTCGCCACCGACCCGCTGGCACGCCTGTATGCACATCAGATGGTGGACGCCGGGCTGGATCAACAGATCGAATCCCAGTTGCGTGCGTTCTGTTATTTGCCGTTTGAACACTCGGAGGATCCGCAGGACCAGCAGCGCTCGCTGACGCTTAACCAGCAGTTGGATGCCAATACCTACCACTGGGCCAAGGAGCACGCCGTTATCATAGAGCGGTTCGGGCGGTTTCCTCATCGTAATGCGGTGTTGGGCAGGGCTACGACACCAGCGGAACAGTTTTTTTTGGGTGAGGGTGGGTTTGCGGGGTAGGGCGTAGGAGGGGGGCGTGCTCAGCGCCTTTAGCTGATCCAACAGCGCGGTGCGTCGGTTAGCTTGGAGGAGACCTGAATCACTTGAAGAATTCGCCTACAAAATTTTAGGTTAAATCCCATACTTCGCGTGCTTGTAAAGGTTTCTTGCGTGCTCAAACATCATTATCAGGATAACTGACCTGGGACGCATGACTTGCAGCCAAATGTGCGGATACTGATTTTAGCTTGCAGCACCACCGTAATGGCCCAGCTAGGCGTGACACTTTATCTTCCGGCCACGCCTTATATCGTCGATGCCCTCGGTATGAGTGCGGCTGAAGGCTACAACGCCTTACTGATGTATTTAAGCGGTGCCGCAGTTCCATTGATTTTCGCCGTTCATCTTATTAGGTTATTTGGTCGTTCAGCAGTTCTGTGGATGTTTTGCTGCATTTTCTTTAGTGGAAGTTTTTTATCCGTGTGGGCTAATGACGATAAAAGCTTTTATCTTTCCAGGCTGCTGCAAGGCTTGGGTGGCGGCGGGGCGGCGTTGCTGGGACGCGCATTGTTATCGGAGGTTTTCTCGGGAGCTCACTTGGCGAGGAATTTATCCCTTTTATCCTATTCATTTGTTTTTGCGTTGGTGGCGGGACAAGTCGCAAGCGGGTTTTTAGTTTCTTTTTTTCGCTGGGAAGTGGTGGCAGTGGTCATGGCGTGCGGCTCAATCATCTGCGCTATCTTGGTACTGCCTGTAAGAGAGATTCTGTCTGCTCTGGATATCGACAGTCAGCAGCGAGTCGGACGTCCAAGGTATGCAGCTATGGTCAGTCATCCCAGCTTTTATTTGCCGGTCATACTAGGCGGGTGTGGTTATGGGGTGTTTGTTGTGTACCAAGGTGTAGGTGTCTACGTTTTTGACGCGCTATTGGAGTGGGATAGCGCGCAATACGGGATGTTTGGGGTATGGCTGGGGCTTGCCTATTTCGGCGGGGCGCTGTCTGTAAGGTATGCATTGAGGTCGGTTAGCATATCTGCACTTTCAATTATGGCCGGCGGTGTGCTGCTTTTTGCGGTGTCGATATTTTTGTTAACAACCTTAAAGCACTTGGATCGCCACTTTGTGTTCTTGGCATATCTAGCAGTCTGGTATGCCCAGGCAATGATCTACCCCTGTGTCGCGTCCATGGCGGTAAAAAAATACCCAGGTATTGAGGCAATGATGCTGTTTAGTTTCTTGCAACAGCTAGTTGCTCTGTTATTCGGAGCATTAGCATCACTGCTCATCGCCGTTGGAATGCATGGCGTGGCATTACTAACCCTTGGTTTAGGCGCCTTGGGAGCGCTGGTGACAGTTTTACTGTCAAATAACAGTAGCAGCTAGGCATCGGGGCGGCTTTTGTATTCCCACCAGGAATGCCCCCATAAAAACCCGGCATTGTCCTTATCGACCCGAATCTCGTAGCTTAGAGGCTCATCCACCGGAGATAGCCCATGAGCCAACTGCGCCTCTACGTTGATTCGCTGTTCACCAGCCCCTACGCCATGTCGGTGTTCGTCGCGCTGCGGGAAAAAGGCTTGGCGTTCGAGACGGTTCCTCTGGATCTGGATGCTGGACAAAACCAGTCGGCAGATTACGCCCAACGCTCCCTGACCCAACGGGTACCCACTCTGGAACACGGTAATTTCACGCTGTCGGAATCTTCGGCAATCACTGAGTACCTGGACCAGGCGTACCCTCAGATCTGTGTTTACCCAACTGATCTGCAGCAGCGAGCGAGGGCGCGGCAGGTTCAGGCGTGGCTGCGCAGCGATTTGCTGCCGATTCGCCAGGAACGTTCGACGCTGGTGGTGTTCTACGGGCAGAAGATGCCGCCTTTATCGCCGGTGGCTGAGGCCGCTGCGGGCAAGTTGATCACTGCTGCTCAGGCACTTCTGGCAGGCAACCCTAAGTATTTGTTTGGCGAATGGTCGATTGCCGATGTGGACCTGGCGGTGATGCTTAATCGCCTGGTCCTCAACGGCGACGCTGTACCGACCGAGCTGGTGGTGTACGCGCAGCGCCAGTGGCAACGGCCGTCAGTGCAGGAGTGGGTCAACCTGCAACGGCCGGTGCTCTAGCTGCCACTCTTCCTCGACACGCCGGTCGAGCTCCTCCCAGTGGGCCATGCCCAGCACCCGTGTGGTGTTCAAGCCCCGCAGGTAGCCGCGTAGTTGTTGGGCGCTAGCCGAGCGTTGTTCAGCATCGGCGCTTGGGTCCAGCAATACGTTTTCATAATCGACCAGGTAATCGGCGACCCGCTCGCGAAACTCCGGTAGTACGGCTTCGCGGATGCGGTCGAAGGTTTTCTGGTAGGGCTTCATGGCGGGGTCCTTATAGATTTTATCGGCTGCCTGACACTATCGGTTCAAATGATAGTCACCATCAAGGATCACAAGTTCTGTTTTTTCGCCAATCGCGCAGAATCTGCACATCGAAACGCGGCTCAAGGAAATGCGCGATGAGGACAATTATCCAGTTTGCACTAATGGCCCTGATGCTGGGCACGGCGGCCATGACCACCCCGGCGATTGCCGATGAACTGCGTACAGGCCATTTGCTGCCACTTGCCGCTAGCGTAGACTCCCTGCAGCGCGCCCAGTCAGTGGGAGTGTTGTTCAGCGAAAACACTCGCGAGAACCTCAATTACCTTGAGCGCTACCACGCCATGGCCCTGAACGGCGCCAAGGACGCGTTGGATGGGCGGATTCGCGAGGCGTTCGTCAACAGCTCCGATCCGGAACTGGCCATCGACTGGTTGATGAATTCGCTACAGGGCACTTTTGTCTCGGTGACGGTCTACAGCAGCCTGGATGCCCTGGTGCGGGCACATCCGGACGTGGTGGTGGTGCTCGATGCCCATAACCAATTGCTGACCCAGCGTAACGACCGGGTCGAGGCGCGCTTTGCCGCACGCTTCTATGACGCGAACCTGCAGTACATCGCCAAGGCTGAGGGCTCGGTGGGCAAGCAAGTACCGTCGGTGTGGGTGCACGACAAGGCGGCGCCTGAAATTGCCGCGCTGATCGAGCAACAACGCGATGTCCAGCAAGACGCCCTGAAGCAGTTCGATGTGTCGCTCAAGGCCCTGGTTCGCGCAGGTTGACCCGCGAATGGATGTAAACCCTATTGGTTATTTTCAGGAATCTGTATGCGCTCTTTTTTTGCCCCGGCCCTGGCCTTCGCTGCTCTGTCGCTGACCGGATGTATCACTGCCCCGAATGCTCCCTCACTGACCCTGCAAACCGCCAAGACCCCTGAAGGCTATGTGCAGTGCGTATTGCCCAAGCTGGAAAAACACGGCATCACCTCGACCGTGACGCAGAACTCGCGCCACGCCAAGGTGTTGTTGACCAGCAAGATTGCTGCCGATGATGTGCTGGAGGCCTACAAGTCCCAGGACGGCACCAAGGTGTTCCTGTATGAGCGCAAACCGCTGGCCTCGGCGATCAAACCGTCGCGGCTTGAGCAGGCGGCCCAGGACTGTAAGTAAGCCCGTTCTGAAAGGCAATGCATTTCAAAATGTGGGAGGGGGCTTGCTCCCGATGGCGGTGGGTCAGCTACAGATGAGCTGACTGACACACTGCTATCGGGAGCAAGCCCCCTCCCACATTTGGACCATCATTGGGCTCAAGGTTTGGCTTCGTTGCTGAAACTATCGACCGTCTTGATCAGCCCCTGCGCCGCCAACGCCACCAGCTCACCGCCTTTCTCCACCGTCGCCAGCGCCGGGTCCGAGCCCATGCGCCCATCGGGGAAGCGTGCGCGGAAGTCCAGGGCTTCGCGGATCGGGCCGGTGTTGGCAATTTGCGGCGAGTACTCGGCCGACTTGATCGACTGCGGGTATGCCCACTGCGTCACTGCGATCTCCGACGGCGTAGCGTGGCTGCCGTGGCCGACCGGGAATTGGCGGTGGGCCAGGTCCGTTACGCCTTCCAGGTCCCACCAATTGACCAGCTTCAGCGCGAAGCCGGCCGGGCGGCGGGCGAAGCTGGCTTCGGCGTACAGCTCGGAGAACGCTGCTTCGATTGTGGCGATATTGCCGCCGTGGCCGTTCAAAAACAGGATCTTTTCGAAACCATGCCCGGCCAGCGAGCGCACCCAGTCGCCAATCGCGGCGATAAAGGTGGAAGGGCGCAGGGAGATGGTGCCGGGGAAGCCCAGGTGATGTTGGGCCATGCCGATATTGAAGGTCGGGCCGATGAGGATGTCGGCATTTTTTTGCGCCTCATGGGCGATGATCTCCGGGCACATCCAGTCAGTGCCCAGCAGGCCGGTAGGGCCATGTTGTTCGTTGGAGCCGATGGGAATCACCACCGTGCGACTGCGTTCCAGAAACTGCCCGATTTCGATCCAGGTGGAGGTGTGTAGAAGCATGCGACGCTCTCTTTTATCTGTGGGGACAGGCTATCCGCCACGGATTGTACGACTACTCGCCACCTGTTGGGGTTTGCAATTGAGGTAGGTCGAGGACTTCAACCAGCGCTGGTCCGGGTACCAGGAGAACATGAACTGCCCACCCTTGAGCTTGTCCACTACCTGGCGCGCCACCTGTGGGCGCACCGCCGGGCAGCCCTGGCTGCGGCCGATGCGGCCTTCGCGCTTGCTCCACAAGGGGCTGACGTAGTCGGCGGCATGGATCACGATGGCACGGTCGCGCGCCAGGTCATTGAAGCCGGGTTCCAGGCCATCCATGCGCAGCGAGTAGCCGTGGGTGCCGAGGTAGCTTTCCTGGGTGCGGAACAAGCCGAGGCTGGACTGGTGGCTGCCCTCGAGGTTGGAGAACTGGGTGGCGAAGTTTTCCCCGGACTTGGCTCCATGGGCCACCAGGTCACGCAGCACCAGGGTCTGTTTGCGCAAATCGAAGATCCACAGCCGACGAGCGGTCGAGGGCTGGGAGTAGTCAATAACCGCTAGGCGATCGGAACGTTCCTCGCCATTATTGACCGCGCACTGCACCGCGCTCAAGGCGCTTTTCAGCACGGCGGGATTGAGTTCTGGAGCCGAGCGCGCCAGGCTGCTATACAAGGTAGGAGGGGGGCCATTGGCGGCGAGCGCAACATTGCTCAGTAAAGCCAGGCTCCCGGTCATCAAGCCCACGGTGGTTATTCCGAGGCGGCGCATAAAAGTCAGCATCTACAGTCGATCCCCAAGCTGTGGAGTGGAGCTCAGTCAATTGTTCAAAAAACACGCATGTTACTTGAGCATTTGCCTGCTCGTTGCACCATTGGTCGCCATGGCCGATGCACCGCCGCTGGAGCCGTTGCCGGTGACCATGCCGGCGCCGGTCGACCTGGCGCCCGTGCAACAGGCTTTGGCGCAATTGCCCAGCGTCTGCCCCCAGTTGGCCCCGCGGATCGACGCCACCGCGTTAGTGCGCCTGCAAGCCTTTTACCAGCAGCAGGGCAATGCGTCGCTGTGGTCGGCCGACGAGCCCCGCAAAGCCTTGCAAACCCAGCTGCTGATGCTCGCCGACGACGGCCTGGCCCCCACCCACTATAGCTTGCCCCCGGTGGATGCCACGACTAACGTGCTGTGCAGCGATATCGCGACCAGCCAGCAGTACCTGCAGGCCCTGCACGATTTGCATTACGGGCGCCTGCTGCAATCGCGCTATGAACCGCTGTGGCATTCTCAACCGCCCACAACAGACCCGAACACTGCAGTATTGGCATTTGCCGCTACCGGCTTGCAGGACATGGTCAAGGCGTTCGACCAGGCGCGCCCCAGTGCGGATTTGTATCGCAGCCTGCGCAATGCCTATTCCAACGTGCGCCAACAGCCTTTACCGCACTGGGACGCGGTGGGCAGTGGCCCGTTATTACGCCCCGGCATGGAAGATCCGCGCGTGCCGGAACTGGCGCGGCGCCTGCACAGTGGCGGTTACCTGGCCAAGTTGCCCGGCGGCAATGGCAAGCAATACCAGGGTGAGTTGGTCAAGGCGGTGAAGGCGTTCCAGCTCAGCCACTCCTTGCAAGCCGACGGCGTGATCGGTGCGGGCACCGTGGCCGAGCTCAATATCAGCCCGGCGGTGCGCCGCGAACAACTGCGCATCAACCTGGAACGTTTCCGCTGGCTGGCCCAGGACCTTGAGCCCGAAGGCGTCGTGGTCAATGTGGCGGCCGCGCAACTGAGCGTGTACCAGAGCGGCATCCCGGTGTGGCAAACCCGCCTGCAGGTCGGGCGCGCCGAACGCCAGACGCCGTTGCTCAAGTCGCGCATCACACGGTTGACCCTCAACCCCACCTGGACCATCCCGCCGACCATCATGCGCGAGGACAAGCTCCCGGCCATCCGCCTCAACCCTGAATACCTGCGCCAGCAAAACCTGCAAGTGCTCGACGCTGAAGGCCACCCGCTGGCGCCCGAGCAAGTTGACTGGGCGCGCCCAGGCAACATCCTGCTGCGTCAGCAGGCCGGCCCGCGTAACCCGCTGGGCAAGATCGTGATGCGTTTCCCCAACCCGTATTCCGTGTACCTGCACGACACCCCCAGCCAACCGCTGTTCACCAAGGGGCCGCGGGCGTTCAGTTCCGGCTGCGTGCGTGTCGAGCAGCCGCTGCTGTTACGTGACCTGCTGGTGACCCCGGCCGAACGCACCCGCACTGATGAATTGCTGGCCACTGGTGTGACCCATGAATTCAGGCTGGCCACGCCAGTGCCGGTGTTGTTGGGGTATTGGACCGTGGAGGTGGATCGCGAGGGAAGCCTGGTCTACGCGCCGGATATCTATGCATTTGATCCGGTGTTGATCAAGGCCATGGGGAGTGTGTTGTAGCGCTCAATGCCTCGGTCCCCCTGTGGTAGGGGGCTTGCCCCCTCCCACATTTGGTTCTCTGTGCCCCGACGATCTAGTCAGGTATCAACTGCTGGCGACACTCCAGTACCAACCGGGCGCCGCCCAGTTCGCTGGTGCCGACGTCGAGCTTGAAGCCGTGCAAGTTGATGATCGCCGCCACAATCGACAACCCCAAGCCAAAACCGCCGTGCTGATCGCTTTCATCCACCCGATAAAAGCGCTGGAATACCGAAGCGCGCTCGGCCGCCGGAATCCCCGGCCCTGAGTCAAGCACTTCGATACGGGTGCTGCCCATATCATTGACCGCCCGCAGGATGACTTTGCCGGCAGGCGGGGTGAACTTGATCGAGTTGCTCAACAGGTTGGCCAAGGCTTCAAACAACAGCGCGCGGTCGCCGGTAACCCACGGCAGTGATTCGGGCGCCTGCAGCACCAGTTCCATTTCGCCTTCTTCAGCCAGGGGCAGATAGAAGTCGTGCAATTCGCGCAGCAGCGGCAGCGGGTCCAGTACCAGGAAACCTGAGCGGCGCTGGTGGTCCTCCAGTTCGGAAATGCGCAGCAGCCCGCGAAAGCGCGCCATCAATGTGTCGGTTTCGGCTATCGCATCATCGAGTTTTACCGCGTGGGCGGAGTCTTCCTCGGCTTGCTGCTTGATGCGGTAAAGCTGTGCGCGCAGGCGTGTGAGCGGGGTACGCAGGTCGTGGGCGATGGCGTCGCACACACCCTTGACCTCGTTCATCAGTTTCTCGATGCGGTCGAGCATGGCGTTGACGATGGCGGCGAGCATGTCCAACTCGTCACGGCGGTTGGACAGCGGCAAGCGGTGCGTCAGGTCACCGGCGACGATGGCTTCGGCGCTGGCCTGGATCCCGCGAATCCGCCGCAGCGGGCGACGGCGCAGCAGGTGCCAGCCGGCAGCGCCAGGGATGATGGTCAACGATAGGGCCCACAGCAAGGCGTGCCAGATGATCCGGGTCACGCCGAACAGCGAACCGTTGGCGCGCACCAGCACCAGCCAGCGCCCGTCGCCGGTGCGGGTAGCCACGGCGTCGCAGCTGTCCTTGGGCAGTTTCGGGTCGTCGGATTCGACGCAATTGGCCAGCGCGTGGATCTTGCCATCCAAAGGCAGGTCGGCCGGCACCGTACGGATCGGCCCGCTCAGGGGGCGAAATTGCTCATCGAACAGACCATAGGCGTCCACGCCCTTCATGTCGAAGGTCATGCTGGTGGTCAAGGCTTCCACCAGTTCTTCGCCGTCGAAGCGCTGGAATAAATGCTGGCGCTGCAGCAGGGAGTGGCGCGACAAATCGCCCAGGTAACCTGATACCTCGTAGTACAGCACCCCCATGAGGATGCAGCTCCAGGCCACGAACAACGAACTGTACAGCGCCAACAAGCGACTGCTGGAAGAACGCCAGCCCTTAGAGGGGTTCAGCAATGACATAACCGGAACCTCGTACCGTGCGGATCAACGGCGTAAGGCCCGGTGGGTCGATCTTCTTGCGCAGGCGACCGATGTGCACATCGATCAGGTTGGTGCCCGGGTCGAAGTGATAACCCCAGACTTCTTCAAAGATCATCATCCGCGAGAGGATCTGCCCGGTGTTGCGCATCAGGAATTCCAGCAGTTTGTATTCGGTAGGCAACAGGGTCAGCGGTTGCTCGGCACGGCTGGCTTCGCGGCTGATCAGGTTCAGTTCAAGGTCGGCCACGCGCAGGGCGGTCTCGAACTCCTTGACCGTGCTTTTGCGCCGCAGCAGCACTTCGACGCGGGCGGCCATTTCGTCGGAGGCGAACGGCTTGGTCAGGTAGTCATCGCCCCCGGCACGCAGGCCGCGTACGCGCTCGTCGACGTCAGAGAGCGCGCTGATCATCAGGATCGGCGTCGACACCCCGATGGTGCGCAAGGTGGTGACGATGGCCAGGCCATCCAGTTCGGGCAACATGCGGTCGAGGGTGATCAGGTCGTAATCACCACTGACGGCACGGACCAGGCCTTCGCGGCCGTTGTCCACCCAATCTACATCCAGTCCATGGCTACTCAGCTCGGCGACGATCTCGCGGGCCGTTACGGCATCATCCTCGATGGTCAAAATGCGGGTCATAGGATTACCTGGTGAGCGTTCACACTAGAAGTGCGGGTATTTTGCCAAGAAGTTGCTGAATGTTTCCTAAATAAAACTTCATCTAGTAGAAATGCCATTTGTTCATGACTGGCACGGATTCGATGTGGGAGGGGGCTTGCTCCCGATAGCGGTGTGTCAGCCAAGGTTTCATCGACTGAGACACCGCTATCGGGAGCAAGCCCCCTCCCACAAGGAAATGTGCCCGGCGGAAGAATGCATAACGCCCGTTCAGAACAGTCATTTCTTGCAACTTGCATGGTTCGAGTAAGTTCAATTTGGCTAACTTGTTGAAAAATAATGATTTTTTATTATGTGCCAAGTGGCATGGTGCCTGCACTGTCCCTTTTGGGACTTGTAACACTATTTTTCATGCCTGGAGCGATACAACAATGATCACATCCTCATCCACGCTGCAAGAGTCGAGCACGCTCTCCGGGGTTTCCTGGGGGGCGATCTTCGCCGGGGCCGCTGCGGCGGCTGCCTTGTCATTAATTCTGGTGCTGCTGGGCTTCGGCCTAGGCTTTTCGGCGGTCTCGCCGTGGGCCGACAGTGGCATCAGTGCCAAGGGCCTGGGCATTTCCACGATTGTCTGGCTGGCCTTTACCCAGATTGTTGCGTCGGGCCTGGGCGGCTACATCGCCGGTCGGTTGCGGGTAAAGTGGGCCAATATGCATGGCGATGAGGTGTACTTCCGCGACACCGCCCATGGCTTCCTGGCCTGGGCAGTGGCGACACTGATCACCGCGATGTTGGTGGTCGGTTCCGTCAGCAGCGTCGTCAGCGGCGGCGTGCAAGCCGGTGCCAGTGTCGCGTCGGGCGCCGCCAGTGGCATGACCCAAGCGGCCGGCAACGCAGCACAGGGTGCCGATAGTGGTGACTTCGGCTACTACGTCGACAGCCTGTTCCGCGATGACCGCCCAGCCGCAGTCAGCGATGACGCCGCCCACGCCGTGGTCGGTCGCATTTTTGCCCGCACCCTGAGCAATGACGGCCAACTTGCCGCTGAAGACCGTGCCTACCTGGCCCAGTTGATCAGCCAGCGCACCAACCTCAGCCAGGCCGATGCCGAAGCGCGCATCGACAAAGTCTACGGCGATGCCCGCAAAGCCATCGAAGATGCCAAGGTAAAAGCCAAGCAAGCCGCCGACACCGCCGCGAAAGTTGCCGCCTATACCTCGCTGTGGACCTTCGTGGCGCTGCTGATCGGTGCGTTCTTCGCCAGTTTCGCCGCTACCTTTGGCGGTCGTCGCCGGGATGCCGTGGTGTATGTAGAAACCGAAAACTACGTTCGTTAATTCAAGGCCCGTTCATTCTAAGGAGAATATGATGCGCTCATTACTGCTGTGGTTCCTCGGCGTGCCGATTCCGCTGATCATCCTGATCGCGATCTTCATGCACTAAACCCGAGCCTGGCTCGGTGAAGAGTGGGAGGGACTTTGTTCCCTCCCACTTTGCGTTTTGCGCAGGATCAGCCAGCTTGTCACCAGTAATGCGCTGGCAAGCGAGGTCATGATCACCAACGGCTGCGAAGTACCGTCCGACAGCAGCCCGGTGGCCCAACTGCTCAGTGCCGTGACAAACATCTGGATAAAAAAGAACAGCCCCGACGCCGTGCCGGCAATCGCACCATACGGCTGCAACACAGACAGCTGGCAGGCAGGCATCGTCAGGCCCACCGACACCATGATCACCACCATCGGTACCACGATGGCCAGCCACGCCTGTGGCAGCAGTGCCGTGGCTAGCGCGAGCGTGACGCTGCCCAGCACATTCAAGCCGATGGCGACGCTGATCAAGCGGTCGGCCCCGAACCGCTGCACCAGGCGCCGGAACAGGTTGGCGCCGAGCATATAACCGCTGATTGTCGCGGCAAACACCAGGGCGTAGGCGGTCGGCGTCAAATCAAAGCCCCGTTGCAGCAATGCCGAAGACTCGCTGATAAACGGAAAATACGTGCTGTACGCGCAGCCAATCGCCAAGGCATAACGCAGGAAGTAGCGCTCGCGCAGCAGTTGGCTGTAGGTGCGCAGCAAGTGGTTGGGCGGTGCAGCGGCCACTTGCGGCGGGCGGGTTTCAGGCAGGCGGCGTTGGACGATTATGCAAAGCACGCAACCGATCACCCCGAGCAATACAAACAAGCCACGCCAACCCAAGAGCGGCAATAACAGGCTACCGAGCACCGGCGCGGCCATGGGCGATACGGCCATCGCCATGGAGATCAACCCCAGCAGGCGCGCCTGCTCATCGCGGTCAAAATAATCGCGCACGATCACTCGGCCGATCACCGTGGTGCAGCACCCGCCGAGCGCCTGGAACAGCCGCGCAATGACCAACACGCCGAGGCTATCGGCCACGGCGCAGGTCACGGTCGCCAGCACATACAGCGTCAATCCGGCCAACAGCACCGGGCGTCGGCCGAGGCGGTCGGTGAGCGGGCCGCTGACCAGCAGGGAAATCGCCGAGCCGAGGGTGTACAGGGTCAGGACCAGTTGCAACTGGCTGTCCTGGGTGTGGAAGTAGTCGGCCATGGCGGGCAGGGCGGGCAAATGCAAATCCAGGGTAAGGCGCGGCAGGCCCACCAGGACCGTCAGCAAAGTCAGCCAGAACCAGGGAGCGAGAAGGCGTTGAGTCATGGGCGGGTTTCTTCGCAATGGGTAGAGCCCGGACTTTAGCGACTTTGTGGTTTAATCCTCAGGACCACTTATGCCATGGATGACTGGACCACTATGAGCCGCGGAAAAGCTGCCTCCAACCTTGACCTGCCGCGCCCCGATACGCTGGATGCAGGCAAGCAGCAGGGCGCCTACGAGGCGTTGCGCGAGGCAATCCTGGCTCGACAGTTGCCGGCAGGCAGTCGTTTGCCGTCGACCCGCAGCCTGGCCGAGCGCTGGCAGGTCTCACGTGGCACCCTTGAGGCCGCTTTTGACCGTTTGCACAGCGAAGGCTATGTGCAGCGTGTGGCCGGCTCGGGCACGCGGGTGTGTGCGGTGATTCCGGAGCAGTTCATCGCAGCCCCGGTGGCCAAGCAAAACCTGCGCCGACCGGTTGAGCCCGACTTACCTCACGCCGGCGTGCAGAGCCACGTGCCCTTTGTCGCACGACGCCCGGATGCCAGCCTGTTCGACCTGAAAACCTGGGCGCGCTGCCTCTCCCGCGGGTTGCTGGCGGCAGGCCCCGGCGTGCTGGAGGCTGCGCACCCCGGCGGGTTGCCGGCCTTGCGCGAACTGATCGCGGACTACCTGCGCCGCTATCGCGGCATGCAGTGCGAGGCAGATGAAGTGATCGTCACCACGGGCATTCGCCATGGCCTTGACCTGATTGCGCGCACGCTGCTCCAGCCAGGTGACACCGCCTGTGTCGAAGACCCCGGCTACACACCGGCGCGGCGTTTATTCAGCCTCGCCGGGGCGCGGGTCCAGGCGATCGCGGTCACCACCGAAGGCCTCGATACCGACCAGCTCCCCGAACACGCACGGCTGGCCTATGTCAGCCCAGCGCACCAGGCGCCGCTGGGCGTGACCCTGTCGGTGTCACGTCGGCTGGCACTGCTGGACTGGGCGAACCGGGCGGATGCCTGGGTGGTGGAGGATGACTACGACAGCGAGTACAACTACAACAGCGCACCCCTGGCGGCGCTCAAGTCCCTGGATTCGAACGACCGCGTGCTCTATTGCGGCAGCTTCAACAAAAACCTGTTTCCCGGCTTGCGGGTCGGCTTCATGGTGGTGCCCAAGGTCCTGCGCCCGGCACTGCTGCGCACCTTGCAACTGACCGGGCATTCAGTGGGCGCAACCGACCAGTTGGGCTTGGTGGAGTTTCTTGGCAGTGGTGCCTTAGTGCGGCACCTGCGGGCGTCGCGCCAGGCGTATCAGGCGCGGCGGGATGCGTTGCTTGCCTGTCTGCCGGAGGGTGTCACGGTCAGTGGCCAGCAGGCCGGGCTGCATTTTGTGTTGTGGTTGCCGGCCGGGGTGCAAGAGGCGGACTTCTGCGCCCGCGCCGCCGACGCCGGGCTGAGCTTGCAGCCGTTGGGCAAGTTTTGTGTCTATGTGACGTTGCCGCCCGCCGTGATTATCGGCTACACCGCGTTGACCCTCGCGCAGATCCGCTTCCACGGCCGGGCCCTGGCGCAACTACTGTAGGAGCGCGTCAGTCGTCGAACCCGACCTGCTCATGAATCTCATCCACCTTCAATTCCAACCGATACGCCACCGCAATAAACAGCGCCTGGCACAGGCACAAGGTGGCGCTCAACGAGCGGAAGGCGAACGAGGAACCTTCATTGACCAACAGCACCGCATTCGCGCGCTTGGCCAGCGGCGACAGGTTGCTGTCGGTGATGATCAGGGTCTTGGCCTGATGATGCTGGGCGATGCGCAGGCAGTGCTGGGTTTCCTTGCCGTAGGGCGTGAAGCTGATCGCAATCACCAGGTCATTGGCACGCACACTGCGCATCTGCTCGCGATAACTGCCGCCCAGGCCAGAGATCAGGTGGATGCGCTTGTTGGTGTGCTGCAGGTTGTAGACCAGGTAGTCGGCCACCGCGAAGGAGCGACGCACGCCAACCACGTAGATGTTGTCGGCATTGACCACCAGGTCCACGGCTTTCTCGAAGGCGGCATCGTCCAGCTCCAGGCCCAGGCGCTCGATGCCGGAAAGGGTCGCGTTGACGCATTCGCGCGCCAGGTCGCCGCCGCTGGCCTTCTGCGATTTGTTGGCGATCATGCTGCGGATGCGCTGCTGGTAGTTCTGCACCGGCGTGGTCTTGTGGGTATATGCCTCGCGAAACAGCGCCTGCATCTCGCTGAACCCGCTGAAGCCGAAACGTTGGGAGAACCGCACGATGGCCGAGGGGTGCACTTCGCATTCGCGGGCAATATCGCTGATGCGGTCGACCATGATCCGGTCGCTCTGCTGGCTCATGTAGCTGGCGATGCGCTTGAGCTGGCGCGGCAGGCTCTCGTATTCGTCGGTGATCAGCTGCAACAGGCGTTCGGCATTGATCGGAGGGCTGGCGACAGTTTCTTCCAGGGTGGTCTCGGGATCGGTGCGGGACATGGGCAATCCTTCTGGCGTGTTCGTCTGATGCGCTGATGGGTGGCGCAAGTCTACAGGGTAGGCGCAAAAAAATACCTCGGCATCACGGCCCGTGTGGCCTGCTGAAACGGTGCACGGGCGCTGGCGTGCCGCTATGCTGACGTATTGGAAAAAATATTCCACTAAAAATAATTATGGAATAAATATTGATTGCCGCCGCTGGACGTTCTAGTCTGCTCCCACCAAGAGCGTTTGCCGTCGCCACGGCGGCACAACGCAGGCTGATAAAAATAACAGGAGCCAGCATGGGCCAGACTCGTTTTGCCAGTGGGCGTCAATTGGATCTGATTTGCCTCGGGCGCCTGGGCGTCGACCTCTATGCGCAGCAAGTCGGTGCGCGGCTTGAGGACGTGACCAGCTTCGCCAAGTACCTCGGCGGTTCTTCCGCCAACATCGCCTTCGGCACCGCCAGGCTGGGTCTCAAGTCAGCGATGCTGAGCCGCGTGGGCGACGACCATATGGGCCGTTTTCTGGTGGAATCCCTGGCCCGTGAAGGCTGCGATGTCAGCGGTATCAAGGTCGACCCGGAGCGCCTCACCGCCCTGGTGCTGCTGGGCCTCAAGGATCGTGAAACCTTCCCTCTGGTGTTCTACCGCGAAAACTGCGCGGACATGGCCCTGCGCGCTGAAGACATCAGCGAGGCCTTTATTGCCTCCAGCAAAGCGCTGTTGATCACCGGCACGCACTTCTCCACCGACGGCGTGTACAAGGCCAGCATCCAGGCCTTGGATTACGCCGCCAGGCACAACGTCAAGCGCGTGCTGGACATCGACTACCGCCCGGTGCTGTGGGGCCTGGCGGGCAAGGCCGATGGCGAAACCCGTTTCGTCGCCGACCAGAATGTCAGCCAGCATGTGCAGAAGATCCTGCCGCGTTTCGACCTGATCGTCGGCACTGAAGAAGAATTCCTTATCGCCGGTGGCAGTGAAGACCTGCTCACCGCGTTGCGCACCGTACGCGAACTGACGCCTGCGACCCTGGTAGTCAAGCTGGGTCCCCAGGGTTGTACGGTCATTCACGGCGCGATTCCTGCGCGGCTGGAGGACGGGGCGATCTACCCCGGTGTGCGCGTGGAAGTGCTCAATGTGCTGGGGGCCGGCGATGCCTTTATGTCAGGCTTCCTCAGCGGTTGGATCAATGACGCTAGCGATGAACGTTGCAGTCAGTTGGCCAATGCCTGTGGCGGCCTGGTGGTTTCGCGCCATGCCTGTGCGCCGGCCATGCCGACACCCGCCGAGCTTGAGTACCTGTTCAGCAGCCCGGTGCCCATTACCCGCCCGGACCAGGACGTGACCCTGCAACGCCTGCACCGCGTAACGGTGCCGCGCAAGGCCTGGAAGCAATTGTTCGTGTTTGCCTTCGACCACCGCTGGCAACTGGTGGACCTGGCGCAAAAGGGCGGTCAGGACCCGACGCGCATCAGCGCGATCAAGCAGTTGTTTATCCAGGCCATCGAACGCGTGGAGCGCAAGCTCGGCGAGCAGGGCGTCGAGGCCGACGTGGGCCTGCTCGCCGACCAACGTTTCGGCCAGGATGCCCTCAACGCCGCCAGCGGTCGCGGCTGGTGGATCGCACGCCCGGTGGAAGTGCAGAACTCGCGGCCCCTGGCGTTCGAACACGGACGCTCGGTGGGCAGCAACCTGATTGCCTGGCCCCAGGAACAGATCATCAAGTGCCTGGTGCAATTCCACCCCGATGACGAACCGATGCTGCGCCTGGAGCAGGAAGCGCAACTCAAGGCGGTGTACGAGGCCTCCATCGTGAGCGGGCATGAGCTGCTGCTGGAAGTCATCCCGCCCAAGGATCATCCATCGACTTATCCCGACGTGCTCTACCGCAGCCTCAAGCGCCTGTACAACCTGGGTATCTACCCGGCCTGGTGGAAGATCGAGGCGCAGTCAGCCGAGGATTGGAAGAAGCTTGACGAACTGATCCAGGAGCGCGACCCGTACTGCCGGGGCGTGGTGCTGCTGGGCCTGAACGCGTCCGCCGAATGCCTCGCCGATGGTTTCCAGCAAGCACGCCTGAGCACCACCTGCCGTGGGTTTGCCGTAGGCCGCACGATCTTCCAGGAGCCGAGCCGGGCGTGGATGGCGGGGGAGATCGATGATGAGACCTTGATCCAGCAGGTACAGGCTACCTTCGAACAACTCATCAATGCCTGGCGCAGTTCCAGAGCTTAATCACAGTTCTAAAGGTGCAATGCAATCAAATGTGGGAGGGGGCTTGCTCCCGATAGCGGTGTATCAGGTACCTATTTATCAACTGACCCACTGCCATCGGGAGCAAGCCCCCTCCCACACAGGCTGATCCCAGTGATCTCAGGCTAAAACAATAAAGGTGCAGCCATGCCCGCAATCCGAATTGGCATCAACCCGATCTCCTGGAGCAACGACGACCTGCCGGCCCTCGGCGGTGAAACCCCGCTGAGCACGGCCCTGAGCGAAGGCAAGGACATCGGCTACGAAGGTTTTGAACTCAACGGCAAATTCCCCAAAGATGCCAAGGGTGTCGGCGACGTGTTGCGCCCCTATGACCTGGCCCTCGTCTCCGGCTGGTACTCCAGCCGCCTGGCCCGTCGCTCCGTGGCCGAGGAAATCGAGGCGATTGCCGGCCATGTCGAACTGCTCAGGCACAACGGCGCCTCGGTGCTGGTGTATGGCGAAGTGGCTGATTCGATCCAGGGCTCGCGCATTCGTTTGATCGAACGCCCGCGTTTCCATAGCGAGCAGGCTTGGCAGGACTATGCCGACAAACTTACCGAACTGGCGCGCTTCACCCTGTCCCAGGGGGTACGCCTGGCGTACCACCACCATATGGGCGCCTATGTCGAGTCCCCCGAAGACATCGACCAGCTGATGCAGCGCACGGGGCCGGAAGTCGGCCTGCTGTTCGATTCGGGCCACTGCTACATGGGCGGCGGCGAACCCGTCGAGGTGTTGCGCAAGCATATCGACCGTGTCTGCCACGTGCATTTCAAGGATGTGCGCAAACCCGTGGTGCAACTGGCGCGCAACCAGATGTGGAGCTTTCCCGATTGCATCGTCAACGGCACGTTCACTGTGCCCGGCGATGGCGACATCGATTTTGCACCGTTGCTGGACGTACTGCTGGCTGCGAACTATGAGGGCTGGCTGGTGGTGGAAGCCGAGCAGGACCCGGCCGTGGCGCCCAGCTATATCTACGCAAAAAAAGGTTATGACACCTTGCGTGCGCTTCTCAACCAGAGGACTTGAGTGATGAGCTTGTTGGTCAAAAGCAGCAAACGCGGGCAAACCATGGTCGCCCTGGAAGCCGGGCGCCTGGAATACGTAGGCTTTGCCGCCTACCGCCTGAGCCTGGGCGAAAGCCTGCCGATCAGCGCGGGCGATCAGGAGTTGTGCCTGGTGTTGCTCAGCGGTCGGGTAAACATCGAAGGCGAAGGTTTCAGTTGGCAGAACGTCGGTGATCGCCAGTCGGTGTTCGAAGACAAATCACCGTTCGCCGCCTACCTGCCGCCCGGCACCGACGCCCAGGTCAGCGCCT
Organism: Pseudomonas sp. FBCC-B545; assembly: GCF_059134095.1. Classification (NCBI taxonomy): domain Bacteria; kingdom Pseudomonadati; phylum Pseudomonadota; class Gammaproteobacteria; order Pseudomonadales; family Pseudomonadaceae; genus Pseudomonas; species Pseudomonas sp. FBCC-B545. The sequence continues at coordinate 3,590,463 of NZ_CP101441.1, read as the reverse complement.
TGAGCGATGTACAGATCGCCGTCTGCGCCGCTCCGGGTGCCCAGGGTTTTGCCCCGCGCCTGATCCGCCCCGAGCAGTGCAAGCGCAGTGTGCGTGGCAAAGGCGCCAACACCCGCTACGTGTGCGACATCCTGCCCGATAGCGAGCCGGCCCATTCGCTGCTGGTGGTGGAAGTGCGCACACCGTCGGGGCATTCCTCAAGCTACCCGCCGCACAAGCATGACACCGACGACCTGCCGCACCAGAGCTTCCTGGAAGAGACCTATTACCACCAGATCAACCCGCCCCAGGGCTTTGTCTTCCAGCGCGTGTACACCGATGACCGCAGCATCGACCAGGCCATGGCCGTGGAAAACAGCGACCTGGTGGTGGTGCCCAAGGGTTACCACCCGGTCAGCGTGCCATACGGCTACGAGTCGTATTACCTCAACGTGATGGCCGGCCCCAAGCGCGCCTGGCATTTCCATAACGACCCGCAGCACAGCTGGCTGCTGGACCTTTAAACGGTTTGGACGGAGAACAACAACAATGAAGTCGCCGCTACGTTTTGCCCTTAACCGCATGGTCGCGCCTGACCTGGCCCTGGCGGATTTCATCCAGATGGCCAAAGCCCTCAAGTGCGATGCCATCGAGATCCGCAACGACCTCAAGAACCGCGAAATCGAATACGGCATGCCCGCCACTCGCGTACGTGAGTTGTGCGCGGCGCAGGGTATTACGGTGCTGTCGATCAACGCGCTGTACCCCTTTGACGTGTGGAACGACGAGCGCCGTGCCCAAGCGTTGGAGCTTGCCACCTACGCCCGTGAATGCGGTGCCCAGGGTCTGGTGATGTGCCCGTTCAATGAGCCCGGCGACACGCGCACCGACGCGCAGCGCGCCGCCGCTTTGCGCACCGCGTTGAGCGAATTGGCACCCATCCTGCGCGAGTACGGGATTCTTGGTTTTGTCGAACCCCTTGGTTTCGAAGTATCCGCCCTGCGTCGCAAGCGCGTGGCGGTGGAAGCGATCAAGTCCATCGGTGGCCTGGATGTGTTCCGTGTGGTGCATGACACCTTCCACCATCACTTGGCCGGCGAGCATGAGTTCTTTCCCGAACTGACCGGCCTGGTGCATATCTCCGGGGTGGAGGATCGCGACGCGCCGCTCAACGCGATTGGCGACGGCCACCGCGTACTGGTGGGCGAGGGCGATATCCTCGGCAATGCGGCGCAGATCGACACCCTGTTGAGTACCGGCTACAGCGGCTATCTGTCGTTCGAGCCGTTTGCCGAAAGCGTGCATGGTTTAGCGGATATCCAGCAGGCCGTGGGGGCAAGCATCGCCCACCTGCAAAAATCATAAGGGGCGCGTCATGACCACCACACGATTGACCATGGCCCAGGCCCTGGTGAAGTTCCTGGATAACCAATACATCGAAGTCGACGGCGTGCAGAGCAAGTTTGTTGCCGGCGTATTCACCATTTTCGGCCATGGCAACGTGTTGGGCCTCGGCCAGGCCCTGGAGCAGGACAGCGGCGAGTTGGTGGTGCACCAGGGCCGCAACGAGCAGGGCATGGCCCATGCCGCCATCGGCTTTGCCAAGCAGCACCTGCGGCGCAAGATCTATGCGTGCACGGCTTCGGTCGGGCCTGGCGCTGCGAATATGCTCACCGCCGCAGCCACCGCCACGGCCAACCGCATCCCCTTGCTGCTGTTGCCCGGCGATGTCTACGCCAGCCGCCAGCCGGATCCGGTGCTGCAGCAGATCGAGCAGTTCCACGACCTGAGCATCAGCACCAACGACGCGTTTCGCTCCGTGAGCAAATACTGGGACCGCATCAACCGCCCTGAGCAATTGATGGCGGCGGCGATCCAGGCCATGCGCGTGCTCACAGATCCCGCGGAAACCGGCGCGGTGACCCTGGCCTTGCCACAGGACGTACAGGCCGAAGCCTGGGACTATCCCGACTACTTCCTGCAAAAACGCGTGCACCGCATCGACCGGCGCCCGGCCACTGCGGCGATGATCGGTGATGCGCTTGCCGCGTTTCATGGTAAGCGCAAGCCGCTGATCATTTGCGGTGGCGGGGTGAAGTACTCCGGCGCCAATGCCGCGCTGCAAGCCTTCGCCGAGCGCTTTGCGATTCCCTTCGCGGAAACCCAGGCGGGCAAGAGCGCAGTGGTTTCCAGCCATCCGCTGAATGTCGGCGGCATCGGCGAAACCGGCTGCCTGGCGGCCAACCTGCTGGCGCCCGAAGCCGACCTGATCATCGGTATCGGCACCCGTTATACCGACTTCACTACCTCGTCCAAATCGCTGTTCAAGCACGCCGAGGTGAAGTTTCTCAACCTCAATATCAGCCCGTGCGACGCCTTGAAACTCGACGGCGTGCAAGTGCTGGCGGATGCCAAGGTCGCCCTTCAAGCGCTGGCTGACGCCCTGGGCGATTACCGCTCCGGCTGGGGTGAGCAAATCGCTGACGCCAAGGCGCAACTCGATGCCGAAGTGGATCGTGTGCATCAGGTGGAATACCAGGGCGATGGGTTCGTCCCCGAAGTCGACGACCACCTGGACCGTGGAGTACTGCGTGAATTTATCGAGCTGACCGGCTCATGCCTGACCCAAAGCCGGGTGCTTGGCGTGCTCAACCAGAGCCTGGCCGACGACGCGATCATCGTCGCCGCCGCCGGCAGCCTGCCTGGGGATTTGCAACGGGCCTGGCGCAGCAAGGGCGTCAACACCTACCACGTCGAATACGGCTATTCGTGCATGGGCTACGAGATCAACGCGGCCCTTGGCGTGAAGCTGGCCGAGCCGACCAAGGAGGTCTATGCGCTGGTCGGTGATGGCTCCTACATGATGCTGCACTCGGAACTGGCCACCTCGATCCAGGAGCGGCGCAAGATCAACGTGGTGCTGCTCGACAACATGGCTTTCGGCTGTATCAACAACCTGCAGATCGGCAATGGCATGGACAGCTTCGGCACCGAGTTCCGCTACCGCAACCCCGAGAGCGGCAAGCTCGACGGTGGCCTGGTGCCGGTGGACTTCGCCATGAGTGCGGCGGCCTATGGCTGCAAGACCTACAAGGTCAGCACGGTGGAACAGCTCGAAGCGGCCCTGGCGGATGCGCGCGCGCAGTCCGTCTCGACCCTGATCGATATCAAGGTGCTGCCCAAGACCATGATCCACGGCTACCTGTCGTGGTGGCGGGTGGGCGTGGCGCAGGTGTCCACCAGCGAACGCACCAATGCCGCTGCGAAAAAACTCAATGAACACCTGGCGAAAGCCCGGCAGTACTAATAACAAGAGGAGTGTTTGCATGTCTTTGCTTTCTAATTCACTGCGGTTAGGTGTAATCGGCACAGGCGCCATCGGCCGTGACCATATCCGTCGTTGCAGCCAGACCCTGCTCAACAGCCAGGTGGTGGCGGTCACCGATATCAACCTTGAGCAGGCCGCCAAGGTGGTCGCGGACTTGAAGCTGGACGCAGAGGTGTACCCGGACGGCCATGCACTGATCAGCTCGCCGCAGGTCGAAGCGGTGCTGGTGACTTCATGGGGCCCAAGCCACGAAGCGTTCGTACTGGCCGCCATCGCCGCCGGCAAACCGGTGTTCTGTGAAAAGCCCCTGGCGGTCACCGCCGAAGGTTGTCGCAAGATCGTCGAAGCCGAAGTCGCCCATGGCAAGCGCCTGGTGCAAGTGGGTTTCATGCGTCCGTATGACGAAGGCTATCGTGCCTTGAAAGCCGTAATCGACAGCGGCCAGATCGGCGAGCCGTTGATGCTGCACTGCGCGCACCGTAACCCCACGGTGGGCGAGAACTACAAGACCGACATGGCGATCACCGACACCCTGATCCACGAGTTGGATGTGTTGCGCTGGCTGCTCGACGACGACTACGTTAGCGTACAGGTGGTGTTCCCGCGCAAGACCAGCAAGGCCCTGGCCCACCTGCGCGACCCGCAGATCGTGCTGCTGGAAACCGCCAAGGGCACGCGTATCGACGTGGAAGTATTTGTGAACTGCCAATACGGCTACGACATCCAGTGCGAAGTGGTGGGGGAGACCGGCATCGCCAAGTTGCCGGAGCCGTCCCAGGTGCAACTGCGCAGTGACGCGAAGCTGTCCAACGCGATCCTGATGGACTGGAAGGACCGCTTTATCGGCGCCTATGACGTGGAGTTGCAGGCCTTCATTGACAGCGTGCGCGCTGGACAGGTGGGTGGGCCGTCGGCCTGGGATGGGTATGCGGCGGCGGTGGCGGCAGATGCCTGCATTGAAGCCCAGGGCAGCGGGCAGATTGTGAAAGTCAGCTTGCCGGATCGCCCACACTTCTACAGCTGATCCCAATCTCACAGGTGGAACCTGGTCAATGTGGGAGGGGGCTTGCTCCCGATATCGGTGGGTCAGTCACCCAGTATGTATCTGATCTACCGCTATCGGGAGCAAGCCCCCTCCCACATTTGGATTGGTTTTCACTTCAAGTCAGGAGTGTATGCATGCGAATTGGACTAGTCGGCTACGGCCACGGAGGGCGCTTCTTTCATGCGCCGCTGATTGCAACGTTGCAAGGCGCGACGTTTGTAGGCGTCGTCACACGCTCAGCCGAACGCCGCCAGCAATTAAGTACCGACCTTCCAGGCGTGAAGGCCTTCGACTCCATCGGCCAGATCGTCGAGGCCGGCGTCGATGCCCTGGTCATCTCCACCACCCTCAAAGGCCGCCCTGCATTAGTACTGGAAGCCATCGAACACGGTGTAACCGTGGTCAGCGATAAACCCTTTGCCGCCAACGCCGAACAGGCCCAAGCCTTGATCACCGCCGCCGAGCGCCAGGGTTCCCTGCTCAGCGTCTACCAGAACCGGCGCTGGGACTCGGATTACCTGACCCTGCGTAAACTCATCGACGCCGGTGCCCTCGGCAGCATCACCCGGTTTGAATCCCGCGTGGAGCGCTACAGCCCAGAGGCTGTGGGCAATGCCAGTGGCGGCGGATGGCTGCGCGACCTGGGCAGCCATCTGGTGGACCAGGCGCTGCAACTGTTCGGCCCGGTGGATCGAGTGTTCGCCCAACTGCACTACACCGCGCAATACCCCAGCGTGGATCACGGCTTCTTTGTTTCCTTGACCCACGCCAATGGCGTGATTTCACACCTGTGGGGCAACGCCTTGCAGAACAGCCAGGCACCACGCTTTCGGGTCAGTGGCAGCTTGGGTTGCTACACCGTCGAAGGCTTGGATGGCCAGGAAGACGCGTTGATGGCCGGTAAATCGCCGAAGACCGAAGGCGAGCATTGGGGGGCCGAGGAACATCGACGCTGGGGCTGGTTCGAGCAGGGGCCGGAACGTGAGCGGGTGCCGTCGGAGAAGGGCTGCTGGACCCAGTTCTATCGCCAATTGCAAGCGGCCGTGCAGGGCCAGGGGCCGCTGCCGGTAAGCGCCTATGACGCACTGGAAACCACCCGTATATTGGACGCCGCGCGCCTGAGTGCCGAGCGCCAGCAGGTGGTTTCGACAAAAATAGAATAAAATTCTAAAACAGGTTGATATGGAAATTATTTTCCAATAAAGTCTTTTCCAGGTTGCATAAAGTCCGTCCCGCACACGTTTGGGGCGACTCAACAAAAACAAGATCAAAAACAACCAGGTACCGTCAGATGAAAATCTTCAACGCTGTACTGCAAGTTTTACGCCCCGCCCAAACGCCTCGCGGCCTGCCCCGCGCCCGGCCGTTCTACTTCTCCTTCCTCAATGTGCTGTGCGTCGAAAACCAGGGCGCGCTGGTCTGCTGCATTCCGGGCGCGCCGGTGGTGCGAGTGCCGGCCGAGGCCTGATCAACGCAACGTCCAAAAAAACCAACAAGAAAGTGGAGACAGACCGTTCATGAAGACCCCGATCCGTTTTACCGCGCTGGCCCTGTCCATGCTGCTGGCCAGCGGTGTTGCCGGCGCCGCCGATCTCAAGGTGGGCGTCACGATGTCCGCGTTCGACGACACCTTCCTTACCTACCTGCGCGAAGACATGGACAAGCAAGCCAAGTCCTACCCCAAGGGCGATGGCGTGCAACTGCAGTTCGAAGATGCCCGCGCCGATGTGGTCAAGCAACTGAGCCAGGTCGAGAACTTCATCAGCCAGAAAGTCGACGCGATTATCGTCAACCCGGTCGATACCGCATCGACCAAGAACATCATCAGTGCCGCGACCAAGGCGGGCATTCCGCTGGTATTCGTCAACCGCCGGCCCGACCAGAAAGACCTGCCCAAGGACGTGGTGGCGGTGACCTCAGATGACGTCGAGGCCGGTCGCCTGCAAATGCAGTACATCGCTGAGAAACTCGGTGGCAAGGGCAAGATCGTGATCCTGCTGGGCGACCTGGCGAACAACTCCACCACCAACCGCACCAAGGGCGTGAAGGAAGTACTCGCCAAGTACCCGGACATCAAGATCGAACAGGAACAGACCGGCATCTGGCTGCGGGACAAGGGCATGACTCTGGTCAACGACTGGCTGACCCAAGGCCGCGAGTTCAACGCAGTGCTGGCCAACAACGATGAGATGGCCATTGGTGCATCCATGGCGCTGAGATCGGCCGGCAAGGAAAAGGGCAGCGTGCTGATCGCGGGTGTCGACGGTACGCCGGACGGCTTGAATGCAATCACCAAGGGTGACATGGCCGCCTCCGCGTTCCAGGACGCCAAGGGCCAGGCCGTGGGGTCGGTGGAAGCGGCGCGCAAGATGGCCAGGAACGAGCCGGTCGAGCAGAACGTGATCATTCCGTTCCAGCTGATTACTCCGGACAACGTCGCCCAGTTCAAGTAGCCCTGACATCACAACAATGAACCGGCAGGGCGGTCGTGCCCGCCCTGCTGATGGAGTACCGTCTTATGCTCGCTCATGCCGCTGTCTCGCAGCCTCCCGGTATCCAGCCGTTGCCGCTGGACGAACCCTACCTGTTGGAAATCGTCAACATCAGCAAAGGCTTTCCCGGCGTCGTGGCCCTGGCCGACGTACAACTGCGTGTGCGTCCCGGCACGGTGCTGGCGCTGATGGGCGAGAATGGCGCAGGCAAGTCGACCTTGATGAAAATCATCGCCGGTATCTATCAGCCCGACGCTGGGGAAATCCGCCTGCGCGGCAAGCCCATCGTGTTTGACACACCGCTGGCGGCACAGAAAGCCGGGATCGCGATGATCCACCAGGAACTCAACCTGATGCCGCACATGAGCATCGCCGAGAACATCTGGATCGGCCGCGAGCAGCTCAACAGCCTGCACATGGTCAACCACCGCGAAATGCATCGTTGCACCGCCGAGTTGCTGGCGCGCCTGCGCATCAACCTCGACCCCGAAGAACAGGTCGGCAACCTGAGCATCGCCGAGCGGCAGATGGTCGAGATTGCCAAGGCGGTGTCCTATGACTCCGACATCCTGATCATGGATGAGCCCACCTCGGCGATCACCGACAAGGAGGTGGCCCACCTGTTTTCGATCATTGCCGACCTCAAGTCCCAGGGCAAAGGCATCGTCTACATCACGCACAAAATGAACGAAGTGTTCGCCATCGCCGATGAAGTGGCGGTGTTCCGCGATGGCCAGTACATCGGCCTGCAACGTGCCGACAGCATGAACAGCGACAGCCTGATCTCGATGATGGTAGGGCGTGAGCTGAGCCAGTTGTTCCCGGTGCGCGAGACGCCCATTGGTGAGCTGCTGCTGTCGGTGCGCGACCTGAGCCTGGACGGCGTATTCAAAAACGTATCCTTCGACCTGCACTCCGGGGAAATCCTCGGCATCGCCGGGCTGATGGGCTCCGGGCGCACCAATGTGGCAGAAACGATTTTTGGCATCACCCCAAGCACCAGTGGGCAAATCACCCTGGACGGCCAGGCGGTGCGTATTACCGACCCGCACATGGCCATCGAGAAAGGCTTTGCGCTGTTGACCGAGGACCGCAAGCTCAGCGGCCTGTTCCCGTGCCTGTCGGTACTGGAAAACATGGAGATGGCAGTGTTGCCGCACTATTCGGGCAACGGCTTCATCCAGCAGGAAGCCCTGCGTGCGTTGTGTGAAGACATGTGCAAGAAGCTGCGGGTGAAAACCCCGTCCCTGGAACAATGCATCGACACCTTGTCCGGCGGCAACCAGCAAAAGGCCTTGCTGGCACGCTGGCTGATGACCAACCCACGCCTGCTGATCCTCGACGAGCCGACCCGCGGTATTGATGTGGGCGCCAAGGCCGAGATCTATCGCTTGATCGCCTTCCTCGCCAGCGAAGGCATGGCGGTGATCATGATTTCCTCCGAACTGCCCGAAGTGCTCGGCATGAGCGACCGGGTGATGGTCATGCACGAAGGCGAACTGATGGGCACCCTGGATCGCGCTGAGGCCACCCAGGAAAAAGTCATGCAGTTGGCTTCCGGTATGACCGCGGTCCACTGATCTACAGAATAAGAAGGTGATGGGTTATGAACGCAATAACAGACAACAAGCCGGCGACGGCACCGGTCAAGAACCGTCGACGCATGCCTACCGAGCTGAGCATCTTCCTGGTGCTGATCGGCATCGGCCTGGTGTTTGAACTGTTCGGCTGGATCGTGCGCGACCAGAGCTTCTTGATGAACTCCCAGCGCCTGGTGCTGATGATCCTGCAAGTATCGATCATCGGCCTGCTGGCCATCGGTGTGACCCAGGTGATCATCACCACAGGGATCGACCTGTCTTCCGGCTCGGTACTGGCCTTGTCAGCAATGATCGCCGCGAGCCTGGCGCAGACCTCCGATTTTTCCCGGGCGGTGTTTCCGTCCCTGACCGACCTGCCGGTGTGGATACCGGTGGCAATGGGCTTGGGCGTAGGGCTGCTGGCCGGGGCAATCAACGGCAGCATTATTGCGGTGACCGGCATCCCGCCGTTTATCGCGACCCTGGGCATGATGGTCTCGGCCCGTGGCCTGGCGCGTTATTACACCGAAGGCCAGCCGGTGAGCATGCTCTCGGATTCCTATACGGCTATCGGCCATGGCGCGATGCCGGTGATTATCTTTCTGGTGGTGGCGGTGATCTTCCATATCGCCCTGCGCTACACCAAGTACGGCAAATACACCTACGCCATCGGCGGCAATATGCAGGCGGCACGCACCTCGGGGATCAACGTCAAGCGCCACTTGATCATCGTCTACAGCATCGCCGGCCTGCTGGCGGGCCTGGCCGGCGTGGTGGCTTCGGCACGTGCGGCTACCGGCCAGGCGGGCATGGGCATGTCCTATGAGCTGGATGCGATCGCCGCAGCGGTGATCGGCGGCACCAGCCTGGCGGGCGGGGTAGGGCGCATCACCGGCACCGTGATCGGCGCGCTGATCCTCGGCGTGATGGCCAGTGGGTTTACCTTCGTCGGCGTTGACGCGTATATCCAGGACATCATCAAGGGCCTGATCATCGTGGTGGCGGTGGTGATCGACCAATACCGTAATAAGCGCAAGCTCAAGCGCTGAGTGAATCCAAGGGCCAAATCAGATCAAATGTGGGAGGGGGCTTGCTCCCGATAGCGGTCAGCCAGAAACAGATGTGCAAGCTGACACACCGCTATTGGGAGCAAGCCCCCTCCCACATTTAGTCCGGGATCAGCCACTTTCAACCGTTTGTCTTCTATATAGCTCCACAAACTTGAATTTCTTGCTATAAACGCACTCCGATGACCGTTCGCCAAGCCCGTCCTGGTGCCTTTGGGGGTTAATTGGGAAAAAATGCCTGTCTTTTCAGTTGCTGCGCCCTCAAGTCGGCCTTAGACTGCCGCCCCTCGTAAATTGAGTGCCGGGTGGCGCTTGAAATGGACGGCGCCCTTCCGAGACCTGCAGAGGCCTGCCGGAACGCTCCCTTATTCGCCTTAATGCACGTATTTTTTATAGAGAAATCAATGACAAAGGAAAAGTTGCTGGCCATGCCGGCGGATGACTACATGAATGCCGAACAGCACGCTTTTTTCGAGAAGTTGCTGCAAGACATGAAAGTGGAACACCACGAGCGCATTGAACAGAACCGCATCGCCATTGAAAGCCTGGACACCCCGGCCGACCCGGCTGACGCCGCTTCCGTGGAAGAAGAGCGCACCTGGCTGGTAAATGCCATCGATCGCGACCAGCGCATGCTGCCGCAGCTTGAGCGCGCCTTGGAGCGTATCAAGGAAGATTCCTTTGGCTGGTGCGATGACAGCGGCGAGCCTATCGGCCTCAAGCGGCTGCTGATCAGCCCTACCACCAAGTACTGCATCGAAGCGCAAGAGCGCCACGAGCAGATCGACAAGCACCAGCGTCAAGCCTGACACGGGTGAGGGGGGCGCCTGCCAGTGAGCCGGCCGCCCCGCCTGCAACAGCATTACGCGAGCATCCGGCCGCGTCCAGCGCGTAGATTGTTGCTGTTTATGCAATGAAGCTATTCCGAAGATAGCTTTTTCCAACTGGAATAAAACCGTAGCATGGCCAACATTGTTAGCAAGCTAACTAATGCTGCGGAGAAGCTCCATGCAAAACAAAGTCGATGTGGCCGTAATGATCGGCAGTGGCGTACCTGAGACCCTGCGTGCCCTGGGCCAGAAAGCTTGCTGGGTGGTATTGCTCAATGGTGAGCAGCGCGGAACTGCCTTTGCCAGCCGCGATGAGGCAGAGGAGTGCAGGACTGCCTGGCAAGCGCTGTTGCGCATGGAACAGTCAGACAGCCTGCATTGAATTATTCCTTGGGCGATTCGTGCAACAGTGCGTTGAGGTCGTCCACCGCAGGCGCCCATTCGGCATCTACATGCAATTGTTCCTTGAGGAAACTCGCCTGTTGTTCGCTCCAGAACGGCGCGTCGATGAGTTTGACATCATCCGGCAGGCGATGCTCGGCGGTAAAGCGCTCGATGGCTTCCTGGCTCGAGTCCAGGCCCAGTTGATCGAACAAGGTTTCGAGCGTGGGGGTGGTGGTATCCATGTCGTACTCCATGCAGTTCAAGTGTGTATGCATGGGAGGCTTGGGGCGCTGCAGAGTTCTATCAGATTGTCAGGAGGTGAGCGCCCCTGAATCCACGGCTGCCTTGAGCGCCTTGGCAGCGTCCTTCGCGGCATTGGCAGCGGCGTCCACGGTTTTGAACCAACGGTCCTTCTCTACCTGATGCGTAGTGACGGTGGTCAAGGGTGGTTTGGCACGCATTACGATAACTGCTTGAAACTCTCCGTCTACTTCCCTGGCATCGCCGTGGATAAAAAATTCGCCAATATCAAATTCCGTCACGTATAGCCTTCCCTTCAAGGTAACTGCACTGATGAAACCTGACCCGCAGGGGGCAAACTTCAATGGACGCGCCAGTATGGCAGTTGTTGAAGGGCGACGGCGCGGTAAAGTCATCCAGGTGACGAAACGAGTGTGTCACACAGGGCTTGCAACTTGGCTTCCAGGGTCTTGGCCAGTTCGCAGGCCTTGTTATGATCGCTGCGAAACCCCTTGATCCGGCCACTGGGTACTTCAAGGATGTGGAAAAAGTTCTTCCCAGCCGGTACAACTTGATAAATGACCGAGTTCGAGTACCCATCAGCGTTTTGCAGGCAGTAGTATTGGCGTTCCTCTGACCATGATGAACGCTTGTGGAAAGACGCAGCGTCGTGTGGACGTCGTTGCATGCTCAGCTCCTGTCAATCTTGTTGGCCTGTCAGTGGCGTTTCGGGTGGTTTAACCCGGGTTGCTGTTTTAGTATTGTCGTCGGCAGTTCGCGACTGGTTCCATGCCTGGGTATTTTTTTGTTTTGGGCGTCGGAAAACTGCATTTTCGGTTGGGTTATTCTCTGAAGTTGCTCGACTTGTATTCTCGGGTCGCTAAACCTGTGATTTGCTGTGCTACCGGATGACCTTGATTGAGGTCCACCGCGGCTGTATGTACCAGCCTTGTAGGTTATCTTCAGTTTTTAACGAATGGGTGATCGTGCCGTAACGGCCGTTTTTTGTGTTGCCCGCTTCAGCGGCCAGCGCTTTTTTGATGTGGGGACGTTTCCTTGGCAGTCAGTAATCTGGATATGCACGCGTTATTCGTGCTGGGTGATTTGCGCGCAAAGTTGGTCAAGCAGTTTCAATCGCGGTTTGTCTACGTCACCGAACAAACGCCAGAAGGTATCTATATCGCCGAGATCGATACCGAAACGGCGCTGGTCGTGGATGACAAGCCACGCCTGGAACTCAAGGTGGGCGACCATTTCCGTGCGGCGGTGTTACCCAGCCGCGAAGGTGGCAAGTTCGAACTCAAGTTTCGCGATATCAAGTTGACCGTGTATGGGTTGGGCGATTACGCCTTTGTTTCGTCGGCCGAGGGCCAGGGCATTGTGTTCAAGGAAGGCCACAGCGTGATGCTGGTATTTGCTGCCCATGAACAATTGCAGGAAGGCCTGACCAAGACCCTGAAAGCCGTGACCGGCAAGGCTGCCAAATGGCGCAAGGGCGAACTGGTTACTTTCAAGGCCAGCGAATAACCGATAAACACTTCGTGTACCGATCTGTTCCGGAACCTCTACTACAGTTGCGTTGACTTAACTATTCAGAGGCTTCGCGCATTGGCGGCAAAGCCGTTCGCCATGACTGTGAAGACGCGAGGTGCAACGCATGAAGGGATTGAAATCACTGTTGGCAGCGTCCTTGACGGCCTTGAGCCTGTCATTGCCGGTCTCGGCTGCCCAGGCACCGGTGCATTTTGCTGACCTGAACTGGGAAAGCGGCAGCCTGATCACTGAAGTACTACGCTTTATCGTCGAGAAGGGTTATGACCTGCCTACCGACACCTTGCCCGGTACCACCATCACCCTGGAAACCGCCCTGGCCAAGAACGATATCCAGGTGATTGGGGAAGAATGGGCTGGTCGCAGTCCGGTGTGGGTCAAGGCCGAAGCCGAAGGCAAAGTGGTAGGGCTGGGGGATACGGTCAAAGGCGCCACCGAAGGCTGGTGGGTGCCGGAGTACGTGGTCAAGGGTGACCCGTCGAAAAACCTCAAGCCTCTGGCTCCAGACCTGAAAAGTGTCAAGGACCTGGCGCGCTACAAGGATGTGTTCAAGGACCCCGAATCACCAGGCAAAGGTCGCTTTCTTAACAGCCCCATCGGCTGGACCTCCGAAGTGGTCAACAAGCAGAAGCTCAAGGCCTATGGCCTCGACGATAGCTACGTGAACTTCCGCAGCGGTTCGGGCGCGGCGTTGGATGCAGAGATTGCGTCTTCGATCCGCCGGGGCAAGCCAGTGTTGTTCTACTACTGGTCGCCGACCCCGTTGATGGGGCGCTATAAATTGATCCAGCTCGAAGAGCCGCCGTTTGATGCGGATGCATGGAAGACCCTGACCGATGCGGATAACCCAGACCCCAAGCCTACCCGGTCGTTGGCATCCAAGTTGAGCATTGGCGTATCGACGCCGTTCCAGCAGGAGCATCCGCAGATTGCGCAGTTCTTCGAGAAGGTTGAGTTTCCCATCGAGCCGCTGAACAAAGCCTTGGCGAAGATGAGCGAAAACCACACGGCACCGCGGGACGTGGCCCAAGCGTTCCTGAAGGAACACCCTGAGGTGTGGAAGGCGTGGTTGACGCAAGATGTAGCGCAGAAGGTTGAGGCGAGTCTCAAGTAACCGATAGTCTTGATGTGGGAGGGGGCTTGCTCCCGATAGCGGTGTATCAGCTTGCATATGCATTGACTGAACCACCGCTATCGGGAGCAAGCCCCCTCCCACAGTTGGCTGCATTTCAGGCTCAGAACTTGGTTTGCACCGCTACCTCAAACGTTCTCGGCGAACCCAGGTAATACGCCGGCGACACATGGGCAAACTCGGCATACACCTCATTGGTCAAGTTGCGCACGCGGCCGGTCACCGAGGTGTGGGCGTCCAGCCTGTAGCGCAGGAAGGTGCCAAACAGCGTGTAGGCCGGTACCGTCTGGGTATTGGCATTATCTGCATACACCTGGGCGACATACCGCGCATCCACACCCCCTTGCCAATCCTCGGAAAAATCATAGGTCAACCACAGGTTGCCCACGCGCCTGGGCACGTTGGTCGGCGTATTGCCCTTGCGTGACACCACTGCGCCACTGGCCATTTTCTCATTGAACTCATCGTACTCGGCGTCTACCCAGGCGAAGTTGCCTTCAGCCAGCAACCTTGGCGTGATACGCAGTGAGCTGGCCAATTCGATGCCCTTGGACGACTGCGCGCCCACCGGAATGCTGTTGGTCGGATCCAGCGGATCAGTGACGGCAAAGTCTTTGCGTTCAATCTTGTAGGCCGCGACCGTGGCGGAACCGCGACCGTCCAGGTAGTCGAACTTGCTGCCGATCTCCCATTGCTTGCCGGTGGACACATCGAACACCTGGGTGGTGGTATTGGGCTGTTCGACGGCGGTGCTGTATTGCACGTAGACATTGGCCGACGGGATGAATTGATAAGTCAGGCCCACACGCCCCGTCAGCGGTTCCCAGCTGCGCTTGAAGTGCCGTGGGTTAGCGGCGGTGACCGAGCGGTGGTTGGTCACGTCCATGTCGATGGCGTCATATCGCAGGCCGGTCAGCAGCGAGAGCTTATCCGTCAGCCCCAGGCGGTTTTCCACGAACAGTGCCTTGGTGGTCACCTGGTTGGTCTTGTCCTTGACGAAACCCGGGCGGGTGCCGGGGATGTCATAGAAGTGTCCCGGGTCATAGTTGTTCGGGTCCACGGTACTTTTTCCCGGCACGTTCAAGGGGCTGTTGGTGGTGCTGTTGACCTTGTACTCAAAACCGCCGGACCAGGTGGTGGAGAGGCCGAAAATCCTGTTGTCATGGCGCAGTTCGAACTGGTTGCCGTTCTGTTGGCCCTGATGCCGTACCTGATAGGCGGTCGAGCGGTTCACCGCGCTGTTATCGGCGTTGTACTGGTAGGTCTCCAGGTTGCGGTAGTCGCGCTGGCTGTCGAGGTGATAGAGGGTGTTTTTCAGCGTGGTGCTGTCATTTATTCGGTAGTCGATGATCGACCGTGCCCAGATCGTGCGCTGTTCGTAACGACCGTCGGCGACGTTGTAGTTGTTGAAGCGATTGTGCTTGTCGATCTTAAGTTCGCCGGCCTTGGGGTTGAGCACCGGCGTGCCCCAATAGGGGCTGTCTTCATGCTCGTCCTGATATTCCAGGGCCAGGGTGTGGGACAGGTCGGGGGTCAAGTCGCTGAGCAGCGAAAACGCTACGCTCCAGGCATCTCGTTGATCGCGGTCGATATAGCTGTGGTTGGTATTGCGGCTCACGTCCAGGCGTGCGTAGTGCGGCACCTCGGCACCAGGCTCGGTCAGCGCATGGTTGAGGCCGAACGCCATGCCCGCGGTGTCGTAGCTGCCATAGGTCAACTGGCCTTCGACAGCCTGTTCCTCACGGCTCGCCAGCTTGGTCACGTAGTTCAGCGAGCCGCCCACGGAGCCTGCGCCGTTGATCAAGGAGGAAGGGCCGCCCACCAGCTCGACGCGGTCATAGACCCACGCATCCACTGGCCGCGCCAGGCCCGTGGCAACATTGATGCCGTTGAACATCTGGGTAATCTGGCTGCTGGTAAACCCTCGGTACGATACAAACCCACCAAACCCGGGCGGCGCGCTGGCATTGACGCCGGGCAGGGTGTTGGCCGCATCGCGGAAGGTCTTGGCGCCATGGCGCTCGATATCGTTGCGGTTGGCGATGGCCACCGAGGCCGGGGTTTCCCGTACGCTCAGTCCCAGCCGCGAGGCCATACCGCTGGGTTGGTCCAGGGCCAGCCCGGGCTCAACGCTTTGCTCGCCTTCAATGGTGGTCGGTGCCAGCTCCAGAGCAGGGGCGCAGACAGGCAGGCAGCCGAACAGGCCTGCCAGCAGGGGTAGATGTTTCATGGTTGAATCCTGAAAACTTGGCTTGAAAACAAACGCACGGCCGCCCGTCCTTCCTCACGGAAACGGTCGGTATGCAGATCAGAAAGCGCAGGGATCAGGCGAGGGCAGGTGGCGCGCGCGGGTTAGCGGTGGGCCAGGTGAAGCGGGCAGGAATGTCAGCGGCGAGCACGATCGCCGCAGGCGGCGCGTGGGGTTGTGGCAAAACTGCCACGTTCAGGTGGCTGTTGAGCGCGGGGCCCATGCCGCCGGTCGAACACAACGGGCAACCGAACGCCTTCGACAGCGTTGGCAGGTTCTCATCCGTAGAGTTGTTTTGCAGAGGCGCCTGGGTACGCGGATCCACGGTGCAGAACTGGCCGCTGATGCCGTTGAGCTGCATGCCCACCATTTGCCCGTGGCCAATGCTGCAGGCGAACACATTGAACAGGACGCAGCAGTAAAGCATCCAGGCAATGAGCGAGCGGTCGGCACGGGCGAGTTTCATGGGGCGGCACTTTACCATCAGCCGCCGACGAAATGCCTGCAAAAAATCTCAGGGCGACTATCCTGACTCCCACATTTTTCGGGAGCGTCCGCCATGAGTTTTGTCATTGCGCGATGGATTGTCGGGGTTTTTACCTTTATCAGCATGGTGCATCTTTACTGGGCCGCTGGCGGCAAATTCGGCAGCCTGGCGGCGATTCCGCAACTGCCCGGCGAATTTGCCAGCGGGCCGCGACCGGCGTTCAAGCCATCGGCGCTGGGCACCTTTCTGGTCGCTATGGGGTTGGTGGCAATTGCATTGCTCGTTTGCCTGCGCGCCGGGTTGTATTTCACGCCGGTGTCCCATGGGGCGTTGCAGTGGGGCATCAGTGCGATTGCGGTGCTGTTCTTTGCCCGGGCGATTGGCGATTCGGAGCTGGTGGGCTTTTTCAAAAAGGTCGGCGGCTCCCGGTTTGCGCGCCTGGATACGTACCTCTACTCGCCGTTGTGCCTGGTGTTGGGTGCCGGGTTGTTGGTGGTGGCCTGGACCTGATGGTCTCAGCTCCCATGTGGGGGCGGTGCGATGATTCGACTTGCCCCCGGATGAGCATGGGTATCTACACAACTTCTGGTACGCCGCCGGCCCATGTGGGAGGGGGCTTGCCCCCGATGGCGGCCTCACAGCCGACCAGGATGTTCGGTTGGATCGAGTACATATCCATTGTTTAGGTGACGGCCGCTATTGGTTCCGCCCTTACGGCGGGTCATTTTTAAAAGCGCAAAAGTAACCAAAACGCTCTTGCCCCACCACTCGGCACCTCGCTTGGGCTCGGTGTGCCCGTAATCCGCCAGGGATTTGGGGGGCCGCCGCCACGCGCCATCCATGGCGCGGGGCGGCTAAACCGGCATCCCTGCCGGTTTAGCCCCCAAATCCCTGTCGAATTCCGGCCAGCGTGGTTTAACGGGGCGCCTAGGATCAAAAGCAAGATCAAGAGCGGCTCGCTTCGCATCGTGGTTACTGACGGTTGCTTGTGATTGACCCTCCGCTACCGAGGGCAAGTCGAATCGTCGCACCGCCCCCTTCCACAACAAAGCGCCTAAAGGCCGAGATCACCCAAACAGCACACCCAGCCCTCCCTCCAAACACCCTTCAGACAAAAACACACCTCCCGGTTTTATAGCACTTGACCTTCCCAATGTGGCAAGCCCGATAAAAACCTCCAGTGTCGATTTGTCTTGAGACTCCAAGGAGGGTGAACGATGTACGCCAAACCAATAAGCCTGATCACCGGGGCAATGGCCGCGGTGTTGACGCTGGGCGGATGCACAGACAACGCGCCGCCGGCTGCGGCCGCCATGCCGCCCGGTGTGCCGGTGGCCGAGGTGGTTGCGCGGGCGGTGACGCCGTTTGTCGAGTACACCGGTTCGTTGACCGCCATCGATCAGGTGGAACTGCGCCCGCGTGTCAGCGGCTATCTGCAAAGTGTCAGCGTGCCCGAGGGCCAGTTCGTGGCCAGGGGCAGTCCGTTGTTTGTGATTGACCCGCGGGTGTTCCAGGCGGCGCTGAATGCGGCCAAGGCACGTTTGCGCGAGGCCGAGGCCAATGCGGTGCTGGCCCAGGCCGAGCACGGGCGAGCCGAGCAATTGTTCGCCAAGAAGGTCGTGGCGCGTGATCGTCTTGATACCGCCATTGCTTCGTTGAATGCCGGCAGGGCCCAGGTCGAGGCGGCGAGGGCGGCACTGGATGCGGCACAACTGGACCTGGGCTATACCCGTGTCACCGCGCCCATCAGCGGCCGCATCGACCGCGCCCTCGTTACCGAAGGCAACTACGTGACGCAAGGGGTGACGGCGTTGACGACTATCGTCTCCATCGACCCGTTGCATGTGTATTTCGATGTCGACGAGCGCACGTATCTGCACTCGCTTGCCGCGACGCGGGAACATGCCGGGTCCAAGGGCGAAAAAGCCGCCAAGGTCATGGTGGCCATGCTCAACGATACGACCTATGCACGGGCCGGGCGGGTGGACTTCCTGGCCAATGCGGCCGACCGCAAGACCGGCACCGTGCGCGTGCGTGCGGTAGTCGACAACCCGGATGGGCGCCTGACCCCCGGGCTGTTCGCCAAGGTCAAGCTGGACACCGGCGCGGCGCAACCGCGGGTGTTGATCGCCGACCAATCCATCGGCACCGACCAGGGCCGCCGCTATGTGCTGGTGGTCGGTGAGGGCAACAAGACCGAATACCGCCCGGTGGAATTGGGCCCGGTGGTCGACGGCCTGCGCGTCGTCGAACAGGGCCTGCAACCGGGCGAGCGTATTGTCGTCAAGGGCCTGGTGCGCCCCGGCATGCAGGTGACGCCACTGGCCGCCAGTATCGAGGGCAAGCCGCTTGAGGCGCCGCTGACCGTGGGGGGCGTGCAATGAGCTTCCCACGCTTTTTCATTGATCGGCCAATCTTCGCCATTGTCTTGTCGGTGTTGATGATGATCGGCGGTATCGTGGCCTTCTTTCATCTGCCGCTGAGTGAATACCCCGCGGTCACGCCGCCCACGGTGCAGGTCACCGCGTCCTATCCCGGGGCCAACCCGCAGGTGATCGCCGAGACGGTGGCGGCGCCATTGGAACAGGTGATCACCGGGGTCGAGGGCATGTTGTACATGACCTCGCAGTCGGCCACCGACGGCCGCATGATCCTGACCGCGACCTTCGCCCAGGGCACCAACGCCGACATGGCGCAGATCCAGGTGCAGAACCGTGTGTCGCGGGCCTTGCCGCGCTTGCCCGAGGAGGTGCAGCGCCTCGGCGTGGTCACGCAAAAGACCTCGCCGGACATCCTCATGGTGGTCCACCTGCTATCCCCCGATAAACGTTATGACCCGCTGTACATCTCCAACTATGCCTACCTCCAGGTGCGTGACGAGCTGTCGCGCCTGCCGGGGATCAACGACGTGCTGGTATGGGGCGCGGGCGAATACAGCATGCGCTTGTGGCTCGACCCGGACCTGATCGCCGCCCGTGGCTTGACCGCCGGCGATGTGATTGCCGCGGTGCGCGAGCAGAACGTGCAAGTGGCGGCCGGCTCCGTCGGCCAGGCACCGGATTCCAGCGCGGCCTTCCAAGTCACGGTCAATACTCTCGGGCGGCTGACGGACGAAGAGCAATTTGGCGACATCATCATCCGCACCGGCGATAACGGCCAGGTCACGCGTCTGCGTGATGTGGCCCGTATCGAGATGGGCGCCGATGCCTACGCGCTGCGCAGCCTGTTGGACGGCGAGCCGGCGGTGGCCTTGCAGATCATCCAGAGCCCGGGCGCCAACGCCCTCGATGTGGCGCAGGCAGTGCGCGATACCATGCAGCGCCTGCAGACCAACTTCCCTGAAGGGCTGGTGTCGCGGATTGCCTATGACCCGACGGTGTTTGTACGGGCTTCGCTGGAGTCAGTCGCGATCACCCTGATGGAAGCGATCCTGCTGGTGGTCATCGTGGTGGTGGTGTTCCTGCGTAACTGGCGCGCGTCGCTGATCCCGTTGATGGCCGTGCCGGTGTCGATCATCGGCACCTTCGCGGTCATGCACCTGATGGGTTTTTCCCTGAATACCTTGTCGTTGTTCGGCCTGGTGCTGTCGATCGGCATTGTGGTCGACGATGCCATCGTGGTGGTCGAGAACGTCGAGCGGCATATCGAAAACGGCGAGGAGCCCACGCAAGCTGCGCGGCGTGCGATGGGCGAGGTCACCGGCCCCATCATTGCGATTACCTCGGTGCTGGCTGCGGTGTTCATCCCCACGGCGTTCCTCAGTGGATTGCAAGGTGAGTTCTACCGGCAGTTTGCGCTGACCATCGCGATTTCGACGATCCTCTCGGCGGTCAACTCGTTGACCCTCAGCCCGGCGTTGGCCGGCCTGTTGCTGCGCCCACGAGGTGCCGCCGTGGTACATGACCCGCGTAGCCTGCGCGGTCGCGCCGTGCGCCTGCTGGAGGTGCTGGGCCGGCCGTTCCAGCGTGCGCCGCAGGCGTATGGCAGCACGGTGCGCAAGGTGGTCGGCCGTCGCGGCGTGGCGCTGGTGGCCTATTGCGGATTACTCGCGCTGACCTGGTTCGGCTTCAACGCTGTGCCGGCGGGTTTTGTGCCGATGCAAGACAAATACTACCTGGTCGGCATTGCCCAATTGCCCAACTCGGCGTCGCTGGATCGTACCGACGCGGTGGTGCGGCAAATGTCGAAAATCGCCCTGGACGAACCGGGAGTGGAAAGCGTGGTGGCGTTCCCGGGACTGTCGGTCAACGGCTTCGTCAACGTACCGAATGCGGCGGTGATGTTCGTGATGCTCGATCCGTTCAAGGAGCGAACCTCGCCGGACATGGCCGCGGTCGCCATCGCCGGGCGCCTGCAAGCCAAGTTCGCGAGCATTCCCGACGGTTTCCTCGGCGTGTTCCCGCCGCCGCCGGTGCCTGGCCTTGGCGTCACCGGTGGTTTCAAGCTGCAGGTCGAGGACCGTGGCGGAGTAGGGCTTGAGGCGTTGGTGCAGCAGACCCAGGTGCTGATGACCAAAGCCACCGAGTCGGGCCAGGTCGCCGGCTTGATGACCAGCCTGGACGTCAACGCGCCGCAGCTGAATGTGGATATCGACCGCACCCAGGTCAAGAGCCAAGGTGTGCGCCTGGCGGATGTATTCGAGTCACTGCAGGTCTACCTCGGGTCGCTGTATGTCAACGACTTCAATCGTTTCGGCCGCACCTACAAGGTCACCGCCCAGGCCGATGCGGACCACCGCATGCAGGCCGAAGCTATCGGCCGCCTGCAAGTGCGCAATGCCGCCGGGGACATGCTGCCGTTGTCGGCGTTTGTCACCGTCACCCCGGGTTCCGGCCCTGACCGTGTGATTCACTATAACGGCTATCCCTCGGCGGATATCTCCGGCGGGGCGATGCCGGGCGTCAGCTCCGGGCAGGCTGTCGCGCTGATGGAGCGCCTGGCGCAGGAGGTGCTGCCCGAAGGTGTGACCTATGAATGGACGGACTTGACCTACCAGCAAAAGCTCGCCGGGTCGTCGGCGCTGTTTATTTTCCCGCTGTGTGTGTTGCTCGCTTATTTGATCCTCGCGGCGCAGTACAACAGCTGGCTGCTGCCGTTGGCGGTCTTGCTGATCGTGCCCATGTGCCTGCTCAGCGCAATTATCGGCGTGTGGCTGGTGGAGGGTGACAACAACGTGTTCGTGCAGATCGGGCTGGTGGTGCTGGTCGGGCTGGCGGCGAAGAACGCCATCCTGATTGTCGAGTTTGCCCGCAGTCTCGAAGCCGAAGGCGCCAGCCCGCTGGAGGCGGTTATCCACGCCTGCCAATTGCGCTTGCGGCCGATCCTGATGACCTCACTGGCGTTTATCGCCGGCGTGGTGCCGCTGGTATTTGCCAGCGGCGCCGGGGCCGAGATGCGCCATGCCATGGGCGTCGCGGTGTTTGCCGGCATGCTCGGGGTGACGCTGTTCGGGCTGTTCCTCACCCCGGTGTTCTACGTGGTGATGCGCAGCCTGGCGCTGCGCGTGGAGCGTCAGGGGTCGAGTCCGAAGTTGCAGTTGGAGGAGCGTGCATCATGAGACTGTCTTATCCAGTGTTGCTGTTGCCGTTGCTGCTGATGGCCGGCTGCGCCTCGGTAGGCCCTGATTATTCCACCCCTGTGTTGCCTGCCGCGCAGCGCCCGGCGAGCTTCGGTGCGCCCGTCGCCGGTCTCGGTACCGGCGAGGTCGAGGCGCAGTGGTGGCAGGTGTTCGACGAGCCCGCTCTCAGCCAATTGATCCAGCAGGCGCTGGCAGCCAACCATGACATCGGCATCGCCGCCGCACGCCTGGACGAAGCCAAGGCGATGCTGCGCGAAAGCCGCCAAGGGTTCTTGCCCAGCGGCGGTGCCGCCCTCGGTTATGAGCACCGACGGCGCAGTGAGGTCGAGACGCCATCTGGCGAGCAGCGCTCCATTGAAACCACCCGTGCAGCCCTGGATGCGGCCTGGGAAATCGACCTGTTTGGCCGCGTGCGACGCTCGGTTGAGGTGGCGCAGGCCCAGGCCGGGTCACGCCAGGCGTTGCTGCGCAGTGTGCAGGCGAGCGTCGCGGCCACCGTTGCCGCCACCTGGTTTGAGTTGCAAGGAATCGAAGCTGAACAAGCGGTGGTCGCTGACATCAGCCAGAGCCAGCGCGACAGCTTGGGCCTGGTGCAGCATCTGGTCAGCGTCGGCGCTGCCACCGAGTTCGACCGGCTGCGTGCCGAGGCTTTGCTGCGCAATGTCGAGGCGGTAGCGCCCGACCTTGAGCGGCGTCGCGCAACCTCCACCAACGCGTTGGCGGTGCTGCTGGGGCAGGCGCCGCAAGGATTCAAGCCACCGCAGGCCCGGCCCGGTCGTGAGTCTTTGAGCCTGCGCACCCTGCAAGTCGGTGACCCGGCCGGCTTGTTGGCCCGGCGCGCCGATATTGCCGCGGCCGAACGCACCCTGGCGGCTGAGACCGCACAAATAGGTGTAGAAACCGCTGGTTTGTATCCCGATATCCAGGTGCAGGGCTCCATCGGGCTACTGGCCGGAAGCCTCGGCTCCCTAGGCGATGCAGGCATGCAGTCGAACTTTATCGCCCCGGTGATTCGCTGGTCGCTGCTGGACACTGGACGCGTGCGCGCGCGGATCGCCGCCAGCGAGGCGCGTACCCAGGCGGCGTTGATCGCCTACGACCAGACCGTATTGCGTGCCCTGCAGGAAACCGACGATGCGTTCCAGGCCAACAGTGCAGCAGGCAGCACCCTGGGCTTGCGGCTGCTGGAGGCGGCAGCCAACCGCGAAGCGGCCAGGTTTGCGCGCACGCGGTTTGCCGAAGGCGAGGGCATGTATCTGGATGTGCTTGAGGCCGAACGTGCCGACTTCACCAGCCGCCGTGCGTTAACGGCGGCGCGCACCCAGCAGCGCTTGGCGGTGGTCGGGATCTACAAGGCGCTGGGCGGTGGCTGGCTGATTTGTGAACAGGCGGGGCAGGCTTGCAGTGGGGCTGCGGCGCTGCGTTAGCCACAGCCGAGCAAAAACACAGCACGGCAGTGCAAATGTGGGAGGGGGCTTGCTCCCGATGGCGGCGGGTCAGTCAGTACATCTGGCACTGACCCACTGCCATCGGGAGCAAGCCCCCTCCCACATTTTTCTCTCCACACGCCAGGTAAATGTCCATTGGGAAAAGAAATTTCCTACAGGTATTGACCTTGCCACTAGAGGAACCTTTAGCCTTTTCTTCGAGTACGCCAAATCACAAAAACAAGAATCGAGGGGTTATCAATGGATACTGCTGCCCTGCAACAACGCCCGGATTCCGATCTGTTCACCACGGCCTCGACGCTGATGGTCAATGCCCTGGAACCCGGTGCCCACTACGCCCAGGTCACCCGCGCGCTGGAAGCACTGCTCGCGCTGACCCGGCAAGGCTTGTCGGGGGATGCCGATGCCTACGCCCACTACCAGGCAGCCCTGCTGCAACTGCACATTCCGGGCGATCCACGCACTGAGCCGACCCGCCGTTGGATGGCCAGTGAGGTCTACCGCGCCGAAGATGAGTTCGCCGCCGACCTGCCGGGCTTCACCGCGTTGCCGGTGGATGAGTTCCGACGGTTGGTCGACGCTGAAATCGCCGCTCGCAGCCGGGTCAACCACCCCATGTCGGTGCACCTGTTCCAAGGTACGCCGCCTGTGCAAGACGTACGTTTCTTCCTGGAACACCACTGGACCCGCTCATACAACTTCTACAGCCTGCTGGCCGAGCTGGCCTTTCGCTTCGAGGCCATCGAGGATGCCTCGGTGTTCTACCGCAACCTTTACGGTGAAGCGGGGGCCGAGACTCCGCAGCGTTCGCACCCGGCGATGCTGGCCCATCTGATGGAGTATTTCGATATTCCGCTGGCCATCGACTTTCCTGCGTTGCATCCCCTGGAAAAAGCCTACCTGAATAATCGCATTCGCTGCGTGCGCCACACCGATGTCGCCTGGGGCCTTGCGCTGCTCTATGCGGTGGAGTCTGTCAGTTGCGTCAACCACCGGCGCATCTACGAGCTGTTGCAGCGCCTGGACGTTCCAGAGCAGCCCAGCGAATTCCACCGCCTGCACGGCACCCAGGATGAGATCGACACCGAGGAAATGTGGGCGCTGATTGCCAAGTTCGCCGGCGATGAGGGCTTTCAGCGCACGTTCATGCGCGCGCTCAAGCGTCACTTCGAAATCAACAAGGCCTATTTCGACAGCTTGTGGCAGCAGATGCAGGCGCAGCGCCTGCCCGCCTGAACCGCCCAGCGATCCTAAAACAACAATAATGGAGCACATGATGAGCCCACGTAATTTCTCGCAGCCTCAATTGCAGAATATCCACACCGCTGAAGCCCGCCTGTTGGCCGAAGCGCTGAAGCCGGATGCGACGTTCAATCGCATCGAAATTGCCGCCAATATGCTGCGTGCCCTGTGTGAGTCGGGCCAGCGCGGCGATGCCGCGAACGCGGCGCAGTGCCAGCAATTGCTGTACATCCTGTCGCTGAGCGATGACGTCGCCACCGCCTCGACCCGACGCTGGCTGGCCAATGCCATCTATAGCGTGCAAGAGCGTTTCATGCCGTCTGCGGACCTGGCCTCGCCGTTGTCCGAGGCCGCGTTTCAGCAACGCCTGGAAGAGCAGATTGCCGCGCAGTCACGGGAAAACCACCCGATGTCGCAGTATGTGTTTGAGGGCAAGGCGTCCCGCGAGCAACTGCAGGTGTTCCTGCGCCACCAATGGTTCCGCACCTATCGCCTGTACCGGGATGCCGCCGACCTGTTGGTCAACCTGACCGATGTTGACGAGGCGGCCGCCCTTGGCCGTTATCTCTACGGTGAGCTGGGCGAAGAGGACGAACAGCGCTCCCATCCGCGGCTGTTGGCCAAGCTTCTCGCTGCCATAGGCCTGACCGCGGATTTCGAGGCCATCTCGACGATGCCCGAGGAAATCGCCTACCTGAACAACCGTGCCCGCTGTTTCCGCAACCCCGATGTCGGCTGGGGCCTGGCGGTGTTCTACATCACCGAGCTGGTGGTGCCCGGCAACCACGGCAAGTTGTACAACGCCTTGCGCAATGCGGGCTTGAGCCAGGACGACGCGGAGTACTACGAAGTGCATATCAGCCTGGTGCCACCCCGGGCCAAGCGTGAATGGGCACTGATTGCACGGCGTATCCCGGACCTGGGTTTCCAGAACGCGTTCCTCACGTCCCTGGCGGAACACTTCCGGCTGGAGCGGGCCTATTACGACGCGGTCTGGGAAGCAATGCAGCGCGTGAAGTAGCCCTCCTTAGGACAACGCGAGTAACCCGACATGCCGAGTCATATCACTGAATCCCGTATCCACGGGGGCGCTTACTCGTCCCCGGAATTTGCCGCGATCTTCTCTGATGCCAGTCAGGTGCAGAAGTGGCTCGATGTAGAAACAGCGCTGGCGGCCACCCAGGCGCAGATGGGCATCATCCCTCACGAAGCTGCGCGGGAAATCGCCCGTGTGGCCAGCGTGGAACTGCTGGACCTCGACGCCCTGGGGCGCCAGAGCATGGAGACCGGGCATATCCTGGTGCCGACCCTTCGCGCCCTCGAGGCCTTGTGCGCCGATGGCTGGGGTGAGTACGTGCATTACGGCGTGACCACCCAGGACATCCTCGACACTGGGCTGATCCTGCAAGTGCGCGATGCCTGGGGCCTGGTGTTGCAGCGCTTGCACGCGATCCGTGGGCATTTGCTCACGCTCGCCCTGCGGCACAAGCACACGCCGATGGTCGCCCGCACCCATGGGCAACAAGCATTGCCCACCACGTTTGGCTACAAGGTCGCGGTGTGGGTCGATGAGATCGATCGCCACCTCGAGCGCTTCGACGAGGCGTATGCCCGGGTCATGGTGGGCAACCTGACCGGCGCCGTGGGCACCCTGGCGGCGCTTGGCCCGCAGGGTTTGGAGGTGCAGCGCCGCACTCTGGAAAGTCTCGGCCTGGGGGCACCGTTGAGCAGTTGGCACAGCGCCCGCGACCGCATCCTGGA
Source organism: Pseudomonas sp. FBCC-B545 (assembly GCF_059134095.1). Classification (NCBI taxonomy): domain Bacteria; kingdom Pseudomonadati; phylum Pseudomonadota; class Gammaproteobacteria; order Pseudomonadales; family Pseudomonadaceae; genus Pseudomonas; species Pseudomonas sp. FBCC-B545. The sequence continues at coordinate 3,564,071 of NZ_CP101441.1, read as the reverse complement.
GGCGGCGTGGCTGCTGGTCCAGGCGTCGGCGACCCTGGGCCGCGTCGCCAATGAGATCTACCACCTGCAACGCACCGAGATCGATGAGGTGCGTGAAGGCCGCCGGGCAGGGCAGGTGGGGAGCAGCACCATGCCCCACAAGCAGAACCCGTCGACGGTGGACCTGATCAGTGCGCTGTCGCGGCTGGTGCGCGCGCAGATGCTTGCGCTGACTGATGCGGCGTTCCAGTTGCATGAGCGCGACGGCACCACGTGGCGCATTGAATGGGCGGCTTTGCCGGAGCTGTTCATCTACGCCGGCGCCTTGCTCGCCCGTATGGAGGGTGTCCTGCTGGCCGGGCTGGATGTGCGCGAAACGCGCATGCGCAGCAACCTCGACATGCTCGGCGGGCTGATTCTGTCGGAGCGCATCATGCTCGCGCTGGCGCCACGGTTCGGCAAGCAGACGGCTCATCAGCTGGTCCACGAAATAGCCCAGCAGGCCCAGGTCGAGGGTCGTCCTTTTCGCGAAGCCCTGCTCAGCGACTCGCGCCTGCACGGCTGTTTCAGTCGCCAAGTGCTGGACGACCTGCTTGACCCGGCGGCCTACACCGGGCTGGCGGCAGACATGGTCGACCTGGTGGCGAATAAAGCGATACCCCGTCTTGAAGGGTTAGTAAAAACCCAAGGCAATACCGGTCAGTCCCAGTACGCAATGGAGGGTATGTGATGGATGCGCAAACGTTGGAAATGGCAGCCCGTGCGTCTTGCACCGCACGTTCGGAACACCCGGGCCTGGGTCATGACGGCGAACAGTGCCGGCATGAACACAGCCACATCCTCGACTCGAAAACCCACGGTTCAGGCTATGCCGGCCCGCAGAGCCGCAAGATCTTCTGCAGCCATTGCCGCCTGCAACGCTGGCTGGATGTTGAAGCCGCACTGGCCATGGCCCAGGCCGATGTCAATATCATCCCGCGTGAGGCGGCCCTGGACATCGAAAAAGCCGCGTTGCTGTCGGGCATCAATGTGCGCCAGTTGGCCGATGGCGTGGCGGCTACCGGTCATTCGCTGATGCCATTGCTCAGCGCCCTGCAAAAGAACTGCAGCCCGAGTGCCCGCGAATACGTGCACTACGGCGCCACCACCCAGGACATCCAGGACACCGCCCAGTCCCTGGAAATGCGCGATGTCCTCGACGCCATGGACCAGGCCCTGGAAACCTTGCTGGGCAAATTGTCGACGCTGGCCGATGCGCACCGTGATTCGCTGATGGTCGCCAGGACGCACTCGATCCCGGCGTTGCCGACCACCTTCGGGCTGAAGGTCGCCGGCTGGATCGACGAGCTGCTGCGCCATCGCCAGCGCCTGGCCGAGGCACGCCAGCGCGTGCTGGTGGTGCAACTGTTCGGCGGGGTCGGCACCATGGCCGCGTTCGGTCCGGAGGCGATACCGATGCTGGAGCGTTTTGCCGAGCGCTTGTCATTGCAGGTGCCCTTGACCGGCTGGCACGTGTCCCGTGACCGGGTCGCGGAGTTCGTCAGCACCCTGGCCATGGTCACGGCCTCGTTGGCTCGGGTAGCCGATGAAATCCGTACGCTCAATCGCTGGGAAATCGCTGAAGTGGAAGTGGGCTGGAGCGATCAGCAGATCGGCAGCAGCACCATGCCGCACAAACGCAACCCGGAAGGCTGCGAGCAGGTGGTGGTGCTGGCGCGGCTGGCCAAGGCCCAGGTCATGCTCGCGCTGGACGCGATGATCCTCGAACACGAGCGCGATTACCGCGGCACCCGCCTGGAGTGGTGCGCGGTCGCGGATGTTTCCCACTATGCGCTGATGGCGCTGTCGATCCTCACCGACACCATCGAGGGGCTCACTGTGAACGTGCAGAAGATGGAGTGCACCGCCCACGCCTACGGCGATGCCATCTGCACCGAAGCCGTGGTGTTCGAAATGGCGCGCAAGCTGGGCAAGAGCAGCGCCTACGAAATCATCTTCGAAGTGTCCCAGGCGAGCCAGCGCAATCACGTGTCGATCCGCACCGCGATCGAGGCTGATGCGCGGGTGGTTGCCGCCATGGACACCGGCGCACTGGCTCGACTGTTCGAGCCCAGGACCCACCTGGGCATGTCCGACCGTATCGTCGACAACGTGCTGTCCAAACTGGCGGCCCGCTAAGCATTGATCACCCCACAGACTTATCAAGGAGCGACACATGTCAAACGTTATGGCCGTTGATAAAGCCAAGGTTCAACAGTTTTCGGCGCGCATCATGGAGGACTACGGCAACACCCTGCGCGGCGCCATGCTCTATATCGGCGACCAGCTCGGCTTGTTCAAGGCCCTGGCCGACGGCGAGGCGGTGACCCTGGAGGAGCTGGCGCAGAAGACCGGCTACAACGCCCGTTACCTGCGCGAATGGCTGGGCAGCATGGTCACCGGCAGCTATGTGACCTACGACGCGCCCACCCGCCGTTACCAGATGCCTGCGGAGTTCGTGCCGGTGCTCGCCGATGAAGACTCGCCGTATTTCGCCGGCGGCATCATTCAGTTGAGCGTGCCGTTCGTGAGCATGGCGCCCAAGGTCATCGAAGCGTTCCGTAATGGCGGCGGCTGCGCCGAAGAGGCGTTCCCGCTGGAGACCTGGAAAGGCATGGAACGCATGACCATGCCCTGGTACAAGCACTACCTGGTGCAGCACTGGATCCCCTCCCTGGACGGCGTGGAAGAGAAACTCAAGACTGGCGGCAGTGTGCTCGACTTCGGCTGCGGCGCCGGCCTGGCGGCGATCACCATGGCCAAGGCCTACCCCGAGGCGCGGATTGTCGGCTGCGACTTCCACTTGCCCTCTATCGAGTTGGCGCGGGCCAACGCCGAGGCGGCCGGCGTGGGCGACCGGGTGCAGTTCGAGGTGAACGATTCCGATGCGCTGCGCGGCCAGCAATTCGACTTCGTGACCACCTTCGTGGTGATCCACGACGCCACCGACCCCCAGCAAATGCTCAAGGACCTGCGCGCAGCCACGGCCGCAGACGGCACCTACCTGATGGTCGAACTCAACCTGTCCGAAGAGCTGCACGAGAACATGAACCTGTTTGGCCGGGTGATGTACCCGCAGAGCACCCTCTATTGCATGACCTGCTCGCTGTCCCATGGCGGGGCAGGCCTGGGAGCGTTCATGGGCGAGAAGCGCGCCCGCCAGATGGCGCAAGAGGCCGGGTTCAGCCACTTCCGCAAAGTGCCTTCGGAGTGGCCGCCGATGCCGGCGTTGTTCGAACTCAAGCCCTGACGTGGGCCATGCCTGCGACGGCTGCCTGAAGTTCGTACAGTAAGGCAATTTAGTGGCCCCTTTGTAACTAAATCCTCGCCAAAATCGCTTTTATTTTCAGGTGGTTAGGCGAGGATGCAAATGCGCACTGTGGGAATGATGCTGATTGCCTGCTCCCTGGCCGGCGGCGCGGCTGCCGTGCAGGCCCGGGAATTGCGCGAGGGCGACAAGTACATGTGCAGCTGGGGCGCGGGCACTGCCGCCAGGGCCCAGGAACTCAAGCTCTCCGGGGTGTCGCTGTACGCCGCTCGGCAGAAGATCCAAAGCATCAAGTTCAACAAATCGTGGATGCGCATGATGGCCATGGGCATTACCGAACAGACCTATGACAGTCGTTCACGGCTTAAGCCGGAGGCGATTCGCAAGAGCTTTTATCAGGATTGTTTGCGGTATAAGGTGGCGCGTAAATAACTGCGTGCCACGCACTGGCGCTTACAAATCCACGACAAACTCAATGTAGGTATTTGCATACAATCACGCACTTCTTCATGGAGGCCTGTATGCAAGTGCTTATCCGAGCGGCAACAGCCGATGACGTTGACACGCTTTGTGCTATCCGCACTTCGGTGGTGCAAAACCATCTGAGCCTTGAGCAGATGGCCGACCTTGGCATTACCCCACAGGTACTGGTCGATACCCTGAGTGCGGCCCCCTGCGCCTGGATCGCGGAAGTGGATGGCCAGGCGGCCGGGTTTTCCATGGTTGACCTGGCCGAAGGCGAAGTGTTCGCGATGTTCGTGTTGCCCACCTATGAAAACCTTGGGCTGGGGCGCCAGCTGATGGCGTTGGCCGAGGCGGCATTGTTTGAACACCACGACAAGCTGTACCTGGTCACCGACGGGCGCGATGACATCCGCGCCAATGGCTTCTACCAGCGCCTGGGCTGGTCCGTTGTGGGCCGTGTCGAGGGCGACGACGTTCGTTATGAAAAGGGCAGGGCGCGGTAGACCATGGATGCGCCGCAGCCGCCAGCGTCCAACAGCCTGCGTTATCTCGCGGTTGGCGTGCTGTGCGTCGCGGTGCTATTGGGGTTCTATTTCGTTCAAATCAACGCCAAGGCAGACCGCCAGCGTGAAGAGGCCGCCGAACGCCTTGCGCTGTGTCGTCATCTGGAACGGGTCGCGGGTGGGACCTCCTCGCGTAACGACGAGCTTCGTCGAACGTGCGCGCAACTGAGCGAGCAGTTATTCAAGCGGGCGCCGTCAGATTGATTAATAACCCTTTTTTATAAGCGGGATTGTTTCAGGAATATCTGCGCTACTTGCACCAAAAAGTGGCACTCGTATTGTTCCTTACCTTAAAAAACATGTGGTTATTGAATGACTTACGCAATATGTAATCCGACGAAAGGATTAAAATATTGTTGTTACAGGTTTTTACAGTCGCTACTATAGCCGGGCGTTCACCTCCCACGGTTTATGCATTTTTAAATCCCAAGTTTCCATCAGCTACTTGGGATTTTTTTTGCCTGCGATTTGACCTGGGGAACGAATTTCAGAATATTTCATCTGGCGTCAGAGACGACGCAGGAAGGATTTGACGATGTGGCGGGTGGTATCGGTGGTATCCAGCTCGTCCAGTGCCCCATAGGCGTACCACTGGCAGTCGACGATCTCATTGCAGGGTCGTGCCTGGTCGATATTCACCACCGAGGCCTCGAACACATGGTGCAGGGTGTCGCGGGTCTTGAGTTCCTGTAAATACAGCAAGCCGTCCACGTTTAATCCGGTTTCTTCTTCCAACTCGCGTTCCGCCGCGCCGACCGGGCGCTCGTCGGACTCGACCTTGCCGCCTGGCAACGCCCATTTGGACCGGGCCTTGCGCACGAAGAGAATATGCTCCTCATGTGCGCAAATGACCGTTGCACGTATTTTCAATGCCTGTACCTCCCGCAACGCAATCAATGTCATAAAAGTGTAATGCAATTGTCATGCTAAGTGGTTATGGCGTGCCGGGGCCTGTATGTGGATACTGCCGGTTTGACGAATACGAGCGAGGACATTCAATGAAGACCATACGCTGGGGCATGATCGGCTGTGGCAATGTCACTGAGTTGAAGAGTGGACCGGCTTTCTATAAAGCGCCAGGTTCGGCACTGGTGGCGGTGATGGGGCGGCGTCTGGATGCAGTGCGCGATTATGCGGCGCGACATGGTATTGCCCGTTTCTATACCGACGCCCAGGCACTGATCGATGACCCCGAAGTGGATGCGGTATACATCGCCACGCCGCCCGACAGCCACCTTGAATACAGCTTGATGGTGGCGGCGGCCGGCAAGCATTGTTGCGTCGAAAAACCCATGTCGCTGAATGCCGAACAGAGTGCGTTGATGCAGCGCACCTTCGAACGCGCCGGGCTGCATCTGTTTGTTTCCTATTATCGGCGCTCGTTGCCCCGCTTCCAGCAAGTGCGTACCTGGTTGCAGGAAGGTCGTATCGGTGCATTGCGCCACCTGACCTGGACCCTGTGCAAGCCGGCTGCTGCGGCTGACAGCAACGCCGCCAATTGGCGCACTGATCCGGCGATTGCCGGTGGCGGCTATTTCGCTGACCTGGCCAGCCACGGCTTCGATCTTTTCCAGTACCTGGCTGGCGATATTGTCGAGGTCTCGGGCTATACCGCGCGACAGGCCGGACGCTATGCAGCAGAAGATGCGGTAACCGCCTGCTGGACCTTTGCCAGCGGTGCGTTGGGCATGGGTTGCTGGAACTTCGTGGCGGACCGCCGTGAGGATCGTGTCGAGTTGATCGGTAGCCTGGGGCGCATCCAGTTCTCAGTGTTCGAGGACCAGCCACTGCGCCTTGAAGGCGAGACCACCGAAGTATTGGAAGTGCCATGTCATGCCCATATCCAGTGGCACCACGTACTGAACATGAACGCCCATATTCGCGGGGAGGCCGAGCATCCGTCGCTGGCGATCGAGGCGTTGAAGACCGATATCATCCTGGACAAGGTGCTACAGCGTTACTCCCAGCATCCCTAGCCGTTGCAATAGCGTGAGGCTTCTTTTTTTTCAAAGGAATACCGGGATGAAATACTGGATGGTGTTGTGGCTGCTGATCGCTACAGGTGCAACGGCGGCTTCGCGCAACCAAGGGCGGGCGGGGGAGTTTGATTTTTATGTGCTGTCACTGTCATGGTCACCGACGTTTTGCTTGACGCACCCAAGCAATGAACAATGCTCGGGCAAAGGCTATGGCTTTGTGCTGCACGGCTTGTGGCCGCAATACGCACGAGGTGGTTGGCCGGCCTCGTGTGCGCCGCAGTCGCGCCTGAGCGACGAGGAGATGGACAAGGGCGCGACGCTGTTTCCGACCCGTGCGTTGCTCAAGCATGAGTGGGCCAAGCATGGCACCTGCAGCGGGCTTGAGCCGCTGGAGTATCTGCAAAGGACCGACACGGCGCTTGGCGTGGTGGTCATCCCGCAACAGCTGCAGCCGTTCAATACACCGCCATCGCTGCCGGCACAGGAGATCGAAGCGCTGTTTCGCGAGAGCAACCCACGCATGGGCAATCACGGGCTGGCGGTGATCTGCAAGGGCAAGGTGCTCTCGGAGGTGCGCGTGTGCCTGACCAAGGACCTGGCGTTTGCCGGTTGCCCGCGCAGTGTGAAAAGCCAGTGCCGAGACGGTGATATTCGTATTCCTGCCCAACGCTGAATGCCAATTCCAGCAGTGGGTATGGAGCAGGGCAGAGGGGCATTTTGTTCAATACCTTGATCGTTGCGCGCGTTACCGTGATCTCAACCTCGTTTGGCATCACAAGAAGGAACTGCAATGAGCTTGATCATTTCCATGGCCGCCTTTGCCCTGGCCACTTCCATCACCCCCGGGCCGGTCAATGTCGTCGCCCTGAGCAGCGGCGCGCGCTTCGGTTTTGCCGCCAGCCAGAAGCATGTGTTCGGCGCCGCCGTCGGCTTCACCTTGTTGCTGGTGCTGATCGGCCTGGGCCTGCATGAAGTGCTGGCGCGCTGGCCGATCCTGACCCAACTGATCCAGTGGGGTGGGGTCGCCTTCCTGCTGTACATGGCCTGGAAGCTGGCGGTGGACGATGGTCGCCTGGACGCCGACGGTACGGCAACCGCGCCGTCGATGTTGTACGGCGCAATCATGCAGTGGCTTAATCCGAAGGCCTGGCTGGCCTGTGTGGCAGGCATGGGGTTGTTTGCGGCTGATGGCGACGCTGGGCAGGTGTGGTTGTTTGCGGCGCTGTACCTGGTGATCTGCTACCTGTCGGTGGCGTGCTGGGCGTATGCCGGGACATTTTTGCGCCGCTACTTGAGCCACCCCCGGGGCGTGCGCCTGTTCAACCGCTCAATGGCCGCGTTGCTGGTGGCCAGTGTGGGTTATTTGCTGATGGCTTGAGGTTTTCGCGGTACTGCCCCGGCGTGGCGGCAAAGTGCTGTTTGAAGGTGCGCTGGAAATGCGCCTGGTCGGCAAAGCCTGCGGCCAGGGCGACATCGGCAATCAGTGCACCATTGCGCAATTGGCTGCGGGCAAACTGGATGCGTCGGTTGACCATGAACGCGTGGGGCGTCAACCCGTAATACTGCTTGAATGCGCGGATCAGATAGGACGGCGACAGCTCGGCCGCCTGGCAAATGTCTTCGAGTCTCAACGCCAGGGTACAGTGGGCGCGGATGTACTCGGCGGCACGTTCCAGCTTGTGGTTGACCTCACGCACTGGCGTCAGCGACGGATTCAGGCGCTGTTGCACCTCGGTGAAATAGCTCACCAGCGCGCTCTGTTTTTGCAGCATTTCGGCCTGTTCATCCAGGAGTATCCGGTACAGATCCAACAAGCCGAGGTACAGCCGCGTGTCACGGGTATGGGGCGTATCGAAAGGCCGGTAACCCTGCTCGGTGCTGAAACCCAGCTGGTGTTGCAGGTCGGTCAGCCACGGCGTGTCGAGGTACAGCATGTGATAGGACCAGGGTTGGTCATGGATAGGGTTGCACGCATGCACATCGCCTGGGTTCATCAGCACCACCGTGCCGGCGCTGATCTCGAAGGTCTGGGCGCCGTAGTGGTAATAACTGCGCCCGGTGGTGATCGCGCCAATGGAAAAATGCTCGTGGGCATGCCGGGTGTAAGTGACCTTGCGCCCGTCGGCGATGGTCCGCGCCTCAATGAACGGCAAGCGTTCGTCACGCCAGAAAAGCGGTGCTGTAGCGGCGGTCATGGGCAGGCGCTCCCGGGTGGCAATCAATCGAGCAAGCAGCCTTATACAAAACCCGGGTTTGTTCAAGCCTCAACGATGTACAAGTGCCAGGCCGCGCAGGTAGTCGGCCCAGGGGTCGCTGCCGCTCGCGGCGGCCTGCAGGCTGATCGGCAACCTGGCTTGTTGACGCAAGGCCAGGCTGTCGTGCAGCAGGTGCTGTTCGACAATCACCTGCGTCAGCGCATAGCTGCGCGGCGAGTCCAAGGTGCGAGGAACGCGCCGCTCCAGGCTGTCCGGTGCGGGAATGTTGTCCGCCGTGGGCAGATCATGGTCGAGCTTGTTGAGTACCAGGCCGGTATCGACTAGCGTCAGCGCTACCTTGGCCGGTGGGGTTCCGCGTGCATACGCTTGCCAGTCGAAGCGCATCCAAGCTGGGTGGGTGGCATTGTCGACAGCTTGTATGACCTGGGAGTAATCCAGATCGCGTCGTGGGCGAATCAGCACCTGCCTGGGGAAGAATTCATAGAAGTGCCGGTCAGTGAAATACGCGACATACACCAGCACACCGAATCGACCCACCTCTGTGGAGCCCTGCGGCCCCCGCCGGCTCACGCTGAAAAACTGCACGTTGCCATACTCCAGGGCTTCACGCCGCGGCAAAGTCAGGTGCGACAGCCAATAACGAATGGATTCTCCATAAGCAGCCTTCAACTGCTGGAGCTTCAGGTCAAAGGCGATGGCAAATACTGTATTGATCCGCCCCAGCAGATGAAAGTGCTTGGCCATTTCCCGGTATTTGATCGCCGGGTTTGAGGAATGCCAACGGCGAGAGGTGGTGTCCAGGGCGCCGGCCATGTGCAGGTCGACGAAGGAATACTTAGGCCCGGTATGCACATCCTCAAAGCGCCCTTCTTCGGAAAATGGCGAGTCTTGCGGCAGCCACATCAACACGCGCGTCTCAAGCAACGCATTGTCAGGGTAGACCTTGTGCAGATCCTCCAGGGCGGTCTGCCGCAAAGTGACGATGGGCTGGGCAAACGCCCGCAGCGTTGAGGCCAGGCGTGCACGTTGGAAGTTGAGCGCCTGGCTTGCGCTGTTCAACGCTTGCGCACCGCTGCGTGACTGGGCGGGCAACACGCCGTTGGCCTCGGCCCAGTCCAGGATCGGGCCGACCGCTTCGGTGCTGGCCAGGAAGCTTTTCCAGCCACCTTCCGGGTTCAGGTAGGCCAGGGTCATGATCTGCGGGTAGCTCAACTGACGGGACGACCCTGTCACGACTTTTTCCATATAACTCACGTACTGGCGGAACAGCACCCAGGCCTGGGAACTCAGGCAAGGTGTGGATTCGGGAATGTCGCGAACCAGCAAGTGCGGGCTTTTTGCGCAGAGCAGTAGATGGGCGGCGAGGGCTGCTACCGGTGCGCTGAGCCCTTGCAGGCTGACTTCGATCTGGTGGCGGACGAAAGACACGGACTCACCCCAGTAGTAGTCATCGTGCCAGTCGATGTAGCTGATGCGGGTGGGGTGCAGGTGCGGCTCGGGATCCAGGCTCAAGATCAATGCCGCCAGGATCAGCGCGTTGCGACTGCCGCTTTCGGTGCGCTCACTCGCATGGCCACCATGCCAGTGCAAGGTGTTCGAGAGATTCTCGCCCAGTTGCTGGGCCAGGGGGGACGCCAGCAAACGGACCAGGAGAAAGTCCGCTTCGGCGCGCACGTCGGCCACCGATTTTCCGGCCAGGCCGGCTTCCCCCAACGCTTCAAACAGCGCGCCGTCCCTGTTCGCCATGAATGCCTGGCTGATGTCCAAGACCTGCTGGCGTTCCAGCGTCGACAATTGCCACGCCGTCGGCTGCCAGCCGGTCGACGGTTTCAACGCCCGCCACCAGGCACGATCGCTGGCTGCCAGAGGCTGGCTGACTTCCAGGCGCTGCAGGATGACGCGGGCTTCTTCCAGTGTGCGGGGCGGACTCAATTGATAGAGTTTCAACGCCTGGGCGAGGGTGACGGTGGTGTCGGTGCGCAGGTAGCCACCGGCCTTGGCGGCCACGTCCCGCAGTTGGCTTACCAGCGCCGCCAGCCTGGGTTGTTCCTGTACGGCATCGGTCAGGGATGCCCAGTTGCCGTCCAGGTCGGATGCGCCGAGGCTGCCGGCGGCGCTCAGTACCACAGGGCTGGAGGGATCAATGCGTTCGCGAAGACGCAGGGCCAGGAAGGCAGGGTCGTCGGTCAGCACGCGCAATTGCCCATAGGCTTTTTTCACGGTGGCCTGGAGCGCATCCGGGTCACCGCTGAAGGGCATCTCAAGGCCGTCGGCCCCTTGCAGTGCACCCGCGTCGATGACCTTGGCCAACGCGGTGCGCAACATATGACGATCGTTCAACAGGCCGACATACTGCTGGTAACGATACAGCTCAGCAAAGGAACGTCTGGCATTGAGCACCACCGGTATTGTCGGGGCGGGCATCTGGCGCAAGCGCCCGACCAGGGCATTGATGGCCGACGCGCTCCAGGGCCGTTCGAAGGCGTATGCCTGCAAGGCCGCGGCGACGCTGAGGCTGTGGTCCAGGTAAAGATCAATGCCCAACTGGTTGCCGAATGACAGCAGTTTGTTCCAGCGCTCATCGCGATTGGCCGGGACGAGGAAGCTCAACGCCTGCTCATCGCCGGCTGTGGGTACTGCCAGCTGTTGGCGCTGGCAGTCGAAGTACACGCAAGCCAATGTGCCCGTGGTCGCGCTCAGGTCGTTTTCGTCCATGATCGCCTGCAGCAGGCCCGCTGCATCCTTCAAGGTCCTGGCCAGTCGCGAATCGGACTTCAATTGCAGGCGGGTGCGGTAAATATCCAGGGCCGAAAAAGCTTCGCTGTCCTGAGCAAGCCGCTCCAGGGCATCGGCCAGTTGTTGGCGGTCCCGGGCCTGCTCGGTTAATTCAGCGTAGATCACCGACTTGCTGCGCCCGTTGTCGTCAAACCCAGGAAAACCACCCAAGGCTTCCAGCTCTTCGACAATCGTCCCGGCCTGTAAATGGTTGGCCGGCATCGGTAAACCATGGAAGGCCAGCGCCATGTTCAACGGCAGCGTCAGGGCTTGCGCTTGCGGCTGTGGGTCGATAGGGGGCATGCCCAGTTCAATCGGGTCGATCAGTTGGCTGATGAAAATAATCGGGTTGGCGTGCATCCACCAGCCGGACGCGTCGGCCAGCTTGAAGACTCTGTGCTGGCCGCCCACGGTGGCACTCAGGGTGCTGTTGTGGACCCGCAGGCTCTCGTGATCAAAGCCTTCCAGGGCATCGACCCAGGCCCTGAATGCCTTGCCGTTGATGGCTTTGCCGAAGGCTGCGCTCCATTGGCCCAGTAAGGAGCCAGCGGCAATCGTCACCGGCTGCGAAGGTGGCGCCAGGGCCTGGCTCGCCGCAATGGCAAGCACGCCGGTCAATTGTTCGATCAGGCTGCGGTCACCCTCCATGCGCAGGGCCTGGCGTTCACTCACAAAGTTCGTCGAAGGTTTGAGCGTGACCGGCAAGGCGGTATCGCTGGGCAAGGCGTCCCAGGTCAGGGCGAGGGTGCGAAAGTCTTCCATGAATGCGGTTCCGGAGTTGAGGGTAAACCCGGATGTTCACATGGGCGGTCGGCGTCCCAGTAGCGGGGGCTTCCGGTAAGGCCGTGGCTTGTATCAGCCAGGGCTGCCCGCCATCGCGGCGTGGGGCGGCCTGGCAGCCGCTGAGTATCCAACTGACGGGGGCAAGCCCCCTCCCACATAAGAGAGCAAGCCATTGCCATATTTCGCCCCGTGTTCCCTCAGGCAGGCACGAGGAAGGCCGCCTTGAGCAACTGCCGCGTGTAGGCGTGCTGCGGGGCAGCAAAAATATCTCGCGCATCACCTTGCTCCACCACCTGGCCTTGCTTGACCACCATCAACTGGTGACTCAGCGCCTTCACCACCGCCAGGTCATGGCTGATAAACAGGTAGGTCAGGTTGTACTTGGCCTGCAGGCCGCGCAGCAATTCCACCACCTGGCGTTGTACCGTACGGTCCAGGGCCGAGGTGGGTTCGTCCAGCAGGATCAGGCGCGGCTTGAGCACCAGGGCGCGGGCGATGGCGATGCGCTGGCGTTGGCCGCCGGAGAATTCATGGGGGTAACGATGGCGGGATTCGGGATCCAGGCCCACCTCCTTGAGCGCCGCGATGATCGCTGCTTCCTGCTCGGCAGGTGTGCCCATCTTGTGGATGCGCAGGCCCTCGCCGACGATCTCGCTGACGCACATACGTGGGCTCAGGCTGCCGAACGGATCCTGGAACACCACCTGCATTTCCCGGCGCAATGGGCGCACCTGTTGCTGGCTGAGCTTGTCCAGTTGCTGGCCTTCGAAGCGAATCCCGCCTTGGCTGCCGATCAAGCGCAAGATGGCCAGTCCCAGGGTGGACTTGCCCGAGCCGCTTTCACCCACAATGCCCAGGGTCTGCCCCTGGGGCAGGCTGAAGTTGATCCCGTCCACGGCCTTGACGTAGTCGACGGTGTTGCGCAAGAAACCTTTCTTGATCGGAAACCAGACTTTCAGGTTGTCGACTTCCAACAACGCTGGCCCTACCGCGTTGTTGGCCGGCCCACCGCTGGGCTCCGCCGCCAGCAACTCCTGGGTGTAGGGATGCTGGGGTGACTGGAACAGCGTCTCGCAATCGGCCTGCTCGACGATGCAGCCCTGTTGCATCACGCACACGCGGTGGGCGATGCGTCGCACCAGGTTGAGGTCGTGGCTGATCAGCAGCAGCGCCATGCCCAGCCGGGCCTGCAACTCCTTTAGTAGTTCGAGGATCTTCAACTGCACAGTGACGTCGAGGGCCGTGGTCGGCTCATCGGCAATCAGCAGTTCCGGCTCGTTGGCCAGGGCCATGGCGATCATCACCCGCTGGCGCTGGCCGCCGGACAATTCGTGGGGCAGGGCCTTGAGGCGCTTGTGCGGCTCGGGGATGCCCACCAGTTCCAGCAACTCCAGGGTGCGCAGGGTGGCGACCTTGCCGGTGAGGCCCTTGTGCAAGCCGAGCACTTCGTTGATCTGTTTCTCGATGCAATGCAACGGATTCAACGAGGTCATCGGCTCCTGGAAGATCATTGCGATACGGTTGCCGCGAATATGCCGCAGGGTTTTTTCTTTCAGGGTCAGCAGGTCTTGCCCGGCATATTCGATGGTGCCGGACGGGTGCCTTGCCAACGGGTAGGGCAGCAGGCGCAGGATCGAATGGGCCGTCACCGATTTGCCGGAACCGCTTTCACCTACCAACGCCAGGGTTTCGCCACGCTTGATGTCGAAGCTGACGTGATTGACCACGCGATGGTGTTGCTCACCCGTGACGAACTCGACACTCAGGTCGCGGATTTCGATCAGATTGTCCTGAGTCATCTCATTTCCTCGGGTCGAACGCATCGCGAGCGGACTCGCCGATAAACACCAGCAAACTCAACATGATCGCCAGTACCGCGAAGGCACTCATGCCCAGCCACGGCGCCTGCAGGTTGGATTTGCCCTGGGCCACCAGCTCACCCAGTGATGGCGAACCGGCCGGCAGGCCAAAGCCAAGGAAGTCCAGGGCGGTGAGGGTGCCGATGGCGCCGGTGAGGATGAACGGCAGGAAGGTCATGGTCGAGACCATCGCATTGGGCAGGATATGACGGAACATGATCGCGCCGTTCTGCATGCCCAACGCCCGTGCCGCACGCACGTATTCGAGGTTGCGCCCACGCAGGAACTCGGCACGCACCACGTCCACCAGGCTCATCCACGAAAACAACAGCATGATCCCCAGCAGCCACCAGAAGTTGGGCTGCACGAAGCTGGCGAGGATGATCAGCAGGTAGAGCACCGGCAGCCCCGACCAGATCTCCAGAAAGCGCTGGCCGGCCAGGTCGACCCAGCCGCCGTAGAAGCCCTGCAAGGCACCGGCAATCACGCCGATGATCGAACTGAGCACGGTCAGGGTCAGGGCAAACAGCACCGATACGCGAAAACCATAGATTACTCGCGCCAGCACATCACGGCCCTGATCATCGGTGCCCAGCAGGTTGGTGCTCGAGGGGGGCGCGGGGGCGGGGACCTTCAGGTCGTAGTTGATGCTTTGGTAGCTGAACGGGATTGGCGCCCAGAGCGTCCAGGCGTCCTTGGCCTTGAGCAACTCCTGGATGTACGGGCTCTTGTAGTTGGCTTCCAGGGGGAACTCGCCGCCGAAGGTGGTCTCCGGGTAGCGCTTGAGCGCCGGGAAGTACCAGCCGCCATCGAAGTGTACGGCCAGGGGCTTATCGTTGGCGATCAACTCGGCGCCCAGGCTCAGTACGAACAGGACCAGGAACAGCCACAGCGACCACCAGCCACGCTTGTTGGCCTTGAACCGCTCGAACCGGCGGCGATTGAGGGGGGACAGGTTCATCTCAATGCTCCCGGCTGGCGAAGTCGATACGCGGATCGACCAGGGTATAGGTGAGGTCACCGATCAGTTTCACGACCAGCCCCAGCAGGGTGAAGATAAACAGCGTGCCGAACACCACCGGATAATCGCGGTTGATCGCCGCTTCAAAGCTCATCAGGCCCAGGCCGTCGAGGGAGAAGATCACTTCCACCAGCAACGAGCCGGTAAAGAAGATGCCGATGAAGGCCGAAGGGAAACCGGCGATTACCAGCAGCATGGCGTTGCGGAACACGTGACCATAGAGCACGCGGTGGTTGGTCAGCCCCTTGGCCTTGGCGGTGACCACGTATTGCTTGTTGATCTCGTCAAGAAAGCTGTTTTTGGTCAGCAGGGTCATGGTTGCGAAGTTGCCGATCACCAGCGCGGTGACAGGCAGTGCCAGGTGCCAGAAGTAATCGAGGATCTTGCTGCTCCAACTCAACTCATCGAAGTTGTTGGAGGTCAGGCCGCGCAACGGGAACCAGTCCAGGTAGCTGCCTCCGGCAAACACTACGATCAGCAGGATTGCAAACAGGAACGCCGGGATCGCATAGCCGACGATGATCGCCGAGCTGGTCCACACATCGAAGTGGCTACCGTGGCGTGTAGCCTTGGCGATCCCCAGGGGGATCGATACCAGGTACATGATCAGGGTGCTCCATAGCCCGAGGGAGATGGACACCGGCATCTTTTCCTTGATCAGGTCGATGACCTTGGCGTCACGGAAGAAGCTGTCGCCGAAATCCAGCTGGGCGTAGTTCTTGACCATGATCCACAAACGTTCCGGCGCCGATTTGTCGAAGCCGTACATCTTTTCGATTTCCTGGATCAGCGCCGGGTCCAGGCCCTGGGCACCACGGTAGCTGGAACCGGCCACCGCGACTTCGGCACCGCCGCCGGCGATGCGGCTGGTGGCGCCGTCAAAACCTTCGAGCTTGGCGATCATCTGCTCCACTGGGCCCCCGGGGGCCGCCTGGATAATGACGAAGTTGATCAGCAAGATCCCGAACAGCGTGGGGATGATCAGCAACAGGCGGCGAACAATATAGGCCAGCATTCAATTGCCTCCGCTCGCCGTATCGGCGTTTTGCGTGGTGTCCAGGGAGACCGCCGGTTTGACGTCGGGTTTGGCCCACCAGGTGGCCGTGCCCACGTCGTAGCGTGGTGAGACCTTCGGATGGCCCAAATGGTCCCAGTACGCCACGCGGAAGGTCTTGATGTGCCAGTTGGGAATTACGTAGTAACCAAACTGGAGTACGCGATCCAGCGCCCTGGCGTGGGCTATCAGGCTTTGGCGCGAACCGGCGTCGATCAGCTCTTCCACCAACTGGTCGACGGCGGGGTCCTTGAGGCCCATGTAGTTGCGACTGCCGGGCTTGTCGGCGCTGGAGGATTTCCAGAATTCGCGCTGTTCGTTACCCGGCGAAGTGGATTGCGGAAAGCTGCCCACCAGCATGTCGAAGTCCCGCGAGCGCAGACGGTTAATGAACTGCGAGACATCCACCCGACGAATCACCAGATCGATGCCCAGGTCCGCCAGGTTGCGCTTGAACGGCAGCAGGATGCGTTCGAACTCGGTCTGGGCCAGCAGGAACTCGATGGTCACCGGCTTGCCGGTGGTGTCGACCATCTTGTCATCGACGATCTTCCAGCCGGCCTCTTGCAGCAGTTGGTAAGCCTCGCGCTGCTGGGTGCGGATCATGCCGCTGCCGTCGGTTCTGGACGGCTCGAAAGCCTGGGTGAAGACTTCGGCAGGGATCTTGTCGCGCAAGGGTTCAAGGATCGCCAGCTCATCCGGGCCGGGTAAACCGGTGGCGGCCATTTCCGAATTTTCAAAGTAGCTGCGCGTGCGGGTGTAGGCGCCATTGAACAGCTGCTTGTTGCTCCATTCGAAATCCAGCAACAGGCTGATGGCCTTGCGCACCCTTACATCCTGGAACATCGACTTGCGTGTGTTGAACACGAAGCCCTGCATCCCGGTGGGATTGCCGTTGGGGATTTCTTCCTTGATCAAGCGGCCCTGGGTCACTGCCGGAATATTGTAGGCATTGGCCCAGTTCTTCGCGCTGAACTCCAGCCAGTAGTCGAACTGCCCGGCCTTCAAGGCCTCCAGGGACACGGTACTGTCGCGGTAGTAGTCGGTAATGCGGGTATCGAAATTGTAGAAGCCCTTGGTCACCGGCAGGTCCTTGGCCCAGTAGTCCTTGACCCGCTCGTAGCGGATCATGCGTCCGGGCTTGACCTCTGCCACCTGGTACGGCCCGCTGCCCAGGGGAATTTCCAGGTTGCCCTTGGAAAAATCGCGGGTCGCCCACCAGTGCTTGGGCAGTACCGGCAATTGCCCGAGGATCAGCGGCAATTCACGGTTGTTGGTACGCTTGAACTTGAACAACACACGTAGCGGGTCTTCGGCCACCACTTCATCGACGTCGGCGTAGTAGTTGCGGTACAGCGGGTTGCCGTCCTTGATCAGGGTCTGGAAGGTGAATACCACGTCTTCGGCGCGGATCGGGTGGCCATCGTGGAAGCGCGCCTCGGGGCGCAGGTAGAAACGCACCCAGCTGTTGTCCGGGGCCTTTTCGATCTTGCCGGCCACCAGGCCGTATTCGGTAATGGGCTCATCCAGGCTTTGCACGGCCAGGGTGTCGTAGATCAACTGCAGGTTATCCGCCGGCACGCCCTTGCTGATGTAGAGGTTGAGGCTGTCGAAACCGCCCATGGCCGATTCATGGAAGGTGCCGCCCTTGGGGGCGTCGGGGTTTACGTAGTCAAAATGCTTGAAGTCGGCGGGGTACTTGGGTGGCTCGTTGTAGAGGGTCAGCGCATGTTGCGGGGCGGCTTGGGCCGCGGTGCACAGCAACAGGCTGGCGAGCAGGGTAGTACGCAAAGACATCATTGGGCTTTCTCCGAAGCTTTCAGCCACCACGCGCTCAGGCCCAGGCTATAGGGCGGCGTGGTGACGAAGGCGAACCGGTTGCGGTACGCCAGGCGATGATAGTTGAGGTACCAGTTGGGAATGCTGTAGTGCTGCCACAGCAGCACACGGTCCAGGGCACGGCCGGCGGCCAGTTGTTCTTCGCGGGTCTGCGCCGCCAGCAGTTGGTCCAGCAGGTGATCGACCACCGGGTTGGCGATACCCGCGTAATTCTTGCTGCCCTTGATCGCGGCCTGGCTGGAGTGGAAGTACTGCCACTGTTCAAGACCGGGGCTTAAGGTCTGGTTGAGGGTCATCAGAATCATGTCGAAATCGAATTGATCGAGGCGCTGTTTGTACTGTGCACGGTCGACCGTGCGCAAGCGGGCGTCGATGCCGATGCGGGTCAGATTTTCGACATAAGGTTGCAGGATGCGCTCCAGGTTCGGGTTGACCAACAGGATCTCCAGGCGCAACGGTTGCCCGTCCTTGTTGAGCAGGCGCTGCCCTTGTCCCGACAGCTTCCAGCCGGCGTCGCCGAGCAAGGCCAGGGCGCGGCGCAGGGTGTCGCGGGGGATGCCGCGACCGTCGGTTTGCGGCAGGTTGAAGGGTTGGGTGAAGAGGGCGGTTGGCAATTGGTCGCGGTAAGGGGAAAGCATCAACCACTCATGCCCGGTCGGCAGGCCGCTGGCCGAGAATTCGCTATTGGGGTAATAGCTCACCGAACGCTTATAGGCGTTGCTGAACAGGGTGCGGTTGGTCCATTCGAAATCGAACATCAACCCCAGGGCTTCGCGCACCTTGGCCTGGCTGAACGCGGGACGCCGGGTGTTCATGAACAGCCCCTGGCTCTGGGTGGGAATCTGATGGGCAATCTGCGCCTTGATCACGTCACCGCGATTGACCGCCGGGAAGTTGTAGCCCGTGGCCCAGTTCTTGGCCTGGTGTTCGATATAGATGTCGAATTCGCCGGCCTTGAAGGCTTCAAAGGCCACGTCGCTGTCGCGATAGAACTCCACTTCGACTTTGTCGTAGTTATAGAAGCCGCGGTTGACCGGCAGGTCCTTGCCCCAGTAATCCTTGACCCGCTCGAACACCAGTTGCCGGCCAGGGGCGACCTTGGTGATGCGATAAGGCCCGCTGCCCAGCGGCGGCTCGAAGGTGGTGGCCTTGAAATCGCGGTTCTTCCAGTAGTGCATGGGCAGCACCGGCAGCTCGCCCAGGCGCAGGATCAGCAATGGGTTGCCGGCACGCTTGAATACAAAGCGGACGCGGTGGCGGTTGAGGATATCCACCCGCGCCACTTCCTGCAGGTTGGTGCGGTATTGCGGATGGCCTTCGGTCAGCAGGGTGCGATAGGAAAATGCCACGTCATCGGCAGTGATCGGCTTGCCATCGTGAAAGCGCGCCCCGGGGCGCAAGTTGAAGACCACCCAGCTGCGGTCTTCGCTGTATTCCACTGACTGGGCAATCAGGCCGTAGCTGGAGGTGGGCTCGTCGCCGGACGGCGCATATTGGCCGGTGCCGACCATCAAGGGTTCGTTCAGCTCATTGACGCCGTATTGCAGGAAATTGCCGGTGGCCACCGGGCTGGTACCCTTGAAAGTATAAGGGTTGAGGGTGTCGAAGGTGCCAAATCCCATGATCCGCAGGGTTCCGCCTTTGGGCGCTGCAGGATTTACCCAATCGTAATGGGTGAATTTGGCCGGGTACTTGAGTGAGCCGAACTGCGCGTAACCGTGGCTCTCGGTAATCGTCGCGTTCGCCGCAAAGCTCAAGGCCAGACTTATTAGTAGAAGGAGAGGACGCTTCAAGTCAGAGATCCGATCCAGGCGGCTTGGGCTTTATGATCGGTACAGTAACAGCTTGTTCCGGTTGGAAAAAGGCTGCTGAGAGCACTGGAGACTCAATGTGGGAGGGAGCCTCCCGATAGCGGTGTGTCAGTCAATACCAGGCTGACTGACCCACTGCTATCGGGAGCAAGCCCCCCCCACATGAGCCTCCCGGTGTTCTTGAGGCTTTATCTTGGCCCGGAAACGACCAGCATCTGCCCAGGCTTCAAGGCCTGGCCGGTGCGCGGGTTCCAACGCTTGAGATGTTGCATCTCGACGTTGAAGCGCTTGGCGACCATGTACAGCGAGTCGCCTTTCTTGACCTTGTACTGCACCGGTTTTTTCGCCGCGGCTTTACGAGTGTCCTGCATCACCAGGGTCTGGCCGACCTTGAGGGCCTGGCCGTTGAGCTTGTTCCAGCGTTGCAGATCATGCACATCGACCTTGTTGGCCTTGGCGATCAAGGTGAGGTTGTCGCCACTGCGCACCTTGTAGCTGCGGGTGCGCCCGGCCACCGACTTGGTCTCGACTTCGTCGAACACCGGCTTTTTCGGACGCATACTCAGCAATTCTTCGGGCTTCATCGTCGAAAGGGTGCTGGTCAGCAACTGGGCCTTGGACGTCGGCACCAGCAAATGCTGGGGGCCGTCCAGGGTGGTGCGCTGCTTCAAGGCCGGGTTGAGCTGGAACAGTTCGTCTTCGTCGATCTCGGCCAGCGCGGCAACCCTTGACAGGTCCATGCTCTGCTTGACTTCAACCACTTCGAAGTACGGCGTGTTGGCAATCGGGTTCAGGTTGACACCGTAGGCCTCAGGCGCCAGTACCACCTGGGACAGGGCCAGGAACTTGGGCACGTAGTCCTTGGTTTCCTGGGGCAGGGGCAGGTTCCAGTAATCGGTGGGCAGGCCGAGCTTTTCGTTGCGCTCGATGGCCCGGCTGACCGTGCCCTCACCGGCGTTATAGGCCGCCAGGGCCAGCAGCCAGTCGCCGTTGAACATGTCATGCAGACGCGTCAGGTAGTCCAGGGCGGCGGTGGTGGAGGCGGTAATGTCGCGACGGCCGTCGTAGGCACGGGTCTGGCGCAGGTTGAAGTAGCGCCCTGTGGAGGGAATGAACTGCCACAAGCCGACTGCATCGCTGCGCGAATAGGCCATTGGGTTGTAGGCACTTTCAATCACTGGCAGCAGCGCCAGCTCCAGGGGCATGTTGCGTTCTTCAAGGCGTTCGACGATGTAATGAATGTAGAGGCTGCCGCGTTCGCCGGCGTTCTCGAGGAAGGACGGGTTGCTGGCGAACCACAGGCGCTGTTGCTCGATGCGCGGGTTGACGCCGACGCCGTCCTGCAATTGAAAGCCCCGACGCATGCGCTCCCAGACATCCTGGGGCACTTCGGGGCTAGGCTTCTCTGATAGCCAAATAGGTTTTTGCTTGATCTTGGCAGCAAGATTGGGTTTGGGTTGCACGGTGGATTGTGCAGCGTAATGGGTCGATTGGCAGCCCGCCAGAGTCGCGGAGACAGCCACCGCCACGGCTTGAGCCAGGCGGGTCAATGCGTCTGAAGAAATGGATTTACGAATAGATGACGACATTGGCTGGAAGTAAGTTCCGGGCAAAAATGTCGGGCGATTCTAGAAAGCGCTTCGGTTCCGGTCAACCATTCAGAAATTACGTATCAGAATACGTCCTCTTAGAACTTATCTTTCCAAGCCCTCAAGCTAGCAAACACCTCGGCCCCAGAGCGGTTGTCGCGGCCATTCCGTTCGTCCGCTTTTTGTTTAACGGATGTTTCAGCGGTACGCAGGAAAGGGTTGGTACGTTTTTCCAGGGCCAGATTGGAAGGCAGCGTCATCTCGCCGCGAGCCCGCAGTCGAGCAACGTTCTCTACTCGTTCGGCAATGTCGGCGTTGTGGGGTTCCACGGCCTGGGCAAACTTGAGATTGCTTTGTGTGTATTCATGGGTGCAATACACCAGCGTATCGGCCGGCAGGGCGGCCAGGCGTTCCAGGGAGGCATGCATCTGCTCCGGCGTGCCCTCGAACAGGCGCCCGCAACCGGCGGCGAACAAGGTATCGCCACACAACAGCACCCCTTCGTGATAAAAGGCGATATGGCCCAGGGTATGCCCCGGCACGGCGTAGACGTCGAAGTCCCAGCCCAGCACGTCGATACGGTCATTGTCCTGCAGCGCCACGTCCCGCGCCGGGATCTTTTCGTTGGCCGGGCCGTAGACCTTGGCGCCGGTCAGCCGTTTCAGTTGCTCGACACCGCCCACGTGATCATGGTGATGGTGGGTGACCAGAATGTCGCTGAGGGTCCACTCGGCGTTCTGCTGGAGCCAGGCCAGCACTGGCGCGGCATCGCCCGGGTCGACCACGACGCAGCGCCGGGTGGCGGGGTCTTGCAACAACCAGATGTAGTTGTCGGTGAAGGCGGGTAGGGCACTGATCTGTATCATTCTTCGATTCGCCAAGCTGAACACATTGGTGCATCTTAGAACGTCTAGGCGAGTTGGAGAATGCAATGACCGATAAAGCGTTCGCCCAGGCCGATCCTGAGTGGCTGGCCCTGATCAGTGCGGCCCGCGAATGGTTGTCCGGGCCGATTGGGCAATTTCTGCTGGATGAAGAACGACGCATGCTCGATGACGAACTGGGCCGGTTCTTTGGTGGCTACCTGGTGCATTACGGGCCGTCGGCCGAAACCCCGCCATCGGCACCCCAGGTGCAACGCAATGTGCGCTTGGGCGCGCCGCTGCCGGGGGTGGAAATCGTCTGCGAGGAACAGGCCTGGCCCTTGAGCGAGCACGCCGCCGATGTGGTGGTGCTGCAGCATGGGCTGGATTTTTGCCTGTCGCCCCATGGCTTGCTGCGCGAAGCGGCGAGCAGCGTGCGCCCTGGTGGCCATTTGCTGATTGTCGGCATCAACCCCTGGAGCAGTTGGGGCCTGCGCCGTGTGTTCGCCCATGACGGCCTGCGCCAGGCGCGCTGCATCTCGCCGTCGCGGGTAGGTGACTGGCTGAACCTGCTGGGCTTTGCGCTGGAGAAACGCCGCTTCGGGTGCTATCGTCCGCCGCTGGCGACGGCCAAGTGGCAAGGCCGCCTGGCCGGTTGGGAACGCCGGGCGGGGGCCTGGCAACTCTCGGGTGGCGGCTTCTATTTATTGGTGGCGCGCAAGATCGTGGTCGGGCTGCGGCCGGTGCGCCAGGTACTGCGCCAACCCATGGGCAAGCTGGTACCGATGCCGATGGCCAAGGTCAACCGCAAGCAAAGCGAACCCTAACCCCTTTATTGATTTCAGGCCGGGCTGCCCGGCCTCGGGATACTGTCGGTCCATTACCGCCAGCCCGTCTTGATGGATGCAACCGATGACCGATAGCGTAGAACTCTTCACCGACGGCGCCTGCAAGGGTAACCCCGGCCCGGGTGGCTGGGGTGCCCTGCTGGTGTGCAAGGGCGTGGAGAAGGAACTGTGGGGCGGCGAAGCCAACACCACCAATAACCGCATGGAACTGATGGGCGCCATTCGCGGCCTCGAAGAGCTCAAGCGTCGTTGCAATGTCCTGCTGGTGACCGACTCGCAATATGTGATGAAGGGCATCAACGAGTGGATGGTCAACTGGAAAAAACGCGGCTGGAAGACTGCGGCCAAGGAGCCGGTCAAGAACGCCGACCTGTGGCAATTGCTCGACGAGCAATGCAACCGTCACGACATCACCTGGAAATGGGTGCGTGGGCACATCGGCCACCCTGGCAACGAGCGCGCCGACCAGTTGGCCAACCGTGGGGTGGACGAAGTACGCGGCTACAAGCAGAGCTGAAACCAGCTCACGTGTTAACATCGCGCCCTTTGATTCACACCACACCGTTGAGAGCTGAACCCTGATGGCCATCCGATCTGTTGTACTCGATACCGAAACCACCGGCATGCCGGTGACCGATGGTCACCGGATCATCGAAATCGGCTGTGTCGAACTGATGGGCCGCCGCCTGACCGGCCGCCACTTCCATGTCTACCTGCAACCGGACCGCGACAGTGACGAAGGCGCGATTGGCGTTCACGGTATCACCGACGAATTCCTCAAGGGCAAGCCGCGTTTTGCCGAAGTGGCCGATGAGTTCTTCGAGTTTATCAACGGCGCCCAGCTGATCATCCATAACGCGGCGTTCGACATCGGCTTTATCAACAACGAATTTGCCCTGATGGGGCAGATGGACCGTGCGGACATCTCCCAGCACTGCACGATCCTCGATACCCTGATGATGGCCCGCGAGCGTCACCCGGGCCAACGCAACAGCCTCGATGCCCTGTGCAAGCGTTATGGCGTCGATAACTCTGGCCGTGAACTGCACGGCGCCTTGCTCGACTCCGAGATCCTGGCCGACGTCTACCTGACCATGACCGGCGGGCAGACCAGCCTGTCCCTGGCCGGCAATGCCTCTGATGGCGCCGGATCGGCGGAAGGCTCCGGCAATCGCCCTTCGGAAATCCGCCGTCTGCCGGCTGATCGCAGGCCTACGCCGATTATCCGGGCCAGCGAGCAGGATTTGGCCGAGCATGCGGCGCGGTTGGAAGCGATTGCCAAGTCGGCGGGTGCGCCGGCGTTGTGGACCCAGTTGACCCAACAATCACCCAGCTCAATGCAGTAAAAATGTGGGAGGAGACTTGCCCCCGATAGTGGTGCATCAGCCATGCATTTATCAGCCGGCACACCGCCATCGGGGGCAAGCCCCCTCCCACAGTTGATCTTCATCGCCTGCAAAATCTTCATTCGCCACATTCGCTCCCAGCTTCTACCCTTGAGTGCAAAGCCTCCGGAGTAAGAGCGCTCATGTACAAAGACCTGAAGTTCCCCGTGCTGATCGTGCACCGTGACATCAAGGCCGACACCGTTGCCGGCGACCGGGTTCGAGGCATTGCCAGGGAGTTGGAACAAGAGGGCTTCAGTATCATTGAAGCGGTGGACTATGCCGAAGCACGTCTGGTGGCTTCCACCCACCATGGTCTGGCGTGCATGCTGATCGCCGCTGAAGGTGCCGGGGAAAATACCCATCTGCTGCAAAACATGGTTGAGCTGATCCGCCTGGCGCGGGTGAGGGCGCCCAATCTGCCGATCTTTGCCCTGGGCGAGCAAGTCACCCTGGAAAATGCCCCCGCCGATGCCATGAGCGAGCTTAACCAACTGCGCGGGATTCTCTACCTGTTTGAAGACACCGTGCCGTTTCTGGCGCGCCAAGTCGCCCGCTCTGCACGCACCTATCTGGATGCCCTGTTGCCGCCGTTCTTCAAGGCCCTGGTGCAACACACCGCCGACTCCAATTACTCCTGGCACACCCCCGGCCATGGCGGTGGCGTGGCCTATCGCAAAAGCCCGGTGGGGCAGGCGTTTCATCAGTTCTTCGGAGAAAACACCCTACGTTCGGACCTGTCTGTTTCGGTTCCCGAACTGGGTTCGCTGCTCGATCACACCGGGCCCTTGGCCGAAGCCGAAGCCCGCGCCGCCCGCAACTTTGGCGCCGACCATACGTTCTTTGTGATCAACGGCACGTCCACCGCCAACAAGATCGTCTGGCATTCCATGGTCGGCCGCGACGATCTGGTGCTGGTGGATCGCAATTGCCACAAATCGGTGTTGCACTCGATCATCATGACCGGCGCGATCCCGCTGTATCTGTGCCCTGAGCGCAACGAACTGGGAATCATCGGCCCGATTCCCCTGAGCGAATTCAGTCCTGAGTCGATTCGCGCCAAGATCGACGCCAGCCCCCTGACCCGTGGCCGGCTTGCGAAAGTGAAGCTGGCGGTGGTGACCAACTCCACCTACGACGGCCTGTGCTACAACGCCGAATTGATCAAGCAGCAACTGGGCAACAGTGTCGAGGTGCTGCACTTTGATGAAGCCTGGTACGCCTACGCCGCCTTCCACGAGTTTTTCGCCGGGCGCTATGGCATGGGCACCTCGCGCACCCCGGACAGCCCCTTGGTCTTCACCACCCACAGCACGCACAAGTTGCTGGCCGCCTTCAGCCAGGCATCGATGATTCATGTGCAGGACGGCGGCGCCCGGCAACTGGACCGTGATCGGTTCAACGAAGCCTTCATGATGCATATCTCGACCTCGCCCCAATACAGCATCATCGCCTCGCTGGACGTGGCCTCGGCGATGATGGAAGGCCCGGCCGGGCGCTCGCTGCTACAGGAAATGTTTGACGAGGCCCTGAGTTTTCGTCGTGCCCTGGCCAACCTGCGCCAGCATATTGCGGCCGAAGACTGGTGGTTTTCCATCTGGCAGCCGCCCTCGGTCGCCGGTATCGACCGGGTCGTCACCGCGGATTGGCTGTTGCACCCTCAGGATGAGTGGCATGGTTTTGGCGACGTTGCCGAAGACTACGTATTACTCGACCCGATCAAGGTGACGCTGGTGATGCCTGGCCTCAACGCCGGGGGCGCCCTGAGCGATTGCGGGATTCCCGCTGCGGTAGTCAGCAAGTTTCTCTGGGAGCGCGGTCTGGTGGTGGAAAAAACCGGGTTGTATTCGTTCCTTGTGTTGTTTTCCATGGGCATCACCAAGGGCAAATGGAGCACCTTGCTCACCGAATTGCTGGAGTTCAAGCGCAGCTATGACGCCAATGCCAGCCTGGCCAGTTGTCTGCCGTCGGTGTATGCCCAAGGTCCTGCGCGTTATCAGGGCATGGGGCTGCGCGACCTTTGCGACCAGTTGCACAGCTGTTACCGTAGCAACGCTACTGCCAAGCATCTCAAGCGCATGTATACGGTGTTGCCGGAAATCGCGATGAAACCCGCCGATGCCTACGACCAGTTGGTGAGGGGCGAGGTGGAGGCAGTCTCTATCGATGCCTTGCCAGGGCGTGTCGCGGCCGTGATGCTGGTGCCTTATCCGCCCGGTATTCCGTTGATCATGCCCGGTGAACGCTTTACCGAGTCAACCCGTTCAATCATCGACTACCTGGCGTTTGCCCGTACGTTCGATAGCAGCTTCCCCGGTTTTGTCGCGGATGTTCATGGGCTGCAACACGAAGATGACGGCAGTGGCCGTTGTTACACCGTCGATTGCATCAAGGGCTAAGGATGTTTATGCAAGCTGTAATGAACCCGAAGTACCCAGGGCTCAGTGTGCGGGTCGCCGATGAAGGTTTCGACCCCTATGTTTGGGGCAATGACTTCAGCTTCGAGGTCAGCGCCTATGGTGTGCCGCAGATGGGCCAGCGTGTCGATCAGTGGCCTGTGGAGCGCGTCCTGCCGTACCGCAAGTGCTACGGCATTGACCCGGAAGAGTTCGCCAGCTTTCGCGATGCCACCGACAGCGCGATCTTCATGGCTTACCTGGACGACCGCGCGGTGGGTCATGTGGTGGTCAGCACCAACTGGAACGGTTTTGCCCACGTCGATGAGCTGGCGGTGGTGTTGCCTGCGCGACGCCATGGTGTAGCCAAGGCGTTGCTGGATGTGGCGCAGTTCTGGGCCCGCAAGAAAAACCTGCCGGGCATGATGCTGGAAACCCAGAACAATAACCTGGGAGCCTGTCGCTTGTACGAGCGCTGTGGTTATGTGTTGGGCGGGATCGACCACCTGCGTTATCGCGGCATTGATCCGCAAACCCGCGAGGTGGCGATTTTCTGGTATCGGTTGTTCATGTCCGAGCGGGATGCCGGCTGAGCGGGACAGTCTATGAATTGATCCACGAATGTTCGGCACCGACGCTGATCTGCAGTTGATCACGGTAAGCACGGTAGTGCTTCTTGGCCTCCTGTACACTTTGTTTGAGCCCATCGGGCTCTGTCAGACCTTTGCTTGCGTAATACTGGCGGGTGTCGTCCTCAATGTTGAACGGTTTTCCTGGCGTGAGCCCGTGATTGCCTTGCTGCATTTTTTCTTTGCTCATTCCATCAAAACCCGCATCGTAAATGTCAGGTCGTTTGGATTTCAGTACATCGTCAAACATGTTCGGGCCTACGGTTTCAAAAACCTTGCCTTCGTACTCCAGAAAGTCCGAGGTGTAATCGAATCCACCCTTGGAATTTTTGGTGATGGTCGGTCGATTGGCCTCAAAATAGGCTTTGTTTTTGGTGAAGCGATGATTCATCTCGGTGATCATTTCAGCTATGACCGGATTATTCGGGTGCGTGGCGAAGTTACTCGTATTAAAAAATGGCTTGTAGTCAGTCACTTTGTGAGCGACAGGTCGACTGACCAGAATATCCGAGTCGCCCGCATTTAAGCCTGCCGATCCGACCGCGCCTTTGATCGCGTCATCGGTGTCGAGATAAATGCCTCCGTATTTATTCATCAGCGGATAGCGGGCTATATCGGAAGTCGCAGCGAGGTTCTTGCCCTGACCCTTGCGGAAATATGAATACAGCTCTGTGTTTTTCAATGGCTGGAAGAACTCTTCTTCATGCAAGTTCATGGCTGTGACACCGGGGGCGTCTTTTGCCAGCTTGAGCTTGATTGCCTGGAATAGCTCCGGGGTATCGGCGTCGACATGCACGATGGATTTGAACCCAGGCATTTTGTCGGTGTTGGCCGCGATATTCTTGGTCAACCTGTCCGGTATTTCGCCACCGGCCCAGAAATAGTGAATGTCTTGGGGGATGGGGCGGATGTTCCTGGGCATCTGCAATATGGCCGGCGCGGGTGCTTCTATAAACCTGAAGTTGTGATCGGCTATCTTTTTGGCATTTTGATAGTTTTCCAGTGAGCCCCTCTGCCATTTGTTCTTCGCGCTTCTCCAGAAATATTCAGGCGTTGTCCCTTTGGTATTGCCCACCCCCGCTGACCAGGCACCCACCTTGGTGTCAAAGGTGGTGGCGTAATTCATGCCTTGGTAGTTGATGACGTAGGGGTACGGAGAGCCTGTCTGTATATTTATGTCGTCTACCGGCACGATGTAGGTGTTTTCGTTGAGCTTCCAGGCAGGCAAGGACTCACCACCGAGTAAGCGATTCGCTGTTGCCGAAAGCTCCCATCCCCTGCCGCCCAAGTCCCTGATGGCAAGGTCGGGATGGCCTGCGTTGGGGTGCTGGATAACGCGTTGACCATCCTTGAGTTTGGACTGATAAAACCGGTGGTCAATTTTTATGAATTCCTTACCGTTGTGGTCCTTATAAATATTTGATTGGAGGCCTTTCACCTGCAGCCGGTCGGGCGAGATGTCCACCGCATAGTCCCGCAGTGCGGGCGGGTTGAGCACTTTGAGCTCATCTGCAGCCGCCACCACGCTAGGTCTGAAATCCTTCAGCGGCTTCCCATAGGGCTGCCCCTTCGCCACGTCATAGTCGTACCAATTGCCGTTGCGCAACGCTGCTCCCGTTTCCTCGGCATGGTCGAGGAGCTTGTAGGTGCCCACGGCAACCACGGCATGCTGCTTGCCCGCCTCCTTGAGTACATCGTAGCTGCCGCTGGCCCCCCGGAGGAAATTAACCGCTGACTTTCCCTTGGACCACACCAGGCGGCTGGCGCCCTTGAGCAGGTCACCCGCACCACCCAGCGGGTTGAGCGCCTCCAGCGCGGCGCCGCCAAGGAATCGCACGGTTTTCGATGCGGCCTTCAGGCTGGTCACGCCCTTGGCCAAGACCTTGCCCGCCTGGGCGGCCTTGCCGACGCCCAGCGTGACCAGCCCAACCACGTCAAGGCCAAGGTCGAACAAACCTTCGCCAACGTCACCTTTCATAAAATTGACAATCGCCGACCTGAACGGAATCAGGTTGAGGAAAAAATTGCCGATGGCATCGTCGGCAGCTGCACTTTTGTCATAGGAGGTCGTGCCGCTGGCATGTTCAAGCAGGTCATCGTTGTGCAGGTCGAGGGACTTGGCGAATACTTTGGCGATGTAGTTTGTGCGTTCGGAATTGAATACTTGCGGTGTTTGCGAGACCGTCGCTTTTTCCGTGGACTGCTTAGCGTGCTCGT
This sequence comes from Pseudomonas sp. FBCC-B545, assembly GCF_059134095.1. NCBI lineage: Bacteria > Pseudomonadati > Pseudomonadota > Gammaproteobacteria > Pseudomonadales > Pseudomonadaceae > Pseudomonas > Pseudomonas sp. FBCC-B545. The sequence continues at coordinate 3,534,493 of NZ_CP101441.1, read as the reverse complement.
CTTCGAACGGATTGAACTGGACGGTTCTATACAGCCTGTTGGCGTCTCTTCTATCGAGCATGCCGTAAGGCGGTGAATATTTTTCGATGAGGTAGTTGTGCTTTGAAACAGTGCCTGCGCTGGTATCAATGCGATAAATGTTGACCTGACCGTCGCGGGTGGTTTTCACATCCAGCGTATGGCCTCGCTTGGTCAGGGTCTTCGTCCCGAAGTCGGTGCCTATTTTATATTCATTGGTATGGAAAAACTCGAGCTGACCGTACTCGAAGTTCTGCTTGTCCTCTGGCGGCAGGTTCGAGATGAGGTACTGGGTCAGGCCTGTGTGGCCTTTTTCCAGTTCCGTTATGGCCTGGTTATAACGCTCGGTAAAGGTATCTGCCACCGTCAGTTTGCCGCTTGCGGACTTTTCGCAGAACTCATTAATGGGAATTCGCTTGTCTTGAGTCAGCCAATGTTCTTTGTCGTCATGCTTGACCTTGTCACCCTGCATGACGATATCCAGCATTGAATGGTTGCCGGGGAAGCGAGTGGGCCGTCCTGGGGTCAAGCTGGCTTTGAGGATGTTTCTTGCCTTGAAAACGCTGTCCGGGACTCCTGGGAACTCTGCGCGGAGCAGCTCCAGCGCCATCGTTTCACGGTTGGGGATGGACGTTGCAAGCGCTGTGGACGTGGCTTGCAATGCGCTCTGCTGGGCATTGAATGCGTTTTGCACTGCCTGCATTTCAATCTGGGTGGGCGCGATGTCACCGGCTCTCAACAGTCCATGGACGACTCCCCAATTGCTCAAGGCTTTATGCTGGATACGGTGGGTGAGCGGGGCGCCAACATCGATAGCCTCGGCGGCGGCGAGCACCTGGCTGTAGCTCATCGTGAGTACGCGCCCTGGGAATTTGGCCTCCAGCTTGGCCGCCGCGATTGCCAGTTGTGTCCATGGGATACTGCCGTATGTCACGTTGGCCGGAATGTCCTTGACCCGGTATTCAGGTGCGACCCGTGCCAGCAGCATGCGAGCTGCAAGGTCGGCCGATTGCGGGGTGGCTCGCCCCTCGGCCACCAGATAGCGGCTCAAGCCGTCAATCACCAGCGCAGCCGGCTTATTCCAGTATTGTTGCTGCCCCAGATCAAAGCCGGCGACGCTGTTGCGAGCCGGGGTACCCAGGGATTCCGGATCCAGGCCAAGATGGATTGCCGCCAGCAAGTAGTCATTGCTGCTGGTATCTGTCGCAATGCCCCCCAACTGGGTTTGTATAGCCTGCCCCAATGCTTGTGCCTTGGCCGAGCCCAGCAGCGTTTCCAGCGCTGAGCTGGGGTATTTGAAGTCATCGTTGGAGAGGTTCGCGGCTGACAGCAGATAGCCCAGTACCCCTTTTTGTTTGTCGGCCAATGGCAGTCCGGGCACTGTCGAGCCGGGTGCATTGAGCAGGTCGATGATGGTTTGTTTGTCCTGCGTTGCCAGCGGAGTCGGCCATGACAGCGCCCCGCTGAAATTACCCAACGGGTGGGTGTGCACATGTTCGATAGCGCGCTGATACAGCGCGAGCAACTCATCCAGGGTTTTCGGTACGTTCAAGCCGCTGCCGCTGAGGAAGGTGTGAAGCTTGACGACGCTGGTTGGGGTCAGGTTGTGTTCTTCGTAATAGCTGGAGAGTTCACAGACCGGCAGTGAAAGGCTGTTCAACTGTGCTGCCAGTTGTTTCTCAAGGCGGCTTTGCTGTGCGCTGGACAAGTCACCCGGGAAGGCTCCGGTCAGTTCTTCAAGGAGCGGCAGCAGTTTTGCAGCCAGCTCTTTCCAGTTGCAGTATTCAGCAAAGGCTTTTTTAAGGGCTGCGGGATTGTCGAACTCGTCAGGGCTTGGATCGTTGGCCGAGACATCGGGCCGGTTGTCGAGGGGCTTGGACTGAACCCCGGTGAGAACCGTGGCGGCTGATGGAGAGTCGTGCCCGATCAGGGCCGTGGCAGGCAGGTGGGTAAGCACAGGATTAAGATTATTCATGGAAACCGTTCCTTAGTTTCATATTCGTCCGATAGGAAGCGGGTTGGCGCTTCCTTGCAGCGATTGGGTGTAAAAAACTTCGGACGAGGTTCCCGTCACATCTCTACCGGATGTGTCGGGTACAGCATGAGAAAAGAAGGTTTGGGAGGAGCGTCAGGGTGCGGGCGTGCCAAGCGAAGCGCCGGTTAGCAAGGCTTCGGCCTTGTGCATGACAATCTCCAGCAGCGCGTTTAGCGCCGGCGTGGATGACGCGTTCTTCAAAGTCAGTGCGTAAAGGATCACAGGGATGGGAGGAGATAACGGGCAGCTATCCAGCCCGGATTCCCGCGCGCCAGCTGCGGTGAACGAGTCGACAATCGCCAAGCCTTCCCCGGCTTCCACCATGCTGCGCATCATCTGGTAAGTCTGCACCCGCGTCTGCACCACCGGCAACGGGCGCAGGGCTTGCAGCTTGGCGTCCAGCAAGCGGCTGAGCGGGTCATGCCCCTCAAGCCCGATCAGTGCCTGCCCGGCCAGGTCCTGCAATGCAATGTACTTTTGTTTGGGTTTGAGCCAGCCATGGGGCGCGAGCAATTGCAATTTGCCCTGGGCCAGTACGGTGCTTTGGATTTGCGCATGTTCCGGGTCATGTAGGCTCAGGCCCACATCGGCTTCGTGCAGCAGCAGGCTCCTGACGATCTCGCGGGTCGGCTGGCTCGACAGGTTGCACGGGGTGTCCTGGAAGCGTCGGCGCAGCATGGCAATGCTTTGCGGCAACAGTTGGTTGGCCAGCGGCGGGGTGCACAGGGCGCGCAGTGTCGGGGCATGATGGTGTTTCAAACGGCTGGCCAGGCGTTGTACTGGTTCGAGCGCTTCGTACAGCGGGCCAATATGCGCCTGCAGCTCCAGGGTCTCGCGCGTCGCTTGCAGGCGGCCGCGTACACTGGCGAACAACATGAACCCCAATTGCAACTCGGCATCCTTGAGGGTGGCGTCTACCTCGCCCACGGGGAGTTGCAACCACTCGGCGGCCGTGCCGAGGTGCCCGGTCTGCAAGATGGCCTGAATCACTTCGATATGACGTAAACGCATGGCCGGAGTCTATGTGCAGCGCGATGGGGATTCAATGGTGCAAGGCGTTGTGCGCAAAAAAGACTGCACGGGTCGTCCTGGCCTATGGCGTTCGGCCACGACCTCACTAAAATGGCGCATCTGATCAGTAACGACCAATGCCGGCGTTCCGGTACTTAAAACAAAAAACAGGTCTGGTCTCAAAATGCCTCTACCCTCGACATTCTTCGGGGTGACGGCCAAGCAACTCCTGGTCCTGGTGACCCTGGGATGCGTGGCGGCTTACCTCTTCAATGATCACGCAGAACCCACGCCGGAAAACCTCGCACTGGAAACCTTTATCCGTTCCCAGGAACAGGTAGGTGAACAGGTGGGTGCGGTGCTGGGCATTACCTTGATCCGGCAGGTGGAGGCCTATCCCGCCTATAACGCGTCTGGCTACAAGCGCTCCATGTACGCCGTCGAGGGGGAGCGAGGGCGACTCGTGGTGACGCTCAAGCAAGGCGAGCAGGGAATTGAAGTGACAGATATCCGCAAACCCTGATCCTCCGGCCCAGTCGCTGCCAGCACGCGCTGGGACTGGGCGGGTGGATAAGGCGGGATCTTATGAGGCGAGGGTGGTTTGCGACTCGCGGACGATAATGGTCCCCGACTGGATCAACTTGAATTCATCGCCTTCCAGTTTTTCTACACGGTCGCCAATGGCCAGCTTGTAGGTAGTGGAGGGCGTCGAGCCAACCAGGTCGCCTTGCGCCGGGTTGGATTCCTGGAACTCATGCACCGAATACACGCGACCTTCCGCGTCTCTGGCATGGAACTGTCCGACTAGTACTGCTGCCATCTGTTTAGAACCTCTGGAGATAAACACTCGATTTGCGGTTCTGTAGACCGTCAGGGAGCGGGGTAGTTTACCTATAAGAAAAAAATACTATTCGCTGATGTTTTCAGACGCTTCCTACGCAATTGATTGCAAAGAAAACGCCGGGAAAATCACCGGGAACCTCTGGTGAACACGCCGCGAAGCCTCTATAACTACCAGCTCCTTTATTCAGAAGTCGGGAAAACCTCAATGAGCAAGGTCTACACGATCGCCGTCCTGGTGGGCAGCTTGAGAAAAGAGTCGATCAACCGCAAGGTCGCCCTGGCCCTGGCCGAGCTGGCCCCCGCCAATCTCAAGTTGAACATTGTTGAAATCGGCGATTTGCCGCTCTACAACGAAGACCTCGAGGGAGCAACACCGCCCGCAGCCTACAGTACTTTCCGCAAACAGGTGAGTTCATCCGACGCAGTGCTGTTCGTGACCCCCGAATACAACCGCTCCGTACCCGCTCCGTTGAAGAACGCCATTGACGTGGGTTCGCGTCCTTACGGGCAAAGCGTGTGGGGCGGCAAGCCAGGGGCGGTCATCAGCGTGTCCCCGGGCGCCATCGGCGGCTTTGGCGCCAACCATCACCTGCGCCAGTCCCTGGTATTCCTCGACGTGTGGTGTATGCAGCAGCCGGAAGCCTATTTGGGCGGGGCGGGCAATGTGTTTGATGAAGCGGGGAAGGTCTCGGAAAAGACCAAGCCGTTTCTGCAGGCATTTATCGACGCGTACGGCAAGTGGGTGGAAAAACAGCACGCCTGATTTGGCAATGAGCTCCAATGTGGGAGGGGGCTTGCCCCCGATGGCGGAGTGTCAGTCACGAGGAGGTCGACTGGCCCACCGCTATCGGGAGCAAGCCCCCTCTCACATTTGTCTATCGCAGCCAGTTAGTCCGCGCCAGCTCTATCACTTCATCCCCACGCCCGCTCATCACCGCCTTGAGCATATACAGGCTGAACCCTTTGGCCTGCTCCATTTTGATGCTCGGCGGCATCACCAACTCCTGGGTGGCGGTCACCACGTCCACCAGCACCGGGCCGTCATGGGCCAGGGCCCGGCGCAGGGCCGGCTCGAGGTCTTCGGATTGCTCCACGCGTATACCTAAAATGCCCATGGCATTGGACATGGCCGCAAAGTCCGGGTTTTTCAGCTCGGTGCCGGTGTCCAGGTAACCGGCGGCCTTCATCTCCATGGCGACAAAACCCAGGGACGCATTGTTGAACACAATGAGTTTCACCGGCAGATTCAGTTGCGCCAGTGAAATGAAATCCCCCATCAGCATGGTGAAGCCACCGTCGCCAGACATCGAGATCACCTGGCGCCCGGGGAATGCCGCCTGGGCGCCGATGGCCTGGGGCATGGCGTTGGCCATCGAACCATGGTTGAACGAGCCGATCAGGCGACGCTTGCCGTTCATTTTCAGGTAGCGCGCCGCCCACACGGTCGGTGAGCCCACGTCGGCGGTGAAGATCGCGTCATCGTCGGCCAGTTCGCTGAGCAATCGCGCCACGTACTGGGGATGGATCGGCCGATCGGCCTTGGACGGTTGCGCCAGGTCATCCAGGCCCTGGCGGGCTTTTTCGTAGTGCTTCAGAGAGGTTTCGAGGAAGCTGCGATCGGTCTTGCGGGTCAGGCGCGGCAGCAGGGCGTCGATGGTTTCACTGACATCGGCGGCTATGCCCAGGTCCAGGGTGGCGCGGCGCCCAAGAGCCTGCGGGTCGCGGTCGACCTGGATGATCTTCGCGTCGGTCGGGTAGAACTGCCGATAAGGGAAGTCGGTGCCGAGCATGATCAAGGTGTCGCAGTCGAGCATGGCGTGGTAACCGGAGCTGAAACCAATCAGGCCGGTCATGCCGACGTCGAACGGGTTATCCCATTCCACATGCTCCTTGCCCCGCAACGCGTGCACCACTGGTGCGCCGAGGGCGTCGGCCAAGGCCACGACCTGGTCGTGGGCACCGGCACAACCACTGCCGCACAGCAGGGTGACTTTCTCGCTGCCCTGCAGAATCTCGCTGAGGCGTTGCAGGTCCTGTTCCGCCGGCAAGGTTCGAGGTGCGTGCAGGGCCGGCCAGGGCTTGAGTTTGTCTTCGACTTCCAAAAGTGAAACATCCCCTGGAATCACCACCACCGCCACGCCGCGATTGAGGATCGCCGAACGCATGGCGCGGTGCAGCACCTGAGGCATTTGCTCGGGGTTGCTCACCAGCTCGATAAAGTGGCTGCACTCCTTGAACAGTTCCTGGGGATGGGTTTCCTGGAAGTAATTCAGGCCGATCTCCGACGACGGAATTTGCGCGGCAATCGCCAACACTGGCACATGGTTGCGATGGCAATCGAACAAGCCATTGATCAAATGCAGGTTGCCCGGCCCGCAGCTGCCGGCGCACACAGTCAACTCACCGGTGGCAGCGGCTTCGGCACCGGCGGCGAAGGCGGCGACTTCCTCGTGGCGCACGTGCATCCACTCGATGCTGTCCATGTTGCGCAGCGCGTCGGTCAGGCCATTGAGGCTGTCGCCGGTCAGACCCCAGATGCGCTTGATGCCCGCCTGTTCAAGGGTGGTCGCCAGCTGCTGGGCCAAGTTGATTTTCGCCATGAAGAACTCCAATCGTCAGTGAGGTTAAAAGCTGCTGATCAGTAGAGGACAGTTCGATTACGGCGAATGCTCACCCTTTAGTGTGAAGATTGCTTCATGGCCGCGCGGTATTGGCGGGTGCGCCGGGGGATGAATCACTGGTCGCGTACCAGCGCCATGCGCGGGGCGACGTTGGCCTTGGCCTGCCCACCCAAATTTGCAGAGCCAAGCAGGACCAAATGTGGGAGGGGGCTTGCCCCCGATAGCGGTGGATCAGCCAACGAATCTGTTGACTGGTACTCCGTCATCGGGGGCAAGCCCCCTCCCACAATTTGATACTCAGCGTCGGCGGAACAGCGGCCGCGGCTCGTCGGTGGCGGCCTGATAGGTCACCGAGAAGTCCTTGAGGCTTTCCAAGGCTTCATACGGGTCTTTGTCGGCGCGCAAGGCGAAGGCATCGAACCCGCAACGGCGCAGGTAGAACAGCTGGTCACGCAACACGTCGCCAATCGCGCGCAATTCACCCTTGTAGCCATAACGGTCACGCAGCAGGCGGGCGTTGGAGTAGTTGCGCCCGTCGGTGAAGGCCGGGAAGTTCAGGGCGATGACCTGGAAGTGTTCCACATCGTCACCGATTTCCTCGGCTTCTTCATCGGCGTCCAGCCACACGCCCAGGCCGCCGTCGCGGGCCTTGAGAGCGTGGCCGTGTTCGCGCCACAGGGCCAACGGCACGATCAGGTCGTCGCAGTTGGAGATGCCGTCGAAGCTCGCGTCCTTGGGCAGCAGGTGCCAGGTTTCGTCGACGACTTCGTTGTTCTTAATGATTCGCTGCATAGACGCGCTCCTTGAACAGGTCGATGCCGATGCGTTGGTAGGTGTCGATGAAACGCTCATCTTCGGTGCGCTGTTCGATGTACACGTCGATCAGCTTGCCGATCACCTCCGGCATGGCTTCCTGGGCAAAGGATGGGCCGAGGATCTTGCCCAGGCTCGCATCGCGGCTGGCGCTGCCACCCAGGGACACTTGGTAGAATTCCTCGCCTTTCTTGTCCACGCCCAGGATGCCGATGTGGCCGACGTGGTGGTGACCACAGGCGTTCATGCAACCGGAGATGTTCAGGTCCAGCTCGCCGATGTCGAACAGGTAGTCCAGGTCGTCGAAACGGCGCTGGATCGATTCGGCAATCGGGATCGACTTGGCGTTGGCCAGGGAGCAGAAGTCGCCGCCCGGGCAGCAGATGATATCGGTCAATAGGCCAATGTTCGGCGTGGCGAAACCGCCTTCGCGCAACTCGCCCCATAGGGTGAACAGTTGGCTTTGTTCAACGTCCGCGAGAATGATGTTCTGCTCGTGGGAGGTGCGCAGCTGGCCGAAGCTGTAGCGCTCGGCGAGGTCAGCGACGGCATCCAGTTGCTTATCGGTGATATCCCCAGGGGCAACGCCGGTGGGTTTCAGTGACAGCGTCACGGCGACGTAGCCCGGCTTCTTGTGCGCCAGTGTATTGCGCGTGCGCCAGCGGGCGAAGCCTGGGTGCTGCTGGTCGAGTGCGGCCAGCTCGGCATCCTGGTTGGCCAGGGCCTTGTACTCAGGGTCGACGAAATGCTTGGCCACGCGGTGCACTTCGGCTTCGGTCAGGGTGGTCTGGCCGCCGCGCAGGTGTTCCATCTCGGCGTCGACTTTCTGGGCGAATACCTCAGGGGTCAGCGCCTTGACCAGGATCTTGATCCGGGCCTTGTATTTGTTGTCGCGACGGCCATAGCGGTTGTAGACCCGCAAAATCGCATCCAGGTAGCTCAACAGGTCCTGCCACGGCAGGAACTCGTTGATAAACGCGCCGACCACCGGGGTACGTCCGAGGCCGCCCCCCACCAACACGCGGAAACCCAGCTCGCCGGCTGCGTTGTGCACCGGCTCCAGGCCGATATCGTGCACTTCGATGGCCGCACGGTCGGAGGTCGAGCCGTTGATGGCGATCTTGAACTTGCGCGGCAGGTAGGCGAATTCCGGGTGGAAGGTGGTCCACTGGCGCACGATTTCACACCAGGGCCGTGGGTCGATCAGTTCGTCGGCAGCGACGCCGGCAAACTGGTCGGTGGTCACGTTGCGCAGGCAGTTACCGCTGGTCTGAATGGCGTGCATCTGCACGGTGGCCAGTTCAGCCAGAATGTCCGGCACGTCCTCCAGGGCAGGCCAGTTGAACTGCACGTTCTGGCGGGTACTGATGTGGGCGTAGCCTTTGTCGAAGTCGCGGGCGATCTTGGCCATCATTCGCGCCTGGCGCGAAGTCAGTTGGCCATAGGGCACGGCGACCCGCAGCATCGGCGCAAAACGCTGGACATAAAGGCCATTTTGCAGGCGCAGAGGGCGGAACTCTTCTTCGCTCAGTTCACCTGCTAAGTAGCGTCGGGTCTGATCACGGAACTGCTTGACGCGGTCCTCGATGATGCGCTGATCGTATTCGTCGTATACGTACATATAGGTCCTGTTCTCGGCAAATCTGCGCGCACGGCCGCGCACTCCCAACGGAGCCGGCGCACGATACCAGTTTGCGTATATGCGCAAAAGTGATGTTTGGGTATATGTAAATAACCAAACTGACTAATGAGAACTGTTATCGTGATACCCACATTTGTCATGCGGGCAATCATGATCTTTACTGTGGTCGAGTCTTAGTGCCGTCACCTATAAAACCGACAAGAGGCGATGCAATGAGCAATTCCACCAAAGCCCGTAAACCTGACAGTACCGTGGATGCCTGGGCCATTCTATTCCTGATCATCCTGGTAGTCGGGACGGCCGTGTTCTGGGTCAGCCACCAGTAACAAAGAGGGTTGATTGAGCCTCGATCGGCTGTCGGATTGCCACTATCATAGCGATCCATTTTTTCAGGCTCGAACAACCATGTTGAAGGTGTTGATTGCGTGCGCGTGGCTGGCAGTATCGGCGCACGGGGCGATGGCCCAGGCGGCGTCGGTGGTGTTTCTCAACCCAGGCACGTCTACCGAAACCTTCTGGGTCAGCTATGCGCAATTCATGCAGGCCGCTGCCAAGGACCTCGGCCTGGATTTGCGCGTGCGTTATTCCGAGCGCGAGGCCTTTAACACGTTGGCACAGGCTCGCGAAGCGTTGCAAGGCAGCGAGCGGCCCGACTACCTGGTGCTGGTCAACGAGCAATACGTTGCCCCGCAGATTTTGCGCATGGCCCAGGGCAGTGGGGTCAAGCTGGTGATCGTGAATAACGCGTTGACCGCCGATCAAAAGCAACTGCTGGATGCGCGGGCTGATAGCGGTTGGGTCGCCAGCCTCGTGGCGGACGACGAACAGGCCGGCTACCTGATGCTCACCGACCTGCTGCGTCAACACGGCCCGGTGGCGCCGGGTCAATCCCTCGATCTGCTGGCTTTTTCCGGGGCCAAGAACACCCCCGCTGCACGGTTGCGTGAACAAGGCTTGTACCGGGCCTTGGCCGAGCATCCTGAAGTCCGCCTGCGCCAGTTGGTCTACGGGGAATGGAGCCGCCAGCGCGCCTTCGAGCAAGCCACGCAACTGTTCAAGCGCTACCCGCAGGCGGCGCTGGTGTGGTCGGCCAACGATGAGATGGCGTTGGGTGCCATGCGGGCGCTGCACGACAGTGGGCGGGTGCCGGGCCAGGCGGTGTTGTTCAGCGCGGTCAACAGCTCGCCGGATATTTTGCAGGCACGCCTGCAGGGGCGACTCACCACCTTGGTCGCAGGCCATTTCACCCTTGGCGGCTGGGCCATGGTGCTGATCCATGACGATGCCAAGGGCGTCGCTATCGACGCCCACGGTGGGCGCGACCGCCAGCAAGCTTTGTTCCAGCTGATTGATACCGACCAGGCAAAACGCTTGTTGGCGCCCACGCTCCCCGTGGATTTTCGCACACTGTCGGCCGTCGGTAAGCCGGCGTCCTACCGTTACCCGTTCAGCCTGCAACTGCTGCTGCGCTAAACGCCGGCCAGGTGCAGCACCAGCTTGACGATGCCGAACAGCGTCAAGGCAAATACCACGGTGAACAGGATGCCCAGCACCACAAAATGGCTGGGTTTGCCATGGGTAAAGTCGCGGGCGCGGTTCTTGCCGCTTTGCACGCCGAAGGCGGCGGCCATGACACTGTGGAGCATTTGCCAGAAGGTCGGTGGTTTGTTGTCGACTGGATCGCTCATGAGAACCTCGTCAGGTGCAGCGTTCTCTAGAGCATAGACAATGCCTGGGGCAGGGTGGCGTTGCATGCCTGCTGTAGCCGGTTGCACTCTTATGTATGCACCACCGTCCATGGACCCCGCGGTGATGTGCTGTCACTTCAATTCAAAGGAGTGACCGCATGTCCGATTCATCCCCACTTTCCGTCGCTGGCAAGCCTCCAGCAGCCACCCTGAGTATTCACGGCGATTTCCTTGAAAAGGCCGTGCCCCGGTGGCTGGTCGATGCCACACCCGCTCGCAGGGCGGCGTTGGTACAGGCCACGTCGCTGCCGGATTGGTACACCAGCGCCACGCTGGAACAACGTAAATCCATGCATGCCAGCGTCAAGGCCAGCGCCATCGCCCAGGTGCGACTGGACCAGCGCATGGCGACCTTCCAGGACGTCGACACCTTTGCCCGGCCCTTGCTGCTCGAGGCGTTGAAAGCGCAGTTCCAGGTCGAGGTTGACGTCGACAAGACCTTGCTGTGCCTGCGTCGTCCGCTGGAGGTAACCGTGTTCCAGGTGGAGGTAGCATCCTTCGAGGTGCTCAAGTTACCGATGCTGCAAGCCGCCTTGCATAACTTCGAAGCCTGGGAATGTCGCGACGGCGCCTATCACGCCAGTTCCGGCTTTGTGGTGCAGACGTCGAGCCCTGACACCTTCGAGCCTGCCACCTTGGCGCTGACGGTCAGTGAGTTCCTCAGCCTGTGCCGCAGTCTGGATGTGGGGGCCAAGTATCAGGATTACCTCAAGGGGTTCTTCGCGTCCGCAGATGGCACCCTGCGTGACGCCTTCGTCTCCAGCCAGAAAGCTACCCTGCGCGCTGCCGCCGACCAGGCGCTGGTGAGCGGTGACATCGAGCCTGCGGACCACGAGATGATTGTCTCGGTGATCAACGGCGAGATCCACCCGTGGATGAGCGATAAACAGGTGTGGTTCAACGACATGGGCTTGATGAGAAAGCGCATGACCGGCTGCGTGGCCTTCGTGATCTGCAAGAAGTACCGCTACAACGACGAGGTGATCCTCTACGTCCCTCACGACCCGGCGCATCCGCTCAAACGTTATACCGCCGAGCAGATGCGCGCGCAGTTCAAGCGCCTGTTCACCGCCCGCGACGGCCTGCAGCCCGGCGATCCAAGCCCCACGGCCTACCAGCGGTTTTTCAGCCAGTTCGTAGCCTATGCCGAACGCAGCTACTACTTCAGCCAATTCACCCAGGAGACCGCCGACTCTCCCGGCGGCCCGTTGACGTCACCGTGGCGCACGATCATCGAAACGATCAGCGCGGCGTCGCCGGTTACCCAGATCAAGGAACTGCCCCCAGCGCGTGCGGCGAAACTGGAACCGGCGGCCGACCCGTACATCGCGCCGTCGACCCTCACGCGCAAAGGTCGTGGCCCGTGGGCGGACAATGTCGACCTGTGGGCCTACCTGTTTGACCGGCACCGCGACAAAGTGCTGGCCGATGCCCGCAGCCACGCGGTACCCACCGCCGAAGTAGACGCCAAGGCGCGGGATGCGAAGCTGGCGCACCTGCTGCAAGTCGGCCTGCTGGGCTTGAACCTGGTGTCGATGTTCGTGCCGGTGTTGGGCGAAGTCATGTTGGGGGTGATGGCCGCGCAGTTGTTGTATGAGACCTTTGAGGGCTCGATCGAGTGGGCCGAGGGCGACAAGCGTGCCGCCAAGGCGCACCTGATCGACGTGGCCGAGAACCTCGCCCAACTCGCCGTGATGGCCGGGGTAGGGGCGGGTGTGCGCAGGTTCAAGGCGGCGCGGCCGGAACCCGTGATTGAGCGCCTGAGCCCAGTCACCTTGCCCAATGGTCAAACCCGCCTGTGGAAGCCTGACCTCGATGGTTATGAAAGCGCCGTCACGCTTGGTGCCAACACGCCACCCAATGCGTTGGGCCAGTACCTCGTGGAAGGCAAGACCTATATCCGCCTGGGCAATAAACCCTACGAGCAGGTATTCGATGAGTCGATCAAGCAGTGGCGCATCAAGCATCCGAGCGACGTCGATGCTTACCAGCCGATTCTGCAGAGCAACGGCCGCGGTGCCTGGCGCCACAGCCTCGAGCGGCCGCTGGAGTGGGATCGCCTTACCCTGCTGCGGCGCATGGGGCCGGTCACCGAGGGTTTTTCCGATACCGAGTTGATCAAGGTGGCGGATGTCAGTGGGATCAGCGACAACGCACTGCGCAAAATGCACGTGGACCACGCGGCGCCACCTGCGCAACTGAGCGATGCACTGCGCTTGTTCAAGGCCGACACCGACGCCGGCCAAGTGATCGAGCAATTGCGCGGCACCCAGGCCATTGACCAGCGGTATCTGTATGCGCTGCCCCTGGTCACCGAACTGCCCGGCTGGCCCAGGGCCCGTCTGCTAGAGGTGTTCGAGGGCCCTGAGCTGTCCGGGAGGTCGGTTAAGTACGGTTCCGAACGCCTGCGTGTTGGCGCCGCGCAGAAGGCGTCGATCAAGATCAGCCGTGCCGATGTGCTCGACGGCAAGCTGCCTGAGCGTATCCTGGCGGCGCTCGACGAGCAGGAAATTGTCGGGATGCTGGGCGCGCAGGGCGCGCGGGTCAAAGAGGCAAGGCCCCTGGAGTTCAGCAAGCAACTCAATGAGTACGCCCAAACCCGCAAACCGGCCATCTTCGACAGCATCTATACCGGGACCGAACCATTACCACCTCGGGTTCGCGTGCTGCAGCGCAACTGTCCCGGCCTCAGCGAGGCCGCCGCCGAGCAAGTGCTGGCCCATGCAGGCCCTCCTGAGCTAAAGCAACTGGACGAAGCCCACCGGGTGCCCCTGACCCTGTTGGAAGAGGCGCGCTGGTATGCACGCCAGGGCCGTCAGACCCGGGCGTATGCCGGTTTGCGCAGCGACACCATGGCCTCGGCAGACAGCCGGCGCCTGGCCCTGCATTGCCTGCAAAAGCTGCCGGGCTGGCCCGACGACCTGCGCCTGGAGGTTCGCGACGCCAGTCCCAGCGGTTCGTTGCTGGACAGTATCGGCAGCGCGACGGCAGTGCAGCTCAAGTACCTGGTGAAAAAAGGTCCACATTTTCAGGCCTTCAATGAGCGCGGTGAAGCACTCAACAGCGTGTCCAGGGAAGGCGACAACTTCTACGCTTCGTTAATGCATGCGTTGCCCGATGAAGCTCGGCGCGGGTTGGGTGTGCCGCAGGTCGGCCAGAGTGCCTTGCTGCAAGATAAACTCATTGAGTTTGCCGACCGCTATCGCAGTGAAACGCCCCTGCTGCTGGAACCCCAGGGCCGCTGGTTCAGGCCGCCTGTGCGGGTCAATGCCAAGCTGCTGGGCTACCCCGCCAGCGGCCGGCCGCTGGATTTGCGCTTGAACCTGGAGGCCCGGGCGCGCACGCTCTATCCGGAGCTGAGCGACGACCAGGCCGCGGCTTATATTCGTCGTTTGCGCCAGGCGGGCAAGAGCGACCGGGATATCTTCAACGCCCTGCAAAACTGCGAGCGTGAATACCAGCAGTTGGCATCTACGCTCGATCAATGGGTAGGCCAGGCTCCTACGACCTATGCCTCTTGGAGCACCGCCCCTGACAATACCGCGTACCTGCACAGGGCCCAGGTCGCGCAACTGTTGAAGGCCATTTGGGCGCGGGCGCCGCTGGTCGGGGAGGTGCAACACGCGGATCGTCTGTCCCTTGTCATCAATGACCCCTTGCCGCCATTGACCGCGGATTTTTCCCATATTCGTGAGTTATCGGTGGGTGGTCGCGGTATGACGGATGCCAATTCGAACGCGTTTCTGACGCGCTTTCCCAATGTGCGAACCCTGTCGATTGGTGAAAACGGCCGCTTCTGGGGCCCCACTGCCGACGGCAAGCCGGCGTTGACGAGCCTGCCCCAGGCGGTGAGTGAAATGCGTCAACTCAGGAGGTTGAAGTTCAAGACTGATGCGTTGTCGCTGGCTCCGGACTTCGCCTCCAAGCTCCAGGCCCTGACGGCACTGGAGGAGCTGCATATCGATTGCGCCGGCTTCTCGCCGACGGCACTCAATAACCTGGACCTGTCCGCACTGGTGCAGCTCAAGCAACTGAAATTCGACGCCCCCCATGCGCTCTCGCGTTGGCCGGCCTACGTCGAGCAGTTACCCAGGCTTGAACGTCTGGATTTGAGCAACACCGCGATCAGCGCCTTGCCGCCCAGCCTGTACAGTGGGCATGAACGCTTGTGGGCTGGCCTGTCGCTGGACTGGGCCAAGTTCCCCCCCCAGGCATTCAAGCCCGCCTATGAATACATCAAGGACTACCAAGGCGAGCAGGGGCACTTGATGGATTTGCAACAGATGGTCAGCGACTACATCAAGGGCCAGTTGGGCGCCATGGCTAGAAAAAACCAGCCGATCATCCTGGCGTTGCATGAAAAACTACTCGCCAGTGCGCCGACGCCGCAAGCGCGGTTTGCCGCGATCGAAAAACTCAGCGCCGAGTACGACCGGGTGTTCGAGTCATTCTATTATCCGCCGGTCAGTGCCACGCAAAGCTTCAGGCTGCGCTCGGCGTCCTGGCAAGTGGGGCCGGCTGCCGAACTGGTCAATGTCCTGGAGGCCAATTGGTGGGGGGCAGTGGCGCAGCGTTATGGCTTGCCCGCCAACGTGTCGGTGCTGGAGCTGCCCGGTGCGGACACCTACAGCGTGCCACCGGGAACCCCCATTGAGCTGCCGCCTTTGCCTGCCGGTAGCTTCGAGCATGTTCGCACCCTGCGCTTGCGCTGGTCCGGCCAATCCGCCGAGCAGACACGCGGTTTTATCCGTGCTTTCAGCGGTACGCAAACCCTGGAGCTCAAATCCCATCGGTTGAACGAAATACCCATTGCCCAAGGCGATCTTCCGGCCTTGACCCAACTGGACCTGTCCTTCAATCAGCTCGAAGGCGGGCCGCAGGTGCTGGCGCAACTCAATGCTCTCCAGAACCTGGAGCTGTTGGACTTGAGCCACAACCCGCTCAACCAACTGGATGTCAGCGCCTTGACGCGGCTCAAGGCGCTGAACCTGCGGGCCACGCAGTTGCAGGCGTGGCCGACCGGCGCCGAAGGTTTGCCGCAATTGGCCTGGCTCGACCTGCGCGACAATCAACTGCCAACCCTGCCGATCCGGGTATTGGAGAACGACGCGGTGCTGATGAAGCTTGACCTGGCAGGTAACCGCTTTACGCCAACGGGGGAGGATAGCCTGCAGTCGGCGCGCCAGCGGGTCGAGAACACCCAGGGTCTGCCCGCGGGCGCGTTGGCCCGGTTCGAACAGCAAGGCAGGTCGCAAGCTTTTGCGCCACCGCATGCCAGCGTGTCGATGGCAGGTTATCTGTTGCCCATGCCCCAGCCTTTCGCGGGGCCTGCAGGCGCGCCGGGTTTCACCGCACGCTTGCAACGGCTGAACCCGGCACTGACTGAGGAGTTAGCGCTGCAACGGCTCGCACAACTGCGCAGTGCCGGCATGGGGGAGTCACAGGTCGACGCTCAACTGACGGCATGGCACCAGGCGCATGACACGTTACTCCGTCAGCTCAATGGTTGGCTGTACACCCGCGAGCTCCGGGGGCAGGACTTGAGCGCGGTGGCGCAAGAGCGGCGTCTGGTGGCGCTCAAGATCAGGCAGGCCTGGCAAAACGGCCTGTCAGACGATGCAGGTACCGAGTTGAGCCTGCATGGCCTTCAGGTCAACGACCTACCCAGGTTGAGCACACCGCTGTACCACGTCCATACCCTAGATTTGACCGGTGTGCGCTTCTCGGAGCAAAGCGCCGAAGGTTTCCTCGACAGTTTCCCGGCCTTGCGCCGATTGGTCCTGAGCGGCAACCAACTGACGACGCTGCCCTTGGCCGTGCAACGTCTCAACCAGCTTGAACAGCTGGAACTGGCCGCGAATGCGCTCAGCGACCCCGAGCCGCTGTATCCCTTGCTGGGTAATGAAGGTTTGCGCCGGCTGGATCTGAGCCACAACAGCTTGAGAATGTTCAACCCCAGTACCTTCGGGCGGCTGGAGGCCCTGTATCTCAATTACAATACGGTGGCCAACTGGCCCAGTGCGGCGTTGACCGCTCCGGCCCTGCATACGTTGGACCTGAGTGGCAATGCGCTGACGAGCTTTGCGTACAGCTTGCTCGATGGACGCCACGAGGAGTTGGTCACCGGCACCGACCTTGTCGATAATCACCAGCTTTCACTCAACGCCCTCAGACTCATGCGTGCCTACAGCGATAGCCACTTGGGCGGTGGGGGCGTGATGGGGCTTACGCGGGAGGAAATCGACACCAGGATTGCCGCGCTCGAAAGCGATTCCGATAGTGGTTCGGGTTCGAGCAGCGGTTCTGATTCCGATTCGGACGGTGACTCTGGCGACAGTGGCGATGATGCCTACGCGCCGTTGGAAATCATTCTTGACCCGGCCGCAGATACCAGCGAAGCGGCACTGGCGACTTGGCTGGTGAATGTTCCCGAGCCGTTGGCCGCGGCCCGGCGCGAGGCCTGGGTACAGCTGAGCCAGGAGCCCGGCCATGCGCCATTTTTTCATCTGCTCGCGCAACTGCGCCATACCCCCGAATATGAGTACACCCGAGCCGATTTCACCCGTCGGGTGTGGGCAGTGATCGATGCGGCGGTCAGCAGCGCGCAACAGCGAGAGCCGCTGTTCGTCGCCTCCCAGACCCACGCCACCTGTATCGACGGGCGCATCCTCACCTTCAGTGCCATGGAAGTGCTGGTGTTCGAAGAAAATGTGCTACGGGGCGTCCCGGGCGATGAGCTCAGGCTACGCGGCCAGCGCTTGTTGAACCTGTCACGGCAACTGTTCCGCCTCGATCGCGTCGACAGCTTGGCCGAAGCCAATGCCAAAGGCATGGACCGCGCCGAAGTGCGCTTGCACTACCGGGTTGGCATGACCCGAGGTTGGCCCGACGGCCTGGAACTGCCGGGGCAACCTTCCTATATGGCCTTTGCAACACCGATCAGCGGGCCAGAGCTATTGCAGGCCCGGACCGAGATACTCGCGGCGGAAGCGTCCGAGGCCTTTTATGAAAGTCTGCTTGCCCGTGATTATTGGCTTAGCTATTTGCGCGAACGGCATGGCCAGGCCTTCGAGTCGCTTGAAGAAAACGCGCGCAGGCGCCAGGAGGCCCTGGAAGACGAATACAGCGCCAGGCAATCGGGTACTGAGAGCCAGGAGCGCTACGAAGTGGCGTTGAACCTGTTGGAGATTGAATTGGGCAGCGCCCGTGCGCAGAAGCTGCTCGAGCTGTCCCGCCAGGAAGTACAGGAGTTGTCGGCGGGGGCGGCGCCGACACCGCGGCCGGCGTCACCGCAGCCCGGCCCATCCTCGCGTCATTGAATATCGGTTTGTATCCGCACCGCGTATTCGCGGTGCGGATGGCCGGTTGTGTCGCGGTGTCACTCAGCCCGGGCAGGTTCCAGGTCAAGGAACAGTTCCTTGTCCAGAGGCGGCCTGATCGTGGCTTTATCCAGGTTGACCACGGCGCGGTTTTCGGCGGCGGCCTTTTCGATCAGCTGTTTGCGCGTGAACAACTGGTCTGCCGGAAGCTTCAGGTGGCCGAAGCTGTACTGCGCAGTCGGCGTTTGGACGGCGGGGTAGTGGAAATGCGCATACCACAAGACATGGAGAGTGCCTTTTTCGTACACCGCGTATTCGCTGAGAAAATCCCCGGCTGCCAGCGGCTCGCGGCTCTTGGCCAGGTTGATATCGACAAAGCCATGGCGCCATAGATAGGCAACATTGGACGCCTTGGGCAACTGTTGCTTGTAGCCCTCGGCGCACATCTCACGTGCGAGCTTTTGCGCCGAGGCGGCCTCGCCCCGGTATTGCTTGATCAATGCGGCGGCGCCGGCCTGGCCGGAGTGATCGCGTTGGATTTCATCGGCCAGTGCTGTGACTTTGCTCGCATGCTGGCTCAGCATGTCATCCCAGTCCAGGGGGCTCAGGGTTTCGCGTCGGGCCGGGTCTTGAAGTTTTTTCTGCTGGGCGCGAATCGTGCGTTCGATACCTGCCCGTTGGGCAATCAGGGTGCCGGCGTTTTGCTTGATGATCTTGAGCGCGCGGACCTTCACTGCAGGTGTCGGCGTGGACGGCTTTGCGACCTCCACTTCCACCCACTCCCTTTGATTGGCATGCTCATGGTAGGTGGCGACCGTTTGGCCTGTCAGCGGGTCTTTGATATCGACAAAACTGCCGGGCGTTGTTGCGTCTGCTGGGCGCAGGTCGCCCACCAGGGTCGCTTGTTTACGCGTCTTGATCACCTTGCGACTGGCGGGTTTCGGCCGGCTGGGTGCAGCCACGCTGGGCACGTGGGCGAAACCTTCTTCGGTGAGAATCACATCGGCCAGTTGCGCTTCCAGGCTGGTGCGGGCAATGACCAGTTGGTCGAGGAACTCGGTGCGATAGGCCTCGCGCACAAAGCCTGAACCCATTTCCGTGAGTGAATTGACGGCGTTCTCCATGCGCTCATAGCGTTCGAGTGCGCCCTTGAGTACGTCGATCTGTTCGGTGGTGGAGTAGCCGCTCGTGGTCCGCATCTCGGTATGCGCCAGGATTCGGGTAGTGTTCTCGGGTTTGGTGAGTTCCACGATAAAAGGCAACTCTGCCGGGCTTCGCGAAGTATGGGTGCGATCCAGCACCAGCTCGGCAAGAAACATCAGGATGTTTTGTTCAACGGTGACCACGGACAAGTGCTGGTCCTCGGGATGATCCTTGAGCAGGAACTCGCGTAGTTCCGGGTCAGCCTGCTTGAGGACGGCTTCGATTTTTTCGGCCGGTTCGAGCATCTCTCGCAGCGTTTCGATCTGCCGTTTCCGGGTGTCCAGGAACGTTTGGTAGGCATAAGGAATGCCTTCGGGCAGTTCACGGTTGACCCGGTCAAACAGCTCTTCGGCATTTTCGCCCTGGTCGGTTTCAAGGATGTCGGTAAACTTTTGCAGCCGGGTCTCGAACACGGAGCCCCAGTAGTCATAGAGGGATTTAGCCGCGACATTGCGGGTTTTCTTGTGTCTTGCGTCGGCGTTGTCGGCCTCCATCAGTTCGCCGCCCTTGTCCTGGATCTGTTGCATGGTCGCATTGCCCGTCTCGGCGTTTTGCCGGTAACGCTCGAAGGCGATCTCCCATTCCATCCTGGCTTTGGCCACCATTGCGCGGCGTTCTTCATGACGGGCAACGAGCTTGTCTTGCAGGCCAGGAATCTCGCTCGCGGTGCGCAGCCTCAACCAGTCTTCGCGCAGCTTCTTTTTTTGATTGACCAACTCGACACGCGTTCTGTCCAGCGCGGTCTTGAGCGGTAGCGAGGCGAGCGCCTGGGGCAGGAACTCCAGGTTGAGCCGCGCAAGGTCGGCCTCCAATCTCTCCAAGCGCTTGCGATGCTGGCTCTGCCATCTTTCCCGGCGTTCCCTGGGCATGCCGCCCTCCAGTCGCGCCTTGCGCTCCAGCCGCCAATGCCCCTGGCCGTCGCTGGTCAGCTTGATGCCAGGGCGCAGCGGGTGCTGGGGATCCACCAGGTAGACCTCGCCGAAACCCGGCACTACGCTGATCTGGAACAACAGCCCGCCGAGGCTGGCGTGCCAGGTTTCGCCAATGCGGTACAAACCCTTGAACGGGCCACTGGCCTGGGCGGTGGGCAACGGGTCGGGCCAAGGCACATGCAGCTCGAGCAATAATTTCAACAATTTCGCAGCGGCCTGGGGGCTGGCAATCGAGCGGCTGAAATCCAGCGGGGTAAGCCCGGTGGCCGGCGGTTCACCCGGCAGCGCTACCTCGCCATGAAGTACCTGGGGCGCGGCGGGCTCCTGGATCTGATGCGCAGGGCGGCGCCAGGCGGCCAGCGCCGGTGCGGCGTCCTCGTGTGCCTGTGGTGGGGTGCGCGGCGACGGGCTGGCGGCGTGCAACAGCACCATGGCGGTGTTGAGCAACAGGTCGATCATGGCTAGCTCGCGGGTGGTCGGGTCGCTGCTGTCCAGGCCTGCCAGGTCCTGCTCCAGGCTGCTGACCATCACCAGGAACCAGCCGGCCAGCATCGCCGGGCCGCGGGTCAACGGCAGCAGCAGGGTGTTGAACAGCAACCAGGCACCCTCCATCACGATGGCCCAGCGGCTTTCGCTGTTGGACACCGATTCGCGGTCCGCCAACTCCACCAGGGCCCGTGCGGTGCTGCCGAACAAGTGGCTGGGCAGTTGCCCATTGACTTGCGATTGCAGCCATTCTTCGGCGCCTTCATCCACCGCCAGGGTTGCGGGAGCGGGCTTTTCAGGAACCGCGAACTCATCTCCGGCCAGAAAGCGAATGATGTGCGGCTCCTTGATGCCGCCGTGAGCGTAGATCGGTCGCGCCTTGTCACTCAGCCAGGTAAGCATGCTGTCCTGCAGGTCACCGGGGGCCGCCAGCGCGTCCAGCAGGGCCTGGCGCGTTGGGTACTGATACAAAGCGTCTTTGTACAAAGGGCGATACAGCAAGTGCGGGCCGATGCTGGCATCCCGAGGTTCGATCACGAAGCAATTGTTGACCGTGTCCGCAGTGGCGCCGGGCTTGCGGCACAGGGCCAGGGGCCGCAGGACGATCTCCTGGCCATCGACAATCCGGTCGATGGGTGCCTCGCCCATCAGGGCGTTTACATAGCGGTAGCCCAGGGTGGTGACGCCGTATTGCTGCCTGATCGCGAATTCCAATGCCATTCGCGGCAGTTGCACCTTGAGTTCGCGGGTAAAGAGCTGTTCCCGGCGACGCGCATCGACACTGTCGGACAGCAGCAGGTCCTTGATCGTCTGGGGGTAAGCCGTACCGATGTCGACCCGCTGGATCAGGCCCGAGGAGCCCAACACGTAATCGTCAGTCAGCCACGGCGGCAGCGCGCCGCCACTTTTGGATGACAGCGTCAGCGTGCCTTTGGGTTTGCCGGCGAGGTTTTTTACCGCCAGCTCGGTCAGCGACATCCTGACGTGGTCGATAATGCCCGCGCCACCTGGGTAACCGGCGGCCACGGCGAAGTCCAGCAGCACATCGTCAGGGTCGTAATCGCCATGGTCGGCCTGCATCTGCTTGCGCAGGGTTGTGCGGCTGAAATCATGAAGGTTTTCGATGCCCTCATTGTAGGAGCGTCCCTGGTTAAGCCGCAGCACCGGGGCCATCTGCTGTAGGTGCAGGTGGTAGGCGAAACGGTCATCGGCATGCGCCTGCTTGAGCCAGCCGGGCAGCTGCGCTTCAATTTTCTGCAGCAGTACCGGGTCACCTGCGGGCGCTGGTATGAACAGCATCGCCGGATCCGTGAGCCGGTCCAGGCGTCGGTCAACCTCGGCTTCGCTGGGGCCGCGCAGGTCCACGGCCGCAAGGTCTTCGAGTTGCTGATTGAGGATTAACCCGGCCTGTTGTTCAAACAGGTTGCTGTCCGGTTCATTGCGCCGCCAGGTCAGGCTGTCGAACTGGAACTGGCGTTGCAGGCGCAGGCTCCAGGCCTGGCCAAAGGCATCCAGGGAGTCAAACGCCTCAACCGCCCCGGCCACGCTGCACAGCAGCACCTGTCTGTCGCGTACCAGCAGCAGGTCCGGGGTCAGCAGGCGCACTTCCTGTGTGGCCCTGGCCAGTGTGGTTTCGATGAAATACGCATAGGTGGTGGGTGTGGAGCGCGGCAGGCGTTCGAGACGCACCGGCCAGGCCGCGGCGACCGCCAGCATGTCCCGCTGGGTGTCGCTCAGGGCCGAGGTGGTAGCGGCGGCGGCGGTCATCTGGCCCTGGAGAAATTCCCCCAGCCATTGCCAGCGACTGCGGCCATGACTATCGGCCTGGCTCCAATATTCAGCCAGGTCCTGCTGGAAAGACAGATACAGCGAGGCGCGCAACTCGTCGATAATTTGCGCAATCACCTGCATGTCGACGTCGGCCAGGCCACTGCCGGGGGCGGGCGACAAGTAATACGGCAGTTCACCCCGTGGGCTCAGGTCGAGCGGTCGGGGCTTGAGGACATGGGCGAGGGCGACATGGGCCAGCAAGGGAAAGGCATAGCCGCCACTGGGGGTAGGGCTGGCGAGCTTGAGCGTGAGCAGGTCCAATTGCAGGTTCGGGTAGCGCTCGCTGATGCCCGTACGCAGGGCCTTGAACACCACTGAAAACAACGCTGGGCGCGTAGCGAAATGGGCGTGGACGGCTTGGCTGGGCAATTGGCCCAGGGCCGTAGGTGAGTCGGACATGATGAAATCCTTTTTCCTGTGTGAATCCGGCTGGACGGGCTGCCGGGTCAGCGGACCGAGGATCGGTCCTGCACAGGAAAACGGATTTTGTGGTCACGGGTGCGGCATCGGGATACCGCAACCTTTGGCCAATGGCCTAATTGTCGTACCCCAGGTTAGGCGCCAGCCAGCGCTCGGTCACGGCCAGGTCCTGATGTTTGCGTGCGGTGTAGCTGGCCACCTGGTCCTTGTCGACCTTGCCCACGGCAAAATACTGCGCCTGCGGGTGGGCGAAGTACCAGCCACTGACCGCCGCCGCCGGGAACATCGCGTAGTGCTCGGTTAGGAATACACCGCTGCGCCCTGCGTGCATTTCGCGAGCCTCGGGGTCGAGCAGTTGAAACAGCTGGGCTTTCTCGGTGTGGTCCGGGCACGCCGGGTAACCCGGGGCCGGGCGGATACCGCTGTACTGCTCCTTGATCAGTGCCTCGTTGTCCAGTTGCTCGTCCTTGGCGTAGCCCCAGTGTTCTTTACGTACCTGTTGGTGCAGCCACTCGGCGCAGGCTTCGGCCAGGCGATCAGCCAGGGCCTTGACCATGATCGAGTTGTAGTCGTCGCCGGCGTCCTGATAGGCCTTGGCGACTTCTTCGGCGCCGATGCCGGCGGTGGTGATAAAGCCGCCGATGTAGTCGGTCACGCCGCTGTCCTTGGGCGCGACGAAGTCGGCCAGGGAGAAGTTCGGCTTGCCGTCGGTCTTGATGATCTGCTGGCGCAGGTGATGCAGCCTGGCAATCGGCTGGCCGTCGTCGCCGTAGACTTCCAGGTCATCGTCCTGCACCTGGTTGGTCGGCCAGAAGCCGAACACGGCGCGGGCGCTGATGAGTTTTTCGTCGATCAGCTTCCTGAGCATTTCCTGAGCGTCGGCGTACAGCGCAGTGGCGGCTTCACCGACCACCTCGTCTTCGAGGATGCGCGGGAACTTGCCGGCCAGGTCCCAGGAGATAAAGAACGGCGTCCAGTCGATGTATTCGGCCAAGACGTTGAGGTCGATATTGTCCAGCACCTTGGCGCCGGTAAAGGTCGGCTTGACCGGAGTGTAGGTGCTCCAGTCGAACTGAGGCTTCTTGGCGATGGCCGCCGGGTAGCTCAGGCGCTCGGTGCGTGCACTGCGGTTGGAGGTGCGTTCACGCACGTCGATGTATTCCAGGCGGGTCTTCTCGACGAAGCCGGCCTTCAACTCCTTGGACAGCAGCTGCGTAGCCACACCCACGGCACGGGAGGCGTCGGTGACGTAGATCACCGCGTCGTTGCTGTACTTGGGTTCGATCTTCACCGCCGTGTGCGCCTTGGAGGTAGTCGCGCCGCCGATCATCAGCGGCAGGTGGAAGTCCTGGCGCTGCATCTCTCGGGCTACGTGCACCATCTCGTCCAACGATGGAGTGATGAGCCCGGACAGGCCGATGATGTCGCACTTCTGTTCCTTGGCCACCTGCAGGATCTTCTCTGCCGGTACCATTACGCCCAGGTCGACAATGTCATAGCCGTTGCAACCGAGCACCACGCCGACGATGTTCTTGCCGATGTCGTGCACGTCGCCCTTGACCGTGGCCATGAGAATCTTGCCCTTTGCTTCGGGTTTGTCGCCTTTTTCCAGCTCGATAAACGGGATCAGGTGGGCCACGGCCTGCTTCATTACCCGGGCGGATTTCACCACCTGGGGCAGGAACATCTTGCCGGCGCCGAACAGGTCGCCGACGATGTTCATGCCAGACATCAGCGGGCCTTCGATCACTTCGATCGGGCGTGCGAACGACTGCCGGGACTCCTCGGTGTCTTCGACGATATGGGTGGTGATGCCCTTGACCAGCGCGTGTTCCAGGCGCTTGTTGACTTCCCAGCCACGCCACTCCTCGGTTTCGGCTTCCTTGACGCTGCCGTCGCCCTTGTACTTGTCGGCGATGGCGAGGAGGGCGTCGGTGCCCTCCGGGGTGCGGTTGAGCACCACGTCTTCCACCGCGTCACGCAGCTCGGCCGGGATCTGGTCGTAGATCTCCAGTTGGCCGGCGTTGACGATCCCCATGGTCAACCCGCTGCGAATCGCATACAGCAGGAACACCGAGTGGATCGCCTCGCGCACCGGGTTGTTGCCGCGGAACGAGAACGACACGTTGGACACGCCGCCGGAGGTCAGTGCGTAGGGCAGCTCGTCGCGGATATACGCACAGGCATTGATGAAATCGACGGCGTAGTTGTTGTGCTCTTCGATACCGGTGGCGACGGCGAAGATGTTCGGGTCGAAAATGATGTCTTCCGGCGGGAAGCCGACTTCATTGACCAGGATGTCGTAGGAGCGCTTGCAGATTTCTTTCTTGCGCGCTTCGGTGTCGGCCTGGCCGTCTTCGTCGAACGCCATCACCACCACGGCGGCGCCGTAGCGCTTGCACAGCTTGGCGTGGTGAATGAATTGCTCGACGCCTTCCTTCATGCTGATGGAGTTGACGATGCCCTTGCCCTGGATGCACTTGAGGCCGGCCTCGATCACTTCCCACTTGGAGGAGTCGATCATGATCGGCACCCGGGAGATATCGGGCTCGCCGGCAATCAGATTGAGGAAGGTCACCATGGCCTTCTTCGAATCGAGCATGCCCTCGTCCATGTTGATGTCGATCACCTGGGCACCGGCTTCCACCTGTTGCAGGGCGACTTCCAGGGCTTCGGTGTAGTTGTCTTCGCGGATCAGCCGGGCGAACTTGGCCGAGCCTGTGATGTTGGTGCGCTCGCCGACGTTGACGAACAACGAGCTGCGATCGATGGTGAACGGCTCCAGGCCCGACAGGCGGCAGGCTTTGGGAATGTCCGGGATCGCGCGCGGCGCGTAACCGGCCACGGCCTTGGCGATAGCTTCGATATGGCCCGGGGTGGTGCCGCAGCAACCGCCGACGATATTGAGGAAACCGCTCTGGGCGAATTCTTCAATGACCTTGGCGGTTTGCGCCGGCAGTTCGTCGTACTCGCCGAATTCGTTGGGCAGCCCGGCGTTGGGGTGCGCAGATACATGGGTATTGGCTTTGTTCGACAGCTCTTCCAGGTAGGGGCGCAACTCGCTGGCGCCAAGGGCGCAGTTCAAGCCTACGGAGATCGGCTTGGCGTGGGCCACGGAGTTCCAGAACGCTTCGGTGGTCTGGCCCGACAGGGTACGGCCGGAAGCATCGGTGATGGTGCCGGAAATCATGATCGGCAACTCGATGCCCAGTGCTTCGAACACGCCTTGCACGGCGAAGATCGCGGCCTTGGCGTTGAGGGTGTCGAAGATGGTCTCGATCAGGATCAGGTCGGCGCCACCCTCGATCAGGCCCTTAGTGGCCTCGGTATAGTTTTCCACCAGTTCATCGAAGGTCACGTTGCGGTAGCCGGGGTTGTTCACGTCCGGCGACAGCGAGCAGGTACGGCTGGTCGGGCCGAGCACGCCGGCGACGAAGCGCGGCTTGGTCGGGTTCTCGGCCGTCTTGGCATCGGCGATACTGCGCGCCAGGCGTGCGCCTTCCACGTTCAGTTCATAGGCGAGTTCTTCCATGCCGTAGTCGGCCATGGAGATGCGCGTGGCGTTGAAGGTGTTGGTCTCGAGGATGTCCGCACCGGCGTCCAGGTAGGCCTTCTCGATCCCACCGATGACGTCCGGGCGAGTGAGCACCAGCAGGTCGTTGTTACCCTTGACGTCGCTTGGCCAGTCGGCGAAGCGTTTGCCACGGTAGTCCTGCTCCTCGAGCTTATAGCTCTGGATCATCGTGCCCATGCCGCCATCGAGGATCAGGATACGTTCCTTGAGGGCTTGGTGAAGGGCTTGCAGGCGAGCGCTACGATCGGGCATGGGACTACTCTGGTCAGGCATTACGGAGGGCATGGATCATAGCAAACCTGTGCCGATTTGGAGCATGTGCCGGTTTTGCATGAATATCGTTCATGTTGAGGGCGGCCGTGGCCCGGTAGAATCGCCGGCACTTTTAGCGCACGCATTGAATCGGGACCGGACATGTCACTTCGCTTTTTCGCCAGCGCCTTCCTGGCACTGGTCGCCTGTACCGCCCAGGCACAAGGTCCCGTTGCGGCGATCTCTTATACTCGCGACATCCAGCCGATCTTCACCGAGAAGTGCGTCGCCTGCCATGCCTGCTACGACTCCGCCTGCCAGCTTAACCTGGGGAGTGCCGAGGGTGCGGCCCGTGGTGCGAGCAAGGTGCCGGTATACGACGGCGAGCGGAGCCGGGCGGCACCGACCACCCGCTTGTTCTACGACGCTTTCGGCCAGCAGGCCTGGCAGCAGAAGGGCTTCTATTCGGTACTCGATGCCCAGGGCAGCCAGGCCGCGCTGATGGCGCGCATGCTGGAGCTGGGGCACAACGCGCCGTTGCAGCCCAATGCCAAGCTGCCGGAAGGCATCGTTCTGGGCCTGAGCCGCGAAAACATGTGTGCGACGCCTGGCGAGTTCAACGCTTATGCAGGCGCCCATCCCAAGGAAGGCATGCCGCTGGCCGTCACCGGCCTGACCGACCAGCAATACAAGACTTTGCAACGCTGGCTGGCCTCCGGCGCACCGATTGACGAACAAGGCCTGGCACCCAGCGCCAAGGAGGCCCTGCAGGTGCAGCAGTGGGAAAACCTGTTCAACCAGCCCGGTGCCCGGCAAAGCCTGGTGGCGCGCTGGTTGTACGAGCATCTGTTCCTGGCCCATATCTACTTTGAGAACGGCGAGCCGGGGCATTTCTTCCAGTGGGTCCGTTCGCGTACGCCAAGCGGCCAGCCCATCGACCTGATCGCCACCCGCCGTCCCAATGATGACCCCGGTACTAAAGTCTATTACCGTCTGTGGCCGGTGCAGGGCGTGATCGTGCATAAAACCCACATCACTTACCCGTTCAGCGCGGCGAAAATGGCGCGGATCAAGGCGCTGTTCTATACCGGTGACTGGCAAGCGAGCGCATTGCCGGGCTACGGCCCCGGGCGCCGCGCCAATCCGTTCGAAACCTTCGAAGCCATCCCGGCCAAGGCCCGCTACCAGTTCATGCTGGATAACGCCGAATACTTCGTGCGCACCTTTATCCGCGGGCCGGTGTGTCGTGGGCAGATTGCCACGGATGTGATCCGCGATAACTTCTGGGCCCTGTTTCAGGACCCGGACCACGACCTCTACATCACTGATGCGCGCTACCGTGGGCAGACCACGCCGTTGCTGGCGATGCCGGGACAGAACGATGACGTCGGCAGCGTGCTGAGCCTGTGGCTGGCCTATCGCGACAAGCGCAACCAATACGAAGCCCTGCGCCGTGACAGCTATGCAGACGTGCCGCCACCGAGCTGGTCGAGCCTGTGGGCGGGCAATGACAATGCCTTGCTGACGATTTTTCGTCATTTCGACAGCGCCTCGGTCACCAAGGGCCTGATCGGCGAGGTGCCGCAGACGATGTGGCTGTTTGATTACCCGCTGCTGGAGCGTACCTATTACCAGTTGACGGTGAATTTCGACGTGTTCGGCAACGTATCGCACCAGGCCCAGACGCGCTTGTACTTTGACCTGATCCGTAATGGCGCCGAGCAGAACTTCCTGCGCCTGATGCCGGCTGACACCCGCGAGGATTTCCTCGATGACTGGTACCAGAACAGCGGCAAGCTCAAGCTGTGGCTGGACTATGAAGCCATTGATGACGATAAGCCCACGGGCTTGCATCTGGACGAAAAGGATCCCAAGCGTGACTTCGCCAATCAGCTGTTGGCGCGTTACGGCGATTTGAACGCCAGCCCGGATCCGATCAACCGCTGCACGGGGGCTTATTGCTCGCGCACCGCTATCGACCCAGACCTGCAGGATGCCGAACAGGCGCTCAGCCGCCTGACGTCGCGGCCTGCGGCGGGGCTCAAGGTGATCTATCAGTTGCCCGAAGCCACGATGCTGCGCATCGAGACCGCCAGCGGCCAGCGTGTGGTCTACAGCATGCTGCGCAACCGCGCCCACAGTAACGTGGCGTTCCTGCTGGGTGAGGCCTATCGCTACCAGCCGGGGTTGGACACGCTG
Organism: Pseudomonas sp. FBCC-B545; assembly: GCF_059134095.1. NCBI lineage: Bacteria > Pseudomonadati > Pseudomonadota > Gammaproteobacteria > Pseudomonadales > Pseudomonadaceae > Pseudomonas > Pseudomonas sp. FBCC-B545. The sequence goes on along the minus strand of NZ_CP101441.1, from coordinate 3,505,547 downwards.
ACCATCTACCCTGGGGTGATGAGCAGTTATCCGAACTTCATGTTCAATATTCCGGCCCGGGAAGTGTCTGAATTTGTCGCACGCATGCAGCAGGCCCAGGATGCCAAGGGGTTTGAGCAGATTGTCGAGCGCTGGGGCGTGCGCCGCAGCCATCCGCTGTTCTGGCAGTATTTCCACGACTTGTCGCGATACATTCATGAAACCACGCCGGTGGAAGAGGGCGTATTGGACATGAACCGCTATGAGAACCTATAACGGTAGTCAGTGATCCAGTCATCGCCTTGAGCAGGTGCTGAAGCGGTCGGATGGTTGCCTTGCGGGATTGGAAAAGGTATTCCGATGATGTTGATTTCAGTGCAGGCGCTACGGGCGCTGGCGGCGTGGGTGGTGTTCGGGCACCACTTCACCCAAGTGTTTTTTGAATTCGAGGTGCATAACCCACTGGCTTATCTGTTTGCCGACAAGGGCGGCATCGGGGTGGACATATTCTTCGTCATCAGCGGCCTGGTGATTTTCCTCGCCACCGCAGATAAGGCGCTCACGCCGTGGCAATTCATGCTGATGCGCCTGGCGCGGATCGCTCCAGCGTATTGGTTCTATACGCTGCTCATGGCTGTGCTGGTCCTGACAGTGCCGTCGATGTTTCCCGATGCTGAGCTGGCGCTGGGCCATGTGCTGCTGTCGCTGCTGTTTATTCCTGCTGAGAACCCGGGAGGGTATGGGGTCTATCCGCTGCTGGATGCTGGCTGGACCCTGAACTTCGAGATGCTCTTCTACGTTCTGTTTGCCGTGGCCTTGCTGGTTGGCCGTTCATATCGGTTGTGGGTGGTGGCAGGTTTGTTGTATCTGGTGTGCTGTGCCCTCAGCCCCGCCCTGGACCTGGCCAGCGGTTTTTACCATAACGACATCGTGCTTGAGTTTCTGATGGGTATCGTGATCGGCATGCTGTACCGCCGTGGTCTGTGCCGGGCCAGGGCGTGGCTGCCGTTATCCGGGATCGCGGTGGCCCTGGCGGCGATTTATCACGGCGCAGATGTACCCCGTGCGCTTGAGTGGGGCGTGCCCAGCGCGATATTGGTTATCAGCTGTGTAACGCTGGAGCCTTACTTCCAAGGCTCGCGCATTTTGAAAATTCTCGGCGATTGCTCTTATTCGGTATACCTGATCCACGTGCTGGCGCTGGCCGCCGGGCGATGGATTGCTGAGCGAAACGCAATAGATCCCTACACAATCCTGCCGGTTTGCATCGTAGTGACGGCGCTGGGCGCATACGTCAGCTACCAATGGCTGGAGAGGGCAACCTATCGCCCGCTCAAGCGTTGGCTGGCTGTCGAGGACCAGGCAATTATTTCCCGACAAAAATACTAGGACTTTGTACCTCTGTAATGATTTGGCGTAAACTGCCGGCAAGCCTGTGAGGAGTTTCCATGACTGCCATAACCATTACCGACGCCGCCCATGATTACCTGGCTGACCTGCTGTCCAAGCAGAACACCCCGGGTATTGGTATCCGCGTCTTTATCACCCAGCCCGGTACCCAGTACGCCGAGACGTGCATCGCCTACTGCAAGCCGGGTGAAGAGAAACCTGAAGACACCGCCCTTGGGCTGAAAAGCTTCACCGCCTACATCGATGCCTTCAGCGAAGCCTTCCTCGATGACGCCGTGGTCGACTACGCCACCGATCGCATGGGCGGCCAGTTGACCATCAAGGCCCCCAACGCCAAGGTGCCGAACGTCAACGCTGATAGCCCGGTCAACGAGCGCATCAACTACTACCTGCAAACCGAGATCAACCCAGGGCTGGCCAGCCATGGCGGCCAGGTGAGCTTGATCGACGTAGTGGATGACGGCATCGCCGTATTGAAATTCGGCGGCGGCTGCCAGGGCTGCGGCCAGGCAGACGTGACCCTGCGTGAAGGCATCGAGCGCACTTTGCTTGAGCGCATTCCGGAGCTCAAGGGCGTACGTGATGTGACTGACCACACGCAGAAAGAAAATGCCTACTACTGAGTAAGGTGTTCACTGCGAAGAAAAAACGGCGCCCCGTGAGCGCCGTTTTTTTTGCTTAAAATTCATTGGCTTATGATATCTATCTAATAATAAGGATTAAGTGTTGGAGGGGCTTGCCCGCGATAGCCATGGGTATCTACACAACTGTGGAACAGCCAACGGTAACCACGATGCGCAGCGAGCCGCTCTTGATCTTGCTTTTGATCTTGGGCGCCCCGTTAAACCACGCTGGCCGGAATTCGACAGGGATTTGGGGGGTAAACCGGCAGGGATGCCGGTTTAGCCGCCCCGCGCCATGGATGGCGCGTGGCGGCGGCCCCCCAAATCCATGTCGGATTACGGGCACACCGAGCCTAGGCGAGGTGCCGAGTGGTGGGGCAAGAGCCTTTTGGTTACTTTTGGGCTCTTTTCAAAAGTGACCCGCTGTAAGAGCGGAACCAATAGTCGCCGTTACCTAAACAATGGATATGTACTCGGTCTAAAACCAAGACCCCGGTCGGCTCTAAGGCCGCCATCGGGGGCAAGCCCCCTCCCACATTCTGTTCTATGTTTATTCATTTAAATCAACGGGTTGGTTTGATTTTGTGAAGTAAAAAATCAAGGTCTGTACAGGTGCGCATGTCCCGCCCGATACAGTGACGACTCGCTGAAAGTGTCATTGGCCAGCACCCGGCCCACCACAATCAACGCCGTACGCCGGAACCCCTTGGCCGCGACCTTTTCGGCAATATCCGCCAAGGTGCCCACCGCCCAATCCTGATCCGGCCAGGTTGCACGGTGTACCACGGCTATCGGGCAATCGGCGCCATAGTGCGGCAGTAACTCGGCGACGATCTTCTCCAGATGATTGACCCCCAGGTGAATCGCCATGGTCGTGCCGTGCCGGGCCAGGCTGTCGAAATTCTCGCCGGCAGGCATGCTGGTTTTATCGGCATAGCGGGTCAGGATCACGCTCTGGGCAATGTCCGGCAGGGTCAGCTCGGTTTCCAGCAGCGCCGCGCAAGCGGCTATGGCCGTGACCCCGGGAATGATCTGGAAGGGAATGCCCAGCTCACGCAAGTGACGGATCTGCTCGCCAATCGCCCCATACAGGCTTGGGTCGCCGGAGTGCACGCGTGCCACATCCTGGCCTTGTCCATGGGCGGTCTTGATCAAGTCGATGATCTGCTCCAGGTGCAGTTCGGCGCTGTTGACCAGCTGTTGCGCCTGATGGCCCTCCAGCACCGCCGCGGGCACCAGCGAGCCGGCGTAGATGATCACCGGGCAACTGCGGATCAGCCGCTGGCCCTTGACGGTGATCAGTTCCGGGTCGCCGGGGCCTGCGCCGATGAAGTAGACGGTCATGGGAAATTCCTGTTGAAAACGGGTGAGCATGAAGATTATTCATGATCGATAACGGCAATTATCGGGATTTTAACCGGCGCAGGCTAATGCAAAGGTGGCCTGGTTGGTTTTCCTGCGGGTAATCAGCAGACGGGCAGGGTTGCCAGAGAGGTGTTCGGCCATGGCCAGGGCAGCGCTTTCGGCCACGCCATAACAGCCGACATGGGCAAAAGCGACCGCTGACTTATGGCTCAAGCGCTGTTCATAACCGGCCAGTTGTTCGGCATTGAAGCACTGTAGCGGTAGGCCCAGCTGGTGAGCGAGGGCCAATAAACCGGGCTCATCCTGCTTGCGATCAAGGCTGGCCAGGGCGGTGATACGCTGGCGTTCAATGCCGCGCTCGGCGAGGGCGGCGTCAAACAGGTCCAGAAGGGCGTGAACATCACAACCGCGCTGGCACCCCAGGCCGACCACCAGGATCATGCCGAGTATCGATCGTCGCGGTGGCGGCGGAATAACCAGGCGCTGATCAGGCCAAGGGCCAGCCAGAACGCCACGTTGGTCAATTGCGAGGCAATCTGGAATTGTGCCTCGAGAGCCTCCGGGGCCAGCATCGAGTGCACCTGCGGCTGCGGTGCGCCGATTACGTGGGGCACGGCAAGGATCGCCACGCCCAGCACTTTCAACAGCCAGTTGCGGCCGAACACGATTAGCGCAATACCGGCGGCGGTAGCGGCGGCGGTGCCGATCCACCAGCTCTGGCGCAGCGCCAGGTCAGCCGCTGCCGTACCCGGCAATTCCGGTGGCAGGCCCAGGGTGGGCGCCAGCACGAAGGTCGCGTAACCCGCCAGGCCCCACAGCAAGCCATGGCCGGTGCGGGTCGGTGCACGCAGGGTGTACAGGCCGGCGAGCATCAGTGCAAATCCAACGGCAACCACCAGGTTGCCACCGGTGGTGGAGAGCACCCGCTGCCAGCCATCTTCCGGCTCCCAGGCTTCGGCGTCGTGGGTGTGCGCAGCGGCGCTGGCATGCTCATGGGTGACTTCGGTGGTTGCCGGCGGCTTTTCATAGGTCTCCGCCTGCAAAATCAACGGTGCAACCCACAAGCTTTGCAGCAGGGTCAGCAGCAGGGCGGCGAACAAGCCGGTGAACCCTGCGGTCCGGGCAATGCGTTTGATCATGTCGGCAGCTCTCAGTGGCACGGAAACGCAGCGCTGTGGCGGGTATCGTGGGCCGCGTTGTGCACCGCCTCGATATGGGAGAAACCGGCGAAATACACCAGGCACGCGCCAAGGATCGACGCACCGATTGCGGCGGTCAGGCGTTGGCTCAAGGTGGCAGTGCTGCTGGCGGAGTGCGAGGTGCTGGTGGTGATCGACATGGCGCGTCCCTATCAGGTGTCAGGGTGAAACGAGCGCATGCAAACCACGCGAGCCAGGGCACGCAGGGTTTTGAACAGCGCCCGCCCACCGCGGGTTTGTTATCTGATTTTTTCGGGCCGGTCTCCGGGCTTGCGAGGGGCGGCTCTTGGAAGAGTTCCACCTGATAAGCGTCTCCTTCCCATGCACAGCACAGTGGATTTGACGCTTCGCTCGCTTACCGTTGCGGGGGCAGCACCGGACTTGCCATAGGTCTATGGCGCACCGGTTTCCCGTTTCACCCTGTGAAGGGCACCCGAAACAAGATGTGTAGGAGAGCATGCGGCGAGCGATTACGTCAAATGGCGGAATGCGCTGCCAAGGCAACGAGAGAGGTGGCCCTGTACGCGTCCACAATCTTTATTTACTTGTCGTTAGCGAATGCAGCGGAACATGAGCTTTTACATGTTTCAAAAGGAAGAAAGGTTATTCTTTCTGTTGCCGAAATATAAAAATATATTGTATGGGTGTAAGTGGGTTGTTCGGGCTTTTACTTACTTTTCAATAGGTTGTTGAGGCGGTATGTTCAGTGAACTAATGCTCCATTCGTAGCTTGGTTATTTAGAGTGATGCAGGCGTTGAATCGTTGGGCAAGCTGTCCGGGAACGCTTTTTGCGTTTCTCCCTACTGATGCTCGTGGTTGTGGTTTTGTCTCCCTTGAATAGTCAAAATTGATGGTGCCCATTGTGCAGATAACCAACAGCGTGCAACGCTCCTATAACCCGTCCGTAGAGGCTCAACAAAACAGCTCTTCCGATCCCACGTTGCGTAAGTTCGACCCGCATTTGAGGCCAATACCGGGTCTTGATAAGCCGGTTTTTACCGTGGACCAGATCGCCCAGCACCTCACCCGGGACGGCCGGAAATGGAATGACAGCAATGGTGATGGCGTCACGCAAGTCTCCTATACATTCGATACCCACGGACAAGGGGAGACTGCGTTCAATGCCACCCAGAAAAGCCAGGCCAGACTGTCCATGCAGTCCTGGGCCGATGTGGCGAACGTGTCTTTCGAAGAGCGTACTGGCCGTGGGGAAGGGCACCTGGCTTTTTCCAACAGTGAGGTGCCCCGGGTTGCATTCGCCCAATTGCCAGGTGGAGACGGTAAAGTCCTCATGAATCCCCGTTTTGGCACGAATGCTGCGCCTGCACTTAACAATCACGGCCGATATACGCTTACCCATGAAATAGGGCATGGACTGGGGCTTTTGCATCCAGCGGACTATGACAATAGCGGCGATTCCACCTACCCCAGTTACTATCGCGACGCCGTCTATGCCCAGGATACTCGTGGCCATACTGTCATGAGCTACTTCGATGCCAACTTAAGTGGTCAGAACCTTAAGGGAAGGTACTCTGCTGCACCATTGATGGGTGATATTGCTGCTGCCCAGCGGGTATATGGTGCCAACTATAGAACACGTAATTCAGACACCACCTACGGTTTTAACTCCAATTCGGGTCGAGACTATTATCAACTCGATCATCCCAGGAATACGGCATTATTCTGCGTGTGGGACGGTGGAGGTAACGACACATTGGATTTTTCCAGATATCGCCAAAACCAGACCGTCAACCTCAACGCTGAATCCTATTCCGATGTTGGAGGGTTACGGGGGAATGTTTCTATTGCCAAAGGCGTTACGGTTGAAAACGCAATCGGCGGTTCTGGTCATGATGCGATCATCGGGAACGATGCGGACAATGTGCTCAAGGGGGCAGCGGGCGCCGATTGGCTGAGGGGGGCAGGGGGGGCGGATACCTTTGCTTATGACCACGCCAGCGATTCCACGTTGGAAAATCCTGACCTGATCATGGACTTTGAGAGTGGCACCGACAAAATCGACATTTCGGTCTTGTTGAAAAACGCCGGTATTGGCGCCTTGACGTTTGTAAGGCGGCTATCGGGCGAACCTGGTCAAGCTGTTCTGGGTTACAACCGCCACACCAACCAGTCGAGGTTGGCTATTGATCTGACGGGCAACGGCCGTTTTGACTTTTTTCTCAAAAGCCACGGTCCGATAAATACACCCGACATCATTAGTAATGTTCCGGTTAAGTGGGCCTATTCCTAAAAAAGAAGCAGCATGCCAGCGGCTAGGGAGTAGTCGCTTCAACAGGCCGGCCGCTGCCTGTGTGGTTTCGGCGTTTCTCGATGTCGGATGAGCGATCAACATTGACCCGTTCTCCCGCACTGCGTAGCCTTGCCCGTTCGAGGTTCTTCGGCCCAGGCCGAAGCTAAGAAGGGAACGCGGTTCAAGCCGCGGCTGCCCCCGCAACTGTGAAGGGTTCAGTTGACTGCCACGCCACTGCCGAGACGGCGGGAAGGCGCAGTCAGCGTTGGTCGCAAGACCTGTACGCCCCAAGCCAGGAGACCTGCCTCGTCACTGATTTTCCAATTCAACCGGGCGGGGTGATCCGGTGACGAAATCCGCTGCTGCGCGCCGCCGCAGGGCCTGTCGTCCCGTATGCCCGCCCCAAAGGGCATCCGATGAAAACACTGGCCAAACTCCCTGTCACCATCGTCACCGGCTTCCTTGGCTCGGGTAAGACCACCTTGTTGCGTCATATGCTCGACAACGCCCAGGGCCGTCGTATTGCGGTGATCGTCAACGAATTCGGCGAGCTGGGCATTGACGGTGAAATCCTCAAGCAGTGCGCCATCGGTTGTACCGAAGAAGAAGCCAATGGCCGCGTGTACGAACTCGCCAACGGTTGCCTGTGCTGCACCGTGCAGGAAGAGTTCTTCCCGGTGATGCGCGAACTGGTTGCCCGTCGCGGCGACCTTGACCATATCCTCATCGAAACCTCGGGCCTGGCCCTGCCAAAGCCACTGGTGCAAGCCTTCCAGTGGCCGGAAATCCGCAGCGCCTGCACTGTCGACGCAGTGATCACCGTGGTCGACAGCCCGGCCGTGGCCGCCGGCACCTTCGCCGCGTTCCCGGATCAAGTCGACGCCCAGCGCAAACTCGACCCGAACCTGGACCACGAGTCGCCATTGCATGAACTGTTCGCCGATCAACTGGCCAGCGCCGACCTGGTGATCCTCAACAAAGCCGACCTGATCAGCGCCGAAGACCTGGCCCGCGTGCGCCTGGAAGTCGCCGAGGAGCTGCCGCCAGCAGTGAAGGTCATCGAAGCCAGCAGCGGTCGCCTGCCGTTGGACGTGCTGATTGGCCTGGGCGCAGGCTCCGAGGAGCACATTGACGCTCGCCACAGCCATCACGATCATCATCATGAAGGTGAAGACGATCACGATCACGATGCCTTTGACTCGATCTCCATCGACCTGCCCCAAGCCGAAGAAGCGCTGTTGCTCGACGCCCTGGCTCAATTGGTGGTGCAGCACGGCATCCTGCGCGTCAAAGGTTTCGCCGCGATCCCGAACAAACCGATGCGCCTGTTGATCCAGGGCGTGGGCACGCGCTTCGACAAACACTTCGACCGTGCCTGGGGCTTGGAAGAAGCACGTACCACGCGCCTGGTGCTGATCGGCCAGGAGCTGGACGCCGCCGGCCTTGAAGCGCAATTGCGCGCTGCCCTCAGCGTTTAACCATGCACCTGCTCAGGACCCAACCCGGTGGTTTCGTCGCGGACGACAATATTGCCGACCTTGGCCAAACCCCTGCTGAACTGGTGATCCTGTGCAGCGGCGACTCCAGCCTGGCGCTGCTCGCCGAAGCAGCCCAGCAGTTGCCCGAGGATTACCCGAGTCTGCGCCTGGCCAATCCGATGCAGGTGCAAAACCATGCCTCCGTCGACCTGTACGTCGATGAGGTGTTGCGGCACGCCAAGGTGATTCTGATTTCCTTGCATGGCGGCATTGGTTACTGGCGCTACGGCATAGAGCGCCTGGTGGAACTGGCCGAGCGCGGCGTCACGCTGATTTTGGTGCCGGGGGATGACCGCCCCGACCCGGAGCTCAGCTGCCTGAGCACCGTTGATGCCGAACAGCGCGAGCGCCTGTGGCATTTCCTGCGCCAGGGTGGCCTGGGTAACGCGCTGGATTTTTATCATTGCCTGGCCAGCGCCCATCTGGGTCGCGACTATATATGGGCCGAGCCGCAAACCTTGCCGCGTACGGCGATCTATCACCCTGGTAAAGCCAATGCCCGCCTCAATGACTGGCAGGTGGATTGGCGCGCTGACCTCCCCGTGGCCGCCGTGCTGTTCTATCGCTCCCACTTGCAGGCGGCCAATACCGGCTTTATTGATGTGTTCTGCCAGCGCTTGCAGGCTGCGGGCCTCAACCCGTTGCCCATCGCGGTGGCCAGCTTGAAAGAGCCCGGCTGCCTCACGGCGGTCGAGGACCTGCTGGACGACGTGCAAGCCGCGGTAATCCTCAACACCACCGGCTTTGCCCAGTCCAGCCCCGAAGCCCCGCACCTGCGCCCGTTTCGTCGCAATATCCCGGTGATCCAGGCGATCTGCGCCCAGGACAACCAGCCCGGCTGGCAGGCCAGCGAACAGGGGCTCGGCCCCCGCGACCTGGCGATGCATATTGCCTTGCCGGAGCTGGATGGGCGCATCATCAGTCGGCCGATCAGCTTCAAGGACCTGGCCTGGCGCAGCGAGCGCAGCCAGTCGGACGTGGTGTGCTATCGCGCAGTCCCTGAACGCATGGACTTTGTCGCTGAATTGGCGCGGCGCTGGGTCGACTTGGCCCGGGTGCCGAATGCCGATAAGCGCATTGCTCTGATCCTCGCCAACTACCCGACCCGAGATGGGCGTATTGGTAATGGCGTGGGCCTGGACACCCCGGCGGCGGCGTTGAATATCCTGCGTGCCTTGCAATCTGAAGGCTACCCGGTGGCAGAGGTGCTTCCCGAGAGCGGCACCGCATTGATCCATGCGCTGCTCGGTGGAGTCACCAACGACCTGGACAGCCTCGACCTGCGCCCGTGCCACCAAAGCCTGGGCCTGGGGGATTACCAGGCGATGTTCGATCGCTTGCCGGCGTCCAATCGTCAGGCTGTGCTGGAACGTTGGGGCGCCGCGCAAGACGATCCCATGTTTCGCGACGGCCGCATGATGATCGCCGGCTTGCGCCTGGGCTTGACCTTCGTCGGCATCCAGCCGGCACGGGGTTACCAGGTGGACGCCAGTGCCGTGTACCACGACCCGGACCTCGTGCCGCCCCATGGCTACCTGGCGTTCTATTTCTGGTTGCGCCACACCTACGGCGCCCATGGCGTGATCCATGTGGGCAAGCACGGCAACCTGGAATGGCTGCCGGGCAAAGGCGTAGGCCTGTCGGAAAACTGCTGGCCGGATGCATTGCTCGGGCCGCTGCCGAATATCTATCCGTTTATTGTCAACGACCCAGGCGAGGGCGCCCAGGCCAAGCGGCGTACCCAAGCGGTGATCATCGACCACCTGATGCCACCGCTGACCCGCGCCGAAACCTACGGCCCGTTGCGTAACCTGGAGCTGTTGGCCGACGAGTACTACGAGGCGCAATTGCTCGACCCGCGCCGCGCCCTTGAGCTGCAAAAAGACATTCTCAAGCTGGTGCGCGAAACCCGCATCGACCAGGAGCTGGAGCTGGACAGCGAGGCTGACGCCGACATCTGGCTGCCGCGCCTGGACACCTACCTGTGTGACTTGAAGGAATCGCAGATCCGCGACGGTCTGCATGTTTTTGGCGAATCACCCGAGGGCCGCTTGCGCATCGGCACCTTGCTGGCCTTGCTGCGCATTCCCCGTGGCGATGGCCGTGGCCCGCAATCGAGCCTGCTGCGGGTACTGGCCAAGGCATTCGACCTGGGCTTTGATCCGCTCGATTGCGCCTTGGCCGAGCCCTGGACGGGACGGCGTCCGCCAGTGTTGCAGAAAATCGACGGGCAGTTATGGCGCACCGCCGGCGATACCCGCGAACGTCTGGAGCTGTACGCAGCGCGGCTGATCGAGCAGGCGCTGGAAGGTCCCCTCGAGCAGTTGGAAGAGCCCGGCTGGCAGGACGTGAAGTCGGTGATAGAAAGCCTGCGCATCGTGGTCGCGCCACGCCTGGACGCCTGTGGCCCAGCGGAAATGCGCGGCTTGCTGGATGCCCTGGGCGGGCGGTTTGTACCGGCAGGGCCCAGCGGTGCGCCCAGTCGCGGTCGCCTGGATGTACTGCCGACGGGGCGTAACTTCTTCACCGTGGATGTGCGCAACCTGCCGACCACCACGGCCTGGCGCATCGGTTTCCAGTCGGCCAACCTGATGCTTGAGCGACATCTGCAAGATCACGGCGACCACCTGCGCCAGCTTGGCTTGTCGGTGTGGGGCACCGCCACCATGCGTACGGGGGGCGACGATATCGCCCAGGCCATGGCGCTGATGGGCGTGCGCCCGGTATGGGCTACCGGCAGCCAGCGGGTGGACGATTTTGAAATACTGCCGATCAGCCTGCTGGACCGCCCGCGTGTCGACGTGACCCTGCGTGTGTCCGGGTTCTTCCGCGATGCCTTCGCCAACCTGATTCGCCTGTTCGATGCGGCGGTGCAGGCGGTAGCGGCCCTCGATGAACCGGATGACATGAACCCGCTGGCCGCCAAGGTGCGCAGCGAGCGCCAGGCGTTGCAGGCGTCGGGCCTGGACTTAGAGGTCGCGGCGAAGCAGGCCGGCTGGCGCATCTTCGGCGCCAAGCCCGGTGCCTATGGCGCAGGTGTGCAGGGCGCCATTGACGGGCGCCTGTGGCAGAGCCGTGAAGACTTGGCTGAGATCTACCTGAACTGGGGCGGTTATGCCTACGGTGGGTCCGACGAGGGCACCGCCGCCCGCGAGCAATTTGCCCAGCGCTTGAGCCAGGTGCAGGCGGTATTGCAGAACCAGGACAATCGCGAGCATGACCTGCTCGACTCCAATGACTACTACCAATTCCAGGGCGGCATGCTTGCCGCCGTGGAAACCCTGAGCGGTGACAAGGCCGCCAGCTATCATGGTGACCATAGCCAGCCGGACCTGCCCAGAATCCGTACCTTGAAGGAAGAGCTGAACCGGGTTATCCGCGCCCGCGCCGCCAACCCCAAGTGGATCGAAGGCGTCAAGCGCCATGGCTATAAGGGCGCGTTCGAAATGGCCGCGACCGTGGACAACCTGTTCGCTTTCGACGCCACCACCGCGCTGATCGACGATCATCAATACGCGCTGCTGGCCGATGCCTACCTGCTCGACCCTGACACCCGCGCCTTTGTGCAGCAACATAACCCCGACGCCCTGCGGGACATGACCGAGCGTATGCTCGAAGCCCAGCAGCGGGGCATGTGGCAGGAGCCGGGGGCGTATCGCGAGGCGTTGGAAAACCTGTTGCTGGATATAGAAGAAGACAGCCGATGACTGAGACTCCCCATTTCCCGCTGTCCGCCGTGGTCGGCGCCGACGAGCTGAAACTGGCGCTGTGCCTGACTGCCATCGACCCGAGGATCGGCGGCGTGCTGATCGAAGGGCCGCGGGGCATGGCCAAGTCGACCCTGGCCCGTGGCCTGGCGGACCTGCTGGCCAGCGGGCAGTTCGTCACCTTGCCTTTGGGCGCGACCGAGGAGCGGCTGGTCGGCACCTTGGACCTGGATGCAGCACTGGGCGAAGGCCGTGCGCAGTTTTCCCCCGGCGTGTTGGCCAAGGCGGATGGCGGTGTGCTGTATGTGGATGAGGTCAACCTGTTGGCAGACCACTTGGTGGACCTGCTGCTGGACGTGGCCGCCAGCGGCACCAACCTGATCGAACGTGACGGCATTTCCCATCGCCATTCGGCGCGCTTTGTGCTGATCGGCACCATGAACCCGGAGGAGGGTGAGTTGCGCCCGCAACTGCTCGACCGCTTCGGCTTCAATGTGGCGCTGAGCGGGCAGACCTTGCCTGCCGAGCGCGGGCAGATCATCCGTCGTCGCCTGGATTTCGACACCGATCCAGCGGCGTTCTGCGCGCAGTGGGCTGAACCTCAGGCCGCCTTGCGCGAGCGCTGCACCCAGGCGCGGGCACGGCTCGACAGCATCCCGTTGGATGATCAGGCATTGGCCCGGATCACCGAACGCTGCTTTGCTGAAGGCGTCGATGGCCTGCGCGCTGACCTGGTCTGGCTGCGTGGCGCCCGTGCCCATGCGGCGTGGCGTGGCGCGTCAGCCATCGCCGAGGAAGATATCGATGCAGTGGCCGAGTTTGCCTTGCGCCATCGCCGTCAGCCGCAAACGCCACCGGCCGCGCCGCCGAATGAAGGGCAATCGTCGAAGCCGTCTGAGACCTCCCCTGGCCAGGGCCAATGGGGCGATATGCCCGCACCGGCCTTGCCCACCGGCGCACGCCGCGATGTGCCGGCCTGGCCAAAAAAGCCCTAGGCATCCGCCCCCGACCTGACGCGGGGGCGGATGCCCGGCCCCAGGCGGGCAGACTGGACAACGGCAGGCAGGGCAAGGCGCGCAGCGCACAGCAGGGCACGATCAATTGGCCGGGCACTTTGCTCGACGGCCGGCCGCAATCCCGGGACGATTTGCTGTTTCACCTGCGTAGTCGTTCAGCGCCTGAATTGTGGTTGGTGATCGTCGATGCCTCGGCGTCGACTCGGCGCCATCGCGCGTTGAGCGATGCCAAGGGTTTGTTGGCCCAGCTGTTTGACGATGCTTACCGGCAACGGGCGCGCATGGCCTTGCTGACGGCAAGCGGCGCATCGCCGAAGTGGCAGGTGCAAGGCCTGAAGGCTGCCAAAGGACTGGCGGGTTGGCTGGAACAACTCGGTGCCGGCGGCGGCACGCCATTGCTGGCGGCACTGGCCGAGGCCGGGGAGTGGCTCGCGGCGCGGCGCAAGCGCTATCCGGTGGAGCAACAGAAGTTGCTGGTGATGACCGATGGGCGGCTCAAGGCAATTGACGCATTGCCGCGATTGGAGTGCCCGGGATTGCTGATCGATATTGAGCGTGGGCCGATCAGGTTGGGGAGGGCTCAAGAGCTGGCGATGGGGTTGCAGTTGGAGTATCGGCATATCGATGATGTGTAGTGCCTTGGCCATCGCCATCGGGAGCAAGCCCCCTCCCACAGGGGAATGCGGTGTGCTCAAAATGTGGGAGGGGGCTTGCCCCCGATGAGGCCTTCAAATACCCCACAGCTTCATCAGCCCGCCCCCGGCACATTCGGCCAAAGATCCGCCACCATAAACAACCGTTCCGCTTCCTCCCACTCCTCACCGCTCTGCACCATCCGCACCAGCAACTGCGCCGGGGCCATCGGGTCCAGGTCCGCCAGCCAGCCTTGCATCTGTTCTTCACTCCACACCTCACCCGCCGGGTAATGCGCCGGTGCCAGCCAGGCATGGCGGGGTAAGGGCTGCCAGCGGCCGGGCGGGGTGGTGCTGACAAAGTCCCGCCAGTCGCGTTGATGCAGCCAGCGCCCGCGCAAATGCTGCGGGTGAGCGCCAAGGGGGGATTGCGCCGCGCCGGGCCAGGGGTAGAGCAGATAACCGCCCAACCACAAATGCGCATCGAACTGTTGGATATCCAGCGCCGCCAAGGCTTCGCGGCTCTCGGCACGTGCCGAGATCGGCAACTGGTGCTGGGCCAGGTGTGCCAACTTGCGGTCGAGCCGGTCATGGCAGCCAGGGCCAAGCCATTGCGCGGTGTCTTCGCCATCGCCGTCCTGGGGGCCCAGGTAGAGCTTGATCGCCAGTTCCAGGTGGTGCACGCCATCGCGGTCGCGCAGCAGCATGTCCAGCTCGCCCAGAGTATGCCCGGCGCGGCGGATCGGCAGGTTGGCGGCCAGCAATTCCACGCCCGGCGCATGTTGCACCGCGAACTGCCACAGGCGTTCGTAGTAGAGGCCCAGGCGCCGCGTGCGTGACAGGCTCAGCCATTGCTGCAAGGCACTGCTGTCACGGTCCAGGTCACGCAGCCAGGCTTCGAGCAAGTGGGGCGCCTGCACCCAGTCACTGCCGGCCAACGGATGGCGCTGCGGCCATGGTGTCTGCGCGAGCATCGGCGGGGCGAGTATCACCCACGCCAGGTCGCGCACCTCGGGGTGGCGCAATTGACGGGGCAGGGCGTGCAAGTCAGGGAACACTGTCATGGTCCGAGCATAGCCTTTTCAGACGTGCGCAAGGTGCCTGAGAACCATTGTCATCAAGGCTCTGCGGCGACAAAGGATTTTGCCTGAGACGGCCTTTCGCCCATAATCGTTCTTTTTGGTCGCACCCCACACCCCGCAGGAGCCCCATGGAGCAATTTCGCAATATCGGCATTATCGGTCGCCTGGGCAGTACCCAGGTGTTGGACACCGTCCGCCGACTGAAGAAGTTTCTGCTCGAGCGCCACCTGCATGTGATCCTCGAAGACACCATCGCTGAAATCCTCCCAGGCCACGGCCTGCAAACCTCGTCGCGCAAGATGCTCGGCGAAGTCTGCGACATGGTCATTGTGGTCGGCGGCGATGGCAGCCTGCTCGGCGCCGCTCGTGCGCTGGCGCGGCATAACGTGCCGGTGCTGGGGATCAACCGCGGCAGCCTGGGGTTTCTGACCGATATCCGCCCCGATGAGTTGGAAGTCGAAGTGGCCAAGGTGCTCGACGGCCATTACCTGGTGGAGAACCGCTTCCTGCTGCAAGCCGAAGTGCGCCGCCACGGCGAGGCCATTGGCCAGGGCGATGCCCTCAACGATGTAGTGCTGCACCCGGGCAAGTCCACGCGGATGATCGAGTTCGAGTTGTACATCGACGGCCAGTTCGTGTGCAGCCAGAAGGCCGACGGCCTGATCGTCGCCACCCCCACCGGCTCGACCGCCTACGCGCTGTCGGCAGGCGGTCCGATCATGCATCCCAAGCTCGATGCCATTGTGATCGTGCCGATGTACCCCCATATGTTGTCCAGCAGACCGATTGTGGTCGATGGCAACAGTGAGTTGAAAATCGTGGTGTCCAAAGACATGCAGATTTACCCGCAAGTCTCCTGCGACGGGCAAAATCATTTCACCTGCGCCCCCGGTGACACCATCACCGTGAGCAAGAAGGCACAGAAGTTGCGCTTGATCCACCCGCTGGATCACAACTACTACGAAGTGTGCCGTACCAAGCTGGGCTGGGGCAGCCGCTTGGGGGGTGGAGGCGACTGATGCTCGATCCCGCGCGTAGTTATGACCTGATTGGTGACGTGCACGGTTGCGCTCATACCCTTGAGCACTTGCTCGGCCAATTGGGTTACCACAAGCAGGGCGGCACCTGGCGCCACCCGTCACGCATGGCGGTGTTCCTCGGCGATATCATCGACCGTGGCCCGCGCATCCGCGAGGCGCTGCATATCGTTCACGATATGACCGAGGCCGGCCAGGCGCTGTGCATCATGGGCAATCATGAGTTCAACGCGCTGGGCTGGACCACGCCGGCTCCACCTGGCAGCGGCAAGCAGTTCGTGCGCGAGCACAACCCACGGCATGCGCGTTTGATCCAAGAGACCCTGACCCAATTCGAACACCACCCGGCCGACTGGCACGACTTCCTCGGCTGGTTCTACGACATGCCGCTGTTTGTCGATGCCGGGCGTTTCCGCGTGGTGCACGCGTGCTGGGACGAGGGCTTTATCCAGCCGCTGCGCGCGACCTTCCCGGATGGCTGTATCGACCAGCACTTCCTGCAGGCCGCCGCCGTGCCGGGCAGTTTTGCCTGCAACGCCTTCGACCGGCTGCTGCGCGGCACCGATATGCGCTTGCCCGACGGCTTGACCCTGACCGGTGGCGATGGCCTGACGCGCTCGTTCTTTCGCACCAAGTTCTGGGAAGACGACCCCAAGACCTACGGCGACATCGTGTTTCAGCCCGATGCACTGCCTGAGCCGGTGGCGCGCACGCCGTTGTCTTCCAAGCAAAAGAATTCGTTGCTGCGCTACGGCGTCGATGAACCGCTGTTGTTCGTCGGCCACTACTGGCGCAGCGGCAAACCGGCGCCGATCCGCCCGAACCTGGCCTGCCTGGACTACAGCGCGGTGTTGTACGGCAAGCTGGTAGCGTATCGACTGGACCAGGAAACCCAGCTGGATCCACGTAAATTCGTATGGGTCGACGTTGAGCGACCAGAGGCCATTCCATGAGTACCGTAGCTGTATTGCGCTTGCCCCTGAGCGTCGACCTGGGTGGTTTCGTCAAGTTGCTGCAACGCATGCAAGTGCCCCATCGCGTCAGTGAAGAGGCGGGCGAGCAAGTGTTGTGGGTGCCCGAAACCATCAGCGATGACGTGCGCGTGTTGTATCAGCGCTTCCCCGCCGGCGACCCGGACCAGCAGTTGGATATTCCCGAACAGGCACCGGTTGCTCGGCCAGGCTTTGTCCAGCAAGTACGCCATAGCCCGGTCACCGCGCTGGTGCTGCTGGCCAGCCTTATCGTCGGTGCAGTGACTCTGCTCGGCGAAAACCTGCAAGCCATGGCCTGGCTGACCTTCCTGCCGTTCCGGGTGCTGGGCGAGTACATCCAGTTCACGCCGCTTGCCGACACGCTGGCTTCGGGGCAGTGGTGGCGCCTGGTCACGCCGATGCTGATTCACTTCGGCATCCTGCACCTGGCCATGAACGGCATGTGGTACTGGGAGCTGGGCCGGCGCATTGAAGCACGCCAGGGCAGTATCAACCTGCTGGGCCTGACCCTGTTGTTCAGCCTGGTCTCCAACTACGCTCAATATGCCTATGGCGGCCCCGGCCTGTTTGGCGGTTTGTCCGGCGTGCTGTATGGCCTGCTCGGGCATTGCTGGATCTTTCAATTATTGTCACCCAACCCCGCCTATCGCCTGCCCCGTGGAGTGCTGGTGATGATGCTGGTGTGGCTGCTGCTCTGCCTGTCGGGGCTGGTCTCGATGATCGGCTTCGGCGAAATCGCCAACGCGGCCCATGTGGGCGGCTTGGTCATCGGTTGCCTGACGGGTTTGCTCGGTGGTTTGTACAACCGTCGCAAAGCGTCTATTTGATAAGGAAGAGCCTTATGTCCTCTTTTGCTGCAATGATCGAAAACATCACCCCGGACATCTACGAGAGCCTCAAGCTCGCCGTGGAAATCGGCAAATGGTCTGACGGCCGCAAGCTCACCGCCGAGCAGCGCGAGTTGTCTTTGCAGGCAGTGATCGCCTGGGAAATCCAGAACCTGCCCGAAGAGCAGCGCACCGGCTACATGGGCCCGCAGGAATGCGCCTCCAAGTCGGCGCCGGTGCCGAACATCCTGTTCAAGTCGGATGCGATCCATTGATTGAAATTGGTCGCGGTGCAGTCAGCAAAATGTCGGCGCAACTCGGTGAGCCGACTGTTCAATACGCTTTTCGCCTGGGCGATGTCGAGGTGCCGGTCAACCCTCTGATCGGCACCCATGTGCGCCTCGAATACCTGGGTGCCATTCATTGCAGCCATTGCGGGCGCAAGACCAAGACCAGCTTCAGCCAGGGCTATTGCTACCCGTGCATGACCAAGCTGGCCCAGTGCGACCTGTGCATCATGAGCCCCGAGCGCTGCCATTACGACGCCGGCACCTGCCGTGATCCCGGCTGGGGCGAAACGTTCTGCATGACCGACCACGTGGTGTACCTGGCCAATTCGTCGGGGATCAAGGTCGGCATCACCCGCGCCACCCAATTGCCCACCCGCTGGCTCGACCAGGGCGCCAGCCAGGCGCTGCCGATCATGCGTGTCGCCACGCGCCAGCAGTCCGGCTTCGTCGAAGACCTGTTCCGCAGCCAGGTGGCCGACAAGACCAACTGGCGCGCCTTGCTTAAGGGCGACGCGGCAGCAGTGGACCTCAAGCAGGTGCGCGATGAGCTGTTTGCTTCCTGTGCCGAAGGCTTGCTGGGTTTGCAGGAACGCTTTGGCCTGCAAGCCATCCAAACCATTGCCGACATCGAGCCGATTGAAATCCGCTACCCGGTCGAGCAGTATCCGACCAAGATCGTCAGCTTCAACCTGGACAAGAACCCGATTGCCGAAGGCACGCTGCTGGGGATCAAGGGCCAATACCTGATCTTCGACACCGGCGTTATCAATATTCGTAAATACACGGCCTACCAGCTCGCCGTGCATCAGTAGAAGGATCCCAAGCATGCGCACCGAACAACCGAAGATGATCTACCTTAAGGACTATCAGGCGCCGGACTACCTGATTGACGAGACGCACCTGACCTTCGAGTTGTTCGAGGACCACAGCCTGGTCCACGCGCAATTGGTGATGCGCCGCAACCCCGAGCGCGGTGCCGGCCTGCCGCCGCTGGTGCTCGATGGCCAGCAACTGGAGCTATTGAGTGTGAACCTGGCTGACCAGGAACTGACGGACGCTGACTACCAGCTGACCGACAGCCACCTGACCGTGCAGCCCAAGAGTGCAACCTTCACCCTCGACACCACCGTCAAGATCCACCCGGAAACCAACACTGCCCTCGAAGGGCTGTACAAATCCGGCAGCATGTTCTGCACCCAGTGCGAAGCCGAAGGCTTTCGCAAGATCACTTACTACCTCGACCGTCCGGACGTGATGAGCGTCTTCACTACCACAGTGATCGCCGAACAGCACAGCTACCCGGTGTTGCTGTCCAACGGCAACCCGATTGCCAGCGGCCCCGGTGAAGAAGGCCGGCATTGGGCGACCTGGGAAGACCCGTTCAAGAAGCCGGCCTACCTGTTCGCGCTGGTGGCCGGTGATTTGTGGTGCGTGGAAGACAGCTTCACCACCATGACCAACCGTGAAGTGGCGCTGCGCATCTACGTCGAACCGGAAAACATCGACAAGTGCCAGCACGCCATGACCAGCCTGAAAAAATCCATGCGCTGGGACGAAGAAACCTACGGCCGCGAGTACGACCTCGACATCTTCATGATCGTGGCGGTCAACGACTTCAACATGGGTGCCATGGAGAACAAGGGCCTCAATATCTTCAACTCCAGCGCCGTGCTGGCTCGCGCCGAAACCGCCACCGACGCCGCCCACCAGCGGGTCGAGGCCATCGTCGCCCACGAGTACTTCCATAACTGGTCGGGCAATCGCGTGACCTGCCGCGACTGGTTCCAGCTGTCGCTCAAGGAAGGCTTCACCGTGTTCCGTGACTCGGGCTTCTCCGCCGACATGAACTCGGCCACGGTCAAGCGCATCCAGGATGTGGCCTACCTGCGTACCCACCAGTTCGCCGAAGACGCCGGGCCCATGGCCCACGCGGTGCGCCCGGACAGCTTTATCGAGATCTCCAACTTCTACACCCTGACCGTGTACGAAAAGGGCTCGGAAGTAGTCGGCATGCTCCATACCTTGCTCGGCGCCGACGGTTTCCGCAAAGGCAGCGACCTTTACTTCGAGCGCCATGACGGCCAGGCCGTGACCTGCGATGACTTCATCAAGGCCATGGAAGACGCCAATGGCGCCGACCTCAGCCAGTTCAAACGCTGGTACAGCCAGGCCGGTACGCCACGTCTGGCGGTCAGCGAGTCGTATGACGCTGCGGCCAGGACCTACAGCCTGACTTTCCGCCAGAGCTGCCCGGCCACCCCGGACAAGGTCGAGAAACTGCCGTTCGTGATTCCGGTGGCGCTCGGGTTGCTGGACGGGCAGGGCGCGGGTATTGCCTTGCGACTGGCCGGTGAGGCGACGGCTGGCGGCACTTCCCGAGTGATCTCGGTGACTGAAGCCGAGCAGACGTTCACCTTCGTCGACATAGCCGAAAAACCCTTGCCTTCGCTGCTGCGTGGCTTCTCGGCGCCGGTGAAACTGAGCTTCCCTTACGACCGTGACCAACTGATGTTCCTGATGCAGCACGACAGTGACGGCTTCAACCGTTGGGATGCCGGCCAGCAACTGTCGGTGCAGGTGCTGCAGGAACTGATCGGCCAACATCAGGCGGGTCAGCCGCTGAAGCTGGATCAGCGCCTTATCGACGCGCTGCGCACTGTCTTGAGCGATGAAAGCCTGGACCAGGCCATGGTCGCGGAAATGCTCTCGCTGCCGAGCGAAGCCTACCTGGCAGAAATCAGCGACGTGGCGGATGTGGATGCCATTCACGCCGCCCGTGAGTATGCCCGCAAGCAATTGGCCGACAACCTGTTCGAAGGATTGTGGCTGCGTTACCAGGCCAACCGCGACCTGTCCAAGCAGACGCCGTACGTGGCGGAGGCCGAGCACTTTGCCCGTCGCGCCCTGCAAAACATCGCGTTGTCGTACCTGATGCTCAGCGGCAAGCCGCAAGTACTCGCGGCCACCCTGGATCAGTTCGATACTGCCGACAACATGACCGAGCGCCTGACCGCCCTGGCGGTACTGGTGAACTCACCTTTCGAGGCGGAAAAAGCCCAGGCCCTGGCGGTGTTTGCCGAGAACTTCAAGGACAACCCGTTGGTGATGGACCAGTGGTTCAGCGTCCAGGCCGGCAGCACCTTGCCGGGCGGGCTGGCACGGGTCAAGGCACTGATGGAGCACCCGGCATTCACCATCAAGAACCCGAACAAGGTGCGTGCGCTGATCGGTGCATTTGCCGGGCAGAACCTGATCAACTTCCATGCGGCGGACGGCTCGGGTTATCGCTTCCTGGCGGACCTGGTTATCCAGCTCAACACCCTGAACCCGCAGATCGCTTCGCGCCAACTGGCGCCGCTGACGCGCTGGCGCAAATACGACAACGCACGGCAGGCGCTGATGAAAGCGGAGTTGGAGCGCATTCTCGCGTCCGGTGAGCTGTCCAGCGATGTGTTCGAGGTGGTCAGCAAGAGCCTGGCGTAAGTTGGGGGTAGGGTGACTGCAGGCGGCTATTGAGCGGGGGCTTCCATCCAAATGTGGGGCTTGGTCTTGCAGCCGACCGCTATCTAACCAGCGCCCTGATCCAATGTGGGAGGGGGCTTGCCCCCGATGGCGGCCTGACAGCCGACCAGCATGTTGGATTAGGCCGAGTGCATATCCATTGCTGCGGTAACGGCCACTTAAGGTTCCGCTTTTACAGCGGGTCACTTTGGAAAAGAGCCCCAAAGTAACCAAATGTATGGTCAGCCCACCTTTTGCTATCCAGTCACGATGAACGGTAAATCAGGCTTGCGCTAATGTATCCGGGCTCCTTGTGAGCGCGTGTACACGCTCGGCCCTGCAGGAACCCGCTCCAACGCGGCATAGCCGGCGGGAAAGATAACGCCAAACTCCAGTAAGAATCCGTGCACCTGGTTGATCACTCCAGTGCGTCGACTCACCAGTGATTTACGCAGTTTATGCACGGTCGACAGCACCTGCTGGTCAACTGATTTCACCTGTACAGATCGCGTTCTGGGACGTGATGCGGCTTCGCAAATAGCCTCGGCATCAATGA
Source organism: Pseudomonas sp. FBCC-B545 (assembly GCF_059134095.1). Lineage (NCBI taxonomy): Bacteria > Pseudomonadati > Pseudomonadota > Gammaproteobacteria > Pseudomonadales > Pseudomonadaceae > Pseudomonas > Pseudomonas sp. FBCC-B545. The sequence continues at coordinate 3,483,541 of NZ_CP101441.1, read as the reverse complement.
AGTCGTTCTTGTTGCCGGTGACGTAAGCTTTCACATGCTGCGGCGCAATCAGTTGGACCTGATGACCGAGCTTGGTGATTTCTCTGGCAAGAAACTGTGATCCGCCACAGGATTCCATGGCAACTTTGCAGGGGGGCATTTGTGCAAGTAATGGCAGCAACTGTCGGCGATTGAGCTTCTTGCGCAGCACTTGATGGCCTTGTGCGTCTTGGCCGTGCAAGTGGAAGCTGTTCTTGCCAATGTCGATGCCTAGAAGCGTTACGCTGTTCATGAGAAAGCCTCCTCAGGAAAAGTGAGAACCTCAGTAGTGTGGACCTGAGGTTCTCGCCGGGCTGACCATCTCATTAGGGCTCTTGCCCCACCACTCGGCACCTCGCTTAGGCTCGGTGTGCCCGTAATCCGACAGGGATTTGGGGGGGGGGGCGCCGCCACGCGCCATCCATGGCGCGGGGCGGCTAAACCGGCATTCCTGCCGGTTTGCCCCCCAAATCCCTGTCGAATTCCGGCCAGCGTGGTTTAACGGGGCGCCTGAGATCAAAAGCAGATCAAGAGCGGCTCGCTGCGCATCGTGGTTACCGTCGGCTGCTACGAAGTTGTGTAGATATCTATGCTCAGCGGGGGCAAGCCCTTTCCCACATTCATGGCATTTCTGACGGAGTTAGAGGTTTTGAAAGCGGTCGGCTCGAAGGTCGCTATCGAGCCCGTACTACTGACATTTGCTGACAGGAGCCTCTGCTAAGCTGCTGCACCTCTAGCCCCAGTTCTGGTGACATCAACGTGTCGCGCACCACTCGTCTATTAACGTTGCTCCAGGCCCTGCGGGGCAGAAAACGCCCGGTCACCGCCGCCATTCTCGCGGCGCAACTGGAAGTCTCGGAACGCACGCTGTACCGCGATATCGCTGAATTGACCGCCTTGGGCGCGCCGATTTTTGGCGAGGCCGGGGTCGGTTATGTATTGCGCAGCGGCCTGTTTCTGCCGCCCCTGATGCTCAACGCCGAAGAAACCGAAGCGGTCGTGCTGGGCTTGCGTTATGTAGACCAGCGCGGCGATGACGTATTGAGTCGCGCCGCCGCCAACGCCCTGGCGAAGATCGCCGATGTGTTGGACCCTGCGGCTCAAGAGGCGTTGCGTAACCCGACGCTGCTCCCTGGACCTCCCGGCTTCGGTTACCCGGAAAACCGCGTCCCGCTCAACGTGTTCCGCGATGCTATTGGCCATCAGGCCAAGCTGCATATCAACTACGCCGACGCCAGCCAGACCCAGAGCCAACGCCTGATCTGGCCGCTGGCCCTGGGCTTTCTCAATGAAGCGCGGGTGATCGTGGCGTGGTGCGAGTTGCGCGGTGCCTATCGCACCTTTCGCACCGATCGCGTGGCCAGCGCCGATGCCCAGGGTGAGCGTTACCCCGGAAGGCGCAGCGACCTGTTGCGAGGCTGGCGCAAGCTGATGGAGCAGCAAGAGTCCGCGCCGTTTACTCCTGACAAAAACTGACACATCCGTGGCTTAGCATGGCATCACAAATCATTCAGGCAAGGAGTTGTGCCATGTCTTTTCCCGAGTTGGCCCCGGCCATCGTGGCTTATATTGCAGCAACCAATACCGGCGACATTACCGCGATCGACCAGTGTTTCGCCGACGACGCCAATGTATTCGATGAAGGCGAACATCAGGTGGGCACGGCCGCCATTGCACGCTGGATGGAAGACACCGGCCGCCGCTACCAGCCACGGGTCGAGGTGCTCAGCGTGCAGCAACGCACCGGCAAAGTGCTGGTCAGCAATATTGTCTCCGGTAATTTCCCCGGCAGTCCGCTGGAGCTGCGCTACACCTTTCGGCTGAACGAACAGGGCAAGATTTCACGGCTGGATATCTGCGCGTAAGTCATACTGGCGGGCATGACTTTCGACTCGCCACTCGCCGCCTACCAACATGCCATCGCCCAGCAAGGTTTCGTTCCCGACGACGCCCAGCGCCGGGCGGTGCAAGCCCTGCAGACCTGCCATGGGGCTCTGCACCAAGGCCGCTCGCCGGTGACCGGGGTTTACCTATGGGGGCCGGTAGGCCGCGGCAAGACCTGGCTGATGGACCATTTCTACCAAAGCCTGCGTATTCCCGCACGACGCCAGCATTTTCATCACTTCATGGGGTGGGTGCACCAACGTTTGTTCCAGCTCACGGGCACCCAGGATCCGTTGCGGGCGTTGGCTCGGGAGTTGAGTCGGGAGGTGCGGGTGCTGTGCTTCGATGAGCTGTTTGTGAATGACATTGGTGACGCGATCATCCTCGGTCGCCTGTTCCAGGTGATGTTCGAGCAGGGCGTGGTGATGGTGTGCACCTCTAACCAGCCGCCCGATCAGCTATACGCCGATGGCTTCAATCGCGAGCGTTTCCTGCCGGGCATCGTTGCACTCCAGCGGCACATGCAGGTGGTGGCAGTGGATGGCGGCGAGGACCATCGCTTGCATCCCGGTGCTGGCATGCAGCGATACTGGGTGAACCAACCCGCTGCGCTGGCTGCGGTGTTCAAGCAATTAAGCCTGGGGCAGCGTGTGATCAGCGGGGCAGTGAGTGTAGGTCACCGTTCTATCGTGGCGGTACAGGCCAGTGACAGGGTGCTCTGGTGTCGTTATGCCGAGCTGTGCGAGCAACCCCTGGCTGCCATGGACTTCATGCTGCTGTGTGATCGCTACCAAGCCATCCTGTTGGGTGACGTCCCCAACCTCAGCGCACAAAGGCGTGCGGGGCGGATTGCTCGTGGCACCGAGGACGGTGTCGAACGTGTGGTGGCGGGGGATCGCGAATTGCCGCAGCTGTCGGTACACGATGACAGCGTGCGACGCTTTATCGCGTTGGTGGACGAATGCTACGACCGCAAGGTGCCGCTCTTTATCGACGCCGGGGTGCCGTTGGATAGCCTTTACACCGAAGGCTACCTGGAGTTTCCTTTCCGTCGCACCCTGAGCCGTTTGCAGGCGATGCAGTTGCAACGCTTCGCCGTCTAGGAAAAATCGCCGTTTCAGGGATGTTTGCAGGTTTTGACGCGTTCAACCTTCGCGATTTCTGTCGGGCATTTGTAGTTAATCTCCTTCATCTGTTGCCGACTCCGCGCTTACAATCGCAGCTCTCAAAGGGAAACGAATCCCTGGTTGTCGTTATCGAGGAAGGAAATGGACACCCCAGACATCCTGGTGCTGCAAGCCAGCTACACCAACGCCGTGCATGCCGATGCCATTGGCCTGTTGCTCAATCATTATGCTGAAGATTCGATGGGCGGCGGCCACACCTTGCCGGCCGATCTCTTGCAGCAGCTGCCTGCCGAGTTGGCCAAGCGCCCACACGCGTTCAGCGTCCTGGCGTTTATCGGTGGCGAACCGGCGGGGTTGGTCAATTGTTTTGAAGGTTTCTCAACCTTTGCCTGCCGCCCGCTGGTCAACGTCCACGACGTGGTGGTGATGGATAGGTTTCGTGGCTTGGGGTTGAGTCAGAAAATGCTGCAGAAGGTCGAGGAAATCGCTCGGCAGCGCGGCTGCTGCAAGATCACCCTGGAAGTGCTCGAAGGTAATGAACTGGCACAGTCGGCGTACCGAAAGTTTGGTTTCGATGATTCAGTTTTTGATCCGAATCATGGGCGCATGTTGTTCTGGAGCAAGTCGCTTTAATAAATACCTTGCAAAAAAAGGCGCCATTAAATGGCGCCCAATACACTTTGCCAACGGAGCAGGATGGCGCAGGGTGTTGCAGATTAAATAAACATTAAATCAACTGTTCGGTTGTTCCTCGTTGACGGTGTCGACCTTCAAGGTCTTGCCGTCGGCGGAAGCCATTCGCTGTTCAGCTGCGCCATGAGTTTGTTGCTGAATGAAGCTGAAGTTCTGGTAGAACTCCTTCGAACGCTCTGAACCGCCTTCTGCGAAGGCGGCGGCGGAAGTCAGTGTCATCAGGCTGGCAAGCATCAAGGTCGAGAGTTTCATCGCGGTATTCCCATTAAGAGTGATAGGTGTCTGGCCGTTCCTTGATCAGAATCATGGAGCGACTATGGCCGTATCTTATTAAGTGGGAGTTAACGCAAAGTGCCTGCGAAGTTAACAGTTTTGTTAACTTCGCAGGCACTGAACAGGACAGGGTTCAAAGACGCCTGGGGATGAAGGACGTCAGGCCTGGACGAGAATGATTGTATCGTTCTGTCGCCGAGCCAGGTTTACTTCAACACCACTTCACTGCCATCGGCCTTCTTCGGCTTGATCAGGCTGAAGTCGATCAACGCCTTTTGCTTGGTTTCGTAAGGGTTGCCGATCAACAATGGACGCGGTTTGAAGCTGTCGCTGACCAGGCTCTTGCTATGGTCCAGCTCGTCAAAACTCAAGCCGGCCATGTCGGCCCAGGTGTGAATCAGCTGCGAGCTGCTGTAAGGCCGCTGCAGGTCGCCGGCGAAGCTCCAGTCGTGGCTTTCGCGCCATTTGGGCGAGGCGTAGGCCATGAACGGAATGGTGTACATCGGTGCGGTCGGCTTGCCTTCGTTGCGGCCCAAGGTGTCGTGGCCGGCAGAATCGAACACGTCTTCGCCGTGGTCCGAGAGGTACAGCAGGAAACCATTGGGGTCGGTCTTGGCGTAGTCCTTGATCAGGCTGGAGACCACGAAGTCGTTGTACAGCACGGCGTTGTCGTAGCTGTTGTACGTCGGCAACTGTGCATCGCTGACACCTGCGGGCACGCCCTGGCGGTCGGTGAACTTGTCAAAGGTCTGCGGGTAGCGGTACTGGTAGCTCATGTGGGTGCCCAACAGGTGCACCACGATGAACTTGCGCTCGGCGGTATCGGCAAGGGCCTTGGAGAACGGCGCCAGCACATCGCCGTCGTACTGACGGGCGTTCTGGTTGCGGTTGTTATTCAAGTACACCTGCTCGTCAGCCTGTTCGGAAAAGGTCGTGAGCATGGTGTTGCGTTTGGTCATGGTCTGCTGGTTGGTGATCCAGAAAGTCTTGTAGCCGGCCTGCTTCATTACGCTGACAATCGACGGCGTCTTGAGGTACAGGTCCGGGTTTTCTTCGTCGGCAAAGGTCAGCACCTGTTGCAGCGCTTCAATAGTGTAGGGGCGCGGGGTGATGACGTTATCGAACACGGCCAGTTGGTCGCGCAGCTTGTCCAGTTCCGGCGTGGTATTGCGCGGGTAACCGTAAAGGCTCATGCGTTGGCGGTTGGTGGACTCGCCGATCACCAGCACCAGGGTGGACGGCTGGCCGGCCATGCTGTCCTTGAGGTCCTTCAATGGCGGGATCTGGCTGGCACTGGTCAGCATGCCTTGCATATTGTCCAGCTGCTCGGTGTAGCGACGGTAGGCGACGATCATCTGCCAAGGCACGGCCGGTTCGATACGGGTTTCGAAACGGTCGATGGCCAATTCCATGGTTTCGCTGGTAGCGATCTGCTTGACCAGCGGGTAGCCCACAACCGCCAGGACGATGGCCACCGCTGCCACGATCGACTGGCCGCGCGGCAGGTAAACAGGGCGCAGGCGTGTCCAGAGGAAAACGGCAAAGGCGGTGTGGGCAATAAATGCCAGCACGATCCACCAGGCAAAATATTGGGTCGCGTATTCGCCGGCTTCAGAGATGTTCGATTCGAACATGATGAAGATGACGCTTTGGGAAAATTCCTGCTGGTAAATGAAGAAATAACCCAGGCTCGCCATGGAGCAGGCCCACAGCACCACGCCGATCAGCGCGGCAAGCAGGCGCGTACGACGCGGGAACAACAACATCGGCGCCAGCCATAGCGCACTCATGAAGAAGGCTTGGCGGAAACCACTGAAGCCGGAGGTGCCGGTCAGTTGGATTAGCAGTTGGGTAATACCCGAGAAATACCAGAAAAACAGAAACAACCAGCCAAGGCCGGCCCAATCAAAGCCTTTCGCAGTCGTCGTGCTGCGTTTGAACATCGCCATCCAGCGCCCCATCAGAGAATGATTGTCGCGCACAGGCGCGCGACATCGGGCCGCCCAGGAAGTGAGCGGCATCGCGGAACGGGAGTATCGGGAGTGGAATGTGAAAACTTTGTGAGTTTTCTGTAGGTATTACCTTACAGCGCGCTCAGGCACCTACTCAGCAGAGTAAGGGCTTGGCATCAGACGCTTGCTCCAGCTGGGCTTGAAGGTGCAGGCGCAGGCGCAGGACTTCCTGCTGCAACTGATCACGCTCGTCTTTCAACTGACGCAATTCATCGCGACGGATGCTGACGTAGAGGGTCTGTGGCGGGCGGGTCATCTGTGCTGTGCTCATTGCTTACCTCGCAAATAGCCGGTAGATCGCGGTGCCGGAACAGGTTTCCGGCAACAGTCGGGAGCAAGTTTGAATTCTTTTGCGAGACAAGGGAACTTTTTTATTTTTTACGGTCGTGTGACTTTTTCGAGGGTGATGGTGAAACGATGGCAATTTTTTTGCCATGAAACTACACGGATCCGCTCTGGACTAACCCTCAATAGCCTCATTGCGCTATAAACTATGTCACACATTTTTTAGCAGTTAGGAGCATCAGCACATGCAACTGGGGATTATCGGACTAGGCCGCATGGGCGGTAACATTGCGCGGCGCCTGATGCTCAATGGGCATACCACCGTTGTATACGACCGTAACGAAGCCTTTGTCAAAGGCTTGAGCGAGGAGGGCGCTACCGGTGTCGCCGACTTGAAAGCCCTGGTGGCCGGCCTGCAAAAGCCCCGTGCTGTGTGGGTAATGTTGCCGGCGGGCGCGCCCACTGAAGACACCATCAACGCGCTTAGCGAGTTGCTCGAAAACGGTGATGTGATCATCGACGGCGGCAACACCAACTACAAGGACGACGTGCGTCGCGGCAAGGCCCTGGCGGAAAAGGGCCTGCACTATGTCGATGTCGGCACCTCGGGCGGCGTCTGGGGCCTGGAGCGCGGCTACTGCATGATGATCGGTGGCGACGTCGAGACCGTGCAGCGCCTGGACCCGATCTTCAAGAGCCTGGCGCCGGGCATGGGCAACATCCCGCGCACCAAGGACCGTTCGCCGTCTGCCGACCCGCGTGCCGAGCACGGTTATATCCATGCCGGCCCAGCGGGCTCCGGTCACTTCGTCAAGATGATCCATAACGGCATCGAGTACGGAATGATGCAGGCGTTTGCCGAAGGTTTTGACATCCTCAAGACCAAGAACTCGGAAAACCTGCCGGAAGACCAGCGTTTCGACCTCAACGTTGCCGATATCGCCGAAGTCTGGCGCCGTGGCAGCGTGGTGTCGTCCTGGTTGCTGGACCTGACCGCCGACGCCCTGGCCACCGATCCGAAGCTCGATGGCTACTCAGGTTCCGTGGCCGATAGCGGTGAAGGTCGCTGGACCATCGAAGCGGCCATGGAACAAGCGGTGCCGGTACCGGTTCTGTCGACGTCGCTGTTTGCGCGTTTCCGTTCCCGCCAGCAGAGCACCTACGGTGACAAAATGCTGTCTGCCATGCGCTTCGGCTTTGGTGGCCATGTGGAGACTTCAAAAAAATGACCGCCAACGGCAAGAAACCCAAGGCCGAACCCGCACCCCCCACCACCCTGTTTCTGTTTGGCGCCCATGGCGACCTGGTCAAGCGCCTGCTCATGCCGGCGCTGTATAACCTGAGCCGTGACGGGCTGCTGGGCGATGGCCTGCGCATTGTCGGCGTTGATCACAACGCCATCAGCGATGCCGACTTCGCCAAGAAGCTTGAGGACTTCATTCGCACCGAGGCCGCCAGCAAGGTGCGCGGCAATGCCGAAAATGCCCTCGACCCGGCAATGTGGGCAAAATTGGCCAAGGGCATCAGCTACGTCGAGGGCGACTTTCTCGACGACAGCACCTACGCGGATATCGCGCAGAAGATCGCCGACAGCGGCACCGCCAACGCGGTGTTCTACCTGGCTACCGCTCCGCGCTTCTTCAGTGAAGTGGTGCAGCGCCTGGGCAGCGCCGGCTTGCTGAACGAAACGGATGAGGGCTTTCGCCGCGTGGTCATCGAAAAGCCGTTCGGCTCCGACCTGGCCACCGCCGAGGCGCTCAATGCGTGCCTGCTCAAGGTAATGAGCGAGAAGCAGATCTACCGCATCGACCATTACCTGGGCAAGGAAACGGTGCAGAACATCTTGATCAGCCGTTTCTCCAACGTGCTGTTCGAAGCGTTCTGGAACAACCACTACATCGACCACGTGCAAATCACCGCCGCCGAAACGGTCGGTGTGGAAACCCGGGGCAATTTCTTCGAGAAAACCGGCACCCTGCGCGACATGGTGCCTAACCACCTGTTCCAGTTGCTGGCGATGGTCGCCATGGAACCGCCGGCCGCCTTTGGCGCCGATGCGGTGCGTGGCGAGAAGGCCAAGGTGGTCGGTGCGATCCGCCCCTGGTCTTTGGAGGATGCCCGAGCCAACTCGGTTCGCGGCCAGTACACCGCCGGCGAAATCGCCGGCAAGGCGCTGCCAGGCTATCGCGAGGAAGCCAACGTTGCGCCTGACAGCAGCACCGAGACCTTCGTCGCCCTCAAGGTGATGATCGACAACTGGCGCTGGGTTGGCGTGCCGTTCTACCTGCGTACCGGCAAACGCATGAGCATTCGTGATACCGAGATCGTCATCTGCTTCAAGCACGCGCCCTATGCGCAGTTCCGCGACACCGAAGTCGATGAGCTCAAGCCCACCTACCTGAAGATCCAGATCCAGCCGAACGAAGGCATGTGGTTCGACCTGCTGGCCAAGAAGCCTGGGCCGACCCTGGAGATGGCCAATATCGAGCTGGGTTTTGACTACAAGGACTTCTTCGAGATGCAACCGTCGACAGGCTACGAAACCCTGATCTACGACTGCATGACCGGCGACCAGACCTTGTTCCAGCGTGCCGACAATATCGAGAACGGTTGGCGCGCTGTGCAGCCGTTCCTCGATGCCTGGAAGGAAGATGACGGTATCCAGGCGTACAAGGCCGGTGAAGACGGCCCTGCGGCGGCCGATGTGTTGCTGGCCCGTGACGGCCGCGCCTGGCATAGCCTCGGATGAGTGACGCGGCGATCCAACCCATTCGATTTGTTCTCAGCGATGTGGACGGGACCTTATTGCATCCCGACCACAGCCTCAGTCAGCGTACTGCCGACGCGATTCGTGCGATGCGTGAAAACGGGGTGCTTTTCAGCCTGGCCAGCGGGCGGCCGCCCAAGGCCATGCTGCATCTGATGGAGACCTTTGGCATCGACGTGCCGGTCGCCGGCTTCAACGGCGGCACGTTGGTCAACCCGGATGGCAGCATCCTGGTTGCTCATCATCTGCCGGCAGAGGCGGCGCTGGTCACCCTGGCGCTGTTTTCGGCCGAGCCGGACGTGGAGGTCTGGGTGTTTGCCGACGGCGACTGGCTGCGCCGTGACCCGCCAGGGCCGATGGTACAGCGCGAAGCCGATGGCTTGGGCTATGGACCAGTGGTGGTGGAAAGTTTTGAGCCCTACCTGGATCGCGTCGACAAGATTGTCGCCGCCAGTAACAACACTCAGTTGCTGGTGGAGCTGGAGGCGCAATTACAGCCGAAGGTGCAAGGGTTGGCCCAGGTGTCACGTTCGCAACCGGTGTACCTGGACGTGACGGCGATGCTGGCCAACAAGGGCGAAGCCTTGAAGACCCTGGCCGCGCACCTTGGGGTGCCGCTTGAGCAGACCGCAGCCATCGGCGACGGCGGCAACGATCCGGCGATGTTTCATGTGGCCGGCTTATCGATTGCCATGGGCCAGGCCGAAGAAACCGTCAAACGCCAGGCCAATGTGGTGACCGGCAGCAATATCGACGACGGCGCTGCCGAGGCGTTCGAGCGGTTTATTCTCGCGGCACGTTAAACCTGAAGTCTCGCTGCACAACTTCCAGCCTGTGTTTCCCAAGGGTTGGAAGTTGTTGTAGTGAATTACTTCGGCATTGCCCAGTGCTGCAACTGGTAGCCATCTTTATCGAGTTCGGCGCGAGCCTGCAACAACAGGTTTTCCAATTGCGCTGGATCGGTATAAGTCTTCGATGACAGCTGTTTGCTGCCGATACGGGTGTTGGTACGGTCGATGACGCTCAGGCTGAGGGCGCCATTGCCATCGTGCCAGGCCACGCACTGGAAGGGTTGGAAGGCACGGTCTGCAATCAAAAGAGCTTCGTTGATGCGCAGCGGAGCGTTCATTTGGGTCTTCTCTCTGTATGCCCATTCAAGTGAGTACCGGCGGTTGGGCTGACCGTGCGGTGGGTTACTTGTACTGATGCACGATGATGGGGTGCGGGTCACATGCTAGAGCAAGAAATTTTACCTTTCCCTGATTAACATCATCTAAATGCCTGTTTTGAAAGCGGAATGAAAGTTTGCGCCGCCGGCAACTTGCGAGGGCTACATGGCTTTTTGCCCGCACTTATAGCGAAATGGTACAAGCCAGGCGTCAATATCTTGCTAGGGTTACAACCGGTCGCCACAAACCCTTGTTTCTAAATAACTTTAATAATTCTGGCGCCAAGGAATCGTCATGCTTGTGACACCCGTCCAACGCCGCTTGCTGGTGGTCGACCCCTGTGACGACTGCCACGACCTATTACCTGGCTTGCGCACGGCCGGCTGGGAAGTGGACAGTTGTGCCTTGCAGGCGGTAGGTGAGCGCTCCTGCGATGTGGGCCTGTTGCGCTTGCAGCCCAGCCATCTGGAGTGCCCCGAAGCGGTCAAGGAATTGATTGGCCGCAGCGGCACCGAGTGGATTGCTGTCCTCAGCCAGGATGTATTACGCCTGCAGAACGTCGCTGATTTTGTCTGTGAATGGTTCTTCGACTTCCATACGTTGCCGTTCGATGTATCCCGGGTCCAGGTGACCATCGGCCGTGCGTTCGGCATGGCGCGCCTGCGTGGCAAGGGGTACGCGCCTGTAGATGAGCCCCACGAGCTGTTGGGCGACAGCCGCCCCATTCGTGAACTGCGCAAATTGTTGGCCAAGTTTGCCCCCACTGAATCCCCTGTGTTGATCCGCGGCGACAGCGGCACCGGTAAAGAGCTGGTGGCCAAGACCTTGCACCGGCAATCCCAACGGCACGCTAAACCGTTCGTGGCGATCAATTGCGGTGCTATCCCTGAACACCTGATCCAATCCGAACTGTTCGGTCACGAAAAAGGCGCGTTCACCGGCGCTCATCAGCGCAAGGTGGGGCGCATTGAGGCCGCCAACGGTGGCACGCTGTTCCTGGATGAAATCGGTGACCTACCGCTGGAGCTGCAAGCCAACCTTTTGCGTTTCCTGCAGGAAAAACACATCGAGCGCGTCGGCGGCAGTCAGCCGATCCCGGTGGATGTGCGGGTGCTTGCCGCGACCCATGTCAACCTCGAAGCTGCGGTGGAGAAGGGCACCTTTCGCGAAGACCTGTATTACCGCCTGAATGTCCTGCAAGTGGTCACCGCGCCTTTGCGCGAACGCCATGGCGACGTGGCGATGCTGGCCAACCACTTTTCGCGTTTCTATAGCCGGGAAACCGGCCGGCGCCCGCGCAGTTTCAGCGAGGACGCGCTGGTGGCGATGGGGCAACACCCTTGGCCGGGCAATGTGCGGGAACTGGCCAACCGCGTGCGCCGCGGCCTGGTGTTGGCCGAAGGGCGCCAGATCGAAGCCGTTGATCTGGGCTTGCAAGGCCCACAGGCGCTTTCGGCGCCGATGGCGACACTGGAAGACTACAAGCACCGCGCCGAGCGCCAGGCGCTGTGCGATGTGCTCAACCGGCACAGCGACAACCTGAGTGTCGCCGCCCGTGTTCTGGGGATTTCCCGGCCGACGTTCTACCGGTTGCTGCATAAACACCAGATTCGCTGATGGCGGTGTATCAGCTATAGATAAGCTGGCTGACACACTGCTATCGGGGGCAAGCCCCCTCCCACATTTGGGCAACATTCCTTCAGTTGAACACTACTGCGCCTGACTGCGGCGGCTCGTCACTACCAAACCCATCAGACTGACCCATATCAAAATGTGGGAGGGGGCTTGCTCCCGATAGCAGGCTGTCAGTCACTTACCTGTAGCTGAGCCACCGCTATCGGGGGTGTAGTCAGAAGTAATACGGAAATTTCAGGCTGAACGTAAAGTCCGGTGCATCATCGGTCATGCCGATCGCCAGGTTCGGCACGATGGTCAGGTTATCCGAGGCGGCAATGGTCATGCCCACGTTGAAGTAACCGGCATTGGCATCGCTGGACACCACCGATTGCCAGTCGCCGCCGTCCGGCTTGAGCTTGCTCTTGCGCTGCACCAGGTCGGAGACCGAGAACGACATGCTCATCTTTTCGTTGAGCGCGAAGGCTACGCCGACGCCGAACTGGAAGCTGTCGCCCAGGCGGACTTTACCGCCGACTTTCTGGTTGACGTCGCTGCTGATATCGTCAAACGAATCTTCAAAGTTGTGGGTATACGACAGCGAGCCAAACAACACTGCCGGGTCGAAGGTCTTGACCAGGGAAATGCCCGGGGTAACCGACCAGACCCCGTTGCCTGTTGGCAGGCTTTCCGGCAGATAGAGGTTGTCGTTGGTGGGTTGCCTGACCAGCTTGATGCCGAAAGGCTCTTTACCCGTGGGCGCCTTGACCCGTACAGATACCACGGCATCCGGCAAAGTCGGGGTTTCGTCGAGGAACTTGTAGGCCACGCCAAAGTTGACATCGCCAATGGTCGGGTCGCGGGTTACCGAGCCTTCCGAGGTGGCGGTGGCGTCGTTGCCGGCGCCGGCCGACTGGTAGGTCGAGTCGCGGTACACCACCGGTACGTTCAGGTCGAACTGCCAACGGTTGTCGACGTTGTAGCGCCCGGTGAGGTCCAGGGTCCAGCTGTCGGACTTGATCCGATCCAGGTTGATGTTGCCGAGGAAGATCGAGTCCAGTGCGAGGAAGCCATTGAGGGTCAATTGGCGCGCATCATAACGGGCATAGGTGATGCCGGTTTCAACGCTGAACTTGCCATTGCCGAAGAAACCACTGGCCTCGTTGTAGAGGTTGCTCACACTTTGCGCGGGGGCCGAATCGTCCTTGAGGGATTGGCCGTAGGAACTGCCTGCACCACCCGAGGCGGCTGCGGCTCCAGTACCCGTGGTCGCGACAGCGTTACCGCCATTCTTGAAGTCGGCAGGTGACTTGGCCAGGCGCCTGGGGGCGGGCGTCGCCGGTTGATCCTCTACCTGACGTACACGTTGCTCCAGCACAGCCAAGGCTTTTTGCTGCACGTCATAACGTTGCTTGAGTTCCAGGAGTTCCCTCTTCAGGGCTTCGATATCGGCGTCTGGCGCGGCATACAATAGCGATGCGGGCAAGAGCGTACTTAAACAAATCACCGCACGTAGCGATAACGATCGATGCATGAAATAAGCCGTCCTTTACTAATGCGTAAGTGTCGAAGGGTCAGCGTAGTTCAATAACCGAGCGTACGTAGGCCTTTGAGCTGATCCAAATTGCAGTTCAACGCGGCGTTATTCAAGCCGTTGTTGTTCATCACCACATTGATCTGAGTGATATTTTTGACAAGGTTGGTATTGCCGGTCAGCACCGTACCCTGCAGCACGTTGCCGCCACCGATCTGCTGCAGGCTGCTGCCTTGGTTGTGGTTGGCCTGGATCGCCATCTGCACGCCGCCATTGTTGGCCGATACGCTTACGCGGCCCGCTGCGCTGTCACCGCTCACAGTACCTCCGGCCATCAGCACCTGTCCGGATTGGAGGTTATTGGCGGGGGCAACGCCGTTCTCAACATTGATGCCGACGTTGTTGTAGGCGGTGTTGCCATCGCCGGCCGTGCGCACACTTTGGGTCACGCCCTGGCCGCTGCCCAGGCCCGCTCCCCCGACCACGTTGCCGGTGCCGGTGGTTGGAGGCGTGCCGGTACCGGTCGAACCGGTGGTTTGCACATAGAACTGCGGGGTGATAGTGGTCTTGTCGATCTGCATGTTGGCCGTGCCGGTGATGCTGTCACCGACGGCATTGGTCCAGGTGCTGCTCATGACGATGCCGAAGCTGATGATGCGCCCCGGCATTACGTAGCGGCCACGCAGTTCGGCCATTTCTGCGTCCTTGAGTTCGATAGGCTTAAACCCCGATGACGCATAAGCGGGCATTGAGGCTGCCACGCACAACAGCGTCAGCCAACGGCAAGTGTTCATCTGCGGCTCCTGGGGCGTCCTGCCCCTTATTGCGCTTCTAGAAGAAGTCGCTCTGGATAAAACCGAAATCCATCAGCTCTGCATCGCCCACCGGCCTGAACTCATTCATCTGGCTCTTGGCGGTAAGCGGCATGGGCGGGTCGAGCAAGACATTGGCCTTGTCGTAACCTTCACCCAGTACGGCGAAGACAATGCCATTCCAACCTTTGACGAAGTCGTCGCGGGAATAGCGCTTGTGGCCGAGTACGGGATCGCCGATATACACCCAGTCCTTGTCGGCCCGCTGCATCACCACGAAGTGCTTGTAGCCGCGGATTTCCAGCAGCACCACCACGGGGATTTTCACGGTCAGCAAGGTATCTGGCGCGATCTTGTAGCCGCGGGCACGCATGCCGATGCTTTCGAGGTAGCGCTTCATGTCCAGCATGGAAAAGCCCTGGGTTCGTACCAGGTCCTGGTCGGCAGTGACCAGCATGCCTTTGATGATGTGGGCTTCGTCGACATCCAGCCAATAGGCCTGGCGCAGAATGGTGGCGAGTGCCGCGGCACCGCAGCTGAAATCGGTTTTCTGTTCCACCAGGTTGGCGAAGCGGCGCTCACGGATACTCTCGACCTTCTTGTAGATCACCGCGCCGCCGGGCATGGCGGAGATCGCCATGGTGCCTGCCCAGGTCGTGCCGGTGAGCAACATCAGGAGGGTGAGAATCGCGAGGCGCATGATCGGATCACCTGCTGGACACTGGAATAAGATAGGGCCTTGTTGCCAAGGCCCCGTTGGATCAGAAGCGCACGCTGCTGCTGCAGACGCTGCAACCTTGGCCGATCGCCAGGCTGTTGCTGCCTTGGTTGCCCGCACCGGATTGCAGGTTGACGCCTACGTTGCCGGAGTTGCGGTTGACCGAGTTGTCGAGACTTGCGTTGTTGGACACGTATTGCGGCTTGCCACCATAACCATGGCTGCTGGCGGCCGCATTGAGGTAGCTGTTGTTGAGCGAGTTTTGCTCGGTGTTGGAGGCCGCTGCGATGTTCTTGCCATCGGCAGTAGTGATTGCCAGGTTGTTTTTACCTTGGTTGCCTTGCCCGGCCTGGCCGTTGTAACCCACGTTGCCGGAGTTACCAGTGATGGAACCATCAAGAGAGGCGTTGTTTTGCGTTCCTTTGTTGACGAAGTTATTGCCCGCACTGCCTTGATCCACATCGATCACCGCAAACACCGTCGCAAAGTCACCTTTAGCACTGGAGATGGCACCGGCGTTGTCAGCCAGGTTACCGGACCCCGATTGCGCGTTGACCCCGACGTTACCGCTGTTGCTGTTGACCGAGTTATCGGCCGAGGCGTTGTTTTCGGTGTTGGTGTCGTCGAATTTGTTGTGTTCGCTTTTTTGTACATCGGTGACGACAGCGGCAACAGTGCCGGTGGGTTGAGGGGTTGGATGCCAGCCACCCGCTTGAGCAGCAGCAGCCATGAGTGCGGCGAGAGCGAAAACCAGTGGTTTGAGCGCCATTTGAGGTTTCATGGTGTTTCTCCTTGCTTCTGATTAGTTGGTTAAGTGTTGGTACGGCCTAACGAACGTCTATCAAGCGGTCACTTGATAGTGATGCCCAGGGTGTTAGCCACTCGGTTCCCCACCCCGGCACTCTGGTTCACCTGAATCACACCTCGGCTGCCGGTGAAGGCCTGGTCGCTGGTAACGACCTGGCGGCTGCCAGTGGCGGGGGTGAGCCCTGAGTCAGTTGCCAGCGTCGTCGTGTTCTGTTGCAACAGGACGCTGTCATCGATGCTTTGCGGGCCAGGGTTGAGGCTGATCCGCACCGCATTGATCGATTGGTTATTGGCCCCGGCCGACTGGTTGATGCCCAGCACACCGTTGCCATTGATAAAAGAAGTGCCCTGGATCGCCGCCTTGGCGTTCAGGGCCGGGTCGACCTTGCCATTGAGCTTCTGGATGTCGACGGTGGTGGCCTGGCCACCGAGCGCAATGGCACGGCTGTTGGACGTTTGTTGCTGGGTGCCGGCTGCCTGGTTGATCGACAGCACACCTTCGTACTGCTGGCCGCTGTTGTTGATCACCGCGGTGTTGTCGGCCATGGCCGAGGCGCTGCCCAACAGGGCGAAAATCAACAGGGCGCGATTCATCACTTGCCCCCCAGCATGTTGCCGAGGTTGTTCAAGGGCGCCATGCCGCGCTGGATCGAGTCGCTGATCTGCCCGCCCATGCTGTTGCCCGCACCATGGCCGGCGGCTGCGCCAGTGCCCAGTGTCGACATGCCGTGCTGTGTGGTGCCAAGACCAGACAAACTGGCATTGGGCTGGATGGAGCGGGCGAGGCTTGCGCCGCTGCTGATACCGCCTATATCCGCGTCGCTGAGTTCGCCGGACAGGGCGTTGATAATCTCTTTGCTGGGATTGGCATTGGCGGTAGTGGGGTAGGGGTCGGGGCCGAATGCCGGGCGGCCGACCATATGCCCCTGCACGTTACGACCCGTGACGATAACGCCGTCACCGGCAAAGCTCGGAATACTGATACCGGCGCTGAGTACACAGCTGACCAGCAGTGCGGTCATCGAACCTTGAGCAAGTGTGTTCACGGCGGCAGTCCTTATGCTTCACGCTGACCCTAAACAGCGTTGTGAGGGAAAGAGCAGAAGCCGTGCCGCTTTTGATTTTTTGTTGATTTACAGTGGGTTGTGTTTAGAGCCAGGCAAAGTGATGGCAACGCTGTTTCAACATTGAAACAGTCCCCCGGTGCTTGAGACAGGCCCATCCTCACCTCGCACTGTCTCAGCGATGTAACACCGCCCATGACAAATAGATGAATCCGCACAAAGCGGGCGATTCAGGCGAGGGAGGTGTTTCAAAACTGAGACTGCGGGAATGAGCGAACCCACTCCCGCATGAGGGCATAGCTATCTACACATTTGATCGTGTTGACTCGCTGCTTGCTCTTGCTCTTGCTCTTGCTCTGCTTTTGATTTTAGGCGCCCCGTTAAACTACGCTGGCCGGAATTCGACAGGGATTTGGGGGGTAAACCGGCAGGGATGCCGGTTTAGCCGCCCCGCGCCATGGATGGCGCGTGGCGGCGGCCCCCCAAATCCATGGCGGATTACGGGCACACCGAGCCTAGGCGAGGTGCCGAGTGGTGGGGCAAGAGCGTTTTGCTTACTTTTGCGCTTTTCAAAAGTGAGCCGCCGTAAGGGCGGAACCAATAGCGGCCGTTACCCAAATAACGGATATGTACTCGATCAAACTCCAACATCCTGGTGGGCTTCCAGGCCGCCATCGGGAGCAAGCCCCCTCCCACATTTGGATCGTAGAGTATCAGTTAGATAGCGGTCGGCTGTCAGGCTCCAGGAAGAGCAAGCTTCTTCCCTGAAGGCCCCGCCAAAGTTGCGTAGATACCCATGCGCATGAGGGCTCAACCCTTGGGCGTTTTACCTGGGATGGAATTGAGTACGGGGTTGCCGTCCTGGTTCTGGGTCAGGTAGACCGGCAGCACCTTGGGCAGGGAGGGAACGAGGTTGCTGACTTCGTTGATATTGTAGATACCGCCGATGCGGATCTTGCCGGTACCGGCGTCTGCCAGCATGACCGGCGTTTTCAGGTAACGGTTGATCAGCGGCAGCGCATCCGCCAGGGGCAGGTTGTCGAGCACCAGCTTGCCGTGGCGCCATGCCAGCGCGCTGTCATCGGGGCTGATGGCGGTGACTTGCGGGGTGTCGTCACCCTGGCGAAAGCTGGCCTGCATGCCTGGGCTCAGCGGTACACTGGCGTGCTCCGCGTCGCTGGAAACCTGCACCGAGCCTTCCAGCAATATCACCCGTACCTGTTCGTCGTATTCCCAGACGTTGAACTGGGTGCCGGTTACCCGCACCTGGCCTTCGCCGGCCCGCACGATAAACGGGTGTTCGCGGTCGTGGGTCACCTTGAAGAACGCTTCGCCCTTTTTCAAGGTGACCCGGCGCTGGTCCTTGTAGTGGCTGTAGACCAGTTCGGTGCCCAGGTTCAACTCCACTTGGCTGCCATCGCCGAGGGTGATTTTTTCCAGGCCATTGGTTGCTTCGAAATGTTCATAAGAACTGGGCAACCAACCGGCTTCCCAGCCGGTAAAGGCCGCAAGCGGCAATGCGCCAAGGCAGACCGCTGCGGCCACTGCGTAGTTGCGTAACCGGCTGCGTGGCTTGACGGGGGCCACCGTTGGGGCAGGTGGGAGGCGGGGCAGGTGCTCGGCCACCTCCCAGATTTCCAGCATGGCCGCATATTCGAAGGCGTGCAGCGGATGGGCGTCGTGCCATTGCGTAAAAGCCTGACGTTCGCTCGCCGTGCAATCGGCGGCGTGCAGGCGCATGCACCAATGCGCGGCGGCGTCGGTGATCGCATCGTATTCGGCGTCTGAAAGGGGCTTTTCGCTCATTGACTCATCCTGGTTTGCCGCATTCTAACCCCCCGAGGCAGGCGGCGAGAACCGCCATCATGGCGATTGCACATCAATTGGAACTTATTCTTATTTGGTAATACCTAAAATATCAGGACAAGTGTCCGGCATTCCCACAATGGAGTACGAATATGTTGAAGAAAACCTTAGTCGCCCTGTGTGCAACCACCGCGCTGCTCAGCGCTGGCGCCGCCCTGGCCGATAAGCCGGGCGCCGGCTGGATCCCTATTGAGAAGGCCATTGAAGTGGCGAAGACCAAGGCTGGGTATATCGAGGTCTATTCGGCTGAAGCCGACAATGACGGTTACTGGGAAGTCAAAGGTCGCAAGTCCGACGGCACTGTCTATGAAGCCCGTATCGACGGCGCCTCCGGCAATGTCCTGCGCGACCAGAAAGACTGATTTGCCCGCTGGGGGCCTGCTCAGGCTCCCACATCCAGCATGCGTCCCAGGTGTGTAATCAAGTACGTGACTGAATCGGCGTTGGAGAGAATGACGTCGATGCGTTTGTCGATATTACTCATGAAAATCTGACGCGCCTCAACCAGGGTTTTGGCCCCGGTGGTACTCAGTACTTTGCGCTTGAGGTAATGGGTCGTGGTGAAAAAGCCGTAATCCTCCCAGGTTTCCGAAACGTCATCCCAGGTCTTGAACAGCATCCGTTCGGGCGTCAGGGTGGACAGCGCGGTGGTTTGCAAATCATCCTGGCGGGTCTTCACTGCCTGGGCGCCGGGCTTGGCCGTGTCGATCAGGTCGCGGAACGGCTCGAAGCTGTGCAGGTAGGCGATGTCTGCCGTCTTGAAACGCAGGTGCGTCAGCTCATGAATCAGGGTAGCGGCCCTGGCGTGGGCCATCATGTCGAAGGGTACGCTCAGCTTGTCCACGTAATCGGTCAGGTTCGGATCGAAGAAACGCTCGAACAAATACACTTTGCGTTCGCTGTCGTTGACCAGAACCATGGCGTATTCATTTATGGCGTCCGTCAGGCTGTCCCCGCTGACGAAGCGCATCGAGTCAGGGCCGGTCAACGTGGGATCACTTAACTCATCGAGTATCCCGTCGACGATGTTGTCGATTTTCTTGACGTGATCCGGGTTCAGGTTGACAGCGCCGAACAGCTCGCACAAAAACAGGCCGACCCGGCTCTCAGGGGAGCGCAGGGCGGCAAACTGCTGGAGGTTGCGCTTGCAGTTGACGGCGTAGTACGTCGCCACATTCAAGGCTTCGTCGATAGCCTGGGCTTTCCAGCTGGACACGGCGGCAATCTCCCTTATGCCCCGTGCTTGAATGTTGATGTCGCGTCGTTCGGCCCGTAGTGTCTTGTGGCGCGTCCAGGCTTGGCCGAAGCGCGGTTTATGCACGCTCAGGTCCAACACCCATCTGCCCTCCGAGTTGCGGCCAACATAGGGGCCCTGTTGATCGTCGCTGTCCAGGCGCCACTGGTCCTTGGCTTTCTTCACCGGGTATACCTTGCCGGCCATCGGCACATAGCCATCGACGTTGGTCTTGTCCGTGTAGACATGGGTGGACGTGTCCAGCGCAAGGTCCTGCAGGGCGACGTCGTGGGTCTCGAAAGGCTGCAACCGCGTACGTGAAGCGGCGGTGATGTCCAGGGTGTCGAGGGTGGTGGCCGCCGGCAGTTTGCCCTCAGGCAGGTCGACCACCTCTGCCTCATCGGGCGGCGGGGTTTCGCTGCCGTCAAGCTCGCTGTACAGCGAGGCCATTTGTACCACGGCCAGGATGAAGTACTTCATCGCGGCTTTCCACTGGTGCAGTTGCAGTGCTTCCATCGAGCGTTTGACCAGCTTGTAGCTGCGCCACACCACCAGCGGATAGGCGAGCTTGCCTGCCATGAAGTGCACCGCCGTGGGAATACCCTTGCCGAGTAGGCCGACCACCTTGTCCCAGAGCAGCTGGGTGCCGTGTTCGAATTGGCAGGCGAGCATCTTGAGCAGGATCAGCGTGTTTTCACTGAACAGGTAGTGCAGCAGGTTGCCGGTGATTGGAGAGAAAGCCAGTTGGAGATCTGACGGACGATGACGGTTATTTTGCAGCAAGTTGCGGTAAATGGCCTGGTGCGGGTCTTCCAGGTGCTGGAGGACCCAGTCCTGCAGTTCGCCCGGTCGCTCCAATTCGTCCAGCAGCGCTTGTTCGCTGGCGTATTGCTTGAGCACATGGTGTTCACTGTAGGGCGTATATAACACCACGGGCCCGGCATCCTGGCTTTCAGCGCTGATCAGGTACATGCCCAGTACCTTGGCGGCAGTGGCACCTTCGGTCGCCACCAGTTCCACCGGCCGGATCAGCGCCGACGCGCCCTGCAGCGCCGCGCGTGCCAGGGCGTCAGGCATGTCGAATACCTGCCGGACCAAGCCCAGGGCCTGGCTCGACAGGCGTTCTTGCAGCTGTTGCTCGTGGGCCAATTGCAGCACCTGCCAAGGCAATTGCTGGCAGAACCGGCGCCGGCGTATGCGGCCTGCCTCGGTGCTGGTGTCCAGCGCGGTTTGCAACTGCTTCTGATAGACCGATTTCAAGTCCAGTTGCCGCACCATCTGGATCACCGCGTTGGCATCCAGAGTGTCCGGCAGGCCCTGGGCGGTGCGTGAGCGCGGGCGGATAATCTGGCTGTTCAGGTCCGGCCAGTGGCGCAACGCAAAGTCGGTCAGGCTGTAGTCGTGGATGTCGAGGGCCTGGTGTACGGGGATCAGTACATCATCGGGGCTGATGGTCTGCTTTGGAAAGCGTGCCTGGAGCAGCTCCAGCAGGGCGGCAAAGGTGTGCTCGCCAATGGTGGGGATGCCATGCAGGTAGTCTTCTTCCTCCGGGGCGCTGTTGTGGTATTGCTCCAACAGTTCGGCATGGTGGATCTGCTCCTTCGCCGGCGCCATTGCCAGCCAGACAGGCAGGACCTGCTGGTTGACCATGGCCTCGGCCAGCGCCTTGGCACGTGCCAGGTTGGTCGGCGCCGGGGTCTCCAGCAACGCATCCAGGCGGTCCTGCACCGCACGTGCCGGCAAGTCCATGGCCAGCAGATGATCCACCGCATCCATCACGAAGTCGCCGTAGCTGTTCAGGCGATTGTCCAGCAGGTTATCGTCAATGCGTTGCAGGGGGGCCAGGCGATACACCTGGTGAGGCACGCGCTGGGAAAACGGCAGGTTCTCCAGCAGCGAGAGGCGCTTGATCGGATGCGCCAGGCGCTGGGTGAGCGCCTCGCGCAGGGCCGTGACCGAGGGGAACACCTCATGACCACGCCGGGGCGTCCATAGGGTGACCTGGCCCGAGTTTCTGGTGTCGAGGCCGCCACGTTCGGTCAGTACAAACAGGTTGGGCAGTGCCAGCAGCGCCTGGGATGTACCCTGATGCAAGGCCACTGCAAACGCATCCGGGAGAAAGCCGTTGATTCCGTGACGGGTCAGGCGTACCAGGCTGTCGGTGCGCAATACCGCGTCAAGGATAGCGTGGCCGCGCGCCGGCAGAGTCTTGCCCAGCAGTCGCAGTTCAGCCTCGCTGCGCAGGCCGAGCAGCATCGAGTGCGCATGTTTATCCCGGGTGTTTTCCAGGAACAGGCGGGGGAGCTCACGCATCTCGTGGCCGGCAAAGTAATTCAACACCTGTTCGATGAGGCTGTTAAAGATTTTCTGGCTGATGTTATTGAGCTGTTGGGCCACCCCTTGGTCGCGTTTTTTGTAGAAGCCGGTCCTGGACGACACCGGCAGCGGGCCGCTTTCCCGGGCCAGGCGTTCGATGAAGTGTTCAGTCATGCTCAGGGACGAAAGGGGCAGGCGCTCTTCGCGTTGCTGGGCACGGGAGGCATAGGTATTGACATAAACCTCATCGGCCTTGAGATCCAGGCGTTGCTTTTGCAGCTCCGTGTCCATGGCCAGGGCAACCATGCTGCGCAATGTGGGGTGTCGGACACGTTCGATGTTCAGCCCTTGCTCGGCAGCTTGCAGGCGCTGCAGGTGCAACCTGGCCAGCTCGGCCTGCACGGTGGAGGGGCGGCCATTACCGCTGGTCACGGGGTGCACGCTCCAGCGCCCGTCGGTTTCCAGGTCGCCCAGGCGGCTGTCGAGCATGGTGCGCACGTCCAGGGCGTAATCGAGCAAGGCATCCGCGTCCACCTGGCCGGCGCTGCTGCGATAGAGGCCCAGGGCGTGGTTCATATTACTGATCTGTTTGGCGGCAATGTCTTCGATCATGCCGGTAAACACATGCCCGGTGACGGGATGCGCGGCAATATTTACCTGATCAAGACCTATAAAAGTGTTGCGCTCGTCCAAGGACAGGAAGTTGAGCAATTCGTCTTCGTGCCCGGCAGCCTTGAGCATGCTCAACAGCGTGTCTTTGAGATCATCCAGGTCTTCGAGTACCTGCAGGCCACGGGACTGGGTGTAAAGATAGGCGTGGGTTTCATGCAGCATCAGGGTACTGGCCAGTTCCACGTAGTGCTGGTAGGGCGCATAGACACGCACTTTTTCCACGCTCAGGTTGGCGGCGTAGGCGCTGCGAGCACCCTGGTCGCTGAGGAACATGGCCTGGAGCATATGACTCTCGTCGGCGCTGAGGATGCCGGCCTGGCGCTTGAGCAGTACATCAAGGCGAAATTTGTCGGCCATGACTTGCGCAAACAGTTCCAGGCGCGAGGTGCCACCGTCGATGTCCTCGTTCCAGTAGGTCTGCAGCAGGCTGTCGAGCAGTTTGGACAGCGTACCGGAGGTTTGTTCGACGAGGCGTTCCCAGTGTTCCCGGTCTTGTTGCAACTGGGTCGGGGTGAAGTCGGTGGTGACATGCTTGGGGTTGAAGAATTCGCGGGTTTGCCCCGCAGGCCAGGCGTGTTTCACGTAGAACAGCAGGAGCGCTTCACGTAGCGGCAGCGAGTCGATCCAGCGCCGGTCGGTATCCATCGGGCTTTGCATAAAGCAATTGACCCGCGTGTCCCGTTGATCCAGGCCGGGGAAGTACGGGTGGGCCATGATGCCGAGCAGTGTGTCGAGCATACCGGAAAGGGTCGGGGTTTTCTGCAAGTGCGCCAGCATGGCGTGTACGTTGGCCTGCTGGCAGGCCTGCAGGGTTTGTTCCTGGTCCTCCATGACGGCACCTTCGACCAGCGTGGTCGTCAGCGTCATGGCCGTACCCGCCGGCAGGCTGTTGCGCTGGGCGATCGACAGGAAACTGAGCAAATCCACGCGCTGCACCGGGTCGGCCAGTGCCTGGCTGACCTCGGCAAGCAGTGCTGCATGGTTGTCGTACACCTGGATACCGCCGTAGGGCGTATACAACAGGGCTTTTTTACCGTCCGGGCTGGGGCTCATCAGGAACGCGCCGGCCAGTGGGATCGCGGCTTTGCCCGTTACCGTAACCAGCAGTTTTTCGACACGCATGGGGTGGCTTTGCAGACGCGTATCCCGGCGGTTGGCATCGCTGGCGTAATACACGCCATGCAGCCATTCCAGGTCCTTGACCGTAAGCCCCAGGGCGCGTTCGCGCTCGCTCAGCGTCGAACGATTGACGGGTCGCAGGAATTCGTCGAAAAAATATGGCGGGGTGACGCGGTTCATGGCCTGGCTCCAGGGTCAATTAGGAAACACAGGGTAGGCAGGCCTTTGTGCCAGGCGGGGGTAACTATTGAGCCACGCGGGGAAGTTGACAGCGGGCGCTGTGCGTGGTGTCTAATCGACGGTCTGGATGTCCATTCGTTGCCCCTTCCAATCATAAAAACGGAGCTTCAAATGTCTGCACAGTCTCCGACAGTCGCCCCGGCTTCGACCTCGATCCCGTTCACCGAACTGGTGACCTTGCTGCAACAGGTATTTGTCCGGCATGGCACGTCGCCCGAGGTGGCTTTGGTGCTCGCGCACAATTGTGCCAGCGCTGAACGCGATGGTGCCCATAGCCATGGGGTGTTCCGTATTCCCGGGTATGTCTCGACGCTCGGCAGTGGCTGGGTCAACGGCAAGGCGGTGCCGGTGGTCGAGGATGTCGCCTCCGGGTTTGTACGCGTGGACGCCGATAACGGCTTCGCCCAACCGGCCCTGGCGGCAGCGCGCAGCCTGCTGGTGGAGAAGGCCCGCAGCGCCGGAATCGCCTTGCTGGCGATTCGCAACTCCCACCACTTCGCCGCGCTGTGGCCGGATGTGGAGCCCTTCGCCGAGGAAGGCCTGGTAGCTCTGAGCGTGGTCAACAGCATGACCTGCGTAGTGCCCCACGGCGCGGATCGGCCGCTGTTCGGTACCAACCCGATTGCGTTTGCCGCGCCCCGCGCCGATGGCCCGCCGATTGTGTTCGACCTGGCCACCAGCGCCATCGCCCATGGCGATGTGCAGATTGCCGCACGCAAGGGCGAGCGCTTGCCCCTGGGCACTGGGGTCGACAGCCTGGGCCAGCCGACCCAGGACCCCAAGGCCATCCTTGAGGGCGGCGCGTTGTTGCCGTTTGGCGGGCACAAGGGCTCAGCGCTGTCGATGATGGTCGAACTCCTGGCGGCGGCCCTGACTGGCGGTAATTTTTCCTTTGAGTTTGATTGGTCCAACCACCCCGGCGCCCGCACACCCTGGACCGGCCAGTTGCTGATTGTCATCGATCCGGCAAAAACGGCAGGGCAGGGCTTCGCCGAGCGCAGCCAGGAACTGGTGCGGCAGATGCACGCGGCGGGGCTGCGGCGGCTGCCGGGAGATCGGCGGCATCGTACGCGAGAGAAGTCGTTGCAGGAGGGGATCGTGTTGGAGGTGGAGGTACTGCAGCAGTTGCGCGAGCTGGCGGGTTGAAATAATGGCGTGGCAGCGGCAGGCCGCTGCCACGCAATGGGTCAGTTGCGGCGACCCAGCAACAGGCCGACCACCAGGCCGAAACCGGCGGAGATCGCCACGGTCTGCCAAGGGTGACCACCGATATAGGTCTCGGTGGCATCGACCACAGGTTTGCTGCGTTCACGCACGCTGGACAGCGAGTCCAGGGCTTGCTTGAGCTTGATGGCGACCTGCTCACGCAGGGTTTCACCTTCTTCGCCCACCAGGGATGCGCTGCTTTTGAGCAACTTGTCCGACTCCTCGATCAGCGCGGTCAATTCGCTGAAGGCTTGGTCCTTGATTTGTTCTTCGGCAGCTTGGGCGGCGGTTTTGCGGGCCATTGGGGTGACTCCTTGCAGGTGAATGTGACAGTGAACAATGGAGTGTCGGGCAGCGGCAAAAGTTGCAGTTATTTTCCCGGGCGTTCATCTGGGGCAAAATCCGGATCGGGAACTTTAGACCTACAGTGTAAGATGTCACTTATTTGTGCAGCAGGTAATTCAATATGAGCTTCAATCTCGCCAACAAGACTCTCGCCGAACGCGCCGAGCTGGAAGATGAAAAGTCCCGCCTCTACGACCTGTGGCAAACCAATCTGGGCAAGGCCAAGGGCGAAGCCGCGCGGTTGTTCGGCGAACGTGCCAAGCGCAAGGGCAAGTGGGCCGAATGGGTGCGCGCCGAACTGGACGGCATGTCGCCGCCGGAGTTTTCCAACATGGTGCGCAGTGAGGTCAACAAGCTGATGGCGGCGGCGAAGTAAAGCACGCTACAACCGCCTCACGTACCTTGAGCAACAACGGATCAAGCTGGGTCTGGGTGCGCCAGCCCAACTCCACCGGGTAGCGCGGCAGCGCTAACGGGCAGGGCAACACCTGCAGGCCGGTCATCTGCGCGATGGCCTGGGCCGCATGCCCGGGAATCGTCGCCACTGCCGCGCTGCCTTTGAGCAGGTACGGCAGCGCGGCGAAGTGGCTGGTGGACGCGCATACCTGGCGTCTCAAGCCCTGCGCCGCCAGGCCTTCGTCAGTAATGCCGATAAACCCGCCCGACGACACCAGCACATGCTCCCGTGCGACGAACTCCTCAAGGTCGATACGTTGCTGGCCGGGCGCCAGGCTGGATGGGTCCACCAGGCAGCGATAATCACCTTCCCCCAGTACCTGCCGACTCAGCCTGCGCTCGGCAAAACCGCCAGCGGTGACGGCCAGGTCCAAGTTGCGGTCAAGCAGGGCGCCAGCGACGATCTGGCTGTGGGTCTGGCGAAAGATTACCCGCAGTTTTGGCAGGCGCTGAGCGATGGCGTCCATCAGTCGACGGCCGTAGGCAATCTCGAAGTCGTCGGACAGCCCCAGGACCACCGAGCGCCCCTCGTAGTGCAGGTTATCCGGGTTGATCATCGCCAGGCTCTGCCGGCAGCGATCCAGTGCCTCGCTGATCACCGGTTTCAACTGATTGGCGCGCAATGTCGGCGCCAGGCCGCGGCCAGTGCGGATGAACAATGGGTCGCCATACACCTCGCGCAAACGCCGCAAGCCGGCACTGATCGCCGACTGCGTCACCCCCAGGCGCAACGCTGCGCGGCTGGCGCTGGATTCATCGTGCAGGGCTTCGAAGGTTTTCAGCAGATTGAGGTCGACCTGGGCGATATTCATTTGGCTCATATCATTTAGCACTGGAGTGGGCTTTATTCATGATCGAGCCTGGCCGGAGAATGGGCAACCCCCACTATCGGAGTGATCCTGATGCCTGTTTCTATCGTCGCTGCCTTGCAAATCGGTGCCTTGCCCAGTGGCAAGGCTGAAACCCTCGCGCAGATCCTGACTTTTGAAGATGAGATTTTGCGCAGTGGCGCGCAATTGGTGGTCATGCCCGAGGCGTTGCTGGGCGGCTACCCCAAGGGCGAAAGCTTCGGTACGCAGTTGGGCTATCGCCTGCCCCAAGGGCGTGAAGCGTTTGCGCGGTATTTTGCCAATGCCATCGACGTGCCGGGCGTGGAGACCGAGGCACTGGCCGGGTTGTCTGCGCGTACCGGTGCCAGCCTGGTGCTCGGTGTGATCGAGCGCAGTGGCAGCACGTTGTATTGCACAGTGTTGTATTTCGAACCGGCGGGCGGCCTGCTTGCCAAGCATCGCAAGTTGATGCCGACCGGTACCGAACGGCTGATCTGGGGCAAAGGCGATGGCTCGACGCTGCCGGTGATCGACGCGGCAGTTGGACGTATCGGCGGCGCGGTGTGCTGGGAAAACATGATGCCGCTGCTGCGTACCGCGATGTACGCCAAAGGGGTGGAGGTGTGGTGTGCGCCCACTGTGGACGAGCGCGAGATGTGGCAGGTGAGCATGCGCCATGTCGCCCATGAAGGGCGCTGTTTTGTCGTGAGTGCCTGCCAGGTGCAGGCATCGCCAGAGGCGTTGGGTGTCGAGGTTGCCAACTGGCCCGCAGATCGGCCGTTGATTGCCGGCGGCAGCGTGATTGTCGGGCCCATGGGCGACATTCTGGCCGGGCCGTTGCTGGGACAGGCGGGATTGTTGACGGCGCGGATCGATACGGATGATCTGGTGCGGGCACGCTATGACTATGACGTGGTGGGGCACTACGCCCGGCCGGATATTTTTGAACTGGCCGTGGACGAGCGCGCCAAGCCCGGCGTTCGCTTCATCACTGACTGAACCGGGTCAAACCAAAGCTTTTGTAGGAGCGAGCTTGCTCGCGAAAAACCCATAGGCGCCGCGTTTGTTCAGGAAACACGCG
This sequence comes from Pseudomonas sp. FBCC-B545, assembly GCF_059134095.1. Taxonomy (NCBI): domain Bacteria; kingdom Pseudomonadati; phylum Pseudomonadota; class Gammaproteobacteria; order Pseudomonadales; family Pseudomonadaceae; genus Pseudomonas; species Pseudomonas sp. FBCC-B545. The sequence continues at coordinate 3,455,399 of NZ_CP101441.1, read as the reverse complement.
TTATCGTTGACGTTTTTCGCTAGCAAGCTCGCTCCTACAGTTGATCTTCAGCATTTCGCGGATTTGGATCAGATCTTTCTCGCATCACCAGGTGGCGGTATTGGGCAAGTCCAGGGTGCCGCGCTCTACGAAACGCATGGTGCCGAACAATCCACCCGCCAGTTTGCCACGCAGCACGTAGGGCAGGTTATTCAGGCTTTGGGTCTGGCTCAGGCCCAGAGTCTGACGCAACACCGAAAACGCCGAAACGCTGACCGGCACCATCAGCACCGTCTCGGAGAAACGTGGGATGCTGCCGGCCTGGTCACTCACGCCTGAGGCCATCGGCCGGCCATTGACTTCCAGGTCCAGGGCCACGCCGTTGTAGTCGATCGCGGTTCCATTGGGGTTCTGCACCCGCAGCTTCACCGCGAAGCGCACTTCCAGGTCCTGGCTTTGCAGCGGCTCGATGCCCACTACGTTGATGTTGACCGGGTCACGGTTGGGGAACAGCGCGCAGGCGCTCAAGGTCAGCAGCAACAGCGATAGAACCATGAGCTTGCGCATATGAAAGGTGCTCCTATTGTTTCGTGACGTCGGGGTCTTGCATGACCTTGAGGGTAGAAGACTCCGGATCGAATTCATCTTCTTCCAGCTCTATGAACTCTTCGGGCAGGAAAATGTTCAGCAGGATTGCACAGAACGCGCCCACGGTGATCGGCGACTCGAAGATGTTGTGCAGCGCCTTGGGCAGGTCGCGCAGTACTTCCGGTACGGCGGCAACGCCCAGGCCCATGCCCAGGGAGATTGCCACGATCAGTACATTGCGCCGGTGCAGGCCGGCTTCGGCGAGGATCTTGATCCCGGCCACGGCCACAGTGCCGAACATGATCAGGGTGGCGCCGCCCAGTACCGGCTTGGGCATCAGTTGCAGCACCGCGCCGATCATCGGGAACAGCCCCAGCAGCACCAGCAGGCCGGCAATAAAATAGGCGACGTAGCGGCTGGCCACGCCGGTCAATTGGATCACGCCATTGTTCTGGGCGAAGGTCACCATCGGCAGGCTGTTGAAAGTTGCAGCCATCGCCGAGTTGAGGCCGTCGGCCAGCAGGCCGGACTTGATGCGCTTGATATACAGCGGGCCCTTGACCGGCTGTTGGGAAATCATCGAGTTGGCAGTCAGGTCACCGGCGGCTTCCAGGGGCGAAATCAGGAAGATCACCGCCACTGGGATAAACGCCACCCAGTCGAACGAGAAACCGTACTTGAACGGCACCGGCACGCTGATCAGCGGCACCTGGGGCAGGGCGGCCATGTCGACCCGGCCCAGCCACCACGCGACAAAGAAACCCAGGCTCAGGCCGATCACGATCGAACCCAGGCGCAGGAACGGGTTGCTGAACCGGTTGAGAACCACGATGGTCAGCAGCACCAGCGCCGCCAGGCCCATATTGCCCGCGGCGCCCAGGTCGCTGGCGCCATAGCCACCGGCCATGTCGGTGACTGCCACCTTGATCAGCGACAGACCCATCAGGGTAATGATGGTGCCGGTGACCACCGGGGTGATCAGCTTGCGCAGCTTGCCGATGAATTGGCTCAGCACTACCTCGATAAACGCGGCGAAAAAGCAGATGCCAAAGATCGTCGACAGGATTTCATCGGTGCCGCCGCCCCGGGCCTTAACCATGAAGCCGGCGCTGAGAATCACGCTGATGAACGAAAAACTGGTGCCTTGCAGGCACAACAGGCCCGAGCCCACCGGCCCGAATGTACGCGCCTGCACGAACGTGCCGAGCCCCGAGACAAACAACGCCATGCTCACCAGGTATGGCACCTCGCTTTCCAGGCCGAGTACGCCGCCGACGATCAGGGTCGGGGTGATGATGCCGACGAAACTGGCCAAGACGTGCTGCAGGGCGGCAAATATCGCGGCGGTGAAGTGCGGGCGGTCTTCCAGGCCATAGATCAGGTCGGATTTATAGCGCGGGCGGGGGGCTTGAGCGTCAGACAAAATGATGGCTCGGGTCGGAAAATGGAGGCGAAGAATGCCAGAAACCGCCAGCCGTCAGAAGTGTAAAAAAATATTAATAAAGCCCCTGCGCAAAACCCCGGCCCCGGCCGATAGTAAATATAGGCCCACATTAAAACGACAACAGTGGTGACCAAGGTCTGGCCAGCGCGTTGACGCTGACGGATCGTTTCGCGGCAGGGATGCTCGCAAACACTACTTCTGAGAACAGCCCTATGTCCCTTCGTCATCTGAATATCGCCCCTCGAGCGTTTCTCGGTTTCGCCTTCATTGCAGTGTTAGTGGTCATCCTGGGGGTGTTTGCGGTCAACCGCATGACGCAGATCCGGCAGTCTTCCGTGGACATGAGCGCGACCCAGCTGCCCAGCGTGACGTCCCTGGGCAACATCACTGAAAACGTACTGCGCATGCGCATCCTGTCGTTTAGGGTGTTGGTCAACCGCGAACCGGCTGCCCTGCAGGAAGCCGAAACTCGCATCGGCGTGCTGACCGACAAGGTCAAGGCTGCCCAGGCCCATTACGTCCAGTTGCCGATGGGCGAGCAAGAGGCAGTGTTGTACAAGACCTTCAGCGTGACGCTGGATAACTACCTGAAGGCTCAGGCCGACATGCTGATGCTGTCCAAGCAAGGCAAGGTCGATGAAATGCGCACGCTGATCAACAGCCGCATCAAGGACGGCACCGACCAGATGGGCGAGCAGTTGAACAAGCTGATCGCCCTCAATGCCGCCGATGCGAAAACCGCTGACGCGGCGGCCGGGCAAAGTTACGAGGGCGCAATCACCGGCGTGGTGGCGGTGTCGGTGGTGGCCGCATTGCTCACCGTGCTGTTGGCCTGGCTGCTGACCCGCAGCATCGTTACGCCGTTGCGCAAGGCCGTGGAAGTCGCCGAAACCATTGCCGCCGGCAATCTCAGCAAAACCTTCGCGGACGATGGCAAGGATGAACCTGCGCGCTTGCTCAGTGCCCTGTCGAGCATGCAGGCCAACCTGCGCCAGACCATCCAGCATATCGCCGGCTCAGCCACGCAGCTGGCGTCAGCAGCGGAAGAGTTGAGCGCCGTCACCGAGGAAGCCTCCCGCGGCCTGCAACAACAGAACAATGAGATCGACCAGGCCGCCACGGCGGTCAACGAGATGACCGCAGCGGTAGAAGAAGTGGCGCGTAATGCTGTCTCCACTTCCGAGGCCTCCGGGCAGTCCAACCAGGCGGCACGCGAAGGCCGCGACCGGGTGATGGACACCGTCGGCGCGATCCAGACCATGACCCAGGATGTGCAAAACACCGCCGTGATGATCGAAGGCCTGGCGACTCAAGGCCGGGATATCGGCAAGGTCCTCGACGTGATCCGGGCGATTGCCGAGCAGACCAATTTGCTGGCGCTCAACGCCGCGATTGAAGCGGCCCGTGCCGGGGAAGCCGGGCGTGGCTTTGCGGTGGTTGCCGATGAAGTGCGGGCACTGGCCCATCGCACCGCGCAATCGACCCAGGAAATCGAGAAGATGGTCGCCGGCATCCAGAACGGCACCGGTGAAGCTGTGCAGTCCATGCAGCAAAGCAACCAACGTACCCAAGCCACCCTGGAAATGGCCCGTGCTGCCGGCGTGGCCCTGGAGCAGATCACCCAGTCCATCAGCCTGATCAACGAACGTAACCTGGTGATTGCCAGCGCTTCGGAAGAACAGGCCCAGGTCTCCCGCGAGGTGGACCGCAACCTCGTCAACATCCGCGACCTGGCCACCCAGTCTGCGGCGGGCGCCAACCAGACCAGCGCGGCCAGCCATGAGTTGTCGAGGTTGGCGGTGGATTTGAATGGGATGGTGGCGCGGTTTGTAATCTGACCTGATTTGAAACGCGGTCGAATGTGGGAGTGGGCTCCCTCCCACATGGGTTCACTGTTTCCAGACAGCCGCGTTCACCAGGTTTTGTGGCCGCTCACCCGACAAGGCCTGCAGCAGATTATCCACCGCACACTTGGCCATCGCCTCCCGCGTTTCATGGGTGGCCGAGCCGATATGCGGCGTCGCCACCACGTTGTTCAAGCGCAGCAACGGCGAGTCGTGGCTGAGCGGTTCTTTCTCGAACACATCCAATCCCGCCGCCCGGATGGTGCGTTGCTGCAACGCTTCAACCAATGCCGCTTCGTCCACCACCTTGCCGCGTGAAATATTGATAAAGATCGTCTCCGGCCCCATCAGCGCGAATTCTTCCGTGCCAATCAACTTCTCGGTTTCAGCGGTCAGCGGCAGGGTCAGGCAGACAAAATCCGCCTCTTTGAGCAAGTCCTGGAGGCTTCGGTACTGCGCGCCAAAGCGCGCCTCCACGGCCGGCTTGGGTGCATGGCTGTGGTAGATCACCGGCATGCCGAAGCCAAAATGCCCGCGCTGGGCCAAGGCTTCGCCGATGCGGCCCATGCCGATGATGCCCAATGTCTTGCCATGCACATCGCTGCCGAAGTGGGCCGGGCCGATGTTCTTGTTCCATTGGCCGGCACGCACCATGTCGGCCAGCTCGACCACACGTCGGGCAGTCGCCAGGATCAGCGCAAAGCCGGTGTCGGCGGTGGTTTCGGTGAGCACATCCGGGGTGTTGCTGAGCAGGATGCCGCGTTGGGTCAGGTAATCGATGTCGTAGTTGTCGACCCCGACCGAAACGCTGGCCACTGCTTCCAGCTTGGGTGCCAGGTCGAGCAACTGGGCGTCCAGGCGCAGGCTTGCACCCAACAGGCCATGGGCGCCGGGCAGCGCATCGCGCAGTTTGGCCAGGCCGGTCTCATCCAGTGCATCGATCAGCGTGACCTCGGCCTGCTCATGCAGGCGAGCCATCAGCGGCGCGGAGAGCTTCTTGTACAACACAACGGACTTTTTCATGAGGTTTTTACCTTCAACTCCAGGGTTGGCGCCGGCGAGCGGTCACTGGCGCCGGGCTTGAGGAAAATCGTCAGCACCACCGACAGCAGCAGCGCGCCGCTCATCAACAGATACGAAGCGCCGGGCGAACCGGTGCTGCTGTTGAGGTAGCCCACCAGATACGAGCCGCCGAACGAGCCCAGCGCGCCCATGCTGTTGATCAGCGCCATGGCGCCACCGGCGACGTTGGCCGGCAGGATTTCCGGGACGATGGCGAAGAACGGGCCGTAGGGTGCATACATGCATGCCCCGGCGATCACCAGCAGGGTGTAGGACCACCAGAAATGTTCAGCGCCCAACACGTAGGACGCGTAGAAGGCGATGGACGCAATCAGCAACGGCGGCCACACAAAACGCTTACGCTTTTGCAGCTTGTCCGAGCCCCACGACACCACCAGCATGCCGATCACCGCCGCCAGGTAGGGTAGCGCCGAGAGCCAGCCGGCTTCGACCATGTCCATCTGCAAACCGGCCTTGAGGATCGAGGGCAGCCACAGCACGAAGCCATACACGCCGATGCTCCAGCAGAAGAATTGCAGGGCGAGGATGATCACCTTGGGTGAACGGAAGGCCTCGGCGTAATTCTTCACCGCCTTGATCCCCACCTGTTCGGCGGCGAGGGCGGTTTCCAGGTCTTTTTTATGCTGTTCACTGAGCCACTTGGCATCGGCGGGTTTTTCATCCGCCAGTTTCCACCAGATAAACGCCCACAACACCGCCGGCAGACCCTCGATGATAAACATCCAGCGCCAGCTGAAATGCTGCACCAGGTAGCCCGAGACCACCGACATCCACAGCATGGTCACCGGGTTGCCGAGGATCAGGAAGGTATTGGCCCGCGAGCGTTCGGCACGGGTGAACCAATGGCACAGGTACACCAGCATCGCCGGCATTACCGCCGCTTCGACCACCCCGAGCATGAAGCGGATGACGATCAGCATATAGGCGTTGGACACCACGCCGGTCAGGGTCGCCAGGCCGCCCCAGAGGATCAGGCTGACGAAAATCAGTTTCTTGACGCTGCGCTTTTGCGCGTAGATCGCCCCCGGCACCTGGAAGAAAAAGTAGCCAAGGAAAAACAGCGCGCCGAGCAGCGAGGACATGCCCGGGGTGATCATCAGGTCTTCGGCCATCCCGGAGGCGGCGGCAAAGCCGTAGTTGGCGCGGTCCAGGTAGGCCAGGCTGTAGGTGATAAAAACGATGGGCATGATGTACCACCAACGGCGGGTGGCGAGTTTCACGGTTTCCATGGGGTTGCTCCTGAGCTTGTTGTAGTTGTGGCAACAGGTAATGGGTCAAGCAACGGATCGTGTGGGCAGTTCGCTGCGGCTGGGCAAGCCTTCCATATCGCCACGACTCTGCACGGCGCGGCTGCCGATCCAGTTACCGCGCTTCACCGCGTCGGGGAAGCTTGAGTTTTCCAGCAGGGCGCTGATCATGCCTACAGCAAAACCATCGCCGGCGCCGACGGTGTCCACGACTGTTTCGACCTTTACTGCGGCAACAAAACCCTGGTCCATGTGGGTGCGGTAATAGGCGCCGTCGGGACCGAGCTTGATCGCCACGGCTTCAGCACCCTGGTCGAGGTAGAACGCGGCGATGTCGGCTGGGTCGTCGAAGCCGGTGAGCAAGCGACCTTCACCAAGGCCGGGCAATACCCAGTCAGCCAGGCCGGCGAGGGCGTTGATTTCACGGACCATCTGCGCCTGGCTGGCCCACAGGGAGGGACGCAGGTTTGGGTCGAACGACACGCTGCGTCCGGCCTTGCGCATCTGCGTCATCAGCTCGAAGGACAGTTCACGGGTGGCATCCGACAATGCCGGTGGAATCCCGGTGGCGTGCAGATGACGGGCTTGAAGCAGTGCGGGGCTGATATCGGCGATGGACAAATGACTGGCCGCCGAGCCTTTGCGGAAGTACTCCACCTGGGGATCTGCGCCGGCTTCTTCACGGGACTTGAGTTGAAAACCGGTGGGGTGCAGCGGATCGACCGCGACATGACGGCAATCGAGCCCCTCCTTGCTCAGCGTCTCGACCACAAAACGCCCAAGGGAGTCGTTACCCACCCGGCTCAGCCAGGCGACGTTGAACCCCAGGCGCGACAAACCAATGGCGACATTGCTGTCGGCGCCGGCAATGCGCTTGTGGAACTGCCCGACCTGGGCCAGGTCGCCGGTCTGCTCGGCGACAAACATCGCCATGGTTTCACCAAACGACAGGATATCGATCTCAGACATGGGCGTTCTCCACGCGGGGTTGGCCAAGGTGGGCGAGGGTGGCGACCTGCTGCGCGGTGACCTCGATCAAGTCATCGCCCTGCAACGGAAATTCCACCGCCCGAGTAATACCTTGAGTCATGTGCTTGAGCAGTTGTTCCCACAGATGCAGGTCGGTGGCGCCGGGCGGCAAGGCCACCAGCTTGCCGTCCGGGCGGCGGGCCACGGCCTTGCAGTGCAGGTAATCCACATGCCGGCCCAGCAGGCGTGCGGCAGTGAGCGCGGATTGGTCCTGCCACTGCCAGTTGCCGATGTCGAAAGTCATCTTCACCGGCAGGCCCAGGCGTTCGACTTCGGTGAAAAACCGCTGCATCGGTTCGATGCGCCCACCGTGCAGGGTCTGGTCGTTTTCCACCAGCAGCTTGACCGGGTGGCGATTGAGCAGGGCGTGCAGGCTTTCCAGATCGTTGGTGTCGGTGAAGTAGCCGAGGGAGACTTTCAACCAGCCCGACCCGAACGCCTGGGCGCGGTCCAGGGTTGCAGCGAGTTCGGCATTGGGCTGGGCACGGCCGGCGACCCAGAGTTCCAGGGGCGACGAAAACACGCTGTTCAAGCCTTGCTCGGCGGCGGCCTGGGCCAAAGTGGCGGGGTGTTCGTTGGTCAGCAGCTCTTCACGCCATTCGATGCGCTGGGCGCCGGCGGCGCTGAGCAAGGCGACAAAACTCAATTGGCCCTGCTGGCGCACAAGCTCGGCGCCGTAGCTGGAAAGGCTGATGGAGACGGGGTATTTATGCATTGTTGTTTACCTCTGAAACCGGTTTCATTTTCGTGTACAGAACAAATGTGAGAGGGTGCTTGCTCCCGATAGCAGTGGGTCAGCTAAAGATAAGCTGACGGACATACCGCCATCGGGAGCAAGCCCCCTCCCACAGGGAGCTGGGTGGAGCCGCGGATAATCAGCTCGGGCAAGAAATCCAGGGTGCGGGCTGGTGCCGTGTCGCCGCGCAGGCGCTTGAGCAAGCAGTCGAAAGCACTGGCGCCAATCGCTTGTGTCGGCTGGGCGAGGGCGGTGATGCCGGTGCCCACCAGCGGGTACCAGTCCAGGTCATCCAGGGCGATCAGACCGACATCGTTGAACAGCTCGCAGCCCAATGCCTTGAGCGCACGTGTGCAGGCCAGCGCAGCAACACCGTTGGCGCAAAAAAGCGCCTTGGGGCCGGGCTTGGCCAAAAAGGTCTGCAAACGGCTTTCCAGTTCGTCATCCAATTCAACCACGGCACCGGTCAAGCCTGGGCGCCGGGCAATCTCGGCCTTGAAACTCTCCAGGCGCTCCAACCGCGAGCTGGTGCCATCGGTGGCCTCGCTCACCAGCAGTACATCGCGGTAGCCCTGCTGTTCAAGATGTTCCACCGCGATACACACCGCCGCCGGGTTATCCAGGCCCACCAGGTCGCTGTGCAAGGGCTCGACCTTGCGGTCGACCAGCACCAGGGGCATTTCCCGTTGCAGTTCCAATAGCTGGTCGAGGTGGTGGCCGAGGGTGTTCACGATCAGCCCTTCGATGTTGTACGAACGCAACGCCGCCAGGTGCTGGCGCTCCTGCTCGTCATCGCGGTCGGTGTTACACACCACCAGGCTGTAGCCGTGCTGGCGGCAGGCGGTTTCGACGCCGTGCATAACGGCAATGGAATAGGGGTTACGGATATCGGCCACCAGCATACCGATCAGGCGCGTGCGCCCCCGCTTGAGGCCGCGGGCCATCTGGTTGGGGCGGTAGCCGAGTTCATCGATGGCCTGTTCGATACGCAGGGCGATGGCATCGGAGAGCAGGGCGCGGTCATCGCCGATGAAGCGCGAGACGCTGGCCTTGGACACGCCAGCGCGCTCGGCGACGTCGAGCATGGTCACGCGGCTGCGCTGGGCAGCGGAAAAGTTGTTCACGGTCATTGACCTTCTGTTCTTATTGGAATGACTGAAACCGGTTTCAGGAAACCATTAAAGTAGGAAAGTCGTCAAGAAATTGTAGGACGTGACCGGATGACCGGGTATTCAGCGAAACACGCTCACCCAGGTTGCAGCCAGCAGCACTAGCGCCATCGCGCGATTGAACCATTGCATGGCTTGGGCCGACCGCAGTATCCGGGCTGAACCCGAGCCCAGCAGTGCCCACAGACCCAGGCAGGGGAGTGAAATCAGAAAAAACACCAAAGACAGGTACATCACCTGGCTCTCGCGTTGCGCGCCAGTACCCGCAAATACGCTCACCACTGCCAGCGCCATCACCCAGGTCTTAGGGTTGACCAATTGCAACGCCGCGGCACCGGACAGGCCCAAGGGTTCCTGCCTGGCATCGGCCTGGATGGCTTGAGCCGGGGCGCTGAAGATTCGCCAGGCCAGGACACTCAGCCAGGCTACGCCGACCCATTGCATCGCGGTTTGCACCTTGGGCATTTGCACCAGCGACTGGCCGATCCCGCAGCCCACCAGCAGCACGATCCCCGCAGCTCCCGCGCAGGCACCGAAAATGATCGGCAGCGCAGCCTTGAAACCGTAACGGGCGCTATTGCTCAGCACCAGGATATTGGTGGGCCCGGGGGTAATGGAGGCGACGAATGCAAACAGCATGAAAGGGAACAAAGCGGACTGCATGGCGGGGAGACTCCGATGAACCAATCGATGGAGTCGAGCTTCACAAACCCACGCGCTACCTGTCTGGAAGATTTGAGCAACGTTTGCGATAGGCCGCCGGGGTCAGGCCGTAGGCGCGCATAAACCAGCGACCCAGGTGGCTCTGGTCGGCAAAGCCCAGCAGAGTGGCCACTTGCGCTGGCGGCTCGCCTTTAGCCAACAAGTGCCGGGCACGCGCCAGGCGCAGTTGCACCAGATAAGCATGGGGTGCCAAGCCGAAGGCGCTCTTGAAGGCACGGGTCAGGCGGAAGCGGTCGACGTTGCAGGCCCGCGCCAGTTCATCCATACCCACGTCGTGATGCAGATGTGCATGCAGATATTCCCGGGCCTTGTGGGCCACCTGTGGCAGACGCGGGTCTGGGTGATAACGGGTGCGCCAGTAAAGTTGGCCGGTGATGAGCTCCAGCAACTGGTCCATCGCACGCTGGCGCACGATGCGCAATTCGCTGCTGTGCAGCGACTGGAACGCTTGACTGGTGGCCAACGCCAGGCGTGGGTCGCAGATCAAGGTATTGGCAAAGCTCAACTGGCTGTTGGCAGGTGCCTCTTCAAATACCGCACTCACTTCCCGCGCCAGCCATTGCGGGTCGAGGTAGAGCATGTGATAGGTGAAGCCATCTACGGTTGGTGCGTCGCCGTCATGCAACTCGCCGGGCTCCAGTAGGAACACCTGGCCGGGTACACTGTTATGGCGGGTGCGGCGGCAATTGAACTGCTGCACGCCTTGTTCGGTGACGCCGATCAGGTAGCTATCGTGCCAATGGGGGTCGTAGGCGTGGCCTTCGAAATGCGCGCGCAACGTCTCGATGCCGGTGTCGGCGTCCTGGGACAGGTCGATCCAATTGTGCGCGGCCATAAACCACCGAGATGGAAAAGTTAAGCGTATTCATGCTCGGCGGTTGTGTGAGCGTCTAGAAGGTTTGTGCAGCCCTAGCCGAACAGCCCGGCGGCGATGTTGATCGAAAACCCCAGGATGGCGGTATTGAATAGAAACCCGATCAACGACTGCCCCAGCACAACTTTGCGCAGGCCACGGGTCGCAACGCCCACGTCCGAGGTCTGCACCGCCACGCCGATGGTAAAAGAGAAATACAGGAAATCCCAGTAATTGGGGGTGAGCAAGCCTTCGGCAAAGCGCAGTGCCGGCTCCTTGCCCTGCCAGGTGTAATAGAGCCTGGCGTAGTGCACGCTGAAAATCACCCCGATCAGCAACCATGAGCCGATCACCGTCAAGCCGGTAAAGCCGTAATGCAACAAACGCTCGGAGCTGGCCAGGTCCTTGCTCCCCACCAATTCGAAGGTGATGGTCGCCAGACTGGCGATGGCGGCGATGCATACCATGAACAGCACCAGGCCGGCGTTCTCGTCTTCGATTTCGGCGATGCGCTTGACGTCCTCGGCCTTGGCGCGAATGGTCAGCGACAGCATCAGTACCAGGTAAGTCCAGACCCCGGCGTTCCAGCCGATGAGGATTTTGCTCGCGACGGTGTCGGCCGGGGCCAGGAGGCCGACGGCGAGGCCCAATACGGCGGCGGATGAGAGGCGAGGGTGGGTGCGGGCGAGGAAGGGCATAGGCACTCAAAACACACGGGGGACTGAGTGCCCAAGCCTATTCGAACGCGTGCGTGCTTGAAAGCGCCAAATGCAGCCTGATAAGCCAAATGTTTGCAGTATTTTAATAGTCAGAGTCTATGCCTGTAACCTCCACCGCTCCATTGGTAAAGCTATAACCCGGTTCGGAGCTATTACCTTTAACTTCAAAACTGATGGTTGCGCTGAACGTTTGCTCGTTGCTGTTAAAGTCATAAGTGACGCGGCCACTGTCCGCGCTGTCAAGTCGATAGAAATCATTCCCTACTGGATACCAGACGAGTACTTGAAACAATTCGTTATCGCCGACCGGCGCTGCGTCAGCCTGTGAGGGAGCGTCCGCACTAAGAAGCAAGTAAACCTTCAGGAGGCCTGCGGAGAAGTTACTGTCCTCGGTCTCTACCCTTACCTGATAGATATCAGTGGTCTTCATGCTGACCTTGGTTGATCTGTATTTGTAAGATTGGTTTAACGAAGTATCGCTTTCGTACTTGCCCGTTGTGCGTCGAAACTTATTTTTACCCAGCATGATCAATCTCCTTGACTGGATCGAGGGATATTTCTGTTGTGCAGAAACGTTGATTCACCCTCAATCTAGCGCGGAAGAAATCTCTTGCATACTGTCAGAATTGACAGTCTAAAAGCTTGATTCCTTAGATCATAAATACCTTATCGACGCCTGCGCACCAACTTCATCACCACCACAAAAAACACCGGCACGAACACCACTGCCAACGTCGCCGTGATCATCCCGCCGATCACCCCCGTACCAATCGCCTGCTGGCTCGCCGAGCTGGCCCCGGTGGCAATCGCCAGCGGTACCACGCCGAGGATAAACGCCAGCGAGGTCATGATGATCGGCCGCAGCCGCAGCCGTGCTGCCTTCAAGGTGGCTTCGATCAAGTCCTCACCCTGGTCATACAGGTCCTTGGCGAACTCGATGATCAGGATCGCGTTCTTCGCCGACAGGCCGATGATGGTGATCAGGCCGACCTTGAAGAACACATCGTTAGGCATGCCACGCAAGGACACGGCCAGGACCGCACCCAGCACACCCAGGGGCACCACCAGCAACACCGAGGTGGGTATCGACCAGCTTTCATACAGCGCTGCCAGGCATAGGAACACGATCAGCAGCGACAGCACCAGCAGCAACGGTGCCTGGGAACCGGACAGGCGTTCCTGCAAGGACAAGCCGGTCCATTCCTGGCCCAGGCCCGCAGGCAACTGGCTGACCAGGCGCTGGATTTCCTCCATGGCCTCGCCGGTGCTGTGCCCCGGCGCCGCTTCACCGCTGATGGCGATGGCCGGGTAGCCGTTGTAACGGGTCAGCTGTGTCGGGCCTTGGGTCCACTTGGCTTCGACAAAGGCCGACAGCGGCACCATCTTGCCGGCGTTGTTGCGCACGTTGATCTTCATCAGGTCGGCGACCTGGCTGCGCTGGTCGCCTTCGGCTTGCACCACCACGCGCTGCATGCGGCCCTGGTTGGGGAAGTCATTGATATACGCCGAACCAATTGCCGAGGAGAGCACATTGCCGACGTCGGCAAACGAAACACCCAGGGCATTGGCCTGCTTGCGGTCGACTTCCAGCTGCACTTGTGGCGCTTCGGCCAGGGCGCTTTCGCGCACGTTGGCCAGGATCGGGCTTTTCGCCGCCGCGTCCAGCAATTCGGTACGTGCGGCCATCAACCCGGCATGGCCGACGCCACCGCGATCCTGTAAGCGGAACTCGAACCCGCTGGAGGTGCCGAGGCCGTCCACCGGCGGTGGCAGGACTGCATAGGCAATCGCATCCTTGAGTTCGCTGAAGGCCATATTGGCGCGGTCGGCAATCGACGCCGCCGAGTCATCGCTGCCGCGTTCCGACCAGTCTTTGAGCGTGGTGAACGCCAGCGCCGCGTTCTGCCCGGCGCCGGAGAAACTGAAGCCCATGATCATGGTGGTATCACCCACCCCCGGCTCCTCGGCGTTATGCGCCTCGATCTGCTCGGCAACCCGCACCGTACGGTTCTTGCTGGCCCCTGGCGGCAACTGGATATCGGTGATGGTGTAGCCCTGGTCTTCCACTGGCAGGAACGAGGAGGGCAGGCGGCTGAACAGCAGCCCCATACCCACCAGCAATACCAGGTAGATCAGCAGGTAGCGGCCGCTGCGCTTGAGGGCGTACGCCACCCAACCTTCATAGCGATTGGTGAGTTGGTCAAAGTTCTTGTTGAACCAGCCGAAGAAACCGCCTTTGGCGTGGTGCTCGCCCTTGGCAATTGGTTTGAGCAAGGTGGCGCACAGGGCCGGGGTCAAGGTCAGGGCGAGGAACGCCGAGAACAGGATCGAGGTGGCCATCGACAGCGAGAACTGCTGGTAGATCACCCCCACGGAACCTGGCATGAACGCCATCGGCAGGAACACCGCCACCAGCACCAGGGTGATACCGATGATGGCCCCGGTGATCTGGCCCATGGCTTTTTTCGTCGCGTCCTTGGGCGACAGACCCTCGGTGGCCATGATGCGCTCGACGTTTTCCACCACCACGATGGCATCGTCCACCAGGATGCCGATGGCCAGCACCATGCCGAACATGGTCAGTACGTTGATCGAGAAACCCAGCAACAGCATGGTGGCAAAGGTGCCCATCAGCGCAATCGGCACCACCAGGGTAGGGATCAAGGTGTAGCGCACGTTCTGCAGGAACAGGAACATCACCGCAAACACCAGCGCCATGGCCTCAAGCAAGGTGTAGACCACCTTGGTGATCGAGACCTTGACGAACGGCGAGGTGTCGTAGGGGATCTTGTATTCCACATTGGCCGGGAAATAGCGCGACAGTTCGTCCATCTTTGCCCGCACCAGGGTTGCGGTGCTCAGCGCGTTGGCGCCCGGCGACAATTGCACGCTGACGGCGGTGGAGGGCTTGCCGTTCAGGCGAGTAGAGAACTGGTATTCCTGGCTGCCGACTTCGACCCGCGCCACATCACCGATGCGCACGGTCGAGCCGTCGGGGTTGGCCTTGAGCACGATGTCGGCGAACTCCGCAGGGGTCGACAATTGGCCCTTGACCAGGATCGCCGCGGTGATTTCCTGAGTATTGGTGCCTGGCAAGTCACCGATGCTGCCCGCCGAGACCTGGGCGTTCTGCGCGCTGATCGCGGCGCTGACGTCAGCCGGCGTGAGATTGAAACCGATCAGCTTCTGCGGGTCGATCCAGATGCGCATGGCGCGTTCGGCGCCATACAATTGGGCCTTGCCGACGCCGTCCAGGCGTTTGAGTTCGTTCATCACGTTGCGCGCCAGGTAATCGCTGAGCGCCACGTCATCAAGCTTGCCGTCGTTGGAGGTCAAGGTCACCAGCAGCAGGAAGCCGGCGGAGACTTTTTCCACCTGCAAGCCTTGTTGGGTCACGGCTTGCGGCAGTCGCGGCTCGACCACCTTGAGGCGGTTCTGCACATCCACCTGGGCCATTTCCGGGTCGGTGCCCGGCTGGAAGGTCGCGGTGATCGTCGCCGAACCCAGGCTGCTCTGGGATTCGAAATACAGCAGGTGATCGGCACCGTTGAGCTCCTGCTCGATCAGGCTGACCACGCTTTCATCCAGGGTCTGGGCCGAAGCACCTGGGTACACCGCGTAGATTTCCACCTTCGGTGGCGCGACGTTGGGGTACTGGGCTACCGGCAACTGCGGGATCGCCAGGAAGCCAGCCAGCAGGATAAACAGGGCCACCACCCAGGCAAAAATCGGGCGGTCAATAAAGAACTGCGGCATGACGGGTTATTCCTTTACGAGCGGGCTGTCGTCCACTTCAACTTTTTCACCGGGGCGCGCGTGTTGCAGGCCCTCGACGATGATGCGGTCGCCGGGCTTGAGGCCGCTGGTGACGATCCAGCGATCCTCGATCACCGCACCCAATTCCACCGGTTGCTGGCTGACGGTCTGCTCGGCGTCCAGCAGCAGCACCATCGGGATGCCGGCACTGTCACGGGTGATGGCGCGTTGCGGCACACTGATGCCTTGCTTGTCCACGGCCTGCTCCAGGCGCACCCGGACGAAACTGCCGGGCAACAGGTCGAGGTCCGGGTTGGGGAACTCGCTGCGCAGCGTGATCTGCCCGGTGCCAGGGTCGACGCTGATCTCGGCGAACAGCAATTTGCCCGGCAACGGGTACAGGCTGCCGTCATCCTCGATCAGGGTGGCCTTGGCCTGGTCCTGGCCGACCTGCTTCAAGCTGCCGGCGCGAAAGGCGCGGCGCAGGTCATTCAACTCTCGGGTGGACTGGGTGAGGTCAGCGTGGATCGGGTCCAGTTGCTGGATGATCGCCAGCGTCGTGGCTTCGTTCTGGCCGACCAGCGCGCCCTCGGTGACCAGGGCGCGGCCGATGCGCCCGGAAATCGGCGCCGTCACAGTGGCATAGCCCAGGTTCAACTTGGCACGCTCGACGGCGGCCTTGTTGGCGGCGATTTCGGCGTTGGCCTGGCGCAAGGCAGCACGGGCGTTATCGTATTCCTGGCCGCTGATGGCGTTGCCTTCGACCAACTGGCTGTAACGCTGCTCCTGCAAGCGTGCCTGGAAGGCATTGGCCTCGGCCTTGCTCAGGTTGGCCTGGGCGCTGTCCAGGTCAGCCTTGAACGGCGCGGGGTCAATACGGAACAGCACGTCGCCCTGTTTCACATCGCGCCCTTCGTTGAACACCCGCTGCATGACCACGCCGGCAACCCGGGCGCGCACTTCGGCAATCCGTGGCGCGGCGATACGCCCGCTCAGTTCGTTGGTGATGGACAGGGGCTTGGCCTGCAGGGTTTCAATGCGCACTTTGGCCAGGGGCATTTGTGGCGCCTCGTCTGCTGACTGGCCACACGCGCTCAGCGCCAGTGTGAGGGCCAGCAGGCAAAACGGCGCAAATAGATTCTTCGACATGCTCTTATCCCAATATTGACTGGCGCATCCTAAGGACACCTGCGCCGTGGTGCTGTGAAGCTGTGTAGGTCGTGTGTGAAGAAGTGTAAGGTACGGCCCATAGTAGGCAGGGGGCGTATATCCTTGCACAATCCTGCAATTATTGAAGGTTCAATGTGGGAGGGGGCTTGCCCCCGATTGCAGTGTTTCAGTCAGCTTATCTATAGCTGACACACCGCTATCGGGGGCAAGCCCCCTCCCACATTGGATCCCTGTACACCCAGCAAACAGTATTTATTGGAAACACCTCCATGCCCAACATCCTCCTGGTCGAAGACGACGCCGCACTCTCCGAGCTGATTGCCAGCTACCTGGAACGCAACGGCTACCACGTCTGCGTGCTCAGCCGTGGCGACCATGTGCGCGAACGTGCGCGCCTGAACCCGCCGGACCTGGTGATCCTCGACCTGATGTTGCCGGGCCTCGACGGCCTGCAGGTCTGCCGCCTGTTGCGCGCCGACTCGGCGGGCCTGCCGATCCTGATGCTGACCGCCCGCGACGACAGCCATGACCAGGTACTGGGCCTGGAGATGGGCGCCGACGACTATGTCACCAAGCCCTGCGAGCCGCGTGTGCTGCTAGCCCGGGTGCGCACGCTGCTGCGCCGCAGCAGCCTGTCCGAACCCCAGGTGGCCAACGACCGGATCATCATGGGCAACCTGTGCATCGACCTGTCGGAGCGCACCGTGACCTGGCGCGAGCAGGCGGTGGAGTTGTCCAGCGGTGAATACAACCTGCTGGTGGTACTGGCCCGGCATGCCGGCGAAGTGCTCAGCCGCGACCAGATCCTGCAGCGCCTGCGCGGTATCGAGTTCAACGGCACCGACCGCTCGGTGGACGTGGCGATCTCCAAGCTGCGCCGCAAGTTCGACGACCACGCCGGCGAGGCGCGCAAGATCAAGACTGTGTGGGGCAAGGGCTATCTGTTCAGCCGTTCCGAGTGGGAATGCTGAACCATGTTCCGTGTGCTGCTACGCCTCTACCTGATCACCATCGTTACTTATAGCGCGGCGATCTTCCTGATTCCCAAGCTGGTGATCCAGCTGTTCGAACACCGCTACATGGACTACAACGTCGAGCAGTCCCGTGGCCTGCAAAAACTGATGGTCAAGCAATACCAGCGCGCGCCGGTGGAGCGCTGGTCCCAGGTCACCGACCAGTTGAGCCAGGATTTCGCGCCGTTGAAGGTCGAGCTGCTGCTGCGCCAGGACGCCCGCTACACACCCCAGGAAGAACAGCTGCTGGAGCAAGGCAAGCCGGTGATCCGCCTGGGCGAGTGGGGCTGGATGGAAGAAATCAGCTCGCCGATCAACCAGCAGTTCGCGGTCAAGCTCACCGTGCCGCCGGATCCGCTGGACATGAACCTGCTGTATTGGTCGATGAACGTGCTGATCGGCGCGGCACTGTTGGCGTGCCTGCTGGTCTGGCTGCGCCCGCACTGGCGTGACCTGGAACGCCTGAAAAGCACTGCCGCACTGTTGGGCAAGGGCCACCTGGGGGAGCGCACGCGACTGCCGCCCAGTTCCAGCATCGGCAGCCTGGCGGCTGTGTTCGATACCATGGCAGACGATATCGAGCACCTGCTCAACCAGCAGCGTGACTTGCTCAATGCGGTCTCCCATGAACTGCGCACGCCGCTCACACGCCTGGACTTCGGCCTGGCCCTGGCGCTTTCTGAAGACTTGCCCGAGGCCAGCCGCGAACGCTTGCAAAGTCTGGTGGCGCATATTCGCGAGCTGGACGAACTGGTGCTGGAATTGCTGTCCTACAGTCGCCTGCAAAACCCGGCGCAATTGCCCGAGCGAGTAGAAGTGGCGCTGGACGAGTTTATCGACAGCGTGCTGGGCAGTGTCGACGACGAGCTGGAAAACCCGGAGATCGTCATCGATGTGGTGCTCGACTGCACGGTTGAGCGTTTCAGCCTCGACCCGCGCCTTACTGCCCGGGCGTTGCAGAATTTGCTGCGCAACGCTACGCGTTACTGCGACAAGCGCATCCAGGTGGGCGTCAAGGTGTGCCCCAACGGCTGTGAAATCTGGGTGGATGACGATGGCATCGGCATTCCGGCGGATCAACGCGAGCGCATCTTCGAGCCGTTCTACCGCCTGGATCGCAGTCGTGACCGCGCCACCGGCGGTTTCGGCCTGGGCCTGGCGATCAGCCGGCGTGCCCTGGAAGCCCAAGGCGGCACCTTGACGGCCCTGGCGTCGCCCCTGGGTGGCGCGCGGTTTCGGGTGTGGTTGCCCACTCGAACCGATTAGAAAAACCGCAGGGAAGGGCGCACACTGTGCGCCCCGCTTTACCCGAGGAGAGATTGGCAATGACTGGTGTTCACACGTCTGCTCAACAGGGTTTCTCGACCCAGGCCGTCACTTACGCCCAAGGCCGACCGGACTATCCGCGCCAACTGACCGCCTGGCTGGCCGAGGCGCTGCAGATCAATTCACAATCGACGGTGGTCGACCTCGGCGCCGGCACTGGCAAGTTCACCCGCTTGCTCAGCAGCCTGGCGCCGACGCTGATTGCGGTCGAGCCAGTGGCAGAGATGGGCGCGCAGTTGGCCAAGCTATTGCCGGATGTCCGCCTGCTCGACGGCACCGCCGAGTCCATCCCCTTGGCGTCCGCCAGCGTCGATGCCCTGGTGTGTGCCCAGGCATTTCACTGGTTCTCCACCCACGCTGCCCTGGCGGAAATCCACCGTGTGCTCAAGCCTGGCGGGCGACTGGGGTTGGTGTGGAATGTGCGCGATGAGTCGGTGGACTGGGTGGCGGCGATCACTGAGATCATCACCCCGTATGAGGGCGACACCCCGCGCTTTCACACCGGGCGTTGGCGCGAAGCTTTCACCGGTGAGTACTTTGGCGCTCCGCAAGTGACCTGTTTTGCCTACCAGCACGTGGGCAGTCCCCAGGAAGTGATCATGGATCGATTCCTGTCGGTGAGCTTTATCGCGGCGCTGCCCCCTGCGGAAAAAGCCAAGGTCACCGCGCAATTGCGCACCTTGATCGATACCCATCCCGCCCTGCAAGGCCGCGATACCGTAGCCTTCCCGTACCAGACCCAGGCTTACCTGTGTGAGCGACTGAGCTAAAAGGCATAAAGTCAGATCACATTGGTATAAGTGGTTATAAGAAAAATCGCTATCCTGCGGCCAGAAATTTATAAGGCCGCAGGTAGTTGTAATGGATGCAGGTAATTTTGGTTTCGTGGTGGCCGGCCTGATCGTGGGGTTTATCGTGGGCATGACCGGTGTCGGCGGGGGCTCGTTGATGACGCCGATCCTGTTGTGGTTCGGTATCAACCCGGCCACTGCGGTTGGCACCGACTTGTTATATGCCGCCATCACCAAGTCCGGTGGCGTGTTGGTGCACGGCAAGAACAAGAACATCGATTGGAGCATCACCGGCTGGCTGACCTTGGGCAGCGTGCCGGCAGTGTTGTTGACCTTATGGTTCCTCGCCAGCCTGCACACCGACCCCAGCGCAATGAACGCCGTGATCAAGCAGGCCCTCGGCGTGGTGTTGCTGCTCACGGCCCTGGCGATCCTGTTCAAGAAAAGCCTGTTGGCCTTTGCCCAGCGTCATGCCGGCGACGACTACCATATGCGCCCGCGCAACCTGAACGCACTGACCGTGGTCACCGGTGCGATCCTTGGCACCATGGTGGCCCTGACCTCCATCGGCGCCGGCGCCCTGGGCACGGTGGCGCTGTTTATCCTCTACCCGTTCCTCGCCACGCGGCGGCTGGTAGGCACCGAGATTGCCCACGCCGTGCCCCTGACCCTGGTGGCGGGCCTGGGTCATGCGAGCATGGGCAATATGGATTGGCACCTGTTGGGCTTTTTGCTGATGGGATCGTTGCCGGGAATCTACTTTGGCAGTCATATGACCGGCCGAATTCCTGACGGCGTGCTGCGCCCGTGCCTGGCGGTGATGTTGATGGCCGTGGGTTACAAGCTGGCGTTCTAAGCTGCACATTTGCCCCAGTAAGTGTTGCTCCAGCAACAGCCTATCGACAAATCACTGTGATCCCCGACATTAGCCGCCGGATGATCCAAGTTGGCATTTCTGCTGCGACACCCATGGCGCGGGCCTTTGCCTGAGTCTGGCACGCTTGCTGCTCCAGCAGCCTTACATCCCTTTGTGTGAGGTAGTGTTCGATGAGCCAGCAAGCCGTGAAATTTGCCTATTGGGTACCCAACGTCAGCGGTGGGCTGGTGGTGAGCAAAATTGAGCAACGTACCCATTGGGGCATCGACTACAACCGCAAGCTGGCGCAACTGGCCGAAGCCGCCGGCTTCGAGTATGGCCTGACGCAGATTCGTTTCACCGCCGGTTACGGCGCCGAAAACCAGCACGAGTCCGTAGCGTTCAGCCATGCGTTGCTGGCGGCAACCACCACGCTCAAAGTGATCGCGGCGATCCTGCCAGGTCCCTGGCAACCGGCGCTGGCGGCCAAGCAATTGGCGACCATCGACCAGCTCACCAACGGCAGGATTGCGGTGAATATCGTCAGCGGCTGGTTCAAGGGCGAGTTCCAGGCCATTGGCGAACCCTGGCTGGAGCACGATGAACGCTACCGTCGTTCCGAAGAATTCATCCGCGCCCTGAAAGGCATCTGGACCCAGGACGATTTTACCTTCAAGGGCGACTTCTACCGCTTCAACAACTACACCCTCAAGCCCAAGCCGTTGGGCCATCCGGAGGTTTTCCAGGGGGGCAGCTCACGGGCGGCGCGGGACATGGCGGCGCGGGTGTCGGACTGGTATTTCACCAATGGCAACACCCCCGAAGGCATCAAGGCCCAGGTCGATGATATCCGCGCCAAGGCCGCTGCCAACCACCATTCGGTCAAGGTCGGCGTGAACGCCTTTGTGATCGCCCGCGATACCGAAGAAGAAGCGCGGGCCGTGCTGGCAGAAATCATCGACAAGGCCGACCCGGAGGCCGTCAACGCCTTTGGGGATGCCGCCAAACAAGCGGGCAGGGCATCACCGGAGGGTGAGGGCAACTGGGCCAAGTCCAGCTTTGAGGACCTGGTGCAGTACAACGACGGCTTCAAGACCAACCTGATCGGCACACCACAACAGGTCGCCGAGCGTATCGTCGCGCTCAAGGCCGTGGGTGTGGACCTGGTGCTCGCAGGCTTCCTGCACTTTCAGGAAGAGGTGGAGTACTTCGGCACACGTGTATTGCCGCTGGTGCGCGAATTGGAAGCCGAGGCTGGGGTCCAGCGGGTGGCCTGAGGTCACTTGTCGACGTGGCGCTGGAGTTGTCATACCCATGCCTATCGCAGCATGGGTATCGACACAACGTGGGTACGCCACTGGATCTGTGGGAGGGGGCTTGCCCCCGATGCGGTGAGTCAGCCCCAGATGTATTTACTTGCACTCCCTCATCGGGAGCAAGCCCCCTCCCACAGGGTCCAGCGGCATACTCAAAGTTGTGTAGAGACCTTTGTCTATGGCAGGCAAGCCAGTGTCCACGCAGGTGTGGTGGACTCAAGCGTTGGTTTGCAGGGTCAGCACCTCAAACCCATCTGACGTTACCGCCACCGTATGCTCCCATTGCGCCGACAGGCTGTTGTCCTTGGTCACCACCGTCCAGCCGTCCTTCAGGCTGCGCACCTTGGCGCTGCCCTGGTTAAGCATCGGTTCGATGGTAAACACCATGCCCTCGCGCAACTCCAGGCCAGTGCCGGGGCGGCCGAAGTGCAGGATTTGCGGTTCTTCATGCATCTGCCGGCCGATGCCATGGCCGCAGTATTCGCGCACCACGCTGTAGCCGTTGGCCTGGGCGTGGCTCTGGATCGCATGACCGATGTCACCCAGGCGCGCGCCAGGCTTGACCTGGCGGATACCGGCCCACATGGCTTCGAAGGTCATTTCCACCAAGCGTTTGGCCTTGGGCGCCACGTTACCGATCATGTACATCTTGCTGGAGTCGGCAATAAAACCGCCTTTTTCCAGGGTGATGTCGATGTTGATGATGTCGCCGTCCTTGAGGAACTGCTTGGCGCTGGGCATGCCGTGGCACACCACTTCGTTGATCGAGGTATTGATGGAAAAGGGGTAGTCGTACTGGCCCAGGCTGGCGGGGCGGGCCTTGAGTTCGTGGCGGATGAAGGCTTCGACGGCGCTGTCCAGTTCCAGGGTTGAGCGGCCGGCGGCGACGAAGCCGTCGAGCATGTCGAACACCTGGGCCAACAGGCGCCCGGATTCACGCATCACGGCCAATTGCGCGGCGGTCTTGACCATCAGCTGCGCCCCCGGATCAGATCGGGCTTGTCCAGCAAAAGCTTGTTGATCAGCTCGTTGTAGGGCAGGTGCGGGTTGAGTTCGGCGAGCAGGCCGATCTTGATCCAGAATTCGGCCTGGGCGTTGATGGAGCGATCCATGGCGGCGCTGGCCAGGCGAAGCTGTTCGTGCAGTTGGTCGGTGATCTTGACGATGCCCATGAGGTTTCACTGTTCGGGGGTTGATATACAAAGCGTATACGTTTCGTATGTTTCAAGTAAACCCCACGGGCCAGATTACCCGCCTGATAGTTGCTACATGTTGCCGAAAAGAGCTTCGGCTCACTTTGCTGTTTACCCTGATGTGCAGGGTTAAACGTTTAATCGAAGTGGTTCGACGATTATTTCAAGGCTGCAATCTGCTTCATATTAAACGGTAGGTTGCTTATGAGGAAAAGTTACAACAACGCCGGGATTTGCCGAGTAGGCTTGGTGAGTACAGGCGTCTGCCAGGGTTGGCAAGACGGGGCAGGCCAGCGCCTGCCAAGCCCATAAGAAACTGATTGGCAGTCTCAAAAAAGGAGAGGTTGGCCATGCTTTCGGAACTTGAACTTCGCAGCATTATTGAAGGAAGTTTTCTGCCTAAACGGTGCGAATGCACCAAAGCCGAGGATGCTTCGTTGACGATCAAGGTGTATGACGACCGTGACCGTGACCGGGTGGACTTGGAAGTCAAAGGTATAAACGCTGACAAACTCGACAGCAGTCGAGCCATTTGTAACCTGATCGCCGGTTTGCGTGAAGACCTCAAACACACCCAGACCCACACCCCCGCCCTGCGTCGAGCAGGAGCGCGCGGTTATTTTTAGTTAAGGCTTGAATTTAAGTTGACCCAGGGCCTGGCATTCGCCGGGCCCGTTGCTATGCGCGTCAGCCCAGCTGATGACGGTACGGCAGGTCGGGTCCGGTCTTGGTACAGGTCAACGCAGCCGCGCGAATCGCAAAGCCGAGCATGCTGTCAATTTGTGTGCGCGTCAGCTGCTGCAGACCCTCCAGTGAATCCAGCTGCTGCTCGGTCAGCCAGGCAATCAGTGCCGCCTGGAAGGTATCGCCGGCACCCACCGTATCGGCCATCACCACCTTGACCGCCGGCTGAGACCAGTTGCCGTGCTGGCGACTGAATACCGAAGCGCCGTCGCCGCCACGGGTGAGAAACACCAATTGGCAACGATGCTGCAGCCAGCCTTGTACTACGCTTTCCGGTGACTGGCTGGGGTAGAGCAGATGCAAATCTTCGTCGCTGACCTTGATCAGGTCAGCATGCTGCACCAGTTGCGCCACGCGCTCGCGCCACAGCTGGATATCCGGCTGCGGGTTAAGGCGCACATTCGGGTCGAGGCTGATCAGGCGCTTGCCGCTCTCGCGCTTGACCAGGTTCAGCAGGGTGTCGCCAACCGGCTGCACCACCAGGCAAAACGACCCGATATGCAGCCCACGCACCTCATCACCCAAGGTTGGCAGATGCGCCGTTTGCAGTTGGCGGTCGGCGCAGCCTTCGCCACGGAAGCTGTACTGCGGCGAACCATTGGCACCCACGGCCACCATCGCCAGGGTGGTCGGCGCGTCGAATTCCACCAGGAAGCGTTCGCTGACGCCTTCGTCCTTGAGCACCTGCAGCAAGCGGCGACCGAGGTAATCGGTGGACACGCCGGCAAAGAATCCCGACTCGATGCCCAGGCGACGCAGGCCCACCGCCACGTTGAATGGCGAGCCACCGGCAATGGCCTTGTAATTGAGCTTGGCCGGCTGCCCACTGGCATCTTCCTCGCTGAAAAAATCAAACAGCGCTTCACCACAAACCAGGTACATAGTCGTTCGCTCTTAAAGGGATGCCACGTGCTGTTGATAACGCTCATACGCCTGTTGATAGGCACTGACATTGGCTGACATTGGCAGGGTGCGGCTGGCCGGGTCGATGCTCACGCATTTGTCGCACAGGCTGGCCAGGGATTCGCCGCTCTGGCACCAGGCCGCCTGGATCGCCGCGCCCAGGGCAGCGGCCTCGCTTTGTTCGGTACAGACCACTTCGGTGTGCATGATATCGGCGACCATCTGCCGCCACACCGGGCTTTTCGAGCCGCCGCCGATCAGGCGGATGCTCTGGCTTTGCAGGCCGGTGTGGCGCAGCAGGTCCAGACCGTAACGCAGGCCGAACGTGGTGCCTTCAACCACGGCGCGGCACAGATTGGCGCGGGTCAGGTTGGTCATGGTCAGGCCATGCAGGCTGCCGGTGGCGTGGGGCAGGGCGGGCACGCGTTCGCCATTGAGGAACGGCAGCATGCTCACGCCATCGGCACCGATAGGCGCCTGTTCGACCAGGGCGTTAAAGGCATTCAGGTCCAGTTCGAACAGCTCGCGAATCACGCCGGTGGCGTTGGTCAGGTTCATGGTGCAGATCAACGGCAGCCAGCCGCCACTCGACGAACAAAAGGTCGCCACCGAGGCCTGCGGGCTGACGTTGGGCTGGTCGGCAAAGGCATAGACGGTGCCCGAGGAGCCCAGGCTCATGGTGATCACGCCGGGGGCGATATTGCCGGTGCCGATGGCGCCCATCATATTGTCGCCGCCGCCGCTGGACACCACGGCCTTGGGGTTGATGCCCAGGCGTTCAGCGATGGCTGGCAGGATAGTGCCCACCGCCTGGCCGGCGTCAATTAACGCAGGCAGGGCCGCTTCGAGGCGACCGCTGGGGTCGATGTGCCTGAGCAGCGCCACATCCCAGGTACGGCTGCGCACATCGAAATAACCGGTGCCGGAAGCATCGCCGTACTCGGCGCAGGCGCGGCCGGTAAGCCAGTAGTTGAGGTAGTCGTGGGGCAGCAGGATATGGGCGATGCGTGCGAACACGTCCGGGTGCTGCTCGCGGGTCCAGAGCAGTTTTGACACGGTGTAGCCCGGTGCGATCGCCACGCCCAAGCGCTCCAGGGAGCCACTTTCGCCGCCCAGGTGGTGCAGCAGGCGGTCATTCTCGGGGGTGGTTTCGGTGTCGCACCATAGCTTGGCCGGGCGCAGCACTTCACCTTGCTCATCCAGCAGCACCAGGCCATGTTGCTGGCCGGATATGCCGATACCGAGGATGTCCTGGCCATCCACGCCGGCCTGTTGCAGGGCGCGGTGGGTGGCTTCGGTAAAGGCGTCGAGCCATTCCTGGGTGTGCTGCTCACGGCGGCCATTGGCGCCGCTGATCAGCGTATGCGCGGCGGCGCCCAGGCCCAGTACCTTGCCGCTGGAAGCGTCGAGGACGATGGCCTTGGTGCCTTGGGTGCCGCAGTCGATGCCGAGAAACAGGTTTTGCTGGGTCATGAGGATTTGCTCAGCAGTATTATTTTTGGATTGGTAACCCGGTCAAGTGTGGGAGGGGGCTTGCTCCCGATGGCGGTGGTTCAGTCAAATATCCTTTACTGACCTACCGCCATCGGGAGCAAGCCCCCTCCCACAGTTTTAATCCGGTTTGTTCAGGAGTTGTTGCAGGGTTTCGGTGACGCCTTTGTCGCGCAGGCTTGCATAGCACCACTCAAACGCTGCCACAAACGCCGCCGACTTGGGAATAGCCGTACCAAAAATCTCCTCCACGCCCAACAAACGCTGACTGATCAGTGCGTCATCCGTCACCAGCCCCTGGCAGAATTCGGTCCGTGGGTCGGGGATCTTGTAGCTCACGCCATTCTCATCCACGCCCTTCAAATACAAGGCCCAGGCCGCGACCACCAGTGCGGCGCGTTCGGTCTCGCGGCCACCGGCAATCAAACGGTTGATGGTCGGCACGGTGAACTTGGGAAACTTCGACGAGCCATCGGAACACACGCGCTCCAGCTGGTCGGCAATCGCCTGGTTGGAAAAGCGCTCCACCAATGTCTGCTTGTAGGCGGTCAGGTCGATGCCTGGCACCGGCGCCAGGTTTGGGGTGACGTCCAGGTCCATGTACGCACGCATATACGCCACGAACAGCGGGTCGTTCATGGTCTCGTGGACAAACCGATAACCCTTGAGAAACCCCAGGTAGGTGAGCGCCAGGTGGCTGCCGTTGAGCAAGCCGATCTTCATCTCTTCGTAAGGCGTGACGTCATCGGTGAATTGCACGCCGACCTTTTCCCAGGCCGGGCGCCCGCTGACAAACTTGTCTTCCAGCACCCACTGCACAAACGGCTCGCACACCACCGGCCAGGCATCGTCGATGCCGTGTTCGTCATGCAATTGCAGGCGGTGAGCGGTGCTGGTCATGGGTGTGATGCGGTCGACCATGGCATTCGGGAAGCTGACGTTGGCCTTGATCCAGTCATGCAGCTCGGCATTATGCAGGGCGGCGAAGGCCAGCAGTGCCTTGCGGGTGACGGCGCCGTTGTGGGGCAGGTTATCGCAGGACATCACTGTGAACGCCGGAGTGCCGGCGGCGCGGCGCTGGGTCAGGGCGGCGCAGATGAAACCGAACACGGTTTTCGGCGCCGTGGGGTGCGCCAGGTCATGCTGGATCTGTGGCAGGTGGGCCATGAACTCGCCGTTGCTGTCGTCGATGCAGTAGCCGCCCTCGGTGATGGTCAGCGAGACGATGCGGATAGCCGGGTCGGCCAGTTTATCGATCAGCGCCTGGGCACCGTCTTCGGCGAGCAGCATGTCGCTGATGGCGCCGATCACACGTACTTCGGTGTCGTCGGTATCGCCCAGTTCGTACAGGGTGAACAGGTAGTCCTGGCCGGCCAGATCGTCGCGGGCCCTGCGGTCTTCGGCACGCAGGCCGACGCCGCAAATGCTCCAGTCCAGGCCCTCTCCGGTATTCATCAGGGCATCGGTGTAATACGCCTGGTGCGCACGGTGGAAGCCGCCGACGCCGATGTGGGCAATACCCTGGCGGGTGTCGGCAATCGCGTAGGCCGGGGTTTTCACTTCCGGCGCCAGCTGCGTGAGGTTGGCTTTATTCAGTTTCATCGGGAAATACTCGGGATCAGGCGGCAGCGCGCAGTGGGCGGGCCACGGCTACACCGTTTGTGTCGAACAGATGGCAGTGCGCCGGGTCCAGGTGCAGCTGCAGCGTCTCACCGTACTGGCTGGCCATGTCGCCGCGGATGCGCATGGTCAGCGGCTCGCCATTGGCAGTGATGACGTGGCAGAAGGTGTCGCTGCCCAGGCGCTCGCCGACGTCGGCGGTGACGGTCAGGGTGGTTTGCCCCGGCGCAGCGATTTCCAGGTGCTCCGGACGGATCCCCAGGGTCACCTCACTGCCCACGCTCAAGGTGGCGCCGCTCAACGGCAGGCTGATCAGGGTGCCGGCGTCCAGTTGAACCTCGCAGCCCTGGCTCTCGATGCGGGTGACCTTGCCCTTGAGGAAACCCATCTTCGGCGTGCCGAGAAACCCGGCCACAAACAGGTTGGCCGGCTGGTGATACAGCTCCAGCGGCGAGCCGACCTGTTCGATACGGCCACTGTTGAGCACCACCACCTTGTCGGCCAGGGTCATGGCTTCAACCTGGTCGTGGGTCACGTAGATCATGGTGGCTTGCAGTTCTTTATGCAGACGCGCCAGTTCCAGGCGCATCTGCACACGCAGCGCGGCGTCGAGGTTGGACAGCGGCTCGTCGAACAGGAAGATCTTCGGGTTGCGCACAATCGCCCGGCCGATCGCCACGCGCTGGCGCTGGCCGCCGGACAGTTGCTTGGGCTTACGCTCCAGCAGCGGGCCCAGCTCGAGGATGCGCGCCGCTTCGCTGACTTTGCTGTCCACCAGCTTCTTGTCGACGCCGGCCAGGTCAAGGGCAAACGACATGTTCTTGCGCACGCTCATGTGCGGGTACAGGGCGTAGGTTTGGAACACCATCGCCAGGTCGCGCTTGGCCGGGGTCACTTCGGTGATGTCGCGGCCATCGAGTTCGATGGTGCCGTCGCTGACTTCCTCAAGGCCTGCGATCAGCCGCAGCAGGGTGGATTTACCGCAGCCCGATGGCCCGACGAACACCACGAATTCCTTGTCGTTCACTTCCAGGTCAATGCCCTTGATGATGGAAAATCCTTCGAAGCCTTTTTGCAGATTCTTGATTTTGAGGTTGGCCATGATGGGCCTCCTTTTCGAATTATTATTTGACGGCGCCAAAGGACAAGCCGCGCACCAGCTGTTTCTGGCTGATCCAGCCAAAGATCAGGATCGGCGCGCAGGCCAGGGTCGAGACGGCGGACAACTTGGCCCAGAACAAACCTTCGGGGCTTGAGTAGGAGGCGATCAGTGCGGTCAGCGGCGCGGCGCTCGACGAGGTCAGGTTCAGCGACCAGAACGCCTCGTTCCAGCACAGGATCAACGACAGCAACACCGTGGAGGCCAGGCCACCCTTGGCAATCGGCAGCAGCACGCGGACCATTTCCTGCCACAGGGTGGCGCCGTCCAGGCGTGCGGCTTCGAGGATGTCCTTGGGGATGTCCTTGAAGTAGGTGTACACCATCCACACCACAATCGGCAGGTTGATCAGGGTGTAGATGATGATCAGCGCGATGCGCGTATCCAGCAGGCCAAAGCTCTTGGCCAGCAGGTAGATCGGCATCAGCACGCCCACCGGTGGCAGCATCTTGGTCGACAGCATCCACAACAGCGTGCCCTTGGTGCGCTGGGTTTCGTAGAACGCCATGGAGTAGGCGGCCGGCACCGAGATCAGCAGGCACAGGGCAGTGGCGCTGAAGGAAATCACCACCGAGTTCCAGGCGTAGGCGAAGTAGTTGCTGCGTTCGTTGATGTGCAGGTAGTTCTCCAGCGTCGGCGTGAAGATGAACTGCGGCGGGGTGGCGAACGCGTCGATTTCAGTCTTGAAGCTGGTCAGCACCATCCAGAAGATCGGGAAGAAAATCAGGATCGCGATGGCCCAGGCCAACGTACCGAGCAGCAGGCTTTGCAGGCGGCGGGATTGTTGAAGTGTCATGGCGCGGCCCTCAAGGCTTGTCAGTCAGGTTTTTGCCGATCATCCGCACCAGGATGATCGCCGCGATATTGGCGATGACCACGGCAATCAAGCCGCCGGCCGAGGCCATGCCCACGTCGAACTGCACCAGCGCCTGGTTGTAGATCAGGTAGGCGAGGTTGGTCGAGGCGTAGCCCGGGCCACCGTTGGTGGTGGTGAAGATTTCGGCAAACACCGAGAGCAGGAAGATGGTTTCGATCATCACCACCACGGCAATCGGGCGGGCCAGGTGGGGCAGGGTCAGGTGCCAGAAGATCGCGATGGCGCCGGCACCGTCCAGGCGTGCGGCTTCCTTCTGTTCCTGGTCCAGGGACTGCATGGCGGTCATCAGCAGCAGGATCGCGAAGGGCAGCCATTGCCACGAGACAATGATGATGATCGACAGCAGCGGGTAATGCGCCAGCCAGTCCACCGGCTCGGCACCGAAGAACTTCCACACCGCGGCGAGAATCCCCGACACCGGGTGGAAAATCAGGTTCTTCCAGATCAGCGCCCCGACGGTGGGCATGATGAAGAACGGCGAAATCAACAGCACCCGCACTATGCCGCGCCCGAGGAATTCACTGGCCTCCAGCAGGGCACTGATCAGCACACCAAAGACCACGCTGATCAGCAATACGCTGCCCACCAGCAACAGCGTATTGGTGGCGCCGGGCAGGAAGCCCGAATCGGTGATGAAGTAGGTGAAGTTCTCCAGCCCCACGAATTGGTTTTCACCGGGGTAGAGCAGGTTGTAGCGGATCAGCGAAAAGTACAGGGTCATGCCCAGGGGCACGATCATCCACAGCAGCAACAAGGCCACCGAGGGGCTGACAAGGAACCAGCCGGGGTTGGCCAGGCGGTTTTTGGCGGGTGTATTCATGGTAATCAAGGCCAGTGCTGAGCAAGGTTCGAAGTGCGGTCAATGTGGGAGGGGCGGTGCGACGATTCGACTTGCCCCCGATAGCGGTGTATCAGTCACAGATGCATCAACTGGTAGATTGCTATCGGGAGCAAGCCCCCTCCCACATTTGACTGTGGTGAAGGCCGGAATTACTTGGGGTAACCAGCCCGCTTCATTTCACGCTCGGTGGTGGTCTGCGCAGCGGTCAGTGCAGCATCCACCGTTTGCTGACCGGTCAACGCACCCGAGAAGAACTTGCCCACCTGAGTACCAATCGCCTGGAACTCCGGAATGGTCACCAGTTGGATACCGATGTACGGCACGGGCTTCTCGGTCGGCTTGGTCGGGTCGGCCACTTTCAGCGATTCCAGGGTCACCTTGGCAAACGGCGCGGCCTGCATGTACTCGTCGCTGTAGGTGGATTTGCGCGTACCTGGCGGCACATTGGCAATGCCGTCGGTCTTGGCCACAAGCTGGCCGTATTCCTTGGACGTGGCCCAGGTGGTGAACACCTTGGCGGCATCCTTGGCCTTGGAGCTGGTCGGGATCGCCAGGGACCAGGAGTACAGCCACGACGTGCCCTTGTCGGTCTTCTCGTGGGGCGCGAAGGTGAAACCGACATGCTCAGAGACCTTGCTCTGGCTCTTGTCGGTAACAAACGAGCCCGCCACGCTGGCATCCACCCAGATCGCACACTTGCCGCTGTTGAACAGCGCCAGGTTCTCGTTGAAGCCGTTGCTGGAAGCACCCGGTGGGCCGGATTTCTTCATGTTGTCGACGTAGAAGTTCAGCGCATCCTTCCACTCCGGGCCGTTGAATTGCGGCTGCCATTTCTCATCGAACCAGCGCGCACCGTAGCCGTTGGCCAGGGTGGTGATCAGCGCCATATTCTCACCCCAACCGGCTTTGCCGCGCAGGCACAGGCCGTATTGCTCTTTGGATTTGTCGGTGAGTTTGGCCGCGTATTCGCCGATCTGGGTCCAGGTCGGGTGCTCAGGCATGCTCAGCCCGGCGTCCTTGAACAGGTCGGTGCGGTAATAGGTGATCGAGCTTTCAGCGTAGAACGGCAGGGCGTATAGCGAGCCCTTGACCGACAAACCGTCACGCACCGAAGGGAACACATCGTCGAGGTCGTAGGAGGCCGGCAGGTCCTTCATCGGCTCCAGCCAACCCTTGGCGCCCCACAGTGCGGCTTCGTACATGCCGATGGTCAGCACGTCGAACTGCCCGCCCTGGGTGGCGATGTCGGTGGTGAGGCGTTGGCGCAGCACGTTTTCTTCAAGCACCACCCAGTTCAACTTGATCTCCGGGTGCTCGGCCTCGAAGGTTTTCGAGAGCTTTTGCATACGGATCATGTCGCTGTTGTTGACGGTGGCAATGGTCAGGGTTTGCGCGCCAAGGCTGACGGCGCTGAGGGTCATGCATGCAGTCATGCAGGAACAGGCAAGCAGAGCTTTTGCTGTGAACTTCATCGCGCACTCCATTTCCGCGCCCAGGGGGCTACAGAAGGACGGTTATTGTTGTTGTGTCTTCCTGCAACGAGTCAGGAAGAGTGTGCATTGATTACAGCCTTGAATCGGGGGTTGTGACAAATCCTTGGGCGCACGCTCACTGATACTTTTTTGCACTCGATGATCGTCCCCGTGACGCGTGGGGACGATCAATGCCGTATTTAACGCTCGATATCAGCCAGTACCCGCTCAGCCAACAACCGAGACACCTCGATCAACTGGGCAATACCCAGCGCGCCTTCGCGCCGCGAGCCGTCGAGATCAAAGGCGAAATCGCAGGTGAGGGCGTGGGCAGAGGCGAGGGATTCGCTCAGGTTGACCAGTAGGTCATGCATGGAGATGCCGTCTTTTACGGTGAACAGCACACTGGGTGCTGGATCGATTGGGGGATTTGAGGTGGGTTTGATCATGGTCAAGCTCCGCAGATGTATTAAAGGAGCCGGAGAAATACGGGCCGCGACGCCCGACCGCTGATTGTGCAGCGGTGTACGGAGACTAGAGATCGAGTGTCCTAGGGGCAACCTCAAAGCCTTGTAAGACGTTTCTGTTTTTCCCAATACCTAGCCGAACGGACAGTTGTTTGGTTGTGTATTCGTCAGCAATATCTTTTGGGCGTCATTGCGGCGCGACATCGCGTGCCCGTTGCACTTAAAAAGGAGCAAGCATGAAAGACACTAATAGTCAAAGCGAGCAATCAGCTGCAATACGTCAGGTAACCGACCTCTCATTCAATTCCGACCAGGCAGCTGATAATGGTTTTTGACGCATTCATGCATTTAGACGGTGTAGAAGGTGAGTCATTGGACGCTGAGCATAAAGGCTGGGTCGAATTACTGTCTTACCATTACGACGCAATTCAGTCGATCAGCCAATCGACTCACTCCAGTGGTGGTGCATCTGCTGGACGGGTGATGTTGGGTGATTTTCAAATAAGCAAGTACGTGGATAGAGCTACGCCAAAGCTATTCGAGTTGTGTTGCCGAGGCTCACAAATCAAGACAGTGACCATTCGCATACATCGCGCTGGAGGTGAAAAGTTTAAATATATGGATATCGTTCTTGAGGATGTTTTGGTGTCCACTGTAAGTGGGCAAGGTGCTGATCAAGGCGGCCTTCCTATGGAGGTCATCAATCTGAATTATCGTCGTATCAAATTCGAGTACACCCAGCAACGCCGATCTGACGGCGCCAGTGCGGGAAAAGTCTCCGGCGGTTGGGACAGGGCCACCGATAAGCCATTCGCATAAGGCCGCGCCACATGGCTGACGATGGAGAGTTTCGTATAGCACTAAGCTTCGCGCAGATGGCCGCAATATTGACTCAAGAGTCGCTTTCGCCTGCGGAGATAATGTCGAATCGTATAGTGGGTAGCTTGCGTCTTGTCGGCGGTGTTGTGGAGCTTGCCGGGGCTGGCGTACTGTGCGCAGTGCCTGAACCGACGCTGCTTAGCAAGGCGGGATGTATCGCAATGGGCATACATGCCTCCGATCAGCTTTCAGCCGGCGCGACACAGCTTCTGACAGGTAAAGAAACGGATTCGTTTGCCTTTAAGGCAGGTTCATCTGCAACTCAAGCGCTTGGTGCATCGAGGGCCACAGGCCAGGTTATTGGTTTGGCGACGGAATTTGCAGTTCCCCTGTCGACTGCCTCTTTATACAACGCCTTCAGAGTTTCGTCTGTGCGGGCAGGTCGGATAACCGTTATTACCAGCGAAAAACCGCTGCAAGCTCCTAAAAAATTTGGTGGTGGGCATACCATATCCAAGCATGTTGATAAAGATATGGAGTATCTGAAATCACGATTTGCTTCAAGAAAAGTCCACGTCTCGTCGACTTTTTATAATCTTGATGTGGCGGAATGGGCTGTGAGTCAAGCGCTCCAAAGGAATAAACTTAAAATACTCATGTATTCGAAAGCGAGATTCGTATTGAAGCACGGACAATACAGTTTCGTCACGCAGTTAGAAAGTGCCGTTGGTTGGGGTGTCACTAGGCAAGATCAATCCAAGATTGTCGCGATGTCAAAGCTCAAGGTGACAATTAAATATGCTGAATACAATCGTATGCCATATTATATAATTACTGCATTTCCAGCTTTGTAAGGTAAGGTTATGAGCAAGTATATGCATTTGCACAGTTTTATGTATGAGGTTGGTGAAGGGGTTGGCGAGTTTTTATCAGATGATGAAAAAAAGCATTTTCAACCTTTGACCTTGCCTGAAATAGTCAAGGATTCTTTCGGTGAGGGGGGCGTGCTCAGTTTAGTGCATGCAATTATTCTTAAAAAACAAATAGCACATTACATAAAAAATCACATGGGGGCTGAAGGTTTGGAGTATGTAGATCCCCCATTTGATCAAGAAACATCTTTCGCTGAAGATTATTTTGAAGGGGATCTATACACGTTTCTAACTAGCGTAATGGAGCTGCTCGATAGTGAAATGAAAGCCCGGCGACGGAAATTTTTTCTGGGTTAATAGGGGCGCGTTAGCGATGCATCTACCGAAAAATGATGTGGCGTGACGTTATGTAATAATATGCGTGCCTGTCAAGGGTGATTTGTATGACGGTTTAAACAATATTCTAAGTTTGCTCGATTTCGAGATCTAAACCGGATGATGAAAAATGTTCAGCGGGCTTATTGGAAAACGTTAATTTTTACACTCAACCAATCTGACGATTGGATGACTATAAGCGCGGAGGATGGGAGCAATAAGTTCAAGCCGAATTCCGCCAGGTCAGCCGCTGCGCCGCCAGTCGTCGATAATGCGAGTGCGTCATGCCTCTAAGTATACTCATCCTTTTTTTACCCGACTTTTTCTTTCAACCAGTCAATCAGGCGAAAAACACGCCTAAGCCTACGGCGCCACG
Source organism: Pseudomonas sp. FBCC-B545 (assembly GCF_059134095.1). NCBI lineage: Bacteria > Pseudomonadati > Pseudomonadota > Gammaproteobacteria > Pseudomonadales > Pseudomonadaceae > Pseudomonas > Pseudomonas sp. FBCC-B545. The sequence goes on along the minus strand of NZ_CP101441.1, from coordinate 3,420,548 downwards.
GTCTGACCGGTCCTATCACAGTGATCGTATCGATCACCATGATCTGGTTGGATTTGAAATTAAGCCGCACTGAAACCTCGCCGGTGACTGTGGACCTGAGGTAGAACCTGTACAGGCTGGGCTTCCAAGGTGCGATGTTATGCAGTTCGTCCGAGCCTCCCGGATGGGTGGCAACGAGTGTTTCGCCGGTTCGGTCGCCCCGTAGCCGAATGGTCAGTTCAACATCTTCAAGCCCGGTCAATGGCCTGCCCCAGTCTCTGGCTACGCCTCTGGAAAACCAGCGATGTTGACCATCGTATTCGTCCGCGTATATCTCGCCTTCACCGGTCCAGTTCCACGTGTCGCCGGGTTTATCGAAACGCACGGATTCGTTGATAGCAAAAGGAGCCGTCGACTTTTTCATGGGAGGTGAAATCCGCTTAGGTGCCTGAGCCCCATCATGATTAACCTCGAGGCTGCGTGACACTGTCAGACTTGACAGTCCTGATCAACGGAAAGTCGTGCTTAAGCCAGGTTTTGCTCAGTCAACCGCTGCACCGCCAACCGTCGATAGTGAGACGGCGTCATCCCCTTAAGCTGCTGAAAGCGCCGATTGAAGTTGGAAATATTGTTGAACCCCGACTCAAAGCACACATCCGTCACGGCCTTGTCGCCATCGGCCAGCAACTCGCAGGATTTGCTGATGCGCAGCCGATTGACGAATTCAATAAAAGTCCGCCCGGTGGCCTGCTTGAATACACGGGAAAAATACGTCGGTTTCATCCCCAGGTACTCCGCGACTTCTTCCAGCGGCAACTCGCGGGCGTAGTGGGCAAAGATGTAGTCCACCGCGCGGTTGGTGCGGTCGATGCTGTGTTCATCGGCTTGCTGCGGGGTGGTCACGCCGGACAGCAGCTGGTAGTCCTCACAGGCGCTCAACACCTCCAGCAGGATAAAGAAGTGCCCCAGTCGCGCCATGCCGTGGGCGTCTTCGATGTGCTGCATGAGGGTCATGGCGTGGGCGATGGTCTTTTTGCAGCGGAATTCGATGCCGTACTGGGCGCGTTCGAGCAGCGGCGCCAGGCGTTTGAGTTCGGTGAAGATATGGCTGCCGTGTTCGAACAACTCGTCAGTGAAGTTCACCAGCATGTCGCGCTTGGGGACCACTTCGCCGTCTTCCACCTGGCTGATCCAGTTGTGGGGCAGGTTGGGGCCGGTGAGGAACAGGCTTTGCGGGTAGAAGTTGCCGATGTAGTCACCGATAAACACCTTGCCGGAGCTGGCGACGATCAGGTGCAGCTCGTATTCCTTGTGAAAGTGCCAGCGCACCAGCGGGCAGGGGAAGCCGTGTTGGCGATAGATGATGGACAGACCATTGTGATCGTCCATCAACTCGTAGGAAGGGTCGGTGATGCGCGTTGCTCGGGTCATGCTGCCGTCGCTTTATTGTGGTCGCTGCGTAGGATAATGCCCCGTCGCGCACGACCTCGCCAGCAGCAGTGTTTACAGGTTGCGGTTTTTCGCCTCGATCCACTGGGACATGTACTGGGTACTCTTGTGCGCGTGATGGCGCAGCATGCTGCCGGTGAAGTTGTCCCGGCGATGGGCGGCAAGGTTGCGGCGGCATTGCTCCAGGCACGCCACCAGGGCCGGCCCATGCAGAGCCTGGTCATAGCGCCGGGCCAGCAGTTGGCGCCCGTGTTCCTGGGCCTGGGTCCAGCGCTCGTGGTCCTGGTAGAGGGCCACGGCAGCGGCGGCCAGGGCCGGGGCGTCGTGTTCGATCACGCCGGGCCAGGGTTGATCATCGCCCATGGCCTCGGCGCCGATCGGGGTGGTGACATTGGGGGTGCCGCAGAGCATGGCGTCGATCAACTTGCCCTTGATGCCCGCACCAAAGCGCAACGGTGCCAGGCAGATGCGTGCGGCGGTCATGACTTGCAGCGCGTCTTCGGCCCAGTTCATCACATGAAAACCCTGTGCCGGGTTGTGCAGGGCGGTGGCCTTGGGTGGGGTGTAGGCGCCATAGATATGCAGCTGCGCGCCCGGCAACTGTTGGCGAATCAGCGGCCACAGGCTTTGCTTCATCCACAGCACCGCATCCCAGTTGGGCGCGTGGCGGAAGTTGCCGATGCTGAGAAAGTGCGCCCGGTCTTCAAACGGCGCAAACGCGGCGGTGGGCGGTTGCAACATCAGCGGGCACCAGTGGAGCAGGGCGGCGGGCACCTTGAACTGCTCGGTGAGCAGGCGAATTTCCACGTCGGAGATCATCAAGCTGATGTCACAGCGGTAAATCGCGGCGAGTTCGCGTTTGGCCAGGTCGGTATCGGCCATGCGCTGGAACTCGTCCTCCAGCGCCGGCGCGAACAGGGCGCTGAAGTCGTCGCTGTCGGGGTTGGCTTTCACCTGCTCCTTGAAACGCTGGTGGCGGGCGTCGCGCAGGCTTTGCAGGTCGGAGGTTTCCAGCACGCGCAGGACGTTGGGGCAGCATTGCTCCACGCGCCAGCCGAATTGCTCCTCCATCATGAAACGGTCGAACAGTACGATATCCGGGGCCAGTTCGCGGATAAAGTCATCGAAACTGCTGTTATTCAGTTCGATGGCGCATTCGGCGATGCCAAGTGCCGGCAAGTCGGCCTTGTGTTCGCCGATGGTCGCTGGGCTGCTGAAGGTAATGTCCCAACCTTGCGTAAGAAAACTCTCAAGGATCTGCATCATATGCCCGCCCGCAGCCGAGGAGCGCGGCTCTGGCCAGACATAACCAATGACCAGGACTTTGGTGGCGGGCTGATTCATCGACAACGGTTTCCTTGAAGGGGCAGGTGAAAAGCGCGCAATTAAACCACAACCGGTGGCATGACAATTTGTGTCTGGCGGTAGGTCGCCATCGTAGTTTGTGGTTAACTTCGGCCTCTCGAATTCGTTTAACCAAAACCCAGCATAAGGATTCCGTTCATGGCTCAAGTCACCCTTAAAGGCAACCCGGTCCAGGTTGAAGGCGAACTGCCGAAAGTCGGCGCCAAAGCCGCAGACTTCACCCTGACCGCCGGCGACCTGTCCAACGCCACCCTGGCTACCTTTGCCGGCAAGCGCAAAGTGCTGAACATCTTCCCAAGCGTTGACACCCCAACCTGCGCCACTTCCGTGCGCAAGTTCAACGCCCAGGCCAACGATGTGGCCAACACCGTGGTGCTGTGCATCTCCTCCGACCTGCCATTCGCCCAGGCACGCTTCTGTGGTTCCGAAGGCCTGGAAAACGTGAAGAACCTGTCGGACTTCCGCAACGCCGACTTCGCCGTTGACTATGGTGTTTCCATCGCCGACGGCCCACTGCAGGGCCTGACCGCTCGTGCTGTCGTGGTGCTGGACGAAAACGACAACGTGCTGCACAGCGAGTTGGTCAAGGAAATCGCTGAAGAACCGAACTACGATGCAGCCCTGGCTGTGTTGAAGTAACTGTTTCTGCGCGTAACTGTCGTTTGGCAGTAACACGTATGATGCATGATTGCGGCCTGGCCTAGTCCAGGCCGTTTTTATTTGCAGCTCAAATGCTTAGCGAAACAGCCGTCGGACTAAGCCATAGAAGTTAAAAGTTGTAAGCCCAAGGTAAATAGCCGGTAAAGGTGCTTTTCTTAACGCATCCCAGTGCTTATCTTTCAGCCTCCCCAAGTAGAAGCTCTCGCGCCCAATGGTTGATCACTCCATGCAATCCTCCCCCCGCAAATCCCGTCGCTGGCTGTTTGGCCTGCTCGTGCTGCTGGTTATCGCCGGCCTGTGCTGGAAATTCTGGCCCAGCGGCGCGGCCCATAAAGACGCGCCGGCCGGGCACACCGGTAAAACCGGTATGGCGCGCCCGGGCTTCGGCGGTTCCACCGGCCCGGTGCCGGTGCGTGTGGCACCGGCGGTGCTGGGGGAGTTCCCGGTGTACTACAAGGCCCTGGGTACGGTCACTGCGCTCAACACCGTTAATGTGCGCAGCCGGGTGGGCGGTGAGCTGATGAAGATCGCCTTTGAAGAAGGGCAGATGGTCAAGGCCGGCGACCTGCTGGCAGAAATCGACCCGCGCAGCTACCAGAACGCCTTGCTCCAGGCCCAGGGCACGCTGCTGCAGAACCAGGCCCAGCTGAAAAACGCCCAGGTCGACGTCGAGCGTTATCGCGGCCTGTATGCCCAGGACAGTATCGCCAAGCAGACGCTGGACACCGCCGAAGCGCTGGTCCTGCAATACCAGGGCACGGTCAAGACCAACCAGGGCGCGGTAGACGACGCCAAGCTCAACCTTGAATTCACCAAGATCCGCGCTCCGATCAGCGGCCGCGTCGGCTTGCGCCAGCTTGACGTCGGCAACCTGGTCGCCGCCAACGACACCACGGCCCTGGCGGTGATCACCCAGACCCAGCCGATCAGCGTGGCCTTCACCCTGCCGGAAAATACCCTGGAAACCGTGCTCGCTCGTTACCACGCCGGCAACAAGCTGCCGGTGGAAGCCTGGGACCGTGGCGACACGAAAAAGCAGGCCGTCGGCGTGCTGCAGAGCCTGGACAACCAGATCGATGTCACCACCGGCACCCTGAAATTCAAGGCGCGCTTCGATAACAAGGACCAGGCGCTGTTCCCCAACCAGTTCGTCAATGTGCACTTGCTCGCCGACACCCTGCATAACGTGGTGCTGGCACCGTCTGCGGCGATCCAGTTCGGCAATACCGGCACCTTTGTCTACAAGCTCGACGGCGACAATAAGGTCAAGGTCCAGCCTTTGGTGCTCGGTGACACCGACGGCGACAACACCGTGATCAAGGAGGGCCTGGTCGCCGGCGACCGCGTGGTACTGGAAGGCACCGACCGCCTCAAGGACGGCAGCGAAATCGAAGTGGTCAATGACAGCAGCGAAGTGCCGACCACGCCGACCGAACACCTACAAGGCAAACCTGCGGCAAAAGGGGAGACCGGCGCTGACGCCGGCAAGGCGCAAAAGGTCGGTTCATGAACCTGTCACGCCTGTTCATCCTTCGCCCGGTCGCCACCACGCTGAGCATGCTGGCCATTGTGCTGGCCGGTATCATTTCGTACCGCTTGCTGCCGGTGTCGGCCTTGCCTCAGGTGGACTACCCGACGATCCGGGTGATGACCCTGTACCCCGGCGCCAGCCCTGATGTGATGACCAGCGCGGTCACCGCACCCCTTGAGCGCCAGTTCGGGCAGATGCCCGGGCTGACCCAGATGGCGTCCACCAGCTCCGGCGGCGCCTCGGTGCTGACCCTGCGTTTCAATCTCGACATCAATATGGATGTCGCCGAGCAACAGGTGCAAGCCGCGATCAACGCGGCCACCAACCTGCTGCCCAAGGATTTGCCGGCACCGCCGGTGTACAACAAGGTCAACCCGGCTGATACCCCGGTGCTGACCCTGGCAATCACTTCCAAGACCATGCTGTTGCCCAAGCTCAATGACCTGGTCGACACGCGTATGGCGCAGAAAATCGCGCAGATCAGCGGCGTCGGCATGGTCAGCATCGCCGGTGGCCAGCGCCAGGCTGTGCGCATCAAGGTCAACCCCGAGGCCCTGGCGGCCAATGGTTTGAACCTGTCGGATGTGCGCAGCCTGATCGCCGCTTCCAACGTCAACCAGCCCAAGGGCAACTTTGACGGTCCCACTCGCGTGTCGATGCTCGATGCCAACGACCAGTTGGTCTCGCCCGAGCAATATGCCGAACTGATCCTGGCCTACAACAATGGCGCACCGCTGCGCCTCAAGGATGTGGCGCAGATCGTCGACGGCGCCGAAAACGAACGCCTCGCGGCCTGGGCCAATGAGAACCAGGCGGTGCTGTTGAATATCCAGCGCCAACCCGGCGCCAACGTGATCGAGGTGGTCGATCGCATCAAGGCGCTGCTGCCGAGCATCACCGACAACCTGCCGGCCGGGCTCGATGTGACCGTGCTCACCGACCGTACCCAGACCATTCGCGCCTCGGTCAAGGATGTGCAGCATGAACTGCTGATCGCCATTGCCCTGGTGGTGATGGTGACCTTCCTGTTCCTGCGTCGGGTCAGCGCCACCATCATTCCGTCTATCGCCGTGCCGCTGTCCCTGGTCGGCACCTTTGGCGTGATGTACCTGGCGGGGTTCTCCATCAATAACCTGACGCTGATGGCCCTGACCATTGCCACCGGCTTTGTGGTGGATGACGCCATCGTCATGCTGGAAAACATCTCCCGCTATATCGAGGAGGGTGAGACGCCGATGGCGGCCGCGCTCAAGGGCGCCAAGCAGATTGGCTTTACCCTGGTGTCCCTGACCCTGTCGTTGATCGCGGTGTTGATTCCGCTGCTGTTCATGGCCGACGTGGTCGGGCGGCTGTTCCGTGAATTTGCCATCACCCTGGCGGTGGCGATCCTGATTTCCCTGGTGGTGTCCCTGACCCTGACGCCAATGATGTGTGCACGCCTGCTCAAACGTGAACCCAAGGAAGAAGAGCAGGGGCGCTTCTACAAGGCCAGCGGCGCCTGGATCGATTGGCTGATCGAAGCCTATGGCCGCAAATTGCAATGGGTGCTCAAGCACCAACCGCTGACCCTGCTGGTGGCCATCGCTACCCTGGGCCTCACGGTGGTGCTGTACCTGGTGGTGCCCAAGGGCTTTTTCCCGGTGCAGGACACCGGGGTGATCCAGGGGATTTCCGAGGCGCCGCAGTCGATTTCGTTTGCGGCGATGAGCCAGCGCCAGCAGGAGCTGGCGAAGATCATCCTCGCCGATCCGGCGGTGGAAAGCCTGTCGTCCTACATTGGCGTGGATGGCGATAACGCCACCCTCAACAGCGGCCGCCTGTTGATCAACCTCAAGGCCCACGGCCAGCGCGATTTGAGCGCAGCGCAGGTGATTACACGACTGCAACCTGAAATCGACAAGCTGGTGGGCATCCGCCTGTTCATGCAGCCGGTGCAGGACCTGACCATCGAAGACCGTGTCAGCCGCACCCAGTACCAGTTCAGCATGTCGTCCCCGGACGCCGAGTTGCTGGCGCTGTGGAGTGGCAAGCTGGTGCATGCCCTCAGCCAGTTGCCGGAACTCACCGACGTCGCCAGCGACTTGCAGGACAAGGGCTTGCAGGTGTACCTGGTGATCGATCGCGATGCGGCCTCACGCCTGGGCGTCAACGTCGCGACCATCACTGACGCGCTGTATGACGCCTTCGGCCAGCGGCAGATTTCCACTATCTACACCCAGGCCAGCCAATACCGCGTGGTGTTGCAGGCCCAGTCCGGCGAGACCCTCGGCCCGGCTGCCCTCAACCAGATCCATGTGAAGACTACCGATGGCGGCCAGGTGCGGCTGTCGAGCCTGGCCCATGTGGAGCAGCGCCAGGCGCAGCTGGCGATTGCCCATATCGGCCAGTTCCCGGCGGTGATGATGTCGTTCAACCTGGCCCCCGGCGTCGCCCTGGGCAAAGGCGTGGAGCTGATCAACCAGACCCAGAAGGACATCGGCATGCCGGTGGGCGTGCAGACCCAGTTCCAGGGTGCGGCCCAGGCGTTCGAGGCGTCGCTGTCGAGCACCTTGCTGCTGATCCTGGCCGCGGTGGTCACCATGTATATCGTGCTCGGTGTGCTCTACGAGAGCTATATCCACCCGATCACCATCCTCTCGACCTTGCCGTCGGCAGCGGTGGGGGCGTTGCTCGCGTTGCTGCTCAGTGGCAACGACCTGGGCATGATCGCGATCATCGGCATCATCCTGCTGATCGGTATCGTGAAAAAGAACGCGATCATGATGATCGACTTTGCCCTCGACGCCGAGCGCAACCAGGGCCTTGATCCACAGACGGCGATCTACCAGGCGGCACTGCTGCGCTTCCGGCCGATCCTGATGACCACCCTGGCCGCGTTGTTCGGCGCAGTGCCGCTGATGCTCGCCAGCGGTTCCGGTGCAGAGCTGCGCCAACCGCTGGGCCTGGTGATGGTAGGGGGCTTGCTGGTGAGCCAGGTGTTGACGCTGTTCACCACGCCGGTGATCTACCTGTACTTCGATCGTCTTGGCCGGCGCTGGCGCAAAGAACCGCAACGCCTGGAGCCGGTTGAACCATGAACCTGTCCGGACCTTTCATTCGCCGGCCGGTAGCCACCATGCTGCTGAGCCTGGCGATCATGTTGCTCGGTGGCGTCAGCTTCAACCTGTTGCCGGTGTCGCCGCTGCCGCAGATCGACTTCCCGGTGATCGTGGTGTCGGCCAGCTTGCCCGGCGCCAGCCCCGAGGTGATGGCGTCCAGCGTAGCGACGCCGCTGGAGCGTTCATTCGGTTCGATTGCCGGCATCACCACCATGAGCAGTTCGTCGAGCCAGGGTTCCACGCGAGTGATCCTGGCGTTCGATTCCGACCGTGATATCAACGGCGCGGCGCGGGAAGTGCAGGCGGCCATCAACGCTTCGCGCAACCTGCTGCCCAGCGGCATGCGCAGCATGCCGACCTACAAGAAGATCAACCCGTCCCAGGCACCGATCATGGTGTTGTCGCTGACCTCTGACGTGTTGCAGAAGGGCCAGTTGTACGACCTGGCCTCGACCATCCTGTCCCAGAGCCTGTCCCAGGTGCCCGGCGTAGGCGAAGTGCAGATCGGCGGCAGTTCGCTGCCGGCGGTGCGCATCGAGCTGGAGCCCAAGGCCCTCGACCAGTACGGCGTCGCCCTGGACGATGTGCGCAACACCATCGCCAACGCCAACCAGCGCCGACCCAAGGGTTCCCTGGAGGACGGTGAGCGTAACTGGCAGATCCAGGCCAACGACCAACTGGAAAAGGCCAAGGACTACGAGCCGCTGTTGATTCGCTACCAGGATGGCGCGGCCCTGCGCCTGCGGGACATAGCGAAGATCACCGATGGCGTGGAGGACCGCTACAACAGCGGTTTCTTCAACAATGACTCGGCGGTGCTGCTGGTGATCAACCGCCAGTCCGGCGCCAACATCATCGAGACGGTCAGGCAGATCAAGGCCCAGTTGCCAGCGTTGCAGGCGGTGCTGCCGTCCAGCGTCAAGCTCAGCCTGGCCATGGACCGTTCGCCGGTGATCGCCGCCACCCTGCACGAAGCCGAGATGACCTTGCTGATTGCCGTGGGTCTGGTGATCCTGGTGGTGTACCTGTTCCTGGGCAACTTCCGCGCTTCGCTGATCCCGACCCTGGCGGTGCCGGTGTCGCTGGTGGGCACCTTTGCGGTGATGTACCTGTACGGTTTTTCGCTGAACAACTTTTCGCTGATGGCGCTGATCCTGGCCACCGGGCTCGTGGTGGACGACGCCATTGTGGTGCTGGAGAACATTTCCCGGCATATCGATGAAGGTGTGCCGCCGATGAAGGCCGCGTACCTGGGAGCCCAGGAAGTCGGCTTTACCTTGCTGTCGATGAACGTGTCGCTGGTGGCGGTGTTCCTGTCCATCCTGTTCATGGGCGGAATTGTCACCAACCTGTTCCGCGAGTTTTCCATCACCTTGTCGGCGGCGATCATTGTCTCGCTGATCGTCTCGTTGACCCTGACGCCGATGCTCTGCGCCCGCTGGCTCAAGCCCCACGACAAAAACCAGCAGACCGGTTTGCAGCGCTGGAGCCAGAAGATCAACGACCGTATGGTCGCCGGCTACGCCATCAGCCTGGATTGGATCTTGCGCCATCGGCGTCTGACCCTGCTCAGCCTGTTACTGACTATTGGTTTGAACGTCGCGTTGTACGTGGTGGTGCCAAAGACCTTTATGCCGCAGCAGGACACCGGCCAACTGATCGGTTTCGTGCGTGGCGACGATGGCCTGTCGTTCAGCGTGATGCAGCCGAAGATGGAGATCTTCCGCCAGGCGGTGCTCAAGGACCCGGCAGTGCTCAGCGTAGCCGGATTTATCGGCGGCAACAACGGCACCAACAATGCGGTGATGCTGGTGCGCCTCAAGCCGATCAGCGAGCGCAAGATCTCCGCCCAGGCGGTAATCGAGCGCTTGCGCAAGGACGTGCCGCTGGTGCCGGGCGGGCGTCTGTTCCTGATGGCCGACCAGGACCTGCAGTTTGGTGGCAGCCGCGACCAGACCAGCGCGCAGTACTCCTACATCCTGCAAAGTGGTGATTTGGCCGCGTTGCGCCTGTGGTACCCGAAAGTCGTCGCGGCCATGCGCGAGCTGCCGGAGCTGACCGCCATCGACGCCCGCGAGGGTCGGGGCGCGGCCCAGGTCACGCTGATTGTCGACCGTGACCAGGCCAAGCGTTTGGGTATCGACATGAACATGGTCACCGCCGTGCTGAACAACGCCTACAGCCAGCGGCAGATTTCCACCATCTACGACAGCCTCAACCAGTATCAGGTGGTAATGGAGGTCAACCCCAAATATGCCCAGGACCCGATCACCCTCAATCAGGTACAGGTGATCACTGCCGATGGTGCGCGGGTGCCGTTGTCGACCATCGCCCATTATGAAAACAGTCTCGCAGATGATCGCGTCAGCCATGAAGGCCAATTCGCTTCGGAGAATATCGCCTTCGACATGGCCCCCGGCGTCACGGTAGAGCAGGGCACGGCCGCTATCGAGCGGGCGATTGCCAAGGTCGGCTTGCCCGAAGATGTGATCGCCAAGATGGCCGGCACCGCCGATGCCTTTGCGGCCACGCAGAAGGGTCAGCCGTTCATGATCCTGGGCGCATTGGTCGCGGTGTACCTGGTGCTGGGCATTTTGTATGAAAGCTATATCCATCCGCTGACGATCCTGTCGACGCTGCCTTCGGCCGGGGTGGGCGCCATGCTGGCCATCTACCTGACGGGGGGCGAGTTCAGCCTGATCTCATTGCTGGGCTTGTTCCTGCTGATCGGAGTGGTGAAGAAGAACGCGATCCTGATGATCGACCTGGCGCTGCAACTGGAACGCAACGACGGTATGGGCCCGCTGGAATCAATCCGCAGCGCCTGCCTGCTGCGTCTGCGACCGATCCTGATGACAACGCTCGCCGCGATCCTCGGCGCCTTGCCGTTGTTGCTCGGCACCGGCGATGGTGCGGAAATGCGTCGCCCCCTGGGCCTGACCATTATTGGCGGCCTGGTTTTCAGCCAGATCCTGACCCTCTACACCACTCCGGTGGTCTACCTCTATCTCGACCGCGCACGCCATCGTTTCAACGCGTGGCGCGGCGTGCGTACCGATGCTGCCCTGGACACTGCGCTATGACCGATTCAACCCCAAATAAAATCTTCGGCAATGGCATGAAGTCATTGGCCGTAATGGTGTGTGCAGTCATGCTCGGCGCCTGTGCCATCGGGCCTGACTACCAGCGTCCGGAGGTCATCGAACCGGCGCAATTCAAGGAAGCCCAGGGCTGGCGTCAGGCTAATCCGAGTGACTCCCTGGCCCGCGGAGCCTGGTGGGAGCTGTACGGCGACCGCCAACTGAATGACCTGGTGGTGCGCCTCAACACGTCCAACCAGACCGTCGCCCAGGCCGAAGCACGTTTTCGCCAGGCCCAGGCACTGGTGCGCAGTTCACGCGGGGCGTTCTACCCCAGCGTCGACCTGAGCGTCGGTAAAACCCGCGCCAGCCAGGGCACCGGCAGCAGCAGCGCGAGCCTCAGCAGCTCCAGCAGCGGTATTCGCGACACCCTCAATGCGCAGTTGGGCGTGAGTTGGGAGGCCGATATCTGGGGCAAGTTGCGCCGTGGTCTGGAGGCCAATGAAGCCAGCGCCGAGGCCAGCTCAGCCGATCTGGCCGCGATGCGCCTGAGCCAACAATCGGAACTGGTGCAAAGCTACCTGCAACTGCGGGTCATGGACGAACAGACACGCCTGCTGCAAGCCACGCTGGACACCTACCAACGCTCATTGAAGATGACCGAAAACCAATACCGCGCCGGTGTAGCCGGCAAGGACGCCATTGCCCAGGCGCAAACCCAGCTCAAGACTACCCAGGCCAGTCTGATCGACCTGATCTGGCAGCGCGCCCAACTGGAAAACGCCATCGCCGTATTGATCGGGGAAGCCCCGGCCAACTTCAACCTGGCCGTGAGCAAGGAAATCCCGGCACTGCCACAGATACCGGTGAGCCTGCCATCCCAGTTACTCGAACGCCGCCCCGACATTGCTTCGGCGGAGCGCTCGGTGATCGCCGCCAACGCCAATATCGGCGTTGCCAAGGCGGCGTACTACCCGGACCTCAGCCTGAGCCTGCAGGGCGGCTATTCCAGCAGCACCTATGAGGATTGGATCAGCCTGCCGAACCGCTTCTGGTCGGTGGGGCCCAAACTGGCGATGACCCTCTTTGATGGCGGCCAGCGCTCGGCGGAAGTCGACCGCACCGTGGCCAGCTATGACGAGACCGTGGCCAAGTACCGCCAGACGGTGCTGGATGGTTTCCGTGAGGTGGAAAACTACATGGTGCAACTCAAGGTGCTGGCGGACGAGGCGGTGGTCAGCAATGAAGCGCTGGAGTCAGCGCGTGAGTCGTTGCGCCTGACCGAGAACCAGTACAAGGCGGGGCTGATTGCCTACCTGGACGTGGTCACCGTGCAAGCGACGGCCCTGAGTAACGAGCGTACGGTGTTGAACTTGCTGCAGTCGCGCTTGGTGGCAAGTGTGCAGCTGATTGCCGCACTCGGGGGCGGCTGGGACGGCCAGACCTCCCTGGCCGAAAAGGAGTGACCCGGCCCAAATGTGGGAGGGGGCCTGCCCCCGATGGCGGCCTGACAGCCGACCAGTATTTGACTGATGGTCTCGGTCCAAATGTGGGAGGGGGCTTGCTCCCGATGGCGGCCTGACAGCCGACCAGGATGTTGGATCAGACCCTGTACATATCCATTCCTGCGGTAACGGCCACTATTGGTTCCGCTTTTACAGCGGGTCACTTTTGAAAAGAGCCCAAAAGTAACCAAAAGGCTCTTGCCCCACCACTCGGCACCTCGCCCAGGCTCGGTGTGCCCGTAATCCGCCATGGATTTGGGGGGCCGCCGCCACGCGCCATCCATGGCGCGGGGCGGCTAAACCGGCATCCCTGCCGGTTTACCCCCCAAATCCCTGTCGAATTCCGGCCAGCGTGGTTTAACGGGGCGCCTAAGATCAAAAGCAAGATCAAGAGCGGCTCGCTTCGCATCGTGGTTACCGTCGGCTGCTACACAGCTGTGTAGCTACCCATGGCCCTCGGGGGGCGAGTCGAATCGTAGCACCGCCTCTCCCACATTTTGATCTCCGTGGTGACCAGAAAATGCCTCATGAGGCCATCCGATTGACGCAAAAAAATCACTAATGGCCTTCTGATAATTAATCACCTGCCCCAGATTCATTCTCGCTACAATCGCCCGCTTTGCCACCCGGCACGGGCTTTTACACCCCGGTAGCCCGCGAGAAGTCCTATGCTGATCGGTAGCTACTCAACCTCCCTTGTCGTGATTTCCCTGTGCGTCGCTGTACTGGCGTCCTATACCGCGTTGGACCTGGCCGGGCGTATCGCTACCGCCAAGGGGCGCGCCGTTTATCTATGGATCAGCGGCGGTGCATTGGCGATGGGCGTCGGTGTCTGGTCCATGCACTTTATCGGCATGTTGGCCCTGCGCCTGCCGTTTGCCCTCGGGTTTGACCTGGGCATCACTGCGCTGTCGCTGTTGATCGCGGTGTTATCCAGTGGCTTCGCCTTGTGGCTGGTCAGTCAGCCACGCCTGCCGGCCTGGCAGTTGGCATTCGGTGCGTTGATCATGGGCGCCGGTATCGCCAGCATGCATTACACCGGCATGGCTGCGATGCGCATGACGCCGGGTATCGACTACGATCCCACTTTGTTTGGCGCCTCATTATTGATTGCAGTGGTGGCTTCCGGTGCGGCACTGTGGATCGCCTTCAACCTGCGGCGCAACACGCCTTATGTGCGCCTGGCACGGGGTGGGGCGGCGGTGGTGATGGGCGTGGCTATCGTCGGCATGCACTACACCGGGATTGCCGCGGCGCGTTTTGCCGACGACAGCTTTTGCGGTGCCGCACTGACGGGCCTGAGCGGCAGGGGCCTGGATAACCTGGTTTTGGTGACCTCTTTGGCGGTGCTGGTCATTGCGCTATTGACCTCGCTGCTCGACGCACGCCTGGAAGCGCGCACTGCCGTGCTCGCCGATTCCCTGACCCTGGCCAACCGGGAGCTGACCCATCTGGCGCTGCATGACATGCTCACCGGCCTGCCCAATCGCACGCTGCTGGCGGATCGCATCCAGCAAGGTATCCAGGCGGTGAATGAGCGGGGCGGCTGCTTTGCCTTAATGTTTATCGACCTGGATGGCTTCAAGCCGGTCAATGATGCATTTGGTCATCACATGGGCGATCAGTTGCTGCGCGAGGTCGGCCTGCGCTTGCGCGAGGACTTGCGCAGCCAGGACACCCTCGCCCGTATCGGTGGCGACGAATTTGTGTTGCTGGTGCAATTGACCCAGCCGGACGATGCCATGGGCTTGGCCGAACGACAGGTTGGCCTGATCAACCGCACCTTCAAGGTCGCCGAGCATGAGTTGAACATCTCTGCCAGCATCGGCATCGCCCTGTTCCCGGGCAACGGCAGCAGCCCTCAGGAATTGTTGATGAACGCCGATGCGGCGATGTACCACGCCAAGGGCATGGGCAAGAACGGCTACAGCTTCTTCGATGTATCGATGAATACCAATGCGCGCAAGCAATTGCAGCTGTTGCAGGATCTGCGCAATGCCCTCGAACAGGGGCAGTTTCGCTTGTATTACCAGCCAAAGTTCGACGCAGTGAGCGGTATTGCGGTGGGCGCCGAGGCGTTGCTGCGTTGGGAGCACCCGCAGCAGGGCCTGTTGCTGCCGGCCACTTTTATCGCACTGGCGGAAAAAACCGGGTTGATCATCCCCATTGGCGAGTGGGTGCTCAACGAAGCCTGCCGCCAGATGAGCTTGTGGTACGCCCAGGGTTATGAGAGCTGGCGCATTGCCGTGAACCTCTCGGCGTTGCAGTTCTGTCACGCCGGGTTGGTCAACAGCGTAGCGGCCGCCCTGGAGCGTCACCAATTGCCCGCCAACAGCCTGACCCTGGAAATTACCGAGACCACCGCCATGAGCGATGCCGACGCGAGCATGACGGTGTTGCAGCAGCTCTCGGACATGGGCGTCGACCTGTCCATCGATGACTTTGGCACCGGCTACTCCAGCCTGATGTACCTCAAGCGCCTGCCGGCCAACGAGTTGAAGATTGATCGCGGCTTCGTGCGTGACCTGGAACATGACAGCGACGACGCGGCGATCGTTTCGGCCATCGTGGCGCTCGGCCAGGCCCTGGGCTTGCGGATTGTGGCCGAAGGCGTGGAAACCGATGTGCAGCAGGATTTTCTCACTCGCCTGGGATGTGATTCGTTGCAAGGCTACTTGTTGGGGCACCCATTGCCAGCCGATAGCTTCATGGCAGATATCCGCAGCGCCGAACAAACGGTAGCGCCTGACAAAAGCTATGAGTGACGGGTATTCTTGGATCCAACCCTAAACATCAGGTTGAATCTGGAGACCGCAGCCATGGATAAAGTCGTCATCATCACCGGAGGTAGCCGTGGAATTGGCGCCGAGACGGCGTTGCTGGCCGCTCGCGAGGGGTATCGCATCTGCATTAATTACCAGTCTGACGAGAAGGCCGCCCAGGGCATGCTTGAACAGGTGCGCGGTTTGGGCGCCCAGGCCATTGCGGTGCGCGCCGATGTCAGCAGCGAAGATGAGGTGATCGCGTTGTTCAATCGCGTGGATGCCGAACTGGGCCGTGTCACGGCGCTGGTCAATAACGCTGGCACCGTCGGGCAGAAGTCGCGGGTCGATGAAATGTCCGAATTTCGCCTCCTGAAAATCATGAAGACCAATGTGCTGGGCCCGATCCTGTGCGCAAAGCACGCAGTGCTGCGCATGTCGCCCCGGCATGGCGGGCAGGGTGGCAGCATTGTCAACGTATCGTCGGTGGCGGCGCGCCTGGGATCGCCGGGTGAGTATGTCGACTATGCTGCGTCCAAGGGGGCCCTGGACACCTTCACGATTGGCCTGTCGAAAGAGGTCGCGGGTGAAGGCATTCGTGTCAACGCAGTACGCCCCGGCTACATCTTTACCGATTTTCACGCCCTCAGCGGTGACCCGGACCGGGTCAGCAAGCTGGAGTCCGGCATTCCCATGGCTCGTGGTGGGCGCCCGGATGAGGTGGCGGAGGCGATTATCTGGCTGCTGTCGGACAAGGCTTCATACGCCACCGGAACCTTCCTGGATCTGGGTGGAGGACGTTAAATCTCCTGGCTAGCGCCCCAGGCTTTGCAGTACGTCATAGCCGTCTTGCGCGAATGCTACGAGTAGGCGCGCCTCGGAATTTTTACGGGTGGAATAGCCCGCGTTGTAAAAGCCGTTGATCTTGCCGTCATGCCGTTCACTGTTACCGACGCGACGATCATTTACGTTGTCGAGGACATTGATCACTCGCGCCAGGTTATAGGCCGCGTGCGCCCTGGCTTTGGCATCAGGGTTGGCGGATGTCCAGTCGCCCAGTTGTCGCTTGAGCAAGTCGGTCACCGGATAGCTGTCCCTGCGCCTGAGCAGGTGTTTCAACCCTGGATTGGCGTTGATGATTTGCCTGGCGGAGCGACGATCCGCGAAAGGCGGTTCTTCGGGCGCTGCAGGCACCGCAAGCCAGTTGTTTTCCGGGCGCCCTTCGCCAAGCTGGTAGGCGGTCGATGCGGGAAGCATGTTGATGCGCATGGCGGTCTCGAAGTGAAGATACACACACCTGAGTGTCTCCTTGGGGCGCAGGGTTCCTAAGGCTGTGTATCCCATCGTTAAAACGACCGCACAATCCGCCCCAGCGTTTCCATGGCCTTTTCCGACGCCTCGGTCCACGGGCTGCCATAGTTCAAGCGAATGCAATTGCTGAACCGTCGGGTCGCCGAGAAAATCGGCCCCGGGGCAATGCTGATGCCTTGGGCCAAGGCCATCTGGAACAATTTCAGCGAGTCGGTCTGTTCCGGCAGTTCCAGCCACAGGAAATACCCGCCGGCCGGCTGGCTGACCCGTGTCTGGGTCGGGAAGTAACGGGCGATGGCTGCCAGCATGGCGCTTTGCTGTTCTTCCAGGGCATAGCGCAGTTTGCGCAGGTGCCGGTCATAACCGCCGTGCTGCAGGTAGTCGGCAATTGCCGCCTGGGCCGGCATCGATGGGCACAATGAGGTCATCAGTTTCAGGCGCTCGACTTTCTGCGCGAAGCGCCCGGCCGCGACCCAACCGACGCGGTAACCCGGTGCCAGGCTTTTGGCAAAGGAACCGCAATGCATCACCAACCCTTCAGTGTCAAAAGCCTTGGCCGGCTTCGGCGCTTGCTGCCCGTAATACAGCTCTGCATAGACATCATCTTCAATCAACGGCACCTGATGACCGCGCAGCAGTTCCACCAGCGCCTGTTTTTTCGCCTCAGGCAAGGTAGCGCCCATGGGGTTCTGGAAGCTGGTCATGGTCCAGCAGGCCTTGATCGGATAGCGCTCAAGGCTTTGGGCAAGGGCGTCGAGGTCAATGCCGTCGCGTGGGTGCACCGGGATTTCCACGGCCTTGAGCTTCAGGCGCTCCAGCACTTGCAGGCAGGCATAGAACGCCGGGGCTTCGATGGCAACCAGGTCGCCGGGTTCGGTCACGGCCTGCAGGCACAGGTTCAGTGCTTCAAGGGCGCCATTGGTGATCAACAACTCCTCCATGGGCAGCATCAGGCCGCCGACCATGTAACGCAGGGCAATCTGTCGGCGCAGTTGCGGGTTGCCCGGCGACATGTCGGTGACGACCAGGCGCGGGTCCATTTCGCGGCTGGCACTGGCCAGGGACCGAGCCAGGCGGGGCAGTGGGAATAACATCGGGCTGGGGAACGCCGAGCCGAAGGGCACGGTGTTAGGGTCCTTGATGGAGTCCAGGACCGAGAACACCAGTTCGCTCACGTCTACATCGGTGGATTCGTGCACCTGCTCACTCACCTCCGGTTCGGAAAACGGGCTGGGCGCATGGGTGTTGACGAAGTAGCCGGAACGCGGCCGTGCGCGAATCAGGCCGCGGCGCTCCAGCAGGTAGTAAGCCTGGAACACTGTGGACGGGCTGACGCCGTAGGTCTGGCTGGCGTAGCGTACCGATGGTACACGCTGGCCAGGGCCGAGGACGCCGGAGCGGATCAGTTCTGCGATGTCGTCGGCGAATTTTTCGTAGCGTTTCATGGGGGCCTTAAACAGGTTTTTCTGTGTGTACGCTGGGTAAATGTGGGAGCGAGCAAGCCCGCTCCCACATTTGGATCTCTATCTATCCAGATAGATTTCAGCGATTCAACGGTGCAACAAAACGACTGTCTGCAGCGCTGTAGATCCAGGGTTCATCCACATCCGTGACTTTGAAGCGGATAGTCTGCGAACTGCTCACCGGTTTGTCCGCCAGCAATGCCACCGACACCGGTACATCGACGATTTCCCCGGGCGCCAGGCTGAACTGGGTCTTGCCCTGCAACTGGAAGCCGTCGGCGTCCACCAGTCCCAGACGGTAGTCCTGGCGTTGCTGGGTCTTGTTGATGACCTTGAGGCTGTAGATGTTTTCGATCAAGCCCTGGCTGTTTTCGCGGAACATACCACGGTCCTTGGTGACGTCCAGCGATACCATCGGCCGTTCGACCAAGGCCACCACCAACGCTGCGATCATCACCAACAGCACGGCACTGTAGCCGATCAGGCGGGGCCGCAGCAGGTGAGTCTTGCCACCTTGCAATTGGTGTTCGCTGGTGTAGCTCACCAAGCCGCGGGCATAGCCCATTTTGTCCATGATCGAGTCGCAGGCGTCGATGCAGGCCGCGCAGCCGATGCATTCCATTTGCAGGCCGTCACGAATATCGATGCCGGTGGGGCATACCTGCACGCACAGTTGGCAATCGATGCAATCGCCGAGGCCGACGTCCGCGGGCTGCACCTCGCGTTTACGCGGGCCACGGCGTTCGCCACGGGCGGCGTCGTAGGAAATGGTCAGGGTGTCTTTATCAAACATCACACTCTGGAACCGTGCATAGGGGCACATGTGCATGCACACCGCTTCGCGCAGCCAGCCGGCATTGATGTAAGTGGCACCGGTAAAAAACATCACCCAGAACAGGCTCACGCCGCCCATCTGCCAGGTCAGCAATTCGGTGGCGAGCGGGCGGATCGGTGTGAAGTAGCCAACAAACGTCAGCCCCGTCAGCACGCTGATACCCAGCCACAACGTATGTTTGGCCGAGCGCCGCGCCAGTTTATTCAGGCTCCATGGTGCGGCTTGCAGCTTGATGCGTTGGTTGCGCTCGCCCTCGGTGACCTTTTCACACCACATGAACAACCAAGTGAACGAGCTTTGCGGGCAGGTGTAGCCGCACCATACGCGGCCGGCAAACACCGTGATTGCAAACAGGCCAAAGGCGCAGATGATCAGCAGCGCCGAGAGCAGGATGAAATCCTGAGGCCAGAAAGTAGCGCCGAAGATGTGGAACTTACTCTCGGCCAGGTCCCACAGCACGGCTTGGCGGCCACCCCAGTTCAGCCATACGGTGCCAAAAAAGATCAGGAACAGCAGGCCGGCACCGCCGACGCGCAAGGTGCGAAACACGCCGGTGAAGCTGCGGGTATGAATCAGGTTGTCGCTGGATCTGGCCTTCACCTTCTTTGGGTGGTTGGGCTCAAAGGTTTCCACGGTTGGGATTCGTTCGCTCATGGTCGTTCGCTCATCAGCCTCCATCAGGCCGGGGAACTATGGGCGACAGTCTGTTCGCATAACAGGCTCAGGCATGGTGATAAAAAGCGGATCAGATGGGGCTGGTTCAACCGTCTTTGGCAATCTGCTGTACCCCAGGCTCACTGGGGTACAGGGGGGCTTAGATGTGTATTGATACAGATCAATCAAATCACCGAACCCGGTTTATCGGCCTTTACGTGGTTACGACCATCTTTGGCGCCTTCTACGGTGAGGGCGTCGGCCTCGACTTCGGTGATGTAGATCTGCTGGCCGGCCAATTCCACATAAGACATGGCTTTTTCATTGTCGGTAAGAATATTTACCCGAGTAGCCGGCAGGCTCTGTTCCTGGCCGGTCTCGTCGAGCGTGAAGTAGCACAAATGATTTTCGATGCGTACAGACATGGCGATCTCCTGTTCATGGGCTATGTCCCGTTAGGCGACGGTAACGCTGGCGGGTTCCAGGCAACTGACTGGCGGTCTGCACTGTCTATCTTTCATTCACAATAAGAAAGGACACATCCATGGACGCCTGGTGGCATCAAGTGTGGCAAACCCTGCAGGCTGAATTTGCCGACATCGGCGACGCTCGGCAGTTGACGCAAATCACTGTGCGCCTGCTGATCGCCGCGCTTTTAGGCGGCATCCTGGGGTTTGAACGTGAACAAAAGGGCAAGGCGGCAGGGGTGCGCACCCATATGCTGGTGGCCTTGGGCGCCGCGTTGTTTGTGGTGGTGCCGCAAATGTCCGGCAGCCAGGCGGACGCCATGAGCCGCGTGGTGCAGGGGGTGATTGCTGGGATTGGCTTCCTTGGCGCCGGTACCATCCTCAAGGGCAAGGAAGACGAGGAGGGCCAGCACGTGAAGGGCCTGACCACGGCGGCCGGGTTATGGATGACCGCCGCCATTGGGGTGGCGGCGGGGATGGGGCGTGAATCGACGGCGGTACTCAGTACGCTGCTGGCACTGATGGTATTCAGTGTGATGCCACGGGTCGTCAAGCTGCTGGAGAAGGATGAGTGACACGGGTCAGGTAGTGAGGTTGCTGTACCTGACCTCACCGAAGACCTTCACTACAAAAGGCGGCTCTCCTGGGTTACCGGAGATCATCACCACGCTCGTATTATTGGCCGGGTTGTAGTGAATCTGCATCTCACCACTGGCTCCTGAAAAATTTTCTACCAATTTCAATGGCTTGTTGCCGAGTTGGTGTCGAATTGCCGATACATCGAGTTTGTCTTTGTCGTGATCAAAATCCATCACTTCTTTAGGTGTATCGAAGTTTGATTCGCGGATATTGTGGAAGGTGAAGGTCTGGCTATTGTCAGTCCTGGGGTTGTTGCTGGTGCTCTGGTTGCTCTGGTTGCTCTGGTTGTTGTTGTTGTTGTTGTTGTTGTTGTCAGGTTTGGGGCTGTCTGCCGCTGGCGGTGAATTGTCCGGTTGCGGGGTCGGCTCGCCGAGGTCCACTTCCTTGCCGATATCGAAGAGGGCCGAGGCGAGGGGCGTACTTTGCCGCACCCGCTGTTTGGTATAAGAGTCCTCAATGCGTAGCTCATGCTCGATTTGCCTATATTGGCTGAAACCTTCCTCGGGGTCAGAAGTGGAGATGCGGTCGCGGATCTCTTGAGCGCTCAAGCCCGATGCCTCTGTTTGTGCGGAGCGGTCATGGATCCTCTGCAGGCTTGACTGACCTAAACGTTCCTTCGCTTCGGTAATCACCTTACGCGCCTCATCTGCATCCGGGCCTTGCAGCAAGGACTTGACATTTTCCTTGCTCAACAGGCTCCGGATCGCGGCCAACTGCCCTGCGGTCTCCCGCGAGTTCGGTTCGCGCAGCATCTTGGTAACGTTCTCCCGGCTGGTGAGCGCACGAAGCTCGGCGAGCTGGGGAGCGTCAGCACCGGGCGCTCGCGGCTCTACATTCGTAGTGGGTGCAGTGCTGGGCGCAGTTGAGGTTTGCTTCTTGGGGGCGTCGGTACCGGGCGCCTGCGGTTCTACATTCGTGGTGGGTGGAGGACTGGGCGGCGTTGAGATTTGCCCAGCCTTGGGGGTATCGGCATTGGGCACCTGCGGTTTTACATTCGTCGCGGGGGCAGGGTTGGGCGGGGTAAAAGCTTGCGGCCCCCTGGGGAGGTCCGAGGGGTGCCTGTCAGGCTCTTTCCTGCGCATGATTCCGCTGGGGCCGGCCCTTAATAAATCGTTCACTTTCTGTCGATAATCGTTGGCGGACGGTTGTTGTATGCCGTGAATATTCGACGTTGGGGGCAGTAGTGAGATGGACATGGAAGGTACTCGCGTTACGGATGGAAATAGTCTGCAGCCAGCCACAAGGCGGGTCAGCGCACGAGCACTGAATCTATCTTGACCTTGGGAGGGGGGAGCTCGGCGCCGTCTGTAATACGAGTGGGAAAAATCAACAGAGCTTGCTCGCGATGTTTGGTTCGCAAGCAAGCGATTGCGGGCCTGTGAATCAGGCGATAACGGGCGGCATCGTTGTGGGGGGCTCCTGGACGGGCGGTGGCTCGTTTTCAGGGGGCTCTTGTTCAGGAACGGGTTTGGGTTCTGTGGGCGGCAGCGGGGGCTCGTCGATATTCGGATCTTCGGGTTCAGGGGGTAACGGGATATTCATGGGTATGGCCTCGTTTGTGCTTTGCTCTATCGGTGGACCATGGTCTGCGGGAATTGATTCCCGCCCAGTGGCGGTATATCCACCTGAACTTTTGAATGGCACCCAGGCTCGGACCTTATACGGCCCTACTCAGGGAGAGTGTCGCCGTTTCTGAATTCGGATCAAGCAAAGGGCGTCCACGGGGCGTAAGGGGAAGATGCTCGATGACTGCTGAAACACTGGCTCCAGAAGATTCCGTATTGCCGCTGTCCCAGGCGCTTTTGTTACCCAGGATCGCTATCGAAAGCACCATGCCGGTGATCGACAATGGCGAGTTCGCCGTCAAGGCGGTGGTTGGCCAGCGGATCAATGTCACCAGCAAAGTGTTCGCCGATGGCCACGACAAACTGGCGGTGCTCATCCGCTGGCGAGCGCGGGAGGATGAAAGCTGGCACAGCGTGGTCATGAACGATGTGGGCAACAATGGCTGGGAGGGGGCGTTCAGCGTCGCCCAGCAGGGCCCGCATGAATACTGCATCGAAGCCTGGATCGATACCTTCGCCAGCTTCTGTTACGAACTGCGCAAGAAACATGAGGCCGGGGTGCCGGTCAGCCTCGAGCTGCAGGAAGGCCGCAGCCTGGTGCTGCAGGCCGCCGAACGCAGTGACAACGAATTGCGCGACCGCTTGATGCTGTTGCACCACGAACTGTCGGGCCTGTTGGAAACCGAGCAGGTGGCGCTGTTTCTGCATAAAAACAGTGCACACTTGATGACCCAGGCCGATCACCGCGCCTACCTGAGCGTCAGCCCGGTGTACCCGATTGATGTGGAACGCGAAGCGGCGCAGTTTGCCAGTTGGTACGAACTGTTTCCCCGCTCGATCACCGACGAGCCGGCGCGCCACGGCACCTTCAACGATGTGCACTCGCGCTTGTCGATGATCCATGACATGGGCTTTGACGTGCTGTACTTCCCACCGATCCATCCCATCGGCCGCAGTCATCGCAAGGGCAAGAACAATGCTCTGACGGCCGGCCCCGATGATCCCGGCAGCCCCTATGCCATCGGCAGTGAAGAGGGCGGTCACGAGGCGATCCACCCGCAGTTGGGTAGCCGCGATGACTTCCGCCGGCTGGTCAAGGCCGCCGCCGACCACGGCCTGGAAATCGCCCTGGACTTCGCCATCCAGTGTTCCCAGGACCATCCGTGGCTCAAGCAGCACCCAGGCTGGTTCAACTGGCGCCCGGACGGCACGATCAAGTATGCGGAAAACCCGCCAAAGAAATACCAGGACATCGTTAACGTCGATTTCTATGCGGCGGATGCGATCCCCGGCCTGTGGACCGCGCTGCGCGACATTGTGGTGGGCTGGGTGGAAGAGGGCGTCAAGACCTTTCGCGTGGACAACCCCCACACCAAGCCGCTGCCATTCTGGCAGTGGCTGATCAGCGACGTCAGGGCCAAATATCCTGAGGTGATCTTCCTGGCGGAGGCGTTCACCACCCCGGCCATGATGGCGCGCCTGGGCAAGGTCGGCTACTCCCAGAGCTATACCTACTTTACCTGGCGCAACACTAAGGCCGAGTTGAGCGAATACCTGACGCAACTGAACCAATCGCCGTGGCGCGAATGCTACCGGCCGAATTTCTTCGTCAATACACCGGACATCAACCCAGGCTTTTTGCACCAGTCCGGGCGCCCCGGCTTCTTGATCCGTGCCGCCCTGGCGACCATGGGCTCGGGCCTGTGGGGTATGTATTCGGGCTTTGAGCTGTGTGAAGCCGCGCCGGTGCCCGGTAAAGAGGAATACCTGGATTCGGAGAAGTACGAAATCCGCCCTCGGGACTTTACCGCGCCCGGCAACATCATTGCCGAGATCGCCCAGCTCAACCGTATCCGTCGGCAGAACCCGGCGTTGCAGACCCATCTGGGGCTGAAGCTCTATAACGCCTGGAATGACAACATCCTGTATTTCGGCAAGCGCAGCGAAGACGGCAGTAACTTTATCCTGGTGGCGGTCAACCTCGACCCCTTCAATGCCCAGGAAGCTCATTTCGAGTTGCCGCTGTGGGAGATGGGCCTGCCCGACGACGCCCAGACCCAGGGCGAGGACCTGATGAATGGCCATCGCTGGACCTGGTACGGCAAGACCCAATGGACACGGCTAGAACCGCAGATGCCATTTGGGATCTGGCGTATCACTGTTTCCTAGGCAAGTGGAGATCAGAGCGTGGGAGGGGGCAAGCCCCTCCCACATTGATTGCATTTGCGTGTGCAGAATTTCAGGAGTTTCCAATGGCGAAGAAACCCAAGGCAGCCACCTTTATCAAAGACCCGCTCTGGTACAAGGACGCGGTGATCTATCAGGTTCACGTCAAATCCTATTTCGACTCCAACAACGATGGCATCGGTGACTTTCCCGGGCTGATTGCCAAGCTCGACTACATTGCCGACCTCGGTGTGAACACCATCTGGCTGTTGCCGTTCTACCCTTCGCCACGCCGTGATGACGGCTACGATATTGCCGAGTACCGTGGCGTACACAGCGACTACGGGACCATGGCCGACGCCAAGCGCTTCATTGCCGAAGCCCATAAGCGCGGGCTGCGGGTGATCACCGAGCTGGTGATCAATCACACCTCCGACCAGCACCCCTGGTTCCAGCGTGCGCGCAAGGCCAAGCCGGGCTCGGCGGCACGGGATTTCTACGTATGGTCGGACGATGACCAGAAGTACGACGGCACGCGCATTATTTTCCTCGACACCGAAAAGTCCAACTGGACCTGGGACCCGGTGGCGGGCCAGTACTTCTGGCACCGCTTCTATTCGCACCAGCCCGACCTCAACTTCGATAACCCGCAAGTGATGAAAGCGGTGCTGTCGGTGATGCGCTATTGGCTCGACCTTGGCATCGACGGCCTGCGCCTGGATGCGATCCCCTACCTGATCGAACGCGACGGCACCAATAACGAAAACCTTGCGGAAACCCACGACGTTCTCAAGCAGATCCGTGCCGAAATCGACGCCCATTACCCTGACCGCATGCTGCTGGCCGAGGCCAACCAATGGCCGGAAGACACCCAGCTGTACTTTGGCGACCGCAAGGGCGATGACGGCGATGAGTGCCACATGGCCTTCCACTTTCCGCTGATGCCGCGCATGTACATGGCATTGGCCCAGGAAGATCGCTTCCCCATCACTGATATTTTGCGTCAGACCCCGGAGATTCCCGCCAACTGCCAATGGGCGATCTTCCTGCGCAACCACGATGAACTGACCCTGGAAATGGTCACCGACAGGGAGCGCGACTACCTGTGGAACTACTACGCCGCCGACCGCCGCGCGCGTATCAACCTGGGCATCCGCCGGCGCCTGGCGCCGCTGATGGAGCGCGATCGCCGCCGTGTGGAGTTGCTCAATAGCCTGTTGCTGTCGATGCCGGGCACGCCGACCTTGTATTACGGCGATGAAATTGGCATGGGTGACAACATCTATCTGGGCGACCGCGACGGCGTGCGTACACCGATGCAATGGTCCATCGACCGCAACGGCGGTTTTTCCCGCGCCGACCCGGCCAGCCTGGTGTTGCCGCCGATCATGGACGCGCAATACGGTTATCAGTCGGTCAACGTCGAAACCCAGGCCCAGGACCCGCACTCGCTGCTCAACTGGACCCGACGCATGCTCGCCGTACGCAAGCAGTCGAAGGCGTTTGGCCGCGGCAGCCTGAAAATGCTTTCGCCAACCAATCGCCGCATTCTTGCCTATACCCGTGAGTACACCGGCGAAGATGGCCGTAGCGAGATCATCCTGTGCGTGGCCAACGTGTCGCGCAGCGCCCAGGCTGCGGAGCTGGACCTGTCTGCGTTTGCCGGCATGGTACCGGTGGAAATGCTTGGCGGTAATGCGTTCCCACCCATCGGCCAGCTGAATTTCCTGCTGACCCTGGCGCCCTATGGCTTCTATTGGTTTGTACTGGCGGCGGAGAACCAGATGCCCAGCTGGCATGTGGAACCGGCGCAAAGCATGCCTGACTTCACCACCCTGGTACTGAAAAAACGCATGGAAGAATTGTTGGAAGAACCTTGCCGCACCAGTCTTGAGCAAACCTCATTGCCGGCCTGGCTGCCCAAGCGTCGCTGGTTTGCCGGCAAAGACACGGCCATCGACAGCGTGCACATCGCTTACGGTGTTCGCTTTGGCGACCCGCAGCACCCGGTGCTGCTCAGTGAAATCGAGGTAACCAGTGGCGGCCAGGTCAGCCGTTATCAATTGCCGTTGGGCTTTCTGGGCGAAGACCAGTTCACCAGTGCCTTGCCCCAGCAATTGGCCCTGGCTCGCGTGCGGCGTACCCGCCAGGTAGGGTTGGTGACTGATGCGTTCAGCCTTGAGCAGTTTATCCGTGAGGTGATCCAGGCCATGCAGGCCGGTACCGTGCTCAGTTCCGTTGAGGGCGATCTGCGTTTCGAGTCGACCCAACACTTGGCCGGGCTGCAACTGGGCAGCGAATCGCCGGTGCGCTACTTGTCCGCCGAGCAGTCCAACAGCTCGGTGGTAGTGGGCGAGAGCCTGGTGCTCAAGTTGATCCGCAAAGTCAGCGCCGGGGTGCACCCGGAGCTGGAAATGAGTGCCTACCTGACCGCCGCCGGCTACCCGAATATTTCGCCATTGCTGGGTTCGATGAGTCGCCGCGATGGGCAAGGCCAGGACAACCTGCTGATGATTGCCCAAGGCTACCTCAGCAACCAGGGCGATGCCTGGAGCTGGACCCAGAACAACCTGGAGCGGGCGATCCGCGACGAACTGGCCGAGGCCATCTCCGAACAGGAGCAGCACTACAACGCCCTGGGGGAACTGGCGGATTTCGCCGGGCTGCTTGGCCAGCGCCTGGGGGAAATGCACCTGGTGCTGGGCGCGCCGACCGCCGACAAGGCTTTCAAGCCCGAACTCACCACGGCCAAGGATACCCAGGCCTGGGCCAAGGATGTCGGCGCCCAGATCGACCGCGCCCTGCAACTGCTCAAACTTCATCAAAGCCAGTTGAACCCCGCTGATCAGGCGTTGGTCAGTGAATTACTGGCGCAGAAAAAAGCCAACGCCGGGCATGTCCAGGCGCTGGCGAAGGCCACGCTAGGCGGATTGCGTATCCGGGTGCATGGAGACTTGCATCTGGGCCAGGTATTGGTGGTCAAGGGCGATGCCTACCTGATCGACTTTGAAGGCGAACCGGCGCGACCACTGCATGAACGGCGTGGCAAACACAGCCCCTATAAAGATGTGAGTGGTGTGTTGCGCTCCTTCGATTACGCGGCGGCCATGGCCCTGAATGTGCAAGGAGTGGATCACTCGCCGGAAGCGGACAACGCGCGTAAACGCGTGACCGATCGCTACCTGAATGAAGCCCGCCAGGCATTTACCCAGGCTTACCAGGCGGCGACGGCTACACTGGCGCATGATTGGCAGGATGCCAAGGGCCAGGACGCAGCGCTGACGTTGTTCAGCCTGGAGAAGGCTGCGTACGAAGTGGCCTACGAAGCGGAAAATCGCCCGACCTGGTTGCCGGTGCCCCTGCAAGGGCTGCACGGTTTGCTCAGCGGGCTAACACCTAAATCGAAACCTGTACGCGGTGGGGAGACCTCATGAGTTTTACACATAAAGAACCGCTGCAGCCCAAGCTGACGGCATTGCCGGCGTCCAAGGACGTCGAAGCGCTGGTGCGCGCCGAGCACCCCGATCCATTCTCGATCCTGGGGCCCCATGACGACGAGCAGGGGGGGCAGTTTATCCGCGTCTTTCTGCCGGAGGCGTTGAGCGTCCAAGTGCTCAGCCGCGATGGCAGCGAGACCCTTGGCAGCCTGGAGGCCAACCAGGTACCGGGTTTGTTTGTCGGGCAGTTCGGTACGCGTCAACCTTACCTGTTGAAAATCCAGTGGGCGGGCGGCGAGCAGATCACCGAAGACCCCTACAGCTTCAGCCAATTGTTGCTGGGGGAAATGGACCTCTACCTGTTTGCCGAAGGCAATCATCGTGACCTTGGCAGTTGCCTCGGCGCCCAGGTGACCAGCGTCGATGGCGTCGCGGGCGTGCGTTTTGCGGTATGGGCACCGAATGCACGGCGGGTCTCGGTGGTGGGCGACTTCAATATCTGGGACGGTCGCCGTCATCCGATGCGCCTGCGCCATCCGTCTGGCGTCTGGGAGATTTTTATCCCTCGCCTGCAACCGGGTGCCGCCTACAAATATGAAATCCTCGGTGCCCATGGGATTCTGCCGCTCAAGGCCGACCCCATGGCCCTGGCCACCCAATTGCCGCCCGATACCGCCTCTAAAGTCGCCGCTCCCTTGCAGGTCGACTGGCAGGACCATGACTGGATGCAGGCCCGTGGCGACAAGCAGAAATCCACTGCGCCGTTGTCGATCTATGAGCTGCATGTGGGCTCCTGGCAGTGCGAACTGGACGAGACCGGCGAAGTCGCCCGCCAGTACGGCTGGCGTGAACTGGCCGAGCGCCTGATTCCCTATGTGCAGCAACTGGGCTTCACTCATATCGAGCTGATGCCGATCATGGAGCA
Organism: Pseudomonas sp. FBCC-B545; assembly: GCF_059134095.1. Taxonomy (NCBI): domain Bacteria; kingdom Pseudomonadati; phylum Pseudomonadota; class Gammaproteobacteria; order Pseudomonadales; family Pseudomonadaceae; genus Pseudomonas; species Pseudomonas sp. FBCC-B545. Next base: position 3,391,657 of record NZ_CP101441.1, on the reverse strand, counting down.
TCCCTTTGGCGGTTCCTGGGGCTATCAAGCCCTGTCGCAGTTCGCGCCCAGTGCGCGCTTTGGCTCGCCGGAAGACTTCGCCTGGTTCGTCAATGCCTGCCATCAGGCAGATATCGGCGTGATCCTTGACTGGGTGCCGGCGCATTTTCCCACTGACACCCACGGCCTGGCGCAATTCGACGGCACGGCGCTGTACGAATATGCCAACCCGCTGGAAGGCTTCCACCAGGATTGGGACACGTTGATCTACAACCTGGGCCGCACCGAGGTCCATGGCTTCATGTTGGCGTCGGCGTTGCACTGGCTCAAGCATTTCCATGTCGACGGTCTGCGAGTGGATGCGGTGGCGTCGATGTTGTACCGCGACTACTCGCGCAAGGCTGGAGAGTGGGTGCCCAATCGCCATGGCGGCCGGGAAAACCTGGAAGCCATCGACTTCCTGCGGCACTTGAACGACGTGGTCGCCCTGGAAGCGCCGGGGGCCTTGGTGATTGCCGAGGAGTCCACCGCCTGGCCCGGGGTGAGCCAGCCGACCCAACAGGGTGGCCTGGGGTTCAACTACAAGTGGAACATGGGGTGGATGCATGACTCGCTGCATTACATTCAGCAAGACCCGGTGTACCGCGCCCATCATCACAACGAACTGAGTTTTGGCCTGGTCTACGCCTGGTCCGAGCGTTTTATCCTGCCGATCTCCCACGACGAGGTGGTGCACGGCAAGCACTCGCTGATCGACAAGATGCCTGGCGACCGCTGGCAGAAGTTCGCCAACCTGCGCGCCTACCTGAGTTTCATGTGGATGCACCCGGGCAAGAAGCTCTTGTTCATGGGCTGTGAGTTTGGCCAGTGGCGCGAGTGGAACCATGACCAGCAACTGGATTGGTACTTGTTGCAATACCCCGAGCACCGCGGCGTGCAGAAGCTGGTGGGTGACTTGAACCGCCTGTATCGCGAGGAGCCGGCGCTGCACGAACAGGATGATGCACCCCAGGGCTTCCAATGGTTGATTGGCGATGACGCGATCAACAGCGTCTACGCCTGGCTGCGCTGGAGCAAGGACGGTAAGCCGGTGCTGGTGGTCGCCAACTTCACCCCGGTACCGCGTGAAGGCTATGCGGTGGGTGTGCCCTTCGGCGGGCGCTGGAGCGAGGTGATCAACAGTGATGCGGATACCTACGCCGGGTCAAACTTTGGCAACGGCGGAGAGGTGCTTGCCCAGGAGGAGCCACGTCATGGGCAACCGGCGTCGTTGTCGTTGAACCTGCCGCCGTTGGGCGTACTGATTCTGCGCCCGCAAGGACTTTAAGGGCTCTTCCTTGCTGGACGCAGTTGTCCAGGCTACTGGCAGGGTGCCACAATGGCGCCTTTGTCGTAGCAGTCCAAACAGGCGGTTTGCATGAACAGCTTCAGTCGTGCGCAGGATCAGGACGACGTGATCGAGGAGCAGGTGCGAACTGACCGTTTGCATCAGCTGTTTCGCCAATCGTTTTCCGCGGTGTTCGGCAGTTACTTGGGCGCGGCCATGCTCTGCTGGCTGTGCTGGGATCGCTTTGAGCACCGGGTCATGCTGGTGTGGCTGGTGTTGCTGGCGGGTGCGTCGCTGCTGCGATTGAAGATGTTCATGGGCTGGTTTGGGTGCCCTGACAGCGAGCGCACACCCGCTCGCTGGGAGCGGCGTTACTGGGTCACATTGATGTTATCGGCCGGCATCTGGGGTGGCGGTGCGTTGGCGGTCATGCCCAGTGACGACCGGGTGTCTCAAGTGCTGGTCATGTTGTTTACCGTAGGCATGTCGGTCAGCGCCGTATCCTGTTACTCAGCGTATCGCTACATGACGCTGGGGGCCATGGCCCTGGTGCTGCTGCCGTGTACGCTGTGGTTGCTATTGCAGCCTTCATCGATGCAGGTTGGCGTGGCGCTTGCGGTGCTGGTGTTCTCGACCTTTGTGATGAGTGCCACGCGCAAGCTGTCTGATGCCCTGGAAAAAGCTTTTCGCCTGACCCGGCAAATGGAACAGGCCCACACCATTTCAACCCATGCCGCACAGACCGACGAACTCACCGGCCTGAAGAATCGTCGTGCTTTCTTCGAGCATGCCCAGTTGTTGTACACGCAGTGTCGACAGAACCAGCAGCCGCTGTGTGCGCTGATGCTGGACATGGACCATTTCAAATACATCAACGATACCTACGGCCACCAGGCCGGTGACCAGGTGTTGCGCCAGGTCGGCGGTGTGATCAGCGCTTCGTTTCGTCAAGCCGACGTGTCCGGGCGCCTGGGCGGTGAAGAGTTTGCCGTGCTGCTGCCCAATACGTCCCTGGAGACTGCGCGGGCTATCGGTGAGCAATTGATCGAAGCGATTGCCGGCTTGAGCGCTGAACCGGTGCAGGGCCTGACCGCGAGCCTCGGGGTGGCGTCGACCGAGGGCAACGAGCACGATCTGCCCGGCCTGATGAACGATGCCGACCAGGCGCTGTACCGCGCCAAATCCCTGGGTCGCAATCAGGTCGTGATCGCGCAATAGGCTCAATCCTTGGACATGGCCCTGGCCAGGGCGCGTGCGACCTGTTCGGCAGAGTAGGGCTTGGCGAGGAATTCGAAACCTTCGTAGCCGCTGTCGGCCAGTTCTTCGCTGTAGCCCGAGGTGAGCACCACCGGCAGGTCGGCACGGCGCTCGCGCAGTAACCTGGCCATCGCCACGCCGGTCATCCCGGGCATCACCACATCCGAAAAAATCGCATCGAACGCCCCAGCGTCGGGGCCTGCGAGGGCCAGTGCCTGGCGAGCGTCGGTGGCCCAAGTGGTCTGGTAGCCCAGGTCCTGGAGGATCTGGCTGGCGAAGCGTCCCACTTCCAGGTTGTCTTCCACGATCAGCACATGGCGCTGGATGTTGTTCGGCAGTGGCACGAACTGCTCGGGCGTGGGCGATGGCGGTGCGTCCTGGCTGTCCACCTGTGGCAGGTACAGGGTAAACACCGTGCCTTGGCCGAGGGCGCTGGATACGTCGATATTGCCACCTGATTGCTTGGCAAAGCCAAACACCTGGGATAGACCCAGGCCTGTCCCTTTGCCCACCGCCTTGGTGGTAAAGAACGGCTCGAAAATGCGTTCGAAGGTGTCACTGGGAATGCCGGGGCCGGTGTCTGCCAGAGAAATCGTCACGTAGGGCAGGTGCGACCCGGCATCCCCGCGGATGCGCGGCAGGGGCTGGTGCCCGGTGACTTTCAACGTCAGTGTGCCCTGGCCTTCCATGGCATCGCGAGCGTTGAGGGCGATGTTGATCAATGCAGTCTCGAACTGGCTCGGGTCGATGCGTGCGTAGCAAGGCTGATCAGGCAATTGCACCTTCACGTGGATACGTGCGCCGGTGACGCTTTCAAGCATTTCACCGATGTTCTGCACCCGCTGACCGACATCGAATACCTGCGGGTTCAACGGCTGGCGACGGGCAAAGGCGAGCAGTTGACTGGTCAGCTTGCTGGCCCGCTCCACCGTATCGGAAACGGCGCTCATGTAGCGCTGGCGACGTTCTTGCGCCAACCCCGGTTGGCGCAGGAAGTCCACGGACGAGCGAATGATGGTCAGCAGGTTGTTGAAATCATGGGCCACGCCGCCAGTAAGCTGGCCGATGGCTTCAAGCTTTTGCGATTGGCGCAGTGCAGCCTCGGCCTGGGCCAGGGCGAGGGTACGTTCTTCCACCCGCTGCTCCAGGGTGGCGTTGAGTTCGGTGTATGCCGCCAGCCCCTCGCGTACGGCGGCATCGGCGCGCACGCGCTCAATGTGCGCCCAGGAGCGCTCCGTGACTTCGCCCAACAACGCCAGGTCGTAGGAAGACCAGTAGCGGGGCTGCTTGTCATGTATGGCCATCAACGCGGTGAGGCGCCCATCCTTGATCAGCGGCATGCAGATGGTGGCGGTTACGCCCAGGGCCTGGAAGGTCGCCGACTCATCGGCCGGCAGTTCGACCAGGTTATTGCAAATCACCAGCGGCGCGCCGGCCCGCAGGCAGGTCACGGCGCGTTCGCCGAACTGCGCCAGGCTGTAATGGCCGATGATGCTTGGCGAGCCGTTCGCCGCCCAGTCGCCGCGGATGGTGAAGCCGTCTTCATCGGCATCCATGTCGGCGTAAGCGCAAATGGACACCTGCAGGTGTTGCGCCAATAACTGGGTGGTGGCGGTCATGATTGTTTCGGCGTCGGTGGCGTTGGCTACAGTGCTGCCGATGGCATCCAGCACTTCCAGGCGCCGGGCGAGAAACACAGTGGCGGTGGTCTCGGTCACCGTGTCGAGCATGCCGACCACCTTGCCCCGGGAGTCACGGATGGGGCTGTAGCAGAAGGTGAAGTAGGCTTGTTCAGGCACATCATTGCGCTGGATCAGCAGCGGGAAGTTCTCGATGAAGGTGGCATGCCCATCGAATGCAGCGCTGGCGATGGGGCTGATATCGCTCCACACCTCATGCCATACCTCGTTGAACGGGCGGCCCAATGCCTCAGGCTTGTTACCCAGGATCGGGGCGAACGCATCGTTATAGAGCGTAATCAATTCAGGCCCCCAGACGATGGCCTGGGGAAACCGGGAGGCGAAGCACAGCGCGGCGGTGGTCTTCAATACGTCGGGCCACTGCTCCAGCGGCCCCAGGGGCGTACTGGCCCAATCATGCTGGCGGACCCGCTCGGCCATGTCGCTGCCGTCTTGCAGCCAATTCATCATTGGGTCAACACCTTATTTGCCACGGTTCAACTATTGCCTGAAACGTCAGGTCGCAAGCAACAGACCTGCATGACCGCAACCAGTTCAGCGCGACCATGCAGGTGATAGCAGTTTGAACATATCTGCATATGGATGAATAAATTCAGCGCTTTCCAGGCGCTCGCCCAAGGCTTATTGGGCGGCGAATACTCCGGTCCAGTAGATGCCCGCGTCGCTCTTGGGATCCATCGCGTAGGCGGCCCCCAATTCGCGAAATTGCGGGTTCATGAGGTTGGCGCAATGGCCAGGGCTGGCGAGCCACCCGTCGACGACCTTGCGTGGGGTATCGAGGCCGGCGGCGATGTTCTCACCAATGTTCTTGGCGATATACCCGGCCAGTTCGGCGCGGTCGCCAGGGGTACGGCCGTCGTGGTCCAGGTGGTCGAAGAAATTGCCGTTGGCCATGTTACGTGTGTGGCTGTTGGCAGCGCTGGCGAGTGCATCGTTCCACGACAGCGGGGCGGCGGCGGTGAACGCCTGGGTGCCGCAAGTGCGCGTTTCTGCGCGAGCGGCGTTGACCAGGTTGAGCAGTTGCCGGCCCTCGGTCTGCCAGTCACCCAGGCCACTGGTCACCAACGGGCGGGCCAATACGATGCGCCAGTCCTGGCCGCTGTTACTCACGCCGATGTCGACAAATTGCGGGTCCAGCACCACCCGGCAGAAGCTTTCGCGTACCGCTTTCATGGCGGCGTCGGCGTCCTTTGGCCCGGACAGGCTGATGGCCTGCACGTTGACCATCGGGTACGCAGCCCGCGCCAGGGACTGCTGCAAGTCGCCGACGTTGGAGGCCGGCAGCACCAGGCGTGTGTCGCTGGTCAGTGGCGGCAACTCCTGGGAGCCTTGGTCACCGCAGCGTTGCAGCTGGCTGCGGTATTGATTGATCTGTTGTATCAACTGACTTTCTTCATTCGCCATCGCGCTGGCGCAGAACACCGTACTGGCGGCCAGCGTCGTAAGACCCATCATCAATGACAGAACGCGCATGGACGTTACCCTTGAGCTTGAAAGTGCCCATGATGCGCGATCCAGGTGCATCCATGCACCCGTTGGTCCGAACTTTTTTTCTTCAGTTCTTGAATGTCGAATGTTTTGCGCCCTGATCGCACAGGGCAAACACCACCACCAACAGCGCAGAAACCGCGAGGATGATCACCACCCCATCGGTGGAATGGGTGGCCGAGGCCGCCACCATCGACAGCGCGCCCAGCGGTGCCAGGCCACCGGCAATGGCCGTGCCGATTTCACGCCCGGTGCCGAAGCCCGATGAGCGCGTCTGGGTCGGGAACTGCCGGCTCAGGAACGAGCCCTGGGGAGCGAACATCATCGGCGCGAGGATGCCGGTGCCTACGCCGATGGCGAGGTAGATCATCAGGCTTTCGCCACTGTTGAGCAGCGCCAGGAACGGGTAGGCGAACAGCAACGAGCACAGGCCACCGAGCATCAGCACGGTCTTGCTGCTCCACTTGTCGCACAGCCAGCCGAAGCAGGGCACCGCGACGATGGCGACCAGGCTGGCGATGGTCACCGACAGGGAGGTGACATGCACGTCTACGCCTTTGAATTGAGTCAGGTAGGCCAGAGAGAAGGTCTTGAAAATGTAGCTCAGGGCGTTGTAGCCAATAGCAACAAAGAACACCACCGCGAGGCCCTTGAGATCGTTCTTGAACAGCGCCTTGAGCGGGGACGGCTTGGCCTTGACGGCCTCTTTACTCAGTTCCTGGAACTGCGGGGTTTCCGGAATGCTGTTACGTACCCACAGGCCCACGCCCACCAGCACGATGCTGCAGATAAATGGAATACGCCAGCCGCCAGCCAGCAGGAACTCGTTGCCGTTGATGGTCAGCAGGTAAATGGTCAGCGAGGACAGCAGCAGGCCCAGGTTCAGGCCCAGTGCCGGCCAGGCGCCCTGGCTGCCGCGCTTGCCCTGGGCGGCGTGTTCGTAGGATGTCACTGCGGCGCCCGACAACTCGGCACCGGCGCCCAGGCCCTGGATGATGCGGATGAACACCAGCAGGATCGGGGCCCAGATGCCGATGGAGGCGTAGCTGGGGATCAGGCCGATCAGCGTGGTGCACACGCCCATCAGGCAGAAGGTCAGCACCAGCACCTGCTTGCGTCCGAACTTGTCGCCCAGGTAGCCAAACAGGATGCCGCCGAACGGGCGGGCGATAAAGCCGATGGCGAAGGTGGAAAAGGCCATCAGCGTGGCCGTCTTGGGGTCGCTGTTATCGAAGAAGATCTTCGAGAACACAATGGCCGCCATGGTTGCGTACAGGTAAAAGTCGTACCACTCCAGCATCGAGCCAAAAATGGTGGCGGCCGCGACTTTGCGCAGGCGCTTTCGGGTTTGCACAGGCGTTTCGGTGCCGGGGATGGAGGCGGTTGCCGTCATGCTGGACTTCCTTCTGGGTCTTTGTAGTTATTGTTGGGTGAACGGGCAGAGCGGGTATTACTCGGGGTGGAACAGGCGGTCGGCGATCATCGCGCCGATGGGCATGGCTGACGTGGCGGCCGGCGAGGGCGCGTTGCACACGTGGAGCATTCGCGAGGTCTGTGCGAACAGGAAATCGTGGACCAGGCTGCCATCGCGCATGACTGCCTGGGCGCGGATACCGGCCTCATAGGGCAGCAGGTCGTCGAGGGTCAGGGACGGGCAGTATTTGCGGCACTGCTCCAGGTAACCGGACTTGAACAGCGAGTTCTTCATCTCGGTGGTACCGGAGCCGAGGTTTTGCCAAAGGGTTTTCCAGAAACCCGGAAAACTGGCGTACTGCGCCACGTCGCGCCAGTTCACCGAGAACTTGCGGTAGTTCTCGCGCCCCAGCCCGAGTACGGCATTCGGGCCGACGGTGACGCTGCCGTCGATCATGCGGGTCAGGTGGACGCCGAGGAACGGCAGCTCCGGATCGGGAATCGGGTAGATCAGGTGGTTGACGATGTTGTTCTTCGATGCCGGCAGGCGGAAGTACTCGCCGCGAAACGGGATGATCTGATGATCAATGCTGATTCCGGCCAGGCGGGCCAGGCGGTCCGATTGCAAGCCGGCGCACACCACCAGGTGGCGGGCTTGCCAGGTTTCGCCATGGGTACTGACGGTGACTTTATCGGTGTCTTCGTGAATGGCGGTTACTGTGCGCTCCAGGCAGATCTGCCCGCCGCCGCGACGGATCACCTGGGCCATGGTCTCGCACACCTGGCGGTAATCGACGATCCCGGTGGCGTCGAGAAACAACCCGCCGAGGCCGACAATGTTCGGTTCACGCTGGCGCAATTGCTCGGCATCCAGGCGCTCGACCTGCATGCCGTTAAGCTGGGCGCGGGCGTGCAACGCTTCCATCCGTTGCATTTCCAGCGGGCTGGACGCCACCAGCAGCTTGCCGCACACCTCGAACTTGATCCCGTGATCACGGCAGAACTGCTTGGTGGCTTCAGCGCCGCGTTTGCACAGGTCGGCCTTGAGGCTGCCGGGGGCGTAGTAGATGCCTGCATGAATCACGCCGCTGTTGTGACCGGTCTGGTGCTTGGCCAGCACCGGTTCTTTTTCCAGGATCACCAGTGACGCGCCTGGCTGGCGCTTGAGCAATTCCATGGCGGTGGCCAGGCCAACGATGCCGCCGCCGATGATGCAAAAATCGTGAATCATTGCAGGAGTTCCCAAGTCACACATTTCAGTCTGCTTATCAGGTTGTCAGACTAATGTTTTTGTTAAAAAAATGGCGTGTCCCAGGACACGCTATAAACACAGTGGATCAATTCGTGGTCGGCAATTCCAGTTGCAGGCGGCGTGCTGCTGCACGCAAATGCGCCTCGGCGCTGGCGGCTGCGCGTTGAGCGTCGCCGTCGGCAATGGCTTGGTAGAGCTGCTGGTGTTCCTGGGTCGCATCGGCCGAGCCGGTAGCGAAGCGCGACGCGGAGTTTTCCCACGCGGTCTTGCGGGCACTGGCCAACTGGCTCCTGAGGAAGTCATGGAAGGCCACGAAGTAGTCATTCTTGCTGGCGTCGGCGATGGCGCGGTGGAATTCCACATCGGCCAGGGCCGCGGCCTCGAAATCGTCACGGTTGTCCTGCATGGCCTGCAAGGCGCTTTTCATGCGTTGCAGGTCGGTAGCGTCACGTCGCTGGGCGGCAATCGAGGCGGCCTGCGTTTCGATCCACAGGCGCACTTCGAACATCTGCGCCAGGTCAGGCCGGCGCCCGTTCGGCTGCGGGAAACGGAACACCGTGCCAGCGGGCGTCTGCGAAATAAATGAGCCCAGGCCGCGGCGGGCGGTGAGGACGCCGTCAGCCTTGAGCTGGGCAATGGCTTCGCGCACCACGGAGCGGCTGACGTTGAGCTGTTCAGCCAGTTGCTGTTCGGTAGGCAGGCGCGACTCCGGGGCCAACTGGCCGGATTCGATTTCTGCGCGAATCGCGCTGACAACCCGTACGACGAGCGAATCGGGGCGCTGGAGCTCAAGCATGATGAAACCTTGGTGATCAGGTTGTCAGACAATAGTCGTTACGATTTTAACTTGTCAATATTTGTCTGCTCCGAGCCGGCCCGTTTGCGCGCGCGATTCCAGGCAATCACACCGGCGAGCAGGATCAACCCCGCTGCTGTGGCGAAGGTGGCATGCAGGCCGGCGGTCACAGTCTGTGGCGTAGCCTGGGTGACATCCGGGCTGCTGCGGGCGAAGACCGCGCCCAGGACCGATGCGCCGAAAATCAGGCCCAGGTTGCGCGACAGATTCAACAGGCCGGCAACGGTACCCCGGCGTGTCGCCGGCACATCGCTCATGACTGCGGTATTGTTGGCCGCCTGGAACAGGCTGTAGCCCGTCGTCAACCCCATCAGTGCCGCGATGTACGCGACGAGCCCCGAGACCTGCGACAACCAAAGCGCAGCGCACAGCATCGTGCCTATGCCCACCAGGGTCAGGCGCCGGGTACCCAGGCGGTCGGTAAGGTAGCCCGCCGGTATGCCGGTAATGGCCGCGACCGCCGGGCCAACCGCCATCGCCAGGCCCATCAAGGCGGGATCCAGGCCCAAGCCACGGGACAGATAGAACGGGCCCACCACAAACGTGGCCATGATCACCGCCGACACGAGGGCGCTCATTGCCAGGCCGGCGCGCAACCCCGCATCGCGCAAGGGCGGCCGGAATGTATCCGGGAGTGACGCGTCACGGCGGCAAGCATCCATCGGCAGATAGCGATAGGCGAGGACGGCGGCCAACCCGGCCAATGGCATACCGACCAGGAACAACGCCTGCCAGCCCCAAAGACTGAGTAATAGCCCCCCGAGGCTGGGGCCCATGGCGGTGCCAAGCGCTGACATCGTGCCGAGCAGGCCCATGACCCGACCAGTGTTTTGCTTGCTGACCGTGTCACCAACCATGCCCAGGGTCATCGCCATCATGATTGCCGCGCCCAGGCCCTGCAGCACCCGTGCGCCGACCAGCCAGGGCAAGGAGGGCGAGGCGGCACAGCCTGCGCATGCCAGGGCAAACAGCAATAACCCGGCCAGCAACAGGCGTCGACGACCCAGGTAGTCGCCCAGGCGCCCGGCGCTGACGATCACTGCAGTGATGGCCAACAGGTAGGCGAGCACCACCCATTGCACTGCGTGAAACGATGCCGCGAATGCGTGCGCCAGGCTTGGCAGACCGACATTGGCGATGCTGGTGCCCAGCGCGGCCAACAACATGGATAACGACAAGGCGACAAGGCCGCCGCGTGAGGACGTCTGCATGAGCGTTTCCTTGAGTGAATGCGACTGTCACAAATCTACGGCGTCACCTAAGATGGCGGAAGACGCATGGGTTGCAGGTTATAGCTGCACAAAACGCCTCATCGGGGCATGGTGTTCCACAACTACTGGTACGCCACCGGACCTGTGGGAGGGGGCTTGCCCCCGATGGCCATGGGTATTTACACATCTTTGATGTAGCGACCGCCGGTAACCACGATGCGCAGCGAGTCGCTCTTGATCTGGCTTTTGATCTTGATCTTAGGCGCCCCGTTAAACCACGCTGGCGGATTACGGGCACACCGAGCCTGGGCGAGGTGCCGAGTGGTGGGGCAAGAGCGTTTGGTTACTTTGCGCTTTTCAAAGTGACCCGCTGTAAAAGCGGAACCAATAGTGGCCGTTGCCCAAATAACGGATATGTACTCGGTCTGATCCAACATTCTGTTCGGCTGTCAGGCCGCCATCGGGAGCAAGCCCCATCCCACAGGGGGTCTGCGCTTAACTGACCGGCGTTAGGGCAAGCCGCTCCCCCATTTAGAGCGTCGCGAGGGTGAGCGCCTTCGGCAATACCCATACTCATCGGAGCCCGCATGACCGACTTCAATTTGCTGATCACCCTGGATATTTTGCTGGCCGAAGGCAGCGTCGCCCGTGCCGCCAAGCGCCTGCGCCTGAGCCCTTCGGCCATGAGCCGGGCCCTGGCGCGTTTGCGTGCGGCCACTGGTGATCCGTTGCTGGTACGCGCCGGTCGCGGCTTGGTGCCGACGCCACGGGCGTTGCAATTACGCGAGCAGGTCAGCCAACTGGTGCAGGATGCCTACGCCGTGCTGCGTCCGGCTCACAGCCTGGATCTGGGTGGGTTGGTGCGCACCTTCACCCTGCGCACCAGTGAGGAGTTTGTCGAAAGCTTCGGCCCGGCGCTGTTGGCGCGCATCGCACGTCAGGCCCCAGGTGTGCGTTTGCGTTTCGTCAATAAAAGCGACAAAGCCAGCGCGCTGTTACGCGAAGGCGGTGTCGACCTGGAAACCGGTGTGGTCGATGCCGACGCCAGCCCCGAGGTGCTGACCCAGGCGCTGTTTCGTGACCGCCTGGTGGGCGTAGTGCGCGATGGCCATGCCTTGAGCCGCGGCAAGATCAGCGCCGCGCGTTTTGCCCAGGGGCAACATGTCTATGTGTCGCGGCGTGGGCAGGATCGTGGTCAGATCGACGCTGCACTGCAGGCCCTGGGTCTTGTACGGCAGGTCGGTATCGTGGTCGCCGGCTTCAACACTGCCATCGCCCTGGCCCGCGAGACTGACCTGATCGCCAGCGTGCCTGAGCGCTACATCACCGTACCGGCCCGAGGGCTGCACTGCTTTGAACTGCCGGTCACGTTACCGACGTTCACCGTGGCAATGCTTTGGCACCCACGCCAGGATGCCGACCTGGGCCATCGCTGGCTGCGCGGTTGCCTGCGCGAGGTATGCGGGCCATGAGGGGGCCGCAACGGGTACAATCGCCGCTGCCTTGACGCGAAACTCCAGGAATTTGCATGTTCAGCCTTACCCGCTATACCACGCCGTGCCCAGAATCGGTCAACAGCCAGATCCTGCAGATGGTGGTGGACAACCTCACCGACATCAGCAGCGTGGCGTTGGCGCCAAGCAACCTGCTGTACAACATCTACCAGTACGCCATTGGCTTTGAGGTGCATCTGTACCTTGAGGCGTTGGATGGCACAAAGGGCATTGCCGTCGAGTTGGTCGTGGCGATGCAGGCAGAGACCGTTATTGGTTTTTGCCTATACCTGCCGGTGAAGGACGATCCAGAGGCGTGTGGCATAGCCTTCATGGCGGTGCAGGCTGGCTTTCGTCGTCAGGGTGTGGCGCGGGGCATGCTGGGCGAGGTGCTGGCGCGCTATCCCCATGCTGAGCTGGCCTGTGCGGTGGAGAAGGTCCCGGTCTTCGAGGCCATGGGGTTCCGAGTGCGCGGGGCGCGGGGTACGCAAGTGTTGATGAACACCCGCGACTACGGCACCGACGGGCTGATGGGCGTGCTGGATGTGGCGCCGATCTATAGCTCGCTGGAAGTACGCCAGATCCATACCTACCTGCTGCAAAAGCACGGCAAGCGCGCCATGGTCGACGCGGAGAAGCAGCGCGACCGGCACCTGGATCAGTTGACGCGCAAGGTCCAGCTGTTTATCCAGGGCCGTTCTCCTACCGCCTGACGCGATTGACCATCCCCAGGATGGTCGCCAGCAATTCCTCTTGCGCCTCCTCGCGGCTGATCTCGCCATTGGCCGCCGCATGGGACAACGCTTCTGCTGCACCGAGCATGGCCCGCAGGCCAGCCTGGGAAATACTGCCACCTGAGGCGAAGGGGGCCAGCGCGTCGCGGCATTTCTCCAGGAAGATCGCCTCATATTCACGCTTGAGCGCCTCCAGCTCCGGCGAACCGCTCAGCGCCGCAATCACCCCCGGGATTTCCCGGCCTTGCAACAACACGCAATCGACATAGGACGAGGCGATCACCCAGGCTCGGTCCTCCAGGGTTGCGTTGCTGGTCTGGATGGCATCGGTAAAGACCTGATCCTGACGCTCGTCGAAATCTGCATACAACGCGGTCAGTAACCCTGCACGCGTAGTGAAGTGGTCGTAGACCACCGGCTTGGTAACGCCCGCCAGTTCTGCCAGACGGCCCAGGGTCAGGGCGTCGGTGCCCTCTGCGCGGACCAGTTGCCAGGCCACATCGAGTAACTGGCGCAGGCGACCTTCACGGGATAAACGCCGACGCGGGGCAGGGGATTCAGTGCTTGACATGCTTATATACCAAAAGTAACTTAATCAACGTAACTTACTAAAAGTAGATTAAGCCAAAAGGGAGTCAAAGTCATGCACGCACTGATTGTTGTTGCCCATCACGACCCGCAATCCCTCACCCACAGCGTGGCCGCCCAGGTCGGTGCCGGTTTGACCGCCGCCGGCCACACCTTTGAAATCGCCGACCTTGCCGCAGAAGGCTTCGACCCTCGCTACACCGCCGCTGATCACCAGGTGCACCGTAATCACGCAACGCCGCCAGCCGACGTGTTGGCCGAACAGGCCCGCATCGAGCGCGCCGACGCCCTGGTGCTGGCGTTCCCGATCTACTGGTGGTCAATGCCGGCCTTGCTCAAGGGCTGGGTGGACCGCGTGTTTGTCAATGGCTGGGCGATCGACTATGGCCCTGACACAGCGGTGGAGAAAAAATTGCGGCACTTGCAGGTGCACCTGCTGGCCCTCGGTGGCGCGGATGAAAGCGCTTTTGATCGACACGGTTATGCCAAGGCCATGCGCACCCAGATCGACTACGGCATCTTTGATTACTGCGGGGCGCAGGTGCTGACATCCGAGCTGCTGCTGGATTCGGAAAGCGGTGCTGCCCAAGCGCATCTGCACAGGGCCAGGGCGGTAGGGCGGGGGGTGTTTCAGCGCGAGACGGTAGCCGGATGATTCAAACGTCGCGAAACAGGTCGTGGGCATCCAGCAAACGGTAGGCAATCTCCGGCCGTTTCTCCAGGCCGCGGCGGATCGATGCCGGGATCGCTTGCCGGGTCTTGCGGCACATGCCCGGCAGTTCGTCGATGACGATCTGGATCCCGCGCATGCTCTTGACCTCGGTGTGCCCCGGCGCGATATGCACGCGGATGCCGAGTTGCTCGTACATCCGCCGTTGCATATGTTCCAGGTCTTGCAGGCTCTTGAGGTTTTCAAGGCGCTCGAGCAGGATTTTTTCCTGCTGTCGCGTCAATTGGAGGATGCGCAGGTCAGCGCCGGCAGCCTCCAGCAGTTGTTCACGGTTGCAGACACAGGCGCCAGGTGGGCAGGGTTGGCGAAGGGTCATAGGCGCTTCCGGCGAGTCGCAAGGGTCAGTAGCTTAACTGAACCCCAAGGCTACCCAAGGCTTTCCAATACTCAGGGTAGGTCTTGGCCACGCAGTCCGGGTCCTGGATGCGAATGCCCGAGATTTTCAGACCGGCCAGGGCAAAGCACATGGCGATGCGATGGTCGGCGTGGGTATCGATCAGCGCCGTGCACGTGGTGCCGGCCAGGGCAGGGTCGCTCGCGACCAGCAGATCATCACCCTCGATGGTCGCCAGGCCTGGGCGGATCTCATTGAGGCCATCGTGCAGCGCCTGTACGCGGTCACATTCCTTGACGCGCAGGTTGGCCAGTTCAGTGAAACGCACCGGGGTGTTGTTGAATGCGGCGAGGACGGCCAGGGTCGGGATGGCGTCCTGCATTTGTGAGCCCACTACCGTGGCCTGCATATTCGGGAACAGGGCGATCACGGCCTGGGCCTTGGCGTCCGGCTGGGTGAAGTCCTGTGCCGCGACACCGATATCGATACGTCCACCGGTCAACACTTCGGCGGCCCACAGGTAGGTCGCGGCGGACGCGTCGGGTTCGATCAGGTAGTCATGGGCGGTGTAGCCGGTCGGGGCCACGCGCCAGGTGGTGTCGTCCACGGTTTCGACCTGGGCGCCGAATGCGCGCATGCAATCGAGGGTCAGGTCCACGTAGCCACGGGCGCCAATGTCCTTGCCGGTCAGCGCCACTTCAATCGGCGCCTTACCACAGGCTGCGAGCATCAGCAGGGCTGATACGTACTGGCTGGACAGGCCGCCATCGATTTCAAAGCGCTTTGCTTGCACCTTGCCTACGCCGTGCACGGTCACCGGTGGGCAGCCGGTGGGGCTGTCGACCTGGATACCGTTCTGGCCTAGGGTAGCCAGCAACGGGCCGATCGGGCGTTTTTGCATGTACTCGTCGCCGTCCAGTACCACGGTGCCTTGCACGGTGGCCACGGCCGCAGTGAGAAAGCGCATGGCGGTGCCGGCGTTGCCGAGGAACAACGGCTGGGCCGGCAATTGCAGCGAACCTTGGCTGGTGACGACGAAGGTGGTGTCGTCCGGTTCATCGATGCTTACGCCCATCTGGCGCAGGGCGACCGACATGTGGCGGGTATCGTCGCTTTTCAGCGCACCGCTCAAGCGGCTGGTGCCCTTGGCCAATGCCGCCAGCAACAGGGCGCGGTTGGTAATGGACTTGGAGCCGGGGGGCGCAACCTTGCCATTGAGGGGAAAGTCGGGCGGTGTAACGGTCACGGTTTTCTGCGAACTCAAGGGACAAGGCTCCTGGTCAAGGCGAGATGGCATGGAGTGGCCGACGTGCGGACCCGAATAATCAGGCAAACACGCCATGTTTGTCGAGTGAGCTGGTGATCGGCATGACTTTTTAGTGGTCCCCTCCCACAGGTCTGCGGCTAGCGTTTGTAGACGAAATAAGCCCGCCTCAGCGCTGGCTCAGCCAGTAGTCATGTAGCGTCCGCGCAGCCGGCTCGATAGCGCTGACCTGCTGTTGATGGGCGTCTACATTCAGGTCCACCGGCAATTCGAAATTGTCCTGCTCAGCGCACCAGGAGATTTTCTCCAATTGCCCGGCTTGTTCGACGGGCAATTCAGGCCAGTTACCGATCGTCACGCCTCGCACGTAGCCAAAGCACCATTCCTCGGCAAGGGTCACCGCCTGGCCCTGATGCTCGGTTTCATCGAAACGCGCCTTGAACGCCTGGGAATCGCTGGCCAACTGGGCGGCCAGGGTATTCATATGGCGCACGCACAGTTCAAGAAAACCCTGGGCCTCGTCCATGCTTTCCCATTCCGGGTTCTGCCCACCCCAGATGGCTGGGAACCATTGAGCCACGTCAACCTGGGCCGGGCCGGACACCAGGGCGGTGAAGTAGCCATCGAGTTCGGCCAGGTTCAGCACCGAATGGTCATCGCCGTACTTGAGCAGGGTTTCGTCGATCAGGTCTAAATCAGCGGATGTGAGGGGCTGGGCGTGCATGGCATATCCTTCGAGCGTCGAACGCCGCGGGTCAGGCGGCTTAAAGCGCGCAGGATGGCGTGTACGCGGCATTTTATCCAGCGTCTTTTGCGCGGCCGGTCCCGCTTTTGGCCGATGCGCCGTGGCACACCCTTGATATAGTCTGGGCTTTCTCAATCGCCAGTCAGGGATCACTGCCATGTCCGAATACCAAGCCTTCGTTGTCGAACTCAGCGGCAACGTTGCCCATGTGCAGATCAATCGCCCGGAAAAGATCAACGCCATGAACGCGGCGTTCTGGAGCGAAATCATCGAGATCTTCCAATGGGTCGAAGATACCGATGCCGTGCGCGTCGTGGTGCTCAGCGGCAATGGCAAGCACTTTTCCTCGGGTATCGACCTGATGCTGCTGGCCTCGGTGGCCAATGAGTTTGGCAAGGACGTGGGACGCAACGCACGCCTGCTGCGGCGCAAGATCCTCGAGCTGCAAGCTTCGTTCAATGCGGTCGACAACTGCCGCAAGCCGGTGCTGGCGGCGATCCAGGGTTATTGCATCGGCGGCGCCATCGACCTGATCAGCGCCTGCGACATGCGTTACGCCGCCGAGGACGCGCAATTCTCGATCAAGGAAATCGACATCGGCATGGCCGCCGACGTCGGCACTTTGCAACGCCTGCCACGCATCATCGGCGACGGCATGCTGCGTGAGCTGGCCTATACCGGTCGCCAGTTCGGCGCCGAGCAAGCGCGCAGCATCGGCCTGGTCAACCGGGTGTTTGCCGATCAGCAAAGCCTGTTGGCCGGGGTCATGCAGATCGCCGAGGAAATCGCCGCCAAATCGCCGATTGCCGTGACCGGCACCAAGGCGATGATCAGCTACATGCGCGACCACACCATCAATGACGGCCTGGAATACGTTGCCACCTGGAACTCGGCTATGTTGCAATCCAACGACCTGCGCGTGGCCATCGCGGCCCATATGAGCAAGCAGAAACCCGAATTCGTGGATTGACTGACATGACCCCAGGCTGGATTACCACAACGCTGCTGGACAACGACACCCCGGGCGGCTGGGCTGTTGCCCGCAGCCGCGAGGGCTTTTTGCACGACACCAATGGCCCGCTGTTCCCGCGTGAATGGCTTAAGCGCCAGGACCTGTCGGTGTTTGCCGAGCACGGCATTGGCCACCTCGACGGCGAGCCGGTGTACCTGCTGGAGCTCAATGCGCCGGCAGAGGTTCCCGGGTGCAGTTGGCAAGGCCTGCGCGGCTTCATGCTGCAAGGCGATCACACCCTGTACAAGGTGCTGGGCTACGCCGCACAGATCGGCACCTGGGCGCGAGAGCATCGGTTCTGCGGGAGTTGCGGCCAGGCCATGGTCCAGGTGCCGCGGGAACGGGCGATGTACTGCCAGGCCTGTGACCTGCGCAGCTACCCACGGATTTCGCCGAGCATGATCGTGCTGGTGACCCGTGGCGATGAGATTCTGCTGGCACGCTCGCCACGCTTTGTGACCGGGGTCTACAGCACCTTGGCCGGCTTTGCCGAACCGGGTGAGTCCGCCGAAGACTGCCTGATCCGCGAAGTGCGCGAAGAGGTGCAGGTGGAGGTCAAGAACATCGAGTACATGGGCAGCCAGTGCTGGCCGTTTCCCCATTCAATGATGCTGGGCTTTCATGCCGAGTACGCCGGTGGCGATATCGTGCCCCAGGTCGACGAGATCGAAGACGCGCAGTGGTTCAATATCCATGAGCTGCCACCGTTGCCGGCGTCACGTTCGATTGCCCGCTACTTGATCGACCTCTACGTGGCCCGCCGCCTAGGCCACGCTGAACCAGTGCTGCCAGGCTAGGCGCACCGTCAGGCCGAGGACCACGGTGATAAACACCGGGCGAATGAATTTGGCGCCGCCGCTGATCGCGCTGCGGGCGCCAAAGAATGCGCCACCCATCACCGACACACCCATCGCCAGGCCGACAATCCAATCCACCGAGCCATTGATGATAAACACCGTCAGCGCCGCCGCGTTGCTGACGAAGTTCATGCTGCGCGCCACGCCGCTGGCCTTTACCAGGTCGATGGGGTGCAAGAGCATGGTGCTGACGGTCCAGAACGCCCCGGTGCCGGGGCCGGCCACGCCGTCGTAGAAGCCCAGGCCAAAACCCTGGGTGGCTTGCCACTTCTTCTTGATCGGCGCATCCACGTCCAGTGGCGCCTTTGGCGTGCCGCCGAACAACAGGTACACGCCGCAGGCGAAGACAATCACCGGCAGCATCTTGTTCAACGCCTCGGCGGGCAGGTAGTGGGCGACCACTGCGCCAGTCAACGCGCCGACCAAGGTGCCGACGATGGCGTGCACCCATTGGCGCGGGTGGAACAGCTTGCGGCGGTAGAAGGTGAAACTGGCGGTAGCCGAGCCGAAGGTGGAGCTGAGTTTGTTGGTGCCCAGTACCAGATGAGGCGGCATGCCGGCGGTGAGCAGCGCGGGGGTGGTCAGCAAGCCGCCACCGCCGGCAATGGCGTCGATGAAACCGGCGATAAAGGCGACGACGGCCAGGATGGCCAGGGTGGTGAGGTCAACACTGAGTTCGAAGGGCATGGGCAGGGCTTATTGTTGGGGGGCGCTATGCGAAAGGCTGCCATCTTACCTGCCGAATGCACGCATAACCAAATGTGGGAGGGGGCAGGCCCCTCCCACATTTTTACCGTGTCCGCTTGGTTATTTGTGGGTTCCGATCCACTCCAGCGCCGTGCGCCAGATGCAAATCCCCAGGAAGTACGCCGACATCAGCGACCATAAGCCAAACGTCCAGGGATTGGTGTTGGGGTAGTCCACCACCATCAGGAAGCTGCACAACAGCCAGATCGTGGTCACCGCGATATTGATCGGCATGAAGCGCTTGACCCGGAACGGGTGCAAAAACTTCATCGGTGTCACGGTCAGCAATGCCAGGCCGATCACGGTCAGCAAGGTGACCCAGGCGTCAGGCTGAATGATGTACACGCACAGGGCGACCACGTTCCAGGCAGCGGGGAAGCCGACGAAGTAGTTGTCCTTGCTTTTCATGTTCACGTTGCAGAAGCAGAACAGCGACGACACCAGAATCACCGACACGGTGAACAGGTGGGTGAACTCCGGCAGGTCGATATAACGGTAGATAAACAGCGCGGGGATAAATACGTAGGTGAGGTAATCGATCACCAGGTCCAGCACCGAGCCGTCAAAGCTGGGCAGCACCGTGCTGACGTTGACCCGTCGCGCGAGGGAGCCATCGACGCCATCCACCACCAGTGCCAGACCCAGCCACAGCAGGCATGCCTTGGGGGAGTTTTCCAGCAGCGCCAGGGTGGCCAGGAAGGCCAATACCACACCGGTGGCGGTAAAGCCGTGGGCGCCCCAGGCTTTGAGTCTGGCTACATGCAGGGTCGATATCACGGGCGGTTCTCCAAAAGGTCAAACGGGGCAGCCGACAACGTAACGCCGTCGAGTCTGGCCAGGAATGCAGGTATCGACCGGGAAGGGGGGGATAAGGTTCACCACCCCGGCGTATCCGTTAGGGTAGCAAGGGTAGGACATTTCGGCATCAACCCTGACGGAATACCAGTGCCTTCAAGCCACTCTGCGGGTC
This sequence comes from Pseudomonas sp. FBCC-B545, assembly GCF_059134095.1. Classification (NCBI taxonomy): domain Bacteria; kingdom Pseudomonadati; phylum Pseudomonadota; class Gammaproteobacteria; order Pseudomonadales; family Pseudomonadaceae; genus Pseudomonas; species Pseudomonas sp. FBCC-B545. The sequence goes on along the minus strand of NZ_CP101441.1, from coordinate 3,371,700 downwards.
AATGTCGGGGAATTCCGGTGGGTTTTCCAGGCGCTGCACAAAGCGCAGGCCCGGTGCTTCGCGGGTTACGCCGTCGATCAGGAAGTCTTCGCCGAACGCCGGATCGTTCATGCACGCCAGCACTGTACCTTGTGCCGTGAGCAGATCCGGCAAGCGCCGTAGCACACGCTGGTAGTCCTTGGTCAGCAGGAAGCTGCCTTTCTGGAACGACGGTGGGTCGATGATTACCAAGTCATAGGGGCCGCTGTGGGTGACCTTTGCCCACGACTTGAACAGGTCGTGGCCCAGGAAGGTGACTTTGCCCAAGTCATGCCCATTCAGGCGATGGTTGTCGCGACCCCGGCTGAGCGCGCCACGGGCCATGTCCAGGTTCACCACATGGTCAGCGCCGCCCTCGATGGCAGCCACCGAGAAGCCACAGGTATAGGCGAACAAGTTGAGCACGCGTTGGCCCTTGGCCTGTTCACGTACCCAGTTGCGCCCGTAGCGCATGTCGAGGAACAGCCCGCTGTTCTGTTTTCTACCCAGGTCGATCAAATAGCGCAGGCCGCCTTCGGTGATGGTCAGCTCGTCAATGGCATCGCCCACCAGCCACTCGGTGGTGCTTTGCGGCAGGTAACGGTGTTGCAGGGCCACGGTATGCACACCAAAGCCGGCCCAGTCGATCTGTAGCAGCATCTGCTTCAAGGCTTCCAAATGCTCGGTTTCCTTGAACACGGCGACCAGCACCGTGCCTTGCAGCCAGTCCACCGTCAGTTGCTCCAGACCCGGCCAGCAACGGCCACGGCCATGGAACAGGCGCCGGGTTTCCACCGGCGCGTCGGCCAGGGCGGCGATCAGGTGGGCGTGCAGGGTAGCGAGTACTTCTGGGTTCATCGTTTAGCGTCAGTCAGCGGGCGGGCGGCATTTTAAACACAATCGCGGGCTTTGCGGGGGCGTGAGCACAACGTGTCTTTTTTGGTCTGGGTCAGGATCGCCGTGGGCTTGGTGATTGACGTAGATCCAATGTGGGAGGGGGCTTGCTCCCGATAGCGGTGGATCAGTCAGTTTATTTGTTACTGACACACCGCTATCGGGAGCAAGCCCCCTCCCACATTGGTCCCTGGTGTTAGTTAGAGCGTGGCAATCAGGGTCGGGCCGCCGAATGCGTCTTTCAGGAAGACCGGGGCGATATAGCGCTCGTAATGCGCCTCGGACAGCAGGAAAAACTCCCGGTCTATCGCATCCCGCAGCTCCGCCAGGTGGCGCTCGCGAAACTCCGGCAACAATGCCAATCCATAGGCATCCAGCTTGGAAATCACCCGCGCACCCCGGGCAATCAGCTGGTACGCCCAGCAATACGGCGACTGGTGCGGCATAAAGCGAATCTTGCGCGCTTCCAACTGTTGGCGCAGGCGCTGCGGGTCGAAGACTTCCAGCTTGCTGGCCATTACCTGCACCAGCAATTGTTCGAGGCGCAGCCACACCGCCTGTTTTTCCTCGGCGTTGTAGCCATTCCACTGGATCACTTCGTGGTGATAACGCTTGCAGCCCCGACAGACCAAGTCACCGTAGACGGTGGAGCACAGCCCGACGCAAGGGGTCTTGATGGTTTGATTGGGCATAAATGTGATCTGTTGAATCAATCCCAGCTCAACGCGCCGCCAGTTTGATACTCGATCACGCGGGTTTCGAAGAAGTTTTTCTCTTTCTTCAAATCCATGATCTCGCTCATCCAAGGGAACGGATTAGTCGTGCCTGGGTACTCTTCCTTCAAGCCGATCTGCGACAGGCGACGGTTGGCGATGAACTTCAAATAGTCTTCCATCATCGCAGCATTCATGCCCAACACACCGCGCGGCATGGTGTCGCGAGCGTATTCAATCTCCAACTGAGTCCCTTGCAGGATCATCTGGGTCGCTTCTTCCTTCATCTCGGCATCCCACAAGTGCGGGTTTTCGATCTTGATCTGGTTGATCACATCGATACCGAAGTTCAGGTGCATCGACTCGTCGCGCAGGATGTACTGGAACTGCTCGGCCACGCCGGTCATTTTGTTGCGGCGGCCCATGGACAGGATCTGGGTGAAGCCGCAGTAGAAGAAGATGCCTTCCAGCACGCAGTAGTAGGCGACCAGGTTGCGCAGCAGTTCCTTGTCGGTGTCGACGGTGCCGGTTTCGAACTTCGGATCGGAGATCGAGCGGGTGTACTTCAGGCCCCAGGCGGCTTTTTTAGCGACCGATGGAATCTCGTGGTACATGTTGAAGATCTCGCCTTCATCCATGGCCAACGATTCGATGCAGTACTGGTAGGCGTGGGTGTGGATCGCTTCTTCGAAGGCTTGGCGCAGGATGTACTGGCGGCATTCCGGGTTGGTGATCAGGCGGTACACGGCCAGCACCAGGTTGTTGGCGACCAACGAGTCGGCGGTGGAGAAGAAGCCGAGGTTACGCATGACGATGCGGCGTTCGTCGTCGGTCAGGCCTTCGGGGTTTTTCCACAGGGCGATGTCGGCGGTCATGTTGACCTCTTGCGGCATCCAGTGGTTGGCGCAGCCGTCGAGGTATTTCTGCCAGGCCCAGTCGTACTTGAAAGGCACCAGTTGGTTGAGGTCGGCGCGGCAGTTGATCATGCGCTTTTCGTCGACGGCGACGCGGGCGGAGGCGCCTTCGAGTTCGGCGAGGCCTTCGGCGACGTCGAGTTTGTCCAGGGCAGCCTTGGCGCGCACGATGGCGGCCGAATCACTGGCAGTGACGGCGCGGGCTTCGATGGCGGCGGCGGCGCCGGCACCGTCGAGGCGGTCCATGTTGGCTTCGCTCGCATGGCCGGCGTTGGCGCCCTTGATCACCGCTGCATCGGTGTCTTCGTTGTCGACTTCATCCCAACTCAGCATTGAAATACTCCTTCCTGATCTGTTCCGACGGTGTGTAAAACCGTGCAAAAAAATGTGCGGTTTGCAGGCTACTAGGCATTGAAATACTGCGCGTAGTGTGGTCGGTAAATACCGATACTGCACACTATGTAGTGGTCTGTTCTGTTTGTGGGCACACTATATGGGGTGTAACAAGGTTGGTCAACGCACAAGATGTGCGTTGATAGGTCGCTGTTCACTACCGGATCGGCGATCACCAGCATGCGGGGCTGGCATGTCATATATATCTATAAGGAATAGATAAATAGTTATTTATTCCTTTTAATATTCCTGCGTGCAGCGCATTTTGAGGGCCTGCGCATTCGTGCGGATTGACCCAACAGCCAAAAGGAAAGCCGACATGACCATCAAAGCGATCAACGTGCGCAACCAGTTCAAGGGCGTGATCAAGGAGATCCTGCTGGGGGAAGTGGTGTCGGAAATCGACGTGCAGACCGCGTCCGGGATTGTGACGTCCGTCATTACCACGCGCTCTGTGCGTGACTTGGAATTGAAAGTAGGCAGTGAAGTGATCGCTTTTGTGAAGTCCACCGAAGTGTCCATCGCCAAGTTGTAGGCGTTGCCGTAGGCGGACAGCGCAGGTAGGGGGCGTAGCGCTGCTCGTCAATCAACCCGATCGAAAATCTCCCTGACTTGATCCACGGGAAATACGCCCTTGCCGCTGCCTTCGATCAGCTCAAACGTGCCATCGGCATTGATGGTGATGCCCAGGGAACTGGCAAGTGTCACTGAGACGCCCGCTCGCGCTTGGAGCAAGTCTCTGAGCGGTTGCCCGCCCTGGAACGATTGCCCGATAGTGGTGGCCATGCCTTGCAGGGAGTCTGAACTGATGCCTCCCACCAGGATAACGCGCCCGCCATTGTTCAAGGATGCTTGCAATTGGTCCAGCAGTGCCTGGGTATTACCCCGCAGGCCCAGTTCCAGGTTGCTGCCGGTGACGTGCATCAGCGTGCGGGTCTGGTAGCGAGTACCGTCCCAGTCGGTGAGCACGGCAATGGCCGAGCAGTCGGTGAGGCTGCGGGTGGAAAGCGCCTCGTTGCCGGTGTTCAAAGTCGTCGATTCACCCATGGGGACATGCACGGTATTGGTCGGCCTGCGCGGGAAGCGGGCGATCACTGGCGTGACGGTATCCACCTGCGAGCCGTAGGGCTGCTTGGGCTGGTTGATGAGCTTGTCCAGCCAGTCCGGGTCCAAGGGGCTCATATTGCGCTTGATACCTTCTCGGATTTTCCAGCCGGCCTTGTCCCATTTGGCCATGGTTGCCTTCAATTGAGCTATGTAGTCGGAGGCCGGGCAGGCGATATCAGCCCATGGATCGACAACCCAGGCGTTGGCCCAGGCGGGTTCTGAAAAGTCCACGGTGGGCTTCACAGGACCTGTCGGGCCTCCGACGACGGTGAAAGCGTGCGCATTGCCTGCATGCCATTCGGCGGCCCTGGCGCCACTCTTGTGGAGAATTTCCCTGGCCAGGATCGCCATTTCGCCGCAATTGCCTGCGCCGGTCTTCATGATCAGGTCGCCTGCATGGCGGGCCTTGAGATCAGTGGTGCGCCGCAACCAGCCCAAGGTAATGGTTGCCGCATCAGCCCTGGCCACATCGGTGGCTGAGCGTACCTGGTTGCCAGGCCCCAATCCGGTGGCCTTGAGGGCCTGATTGACGGTGTCCTTGGCGTGCTCGGCATAGAACTGGTTTTGACGTTTCGCCGGCCATTGCGCAAAGCCAGGGGGTGTTTGCAGGGGGGCGACACGGCGGGGGCGTAACGCTACATCCGGTTTCAGGATGGCGTTGGCCTGCTGCAATTGGTAAGCCACTTCCCGTTGCTGTTCAGGGCTCATGCCCTTGCATTGCTGTTTAAGCTCATTGATGTCAGCTTCGCGAAAACCTGAGCGCTTCAGCTGCTTGTAAACCTTCTTGAGAGGGGGCAGGGCGATGAAGTCCGCATCCACGAGTTGCACAGGGTGGTGAGCGCTCATGAACTGGCGGTAACCCTGGGCGAGGCCCGTTTCCATAGGCCCGCACTTTTTGAAGGTGATATCGCCGGTTTGGGCGCTTCCCAGCGGTGCGTAATAGAACTCGGCGGTGTCAGCTTCCACCACCAGGTATCGCTGGCTGCCACTGGTGACCGCCACACCCATGACCTGGCGTTGGTCATCGCTGGCCTTGCTGATACTGTTGAGCTTGACCACCCGCGTGTCTTCAGCGAGAGCGCGCGCGCCGTGGCCTGCGTAAAAACCGAACCCCGGGTCGGCGATGACCTGGCCCTGTACCCGTGACCTGTAGGTGATGCGCTCGCCATTGGCGACCGGCACCAACTTGGCGCCGGTCTCGCCTTCAACCCATTCGTGCAGGCGTTTTTCATAGACCACCGTGCGTGCACGCTTGAACAGCCCGGCCCTGGACGGAAACAACCGCACGTGTTCGAGGGCTTGCAGGGCACGTTCGGCGTCGGGCAGGTCTGCAATGACTTTGGCGAAGCATTCATCATTGGCGCCGCGGCGCACCCGCCCACCCAGCCCAGGCACTGGGCAAAACGCTTCGAAGCCTTCCAGCGGGGCGGTGTGTGCAGTTGACTCCAGGTCGGTAAGCTCGCCTGGCCTGCTGTAAAGGTAACGATAGACCCGGTTGCGGTCCACCAGGTCGTAGCCGTTGGCCCGCGGCAGGGTATAAGCAGTGGCGCTCAACGGATGTTCGATGACCAGCGCCTGTTGGCCGTCGGCGAACAGCTCCGGGCGCACCGCTATCGTGCTGGGCTGTTCAAGGGGCGGCTCCCTGGTTGTGCCGCCGGCTGCCGAGAACAAGGTGTTGAGCGCGCCATCCAATGCCGTCATGGCGCCGTGTCTACGCTCCGCCCGGGTGTCGCCGCTGAGGGCTTTTTCAGTGCCCAATAGGGTCTCGGTAAAGCCGGTCACGACGGCGGCGCCCACGGCAATCGGTTCGCCAATCACGGCGAATTTGGCGGCCAGCCCCGCTGCCACGGTCAGGTCGTTGAGCCAGGTGTCGCGGGTGACCTCGCTGTTGGACTTGATCATGATGTCTGCATCGCTGGTCATACGCTGTTGCGTGGCGTCTTTGATCACGCTGAATACATCGCCCTGGATACGTACGTTGGCGCTGTCGATGACGGTGCCTTCAAGACTGTCCCAGTAGCCGCTGCCCAGGTAACTCAGGGCGGTGTCGACGCCTTTGTTCGATTGATGATCGCCGGTGATGAAGGCTTTGATATCGCTCCAGAACCCGACGCCGTTGTCTTGCCGATCCCTGAGAGGGAAGTGTGCTTGCAGCGCCTTGCGCTTATCGGCGTCGCGGCCCTGTGCGGCTACCCATTGGTCCATGGCGGTCAGGGAGTCAAAGCGCAGGAATGCCGGTTGATGGCCGGGGATATAGAGGATTTGCACACCGTCACGGCGGTCACCCAATTGCCGGGCAGGGCCGTCATCGACGGCGGTAAAGCGCAGGATGTCGTTGGCGGGCAACCCGTTGATATCGAACAGGTGGGTCAATACCACGCCTTTGACCGGCGCCTGCGCACGCAGTTGGTCGACGCTCAGGGCTTGGTTTTCATCCAGCGGCAAGTTGGCGACCGCGCCCATGACCAGACGGTAGTCTGCCCGGGTGAAGCGCTGCTCGGCCGGCATCTGCTCGCGTTCGGCGGGCGAGGCTCGCTCGTAGCCCTTGAGCTGCTGGCGGGCCTGGTAGACGAACTCACCTTTGAGGCAGGTGCGGTAATCATCGCCATGGTCACGCCAGAAATGCTCGAGTTTTCCCGTCATGTGCGCCTGGAAGTCGCTTTTCCAGCTCTCATGCATCAGTTGGGAGGGCGCCAGGGCAAACTGGTTATGGGCGCCATAGCCGCCTTTTGTGCTTTGCCCACGGCCCGTCTTATACAAACCGGCTTGCTGGTCAAGCACGCCCGGTAGCGAGTCGTGTTCGTTAAAGTTGCCGAGCAGCGCGTCCGGCAGCGCCTGGGAAATCGTCGGTTCCTCCCCCAAGTGCTCCCAGCCGGTGGCAGTGTTGGCACTTTGTGCTTGCTGGAAGCGATTCAGGAAGACTTTGTCGGCATCTACGTTGAGGCCGGTCAACTTGAGCAGCATTTCTTCAGCCCATTTTTTTGCCTCGTCGCGCACGCTGGGCAGCGCATTATGCGTGGCCTGCAACAGTTGCTTGTAGTCGGCTTTCTGACGGGCTATCGAGGGAAGGCGGCTATCGGTCACCCGGGGCTGCGCCGGCTCGAAAATCGAGTAGGACGGCATCGCCGCGGGTTTTTCGCCGGTGATGGGTTTGAAATCCCAGACCGGCGAGGGCTGGGTGTGGGGCGGCAGGATCATGGGCGGACGGCTCCGGGGTCTTCAACAGCACAATGGGCGGCTGCTCCACATGTGTGTTGAAACGCCCCGGTGGGGTTCCGGCCAGCGTCAGCGCTTTTGTAAGCTGATTTCCATGCGCCGCACACCTTCCTCGAGCATCGCCCGCGGGCAGCCGAAATTCAGGCGCACGAATTGCTGGCTGTTATCGCCAAACTCGATTCCCGCACTCAAGCCGACCTTGGCCTGTTCCAGGAAAAACTGCTGCGGGTCGTCCAGGCCCAGGGCACTGCAATCGAGCCACGCCAGGAAGGTGCCTTGGGGCGCGTGCATCACCACGCCGGGCAGGCGGGTCTTTACCGCATCGAGCAGGTAGTCGCGGTTGGCCTGCAGGTACTGCACCAGTGCAGCGAGCCAGTCGCCGCATTGGCTGTAGGCGGCGCGGGTGGCTTCCAGGCCCAGCGGGCTGACGCTGTCGACCATGCCGCAGCGCGCCTGGTTGAAGCGCTCGCGCACCTCGGCGTTCTGCACCACGGCAAAGCAAGTCTTCAAGCCGGCGACGTTATACGCCTTGCTCGCCGACATCAGGGTGATGGTGCGCTGGGCGATCTCGGGGCTGAGGCTGGCGGTGGGAATGTGGCGGCGGCCGTCGAAGCACAGTTCGGCGTGGATTTCGTCACTGATGATCAGTGCGCCGTGTTCCAGGCATGCGTTGGCCACCGCCAGCAGTTCTTCGCGGGGGAAGACCTTGCCGATAGGGTTGTGCGGGTTGCTCAGCAGCAGTGCGCCGGCACCGCTCAATGCCTCGCGCATGGCGGGCATTGGCGTGATGTATTCGCCGTCGATCAGTCCAAATGGCACTTCGATGCGCGGCAGGCCCCAATGGCCGGGGGCCAGGCGAATCGGCCGATAGTTGGGGGTTTGCAACACCACCGCCTGGCCGGGTTGGACAAAGGCATGCAGGGCCATGTTGAAACCAGGTTCGACGCCGGGCAGGAACAGCAGCTCTTCAGGTTGCACGCGCCAGGCATACTTGGCCCACAGGTCGGCGACGATAGCGTCGCGCACGTCGTCGCCGGCCATGCTGTAGCCGAGGATCTGCTGGTCGAGTCGTGCATGAAGGGCTTGCAATACGGCGGGCGGCGCGGCGATGTCCATGTCGGCGATCCACATCGGCAGAACGTCTTGCGGGTAACGGCTCCACTTGGTACTGCCGGTGCCGAGGCGCGAGTGGAGGGTGTCGAAATCAAAGCTCATGGAAGGCTCATGTCAGGGCTGAGGCGAAAGAATGGCGCTGATTCTAGCGCCATTCATCTTATAGGCCAGCGTTGATTGCCGCGGACAACTGCCGGTGTGCCTGCTCCAGGGCACGGTTGACGGCTGCTTCGCCGCGGACCATGGCGCCCAGGTAGACGAACTCCACGGAGTGAATGCCCACGGTGGCCAGGATAGCGGTCAGGTAGGGCGTAAGAAAGTCAGGCTCATGCCCCTTGCGCGCATTGCCGGAACTCACCAGCACGAAGGTGCGCCGATCCCCCAGCAGGCCGACTTTGGCGAACTGTTCATTGAGCGTAAAGCTGCGGTGTATACGCACCACGTGGTCGATCCATGCCTTCAGCGCCGCCGGTACGGTGAAATTATGCACTGGGGTACAGAGGATCAACAGCTCGCAGGCTTGCAGTTCGACGATCAACTGTTCGGACAGCGCCATCGCATCGGCATTCAGGCCGCCTGGTGTCGTCAGTGCAGTGGCGTACTCACGGGTCAGCGCTGGCAATGCCTGGCTACCGTAGTCGCGTTCGCTGACCTGGGCGTTGGGCACCAGGTCAGTGAGCAGGGCGCGGGCCAGCTTGAACGTCTGCGCGGCTTTGCCATGGGGGCTGAAACTGAGTAACAGGGCGCGGGTCATTGGCTGAGGTCCTGGGAAAAGTGCATGCCTAGCGGCAGCAACCCCTGGCGGAAATAGAAACGCTGGGCCAGGGCCATATGCATGCCGGTGTCCAGCACCAGGTAACGATAGCCCAAGGCGCGGGCTGCCTGGCGTACCTGCTCAAGCAGCTGTTCACCCAGGCGCCTGCGTTGCAGGGGGGCGTCCACGACCAGGTCATCGACATAGATAAAGCGGCCGTAGAGGGTATTTTCCGTGAGGCGGTAACCGGCCAGGCCAATCACCCGTCCGTGCTCGCGGGCGGCCAGCAAGCGGTAGCCGTTTTCCCGTTGGCGTTGGACCTGCCCGGCGAAGGCGCTGGCGTCGGTCAGGTGCGGACGTAATTGTCGCATGATGTCGAAACTGACCATGCAGTCGGCCACGGTTTCCATCAGCTGGAACTCGACGTGCTCATTCATGGTTGAGGTTCTCCAGGTGCGCCTTGATCGCTGCCGGTACCTTGCGAAAGCTGATGGCGACGCGGTTCAGCGCGTTCATCAAGGAAATTGCCAGGGTCAGGTCGGCGACTTCCTTGTCACTGAATACAGCCGCGACGGCGGCGTAGTCGGCATCCGGGACCTGGCTTTGCGCGACCTGCGTGACTACCTCGGCCCAGGCCAGCGCCGCGCTTTCACGGCGTGTGAACAGCACTGGCGCTTCGTGCCAGGTGGCCAGCAACATGATCTTTTCCAGGCTCACGCCCTGTTTGAGCAGATCGCGGGAATGGGAGTCCAGGCAATAGGCGCAGCCATTGAGCTGCGAGACCCGCAGGTATACGAGGTCGATCAGTTCTTTCTCCAGGCCGCAGCGGTGGATATAGCTGTGCACGGAGCCCAGCGCTTTGTAGCCATCGGGGGCGGCCAGGGCGTAATCGAGACGGTGTTTCATGGTGCGATCCTTGTAGGTGTGGGGGATGCGCCATTTTCGCGGCGGCAGTTGCCCGTCGACAGGGGCATGATTGGACAAGTGGGTTGGGACATGATCAGACTCCCATCCGTCTTGCCAACGAGCTGAATACGATGCCGTCACTGCCCAAATACCAGGAAATCTATCGGCGCTTTCGCCTGGCTATCGACCAGGGCCAACTGCGCCCTGGCGAGCGTGTCCCTTCGGTTCGCGCACTGGCCCAGGAACTCAAGGTGGCGCGGGGTACCGTTGAGGCGGCGTATCAGTTGCTGGTCAGCGAAGGTTTTTTCCAGGCCCGTGGGCAGGCCGGTACGGTGATTGCCGCAACGCTGGCTCCGGTCAAGTTAAAGCCATTGCCCAGGCAGCCAGCGCTGGTCAGCGGGCCGCGCCCACTGCAAATGGGCTTGCCAGCGCTGGATGCCTTCCCGCGTAAATTGTGGGCACGCCTGGTCACCCGGCAAGTGCGGCGCATCGATGCCGACAGCCTGGCGATGGGCGACGAACAGGGCGCCCAGGCATTGCGGGTGGCGATTGCCAGCTACCTGGCGTTGTACCGCGGCGTGGAATGCACGCCCAGCCAAGTGTTTGTGTGTGCCGGCTACGCCGGGTGCCTGACACTGCTGTGCGATGCATTGGACATGGCGGGACAGGCTTGCTGGTTCGAAGACCCGGGCTACCTGCATGCACGTCAATTGTTGCGCCATCAGGGGGTGGCGCTGGTGCCGGTGCCTGTGGATCACGATGGGCTGGATGTGCAGCAGGGCATCCAGCGCGGCGAGCAGGCGCGGCTGGCGATCGTCACACCGGCGCACCAGAGCCCGTTGGGGGTGGCACTGAGTCCGACGCGGCGACGGGCCTTGCTGGGGTGGGCGCGGGCGCAGGGCAGTTGGGTGGTCGAAGATGATTATGACAGCGAGTTTCGCTATCAGGGCCAGCCGTTGGCTGCACTTAAGAGCCAGGACGCCGATGACCGGGTGATCTATGCCGGCAGCTTCAGCAAGATGCTGTTTCCGGGTTTGCGCCTGGGTTACCTGGTGGTGCCGGCGGCATTGATCGACACATTTCAGCACAGTGCCAAGGTGTTGCAGCAGCGCAGTGCACAGCTACTGCAACTGACGGCGGCGGACTTTCTGGAGCAGGGGCACTTCACTCGGCATTTGAAGAAGATGCGCGGCTTGTATGCGCAGCGCAGGGCCATGCTGGTGCAAGCGCTGCAGGCGCATTGTGCAGCGTTTCTGCAGGTGGATGAGCAGGCCGGCGGGATCAATTTGCTTGCGCGATTGCGCGTGCAGGTGCCGGATGTGCAGGTTGCAGAGGCCGCCAACATGGCCGGCCTGGGCGTTCAACCCTTGTCCGGCTGGACCCTCGAAGCCGGGGGCGGGCAGGGATTGCTGATGGGGTTCACCAATGTGGCAACGCCAGGGCAGGCCACGGACCTGGCCCTGAAGCTGTTGGAGATCTTGCAGGCATGTGCGGCTCAAGCGCTCAACGGTTCACCAGTTTCGCTGGCAGCGCAATCACCAGCAAACTGCTGAGCATCAGGCAGCCGGCAAAAAACCACAGCGCGCCCGCACTGCTGCCGGTTAGGTCGATCACCACGCCCATCAGCGAGTTGCTCACCAGGCCCGCGATATTGGCAACCGAACAGGCCAGGGCAAACCCGGTGGCCGCGGCAGTGCCTTTGAGAAAGGTCGCCGGCAGGCTGAAAAACACCGGCACGGCACCGATGATGGCGGCTGAGGCAATCGCGAACAACGCCACGGTGGCAGCTACGTTATGGGTGAAGAAAGTGCTGGTGGCCATCGCCGCTGCGCCGATGAAAAACGGCACGATGATGTGCCAGCGGCGTTCGCGGTGCTTGTCGGAACTGGCGCCGATCAGCAGCATGCCGAGCAGTGCGGCCACGCTGGGCAGCGCGGTGAGCATGCCGATATGGAAGGTGTCGGTGACCCCGGCATTGCGGATGAAGGTGGGCATCCAGAAGCCCATGGCATAGGCACTGAGCAGGATCGAGAAGTCGATACCGCCGAGCATCCACACCTTGAGGTTGAAGAAACCGTCACGGAAGCTGTGCTTGCTGCCGGCGCCATCGGCGTCGTCTTTGCGCAGCTCGTTTTCCAGCAGGGCCTTTTCCTCATCCGACAGCCATTTGGCTTGCTGGTAGCTGTTGGGCAGCGCCCAGAACGTCAGCACCCCAAGCAACACGCTGGGTACCGCTTCGATCAGGAACAGCCATTGCCACCCGCGCAGCCCGGCCATCTGGTCGAAGTGGCCCATGATCCAGCCAGACAGCGGGCCGCCGATCACGCTGGACAGCGGCAGGCCGATCATGAACAGCGCGATGATGCGCCCACGCCGGTGAGTGGGGAACCAGGTGGTCAGGTAATACAGCACCCCCGGCAGGAAACCGGCTTCGGCGGCACCGAGCAAAAAACGCAGGATGTAGAACTGGGTGGTGGAGGTGACCAGCATGGTGCAGGCCGAGAGCAAGCCCCAGGTGATCATGATGCGCGCGATCCAGATCTTCGCGCCGACCCGCTCCAGCACCAGGTTGCTGGGCACTTCAAAGATGATGTAGCCGACGAAAAACAAGCCGGCGCCAAGGCCGAAGGCGGTTTCGCTGAAGTGCAACTGGTCGAGCATCTGCAGCTTGGCGAAGCCGATGTTGATGCGGTCCAGGTAGGCAGCCAGATAACAGAAACACAGGAACGGGATCAGCTTCCAGGTGATCTTGTGGTAGAGCGTGGTGACGGGGTCGGCGACTGTAGTCGCGGGCACAGCATTCGCAATGGGCATGGGGTGTCTCCTGGCGGTGACTTATGGTTTTTATACAGCCGCTTTTGTTCCAGCACTTCGGCGTGCTGTTAAAGCGACGTCCAAAGGCAGTGTCAGAAGACTGAAAGCTGCGCCGAGGTTATCAACCTCGGCGGCTCACAGTTTTGTGCAGGACCGCGCTCTATGGCGCGGTTCCGGGTGAAACCTTATTGCTCCTTGAATTGGCGCATCGCGTCTTGCTTGCTCACCACATCACCGTACTTGCTGTCGATATCGAACAGGTTGGCTTCGTGGGGCGCCGGATGGCGGTCGCCGACGCATTCACGCACGACAATGGTGCGAAACCCGTGCTGCACCGCGTCCACCGCCGTTGCGCGGATGCAGCCGCTGGTGGAGCAGCCGGCCAGCACCACGGTATCGATACCTTTGGCGTGCAGCATCGGGGCCAGGCTGCTGCCGAAAAATGCGCTGGCGTACTGTTTGCTGATCACCACTTCAGCAGGCTGGGGCAATACCTCGGTGCAGAACGCCGCCAGTGGGTTGCCTTCGATCATGTCTTTCATCACCGGGGCCTTTTTTACCCAAATACCGCCGTCGGCGAAATGGCCGGGATGGTAGCGGATATTAGTGTGCACCACCGCAATCCCGTATCGGCGTGCACAGGCCAGCAGTTCGACGCTTTCAGCCACGGCGCTGACCACGCCGGGCGCGAACAGTGGCGCGCCTTCGCGGGTGTAGCCCTGCATGAAGTCGATCATCAGTAGCGCGGCTTTGTTGCCGAAGCCGATGCGGTTGCCCCACACGCCCTGATAGTTGGCGTCGGCGGATTGTTCACTCATCTCAATTTCCTCAGTAGGCGCCGGAAAGCAGGGCACCGGCCCCAGGAACGATGGGTTCCAGGTCCAGGGCCTTGAGCATGGCGTAGGTGGTGGCGATGGCGGCGGTGAGCACAGGTTTGCCGGTTTGCGCCTCGACCTTGGCCACCACCGGCAACGACTGCATTTGCACGCAGGCCGACAGCACGATCACGTCGACGCCTTCCAGGTTCATGCCGGCAACGATGGCCGGCAGGTTGGCCGGGTCGTGGCGGGCCACTTCGAGGTTGTCCGGGATCTCCAGGGCGCGCCAGTCGACGACTTCAAAACCTTCTGCGCGGATGTAGTTCACCACCAGCTCCGTCAGCGGTTTCATATAGGGCGCAACAATCGCGATACGCTTGGCGCCCATCACCTTCAAGCCTTCAATCAAGGCGCCTGCGCTGGTGATCACCGGGGCATTGGCGTCGTTGTCAGCCGTAGCCTGGCGCAGGCGCTGTTCGGAGTTGCGGTGGTAGCCCAGACCCATGGCCATGATCGCCACCAGGCAGGCGTACCCCAGCACGTCGACCTTGGCGTCTGACAATTCGATGGCGCAACGGTCGGACTCGCCATCCATCGCCGCCAGTTCTTCCTTGCGCACTTGCTTCATGCGCATGCGGCTGGAGTGGAAGGTAAAACGTTCAGGACGGATCGCCTGGCGCGCGTTGAGCATGGCTGGGATCTCGGTTTCCATGGTGGTGTTGGAACTGGGCACGATCTGGCCGATGCGGTAGGGCTTGAGCATGGGGGTGTCCTTATTGTTGGGTGAGGAAGTCGCCAAGGGCATCGAAAAAGCCCTCAAGGTCGTCCCACGGGATCATGTGCCCGGCATTCGGCACGCGCGCGACCTGGATACTCGGTTGCAGGGCCTGGATTTCGGCGATGTCTTCATCGAGGATCACCCCGCCGCGCCCGGCCACCATCAGCAGCGCAGGGACCTTGACGTGGGGCAGGTGCTGGTGGAAGTCCACCATGTGGAAGTCATTGAAGGCACGCACGATGGCCGGTTCGTAGCAGGTGTGCAGCCACTCGGCGCGCAGTTGCAGCTGTTCATCGGTCCAAGTGGCGCAGAAGGCGCGCATCGCCTGGGCATCCATGCCAATCAGTGACTGGCGGATCGAGTCGACATACCAGGGCAGTTTGCTCGGGTATTCCCGCCTGCCAGGACCGGACACCGGCGGGTCGATCAACACCATGCGGTTGACGCCTTGCGGGTGCTTGATCGCACTGTGCACGGCAAAGCGCGCACCCATGGAATGGCCGACCAGGTGGTAGCTGTCCAGGCCCAGTGCGTCGGCAAATGCGCCAATGTCCTCGGCGCAGGTGTCGGCGCTGTAATCCAGTTCCGGCCCGGTGGACGACAGCCCGCGCCCGCGTACATCCAGCACATAGGTATCGAACTGCTCACCCAGGCGCTCGGCGACGAAACCCCAGGTAATCGCCGGGCTGGTGATACCCGGGATCAGGATCAGCGCCGGGCCTGTGCCGCCGTAGCGCAGATAGTGCTGGCGAATGCCATTGGCCTGCACGTTGCCGCCATGGAGAAAGGTACTCATGCGGCCACCCCCGACTTCAGCTCCTGGGCATATAGGTCGTAGCCGTACACCCAGGCCGGGTCTTCCTGGGTGCGTAGCCAGGTGTTGGCATTGGACACCGCTTGTACCCGGGACGCACGTTCCTTGCGGTTGGCTTCATACAGTTCGAAGGCGCTGCGGTAGTCGCTGATCCCGGTTTCCTGCAGGCAGCGGGTGAGCATGGCGGCATCTTCGATGGCCATGCCGGCGCCCTGGGCCATGTGTGGCTTCATCGGGTGGCAGGCGTCGCCGAGCAAGACCAGGCGACCGCGACTCCACAGCGGCAGCGGGTTGCGGTTGCGCAGCGGCCACTTGGTCACGCTGTCGGTGGATTCGATCAACGCCTGCACGGTGGGGTGGTAGCCCTTGAAGGCTTCGAACATTTCCTCGCGGCTGCTGTCGACGAAGGCGCCCTGGAAGTCCCATTCGGCATGGGGTACGCCGGTCACGTAGTAGTACTCGTCGCGCTTGCCTGTGGTGTAGTAGACCATCATGTGGCGATCCTCGGTCCACCACTTGATGCAGTCTTCGAACTTGAGGTCGTACTTGGCCAGTTGTTCGCCTCGGATCAATGCGCGGTGCGCCACCCAGCCGCTGTACAAAGGTTTTTCCACCCCCAGCAGTTCTTCGCGAATCTTCGAATTGATGCCGTCGGCGCCGATTACGATGTCGGCATAGGTCACCGTGCCGTCGGCGAAGGTCAGGCGCACCTGGGTATCGGTTTCTTCGAGGGTTTCCAGGCGCTTGTTGAAGTGCAGGGTGCCGGGCTGCAGCGTGGACATCTGCAACGCATGCAGGTCGCCACGGTGCACGGTGATGTAGGAGGCGCCATAGCCGGTGAGCGGGATACGCGAGAGGTAATCACCACTTTCGCCGCAGCGGCTGAACCAGTGCTCAGGGTGCGACCCCATCAGGTCCAGCTGCTTCTCGATGCCCATGCGGCGGAAGATTTTCATGATGTTGGGACCCATGTGGATCCCCGCGCCCAAGCGGGAAAACTCCGGCGCCTGTTCGTAGACATCTACGCTGAAGCCGGCTTGCTGCAACAAGGTGGCCGCAGCGGCACCGCCCAGGCCGGCGCCGACTATGGCGATTTTTTGTGTGCTTCCCATGGGGCGTGATCCTCTCTTTTTTGAATTCAGGCGGCGTCTGTCCGCAAGGTTTTTAAAGTGTATACGCTCATTTTTTAAAATGGGAAGCCTGTGTGAGGAAATTTATTTTTTGGTATTTATAGGCTGGTGTAACCAGATGTGGCTAATAAATATTGAATATGTGTGGATTGGTAACGTTTTTATCTGGCACTTGCAGTCCGTCTGCAAATCAGGTCTCATCATTCTTAAATGGTGTATACGCTATAAAAATGCACTAAGTTGAAGCGCGCTGCCCGAACAGGGTGCAGCCCCTCAGGAGACAGGAAAATGCCGGTAAGCGACTGTGAACTGACCCAGATGTTTGAACACGTGTTGAAGCTGTCCAAGGTCGACCCGACCCAGAGCGTCGCGGTGCTCAAGAGCCATTACTCCGACCCGCGTACTGTGCGTGCCGCCATGGATGCGGCGCAGCGCCTGGGGGCCAAGGTGTATGCGGTGGAATTGCCGTCGTTCAACCATCCGCGGGCGATGGGCAACGACATGACTGCCTACTGCGGCGACACCGCGCTCACTGGCAATATTGCCGCCCAGCGTGCCCTGGAGGCGGCGGACTTGATCGTCGACACCATGATGCTGCTGCACTCGCCGGAGCAGGAGCAGATCCTCAAGACCGGCACGCGCATCCTGCTTGCCGTCGAGCCGCCGGAAGTGCTGGCACGCATGCTGCCGAGCGAAGAGGACAAGGTGCGTGTACTGGCCGCCGAACAGCTGCTGAAGAAGGCGCGCTCGATCCACGTCAAGTCCCGCGCCGGCAGCGACTTCCGCGCTGCTTTGGGCCAATACCCGTCGGTGACCGAGTACGGCTTCGCCGATGAACCGGGGCGCTGGGACCACTGGCCCAGCGGCTTCCTGTTCTCCTGGCCCAATGAAGAAACCGCCGAGGGCGTGCTGGTGCTGGACATCGGCGACATCCTGTTGCCGTTCAAGACCTACACCCGTGAAAAGATCACCCTGGAAATCGAAAAGGGCTTTATTACGCGGATTCACGGTGGGTTCGAGGCGCAGTACCTGAGCGACTACATGAAGTACTTCGACGACCCCGAGGTGTACGGCATCTCCCATATTGGCTGGGGCCTGCAACCGCGGGCGCAATGGACGGCCATGGGCTTGCACGACAAGAACGACGGCATGTGCATGGATGCGCGGGCGTTCTATGGCAACTTCCTGTTCTCCACCGGGCCGAATACCGAGGTGGGCGGCACGCGCAAGACGCCGTGCCATATGGATATCCCGCTGCGCAACTGTGATGTGTATCTGGACGATGAGGCGGTGGTGCTGGGTGGCGATGTGGTCGCGCCAGCGCGATCGCTGGCACGCTGAGTATCCGTGTGGGAGGGGGCTTGCCCCCGATGAGGGCGTGCCAGTGAACGCATCAATACCTGACCCACCGCCATCGGGAGCAAGCCCCCTCCCACAGTTTTTGCGGTGTGTCAGTTAACGTGGGTATCTCTTGGCTCATCCAAGCAAACACCGGGGTTCAAAGGTAATAACTCGAGCCAAATGTGGGAGGGGGCTTGCTCCCGATGAGGACGTGTCAGTGAATGCATCAATACCTGACCCACCGCCATCGGGAGCAAGCCCCCTCCCACAGTTTTTGCGGTGTGTCAGTTAACGTGGGTATCTCTTGGCTCATCCAAGCAAACACCGGGGTTCAAAGGTAATAACTCGAGCCAAATGTGGGAGGGGGCTTGCCCCCGATGAGGGCGTGTCAGTGAATGCATCAATACCTGACCCACCGCCATCGGGAGCAAGCCCCCTCCCACAGTTTTTGCGGTGTGTCAGTTAACGCGGGTATCTCTTGGCTCATCCAAGCAAACACCGGGGTTCAAAGGTAATAACTCGAGCCAAATGTGGGAGGGGGCTTGCTCCCGATGAGGACGTGTCAGTGAATGCATCAACACCTGACCCACCGCCATCGGGAGCAAGCCCCCTCCCACAGGCTCGGTGTGTTTCTTCAAGGGCATCTTGAGTCCGCCCGCCAACCCCGCCATCATGCCTTTCCAATACCCACCACCCACCGAGCCCGCCGTGCCTGATTCCTACGTTTTTTCTGAACAAGTCGGCCACCTGCTGCGCAAGGCCTACCAGCGCCACTTGGCGATATTCCAGCAGAATGTCGGCGACTCCCAGCTCACCGCCGTGCAGTTCGTGACCCTGTGTGCGTTGCGCGATCAGGGTGCAAGCTCCCTCACTGAACTGGTCAAGGCCACCGCCGTGGACCAGGCGACTATCCGCGGTATCGTCGAACGTCTCAAGGCCAAGGCGCTGATTACCCTGGAACCGGACCCTGCAGACAAGCGCAAGGTAATAGTCGACTTGTCTGCCTCAGGCGCCGAACTGGTCGCGCAAACCGCACCGCGTGCGGCCCAGATCAGCGAATTGACCATGAGCAATCTCAACCCAGCCGAGCGTGTGGCGGTCCTGTTTCTGCTGCGCAAGATGATTGACGATCCCCAGGAATAACCTGCGCTGGCATCGTTTTTGCTCTGTGTTGATGTAGTAGCCACTTCACCAGTCGAGTGTGTCGCGAGGCCCCAGGTCCGCGACGTTTTTTTTGACTGTTTGATGTAGTGGGCACTTCACCAACCGGCACAGGCGAAGCGAATGACCAGCCAACCCATCACGGTAACGCTTGAGGTCAACGGCCAGACAAGCGAAGTCAGCGCCATGGCGGATACACCGCTGTTACTGGTACTGCGCAACGACCTGCAACTCAATGGTCCCAAGTACGGCTGTGGCCTGGGGGAGTGCGGTGCCTGCACCGTGATCATTGATGGCGTGGCCGCTCGTTCCTGCGTGTTCCCGCTGTCGGGTGCATCAGGGCGCAGGATCGTCACCCTTGAAGGCTTGGGTACGCGCCAGGCGCCGCACCCGGTGCAGCAGGCGTTCATCGACGAGCAGGCCGCGCAATGCGGCTACTGCCTCAACGGCATGATCATGACCGCCAAGGCCCTGCTCGACCGCAACCCCAAGCCCAGTGAAACCCAGGTACGCAACGAGCTGTCGGGCAACCTTTGCCGCTGCGGCACTCATATCGAGATCCTGCGCGCGGTATTGCGTGCGGCACGCCTTATGAACGTGGATGGATGATCATGACCGAAACGACCCTTTCCCGTGAGCAGTGGCTGGCCAAGGCCGGTGTATTGCTGATTGTCGATGATGTATTGCCGCCGTCGGGGCCGGTGGCCAAGGGCGGCACGCCCACGGTGAAACCCAAGGAGCTGGGGTTGTTTATCGCTGTGAACGATGATGGCCTGGTGTATGCGTTCAATGGTCATGTGGACCTGGGGACCGGCGTGCGCACGGCGTTGGCGCAGATCGTCGCCGAAGAGCTGGACCTGGGCATGGACCAGGTGAGGATGGTGCTGGGCGATACCGCGCGTGCGCCGAATCAGGGCGCGACCATTGCCAGTGCGACCTTGCAGATTTGCGCTGTGCCCCTGCGCAACGCAGCAGCAGAGGCGCGACGCTTTTTGCTGGCGCGGGCGGCAGGACGCTGGGGCGTCAGTACCGCCAGCCTCAAGGTCGAGGCCGGTGTTATCCACGCCGCCGATGGGCGCACCACCACCTATTCCGAGCTGGTCAGCGGCCAGCATGACCAAGTGCGCATCAGCGGCAACGCGCCGCTCAAGGCCACCGCCGACTACCGCCTGGTCGGCCAGGATACGGCCCGCGTGGACATCCCCGGCAAAGCCACCGGCGAGCTGACCTATGTGCACGACATGCGCGTGCCGGGCATGCTCCATGGCCGGGTGGTGCGCCCACCGTATGCGGGGCTCGACTGTGGGGAGTTTGTTGGCAATAGCCTGTCGAGTGTGGACGAAACCTCCATCGCCCATATCCCCGGTATCGTCGCGGTGGTGGTGATCCGGGATTTTGTCGGCGTAGTGGCGTTGCGCGAAGAACAGGCGATCAAGGCTGCCGCCGAGCTGCAGGTGCAATGGAAATCGTGGGCTCACGCGGCGCCGGATATGCGCGACGTGGCGCAGGCCATTCGCGCTAACCCGCGCGTGCGCCGCACCGTGCTCGATCAGGGTGAGGTCGATGCCGCCCTGGCCAATGCCAGCCAGCGCATGCCGCGCACTTACCTGTGGCCTTACCAGATGCACGCCTCCATCGGCCCATCCTGCGCCGTGGCGGACTATCAGGACAGCGGCAGCCGCGTATGGTCCGGCAGCCAGAACCCGCACCTGCTGCGTGCCGACCTGGCCTGGCTGCTGGAGTGCGATGAAGCCCTGATCGAGGTGATTCGCATGGAAGCCGCCGGCTGTTACGGGCGCAACTGTGCCGACGATGTGTGCGCCGACGCCTTGTTGTTGTCCCGGGCGGTGGGCAAGCCAGTGCGCGTGCAACTGACCCGTGAACAGGAACATCTATGGGAGCCCAAGGGCACCGCGCAATTGATGGAGGTGGATGGCGGCTTGAACGCCGATGGCAGCATCGCCGCCTATGACTTCGAAACCAGCTACCCGTCCAACGGCGCGCCGACCCTGGCACTGCTGCTGACCGGCCGCGTCGAACCGGTGGCGGCGATGTTCGAAATGGGCGACCGCACCTCGATCCCGCCTTATGACATCGACAATATGCGCGTAACCATCAATGACATGGCGCCTATCGTGCGGGCCTCGTGGATGCGTGGCGTGTCGGCTTTGCCCAACACCTTTGCCCACGAATCCTATATCGATGAACTGGCTTTCGCCGCCGGCGTCGATCCGGTGGAATACCGCCTGCGTTACCTCAAGGACCCGCGCGCCATCGACTTGGTGAAATCTACCGCCGAACGCGCCGCCTGGTCCCCACGCACCGCGCCGATGCAAACCGCCAGCGATGACCACCTGTTACGTGGCCGCGGCTTTGCCTATGCGCGCTACATCCACAGTAAGTTTCCCGGCTTCGGCGCGGCCTGGGCCGCATGGGTAGCGGACGTGGCTATCGATAAACACACCGGCGATGTATCGGTGACGCGGGTAGTGATCGGCCATGACGCGGGGCTGATGATCAACCCGGCGGGGGTTGAGCATCAGATTCACGGCAATGTGATCCAGTCCACCAGCCGTGTGTTGAAGGAGCGGGTGACCTTCGAGGAATCCACGGTGGCGAGCAAGGAGTGGGGCGGTTACCCGATCCTGACCTTCCCCGAGGTGCCGAAGATCGATGTGCTGATGATGCCGCGCCAGGACCAGCCGCCCATGGGCGCCGGTGAATCGGCGTCGGTACCCAGCGCGGCGGCGATTGCCAATGCGATCTATGACGCCACCGGTATTCGTTTTCGCGAGTTGCCGATCACCCCGGAGCGAGTACTGGCGGCATTGAATGCCGGCACCTTGGCTGAGCCGGCCAAGTCGCCACAAAAACGCCGCAAATGGTGGTTCGGCGCGCTGTTCGCGACCCTCGGAGCGCTGCTGGCCACGGCCTGGCCGTTCCACAGCGAAATCGCGCCTATCGCACCGCCCAGCCCCGGCACCTGGTCCAAAGCCACCCTGGAGCGCGGGCGCCTGCTTGCGGCGGTCGGCGACTGCGCGGTGTGCCATACGGCGCCGGGCGGAGCGCCCAATGCCGGCGGCCTGGCCATGCAGACGCCGTTCGGCACCTTGTATAGCAGCAACATCACCCCGGATGTGAACACCGGCATTGGCGCCTGGTCGTACCCGGCATTCGAACGGGCAATGCGTGACGGCATCGGGCGCGACGGGCGTAACCTGTATCCGGCGTTTCCCTATACGGCGTTTCGCAATATCAACGAGGCGGACATGCAGGCGCTGTATGCCTACCTGATGTCCCAGGCGCCGGTCAGCCAGGCACCGACGCCGAACGCGATGAAGTTTCCGTTCAATGTCAGACCCTTGATGGCGGGGTGGAACGCACTGAACCTGAGGCGCGGCGAAATCACCCCGCAGCCTGAGCGCAGTGAACAATGGAATCGCGGCAATTATCTGGTCAATGGCCTGGGACACTGTGCCGCGTGTCATTCGCCGCGCAACCTGATGGGGGCGCAAAAGGGCGGCAAGGCATTCCTCGCCGGCGGTGTGGTCGATGGCTGGGAGGCCCCGGCGCTGACGGGGTTGTCCAAGGCCCCGACGCCCTGGACCGAAGACCAGCTGTTTAGCTATTTGAGCACCGGCTATTCCGACGCCCATGGTGTGGCGGCGGGCCCGATGGGGCCAGTGGTGAGCGAATTGTCGAAGCTGCCGAAGGCGGATATCCGTGCGATGGCGGTGTACCTGGCTTCGCTCAATCACGAAGCGGCAGCGCAGGCACAGGTCGCAGCAGCGGCTGTACCGAATCCGAACGGCCGGCGCGTCTTCGAAGGTTCGTGCAGAGCCTGCCATGCCGATGGGCTGGGGCCGAAACTGTTTGGGGTCAGCCCGTCATTGGCGACCAATACCAATGTATTCAGCGACCAGCCGGATAATTTGATCAAGGTGATTTTGCAAGGTATTTCCCAGCCGGCGACCCGCGACCTGGGGTATATGCCGGGGTTCAGGGACAGCTTGTCGAATACCCAGGTGGCGGATCTGGTGGCCTACTTGCGCGGGCGATTTGCGCCGAACGCGCCACAGTGGCAAGGGCTGGAACAGAAGGTCGCTCACTTGCGTGCCAATCCCGGCAGCCATTGACAGTGGGAGAAGCGGCACAACGATTCGACTTGTCCCCGATATAGATGGGGCTGACCCACCGCCATCGGGGGCAAGCCCCCTCCCACATTTTGACTGTACTCACAAATCAGAGTGTGGGAGGGGGTTTGCCCCCGATGGCAGTAGTTCAGTTAATAAAACCCTTGGCTGACACACTGTCAGGCATGACGCCGCGCAGCACCAGGTCGGTGATGAATGCCAGCCAATCCTGCTGCTGTCCCTTGTTCGACAGGTCTTCACCCAGGAACGAACTGAGGGTATGGCGGTTGGAGTTGTAGAAGTAGCACAGCGAAGCAATCATCAAGTACACATGCTTGAGGTCGATGTCCTGGCGAAACACGCCCTGGGCCTGGCCGGCCTCGATGATCGGGCGCAGCACGCCGACCGCCTCACCGGACAACCGACGCATTTCGCTGGACTGCCGGGCATGCTTGCCCTGATGCAGGTTCTCGATACTCAGGATCGCTACGAATTCGGGATGCTTGACGTAATAGTTCCAGATAAACGCCACCAGCTCGCGCAGGGCCTGGGCCGGTGCCGCAAGGTCCAGCTTGAGCTTGCCCTCGGCCTGGTTGAACTGCTCGTAGATATGCTCCAGCACGCAGGTGAACAGTTGTTCCTTGCTGCCGAAGTAGTAATAAAGCATGCGGTCGTTGGAGTCTGCGGCCTTGGAAATGCTGTCGACGCGCCCGCCGGAATAGCCGTCGCGGGTGAACACCTTGACCGCCGCCTGCAGGATGCGCGCCCGCGTCTGGTCGGCCTGTTGGGCGCGGATACCACTCTTCTTGATCGCCATCTATAGGGCCTTGCTAGACACTCAGGGCGCGAAATATAGCATGGGCTTTTTCGGGCCCGTTCTACCACCGACAGGTTCTGTAATAAAAACGCCATTGCGCTGGGGAATAAATCCGCGAGGGGCTATTTTGGTGCATCTCAATAACCAGAGTAGCCATGGATGAAATACCTACCTTTGAGCCGCACCTTGATTGCCACGGTGCTGGTGTTGACGCTCAGCGGCGTGCAAGCCGCGTCACAGGCCCCGGTCGCCGGTGAAAATGGCATGGTGGTGACGGCCCAGCATCTGGCCACGCATGTTGGCGTGGATGTACTCAAGGCCGGGGGCAACGCGGTGGACGCGGCAGTGGCCGTAGGCTACGCGCTGGCCGTAGTGTACCCGGCGGCGGGCAATCTCGGCGGCGGCGGTTTCATGACCGTGCAACTGGCCGACGGGCGCAAGACCTTCCTCGACTTCCGCGAAAAAGCCCCGCTGGCGGCGACTGCCGACATGTACCTGGACAAGGCCGGCAACGTGGTCGAGGGCCTGAGTGCCAAAGGCCATCTGGCGGTTGGCGTACCGGGCACCGTTTCCGGCATGGAACTGGCCCTGAGCAAATACGGCACGCTCAAGCGTGACCAGGTGATAGCCCCTGCGATCAAGTTGGCGGAAAACGGCTTTGAACTGGAGCAGGGCGATATCGACCTGTTGCATACCGCCACCGGCGAGTTCGAAAAAGACCAGGATTTGCGCGGGATCTTCCTGCACAACGGCCAACCGCTGCAGGTGGGCCAGAAACTGGTGCAGAAAGACCTGGCCAAGACCCTCAGGGAAATCTCCGCCAAGGGCACCGACGGCTTCTATAAAGGTTGGGTGGCCAAGGCCCTGGTGGACTCCAGCCAGGCCGGCAAAGGCATCATCACCCAGGCCGACCTCGACAAATACAAGACCCGTGAGTTGGCGCCCATCGAGTGCGATTACCGTGGCTACCACGTGGTGTCGGCACCGCCACCCAGCTCGGGTGGCGTGGTGATCTGCCAGATCATGAACATTCTCGAAGGCTACCCGATGGCCGACCTGGGCTATCACTCGGCCCAAGGCCTGCACTACCAGATCGAAGCGATGCGCCATGCCTATGTGGACCGCAACAGCTACCTGGGCGACCCGGATTTCGTGAAGAACCCGATCGAACACCTGCTCGACAAGAACTACGCGGCGAAACTGCGTGACGCCATCGAACCGCATAAAGCCGGGGATTCCCAGGCGATCAAGCCGGGGGTGTCGCCCCATGAAGGCAATAACACCACCCACTATTCCATCGTCGACAAGTGGGGCAACGCGGTTTCGGTGACCTACACCCTCAACGACTGGTTCGGTGCCGGCGTCATGGCGAGCAAGACCGGGGTGATCCTCAACGATGAAATGGACGACTTCACCGTCAAGGTCGGCGTGCCGAACATGTACGGGCTGGTCCAGGGTGAGGCCAACGCCATCGCGCCGGGCAAGGCGCCGCTGTCGTCGATGAGCCCGACCATCGTCACCAAGGATGGCAAGGTAGTGATGGTGGTCGGTACGCCGGGGGGCAGCCGCATCATTACCGCTACCTTGCTGACCATCCTGAATGTCATCGACTACAAGATGAACATCCAGGAAGCCGTGGATGCACCGCGCTTCCACCAGCAATGGATGCCTGACACCACCAACCTGGAGACCTTCGCCGTCAGCCCAGACACCCAGAAAATCCTCGAAAGCTGGGGCCACAAGTTTGCCGGCCCCCAGGATGCCAATCACCTGGCGGCGATCCTGGTGGGGGCGCCGTCCCTGGATAGCAAGCCGGTGGGCAACAACCGCTTCTATGGGGCGAACGACCCACGACGTAATACGGGCTTGTCCTTGGGGTATTAAAGGAACATCCGGGTCCCTTCCAGGCTCTACCCCAAGAGCCCTGGAAGAGGAACCAACCCGATGAAAGCGTTGAAAATCGCCACCTTCAACATCAACGGTATCCGCGCGCGCCTGCCTAACCTGTTGCACTGGCTGCAGCGCGAACAGCCGGATATCGTCTGCCTGCAGGAGCTCAAGGCGCCGCAAAGCCTGTTCCCCTATGTTGAGTTTGAAACCGCCGGCTACGGCGCGATCTGCCTGGGCCAGGCGTCGTGGAATGGCGTGGCGATCCTGGCGCGGGATGCGCAGCCCTTGGAAAGCCGGCGTGGTTTGCCCGGCGATGACAGCGACACCCAGAGCCGCTATATCGAAGCGGCAGTGCACGGCGTGCTGGTCGGCTGCCTCTACCTGCCCAATGGCAACCCGCAACCGGGTCCGAAATTCGACTACAAACTGGCCTGGTTCGAGCGCCTGATCGACTATGCCAAGGCCCTGCAAGCCAGTGAGCATCCAGTGTTGCTGGCGGGGGATTTCAATGTGGTGCCCACCGACCTGGACATCTACAACCCGCGGTCCTGGCTCAAGGATGCCTTGTTGCAGCCCGAGAGCCGCGCCTGCTACCAGCGATTGCTGGAGCAGGGCTGGACCGATTCCTTGCGCCACCTGTATCCCGAAGAGCGCGTCTACACCTTCTGGGATTACTTCCGCCAGCATTGGCAGAAAAACTCCGGCCTGCGCATCGACCACCTATTGCTCAACCCCGCCCTCAAGCCGTACTTGAAAGATGCCGGCGTCGATGCCTGGGTCCGCAACGAGGCCCACGCCAGCGACCATGCGCCGACCTGGATTCAATTGGGCACGCGCAAAAAGCGCTAACCTTCGTGAATCAACCCAAGGGCTTCGGCCTTGTTCAACGGACTCTGCATGCGCTGTGACAGGCGCGCCATCGCCTGCGGATATTCGCAGGCGACCACGGCTTCCACCTGATCGTCATGGCAGAGCAGGGCGATGAAGTGGTGTCGCTGCAAGTCGCCCTCGATGTACAGGCGGTTCCAGTGTTGTCCATGGCCGAGCACCTCGAATGTCTTGCCAAAGTGGTAGGTCCAGAAGAAGGGCACGTCGGCATAGGCCTGGGCGGCGCCGAGCATGTTGCGTGCCGCCAGCACCCCCAACTGCTGGGCCAGGCGCCAGTGTTCGATGCGTGTTGGCTGATGGTTCCAAGGGAAGGTCAGGTTATCGCCGGCAGCCCATAACCCGGGGGCGGCTTGCAGGTGGTGATCGGCCAGGAGCGACTGGTCCTCGGCTTTACTGACACCCTCGATAAAACCCGTGGCAGGCGTTACGCCGGCACCGATCACCACCAGGTCGGCCGCCAGTCGTTTACCGTTTTTCAGCAGTACCGTACCGACCGCGCCGTGGCCGTCCAGGCTCACCGGCTCGGTATTGCCGTGGAAGATCACGCCATTGTCTTCATGCAACTGTCGCAGGGCGGCGCCGATGCGTCGGCCCAATTGCGCGGCAAGTGGAACGTCATGGCGGCTGACCACTTGCACCACCAGGCCGCGCTGGCGCAGGGCCGACGCGGCTTCCAGGCCGATAAAGCTGTCGCCGATGATCACTGCGCAGGCTGCCGACTCTGCGGCCGCGTCGATGCGTGCGGCATCTTCGCGGCTACGTAGCACGAAGACGTTGCTCAGCACGGCGCCGGGAATATCCAGTGACTGCGGCTGGCCGCCGGTGGCAAGCAGCGCAGCGTCGTAGTCGAAGTGGCGACCGTCAGCCAGTTCGATGCGTTTGGCAACGGCATCCAGGCGTTGCACCTCACCCTGCATACCGAGGGTGTCGAAGGGCGCGTCTTCCAGCAGGGGTGGCGTATCCTGCGGCGCCATTTGCCCTGCGATCACGAATTTGCTCAAGGCGGTGCGGTCGTAGGCCGGCGCCGATTCGCGGTCGATCCACAGCAGGCGCCCGGTAAAACCCTCGCGGCGCAAGGTGGCGACCGCTGCGGTACCGGCCGCTCCCGCGCCGATCACCGCGAAGCAACGCGAGTCATCGATCACGACCGTGGGTGCAGGGTCAACTGGCGCGTCACCGACACTGACCACACCATCGCGAACCTGCACCGGGTATTGCTTGAGCGCCACTAAGGCTGGCGGTTCGAGCACCGCCCCATTGGCCACGGCAAAGGTTGCCTTGTGCCAGGGGCAGACGATGCGGCCTTGGCAGATAACGCCTTCTTCCAGTGGCGCGCCGGCGTGGGGGCAATCGGCCTGGAAGGCGCGTACCTGGCCTCCACTGCGTACCAGTAATAGCGGGTGCGCCGCCGTTTCGACGCGAACGCCACGGTTCTCGGGCAAATTGATCAGGCGGGCAACGATGCGCATATTCATAGGCCAGTCTCCTTTGAAAGGTTGACTGGCGGTCACAGCGATGGACTGCGTTGACCCGACGGTCGGTGCAGGTGGCGGTGCGTTGCTACGCGGGTTGGGCGAGCAGTCGCTCTACTGCAGCAAATGCCGCCGTGCGGCGGTCTTGCCAGGTTCCGCGAATCACCAGTACTGGCTGTCGATGCTGCTGCATCCAGTCCAGGCTCGCCTGAAAAAACGCGCGGCGGTCTTCAAGCTCCGGCTGGCAGCGCTGGCCGTCGGCGCACCATTGCACATCCTCGGGGGAGAGCAGCAGGTGCAGGTCGTAATGCCGGGCCAGCAGTTCGCTGTCGAGCCAGCCGGGGTAGTCGCCGAACAGAGTCTGACTCCACAGTTTGTTGGCCAGCAGGTGCGTGTCGAGCACCAGCAGGCCAGGGCGTTCGGCGCGGGCAGCGTCTTCCCATTCCAGCTGGCCACGGGCAATCGCCGGGATATCCGCCAGGCAGGTGTCACGCTGATGGTGATCGATGAAATAGCGCACGTACTCGCCGACCATCAGCCCGCCGAAGTGTGCGTGCAACTCGGCAGCCAGCCAGCTTTTACCACTGGATTCCGGGCCTGCCAGCACTACCACCTTCATGGCTGCAACGCCGGGTCGGCGCGCCATTCACGCCAGCCTTGCACAGCGATGGCGGTGAACAGCGCGTAGAGCGCGGCGGTGAGGTAGAGGCCTTTGTAGAGGAAGAGCCCGACGAATATTACATCCACCACAATCCACAACGGCCAGCACTGCAGGCGTTTTTGCGCCATCCACATTTGCGCCACCAGGCTGAAACCGGTAAGGGCCGCGTCGAGCCATGGTTGTGCGGCGTCGGTCCAGTGGGCCATGGCGGCGCCGAGCAACAGGCTGCCAACGGCGCCCACGGCCAGGCTGGTCATGATCGCAGGTGCCCCCAGGCGGGTGACCTGGCGACCCTGCCTGACCTCGCCGGCGCGGGTCCATTGCCACCAGCCATAGACTTGCAACGCGGCGTAGACCACCTGCAGCAGCATGTCGGAGTAGAGTTTTACCTCGAAGAAAACCCAGGTGTAGAGCAGCACCATTACCAGGCCGATGGGCCAGCACCAGGGGTTCTGCTTGACCGTCAGCCAGACAGCGATCACCCCCAGGGCGGCGGCGAACAGTTCAAGCCCGGACATGGTGGATCCTTGGGAAGTGGGAGAGGGCGGTGATTGTACCTAGAGGTCAGCGATCTTCAAACTTGCGTGCAATGGGCATACATCGTACAAAAATGTGGGAGGGGGCTTGCTCCCGTTTACGTTGGATCAGTCAGCTCATTTGCAACTGACCCACCGTAATCGGGAGCAAGTCGAATCGTCGCACCGCCCCTCCCAAAGTTGCCGGCGCTAGATTCGGAATTGGCGCAGCAACCCATCAAGCTGCTCACTCAGCCCACGCAACTGCCCACTCGCCACGCTGGATTGTTCCGCCGCCAGCGCCGTGCTGTGGGACAACCCTGCGGCCTGGGTGACGTTCTGGTTGATATCTTCGACCACATGGGCCTGTTGCAGGGTGGCGCTGGCAATCGAGGCGTTCAAACCGTTGAGGTTGTGCAGCGCCTGGCCGATGGCGGTGAGGCTGGCCCCCGCCTGGCCGGCCTGCTCGATGGTCAGTTGCGAGGCGCTGTGGCTGTCGCTGATGACCTTGACCGCCGCTTCCGAGTGGCCTTGCAAGCGCTCGATCATTGCCTGGATTTCGGCGGTGGATTTCTGCGTGCGCTGGGCCAGCAGGCGCACTTCATCGGCGACCACCGCAAACCCACGGCCCTGTTCGCCAGCGCGGGCGGCTTCAATGGCGGCGTTCAGGGCGAGCAGGTTGGTTTGGTCGGCGATGGAGCGGATCACTTCGAGGACGCCGCCAATCTGAGTGCTTTCGCTGGAGAGCGTGCGAATCACCTCTACGGCCTGGCTGATGGTGTTGGAGAGCTGGTCGATCTGCTGCAAACTGCCATCGATGTTGACCTGGCCCTGTTGCGCCTGGGCTTGGGCATCGCGCATTTCGCTGGCGGCATGTTCGGCATTCTTCGCCACGTCCTGCACGCCGTAGGTGACTTCATTGATAGCGGTAGCCACCAACTCCATCTGCTGCGATTGCTGCTGGCTGCGGTCGTGGGCCTGGCTGGCGTTGTGGCCCAACTCCGTGGACGACTGGCCCAGGGCGGTCGCGCATACCTGCAACTGGCCAACCACCTGGCGCAACTTGGCGGTGAAGCTGTTGAAATGCCGGGCCAGTTGGGTGAGCTCGTCGCTGCCGTGGGTGTCGAGGCTGCGGGTCAGGTCGCTTTCGCCGCTGGCAATATTGCCCATGGCGTTCACGGCCGCCTGCAACGGC
The DNA here is from genome assembly GCF_059134095.1 of Pseudomonas sp. FBCC-B545. Lineage (NCBI taxonomy): Bacteria > Pseudomonadati > Pseudomonadota > Gammaproteobacteria > Pseudomonadales > Pseudomonadaceae > Pseudomonas > Pseudomonas sp. FBCC-B545. The sequence continues at coordinate 3,341,245 of NZ_CP101441.1, read as the reverse complement.
TGCACGATACTGCGGGCAATCAGTGATACCAGCAGACCCATGACCAGCGCGATGCCTAGCACAATGAACGAGGCTTTCCACACCTGAGCGTTGAATTCAGCCTGCACATCATCCACATAGACGCCGGAGCCGATAATCCAGCCCCAGGGTTCGAACAGCTGGATGTACGAGGTTTTTTCCACCGGTGCTTCGGCCCCAGGTTTCGGCCAGCGGTAGTTGACGATACCGGCGCCCTTGGCCTTGGCCAGACTCACGAACTCGTTGAATACGGCAAAGCCGTCCGGGTCGCGAATCGCCGAGAGATTCTGGCCATCGAGCTTGGGGTTGGCCGCGTGCATAATCATCACGGGGGTGAGGTCGTTGATCCAGAAGTAATCATCGTGGTCATAGCGCAGCCCGCGCACTGCGCTGAGGGCTTGCTGCTGCGCGGTATCGCGGGTCAGTACGCCGGTCTTTTCCAGGTTCTGGTAATAGCTGAGCACGCCGCTGGCGGTCTGCACCACATGCTGGGTCTGTTGGCGCTTGGCCTGGTAAAGGTCGCCACGGATCTGGTTGAGCATCAGCAACCCCAAGGCCAACAGCATCAACACGGCGACTATCAGGATCAGCCAAAGGCGGCGGCTGATCGACATGCTGCGCAAACTGTTCATCGTCCTGTCACTCCATGCTCTTTATAATTGTGGTGCTGCTTCGAGATTTCCGGCGTGTCTGATAGGCTTTCGGCCCGGAATCGGAAAACCTGAGTACTGCCTGATTTTTCACGGAATTTTTGCAGACCGGCGTTGAGAATCAACCGCGGGCGCTTGAGTGCGCTCGTCGTCAGTGAACTTTAAAAAAACTTAAGAGGCATGCCACGCGCGTGACCTTTGGAGACAGCATGGATTTTTGGACCGCCATACAGGCATTGATTCTCGGCATCGTCGAGGGGCTGACGGAGTTCCTGCCGATCTCCAGCACCGGCCACCAGATCATCGTCGCCGACCTGATCAATTTCGGCGGCGAACGTTTCGAAGCCTTCAATATCATCATCCAGCTCGGCGCGATCCTCGCGGTGGTCTGGGAGTTTCGCCGCAAGATCCTCGACGTGGTCATCGGCCTGCCGACCCAGCCCAAGGCCCGGCGCTTCACCGTCAACCTGATCATTGCCGTGTTGCCGGCGGTGGTACTGGGGGTGATTTTTGCCGACCTGATCAAGCACTACCTGTTCAACCCGATCACCGTCGCCACCGCCCTGGTGGTAGGTGGCGTGATCATGCTGTGGGCCGAGCGCCGCCAGCATGCGGTGCGCGCTGAAACCGTGGATGACATTACCTGGAAAGACGCCCTCAAGGTTGGCCTGGCCCAGTGCCTGGCGATGATCCCGGGTACTTCGCGCTCCGGTGCGACGATTATCGGCGGCCTGCTGTTCGGCCTGTCGCGCAAGACCGCCACCGAATTTTCGTTCTTCCTGGCCATGCCGACCATGGTCGGTGCCGCGGTGTACTCGGGCTACAAATACCGTGACCTGTTCCAGCCGGCCGACCTGCCGGTGTTCGCCATTGGCTTTGTCACCTCGTTCATCTTCGCGATGATCGCGGTCAAGGCGTTGCTCAAATTCATCGCCAGCCACAGCTACGCGGCGTTTGCCTGGTACCGAATCGCCTTCGGCCTGGTGATCCTGGCGACTTGGCAGTTCGGCTTGGTCGACTGGACTGCAGTCAAGCCATGAGCGTCCAGCATCCACGCCTGAAGGCGCTGATCTTTGCGCTGCTGTGCGCCGCGCCGCTGTTGGGCTCGGCGTTGCTGTGGTATCGCGGTGAGACGGTGATCCCGTTGGCGGCGTATGGGCTGGTCAGCGTGGTGGCGTTTTTCCTGTACTGGAGCGACAAGCGCAAGGCCCAGACCGAAGGCTGGCGCACCCCGGAAAACATCCTGCATGCCGTCGAGCTGGCGGGCGGTTGGCCGGGGGCGTTGATCGCCCAGCAGGTGTTCCGGCACAAGACGCGCAAGGTGTCCTACCAAGTGCTGTTCTGGGTGATCGTGCTGTTGCACCAGGTGTTCTGGTTGGACCAGCTGTTCCTGGGCGGCACGTTGCTGTCAATCCTCTAGCAACAGGCCAATCTGCGTGCGCTTGGGCAGCTTGCTCACCACCAGTTGGTGGGAGCGCTGCAACAGGCCGCGCAGCTCGTCGGCGCCCAGCGGGTAGGGCGTGTTCATGATGATCCACTGTGCCCGGGCCAGATATGGCGCCGGGTGGATGCCCGGGCGGTCGACGTGGCCCAGGAACAGGTCCTTGTCCACTTTGAATGCCAGCGATTCACCACGCAGGTTCTGCAGGGCGAACATCTTGTTGCCGGCAATCGAGAACACGCGCACGCCGCCCCATTTGTAGTCTTCCCGCGCACCAGGCAGGCCCAGGCAGAACGCGGCGACTTGTGCTTCGCTCAGGCTCATAGCAAACGGTCTCCACAGCCTTTGAAGCCTTCTTCCAGGTAGTCGATCCAGGCGCGGATGGCTGGCAACACACCACGTCGATGCGGGTACACGGCTTGCAACCAGCCGCCCGGCAATGACCATTGCGGCAGCAATTGCACCAGGCGGCCACTGGCCAGTTCTTCCTCGCAATACATCATCGGCAGCACCGTGAAGCCCAGACCCATGATGGCGCTGGCCTTGCGCACGATAAAGTCTTCGATGCCCAGCCGGGCCTCCATCACCAGGTCGTAGGGGTTGCCCTGAGGGTCGAGGATGCGCTGGTGCACCATGCGATCCGCCTCAAGTGCACCAAGTACGGGCAGTTGCCTGAGGTCGTCGAGGGTATGTACCTGCCGCTCACGCATCAACGCGGGGCTGGCGACCAGTACGGTCTGGGCCTGGCGCAGGCGCTTGGTCACCAGCAGCGGGTCTTCATCGCCCAGTTCGCGCACGCGCAGGGCCACGTCAATGCCTTCGGCCACCAGGTCGACGCGGCGGTTGACCAGGGTCATATCCAACTGCACCAACGGATGCGCGGCAAGAAACCCGGCCACCAGTTCCGGCAGGATGTGTTGGGCCAGGCCCACCGGGCAACTGACCCGCAGGCGCCCACGGGGCTCGCTGGACATGCTCGCCACGGCCTCATCGGCCATCTCCGCTTCCAGCAACATGGCCTGGCAATGGCGCAAGTAGCGCTCGCCGACGGCGGTCAGCGTCAGTTGCCGGGTAGTTCGTTGCAACAGGCGGGCGCCCAGGCGTTCTTCTAATTCGGCGATGCGCCGTGACAGCCTGGACTTGGGAATCCCGAGTAGCCGCCCGGCCGCAGCGAAACCGCCGGCTTCGACGACTTTGGCGAAATAGTAGAGGTCGTTGAGGTCTTGCATGCTGGGCCTATTGTCCTGTCAGTGGGACAAACTATCGCATTTTAGCTGGCTTATCGACCATTGGTTTCATGCGTAGCATCACCACCATCTGATCGCCACTGTCGATCCCACCTCGGAGATCCACCATGAAACTACTGCATATCGATTCCAGCATCCTCGGCGACAACTCCGCTTCCCGCCAGCTCAGCGCCGGTGTGGTCAAGGCGTGGCAAGCGGCTGAACCGGGCGTGGAAGTGACTTACCGTGACCTGGCCAGCGAAGGCATCAACCACTTCTCCGGTGCCACCCTGGGCGCATTGGGTACGGCCGAAGAACTGCGCGATGCGGCGCAAAAACACGAGGCTGAACTGAGTGCAACGTCGCTGGCTGAATTCCTGGCTGCCGATGCCGTGGTCGTGGGTGCGCCGATGTACAACTTCACCATTCCTACCCAGTTGAAAGCCTGGATCGATCGTATCGCGGTCGCCGGCCAGACCTTCCGCTACACCGAAGCCGGCCCGGAAGGCCTGTGCGGCAACAAGAAAGTCATTATCGTCTCCACCGCCGGCGGCCTGCATGCGGACCAAGCTTCGGGCGCCGCCCATGAAGGTTACTTGAAACTGCTGTTTGGCTTCCTCGGCATCACCGATATCGAGATCGTTCGCGCCGAAGGCCTGGCCTACGGTGATGACGCGCGCAGCAAAGCGTTGAGCGATGCCAACGCGCGCATCAACCAGCAGTTGTTCGCAGCTGCGTAAGGCTTTTGTAAATAGCATCTTTCCCGGTTTCATTCTGAAGCCGGGCGCCTAAACTCTGTATTCTGATCGCCTGAACGCGAGCGGAGTACGGAGTTTTTTTGTTTATGGCCCAGGTTATGCAACCATTGCTCCAATACCCTGGGCTTTTATTCGCCATGCCGGTTTTTGCGCAGCAAAGGTGGACGTCCCCATGATGCGTCTTTGTGCTGTTTTGGCTCTCTCCCTGCTCGGCGGCCTGTTTTCAGTGCACGCCGCCCCGGCACCGCACCCCCATTGGAGCGTGGGCTTTCATCGCATGAGTGTGCTCGATCCGCTGGATTCGCAGCCGATGAAAGCCATTGCGTTTTACCCTTCCACCGAGGCCGAGCACACCACGCCACTGGGCGCGTATCAGGTCGCCGCCAGCGAAGATTCCAAGGTCGCCATCGGCCGTTTCCCGATGCTGATGCTGTCCCATGGTAATACCGGGACGCCTTTGGCCTTGCACGACCTGGCTACTTCCCTGGCACGCAAGGGGTTTGTGGTGGTGGCAGTGCTGCACCCTGGCGACAACTACAAGGACCACAGCCGCCTGGGCACCGTGAGCAACCTGTATGGCCGGCCGATCCAGATTTCCCAGGCCATTACCGCCGCGCTGGCCGACCCGATGCTGTCGCCTTTCGTCGATATTGATCAGATCGGCGTCATCGGCTATTCAGCCGGTGGCGAAACGGCGCTGATCCTCGCGGGCGCCAAGCCTGATTTCGAGCGCCTGCGCCGCTACTGCCAGCAACGCCCCGAGGACCGCGATGCCTGCACCACCAACGGTGAGCTGGTGGTCGACCGCGATGACTTGCAGCCCCAGGCCGACCCGCGTATCCATGCCCTTATGCTGATGGCGCCGCTGAGCCTGATGTTCGGTCGCCATACCCTGGCGGACGTGCACGTGCCGGTGCTGCTCTACAGTGGCGACGGCGACCAGTTGGTGGCGGTGGACAAGAACGCCGCCGCCCTGGCGCGTAAGCTGCCGCAGCCGCCGGACTTCAAGCTGTTGGTCGGGGCAGGGCACTTTGTGTTCATGGCGCCGTGTGACAGTAATCAACTGGCGACGATGCCGGCGATCTGCACCGATGCCGATGGGGTTGACCGGGAAGGTATCCATCGCGACATGGTCTCCGAAGCCGGGCGCTTTTTCAGCCATACCCTCGGCGAGGTGACCCGCGCCGGTTTGCAGACAGCTGATCAGTAGGCGCGGCGCCTGAGCAGTACGGTGAGGGCGAGTGCACTGACCGACAGCAAGGCCGCGCAGAAAAAGATCCAGCCGTAGCCGAGGTTCAACGCCACGGCGCCCATCAGCGGTCCGGCAATCGCCAGGGCCAGGTCGAAAAATACCGCATAGGCGCTCAACCCCGCACCGCGGCTGCTGTCCGGCACCTGCTTGATGGCCTCCACCCCCAGCGCCGGGTACACCAGCGACAAGCCAAAGCCAGTCAGGCCGGCGCCGATCAAGGCCGCGCCGGTGGACGGCGCCAGCCACAACAGGGTCAGGCCCAGGGTTTCGATGAGCATACAGCCGATGGCGGCGGTGAACCCGCCAAAGCGGCTGATGGCGGAGATAAACATCAGGCGCGACAGGATAAAACACACGCCAAATACCGTCAGGCAGTACGCCGCACCGGTCCAGCCACGATTGAGGTAATACAGGGTGATAAAGGTTGTCAGCGTGCCATAGCCGATCGAGGCCAGGCACAGGCTGGCGCCGAACGGTGCGATTCGCCCGAACACCGCCCAGAACGGCAGCCGCTCACCGCGCACCACCGGCACTGATGGCTTATTGCGGATCAGCACCAGGCCCAACGCCGCCAACACTGACAGCGCAATACCGAGGCTGATGTAGCCATATTCCGCGACCATCACCACGCCTAATGGCGCACCAATGGCAATGGCGCCGTAGGAAGCGATACCATTCCAGGAAATCGAACGCGCGGTATGTTCGACGCCTACCGCGCCCATGCACCAGCTGATGGTGCCCACGCCGATCAGGCCCTGGGCCACGCCCAACAACAAACGGCCGACGATCAGAATCCCCAGGCTCAAGTTCGGCAGGCTTTCCAGCAGCGTGGCGATAAATGTCAGCACACCGCTGATCAGGATGCCAGCCAAACCCAGCACAATCGCCCGCTTGGTGCCGACGTTATCCGACACCCGTCCGGCCATCGGGCGGCTGAGCAGCGTGGCCAGGTATTGCGAGCCAATGGCGATACCGGCCACTACCGCGCTGAAACCCAGTTGTTCATGCACATAGCCTGGAATCACCGCAATCGGCAGGCCGATGCAGATAAAGGCGATGAAGGTATAGAAGACGATGGAGACGATCTGCAGGGTGATCGACAGGGAAGAGGGGGCAGGCATGGCACTCGTTCGCTGGCGGGCGGTACGGCCATGATGGCATAACCCGCTATCAAATGTGGGAGGGGGGTTGCCCTCGATAGCAATGTCTCAATCAATACATCTGTTGACTGATACTTCGCTATCGGGGGCAAGCCCCCTCCCACATTTGGATCTGCTTTTTTTCTTGCAGCCAAGCGCTGTTCTTAGAACACCACGCCCTGGCTACGCAGGTAGTCGTCATAGGTGCCGCTGAAGTCGATCACGCCGCTCGGGCTCAACTCGATGATGCGGGTGGCCAGGGACGATACGAACTCACGGTCGTGGCTGACGAAGATCAGCGTACCCGGGTAGTTCTCCAGCGCCAGGTTCAGCGCTTCGATGGATTCCATGTCCAAGTGGTTGGTCGGTTCGTCCATGATCAACACGTTTGGCTTTTGCAGGATCAGCTTGCCGAACAGCATGCGGCCTTGCTCGCCACCGGAGATCACCTTGACCGACTTGAGGATCTCGTCGTTGGAGAACAGCATGCGCCCCAGGGTGCCGCGGATCACTTGCTCGCCCTGGGTCCACTGGCCCATCCAGTCGAACAGGCTCATGTCGTTTTCGAAGTCACTCGCGTGATCCTGGGCGTAGTAGCCCAGTTCTGCGGCGTCGGTCCACTTGATGCTGCCGGCATCCGGGGTCAGTTCGTTGACCAGGGTACGCAGCAGGGTGGTCTTGCCGATGCCGTTCGGGCCGATGATCGCCACGCGCTCGCCAGCTTCAACCTGGAAGCTGAAGTCTTTGAACAGCGGCTTGCCGTCAAAACCTTTGGCCATCTTTTCGACCATGACCGCCTGGCGGTGCAGCTTTTTAGTCTGCTCGAAACGAATGAACGGGCTCACACGGCTCGAAGGCTTGACCTCGGCCAGTTGGATCTTGTCGATCGCCTTGGCACGGGATGTGGCCTGCTTGGCTTTCGAGGCGTTGGCCGAGAAGCGGCTGACGAAGGATTGCAGCTCGGAGATCTGCGCTTTCTTCTTGGCGTTGTCCGACAGCAGCTGCTCGCGGGATTGGGTCGCCACGGTCATGTACTCGTCGTAGTTGCCCGGGAACAGGCGCAGCTCACCGTAGTCCAGGTCAGCCATGTGGGTGCACACGCTGTTCAGGAAGTGACGGTCGTGAGAGATGATGATCATCAGGCTGGAGCGCTGGGTCAGGATGTTTTCCAGCCAGCGGATGGTGTTGATGTCCAGGTGGTTGGTCGGTTCGTCGAGCAGCAGCACTTCCGGGTCGGAAAACAACGCCTGGGCCAGCAATACGCGCAGTTTCCAGCCAGGGGACACTTCGCTCATCGGGCCGAAGTGCTGCTCCAGGGGAATGCCCAGACCCAGCAACAGCTCGCCGGCGCGGGACTCGGCGGTGTAGCCGTCCATCTCGGCGAACTCGGTTTCCAGCTCGGCCACGGCCATGCCGTCGTCTTCGCTCATTTCCGGCAGCGAATAGATACGGTCGCGCTCGGCTTTGACCTTCCACAGCTCCTCGTGGCCCATGATCACGGTGTCAAGCACGGTGAATTCTTCATAGGCGAACTGATCCTGGCGCAGTTTGCCCAGGCGCACATTCGGCTCCAGCATGACCTGGCCGCCGGATGGGTCAAGGTCGCCGCCGAGAATTTTCATGAAGGTCGACTTGCCGCAACCGTTGGCACCAATCAAGCCATAGCGGTTGCCGGCGCCGAACTTGACCGAGACGTTCTCGAATAGCGGCTTGGCGCCGAACTGCATGGTGATGTTAGCTGTGGAGATCAATTACTTTACCTATCAATGGGTTGCGAGCGTGACGGCAGGTGCCTTCAGGCATGCGTCAACAGCGACATCAAGGCGCGAAACCCGGTCGCTGAGCGAAAAATTTGGGGTGTGTGTTGGAATTTGGCGCGCATTGTCGCATATGTTAGGCAACAGGTGTATGGCGAACGAAGGATGGTTTTGCCGTTGCCTGCGCAGTAGCCAGCTCTGACAGCTGCAACGCCACGCCAAGCGGCATCAGGAAGGTGCATCGTGACCGGCCTGGTTCACCAAAAGACTCGATGTCGGCGCCCATGGCAATTGCAAAAGACGGATTGATATTAAATAGCTACTAGCTCATGTGTGCTACATCGTTATTTCGGTCGAGTTGCTATGGTTTGAACGCAGTACGTCCTAAAAAGGCCAGGGAGTTGAGCCGCAGATGTCTTTCATATTAGGAACCAACAATCGTCTTCTTCTATTGGCCCTGTTGTTATCGGGGTCTACTTTGGTGTTCGCCAATGAGTCAGAGGTGATCGGTAACTGGTGGATTGTTCACAGTGACGATGCCGGGCCTAAAAATATAATGTATATAGCGGACGGCACCACGGTGGTGCCGTCGAAAAAAACCAGCGGCGCCCAAATAGTTGAGGTGACTAAAGTCTATGCTGAAAAAAGTAAACCTCTTAGCGACGATGTCAATATTGAGGTTCAGTGCGCCAAACATCGAGTGCGCTTTCTTAATGGAACATCTGTCGAACGTCAGGGCAACAAGCGCCACGAATTGAAAGTGTCTGGTCAATGGCAGAACATGATGGACCTGGTGGATAGCGGGAAGGATATGTGGCTGCTGAAGAGCTTTGCCTTTGTTTGTCAGCCTGCCAATCGAAAAGTCAATGGGATGATCCCCTTGGGCAATGCACGTCGTGCGCAGGCGCTGAAGAGTATTACTGAAATCCAGGCGCCGCCGAAGAGCGTAATGGAAGAGCTGGATGAGATGTTAGGCAATGGAGAGTAGGCAGAAATGGCACTAGGGATGAAGAAATATTCGAAGGTACCCATGTTGATGCTGATGGTGTGTATTGGGTGGGTCGCCAGTGGTTGCTCTTCGATTGCTCAAAGTCGATGGGAAGGACGGGATGCGCAAGAAGCCATTAATTTATTTGGCAGGCCTGATCGCATGAAGAAGCAAACAGGTTCAAGCGGTGAAGTGCTGGTTGTCATGACTTGGTATAAAACGTCCAATTGGACGACTACTGAGGCGGCAGGAACTTCAATGGCTCATACAGGTAACGGAATGGTTTACACCGAACATTATGAGCGCGTTGGGCATAGCTCCGACTGCAAACTTGAAGCGACAGTTAACAAAGCAAAAAAAATAGTGCTTTTCAGGATTGAGGATGGGCGCATCCTGCATGGTAAATGCACCAACGTCCCTTATGTGCCAGGTTACATTCCTCCAGGTTTCTAGTGTGTTGATAAAGCGTTGAGTATTTCCATCTCAAGAGACGGTAAAAATTCGGGGCGCGTAACCTGCCTGTCCACTATAGCGTTTGGCTTGCCGTTGCAGAGCGCGCCTGGGTTGCGCCAGTGGATGATTTTACCAACGTTTCCGGCATGGCCAGCCATAACAGCAGCAGCGCAATACCCGCCACGCCGGCCAGCGCCAGGAAAGCCGCGTTGTAGCCAGCCTGCTGCACCACGAAACCGGCCAGACTGTTGCTCAGCGCCGCGCCCAGGCCGAACACGGTGGAGAGGGCGCCCAGGCTGACATTGAAGCGCCCGGTGCCTGTAGTCAGGTCCTTGACGATGACAGGGAACAGCGCGCCGAAAATACCGGCGCCGATGCCATCGAGCATTTGCACTGCTACCAGCCAATAGGGGTCGCTGGACAGGGTATAGAGCACGCCGCGCAGCGGCAGGATCAAAAAGCCAGCCAGCAACAGTGGCTTGCGCCCCCATACATCGGCCTTGAGCCCTACCAGCCAGGCCATCGGCACCATTACCAACTGCGCAGCGACGATGCAGGCTGAGGTCAGCGGCGTCGCCATCTGCAGGTTGATCTGCGCCAACTTCTGGCTGACCAGTGGGAGCATCGCGGCATTGGCAAGGTGAAACAGCGCGCAGCAGACGGCGAACAGCAGCAGCGGGCGGTTGGCCAGCAGGACTTTCAGGCCCGAGGGCTGCTCATGGTCGTTGTGATGGGCGGGGTCGAAGCCGCGGGCTACCTCATGATCAATCGCCTTGGCCGGCACGCAACTCACGGCGATGACACTGGCCACTGCCATAAACGCCATCAGGTAGAACACCACCACCGGCCCATACAGATACGCCAGGCCTCCGGCCAGCAATGCGGCCACGGCGTTGCCGGCGTGGTTAAAGGTTTCGTTGCGCCCGGTGCGCGATGTAAAGGCACGGGGGCCGGTGATGCCAAGGGAGATGGCGCAAATGGCCGGGGCAAATACAGAGGCGGCTACGGCGCTGGCGGCTTGGGTCAGCGCCACCCAGCCAAATGAACTGACGAAGGGCAGCAGCAGGCAACTGGCGGTCACCAGCAGCGCGGCGATGGCAATCACTGCACGCTTGCTGCGCGTTCGGTCGATCAACGCCCCCGCCGGGCCCTGGGTGATCAACGCGGCGATGCCAGCCAGGGTCATGACCACGCCGATACTGGCGGGGTCCCATTTATGGACTGCCAGCAGGTAAATCGCCAGGTACGGCCCGAGACCGTCGCGCACATCCGCGAGGAAGAAGTTCAGGCTGTCCAGGGATAAGGCAATGCGCAGGTCTGAGGGATGGGCCACGGTGCGTTCTTCGAGAGCGGCGTCCGGGGGCCGAACACACGTTGGGGTAATGACCTGCAAGCTCGACGATAAGTTTCGCCGAAGCCGAGGGTTTCATCCTGCAGGTATTTGGCTTATTTTCCCAAGCCCGCAGTACTGACTTTCTGGAGAAGCAATGGACATGCCCTCAGCGCAAGAGGCGATCGCCAGCAACAAGAAGGCATGGGATGAGTCGGCCCGGCTGCACAAAGACTCCGCGACCTGGTCGGCCCTGCTGGGCCAGGTCGCCAAGCCTGATTTCTCCTGCCTTGATCCCACCATTACCGCGGTGCTGCAAGAGGTCGGTGTGGCGGGCAAGGATGTGGTGCAACTGGGTTGTAACAACGGGCGCGAAAGCCTGTCGTTGTATAGCCTGGGCGCGCGTTCGGTGGTGGGGATCGACCAATCCCGGGCGTTTCTTGGGCAGGCGCGGGAACTGGCTGCAGTCTCGCCCCATAGCCCCGAGTTCATAGAGAGTGACATCCACGCTTTGCCGGAGCGCTTGCACGCGCAATTCGATATGGCCCTGGTGACCATTGGTGTACTGGGCTGGATGCCGGATGTGGCGTTGTTCATGCAGCATGTCGCCCGTGTGCTGAGGCCTGGCGGCACGCTGGTGATGTACGAAACCCATCCCTTCCTTGAGGTGTTCGACCCGCGGGCGGCCAACCCGTTGCTGCCTGCCAGCTCTTACTTCCAGCGTGAGCCTTTTGTGCTGCAGGAATCCATTGTCTATGAAGGGCAGGGCGAACTGGCCGGGCCGACATCCTATTGGTACGTGCATACCCTGGGCAACGTGATCAGCGGGGCAATCGCTGCGCACATGCAGATTGCTCATTTGCAGGAATACCCGCACTCCAATCGGGAAGAACTCTACGATCGATATGAGCATCAGGCAGCGCAATTGCCCCTGTGCTTTACCCTCACGGCCACCAAGCTGGTCGAATGACAGCGTTTGGCTCACGCAAAAAAAAGCCCGCGAGGAGAGGCGGGCCAAGTGATCCACTGGAGTAGGTAGGTCCGACTCTAACGGGCGGAAAGTGAAGGTCTCGTGAAAATACCGTGATCGAATCGGATAAACGCGTCGATCACCGCCGCCGCACGAAGGTGCGCATGGTTTGCCCTGGGCCGGTGCTGAATACCGTTGGCCTGGGCATGCCTTCGTCCGCTGCAATAAATACAAAATCGTCGCCTTCGAGCCGGTAACTGGCGGGTAACCGCTTGCCTGCATCATCGCCGATGGCGTCAATCCAAGTGATGCTCTTGGGCGCGGTATCGGCGTCCAGCGCAAACCGGCCAGCCAGCAATGTCTCTCCCGTTACCGTAACAACTTCGAAGCGGTCTGCGTTGATAGTCGTGATAGCACCCGGCGCACTGTGAGCGTCGTCGGGGTTGAGTACGCCACCGTCTTCGAGGGCCGTTTGTTCCCAGGCACCTTGAAGAGCGTGAAAGTCAGCGGTTGACAGAGGTGACATGCAAATTCCTTATTGATGATCCAAGACGTATTCAATTGTACCGAGGGGTGAGGCCACAAAGCGGGGAGGCTGATTTTTTTCTTTATAAGACAGGTATTTGACAGCATTTTCATGTTGTATTGACTACGATGATATCGAGGTTAGTCCGACATGGCTGTTTCATTTGGACTACTCATCGATATAAAACCGAAATAATCCCCCAAGCTGTGGGATATTTCAGCAGACTAAGTGGTCAGATCGCCATTGGTCCGCCGTAGCCAGGGCGTTGTCCCTGATTTTTGAAGTCATTCGGACTTCTGAGAATGATGGCCTTTTAGTATTATTTTAAGGTGTTCTTATTTTGAATCGAACTTCCCCACTCCCGCCTTCCGCAGCGTCTGATGAAATTGATCTGTTTGAACTGTTTCACGCCATTTGGCGGCAAAAGAAGCTCGTCATCGGTTGTACGCTTTTGGCAGGTGTATTAGGTGCGGGGTATGCCTTCCTGGCGCCCAAGACGTATGAAGTCAGCAGTGTGCTGCGACCTGCGGCAATCAACGAACTGGATGCCTTGAATCGTTCGGAAGTTTATAAGTTGCCCCCCGCTGATGCGTTGCTGAAGGTGGGCGCCCAGTTGGACTCCTACGAGGCCCGCCTAGGCTTCTTCAAGGACCATGAAGAGTTGTTCAAGGCGTTCAAGAAACCTGGGCAGAGCCTTGAGCAGAGCTTTGAGGAGTTCAACCGCAATTCCGTCAATCTGATCCTTCCCGACCCGAAGAAATCCGATTCGCTGAGCAACTATATCCGCCTGGAGCTGCAATACCCGGCCGAAGTCGATGGCGTCGCGATCCTCAACGGTTTTGTGGACTACGCCATTGCCGCGGAACGCCAGCAAGTCGGTGCCGATCTCAAGGTCATCGTCAATAACCGCTTGACCGAGCTCAAGGGCAAGATCGACGCCGCCCGCTCCAACTACGATACCGACAAGGAGTCCAAGATTGCCAAGCTGCTTGAGGCTGACCGTCTCAAGCGCGCCCAGCTACAGGACGAACTCAGCGCGCTGCGCCTGCAGATGAAGATGGAGCGTACCAATCGCCTGGCCGAGCTGGCGGAAGCCATCAGCATTGCCAAGTCCATGGGTATCCGCACACCGACCACGCCGTCCTCCATGGCCGACGCCACGCGCAGCTCGGGCCAGGTCATGCGCACCGAGGTGAACAATCAGAAGATCCCGCTGTATTTCATGGGTACTGAAGCATTGGAGGCCGAACGCGCCGCATTGCAACAGCGTACCAGCGATGACTTCACCAACCCGCGCATTGCCGAGATTGGCAAGGAGTTGCAACTGCTGGAAAGCAACCGCGAGGTCGAGGTGCTGCGCAAGCGGGGTAATGAAGACATCTTCCTGCAGGACGTAGAGCCGCTTCGCGCTGAAGTCGCCAGGTTGCGCGGCTTGAACATCGACATGAGCAATCTGAAGCTGGTGACGATCGACCGCCGTGCCCAGGAACCTTTGTCGCCGGTCAAGCCGAAAAAACCGCTGGTGATCGCATTGAGTCTGGTCGGTGGCCTGCTGCTTGGCCTGATGATCGCGCTGATCCGCTACTTCATCCGTAGCCGTAGCCAGGCGTTACCTTATACCGCATTGGGTGATAGCAGTTTTGCCCGTCGCGAGGGTAAAGACGAGTCCTTGTAAGTGTGACAAAGCCCAGAAACAGGCGGGCGCAAAGGCCCGCCTGCTCTTACCCTCAGCACAATCAGTGAACAGGTTTTCACAATTCTTAGTTAACCTTTGGTTACAAAGTGTGGCTAAATAACGGCCAGTGGTTCCACGCCGAAGGGTTGCCCGACCGGTCGTGCCGCCTGTATGTGAATTGTGATTTCAGGTGCTGCTTATCATCCTCGGCCGTTGTGGGCCCGCAGGTGCAGCCTGTTCTCTCCCTGACTTGTGACGAATCCCTTGAAACTCATCATTGTTGCTCTCTACGTTGCCTCCATTGCGTATGTACACCTGCGCGGCCGGGTGCGGCACAAGCTGGGGCGCCAGCTTAGCGATCACTCGACGTTCCTGGCGCCGGTCAACTGCTTTCTGTACCTGTTCTCCAAGCAGCCAAGCCGCCCCTATCTCTCACCCAGCGACTTTCCGGAGCTGAGCCCTTTGCAGGAACATTGGGAGCAGATCCGCCAGGAAGGCCAGAACCTGATGAGGGCAGGGGAGATCAAGCGTTCGGACCAGTACAACGACGTGGGTTTCAACTCGTTCTTCAAGTCGGGGTGGAAACGCTTCTATCTCAAGTGGTACGGCGACAGCCACCCCTCGGCGATGAAGCTATGCCCACGCACCACCGAGTTGGTGCAAAGCATCGGCTCGATCAAGGCCGCCATGTTCGCCGAGCTGCCGCCAGGCTCCAAGCTGGTGCGCCACCGTGACCCGTACGCTGGCTCCTATCGCTACCACTTGGGGCTGGATACGCCCAACGACCCGGGCTGCTACATCAATGTGGATGGCGAGAGTTATTACTGGCGAGACGGCGAGCCGGTGATGTTCGATGAGACCTACATCCACTATGCGGAAAACACCACCGCGCAAAACCGCATCATCCTGTTCTGCGATATCGAACGCCCGATGAAGTACCGATGGGCCGCGGCGTTCAACCGCTGGTTCAGTCGCAACGTGATGGCGGCGGCGGGCTCGCCCAATGATGAGGGTGACAAGACCGGTGGCCTGAACCGTGCCTTTACCCGCCTGTACAAGATCCGCCTGCGCGGTAAAGAGCTGAAGAAGCGTAACCGCACACGTTACTATCTGGAAAAATGGGCGATCTTTGCCGGCTTGGCGTTGATCTTCATTCTTATCTGAACCTGGCGCCGGGTGCGAATCACTGCGGTGGTTTCGCGCCCAGCTTGTCCCACATCTTTTTGCTGATCTTCTGTCGATTGGCGTAGCCGGCCCACGGATCCTCCTTCAAACCCTGCAGCCGCTCGTGCAGGTTCGCCACCGTCCACTGCTGGGCGCCACGCAAGTCTTTCAATTCATCCCGACTGACCGGCACCGATACCGGCAAGCCCGGCCGCGCCCGCACGGAATAAGCTGCCACCGTACTGGCGCCCCGGGCGTTGCGCAGGTAATCGATAAAGATCTTGCCTACGCGGTTTTTGGGGCCGCTGGTGGCGGTGAAACGCTCCGGCAGCTGCTGGGTCATGAACTGGGCCATTGCCTTGGCGAATGCTTTCACGGTGTCCCAGCCATCGCGCCGGGCCAGCGGTACTATCAGGTGCAGGCCTTTGCCGCCGCTGGTCTTGACGAAGGCTTGCAAACCCAGCTCATCGAGTACCGATAAGGTCAACTGTGCCGCCTCCAGCATGGCTTTCCACGGCAAGGCCGGATCCGGGTCTAGGTCCAGCACGAACAGGTCGGGGGTTTCAATCTTGTCCGTCGTGGCGCCCCAGGTATGCAACTCGACGGTGCCCATTTGCACAGCGCCGACCAACGCGTCCCGGCTGTCGATTTCCATCAGGCGCGCGTGGCCAGGGTCCAGCGCCTGGTCAAGTTGCTTGATATGGGGAATGGCCATGCGCTCGGAGTGCTTCTGAAAGAACTGTTCGCCCTCAATGCCCTCCGGTGCCCTGAGCAGCGACACGGGCCGGCCATGCAGGAAAGGCAGGATCCATTGGCTGATACCGGCATAGAACTGTGCCAGCTGCTGTTTCTGCGTGCCGCTTTGTGTGTCGATGATGCGCTCGGGGTGGGTGATATTCACCCCACTCTCGGTGGCTTTTGCCTTGGGCTTCTTGGGCTTGTCCAGGGATTTTGCCGCGCGCGGCTGTTCATGGATGATCTGTGCGGCAGGCTTATCCGTGCGTAAGCCGAGAAACGCGGCTTGGCGCACCACACCCTCACGGGTCCATTCGGTAAATTGCACTTCGCCCACCAGCGTCGGTTCCACCCAATGCACGCCACGGGCCTGGGCGCTGGTCAGCGGCTTTTCCAGCGGCGAGGTTTTGCGCTCAAGGGCGGTGAGCTTGGCGTAGATGCTCTTCAGCGCCGCCTGGTCAAAGCCCGTGCCCACACGCCCGGCGTAGACCAGCCCGGCATCGTCGTTGACTGCCAGCAACAGCGCGCCAAACCCGCTGCGAGCACCTTGCGGACGGGTGTAGCCAACAATCACGAACTCCTGGCGCAAGCGACACTTGAGCTTGATCCAGTCCGCGCTG
Organism: Pseudomonas sp. FBCC-B545; assembly: GCF_059134095.1. Classification (NCBI taxonomy): domain Bacteria; kingdom Pseudomonadati; phylum Pseudomonadota; class Gammaproteobacteria; order Pseudomonadales; family Pseudomonadaceae; genus Pseudomonas; species Pseudomonas sp. FBCC-B545. The sequence continues at coordinate 3,324,543 of NZ_CP101441.1, read as the reverse complement.
CGGCTTGATACGTAGAGGCTGCCTGCGCGCTTGCCGATCACACCCTCAAGGGCCAGGTCACAGGCACTTTCGAAGATATCGCGCTGGTTGGCGGCGAAAGCTTCGGAGAAGCGCAGCAGCTTGCTACGGCTGCCGGAAAGCGCCGACTTGAGGGCGGCCCGGCGTTCTTCTACCGCCACGTTGCGCAGGTCTTGCCCATCGAGGAAGGGCGCATCGAACAGGTAATAGACGATATCCAGGCTGCGGCCAATATCGAAGGCATTCTGCAGCGCCTGGAAATCCGGCAGACCGTCGGCGTTGAGACTGACGACTTCACCGTCCAGCCAACTGTCCTTGAGCTTGAGCGCCTCCAACGCTTTCACCTGGCGGGGCAAGCGCTCGGTCCAATCGTTGCCGTTGCGGGTAAACAGGCGCACCTCACCGTCGCGGATACGTGCCAGCATGCGGTAGCCGTCGAACTTGATCTCGTACAGCCAGTCGCCAGCAGGGGCGCGGTCGACCAGCGTTGCCAGTTGCGGGGAGAACTGGTCTGGAAGGGCGGAGGTTGCTTTCTTGGGTTTTGCAGCTTTCCTGGTTTTGCTGGCAGCCTTGACTTTGCCCACCGAGGCGTCGCTGAGCACACTGTCGGGCTGGGCCTGGACGATATCGTAATCGGCCGTCGGACGGGCCTGCTGGTCTTTTTCCTTGATCAGCAACCATTGCTCCTTGTCGCCGCTGCCTTTGAGCCGGGTGCGCACCAGAGCCCAGTCCCCCGAGAGTTTCTCACCAACCAGAGTGAACTTGAGTTTGCCGGCTGCGTAAGCCTTGTGCGGATCGTCATGGGGTTGCCATAGGCCACGGTCCCAGACGATCACATCCCCGGCGCCGTATTGGCCGGCGGGAATGCTGCCCTCGAAACTGCCGTAGCTCAGGGGATGGTCCTCGACATGCACCGCCAGGCGCTTCTGGGTCGGATCCAGGCTCGGGCCCTTGGGCACGGCCCAGCTCAACAGCACACCGTCGAGCTCCAAGCGAAAGTCATAGTGCAGATTGCGCGCATCATGCTTCTGGATTACAAAACTCAGGGCCGAGGTTTTGCGCTTTGTGGCTGGTGAACTGCCGGCCGGTTCGGCGGTGATCTCAAAATCGCGTTTGCGGTTGTACTCGCTCAGGGGCTTTGCCATGTCATTCTCCAACCGATGGCGGACTCAAGAGGCTTTTTTACTGGACTTTTTTGCGGCGGGCTTCTTGGCTGCCGGTTTGCCCGCCAGACTGCGCTTGAGCAATTCCGTCAGGTCGATTACGTCGGCAGATTTGCGCTCTTCGCTGCCCTCGGCCGTTTCTACATCTTCGATCTTGCCAGCCTTGGCCTTCTTCGCCACCAGCGCCATGATCTTGTCCTGGAAACTGTCGCGGTACTCATCGGGCTGCCAGTCGGCGCTCATGTCTTCCACCAGGCGCTTGGCCATGTCCAGTTCGCCCTTGGCCAAAGTCGGCTTGGTCACATCGCTGCCCAGTTCCAGCTCATCCAGGCTGCGCACTTCGGCAGGCCAGCGCAACATCACCAGCACCAGGGCCGACTCCAACGGCATCAACGCGGCCAGGTGCTGTTTGGTGTGCAGCACGACATTGGCCAGGGCGACCTTGCCGGTTTTCTTCAGGGTTTCACGCAGCAGCGCATAGACCTTGCCGCCGCGTTTGTCCGGGGCCAGGAAGTACGGCGTGTCGATGTTTTGCAGCGGGATCTGGTCGCTGGCGACGAAGGCGATGATCTCGATAGTCTGGGTCGACTTGGGGTGGGCCGAGCGAATTTCATCTTCGCTGAGCACCACGTAGCGACCTTTTTCATATGCGACGCCCTTGACGATATTCTCCTTGGTGACGTCCTTGCCGGTGGTCTTGTTGATGCGCTTATAGCCCACCGGGTCCATGCTGCGCTTGTCCAGCCAGTCGAAATCGACACCCTGGGATGACGTGGCCGAGACCAGCGATACCGGGATGTGAACCAAGCCGAAACTGATGGCGCCTTTCCAGATTGCCCGCGGCATAGATGAACTCCTTAACGAAGAGACTGTGTTCTGGTGACTCATGGGCCAGGACAAAAGTTTCGACGGGTAGATGCTCGGACAGATCGTGTTACACCTGATGAGAAACTATTTAGTGTCACAACGCGAACCCTCGGGGTAGCGTGTTATCGAACGCAGGTAGTACTCGGCAAAGAGAGGTTTGCTCATGAACCGTTGTGTACGTCATCTTGCAGTACTCGCGCTGGGCCTGGCCCTGGCGCCATTGGCCCAGGCGCAAAACCTGCCGGGCCGTTACGACACCAACAACAGTCCGATTCATCGGGCCAATCCCAACAGCATGCAGGGCACCCAGCCAAATGCGCCGGCTGTTCGTGGAATCCAGACCACCCCGAGCAGCCCGCGACCGACTGTGGAGAACGGTGGCATCGGCAACCGTTATCCGAGGCAGGAAGTGGCCCCGAGCCGCCCGGCCACCGAACCCAAAGCGCCCACCTATGATGCCAACGGCAATCGCCGCTAAGGACTCGTCTTATGTTGCTACGCAAAACTTTGTTGGCCGCTTTGTGCGCCACCGTTCTTGTACCGTTGAGCGCGGTACACGCCGCCGATGGCCAGCAATTTCCCAGTGAGCAAGGCAGCGTCACCGCCACGCCGATTGCAAAGGGCCTGGACCATCCGTGGGCGCTGGCGTTTCTGCCCGACCAGCAAGGTTTCCTGGTGACAGAGCGTCCTGGGCACCTGCGTTTTGTAAGCCCGGACGGCAAGCTTTCCGCGCCATTGACGGGCGTACCGCAGGTATGGGCCAAAGGGCAGGGCGGCTTGCTCGATGTAGTGCTGTCGCCGGACTTCAAGCAGGACCGTATGGTTTACCTGTCCTACGCCGAAGGGGGCGGTGAAGGCGGTAAAGCCGGAACCGCCGTAGGGCGCGGGCGTCTGGCTGACGACTTGAGCGGCCTGAAGGATTTCAAGGTCATCTTGCGCCAGGAGCCCAAGCTGTCCACCGGCAATCATTTTGGTTCGCGGCTGGCGTTTGACCGTGACGGCTACCTGTTCGTGACCCTGGGAGAGAACAACGACCGCCCGACGGCCCAGGATCTGGATAAATTGCAGGGTAAGGTCGTGCGCATCTATCCGGATGGCCGCGTACCCGATGACAATCCCTTCGTCGGCCAGCCCGGTGTACGTCCCGAGATCTGGTCCTACGGCCAGCGCAACCCCCAAGGCCTGGCGCTGAACCCGTGGAGCGGCACGATCTGGGAAAACGAACACGGGCCCCGTGGCGGTGATGAAGTCAATATCATCGAGCGCGGCAAGAATTATGGCTGGCCGCTGGCGACCCATGGCATCAACTATTCCCTGCAGCCTATTCCCGAAGCCAAGGGCAAGACGGCAGAAGGCACTGTGGCGCCGCACCATGTGTGGGAGAAGTCCCCGGGCATCAGCGGCATGGCGTTCTATGATGCCGACCGTTTCAAGGCGTGGCAGCACAACCTGTTTATCGGCGCGCTGGTCAGCCAGGAGCTGATTCGGTTGCAATTCGATGGCGATAAGGTCATTCACGAGGAACGCTTGCTGGGTGAGTTGAAAGCGCGGATTCGCGACGTGAGGCAGGGGCCGGATGGCTTTCTGTATGTGCTGACCGATGAAGATGATGGCGTGCTGTATCGGGTCGGGCTCAATCAGGACTGATCAGGCTTGTGTGGGAGAGGGCAAGCCCCTCCCACATTTGGATCTCATCTGGTTGTAGAGCGGGAGTGTTACAGGCCCAAGTCCGACAACCCTGGATGATCATCCGGGCGACGGCCCAGCGGCCAGTGGAACTTGCGTTCGCTTTCCTGGATCGGCTTGTCGTTGATGCAGGCAAAGCGGTTGGCCATCAGGCCGTTCTCATCGAACTCCCAGTTTTCATTACCGTAGGAACGGAACCAGTTGCCCGAATCATCGTGCCACTCGTAGGCATAGCGCACGGCAATGCGGTTACCGGTGAACGCCCACAGTTCCTTGATCAATCGGTAATCCAGCTCCTTGGCCCATTTGCGCGCCAGGAACTGCTTGGCTTCTTCGCGGCTGTGGGCAAATTCAGCGCGGTTACGCCACTGCGTGTCCAGGGTATAGGCCAGGGACACGCGCTGCGGGTCGCGGGAGTTCCAGCCGTCTTCGGCCAGGCGGACTTTTTCAATGGCCGACTCGCGGGTAAACGGCGGCAGGGGCGGACGGACTTCTGCTTGTGCTGACATTGGGCGGCTCCTGAATACAATTAAGTTAGATCGAAAGTTGCCTGGCCAGTGGGGTTCAAAGTTGCAATAACGTCCGCGCCATGCATTGCGCATTATCGGCAGCTGTTGAATCGCCCATGACCAGGGCAACGGTAATGGCGCCATCGATCAGGATCAGCAGTTGCGCGGCCTGCCGTTCCGGGTCGGGGGTGCCATGTGCTTGGCACAGTTCAAGTGCGTACTCGAACAGTTTTTGTTTATGTGCTTTGGCCAGCAGGCGAACCGGATCTTGCGCATTGCCGGTTTCACCACTGGTATTGATAAAGGCGCAGCCACGAAAGTCCGCCGAGCCAAACCAGCGCTTGAGGGCGTCGAACAGCGCCAGCAGGCGCTCGCCGCTGCCTTCACTACGCTCCACTTCGTCGCGCAACCATTGCATCCAGCGCTCGTCGCGGCGTTGCAGCGCGGCAATCACCAACTCGTCCTTGTTGGCGAAGTAGCGATAGATGCTTTTTCTCGACACGCCGGCGGTTTTCACCAGCAAGTCCATGCCGGTGGCGGCAATGCCATGCCGATAGATCAACTTCTCGGTCACGTCGAGGATAATGTCGCGGGTTTCACTGCTGGCTATATCGTTCATGTCGAGTAAAGTAGAACGATCGTTCTTCATGGTCAAGCGGCTTTTTCATTTGTCGATGGCGAGACCTGAGCCGCCCCATGGTGTAAGCTCGGGGCCTCTTCGGATTCGACCCATTGCGAGCCTTATGCCGACGTTCTTCAAACGTTCCCTGTTGCCCAAGCTGCGCGGTTTTCCATTGTCCCCCGAGGCCATCGAGGTGCTGCCCAGCGCTGACGCGTATCGCCGCTGCCTGCTGGAGAAAATCCCCCAGGCCACGCGGCGTATCTACATCGTTGCGCTGTACTTGCAACAGGACGAAGCGGGGCAGGAAATCTATGACGCCCTGCACGCCGCCAAGGCTGCAAGACCCGAATTGGACATCGTGGTGATGGTTGACTGGCTGCGGGCCCAGCGCGGGTTGATCGGCGCCGGCAAGCAACCGGGCAACAGTGCCTGGTACCAGGCGATGACCCAAAGCCATGCCAGCGAAGTGCCGGTGTATGGCGTGCCAGTGCAAACCCGCGAGCTGTTCGGCGTGTTGCACCTCAAGGGCTTTATTATTGATGACAGCGTGGTGTACAGCGGTGCCAGCCTGAACAATGTGTACCTGCACAAGTTCGACAAATACCGCTTCGACCGTTACCACCTGATCCACAGCCAGGCCCTGGCCGATTCGATGCAGCACCTGGTGGAACATGGCCTGGTCGCATCCAAGGCGGTGCATCGCCTGGACCTGCCGAACCCACCGACCACCCGCAGCCTGCGCAACGACATCGGCGACCTGCGCAGCCGCCTCAAGCATGCGGCCTATGACACCACGGCAGGGCAGTTGCCAAACGGCCACCTGTCAGTCAGCCCGTTGCTCGGTGTCGGCAAGAATAACCCCCTGAGCCGGGTGATCCTCGAGTTGATTGCCAGCGCCCAGCAGCAACTGACCATCTGCACGCCATACTTCAACCTGCCTTTGCCGGTGACCCGCGAGATCAACCGCGCCCTGGCGCGTGGGGTGAAGATCGACATCGTGGTCGGCGACAAGACCGCCAACGATTTCTACATTCCGCCCAGCGAGCCGTTCAAGGTGATCGCGGCATTACCGTACCTGTACGAGATCAGCCTGCGGCGTTTTGCCAAGCGTCACCAGCCAATGATCGACAGCGGCCAGTTGAACCTGCACCTGTGGCACGATGGCGACAACACTTACCACCTCAAAGGCCTGTGGGTTGACCAACGCTACACGTTGCTTACCGGCAACAACCTCAACCCTCGGGCGTTCCGCCTCGATCTGGAAAACGGCTTGTTGATCGACGATCCCAAAGGCCAATGGCTGGCGCCGCGGCGTACCGAGTTGACGCAGATTTTCCAGCACACCACGCGTATCCAGGGTTACCAGCAGTTGCAGACGCTGGTGGATTATCCGCCAGCGGTGGGCAAGTTCCTGCGCCGGGTCAGCCGGGTGCGCATCGAGCGTTTGCTTTACCGCATCCTGTAGCCGAATAAGCCACGGGTAAAAAAACACCCAGGCCCCTTAACGGGACTTGGGTGTTTTTTTGCGCCAAGCGCTTAGTTCAAGCCCAACTTGCCGCGCAGCATCGACAGGTCTTCAGCGAGGGTGTTGACCGGGCCCACCAGCGCCTTGCGGTCGTTGTCCTTGACCTTGTCGTAGGTCTCGAAGCCGCCATCCTGGGTCTTGTACTTGGCCAGGATCTTGTTGACGGTGGCGAAGTTCTTGTCGACCTTGGCCAGGAAGGCCTGGTCTTGCTGGCCGATCTGGCCACGGAATAGGTCGACGATTTTCTTCGCGCCATCGATGTTGCCCTGGAAGTCATACAGGTCGGTATGGCTGTAGCGATCTTCCTCGCCGGAGATCTTGGTAGCGGCGACTTCTTCCAGCAGCGCGGCGGCGCCGCCGACGACTTTTTCCGGTGGGAAGGTCAGGCCGTCGACGCGGGTCTGGAGATCATTCACATCGGTGTTGAGCTTGGCGGTCAGTGCCTCCAGGCCCTGGGTCGAGTTCTGCGCGAACAGCGCATATTCAATCCGGTGGAAGCCGGTGAAGTCTTCGGCCGTCACACCTTTTTCATGGTCATCGACGCGGGAGTCGATGGACGCGTCGAGGTCGCTGAACAGCTCGGCGATCGGCTCGATGGCCTCATAGTGCACGCGGGTCGGCGCATAGAGCTGCTTGGCAGCGGCCAGGTCGCCTTTGTTGATGGCGTCGGTGAACGCCTGGGTCTGGGTGACCAGCTCGCCGATTTCCTCGGTAACGTAGATCTTGTAGTCCGACACCGGGCCTACCAGGTCCAGCGGCGCTGTGGCGGCGAAGGCCGCCAGTGGCGCAAGGCTCATTAACAACGGCAATGCGATAAACGACTTCTTCATGGGAGACATTCCGCTCTGGTTTATTTTAGGTATTGGCAGTGGTTGAGGACGTTGCGGCGAGCAGCGTGCGCCCAAGGAAATCCTTGGGCCCGATGACCCCCGGCAAGGTGAAGAAATAGCCGCCACCCACCGGCTTGAGGTATTCCTCCAGGGGCTCGCCGTTTAGCCGGGTTTGCACGCTGATAAAGCCTTTCTCCAGGTCGGCCTGGTAGCAGATGAACAACAGCCCCATATCCAGCTGACCGTTTTTGTTGACGCCGTTGGAGTAGTTGAAAGGCCGACGCAGGATCAGGTTGGCCTGGGTCTGCGGGGTGCGCGGGTTGGCCAGGCGGATATGGGCGTCGAGCTTGGTCAACTTGCCTTCCGGGTCTTTGCTGTAGTCCGGAACCTGGGTTTCATGCTGGCCATCCATGGGGGCGCCCGTGGGTTTGACGCGGCCTATGATGCTTTCCTGTTCTTGCAGCGGGGTGCGATCCCAACGCTCGACAAAGTTACGGATGATACGCACGGCCTGGTAACTGCCATGGGCGGCCCAGGCCGGTTCGTCGCTGCCGGGTTGGACCCAAACGATCTGGTCCATGGCCTTGGCATCGTTGGAGTCCGGGTTGGCCGAACCATCGCGAAAACCCAGGAAATTGCGCGCGCTCTGCGCAGGCTCGCCGGGCTTGGCCGGTGCCTGGGGCGGCACGCTGCCTTCCTGTTTCCAGCGCACCAGCAGCAGGTCGGGCAGGTTCTTTACGATGTCGCGCAGGGCGTGGATATTGGTGTCCGGCGTATTGGAGCTGAACTGCAGGCTCAGGTCGCCGTGGCATTGCGCCGGTTCCAACGCATCGTTGGGAAAACCGACCATGCGGCTCAGGCGCTTGGGTTTGACCGCCTTGAGGCCGAAGCGCTCATCGAACAACGACTCGCCCACCGACAGGGTAATAGTCAAGTTATCCGGCGACACTACGGGGCCGAGGATGCCGGAATCGGTAGGTGGCAATTTCGGATCGACCTGGGGCACGGTGCCGCCGCTCATCAGGAACGCGATGCGCTCGTTCAAGGTACGGAACAGCCGCTCCAGATCTTCACGGTCGCTGGCCAGTACATCGAACGCCACGACCATGCCGCAGGCCGGGCGCGGTGTGACGATGCCGCTTTGGTGCTGGCCGAAAAACGCCTGGCGGTCATGGGTCTTGTCACTGCGCGGTGCGCTGGTCACTTGCTCTGCCGCTGCGGCCATGGCCGGGCAACTCAAGCTGCTGCCGGCAATTGCCGCGCCAGTGGCGGCCATGCCCAGCAGGACGCGGCGGCGTTGGAGATCAAACTGTGGTGTATCACTCATAGTGCGGTCGTCTTCACTGCAGGCCGGAAAGGCCGAGGGCGGGGTCGATTCCATCGAGTGCGGCGGCCAGTGCCTTGGCCTTGTCGGCGATCTGCTTGCGCTGATCGTCGGTGACGCTGTCGTAACGGGCGTAGTGGTTGTCGACCTTCAATCCATTGAGCTCGGCATCGAAGGCGTTGAGCGCGCTGTCGATGTGGGGCAGCAGGTCGGCGGCGGACTTGGTCAACAGTGGACGCATCAGGTCGATCACTTTGCGGGCGACCTGCAGGTTGGCGGCAAATCCATTCAGGTCAATATGGCTGTAGCGCTCCTCTTCACCGCTGACCGCGCGTACATCCGCCAGACTGTTGAGGTTGCGCACCACAATGCTGACCAATTGCTCCGGCGGCAGGGACTGAGCCAGCAGCTGTTGCTTGAGCGTGGTGACGTCGGTGACCAAGCGTTGGGCGACCGGCGCCAGGCCATCGAGGCTGCGTTGCTGGAACAGGCTGTATTCGAGGCGGTGGAAGCCGCTGAAGGCCGGATCCTGCTCGCGTTTTTCAAAGTAATCGGCGCGAGCATTGATAGCGTTGTCCAGCTCGGCGAGGCGCTGGGCTGCCGGCGCCAGGCGCTGATAGGCTTCACGGGCCGGCGCGTACAGCGCCTGGGCCTGGGCCAGGTCGCCGGCGTCGATCGCCTGTTGCAGGGCGGCTGCGGCCTTGACCAGCGCGCCGCCTTGGCCGCTCAGGTACACACGGAACTCCGACAGCGGGCCGATAAACGCCACCATCGACGGCTTGGCCTTGGCCTGGGCGTCGGACTCAGCGGTCGGCGTGACATGCAGCGTGCCACGGGGATTGCTCAGCAGGCCGCAGGTGATCGCGTAGTCGCCGGGCTGCAGATTGGCGTTGATCACCTGGCTCAGGCCCGGTGCGATATTTTCCCGCTCTTCGACCACCAGCACGCCATCGAGGATTTCCCATTCCACAGCACGGTCGGAGCGGTTGATGATACGAAAGCTCGCACGCCCGGCCGGTACGGTAAGGGCGTTGGGCTCACAGGCGTGGGCGTGGATCGTCACCGCGATTTCATTGTGGTTGACTTGGCGTTTGGTAGCGGCCAGTTGCGAGGCGTAGTAGAACAGGCCACCGGCGGCGATCATCACCACCACCGAGCCGGCCACGCCCCAGCGCAAGGCTCGGGACGGCGGGGCCGATTGAGGGGTTGGGTTGGACAAGGGACGGTCCTTACTGGCTGGAAACGGAAGAGGTCTTGGCAACGGGCTTGGCGGAGGGCGAGGGCAGGAAGAACATCACCAACGCCACCACCAGGTAAATCACATAGGCACCCAGGGTGCTGACCGTCGGCGCCTCCTGGTAGCCGAACATGCCGGCCAGTACTGAGCCCAACGGGCTGTCCATCGGCAGCGCAGCGCTGAAATCGAACAGCACGGTCTGCCAGTGGTTCCACACGCCGGCCTCGTGCAGGGCCTGCACCGAGTTGGCGAGAATGCCGGCGGCCACCACGAGGATGAACAGGCCGGTCCAGCGGAAAAACGCGCCGAGGTTCAGGCGCATGCTGCCGGAATAGATGAGGAAACCGACGACGATGGCCAGGATCAGGCCGAGCAGGGCACCGATCGGTGCGCCCGGGCCTTCGCTCTGCTGGAACACGGCCAACAGGAAAAATACCGTCTCCAGACCTTCGCGGGCCACGGCGAAAAACACCATGGCGATCAACGCGATCACCTGGTGCCTGGAACCTGCCAGCGCATGATCGAGGGATTCGTGCAGGGTATGCTTGATCGAACGCGCCACCTTGCGCATCCAGAACACCATGGAGCTGAGGATACCCACGGCAACCAGGCCGACGACGCCTTCGAACAATTCCTGCTGCTTTTGCGGAAATTCCGCACTGACCAGTTCCAGACCGCCGCCCACCAGCAACGCCAGGGCCGCGGCCAGGAATACGCCGATCCACACCGCAGGCATCCACTGGCCACGGCCGGTCTGCTGCAGATAACTGGCGATGATGCCAACGATCAAGGCGGCTTCAATGCCTTCGCGCAACATGATTAAAAACGGAACGAGCATCGGGCACCGGGGCGTAACTAGTTAGGAAGCTAAGTTGTAACATAATGATACTCATTGCTAAACAAGAAATATTGACCTTTGCTGAACCTGGGCTGAACGGTGGTGGCGAAGCGAAACCGCCTTTATGATGCACGCCACTGAAGTAGCCGTCGGATTGGCCAACAGCTCATGTCGGAAAAAGACACCATCTCCATCCACCTCGTGCGTGAAGCCCTGTTGCAGAGCTGTGCGCCTGGGGCGGCCACCGTTGAGGCGTTAAGCAAGGTCGGGATTGATCCCGCATTGCTGGAGCAGCCAAGCGCACGGGTTGCGGCCACGGCCTATGCGCGCCTGTGGAGATTGCTGGCGCGGCGCACAGACGATGAGTTCTTCGGCATGGACCCGCGCAAACTCAAATCCGGCAGCCTGGCGTTTCTGTGTCGTGCCGCCATGGCGCAACCCAGCCTGGCCCCGGGCCTGGAAACGGGCTTGGGGTTTCTGTCGCTGATGCTTGAGCGCATGCCCGCGCAGCTGGTTCGCCAACAGAGCCTGGCGGAGATCGTCCTGCTCGAACCCGAGCCTGAGCCTAAGCGTGCGTTCACCTATTTCACCTACTGGATGATCGTGCACGGCGTTGCCTGTTGGCTGGCAGGGCGTCGAATCCCCATCCTCGCCATTGAGTTGCGCTGTGCGCAGCCGGGCTTCTGTGACGATTACCAGGTAATGTTTTCCGACAACCTGCGCTTTGATCGACCCCGCACTCGCATGATCTTTTCTGCGGACTGCCTGGACCTACCGATCAAGCGCAGCCCGCAGGAGCTCCAACGTTTCCTGGCCCATGCGCCGGCCAATATTCTGGTCAAATACCGCGACCCTGAGAGCCTTGCTACCCGCATCAAGCATGACCTTCGGCAGATGCCTCCCGACGCCTGGCCTGAAACCGACGGGCTTGCGGCTACGTTGTGCATTTCGGCGTCCACATTGCGCCGACGTCTGGCGGAAGAAGGGCAAACTTATCAGGGCCTCAAGGACAGCGTACGCAAGGAGTTGGCGATTGTGTGGCTGGCTGAGCCGCAGATCAGCTTTGCCGAGATTGCCTCGCGGCTGGGGTTTGCCGATGCGAGTTCGTTTTACAAGGCGTTTCGTAAGTGGGCGGGGTCCAATCCCGGGCATTATCGGAGTTTGATTTTGAACGAGCCAAGTCGGTTCTAACCGCTGTTATCAGGACTAGGACATTTCTCTCTTATTCCTTCATCTGGGTATGACAGATCGATCCTTCTATGTTTTAGGAAGCGGCTGGCATATTTGGCGCTTGATTTCGTGCACCGTAAGCAACGTGTTCCTACCTGCATTAGTGGGTGCTTGATATCTGCTGGGTTGATATCGAGTGTCGTGTGCTGGCAGCCGTTGCTTAACTGTGAGGTGCGCTTATGGGGAAATAAAAAATCCGATATTTCGAGTGAGTATTCATTCATTATTTACTGATTTGAGGTGAGATCATGAAAGGTCTTATTGCGTTGCCGTGTCTCGCGTTAATGCTTTTTTCTACTCAGGTGTCGGCCTTGTGTCTGTATATAAGTGATAGCTATAGCGGGCTTTTGCAGCCTGGTGTGGAAACGACAGTGTATGGCCCGTTCACAATAACTTCCGCGAATGGATGTGCGGGTGCGACTATTGATGCCTCAGCTTCCACGAGCGGTGGCGGGAGGGCGCCACAGTTGATTATTCAAAAACAGGCGGGCGCTTCCTGGGGGGATGTTGCTGGAACCTTTGGAGGGACTACGTCCTACTCTGGTGTGTTTGGAACCTATCGAATCGTCATGATTAATTCTGGTTCGGAGGCGCAATCTTATTCTGGCACCGCTAGATACGGCCGCTGAGTCGTTGAGCCAAACAGTGCGCCACGAGGTTTATTGGCGCACTGTTTGCGAGCATCTTAATCAAGCTTTTTCATCTACTGATAAAGCGCTGTTGGAAGATTTTACAAAATAGGCCAGTGCTCCCATGGCGTGATTAGCGGCTACCATTCCCTGCCTCCATCTCAACGTATGCTCGTTTGCCCCCGCAGGGTTGTCTTCCAGGAATTCGCTGTACTCCACCAGTCGCTCGTTAAATAAGGCAATCGCGTTGAATTTTACGTGCGTCTCCGTTGGAACGCCGTTTGCATCGGTGTGCAGATTGCCACCTATGAACATCCTGTATGCATAGATATCAATCATATCGTGTTCGAACAGCGTGCGTCCCACCTTTCTTAAGTCGTCTGAATTAATAGACGTCATGTCATAATCTTTCAGATAAGCCTTGAGTTTGGTGATTTGACTGTTGTCATTGAGCTGTAGGGTGTCAGCCGCTACGTTCTTCTTTGTAATCGTAAATGCATTGGTTGTCTGCTCTGGATTTTTGATCACGAATGCATTGGTTGCCTTGGTATACCTCATCTGCTCAGCAGTCAACATGATAGCCATGTCGCCTTCCTCCATTGGTAAGTGACATTGGGTTGTCGACGCTTGTGCCAATTACTTTAGCGTGGGTGTAACGCTTGCCTACATGAAGTGCACAGTTGTTTCTGAAGTATTTAAACCTGGAAACCGGATATAGCGCGGTACTAGGAAATTACCTACGAAGGACTTCTTAATTGTCTTACAGAAATAGCTTTCAATATTTTAGGAAGTCTTGGCAAAAAAAAGCCCCGTGACCGAATGATCCACGGGGCTAAAAATTGGCTGGATGCGACCAACCAAAGGAGCTCTTTACCTCACTTGCTGCTGGCGACTACCGTATCTGGCTGCCAGCCACCACCCAACGCCTTGTAGATCGCGACAATGCCGCGATACAGATCCACTTCGGCCTGGGCCTGGGAATCTTCGGCAGCCAGGCGTTCGCGCTGGGCGTCGAGCAATACCAGGAAGTCCACGGTACCTTCGCGGTAGCGGATCGCCGCGAGGTCGGCGGCGGCGCGGCTGGATTCGCTTTGACGGATCAGCGAGACCAGGCGTTGCTGGCGCTTGCCGTAATCGCTGAAGGCGTTTTCAGATTCTTCCAGCGCCAGCAACACCTGCTGCTCATAGGTCGCCAACGCGCCATCGGCTTCGGCATTCGCACCACGCAAACGTGCGCGCACGCTGCCCAGGTCAAATGCGGCCCAGGTAATGCTTGGGCCCAGGGACCAGGCATTCGCCGCGGCCGAACCGATCTGCGAGCCCCGCCCGGCGGTGAAGCCGAGGAAGCCGCTGAGGCTGACCCGTGGGAACAGGTCGGCCTTGGCCACGCCGATCCGTGCAGTGGCGGCGGCCAGCTTGCGTTCGGCGCTGAGAATGTCCGGGCGACGTTGCAGCAATTGCCCTGGGTCGCCGATCGGCAACGCCTTGGCGATTGCCGGCAGGTCTTTGGGGCTCAGGTCCACGCTCAGCTTGTCGGGGCGCTGGCCGAGGAGGGTGGCGATGCGATTGCGTTCGCGCACTTGTTCGGCCTGCAGTTGCGGCACGCTGGCTTCCACCGCCGCCAGGCGCGCATCGGCACGTTCCACGTCGAGCTGATCACCGACGCCGGCATCACGCAGGCTGACGGTGATGGCGCGCGATTCTTGCTGATTCTTCAAGTTGTCCAGGGCGATGCGTTCACGCAGTTGCGCACCGCGCAGCTGGCCGTAGGCATCTACCAACTCGGCAATCATGGTGACTTGCAGTTGGTACAGGTCGGCTTCGGCCACCTGCTGGTCGGCGTCGCTGGCTTCCAGGTTACGGCGGATGCGTCCAAACAAGTCCACCTCCCAGGCCATGTCCAGGCCCAGGTCGTAGCGCTCGCTGTTGACGCGCTTGGTGGTCTGCCCGGGAATCTGGCCCTTGCCCACATCGCTGCTGGCGCGGGAGGTGACCACCGGCATGATGTCGTTGGCGGCATCATCGCGGATCGCCCGTGCCGCTCGCAGGCGGGCGAAGGCCACGCGCAGGTCGCGGTTACCGCTCAGTGACTGGGTCACCAGTTGGTCGAGGGTCGGGTCGTCGAACTGCTGCCACCAGATGCCTTCGTACTTGGCATGGTCGTAGCTTTTGCTGTCGGCGGCGGCCGTGATATTGGCCGCCTCCAACTGCTGGGTCTTGTAGTCCGGGCCTACGGCACAGGCGGCGAGCGCCAGTACCAGCAAGCTCGGCAGGAATACTTTCACACTCATTGCTGTGTCTCCAGCTTCAAGGCCTTGGCCGCTTTGCGCGCTTCCTGGCGCTCCACATAGCGCCGGATCAGTACGTAGAACACTGGTGTCAGCAACAGACCGAAGAAGGTCACACCGATCATCCCGGAGAACACCGCCACACCCATGGCATGGCGCATCTCGGCACCGGCACCGGTGGACAATACCAACGGCACCACGCCCATGATGAACGCGAACGAGGTCATCAGGATCGGCCGCAGACGCAGGCGGCAGGCTTCCAGTACCGCGGCGAGCGGGTCGAGACCTTCCTGCTGTTTATCCTTGGCGAACTCGACGATCAGGATCGCGTTCTTGCACGCCAGGCCCACCAGTACGATCAGGCCGATCTGGGTGAAGATGTTGTTGTCGCCGCCCGAGATGATCACCCCGGTAATGGCCGACAGCAGCGTCATCGGTACGATCAGGATCACCGCCAGCGGCAGGCTCCAGCTTTCGTATTGGGCGGCCAGTACCAGGAACGCCAGCAGTACGCAGAGCGGGAACACGAACAGCGCGGTATTGCCCGAGAGGATCTGCTGGTAAGTCAGGTCGGTCCACTCGTAGGTCATGCCGTTGGGCAATTCATCCTTGAGCAGCTTTTCAATCGCGGCCTGGGCCTGGCCGGAGCTGTAGCCCGGTGCGGCGTTGCCGTTGATTTCAGCGGTGATAAAGCCGTTGTAGTGCATCACGCGGTCCGGGCCCGAGGTGTCGCTGACCTTGATAAAGGTTGCCAGCGGGATCATCTCGCCTTTGTTGTTGCGCACTTTCAGCTGGCCGATCTGGTCGGAGTCCTGGCGGAACTGTTGCTCGGCCTGCACGTTGACCTGATAGGTACGCCCGAAGCGGTTGAAGTCGTTGGCATACAACGAGCCCAGGTAGACCTGCAGGGTGTCGAAGATGTCGCTGATCGCCACGCCGTGGGTCTTGGCCTTTTCGCGGTCGATGGCGGCATCGACTTGCGGCACGTTGACCGTGTAGCTGGTGAACAGGCCGAACAGTTCAGGCACCCCGTGGCTCTTGGCGATGACGTTCTGCACTTCTTTATACAGCTCGTCATAGCCGAGGTTGCCACGGTCTTCGATCTGCAGGCGGAACCCGCCAATAGTGCCCAGGCCTTGCACAGGCGGCGGCGGGAAGATCGCCATGTAGGCTTCTTCGATATTGGCGTATTGGCCGTTCAGCGCACCGGCAATCGCACCGGCCGACATGCTCGCGTCTTTACGCTCGTCGAAGGGCTTCAAGGTCACGAACACAATGCCGCTGTTCGGGCTGTTGGTGAACCCATTGATCGACAGGCCAGGGAATGCAATCGCGGCTTCCACGCCGGGTTGTTTAAGGGCGATCTCCGACATGCGCTTCATCACGTTTTCGGTGCGGTCCAGGCTCGCAGCGTCGGGCAGTTGGGCGAAGGCCACCAGGTATTGCTTGTCCTGGGCCGGTACGAAACCGGTCGGGGTGTGGGCAAAGCCGAAGAATGTCAGCACCATCAGGCCGGCGTATACGAACAGGGCAATGCCGCTGCCACGAATCACTCGGCGCACGGTGCCTACGTAGCCATGGCTGGCCTTTTCGAAGAAGCGGTTGAAGGGCCGGAACAGCCAGCCACCGAAGAGCTTGTCGAGGAACCTGGAGAAACGATCCTTCGGCGCGTCGTGAGCACGCAGCAACACGGCAGCCAGGGCAGGGGACAGTGTCAGCGAGTTGAACGCCGAAATCACGGTCGAGATCGCAATGGTCAAGGCGAACTGCTTGTAGAACTGCCCGGTCAAGCCACTGATAAAGGCGGCCGGGATAAACACCGCACACAGCACCAGCGCGGTGGCGATGATCGGACCGGTGACCTCACTCATGGCTTTTTCGGTAGCCGGGAACGGTTCCAGGCCCAGCTCGATATTACGTTCGACGTTCTCCACCACCACGATGGCGTCGTCCACCACGATGCCGATGGCCAGTACCAGGCCGAACAATGACAGCGCATTGAGCGAGAACCCGAACAGGTGCATCACCGCAAACGTACCGATCAAGGACACCGGCACCGCCACCAATGGAATGATCGAGGCGCGCCAGGTCTGCAGGAACAGGATCACCACCAGCACCACCAGGATCAGTGCTTCGAACAGGGTGTGCACCACCGCTTCGATCGAGCCGCGCACAAAGATGGTCGGGTCATAGGCGATGCGGTAATCCATGCCCGCCGGAAAGCTCTTTTTCAGCTCGGCCATCTTGCTGCGCACATCGTTGGAGATGTCGATGGCGTTGGAACCGGGACGCTGGAAAATCGGAATCGCGACGGCGGGCTGGTTATCGATCAGCGAGCGCAGCGCGTATTGGCTGGAGCCCAGCTCGACCCGGGCGATGTCTTTCAAACGCGTGATTTCACCGTTGGCGCCGGCGCGAATCACAATGTTCTCGAACTCTTCCTCGGTGACCAGGCGGCCCTGGGTATTGACCGACAACTGGAAGCTGGTGTCACTTGGCGCAGGCTGCGCGCCCAGGGCACCGGCCGCCACCTGGCGGTTCTGTTCGCGGATCGCCGTGACCACATCGGTCGCGGTGAGGTTACGCGATGCAGTTTTGTTCGGATCCAGCCACACGCGCAGGGAGTAGTCGCCCATGCCGAACAACTGCACATCGCCAACGCCGCCCAGGCGGGCCAGCTCATCCTTGATATTGAGGATCGCGTAGTTGGACAGGTAGAGCATGTCGTAGCGCTGATCCGGGGAGGTCAAGTGCACCACCATGGTCAGGTCGGGGGAGGCCTTGTCTACGGTGATACCGATGCGCGTCACTTCCTCAGGGAGCTTGGGCTGGGTGCGCGTCACACGGTTCTGCACCTGCACCTGCGCGTTGTCCAGGTCGGTGCCCAGGGCGAAGGTGATGGTCAGGGTCAGCTTGCCGTCGGCGGTGGATTGCGAGGACATGTACAGCATGTTCTCGACACCAGTGATGGCTTGCTCCAGCGGCGCAGCCACGGTTTCACCGATAACCTTGGGGTTGGCGCCCGGGAAGTTGGCGCGTACCACTACAGTTGGCGGCACCACTTCCGGGTATTCGCTGATCGGCAGTTGGAACAGCGAGATCGCACCTGCGATCAGGATCAACAGCGACAGCACCGCTGCGAAGATCGGCCGCGAAATGAAGAAATTGGAAAAATTCATCTTGAGTCGTATCCCTTAATCGCGTGAAGTCGCGACACTGGCGAGCTTGGGCGCGGGTTTGTCCGGCGCCACTTGCTCCAGGTTGCTGGCTTCAAGCGCTTGTCGTTGTTGGGCCAAGGCGGCGAGGGTTTCCTTGCTGGCCATCGGGATGGTTTCCGGCGCGACCGGCGAACCCGGGCGCACGCGCTGCAGGCCCTTGACGATAACGGTGTCGTCCTTGTTCAGGCCGCTGCGCACAATGCGCAAGCCTTCGATCTTCGGCCCCAGCTCTACCGCGCGGTAAGCCGGCTTGTCGCCTTCCATCACCAGCACGAACTTCTTGCCCAGGTCGGTACCGACGGCTTCGTCGTTGATCAGCACGGCGGAGTAGGTGCCGCTGCCGACCAGCTTCAAGCGTGCATACAGGCCGGGGGTGTACTCGCCCTTGCTGTTGTCGAACACCGCGCGGCCGCGGATGGTGCCCGTGGCCGGGTTGACCTGGTTGTCGACGAAGTTCATCTGGCCCAGGTGCGGGTTGCCGGTTTCATTCGACAGGCCCAGGTACACCGGGGTGGTTGCGCCACGACGGCCCTGGCGGGCCAGTTCGGTGTACTTGAGGAACACGCGCTCATCGGCGTCGAAGTAGGCGTAGACCTTGTCGGTGGAGACCACGCTGGTCAGGATGGTGGTATCGGCGGTGACCAGGTTGCCAGCGGTGATTTCCGCGCGGCTGACGCGACCACTGATGGGCGAAGTGACGCGGGTAAAGCTCAGGTTCAGCCTGGCCAGGTCCAGCTGCGCCTGGATCCCGGCCATGGCGGCGCGGGCTTCCTGGGCGGCGGTGGTGCGCGAGTCGGCCAGTTCGGCGGAAATCGCGTTGCTCTGGCGCAGGCGTTCGCCGCGCTGAGCTTCGTTTTCACTGCGGGTGGCGGCCGCCTTGGTTTGTGCGAGCTGGGCTTCAAGACGACGCACTTCAGCCTGGAAGGGGCGAGGGTCGATCTGGAACAACAGGTCGCCTTTCTTGACCAAAGCGCCTTCTGTAAAAGCGACTTGGTCAATCTGGCCCGAGACCCGAGGACGAATCTGCACGGTTTCCGGCGCCTCGAGGCGCCCGGTGAATTCGTCCCACTCGTTGACCGGCTGCTCCAGTACCTTGGCTACGCTGACCTTGGCCGGGGGCATGGCGGCCGCTTGATCCGGGGTCTTGCCGCACGCGCTCATCACCACCACGGCCAGGATCGCCAAGGGGAAGCGCAAATGTTTGAGTGACTGTTCCATGAGGTGCATCCGCCAATGTATTTGAGATGGGCGGATCATGCGCGGCGAGGCGGTATGTCACGAATCGAATGAAGCAAAGGTAACTATCATTCGGAATGATATAAGCGCGCACTTAGCCCTCTAGCATGGGGGTTTCGTTAGGGTGCTATCAATGGGCGTGATGACAAAAGACTATTGCCGAGCGTGCAAGGAACCTTTGCGGCCTTTGGTCTTCCGCTTTTCTGCACGCCAACGCTGAGAATGGAGCGGGTGCGGTTGTGGAGCAAGGTCAAGAGCCAGACTTGACTGAGTCGGCTGCATCGAACGCCTCGCCCAGGAAGTCGATCAAGGACCGCACCGAGGGCATCAGCCCACGCCTGGACGCAAAGACGACGGTAATCACACCTTCGGCGGGCTGCCACTCAGGCAGCAACGCAATCGGGCGTCCATCGGCGATCTCAGCGGCCACGGCGGCGGTCGGCAGGTTGGCGATGCCAACACCGCGCAGCCCCGCCGTTTCCAGGGCCTCCTTCTCAGGAATGCTCTATCACCATCACCGCCGTGGTATTCGCCTCGAGTGCTTCGAACACATGCGGCACATTTGCCAGGTAGCTGATGTAGTCGCCAGCGTTCAGCAATACAGGCCCGCTTGCCGGGCCTATATGGGCGCTGCCACTGCACAACACCACGTGCTCTATGGTGCCCGAAGGGTGAGGCTGAGACAGCCGCACTTCGCCGGGCTGCACCTTCAGCCGGTAGATGTCGCGCTGTACCCCCGCAGGGCAATCGGCAAGCAGTGTCGCTGCGTAATTGGCCGTCTCGGCATAGGCGGTCATGCCCTCGTTGGCGCGGATCACCCGCAGCGTCTGCTGGGGTTGCTCGAAGAACCGGGTGACTTGCAAACCCATTGCCATCGCCAGCGCCCATAAGGTCTCGATGCTGGGGTTACCGATGCCCGACTCCAATTGAGACAAGGTCGACTTGGCTACCCCGGCGCGTTTCGCCAATTCGGTCAAGGAAAGCCCGGCGGCCAGGCGTTCGCGTTTGATTGAGAGTGCCAGCAGGTCGATTCGGCTCGGAGTGTTTATGGTGTTCGGTATGTCGGTCATTTGTTTTATAAATCATCCTTTAATGAGTTGACGCTTTTGAACGCCTTGTTCAGTATAGCGTTCGATAGTTCATTATAAAGTTCAACTTTGCGGCTGGGCTGCCTATGGCGGCTCAGGTTACTGCAATGTCGAGAGCAAGGAAGCAGTGAGTGATGAAGGCGCAAACGCGCGGAACCCTCGAAATGATCTCGGCCATGGTGATCTCCGGCACAGTGGGCTGGTTCGTCGTCATGTCGGGGCAGAGCCCGGAGGCCGTGGTGTTCTGGCGTTGCGTGTTCGGCGCCATGGCGATGCTGATGGTGTGCCTCGTGCTTGGGGTGCTGCGCCGCTCTGTGATCAGCCTGCGGCAATTCATGCTGGTGTGCCTGGGCGGGCTGGCACTGATCCTCAACTGGGTGCTGCTGTTCAGTGCCTACAAACACTCCTCCATCGCCGTTGCCACGGTGGTCTACCACGTCCAGCCGTTCATGCTGGTGGGCCTGGGTGTAGTGTTTTTTGCCGAACGCCTCAGCGCCGCCAAGGTCGGGTGGCTGCTGTTGGCCTTCGCCGGCCTGATGCTGATCGTTTCCGCCAAGGGCAATGGCCAGGCCACGGGTGCCGACCACGTGCTGGGCGTCTGCCTGGCCCTGGCTTCAGCCTTCTTCTACGCGGTGGCGGCAGCGATCACCAAACGCCTCAAGGACCTGCCCGCGCACCTGATCGTGCTGATCCAGATGGTGGTCGGTGCGCTGGTCCTGGCCCCGTTCGTGGACGTGGGCAGGGTCGATACGGTGGAGGGCGCCTGGACGTACCTGATCATTATCGGCGTGGTTCATACCGGGCTCATGTCCACCTTGCTGTACAGCGCCATCCAGAAAATCCCCACGGCGCTGGTGGGGGCTCTGTCATTCATCTATCCGATCATGGCGATCCTGGTCGACTGGGTTGCCTTTGCGCATCCGCTCAGCGTCCTGCAAGTGATCGGAGCGAGCGCCATCCTGCTGGCGGCCGCTGGGATGAACTTCGGTTGGTCGCTGGGCCGCGCTCCGCGTCAGGAAGTGACGTAGGGGCGCACTGAGGCCCTCACGGCATCAGCTGAGTGTTGGACAGCCCGTATTCCCCCAACGAATACAGCAAGCTTCCATACCCCAACTGATCGTAGCCACCGCTGTTCGGCCCGTAATCTCCGCCACCACCTTCCACCTGGGCCTTCTGCGCGAAGGCTTTCACGTACGGCGCCTTGAGGCCTTTAAGCACGACGTAGTGGTTGTAGAGCAGTTCCCAGATCGGACGGATGTCGCCGCGATGTTCTGGCGAGATAACGGTTTGCTTGAAACCGTTGTTGATAAAGGGGGTGAAAGGCACGTCGTGGCCCAGGTTGTACTTGGCCACGTACTCGGCGCCTTGTAGCACGCGGTTGTTCTGGTAACCGAACAAGTCCTCACCCTGACTCCAGGCCATTTGGCAGAAACTGCCGAGCAAGGCGATATCAAGCAATGTATGCGCCTGGTCACGCCCGCTTTCCTGGACCTGGCCCAGGCCATTGCCGTAGAGCTTCCAGACCACGTGCTCAATGGCACCGTTGCCAGCGCCATGTTTGAAATAGTTGACCGCTTCATCATAGACATCGCGGCGGTCGGTCAGTACGCCAATCGCCAGCATCGAGTTCATGTTGGCCAGGTCCCAGTTCGCCCAATAGTGGTCGACCAGCGCGTTATTGTGACGTACCAGGAAATCATGATTCATCGGGTAGAAGACCGTGAGCATCATGCGCTGGAATTGATGAAAGTCCGCAGCCGTCCACCTTGAATAACCGCGCAGTAACTCTGCGGCATTGGCGAGTTGATAACCATACAAACCGGATGCCAGGAAACGTTCCGATGTGCCTTCAATCGCCGTCAGGGTGGTGGACCATTGGTTCAACATCGCTACGGCTTTGTCGGCATACGCGGTATCGCCCGAAAGCTGCCAGCGCAGGGCCAAGGCGTACGCGGCGGCAGCATCGTTGAATAACCTGGCGTAGTTTTCCGGATGTCGACCATCCGCCCCCCGATACACCACCGCAACCGGGCTTGGGTTCCAGGCCAGGGATGCGTGCCGGTTGGCGATCAGCTTCTGCCAGCCGGCCAGCCACGGCTGGTTATGGTTGGCCAGTTTTTCGCGGATGCGTATGAAGTCTTCCTCGGTCTGCAACAGGCCCGGATGGACGAACGCGGAGGCTTGGGCACCGATACTCAGCGACAGCGCGCCGAGCATCAGGAGACGGCCCCAAGCACGGAACAATTGTGCAAAACCCTGCATGCCTGGCGCCTCGTTATCAGAAGATGTAGTTGATGGCGAACATGCCCAGGCCGGCGCTCTCACGCCGGACCAGCGGGCTGTTACGGGCCTGGTCGGCGTACTGGGTCAGCGTCAGGCTGACCAGCGTCGACCAGTGTGCGTCCAGGCTGTGCTGCCAGTTCATGGTGGCGGAGTAGGCGTAGATCCCGGCATCGGCGCTGTATTTGCCATAGAGCGAACGCTGGCTCTGTGCCTGGGTGACGCCGAAGAAGGTTTGGTTGTAGCGGCCATCGCCGGCATGGGCGTCAATGTCCAGAGCCAGGGTGTCGCTGTCGGTATGAACCAGGATGCCTTCCAGGCCAAAGCGGTAACGGTTGCCACGGTGCTCGCCGGCCATGCGCAGTTCGGCTTCGCCGCTGACCGACAGCCAGTCAAGCAGTTGCTGGCTGAGGGTGAAGTCGGCGACGGTGGCGCCGTTGACATCGCCCATGCCGTTCAGCTCGCGGTCGCCCGGGCGGCTGGCGCTGTCCTTCTCCTTGCGACCCAGGTCGTAGTTGATCGCCGCGCTGGCGCCAAAGCCGCTGTCGGATTGATATTGCAGGCCCAGCCCACGGGTGGTGTCGGCGAACAGCACGCCACGCTGGATACTGAACATCGGCAGCACAAGCGCGCGGTAGCGGTCGGCGCCCATGTAGCGCGGCGTGATCCCCATGCCAAGGCCCAGGGTAGTGGTCGTTTTGTCGGCTGCCGGGCTGGCGTCGGCCGCCTGTGCCGGGGCCGCGAGCGTGCAGGCCATCAATGCGGCGGCGCCCCATAGCACGGTACGGGTAGGAGGAGTGGTCAAGTTCATGGTGAAACCCTTTCAGCGGAGGAAAATAGCGGTGCGCCGGACAGCGTGGCGACCCGTAGCAAAACCGCGCCAAGACGTTCAGGCAGCTGGATAGGCTTGGACAGCGATGCAGTGGTCGGCATAGGATCGGCTCGCGAAAGCCGGGCGTAGGGCAATACTGCCCGCGGACTTTCAATAAACCGTTCGTGAATTATCAAGGTTTCATCAAGAGGCTTCTTTGTGTCAGGAAAACGTATCCTCATCGTCGAAGACGACGCCGACAGCGCCAACATTCTCGAAGCCTATCTGCGTCGGGACGGTTTTGAGGTGGCCCTGGCCGAAGATGGCCAGCGCGGTCTGGACCTGCACAAAAGTTGGCGGCCCGACCTGATATTGCTCGACGTAATGCTGCCGCGCTTGAGTGGCACCGAGGTGTTGTCTGCGGTGCGGCGCAGCAGTGACACGCCGGTGATCATGGTCACGGCCATGGGCGACGAGCCGGAAAAACTCGGCGCCTTGCGCTATGGCGCGGACGACTATGTGGTCAAGCCCTATAGCCCACGCGAGGTGGTGGCGCGGGTGCATGCGGTGTTGCGGCGTACCACGGGCAGCCAACCGGTGGAACAGTTACTGCGTCATGAAAACCTGCGAGTGGACCTCATCGCCTTTACCGCGGCCATTGAACACCGCGATGCGCCGTCGCAGTTGCTGGACCTGACGCCGACGGAGTTCAAACTGTTGGTCAGCTTGCTGAAGACTCCCTCCAAGGCCTTCACCCGTAATGAGCTGCTGGAAATCTGCCTGCCGGAAAGCGAAGCCCTGGCCCGCGTTGTCGACGCCCATGTGCACAACCTGCGGCGCAAGCTCGAAACCCATGGCATCGTCGGGGTACTGGTGACGGTGCGCTCCATTGGCTATCGGTTCAGGTGAGCACCATGCTTGAGAACTCACGGGTCAACGACAAACCCCTGTGGCGCTGGGTCGGCATGCGCATGAGCCTGTTGGCGATCGGCGCGGTGGTGGTGATCGCCATCTGCATGTGGATCAACTTCAGACTGTCGGACCAGTACTTTTTGCGGCACCTGCCGCCAGCGGCGCGCGAGGAGTTGCTGCAGTTGCGCGTCGAGCCGCAGCTCAATGAGACACGCTTGCGCCAACTGGTTGCCGAATACTATCCGGTGGAATTCTTCCTGCCGGACATGGCCAACCGCGACTGGCTGATTCTGGCTTGCCTGGTGCTGGCGGCTATTCCGATCATCATCGCCTGTGGCTTGTGGTTTTCGCGGCCCTTGTCCAGCCAGTTCTCGGCGATTGCCCAGGGCGCGCGACGGGTTGCCGGCGGTGATTTCCTGACGCGCCTGCCGGTTCACCGCGACGCACCCGATGAGCTGCAGCGACTGATTGGCGACTTCAACAGCATGACCACGCAACTGGAGCGCTATGAGCGCGATGTACGCGAGTCCAGCGCGGTCATCGCCCACGAACTGCGCACGCCATTGAACGCCGCCATGGGCCGGGTGCAGGGCATGCTCGATGAGGTGTTCCCCAGCGATGCCGCGCAGTTGGGCATGGTCAAGCGCCAGCTCGATCAACTGCGAAAACTGGTGGATGACCTGCACCTGTTGTCGATGGCCCGGGCCGGCCGGTTAGTGCTGGAGCGCAGCGAATTTTCCCTGGCGGCCCTGGTCGCCGAACGACTGGCCTGGTTCCAGCCGCAACTGGATGAGGCCCGCGTGCGTGCGCAGGTCAGCATTGCCGATGGGTTTCGTCTGCATGCCGATCGCGATCGCCTGGGCCAGGTGATCAATATCCTGGTGGATAACCTGCTGCGTTACGCGGCTAGCGGGGGCGAATTGAGCGTCATGGCGCATAGAGTCGAAGACCGGGTGGTGTTAGAGATCGGTGACCGCGGCCCAGGTATCGAGGTTCAGCACCTGGACAGCGTATTTGACCGCTTCTGGCGGGCGGAGCGCTCCAGGGCGCGTTATTCAGGCGGCAGCGGGCTGGGCTTGTCCATCGCCCGCGCAATCTGCCAGGCCCATGGCGGAGCCATTACCGTCAGCAATCGCGCCGAAGGGGGCACGCTGATCCGGGCGGAGTTTGCGCTGTAGTTTTTTCGGGCTATATGTCTGTGGCTGGATATAGGTAAATATGCCGTCGATGGCAGTCATTCGAGCGCCTGCATTGACGGGGCATTGTGCGTGGAGAGGAAAACGTGGTGCGGGGCGGTAGGGGACGTCGGTGGGGGCAGCTTTTTTTAAGGAACCGGAATTGCCCCCCCCAATCAGATGAGACGTGGAGGGCATTGTGATGAAAGGCTTCGGCGGCTCAAGCTTCATGACATGGCTACAGCGCATCGTTTGTACCGCAGAAATATCATTTTATGCTCCCAGCTTTGCTCGGTAGTCTGTGCGGTCGACTTGCGATTTTGTTGCAGAGGGCACGATGCAGATAAGAAGTGAGCGGGCGGCCACTATGTGCGGTTTGGTGGCAATCCTTTTGTGGAGCACCGCCGCCGGATTGATCAGAGGCGTCAGCGAACAGTTTGGTCCGCTGGGCGGTGCCGCGATGATTTGCAACATGTCGAGAATTAGCTGCATCGAGCTCCCCCCTCGCATGCAGCGCTAGATACCAGCCGACCCACGACAGAGGTGCGGCCTCGGATTTCTTCATTATCGGGGCTGAGTCCATGGGCTTGTATTACGCGTAAAACGTTGGTGGCAGCTCGACGAACCTGTATAAGGGGATAGGTTATACCGCACCAATTCCCCGCCATGCGCCTTTTAGTCGTATAAGTCGGTCGGGAAATGCTCTCTCGTAACAGAGCGCTGCACTGAGGACGTCTGAGTCCGCTCCACGTGATCCAATGATTTGCAAACCAATTGGCAGCCCCTCTTTGCTCAAGCCACATGGCACAGAACAGGCTGGCTGCTGACTGAGATTGATGGGGAAGCTAAATGAGCACCATTCAGTCCAACTTTTTGCATCGCTGGACCGAGGAACGTCTTTACCCACCTCAAAGGGAAGGATTGGGACGGATGGAGACATGATAAAGTCGAAATCAGAAAGTAAATTATCCATCGCCGAGCCATATCTGTTCCGCCAAACCTCTGCCTCCAGCCTCTCGACCCCACTGTATCTGCGCCCAACGATAGCGGCCCGGAGGAGTCCTGGGTCAAGATTGGCATGGTTTCGCGTGCTGATTGATGTCAGAAGATTTGCCGCCCCGATATACCAGTGTCGGTTGTACATCTCGAGGAGCTCATCCTGATAAGGGAGCCGCATCTCAGTCACCGACGCCCCTGCCGCTTCCAAACCTACGAGTGTTGCTTCAATAGCCGTGGCCACTTGGCCATCCACGTTTCCGATGCAGGGTGTACGCCAGTATCCGATTCGTTTGCCTCTCCATGTGAATGGCGCCAAAGAAACGTTCGGGAACGCCATCGGCGGTTGCGTCCAATCACGTAAATCTCGACCTGATAGAACCCGAAGCATCGCCGCAGCGTCAGCGACAGTACGCGTAATTGGACCGATGTGCGCTACTGTGCCGAACGAACTAGGCGGGTAGACAGGAACGCGGCCGTGACTGGGCTTTAGCCCAAAAACTCCGGTGAAGGACGCTGGTATCCGGATGGAGCCACCACCGTCCGTACCGAGGTGTAACACACCCGCCCCGCAGGCCGCTGCCACAGCCGCCCCTCCCGAAGAGCCACCTGGTGTACAGGTTGGATCCCACGGATTACGCGTTACACCGAACGCTGGGCTGTCAGTAACCGTTTTCCAGCTGTATTCCGGAGCGGCAGTTTGGCCGATGAACACTGCCCCGGCTTCGCGCAGCCGAGAAACGGACGGTGCATCTTGGTTGTTCGGCGTTCCCGGCGTTGTCATACTTCCATAGCGGACGCTCCATCCCTCAACGTGGAAGATGTCCTTAAGGGTCGTCGGGATACCATCGATAAGCGAAAGCGGCTTCCCATTCCGCCAACGCTTTTCAGATGCCTTGGCTGCTGTCAGCGCACCATCGAAATCAATATATGTAAAGGCGTTCAACGCATCTTGAACTTTTATGCAACGATCAAGCGCCGCACGCACAACGTCAACAGGTGACAGATGCCGACTTTTATAAGCTGCCAATAGCGTCGCGCTGTCCAGCTCACACAGATCCGGCCAATCAATGTCCATTCTCAAATTCCCGTACTCAAATGCTTCTTTACGCTTCGAGCGCACGACCCTCACCCATTTGGGAGGGGCAAAAAACTTAATACATTCTGATATTGGCCTTGCATGGCATTGGTGTTTTGGCACGAGCCAGTATGCGCAATTACTTCGGCACTACAGCCAGCACTGGAAACCTATAAAGTTGATTACCTGGTCGATAAGTACAGAGCAGCCTTTGAGTCTCGAATTGAAGCGCCCCGTTAACAGATGACTTTAAGAGCGCTTGAGACACTGCCCTGTCTATTATCAAATGATTACGCCAAATGCGCTTGCCAACGATTGATAAATTCCAAAGTAAGCTTATTAACTTCGTTGGGGTTCGTGGCGCTCAAAAAATGGTGTCCACCTTCTACAGAAGCCAGTTCTGCGCTGCGCGAACGAGAGAACATCTTGATTTCCTTCTCAGCATGCGAGACAGAGTATACGACGTCGTTTGTGCCATGCAGCCACAAGACTGGGCAAGTTATCGAATCCAGACGACCACGCAAACTATCTCGGTCGCGCAAGTTGATTGTGCACATGCGCAGGCGCGCTCTACCATCGTCGCCATTGTAATTCTCTTTCAAGCGAGCCGTCCAAAATGAACGCATCTGCGCATCTACGGTTGCGCCGAACGCTGGATCAATGAGGTCATTGCAGTATTGGTCGGACAACGTCCAGTCAGTATCGACTTGCTCAGCTAACTCAGATATCCACGGACTGCAGAATTGATCTGCGTTCCAGCAGCCGATCTCTCGACTTTCGGCGCTTTCATAATCCATCGAGGTGCCAAGCAAAATAATCCCGTTGATTTTGGTTGGCGCGAGCAGTGCCATGCGCGCCGCAATCCATCCGCCCTGCGATGTGCCTAGGGCAAACGCTGAGCGAATTTCGAGGTTTTCCAGAACTTGAAGGTTAGCGGCTGCACTATCCCAATAGGTGAACTGCTCGCTGTTTGTACGAGTCGCTCCATGTCCATAAGGCTCAATGGCGAGCAAGTTCGTGCTGCCGCTCAAGCTACTATCTGAAAACTGCGCGCAAAAAAGCTCCGATGAAGTAGTAAAGGAGTTTATAAGCACAAGGGTTGGAAGAGCTGGATCAAAGTTTGCGCTTAGCCTGTATCCTATTTGGGAGCCGCCCAAATGAGTAATATCCATCGTCTTCAAAGTCGTCATCGTTGGTTTCCTTAATTTGTTCGAGATACGGAAACTAATCTTAGTCCGCCAAAAAAACGCACGCCACACTAAAATTGCTGACTTATGCAGCGAATCTTGCGGTTCTGCGTTCTCTTGCCAAAAGTTACCAGTCCGAGCAGTATGATGGTAGCCGCTTACGGATTGTCGGCTATTCCAAAGAGCGAATCTGCGTTACTTAATGGGCCCGTCGTAGCCTCACTGTCTACACGTCGGCGTCACTCAGCCAAGAGGTTGATAAGCCGCCTTCAGTGACTGCTGGTCTCGAATGGAATGGCCTTCTTTACGATGCTTACAGTCTCGTGTCTTTAATGGCGAATCACTTAACACGGAATTCGGGGGGGCAGAATGAAACTTAGGGAGGATAATGGCTTAATATCCGGACTGACGGAGCTAATTAAGAGCGGTGCTACGACGGCCACCGACATCGCTCATGCCACATTTCACGCGATCGCCAATTGCGACGACACCGCAATATTCACTTCAGTTACTCCCGAGAGGGCTTTCAGAGAGGCTGAAGCCTCTTCCAAGCGAATCTTAGAAGGTCGTTCCCTTGGAGTCCTTGATGGCATCCCTGTGGCGTGGAAGGATCTTTATGATTTGAAGGGAATGGTCACGCGCGCGGGGTCTCGCATTCTTGACCAAGGCCCGGCTCTTGTTGACGCTGAATTGGTGCGTCGCTTAACAGATGCGGGCGCGGTGACGGTGGGGAAGCTGAATATGACTGAGTTCGCTTTTTCAGGGCTTGGGCTCAATCCTCATTATGGCACGCCAAGGAATCCTTGGGACCGGAAAGAACCACGCATTCCGGGGGGATCTTCATCAGGGTGTGGCGTCGCCGTAGCGCTTGGCCTTGTATCCGCAGCTATCGGAACAGACACAAGTGGCTCAGTGCGGATACCCGCTGCGCTCAATGGCATCATTGGATTTAAGACTTCGAGCGGGCGGTGGCCTCTTAATGGTTGTTACCCTCTTTCGCGCACTCTTGATACGGCTGGAGTCTTGACACAAACGGTCGTAGATGCAGCCATTATTGATGCTGCTGCTCGTGGACTCGCCATAGCCGAGCGACCCCGCCGAACCGTTCGGGGCATACGGCTGGTTGTTCCCACAAACGCGGTTTGGGATGGCGTGGAGCCGGCCGTCCTCAGTAACTTTGAGTCCGCGATCGGCCGTCTAAGTGATGAAGGTGCCGTTATAGAACGTCGGCGGTTGCCAGTTTTGGACGATGTGCTGTCACTAGGGGCTAGATACGGCACACTCGTTGCCATTGAAGCCTATGAGCTTCACGGCCACCGCTTGCTTACAACCGCAGCCAACCTGATGGATAGAAGAGTGAAGTCACGTCTAGTAGAGGGGGGCAGCATCAGCACTGAATCGGCGGCAGCACTACGTACCTCGCGTGGATGCTTAATTGAATCCTTGGCTGCGCTATTTGATGGCAATACATTTGTCGCATTTCCAACAGTCCCCATTGTCGCTCCCCTCCTAGTGCTCCTTGAAAACGATGACGAAGCATTTGCCGCGACGAATGCGCTTATGCTCAGAAACACGATGATCGGCAGCTTTTTGAATTGGTGTGGCGTGGCCATTCCTAGCGGATTCGATGCGACTGGTCTTCCGACATCTGTTCTTTTCTCAGGTGGGCCGGGCGATGACAGCCAATTGTTGTTGGCGACAATCGCCATGGAGCCCTTGGTCCGTTCTAGCAGTTATTACTAACTGGGCTTGACAAAAGATAGGAAATAGAGACAGCGTGGTCAGTCGGATTGATAAGGTATGTCAAATTCAAGCGGGTACTTTGTCAAAATCCTTAATGGATGCATAAGATTTGCAAACCCAAACCTTATCCATCATTAGCGCTAGAAGTTTTGTGTAGTCAGGGGAGAGCTCATGAGTGGAGGTTTTGGAAGCAAATACCTAGACGGCGGAAGTAATCTGTTGAAATCATCGGCGGATCTAGGGTGGACTAGCGTACTGACGGCAGAAATGTATCGGCACGTGACGCTTGAATGCTCCGATTTTCTGCAGCCAGTGACAGAAGTCGTTGTCAATATTGCCGGCACAGCATATTTTCGCAGAAGGGCAGCGGGAACTGAACAGAGATTCGTTTCTCATACAGGTTCTGCCAGCATCTGTCCCCAGGGAGTCGCCGTTAGATATCTACACCTTAATTCTGGTCCCGTGGACTTACTGCACATTTATATGCCGCCAGATCTCTTTGGAACTCTACGTCAGCGGGAAGAAAGTACAATGAACCCTAGCTTTGAATATGTAGGGGGGCTCCATGACCCACTCATTCAAGGAATTGGTTTTGCTGTGGCCGAGGAACTTGTAAGAAGAGACTCACAGGAAGCGACAAGCCGATTAATGTTGGATTCGTTAGCCGTCGGGCTGGCGGCACGACTACTGCAGCGATACCGTATTGATGACCGTAAAAACTTTACTGAATCATACTTTGATGCTAATTCGGGGAGAGGCTTAGACCGAACGCGGCTCAAACGTGTACTAGAGTATATACAACACAACCTGGACAGAGATATTTCGCTCGACGATCTGGCTAACGCAGCCTGCCTTAGTGTTTTTCATTTTTCGAGGTCATTCAAAGTTGCGACTGGCGCATCTCCTATCAGATATATATCAGACCTGCGCATTAAGCGCGCGCAATCTTTGCTTATTGATAAAGATGTAAGCATTAGCGAAATTGCGATGCAATCAGGCTTTACCTCTGCAGCTAATCTTGCTCGATCTTTCAGAAAAACTGTTGGCGTATCGCCGAGCGAATACCGATTGCAGCGCACGTGCAGATAGGACGGGCCGCTGGCCGGTAAGATGACGCATCTAAATATTGTAGATTGCTTCAATGCTGCAAGGTAGTAGACGACATCGGCGCGCCCCCACGGCGTGGCCCAACAGTCATCACGAGGGCTCGTGGCCGATAACTGCCTATCGATCTATGCTGCAATCAAGGACGCAGCTCGTCGTCGTCTATCGACCATTTGTTGTCACATTGCGCGCCTGACGACTGCCTGAGCCTGACGTTCGCGGGGTTGCTCGTCCTTGCGCGATGGCGGCCATCATATCCACCAACATTGAGTTGATGGCTCCCAGCATCCGCCCGGAGAACTCGTCGCCCTCCGGGGGCATCGGTGGGGGCATCCTTTTCAAGGAACCGAAATTTGCCCCCCAACTATGTCCCCATGAGTCGTGGAATCCATTGGATTTAGACAGGCGACAATGAACTTAAATTGCCAATAACCTATTGTTATAAAACAGTTTTATGGGATTCACTGGGGCTCCATTACAGGCTATCGGGGTCCCCGAAGAACATTTTGACTAGGCTCTGGGACGATGTTTTCAGGTCGATAACACTTTCGTTTGCCCCCACTTTTGCCCCCCATTCATACCGAGTGTGCGAGTGATCGCAAATGGCGATCTCCGACGGACTTCGCTATTCCTGGCCAGTTAAGCCGTTGGGCCAGGTCGCTAATCAGTCGTTAGGCAAGTGCAACTGCACTTCCATGGCGTCATGAAGGAGTCTGACGACCTCGATCACGTCGTCGTTTGTCACACGATAGAACACTATATGGCGTGGGCTTTTGACCGTTCCATGGGTTTGTTTGGCCTGCTGGCGTGAATAGATGAGGTGATAGCTGCGAAGGCCCGGTGCAAGTTCATCGCGGTCGTGGCTGCCAATGCGATAAGGCGTGTCGGCAAGCGCTTGCAGCGCCGCGAGGATCAGCGCCTGGTAGCGCTGGCGTGCTTGATCGCCGAACTGCGTCTGGGAGAGCCTGAGGATGTCGACAATGTCGGCGCGCGCCGCGTTGGAAATCCGATACTGCGGCATGCTCAGTGTTTCTCTCTCGCGGGGAGGGTTGCCTCCAGGCTCAAGCCCTCGAGGTAGTGCTCCATATCCTCTTCGTTCACCTGAGTAAAGCGCCCGTGTTCAAGATCCATGATGCCAATCGAGGTCGCCTGACGCAGGGCTTCAATTTTGGCGGTGTCTTCGGCGACACGCTGCTCCAATAAACGTAAACCTTCTCGCATCACTTCGCTGGCATTCTGATAACGGCCGGACTGCACCAGATCCTGGATAACCTGTTCTTGGTGAGGGGTAAGTACAACGTTTCTCGTTGCCATAATGAGCTCCAGCTTTCGGTAAACAGTTTCTTCTGATCATTGGCATATTATGCCATTTTGCTTGCGAACACATGGTTTGGGATTTTAATCTGAAGGACTGTGTCGTACGGCTTCATCCTTTGCTCCATTCGAAAAAAGGCTGTCGCAGGGGGGCGTTGTGGACTGAGCCCCCAACGCAGCCCTACAGGCAGTCAGCAAGCTACCTCCTTCGTTGATGAAGAACGCATAAATCACCTCCCTCGATGCCTGCTGCCAGAATCAAAACTTGTCTTAGAGTTTCAGCAGCAAACGCATGTAACCCATTTGAATCGTATTTGCATTAATTGGAATGCGTGAGGCGTCAGTACCTGGACAGCCGCTTCAGTCCTTCAAGAATTTGCTCCAGGTAGCTTTGCGACCCAAGTGCGAACCCTGCTGCCAGCAGCGGGGCCCTGTACTCGTTGGTCGCATATTCGTGAGCGAAGCGGTTGATGGTCTCTGAATGCCAGGAAAGCCGGCCCAATGCGATTCTTTTGAAATCGTGGTTTTTCACGGCATCCGCGAGCGACTCTTCACTGACTCCGCGTTGCTCGCAGAAGAACAGGAAACTGAAAAACTCAAAACGTTCGTAAAGCAGCCCGTGATCCTGCAGACCTGCGAAGTCAGGCGCCCACCGAGACGCAAGACGGTCATGGAGTCGGTTGCACAAGGGGGTAAGAGCTCTACTTTGGTCTTCGAAGCTCCTCCATAATTCAAGCAGGCCATTGGCTCCCTCAACGTAGAACGGTGATAGATCAACTCCCACAGGGAAAGGCATTTCGCGCCGATTGATAAGGGTCGTGTTAAACAGCTCGTTTAGCTCGCTCAGGCGATTGGCCCGCACAAGTCCCATGCCATACGCATAGGTAACAAGTGCTATCGGGTAACTCTTCAATGCAAGTCCAGCTGCCCAGCCTGACTGCTCGACTTGAGACGCAGCGTGCAGGCCCTTGATCGCATCCAAAACGATCAGATGCTCAACACCTGCACCCCATCGCCCTAACACTGCACAAAGGCGTGCTAGTGGCTCGATGGCCGCTTCGTATATCTCAACCAGATCGATAAAGTCCTTGGACGTGCTGCCCTGAGGTCGTTCTGTGAAGAGAGGAGCCAGATGGCTGATCGCTTGATGAGCCTGGCTTGTCACTAAATCATCGAGCTGAATCCTGTGTTCGGGTCTGGCCATAAAGCGTTTGGCCATAGCGAGAGTCAGCTCGATGCCGGCTGGGTTCTGCAGGCGGGATTGCTGGATGGTTTCCAGTTTGAGGTTCAGCCCATCGAAGAAGGTGTCGGCATCAAGGCCCGTCACGACGTTGGCGCGCCGCTGAGTGATGAGCTCTTGGCCACGCTCGCTCAATTTTCCTCGCGAAAGCCAGTAGGTCGGGTAGCGACGGGAGGGCGCCCTCAAAAAAGCCGCCCTCAGCGCATGATCCCACTCACCTGACCAGCCCGCGACGATCAGCCCAAACTCATCGATGATGCGGTCAAGCAGCGTATTGAACGCTGGCGGATACTTGCCCAGCTCCCCATCGGTATTGAGGATCCTGGCATCCTTGTAATCACCATGGATCTTCAGGATGTAGCAGGACGCATGAGTGAGTGGCTCCGCTCCTCCGAGGGTGTCTTCTGAGCTGACTACAGTTGGCTCAACGCCGACATCGCGAAGTGCATTTTCCATGAGTCGGTCGAAGTTCGTCGTGATGATCACGCGCACATAACCCGCTTTGATCATCGCAGCGATCGCTCGATGTGCGGGGGTAGGCAGTTTAAGGCCATCCTCTAACTCGTCTTCGCTAGGTTCCAGAAAGCCTTGAATGATGGCTCGCCGCTCAGTCTGGGTTGTCGCCAGGCGTTCGAGCAACGTGGAGTAATTGGGCTGCTCTCCTGTTTGACCTACGTACCACGCGAGCCAATCTTCCTGTTCGCCGGTACCAGACGCTATGCCCCATCGTTTCACCAGCTCCATAGTGATTTCCCAGCCGGTCGGTATTCCCGCCGAGCGTGATACCCCCGAGCCAAGAAGCACTGCGTAGACGCCTTTGTTTTCAAACATTGAAAACGCGATTTGGGCTGTTGAATCACTGATGGCAGCAGTCATGCACATTCCTAAATTTCAGCGGGGAGGTGAGGTTTCTGCGCGAGCATCGGCTTATCTAAGAGTAGTCAGATCCGTGTCGGTCGGTGGCAGCGACGGTGGCTGGTGACGACTTGCTGCATCTCCAGCCAATCGACCTATTTGCGGTGCAAGATAAGCCCATGATTGTCGGCGCTGATGCGATTTTGACCCTGGTTGCTGATTTTGACTGGCCCACACGCTGCCTCCGAAATCACCCGCAAGGTAATCATTTCTTGAGTACTCGGGTGGGTCAATGAGTTCCGGTAGCCTGGGTCAAAAATCGCATCAGCGTCAACAACTTATGGAATCTTGATACCCAACGCATTCAGCGAGGCCGTATCCATCCGGCCATTCACGGTCAGCCCACTGTCCATCTGAAAGGCCATCAACGCACCACGTGTTGCTTTGCCCATCACCCCATCAATGGCGCCTTGGTAATACTGGCGCACCATCAGCGCGGTCTGCACTCGGGTGACCAGGTTGCTTTTCTGCTCATTGGTCGCGCGGCTCTTTGAAGTGCTCGAACTTGTCCCGCTGGTAGTGCCAGACGACTGATAAAGGCTGTTGCTGCTTGGGGTGCTGCTCGAAGCACTCGGCGCGCTGTAGCTTCGGGTGCTGGTAGCGGGTGGGCTGTAGTAGCGAGGTGCGCTATAGCCACCCGAGCCGCTGTAGTGAGAACTGTGCGAACTGTGGGACCGGTGAGAACTGTGCGAGCGATGTGCCGCATAGATGTTGACGGTGTCTGGCGCATTGAGCGTATCGGCAAATACTGGGGGCTGTAGCTTGTCGTTGGGTTGCCAGTTCGCATCGGCGAGCGACAGTTGGCCCGCCTGTGCCAGAGTCGTACCTGCCATTGGCAGCAAGCTGATCCCACTGATCAGGACTTTCCAGCGGTCGAGCAATTTCACTGTGCACTCCTTGTATAGGCGCTAAAGGCCTCGGGCGATAGTAGTTGTACGCCGCGGCTCTGCCAGCGGTCGGTGTGGGATTTGAAGAAGCCAGAGCAATGTTTGACGGCAGCGCATTGCTGGCAGGTATCGATGAACAGGTTCTTCCAGTCGGAGATGCTCTGGCGGGCGAAACGCGAGAGGTGGGCCGGGATCAGGCACAGGGGCAAGTTGTAGATCGAAACCGGAACTCCGCGGTTGAACAGGAAATACACGGCCTGGCTCAACGACTTTTGATAGTCC
Organism: Pseudomonas sp. FBCC-B545; assembly: GCF_059134095.1. Classification (NCBI taxonomy): domain Bacteria; kingdom Pseudomonadati; phylum Pseudomonadota; class Gammaproteobacteria; order Pseudomonadales; family Pseudomonadaceae; genus Pseudomonas; species Pseudomonas sp. FBCC-B545. The sequence goes on along the minus strand of NZ_CP101441.1, from coordinate 3,288,311 downwards.
AGCGGGTCAATCCACAGTTCTTCGTAGTTCTTTCTGGCCAGGCCGGTACTCTCGATACCCATCAGCGCAACATGCCGCACGAAGGGCAGGTTCCTGAACACGTAGTGGGCGAGCTCGGGCAAGCGTGGCGTGGTCAGGCGATTGAGCACCACGCGTATCTCGATGATCTGGTTGGCGCGCGCCAGATTGTAAAGACCTTGCAGGGTTTCACTAAAAGCGCCTGGAGCCTGCACCACATGGTCATGGTCTTCGGCATTGTCGGCATACAGCGGGATGCCCCAGCTCAACTGAGGGTGACCGATGGAAGAGAGCGCAGCGATCCAGCTCGGGTCTTGGAACAGACGCCCGTTGCTGAGTACATGAATGGATTTCTGTGGCAAAACGGCTTTGCACTTGGCCAGGATTTCGAGCAGGCCGTCGCGATAAAGCGTGGGTTCTCCGCCGCTGATTCCCAGATTCTCCTCGCCCGAGTCCATCAGGTCGATCAGTCGTAGGTTCTCCTCGATGTGCCAACGGTCATCGATATCTTTGGGCGGCTGCGAGCACATCAGGCAGAGGCTGTTGCAACGATCGGTCATGAACAGCAGGTTGCTGTCTGAGCCTCGTCGATAGAGCACTCGCACCAACGCGCTGCCTGGTGTGATGGCAATGACATCGCCGGGCTGCACGACATCCGCATCGTTGGGGGTGTGCAGGTATGGCCGCGCGCAGTCGAAGTCGCCGATCAATGGCTCCGGGATCAAGAATCCACCCACTGGTAATGAGAGCAGATGCGGGCTCCGTAGCCGTTCTTCGTTTGGCAGCCAAAGCAGCAAGTCACCGAATTCAGCGCTTCCGGCACAAACAGCCAGGCCTTGTTCGATGAATTCATCCAGAGTGATGACTTTGAGCAGTTTCGGCTCATTCAGGTGATGGATTTCGAAGCGGGTATCTTTGCGCAGCATCGCCATCAGCCCCTGTAACCCGGAAATCGAACATCGTTGTAAGCGCGCCTGTTCAACCAAGACAGCAGCACTCTCTGCACGTTGTCGTCGCCATCGCAAAGCAGGCCGAAAAGATGCTTCAGCAGCCCCATGTTCTTCTTGCAGAAGCTGCTGAACACTCGGTGTCCGATTGGGTCAGCTTGGCGGGCATAGTGTTCGACGGGGTCAGCACCACAGTACGGGACAAGTGCGCAGTCGGAACAGCCCGGCAGCGCCTCTGCTACACCACTGGCGAGCAACGCATTCATAACGGGCGATGCGAGTAATTCAGACAAGGGTTGCTGTACGGTGCCGAGCCTCAAGCCGTCTTCACCCATCTCCAGCAACATTCGGGCTTCGTCCGAGGGATAGACGTAACCGTCATAGTTGTAAACCAGCGCTGCAGTGCCTGCGCCAGCAGGGGAGCGCAGGTCTACATAGCCGGAGGAGAAGGGTGTTAGGATATTTTTCAGCAACAGGCTCGTATAACTCTCTGAGAGGTATACGCTCTGTTGGTTGATATGCAGCAAATAGGCAAGTGCCTTCTTGTAGAAGGCCAGGTATCGCTCAATAGGGTAATCAAGTCGAAGGGCACTCTTGGTGGCAAACCCATAAGGGCTCAGAGGCCGAAGCGAGATGCTGGAGAAGCCCTGGCTTACATACTCATCGATGATCGCTTCAGGTTGTTCGAGGCTTCTTGAAGTCAGCGTGGTCAGCGCGGAAACCGCATCATGGCCAAGGCGCTCACGGACCCACTGGATGCCTTTTACAGTGCGCTCGTAGGAGTCTCGTGACGGGGTTGGGCGGTTGGCATTGTGCAAGGGCGCCGGCCCATCGAGCGAGGTCGAAAACTGGATGCGATTTTGTTCTGCGAAGTCGAGTATTTCCTCCGTCAGGTGGTGCAGCGTGGTGGTGATGACGAACTGGATATCCCGTTGTTCGACCACGTTTCGTTCGACGACCCATTCGACAATCTGGCGGACGCGCTCGAAGGCCAGAAGCGGCTCGCCACCCTGAAACTCCACAGTCAAGGCGGGAGCGTTCGATTCGAACAGGCGATCGACCGCCGCTTGCGCATCCGCTTCCGACAGATCGTGGCCGGATCCTCCCAGAGGGGCCCGCGACACCTGGCAGTACTGGCAGGTGTGGTTGCAGCGCAATGTAACCACGAACAAGTGCAGAGCAGGGCCCTGGAAGAGGAAGTCCTTGCGGCTGCGATACTGCGCGGCCATTTCCGGGAACGGGTCGTGGCAGCCTGGTTCGTAGATGAAGTGGCGGGCCAGCAGGTCCTTGTAAAAAGGCGTACTTGGTTGAACGTCGAAGTAACTGAGGGCTCGTAATTGCGCGTCGTTCACGTGCATGTACTCACCGGTATCGGAGGTGAGCAGGATGTCACGGTCATTTCCCGTGTTCATGCGCATGAATCGAAAAGGCAGCAAGCGGTAGTGCTTGGCGTCTGTCGCAATCAGTGTCACTGGGAAATCCCACATCCAGCGAGAGCGGCTCGGGCCAGGACCTCGCGCAACCCTACTGTTTCGCGGTTGATATGGTCGCGTAGGGCGAAGTCGTTCAGATGCTGAAGGATCAGCGAGTGAGCCTGCTCCGGGGAAAGCGTTAGCCTTGATTTAGCGGGGTAGGCCGTGAGGCTTATCTGATTTGCTTCAATACCGACCTGGATCGTGACAGTGTCGGCTAGGGAATAAGCGGCGCGTTGCACCACGCTGAGCGGGTAGGCTGCGCTGTCGAGTTTCAGCGTGACTGGCCATGTCATCGGAACCGCTCCTTCAAATCCGTTGGAAACGTGTGGATTTTGCAGGTTGCCGAGGCATTATGCCATCATAATTTTTTACATTTGCACGCATTTGTCCAGCGTGGTGGGTGGTGCGCTCACTACGGCTCGGCCATTGATACGGGGTAGGGCCGAGGGTTCATATCTCCCTTAGTCCACCCATCCTCATCAATAGCTTGCTTGGCCCCAGGCTGGGGGCATCCTTTTCAAACCATCCAAAGCATGCCCTCAAATATGCCCCCAATGTAGCAATCCACCGGAAGTGAATGGAGCTCCATGGTTTGTCGAAAGGCAAAATTGATCAGATAAACAGCCTGCCCGACAACGCCTAAAGACTCTCAGGATCCCCAAAAAACATCTGAATCCGCGACCTCAACCACCGCTCACCCGGGTCATTGTCCTGCGACCCACGCCAGGCCATGTGCAGCTCAAACGAACGCACCGGCAGCGGCGGGTCTTCGGCGCGTAAGCCACCTGCCGACGTCAGCGCCTCGGCGGCGTAATCCGGCACGGTGGCCAGAATGTCCGTACCCGCCAGCAGCGTGCCCAACCCGTTGAACTGCGGGACCGCCAATACCACATGGCGTTTGCGGCCGAGCTTCTCCAGCTCTTCATCAATAAACCCGCTCAGGTCGCCGGCGAAGGACACCAGGGCATGGGGGCGTGAGCAGAAGTCGTCCAGGCTCAATGAGCCTGGCACGCTGTCGGCACGCAGCAGCTTCGGCAGGCTGCGGCGCAGTACCTTGCGCTTGGCGTTGGCCGGCAGATCGGCGGTGTAGCTGACGCCGATGGAGATTTCACCCGAGGCGAGCAAGCCGGGCATCAGGATGTAGTTGACGCGGCGCACCACCAGCACGATGCCCGGGGCTTCGGCGCGCAGGCGCTTGAGCAACTGCGGCAGCAGGGCGAATTCCACGTCGTCGGACAGGCCGATTCGAAACACCGCAGTGCTGGTGGCCGGGTCGAATTCGGCAGCGCGGCTGACGGCGGTGGAGATCGAGTCCAGGGCCGGGGAGAGCAGGGCGAAGATCTCTACGGCGCGGGCCGAGGGTTCCATGCTGCGCCCGGTGCGTACAAACAGCGGGTCATCGAACAGCCCACGCAGGCGCGATAGGGCCGCGCTGATGGCCGGCTGGCCGAGGAACAATTTCTCGGCGGCGCGGGTCACACTGCGCTCATGCATCAAAGTTTCGAATACGATCAAGAGGTTAAGGTCGACACGACGCAGGTCGTTACGGTTCATCTTGTGTCCTGGAAGAGTCTGTAAACTTGACGTGAGCGGCCATATCGTACGATTCAGCAGCATGACCGGCATGAATCTTACGGGGAAAGGCTGGTACTCTGCACCGGCTAATTGATTTTTCCTACGATAGTTGAGGTCTGCTCCTCCTTCGCGAAATCAATGACAGGCATGTCGACTATTAATGGCGACCGGTGGCCTTACTTGGAAAGCCCAGATAGAGTTCATGGCATTAGAGGTTACTTTGACGAGGTTTGCGATGTCCCGCACGATCCGTTTTCACAAGTTTGGTCCGGCCGAGGTGCTCAAATGCGAAGAGCATGCAGCCGCGCAGCCCGCACCGGGCGAAGTGCAGGTGCGTGTCGAGGCGATTGGCATCAGCTGGTACGACATTCTATGGCGCCAGAACCTGGCGTCTTCCCATGCTCGCCTGCCTTCGGGCCTGGGGCATGAGATGGCGGGTGTGGTTGTCGCGTTGGGTGACGGCGTGGATGACCTGGCTGTGGGCGACAAGGTGGCCAGTTTTCCGGCCGAAAGCCCCAACGATTACCCGGTGTATGGCGAGCAGATCATCTTGCCGCGTTCTGCCCTGACCCGTTACCCGGATGTCTTGAGCCCGATTGAAGCCAGCGTGCACTACACGCCGTTGCTGATTGCGTATTTCGCCTATATGGACCTGGCGCGGGTCAAGCCCGGGCAGTTTGCCCTGGTGACCGATGCCAGCCACTGCTCCGGCCCTTCCTTTGTGCAACTGGGCAAGGCCCTGGGTGTGCGGGTGATTGCCGCGACGAAAAACAGCGCCGAACGCGAATACCTGCTCTCCCTCGGGGCGGAAAAGGTCATTGTCACCGAGGAACAAGACCTGCTGATGCAGATCAACAAGTTCACTGACAACCGTGGCGTCGACGTCGTGTTCGATGGCCTGGGGGGCCCGCAGATGTCGTTGCTGGGTGACGTCCTGGCGCCCCGTGGCAGCCTGGTGTTGTATGGCTTGCAAGGTGGCAACCAGACGCCATTCCCGGCCTGTGCAGCGTTCCAGAAGAATATTCAGTTCTTCGTGCACTGTATCGGCAACTTTACCGGCAAGCCGGAGCTGGGCATCGTCCAGGATCAGGTGGCACTGCAGCGTGCCTTGCGTGATATCAACCAGTTGACGGCCGACCGTGTGCTTGTCCCACTGAAAACCACGGTATTTGCGTTCGATCAGTTCGTTGAAGCCCACCGCTATATGGACGAATGCCCATGCCGCGAGCGTGTCGCCTTGCAGGTTGAAGCTGTTTGAGCTGTAGGAGTATTCGCAAATGAATACGCTGGCGTCTGAGCCGATGAGGCAAATGCGCCATTTGACAGGGCTTAACCCACCCCCGGGTTGAGCCTGGCCAGGGGGGCTCCACCCCGCAAACAATACCTTTTTTCCCTTACGCCGCCCTGAAACCCAGTGCGGCGCTGTCGTGTGGGCGCCATTAATGTCTGGGACCTGGCAAATCTGAACGGGTTTTCGGCGATAGTCTGTATCTGTTAATCATTACTTGAGCGCCGATAATTGTGCCTAACCTGTCATCTCAAGGATTGAGCAATGATTGATAACCTGATATTCCCGCAGCGTACTTCAGGAACTAAGCAAGGCGTCTCTGTGCACCCTGAAAGTGTACTGAAAGCGCCCGGTTGTTTTGCAAGGAGCAGATTGAAATGGGTGATTAATACTCGTCAGATGTGTCCCTGGTTTTTTAGTTAAAACAGTGTAGGAAGTTGTCGGAGTATTCCTAGGGCCGGTAACCCAACGCGTCTATGTCAAGCTGGAACGCGATTTTCCCGGGGTTGGGCCACAGTGGGAAGGCATGGGGGGTGCCGGTGCTTTTATTGCAAGGTGCTAATGTTTAATTGTCTTTGCGCCGTGTGGCAGCCGACACACCTACAGTCGTAATGGGTCGAGCAATTCATATTGATAGTTGCTTGAAACTGACACTTCAACTCAGGTAGTAGAATAATGAGCGCAATTCATGAGCAAGCCATGAACTATGTTTACCAACAAGTTCTGCAGCGTATGATCGGGCATTTCACGCGGGCCGAGCGGACTGTACTTCAATTGTTGGTCCAGCGAATTGTGGTGGCAGCCGGCGGCATGGAGCAAGTGGGGCACTACAAAGTGCTGATCACCCACGGCGGCGGCGAGGTCAGCAGTTACACACTGGCAATGTTGCGAGCCGCGCAACTGACCATCGCGGGGCGCGCGCCCAAGACGTTTCACCTGCGGGTTGCTACCCTGCGCTATGCCGGCATGACGCAGGCCACCCTCGACAACTTGAACCAAGGCTATAGCGCGCTTTTCTTTCATGACGACCCGCGTGTGGAGCTGTTGATGGTCGAGAACCGCGACGTCCAGCCTTTCAATCCGCAACGCCCGGCTTCCAGCGTCGGGCGTGAGGTCAGTCAGCGCAATATGCTGCTGCTGGGCCACCTGACGTCCGGCGATATCCGCGCCACACTGTGCAACGACACCTACTTGGCCTTCGGTGAGTTCTACCAATGCGTCGCCACCTGGAACGGCGGTGTGCATGCCATGGTCAGCGGTGACTCGCCACGCAAGCAAAGCCAATACCTGGCGTGGCTGAAAAAAACCGCGCTGGCAACCGGCCTTGATTTCGCGCGTGGCAAACCGATGTCGCTCAACCGGCTGTTTGCACGCATGGAGGAGTGGAGTATCGCTTGCTACCGTGATCTCTATGGCGAGCATTATGTGGGTACAGAGGAGCTGGGCCGGGGCGGGTACCGTCATCTGGCCTATATCGGCATTGCCGACTTGCTCGATGATGTGGATGTATCCCGATCTACGCTGCTGACTGACTTCCTGGCGCACAAGCAGGACCCGTTTGATTTTCACTTCAGCCATCCTGCCGCCCCCAATCCATTACTCATGGCTCACTTGCACGGCTTGCAGGCCCAGTGCCTGCGTGAGCTTTCTTATGAGCATGGCGTCGAAAGTTTTATTCGCCAGGCGATGGACTATATGCGCCGTAGGAAAATCCCAAATGCATTGATCGCCGAGGCGTCAAGCGAGGATGGGCGCATCCTGTCCACCACCTATGCCCAAGAATTTTTCGGCTTGGACGAGGGTCAGTTGACCTGCCTGCTGTTCGCACCCTTCATTGAGCACGGCGAGCGGCTGGAGGGCTTCTTGCGTCAATGCCATCCTGGCATGTTGGTGGCGCTCCCCGAACTGCACAAGGCGCTCCAAGGCAAGCCCGCGCCAGACATGCTGCAACAGTGGCTGGTGGATACCAGCGGATTGCCGTTGCCGATATTGCAGCACGTGTACCGCAAGCGCCCGCTGCAGGTTGAGCGTGGCATCCTGGCACGCAAGCCGCGATTCACGCAGTCCGAAGCACCGACTGCACGGTTATCGGGGCGTTAGCGTGTATTCGTCTGTACGGGCCGGTGAGCGGCCATGAACCTTCGGGGAGAGCGGCAGGCAGACTTTGCCTATCAGGCGGTCTACCGCTACATGATCAACCTGATCAACGAAGTCAGCCTGGAAACACCTGTCAAGTTGCCATCCTTGCGACAGCTGTCGACACGCTTGAACGTGTCGATCTCGACGATCCAATACGCCTACTCGCTGCTGGAGAAGGAAGGGCGGGTGTACTCGGTGGCCAAGTCCGGATACTTCGCCTGGCCGGTAGCCGCCAACCCGCAGCTGATGGCGGGCGCTGACCTGCTCGAAAGGCTCTACGCGGCGGCGCGGCGGCCGGCCATGGTCGTGCTCAGTGGGGATGAACCGGCGCTGCTGGGCTCGCTGGATGGTGACTTGCTGACACTGGAGCGCAAATTGGTGCGCCGCTACCCGCACCAACTGCAGCCCTGGTCGCAACCCTGTGGCGTGTGGGAGCTGCGCGCAGCGTTGGCAGCACGTTATACCTCGTCGCCTACACGCTGCTGGCAGGCCGACGAGGTATATATCGGGGCAGATCTACAGGGTGTACTGGAGATACTGATTGACGCCCTGGGTCTCAAGGGCACTGTGTTGGTGACCGAGTCACCCTGTGATTATCGGGTCTTGCGCCTGTTGCAGGCTGCTGGTGTACGGGTGATCGAATTGCCCTGGCTCGCCGATGGCCGCTTCGACCTGGCGATGTTCGAGCACCTGTTGCGCCACGAACCCGTGCACCTGGTGCTGCTGTCATCGGTGGTGAGCATGCCGTCAGGTACGGCGTTATCGGTTCCGGAGCGGTTGCAGATTGCGCATTTGCTCGAGCAATACGGTTGCTGGCTGCTGGAGAACGACACCTTTGGTGAGCTGAGCTATACGCCATCCCAGGCGGCTTTGCGTCATCTGGTCAACCCGGAGCGGCTGATGGTGTTCTCGTCGTTCGAGAAGGTGTTGGGTCCGGAAGCGCCCTTTGGCTATTTACTGTCGCATCAAATGAGCAGTGAATTGCAGCGCCAGTTTTTACTGCGCTCATTTCGTTTGTCCTCAATCCGTCAGCGGGCCATTGCCCGGCTTTATCAGAGCGGGCGCTTTGACCAGCACCTGCGGGCATTGCGCCAACTTCTACAGGAGCAAGCGCAAGCCATGAGCCAGCGACTGGACGCACGCATGCAAGGGCGCGTGAGCTATCGGGTGCCCATCGCCGGGGCGAGTTTCTGGCTGGAGTCGGTGGCTCCAGTGGATATGCGCCTGATCTTTCAGCGGATGCTCACGCAACAGGTCGTGATAGCGCCGGGTGAGTTATTCAGCCTCAGCGGCTTGCACCATCAGCATATGCGCTTGAGCCATACGTTCGCCGGGCAGCCCAATCTGGATGTCACCTTGGATGCGCTGGCTCAGGCGTTGCTCGAGGCGCAGACCGCCTAGTGTTTGAAATTTCTCTTCAGGCTGTAGGATCGATACCGTCGCGCAGTAGTCCAAGTCCCAGTAAACTGACACTTTTCCGAATCCTTCTTTTCGAGGTTTATGCATGACTATCAGTCCTTTTGCGGGCAAACCGGCGCCGGCCCAGTTGCTGGTGGATATCCCGCGACTGGTCACGGCCTATTACACCGGCCAGCCTGATGCAGCAATCTCTACCCAGCGCGTGGCCTTTGGCACCTCCGGGCACCGGGGCAGCTCATTCGAGCTGAGCTTCAACGAATGGCATGTACTCGCGATCAGCCAGGCCATCTGCCTGTACCGCGAAGCCCAAGGCATCAACGGGCCGTTGTTCGTGGGCCTGGACACCCATGCGCTGTCCACACCTGCCGGTGCCAGTGCTCTGGAAGTATTGGCCGCCAATGGCGTACACGTCATGCTGGCCGAAGGCGATGAATACACGCCGACCCCGGCGATTTCCCACGCGATCATCTGCTACAACCGTGGTCGCACCAGCGGCCTGGCGGACGGTATCGTGATTACACCGTCCCACAACCCGCCGCAGAGTGGCGGTTACAAGTACAACCCGCCTAATGGCGGCCCGGCCGATACCCACGTCACCAAGTGGATCGAAGCCAAGGCCAATGAATTGCTCGCCAACAAGTTGGCCGGGGTCAAGCGCATCACCCACGCCCAGGCACTCAAGGCGGACACCACCCATCGTCATGACTACCTCAACAGCTATGTGGCCGACCTGGTCAATGTGATCGACATGGATGCGATCCGCAGCGCCGACCTGCGCCTGGGCGTGGACCCATTGGGCGGGGCCGGGGTGCGCTACTGGTCGGCGATTGCCGAGCACTACCGTCTGAACCTGGAGGTAGTGAACACCGAAGTCGATGCGACTTTCCGCTTCATGAGCGTCGACTGGGACGGCCAGATTCGCATGGACCCGTCGTCCAGCTACGCCATGCAGGGCCTGATCGGCCTCAAGGAGCGTTTCGACGTCGCGTTCGCCTGCGACCCGGACCACGACCGCCACGGCATCGTCACCCCGTCCGGCGGCCTGTTGGCGCCGAACAACTACCTGGCGGTGTCCATTGATTACCTGTTCCAGAACCGCCCTGACTGGCGCGCTGATGCTGCCGTGGGCAAGACCGTGGTCAGCAGCGGCTTGATTGATCGCGTTGCTGCGCGTATCGGTCGCCGTTTGTACGAAGTGCCGGTGGGCTTCAAATGGTTCGCCGACGGCTTGTTCGAAGGTTCGTTGGGCTTTGGTGGTGAAGAAAGCGCCGGTGCCTCGTTCCTGCGCAAGGACGGCACGGTATGGAGCACTGACAAGGACGGCTTGATCCCGGCTTTGCTGGCGGCGGAAATGACCTCGCGCAAAGGCCAGGACCCGAGCCAGATCTACCGCGGCCTGACCGACGCGCTGGGCGAGCCGTTTGCCATTCGCGTCGATGCCAAGGCGACCCCGGCGCAGAAAGCCCTGCTGGGCAAGCTCGCGCCGGAGCAGGTGACGTCCACGCAATTGGCCGGGGAGAGCATCCAGCAGATTCTCAGCCATGCACCAGGCAATAACCAGGCAATTGGCGGCTTGAAGGTCATGACCGAAAATGGTTGGTTTGCCGCACGGCCATCGGGCACCGAGGACATCTACAAGATCTATGCCGAGAGCTTTATCGGCGAAGATCACCTCAAGCGGTTGGTGGAGGAGGCGCAAGTACTTGTAGACGGTGCGATCGCCCAGTAATCACACCGAACCCAATGTGGGAAGGTCCGTGCCCCGATGGCGGTGAGTCAGTCACAGTTGCATTGACTGACACCGCCTCACCGGGGCATGGGTATCCACACCTTTGGGTGCGCCGCAGGACCCTGTGGGAGGGGGCTTGCTCCCGATGGCGATGGGGCAGCCACAGATGCATTTACTGATACGCCCTCGTCGGGGCATGGGTATCAACGCAACTTTTTAGCAGTCAACAGTAACCCTGGATGGGGCGTATATGTACTCGGTCTAATCCAACATCAGGCCGCCATCGGGAGCAAGCCCCCTCCCATATTGGATCAGGGCGTCAGTCAGATAGCGTTCTGCTGTAAGGCCAGCATCGGGCGCAAGCTCAGGCCAGGTCGACCAACACGATCTCGCTGTCCTCGATCGCCGTCACCCGCAACACCTGCTCATCCTCAACCGCCACGCCATCTCGCGCCTGTGCCCGCAAACCATTGACGTCAATCACACCCGTGGCCGGCACCAGGTACGCCCGGCGGCCGCTGTCCAGTCGGTACTCAGCGCTTTCCCCGGCTTTCAGGTTCGCTGCCACCAAGCGTGCATCGGCACGAATGCTCAGGCTTTCACTGTCGCCGGCCTTACCACTGGCAAGTGTCACAAATCCCTCACGGTTACCTTGTGGAAACGGTTTGGCGCCCCAGGACGGCGGTAGCCCAGCCTGATTCGGGATAATCCAGATCTGGAAAATCTTGGTCGGTGTAGCCTCCAGGTTGTACTCGCTATGGGCGATCCCGGTGCCCGCACTCATCACCTGCACATCACCAGCCTCGGTGCGGCCTTTGTTGCCCAAGTTATCAGCATGACTGATCGCGCCTTCACGCACGTAGGTGATGATTTCCATGTCGCGGTGCGGGTGCTGGGGGAAACCGCTGCCCGGGGCGATGATGTCGTCGTTCCATACCCGCAGGTTGCCCCAGTGCATGCGCTCGGGGTCGTGGTATTCAGCGAAGGAAAAGTGGTGATGGGCGTCAAGCCAGCCGTGATGGGCGCCGCCCAGGGTGTGGAAAGGTCGAAGTTCAAGCATGATCGTCTCCTGTTGATGGGCCTATCATCCGGCACTGCAACATCGATAAAAAGCGTAAAAACTGCCTGATTCCTATCCATATATTCGATAGATGTCGTCTGTAACAACTTTCACTTCATCGCCTAACTGCATGACAGCAAAGCAATTGGCTGGAACTGAGCGCCGATTCCGGCGACCATGACGCCCTCATCACAGCTAATCTCATCGCAGGAGTCCGCGTGCCGCAACACAAGCCTGATCTGCCCCCCGAACTGCGCCCCTTGGCCGAAATGCCGCTATTGAAACGACTGGCTGCTCGCCTGTTCGGCCACGGCCTCACTCGTTTGCGCGCGCAGCACCGGTTCTCTTGGTTGCATGGCCAAGCCGACGGCTTTCGCAGTGGGCACGAGGCGGGTGTGGAATATGGTTATCGCGAGGGCAAGGCCGATGGCATTGAGGAGGGCCGGCAGGTCCTGTTGATCCGCGACTTCCGCCCCGACGAACACCCTGCGCCGGGGGTGGATGACAGCCTGTTCGATGATTGGCGGCTGCCGCTCACGGCGGATGTGAAGAAACGCATGAAGGCGGATGTGGCGCGGCTGCTGCCGGCCCATGCGCAGCCAAGTGCCGCGCAATGGAAGATGATCTTCAGCGATACGCCCTCGACTTCGGTGATCGCCGGGGCCGGCGCGGGTAAATCCACATCCCTGGTGCTGCGCATCCTGCTGCTGACCCATTACCTGGGCTTTGAGCTGAGTTCGATGACGGTGGTGACCTTTACTCGCGAGTCGCGTAAAGACTTCATTCACAAGCTCATGGATATTCTCAGCTTGTGGGGCCAACCCCTTGGCATGAAGGAAGCCCAGGCTGTAGTGCGTACCTTCCATTCGCGCATCCTGCCAATGGTGCGCAGCCTGCCGGGCTTCGAGCGTCTGCAGGCCTTTGAAAACCTCAGCGACGGTTTTGCGGACGCCGACAGCAATCCCTTCGATCTGCGCATCGGCGACGCCCAGCGTCAACAGATGAATGCCTGTTATCACCGCCTGTATGGCCACCACCAGCGTTTTCGCGAGCTGATTGCGCCGCTGGCCCGCCAAGGTCTGCAACTCAAGGAGCTGGAGCGCGATCATCCGGACGTGCAAAAACGCATCGCGGTGACAGAACTGGCGGCCAAACGTGATGACGAACTTTGCGATGTGATCGAAGACCTGTGGTTTCGCGCCGGGGCGTGGCCGATAAAGGGCATAGAGCCCAGCCGCCAGACCTTTGAAGTCAACGGTGCGCAATTTCATTGTCACGGCTATATCCCGGCGCTGGATGCGTGGGTGGTGCTAGGTTTCGATGCGCGGGAAAACGCCCAGCTCAGCCGACCGAACTCCAAACTATCCGTACGTGCCGAGTGGGCGGTCAAGCGCACACTGTTTCAAGCTTTCTGTCGTAAACCTATGATCTGGCTGGATAACTATGAGGCTTCAAAGCGCTTGATCAGCAGCCTGGCCGGTGATGCAACGGCCGGGCCTGGGTTTGATTACAAGGTCAAAGGCGAACTGGCCTCGGCGCCGCTGTTGGATAGTTTTGTGATGGCTGCCGGGTTTATCGAGAACCTCGGATTGGACGTACCGACGGCCGTGGGCCAGATGCGCTTTGCCAAGGACGATCCGGATCGGTTGTTCTTTGAGGCCCTGAGCATTTTCTGGAAGGCCCTGGAAGATCACCTGCTGGATCAATCGCCGCCGATCATGACCTACAACCGGATGTTCTCCCTGTTCGGTGAAAACACCCCGGAAAACCTCAAGTTGCTCAGCGATCCGTTGCTGCGACCTATGTCGCACTTGATGATCGACGAATTCCAGGATGTTTCGCCACAGATTGTCTCGTGGATACGCGCAAGCCTCAGGGAGATCCGCAGTCGCGGCCCGGCGATGCATGTGGGGCGCGGCGCACAGCGTTCTTCTTTGCTATGCGTAGGGGATGACTGGCAATCAATCTATGGTTGGCGTGGCAGTTCGCCCAAGTACTTCATGGACTTCAATAACGAGTTTGCTTCGCCAACTACCACCCGAGTGATGCTGGCGGAGAACTATCGCAGCCACCAGCACATCATCGATGCGGCCGAACATGTCGTGCGCAGCGCACCGGCGATTCCCGGCAAGAAGGCCAAAGCCAGTGGCGCACCCAAGGCGCTCGTGCCTGTGACGGTACTCGAACGCGACGATGCGGCGCTGGGCCGGCGATTGCTGGAGCACTATCAGCGGGGCGAGACGGTGCTGATGCTGTATCGAAAAAGCAGCGATAAGCTACTGATTCAGGAGCATATTCAGTCTGTAGTTAATGTAGATTCTAACTTGCCGCCCCACGAGCGCAGATTGAAACAGCTGACCTATCACAGCGCCAAGGGCCTGCAGGCGGATGCGGTATTTCTACTGGGGGACTGCCAGCATCTCACCAGCTCGCCGTACAAGAATCAGGTCTACCGCATGGCAGGCCTGGGCAAGGACGGTGATAGCGAACCTTATGACACTGCGCAGAAAGAAGAAATATTGCGCCTGACCTATGTCGGTATTACCCGAGCGGTCAGCCATTGCTATTGGTATGTGGAAAAGCCGGAAGGCCAGGGCGTGAATGTGCCCAGGGCCTCAGAGCGGGTGGATGGCAAAAAAGCCTTTTTCGATGACCAGCGTTGACCTCACAGCTGATACACAGCTGAATGAGGGAGGGGGCTGAAAAATAGTATTCAGGCCCGCAACGACAACGGCGGCACGAAACATTCCAGCTCATCCTCCACCGCCTCGATGATGCGCTCCACATCTGCGGCGTTCATCACGGTGGCGCAGGGGATGCCGGCGATGGCGATCAATGTCTCGCCGCTGGCCCGGTCAAACAGGCGGGCGACCATGCTACCGGGGGCGTCCATGCTGCCCTCGAAGCCTAGCGGATGGAAATGCCAGCGCATCAACTGGCAGGCGTTGGGAAATGTCACTTTGTTCATGTTGCCCACCTTGTTCATTGAGCGCTTCCTTTAGCTCGCGGCAGGGGGCCAGGACCTTCACTGGTCATGGCGTTGAAGAGCTTTAAAAATAGCATTCGTTCGCAAGTACAAGGTGACTTTTTTCACCCCGTTCGGCGGTTCTTTTCCGGGGTCTTGACCTGGGTCATGTCCTACCGCAGAACAGGCAAAAGGCCATTATCCAGAAGTGCCAATTGGCCATTGAAGGCGCCGGCAAAATTCGGCACTCTCAGCTGTTTACGCGTCGCAGAGCCGAATATGCCCGACATCGCCCCAGACGATGACCGCCAGAACACCCTCGCCACCGGCGAGTTGGTGATGCGTCACCACTTGTGCTGGCGGCATCGCGATCTGGACGGGGTCATGGCTTATTACCACCCTGAGATTCAGTACCACGACTTCTTCCAGAACCGTGTGATGGGTTATGCCGAACTGCGCGAGTACCTGAAGGCCAGCATGCCCCGTGAAGCAGACGAGGCGATTGAGCATACCGACCGTATCCGTGCCGATGGGGACACTGCGTTTATCCAGTACCGCATCACTTTGCGGGGCGGCCAGGGCCTGGTGTCGTTTCGCACCAGCGAAGCCATTACCGTGCGCGACGGGTTGATCTGGAGGGTCAATGAATATGCATCCCTGGTGCATGAGCAGCCTGCCCAGTCCATGCGCCCCACGGTCAGTCGCCTGGGCCTGTCGCCCCAGCAATTGGGGCATATGGCTAATGACCTGCAGCAGTACTTTGAATCCAGGCAACCCTATCTGGATCCGGACCTGGACCTGCAACGGGTCGCCAAGGAAGTTGGCTACAGCCGCAATCAGATCTCCTACCTGCTCAATCAGGTGCTGGGGCAGAGCTTCTACCGCTACGTCAACCAGGCGCGGCTCCAGCATCTGCTGGCCGCGCTGGACAGTGCCACTGCCCCTGTCAAAGTCGATGAGCTGGCTTTTGCCGCCGGGTTCAATTCACTCTCGGCGTTCTACAGTGCTTTCCGCCAGCACACCGGCCAATCGCCCAAGGCTTACGTTAAACAAATTTCCCTGCGTGCACGCGCGCAAGACAGCCCCTGACGCCGCGCTCTAGGATCGACCCTATCGAAACGAGGTAGGAGAACCTGGCATGCCGGCATGGCGCACTATCAGTCTATGGATGGACCAGCTGGACGACCCGCTGGAGGCGCGGCCATGTCTGGAGCATGACTTGGATGTCAATGTGGCGATCATCGGCGCCGGCTATACCGGCCTATGGACCGCCTATTACCTTAAACGCCAGGCTCCGGAGCTGAAAATCGCCATCATTGAGGCGCAGACCGCCGGCTTTGGCGCATCCGGGCGCAATGGAGGCTGGCTGATGGGCAATCTGCTGGGCGAGGACCGCCTGCTGGCCGGCCTTGCCCCGCAACAACGGCGAGCCTCGTTCGACCTGTTGCACGGCATCCCTGATGAAGTGGCGCAGGTGCTGGCCCGCGAAGGAATCGACTGCGATTACCGCAAAGGTGGCGCGCTGTATTGCGCCGCACGTTACCCCGAGCAGGAGGCCAGCCTGCGCCAGTACCTGGACAAGCTGTATGCCCAGGGCCTTACCGAAGATGACTACCGTTGGCTCAGCCCGCAGCAGTTGGCCGAGCAGGTCCGTATCGCCAAGCCCTATGGCGGTATCTATGCACCCCATGTCGCGACCATTAACCCGGCCAAGCTGGTGCGCGGCCTGGCGCGGGCCGTTGAAAACCTGGGTGTGAGCATCTACGAGAACAGCCCGGTGACCCATTGGCAATCCGGCAGCCTGCGCACGGCCAAGGCCAGTGTGCGTGCCGCCTGGGTAGTGCCAGCAGTGGAGGGTTACGCCAATACCTTGCCGCTCCTGGGCCGTTACCAGTTGCCAGTACAGAGCCTGATCGTCGCCACCGAACCCTTGCCCGCCAGCACGTGGGATGAAATCGGCCTCAACCGGGGCCAGGCGTTTGGCGAGAGCAGCAGGCAAGTCACCTACGGCCAGCGCACGGCCGACAACCGCCTGGTGTTCGGCGCCCGAGGCGGCTATCAATTTGCGGGCCGGTTGCGCCACAACTTTGATCTCACCGACAGCGAAGTGCAGCTGCGTCGCTACCTGTTTGGCGAACTCTTCCCACAGCTGAAGAAGGTAAGGATTACCCATTCCTGGGGCGGCAACCTCGGCATGTCGCGCAATTTCCGTCCGCACATGCTCTGCGACCATAAAACCGGCGTTGCGCTTTCCGGCGGCTATGGCGGGGAGGGCGTAGGCGCCACCAACCTTGGCGGCCGCACCTTGGCCGATCTGATACTGGGCCTTGAAACGCCTCTGACCCGTCAACCCTGGGTGATTCGCGAACGCGGCCTGCAAGCCCTCAAGGCCTGGGAGCCCGAGCCGTGCCGTTGGCTGGGCTATAACGCGATCATCCGCAGCTTTGTCCATGAGGACCAGGTATTGGCCAACCCCAATAGCGCGCCCTGGCGCCGCAGGCTGGCAACCGGCATCGCCGGGTTCATGGAAGGCTTCATGCACTAAGTCGTTCCACTCACACGGGGAAAGCCCATGAGCATCACGCAATTCAAAGACGCACTGAACACCCGTCTGCCGGACTCCTCACCGGTCGCCGCGCCCCTGGGCGAGCCTATCGCCGTGGCCTCGACCTTGAGCGTGGAGCGCGATGATGGGGTCGAGACCGGTATCTGGGAATGCACCCCGGGGCGCTGGCGCCGGCAGATCAAGTCCCAGGAGTTTTGCCATTTCATCCAGGGCCGCTGCACCTTCACCCCCGATAACGGTGAACCCCTCCATATACAAGCCGGCGACGCACTGATGTTGCCGGCCAACAGCACCGGCACCTGGGATATCCAGGAAACCGTGCGCAAGACCTACGTATTGATCCTGTAACGCTTTGATCCTTGATCGCCTGCCATAACAACAGCCCTAAAACCGCCAGGAAATCGAACCATGAAAGCCATTGCCCTGTTGCCCTTGATGTTGCTGGCCTCCATCAGCCAGGCCGCCGAGACCGTGAAGATCTACAACTGGTCGGACTACATCGCCCCGGACACCACCAAGAACTTCCAGAAAGACACCGGCATCGGTTTCACCTACGACCTGTACGACAGTAACGAAACCCTCGACGGCAAGTTGATGACCGGTAAATCCGGCTACGACGTGGTGTTCCCGTCCAATCACTTCATGGCCCGTCAAATCCAGGGCGGCGCCCTGAAAAAGCTCGACAAGCGACAGTTGCCCAACTGGAAGAACCTCAACCCGGTGCTGCTCAAGGCCGTGGAAAACAACGACCCGGGCAACGAGCACGGCTTCCCGTACCTGTGGGGCAGCACCGGCATCGGCTATAACATCGACAAGATCAAGGCCGTGTTGGGCGATAACGCGCCGGTGGATTCCTGGGACCTGATCTTCAAGCCGGAAAACATGGCCAAGCTGCAAAAATGTGGCGTAGCCATCCTCGACAACGGCCCGGAGCTGCTGCCGGCAGCGCTGAACTACCTGGGCTTGCCGCACCATAGCAAAAAGCCCGAGGACTACAAAAAGGCCGAAGACCTGCTGATGAAAGTGCGGCCTTACGTGGCGTATTTCCACTCCTCGAAATACACCGCCGACCTGGCCAATGGCGATATCTGCGTGGCCGTCGGCTTTTCCGGCGACATCCTGCAGGCCGAAAGCCGCGCCAAGGAAGCCGGGAACGGCGTGAACATCGGCTACAACATTCCCAAGGAAGGCGCGGCCATCTGGTTCGATATGGTCGCCATGCCCGCCGACGCGCCCGATGAAAAAGCCGGCTATGCCTTCATGAACTACCTGCTTCGCCCGGAAGTGATGGCCAGCATTACCAACTACGTGCATTACGCCAACGGCAACGCGGCGGCCGATAGCCTGGTGGATCCGGCGATCAAGGCGGACACCAAGGTGTATCCGAGCCCGGATATGATGGGTAAGTTGTTTGCACTGGAAGCCATGCCGTTGAATATTGATCGGATTCGCACGCGAGTGTGGAATACCATTCGCACAGGGCGCTGATCAAGTGGGCTGGCTTACCCTGTAAGCCAGTCTTTTGCATATCCGTTGGCAGGCATTAACCGTCGAAAGCGCTTGAATAGATAATGACGTCATATTTAAGACATTTGATGTCAAATATTACGCATGGAAAGTGTTGTTTGCAGTGTGAGAGATTTCGGTCCGCTGCACGTAACACTTTCACATAAACGCATTATCTAAAAGGTGATTTAAATGTCTTCCATACAAAGCCTTCCAACAGGTGGCACGTGGACCCAGCCAGAAAATAGCCATCCTGTCTTGCGCGGCACAGACCAGCGCGAGCGCCTGGAAGCCCAGCGCGGCGAGCCCTCAGTGCTTATCGGCGGCGGTGGCGCCGACCAACTGGTGGGCCGGCAAGGTGAAAATACATTCAAATATGAGCAAAGTACCGACTCCCTCAGCGATGATCCGGACACGATCTTGAACTTCAACCCCAAGGAAGACGAGATCGATGTGTCATTGGTACTAAAAGATCACAATATATCGGCCATTAACATTCAACCGGGCCCACCCGTGGACGTCGGTGATGTGCAGTTGAGTCATGAGTTTGGCGTGAGTACCTTGAATATCAAAGTCACCCCTGAGGGTCCGAACTTTTCTGTGCGCGTTGACGGTGTCAATCTATTGCCGGAGCATATCAACTTCTTTCATTCGGATTAAACCTACGGATTATCCAGGTCGTGCCCCAATGATTGGATGAATAATGAAAATAACTCGGGCTGGGACGAGATGTCCAGCTTGGCGTACAAATGCCTACGATGCACTTTCACCGTGTCCGGCGAGATCTTGAGGCGTTCGGCCATGGCCTTGGAAGAAAAACCGCGTAATACCAGGCGGGCGATTTCCAGTTCGCGATCCGAGAGCACACCACTGCCAAAGTGGCTCAATGCGTCTCGGATCTGGCTGTCCATCGCCGGAGCCCGCTGAGTGCTTTGTTGCCAGTGCTGCAGCATCAGCGGCAGCACCCAGGCCGCCAGCGTGGTCAACAGCCCGGTTTCCTCGAAACTGAACCGTCGCTGCATGCCCAGCGACAGTGACAGCGTGCCCGCGCCGGGCAATTGCAGGATAAATTGCACCTCGTCTTCCAACACGTTGTCGTGGAAGTAGTTGAGGAAGTACTCACTCTGACGGAAATGGTCCGGCGCCACTTCCTCCAGGCGGTAAACGCCGCTGGCATATTGCTCGCGGCACGCCTGGTAAAACGGATCGAGCAGGTACAGGCCATTGAGGTACACCAGCATCGAAGCAGGTTTGCTGCTGGGTTGGGCGTCGTATTCCTCCAGGGCCTGGGGCGGGCCATCCAGCGGGTAGAAAATCGCCAGGGCATTATCGAAGGGTAGGCATTGGTGCAGCAACAGCACCAGCTGTTTCCAGAACCGCTCAGTGCCGATCTGGGACAGGGTGCGACCCAACCCCGCATGCATGCCGATTTCCCTGAACAGATGCATGTACCTGGCTCCATCATCGAAATATCGGCCAAGGGTTCGGCTTTTAGCGGGCATCGTCAAGGGGAGTACGCCAATAGGGGAATTGGCTGATAGATCCAGGGCCGATAACGTCGCAGTCATCCAACGGGAAGCATATCCCGCAAAAACATCATTTTTCGTTTCTGCCTCACACCAAAAACAACGACAGAGGATAACGATATGAGCGCTACTCCCGCGCCCGATGGCGTGCTCAAGCCCACCCTGAGCGTCTTTGATGTAGTGGCGATTACCGTTTCCGCGGTAACGCCGGCCAGTTCCGTATTCGTGATCGCCCCGTTTGCCATCCAGCAGGCGGGCAGCGGCGTGTTCCTCGCTTTTGTGATGGCCGCGTTGCTCGCGCTGATGTTCGCCTTCTGTTACGCGGAGCTGGGCCGTGCCCATAACAGCGCCGGGGGTGAGTATGTGTATGCCAAGCGGGTGTTTGGCGGCATGGCCGGCTACGCGACGTTCCTGACCGTGCTGGTGATGTTGTTGTTTATCCCGCCGGTGCTGGCAACGGGGGCGGCCACTTACCTGAATAATGCCCTGGGCACGAATTTCGACTCACAGACCGTCGCCCTGGTAATTGTGGTATCCAGCTATGCCCTGGGTATTCTCAATATCAAGCTCAATGCCTGGATCACCGGCACGTGCCTGCTGTTGGAAGTGGCGGCCCTGCTGGTGATCGTGGTGATCGGCTTCGGCAACCCGGTACAGCCGGCCAGTGTGTTGTTCCAGCCGCAGATCGTCGAAAACGGCGTGTTGCACCTGGCGCCCTGGGCCCTGGTGATCGGCGCGGTTGGCATCGGTCTGTTCTCGTTCAATGGTTACGGCCCGGCGGTGTTGCTGGCCGAAGACATGAAATGCGGCGGCAAGGGCGTACACAAGGCGGTGTTGTGGTCCCTGGGCCTGGTGGTGGTGATCGAGCTCGTGCCGATCACGGCATTGTTGATTGGCGCGCCGTCCCTGAGCGCGATGATCAGCAGCCCCGATCCCATCGGTTACCTGTTGACCAGCCATGGCAATGAAACCCTGTCGCGACTGGTCAGTGCCGGGATCTTCCTGTCGGTGTTCAATGCCATTGTCGCCATCGTCATCCAGATTGGCCGGGTGGTGTTCAGCAGCGGTCGTGATGCGTTGTGGACGCCGAGCATCAACAAGCTGTTCACGCGCATTCACCCGCGCTGGGATTCGCCGTGGCTGGCGACGCTGTTCCTGGCGATTCCTTCGGCGCTGTTGAGTTTCAGCTCGAACCTGGCCGACCTGACCTCGTTCAGCGTCTTGCTGATCATGCTGGTGTACCTGGTGGTGGCGCTGAGTGCGCTGATGAGCCGGGTCCTGCTGCGTGATCGCGAGCATCCCTATCGCATGCCGTTGTGGCCGCTGCCGGCCTTGCTGGCGGTACTCGGCGCGGGGTACCTGCTGGTGACCTTGATCCTGGAGGCATCGGTGCGCGACATCATGATCATCATCGGCTTGCTGGCCTTGTCGGTGATTCTGTATTGCATCAGTGGCCGGTTGAGCCCGGCGTTCCAGAAACTGTAAGGAGTGGGTATGCGTGCACGTCAATTGGGCATCACGTTGGGGCTGGGCACGCCCGGCGAATTGAATGCCATCACCGATGTTCCCGGGGTTCGCGTGGGTCACACCACGCTCAAGGCAGAGATCGACGGCAAGCAGGTGCGAACCGGGGTCACGTTGATCCAACCGCGTGCCGGCGAGGCGCGGCACCAACCTTGTTTCGCCGGTTACCACGTGCTCAATGGCAACGGCGACGCCACCGGCCTTGAGTGGATCAGCGAGGCGGGTCTGCTGACCACGCCGATGGCGATTACCAACACCCACAGCATCGGGATTGTGCGTGACACCTTGATCGCCCTGGAGCGCGAGCGCCTGGCGGACCCCGCGGTGTACTGGTGCATGCCGGTGGTCATGGAAACCTACGACGGCTTGCTCAACGATATCTGGGGCCAGCATGTGCAACCTGAGCATGTACGCCAGGCCCTGGAAAACGCTGAAAGCGGCCCGGTGCAGGAGGGCGCGGTGGGCGGCGGCACCGGCATGATCTGCCATGAGTTCAAGGGCGGCATCGGCACGGCGTCACGGCGTTTGCCGGCGGAGCAGGGCGGCTGGACAGTCGGCGTGCTGGTGCAGGCCAACCATGGCAAGCGCCAGGAGCTGCGGGTCGATGGTTATCCAGTGGGGCGCCACTTGATGGATATTGCCTCGCCTTTCGCCGAGCAGGGTACGCCCGGCATGGGGTCTATCGTGGTGATTATTGCCACCGACGCACCGTTGCTGCCCCACCAATGCCAACGCCTGGCGCAGCGTGCATCCATTGGCATCGCGCGCACCGGGGGTGGCACCGAGGATTCCAGTGGCGACCTGTTTTTAGCCTTTGCCACCGGTAACCAGGATTTGCCGCCGGCAGACTACGGGCGTAGAGACCTGCCACTGCAAACGGCGCTGCACATGGTCAATAACGATCATATCTCGCCGCTGTTCAGCGCTGCGGCCGAGGCAGTGGAAGAAGCGATCATCAACGCGATACTGGCGGGCGAAGACATGAGCACGCAAGAGGGCGTCAAAGTGCCTGGGCTGACCGGCGAGACGCTCTTTGAAGCATTGCACAAGTGCGGGCGGTGTATGTCCCGGTAATAGGGGACAACGCACTTTAGTAGTGCGAATGATGGCTCTTTAATGCTGCCATTGACACCGTGACAATATATTGGATCCATTATTCAAGTGCGCCGCTCAACTCGAGCGGCTTTACTGCTATTTAATATTTAAATATCACGGCGTCAAACGAGGCAGCTAAAAAGCAAGGGTTCCCAGTAAACACTGCGTGCGAGTTACTCAAGTTGAACCTGCGTCACATTTTAGCCGTGGAAATAGTGGTAGACGAAAGATTTCAAGTTGTGTCAGTTTTCTTACGCCTTCAAAAGAGGTGAGTGATAGGACTATCCTCGCCCGCGAGGTTCCTATCGAACAAAGACTGATGCACTTGCAAACAAGGAAGTACGTTTATGTCAAAAGTAAAAGACAAGGCTATTGTATCTGCCGCGCAAGCCAGCACTGCTTACTCGCAAATCGATAGTTTCAGCCATTTGTATGACCGTGGCGGCAACCTCACGGTCAATGGCAAACCGTCCTACACCGTCGACCAGGCAGCTACCCAGCTGTTGCGGGATGGCGCCGCGTACCGGGACTTTGATGGCAACGGCAAGATCGATCTGACCTACACCTTCCTCACCTCGGCTACCCAGAGCACCATGAACAAACATGGCATCTCAGGGTTCAGCCAGTTCAACGCCCAGCAGAAAGCACAGGCCGCACTGGCCATGCAATCCTGGTCGGACGTTGCCAACGTCACCTTCACCGAGAAAGCCAGCGGTGGTGATGGTCACATGACCTTCGGCAATTACAGCAGCGGCCAGGACGGCGCGGCGGCGTTCGCCTACCTGCCCGGTACGGGCGCAGGCTACGATGGCACCTCGTGGTACCTGACCAACAACAGCTACACGCCGAACAAGACCCCGGACCTGAACAACTATGGCCGGCAAACCCTCACCCATGAAATCGGCCACACCCTGGGCCTGGCTCACCCTGGCGACTACAACGCCGGGAATGGCAACCCGACCTACAACGACGCGACCTATGGACAGGACACGCGCGGCTACAGCCTCATGAGTTACTGGAGCGAGAGCAACACCAACCAGAACTTCAGCAAAGGCGGCGTCGAGGCTTACGCTTCCGGCCCGCTGATCGACGACATCGCCGCGATCCAAAAGCTCTACGGTGCCAACCTCAACACCCGTGCCGGTGACACCACCTACGGGTTCAACTCCAACACCGGGCGTGATTTCCTCAGCGCCACATCCAATGCCGACAAGCTGGTGTTCTCGGTCTGGGACGGTGGTGGCAATGACACCCTGGACTTCTCCGGTTTCACTCAAAACCAGAAGATCAATCTCAATGCCACCTCGTTCTCCGACGTCGGTGGCCTGGTGGGCAACGTGTCCATCGCCAAGGGCGTCACCGTCGAGAACGCCTTTGGTGGCGCGGGCAACGACCTGATCATTGGTAACCAAGCCGCTAACCTCATCAAGGGCGGGGCCGGCAACGACCTCATCTACGGTGGTGGCGGTGCGGACCAACTGTGGGGCGGCGCCGGCAGCGATACCTTCGTGTACGGTGCCAGTTCCGACTCCCGGCCGGGCGCTGCGGACAAGCTCTTCGACTTCACCTCGGGTTCGGACAAGATCGACCTGTCCGGTATCACCAAGGGTGCGGGCGTGACCTTCGTCAATGCATTCACCGGGCATGCCGGCGATGCTGTTCTGTCCTACGCCTCAGGCACCAACCTGGGTACGTTGGCCGTGGACTTCTCCGGGCACGGCGTGGCGGATTTCCTCGTCACCACCGTAGGCCAGGCAGCGGTCAGCGACATCGTGGCGTGATGTGAAGCGCGCGGTGCTTCGGCGCCGCGCTCTATGATGGAGCTTGAAATGCCGCGTTTTTCCCATTTGATCGCCTGTGTATCGCAGGTGTTGTTCGTGTCGGCAGGAGCCCAAGCAATGGCGAGCAGTCTGGTTTTACCCACCACCGCGCAATTGGCCGGGCATTGGGAGTTGAAGCAGCAGGATAAGGTGTGTGCCCTTGAGTTGCTGGAGCAGGCCAATTCCCTGGATGGCGATATCGCGTGTGCCGCGCAATGGCTGGGCGATAAGCCACTGACCTGGTCGCCCACACCGGATGGTATTTGGCTGTTTAACGCTGAGGGTTCAGGGATTACGCACTTGAATCGTCAAAGCGAGGGTGCATATCAAGCCCGCACTAAAGCCGGGGAAGTTGTCGAGCTGAAACGGATGCCTTAGTTCAAGTTATAAGCATATAACTAGATTTAATAGTTAGCCGAGCCCTGTTTGGGGCAAGGGTGATTATTGCGCGTCATTCGCTCCAAGGAAGATCAAATAATATGGCGAAGTCCCATGGGGTTGCGCCCTTATTCAGGGCGTTGGGTGAATACAAGAGTATTTTGATCAGCGTCGGCTGCTTTACGGCGCTGATTAACCTGCTGATGCTGGTACCCTCGATTTACATGCTGCAAGTGTATGACCGTGTGTTGTCTTCCCAGAATGAAACCACGCTGGTGATGTTGACGCTGATGGTCGTGGGCTTCTTTGCGTTTATCGGCCTGCTGGAAGTGGTCCGCAGTTTTGTCGTGATCCGTATTGGCAGCCAGTTGGAGCGGCGTTTCAATTTGCGCGTCTACAAGGCCGCGTTCGAACGCAACCTGCAGCGCGGCCAGGGGCACGCCGGGCAGTCCCTGGGCGACCTGACCGCTATCCGCCAATTCATCACCGGGCCTGCGCTGTTCGCATTCTTCGATGCGCCGTGGTTTCCGATCTACCTGTTCGTGATTTTCCTCTTCAACGTGTGGCTCGGCGTGCTGGCCACGGCCGGTGCGGTGCTGTTGATTGGGCTGGCATGCCTGAATGAATACCTGACGAAAAAACCGTTGGGCGAAGCGAGTATCTTCTCCCAGCAATCCACCCAGTTGGCCACCAGCCACTTGCACAACGCCGAGACAATCCAGGCCATGGGCATGCTCGGCGCGCTGCGCCAGCGTTGGTTTGGCGTGCACGCGCAATTTCTCGGTTTCCAGAACAAGGCCAGCGATACCGGTTCAGTGATCAGCTCCCTGAGTAAATCCCTGCGCCTGTGCCTGCAATCCCTGGTATTGGGCCTCGGCGCCTTCCTGGTGATCAGGGGTGAAATGACCGCCGGCATGATGATCGCAGGCTCCATCCTGATGGGCCGCGTACTCAGCCCCATCGACCAGCTGATTGCCGTGTGGAAGCAATGGAGCTCGGCCAAGCTGGCCTACCAGCGCCTCGACGAACTGCTGCGCGAATTCCCCCCGGAAGTCGAGCAGATGGCCTTGCCGGCACCCAAGGGCCAGGTCAGTTTCGAGCAGGTCAGCGCCGGTCCGCCGGGGCGACGCATGGCGACTTTGCATCAGGTCAGCTTCAACCTGGCGGCCGGGGAAGTGCTCGGTGTGCTGGGCGCGTCGGGCTCCGGCAAGTCCACCCTGGCTCGGGTGCTGGTGGGCGTCTGGCCGACCCTGGCCGGCACCGTGCGCCTGGACGGCGCGGATATCCATCGTTGGGACCGCGACGACCTCGGTCCGCATATCGGTTATTTGCCCCAGGACATTGAGCTGTTCAGCGGCAGCATCGCCGACAACATCGCGCGCTTTCGCGAGGCAGACCCGGAATGGGTGGTCAAGGCGGCGCAACAGGCCGGTGTACACGAACTGATCCTGCGCCTACCCCAAGGCTATGACACCGTGCTGGGCGACAACGGCGGCGGCCTGTCCGGTGGCCAGAAACAACGGGTAGCCCTGGCCCGCGCCCTGTACGGCAACCCGCGCCTGATCGTGCTGGATGAGCCCAACTCCAACCTCGACACCGTCGGCGAAGCCGCCCTGGCCAGCGCCATCATGCAGATGAAAGCCCAGGGCAGCAGCGTGGTACTGGTGACCCACCGTTCCTCGGCGCTGGCCCAGGCCGACAAGCTGCTGGTGCTCGGCGAAGGCCATTTGCAAGCGTTCGGGCCCAGCCAGGAAGTGCTGCGCGCATTGTCCGGCCAGCAGGAAGCGCCGAAAGAAAAAACCGGTGTCAGTTTCAGTCGTCAGTACCAGGCCGGAAGGAATCCAGGCGCATGAGCAGCATGACCGTTGAACCTCGCTTTAAAGAACACGACGCTGGCTTCTTCGTAAAAATGGGCTGGCTGCTGACCATTGTCGGTGCCGGTGGGTTTTTCCTCTGGGCCAGCCTCGCGCCGTTGGACCAGGGCATTCCTGTCCAAGGTACCGTGGTGGTGTCCGGCAAGCGCAAGGCCGTGCAAACCTTCAGCCCCGGCGTAGTCAGCCGGATCCTGGTGAAGGAGGGGGAACTGGTCAAGCAAGGCCAGCCGCTGTTTCGTCTCGACCAGACCCAGAACCAGGCTGACGTACAATCCCTGCAAGCTCAGTACCGCATGGCCTGGGCCAGCGTGGCGCGTTGGCAGAGCGAGCGCGACAATCTTGCCAGCGTCACCTTTCCCGCTGAGCTGAGCGCCAACCCCGACCCGGCCCTGGCGTTGGTACTGGAAGGCCAGCGCCAATTGTTCAGCAGCCGCCGCGACGCGTTTGCCCGTGAACAGGCCGGGATTCGTGCAAGCATTGAAGGTGCCACCTCACAGTTGGGCGGCATGCGCCGTGCCCGCAGTGACCTGACTGCGCAGGCCCAATCCCTGCGCGATCAGCTCGGCAACCTGCAACCTCTGGCCGACAACGGCTATATCCCGCGCAACCGCCTGATGGAATACCAGCGCCAGTTGTCCCAGGTGCAACAGGATCTGGCGCAGAACGCCGGGGAAAGCGGACGCATCGAACAGGGCATCCTCGAGTCGCGCCTCAAGTTGCAGCAGCACAGCGAGGAATATCAAAAGGAGGTGCGCAGTCAATTGGCCGATGCACAATTGCGCAGCCTGACCCTGGAACAGCAACTGACCTCTGCCGGTTTCAACCTGCAACACAGCGAGATCAACGCGCCGGCCGACGGCATCGCAGTCAACCTCAGCGTGCACACCGAAGGCGCCGTGGTGCGCGCCGGTGAAACCCTGCTGGAGATCGTGCCCCAAGGCACGCGCCTGGAAGTGGAAGGGCATCTGCCGGTGCACCTGGTGGACAAGGTGGGGCCCCATTTGCCGGTGGACATCCTCTTCACCGCCTTCAACCAGAGCCGCACGCCCCGCGTACCGGGAGAGGTCAGCCTGATCTCCGCCGACCAGATGCTCGATGAAAAAACCGGTGCGCCGTATTACGTGCTGCGTACCAGCGTCAGCGAAGCGGCGATGGAAACACTCCATGGCTTGGTGATCAAGCCGGGCATGCCCGCCGAGATGTTCGTGCGCACTGGCGAGCGGTCGTTGCTCAATTACCTGTTCAAGCCGCTGCTGGATCGCGCCGGCTCCGCGTTGACTGAGGAATGAGCATGAAGTCAGTGTTCATTTCGCTGGTGCTGGTGTGTGGCAGTGCCCAGGCCGCCATGGGCCCGTTCGATGTGTACGAGCAGGCGCTTCGCAACGATCCGGTGTTCCTCGGCGCCATCAAGGAGCGCGACGCCGGCCTGGAAAACCGCACCATCGGCCGCGCCGGGCTGCTGCCGAGGCTGTCATACAACTACAACAAGGGCCGCAACAATTCCGAGGCGCACCTGCCCGATGGGCGTGGTGGTAGCTATCGCGATGATCGCAACTACAACAGTTATGGCTCGACCTTCAGCCTGCAACAGCCGCTGTTCGACTACGAAGCCTATGCCAACTACCGCAAGGGCGTGGCCCAGGCGCTGTTCGCCGACGAAAGCTTTCGTGACAAGAGCCAGGCGTTGCTGGTGCGGGTGCTGAGCTATTACACCCAGGCACTGTTTGCCCAAGACCAGATCGACATCGCCCGCGCCAAGAAAAAGGCCTTCGAGCAGCAATTCCAGCGGAACCAGCACTTGTTCAAGGCCGGCGAGGGCACGCGCACAGACATCCTGGAAGCCGAATCGCGCTATGAACTGGCCACCGCCGAAGAGATCCAGGCCCTGGATGAGCAGGACGCCTCGCTGCGCGAGCTGGGCGCGTTGATTGGCGTGCAAAGCGTCAATATCGACGACCTGGCGCCGCTGAACCAGAGCTTTGCCGCCTTCACCCTGGCCCCGGCCAACTACGACACCTGGCATGAACTGGCGCTCACCAACAACCCGGTGCTGGCCTCCCAGCGCCAATCCCTGGAAGTAGCGCGCTATGAGGTAGAACGCAACCGCGCCGGGCATTTGCCGAGAATCACCGCCTATGCCACTTCGCGCAAACAGGAATCCGACAGCGGCAACACCTACAACCAGCGCTACGACACCAACACCATCGGCGTCGAAGTGAGCATGCCGCTGTATGCCGGTGGCGGCATCTCGGCCTCCACGCGCCAGGCCAGCCGCGCCATGGAGCAGGCCGAGTACGAGCTGGAAGGCAAGACCCGCGAAACCCTGATCGAATTGCGGCGTCAGTTCAGTGCCTGCCTGTCAGGGGTGAGCAAGCTGCGCGCCTACCAGAAAGCCCTGGTTTCGGCCGAGGCCCTGGTGGTATCGACCAAGCAGAGCATCCTCGGCGGCGAACGGGTCAACCTCGATGCGCTGAATGCCGAGCAGCAGCTGTACAGCACCCGCCGCGACCTGGCCCAGGCGCGGTATGACTACCTGATGGCCTGGACCAAATTGCACTACTACGCGGGCAACTTGCGCGACACCGACCTGGCCAAGGTGGACGAGGCCTTCGGCCCTGTGAAATGAGCATCCATAACAACAAATAAGGATGGTTTAAATGATCACTGATTCACCGCGTTTCAAACCCTTCACCGCCGGCTCCTTGCTGCTGCTGTCCGTTGCGGCACAAGCGCAATACACCGAGACCGGCCAACCGGGTAACCCGGTCAGCTGGCGCTCGGCCGAATACCAGAGCGACTGGGGCCTGGGGCGGATGAAGGCCGATGAAGCCTACGCTGCCGGGATCAGCGGCAAAGGTGTGAAAATCGGCGCGCTGGACTCGGGTTTCGACCCCAACCACCCCGAAGCCGCCAAGGACCGCTTCCATGGGGTGACCGCCACCGGCACCTATGTCGACGGCAGCGCCTTCAGCACCACGGGCGCGCTCAACCCCAACAACGACTCCCACGGCACCCACGTCACCGGCACCATGGGCGCCGCCCGCGACGGCGTGGGCATGCATGGGGTGGCCTACAACGCCCAAGTCTATGTGGGCAACACCAACGCCAACGACAGCTTCCTGTTCGGCCCGACCCCGGACCCCAAGTATTTCAAGACGGTGTATAGCGCCCTGGTGGATTCCGGCGTGCGCGCTATCAACAACAGCTGGGGCAGCCAGCCCAAGGACGTCAGCTACCAGACCCTGGATGACCTGCACAAGGCCTATGCCCAGCATTACAACCAGGGTACCTGGCTGGACGCCGCGGCGGATGTGGCCAAGGCCGGCGTGATCAATGTGTTCAGTGCCGGCAACAGCGGCTACGCAAATGCCAGCGTGCGCTCGGCCTTGCCGTATTTCCAACCGGAACTGGAAGGCCACTGGCTGGCGGTGTCGGGGCTGGATAAAGCCAATAACCAGAAGTACAACAAATGCGGCATCGCCAAATACTGGTGCATTTCCACTCCAGGGGCACTGATCAACAGCACCAT
The DNA here is from genome assembly GCF_059134095.1 of Pseudomonas sp. FBCC-B545. Classification (NCBI taxonomy): domain Bacteria; kingdom Pseudomonadati; phylum Pseudomonadota; class Gammaproteobacteria; order Pseudomonadales; family Pseudomonadaceae; genus Pseudomonas; species Pseudomonas sp. FBCC-B545. The sequence continues at coordinate 3,257,878 of NZ_CP101441.1, read as the reverse complement.
TCCCGACGGCGGTTATGGGGTCAAGTCCGGCACCTCGATGTCGGCGCCCCATGCCACCGGGGCGTTGGCGCTGGTGATGGAACGCTATCCCTATATGACCAATGAGCAGGCGCTGCAGGTGCTGTTGACCACCGCCACGCAGCTCGACGGCTCGATCACCCAGGCGCCCAACGCTATCGTCGGCTGGGGCGTGCCGGACCTGGGCCGGGCAATGCATGGGCCGGGGCAACTGCTCGGGGTCATGGATGTGAGCCTGGCAGCCGGGCAGGGTGATGTATGGAGCAATGGCATCTCCGACCAGGCCTTGCTCCAGCGCCAGGCCGAGGACCGTGCCGAGCACACCGCCTGGCAGCAGACCTTGATCGACAAGGGTTGGCAAAACGGCGTGGGCGCCAATGCCAGCCAGCAGGACCAGACTGACTACGCCATCGGCAACGCCCGCGACCAGGCCGCCGCCAAACGCGTATACGAGGGTAGCCTGATCAAGTCCGGCGCCGGCAGCCTGGTGCTCAGCGGCGACAGCACTTATCGCGGCGCGACCACCGTCAACGGCGGCCTGCTGGCGGTCAATGGCTCGCTGACCTCGGCGGTCACGGTGAACAACAGCGGTACTCTCGGCGGCTCCGGGCGCATCGCCGCGCTGTCGGTGAACAGCGGCGGCCGCGTGGCACCGGGCAATTCCGTGGGCACCTTGCAGGTAGCGGGGGATGTGAACCTCGGCGCGGGCTCGACCTATGCAGTGGAACTGACGCCCACCAGCAGCGACCGCATTGTTGCGGGTGGCAAGGCGGTATTGGGCGGCGGCACCGTCACCCTGGCGATGGAAAACAGCCCGACGCTGCTCAGCCAGAGCCAGGTGCAAAGCCTGATTGGCCGGCAATACTCGATCCTGGATGCGGCGGGCGGTATCCAGGGTCAGTTCGGGCAAGTGCTGCCCAACTATGTATTCCTTGGCGGCACCCTTGACTACGCCGCCAACGCTGTACAACTGAACGTCGGGCGCAACGACGCGAGTTTTGCCAGCGTTGCTGCCACCCGCAACCAGCGCAACGTGGCGGCGGCTGCCGAGCAACTGGGCGCTGGCAACCCGGTGTATGAAAGCCTGCTGCAGTCGCAATCAGTTGCCACCGCGCAACAGGGCCTGCAGCAACTGTCCGGTGAAATCTACCCTGCGGTTGGCGCGATGCTGATCAACGACAGCCTGCAACTGCGCAACGCTGTGGGCGAGCGCCTGCGCCATGTGCCGGTGAGCGGTGAAAGCAACCTGTGGTTCAAGGCCCTGGGCGCCTGGGGCAAAAGCGACAGCCGCAGTGAAACGGCGGGTTCCACCACCTCCATCGGTGGCCTGCTGGCGGGCGTGGATGGCGCGCTGGATGAGCAGACCCGCGTGGGTGTGGTCGCCGGCTACAGCGACAGCTCGCTGAACATGGGCAGTGGCACGCACTCATCGGCGTCCATCGACAGCTACCACTTCGGCGCATATGCCGGGCGCGAACTGGGCGACTGGCGCCTGAGTGTCGGCGGTGCCTACAGCTGGCACCGCGGCGATGTGAAGCGCGACCTGCAACTGGGGGACGTCAGCGGCAAGCAAAAAACCAAGCTGGATGCGACCACCACGCAACTGTTCACCGAAGCGGCGTACCGCATTCACTTGCAACCGCTGGCGTTGGAACCGTTCGCCAACCTGGCCTACGTGCATCTGGACAGCGAGTCATTCCACGAAAAAGGCGATGCCGCCGCCCTGGAGCGTGGCAGTGACCGGCGCGATGCGGTGCTCAGCACCCTCGGCGTGCGTGCCTTGAAAACCCTGGCCCTCAATGACCACCAGCAACTGGAACTGTCCGGTTCGTTGGGCTGGCAACACAGCCTGACGGCGGTGGAGTCGGAAGAACATTTGGCGTTTGTCGCAGGCGGGCCTTCATTTGCCGTGCGCAGCGCGCCGTTGCTGCGTGACGCCGCCCTGGTGGGCGTACAGGCCAGCCTGGCGCTGAATGCGTCGACGCGGGTCAACCTGGATTACAACGGCCAATTGGGTGGGCGCGAGAAAACCCAAGGCGTGGGCTTGAGCCTGAACTGGCAGTTCTGAGGACACCGCGAACAAAAAATGTGGGAGCTGGCTTGCCTGCGATAGCGGTGGGTCAGCCAGCAGAGGCGTGACTGGCCGGACGCCATCGCAGGCAAGCCAGCTCTCACATTGAATCGGCGCTGTTCTGGAGAAAGTGATTTACACACGTGCAATAAGAAAACTAAGGAAGGTCACCGTGAAAAAACGCAAGTCAGGGTTAACCATCGCCATCCACACCGGCCCGGGCTACCCGCTCAAGGCGCTGAGCTGCGTACCATATGGTGCGCTGCTGTGTTGCCTGGCCAGCCTGGGAACCGCCCAGGCCGCACCCTACGTAGAAACTGGCAAACTCGGCGACGCCGCCAGTTGGCGCAGCAATGAGTTCAAGGCCGATTGGGGCCTGGGCGCCGTGCACGCCGACACCGCGTATGCCGCCGGCTACACCGGCAAGGGCGTCAAGCTTGGGATCTTCGACCAGCCGGTGTACGCCCAGCATCCGGAGTTCGCCAGCCCCGACAAGGTGGTGACGATTGTCACCGAGGGCATCCGCCAATACACCGACCCGTATATTCCGGTGAAGGCGGGTGATGCGTTCCGCTACGACGGCACGCCGTCCAAGGACTCCAACGGCAAGCTGGGTAACCACGGCACCCACGTCGGCGGCATTGCTGCGGGTAACCGCGACGGCGGGCCCATGCATGGTGTGGCGTTCAATGCGCAAATCCTTACCGCCGAAAACGGTGACCCGGGGCCGGAAGACGGGATCATCCTCGGCAACGACGGCGCGGTGTACAAAGCGGGCTGGGATGGGCTGGTCGCCAGTGGCGCACGCATCATCAACAACAGCTGGGGCATTGGCATTGGTGATCAATATGCCAAGGGCGGCCGCGATCCGGCGTTCCCCAATTTCACCGTCAATGAAGCCCAGGCGCAGTTCAATACGATCCGGCCGATCCTCGGCACGATCGCAGGCGGTGCTTATCAAGGCGCCATCGATGCGGCGCGCAGCGGTGTGCTGACCATCTTTGCCGCCGGTAACGACTACAACCTCAACAACCCGGATGCGATTTCCGGCCTGGCCTATTTTGTGCCGGAGATTGCGCCGAACTGGCTGTCAGTAGCGGCGTTGCAGCAGAACCCGGACACCACCAGCCCCAATCCCTATGTGATCAGCACCTTCTCCTCGCGCTGCGGCTATGCAGCGAGCTTTTGCGTGTCGGCACCCGGCACCAAGATCTACAGCTCGATCATCAATGGCACCGACCTGAACAACCTGACCACCGACTGGGCCAACAAAAACGGCACCTCCATGGCCGCGCCCCATGTGGCAGGTGCAGCAGCAGTGCTGATGGAGCGTTTCCAGTACATGAGCGGCGACCAGATCTCCACGCTGCTCAAGACCACCGCCACCGACCTCGGCGCGCCGGGCATCGACTCGCTGTATGGCTGGGGCATGATCAACCTGGGCAAGGCGGTCAACGGGCCGGGGATGTTTGTTACCGCAGAGGATATTCCCGCCGAGTTCCGTATCGATGGCGCTTACGGCAGCGGCCAGTTCGTGGCGGACCTGCCAGGGATCGGCGCAGTGGTAGATGCCGGTAAGCCGACCCAGCGGATTTGCAACGATGTGCACTGCGGGCTGGATGTGTGGAGCAACGATATCTCGGGCCATGGCGGCCTGACCAAGCAGGGCATCGGCACCCTGGTGCTGACCGGCACCAACACCTATAGCGGCCCGACCCTGGTCAACCAGGGCTTGTTGGCGATCAACGGCTCGCTGGCTTCCGACGTCAGCGTCAGCCAGGCCGGCGTGCTCGGTGGCTCGGGGCGCATCGGTTCGCTGACCGCAAAAAACGGTGGCACCGTGGCGCCGGGTAATTCCATCGGCACCTTGAATGTGGCGGGTAACGTCACTTTCGATGCGGGCTCAACCTACGCCGTGGAGTTGTCGCCCACCAGCAGCGACCGCATCGTCGCCGGTGGTACCGCCACGCTTAACGGCGGCACCGTGACCCTGGCCCTGGAAAACAGCCCGACGTTGTTGAGCGCGACCCAGGCCCAAAGTCTGATCGGTCGCCAATACAACATCCTGCAAGCGGCAGGCGGTGTGACCGGCAGCTTTGGTGCGGTATTGCCCAACTACCTGTTTGTTGGCGGCACCTTGAACTACGCGGCCAACGGCGTGCAACTGGACGTGGCGCGCACCAACAGCTTCGCCAGTGTGGCCGCTACGCCGAACCAGCGCGCCGTTGCCGCCGCTGCCGAGCAATTGGGCGCGGGCAATGGTGTGTATGAAAGCTTGCTGCTGGCACCCACGACCGCCTCGGCCCAGGGTGCATTCCAGCAACTGAGTGGTGAAGTCTACCCAGCGCTGCAAACCGCATTGGTCAATGACAGCCGTTACGTTCGCGAAGCGGTAGGCGAGCGCCTGCGCAATGGCGAGATGGGCGCCACCAGCCAAGCCATCGACACCCGCGGCAACGTGTGGGTCAAGGCCCTGGGCGCCTGGGGCAAGACCGACAGCCGTAGCGACACGGCAGGCTATAACACCTCCATCGGCGGCATGCTCGCCGGGGTGGATGGGGCGCTCGACGACGCTACGCGCATCGGCCTGGTGGCGGGCTACAGCGACACGTCGCTGAACATGGGCAGCGACACCCACAGCCGTGCCTCGGTCGACAGCTACCACTTCGGGGCCTATGCCGGGCATGAAATCGGCGCCTGGCGCCTGAGCGGTGGCGCAACCTACAGCTGGCACCGCGCCGATGTGAAGCGCGACCTGCAATACGGCGACGTCAGCGGCAGGCAAAAGGCCAAGGTCGATGCACACAGCACCCAGGTGTTCACCGAGGCGGCGTATCGCATCAACCTGCAACCGCTGGCCCTGGAGCCGTTCGCCAATCTGGCCTACGTGCACCTGGACACTGACAGCTTCAAGGAGAAGGGCGATGCCGCTGCGCTGAAAAGTGGCGATGACAGCCGCGACCTGGTGTTGAGCACCCTGGGTGTGCGTGCCTTGAAAACCTTCAACGTCAACGACCACCAGCAACTGGAGGTGTCCGGCACCCTGGGCTGGCAGCACAACCTGAGCAGCACCGATTCCGAGCAGCACCTGGCGTTCGCCTCCGGTGGCCCTTCGTTCAGCGTGGAAAGTGCGCCGATGGTGCGCGATGCCGCACTGGTCGGGGCACGGGTCAGCCTGGCGTTGAGCAAGGAGGCGCGGGTGAACTTCGACTACAACGGCCTGCTGGCCAGCAAGGAGAAAGTGCACGGCGTCGGTTTGAGCCTGGACTGGGCGTTCTAAAGGCGTCACTCCCCTGATGGGCCCACGGTGGCCATCAGGGGGCTACTGGTGTTTTGGCTTTCTCTACAAATCCAACAACAGAGAGGCACTACCAATGGGTATCTTTGACTATAAAAACCTCGGTACCGAGGACTCCAAGGCGTTGTTCGCCGATGCCATGGCGCTCACGGTGTATGCCTACCACAACCTGGATCACGGCTTTGCCGTCGGCTACCAGAACAATGGTCTCGGCCTTGGGTTGCCGGCCACACTGATCGGCGCGCTGATTGGCAGCAGCGACTCCCAAGGGGTGATCCCTGGTATCCCCTGGAACCCCGACGCGGAAAAAGCCGCCCTCGATGCGGTACAAAAAGCCGGTTGGACCCCCATCAGCGCCGATACCCTGGGTTACAGCGGCAAGGTTGATGCCCGGGGCACTTTCTTCGGTGAAAAGCCTGCCTACGCCACGGCGCAGGTCGAGGTGCTGGGCAAGTACGATGACGCTGGTAAATTGCAGGAAATCGGCATCGGCTTTCGTGGTACGTCGGGACCTCGGGAAAACCTGGTCACAGACGCCATCGGCGACGTGATCAGCGACCTGCTGGCCGCGTTCGGGCCCAAGGACTATGCGAAAAACTACACGGGCGAAGCCTTTGGTAACTTGCTCGGCAACGTCGCGGCCTACGCCACGGCCCAAGGCCTGAGCGGCAACGACGTGGTGGTCAGCGGCCACAGCCTGGGCGGCCTGGCGGTCAACAGCATGGCCGACTTGAGCGACGGCAAATGGTCGGGGTTCTATAAGGACGCCAACTACGTGGCGTATGCTTCACCCACCCAGAGCGCCGGCGACAAGGTGCTGAACGTCGGCTATGAAAACGACCCGGTGTTCCGCGCCCTGGACGGCTCGTCATTCAACCTGTCGTCCCTGGGTGTGCACGACACGCCCCACGAATCGAGCACCGACAATATCGTCAGCTTCAACGACCACTACGCGTCAACGCTGTGGAACGTGCTGCCATTTTCCATCCTCAACCTGCCGACCTGGGTTTCACACTTGCCCACCGGTTACGGCGACGGCATGACCCGCATCCTCGATTCCGGCTTCTACGAGCAAATGACCCGCGACTCCACGGTAATTGTCGCCAACCTGTCCGACCCGGCACGGGCCACCACCTGGGTGCAGGACTTGAATCGCAACGCCGAGGCACACAAGGGCAACACCTTCATCATCGGCAGCGATGGCAACGACCTGATCAAGGGCGGCCGGGGCGCGGACTTTATCGAAGGCGGCAAGGGCAATGACACGATCCGCGACAGCAGCGGGCATAACACATTTTTGTTCAGCGGGCAGTTTGGCAATGATCGGGTGATTGGCTATCAAGCAACCGACAAGCTGGTATTCACCGATGTGCAGGGCAGTACGGATTATCGCGAGTACACCAAGGTGGTGGGCGCAGACACGGTGATCAGCTTTGGCGCCGACTCGGTGACGCTGGTGGGAGTGAGCAGTGTGTCAGGGGAGGGGATTGTTATCGCTTAACTTGGAATGCGGTTGAAAACTGTGGGAGGGGGTTGCTCCCTCCCACATTTGATCATTAGTTTTCCTTGCGCACCGTGGCCACATCATCGGCCTTGATGCGAATGCGCTTGCCGGCAATATCGGTGAACTCATAGAAGCCGTCGGCTGTCTTGGCGTTGGGTGTGTCCTTGGTCAAATACTGCGTACCATTTTGCAATGTCACGACGGTTTGCGTGGAGCAACCGGCCAATACCAGAAAAGTGAGCGCAACCAGTGGAAGCCCCAAATTCTTCATGTTCATTACCCTTACCTTAACCCTGAAAAGTCCCGCCACCCATGGCTGGGGGCGATAAATATTACGCGATCAACTCCCTCATCTGATCGCTTTTTTACAAAAAGTTGCAGGGACCATTTATCTATTACCGATTGCAACAAGTGCTTAGCAGCGGCACTCTGTATGCATAACCAGTATTTGATTGCCTTGCGCCATGGTCAACACCCTCGAAAACCCCTTGTATTACTTGCATAACTTCCGCCAGGTGCTGGCTTGGCTGGGGCAGCGCTATGCCGATTTGCTCGAGGCCCACGAAGAGCATTTCATTCAGCAATTTGACAGGTTGCCCCAGGCGTCCCAGGCGTTATTGGTGCGCATGGTGATGCGCAAGGGCGTGCATTTTCGCGGCGCCAAGCTCAATTACCTGGAAATCGGTTGCCCCCATGCAGCGGCGGGCCCGTTGCGCGAACTGGGCTGGGTGGACGACCAAAGCCCGCTGCCGTTTGCGACCTTGTTCACCTTGCTGCAAAAGGGCGAAATCCTGAATGCGTTCAGGCCCTGGATCGACCAGCCCAAGGCCAACAAGGCCGCCTGGCTCGAGCCACTGGCCGCGCAGTTCAGCGAACAGCGCAGTTTTGCCCAGTGGTGTCCCGATGTAGACGATGTGCTCTATAGCCTCACGGTAATGGAGTTGTGTGATCGCCTGCGCCTGATGTTCTTCGGCAATCTGCATCAGGACTGGTCGGAATTCGTGCTGGCAGACCTAGGCATCTACACCTATGAAAAAGTCCCGTTCTGCGCCGAGTCCCGTGGTCTGCGCACCCGTGAAGACGTGCAGGGTTTCCTGTTCCTGCACCAATGTCAGCAAGCCTTTGAAGCCGGTGAGGCACTGGATGCGGTGCTGGCACAGATCGCCACGCTGCATACCGATAACCCCTGGCTGGAAAAACGCCGCGCCAAACTGCTCTTCCAGATCGGCCAGTATGGCGAGCGCTGTGGCGAGTTGGCACTGGCTGAACAGGTTTACCGACACTGCACCTATCCCGGCGCACGGGCGCGGTTGATCCGTGTATTGGAGCGCCAGGAGGATTACGCGCAGGCCATGACCCTGGCGATCGCAGCCCAACAGGCTCCGGAAAGTGCTGCTGAACACCAGCACCTGCTACGGGTGCTGCCCCGCTTGCGGCGCAAACTGGGCGAGCCGGCTCTGCCCAAGGCCAAGCCACAGGCCGTTGCGCGCCTGGACCTGGCACTGGAGCCGGAGCCGATGATGTCGGTGGAATTTTGCGTGCAGGCGCATCTGAACGAGCCGGACGCACCGGTGTATTACGTCGAGAACGGCCTGATCAATTCGCTGTTCGGCCTGTTGTGTTGGGACGCGATTTTCGCGCCGCTGCCGGGGGCGTTCTTCCACCCGTTCCAGCGTGGGCCGGCGGACCTGCACAGCGAGGACTTCCATCAACGTCGAGAAGCCTTGTTTGCTGCCTGCTTCGAGCAACTGGAGGATGAGCGCTACAAGGCCACCATTCGCCAACGTTACGCGGACAAATGGGGCATCCAGTCGCCGTTCGTATTCTGGAACCTGCTCAGTAAAGAGCTGCTGGAACAAGCCCTGGCCTGCCTGCCCGCCGAACACCTGCGCCATTGGTTTGCGCGTCTGCTGGTGGACATCCGTGCCAACCGCGCCGGGATGCCGGACCTGATCCAGTTCTGGCCCGCACAAAAGACCTACCGCATGATCGAGGTCAAGGGCCCCGGCGACCGCCTGCAAGACAACCAATTGCGTTGGCTGGCGTTCTGCGCCGAGTACCAGATGCCGGTCACCGTCTGCTACGTGCGCTGGGCGGAGCAGAGCGCTTGAGCTACAGCGTGGCCGTGCGGGCGTTGTGTGAGTTCACCGCCAAGGTCGGCGACCTTGACCTGCGTTTTACGCCGTCGCCCAGCGCCCAGGAAGGGATCGTCGGTCACCGCACCGTGGCTTCCCGGCGTAGCGCGCACTATCAGAACGAGGTCGCCCTCGAGGGAGAATACCTGCGGCTCAAAGTGCGGGGCAGGGCGGACGGCTACGATCCGGACGCCAACCGCCTGGAAGAGGTCAAGACCTACCGTGGCGATCTCGCCGCCCAGCCCGCCAACCATCGGCAACTGCACTGGGCCCAGGTCAAGGTGTATGGCTGGCTGATGTGCCAGAAACTCGGCCTCGACGACATCGACCTGGCGCTGGTGTACTTCGATATCGTCGGCGAAGGCGAGACCCTGCTGAACCAACATTTCAACGCGCCAGACCTGGAGCACTTCTTCAAGCAGCAGTGCGCGCTGTTCCTGGACTGGGCCCGGCAGGAAATGCAACACCGCACCGCACGTAACAGCGCCGCCCAAGCCCTGGCGTTTCCCCATGCCGAGTTTCGTCCTGGGCAACGTGCCTTGGCTGAATCGGTCTACAAAGCCGTGAGTACCGGCCGTTGCCTGATGGCCCAGGCGCCCACCGGGATCGGCAAGACCGTCGGGACCATATTCCCGCTGCTCAAGGCGCTGGCGCCACAGCAACTGGACAAAGTGTTCTTTCTCACGGCGAAGACCCCTGGACGCAAGCTTGCCCTGGACGCTGCCCAGGTGCTGTACGCCAGCAGCCCCGATCTGCCGCTGCGGGTACTTGAGCTGGTGGCCCGGGACAAGGCATGCGAGCACCCGGACAAAGCCTGCCACGGCGAATCCTGCCCCTTGGCCAAGGGCTTTTACGACCGTCTGCCCGCCGCGCGCCAAGCCGCGTCCCAAGTGCGCCTGCTCGATCAACGCAGCCTGCGCGACGTTGCCTTGGCCCATGGGGTGTGCCCGTATTACCTGAGCCAGGAAATGGCGCGCTGGAGCGATCTGGTGGTCGCCGACTACAATTACTTTTTCGATTTTGGCGCCATGTTGTTCGGCCTCGCCCAGTTGAACCAGTGGCGCGTCGCAGTGCTGGTGGACGAAGCGCATAACCTGGTGGAGCGCGCCCGTTCGATGTACAGCGCCAGCCTTGACCAATACAGCCTCAAGACCCTGCGTGACACGGCGCCCGAGGCGCTGAAGAAACCCTTGCAGCGCCTGAACCGCGAGTGGAACGCCCTGCACAAGGAGCAAGTCGCACCGTACCAGGCCTATGCCACCCGGCCCGAAAAACTGCTGCAAGCCCTGAGCCTGTGCATCAGCGCCATGGGCGACTATTTCAACGATCACCCCGAAGCCCTCAGCGGCGACCTGCAAGCTTTCTACTTTGAAGCCCTGCAATGGGCCAAAGTGGCGGAGCTGTTCAATGAACACTTCATCTTCGATATCAGCAAGCGCGAATTCAACGGCAAGCGCAGCAGCTCAACCCTGTGCCTGCGCAATGTGGTGCCGGCCGAGTTCATCCGGCCTCGATTGACTGCCGCCCGCAGCAGTGTGCTGTTTTCTGCGACCTTGAGCCCGCGCCACTATTACGCCGACTTGCTCGGCATGCCAGCGGACACCGCCTGGGTCGATGTGGAGTCGCCGTTCAAGGCCGAGCAATTGCAGGTGCGTATCGTCGATGCCATCTCCACCCGGTTCGTGCATCGCCAGGCGTCGCTTACGCCTATTGTCGAGCTGATTGCGCGGCAATTTGTCGAGCAGCCGGGTAACTACCTGGCGTTCTTTTCCAGCTTCGATTACCTGCAACAGGTGGCGCAGTTGTTGGCCGAGCGGCACCCGCAGATTGCGCTGTGGCTGCAATCTCGAGGCATGGCCGAGGCCGAGCGCCAGGCCTTTCTCGACCAGTTCACCCAACACAGCCAAGGCATTGGCTTTGCGGTACTGGGCGGTGCGTTTGGCGAAGGCATCGACTTGCCCGGTGCGCGCTTGATCGGTGCCTTCATTGCGACCCTGGGCCTGCCGCAACTGAACCCGGTGAATGAACAAATGAAGGCACGCATGGGCGCGATCTTCGGCGCCGGCTACGATTACACTTATCTTTATCCTGGTCTGCAGAAGGTCGTACAAGCCGCGGGCAGGGTGATCCGCAGTCAACAGGATCGCGGTGTGGTGATGTTGATCGATGACCGTTTCGGCGAAGCGCGGGTACGGCAATTGCTGCCGCGTTGGTGGGCGATCGATAACTGACAGACGTACGGCGGTCAAAATGTGGGAGGGGGGTTGCCCCCGATGGCGGAGGGTCAGCTACAGATGTGCTGACTGACACACTGATATCGGGGGCAAGCCCCCTCCCACATTTGGATCGCATAGGTATCTACACAACTTCGTAGCAGCAGACCGTAACCACGATGCGCAGCGAGCCGCTCCTGATCTTGATCTGCTGTTGATCTTGATCTTAGGCGCCCCGTTAAACCACGCTGGCCGGAATTCGACAGGGATTTGGGGGGTAAACCGGCAGGGATGCCGGTTTAGCCGCCCCGCGCCATGGATGGCGCGTGGCGGCGGCCCCCCAAATCCCTGTCGGATTACGGGCACACCGAGCCTGGGCGAGGTGCCGAGTGGTGGGGCAAGAGCGTTTGGTTACTTTGCGCTTTTCAAAGTGACCCGCTGTAAAAGCGGAACCAATAGTGGCCGTTGCCCAAATAACGGATATGTACTCGGTCTGATCCAACATTCTGGTCGGCTGTCAGGCCGCCATCGGGAGCAAGTCGAATCGTCGCACCGCCCCTCCCACATTTGGATCGCGGTGCATCAGTTAGATAGCTATAAGCTCCCTTGCCAGAGAAGCAGCGGTGTACCAAAGTTGTGTAGATACCTATGGCTATCGGGGGCAAGCCCCACATTCAAAGCGTGTTCGTTCCACCCTGGGCGTGAACAAACTTGAACTTCATCGAAGCCCGCGTCTTCTAACCAGATTAGTCATCGCGTGGAGCCCCGTCGTGCCCAGAATCATCTCTCCAGACACGCCCGAAGCAGCCCTGACCGACCACAGCGAGCACAACGCGAAGATCTTCGGCTCGCCCAAGGACCGTCTCGACTTCTATCGCCGCGAGATCCAGTACGAAACCTCCATCCTGGCCAACCGCACTGACGCCTACCTCACGGCGCAGTCATTCCTGGTCATCGCCTTTGTCTCCGGCATGGGCAACCTCAACCCGGAGTGGGGCAAGCTGTTCACCCTGGTGGTGCCGGTGATCCTCGCCGCGCTGGGTATCTTAAGCTCGCTCAACGCCTGGCCTGGCATACGTGCCGCCTACGAAATCATCGACCACTGGCACTACAAGCAAAGCGAGTTGCTGCGCAGTGAGCCGGTGATGGGCATGGCCTACGATGAATCGCCGTTGTTTTCCGAGATGGAGTCGACGCACAAGGGCTACCGCAAGTCGCTGCTGTTCTCCATGCGTGCGCCGTGGTTGTTCATGGTGTTCTGGCTGGTATTGGGGATCTATGCATTCTATATCCAGGTCGACAACCCATTGAGCTGAGTAATCTCACGGAACTTCACTGGATGCGGTGGCGCCTTACCTTTACGCAGTACAGATTCCCATAGCCCTGTCAGAGGTGCGCCATGACGAAAAATGAAGATCCGCAAACCGACCACCGCAACGATCCAGCCATCGACGCAGGCGAGCCGGCCCCTGGCACCGCCGCTGATGCCCCCAAAGACCCCAAGGCCGATAGCGACCCCAAGGCCAGGGAAAACGACTACAGTCCAGACTTCAAGCCTGAGCGCGAGCTCAAGCCTGAAACCGATGCGGATATCGATACCCAGGGCGGCTAGAGGAGAGGCTCATGTCAAAAGAACTCGACGACGAACTCAACGATCCGGGCAATGAAGACCCGGGTTCATTGATGGATGATGCCGAAGTCCCGCTTAATGATCTGGATGAGGCGGCGGATGTCGGCAATACCGAAAATCAGGACTGACCCTTCGCCCCGGCACGTCGTTCATACCAGCCCAGCATCGGTTGGGTACTCAGGCCGTGAACGACGATGCTCAGGGCGATCACCGACAGGGTGAGGTTCACCGCCACCGTGCTGCTGGTGCCGATCAGCCCATGGTTGAGCGCGTAGAACAGGTAGTAGATGCTACCAATTCCGCGAATCCCGAACCAACTCATCAACCCACGTTGCCGACGGTCCAGCAGGCTGCCCCAAGGCATGGCAAACACACTGACCGGGCGAATCACCCCGAACAGCAACGCCGCCACCGCCAGCGCGCGCCAGTCCCAGTGGCTGACCAGCACGATGCCCAACAGCGTCACCAGGAACACTTCCATGGAACGCTCCACCAGGCTGCCGAACGACAGCATATCGTTCATCATCACCCCGGCGGCGATTTGTGTGTCCTGCAATTGGCTGACGTCGCCGTGCAGGGCCTGTTCAGGTTCCACCTCAAGATGACCCACCACCGGTTGCGCCAGGTGTTCGGCCGGTGTATCGGCGTTGCCGGTGGATTTGACCTCGGCCTGGCGCAGGCCCAGGCCCGCCGCAAACACGGCAAGGAAGCCGTAGCCGCCGACGGCTTCAGCTGCCACGTAAGCCAGGGCGATCAGTGCCAGGGTCAGGTAATCATTGGGCGACAAGGTGCTGTCGGCATTGGTGATGCGCATGCGCAACGTGACCCGGCCGATGCCGCGACCCATCCAGTAGCCAATCAGCAGCCCCGCCGGCACCGCCCATAGCAGGTTCTTCAGCACCCAGCCACCCAGCCAGTCGCCGTCAAACCCGCCGTGTTGCATAAACAGCAGGCCGAATATCACAAAGGGGAAGGCTGTACCGTCGTTCAAGCCGGCCTCGCCGGACAAACCGAAGCGCAGGGCGTCATAGTCCTGGGCATTGTTGACCTGCACCAGGCCGGCCAGCACCGGGTCGGTCGGCGCGAGCATGGCACCCACCAGCAGCGAAACGCCCCACGAAAGTTGCAACAGGTAGTGCAGCACCAGGCAGGTGCCGAGGATGGTCAGCAACATCACCGGCCCCGCCATGCCAAACGCAATGCGCCAGGTGCGATGGCTCAGTGGCAGGCGCAATTTCAAGCCGCTGACAAACAGCGAAAACAGCACCGCGACCTCGGTCAAGTGCTCCATCCAGCGCGCCGAGCCCTTGATATCCAGGTGCAACAGGTCCGCGCCCAACGGGCCGATGGCGACGCCCAGCAGCAGGCAGACTGCCGAGGTGGTCACGGGCATCCAACGCAGGTAGGAGGAGGTGAGGGCGAGGGTGAGCAGTACGGCGCCGAGCACGGCCATCCAGAGAATAAAAGTCATCGAGCGTGTTCCAGGGCCGTGGTCTATGCAGGTTTGAGGACGGCCGAGGGACGCAGGTTCAATGTGATTACAGCCACGGGTTAGCCGTTGAACGAGTGCTGGGTATGCACTATGTTGGGCCCATCCTTTCCGTTCGTGCACAAACGGATTCGCGCGTTTTCATTTTGAACCAGAGGCTTTGGCATGCGGTTTTCCCCCTTCGTCGAACGAATTGCAGGGCAGGGCGTCGCCGCCTGGGACATCCACCACGCTGCGTTCCAGGCGGCCAGCCAGGGCGAAGACATCATTATCCTCAGCGTCGGCGACCCGGATTTCGCCACGCCATCCTTCATCACCGACGCCGCCGTCAACGCCCTGCACATGGGCGACTCCCATTACACCGAGATCCCCGGTCGCCCGGCCCTGCGCGAGGCGGTCGCGGCGCGCTACAGCAACACCCTGGATCGCCCGCTGACCGCCGACAACGTGATCATCGTGGCCGGTGCGCAGAACGCGTTGTTTATCAGCTCGTTGTGCCTGCTGCAGGCTGGCGACGAGGTGTTGGTGCTCGATCCGATGTACGTCACCTACGAGGCCACGCTCAAGGCCAGCGGCGCGACCTTGGTGCGAGTGCCATGCAGTGCGCAATCCGGCTTTCGCCTGGATTCACAACGGCTCGCTGCTGCAATCACCCCGCGCACGCGGGCGATGTTCTTTTCCAACCCGAACAACCCCACCGGTGTGGTGCTCAACCCGCAGGAACTGCAAGCCATCGCCGACCTTGCGATCGCCCATGACCTGTGGGTGGTGGTGGATGAGGTCTACGAAAGCCTGGTGTTTGACGGCCAGTACCACAGCCTTGCGGCATTGCCCGGCATGGCTGAGCGCAGCATCGTCATCGGCAGCTTGTCAAAGTCCCATGCCATGACCGGCTGGCGTATCGGTTGGCTCATCGCCGCGCCGCAGCTGGTGAAGCACGCTGAAACCCTGATGTTGAGCATGTTGTACGGCTTGCCGGGCTTTGTGATGGAGGCGGCGACGGCGGCGGTGTTGGCCCATGACCAGGTGACTGAAGGCATGCGCGAGATCTACCGGCGCCGACGCGACCTGGTGGTGGCTGGCCTGAGTGCCTGCCCGGGTATCCAGGTACAGGCGCCGCAAGCGGGCATGTTTGTGCTGGTGGATGTGCGTGGCACAGGCCTCAGCTCCCTGGAGTTTGCCTGGCGCCTGTTTCGCGAGGCCGGGGTGTCGGTGCTGGACGCGGCGGCCTTTGGCGAGCCCGCCCAGGGGTTCGTCCGGCTGTCGTTTACCTTGGGTGAGGACCGTCTGGCCGAGGCCTGTCGGCGGATCACGCAGTTTGTTGCCAAGCTGGGCGGCGACCAGGGCGTGAACCGGGGCTCTAATCGAGTGCTTGTGTGAGCCTTGAAGGGGGCTCCCAACGCGTCAGAGCTGGCTTTCGATAAACTCCTTTAATTGGGACTTTGAAAGTGCACCGGTCTTGGTGGCTGCGATCTCGCCGTTCTTGAACAACTTTAAGGTTGGAATACCCCGAATGCCCCACTGAGCTGCGATGTTGGGATTCTCATCGACATTTATCTTAACGATGATCAATCTGCCAGAGTACTCCTCGGCAAGCTCATCCAAAATAGGCGCAACCATCTTGCACGGCCCACACCACGCAGCCCAGTAGTCCACAAGCACAGGTAGGGCGGCCTGGAGGACCTCGGTTCCAAATGACTCATCACTGACGTGTTTTATCTCACTCATGAAAAACTCCTTTTATCCTTGAACAGCATCTACATCGGGGCTTTACCCACGCCATACTTCGCGGGCGTAATCGGGTTCTCATCCATGTTCAGCGTAACGATGGTCAACCGCCCCGAGTAGTACTCGGCAAATTGATCGAGGAACGCAGGCGGTGCGCAAGCGTCATCCATATAGCAAACCAACACGGGGCCGGCCGCTTCAAGCACCTCGCTTTTGAAGCTTGCATCGCTGATTGCTTTCAGGTTTGTGACCAACATGAGACGTCCTCCAGTACCCCACCAGGCTATTACCCGGCAAGCAAACTGGAACCTGTAAGGGTTGACAGTTTTTTATACTGTTTGGCGATATCCGTCGGCTATTTCACCCCCCTGTGATAACCCGGCTCGCGACGCCTGGCTAGTCCGCCAGCGGCGGTAAACGCCGTTTCACCGGCGTTTTCTTGACGATCGCGGTGTTGGTTTCGGCATAGGCGTTGAGCCGGTCGAGCAGGACGTCCAGATGCTCCATCGTGCGCACATGCAGGCGTGCGATAAAGCAATCCTCGCCGGTGACCTTGTCGCATTCGGTGAACTCGGGGATCGCCTGGATCTGGCGTTCCACCTCCTGCAATTTGCCGGGCAGGGGGCGGATGCGCACGATGGCTTGCAGCAGGTAGCCGAAATGCCTGGGGTCGATAACGACGGTGTAGTGAGTCAGCACACCGCGTTCTTCCAAGCGTCGCAGGCGTTCGCTGACGCTCGGCGAAGACAGCCCGGTGATGCCCGCCAGCGCCTTGAGGGACAGGCGCGAGTCGTCCATCAAGGCCGCGATCAATTGCTGGTCGATGGTGTCGATCATGCTATCCGCCTAATAAGGAAAGGTGATTTCTGGGTTCTGCCTTTTTTTGTCGCTGTAGCCGTGTCGAGCAGATTGCCATAATTGAGCCTCACTTGAGGAGTTTCAATCATGGATTCATCCATCCGTCGCGGGTCGTGGGAAATGGTCGCCGCCATGCTGATCTCGGGCAGCATTGGCTGGTTTGTGCTGGTGTCTGGCGTGTCGGTGATCGAAGTGGTGTTCTGGCGCTGCGTGATCGGCGCGCTGACACTGTTGCTGGTCTGTGCGTGGCTGGGTTATCTGCGCCTGGACCTGCTCAACTGGGCGACGCTGGGGCTGGCAGTGCTCAGCGGCGTGGCTATCGTCGGTAACTGGCTGCTGCTGTTCGAATCTTATTCGCGCGCATCGATTGCCATCAGTACGGCGGTGTACAACGTGCAGCCGTTCATGTTGGTGATGCTGGCAGCGTTGTTTCTCGGTGAAAAAATCACCGTGCAGAAACTGGCGTGGTTGAGCGTAGCCTTCCTGGGCATGTTGGCGATTGTCACCGCCCACGGCGAGCAAACGAGCGGCGGCAATTACCTGGTGGGTATTGCATTGGCCCTCGGCGCGGCCTTCTTGTATGCGATAGCCGCGTTGATCATCAAACGCCTCAAGGCGGTGCCGCCGCATCTGATGGCGCTGATCCAGGTGGTCACTGGCGCGGTACTACTGGCGCCGCTGGTGCCCTGGAATGGCTTGCCGACATCCACCAATGCCTGGGCCGCACTGGTGACGTTAGGCGTGGTACATACAGGGTTGATGTATGTGCTGCTGTATGGCGCGATCCAGAAGCTGCCGACCGCGATCACCGGCGCACTGTCGTTCATTTACCCGATTGCGGCGATTTTCGTCGATTGGATTGCCTTCGGGCATCGCCTGGGTTGGCTGCAATGGCTGGGGGTGGCGGCGATTCTGCTGGCGGCGGCAGGGTTGCAGCGGGGCTGGTGGTGGCCCCGCTCCCCTAGGGTCAGTGCGTGCCCTGATAGATGAGATTTTCCGGGTTGAAATGCTCTACGGCGCTGCCCGGTTGCGGCAAGCCAAGGATATGTCCCTTGATCTTGCCCACCACATGCATTTCGCAGGGCTTGCAGTCGAACTTCAAGGTCAGCACTTCGTCGCCGTGAATCAACTGCATCGGCGCTACCTTGGTTTTCACCCCAGTCACGCCCTTGGCCTGTTTTGGGCACAGGTTGAACGAGAAACGCAGGCAATGCTTGGTGATCATCACCGGTACTTCGCCGGTTTCTTCGTGGGCTTCGAAGGCCGCGTCGATCAGCTTTACGCCGTGACGGTGGTAGAAGTCCCGGGCTTTCTGGTTGTAGACGTTGGCCAGGAACGACAGGTGCGCCTCGGGGTAGACCGGCGGCGGCGAGGTTTCAGCCTTGCGCCCGCCCCGTGGGTGCGCCTCGATGCGGGCAGCGGTCAGCGCCTCGATCACTTCACGGCGCAATGCCTTGAGCTGCGAGTTGGGGATGAAGAACGCCTGCGGCGCATCCAGCTCGATGCGGGTGGCGTGGTATTCGGTGGTGCCAAGCTGGCCAAGCAGGTCGCGCAACGTGTCGAGCGCCTGTTCCGGCTTGTTGGCCACGCCAAACGGGCCGGGCAGGGTGACGCTGGCGCTGATACCTTCTTCGCTGGTGGCGGTGACTTGCAGCTGGTCTTCACGCAGGCGTGCCACCCATGACAGGCCGATACGGCGCTCGGCCGAGGTCTTCAACAGCGCCTGTTGCCAGTTATGGTCCAGGTTGCGGTTCAGCGGGTGGTTGGGGCGCAATTGATGCAGGCCGGCGGGCATTTCATTCGGTTCGACGCGATAGCGATAGCGCTTTTCACCGTCTTCTTCGAACTCGCCTTTAGCCTCGGCGATATTGGCGCGGAAACCCACCACTTCACGCTTGACCAGCACATTCAGGCCATCGCCGTTGGACAGCGGCTCCTGGGTGACCACCTGCAAGTCACGCTTGCCGGCTTTTTCCACCACACCCACCGGCAGGCCGGTGAAGGTCGGGGTGTCGAACGCGCCGATGTCGATCTTGCGGTCGGTGACGAAGTAATCGGTGCTGCCGCGGTGGAAGGTTTTTTCCGGGTCGGGCACAAAGAAATGCGCGGTACGGCCGCTGGAAGCGCGGGCCAGGTCCGGGCGGTCTTCGAGGATTTCGTCGAGGCGCTGGCGGTAGTAGGCGGTGATGTTCTTCACATAGCCCATGTCCTTGTAGCGACCTTCGATCTTGAACGAGCGCACGCCGGCTTCGACCAAGGCACGCAGGTTGGCGCTCTGGTTGTTGTCCTTCATCGACAGCAGGTGTTTTTCAAACGCGACCACGCGGCCCTGGTCATCTTTCAAGGTGTACGGCAGGCGGCACGCCTGGGAGCAGTCACCGCGGTTGGCACTGCGGCCATTTTGCGCGTGGGAGATATTGCACTGCCCGGAGAACGCCACGCACAGGGCACCATGGATAAAGAACTCGATGGCGGCATCGGTTTCGTCGGCGATGGCGCGGATCTCTTGCAGGTTCAGCTCGCGAGCCAATACCAATTGCGAGAAACCGGCCTGGTCGAGAAACTTGGCGCGGCCCAGGGTGCGGATGTCGGTCTGGGTGCTGGCGTGCAGCTCGATAGGTGGGATATCCAGCTCCATCACGCCCAGGTCTTGCACGATCAGCGCGTCGACACCGGCATCGTAGAGCTGATGAATCAGCTTGCGCGCAGGTTCCAGCTCGTTGTCATGCAAGATGGTGTTGATGGTGGTGAACACGCGGGCGTGGTAACGCCGGGCGAATTCCACCAGCTGAGCGATATCACTCACCTCGTTACAGGCATTATGGCGCGCGCCGAAGCTCGGCCCGCCGATGTAGATGGCGTCGGCGCCATGCAGGATAGCCTCGCGCGCAATGGCGACATCGCGGGCAGGGCTGAGCAATTCCAGGTGATGCTTGGGCAAGGACATAGTTTTTTTAGTCAGGCTTGTCACGGTCGAGGCGCGCATTGTAGCCGTGAAATGCCTGGGAGGCATCTACCGCAGGGCTGTCGGCCCCCAGGCCACCCCGGACTCAACAGGTGCCCCCCACACCGGATTGGCCAAACCAGTCAGCCAGGTTGAAGGCTTTGACCATTGCCGCTGCAACGCTCTGAAGCGACTATTCCAGCTGATTTACCGAGTCAAAAAGTCCTGAAAATAAAAATACAGAAGGATTGGAAACGATGCGTGAGTATTTGGCTGCCACCACCGGGTTTGATTACCAGCACACCGTCGACGCCGCACTGGCCGGCAACCTGCAGGCGTTGAATGCCTGTGTAGAATGCTGTGACCGCCACGCGCTCCCCGGGCGTATCGCTTTGTTCTGGGAAGGCAAAGATGGGCGCAGCGCCACGTCGACCTTCACCGAGCTGCAGGAACAGGCCGCACGTTTCGCCAACTTCCTCCTGTCCCAGGGCGTCAAGCGCGGTGACAAGGTCGCCGGCCTGTTACCGCGCACGGCCGAGTTGCTGGTGGTGGTGCTCGCCACCTGGCGCATCGGCGCGGTGTATCAGCCGCTGTTTACCGCCTTCGGCCCCAAGGCCATCGAGCATCGCCTGAACAGCTCCGGGGCAGCGCTGGTGGTCACCGACGCGGTCAACCGTCCCAAGCTGACCGAAGTCGCCGGCTGCCCGACCATCGTCACGGTGGCCGGGGCCAGGGGCGAGGGCATCGTGCGCGGTGACTACAGCTTCTGGGCCGAACTGCCCAACCACGCCAACGTCTGCGAGCCGGTGATGCTGGGCGCCGACGATCCGTTCCTGCTGATGTTCACCTCGGGCACCACCGGCCCCTCCAAGGCGCTGTCGGTGCCACTCAAGGCGATTGTTGCGTTCCAGGGCTACATGCGCGACGCCGTGGACTTGCGCCCCGAAGATGCGTTCTGGAACGTCGCCGACCCGGGCTGGGCCTACGGCATCTATTTCGGCGTGACCGGGCCGCTGGCCATGGGGCATCCGATCACTTTCTACGATGGTCCGTTCACCCTGGAAAGCACCTGCCGGGTCATCAATAAATATGGGATCACCAACCTCGCCGGTTCGCCCACGGCGTACCGCCTGCTGATTGCCGGAGGCGAGCAGTTCGCCCGTTCGATCAAGGGCAAGCTGCGCATCGTCAGCAGTGCCGGCGAGCCATTGAACCCGGAGGTGATCCGCTGGTTCGCCGATAGCTTGGGCGTGACTATCCACGACCACTATGGCCAGACTGAGCTGGGCATGGTGCTGTGCAATCACCATGGCCTGGCGCACCCGGTGCATGTGGGTTCGGCGGGCTTCGCCTCGCCCGGACACCGCATCGTGGTGCTGGATGAAAAGCATCAGGAACTGCCCGCCGGCCAGCCCGGGATTCTCGCCATCGACCGCGAACAATCGCCGATGTGCTGGTTCGCCGGCTATGAGGGCGTCAAGACCAAGGCCTTTGTGGGCAAGTACTACCTCAGTGGTGACACCGTGGAGCTGAACCCGGACGGCAGCATTAGTTTTGTCGGGCGCAGCGATGATGTGATCACCACGTCCGGTTACCGCGTCGGTCCGTTCGATGTGGAAAGCGCCCTGGTCGAACACCCAGCCGTGGTTGAAGCCGCCGTAGTCGGCAAGCCTTGCCCGGAACGTACCGAGCTGGTCAAGGCCTTCGTGGTGATCAGCGAGCAATACCGCGCCACCCCGGAGTTGGCCGAAGAGCTGCGCCTGCATGTGCGCCAGCGCCTGGCTGCCCATGCTTACCCACGAGAAATCGAATTTGTCAGCGACTTGCCCAAGACCCCGAGCGGCAAGTTGCAACGTTTTATTTTGCGTAATCAGGAAATTGCCAAGGCCCAGGCGGCCGTGGCTTGATCCCTTTCAAAGGAAACAATGATGCAGATTGAAAACAAGGTATTCCTGGTCAGCGGCGGTGCTTCGGGCCTCGGTGCGGCCACAGCTGAAATGCTCATTGCGGCCGGCGCGAAGGTGATGTTGGTCGACCTGAATGCCGACGCTGTGGCGACCAAGGCTACCCAGCTGGGCGACAACGCCCGTAGTGCCGTAGCCGATATCAGCCAGGAAGCCGCTGCCGAAGCGGCCGTTAACGCGGCTGTCGAGGCGTTTGGCGGTTTGCACGGGTTGATCAACTGCGCCGGTGTAGTGCGCGGCGAGAAGATCCTCGGCAAGAATGGCCCCCATGGCCTGGCCAGCTTTGCCCAAGTGATTAACGTCAACCTGATCGGCAGCTTCAACCTGTTGCGCCTGGCCGCTGCGGCCATTGCTGAAACCGAGGCGAATGCCGATGGTGAGCGCGGTGTGATCATCAATACCGCCTCGGTGGCGGCGTTCGATGGTCAGATCGGCCAGGCGGCGTATGCTGCCTCCAAAGGCGCGATTGCCAGCCTGACCTTGCCCGCCGCCCGGGAATTGGCGCGGTTTGGCATCCGTGTGATGACCATCGCCCCAGGCATCTTCGAAACCCCGATGATGGCGGGCATGACCCCGGAAGTACGCGACTCCCTGGCTGCCGGCGTGCCATTTCCGCCGCGCCTGGGCAAACCCGCCGAATATGCCGCGCTGGTGCGACATATCCTTGAAAACAGCATGCTCAATGGCGAGGTGATCCGTCTCGACGGCGCCTTGCGTATGGCCGCCAAGTAAGGAGCCACCTGTATGAATGACCCAATCGTTATTGTCAGCGCCGTGCGCACCCCCATGGGTGGTTTCCAGGGCGATCTCAAAAGTTTGACCGCACCACAGCTGGGCGCGGCCGCGATTCGTGCCGCTGTCGAACGTGCCGGTATCGCCACCGATGCCGTCGACGAAGTGCTGTTTGGCTGCGTGTTGCCGGCCGGGCTCGGGCAGGCACCAGCCCGCCAGGCCGCCCTGGGCGCCGGGTTGGACAAGGGCACCCGCTGCACCACCCTCAATAAAATGTGCGGTTCCGGCATGGAGGCGGCGATTCTTGCCCACGACTCACTGCGTGCCGGCAGCGTCGACGTGGTGATTGCCGGTGGCATGGAGAGCATGTCCAATGCACCGTACCTGCTGGACCGCGCGCGCAGCGGCTATCGCATGGGGCACGGCAAGGTGCTCGACCACATGTTCCTCGACGGCCTGGAGGACGCCTACGACAAGGGCCGCCTAATGGGCACCTTTGCCGAGGACTGCGCCGAGCACAACGGTTTTACCCGTGAAGCCCAGGACGCCTTCGCCATTGCTTCCCTGACTCGTGCGCAGGAAGCCATCACCCATGGCAGCTTCGCCAGCGAAATCGTCCCAGTGCAGGTCACCGTGGGCAAGGAGCAGAAAACCATCCTTCACGATGAACAACCGCCGAAAGCCAAACTGGACAAGATTGCCAGCCTGAAACCGGCGTTCCGTGAAGGTGGCACCGTGACGGCGGCCAACTCCAGCTCAATCTCCGATGGTGCTGCTGCGCTGTTGCTGATGCGCGAATCCGAGGCCCACAAGCGCGGGCTCAAGCCGCTGGCGGTGATCCACGGGCATGCGGCCTTTGCCGATGAGCCTGGGCTGTTTCCGGTGGCGCCAGTGGGGGCGATCCGCAAACTGATGAGCAAGACCGGCTGGAACCTCGATGAAGTCGATTTGTTCGAAATCAACGAAGCCTTTGCCGTTGTGAGCCTGGTGACCATGAGCAAGCTGGAGATTCCCCACGACAAGGTCAATGTCCATGGCGGGGCCTGCGCCCTGGGCCATCCGATTGGCGCCTCCGGCGCACGCATCCTGGTAACCCTATTGTCAGCTCTGCGCCAGAAGGGCCTCAAGCGTGGCGTCGCCGCCATCTGCATCGGCGGCGGTGAAGCCACGGCCATGGCCGTCGAATGCCTGTACTAAGGACTGCTTATGCTGCCCAATGACGAACAACTGCAAATCAGCGACGCCGCCCGGCAATTCGCCCAGGAACGTTTGAAACCCTTCGCCGCCGAATGGGATCGCGAGCATCGCTTCCCCAAGGAAGCCATCGCTGAAATGGCCGAACTGGGCTTTTTCGGCATGCTGGTGCCGGAACAGTGGGGTGGTTGCGACACCGGCTACCTGGCCTATGCCATGGCCCTGGAAGAAATCGCCGCGGGAGATGGTGCCTGCTCGACCATCATGAGCGTGCATAACTCGGTGGGCTGCGTGCCGATCCTCAAGTTCGGCAATGACCAGCAAAAAGCCCGGTTCCTCACGCCCCTGGCCAGCGGTGCCATGCTCGGCGCCTTCGCGTTGACCGAGCCCCAGGCTGGTTCCGATGCCAGCAGCCTGAAAACCCGTGCGCGTCTTGAAGGCGATCACTACGTACTCAACGGCTGCAAACAGTTCATCACCTCCGGGCAAAACGCCGGGGTTGTGATTGTGTTTGCGGTCACCGACCCGGCAGCGGGCAAGCGTGGCATCAGTGCGTTTATCGTGCCCACCGATTCACCGGGCTATACCGTGGCACGGGTTGAAGACAAGCTCGGGCAACATGCCTCCGACACCTGCCAGATCCTGTTTGAAGACGTGAAGGTGCCGGTGGCCAACCGCCTGGGCGAGGAGGGCGAGGGCTACAGGATCGCCCTGGCCAACCTTGAAGGCGGTCGCGTCGGCATCGCGTCGCAATCGGTGGGCATGGCCCGTGCGGCCTTCGAAGCGGCCCGCGATTACGCCCGTGAGCGCGAAAGCTTTGGCAAGCCGCTGATCGAACACCAGGCGGTGGCCTTTCGCCTGGCGGACATGGCCACACAGATTGCCGTCGCCCGGCAAATGGTGCATTACGCCGCCGCCCTGCGCGACAGCGGCAAGCCGGCCTTGGTCGAAGCGTCCATGGCCAAGCTGTTCGCCTCGGAAATGGCCGAGAAAGTCTGCTCGGCCGCCTTGCAAACCCTGGGCGGTTACGGTTATCTGAGCGACTTCCCCTTGGAGCGGATCTACCGCGATGTGCGGGTCTGCCAGATTTACGAAGGCACCAGCGATATCCAGCGCATGGTCATCTCACGCAATCTTTAAGGAGCCGATACATGAGTTACGAAACCATCTTGCTTGACGTCCAGGGCCGTGTCGGGCTGATCACCCTCAACCGCCCCCAGGCGTTGAACGCCTTGAATGCACAACTGGTCAGCGAGCTGAACCAGGCGCTGGACGGCCTGGAAGCCAACCCCGAGATCGGCTGCATCGTGCTGACCGGCTCGAAGAAAGCCTTCGCTGCCGGTGCCGACATCAAGGAAATGGCCGAGTTGACCTACCCGCAGATCTACCTGGACGACCTGTTCAGCGACAGCGACCGCGTGGCTAACCGCCGTAAGCCGATCATCGCGGCGGTAAACGGTTTTGCCTTGGGCGGCGGCTGTGAACTGGCGCTGATGTGCGACTTTATCCTGGCCGGAGACAGTGCCAAGTTCGGCCAGCCGGAAATCAACCTTGGCGTGTTGCCAGGCATGGGCGGCACCCAGCGCCTGACCCGCGCAGTGGGCAAGGCCAAGGCCATGGAAATGTGCCTGACCGGTCGCTTTATCGACGCAGTGGAAGCCGAGCGCTGCGGCATTGTGGCGCGTATCGTGCCGGCCGATGAGTTGCTTGAAGAGGCGCTGAAGGTCGCTACCCTGATCGCTGGCAAATCCGTGCCGATCAGCATGATGGTCAAGGAAAGCGTGAACCGCGCCTTTGAAGTCAGCCTGTCCGAAGGCGTGCGGTTTGAGCGCCGGGTGTTCCATGCGGCATTCGCGACCCAGGATCAGAAAGAAGGCATGGCAGCGTTCGTGGCCAAACGTGCGCCGCAGTTCAAGGACAAGTAACACCGTCTCTACCGCACTGGAGATGCAAATGTGGGAGGGGGCTTGCCCCCGATGGCGGCCTGACAGCCGACCAGAATGTTGGATCAGACCGAGTACATATCCGTTATTTGGGCAACGGCCACTATTGGTTCCGCTTTTACAGCGGGTCACTTTGAAAAGCGCAAAGTAACCAAACGCTCTTGCCCCACCACTCGGCACCTCGCTTAGGCTCGGTGTGCCCGTAATCCGCCATGGATTTGGGGGGCCGCCGCCACGCGCCATTCATGGCGCGGGGCGGCTAAACCGGCATCCCTGCCGGTTTACCCCCCAAATCCCTGTCGAATTCCGGCCAGCGTGGTTTAACGGGGCGCCTAAGATCAAGATCAGAAGCAGATCAAGAGCGGCTCGCTTCGCATCGTGGTTACTGACGGTCGCTACGTCAGAGTTGTGTAGATACCCATGCTCATCGGGGCAAGCCCCCTCCCACAGTTTTATGCTCTGTCTCAGTCAGAGCTGGTAGTTTTTCAGCTCCCTGGCAATCACCATCCGCTGGATTTCGCTGGTCCCTTCATAGATCTGTGTGATCCGCGCATCCCGGTAGTAGCGCTCCACCGGGTAATCTTCCAAGTACCCATATCCGCCATGGATCTGCATCGCCTTGGAGCACACGCGCTCGGCCATTTCCGAAGCAAACAGTTTGGCCTGTGAGGCTTCCGATAAGCACGGCTTGCCGGCAGTGCGCAGGCGCGCAGCGTGGAGGATCAGCAGGCGCGCAGCATTCAGCTGGGTTTGCATGTCGGCCAGCAGGTTGGCCACGCTCTGGTGTTCGATGATTGCCTTGTCGAACTGCACCCGATCACGGGCATAGGCCAGCGCCGCTTCAAAGGCGGCGCGGGCGATGCCCAGGGCCTGGGCGGCAATGCCGATGCGCCCGCCTTCCAGGTTGGAGAGAGCGATAGCCAGGCCCTTACCGCGCTCACCCAGCAGGTTGGCCTCGGGCACGCTGCATTGGTTGAGGGTGACGGCGCAGGTGTCCGATGCGCGAATGCCCATCTTGTGCTCGGTACGATCGACCGCAAAGCCTGGGGTGTCAGTGGGCACCAGGAACGCTGAAATACCTTTCTTGCCCAACTCCGGGTCGGTCACCGCAAACACGATGGCCAGCTTGGCGCGCTTGCCGTTGCTGACAAATTGCTTGGCGCCGTTGATTACCCACTGACCGTCTTTCAACTCTGCGCGGGTACGCAGGTTGTGGGCTTCGGAGCCAGCCTGGGGTTCGGTCAGGCAGAAGCAGCCGATGGCCTGGCCACTGGCGAGTTCGGCCAGCCAAGTTTGTTTCTGCGCTTGTGTGCCGTAGTTGAGGATCGGCCCGCAACCCACTGAATTGTGGATGCTCATCAGGGCGCCGGTGGCGCCGTCACCCGCGGAAATTTCCTCGACCGCGAGGGCGTAGGCCACGTAGTCCACATAGGTGCCACCCCATTCTTCCGGGACCACCATGCCGAGCAGGCCCAGCTCGCCCATCTTGGCGACCAGGGCGTCGTCGATCCAGCCGGCTTTTTCCCAGGCCTGGGCATGGGGTGCGATTTCGCCACGCGCAAAGTCCCGCGCCATGTCGCGGATCATGACTTGTTCTTCTGTGTATTCAAGATCTTGCATGGCTTATTTCTCAATCTGCACGAAGTCGCGGAAGAAGCTTTTGACATGAGCGGCGTCCAGCTCATTAACGCTCGGCGGATTCCAGCGCGGGGTCTTGTCCTTGTCGATGATCAGCGCACGAACCCCTTCGATCAGGTCGCCGCGCTCGAACCACTGGCGGTCCAGGTGCAGCTCCAGGTCAAAACACTGTTCCAGCGTCAGGTGGCGGCCACGGCGGAGCATTTGCAGGGTTACGGCCATGGCCAGTGGCGAGCGGGTCTGCATCAGGTGGGCGGTGGTCAATGCCCATTCATGGGTATCGGCGATAGTAACCGCCTGCAACTGCTCGATAATGCTCGGCACATCCGGCAAGGCGAAGAAATGGTCGATGACCGGCCGCAAGGTCGCCAGTGGCGCATCGGGCAATTGCTGCGCGGCCAGTTTGGCGAGCGCGCCTTGCAGGTCCTTGAGGGGCGAGTCGTGCCATTGCAGACGATCAAGCTGCTGGTCCAGTTCGGGGAGCGTTGCGCTGTCGATATACCAGTCGGCCAATCCGCAATACAGGGCGTCCGCCGCGCGGATCTGCACCCCGGTGACGCCCAGGTAAGTCCCCAGTTCACCGGGAATACGCGACAGGAAATAGCTGCCGCCCACGTCCGGGAAGTAACCGATGGCCACCTCCGGCATGGCCAGGCGGCTGCGCTCGGTAACCACTCGCAGGTCTGCGCCTTGTACCAGCCCCATGCCGCCGCCGAGGACGAATCCGTCCATCAGCGCCAGCACGGGTTTAGGGTATTGGTGAATGATCAGGTCGAGCGCATATTCCTCGACGAAGAAATCCTCGTGCAGGGTGTTGCCGTTCTTGAAGCTGTCATAAAGGGAACGGATGTCGCCGCCGGCACAAAAGGCTTTCTCTCCGGCGCCGCGCAATACAACGGCATGGATCTGCGGATCATCGGCCCAGGCCCGCAACTGCGTGGTCAACAGGCGCACCATGTGCAGGGTGATGGCATTTAATCCGGCGGGGCGATTGAGGATGAGGTGGCCAATATGGTTGCGCACTTCAGCCAAGACATCTTCCTGAAGACCTTCGCTGCGGTTTGCTTCGGATAAAACCTGAGCAGTCATGTGTAACTCCCTGCTTTTATTGTTCTTTGTCTAAATGTTCGCGGACGAACCATCCCGTGATCGTACCAGTGCAAATTTGCCCCGTACAACCCGGAATCATGCAGGTCGTTTTTGCATTTATGCAGGGGTGTGGCCTGGGGGCATCCCGCCGCCAAAATGCTCCGCCAGGGCGTGCGCACACTGGAGGATGGCCTTGCGCGCAGCGAGGTGTTCACCAGGGTAGTTGATAAAACCGTGGTCCATGCCTGGGTACTCTGTGTGTCTTACCTGCACGCCGGCTTTTTTCAAACGGTGTGCATAAGCCCGACCTTCATCACGCAGTAAATCGCAGCCGGCGGTGAGAATCAGCGCTTTGGGCAAGCCCTGTAACGAAGCCCGGTGCGCTGGCGACAACCAGGAATGGTCCAAAGATTGCCCTTCGCCCACATATTGGCCCAGATACCAGCTGAGCATTTCAGCGGTCAGGCCGGATCTACCCGCGAACTCGGCCCGGGAACGAGTGCGTGCCAGACAATCGAGAAGCGGATAGAGCAGCATTTGGAAACCAATGGTGGGACCGTGGCGTTCATGGGCGATCTGGGAGATAACCGCTGCCAGGCCACCCCCGGAACCTCCACCGGCGACTGCGATCCGGTGGCTGTCCAGCCCCAGAGTCGTGCCTTGGGCGGCCACCCATTCGGTGACGGCGTAGCAATCTTCCACGGCGGCGGGAAAGCGAGATTCCGGTGGCCTGGCATAATCTACTGCAACGACCACGCACCTTGCCCATTCGCACATGATCCGACAGAAGCTGTCATGGGTATCCAGGTCACCAGCTACCCAGCCCCCGCCATGAAAATACAGCAATACTGGGGCAGGCGCGGTTGTCGACTGCCGGTACAGGCGTATACGCACCGAGCGCGGCGCCGTCTCGACCGAGCAGTCCTGCACGCTCATCACCACAGCATCACGCACTGCGGCGCGGACTTTCTCGGCGGTCATCACTGGCCGGTCCATGCCTGGGCCTCTATTTCTATGAGATAGGCAGGCGCGATCAATTGATTGACGCCCAGCAGCATGGTGGTCGGTGGACAATGGCTGAAAAACTCCTGATGAGCCTTGGCGATTTGTGGCCACCAGGCCACATCGGTGGTGTACATGCGTGTGGCGACCACAAGGGTCCTGTCGACGCCCAACTGCTTGAGCGCGGTTTCGATGATTTCCAGGCAGCGTCTGGTCTGGCGATATACATCACCGGGAGCGTAGGGATTGCCTTGCTCATCGAACGCTACCGTGCCACTGGTGACAATCAGGTTTCCTGCGCGTAGCGCTCGACAGTAGCCGCCGTTCTTTTCCCACGGGGCTGCGGAAAAGCAACGCGTGATGGCCGCGCCAGCCGGTTGCAGCGCGACGTGAATATGACTCAAACCACGAAATTGCAGACTGTTGGTACGCCATGCTGGCTGTTGCTCGTCAATCAGGCGCACATCGGGAAAGCGTTGCAGCAGACGGGTAAATGCGATCTTTGCTTCGAGCTTGAAGAGCAATGTGCCCATGCAAAAATGCGGGCCACGACCGAACGCAAGGTGGTCGTGCTGCTGGCGATGGATGTCGAAGCGATCAGGATCGTTGAAGTGCCGGGGGTCACGATTGGCCGCGGCGCGGACCAGGTATACCAGGTCACCCTTGTGCAGGGTCTGGCCATGCAGCGTGACGTCTTCGGTGACGACGCGATGACTCAGCTGCCCGGCGGGGCAAATGCGCAACGCTTCCTCGATGGCATTGGGGATCAACCCCGGGTTGGCCTTGAGTTCGGCCAAGGCCTGCGGGTGGGTGAGCAAATAGAACAGGATAATGCCCAATTGATCGGCGCTGGTCGTCGTGGCCGCTACCAATATAAAGGCCAACTGAGCCAGGAAGTCGTCTTTGGTCATCATCGCCTGTTCGCCAGCGGCAATCACTTGGCTGACCAGATCATCGCCAGGTGATTGACGACGTTCATCGACAAGACGCGAAAAATACTCGTACATCTCTTCCATCGCCTGCAAGGCCTCTCGCGGCCCGAATGCCGGATCGGTGCTGCCCACCATGAACACGATGATCGCATCCGTCCAACGTCTGACCTTCAATGCTTCCTGCGCAGGTATGCCGAACATGCGCGCCAGGATCAATGCGGGAATCTTGTTGAACAGTTCTGTCATCAGCTCTGGCTGGGGGCTTAATCGCGTCAGCAAGTCATCGACGATCTGCTCGATGTCATCTGCCAGTGCGTCAATAGCACGCGGGGTAAAGGTCTTGCCCAGCACCTTGCGCCCGGCTTCATGGGCCTTGCCGTCCTGGGCGTACATCCAGCGCGAAGCCTTCTCGATGAAAGGTTCCAGTGCCGCTCGCTGGTGTGCGGGCACCTGGGCATTTACCAGCTCGCGCATGCGATTGGAGGAGTAACGGCGGGCATCGGCCTGTGCGGCGGATACGTCGTCAAACCGGGTTAGCAACCAGGCCTTGTAGTGTTGCGACCAAAACAGTGGGTGGTGATGACGCAAGTAGGCAAATGCTGCGTAGGGTTCACCTATGGTTTCAGGGTCGGCAAAATCGGGTAGTGACTGAAGGTCCATGTCATTGCTCCTCATAGAGTGCGCGCGTGAACTGCTGGATATAATCAGTTGAATCGATCATTGCGCTGACCAGCACCTGGGGCGGTTTGAGCTGCTTGGCCAACGCTTCGATCTGCGGTGGGCTGACCTCCATGTCACGTTGGGGCTTGCGCACACCCCATGGATACAATTGATCAGCGAACTCACCGATCAAGTCTTCGATGGTCGCGCAAGACAGCAGCCCCAGGGTTTCAGCCTCCTGAATCACCAGGTCCAGTGCCTTGGCATAGGCCAGCCCCAATGCCTGTGCATGGGTAAACCCGGGGGCTTTGCGGCATTGCTCGAGGATCTGCGCTTCTACGCGTTGGCCGATGTTGGAGGGCGGGCTGTCGACGAACCGTTGTCGTGCCAGGGCGTCCTTGATCACCTGATAGGCCATGATCGAGCTGTCACCGGCAAAGGTATTTGCAACCTCGCAATCCATGCGCTGAGTGACGATCTGGTTGTAATGATGAAATCCCTGGGATCCACACAGTTCTCTAGACAAGGCGATCACATTGAGCCCTTGCCATGCACCCACTGCCTTGCACAAGGCGGCCAGCACGTGGAGTTCCTTGCGCTTTGCCTCCTGTGCCCAGTCGGCTTCGAAGCGCTTGCGCACTGCCTGCTCCAGGTATTTGAGCGCGAGCGCCTTGAGCTGTATGGCGTAAAGGCGTTGACGAAACATCGGCTGGCTCAGCAATGCCTCTTGGCCCGTGGGCGCCTGGATGAGGCGGTGATGGGCGAAACGGTAGCTCAGGTGAGCGGTAAGGCCGGCACTGTGGCGAATGCCTGCCATGAAGATCAATCGCTCTTGCAGAAACGTCTTCAGCGCCTCGATAAAACGCAGGGGTAACGGCAGGTCGCTGACGAACGTGCCCTCGTCGGTGAAGTGCGCATGGCGTTGCAGCAGCGCGTCAACGGGCAACTTCATCTGGCAGAAACGTATTGCCGCCACTTGGTTGGCGTGGATTCCACCCTTGGGATCACACGCCATTATTTTCACGCCATTGAGCAGCCGACCGTTTTCGCGCTTGCGAATAACCACGCGAAACCAATGATGGCCTTGATCCTCACCGTCGACCATCAGGCGGGCAAGTACCATCAGCACCTGGGCTGCGCGCAAGGCATTGCCTATCCAGCACTTGCAGGCCTCAGGGGAAGGGGAGTCGAGCACCAGGCTATGGTTTTGCCGATCGTACGTCACCGTCGTACGCACATTGCGCACGTCGGTTCCCCCTGCGACTTCCGTGCAGCCGAAGGCGTAGACCTTGCGCAGGTGGATCACTTCGTCTCGATAGCGATTCACTTGTGCGGCAGAGCCATGGTTGAACAATGTGTCGACGGCAATCATGTGATCGACTATCGAGGAGTGGAGTGCGTAATCAAAGGCGCCCACATACCCCATCAACTCGCACAGCGAAGAAAACTCCGATTGCCGTGGTTGGCCCATCCACAGTTCGTTATTGATCAGGCCGGTGCCAAAGATCGCATGCATACGCTTGATGGTCAGATGCATGTAGCTTTTCAGGGGCATGTGATGGCGTTGGCGCGGCTCGAACAGAGGCGAACCGAGTAATTGTTCGAATAGGTCGTTCAAGGCAAAGCTCTCCTGTTTCGAATGAGCATTTCGAAACACCCGAGCAGGAGCACTGGCAGGAAAACTACGAGGAGGGCATCAGATACCCAGGTGATAGGGGCAGCTGCTGCTATTGATCCAAAGCCAGACGTTCCTTGTCTTCGCTACTGGTACAGCAAGGCCCAGACATCTTTTGAACTGCAGACAACTTCAAGTGCTATGTTGACTCTAGTCGTCAGCCGCCTGGTCGCAAGCGGCGCATTGCACCATCTGTCGCGTGGTGCGGATAAGGCCTCAGCCCACACGACTTGCCAGCACCTCGCCGATACTGCGTCGCCGCGCATGGACTTCGGCGGCATGTATCAACTGTTCCAGCTCCGTGGGCTCGACATCGAAGAACTGCTCCATCTCGGTCAGCGCCAGCTTGAGATCGGCGGCGGTAATGGCGGGATCGGTCACGGGCGCGTTGGTAATAAAGATCGGCGCAGGCTCGACAGGGCCTTTGGGGTAACGCGTGCGCGTGGCGTTGTTGTAGGCCAGGGCACAGGCCAGCAGGGCGCCGGCGCCGAGCATCACCGGCGCCAGCTCGTGCCAGCCCAGTGCGATAGAGGCCGGGTCGGCCAATACCAGGGTCATGGCCAGGCCACCGGCCGGTGGATGCAGGCAACGCAGCCAGCAGATCAGGATCACCGTCATGCCGGCCGCCAGGCAAGCACTGCCCAAGGTACGCCCCAGCACCCGTGCTACCAGCAACGCCACGATGCCGGCGCAGAGATAACTGCCCATGATCGACCACGGCTGGGCCAGGGCCCCGGATGAGACGGCAAACAGCAGCACCGCCGAGGCCCCAAGCGGGCCGAGCAGGTGCAGGGCGACCTCCATGCCGAACACTTGGGCACAGGCCCAGACACTGAACATTGTGCCCAGCGCCATGCCGATTGCGGCACGGCTCCATTCGGAGGGGCGGGTATTGATTGCAGCGGGTAACCAGCGAGCGAGCATTGAAAGACGGTCCATAAACAGCGGGCGAAAAAAAAGGCCTGCCTGGTTTCCCGGAACAGCCCTTTGAAAGTTCCAACACTTGGGGGAGGAACCTGCGCAGTGTGCCGCTGATGAGGCTTCGGCACCACTGCATATTAATGAGGTTTAAATGCAAAAATGATGCAGTCAAAAGGCATCGCCATAGGTAATCGGCCCGGCTGGTGTTGGCGTGGCCGTGCAGATCTTACCCAGCACACGGATGCTTACCTCTTCATTGAACAGGCGCGCCTGCAGGTCTTCCCGCAGCTTGGGGTCGTCTGCCAACGGCCCCTTGAGTGCCACCAACGCGTCGCGCAACTCCATTAAACGATCCAGTCTGGGTAAAGGTACAGTGAACAGTTCCTCTCGCACGGCATTGTCCTCTCAATGAAGTAAGCCATCGCGTGGGCAGCCTACAGCGTCCTTGTTGTCATGGAGTGCCTTGGCCCGATTGTCAGCAAATGAGCCCTGACAATCGGGTAGTAGATATTTAGTGCACGTGGCAGCGAGTCTACAGTCGGGTTCCAAGCGCAGGAAGGGAAAGTGCACCAGCCATTACGCAAAGGAATGTAGGTGTTTTCTTGGTGCCTGTGATGAAAGACGCCCACTGGCTGAAGAGTGGGCGCTCTTTCTTACGATGCCATGGGAAAAGCACTCAAGGCGCCGAAGTGGCTGCCAAATGCAGCAGTACATAAGGGGTCTTGTCGAACTCGCCGGTGAGCGTCGGCGTGATCGCACGCAGACGTGGATCGTCCAGCGTTTCAAAGTCTGCCAGGCTCATGACGACCCAGGCCGGTGCCAGGATCGGTTTCAAATCGACAGGCAATTGGGTAAATAACGGTACCTTGTCACAATCGTAATTAACCATGAACTTGATGGCTTTCGCGTCTTTGCCCAAGGCGTGCAGTACCAGCGGGGCCGGCTGCTGCAGGACCCTGGCCTTGACGGCAAGGCTGAACGTGCGGGTGTCGTACAGCCGGCGTTCCAAGGGCTCAACCACCATGATGTAGGTGGTCCAGAGCGCCAGCACGGCGGCCAAGGCGGGACCATAGTGGCGTAGTCGCGCCTTGAGCAGTGCCAGCAAAGCCAGGACCTGGAGCAGCCCGAGCACGACGAAGATCAGCTCGAGGCTGGCCAGCGGCTCTGGATAACGCCGCCGCGCCACCACCAGGCCAATCGCCAAAAGCGTTGGCAACAGCGTCCAGAGACCCAGTGTCAGCCCACGCAGCCAGGTAAAGAGACGGCCCTGGGAGACCTGGAAAGGGTACGCGGCGATGATGGCTGCAAACGGCAGCATCGGCAGGATATAACGCGCCTTCTTGGCCTGGGGCACCGACAGGCCCAGCATCACCAGCAAAGCCGCGGTCGCGCAATAGCACACCAGCTTCAACGCCGGGTCCGGCCCGCGCCGGCCGCCAATCACCACGGCCAGCAGCGCCAGCAATGCCAGCGGATAGGCCATGGCGTAGTTGCCCATGGAGCTGGTGAAGTAATACAGCACGCCGCTGGAGCCTTCGCTGCCGTCCATGCGTCCAAGGAACTGCATGCGAATTACGTCATGCATGAAGTCTTCGCCGCCACTGAGCTTGGCCAGCAGCAACAGCAGGCCGACACACGCCGCCAGCAGCGCCAGTGACAGCAGGCCGAAGCTGAACAGCTGGCGCCATTGGCGGTTGATCAGGTAATAGCTGCACAACACGCCAGTGGGGATTACCAGGCCAATCGGCCCACGGATCGCAAACCCCAGCAACAGCAACAGAAACACCCAATGCAGGCGCTTGGCGGCAGCGAAGTGATCATGGGCATACCCCAGGTAAAACACGGCCAGGGCCACGGCAGCGAGCATTTGGTCCAGGGAGACCGAGCGGGTTTCGCTGACAAAAGTGCTGCTGAGCAGCAACATCGCAATGCTCAGCAGGCCCCAGCGCGGCGAGTAGGGCGCGATCAGGCGATACACCAGCACCACGATCAGCGCCGATGCGAGCGCGGTGGGCAGCCACGCCGTCAGGCTGGTGACCTGGCCGAAGGGCAACGACAACAGCCAGGTCAGCAGGGTCGACGTCGCCAGGTAGTCGGCATAGGGCTGACCGTAGGTGGTGGGGAAAAAGCTTGGCCCATGGCGCAGCATTTCCTGGGCAAAGACCACGAAGCGCGAATCGAAGCCGATGATCGCCTGGTGCCAGTTGCCGGCAATGAACAGCATCAGCGCCAGCAGCCCAAGCCCCAGAGACTGGCGGCGGATCGTTGCACTCTGCAGGGACGGGAAAACCTTGTTCACCTAGCCGACATCCCTGACCTGTTCCACCCAGTTTTGCTGGGGAATCGGCAACTCGCAGGAATCGCCACGGCCGATGGGGAAATACTTGAAGCCTTTGCGTGTCAGGCGCTCACCGTCATACAGGTTGCGGCCATCGAAGATCACCGGGGTTTTCAGGCGCTGGTGAATCAGGTCGAAGTCCGGTGCCTTGAATTGCTGCCATTCGGTACACACGATCAGTGCGTCGGCGCCGCCCAGGGTGGACTCCGGGGTGCCCATCAGCATCAGCCGCGGGTCATCGCCGTAGATGCGCTGGGTTTCCTGCATGGCTTCCGGGTCGAAGGCGCGCACATTCGCGCCGGCAGCCCAGAGGGCTTCCATCAGCACTCGGCTGGGGGCGTCGCGCATGTCATCGGTATTGGGTTTGAAGGCCAAGCCCCACAAGGCGAACGTCTTGCCCTTGAGATTACCCTTGAAGAACGCGTTGATACGCTCGAAGAGCTTGCTCTTCTGCCGCTGGTTGATGGCCTCCACGGCTTCGAGCAGGTCGCTGGAGCAATTGGCTTGCTTGGCGCTGTGGATCAAGGCGCGCATGTCCTTGGGGAAACATGAGCCGCCATAGCCGCAGCCCGGGTAGATGAAGTGGTAACCGATCCGCGAGTCGGCACCAATGCCCAGGCGCACTGCTTCAATATCGGCGCCCAGGTGTTCGGCCAGCTCGGCGATCTGGTTGATGAAGCTGATCTTGGTGGCCAGCATGCAGTTGGCGGCGTACTTGGTCAGCTCGGCGCTGCGCAGGTCCATGAAGATAATGCGGTCGTGGTTGCGGTTGAACGGGGCATACAGGTCGCGCATCACCTCACGCACTTCTTCACGTTCGCAGCCGATGATGATGCGATCCGGACGGCGGCAATCGGCAACGGCCGAGCCTTCCTTGAGGAATTCCGGGTTGGAGACGATATCGAAGTCCAGGTGACGGCCTGCAATATGCAGGTTCTTTTCGATATGGGCGCGCAGGGTGTCGCCTGTACCGACGGGCACGGTGGACTTCTCCACCAGGATCACCGGCTCCACGCGGTGGCGGGACACGGCGTCACCCACCGACAGCACGTATTTCAGGTCTGCCGAACCGTCCTCGTCGGACGGCGTGCCCACGGCGATGAACAGCACCTCACCGTGCTCGACGGCAAGTTTTTCGTCGTAGGTAAAGTGCAGGCGCCCGCTTTCCAGGTTGTCCTTGACCATCGCGGCCAGGCCCGGTTCAAAGATGGTCACGTGGCCTTTCTGCAGGGCCTCGACCTTGCTCTTGTCAACGTCCATGCAAATGACATCGTGACCGACTTCGGCGAGTACAGTGGCCTGTACCAAACCAACGTAACCACTACCAAATACACTGATTTTCATGGGGTATTCCTGGGACTTGAGGTGCTAGCACGACGAGAGTTGATAACCAGTACACCGAGGATGACCAAGGCCACCCCCAGGGTTTTTGAAAGCGAGAAACCTTCGTTGAACACCGGCAGGCTGGCGGCCAGCAGGTAAACCAGCGCGTAGCTGATGCTGAGCAACGAATAGGCGCGGCCAAGGGGCAAGTCCTTCAGCGCGCCGAGCCAGCAGAGCATCGACAGCGCATAGGCGCTGATCGCCAGGATCACCACGCCCAAGGCGCTGAGGTCGATGCTGTTGCTGGTGAAGGCTGCCAGCCATTCGGCGGGCAAGGGCAGGCGTGTCATGGCCCAGCGCATGCCCAACTGGGCGCCACTCACCAGGCCGACACTGCCAAGGGCCAGGGCCAAACCCCGTACGCGGCTCATACCTGACGCCCCAGCAAGGCGACACCGACAATCACCAGCGCCACACCCAGCCAGTGACGGCCATCGATGGGTTCGTGAAACACAAAGCGCGCCACCAGCGTGACCAGCACGAAATTCAAGCTGAGCATGGGGTAGGCAATGCCCACTTCCAGGCGCTGCAGCACCAGCAGCCACACCAGCAGGCCCAGGCCCAGGCACACCAGCGCCGACCATAACCACGGCGAGCGCAGTTTCAACGCCCAACCATCCGGCACGTCACGCCAGCTTTCTACGGCGAACTTTTGCGAGACCTGGCCCATGCAGGTGAGCAGGCAGGCTGTGAGCAACAGCAGCAGGGTGATCATGGCGCGACCTGCGGGAAAATCAGGATCACGATCTTGCCCTGTGCATAGCGCTTGCCATCGGCAGGCAGCAGCGCGAGTTCTTCCTTTTCGCCGGCGCTATTGACCCGCATCACCACGCCAACAGCGCCGGTACGCCGGGTTTGCTCCATCCATGCCTGAATCGCGTTGCGGTCCACCAGGCGCGGGGCCGTATCCGCATAAGTCAGGCCGTACTTGACCTCTCCTGAGGTGTTGTACAGCGTGATATCGGGGCGTTTCAGGCGCCATGACAGCGCTGAGGCGGCGCCAAGGTCATTGCTTAACAGGGCGACGGTGGGCTGCAACTCGTCGATGTGATCAATGATGAACTGGTCAGGGGTCTTGTTATAAACCACCGAATGGGGCAACGCCGCAGGCACCAAGACCACCAGCAACCCACTGCCGATCAGGGGCGCGGCCCACAATGTCAAGGGGCGCGCCGCTTGCAGAAGATTGACGACGATCCAACCGAACAAGAAGGTGAACACCAGCACCAGGCTGAGGGTTTCCTCGCCGGGTTCGTACACCGGTTTCTTCAACTGGAACCAGCTGAGGGCCAGCAAGACCAGTACACCGATCACCAGGTTCAACCAGCCGTTGATGCGCAGGACGCGACCGTGGCGCTGAGTGAGTTTGTCACTCAGGGTCGAGCCCATCAGCAGGGCCAGGGGCAACATGCACGGCATGATGTAGGAAGGCAGCTTGCCCTTGGCCAGGCTGAAAAACGCCAGGGGCATCAGCAGCCAGAGCAGCAGGAACGCCGTCTTTGGCACGCGCTTTTGCAGCCACGCCTCTTTGGCTGTAGACGGCAGCAGCGCGACCCATGGCAGCGCGAACGCTACCAGCAGCGGCAGGTAATACCAGAACGGTTCGGCATGCTGAGCGTCTTCACCGGCGAAGCGTTGGATATGCTCGTGCCAGAAGAAGAAGTGCCAGTAGTCCGGCTCTTGCAGGTGCACGGCCAACGCCCACGGCACGCTGACCACAATCGCCACCAGCACGGCCACAACACCGAACTTGAACAATTCACCCAAGCGTTTTTGCCAGAGGGCGTAGGGCAGGGCGACCAATACCGGAAGCAACCAGGCCAGGAAGCCCTTGGTCATGAAACCCATGCCGCACGCGAAACCCAGCAGGGCCCAGGACCACAGTCGGCCATGCCGCGTGCTGCTGTCGAAGCAGAACCACAACGCCACGCCGGTCAGGTTGACCCAGAAGGTGAACTGCGGGTCCAGGTTGGCATAGCCGCCGAGCGCCGCGACACTGACGAAACTCATGTACAGAACGGTGCTGACCAGGCTTTTCTGCGGGTCGTTCCACAGCCGGCGAGATACCAGGTAGACCAGCAGAATGCTCAAGGCGGTGCTCAAGGCCGAGGCAAACCGTACGCCGAACAGGTTCTGCCCGAAGAGCGCCTGACCCAGCGCGATTATCCAATAGCCTGCGGCGGGTTTTTCGAAGTAGCGGATGCCCATGAAGTGCGGCGAGGCCCATTTTCCGGTCAGCAGCATTTCCTGGCTGATCTGCGCATAACGGGTTTCATCCGGAATCCACAGGCCATGGGTGGCCAGCGGCAGCAGGTAGACCACAGCAAACACCAGCAGGAGCAGGGGCAAAGCCCAGCGGCGGATCATGCTTGCTGTACTCCGAGCCAACCCTCGCGGCCGCTCAATGCGCCGCGCACCAGCTGTTGCTGGGGCAGGGTGGCCACATCCGCAGGCAACAACTCACCCAGGGGTTTGAACTCGATGCCACGCTGCCCTGCCTTGGCGAGCAATTGGCGAAAATCATTGGCCATCAGAATCCCTTCTACTTCTGCGTGAATCGTGTAGACGTTGAGCTTCGAGGCGTTGAACCGATCAAGAATGAAGCTAT
Source organism: Pseudomonas sp. FBCC-B545 (assembly GCF_059134095.1). NCBI lineage: Bacteria > Pseudomonadati > Pseudomonadota > Gammaproteobacteria > Pseudomonadales > Pseudomonadaceae > Pseudomonas > Pseudomonas sp. FBCC-B545. The sequence goes on along the minus strand of NZ_CP101441.1, from coordinate 3,217,911 downwards.
TGAAGTCTGTGGCAGCCACTACCGGCCCGACGATCTCGTCGAAGGTCGGCAGGTCTACCGGAATTTGTGGGGTGCCCGCACTGCCATCGGCCAAGGTCGGTCGAAACAGGCTGGTGCCCCGGCAATCACTGTTGTAGCGAAAGTTGAACCCTTGCTTGGCTTGCACCACACGCTCATCGGCACGCCAACCGGCGGCCGCTGAACAATCCACGCGCTCACCAAGGATGTCGCTCAAGGTCTGTACACCGCGGCGAATCTGCTCGACCAGCTGCGCCTCGCTCCAGCGCCCGGCGTTGGCCTGCCAGCCATGGTGGTCCCAGGCGTGCAGGCCGACTTCATGCCCGGCAGCCTTGGCCTGGCGCATCAAATGCCCCAGGTCGCGGCCAATCGGCTTGCCTGGCCACGCAGTGCCGGCCAGCAGGATGTCCCAGCCATACAGGCCAGCGGCATTGGAACGCAGCATCTTCCACAGGAATTGCGGGCGGATCAGGCGCCACAGGTGACGCCCCATGTTGTCCGGCCCGACACTGAAGAAGAACGTCGCTTTCACCCCAGCTTCGTCCAGGGACTCGAGCAACCGAGGCACACCTTCACGGGTGCCACGGTAGGTATCGACGTCGATGCGAAGACCTGCCTTCATTATTTGGCTTCGTCAATAGACTGGGCGATTTCGAGCATGGCCTCGCGTAAGAAGAAATCCAGGGTGTTGCCGATGGTTTCGCTCATCTGCACGGTCGGCTCCCAGTTCAGCAGGCGCTTGGCGTTTTCGATGCTGGGCTTGCGATGCGCCACGTCCTGGTAACCGGTGCCGTAGAACGCTTTGCTTTCCACGTCGCGGAAACCGGCAAACGGTGGGAAGTTATGGCGCAGCGGGTGGGCTTCGAACTGACGCAGCAGCTCTTCGCCCAATTGGCGAATGCTCGCTTCGTTTTCCGGGTTGCCGATGTTGATGATCTGGCCGTTGCAGGCATCGTTGTCGTTATCGATGATGCGGGCCAGGGCTTCGATGCCGTCGGCAATGTCGGTGAAGCAACGTTTTTGCTCACCACCGTCGAACAGGCGGATCGGCGTGCCTTCCACCAGATTGAGGATCAGCTGGGTGATGGCGCGCGAGCTGCCGATACGCGCCGAGTCCAGGCGGTCCAGGCGCGGGCCCATCCAGTTGAAGGGACGGAACAGGGTGAAGTTCAGGCCCTTGTCGCCGTAGGCCCAGATCACGCGATCCAGCAGTTGCTTGGACACCGAGTAGATCCAGCGCTGCTTGTTGACCGGACCGACCACCAGGTTGGAGGTGTCTTCGTCGAAGTACTGGTCCTGGCACATGCCATAGACTTCGGAGGTCGATGGGAAGATCACGCGCTTGTTGTACTTGACGCAGTAGCGCACCAGCTTGAGGTTTTCTTCGAAGTCCAGCTCGAACACACGCAGCGGATTGCGGGTGTATTCAATCGGGGTGGCGATGGCTACCAGCGGCAGGACCACGTCGCATTTCTTGATGTGGTACTCGATCCACTCCGAGTGGATGCTGATATCGCCTTCAACGTAGTGGAAGTTGGGGTGGCTGCGCAGGCGCTCGATGGCGTCGGAGCCGATGTCCAGGCCATAGATCTCGTAACGGTCGTCACGCAGCAGGCGCTCCGACAGGTGGTTACCGATGAAACCGTTTACCCCCAGGATCAGTACGCGGGTACGGCGTGGCTTGCGCCCGGACTCAGCGCCGCGCAGTACGGAACCGTCCACCAGGCCCAGCTCATCGGCCAGGGCCGGGCCGGCCAGGTACAGGCCATTTTCGTTGCGCTGGCCGAACCGGATCACCAGAGAGTCTTCGCCGCAGGCAATACGCAGCGGGCTGACGCTGATCACGCGACCTGGCGCCAGGCCTTCGTTGCCCTTGACCACCTCGGCTTGCCAGACAATGAGCTTGTGCTCGCCGACGGCGCAAAAGGCGCCCGGGTACGGCTGGGTCACGGCGCGAACCAGGTTGAACAGGGTTTCGGCCGGTTGCTTCCAGTCCAGCTTGCCATCGGCGGCGGTGCGGCGGCCGAAGTAAGTGGCTTGGCTTTCATCCTGGGCGGTTTCAGCCAGCTTGCCCTGGGCCAGTTGTGGCAGCGCATCGCGCAGCAGAGTAGCGGCGGCATCACGCAGCTTGGCGTGCAGACTCAGGCCGGTATCGGTGCGATCGATGCTGACCTTCTGCTGGGCCACGATGGCGCCGGCATCGGCACGCTTGACCATGCGGTGCAGGGTGACGCCAGTTTCAGTCTCGCCGTTGACCAGCACCCAGTTGGCCGGTGCGCGGCCACGGTATTTGGGCAGCAACGAGCCGTGCAGGTTGAACGCGCCTTTGCCGGCGGTGGCCAACAGCGCTTCGCTGAGCAGGTTGCGGTAGTAGAAGGAGAAGATGTAGTCCGGATTCAGCTTGGCGATGCGTTCGATCCACAGGGGGTGGTTGGCGTCTTCCGGGGCGTGTACCGGGATGCCATTGCGTGCGCAGAGCTGGGCGACGGAGCCGTAGAAGTTGTTTTCCCTGGGGTCATCGGCATGGGTGAACACGGCAGCAATTTCGTAACCCGCACTGAGCAGGGCTTCAATGCCTGCACAGCCAATATCGTGGTAAGCGAAGACAACAGCTTTTGAACTCATGACTGGACCTGATCGGAAGGAGAAGTAGAAGTATGGGAAGACACCAGGCCGTCTACCACGACGACTGGAGCCGGTGCTGCCGGCTGGTTGCGCAGCACTTTTTCAATAAAGAAGCGTGGGCGGGCGCGTACATCGCTGTACATGCGGCCCAGGTATTCACCCAACAGGCCCATGCCGATGAACTGGCCGCCGGTGAACACAAACAGCACGGCGAACAGCACGAACAGGCCGTCACCGGCCCAGTCGGCGCCGAAGGCCAGGCGCATGATGATTAGTGCGAAGGCAAACAACACACCCAGGGCCGCCAGGCTGAAACCAACGATGGACAGCAGGCGCAATGGCGTGGTGGTCATGCAGGTCAGCAAGTCGAACATCAGGCTGATCAGGCGCATGGCGCTGTATTTGGATTCGCCGTGTTCACGCTCGGCATGATGCACGAGGATTTCCGTGGTGTGGCGGGCGAAGCCGTTGGCCAGGATCGGGATAAAGGTGCTGCGTTCACGGCAGGCGAGCATGGCGTCGACGATGGTGCGGCGGTAGGCGCGCAACATGCAGCCGTAATCGGTCATGGCCACGCCGGTAGAGCGTTGCACGGCCAGATTGATCAGCCGCGACGGCCAGCGACGGAAGGCGGAGTCCTGGCGGTTGTTGCGCACGGTGGCGACCACGTCGTAGCCCAGGGCGGCTTGTTCCACCAGGCGCGGGATTTCTTCGGGCGGGTTCTGCAGGTCAGCGTCGAGGGTAATCACCACGTCACCACGGCACTGCTCGAAGCCGGCCATGATCGCGGCGTGCTGGCCGTAGTTGCGATTGAGGATCACCGCTACTACATGGCTGCCTTCTTCAGCGGCGGCGTCTTCGAGCAGTTGGGCCGAATCGTCGCGACTACCGTCATCTACCAGGATGATTTCGTATTCGTAGGCCAGTTGCTTGCAAGCTGCGGTGGTACGACGCAGCAATTCGGGCAGGCTCTCTTGTTCGTTGTAGACCGGGATAACGATCGACACGCAATGAATAGGGTAGGGTTTCAAAGTTTCATGACCTCGGGCTGGAGCAACTTGACGCGTGAAAACAGCAGCAATTATTGGGCAAAACTACAGCCCGCAGACTACAAGGCGGCGCTAAAGATAAAGCGTAATCAACAGGTTAGTCGACAAACCGCGGATTGCTCTGAAGTACTGCCTACAAGGTTAAGCGCAAAAATGTGCAACGAATATGAAAGGCGGATGAAAAACTCGTTTATTTGACAGGTAGACAGCTAGGGTTCAGCTAAGTAACTAAGGCATTACAAGTACAGCGGCGTGGGCAAGATGGGAGCGCCCGACAGGGAGTTTGGTTCAATTTTGGCACGACGGCTCGACCGATCAGGCTTATTCAACAATCTTCTCTGCATTGGCGCTCAAGTGCCGGTAAAGTAAGCCATCTCTTGCCAGGGTACTCGGATGAATAGCGTGCAACTTTTATGCGGCCAGTTGCGGCCCGCGCTGATGGGACTGTTGATGACGGTGGCCTGTGTCACCAGTGTGCGGGCCGATGACGGCGTCGCACTGACCAGCATCGAGCAGGTGCCGGAAGGCGTGGAAGTACGCGGTAAACAGGTCGCTGCCTACACCTGGGATGACCGCCAGGGCAAAAACCTGCTGGTGCTTGCCGAACAGGTCAGCGAGCGGGACGACGATGGTACTCAGTCGGCCTTCATCTACGCGGCGCAGTACCTGCTGGGCGGCGACCGGCCCAAGCGTGTGTGGATGCTGTACGACGACGTGCAGCACTGCGAATTCGACGCCGGGCTGCGCTTTGACCGCGCCGCCACCAAGGTCACCGACCTGCTGGGCGACGGCAACACCCAGGCCACGGTCGGCTATTCGCGTACCTGCACCAGTGATGTCAGCCCTAACGAATTCAAGCTGATCATGCACGTCGGCAAGTCCGAGAAGTACCGCCTGCGAGGCCTCGACCGTGTGGGTGCCAGTTGGTGGGATGAAGACGCCGGAGCCTTGCGCGGCATGCCATTGCCCACCGACTGCAGCGTCGTGGCCCAGCAGGCGCTGGTCAGCCAGTACAAGGAGCAGGGTACCGAACTGCCGCTGCCAGGCTGCTATGGCGACGAGAAAGACTTCGCCAAGGCGCCGGACGGCTACCTCACCTTCATGCGCAAACAGTGGTTCGCGCTGATGCAGCAGCAGGATGCCGACTGGAGTCAGTCCATGGCCCAGCCTCAGGCTTCTGGCGAGGAGGACGGCGCAGAGCCGTGATGCCCATATTTATCAATGATATTCGCCGCTCAAAATGTGGGAGGGGGCTTGCCCATGGCGGCGGCCCAAATCCCTGGCGGATTACGGGCACACCGAGCCTGGGCGAGGTGCCGAGTGGTGGGGTAAGAGCGTTTGGTTACTTTGCGCTTTTCAAAGTGACCCGCTGTAAAAGCGGAACCAATATTGGCCGTTGCCCAAATAACGGATATGTACTCGGTATGATCCAACATTCTGGTCGGCTGTCAGGCCGCCATCGGGGGCAAGCCCCCTCCCACAGGGTCCAGTGGCGTACCAGAAGTTGTGTAGATAGCCGTGCTCATCGGGGCCCATACCCTCCCACATTTGGATGTGTAGATAGCCATGCCGATCATGGGTTAGACTTTGCCCTCGCCAATTCACTAAATACATCGATTAATCAACAAGTTAAGCGATTTATTTAATCCAAAGGCTGATCTACCTTGACTGAGTCTATCCGCAACCCACTGACCCTCTATCTCACCCGCCTGGCACCTTCCAGCCAACTGACCATGCGCTATGTGCTGCAGGATGCCGCCGATCGCCTGGGCTTCGAGGACATCAACCTCGAAGAGATCGACTGGCACCTGCTGCAACCCGAGCATGTGATCGCCCTGGTCGCGGCGTTGCGCGAGGACGGCTACGCGCCGAATACCTCGTCGCTATATGTCAATGCCGTACGCGGCGTGATGAACGAAGCGTGGCGCATGAGCTTGATCAGCCAGGACCACCTGTTGAAGATGCGCTCGGTCAAGGCCGCACCGGGTACACGCCTGGGCCAGGGTCGTAACCTGCGTCGCACGTTGATCCGCGAGATGCTCGAGGTCTGCGCAGCCGACCCTCGCCCCCAGGGCCTGCGGGACGCCGCAGTGATCGGCTTGCTGTATGGCTCGGGCATGCGCAAGTCAGAGTCGGTCAACCTTGACCTGGCACAGATCAATTTTGACGAACGCAGCCTGCGCGTGATCGGCAAGGGCAACAAGGAGCTGATCAAGTACGCGCCGGATTGGGCGTTTGCCAAACTACGGACCTGGCTGGAATTTCGTCGCGGGCAACTCAAGGAAGGCGAACAGGACGACAGCTTCCTGTTCAACCGGATTCGCCGGGGCAGTCATATCACCCGCGAACGCATCACCAAACATGCGATTTACTACATCGCCCGCCAGCGCGGCGACCAGGTGGGGGTGAAGATCATGCCCCATGACTTCCGCCGCTCGTTCATCACGCGGGTGATTGAAGAGCATGATTTGTCGATTGCACAGAAGTTGGCGCATCACACCAATATCCAGACCACCGCCAGCTATGACGTGCGTGACGACAACGAGCGGCGGCGGGCGGTGGATCGGTTTGATTTGTAGCCTCAGGATCAATGAAGATCAAAATGTGGGAGGGGGCTTGCTCCCGATTAGCGATGGACCAGCTACACATAAGCTGACTGACACACCGCTATCGGGGGCAAGCCCCCTCCCACAATGGGTCTTTCAGAGGGCTCAGAGAATCGGCTTGCCGCCAGTCACCGCATAGCGTGATCCAGAGATATAGCTGGCCTCATCCGAAGCCAGCAACACATAGATCGGCGCCACCTCCACCGGCTGCCCTGGACGTCCCAGCGGGGTTTCGCCGCCGAAGTTTTTCACGTCCTCATCGGTCATGGTCGCGACGATCAATGGCGTCCAGATCGGGCCCGGCGCCACGCTGTTGACGCGGATGCCCTTGTCACCCAGCAACTGCGCCAAGCCACCGGTAAAGTTGGCAATCGCGCCTTTGGTGGCAGCGTAGGCCAGCAGTGTTGGCTTGGGCATGTCCGAATTGACCGAGCTGGTATTGATGATCGAACTGCCGGCCTTCATATGGGGCAGGGCCGCCTTGCAGATGCGAAACATCGCGGTGATGTTGATATCGAAGGTCTTGACCCATTCTTCATCCTCGATCTCTTCGAAGGTTTCGTGAGTCATCTGGAAGGCGGCGTTATTGACCAGGATGTCGATACGCCCAAACTGTTCGACGGTCTTGTCCACCAATGCCTGGCAAGTGGCTTTTTGCGCGATATCGCCAGGCAGCAGCAGGCATTGGCGACCGGCTTCTTCAACCCAGCGCGCGGTTTCCTTGGCGTCGTCGTGCTCATCCAGGTAAGCAATGGCCACATCGGCACCTTCGCGGGCGAAGGCAATGGCAACGGCGCGGCCAATGCCGCTGTCGGCGCCAGTGATGAGGGCAATTTTATTGGCCAGGCGGCCGGAGCCCTTGTAGCTCTGTTCGCCACAGTCGGGGTACGGATCCATTTTTTTCTGGGAACCCGGCACGGCTTGGGCTTGAGGGGCGAAAGGCGGGCGTGGATAGTCAGTCATTTCAGTCTCCATAGGTTTCCAAAGGTGCTATGGAGTTAGTAATTACGTGGCCGGCGATAGTTGTAATGGATGCCCGCAAGGCCCGACGAATGGTTGGCGTCAAGCCTCAGGAGGAGGGCGGGTCGCTGGAGACCAGGTGCGCCGGCAAACGGCGTAAGGTCCACAGCGTGGTGAGCATTGCGGCGAGCGCACACAGCGCGATGCCAATCAACATCGGCGCCGGGGTATGGTCGGCGAATATTCCCACCAGGGTCATCGCTACGGCGGCAGTGACCATCTGGATGGCGCCCAGCAGCGCCGATGCAGAACCTGCCACTGCGCCATGATCTTCCAGCGACAGCACCCCAGCCGCCGGTAGCAGCAGGCCGAGGCAGCCAAACCCGGTAAACAGCAGCCCCATCATCAAGACCAGGCTGTCACCCCATAGGGTGGTGGCCGCCAGCAGGGCCATGATCGCGGCTACGCCCATCACCGACCAACGGATCAGTGGCGCCAGGCCGAACCGTGCGCTCAGGCGTGCGGTCAGCTGGCTCATGGCGAAGAATGAAGCCGCGTTAAGGGCAAAGCACAGGCTGAATTGCGTCGGAGTCAGGCCGAAATACTCGATGTACACGAAGGGCGCACTGCCGATAAAGACGAAGAAGGTAGCGAGGCCGAAACCGCAGACCACCGACAACCCTGTGAATACCGGATCGCGCAGCAGCGCTCCGTAGCTGCCAAACGCATTGCCCAGGGTCTTGCCCAGGCGACGCTCGGCTGGATGGGTTTCCGGCAGTTGCACGATGGTCATCACCAGGCACAGCATGGCCACCACCGCCAGCACCGCAAATACTTCACGCCAACTCCAGATCGAAATCACCAGGCTACCGGCCAAGGGCGCGAGGATCGGCGAAACACTCATCACCAGCATCAGCAAGGCCATCAGCCGCGCGGCTTCATGGCCGGTGTACAGGTCGCGCACAATCGCCCGCGGGATCACCATTCCCGCGCAGGCACCGAATGCTTGCACAGCACGAAAGCCGATCAGCACTTCGATGGTCGGCGCGAGGGCGCAGCCGATACTGCCGATGGTAAAAATCACCAGGCCCGCATAGATCGGCAACTTGCGCCCGAATACATCGCTGATCGGACCGTAGAACAGCTGGCACACCCCGATGATCATGAAGAACACCGTCAGGCTCATTTGCACGGCGGCCGGCGAGGCCTGGAGGCTGGCGCCGAGGGTCGGCAGCGCAGGCAGGTAGATGTCGATGGCAAACGGGCCAACAGCGGTGATCAAGCCCAGCAGCAGGGCGAGGTGGGCAATACTTCGAGACATGGGTAGATCCGGGGCGCAGCAAAGGTCGGTTAGCTTAAGGGATCGGTGCAAATCCGCAAACTTAGGCTTCACTAACCAGAGACTCTGGCCGATAACGGTAGCAGGGGCGGTCAAGCGGTTGGGTTCCCAACCGGCAGTCCAGGTACGGGGATACGAGCATGACGATCAAATTGCGCTTGATGTTGTTGATTGCGACCGGATTGCTCACTGCGTTGGTCATGAGCGTGGCCGGTTACCTGGGAAATAACCGGATGGGGGCAGCGGTTGAGGACAGTGAAGTCAGCATGACCGTGCTGCGTAATCACATGGAAGCGGACATGATGCACGACGCCCTGCGCGCCGATGTGTTGTCGGCCATGCTGGTGGGCCTGGGTAAAAGCAACAGCACCCCGGCCGAGGTCAACACCTCACTCAAAGAGCATGCCGAGCACTTTCGCCAAGTGTTGGCGGACAATTTCAAGCTGCCGCTGGACGACGACATCAGGGCAAGCCTGGAAAAAATCAAACCCAGCCTTGACACCTATATAAGTGCGGGCGAGCGCATCGTCGCGCTGGCCCTGAGCAATCCCGAGACGGCTCGTGGCGAGCTGGGTACCTTCAATGCCGCGTTCAGTCAGCTGGAAGATCAAATGGCCACGCTGAGCGAGCTGATCGAAACCAATACCCAACGCACCAGCACCAGCACCCGGCAGACCATCCGCAACGCCGACTGGACCCTCGGCGTGGTGTTGATTGCCAGCCTGCTACTACTGCTCGCGCAAGGACGCTGGGTGACCCTGAGTATCATGGGACCACTGCAAACCGCCAGCCGCATCGCCGCGAGCATCGCCCGGGGCAACCTGAGCGAGCCGATTGTGGAGCCGCGTCGCCAGGATGAAGCCGGCTTGTTGATCAGCAGTCTGTCTACCATGCAGCGCGACCTGCGCGGCATGATCGAGGTGGTGCGCAGCAACGCCCATGGCGTCAATGGCATGAGCGAGCGCCTGAGCCAGGGTTGCCATGAAGTGGCCGACAGCAGCCAGCAACAAAGTAGCGCTGCCAGCGCCATGGCGGCGGCCGCAAGTGAGATGACCGCCAGCATCGAGGAAATCACTCGCCACGCCGGGCGCGCCCTCGACATGGCCAACCAGGCTGAAACCCTGGCCAAGGACGGTGGCCGTGTCATTCACCAGGTGGTCAAGGATATGGACGGCATCGCCCGTTCAGCGCAGCAGTCGGCCCAGGTCATCCGCACGCTAGATAAGGAGTCCGAGGCCATCTACAGCATTATCCAGGTGATCAAAGGCATTGCTGACCAGACCAACCTGCTTGCCTTGAACGCCGCGATCGAGGCCGCCCGTGCGGGTGAGCAGGGGCGCGGTTTTGCCGTAGTGGCCGACGAGGTGCGCAGCCTGGCGGGACGCACCAGCGCATCGACCCAGGAAATTGCCAGCATGGTCGGGCGTATCCAGCAAAACACCCGTGAGGCGGTGACCAGCATGGAGGAGGGCGTCTCCCAGGTGGACAAAGGCATGGCCGTGACCGCTGAGGTGGAGCGAGCTATCCGCGACATTCTTCAGGCCACCTTGAATACCACCGAGTTGGTTAACGATATTTCGCGCACCATCAGTGAACAGAGCCTGGCCAGCAACGAAATCGCCCATCAGGTGGAAATGATTGCCGGCATGTCGCAAAACAACAGCCGCGTTATTGGTGAAACCGCCTCGACCACTGATGAATTGGCCGGTTTGGCGAGCAAATTGTCGCAGTCCGTGGATCGGTTCAGCCTTTAGCACAGGCGTTTTTTTGGCCGGCTCCTTTTGGGCCGGTTTTTTTTGCGTGAATTCCATCCTTCAACAACGGCTCAAAGCCGCGTACCGGCGCTTATAGCCGGCCCTTGCCCGTGCCTATTCGTACGATGCATTGAATCGTGTTCGCAAAAAAAAGATTGAATATTCACACCTAATGTTATTTAAATAACAAAACAAGAGCGGCATGACCTGCCTGGTCGTGCCGCAAGAAGGTGGAATAGCAATGAGCAAGATCGCAGTCATCGGCAGCAACATGGTGGATTTGATTACCTATGTCGACCGTATGCCGGCCCAGGGCGAAACCCTGGAAGCACCTGGCTTTGCCATGGGTTGCGGCGGCAAAGGGGCCAACCAGGCAGTGGCGGCTGCCAAGCTTGGGGCTGATGTCCTGATGCTGAGCAAGGTCGGCGACGACATGTTTGCCGACAACACAGTGGCCAACTTCCAGCGCTTTGGCATCGACACCCGTTATGTGCAGCGCGTGCCTGGTGTTTCCAGTGGCGTCGCGCCGATTTTTGTTCGGGCCGATTCCCACAACAGTATCTTGATCGTCAAGGGCGCCAATGCGCATTTGCTGCCGATGGACATCGAGGCGGCGGCCGCCGACCTGCGTGACTGCACGCTGATCGTGCTGCAGCTGGAGATCAATCTGGAGACGGTCTACCACGCCATCGAGTTCGCTCACCGACAGGGTATCGCGGTGCTCCTCAACCCGGCACCGGCCCTGGCCGGCTTGAGTCGTGAGCACCTGGCGCACCTTGACTTCCTGATCCCCAACGAATCGGAACTGGCGCTGATCACAGGCGAAGTCGTGGACTCGCCGGAATCGGCCCGAACCGCTGCCCGCGGCCTGGTGGCCAGCGGTATCCGTCACGTGATCGTTACCCTCGGCGAGCACGGTGCGCTGTACGTGGGGGAGGAGGGGGAGTTCCAGGTGCCGGGGGTACGGGTTGACGCCCGTGACACCACCGGTGCCGGCGATGCCTTTATCGGTTGCTTTATTCACCACTGGAACCGCGACCGCCATATTCGTCAGGCCATGGAGCAGGCGGTGGCGTATTCCGCTTGCTCGGTCATGGGGCTGGGGACGCAGAGTTCCTATCCCGACAGCGAAACGTTCGATCGCTTCAAGCAACAGCGCTGACTCCCTCACCCAGCCCGGAGAACAATAATGAACAAACCTGCGCTGCAACAGACCCCCGATGGTTTCTACCTGAACCGTACGCCCTGGTTCGCCTTTATCCTGCTGTGCAGCATCTTTGCACTGTGGGCCGCCGCGGCGAGCATGAACGATGTGCTGATCGCCCACTTCAAGAAAGCGTTTTTGCTGAGTGATTTCCAGACGGCCTTTGTGCAGTCGGCGTTTTACCTGGGCTACTTTTTTGTGGCGATTCCGGCTGCGATGGTGGTTCGTCGTTTCAGCTACAAGAGCACGATTCTGGTGGGGCTGCTGCTGTACATGCTGGGTTGCCTGTTGTTTTTCCCGGCCGCATCCACGGCCAAGTACGGCATGTTCCTGCTGGCGCTGTTTGTGATCGCCGCCGGCCTGTCGTTCCTGGAAACCGCCTGCAATACCTATTCGACACTGATGGGGCCCCGGGAAACCGGGACCCGGCGCTTGAATATCTCGCAGACCTTTCACCCGTTCGGCGCCATGGCCGGGGTGTATGTGGGCAGCTTCGTGATGTTCAAGGACACCGACGCCACCACTGAACAACTGGCTCAGATGAGCGCTTCGGAGGCAGCAGTGCAGCAATTGCAGATGATCCAGTCCACGTTGTTGCCCTACAAGTGGATGATTGCGGTGCTGGTGCTGATGTTTATCCTTGTCGCGATTACCCGGTTCCCCGCGTGCAAAGGCAATAAGCCTGCCGACAGCAAGCCGGGCAGCGTGCGTCAAAGCCTGGGACGACTGTGGCGTAACCCGCGCTTTACCTTTGGCGTATTGGCGCAGTTTCTTTATGTGGGGGCGCAGGTCGGGGTATGGAGCTTCACCATTCGCCTGGCCATGCAGATGGGCGGTATGAATGAACGCAGCGCTTCATGGTTTCTGCTGACCACCTTTGCCGCCTACTTTGTCGGCAAGTTGATCGCCAACCTGTTGATGCGGCGCCTGCACCCTGCCAAGGTACTCGCGATCTACGGGGTGCTGTGTATCGTGCTGCTGGCCTACACCATTCTGGTGCCGAACATTTCGGCGGTGTATGCAGCGGTCGGCGTGAGTATTTTCCTCGGTCCTTGCTGGCCCACCATCTACGGCCTGACCATCGATGGCCTGGGTGAAGACACCGGCGTCGGCGGTTCATTGCTGGTGATGAGCATTGTCGGCGGCGGGGTGATCCCGATCTTCCAGGGCCTTTTGTCCGACGCCAGCGGCGGCAACATGCAACTGGCTTACAGCGTGCCGTTGCTGTGCTTCATTGTGATCGTGATGTATGCGCTCAAGTGCATGCGCCAACCCGGCACCTTACCGGTGGGCGCGACCGGGGCGGTGGCCTCATGAATACACGTATCGCGCTGTACCCTGCGGTGTTTGGCGAGCAGGAGAAAATCCTGCTGCAATCGTCGGCCTTCAAGGTCAGTGCCTGGACTTACCCGTCTGGTGTACTGGCCGTAAGCCTGGAGAATAGCCGTGGCCGATTGGTGATACTGCCTTATCAGGGGCAGATGATCTGGTCAGCCGTGTTCGACGGTTGCGACTTGACCATGAGCAACCTGTTCGAGCAACCCCGGCCCAGCCCGACGATCATCGAGACCTACGGCTGCTTCATGTTTCACAGTGGCCTGCTGCGCAACGGCTGTCCGGCGCCGGATGATACGCATGCCTTGCACGGCGAAATGCCCTGTGCGCCCATGGACAAGGCCTGGCTGGAGGTGGACGAGGGCGTTGTACGCCTGGGGGGCTCGTATGAATATGCCAAGGGGTTCGGCGATCGCTACCGGGCAAGCCCCAGCGTGACACTGCGCGCCGATTCGGCCGTGTTCGATATCGACATGCAGGTGACGAACCTGGCCGGCAAGCCCATGGACCTGATGTACATGGCCCACATGAACTATGCGTACGTGGACGGCGCGCGGTTTGTCGAGCCATTGGGCACGCAGCGCCAGCGTTTGCGCACCAGCGTGCCGGACCATGTCAAGCCGACGCCAGCATGGAGCGCCTACATGGCGCAGCTGGCCGAGCAGCCTGCGCAATTGGCCTGCCTTGAGCAACCGGCCTTGTACGACCCTGAGATCGTGTTTTTCTTCGACGGCGTCGGTACAGACGCCACGGGCCAGGCGCACTTTCTGCTGGATCATCCCAGCGGTGCGGCGTTCTACACCCGCTACCGTCCCGAGCAATTTGCCCACGCCGCCCGCTGGATCCTGCACACCCCGGATCAGCAAGTGGCGGCATTCGTGTTGCCGTCCACCTGCGAACCCGAGGGCTATAACGCCGAGAAAGCCAAAGGCCACGTACGTGTGCTGGCGGCCGGAGCCAGCGCTTCGTTCAGTGTCAGCACCGGTTATTTGAGTGCGCAGGAGCGGCAACGGTTGCTGGGTTAAACCAGCAACTGCGCGCCATTGGCCTGGATGACGTCCTTATAGCTGCGGGGGATTTTCTTGTCGCTGACCACGTACTGAAAGTCTTCCAGGGCGGCGAAGTGCGCGGTGCGCACCGTGTCGAACTTACTGAAATCGGCAAGCAACACGCGTTGCTGAGCCTGGCGCATGACCTTCTGCTTGACCTCTACTTCATTGAAGTTGAAACACGTTACGCCAAACGCCTGGCTGACGCCGGCGGCGGTCACGAAGGCCCACGTCAGGCGCACGCTGTCCAGGATGCTGCTCTCGGCGCTGCTTTCAAACACCTGGTTCTTGCGGTGAAAGGTGCCGCCGCACAACACGATGTGGCAATTGGGCTTGTTCTGCAGTTTGAGCAGCACGTTCAAGGAGCTGCACACCGCAGTGAATTCCAGCGCATCAGGGATGAAATCAACCACAAAAGGCGAGGTGGTGCCACAGTCGAAAAATACCGTATCACCGGCCTGGATCAACGAGGCGGCGAGTTTGCCGATGCGGCGTTTTTCCTCGACGTGGCGGGTGTCCTGCTCGGCCACCCGGTAATCGCCGCTCTCATTGCCGATGCGGGTGATATAGCCACCCAGCAGCCGCAGGTGATCGCTGAAGTGGTTGAGATCGCGGCGCAGGGTCATCTCGGAAACGTCCAGCAGTGCAGCCATTTCCTTCAGATGAATGGCGTTCTGGTCTTGCAAGGCTTGTTGGATAAGCTTCAATCGCTCGGCTTTTCTACTGTCCACGAGTCTTCCAGGGCTTGATTGTTAGTGTTAAATAAGTAACATTATTTGTTATTATTGTAACTAATTAACGTGAGCGCTGTGACAAGCGCCTCACAATCATTGGCAACATACAGGCAAGGGCCCATTAAATGAACAGTCTCCCACCCGCCGCATTGGCCAAATACATCGATCACACCTTGCTGGCGCCCGACGCCTCCCGTGCACAGATCCGCACCTTGTGCGAGGAAGCCCGCGAGCATGGCTTTTATTCGGTGTGCCTCAATTCCGCACAGGTGCCTTATGCCGCTTCGTGCCTGACCGACGACAGGGTGGTGATTTGCGCCGTGGTCGGCTTTCCACTGGGTGCCGGCCTGAGTGACACCAAGGCTTACGAAGCCCAACAGGCGATTGCCGCCGGGGCAGGGGAGATCGATATGGTGCTCAATATCGGCTGGTTGAAGGACGGGCTGCTGGACGCCGTGCGCGAAGACATCGCCCTGGTCCAACAGGCCTGCGGCGCCGTGCCGTTGAAGGTCATCCTGGAAACCTGCCTGCTTGATGACAAGCAGAAGGTCCAGGCCTGCGAGATCTGCCGTGACCTGGGTGTGGCCTTCGTCAAGACGTCCACCGGGTTCAGCCGAAGCGGGGCTACGGTCGAAGACGTAGCACTGATGCGCAGAACTGTGGGTGCCGGGGTTGGGGTAAAGGCATCCGGTGGCGTGCGCGATTATCCGACGGCGTTGAAGATGATTGAAGCCGGCGCGACACGCTTGGGCAGCAGCTCAGGGATTGCGATTGTGGCTGGGGCGATGACGGCGGCGAATGGTTATTGAGGTTTTTTGTCAGAGCGATAAAGCTTTATATATATAACTCTACTAAATAGTCATTTAGTTTAGTTATAGGTATTAGTTATATTGCAAGGCAGAGCTAGCTCATCCTTTACGCTAGTGTGGGTACATGCACGATACTTAACATTTGAGCATCATAAAGGGACGGTCTATATGCGGGGAAGGCTTACGTCAGGTCTATGGGCGGCATGTTTCGTGACCAGTGCCACGGCGCTGGCGGATGAACTGCCGCGTAGCGAGCAGATAAAAGCTTTCCGCGCTGCTGGATTTCACCAAGAGACGTCTGAGTGCGAAATCGAGACGACAGGTAGCTACACGCCGGCAACCATGGAGTTGATTGAGGACCTGAACGGTGACGGTCGGCCGGATGCGTTGATTACCGAAGGCAGCACTGACTGTTATGGGCAAGCGGGTACCGGCTTTTATCTAGTCAGTCAGCAGCCTGACGGTGACTGGAAACTCATGCTCAAAGAAAGTGGCGTCGCTGAGTTTCTCCCTGGCAAAGGCAGTAATGGTTGGCCTGATGTCGAGGTCGGCGGCCCGGGCTCTTGTTTCCCAGTACTGCGTTATGACGGACAACGTTATCGATTTCACCACAGCGTTGGTGAACGGTGTGCTGACTCGCCGTAAACGTCCGATGGCCCAAGAGTCAAACGGAGGCAGGTCAGCGAGGGCGACGATGGCTGCTTTTGAATCTGGGGCGCGGTGGTCTGGGTCGCTTAGTGAAATGCGACGAACAGAGCCATGAAGGACAGTTCAGCCGGTTCGCATAATGAGGCCGACGGTATGGTAGCGAAGCCGCCCGAACGGGCAGAATCCGACGCCGGGAAATCGCGAAGCCCCGTCGAGGATTTAGCCATAACGTCTATTATGCGAGGCCTTTTTTTCGCTGTACTCTTGAGGTCATCATCAGGGGTAGTCGAGGAGCAGCAAGATGTCTGTGAGCTATAAAGGATTAGAATTTCAAACCGAATTGCTTGCTCGATGGGCCGCGTTTTTTGATCTTGCTGGGTGGCAATGGAGTTCAAATGTGTCCGCCGTGTCCAATTGGAAGCCTGACTTCAGGGTCACTTTTCCTTGCGGTCATTCAGAGTGTGACGGCAGTCATACACTTTTGGTCTCCGTTTTGCCCATCGCCACTATTGATTCTTTCAAGTCTCATCCCGCGATTCAGCAGCCTTATTACGTCCGAGACGAGTCTGACCATATCTTGGCAGACGGCGGTGCGCTTTTCGGAAATGATCCAAATGCAACACACTGGGAGATAGTGCACGGCGCTGGTGGTGGCTTTGAAGACGTCTACTTCCGAGTCCCCGAAGCGGCTCGCATTTGGCGTGAAGCTTGTGGTCTTGTGCGACCAGGCCAGTGATTCAGCACCCGTAGAGCCACCTAATTAGTACCATACCGCTCGTCCTTGCTCTGCCGGCAACGTGCATTTTGGTACTAAAATGACTTGCAAGGCGCCTTCATTTTGGTACTATTCCTCTGCCCAGGTGCTTTGCCTGGTTCATAGGAGTGGTACCGAATGCTCGTAAAGATCCTCGATGCTGACAGCGACTTCGTTGAAACGCTCAAGCGTCAAACCCGCACCAACACCGCCTCAAAGGCCTTTTTGCATGCGGCCAACCAGTACCAGCATTTGCGCCTTGCGATTGGCGATCTTGAAATTCTGGTGGAGGCCCTTCAGATGGAACTGAAAGAGGCCAACGAGATTATTGAAGGTGCCCGCACCGCCGCAGCTCTGCTGCTGGATCGCGTTTCTCAGTAGATCCTGCTGACCTCGACCTGCCCGCAGGGCATTAGGCGCCTCGCAGATTTCCGTTTTTGCGTTGCACCTAGTGCGCCGACACCCGGCAAAGCCGGCCGGTCTATCGCCCAAAGAAAAACCCCAGCGCCCGTGAGAGCCCAGGGGTTTTTTGTCGCGTTCAAATTGGTTGTAGCCGTCATGGTGTCACTTCGCGCCCTGATAACTCCAAGGTTTCGACCCAGATTGTGTGCGAAGCTTACGCGTTCCCGTGACCTGTAGCGCTACAGTTGGACAGGTCCCGGCAGGTCCGATTATCTAGCGCTGCGTGCGATTTACCTTATGACCTTAAGAGGATTTTCCTGCTTTTAAAAGGGCCTGAAAAGCTTCGGCAGTGGCTTGTTCTGCCTCTTTGATTTGGTTGAGAACTGCCATAAGGTGCTCAGAGATTTCTTCTTCTAACGCTGAGTCTGGTAGATCAGCTAGGAGGCTCGACATATGTTTTAGACGGTTCACTTGTGAGAATGCATTCGCAAGCCTGTTGTTGACTGTCTCGCTGAAGATGTCAGCTTTATCTAGGAATTGAGATGGTAAGTCGATGGTGATTTTCGATGCTAGAGCAGCCAAATCTTTTCGCGCGTTTTTGTCATTTAGCACGTCCAGTAAGTAGGTTTGGTCGCTATCAGAAGGCACTACATAGCATCTGAATTTTGCTATTTCCAGCTGGGTGGCTCCAACGGGCGTTGTCATGATCTGAGCTAGAAGCTTGGCGCTTGCAGCCCGTTCACGTTTCCTTTGAGCTTTATCAAGGTTCCAGATAATAAGTGCGATGATTGCAGCAGCAGCCGTCGCCACAGCAGCTACAGCGTCCCAGTCGATTTTCCATTCGGTACAAAGCCACATGCAATTTCTCCGTCAATTGGTGAGGCACGTTTGTCGGCCGGCATTCAAGCATGCGAAGGACACATCGCCAAGCTGAAAGGAAGAGGTGTCGCTAGGCTTCAAATCTGACCAAGAGCCCAGAGCCCCCCAGCTCCGTATAGGAAGGTTCGCATAATGTATATTATGTTAAATTGCGGATGTGCCGCAGAACTGTGGATTGAGCATCACCACACGCCCTGTGATGTAGGCTTTCAGGTCAACGAGGTTAAAGGCTGCCCGTTGTCTTTCTCCGAGCTGTCCGTCGAGTCACTTGATGAGCTTATGGATGTCGCCAAACGGGTATGCAGTTACCGGATGACCGCGGCGTTGGCAAAATCTGCCCAGAAAGCGAGATCAAGCCAGGCCAGGACTTGACGTTGCAGCCTTTCAGACTGGAGTCACCTCCACAGTTGGTTGAACACCGGAAACGTGCAGGATGTACCTACCGCCATCCCTGACAACCTTCGCCCTGGGCATGTAGGCGTAGTAGTAATAGTAGTAGTACAGCACCTGCCTCCACTTCTGACCGCCGTGAAACTCGAAAACGGTATTTTGGTCTTCAAAGCCTTTGAATTCACCGCTCAACTGACCTTCGCAAACGACCATGGTCACCTCCCCAAGTAGAGCATTGCATTATCGATATGAAGCTTATGAAAAAAGGCGTGTAGCAGTGAGAGCTGAGAAGTTTGTCCACGCTCGACTTTAGCGCGCGTTATCTTGCCATTCACGTTCTGTATCAGTAGCACTCCACCGAAAGGAGGCGTTCATCTGCCGACTGAACGCAACCGCATCGCGGCCTAGGAGCAATAATGTTTTCTGCTGATTCTCTGCGCTAGGACGGCGGTTGCCTTGTGGATCCCAACGCGTCCAGGTATCGAAGTACGGTTTGTCCCTCTCCTCTACAATATCGGGCCTTAGACGCACAATTTCAGAGGGTTTAGGTTTCGCCTGCGCGGTGGCTTGAGCCGCTCTTCACGATCGATCAGGTGGCGGCAGAGGTCACCAAACTTTCATTTCCACTTGACCGAACGCACGGCCTGCGAGCACACCTCGATAGCATGCTTCACGCGTTCCCCTGAAGTTGAGGCACCAGAGAACTTGCAGTGGAAAGGCTACGAGGATGGCCGAGCCTTCCGCCCTTAAGCACATAAGATCTGCCGTCTCGCCAGCCGAGTTGTCATCGAATGCGACGTCGTAACCATCGCAGATGTACTTCCAGGCAACTTTCCACTGAATTGAGTCGAGGCGACTGACTCAAGCATATCCAAAGCGGCTGGATACCAGACTCGCTGTCACTCCCGCCATGATATTCAGAACAACTGAGCCTACTGGTTTGAAGAATTCGTACAGATCTAGGTTCCATACTGTTTCCATAAAACTACCCTCCTTAATGGCGTTGATTACCATCAAAATGGTTGGGTACCGCTCAAAAACAACGGCAGCTACGAGCACTGAAACGAGACTGAATACAATCAGGGAGATAGGGGCTTTCGAAACCCCGCATCCAGGTAGTTGTCGCATCCCTAGCCAGCTAGAAGACGCTTAAAATGTTTACAGGCCTTACCGGGGCCTGAGAAGACTCGAATCTTAACCTCAAAGGGACTTAGAAATCCAGAGATCCTACTCTCGAAAAGCTCGTCGTACTCATCGTTTTTGCGCAGCAAGTGCTCAAGGTGGGCCTGTTTGGTGGCGGTATCAGGCAATGCCTTGAGGCGCTGCTGGATGTTGTGGACTCTTATGTGAACGGGCGTCTGCAACAGAATGATGTGTTGTGCCTCACGGAAGCTTTTTCCTAACCAACTGAAATAGACTCCTTCAGCAATCCAGCACGACTGCTGGCTGTATTCGTCTACCCGGCGCAACCTTAGGTCTCTATCAGTGGGGCTGCCGAAAGCTCCCAACGCAGCATCATTATAGGCAATCTCATCCAGGCGAACGACCGGCGCCGGCATTAACACTGATAGCCGAGTTGCCAGCTCGCTTTTTCCGCTCCCTGGGCCACCGATGATGTGGATTCGTTTCAATGTTTTGTCCATTTTAATTTTGGTATTTTTCATTCTGAATCGCCCCGGTTTCTCTAGACACCTTGCAAGCTCAATGCTTGATCAAACCCAGCAGTCGCTGGTCTTCTATGGCGCGTGCAGATTGCGGCTCAGACAACCAGGCGTAAAGGCGTACTTAAACCGCACTCCTTAGCAAAGTACGCGGCGGCCTTTTTTAAGATGTCTCGTTCTTCAGTGACGCGCTTGAGCTCCGCTCGCAGACGACGCAGTTCAGCGTGCTGATCATCATCCTGCTGCCGTTCTTCTTGAGGTTTGCTGTAGCGCTTTATCAAGGCATAGAGGCTATGCGTCGACACACCGAGACGGGTCGCTACATCAGCGACAGGCAGCTTCTTTTCGGTCACTTGATGACCGCTTGGATTTTGAATTCTACGGGGTAACGCGGGTTGCTCATGGCACCTCCTAATTGGCCTCAGTTTAAGGCAAAGAGGCGTCGAGGACACCCGGGGCGATTCAGAATGAAAGAGAGCAACAACGAATTCCAGTCACCGACGTCGTTAAACGTGCACGATGGCATCATGTATGCACGCCCACCAGAGCAGCAAAACGCTATCTGGAAGCTTTCTCAGGAACCGAGGTTGTAGCCGAGCCACTCAAAGCTTTTGAGCGCGCCTATGATGAAACCAGGCGCTCGCTGCAGATCCTCGCCCCTCCATGGAAGAGCGCTACCCGACGAAAGACGCCTATGTGGCTGCCGTTCGCAGAGCGGCACACAAACTGGTCACGGTGCGAATGCTGCTGCCCGAAGACCGCACTCGGCTCGTCATGGAAGCCCAGGATAAAGGCGTACGCAGCGGGCCTTGAGCGCGCGCCTTTTGAGAGCGCGGAGAAACAACGCGAAGGGAATCAAGAGCAGGCGGGTTCAATCACAACCGGCTGAGCTGAGTCGGTCCAGCATGATATTGCGGGAGCTGTCGAAGAAGGTATTCGATCAGGCTGCCCGAATCTCATTGAATTACCGATCACGCCCTGCAGCTGGCGCAACTCACCACCCTCCTCCTTGAGTCGCTCCAGATACACATCAACGTTCAGTAATTGATAAGGGTCCTCCCAGGGTTTAGCACTCACGCCGATTGCCCAAGCAAGAGCAGCGTCTTGCGGTCCGGCTCACCCGAATAAAACTGCTCGAGCGCCTGCTGATACACAGCGGGGCCGGACGGGACACTCTTGAACAGCGTAAGGCAGGAGCGAAATTTCAGGTCATCGGGCGAGCCGAATATCTGCTCGGCACTCACCCCTCGATGCTGCAAAACGGCCGCGACACACGCCTCCAGTCGTGGCCCCAGTAACTCATGCTCGAGGTAGGCACGAGCCTCGGCAAGGCCGGAAATCGCGAAGCGTCCGGCCATATCGGAGCGACCCAGCCCCCGCAATTGCGGGAAGACGAACCACATCCAATGGCTCGTCTTGCGGCCCGCGCGCAGCTCGTCCATGACTCGACTGAACACCGGGCGCTGAGCCTCGACGAAACGGGACAGATTGAACGTATCCTGCATGATTCGCTGCTCCTACGATAAGCGCGTCGGTAATCTCAGTTCTGCGCACAGTCCGCCGCCTTCGCGATTTCTCAAGGTCAGGGTGCCGCCGAGGGCTTGTGCCAGTTGCTGGGCGATAGCCAGGCCCAGGCCCGTGCCGCCGGTGCTGCGGTTGCGCGAATTTTCCACGCGGTAAAATGGCTCAATCACACGGGCCAGCTCCTCTTCGGCAATGCCGGGACCACGATCCATCACGGTCACCGAGAGGCTGTCGCCGTCCTTCGATTCGACCCGCAGCTGCGCTGCACCGGCGAATTTGAGCGCGTTATCCGTGAGGTTTACCAGCACTCGGCGCAGCGCGTGGGGCCGCGTGTGAATCACTGCGGCGCTTTTGCCGCTGAGCTGCACGTCCTTGCCCATGTCCTGGTAGTCGAACACGAGGCTGTCGAGGAATGAATCAAGATCGGTACGGCGGCTTTCTTCGGTGGCACCATGCACGCTGCGGGCATAGGCAACGCCTTCACGCACCAGATGCTCCATCTCGCCGAGGTCATTCCACAATTTGTCTTTGTCGCCGCAGTCGTCCATCAATTCGGCACGCAGCTTCATACGCGTGATCGGGGTTTGCAGGTCGTGGGAAATCGCCGCCAGCAGTTGCATGCGCTCTTTCAGATAGGCCGCAATGCGCGCCTGCATGGCGTTGAAGGCGATGGCCGCGTGTGCGACTTCGGTCGGGCCTTGTTCATCCAGATGCACCGGGTGAGTATTGGGATCGAGGTTTTCCACGGCCTGGGCCAGGCGGGTCAGCGGGCGTATGGCAATGCGCACGGCCAGCCACGCGCACAGAATCATCAAGGCCAACTGGCCCAGCAAAACCACCGGCAGCCACGGCGACAACGGCACCATTGAGGGGCGCACGTCGATGGTCACTGGGCTGCCGTCGGCCAGTTTCAGATGGACCTGGAAGTGTTTGATAGGCCCGGGAATGTCTGTCACGGTCATCGGGTAATCCTTGCCGATGGCCTCCTTGATCGAGGTCACTGCAATCGGCGTGTCACGCAGGGCGGCGCCTGGCGAGCCTTCATCGAGCAAGTAGCGGTAATTGCGTCGATCCAGTTGTTTCAACCAACCCATGCGTTCCTCGGCGGGCAAGCGGTCAAGGATGGCAATGGACGTCGACACATCGGTTTCCAGATTACCGAGCATGGTGTTTTTCGCGGTTTCGTAACGCTCGTAATACTGCACGCCGAAGGACAAGGCCTGCGCCAGGGTCAGCCCTACCAGAAAGATCAGCGACAGCCGCGAGACGAGGGTACGAGGCCAATGCAGCGAAGGCTTCATGCCGGTGCTCCAAGCACTTGCACCGGCAGCGAGAAGACATACCCCTCGCTGCGCACGGTTTTGATGTAAGCCGGCTCGCGGGCATCGTCAAGCAGGCGTTGGCGCAGGCGGCTGACCAGCAGATCAATGGAACGGTCGAACAGGTCTGCGTCACGGCCCTGGGTCAGGTTGAGCAACTGGTCGCGATTGAGTACCCGTTGCGGATGGTCGAGGAACACCCGCAGCAGGCGATATTCAGCGCCGCTGAGGGCGACCATGGTGCCGTCTTCATCAAGCAGATGACGGGCGGATGTGTCCAGGCGCCAGCGCCCGAACTCCAGCAACCTTCCGGTTTCGGTAACGACCAGGTTGGGCGGCAGCATGCGCGTACGGCGCAGCACAGCGTTGATGCGCGCCAGCAATTCACGGGCGGCGAACGGCTTGACCAGGTAATCGTCGGCGCCCATTTCCAAGCCGATGATGCGATCGGTTTCGTCGTTGCGGGCGGTCAGCATCAGCACCGGCGTGGCCTTGTGTTTACCGGCGCGAATGTCGCGGCAGAGCACCAGGCCATCGTCGCCGGGCATCATGATGTCCAGCACGATCAGGTCCACTGGCGTGGTCTCGAGAAACGAGCGCATCTGGCGGCCATCCGCAACCACGGTAGTGCGCAGGCCGTTCTTTTTCAGGTAGTTGCCTACCATCTCTCGAATCTCACGGTCATCGTCCACGATGAGAATGTGATCAACGTGTTCCATGGGCCAAGCCTCTGTCAATGGGAATTGCGGCTCAGTCTATAGAGACTGAGTCCGTTCGCCCGCGGCGGTTTGTATTGCAGTGTATCTGCTCTGGCGAAGGATACACGCAGAGGCAAAAACAACAATTTCCGGGGGTTTGTATGGCCGTGTATCAGGACCGGGTCCTGATACGAACCGAGTTATCCGCGGCTGTTTTTGACACAGACGAGATACCTCACGGGCTTCTAATGAGCCACATCGAGGCCAACCCAAGCGCCTCGGCTCAACTGAACCACCCAACCATTGAAGCCTTGAGAAGACGACCATGAACACCAATACCCTCTATGCCACTTGCCTGTTTGCCGCCCTGAATATCTGCACCTTCTCGGCCCGCGCCGAAGCTGACGTCACGCCGCAAACCTACACCTACGGCACGCACCTGGACATCCAGAAAGTGGTGGCAATGACACAGGATGCCGGGGCTTCCTGCGGCATTGTCGATGCCCAACTGACCTACCTGAATTCGCAGGGCAAGACCGAGACCCTGAACTACCGCAAATTTGCCGATTGCCACAGCGATAACTGAGTTCGGCCCACATTTCATCAGGTGACCCTTATGTTCCTCATCGCATTCCTGGGCGGCTTATTGACCGTCCTCAGCCCTTGTATCCTGCCGGTCGTGCCATTTCTGTTCGCCGGTATCAACCGCACACGCTCATCGATCCTGCTTACCCTTGGCGGCATGGTCCTGACCTTCGCGCTGATTTCCAGTCTGGCCGTGGTCAGCAGTGAATGGGTGATTCAGGCCAACAACACCGGGCGTCATGTGGCACTGGTGGTGATGGCGCTGTTTGCCTTGTCGCTGATTTCGGCGCGAATCAGTGGCTGGCTGGCCAGCCCGTTCGTGTTACTGGGCAATCGCCTCGACCCCCAGACGCGCAGAATGTCCGGGCCACTGGGTTCGCTGATGATCGGCGTCGCTACCGGCCTGCTCTGGGCACCGTGCGCCGGGCCTATCCTCGGGGTGATCCTTACCGGCGCCATGCTGCAAGGCGCCAATGCGCAAACCAGCCTGCTGCTGGCAGCCTACGGCCTGGGCAGTGCACTGTCGTTGGGTACGCTGATTTTCGCCGGGCGCGGTTTAGTCAATCGCCTGAAGGCCTCGATTCCGGTCAGCGGCTGGCTGCGTCGCGCCACCGGTTTTGCGGTCCTGGCCGCAGCGCTGATGATTTCTACCGGTGCCGACAAGTCGCTGTTGGCCGGGGCGTCGTCCGAAGGCGTCAGCGTGCTGGAAAAAGGCGTATTGGAAAGCGTCCCCAAAGTTGTCGAATACCTGGTAAGCAAGGCCAAGGCCGAACCCACCCTCGACAACGCCCAAGGCCCGATGCCGTCGCTGTCCGGCGCGGTGGAATGGCTCAATTCGCCCGCACTGACCAGTGAGTCGCTCAGAGGCAAAGTGGTGCTCGTCGATTTCTGGACTTACGACTGCATCAATTGCCAGCACGCCCTGCCGTATGTGAAGGACTGGGCGCAGAAGTACGAGAAGGATGGCTTGGTGGTAATCGGCGTCCACACTCCGGAATACGGCTTTGAACGCATCATCAGCAATGTCAGGGATGAGGTGAAAAAGCTCGGCATTACTTACCCGGTGGCCATCGATAACAACTACGCGATCTGGCGCAACTTCGATAACCAGTACTGGCCCGCGCACTACCTGATCGACGCCAAAGGGCAGGTGCGTTTCACCCACTTCGGAGAAGGTGGCTACAAGACGCAGGAAAAGATGATTCAGCAACTGCTGCAGGAGGCGAAAGCTGCAGCCGCTTAACCCTTAAAAAACAATGGCCCACAGGCAATGCGCCGTGGGCCATTAGCTTTTTCTCCTGCGGCCTGGGTTGCGCGACCACAATCTCCCGCTCACCCCAGGTTAATCGGACACGATGCTTTTGGCCTCAAGAAACGCTTCCAGCCCAAAGACTCCAAACTCCCGGCCGACACCGGACTGCTTTACCCCGCCGAACGGCGCCAGCAGCTCTGGCGAAATTCTGTTGATCAACACCGAGCCGGCCTGCAGCTGGTTCGCCAGGCGTTGGGCACGTTCCGGTTGCCGGGAAAACACATAAGCTTGCAAGCCGTAGATACTGGCATTGGCAATAGCGATCGCTTGTTCTTGCGAGTCATACGCAATGATCGATAGCACCGGGCCGAAAATCTCCTCTTGCGCGATGTCCATGTCACTGCTGACGTCGGCAAAGACCGTAGGCCTGACGAAATAGCCCTTATCCAAACCGGTCGGTCTGCCCTCCCCGCCGATAATCAACGTCGCGCCTTGCGCCTGCCCGCGGCGGATGAAAGCTTGTACGCGGTCGAATTGGGCGCGATTGACCAGCGGCCCGAGGGCAGTGGCCGGATCCTGCGGATTGCCGACGACCATCGCCCCAACCAGGCTTTTGACGCGGTTGATAATGTCCTCGGCGTGCGTGCGTGGCACCAGCAGACGTGTGCCGGCGACACATGCCTGACCGTTGTTCATGAACGCCGCATTCAGAGCCAGGGGAATGGCGATGTCGAGATCGGCGTCATCCAGGATGATAGAGGCCGACTTCCCCGTGAGCGACAGACTCACTCGCTTCATGGTCTCGATTCCGGCGCGTGCAATGAGCTTTCCGGTGGCGGTGGACCCGGTGAATGAAATTTTCGCGATGAGTGGGCTGGCGCTGATTTCGTCACCCACATCACTGCCGCGCCCCAACAGAATATTGAAAACCCCTTTGGGCAACTCTGCGCGATGCAACGCTTGGGCGAGTACGGTGGTCTGCAACGGGCTCAACTCGCTCGGTTTGATGACCGAGGCACAGCCAGCCGCAATGGCCGATGCCAGTTTGCTGCATATCGTCCCGGCGGTGCTGTTCCAGGGGGCAAACAGCGCCGCGACTCCGACCGGCTCCATCACCACGGTAGCGTCACCGACCGAACGACTCAGGTCGAAATGTTTCAACACCTGCGCCGCATTGGTAAATGACTGCGAAGCGTAGCGACTGACCCATTGCGCACGGGCAAACGGCGCACCGTACTCTTGGATGGCGGTATCGCGAATTTCATTCGTGCTCGCCAGCACGGCAGCCTGCAACTGCTCGAGCATGTCGATACGCTCGGCCTTGGAGGTGCGGCCCATCGCGACTTGAGCACGCGAAGCCGCCGCGATAGCGCGCCTGGCATCTTCACGATCAGCCAGGGTGAGCGTACCGATGACCTCCTCGGTAGCTGGATTGATGCATTGCACCGTTTCATTGCCCCGAACGGGAACGAATGCTCCATCAATGTAACTGTGATTAATCTTCCACATCGTGGCGTACCTGATTATGGGCCCCAGTTGACGATCTGTGGCGAGTAGTCAACCGACTTGATAGCGTGCGGATAGGCCCGCTAAGTCACGGCAATTTCCCAAGGCGTTGCATGAGTGCCGTGTCCTGTCGGGAACTGGTCCTTCGCCAGATCATTGATACCCTCAGCGTGTTACTTCGCCGTGGCGGCTTTTTCGATCAGGCGGGCGACCGGTTCCGGGTTCGAAACCATCACGACATGTGAAGCGCCCTTGACCACTTCCACGGCTTTGGCAGCGGCGCGCTTGGCCATGAATGCCATGGCTTGCGGGGGAATGTTCTTGTCCTTGTCGCCGTAGATGTACCAGGACGGAATATGTTTCCAGGCGGGGCTGCCGGACGCTTCGTTGAGCGCCGCTTCCGTTACCGGACGTTGGGTGGCGGCCATCAATGCCGCCTCTTTCGCGGGGACGTCAGCGGCAAACTGGTTGTGAAATTTGTCCTGCTGGATGTACAAATCCTTGCCCCCATCGGCCAGCGGTACAGGCGCAGCCAGCGTTGGGCCCAGCGTGCTGCCCGGGAATTTGCCGGCCAGCCCGGCGACGGTTTCCCCGGCCTCAGGTGCAAACGCACTGACGTAAACCAGGGCTTTGACGTTGACATGATCGTTGGCCGCATCACTGATAACGTTGCCGCCATAGGAATGGCCGACCAACACCACCGGCGAATGAATGCTCGTCAGCAATGCCGAGATTGCCGAACCATCGCTCTTTACACCGCGCAATGGGTTGGCAGCGGCAACCACCGGGTAACCATCCTTCTCGAGAATCTTCACGACGCCATTCCAACTCGACGCATCGGCAAAGGCGCCATGCACGAGCACAATCGTGGGTTTTTCAGTTTGCGACCAGGCGTGTGTCGCCATGCTCAGGCTGACGGCGACGGCTAGTGCGGTTAATACTTTTTTCATTGTTAACTCCAGGTTTGACGGGAATCAGGGAGCGAAGCGAGTGAACACAAAGTCGTGATTACGCACTCGCGCCTGGTGACAGGCGAAGCAGGTTTCGTGTTGGGCTTCATCGGCCGGTTTACCGTTGATAAACCGCCCGAATCCCCAACCACCGGTTGCTGCATATTTTTTCGAGTCCTTGACCATCACCTGCACGGTCGTGGCCGGCCCCGGGATGGACGCCGGCTCGAATTCCGGGGACTGCACATGTTTCCAGGCCAGCTTTACCAGCACCGTGCCATCGGGGAATGGCAGCGTTGAGTCCTGATAAGCCTTGATGGCCAAGTCATTGCCCAGCACGGCTCGCAGTTCATTCAGGGGTGCTGCTTCCTGCGCCGGCGCAATCAGCGGCCATAGGCGGTAGTTTTCAGGCAATTTCACGCCATAGATCGGTGAGGCGTTGCCAGTGCTGGCGTCGCCCGAGGCAACACCGGTAGCGGTCAACGCTGCGATTGCAATGGCAGCCGACATCGCGGCAAGAAATTTCAGCTTCATCATCGCCATCCTCTCATCCGGTTTTCAAAGATGATCGGCGTCGATCACCGCCTGGGCGAAGGCTTTCGGCGCTTCCTGCGGCAAGTTGTGCCCAACACCACCGGTGATCAATCGGTACTCATACTTGCCAGCGAAGCGCTTGGCGTACGCTTCGGCAGGTGGGTGCGGTGCGCCGTTCGCATCACCTTCCAGGGTGATGGTGGGCACGCTGATGGATGGAAATGCCGCGAGTTTCTTCTCCAGCGCGTCGTATCTGGCCTCGCCCTTGACCAGCCCCAGGCGCCAGCGATAGTTGAAAATCGACACGGCCACGTGATCAGGGTTTTGCAAGGACGCCGCGCTGCGCTCATAAGTGGCGTCGTCGAAATTCCACTGTGGCGACGCCAGCTTCCAGATGAGCTTGGCGAAGTCATGGGTGTTTTTCTCGTAGCCCAGGCGCCCGCGCTCGGTCGCGAAGTAGAACTGGTACCACCACTGCAGTTCGGCGGCTGGCGGCAATGGCGCCTTGCCCGCCTCTTGGCTGCCTATCAGGTAACCGCTCACAGCGACCAGGGCTTTGACTCTTTCCGGCCACAGTGCGGCAACGATATCTGCAGTGCGGGCGCCCCAGTCAAACCCACCCAGCACCGCCGTCTTGATCTTCAGCGCGTCCATGAAGTCGATCAGGTCGCTTGCCAGCGCAGCAGGTTGACCATTGCGAACTGTCTTGGCCGAGAGAAAATGCGTATCGCCATAACCACGCGCAGAAGGGATCAACACTCGATATCCCTTGTCCGCCAAAGCAGGAGCGACATCAGCGTATGCGTTGATATCGTAGGGCCAGCCGTGCAACAAAATGACCACAGGGCCATCGGCTGGGCCGAGTTCCGCGTAAGAAACGTCCAGCAGCCCCGCTTTCACATGCTTAAGAGCACCGAGAGAGGTGTGAGCTCCCGGCGTGATCGCCCCAATGGTGGACGCGGGTACATCAGCCGCGCTGGCTTGGGAAAAACCGCCAGCCACCGCTGCGAATTGCAGCACCGCTGCTGCCAACAGCGATGGGGCAAGACCCCGCAGGCGGCTGGATTTATTTTGGTTGTTCAGCAAGGTCATCTCCATGGTGTTTCTCCGTAGCGAGCCGCCGAATAGCGGCCCGGTGTGTTGACTCGATGGCGTGTGAGCTACTGGGCTGTCTTCGTTGCGCTCAGCTTGGCGCGCAGCGGCCGGAAGGCCTCCCGCAACTCTTCGCTGAACAATTGAGGTTGCTCCCAGGAAGCGAAGTGGCCGCCCTTGTTAACCTGGCTGTAGTAGGAAAGTGATGGGTAAGCGCGTTGCGCCCAGCTTTTTGGCGCCTGATAGATCTCGTGCGGGAATACCGTGATCGCCACCGGCACCTTGATGCTTGCGGTGTTCTGCGCGGCAGCGCTGAAATTGTTGTTGTTGTTTTCCCAGTAGAAACGCGATGACGATGCGCCTGCATTCGTCAGCCAGTACAGGCTGATATCGTCCAGCATCTCGTCACGGGTCAATACCCGTTCAGGCTGACCATCGCTGTCCGTCCACGCGGCGATTTTTTCGTACATCCACGCCGCAGTACCGGTAGGCGAATCGGCCAGCAGGTAACCGATAGTCTGCGGGCGCGTAACCATCATCGCGCCGTATGCTGCATTGCGGCCGAAGAAGGTGCTCAAGGAATCAAACGCCTTGCGTTCAGGCTCAGTGAGCCCGACAGGGGCCGGGTCACCACTATTGATCGGCTTGACCAATTCGGGCGGGATGGTGGCCGGCATGTTCAAGTGGATGCCCAACAGACCCGGCGGATTCAGGCGTCCCAATGCATCCGATATCACCGAACCGTGATCTCCGCCCTGGGAAACATAGTGGGTATAACCCAGACGCTTGATGAGCACATCCCAAGCCTTCGCGACTCGATCCGGCCCCCAGCCCAATTCAGTTGGCTTACCGGAAAAACCGTGTCCCGGAATCGATGGAATGATCACGTCGAACGAATCTTCAACCTTACCGCCGTAAGCAACGGGATCCGTCAGCGGGCCGATAGTCTTCAGGAACTCGAACTGTGAGCCAGGCCATCCGTGTGTCAGAAGCAGCGGCATCGCGTTGGGGTTTCGCGAGCGAACATGGATGAATTGAATATCGACACCGTCAATAGTCGTGATGAATTCAGGCAGCGCATTGAGCTTAGCTTCGGCCTTGCGCCAGTCATAGCCGCTGCCCCAATACTTCACCAGCGCCTGGACCTGGGCCAACTGCACGCCTTGGGAAACGTCATTGACGGTCTCTTTGTCCGGCCAGCGGGTCGCCGCAATGCGCTTTTTCAGATCGGTCAATTGAGCTTCATCGACGTGAATTCGATACGGTCGAATCGATTCGGGATTGGTCGAGGCCGAGCTGGCAACTGACGCATCGGCGGCCGGGCCAGCAGCCCAGGCTCCACCGCTGCCGGCTATCAGGGCCAACCCCAAAACGCCCATTCTCACGGAAGAAGCCAGACTATGGCGCCAGGTGAAACCGAACGTAGCTGCAGGCATTTTGAATTTCCTATAAGTCATTGGTCGACAACGTTGCGAAACGCGCAGAGATAGCCGCGAGTTAAATGAGTCATCCATTGGAGAAGGTTTGCGCCTTCTCGATGGGTTCATTTAAAGCCCCGCAGGTATCCCGTATGTGTCATCAACCGACTTAAAAGAATCGCTGTGTATCTATCCAACGCGCAGATACACAACGATACAAACCGACCACTCGCTCATTAGAAAGCCAATGCCCCGACTTGTCGGGGCATTGGCTTTTCGGGGACGTGGAAAATATAAGGCTTTTCAGCCCATCAAGCCCGGCAAAGGGCATCGAGACTGCATCGATTGCCAGGCGGCTTGACTACCCAAGGAACGGGCAGATACCCAGCTCAACTTCATATTTATGCAATTGCACTTATCTGACGCCCCTTACAGTTGAGGCTATTCAAGCGCTGGCTAGAATCAATTATTGTCGATGCCGAGGTTACAACCATGACCCTAGCCCAAATCCTTCTATTTCTTCCCGCAGCAGCAATCGTTGCCGTCTCACCAGGCGCCAACAACCTGCTTGCATTCGCAAACGGCAGCAGCCAGGGCTTGCTGCCTACAGTGGTCGGTCTTTCAGGTCGATGTACGGCCTTTGCACTGATGATCGCAATGGTGATTATCGGTTTGGGCGCATTGCTAGAGGCGTCTGAACTCGCTTTCCAGATTCTTAAATGGGCAGGTGTGCTTTACCTCGCCTATCTCGGCGTGAGAATGCTGATAGGCCATGATTGTCACAAAGATGGGGCTTCTGGCTTATTCCAACCTGTCGATGCCTACTCCTTGGCCCGCAGGGAGTTCATGACAGCCATGACCAACCCCAAAGCAATCTTGCTCTTCACTGCTTTTGTTCCCCAATTCATTGTTTCTGGTGCTGGCGATTCCTTCACTGCCCAGTTCGTCGTTTTGAGTGCAATCTACATTGCCGTCGAGTTTATCGCCGCTATAGGCTGGGCTCTTGCTGGAAGCATCATTCGATCTCTGCACCCTTCGAAACGGAGATTGTCGATCATCAATCGCATAACGGGCGCAATGATGCTCTGCGCAGCCGCCTTACTGGCCACAGCCAGAAAAACTTAAGTGTGTACGTCTGCGAAAGCGAGGGAGCGTCCCTGACGGAACGCCCCTTCCTCTATGATTCAGCGGCGAAAGAGACGATCTAGAACCAGCAGCGCTACTGCACCAATCGCGATTGCAGCAACTGGTTTTTCTTTAACAAACGTAGATACGCCGTCCAGTACGTCGCCGTAGGTCTGGGTCAACTGACCAGCCGCTTGACGACCAGCGCCTTCTGCTTCCAGCTTGGAATCACCAAACAGCTTCCCGACGACGCTCTGTGTCTTTCCAGCAACCTTTTCTGCAACACCTTCGACTTGTTCACTCTTCATAAATCACCAAACCTTTGCTCGTAATTAGTTAGCTCAGGTTCAACCTGAGCCAGGCGCTAGCTGCACAGCGTTAGGGGGATGGGCGTTAGCATAAGTTCAAAGTTGTTGAGGCTCGTGAGGTGGCCGCTGGATTCCTGCTCGAAGTCCTCGCGTCTCGTTTGCACTCCAGCCCCGCCGACCACACCAGCCCGCCCTACAAGATCTTGTAGTCGCTAACCCTCCACAAGTCCTCTATAAAAAACCGCACTTCCCCCTCCCCCAAGGAACACCCTGCCATGCACATGGAAGAGCACACGCTGAGCGCAATGGACGACGAGCTTAAACTCATGCTGGGTCGCTTTCGGCATGAACAATTCGTCGAAAAACTAGGATGGCGATTGCCCATCCCGCCGCACCAGGCCGGTTATGAATGGGATCAATACGACAACGAGCACGCCCGCTACCTCCTGGCGTTCAACGAGCATCGTTCAATCGTCGGCTGCGCCCGGCTGATACCCACTACATTCCCCAACCTGCTGGAGGGTGTGTTCAGCCATGCCTGCGAAGGCACACCACCCAGGCATCCCGCCATTTGGGAAATGACACGCTTCACCACCCGCGAACCGCAACTGGCCATGCCTTTGTTCTGGAAAACCCTCAAGACCGCCAGCCTGGCGGGTGCCGATGCCATCGTCGGAATCGTCAACAGCACGATGGAACGCTATTACAAGATCAACGGGGTCAAGTACGAACGCCTGGGGTCGGTAATCGAGCATCAGGGCGAAAAAATTCTCGCCATCAAACTTTCGGCTCACCGCGAACACCACCGTGGCGCCCGCTTACCTTCAGCCTTCACGTCTGAGGCGTTATTGGAAGAGACTGCTTGATAATAACGGCCGAGTCGTCCTCTTGGGCGACTCGGCGCAGCAGGTGAACCTCAGATATAGCCCAGCGCGACGGCGTAAGACACGGCCTGTACGCGGTTGCTGGCGCCGATTTTGCGTTGGATGTTGCGGTGATGGTAGTTCACGGTGTCGGTGCACACGCCCATGATCACGCCAATTTCCTCCGACGTCTTGCCATCGGCGGTCCAGCGCAACACATCACATTCGCGCTCGCTGAACTCCACATCCGTGTTGAACGCACGTACATCAGTCTCCAGCGCCGAAATCTTCTCCAGGGCCGCCGCCGCAAACGCTTTGGTCACTGGCTTCAATGCTTCGAATTCCTGAAGGCTGATGGCATTGTCCTTGCGTGCCAGGCTTAACACCCCGACCCTGCCCTGGGTGTTGAACGAAGGTTGGGCCAGGCCATGGCATAGACTCGAGTCGTTGGCTTCTGACCACAGGTCCGGGCAGTTTCGGAACAACTCATTGCTCCATAAAATGGGGGCCGACGAGATTTTGCTGTGTTTCACCGTGGGGTCGATCAGCGCATAGTTAGCGGCTTGATAGCGTTGTAGCCAGTGCTCGGGATAGTTGCCGTACATATAGGTCTTGGGCCGCATGAACGGCGTCACGCTGCACATGCCATAGGCGAAAAAATCAAACCGCAGTTCACGCAAGGCTCTCAATGCAACAACGGTGAACTCCTCCATGTTCATGGCTTTTGCAAAGATACTGTAAAAATAAGCATCCCATCCCAACAGCTGTCCTAATTCCATTTTGAACGCCTATAACACTCCAAGGGAGTCGTGAGACTAAACCAACCTGAACGTCTGTCAACTCCCAAAATCAACACTCATAGACTGCTTCGCACTAGCGACATGTTTTTTATGTCTAACCCAACTAACTAGCCATAGGCCACTGTTTCTCAGCCGACGAATGAGCCTGCCCCTTCATAATAATGCAACACTCCATCCGACCGATCGCGCCCGCCCTGAGCCACTACAAGATCTGGTAGTTCCAAGCCCGAGAAACGCAGGTGTATAAACAACACCGCACAAAACGATCAATGCGAAACAGTTCAAAAGCATTCAATTTCGCCGCATGCAATTAACTAATTATTTAATTGATTGTCCGCAATTTCAGTCAACTAAGGAGAACATTGCCCATGCCCGGTTCGCTTTCATCTGGCGGCTTTAATGACCATCTTGAACTTCGCCGAAAAAACCGCGCCACTGTTGATCAGTACATGCGTACCAACGGCGAAGACCGCCTGCGCCGCCATGAGTTGTTCACGCCGGATGGCAGTGGCGGCTCCTGGAACACCGAAACCGGTGAACCCCTTGTCTTTAAGGGCCACGCTAAGCTGGCCGCGCTCGGAGTATGGCTGCAGCAGTGCTTCCCAGACTGGCAATGGCACAACGTCCGAGTGTTTGAAACCGACAACCCCAACCACTTCTGGGTGGAAAGTGACGGCCGCGGCACCACTCGAGTTCCTGGTTATCCGCAAGGTTATTGCGAAAACCACTACATCCACTCCTTCGAGCTGGACAACGGCAAGATCACGCAAAACCGTGAGTTCATGAACCCTTTTGAACAACTTCGCGCCTTGGGCATCCCGGTGCCAAAAATCAAGCGTGAAGGTATCCCCGCCTCATAAGTCCTTTATCCATTGGAGATTGAGCATGCCTGATAGCACAGTGCAACAACCCATCACTGACGATACTGAACTGCGTCGCAAGAACCGCGCTACGGTTGAACAATACATGCGCACCAAAGGCCAGGACCGCCTGCGCCGGCATGAACTGTTTACCGAAGACGGTTCAGGCGGTTTATGGACCACGGATACGGGTGCACCGATTGTAATCAGTGGCAAAGCTAAGTTGGCCGAACATGCTGTTTGGTCACTCAAGTGCTTCCCGGATTGGGAATGGTACAACGTCAAGGTATTTGAAACCGATGACCCCAACCATATCTGGGTCGAGTGTGATGGCCACGGCAAGATTCTCTTTCCTGGTTACCCGGAAGGTTATTACGAGAACCACTTCTTGCACTCCTTCGAGCTGCAAGACGGCAAAGTAAAACGCAATCGCGAATTCATGAATGTCTTTCAACAATTGCGCGCCTTGGGTATTCCAGTGCCGCACATCAAGCGTGAAGGCATTCCTGCCTGATCCTTTTGGGAGAGCGATCGCATCATGGAAGACTTACTGAAACGGGTTCTGAAGTGTGAAGCGTTGCAGCAGCCTCAATGGAGCGAACCCTCACAATTGCATGACGCGCAGGCCTATCTCAGGGACAGCGCGTCACTGATTCGCGTTGAAGATATCCTGGTGTTGCGCGCGACCCTGGCCAGGGTCGCGGCTGGCGAAGCGATGATCATCCAGTGCGGCGACTGCGCCGAGGACATGGATGAAAGCGCTGCCGACCATGTGACCCGCAAAGCCGCGCTGCTGGATATGCTGGCCGGGACGTTCAGGCTGGTCACCCAGCAACCGGTGGTGCGGGTGGGGCGAATTGCTGGGCAGTTTGCCAAGCCTCGCTCCAACCACAGCGAACGCATCGGCGATGTTGAGTTGCCGGTGTACCGCGGCGATATGGTCAACGGTCGTGAGGCGGTCCCCGGCCATCGCCAGCATGATGCGCAACGCTTGGTACGAGGCTATCGCGCCGCTCAGGACATCATGCAACACCTGGGATGGAAGGCACCGTCCGGCCAGGAGCAGCTCACCGGCTCCCCTGCCTGGACCAGTCACGAGATGCTGGTGCTCGACTACGAACTGCCGCAAGTGCGCCAGGACGAACAGGGCCGGACATTCCTTGGCTCTACCCATTGGCCGTGGATTGGCGAGCGTACCCGTCAGTTGACGGGCGCTCACGTAGCGCTGCTCAGCGAAGTGCTCAACCCGGTGGCCTGCAAGGTCGGCCCGGATATCACCCAGGATCAGTTACTGAGCCTGTGCGAGCGCCTGGACCCCAGGCATGAGCCCGGCCGGCTGACCCTGATTGCCCGCATGGGCGCCCACAAGGTCGCCGACCGCCTGCCACCGCTGGTTGAAGCGGTGCGCCGTGCCGGCCACAAGATCATCTGGCTCAGCGACCCGATGCACGGCAATACCATCGTCGCGCCCTGCGGCAATAAGACTCGCATGGTGCAGACCATCACCGACGAAATCACCGCCTTCAAACATGCCGTGATCTCGGCCGGTGGCGTGGCCGGCGGTCTACATCTGGAAACCACTCCCGATGACGTCAGCGAGTGCGCCTCCGATGCCGCCGGCCTGAGCCAGGTTGCCAGCCACTACAAAAGCCTGTGCGACCCGCGCCTGAACCCCTGGCAAGCCATTACTGCGGTGATGGCCTGGAAAGCCTGCCCTCCTCCCTCTTTTGTTTCCCTTTGACTGGAGTTTGTCGCCATGACCGGCATTCCATCGATCGTCCCTTATGTCCTGCCTACCTCCCGCGACCTGCCCGCCAACCTCGCGCAATGGCACATCGACCCCGAACGCGCCGTACTGTTGGTGCATGACATGCAGCGCTACTTCCTGCGGCCCTTGCCGGATGCCTTACGTGACGAAGTGGTGGGCAATGCCGCACGCATTCGCCAGTGGGCTGCCGACAACGGCGTGCCAGTGGCCTACACCGCCCAGCCGGGCAGCATGAACGAGGAACAACGCGGGCTGCTCAAGGACTTCTGGGGCCCGGGCATGAAGGCCAGCCCGACCGACCGTGAGGTCGTCGACGCCCTCACCCCCCAGCCCGGTGACTGGCTGCTGACCAAGTGGCGCTACAGTGCGTTCTTCAACTCCGACTTGTTGCAACGCCTGCACGCCAGCGGGCGCGATCAGCTGATCCTGTGTGGGGTGTATGCCCATGTCGGGGTATTGATTTCCAGCGTGGATGCGTACTCCAACGATATCCAACCCTTTCTCGTTGCCGACGCCATTGCCGACTTCAGCAAGGAGCACCACTGGATGGCCATGGAATACGCCGCCAGCCGTTGCGCCATGGTCATCACCACCGATGAGGTGGTGCTATGAGCCAAGCCGCCGCCCGCCTCATGGAACGCATCCTGCAACCGGTGCCCGAACCCTTTGCCCTCTTGTATCGCCCGGAATCCAGCGGCCCCGGGCTGCTGAATGTGCTGATTGGCGAGATGTCGCAGCCGCAGGTCCTGGCCGATATCGACTTGCCCGCCCCCTCGATCGGCGCCCCTCGCCTGGATGTACTGACGCTGATTCCCTACTGCCAAATTGCCGAACGGGGCTTTGCGGCGGTGGACGATCAGTCGCCGCTGCTGGCGATGAACATTACCGAGCAGCAAACCATCAGCATCGAGCAGATGCTGGCGTTACTGCCCAACGTGCCGATCCAGTTGAATAACGAACGCTTCGACCTCAGCGACGCCAGCTATGCCGAGATCGTCAGCCAGGTGATCGCCAACGAAATCGGCTCCGGGGAAGGTGCCAACTTCGTGATCAAGCGCACTTTCCTGGCGGAGATCAGCGAGTACCAGCCGGCCAGTGCGCTGTCGTTCTTTCGTCATCTGCTGGAACGGGAGAAAGGCGTCTATTGGACATTCATCATTCACACCGGCAACCGCACCTTCGTCGGTGCGTCCCCCGAGCGCCACATCAGCGTCAAGGACGGGCTCGCGGTGATGAACCCCATCAGCGGCACTTACCGCTACCCTCCCGCCGGCCCCAGCCTGACGGAGGTCATGGACTTCCTGGCCGACCGCAAGGAGGCCGATGAGCTGTATATGGTGGTCGATGAAGAACTGAAAATGATGGCGCGTATTTGTGAAGACGGCGGACACGTCCTCGGCCCCTACCTCAAGGAAATGACCCATCTGGCGCACACCGAGTACTTCATCGAAGGCAAGACCCGCCGCGATGTGCGCGAAATCCTCCACGAAACCCTGTTCGCCCCGACGGTCACCGGCAGCCCGCTGGAAAGCGCCTGCCGGGTGATCCAGCGCTATGAGCCGCAAGGCAGGGCGTACTACAGCGGCATGGCCGCGCTGATTGGCAGCGATGGCAAGGGCGGACGTTCCCTGGACTCGGCGATCCTGATTCGCACCGCCGACATCGATAACTGCGGGCAGGTTCGGATCAGCGTGGGTTCGACCATCGTGCGGCACTCCGAACCGATGACCGAAGCCGCCGAAAGCCGGGCCAAGGCTGCGGGCCTGATCGCCGCGCTGAAAAACCAGGCGACCTCGCGCTTCGGCGACCACCTGCAGGTGCGCGCGGCATTGGCCAGCCGCAATGCCTACGTCTCGGATTTCTGGCTGATGAACAGCCAGCAACGGCAACAGACCCAGGCCGACTTCAGTGGCCGCCAGGTGCTGATCGTCGACGCCGAAGACACGTTCACCTCGATGATCGCCAAACAGCTGCGGGCTCTCGGGCTGGTGGTGACGGTGCGCAGTTTCAGTGACGAGTACAGTTTCGACGGTTACGACCTGGTGATCATGGGCCCTGGCCCTGGCAACCCGAGCGATGTGCAACTGCCGAAAATCGACCATCTGCACCTGGCCATCCGTTCCCTGCTTAGCCAGCAGCGGCCATTCCTCGCGGTGTGCCTGAGTCACCAGGTGTTGAGCCTGTGCCTGGGCCTGGAGTTGCAACGCAAGGCCATTCCCAACCAGGGCGTGCAAAAACAGATCGACCTGTTCGGCAACGCCGAACGAGTGGGTTTCTACAACACGTTCGCGGCGCGCAGCTCCAGTGACCGCCTGGACATCGACGGCATCGGCACCGTTGAAATCAGTCGCGACAGCGAGACCGGCGAGGTACATGCCCTGCGTGGGCCGGCGTTTGCCTCCATGCAGTTTCATGCCGAGTCGCTTTTGACCCAGGAAGGCCCGCGCATCATCGCCGACCTGCTGCGACACGCCCTCATCCACACACCTGTCGACAGCAGCGTTTCGGCCGCCGGGAGATAAGCATGCACAACTACGTCATTATCGACGCCTTTGCCAGCGTCCCGCTGGAAGGCAATCCGGTCGCGGTGTTCTTTGACGCCGATGATTTACCGCCCGCGCAAATGCAACGCATCGCCCGAGAAATGAACCTCTCGGAGACCACCTTTGTGCTCAAGCCGCGCAACGGTGGAGATGCGCTGATCCGGATTTTCACACCGGTCAACGAACTCCCTTTTGCCGGGCACCCGTTGCTGGGTACGGCGATTGCCCTGGGAGCACATACCGACAACCACCGGCTGTATCTGGAAACCCAGATGGGCACCATCGCCTTTGAACTGGAGCGCCAGAACGGCAGCGTCATCGCCGCCAGCATGGACCAGCCGATCCCGACCTGGACGGCCCTGGGCCGCGACGCCGAACTGCTCAAGGCCTTGGGCATCAGTAACTCGACCTTTCCCATCGAGATCTATCACAACGGCCCGCGCCATGTGTTTGTCGGCCTGCCGAGCATTGAAGCATTATCGGCCCTGCATCCCGACCACCGTGCACTGTCCAACTTCCATGACATGGCGATCAACTGTTTTGCCGGCGCAGGACGGCGTTGGCGCAGCCGCATGTTCTCACCGGCCTACGGCGTTGTGGAGGATGCGGCCACAGGCTCCGCCGCCGGGCCATTGGCGATTCATCTGGCGCGCCATGGCCAGATTGAGTTTGGCCAGCCAGTGGAGATTTTACAGGGTGTGGAAATCGGCCGCCCCTCACTGATGTTCGCCAAAGCTGAGGGCTGCGCCGAGCAACTGACGCGAGTCGAGGTATCAGGTAATGGCGTCACATTTGGACGGGGGACCATTGTGCTATGAACGGCTCAATACAAGGCAAGCCGCTGTTGGGTAAAGGCATGTCGGAATCCCTCACCGGCACATTGGATGCGCCCTTCCCCGAATATCAGACACTGCCCGCCGATCCCATGAGCGTGCTGCACAATTGGCTGGAGCGTGCGCGCCGCGTGGGCATCCGCGAGCCCAGGGCGCTGGCGCTGGCCACCGCCGACAGCCAGGGCCGGCCCTCTACGCGGATCGTGGTGATCAGCGAGATCAGTGACGCCGGCGTGGTGTTCAGCACCCATGCCGGCAGCCAGAAAGGCCGTGAACTGAGCCACAACCCATGGGCTTCGGGTGTGCTGTATTGGCGCGAAACCAGTCAGCAAATCATCCTCAATGGCCAGGCCGTACGCTTGCCAGACGCCAAGGCTGATGATGCGTGGCTCAAGCGCCCTTATGCCACGCACCCGATGTCATCGGTGTCTCGCCAGAGTGAAGAACTGGAGGACGTGCAGGCCATGCGCAACGCCGCCAGGCAACTGGCGGACCTGCAGGGTCCCCTGCCGCGTCCCGAGGGATATTGCGTGTTCGAGTTGCGACTTGAATCGCTGGAGTTCTGGGGAAATGGGCAGGAGCGCCTGCATGAGCGGTTGCGTTATGACCGCAGCGATGCAGGCTGGAGGGTGCGGCGTTTGCAGCCCTGAGTAGCATCGGAAATAGCCGGCCTTTCACAAAACCTTCTCCGTGACACATCTCGGTCAAAGGTGGGAGGGGCCTGCACCCGATGAGCATAGGTATCTACACAACTTTGCAGTCGCCAACAGTAACTACGATGCGAAGCGAGCCGCTCTTGATCTTGCTCTTGATCTGCTGTTGATCTCAGGCGCCCCGTTAAACCACGCTGGCCGGAATTCGACAGGGATTTGGGGGGTAAACCGGCAGGGATGCCGGTTTAGCCGCCCCGCGCCATGGAGGGCGCGTGGCGGCGGCCTCCCAAATCCATGGCGGATTACGGGCACACCGAGCCTGAGCGAGGTGCCGAGTGGTGTGGCAAGAGCGTTTGGTTACTTTGCGCTTTTCAAAGTGACCCGCTGTAAAAGCGGAACCAATAGTGGCCGTTGCCCAAATAACGGATATGTACTCGGTCTGATCCAACATTCTGGTCGGCTGTCAGGCCGCCATCGGGGGCAAGCCCCCTCCCACAGTGTCCGACGGCGTACCAGAGGTTGTGTAGATACCCATGCCCCGATGAGGGCGTGCCAGTGAATGCATCAATAACTGAGCCACCGCCATCGGGGGCAAGCCCCCTCCCACAGTGTCCGCGCCGTACCCAAAGGTTGTATAGATACCTGTGCCCGCTACCTGCGTCCTAACGTCGCAGCAGCCAGCTCTTGGAAAATCCCACACAAGCCTTAGAATCGCGCGCTCGCTTGCAGTCGTCGGGACTTGATGACTGCAGGCTTCAGCAACGCGTACCTGAATGGCTGGCCACACATTCGTCGATGTGTGTCCGACTCAACCACCCTCATTTGCACAACACACTTCGGTTTGGCAATCGCATGCACGCCTGTGCCTGTTTCGCTGTTCGATTCTAGAGGTCTTTATGTCTCCGCGTTTGCTGGCCATGGCGCTGGCGCCCCTGCTCGGGCTGTTCATTGTTGCTCTGGGCAACGGCTTTCTTTCATCCCTGACCACCCTTCGGCTGGACGCAGCCGGTGCCTCGGCCACCATGATCGGTATCGTTTCATCGGCGTACTTCATTGGCCTGACGCTGGGCGCCGTCTTTAATGATCGATTGATTCTGCGCATCGGTCATATCCGCGCCTACGGCAGCTTTGCCTCGTTGATCGCGGTGACCATCCTGCTGCAAGGATTGTTCTACGACACGTGGGGCTGGTTCGCGCTGCGTCTGATCAACGGCTGGGCCACGGTCGGGGTGTTCCTGGTGATCGAGAGCTGGCTGTTGCTGGCCGGCGACGCGAAGATCCGTGGGCGCTTGCTCGCGCTGTATATGATCGTGCTGTATGGCGCGGGCGTGCTGGGCCAGGCAGCACTGGGCAAGATCACCGGCCTGAGCGAAAGCGCGCCGTTCATGGTGGCCGGCATGCTCGCTTCGTTGTCGGTGCTGCCTATTGTGATCCTGCCACGGGTGTCGCCGCTGCTGGATCAGGTTGAACCCCTCAAGCCACGGCAACTGCTGGGCGTGACGCCGACCGGGCTGATCGGGTGTTTTGGCTCGGGGGTCACCATTGCGGCGATTTACACCTTGCTGCCGCTGTACCTGCAACGCGCCGGCCTGGACGTCGGCGAAGTTGGCAGCATGATGGCCTGGACAATCCTCGGCGCCATGCTCCTGCAATATCCAGTCGGGCGCTGGTCCGACCACAGGGATCGTTTGCAGGTGCTGACAATTCTGGCGATGGCCTGCACGGTCTTGTCGCTGGTGATTGTATTGCTGCCGTTGTCGTCGCTGATGCTGGCCGTGCTGCTGTTCCTGCTCGGCGGCGCGGTGTTTGCGCTTTACCCGGTTGCCGTCAGCCATGCCGCCGACCGCGCCCCTGCCGAAGCGCTGGTACCGATGATCCAGGGCTTGCTGCTGATCAACTCGTTGGGCTCGGCAATCAGTCCGATGATGATCTCACCGCTGATGAATTCGTTCGGCGCAAATGGGCTGTTCTGGGTATTCGCACTGGTCAACCTGTGCATGGTCACCTTTTTCTTATGGCGCCGTAACAAACGCGCCGCTCCGGCCAATCCCGCACCTTTTGCCGCTGCGGCAACGTTCTCGCCGACCGGTGCTGAATTGCGCGTGACCGAAGATCTGCGCCAGGCGGCGCAGGATCATCCGCCCATGGTCGATGCGCTGAGTGGCGAGCCCACCCACTCCCAGTCCTGAACCACGCCCAATCGCCCTGGCCCGTGCGGCTGGGGTGATTCGCGCTTATGCGCTTTCCTGCTTCTCTTGTACTGTCGGCTGTGGGCTCAACGCCCACGGCGCCATCAACCGCTGCGGGCTCTGGCAAGTTTTACGCTTAAGCACGAAGTCCTGGCACTTTTGCGCAAACTGTTGACGGTCATGCACCATATCCATCTGCATTTGTGCCAGCTCATGTTCGCG
The DNA here is from genome assembly GCF_059134095.1 of Pseudomonas sp. FBCC-B545. Taxonomy (NCBI): domain Bacteria; kingdom Pseudomonadati; phylum Pseudomonadota; class Gammaproteobacteria; order Pseudomonadales; family Pseudomonadaceae; genus Pseudomonas; species Pseudomonas sp. FBCC-B545. Next base: position 3,174,653 of record NZ_CP101441.1, on the reverse strand, counting down.
ACAGCGCTTAACCTGCTGAATATCCATCGCGGCTTTACGGGCACGTGCTTGAAGGCATTTCTCATCGGTCAACGCACTGCTGGCCTGCTGCATGAGCCACAGGCCGAATGCGTCTGGGCAACGCGGTCCGATGCCTTGGATCATTCCGTAGTGCTGGGCTTGGAGGGCACTGATGGGCAGGCATTCTTCGGTGAGTTTATGCGCGATTTCACTGCCGACGGCCCGTGGCAGGCTGTAGGTCCAGTATTCGGAGCCATAAAGACCCATGGTTTTGTAATGCGGGTTGAGCACGACACCCTCACGGGCCAATACAACATCAGCGGCCAGCGCCAGCATCACGCCGCCTGCGCCAGCGCTGCCGGTCAGGCCACTGATTACCAGTTGCCTGGCTGTTAGAAGCTCCAGGCACACATCGTCGATGGCCTGGATGTTGGCCCAAGCTTCCAGCCCCGGCACTTTGTCGGCCTGGATGACGTTGAGATGAACGCCATTGGAAAAACTGCCGCGCCCGCCCTTGATCAGCAACACCTGGGTATCTCGCGCCTTGGCCCAGCGCAATGCAGCCACCAGGCGTTGGCATTGTTCGGTGCTCATGGCGCCGTTATAGAACTCGAACGTCAGTTCGCCGACGTGTCCGACTTCGCGGTAGCGAATCGGTTGATAGACCAGCGCATTAAACGCCTGGTGGGCGATGGAGCTATCGAGCACCGGCACGCCGGCCAACTGCTCAGCCAGGACGTGCCGTGCCGGCAGCTTGAAGGTCTCCTCCCCTGGCTGGGCTTTGCGTTTGAGCGAACCGATCCACAGGCTGCGGTCGCCGGCCGCCACCAGCACGGCGTCGTCCTGTACCGCGAGGATTGCTCCCGGCGTACCCTGGCGTGAATCCAGGTGTGCGTCGTACAGGTAATACTGCCCGCCCTCAAGGCTTGCCAGCACGCCGGGCTGGCCATCGGCGGCGTCGATGCTGCGTTTGATGAAGCTTGCGCAATCGAACCAACTGAAGGTGCGGTCGGCCTGGGTCATGTTCGGTTGCAAACGCCCGATGACGTTGGGTTGTGTGTAGTCGAGCGGCACCGGGACGAAACCGTTGGCAAACTTTTGCACCACATCGCGGATGCAAACCATCGCGGCGTCACTCACCGGGCCGTTGTACAGCTCGGATTTGCGCACATCAGTGGGCATGTCGAATTCGCAGGTGGACCAGATCGGCCCGGCATCCATCTCCTCCACCGCTTGCAGGGCTGTGACACCCCAGCGGCTGAGCTGCCCGGTGATGGCCCAATCCAGTGCACTGGCGCCACGGTCGCCGACAATGCCCGGATGGATGATCACTACCGGGCGCTGCGCATGGCTCCACAGCTGCTGTGGCACACGGTCCTTGAGAAAGGGGCAGATCACCAGGTCGGCGCCTGAAGCCTCGATCTGCCGGCACACCGAGGCTTCATCGGTGAACACCACCACGCTGGGGTCGTGACCCGCCTGGCGCAGGTCCAGCCAGGCGCGCTGGGTCAAACCGTTGAACGCCGATGATAACAAGAGGATCTTCAATGACCGCATGGCTGACTCTTCCTTGAGAATGCGCGGCCAGAGACACTCCTTGAGCCGTCCCTGGCCTTTGATGGAATCACAAGATTATAGCGCTCGCCGGTACGGTCACCTGATCAGGATCAATCTTGCGTGCCCAGCCCGGCGATCAACGCATCGAGCACCACGCGAACCTTGGGCTGCGCCTGGCGGCTCTTGACCCAGGCCAGGCTGATCTCAAACCCTGCTGTCGCCAATTGCGGCAAGACCTGGACCAATGTTCCGTCGTGCAACTGTTGCTTGGCCAGCCACGTCGGCAACTGGACGATACCGCAGCCAGCCAACGCGGCCATCAGCAACCCTTCACCGTTACCCACCACCCACTGCGGCGCAGCATGCTTGTGCAGCGTCATGCCCTGTTCGCCGGTGTAGCGCCACGGGCTGATACGCCCATCCGCCCAGCCATAGGCGATGCACTGATGGTGGGCGAGGTCGTGCTCCGACACCGGTGTGCCATGCCGGGCCAGGTACGCCGGGGCGGCACACAAGACATGCCATTCATGGGCGAGCACCTTGTGCCCTAGCGTCTGCGGCCACTCATCCGCATTGCCGATGTGCACGACGATGTCGGCGCCTTCCCGGAACGGGTCGACCAGGCCATCACAGAAGGTCAGGTGCGGCACCAGCAGCGGATGTGCCTGCATCCATGGAACAAGGAATGGCAGCACCTGGGTGCGACCGAATGTGCCTGGCAGGTCAATGCGCACTCGTCCACGCGGCTCGGTATTTTCCGCTTGCAAGGACAGCTCGGCTTCTTCCAGGTCAGCCAGCACCCCGGTGCAGGTACGCAGGAACGCGATGCCCGCATCGGTCAATGCCAATACACGCGTCGTACGCTGGAACAGTCGGGCGCCCAGGCGTTTTTCCAGCCTGGCAATGGATTTACTCACGGCAGACGCGGTCAGGGCCATGTTTTCGGCGGCCGCGGTGAAGCTGCCGTATTGCGCAACGCAGACAAACACGTCAATGCCCTTCAAACGTTCGGAGGCAAACATAGATGGTCCTTATTCATGAATTCATTTCCTGAGTCGTTGGAAAAAGCATCCTAAATCAGAATTCACAGCATCAGTAAGCTATGTCTACCCATACAAGCGGCTCATGGCGCTTGCACTTGGTCAATGGACGATGAGGCTCGAATGCTCGCCACGCTTAAAACCTACCCCGCTACCCTCAACCTGCTGCTGTGCGCTTCATTGGTATTGACCCTCGCCCGGGCAGTCACCCTGCCCTATCTGGTGATCTACTTGTCGAGCAACTTTGACCTGGGCATTGCCGACATCGGCCTGGTCATCGGCAGTACGCTGATCATCGGCTCTTTATTGAGCCTGTACGGCGGGTTCCTGGTGGACCGCATGCACAGTTACCCGCTGATCCTCACCTGCTGCGCAGTATTCACCCTGGCTTTTCTTGGCGCGTACGGCGCGTCCCAGCTGTGGCTGTTCTACCTGTGCCTGGTACTGGTCAACCTGGCGTATGCGGTGATTGATATCGCGGTCAAGTCCGGATTCGGCAGCCTGCTCCCCGTCGATCAGCGCAGCGAAGCGTTTTCGATCAAGTACACCCTGACCAATATCGGCTATGCCATCGGGCCATTTCTCGGCGCTGGGGTGGCCAGCCTGGACATCAGCCTGCCGTTCCTGCTGTCGGCGGGGCTTGGGGCCGGCTACTTCCTGATCTACTGCGTATGGGGCGACAAAAACCTGGCGACTGTGGAAACGGGCCAACCACCCACGCCGTTCCTGGCGGTCGGCAAGGTATTGCTGCGTGATTACCGCCTGGTGTGCTTTACGCTCGGTGGTTTATTGAGTGCGGTAGTGTTCGGCCAGTTCACCGCTTACCTCTCGCAGTACCTGGTGGTGACCACCACGCCTGGAACTACCTACCGGATCATCAGCACCGTGGTGGCAACCAACGCCCTGATGGTGATCAGCCTGCAATACAGCCTCGGCAAGCGTATTTCCCGTCGGCATCTGAACGCCTGGCTGGCGGCAGGGCTGAGCCTGTTTATCGTTGGGCTGAGCGGCTTTGCCCTCTCGACCACACTGGTGGTGTGGGTGATTGCCATGGCAATCTTCACCCTCGGTGAAATCATCGTCTTCCCAGCCGAATACATGTTCATCGACAGCATTGCGCCGAACCACCTGCGGGGCATGTACTACGCGGCGCAGAACCTGGGCAACATCGGCGCCGCGCTCGGGCCGGTGCTATGCGGCCTCGTGCTGGCGACGCAACCGGCGCAGTATATTTTCTACATGCTGATGCTGTTCATCGTCGCCGGTGGGTTGTTCTACTGGCTGGGCGGTCGCATTGCCAGTGATAGGAACCTTGAACCGCTCAAATGAGGCGCTCAACCTGCCCCGCTCGCCGAACCTGAGCGCGATCCGCGCCAGGCGACGGGTGCAACGGCCAGGAACTGCCTCAGCTCCATCAGTAACATCGCGCTCGAGTACCGCGTAGCGCCTGGGTTGGCGCATTTCAACGCCGGCATGATGTTTTCCACGCCGCCGTAGTGCCAGGTACAGCCTTCGCGTTCATCCTGTTGAAGGGCCCGGGTAAAGATCGCCAGGTCCCGACGTGGCCGAGGAATTCCTGAAATACGCTCCACCCAGCTCTCGTAACGCTGCCTGACTTCCAGTGCCGCACCGTGGACAATCGCCACGACACCGCAGCGTGTCCGGTTGTGAAAGGCGATGTTCGACAAGCCGAAATAAGGCTGCAGATGGTTCAAATGATCCGAAACGAGCGCAGCCGGCAGATGGAACACCGCCAGATCGACATCCTTGTATTCCACCAGCCGCGTATCGGGATGGTTCAACAGGCGTTCACTGCGCGCCAGGTGGTGCATCCCCTCAAGATAGCAATGGGCGTACTGCCCGGGATGCTCCAACACGTGGCCCACCTTCGGCAACACCGCTCGGTAGGTCTGCAGCAAGGCCGTATCGGCATCGAGTACGCCCGGTCGTTTTACTTGGGCCGCCAATGAATTGAGGGTAAAGGCCACTCTCAACGCTTGGGGCGACGTTCCCCTGGAGAAGTCGCCAAGCCTGGCCACATCAATCAACAAGTCCTGGTGCCGCAGCGCGCTGGCAGGCGACAGAAACGCATAAATCGAAGCCAGCCCATCCAAGTCGAAATGATCGCTGGTGACAATCCTTGCCTCACCAACGGGATTGCCTTCGCGCAGATAACGGAATGCGCTTTGCGTCGACAGGTTGGCTTTATAACGCTGCGGTGTGTGGTTCGATGGCCAATGTGAAAGGGTCAGTAAGGTGGCGGCGTTATCAATGGAGTCCAGCGAGATGTTGGGCACCTGTGCGGTATGCCCCAGCGGTAGATACCGGAACGGACTGTCCGGGTCGATACCACCGATGGCGTGTTCGATGCCCGCTACCGGATCAGCCTGCGTACGAGCGGGTATGGCCAAGCGACAGAAACCTGCCTTGATCGGTCCACGCACCAGCTCCCCACTGGTGCCGAGGGCATAGCGCAAGCGAGAGAGGTTTTCTCGACGGATATCGCTCGGGTCGTCATTGTTCAAGACCGTCCCACTGCCCCCGATGGCGCTGGGCAAATCAATGAAGTGGTTGTTGACGATGCCGATGGCCCGCCTACCCAGTACTCGGGTTTCAAGGCTGGACAGCTGTGCGGCGATATCCGGATCGGCCACTAACTCAGATGAACACAAGCGCTTCATGCTCGAACTCCCTTCGAAGAAATAATCAGGCCGCATCCAGCGCTGCGCGCTCGGCTTTGCTTCGTATAACCGGCCGGACGCTGACGAATATGAGCAGCGACAGTGCGGCGTACACCCCAAAGAGCCAGGCTGCGGCACTCGATGCACCCGCCACGCCCCCGGGTGAAGAGAAGCCGCCAAGGTTGACGATCATGCCGGCCAATGCGGCCCCGATCGCCGTAGCGATCAGTTGAACCGTGGTGATCGAAGCGCCAGCCAACTCCTTTTCATCCTCGGCCACGCTTTCCAGCACGCGTGTGAGCAGATGCGGCCACGCCAGGCCGATCCCGGCACCGACCGCGAGCATTCCCGCACACACGCCTGCCACATTGAGCAGTGATGGATCGAACCGTGGTACGAATACAAACGCCAGTACCAAGCCGGCAACAATGAAGAACGGCGCGATGCCAATGGCACGCAGCGCTGTAGTGGATTTCAGCCCGGAACTGTAAAGCGCCCCCAAGGTCCAGCCCGCCGCCATCAACGCACTGATATAGCCCGCCAGCAACGGTGTCTGCAGGTGCAAGACTTGCAGGAAATACGGCACAAAGACTTCGCTGGTCATGCCGATCACCATCAGGCTCATGGACACGTAAAGCGGCAGTAACGCACCGCGGGCAGCCAGGCCGCCCTTGGGCATCAAGCGCCAAGTCGAGCGGACCTCTACGCGATAAACCAAATAGAGCAGCAAGAAACCCACGGCCAGGCCGAGCACGCTGTAGATCGCCTCAGGCTTGATACTGCCGACCGAAATGGCCAACACCACGGCGCTCAGAAGCACCAGTTGCGCCCACGGCACCCCTACAGGCCGGGAGGTATCCGCGCTTTTCTTCGGTAGCAGTGCCCAGGCCAGTACCATGAACAACGCGGTGACCGGAATCAGGGCCCAGAATGCGGCGCGCCAGGCATCGTACTCGGCGAATACCCCGCCCACCGCAGGCCCGATCAGCGTTGCAGCACCCCACATGCCTGAGATCAGCGCCATCGCCCGTGGCCACAAGGGCTCGGCGAACACCAGACGAATCATCGCGTAAGGCAGCGCGAACAGCAGCCCCCCGCCCAGGCCTTGAATAGTGCGGCCAAGAATCATGACCGCCATATCCGGCGCCAGGCTGCACACCCCGCTGCCAATGGCAAAGATCACCCCGGCCCAGACATACGCGGCCCTGGCGCCCAGGGCCGTGAGGCACTTGGTGGACAGCACCGAGCCAATGATCGAGGCGACCACAAACAAGGTCGTGTTCCAGGCGTAGTAGTCCAGCCCACCGATATCGGCTACCACTGACGGCAGTATGGTTGTCACCAGATAGACGTTGATGGCGTGAAGTGCGACGCCTCCCGCCAACGCCGCAGAGCGTAATCCGTTCTTCCCAAGGAGTAGCGCTGACCAACCTGTAGTAGATGTCATCCTGATATCCAAGTCTGATTAACCTGGGATCACTGTATTACAAAAGATAAACCTTGTGTAATTGGTCTTCCTTTTTTAAGTGATTTTCCTGACCGTCAAAACTGACTATGCTGGCAGGCCCTCGCCCTTATGCAATGGGGTACTCCACAGTCGACGGACGCCAGTGATGCCTTCATTTCCCATGGTTACGCGCAACCTATGACCACCAGAGCTAACGACGACACCCAGGCCTCCACAGCCGATCGCATCCTGTTCATGCTCAAGACCCGTGGCCCCTTGAAGACCACTGAACTGGCGACCCTGCTTGAAGTGACCTTCGAAGCCACCCGGCAGCACATTCAGAAATTGCAGGCGTCAGGGTTGATCACCGGCATTTGCGCACCGACCAGCGGCGCCGGCCGGCCGTCCCTGCGATGGGCGCTGACCGATACCGGCCACGGCAAGTTTCCGGACGCCCACAGCGTGTTGACCCTGCACCTGATCGAATCCATCGAAGGGGTTTTCGGCACCGAGGGGGTCGAGAAAATAATCGCCAGCATGGAAACCACCAATCGCCGCGAATACCTCCAAGCCTGCGAGAAAGCCTCATCCCTGGAAGAAAAGGTACGCATCCTGGTGGGCATCCGTGAACGTGCCGGCTACATGGCGCAAATGGAGGCGGCGGGCGACGGCTGGCTGCTGATCGAAAACCACTGCCCGATCTGCGCGGCGGCCCGCAAATGCCAGGGCTTCTGCCGGTCGGAACTGCAGATATTCCGCGCAGCCCTGGGCGACGGCGTCGTGGTCGAGCGTTGTGAATACCTGATTTCCGGGGATCGGCGTTGCGTCTACAGCATCCAGCCGCGCATGTGAGCCGCCCTTCCCCTGTCGCCCTTTAATTGCGCCATGCTCGACAACGAGGCTGCCCTTGGACTATTTCGCCGCCCTCACCGCCTTCGTCGAAGCTGCCGAAGGCAATAATTTCTCCCGCGCTGCCGAGCGCCTGGGCATCAAGGCGTCCACGGTGTCGCGCTACGTGAAGGATCTTGAGCAAGACCTGGGCATCGCGTTGTTCAACCGCTCCACTCGCACGCTGCACCTGACGGAAGGTGGCCAGACCTTCCTGATGCACGCTCGCAGGGTGCTGGATGAGCTGGAACACGCCAAGGCCGCCACCTCGGCGTTGAACCAGCAGCCCCGAGGCTTGTTGAAACTCAACCTGCCGCCGGCATTTGCCCGGCATCACATCCTCCCGGCCTTGAACGATTTTCGCGTGCGCTACCCGCAAATCAGCGTGGAGCTGGTGCTGGATAACGCCCAGGTCAACCTGATCCATGCCGGCGTCGACCTCGCCATTCGCATTGGCGCGCTGGCCGATTCCACGCTCAAGGCCCGCAAACTCAGTGACGGCCGGTACTATGTGGTGGCCAGTCCGGCGTTCGCGATGCAGTACCCGCCCCCGTCAACGCCCACCGACCTGGCCGGCTTGCCTGCCGTAGTGGGTACGACTTCCAGCGCTATCACCTTTGTGAACGGCGACCTGGCGTTACCGCTGATGCATGCCGCCTGTATTCGCATCAACGACCTCGACGCGCAGTTGATCGCTGCGCGCCAAGGCCTGGGCTTTGCGTTGCTGCCGGATTGGCTGGTGGCCCGCAGCATCGACGCCGGCGAGCTTGTGGTGTGGTTGCCGCAGTGGCGCGTTCGCGATGTCGGGCGGGCCTTTGCCGTGTGGTTTGTCTACCCGCCCAAGCGCATCGTGTCGTCCAAGGTCAGGTGTTTTATCGACTTCATCGTTGAGCGACTGGGCCAGGCACCGAACTGGAAATGATTCAGCTGAAACGGATATCCAGGGCGCGCAGATAGGTTTGCAGCCCGGCATCCTGGATCGGGATCAAGAACGCCTCGGTGTCTGATTCATTGAAGTGCGCGTGCCAGTACCCAGGCGGTGTGACAAACGCCAGGCCCGGCGACCAATCCACCCGCTGCGGGTTGCGGATCTGCCCATCCGCATCCAGCTCGGTGCCTACCAGGGAGTAGCACCCCACCGGGCAATCAATGATGAAGTCCAGCGCAATCGACTGATGCCGATGGGGTTTCTGCACCGAGCCCGCCGGCAGGATCCCGTACATTGCCCACAGCACATGGGTCACCGTGCGGGTCTGCGGGAAGTTGCGATTGCCCAGCAGAATGCTGATGCGGCTGCGGTCCTGCGCACGGGGATCATCCGCAGCTTCACGCAGTTTTGCGTTGGCCAGTGCCGCGGGGTACAGCGTCGGCGTAAAACGATCTGCGCTGCGTGTCACCCCCAGATACCGCAATAATGGTTCATCGTGCACATAGTAAAGACGCGCATCCTGGCTTGCGCGAAAGTGCGCCGCCTGCAAGCCGGGCAAGGCGATAAAGCAGCCTTTGGACCATTGAATCTCATATGCCCCCTGGACCACGCTGCCCTCCCCGGCAATCACGTAGAACACCTGGGAGGTCGCATTCGGTTGCAGGCTGAGGGTGTCGCCCCGATTAAGACGCATGAAGTTCGCGCACAGCCCGGGCCCGGTCGCCGGCCCTTCACAGCCCAGGGCGTCGCTGAGGTCCAGCGGTATCACCCGCGAGGGGCCGCTGGCATACAACGAGGCAGGAAAGCTGTGGTAGGGAATCCGCGGGATGAGATTGGCGCTGATGGGGTTGGCCGCCTTGCTGTATTCGAAGTACTCGGCGTCCACTTGGTTCATGTCGCTTGGTGCGGGTTGCGATTCACGGTTCATCAGGCTCACCTCGGTCTGCGCTAGTGAGGGAACTATAGGCATGGCGGCTCAGCGGATTAACCCCTGGAGCTGCACAGCAGTTGTGCAAGATGGGAACGCTGGCAAGCGTTGTGGTGCCTTTCGGTCATTTGGATTGAACGATCATTTACCCAACCTCCTCTATCGCAGGACATGTAAATGGAGGAAGTCAGCATGATCGACTCAGCAACCGGAATGAGACCCGGCCAGCGCTACACCGTGCAAAACCTGGAGCGCACGAAGAATTTCGGTGGATTCTTCCTGGATGGAAAGTACTACCTCGGTCCCGAGCTGATGACTGCGGTGGGATGGCTGGAAGGCCAGAAGTTCCTGTATGACGAATTGGATGCCAACGGCGAGCCGGTGTTTCCCGATCGGGTCGCCGGCACTATCGAAGACCTGACCCTGGTGTTGAACGATGGCGCACGCCTGAAACTGCAGGAAATGCAGGTCGATGCCCCCACGCAGGCGCCTGAATCCGCACCGGCCAGTCAACGCCGGGAAGGGGCCGGCAGGAGAAAAACCAGTCAGCCACCCTACTTACTGATTGCAACAGGCGCCGCCTTGCTGGTAGCCGGCATTGCGATTGCGCGTGCCTGTCGAATGAGCACTCAACGCCGCAGATAACTGCCTGCGCCCCCGCACTCTTAATACGAAAGGTACGCAAGTATGTCTTACGACTATGAAGGTTCTGCAAGTGTCATCACCGCATCACGCCATCTAGGCACCGGCTCCGATGAATGCCTGAATGACTCGGTAGACATCCACATGAGCAGCAGCGGTAAACCCACCGTGGTGCGCCTGGCATTCGATACCACGCTTGAGTGGCCAGGCCACCCGAACTTCGTGACGGTCAATTTGCCCGACGGCACCTCTGTAAGCGGGGTGATTGTTGAGATTCAAAGACCCACCGATGGGCCGGGCTGGGTCACGTTCACTGTGGACGATTAAAATCGCTGCTGGCGGCCCTGCCCGTACAGGGCCGTCGGTCATGCGCCTGATTCAGGGTCCTTGGACGGCCCGCCAGGGGCTACGCCGCCCTGGTCCACATCCGCTTCCCAAGGGCGCTCGACATTCGGGTCCTCGGACTTATCGTTTCGTTTTGCCGTATCAGGGCGTACTTTTTGCCCGGCATGGGTGCCTGGCCCTGGCGATGACGGCTTGTTCATACCTCCCTCCTCGAGCGCGCAGATGCGCCCGTCGATTGCGTTTTCGGGCATACAAGCCTGTGGAGGACAATCGATGTCCCGGGGTTCACTTGCGATAGCCCCCCACAGACAAACGGCAGTCTCCGTCCGGCAATCGGCTCGAACCTTTGCGGTATTCATCCCGTCCCAAGGTTATCCAGCCGAGTACGGGAGCGCCTGATGCTTATTTATCCCAAGAGCCATTACCAGCCCTACACCCATGCCAGCGGAGGGTGGGGCTCGGCCAAGTCGGTGATGAACATTCTCTGGCGCGAACAGGTAGTGGCCAAGGCGCCTGGCGCGTTGTTCAAACAGAACAAACCTGACGGTTTTGCCTGCGTGAGCTGCGCCTGGGCCAAGCCCGGGCGCCCTCACCTGCTCGAATTCTGCGAGAACGGTGCCAAGGCCACGGCCTGGGAACTGACGTCGCGCAAGACCGACCCAGGTTTTTTCTCCGCGCACACCTTGAGTGAGTTGCGCCAATGGTCGGATTACGCGCTTGAACAGCATGGCCGCCTTACCCATCCGCTGCGCTATGACCCGCAAAGTGACCGTTACCAGCCAACGTCCTGGGAAGAAGCCTACCGGGATATCGGCGCGCAACTCAAGGCGATGGACCCTGCCAGCGTGGTGTTCTACGCCTCCGGGCGGGCTTCTTTGGAAACCTCGTTCATGTACCAGTTGTTCGCCCGTGCCTACGGCAGCAACAACCTGCCCGACAGCTCGAACATGTGCCACGAGAGCACGTCCGTGGGGTTGCAGGAAAGCATCGGCGTGCCAGTCGGCACCGTGACCCTGGCCGACTTCGAGCATACCGACGGCGTGTTTTTCTTCGGCCAGAACGTGGGCAGCAACAGCCCGCGCATGCTGCATCAATTGCAGGACGTGCGCCGGCGCGACGTGCCGATCATCACCTTCAACCCCTTGCGCGAGCGCGGCCTGGAGCGCTTCGTCAATCCACAGTCGCCGAGCGAAATGCTCACGCCCGACTCGACCTTGATCAGTACCCAGTATCACCAAGTCGCCATTGGCGGGGATACGGCGGCCATCACCGGCATCGCCAAAGCCCTGCTGGAAATGGATGAGCGGGCAACCGAGCAAGGCACGCCCGCCGTGCTCGATTACGACTTCATTGCCAGCCACACCGAAGGTTTCGAAGGCTTCACCACTTTCGTGCGGCGTTGTTCCTGGGCGCAGTTGGAACATAAAAGTGGCCTCACCCGTGGCGCACTGGAGGCGGCTGCGACCGTCTATGCCAGGTGCCAGCGCGTGATGTTTGTCTATGGCATGGGGCTCACCCAGCATCGGCATGGGGTGACCAATGTGCAGATGCTGGTCAACCTGCTGCTGTTGCGCGGCAATATCGGCAAACCAGGCGCGGGTATCTGCCCGGTGCGGGGGCATTCCAATGTGCAGGGCCAACGCACGGTCGGCATCACCGAAGACCCGAAAAAAGTCCCCGTGGAGCTGATCGAGCAGCACTTCGGTTTCAAGGTGCCGCAACAAATGGGCCTGTGTACGGTGGATGCCTGCGAAGGCATTCTCGAGGGGCGCGTGCGCGGCTTTATCGGCCTGGGTGGCAATTTCCTGCGGGCGATTCCGGACACCTCGCGCATGGAGCCGGCCTGGCAGCAACTGCACCTGAATGTACAGGTGGCGACCAAGCTAAACCGCACCCACCTGCTGCCGGCCGCTAACATGTGGCTGCTACCGTGCCTGGGCCGTATCGAAATCGACCGCCAGAATGGCGTTGCACAAACCTACACCACCGAAGACAGCACCGGCTGCATTCATGGCTGGCGCGGCAGCGCCGAGCCGGTGGGCCCGCACGTACGCGCAGAGGCGAGCATTGTGGCTGGCCTGGCCATGGCTACCCTGCCCCCTGGCAACACCATCGACTGGCAAGCCTGGAGCACCGATTATGCCAAGGTCAGGGCGGCCATTGGCCGCGTCTACCCGCAGATCTTCCATGACATGGAAACCCGCATGGCCGAGCCCGGCGGCTTCCATCGGCCGATTGCTGCTGCCGAGCGCCAGTGGCTGACCCCGACCGGCAAGGCGCAGTTCATTACCCCTGTCACCCTGGCCGAAGACGATGACGCGAACCTTGCGCAACCTGCACGTGACGTACTGCAACTGATGACGCTGCGCAGCAATGATCAGTTCAATACCACTATTTATGGTTATGAGGACCGTTTTCGCGGGGTCAGCGGAACCCGCGAAGTCATCTTCATGCACTGCAACGACATCGTGCGCCTGGGCTTCGCGGTCGGCCAGCGGGTCATGCTGACCACCGCCATCGAGCCTGAGGTCAAGCGCCAGGTCGGGCCGTTCGAGATCATTGCCTATGACATTCCCGAAGGTTGCGCTGCGGCCTACTATCCGGAATGCAACCCGTTGGTGCCGCTCTGGCACCATGCCGAACGCAGCAAGGTGCCGGCGGCCAAATCGGTGCCGGTCAGGCTCAGCGCGTCGCCACTTCCCCGAGGATAAATACCACCATCACCAGCAGCCACAACAGGTAGACCCAACCAAACAGCCGCGCCCAGCCGCGATGACGGTAAAGGCCCAGGTAAAACCACAACAGCAACAGGCACTGCGCGGCGGCGGCAAGCATGATCACCGCCCCCAGCCGCGGCCAGTACAGCGCGCAAGCCAGCTGCAACGCCAGCAACAGCAGCAACCCGGCATACACCTTGACCGCGCCCGCCCTGCTCATCTCAGCGCCCGACCAAATACAGCGTGGGGAACAGCACAATCCAGATGGCATCCACCAGGTGCCAATACAGCGCGGTCATCTCCAGGCGCGTCGAGGCTTGCCGAGGCGCCAGCGCGCAGCGCCCCAGGGCGCGGTAAAGCCAGAGCGCCAGGCCGACGGCCACCAGCACATGCACGCCGTGCAGTGCCGTGGCGAGCAGGTACAGGTTCATGAACAGTTGCGCCGAGGGCAGTTGCCACGGTGCGCCCTGGCTAAAGCCGGGCAGCACGCCTTCCTGCCATTCCAGGCCATATTCAACCCCCTTGAGCCCGAGGAACAGCAAGCCAAGCAGCGCCGCGCCGAGCAGGTGTCGACGTATCCGATGCGGGCGTTTGGCAGCCATCGCCAGCGTCATCAGCAGGCTGCTGGTCAGCAACAGCACGGTGTTGGCCGACGCAAGCAGGTAATGCAGCTTCGCCACTGCCTGGGCTACGCCATCGGGATGCTGCAAGCGCAAGAACCACGCCACCAGGATCAGGCTGCCGAACATCATCGCTTCGCTGGCCAGGAACAGCCACATGCCCAGGCGTGCGGCATCGCGTTGCTGGGCAAAGGCTGCAAAAGGCGCGGCGGGCCGCTCATCAAAGCGGATCACGGCGGGCCTCGGGGGAATAGTCGTAGGCTTCGAAATCCACGCTCACCGGGCCGGCGAAATTGTGCGTTGGCGGCGGTGAGGCCACGCGCCACTCAAGCCCGGCGGCCTCCCAAGGGTTGATTGGGGCCCGCTCGCCCCAGCGCAGCGAGCCCAGCAAATAGAAGAACGGCAGCACATAGGCCAACGCCAGGATCGACGCACCGGCCGATGACAGCACATTGAGGAACTGAAAATCCGCATCGTAACTGTGGTAGCGCCGGGGCATGCCCAGATAGCCGAGCAGGAACTGCGGGAAGAACGTCAGGTTGAACCCGCAGAAAATCAGGATCGCTGTGATCTTGCCCCACAGCTGCGAGTAGAGCCTGCCGGTGATTTTCGGCCACCAGAAATGCAGCGCACCGAAGTAGCCTGCCACTGCCGCACCGACCATGATGTAGTGGAAGTGCGCGACCACAAAATAGGTATCGTGGGCATGCAGGTCCGCCGCCAGCAGCGCCAGGAATAGCCCGGTTACCCCGCCGATGATGAACAGGCCGATAAAGGTCAGGGCGAACAGGAAAGGGGCATGCAGGGTCAGGTCGCTCTTGTACAGCGTGGCGCTCCAGTTGTATGCCTTGATCGCCGATGGAATGGCCACCAGGAAGCTCAACAGCGAGAACACCAGGCTGGCATACATCGACTGCCCGGCCACGAACATATGGTGGCCCCATACCAGAAAGCCGATCACTGCGATGGCCACGCTGGACCAGGCGACAAAGCGGTAGCCGAAGATGCGTTTGTGCGCAGCCGCCGTGATCAGCTCACTGACCACCCCCATGGCCGGCAGGATCATGATGTACACCGCCGGATGGCTGTAGAACCAGAACAGGTGCTGGAACAGCAGCGGATCGCCGCCCAGGTTCGGGTCGAACACACCGATATTGAACAGGTGCTCGGCGGCCACCAGCAACAGGGTGATCGCCAGCACCGGCGTGGCCAGCACCAGGATGATCGAGGTGGCATACATCGACCAGATAAACAGTGGCAGGCGCATCCAGGTCATGCCCGGCGCACGCAAGGTATGGACGGTCACGATGATATTGATACCGGTGAAGATCGACGAAAACCCGGCGATGAATACGCCGCAGATCACCGCCACCACGTGGCCGTTGCTGAACATGGTCGACAGCGGTGTGTAAAAGGTCCAACCGGTGTCGACCCCGCCCAGCAGCAGCGCAAGCAGGGTGAACAGGCCACCGCCGAGCAGCAGGTACCAGCTGAACAGGTTCAGGCGCGGGAATGCCATGTCCTTGGCGCCGATCATGATGGGCACAAGGAAGTTGCCGAACACACTGGGGATCGAAGGAATCAGAAAGAACCAGACCATGATCACCCCGTGCAGGGTGAACGCCCGGTTGTAGCCGTCGGCGGTCAGCAGGTCGCCTTCGGCGGTGACCAGCTCAATACGGATCAGGCTGGCCGCCAGCCCGCCGGCAAAGAAAAAGAAGGTCACGGTGAGCATGTACAACACCGCGATACGCTTGTGGTCGCCGGTCAACAACCAGGCGCGCAGCCCCTGGGCATGCAGATAGCTGGGTGGGCTCATCGAGTTTCTCCGGGCAGTGCGCGCAGATAGGCCACCAGGCGCTGCACGGCTTCTTCGTCCAACAGGTTGCTGTAGGTCGGCATGATCGGCAGATAACCCGCCACTTGCTGTTTTTGCGGCAGCAGGATGCTGTCGCGCAGATACGCTTCATCGGCCTTGACCTGGCTGCCGTCGGCCAGTTGTACCGTGCGGTTGAATACACCTGCCAGGGGCGGCGCGTTGCCCGAATCATGGCAGCTGCCGCAGCCGTATTGGCGATACAGCGTCTCGCCCTGGCTGACGAGGTCGGCAGCACTGCCGTTGTCGCTCAGCCAGCGTTCGTAGTCGGCCGGGTCCAGCACCACCAGGCGCGCAAGCATGGCGGCATGGTCGGTGCCACAGTATTCGGCGCAGTACACCTCATAGGTGCCGCTGTGTTCGGCCTGGAACCACAACATGCTGTAGCGCCCCGGCAGCACATCCTGCTTGATGCGCAGGCTGGGGAAAAACAGGCTGTGGATCACGTCCTCGGAAATCATCGTCAACTTTATAGGGCGCCTGGCGGGCACATGCAGCGTGTTGATTTCGCGTTGCCCGCCCAGGTGCTGGAATTTCCACATCCATTGCCGGGCGGTGACCTGCACTTGCAGGGCGTTGTCCGGCGGCGTGCGGGCAATGAAGAACAACCGTGCGGAAAACAGAAACACCACCAACGAGCCAATGAACGGCAGGATAATCCACGCCAGTTCGATGGGCAGGTTGCTTTGCGGACGGTGGTCGCGATCCGCCGGACGACCGCGCCGATAGCGCCAGATAAACACCCACAACGCGACGAACACCGGCAGCACAAACAAAGCCATCATCGCGGTGAAGCCAATCACCAGCCAATCTACCGAGACCGCGTAGTCCGAGGCTTGCGCCGGCCAAAGGCGCAGGAACTGTTCGTTCATCCCATCCCCCGCCGTTCACGCCGCACGGTCACCGCAATAAACAGGCCGAGCAGCAGCACCGTCGCCGTTCCCGCCACCTGCAACAGCAGGATGATCCGGCTGCTATAGGTGCCACTCTGTGGGTCGTAGTGGTAGCACAGCAGCAACAGTTGCTCCTTGATCGCGCCAAGCTTGCCCTGCCCCGCCTCAGTCAGCGCCAGGCGCAAATCGCTGGCTTGATAGCCCAGGCCATAGAGCCAGCGCGACAGCCGTCCATCCGCGGTCACCACGGCCACCGCTGAACTGTGGGCGTACTGCTGTTGCCCCGGGTCGAAGCGATAGCCGAAGCCGATGGAGTCGGCCAAGGCGTGGCTCGCGGCGGCATCACCGGTGAGCAGGTGCAAGCCGGCGGCGTTGGCCAGCGTGGGCCAGTGCTGGCTGAGCTTGGCCAGTTCTTCCCGGGCAGCGCTGGGGTCTTCGCGGGGGTCGAAGCTGAAGGCGATCACCTGGAAGTCACGCCCCAGTCGATAGGGTTGGTTGGCCAGTTGACTGAACAAGGTCGTGAGAGCCGCCCCGCAGACATTCGGACAACGGAAATACAACGGTACCAACAGCGTCGGTTGGCCCTTGAGTAAATCCCCAAGGCGCACGGAGCGCCCCTGTTGATCGGTGAAACGGCTGTCCAGTGCCAGTGGGCTACCCACTCGGCTGCTGTCGATACCCGCGGCGGCAAAGGGATCGAAACCTTGGGCCAGGCCCTGTTGCGACAACAGCGTACACAGCAGCAACAGCGTCAGAAGTGCGCGTTCAATGCCCATGGACGACCTCCTCGGGCGTGGGCCAGCCGCGCTCGAGCAGCAACTGCCGGGCCTGCTCCAGGGGCAGGTGGACAATGCCCTGCGTGCGGTCGACCCAGCCGTAACTGTCGAGTTGCAGCCGTTGGCGCACGATTTGCTGTTCGCCGGCGAGCCGCGGGTTGGCTTGCAAACGCGGCTCGGGTGGCAGCACGCGTTGGCTTTCCAGGCTGCTCATGGGGGGCTGGCGCACGTGCTGGCGATAGCTGCCTAACAACCAGGCGACGCCGCCCAGCACCAACGCGATTGCCATGCACAACAACAGGATCACGCGCCCGGCTTTTTTGCCGTCAAAGCGGTTGGGTTGGTAATCAGCAGTCATGGCGCCCCCTTTGCCATTGCCGATGCCACCAGGCGCCCAGGCCAATGGCGTAGACACCCTGGCAAAGCACGGCGGTCAGCACTGTGCCGCCGGCTGCCTCGGGGAAGATCGACGGCAAGGTGATCCAGATCGACTCGACTGCGCCCAGCAGCAGGATCGCCGCACAGCCCCACTGCAACGCCCACATCCGCGTGCCCCAGGGTGAGGCGAGCAGCGCCAGGCAAGCCAGTTGCCCAACCATCAGCAACGCGCTCAGCACGCCCCACAACCCGGGTTGGCGCAGGCGATACCAGTGGGTTTCATGGGCCAGGTCGACCGACCAGATAATCAGATACTGGATAAAGTGCACATACACCCAGAACGCCAGCGCCCCGACCAGCAGGCCGCGCAATATCACGCATTGCCGCGCCGGCAACAGCACCACGTTCCAGCACAACACGCACAAACCGGCGAACGCCAGGCCGTCGATCATCTGCCGGGCAATCAACAACAGCCCGAACAGGCTGGAGACAAACCCCGGCAGCAGGGACATCACCCAATCCACCGCTGCCAGGCTGGCCACCAGCGCATAGATAATCAGCCCCATCGCGCTGCGCCGGCCTGCCCAACCGCGTATCCACCAGGCCAGACCGCCATACACCAGCGTGCGTAGCACGGAAGACCCAGGTGATAACCACAGGCCGCGAAAACCCTCAAGGTCCTGGCCGACCCAGGGATACACCCAGGCCATCGCCAGCATGACCGGCAGCATCATCGGCACGATCAACACCACCGCGCCCGAACCCAGGCGGCTGCCGGGGGCCAGAAGCGCTTGCCAGCGGCCACTGATCAAGGGCGTCAACAATGTGAGCAGCAGGCACCCCAGCACAATACTGCTGGCATTCACCGCCGCCGCCAGCGCGCCAGCCCCCACCCACGCCGGTTGCCACAGCCCGAGCAGCGCGAGCCCCAAGGCAGCGACAACGCCAAGCCGCAGCAGCCCTTTCATTGGGCTTGGTCCTCGAACGCCTGGCGCAGTGGCGGCGGCAAGCTGTCGAGTGCGGCACGCTGGCTCAATTGCAGCAGCCGCAGGTGAGCAACAATGGCCCATCGCTCATCGGGCTGGATGCGCGATTCATAGCCCTGCATCAAGCCGTGGCCCTGGGCGATGACCTGCATCAGCCGAGCGTCGCTGGCGTGCAACAACCGCGGCTCGGTAAAGGCCGGCGGCGCGGGAAAACCACGCCCGACCACTAGACCGTCGCCGTGGCCGCCGAGGCCATGGCAGGGAGTACAAAACACCCGGTAGCCCTCCTCACCCCGGGCAAGCAACGCCGCACTCATCAGCGGGCGCTGCTGCACGGTCGCCTCCCGCTGCAATTGCCCGCGCGCCACGCTGCCGGCAGGCGGTTGGCGGGTGCTCAGGCCATCGGCGTATAAGGCGCCGGGCCGTTGCTCCAGCATTTTGGCCTGGCGTGACATGTCATCGCAGCCACTGCACAGCAGCGCCAGGCCCAGCCCCCATAGCCAGGGTTTCATGGCTGCACCTCGTGCACGCTGAGGGCCTGCTCGGCCAACAAGGCGCGGGTCCGTTGAAGATCGAACAACGGGTCGCAGGCATCGATAAACAAGAAGAAGCCGTCGTCACAGGCGTGCTCGAAGCCCTGGCTTGCAAACAACGGGTGATGCAGACGTGGCAGGCCCATGCCTATCAAGGCCGTGAGCACCGCTGCGACTGCGGCGAATACCACGGCAAACAAGAAGGTCACGACTGGCAGCAACGGCAGCGCCACCAAGGGCCTCCCGCCGACATTCAACGGGTAAACCCACACAGCGCCAATCTGCATCAGCAGCGCCACTACCACGCCTACCACTGCGCCCACACAAGCCATGGGTGGCACACGGCTGGCCCTGGCGGCGAGTACCGGCTCCAGGGCCTCCAACCCAAAGGGCGCGAACCCATCCAGGCGTCGATAACCCAGCTCCCAGGCGCGCAGGCCGGTATCCACCAAGGGCCGTGGCGCAGGGTATCGGGCAAGCAACCCCAGGCACTCAGTCATCGCCGCGCTCCTGATGCAGCGCCTGCTTGACCTCAAACGCAGAAACCATGGGCAGATAGCGCAAAAACAAGCTATAGGGCACCAGGAACATACCGAAGCTGCCCACGAACAGCGCCCAGTCCCAGCGTGTCGGTGAATAATCGCCCCAGCTGGACACCAACAGGTCCCGGGTTTGGGTCGGCACCAGCAACATGAAGCGCTCGGCCCACATGCCCAGCAACACAGCGACGGCCACCAGGGCCAAGCGTGACGGGTGCCGCCGTACCTGACGCCACCACAGCGCTTGAAGCACCCCGACATTGCACAGGATGGCCAACCAGAAACTCCAGGCGTGCGGGCCGCCGAGACGGGTGAGCAATACGTCGATTTCATGGGGGTCGCCGCTGTAGAACGGCATGAACAGGTCGGCCAGATAGCCGTAGGCCGTCAGCCAGCCGGTGGCCAGCAACAGGCGGCCAAGCATGTCCAGGTGGCGGACGGTGATCAGGCTTTCAATACACAGCATCCAGCGCACCACAATCGCCAGCAATGCCACCATGGCGAATCCGGAAAACACCGCGCCGGCGACGAAATACGCGGGGAACAAGGTCGAGTGCCAGCCGCTCTGGGTGCCCATGGTCAGCAGAAACGAGTAGCCGCTCGACACCGCGAACACCAGCGGTATCGCCAATAGCGCCAAGACCCGCGTGGCCTGTCGCCACAACGCCCAGTGGCGCTGCGAGCCACGCCAGCCCAATGCGAGCAAGCCGTAAAAGACTTGTCGCATCCGTGTGCTGGCGCGGTCACGGGCAGTGGCGAAGTCCGGAATGGCACCGACCCACAGGAACAGCAGCGATACCGTCAGGTAAGACAGGATGGCAAACATGTCCCAGGCGGTCGGGCTCTTGAACTGCGGCCACAGGCCCATTTCGTTCGGATAAGGCATGGTCCAGTAGAACAGCCACGGGCGGCCCAGGTGCAGGATCGGGTACAGCGCGGCGCAGATCACTGCCATCAACGTCATCAGCTCCGCCAAGCGATTGAGAGTATGTCGCCAAGGTCGCTCGATCAGCAGCAGCAACGCCGAGATAAAGGTGCCCGCGTGGCCGATGCCCAGCCACCAGATGTAATTGAGAATGCCGAACCCCCAATGCACCGGCTGATCATTACCCCACAGGCCAATGCCACCGGCCAACAACACGGCGGCGCAACCCAGGTACATCAGCAACAGCGCGACGCCCAGACCAAATAACCAGCGCCAGGCCACTGGCCGGGGGAACTGCTGCAACGGCCCGAACACCTGCCGCGACACCTGCGCATCACTCAGATCCTTGGGCAGAAAATGCGCGGTGTCGTGCAGCAGCGGCTCAGCTTGCATCGCCAGTGCCCTCCTCTTCGATACGCGCCAGGTAGCTGGTGCGTGGCCGGGTGCCGAGGGCGTCGAGCAAGCGGTAATGGCGTGGGTCCCGGCGCGCCTGGCTGACATCACTGGCGGGGTCGGCAATGTCCCCAAACCTGATCGCCTGGCTGGGGCATGTCTGCTGGCAGGCGGTGACCACGCCGGACGGATCAAAGGCTGCGGCCTGTTGTTTATCTTCGATTCGTGCGGCGCTGATGCGTTGGATGCAGTAAGTGCACTTCTCCATGACTCCCCGGGAGCGCACCGTGACCTCAGGGTTACGCTGGGCCTGGATCGACGGTGCGGCGTTGGCGCTCCAGTCCAGCCAATTGAAGCGACGAACCTTGTACGGACAATAAGCGGCGCAGGTGCGGGTGCCGATGCAGCGGTTGTAGACCATCTGGTTGAGGCCATCGCGGCTGTGCACGGTGGCGTTGACCGGGCAGCCGGTTTCGCAGGGCGCCTGTTCGCAATGCATGCAGGGCAAAGGTTGGAAGCGCGAGCGCGGTGCATCCAGGGAGCCCTGGTAGTAATGGTCGATCCGCAGCCAGTGCATGTTGCGGCCCCGGGCGACCTGTTCGGCGCCTACCACGGCGATATTGTTCTCGGCCTGGCAGGCGACGACGCAGGCATTGCAGCCGGTACACAGGTCCAGGTCGATGACCATGCCCCACTGCGGGCCACTGTCGGCAGCCGGGCTGTAGAGCGACACGGGGATGGTTTGGCCTGGCAGGTGCGGCGCATCGCGCGCGACTACGCGGATGGGCGGCTCGTCTTCATCGGGGAGCTGGTGATGGGCCTGGGTCGTGGCCAACCGATAGTGCTCCCCCGTGACCCGCAGCTTGGCGTCGGCCGCAAGTGCCTGAATCGGCCTGACGGCGTACCCCAGGTCATTGCCGACCCGCCCGGCGCGGGTTCGACCGTAGCCGGCATACAAGGCGATTACCTCATCGGCCTGGCCTGGTTCAACCCAAGCCGGGCCACGCAGGGTCTGGCCGGTCAGGCTCACCTCGACCCCGTCGCCATTGCCCACGCCCAATCGCTCGGCCAGGCGCGGGGAAAGCCCGACCACATTGCTCCAGGTAAGAGTGCTGATGGGCTTGGGCAATTCCTGCAACCATGCGCAATTGGCAAACCGCCCATCCCAGATAGTCGGGTCGGGACGCACCAGCGCTTGCAGGCCGTCCCTGTCACTCAGGGCCAGCGACGCAGCCGCTGTGCCCGGGTTGCGCACCGCCACCGACGGCGCGGCAGTTTCGATCCAACCCTGCGCCAGGGCCTGGCGCCATTGCGCCTCGGGAATGTGCGCCCAGGTGGCCCGTACAAGCGCCAAGCCATCGGCCTCGGCGGCGCTCATCAGCAACTCGAGCACCTGGTGCAGCGTGCGTGTCGCATACAGCGGCTCGATCAATGGCTGGACGATACAGGCGCTGCCATCCGCTGCGCGGGCATCGCTCCAGCCGTCCAACCCATGGTTGAGCGGCAAGTGCCAATGGCACTGCGCGGCGCTTTCGTCGTAGTAAAGCCCTGCGTGCAGGCGCATGGGAACTTGCTGCAATTGGGCCGGCAACGCTGACAGCTGTACCGGGTTGCAGTCGAGCATGACCAGATGGCTCACGCGTTCCTCCTGCAGCGCTTGGGCCAGCTGTTGCAGCGACGCCCATTGGCGTTGAGGCTCGTAGCCCAGCAGGCTTGGGGCTTGCAAGTCCAGGGTTCGCCCCAGGTGGCCAAGGCGCTGGTTCAGGCGCAAGACCTGCGCTTGCAAGGCTTCGGGTGCCTGGGAGCTGATGCCGATCAGCCCACGCCCCGGATGCGCCTTGAGCGCCGCCACGGCCAGGTCCAGCCACTGGCGCTGCGCCGCCGTCAGGCGCGGCGTGCCCGGCAGGGTTTCGCCCAGGGCCTGGCTCAAGGCCAGTAGCATGTCCGGCAGGCGTGACGGTGGCATCGGCAAGCGTGCCGTGGCGGCGGCTCCAGTGAGAGTCGGAACGCTTTCAGCCACGAACGACAAGGCCGCACCCTCGCCTTTAGCGGCCCGGCGCCGGCGCTCGGCCCAGCCGCTCTGCCGCACAGTCTGGTAGGGGCCGCAGCCCAAGGGGTCATAGTCCAGGCATACCAGCACTTGGGCATGCTCCAAGTGCACGCGCGCCGTCAGCGGCTGACCAAACAGCTGTTCGCTGGCGACCATGGCGGTGGTCTCGGCAAAGGCTTCGCCGTGATACAGCCGCGCCTCGGGCCAACGTTTTTGCAGTTGCTCGAACTGGCGCTGGAGGGTCGGCGAACTGCTGGCGCCGCAGACGATATGCAAGCCTTTGCCGTGAAGGCGATCCAACGCCTGCCGCTCCTGGGACAGCGCTGCGCGCACCTGCGCCCAACTGGTTTCGCGGCCCTGCCAGCGGGGTGCCTGGGAGCGATCAGGATCGTAGAGCTGCAGGATCGCCGCCTGGGTGAAGGCATCACAGGCACCGCCAGACATTGGATGTGCTGGGTTGCCCTCCAGCTTGATCGGGCGCCCGGCCTGGGTCTTGGCCAATACCGGTTGTGCCACGCCAGCCAATGACACGGCGGTGGCATACCAGGCCGCCACGCCGGGGGTCAGGGTGGCCGGCTGGTGAACGGCGGTAATGGCTTGTTCCGGGGCTTTGCCGCACGCCGCCAGCCCCGCCATTGCCAGGGAGGCGGCCATCAGTTGCAGGAAACCGCGGCGGTCCAGCAACGGCGCTACCCCGGGAAACTCGGCCTCCATCAGCGCCTGCACCTCGGGGGACGCAGACAGTGCCTCAAGCCCGCGCCAATAGGCCCGGCCCTTGAGTCCGGCGAGCTGCCCACGCAAAGCGACAAAGTCCAGTGGCGCGCTCATCGATGACAGACCCCGCAATCGGTAAGGCCCTTCACCTCGATACCGCGTGCACGCATCAGTCGCTCACCCAACTGGCGTCGATCCTCATCGGTGTGCCATTGCAGGTTGGTCACTTGCTCTGGAGGGCGCAAGTGCGGTGCCGGGTCACGGTGACAGGCCAGGCATTCGCCCATGTTCAACGGCTGCGCCTTGAACAGCAGTTGCATACGGTCCACCCGGCCATGGCATTCATTGCAGCCCACCCCGGCATTTACATGCACGCCGTGATGGAAGTACACGTAGTCCGGCAATTCAACGACGCGCTGCCAGTGCAAGGGTTTATGTTCACGCAGGCTCTTGCGCAACGGTTCGAGCACGTCGGCGTTTTTCCATACCTGGGAATGGCAGCTCATGCAGGTTTCGGTGGCTGGCAGGCTGGCCATGGCCGAGGTCTGCACCGCGCTGTGGCAGTAGCGGCAATCAATCTTCAGTTCGCCGGCATGGTGGGCATGACTGAAGGGCAAGGGCTGTTCAACCACCCAGTTGCGTCCAGTGCGGTAATCGGTGCTCTCCAGGGTCAATGCCACAAGCAAGCCTCCCGAGAGGCCGACGATGAGTAACAGCAGTCCCACGCGCAACCAGGTGTCGGCCGAGCGACTGAAAATCTGCGTCATCGCCGGATTCTCATATCCATGTCCTTACAGCGACGGCTGCGCCAGCGCGCAGCCGTTGATTATTGGCATAGCCCGCCTATTTCTTCGCACCACCCGGCAATACGCTGGCCAGCACCTGCTTGGCGGTTTGCACGATTACCCCGGCCTCCTGCGGATCCCCCTGAAGCAATGTGGAGGCAAACTTCTTCGCCTGCTCCAGCTTGATATGCGGCGGCAGTGGCGGCACGTTGGGGTCGGTCTTGAATTCGATCAGCACCGGGATGTCCGATGCCAGCGCCTGTTCCCACGCCGCGGCGACGTCGTCTTCATGCTCGACGAAGATGCCTTTGAGCCCCAGGGAAATGGCGAACAGGTGGTACGGCACATCGGGAATATTCTGCGAGGCTTCGAACTTCGGATCGCCTTCCATGACCCGCTGCTCCCAGGTGACCTGGTTGAGGTCTTCGTTATTGAACACGGCGCAGATCCACTTCGGGCTTTGCCACTTTCGCCAATACTTGGCCACAGTGATCAATTCGGCCAGGTTGTTCATCTGCATCGCGCCATCCCCCACCAGGGCCACGACGGTGCGTTGTGGATGGGCAAATTTGGCCGCGATGGCGTAGGGCACGGCGGCGCCCATGGACGCCAGGCCGCCGGACAGCGAGCATTGCATGCCGCGGCGGATCTTCAGGTCGCGGGCGTACCAGTTGGCGCAGGAGCCGGAGTCACAGGTGATGATCGCGTGGTCCGGCAGGCGTGGCGACAGTTCATGCACGACGCGCTGCGGGTTGATCGGCTTGGCCTTGGCCAAGGCGCGTTTTTCCAGGGTCTTTTCCCAACTGTCACGCCAGCCTTCGACCTGCTTGCGCCACTTGCGCTGGCTCTTGTGTTCCAGCAAAGGCAGCAGCGCCGCCAAGGTTTCCTTGGCGTCACCTACCAAGTTGACTTCCATGGGGTAGCGCAGGCTCAGCATGTCCGGTTGCAGGTCGATCTGCACACCACGGGCTTGGCCTTCCTTGGGCAGGAATTCGGAATAGGGAAACCCCGAACCGATCATCAACAGGGTGTCGCACTCGGTCATCAGCTTATAGCTGGGCTCGGTGCCGAGCAGGCCAATGCTACCGGTGACCCAAGGCAAGTCGTCAGGCAGCACGGCCTTGCCGAGCAGGGCTTTGGCGGCTCCGGCGCCCAGCGCCTCGGCAATGGCGATGACTTCATCGGTGGCTCCCAAGGCACCGGCGCCAACTAGGATGGCGACCTTTTCGCCGCCGTTCAGCACCTCGGCGGCGCGCTCCAGGTCATTGGCATAGGGCAGTACCCTGGGCTTGGTGTAGCCGACGCCGGAATGCGCAGTGCCATGGGCTCGGGCTGGCGCTTCGTAAGGCTGCTCCTGCAGATCGTTGGGCAGGATGATCGCGGTGACCCTGCGCTCGCCCACAGCGGTGCGCACCGCGCGGTCCACTAGATGGCGCACCTGCGCCGGGACCGAGGCCTGTTGCACAAAAGCCCCGGCGACATCCTTGAACATCGAGAGCAGGTCCAGTTCCTGCTGGTAATGACTGCCCAGTGCGGCCCTGGACTGCTGCCCAACAATAGCCAGCACCGGCATGTGGTCCATACGCGCGTCATACAGGCCGGTGAGTAAATGCGCAGCGCCCGGGCCGGAGGTGGCGATGCATACCCCCAGTTCGCCGGTGAACTTGGCATGGGCCGAGGCCATGAAAGCGGCCATTTCCTCATGGCGCGCCTGGACGAATTCGATTTTGCCCTTGGCCCGATTCAAGGCGCCGAACACCCCGTTGATACCGTCGCCGGGGTAACCGAAAATACGCGTTACGCCCCACTCGCTGAGCCGTTCAACCAGAAAGTCGCCTACTGTCATTGTCATCGGATTGTTTTCTCCTTTATTTCAGAGAATAGAAGTCCCTGCCGTCGTGCATAGTCTTGCGAGGGCACGCTGCCAGGGTTAGTTCAGCTTCATTTGCGCATATTCGGATCAGCGCGCCGTTACCGCTTTCACCCCTTGCTGTGTTCCGGCGACGACGGGCCTTTGGTTACGCCACGGGGCCCGGCCACGCTCCATATCACCGCGCCGACAAATGGCAACACCACCACCAGGGCAGTCCATCCGGCCTTGGTGCCCGAGGTTTTGTCGCTGCGCCATACGCTGTTGATGATCCACAGGTCGAGTAATACGAGGATGACTGCCAGGCCTATCCAGAAATACGTGGTTTGCATGCTGCACCTCCAGGTCAGTGATGCAAGTTAGGTCAAGGGCGAGTGCGAGAGGTTCAATATAAAGGCAACTAAGCGAAGCGGCCGTTTACCCTATGGGCTCAGTTTCGGCGCGCTTGAATGGATCGCAAAAGTTATACGAAGCGGCACGAATTAGCGCTGACTTGTACAAGTTTTTTGCACTGCACTACCATTCATCGCCGCGCCGAAAAATTTTCAAAACGTTTTCGCGGTCGCTCTTCTCGAAGTAAATGCCCGCTGCATCAATGGGCAACTAGCGAAACGACACTTACTTTTGGAGAACGATCATGACCACAAGTAATAAAAACCCTGGAAACTTCGCCAACGATCAACAAAAAGCTTCCGAGGCGGGTAGGAAAGGTGGCCAGGCATCTGGCGGCAACTTTGCCAACGACCGTGAAAAGGCGTCGGAAGCCGGCCGTAAAGGTGGGCAACAAAGCCATGGCGGCGGCCGCAAGTCGTAATTGACGCGACGGTGGGGGCGGCAGTGCCGCCCCTTCTTTTCGACAGTAAGGAGTTGAACATGCAAGCGCCAGTTGATGTGCAGCCTGACGACTTATCTCGTGAGGCTATTATGGAAGGACGAACCGAACCGAAAACGGCAGTGCGTTCGAACCCGCACTCATGTTATGAACACTTGCAGGTTGCCAAACAGGCTGAAATCACCGTTGGTACTGAGCGCGCGCTACCTTTATGCGAAAAGCGCTTATAACCACCGCTCATAAAGGCGGCACATTGTAATTAGTCTGAGCAAGACTGCAAAACAACCTTTAACTTGATAGTTAATGCGGTTAATGCAGGTTTCATTTGCGAGGGACGACATGCCTCTACACGCTATCAACTTCACCGGCCCGATCAATGCATCGACCTGTAGCCAACTCATCGAAAAGGCCACGGTTGCCGTACAGCAGGGTGCCAGCTGCCTGGTGCTGAATATTGCGACCATGGGCGGTGAGTGCAGCTACGGTTTTACGATGTACAACTTTCTGCTGGCCCTGCCGATTCCCGTGCATACCCACAATCTGGGCACGGTGGAGTCGATGGGCAACATTATTTTCCTGGCCGGTGAGCGCAGGACTGCCTGCGCCCATAGCAAATTCCTGTTTCATCCGTTTCATTGGCACCTGCAAGGCGCCGTAGACCATTCGCGCATGTCGGAGTACACCATGAGTCTGGACTACGACCTGCATCTGTACGCACGCATCGTGGCCGAACGTACCCACGATGCCATCGAACAACTGGAAACCGAAAAGTACCTGATCGCTGCGCCGCGCATCTTCGATCCGCACCAGGCCATGGCCTGCGGTTTGATCCATGGCATTGAGCCGACGCTCATCAAGGCAGAATTGGTCACCAGCTTCATTCACTCCTAGCGCGCCTGGACCCGGCCCGGCGTACAGGTTGGAATCGACAACCCCAGGCTCTCACGCAACGTCGAGCCTTCATACGCCGTGCGGTAGACACCGCGCTCCTGCAGCAACGGAATGACTTCCCGGGTGAATCGATCAAACTGCCCAGGGTGCCCGATATAGATATTGAACCCATCCACGGCCCGCGCTTGCAGCCAGCCAGCCATTTTCTCTGCGACCGTGACGGCGCTGCCAACGAAGGCGCCGGGGCGCAGTTGCCGGCCAAACTCGACGGCTTGGCGCAGGGTAAAGCCGTTTTCCCCGGCGTGATCAGCGATGCGCTTGGCCGCAGTGAAAAAGCTGCTGCGTGCCGCCTCCAGGCTCTCTTGGGGGAATGGCGCATCCAGGTCGTACTGGCTGAAATCATGCCAGCCGAAGTTACGTCCGAATTCCTTGAGTGCCAGTTCAAAACTATGGTCGAGCTGATGGTAGTGCTGCTCGATTTCCCTGGCGTGCGCATCGGTATCGCCCACGTAGATTTCTGCCCCGGGCATGATCAATATCTGCTCCGGATCGCGCCCCCGTTGCAGCGCCCTGCCCTTGATATCCCGGTAAAACGCCTGGCCCTGCTCGATGCTGGCCGCATGGGTGAAAATGACATCCGCCGTGGCGGCGCCCAGGTCACGGCCAGGCTCTGAGTCGCCGGCCTGGAAGATCACCGGCTGGCCCTGGGGTGAGCGCTGGATATTCAGCGGCCCGACCACGGAGAAATGTTCGCCCTGATGATTCAGGCTGTGCAGCTTGCTCGGATCAAGAAACTGGCCGGTAGCCCGGTTGCGCACAAAGGCATCCTCCTCATAGGAGCTCCACAAGCCCTGCACCACTTGTACATGTTCAGCGGCGCGGCCATAGCGCGTGGCATAGTCATAATGTTCGTCGCGGCTGTAATTGCCCGCAGTGCCGGCATCGCCGCTGGTCACCACGTTCCAGCCGGCGCGGCCTTTGCTGATCAGGTCCAGGGATGCCAGGCGCCGGGCGACGTTATAGGGCGAGTTGTAGGAGGTGGTCAGCGTACCGACCAGGCCGATATGCCGGGTGCTCACCGCCAATGCCGATAATAGCGTCAGCGGTTCCAGGCGATTGAGGTAATGGGACGGCGAACCTTCGGTGATGAACTGGCTGTCGACGATAAACATCAGGTCGAACAGCGCCGCCTCGGCCTGGCGCGCAATGTCGATGTACCAGTCGACGTTGACGCTGGCATCGGCCGGCAATTGCGGGTCAAGCCACAGGTTATGCCGGCCCGGCCCGCCGCAACCCATGGTCAGGGCGCCGAGTTTGAGCTGTCTTTGAGTCATTGTGCAGGGGTTCCTTGAAGAGTCCCGGGCTGGGCTTCGGCCACGGCAGGCTGCAAGGACGCCGTGAATGAAGGGTCGAACAGGGTGGCGGCCGGGTAGGACTTGACCAGGCCCTGGCTGGCAAAAAACTCCACGGTCTTTTGCGCTTCCACAGGCGTCTGGGCCGTCAATGGCTCGACGGTGGTGCGCGCACGGGCAAACCAGGCGCGGGCGATGTCAGCGTCGGCGCGGGTGCGCTTGGCCCAGGCGTCGGCATACGCATTGGCGTTGGCCGGGTTCTGCCGGGCCCAGTCACGGGCTTTTTTCAGGCGCTGGAGAAAATCGCTGATGGGCCCACGCTTGGCCTCGACGGCACCGGCATTGGCGGCAATGAAGCTCTGGGCGGGAATCAACCCCTCGGCGGTCGCCAGTACCCGCGCACCCTGGCGCTCCTGTTGCGTGACGTAGGGTTCCCAGGTGGCGATGACGTCAACCGAACCGCCTTCCAGCGCATGGGACGCATCCAGTGCACTGAGGTAGCGCCATTGCAGGGTGTCTGGTGCCACCCCCGCGTTGTCCAGCGCGGTCAGCAGCAATTGCTGGCTCCAGGAGCCTTTCCAGATCGCCGCGCGTTTACCGGCAAGATCGGCCAGGCTGTGGATCGACGATTCTTTTTTCACCAGGATCGCCACGCCCTCGAGGTTCTGTCGGCTGACCGCGATCACCTTGATCGGCGCGCCCAATGCGCCCAGGAACAATACCGGCGCATCCCCCAGCAGGCCTATATCCAGGCTGCCGACGTTGAGCGCCTCGGCCACCGGGGAGCCGGCGGTGAATTGCTTCCAATCCAGTGTGTAGGGCAGATCATCCAGCACCCCCGCCGCTTCCATCACGGCCTGAGCGTTGTAACTCTGGTCGCCGACGACCAGGGTGTGTGCCTGTGCCGTCAGGCACAGTAAGGCGGCGGTGAACCCCGCCGCCAGTGTTGTCAGGTAACGCACGTTCGTCTCCAGATGCCCGGTCAGGGCATTTCAAGTCGATCCGCGCGCGCGGTCTCGGCAATGGTTGTCAGGGTCGATACGATGAGGTTGCAGTGATCAGGTGTAAAATACCCATAATGCATAACGTAATTCTTTAATAATGCAGCTATTGCATCTAATTGATCTTCTGGCCGGCTTCTCCATCCTCAACCCTTTAACCGACCCGTCATGGGCTCGCTACGCGGGCCATGCTCAAACGTCATAATCCTGCGGGCGTCTGCGTGGTAATCTCACGCCACCACGAATAGACATTGATCGTCACTTGACGATGACCAAAGCCAGGAAAGAACATGCCCAAGATTTCTCACTCAGCGCTACGCCGCAACTTCCGTGACCTGCTTGCAACGCCCATCTGCGTTGAAACCGCTTCCGTATTCGACCCCATGTCTGCTCGCATCGCGGCCGACCTGGGTTTTGAAGTCGGGATCCTGGGCGGCTCAGTCGCTTCCCTGCAGGTACTGGCGGCCCCCGATTTTGCGTTGATTACCCTGAGTGAGTTCGTTGAGCAGGCCACCCGCATTGGCCGTGTTGCCCAGTTGCCGTTCATTGCCGACGCCGACCACGGCTATGGCAACGCCCTGAATGTGATGCGCACCGTCGAAGAGCTGGAGCGTGCCGGCGTCGCGGCGCTGACCATTGAAGACACCCTGCTGCCTGCACAATTCGGGCGTAAATCCACGGATCTGATTTCGGTCGAGGAAGGCATCGGCAAGGTCAAGGCCGCCCTTGAAGCGCGGGTCGACCCTGAGCTGTCGATTATTGCCCGCACCAACGCGGGTGTGCTGCCCACCCCAGACGTGATTGCACGCACCAAGGCCTATGAAAAGGCCGGTGCCGATGGCATTTGCATGGTCGGGGTCAAAGACTTCGAGCACCTGGAGCAGATCGCAGAAAACCTCACCGTGCCGCTGATGCTGGTGACCTATGGCAACCCACAACTGCACGACAGCGAGCGCCTGGCCAGCCTGGGCGTACGTATCGTGGTGGCCGGGCATGGCGCCTACTTCGCCGCTATCAAGGCCACCTACGACAGCCTGCGTGCGCAGCGCCAGCTGACCCACAGCACTTCGAACCTCAGTGCAACGGAACTGACCCACACCTACACCTTGCCCGAAAGCTATGTGGCGTGGGCCGAAGAGTTCATGGACGTTAAAGAGTAATTACTGTCGCGGTACTGCCTGAATCACTCAGGGGCCAGCCGCTTGCGCATGCCTGCGCTGGCGGCCGGACCGGCCTGTACAAGGCACTGGTCCAGTGGCACTACCGCACCTTCAGCCGTTGCCATCATCGGCTGCACCGGACGGCCCGTATCGCGTTCCACCACCTCCACACTGGCGCCCTCTTCGGCGTAATGCCGGTTGCCCCACGCCACCAATGACATCAGCACCATACGGAAGTCCTCACCCTTGGCCGTCGGCACATATTCGTAGCGTGGCGGCCGCTCGTTGTAGGCGCGGCGCTCCAGCATCCCCGCCTCGACCAAGCCATGCAGGCGCCGGGTCAGCATGTTGGGCGCGATACCCAGGCTGCGCGAGAACTCATCGAAACGCCGCAAACCGTGCAACGCGTCACGCATGATCAAGATGCTCCACCACTCCCCTACCCGCTCAAGGCTGCGGGCGATTGGGCATTCGTCACTGATGAGGGATTTGCGCTGCATAAGAAGTCCTGGGTGCGAGTTCATACTTGTGTGGCGCAATGTTACTTTCATGATGATAGTGACGTCCATACGCTAGGTATCCCTCAAGCAACAGGAGTCGATTGATCATGAGTAAACGTATCGTCGTGACGGGCATGGGCGCGCTGACGCCACTGGGGTCGAGCGTGGAATCCACTTGGCAACGCTTGCTGGACGGACAGTCGGGTATCCGTCGTTTGCCGCAAGCATTGATCGGTGATTTGGCGATCAGTATCGGCGGCCAGGTGCAAAACATGGAGCAAGACCCCGAAGCCGGATTTGACCCAGATCGACTGTTGGCCGCCAAGGAACAGCGCAAGATGGATCGTTTTATCCTGTTCGCCCTGGCGGCGGCGGATGAAGCCTTGATGCAAGCCGATTGGGCACCGAAAACGCCCGAGGAGCAGGAGCGCACCGCAACCATCATCGCTTCCGGTGTCGGTGGTTTCCCGGCGATAGCCGACGCGGTGCGCACCACCGATAGCAAAGGCCCGCGTCGTTTGTCGCCATTCACCATCCCGTCGTTTTTGAGCAACATGGCCGCCGGGCACGTGTCGATCAACTACGGCCTGAAAGGTCCCCTGGGCGCGCCGGTGACCGCGTGTGCGGCCGGCGTCCAGGCCATCGGTGACGCAGCGCGCATGATCCGCGCCGGGGAAATCGATGTCGCAGTCTGCGGCGGTGCCGAAGCGGCAATTCATCGGGTCAGCCTTGCCGGCTTTGCCGCGGCACGAGCGTTGTCCAGCGCGTTCAATGACGCGCCGGAGCGTGCTTCACGGCCGTTCGACCAGGCACGCGATGGTTTCGTGATGGGCGAAGGCGCAGGCATTCTGGTCATCGAGGAACTGGAACATGCCCTGGCCCGCGGTGCGCAGCCGATTGCCGAGCTGGTGGGGTATGGCACCAGTGCAGACGCCTACCACATGACGGCCGGGCCGGAGGATGGAGATGGCGCGCGTCGGGCGATGACCCAGGCGCTGCGCCAGGCAGGCATCGACGCGTCGCAGGTGCAGTACTTGAACGCCCACGCGACCTCCACGCCGGTAGGTGACAAAGGCGAACTGGCAGCGATCAAGACAGTCTTCGGTACCGGCAGCGGGCCGGCCATCAGCTCGACCAAATCCGCCACCGGCCACTTGCTCGGCGCGGCTGGAGGTATCGAAGCCGTGTTCACCGTGCTGGCCCTGCGTGACCAGATCGCGCCAATGACGCTCAACCTGGACAACCCGGACGCTCTCGCCGACGGCCTGGACATGGTGCGCGTTGCGGCGCGGCCCATGCCGATTGAATATGCGCTGTCCAATGGCTTCGGCTTTGGCGGCGTAAACGCCAGCGTGCTGTTCAGGCGTTGGACGTGACCTGGGGTTTGCCCTTGAGGTGAATTTCGCGGACCATGGCGCGTTTCTGTCCCTGCCAACAAGAGGTGCCCATGGCCAACCACGACCTGTCCTACACCCCCGACCCGGATGCCGATTCCATTTCTTCCGATGTTATCGGCTTCAACGGCATCCTGGTTTCCACCCAAGTGCCAACCCGCGCCGACGGCAGCCTGGAACTGGGCGATATCACCCTGCAAAGCGAATGCACCCTGCAAGCCTTGAAAGTCGCGCTGGAAAAAGCCGGCAGCTCCATGGACCGGGTCATGCACCTGACCATCTACCTCACCGACATGGCCGACCGTGCGGCGTTCAACGAAGTCTACAAGCGCTTTTTCGCCAAACCATGGCCGGTACGCGCTGCGGTGGGCGTTGCTGCGCTGGCTGTGGAAGGCATGCGTGTCGAAGTGACGGCGATGGCGGCCAAGGCCTGACGGCCACCGAGTATTCGCATGGTGCGCCGCGAACCAAATATGGGAGGGGCATGGGTATCTACACAAATCTGACGTAGCGACCGTCAGTAACCACGATGCGCAGCGAGCCGCTCTTGATCTTGATCTGCTTTTGATCTTAGGCGCCCCGTTAAACCACGCTGGCCGGAATTCGACAGGGATTTGGGGGGTAAACCGGCAGGGATGCCGGTTTAGCCGCCCCGCGCCATGGATGGCGCGTGGCGGCGGCCCCCCAAATCCATGTCGGATTACGGGTACACCGAGCCTGGGCGAGGTGCCGAGTGGTGGGGCAAGAGCCTTTTGGTTACTTTTGGGCTCTTTTCAAAAGTGACCCGCCGTCAGGGCGGAACCAATAGCCGCCGTTACCGCAGGAATGGATATGTACTCGGTCTGATCCAACATCCTGGTCGGCCCTGAGGCCGCCATCGGGAGCAAGCCCCCTCCCACAGGTACAGCGCCATACCAGAAATTGTGTAGATACCTATAGCCATTGGGGCAAGCCCCCTCCCACATTTTTACCGAGTGCAGTCAATCAGACCGCCACGAAATCAAGTTCCCTCGTCGCAAATTCAGGGGCACGCCACGCCTGCCCTCCCCCTGATCGATACCAATGATCAGGCGGTCGACCCAAGTGATTGGACGCTCTGCCTGCCAGCTTCTAACCTGACGGCCTGCACCACCACAGAAGCCTGCCATGATCGTTCGTCCAAAGCCCAACCTCCTGGGTATCCTGTTTTCTCTCAAGGGCTCGATTGCCAAGCGCATTGCCTGGCGCAGCCTGATGGTCACGCTGCTCGCCTCAGTGATCGTGCTGGTGGAAACCCTGCACCCGGCGTACTTTTCCAAGGTCAACGCCACGCCGTTCACCTTGCTGGGTTTGTCGTTGTCGATCTTCATGAGTTTTCGCAACAATGCCTGCTACGACCGCTGGTGGGAGGGCCGCAAACAGCTTGGGCAAATGATCATTGAGGTGCGTTCGCTGATCCGCGAAACCCAGGTGCTGGGCGACACCGTCGAGCGTAACGGCTTGTTGCGCGGCCTGTGCGGTTTTGCCCACGGCTTGATCGCTCATCTGCGCCGTGAAGATGAAACCCGCGCGATAACACCCTGGATAGCGGTGCAAGCAAGCCACCCCAACCTGCCTGACAGCGTGCTGCAAACACTCGGTGCGCGGTTTTCCGCACTGGCCTGCCAGGGTGTGATCAGTGAGTGGCGCTACACCCAACTGGAGGCCCGGCTGGTCAGCCTGAGCCAGGTGCAGGCGTCGTGCGAGCGCGTCAAGACCACACCGCTGCCCTTCCCCTACACCCTGCTGCTGCACCGTACCATCTACCTGTTCTGCATCCTGCTGCCATTCGCCATGGCCGAGCCGCTGGGATGGTTGACGCCGGTGTTCACCGCTATCGTCAGCTACACCTTCTTTGGCCTGGATGCGATCGGCGACGAATTGGAGGACCCGTTCGGCTTCGACGAAAACGACCTGCCGTGCGATGCCATCCTGCGTACCCTGGAGCGCGAGATCCTCGCGGCCCTTGGCGTAGACGAACTACCTCCTGCCCTTGAGCCGCTGGATTACGTGCTGACCTGACGCCGGTTTGACACCTGCCTTGCACTGACCGAAGCTTGGGGCTTTGCTGCTC
Organism: Pseudomonas sp. FBCC-B545; assembly: GCF_059134095.1. Lineage (NCBI taxonomy): Bacteria > Pseudomonadati > Pseudomonadota > Gammaproteobacteria > Pseudomonadales > Pseudomonadaceae > Pseudomonas > Pseudomonas sp. FBCC-B545. Next base: position 3,138,920 of record NZ_CP101441.1, on the reverse strand, counting down.
GAGCTTTCGGACACCCGCATGTCAAAGTCACGCCGTTATTCCATCATCGGCCTGTGTGCCCTGTTGCTGATCGTACTGGTCAGCTGGTTTTTTTCCCGCACCGCACCTGTCGCCGTGACACCCGCCATTGCCCATGGTTACTCCAAGGCATTGAAGCAGGCACACAACGGTGAGCCGGGCGCGGCGCGGGTGCTGTATCAACAGCTGGGGCGCCCGGACCTGTCGCCTGAACGCCGCGCCGCCTTGCATGCCGAGTTGCCCAATTACCCCAGCCCTCAAGCACTTAAGCTGGCGGATAAAGACTTGGCCAATGAATCGCCAGTGGTGCGCGAAGCCGCGATTCACAGCATCGTCGGCCTGGTACCCAGCGGCCAGCGCACCTTGCTGCTCGGCCCGGTCCTGGATGATCCCGAACAGCCAGTGCGCTTTGCCGCCGCCAATGCCTTGCTCGGCCTGTCGCCGGATACCCTGGGCTTGTATTTCGGCCCCCTGCAGCAGGTGCTCGACGAGTTCGTGAAAACCCTCAAGGCCCAGCCCGAGACCGCCGAAGGCTGGATTCAACTGGCACGCCTGTACATCCACAGCGCCCTGTTGCCGCAGGCACAAAACGCCCTGGAGCAGGCGATGCGTTTGCAGCCGGATAACTTGCAGGCGGTCGTGTCGCAGATCGAACTGCTGGACAAGCAAGGCAAGAGCGACGAGTCGCGCCAGCTGTTGGCGCGGCAATTGGCGGCGCACCCGGAGTCGGCCTACCTGCAGCATGCCCTGGGCATGTGGCTGCTGCACCATGGCGAGCGCCCGTATGCGCTGCTCGGCCTGTCCAAGGCGGTGGAGCTTGAGCCGGACAACCAGGATTACCGCTACGACCTGGCCACCACCCTGCATGCCCAAGACGAAGTCGAGGCAGCCCAGCGTCAACTGGAAGAAATCGTCCAGCGTCATCCGGCCAACCGCAAGGCCCGCGTGCTGCTGGTCAACTACTGGAAAGAAACCGGGCAACTGCAGAACGTCCAGGTACTGCTCGCGCAACTGGAGCAGCAGAACCCGGACGACCCGGCGCTGCAACAAGGTCTGTAGGCGCCAGCTTGCTCGTGCCGTACCGGGGCCTTCTGCATTTTTTACGAAACGTTGAACCGCCACTGGCCACTACGGTCAAGTAAATATGGCGCGTCCCTCTCGGCGCGCCCCTCTACTTGTACGTGACCCGAGGGCACTTCTTGTCTACATCCAAAGAGCTGTTCAGTGAAAAGGCGGCCACCGGCATCGAAGGTCTTGATGACATTCTTGCCGGGGGGCTATCGCGCAGCCATCTGTTCCTCCTGGAAGGCGAACCCGGCACCGGTAAAACCACCGTGGCGTTGCACTTCCTGCAGGCCGGCGCGCAAAACGGTGAACGCTGCTTGTATATCACCCTGTCGGAGACTGAGCGCGAATTGCGCCAGGGTGCCAAGTCCCATGGCTGGGACCTGGATGACAATATCTTTATTTTCGAATTGACCCCACCGGAGAGCCTGCTCAACGCCGAGCACCAGCAAAGTCTGCTGTATTCCTCCGACCTTGAACTGGGTGAGGCCACCCGCCAGATTTTTGAAGTGGTAGAACGGGTCAAGCCGACCCGCGTGGTGGTCGACAGTCTCTCGGAAATCCGCCTGCTGGCGCAAAGCTCCCTGCGCTACCGCCGGCAGATCCTGGCCATCAAGCATTACTTCGTGCGCTATGACGCGACTGTATTACTGTTGGATGACCTGACCACCGAATCCCTGGATAAAACCGTGCACAGCGTTGCCCACGGGGTGATCCGACTTGAGGAACTGACCCCCAACTACGGTGCCGAGCGCCGCCGTGTGAGGGTGGTGAAATACCGCGGCCAGAAATACCGTGGCGGTTTTCACGATTTCACCATCATGGGCGACGGCATCCACGTGTTCCCGCGCCTGGTGGCAGCTGAGCATCGTGGCGGCTACAACCGCCAGACATTGACCTGTGGCATCCCGGAACTGGATTCGCTGCTCGGCGGCGGTATCGAGACTGGCTCCAGCAGCCTGATCCTTGGCCCGGCCGGCACCGGCAAGTCGCTGATCTCGATGATCTTCGCCGCCGCCGCGGTGGCTCGTGGCGAGAAAGCCGCATTGTTTATCTTCGATGAAGAACTGGGCCTGCTGTTCGAGCGCATGAAAAACATGGGCATCGACCTCGCTGCGTTGCAAGGCACCGGCAACCTGCTGATCGAACAGGTCGACGCCGCTGAGTTGTCCCCCGGCGAATTCTCGCACCGCGTACGTCGCTGCGTGGATGAAGGCGGCATCAAGACCGTGGTCATCGACAGTATCAACGGCTACCAGGCTGCCATGCCGGAAGAGAACGCGCTGATCCTGCACATGCACGAGCTGCTGCTGTACCTCAATCGCCGCGGTGCCGCGACCTTCATGACCGTGGCCCAACATGGATTGGTTGGCGATATGCAAACCCCCGTCGACATTACCTACCTGGCCGATACCGTGATTCTGCTGCGCTATTTTGAAGCCCTGGGCAAAGTCCGCCGGGCCATTTCAATCATCAAGAAAAGGACCGGCTCACACGAGTCGACCATTCGCGAATACCGTATCGGCAGCCGCGGCATGACGGTTGGCGAACCGCTGGATAATTTCCAGGGTGTACTGCGCGGCATTCCGATTTATATGGGCGCCGGTTCCCCACTGCTGAAGGATGAGGGCTAGTGCCGGCTCTTTCTCCGGTCTCAGAACGTGCCATCGTCCTGGCACCCATGGGCCGCGACGGTTCGCTGGCGCTGATGATGCTCAATGAGGCAGGCTACAGCGGCATGGTGGTCAGCAACCTAAGCGCGCTGTGCGAAGCCATGGAGCAAGGCGCCGGCATGCTGATCATTGCGGCCGAGGCGTTGCGCGGCGTGGATCTTGAGCCGCTGCTCAATCATTTGCACCAGCAGCCGGCGTGGTCCGACCTGCCTATCGTGCTGATGACCCATCACGGCGGCAAGGAGCAGAACGGCACATCGCACTTGAGTGGCTTGCTGGGTAACGTAACGTTCCTGGAGCGCCCCTTCCACCCGGTCACGCTGATCAGCCTGGTCAGCACCGCCCTGCGCGGTCGGCGGCGCCAATACGAAGCGCGCGACCGATTGATCGACCTGAGCGAAAGCGAACTGCGCCTGCAACGCATCCTGGAAACCCTTGAACAGCAAGTCGAAGAACGTACGGCGCAATTGCGGCAAAACGAAGAAGCCTTGCGCCAGTCACAGAAAATGGAAGCCGTCGGCCAGTTGACCGGCGGCATCGCCCATGACTTCAACAATATGCTTACAGGGATCATCGGCAGCCTGGAGTTGCTCCGCAGGCGCGTGTCCCGCGGCAAGCTGGATGATCTGGACAGCCTGATCGACCTGGGCGTCACCTCGGCAAACCGCGCTGCCGCCCTCACCCACCGCCTGCTGGCTTTCTCCAGGCGCCAGTCATTGGATTCCAAACCCGTGGAAATCAACCAATTGGTGTCCTCCATGGGCGAGTTGCTGCAACGCAGCATCAACGAAAGCATCGCACTGGACATGCGCCTGGCGAGCACGCTGTGGACTGCCGAAGCCGACCCCAATCAACTGGAAAGTGCACTGCTCAACTTGGTCATCAATGCCCGAGATGCGATGCCCAACGGCGGCAAGTTGATCGTCGAAACCTGTAACCGGCATCTGGACAGCGTATTCACTGCGGCCTACGGCACCTTGCAGCCCGGCGATTACGTTGAGCTGAGCGTCAGCGATACAGGCTGCGGGATTCCCGAACATCTGATGAACCGTGTGTTCGACCCGTTTTTTACCACCAAGCCCATCGGCCAGGGCACGGGGCTGGGACTGTCGATGATCTACGGCTTCGCCCGCCAATCCCACGGCCATGTGACGATTCACAGCGAACTCGGCAAAGGCACCACGGTAAGTTTGTTTCTGCCGCGTTTCATTGGCGAGATGCAGACACAGGAGCCGATCAACCCGACATTGTTGCCGTTTGCCAGTGCGGGGGAAACCGTACTGATCGTCGAAGACGATCCCGCTGTCCGGGTATTGGTCAGCGCCGTACTCAAAGAGTTGGGCTATGGATTTGTCGAGGCGTGCGACGCGGATACGGCGGTGCCGATCATTGAGTCCGGGCAACGCATTGATCTGATGATCAGCGATGTCGGCTTGCCCGGCATGAACGGGCGGCAATTGGCAGAAATTGGTCGGCAGATTCGCCCGGCTCTCAAGGTGTTGTTCATCACCGGTTATGCCGAACATGCGGCGGTGCGCGGGGGCTTCCTGGACCCCGGGATGCAGTTGATCACCAAGCCGTTCACCTTTGATTTATTGACGGCCAAGGTGCGGGAGATGATCCAGGCGTAGAGCAGTCAGAACTCGTAATAGGCTGTAATGGTTTAACAAGCAGCAGATGGAATCGATGTAGGTTTCTTTCCACATAGGGTTGCGAACAACTTTTGTAAAGAACCCAAACTACATCGATCTGGACCATTTCTGATGACTTATATTCCTAATTCACGTCTGCCTGAACTGTCTACGCCTGCGCGGATTAATGCAGGTTCCTCCCCCACGCCACTGACGCTTATCGATACAGAGGTTTCCAGGCACGACGTTGAAACACCCCAGGACAAGGGTGAACGAAGCCTGGCCAGGTTGTATGCGCAAGCGTTGAATCAACCGCCGGGGTCTGATGAGAAACCTGGACAGAGGACCGTCAAGGATATCCCGCCGGCATCTGCTTTCGGACAGTGGAGGACACTTCTTCATGAAATCCTCGATAGCCCGCAAATGAAAAGTTGGGCAGCCGAGAAAGGCGTCAGTCTGTCAGCTCGTAACATCATCGATATAAATGGCACCCTATACGTCCCGGGCTCGTTCGGTTTTGGAACCGTTGACCTGCGTGAATTTGTTGGTTGGCCTTTGCTTAAGAGCGTCGTTACGGCCCTTGCAGGTTCTGGCACCTCCGTACGGTCAGACACAGCCACCACGGCAAGGATCTCGGACATCGGCCAATTTTATGGCCACTCCCTGCCTTTTGATCCCTCCCTCTCACCCTCAGAGCAAGAGGCGTCCATCACCGATTACATCGCCGGGTGGGACCGCAAAGGTACCCTTGGCGCAGACAGTTCCAATCTCCCTTCCAAGATGGATCTGGACCGTTATACCGCACAACTCGGTGACCAGAACAACCAAACGACCGTGATCGCGGTAGTACCCAAGCTGGCAGCTGAGGCATCCAAAGGCATAATGGAAGATCTCGCTAGCGCAAGTGAACAGTCGAACCTTACCGAAGACGAATATTTGGAGGTGTCCAAGCAGTCCAAGCGCCAGCGGATGCAGACTGCTCTGGATACGCCCATCGATATAGACCCTGCCTCCTCCTACGCCCTGAACCACGGGCTGAAGCCTGGCGTGGCGGTGACCCTTCGCGAGTATATAGAGGCCCATGGCTTGTTGGTTCCAACGGAGCCTTCAGAGTTAGAGGCCATTGCAAAGTCTCTGGCAAGTCCGCCGCTGGAAAAGCCGGCACACGGTAATATGGGTGGGGCCCTGTCGTGGCCTACGCTATTGAGCAATCAGGACCAACGCCAACTCAGTCGCGTCGTTGATGATGTCTTGAAAACAGAGCCAGAGGGCGATTTACTCGAGTATCTGACCCGTGATATCGAATTGGATGAGAACGCTGTCAAGAATGACCCGCGTCGCGTCATTGACGACATCCTCAAGTCAAGCAACGCTCAAACCCTAGGTCGCGCTGCCGAGCAGGAAATCGGTGAAATCGCTTCGTCGGAACCTATCAACGACTGGGTTCTGGCAGCGCTCCATGTCTCCCTGGAGAAGCAGAACGTATTCACCAGCCCGTCGCTCTCTACCAGAACCAATATCGCTGGATTCGATTTGAATAGCGTTGCTGGGCGAAGCGCTTCCTACATACGCGCAGCGTTGGCTGATTACTTGATCCAGACTGGCAAAGCGACGCCGCGAACGGTCGACCTTGCGGTGTTTGTACTGTTGTCACGCAAAGCCCCGGAACTCTTGGTGAAGGATATACCTGAGAGCTTGGTCAAGGGTTCCCACGCATGGGTGACTTTTACGACGGCTGTGGCTCGTATTGAGGCGCAATCTCCGGGTTCGACCAGCTCAATGACTTATGCGCAGATCATGCTGCGACATGAGCTGGCTCCCGTCACACGGGCAGACAAACTGGTGGAATCACTGGCCCAAACTGACGCACTCAAAGATTGGGGCCGCAACAACGGCTTGCTCGGAGGCAACGCGGAAGATAAATACCCAGACACTAAAATGAACGAAATACGCTTTGAGTTCAGCAAGCAAGTGTTTGAGTTGAGTAATGCTTCCAATACGTTTGCGATGGAAAGCCCTGACCTTCACAAATGGGCAGTCGCTGAAATAAAAAGTCAAAACCCACATTTATCAGAAGAGCAAATCAAAGAAAAGGTCTTAGACCCTAAAGAATCCGGCATTTTAGAGTCCCTAGGCCCCTACTCACTGCTGGATATATTTCTCAATACACGCGACTACCTTAATGACATCGATTTTTCCAAGTACACCTCTCGAAGCAAAAGCATAGATCTCAATGCAATAACAGTTAAATCCGGCTCAAGAGCTGATATCAAGTCCCGATTTGAAAATGGTGTTGAGTTATATTTCAATCGCTTTGAAGCGGCTGTGCAGGCGCAAACCAAATACTTGATTTCGACACTGCCGATCGAAGACCGCGAGATCATTGAGCATGGCAAAGTCTCGGTTGCCAGAGAAATGTCAGTTAGTACAAATAATTCTGGTGCATCCGATAAGAAATCAACGCCTGGAACCCTAGTAGTGCGCAGCGAGTTCAAGGACCGGGAGGGTAATGAAAGCACCCATACCTATGAAATAAACATAGCATCTAACACCATCAGCAAACGTGACGACTTGAACGATAGGGAGATCGCCCCTCTTCCTGACGACTTTAACGCAGGTGTCAGCTCGACGTTCCTCGAACCCCTTGTTCCTGACGGCGATCATGACGAAACTGCACTTCAGGGCTCCTCCCTTAACACTGTCAATGATACGCCCAACAGCTATTTCAGCGAGAAAACCCGGTATATCGCCGACGCCATGGTAAAAAGCGTGGATATTCGTGATACAGAAGAAAAGCTGCGAGGGAAAACGACGTTCGATACAGAAGTTCCTTTTTGGGCAAAAGCCGAGTACTTCGCACGAGGGCTCATTCCAGGCTATAACGCCATCAATAACTTTATTGACGGCAAGTGGCGTGAGGGTCTTGTTGATTTGTCATTTGATGTCTTTGGCTTTCTTCTATCAGGCGTGGGGGGCGCTGCAAAGGCTATCGGCTCCGGGCTGCAGGCCGGAGCGACTGCCGGCCAAGCGTTCGCGTATGGCGCAAAAAAACTGGCGCGTAGCGCCATAGGGGCCCTCAACCCCGCAGATCCAGTGGGACTGGGGCTGGCCGGCGTGCAATCAGGCCTGGAAGCACTGGATAGGCATGCCCGCCAAGGCGACAGGGCTTCCAGGCCTATTTTCAAATATGACTTGGTCAACACGTTCAGGGGCGTTGATAACGCCACAATAGGCACAGCCACCATGCAAGGCGCGACGGAGGACGTCGCAGCAACCCAGAAGAATGGCAAGTGGTATGCCCTGGATCCCGTCAGCAAACAACCCTATGGACTCCCTCTGAAGGATTTCAGCCCTTCCAATTGAAGTACCTGGGGGCTCGAAGAATCTTGCCAGGCTAGAAAGGTTCTTCATGGCCAACCATGAAGAACCCTGCAACACCTGCTATAAGCCGATACCACCTCGCAATAGAAAGTCACGGATTCAAGAATAAAGCATGGAATCGATGTGAGTTTTTTTCCACATACCTTGACGCACATCGTATGAAAAAACTCTCAAACAGCGTCGACAAGGAATATTCCGATGACCGTTATTTCTCACTTGCCTATACAGGACCGTTATTCACCAGCACTCGAAGAGGAAAAACCAGCGCCACTGCCCGCCAACGAAACTCCGGTTGCAGATACTTCGGAACCCACCCAGGAATCCCCTCAAGCCAGGGGAGACAAAACGTTATTCAACCTGTTCATCAACACCCTGAAGAATCCGACGAGCTATCATGAATTAATACTTGAAGACATCCCTGCGACGTCTACTTTTGGGCAGTTGCGAACCCAGCTTCGCAGTATCCTCGTTAGTCCTGCGATGACGAAGTGGTCCATAGAGAAGGGAGTGGATCTGTCAAAAGATGTTCAAATCTTTCCTGACAAGAATCAACTCTCGGTACAGCTTGCCGATGGCCGTATACAGTATGTTGACCTTACTGACTTCGCTGGTTTTTATTTGCTTAAGGCCGTTATTAATGCACTGTCGCCTTCAGCCCTCCCTTTCACGGTCTTCGCAGAAAACAAGGCGGATCTGCACGACATTGCCCATTTTCACGGCCATGCGCTGCCATTCATCGGCGGTTACGTGCTGCCGCCGCAGATGGCCGCACTCTCAGCATTTGCCGATCAGTTACTACAAGGCGCTGTCTTCGAGCCCCCTCGGGAGGCGTCCGCTTTTATTGACCCAGCATCACGCCTAAGCGACTTGAACAATCGAACGGCTTTAAGTGCGGCCATCGCCAACGCACTGCCCACCCTACGCGCCGACATTATCAACGATGCTAAAGATGAACTGCGTAACCCACACAGAAACAATAAACAGGTCATTGAGCAATTCTCCCGCCCCAAGGTACAGGCCTTTCTCGATACCACGATTGAAATAGCCCCCAACTCTTCCTACTTTCGCAGCAAACACTTGAAAGCAGATGTTCCTGTCACGCTACGTCAGTTCATCGGCGATATGGGCTGGTTGCTTCCAACGAGTTATGAAGAATTGAAGACCTTTCAAAAAGCACTGCTAAGCCCGCCCCTGGTAGCACCAGCTCATGGCAACCTGGGTGGTGCACTTTCGTGGCCCACGCAGTTGAGCAACCAGAATCAACGCAAGCTCGACGGTGTGATCAGCAACGTCCTGAAAAAGACTCCAGACTCCACCTTGCTTGAACATTTGACCCGTGGCTACCAGTGGGACCCAAAGGCCTTCAAGGACGATCCTCGTCGCGTCATCGATGACATTCTCAAATCAGCCAATGCTCAAAACCTGGGCCGCGCAGCGGAACGCGAAATTGGCGAGCTCGCCTCCCCCGACGCTATCAGTGATTGGGTACTGGCAGCGCTATACGTCTCGCTGGATAGGCCAAGTGTCTTCACCGACCCAGCCTTCTCGACCAGGACCCAGATCGCGGGGTTCGACTTGGCGGACATAGAGCTAGCGGGCAGAAGCGCATCCTATGTGCGCAATGCCCTGGCGAACTACTTGATCGGCAAGAAGATAGCGACCCCCGAAACCGTTGACCTCGCAATGTTTATACTGTTGTCCCGCAAGGCACCGGCATTGCTGGTCAGGGATATACCTGAGTCCGTGACCTTTGGCTCTCACGCATGGGTCAGTTTCACCACTGCGGTGGCGCGCATCGAAGCCCAGGCTCCAGGATCGACCAGCAACATGACTTATGCAGAAGTCATGATGCGTGGAGATCTGGTGCCTATTACCCTGGCGGATAAGCTGGTTGAACAACAGGCCCAAAGCGACGCCTTGAAGGACTGGGGCATCAGCAACGGCGTATTGGTAGCGAATCGGCAAGATGAGTACACAGCTACACAGATGGAGGGCTTGCGTACCGCCTTCAGCAAACAAATCAGCGAATTGAGTGCGGCTTCCAAGGTTTTTGCGACGCCCATGCCTGACCTTCATGAGCGGGCACTGACCGTACTGCAGCGGCAAAACCCACATTTGTCGCGAGAACAACTTACCCAAAAAACGTTGGATGCCAACGAGTCCGGAATTCTCGAGTTCCCAGGCCCCTACTCGATACTCGATGTTTTCCTCACTCCATGGAAAGACGGCAGGCGTGTGGGTAAAGACAGCTATACCTCCCGTGATAACAAGATCGACTTGAGTAACGTCAATATTGACCCTGTTTCATTGGCCTATGTCCGTGAGTCTTTTGAAGCGGACATAAAAGAGTATTTCAATGACTTCGAGGCGGCAGCGAAGGCTCAGACCAAATACCTGATTTCAAAACTGCCCTTGGAAGATCGGGACATCATTGAGAATGGAAAGATCACGCTCGCAGTGGAGCGGTCTGCCCATAGGGGCGCTAGTGGCATCTCGTCGAGTAAAAGCAGCCCTACGCTGCTGACCGTGCAGAGCGAGTTTGAAGGCAAGACCCATGCTTATGAAATTGACTTATCAGATAACATGATCCGCAAGCGTTCTGATTGGACGCGTCCTATTTCGCTGCCTACCAGCCTCGCGCCAGGCATAACCTCAGGTGTTATCTACGAGGCTGTGAGGCCTTCCGGCCAATACCGAAAAGACCTGCTAGAAGCGACTTCGCCCCATGCATCCGTAGGCGTACCCAAGAGCTATTTCAGCGAGCGGTCGCAATATATTGCTGACACGTTGGTACAAGATATCGACATCCGGCAGTTCGAGGGCGAGCTTCGCGGCCAAACCACGTTCAATACTGAAGTCGCCTTCTGGAAAAAAGCCGGTAATTTCCTGCTGGGTCTGATTCCTTTCTACAATGCCATCAACAACTTCGCGGCGGGCAACACCCGCGACGGCGCCATTGACCTGGCGTTTGATGCCCTGGGTTTTATCCTCTCCGGCGTCGGGTCGGCGGTCAAGGGCGCCAAGGCGGTGACGGCCGGTGTGGCTGCCAGTAGAGGACTCAGCCAAGGCGCGAAGAAACTCGCGCGTTTCGCCATCGGCGCGCTCAACCCCGTGGACCTCAAGGGATTCGCGTTGGCCGGTGTGCAAGAGGGCTTGAGTCAGGCAGGTGTCTTTGGTGGCGGGAGCGACATGAAGCTGCCCAGGACTGCTTACAAGTATGATGTGGTCAAGACTTTCAGGGACGTCGAACATGCCACGATAGGCAAAGCCAGTAATATGCATGGCGGCATCGAGGATGTCGCGGCAACGCAAAAGAATGGCAAATGGTATGCGCTTGACCCTGTCAGCAAACAGCCCTACGGCCTACCTCTAGAGGATTTTGTGTCATCTTCCTGATTGAAGAAACCACCGAAGAAGGTTCTTCACGGTGTACCGGAAGAACCTTGGCAGCCAGGCTGGCTGTGCACTGGGCGTTTATGGTTTTCAGCAAGTCACGCCAGCAAGCGCTGGATATGCTCCTGCAACGTATCCAGATCGAACGGCTTGGCCAGGATCGGTGCATTGCGCGTGATCGGGCTGTTGCAGTCGCGGATTTCCTGCGGGTAGCCGCTGATAAAGATCACTTTCAATTCCGGGCGCAGCTTGATAGCCGGCTCGGCAATCTGTACCCCGGAAATGCCACCCGGCAGGCGATAGTCGGTGACCATCAGGTCCAGGTGCGGCTTGGTCGCGAGGATTTCGAAGGCCTGCTCCCCATCGACCGCCTTCAAGACCCGGTAGCCCAAGCCTGCCAGGTACTCACCCAGCACAAACATAATGGATTCGTCGTCCTCGACGATCAGTACGACATCTTGCGCATCTTCACTCATGGGAAGCCTTTGTCCGGTCAATTGCTGCTGTTACGACCATGGGGTCACGCAGAGGTTGCGTCGAGGTGACGATTGATTTCACTCGCTCGCCTCAAGGGGCAGGCACACGCGAAACAACGCGCCCTCGCCTATCTGGCTCTCGACCTCGATGGTGCCGCCATGGGCCGCGACGATCTGCTCGGAAATAAACAAACCCAGGCCCAGGCCCGCTGCCACGTGGTTGGCGGAGACCCGCTCGAACTGCTGGAAAATGCGCTTCTGGTTCTCTTCGCTGATACCGATGCCATGGTCACGCACCTCTACCCGCGCTTCGCCATGCTCACTATACACCCGCACTTCCACCGGGCTCTTGGCCCCGTAGCGCAGGGCGTTGGTCAACAGGTTGGTGATCACCTGCTCGATGCGGAACTCATCCCAATGGCCTTCCACCGTGCCGTCAGCTTGCAACTGCATGGAGGACTCGGCGGCCGCCACCTGGGGTGCGAAGTTCTGCACCAGGTTGCGCACAAGTTGGCTCAAGTCACAGCGTGCCGGGCGGATCGACAGCTTGCCGGTGCGAATGCGCGACACGTCGAGCATATCCTCGATGAGGCGGATCAGGCTCTGGATCTGGCGTTCATCGCGGTCGACCATGGCGTGCATCTTGTCCAGGGTAAACGCCGCGGCGTTGTCCCGGGCCAGGTGCATCTTGCGCAGCTGGGTCTCCAGGATCAGCCCGTTAAGGGGCGTGCGCACTTCGTGGGCGACAATCGACATGAAGTCGTCACGCATGCGCACAGCTTGCTCCAACTCAGCCTGCGTGGCCTGCAGGCGCGCCAGCAACAGCTCCTGCTCGCGGCGGCTGCGCTCCAGCTCCTCCACTTGCAGCTTCATGGCCTTGCTCTGGCGATACAGGTCGACGAACACATTGACCTTGCTCTTGACCGCGTGGATATCCAGCGGCTTGTGCAGGAAATCCACGGCGCCGCTTTCATAGCCCTTGAAGGCGTAATTGAGTTCGCGGCCGGCGGCGCTGACGAACACGATCGGGATGTTCTTGGTCTTTTCGGTGCCGCGCATCAGTTCGGCCAGCTCGAAACCGTTCATGCCGGGCATCTGCACGTCGAGGATCGCCATGGCGAATTCGTGTTCCAGCAACAGGGACAACGCCTCGTCGGCACTCAATGCCTTGAACACCTGGCGATCCTCGCGCTTGATCAGCGCTTCGAGAGCCAGCAGGTTTTCCGGCAGATCGTCGACGATCAGCAGTTTGGCCTGGACAGTACTTAACATGGGGAGGGTTCCAGGGAAGCCAGCAATGAGCCGATACGGCCCAAGGAAAGAATATGGTCAGGCGTGTGTAAGGCCAGGGCGGCCAGGGGCATCACGGCAATGCGCGCCTCCTGTGGGTCCTGGACGACGGTGGTACCGCCCGATTGCTTGACGTGGGCCAGGCCGCTCGCGCCGTCGTGGTTGGCGCCGGTCAACAGGATTGCCAGCAGCCGGCGCCCATACACGTCGGCAGCTGAGGCAAACAGATAGTCGATGGCGGGCCTTGAGTGGTGCACGCGGTCTTCCTGGCTCAGGGACAGGCTGCGGTCATGCTCCACCGACAGGTGATAACCGGGGCTGGCAAAGTACAAGGTGCCCGCCTCCACCGCCTCTTTGTCCCGGGCTTCCTTGACCGGAATCCTCAGGCGCCGCGCAAAGACCTCCGCAAGTTGGCTGTGGCGTTCATCCGGCAGGTGCAGCACGGCAATGATCGGCAAGGCGAAGGTGTCTGGAAGTTGGCCAAAAATCGTCAGCAGCGCCTCGACGCCGCCGGCGGAAGCGCCGACAACGATGGCTTCAATCCCGTGAATCCGGGTGTCTGGCGCGTCACTCATGATTTTCGGTAGATCCGTTCCTGTTTGACCAAGGGTTCGAATTGCTTGCTGTAGGCGGAAAAATCCAGGGTTTCCTTACTGCCCAGCACCAGGAAGCCGCGATGACACAACGACTCATGAAACAGTCCAAATGCTCGATCCTGCAACTTTTTATTGAAGTAAATCAATACGTTGCGGCATGAAATTAATTGAGTTTCGGAGAAAACACTGTCGGTGGCCAGGCTGTGATCGGCAAAGGTCACGTTCTCGCGCAGGGTCTTGTCGAAGATCGCGTAATCGTAAGCCGCTGTGTAGTAGTCGGCAAATGAACGGTGCCCGCCGGCTTGCTGATAATTGGCGGTATAGGCGCGTACGTTCTCCAGGGAGAAGATGCCCTGCTTGGCTTTGTCCAGCGATGCCGGGTTGATGTCCGTGGCATAGATGATAGTGCGTTCCAGCAAGCCTTCTTCTCGCAACAGGATGGCCATGGAGTACACCTCCTCCCCCGTACTGCAACCGGCGATCCAGATCTTGATCGACGGGTAGGTCTTGAGCAGCGGCACCACTTCCCGACGGATTGCCAGGAAGTGCGACGGGTCGCGAAACATTTCGCTCACCGGGATGGTCAGAAATTGCAGCAACTGCATGAACGCCGCCGGGTCGTGCAGTACTCGCTCCTGCAACGCAGAAATGGTCGCGCAGTCGAACTGGCGCAAGGCATGGGCCACCCGGCGCTTGACTGACGCGCCGGAGTAGTCGCGAAAGTCATAGCTGTACTTGAGGTAAATCGCCTCGATCAACAGGCGCAGCTCAATCTCGCTGTTTTTGTCCAAAAAACACTGTTCCACTTAAATGCGTTCCATTTTCGGTAGCCATACGCGAATCAGTGAGAACAGACGGTCCAGGTCAATCGGTTTGGCCAGGTAGTCATTGGAACCCGCTGCCAGGCACCTTTCCTGATCATCCTTCATGGCCTTGGCCGTCACTGCAATGATTGGCAGTTTTTTCCAGCGCGGGTCCTGGCGGATCAAGGCGGTGGCCTCGTAACCGTCCATTTCCGGCATCATCACGTCCATCAGTACCAAGTCGATATCCTCGACTTCATTGAGTTTGTCGATGGCCTCGCGACCGTTACGCCCGATCACGACCACCGCGCCCTTGTGCTCCAGGGCGCTGGTCAGGGCGAAGATATTGCGTACGTCGTCGTCCACCAGCAGGATCTTGCGCCCTTCGAAGACCTTGTCGCGACTGCGGGCAGTCTTGAGCATCTTCTGGCGGTCATGGGACAGCTGGGATTCGACTTTGTGCAGAAAGAGTGTGACCTCGTCCAGCAAGCGCTCAGGGGAGCGAGCGCCCTTGATGATGATCGAGCGCGAATACTTGCGCAGTTCGGCTTCTTCATCGCGGGTCAGGTTGCGCCCGGTGTAGACGATCACTGGCGGGAATGAGCAAATGTCCTCGGTGGCCATGCGCTTGAGCAGCTCGTTGCCGAGCATGTCCGGCAGCTTGAGGTCGATGATCATGCAGTCGTAGACGTTAGTTCGCAGCAGGTCGAGAGCCTCCTGAGCGAAGCCGACGGCAGTGATCTCGATGTCATCGTCGCCGATCAGGCGGGCAATGCTATCGCGTTGCAGGTCATCGTCTTCCACCAGCAGTACGCGCTTGACCTTCTGGGTCAGCTTGGCTTCCAGGCGCGCGAACACGTCCTTGAGCTCTTCGCGGGTGGTGGGCTTGACCGCATAGCCGATAGCGCCCATGTGCATGGCGGCTTCGACGCGATCTTCCACGGAAATCACATGCACGGGAATGTGGCGGGTGTTGGCGTGTTCCTTGAGACGCTGCAGCACCGTCAACCCGGAATGGTCCGGCAGGCGCATGTCCAGCAGGATCGCGTCGGGGATGTATTCCTCAGCGAGGCTGTAGCCTTCGTCGGCACCATGGGCAACCAGGCAGTGGTAACCCAGCTCATGGGCCAGGTCGAACAGGATACGCGCAAAGTTCGGCTCGTCCTCCACCACCAGGATGCACCGGGTGCTGAACGGGGCTTTTTCGCGGTCATCGGCAAACCGTGGAATCTGCTGGGTGTCGGCCACCGGCAGGGGCGAAACGCGAACTGGCATGGGGGGCGGCACGACCACCGCTTGACGCGGTTGCTCCACAGGTGCCGCGTCTTCTTCACGCTCCACGTATTGCTCAGGCAATACCAGGGTAAAGATGCTGCCCTTGCCCGGCTCGCTGGTCACGCTGATGTAGCCGCCCAGCAAGGTGGCCAGGTCGCGGGAGATCGACAGGCCCAGGCCGGTGCCGCCGTAACGGCGATTGGTGGTGCCATCAGCCTGGCGGAAGGCTTCGAAGATACTTTCCTGCTGGTCCGGGGCAATGCCGATGCCGGAGTCGCGCACGGTAAAGGCAATGCCCTCCCCTGGCGCACGGGACACCGTCAGGCTGACCTCGCCCTGTTCGGTGAACTTGATCGCGTTGGACAACAGGTTCTTGAGGATCTGCTCCAGGCGCTGGCGATCGGTAAACAGCAGGGTCGGTGAGCCCTCCTGCACATCCACCTGGAAGCCCAGCTTGCGATCCGCCGCCAGCGGTTCGAACATGCCGCGCAGGCCGTCCACCAGCCGCACCACGCTGGAGTTCTCCGGGCGCACTTCCAGTTTGCCGGCCTCGACCTTGGAAATGTCCAGGATGTCGTTGATCAGGTTAAGCAAGTCATTGCCGGCCGAGTAGATCGACTCGGCAAACTTGACCTGTTCGGCGCTGAGGTTTTCCTGGGGGTTTTCCGCCAGCAGCTTGGCCAGGATCAGCGAGCTGTTCAGCGGCGTACGTAGCTCGTGGGACATGTTGGCGAGGAATTCGGACTTGTATTTGCTGGAACGCTGCAGCTCATCGGCGCGGTCTTCCAGCTCGAGCTGGGCCTGGTTCAGTTCGACGTTCTTGCGGTCCATGGCGTCGCGTTGCTCGGCCAGGGTCTGGGTCTGTTCGGCCAGTTGCTCGTTGGTCTGTTCAAGCTCGGCCTGCTGGGTTTCCAGGTGGGCCTGGGACTCCTTGAGGATACGCGACTGTTCTTCCAACTCTTCGTTGGCGGTCTTGAGTTCTTCTTGCTGCACTTGCAGCTCTTCATTGAGCTGCTGGGTCTCGGCCAGCACTTCCTGCAAACGCTGGCGATAACGGGCAGCTTCGATGGAGGTGCCGATATTGCTGGCGATCAGTTCCAACAGTTCGACATCACGCTCATCCAGCGCTCGCAGGAAGCCCAGCTCGACCACGCCATTGACGCGGTCGTCGTCGCTGGTGGGCATCACCAGCACGCTGCGGGTAGCGCCTTCGCCCAAGCCGGAGCTGACCTTGAAGTAATCCACCGGCACATCGTCCAGGCGAATCAGGCGATCCTGTTGGGCGGCTTGGCCAACGATGCCTTCGTCGCTGTAGATCGACTGCTCCTGTCGTTCCTGCTCGCGGGAGAAGCCATAAGTAGCCACGCGCTTGAGACCACCATGTTCTTCGCGCACATACAGCGCCGCCACGGCCGAGCCCATGTACTGGGCGAAAAACTGCAGGATATTGCGCCCAAGCATATTCAGGGTCAGTTGGCCGAGGACTTGTTCGGCCAGCTCGGTCTGCCCATTGCGTAGCCAGGCTTGGCGTTCGAGGCGTCGCGCTATCTTCTGTTGGGACGCGAGATTTGCGCTGTAACTTTCTGAAAGAGAAAGTAAATTTTTCCTGCCGATGTACGCAAGAAAGCCGCTCAACCCCAGTACGAATACCAGGTACAGGGTGACGCTGATCACCGTCGTGCGAGTGACTTCTTCGTTACGGGTGATACGGAATTGCTGCTCCATCGCCACCGCATCGTCGTACTCCTTGCGAATTTCGTCCGTCAGGCGCTTGCCACGGCCCGCCTTGACCGCATTGCGGTAGTCGCCGTTCTGGCGCTGCATATCAATCATCGACTGGGCGTAGTTGTTCCATTCGACCTGCAAGGCTTCCAGACGCTTGAGGCGGTCGACCTGCTGGGGATTGTCCGCCACCAGGTCCTGCAGATTGCGCAGATCGGCAATGATCCGCGGCTTGGCCACTTCATAGGGGTCGAGGAAATGCTCGTCGCCGGTGATCAGGAAACCCCGCATGCCGGTTTCCAGGTCCACCGTCAGCTTGGACGACTCATTGAGGTTATTGATAACCCGGTCGGTGTGTTCGACCCACTGGATCACCGAGAGCAAATAGGTAATCAGGCAGACGAAAAACACCGCGCTGAGCACGCCCACACCCAAGGGTAGGGCCACGTTTCGGCTCAACAGGGTACGGAAGCTCTTTTCATCGACGGACGACGCGGGAGTCATGGGCATGCCTTGGCCAAGTACGGAAAAACCGGGAGTTTGCCCCAAAGTGGCGCCTGAACGCTATTTTTCTGCGGGCGACGAGGGCAAGAAACATCTGCTACGGGCAAAAAGGACGCCATAACAGCTAGCTGGCGGGACATTCGCCCGCCCAGCGTTCACAATGCCATCAATTGCTTCGGAACTTGCTGGCATTGCCGTCACTCACAATCAAGTTGCCTTTAAGCCCTACGCTCTCACTTTTCAGGAATACCCGCCATGTCCGCAGCCGCCTCCACCATCCTCGTAGTCGAAGACGACGCCATCGTGCGCATGCTGATCGTCGATGTGCTGGAAGAATTGGAGTTCAAGGTGGTTGAGGCGGCTGACGCTGCAGAGGCGCTCGCAGCCGTAGAAAACACCGAGCAGGTGATCGACCTGATGATGACCGATGTCGGCCTTCCGGACATGGACGGCAAGGCACTGGCGAACAAGGTCCGTGCATTGCGGCCTGCCCTGCCCATCCTGTTTGCCAGTGGCTATGCCGAGAACATCGACGTCCCGGCCGGGATGCAGGTCATTGCCAAGCCGTTTTCGATTGATCAATTGCGTGACAAGGTCAAATCCATGCTGCCCGGGGCCTGATTTCTCCCTTACAACCCCCGACCTTCTGTGAGTAAGCACCCGACGAGGCTGAAAAGCGTCGCAGGGATTAACGTGACGTGCGGCCAATAAAACTGGAAACTCAGCGCCTTGCCCCCACGCCCCCTTAAAAGCACTCTGGAAGGACGCTACAACATGATTGGAAAACCGACGCGCCTGCTGTTGGCGAGCCTCTCGATAGTCATCAGTACCGGCGCCTGGGCCGACTTCACCGCCAGCCCCAGTGAAGCACGTGCCATCGCCAAGGAAGCGTACCTGTACGGGTTCCCGGTGGTGCAGATGTACAAGACGCTCTACACCCAGGCCGTTGATAAGGGCGGTGCCAACTTCAAGGCACCGTTCAACCATATTGGCAACTACGCCCAGGCGTTCACTCCCAAGGACGCGGCGTTCGCGAGTCCGAACTCCGACACCCCCTATTCGTTCGTGTGGATGGACCTGCGCAAAGAGCCTCTGGTACTGACCCTGCCCAAGATCGAAGACAACCGCTACTACTCGGTGCAGTTGATCGACCTCTATACCCAGAACTTTGCCTACCTGGGCACCCGCAGCACCGGTAACAACGGCGGCCACTACATGGTCGCCGGGCCTGACTGGAAAGGTCAGCAACCGGTGGACATCGACCGCGTGGTCTACAGCGAAAGCAATATCGCCTATGCCCTGTACCGCACGCAGCTGTTTGATGACAAGGACCTGGGCAAGGTCAAACAGATCCAGAGCGGCTACAAAGTCCAGCCGCTGAGCAGTTATGTGAAGCAGCCTGCCCCGCCCAAAGTGCCGAAGATCGAATGGCCCAAGCCAACGGCGACTATGACTGAAGGCCCGCAATTGTTTCGCTACCTGAACTTCATGCTGGCCTTCGCTGCGCCCCAGGACAGCGAAAAAGACCTGCTGGCACGCTTCACCAAGATCGGTGTCGCCCCGGGCGCGCCTTTCAAGGTCAACCAGTTGACCGCCGAACAGCGCAAGGCCCTGGAGGAAGGTATTGCCGATGGCCGCGCCGAATTTGCCGCGCTCAAGAAGGACAAGGTCGACACCCACCAGGTGGCCCACGGTGACTTGTACGGCAGTCGCGACCGCCTGCAAAACAACTACCTGTACCGTTACGCCGGTGCCGAAATGGGCATGTTCGGCAACTCCAGCGATGAAGCCGCTTACCTGACCTACCTTCTCGACAGCGAAGGCAAGCCAGCCAATGGTGCGCGCCACAGCTATACCGTGCACTTCGCCAAAGATCAGTTGCCACCGGCCGATGCGTTCTGGTCGCTGACGATGTATGACAGCAAGACCAAACTGCTGGTGCCCAACCACAAGAAGCGTTACCTGATCAACTCGCGGATGCTACCGGCTCTCAAGCGCGACGCCGACGGTGGGCTGACCCTGGCGTTGCAACACCACGAGCCGCCGAAGGCGGAACAGAGCAATTGGTTGCCGGCACCGCCCGGCCCGTTCTATGCGATCTTGCGCATCTACCTGCCTAAGCCCGAGGTGGGTAACGGCCAGTGGAAGCTGCCCCCGCTGACACCGCTGAAGTAACACCACGGGCCGGCTGGGTCAGCGCTTTTTCAGGCGCAGGTAGGATTGATGCAGGTCCGAGGCCCAGCCATCAATCACGCTTTTCACATCGTCGGCCTTCATCACCTGCGAGTCATTGGCCAATGGCTTGCCGGTGCCTTTGCGCACTACTTGGGCCACCACTTTATTGCTGGCGCCATCGAGGAACTGCGCCTCGGTGCCCAAGGTGGTTTCCTGGTCACGAATCCCGGTGCCGGTACTCACCGCAGCCGCAACCAGGGCCACGGGTACGAACTCATAGGGTTTGAGGCCTTCGGTCTTGCTGCTGACGGCGGTGATCGCCGCACGCACCACCATCACCCCGGGGCCGGGAGCGTTGGCCAAGGGCAGCGACTTGGCCAGCTCGCGTTTGAGGGCCTGGTTGAAGTAATCGTTGATACCACGCAGGGTGCTGTCTGGAATCTTCGTGGTGGCCTGGGGCTTGGGGTAGAACTGGGTGGGTTCGATATACACCGAGGTGTACCGGCTCAGGTCCAGTTGCGGATCAACCCAGCGCATCACCTCCGCCCCCGACGGTGACTTGGCCTCCTTGAGCTGGCTGTAGTTGGAAAGGAACCCTGAATACTCGTCCGGTTGCGGCACCTTGCTCGCGCAACCGGCCATGCCGAGTGAGGCGACGCACAGCGTGCTGATCAATAGCCCTAGCTTCATCGTGGAACTCCCTGGCGACCATCATCGTGATGAATGAGTTGTAGGTATAGCCAATGCTTGGCAAATACACCTAATTTAACGCGCCGCCAGCCATGAGTTATTTACCTGCGATTAAAGCGTGCAGGTCAGGCTCGCTCGCGTGGGATCAGGCTCTGCAACTGCGAGGCCAGGAAGTTGGCATCGAAACCGAAGGTGTCGGGGTCTTTGAGGCCGTTGGTTTTCTTCCACAGCCAATCGTTCTTATCGGCCGGCAGTACCAACGACACGCTGCCATGGCGCGCAGCGGTGAGCCCCATTACCGCTACCGAAATCAAACCGCCGGCGCCCATGACGTCCGGCACGAACTCAACGCTTTTGCCGGTGATATGCACGCTGAGTTTTTCGCTCTTGAAGGGCGAACTCTCCACCGGCACGCTCGGGCCGCTGGCGGTGTAGGCCTCACGCTGTACTTCCAGCAAACCCACAGTCTTTACTGGCTCCAGCCATTGTTCGATCTGCTGGAACAACTCACCGAGCTTCTGCGCCCAACGCGCCGACTGCAGGTCAAATTGCTGTTTTTTATGCGCTTCGCTATCGGCGTAGTGACGAAGCATCTCGCCTAGTTGCTGTACATCGTCCATTGCGGATTTCCTTTGGGTGAGCCAGGTTGCGAAGCGTGATCATGGCAGATGCCGCGGCCTGGCGTATGTCTAAACATCAGCCCAGGCCTCAAAGGGAATGTAAGGCAGGTGTATCGAACGAAGGGTGCTCCGATAGAAGGCGACGCATTTTACCGGCTGCGCGACGCTGAAGCAGATGACGCCCCTGGCTATCGATCAGATGCACCGAAAATGCACGATGCAGACGGCCCACGCCCAGGTGTGCCTCGCGTTTATCACACACTCCGATTTGCGCATTGTGGGTCATCACCCGAATGCCAGGAATATCGGTCAGGAATCGGGTGTCGATGTCGGTCGTGGTCACAGTACAACCTCCAGTTGCTCAGGGCAGCGGTTGAGGATGCCCCGTTCGATGGGCTTGAAGCCCGGAGCCCAGCGCAGAGCACCTTTTGTGGACACATCTGCGATCTGACAGGCGTAGTTGAACTGCTCCGGTGAATTTGCTGGCAACTGCCTGTGACCAACCGGCCTTCAATGGGTAAGGTGAAGCCACATCCCTTGTCCTGGAGTATCAGATGCGCACCATCGGCCTTATCGGCGGCATGAGCTGGGAGTCCAGCGCCGAGTATTACCGCATCATCAACCAGCGCGTGCGCGACCAGCTCGGCCCGCTGCGTTCGGCCCAGATCCTGATGTACAGCGTGGACTTCGGTCCGGTGGAGCAGGCCCAGCATGCCGGACGCTGGGACGATACCGCGCTGATCCTGGAAGACGCCGCGCGCCGTTTGCAGGCCGGGGGCGCCGAGTGCGTGGTGCTGTGTACCAACACCATGCACTTGGTGGCGCCGCGCATTGAAGCGGCGGTGTCGATTCCATTCCTGCATATTGCCGATGCCACGGCGGGCGCGGCCGTGGGGGCCGGAACCTTGACGGTAGGTTTGCTCGGCACCGCATTTACGATGGAGCAGGATTTTCTCAAGTCCCGCCTCGCCGCCCAGGGCCTGACCGTGCTGGTACCGGATGCGGATGAGCGCAAGGAGGTGCATCGAATCATCTATGAAGAGTTGTGCGTGGGCGTCATCAGTGAAGCCTCTCGCCGAGTGTATCAGCGCGTGATCAAAGGCCTGGCCGCTCGTGGCGCCCAGGCAATCATCCTGGGCTGTACGGAAATCTGCCTGCTGATCCAGCCCGAACACAGCGACCTGCCATTGCTGGACAGCACCGCACTGCATGCGCAGGCTGCGGTGGCGTTTGCTCTAGCGGATTAAGCCGACTTGCGCAGGCGCGCCATGCTCAGGGTGTCTACAAACACACCGTCACGCAGGGCGTAATCGCGCAACGTCCCCTCCACTTCGAAGCCGAACTTGCGATAAAGGTTATGCGCCGCCTCGTTGTCGGCGTAGACCGTCAGCTCCACGCGGTGCAGGTTCATCCAGTTGTCGGCCACATCCAGCGCAGCAGTCAACAGCCGAGAGCCTACACCCTTGCCCTGCCAGGCAGTCGACACGCCCATGCCAAACGAACCCACATGACTCTGGCGTACGCGCAGGTACTGCTCCAGCCCCAGCTGACCAATGACCTCGCCGCCATGCAACGCTACCAACTGTAGCCGCCGCTCATTATCCATCACCAGGCGTTTGCGCCAGGTTTCAACTGACTGGAAAGGCATTTGCAGCACCTGACGGCACACGGCCGGTTCGTTGTAGAGCGCGGCGACGCCCTCAAGGTGGGCCTCGGTAAAGCGCTGGATCACGATATGGGGTTCAGGTGTGTGCATTGCGTTTCATCCTATGAAAGACAAGTGGCCGGCCAGTGTAGAAGCAAAACTGTACGTCTGACGAGCCCAGAGCTTTCCCACATCGTCAACCGCACCCTCCTGCATCTGAACGATGGCGATCAAACCTGACAGCACCGATACTCAGCCCAGGCCCTGCCACCTCTAACCAAGGTTGTGGCCTTCACCCTGTGACGAGAACAACAAAAATAGTCCCACAGAGGAATATCCATGAGTCGCCTTGATCCCCTTGGCCTGTTGCAGGCCTTCAGCACCCTGACCCTGGACCTGCAGCGCCTGGCCCAGCATCAGGACATCGAGCATTTTCAGCACCACGCCTTGAGGCGGCTAAGCCAGTTGCTGGCGTTCGATAGCGCCTGGTGGGGCCGCGCAGCGGTGATCGACGGTTTGCCGGAAGAGCACAGCAGCTACCTGCACCATTTGCCACCGGGCTATCTGGCGGACTGGCAGTCGATCCGCCATCTGGACGTCACTGTTGCGCAGGTGCATGCCAAGCCTGGTCAAGCAGTGATCATTGATATGCGTGACCCTGCCAACGGCGCCGCGTTGAATTGGCTGGGCCAACGCCACGGCCTTGGTGAGCTGTTGTGCGTTATCCATATCGACCCGCAAACCCACCTCAGTGACCACCTGACTCTTTACCGCACACCTGGAGCGCCGCGGTTCAGCGCCCATGATTGCCTGTTGCTCAACAACCTGATGCTGCACTTGGTCGCGGCTGTCTCAGCGAATCAGATCCGCACCTTGGTGGCCATGCGTGAAACCCTCACCAGCCCGCGCAACCTAGCCCTGGCCGTATGCGATCCCCGGGGAGTGCTGCAATGCGCCGAGCGCGGCTTTATCGATCTGCTGCTCAGCGAATGGCCACGCTGGAGCGGCCCCACCCTGCCGGTGCCGCTGGATGAGCACGGGCATGACGGCAAGCGCATTCATCTCCAGGTTTCGACAGTGGGCGACCAATTGCTGTTGGCGGCGCGCATCAACCGCGCCCTGCCCCAGCTCAGCCCGCGGGAAAACGACGTGGCCCAAGGGTTTGGCGAGGGCAAGACCTATAAGGAAGTCGCTCGCGACCTCGGCCTCTCGCCCAATACCGTGCGCCATCATATTCGCACCATCTACACCAAGCTCGGGGTCAAGGACAAAGCGCGCATCGCGCACTTGATGCACGCCCCGCCGGACTGATCCCCGCCCCTATCTCGCGGTTCTACCAGGGTCGTTTTTCACGATCACGGGCTGTTGTTGCCCAGTTTTCGGCCTCCCAATACATGAGACACCTTGCCATGACTCACACACGCCTACGTAACCTGACGGTGCTGCTCAGTGGCACCTTGCTCGGCCTCGACAGCCAGGCTGCCGACCTCAACGCCCGGGATTTTTTCGCCGCCCCGCCGGGCACCAACCTGGGGGTGCTGTACCTGCCTGCGACCCGTGCCGGGAATTTCCACGGCCCCGCCGACAGCACCGGCAAGGCCGACCTCAAGGTCAACGCCGTGGCTTACCGCCAGGTGTATTTCACCGACGCCTGCGGCACGTTGTGCACGCCACAATTAATCCTGCCCTTTGTCGACATCACGGCGCGATTGCCCGGCGCCGAGCAACGGACCGGTGAACGCGGCTTGGGCGACCCGCAGATAGGCGGCACGCTGTTTTTCATTAACGATCCGGCCTCGCGCACCTACAGCGGTCTGTTGAGTCTGATCACCGTGCCGGTAGGCCAATACCACAGCCAAAACCCGGACGTGTCCCCCGGCACCAACCGTTGGGGCGTCACATTTGTCTACAACTATACCCAGGGCGTTGGCGACAAATGGGTGCTGGAAGCCAACCTCGAAGCCCAGCTTTATGCCAGGAATGATGACTACTTCGGCAGCGAGCTCAAGCAAGACCCGCTGTATCGCCTGCAAGCCTTTGCCTCCTACGACTTCAGCGCCGCCACTTATGGGGCGCTGCGCCTGATCCAGGCCGACGGCGGTGCGCTGCGCATTGACCATCGCCGTATCGACAACACCCACAGGCGCTACACCCAACTTGGCTTCGAATTCGGGCATTGGCTCGACCCACAGAACCAACTGATGGTCAGCCTTTCGCAAAACGTCGCGGCCTCCAACGGCTATGCCGGGACCGAGGCATTGTTGCGCCTGGTCCATGTGTTCTGACCCCCACTCCTGGAGCTTGAAGATGCCCACACAACCCTATCGGCTGGCGGCAATCGTACTGTTTGCCGCGATCACTCCGACCATCTTGATGACTGCCCCCGCCGTGGCCGCGCAGCTGGCGAGCCAATGGCAACTGAACCCTGCGCGCATCGGTGACCTGTTTTCCGTTGAGCTGGGAGCCATGAGCCTGGCGACCTTGCCTGCCTGGTTTTGGCTCAAACGGGTTGACTGGCCAAGCGCAGCCCTGGTCGCCGCGCTGGTGTTTATCGTGGCCAACCTGTTGTCGATGCTCGCCGACACTTACGCAGCTCTACTGTTGCTGCGCTTTGCCAGCGCCCTGGCCGGCGGCTCACTGATGATCATTTGCCTGGCCAGCGCCGCCGCCAGCGCCAATCCTGGTCGGGTCTACGGATTGTGGGTAATGGGGCAGCTGATTGTCGGCGCCCTCGGCCTTCTAGTACTGCCGGGGTTATTCGGACAGTTTGGCTTGAATGCCTGTTACCTGATCCTGGCGGGCTTGATGACCCTGTTGCTGCCTCTGGCCAAGGCGTTTCCTGCCGGTAGCCCTGTGGCAGAGGCAAGCAGCGGCTGTTCTTTGCCCGGCTCACGCTGCAAAGCAATGCTGGGAATCGGCGCAGTGCTGGGTTTTTACATCAGCCTCGGTGGCGTCTGGACCTTTATCGGTGCCTTGGGCGCCAATGCCGGGATCTCTGCGCCGCACAGCGGCCAAGTCCTTGCCATCGCCACGCTGATGGGGATTGCCGGTGCTGCAAGCGCATCACTGATCAGCGCTCGCCTGCCGCGTGGAATGCTGTTGCTAGTGGGCTATGCGCTGATGGCGGCTGCCGTATTACTTTTACTCGGCCAGCCCACGCTGCTGCGCTTTGCCCTGGCGGCGCTGCTGTTCAAGTTCAGCTGGACCTTCATCCTGCCGTTGGTCCTGGCCTGCCTGGCCGACCTCGATCACAGCGGCAAGCTGATGAACGCCTCCAACCTGGTGATCGGCGGCGGCCTGGCCATCGGCCCGGCGATTGCCGGGCGCCTGATTGAGGTCAGCGGCGGGTTCACCCTACTGCTGCTTGGCGCTGCCCTTATCACGCTAATGTCCCTGGTGATGATCCTCACCAGCCGTCCCAATTACCCCACTGAACTGGAGCCGGTATGAACCGAACCACCGCATTTTTCTTCGATGAAATGAGCCTGTGGCACAGCGCCGGCGCCCACGCGCTGACCCTGCCCGTGGGCGGCTGGGTACAGCCGCCGGCCGGCAGTGGGCATGCCGAATCACCGGAGACCAAGCGCCGCTTGAAAAGCTTGTTGGACGTGTCCGGATTAAGCCACCATCTGCATCTGCGCAGCGCACCACCGGCCACCGAAGAGGACTTGCTGCGAGTCCACGGCAGCGCCTACCTGCAGCGCTTCAAGGCGCTAAGTGATGCCGGCGGCGGTGAGCTTGGTCCCCAGGCACCGATTGGACCGGGTAGCTATGAAATCGCGCAACTCTCCGCCGGCTTGACCCTCGCCGCCGTGGACGCCGTGCTCAGGGGCCAGGTGCATAACGCCTATTCGTTATCCCGGCCACCGGGCCACCACTGCCTGGCAGACAGCGCCATGGGCTTCTGCTTTCTCGCCAACATTGCCATCGCCATCGAAGCAGCCAAGGCCCACAACGGGCTCGGCAAAGTCGCCGTGATCGACTGGGATGTGCACCACGGTAACGGCACGCAATCGATCTTTGAGGAACGTGCCGATGTGTTGACGATTTCACTGCATCAGGATGCTTGCTACCCGCCCGGCTACAGCGGCGAACAGGACCGTGGTCGCGGCGCTGGCCTGGGCGCGAACATCAACATTCCTTTGCCGCCGGGCAGTGGGCACGTCACCTATTTGCAGGCGATGGAACGCATCGTGGTGCCAGCCCTTGAACGTTTCCAACCAGAGCTGATCATCGTCGCCTGCGGTTATGACGCAGGCGCCGTCGACCCTCTGGCGCGCATGCTGCTGCACAGCGAATCGTTCCGGCTGATGACGCGCACCCTGCGCCTGGCTGCCGAGCGCTTGTGCCAGGGCCGCCTGGTGTTGGTGCATGAAGGCGGCTACAGCGAGGCCTATGTACCGTTTTGTGGGTTGGCGACCCTGGAGGAATTGAGCGGCGTGCGCACAGCGGTGGACGACCCGATGCTGGAGTTTGTGCAGTTGCAGCAGCCCGCAGAGGCGCTGCTGGAGTTTCAGGCACAGTGGGTGCAGCGGTTGGCGCGTGGGGTTAGTGATTAGATGCAAGGCGCCAAACGCGTGCGATGTCCGCAGCTCGCTCACATAATAGACGCGGAGCCTCACGGCAGGCTTGCTCCAGGCTCATCGGTCCCGAGGGCAAGGCAAATGCCGCATCCACGCCATGGGCGTACATCTGCTCGTAACCCTCGCCCAATGTGCCGGCGATCACGATAACCGGCACGCCATGGCGCTGGGCGATGCGCGCCACACCAAACGGGGTCTTGCCGCGCAGGGTCTGGGCGTCGAAGCGGCCCTCACCGGTAATGACCAGGTCGGCGCCGCGTACGGCATCATCAAGGCCGACCAGTTCGGCCACCACCTCCACCCCTGGGCGGAACTGTGCACCGAGAAAGGCCTTGGCGGCAAAACCCAGGCCACCGGCGGCGCCGCTGCCGGGTTGGTCGCGCACGTCGGTGGCCAGCACTTGGGCGCAGTGATCGGCGAAGTGGCCGAGGGCGGCGTCCAGTTGGGCCACTTGCTCGGGGCTCGCACCTTTTTGCGGGCCGAAAATCGCCGAGGCGCCGTGGGGGCCGCACAGCGGGTTGTTGACGTCGGCGGCAATTTCAAAGCGCACCTGGGCCAGGCGCGGGTCGAGCGTGTCAAGGCTGATACGCGCCAGACGCGCCAACGCCAGGCCGCCTGGAGGCAGTGGCTGACTGGCTGCGTCAAGAAGTTGCACGCCAAGGGCCTGCATCGCCCCCGCCCCGCCATCATTGGTGGCGCTGCCGCCAATCGCCAGGATGATGCGTTGCGCCCCGGCGTCCAGGGCGGCACGGATCAATTCACCGGTACCGTAAGTGGTGCTGGAACATGCGTCGCGCTGCCCCGGCGCGACCAATTGCAAGCCGTTGGCCTCGGCCATTTCGATCATCGCGGTATGGCTGTCGGCCAACCAGCCCCAGTGCGCCTCAACGGAGCCGCCCAGTGGCCCTTGCACCCTTTGCCGACGCAGTTCGCCCTTGCACGCGGCGAGTACTGCCTCCACCGTTCCTTCACCCCCATCGGCCATTGGGCATTCGACCAACTGTGCATCCGGCCAGACCTGGGCCAACCCTTCGGCAATCGCCTGGGCAGTGCCTGCAGCACTGAGGCTGTCCTTGAACGAGTCGGGAGCGATGATGATCTTCATGATGGGCTTTCTCCGGTTTTTATAACGCCCATGCTGCCAGTTGGCTGGGGTAATGACGCCTGTCAATTGCACAGATGCGGACAGGGTTTGTTGGTCATTTCTACAAAGTCTGGGGCAACAACTGCACGCCCAGGTACAAGGCCAGCATGCCATCGAGCGTCAACGGGTCCACGCCGCTGAGTTCAGCAATGCGTTCCATGCGATAACGCAGGCTATTGCGATGAATGCCCAGCGCGTCTGCGCAGGCCTGGCTTTGCCCGTCGTGTTCGCACCAACTGCGCAGGGTGGCGAGCAGTTGCCCGTTGCTGTCCTTGGTCAGCACTTTGCGCAAAGGGTTGAGCAGTTCGTCCAGGGCATCGTCATTGCGGTGACGCCAGAGCATGACCGGCAGACGATAACGGTTGAGGGTCAACAGCCGCATTTGCGGGAGGATATCGCGGCCATACGCAAGTAGATCGCCCACCCGACGATAACAACGGCGTAGCCCCGCCAAGCCCTCCGCTTGCCCACCAATGGCAACGCGCAGGATGTTCCAACCCAGGCCGTCGAGCTTTTCCAGCAAGCGGGGGTTGTCGACCTGCAACGCGGCGGGTCGGCACCACAGCAGGGAAAACTTCGCGGGGCTGACACACCAACTGTCCGGGTAACGGCTGGTGAGCCATGTACTCAAGTCTTCCGCCGTTTGGCCCGGGCCCAGTTCGAACAGGTACGGCGTGCGCGACAGCTGCGGCTTGAGACCCAGTTGCCGGGCTTCGTCCACCAGGCGTGGTGAGTCGCCACTGTCGGCCAGCAGCAAGGCCAGCAGATCATCGCAGCGCTGGCGCCGCCATTGCTGCTCGGCTTGCTGGTGGCGATGGCTGACCAGCATTTCAGCGGTCATGCGCACCAGTTCTGCATAGGTGCGCAGCCCGTCCGGTTCACCGGTGATGCCCAGCACACCGATCAGGCGTTGATCATGCAGCAACGGCAGGTTGATGCCCGGCTGCACGCCTTTGAGATGTTTGGCAGTCTGCCCATCGATCTCCACCACCCGGCCATTGGCCAGGACCAGTTGCGCGCCTTCGTGGCGGGTATTGATGCGTTCCGGCTCGCCGCTGCCAAGGATCAGGCCCTGGCTGTCCATGACGTTGACGTTATAGGGCAGGATGGCCATGGTGCGATCGACAATCTCCTGGGCCAAGGCGTGATCGAGCTCGAACATGGGGCTAATTTCCTAAAACAGGTTGTTCACTGGCACAGCGCAAAGCCTGCTTCACTGTGCGCCAGCACAAAGACAGTCGCCCATCACGTCATCGAGACTGTCGGGGCGGTCAACGTTAACCTCGCACCGCGAAAAATCATAATAAAGAGAGATTCCCATGTCACAGAGCGCCACTGCCGCACTGGCCAGCGATGACGATAAAAACGCCATCTACAAGCGCATCACCCTGCGCCTGATCCCCTTCATCTTTATCTGCTACCTGTTCAACTACCTGGACCGAGTGAACGTTGGCTTTGCCAAGTTGCAGATGCTCGATGCGTTGAAATTCAGCGAAACCGTATACGGCCTGGGGGCCGGGATTTTCTTTATCGGCTACGTGCTGTGTGGCGTGCCGAGCAACCTGGCGCTGACCAAGTTCGGCCCACGGCGCTGGATCGCGTTGATGATGATCGTGTGGGGCACGCTGTCTACCTGCCTGCTGTTTGTGACCACGCCGACGCATTTCTACACGTTGCGCCTGTTTACCGGTGCCGCTGAAGCCGGTTTCTTCCCCGGTGTGGTGCTGTACCTCTCGCAGTGGTTCCCGACCTTCCGCCGCGGACGGATCATGGCGCTGTTCATGTCGGCGATCCCGGTGTCCGGCTTGCTCGGTAGCCCCTTCTCCGGCTGGATTCTCAACCACTTTGCCGCCGGTCAAGGTGGCCTGGCGGGCTGGCAGTGGATGTTCCTGCTGCAGGGCATCCCGACCGTGATCCTCGGCGCCCTCGCCTACTTCCTGCTCAGTGACAGCTTCGCCAATGCCAAGTGGCTCACGCCCCATGAGCGCGCAGTGCTGGAAGCCGACCAAGCCACGGACCTGGCGAACAAGCCTAAAACCACCAGCGACTCCCTGGCCGAAGTGTTCAAGAACCCGGCGATCTGGGCATTTGGCCTGATTTACTTCTGCATCCAGAGCGGCGTGTATGCGATCAACTTCTGGCTACCATCGATCATCAAGAACCTGGGTTTCAGCGATAACCTGGTGATTGGCTGGCTCAGTGCGATCCCGTATCTGTTGGCGGCAGTGTTCATGTTGCTGGTAGGCCGCTCGGCCGACTTGCGCAAGGAACGTCGCTGGCACCTGGTGGTGCCAATGCTGATGGGTGCAATCGGTCTGCTGATTGCGGTGAGCTTCGCCACCACACCGGCCATCGCCATCCTCGGCCTGACCATCGCTACCATGGGCGCCCTTACCGGCCTGCCGATGTTCTGGCCGGTGCCTACCGCCATGCTCAGCGCAGGTGCCGCGGCGGGTGGCCTGGCGTTGATCAACTCCATGGGGCAGATGGCGGGCTTTCTCAGCCCGTATATCGTGGGTTTTGTGAAAGACGCCACCGGGTCCACTGATGTGGCGCTGTATCTGCTGGCGGCCGTGATTGTCGCCGGGAGTGTATTGGCGTTGCGCATGACGCGGACCTTGCAGGCATAAGACAGCCCAATGTGAGAGGGGCCTTGTTTCCGATGATTTAGTGTCAGTGCGCGCATCTGTGACTGAACCACCGCCATCGGGGGCAAGCCCCCTCCCACATTTTGATCTCTGTTGCCTTTGCAGGCTGTGTCAGACCTTAGGCAAGCAGCGAATACACCAACGCAGTAATTGCCCCCCTGTGGGAGGGGGCTTGCCCCCCGATACAGTAGTTCAGTCAATTCATAGTTGACTGATACACCGTTATCGGGAGCCCTGTGTCTACAGCAAGCCGCCGCCATCGATATCGATAACGGTGCCGGTCATGAAGCCGTTCTCCATGGCCAATACATACCCCGCCGCGACTTCTTCAGCCTGCCCTACCCGGCCAACCGGCAATGTCTCGCCGGTCTTGGCAAACATCGCCAAACGCTGCTCTTCGGCCAACCCGGCATAGGCTGGGGTGTCGATTACGCCGGGGCTGATGACATTGACGCGACGCGGCGCCAGCTCCTTGGCCAGTTGCTTGCCCAAGGCTTCGGTCGCGGCGTTGATGCCAGTCTTGATGAACTGCCCTGCTGCCAGCTTGCGCCCCAGTTGACCCGAAGTCAGGCTGATGCTGCCGTGCTCACCCAGGAATGGCAGCGCCTGTTGAATCGCACGTAGCGCGCCCCAGAGTTTCACATTGAAATTGTCCCGGGCTTCGTCAAGGTCGGTTTCGATCAGCGTTTTGGCCCGCACCGAAGGTCCCGAGGTGTAGACCAGGTGGTCAAAGTGGCCCACCGTTTCGAACAAGCGCTGCAACGATGCGCTATCGGTGACGTCCACCGGTTCGCTGCGTACGCCGTTATCGCTGCCGGAGGTCAAGCGCCGCCCTGCCAGCACTACGTGCGCACCGCGAGCGGTGACTGCCTGGGCCACTGCGGCGCCGATGCCGCTGCTGCCGCCAATTACGATGACGGTTTTACCGCTGAGGGAAGATGTCATGGGAGAACTACCTGCATGAGAAAGTGAGCGTTCATCTTCCCAGCTTGGCAATCAGCAAAAAATCCCGGTAAAACGACAAGATCTTTAAAGGATTTTTAATAATGAGCTCAATTCTCGACCTTGAAGTCTTTGTACGCAGTGCCGACACCGGCAGCCTGACAGCCGCCGCCCGTGGGCTTGGCTTGACACCGGCAGCGGCCAGCATTGCCCTTAAGCGCCTGGAAACCCGGCTCGGTATCCGCTTGCTCGCCCGTTCCACCCGCAGCATGCGCCTGACCGAAGAAGGCCGGCGTTATCTGGACAGCGTGCGGGTAGCGCTGGAGGCGCTGTCGGAGGGCGAACACGCCATCAAGCAACAAGGCCAAAGCCTCAGCGGTTTATTGCAACTGGCGGCGCCCTCGGATTTCGGCCGCAATGTGCTGCTGGGCTGGCTGGATGAGTTCAAGCTTGAGCACCCCAATATCCGCCTGCAACTGCTGCTCAACGACAGCAATGCCGACTTGTTTCGCGATACCGTCGACATTGCCCTGCGCTTTGGCGTACCAAGGGACTCCAGCCTGGTGGCGTTGCCGGTGGTGCCCGGCCACCAGCGCATGGCCTGCGCCAGTCCTGACTACCTCGCGCGCCACGGCACACCGCGCACGCCGGCGGACTTGGCGCAGCACAGTACGTTGCGTTACATGCGCCGCGGGCAGGCCAATAGCACGTGGTACTTCCGCCAGGGCGCGCTGCTCCAGGAGGTCGACGTCAGCGGCGATTACCTCAGCGACGATGGAGAAATCGTCCGCCGCTGGGCGCTGGCGGGCCACGGCATCGCCTATAAAGCCAACTTGGATATTGCCCGTGATATCCAGGCCGGTCGGCTGGTAGCGCTGTTGCCCGACTGGCAGGGCGAGCCGACCCCTTTCAACCTGATGTGCCCCCACCGTCTGCAAGTGTCGGAACGGGTGAAAGTGCTGCACCGTTTTCTACAGGCACGCTGCCAGACGTTACTGGGTACATGAAGAAACGCGCCCAGGGCTTGTTCCAGAGGCGTCGGGTCTGGTATTGCAGTACTCACGTTTCCCTGCGATGAGGAGCTCTCCATGATTTACCGCACATTGGGCCAGTCCGGCTTGAAGGTCAGCGCATTGACCCTCGGCACCATGATGTTTGGCGAACAGACCAGTACCGAAGACTCGCTGCGCATCATCGACAAGGCCTGGGGCCAAGGCATTAACTTTATCGATACCGCCGACGTCTACACCGGCGGGCGCTCCGAAGAGATAGTCGGCGAAGCCATTGCGCGTAACCGCCAGGACTGGATAGTAGCCAGCAAGGTCGGCTTCGGCCCCGCCGATGGCTTGCCCAACCGCAGTGGTTTGAACCGCAAGCGTATTTTCAACGCCGTGGAAGCCAGTCTTGGGCGCCTGGATACCGATTACCTGGACATCTACTACCTGCACCGTGAAGACCATGACACGCCGCTGGAAGTGACCGTGTCGGCCATCGGCGACCTGATCCGCCAAGGCAAGATCCGCTATTGGGGCCTGTCCAACTATCGCGGTTGGCGTATCGCCGAGGTGATTCGCGTGGCCGAGCGTCTGGGGGTGGATAAACCCGTCATCAGTCAGCCGCTGTACAACATCGTCAATCGCCAGGCCGAGGTCGAGCAAATCACCGCGGCGGCTGCCTACGGGTTGGGCGTGGTGCCTTATAGCCCGCTGGCCCGAGGGGTGCTAAGCGGCAAATATGCGCCGGACGTCACGCCCGAACCTGGCAGCCGGGCCGCACGGCAGGACAAGCGCATCCTGGAAACCGAATGGCGGAGGGAGTCGTTGCGCATCGCCCAGCAGATCCAGCAATACACCCAAGGGCGTGGCGTGGGCATGGTCGAGTTTGCCATTGCCTGGGTATTGAACAATGCCGCAGTGAGTTCCGCGATTGTCGGGCCGCGCACCGAGGCGCAATGGGATGCGTACACCGGGGCGCTGGCGGTGAAGATCACTGCTGAAGACGAGGCATTTATTGATTCCTTGGTCACACCCGGGCATTCATCCACGCCGGGGTTCAACGATGTCGGCCATTTCGTCTCAGGCCGTGTAGCGTGGCGAGCAGGCTGAAATCTACCTGATGCATGGAGATTAAAATGTCGGCGGGGCTTGCTCCGATAGCGGTGCTGCAATCAGTTCATCTGTAGCTGCCACACTGCCTATTAGGAGCAAGTCGAATCGTCGCCCGCCCCTCCCACATTTTATTTCTCGCAAAAACCGCCATACTCCGCCCCAGGAACTGGATATGAATCGGCTTTCGCGAGGACAGCGTGTCTAAAGGTGTAGTGTTATCGGTATTGGCCTCGGTGTTGTTTGCCGTGATGTATTACTTCACGTCGCTGCTCACGCCCTTGAGCGGCCTGGAGATTTTCGGCTGGCGCATGCTGCTGACCGTACCATGCATGACCGTGTTCATGATCGTCAGCGGTGAATGGCGAAGGGTGTTGGAACTGCTGCGCATGCTTGCCACCAAGCCACGTCTGGTCGGCGGTGTGCTGGCCTCTTCGGCCTTGCTGGGCGTGCAATTGTGGCTGTTCATGTGGGCGCCGCTGAATGGACGCAGCCTGGATGTATCGGTGGGGTATTTCCTATTGCCGCTGACCATGGTGCTGACAGGGCGCTTGGTGTACGGCGAACGCTTGTCGCGGCTGCAGCAGATTGCGGTGGTGTTTGCCGCGCTCGGCGTTTTGAATGAGCTGTATCAGGCCGGCGGTTTTTCCTGGGCAACCCTGGTAGTGATCATCGGTTACCCGGTGTACTTCGTGGTGCGCAAGTACCTGACTACCGATCACTTGGGTGGCCTGTGGCTGGACATGGCGCTGATGCTGCCAGTAGCTTGGTGGTTTGTGCAGAGCGGCGAACAGGGATTTGCCGTGCTCGATGTGCACCCCAGGCTGTATGCATTGATTCCGATGCTGGGTTTGATCAGTGCCTCGGCGCTGGTGAGCTATATCATTGCCAGTCGCTTGCTCGCATTCAGCTTGTTCGGGCTGCTCAGTTACGTGGAGCCGGTGTTACTGCTGGTGGTGGCGCTCTTGCTGGGAGAAGGCATCAAGGGTGGCCAATGGCTGACTTACATTCCCATCTGGCTGGCGGTGATGGTGCTGGTATATGAAGGGTTCAAGCATTTGGTGCGTCAACGTCGGGTTTGAGTAAAAGACTGGGAATGGGTGCCGGTTGCGGGGGTATCCGTACCCCTTCCGTACTACAGGGGGATGGCCTCAGGTCATTACCTGAGTCGTGGTTTCTTCGGGCGTACCGACCACGCTCTCGATGAAATCGGCTGCGGTATTCAGGTTTTCCCTCGCTGTGCCGTAGCGGGGAATATTGCTCTGGACCTCATTACCGAATTTTTCCAACTGTTGATCCATAATCTCCTTCTCAACACCAAACACATTGCCGAGCCGATTGTCGTGGTTCAGCTCAAGCAGCGTTCCTGTGACGGGGTTTTTCACGATTTCTTCGATGGATTCGGCTATGTCGTCAGGAACACCAAACTGTTTCAATGCAGTCCCTAGACCGTGCCCCGGGTTTCTGAGCTGCTTGCCGAGGTAGGCCCAGAAGTCACTCAGGTCATTAGGTCCTGCTTTTTCCATAGCCTGGCGCGCGACGTGCTTTTTGGCGAACTTGTCGGGTGACTCTGAACTTGGTTCGCCGAGCGGTTCTTTATTGTTCAGCCCGTCTTTCACAAAGTAATAACCGCCCTCACTGCCACCCCGAAAGTTACCATAAGCATCGTAATCATATACGACATGTTTTCCATCCTCCCGTGTACCGACATAGGTCGCTTTGCCATCGGAAGCGAGGTTGTAAAGCCTGGTGTTGACTAGCCCGTTGACCTCCACTGGCGGAACCGTTACATCCCTGTTCAAGCGCGCGAAAATATCATCGCGCTCTCGACCAAAACTTCCCACTGCAACGCTGGATTGTTCATCCTTGCCAAACTCCTTTAGTTGCTCCCTGACCCGCTCCTCCTGCCCGAGAGCTTCAGGGTGAGAGAAGTGTCCGGCTAATCGGTCTAGTTCGGCAGGGTCTTGGGCCATATTCCTAACCCATTCAGTCATCTGTTCAGCGGTTTCGAACTTGTAGAACGACATGACTTCATCCTCCGGCATATACACGATGAAATTAGTCATCCCCTCCGTTACAGGCACGCGCTTGATCACCATCATGTCTCGGGATTGAGCGCCATCGACGGCAAAAGTCGAGACACTCACGAAAGGTGCCCCCGGCTTGTCTGGATTCACCACCGCCTTTATCAACTGATTCTCGTCGGCAGTTAAACCGCCATTGAGGTGCTGTAATTCACCTTCGTCGAGGAAACGCTTTCGCGCCACCTCGATCGGGTCCCCATCATCGGTCGAGCGGACATTGCGAATGGGGCCAGCCTGTTGCGGCGGGATGGGATCACCTAACCTTGGCCGAAGAGAAGGAGTATGCACAGTCGTCATATGAGGGCCTCGTCTAAATTAGGGTGCAGGTTTTTTCCTACGCCCGGCCCTTATGTGATACTTGGTGAAACATTTGTTCCCGTTTGGCCGTCGCTAAATTGCAACTCGATGCAACACACACAAAAAAGCCCGGTATAAACCCGGGCTTTTTGCTTATCCAGTGGGTCAGTCGGCGGTCAATACACCACGACGTACTTGGTCACGCTCAATCGACTCGAAAAGCGCCTTGAAGTTGCCCTCGCCGAACCCATCGTCGCCTTTGCGCTGGATGAATTCAAAGAACACCGGCCCCATCAGGGTTTCCGAGAAAATCTGCAGCAGCAGGCGCTTGTCACCGGCGACCGACGAACCATCCAGCAAGATGCCACGCGATTGCAGTTGGTCGACCGGTTCACCGTGGTTGGGCAGGCGGCCTTCCAGCATTTCGTAGTAAGTATCCGGCGGCGCGGTCATGAAGCGCATACCGATCTTCTTCAGCGCGTCCCAGGTCTTGACCAGATCGTCGGTGAGGAATGCTACGTGCTGGATGCCCTCGCCGTTGAACTGCATCAGGAACTCTTCGATCTGCCCGGCGCCCTTGGACGATTCTTCGTTCAACGGGATGCGGATCTTGCCGTCCGGCGCGCTCATGGCCTTGGAAGTCAGGCCGGTGTATTCGCCCTTGATGTCGAAATAACGCGCTTCACGGAAGTTGAACAGCTTCTCGTAGAAATTGGCCCAGTAGATCATGCGTCCGCGGTAGACGTTGTGGGTCAGGTGGTCGATAACCTTGAGACCGGCACCGACCGGGTTGCGGTCAACACCTTCGAGGTAGACGAAGTCGATATCGTAGATCGAGTTGCCCTCGCCAAAACGGTCGATCAGGTACAACGGCGAACCGCCGATACCCTTGATCGCCGGCAGGTTCAGCTCCATCGGGCCGGTTTCGATGTGAATCGGCTGGGCACCCAGTTCCAGGGCACGGTTGTAGGCCTGTTGCGAATCCTTGACGCGAAACGCCATGCCGCACACCGACGGGCCGTGTTCGGCCGCAAAATACGCCGCCAGGCTGCCCGGTTCGTTGTTGAGAATCAGGTTGATCTCGCCCTGGCGATACAGGTGCACGTCCTTGGAGCGGTGAGTCGCCACCTTGGTGAAGCCCATGATCTCGAAGATCGGCTCCAGGGTACCCGGGGTGGGCGAGGCGAATTCGATAAATTCAAAGCCCATCAGGCCCATTGGGTTTTCGTATTGGTCGGTCATGTTCGTGCCTCATCATTCTTGTGGGTAGCAATTGTCTATTTGCAAGCAAGGATGAGGTCCGAGGGTGGCGCGCAGGAAAGGCCTCGCACGCTGCGGGCGAGGAAGTCACCAAAGATGAGGGGAGAGCCAAGTAGCTTCATGGTGTCATCAGTCTCTGACGGCCGAGGCTTGCGTGAGCGCAAGTCCATATTCTTGTATGCGTAAATCGATTCTACACAGCGTAAACCAGTTTGTCCGTACTCTTATCAAATCCCTGTTGCCCTGCCCCGTGCAAGAGGTTTATTGCACAAGTAGATGCCCAACAGGATGACCGCGCCACCCGCCAGCATCGGCGCCGTCAAGGCTTCGTCCAGCAGCAATCCGCCACATATCACCGCCGTCAGCGGGTTGAGGGCGATGAACACACCGGAGCGGGTCGCGCCGATTCGCCGGATGCCGTCGTAATAACCAATATAGGCCAGGGCCGAACCCAGCACACCCAGGTACAGCAGGCTGTACCACTGCGCCAGCTGCAGCGCACTGAAACCTTGCAGCGTCAGCCGACCGGTGGCGAGGGTAGCAAGGGTCAACATCAGCGTACCCCAGAGCACCGACCAAGTGACGGTTTGCACCGGTCCCAATGTCTGGTTGAGTTCCCGGGACAGCAGCGAATAGGCGCCCCAGGCCATTACGCAGCCCAGGATCAACAGGTCACCGATCCAGGCGTTGCGCGCCCCCTGCATGAGGTTGGGATTGCGGCTCACGATCACCACTGCCGCCCCCAGCAGGCACAGCCCGATACCCAGCCACTTGACCCGGCCCAGGCGCTCCTTGAACAACAACCAGGACGCCAAGCCAATCACTGCCGGGTTCAATGCCACGATCAAGGACGCCCGCGACGCATTGATGTAGTGCAGGCCATAGAAAAAACACAGGTTGTAGAAAAAGATGCCGCATAGGCCCAGCAGTACCAGCCGCGCCATTTGCCCCGTAGTTGGGCGCGCCAGTGGGGTCCGCGCACAGGCCAGGAACAGCAGCAGCGCCAGGCTGGCCAGGATAAACCGCAGGCTGGCCGCGAACAGCGGGTCCACTTGATCGGCCAGAAAGCGCCCGGCGACGAAGGTCCCGCCCCAGATCATGGTGACAGCGGCCAGCTTCAGGTAAGTAAGGCCTTCGCGGGCATGCATAAGAAAGTGCTCAACGTGAGAAAGGATGGGATTATTCTTTTACTAATGATCAGTCATCGTAAAATAAGGCTTTACTCATGACCCTGACCCAGTTGGAAATCTTCTCCCTGGTCGCCGAACTCCGAGGTTTCACCAGTGCGGCGCATCGCCTGGGCATCAGCCAATCGGCGGTGTCCCATGCAATCAAGGCCCTGGAGCAGGAACTGGGGGTGGAGTTGTTTCGCCGGCACCAGACCCTGGTGGAACTGAGCGATATCGGCGAGCAGTTACTCGGGCGCGCACGGGGCATGCTGGGCCTGGCCAACACTTTGCAGCAGGAAGCCGCCGATGCCCGCGGGATGAAGCGCGGCACGCTGCGCATCGGCTCATTCGGCCCCACTGCTTCGAACCGTTTGCTACCGACCATTCTCAGCCACTTTCGCCGAGACTATCCGGGTATCGAAGTGCATGTAGACGAAGGGCCGGATCGGCAGGTCATCCAATGGCTGGATCAGCGCCGGGTGGATGTGGGTTTCGTGGTACTGGAGCAGGAACGCTTCGACACCGTGGCCCTGCTCGAAGACCAACTGGTGGCGCTGATACCGGTCGGCCATCCCTTGGCGGCAAGCATGGCGGTACCCCTGCACGCGTTGTGCGATGACCCGTTCATCCTAACCGAGGCAGGCTCCGCAGAGCTGGTCACGCGTTTGTTTGGTGAAGCGCAGTTGCAACCTAAAGTGCGTTATCGCTGCACCCAGCTACTCACTACCCTGGAGGCGGTCAGCCGTGGCGACGGTCTGAGTATCGTGGCCCAGGGCTCACTGCCGACCGATGCCGACCAGCGCTACGTTGCCCGCCCCTTGTCGCCGGGCGTACCGCGCCGCATAGGCCTGGCGGTGCTGGATCGCCGCCAGGCCTCTCCCGCAACCCTGGCGTTTATCGCACTGGCACAAACGCTGTACCCCGATCCCCGGGCTCAGCGGTAGCTCAGGGTGAACGAGGCCAGGCCGTTGGCGCTCCCAGGCTTGATGGTCGATGCGGTTTGAACGTAGCGGGCGGTCAAGGGAATCGTCAGGGTGCCGTTGCCCGTGCTTGCGACCTGCCATTGGTTGGGGTTGCCCACGCCGGAGGAATCGGGCCCATAGCTTACCAACCGGTCGCCACTGAGCAATTGCAGGGCGACGCCACGGGCGTCCGAGTTGCGGGTCAAGGACAACTGGTTACTGCGGTTGCCGGGTTCCGTCTGGTCAGTCACGGTGATCCATACATCCAGGATGCCGCCGGTGCCGCCGGCACAGTCCAGGGTGATGCTGCGACTGACGCTGCCGGCGCTGCTGCCGACTCCCTTGAAATCGCGGCTGGGCACCTGCCCCAGCGGCATGGCAAGCGACGGCGTGCTCACCCGACAAGTCGGCTTTTGCGGCGGCAATATCACGGTATCGGCAAAGTTGACCGAGGCTGCACCGGGGCTTTCGATATTGACATTGGTCAGCACATACCTGGCGACTGTGTTCCCAGGAATGGTGCCCGACGTGATCGGGCCCGTTGCCACCAGGTACACACGCCCTTGCAGGCCCCAGCCATTGGGTTTGTTGTGCTTGATGTCCAACAGCGTGACGCCGGTGTGGGTGATGACCTTCAAATACTGGGACGGATCCCCGGCCATCATGACGAACCCGACGCCAGGGTAGCTGGTCGCATAGACGGGCAACGTCAGACCATTGGCGTTGAACGTCATGCCGGTTGCCGGCGAATTGACCACGCTGAGGTTGGCCGACACCGGATGCGACAATGGCCAGTCAGTGTAGCGGCACTGCATGACAAAGCCATTGCTGGCGAAGTCATAGCCGCTTGGGTAGCCAATCGCCTCGCCCACCTGCAGGTTGTTAGGCAGGGTGATGGGCGGGAAGGATAGCGTCACCGGGGCTTGGGGGGTACAGACGCCTGCATTGAAATGCGCCTGTGCGTCCATCGCGAATGCGCCAATACTCAAGCACACGCCAATCTGTATAAGCCTGAACATAAATTGCCGGATACCGTTCATAGCGCCAAATCCTTAGTGCGACCCAAAGACACTGCGTGCGTACGCGTCATGCCATGGTCATCCAGGGTGGTAAATCGCAGCGCGGCCGTACCCTGCCCCCGCGGCGCCCGGCCCTTCAGCACGATGCGGGCAACCGAATGCGGCAACAGCATCGGCGGGGCCTCACTGGGGTACTCGACGCCATCCACGGTCAGCAACACGCTGGAAAGCGTCACATGAAAGGCACTGGGATTGCGCACCTGCAGGGCCGGGCCGTCGCCCGCCAGGCGCCACTGCAACGTATCCACCGCCTGCTGCGCTTGGCCTGGCAACGCATCGGGGCGCAGGAACAGTTTGATCCGTGTGCGAAAGGCAAATTGCAGCTGGTTGCCGGTGTCGACGGTCGGCCGGATCCCCAGCACATTCAGCCAGTACACCGACTCCTGGGGTGCGGCCATGGCCTTGTCTTGGGGCGCGTGATACATCACCCGCAATGCGCGGTGCTTGCCGGCATCCAGGCGCAGGATTGGCGGGGTCACCGTAAAGGGCACGTCACTCGACTCAGGCGCGACCTGCGGGTCGCCCGCATCGATCCACACCTGGACCAATCGCGGGCCGTCGGCCTCATTGTGCAGGTTGACCGTTACCCCTGGGGCGCTGGCCGTGTAAATGATGCGCGTGCGGTCAATGACGATTTCCCCATGGGCCAACACCGCCTGCACCGCCAGGGCCAGGCCAAGCATCGCGTTGAACAATCGATGAGTCATCAGCTGCGCTCCTCGTCCGCATCACCATGCTCGGCACATTGACTGACCAACTGGTCCGCGTTTTCCTGGCGTTGCTCGGGCCTGCGCGGCGGCAAACGGTAATGGATAAAGCACTGGTCACCCGCCCCTGCATTCCAGCGCACCGTCAACCGTCCCTGGTCGGCAACCCCGCGCACAAAAGCCTTGCCAGCCTGGCCGATCACGCCGATTTCGACGCCGCGTTCGTCAAACACCTGGGCGGCAAATGGCAACGGCTTGCCATCCATATGGGTGGCCTTGATCACCACGGCACGGCCACTGACGGTCTCGAACCTGACCAGTGAGACGGCCCCCAGCGTCGGCACCACGGCGTGACTCGATTCCTTAAGTTCCACATCCATGGGCATGCCCTCGGGATCGATATCTACTTCATTGCGCTGAAAAGCCCTGAGGGCTGGCAGCACCGCATAACCCTGCTTATCGATACGCGCCCCGCTGCTGCCGAGCCGGGCACCTTGTGCATCCGGCGCATACACCAGTGCCGAGGCTTCACCGAGGTTTTGCGCCAAGGTCACGCCCCCCTTGTGGGCTATCAGCCCGCCATCGGCACTCATGGATAGTTGTGAACTGTCGCGGGCCTGGGCATAGCCGGCCCGCAGGCTCGTGGCGCGGCTGCGATAGCCGGCGTAGGCATTGAAGCTGGAGCCTTGCTGGTGGCCCGTGCCACGGCTGCCGGTCAGCCCGTAGCTGGCTTCACCGGCGTCACCCAGCAAACCATTGACCCCCACCTGATGCTGGCTGCCGCGTGAATCGCCAGCATCGTGCGACAGGCTGCTGCTCAGGGTCGGCGCATGCGTTCCTGCGCCCAATGGCATGGACAGTGTCAGCACCAGGTGATTATCCACGCGCCCGGCCTGCGCCGACCGGCCAAAAAAGATTTCGTCGCTGCGCTCGTGATCGTTCAATTGATGGGTTTCACTGACACGCGAGCGCTGCGCCGAGAGGTTCCAGTTAAGTGACTTCCAATTAGCCGCATAACTGAGGGTGAAGGATGTCTGGCGCCCTTGGCCGCCCGCCCAGTAGTCGATGGAGCTGCCATACAGGCTCAGCGAGCCTGCGCCCAACTGCTGGCTGATTGTCAGGTCGAGGCGGCTTTTCTGCCTGGCGTAACTGTTGATACTCCCGCCTTGGCGGGCCAGTTCCCGCACATTGAGCGCATCAGGCAGGTTCAGGTACCCGGCCGTGGAGAAACGATAGGCGCCCAGCGCAAAGTGCGTCCCCGAGAACGGCAGGTTCTTGTTATAGGCCAGGCCCCAGCTTTGCCCACCGACTACCCCCAGCCCCTGAACCTGGGTGCGCGAGTGGGTGCTGTCGAGGGAGAACGCGCCAATCGGAGTACTCATCGCCAGGCCGGCCTTGGCCTGGTCGTAGCCTTGGGAAAGCGTACTGCCACCATAGGCGCTCAGACGATCGCCCAGGCCATGCTGCAGCGTACCCTGCAAGATCAGCGGGCTGGCGTCGCTGACGCCGTATTGCTGCAACTGCCCCAAGGTCATGCTGTAGTGGCTGGCACCGTCACGCAGCAGGTAAGGCGCCACGGAGTAAGGCACCACGAAGCTGCTGCGCCGGCCGTCGACCTCGGTGACACTGACATGCAGGTCGCCACCGTACCCGGTGGGGTACAGGTCATCGATGACAAACGGCCCCGGGGCCACTGTGGTTTCGTAAAGGGTGTAGCCGTTCTGGCGCACTGTCACCGTTGCATTGCTGTCGGCAATGCCCCGCACCTGAGGCGCATAGCCTTGTTGCGACTGGGCAAGCATGCGGTCATCGGTGGCCAGGGTGATGCCGCGTACACGCACACCGTCGAGGATCTGGCCACTGCTGAAGCTGTCGCCGACGGTCAGTTGTGAACGCCAGGCGGCAAGGGACCGTTGCAGGTAGGTGGCGGTGTGTTGATAAGGCGCCAGGCCGCCACCGGATGCCCATGCCTGCCCACCCTGATGGCGTAGCCGCCAGTCGCCCAGGTTGAGACCGCCGTTGAGACCCAGGTAGCCACGATCCTCACCAGCGCCCGCTGTCACCGTCGCAGCACTGAAGTTGTAGTTGAGCAGCGCGGCGTCAATGCCATTGTCCCACTCAGACGGGTCAATGTAGCCGCGCGCGGAACGGTTGATATAGATCTGGGGGATGCTGACATCCAGGGTCAGGGTCTCGATATCGACGCGGCTGCTGGCCATGGGTATCCACTCGGCAAAATCCCGGCAGGCATGCTCGGTGTTATCCGCCAGCGCCTGCACAGAAACCCCCAGTTGGCCAAGCTCGGCAGCGTTCAGGCAAGGCTGGGCGTCGTCCTGCCCGGCAAGGGGGGCGAAGGTGATCTCGCGGCGTCCCATCGATTGCCCGTTGAGCATCACATCCACGCGGTAGACACCTGGCGCCAACACGTTGCTGGTATTGAAGCGTGAGATATCAGCCGAAGAGGACAGGCCGCTGGCGAACGCCTCGATGTCAAACAACAGTGGCGCGGCCTCTGCCGACATCAATAAGGTACTGAGCAGGCCCAGCCATAGCAGTAACCTGGGGTTGGCAAACAGCCAGGCAGTGAAGCGGTGAACGGGTACTTGCAATAAGGCATACATGATCAGAACTTCAGTGGAGCACGCTGCGGCACGGAGAATGCGCCGTAATCATTGATGTATTTGAAATGCACCTGGGCGTCCGCAGGTATTGCTCTTGCGACATCCCTGACGGGCAGCTTCAGGCTGCCGCCGGGGGGCACCATGCCCTCTCCCGCCGGTAACAGGCGAGCACCCGGGCCTGAGCCCATGGCCAAGGCAACCTCATTGAAGGTCACGTGATAAGCCGATGGGTTGTGCACTTCC
The DNA here is from genome assembly GCF_059134095.1 of Pseudomonas sp. FBCC-B545. Classification (NCBI taxonomy): domain Bacteria; kingdom Pseudomonadati; phylum Pseudomonadota; class Gammaproteobacteria; order Pseudomonadales; family Pseudomonadaceae; genus Pseudomonas; species Pseudomonas sp. FBCC-B545. The sequence goes on along the minus strand of NZ_CP101441.1, from coordinate 3,094,119 downwards.
AGTAGCGGTCCCTGGGCACTCCGGTGCAGGGTCCAGCGTAATTGGGTGGGCGCCTCGTCCGCGGAGCCCGGCAATCGGGCCGGGCGGAAAAACACTTTGGTGCGGATACGAAAAGCGAACTGCAGGTGGTTCGAAGGGGCCTCTTGCGAGCTGCCCGGTGCCACGTTGACCTTGGGCGGTATCTCCAAAGCGTTGAGCCAGAACAACGATTCGCGGTCATCCGGCAGTGGGTCCTGGGTATAGACCAGTCGCACCACCTGGCTTTTGCCCGCGTCCATGCGAAACACAGGCGGCGACAGGCTGAACGGCACGTCGCTGTCGGAAGGGTCTTGCGCCGGGTCGCCCTGGTCCAGCCAAACTTGGACCAGGCGGGGCGCCCGCTGATCGTCATTTGTCAGGCGCAGCGTGATTTCTCGACGCTGCTGCGGATAGATGTGCCGCGTGCCGTCGATCACTACGCCGGCGTGAGCGACGGATAGCAACCCGACACTGATCAGCAGGGGGTTCAATAGCAATGTTCGGGCAAGCATTTGTCTGTCCTTGCCTGGCGCACGGCCAGGCAACTGGGCCTCGATCAGGGGAACGTCACCGAATACAGCACTTGGGTGCTGACCGGCCCTGGCGTAGCGGTGCCCGTGGCGATGTATTGGGCGGCAAAGGGCAGCGACACCTGGCCGCTTTCCGGGACTTTCGCGGGGCTGGAGTTCTGGCCCAGGCGCAAATCCATGGGCTGGTGGGTGACGCCATCCACGAGTTGCACCTCAACGAAGGTGGCAGGCGTCGGCTTGGCGGGTGCCTGGTTGACCAGGTTACCGGTCGCCGGGTTGATCGCGGGGCTGCTGCTCTCATACATCACGGCGACGGTTGTATCCTTGGGGCAGGAACCGACATGAATGTAATAGGGTTTCGCCCCGGCAGTCTGGCCTGGCGCCTTGAGCGCGCTGGCCTGGACCTTGTTGAGTGGCACCGAAAAGTCCGGGCTGGTGCCGGGCGCAGAGCCCGTGCCGCCGCTGATGCTGCAGGTGGTGCCGGTGATTTCACCAGTCAAGGTGATCTTGCCGTCTGCGGCAACAGCAGGCAGAACGGCAACGCCGGTGGCCGCCAGAAATACAACGGCCAATGCGATAGTTTTCATTACAGATACTTCCTAGTGAATGTCAGTGAAAGTGTTGCAAGCCATGACTCATCAATCGAAGGGCGAGACGCGACCGTCCCGCCAAAATTGGGCTGAGTGGCTGTGAAAGAGGCTGTAGGGGTTAAGTGCTACTGAGTCTCTTACGTTTTGCAACGAAGTTTATGTTGCCAAGTTGAAGTGCCCGCCACAACTGACCGAACGGCTAGGTCAGTAGGTGTTAAACAAGTGAGCAGCCCCGTGCAATGCCATCTATCATCGGCAGAGACCACTCTTTTTTTCACGATTGATTGCCCCCTATGCCCCTGACCGCCAAAGGTCCACGAAGCCGAGCCGCCCGCTATTTCATCAGCACCCTGTGCGGGTTGTTGCCCATTCTGTTGGGGGTGGTAATTCTTTACTGGCAAGCCGAACGCACGCTTGAGCAAAGCACGGCCCAAACCGCTCAAGAGGCGGTGCGCCAGTTCGACCTGATGCTCGACAATACCGCCCTCGCCGCCCAGGCTTTGTTGCCTTTGGCAGGTAAGCCATGTGACAGCGAGGCGCAACTGGCGCTGCGCGAACAGGTCACGCGCCGCCCGTTTGTACGCGCCACCACCCTGTCCTGGCAGAAAAACATTTATTGCAGTTCGCTGTTCGGCGGCAACCATCAGTCGCCGGTCGACCCGGATGACTACGTCAATGGCCGGTTATGGCTGATGAACGGCAACCCCGTCACGCCGGATACCGCACTGTTGGTCTACCGCCTCGTGGAAGGCGACCAGGGCGCGTTCGCCTCGATTGACAGCTACCATCTCACCAACGCCTTGCGCTTGATCAGCCGTTACGCCGATCTGGTCTTGCAAGTCGGCCCCCATTGGCTGGATGCCGAGGGCAAGGTGCATGACAGCGCGGTGCCGGTATTTGCCGTGGCCCATCATCATCTGGCGTCCAAGCGTTATGACTACAGCGTCGAGGCGGGTATGCCGGAGGGAGAAACCTGGCGTTATATGCAGGCCCGTTACCCGGCGCTTTTCAGCCTGGTGGTGTTCTTCGGCGTACTGGCCGGCATCCTCGCGCATTGGTTGCAAAAACGCTCGTCCGCTCCCACCCAGGAGTTGCAGCGTGCGTTGAGTGCCAACGAATTCATCCCGTATTTCCAGCCAGTGGTACGCGGAGACACGCGTCAATGGGCAGGCTGTGAAGTGCTGATGCGCTGGAAACATCCAAAAGAGGGCCTGGTGCGGCCGGACCTGTTTATTCCCCTGGCCGAAGACTCGGGCCTGATCGTGCCGATGACCCGCGCCCTGCTGCGCCAGACCGCTGCGCAACTGGCGCCCCACGCTGCGCGTTTCAGCCCCGGCTTCCATATTGGCGTGAACATCACCGCACGCCATTGCCAGGACCTGGCGCTGGTGGAGGACTGTCGGGAGTTCCTGGCCGCCTTCCCCCCTGGCCAGGTAAGCCTGGTGCTGGAGTTGACCGAACGCGAGCTGATCGAGCCCACCGATATCACCCGCCAATTGTTCGATGCCCTGCACCAATTGGGTGTACTGATCGCCATCGATGACTTTGGAACAGGCCACTCCAGCCTGGCTTACTTGCGCAACTTCAACGTCGATTACTTGAAGATTGACCAAAGCTTTGTCGCCATGATCGGTGCGGATGCGCTGTCGGGGCATATCCTGGACAGCATCATAGAACTGTCCGGCAAGCTGGACCTTGGCATTGTTGCCGAGGGCGTGGAAACAGCACAACAGTGTGAATACCTGGTTGCCCAAGGTGTGGATTTCTTACAAGGTTATCTATTCGGCCGGCCGTTACCCTGTGATGAGTTCATTAACTCGTTGGGCAATCATTGAATAGCCCTGCGCCACCTTCGATGAAAGATTGTTATTTTGACGGCAGACATGATTTACTCGAGATGGATTAACTACTACAATTTTTCCTACCTGTGCAGAACTCGCAGAGGGGTCTTTTTCGTTGAGTTACCTTAACGTTCCTGGCTTATAGCTTTGTCTGCCGTTGATATCAGCAACTACACTATTGGAGTACAGATTTTGTCCAGACTCGCCGAATTTCGCGCAGCAGAAAAAGCCCTTCAAGAGCAGCTTGCGCAGCTGGAATCCTTGAAGAACGATGCAGGCCTGAAGAAAGAAATCGAATTTGAAGAAAAGCTCAAGAAGCTGATGGACAGCTACGGCAAAAGCCTGCGCGACGTCATCGCCATTCTTGACCCAACCCCACGCAAAGCCGGCGCAGCCGTTGCCGCGGCACCAAAGCAGCGGCGTGCGCGGGTCGTCAAGGTTTACCACAACCCGCATACCGGCGAGCTGATCGAGACCAAGGGCGGCAACCACCGCGGTCTTAAAGCCTGGAAAGAAGAGTACGGCGCCGCCACTGTAGATTCCTGGCTTCGCGGCTGATCAACAGGCACTAAACACAGAGCCCCGCCTAAGCGGGGCTCTTGTGCTTTATAGGTTCGAAAACGAACTTTTCCAACCGCTCACTTTGTTCAGATTCGCTCAACTTGGCCGAGTCATAATTTCAGGCTATTACGCACCGAACTCACTTCATCCTTGCTTGCCTCATAGGCTTGCACCTGGCCTGCATATGAAAAGACATAGGCTTTATCGACATCCACTGCGCCGACTAATGTCTGTGACAGAACGTGCCGGCCATTCTCGGTAATCACACAAGTAGTTTCGAGCGCTTCAAGACGACTCAATGTGCTGGGGTGCATCTTGCTGCACACGCTTTGATAACCGCTTCGAGCAAAATCCTTCTGGATGGATTTGCGCATTTCCAGCAATACGCCTGGAAGATTAACTTTATGTCCGACTTCAATCGGTGTACCGGTCAACTCCATAACCATCAGGGTCGCGCCATTTTCATCATTCTTGATCGCACGCTGGCGCGACACCGCTTGGGGCTTGGCGGGTGTTTCGCCGTCAGGCACGAATTCCTCGACCTGCCAACCACTGGGCCAGTGAATCTCCGGGTCGGCGGCCAATACCAACGAACTGGACAGCAACCCACACACAGCGCTCAACAGCAATCTACGAAACTCGATCATTGCAAAAAACACCCAAGATTCAAGCAGCAAAGTTTGCGGCCCAGCCGGTGCGGGTCGCAAGGGCTACGTGCGCTTTTTCATTTGGCGCAGCGGGCAGGCCTTGCGTATCATGGTCCGGCTGCACGGAGGCTGCCGCAAGCCAAGGGACCGCTTTGCCCCATTTTTCTGGAGGGCCCATGAGCCTGCACGATCTGAATAATTTCCCGGGCGTCACCGCCCAGCCTGATACCGCTACGACGAACTTCGTGTTTAACCACACCATGCTGCGGGTCAAGAACATCACCCAGTCACTGGATTTCTACACCCGTGTCCTGGGGTTTTCACTGGTTGAAAAACGCGACTTCCCGGAAGCCGAGTTCAGCCTGTACTTCCTGGCCCTGGTGGACAAGGCCCAGATCCCGGCCGACGCCGCAGAGCGCACCCAGTGGATGAAGTCGATCCCGGGCATCCTGGAACTGACCCACAACCATGGCACTGAAAACGACGCCGACTTCGCTTACCACAACGGCAATACTGACCCGCGTGGCTTTGGCCATATCTGCATCTCGGTGCCGGATATTGTCGCGGCATGCGAGCGTTTTGAAGCACTGGGCTGCGACTTTCAGAAGCGCTTGACGGATGGCCGCATGAAGAGCCTCGCCTTCATCAAGGACCCGGATGGCTACTGGGTCGAGATTATCCAGCCAGCGCCGATGTAATCCTCGCACGACAGAAAACAAAAAGCCCCACGAGCAATCATGGGGCTTTTTTTTCAAGGGCTCGGTTATGCCGGAGCCGACGTACGAATCAAGTGATCAAAGGCGCTCAACGAAGCCTTGGCCCCCTCACCCACTGCGATCACAATCTGCTTGTAAGGCACAGTAGTGACGTCACCGGCGGCAAACACGCCTGGCAATGAGGTCTCGCCACGGGCATCGACGATGATCTCGCCGCGCGGAGTCAGCTCTACAGTGCCCTTGAGCCAATCGGTGTTGGGCAGCAAGCCGATCTGAACAAAAATACCTTCCAGGTCGAGGGTCTTGAACTCGCCGCTGTCGCGATCCTTGTAGGCAAGGCCGGTGACTTTCTGGCCGTCGCCCTTGACTTCACTGGTCAGCGCGCTGGTAATCACATCCACGTTCGGCAGGCTATAGAGCTTGCGTTGCAATACCGCATCAGCGCGCAACTTGCTGTCGAACTCGAGCAGCGTGACATGGCTGACGATCCCGGCCAGGTCAATGGCAGCCTCAACGCCAGAGTTACCGCCGCCGATCACCGCCACGCGCTTGCCCTTAAACAATGGGCCGTCGCAGTGCGGGCAGAAGCAAACGCCCTTGGCCTTGTATTCCTGCTCGCCCGGAACGCCCATCTCTCTCCAGCGGGCGCCAGTGGCCAGGATCACAGTCTTGGACTTGAGAGTCGCGCCGCTTTCGAAGCGAATTTCGTGCAACTCACCAGGATTTTTCGCCGGAACCAAGCTACTGGCACGTTGCAGATTCATGATGTCCACGTCGTACTGGCGCACATGCGCTTCCAACGCACTGGCCAGCTTCGGCCCTTCGGTTTCCTGTACCGAGATAAAGTTCTCGATCGACATGGTGTCCAGTACCTGGCCACCAAAGCGCTCGGCGGCAACACCGGTACGAATGCCTTTGCGCGCCGCATAGATGGCTGCCGAAGAACCGGCCGGGCCACCGCCGACGACGAGTACGTCAAAGGCGTCTTTTGCGCTGATCTTTTGCGCGGCTTTTTCGATGCCGCTGGTGTCGAGCTTGGCAAGGATTTCTTCCAGGCCCATACGGCCCTGGCCGAAGTTGACCCCGTTCAAGTAGACACTCGGCACCGCCATGATCTGGCGCTCGTCGACCTCGGCCTGGAACAGCGCACCGTCGATGGCGACGTGGCGGATGTTCGGGTTCAGCACGGCCATCAGGTTCAAGGCCTGTACCACGTCCGGGCAGTTCTGGCACGACAGCGAGAAGTAAGTCTCGAAGCTGAACTCGCCTTTGAGGGCACGAATCTGTTCAATCACCTCGACACTGGCCTTCGACGGGTGGCCACCGACTTGCAACAGGGCCAGCACCAACGAAGTGAATTCATGGCCCATGGGGATGCCGGCGAAGCGCAGGCTGATATCGGCACCCGGGCGGTTGATGGAGAACGATGGCCTGCGGGCATCATCGCCATCGGTTTTCAGGGTAATCAGCGTGGTGAGGCTGATGACGTCCTGTAAAAGAGCAAGCATTTCCTGGGATTTCGCGCCGTCGTCGAGGGAGGCGACGATCTCGATCGGCTGGGTGACCCGTTCCAGGTATGACTTCAACTGAGCTTTAAGATTGGCGTCCAACATACGGGCGATTTCCTATTGATTCGGTTTATTGCAGAAAAAAAAACGCCCGAGCGAATCTCGCCCGGGCGTTTTGAGGGGCGGATGCAGCTTACTTAAGTGCGGATTCCCGCCCTTGATACGTCTTCATAGACTTAGATCTTGCCGACCAGGTCCAGGGACGGAGCCAGGGTGGCTTCGCCTTCTTTCCACTTGGCTGGGCAAACTTCGCCTGGGTGGGCAGCGACGTATTGAGCAGCCTTGATCTTGCGCAGCAGCTCGGAAGCGTCACGGCCAACACCGCCGTCGTTCAGTTCAACGATCTTGATCTGACCTTCTGGGTTGATCACGAAAGTACCGCGGTCTGCCAGGCCTGCTTCTTCGATCAGCACGTCGAAGTTGCGCGAGATGGTCAGGGTTGGGTCGCCGATCATGGTGTACTGGATCTTGCCGATGGCTGGCGAAGTGTTGTGCCAGGCAGCGTGGGCGAAGTGGGTGTCGGTGGACACGCTGTAGATCTCGACGCCCAGTTTCTGGAATTCGGCGTAATTGTCAGCCAGGTCTTCCAGTTCGGTTGGGCAAACGAAGGTGAAGTCGGCTGGGTAGAAGAACACCACCGACCACTTGCCTTTCAGGTCAGCGTCGGTCACATCGACGAAGCTGCCGTTTTTGAAAGCGGTGGCTTTAAACGGTTTTACTTGGCTGTTGATGATAGGCATCGTTGACTCTCCGTCAGGGGTTAGTAAGTTGATGAAGTGAATCCTACCGGCTCTCTCGGTCGATGGCTCATTGGCAAACCTGATGTTGACGATTGGCTTTCTCTATCAGGTAACAGTATTAATAGAAGAAATCTCACAACAGCGGTTGGGTGGCCAGGGCCATACCAAGAAATGGCGTCGCTTCAACATAGCGCATGGCAGATTTCATGTCGCTCCAACCGACGTAACTCATCAGTGACTTCAAATCCCAGCCACTGCGATGCGCCCAGGTAGCGAAGCCTCGGCGTAGTGAATGGCTGGTGTATTGCTCAGCCGCAATGCCTGCGCGCTCAAGGGCCTGGCGCAATAAGGGGATCACACTGTTGGGGTGCAAGCCCTCCTCGCCCAGGTTGCCCCAGCGGTCAATACCGCGAAAGACCGGGCCGCGCACGAGGGCCGAGACGCTGAGCCACTCGCTGTAGGCCTGCACCGGGCACAGGCGTAGCAGCGCTGGGGTCTGGTAAGTCTTGCCGAGATTGTCACGGTCGCTTTTGCTGCGTGGCAGGTAGAGGCTGATGCCGGCTCCGGGCACTACCTGGACATGCTCGATACTCAAACGACACAGCTCATCACTGCGAAAGCCGCGCCAGAAGCCGAGCAGGATCAGCGCGGTGTCGCGCTTTGCGCGTAGCAATCGAGGGTTGTCCTGATCCGCAGCGGCCTGCCTGGCCTCACTTTCGAGGGACGCTACGACCTGCTCCAAGTGCTTGAGCTGCAAAGGCTCGGCCTGTCTTTCTCGCGCCGGGTGCACCGCACGGATCCCCTTTAGCACCTTGCGCACCACGGGCGCCTTGGTCGGGTCGGCAAAGCCTTGGCTGACATGCCATTGCGACAAAGCCGAGAGCCGCAGCTTCAAGGTGTTCACTGCCAACACTCCGGCATAGGCCACCAGGTAACGCGCCACGCCGTCACTCGTGGCAGGCAGGAACCCACCCCACGTCACTTCGAAATGCTCGATGGCAGCCCGGTAGCTGCGGCGCGTGTTGTCGCGGGTAGCGGCGTTTAGGTATCGATCCAGGTCGCTCATCGGCGTCTTTCGTACTGTTGGCGGGTGGGTTGGCAAGGAAAATCGCTATGACACGGGATAATACGCCAATATCCCGTCTGTTAAATCATGAATTTCAACGAATTTTTAGACATGATATAGTACGTATATACATAATACGTACCACATTATCAAATCGACGGAGACCCCATGGCTCGTGGCGGCATAAACAAAGCAGTAGTCCAGACGGCACGCCTGGCAATCCTTGCCCGAGGCGAAAACCCCAGCATCGATGCCGTACGTATCGAGATGGGCAATACGGGCTCGAAGACCACCATTCATCGCTATTTGAAGGAGCTGGACGAGAGCGAGACCCGCCAGGCGATCACCCAAGCGCCGATCGACGACGAGCTGGGCGAACTGGTCGCGCGCCTGGCCCAACGCCTGAAAGAGAAGGCCCAGGAGCCGATTGACCTGGCCCTGGCGCAATTCGAACAACAGAAAGCCGCCCTGCTCGCCCAGGTTGAAACCTTGGAAGAGGCGCACGCCCAGCTCAAGCAGCAATTGGATATCCAGGCCGCGGCCCTGACGGAAGAAAGCGCCGCCCTGCAAACCGCCAGCACCAGCCTGCAGGCCGAACAGACCCGCAACGCCGGGCTGAGCCAGGCGTGCAGCGATTACGAGCTGAGGATCAGCGACAAGGACGAGCAGATTCGCTCACTGGAAGAAAAGCATCTGCATGCCCGGGATGCGCTTGAGCATTACCGCAATGCAATCAAGGAACAGCGTGAACAGGAGCAGCGCCGCCATGAAGGCCAGTTGCAACAGATCCAGGCCGAGCTGCGCCAGGCCCAGCAAAGCGCACTGGTGCGCCAGGATGAAATCACCCAGCTGCATCGGGACAATGAACGTCTGCTGATTGAGCAGCGTGTGACGGTCAAGGAACTCAATGCGCTGCAAGAGCAGGTGCGCAAGGATCAAGCCACACAACTCAAACTGAACGAGCAGCTCAGCCGGACCGACAGCGAGCGCACCCTGCTCCAGGAGCGCTTGCGTGTTGCCATGCAGGACAGTCAGTCGCGCCAGGAGGCGCTGCTTGAGCACCAACGGCACAACAAGGCGCTGGAACTGGACCTGATCAAGGCCCAGGCGAGTATCGACGCGCTGCGCCTGGCGGCCGCCGTTGCGACGGCGCCAGAGGCAACGGAGCCAACCTGATCAGTCGGCCACAGGCGTGCGCATGGTGACGAATTCTTCCGCCGCCGTAGGGTGCACGCCGATAGTTTCGTCGAAATGCTGCTTGGTCGCGCCCGCCTTGAGCGCGATCGCCAGGCCTTGCACGATCTCACCGGCATCCGGGCCAACCATGTGGCAACCCAGCACTTTGTCGGTGTCGGCGTCGACTACCAGCTTCATCAGGGTCTTTTCCTGACAGTCCGTGAGGGTCAGCTTCATCGGCCGGAACCGGCTTTCGAAAATCTGCACCTTGTGACCTTTGGCACGCGCATCCTCTTCGCTCAGGCCTACGGTGCCGATAGTTGGCTGACTGAACACCGCTGTCGCGATATTGGCGTAATCCACCGGACGGTATTGCTCGGGCTTGAACAAGCGCCGCGCCACAGCCATGCCTTCGGCCAGTGCCACGGGCGTCAGCTGCACACGACCAATGACATCGCCAATGGCCAGGATCGACGGCTCGGCAGTCTGGTACAGCTCATCCACGGCGACAAAACCACGCTCATCCAACTTGACCCCGGTATTTTCCAGGCCCAGGTTGTCCAGCATCGGGCGGCGACCGGTGGCATAGAACACGCAATCGGCCTCCAGCACACGCCCATCCTTAAGAGTGGCCTTGAGGCTGCCATCGGCTTGCTTGTCGATGCGCTCGATGTCGGTATTGAATTGCAGGTCCAGGCCGCGCTTGGTCAGCTCTTCCTGCAAGTGCTTGCGCACCGAGCCATCAAAGCCGCGCAGGAACAGGTCGCCTCGGTACAGCAATGACGTCTGCGCGCCCAAGCCGTGGAAAATGCCGGCGAACTCAACCGCAATGTAACCACCGCCCACCACCAGCACACGCTTAGGCAGCTCTTTGAGGAAGAACGCCTCATTGGAACCAATGGCGTGTTCGCGCCCTGGAATCTCCGGGATCTGCGGCCAGCCACCGGTGGCGATCAGGATATGCTTGGCGGTAAACCGCTCGCCATTGATCTCCACTTGATGGGCATCAACCAGGCGTGCATGCCCTTCATGCAGGGTTACACCGCTGTTGACCAGCAGGTTGCGATAAATGCCGTTGAGGCGATTGATTTCGCGATCCTTGTTGGCGATCAGGGTCGCCCAATCAAAGTTCGCCTCACCCAACGACCAGCCGAAACCGCTGGCCTGTTCGAAGTCTTCGGCGAAGTGCGCGCCGTATACCAACAGCTTTTTCGGCACGCAGCCGACATTCACGCAGGTGCCACCCAGGTAGCGGCTTTCCGCCACGGCCACCTTGGCGCCAAAGCCCGCGGCAAAGCGCGCTGCGCGAACACCACCGGAACCGGCGCCAATTACATACAGGTCAAAATCGTAGGCCATTTCATTCTCCTCGGCAGGACGCCAGCATACCGACTTACATGGGGCTGAAAAACGAAAAAGCCACCCGAAGGTGGCTTTCTCTTAAAACACCGGCAGGCTTAAATCAGTAAGCCTTGCCAGTCTTGTAGAAGTGCTCGAAGCAGAAGTTGGTCGCTTCGATGTAACCTTCAGCACCACCGCAGTCAAAACGTTGGCCTTTGAACTTGTAGGCAATCACGCAGCCATCTTTGGCCTGCTTCATCAGCGCGTCGGTGATCTGGATCTCGCCGCCCTTGCCTGGCTCGGTTTCTTCGATCAGCTTGAAGATATCCGGGGTCAGGATGTAGCGACCAATGATCGCCAGGTTCGACGGCGCGTCTTCCGGTGCTGGCTTCTCGACCATGTCGCGCACGCGAATCAGGCCATCACCGATATCGTCACCGGCGATCACGCCGTACTTGTTGGTCTGAGATGGATCAACTTCCATCACCGCAACGATGGTGCAGCGATACTTCTGGTAGAGCTTGACCATCTGGGTCAGCACGCCATCGCCTTCCAGGTTCACACACAGGTCATCGGCCAGCACGACTGCGAACGGCTCGTCGCCGATCAGCGGGCGACCGGTGAGGATGGCGTGGCCAAGGCCTTTCATCTGGGTCTGGCGGGTGTAGGAGAACGAGCACTCGTCGAGCAGCTTACGAATACCGACCAGGTATTTTTCCTTGTCGGTGCCCTTGATCTGGTTTTCCAACTCGTAGCTGATATCGAAGTGGTCTTCCAGGGCGCGTTTACCACGACCGGTCACGATGGAGATTTCGTTCAAGCCGGCATCCAGGGCCTCTTCGACGCCGTACTGGATCAGTGGCTTGTTCACCACCGGCAGCATCTCTTTGGGCATGGCCTTGGTCGCTGGCAAGAAGCGAGTGCCGTAACCGGCTGCTGGGAACAAGCATTTCTTGATCATATGAGTCCTTACAAAGGGCTGTGCGTACGGAATTCGGCGCAGTCTAATCAGGCCGCAGTCACCTTACAATGGGTCCTGCTGGCGTTGCGATGTCATCATAGAGAAAAAATGTCGGCGTAAGTTCCGCTGATCTTACAAAGGGCTTCACCATTGGCCAGGCAAAAAACGCCCTCCCCCTTTATTTAAAAGGCTGCCAACCGTTTTAGCACGCTTTCAGCCGCCGGGCACTGACCTGCAACATCTTGCCCGCCCCCAGGGTATTTGGCGCTATCATGGGCAGCTTGAACCCGACCACGAGATTGCCAATAGATGTCAGAACCAAAAGGTGTAAACGGCTACCTGATCACACAGCGAGCGGACGGCTGGCACTTGATCAATTTCCACGGCGACAGCGTTGCTGGGACATTTGCCACCGAAAGCCAGGCGATTGCGGTCGCCGAAGTGTTTGTGGATGAAGCGGGCCATGCATCGAGCAAAAGGCCGAAAGGCAAGTAAGCCGCCAATGCAGTACAAGAAGCCCCGGTTAACGGGGCTTTTTTGTGTGCGTCGATCCTGTAGTGCATTGAAACCATCTCTAAGTTGCTCGCCTCGCCTGGACGCTGTTATTTTTCAGGCGTTGTAATCCCCTTCTTACAGCTCCCCATCCAACTAAAATATTCTCATTAAGCCGCATGTAGTCCATCTCTTACAGCTTAACTTTAAGTTTTGGCATATTGCCATAATCCTCCTATAGCACGTGATACCGCGCAGCTACACGACTTAGCGAATCAGGCGACTTACTTACTCAAGGCGAGCGTGGACAATCACCTCGCCTCAAATGTGACGCGAAATTGCAATGCAAGTAGTTGGAAAAACACTTTCTTGACTACAACTCGGCAGACGCTTGATCGGGTTTTGCGCGAGCCACTTTTGAAGCGAAGAAGTAAGTCCCGCACACACCGTGGCGAGGCTCAATCAATGACATCTTTTATGTAGGCATCTGCAAATGAAAACTAAATTTAAAACTGCGCTGTTGACCATCGGGTTGTTCGCGGGCTCGATCTCCGCTGCCCATGCGGCGGATGGAACAGTTACTTTTTTGGGATCGGTCCATTCGGGTGCCTGCTCAATCAAGCCTGAATCCATCGACCAGACCGTCAATCTTGGCGCTATCGCAAAGCATCAACTGCAGGCTGGCGGCAAGTCTGAAGCCCGCAGCGTGAAAATCGAACTGGAAGGCTGCGACCTGACCGATCTCACCGATAACACGGTGACCACCACGTTCACCGCCGCTCCCTCCAACGATGTGCCGGGCGCGATCGGCACCGTCGGTGGCGCTGGCCGCATCGGCATCATGATGACCCATGGCGGCAAGCCCGTTGAGCTGGGTGTCGCCACCACCCCGCAGGCGATTTCCACGGGCGATAACACCCTGGAATTCGGTGCCTACGTTCAAGGCGCCGCTACCGGCGACATCGTCCCCGGTGATTTCAGCGCGGTCACCAACTTCACCCTGGCTTATCAGTAAGGCTTTCCCCCCGCCACCCATGGGTGGCGGGGGGAATTGGTGGGAGATAACGGTGAAAACACTCTTAAACCTCGCAGTCACCTCCACATTGACGATGTGCATCAGCCCCTGGGCGTTTGCCCAGGAACCGTCGCAAGGCGAAGGCGTCGTTACTCTCGGTGGAGAGATCGTCGACTCTGCGTGCGGCCTGGAACTGACCAGTGCCGACCAGTCCATCGAGATGACGCCCGAGCCCATAGGCAGGCTCCTGCGCAATGCGCTGGGGGAGCCGCACCCGTTTGAGTTGCGCCTGGTCAATTGCACCCTGACGCGCCCGGACCCGTCGCGCCCCGGCGCCACCTTGCCTGACTGGGAGCATCTGCGGGTGACGTTTGACGGCCCTCGCGACAGGGACGGCCGTTCCTTTGCTGCCTTCGGTGACTCACAGGGGGTGGCCTTCCATATCTGGGATTCGGCTGGCCAGGAGAGCGTGCCAGGCGAGCCGATGGCTCCGCACCCCCTGGCCGAGGGTGACATCACACTTCACTACACGCTCCGCCTGGTCGGCAACGGGCTGCCACTGGCGCCAGGTGCTCACCGTGTCGCGGTGCGGTTCAAGTTGGAATACTTTTGAACATTGATGGGTTGCTTTCATGCTGAATGCGTCGAAGATCAAAAATACACTTCGCCCCGGGCTGGTTGGCGGGCTGATGTCACTGGCAGGCACTGCCTTGGGTGCCGGCGATATCGAATTCAATACCGACGTTCTTGATCTGAATGATCGCAGCAATATTGATTTGTCCCGGTTTGCGCGAGGCGGTTTCATTCTGCCCGGCACCTACACGATGTTCGTGCAGATCAATGGCCAACCAATTTCCGAGCAAGCGGTGGCGTTCTACCCCCCAGAAGATGATCCCAAGGGAAGCCAGGCTTGCGTTTCCCCCGCGCTGGTGGAACAGCTGGGGCTGAAGGCGTCCGATGCCACCAGGCTCACCCCGTGGAAAGACGGCGAGTGCCTGGACCTCCAAGGCCTGCCGGGAGCGCAGGTGAGCGCGGATCTGGCGACCTCCACGCTGGACATCAACCTGCCCCATGCCTATCTCGAGTACAGCGCACTTAACTGGGATCCACCCGCGCGCTGGGATGAGGGGGTGCCGGGGTTGCTGGTTGACTACAACCTGACGGCGCAGTCCAACGCCCAGAAAAACGAGCGCACGCGCAATCACCTCAGCGGTAACGGCACACTGGGGGCCAATGCCGGGGCCTGGCGCCTGCGCGCCGATTGGCAGGGGCGCGTCGACAGCGCGAGGGATCGGTCCGCCGGGGAGCAGAAGCTGGAATGGAGCCGCTACTACGCCTACCGCGCCATTCCCTCATTGAAGGCGCGGCTGGTGGTCGGCGAAAACTACCTGTATTCGGACCTGTTCGACAGCTTCCGCTTTACCGGTGCGGCGTTGAATTCAGACGAAAGCCAACTGCCACCGAACTTGCGCGGCTATGCGCCGGAGGTTGTCGGGGTGGCCAAGACCAATGCCAGGGTAGTGGTCAGCCAGCAAGGGCGTGTGCTGTATGAAACCCTGGTGGCAGCCGGCCCCTTTCGCATCCAGGACCTCAATGATGCGGTGACCGGGACGCTGGATGTGCGTGTGGAAGAGCAGGACGGTTCGGTACAGACCTTCAAGCTCAACACCGCAGGCGTTCCCTACCTGACGCGCCCCGGGCAGGTTCGATACAAGCTGGCGACTGGACGACCTTCTGATCTTCAGTATGGGGCCGACGGTAACTTTTTTGGTACCGGTGAGTTCTCCTGGGGGATCAGCAATGGCTGGTCGCTGTTCGGTGGCGCCATCACCGATAACAACTACCGTGCGGCCACTGTCGGCGCGGGTCGTGACCTGCTGGTGCTGGGCGCTTTATCCCTGGACGTCACCCAGTCCCACGCCAACGTGTGGAATCAAACACTCTCGGGTAAATCCTATCGCCTGCAATACTCGAAGAACTTTGAACAATATGACAGCCAAGTAACCTTTGCCGGTTATCGCTTTTCCGATAAGAACTTCCTGAGCATGAGTGAATACCTGGATGCGCGTCACTACGGCATGAACGGCGAACTCGCAGGACGCGGCAAATACGACGAGTTCGGTCAATACGCCGGTGAATTCAAGCCGATTGGCGGCAGCAAGGCGCTGTATACCGCCACCGTCAACAAGCAGTTTCGTGACTTGGGCGCCACGGTGTACGCCAGTTATAACAAACAAACTTACTGGTCGCGGCCGGCCAGCCAGCGCTGGAACTTGTCAGTGTCTCGTTACTTCAATGTCGGCACTGTCAAGAACATGAGCCTGTCCCTCAACGTTTATCGCACTCAGGACTACAACTACAAGGATAACGGCATGGCACTGACGGTCAGCCTGCCGCTTGGGCGCAGCGGCACCCTGTCGCTGGATGCCAACCGGGCCGCTGGCAAGAATGGCTTTTCAACGCGCTACAGCGATCGCCTGGATGAGCGCAACAGTTACCAGCTCAGTGCCAGTGACAATTCCGCCAGTGGTTACCTGAGCCACACGGGTGAGCAGGCTGACCTGACACTCGCAGCCAGTCGCCAACAAGGCAACACCAGCCTGAGCATGTCGGCTCGCGGCGGCGGCACGCTCACGCGCCACGGCGCGGCGCTGCATCGTACCGGCAGCATGGGCGGCACGCGCTTGATGGTCGATACCGGCGGTGTAGCCGATGTGCCGGTGCGCGGCTACGGCACGCCGACCCGCAGCAACGCCTTCGGCAAAGCAGTAATTGCCGATCTGAGCAGCTACCAGCGCACGGCGGCCAGCGTGGATCTGGAGCGTCTGCCGAAGAACGTCGAGGCCACCCAATCGGTCACGCAGGTGACCCTCACCGAAGGCGCCATCGGCTACCGGTCCCTGGAGGTGATTTCCGGTGAGAAAGCCATGGCTGTGCTGCGCCTATCAGACGGCAGTGCGCCGCCCTTCGGCGCGCAGGTCAAGAACGCCAAACAGCAGGACACCGGCATTGTGAATGATGGCGGCAGCGTCTACCTGAGCGGTATCCAGGCCGGCGAGCAAATGTTCGTCAGCTGGGGCGAACGCTCACGCTGCGTCCTCACACTGCCGCAGGCCTTGCCGGTCGATGGCTTGACCCATGCCCTGCAACTGGACTGCCGGATGGTAGCCACTGATCAAACCTTGTCCTCGCCGGCAGAGCTGACCGGCAAGCCCACCGCCACGGAGCACACATCCTCATGAGCCTTAACACCCGCCTTACCCTTTCGTCCCTCGCATTGCTGGCCCTCAGCCTGAGCCAGGGCACCAATGCCGCGATCGCGCTGGACCGTACCCGCGTGATCTTCGATGGCGGCAAGGACGCCACCAGCGTGAACATCACCAACAACAACACCCAGTTGCCGTACCTGGCCCAGGGCTGGATTGAAGATGAACAAGGCCAGAAAATCACCGCGCCGCTGATCGTCCTGCCACCGGTGCAGCGCGTGGAGCCTGGAAAACAAAGCCAGGTGAAAGTCCAGGCGCTGCCCGCGGCCAAAGCCTTGCCCCAGGATCGAGAGACGGTCTACTACTTCAACCTGCGGGAAATTCCGCCGCGCAGCGATAAAGCCAACACCCTGCAAATCGCGCTGCAGACCCGCATCAAGTTGTTCTACCGACCGCAAGCCATCACGCCGAGCCAGCAAGACCTGTCCAACCCCTGGCAGGAAAAACTGACCCTCTCCCGGCAGGGCGAACATTACCAGGTGAACAACCCGACGCCTTACTTCGTGACCCTGGTGGATGCGCGCAGCACCAAGGACGGCAAGACCGTTCCGGGTTTCGAGCCGCTGATGGTACCGCCTAAAGGCTCGCTGGCCCTGGGCCCGACGGCCAAGGCACTCGGCACCGCCCCTTACCTGGCCTACGTGAATGACTACGGCGGACGTCCGCTGCTGGCGTTCACCTGCAGCGGCGAGACTTGCAAGGTGAACCCGCAAGCAGCCCCGCTCACACAGTAACGCCCGCCGGAGTCAGTGATGAAATCGCATTATGTGAAGGTCTTGGGCGGCCTGCTACTGGCCGTTGTCGGCAGCGCACAGGCCCAGGACGAAGACGATATAGAAGGCATGAGCGGACGGCTGAATATTTCCGGGTCCATGCATGAAACCCCATGCAGCCTGGAGATGACCTCGCTGCATCAGACCATTGACCTGGGCGATGTTTCCACCAGCCAGTTGCGCCGGCCCGGGGACCAGGCAAGGGCGGTGCCTTTCCAACTGCGCTTTACCGATTGCAACCGCATCGCCGGCAGCATCCGCAGCGAACGCACGGGGAACCTGACCTGGAGTGCCTTTCAACCGGTGCTGTCGGTGGCGTTCCTGGCACCGGCCCACCCCGATGATCCACGCCTGGTCAAGGTGCAAGGCATCACTGGGATGGGCCTGCAGTTAACCGATGTGCTTGGGCGCGATGTCAACCTGGGCCAACGGGGCGAACCTTTGTTCCTGCCTCTGGGCGGCAACACCCAGACCTGGAAGGTTAGACCTACGCGCACCTCAGCGCCGTTGACCAGCGGGGCGTTCCGGGCAGTGGTGGATTTCAGGCTCAATTATGAGTAAGGGCAGAATAATGGCTAAGTCAAACGGCCCATGGGCCGTGTTTATGGGCGGCCTGCTGTGGGCCGCCAGCCAGGCGGTACAGGCCGAGACCAGCCTGACGATCCGCGCGGTGATCATTGCGCCACCGCCGTGTGTCATCAACAGCGGCAGTACGCTCAACGTGCCGTTTGGCAATGACCTGCTGACCTCACGGATCGACGGGGTCAACTACCGCCGCGGTGTGCCCTACACCGTCACCTGTGATGCGCCGTACAGCAATGCACTGACACTGGAGCTCAAGGGCACCGGCGCCGCGTTCGACAATCGGGTGCTGGTGACGCGCAAGCCCGATCTCGGGGTGAAGCTGTTCGTCAATGGCGCTGACTGGCCTTTGAACACGGCGGTGAGGTTTACCTATCCCAACTTTCCAGTGGTACAGGCTGTGCCGGTCAAACGCCCAGGCAGCAAATTGACCGGTGGCGCCTTCGATGCGACCGCCACCCTGGTGGTGGATTACCAATGAAGCCGATCAACCATGAAGAGAAACGCACCATGACTTTTTGGCCGCAGAGAACGTTGCTCGCCCTGTGTGCCATCGGCCTGTGCAATGTCGCCTCGGCCAACCTGACGTTCAGCGGCACATTGAACGAGCCGCCGCCCTGCACCATCGATGCCGGCAACACCATTGAAGTGGATTTTGGCGATGTCGGGGTAAAACGTGTCGACGGTGTGAAATACCGCCAGGGCCTCAGTTACACCATCAGCTGTGGCACCGATACCCTGCCCTGGATGCTGAAGTTGAGCGTCAACGGCACTGCGACGACGTTCGATGGCGCAGCCGTGCAGACCAGTGTGCCGGCGCTGGGCATCCGGGTGTTCCAGAACAACCAGCCGTTTGCCCTCAATACGCCGCTTGAAATCAGCCTGTCGTCGCCACCGGTATTGGAAGTGGTGCCGGTCAAACGACCCGGCGCAACCCTGACCCCCGCCCGGTTTAACGCGGTGGCCACGTTGTTGGCCGAATACCAGTAGGAGTTGGAGAACCATGGGACATACACCTATCCACAAGGGTTGGACCTACGCTGCACTGGTACTTGGTGTGGGCTTGATCGCCGACGTCGAGGCTGCGGACAACCTCAGTTTCAAAGGCAACCTGGTTGAAGAAGCTTGCACCATTCGTCCCGGGGACGAGGCCATCACCCTGGAACTCTGGGACCTGACCAGCAAGTACCTGTACCTCAACACGCGATCATTGGGCAAGGCATTCAAGCTTCACTTGGTGGACTGCGACACCTCGGTGGGCAATACCGTCACGATCACCTTCGGTGGCAGGGAAAACCCGGCGCTGCCGGGATTGCTCGCGCTCGATGGTGGCAGCGGCGCCTCCGGCATCGGCGTGGGTATCGAGACACTGGCTAACAAGCCTCTGCCCCTTAATACGGTGAGCGACAGACAGGCGTTGAGCGATGGCAACAATGTGATCGAACTCAAGGCCTATGTGAAGGGAGAGCCGCGGGCCATCCAGGACCAGACCATCGGGCATGGCGCATACACGGTGACATCCACGTTCACGCTGGACTATCCGTAGTCATTCCCAGGCTGAGAACAGCTGGGAAACCTTTGAATCTCTTCCGGGCGGCGCAACACGGGGCTGGATACCTGTGGTCGCTGTTCGGATAGAGGAGCAACGAGAGAAAACCATGAAACGACTCTACGGCGCTATTTTGCTTCTCGTCCTGCTGAGTGCTTCCACCGTCGCGCGAGCGGCTGATTGCCGCGTGAATGGCGGAGGTTGGCAATATGTCGGAGACGGCGGGATCCTGAATCTACAGGTTCCGGTCACTGTCCGCGTGGGTTCGGACAGTACCCGTCTGATCCTTGAAGGGGCATGGTTGGAGTGCCGATTCACCCCCTCGCCTGCTCACCCTACGCGCATTGACTATTGGGGAACATCTGCGCAAGCCGGCCCCCCTTGGGTGCCCGGCCCGAAATTTTCCCATCAAGCTACCGGCCTGCGCATAAACGGTGCGTTTCATAATACGCCTGTGCCTTTTAACATCCGGATCGCGACCATGCCTAATAACAGCGGGGCGTATCTCATCAATGTAGCTCCCTATATCCTGCTGCGAAACGACCCTAGCAACCCTATCGATGTTCGAATAGGGGATACCCTGGGCGCGTTGAATCTCCACCAGACCAACAATTACAGTTCGGGAAGTACGAGGCTCGTACTGACGTACACCGCCGCAAACAACTTCGACATCTCCCCCTCGACCTGCACGATTAACAATAACAACCCCATCGAGATCAACTTCGGCGATGTACCGCAGCGGGCGATCGGCAGCGATCCCTTGACAAGTGCCATCCGCACCAACCGCAGGCTTACCTACTCTTGCCCGGATGGCGGCATCACCACCCCTATAACCATTACCTACAAAGGCATCCCGTCGTCGTTCGACAACCGGTTGCTGACCATGACCAATCCGGACGTGGGGACCGCCTTGGTCCGTGCGGGGGCCGCCGTTCAAGTCAACGGTTCATTCCGTACCCAGATTACCAACAGCGTGGGCGGCGACGATGTGACGTTCGCCCTGGTTCGCCGCGCGGGATCACTCCCCACGGCAGGGGCAATGAGCGGCAGCGGCGTGCTGGTGATGGGTGTGCCATGAAACAGGCAAAAGAAGTGGGAATAGCCATAGTGGAGCAACGAGAGAACACAATGAAACGATTGCATGGAGCCGCTGGGCTTCTCATCTTCATGGGTACGATATCGAACGCGCTGGCCGTCGATTGCCGGGTCAATGGTGGCAACTGGCAGACGGGTAATCCCAACTTGCGCGTTCCGGTTATGGTGACCTTAAGCTCGGACCGTCAGAGGATCATGATGGAGGGTGCCAGGTTGGAATGCATGTATTCCCCTGGCCAGGGCCCTGCCTGGGGGGAGGATTACTGGGCAACGGGGAACGCCTCAGGGACACCCTGGACCCCCGGCCCTCTTTTCGGTAACGAAAGGGCCGGTTTGCGTATCAACGGATCGTTTCTGAACAATCCGGTGCCGTCGGGTATCCGCGTGGCGACAATGCCCAATAACCGTGTCGTTTACCCCATCAATATCACCCCGTACATTCTGATGCGCAACAGTCCGTCCAACCCGATCAACGTCGTCGCCAATGACCTACTCGGTATGTTGCGCATCAGCAGCTCGAACAACTGGGACAACACCCGACCGCAAGTGACCGTTACCTATATCGCTGCCAACAACTTCACCGTGTCGCCGTCGACCTGCACGATCAACAATAACAACCCGATCGAGATCAACTTCGGCGACGTCCCTCAGCGCGCCTTGGGCAGCGATCCCCTGACCACCCCCATTCGCGTCAACCGCAGGCTCAACTACTCGTGCCCGGATGGCGGAAT
This sequence comes from Pseudomonas sp. FBCC-B545, assembly GCF_059134095.1. Classification (NCBI taxonomy): domain Bacteria; kingdom Pseudomonadati; phylum Pseudomonadota; class Gammaproteobacteria; order Pseudomonadales; family Pseudomonadaceae; genus Pseudomonas; species Pseudomonas sp. FBCC-B545. The sequence goes on along the minus strand of NZ_CP101441.1, from coordinate 3,072,861 downwards.
TGACTCGCCCATCACCATTACCTACAAAGGCATACAGTCGTCGTTCGACAATCGACTGCTGATGATGACCAATCCGAACTTGGGAACCGCCCTCGTGCGTGCGGGCTCTGCGGTTTCGGTCAATGGCTCATTCCTCACTCGGATCACCAACAGCGTAGGCGGCGATGACGTGACGTTTTCACTGGTTCGGCGTGCGGGTTCCCTACCCGCCACCGGGGCCACAAGCGGCAGTGGAGTACTGGTGATGGGGGTGCCATGACGCACCGGTGGGGCTGAGGAAAAAAGGGGCGCGGGCGAAGATCTTGTATCAGGGACTGTGCACTTGGTGGCAGTTCGCTATAATCCGCGCCAACGCCCCACGACAGTGTCAGCGCCCTCCACTTCTCTTAACGATGACCCACTATGAACAAGATCCTGGCACTGACTGCGGTACTGGCGCTGGCCGGTTGCACCACCACATCCGACACCCTGCTGAAAAATGGCGAACAAGGCCTGACCATCGACTGTTCGGGCGAGGCCAACTCTTGGGCCAGTTGCTACGAGAAAGCCGACGCGTCCTGCGCGGGCACCGGCTACCGTATCGTCGGCACCAATGGCACGCCTGCCCTCAAGGAGAGTGACAAGACCCTGGGTCAGGATGTGGGCAATTTCAAGGGCCGTAGCGTCGTGGTGGTCTGCAAATAAGCCGGCGTGCTACAGATGCACTTCGGCGAACTTGATCCCCAGGCCACGCAGTATTTCGATCAGGTCATCCAGGCGCGGGAATGACTCGACTTCATCCTGGTCGTCCACCAGGAAGTAGCTGCGACCGCCGCTTTTCTTGAAGAATACAATCCACTCGCCCAGGTCGGCGGGGTTCTGGATGACATGGGTCGCCGCAATCTGACCTTCAGCATGGCGGGCTTTGACGAGTTCGCGTTTCATAACAGGCTTTCCAGAAAAAACAAATGCCGCTCAAACCCAAGGTCTGAGCGGCATCTTTATAGTGAATGCCCAACAGTTTAACGGATGCCCTGCCCCAAATGCATGTCGCCACTGACGGGTGATAGCTTTTTTATCGGCTCCGGTGCGCAGGATAGGCCTGGGGCTCAGCCAGAAATGCATTCTTCCCCGGCTTTCTTCACGTCGCCGGGACGAATCGGCACATTGGACATGCTCTCATAGAGCTTGATGCTGCTCCCACTGGAGCGGTCTTCGATTACGAAGATCGCCGAAGGATCCGCCGAGAATTTCTGCGGCACAATCACCTGAATACCGTCTTTATGGGGCTCGATCTGCGGTGGCCGGCGGGTCGCCTCCAATTTACGCACTACACACGCCGCATATTCCTGCGGCTTCTTGCCCGAGATGACCACCAATGTTGGCGGGGTCTGCTTGATATCTGCAACCGAAGCACACCCACCTATCGCCAAGGCCAGCACCAACACACTCCACTTCATACAAAAACCTCCGATAAAGACCCTACGACAGCGGGGATGGTAAATTTCTCCCACCAACGTAGGATTTATCTCTGATTACAGGGTAAATAACTGTTTTAAATTGTCGAAGACGTCGACGACGGCCCGATAATAAACGCGCTGGGGCTGATAAACTCCATCTTAACCTACGTATCATTCTGATTTTTCAGAAAAAGCCCTTCTGGAGACACCCCATGAAATTCATCCACCAGCGTGAGCACCTCAACGAGGGAGACATTGTCGTCATCGAATGCTCGCAAACCTGCAACATTCGCCTGATGAGCGACGCGAACTTCCGCAGCTTCAAAAATGGTGGCCGCCATACCTATCATGGTGGCGCATTCGATAAGTTCCCAGCCAAGATCACCGCGCCCAGCACCGGGTTCTGGAACATCACGCTCGATGTGGTGACCCGTCGTGCCATCAGCGTGACCCGCAAGCCGGCGCTGTCCCACAAGATTCGCATCGTTCGTCGCACCAGCACCAAGTTGAGCTGATCCGAACACCTGAAAGGAAGAAAGCTGTGACCTCTACAACCAAATACGTCATCAAGTACAAACTCAACGGCGAGCGCCGCTTTGAATTTGCCCAATTGCAAACCGACAGCGTCGACGAGGCCAAGCAAGCTCTGGCGAAAATTCATGATGCCAGTGACGAAATCACCGACATCAATGTGAGCAAGGCGCTGTAAGACATGTCGGGGCCGACTGCCGATTTATTCGCCGATGGCGCCCTGCAACAACCCCCAGGGCGCGAGCAGATTGGCGAAGAGTCCTACGTACTCCGGGGCTACGCCCTGCCCTGGATTGAGCGCTTATTGCCTGAACTACGGCGTGTCCTGGCGCAATCTCCGTTTCGGCAGATGGTCACACCCGGTGGTTTCACCATGTCGGCAGCGCTGAGCAGTTGCGGCGAGCTGGGCTGGACCACCGACACCCGCGGCTATCGCTACAGCCCCCTCGACCCGCGCAACCAACAGCCATGGCCCGCCATGCCAGACGCTTTGCTGCAGCTGGCGGTGTCGGCGGCAGCCGAGGCCGGTTTCAGCGGCTTTTTACCTGACGCCTGCCTGATCAATCGCTACGTGCCTGGAGCAAAGATGTCACTGCATCAGGACAAAAATGAGCGTTGCTACAGCGCCCCCGTAGTCTCGGTATCCCTGGGCCTGTCGGCTATTTTCCTGTTTGGTGGCCATCAGCGCAGTGACAAACCGCAGAAGATCTCGCTGTTCCATGGCGATGTGGTGGTCTGGGGCGGCGTTGATCGCCTGCGCTTTCATGGGGTGATGCCAATCAAGGAAGGCGAGCATCCCGTCATGGGCCCGCAACGCATCAACCTGACCTTTCGCACTGCCGGCTGATTTTGACCGCAAGCTTCGGAGTGTCATGGGCAACCGGCACGGTTAATCTGCTCGTGAACCGTCAAGAGTGCAGGCCATGAACAACGAACACGATCCGCGCTGGGCCGCCATCATTGCCCGCGATGCCAAGGCAGACGCCCTGTTTGTCTACGGCGTGAAAACCACCGGCGTATATTGCCGGCCCAGCAGCGCTTCGCGTTTACCGCGCCCGGAAAATATCGAATTCTTCGACACCCCGGCGCAGGCCGAAGCCGCGGGTTATCGTCCGAGCAAACGTGCCGCTGGCGACCGAACCCAACTGGCCGCCCATCATGCGCAGTTAGTCGCCAATGCCTGCCGGCAGATCGAACAGGCAGAAACGGCCCCGAGCCTTGAAGTACTGGCGCACCAGGCCGGGTTGAGCCCTTTCCACTTCCATCGTGTGTTCAAAGCCAGCACTGGCTTGACCCCCAAGGGCTATGCCCGTGCTCTGCGTTCGCGCAAGGTTCGCGACGGCCTCAAGGGCCAGCACTCAGTGACCGACACGCTGTATGACGCAGGTTTCAACTCCAACAGCCGTTTCTATGAAGCCGCCGATCAATTGCTCGGCATGAAGCCCCGCGATTACAAAAGCGGCGGTGCCAATAACACCATTCGCTTTGCCGTGGGCCAATGCTCGCTGGGGGCTATTCTGGTGGCACAGAGCCAACGTGGCGTGTGCGCGATTTTGCTCGGAGACGATCCGGACAAGCTGGTGCGCGACCTGCAAGACCAGTTTCCCAAGGCCGAACTGGTCGGCGCGGATCGGGGCTTCGAACAGCTGATCGCCCAAGTCGTGGGGTTTGTCGAAGCCCCTGCCCTGGGCCTTGATCTGCCCCTGGACCTGCGCGGCACGGCCTTTCAGGAGCGCGTGTGGCAGGCTTTGCGCGAAATTCCGGTGGGCAGCACCGCCAGCTATGCGCAGATAGCCGAGCGTATCGGCGCACCCAACTCCTTTCGCGCCGTGGCCCAGGCCTGTGGTGCCAACCACCTGGCGGTGGCGATTCCCTGTCATCGCGTGGTGCGCAGCGATGGCCAATTGTCGGGCTACCGCTGGGGCGTCGAGCGTAAGCGCCAATTGCTCGAACGCGAGACACCGCACTGAAACCCAACCCCCACAAAACACTGCATTCGTCCAGTGAATAAAACAGACTGGCCGGCTGCCAGGTGCCCTGTTAAAACAGCGAAACGCCCTACCAACGCTGGAGACGCATCCCATGAGCACCTGGCCAGACACTCGTATTCTCGACCTGCTCGGCATTGATGTGCCGATCATCCAGGCACCGATGGCCGGGGCGACGACCACCGCCATGGTGATTGCCGCCCAGCAAGCCGGCGCGCTGGGCTCCATGCCCGCCGCCGCGCTGAGCATCGAGCAATTGCGCGAAGCCCTGACCATTATCCGCCAAGCCAGTACGCACCCGCTGAACCTGAATTTCTTTTGCCACCAGCCGCCCGACGCAGATGAAGCGCGTGACCGCCGCTGGAAGGATTTGCTGCAACCCTACTACCTTGAACTGGGCGCTGATTTTGACGCGCCGACGCCTGCGTCCAATCGCGCACCATTCAACGAGGCCGCTTGCCAAGTGGTTGAGGAGTTTCGCCCTGAGGTTGTGAGTTTTCACTTCGGCCTGCCGGAAAAAACCTTGCTGGACCGGGTAAAAGCCAGCGGTGCCAGAGTGCTGTCCTCCGCGACCACCGTCGAAGAAGCCATCTGGCTGGAGGAGCACGGCTGCGACGCGATTATCGCCATGGGTATTGAAGCCGGTGGGCACCGTGGCCTGTTTCTCAGTGACGACCTCAACAGCCAGATCGGCTTGATGGCCTTGGTGCCGCAGATTGTCGACGCGGTCAGCGTGCCGGTGATTGCCGCAGGCGGCATCGGCGATGCGCGGGGCATTGTCGCCGCCATGGCTCTGGGCGCCTCGGCGGTGCAAATTGGCACGGTGTATCTGTTCACGCCCGAAGCCAGCATCACGGCTTCCCACCATCACGCGCTACGCCATGCACAAGCCAGTGAGACCGCACTGACCAACCTGTTCACCGGCCGCCCGGCGCGGGGCATCGTCAACCGCGTGATGCGTGAACTCGGCGCAATCAACCCGGCCGCACCGGCGTTCCCAAAAGCCGGCGGTGCGTTGATGCCGCTCAAGGCCAAGGATGAAGCGGGTTTCAGCAACCTGTGGGCGGGCCAGGCCCTGGGGCTTGGCAAAGATTGCTCCACCTATGACCTGACCTGCGAACTGGCCGAGCAGGCACTGGCCAGGCTCACGCGTAGCTGAGTCGGGCATAAATATGTGGGAGGGGGCTTGCTCCCGATGAGGGAGTGCCAGTGAAATACATCAGCGATTGACCCTCCGCCATCGGGAGCAAGCCCCCTCCCACATTGGCACTGTACCAGCAATGGTCGTCCGCTATATATTCACATACATAGCGTTTAAACCTTCTACCCGACCACGCCGTCCATCCCAAGGAGTTGCTCCATGATCACCCGCGTCTCACGCCTGGCCCCCCTGCTTGCCGTATTTGCCTTGGGTTCGGCCCACGCTGATGAAGTGCAGGTGGCGGTGGCTGCCAACTTCACCGCGCCGATCCAGGCCATTGCCGCCGACTTCGAAAAAGACACCGGCCACAAACTGGTCGCGGCCTATGGCGCCACCGGGCAGTTCTACACTCAGATCAAGAACGGCGCGCCGTTCGAAGTGTTCCTCAGCGCCGATGACACCACCCCCCAAAAGCTCGAAGTTGAAGGCGATACCGTCAAGGGCTCGCGCTTCACGTACGCCGTCGGCACCTTGGCGCTGTGGTCGGCAAAGGAAGGCTACGTGGATGCCAAGGGTGACGTGCTGAAGAAAAACCAATTCCAGCACCTGTCCATCGCCAACCCCAAAGCCGCGCCCTACGGGCTGGCCGCCACCCAAGTGCTGGCCAGGCAAGGCTTGACCGAACAGGTCAAGGGCAAGCTCGTCGAGGGCCAGAACATCACCCAGGCCTATCAGTTCGTGTCCACCGGCAATGCCGAGCTGGGCTTTGTTGCCTTGTCGCAGATCTATAAGGACGGCAATGTCACTCGCGGTTCAGCGTGGATTGTTCCTGCGTCGATGCACGACCCGATCAAACAGGACGGCGTGATCCTCAACAAGGGCAAGGACAGCGCCGCCGCCAGGGCCCTGATTGACTACCTCAAAGGGCCGAAAGCAGCGGCCGTAATCAAATCCTACGGTTACGAGCTGTAAATGCCCCTCTCGAGTGCTGATTTTTCCGCGATCTGGTTGACCATCAAGCTGGCGTCACTGACTACTGTGATCCTGTTGATCATCGGCACTCCGATTGCGCTGTGGCTGTCGCGCACCACCTCATGGTGGCGCGGCCCCATCGGTGCAGTGGTCGCATTACCGTTGGTACTGCCGCCAACGGTCATCGGTTTCTACTTGCTGTTGACCATGGGCCCCAACGGTTACTTCGGCCAGTTCACCCAGTGGCTGGGCCTGGGCACCCTCACCTTCAGCTTCGCCGGGCTGGTGATCGGCTCGGTGATCTATTCCATGCCTTTCGTGGTGCAGCCATTGCAGAACGCCTTCTCTGCCATCGGCACCCGCCCGTTGGAGGTGGCTGCGACCTTGCGCGCCAATCCGTGGGACACGTTTTTCACAGTGATCCTGCCCCTGGCGCGCCCGGGATTTATCACCGCATCGATCCTCGGCTTTGCCCATACCGTCGGCGAGTTCGGCGTGGTGCTGATGATCGGCGGCAATATCCCGGACAAGACCCGGGTGGTCTCGGTGCAGATCTACGACCACGTTGAAGCCATGGAGTATGCCCAGGCTCATTGGCTGGCCGGTGCCATGGTGGTGTTCGCGTTCCTCGTATTGCTGGCGCTGTACTCCAGCCGCAAAACCAAGATGGGCTGGAGCTGAACGCGATGATTGATATACGCCTGCGCTTGAAATACTCCGCCTTTGCCCTGGACGTCGACCTGCAATTGCCCGGCCGCGGCGTTACCGCGCTATACGGGCATTCCGGCTCCGGCAAGACCACCTGCCTACGCTGCATCGCCGGTTTGGAGCGCGCCGAAGAAGCTTTTGTGCAGATCAATGATGAGGTCTGGCAAGACAGCCACAAAGGGCTGTTTGTGCCTGCGCATAAACGCGCCTTGGGTTATGTGTTCCAGGAAGCCAGCTTGTTTCCCCACCTATCGGTACGGGCCAATCTGGCGTTCGGCCTCAAGCGCATTCCACGCCAGCAAAGGCGCGTGGACATGGCCCAGGCCACCGAGCTGCTGGGCATCGGCCATCTGCTCGAGCGTCAGCCACAACACCTGTCCGGCGGCGAGCGCCAACGCATCGGCATCGCCCGCGCCTTGCTTACCAGCCCCAGGTTGCTGTTGATGGATGAGCCCCTGGCGGCCCTGGACAGCCAACGCAAAAGCGAGATCCTGCCTTACCTGGAACGCCTGCACGACGAGCTGGATATTCCGGTGCTGTACGTCAGCCACGCCCAGGATGAGGTCGCGCGACTGGCCGACCATATCGTCTTGCTCAGCGAAGGCAAGGCCCTGGCCAGCGGGCCCATCGGCGAAACCCTGGCACGGCTCGACCTGCCGCTGGCCCTGGGCGACGATGCCGGCGTGGTGATCGCTGGCAGGGTGATTGCTTACGATGAGGACTACCAGTTGCTCACTCTGCAACTGCCCGACTGCCCGTTACAGATTCGCGTGGCTCACACGCCGCTGGCGTTGGGCCAACCGCTGCGGGTCAAGATCCAGGCACGGGATGTAAGCCTCAATTTGCAAGCGGAAGCACACAGCAGCATCCTCAATCGGCTCCCCGTCACCGTCACCCAAGACATTGGCGCGGATAACAGCGCCCATGTGCTGGTGCGCCTGGATGCAGGCGGCACGCCGTTGCTGGCACGCATTACGCGCTTCTCCCGCGACCAGTTGCACCTGCATCCGGGCCAAGCGTTGTGGGCGCAAATCAAGGCCGTGGCGGTGCTGGCCTAACCAATTGGCACGACCGAAAGATGCTGCGGTCAATCAGACATACCGGCCTGTTTTGTTGTCAAGGAACCCGCACTATGCCTGATTCTTCGTTGCCCGCCGACCTGCCCCGCGACCTGCATTACGTTGACGACACCCAGCCTGGCATTCGCCGCAAGAAGGTGAGGGGTAAGTTCCAGTACCTGGACGCCAAAGGCGAGCGCATCACCGATGCCGACGAAATCAAACGCCTGAACGCCCTGGCCGTACCACCCGCCTACACCGATGTGTGGATCTGCGCCGACCCTCAAGGCCATTTGCAGGCCACCGGCCGCGATGCCCGTGGCCGCAAGCAATACCGCTACCACCCACGCTGGCGCGAAGTGCGTGACAGCGACAAGTACTCGCGGTTGCAGGCCTTCGGCAACGCCTTGCCGAAATTGCGCAAACAGCTGGAAGCACAGATAGCCGAGCCGGGGTTTACCCGCGAAAAGGTCCTGGCGACGGTGGTGATGTTGCTGGATGCCACGCTGATTCGCGTCGGCAATACCCAGTACGCCCGCGAGAATAAATCCTACGGCCTGACTACCCTGCGCAACCGTCATGTGGATATCAAGGGCAACGAGATCCAGTTTCAGTTTCGTGGCAAGAGCGGTGTCGAGCACCAGGTCAGTGTCAAGGACCGGCGCCTGGCCAGTGTGGTCAAGCGCTGTATGGAGCTGCCCGGGCAGAACCTGTTCCAGTACCTGGACGAAGACGGTGAACGCCATACCGTCAGTTCCCACGACGTCAACGCCTATCTGCATGAACTGACCGGCGAAGACTTTACCGCCAAGGACTATCGCACCTGGGCCGGCACGGCCATGGCGTTGGCGGTATTGCGCGAGTTGGCGTGGCAGCCGGAGTCCGACGCCAAGCGGCATGTGGTGGCGATGGTCAAGGACGTTGCCAGGCAGTTGGGCAACACGCCTGCGGTGTGCCGCAAATGTTACATCCACCCTGCGGTGCTTGAGCATTTCAGCCTCGGTGAATTGTCGAAGCTGCCCAAGCCCCGAGTGCGCAAGGGCCTGAAAGCCGAGGAAGTGGCCCTGGCGATGTTCCTTGAGAAATTGGCCGAGGACTTGCCGCACAAAGCCAAGGTGGGTTAGCCTCTGCGTCCCTTCTTTAACGGGATGACCGCCGACGTGAACAACTAAGCCTTCCAAAATGTATCTGCAACGAGCCGCCTGGTGCGCTTGTTGGCCTGTTCGACATTTTTTTGGAGGTGCTGATGACTGACGTCACCCGGCTGCCCGTGCTTGTTTCCCTGCAACATGTGTCTTTCCAGTTCGCCAATGGCGAAACCTTGCTGGAGGACCTGAACCTGTCCATTGATCACACGCCCACCGGTATCGTCGGGCGCAATGGCCGTGGCAAAAGTATCCTGGCGAAGTTGCTGGCCGGGGTATTGCTGCCCTCCTCCGGCAGCTTGAAAAAGCCGTCCAGCGTCGTCTATGTGCCCCAGGCGCTGACGGTTCAAGCAGGCGCAACGGTCGCCCATCTCACCGCCACGGCCGATGCCTTGGCTGCCCTTGAGCGTATGGCCCGAGGTGAGGCCCGTGTCGGTGATCTGGAGTTGATCGACGATCGCTGGGACCTGGCCGAGCGCTTGCGCCTGGCACTGGACGCGGCGGGTTTGCCAACCCTCAGCGCCGGCACCCGGGCTGATCAACTCAGCGGCGGCCAGTTGGCTCGGGTCGCCCTGATCGGTGCGCTACTGGCGGCACCGCAGTTGCTGATTCTGGACGAACCGAGCAACCACCTCGACAGTGCCGGGCGCGCTTGGCTGCGACGGGTGCTGGCCGATTGGCGCGGCGGCCTGGTGGTGATCAGCCATGATCGACAGCTACTCAACGCCATGGGTCGCATCATCGAATTGTCACCCCTTGGTATCCAGGTTTACGGGGGCAACTACGACGCCTATCGCCAGCAACAGCAAACACAGCAGCAGGCCGCCATCGCTGCGTGGGAACATGCGCGCCAGACACGTAGCCGTGAGCGTCGACGCCTGCAAAAAGACCATGACAGCCTGCAGCGCAACGCCGCACGCTCGCGTAAAAATGCCGAGACCGCCAACGTCGACCGCTTCACCAAGGCACGCTGGAAAGGCGCCGCTACGGAAATTGTCAGCACTGTACGCAGCGCTCATCACGCGCACAAAAAACAGCTGGATGACCAGGTGCGTCAAGCCTACGAGCGCGTGGTGGACGAAGCGCCCACCCTGCTCGCCTTGCCAGGCTCGACGGTGCCCAACGGCCGGCAAGTGCTGACGCTGGAGGGTGCGCAGTTGCCCTGGCTCAATCCACTGGCGCCCTCCAGCTATCTGACCATTAACCTGGCGGGGCCCGTGCGCGTTGCCGTGCGCGGGCCTAACGGTTGCGGTAAATCCACCCTGCTCAAATTACTCGCCGGCCAATGGCAGGCCGTGAGTGGCGAGTGCCAGGTGGCGGTGTCCAGCGCTTATCTCGATCAGCACCTGGCACTGCTGGATGATCGGCTTTGCATCATCGAACAACTCAACCTGCTCGACACCCCGCTGGCTGAAGCTGAGCTGCGTACGCGCCTGGCGTTACTGCAACTGGATGCGTTGCGGGTCACCCAACCGGTGGCGCAACTCAGCGGCGGCGAACGCCTGAAAGCCGCGATGGCTGTTGCCTTGTGGCGTGCTATCCCCGCACAACTGCTGCTATTGGATGAACCTACCAATCACCTGGACCTGGAATCGGTGCTCGCCTTTGAGCAAGCGTTGAAAAGCTTTAGCGGCGCGATGCTGGCTGTCTCCCATGACGAGGCTTTTCTACAGGCGATTGAACCGACTCATCATTTGACGTGGCACAGTACCGGCTGGCAACTGGAGTATGCCTGAGGTCATTGCACCCGCACGCAAAGCGTCCTACGGTAGTGGCCGGATAATCTCACCGAGGAAACCGGCCCCATGCTGCCTTCGTCCCGCAAGCCTTACACCAACGTTACGCTCGCCCATCGACAGCGCTGGCGCGGGCGGGTGGGTATGATGCTGGTGGCGTGCCTGTCGGTGCTGGCCGGCATGACCGACGCCATTGGCTTTATGGCCAGCGGCGATTTTGTCTCGTTCATGAGCGGTAACACCACGCGGTTGGCGGTGGCCATCAGCGCCGGCGACCTTGGGCTTACCGGGCGCCTGGTGCTGTTGATCGCGACCTTTGTACTCGGTAATGCTTTGGGCGTGATGGTCAGCCGCTTCAGCAAGCGCCACGCGTTGCCGCTCTTGTTGTGCATCGGCACCTTGCTCTGTGGTGGGGCGCTATGGCCGTCGACAGCGACCTTACCGGCTTTGCTGGCGGCGATTATCGCCATGGGTATGCTCAACGCGGCCGTCGAGGAAGTGAATGGCTTGCCGGTGGGGCTCACCTATGTCACCGGCGCGCTGTCGCGCTTTGGGCGTGGGCTGGGGCGCTGGCTACTTGGCGAGCGTCGCAACGGTTGGCGCGTGCAATTGGTTCCCTGGGCCGGAATGTTTATCGGTGCGGTGATCGGCGCGCTGCTGGAACAGCAGATGGGCCTGCGTGCGCTGTGGGTCAGCGGTGCATTGGCGGGGCTATTGGGGCTGGTGACACTGATGATCCCGCGGCGCTGGCACCTGGGTTTCATGCCGCGTTGAGGCGGGACAAAGAGGTGCTCGTCCGACGTTTAGGCCTCGACATCCGTGTACCGGTAAAGAGCCATCACGTCGAGCGAGCGAGTGAATCATAAGACAATGCCCGGCGGCTGTCCCGCCAGGCGTTTCGCAATATGACTAAGGCAAGGTATTACAGACAAGTGGCGAGCGCAGCCAGGCGGCGCTTGGCCGGCATATTGTCTTCAGCGGCGTAGTACTTGACGCTAGAGCCCGCACCCGTGCTTTGTACGTCGACAAAGTAGTCGCCACCGGTGGTGTAGACTGTGAAACCACCGGCCTCGGTAGCCTCCTTGAAACCGCCGGCGTCGACGCCAAACACGCTTTCATCCTGCCAGCCGAACTGGATGCACTGGGCAACCACCAGGGTGGCCTTGTCCGATGCCAGGGTCTTGTAGGGGCTGCCGGCACGGGCCTCTTTCATCTTCGAGCCCGCGCAGCCGGCCAGTGCTGCCAGTACCAATGCGCCAATTACCAGCTTGTGCATGCCATTGCTTCCTTGGAAAAACCGTGACTCTACCATTGTGCCGGGGTCAACTGACGCGCCCATGAACTTTGTTTCACTGTGAACGGCATACTCGCCGCCTATAGTGGCCAAGCTCATTTTCAAGAAGCCTCCCTTATGCCCGCCCTCCCGCGGGCGTTTTTTTGCCTGGGTATCAGAGCCACCAGCGAAACAGATAGAACAACGCCATGCTCGACAACACGGTGATCAATACGCTGCGCGTCCAGAACATCAACGCCACGGCGCAAATGGCGGCCAGCAAGTAGGGGTTGGTCGGGCTCAGGTTGAGTTGATGGTCCGCCAGGAAAATAATCGGCCCGCAGATTGCTGTGAGCATGCCCGGCACAGCGAACCCCAGGAACTCACGGGCGCCGCGATTGAGCCGCACGGGCAGGCGCGGTTCGAGAAACACATAGCGATTGAAAAAAACCACCAGGCCCATGGCCACAATCATCAAGTAGATCATCGTTGCCCCACTCCCAGGCGCTTGCAGGCAAACCCTGCGCTCATCCCCAATACCCCCGAGACCACCACCGCCGATTCCCAGTGCAGATAGCTCAGCCACACCGAACACAGCAACGAAACTGCCACACATACCACCGTGGGCACATCGCGCACCACGGGGGTAATCAGGGCGATAAAGGTGGCGGCAATCGAGAACTCCAGCCCCAACTGGTCCAGGCCGGGAATGCTCTTGCCCAGCACAATGCCGGCCAGGGTGAAGAGGTTCCAGATGATATAAAACGTCAGGCCGACGCCCAGGGCGTACCAGCGATTGAAGGTCTGACGGTCGTAGTGGTTGACCAGGGCGAAGAACTCATCGGTCAACAAGAACCCCAGGCTCATACGCCAGCGGGTGTTGAGCGCCGACAATGTGGGGCGCATATGCATGCCGTAGAGCAGGTGCTGGGAGGTCAGCAGCAAGGTGGTCAACACGATAGAAATCAGGCTGGCGCCGCTCTTGACCATGCCGATGGCGACCAACTGCGCCGCACCGGCAAACACGATGGCAGACAGGCCCTGGGCTTGCAGCGGGGTAAATTGCGCATCGATGGCCATGGAGCCGGCGAGCAACCCCCAGGGGGCGCAGGCCAGGGACAAGGGAATAACGGCGATGGCGCCGCGGGTGAAGGCGTAATGAGGTAATGCAGTGGGCATGGAAACGGCTCATCGACAGACAGTCGACAAGCATGCCAGCGCAATCGGGGGGCTTGTCTTGAACGATCTTGCTCAGGCGAGCTTCACCGAAACCAGCTCCACCGAATCCCGCGCTTCACGCAATTCGTAAGCATCCTGGTTCAACCGGTGGATGGTGTTGAGCAAGCGCTGGCGCAGGACCTCATCGCCGAGTTTTTCCACGGCGCGCATCAGGTCGAACGCCGCGGTTTCGTTATTTTCCGCGACGGAATCCAGGGTCTTGCGCAGGTTGCGAGTGGCACGGGTCACGCGGGTTCTTCCTTCATCAGCAATGGGCAGGCACTTTAGGACCTTTGTGTTTCATTTTAATTTCAAACAGTTGTGGCTGTTTCCAGGGCATTTGATCCATATCAAATGAAACAAGATTTGACCGAAACATATGGAAATACGTATATTCGAATAACCATATATACAGGCAATGGCCATGTCCAATTTCCTCTCTCCTCCCACCCTGTTCAAATGCCTGGCTGACGCAACTCGCGCACGCCTGGCGTTATTGATCCTGCGCGAAGGCGAACTTTGTGTGTGCGAACTGATCCATGCCTTGGACGATAGCCAGCCCAAGATCTCCCGTCATCTGGCGCAACTGCGCAGTTGCGGGCTGCTGCTGGACCGCCGTCAAGGGCAATGGATCTACTACCGCATCAATCCGGCACTGCCCGCCTGGGTGACTCAGGTGCTGGACACCACCTTACAAGCCAACCAGCCATGGTTGCAGAACGACGCACTGCGTCTGGATGCAATGGGCAATAGACCACAACGGGCAAGCACCTGCTGCTAAGCCATCGGAGCCTTTATTCATGCTTGTCGCAATTGCGATTTTCCTCGTCACCATCGTGCTGGTCATCTGGCAGCCTAAGGGCCTCGGCGTGGGTTGGAGCGCCACCCTGGGGGCGATCCTGGCCCTGGCCTTTGGGGTAATCAGCCTGGCGGACATCCCGGTGGTGTGGCACATCATTTGGAACGCCACCGGTACCTTTGTCGCGCTGATCATCATCAGCCTGTTGCTCGACGAAGCCGGGTTCTTTGCCTGGGCCGCCCTGCATGTAGCGCGTTGGGGCCGTGGCCGCGGGCGGCGCTTGTTTGCCTATATGGTGCTGCTCGGCGCGCTGGTGTCGGCGCTGTTTGCCAATGACGGCGCGGCGCTGATCCTCACCCCCATCGTAATGTCGATGTTGCTGGCCTTGCGTTTTTCTCCGGCGGCAACCCTGGCATTTGTCATGGGCGCCGGGTTTATCGCCGATACGGCGAGCCTGCCGCTGGTGGTGTCGAACCTGGTCAACATCGTCTCGGCGGACTATTTCAAGATCGGCTTCAACGAATATGCCGCGGTGATGGTGCCGGTGAACCTGGTCAGCGTCGCTGCGACCCTGGCAGTGCTGTTGTGGTTTTTCCGCCGCGATATTCCCCAGACCTACGACCCGGCCGACCTCGCAGACCCTGCCAGTGCCATCCATGACCGAGCGACCTTTCGCGCCGGCTGGTGGGTACTGGGCATTCTGCTGGTCGGCTGTTTTGCCCTGGAGCCACTGGGCATTCCCATCAGTGCGATTTCCGCGGTATGCGCGGTACTGCTGCTGGTGATTGCCGCCAAGGGTCACAAGATTTCCACGCGCAAGGTCCTCAAGGAAGCGCCCTGGCAGATCGTGATCTTTTCCCTGGGCATGTACCTGGTGGTGTATGGCCTGCGCAATGCCGGCCTGACCGACTACCTGGCGACCTGGCTCGACACCTTCGCCACCTACGGTGTGTGGGGCGCCGCCATGGGTACCGGCGTGCTGACGGCACTGCTCTCATCGGCGATGAATAACCTGCCGACGGTGCTGATCGGCGCGCTGTCCATTGAATCCAGCCATGCCGTGGGCGTGGTCAAGGACGCGATGATCTACGCCAACGTGATCGGCAGCGACCTGGGCCCGAAAATCACCCCCATCGGCAGCCTGGCGACCTTGCTGTGGCTGCACATCCTGGCGCGCAAAGGCATCACCATCACTTGGGGCTACTACTTCAAGGTCGGCATCGTGCTGACCTTGCCGGTGCTGTTGATTACCCTCGCCGCCCTCGCCCTGCGCCTGAGCGTCTAAAGGAGCCTGCAATGAAAGTGCTGTTCATGTGTACCGCTAACAGTTGTCGCAGTATTTTGTCCGAGGCCATGTTCAATCACATGGCGCCTGAGGGCTTCGAGGCGATCAGCTCCGGCAGTTTTCCCAAGGGCCAGGTTTTGCCCCGCAGCCTGAGCACGCTGCAGGCGGCGGGCATCAGCACCGAAGGTTTGTACAGCAAGGGCAATGACGCTTTTGAAGTTAACCCGCCGGATGTGGTTATCACGGTGTGCGACAACGCGGCCGGGGAAGCTTGCCCCGTGTATTTCGGCTCAGCGGTGAAGGCGCATTGGGGGTTGCAGGACCCTTCCCACGTGCAGGGTGATGAAGCCCAGGTAGACGCTGGATTCAAGGCCACCCTCGACATTATTGCCGCTCGCTGCGAGGCTTTTTTCGCGCTGCCATTTGCCAGCCTCAGCTCGGATGAATTGAAGGTTGAGCTCGAGCGTATAGCCTCAATGTGAGAGTGGGCTTGCTCCCGATAGCGGAGGGTCAGCTACAGATGAGCTGACTGACACACTGCTATCGGGGCATGGGTATCTACACAACTTCTGGTACGCCGCAGTCCCCTGTGGGAGGGGGCTTGCTCCCGATGGCGGCCTGGCAGCCCACCTGGATGTTGGAGTTTGATCGAGTACATATCCGTTATTTGGGTAACGGCCACTATTGGTTCCGCCCGTACATGCCCCACCACTCGGCACCTCGCTTCGGCTCGGTGTGCCCAAATCCCTGTCGAATTCCGGCCAGCGTGGTTTAACGGGGCGCCTGAGATCAAAAGCAGATCAAGGGCGGCTCGCTTCGCATCGTGGTTACGGTTGGGTCGGCTGATATAAAGTTGTGTAGATACCTACGGCTATCGGGAGCAAGCCCCCCCCACATTTGGATCGTGGACCATGCAAATCTGCATGGTTTCTTAACCCTGCGCTGACGTATGCTTTCGCACTTTCCTGGAAGGACGCGGGCATGCTGACGATCTTTTTCTACGCACTGGTTTTCGGTTTCGTGTTTTGCCTCTCCCCCGGCGCCGTACTGGCGGAGACCCTACGCCGCGGCTTGCTCCACGGTTTCACACCGGCGCTGCTGGTGCAGTTCGGCTCACTGGTGGGTGACGCCGTTTGGGCCGTGATTGGCCTCACCGGTATCGCGCTGCTGATCCAGCATGACGCGGTGCGGGTGCCACTGACGATCGTCTGTGCGCTGTACCTGGCGTGGCTGGGCATCCGCAGCCTGATCGACGCCTGGCACTTGCCCGCACCCAGCGACGCACCGGCCAGTACCCGACAAAATGCACTGGCCGTGGGCGCGGCGATTTCCCTGGCCAACCCGAAGAATATTGTCTATTGGGGCGCGCTGGGTAGTGCGCTGTCGGGCATCGTCGGCACCACGCCCAGCCAGGGGCAAACCCTGATGTTTTTTGCCGGCTTCATGCTGGCGTCGGTGCTCTCGTGTTTCCTGGTTGCCGCACTGGTGAATTTGTTGCGCAAGAACGCATCACCGACTTGGCAGCGTGTCAGTTATGCCGCATGCGGTTTGGTATTGATCTACCTGGCGATACTCGCCGCCCAAGGTATATGAAGTTATATACCCAGCAACTTGCGCACGCCTCTTGTCTGAATGAACTCTGAACGCAGGTTGATTTAATTAATCATGCGTTGACATTCTGACATGGCCTGAGTAGATTGCCCGTGCCCGCAACTGGGGCCTTTTTTAAACCTCACAAAAGAAGCCAATGGACACAGTATCTAGTCGCTGTCCGAGCACCGCATCCGCGGGCATCGGGCGCCAAACCCAGAATATGACAGGACTCGCCTTCCAGGTCCGGTAAGCTGCGCTAGAGCTCGATGCTCCACCGTAACTGCCTCACCGGTCGGGTGTCCGGTCCCGAGGTGTGTTATGACCTTCCAACTCATTGCTTTGCCCGATGTACGCACGCTGGCCGCCGCCCTGCGCGCCAAGCTGTGCCGCGATCCCGTGGGCTTTTCGCCTACCCGCTCAACCTTTGCGGCACCCTCCCCTCAAGCCCGCCCGGCACCGCCGTTGGCGCACTGGCGTATCTGCCCTGACAGCGGACAACTGGTGCAGCACTGGGACCACGCCGACCCTCAAGACCCGCAGAGACCCAAGGTTTTCAGCCTGGCACAAGCCAGCTTGATGCTCTGTGTTTATGTGAGCGCTCGCGCCGCCTGACTTGGCTGGAAACTGCAACTTTCTTATTAATACCCTGGAGTTCTTTATGAATACGTCCAGTAGTAGCCCGCTGCGCGCAGATTAACTAACGCGCTGTTAGCGGGCACCCTAGAAGTTATCTGAACACATTATTGAAACCGATCGCGAAGTCCGCGGCTCGGCATGCTTTCGCTCGCCTCTATGCAGGTAAGTACCGGGTATGTTTTGTCGAGAATTGGCGACAGGAGTACAGACAATGAGCGCCGTAAAAAACCCGCCTCTGCACAAGAAAAATGGCACCGCTACCGACACCAAACTGTCGATGCGCGCCGCCCGTGAAGCCCAGAACGGCCTGGCGGCTACCCTCGCCAACGTACGTGCCACCCAGGACGGCCTGACCGAACTGGACGCCTCGGCGCGTCTGCAACGCGAAGGCTACAACGAAGTCGCCCACGACAAGCCGCCACACGCCATGGTCCAGTTCCTGCAGGCGCTGAACAACCCTTTCATCTACGTACTGCTCACCCTGGGCGGCATCAGCTTTGTCACCGACTGCTGGCTGCCGATGCAAGCAGGCGAAGAGGCCGACCCGACCAAGGTCATCATTATCATGACCATGGTGCTGCTCAGCAGCCTGCTGCGCTTCTGGCAGGAGCACCGTTCGGCCAAATCCGCCGAGGCGCTCAAGGCCATGGTGCGCACCACGGCCACCGTGCTACGCCGCGAGCAGGTCGGTGCCCAACCTACCCTGCGCGAGGTGCCGATGCGCGAGTTGGTGGCCGGCGATATCGTGCAGCTGTCGGCCGGTGACATGATCCCTGCCGACATCCGCCTGATCGAATCCCGCGACTTGTTTATCAGCCAGGCCGTCCTGACCGGTGAAGCCTTGCCGGTGGAGAAGTACGACACCCTCGGCGATGTCACGCAAAAATCCGCCTCCAGCCTGGCCGCCGATCAGGGCAATCTGCTGGACCTGCCGAACATCTGCTTCATGGGTACGAACGTGGTCAGCGGCCGCGCCAAGGCTGTAGTGGTCGCCACCGGGCCGCGCACGTATTTTGGCTCCCTGGCCAAGGCGATTGTCGGCTCGCGGGTGCAAACCGCCTTCGACCGTGGAGTGAACAGCGTCAGTTGGTTGCTGATCCGCTTCATGCTGGTGATGGTGCCCATTGTGTTCTTCCTCAATGGCTTCTCCAAGGGTGACTGGGGCGATGCCTTCCTGTTTGCCCTGGCGGTGGCCGTCGGCCTCACTCCGGAAATGCTGCCGATGATCGTCAGCGCCAACCTGGCCAAGGGCGCCACGGCCATGGCTAAGCGCAAAGTGGTGGTCAAGCGCCTCAATGCGATCCAGAATTTCGGCTCGATGGACGTGCTGTGCACCGACAAGACCGGCACCCTGACCCAGGACAAGATCATTCTCGAGCATCACGTCAACGCCTTCGGCCGGCGCGATGATGCAGTGTTGTCCCTGGCCTGGCTGAACAGCTTTCACCAGAGCGGCATGAAGAACCTGATGGACCAGGCCGTGGTGCAGTTTGCGCAACAAAACCCCAAGTTCCAGGTGCCATTTGCCTACAGCAAGGTCGATGAATTGCCGTTCGACTTTGTCCGCCGCCGCCTATCCATCGTGGTCAAGGACGCTGCCGGTGATCATCTATTGGTGTGCAAGGGCGCCGTGGAGGAGATGCTGAGCATTTCCACCCACACCCTGGAAGGCGGCACCGCCGTACCCCTGGATGATCGCCGCCGTCAGGAGCTGCTGGCACTGGCTAATGACTACAACGAAGACGGTTTTCGCGTGCTGGTGGTGGCGACTCGTAATATTCCCAAGGCATTGGCACGCCAGCAGTACACCACCACCGATGAACGCAACCTGGTGATCCAGGGCTTCCTGACCTTCCTGGACCCACCGAAGGAAACCGCAGGCCCGGCGATTGCTGCGCTGCAACAAATTGGCGTGGCGATCAAGGTGTTGACCGGCGACAACGCCGTGGTCACCAGCAAGATCTGCCGCCAGGTCGGCCTGGAGCCGGGCCAGCCGCTGCTGGGCGTGGAAATCGAAGCGATGGACGACGCCACCCTGCTGCGCCGCGTGGAGGAGCGTACGGTATTTGCCAAGCTGACGCCGCTACAGAAATCGCGGGTACTCAAGGCGCTGCAAGCCAACGGCCACACCGTCGGTTTCCTCGGCGACGGTATCAACGATGCGCCGGCGCTGCGGGATGCCGACGTGGGTATCTCGGTGGACAGCGGTACGGATATCGCCAAGGAATCAGCCGACATCATCCTGCTGGAAAAGAGCCTGATGGTGCTGGAAGAAGGCGTACTCAAAGGCCGCGAGACCTTCGGCAATATCATGAAGTACCTGAACATGACTGCCAGCTCCAACTTCGGCAATGTGTTCTCGGTGCTGGTAGCCAGTGCGTTCATTCCGTTCATGCCGATGCTGGCGATCCACCTGCTGCTGCAAAACCTGATGTACGACATCTCCCAGCTGGCCCTGCCGTGGGACAAGATGGACAAGGAATACCTGGCCAAGCCGCGCAAGTGGGATGCGAAAAACATCGGCCGCTTCATGATCTGGATCGGGCCTACCTCCTCGATCTTCGACATCACCACCTTCGCGCTGATGTGGTACGTGTTCGCGGCCAACAGTGTGGAAATGCAGACCCTGTTCCAGTCCGGCTGGTTTATCGAGGGGCTGCTCTCACAAACCCTGGTGGTGCACATGCTGCGCACCCGCAAGATCCCGTTCTTCCAGAGCACGGCTGCCTGGCCGGTGCTGATGATGACCTGCATCGTCATCGCCCTGGGTATCTATGTGCCGTTCTCGCCACTGGGCACCCTGGTAGGCCTGCAACCGCTGCCGATGGCGTATTTCCCATGGCTGGTGGGCACCCTGCTGGCGTACTGCTGCGTGGCCCAACTGATGAAGACGATCTACATCCGCCGCTTCAAGCAGTGGTACTGATCACCCCGCCGTTCAAACGGTGGCGGTCGCCCGGCCGTCACCGTGCAATACAAGGATGCTCCCTATGCGCGTCTTGATCTGTGCAGGTCGTCATTACGCCGACACCAAGAAGTCCCGCCATGTGCTGGACGCCTACCACCGCCTGCGCCCGGTGCAGGTATTGATTCACGGCGGCAACCAGTTCCTCGGCAGCGAGATTGAGGAATGGGCGCGGGACATCGGCATCGACGTGGTGCGTTACCCACCCAATTGGCAACGCCACGGCAAACAGGCGGAACGCCAGCGCAACCACTTCATGCTGGCCGACAGCCGCCCCGACGTGATCATCGCCCTGCCCGGTGGCGACGACACCTTGGAGCTGGTGTGCCAGGCCAAAGCCCGCGGCATTTCGGTGCTGACTGTAGAAAGCTGAATTCAAACGAGGTGCATCATGCACAAACAACACACCCCAAAGCGGCAGGACGGCTTTGCCAAATACCGTGCCCGCCACTATCGCGGTGCCCGCCACACTTTGCTGCTGTTGCCACCGGCCAAGCGCCGTGCATTGCAGCGCAACCTGATCTTTATCGGCGTGAGCCTGGGCGCTGTCTTGCTCATCGCGCTGTTTTCCAAAGCCCATGCCGCAGGTGGTGCTTACGTGGTCGATGACGGCGCCATCAATGCCCCGGGCGAATGCAATGTCGACGCTTGGTACAGCGCCGATCGGCACGCGGGCAGCACCCATAACGCCACCCTGTCGCCGGCTTGTACATTCAGCGCCATGCCATGGATGCAATGGGGCGCGACGTTATCGCGGGCCGCTGACGCGGGAACGGGCGAAACTCAAGTCAGCCCACAGGTGAAGGCACAATTGCTGTCGCGAGAAGACCTGGGGCTGGAGCTGGCAATCGCCGCCGGGGCGCACATTGCCCTGGATCGCCAGCACGCATTCGACGGCGCGGACTTCAACCTGCCGTTGACGTGGCAGGCCATGGATGCATTGCGCCTGAACCTGAATGCCGGCTGGAACCACGCCTATAACGACGGCGCGCAACAGCATCGCCTGACCTGGGGCACGGGGTTCGAATATCAGTTGGCGGAGGGACTGACCCTGATCGCCGAACGCTACGGCCAGGCAGGCGGTGAGCAAGCGTGGCAGGCCGGGCCGCGATTCCACATCTTCAAACTGTTCGATGTGGACGTGGTGGTCGGGCGCAGCCTGATTGGGGAACGCGCCCAGTGGCTGACCACTGGGGCGACGCTGAGGTTCTAGGCTTTTGCCTGCTGTTCCAGGTGCAGCTGCAACTGCGGATCGATTTGCAGCTGCCCGGCCAGATCGTCGAGGTAATTGCGCTCGGCGTCCTGCTGATCATTGACCAGCATCACGCTGGCCAGGTAAATCTCCGCGGCGAGCGCCGGGTCATGGGCATACTCGGCAAAATCCGAGGCATCCAGAGGCTTGGCGACTTCGGCGTCGAGCCACTGCTGCAACTGGGGGTCGTCGGTATGGCGGCCGATCTCTGCAGAGATCATCTGCTGCTCTTGCGCATCGATAGCCCCATCGGCCTTGGCCGCCGCGATCAGCGCACGTAATACGCCATGGCTATGGGCTTCGGCTTGCGCCCCTTCAAGCTGGTCAACGGTCTGGATCGCCTGCTGTGGGGCTGTGGCCTGCTGGCGTTGCCAGGCTTGATAGGCCTGGAAAGCCGCCATCCCCAGGGACGCCAGTGCCGCGTAATTCATCCCGCCGCTTTTACGCGCCTGAGTGCCGCCGCCGGCCGGTGCACCGCCCAACAAGCCACCCAGGCCACCCAGCAAGCCACCCAAGCCACCGCCAGCTGCAGCACCACCGGCACTGGTGCCCTTCAATAAACCACCGAGCAACCCGCCCAGACCGCCGCCCGAAGCGCCGCCGCCTTGCTGCCCTGCACGCAACAGTTGTTCCAACAGATCGCTGGTATTCATGGTGTCGCCCTCCCCGGGCGCAAAAGTGGCGTTTATCAAACATAGTCCGCCTGCGATGGAACACCATGACCGCCGGGCGGGCAAGCTTTATGATGGCGCCACTACACCGCCAAGGGAGAAAGTATCGGTGAACCGCATCGAGCAGATCACGCTGATGGCCAACTACAACCAGTGGATGAACCGCAAGGTCTATGACGCCGCCGGCACGTTGACCGACGCGCAATTAATCCTGGACCGGCAGGCGTTCTTCGGCTCGATCCTCGGCACTTTGAATCACCTGATGCTGGGCGACACGGTCTGGCTCAAGCGCTTTGCCGAGCATCCGGCTGACTTTTCGGCACTGGCGCCGTTGAGTGCCATCGCTACCCCCGCCGACCTCAAACAACTGGCCTTTGTCGATCTTAGTGAACTCTCGGCCCATCGCGCCTGGCTGGACCAACTGATCATCGATTGGGCCTACAGCCTGCAAGAGTCCCATCTGGACCAGCATCTGCGCTACCACAACATGCGCGGTGTGGCCGCCGAGAAACCCTTCTTCGGGCTGCTGGTGCATTTCTTCAACCACCAGACCCACCACCGGGGCCAGGTGACAACACTGCTGACCCAGGCGGGGGTGGACGTGGGTACTACCGACCTGCTGGCGCTGATTGATTGAGCGCGGCGTAGGCTTGCGCTAATGCCGATCAGTCAAGGCTTTTTGTAGGAGCGAGCCTGCTCGCGAAACACTCACAGACACTGCGCTCATTCAGGAAGCACGCGTTATCTTGACGTTTTTTCGCGAGCAAGCTCGCTCCTACAGAGGGCGAGGTACGGCTTGCCCCGGCACCCGCCTCGCACGGGCCCTGTACCCCGGCAGCGCCGCAGCATACGCCAGCGCCTGCTCGCGGGAATTGAAGGACGCCAACCTGTCGTTGTGAGTGCACACCCGCCACGGCCCGAAGTTGACCTGCACGATGTCATAGCCATTGAGTTGCAGTTTTTTCAACATTGAAGCGCTCATAGTCACCTCGCTTTCCTGAGATTTTCTGGCGTTACAGCTCCAACCTTACACCCGCATTCGGCGCCGTGACTGACCGCGTGTCGCACGGCCAGGTCACTTCACCTTGTTGCTCAACGTCTCAACGCTGCGTTTCAGATCATCCAGGCTGCGTTTAAGGCCGTCGATCTCGCCTTTCTGCCGGTCTATCGTATTTTTCTGCTCATCCACCGTGCGCTTGAGACTCGACAGCTGACTGTCACTGCTGCTTGAACTCGACCCGTCCTTACGCTTGAACTCGTCAAATGCCCGATCCTGACCATCCACTTTGGTTTTCAGACTTTGCAGCTCGCTCTCGCTACGCTTTTGCGCCGCTTGCAACGTCTCGATATCGCCAATGGAAATACTCGACGATTTCAGCACATAGGTATTGCCAGCCTCTATCGAGGCGCCCGTCAATCTATCTGTCGACGATGCACTGAACTCTCCCCAACGCACCGCACTCGCCGCCTGCGTCGGGCTGGCCATGGCCGAACCCAGCAGCCCCGCTACACCAAAAGCCATCATCCAAGAATGCTTACGGACACTGAGCATCAACTGATTCCTTCGCAATTTGCCGGGATGGCATATCGCTATGACTGTCATTTATGAGGCTCGTTCCTGTGCCGCATAAATTGATCAGAACTTAACTCGGCAGACATGTAGATGACTGATCTGCCACGCTTTTTCATGCATACCTTCGTGCACGAATGCGTGTTTCGAGGTTGCGCCGAAGCGACAGGATCTATATATTCCCAACCCTGCTACACCGCGCTACCGCCCGAATGGCGAAACTGGTAGACGCATGGGACTTAAAATCCCCCGCTCGTAAGGGCGTCCCGGTTCGATTCCGGGTTCGGGCACCATAGATATCAAGGGCTTGCCAGGGAAACCTGAGCAGGCCCTTATCTTTTCCGCTCCGCAATTTTAGAAGCCGCTCCGCAATTCCCTTCCTCCGGCGTCCTGCCGACCGATCTCCCAACTCAATAATTTGCCTGCTACGCTGTTCGCTCCACGGAGGAACAACGATGCCGAACTCAGACCTAATCCCTTCCCTGCTTTCCAAACTCTACGAAAACCAACTTGCCCTCGAAGCGTCCATCCTGGAGCTGTCAAATTGGGTTGAGCAACGTGGCTCCGCCGAGGTGGCAGACAATGTGCGAGGCGCCCTTTTCACAATCGGCCACAATGAAGAATTCATCAAAATGTCGCTGGCTGTCCTTATGACGGAGGAATGAGCACTACTTGCAGGCCACCGTCCAGAGTTGGTCCAGCTTAGTGGTATAGCTCTGGCTCATCATCTCTCGACGCATACCCCAGTCGGGGTTGGTAGGTACGCTGGCAGATCGAAGCGTTCCCTTTCCCCAACGTTCATTGATCTGATCAAGGACAGTCATGACCTGGGTTGCCTCGGTCGGCTGCGATATTGCAAAAAGATCATCGGTGTATTCGCCTGGCTGGCACAGGTTGAGCAGCATTACCTCGGCCTTGCTGTATTTGAAACCCGGCCGGAAAATCCTGTCGAGCGCATCGACGGCGGCTTTCGTGAGCAAGCGCACGTCATCGGTGGGGTACGGCATATCGACCACCACGCCGTTGGCATACTTCGCCTCCTCGGGGTTGAACATGCCTGTGCGGATGCAGACGCGGACCTTTTTACAAAGTGAGTTTTGGGCGCGAAGCTTTTCTGAGGCGCGCATCATGTAGGTGGCCACCGCCTCCTTGATCGGCGGCAGATCGGTCAGCCGTTTGCCGAACATCCGGCTGCAGAATATTTCTTGCTTGGGCGGGTCGGGCTCGTCAAGTTCCAGACACGATGTGCCGGCCAGCTCCCGCGCCGTCTTTTCGATCACTACGCTGAATTTCTTACGGAGCGTCCGAGGATCTGCCCTGGCCAGGTCCATCGCTGACTTTATGCCCATGGCGTCGAGGTGGAGCTTCATTTTGCGGCCTACGCCCCACACTTCGCAGACGTCAGTATTACGCAGGACCCAATCGCGCTTGACCGGATCGGTGATGTTCACCACACCACCGGTTTGAGCTTGCAATCGCTTTGCCGTGTGGTTGGCCAGCTTGGCCAAGGTCTTGGTGCTCGCTATTCCAACTCCCACCGGTATGCCAGTGCAGCGCAATACCCGCGCCCGGATCTGACGCCCCAAAGCATCCAGCTCGGAAATACCCGACAGGTCAGCAAACGCCTCATCGATACTGTAAATCTCAACGGCAGGAACCATCGATTCGATCAGGGTCATCACTCGCTCGCTCATGTCGCCATAGAGCGCGTAGTTGGATGAGAAAGGAACGATGCCATGCTGTTTCAGCTTATGTTTGATTTGGAAATACGGCTCGCCCATCTTGATGAAAGGCTTGGCGTCGTAACTCCGGGCAATGACGCAACCGTCGTTATTGCTCAACACCACAATGGGCACCTTTGCCAGATCCGGACGGAAGACACGCTCGCAACTTGCATAGAAGCTATTGCAGTCAATCAGTGCGAAGACCGGCGCGTTAGACATGACTGCGCACCGTGCTTGTGATCACACCCCAGATCGATAGCTCGTCACCCTCCAATACATACCGCGCTGGGTATTTCGGATTTTCAGATAAGAGAATCACCTCTTTGCCGCGCTTGCACAGGCGCTTGCAGACAGGATCGTTGTTCAAAAGAGCTACAACGACGTGTCCGTGGGCCGGCTCAATTGACCGATCCACAACTGCCAGGTCTCCCTCAAAAATCCCCGCACCCTGCATACTTTCGCCAGTAATCGCGATCAGATAGACGTGTGGCGCCCTGATATTTAGGACCTCATCCAATGAGATGTGCTGCTCGATGTGATCGGCTGCCGGTGATGGGAACCCAGCAGGTACACGAAACGAGCAGAAAGGCAGCTTCGTGCCGCCCTCGGATATAGGACCTAAAATGGTAAAGCTCATGATGCAGCCTTCTACAAACACTGTACGAATGTACAGTTAACTTTGCAGCCGGCTTGCGGTCAATTTTTCTGTAGGGGATTTCGACAGACGGAGCGGTGCCTATGTGCGCAAGGCTTTCACAATGTAGCGACATGGTGCTGCATCAG
Organism: Pseudomonas sp. FBCC-B545; assembly: GCF_059134095.1. Lineage (NCBI taxonomy): Bacteria > Pseudomonadati > Pseudomonadota > Gammaproteobacteria > Pseudomonadales > Pseudomonadaceae > Pseudomonas > Pseudomonas sp. FBCC-B545. The sequence goes on along the minus strand of NZ_CP101441.1, from coordinate 3,046,374 downwards.
GGCGAGCCAACCGAGGTATTCGAGTGGTTCAAGGTCAATACGGCCGTGGGCAACGTGATATCTTTCTGACACGCCGGTTTTTATTGACGGATGGGGTGGGAATAAAAATCCCGAAAATCAGGCGAGTTCGGGTTTTCGACTGGTCATGGCGATAGTGCGAAAATGATTAGGGGCCGCGGCCGCCTCCCAAAAAAACAGCCCTACTGCGATTGAAATGGAAAAGTGATAATGAGTAACTTATATCGTAGCCTGCTAATGAATAAAACAACCTCAGCGCCAATAAAATATTTAGTAGGCCTTTCAGCCTTATTCATAAGCAGTTTAATGTATGCGAACGCCAGCGCATCGTTGACTGATGACAACCTCGATATGTACGACGTCCCAAAACTCATAGAGCAGGGAAAGTACAACGAGGCAAGAACCCTACTACTAAGAGAAGAAAAAACCATAACCGATATTAGCAAACTATGCTCTATCTACAGCTCAATGCTAGGCCTGGCCTCAATAAGCGACAATAAGGAAGAAGGAGCAAAATACGCTAGCTTATTTCAAAAATGCTATAAAGAAAACAGTAACCCTTATGCTTTTCTTGGTGCCACGACCCTCTACTTTAAAGGAGAGCACGAAAAAGCAATAGGCATTATGGACAAACTCTTAGTCAAGATAAACCATGAGCTTTCCGAAGGGAAACAATCAGAATTCCAAGTTTTTGCGGACAAGAATTTAATCTCTGCCATTTATAGGCTTAAAGCCTCCGACCTCCTGAGCCGCCAAGACCCACAAAAAGTAAAACCTATGATTATTTCGTTCGCGGAAAAATCTTACGAAGCCACACCATTTGGTGAAGCTGAAGCTTTCTTAGCTGCCATCTATAAACTGTATGGCGATACTGAGCGTTCAAAATTAATTATAGAAAAAAGTGACGGAAGAACTACTGAGGCACACACTGTTGACGTAATATTAAACTCGATCAAGCAGAAAACAGATAATGCTTCAGTCTCGCCTTAGGACGGTTGACCAAGCAGGTATCAACTGAAACCCACACGTGCCGCTCTTACCCAATCCGCTGCCGCCGCTCTGCTAGCACAGCCCGAACCTTAACTGCCAAGCTGTCGGATGTCTTGAGCCCGGCGGCTGCCCAAGGCCGCACCTCCACCCGTACAGTGCGTACCGCCGGTTCGCTCCCGCAATAGCTGATGGCTGCCGCGCAGTCGGGCTGGACCCCTCTTGCCGGTGGTTTGTGTAACGCTATCAGTTCTTTGGCTTCTGGGAGATCCCAATGCCCATGAAGACAATACCAGGGATCCAGAAACCGGGGATCGAGGTGGCAAGGCCTACGGCTAGCAGTGACGCGCCCACAATGAACATTGGTCGTTTGATTGTGTTGTCCATAACTCACACCCTCCATTAAGAATTCCCATCATTTAACCATGAGTCAGCCGCTATGACCCTAAGTCGGGGGCTATGGGCAAAAATCCCCGAGGCTATCCCGCGCAATTTGAACAGCATATTCAAGCAATTCAAGGGGAACACTTGGCTCAAATAGGGTGACCTCGAAACGCAGCGTTTCGTCATTCCGGAAGATCTCGAACATCTGAGCCCTCTGGCCTTCCCAGCACTCTAAAGCCAAGCCGTCATGACCTATGACGACGCTTGAAGCACGGCAAAAACGGTATTCAATTCCATGTACGATCACATCTCACCTCCATTTCTAAGGAGGCAACGATACCTCTGCGCTCGATGAATTTGATAGCCGCTATAGCGGCAAGGACGAAGTCATGCCTGAAAAAAACACAATCCCCGACGAAACCTGGTCAGTCAATGAAGAGCTGGTCAATTGCGACAGTTTTGATGAGCTACTGGCCGAGAACGACGACCTTGAAGTCGGGGCAACCGTTTGGAAGGGAGAGAGATTCCCGGTAGACCGACCTCCAGAAACGCAAAAGCCCCGCATTCGCGGGGCTTTCGTGTAAATCTTGGCGGGAAACCAGGGATTCGAACCCTGGGAACGCTATTAACGTTCGCCGGTTTTCAAGACCGCTATGCAAATGCAAGCGGGCTGCGGCCTTGAATGTCTTAGGCGTTCCATTACTCGTCTTCACCGAGCAAGCTACAGGCCGCATTCTACAAGGGGTGCGATTTTAGTTTTGGAACTCTTTTCACCCTTCTCCCGGCGTCCTGCCGACCAAATTACTCCTCTGCTTTATTCACAACGTTTCCATGCTCATCTACTTGATACGGTGTATCAGCCTTTACACCGTTTATGCCAGTGTTGACTACTTTGTTGGTATAGCGCTTCCCGTCCCAGCATCTGAAAATCAGTGTTGAGTTCTCCCCGCCAGTCAGCGTAGAGCCGAGACTGCCGATGAGCCTGCTGCTGGCACCCGCTGTCAGAACGCTATTCTTACCGGCAGTGAGCGTGCTTCGGTCTCCGGCCATGAGCACACAATCGTCGCCGGCAGTCAGTTTGCTGCGATCTCCAGCGGTGAGATAGCTGTTGCTGCCAGCCAATAGTTTGCTTCGGTCGCCAGCAGTCTGCGTGCTGTCTTTACCAGCAATAAGCTTGCTTCGCTCACCGGCCATCTGGATGCTACCGGCGCCGGCTATCAGCGTGCTGCGGTAGCCCGCAGTTTGCGAGCTACCCTTGCCAGCGATCAACATGCTTTTGTGCCCAGCAATTTGGGTGCTTTCATGGCCCGCAATCAGTGAGCTCCGATGACTCGCAATCTGGTTGCTACCGTATCCGGCAGTCAGGCTGCTGTGCATTCCGGACGTCAAGCTACTGCCATATCCCGCCGTCAGTACGCTACGAAGCCCGCTAATCAAAGTGCTCCCGTAACCCGCGGTCAAGAAGCTGCGAATGCCACTAGTCAAAGTGCTGCCATAACCCGCAATCAGTGAGCTGTCTTGGCCTGCCGTTCCGGTGCTCCCGTAACCGGCGGTGAGCGTGCTATCGCGCTCTGCCGTCTGCGTACTACCATAACCCGCCGTCAACGTGCTCTCGTAGCCCGCGGTCTGGGTGCTGCCATAACCTGCGATCAATGAGCTGGAAAATCCAGCTGTTTCAGTACTGCCGTAGCCAGCGGTGAGCGTACTGCTGTCTTGGGCGGTCAGCGTACTGCCATAGCCTGCCGTCAATGTGCTCTCATAGCCCGCGATCAGGGTACTTCCATAACCTGCGACCAGTGAGCTGTCATAGCCGGCGGTAGACGTACTGCCGTAACCAGTCGTCAAACTGCTGTTGTAGCCAGCCGTTTGAGTACTTCCGTACCCTGCAATCAAAGTACTGCTATAGCCAGCGGTTGAGGTACTACCATAACCAGTGGTGAGCGAGCTTTCTTCCTGGGCAGTTTGAGTGCTGCCGTAGCCTGCAGTCAGTGTGCTTTTGTAGCCCGCCGTTTGAGTACTTCCGTAGCCAGCAATAAGTGAGCTTTCGTAGCCGGCTGTTGAAGTGCTGCCATAGCCCGCAGTCAGGGTGCTGTTGTCCTGGGCGGTTTGAGTACTGCCATAACCGGCAGTCAGGGTGCTTTCATAACCCGTCGTCTGGGTACTACCGTAACCTGCGATTAGAGAACTCTTGAAACCTGCTGTTGAAGTACTGCCATAGCCAGCCGTGAGTGAACTGCTTTCCTGAGCAGTCTGGGTACTACCATACCCGGCTGTCAGAACACTCCGGTAACCAGCGGTTTGGGTGCTGCCATATCCGGCAATGAGAGTACTGTCATAGCCGGCTGTTGAGGTGCTGCCGTAACCCGCAGTGAGTGAGCTGCCTTCCTGAGCGGTCTGTGTACTGCCATAACCTGCTGTCAGTTTGCTTTCATGACCCGCGGTTTGAGTACTCCCATAGCCTGCAATAAGAGAACTGTACGGGCCAGCGGTCCCGGTACTGCCGTAGCCAGCAGTAAGCGAACTCCCTTCCTGCGCCGTTTGCGTACTGCCGTAGCCCGCGGTGAGATCGCTGCCCTCCTGAGCTGTCTGTGTACTGCCATAACCCGCCGTCAGCGAGCTTTCTTCTCCAGCGGTTTGTGTACTGCCATAGCCGGCGATCAGTGAACTGTCGGAACCAGAGGTGCCCGTACTGCCGTAACCGGCGGTGAGATCGCTGCCTTCCTGTGCCGTTTGCGTGCTGCCATAACCCGCTGTTAGTGAGCTATCTCCCCCGGCAGTTTGCGTACTGCCGTAGCCGGCAATGATGGAACTGTCGGAACCAGAGGTGCCCGTACTGCCGTAACCGGCGGTGAGATCGCTGCCTTCCTGTGCCGTTTGCGTGCTGCCATAACCCGCTGTTAGTGAGCTATCTCCCCCGGCAGTTTGAGTACTGCCGTAGCCAGCTATGATGGAACTGTTGGAACCAGAGGTGCCGGTACTGCCATAGCCGGCGGTGAGATCGCTGCCTTCTTGAGCTGTCTGCGTGCTGCCATATCCCGCCGTCAGCGAGCTTTCTTCTCCAGCGGTTTGGGTGCTGCCGTAGCCGGCTATGATGGAACTGTCGGAACCTGAAGTTCCGGTACTCCCATATCCCGCAATCAGGGTGCTGCGATCTCCAGCGGTTTCAGTACTGCCATAACCGGCGATGAGCTGACTCTGATTCGCGCCGGTGAGCGTACTGCCATAAACAGCTGTCTCTAGCGTTTGCAGAGTTTGAACTGAAGCCGCAGGCGGCCTGAGAGAGTCCTCGTTCATTTCCGGTCGCGCTTCAGGAAAAGCAAATGACTCAACCAGATCTGCTGAATATGACGCATAGTTTGAAACGTTACTCGAAATGTACCCTAAAGCACTATTTCGTGTTCCGACATGAACCACTTCAGCACGGTGAAATTTAACGCACCCCTCTATATCAAGACGAATAATATCGTCAATCGCAACTTCACAGACCACCCACCTAGCATCGGCTTGCATATTTAATTGGGCGCTCGCCCCCTTTCCCCAGAGTAAGCCAGACAGCCCATTCTCGAGCCTTCTCGTAGGCTCCCAAAATTTGCATTCCACGACACCCGAAACGGGCCAGATAAGGCCGCAGTGATCGCCCATGTTATTGGAGCAGGTACGTAAAACTAAAACCTTCACATCATTCATTTCAACATCCTCGTGATATTCTTACTAAGAAATAGCGTCGTCCGCTTTTAAAAAATAACACTTAAAGAATGCGAAATTACTATTTATAATTTCATGGAAGGACAGACTTGGACGCCTTACAAAACAACAACACTAAGCTGCTTCTTTTTTTCAGCCCCCTGTGTCAGCCTATTGTAATTTTATAGGCCACAAACTTCAGACGCTTGCAATTAGTCACTTTGACTTGAGGGACAAAGAGGATCGAAGAACTTATTAAAAATCCTTCAATAAACTCAATGTTCTGCCTCAACACCAATAAGGTTTTTGCAGATATTGTAAGTATCGGCCGTGGCAGGCGGCTCCACGACCAATAACAAATATGGTTTTATTGTTACTTAATATTAAATAGAGCGGGCCGCTCTCACTTATATACGGGAGCGTCTCTTGGTAGCACATAAGAGCGCCAGCGTATTAGAGGAAACGTTGAGAGCGCACTCAAACAAAAGCAGGCGCGTGCTAAATCAGAATCTCGCACGGAGCGCGAACGGCCATTACGGGCCCGAAGGAGCTAATGGCGAAAGACCGCTTTTTTCTGAGCCGGACATTTATAATTTTGGAGCGGGCCTCCCAGTGCCAAATGCTACGCTGTTCAATCTCTGGAGGAGCACCAATGCCGAACTCAGATCTGATCCCTTCCCTGCTTTCAAAGCTCTACGAAAACCAGCTGGCCCTCGAGGCTTCCATCATGGAGTTATCGAACTGGGTGGAGCAGCGTGGCTCCGCCGATGTGGCTGAGAACATCCGTGGCGCCTTGCACACCATCGACGAGAACGAAGAGTTCATCAAACTGACTCTAGCAGTCCTCATGTCGCCCGACTAATCGTCGGGTAACCCTGCAGTTCGTCGCTTCAAACCTTCCGCCTGACTAAATCCAGATTACTGTACGCACATACAGTATCCGAGATTCACGCTATGAACGTTGACATGGACACCGATGATTGGCTCGGCTGCCCCACTCCGTTGGATATGTACCAGCATCAGTGCTCAATCCTCGTAGATGAACTGGCGGAGACAGAGCGCATGCTGAGTCGAGCACGGGCGAACATCACTGGCCTGGTCCAGATGAATGACCTGCTCATGACAGGCAAGGCCGACGCCGAAGGAAAGCTTGCCGATGCGCTGGATAAGATAAGTCTGCTGGAACAGCAGCAGTCGTTTGGCTCGGTGCAAAGCGTGAAGATTGTTACCGAGCAGAGGGACTATCTGTTCAGGGAAAATCAGCGGCTACTGGCAGAGCTAAAAGCACTGCATGAGCTTCACCCAAGCTCATCCCCGTAGGCTGCTACGGCTTCCTCGGTAAGCTCCCGCCACTCGTTATCATCAATTAGGCCCTGCTGCTTCAAGTCGTCCGCCAGGGCCAGCCGCGTTTCGTAGCGCTCCTCAGGAGTGACCGATATGAATGCGGGATCATTGCGTAGCGCAAACCACGCCTCCATTGCGGTGACTTGTTCAATGTTGATCGCCATGACGAATACCTCGGACCAGTGTCTACAGTGTAGAGATTGGCCGGGGACCGGCTGTTCATTGGCGCCGACGAGCGGAGATGCTTATGTGCGGACGACTATCACAGTACAGCGGCATCCATGACTTCGTTGCAGCGCTGAGCATGCCAAACGCTCTGGCGAACTCCTTGGGTGATCAGCCAATTGAGCGGTACAACGTGGCACCCACGACCGCGGTTGCGCTGCTACACCTGCAGGGCGACCTGCTATATGCTGACTTGGTGCGCTGGGGTTGGCGGCCGCACTGGGCGAAGGACCGGGCAGCACCCATCAATGCCCGCGTGGAGAAAGTCGCCCACGGCCCCTTCTTCCGGGCGATCTGGCCGCATCGTGCAATTACGCCCATCGACAACTGGTTTGAGTGGGTGGATGAAGGTGGCCCTAAGAAGCAGCCCTACCTCATCCGCCGGCGGGATGGTGCACCGATATTCTGTGCTGCCATCGGCCAGTTCCCGGATACCGATGAAGGCCCAGGCGAGCATGACGGCTTCGTGATCATCACCGCCGACAGCGCGGGCGGCATGGTGGACATTCACGACCGCCGACCCGTGGTGCTGACGCCAGACCTGGCCCGGGAATGGTTGGATCCCGCCACGCCCAAGGAGCGTGCCGAGCAGATGGTGCTTCACCAGGGTGAACCGTCCGAGATGTTCGAGTGGTTCAAGGTCGATACGGCCGTGGGCAATGTGCGGAACAAGGGGCCCAACCTGATACAGCCTGCACCCTAAAACAGCCCACCGAGGTCAGCAGGTTTCCAATTCATGATCACAAGCTCGCCGCTGACCTCGGCTTTCCCCTGGCGCTGATTGGTAGTGCTGTAGCGGATGTCCAGCGTTTCAAAGTGGAACCCTTCAAACACCCGCCGAATATCAGGATGGTCGTTGATACTCACCATGACCTTGCCTTTGCAGCGGCGCATGAAGTCGGCCATCCGCTCATAGTTTTCGAACGGAAAGTCCACCCCGTAGCCTGCGGTCTGCCAGTACGGTGGGTCCATGTAGTGGAAAGTGTGGGGCCGGTCGTAGCGCTCGGCGCATTCGAGCCATCCTAAGTTTTCGACATAGGTTCCGGAAAGGCGCTGCCAGGCTGCGGAAAGGTTCTCTTCAATCCGCAACAGATTAATAGCCGGGCCCGTAGTGGCAGTGCCGAAGGTCTGGCCGCTGACCTTCCCGGCGAAGGCATGGTGCTGCAGGTAGAAAAAACGGGCAGCTCGCTGGATATCGGTGAGGGTTTCCGGTCGGGTCATCTTCTGCCACTCAAACACTTGGCGTGAGCTCAGCGCCCATTTGAACTGGCGCACGAACTCCTCCAGGTGGTTCTGCACGACCCGGTACAACGTCACCAGGTCGCCATTAATATCGTTGAGAACTTCGACCGGGGCGGCCTGAGGGCGCATGAAGTAAAGCGCAGCACCACCAGCAAACACTTCAACGTAGCACTCGTGCGGTGGGAACAGAGGAATAAGGCGATCAGCCAAGCGACGCTTGCCGCCCATCCATGGAACGATAGGGTTTGTCATTTTTGCAATCCTTTGCAAAGTGGGTGTTTATTGGGTCATGTTAATTTTTGCGACCGGGAATGTAGGTCAGGGCGCAATGGCCCTGACATACGCCTGGCACGCCCGCAACGCGATCAATCCTTGGTCGCCGGCATCGGTGATGGCGATAATTCGTTGAGCATGCGCTGGGTCAAGTTGGGCTCGACGGGCTGCATGAACCACGCCGACGGCGCCGGTGGCGGTAGGCACGTTGCAGCTACTGGCTGAATCCTCGGCAATGAGGACTGACAGCCGGACATCGGCAGTAGCAAGGCGATCACGCAGGTGAGCTTGGTTGCGCTGGGCATCGGATAACTCCTTGGAGTGTTGTTGGTCGGCGTTGGTGGCGCGATGTTCGGCAGCCAAGCGTTTTTCCTGCTCGGTGCTGACCTGGGCGGCGGCGGCCATGATGATCCTGGCCAGGTCGTCCTTGTGCAGGCCGGCCTGCTCGGCGAGCTTCTTGCCCATGCGCCAGTCTTGAACCTGCCAGGTAACGCCGGCGGCACCGGACATCAACAGCAGGATCAGCACCACCAGGCCGACAAGCTTCTGTGCCGGCGTCATGCCAGAACCTCCAGCGCTTTGTTATAGAAGGAAACACGCTCGGCCAGGCCATTGAGCCCACCGTTAATGCACCGAGTTATCATCTCGAGCGACCCAGAGTCAGCGAGCTTGTTCAGGTCGCGGGAGTTCCAGAACCACGCGGCAGACTTGGCCGCCCACTCTGCCTGCTCGAGCAGCTCAGGGGTGCGCAGCAGGCGGTCATCACCGAACAGGGCCTTACTGCACGCCAGGTAGTTATCGTGCCCAGTGATCTGGATCAGCCCTCGACCTCGGTACTTCTGGCCGTCACCGTCAGCATCTGGTGTATTGCCCAGGCGCTTGGCCAGGGTGCCAGTGTCGTATTTACTCAGGTACCGATCGCCGCCCAGTTCCCGAACGTAGCGGAGTTGGCCCGACTCATGACCGACCTGGGCAATGAACGCGGCCATTCGTAGACGGGTATTGATCTGGTATTTGTCCATAGCCAGATCCAGCGCAGACGCAAAAACGCCGGCATTGCGGCCGGCGTTCGGGAGGATCTGCAGCAACTGCTGCTCAGTGATCGACATGTTTTTCTCCAGGCGAAAAAAAGCCCGACTCATTAGCCGGGCGAATAAATTGCTTTTTCAGCACCTTCAATGACACAGGGCAGCGTTCGCTTGTAGAATCGCAGCCATAAGCAACGACCAGCACGCAAGCGAAACGAAAACTCGCCCAGCCAAAAAAAAAAATAAATTAAAGGATTCACAAATGTCAGACGCAATTAGGAAGCGCATTGTCTTCTTGGATTACATGCGGGTTTTTGCTTTTGTCAGCGTTCTTATAGGCCATAAGTTCATCGACCTTCTTACACAGCTAGCAGTAGCTCCGGACCAACACGTTAGCATCAGGCTTTTTGCACAAGCTATTCTCCCACTCTGCGAAGGCGGCGCTGCCGGAGTCGTCGTATTCTTTTTGACTTCTGGCTACATCATCACCCACGTGCTACAAAGTGAAGCACCTGGCGACTTCCTGTTAAAGCGAATATTCCGCATCTACCCGCTATACATCTTTGCAGTTGCTATGGAGCTTTCATTCCACGCGGCAAGCGGCGCGGCAGTTCCGGATGCAATAACGATAATTCAGCGAATGTTATTGATCGGTGATTTCTTCAACACTCCATATGGCCTGGTCGGGGTGGAGTGGACATTGCGCATCGAGGTAGCTTTTTACCTGCTTATGTTCCTGATCAAGGCATCGGGACTCATGAAGAATCAGTGGGCTTTACCGGTGCTGTATCTTGCAATCGCCGGGGGGCTTTTTTCGGCCCCGGCGTTCCCTAACGGCATGGGATGGAGCAACGGATATTTCAATATGTACGCGATGTTTCTGCTATGCGGATCGTGCATCTATCTCGCTCAGAATTCGTTAGCAAATAGATCGGTTAGCGTCATAGCCATCATATTAATGCTATTTATGTTCTTGGCTTTAACGGTAAAATTTCAGCCAAACTGGAAGGAAAGTAACTACGCAACGCTGGCGGTAGGTATTTTTCTCTTATGCTTTTTCTGCCGAGAATTCCTGCTAGAAAATAAAGTGGTTGGACTTCTTTCCGAACTAACCTACTCAGTCTATTTGTTTCATAACTGGCTATGGGGATACATTTATTCGGCGGTATCAATGATTACGGTACGGCCTAGCGTGGCCTTGCCGCTGACCACGCTAGCCTTACTCATATTCTGCTATATCACCTACAAAACCGTGGAAATGTACGGGGTAAAGGCTGGGTCGGCAATTCTGCGCAGGATCAAAACGCGTCACCAGCCAGCCTTACACACCTGATGCTTTCACTCAAATCTCAATAGTGTGAAGCTCGAACGATGCCGACTTAATAGTCATGTCTCCGAATGTGTCGGAAATGTTCAGGGTGTAGCTACTGGCGGGAATCCATGGGCGGCAGCGTATCGACCTTGGGCATTTCAAGCCGCACATCGATCCAGCTGTTCAGCGGCACATCCATCGGCGCGCCTCTACCAGGGAACATTTCGCCATCGTCGGATAGCGTCCAGCGCTTCTTGAAAAGGCGGATGATCACAGTGCCATCTTCGGACTGCTCGCTTTCGGTAACGCCCAGCGTACGACCGCCATCAGGAGAGCATGGATCCTGGGTTCGCCACCCTTCAAAGGCCAAGCCAAGGCTTCCTGCAATCTTGTATTCGCCCACGCTAACGCGCTCCACGGTGACACCGCGGGCCTCGCTGTTCACCACTCCCCATTTACCAGCAGGCGCGAAGGTTTCTTCCTGAAGGTCGCGGCGCTCGCTGGTGGCCACACAGGCAATCCGCATGATTGGCGAGGCAGCAGAAAGCACACCGCCTGAGCCCCGAGTGGTATTGCCCGTGTGATAAACGAAATTGAAGCTTTCTGTACCGTAGTCGCCACTGCGGAATCCAAGGGTTTTTCCTGGTGAGGTCCCCATCCAAAGCTGCGACCCGAGGTTTCCTTCCCCCGGAAAAGCCAGGTTGAGTAGCGTGCCGTAAGTCACAGGCCTAAATTGCGTGCCATCTGCAATTACGCCGAATCCGGTTTCCCAAACGTTCATAGATGTATAGATGGAGCTATTGCCAATGGTCGCTCGCGCGCCAAGGCCAAGCATCGGAGCGGTGAGGGCCTGCCCATTCTGAGTCCCGAAAGCCGCAGTTGCCACGGATCCAAGACCTAAATTCACCCGGGCAGCGGCTTGCGTGGTTGCCCCCGTTCCTCCTTTCGCAATCGGAACGACATTCTCAGTCGAGACAGTGCCAAGCCCCGCTAGCGTGGCGCCCCATTGCTGAACCATCAGGTTCACTGCATCGGCCAAAGCCTTTGGGTAACCGTTAACAGGGACAATTCCGTATGCGGCGCCCGCTGAAGTGGGGCCCCGATACGCTGGGCAGATAGAGACAGAGGTATCGCTCGATGGATTGATCACCTGATATATGCCGTTATCTGGGCCAACGAACATGTCACCGGCCCGACAGTTTGAAAACTTTGTGCCGACGCCATTTACGACGGCATTGCCGTTTGTAACGGTTACGGACCCTTCTGAAAACCAAGAAGCCATAGTTACTCTCCAAATCAGTAAATGCAGGGCATCTACTGAATTCAGTTAAAAGGAAATGGAAGTCCCGCAGTTTTGATAACCAGGGCAGATGGAAACCTACTTGTTGGCAGGTTTATGTAGGAATAGCCCACACCGGTATTAGTTGTCGGCCAATAATCTTCGGTAGTCCTACCTGGCGGGGCAAAGAAGAAACTAATACCCCCGATTCTTCCAAAGGCGCCCTCAGTCATGCCATAAACCATCGGCGCCCCACCATCCGAAAACGGACTAGCATCAATAATCCCACAAGACCTGCTCCAAGGGAGGAACGCGGCATATTCGGTTCCCGCATCTAGATTAATATTAACCAAACTATGAGCTATCGCAGAACCAGCTTGTGATAGAAATGCAATCCTTTCGTTTCTCCCTCCCATGTAAGTGAATGCTGGTCTTCCGAAACGATCCAGCGGCCCCGGATCGGGTGCGCGTATTGAAGCAACAACGTTCATGGGGTTTTGATTTGAGTTGAACGTAATTTGCCCCGAGTCTCCGGATCTCGTTTTTAGCCAAGGGCTAGGCAGCCCATCATTCCGCATCAGGTCAAAGCAGTAGTATTTGGTTGCCGTAGTCGCTCCAGCATACAGATAGGTTGTTGTATTCCCGGAGACGGTAACACCAGTGGCAGTGCCTCTTCCGACAAGAAAAACTATAGGAGACTGAGGATTATCGATTGTAAATCCGTACTGGTTATCTCCCGAAATGCCGGACTCGCCCCAGCTGCTCGCTAAGTTTGGATCCACGTTAATAAACCTGAGCCGCCACCTCCTCCAGTTTGAATTGTAAGATAAGTATCCGCTCTTCACTAAGCCGTAACTAATATTGCCCGTATCATAGAGCAGCGTTCCATCTGCCTTCTTTACGACAAGTTTCGCTTTGGACATCAGTAATACCCATAGGAAATGCGACAGTTCGCAGAGAAGAAACCCCACCCCGCTGTATTGTACGAATACACCCAGGATAGGGCTGTACCGCTTAAAACAACGCCTGGCCGCTTCCCTTTATCCATTTGCAAATCCACAAGCGGCGACACTGTAAAGAACAATGTCCGACCCGCTGGCGGTGCTGGAATTTGGATCTGCCCGTCCTGCCCGTTCGTCTCTACTGAGCCAGTCGTCTGGCTTATGAAAGTTGTCATATCAATTCTGACGGCGCCGGTATTTTTATCCCTAATTACTAGTCCGACCATTTTAAAGACTCAAGTCAATGCCATCGACACCATTGGCATAAGTGAATTTTATACCGCTGCTATTAAGCACCGACGTATTGCCATCCTTGACACCGCGCAGAGCGAACGAGCCTGTTGCCATATTCAGCTCAATCAGCGGGTTTCCATAAGCGTCTACAGCAGCTGAGCGCAGACTCATACCGAGAACTATCTGCTCAATAAATGCCTTGCTGATAATCGCTGTATTAAATATGGCTTGGCCGTTTTCAATGACAAACATCGGATCAACCTTGCCGTCGATCTCGTTCACGACCGCCATCCGTTGAGCCATGATAAGGAACTCCGACTGCGACCCGTTTGAGCCGAAGGCGAGACCGGTAGTAACTCGCTTGCCGCCGACGATGGTTTGCGCCTGTAGCGTGACCTGGGCAGAAACCTTATTGTCGAGACCAACCACTGTCTCGCTCACCGATCTTACGGATGCACTCGTTTCTCCGATGCTCGACTGCAGCGTTTCGGAAACCTTGGCCTGGGCCTCGATTTCAGATGCGCGCACCTTCTTCTCGGTGCTGATGGCTGCGGTGGACTCCCATGCCTTGAGAGCGCCCGCCAAGTCGCCAGAACCATCGTCCCCACGAACGGAAGCCCGCAGCGCTTCATTGCTGGACGCCTGAGAGATGATCTTCCCGTCCAGGTTGGTGACTTTTGTATCAAGGCTGGTGAGCGCTTGAGCAGTGCCGTTTGCCTTTTGATCGACCGCCGACAGATCGCTGTTCAGTTTGGTGATCTGCGCTGCGGACGTCTCGCGGTTCGATGCAACCACCTGCTCCAGAACAGTCAGCGATGACTTGTTGTCGCCGACCTGCGCGCCCAGGGTGAGCAGCTGCTGGGCCATTGCATCGTTTTCGCTGGCTCGGGTTTTTCGCTCGACAGCAAGATCTGCTGTGGACGTCCATCCTTTAATCGCGTCAGCCAGATCGCCGGCGCCGTCACCACCGCGAGCAGCGGAGCGCAACGCCTCTACCGAGGTAGCAGTAGCCACGATTTGGCCGTCGAGTTCCTCGATCTTTGTCTCGATGATCTGCACCTGGGATGCCAGCGCGTTCGCTGTTTCCAGGATGGTGCCGATGTCTGTCCAATAGTCCGTGTCGGGCGGCGCCTCTCCCACGGGCACCGGGCCTTTTGCTTGGTAGAGACGTTGATCAAGCCGGACTATGTCACCCTTCAGATAAGGCTTCGCAGGATCGTAGGCGAGCGCATCGCTTACCTGCTTGATCAGATCTTCCAGTTCCTGCTTGGCTTCCTCGAGGCGTTCATTTACTGAGCCTGGGCCGTCGCCGGTGATCAGCTCGATCTCTTCCCGCAGACTCTGGTACAGGGCGCCCTTGCCGATCTTCTCGGCGTAGTACGCCTCATAATCGCTCTGCTTGCTGCTGGCCTGACCGTTGACGGCGCCGGGTACAGGGAAGAACGGGCCTACGTTGCCAGTCCGGTCGACCAGGCGCGCCCAGAAGAACAGACTCGCCCCTGCCAACAGGCTGTGCATTTCGTGCGAGGCCTGCGGGTAGCTGAAGTCGCTCAGCTTTATCGCGGTCGTCAGGTCTGCCGATTCGCTGTACCAGAGTTCCGTCCGCTGCGTGTCCTCGGCACCTGGTGGGAATCCCCATTGAATCCCGATGCCGTAGATCAGGCTGGTAGTGGTCAGGAACGACACCGCCGGCGGCAGGCCGGTCTTGCCTTCCAGGTTGGTCAGGCTGGAGTTCTTCCATATCGACGAGATTTCGAACGCACTCACCGCACGTACCCGGGCCAGGTAAGCACCTGAGTAGATGCCGGTGACGTCCACGCTCGTTGAGCCTGTGCGCTGCACCTTGATCCAGTTGCCGCTGTCCTTGCGCCACTCCACGTCGTAGGCGACGGCGCCAGCAACAACGGGCCACGAGATATTCATGGTGCTGATGGCAATACCCTGGTTCACCGCGTAACTCGACGTCAGGGTGACGCTGGCCGGCGGCGGTACCACGGTGATCGGGATAACGCTGATCGGGCGCTCTTCCAGACGAGCTCCCGTATCAATGTGCGCAAACTTGCTCGGGTCGTACTGAACAGCCGAGATTTCGAACACGCCAGGCTCTGGCCGGGCCACGCTGACCACTCGGTATTGTGGGATGGCCAAGTCGTCAGCATCCAATGCCCAGACCAGTTCCGGCTCAGGCGTCACGGAGTAAGCCACGGTAACCGTAACCTGCCGGCCACTGACCAGTTGCACGGTGCGCCCCTCACACTTGCCGTCTGGCAGGTTGAGGATCAGCCGGTCGCCGGGCTTGGCCCGGGTGTCGCGATCCAGCTTGATGACCTTGCCGTTTACCGCAGAGATACGCCCGCCCACGGGCCGGCCAGCCAGCAGTTCGTCAGCAATTGGGATCACGTAACCAGGCAGCGGAATACGGCCGTCCAAGCCGACCTTGAACGTTACGGCCCGGTCCTTGGAGTTAGTCAGCAACGCCCACTTACCGCGGCGCTGGGCCTCGGACTCACGGGTGCAGCCGATAGCGCTGATCTCCAGCGGGTTGTCACCGTAGCGCCGCTGCAGCTTCTGGTCTGTCACTGCGGTGACGTCCGTGTCGTAGTTGTTCAGCGGGTTGTCGTAGCTGACCAGTGCACGGGTGTAGCGGGTGCGCTCAGACGCGCTCGAGTAGGTGAACTTGCCGTCGAAGACGTTGGCCCGGGTATAGGCGAAGTCGAAGTCAGTGGCACGCGGCATATCCGACAGGGTGAAGACCTGGCCCTGGGCCCAGTAGGTCATGCCTCGGTAGATCGCCGAGATGTCACGCAGCAGTGACCAGGCGTCGGCTTTGCTTTGCAGATTCAAGCTGCAGATGAAGCGCGGCTCCTGGCCACCCTTTCCGTCCGGCACCAACTGGTCGCAGTATTGCGAGATCCGGTACAGCTCCCACTTGTCCACCATCCATGGCTTGATGCGCCGACCAAGGCCGAATCGGTCAGCGGTGGTGATGTCGTAGGTCATCCAGACAGGGTTGTCGGTCCATGCCTGCTTGAAGGTACCGTCCCAAACGCCACTGTACGAACGCGACACAGGGTCGTAGTTGCTCGGCACCTGCATCTTCTTCAGCTTGGTCTCGACCGTCACGGCCGGGATGCTGCGGAACTGTTCGGCTGAGAACTCAATGTAGAGCAGTGCGGTATTCGGGTAGCGGATCTTCGCGTCGATCACCTCGGTAAATCCGGCGATCTGCATGGTGTCCGAGATTTTGTTGTTGTTCTGGTTGAGCGTGATGCGGGTGATACGCATCAGCCAGCCGGTCGTGGCTTTGGGTAAGTCGATACGGCGCGTGCGCTCGTACACACTGGTGGTCTTGCCATCGACAGCCTCGCTCAGCACCTGCTGGTATGCGCCCCCATCAGTGGCCAGCTCAACCTTGTATTCGATCCTGTACCCATTGATGTTGCCCCCGGCGTCTACGGACTGGAGCGCTGGCCAGGCAAAGCGTACGCGCACGGCGGAAAGCTGGGTGTTATTGATCGCCCTAATCCAGGGTGTACCGCTGCGCAGCTCGGTGCTGATGGTGGTCTCGTTCTCGACCGACGGGATTCCCTGGATATAGGTCTGGTCCACGGCCCCGGTGCGCCACTCCCACTTCACGTTCGGGAAGTTCATGTTCCCCTGGGGGTCTTGCAGCGGAGTGTTGTCGAGGTAGATGTCACGGGCCGTTGGCGTCCCTTCGAACTCACCCTCGCCCACGGCGATCAGCATTTTGGCGATGGCGACCGAGCGCAGACTATCCGGGGCTTCTGTCGGCGTTTTTGGTTTCTCCTCGCCGCCCTTGGCGCCGTGGATGTCGATCTTGCTGTCGTCGCCCATCTTTTTCTCCAAGCAATAAAAAACCGCCTCGTGGGCGGCTGCGGTGCTGCAAATATTGGCTACATCTGGTCTTCGGCGTAGATAGCGGCGCTGATGATTGCCCCGCCCACCCGGCGCTTTCCGTAGCAAAGCGGTACCGGGTTGCCGGATGCGGTGGTGTTCTTCGCACTGCCGAAGGCGTAGCCTGGCGTGTTCTCGGGCGCGGCGCTGGTCTTGAGCCCGCTGGCCTGGGGGCTGAGCATTTGAATTACACCGCCGGCGACAAGGCCGATGCCCGCCGGCGCGAGATAAGGCGCGGTGACCGGGAATACGTAGGAGATGGCTAGCAGCACCACGCCAACAATCGTTTGAAGGATCCCGCCTCGCTTGCTTCCTGTAATGACTGGGGCGATTCGGATATCACCCTCGCCTCTGTAGCCGAGCTCCCCGGCGCCGATGTTCTTTCTTCCCCTGAAAACAGCGAATTCAATTCCCCTCGACTTCGCGTTTGACAAAAATCGCTCGAAACCAGGAATTTGCACGCAAAGCGCCTTGATTGCCTCTCCTGGCGTTCTAACCGATAACTTGAAGGACTTTCCAAACTGACGTAGTTGGCCAAAAAGCAGGACCGTGGTGAGAGGCTGATATTCGATTGCGAAAGCGGCCATTAAAAACTCCAGGCGTAAAAAAACCGCCCGTAGGCGGCTTGATGTAGTTGTTCGTTAAAGGCAGTCCCGGACTGCATTTTCAATGGCTGATCGACCGTAGCCGGGCGCCCAGGACAATCGCTGATACAGTGCAACGCTGCTGCCATTCGATGACCGATTAACCTCAAGAAGCTCCTCAGCCGTCGAGTCTGTTGCAACGATAAGCCTGTAACCCTTTTCGGTTTCAGTCATCGTGGCGCCTGAGCGAGCATCCTGCCATTTCGGCATCACGCAGAGAGCGTATTGCTTCGGTGCCTTACTCGACGACGCGTTGATGGACGCCCTTCCGCTTTTTAGGTCTCCAGGTGTGGTACACCCCCCCAGCATCGCCACCGCTACCGCCGCTATAAAAATCCGCATGTCGTTCCCTCTTTGGTTTGGCGGGACTGTAGCACTGGCAAGGAAGGAGGCACAGATGTAAGCCTACGGCTTTATGGAAAAATGAGACTTTGCAAGCCAATAATCTGCCCGCCATACCACTGTTATCGCCCTGCCTAATTATGGAATTTATGCCATAGTGCTCGCGCCGAATTTCGGTATTTCAGCTCAGACAAAGGAGAAGGAAATGAGCATAGAGGAAAAGCTGGAGTTTCAATTGGAAGCACAGAGAGGTGTCAATACAGCATTTTTGTCGATTGTTCGCGGCATGGCCACTTTAATGGCCGCTGAAAAATCACCACTACAACTTGAGGCCCTTAAGCAAATTTTCGCAGAGTATCAAGATCATGATGCAGGGTTTGCGAAGCTCAACGAAAATGAGTTACTTGGTTACAACGATATTTACGGCGTATTTCGCGAGTGCCTGACTAACTTTGCAGAAGGTAAGCTCAGCAGATCCAAAAGCAGCTGAAGTATTTTTGGGGGGGCGAAGAGCGCATCGTGCGCATAGCCAACTACCCAGTTCTGAAATAGGTTTAGTGTCGCCGTAAAGAGCAATCATGCAGCGGCACTAATCTATTTATCTCACCTAGCATTGGCGCAATATTAACCTAGCCCTCTCCGCCCAGGGCCCACCGTAGACGATGATCTCGGACGGCCTGCCGTATAGGTGGTGCAGCAGGAATGGGCCTGGACCGAACGTGCCCGACTCTTCGCCTGGTAGCGCAGGATCCGTGCCCAGGTAGATCCCGGCGTGGTTCGGGTGAACCGTTCGGCCAACCTGCATAACGATCATGTCACCGCGCTGAGGACTGTCTACGCGCACGAAGCCAGCAGCCTCGTATTGCTCTTCGTAGAGACTGGCGTTTTCTGATCGCTCCCACCAGCCATCGGCGCGCTGGAAGGCTTCAAACTCAAGCCCCCACTCGCGCTGATACCAATCTGCGCAGACCTGCCAGCAATCCCAGGCGCCGTGTACGAACGGGCGTTTGAGCAGCGGCGTGCTGCCGGTCGGCGTGATTGTTCGCAGGTCGCCCTCGGGCCAGGACAAAATGTGCCAGGGCAGCGCCGTGGCCTCGCACATGGCCAGGTCGTGAGGTGACGGCCGGCTGGTGGCGTCCGGGTGGGAGTGCACGATGCCGATCACCTCGCCCAGATCTTCCGCTGCAGCATAGTCCTCTGGATCAAGCCTGAACTCTTCGTTCGGCTCCATGGCGATGTTTCGGCAAGGGAAATACTTTTGCTTGCGACCGTTTACCAGCAACAGACCGCAGCACTCTTTCGGGTACTCGGCGGCAGCGTGCGCCTGGATCGCCGCAACGATGTGCTTGCGCATGGTCAGCTCCGGGCAATCAAGGAAACGGCAGGAAATCCACCGAATGAGTTTTCGTTGTTCTCACCGAAGCGCAGCTTGCAGGACGATAGGCAGCCCTTGCATTGGTCCCTGGCGGGGTCGGTAGTTGGGTTGTCCTCGTCGTCAAACATGGCTGGGCCGGTATAGCCGCAGTCCGGACCGCGGTAACCGTTGGTCATGGCCCAGTGGCAGAAGGTCGTCATCTGTCGCCCAGGCAATCCGTGGTTGTCGATCTCGCCCGGTGAGGACAACTCCCAGACCACCGCCTCGCCGTCCTCGCTGGTTTTCTGGTCGATGTACCAGATCTCCAGAGCTTCCTGGGTAGGGTCGGCAGTTGGGTTTCCTTCGGGGAAGTTGGCCGCATCCAGGTACTGGGCCAGGGTCTCGCGAACCGTCAGCTTGAACTTCAGCAGGTCCTCGAAGGCCAGGCACAGCGCTGTGACACGCCCATTGATGTTGCCGGCGGCGAACGTCGGGCGAGAGGCGGTGCCGTCGCTACTGGAAGAAATCCCTTCGATCTGAACTGGCCAGGCCGCGTACTCCTGGCCCTGCCAGATAATCGACTTGGCGGGCAGCTCATCATCCGAATGCTCGTAGGCCAGCAGTTCCTCGGGCGTGTGCGGAATCGCGTGCCCGTGAAATCGCAGGTAATCCGCGCCGTATTCGGTCCCGTCGACTTCAAACAGGCGAATCTCGCCGCCGGGCTCCAGTTTCTGGATGTCCGTGATCAGTGCCATGGGCGGTTATCTCAGGGATGAAAGGTTTGTTCGAAGGTGGCGGTGATGGCGTAGACCTGGCCCCCGCGGTGCACTGGCTTGTAGCCGTTGCACTTGTAGAGGCCAAGCTCACCAAGGGGCGGCTCCCAGAGGAAGCCCTTCGCCCCTTTGTGTCGGTTGATGAAGTCCATAATTTCCTTGATGCGCGGCTTCAGGCCGGTAAAAGTCACCGGCCACGATTGCGACCGGTTGTTGATCCCATCCTCGACCGACTGCTCGTAACCGTCGCCGAACTTCTTGGAGCGGACGCGCTGGGCTATATCGCCCTCCGCGCCCTTCTCCGTCGCCCAGGTGAATCGTTCGATAGCCATCATCGCCCCTTGATTGCTTTGTTGATGACTCCGCCCTGACGCATGTCCTTCGAGCGCAGTTCTTGATACTTCTGCTCTACGAAGGTCGCCAGCTCTTTGCCGAATAGGTCGTAGCCAGGTGCGTCAGCCGTGGACGATGCGTTTCCATCACCATCGATGTGCACCTCGACGTTGATTTGCGTTGCGCCAGCCCCGCCACCGCCCATAGCCATCACGCCCAGCTTGCCGCTCGACGTTCGGGTCAACGGCATGATCGCCTCTTCCCCGGCCTCGCCCATGACACCGGTTTTGCCGTTGGCCATACCGAACGCTGTTGGCTTGCTTACGATCGAGTTGGTGAAGGCGCCGCCGTCGGCGAACATCTGCACACCGCCCGACCAGGCGCCACCCATCGCCTGTGGGAAGTACGAGCCCGAGTACCCGCCAGCCGATGCGCCAAGATTCGACGATGCCGCACCAGCGGATCCCGCGGCCAGTCCGTTACCTCCAGCAGCGCTGCCACCAAAGTAGCTGGCCGCCGCTCCCACCAGGCTACCCAGTAACGCCGAGCTAGCCTGGCGGGTGGCAATGCGCGCCATGTCAGCCAGGATCGATTTAGCGAAGTCCGAAAACGACGCCTTACCGGTCATGGCAAAATTGACGATAGAGTCCTCCATGGAGCTGAAGGCGTCGCCGAAAAGGCTCTTGGTCTGGCCGGCGATATCCTTTGCCGAATCCAGGTAGTTTTCCCAGGCAGCCGTTGCGCCCTTCGTCCAGTCACCCTGGGCGTTCTCCACGTCTGCGTAGTTCTGACGAATCTGGTCGGTAGCGGCCTTGTTCGCGTCGGCGAGTGCCTGTGACTTCCGCTTGAACTCTTCCTCCGACATGTTCCGCGACGGATCAGAACGCTGGTTTTCCAGCTCCAGTGACTGCTGAGCAAACCTGTCTTGCTGGCTGTTCAACTGCCCGCTCAGTGCATTCTGTCGGTCACCCTGGCCGACGCCCAATACGGCACGCTGCCCGGCAAGCTCCAAGGCCCGCTGTTGCTGCCCCAGCGCCTGCACGTACGAGCTAATCGCCCTCTCCTGCTTGGCAAGCCGCCCGCTCTCGTTAGTCGCCAGCACTTCAAGCTGACTATCGGCATCCTTCTGCGCCTTGACCATGCCAGCGCGTGCGTCGGCGATCTTTTGGTCGAGCTGGATGCTTTGCGCCGCTGAGGTCGTCTTCTTAGCCTTGGATGCTTCCAGGGCTGATATCTCGGCCTCGTAGGCCGCCGTCACCTGGTCAAGCTCGTTGCCGATCAGCGCCTGGCGACGGAGCAGGTAATCTTCCTCGGACAACAGACCGGCCTTCTGCGCCGCTTCCAGTTCCTTCTGGTAGTTTTTGTAGGTGTCGGTGATGGCTGCCAGGTCGTTCTTGGCGTTGTTGAAACTGGTCAGGTCGACCTGAGTGCCGGCGGCTTTCGGGTCCTTGAACTTGTCGTTGATATTGGCAATGTTTTTGTCGACAGTTGCCTGGGCCAGGCGAGGATCGTTCGGCGCTACCTTGCGGATATCGTCGAGTTGTTTTTTATAGTCCTTGAGTGCGTCGGCCCGCTTTTGCTCATTCGTCCATGAGGACTTGGTGAGCGCATCAACCTTTTGCATCGAGGTGACAGCGGCTTGCTGGGCCTTCGCCTGATCGCCTTCCAGCTTTGCGATTTCAGCCTGCGCCGCCTTCTGGTCCTCAAGCATGTTCAAGCGGTTTTGATAGAGATCAATCATCTCCTGCTTGTTTTGGAATAGGCCAACGTCGCCGGACTGCGCACTCGCGAGGTCTCGGCGGGCCTGCTCAATGTCGCCACCGATATCCGGGCGCCCTATATTGCTTAGGCTGTCGGCAGCTCGCGCAACGGCGTTGTAACCTTTCTCCCAGAAACTCAGGTTCTCCAGGATCTTCGGCGTACGCTCGTTGATCGCGTCGGCGTACGACTCGGTGGCCAGCTTCACGGCGCCGGCGTGGTCGCGCTGCTCTTCCAGGGCGGCGATCTGCGAGAACACCGAGGCCGTCAAATAGTGGTACTGCTCGTTCAGCGCCGCGGATGCCTTAACCGGGTCGTCCGCCAGCTTCACGAACTCGGCGACTGTCTCGCTGACAGCTTTGCCAGTGGCTTCCTGCATCGACACGGCGGCTTGGGTGATGCTGGTGAAACTCTCGCCGGCAATCTTGCCATTGTCCGCCAACTGGGCCAGAACTGCCGCCGCCTGCCCGGTTGTGCCGACAGTCGCACTGACCTGGCGTGCCATGTCGCCCAATTGACCAGCGCTCACGCCAGCGTAGTTGCCAGTGAGGATCAGCGACTTGTTGTAGCTGTCCTGTTCTTCGCTGCCTTTGTGGTAGGCGTAGGCCAGGCCGCCCACGGCTGCGGTGGCCAGGGCTAGCGGCGCAAGGATAGCGAGAAGCCCAGCAGCACCTGCCCCAGCACCGGCGCCCAATTGAGCCACGGCACGCACGCCGCTGCCCCAGTCACCCGACGATAGCGCGTTACCAAGCTGAACAACGTTTTCCTGAGCCTGGCGGGTACCGAGGCGCAGCTTGTCGAAGCCGTTTGTAGTCTTTTCGAGCTTTGCGTAATCCTTGTCGATCTTGCCCAGGGCGCTGTTGTACTGATCCTGGCTGATCCGCCCCTCGTCCAGGTGCTTGCCCAGTTGCTCTACCTGGGTATCGAGCTTGGCGAGTGCCGCGCGCGCCGGATCAATCGCCCCCAGCAGACTGTTCAGCGCCTTCTGCTCATCCATCGCCGACTTGGCCAGGGCCACCTGCTGCTTGTCGAGCTGCGCGGAGATCTTCGCGGCCTCGGCCTCGCCATAGGCTCTAGTCTTGGTCAGCTTGGCGAGCGCGTCACGCTGCTTTGCCAGGTCCTGGGTGGTTTTGGCGTTAGTCGACAGCGACTTTTCCAGGGCCTGCATTTCGTTCATCAGCGAAACGGCGGACTGCTCGGCCCGGCCGCCGGCCTTCGCCATCTCATCCAGGCTCGTTTTCGCCTGGACTGCATCGGTCGAGTCGATCTTGACGCCGAGCTCTGCAATGTTCATCGACTCACCTTGAATAAGTGCCCGTCGCTACGGGCTGTTTTCCCTTTCCTCCGCCATAACGCGCAGGGCTTCGCCTTCCAGCACCTGAAGGTCAGGAAAGATTTCAGCGAGTTTCTTTTTCTTGATGCCGAGGAACCCGGCCACGTCGCGGATGCAACTGTAGTCGAGACCGATCGCGCCGCCGGCGCCTGCTCGCCACTGGGTGGACATGCGGTTGAATAGGAGGAAGGCCGGCCAGTTGCATGGCCACACCTCCACTTCTTCAACCAAGTCACCAGGGGCAAGGCCGAACATGCCGATAACCGCATCAGGCACGCTCGGCGAATACATCGCGCGGGCGGCGTCGGTCAGTTTCCCAGGCGGGCCTGGTTGTATGCACCCTCGTGAGCCTTAACGACAGCCTCGGCGGCCCCCTGGCAGGACTTCACGAATGCGACGATGTTGTCGTCGCTGTATTCGTCATCGAAGCCCCAGCCGACCACAAGATCTTTGATCTGCTGGGTTTGCTGCGCGGTATCCACGGCCACAATTTCCGACCAAGACGGCTTATCACCCAATGCGGCCTGTGCGTTCTTACGCTTTTCGTTCCATTCATCGAACAGAGCGGCAAGCTCGGCGCGATCGCGGTACTTGAAGGTGAACTCGACCTTTTCGGGCGTGCTACCGACGATAGGGATCAGCACGGGCGCAGTGAACGTCGCATTCTGCGCGATACGGATCTTTGCCATGAATTACACCACCGCAGTCAGGTAGCGAGTCGGCTCGGATTGCAGGGCCAGGCTGACGGTTCGGGTCAGGAGGTTGCTGCGGGACACGGCCGGCTGCTTGGAGAACGACGTGTAAGTGCCATACAGCAACATGTCGTTGCCTGGGAGATTCAGGCGCGCGGCTTCGATCTGCTTGCCGGCGTCAGCCTTCATCAGCACGCCGTTGAACGCCTGGGCCGGGTCATCCGCGATGGTCAGGGTCATGCTGGCCGCAGCCTTGTCGGTCGGGATCTGCTTGCCCTGGTCGTTTTCGAGAAACACCACATCCAGGTAGTTCTGGCCGCCGCCAGAGAAGGCTACATCGGTGATTTGCGGAATCTGAATCCAGGTCAGAATCTTGCGCATGGAGCCAACGCCGCCGGCCGCCGGGTAAATCTGCGTATCGGTGGTGTCGATGCCTTCCAGGGTGATCGCCGTTGCCGTGGCAGCCTTCACGCGCACTACCTTGCTGTCCAACTTGCTCCAGCCAGAGCTGAGCAGGACGATATCGCCCGCAGAAATGGTGCCGCCAACAACGGTAGCGATCGCCTCGCTCGCATTGCTGAGTGCGGAAAATGGCAGAGCCGCAGCGTACGTGGCGGCGTGCTGGAAAGTGCCGCCGTTCGGGATTTTGTAGCCCATGGGTATTTCCTCTTTGCAGATATGAAAAAACCCGCTCGATGGCGGGTCTTTGGAGTTGCCCAATGGGCGAATTTTTAGTTACTCAGGAATACGACAGTTTTCGTAAGCCTCAAGCGGCAGCCCAGACTTGGAACCAACAACTACGCCGGTAAGGCCGCAGGAAGGGCAGCAGGCATGCTTTTCCAGATACCACTTCGTAATTTGACTCGGCGTAGACCATTGCCCGCAGGCAGTGCAGATGCACCTTTCGCTGGCGCTAATCTCGTCTCGGTTGTTCCAGCCGTGATCGTCGGCAGATTCATCCAGCCACTGCAATCGTGCCTTTGTATCTTCATCCATGGTATCGCCCCTACCTACCCATATACGTGCATCGATTCTAGCGCGATGCCGCTCAATTGGTGTCGGCTCGATATAAGAACGAGACCGAGACGGTATAGGTGGAATCGCCGTTGATGCCTGGCCCAGGGTCAACTGGCGACATGGTTACCGCGGTGAGCGCAGCCTTAGTGTCCCTGGCGTATAGCGGGAACAGGGCCGTCAACTCGGCCACAATCGGGTTGGTTTTGGTCTTGCCGCTCCCCGCCGGCGCGATGATGCTGACCTGAAACACGCCGGTGTACAGCCGGTGATCGCCGCCGAGCGTGTTGCTCGCGGTGTCGCCTGGGATCGTGAACGCCCGCAGATACGTTTCGCCCGCCGCCGGCGTGTAGGCCGTGTTCTCGAAGACGATCTTCAGCTTCTCCGACCTGGCAGCGTTCCAGGCGATGAGCTTAGCTTCGTAGATCGAGGCGATGATTGCGTGACTCATACCTGGTTGTTCCTGATGGCCTCCAGCACGATCTGCTGAAAGCGAGCCACGGTGACCCGGACCATGCCGCCGGGGGCCTGAGTCGAATGGCCGAACTCCAGCGGGATAGCGTAGGGCAAGTTGTTGACGATGAAAGCGGTTTCGCCTGCATTGAACTCAATCGCGCCAGCCACCAGTCTTGCGGTCGCTGCAGCGCCTGTCGGATCGGGGTGAATGCGGATGCTGTTGTCGGCCGAGCCAATGGAGAGGTTCCAGTTCGCCCGGAATCGGCCGCCAACATAGTCCTTGCCGGCAACCAACCCATTCACATTGAAATTCTGGTCGCGCTCGGTCTTCGTCAGAGGCTTGGCGTATTTCACTCCACGCTTGAGGTTTCCCGCCTTTGTGAAGTTCGATTCGTTCAGGTTGATGATCGTGTTGCGGACCGCGACCTTGAAGTCGTAATCGTCGGCTGCCCGAGTGTTTGCCTGGCGGTGCGCGACGTTCGCCGCCCATATCTCAGGGTTGCCCACGGGAGACATGCGAATCAGGCTGCTGCCGATCTCGATGATGATCTCGCGCAAGCTGGCGTCTATGGCCTCACTTGTCTGAGCGGCGAACTCAGCCAGGCTCAGGGCGAAGCTGCCGGACTGGCCGGCACCCGCCCGACTCATGACCGCACCTGCAGTTCATACAAGATGGGCGTTCCGGCCGGGTTGATCTCTTTCAACGGTGGCACGATTGACCAGGTGCGGCCTTGGGCGACCACCTTGTCCAGCAATCCAGGAACCCATGCCAAACCCTGAGCGGCAATCTTCAGCTTCTTGTCGCCCTGCCTGATAAGGCTGTTGTTCTGGAATTCGATACCGGTGAAGTCGAGCAGGATGCCTTGGGCGATTTGCTCGACGGTCGCGCCCGGCGCTTCCCCGCCCGTCTCCGGGTCGTACTCGCCGGGCTCCGTCTTGCTGATGGTCACGGGCTGGCCGAACTCTGTGATCATCTCCAGTGCCATCACGGCCATTTCATCGTAAAAGGCCATGGTGGCTCCAAGTTATTCAGCCTGAGCTCAGGCCGCGGACGAATACTCAGTGAAGGGTTTTCACCGGTTCTGGCTCGCCTTTCATTTCGGCGATTCCCTCCCTCAGGATCATCCTCAGGTACTCCTGCGCGTCCATCTTCATAACTGCAGCTTGGACTTCGATTTCTAGCCACTGCTCGTCCGTGAAGCTCAAGCGCAATTTTTCGTCTTCGCTGCTCATTTTGGGTCACCTGACTGGATCAGATCACTTTATCAGGCCCGAATAGCAAACAGCCCGCGTTTTTGCAGGTAGTCGGCGAATTGCGTAGCGCTGGGTCGGTCCGGCGCCGCCGGCAACAGCCGACCGCTGGTGTTGGAGATCGTCGCGTACTCGCGAGTTACAGCGCCTTCGACGCGCTCCAGTGTTACTGCACCCTTGCGCTTGTCGATTGGGTCTATGTCGTCCTGATGGATCTCGGCAGCCAGCGCCATCTGCCCGTACTGAATGCGCGCTGGCAAGTAGTTGTTCGGCTTGATCTCGTGATCCAGCAGCACTTCCCTGCGCGGCCAGGACAGGGCCTGCTCGCTATTCGACTTGCGACCCTTCCAGGTCATGCCATCCATCACCAAGGCGGCCCGGCGAAGCAACGCCTCTTGCGCGGGAGCGCCCGCAGGGATGACCGTGCCGAATTTCGCGGCATACAGGGCCAGGTCCTCGGCGCTCGCGTAGCTTTCGGCGTCAGGCTTGCCGGTGCCGTCCTCGATGATGAGTGTCATGCGTCAACTCGCTGGAATGGTTTGAAAATTGGCCACCGGGTCGCCGGCAGCCAGCAGTATTACGCCTTGGGCAGCTCAGCGACGAGCTTTTCCAAGGATTCTTTGGAGGCGTTTGCCCGATACTGGACCTTGGCTTCGTCGAGCGTTGCTTTCAGCGCCGCGATTTCACCGGCCTCGTCAGCCGGCGGCGTGAGGGCAGACTTCTTGAGCGCTTCAACCTCTCCGCGAAGTGCGTCGACAGTCAAGGCCAGGTCGTCACGTTCAGTGGTCAACTCATCAACCGAAGCATGGACGGTGCCCAGCACGTCAAACAAGCGCAACGCCAGGTCGCCGGACTCTGGACGATGGATTTCGCCAGCTTCCAGGCCCTCAACAAGGATCTGGATCGATCCATGCTCAGCACGCAAAGCCGCGATCACCTTTTCCAGTTCGGCTTGATTGCCCGCACCAACAATTTGCACCCGTTTAGCCTCTTTCACCGACACGTCGATACCGGCCACTTCATACGCATCGACCACGCTCGGCCAATCGCCAATCACCAGCACGCTGGTCACACCAGCTTCAGGCTTATCGAAGTGTTCCGGATTGCGGTAGCGCTTCTCCGGGTCGAAGTCGTTGAGCTGGTTGCTGTAAGTCAATTCCATGTGTTTCTCCAGGGCGGCCATCGCTGACCGCTCGTTGAGTTCGAGGCTTAGCCGCCGGTGGCAGGAGGCGTTGCAGTGAGCGTGATCATCACGCCAGCGGTCACCTTGTTGCTGCCTGCGTGCTTGACCCAGTTGGCAGCAGAACCGACCGCAGCCAGGGTTGGGTTGGAACCGCCAGTAGTGGCTTTCCAGCTGTAACCCAGCACATCGATGTTCACGGTGCCTTCAGCGCGGTAGCCGATGCTCAGGTTTTCTTCGTCGTTCACTTCGTAGGACCGGAAGCCCGG
The DNA here is from genome assembly GCF_059134095.1 of Pseudomonas sp. FBCC-B545. Classification (NCBI taxonomy): domain Bacteria; kingdom Pseudomonadati; phylum Pseudomonadota; class Gammaproteobacteria; order Pseudomonadales; family Pseudomonadaceae; genus Pseudomonas; species Pseudomonas sp. FBCC-B545. The sequence goes on along the minus strand of NZ_CP101441.1, from coordinate 3,018,049 downwards.
CGCCTGCGACTCGGTGATGGTTACCGCGTTTGGCAGCAATCCGAAGATCACGTCCGCCGGCGCGGTGTCGGTCACCAGTACCGGCTTGCCCAGGGTGCCAGGCAAACCGCCATAGATCACGACGCCAGCTTCCTCGTAGATCTTGTTGGTGATGGCTTCGTCGACGATGTCGAAGTAGGCGCTGGAGTGCATGACCCAAAGGGCGATGCGGCCGAACTTATCGCCGAATTTGCGCATGCCACGGGTCAGCGTCTTCTTGCCGTCGGTTTCGATGTTGGCCGAGACCACCATGTCAGCGTTGGAGCCGATGGCAGCGCGCAAACCAGCGGTCGCATACTGGATGAAGCCTTCCAGGGTCGCATCAGCGACGTCGGCGCCGACGATCTGGGAGAACTCCTCGACCGGGCGACCGCGGCGTTTGAATGCCTCTTCGGTGGTCTGGTACGGTCCGTACTTCCAGGGAGCCTTGACGCCGACAGCTTCGCCGGCGGTGATCTTCTTGGCAGTTACCTTGCCGTCAGAGTTGACGTCACGGTGTTCCAGAGAGCCGTTCAGCTTGTAGAGGGCGCGCTTGCGGAAGTCACCTTCGATCAGCTCGTTGTCCAGCACCATTGCGCCGTTGGACGATGCGTTGAACACATCCAGGTTGTCCTGAACACGTTCCAGGTATGCGGTTTGCGCCTCATCGTTGTAGATGATCAGGTCGCTGTTAACGGTTGTAGCCATGGGTCAATCCCCTTACTTGGGCAATGCGAGATATGCGGTTTGGCCGTGCTTGCGCTGAAAGTCGCGCTTCTGCTCGGAGGTCATTTCGGAGCGCTTGAATGCAGCCTTGCCGCCACCCCCGCCCGGGGCAAATGTCCCTGAAGCCCTTGGCCACAGGTGAGGTGCGCTTTCACGCAGAGATTCCGCCCATTCGAGCGGAGTCAGAGGGGTCTTGCCATCTTTACCGAGGATGACCTGGCCGGATTCATCAACGGCGACGGCATCGCCATCTTCGTTAAGGGTGAACACGCCTTTGGCGCGCAGGATGATGTCGTCGGTTGCTTCTGGCAGAGCGCCGGCCTTCAGTGCGGCGCCGCGTACCGAGTCGCCCAGGACTTTGCCCTGGAACTTGGCGGCGAAGGATTCGGCCTTCTCGGCGCGCTCGCTGATGGCCTTCAACTGCTTGTCGTAGTCACCGCGCAGGCGCTCAGTGCGGCGGTTGAAGACCTCGTCCACCTTGCCCTCGGTCAGCAGCTTGGTTTCTTCGTCCTGGCCGGCACGACTGAGCAGGCCTTTGACGGCGTCGATGTCGATGCCTTCAAACCGGGTTTCGAACTGGGTCAGCTTGGTGGAGGTGTCCTTCAGCTTGCCCAGCAGTTCCGAGTTCTTGGTTTTCAAGCCGGAAACAGATGCTTCAACGGCAGTCGCGATAGCGGCCTTGATTGCCGGATTTTCCAGGTCGATTTCGTTTTCTTCTGCCACGTTTATGCACCCCTCGGGTATGTTTTGCCCACTTCGCAGGCAATAAAAAACCCGCCTTAGCGGGTTCGTTTTCAGATCTAGGTCGTTAAGATCAGTCGGCCTGATTACGATCTAATGAGCAATTCACGGTAAAGGAACCCGCATGACTAACAGACATCCACCCTCGCCAAGCTCAAAAAGCCGCATTCCCGAGGCGATATTCGCAGCTTGCATTGCCGCATTGGCGGCGATTTTTGTCGCGTTTCTGACATGGTATTCCGCAGAGCGAGCTTTGCGCCTATCCACCACAGAAAGCTGCATCAGGAAAATCGATCAACGAGAGGATGACCTTAGGGACAAAACCGGCAAGTTCCTGGCTCTGTATGCTGAGTGGCTTACGACTTCTGAGAATCCAAATTTCAATATCAATGACTACTACCAATCCGGCGGGAAGGCGATTGCCGCCGCTCAGGAACTTTCCGTTAATGCACCTCTTCGATTCGGATTGGCTGCGGTTATGGCGGGTGACTCCATAAGGCAGCGCATGACCGCCAAAACCGAAGAAGAAAAAACGGCCGTATTGAAAGAGCTCAAAAATCCCAACTATGATCTCTTTAAGTTTTTCTTTGATGAGCTCAACACCTTTGAAGAACAACGTGCAGCGTGCAATTCGCAAAGTTAGGTGATACCGGACTTCTCAAACGCCAGCGGCTCTAATCTCTTCATCTGCGCCAGGGTCAGCGGAGCGAAGTTGCGATCAAGCTGCAACTCAGTGAAGCGCTCGACGGTCAACCCGCCCTCCCGGAACAGCTTGGCCCGTACAGGTCCGATAGCCTCGTCCTGGAAGGATGCCGGTTGCTGTTGGAGCCAGTGGTAGTAGTCGAGGTCGGCACTTACCTGCTTGCCGCCCTCTGCGCCCACCGAGGCACGAGTGACTCCCTTGGCGAACATTGCGCTGAGCTTGGTCAACAGAATAAAGGTGGTCCGGCAGTTCGGGTGGAACGGCGGCCTTGGGCCGGAATCCACCGGAAACTTGCGCTTATCCATTGAGCGGCATTGCTGGCTGGTCTTGCTATCCAGCGTGGCCACCATTTGAATCTCTTCGACGATGTCCGTGTTGGCCTTGGCCACCGCTATGCGCGCCTGGGACGACACATGCTGAATAGCGGTGTGCACCACCGTGCTGGCATTGCGATTGGTCGTGGCAAGGATGCCGTCTTTATACCCTGCCGCCTTGGTGCCGCGAATGTTGCGGATGATCTGGAAGTTCGTCTGCCCTTCAAAGAAGCCTTGCCGAATGGTGCCGGTGACGCGCTCTCGCTCAGCGCCGGCCCAGCCCTTGATGAAGGCTTTCAACAGTTTCCCGCCACCGGTGCCGCGCACACTGAGCGGGTTCGTCAGCACTGCGGTGCGGATTGCTGCTGCCGTCGGCGCGACCACATCCAGTGAAACTCCAACCGGTGTCGACCTGGCAAGACTGGTCGCTTCGAACTCAGCCTCGTAATTGGCGATGTCCACCAGGTCGAGATTCAGTTGCGCGCTGTAGCGGTCGAAGATGCCCAGCAACAGGCTATCCACTTCCTTCAGCAGTGCTTCCAGACGTTCAACGTTGTACTCGGTCAGGTCCGACTGGGTAAGACGATCACGGATCGAGCGGTCAATCTCCTTGAGAAAGGGAGCGAACTTGCCCACCTCTCCGGCCTTTAGCTTTTCGAGGAAAACCGCGTGGCGAATCGTGGCATCAAGGATTGCTTGGTTTGCCGCCATTTGGTTTGTCCTCGTCATCCAGCCCCAGACCATCGCCCTGCTCTTCCAGCTCGCCGTCGATTTGCACGTCAGTGCGCTCTGGTGCGATCAATCCAAGCTTGCGCAGGTAAGCCCGCAAGTCAGCCTTGGCGAATCCGCCGTTCTGCCACAAGCCAACCAAGGCCGTGATCATCTGCGGATCAGCAGTGAGCTCGACGAATTCCTGATTAACTTGGTAGGCGACCTTCTTGTCGGCAATACCCATGTACATGCAGCACCACATAATGGCTCGCGTGTAGGCCTCGCTGACGTTGGCAACACAGCCTGCCAGGACTGATGTGGAGGCCGATTGATCACCGCGTGACTCGGTAGCGGTCTTGGTGGCAAGTGACGCCACCACCATCCGCGCACCCAGTTCGATCATCATCTGGTTCTTGTCAGCCATGGCCTCCTTGACCAGCGTATTCGGTGCAGGCTGGGCGTAGCCGAAAGCGCCTCCGACCGGCAACATCATCGGGGCTCTGGAACCGACATAGATGCCGTTTTCCTCCATCCAGTCGCGCCAGGACTCATCCAGCCCGCTGATCCATGGCTGGGCCTGACCGCACCAGAACACGCTGTCTTCGTAGTCGGCGCTGTTCCGGTAATGGCCCAGGTTGATCATAGCGATGTCGTAGAGAGGCGACTCATCGATGCTTGGGTCGTTGTTCTGTGCGCCGACGAAGGTGAACGGGATCTCCTTGAGGCGACCGGTTACGCCTTCGGGCTTGAACTCTTCGATGACCGCCAGCGGCCCGCCGCCTTTCGGACCGGATCGGCGCCAGACGCGGCAAACAAAGCCGTCATCCTCCAGCGCCAGTTCACGGTACTGCTCAGCTGTCTTGTAGCCAAAACCATCCGGTATCTCCGGCGACTCGCGCAGCACCACCAGCGTCAGCACGCTGTGACCGTTCACCATGCCCGTGCGCCAGTTGATGATGTCTTCGGCGCAATAGGACAGGATCACCGAGTGCCCGCCGATACCGTCATCCTGGTGATAGTCGATGTACAGGCCGTGTCGGCCAGCCTCCAGTACCTTTTCAAGCGTGCCTTGTGAGTGCTGGTAAATGCTCACCCCGGAGCCGTTGGCATTGTCCTGAAGGTATTCCAGCTTCTTCGGCACCGTGAGTGTCGGGTCTTTATGGAAGGCCAGGCCCAGCAGCCCGTTACGGGTGTGCCCGGTGGCGTTCTTGAACACCGCCCGCTCACGGTAAGCCCGGTTGCGATCCACGTTCTCTGGCGACTTGTCGTGTGCGTTGATGTAGGGCAGTCGGTCAACAACCCGGTGCTGGCCGGCGCAGACGTCGCGAACGGTCGCCCAACGGTCCAGCACTGCCGTGTATTCCGCCCGCTTGAAGGAGACGTCGTTGCTCATCGGGCGTATCCCATTTTGATAGCGGTGACCGGTTTGATGATCGGGTACTCGCGGTGGATGAAGTAGCCGCCGGCGTCGTTCGCGTGATCGATGCCTGCGGTTTTGTCTGGCTCCCCGTTTGCGCCCCACACCTGCTGCTCTAGGCCATCGGCATAGGTCGGACAGGTGAGCGAATTGACCAGGTAGCGGCGCTCGCCCTGCGCATTGCAGAAGACGGCGTTCATTGCGTTGATTCGATCTTTCACCGGCGGGTTTGCCGCTGGAGCGATGACCGAGAACCCGGCCTGTTTGAGCATGGCCAGGTCGGTAATGCTGGCGTTTACGGACTTACGTGAATCGCCCGAGGCATCCGGGTAGATCCTGATCTCGCAGGTCTTCTTGAAGTCGTTGCCGTCGTGCTGCCAGTAGCGCTCCTTGATGCGGCGGATCATGTCGGGCGTGTCGTAGCCGTCGATGAGCTCATCCACCGCCCTGGGCAGCCCCTGGTCACGCTTGACGTGTGTGATCGCGGCCATCTTGCCGACGTTGAAGTCCATCCCGATGAACAGGGGCTCGCCAGGCTGCACGGTGTCGAAGCATCCGTTTAGCTTGCGGTCGTAGGCGGTGTAGATCGTGCCGGACGTCAGGTTGACGAACTGTCCTTTGAGGTACGCCATAATCAGCTGTGGCGGATACGACTCCATCAGGGAGGCGATGTAGTCATCCGGCAAGTTCAGCTCATTGTCGAAGGTGCTGGCCTGCACCAGGCCATACATCTCCTTGAGCGAAGGCTTGTCGCGCAGCTGCTTCACGAACTGCAGGAAGACGAACTTGAAGCCTTCCGGCGTCGTCGTGACATCCACCCCGTTCTTCAGCCCGGGCAAGTTGTAGCGCATCCGGGCAATGATCTTGCGCCAGGCCTGCTGAGCCTTGACCGCGGTCAGCACGTCCAGCTCATCCACAAGGGCATGACCGATCTTGAAGCCGACGATGGTCTGCGGTTTCTCCATGGACCGGCAAATCACGGTGCCGCGATACTGCCGGCCGCTGTAGAGGTGAACTTCGTGGTTCGCCTGGTTGATCTTGGTCTTCAGCCCCCAGTCGTAGGCCACCTCATCCACGGTCGGATAGAAGATGTCCCGGATCTGCGGGTAAGTCGGTGCGAAGTAGCCAGCGTTAACGCCGGGCCACTCCATGAAGTGCTTGCTCAGTGCCGAGCAGCCCACCCAGGTCTTGCCTGAGCCGAACCCTGCGACGAACGCGCGGAATTTGTGGGGCAGCGTGAGGAACTGAGCCTGGGGAACGTTAAGGCTCGGCATTCGGCTTCCTCGCATCCACCACGTCGACCTGAATGCGGGTTGGGATCACTGGTTCGTCGCCGGCTTCTTCCTTCCTGGCCCGGTTAACGTAGATGTCACCGGTTTCTTTTGCAGCCTGCTCGAGGATCTGCATGGCCAGGCCGATATTCTTCATCGTCTCGGCCTTTTCCACGAAACGATTCATGGCACGGAGGCGGTAGGCACGGTTGGCAATCGGGATGTCTGCCGTCTCTTCGCGGAACCGCTTGCGGGTGTCATGGAACAGGGTTACCCACCTCTTTGCCAGGTCTCGCCCAGCACGCTTGGTTGGGTCTTGGGCCTCGCACTGCTGGCGGGTCACCTCGATACCGAATTCTTCTCGGACAGCTACTGCAACTTGGGAGGGAGTATCGAAGCACGCCAAGGCCTGAACCATGAAGCCTTTCACCTCATTGTTCAGGGCTGCCATAGGGTAAATTCCGTCTTAGGTCTGTCAGGGGTCAGGCCAATCTGAGCAGACAGGTTCCGCAGGCCCTCGATATGTTCAATTTCCCCACCTGAGCAGGACTGTTTGCAGCATCCACCAACGCTTGAACGTCAGGGCTTGCACCGTAGCGGCGGACCACACCGACGAACTCTTCCACGTCGTGGCCCTGCAGCTTGATCTTCGGTGCACCGTCTTGGGTGAATGCTGGTTGACCGTACTTGTCGGTCGCATGAGACAGGTGATAAAGCTCATGTTCGATCAATGCGCAGAATTCAAGGTCGCTGCATTGGGCGCAGTAGTCAGCCGCCAGGGTGATCATGAAGGCCGGTACATCGCCGAACCAGTCACGCACCTGTTGCTCCATCCGAGCTTTCTGCCAGCCGCCGGCGCGGAACGCTACCTGTTCGGCCTGGCCCAGGACTGTGCGCCCCTGTTTCTCGAAGCTCGACGAAGCCCACATCACACGGACGTCTGCATCCAGTAGGTGGGCATGGTCTTCGTTGTGAATGCTGCCGGTGTCGGCAAGGATCTCGGTTTGGAGCCACTCCCACACCTCTGGCGCTGGAGTGAGGCGGATGCCGAAGCCGCTCAGATCGGACAGCTCAAGCATTGACGCTGGAGGGTATGGCCTGCCCATGAATCATCCTGAAGTTGAAATTATGGAGTGTTACAGGTATTGGTGGCGGCTTTAAAAGTAAGGAAGCTCAATTCAATGCCCCGCACTAAATCCATCTGCCTTATCGCTCTTGCCACAGCAGCTCTTTCCGGGTGCGTTACTGCCCCTACGTGGACCAACCTCGGACCAGTTGATCTGGATGTCTCGAACGGCCGGACCGCCTGCCATATCGACGCGAATATCATCGATGGAGAGCGAGTTGAGGGCACACTCTGCTCCACCTACGAATCCGGTTTCTTTGGAGGCGGAGAACCAGAAATTTACTTCGCACCACAGAACCGCAGATTCATGCAAGAGCCTGCGAGCACAACCACCGCAGGAGTTGCTAAGGACTGGAAAGGGAAGAGAGTATTTTTACAATGCGACCCTACACTCGCCGCTGACGGCAAAACAGTTGAGAAGCGCTTTTGCAAGGTAACCATCAACGATCAATTGGTTGTTAGTGCAACCGTAAAATACGTGAAGTAAACCAAGCCTTCTCAAAATAAATGGACAATGACCCGACGTGATAAACGATCGATCGCTTCCCAGTCGGATTGTTTGATTGTCATGTCGTCTCTCTGATGCTTGAAATAGTGGCGCGTTGGCGGTTATAAGACCGCCCGATAACGCTATAGAGCTCAAGGTGTAGGAAATGGATAACCTGATAAAGCTGCGTATCGGGCTGACAATTGCGGCGGTTGTCGGGCTTGTACCAATCACCATCCTCTTCGCGGTCGGCGTAGTGGCGTTCTTTATTCCGCTCATTTTTGTCGCCAAGAGTACTCCGCTTGGGACGCTAGCACTTATAGGGGCAGCAATCGCCTCGGCATTCGCGATATGGTCGGCATGGAAGATCTATGCACTTTCAATGTCAGCGACACCCAATGTGCGCAACTCACGCTTGCTGGCATCGGGAGCGGTGATTGCAATGATTTGGGGCATTGTCCTCGCGTACTGGACGCGCGATCTGCCCGAACTCACATACATATTTCTTATGCCAGGAATAGTCTCGACCTCCATGCTCGCCCTTACATTGAAAAGAGGGAAGGCTTGAGGCGGGCGATGAGTTCGGTCAGCAATTTACCCTTCTGAATTTTCCACCAGCACATCAATCAGCTTCTGCTCGCCCAGGCGCATCGCACCGAGGCATTGCAGGTCGTCGCACTTAGGGCCGAGGCCGAACACAGCGACCTCACCCTTTGCGCCGATCAGCGTTAAAGCGCCCACGGTGCATTCAGGATGCTCCCCGGCATCGAGGTCATCGGCGATCTTGCGCAGGGTCTTGGCGGCGTCGCGCCAGTCTTCCCGCTTGAACTCCAGTACCTTGACGGTCATTCGGTCACCATTTGGTGTGTCTGTGCGTTGGCATGGCCGTGGAGCAATCCAACGATAAGGCCCTGGGGCAATCCGGCAGACTTCGCAGCGCCCACGGCATCAGCAATGGCCTTGTCGAGAGCGCTTACCGCAACGCTGATGTCCTGGCTCATCGGGAGCGCGTGGCGCAGGCGGGTTACGTTACTCATTGAATACCAGCCCCTCACCCATGCGGAATGTTTTGTTGGTGTCGGTATAGCCGCCACAGTAGATGACCCTGATGTCGCCCCATACAGGGTGGAAGTCGACCGTCTCACCATCGGTGGCCTTGATCGGCTGGTCGGCAACAACGGCGATACCGGCCTAGGCGTCACACCAGATCATGCGGGTCACAGGATGGCCGTCGATAATCACTTTTCGCTGGCCCCGGCCATCATCCGCCCAATGGACGTATTCGCCTGATTGGTCGCTCGTGTGTTGCGCCCTTCCAGCGGCTGAGTAAAGGCGAACGTCACGCCGTCATCCGGGCAGTAGGTCGAATAGGTGGCATTCTGAAGGATCAAACCGTCAACCAGTATCTGGGCAGCCGTGTCACCGTACTTGGCGATCAGCGCAGCTTTCAGGCCATCCGCAGACAAGGTCATTGTGATGTCGTTGAAGCGGATCAGTGGTGTTTTGGTGTCCATGAGCTATCCAGTGTCGCGGCGCAATTTGCTGACTCGCGAAACGTGTCGCAACCTATAAGATGAATGACCACGCCACCTCCTACTCGGCTACAATCCAACGTTATTCTAAAGGACTTGAATTAATGAATTTCAAATACATTCTGCTGGTGCTCGCGGCCGCTTCAGCGTCGGGATGTGGAACGATCAATACAACCTTTCGGAATGATGCCGTGGCGAGCAGCAAACTGGCTCGCTGGCACTCCCACTGCGACTCGGTGCCTCGAATCTACAGCGGTGCCATCTTCGATTTCTGCACCCTAGATGCGGAACCACGTAAAAGCACTGGTTTTGCCGGATACCCTGCTCCCGCATTGATCATTCTGGACATGGGAGCATCAGCGGTAATAGATACCGTCTTACTGCCTTACACCATCCACCTGCAAAACAAGCACGGTGATATCAAGAAGGCTCGTTACGAATAGCAAGGCAACTGATCCCAGGCAGGTCATTTTGCACCTGTCTCGGCTTCACATATGAGAAACATGTCGCGATTTACTTGCCTCGCCGCTTGACCCCGTCGGGCACCTTTTCACGTCCCATGCAATGCTCACAGTTCAGATGCCGGCAGAGCCAGGCTTTCACAGTCTGCCAGTAGGTGACCATGAAGATGTGGCGGGCGCCGGCCAGGGCCAGGGCGACATGCAGTGTCAGACCTGCAGTGGTCGGCCCGAAGAAGATGTTCTGACTACGCACCATTACGACGAAACCGGTGATGGAGATTGTCGAGTAGATCAGCTTCCCGAGGATGCCGTCCCTCACCTTCCCGCTCAGTACGCACCAGGCCGCCCAGGCGGCGATCAGGCCGCAGGCGATGGAGTTGATCAGTTCAAGATTCATGGTGGATTGCCTCCCCCGAACCGTTGGCGAATGAGCGCCCAGAGGTCAGCGGATTTGATGGCTCGATTGATGGCCGCCAGGAGCGAGCCGCCGAATGCACCAAGCAGGAAGCCGATACCGGCGACGATCTTCGGCTCGGTCACGCCCAAGTAGGTGCTGACCATGCTCGTCAGGTAGATCGAGCAGGCCATGCCGGTCACCAAGAACACCATCCAGGCTCGCCAGTCGGACAAGTCGTCCTTGTGCCACCAGCTCGCAACAACAGCCCCAATCAGGCCCGCAATTAATAATTCGAACCTGTCGATCTTGTCGAGCAGGCGCTGTAGAAACTCCATGCGCTCGACTCCGTGGGGCATGTTTAAAATAGGTCAGCCCCAGCAGCACTCCCAGCCTTAGCGATGGGTGTGGTGGAGCCGAAAACGAAAAGGCCCCAGCAAGTGCTGGGGCCTAAAAGGCACGCTGCGTGATCGCCGCTTATGCCTTGGGCCAAAGTTTATTTCCCTCGGGCACACGATGGCGAGCGTTAGAACGTCCAGCTCCATACCGGGAAGCTAGGAAGAGGGCCCGTACCGTGGTCTGGATAGAAAACACCACGATTCGGACGAGCTGCTGGAGTGAAGCCAAACCGAGCCCAGCGGGGTACGTCATCTACAATTACAACGTTGCCGTCATCCTGAACTTGCAGGTAAGCACGATCTGCGGAACCTGGAAGCCAGTCACCGCTGGTTGCCCAGGTACGACTACCTACACGGTCGACCAAAAAGGCAGAGCCTTGCATGTAGAAGCAAGTGACCAAATCTGTATTTGGACGGTTGTCTACATACGTGTAGGGAACACTGCTATCAGCCACCCAGATTGGAGCGCCGTTATCGTAGAGTCGTAGATTTCCATCAGCCTCTAGGATCAGCTTGTATCGTTTGCTTGGAGATTCGAGATACTGCCCCGCCACCAGACAGTTACGCGGAGGCAGGATAGCGGTGCCATTATTGGCGCTGTTAAAGAGGATAATACGAAAGCCACTATGGGACATTTTTTCACCTATTGAATCGAATGATTGATAGCGGAGGATTCCGCATTCATGTCGCTCAAAGGCGATTGCTCGAGGCTCGCGGCCTTCACATGATTCAGCGTCCCACATCGGGAACATTTGATCTGGAGCTCTGTAAACCCACCCGTTCGGGCGAGAAGTCTTTTGCAGTTACCGCATCTGAATTCTTTCAACATCTGCAAATTCCTTTTGCTGAATTACCCGTTCATTTGGGCAATAAAAAGCCCGGCACTAGACCGGGCTCTGGGATGTAACTTGCTCTCACTGGATTCTACTTCGCGCCGCCGTTGTCGCGATCAGTCTGAGCATCTTGGTCAGATCCGGGGTTGCCCGGCGGTGGATTCCAGTCCTCCGGCTTCTCACCAGTACCCTGCTTGGGCTCCGACTCAGCTTGCTCAAGACCGGAGTCATGACCCTCGCCCGTCTCGGGCATATCCTCTTTTGGTCCAGGATATGGCGCTGCAGGACCGTTATTGTCATCCACCATAAATCACCTCCTGTCTGTAGCGCGGGGTTGCGCATATAACTGGGAGGGACTGATTAGACAGAAAGTGCTTCTGCCTCGACGAGCGGACGAAAAAAAGCCCCGTGCAGTGACGAGGCTTTCTAGTGTCAATCCCTAACGCACAAGATCGACAGGATGGGTAAATACTCTCTCACTTTCTCACTCAATGCAATGGCTATTTACTATGCCGCGCAAGTTTCTATCAATCCCTCGGCATCGAGCAGCTCTTGAGCGGAAGTCAGCGCCTCATTCACCTGGTCATCCAGCGTCTTGCGTATCGACGAGCGCCACCGATATCGAGTCGACTCTGGCTTTCCGTCATTGTCCCAATTGGTGATGTCGTACCATGCCGCTGGCAGCACCGCGGCGAAGCGTTTGCCGTCGGCGCCTGCTACCTGAGGAATAGCCCAGGTCAATACGGCGCATTCCCGAAAGCGCTTCGGCGCTGGAGTCTTTATCGAATTCAGCAGCTCCAGAATGGCGCCGTGCTTGCGTTCTTCGTGAGTGGAGTACTTCGCTACCAGTGCGCGCCAGTGTGCAGGGGAAAGCGCCTTGTGCAGTCGGCCGAATACCCAGCAGTCTTGGAGAAACGCCGCCTCCTTACCGACGATCTCCCCCTTCTGTTTGACGCACTGCACCTTGGGTTCAAAGTCGCAGCCGCCGGCGGAACTGATGGTCTCGGCCGCAAGGGCGCGAACTACTGCTGAAACAACGTTGCGATAGGTCATGCGCCAGCCCTCGGGTATAGGTTTCGGCCAGCATGATCGCTGGACTCGTACAGGCCGGCATGCCGCTTGTCTCGGAGATTCCACTTCCCAATGGCATCGAGCATTACGTGGTCGTAACTCTCTGCGTCGTATATCTCATCTTCAGCGATCTCGCCGCTGGCGCCGCACTCATGGCAGTAGACTCGAGCCTCAACGCTAAGGCCGTCCTCGCCATAGTTCGCTACCCTCTCAACGTGCTGGCGCGGGAAGAATGCGGTAGTAATGATAGTCACTGGAGGGCCACCGCAGAACGCGCATGGCCCCATCTTGATTGGCTCGTTCACGCTGCATTCCCCCTCTTCAGTTCTCTGGTCTTTGCCCGGTATTCGGCTGTGATGGCTTTCAGTTGCTCTACGGTTTCTTTGCGTGGCGTGTGGTCGGCTTCCAGCGCCTCGACAGCCTCAAGGCCGATTCGAGCGATGAGGCCGGCGCGGAAGCCCTGGGAAACGGTGTAGCCCTTGCGAGCGTGCATGTAGGAGCCCGAGTTACACGCTTTGCACTGAAGCCATATGTTGGTTGGCTCCAGGCGCAGCTCTGGGCGAGCTCCCTTGCCGAGGAAGTGGCCCGCATCGAATGCCCCGCCAGTCTTCCAACCCTGGGCCGCAAGAATCGATTCCTGCGACTCACCACAGCTCATGCAGCCACTGCCAATACTCAGCTCGTAGGTGCGCCGGCAGTCCCGCACAGCCTTCTCGGCATCCTTCATGTGGTCGGCGCGACTCTTCAGGGCCTCCTTACGGACCTTGATGTCCTTCCGCTCGATTTGTGCCAGCGCCTTGCGCGCCTTCGGCTCATGCCTGGGCGCGTCGATCATTGCGCAGGCCGGGCTGCACACCGCCTGACCGATGCGCGCCGGGACGAATGAGGTCCTGCACGTAGCGACGCGGCATTTCTTCGGCTTTGGCTGTTTCCGTTTGATAGTCATGCGGCCTCCTTGAACGCCTCAAACTCTGCCATTTCGGTCAGGCGCTCTTCCGTGAGCGTCGGCCAATCGTGTAGCACCAAGTACGCGCAGCACTGGCGCCAAAAATCTTGGAATGTTTCCTCCCCCATCGAATCGTAGGAAAGGCTGCGCGGTGTCTTGCGGGTGAGTTGGCCAAGGCCAGGAATGTCGAAAAGCTCCTCGTCGCAGTACACGCCCGACTCCAGTTGCAGGGACTTGATCGCGTCGTGGGACTGCTTGCCAGAGAAGCGATCGATGTTCTGACTCAGCACCCGACCCAAGCCATGGACCAATCCATTGAACCGTGGGTTACGCGGTTGCTTGAGGTCGGCGCGGATCTTCGTGTTGATTCGGAAATCGCGCTCGCGAAGGATCGATCGGTCAGCGTCGGAGGACGGCACAAACGCAGCCACCTCCTTTCCGGTGGCTGGATCAACCAGGCGGCGTAGTACCAGGTACACGGGCATCGGGCGAAGCTTCGCTGGCTTGGTCATTGCGCCGCCCTCTTCTCTTCCAGTTCCTGGGCCTGCTTGATCAGCAGCGCTCGGCGATCCGCCAACCCATTGGCTGCCTCAATGCGCATCTCGTCTTTTTTCTCGGCGCTGGCTGCACGCATCTCCAGCATCGACGACTTCACCAGTTCGAGCTTTTCGCGGAGAGCCGGCGCTGGCCGCGTAACGGTGCCGGTGAGCAAACCAGCAATCGCCCGACCGTCTTCGGTGACTGGCTCGACACTCAGGTCCGCCAGGTACTTCTGGGCGTGTTCGCGCGGGATACGCTTTAACTCCATCGCCTTGGTCACAGCCTGGATACGGCGGTCGGCGTCGAAGCCTACGGATACGTGCCAGTTGACCGGCTTCGCATCCTCGCGGGCCTGCCCTACGAAACGCTGGTAGGCATCGATGAACGCCATGCGCGCACCGATCTTGTCGCCGCCATCCAAGATGGGTTTCGCAGCAGCCAGAGCCAGCTGAATTTCATCAGTCAGCACCACAGTTTCGAACTCATCGTTGGTCATAATGGCGATGGCCCAGGCCTCGTCCTTACCTGGACGTCCATCGGCGGTCTGGACGCGCTGCAAGATGTCAGCCATAGCCAGCTTGCCCTTCACCTCAAAGCGGCAGGCCTTCAGGGCGGCTTTGACGACGGGCACCGGGTACGCGCAGAGGTCTTCGGCCATCATCGCGGCGGTGCCGGGGTTCATCTCCTGACCCATGGCCTCGGCGGTCGCGCAGATGGCAGCAGCCAGCCCAGCGACCTGCTGGTCGTTCATTTCAGAGGTATTCATTGCGGTCACCTGCTTGGCGTTTGGCCAGAACCATCTGGGCGGCCTGCTCCGCTGCGGAGTGGTTCGCCTCTGTCCGCTCCATCTGGCGGGCTGTCGTGCCGTTGATGCGCTGCCCGGTAACCCATTGGGTGTGGTAGCTCTCGGCGTTGGCCAGCAGTTCGTTGAGGCTGTGGCACTTGCGCAGCACAGCGGCGTCGCTGGTTTTCAGGAAGTGGGCAGCGACGTGGTGGGCGACATCGGCGCCGAGGCGGTCAACCAGTTGGCCGAGCTGGCCGCCGACCTTGGCATTCCACACCGGCCAGGCGCTGTAGCGTTTGCGGTAAGCCATCGCGTAGTTCGCCCAGACCTTGAAGGTTTTGCAGGTCTGGTCTTTGGGGCCCGGCATGTCGGCGGGAATCTCGACCCGGGGAGTATCGGTGCGGTCAACCACCAGCACCAAGCTGCGGGACTGAGCCGGCTTGCCGGTGGCGTCCTGCAAGTCCTGACTGGTTTCCTGATTGGTACCCTGATGATTGGTATCCTGATTTGTCGGAGATTTTTCCGACCCTTGCCCGGATTTTTTTCCGACCTTGCTCGGAGATTTATCCGAGGTAGATCGGATTTTTTTCCGACCCTTGTTGTTTGGCGGGGTCGGATATTTTTCCGACCCGTCGAGCTTCTGGTTCCACTCGACGGCCTTCTCTGTGAGGCGGAAAAGCGTGATGTTCGAGGTGCTGGAAAGCTCAATCAAACCGGCCTCTTCCAGGGCCTTCAGCATGCGGTAAGCGGTGTCCGGCTTATCGGTGAGCAGCGGCAGCTCCTCGATGATCTTGGCCTTGCTCAGTGCGAAGAAGATCCCGTCATCAGTCTTGATTGGCTTGGTCCAGCTCGGGCAGCCGTAGACGAAGGCGAATAGCAGGGCTTGCTGAGAATTCAGCCTCCACTCCAGCGCCTTCACCTGGTTAATCGTGACGGTGTATTGCATGTCAGGCCTTCCCGACCTTTGCGGCCAATTCAAGGAAGCGATCCACGTACCAATGAGGCTGCGTCTCGCGGGGGCATTGAGGGCTGGTGAGGTTTTTGCCGTAGGCCATGCCCTTCTCGGTCACGGACCAGAAGTCGACCATTTCCTGCTTGGAGTTTTTGCGCTGGAGGACCTTGAGGAAGTCGTGGGCCTCAAGTGCAATATTGAAGGCACGGGCAGTACTGGCGATGGCGTGATCTTTGATAAGGGCGGTGATTGCCTTGGTCGGCATCGAAGACCCGCCAGCGGCATCTGGTGCGGCGTCCACGGCGTAGCCTGGGAGGAACTTGGCATCCAGCCCGTTGTTGGCGGCGATCTTGGCCAGCATCATCATCTTGCTGGAGTTGGCCGGCTTCAGCAGGCGGTCGAAGCATTCCAGGATGGCCAGCTCGCCGACGATTTTGGAGTTGTTCGGGCCCTGGGCGGAAAAGGTGCCGGTCTTGCGGATACTCGGTAGGACCTGGCCCACCACCCACTCTTCGAACTTCTCGGCAGCCGGCAGCTTGGACTTCATCACCAGCCGGTACAGGTCGCGCTCAGGAATAATGGTCATGAAACCACCACCCTGTTTCGGGGTAGTGGTCGCGGCCTTGCAGTGACGAGCCACGGCGTTCTCAGGCTTGGAGTAGCCGAGGGCGTCAGCGACATCGCGGGCAACAAACCACGGATCGCCGAGCTTGTCGGTGATGACCCGGATCGCGGCGCCGTCGAAGTCGAACCGAATCACTGAGGAATTGCGCGCCACGTTTTCAGCTTGCGGAAAACGTGGCGCGAGATTGGTAGCGCTATTGATATGTGGCGGGGTTTGCATATAATCGGCCTCACAAAGTGTTATCGAATTAGCCGACCTCGACCGTCGGCTTTTTTGTGCCTAGGTTTCTGGTCCGCTCAATTGATAGTGCGAAGCCAAAGGGCACTGATTTCCGCGCATGCGCGGGAATTTTTGCTATGCAGCCTTCACCGACTGCTTGAACACCTCCAGGCTGACGATCACCTCCTCAGCCTCTTTGAGCAGTTCCGATTTCTCGCGGGTACAAACGCGACCATCGGCCTGGGCATCGAACGCAAGGCGGGTCACGTCAGCAAGATCGGCGTGGAGGCGCAGAAGCGCGGAGTTGAGGTTGATACCCTCGGGCTTGTCCTTCGGCACCAGGTCAAAGCCAAACGTCTCAGCCCACGCCTTCAATGGGCGGAAGTCCTGGGTGAACTTCATAATCCGGTGCAGCTCTTCCACATTCATGCGGTGGGTTTCGTAGTGCGGGTTCGCCTTTTGGGAGACCAGCGTGCGACTGGTGAAGTCGGCACCCTCTGCAATCCGCCCTGCCCCATGGTCGTCAACCACGTCATAGATCGCCTTCATCAGTTCCTGCATGTAACACCTCGAATTTCTTTACGTGGCGCCCTGCCGGTGCAGAGGCGATCATTTGCTCAACGGACTGGCGGACCGGGATATCAGGCAGCTGATCTGGCAGCCTTCTGACGCGTACATAGCTCACGAGCGGTTATCTTTCCGTTGGTCAGCTCTTCTGCCAGGAATGCCTTTTCGGCACGCATCGGGTGAATCCCGGAAACCCAGTACGAAACTGCGGCCTGAGAAACGTCGAGTGCTAAAGCGGTTTTTGTTTGCCCGCCGAAAAAGTCGACGAGCCTTTCGATAGGGGTCATATGAGAGCCCTCCTGATAAGCCTGCTTATATCCTAAGTAGAAGCACGCTTATTTGCAAGCCGATAAGGGAACTTATAAATTCATGTGCATGAGCACACTTGCAGAACGTCTAAAAGAAGCGCGGAAACACGCGAAGCTGACCCAGGCAAAACTGGCGACGGTTTCCGGTGTTGAGCAGCCCCTGATCTCCCAGCTGGAGACAGGCAAGAACCTTCAAAGCGCACACCTTCCAAAATTCGCCCACATATGCGGCGTGAGTGCTATTTGGCTGTCGGACGATATTGGCCCCATGGTCATTGACTCAAAAAAGGAAGAGTCGAACGTATCGCTGGCTGCCCAGAATCCTCAGAGCTTCCGCTATCCAGTGATCAGCTGGGTGTCTGCCGGATCTTGGGCTGAGGCGGTCGAGCCCTACCCTGTTGGTATTTCGGATCGCTACGAGTTTTCCGAGTACAACTCGAAGGGCCCAGCGTTCTGGCTCGAGGTCAAAGGCGACTCAATGACGTCGCCCGCTGGACAGAGCATCACCGAGGGCACGCTGATCCTGGTGGACACTGAGGCCGAGGTTGCCCCAGGTAGATTGGTCGTGGCCAAACTCCCGGACAGCAACGAAGCAACATTCAAGAAGCTGGTCAGCGACGGCGGCCGGCTGTTCTTGAAGCCGCTGAATCCAAGCTACCCCATCGAGGCGGTCGATGAGAATTGCCGGATCGTGGGCGTGGTAGTGCAGGCGCTGCAGAAGTTTTACTGACAATCCTCGAGGATTAGCCATGCCCCTCACCAAACCCAACCAGCAGCTACGCCGCGACCTCAAGGCTATTTCTTTCAACCTTGAACAGTCCTGCATCGACTTAGGCAAGCTTGCGAAAAAGCTGAGCGATGCCGACGCCATAGCCCTGATGGGGTTGGTAGGTACGCTCTACGAAGAAGCGGATAGAGTGGTGGGTTATGCCGACGAGGTGAAGGCCGGCCGGATAACTAGGGCTGCGGAACATAAAAAATGACCGCATGGCGAGAGCAGAGCTTCTGGAGCAAGGTTGGGGTTTGGGCCTGGCTGACGTTGCTCATGGTGATTCCTGGCGCTTCCGACGCGGGCTGGCTGGGCGGAGGCTCATCCAATCGCAAGCGCGTATTCAGCCCCGGCTTCGTTGTGCTGTGCGTTTTCGTGGCTGTGGTTGAGCTGATAGCACTGAACCACTTCTACGGCGCGCGGGGATGAGGTGGAGGCGGCAGGGTTTGTGCGGGACCCATAAGCCGCTTTTTCAGTGAAGGACCGAGTCCCTAATCAAAGCACCTCCCAAAAGGATATTCATGCGCACTTTTCTTCGTTTGCCAGTTTTGCAAATCAGTGCTCCGTTTTGCTCACTCGTCGCTCTACCGCTTGTATTGAGCTTCAGCAGTTCCATATTGGCCTTTGAATATTCGTGCGAAAGCTTCATCGGAAGTTTTGCCAACAAGCCAAATGGAGAAGCGGTATTGAAAGTCGTAAAAGATGGCAATGGCTTTGCAGCGCTTGCCCCGGGTGACGCTCCAGACTCTTGGGAGCGCATGCCAGTGCAGGTTGGACTGCCTGATGAAGTGAAGAACGAGATGCTCGCTGAGGGAGGGAAGGTGACCCCACTGAAATGCGCACTATGGGGTGAGGGTTTTGTACTCTGGCAGTTCGCGGCCGGGAGCCCAGACAACCCCTCCGAAAGCGAAAGCAGAAGTCGCTCCAAATACCCGAAAAAGACGCCTTACATGATGTTCATCCGCGACGGTTTGGCTGCCGGAGAAAGTGGCCTTTACCGAGTTAAAACGCAAGATTAGCCATGCGCCAGGCTTCTTGACTCCGCCCGCCCTCAGATCTAAATCCACAGCATGCCAACGATGGCTGTACGCGACGAATTGAAGTGGGGCTCAATTACTGGAGAAATCTAATGGAGGGCTTTCTGCTTTTTCGACATCCTTTTCACTTGGCATTTACACGACGGGGGGTAAGGTCGCAATACTCCTTTGAAGAATTCCCATTAGGCCCGCACATAAGCGGGCCATTTTTTTGTCCGCGGCTATGCTTTCCATTCCGTCTACTGGAGACCACGCAATGCCCTCCCGCGAATATTCCCTTACCGACACACTCGAACGCATCTACGAGAACCAGCTCGCTCTGGAGGCAGCCATCATGGAGCTGTCGATGTGGACCGCTAACCATGGCGGCCCCCACGTAGACGAGAATGTCCGCGGGGCCCTGGAGACCATTGGCGACAACGCCGGCCACATCAAGCAAGGCTTGGCCAAGCTGAAGGCCCAAGGGCCGGACTGACGCCCTACCCGGTCTAATCCTCAGCCCAGCTGATCGGGATTTTGCTGCCTATTGATCGCCAAGCCGCTTCATCCTCGGATCACCTCGAGGCGATCCCGACCTGCATTTGTGATCGCACTCTCCCCTTCATCGCTGATGCGATAACGACCGGACACCATCTTCGCAATTGAAAACCTGACCAACCCGCTTCTAGATAGGGCCTCGCCTACTTCAAAGCTCATTGCCTGCTCCAGATCGAAGATTTTTATCTCTCCGATTTTATAACGGGCAAACGCTACCAGGGCTGCATCCAATTCTTCTTTCTTGATCTGTCGAGTAACGTCCATTTGACCTCCATGCCATGAGTGTCCCGCTCCGTGGTCTATCAAGCGACGGACCGGGCAGTTTGTTGAAAGCCGACCGTACTACGCTCCTACTTGGGTCGCTACTGGCTTTCTATCCAGGCCAGTCAGCGAGTGTCCGCGATCTACCTGGGGCGGTCCTGATCGCCAATGGTGGCTGTAAGCCACGGATGGTAAAGTGCTGACTCAATTATGGGAGGGATCCAATGAAAGGATTTGGGACGTTCGCACTGATCATCGGCGCGTGCTGGCTGATCTTCGCGCTGAGCATGGACGTGTCCGTGCCGACTGGTGCCGGCGGCAGAGTGAATAACCTGGGGCTCATGGCGGACCGACAGATCCACACCATAGTTGGCGGAGTGATTGGGATCGCCGGCCTGCTCATGGTTTTGCTGGGCGGTAGAGGCTCCCCTGCTGCCGCCCAGGTAGAGAAAGATGCTCGCCCCTGCCCTATGTGTGCCGAGAGCATCAAGACTGCTGCGATCAAGTGCAAGCACTGCGGAGCGGATGTTGAGCCGGCAGTCGCCCCAAGGCTAAAAAATGGATGGGTCGCCTCGACTACCTGCCGGGACGAGGAAGAGCAGCAAAGCACCATTGAAGCCATTACCGGCACCGGACTCCCGGTTGTTTCGATGATCGGCCTGGCTGTAGGTGCCGGCCCATTTGAAACTAAGGAAGAGGCCAAGCAAGCCCTTGTGACGATGCGCGACGGACCCAGGCTATTCAGCGAGATCGTCTATAGGGACTCGGTGAGCGGCAAATACCCACCGATTAGCGATTGACACCAGCAGGCTACCAGAGCCCGCTTTTGCGGGCTTTTTCTTGCGTGGAGGAAAGTCCCCCTTAGACCATCTATGCATAAATGCATTATGAATCCAAATGCAGCTTGCCAAAATCGCACGCCATCAATACTGTACATATATCCAGTATATGACCAGGAGAGTCACATGCAAAATCCAGTGTTTACCACCTCGAAACCGCCATCCTCGTACGAGGCGGCCGGCCGTCGCCTACAAGCCCTGATTGCCTCTCCAGGCGTTCAGAAGTACCAGGCGGTGACCGTGTGTAGGCTGGAGCATGAAGCGCCCGAAGACTGGCAACGCCTTCTGGATGAGATCAGCGAAACGGCCGGCGTCCGGGTCGAGACCCTGGAAGGAGGAACAGTCAGGATCGGCTGGCGAGAATACTGCGACGCATAAGTGAGCCCGCCATTGAGCGGGCTTTTTATTGCCTTCGATTAAAAATATAAGCGAGCTTATTGACGAATAAAATAAGCTCACTTATATTTACTCCATCGAGTCACCCAACAGGGACTCGACAGGGCCTCAGGGCCTGGCCGCTCTTTAGTCACACAGCTTCACCCTTGCCGGATCACCACCGGCCCAGATTCAAAGGCAGCGATGAACCGGCCTAAACGGTTCAGAGGGTTGGCAACTGGCCCGGGCGTGCAGCGTAAAGCGCCAAGAACAGTTATCCAGCGGGAGAACAAGCCGAAAGGCCCGCGGCTGGAGTGACATTTGATTCAAGCCGGTGACCGACGCCAGTAGCGGGTCACGGCCAGCTCCACAAGATTTGAATTAGCGATCCCGATAGCCTCGGCTGGGAACGCCGGACCTCATGCACCCTGCCCACCTAACCGGGCAAACGAGCTGCAGCGTGCATGTTGTAGGGACCTGTGATCCAAGGCGAACAGATGCTGATTGAAGCCCTGGGGAGGAAGCTCACCGCCAACCAACGAAGACGACCGGCCAGCCCTGCAATAAGCAGCGGGCAACGGGCCACACCGCTGACGCAACAAACCCAGGCCGTCGCCAGTAGCGGGCCTGGGCACCCTTCCCCACCTCTATTACGTCAGCACTCCTCCCCCGCGCCCATCGGCAACCAGCGGGAGGCATGAGTGTTGACGAATACAGGTGAACCAACGAATGGAGAGAGTCATGCCTGAACAACGAGCGCCATACCCGCGATCTGCCGACAACGCCGACCAGATGAACCTGCCAGAGGGCAAGACCTGCGGCGACTGCGTGCACTGCAACCGCTGCACAGCGATGTTCGGCCACATCCCTGCTGACGAGTCTTGTGACTGGAGCCCTTCGCGCTTTCGTGAGGCTGTGCCCATCGCCGCTTCCGCCTAACCCCAAACACTGGAGGTCGCCATGAGCGATTTCGGATATTGCGAAGGCGATACCTGCCGCCGCAAGTGCTGTAAAGGCTTCATCCAAATGCGCAAAGCAGAAAACTGCAGCTGCCATATCAGCCCGCCCTGCTCCGCTTGTACGGCGCCGCGCCACTTCTGTGATGCATGTGAATGGGATGAGGCGGACGACGAGATTATCAACGACTTCATCGTCAACGTGGATAAGACGACCGGCAACTATCGGAGCTGGGAGCCAAGGCCTCTTGACCCGACAAAAATCGACTACAGGATTAAATCACACACCAATTCATCGCAGGTCTGTGAGGGCACTTATCCCAAAGGCACGACCCGGGAAGAAGTGCAAAATCTGGTGATTGGCACCTTCGGTGGTCGCTTCGAACACTTCGGGAACGGGAAATTCAGGTACATCGCTTACACCGACTAACGCCACCCTGGAGGCGACTATGCACCCTGACATCCAATCGCGCCGCGACATTGTCGATGGTCTGCGCCAGCGTTCCCGTATCGCCACTGCTGAGTTCTACCGGCTGATTGATCGGCCGGAGCCGGTGGTTACCTTCCGGATGATGGTCAAGCCGGCGGGCCGCGACTTCTTCCATGTGGTGGACAGCCAGACCGACAGGGTCATGGGTTTCCGTCGCGATCACAACGAAGCATGCGCCCTCGCCCGGCACCTGGAGACTCGCCATGCCAACCAGCTACGCGGATAGCGCCCAGGCCAGGGAATCAGACAGGCGCTGGGATCTGCCGAACTTCGGGAAAAGGCAGCACGTCGACCTGTTCCACGAATACACCGCAGTAGAACTAGCAGAGCGCGAGGCGCGGCAACTCAAGGAGCGGGCCAGTCTCAAACTGCGCATCGGTCTGGCCATGGCTCAGATGGAACTGATATGTCCGCCCATCGAGGTGAAGCATGGAACTTAATCAGCGAAATCACCAGACAGCCGTGAGCTGGATCGAAGGCGAGATCGAAAACATGATTCTCGACTTGGGTAAGCCAAACGCCAGCGCGGCGGCCACATCTTGCGTAACCCTGGCTTTCATGTTGCGGGTTATAGACGACAACGAGCATCGGTACTTCCGCTCTCGCATCGACAAGATTTACGCCAACTACAACGCCTCTATCGCTTCCGCTGCTTAACGCCGCCACCCCACCACAACACTTTCAATGCTGCGCCAGGCGCGGCGAGGGATCGTCATGTCCAAAAATACCAACCAAGCACTCGCACAAGAATCGCTCGAAGCGAGTGAAACCAAAGACTCCAAGAAGTCCATTGCCCCTGCTGTCGCTGTGACCGACATCGCGGAGTATCGGCCGCATGAAGAGCAAATCGTTCGCCTGGAAACAACCTACGCGAAGCTAGTCGTTGACTGTTCGACGAGCGAAGGTTTGGCGAGCGCGAAGGAAGTTCGCGTCGACATCCGTGATGTGCGCTACGCCCTGGATAAGACCACCAAAACCGCGTTGGTGCCATATCAGCAAAAGGTCAAAGAAGCTCAGGCTCGCGTCAATCAAGTAAAGGAGTTCGGTGAAACGCTCAAGAGCCGTGTACTGGCAATTGAAGAGCCTGTCGATGAAGCGATCAAGGCCGAAGAAAAGCGTATTGCTGATGCCAAGGCAGAGCGCGAGCGTGTCGAGGCTGAGCGTGTCGAAGCCATCCGGGCCAAGATTACCCGCTTCAGCTCTGTCGCTGCCGCATACGCAAGCCGCAGCGCTGTCGACGTAGCCGGAATTCTGCAGGGAGTTAAGGAGTCGGTGATCCTACCCGAAGAATATGGCGAATTTGAAGCCGAAGGCACCATCGCTCGCGACAACGCAATTGAGCAGCTGGAAGCGCTACACAAGGCTGCCATTGACCGAGAAGAAGCGGCTGCCAAGCTGCTGGCCCAGCAGAAAGAGCTGGATGAGCTGCGCGAGAAGCAACGCCTCGCCGACGCAGAGGCTGAAGAGCTGCGTAAGCAGCGCGCCGAGGAAGACCGTCTGCGCTTGAAGAAGCAGCAGGACGAGTTGGACCAGCAGCGCCGCGACATGGAAGAACAACAACGCCAGCAGCGTGAACGTGACGCGCAGTATCAGCGTGACCAGGAAGAGCTGGTCCGTCTGCGTGCCCAGGCTGCTGCGCCCTCTCCAGCAGCGGCTGTCGTTACGGCTCCAGTGATTGCTGCCCCAGCACAAACGGTTGTATCGGCGGTTGATCCGGCCCCAGCGGCGGACGCACTTGCTGATTCGAACATTCCAAGCGCCAGCGAAGTGGTCGAGGTCGTAGCCATGGCCTTCTGCGTCACCAATGACGAGGCCTCTGCCTGGCTGCGCGCCATGTCGTTCTAAAGAACCCTGAAACCACCCCGGAGGCCGACCAAAGTCGTCGGCTATGGAGTTGCAATGAACGCCCAAACCCAGATTTCTACCGTACCAATGGACACCAGCCCGACTGGGCTGATCCTAAACCGCGACAGCATGCAGTCGATGACTGAGCTCGCGGGCATCATGGCAGGGGGCAAAACCACCCTGCCGAAGCACTTTCACGGCAACACCGCTGACTGCATGGCAGTGATAATGCAGTCCATGCAGTGGGGAATGAACCCATTCCAAGTGGCGCAGAAGACCTTCATCGTTAACGGCGGCCAACTAAGCTATGAAGCTCAACTGGTCAACGCGGTCATCACCACCCGGGCCCCTACCATTGATCGAATCCACTACGAGTGGTTTGGCGACTGGGACAAAATCATTGGCAATTTCCGCGAGATCGAGAGCAAAAAACAAACGGATGACCACGGGCAGCCAAAAAAGTATCGCGTCCCAAACTGGAACATTAATGACGAGAAAGGGTTGGGCGTCCGCGTTTGGGCTACGTTCGTGGGCGAGGATACCCCGCGCGAACTGACCACCTTGATGACTCAGGCACGAACCCGGAACTCGACGCTGTGGGCAGACGATCCTAAGCAGCAGATCGCCTACCTCGCCCTCAAAAAATGGGCTCGCCTGTACTGCCCTGACGTGATCCTGGGTGTGTACACCCGCGAAGAGCTGGACGACGGCTATACGCTTCCGGAAACAGACGTTACCCCGAGATCTACCAGCGAAAAGCCCGCTGACGTAGGTGCCGCCTCAGTACCCCAGGGCGACACAACAGATGCGACGTCCGACCTTTTTGAACAGCTGAAAAAAATCGCTCAAGAGCAGGGCATTGAGGGGTATGAAAAAGCTTGGAAAGCCCTGAAACCACAGCAGCGCGGCGCCATTGGCGTGACCCGTCACGGCGAACTGAAGACCATTGCACAAACCATCGACGCCGAGTTCACAACTGTTAGCGATAGCGCCGACGCTGCTGCCGTCGTCAATAGTGAGGACGATGCTCAATGAACGCCTCCGTAGAGCTTCAGCGCACCGAGCAGTGGCACCAGGATCGCAGTGGGCGACTCACCGCCAGCCGGTTCAAGGATGTGATTGCATGGGGCGACCGTGATAAGCACGGTAAACGGAAGCCGCTTGCGGCCCGTACCACCTACATGCGGGAGCTCGCTTTTGAGCGCCTGGCCAACCGATCGAAACATTCAGTCAGCAGCAAGTCGATGGCCTGGGGAACCGAGGTTGAGCAGTCGAGTCACGACTTCTACGAAATCCTGACGGGCAATAACGTCATCAAGTCGGGCTTCGTAGTTCATCCAAAATACGGCTGGCTGGGCTGTTCGCCGGATGGCTTGATTGGCGAGGACGGGGGTATTGAGTCGAAATGCCCATTCAATGAGGCCGTCCACGTCCGCACCTGGCTGGAAGGCATGCCCGAGGAACATAAGCCGCAGGTTCAGGGCTGCATGTTCGTCACAGGCCGGGAGTGGTGGGATTTCCTGTCATTTGATCCACGCCAGGATGAAGACTGCCGGCTGTATATCGAGACCATCGAGCGCGATGAGGAGTACATCGCGATGCTTCATCAAGAGCTGGTCCAGTTCAATCTGGAGCTTGGCAGGATGGTCGATGAAGTCGCGGACAAAGCCCGGGCGCAAGCCCATCGCCTAGGAGCCTGATCATGATCAGTAACCTGAAATCAGACATCGAGTTTCGGCGCGAGAAAGCGCTGGAGCTTTCCAGTCAGGTCCGTCGACACCTGGCGGCCGGCGGGAAACTCACCATCGGCGATAGCCCGCCGATCAATCCAAACCCGGCGAAGCGTTCGGAAATCATCGACCCGACAACCATCCTCAAGCGCCGCAAGCCGCCCATCACGCGGGCCGAGCGTGAAGCGCTGCGCAAACTCGCGGAGGCTTTATGAGCAAGCGTAAGCCGCACAACCTCAAAGCCCGCATTGACCGGTCCTGCCGGTCGCTGCTGGCCACCAACCACGTAGCAGTGGTCAACATCGACCCCAGCGGCCGCCAAGGCATGATCAATTACAAGTCGCTGAAGAGCATCGCGCCGGGAAAGATTGGCCAGGCCGTCTGCGGTATCCCCCACCACTGGACGATCTATCTCAGCGCGCTTTGCATCGACGCCCGCGGCGACCGCTACAGCAAGTCGGTGGAGGTAGCGCCCGATGGCGTTTACCTCTCCGACCACCTGGAAGGCGTGATCGAGCATTGCTACAAGAAGCTGCGCAACGAGGCCAATCAAAGCCAGATGGTGGCTTCGGGCTGGATCGCCATTCCGGAAGCGATGTCGCTGGATGAGGCGCACGCCGCGCGGATCTTCGAAGCGGTCGGCGCCTGGAGCCAGGTGAAGGTCGATTCATGCGTCGCATAGCCCGCACCCAGCAACGCAAACGACAAACCTGGCTCGCACTGCCGGCCAGCGGAATAGAAGAGGTAGGCCATGGCAGCAGTACCGCAGGACAAGCGCTCGGCCAAAACTGCCAGGAAGCGCGTGGCGAATGCAGAAGAGGAATTGAGGCTCAGGGTTCGCCCCGGCACGCGCCAAGCCTTGGCCGACCTGATGGAGTGGTCAGGCATTACTGAGCAGGGCGAGGCGTTGACGCTGATGATTCATCACCTGCATGCGCTGGGCGACAAGGCCAAGGCTCTGCTGGAACCGCCGCGCCACGAAATCGACATATCGCAAACCGTGGCGCGGGAGTTTCACCGAAAGAGTATGCAAATGATTCAGCAAGACCCAGGCGATGAGGTTATTCCTCCTCAGCCCTATCGAAATGCCTGATCGTCCACTGCTGAGCAGCAGAGAGAGCCTCTTCCTTTGAGTGCCACTCACCACGCAGCGTATAGATGCGCTCTTCGCCATCCGCATCTTCGAGTTTAGCGTCGATATCCACGCCGCCCACAATTCCGCTTATGGCATCAACTCGATATGTGTATCGAATCAGCCTGTCTCTAAAACGGAAAGCATTTGCTGGGAATTCCGGACCGTCTAGCGGCACAAACATAGCGTTTCTCCTTGATCCGGCTCCATGCCGGTCACCCGTAATACCCCATATCAACGAATCACGCCAGCCAGGCATGACAGGCCGCGCCTCAGCGCTTGTCGTGAACTATCGAGGGCCAAGCACTAAAGAAAATTATCACTCCTGGAATCAATACGTAGATCCAGTTGTTGCTTGGATACAAAACAAGTCCGCTGATCCATGTAATCAGAAAAGCACCACCCACTCGACGCCGATGCTTGGGGATGAACCACTCGCGGAACGCTTCAAGCTTTTTACTGGCCATTACCACTGTCCCTGTTTGATAAGCAGCAAAGCATACCACCCACTTAAACGAATCAAACCAACCACGCACTATCGCGCCAATGGCTCCGAATACTCGCTAACCTCCTTTCTATATGTCGCCAGATCAATTATTTGCCGCAAGCAAATTACGATCTCCAGTTTCTGCCTGTCGTCTGGAAGACCAATCCACTTGAGCATCTCGCCTGCATCTTCCTCGATTGCTGCGAGTGCATCGATATCGCTTTGCAGTCTCATATAGGCCTCCTGCCTGGATGAGTTATTCAAATACCAATACTCCTAAAACCAACATCAAGCCAGCCGACGAGGTTCCCATATGTCCGATATCAGATACGGTTCTATGTGCAGCGGCATCAAGGCTGCGACACAAGCGTGCACCCGCTGGGCGTGCGCACCGCCTGGTTCGCCGAGATCGAGCCGTACCCCTCGGCGGTTGTTGCCCAACACAAACGAGGACACGACCATTCTGGCAGCTAATGTACGAGCAAACGCAGTCGAAGGCATTACAACAAGCATGGCAGCAAAGAACCTGGGTACTTACATCAAGCGCGTGACGCTGATCGCTCAGGAGAACGGCTTCAAGTTCGCCCCCCCATGAGGCGCATCAATAACCAAGTGCGACAGCGTCGCCGTCAGACATGGCTTGATTTGCCAGCATATGAAATAGAAGAGGTAGGCCATGGCCAAGACTGCTCAGGAACGATCGGCCAAAGCTGCGCAGAAGCGGCTGGCGGGCGACGAATATTTTTGCCAGTCTGAGCTCGTCAGCCGTACCATTTCATTTTTTGAACCCCGCCTTACCGGGGCAGTCATGATTTTTTAGAGGGCTAAAAGCCCCGCGTGGCATAAAGCCTCAGAACCTTGTGTGTGGAGTCGATGATGACCAGTGACAGTTTCGACTTGCCAGTCGCAGCGCTACGTCCTGCAGAAAAAATTCTTAGAGAGATAGAGACTGCTGGATCAATGATATTGGCTGTTAAATACGGTGCGAAAGCTCACGGCTTTGTGATCGGCCTGACATGCGTAGGCGCAATCACAGAAGAGCAAGGCGAGGTACTTATCCTTCAGTTTGACAGGGCAACGGAGCGCAAGCTCAGGGAGTTGTCGATATAGCCCGCGCATCCGCTCCAGAAGATCCAGTATCGCTAGACGGGTGCAATGGCATGAACAACACCTTTTGTGGTTACTGAAAAGGTGTCGCAGATCATCATGGCAGCGGGCCTGAAGTCGCTCGTCGACGACCCACCCGAGCCTGACGACGAAATCGAAACACCAGCATAACCCACCCTACTCGATGCATGCGGTAACCGGAGCATATGCAGAGTTAGCGTATACCGACGTCTACCTCTCGAATAATCTCACCTTCATCAAAAGCCTCAGCGCGCACGAATGCCACTTGAATGTGAAGATTGTTCTTACGGAACTCTTCATCCAAGTAGGCTTGGGGCTCGCAAAACTCCAACACCTGCAGATCATCTCCGCGACGCTTGATACGGTTGAAGGTCACCCCGCCATCGAATTGAAGCTCATCCTCTGGATTTAGGTTTTTCAATTGGTACTGCAGGTCGCCAACAGTAAATTTTTGATCGCTCATTCTACTCTCTCCTTGATCCGGCTCCATGCCGGTCACCCGTAATACCCCATATCACGCAGGGCTACCACCGGCAAATACAGATGGAAAATCGTAGCAATCACTAAAACCTGACTTTACATTAATCTTCAATTTTTCTCTTCAATTCGAAAAGCTTAAAATATTGTTCCAGCGCTACTTTTATCTCAGCCCGAATCTCATCGAATGACTTCGAGCGGGATTCTGCGTACTCCTTAATACCAACCGGATCAAGAGCAATAGCAGTTAGTTCGACCGGGTCTAGAGTGTCGCCAAGTCCACATGTTGCACGAAGTTCAGAATTTGTGCTTCTTTGATGAATTACGGAAATTTGCCCCCTGAGCAGCACAGCTACTCCAAGTAACACTTCCGATTTTAATTCACCCAAACATTTGTACTCAGTGGCGAGGTCAATCAAGCGCCAGAAGCCGGGAATTCTCGGATCTATTTCGGCTTCGTTTGCAAACCCTCCTTCCGTTCTCAAGGCCAGCCCGAGCAGAACTCGGAGTGTCTCTACTCTGGATTTATTAAGACTTTCGATGGCCCGAAGAGCCTCTGCTTTGACTTCTTTTAACTTTACAACGTTACCCGCAATGGAAACTTCTTGAATCTCTGGAGCAAAACCTACTGCTAGAGAAAGCACCGCAAACGACACAACGAAAGCGGTAAATTCAGCTCCTGTGAATTTCCCTATCCATAGTAAGTAAAAGGATAGGGATGCCAAAGTACAAAATACTAGAGCCCCAAATATCGCTAACGCAGCACGCATGTATAACTCTCCCTGTAAAGCTGGAACTATACATCCAGAGGATCCCCTATGTCCGCACAACAGAAGAAACACGCCTTCGATTTCAAAACCCAATACGGACTCGGCTTCAACCCTCAGGACGATGAGATCGTTGTCGACTTCTTCTGCGGTGGCGGCGGCGCCGGTACCGGCTTGGAAATGGGCCTGGGCCGCACCGTGAACGTGGCCAAGAACCACAGCCCGCAAGCGATCAGCATGCACACCATGAACCACCCGGGCGCCCAGCACTTCACTACCGACGTGTTCGAGGGTGATCCAGACACCGAGTGTGGCGGCAAGGCCGTGGGCTGGTTCCACATGTCGCCGGACTGCACGCACCACAGCCAGGCGGCCGGCGGACAACCGCGCAAGCGCGAGATCCGCAACCTTTCGTGGATCGGCCTCAAGTGGGCGGGCATGAAACGGCCGCGCGTGATCAGCCTGGAGAACGTGAAGCAGATCCTGCAGTGGGGCCGACTGATCGCCAAGCGCGACAAGGCCACCGGCCGTGTGGTGAAGATCGGCGGCGAGATTGCGGCACCAGGTGAAGTTGTGCCGGTGGGCCAGCAGTTCCTGATCCCTGATCCGAAGCAGCGCGGCCGGACCTGGCGCCGATTCGTGGCCCTGTTGGAGGGCATGGGGTACGCCGTAGAGTGGAAGGTAATCAGGGCATGCGACTTCGGCGCGCCGACCAGCCGGGAGCGCCTGTTCATGATCGCCCGGTGCGACGGTCAGCCAATCGTGTGGCCTGAGCCAACCCATGCCAAACATCCCGGCAAAGGCCAGCAGAAGTGGAAAACCGCCGCTGACTGTATCGACTTCACTGACCTGGGCAAAAGCATTTTCGGTCGCAAGAAAGACCTGGCGCCGGCCACCCTGCGCCGTGTTGCCAAGGGCATGAAGAAGTTCGTAATCGATAGCGCGGCGCCGTTTATTGTGCCGATTGCCAACTGGTCAGGCGAGACTGTGCAATCGGCCGACGAGCCGCTGCGCACCGTCACCTCCTACCCAAAGGGAGGCGCCTTCTCGGTGGTCAGCCCTATCATCGCACCGGCTACGCATCAGGGCAGCGATCGCATCAATGACCCGCTTGACCCGCTGCCGACAGTTACCTGCGAGAACCGCGGCGAACTGACACTGATCAGCCCGTTGATGGTTGGGGTCGGTGGACCCGAGTATTCAGGCAAACCGGTGGGCATTGACCAGCCGGTGGGCACGCTGATGACCCAGAACCACCGCGCGATCGCAGCGGCACACCTAGTGAAGTTCCGCTTCGATGACGCGGGCAAGGCGCTGGACGAACCACTGCCGACCATCACCAGCGGCGGCAACTATCAGCGCCCGGCCGGGGCCGCTCACGCCATGGGCATCTCCACGGTGTTCATGGCGCAGATGAATGGCGGCTTCAACACCACGGCCGCCAAAAGCATCGAAGACCCATTGACCACGGTGACCAACACCGGCAGTCAGCAGCAACTGGCGGTGGCGAACCTGGTGCACTTGCGTGGCAACTGCGATGCGCGGGACGTAAACGACCCGCTGCACACCGTGAGCGCCGGCGGCCAGCACCACGGGTTGGTCAGCGCATTCATGGAGCGGGCATTCGGCGGTAGCGTGGGCCAGCGCCTGGATGATCCGGCGCCGACCATCACCGCCGGTGGCGGCGGCAAGAGTTCACTGGTGTCGCTCACCCTCTCGCCAGAGCATGAAGCAGGCGCCCTGCGCGTTGCCGCCTTCCTGATCAGCTACTACGGCACCGAGAACATCAGCGCCTGTGACTCGCCGGCGCCGACGATCACCACAAAGGACCGTCTGGCCATGGTCACGGTGATGGTTCAGGGCACGCCCTACGTAATCGTCGACATCTGCCTGCGGATGCTGAAGCCGTCCGAACTATACAAGGCCCAGGGCTTCCCGGCCGACTACATCATTAGCCACGGTGCCGACGGCAAGCCGTTCACCAAGACCCAGCAGGTGCACATGTGCGGTAACAGTGTCAGCCCGCCGCCAATGGCTGCACTGGCTAGGGCCAATGATCCATGGCGGTTATCTCAGCTCCACGCCGCTGCTTAAGAGCGGGTCTTGTCGATTTCGGCAACCCTATAACCTTCCCACTTGGCATAACAGGCAGGAGTCAGTTTAAGACGCAGGAGATTCTTCTCAATGCAATGATCCAATATGTGTAGCGCAAAGGAATAACTGCTTTGAGTTTCATAGGGGTACGCCCGCCTCCTTCCATTCGTAAAATAGAAGACGATCTTGCGTTCCCCGTCGGACCTCAAAATCTCAGACACATGCTCAAGATTGATAATGCTCTGGCCGAAATGAAGAAGCCTCCGGTTCGGCAAATTTAAAAACTCGTTCTGTATTTCAGCTTCTGAGAACATCCGCTTTCCTACTCCATTGCTAGTTATCGATCGCTCCTGCACAAAGCGGAACTCAACGAAACCCTACTCATTATTAAGGCAAAACGCCACACCAGTGAGTGGATGCGTCCTCCCGATAACGCAAATCCTGTAACCCCTCCCCCTTCAAAGTCAGCCGCTATAGCTCATATCAAGGGCAGGCGATCGGCTTTCGAGACTGCTCTTTCGTCCACATATTCTGGCCTTTGATAGACCCTTTCGTCCAAGACTCACTAACCAGTGAGCAGTTGTCGTTTAGTTTCTCGACAAAAGTCCTGGGATAGCCTTCGGGTTCGTCGCCTATACGCAGCCAATTTGGATCTGTGGATGTAACAACCGATTTATTTGAACTGCAGGCTGCCAGTGCAGCTAACGAGAGCATCAGAACTACTTTTTTCATGGAAATCCTAGGCAATCCGACAAATCGTCGGGCCATTATCTTGCCACTAATCCTTTTTAAACACAGCCCGCTCTAGGCGCCTGATGGTGAAGCCATGTCTGAAATAAAGGAACGCCCCATTCTATTCTCGGCGCCGATGGTGCGCGCCATTCTGGAAGGCCGGAAGACGGTCACGCGCCGGGCAGTGAAAGGTTTCCAAATCCCTACCGAGGACACCGCCATACCGATTGGCGATCGTCAGCGCTGGAGCGCTATAGGCCAGCGAGACCCACGCTATGGCTTCTGCGTATTCGGATCTACCGAAGCAGAGTGCGCCAAGGAGCTGGAAGAGTACGCACCTTGCCCATATGGCCGACGCGGCGACCGGCTGTGGGTGCGGGAAGCTTGGCAAGCTGACGCTCAGGTGGATTTTATCGCTCCGCGAGAGCTGAGCAATGGCGAACCTATCCGGTACCCGGCAGATTGGGACTTCCGGCAAACCGGTTGCGCGATGATCAAGCCAGGGAAAATTCGGCCTTCAATTCATATGCCTCGCTGGGTCAGCCGCATCCTGCTGGAGATTACCGACGTGCGCGTCGAGCGGTTGCAGGACGACGAAGGTGAGACGGCCTACGAAAGCCGCTACATCGCCGAGGGCATTAACCGAATCCATCAGGGCGACGGCGATTATGCTTTCCACCCTTTCAAGTCCGAGCCAGGCCCAGGCAACTGGACTGACCCTTTCGACGCCTGGCGAGAACTGTGGGTGGGGATCAACGGCGCCGAGTCGTGGAACTCCAACCCGTGGGTCTGGGTGGTCGACTTCAAGCGGGTGACGCCATGAGCCTCCGCCAACGAATCATCACCTACATGAGCGGCGTACAAGGCGCTGGCGGTTGGTTCTGCACCTGGTGGTTTCGGTTTCACATTGAGCCGTTCACCACCAAGCAGATCCGACGGGAGCTGGAGCTGATGAAGCGCGATGGCCTCGTTGAGTCGGACCACAGCCAGAGCAACAACACCAAATGGAAACTGGTCGAGGTGACGCCATGATCGCCACCCTCTGGTTCGCCTACGTCTTCATCTACCGAGGGCCGAGGCCGTGAGTAATTTCCACTGTAAATAGTCGGGAAACCGACACTTCAACGCGCCGACCATCAAGGCTCACCAAACAAGGAGAGCCACATGAGAGCGTTCGCACAAGCAATTATCACAATTGCACCAGTGACCAACCGCAAATCCAGGAATCGTTTCCTCCGTGAATGCGACAGATGGTCCAACCGCCTATACAGGCGGGATTTGATCAGCCTTCAACAACGCCAGGATCTGCGGCGGCAAATCGCAGCAGCGTGCTTGGTGGCGTTGATGTAACCCCTACATGCCTGTCGGTGGGCGGATTCACGGCAACTGACTGTCGATCCATCGTTCAGCTGCCGCCATCGCCTCATCAAGCGCTGCCGGATAGTCAGGCCAAGGGCCTTCCAACTCTGCAGCAAGCTCACCCAGGCCATTGATGGGTGCTGGCTCAATGATCTTTGCTGCAACAGGGCTCTCGTCGTTCGGGCGGCGCCAATCGAACTTGAGAAACATCACGTGGCCCCGGTAAGCGTGCGCTATCGGAGCATCGAAGTTGTGTGACACGTCCATGCCTCATCACGAACTTAGTTGAACCCTTTTGTACACCGCTTCGGTTCTGTTTGAAAGATAGGCAGAAAGCTATCACTCCAATCCCCTATACGCCGCCCCGCGCGGCTAGGACACACCCCATGTTCGCTATGAAACTCACCCTGATACTGCTGGGCGCTTTGCTGTACCTGGTAGGAACCCTTGGCTGGTTCTTCTGGGCCGGGCCTAACCTTGTTGCCACCGGCACCAACGGTGCACTGATCTACGCCTTCGTCGGCACCTGCGCTTGGCTGCTGATCAGCTTCGCCATTGCCATCCACATCATCAAGACAGCGCGGCCCACGGTGGGCGGGAGGTAATTATGGAAATTCACTTTCTGTCACATGAGGAGGTTTGCACGCTCACCGGCGCAAGGACAAAAGCCGGGCAGGTGCAAGTGCTCAGGCGAAACGGGATTCGCCACACCATCAAGCGCAGCGGCTGGCCTTGCGTCATAGCCAATGCGCTAACCGGAGAGGCGATCATCGAAACTACGACAAAACCAAAATGGCAGCCGCGGCTGGTGAGTTAAATGGGAAGGAAACCAACACAGCCTGACAGCGTTACGCGCTTAAGGAAGCGGAAGCAACGTAGCGGAACTATCTATTACTACTACGACCTCGGGGGATCGCCAAGGAAGGAACTTGCCCTGGGCAGCGACTATGGAATAGCTATCGTGGAGTACGCAAAGCTTGAGAAGAGCCGCGCGTCCTCGGCCCTGGCCCAAGACGTGCTGACCTTTGCCTACGTGGCAAACATCTACATGCACGAGGTGGTGCCTACCAAGAGCTTGGCCACTCAAAAGGACAACACTCGGGAGCTGAAGCAGCTGCTGAAATTCTTCGATGATCCGCCCGCGCCGCTGGAGGCGATCGAGCCTCAACACGTCGTCCAATACCTGCGGCAGCGCGGCAAGACAGCTCCGGTGCGCGCCAATCGTGAGAAAGCTCTACTCAGCGCCATCTGGAACTTTGCCCGAAGCAGCGGTTATACGGCCCTGGCCAACCCGTGCGCCGGCGTTAAGGGGCACAAGGAGTCCGGGCGTGATCAGTACATCGAGGACGAGATGTTCGCCCTGGTTTATCAGCACGCTGAACAACCGCTACGGGACGCGCTCGATTTGTTCTACCTGACCGGGCAGCGCATCGCTGACACCCTGAAAATGGATGAGCGAGATATCCGCGACAATAGGCTGTCCGTGAAGCAAGGTAAGACGAATGCAAAAAGGAGGATTGAGATAACCGGGGAGCTGAAGGTGGTGATTGATCGAATCATGGCCAGGAAGGACGGGCATAAAATCCGGACAAGCAGGCTCATCGTTATGGATAACGGACAGCCTATGACCAGCAGCATGTTGCGAGGGAGGTTTGACGCGGCCCGTGAGGCGGCCGGTGTTCAGAAAGGAGACTTTCAGATGCGCGATCTACGCGCCAAAGCCGGTACCGACAAAGCAGAATCCAGCGGTGACATCCTACAGGCTCGCGACCAACTTGGGCACACAACTGTCGTCATGACAGAGAACTACATCCGTAAGAGGATCGGCAAGAAGGTCACGCCGACGAGGTAAATTATGCACCGCAATAATTTTAACCCCCTTGAAAACAAAGGCCTGCAAGGGAGGTAAAATTTGCCAAAAGCGGTGCAGAATATAGGCTAACTTGTTGTATTTAAAAGAATACCTTGTGGACTTAAAATCCCCCGCTCGTAAGGGCGTCCCGGTTCGATTCCGGGTTCGGGCACCATAGATATCAAGGGCTTGCCGGGGAAACCTAGGCGGGCCCTTATCTTTTCCGCTCCGCAATCCTCTCCTCCGCGTTTTGTCATATCCAGCTCCCTCCTTAAATCTCAACCGAACTACCCGCGCTTTCAAATGCTCTACCGAAAGACGCCTGAACATCTCCAGGCCAACCCGCAGGAGTGGACTATGTCTGACGATCTGAAAAACCGTGGCCCTCAAGACCGTGCTCGAGTGAACACTTCAGAAACTTGGGAGTTGAAGTATTGGACGAAGGAGTTTGGCGTGACTGAGCAACAGCTCAAGGATGCGGTAAAAGCCGTTGGCCCGATGGTTACAGATGTGCGTAAGAAACTCGGCCAATAGCATCAAACTCGCCCTGCGCTTTTGCGGGGCGCGTTAGTGATCGTCACCCATCTGCATTAAGGCATCGGCCGTACTCTGGATATGCTCACGCATCCACACCTTGCCCAGCCAATCCTCGGGAATACCTTGCACACCATAATAGGCGCCGGCCACCTGCCCAACGATTGCTGCGGTAGTGTCCGCATCGTCTCCCAGGTTCGCAGCCATCAGCACGGCCTCGGCAAAGCTATCCGTCTGGTGCAAGCACCACAGTGCCGCTTCCAGCGAAGCGACTGCATAACCTGAGCCGACAATGTCAACGCAGGCCTTTTCTCGATAGTGCCCTTGGGCAATGGCTATCACTTTTGGCTCGGTCAAGCCGGAGCATTCCACCTGCAACACCTGCGCTTTGGCATCACCACGTAGCGCGCTGGTAAGCACCCTCGAAAGTACCAGACAACACTCAACCGCTTCTAGAGCGGCGTGTGTCGTACGAGAGCTATCGGCTGAAAAGGTCTGGATTCGACTGCTATCAGGGAAGTAGAAGAGCACGACAGGGGCGAGCCGCATGATTGAACCGTTGCCCGCTGAGTAGCGATCCGTGGAACCGGCATAAGGATCGCCGCTGCGTTGAAAGTCGGCCAGTGCCTGACGCACCGTCAGGCCAATATCAAAACAGTCCCCCGTAGAGCTCAAGTACCCCGACGTCCACCATTTCAAGTAACGGGCCATCTGATCGCCAGCGTCAAAACCACCTTTGTGCAGCAGGCTCTCAGCCAGACAGAGCGCCATGGAGGTGTCGTCAGT
The DNA here is from genome assembly GCF_059134095.1 of Pseudomonas sp. FBCC-B545. Taxonomy (NCBI): domain Bacteria; kingdom Pseudomonadati; phylum Pseudomonadota; class Gammaproteobacteria; order Pseudomonadales; family Pseudomonadaceae; genus Pseudomonas; species Pseudomonas sp. FBCC-B545. Next base: position 2,980,718 of record NZ_CP101441.1, on the reverse strand, counting down.
CCATTGACCAGGCTGCAGATTAAAAGGGCCTGCGCCGATCATGCCAGTAACAGCCTCAAATGAACCACGCGGCATAAACTCAACCGTGGTTCCTACGGCGTCACCGCAGGCCAGGCCCAGCAGACAGCCACGAAAACGATCCGACAGAGAGATAGGCATTTGTAATCAGCTCATTGATAAATCAGGTCGCAGCACTATTGCAGTTCCACTCTGCTTGGTATGTAAGAAGTGACCGACTAATTTGTGTGACATGCTGCACTGCAATAGATACGAGGCTATCGCCCACCACAAGACAGGCTGATGACGCCAACACAAATGAGGCCATATCAGCCTGCAAAAAGAGCACGAATTTATTCATCAAAACACATTCATATAAATCTGACACCTTTTTCAGTCATTTTTTGTAGGCACTTCAGCGAGTTAGCCGCTAGGCAAGTGCCATTTAAATCCTCCCCACTTTTTCGTGCATTTTCTTTTTTTCGATATAAACGGGGCGAAGCAATTAGGTATTAGGCGTTAAGCCAGTTTCTGCTGCTCTAGCAAGCACTGGCTTAGCCATGCCCTGCCTTTTTTCAGTTTGCCTTATTAAGAAAATCTTAGCGCTGGCGACAATACTTTGTTTAAGCGCCTAGCATTTGTTGTAACTCTCCGGTTCCATACATATCTATCATGATGTCGCTCCCGCCAACGAACTCTCCCTTAACATAAAGCTGCGGAATAGAAGGCCAACCAGAATACTCCTTTATCCCCTGTCGCAGCTCGGCATCTTCAAGAACGTTAACTGTTTTTATCACACCGACAGCGCAGTCATTTAATATTTTAATGGCTGCTGCGCTAAAACCACATTGAGGAAACTGTGCTGTACCCTTCATGAATAGAACGATATCGTGATTTTTTACGATATCATCGATTTTTTGTTGTGTGCTCATCACGCCACCTGTTTTAGAAGTATCAGAGAAAAGCATGTTGCGCGCATGCGTGTGTAGATTTATAACTGTGGTTTTATTTGATAGCTACTGTTAAATATGACAGTTTCTTGGTGTATTTTGTTATATGTACGCATTATTCAGAAGCTTTAAATATAATAAGCATGACTGGAGCACGTTAAAACTGAAACTCTACGTGAAATTGCCGCGAGCGCCGCGGCTGAAAGTACGTACCCTTGGTTGCCAACAGGGCAAGCACGGCTTCTTCAATCAGTTTATCGTCGTATTCCATGATCGTTGCTCCGCTCGTATTCTTTAAAGCTCACCGTAAATCCTGCCAGCCAGCAAGATGGATAGCGCGTTTAACTACGCGATACCCGGCGAGCAGTTCCAGGGCAGTAAAGCTTCGTAATCCTCAACCGAAGAAGCCGTAGGCAGGCGCTCAAGTGCGTGGCGCAGCCACGAATAGGGGTCTTGGCCGTTGGTTTTGGCGGTCTCGACCAAGCTGTAAAGTTGGGCACTAGCCGTCGCGCCTTTGGACGTGTCACTGAACAACCAGTTCTTTCTTCCGATCACGAAGGGCTTGATGGCTCTTTCGGCAGGGTTGTTGTCGATGGCATAGCCTTCCTCGACGTACCGCTCTCCTGCGCGCCCAGCGCGTTGCAACCGACGTAATCATCGGTCATCACGTAGCCGCGATAGCCATCAAGCAGGCGCGTCGGCACCTCCTGAGCCCGGCTGGTAGAGTAGTCGAAAAGGAACACTGGTTTATCGGGTCGGCCGCCGGTTTGCACCCATATCCAGGACTGGCTGCTGGGCTCCCGATCCTGCTGTTTCAACACCTGCATGCGGGTTTCATCGCAGTGGATGACGCGGCTTTCCAATAACTGGTCGCGCATTAAATTCAGCAGTGGTTGCAAGTGTTCACCGCACTGGATAACCCAGCGGGCCCAGATCCGGCGGGGGATATCGATGCCATGGTGGCCCAGCACTTTTTCAAAACGGTGAAGCGGTAAACCGTCCACGTATTTGGTGGTCAGCAGCATCGCCAGCACGCTTGGGCTGTCCATACTTTTTTTCAATCAACTGAGCGTGTTTGCGGCAGTCGCAGGCACAGGTCAGTTCATGTTCGGGCAGTTCGTGGATGACTTCGATGCGGGGGAGATCGGCCGGCAGCACTTTGCGTTTGCCACGCCGCTGGGTCGGCGCAACAGCCTCTTCTTCTGCCGCTTCATCAATGGGCTCGACGACGCTTTCCGCCTCATTGAATAGGGCCAACTGCGGCGTTGCCGGATCAACCGCCTGTTCGGACTTGCGTCCGACCAGGCGCTGACGCAACAGCGCATTTTCTTCTTCGAGGAAACCGACTCTGGACTGCATCTTCGCAAGCATCTGCTTGAGCAATTCAGGCCAACGATTCCCAGACAAAAAAAGCGGACAGCAGGCTGAACCCGGTCCGACGCAGTAAACGCCACATTCTCTAGATCCCTCTATGTGGCCTTAAGCCACCAATGAAGGGCGATCATAGGATGTCATTTTGATGGCGTCAATTAAGCGTGCAAGTTTGTTTGATCTCTAACACTCGGCGAATAACGCTGAAAAGTATGACTTTTTCATCTGCACACTCATCATCGGCCACGGGCATTCAAGCGTTTTTTGCGTGACACCCGTTTGACCTCAGGAAGAAAAAACCTCAGCGCCTTGACGTGCCGGCTGGTGATATCGAGGCATTTGCTGCCTGACCAATTGCGCCTGAACCCCCGCCACCGCATCGAGCACTCTCTGCGCCCACTGCTCATCCTGCGGGTCAACCACGACCACACGAAAGCCATGATCGTGACCTTCAATGCGCACGCCCTCGGAGTCATCCACGTGCAAATCAATATCGAAAGCCGGCGGGAACTTCGACGGAGTATTGGCCAGCCCGTGCGCACTGAGGGCGTCGTTATGCAGGGTGCTGTTCACCACCCCGTCAACGCGGATGCCGTACAGCATCAACCAACGCCTGATATAGGAAGGTGCCCGACCCGACGAGGTATAGACCCAGATGCTGCAACCCTGGCGCCGCAGCTCGCGGGTCAGGGAACGGGTGCCGATACGCAGCGGCTCGCCCCACCAGCGATGGGCGCAGGCTGGTAGCCAGCTGCTCTCCACGGCGGAGTGATGGAGCTGGCAGGCCAGGGTGTCGTCTATATCAAACGAGATGCGTATGCGCGGGCGCGTGAACGCGCGCGTGGACAGGGCTTGTACGACTCGGCGGGCGGAGGTTCGGCATTTGCCCGCGAGTGTTGGATACCAACGCATCATTGGCCTTCCCCATGGATGGGCTGCGGTGTGTCGCTCAAGAAAAACGCCTTTGGATCAGGAGCCTGTTCCTCCAGGAAAGCCGCGTATTTTTTCTTGATCTTGGGCAATTCATACAACGCCTTGACGCCATGCTTGGCCGAGTTGCGGATCACCGAGGACGGGTTGAAGTAGCCCTCGGCATTTTCCAGTGTCAGCACGAACGGAGGCAAACCGGCGCGCATCAGCAGGTAGCTGACGATCAGCGAGCCGCTGCGGTTGTTACCTTCGATAAACAACTGCGGCTTGCTGAGGATACGTACATAGACACCCGCCGCACGCTTCCAGACGGACTCACTGCGATACGCGCAATACCAATTGAACAAGTCCTTGATGCCGCCTTCAACGTTGTTGAAGAAGTGCTCCTCGGTCGCGGCCAGGTGCTGGGAGTATTCCACCCGACGCGCCGGGTCTCGACCGCACAGGACCGTGGCATTGATCTCCAGCATCAAGTCCAGATGATGAAGATCAAACAGGTCGACACCCCGGGCCACATAGTCGTCAATCAGCGCGTAACCCTCAAGTACATTGAGCAGCACTTCGTCGGTCAAGGGGTCACGCGGCTCGGTAAATTGCGTGCTGAGCTCGGCAAAGCGGCCCTGCACTTTACGCAGGGCGCGTTCAATCGCTGACAAATCAAGACGATGGGTTACAGGCATTGATATTCCAGGGAAGACGTTGGCACAGGTACCGCCTTTATCGAACATGGATGGCTCAGCTGAACTTACCGCTGATGTAATCCTCGGTCATTTTTTCCCGTGGGTTGCCGAACACCTGGGTGGTCGGGCCCATCTCCACCAGGTAGCCAGTGCGCGTGCCCTGGGAAATATCCACCGAGAAAAACGCCGTGGTGTCCGCCACGCGGATGGCCTGCTGCATGTTATGGGTCACCAGGGCGATGGTGTAGTCCTTCTTCAACTCCACCATCAGCTCTTCGACCCGGCGGGTCGCAATCGGGTCGAGTGCCGAGCAAGGCTCATCGAGCAGCAGCACTTCCGGCTCGGTGGCGATCGCACGGGCAATACACAAACGTTGCTGCTGACCGCCGGAAAGCGACAGGCCGCTGACCTTGAGCTTGTCCTTGACCTCGTCCCACAGCGCCGCACCCTGCAAGGCGTGCTTGACGCGATCGCCCAGGTCGCCCTTGTAGCGGTTCAGACGCAGGCCGAACGCAACGTTGTCGAAGATGCTCATGGAAAACGGGTTGGGCTGCTGGAACACCATGCCGATGTAGCGGCGTACCACCACCGGATCGACGCCCTTGCCATACACGTCTTGGCCGAGGAAATGCACATGGCCTTCGAAACGAAAGCCCTTCACCAAATCGTTCATGCGGTTGAGGCTGCGCAGCACGGTACTTTTGCCGCAGCCCGACGGGCCGATGAAGCCGGTGATCTTGTTTTTTTCAATCGGCACATGGCTGTCACGCACCGCCATGAAGTTGCCGTAGAAGATCCTGTCCAGCTTGCAGTCCATGACCACAGGCGACTGGGTGACAAACGGAGCGGCTACTTGCGCAGTTGATACGTTCAAATTCAGATGCTCCCGTTCTTAATACTTGGGCTTGCCGAAGATACGGCTGACGATATTGACGACCAGCACGATCATCACCAACACCAACGAGGCCGCCCAGGCGAGCTCGAGTTGGTTGTCGAAGGGCATGCCGGAGAAGTTGTAGATCAGCACCGCAAGGGAGGCGGTCGGGTTCATCACCGACAGGTCGCCGTCGTGGAAGATCCAGTAGTTGCTGAACAGCGCGGTAAACAACAGCGGCGCGGTTTCGCCCGCAGCACGGGCCACGGCGAGCATCACGCCGGTGAGGATCGCCGGCAGGCCGGTGGGCAAGATGATTTTCCAGATCACCTGGGAACGGGTGCAGCCCATGCCGTAGGCGGCGTCCTTCATGACCTTGGGCACCATGCGCATCGACTCTTCAGCGGTCAGCACAACGATCGGCAGCATCAATACCGCCAATGCCACACCACCTGCGGGTGCCGAATAGGTGCCGGTAGTCATCACCACCAGCGCATAGGCAAACACCCCGGCCAGGATCGACGGCAGGCCCGTGAGCATCTTGGCGGCAAAGCGTGCGGTGTTCGCCAGTTTGCTGTCCGGCCCCAATTCAGCCAGGAAGATCGCGGCCAGGATGCCGACCGGCACCGCGATGGCGGCAGCGATGCCGACCATCACAAAGGTACCGGCCATCGCGTTGCCGAAACCGCCGCCGGTCTCGAAGCCGGTGGGCGGCAGTTCGGTGAACACCTCCAGGCTCAAGCGTGCGCCGCCACGGGTGATCAGCATGTAGAGCACGGAAATCAGCGGCACACTGGCGAGCAGCGCGCCAAACCACACCAGCGTAGTCAACACCAGGCTACGCAGTGCACGCCCTTCGAATTTGCGTTGCAGGCTCGGCACCGCGGTTATAGGGGACGTGAGGTTAGTCATTGTTTAGTACCCCGCTGGGCGTAGAGCATGATCATGGAGCCGATAACGTTCACCAACAGTGTGATGAACATCAGCACGAGGGCGGCGTACATCAACACCTCGATCTCGTTGGGCCCGGCTTCGGGGAAGTTCAGTGCCAACAAGGCGGCCAGGGTATTGGCCGGCGCGAACAGCGAAAGTGAAATGTTGTTGGCGTTGCCCACCAACATCGCCAGCGCCATGGTTTCACCCAGTGCGCGGCCCAGGCCGAGTACCAGGGAACCGAAGATACCGGTGGCGGCGGATGGCACCATCACCTTGAGAATCGCTTCCCAGTGGGTGGTGCCCATGCCATAGGCGGCCTGTTTGGTTTTCATCGGCACGCTGGTCAGCGCGTCCTGGGACACGGCGGCAATCGTCGGTAGGATCATGATCGCCAATACCAGCGCCGCCGGCAGCAGTCCAGGCCCGCTCAACGAGGTGCCGAAAAATGGTATCCAACCCAGCTCGCTGTTCAACCAGGTGGTCAGGGGCCGGATCGCCGGAATCACCACGTAGATGCCCCACAGGCCATACACCACGCTGGGGATGGCCGCGAGCAATTCGACGATGGTACGAAATACCGCGGCCAGCTTCGCCGGCAGGAAATCCTGGGTCAGGAAAATCGCCATGCTGACGCCGAAGGCGCCTGCAATCAGCAGCGCAATCAGGGCGCTGTAGAGCGTGCCCCAAATGGCCGGAAGAATGCCGTACTTGCCTTGGTTAACGTCCCAGACACTGCCAAACAGCACGTCGAACCCGTGCTTCTCCATGCCTGGAAGGGCCTTGCGTCCCACCTCGAAAACCAAGGCGACGACCAATGCCAGAATCAGCACCACACCGATTTTCGCAAGCGCACGGAAGGTGCGGTCAACCAGGAAATCCTTTGCCGAGGGTGGTTGGCAGGCAGAGGCCGGGTTAACCGGTACGACGAAAGGTTTGATCATTGGTCAATTCCGGAACAAAGGGGGAAACGCTCCCGGCATGGCTGGCAGCACACACCGGGAGCGGCCGCACGGGTGTTACTGGATGTTGGCGGAGGCTTTGCGCACCTGATCGACCACCGATTGCGGCAGCGGGATATAACCCATCGAATCGGCGATTTTCTGCCCTTCGGTCAGGCTGTATTCGACCATTTCGCGCATGGCCTTGGCCTTGGCCGGGTTACCGTTGTCCTTGCGGAAGATCATCCAGGTGTAGGAAGTGATCGGGTAGGACTTGGCACCGTCCGGATCCGGCAACCAGGCCACCAGGCTTTCCGGCATCTTCACCGCGGCCAGGGCCTCGGCACCGCTTTCGGCGTTCGGCACCACATACTGGCCGGCCTTGTTTTGCAACTGGGCAAAGTCAACCTTGGCCAGCTTGGCGAAGCCGTATTCGATGTAGCCGATAGCGCCCGGCGTCTGGCGTACGGTGGCGGTCACGCCGTCGTTCTTGGGCGATTTGATGAACTTGTCGCTGGCCGGCCAGTTAACGGTGTTGCCCTCCCCCAGCGCCTGCTTGAACTCAGGATTGATGGTCGCCAGGTGCTTGGTGAAGACCGCCGTGGTGCCGCTGGAGTCCGCACGTACCACCACGGTGATCGGCGTATCGGTCAGCTTCAGGTCCGGGTTGGCGGCCACGATCTGTGGGTCATTCCACTTGGTGATCTTGCCCAAAAAGATATTCGAGTAAACGTCGCGTGGCAGCTTGAGGCCCTTGGGATTGCCCGGCAGGTTATACGCCAGCACGATTTCACCCGCAGTCATCGGCAGCAACTGCACGCCTTCAGCAACCTTGGCGATGTCTTCGTCTTTCATGGCCGAGTCACTAGCGGCGAAATCGACGGTTTTGTTCAGGAAGTCCTGCACACCGGCGCCGCTGCCCTTGGATTGATAATCCACGGTGACGCCAGCGGTCTTCTTGCTGAAATCCTTGAACCAGGTGAGGTAGATCGGTGCAGGGAAGCTGGCGCCGGAACCGGTGAGGCGCACGCTCTCGGCGGCGAAGGTCACGGAGGAGGCACAAAGAGAAACCGTAACGGCCAGTGCTGCAGACTTCATCAAGCTTTTCATTAAAAGGAACTCGTTGTGGTGACGGGCTCCCGAACTGTGCAGCAGGGTTGTTACATTTTTATGAAAATTGAGTGGCAAACCGGGGTTTTGTCCCGGTTTGCCACTACAGCCCGGTATTTTTAGGCCATTGGTTAGTAACAAAATGCGACTGCAACGCTGCGATCCCGAACATTGGCAAAACTGAATGCATGCAACCTGCCCTCCAACGAACAGCTGTACAGATGAGCCGCTTCGTCATTATTTTTCAGCGGATTAAAAACTCGACCCACCTAGATTAAACCGCCATAGATTTCATCGATCAGCCGGTTGGCGATAGTGATTAGACGCCCCTCAAAAACAACTTTAGCCTGCAGCCAAACAAGGCTTTTATACCTATCAAGGCCTCCAAAACACTGCCATGACCACTCACTGGGTCGCCGCCGGAGGTTTTAATGAGCGATAAAATCCTGATGGATCGATATTCTCGCCGGGTCGACTACCTCAGAATGTCGGTGACCGACCGCTGCGATTTCCGTTGTGTGTATTGCATGGCCGAAGACATGCAATTCCTGCCGCGCCAACGCATCCTCACGTTGGAGGAGCTTTATCAGTTGGCTGAAAGCTTCGTCGCCCTGGGCACGCGCAAAATCCGCCTGACCGGCGGCGAGCCCCTGATTCGCCCAGGGGTGGTTGATCTGTGCCAGCGCATCGCCGCCCTCCCCGGTCTGCGCGAGCTGTGCATGACCACTAACGGCTCGCAGTTGGGCAAGCTCGCCATCCCCTTGTTCGACGCCGGCCTCAAGCGCCTGAATATCAGCCTCGACAGCCTGGACCCAAAACGCTTTCGCGAACTGACGCGCACCGGCGACCTGGCCAAAGTCATCGCCGGTATCGACGCCGCGAATGCTGCGGGTTTTCAACACACCAAACTCAATTGCGTGGTGATGAAAGGCCGCAATGATCACGAGATCAACGACCTGGTGGCGTTCGCCATCGAACGCGGCGTGGATATCAGCTTTATCGAGGAAATGCCCCTGGGCGAGATCAGCGAACACAGCCGTGCCGAGGCGTTCTACTCCAGTGCGCAAGTGCGCGAGCGCATCGCCGAACGCTACACCCTGATCGACTCCGCCGAATCGACCCAGGGCCCGTCACGCTACTGGCGCCTGGCCGAAGCGCCGCATATCCGCCTGGGCTTTATTTCCCCCCACAGCCACAACTTCTGCGGCACCTGCAACCGCGTGCGATTGACCGTGGAAGGCCGCTTGCTGCTGTGCCTGGGCAACGAGCATTCGGTCGACCTCAAGGAGGTGCTGCGCCGTTACCCGGGTGAACCGCAACGGTTGGAAAACGCCATCCTTGACTCGATGAAGATCAAACCTTATCGACACAACTTCGAGCTAAATGACGACGTGCAGGTGGTGCGTTTCATGAGCATGACCGGCGGCTAGCTGGTGCGATTTTCCTTGTGTGGGCGCCTGACGCAGGAGCGCTGGACACTTTTGATTTAGCGGTTGGGCACGGATTAAAAGTGGGAGGGACGTGCCCTTGACGAGGCTGTGTCAGCAAATGCACCTTTGACTGACTCACCGCCATCGGGGGTAGCCCTAATGCCAGCCAGTTAAGGCTTTTGTAGGAGCGAGCCCGCTCGCGAAAACCCACAGGCACCGCGTTCATTCAGGAAGCACGCGTTATCGTTGACGTATCTCGCGAGCAAGCTCGCTCCTACAGAGGGCGATGTACGCTTAACTGACTGGCATTAGGGCAAGCCCCACCCACATTTGGATCTCCAGCGAGGTAGAGACGTCGTTACTGCACTTGAACTCCGTTACGGCTGAACAGGTTATCGAGCGAATCAATCACTGCGTCAATACTTGGACGTGCCTGCCGTTACAATGAGATCGTCTGTTCATTCATTCGCCGGGTTACGCGGGTTTCCAGCACCTCGCGCCTTGAACGGCTTCTCATTTATTCCCAGGCAGGTGCCTTATGGACATAAAGCAACTTAAATTCCTGATCGCGCTGGAGCAGACCCGGCACTTCGGCCAGGCTGCCGCACGCTGCCATATCACCCAGCCGACCCTGTCGATGCGCCTGCGCAACCTGGAAGATGAGCTGGGCCTGGAACTGGTTACCCGCGGCCAACGCTTCGAAGGCTTCACCCAGGCCGGTGAGCGCGTGCTGGCCTGGGCCAGGACCCTGCTCGCCGCCCATGACGGCCTGTTTGCCGAGGCCGCCGCGTGCCGTGGCCAACTGGTCGGTAACCTGCGACTGGGCCTAGTGCCGCTTAGCGCATTCAACCCGATCAGCTACATCCAGGGCTTGTCCCACACCTTTCCGGAGCTCAAGTTCAGCCTGACCTCCATGAGCTCGGACAAAATCATCGAAGCCTTGGGCACCAACCAGCTCGACCTGGGCGTGTGCTACCTGGACCATGTGAACGCCAACTACCTGGATTTTTTCGAACTGGGCGAGACCCGCGTCGGCCTGCTGTATGACACCCGTCATTTCCATTTCGACGGCACGGAAATGAGCTGGGAAGACGCTGCCGAATTGCCCCTGGGGATGATCAGTAATGGCATGCACTACCGCAAGTCCATCGACCTGAGCTTCCGCAGCCGCGGCCTCGATCCGCAGCCCATCCTTGAAAGCGATTCGACGTACCAACTGTTCCAGGCCATCCACGAAGGCTTCTGCTGCGCGATCATGCCCCTGGACAGCGGCCTGGAAAGCCCGATCGAGAACCTGGCGTTCATCAACCTGCCGGACGCCAGCGTCCTCGCGCCCCTGGGCATGGTGATGCGCAAGACCGAACCACGCTCGGCCATTGCCGAGAAGTGTTTTGCCGAGGCCAGGAAGTTGTTCGCAACCAAGACCGAGGTCTGACGCGCATAAAAAAGGCGCTCCGTAGAGCGCCTTTTACCGCCGTTTGCTTTACTGCACACTTACCTGACGCAGTTCAGGCTTGGCCTCGCCGCCAATCGTGATGCGTTTTGGCTTGGCCTCTTCAGGCACCTCGCGCAGCAGGTCAATGCTCAGCAACCCGTTGGTCAGGGCTGCGCCACGCACTTCGATGTGGTCCGCCAAGCGGAACGACAACCGGAACGCACGTTGGGCAATGCCCTGGTGCAGGTAAGCGACCTTATCGTCGGTTTCGCGTTTTCCGCCGGAAACCGTCAAGACGCCCCTTTCGACCTGGATATCCAGGTCCTCCTCGGTCAGGCCAGCGACGGCGATGACAATGCGGTAGGCGTCGTCACCGTGCTTTTCCACGTTATGAGGCGGATAGGAATTCGGAGCCTCGCTACGCAGCGCTGACTCGAACAGGTCATTGAAGCGATCAAAGCCCACCGATTGACGGAACAGTGGGGCCAACGAAAGGGTAGTAGCCATTTTAAAATCTCCTGAGTTTCTCCAAGTGATTTAGTACGCGACCCGAATTCGGCATCGCGTGATGAAAAATTTATGGACGCGGAAACGGAATTCAAGAGGGCCACAAGAAATTTTTTTCTTGCGTCAATGACTATCGCAAAAACCGCAGTGATACCGCATGTGCTCTAATCTGAATGCCGGGCGTGCTTTAAACCGTGAGCGCCTGAGACAGCCCTTGAGGTAAAAAAAAATGAAAATGACATTCCCTGCCCTGGCATTGGGCATCCTGATTTCCCAGGGGGCCCTGGCCGCCGGAGATGGCACTGCCGCGCTGGGCGGCGGTGTCGGCGGCGCGTTGGGCAATGTGGTAGGTCAACAGCTCGGCGGATCGACCGGCGCGGCCATCGGTGCAGGCGTGGGCGGCGCAGCGGGTGGCGCGGTTGGCGCGCAAAAGGGCAATAAAACCGAAGCGGCGATTGGCGGCGGGGTCGGCTCTGCCGGCGGCTCGCTGATCGGCAACCGCTTGGGTGGCAGCACCGGTTCTACCATCGGCGCGGGTGTAGGTGGCGCCGCAGGTGGTGCGCTGGGTAATAACCTGGCCGATGACGAGAGCAATCATCGTTCAGGCGGTGCGAAGCACAAAGGCAACAAGCATAAGCACAAGAATAAGCATCATTGATCGTCTGATGCTGTTCTGATTGCAAACAAGCCGGGCTCAAAGGCGTTGAATTCTTTTCAACCCGGCTTGTCAACACCCGCCCCGTGTTATATCGGCGAGCTGCTCACTACCCGCAACGCCAAGCCTTCATAGGCATCCAGCGTGATAGTGAAATCACCCTCGGCGCTCAGGTCGCCTTCCACCCGTTCATTGATGATGTCCACTACCATCCCCGCCGCGATATCGGGCAAGTGCAAGGTTTCGGTGATCGGCGTCGCACCGAAGTTCAGCGCAGTGATCTGCGTGCCCTTACCGGCCGGCAACTCGTGGACCATGATCAACAACGCGGGGTTTTCCACGTCGGGCACCAGTATCTGGCGACTGGCGGCAATGTCGTAGGCGCGGCGCACGGCGAGGATTTTTTGCAGTTGCGAGGCAAATGACTCCGGGTCTTCCAACTGGCTGTTCAGGCTGCCATACAGACTTTTCGAGCGTGGCATCTGCCCGGCCGACAGCTCGGCATCGGGGTTGAGATCGACCAGGTCATAGGCGCCGCGATGGATCCAGCGGGTATCGCCATCGGCCATCAAGTGCGCAACCTCTTCGGCCGCCAGCGGCAGCGCGCCCACCAGGTCCCAGCCGGATAATGCAAACACGCCGGGCTGCATGGCGTTGTACATCACCAGCAGCAGATGGATCTGGCGGATCTGCTGGATATCGGCCGGGGTGATCGCTTCGAGGTCGCGAATCCCCAGGGCGGCGGTGATGATGCTCGCAGTGGTGCAGGACACGCCATTGGTGACGAACTTGAGGTTATACGGCGCATGCTCGCCGGTCAGGCGTTCGTACATCTGCTCGCGGATGTGCTCGCGCAGGATGTTGCCGGGAAAGGTCTGGCCCTGGAACATGAACGTGTCATGGGCGTGCAGCGTCCAGAAATGCACCAGCTCCAGGGTCAGTTCGTCATGGTTCTGCAAGGCGTGGATCAGTGACCCCGGATCAATGCCAAGGTTGTGCATCTGGCGCAGCATCAGGCGCAAGAATTCGGTGTCGCCCATCAACAACGCATGCTGGTAGGCCGGCCGGGTGATGAAGTCATAGGACAGGTCGGCGCCGCCGTGGGACATGGAAGCGATGTCGTCCACGGTCAGGTTGAGTTCCTGGAAGCTGAACCCGCCAGCCTTGCGGATCGCCCCGCCGAGCAATTGGTTGCCGGTGATCGACAGCGGATGGCTTTCCGACCAGGCCGTGCCGTCGAGCTTGCGCTCCACGCCGAGAAAACCGTTGGCGTCCAGGCGCAGGATCTTGGCGCCCATCACATCAATGGCGTGCAGCGCATCGCCGATGATCATCTGCTGCGCGGCGAACGACGGGTCCAGCCAGTTCAGCGACGGTTGGCCTTCCTTGAAGTAATGCAGGTACACCCAGCGCCTCGGCTTGCCATCCACGCCGAGCACCACAGGTGTGGCGCTCCAGTCGGTTTCCTTCACCCCGGGCTCGAAGAAAATCACTCGTTGCAACTGGCCGACGATGTAGTGTTTGTCACGCAGCGCGTCCACCTGCGCCGGGCTGAGGTTCTGCGCATCACGGCCCTCGGCCACGTCAGGCAGCAACGGCCAGTCTTCCTCGCGGATTTCCACCATGTGGTAAAGCCCGGGGTAGTCCTCGTAGGCCATCTCCGCCAGGCGAAAATCGGCGCCCTTGCCGGTGTGGGATGGGATCACGTCGTCGATAATCACCGCATTGTGCGCGGCGGCCATGCGCGTCAATGCCTGCAACTGCGCCTCGGTGCCCAGCTGTGGGTCGATATCGAAGCTGATACGGTCGAAATTTCCGTCGATGGTCGGCGTGTGCTCGGTGCCAGACAGGCCACCGGACTTCTTCAGCGGGCCGTTATGAATGCCCTGGATACCAATTTTTGACAGCGCATGCCACAGGCTTTCATCCCCCAACGCCTCAAGCACCGTGCCGTCTTCGCGGGTGACGATCGACGCCGGGTATGCGGTGAACCACACCGATGACAAGGCTGAAGCGTCACGCGGACGTGTATGTGCGTACGGCTGCTGCCACAAACGACCCTGTCCGGAATACAGTTTGGCCCGCTGTCGCGCCGCATGCAGCATGGATTGCTGCACCAGCCAGTTCACATGGTCGTTGTTCGCCGCAGTCATAAGCTCGATACCTGTGGTGGTCAAAAGGTTACTCGTAAGCATAGGAGGGGCGGGCGCGCCATTCGTTGCATTGAAATGGAGCCAAGGCAGGCAGCCATCCAAAAATGTGGGAGGGGGCTTGCTCCCGATAGCGGTGCTTCAGTCGATTCTTGTGTGACTGACACACCGCTATCGGGAGCAAGCCCCCTCCCACATTGGACTTTCGTGTGTCCGCCCTCCTGGTGTTGCTTGTCGATACTGCCTGGGGGTGAACCCGGTCAATGCCTTGAACTGCCGGGTAAACGCGCTGTGGTCGGTGTAACCGCATTGCAGCGCCACCTCGGTAATCGGCAGGTCGGTATGCAACAGCCGCCGGGCATGTTCCAGGCGCACTTTCTGGATCATTTGCCGCGGCGTGAGGTGGAAGACGCGCTTGCAGTAGCGTTCCAACTGCGCCACGGATATGCCGGCGATACGGGTCAACTCACCAAGGGTCACACGGCGGTTGAAGTGGTTGCGGATGTGTTCGTCCACTGCCGCCAGGCGTTGATAGGCCGGGTGGGTTTCGCTGGCCGATTGCAGGTCGACCGAGATCCCGGCCAGGCCGATGATCGCGCCGAGATGGTTGTATAGCGGCCATTTATGCGTGAGGCACCAGCCGGGCTCGCGGGTCCCGTAGAGGTGCAGCTCAAGCTGGTCTTCAAGCACCAGCCCTTGCTCGAGTACACGCCGGTCTTGTTCGGTATAGCCCGGCCCCAGTTGGGCAGGAAATACCTCGGCGCTGGTCTTGCCCAGCAGCGGTTGCAACTGCCGCAGGCCGCAGCGCTGCACCAGGGTGCGGTTGGCGAGCACGTAGCGGGCGTCGATGTCCTTGATAAAAATCGCGGCGTTGGGCAATACGTCGAGCATCGGCAGCAACTGCTCTACACCGCTCAATAGCTGTTCGATGCTGTGGGGTCGACTGCCTTGGAAAAGCCTCGCAAACGCGCTGTGCAACATGACTATCACTGCCCTTTTCATACTTTTACAACGCGCAGATTGCGCCATGCGCCAGGCGCTGTCGAGCGCGACAAACTGTGCTGAATTCGTCATCCATGCCCACGCAAAACATCAATCGCCGCCATGTCGATGGGTTCACGATAACGCCACTGCATGCCTATCCAATAACTCACAAGAAGGCGCCGCTATGTCAGGCCAAGGCAAGTTCAAGAAACAGCTGTCACTGATGGACCTCACCTTTATCGGGTTGGGTGCCATCTTCGGTTCGGGTTGGCTGTTCGCCGCCAGCCATGTGTCGGCCATCGCCGGTCCGGCAGGGATTTTTTCCTGGTTGCTGGGTGGTTTCGCCGTACTGCTGTTGGGCATCGTCTACTGCGAACTCGGCGCCGCCCTGCCCCGCGCCGGTGGCGTGGTGCGTTACCCGGTGTACTCCCATGGCCCGCTGCTGGGCTACCTGATGGGCTTTATCACGCTGATCGCGTTTTCCAGCCTGGTGGCGATTGAAGTGGTTGCTTCGCGCCAATATGCCGCGGCGTGGTTTCCCGAGCTGACCAAGGCCGGTTCCAGTGACCCGACCACCCTTGGCTGGCTGGTGCAGTTCGCGCTGCTGTGCCTGTTCTTTGTCCTCAACTACCGCAGCGTCAAGACGTTCGCCATCGCCAATAACCTGGTGAGCGTGTTCAAGTTCATCGTGCCGTTGCTGGTGATCGGTGTGCTGTTCACTTTCTTCAAGCCGGCGAATTTCCAGATGCACGGCTTTGCCCCATTCGGCCTCTCAGGCATCGAGATGGCGGTGTCGGCAGGCGGGGTGATCTTTGCCTACCTGGGGCTGACGCCGATCATTTCGGTAGCCAGCGAAGTCAAGAACCCGCAGCGCACCATTCCCATCGCATTGATTCTCTCGGTGCTGCTGTCGACCGCCATCTATGTGCTGCTGCAAACCGCATTCCTTGGCGGCGTACCCACGGAGATGCTCGCCAATGGCTGGGCCGGGATCAGCAAGGAACTGGCCCTGCCCTATCGCGATATCGCCCTGGCCCTGGGCGTGGGCTGGCTGGCCTACCTGGTGGTGGCCGATGCAGTGATCTCCCCCAGCGGCTGCGGCAATATCTACATGAACGCCACCCCGCGCGTGGTGTATGGCTGGGCGCAGACCGGGACCTTCTTCAAGATCTTCACGCACATCGATGAAAAGTCCGGCATCCCGCGCCCGGCGCTGTGGCTGACCTTTGGCCTGTCGGTGTTCTGGACCCTGCCGTTCCCGTCTTGGGAAGCACTGATCAACGTAGTGTCCGCGGCGCTGATCCTCAGTTACGCGGTGGCGCCGGTGACCGTCGCTGCCCTGCGCCGCAATGCGCCGGACATGACGCGCCCGTTCCGGGTCAAGGGCATGGCGGTGCTGGGCCCGCTGTCATTCATCATCGCCGCGCTGATCGTGTACTGGTCGGGCTGGAGCACGGTGTCCTGGCTGCTGGGCCTGCAAATCCTGATGTTTGTGGTGTACCTGCTGTGCGCACGCTGGGTGCCGACCGCGCACCTGAATCTCAAGCAACAAGTGCGCTCGTCGGCCTGGCTGATCGGCTTCTACGCCGTGACTATCCTGCTCTCCAAGCTCGGCAGTTTTGGCGGCATCGGTGTGATCAGCCACCCGTTTGACACTCTGGTCGTGGCGGCCTGCGCCCTGGGCATCTACTACTGGGGCGCCGCCACCGGCGTGCCGGCCCACCTGGTGCGCCTGGAACACGAAGACGATGAAAGCGAAGCCGTCAACGACGCGCCTTACCGCGCCCCACTGTCCCCGACTACCCACTGATGGAGCGTTCTATGAAACGGCTGCACGTGATCGACTCGCACACCGGCGGCGAACCTACGCGCCTGGTAATGAGCGGGTTCCCTGAGTTGCTCGGCGCCTCCATCGCCGAGCAACTGGAACACCTGCGCACCCACCACGACCAGTGGCGCCGCGCCTGCCTGCTGGAGCCACGGGGCAATGACGTACTGGTCGGCGCGCTCTACTGCGCGCCCGTTACGCCGGGCGCGACCTGCGGGGTGATTTTCTTCAACAACGCCGGCTACCTCGGCATGTGCGGCCACGGCACACTCGGCCTGGTGGCCTCACTGCATTACCTCGGGCTGATCGCCCCGGGTGTGCACACCATCGACACGCCGGTGGGCCCGGTGGCCGCCACCCTGCACGAGGACGGCAACGTGACCCTGCGCAACGTGCCGGCTTACCGCTACCGCCAGCAGGTAGCGGTGCAGGTGCCTGGACATGGCACGGTGCTGGGCGACATTGCCTGGGGCGGCAACTGGTTCTTCCTGGTCTCGGACCACGGCCAGGCGTTGCAGATGGACAACGTGGAGGCCTTGACCGACTACACCTGGGCGATGCTCAAGGCCCTCGAAGCCCAGGGCATTCAGGGCGCCGATGGCGCGCTGATCGACCATATCGAACTGTTTGCCGACGACGACCACGCCGACAGCCGCAACTTCGTCATGTGCCCCGGCAAAGCCTACGACCGTTCCCCCTGCGGTACCGGCACCAGCGCCAAGCTCGCCTGCCTGGCCGCCGACGGCAAACTTGCCGCAGGAGACACCTGGGTACAAGCCAGCATCACCGGCAGCCAGTTCCAGGGCCACTATGAATGGGACGGCGAACGCGTGCGTCCCTTCATCACCGGCCGTGCGTACATGACTGCCGACAGCACCTTACTGATCGACGAGCAGGACCCGTTTGCCTGGGGTATCTGAGCCTTTTATTTATTGACCTGAATGGAGTTAGCACCATGAGCGACAACATCTTCACCGGCTGCATGCCCGCCCTGATGACCCCCTGCACCGCCGAGCGCCAGCCGGACTTCGACGCGCTGGTCGCCAAAGGGCGCGAGCTGATCGATATCGGCATGAGCGCAGTGGTGTATTGCGGTTCCATGGGCGACTGGCCGCTGCTCACCGAGGCACAGCGCCAGGAAGGCGTGGCGCGCCTGGTCGCGGCCGGCGTGCCGACCATCGTCGGTACCGGCGCGGTGAACAGCCGCGAGGCGGTAGCCCACGCGGCCCATGCCGCCAAGGTCGGCGCCCATGGCTTGATGGTGATTCCCCGCGTGCTGTCCCGTGGGGCTTCGATCACCGCGCAAAAGGCCCACTTTGCGGCGATCCTCAACGCTGCGCCCAACCTGCCGGCCGTGATCTACAACAGCCCCTACTACGGCTTCGCCACCCGTGCCGACCTGTTCTTCGAACTGCGCCGTGAGCACCCGAACCTGATCGGTTTCAAGGAGTTCGGCGGCGCTGCCGACCTGCGCTACGCCGCAGAAAACATCACCTCCCAGGACGATGACGTGACCCTGATGGTCGGTGTCGACACCCAGGTGGTGCACGGTTTCGTCAACTGCAACGCCACCGGCGCGATCACCGGCATCGGCAACGCGCTGCCACGGGAAGTCCTGCAGCTGGTGGCCCTGAGCAAAAAAGCCGCCAAGGGCGATGCCAAGGCCCGTCGCCAGGCGCGCGAGCTGGAAGCCGCGCTGGCGGTGCTGTCGTCGTTCGACGAAGGCTGCGACCTGGTGCTGTATTACAAGCACCTGATGGTGCTCAACGGTGACCAGGGGTACGCCCTGCACTTCAACGAAACCGATGTACTCAGCCAGGCCCAGCGTCGGTATGCCGAGCAACAGTACGCGCTGTTCCGCCAGTGGTATGCCAACTGGTCGGCTGAACAGAACGTCGCCTGATTTGTGGTAGGCGCGGGCTTGATCGCGCCTACCTCCTCTATTTTTTCCAGGATGACCCCATGACTCTGACAGGCAAGATGCTGATCGGTCAGCAATCCCTCTCCGGCCATCGCGACGCGATCCGGGCCATCAACCCCGCCACCGACACGCCACTGGAGCCCGCCTATGCCGGCGGCGATGGCGAGCAGGTCGAGCAGGCCTGCGCACTGGCATGGGCCGCGCTCGATACTTACCGCGAAACCACCTTGGCAGACCGCGCCGGGTTTCTTGAAACCATTGCCGACAACATCGAAGCCCTGGGCGATGAATTGATCGAACGCGCCAGCGCCGAAACCGGCCTGCCCCGCGCACGCATTCAAGGTGAACGCGGTCGTACCTGCGGGCAGTTGCGCGCCTTTGCCCGCACCGTGCGGCTGGGTGAATGGCTCGACGTGCGGATCGATACCGCGCAACCCCAGCGCCAGCCGCTGCCCCGCGCCGATTTGCGCCAGCGCCATATTGCCCTGGGCCCGGTCGCAGTGTTTGGCGCCAGCAACTTTCCCCTGGCCTTCTCCGTGGCGGGCGGCGATACCGCATCGGCACTCGCTGCCGGTTGCCCGGTGGTGGTCAAGGCCCACAGCGCCCACCCCGGCACCAGCGAGCTGGTGAGTCGCGCCGTTGCGCAGGCGGTCAAACAGTGTGGTTTGCCCGAAGGTGTGTTTTCACTGCTTTATGGCTCGGGTAACGAGGTGGGTATCGCCCTGGTAACCGACCCACGTATCAAGGCCGTAGGCTTTACCGGTTCGCGCAGTGGCGGTATCGCGCTGTGCCAGGCCGCCCAGGCACGCCCGGAACCGATCCCGGTGTATGCGGAAATGAGTTCGATCAATCCGGTCTACCTGTTTCCTGCCGCGCTTGAAGCACGGGCTGAAGCAATGGCCGAAGGCTTTGTCGCGTCACTGACCCAAGGTGCCGGCCAGTTCTGCACCAACCCTGGCTTGGTAATCGCCGTGAAAGGTAGCGCCCTGGACCGCTTTATCAAGGTCGCCAGTGATCTGCTTGCACGTTGCCCGGCCCAGACCATGCTCACACCGGGCATTTTCAGCGCCTACGAAACCGGCGTGAGTGCATTAGCCCAGCACGCCCAGGTTGCCGCCAAGGGCGTGGCGGCCGCCGGGCCGAACCAAGGCCAGGCCTATCTGTTCGTGACCCAGGCCCAGGCATTCCTGAACAACGAACAACTGCAAGCCGAGGTCTTCGGCGCCGCCTCGCTGGTGGTGGAATGCCGCGATGTCGAGCAAGTGCGCCAGGTATCCGAACACCTGGAAGGTCAACTCACCGCGACCTTGCATATGGATGACCAGGATCTGCTGCAGGCGCGCGCACTGCTGCCGGTACTGGAACGCAAGGCCGGGCGCCTGTTGGTCAACGGTTGGCCGACTGGCGTGGAAGTCTGCGATGCGATGGTGCATGGCGGGCCGTTCCCGGCGACCTCGGATGCGCGCAGCACCTCGGTGGGCATGGCGGCGATCCACAGGTTCCTGCGCCCAGTGTGCTATCAGGACTTCCCCGATAGCCTGCTGCCCAATGCCCTCCAACAGAACAACCCGCTGGGGCTGCGGCGCCTGCTTGACGGCCAGAGAGAGGCGTAGCCATGGCCAAGCCCAATCAAGCAGACATTGTGGTGGTCGGCGCCGGCATCATCGGCGTCGCCTGTGCCTTGCAACTGGCGCGTCAGGGTCGGCAAGTGCTGGTGGTTGACGCGCAGGCGCCGGGCATGGGCGCCTCCTACGGCAACGCCGGTCACCTGGCGACGGAGCAGGTATTCCCCATCGCCGACCTGTCGATCCTCAAGCGCTTGCCGGCAATGCTCCTGGACCCCATGGGCCCGCTGCGGCTGGACTGGGCCTACCTGCCCCGCGCCCTGCCCTGGTTTATCCGCCTACTGTTGAACCTGCGACCGGCGAACTTCCAGCGAACCGTGGCCGGCCTGCGTACCTTGAACGAAGGCAGCCTGGGTGCGTGGCAGCGTTTGCTGCGGTCGATTGGGCAGGCGCAACTGCTGCGCGAAGACGGCTCGCTGCTGGTGTTTGAGCGCGCCGAATCCCGCGTCGCCCTGGATGCGTTGCAGCAACGCATGCAGCAGCAAGGCGTAGCCGTGGAGTTCTGGAGCGGCGAGGCGGTGCGCACGGTCGCGCCGCAATTGAGCGACGCCATACAAGGTGGTTTGTTTTTCCCCGGTACCGGGCATTTTCTCGACCCTTATACCGTGGTCGGCGAGCTGGTGAATGCGGCCAAGGCCGAGGGTGTGCAATTTCTCCAGCAGCGTGTTCTGGATGGGCGCCTGGATGACAGCGGTGTTTCACTGATGATCGATCAAGGCGTAGTGACGGCGCGCCAAGTGCTGATCGCCTGCGGCGCCCACTCGGCGAAACTCACTGCGGCCCTGACAGGCAAACAGGTACCGCTGGACACCGAGCGCGGCTATCACCTGATGCTGCCCCACGAACACCAGCGCCTGCCCTTCGCCGTCACCTCGCTGGAACGCAAGTTCATCATGACGCCCATGGTCGGCGGCCTGCGCCTGGCCGGAACGGTCGAATTCGCCGGCCTCGAACGCCCGGCGAATATGCAACGGGCCTGGCAGCTGCACCGCTTGAGCCAGGGGCTGTTTCGCCACGACCTGAACGACAGAGATGCCACACCGTGGATGGGCTTTCGGCCGTCCCTGCCCGACTCGCTGCCGATCATTGACCGGGTGTGCGAGGGCAAGGTGCTGCTTGCGTTTGGTCATCAGCATCTGGGGCTGACTCAGGCGGCGGTGACGGCTGAAAGGGTCGGGCAACTGGCGGCAGGAGAGTCAATGCCTGAATTACAGCCCTATCGACTGGACCGCTTCTGAGACAACTGATCCCGAAACACAAGGGTGGGAGCCGTCCTGCTACTTGACCAATCGCTTTTCCTTGGAGGGGCGATAGCCGAAGTACGCGCTGTAGCACTTGCTGAAATGACTTGGCGAAACAAAACCGCATGCCACCAGTACATCCACCTGTGACAACTCGGTGTGCTGCAACAGGCGGCGCGCTTCGGTGACGCGCAGTTCCATGTAGTAGCGCTGCGGCGTGGTGCCCAGTTGCTCCTTGAACAGGCGCTCCAACTGGCGACGGGAGCGGCCGGCGTAGACGGCGAGCTGATCGAGTTCAAGCGGTTCTTCGAGGTTGGCGTCCATCAGCTTCACCACTTCGCGCAGAGGCGCGCTGACGCAGACGTTCTCTGTTGGCTTGATGCGGCGGTAGCGTGATTCCTCGAACGCCAGGATGTCCTCGATGCCTTCGACCAGCGCCTTGCCGTGCAGGCTCTTTATCCAGTCCAGGGCCATGTGGAAGGCACCGGAGGGGCTCGACGCGGTGAGGCGATCGCGGTCGATCACATAGGGCTCGCTGGTGACCTGGGCCCCCTTGGACACTTCCGCCAGCGCCGGGCGGTGTTCGGGGTGGATAGCGCAGCGGTAGCCCTGCAACAGGCCGGCGCGACCAAGGAACCAGGAGCCGTTCCACAAACCGGCAAGGCGGACGCCCGCCTCCGCAGCGCCGCGCAACAGTTGAATGAACGGGTCGCTGGCCTTGAGCTCGGTGCGGAAACCACCGCAGATGACCAGCAGGTCTAGATCCTGAAGTGCCGACAACTCCAGGCTTGCATCGGGTCGGATCACCAGCCCGAGGTCGCTGATCACTTCGCCCTCGCCCCAGCCGAAGGTGCGCGAGGCAAACAGCTCGGGGCGCAGCAGGTTGGCGGTCACTAGGGTGTCTAGGGTTTGGGTGAAAGCCGGCAGGGAGAAGTGTTCGAGCAGCAGGAAACCGACTTGGGTGACCGAGGTTGCCTGCTGGGTTTTGTCATTAAGGTAGCGCAGGTTCTTGCCTTGCATGCCACCGCTGAACTGGCGTCTTTCCATCGAGGGTTGGCCCACTCTTATTGTTGATGCAATGGGCGCTATCTTAGGGGCAAACGCTGTCACTGTCTCAATCGGCGTACCTGATATTGATAAATCCAAGAGGCTTCAAAAGCCGCAGCCCAGCTAGTGCGGCACCATCTGATATGGTTTTTTCTCTGTCATCTGCACCTGTATTGAACGCCGTCCCAGGCGGACAATAGGCGCCATCCCTGTCGTTCCCCGCCCCTCGGAGGCCTTATGACCAAAATGGCAATTTTCCTGTTCGGCTTTTTGGTATTGACCATCGGCATTGGCTTGCTGGCAACTATTTCGCCGGTCTGAGCCTGAATCAGCTCACAAAAAGCATCGGATACAACGACAACACCAGCAACCCAGCCATGGACCAATTGAATATCCGCAGCCAGCGCGGCTCGCGCAATACATTGCGCAGGCCGCTACCGCAACCGAGCCACACACACACGCTTGGCAGGTTGACCACGGCGAACACCACCGCAATCACCAGCACATTAGCGGCGTAACCCTCAGCCGGCGTATAGGTGGTGATTGCACCCAGCGCCATGATCCAGGCCTTGGGGTTAACCCACTGGAAAGCCGCCGCACCCAGGAAGGTCATCGGTTTGCCCTGTTCGTTATCACTCTCCGACATCCCGCCCGCGGTAGCGATCTTCCACGCCAGGTACAGCAGGTAGGTGGCGCCAACATAGCGCAGCAGCGTGTACGCCCACGGGAACAGCTTGAACACTTCCCCCAGGCCCAACCCCGCGCAAATGACCAGCAGCATGAACCCTATGCTGATGCCCAGGGCGTGAGGGATTGAACGACGAAATCCAAAGTTCACCCCAGACGCCAGCAACATGGTGTTATTGGGGCCAGGGGTGATGGAAGACACAAAGGCAAAAAGCACAAAGGCTGACAACAAGCTGGTAGACATCAACATGGGGCGCGGTATCCAAACGACAGTCATATGCCGCGACACTAGTGGGTTGTGGCATCCATCGCCCCATACAGCTGCAGACGGATCGAGGCGTACACTTTGGCGGTCTACATCACTCATGCCGACGCAGGTCACCAACGCGTTTCACAAACCTTTCACAGACCAGCATTTATGGTGGTCTCAGCTCCTTAATGAACTCCTTTTAGCCCGCGCCCCATCGCGGGCTTTTCTTTGCCTGTTATTCGCGCCAGGCTAAAAACATTGACCACCTGGATGAATATCATGCCCTACGCATCTATTCGTTTTAACCCAAACAGACCAGAGTGAACGCTTTGATAGAAGACCTCGACGGCCCCAGGACTGCGCAACAGGAATTGTTCTACGACCTTGAAGACGCCAGCGCAGTTATCGGATGGTCGGTGGTTGAGCTGACGGCATTGGCCGCTGGCGGGCATTCAAGTGATGCGGCTGCTTTAACGAAGGTCTGCGCATTACTCACTGCACAGCAGCAAAAGCTTGAAGCCTATGCCAATGAAGTCAAAGCACAGAGAATCAACAGATCCGAAGCGATTGGCTGACGCCGAGCCTCGGATCATAGGGCGGAGGGCCGGCACAATGACTGGCGCAGGTTTACCGGCAATCAGTGATTTTGAGGCGAGGGTTGCTTATCAGGGCTATGTTGTTTTTTTACACGCTTGCGAGCCCTGAGCTCATATTGATGGTGAAAAAACCAGGCAATCAAAAGCACGCCCGTCACGCCAAAAACCAAGATCAATAGCTCTAATGCGGTACCTTCATGTGAAAACATTTTTCGTTCCTCATCCTGAAGTCGCTTGACTGAAAAATAGCCAAACCGAAATTGTTTGTAATAATTCAAACATTTTCAGGGTAATCGGCAAATGCCCGTGTGACAACCCCAACCGGGCTGGGACCCTTGATCTAGACATGTCACTCGTCGAAAATGCCGCAATGGTGCCGCCGGTTGCTTGACGGTATCCCGCTCAGATTTTCCCGCGTGGAGAAAGGAATTCCCAAGTGCCATTTTCATTGGAAGAAAGAACCGCGCTACTTGCGCTCAAAGGCGTTGGCCCTACCGTGATCGCACGGCTGGAGCAAATGGGTATTGGCTCGATGGAGGTACTCGGAAGGTCGCAAGTGGGAGATATCCTGGCGAATGCTTCTGCCGCATTGAAGTCTAGGTGCTGGAAGAACAGCCCTCAGGCCCAGGCGGCAATAGCGGCTGCGGTAGAGCTTGCGAAGGCTCAAGCGATAACACAGGAGAATTTGATATGCGCCAACTGAAAAACGACCACCACGATCCAGTCAAGCCGTCGCGCTGGGGCCTGCTCAAGGACGGAACATGGTTTGCCGCTTTCATAACGCTGGCTATCTACGCATTTACGGTTGTAGAAGACCGCGGCCAGCTGCGAAGCGACGTAAGACATTTAAACGACTCATTGACGCAGACCCGCAAGGAGCTGGACGCCGCTCGCTTGGACAACAAGCAATTGGCGGACTCTCTGCGAAAGGCTGAAGTAGATCTCGCCAAAAAAGAAGTTCGGTTCAACGAGACAGAAAAGCAGCTGACTTCTGCGAGCCAGGCCGCGCTCAACTCCCAATCCGAAGCACAAACCTATAAAGCCTTGGTGGCTGCAGACAAGCGCTGCGCGCCCTACAGGGAAGAGATTGCACATCTGGAGGACAGCCTGGCGATGTCGGGCCTTGATGTGTATTCACCCAAAGGCGCTCGTCGCCAGGAGCTATTAAATAACCTCGAAAGAAGCAAAGACGCCTACGATGCATGCATGGGACTCAAGCGTTAGCTCCCGCCGCGCACAGCCTGTTACTTTGCGCGACACTTGATAAACGCCGGCAATAACCCCCCGTAGACACCCATCTACGGGGTTTCCAGGAGTGCAGACCGTAGTCGGAATCGACTTACGCACACCGACCTGCCCTGGCTCTCCCTACTTTTCAGCTCCGGAAGCGTCCTGCTCGACCACCAGATCCAACACATAGACCGTCGAAGGCGCATCTGCTGGCGGATTCTTCCATTCGTATTGCTTGACCCGCAACACATTGCGCACCCCATCACGATGCTCAAAACCTTCAATAGACTGATACAGCGGGTGCCATGGGTCCTGGGTCGGAAGTTGCAGGCCAGCGTCGTCATAGCGGCGCTCGCGCACTTGCAAGCACTGATACTCAGGGATCATCGGGTGACTGCACTTGACAGTCTTGGGCGCCACTTCCAGGAACTTGACCTCGCCCTTGCTACCGTAGCGGGTCTCTGGAGTAGCTTCACCCTGTAGCTTGAGCACCGAGCCGTCCACTGTAATCAGTTGCAGCATCGGCTCGGTGTTATCACCAGTGATAACGGCGCGCAGATCACCCTTGAACAGTCGGCCTACCTGGGCGTCAAGATCCATCAGGTCCTTGTCGCAGGCCATAAGCGTGGAGGCCAGTGACTGTACCTTTAAAACCCCTCCCTGATAGTGATAGCCGCCGAACTGGCCATTGCAGCCACCGCTGATGTTCAGATTCTTTTCACCGAAGGAAACGCGCAACTTGCGTTCGACACCTTTGTTCAAAGCAACGAGAGGTTTACCGGAAGCATCAGTCGCCGAGACCAGGTTCCAATAGTAAGCGGATAAGGCTGGCTGGGTTATAGCCGCCGAAGTAGCAGCGGGCATGGAAGGTGACTCTTCATGGCTTTTGGAGGTGGCGGCACAGCCTTGGATCAGTGCAGCACAAACGGCCACAAGAAGAATGTTCTGTTTCATGGTTACCTTGTCAGCTTTGATGAGTACGGGCGTAATCCTGCGCCGGCAGGATGAACGCGCGGCTAAATCGGCATTTTGAGGCCTTACAAGCAATCAATGGAAGCGGCCGTCAAATCCTAGCCAATAAAAAATCCCGTAGACGTTAATCGTCGGTGTTTCCAACAGTGGAGGCCGAGGTCGAAATCGAACCGGCGTAGGCGGATTCGCAATCCGCTGATTTTTCCTTCTCACAAATAGTTGACTAAACAGTTCCGCCCCCCTGGTAAGCAGTGGCCTCCTGGAACTCTCTGGGATATTCGCCATTACTCGCGGCATGTCTTAAAATATCCGGTTGCCGAAGAACCGCCATGACCATATCCATGAAGGGCTTCAATCCTTTACAAATAAGTGTGGTTAAGATGAACAAGCCTTTCATTTCGCTGTGTCCTGAAATTACTCGGGCGCATGCACTGACATTGATGAATTGGTTAGAGGATGAGCGCGTCACCTGCTACCTGAGCGATTCGCGTCATGTCTCCCGCTCCATCGAGCAAGCCGTTGATCGGACTCAGTTGCCGATCCTGACCCATCTATTCAACCGGGACGGCAGATTCTTTATGGCCTATGACCGGCATGACGCCCCGGTGGGCTTTGTCCGCCTGGTCAAGACCGATTCAAATTGCGAGATAGTCCTGGTCATCGGAGACAGCGAAAAATGGGGCCGAAACCTAGGCGCCCGTACGATCCGCGAAGGCATGAAACTGGCCTTCCTCGACATGCGGGCCGAGAAACTCATCGCCAAGATCCACCCGGACAACTCGCGCTCTCTGAAAGCCTTTCTGCGCAGCGGCTTTATGCTTGAGAGCGAAACGCCGACATTGAAGTCGTTTTCCATGACGGCGGCCCGCTATTTCCAGTTCTTGCGCGAAGGAGCCGGTGGCGACTCCGCTAGGATTTACATCACTGAAATCGACAAGGCCAGGCTCGAGGAATTAATCGCTTTCGAGCAAGGCCCGGCGGCTGTTGAACTCGAACATGAGCTTGAGCGAGCCATTGTCGTCAAGCCGCAGCAGGTGGCGTGCAATGTCATCACGATGAACTCCAGGGCGTTGCTGCAACTGGACGACGAAGAGTACGAAGTGGCCTTGGTCTACCCTGAAGACGCAGACAACAACGCAGGGAAACATTCCGTGTATTCCGACATAGGCGCCGCCATCCTTGGTTATCAGGAGGGGGACGCCATCGACTGGCGAATTTCTGATCGGACCCGCCGGATTGAGATCAAGAAAGTGCTTTACCAGCCGGAGGCTGCGGGCCACTTCCACCTATAATTGCGCCTTGTGCTCAGTATTCGCCCACCAGACGCGAGGACTCCCCAAAGGACGGCGCCTCGCTTTCCGTGCCTGAGCGGCCCGTTGCAGGGTCAAGGGTAATTGGATGGACTCGCCCAAGCCGAGGCGTCTATGCGCCACGATGGCATTCTTATAGAACCCAACGACAGCGAGGGCGAGCCTATGAAAAGCATTAGCCAATAAAAAACCCCGTAGACGTTAATCTACGGGGTTTCCAAGAGTGGAGGCCGAGGTCGGAATCGAACCGGCGTAGGCGGATTTGCAATCCGCTGCATAACCATTTTGCTACTCGGCCTCAAACGATCAATGCCCTTGCTGCTGACATTCACCGCATACAAACTTGAGTGGGCTATGTGAAGCTTGCCTCTACTCTAAATCATTGAATACATTGAAGTTTTTAATGCTTCATTGCGTTCGATGGGCGCCATTATGTACTCATTTGCCTATGCCTGCAACCCCTTGATTTCAAAAAATATTCTGCCTTGGCATCAAGGGGTTGCATGCCTGCCCTACTCCTTCACTGCCTGGACTTGGTACTGTGGATCGGCCTTGATCTGGGCGTCAGTGAACGGCAGTGGGCGCAGTTTTTTCTCGGAGAAGGCTTGGGTCTGGTCCTTTGAGTAGTTGGACGCTGGGTTGCTGGATTCGGAAAACGCCAGCACGCCTACCGCGTTGGGACCTTTGTCGTCGAAGGTGACGATTTGCAGGTAGCTGGTGCCGCTGACGACTTCGCGTTTGCCGTCGGCGCGGGGCACGGTTTGCATGGCGTTGTAGATACCCAGTTCCTGCGGGCCGCCGTGGATGGGGATTTGGCCGGAGACTTGGATATCGCCCCAGCGCTTCAGGCCAAGCTTGTTGACCTCTGCACTGGAGGCCAACATGGCTTCACGCAGGGCCTTGGCAACGGGGGCGCGGTCGATGGCGAGGCCGGTTGGGGTGGTCAGAGGGCGGGCCGGGTCGAAGGCCACGCGCCAGGCGTCGGGGATTTGCTGCAGGTGCTGCATCAGGTTGATGAAGTGCACCAGGCCCACGCCGCTATCGAGGTTGGCGTGCTGGTCCCAGTCTTTCAGGCTGGCACACAGCGGTTGTAGCGCAGCGGCGTCGGCGCCCAGGTGTTTGGCGCAGAACGCCAGCAGGTCGGGCATGACTTGGCCCGCCAGGTACACTTGGTTGCCCATCACCATGTTTTGCAGATCTGCGATGCTGATGGGGTGTTTGTCCAGGGATTGCAGGCGTTGGATGGCGAAGCGGGCGCGTGGGCCGAGGCCGATGTTGTCCTGGCTGATCACCGGCGAGAAGCCTGTCAACGGCGCCTTGGGGTTGGCTATCCAGGCGGAATCGTTAGAGTGCTGCACATAGTCGGTGCGCTGCAGCTGTGGCAACTGGTCGGCCGGGAAGATGCCGGCTTGGGCAGCGCGCGGGTCGATGTCCCAGGCGCAGGCGCTGTGAGCGCCGTCGAGCATGATCATTTGCAGGCCGGCCCGCGGGTCGCTGCATTGGGCGAGCTTGGCGGCGCTGACGTTGGGCACCACCGACAGGTTCATGTACAGGCTTTGGCCCTGGTCATCGGCGGCCAGGGTATTGACCCAGGGAATGCCTTGCAGGGTGTGTACCGAGGTTTGCAGTTCCTTGAGGCTGCCGGCGCGGTTCATGGCGTACCACTGTTGCAGCACCCGGTCGTTACCCAGGTTGGCATCGCGCAGGCTGAAGGCGTAGTGGCTGTCCCAGTCGAGCTTGCCCGGCCATTGCACAACGGGGCCGAACTGCGAACTGTAGACCGTATGGGTCACGTCCTTGAAGCTGCCGTCAGCTTGCTTGACCTGTACCGTCACAGTCGTCTTGTCCAGAGGGATGGACTCGCCGTCCAGCAGGTAACGGGTGGAGTCCTTGGGGTCGAGGGTCAGGCGGTACAGGGTGAAATGCTTGGACGTATCCACGGTATGCGTCCACGCCACATGCTGGTTGAAACCGATATTTACCACCGGCAGGCCCGGCAAGGCAGCGCCCATCACATCCAACTGCCCGGGGATGGTCAGGTGCATCTCGTAAAAGCGCATGCCGCCTACCCAGGGGAAGTGCGGGTTGGCCAGCAGCATGCCACGGCCATTGAAGGAACGGTCACGGCCGACGGCGACGGCATTGCTGCCTCGGTCCAGGGTGAAGCGCTGCTGGCTGGCGGCGGCCAGTTCAAAGGCTTTGGCACTGGGTTGCACACTGGCGATGGCTTGAGGCGGTGTAGCCCCCACCAAGGCTTCGGCGAATTGGCCGACACCCCCTTCCGCCAATAGCCTGCGGGTCAACTTCACAAGATCTTCAACCACCAACGGCCGAACCCAGGCTGCCTGGCATTGTGCCGGGGCGCCCTGCTCCTTGAGATAACGGTTATAGCCGGCCACGTAGCCTTGGATGCGCTGTTGCAGCTCGGGGGTTTGCGCTTTCCAGAAGGAGGCCACCGCTTCGGGGTTATTCAGCCAGGCGAAGAACACATCGCTGGCGAGGTTGTTGCGCTCTTCCAGGGTGGCTTGTTCCGGGCCGAAAAACTTGGCGCGCTCGCCATTGACCGTCACTATTTCATTAGCCAGCAAGCACAAGTTGTCCTGGGCATAGGCGTACCCGATACCAACTCCCAGGCCACGCTCATCGTTAGCGCGAATATGCGGTACACCGTAACTGGTACGGCGGATATCCGCCGACGCCTGCGTTACTGGTTCCCGTGCCGATGCGGCCAGGCTCACCCCCAGCAACAGCCCTGCCACACCTACCCTGGACAACCCGTTGGAAATAATCACACCGACTCCACAGTCAAATTGAACACCCTTACGAGGGATGGTTACCCCACCGTAAGAACGCGAATAGCCAGGAGTAATTTAGTCGGCAGAGACGATTATCAGTGGCGGTCGAGGTGTGTCCAATCCGATACCGACAAATTTTCTACATCCACCGTTTCATGATTTGCGCCCCTCGTTCGTCTTATTACTTAAGAGCGCCATCTTTTTCTGATCCGGCTCTGAAAAGGAGTTTATGCATGTATAACCCGCAAGTGCCCACGGATGGACATTCACCGACTGCCGATTCCAGCTTCGGCAGTAGCACACAAGCGTTCGGCAAGCTGCCCGAACAGCAGGGCAACCAGCGCATTCGCCATTTGCTCAAGTGTTTCGGTTTGCGCACCAGCCTGATTCGGCTGAAGGTCATCGACGCCCTCCTCACCGCTGCCGACAACCAGCGCACGCTGGGGGTGCGGGGTGTGCACAGCCATTTGCTGGAGCTGGGTATCCCGTTGTCGTTTCTCAGTGTGCGAGAGGTGCTCAAGCGTCTGTGCAGCGAGGGCGTGATCACATTGAATGCCGACAAGAGCTACAGCCTCCATGAAGAGGCTGCCAAAGTGCTCGAGGATCGGGCCTGACTCAGAAGTTGGGCTTGACCTTGCGGCGCATGATGCCGTTGATCACCACGACCACCACGGCAATCGCAATGGCCAGGTACTGGAAAGTTTTTTCGCTGATCACCCCGATATTCTGCAGGTAGGACAGGCCAAACATCGACGCCAGCACTACCAGGGAAATCAGGATCGAATATTTCAAGCGTTGCTTTTGTGTCATGACGGGTTCCTGGACCTTGGATATGTAACAAGATTACTTCCCCGTAGACGCGAACAAGCTCGATCCTACAGGGAGGGTTATGTTACAGCCGATGATTCGCTTTGGCTCCCTTGGCGTTCAACTCGCGTGCACCCATCGCTGATGCAGCCATCGCGCAAACGCATCCAGGGCAAACCCCAGCAACCCGATTAACACAACCATCGCCATCAATTCCGAATACGCAAGGCGGTCGCGGGTATCGAGGATGTAATAGCCAAGCCCTGCACTGACCCCAAGCATTTCGCATGGCACCAGTACGATCCACAAGATGCCAATTGCCAGGCGCACGCCAGTCAGCACATGCCCGACCACGCCCGGAATGATCACCCGGCGCAGCGTCTCCCAACGCGTGGCGCTCAAGCTTTTACTCAACTGCAACCAGCGCGGGTCCAGCTGACGTACGCCCGCTGCCGTGTTGAGCATGATCGGCCACACCGCGGCAAAGGCCAGCAGGAAGTAGATGGGCTGGTCCCCTACCCCCATCAGCATCACCACGATAGGCATCCAGGACAGTGGCGAGATCATCCGCAGAAACTGGAAGGCCGGTGTAGTCGCCGCCTCCAGGTTACGCGAACTGCCTACCAGCAGCCCCAAGGGTACGCCCACCAACAGCGCCAGGAACAACCCTACAACGATACGCTTGAGGCTCACCGCGATATGCAGATACAACTCGCTGCGCCCAAGCAATTCCCATAGGCTGCTGGCGGTGGACGCCAGGGAAAAGCGCGCCGACAAACCATCGGCCTCGCCAAACACCTTCACCCCCAGCCACCACAACACCAACAAGCCTGCCAAGCCACTGATACCGAGCAGCCAACCTGGCCACACGACGGTTTTGCCGTTGTTCAAACGCCAATCTCCTCGTGCCGCTCATAACCGTCCGGCAAGCCGAACGTCTTCATGCCACCCACTGCTTCGATCGCATGACGGACGAAACGGTCGTCCACCAGATCCTTGGCGACGAAGGCCGGATCAAGGTCGGCGAGAAATTTCTTGTCGCCTTCGATCAGCGTGTCTTTCAGTCGCCTGACCAGTTCCTCGGTATAGCTGGGGAATGGGTAAGGCTGGAAGTCGATGCGGTGTTCGTCCCAATTGGCGTGCTGGATCGCACCGTCCGCGAGGTAGCCAGCGCGGTCGCTGGCAGCCGGGGCCAGGACTTTGCTCAACACCGGCTCGGCATGTGGCGTGTAACGGTTCGGGCCGTCCTTGGACAACAACTTCACCGCCTCTTCGCGGTTGTCCCGGGTCCATACCTGGGCCTTGACGATGGCGTTCACTACCTTCTGCGACCACTCCGGGCGGTTGGTCAGGTCATGTTCGTGCATGAACACTACGCAGCACGCGTGGTTGCGCCAGACGTCGCCAGTAAAGCGCTGCACACGACCGACCTTGAGGTTCTCCGCCAGGGCATTGAACGGCTCGGCGACGATGTAGCCGTCGATGCGCTTGCTGGCCAGCGCAGGCGGCATGTCCGACGGCGGCAATACGATCAGGTTGACTTCATTGGCGGCAATCGCGCCGCCGGTCGCACGGCTGACCGGCGTGAGGCCATTGTCGCGGAACAGTTGCTGCACCACCACGTTATGGATCGAATACCAGAACGGAATAGCCACCGACTTGCCGCCCAATTGCTTCACGTCGGTGATACCTGGCGATACGGTCAAGCCCGAACCGCCGACATGGTTCCACGCCACGACCTTGGCCGGCACCTTGCTGCCGTAGCGCGCCCACACGGTCATCGGCGACAGCAGGTGAATCACGTTGACCTGGCCCGAAATAAACGCCTCGATCACCTGGGCCCAACTACGTAGCAGTACCGGGCGTTCAGCCTTGATGCCTTCGGCTTCGAACAGGCCATTATTGTGCGCAACCAGCAGCGGCGTGGCGTCGGTGATCGGCAAGTAACCGATGCGTACCGGCGCGTCAGGCTCATTGGCGGCACGGGCCTGCAGGCTGCTCAACAGCGGCAAGGCGCCGGCAGCACTGAGCACGGCAGACAGTTTGAGAAAGTCACGGCGCGAGTGGGTCAAGTCATCCAGACACATGGCTAAGCTCCTGTTGTTCCAAGGGGTTGGGTTGAGTGCGGCTCGCCTGCCGTAAGGTTTTAAGAATATCGATACGCAGCGCGCCGATGGCCTCGACCTGTTCATCTCGCGGTTGTGGCAGGTCAATATGCCATTCGCCCAGGGTCCGCGCCGGGCGGTTGCCCAGGAGTAGGATGCGGTCGGACAGCAGCAGTGCCTCATCGATATCGTGGGTGATCAGTACCGCCGCCGAACCTTGCTCACGATTGACCTTGAGCAACAGGTGCTGCATATCGGCGCGGGTCACTTCATCCAACGCGCCGAAGGGCTCATCGAGGAGCAACACCTGGGGCTGACGCGCCAGGCAGCGGGCCAGCGCCGTGCGCTGAGCCATGCCGCCGGACAGCTGCGCAGGGAACTGTTGCCGCGCATGCTCCAGGCCAACGGCGGCAATCGCACGGTCGACGCGGTGGCGTCGCTCTTCTGTGGCCAGGTGCGGCTGGCGGGCGAAATCCAGGCCGAAAGCCACATTCTTTTCCAGGTTCAACCATGGCAACAGGCTCGGGTCTTGAAACGCCACCGCCACCCTGGGATGGGGACCGCGCAGTGGCTCGCCCAAGACCTGCACACTGCCACCCTGGGCCACCTGCAAACCGGCAAGCACGCGCAACAGGCTGGATTTTCCCACGCCGCTGGGACCGAGGATCGATACCACTTCGCCCGGTTGCAGCTGCAAGTCGAAGCCTTGCAGCACCGGCCCGCTGGCATACCCCAGGCAAATTCCCTGGGCCGTCATGACCGCATGGCTCATAGCTGGCCCTGGCGATGCAACTCGGTGCGCAATTGCACCAGGCTTGGCGTCACAATTGGCACGAACGCCGATTCGCGCCAGCGCCGGGCAAAGCCGCTGCCATGTGCGGTCAGGTAAGCCTTGCCACCGCTGGCTTGCAGCTCAAGCTGCACGGCGCCGGCGGCCGTTTCGGCCAGGGCGATACGCAATTTGAACAAGGGCACAGGGTCGGCGGCGAAGCGCCCGGCCAGCAAGCCAGCCTTGAGCTCGGTGACCAGATGATCCAGCGTCAGGCGCAATGCTTCCAACTCTTCACGCAATACCGTACGACTAGCGCCCAGGTGGTGGGCCACCTCAGCCAGTGAACGGCGGGCCAGGCCAATCGACATGCCGCACTGCAAGCCCAGGAACGCCGGGCGCACGGCCGGCAGGAACTTGCGCGCATCTTCATGCAGCAACCAGTCGCGGCTCAACTCCACGCCTTCCAGGCCAAGCGCTGCGGTATTGCTTGATTGCAGCCCGAGCAGCTCCAGGTCTCGGGAACGCTGCAAGCCTGCCACCGAATCCGGGATCGCCAGGATAAACGGCGTGCCGCCTCCCGCATGCTCAATGGCCGCTGCCGCGACAAACCCGTTCTTGCGCAGGTTGGTCACCCAATGCAAGCGACCATTGAGCGTCCACCCATGCTCGTTGGGCTCGGCGCTGATCTGCAACGCCTCGATGCCCGATATGAACTTCATTGCATTCGACAGCCCGGTTGCCCCGGCCAACTTGCCACTGAGCAG
The DNA here is from genome assembly GCF_059134095.1 of Pseudomonas sp. FBCC-B545. NCBI lineage: Bacteria > Pseudomonadati > Pseudomonadota > Gammaproteobacteria > Pseudomonadales > Pseudomonadaceae > Pseudomonas > Pseudomonas sp. FBCC-B545. Next base: position 2,945,821 of record NZ_CP101441.1, on the reverse strand, counting down.
GTCCGGCATCAGCTGCTCGCGCAACCGTTCATTCGGGCTCTGCAACAAATACTCGATAAACGAGCGCTGGCCCCAGCATACAAACGCAGCCGCCAGGGAATGGCTGGCAACATTGGCAATGGCCTCGACCGCACCTGCCACATCACCGCCCAGGCCGCCCAATTGGGTGGGCACGCCGATTTTCAGAATATTGGCCTCTGCCAGGCGCGGCAGCACTTCCTGTGGATCGCAACTGCCCACGTCCAGGGCCTGCGCTTGAACATCGAGCCAACGGCTCAAGATTGGGTCAAGCATTCATGTATCTCCTTATTACAGCAGGTGGACCAAGGCCGCTTCAGCTTGCCGGTTTTTCCCAACGGTATTGCGCCAGCTCCGGGTTCAGCGGGGTGCGGGCAAACACGTTGGCGAAGTTGCACAGGGTTGCCAGGCTCACGCCCAGGATGACTTCCAGCGCGTGGCCGTCGGTGTAGCCCGCAGCGCGGAACGCCTCAAAGCCGGCATCACTGACATCACCACGAGTGGCGATCACTTCCCGGGTAAAAGCGGCGAGTGTCTCATAGCGAGCGTCCGGTAGCTCACCACGCCGGCGCAAGGCCTCGATCACGTCTTCAGGCAGCTTGGCTTTGTTGCGCGCCACGGCAGTGTGACCGGCCACGCAGAAATCGCAGCCATGGCTGGTGGCGGCAATCAGTTGCACCACTTCGCGGTCGGCCAGGCTCAGTTCTGCCTTGGCGTTCAAGCCGGAGACGGTGATATAGGTCTCAAGCGCAGCCGGTGCGTTGGCCAGGACGCCCAGCAGATTCGGGATAAAACCCGAGCCTTTCAGCGCGTTTTCAAGGAAGGGCCTGGCCGCTTCCGGGGCGGTTTCGGGGGTCAGTAACGGTACGCGGGACATGGCGAGGTCTCCTAGTGGGATCTAATGCCCCAGTCTGTTGGTTCTAAAAAAATCGCTCAATAGGCTAAAGTAGCGATTACTTGCTCTTGAGTCTTTCCATTAGATGAATTCGTCCAATGTTCTTGTCGACTGGTTATTAGATAGCCTCGAACTCAACACCAGTCTGTTTCACGTGGGTCGCTATTGTGGCGACTGGCACGCAAGCACCCACGGCCTGGCCCAGGCGAGCTTCCATTTGATTGTGCAGGGTGAATGCTGGCTGCATATCGACGGCGATCCAACGCCTCAGCACTTGAATAATGGTGACGCGGTGTTTCTGTTGCGCGACTTTGCTTATCGACTGTCCGGGGAAGCCACGGCAGCCGGCGCCCAGGAATGCCCACGTCGTCCGATGCAGGCCCTGGACAGCAACGCCACGGATGGTGTGGGATTAGTCTGCGGTTTCTTTCATTTCCAATCCGGCCTGTCGACGCTGATTGTCGATACCCTGCCCAGCTGGATCATCCTGCGCGCCGGCGACCCGTCGCTGACCGCTGCACGCAATCTTTTCGAGTTGATCCTGCAAGAGTGCAACCGCGCGCCCGCGCCCTCTTCGGCATTGCTGGAACGCCTGTGCCACTTGCTGTTCCTGTATGTACTGCGCCAGCAGGTCATCGATAACACTGGACTGGGCGGCCTGGCGGCGCTGGGCCGCACACCTGCATTCGCGCAGTTGCTGGAACAACTGATCGCACGCCCAGCCGAGCCCTGGACCCTCGAAGACATGGCTGCCTGCGCCGGGCTGTCACGTTCGGCATTTTTCAAACGCTTCAATGAACTGTGCGGCCAGTCACCGGGCCAGGTGCTGCTGATGATCCGTATGCGTCACGCCTGCCAGCTGTTCAAGCGAGACCAGACCGTCGCCCAGGTGTCGCTGGCGGTGGGCTACCAATCAGTGGCGGCCTTTACACGGGCGTTTCATAAAGTCACCGGGCAGCAGCCTGGCGCCTATCGCAGGGCGCAGGCCTAGCGTTGCAACCCCGTGCCTGGGCGAGCACACAGCTGCACCAGCCAATCGACAAACACACGCACCCGCTGTGACAGCTGGCGGTGTGGCGGGTACAGCGCGGTCAACGCCATTTTCGGCACGGCCAGCTGCGGCAGCACCTGCACCAAGGTGCCCGCCGCTAGCTGGCGCATGGCGTGGTAATGCGGCGCCTGGATCAGCCCGTAGCCGGCCTCGCACGCGGCGAAATAACCGTCGGAACTGTTGACAGCGATGCGTTTCGGCAAGTGGACCTGACGCAGCTCGGTGCCGATCTGGAACTCCAGGCCAAAGCGTTTGCCGCTGGCGCTGGAGAGGTATTCGACCATCTGATGCCGGCCGAGGTCATCCAGGCTGCTGGGCATGCCCATGTGTTCAAGGTAGTTGGGGCTGGCCAGGGTCAACTGATCCATCATCGCCAGCGGCCGCGCCACCAGCGATTCATCCAGGGCCGGGCCGCCGCGCAAGACGCAATCGACTCCCTCGCGGATCAAATCCACCGGGCGGTCGTTAAGGCCGATTTCCAGCTCGATCTGCGGGTACAGCGCAGTGAACGTAGGCAATGCTGGGATCACGATCAGGCGACCGATGCCCGAGGGCATATCAATGCTCAGCGTGCCACGGGGATTCTGGCGCCGAGCGGAAAATACCGCCTCCGTTTCTTCCAGGTCGGCCAGCAATTGCACACAGCGTTGGTAGTAGGCGGCGCCGTCCAGGGTCGGGCTGACTTGGCGCGTGGTGCGCTGCAACAGTTGAACACCGAGGTGCGCTTCCAGTTGCTTGATCAGAACCGTCGCCGAGGCTCGGGGCACTTGCAGGCTGTCGGCGGCCTTGGCAAACCCGCCCAACTCCACGATTCGGGTAAACACGCGCATGGCGTTGAATCGGTCCAAAGGGCGCTTCCTCAGGGGATTATTTAGATATTGCGAATACTGATAGCGTTTCTAACCGGTTTATCCCGTTTTTGTCGAGCGTCACACTGTGCCTTCACCTTCAGGAGCACCTGCCATGCACACACGTCAACTCGGTAAAAACGGCCCCCTTGTTTCCGCCATCGGCCTTGGCTGCATGGGCATGAGCGATTTCTATAGTCCCGGCATTGATACCCGTGAAGCCACCGCAACCTTGCACCGGGCCTTGGAATTAGGCGTCAACTTCCTCGACACCGCCGACATATATGGCCCTCATACCAATGAACAACTGATTGGCAAAGCCCTTGCCGGCAAGCGCAACCAGGTGTTCCTGGCCAGCAAGTTCGGCATCGTCCGCGATCCGACGAACCCGGCACTGCGCGGCGTGAATGGCCGGCCCGACTACATCCGCGACGCCATCAACGGCACGTTGCAGCGCTTGGGCGTGGAAACCCTGGACCTGTACTACCAGCACCGCATCGATCCGGAGGTAGCCATTGAGGAAACCGTCGGCGCCATGGCCGAGCTGGTGACGCAGGGCAAGGTGCGCTACCTGGGCCTGAGCGAAGCATCGGCCGCGACATTGGAGCGGGCACATAAAGTCCACCCCATCAGTGCCCTGCAAAGCGAGTATTCGCTATGGAGCCGTGACCAGGAAGACAACGGCTGCCTCGCCGCCTGCCGGCGCCTGGGCATCGCATTCGTGCCATACAGCCCCCTCGGCCGCGGCTTTCTCACCGGAGCACTGAAAAGCCCGGATGATTTCGGCGCGAACGATTATCGCCGCTTCAACCCGCGCTTCCAGGGTGAGAATTTCGCGAAAAACCTGCAATTGGTGCATCAGGTTCAAACTCTGGCGGCAGACAAAGGCGTCACGGCTGGGCAGTTGGCATTGGCATGGGTAATGGCCCAGGGTGACTACATCGTCCCAATTCCAGGGACCAAGCAGCGCAAATACCTGGAAGAGAACGTAGCAGGTGCATCGATCCTCCTCACCCCGGCTGAATTGGCGGCGCTGGATGCCATGTTCCCCAGCCATGCAACCGCGGGCTTGCGCTACCCTCAGGAAGTCATGGCGATGTTAGATATCTAATCGTGTGGGCGCCGTTCGGCGGCGCCTTCAGCTTCTTGTACCCAGGTACCTAAAGCTCCTTCCAGCCAAGCCGATAGCCCTACGAAGCTGTAAAAAAGCCGCGTCGACAATAACGCTTCGTAAGGACGACCCCCCATGCCCCCACTGCGCTCGATCCAAGCCCGCTACACCCTGTTCCTGGTGCTATTCGTCCTGGTGTTATTCGTATTGACCGTGGTCGGTATCGGCCAGTTGGTCGCCCCCAAGCTGCAGCACACCGAAGAACAGGTGGTGCTCAACCGCGTGTCCGAAGTGGCCGAACAGATCCAGGGCGAATTGAACAAGGTCCAGGCCCAGCAACGTAGCATCACCCAGACCATTCCCCTGCTCGACAGCGATGCAATCGACAAGGTCTTACCTGGCCTGGTGGATCAATACGGCGAGCTGAAAGTATTTGGCGGCGGTATCTGGCCGTTGCCCAATCAGCGGACACCGGGGCGCAACAAGCACAGCACCTTCTGGCACCGCGATGCCTCCGGCAAGCTGGTGGTCAACACCTTCTGGAACAGCGACCCTGCCCCCAACTATTACGACCAGAGCTGGTACAAGGGCGGCCTCGCCTCCCCACGCGGCCAATGTGCCTGGGCCGCCGCCTACAAGGATGATGCCAGCCAGGAGCCGCGCACCAACTGCGCCATGGCGATCCAGCGTGACGGCGCGGCCTATGGCGTGGCCACCATCGACGTGACCCTGGGTTTCTTCAACGAGCTGGTGGCCAGCAAGGAAAAAGACATCGGCGGGCAAATGCTGATCGTCGAGGCCGATGGCAAGATCATCAGCAACAGCACCCGTTTGAGTAGCCCGGTAGTGTTGAAGAACATCAGCGAACTGACCGGCACCTCGGCCTTCGCCGCGCAGGTCAGCAAAGCCCTGGCCCATCGCGACCAGGGGCCGCAACGCAGTGAATTCGACAACCAGGGCGTGGCCAGCACCTTCTACATGCGTGCCATCGAGGGCACGCCGTGGTTCCTCGCCACCGCCCTGCCCACCTCGCTGATCACCGCCCAGCGTAATGATGTGCTCGGCAGCCTGGCCCTGGTGCAGATCCCCATGGTGTTACTGCTGGTGCTGCTGGCCGCCTATGCCATCCGCCAACTGGTGCAGCGCATGAAAACGCTGAAAACCAATATTGACGCCCTCTCTACCGGCGACGCCGACCTGACGCGACGCATCACCATCCGGGCCGAAGACGAGTTGGGCGCTATCGGCCACTCGGTGAACCGCTTTATCGTTTACCTGCAAAACATGATCGGCGAAGTGACCCAAGCCACTGGCGCCATGTCGTCCGGGCTTGAGCAGTTGCAACGAACATCAGCCCATACCAACCAGATCCTGGTCAGGCATGCCTCGGAAACCGACCAGACCGTCACCGCCATCACCGAAATGAGCTCCACCGCCGACACCGTGGCGCAAAACGCCGCCGAGACCGCCTCGTTCACCCAGCGTGCAAACGAACATGCCGACCGCTCCCGGGTGGTGGTGGGTGAAGCGTCCACCAGCGTCAGCGCGTTGATCGGTGAAGTAGCCAGCGCCACCCACACCGTGGAAAACATGCGCCAGGATGCCGCACGCATTACCGAAACCCTCGGCGTGATCGGCGCCATTGCCGGCCAGACCAACCTGCTGGCGCTCAACGCTGCGATTGAAGCGGCGCGGGCCGGCGAGCAAGGCCGGGGTTTTGCCGTGGTAGCCGACGAAGTGCGCGCACTGGCAGCCCGCACCCAGGCCAGCACCTCGCAGATCAACGAGATGCTGGCACGCCTGACCACCGGCGTGAGTTCCTCGGTCGCCGCCATGGAAAACACCCAAGCCAGTTGCCAATCAGCAGCGGACGCCACGGCGCGGGTCAATACCGGCCTGGATGAGATGGCCGGTTCGGTCAGCCATATCAACAACCTCAGCACCCAGATCGCTACGGCCGCCGAGCAGCAAAGTGCGGTGACCGAGGAGATCAACCGCAGCATGGTGCAGATCCGCCATATGGTCGATGAACTGGTACAAAGCGGGCATACCACGCAAATCAATACCCAGAGCCTGCTGGAGGCCAATGGCCGGGTGATCAGTTTGATGGGGCGCTTTAAAGTGCGCTGATCAATGCTCCGAATACTCCCGTGCTAAGCACGGGAGTCGACTATCCTGAGAGCTCCCAGTGTTATAACCCGCCACACAGGAGGTGTGCCATGCATGCGACTGAGCATTCGATCCGCTTGGAGCGGATCAGTCAGGAGCGCTTCATCCAGGCACCTATCGATAGCGTCTACGCCTATGTGACCCAGCCCGACCGCTGGCACGAATGGCACCCCACCTCTCTCAATGCCGACACTGGCACCACCGGCTCAGTGCAGGTCGGTGCGCGTTTTACTGAAACCATTGACTTGCTGGGCATACGCGTCCCCATGAGTTACCGCGTGCAAATCGCCCGTTGTCCCAATGAGTTCAAGGCCGTGTTTACCTCATTGGCTGTGGACGGTGATATCCATTATTTCCTGCAACCTCATCGTAACGGCACACTGTTCAAGCGCGTACTGACATATGAGACCGAGTTGCAACTCGCGACCTTGCACGAAAACATTGCCAAGCTGTCCGCCATCGCGCTGGATCAGCTCAAGTGCCGCCTGGAAAGCCCCGGCTTCGTATAATTTAGAAACATTACTGCGTCGCCCCGATGCGAAAAGCAGGGAGAATGCCCGGTTTATTGCCGCGCTTTCAGTGAGACCCACGATGAAAAACCCATTGCGACTGGCCCTGCTTTCCTGCGCCCTGCTCTCCACCCTGGCCCAGGCCGCGGACCTGATCCCCATCGATGTGCACCGCGACGCCAACTGCGGCTGCTGCAAAAAGTGGATCAGCCACTTGCAAAGCAACGGTTTCAAGGTCAATGACCATGTCGAAGCAGACATGAGCGCAGTCAAGCAACGCCTGGGCGTCGCCCCACGCCTGGGTTCATGCCATACCGCAGTGATCGACGGCAAATTCGTCGAAGGCCATGTGCCCGCCGAGCAAGTGCTGGCCTTGCGCACACGCGACGATCTGCTAGGCCTTGCCGCGCCGGGCATGCCCCTGAGCTCGCCAGGCATGGAAGTGGAAGGTCGCAGCGAGGCGTATCAAGTCATCGGCCTGACCCGTGACGGTAAAGACGTAGTGGTGGCCGAATACCCGGCACACTGACCGGTGCTGATGGGTTACCTGGGGCTGTTCGCCGCGGCATTCGGCGCCGCGACATTACTGCCCTTGCAATCGGAAGCGGTGCTGGTCGGCCTGCTGCACAGTGGGCATTATCACCTGTGGCTGTTGCTGGGTATCGCCACCCTGGGCAACGTGTTGGGTTCGGTGGTCAACTGGCTGCTGGGGCGTTCGGTGGAGCGCTTCAAGGCGCGACGCTGGTTTCCGGTAAGTGCCAGGCAATTGGACAAAGCTCGCAGGCATTACTCGCGCTGGGGGCATTGGACGTTATTGCTCAGTTGGATGCCCATTGTCGGCGATCCGCTGACCTTGGTGGCCGGGGTGATGCGTGAACCGCTGTGGCGTTTCTTACTGCTGGTCACCCTGGCCAAAGGCGTACGTTATGGGGTGCTCGCAGCGCTGACCCTGCAGTGGGTGTTAATCCCCAGTTAATCTCGTCCAAAGAGCATCCGGTCATCTCTCTTGGAGCTGGAACCCATGCCTTTTATCCGTGCGTTGTGCGTTGCTGGCCTGTTGTCAGGCGCTGCCGCTCCCGTGTTCGCCGCCACATATGGCCCCGAGCTGCAAGGGTTTCAATACCCTTATCCGCTGGAGCATTTCACCTTCCAGTCCCAAGGCAAATCCCTGCAAATGGGCTACATGGACGTCCCCCCCAAAGGCATAGCCAACGGGCGCAGTGTGGTGCTGATGCACGGCAAGAACTTCTGCGGTGCCACCTGGGAAGGTTCGATCAAGGCCTTGAGCGACGCCGGTTACCGCGTGATCGCGCCGGACCAGATCGGCTTCTGCACTTCCAGCAAACCCGACCACTACCAGTACAGCTTCCAGCAACTGGCGACCAACACCCACCAATTGCTGGAAAAACTCGGCATCCAGAAGGCCACGGTGATCGGCCACTCCACCGGCGGCATGCTCGCCACCCGTTATGCGCTGATGTACCCCACCCAAACCGAGCAGCTTGGGCTGGTGAATCCTATCGGCCTGGAAGACTGGAAAGCCCTGGGCGTGCCCTACCAGAGCGTCGACCAGTGGTATCAGCGTGAGTTGAAGATGAGCGCCGACGGCGTGCGCAAATATGAGCGCGACACCTATTACGTCGGACGCTGGAAACCCGAATACGAGCGCTGGGTGGATATGCTCGTCGGCCTGAACAAGGGCCCGGGGCACACCCAGGTCGCCTGGAACTCGGCGTTGATCTACGACATGATCTTCACCCAGCCGGTGTACTACGAATTCAAGGACTTGCAGGTGCCCACCTTGCTGCTGATCGGCACCAGCGACACCACCGCCATCGGCAAAGATGTCGCGCCGCCGGCGGTCAAGGCCAGGATTGGCAATTACCAAGTGCTGGGCAAGCAGGTGGCCAAGCTGATTCCCCACGCCACCCTGGTGGAATTCCCAGGCTTGGGCCATGCGCCACAGATGGAAGAGCCGGAGCAGTTTCATAAAGCGCTGTTGCAGGGTATGAAAACCCTTTGATCCAACCTTTGCGAGGCACGCGTAAATGTCGGTACAGATTGCAGTGATGGATGATTGGCAGAATGTAGCCAGGGGTGTGGTGGATTGGTCGGTTCTGGACGCCGTGGGCCAAGTGCATTTTCTCCACGATTACCCCGCCGACACCGCCACGATGGTCGAGCGTCTGCAGGGCTTCGACGTGATTTGTGTGATGCGCGAACGCTCAACCTTCGACAAGGCGCTGCTGCAAGGCCTGCCGACGCTCAAATTGCTGGTGACCGGCGGCATGCGCAATGCGGCTATCGACATTCCCGCCGCCATGGCCCTGGGTATCCAGGTGTGCGGCACCGACAGCTACAAACACGCGGCACCGGAACTTACTTGGGCTTTGATCATGGCTTGCACGCGCAATCTGCTTGCCGAAGCCAACTCGCTACGCGCAGGCGGCTGGCAGGTTGGCCTGGGCGGCGATCTGCATGGCAAGACCTTGGCAATCCTCGGCCTGGGCAGTATCGGCCAGAAGGTCGCCCGCTTCGGCCAGGTGTTCGGCATGCGGGTGATAGCCTGGAGTGAGAATCTCACGCCGCAGCGGGCGGCAGAATCTGGGGTCACCTGGGTCAGCAAGCGCGAACTGTTCGAGCAGGCCGATATCCTGAGCATTCATTTAGTGCTCAGTGAACGCAGCCGTGGCTTGGTGGATACCCAGGCGTTGGGCTGGATGAAACCGACGGCGCGCCTGGTCAACACCGCACGCGGGCCGATTGTGGACGAGCAGGCCCTGGTGCAGGCGCTGAGCAGCGGTCGCCTGGCCGGAGCGGCGCTGGACGTATACGCCGAGGAACCGCTGCCCGCTGACCATCCGTTGCGCAGCTTGCCCAACGTGCTGGCGACGCCCCACATCGGGTATGTGAGCGAGCAGAATTACCGGCAGTTCTATCAGCAGATGGTCGAGGATATCCAGGCCTGGGCCAATGGCGTGCCCGTTCGGATACTCGGTTGACGCACCAGATCAGTGCGCGCGCCGTGCTGGGTCTGCCCCCTGCAGGAGCTAGCTTGCTCGCGGAAACCGTCATTGATTCAAGGTGTGCGCGGCGCTCTTGAGTGCTTCGCGAGCAAGCTCGCTCCTACAGTAGAGAGGAGGCTAATCGCCAGCAGCATAAGCTTAAAAGATTTTTGTCCTACAAAATCCCGCTGAAAACCCTACAGGCGCTGGGATCTGTCCTAGACTGATGACCGATGGGTCCGTTCCAAAACAAAAACCCCGCAAAAAATCGAAACTTTCGAACTCTGCCGCAGGTCCAGTTTTAGGTAAGGACGAGCATACGCGTCTCACGCCAAATGCCCGTCCATCCAATCTTTTTTAGCCTGAGCCGCAACTGGCATACGCCTTGCCAGTTTGTACAGCGCTTGTGTGTCTGGCCGCAGGATGCGGTCAATCGGAACTGATGGCAGCGGGCCATCAGCCAACCAACAGATGGGAGTGCATTATGATCAGTGCCGCAGTAGATACTCAGGGAGAGCGTTTTAGTCAGCCGGCAGGGGGGCCTAAGTCTTTGGCCGACCTGCCCAACACTGTGCGGCCGATCGTGAGTCAGAACCCGAATCGAAAGAAAGTGTTGTTCGTCACCTCCGAATTCGCCGACCTGGTAAAAACCGGTGGCCTGGGCGATGTGTCCGCCGCCCTGCCCCGCGCCATGGCCCACCTGCACGATGTGCGGGTGCTGATCCCCGGATACCCGCAGGTGATGGAAAGCGACAACCCGATTCACATTGTCGGTGAGCTGGGCGGCCACGCCGCGTTGCCACCCTGCAAGATCGGGCGCATGGACCTCAAGGACGGCCTGGTCATCTATGTGCTGATCTGCCCCGAGCTGTACGAGCGTGAAGGCACGCCCTACGGCGCCAACAACGGTCGCGACTGGCCCGACAACCATATTCGCTTCGCTCGCCTGGGCCTGGCCGCCGCCGATATGGCCGCCAACCTGGCGCAAATCCACTGGTGCCCGGACCTGGTGCACGCCCACGACTGGCCCGCTGGCCTGGCCCCGGCGTATATGCACTGGCGTGGGTCACGCACGCCGACGCTGTTCACCATTCATAACCTGGCCTACCAGGGCGTGGTGAGCCTGGCGTCGACGCCCGAGCTGGGCATTCCGCCCCACGCCTTGCAACAGGAAGGCATGGAGTTCTACGGCAAGATGTCGTTTCTCAAGGCCGGCATGGCCTATTCAAGCCACATCACCACCGTGAGCGCCACCTACGCCCAGGAGATCACCACCCCGGAATTCGGCTGCGGGCTGGATGGGTTTCTCGCCAGCAAGACCCAGCAAGGACTGCTCAGCGGGATTCCCAACGGCATCGACGAAAGCTGGGAAACCTCCACCGACACGCACCTGACCCACAACTTCAATATCGGCGACTGGGAAGGCAAGGCCATCAATGCCGCCCATGTGCGCGAGCTGTTTGGGCTGCAGCCGTCCAGCGGCCCGCTGTTCGCGGTGGTGTCGCGCCTGGTCTACCAGAAGGGCTTGGACCTGACCGAGGCGGTCGCCGGTTTCATCGTCGAAAACGGCGGCCAGATCGCGATCATCGGCCGCGGCGAGCCGGAAGAAGAACATGCCATGCGCGAGCTGGCGTTGCGATTCCCGGGCCAGGTGGGCGTGCGCATCGGCTTCAACGAGACCGATGCTCGGCGCATGTTCGCCGGCAGCGACTTCCTGCTGATGCCGTCGCGCTATGAGCCGTGCGGCCTGAGCCAGATGTATGCACAGCGCTTCGGCTCGTTGCCGGTGGCACGTAACACCGGCGGCCTGGCGGACACCATTGAAAATGGCGTCACAGGTTTTCTGTTCAACGAGTCCACTGTGGACAGCTACAAGGAAGCCTTGAGCCGCGCCTTCAAGGTCTTTGCCCTGCCTGGCCTGCTTAACGCCATGCGCAGCTGCGCCATGACCCAACCCTTCAACTGGTGCCAGGCGGTAGAACCTTACGCCGAACTCTACGAACAACTGGTGGCCAAGGCCCTGGGGAAATCGACTAAATAATCATTGGGAGGGCTTCATAGATGCCACTACGGACTCTGGAAACCTCGCCCCACGGCGCAATCATGCTGGACGCGCAACACACGCGTTTTGCCCTGTGGGCGCCAGACGCGCTTTATGTCAGCGTTGAATTGGAACACGGGAAATCCATTGCCATGCTGCCCCAGGCAGATGGCTGGTTCGAAGTAAAGGCGGCGTGCCCCGCCGGCACGCTCTACCGCTTCAACATCGATGGGGAAAAGGCGGTGCCCGACCCCGCGTCCAGGGCCCAGGCCGTGGATGTGCACGGTTGGAGCCGAGTGGTTGACCCGCACGCTTATGAGTGGCGCCATAGCCAGTGGCAAGGCCGCCCCTGGCATACGGCGGTGATCTACGAACTGCACGTCGGCGCGATGGGCGGTTACGCCGAGGTGGAGAAGCACCTGCCGCGCCTGGCCGAGCTGGGCATCACCGCCATTGAGCTGATGCCTCTGGCGCAATTTCCTGGCGAACGCAATTGGGGCTACGACGGCGTGCTGCCCTACGCGCCCCACGCCTCATATGGCTCACCCGAGCAACTCAAGCACCTGATCGACAGCGCCCATGCCCACGGCCTCGCCGTGATCCTGGATGTGGTCTACAACCACTTCGGGCCCGACGGCAATTACCTGGGCCAGTACGCCCAGGGGTTCTTCCAGGAAGACGTGCACACGCCCTGGGGCGCCGGCATCGATTTCGAACGCCGTGAGGTACGGGATTTCTTCCTCGATAACGCCTTGATGTGGTTGCTGGAATACCGCTTCGACGGCCTGCGCCTGGATGCGGTGCACGCCATCGATAATCCCGGTTTCCTGAAGGAACTTGCGCAGCGAGTGCGTCAGCGGGTCGACAGCGGGCGTCACGTCTGGCTGATGCTGGAAAACGAGCTGAACCAGGCCAGCCTGTTAAAGGAGGACTTCGACGCCCAATGGAATGATGACTTTCATAACGTGCTGCATGTACTGCTCACCGGCGAAACCGATGCTTATTACAGCGACTTTGCCGAACAGCCTACCGCCAAGTTGGCGCGTTGTCTGGGCGAAGGGTTTATCTACCAGGGCGATACCACCCGCCATGGTCATGCACGCGGCGAACCCAGTGCCGACCTTCCGCCCAGCGCCTTCGTGGCGTTCCTGCAGAACCACGACCAGGTCGGTAACCGCGCCCTGGGCGAACGTCTGCACCAGCTATGTTCGCCCCAGGCGCTCAAAGCGGCGACCGCCCTGTTGCTGCTGTGCCCCATGATCCCGATGATCTTCATGGGCGATGAGGTCAACGCCACCGAACCCTTCCTGTTTTTCACCGACCATCACGGTGAACTGGCCGAGGCGGTGCGCGAAGGCCGGCGCAATGAGTTCGCCGATTTCGCCGCATTTCACGACCCCGAGCAACGCGAGCGCATCCCCGACCCCAACGCGTTGCCCACCTTCCTGCAATCGATGCCTTCATTTGTCGAGAACGACCACGCCCAGCTCTATCGTCACCTGCTGAGCCTGCGCCACCTGCATGTGGCGCCGCATTTGTCCGGCGCCACGGCCTTGGGCGCACAGGTGCTGGCCGAGGGCGCCGTAACGGCTCGTTGGCGCCTGGGCAACGGCAGCCTGTTGCAAATCGACCTGAACCTTGGCGAGCAACCCATCGATCACTCGCCGCCCCGACACCTCATCTTCCAAACGCCGGCCGAGCAAGGTGCGCAGTTGCCACCCCACAGCGCCCGCGTGTCCTTATCCCCTGCTGGAGAACACTTTTGAGCGAAGCGAACCTGGAACTACTCGCCAGCCGCGCGGGCCTGGCCGTCGATTGGATCGATGCCAACGGTCGCCCGCAACATGTGCAAGCCGATGCCCTGCGTGCGGTCCTCAAAGGGCTGGGGCACCCGGCCGATACCGATGCCGAGATCGACGCCAGCCTGCGCGACCTTGAGCAAGTACAACAAGACACCCACCTGCCGCCGTTGATGACCACCGACAGCGGTGAAGGCCTGGACCTGGCGCGCTACTTCGCACCGGACACCCCGTGTCGCGTCAGCCTCGAAGGCGGTGAAACCCTGGAGCTGCGCCTCGACGGCGATGCCGTGTTGCCCGGTGTGATCGCCCTCGGCTACCACCAGGTACATATCGACGGGCAAACCTTCACCCTGGCCGTTGCCCCCGCCCACTGCTTCAGCGTGGCTGACGCGGTGGACAGCCGCCCCGCCCGCGCCTGGGGTTTGAGCGCGCAGCTGTATGCCCTGCGCCGCCTCGGCGATGGCGGCTTCGGCGACACCCTGGCCCTGGAGCATCTGGTGCGTGCGGCGGCCGAGCGCGGTGCCGAGGCGGTGGCGATCAGCCCGATGCACGCGATGTTCAGCGCCGACACCGAACGTTTCAGCCCTTATTCGCCGTCCAGCCGCCTGTTTCTCAACAGCCTGTATGCTTCGCCCGTGTGCATCCTGGGTGAACGTGAAGTGCGCAACGCCATCGAAGCCGCCGGGCTGGCGGACGAACTGCATGCACTGGAGCAACTGCCCCTGATCGACTGGCCCGCCGCCGCCAGGGCCAAGCAACGCCTGTTGCGTACGTTGTATGAAGACTTCCGCCACGGCGCGCACCCGCAGCATGCCGACTTCCAGAGCTTCCGCCAGTGCGGCGGCGAAGCCCTGGAAAACCACTGCCGTTTCGAGGCCATACAAGCCCAGCGCGCCGCCGCAGGCGAAGACCTCGACTGGCGCCATTGGCCCGAAGCCTGGCGCACCCCGCAAAGCCCGGCCCTCGCGCAGTTTGCCGAGCAAAACCGTGACGAGATCGGTTACTTCGCCTTCACCCAATGGCTGATCGCCCGCAGCCTGGAGCGCGCACAACAAGCCGCCCGTGGCAGTGGCATGGGCATCGGCCTGATCGCCGACCTGGCGGTGGGCGCGGACGGCGGTGGCAGCCAGGCCTGGAGCCGCCAGGATGAGCTGCTGGCCGATCTGACCGTGGGTGCGCCGCCAGACATTCTCAACCGTGCGGGCCAGGGTTGGGGCATCTCGGCGTTCTCCCCCGAAGGCCTCAAGCGCAACGGCTTTCGCGCATTTATCGAAATGCTGCGGGCCAACTTTGCCCATGCCGGCGGCCTGCGGATCGACCATGTGATGGGCTTGCAGCGCCTGTGGGTCATTCCCCTGGGTGCCTCGCCCCATGAAGGTGCCTACCTGTATTACCCGGTGGACGACCTGCTGCGCCTGCTGGCCCTGGAATCCCATCGCCACCAGGCCATCGTCCTCGGTGAAGACCTCGGCACCGTGCCCGACGGCCTGCGCGAGAAGCTCAGCGCCCGCTCGATCCTGGGCATGCGCGTGCTGCTGTTCGAACAGAACCATGAAGGCCAATTCAAGCCAATTCTGGACTGGCCCGACAACGCCTTGGCCACCACCAGCACCCACGACTTGCCCACCCTCAACGGTTGGTGGCACAGCCGCGATATCGAATGGAATATCCAACTCGGCCTGATCGACGCCCCGACCGTGGAGCAATGGAGCGAGCACCGCCTGCACGAACGCCAGGCGCTGCGCCAAGCCTTGGGCCAGGACCCGCAGAACTTTGTCGATGAAATACGCAACGACACCGACCATATGATCGACGCCAGTGTGCGCTACCTGGGGCACACCCGCGCGCCACTGGTATTGCTGCCGCTGGAGGACGCACTGGGCGTCCAAGAGCAAGCCAACCTGCCCGGCACCCTCGACACCCACCCCAACTGGCGCCGTCGCCTGCCAGGCGAGGCCGCCAGCCTGCTCGACAATAATAGTGCTGCACGCCGCCTCGAACTGCTGGCGGTAGCGCGCAACCAAGCTTATGAGCGTGACCGATGAAAGCACTGCCCCTGCGCGCAACCCAGCGCCTGCAATTTCATAAAGACTTTACCCTTGATGACGCGGTGCCGCTGGTGCCGTATTTCGCCCAGCTTGGCATCAGTCATCTGTATGCCTCGCCGCTGCTGAGCGCCCGCGCCGGCTCCATGCATGGCTATGATGTGGTCGACCCCACCCGTGTCAACCCGGAGCTGGGCGGCGAAGCGGCGCTGCGGCGCCTGGTCGCCGCACTGCGCGAGCACGATATGGGGCTGATCCTCGATATCGTCTCCAACCATATGGCTGTGGGCGGTGCGGATAACCCCTGGTGGCTGGACCTGCTGGAGTGGGGCCGCTTGAGCCCCTACAGCGAATTCTTCGATATCCAGTGGCATTCGCCCGACCCCCTGCTCAAAGGCCAATTGCTCATGCCGTTCCTGGGCAGCGATTACGGTGAAGCCCTGCAGAGCGGTACGCTGACCCTCAAGTTCGATGCCGCTCACGGAGCCTTCTACGCCGAACACTATGAACATCGCTTTCCGATCTGCCCAAGGGACTACGCCTTGATCCTTGGCCACGACGAGGGGCTCAAGCCGCTGGCCGAGCGCTTTGCCGCCCTCGCTTATCAGGACGACGCCTACGCCGAAGCCGCCTGGCTCAAGCAAGCGCTGGCCGAACGCGCTACCGAAGTACTGCCGGCTATCGAACAACGGCTGGCCGCCTTCGATGGTCGCCAGCCCGAGGGCTTCGAGCGCCTGCATCATCTGCTCGAACAACAGGCCTACCGCCTGGCCAGCTGGCGCACCGCCGCTGACGATATCAACTGGCGGCGCTTCTTCGACGTCAATGAGCTGGGCGGCCTGCGTGTGGAACGCACGGCGGTGTTCGAAGCCACCCACGGCAAGATCTTCGAGCTGATCAGCGAAGGCCTGGTGGACGGTCTGCGCATCGACCATATCGACGGCCTGGCCGACCCGCGTGGCTATTGCCGTAAGTTGCGTCGCCGCGTGGATGCTTTGTCGCCCCAGCGCCATTTGCCGATCTTCGTGGAAAAGATCCTCGGTGACGGGGAAACCCTGCGTGAAGACTGGCAGGTCGACGGCACCACCGGCTACGAATTCATGAACCAACTGTCATTGCTGCAACACCACCCAGAGGGCTTTGCCCCGCTGGCCGAATTGTGGACGCGGCACAGCGAACGCCCTTCGGCGTTTATCGAAGAGGCCCGGCTGGCACGCCAGCAGATCCTCAACGGCTCGTTGGGCGGCGACTTCGAAAGCGTGGCCCAGGCCTTGCTGCAAGTGGCCCGCGACGATGTGATGACCCGCGACCTGACCCTGGGCGCCATCCGGCGGGCCTTGCAGGAATTGATCGTGCATTTCCCGGTGTATCGCACCTACATCAGCGCCAGGGGCCGCAGCGCGGCCGACGACAGGATATTCCAGCAGGCCATGGACGGTGCGCGCAGCACCCTCAACGAAGGCGACTGGCCGGTGCTTGAGCATCTGGAAAAATGGCTGGGCGGCCAGCCTTGGCGCAATCGCCCGGTGGGCCGTGAACGCAAGATCCTCAAGCATGCCTGCGTACGCTTCCAGCAGCTGACTTCGCCCGCCGCCGCCAAGGCCGTGGAAGACACCGCGTTCTATCGCTCGGCAGTGCTGCTGTCGCGTAATGATGTGGGCTTCAGCACCGAACAGTTCAGTGCGCCTTTGGCGGACTTCCACGCCGCCAATCAACAGCGCCTGGAGGCCTTCCCCGACAATCTGCTGGCCACGGCCACCCATGACCATAAACGCGGCGAAGATACGCGTGCGCGCCTGGCGGTGCTCAGCGAGTGCGCGCCCTGGTATGCCGAACAGGTCGATCACTGGCGCAACCTGGCCACGCCCCTGCGCGAGCATGCCGACAGCCCCTCGGCGGGTGATGAGCTGATCCTGTATCAGGTGCTGCTCGGCAGCTGGCCGCTGGAGCACAACCCAGACTTGGAGGTCTACCAGCAACGCCTCTGGCAGTGGCAGCAAAAAGCCCTGCGCGAGGCCAAGTTGCAGAGCAGTTGGAGCGCCCCCAACGACGCCTATGAGCAAGGTGTCGAAGGGTTCCTCAAGCGCCTGTTACTCAGTGACGCCGGTGCGCCGTTGCGTAGTGCACTGGACAGCGCCGCCCAAGCCATCGCTCCTGCCGGCGCCCTGAACGGGCTGGCGCAAACCTTGCTTCATCTCACTGTGCCGGGCGTACCGGATGTGTACCAGGGTGATGAGTTCTGGGACTTCAGCCTGGTGGATCCGGACAACCGTCGCCCGGTGGATTTCGCTGCGCGCCAACACGCGCTCGATACCCCACCGGATATCGGCGAACTGTTGTTCAACTGGCGTGACGGGCGTATCAAACAGGCGTTGATCGCCCAGGTGCTGGGCTTGCGCAAAACCTATCCCGAGCTGTTCCGCCACGGCAGCTATACCGCGCTGGAAGTGGTCGGCCAGCATGCCGAGCGGGTGGTCGCGTTCTATCGCCAACATCAAGGCCAACAGCTGGTGGTAGTGGTGCCACGTTGGCCTTATCAGCTGCTTGAAAACGGCATGTTTCCCCAGATCAATGCGCCGGTTTGGGGCGACACGCGGGTTAAATTACCGTTCGCCGCCACAACACAAAACTGGAAGGGACTTTTTCAAACGCGCGCAGTCACACCCAACAAGGAGCTGTTGATCAACGCTGCCCTGGGGGATCTCCCGGTCAATGTCTTTATCAATCCTGATAATCAAGAAAGCTGAACATTTTCTGTGAGGAGTTTGTGATGAGTAAAGAAGAGGAACGCATTCGCGAATTGGCGCATCAGATCTGGGAGTCCGAAGGCAAGCCACACGGCGAGGATGCTCGCCACTGGGAGATGGCGCGCAAGTTGGCCGAAGCCGAAGCGCTGACCCCTAGTAAGCCCAAGCCAGCCGCCAAGCCGAAAACCGCGACCAAGGCCGCCGCCAAGCCTAAGGCCGCACCTGCCCCAGCAAAGCCTGCGGCGAAAAAACTGGCCGCGCCGAAAAAGCCCAAGCCGCCCGCCCCATGATCCCTTGGGCCTCCGTACTGGAGGCCCGTTTGCGTCCACGTCATTCGCTGAAGCACCGTCAGTACGGTTGCGCTCGGCCCGAAAAAAGACTTTTTGCAGGAGCAACTCAATGAGCAAACCCGATAAAACCACAGCGACGCAGGAACATGAACCGTCGCGGATTCGTGAAGGTTTGCCCTTCCCACTCGGTGCCACCTGGGATGGCCTGGGCGTCAACTTTGCACTGTTCTCGGCCAACGCCACCAAAGTCGAGCTGTGCCTGTTCGACGATGCCGGCGAGGTAGAGCTGGAGCGCATCGAACTGCCCGAATACACTGACGAGATCTTCCACGGCTACCTGCCCGACGCCCATCCCGGGCTGATTTACGGCTACCGCGTGTATGGCGCTTATGACCCGGCCAATGGTCACCGTTTCAACCACAACAAACTGCTGATCGACCCCTACGCCAAGCAGCTGGTGGGTGAGCTTAAGTGGTCCGAGGCACTGTTTGGCTACACCATTGGCCACCCCGACGACGACCTCAGCTTCGATGAGCGTGACAGCGCGCCCTTCGTGCCCAAGTGCAAGGTCATCGACCCGGCCCACACCTGGGGCAATGATCAACCGGTCCGGGTGCCATGGGACCGTACGATCATCTATGAAACCCACCTGCGCGGTATCAGCATGCGCCACCCGTCGGTGGGCGAGTCGGTGCGCGGCACCTGCGCAGGCCTGATGGAAGACGACGTGCTCAAGCACATCCGCCAACTGGGTATTTCCTCGGTCGAACTGCTGCCGGTGCACGCCTTCGTCAACGACCAGCATCTGCTGGAAAAAGGCATGACCAACTACTGGGGCTATAACAGCATTGCGTTCTTCGCCCCCGACCCGCGCTACTTGGCCAGCGGCAAGATTGCCGAGTTCAAGGAGATGGTCGCGCACCTGCATGAGCAGAAGCTGGAAGTGATTCTCGACGTGGTCTACAACCACACCGCCGAAGGCAACGAGCGCGGCCCGACCCTGTCCATGCGCGGCATCGACAACGCCTCCTACTACCGGCTGATGCCCGATGACAAGCGCTTCTACATCAATGATTCGGGCACCGGCAACACCCTGGATCTGAGCCACCCCTGTGTGCTGCAAATGGTCACCGACTCGCTGCGCTACTGGGCCACCGAGATGCATGTGGACGGTTTCCGCTTCGACCTGGCAACTATTCTGGGGCGCTACCGCGATGGCTTCGATGAGCGCCACAGCTTCCTCGTCGCTTGCCGCCAGGACCCGATACTGCGCCAGTTGAAACTGATCGCCGAGCCCTGGGACTGCGGCCCCGGTGGTTATCAAGTGGGCAACTTCCCGCCAGGCTGGGTGGAATGGAACGACCGCTTCCGCGATACGGTGCGCGCGTTCTGGAAAGGCGACGACGGCCAACTGGCGGATTTCGCCGGGCGCATGACCGCTTCGGGCGAAATGTTCAACCATCGCGGACGCCGGCCCTACAGCTCGGTGAACTTCATCACCGCCCACGACGGTTTCACCTTGCACGACCTGGTCTCGTACAACGACAAGCACAACGAGGCCAACGACGAAAACAACCAGGACGGCAGCAACAACAACCTGTCTTGGAACCACGGCGTCGAAGGCCCCACCGACGATCCGGAAATCAACGAACTGCGCCTGCGCCAGATGCGCAATTTCTTCGCCACCCTGCTGCTGGCCCAAGGCACACCGATGATCGTCGCCGGGGACGAGTTCGCCCGTACCCAGCATGGCAATAACAACGCCTATTGCCAGGACAGTGAGATCGGCTGGGTCAATTGGGACCTGGACGATGACGGCAAGGCCCTGCTCAAGTTCGTCAAGCGCTTGATCAAGCTGCGCCTGGCGTATCCGATCCTGCGCCGCGGGCGCTTCCTGGTCGGCGACTACAACGAAGACATCGGCGTGAAGGACGTCACTTGGTTGGCGCCGGATGGCAACGAGATGACCACCGAGCAATGGGAAGACAGTCAGGGCCGCTGCCTGGGCATGCTGATGGATGGCCGCGCCCAGGAAACCGGGATTCGTCGCGCCGGTGCGGACGCTACCTTGCTGCTGGTGGTCAACGCTCATCACGACATGGTCAATTTCTGCCTGCCGCCGGTGCCAGAGGGTGAGTTCTGGACCTGCATGCTCGACACCAACGACCCGGCGGTACGCGGTCAGGAGCGCTTTGATTTCGAGCATGAGTACGCGGTAACCGGCCGCTCGCTGCTGTTGTTTGAACTGCAACGCGAAGGCGAGGTGTGAGATGGCGTTGCACGGTTTCCTTCAGGGCTACCGGGGTTATGCGGATACGCAGGCCCTGGGTGACGCACTGAAGGCACTCCAAGAGGAAGGTCTGGATCAACTGCCGCTGCCCGGCAGTGGCCAGACCCTGGCCCGCTTCAGCGGGCTGGCGCAGGTGGCGGGGCATGATTTGCGCCTGTGCAAGTTGTTCGAAGGCCATACCGATGCGCTGGCGATCATTGCCGAACTCGACAGCCCGCTGCCGCCGCTGGGCAGTACATGGGGCATGTGGGCATCTGAGCCGCCGACGGCCAAAGTGCGGGTGCGACACGCTGGCCAGCGGCTCGTGGTAGATGGGCGCAAGGCGTGGTGCTCCGGCGCGGCGGTGGTCAGCCATGGTTTGCTGACCGCCTGGGACGAGGAGGATCGCCAGCAACTGGTGGCGGTGGCAATGGATCAACCTGGCGTGACGGTCACCGATGAGGGGTGGAGTGCCGTGGGCATGGCGGCCACGGGCAGCGTCGAAGTCCTGTTCCGCGAGGCCTGGGGTGTTGCGGTCGGTGGCCCGGGCGATTACCTGTCGCGCCCAGGTTTCTGGCACGGCGGGATCGGCATTGCCGCATGCTGGTACGGCGCCGCGCAGCGCCTGGGTGAAGTGTTGCGCGCCCATTGTGCCCAGCGTCCCGAACCCCATGCCCTGGCCCATCTCGGCGCCGTCGACAGCGCCCTCAACAGCGCCGCGTGCGTGCTGCGCGCCAGCGCCGGGCAGATCGACCGCGAGCCCGGCGCAGATGCCCGGCAACTGGCGCAACAGGCACGGGCCTGTATCGAGGACACCGTCGAACAAGTCATGCATCACGTTGGCCGTGGCGTCGGTGCGGGGCCTTATTGCAAAGACCCGCACTTTGCCCAGTTGATGGCGGATTTGCCGGTGTATGTGCGGCAAAGCCATGCCGAACGCGACCTTGCCGCCCTGGGCGAACAGGTTGCCGGCGAACCCTTAGGGAGGTGGCAGTTATGAAGCCCAATCCGATTGTCGGCCAAGGTACTTCGCTCAATCACTGGCAAACCTCGACGCGGCTGGCCGAGCTGCCGCACATCAGCGTCGCGCAGTTGGTACCCGAGGGGCATCGCGCGGTAATTATCGCCCCGCATCCGGACGATGAAGTGCTAGGCAGCGGTGGCTTGCTGCAAGGTCTGGCGCTGCTGGGCCGGCCCATCCAGTTGATCTCCGTGACCGACGGCAGTGCCAGCCATCCCGGCTCCCGGCGTTGGCCGGTGGAGCGCCTGAGCGTAGTGCGCCCCCAGGAGTCGGCACAGGCCCTGCATCGCCTCGGCCTGCCGCTGCACAGTTTGAAATGGCTGCGCGCCGGGTTTGCCGACAGCAAAGTGGCCGAGCGCGAAACCCAGCTCTGCGAGTTTATCCAGCGCCACCTCAAACCCACCGACGTGGTGTTCGCCACCTGGCGCGAAGACGGCCATTGCGACCATGAAGCCGTAGGCCGCGCCAGCGCCAAAGCGGCCCAGGCCGTCGGCGCGACCTTGTATGAACTGCCGGTGTGGACGTGGCACTGGGCCACGGCTGAAGACGACATGGTGCCTTGGCATCGGGCACGCAAAATCCCGTTGACCATCGAGGCCGTGGCGCGCAAACGCCACGCGATCCACGCCTTCGCCAGCCAGCTGGAAGGCGATCCGCAAATCGGCCTGCCACCGGTACTGGCGCCCTATGTGGTGGAGCGTTTGCTGCAACCTTTTGAAGTGGTGTTCGTATGAGTGTGGCAACCCCCTACTTCGACCAACTGTTTGCCGGCAACGACGACCCCTGGGCCTTTCGTCAGCGCTGGTACGAACAACGCAAGCGCGCCCTGACACTGGCCCTGCTGGCCCGGCCGCACTACGTCTCGATCTTTGAACCTGGCTGTGCCAACGGCGAATTGAGCGCTGAACTGGCGAGTCGTTGCGATCGCCTGGTGTGCTGCGACGCGACCCAGGCGGCGGTGCTGCTGGCACAAACGCGGCTGGCAGATTTCCCCCACGCCCTGGTGGAACAGCGTCGCCTGCCCGGGCAATGGCCCGCCGGGAAATTTGAGCTGATCGTACTGAGTGAGCTGTGTTATTACCTGGACGCCGACGACCTGGATCACCTGATCGATTGCGCCCTCGCCGCCTTGACCGCTGACGGCCAGTTGCTGGCCTGCCATTGGCGCCCGCCCATCGAGGGTTGCCCGCAAACCGCCGAACAGGTGCACGCCCTGCTCCAGCAGCGGCTGGGTATGCCTCCCCTGGCGCAATACCATGACCAGGATTTCCTGCTCGACCTGTGGAGCCGCGACGGTACCTCGGTTGCACACCACGAGGGTTTGCGATGATCGGTATTCTGATCCCCGTGCATAACGAAGAAGCGCTGCTGGGCGACTGCCTCAGGGCCGCGCAGATCGCCGCCAACCATCCCGGCCTGCTGGGGGAAACGGTGCAGATCCTGGTGGTACTCGACAGCTGCACCGATGGCAGCGCTGCGATCGCCCTGGCGCATCGGGTGCACAGCCTGCCGGTGCAGGCGCGCAATGTCGGGCAAGCCCGAGGCGACGGCGCACAGCATTTATTAAACCTGGGCGCACGCTGGATTTCCTGCACCGACGCCGACAGCCGCGTGGCCCCTGACTGGCTGGTGGCGCAACTGGCCCTGGGCTGTGATGCCGTGTGTGGCACGGTGACGGTGGATGCCTGGAGCGAAGGCTTCGACTCGGCGGCACAGATTCGTTATCACCAGGCTTACCAGGCCCGCGATGGGCATCGGCACATCCATGGCGCCAATCTGGGAGTGAGCGCCAGCGCCTACGTGCAGGCCGGTGGGTTCGAACCGCTGGCCTGCCATGAAGATGTGCAACTGGTGCGTGAGCTGGAACGTTGCGGCGCCTCGATTGCCTGGAGCCATGCGCCGCAAGTGGTGACCAGTGCGCGCTTGGACTGCCGCGCCCAGGGCGGGTTCGGCGACTACTTGAAAAGTCTGATGCAGGTTTCGTAAAAAAACGGCACGCCAACGTGTAAAAGCGCCAGATCCTTGTCTATGCTCATAACGCTTTGCACGGCACGCCAGGATTGGCGTGCCGTGCACTCACCCCAGCGGAGCCTGGGGTGAAAACAAGAGCGTCGTCCCGTCAACGGGGTACGACCCAGCATTGACCGACAAGGATATGTCACCCCATGAAGCCTGCCTCCCTAAGCGAAGCCCGTCGCGGCCCCGCGCAAATCTGGAACAGTGCGCCGCAGCTGGCACAGGTTCCCGCCATCGCACTCACCAGCCTGGTGCCGCCCGGCGCACGCGTCGTGGTCATCGCCCCGCACCCGGGCGATGAACTACTGGCCTGCGGTGGTTTGCTGCAACTGCTCAGTACCCGCGAACACCCTTTGCAATTGATTTCCATCACTGACGGCAGCGCCAGCCATCCCGGCTCCCAGGTGTGGCCGGCCAGCCGCCTGAGCGTGGTGCGCCCCCAGGAAAGCGCCGAAGCATTGCGCCGCCTGGGCATGCCGTTGCACAGCCTGAAATGGATCCGCGGCGGGTTTCGCGATGACGCGTTAGCCGCCCACGAACAGGCGATGAGCCAGTTCATCGCGCGCTACCTGCAACCGGGCGACAGGGTATTTACCACGTGGTGCCACGACGGCAACGACGATCACGATGCCGTCGGACGCGCCAGCGCCAAGGCCTGCAACCTGGTGGGGGCAAAGCTCTATGAACTGCCGGTCTGGGCCTGGCACTGGCCGGCACGGGAGGCTTCCATGATCCCCTGGCAGCGCGCACGCAAGGTACGCCTGGATACCTGGAGCGTCGCGCGCAAGCTGCACGCGACCCATGCCTATGCCAGTCAATTGGTCGGCGATCCGCAGATCGGTTTACCGCCCAAGCTGGCCCAAGTGTTGCTCGAGCGTATACGCGAACCCTACGAGATCGTGTTTGCCTAGGGGCTACTCGTCCATACCTGTTATTTCTTACAGTAGCAGCCCATCAAATCTACGGCTAAGGTGCAAAAAGTCCTGCACAGGTTAAGGTGCAGTCGAGAAAGCCATGCCAACCCTTTGCATTGGCCGGTGTTTTCAGATGCAGGTAACCCGTAGTCCCTGATCCGTATCGCGTTCGACGTTGCCATGGTCTTGAACCGCGCCTGGTGTGCCAGGTGCCGGGACATCATTGTGCTCAAGCGAGGACCGACCATGCGCACACGGATCACTTCTCTGTTGTACTCAGGCATTGCCTCAGCGATCGTACTGGCGGCCTGGCCGCTGGCCTCGTATGGGGTGTGTACCATCAACAATACGGCAGGCAGCGACGCCTCCAGCTGCGACAGCGCCACCGCGCCGGGCTTTAGCGATACCGGCGGCGATAACACCCTTGAAATCACCGCAACCGGCAGAGTGAGCGGAAATGTGGTGTACGGGGGCGGCAATGATCTGGTCGATGTGAACGGCCCGAGCGCCGGGATCGATGGCAGCCTCGACCAAGGCGACGGCAACAATATTTTCCGGCTCAACCTGGGCAGCATCACCGGGTCGGTCAGCCAGGGCTCGGGCGCCGATATTGCGCAGATTTCCGGAGGCCAGGCAGGTAAAGTCACCCAGGGGTCAGGCATCGACCGTTTTGCCATGAGTGGTGGCACCATCGCCTCGCTGGAACAAGGCGACGGGCTGGACGTGTTCTTCATGAGCGGCGGTACGATCACCGGCGCTTTCGAGGACGGCGACGAAGCGACAATGACCGGCGGCACCATTGGCCGGGTCAACATGAAACTCGATGACAACCGGTTCGATATGTCGGGCGGCAGGATCATCGGCAACCTGGTAACGGGGTTCGGCAGGGACACCATCCTGATCTCGAAAGACGCGCTTGTCGACGGCGATATCAGCGTCAGCGGCGGTGCCGATCAGGTGAACATCTCCGGTGGTACCGTCAAAGGACGACTGCTGCTCAGCTTTGGTAATGATGACTTCATCTGGTCCGGCGGCAACCTGCATTCATCCGTGCTGATGGGGGAAGGCGACGATACCGCATTGCTTCAGGGGCTGGTGGCAGCGCAGGTGGCTGCGGCGCAAGTGTTGGATGGGGGCCTGGGCATCGACACCCTGACCCTGGACAACACCAAGGTCGGTGACCCTGCCCTCTTCACCCAGTGGGAAAACATCCGCCTGGACAACGGCTCGCAAATGACCCTGGG
The DNA here is from genome assembly GCF_059134095.1 of Pseudomonas sp. FBCC-B545. Classification (NCBI taxonomy): domain Bacteria; kingdom Pseudomonadati; phylum Pseudomonadota; class Gammaproteobacteria; order Pseudomonadales; family Pseudomonadaceae; genus Pseudomonas; species Pseudomonas sp. FBCC-B545. The sequence continues at coordinate 2,919,826 of NZ_CP101441.1, read as the reverse complement.
CGGGGCGTTGAAGCTGGGGGACAGCGAAACCGGTACCGGTGCCCTGACCATCGATGGCAGCAGTGCGCTGCTGGTCGGCACCGGCAGCATCGACCCATTCACCGCCGGCCAACTGGTCAATGTGACCAACAGCGGCACCCTCGACATGACCACCGGCAGCTCCACGGCCAACGACACCTTGACCATCAACGGCAATTACACCGGCAACGGCGGGCGTCTGGCGTTACAAAGCGTGCTGGGGGCAGACGACTCGGCCAGCGACAAACTGGTGGTCAGCAACGGCACATTCGCAGGCAATACCGGCGTGCTGATCAACAACCTTGGGGGCGCGGGTGCGGCGACAGTGCGAGACGGCATCCTGGTAGTGCAAGCGCTTAATGGCGCCAGCGGACCTGAAAGCGCGTTTACCTTGGCCAACACAGTAAGCGCCGGGGCGTATGACTACTATCTGTACAAAGGCGGGGTCACCCCTGGAACGGCAGAGAACTTCTATCTGCGCTCCACTACACCGCCCGCCCCCCTGCCCAACCCTGACCCTGAAGTACCGACCATCCCAGTGCCGGAACCGGTGGAAGGAACTCCGCCTCTGCCTGGTCCCACTGACAAGGAGGTCCCGATCTATCGTCCCGAAGTACCGCTGTACGCTGCGCTGTTTCCCGCCGCGCAGCAAATCGTGCAAGGCATGCTCGGTACTTATCACGAGCGCATGGGCGATCAGAGCCGCCAGCAGCATACCGGCATCATGCCGGCGGGTTGGGGCCGGGTCTACGGCAACAGCAGCCGCCAGGGTTACGCCGGTACGGTCAGCCCTACCCTGGACGGTTCGCTGACAGCCTTCCAAGTGGGCACCGATGTGTTCGCCAGCAGCCTGGACAACGGCCTACTGCAGCGCCTCGGGTTCTTCGTCGGTCATAGCCGCCTCAAGGGCAATGTGAAAGGCTTCAACAGCGGCTGGGAGGACAAGGACGCCGGCAAGACAACATTGCGCGGCGATAGCCTGGGGGCCTATTGGACGCTGATCGGCGCCAACCAGGCTTACCTCGATCTGGTGCTTATGGGTACTCGCTTTGATGGCAACACCGAGTCCGACCGTGGCGTGAAGATGAAAACCCGCGGGCATAACGTCACCGCCTCCGCCGAAATCGGCTGGCCGCTGGCGCTTAGCGCCGACTGGGTCGTGGAGCCCCAGGCGCAGTTGATCGTCGGCAAGACCAAGCTGGATAGCCAGAATGATGGCATTTCAGACGTTTCCTATGACGCCGATACCAACGTCACCACGCGCCTGGGCGTGCGCCTGCGCGGCGATTACAGGGTCAATGGCATGCCGCTGCAGCCCTATGTAAGGGCAAATGTCTGGCACGCCAGCGCCGGAGACAACAGTGTGCTTTTCAACCATGAAACCCGTATCGACACCAAGCAGAAATCCACCACTGTGGATGTCAGCCTTGGCGCTACCCTGGAAGTTGCACAGGGTGTGAGCCTGTATGGTGAGCTCGGCACCGAAAAGAATCTGGACAGCAATATGCTCCGCGGCCGCCAGGGCACGTTCGGTCTGAGAATGGCGTTCTGAGGCGATCTTTGTACCGCAGTGTGTACGAGAGCCACTGCGGTACATAACCCTTGCACAACTATTTCTACCAAGTTGGCCCCCTGAACGCCTGAAAACTGCAGAACGGTGCCCCGCCGGAGAAACCCGGCGGGCATCAAATAATGGCTAAACGCCTGCCCGCAACTCATGGAGAATTTCGTTAACTAATTCTTCCCCAAGGCTTTTTCCTACGGATTCAATCTGCCACACTGATGAGAATAATTATCAACAGATTTATTATTCGCCACGGATGGCCTCTGGGGAGCCCTATAACAATGTTTGTGCAACAACGCGGCGGCAACGTTTTTTCACCCAGCTTGATGGCAATTGCTATCTGCCTGGCAACCTCGCACGCGGCCCTGGCCGCCGATGCCGAAGCACCGGCCACCATTGAACTGGGCGCCACCGAGGTCTCCGGCCAACAGCTGGGCCAAACGACCGAAGGCACCGAGTCGTACACTACTGGCTCGATGAACACCGCGACCAAGCTTCCCCTGACCCTGCGCGAAACCCCGCAGGCCGTGACCGTGATCACCCGCCAGCGCATGGACGACCAGGCGATGACCAGCATCAACGATGTGGTCAACGCCACGCCCGGGCTGTTCCTGAACTACTCCAACGGCCCTGGCCGCCAGGCCTTTACCGCCCGCGGTTTCGACATCGACAACCTCATGTATGACGGTATCCCCAGCGGCTATAACGGCGCGTCGGTAGGCGCGCAGCCGAACCTGGCGATGTTCGATCGCGTCGAGGTGGTGCGCGGCGCCACCGGCTTGGTCACCGGCGCGGGCAACCCTTCGGCGGCCATCAACCTGATCCGCAAGCGGCCGTTGTATGAGCAGAAAGTCACCCTGACCGGTGCCGCCGGCAGCTGGGACGACTACCGCGGCGAGCTCGATGCCTCCAGCCCGCTCAACGACAGTGGTACCTGGCGCGGCCGGGTCGTGACCTCCTACCGCGATGCCAACAGTTTCATCGATAAAGCCGAGCAGGATCACGGCCTGTTCTATGCGGTGACCGAAGCCGACCTGAGCGAAGACACCAGCCTTACCCTCGGTTTCTCGAACCAGAAGGACAAGACCAACTACTTCTGGGGCTCGTCGATGATCGGCCAGGATGGTCACCACCTGAACCTGTCGCGCTCCTATAACCCGGGCACCGACTGGGAGAACAAGGACCAGGAAATCAACACGGTATTTGCCGAGCTGCGCCAGCGCCTGGCCAATGACTGGAACCTGCAGGTCAACGCCAATTATTCCGAACAGGATGCGTTGTTTTCCGGCTCTTACCAGTCGCGCTGGACCAACAACACTCTGGCCCGCACGGTGTACCAGGCCACTTATGATGAAAACCAGGCGGGTCTCGACGCCTTTGCCAGCGGCCCGTTCCAGGCATTCGGGCGCACCCACGAACTGGTGGTGGGCGCCAGCAAGCGTATCTACGACATGACCACCCACAACTACAGCCCGTACGACATGAACTGGCCGCTCAATGCCGGCAAGCCGAATTTCGTCCACACCAACAACGCGCGCGACGTCACCACCCAGGATGGTTTCTACCTGACCACGCGCCTGAGCCTGGCCGACCCGCTCAAGCTGATCCTCGGCGGGCGCCTGGACTGGTACGACTACGATAACCGCGATGGCGATGGCGACTACAAGGTCACCCGCAACCTCACCCGCTACGCCGGCCTGATCTACGAGCTGGACGACCAGCACTCGGTGTATGTCAGCTACAGCGATATCTTCACACCGCAGAAGGAAAAGAACACCAGCGCCACCCCGCTCAAGCCGATTGTCGGCAAGAACTATGAAGTGGGTATCAAGGGCGAATACCTGGGCGGCGCGCTGAATGCGAGCCTGGCGGTGTTCCGCGTCGACCAGGAAAACCGCGGCGTACAGATCGTCGTGCCGGATTGCCCGCAGGCCTCCTGCTACCAAGCCTCGGGCGAAATCCGCAGCCAGGGCATCGACTTCGAACTGCAAGGCGCCTTGACTGAGAACTGGCAGGTCGGCGGTGGTTATACCTACGCGCGCACCCACACCATCAAGGACGCCGCCAACCCACAGAAGGTCAACAAGCAGTTCGACACCGACACCCCGGAGCATCTGTTCAAGCTGACCACCCGCTATAACTTCCAGGGCCCGCTGGAAAAACTTCGCGTGGGCGGCAACATTTCCTGGCAGAGCCGCATGTACAACGACATCGCACTGGCGGATGGCAGCCAATATCGGCTCAAGCAAGGCGGCTATGCCGTCACCGACCTGATGGCCGGTTACCGGGTCAACCAGCACCTGGACCTGCAGCTCAACGCCAACAACATCTTCGACCGCAAGTACTACCAGGCCATTGCCAACTCTGCGAGCTATGGCGGTGATTCCTATGGCGCTCCGCGCAACATGATGCTGACCGCCAAGTACAGCTTCTAAGCGCCCATGCCGCCGCGGCTGCCTGTTCGGGCAGCCGTTCTAAAGTCCGCAAAAGGCCTGCCGATAAAGCGTTGGCAACCGCAAAAATCCCGAACATCTGCTTCACTCCACAGCGGCAGGCCTTCGTGGCACGCTGCGTGCTTGCTTGACCTCGGCACCCCACCCTCATGGAGTAAGAGTGAATGCCCGTCCGCCCCCGTTTTCTTGAGCACTACCGCAAGGCTGACCGCATCATGCTGGCATTGATCTGGCTGATGTCGCTATTCTCCCTGGGCTTGGCGTTCTGGCATGACACCTGGCTACAGGCGCTGATCGTCGGTGGCGGCACCGGCGTGGTGCTGACGGCGCTCTACCGCGTCATCGGCGGCACCCGTGTGATGCGCTGCGCACTGGGCGCCGGCCTGATGGTAATGGCAGCGCTGCACATCAACCAGGCGCATGGGGTGATCGAAGCCCACTTCGGCATCTTCGCATTATTGGCGGTGTTGACCTTCTACCGTGACTGGCTGCCGATCCTGGTGGCGGCGCTGACCATCGCCGCGCATCACCTGGTGTTCCACGCGTTGCAACATCAGGGTTTTCCGGTGTTTGTGATGGAGCATCACGGTGGCTGGACGATGATCTTCGTTCATGCGTTCTACGTGGTGATGGAAACCGTCGCCCTGCTCTACCTGGCGGTGCACAGCCAGGCCGAAGCGGTCGAGAGCCAGGAAATGCTCGAGAAGATGCTCGCCGTCACCTCGCAGCTCACCGTGGAATCGGCCAAGGGTGAAGGCAAGACGCGAGTCTCCCTGGCCACGCGTTTCGACCACTTCCTGCAACAGCTCACCCAACTGATCGATGGCGTTGCCCGCGATTCCCACGGCCTGGGGCAACTCGGCCAGGAACTGGCCACCGCCAGCGGCACCCTGGAAAAAGGTGCGCGGCACCAACTGGCGCAGATCGGCGAGATGACCGGTTCGATGCAGCGCCTGGAAGACGCCATGGGCCACATCACGGTGCAGGTCGAACAAGCGGTGGAACACGCAGGCCAGGCCAGTCAGCAGATTGTTCGCGGCCAGGAAAGCGTCGGTCGCGCCCAGCATGAAATCAGCCAATTGGCGTCACGCATCAACGGTACTGAAACCACCGTGCAATCCCTGGCCGTGCAGGCCGAGCAAATCGGCTCGGTGCTGGAAGTGATCAGCAGCATCGCCAACCAGACCAACCTGTTGGCCCTCAACGCCGCCATCGAAGCCGCCCGCGCCGGCGAACAGGGTCGGGGCTTTGCCGTGGTGGCCGATGAAGTGCGCAGCCTGGCCCAGCGCACTGCCCTGTCCACCCAGGAAATCAAGACCATCATCGAGGGCCTGCAACAGGGCAGCCGCCAGGCCGTCGAAGCCATGCACGCCAGCCGCGAAGGCGTGGAGCGCTGTGTGGAAGACAGCCAGTTGGCGGTGGACATGCTCCACGCCGTGGGCCAGGACATTGCCCACATCGATCAACTCAACGGCCGCATTGTCACCACCACCCGCGAGCAGACCTCGGCAAACCTGGAAATTGTCGAGCGCTTGCAGTCTGTGCAAACCATCGCCCAGAACACCGCCGACGACGTCGAGACCCTCGCCCGCAGCAGCGAACGCCTGCCGCCGATTGCGGTGCGGTTGGATGCGCTGGGGCGCAGGTTTCATTCTTAAGTAGAGCTGCAGACACACGTGGGTGAAAATGTGGGAGGGGGCTTGCCCCCGATGGCCATAGGTATCTACACAAGGTCGGCTGTCAGGCCGCCTTCGGAGGCAAGCCTCCTCCCACAGTTGGACCGCGGCTAGAGTGCCCGCCACCGGTCGAGCTATTAAAGCAACCGACAACCTCCTACACTGCCGACATTCATACTTACCTGCGCAGCCTCGCTTTTCTGCCCGCCTCGCCTCTTACCAGGACCCCAGACATGCGCCTGCCCGACTTCATCCTTGAGCACCTCGAACCGATCCTGCAGGCCTGGGAAGACTTCGCCAGAACCATCAAGACGCCGGGCGGGGACCTCGATAGCGTGGCGCTGCGCGATCATGCCGAGCAGATGTTGCGGGCGATCGTGACCGACTTGCGCACCACGCAGACCAAGCGAGAGCAAATCGCCAAGGCCCAAGGGCTGATTCCGGCCGATGACCAGGAAACCGCCGCTGAAACCCACGCAATGACGCGCCTGATGGCCGGTTTCACGATTGATCAAATGGTCTCGGAATACCGCGCCCTCAGAACCAGTGTGGTCAGCCAATGGATGAGGCAGGTCAACGAGGGGACGCCGATCAATGTCGACGACATGACCCGGTTCCATGAAGCCATCGACCAGGCGCTCGCCGAGTCCATCGCCAGCTATTCACGTGCGGTCGAGGCATCACGCAATGTGTTCCTGGGCATACTCGGCCACGACCTGCGCACGCCGCTGGGCGCGATCCTGCTGGGAGCCGACGTGCTCAGGCGTTCAAAGGACATCGGCGCCAGGGACAACAAAATTGCCAACCAGATGTACACCAGTGTGCGCCGAGCGAGCCGGATTGTTGGCGACCTGCTTGACCTGACACGTTGCCAGATGGGCCCGGGCATCCCGGTAAAAACCGCGGATATCGATCTCTCACCGCTGTGCCAGCGGGTGGTGGAAGAAATCCAGGCGTTTCATCCTGAGGCCAATGTCGTTTTCGACATGAAGACTGCCGTTTCAGGAAAATTTGATGGCGCCAGAATGGAACAGGTCTTCTCGAACATCATCAGCAACGCGGTGGAGCATGGGGACACCACCTTCCCGATCAAGGTCGAGCTAGGCACCGTGGAGGCGTGCGCGGTATTCACCGTGCACAACCGCGGCGAGGCGATACCCGAAGACGTGCTGCCCTTCATATTCAACCCCATGGGCCGTTTCTCCCAGCGCTCGGTAACAGATCTCGGCTCCGCAGAAGGATTGGGCCTGGGCCTTTTCATTGCCTCGGAAATCGTGGCATCCCATGCCGGCTCCATCGATGTCAGCTCGGATGCAGAACAGGGCACGGTATTTAGCGTGAGGCTCCCCCTCGACCGGTAAGCCACCCACGCCGTTAATGGCTTGATCGAGCGATAAGAGCTTCACTAGAAACTGTAGCGCGCTGTCAATTTCAAATTACGTGGGTCGCCATAAATGTCGTACGGGCTATAGGCACCATTGGCCACGCTGCTGTAGTACACACGGTCGAACAGGTTGTTGAGGTTCATCTGCAAGTCCAATTGATCGCTGGCCTTGTAGCCTGCTACCAGACCGACCACGGTGTACGAGCCCTGTTCGTTTTTCCAGGCTGTGGCACCGGCGCCTCCCGCGGTGCGGATGCGGCTTTGCTGGTAGACATCGCCGCCAACGCGCCAACGTTGCAACTCACCAGGCAAGGTGTAGATGGTCGAGAGCTTGAACAGTTGGCGCGGTTTCTTGCGATCGAAGTCTTCGCCCTCGCGGGCCGCATTGGCATCGCTGACGTATTGGGTCTGGGTGTAGGTGTAGCCACCCGCCAACTGCCAGTTATCGGTGAGGGCGCCCTGGATTTCCATATCAATACCGCGACTGCGTACCAGGCCGGCAGCTTCATAACAGGCGCTGGCCGGGCCCGAGCCACAGCCTTTGACGTCAGTCAGTTCTTGGGCGCGATTCTTCTGGTCAATCTGGAAAACCGCCATGCTGGCATTCAATGCGCCGTCAAAATATTCGCCTTTGATACCCACTTCATAGTTCTCACCCACGACAGGAACGATGGCTTTTGCATCAACGCCTTTTTCGCTCTGCGGCTTGAAGATATCGGTATAGCTGACATACACCGAATGATGGGTATCCAGGTCATAGACCAGGCCGGCGTAGCGCGTCAGATTGCGCGTGACCTTGTAGTTGCTTTCGCTGTTTGCACTGTCGTCGAACTCATACCAGTCGACACGACCACCAAGGATCAGCGAGAGCGGCTCAGTCAAGCGCAGACGGGTGCTGGCATACACGCTGTCCTGGGTGGTGGTTTCAGGAAGGCCATTACTGCCCCTGACGTAATCCGGCTTGGCATGCCCACGTGGATCCCATATAAAAGGGTTGATGCTGGCGTCGGTGTATGCGCTCCAGGCTTTGCCGGAGCGATAATCCAGCTTGCGCCTGCTGACGCCCAGGGTCAGATCATGCTGTTGGCCGAGCAGTTGGAAGGGGCCGCTGAGCGCCAGGTCGTAGCCGGTTTCCTTTTGCTCCATGGCTTCCGTCCAAAGATACCGGCGGTTGTATTCCCAGATCGAAGAGGCCAGCACGTCGGTGTCGGTCTTGGACTGCATGGCGGCCGCACGCAGCGTCCAGTCATTGGGCAAGCCTTGCTCCAGGGTAGCGAAATAGCCGGTGGTGCGATTGTCCGAGTATTCCCAGTCCTGCCCCAGGAAGGTGTCGCGGGGCAGTCCAAGATGACCGCCGCCACGGGCCATGGGCAATCCCCCCCAGATATAGTTGGTGTGGCTCTTTTGGCGGTAACCGCCCAGAGTCAGGGTGGTCGTTTCACTCAGGTCGGCGTCGACCACGCCGTAGAACAGATCATTGTCACTCTCCACCGAGTCGCGAAAACTCTTGGCGTCCTGCCGCGAAACCACGGTACGCGCCCGCAGGGTGCCGCTGTCATTGAGCGGGCCACCGACATCCAGCGTACCGGAGTAATCATCCCAACTGCCGGCACTGCCGGTGAATGTGCCCTGGAATTGAGGGGTGGGACGCTTGCGCACCAGGTTGATAGCACCCGCAGGGCTGCCGGCGCCCTGGGCCAGCCCGTTGGGGCCGCGCACGATCTCCACCCGGTCATACATCGCCAGGTTGGCCTCGCCGCTGGGCAGATAGGTGAGGAAGCTGGTGGGAAAACCGTCGTACATGATGTTGTCGACGTCGAACCCCCGTGCGCTGAACGTCGGCCGCCCAGCACCGCCGGAGTTATTCAGGAAAAGCCCCGGAGCACTTTTGACCACGTCGCTGATGCTGGTCATGGCCTTGTCATCCATGCGCTTGCGCGTCACCACGCTGACCGATTGCGGCGTTTCGCGCAGGCTCAAGGGCAGTTTTGTGGCAGTCTGCATGGTTCCGGTAGTGTAGGAGCCGCTGTTTTCGGTCGTCGCTGTCAGACCTTGACCGGTGATGCTGGTCGCACCCAGCTCCAGGGCTGTATCCGCCACCTGCGGTGTCAACACGTAGAGACCATTACCCTGCGCCGAGGCTTGCAGGCCGGTGCCCTGGAGCAGTTGCTGCAGGCCATCGTCCACGCTGGTGGCGGCATGCAGGCCAGGGCTGCGCAGACCTTCCACCATCCCAGGCTCGATCGGCAGGGTGATACCCGCCTGGCTGGCAAAGGTAGAGAGTGCACTGCTCAGGTTGCCGGCCGGCACTTGATAGGCCCGGCTCTGCTGCGCGCCCTGCTCGGCGGCCAGCAGCGTAGCGCAAGTCAGGCCGCCACCCGCAATGATCAGGCCCAGTGCGGTCGCGTGTACCGCCCGCGCCAATGGTTGCATGCCCAGCGTCGTCGCCATGTGTTCGTCCCCGCCCATGAAAGTGATGTTGTTATGAGAGGGACACGTAGCTGGGCAAAAACACGACACGCTTATTTACGCGTTTCTACGCGTGGTGACAGTCACCCAGTAGGGCGTGCGGTAAAGGACGCTTACCGGCAGCGTCTGGCTGAGAGCCTGGAGAATCTGGTCGGTATCGCGCAACTGGAAGGTGCCGGAGATCAGCAACCCTGCGACGGCTGGATCGCAACGCAGCAGGCCGGGACGATAGCGATTCAACTCAGTGATGAAATCATCCAGGCGCATCTTTTCTGCGCGCAGCACACCGGCAAGCCAGTCCAGACGGTTATGCGCCAGTGTCATCGAAGGTTCCACGGCCTGGTTGTTGACGTAGGTCTGCCGGCCCGCTGCCAGGCGCATCATGCCCTCCTCCCCGGGTAACAGCCGCGGGCGCACCACGGCTGTGCCGTCCAGCGCGGCGAGGTAAGTGCGCTGCGGGTATTGGCGCACCATTAGGCGGTTGCCGAAAAGGACGATGTGGGCTTCGGCGGTGTCGACGATAAACGGCGGCCCCGCAGTCATGTGGGGCACCTCAAAGAGCATCTCGCCAGCGATAAGACGTATGCGACGAACGCTGCCGTCGTAGGCAATGTCGACAGCGCTGCCAGTGTTCAGGCGAATCTGCGCGCCATCCGGCAGGTTCAGGGTGCGCTGCTCGCCTGCGGCGGTGCGCTCGTCCGCCTGCCACTCGCGCCATGGCAGCCCCCGATGGGCGGCAAGGCCCAACGGAGCGGCAGCGATCAGCATCGCCAGGGTCTTGAGCACCTGCCGCCGCTCCAGGCCGCGTGGGCGCTCAAGCGCTGCGCGCTCTGCACGTGCGGCAAGCTGCTGGGCTCGGCCGCAAAACTGTTCGGCCAGTTGCCAGGCCCGTTCGTGGTCGGCATGCAGCGCCCGCCACTCGGCGCCAGCGGCATGCTCGGCGGCGCACGTGTTGCTGTTCTGCAAGCGTACGTACCAGTTGGCCGCTTCGCGGGCAATACGCCGGTCGATGGGCGTGTTATTCATGCCGCGCTCTGGCTGGCGAGCACAATGCATTCTTCCAGAGCCCGCGCAAGGTAGCGCTGTACCGAACGCACGCTGAGACCGAGCCGGCTGGCGATCTCTTCCTGCGTATACCCCTCCAGTTGTGACATCAGGAACGCTTGCCGGGTTTTGGCCGGCAAGAGCGCAAGTACCTGGTCGATCTCGTCGAGGGCTTCAAGCACCAGCGCCTGATGTTCCAGCGACGGCGCCAGGTCTTCCGGGGTTTGCGCCAGCGCAGCCAGGTAGGCCTGTTCCAGTGAGCGACGGCGGTAGAGGTTGAGGGTGAGGCGATTGGCAACAGTGGCCAGATACGCACGTGGAGTTGTGAAGTTCAGCGGCTCGCCAGGCCCACTGCTGAGCAAACGCACGAACGTATCCTGGGCCAGGTCTGCCGCATCAGCCGCATTGCCCAGACGCCTGCGCAACCAACCCTGCAGCCAACCGTGGTGGTGGCTGTAGAGTTGCCCGATAGATTGAGACACGTGATGATTGGCTGGTGAAGTTGGTTGCACGGTATAAGACAGATGTTAATGAGAATTCATCGCATTCTATCAGTGAAACGTCTTACCCGTACACGTAAAAAGTCCTGCAATGAAGCAGCGGTATTGACGGGCAACAATCGGCGATATTCTGAGGGGTATTCCACGACCCTGACGCCCGATGCTATCTCTACTCAGGCGGCTGCGCCCCCGGCCGGGCACGCTCAAACCCCAAAGTTGAACGCAATTGAGATCCGCGGCCGCGTACCTGAAAAGCGTCGTACCGAGTGCATCAGCCAAGACGGAAACATGACAAAGGTGCCACTGGCCGCCGCGCAGGTACTACTGAACCCGGCAGTCAGGCAGTCCTCCACTCTCATTCGCAGGGCCGGGTTATAGGTCGAGGCCACCATGCCGCGCGGGTCGAGAAATTCCAGGTCCCCACCCACTGCCGGGTCGTCCTCCCGGCCACCGGCATCGACCCAATACACCCCGGACCAGAATGCTCCCGGGTGGCCGTGCAATGCATTGCTGTGCCCGGCCTCATTCACGTTCACCCAGGCATTGATCTTCCATTCGAAACCGGGCTCGATAAAGCCGTATTGCTCGCTATGCACTGCTGTCAGTTGAGTGGCGAACTCTGTGGCAAACCTCACCAGCGTCTCGCAGGCTACCCCGCCCCACTCCGGGAAATCATGGGCGGACTGCCAACCGCCGGTATTGCTGCGCTGCGCCCCCAGGGTGTCGGCGGCCATGCGCTGGGCAATCAGGTCTTTGAGCTCGCCGTTGAGCCATTGCGCATCCGGCACCTGGATGCTGGCCAACGGGCTTGGAAACAGCCGGCGGATGGTGATGAGCTGCGGATCCAACCGCTGATGACAAGTCTGCATCGAGGCACTACCCGGTTACGCAAGTGGCTGAAAAACATACCGAATGAGCGCGCCCAGTGGTGTAAACCTTTGTTAAGAACTTGAGGGTTATTGATCGCCGGAGTGCCCCTGCGACGTTTTCTGCAGGCGCGCCAGCACCTCATCACACGCCGCTGCCCACGCCTGCGGCGCGCCTTTGTCGCGCAGCACTTCGAGCCCGGCAGCCGTGAAGGTGCCCGGCGTCGCGATGGCATTGCCCAAGGTGTCCATGCGCGCCTGGGGCTGATGACCGGCGCTGGCCAGGCAGTCCTGCATATTGCCCATCACCAATTGCCGGGCATGCTCCGGACTCAGTCCTTTATCGGTAAACCACTGCTGAAGATCATTGAGAAAGAAATAGAACCAGCCGTTCATGCAGGCTGCTACCGTGGCCAGTTCGAAGGCGTCTTCCTGATCCAGCACGATCAACGATCCAAGGGTGCCCAACAACGCCTCATGGGCCTGCCCCGCTGGCGTGACCACCACGGTCGACTGGTTGATCTGCGCGGCATAGGACAGCATCGCCCGCACGGGCTGCGCCTGTGGGAAGCAACGCAGCAGGTCATTCAATTTCATGCCGGCGACCAGGGAAACCAGGGGTTGCCCTGGCTTGAGGCGGACCTCCCTGGAAAGCGCCTCCACCACCTCAGGGCGCACACCCAGGAACAACAGGTCCGCCTGATCGACCACGTCCTGGTTGTCGGCCATGACCTCACCAGCCCAGGCCCTGCCCAACTGCCGGGCGCGCTCACGGTTGCGTGGCGACAGCAGCACCCGCCCACTGAAACCGCCGCGACGCAAGCCGATCACCACTTTTTCAGTCAATTCGCCGACGCCCAGGATGCCGATGCTCAGCAAGGTGTTTCCTCCGTTTCGAAAGCCCGTGAAGGGTGTCGCAGCATCATAGCCAGATTACAAGGCAGCGGGCCAACGCAAGGATTGTCCAACCGCGCCACGTAGCCTTATGCTCATGCCTCTGCCACCTGTCACCTGGAGCCGCCATGGACCTCGCCACCCTCGCCCTCTTTCTCCCCGCCTGCTTCGCCCTGAATATGGCGCCCGGCCCCAATAACCTGCTGTCGGTGAGTAACGCCACCCGCTACGGCTTTCGCACCTCCTGCCTGGCCGGTCTCGGCCGCCTGCTGGCCTTCGCCGGCATGATTGCCCTCGCCTCTGCCGGGTTGGCGGTGGTGCTGCAGACCTCGGAATTGTTGTTCTACGCAATCAAGATTCTCGGCGCGGCGTATCTGTTTTACCTGGCCTATCAGCTATGGCGTGCGGACCCACAGGCAGAGACCCAAACGGCCACCAACAAAGTCGGCTTATTGGCCTTGGCGCGACAGGAGTTTCTGGTGGCGGCGGGCAACCCCAAGGCTATCCTGATCTTCACCGCCTTCCTCCCCCAGTTCGTGGTGCCCGGCCAACCCATCACCACGCAATTCGCCCTGCTGGGCGCGATGTTCCTGGCCCTGGAATGGGTCGCCATCAGCGCCTACGCCTATATGGGCCTGCATATGCGCCGCTGGTTCGCCGAGCCACGTGGCAAGCGCCTCTTCAATCGTTGCTGCGCGGGGTTGTTGTCGGCGGCGGCGACGGTGTTGTTGACTGCGCGCAGGGCTTGATCCGGCCGTAGGCGCCAGGCAGCACGAGCAGAATGCGCTGCGAGAGGCGCAAGTCACGCATCAGCGGACATGGGCGCGGTTTCGCTGTGGTGGCCGACGAGGTGCGTAAACTCGCGACACGTACCACCGAAGCAACCGAACAAGCAGCCGGGATGATTGCTCGGTGAGCCGCGTCGCGCCTGTGATACAGCCCACCAATGAATTGCCGGTGCTGAGGTGGCGAGCAGTTTAATGTTGCCGCAAGCCTAGAATCCCTCGCGACGACTTAAATTAGACTGCGCCCATTGTTCCGCGCTGGTCACAGGTAATTCATGGGCTCCATTGAATGTCAGCGCTACATCCCAGGCGACACCTCGGCCCATCGCGAAAACAGCGCGGTATTTGCGTAGATTATCGTCAGGCATTTCCTCAAGGTCTGCCAGCAATCGCTGTACGCTAAGCACTCGGCGCTGGATTTTTTGTCCGGTGACGCGCTCAAGCAGATCGGCCACGTCGCCGTAACTGAGGGTGTCGCCAGCCGTGTATACCACCTGATTGACGATGCGCGGGTGCTGGAGGACGATGGCCGCGGTGAGCTTGCCGATGTCTTCTGGCGTCGTCACCGTAACCCTGGTCTCGACGCTGCCCAGCGCATTGACCTGTCCGCCGTGCAGGTCAACGACCCCGAAAGCCGGATCGAACAGAAAGCTGGTGAACATGCCGGTTGAAATAATCACCCACTCAGTCCGCGATTGCGCACGCAACAGGTCGCGGACATCCAATTGCTCATCGAACAGGTCTTGCGGGCTGCCACGGCCAATCACGTCATAGTCAACGCCGAACTGCCAGGGAATGTAGCGTTTCACACCTGACGCGAGCGCGGCCTCGGTCACCTTGCGCTGGGTGCCCCGGCCCGCCGCAAACCCCACGCAGCTGATCACTGTATCGAAGCGTCCCAACACCGCGGCAAGTTCTTCCTCGCCGGCCTGCGTGATGTCGGCTGTCTCGATGTCGACACCGAGCGTCCTGATCGCTTCGATTTCCCGTTGTTTTTCCTGGGATGAGCTCTGCAACGCTGCCTGGCGCAGCAGCACGCTGATGCTCGCCAATTCGGTTGATCGAGCGGCCAGGCCTTGTAGCACGGCAAGCCCCAACTCACCGGCACCTAATACCAGAATACGTTGTTTGACGTTTGAAATAGCAGCCTGCATGGTAAGCCTCTGATTGGCGCAATTGACTTGAAGATGGGGATCTTGCCATGGGCATCGATGCGCAAAAAGTAGGTACATCGGTGATACCGAGCGGCCTGGACGCTCAGGAAATCGTGCGGCTTTCGCAGGGTGCCTGTCGCGCGCTCAGCGACGACGAGGATGGTCTTAAGCGCGATATCCTGGGCCATTCAGGCAATCGGTGGTCACTGGGCGTGGTGCATGCATTGGGCGTGACCAGCCCCTTGCGACACGCGGAGTTACGTCGCCGATTGCACGGCGTCACTCAACGCATGCTCACTCACACACTGCGTCAGCTGGAGCGCGACGGGCTGATCTCTCGTCACGATTTTGGCGAAAAGCCCTTACGGGTCGAGTACGCCCTGACCGATCTTGGTATGGGCTTATTGGTGCAGATGATTCCGCTGTGGACGTGGGTGATCGAGCAGTCGGGGCATTTTAACGAGGCGCGCAGGCGTTATGACGAACAGTAAGGGCCGGATATCGACTAAGCCATCGGCGCCTGATTACTCTAAAGAACCGGACCAGCAAAAAAAACGCCCGATGCAGCGCATCGGGCGTTTTTGTCAGGGCCCACCTATTCGCCCATCAGGTGGGATCAATCAGCGGCTTACCACCCCCGTATGGTGGATTTGACCGGCGCTTCCCTGGCGCGGTGAATGTTCGATCACCACGTTTTTTATCGAGTCGACGGTGACGCCCAAATGTTGTTTCGCGATGGCCAGACCATAGGTCGCAAGCTCCTCGTTCGACAGCGCCTGGGTGACCGGCTCGGCCTCCACCAGCAACGTGGCGTCCTTCAGCATGCTGACGCTGATCAGCAGAAGCTCGCCCGTGCCCAGTGCCACCGAACCTTGCGATCGCGATACACCTTGCTCTTGCAGCATCGGCAGGTTACGCAGGGTCGATGCCACTTTCTCCAGCAAAATATTGTTGCCCATGTCGCTCGCCGCGTATTTCCCTTGGCCCAGCAGCTCCTTGCCGGCGTGCGAACTGTACAAATTCAACACGTTTTTCGTGGCTGGGGTAGAAACGCCATCCTCGACGACCAGGCTGAAGTTGCCGTTTGCACTCAACAGGTCACCACGCAATGGCGCGTTCGCGCCGATGTCCAAGGCGCGCGGCGTGATCGCCGACTCATTGGTCACCAAGGCCGTTGCTGCCATTGGCTGCGTATAGCGCGCAGCGGCTTGGTCAGGGCGGGTCTGCGGCTGGTTTGCCGTCAGCGCGGTGCCGTTGGCGCCTTCGGTTTTGCCCAGCAATCCAACAGGGGTGTAGAGCGGTGCATCGACCGATGCGCTGCCGCTGACGCGATCACTTGCCAGTTGGTAGTTGGCAAAGTCATTGCCGATCAATTGCAGACCGATCACCGCGACAGGCTTGTTACGGCCAGCCCCTGGAGTCAGGAAGTCGGCACTGCCGATGGCCCCGACACTGTCGCCCGCGACAACGCCGCCCAACGTCACGTCGCGAATCGTCGCCGTGGTGCTCCCATCGTGCAGTTTGTCGGCAATATCAACCGCTGCCGTCAAGGTTTTCTTATCGATAACGCCGGTGCCGATTTGCGCGCCGGTATTGAAGCTGTAGTTGCCCGCCTCTTCACCCGCCAGGCTGATGCCCGTACCGGTTACCGACTTGTCCACACCTGCATTCTTGTCGATAAAGCTTCCCTGGTTACCGACCACTTGCAGTTCGTCAGCATCGCCGTCAACCACACCCACCAACTGGACATTGCCCAAATTGGCGGTGGTATTGCCGTCGTAGACCTTGTCGGATACATCCGCCGTGGCGGTCAGGGTTTTCTTGTCGATAACGCCAGTGCCGATTTGCGCGCCGGTATTGAAGTTGTAGTTGCCCGATTCTTCACCCGCCAGGCTGATGCCCGTGCCGATAACCGACTTGTCCACGCCTGCATTCTTGTCGATAAAGCTGCCCTGGTTACCGACCACTTGCAGTTCGTCAGCATCGCCGTCAACCACACCCACCAACTGGACATTGCCCAGGCTGGCGGTGGTGTTGCCGTCGTAGACTTTGCCGGATACATCCGCCGTGGCGGTCAGGGTTTTCTTGTCGATAACGCCAGTGCCGATTTGCGCCCCGGTGTTGAAGCTGTAGTTGCCCGCCTCTTCACCCGCCAGGCTGATGCCTGTACCGGTAACCGACTTGCCCACACCTGCGTTCTTGTCGATAAAGCTGCCCTGGTTGCCGACCACTTGCAGCTCGTCAGCATCGCCGTCAACCACACCCACCAACTGGACATTGCCCAAATTGGCGGTGGTATTGCCGTCGTAGACCTTGCCGGAGACATCTGCGGTGGCGGTCAGGGTTTTCTTGTCGATAACGCCGGTGCCGATTTGCGCCCCGGTGTTGAAGCTGTAGTTACCCGCCTCTTCACCCGCCAGGCTGATGCCCGTGCCGGTAACCGACTTGCCCACACCTGCGTTCTTATCAATGAAACTGCCCTGGTTGCCGACCACTTGCAGTTCGTCAGCATCGCCGTCAACCACACCCACCAACTGGACATTGCCCAAATTGGCGGTGGTATTGCCGTCGTAGACCTTGCCGGATACATCCGCCGTGGCGGTCAGGGTTTTCTTGTCGATAACGCCAGTGCCGATTTGCGCCCCGGTGTTGAAGCTGTAGTTACCCGCCTCTTCACCCGCCAGGCTGATGCCCGTACCGGTTACCGACTTGTCCACGCCTGCATTCTTGTCGATAAAGCTGCCCTGGTTACCGACCACTTGCAGTTCGTCAGCATCGCCGTCTACCACACCCACCAACTGAACATTGCCCAGGTTGGCGGTGGTGTTGCCGTCGTAGACCTTGCCGGAGACATCTGCGGTGGCGGTCAGGGTTTTCTTGTCGATAACGCCGGTGCCGATTTGCGCGCCGGTATTGAAGCTGTAGTTACCCGCCTCTTCACCCGCCAGGCTGATGCCCGTACCGGTTACCGACTTGCCCACACCTGCGTTCTTGTCGATAAAGCTGCCCTGGTTGCCGACCACTTGCAGCTCGTCAGCATCGCCGTCAACCACACCCACCAACTGGACATTGCCCAAATTGGCGGTGGTATTGCCGTCGTAGACCTTGCCGGAGACATCTGCGGTGGCGGTCAGGGTTTTCTTGTCGATAACGCCGGTGCCGATTTGCGCGCCGGTATTGAAGTTGTAGTTGCCCGATTCTTCACCCGCCAGGCTGATGCCCGTGCCGGTAACCGACTTGCCGATGCCTGCGTTCTTGTCGATAAAGCTGCCCTGGTTGCCGACCACTTGCAGCTCGTCAGCATCGCCGTCAACCACACCCACCAACTGGACATTGCCCAAATTGGCGGTGGTATTGCCGTCGTAGACCTTGCCGGATACATCCGCCGTGGCGGTCAGGGTTTTCTTGTCGATAACGCCAGTGCCGATTTGCGCGCCAGTGTTGAAACTGTAGTTGCCCGCCTCCGCGCCACCCAGGCTGATGCCCGTACCGGTAACCGACTTGCCGGTGCCCGCGTTCTTGTCAATGAAGCTGCCCTGATTGCCCACCACATCCAGGTTGCCCACATCGCCACTGATCACACCGACCAACTGAATGTTATTCAAGCCGGCTGCGGTATTACCGTCATAGACCTTGCCGGAAACGTCTGCGGTCGCCGTCAGGACTTTTTTGTCGATGTTGCCGATATCACCACTGGCAGTGTTGGAGACCAACTGGTAGCCGTACACCTTGGCATTACCGTTCTGCGCTTCGCCAAGGCTGATGCCGTTCACGGTGACGGTCTTGGCGCTTCCGGCGTTTTTGGTGTCGTAGCTTGCCGTGTCATAGCCGGCGATGATAAGGCTGATATCGTCACCATCGATAGCGCCTGAAGTCGCGGTGAAGTTGTTGGCCTTGACGGTGGCGTGGGCATCACCATCGTAGGTTTTGCTGACCTCGCCGGTCAGGCCCACCGCGACTTTGGGAGCGACGGTGTAGATGTGGCCGTTTCCGCCAGACTGCGCCAGTGTGTCGCCGTAATGAGCGTTGTATTGCTTGAAATCAAGCGGCAGGCCGCCGCGTACGTCCGCCTCCGGGCTGGTCGAATAGGTCAGCCAGCGCCCATTGCTATTGGAGGCATTCAGCGCCGCACTGCCTGCGTTATTGATGAAGTTGCGCGCAGCACTCAAGACCACCGCGTCGCCGCTGCCTTTGCCGGTAACGCTGCCTGCGTTGCCGATCACCACATCCGCCTGGCCCGCACGGGTGATCACATGCCCGGTCGAACTGGTGTTCTGCAGGGCACCGTCGACCTGGATGCTGCCATTGAGCAAGGTCAGGCTGTTGTTGGCCTGGAAGCCGAACCCGCTGTTGTTCACGGTCGTGGTGCCGGTGCCGTCCAGCCGGCCAATGGTCAGGTTCATGATGTTGTCGAGCTTGCCCAGCGTATTGGCCGTCGCAATGCCGTCGTTGCCATCCAGGGAGATATTGGTGGCGATGTTCCAGGGCTCCAGCCTGAGGCTGGCGGTCGACACATTCTGCAGCGTGGCTTGGGTGAAATCGATATTGGTCGCACGCAGGGTCAGTGCGTCGTTGCCGGTATCGAGCTTGACGTTGCTGGTGAAGTTAATGTTGCCGTCGGTGTAAATCGATGCACCGCCGAGCATGGTCAGCGGCGTCGAGAAGTTGACGTCACCATTGAGGGTGAGCTTGCCGCCCAGGCGCTTTTCACCTGTCGAACCGCCCAGCCCTTTGGCCCCCATCGCATCGCCGAAGTACAGCCGCCCCGCGCCGAGGGCGATATCGCCCGTGAGCGTGGCAATGCTTTCCGGGTAGTTGGTTGCACCAAACGACAGATACAGATTGCCGCCGGCCGTGTTGATTGGCGTGTTGATGGTCAACGCCCCGCGCCCACCCGTGTCCGAGTCGCTGGACAGCCGCACATAACCGCCATGGGTGCTGACGGCGCCGGCGATGGTCAGGCCGTCGGCGCCGAGGAGCGTGATACTGCCTGCGCCGGGAACCCCGCTGCCGATATTCGCGACATTATGCGTAGGCAGGTCAGCGAGCGCCGGGTTGGCCCCCGCGCCGTGCGCAATCAGGTTGAACGAGTTTTTGATCGAGCCTGACCCGCTGCCGCCCGCTTGCATGTAGATACTGCCGGTACCCGATACTTCCAGGGTATTGGCCGCATTGGCGAAGCTGATCACCGCATCGCTGCCGCCCGCAGCTTCAGCGCGGAAACTGACATCATTCTGCATGGTGATGGTGCCATCGCCACCATTTTGCGTCAGATCGGCAAACGTAATGGAGTCGGTGGCTTGCAGCAGCACGTTAGCGGTCTGCGCCTCCAGTGCCTTTTCCGTTACGCTGCTGCCGGTAATTGCGTCACCCGCTGTACCGCCGCCGCGGACCGTAATAGTGGCGGGGTCCAGCAACAGATCGCCGGTACGCCCGTGAGAGGCGCGTGCATCGGTGACACCGCTGTACTGCAGTGTCTGTTTGCCGGACACCTCGGCCTTGCCGCCATTACCGCTTTGCGCGCCGCCACGTACCGAAACGGTGCCGGCGAAGCGCGTACTGTCATCCGCCCAGAACACTGCGGTACCGCCATCGCCCTGGCCGGTCGAATCGGCACGCACCGTCGTGCGTGCATCCACCGTGACCCTGCGCGCGTTGGCGATACTCGTGTCCTTGCCCTGCCAGCCGCCGCCCACCTTGACCGTGCCGCCGCCGTGGGTGCCGCTGGCATCCAGCGCAGCCCCCGTGAGGGCGATCTGCTCGCCGGTGATAACGATGTCGCCGCCCTTGCCCTGCTGCGAAGAGACATCGAGCACCCCAGCCACCTGGGTCGAGCCGCCCTGATCGTCACCGTCCAGCACGATACGGCCATTGCGCTTGAGCATGCCCTTGGCTTCGATGAGGCCAGTGTTGTTGACCACGCTGCTGATGGCTGCATCGGCCGAGCGTGCACTCAGCGTTACCAGGCCACCGTCAGCGCTGATCTGGCCGCTGTTCTGCACCAGCGCATCCAGCACGCCGCGGTCGACATTCACGCTGACCAGGCCATCGCCGGTGAAATCCAGGCTGACTTTGTCACCCGCGGCAAGCGCCGTGCTGCCGCCAGGCGTATGGATCACCCCGCTGTTGCTGACTTGCGGCCCGATCAATGCGACCACGCCACCTTCGGTGGTGGTGATACGCCCCTGGTTACTCACCGCGCCGGCACCGGCACCGCCGCCGAGGGTGGTTTTACCGGCCAGGAAATCTTCATCGCTGATCTTCAGCGAAGAGGCGACCAGCCCGCCCACATTGACCTGGGCGCCTTTACCGATGACCACGCCACTGGGGTTCAATAGCCAGACCTGGCCGTTGGCATTCAGTTTGCCTAGGATCTGGCTGGCATTGCCGCCCCCGACCACCCGGTTGAGCGCGACACTGGCGCTGTTTGGCTGCTGGAACGTCACACTGGCGTCACGGCCCACATCAAAGCTGTTCCAGTTGGTCACCAACTTGCCGGTGGATTGGTCAATCACCATGTGGTTGCCGTTCTGCGAGATGCTGCCAGCGCCACCGACTATCGTGCCGCCGGTCGGCAGGTCGGCCGCCTGGGCCACGCTCGCGCCCAAAAGGCCCAGGGCCGCGAGCGTAGCCATCAGCCCACCCCGCTTGCCACGGGCGTTGGTGTGTTCGGAAACAGCGACATAAGCCTGGGCGACATCGCTCCAGACCAAACGATAAACATGGTTCAACGAGGCGTTCTTCATAATGGAATGCTCTTGAGAATTCGGGGGCTGACGGCGTGATCAGAAAGCGACGGACGTTTGTAGCCAAGCGCGCCAGTCGCTGGAGCGACTGTCTGCGTCATGGCCCGACAGACTGCGACCGGGGTTGTCGCCCAGCGTGCGCGCGACCGCGGTGCGCACGGTCCAATTGCCGACCCAGAGGTTGGCGCCCAGCCCGACGGCATTGAGGTCATAACGGCTGGCGTTTTCGGCATTGTTGACCGAGCCTTCCCACTGCTTTTCATGCAGCCAGATACGGCCGGTGTCGAAGAAACCCAAGGCCTGGAACTTGGCCATCGGCAGGCCGAGATCGATCTCGCGACGCAACTCCAGTGTGCCCAGCCAGCCATGATCGCCGGCGGCCTCGCCAACCGGATAAGCACGCACGCCAGCCGGTCCGCCGAGCAGGAACTTCTCGGACGAATCGAGGTTCTGGCTGGCCCATTGAGTGGACACCGCGCCGAATACCGTCCAAGTGTCAGCGGCGCCCAGGCTTTGCAGGCGCGACAGGCGCACATTGACTTTATGGAACTGACCGTCGCTCTTGGCGCTCATGCGGTCGGCGAACTCATCATCGCGATTGCCTGAAAGGTCGAGCTTGCCAACGGTCAGGGCAACGCTGGCATCGGTCACGCCGCCGCCAGCGAAACTGTCGAAGCGGTTGCCGTTCAGGGCGAAGGTGAAGTTGTCCAGGGTGCGCTCACGCAGTTGGCTGCCCAGCCCACGGTCTTCGAGTTCGCGTCGCTCGTAGGTGGCGGTGACGTCGAGGTTTTGCAGGCGCGAGCGAATCAATGGATAGGTCAGCCCCAGGGAAGCGCTTTTGGCGTTGCCGCGCAGGTCCAGCGGCCTGAATACTTCCTGGTCGACGTCATAACGCAGGTAGGAAGCGGCCGCGAGCAGGCGCAGCCCCGACGGGCTGAGCGGCAAGCTATAGCCACCGCCCACCACCGAGCTGCCTGTGGTTTTGCTGAGCCCGAGGTACAAGCGGTCGCCGAAACCGAAGGGATCATCGACATTGAGTTGCGCGTTGCCGCGCGCCGTGCCGGTACTGCGGTTGCCGTAGTTGTCCGCCGAAACGCCGCCGCTGAAGATCGGCCCTTGCGTGGCATTGATCAACAACTGGCTGGTACCCGGTTCAACGCCACGATCCAGGGCCGACTGGGCCTTGATACCCGGCTGATCGTTGATCAGCAGCAGCGCCCGCTCCAACTCCTGGGCGCGCAGGACCTGGCCTTCAGGCAAGGCTGCGCTGGCAATGTCATGCAAACGCTGGGCAGACGTACGGGTTTGTCCGCTGACTTTGATACGTTCAGCCCCCGATTGCAGCTTGCCTTGGACGATCGCGATTTCGAGCACACCCTCGGTCAAGTCCTGGCGAGGCAAATACGCTCGCGCCAGGACGTAACCCTGACCGCGCAGATAACGGGTCAGGCTTTCCACCAGTTGCTGCAGGCCTGGGTGATCGAGGGTCTTGCCCAGTACCGGCGCGACCAACGCCTGGAGATTTTCGCGGTCGGCCAGTTGGGTATCGCCGCTGAAACGAATGGCATTGAGCTTGATGCGCAACCCTGAGTCTTTTACCGACGAGGTGCCCGATGGAATTTCGAAGGCCGGTGGCGGCTGGGTCGACTGACGTTCGGTCGGCGCGGTTTGCTGCTGCTCGTTAAGCAGTTGCCCGGCATCCGGAATTGTCAGTGCCAGCGTGAAGGGGGCGGTCGTTGAACCGATCAGGGCGATAGTCCACTGCAGCAGATGCCTGCTCACATACATCGAGTCCTTGTGAGAATTGCGCATCGTTGGTTACTCCGTTGGAAACTGTCCGCCCCGACATGGAACGGGAAATGTACGGCGCGCAGTTTTCCAAGCTGCGCACCACAGCGTGTTTGAATGACGGAGTAAAACTTTTGCTGGAGCGGATTCGGACCAAATAGCCTGAAAAAAGATCAAGCGGCGAACGAACGGTTGCTGCGTTTCAGAGGGACACGAAATGCTCGGATGCTCATCGACGGCATGGTCTACAGGTCAATACGCATGATCAGGAGATAACTGATCATGCTCTGGAACCAAGAGTCCCCCCATGAATCAACGAATCAGACCGGTCACTGACTGGTTTTCTGGCAACTACACCAAAAGCCAGCTGGCACGCCGTTTTAACGTCAGTCGGCCACTTGCCATCCCGGGTTTTGAAATGCTCATGTAGTATTTAAACGCGATGTTTTCCTCACCGGCATAAGGGACTGGCATGGGCATTTTAGATCGGCTTTTTGGTGGGCGCTTTACCATGCCTCCACCCGAGGAGATAAACCTCAGCGCTTCAGCAATCATGAAGGAACTGCGCCCCGAGCGAAGCGATTCCGGTCAAAAAAAAGCACTGGAGGCTTTTGCCTGGGCACTGGTAGCGTTCATTCCGGAAAAAGAAGGCGCCAGACTTGTTAGACGTGTCATGCGTAGGTACGCAATGGGGGACGACGCACCCAGTGCTCTCACGGAGGGATTCCTGAATGACCCAAAGGGACAAAAACTTGAACACCTTCTCCTTAGCCTGGATTGGAGAGGCTACGACGTATTTGAGTATCAAGCGCCCTATCTGGTCAGCGCCAGTGGTGTGAAAGTACCCTACGCGTGTGTGCGCGAAGGCGCCTCATCAATGCCAGAGGTGCTCCACAACTTTGATCATTGGCTGGCGCGGTTCGGTAAACGTTACCTTCACCTGGACACCGGCGGTGAGAATTACGACGGTGTCATTGTTGACGCTGATCGGCTGGGAGCGATTACTGAGCTGGCTGGACGAGCTGGAATCAACGTCAGTCTTGAGAGCTTCTAGCGAAAGCACGCCCTCCTTCCATGACCGCTCAGTGCGGACTGGCAGTCGGACGCACCACAAAAAAGCCCATCGCAATTGAGCGGTGAGTACAGTGGCCAGTTCGGGTGTCCGCCATCCAAAGACACCAACCGGGCTCGCCGCCTTGCGTGAACGTCTAAAGAGCGGCCCACTATCGATGAGTATCCACTTCTTCGGCCGGATAAAACTCGCCCTTCTTCCCCATCTTTTCCAGCCGTTCGCGCGCGATCAACTCAACGCTGGCCACTGCGGCCTGATCGTCAGGGTTAACCAACTGCAAGCACAGGCGTCGCACATTCTGATCGTGGGTGCCCTCGCTGAGCATTTCGTGGGTGAAGACTTGTTCGCCACGCCATAGGCATAGCTGGGTATGCGTGCCGCCGAGCCATATCTCGTTGATGGATCTAAGGTCAGTGGTAGCCAGTTGATCCACAGTGATTGTCTTGTCCATTGCCCTGTACCTTACCCATGAGTAGATACAGGTAGACTTCCAGGCACAGTCGGTCGTTCCCGGCGTGTGCGGTTCAACTTCGCCAATGGACAGTGACGTCGAAGGTTTAAGGCTCAGGATCAGCTGACCACACCGCCAGCTCGTAGCCATCTGGGTCGATGAAGTGAAAACGGCGTCCACCTGGGAATGAGAAAACCTCACGGCTGATCGTAGCGCCCGCTGCTTTGAGCCTGAGTTCGGTTCGGTCCAGATCGTCGGCATAGAGAATGACTAAAGGACCTCCCGGCCTCACCGGCTCTCCCGTGGTGAATCCACCGGTCATACGACCGTCGCTGAACTCGCAATATGTCGGGCCATAGTCCACGAAGCTCCAATCGAATGCGCTTGCATAAAACTCCTTGCTTCGGGCTATGTCGACGACATTGAACTCGATGTTGTCGATCTGACGGTCTTTTCCTCGGATTCCCATTAACGTTTCCTTGCTGACTGGAAAGAGACAAGCTAAGGGCATAACGATGTCCCTATGCACCGGTGTGAATTGCTCGGCTTGGTGAATGACCGCCGGCCGATAACTGCCCGCCTCAGGTGTCCCCAAGCAACATGATATGGGTGGCGTGGGCATCATCTGTTCGCTTGAAACCACAGTGCGTATAAAACGCGTTTCCTTCAGACGTATCAGTGGAAAGACGCACGATCTGAAACCTGAGCGCGGCACGTGCAACCAGCGCCTTTACTAGCGTCTGTCCCACATGTTGCCCCCTTGACGAAGCTGCGACGTATACCCGTCGTAGTCTAGCCGCATTATTTCCAGCGTATGGATCAACTGACAGACCTCCAATGCCTATCAGTTGCTGGTTCAAATAGGCCCCCATCAGGCACTCGCCGGGGGCGTCAAAGCGGTTTGCTCCAGAGTGCCACTCGGTAATCAGGCGTGTGAGGAACCTGAAACCTTCACCAACGGCCTCTTTTTCCAGCGCCAGGATCTGTGGTGGAAGCTGCGCGATCTGTTGAATCTCAAATCGTTTCATAACACCCCTATCCTGGTATGAGCTCGTTTTAATGGGCAGGGCTTCAGCTAGACCGGTTTACGCCTCACTGACCTGGACAATCGTCTTGCCAAAGTTACGTCCCTTGAGTTGGTCGATCAAAGCTTGCGGTGCGGTATGCAACCCATGGGTAATCTGTTCGCGATAACTCAATTTTCCATCGGCGATCCACTGGCCCGCCTCCTCGAGAAAATCAGCTAGCTGCTCTTGGGCATATTCCGTCTGGATGAAACCACGCAGGGTCAAGCTCTTGCCCATAATCTGCGCCATCGTATTGGAGAGGCGATCGGTGTTTTCCTGGGCGCCGGACGGTTTCTCGTATTGAGAAATAACCCCGCACACAGGTACGCGAGCGTAAGTATTCAAGAGCGGCAGCACGGCATCCCAGATTTTTCCGCCGACACTTTCAAAGTAGACGTCAATTCCGTCCGGGCAGGCTTTGGCCAGTTGTTCCGCGAAGTCTGGCGCGTTGTAATCGGCCACTGCATCGAAATGCAGCTCGTCCTTCACGTAAGAGAGCTTCTGCGCCCCAGTAGTGATGCCTACCGCTCGTGCCCCACGCAGACGGGCGATTTGTCCGACCATAGAGCCGACCGCGCCGCTGGCAGCTGCAACCACTACGGTTTCGCCAGGCTTGGGCTTGCCAATGTTACGCAAGCCCGCATAGGCCGTGAAACCAGTCATTCCAAGCACGCCCAGTGCGGTGGAAGGCGGCGCCAGGTCTGGCTCAAGTCGACGCAGGTCGCTGCCGTCTGAAACAGCAAAGCGTTTCCATCCGGAAAAAGCCAATACCCAAGCACCGATTTGCCAATCGGGGTGATGGGACTCTCTCACACGGGACACCGTAGCACCGACGATGACCTGGTCGATCTCGATAGGATCGTTGTATGACTTTTCAGCCCTCATCCACCAGCGCATATATGGGTCAATGGAAAGGTAAATGGTTTCCAGCAGAACTTCGCGCTCGCCAGGGATCGGTACTGCTACATCCTCAAGACGTAGGTCGGATGGCTTCAAATCTCCATCTGGACGCGCCGCCAATACGACCTGCTGATTCGATAGTTTTGTCATGACATTCTCGCGCTTGGGTTGACCAAATGATGCGGTAGGCAGCTCCCGCCGCACTCACATACAAAATGTATGCGATTAATGTATTAACATACGCACTGCATGTCAATGCATTCATGATCTAGTAAGGAGAGCCTGATGGCGCGACAAAAACGTGCAGATATGATTGCGTCAACGCGCAGCAAATTGATCGCGGCAGGCCGCAAAGCCTTTGCAGAGAAGGGCTACGCCGAAACTGCCATGGAGGATCTGACCGCGGATGCCGAATTGACACGCGGCGCGCTCTATCACCACTTCGGTGGCAAGAAAGGCCTGCTGGAAGCCGTGATTGCTCAGATAGACGAAGAATCCTCGGCGCGCCTACGTGCAGTCGTGGAAACAGCAGATACGCCGTGGGAGGGTTTCGTTGAGGAGTGCGTCGAGTGGATCAAGCTTGCACTCGAACCGGAAATTCAACGTATCGTGCTGCTGGATGGTCCTGCGGTTCTTGGCGATCCGGCGCGGGCTGCCAGCCAAAGCGCGTGCCTGGCCAGCACCATGCACAGCATTCAGGTGTTGATCGATCAGAACGTCATCAAGCCCGTGGATGCACAGGCGACTGCTTACCTCGTCAACGGCGCTGCCTTGAATGCGTCTCTGTGGATCGCGAGTGCGGCTGATCCACACCTGGCATCGACGCAAGCAATCGCCAGCTTTCGTATTTTGCTATCGGGGCTGCTTCGATAGGGGAGTAAGCTTGCTCTCCCTGGAGCCTGACAACCGACCGCTATCTAACTGATACTCTACGATCCAAATGTGGGAGGGGGCTTGCCAGCGAAGACGTCAGCCCAGCAAACATTGATGTTGACTGACCCACCGCTATCGGGAGCAAGCCCCCTCCCACATTTGAATCGCGGCGCATTTGTTGGATACTGACACCTGTCCGCCTGCAGAAATGGGCCTTGTGAAATGGAAGTCATCTCATGTTCGAACGTAACAAACTGGTTCCGGAGTTAATGGTCACCAACCTGCAGAGCAGCTTGGCTTTTTGGGTCTCTTGCCTGGGGTTCAAAGTAGCTTATCAACGCCCGGAAGATGGGTTTGCATACCTTGATTTGAATGGCGCTCAAGTCATGCTTGAGCAGATTGATTCGCACGCGGGTCAATGGCTGACGGCGCCGTTGAGCAGGCCGTTTGGAAGAGGCATGAACCTACAGATTGATATTGAAGCTGTCGCCCCCGTCATCCAAAGACTTGATCAGGCTGGTGTTTCACTCTATCGAGAATGCAAAGACACCTGGTATCGGGCTGAAAATGTAGAAGTAGGTCAGCGAGAATTCATCGTCCAGGATGCCGACGGTTATCTCGTAAGGTTGGTAGAGCGGTTGGGCGAGCGTCCGCTCTCGGTCGAAAATAGTCGTTAGTAAGCGGCAGCTATCGGCTAAAAGCAGACATTAACGTCGGATATAATTGGCGGCAGATAAGCTGGCAAAATCGACCAATTAGACGTTCATGTCGATCAGTCCGCTAGTCCCTCTCATGCTCGGCCAGCCGGCATGAATGTCCCGCAAGTGGGGCAGTCAATACCATCGCTCGCCATTTGCATAACCCCCTCGCACGTTGGGCAAACCTGCCCCGCCATCTCGCATGGAGATCCGAGATGAACTCGCCCCCCATAACCGGGAGCCATCTCTCGCAGCATCGCGGCTCGCGATAAAACGGCAACAGCCCCTAGCGCAGCGCATGCTCACAATTAGCGCGCCCTAGCTCACCCCATACAAAATACTTGTACAGAAATAGCGCTACGCATTTTTACAGGCGCAGGATTCTATCGGCCCAAAGATGGCCTTGGCTGTATCGCCGCCAAACAGTAGTCAGCCCGATAGCCAGACCTCTATTTCTCGCGGCTGCCAGAAATTGGAGGTTACTGACCGCTCATCGGGATCGCATGATGTCATGACGACATCACAGCAAAATAGCTGTACAAGAGTTGTACAAGTATCAACATTTGTACAACTTTTAGCTAGCCAGGAAAGCGCCGCTACTCGTTGCCGTCTAACAAAAGAATACCTGCGCAGGATGCGGACCAAGGGCGAATACATACCCTTGCAGGTGCCCCTGATTGTTCCTCCCATTTCGCAGGTACCTCATGCCATCGCACACTTCCGGGCTCTCTACACGGACCAGTCTCTATGCCGGCTACCTACCTTTCCAAGAGAGTTAAACATGAACGTCAGGAATATGAACCTTGCTCCACGGTCGACCTGCTTCTTCTCACTCATTATCCTGGTGGTATTTGCTCTAGGCATTGTCGCTTTGATGCAAATGGGCAAGCTTAGGGACTCGGAGCAGGTCGTCGAAAATAATTGGATGGCAAGCATCCGTGAAATCGGCAAGATGCAGGTAGCCATCTTTCGTCTGCGCCTTGAAAGCGTCCGCATCGTAACAATCGACGAGCAACAGCGCCAAACCCGCATCGCTGCGTTGAGCGGCTACCGCAGCACGGTGCAGAACACCATTAGCCTTTACGCCCCCCTGATCAGCGGGCCGGCAGAGCGTGAGCTCTACCAGGCAGTGGCCGACGATATTCAGCAGTATTTCAAGCTGCTGGATGAGCTTGAGCCGTTGCTGCGAAGTGGTGATAACGCCGCAGCCATCGTCTTGATCAATACCCGTATCAGTACTATGACCAATGGCCTGCAAGACAAGCTGAACAAGCTCGCAGATTTTAACGATGACGGCGCCAAGCGTGCAGGTCTGGATGCTTCCGCGACTTACAGCAATGGTGTGACACTGGTAATCGGCCTGCTGGTCGCGACCGTCATATTGACCATCGTACTGGCTGCGATGCTGACCCGCAGCATTACGGCGCCGATCAGCGAAGCTTTGGCCGTGGCCGAGCGCATCGCCGGCAGCGACCTGTCCCGGGAGGTAGTGATCAATGGCCGCGATGAAGCCAGCCGCCTGCTCGCCGCCTTGGCGAAGATGCAGAGCAACCTGCGCGAAACCATCGCCCGTATCGCCGATTCCTCCACCCAATTGGCATCCGCCTCTGAAGAGATGAGCGCGGTGACCGAAGAGGCCAGCCGTGGACTAGCGCGACAGAACGATGAGGTCAATCAGGCCGCCACCGCCGTGACCGAAATGAGTGCAGCGGTGGACGAGGTGGCACGCAATGCCGAAGCCGCCGCCCAATCTTCCCGCGAATCAACGGAATTCACCCGCTCGGGGATCGAGAACGTGGCCCAGACCCTAAAGGCCATCGAAGGTCTGGCCAGCAACGTGGCCAGCACTGGTGAACAGGTCAAGGCCTTGTCCGGCAGAGCACAGGACATCAGTAAGGTGGTCGAAGTGATTCGCGCGGTTGCCGATCAGACCAATCTGCTAGCGCTAAATGCGGCTATTGAAGCTGCCCGTGCGGGCGAGCAAGGCCGCGGTTTTGCGGTCGTTGCCGATGAAGTGCGTGCTCTGGCCCATCGCACCCAGCAGTCCACCCAGGAAATCGAACAGATGATCAACGCGATCCAGGACGACTCGACCCAGGCGGTGAGAGCCATGAGCGTCAGCGCCCAGATAGCCAGCAGCTCAATCGCGGTGGCCCAGAATGCAGATCTGTCGCTCAAACAGATCGCCCAGGCCATAGCCCAGATCAACGAGCGCAACCTGCTGATCGCCACCGCCTCAGAAGAGCAGGCTCAGGTGGCCCGCGAGGCTGATCAGAACCTGACCACTATCCGTGAACTGTCAATCCAGAGCTCAGCAGGCGCCAGTCAGACCGCCAGCGCCTGCAGCGAGATGGCCAACCTAGCTATTGAGCTCAATCACTTAGTGGCGCGCTTCAAGGTCTGACACGCGTCGTTGCCTTAGCCTGTGCACACTTTAGTGTCTTCTGCGATGGCGTTCCTGTCGCAACACCTTGCGCAAGGTGAATCGCCCTCAGTTTTCCAGACACATCCAAGGTCTGCAATTGGCCGATTTCTGCGCTGGTGACGGGCAGCAATCGGCCAGAAGCGGACATCCCAGTCCACATACCGCCAGCGTCACACTTCATGCATTGGAGACTCGCCACTGACTGGGTGAAACCTTCTACACTGCCAAAAAGCACGGCAATAAGAGCTTACGCTTACTTATAAACTTATTGAGGCTTAGTAATGTCGACCAACCTACCCGACTTCACCACACGTTTGCTGATCGACGCAGGAATCGCAAAAGGGATGCGAATTCTGGACGTTGGCTGCGGCTCGGGGGATGTTTCATTTCTGTTGTGTAATTTGGTGGAGAATGACGCAGAGATCGTCGGAATCGATCGTGACGCCGCAGCCATCGCCAGTGCACGCCAGCGCAATGCATCACGAAACCACCCTTCGCTGAAGTTTTTGCAGTGTGATGTTTCAGAACTGCAGGACTCTCTCGGCACTTTTGACGCAATCGTTGGGCGGCGTGTCCTGATGTATCAGAAGGATGCGGTGGCAACGATTCGTGCGCTGTCGAGGTACTTGCGCCCCACTGGCATCGTGGTCTTTCAAGAGCACGATACGACGATGGTGCCCACAAGCCTGGATCCCTTCCCTTTGCATAAAACGGCGCAATCCTGGATACAGGAAATGATTGCTCGCGAAGGAGCCGATCTACACATCGGTTTTAATCTGCACGGCATTTTTACACAGGCAGGCTTGACTGTTGAAAGCGTGCGGGCTGAATGCCTGATACAAACACCTGATACACCCTACAACCTTGGCGCCATCGTTCGAGCGTGCTTACCGCGGATCACTGCATTAGGGGTGGCCAGTGCAGAAGACGTCGACATTGAAACGCTGCAAGAGCGCTTGGATCAGGAGCGTTCAGCCTCTTCAGGCATCTACATCGGCGATGTGATGTTCGGAAGCTGGGCACGCAAAGTTTGACTCTTTCAAATGTCGATGCTGCCCCAACGCTTTTGCCAATCTCCGCTCCAGGACAAGCGTCGTGGGCCGTCACCGTGTATTAACTAACGTGTTTTCAAAAAACCTCTTGTTCAACCCTCAATCTCCCCCTTGCGAATCGCAATCCTGACGGCCTGCGCTGTCGTCGCCACCCCAAGGCGCCGGCGCGCCGAGCGCAAGTGATTCTCCACGGTGCGCTCCGATAAACCGAGGGTTGCCGCGATATCGGCCTGGCGCCGGCCGGCAGCCGTCCAAGCCAGCACTTCCCGCTCACGCAGGGAAAGCTTGCCTACCCATTCAGCCACCGGCGGCTCAAGCAGCCTGCGTGCGCAGAAAAAAGCCGCCGTGGCGACCATGCTCAACCCCAGGCGTACTCGCGCCGAGCCGTCCACCCGCTCGCCGCCCAGGCTCATGGCACCTTCAAGCCCTTGCGGACCGAACACCGGCACCTGCAGTCCTTGCACGCCAGGGCCGCTTGGAGCACGAACCACGTGGTAGCGCTCCCCGCCTTTGTCCTGCACCTTGATCCAGAAGAAGGCTTCGCGATTATCCAGCACATGGCGCGTGATCGGGCAGCGACGCACATAGGTCTGGGCATCCACATCCTGGCCACTACCGAACCAATCGCCCTCCACCCAATAGATGCGCTCCACCACTTCTTCACTCGCTGACGAGGCGGAAAACAGCACAAACCGATCATAGCCGTAGGCCTCGGCGAAACCACGCACCGCCTGCTGGATGGCCTCCAGCGTCTGCGCCGCCTCGATAGCGAAAACGGCACGCATCGCCCTCTCCGCAGTGGCCTCAGTCACCCCGCCGCGACCGCTTTGAGCAATGCCTGCGCGGCCAGCTTACCGAGATTGTTGCCTGCAAACGGGCTGTCGCCGGTCAACAACTTGCGATCCTGCAGCGTCGCCCCGGTAATGTCCTGATTGACGATCTCAACCCCCAGCGCTTGCAGTTGCTCGCCGAATTTCCAGGTCAGATGGCCCGGCATATAACCGATATCAGGCGTCGTGGCATCGAGCGCATCGGGAAAGGCGCAGATCCTGTAACCGCTGAACAGATAGGAATCCCTGGACTCGCCCACACCCGCTGCGAGCAGCGCGGCCGGGCCATGACACAGCGAAATCACGAACTTGTCCTTCGCGACCATCCACTCCAGTACCGCCTTCACCTCGGCACTCTGCGGCAAGCCGATCAACGCTCCATGCCCACCGGGGATAAACACGCCGATATAGTCCGAGTCCTCACCCAGCGCATTCTCGATCACCTCGGCCAGCTTGAGCGGGCGCTTGAACTGCTCGCGGTATTTGGCATAAAAGCCCTGCACTTCCACATCTTCGGAAGGCATGGCCCAAAACTCGAACTTCACCGGGTTGCCCGACAGCGTCGCGATATCGAACGTGAAGCCGGCTTTATCCAGGTGATACATGGGCAGCAGGGTTTCCACCGGGTGGTTGCCGGTGGAGAACATCGTGCCGTTGTCGGTGAGCAGGTAACGCTCATCGGCGCCGATCACCAGGACCTTCCAACGCCCGCCCTTGTAGGGGTCGGGGTAGTCGGCGCCACTGAGGTCGGATTTGGGTGAGGTGAACTGGCTGAGGGAATAGGGAGAGGGGAAAAATGCGTTGTTTTCTGCAGGATCCGGGGTGGGTTGCTTGTCGTCATGTTGTTGGGTCGTCATGAGCTTTCCCTCTGAACTGGCTGGGTGTCGAGGCTCATGCTAGTGGGGTGATGGAGGTGCTGCAATGAGGGATTTCCCGCAATGCGGGCCAGAGCCCTGCGTGGGTTTAGCGCATCCATACCGATCAACCGCTCAAGGTCGAGCACGCTGGCTGACCTTGAACAAGCCGAAGGGATCAGACGCGAACAAGTGGCCCAGGAGCTGCAATATCGTCCGCACCGATCCCGCCTGTGTTACCCCTTGGTCAAATCAACCAACGGCGTCTGCCGCACCTCAGTCTCCCGCCCAGCCTGAATCTCGCTCACCTGCTTCAAGGCCTTGTCTACCGCCGCCTTATCCGCCAACAAGCTGTAGCTGATGCGGAACTGCTTGTGTTCCTTCGGCCCAATGGTAGGCACCAGGTTCAGTGGCCGCTGATACCGGCGGTTATAGGAAAAACTCGTCCCCGGCTCCAGCCCTGTGACATAGCCCTGGCCTTGGGTATCGGTGTTCTTCCACAGGGAAAATACCGGCAGTGTCTGCGTATTGAAGCCTACCGAAACGCCCAGGCTGCCGGCCTTGTTATGCAACACGGTCAACGTATCGCCCTTGGCGTCGGCATACGGCACCACGTTGTAAACCGTTTCATCGTAGTCCTTGGTGGGTGCGCGGTAGGTTTGCCAGTCGGCCAGTTCGCCCTTGGCCTTGTCGTTGAACGGCGACACCTGTTTCACCGGCGCAGCGAAACGAGCGCCCTGCTCCAGGAACGGCGTGCTGAAATTACTGTGATACAGCGCCTGGTATTCTTTCGGATAGTCGCCGTTGTTGGTCAGGGTGTCGTTGAGGGCGAACACCACGCTGCCAGCCTCGGTGACCAGTTCGGTCGCGACGGAGAAGTCGACCTTCTTGAAGGCCTGCTCCTTCAGCTCGCCACGCAGGGTGATGGCGTACGGTGGTTTTTCATCGATGTGCAGGGTGACTTTGTTCGCCGGAATGTTGGCGGCCCGACCGTGCAGGGTCAGCAGTTCGCCATTGTCGATGCCGGGGTGGCCGACCCATTCGTATCCGCAGCGGGTGACCAGCTCATTGAAACCTTCCAACCAGCCCAGGCCGCCACGGCCATTGAGTTCAATGAAGGACGGATTGACCACTTCCTTGACCGGCGAATCCCAACCCATGCGCACATCGCCGACCGAGGCCTGCAACACGTTCATCCCGCGTGTCGGCACCACCGAGAGTTTCATCGTGCCGTTATCGATATCGACGATGCTGACGCCCTCCTGCCGACCGCCGTGCAAGGTGCGCAGGGAGACGCTGAAGGGTTTGTCGGTTTGTATGCCGAGTTGCTGGCTGGTGACCTGCCAGTTCTGGGCGGCTTTATCGGTGTCGAGCAGAACGTAATCCCAGGCCATGGCGTGGGAGGTGACGGAGAGTGTGCTGAGGGCGATGAGG
The DNA here is from genome assembly GCF_059134095.1 of Pseudomonas sp. FBCC-B545. Lineage (NCBI taxonomy): Bacteria > Pseudomonadati > Pseudomonadota > Gammaproteobacteria > Pseudomonadales > Pseudomonadaceae > Pseudomonas > Pseudomonas sp. FBCC-B545. The sequence continues at coordinate 2,884,829 of NZ_CP101441.1, read as the reverse complement.
AGTTTGAGTGGGGTCATGACGGCAGCCTTTCTTGGAGTTGTGTCAGTTTTATAAACTCGATGAAACGTTTCAGCAAGCTTAAAAAGCGACATATCTCGGGAAAGTGCTAATGAGACTTGGGATACCTCGGCTGGTTGAGTTGATGCCATAGCAGGCATGCTGGACCGAACAAACGTGTTGGACGGCGTGTACGCCTCAGTCGATCCGTGCCGGTTCAAACGCGCGCTTATTTTGACGATTCTGATTTAAATCAAACACACGCAATCGGTTCCCGCAGAAATTGACAGCCATGGTTCTCGCCACCGTATTCGCGGTAAAGCGCACGACCTCTCGTCTTGTGGAGATATCCCATGGCTACCGAGCTGCACGTCCCGCAACCGATTCCTTCCGTCGCGTCACGCCCCACCTTTGCCGATAGTGCGCGAAAGATCGAACCCAAGCGGTTGTCATTAAGCCTGTTGATTGCATTGGTAGTGGGTTCAATGATCGGCAGCGGTATTTTCAGTCTGCCGCAAAATATGGCGGCCAGTGCCGGTGCCGGGGCAATTCTGATTGGCTGGCTGATCACAGGCGTTGGCATGTTGTGCCTCGCGCTGGTTTACCAGATGTTATCCAACCGTCAACCGTCCCTGGATAACGGCGTGTTTGCCTACGCCCGGGAATTGGGCGGTGAGTTTCTTGGGTTCAATTCCGCCTGGGGCTATTGGATCAGTGCCTGGATTGGCAACGTCAGCTATCTGGTGATTCTGTTCGCCGCGCTGAGTTACTTTTTTCCGCTGTTCGGTGAGGGCAACAACAAGGCCGCTATTGTGGGGGCATCCGTGGTGCTGTGGGGCTTGCACTGGATGATCCTCAGGGGCATGCGTACCGCGGCGCGGGCCAATGCGTTGACGACCGTGGCGAAGATCGTACCATTGTTGCTGTTCATCGGCCTGGTGATCGCAGCGTTCCAGCGTGAGACCTTCAGCCTGGATTTCTGGGGCGCTCCCGCGCTGGGCAGCACGCTGGATCAGGTCAAAAGCACCATGCTGGTGACGGTGTGGGTGTTTATCGGTATCGAAGGTGCCAACGTGTTCTCTGCCCGTGCGGCGAAACGCAGCAACGTCGGTCGCGCCACAGTGATTGGCTTCGTGATCACACTGTTGCTGCTGATTGCCGTGTCATTGCTGTCGCTGGGCATTCTCAAACAACCGGAACTGGCAGCCTTGAAAAACCCGTCGATGGCCGGCGTGCTTCAAGCGGCAACCGGTCCATGGGGCGCAGTGTTGATCAGCATTGGCCTGATTATTTCAGTGGGCGGCGCCCTCCTCGCCTGGACCCTTTTGGCCGCCGAGTCTGTGTTTACACCGGCGAAGGAACAGGTTATGCCGGGTGCATTGGCCGTGGAGAACGCCCAGGGCGTGCCGGCCAATGCCCTGTGGGTCACCAACGGTTGCATTCAACTGTTCTTGTTGTTGACGCTGTATTCGAGCGCCAGTTACCTCGCCCTGATCTCCCTGGCCACCTCCATGATCCTGTTGCCGTACCTGTTCAGCGGGCTGTACGCGTTGAAGCTGACCTGGAAAGGCCAGACGTACGCAGGTCATCGTCGCCTGCAGTTGCGTGACCTGGCCATCGCCGCTGTTGCCACCCTTTATTGTCTGTGGCTGTTATACGCCGCCGGGCCCAAATACATGCTGCTCAGCGCGTTGCTCTATGCCCCTGGCACATTGATTTACCTGATGACGTTGCGTACGCGCCAAGGCTGGCATTTCAGCGGCCCTGAAACAGGGTTATTGGTAATTATCTGGGGGGCGGCAGCAGTCGCCGGCTGGATGCTGTGGTCAGGAACACTGACGTTATAGCCACCCTGTTTTTTCCGGGGAGGGCTGATATCCAGCGTTTCTCAGCCCTCCCCCTACTCAAGAGGAGTGTCCAAAAAATGAGCAGTACAGTGAAAAAGATGCCCGTACCTACAGACGATAAAGCCACCCACCCATCTCTCGCCACCGAGCCTTGGCGCCCAATGGAGAAGTTGCGCCAGCAGGTCGACCACCTGTTTGAAGAGTTCAATCGCGGCTCGGCGCTTTTCCCTTTCGGGCGTGGTCTGTTTGATACGGAGCCAGTTTGGCGCCGCGAGCTGATTGGGCACAACCTGCCCGCGGTGGACATCAGCGAGAAGGAGAAAAGCTATGAAATTACAGCTGAGTTGCCCGGTATGGATCAAAAAAACATCCAAATCACGTTGTCCAACGGCAGCTTGATCATCAAAGGAGAAAAGAAAGAGGACAAGGAAGTAAAGCGCAAGAGCTACCACCTGAGCGAAAGGCATTACGGTACGTTCGAGCGAGTGTTTAGCCTGCCCAAAAGCGTCGATGCAGAGAAAATTGACGCGAGCTTCAGTAAAGGCGTGCTACGCATCTCACTGCCAAAGAAGCCCGACGCCATGAAAGCAGATAAGGTCGTAGCCATCAAAGACGAATAACGCTTTACCGAGATGCCCCTTACCATCTCTTGGCAAGGGGTCTTTTTTGCCCATGCTCGGGCTCACGGTTGCACAATCAACAGACTGCACGGCGGATGATTGAATACACGCTCGGCTGTGCTGCCGATGAACAGGTCGCCGCCACGAACATGAGTGGCGCCTAGCACTAAGATATCGAATTCATCCTGCCGGGCGAATTGCTCTATGACCGCGTGGGGGATACCCGTCAGCAGGTGCCGGCGGTTTTCGTCAATGCCGTAGCGTGAAGCAAGCAACTCGAACGCCTCCTCCTGCGCGTCATTGACCGCGTCTCTAAGGCTGTCCTTCAGACTCAGTGTGGGCACACTCCTGGACGTATCGTGCACTACCGACCAGTTGCTGATACTCAGCAGGCTCAACCTGGCACCGCAGGAGGCCGCCAGTGTCGACGCCAGGTCAAGCACTTGCTCATTGACGCCCTGAGTTAGCTCCTCAAGATGGGACAAGTCGATGGCAACGAGTACTTTCAGAGGCTTTGGGTGCCTGGCTTCAGTCACCAGATGTAAGTGCGCCTGACAATCGCGTAGTAACCGCCAGTCCAGTGGCTGGTGAAAGGCCCGCTCAAGTGCAGGCACGTGGTGAGTATCCTTGATCACAAGATCTGCGTGAAAGTCATTCACATAATCGAGTACATGGCCTGGATTTGCTTTAGCCCAGACTACCTCACAGGTCACCTGGGTTCCCGCAAGGCGCGCCTGCTGTTCCAGCCAATGCCGATGCGTTTGCAAATAACCCTCTCGAGCACGAGTCATCGCGTCATGGTCGAACAAGCCTGCTACAGCCAATGCCTCGACGTAATCGAACGCGACTATGTGCAACAACGCTCCGGTGGCGCAGGCCAGTGCCTGCGCGCGGTCGAATGCTGGAGTACGGGTCATTTCGGTCGGTACGATCAATAAAATACGTTTCAGTTTCTGCATCACCGCGATCTCCTGACAACAGCGTTGTGTCTGACTGCAAACCCGACATCCCTGTTCGGACTTCATGCGCAGCTGTGACTGCAGTATCGGATTCGGCCCAGGGCAGACTCTGATCTTTATCAAGTAAATAATGGGCAGCCAGCACTCGTTGCCAGTTCAGATGCACCAGTCAACTTGGGGAACATGGAGCGGCAGGACTACTCGTTCGAATAGCTTTCGCCTCCACTCATCACCTTTTAACCTGAAAAGGGTAATTAGAGTGCGCCCCCCCACACACACTCTATGCTCAGGAGATACCTAGCGGAGCGACGCCCGATGACTGAAACCCGTCCGTTGCAAGTCCAGAGCCTCAAATCAGCCTGTTCAGAGTGCAGTGTTCTGGAGCTTTGTCTGCCAATAGGTCTATCGGGCGATGAAGTGCAACGCTTGGACAAACTTATCGTGCAGCGTTTCAAGGTCAAAAAAGGTGCTGCGTTGTACCGCACAGGCGACCCCTTGCGCTCGCTTTACGCCGTGCGAATTGGTTCATTCAAGACCAGCATGGTGTCGGTCGACGGTCGTGAGCAGGTCACCGGTTTTCAAATACCTGGCGAGATGCTCGGCCTGGACGCTATCAGTGCTGACACACATGCTTGCAGCGCGTTTGCCTTGGAAGACAGCGAAGTGTGTCCCATCCACTTTGCGCAACTGGAAAAACTTTCGCAAAGCCTGCCGTCGCTGCAACACAATCTTAACCGTTTGTTAAGCCGGGAAATCGTGCGTGACCAGACAATGCTGATGTTGATGGGCAACATGAACTCGGATGAGCGCCTAGCGGCCTTCCTGCTCAACCTGTCACAGCGTTTGAACATTCGTGGTTATTCTTCCAAGGACTTTGTTCTGAAAATGCGCCGAGAGGAAATCGGTTCCTACTTGGGGCTGCGCTTGGAAACCATCTGCCGCGGTATCGCACACCTGCGGGACCTGAACCTGGTGGTTATTACCGGTCGGAACGTCAAGATTCAGGACATGGCGGGCCTTAAACAACTGGTAGCAGGCTGCAATCGACCGGCCATGCTTTAACTCCCGAAAATGTGGAACCCCGTTGCATGCGCCAGGGTGCTGCAAATCCCGTCAGCATATTGAATGCACAAACGCGTCCTACTCCGGCTTCGAGCCCAAGGCAACCAGCGCAGGGTAAGTTTATGCGATCAGATGCATTTCACTGGATGCCATCACGATGGCGGTCTGACTGGATCCCTCATGATCGAACGCCGGCCTCACGGGTTTCTGATTTAGATCAGAATCAAGCAGCCCCATCGAAGTAGAAAGGAATGGCCCGCGCGGTATTCACGGCGCGCCGATTTGAACTGGATGGAGGACTTCTCATGCAAACTGTCAAAGAACACAATGAACGCGCCGTCGATGTCTACGCCAAAGTGGCCGGCCACCATTGGATCGAATCACTTAAGGACGGCCGCCACGTGCTAATACGACCGCTCACAGATGAAGACCGTGATCGTGAGTATGCGTTTATCAAACGCCTGTCTCCCGAGTCCCGCCATATGCGATTTCTTGCCCAAATCACTGAGCCGAGCAAAGCGCTGCTGGATCAGTTGATGGACACTGATAACGCCCAGCGCATGGCCTACATCGCACTGGTTCACGACAACGGCACGCTTACCGAAATCGGTATCAGTCGGTATGCCGACATCGGAGAACATGTATGTGAATGCGCAGTCACTGTTGCTGATGAGTGGAAGCATCTGGGTTTGGGCACGCATCTGATGACACATTTGATCAAAGCAGCGCGTCGGAACGCTTTCACCCAGATGTACTCGATTGACGCGGCAAGCAATACGCCGATGCGTGACCTGGCAAGAACCTTGGGATTCGACACCTCCAGCGACCCCGACAATTCATCTCAGGTTATTCATCGTCTCTATCTGTAAAAAAATGCCCCGGGATGCTTAGGTCAACGCTACATCGCGGGGCTCCCCTAGCCGATCGAAATCCCCTGTAGGCGCGCGGCATTGTTCTGCGCCGCATTCAGCCGTGCATCAGCTCTTTGGCATGTTGATGGCCGCAACTGACAATAGCTGCCAGCAACAGTGCCCGCAGCATCTCTTCGCCTGTCAGATCTTCCAGCTGGGCCGCATATCAGTCGCACGACGGTTTTATCGCCCATACACTGCAAGGAGCCCTATGCAAAAGCTGCTCGGCGGTTGTACCTAAGAGTTTATCCAAACCATTGTGCTGCACCGTCCCCATGACAATCACGTCAGTACCGTATTTAGTAGCAAACTCACAAATGCCTTAAACAGGCGCACCTTCGATAAAGTGACGGTTCTGCGGTGACACATGATGGCGCTCGGCTAACGCAGCAAATGCCTCACGTTCTGCGCTGCCCAATGCCTCATAAAGACCCGTGGCCAGCGGTAACGCACCAACGCCCAGGTCCGTCGCATACACCGCCATCCAGTCATAGACATGTACCAACTCCAATGTGGCATCACATTGCTCGGCCAGCTTCACGGCTGCGCCGATGATCTGATCGTTGAATACCTTATCTTGTTCTTCGCTGCGCAGGACATCGACAATAGCCATGATATGGCGGGGTAAAGCATGCAGGTCATTGATTACCAGATGCACCGGCACAGGACAATCACGCAGTAACTGCCAGTCCAGCGGGGTATAAAATATCCGTTTTAGAGCGAACTCTTCGTGAGCATCCTTGATGATCAGTGCCAGTGGCAGCTCACTGACGAAACGCAAAATTTCTTCATAGGGATGCTGTACCCACACCACTTCACTGGAGGCCACAACTCCATCTTTGCGCATCCGTTCGGTCTGTTCCTCGAGCCACTGTCGATGAGTGTGCAGATACCCTTCCCGCGCTATCCCTATCTGTTCGGGGGCAAATAAGCCTGCCACCGCCAGCGCTTGCAGATAATCGAACGCGACGATGTGCAACGGCAGTTGCATCGCCTTAGCCAGAGCCGTGGCACGGTCAAAGGCCGGGGTGCGGATCATGGCTGGAGGGGCAATTAATAATAAACGCTGAGTCTGTGACATGGGGCACCTCGGCACAGGGCCATCTGGATAGATACCTCTCAAGGTTGAGCGTCACAGGCTTGCGCTGTTTGATATATGTCAGGTATGCCGGTCGTAATGATGAACATCACCCCATATAAACTTGATATTGATCAACAAGTACCCCGTTGCGCCCTCTTAGCCTGAACCAAAGCGTCCTGTGTCAATAGAGAGAATGGGCAATGATCGAAAATGACCAGCAGGTGTTGGTAAGGGCATTGGACGCCGCAACGAACCCGGTGCTGATCACCGAGCGCAGTGGATGCATCGTGTGGATCAATAGAGCGTTCTGCCTAATGAGCGGCTATTCCAAGCTCGAACTGGTGGGCAAGACCCCGCATCTGCTGTCCTCAGACAGACAAAGCACTACGTTCTATCGCAATCTATGGATGACAATTATGGCGGGGCTGACCTGGCAGGGCGAAATGGTCGAGCGGCGTAAGGATGGAGGCACCTTTACTGTCAATCAGATCATCACCCCGGTGCTCGATCCGCACGGCGTGGTGACGCACTTCATCGCCATTCTGCACAACTTCAGCCTCATCGACGATGAGCGCACCGCCATGCAGCAACTGGCATACCACGACGCCCTCACGGGATTGCCCAACCGTTTGCTGTTCCTGAACCTGCTCAACCAGGCAGTCAATGGCGCGATGGAACATAAGCAGCCATTGGCGCTGATGTTTATCGATGTGGATCACTTCAAATCCATCAACGACACACTCGGCCACGCTTGCGGAGATAGGCTATTAGTCGCTGTGGCTGAGCGCCTGGGCCAGTCGGTGCGCCGCTCCGATCTGGTCGCCCGCTTGAGCGGTGACGAATTCGCTATCCTGATCTGCGGCATCAACCAAATTGACCAACTTGAGCCATTGGCCAACAAATTAGTCGCCGCCATCCATCAGCCATTTATGCTGGACAATCATCGGATCGAAACAGCTATAAGCATCGGTATCAGCCTGTATCCCGGCGATGGCAGCAGTGTGGATGATTTGCTCGCCCGAGCAGACAGCGCGATGTATCTGGCCAAAAGAAACGGTGGCAACGCTTGCCGTTTCAGCCTTGCGGACATACCGGCCGAACTTAATGCAGCAAAGTGCCCGCCCACATGGCCAGCGTCAGCAACACCTGACCCGGAATGACATAGGCGGCAAACCGTTTGCCACCACTGACCCAGGCCATCAGGCATTTGCTCAAAGAGTTGCTGCTTACGGCAACCAGCGCCGGGCCGACGATGGCATCGAGCGGCAACAAACCAGCCTTGGCGAGGGAGGCGATGGACGCGGTCGAAGAATGCGCGTCGGCAAAACCGGTCAAGGTCGCAGTCAGCAGTATCCCGACCTGACCGAAATGGTGAAGCATCGCTGATGAAACCAAAGTAATTCCCGTCATGGTCAACGTCACAATCAAGGCAAGCTTGAGATCGAACGCGCCCCCTACCTTGACCGGCTCGTTGGTCCCCCTGCGCTGGACGGGAAACATCAGGCACGCACCATATAAACCCGTGGCAGCAAATCCGCAGGCCAATGGGCCCCATATGCTGCGCAAAAGCGCGGGATCAACCAGGCCAAAAATCAGCCCGACCTGAATGACTGTGGCCAAATTGGATAATATCGCCGCGGCACTCAGGGAGCGGATATTGCCCGGCTCTGTAACGACGCGATGCCCCATAGAGGCGATCGTCACGGTACTGGAGGCGAATCCGGAGGCGATAGCACTGATGGCGTAGCCGTAGCCGGCTCCCAGGGTACGCACAGCGATATGCCCCATGGCGCCCACCAGCATCAACAAAACGGTCAGACTGCAGATGGTGCGCAAATTGAGGGCTGCATAAGGGCCGATGTAACGATCCGGGAGCAATGGCAACACCACCAACGCCGTAATCAGTAAGACGAGGCCATCGTGCATTTCAGGCTCGGTCAACTGGCTTTTGGCGAAATGATGCAGTTTCTCCCGATACGTCAGCAACCCAGCAGCCACCACACCAATAGCGACGGCCAGCTCGGGAGCGGTGCTGCACAGCGCGCCCAGGATCAGCACCGTGAGCAACGCCACTTCGCTGGTCACGCCGGGGTCTTCACTCAAACTTCGCCAATACGCGACACTCGCCAACGCCGTTAGACTGATCGCTACCATTCCGACCAGCAACGCATCTCCCACCTGCATCGCCACATATCCCAGCAGCGCCGTGATCGAGAACGTTCTCAATCCCGCGCAATCTCGGGTATCTCCCGTGCCTTTGTGACGTTCACGCTCAAGACCGATAAGCATGCCGATCCCCAGCGCGGCCGCCGCCCCTGCCATGCCAAAGGTTTCATTCACGGCGGTTCCCACCAAGTAGCGGCTTGCGCCTGCGATTATTTTTCACTTGATCGCCGCAGCCACCTTGCGTGGCGCCAGAGTGCGCTCAAAAGTCTCTCGGGGCCCCGCATGCGGCCATACATGTGGCGCTGCAATACGCGCTTTGAGCTGGGCAACGAACGCGTTCGCCTGCTCCAGACTGTTGAAGTTCACGGCCAGATCATCCAGATACACGACCCAGCAATGGGGTTTTCGTGCTTGCGTGATCTCAATGTTCATGAGCACCTCTACAAAGACGGTAGACAACACTGGTCCTTAAGGAGTGATCGCCACTTTCATCACGCCATCACGCTGATTGGCAAACAGCTCATAGGCCGCCTCGATGTCATCGAGTTTAAAATGGTGAGTCACCAGCGGCGACAAATCGACGGCGCCGCTTTGCACCACTGCCATCAACCGGCGCATCCGCTCTTTGCCGCCGGGACATAGCGTCGTAACGATGCTGTAATCACCGAGGCCGGCGGCAAAGGCACCGAGCGGAATGCGCAGGTCGCTGGAATACACCCCAAGACTGGATAAGCGGCCGCCAGGACGCAGCACGCGCAATGCCGACTCAAAGGTACCTTGGGTACCCAGAGCCTCGATCGAAACATCAACTCCCCGGCCATTGGTCAGGGCCATGATCTGATCGACCACATTTGAGTCCTTGAAATTGACCACGTGAGTCGCGCCCAACTGACGGGCAACGCTCATGCGCTCTGCCACCGCATCGACGCCGATGATGGTGGTAGCCCCCTTAAGACGAGCACCGGCCACGGCGCACAAACCGATCGGCCCGAGGGCAAATACGGCGACCGTGTCACCGATACTGATCTCGCCGCGCTCCGCGCCAGAGAAACCGGTGGACATGATGTCCGGGCACATCAGCACATGTTCATCGCTCAAGCCGTCAGGGATCGGGCACAAATTGGCTAGTGCATCTGGCACCAGCACGTATTCGGCTTGGCAACCGTCTATGGTATTGCCGAATTTCCAGCCACCAGTGGCGCGAAATCCATGCCGGGTGTCTGGACCATCCTGTGAGCCGCAGCCGCAAAGGCAGGCGTAACTCTGGCCACTTGGGGTAATCGCCCCAGCGATTACCCGCTGTCCTTCGACGAAGCCGCGCACCTGCGAGCCCAGCCGTTCGATGACGCCCACCGGTTCGTGACCGATGGTCAAGCCTTTGGCCACCGGGTACTCTCCGCGCAGGATATGCACATCGGTGCCACAGATTGTCGTGGTGGTGATGCGAATCAATGCATCCAGAGGGCCGACCTCGGGGATCGGTTTGTCCTCGAGCACAATGCGGTTCTTCTCAACGAATATTGCGGCTTTCATGGTGGCCATCATCGATTCCCCTACGCAGACCGAGTTCTTGAGTGCTGCACTAACCCGAGACTGCGCCTAGACAACCTCTAGGAGATTGATAATGGTCAACAATCAGTGAACCAACGCGTTTGCCTCACATCTTCTGACCGGCGCCCTCCCTCGTTTCTTTGACAAAAATCAAACCCGTTATCGTAGCCAGAGCGACCATAGGCTCAAGGCTCACTGGCCGGACGCCCGACTGACGAGCGTTTGAGCGATTATCTATGGGAGATTTGCCATGTCTGCGCAACCACGCTTCATGCTCGTTGTCTCGCCCCTCATGAAAAACAGCCCGGCCCTCGAGCGCGCCGCCGCTCTGGCCAAGGCCTCGGATGCGGCCTTGCACATCGTGGCATTCGACTATCTGGAGGGACTGGCGACTGCTGGCCTGGTCAATGAACAAGCTCTGGAGCAGATGCGCTTGGGATATGTCGAGCGCCACCACCAATGGCTTGAGGATCAGGCCCGCCCCCTGCGTAAGCTCGGCGTACACGTCACCACTGAAGTTGTCTGGGTGGAAAGCCCCCTGCAAGAGATTCTCATCCACCTTCGGGAACAACCCATGACAGCACTCGTGAAGGCTCTGGAGCACGAGTCAGTCCTGTCACGCCTGATGTTCACACCGTTAGACATTCATCTGCTACGAGAATGCCCAGTGCCACTGCACTTTGTCAGTCATGTGCACCACGCCCTTCCGCGTAGAATTGTCGCTGCGGTCGATCCTTTCCATCGCAATGACCATTACAAAGGCCTCAACGACAGGATTCTGCACGAAGCGGTAAAACTGGCGAACAACTGTAATGCTGAGCTCGAGGTTATTTACGCCCACGATCTGTCCTCGATCAGTGCGGCTGAGTTCGGTTTCAATAATGCTTCGGCGTTCTTCTCTTCAAGCGCCGCCAAGGCACTGTTCGATGCGCAGAGCGATGCTTTCCGTGAGCTGGCCACACGCAATAACATCCCAGCGGAAAACCAGCACATGATCATGGGCAACCCAGCCAAGGTGCTTTCCAGCTATGCGGATGCATATGACATTGACGTTATTGTCATGGGACGAGTCGTCCATCGTGGGATCGGCCAATTGATCGGCAGCACGGTGGAACAACTGTTATACAAAATGCCTTGCAGTGTTTGGGTTGTTTCGCCGGAGGATGTCGCCGACTGAACAGGGCTCCTTGTATGAGTCGTCCACTTCAGCGATTCGTGGCTAATAGTTTGAGTGCTTCGAGTGGGCGGCTTGACCGTATGACCCAGCTTTGAATATCCCGCTCCGGGCAAATACGCTCCGTCCAAAGTTCCAAACCCACGCCTCGTCAAACGCAATGCCGCTCCACCAAAAAATCCACAAACGCCCTAACCCGCACCGGCATCGCCCCTCCCCCCACAAACACCGCATGAATCGGCTCCACATCCCCCGGGTTATACTCCTCCAGCAACACCACCAACTCCCCCCGCCTCACCTCCTCCACCACACTGAACGCCCCAATCCGTGCAATCCCCGCCCCCAGCTTCGCCAACTGCGCCAACGCTTCCCCACTATTGCCTTCAATCGTCCCCGCCACTTTCAACGAAAACTCCCGCCCTTCCATCCGAAACGGCCAGTCAGGCGCCGCCCGGCGGAAGTTGAAGCGCAGGCAGTTGTGGTTGAGTAGATCCTGCGGCGCAACCGGGGTGCCGTGGCGCGCCAGGTAGTCGGGTGAGGCGACGATAACCTGGCCGGTGGAGCCGATGTGGCGAGCGGTCAGGGGGCTGTCGGCGAGTGGGCCGAAGCGGATGGCGACGTCGGCCTGGCCGCCGAGGATGTCCACGACTTCATCGCCGAGCATCAGGTCGACGACGATGGCGGGATAGCGGGCGCTGAACGCGGCGATCAGCGGCACGATGGTCATACGGCCATGGGCCAGGGCGGCGCTGACTCGCAGGCGGCCGCGGGGGGCGCCTTGGTCGGTGATGGCGTCTTCGACTTCGGCCATGTCCGCAAGGATGCGCCGGGCGCCGCGCAGGTAGGCTTCGCCTTCGGCGGTGAAGGTGATGGCGCGGGTGGTGCGCAGCAGCAGTCGGGTGCCGATGCGCCGCTCGGTGCGGGTGATGATGCGGCTGATGGACGATGGCGTCAGCCCCAGGGCTCGCGCAGCGCCCGACAGGCTGCCGTGCTCGGCGACCATGGCGAACACTTCCATCTCTCCCGAGCGACCACCGATGTCCATTTGTGCCTCCTGCGCAAAGCTGTAGTTCCCAACAAAGGGCTACTGCTGCAAAAGGCTGGATTGTAGCATTTGACACACAGATGAGGAGTCAACCATGCGTATCAATCCACCCCTTGTAGCCTTGTCCATCGGTGCCTTTGGCATCGGGGTCACGGAGTTTGCACCCATGGGCATGTTGCCCGGTATTGCCGCCGATCTTGGCGTATCCATTCCCGCCGCGGGGCTGTTGGTGAGCGCCTATGCCATGGGCGTGCTGATCGGCGCGCCGATCATGACCCTCGCCACGGCCAGGGTGCCACGCCGTTACCTGCTGATCGGGCTGATGGCGATTTTCACCCTGGGTAATGTGCTCTCGGCGTTGGCCAACAACTACCAGACCTTGATGATCGCCAGGCTGGTGACGTCGCTGAACCACGGAGCGTTCTTCGGCATTGGTTCGATTGTGGCCGCGAGTGTGGTCGCGCCGGAGAAGCGCGCGGGGGCGGTCGCGGCGATGTTCCTGGGGCTGACCCTGGCGACCATTGGCGGTGTGCCCCTGGCCACTTGGTTTGGCGAGAACTTTGGTTGGCGCACGGCGTTCTGGGGCATCAGCGGCATCGGTGCGGTGGTGATGGCGGCGCTGTGGTGGGCGCTGCCGAATACACCTGCGCCGAAAGGCGGCAGCCTGATGGCGGAAATTCGCGTACTGGGCCGCGGGCCGGTGCTGGCTGCGTTGGCGCTGACCGTGGTGGGTTCCAGTGCAATGTTCACGGTGTTCACCTATATCGCACCGATTCTGCGTGACGTCACCCACGCCTCGACCAACTTCGTCACCGGCATGCTCGTGCTGTTCGGTATCGGCCTGACCCTGGGCAATGTGTGGGGTGGCAAGTCTGCGGACCGTTCGGTGGACCGTACCTTGATCACCTCCCTGGTGGTGTTGATCGCCGTGCTGCTGGCCTTCTCGGTGCTGATGCAATGGCCGCTGCCTGCTGCCGTGTCGATCCTGCTATGGGGAGCCGCGAGTTTTGCCTTGGTGCCGCCCTTGCAGATGCGTGTGATGGAGGCCGCCAAGGATGCGCCTAACCTGGCCTCCGCGATGAACATCGGCGCATTCAATTTCGGTAATGCGATTGGCGCGGCGTTGGGCGGCGCGGTGATCAACGCCGGGCTGGGCTACCCGGCCATTTCCCTGGCAGGCGCGCTGATGGCCGGCCTGGGTTTGCTGATGGTGCTGGGTTTGAGCTGGCGTTCGCGGCATACCCGGTCACGCACTTGCGGGGACATCTGCTTGCCGGCGATAGTGGACGAGCGCGCTTAAACCAGGAGAACGGCCCATGACCCGCGACCAACTCGCCAGCTTCTACCGAGGCTATATCGATTGTCTGAACCGTCAGGATTGGCAGCACCTGGGCGATTTTGTCCATCCTGATGTGACCTACAACGGCAGCCCGGTTGGCCTGGAGGGCTACCGGGCGATGCTGGAGCGCGACTTTCGGGAAATCCCCGACCTGGTGTTCCGTGTTCAGCTGCTGGTTGCCGACCCGCCGACGGTCGCCAGTCGGCTGAACTTTAGGGTCAGTCCCAGGGGCGAGTTTTTCGGGCTGCCGATCAACGGCAAGACGGTCGTATTCGACGAGAACGTTTTTTACGAATGCGTCGACGGTAAATTCGCTCACGTCTGGTCGGTGATCGATAAGGCAGCGGTCGCCCATCAGCTGAAAGGGAACGCCGGCTGACAGGGCGGCACCCTCGTCTAGACTTCATACTCCTATCAACCCGAGGAGTTTGCGATGAACAACAAAAATACCGTCTGCCTCTGGTACAACGGCGACGCTGTGGAGGCCGCCACTTTTTACGCCGAAACCTTCCCCGACAGCAAAGTGAACGCGGTGCACTACGCCCCTGGCGACTACCCCTGCGGTAAACAGGGTGATGCATTGACGGTGGAATTCACCGTCATGGGCATTCCGTGCATCGGCCTGAATGGCGGTTCGGCGTTCAAGCACAGCGAGGCGTTTTCCTTTCAGGTGTCCACGGACGACCAGGAGGAAACCGACCGGTTGTGGAATGCCATCGTTGGCAATGGCGGAAAGGAAAGCGCCTGCGGCTGGTGCAAGGATAAATGGGGTTTGTCGTGGCAGATCTCGCCACGGGTGTTGGTCGATGCGGTGACCAGCAAGGACACCGCCGTCGCCAAGCGTGCGTTTGAGGCGATGATGAAGATGACCAAAATCGACATAGCGACTATCGAAGCTGCCATTGCCGGTCACTGATGTGGGAGCGCACGAGCTTTAGCGAGGCCGCGACGGCGGCGGCACTGCTGGCATTTGTGCTGCCTGACCCACCGCCATCGCGGCCTCGCTAAAGCTCGAGCGCTCCCACATTTGCTCTTCATCGGGCTCCTACATTGCGCCCGCCCTCGCATCACCCATGCGCCAAAAAAAGTCATGCATCGGACCGCCAGGTTGCGACCTGGGCGATACCGGCCTATGTTCGAAGTCATGCATTTTGCTGTCCCCCTACCCTACGCCCATCCCGTAACCAGGTAACGACATGCCCACACCTTCACGCCCCGCCGTGCTTGAGCTGATCGGTAACACACCGCTGGTCAAGGTCAGCCGCTTCGACACTGGCCCTTGCACACTGTTTCTCAAGCTTGAATCACAAAACCCCGGAGGTTCGATCAAGGACCGCATAGGCCTGGCGATGATCGACGCCGCCGAACGCGACGGCCGCTTGCGCCCTGGTGGCACCATCATCGAAGCCACCGCCGGCAACACCGGCCTGGGCCTGGCGCTGGTGGGCCGGGCCAAGGGGTATCGGGTGGTGCTGGTGGTGCCCGACAAGATGTCCACGGAAAAGGTGCTGCACCTCAAGGCCATGGGCGCCGAGGTGCATATCACCCGTTCCGATGTGGGCAAGGGCCACCCCGAGTATTACCAGGACGTTGCAGCACGCCTGGCCAAGGATATTCCGGATTCCTTCTTCGCCGACCAGTTCAACAACCCGGCCAATCCCCTGGCCCACGAGACCAGCACCGCGCCGGAGATCTGGGCGCAGACCCAGCATGATGTCGACGCAATTGTGGTGGGCGTCGGCTCGGCCGGCACCCTCACCGGGCTGACCCGTTTCTTCAAGCGCGTGCAGCCTGAGCTGGCCATGGTACTGGCCGACCCGGTGGGTTCGGTAATGGCCGAGTACAGCCGCAGCGGCCAGCTGGAAACGCCCGGCTCCTGGGCCGTGGAAGGCATCGGCGAGGATTTCATCCCCTCGATTGCCGACCTCTCCAGTGTGCGCCACGCCTACTCCATCAGCGATGAAGAGAGCTTCGACCACGCCCGCCAGTTGCTCAAGGCCGAAGGCATTCTCGGGGGCTCATCCACCGGCACCCTGCTAGCCGCCGCCCTGCGTTACTGCCGTGAGCAAACCACGCCCAAGCGTGTGGTGACCTTCGTCTGCGACACCGGCACGCGGTACTTGTCGAAGGTCTACAACGACCAATGGATGAACGACGCCGGCCTGTTGCAGTACAAGCATTACGGCGACCTGCGCGACCTGATCGCCCGCCGCTTCGAAGACGGCCGCGTGATCAGCGTCAGCCCCGACGACACCCTGCTCACCGCCTTCCAGCGCATGCGCCTGGCTGATGTGTCGCAACTGCCGGTGCTGGTAGACGGCCAACAACTGGTGGGCGTCATCGATGAGTCCGACATCCTGCTGGGCTTGCACCACGACGCCGCGGATTTTTCCATGACCGTCGCCAGCGCCATGACCGACACCCTGCACACCCTGGCCCCCAGCGCCAGCCTGGCCGAACTGCAGGCAGAACTGGATCGCGGCCTGGTCGCCATCATTGCTGACGCCTCAGGCTTCCATGGCCTGATTACCCGCGTCGACCTGCTTAACCACCTACGGAGATCCCTTGCATGAGTCAGCCCGATAAAAGCGCGTTTGCCACCCGTGTGATCCACGCCGGGCAGTCACCCGACCCGACCACGGGCGCGCTGATGCCGCCGATCTACGCCAACTCCACCTACCTGCAAGACAGCCCCGGCGTGCACAAGGGCTTCGACTATGGGCGCTCCCACAACCCCACGCGTTTTGCCCTGGAGCGCTGCGTAGCCGACCTTGAAGGCGGCAGCCAGGCGTTTGCGTTTGCCTCGGGGCTGGCGGCGATTTCCACGGTGCTGGAGCTGCTGGATGCCGGCGCACATATTGTCTCGGGCAATGACCTGTATGGCGGCACGTTCCGCCTGTTCGACAAGGTACGCCAGCGCAGTGCCGGGCACCGTTTCAGCTATGTCGACCTGAGCGACTTGTCGGCCTTTGAAGCGTCGTTGCAGGACGACACGCGCATGGTCTGGGTCGAGACCCCGAGCAATCCGCTGCTGAGCCTGACCGACCTGCGCGCAGTTGCGCGTATCTGCCGTGCCCGCGGGATTATTTGCGTGGCCGACAACACTTTCGCCAGCCCGTGGATCCAGCGGCCGCTGGAGCGGGGTTTCGATATTGTGGTGCACTCCACTACCAAGTACCTCAATGGGCATTCCGATGTGATCGGTGGTATCGCCGTTGTGGGCGACAACCCTGAGCTGGCAGAACGCTTGGGCTTTCTGCAGAACTCAGTGGGCGCTATTGCCGGGCCGTTCGACGCGTTCCTGACCTTGCGCGGGGTAAAGACCCTGGCGCTGCGCATGGAGCGCCATTGCAGCAATGCCCTGGACCTGGCCACCTGGCTGGAACAACAGCCTCAGGTATCGCGTGTTCACTACCCAGGCTTGAAATCCCACCCACAGCACGAGTTGGCAAAACAGCAGATGCGCGGGTTTGGCGGGATGATTTCGGTGGATTTGAACAGCGACCTGGCCGGTGCAACGCGCTTCCTGGAAAACATCAATATCTTCGCCCTGGCCGAGAGCCTGGGGGGCGTGGAAAGCCTGATCGAACACCCGGCGATCATGACCCATGCGAGCATCCCGGCGGCGACGCGGGCGCAGTTGGGAATCGGCGATGGGCTGGTACGGTTGTCGGTGGGGGTTGAGGATGTAGAGGATCTGCGCAAGGATCTGGCCCAAGCCCTGGCGCACATCTAACGCCAAACATCGATCAAAATGTGGGAGGGGGCTTGCCCCCGATGGCGGTGCATCAGTCAGCTTATTTGCAACTGACCCACCGCTATCGGGGGCAAGCCCCCTCCCACATTGAATGCGCAATCAGCTCGAGATTATGTTGGTGCGGGTTGAGAATGTGGAGGACCTGCGCGCCAATTCAGCCCGAGCCCTGGCGCACATCTAACGCCAAACATCGATCAAAATGTGGGAGGGGGCTTGCCCCCGATGGCGGTGCATCAGTCAGCTTATTTGCAACTGACCCACCGCTATCGGGGGCAAGCCCCCTCCTACATTGAATGCGCATCAGCTCGAGATTATGTTGGTGGGGGTTGAGGATGTAGAGGATCTGCGCAAGGATCTGGCCCAAGCCCTGGCGCACATCTAACGTCAAACATCGATCAAAAATGTGGGAGGGGGCTTGCCCCCGATGGCGGTGCATCAGTCAGCTTATTTGCAACTGACCCACCGCTATCGGGGGCAAGCCCCCTCCCACATTGAATGCGCAATCAGCTCGAGATTATGTTGGTGCGGGTTGAGAATGTGGAGGACCTGCGCGCGAATTCAGCCCGAGCCCTGGCATACATCTAACATCAAACATCGATCAAAAATGTGGGAGGGGGCTTGCCCCCGATGGCGGTGCATCAGTCAGCTTATTTGCAACTGACCCACCGCTATCGGGGGCAAGCCCCCTCCCACATTGAATGCGCAATCAGCTCGAGATTATGTTGGTGCGGGTTGAGAATGTGGAGGACCTGCGCGCGAATTCAGCCCAAGCCCTGGCATACATCTAACATCAAACATCGATCAAAAATGTGGGAGGGGGCAAGCCCCCGATGGCGGTGCATCAGTCAGCTTATTTGCAACTGACCCACCGCTATCGGGGGCAAGACCCCTCCCACATTGAATGTGCAATCAGCTCGAGATTATGTTGGTGCGGGTTGAGAATGTGGAGGACCTGCGCGCGAATTCAGCCCGAGCCCTGGCATACATCTAACATCAAACATCGATCAAAAATGTGGGAGGGGGCTTGCCCCCGATGGCGGTGCATCAGTCATGCTTATTTGCAGCTGACCCACCGCTATCGGGGGCAAGCCCCCTCCCACATTGGATGCGCAATCAGCTCGAGATTATGTTGCTGCGGGTTGAGAATGTGGAGGACCTGCGCGCGAATTCAGCCCGAGCCCTGGCATACATCTAACATCAAACATCGATCAAAAATGTGGGAGGGGGCTTGCCCCCGATGGCGGTGCATCAGTCAGCTTATTTGCAACTGACCCACCGCTATCGGGGGCAAGCCCCCTCCCACATTGAATGCGCAATCAGCTCGAGATTATGTTGGTGCGGGTTGAGAATGTGGAGGACCTGCGCGCGAATTCAGCCCGAGCCCTGGCATACATCTAACATCAAACATCGATCAAAAATGTGGAAGGGGGCTTGCCCCCGATGGCGGTGCATCAGTCATGCTTATTTGCAGCTGACCACCGCTATCGGGGGCAAGCCCCCTCCCACATTGAATGCGCAATCAGCTCGAGATTATGTTGGTGGGGGTTGAGGATGTAGAGGATCTGCGCAAGGATCTGGCCCAAGCCCTGGTGCACATCTAACGTCAAACATCGATCAAAAATGTGGGAGGGGGCTCGCCCCCGATGGCGGTGCATCAGTCAGCTTATTTGCAGCTGACCCACCGCTATCGGGGGCAAGCCCCCTCCCACATTGACAGTGTAAATCAGCCAAGGCTTACGTTGGCCCGCGCCGCATGCAGCTTCTTGTAGCTGTCGATCAGGCGCAAATGCCGATCCAGCCCTTCCAGCTTCATGCTCGTCGGCGTCAGCCCATAGAACCGCACGCTGCCGTCCACCGAGCCGATCACCGCATCCATGCGCTCATTGCCAAACATGCGCCGGAAGTTGGCTTCGTAGTCGGCCAGCTCCAGGTCGTCATCCAGCTCCATCTCCAGCACCGCATTCATCGCCTGGTAAAACAGGCCACGCTCGGCGGTGTTGTCGTTGTACTGCAGGAACATCTCCACGCATTCCTTGGCCTCTTCATACTGCTTGAGGGCCAGGAAAATAAGCAGCTTCAGCTCAAGGATGGTCAACTGGCCCCACGCGGTGTTGTCGTCGAACTCGATGCCGATCAGGGTAGTGATATCGGTGTAGTCGTCCAGCTCGCTTTCGATCAGGCGCTCGACCAGTGCCTGCAACTCGTCCTCGTCGAGGCGGTGCAGGTTGAGGATGTCTTCGCGGAAAAACAGCGCCTTGTTGGTGTTGTCCCAGATCAGGTCGTCCACCGGGTAGATTTCCGAGTAGTCCGGCACCAGAATACGGCAGGCGGTGGCACCCAGGTGCTCGTACACCGCCATGTAGCTCTCCTTGCCCATGCCTTCGAGGATGCCGAACAGCGTCGCGGCCTCCTGGGCGTTGGAATCTTCGCCGTGGCCTGAGAAGTCCCACTCGACGAATTCATAATCGGACTGGGCACTGAAGAAGCGCCACGACACCACGCCGCTGGAGTCGATAAAGTGCTCGACAAAGTTGTTCGGCTCGGTGACCGCCTGGCCTTCGAAGGTCGGCTGCGGCAGGTCGTTCAAGCCTTCGAAGCTGCGGCCTTGCAGCAGCTCGGTGAGGCTGCGCTCCAGCGCCACTTCCAGGCTAGGGTGCGCGCCGAACGAGGCAAACACCCCGCCCGTACGCGGGTTCATCAAGGTCACGCACATCACCGGGAACTCACCGCCCAGGGACGCATCCTTGACCAGCACCGGGAAGCCCTGGGCTTCCAGGCCCTGAATGCCGGCGAGGATGCCAGGGTATTTGGCCAATACTTCGGCCGGTACGTCCGGCAGCGCGAATTCGCCTTCGATGATTTCGCGCTTCACAGCCCGCTCGAAAATCTCCGACAGGCACTGCACCTGGGCTTCGGCCAAGGTGTTGCCGGCGCTCATGCCGTTGCTCAGGTAGAGGTTTTCGATCAGATTGGAGGGGAAATACACCACCTCGCCATCGGATTGGCGCACAAACGGCAACGAGACAATGCCGCGGGCTTCGTTACCGGAATTGGTGTCGAACAAGTGCGAGCCGCGCAGCTCGCCCTCGCGGTTGTAAATCTTCAGGCAGTAGGCATCGAGGATTTCACTCGGCAGCTCGTCATTTTTGCCCGGCTGGAACCAGCGCTCATCCGGGTAATGCACGAACGGCGCATTGGCCAGCTCCTCGCCCCAGAACTGGTCGTTGTAGAAGAAGTTGCAGTTGAGCCGTTCGATGAACTCGCCCAGCGCCGACGCCAGGGCGCCCTCCTTAGTTGCGCCCTTGCCGTTGGTAAAGCACATCGGCGAATGGGCATCGCGGATATGCAGCGACCAGACGTTGGGCACAATATTGCGCCACGAAGCGATCTCGATCTTCATGCCCAGGCCGGCGAGGATCGCGGACATGTTGGTGATGGTCTGTTCCAGTGGCAGGTCCTTGCCGGCGATGTAGGTGCCTGCCTCAGACGTCGAGTTGGGCATCAGCAATGCCTGGGCGTCGGCGTCGAGATTCTCTACCTCTTCAATCACAAACTCCGGCCCGGCCTGCACGACTTTCTTCACGGTGCACCGGTCGATGGAACGCAGGATGCCCTGGCGATCCTTGTCGGAGATATCCGTAGGCAGCTCGACCTGGATCTTGAAGATCTGGTTGTAGCGGTTTTCCGGGTCGACAATGTTGTTCTGCGACAGGCGAATATTCTCCGTGGGAATATTGCGCGTCTGGCAGTACAACTTCACAAAGTACGCCGCACACAACGCCGACGAAGCCAGGAAGTAATCGAATGGCCCCGGTGCCGAACCGTCGCCCTTGTAGCGGATGGGCTGGTCGGCAATGACCGTGAAGTCATCGAACTTGGCTTCAAGCCGAAGGTTGTCGAGAAAGTTGACCTTAATTTCCATGCGGGCACACCAGAATAACGAGCTAAACAAATTGGCCGTCATTATGAAGATTTTCGCCGGGAAGTCTCAGGGTTTTGCGTGCGGGCTGCCGATCGGTGTCGCTATGCCAGCAGCCTGTAGCCCCCTGGCATAGCATTGCGCCAGGCTAAGGCTGGCTTGAGCTCAGGCGTCGCGCCAGACTCGTGCGGTTGATCGTCAGCTCACTGCTGACGTCCGGCCCGTGATAGACCATGGACGTTTCGTGGTGCACGTAATCGCCGGAACGTGCGGCGCTCAACCAATTGAATGAGCCGACGCAGAGTAACTCCTCATCGGCCATCACCAGCTTGCTGTGCACCTTGTTGACCACGCGCACCTGTACGGCATGGTGTTTGAGCGCCGCAATCGCCTCCTTGAATTCAGCGATTTTGCCCGGGTTGCCTTCGGACCTGCCGGGGTTGATGTCGGTGTTGAAGCGCAAGTCGGTGTAGACCGTCACCTGCACGCCCCGCTGCACCGTGCCGACCATTGCATCCAAGGCGCCGCTTTCGCGCATTCCGCGCAACTTGACCCAGGGCGTCACGATCTGCACCTGCTGGCGTGCCGTTTCCAGGGTGCGCAACAGGAACCGGTCATGCTCGGCAAATTCATGCAGGTGGCTCAAGCCGGTGCGCGCCGTGAGCAGGTCCACCCGGGGCTGGAAGTCGAACGCCAGTGCGTTCTCCGGGCTGTGCAACAGGTACTGGGCCAGGCGCCCACGAGGCTTACTGGCGGGTATCTGGCTGAACAGGTCCATGTCGCCGAACACCAGGAAACTGTCTTTGGCGCGAGACACGGCCACGTTCAACATGCTGTCCCGACGGTCGATGAACGCGCCGTCGGCGTGCTTGGAGTACACCGCCGAGAAAATCACCACGGGCCGCTCTGCGCCCTGGAAAGAGTGCACCGTGCCGACGGTCATTTCACCGTCAAGTTTGCCAGTGCGAATGCCCAATGCGCTGCAGGCCTCGATGATCGCTCGGGTCTGGGCGCCGAAGGGGGTTATCACCCCAAGAATCTCCCAGAGCTCTTTGTCGTAGCGCTCAACGAGCTGCTGTTCGTTGGCCTTGATCCAGGCCGCAATAGTCTGTGCCTCAAACAGGTTATGACGGCTGCCACCCTGTTTCTGCTGGCACATCCCGTCGATGTGCAGGTAGCCCAGCCCCGGCAAGCCACCTTGCGGCTTGGCGCCTCGGCGCGGTTGCAGCTTGCCCTTGTAGCAGAGGGCGTTGCAGTAATCGATGATCGAGTCATAACAACGGCGGTGTTCGTAGAGGTAAAGGCCGCGCGCCAGGTCAGGGTCGTAGTGATAGCGGCTGGTCGACTGCGCAATCGCCATGACACTGCCATTGGCGGCGCTGCGCCCGCTGTCACAGAACGCCTCGTAATCGTCGTCCACGCTGCTGCGTGACAACAGACCGGCGCTGAGCAAATTGCCGATATCCACTGCTGCCGGTATCGACCAGATGGGTTCGATCTGCTGAGTGTCGCCGATCACCAGAGCTTGCCTGGCCAGGGCGAAAGACGGCGCCGCCACCTCGGGGAGCACCTGGCCCGCTTCGTCGACGATCAGCAGGTCGATGAAGTTCAGCGCATAGTCTTTGACATAACCATCGCCATCACGACGGCTGCACGACAGCTCGCCCGGTAATCGGTGAAACGTCGCGACCACACAAGGCGTGAGTTTCATCCAGCGCCGCCAGTTTTTTTCCAGGGTCTTGCGGCCATTTTTTTTACGGCTTTTGAGGATCAGCGGCAACTCCTCGGCGACTTCCATCAACCAACGCCCCTCCCAATAATGGGTGGCCAGCAGGAAGGTCTCGAAGCGCAACGAAGTGTCCGCCCAGGCGTCGCAGTCCTCCAGCGTCACCTGTGCGGCAGGCTTGCCGGTCGCGCCGGGTAATACGCCAATCACCGCCTGCCAGTTCAACAGCTCGCGCTGCTCGCCGCGCAGCAACTCGTCCACCCGCTCCCGCTGAGCTTGGAGTGTGCTCAGGCTTTGCGCGGCGTGGCTCACGGCGGCGGTCAGGCGCCGCTCCATGTCATGCACATCGACGGCGCTTTGCAGCTCAGTGTCTGCCTCATCGACGTGAAGCTTGGCCAGGCGCAGGCGCTTGGCGGCAATCGGGCCGAACCAGCCAAACAGCGTGTAGATCAACGATTCATGGGCCAGGTAGTGCTTGAAGTCTTTCAAGCGAGCCTGGGTGCTCGCCAGCTGTTCGGTGTGCAGCCGCAGCTGGGTTTCAAGGCGACTGACGGCCGCCCGTGGGTCATCGCCGAGCAGATCCTGGATAGCTTTGCGGGCAGCCACCAGCCGTGGCCAAGTTTGCTCGATCGCGGCGAGTTGCTGCTGGCGCAGACGAATTTCGGCCTGTAGTTTGTCCACGGTATTTTTCAGCGTGGGTTGCGGGTCGCCAGCAAAAGCCATGGCCGCGCGGCCCAGGTAAGCCTGCTGGGCCCTGTCGAGATAGGCGTGCGACTCAAGCTCAAGGAAAAAGTTCTTGGTCTGGTAAGTGCGCGCCATCTCCGCTTCCGCCGAGGCTTTGGGAAAGTAAGCGCCGAAGCTATTGATGTCGGGCAACCAGCGCCCGGCGAAGGGCCCGGTGCCCGCGGCGAAGTCTTTACCGAACGCCTTGATGATGTTGGTGACCGCTTGATTGTTCGTCGAGCTGGCGACAATCACCGGCGGTTCGCCGCCTTCTGCGGCAGCCTTGGCCCAGAGCGAGGCCACCACGGACAGGACCAAGGTGGTTTTCCCGGTGCCCGGGGGCCCGTTGACCGCCAGTATATCTCCGGCGTCCCCGGCCAAAAGGTGCGCCAGGCTGTCGCGTTGGGCAGGCGCCAGCGCGTATTCGTCACCGGCATGCCCGCGTCGGCTGGCGAACAGGCTGTTGGCCGCAAGGCACGGCTCATCGGCGGTGGGCCCACGCTGTGCAAATCGCTCGAACAATGGCACATCGGGTTTGCTGGCACGCAGATGATCGTATAGCGCAACGATGTTGAAGCTGAAACCGTCAGCCTTCTGCTCCTTGAACAGGTACCAGTAGTTGACTGGGTCGAAGCCGTCTTCCGCCCCGTCCCAAGCGTTGCACACCGTGTGGAACATGTTCTTGCAGTAGCGCAGGTAGCTGATCCACTTTTCGCGATACTGCTCTGGGTCCACGTCGGTACCGGAAGCAGGCGGTTCGAACCGGGGCGCCTCTTGGGCGGCCAGAAAACGGTCCAGGTCGTACTGCGCACCGAGGGTGAAATTGTCGTGATCCAACGGCTCGAGGATGTCACGGGGCACCAATGCCGGCCCGGTCGCGTAGATGCGCCCGTCGCGGGTGACCGACACACGACAAAGAATCGGTGTGATGAACGCCGGCAACCCATTGCGCGCCTTGCGGTGTTCCGGGCGCGAGGCATAGACAAACGGTCGCAAGGTCACGTCGACGTGCAGCAACTGCGCAGGTTCGCCGGCAAATAGCAGCTCCACCTGCTCAGCCGGCAAACAGCCCGCGGCCAAGGCGGCCATGGGCAAGACCGTATAGGTTTTGACATGGCTGTTGAATAAAGCGCCATTGCCGTTTTCGGCATCGGCCAGGGAGTTTCGCCAGTAGTTCGCGAGCTTCAGAGAGTAATCGTTCATCGTCCTGATTCATGTAGACCGTGACTCACTGTCACAGCCGGTGGTTGGGGAATTGAGAACGAGGGTAGCGTTTCAGCAGCCAGAAGGCCAATCCAGAGCCGTTCGCTGATTGCCTGGCGCTCAGCAAGCGCCGAGGGTCAGGGCGATCTTCTGTGGGAGGGGGCTTGCTCCCGATAGCGGTCGATCAGTGACAAATAAGCTCACTGACACACCGCTATCGGGAGCAAGCCCCCTCCCACATTTGGATTGCGCCAAACCAGTTGAGTAACGGTCAAGCGTCAAGCTGCCATTGGCCCATCATGTTTTCGAACAGGCCTCTATATAAGCCCCGCATCGGCTGATATGTTTCGCGTCTCACCCGCAAAAGGACAGGCCATGGAACCGTTAGCGACGAACGCTGCACTGGTGATCATCGATATGCAGAAAGGCATGGCCGACCCCGCCCTTGGCCGTCGCAACAACCCAGACGCCGAGCTACGCATACAGCAACTGCTCAACGCCTGGCGCTATGCTCAACGCCCGGTCGTCCATGTGCGGCATATCTCCCGCTCTCCCGGCTCGGTGTTCTGGCCAGGCCAGCCCGGCTGTGAATTCCAGGACGCACTGCACCCCCTGGCCCACGAGCATGTGGTGGAGAAAAATGTACCGGATGCCTTCAGCGCCACGGGCCTGGAGCGCTGGCTGCACATGCGCTCGATCAAGCAATTGGTGATCGTCGGGGTCATCACCAACAACTCCGTGGAGGCCACCGTGCGCTCAGGCGGCAACCTGGGGTTTGAAGTGATCGTAGCGGCGGATGCCTGTTTTACTTTCGATCAAACCGACCTGTCGGGACGCCTGTGGCCGGCTGAAGATGTGCATGCGTTGTCGCTCAGTAACCTGGCGATGGACTATGCCAGGGTGTTCCAGACCAGCGAGATCCTGGCGGGTCATTAACAAGGAAGCGGATATGCATCAAGGTAAGCGCATTGTGGTGATTGGCGCCGGTATCGTGGGGGCTTCACTGGCCTATCACCTGGCCGGCAAGGGCGCGAATGTGACGGTGGTCGAGGCCGGCGAAGTCGCGTCCGGGGTCACGGCCACCTCATTTGCCTGGCTCAACACGACCCACGACGCACCCGACCCCATTGCCGCTTTGCGCAGTGCAGCGATTGACTCGTATCACCGCCTGGAGCATGAACTGCCCGCCGTGGAGATACGCTGGACAGGCGCCCTGTGTTACGGCGCAGACATTCAGCCTGGGGCGGATTCACGGATCACTCGCCAGCGTATCCAGGCACTTGAGCCGCGTTTGAGAAACCCGCCTGAGCATGCCCAATTCAAGGCCGAAGAAGGTGCGCTCGACGCGGTGCAAACCACCCATGCGTTAATTGCCGGAGCCCAGGCCCACGGTACCACGCTGCTGACACACACCCAGGTGTTGGGTTTCAGGATGCACGGCTCACAGGTCACCGGCGTTGAAACCAGCCTGGGCGTCATCGATGCCGACGTGGTGGTGCTCGCAGCCGGCACCGGAATCCCCGCGCTGACGAAGCTGTTGTGTGTGCCCTTGCCGATTGATGCCTCCCCCGCGATCTTTATCCGCTACAACGCCTCACCCGGCATCGTGCGCACGCTTATTTCCAACCCTGCAATGGAGGTGCGCGAAAGTGCTGAGGGGACCTGGCTGGCAGCCGAAGACTATCTGGACGACGCCCCGGAAAACCAGGCGGCCGCCATCGCTCGGCGCACCGCCCAGGCTATTGCGGGTGAACTCGAAGGGGTCACGTTCATCGAACCACAATTGGCCTGCGTCGGGCTGCGGCCCATCCCGGCCGATGGCATTCCGATCATTGGCCAATTGCCAGGCATCAGCGGTGTGTACGTCTGCGCGATGCATCCTGGCGTGACGCTGGCAGCCATCGTGGGGCGTCTTGCCAGCGAAGAGATCATGGAGGATAGGGTCTGCCCTGCCCTGGCGCCTTGCCGGCCCGAGCGGTTCTTCCAAGCTGAAAACGGTTAGAAGGCGCCGGCCTCCTCGAGCATTTCCACCAGCCCCTGCGGCCACACCGTGTCCGTCGTAGTGCGCAGCTCCTCTGCCGACCACCAACGATGATCCGCCATCACCTGGGTCTCTTCCGCCGTCCACTCGGCCCTGGACAGCGCCTCGCTGGGCGCCTGCACCACGAAATAGCGCTCGATCGCCAACACGGTTTCGCCGCTGGGCAGCATCAATGGGAAACTGCGTTCTGCCACGGATTCGCCAACGCTGCTGACAGTGATGCCAGTCTCTTCGCGCAGTTCACGGATTGCGGCGCTGTGATAGGTTTCCCCGGCTTCAACACCACCGCCCGGCGTAGCCCAGTAATTCCTGCCAGCCAATGCGCCGTCTTTATGCACGAAGCGGAACAGCAGCACCTGCTTTGCAGGACTTATCACCAATAGTCGTGCGGCTTTGCGTTCACGCATTTGATTGATTCCTTTCCCTGAGCACCGAAACCATCCAACTCAAAAACGCCCGTAGCCGCGTGGAAAACACCTCGCACTCAGCGCTGGGGTTACGCGCTTCAAACAGGAAGTACGCGATTTGCACGCGCATCGAGGGGTACTGCTGAACAAACAGCGCGACGTACTCTTCCAGGGTATGCGGCCACATGTGCGCATCGTCTGCGCGCAAGGTGTGAGTGGCCCGGATCAAGGCTCGCGATGCTTCACGCTGCAGGCGATGACGTGCGTGTTCAGTGCGGGCCTGTTCGATACGCACGAGATACGCCGTGAGCGCTTGCTCGAAGTCACCATTGACCGCCATGGCGATGGCGCGGGACGGGCAAAACGGGTCGAAGTGCCGTGCAAGGTCTTCGCCCCATACACAGCGGCAATGATGCTTGAGCCAGAAGCCCCAACTGTTGCGATTTTCCGGCGCCAACACTTGAGCGTGATGACCGATATCGAAGTCGATCTTGGTCACTTGCGGATGCCGTTGTTCCAAGGCAATTCGGGTCGTTTCAATTTGCTCGAGCACCGAGGCATCCGGGGGATCGTTGAGTATCAACGAGAGGTCGAGATCAGAAAACCCGACCTCGGCCTGGCCTCGTGCGACGCTGCCATACATATAAATCCCATGCAGCCCGAACGCCGCCTGGGACAGGGTTGCGCAGACATCCGCCAGCACGGGCTGGAACTCGATTTGTACGGGAACATCGGCGACGGTGAGGATAAACCCGTCGGCATCGACGCCCGTGGTTTGCAGGAGGGTCACGGGCGATGCACCTCAATCACCAGGCCTTCCTCTTCACTCGGCACACTAAAGTGGCGAGTGATCAGGTCAAATTCGACGTCAGTCGCAGCAAAGTCATGCTCGCCCTGGGCGTTGCGCGCATGCAGGCGGGCACGACAGGTCGCATCGTCCAGTTCCAGATAATGCAGGCGGTGGGGCACTTTGGCCGTTTGGGCCAGGCCGAGCAACCACTCACGGTTGGCCAGGGTGTTGGCCGGGAAATCCAGGACCACATTCACGCCGGATTCCAACAGATTGACCACCAGCGGCCCAAGTACACCGCGCACCCGCTGGGCACAGCGCAGGTAGTCGGCGATGGCCTGGATTTCACCGGGGTAAAGACTGGCCAGCCAGTGGTCTTCGCTGAGCACAATGGCTCGGTGCTTGGCGCCCAGGGTCTTGGCGAGCGTGGACTTGCCGGAGGCGATCTTGCCGCACAGCAGATGCAGGGTTGGCATAAGGCGTTTCCTCTTGTCGGCCCGGCAGGATGAATCATGCGGCCGCGGCCGTAAACACATCCAGTTGAATCCTGGTTTGCAAGCGAGGTCACCTATAAAGAGACGACAACGCAATGGGAGACCGTGATGAACCTTGCAATGACACTCTTCAGCCTGTTTGCCGGTTGGATGGCAATTGTAATGTCGATGCTGTGGGGTGTGCTGCGGGTGCTACATCGGCACCATGCTTAGCACACCGGACGGCCGCTATTTTGTGGTCAAGGGGCAACTGTGGCGCTGCACCAATCCGGCCTTGGACGAGGCAACCCGGCTACATTGGGTCAATGCACTGATGGATGCACGCCGGGCGGTCAAGGCGGCCAAGGGCGCCGCTGACGCCCAGGCATTGAAAGCCGCTCGGCAGCAGGTGCAGCATGCCAAGGTCGCATTGGGCGAGCGTGGGCCGGCGTGGTGGCACGATGGCGCTCCGGATTACAACCGTTGCAAAGTCAGCAATACCCCTTATGCGGCATGGTTCGAAAAACATCTCGACACGACCTCTCAGTGAACTTTCTTACAAATGCCACGCTCCTTTCCTATGCGAAGTCAGTGCGCCCTGACCCCAGGGTGCAGAACGATAAGGAGCCGCCACCCCCATGACTACCCTCCCCACTTACCCCGCCGTCAGACCTGGCCCATTGCATGGGACCTTGCTGGCAGGCACCGTGCCACTGTTCCTCGGGACTTTGCTCAGTGATATCGCCTACGGCCAGACCTACCAGATCCAATGGGCCAACTTCGCCTCTTGGCTGATCGCCGGGGCGCTGGTGTTCTGCGGTCTCGCCCTGCTGTTTGCGCTGGTCAATCTGGTGCGCGCCGAGCACAAGGGCGGGCGCCCTGTGGCTTACTTCCTGCTGTTGCTGGGCACCTGGGTGCTTGGGCTGGTCAATGCGTTCCAGCATGCCAAGGACGCCTACGCCATGATGCCCACCGGCTTGATACTGTCAGCGATTGTCACGGTGCTGGCGATCATCGCGACTTGGATCGGCTTGACCAACCTGCGCTCAGGAGCTGCCCGATGAAACCACTCAATACACTGACCTTACTCAGCGCAGCCCTGCTGCTCAGTGCCTGTGGTGGCGAAGGCGACAAGACCCAGGCCCGCGGCCCTGACCCTAAACTGCCTGAACAACAAAGCAGCCTGTTGCCGAGCATGAAGATTGCGCAGCCCACCCCGTGGGGCGAGCAAAAGCCCAGGGTGCCCGAAGGCTACAGCGTGACCGCCATCGCCACCGACCTGGCGATCCCGCGCCAGACCCTGGTGCTGCCCAACGGTGACATCCTGGTGGCCGAAGGCCGTGGCGGCAGTGCGGCCAAGCTCAAGCCCAAGGATGTGATCGCCAGCGTGATCAAGGCCCAGGGCAATACCAAGGTCAAGGGCGGCAACCGCATTACCCTGCTGCGCGACGCCGACGGTGACGGCACCTATGAGCTCAAGACGGTGTTCGCCGATAACCTCAACGCGCCCTATGGGCTTGCGTTCGCCGACGGCAAACTCTATGTAGCCAACCAGGACGCACTGGTGCGCTTCGACTATGCCGACGGCCAGACCAAGGCCAGTGCGCCGCCGGTCAAAGTCACCGACCTGCCAGCGCAGATCAACCACCACTGGACCAAGTCATTGGCCGTGAGTGACGACGGACGCCAGCTGTATGTGGGCATCGGCTCCAACAGCAACATCACCGAACGCGGCATGGAAGTGGAGATTGACCGCGCCATGGTCTGGCAGATCGACGCGACTACCGGGGCTCACAGGCCCTACGCAACCGGCTTGCGCAACCCCACGGCGCTGACCATTCAACCTGGCTCCGGGCAACTGTGGACGGTGGTCAACGAACGCGATGAACTCGGCCCCGACCTGGTGCCGGACTACCTGACGTCGGTGCAGGAAGGCGCCTTCTACGGCTGGCCGTACAGCTACTGGGGCCAGAACGTCGACCCACGCGCGCAACCGCAGAACCCAGCCAAGGTGGCCGCGGCGATCAAGCCCGATTACAGCCTGGGCTCCCATGTGGCTGCATTGGGCGTGGATTTTTCCATCCCGGCCATGGGTGAAAAATTTGCCGATGGCGTGTTTGTCGGCGAACACGGCAGCTGGAACCGCGATAATCCGGTGGGCTACAAGGTGATCTTCGTGCCGTTCAGCAATGGCAAGCCTGCTGGCGAACCCATCGACTTCGCCACCGGATTTCGGGGTGACGATGGCAAGACCCGTGGGCGCCCGGTGGGCGTGACGGTGGACCCCAAAGGTGCGCTGATCATTGCCGATGACCTGGCCAATACGGTTTGGCGAGTCACCCGTAACCGTTAACCGGATATGACAGGGGTGGCGACGCCCCTGTCAGCCGTCACTGTGCAATTGCGCTTGCAGCCACGCCAGCAGCGCTTCGACCTCGTCCCGACTGCCCGCCCCTTGCTGCCTGTAGACCGAAATTGCCTCAGGCAAAAATACGCTTTCAGCACAGGGCCGGACCAACGCCCCACTGTCAATCAGCCGGCTTGCGGTACGACGCCAGCCCATGGCGACACCGTGCCCTTCCACCGCGGCCTGCAACATCAACGGGTAGCTGTCGAAAGTGGCACTGCGCGCATCCCTGGCCAACACCCGACCGAACACCTGCAGCCACTCATCCCACTCCATCAGGTGCGGAGGTTCGGAGCTGTGGTGCAAAAACGTGCAGGACTGTAATTGCGTCAGCGGTAACGGCTGTTCCGGGCAAAGGTAGGCCGGGCTGCACACCGGGAACACCTCGTCGGAGGCGGTGAACATCAGCCTATGGGCGCCACTGGCGCGCCGGGTACTTTGCAGGGCCACATC
Organism: Pseudomonas sp. FBCC-B545; assembly: GCF_059134095.1. Taxonomy (NCBI): domain Bacteria; kingdom Pseudomonadati; phylum Pseudomonadota; class Gammaproteobacteria; order Pseudomonadales; family Pseudomonadaceae; genus Pseudomonas; species Pseudomonas sp. FBCC-B545. The sequence continues at coordinate 2,853,178 of NZ_CP101441.1, read as the reverse complement.
GAAATGGCCATCGAACTGGGTGATAGGCCGCGTGCAGGTCACTACCTGGATTTCAATCTGCGGGTATTGCTGGTGAAACGTCGACAAACGCGGCATCAGCCAATAGAACGCCTCGCACAACTGGCACAACAACACCACCCGGTTGCGTTGCGGGGAGGCGCGCAGGTTAGCCGCGCCATCACTGATGCTTCGCAACGCAAGGCTGACCACCCGCCCCAGCTCACGCCCCTCTTGCGTGAGGAACACCGCACGGTTGCGCCGGATGAACAGCTTCACCCCCAGGTTGTCTTCCAGCCCCCGAATTTGCCGGCTCACAGCCGCCTGGGTGATGTGCAGCTCATCGGCCGCCCTGGAGAAACTCTCCAGGCGCGCCGCCGCTTCAAACGGCAACAAACTGGCAAGGGGCGGTAGGGTTTTGCCGAGTAGATTCATAATCTGAGGTTATGCATTCAAGACCGAGAACTCGTTTGTAGCACACCCATGTGGCTGGGCACCATGGATGCATTACTTCATGGATCAGCCTGATGAGCACTTCCCCAGCCTCAGTTTCTATCGGCGTGATATTCGCGGTGGTCGCCACCCTCGGCTGGGCGCTGAATTTTATTGCGCCCTACGTCACCGGGGCTTACAGCCTCTACGACCTGATGGCCGTGCGCTTCTTGATAGCCGGTGGGCTCGGTGTCGTCTGGATGATCCTGTGCCGGGCGCAACTGCGTGTGCTAAGCCCAGGCCAGCGGCTGTTCGCGGCGGTACTGGGCGCATTGGGGTGCCTGGGCTATGGCGTCTGTATTGCCGCCGGCGTGATATTCGGCGGCCCGGTATTGGCGCCAGCCTGCGTCGGCATGGTCCCGGTGCTACTGGCGCTGGTAGGCAACGCCAGCCATAAGACCCTGCGCTGGCGCCAGTTGGTGATGCCGCTGTCTTGCCTCACGGTGGGGCTGTTGCTGGCCAACATCAGCAGCCTGCACCAGCCCTCGCTGGGTGCTGGTTCCTGGCTGGCCGGGCTGTGCTTCTCGTTGGGTGCGGTGGCTTTATGGCTGGGGTTCAGCGTGATCAACCAAAAGCAGCTGGCGCGCTTGCCGGCCAGCGCAACCGGCCTGTGGACGGCCCTGATGCTGGTGGGTGCAGGCGTCGCGGCGCTGTGCCTGCTGCCCTGGATATACGCGCTAGGCTTATTGCAGTTGCCAACCCTTGGCGCTGGCTGGAGCCAGGCATGGCCGTTGTATGCCTGGAGCCTGGTGATCGCGGTGATGTCCACCGTCGTCGGCGCGTGGGCCTGGAACGCAGCGACGCGGCGCCTGCCCATGGTGCTGAGCGGTCAATTGATTGCCCTTGAATCCTTGTTCGCCACCCTGCTCGGCCTTTGGTTTCACCAGCGCTGGCCGACGCCCCTGGAAGTCGCGGGCCTGGCCGCCGTGCTGATTGGCGTGGTGATGGCGGTGCGTATCATCCTGGCGCAGGCAAAACCTGCGGCAACCCACCCAACCTTGGGGGAATTCCAACATGACTGACTCAAGTGACGCCCTGGCACTGCCCGAAACCTTTGATTTTCATGGCCACGCCGAGGTGCTGCACGCCTATGTCACGCCATGGACAGGCGAGAGTGGCCAGGCAGCCTTTTACCGTCAGATTGCACAAATGGATCAGCGTTATACCGACGCCATTGAAGTGCAGCTTGCCAGTATCCGCTGCCCGGTGCAGCTGCTCTGGGGTGAGGAGGATCAGTAGATCCCGGTGGCGCAAGGCGATGCACTGGCTGGCAGATTGGCTGGGGCACGCTACCTGCGTGTCCCCCATGCCGGGCATCTGGTGCAAGAAGATGCTCCAGAGTCCATAGTTGCCGCGCTGATGGCGTTTCTACACTTGCCCGCAGTGGTCACTAGAGATCAGTGATTTCCTTGTGGCGCGGCACCAATGCCTTCATCACGCTCCAGGCCACCAGATAGGCCAGGGCGCAGATGGCAAACATGATCATGTAGCCGGTGTGGATGTCGTTGATCGACTTGTAGTAGTCGAACACCCAGCCGCCGATCTTGGTCATGACTACACCGCCCAGGCCACCGGCCATGCCACCGATGCCGACCACCGAGGCCACGGTTTTCTGCGGGAACATGTCGGACACGGTGGTGAAGATATTGCACGACCATGCCTGGTGCGCCGAGGCGCCCACGCCGATGAGCAGCACTGGCACCCAGAAGCTCAGGTAGCCCAACGGCTGCGCCAGCAACACCACCAGCGGGAACAGCGCAATCACCAGCATGGCTTTCATGCGTCCGTCATAGGGTGCATCGCCACGCGCCATGAAATAGCTGGGGAACCAGCCGCCACCGATGCTGCCGACCATGGTCATGCTGTACAGCACCGCCAGCGGCATGACGATATCGGCGCCTTTCATGCCGTACTGTGCCGACAGGTAGGTGGGCAGCCAGAACAGAAAGAACCACCACACGCCATCGGTCATGAACTTGCCAAAGGCGAACGCCCAGGTCTGGCGGTAAGTCAGCAGCTTGAACCAGGAGATTTTCTTTGCGGTGGTGCCTGTAGGCACTGGGGTGAAAGGTTGTACGGTCTGGTCGCTGCGGATATAGGCCAGTTCTTCGGCCGACAGGCGTTTTTGCTGTTCCGGTTTTTCGTACACCGCAGCCCAGACCGCGACCCACAAGAACCCCAGCATGCCGATGACCATGAAGGCCGCTTCCCAGCCCCAAAGGCCGGCAAGCAGTGGCACGCAGATCGGTGCCAGGATCGCACCGACGTTGGCACCGGAGTTGAAAATGCCGGTGGCCAGTGAGCGTTCTTTCTTGGGGAAATATTCGGCAGTCGCCTTGATCGCAATGGGAAAGTTGCCTGCTTCGCCAATCGCCAATACAGCGCGGGACAGCATGAAACCGGCAATCGACACCGGGATCACCGCCAGGCCGATTGCCCCGCTGATCGCGGCGATGCCCTCGCCCATCGGCACCGAAAACGCATGCATGATCGCCCCGGTGGACCAGATCCCAATCGCCACTACATACGCGGCCTTGGTTCCGATCTTGTCGACGAAGCGCCCGGCAAACAGCATGGAGATGGCATAGACAAACTGGAACACCGCCGCGATGTTGGCGTAATCGGTGTTGCTCCAGCCAAATTGTGTCGAGAGTTGCGGTGCCAACAGGCTGAGCACCTGGCGGTCGAGGTAGTTGACCGTGGTGGCGAAAAACAGCATCGCGCAGATCGTCCAGCGATAGCTGCCGACTGCCTGGCCGACACGATGGGCACTGATGGGCTCGTTCAGATTCATGGCATCACTTTTTATTTTTGTTAGGTAGGACATATGTAACGTCATATGTCGTCGTACAACTGCGACTTTTATATCGGGACGCCCACGCAGTGTCAATCGGAAAGAGTGCCGCTTATCGAGGAGTTAGAGCGATATGAAAAAAGTCAGCTTTGTGCAGTTGTAGGATGACAAACCCGCATCACCAAGCTAGGTGCCTGGCCTGGCACGTCGTCCAACAGGCCGAAAGGTTGCATGCCGATCTTTTCCAGCACACGGATCGACGCAACATGGTCGGGTCGTACCAGGCCGAAGACTTCCGGCAGACCGAAGGTTTCAAACGCCAGCACCAACGCATCACGCCCCACCTCGGTGGCGTAGCCCTGCCCCCAGGCTTCGACGGCAAAGCGATAGCCGAGGTTGACGCGTCGTTGTGTCAGATAGTTGAGCTGCGCAATGCCGCCAAACCCGATGATGTGTCCGGGCGCTTCTTTGCGGGCAATCGCCCACCAGCCGTAGCCATGAGTAGCCCATTGTTCCATCCAATGGGCCAGCAAGCGCTGGGCCGCCGCGAGATCCGGCATGGGCCCGGCCGGGTTGAACAAATTGGTCTGCGGGTCGCCGAAGATCGCGAGCAATCGCTGAACATCAGCCGGCTGCGGTTGGCGGTAGCTGAGGCGTGAATGGCGGTTTGGCATACAAATGGCGTTCCTGTTTGCGGCATAGGCCTGCGAGCCGAGTTTAGCCAATATCGCCATCGTCGCCGCAGTCAGTTAAGCGAACGAAATGCTCAAAACAGCGACGACCCAATGTGGGAGGGGGCTTGCCCTCGATAGCGGTGTGCCAGACGCCTATTTGTTAACTGACCCACCGCCATCGGGGGCAAGCCCCCTCCCACATTTAAATTTGGTTAAGCCGTGGATTCGCACGCCGGCGCGAGGGCACTGATAACGATATTTTCGCAAACGCGAGAAAAAGTACCCGACGGGGTGAATTATTTCGTGTCCTCTTGTATCTGAACTGACAGAGTGGTGCCATCGTAGCGATGGCACCTCCCCTGTTCAGCTTTAAGAGTGGCCCGCATGAAACTACGGAAAAAACGCGTCAAACCCATCGGTTTGAAAGACATCACCATTGTCGACGACAGCAAGATGCGCAAAGCGATCACTGCCGCCGCACTGGGCAATGCCATGGAATGGTTCGACTTTGGCGTGTATGGCTTTGTCGCCTATGTGCTGGGCAAGGTGTTCTTCCCCGACGCGTCCCCCAGCGTGCAAATGATCGCTGCACTGGGTACCTTCTCTGTGCCCTTCCTGATTCGTCCACTGGGCGGTCTGTTCTTTGGCGCATTGGGCGATAAGTACGGGCGGCAAAAAGTCCTCGCCGCCACCATCGTGATCATGTCCTTGAGCACCTTCGCCATTGGCTTGATTCCCGGCTATGCCTCCATCGGCATCTGGGCGCCGATTTTGCTGCTGTTGTGCAAAATGGCCCAAGGCTTCTCGGTGGGTGGCGAGTACACCGGCGCGTCGATCTTCGTCGCCGAGTACGCTCCGGACCGCAAGCGCGGTTTCCTCGGCAGTTGGCTGGACTTTGGTTCGATTGCCGGTTTCGTGCTTGGCGCTGGTGTGGTGGTATTGATCTCCACCGTGCTCGGCGAAGCGGAATTCGAATCCTGGGGCTGGCGCCTGCCGTTCTTCCTCGCCCTGCCCCTGGGCATGATCGGTCTGTACCTGCGCCATGCGCTGGAAGAGACCCCGGCGTTCCAGCAACACGTCGACAAGCTCGAACAGGGCGACCGCGAAGGCCTGACCCACGGCCCTCGAGTGTCGTTCAAGGAGATCGCCACCAAGCACTGGCGCAGCCTGTTGACCTGCATCGGTATCGTCGCGGCCACCAACGTGACCTACTACATGCTGCTCACCTACATGCCGAGCTACCTGTCCCACAACCTGCACTACGCCGAAAACAGCGGCGTGTTGATCATCATCGCAATCATGGTCGGCATGTTGTTCGTGCAGCCGTTCATTGGCTTTGTCAGCGACAAAATCGGCCGCAAGCCGTTCATCATCGCCGGCAGCATTGGCCTGCTGTTCCTGTCGATCCCGGCGTTCATGCTGATCACCAGCGGCAAGACCGGGCTGATTTTCAGCGGCCTGCTGATCCTGGCCATTGTGCTGAACTTCTTTATCGGCGTGATGGCCTCCACCTTACCGGCGATGTTCCCTACTCACCTGCGCTACAGCGCCCTGGCCAGTGCATTCAACGTCTCGGTGCTGATCGCCGGCGTCACGCCAACCGTCGTCGCCTGGCTGGTGGAAAGCACCAACGACCTGTACATGCCCGCCTACTACCTGATGGTGTTCGCCGTAGTCGGCCTGGTCACTGGCCTGACCATGAAGGAAACCGCCAACAAGCCCCTACGCGGTGCGGCCCCTGCGGCGTCCGACATGGCAGAAGCCAAGGAGCTGCTGCAGGAACATCACGACAATATCGAGCAGAAAATCGAAGACATCGACGCCGAGATTGCCGCGCTGCAAGCCAAGCGTGAAAACCTGGTGCAGCAGCATCCACGGATTAACTAAGACCTGACTGTGCATGGCCGCTGCGAGCGGCCATGCCACTGGAGTGTTCAGCATGATTCCAAGCGTCACTGCACAATCGTTACTCAGCGCAGATGAACGCGCTGCTATCGCCGAAATCGAAGCCACAACCAACATTCTCAAGCTGGTCACACGCTTGACCGGCATGAGATTCGCCGGCATCGCCAAATTTACCGACCTGGAATGGGTGGTGTGTTCGGCCTACGACCCTCTGCAAATGGGCATCAACGTCGACGACGTGCTCGACCTGGAAACCACCCTGTGCAGTGAGTTCTGCATCGACCCTCAAGTCTTGTTCATCCCGCAGATCAGCCAGAACGGCCGCTTTGCGGCGCGCCCGGTGGTCAAGCAATACGCCATCGAAAGCTATGCCGGCGCGCCGATCTTTCTGCCCGATGGGCGTCTGTTTGGAGCGCTATGTGCGCTGGATTCGCGGGCGATGCTGTTCGACGACCCCAATCTGCCCGAGACCCTGAGCCTGTTTGCGCGGCTTATCGGCTGCATTTTCTATGCTAACTTGAACCCGGCAGATCAGTAACGCCCCATTGGCTTCGTAACAATCAGCTCACCGGTTTTGCAGAACATCAGCCTGACTGAGTCTCAACGCTTGGCCTATGGTTTTTTGAAAAGAAAAGGCTGCAAGAAAAATGTCGCTCAGCAGCCTCTTTGCAATCGAGATCAAACGAATTCGACAAGCCATTCAACCGGTGGAATTCAAAAGCTATTACTCGCGTTTATTTTCACTGGTCGCTTCGATATGGTACTGCGCACCAGGGGGACTGAACGTCAAATCCATCGCCTCATCCCTACCTAAAACTTTAGTCTCTGCCCCCCTGATGTTGAGCTCAAAACCACTCAAGTTCAAAATCGTTACCTTCTGGGCCTCTTTCAGATCAACGAAACACCCCTTCATCACCAAGTATTGCCCATTGGGCCCATGCTCTACTTCACGCCAGATGGAATAATCTACCGTCCGGCCTGAAAATGTCACAAGTTTCACAACATTTCCCAAATCCTCATAAAAAAGCTCCAAAGCTTCAGAGGTATTGAAAGTGAATTTCAGGTTTATTATAGACATAAAAAATCTCCTTTCATTCTTTACTTTCACTTACAGCAAAAAACCATGAATAGATAATATTTAATCGATCTTTCTCTTTTTGATTAAAAGCTTTGCAACCTGACAAAAGCGAGTCCGTCGGGGCTGCCATTCTTCAAGGACCTTAAGCACACATGGGCATTCGCTGATAGCGTACAAGTCAACATTACAGACTGCGGATCAACCAAGTTGAATAACAGTTCTATAGGCAGATTTAATCTGCGCACTATCAAGCACAAACTTTAAACATTAATGACATCAGGAAATCGTGTCGCCGTGATTAAAGTATCTTTTTTATGATGCTTACCCAAATATTGCATTTCGAATTTCTCATTGATCGTCAAATCTTTTTACGCTTACCCTTAGCTAACAGCTGCACTTCATGCGAAATATCGGCTATCCAAAGTTTATGCATATCCTTAGTATTTGGCACCTGTCAACATTCACAGTTCTCTAGACATTTTTGAAATAATGGAGATGCAATTTCAGGTTAGCGCTACCTGAAAAACTGACTCGGCGTGCGCCCAAACTGCTTCTTGAACATACTGGTAAACGCACTCGGGCTTTCATACCCCAGCTCAAACGCCACATCGATAATCTTCTCCCCCACCGCAATGCGCTCCAGCGCCAGCAGCAGCCGCGCCTGCTGGCGCCATTGGCCGAAGGTCATGCCGGTTTCCTTGCGGAACAGGCGCTGGATGGTGGTTTGGTCCAGCCCCAGGCGCGCACTCCAGTGCGCGACGGTGGAGGCATCTCCCGGTTCGTTCTGCAACGCCAGGCAGATCTGGCTCAGGCGCGGGTCGGCAGGCTGTGGCAAGGACAGTGGCAAGGCGGGTAGGTTGGCCAGCTCGTCGAGGATCAGGTGCATGATCCGGGCATCGCGTGAGTCCTCGGCATAGGGCGGTTTCAGGCTGACCGAGGCCTTGATCAGCTCGCTCAACAATGGGGAAACCGTCACCGTCTTCGGCTCGGCCGGCAGGTTCGGGAAGCTGTCCGGGCGCACGAACACACTGCGCATCTTCAACGTGCCTACGCAGCGCAATGAGTGAACTTGACCACAGGGCATCCAAAAGCCACGATTGGGCGGTACCGTCCATTGCCGCAGGGCCGAATACACCACCATGACGCCGCCGATGGCGTACAGCAGTTGATGCTTGTTGTGGCTGTGTTCAGGGATCACCCAGTTTTCCGGATAATCGGTGGCCGAGCTGATGACAGCCCAGTCGCCCTCGTCAATATCCCGAAGAAATTTATCCAGTGATCTGATCATTTTGCCCTTTTTGCGATGGTTTCTGCCCGAATTGCGCGAGACAGGCTTTTTCTTCGAATTTAGCATAGCTTTCGAAACAATTAGAAATGGCTGCCAGCTAAAGTACTGTCTGCCCCTGTTTGCTGCCTTGTATGGAATGCCTGCATGTCGAGCCTTACTGCGACACCCGCCGCTGCCACAACCACGCCCCAGATAAGCCCCCTGGTGATGCGCGTCCTCGGCGCCTGTGCCCTGGCGCATATGATCAATGACCTGATCCAGGCCGTGCTGCCGTCGGTCTACCCGATGCTCAAGGCCAACTACGGCCTGAGCTTCACCCAGGTCGGCCTGATCACCCTGACCTTCCAGTTGACCGCCTCCTTGCTGCAACCCTGGATCGGCTATCACACCGACCGTCATCCCAAGCCGTGGCTGCTGCCAGCGGGCATGGTGTGCACCTTGGTCGGTATTTTGATGCTGGCGTTTGTCGGCAGCTTCCCGGCGATTCTGCTCGCGGCGGGGTTGGTGGGCGTTGGCTCGTCGACCTTCCACCCAGAAACCTCCCGCGTCGCCCGCCTGGCCTCCGGTGGCCGCTATGGCCTGGCGCAATCGACCTTCCAGGTCGGTGGCAACACCGGCAGCGCCTTCGGCCCGTTGCTGGCGGCGGCCATCATCATTCCCTACGGCCAAAGCCATATCGCCTGGTTCGGCCTGTTCGCGGTGTTCGCGATCCTGGTGCTGTACGGCCTGAGTCGCTGGTACCGCCACCACCTCAACCTGTTCAAGCTCAAGCAAGGCAGCCAGGCAACCCATGGCCTGTCCAAGGGCCGCGTGACCTTTGCCCTGGTGGTCCTGGCCGTGCTGGTGTTCTCCAAATACTGGTACATGACCAGCCTGACCAGCTACTTCACCTTCTACCTGATTGAGAAGTTCCAGCTGTCGGTTGCCAGCTCGCAGATGTACCTGTTCCTGTTCCTCGGCGCGGTGGCGGTCGGCACCTTCGCCGGTGGCCCGATCGGCGACAAGATCGGCCGCAAGAAAGTCATCTGGTTCTCGATCCTCGGTGCCGCGCCGTTCACCCTCGCCCTGCCCTACGTCGACCTGTTCTGGACCGCCGTGCTCAGCGTGATCATCGGCTTTGTCATCGCCTCGGCGTTCTCGGCCATCGTGGTATTTGCCCAGGAGCTGGTGCCAGGCAATGTGGGCATGATCGCCGGGATATTCTTCGGCCTGATGTTCGGTTTCAGCGGGATCGGTGCGGCGCTGCTCGGCATGCTCGCCGACCATCATGGCATCGAGTACGTCTACAAATTGTGCTCTTTCCTGCCGTTGGTGGGCATCCTGACAATATTGCTGCCGTCGACCAAGGGGGTTTGATTGCTGGGTGCACCCAATCCAAATGTGGGAGAGGGCTTGCCCCCGAAGAGCATGGGTATCTACACAACTTTTCAGCAGTCAACGGTAACCACGATGCGCAGCGAGCCGCTCTTGATCTTGATCTGCTTTTGATCTTAGGCGCCCCGTTAAACCACGCTGGCCGAACGCAGGCTTGAAGCCGTGGGTAACCCGGCAGGACGCCGGGTTAGCCGTCCTGGGCCAGGGATGGCCCATGACGGCGGCCCACGGATTCAAGCCGGAGTGAGGGCACACCGAGCCTGGGCGAGGTGCCGAGTGGTGGGGCAAGAGCCTTTTGCTTACTTTTGGGCTTTTCAAAAGTGAGCCGCTGTAAGAGCGGAACCATAAGAGGCCGTTGCCCAAATAACGGATATGTACTCGATCAAAGCCCAACATCCTGGTCGGCTATCAGGCCGCCATCGGGAGCAAGCCCCCTCCCACATAATAAGTCCCACCACAGGTCATAACGAACCACCACATCAGCTCAGTTACGTGCTCGCCGGGAAAACCCATTGACCACGATGTAAAGCAGCGGCCCCACCGACACAAACACCGCCGTCAACAAAAAGTACGGCAACACCGACGCCAGTGACCGCCCTCGCCCACGCGCATCGCGGTACATCCACACACACGCCAGCACCGCCATCAAATACAGGTCGATCACCACCTGCGCCGTATCGGGCCGCGACATCAGTTCCCGTCCAAACGCCAACAGCGATTGCTCAGCCGTGAGCATCGTCCCCACCGTGTAGAGGGTAAATCCCAGCAAGGCAGCCAGGGCGATATAGGGTCTGTGCATGGTCTCTTCCTTGAAGTGCAATGGTAGTCATCGCGCCCACCATAGCGACAAAGCTCTATCGCTCGCAATCGCGCTGACGTGTTCATCTGGCCGATCATGCACGCCGCCTACCCAGTGCATGCCACGCTGGTTTTGTGAAATATCTGTACGTAGACTGCCGCCATACCCCCACTTGAAGGCGGCGAAAAAAACCTGATGCAAGTTACTGAAGTCTCCATTGCCCAATTGCGCGCTGCGCTGGAAGCCGGTCAGACCACGGCAGTTGAACTGGTCCAGGCCTACCTGGCGCGGATCGATGCCTACGATGGCCCGCACACCGCCACCGCATTGAATGCCGTGGTGGTACGCAACCTCGACGCCCTCAAGGAAGCCGAAGCCTCTGACGCGCGCCGTGCCAAGGGCCAGACCCTGGGGCCGCTGGATGGCATTCCCTACACCGCCAAGGACAGCTATCTGGTCAAGGGCCTGACTGCTGCATCCGGCAGCCCGGCGTTTGCCAAGCTGGTCGCCCAGCGTGACGCCTTCACCATTGAACGCCTGCGTGCGGGCGGCGCCATCTGCCTGGGCAAGACCAACATGCCGCCGATGGCCAATGGCGGCATGCAGCGTGGCGTGTATGGCCGCGCCGAAAGCCCCTACAACGCCGACTACCTCACCGCGCCGTTTGCCTCTGGCTCCTCCAATGGTGCCGGTACCGCCACTGCCGCCAGCTTTGCAGCGTTTGGCCTGGCCGAGGAAACCTGGTCGAGCGGTCGCGGCCCGGCCTCCAATAACGGTCTGTGTGCCTACACCCCTTCCCGTGGCGTGATTTCGGTACGCGGCAACTGGCCGTTGACCCCGACCATGGACGTCGTGGTGCCCTATGCGCGCACCATGGCTGACCTGCTCGAAGTGCTCGATGTGGTGGTGGCCGAAGACCCCGACAAGCGTGGCGACCTGTGGCGCCTGCAGCCCTGGGTGCCGATCCCCAGCGTCACGTCGGTGCGCCCGGCGTCGTACGCCGCCCTGGCGGCCGGCAGCGCAAGCCTGGCCGGCAAACGCTTTGGCGTGCCGCGCATGTACATCAATGCCGACCCTGAAGCCGGCACCAGCGAAAAACCCGGTATCGGCGGGCCGACCGGGCAAAAGATCCACACCCGTGGCACGGTGATCGAGTTATGGCAAGCCGCGCGCCAGGCCCTGGAAGCTGCCGGGGCCGAAGTGATCGAGGTGGACTTCCCGCTGGTATCCAACTGCGAAGGCGACCGTCCCGGCGCGCCGACGGTGTTCACCCGTGGCCTGGTGTCCAAGGAGTTTCTTCACGATGAGTTGTGGGAGCTGTCCGCGTGGGCGTTCGACGACTTCCTGCGCGCTAACGGCGACCCGAGCCTGAATCGCCTGGCCGACGTGGATGGGCCGAAGATCTTCCCCCACGACCCTGGCACCCTGCCCAACCGCGAAGACGACCTGGCCGCCGGCATGGACGAATACGTGCGCATGGCCCAACGCGGCATCACTCCATGGGACCAGATCAGCGCCCTGCCCGATGGCCTGCGTGGCCTTGAGCAAACCCGGCGTATCGACCTGGAAGACTGGATGGACAACCTCGGCCTCGACGCCGTGCTGTTCCCGACCGTGGCCGATGTGGGCCCGGCGGATGCCGATGTGAACGAAGCGTCTGCCGACATCGCCTGGAGCAACGGCGTATGGGTAGCCAACGGCAACCTCGCGATTCGCCACCTGGGCGTGCCCACCGTCACCGTGCCGATGGGTGTGATGGCGGATATCGGCATGCCGGTGGGGCTGACGTTTGCCGGGCGTGCCTATGACGATTCGGCGCTGCTGCGCTTTGCCTCGGCGTTCGAAGCCACCGGCAGTAAACGGATGATCCCGCCGCGTACGCCACCATTGGCGGCCAGCTAAACGCAATTCAACTGTGGGAGGGGGCTTGCTCCCGATAGCGGCAGTTCAGTCAGCACATCGGGTACTGACACACCGCTATCGGGAGCAAGCCCCCTCCCACATTTTGAGCGTATTTTCACATCAAGCACCCTGGCTCAGGAGCGCGGAGCCTCGCGACGCCGCCACTCGTCCACCACATCCCCCAAGGTCTTGGGTGCGCCATTACGAATCCACGCCATGAATGGACGGTTGAACTTGAATGTCGGGCCGCACTGTTCAAGCATGAAGCGGCGGACGTTCTGTGTGTTTTTGTAGTTCGCAGTCACGGGTGTAGCGCGGGTGAGACGGTCGCTGTGCCAATCAAAATCCATTTTGCACCTTGGCTTATGGAGGGGGGTTTACCCACCCTAACCTCTAATCACTTCACACCGCTGCAAAATTTCACTTTCCTTCCACGCCGAAACTATTGCATGGTTGTACGACGACACACCTCGTCGTATCCACCCCAACAAAAACAAGGAAACACCCATGCCCAAGCTCAAAGTGCTGATCGGTTTTCTGTGCCTGTTCTGCGGCTATGTCGCCGCCGCGCCTGCTACCGCAGAAAAGGATGTGGCCCAGGCAGTCGATCAATTGACCCAAGCCATGCTGCACCTGGACCTCAAACAGCTTCACGCATTGACGTCCGACAAGCTCACCTACGGCCACTCCAGCGGCAAGGTGCAGAACAAGGCGCAATTCATCGCCGACCTGGAAACACACACCAGCGCCTTCAAAACCCTGGAAATGCAGAACCAGACCATCACTCTCAATGGCGATACCGCCCTGGTGCGCAACCACTTCCATGCCCTGGCGGTGAACAGCGGTGTGGACACGCCAACCGATATCGATAACTTCCAGGTCTGGCAGAAGCAACATGGAAAATGGCTGCTGATCGGGCGCCAGGCTTACAAATACTGAGGACTGCTCACCACGCCACCACCTTGCGCACCTTCATCAGGGCTTCACGCAACTGCGCCATTGTCACCGAGCCCAGGGCCAGGCGCAGTGCGTGGGGCACCTGGGCCGAGACCGCGAAAGGCTCGGCGGTGGAGACGCAAACGCCGTCGCGCTGCAAGGTCATGGCGACTTGATCGGCGCGCGCATCCTCCGCCAGTGGCAACCACAAAAAATACGATGACGGATGGCTGATATACCTCACCCCCGTCAGCACCTGCGCCGCCAACACCTGGCGGGCCTGGGCATCCTCGCGCTTTTGCGCTTCCAGTTGCGCCACCGTACCGTCTTCGAGCCAGGCCACCGCAATCGCACTCATCACCCCCGGTACGTTCCAGGTGGTGGCCATGATCACGCGTTCCAACGTGTTCACCCAAGCCGACGGCGCAGCGATAAAACCCACGCGCAAACCGGTGGCGACGCTCTTGGACAGCCCGCCGATATACACCGTGCGCTCCGGGGCCAGCGTCGCCAACGGCGCGGGCGCTTCGTCGGCGAGAAACGCATAGGCGCCATCTTCGATGATCATCAGGTTGTGCTGCCGGGCAATCGCCACCAAGCGCTCGCGCTGTTCCAGGCTCAGCACCCAGCCCAGCGGGTTATGCAGGGTCGGCATGCTGTACACCGCACGTACCGGGCGCCTGCGACACAGGTTGTGCAGGTGGTCCAGGTCCGGGCCGCTGGCCGTGACCGGGATGGCGACGATTTCCAGGTGCAGGGTTTCAGCCAGCACCTTGAAGCCTGAGTAGGTCAGCGCATCCACCGCGATCACATCCCCAGGCTTGAGCAATGCCATCAGGGCCACCGCCAGACCATGCTGGGCGCCGCTGACCACCAGTACTTGATCGGTATCCATCGTCAGCCCTCGGTTCAACAAGTGTCGCGCCACAGCGGCGCGCTCATGCACACGCCCGGCATGGGGCTGGTAACGCAGCAGCGCCTCCAGGTCGCCGGACAGTGCCAGTTGACGCAACGCCGTGCGCAACAGTTCGGCCTGGCCCGGCAAGGACGGGTAGTTGAAGTTCAGATCCAGCAGGCCCGCCGCCACCGTCATCTGCCCACTGCCCTGCCCCGGCGGCAACGCAATCTCGCGCACGAAGGTGCCGCGCCCGGTCTCGCCACTGACCAGGCCCATGGCTTCCAACTCGCTGTACACCCGGCTGGCAGTGACCAGCGCCAAGCCATGCTCGGCGGCCAATTGCCGATGGGTGGGCAGGCGCGTACCGGGTGGCATCTGGCCGCTGCGAATGGCCTCGGCGAAGGTATCGACCAGCGACTTGTAGCGGGCACGGGGCATAGGGCTGTATCCATGACAATTTTTTGATTGCCCTAATCTTCGACCCTAGGATAGCCGACACGCAACCTCCCTTTTTTGGACAGGCCCTCATGGAACGTACCTTCCCTCTCCGCACCCTGGACAGCAGTACCCAGGGCTGGATCAACGGTTTTATCGGCGTGGTGATTTTCAGCGGCTCGCTGCCGGCCACGCGCCTGGCGGTGATGGAATTCGACCCGGTATTCCTGACCATGCTCCGCGCGACCCTCGCCGCCTTGCTGGGCATAGGCCTGTTGTGGCTGTTCAAGGAGCAACGCCCGGCCCGCCAGCAATGGGCACCGCTGATCATCGTCGCCCTCGGCGTAGTGATCGGCTTCCCACTACTGACGGCCCTGGCCCTGCAATACGTGAGCTCGGCCCACTCCATCGTCTTCATCGGCCTGCTGCCACTGGCCACGGCGGTGTTCGGCGTGCTGCGCGGCGGTGAGCGGCCCAGGCCGGTGTTCTGGTTGTTTTCGACCCTGGGCAGCCTGTTGGTGATGGGTTATGCCTTGGCCCAAGGCTTGAGCGCCGCTCCTGCGGGCGACTTATTGATGCTGTTGGCAGTGCTGGTATGCGGCCTGGGTTATGCCGAAGGCGCCAAACTGTCGCGCAGCCTCGGCGGCTGGCAGGTGATCTGCTGGGCGTTGGCGGTGTCGCTGCCGGTGGTGGTGCCACTGAGCCTGCTGCTGGCGCCTTCGTCCTTCAATGGCATCAGCCTGCCGGCGTGGCTGAGCCTGGGGTACGTGTCGCTGTTCAGCATGTTGATCGGCTTTGTGTTCTGGTACCGCGGCCTGGCCCAGGGCGGTATTGCTGCAGTCGGCCAGTTGCAGTTGCTGCAACCTTTCTTCGGCCTGGCGCTGGCGGCGGGCCTGCTGCACGAACAGGTCAGCCTGGGCATGGTGCTGGTGACGGTGGCGGTGATCGGCTGCGTGGCCGGGGCGAAGAAGTTTGCTCGCTGACGCGCAGCCTGCTAAACAGAGGCGTCGCCCCAAGAACAACAAGGACTCTACATGCACAGCGCATCTCTGCAGGACACTACCGCGCCTGAAGGCATCTGCTATGGCTGCGGCAGCAGCAACCCCCACGGCCTGCACATCAAGAGCCGCTGGGCCAACGATGGCGTGCACGTCATCGCCGAGCATCAGCCCGAGGCTAAATACAGCGGCTGGCCGGACTTGGTCTACGGTGGCCTGATCGCCATGCTGGTGGACTGCCATTCCAACTGGACCGCCATGGCCTACCACTACCGTGCCGAGCAACGTGAACCCGGCAGCCTGCCACGCATTGACTGCGTCACCGGTAACCTCGGTATCAAGTTCATCAAGCCCACCCCCATGGGTGTGCCCCTGACCCTGCGTGCGCGGGTCGAAGGCGAGGTCGGACGCAAAAGCCGCGTAGTCTGCGAGGTGTATGCCGGCGACGTACTCACCGCCATCGGTGACTCGGTGTTCGTGCGCGTCGACACCGGCCAACTGGCCGCGTCCGCCCATGGTCGCGAGGTGTGATCCAGGACTGAGTTGATCAGAAATGCCCTACTTGCTTTTGCTGCGGGCACAGCCATGATCTGACACCCTGCATTGAAGAGCATTTAGAGATGACATGTGAGATTTGTCTGGGGCTCAATGAGCAATTTTCCGAGGGTCATAACCTGACCTGGCTGAACTTCGGCCTCCAGATCACGAGCGTGCCTTACGCCGAGATCAGCCTGCAGGAACAGTGTTTCTATCGGTTCCTCTTCGAGAGCGGCCTGGTATGGAAAATCGACCACGTCGATGCTTATGGTGATTACTGGCTGTGCGTGCAACATGACGAACGCAGCTATGAAATGCTCGCACCCGTTGCGGGCAGCTTCAAAAAAGTCCCCTGTGACCGCCCCTACCCAGTGACCGCACACTCGCCTCTTCACGCAACCACCCCTTGAACGCCAACATCGCCGGTGTCTCATTGCGCGACTGCAAACGCGTCAACCAATAGCTGCCGGTGGTGATCCCCACCGCGAACGGCTGGCGGAACACATTGCTCTCTAACTGTCGCGAAAACATCAGCGCCGGCGCCAGCGCCACGCCGCTGCCTTGCAGGGCGGCTTCCATCATCGCCAGCGAGGAGTCGAACACGATACTGCGCGGCACCCGCGTGTCAAAGGGCAAGCCGGCGGCCTGGAACCACAGGTTCCACTCATCGACACGGTAGGAGCGCAGCAAGGTGTGCTTCAACACGTCCGCCGGACTGTGCAGTTGCTCGGCAATCTGCGGTACACACAACACCGTCAACGGCGCCTCCAGCAATGGGCAGGCGTCGGTGCCGTGCCAGGCACCGGCGCCAAAGCGGATCGCATAATCCAAGCCTTCAGCGGCCACATCCACGCGGTTGTTGTGGGTGGACAGGCGCAAATCAATAAACGGAAAGCGACTATGGAAATCCGCCAGACGTGGCAACAGCCAGCCCACCGCAAAGGTGCCGACCGCCCCCACCGTCAGCACTTCACGGTAATGCCCGCCCTCGAACTGGCCCAACGTCAGGGCAATGCGATCAAAGGCATCACGCAGCACCGGCAGCAGGGTTTCGCCTTCGCTGGTGAGCATCAGGCCCCGAGGCAAGCGCTTGAACAACGTAACATTGAGTTGGGCTTCGAGGCTTTTGACCTGGTGGCTGACGGCCGCCTGGGTCACGCACAGCTCAATGGCCGCACGGGTAAAGCTCAAATGGCGCGCCGAGGCTTCGAAGGCACGCAGGGCATTGAGCGGCAGGTGGGAACGCAGCAAGGCTTACCCCAAATTTTTCTAATGGCTGGTGCGAGATATCATCGTTTGCCCGCGTCCTGAAATCCACCTAGATTTGCCACGCCTGCGCAGGTTCTGATCGTCATCACTCTTTTACATGGAAGCGAGTCACCATGAAGCGTAACTTACAAACACTGCTGGTTTCCGCGTTATTACTGGGGTCTGGCAGTTGCATGGCCGCCGCCGATATACGCCAGGTCGTGGACAGCAACGTCAAAGCCTTGATGCAGCAGCAAGCTATCCCGGGCTTGTCGGTGGCCGTCGTCAACCAAGGCAAGGTGCAATACTTTAACTACGGCGTCGCTGCCAAGGACACCCAGGCCCCAGTCACCGAAGACACCCTGTTCGAAATCGGCTCGGTGAGTAAAACCTTCACCGCCACCCTCGGCGGGTATGCCCAGGCCATCGGCAAGCTCAAGCTGTCGGACATGGCCAGTCAACACCTGCCCGCCCTGGCCGGCAGCGCGTTCGATCACATCAGCCTGCTGCAATTGGCGACCTATACACCAGGCGGCCTGCCCCTGCAGTTCCCGAAAAAAGCCGACAGTGCCAACACCATGCTCGGCTACTTCCAACACTGGAAGCCCACTTATGCGCCGGGCGAACAACGCCTGTACTCCAACCCCAGCATCGGCCTGTTCGGCTACCTGGCGGCGCAAAGTCTGGGCCAGCCGTTCAACCTGGCTATGGAGGAAACCCTGCTGCCCAAGCTGGGCTTGCACAACACCTACATCAGCGTGCGCACCGACAAAGCCGGCCTATATGCCCAAGGCTATGACAAGCAGCAAAATCCCGTACGCGTTAGCCCCGGCGCCCTGGACAGCGAAGCCTACGGCATCAAGACCAGCAGCCAGGACCTGGCCCGCTACGTGATCGCCAACATGCACCCGCAGACTCTGGAACAGCCGTTACAACAGGCCATTGCCGCCACTCACGCCGGCTACTACACCGTCAACGGCATGACCCAGGGCCTGGGCTGGGAACGCTACCCCTACCCCATCACCCTGAAAGCCTTGATCGACGGCAACTCCACGCCGATGGCGATGGAGCCGCATAAGGTCAACTGGCTGAGCCCGGCCCAGGCGCAACCTGCCAACGTGCTGTACAACAAGACCGGCTCCACTGGCGGCTTTGGTGCGTATGTGGCGTATGTGCCGAGCAAGGACATGGGCGTGGTGATCCTGGCGAACCGCAACTACCCGAATGCCGAGCGGGTGAAGGTGGCGCACGCGATCTTGAGTGCGTTGGGCCAATAAGGCCGAACACAGTACATAAAATGTGGGAGGGGGCTTGCCCCCGATGAGGGCGTGTCAGTAATGCATCTGTAACTGACCCACCGCCATCGGGAGCAAGCCCCCTCCCACATTTTTGACTGCGTTTACATTCCGAGCCACTGCGGCAGTGCGAGGGAAATGAACGGTAAATAAGTGACCATGATCAGGAACACCAACAGAATCATCAACCACGGCATCGCCGCGCGGATGGTTTGCCCCAGCGTCAACCCGGTCACCGCCGAGGTCACGAACAGGTTCAACCCCACAGGTGGATGCACCAGGCCGATTTCCATATTCACCACCATCACGATGCCCAGGTGAATCGGATCAATGCCCAGCTTCATCGCAATCGGGAAGAAGATCGGCGCCAGGATCAGCACGATGGCCGACGGTTCCATGAAGCTGCCGGCAATCAGCAGCACCACGTTGACCATGATCAGGAAACCAATCGGCGTCAGCCCTTCGGAGATTACCCACGCAGTGATTTCCTGGGGGATCTGCTCAGTGGTCAGCACATGGGCAAACAGCATGGCGTTGGCAATGATGAACATCAGCATGATCGACAGCCGCCCGGATTCCAGCAGCACCTTGGGGCAATCGCGCAGCTTCATGTCCTTGTAGATGAACAGCGCGACAAACGCCGAATACACCGCCGCCACCGCCGCCGCTTCGGTGGGGGTGAACATGCCGCTGTAGATGCCGCCGAGGATGATCACCAACAACAACAGGCCCCAGAAAGCCCGGCGTGCGCAACTGAGCCACTCGCGGAACGTCGCCCGTGGTTGCGCCGGTAATTTCTTGATGCGTGCGACGATATAGATCGCGATCATCAGCATCAGGCCCAGCAACAGTCCGGGGATCACCCCGGCCATGAACAGCTTGCCCACCGAGGTTTCGGTCGCCGCCGAATACACCACCATCACGATCGACGGCGGAATCAGGATACCCAAGGTCCCGGCGTTGCAGATGATCCCCGCACCAAACTCCTTCGGATAACCGGAACGCACCATGCCTGCCACGGCAATCGAGCCCACCGCCGCCACCGTGGCTGGTGACGAGCCGGACAGCGCCGCAAACAACATGCAGGCCAGCACCGCCGCAATCGCCAGGCCGCCACGAATGTGGCCCACACAGGCATTGGCAAAGTCGATCAGCCGCTGGGCTACGCCGCCGGTGGTCATGAACGCGCCGGACAGCAGGAAGAACGGAATCGCCAGGAAGGTGTAGGCGTCGGAGGTTTCAAACAGCTTGATCGCCAGGGAACTCACCGAGTCCTGGCTGAACATCAGGATCGACACCGCACCGGACAGCCCCAGGGAAATCGCAATCGGCACGCCGAGGAACATGAACACAAACAACAGCAGAAACAGACAGAGCACGGCCATCAGTGACGCTCCTCATGGCTGCCGGCCAACTTGCTGGCCTCACCGGCCTCGTCGGCCAGCCCCAACCCCACTTGGCGGTGGGTAAAGATGCGGTAGAAAATTTCCAGGTAGCGGATGAATACCAAGGCAAAGCCGATGGGCACGATCACCACGATGTCGCCCACATCGACGCCGAACTGGTCGAGGTCTTCGGCGCCGATATGTGCGGTCATCACTGCACTCACCCACTTGTAGCTGGCCACCATGAACAACCCGGCATAGGCCAGGCAGCACAAGCAAGCGAGCATGCCGAGCAGGCGTTGCACCGGGCGCTTGGTCAGTCTGACCAACGCGTCCACGCCGAGGTGGCCGGCGGTGCGTACACCGTAGGAAATACCGAAGAAAATCAGCCAGCCGAACATGGCCTTGGTCAGCGCCACGCTCCAGGTCATGTCCTGGGCCCAGGTCATGGTGCCGTCGCCCAGGACGGTGAAGAAATTGCTGCTCCACGCCCATTTATCCGCCAGGGCGAAGAACAGGGTGTAGATGTTGTTGAGCATGACGTAGACGAATGTCACCAGAGTCATGGCGGCGAGCAGGAAGGCAATAAAGCCTTCCTCCAAGTGCTCCCAGACGCGCCTTAGCGTTTGCATGGCAAAACCTCGCGAGGCAAATGAAATACCAGGGTGGAACTTGCCCGAAATGTGGGAGGGGGCTTGCTCCCGATAGCAGTGTGTCAGCTTGCAGATCTGTCTCTGATCCACCGCTATCGGGAGCAAGCCCCCTCTCACATTGGATCTCAGTACACCCTGGGGGATTACTGGTTGGAGGCGTCCGCCGCCTTGATCAGGTCAGCCCCGATCGCACCTTCGAACTTCTGCCACACCGGGCGCATGGCTTCGCGCCAGAGCGTGCGTTGCTCAGGAGTCAGTTCGATGATTTCGCTGGTCTTGGCGTCGATGATCTTCTGCTTGGCCGACTGGTTCAGCGCTTCGGCCTGTTTGTTCACCTCGACGGTGACCTCGGCCATGATCTGCTCAAGGGTACTGCGGGTATCCGGTGGCAGGCCATTCCAGAACTTGGCGTTGGTGATCACCATGTAGTCGATCAAGCCATGGTTGGATTCGGTGAAGTACTTCTGCACCTCGTTGACCTTCTGGCTTTCATAGTTCGACCAGGTGTTCTCGGTACCATTCACGGTGCCGGTCTGCAGCCCTTGATAGACCTCGGCGAAGCTCATCTTGCGCGGGTTGGCACGGATCGCCTTGAACTGTTCTTCGAGCACGCTGGAGGCTTGCACGCGGAACTTCAGGCCACGGGCGTCCTTGGGTTCATGCAGGGCCTTGTTGGCGGAGAGCTGCTTGAGGCCGTTGTGCCAATAGGCCAGGCCGAGGATGTTCTTGTCCTGCATCGAGGTCAGCAGTTGCTTGCCCTCGGCGGCCTGGAAACGGTCGACGGCGGCCAAGTCGTTGAACAGGAACGGCAGGTCGTAGATCTGCACTTGCTTGGTGTACTGCTCGAACTTGGCCAGGGACGGCGCCAGCATCTGCACATCGCCCAGCAACAGCGCTTCCATTTCCTTGCCATCGCCGAACAGCGACGAGTTCGGGTACACCTCGACCTTGACCTTGCCGGGCAGGCGTTCTTCGGCGAGTTTCTTGAACAGCAACGCGCCCTGGCCCTTGGGGGTGTTTTCGGCGACCACGTGGGCAAACTTGATCACAATCGGGTCGGCCGCCTGGGCCAGGCCTGCGGCAAACAAGGTGGCGGCGCACAGCAGCGCCCGAGAAAACTTGAGCATGGGAAATCACCTTCTTATTGTTGTGTTGTAAGGCAAGGTGCCTGATGTGACGCGTGTTGAGAATTTCGAAATCTAGATACCTGCGTTCGGCCTGGCCGAACACCAATCTCAAGAACAATGGAGAACCCTGTGGGGGCTTGCTCCGGGTTATCCAGTCAAAGTTGGGCAGCCAGCAGTCTTTGTGCCCGTAACAGCACCGGCGCATCCACCATCTGCCCATCAATCTGATACGCCCCTGCCCCATGGGCTCCGGCCTCCACCACGCGCTTGGCCCAGGCCAGGTCTTCGGCGCTGGGCGCCAGCGCCTGGTGAATCACCGGAACCTGCTTGGGATGGATACACAGCGCCCCGGCAAAGCCCATTTCATAAGCATGCCGGATCGAGCAGCGCAGGCCCTCGGGGTCGTCGATGGCGGGGTGTACGCCGTCCAGCGGTGCGACCAGCCCGGCGGCGCGCGAATGCACGATCAGCGCCAGGCGCGCCTGGTCAAGGGCAAACTCAGCGGCGCGGGAATGGCTGCTCAGGTTGAGGTCCAGGGCCAGGTCCAAGCCACCGAACGACAGCCGCTCCACCAGCGGAGCGTGGGCAATGTCGGCCACCGCCAACAAGCCGCGAGCGCTTTCGATGATCGGCCAGATGGGTTTGCCGGTGGCAGCTACTACGGCGACCTGGGCTGCGCTCTCAACCTTGGGTAGCAGCACACCCGCGACATTTGCATGGGCCTTGCAGAACGCCACATCCTCAAAATGCTCGGCGTGCTCCGGCGCATTGATACGCACCCACACCTGGGCCCTGGGATGGGCGTGCAAGAACTCCCCCAGGTTGTCCCGGGCCTGGCGCTTGAGCGGTTCTTCCACTGCGTCTTCAAAATCCACGATTACCGCGTCGGCGCCACTGGCCAGGGCTTTGGCAAACCGCTCCGGGCGGCTGCCCGGCACAAATAACGCTGAACGTACTAAGGGCTTTGGCATCGCTGAAATTCCTGGTTAGATAACGCCGCGTGCACGCAGGCTGTCAATGGTGTCGGCGCAATAACCCAGCTGGTCGAGGATACCCTGGCTGTGTTGTCCCAAGGCCGGCACGCCATCCATGCGCGGGGTAAACGCGGCATTGCGTGCCGGTGGTATCAGCGACGGCAACGGCCCGGCCGGGCTATCGACTTCGCGCCAGCTGTCACGGGCCTTGAGTTGCGGGTGGTCCCACACGCCTTGCATATCGTTGACCCGGGCGCTGGCGATCTGCGCGTCCTCCAGGCGCTGGATCACCGCCTCGGCGTCCAACTGGGCAAAGCTTGCGACAATGATCTGGCGCAGCGCGTCGCGATTGGCCGAACGCTTGAAATTGGCGCTGAAACGTTCGTCCGTCGCCAGCGCTGGGGTGAGCAATACCTTGTCGCAGAACGCCGCCCACTCACGCTCGTTCTGCAACCCGAGCATCACCGTACCGCCGTCACCGGTGGGAAACGGCCCATACGGGTAAATTGTCGAATGCGCCGCGCCGGCACGCGGTGGCGGTGGCGCGCCGTCGAAGGCGTAGTACATCGGGTAACCCATCCACTCCACCAGGCTTTCGAGCATGCTCACGTCGATGCGGCTGCCCTTGCCGGTCTTGCCACGCAGCAGCAGCGCCGAAAGGATGCCGCTGTAGGCGTACATGCCAGCGGAGATATCGGCGATGGAGCAACCGGCCTTGGCCATTTGCTCGTCACCCGGGCCACCGGTCACCGAGAGAAAGCCGCCTTCACTCTGGATCAGCAGGTCGTAGGCTTTCTTTTTCTCGTAGGGCCCGCCTTCGCCGTAGCCGGAAATATCACAGACGATCAGCCGCGGGAAACGCTCATGCAGCGCCTCGAACGACAAGCCCATGCGCGCCGCCGCACCCGGGGCCAGGTTCTGCACCAGCACATCGGCATCGGCGAGCAGCGCCTCGAGAATGGCGCCCGCCTCGTCCTGCTTGAGGTCCAGGGTCAGGCTTTCCTTGGAACGGTTGGTCCAAACGAAATGCGACGCCAGGCCGCGCACGCGCTCGTCATAGCCCCGGGCAAAGTCACCGGCACCGGGGCGCTCGACCTTGATCACCCGGGCGCCGAGATCGGCCAGTTGGCGGGTGCAGAATGGCGCGGCAATCGCGTGTTCCAGGCTGACGACGGTAATGCCGTCCAGCGGTCGTTGATTACTCATGACAAATCCCTCAAAGCCAATGGGCCATGGACGCGGTGTGACGCAGGTTCCACACCTGCTCGATCAGGTCGGTGGCCTGGGCCGGTGTGCGGGCAGCGCTGAAGTGGGTCAGGCGCTGGAACTTATCCGCCAGTTCGGCGCGACTCAGGGTGTTGCCCGGGTCGCCCTTGGGCTCGTCGATGGCGCCGTGCAACGTGCGGCCATCGGTGGTGGTGACGGTGACGCGGCCCAGCCAGCGCTGCGGGTAGGCAGCATCGACCTCGGGGTCGAGAGTCATGCTGACCTTGTCGCGAAAGGCCGCGACAGCAGGATCGCTCAACGCCAGTTCATGGAATTCAGGCAGCCCAGCCTTGCCATGCACGGCGATCAGGCCGAGCACGGTGCCCATGGAGAATTTGGCCTGGTGCACCGTGGTCGGCACCGTCACTCGACCGAGCACATCGATGGCGCCTTGATGCACGCGGGTCTGTACCCGAGCAATCTGTACCGCGCTCAAACCTTCGCGCTGCATCACCGCCAGCAGCGCATCGGCGGCTGGATGGGTGTGGCGACAGGAAGCGTAGAATTTGAACGAGGTTTCCACAAGCGCCCAACGGCTGCCCAGGCCGGCGGATAATTTGCCTGGCTCGGCATCAGTAGACATGCCCGCCGCCAGCCCCTGGTCGCCTTCCAGGATATTGCGTGCGCCGGTCAAGCCATCGGCGGTGAGATAGGCCGCCAGCAAGCCGTCCGCCGCCGCCTTGGCCGTATGCAGTTGCTTGGAGTCGGCGGCATCGCGCAAGAACTCCCACAGCCCGGCCGCCTGGGTGCCGGCGCTGCCGAGCAGATTGATGAACTGTTCCTGGTTGAAATCGAGCAACTTGCCCACCGCGACCGCCGCCGCCAGTGTGCCGACCGTGGCCGTGGTGTGGAAGATGCGATAGTGGGAGCGACCCATGAATTCACCGATGCGAATCCCAGCCTCATAACCGGCCACCGAGGCCAACAACAACTCGCGGCCTGACTTGTTGAGGTCCTGGGCGGCGGCCAAAGCGGCAGGAAACACCACCGTGGCCGGGTGCAGCACCGAGCTGTTGTGCAGGTCATCCTGCTCCACCAGATGGGATGAGGCCGCGTTGACCAACGCGGCAAAATACGCGCTGGTGCCGGTGCCGTTGACGATCACCTGGGCCGGGCCGCTGCTCGGGCCCATCTTCTGCGCATAGCGTTCGAACAGTGGAATCGGGTGTGCGCCCCGGCTGGCCAACGCCGAAGCGAGCCAATCCAGATACAGCTCTTCGATGCGCGCCAGTACCGGCTCGGGCACCTGTTGGTACGTCAGATCGGCGAGGAAACGGCACAGGGCCTGGGTATCACGCATGCTCAGGCCCTCAGAAGCTACGTGGCAGTTCGAGCAAATGCTCGGCCACGTAGGACAGGATCAGGTTGGTGGAGATCGGCGCCACCTGGTACAGGCGGGTCTCGCGGAATTTGCGCTCCACGTCGTATTCGCAGGCAAAGCCAAAACCGCCGTGGGTTTGCAGACAGGCGTTGGCCGCTTCCCAGGACGCCTTGGCCGCCAGGTACTTGGCCATGTTGGCGCTGGCCCCGGCGTGCTTGCCGCTGTCGTATTCCTCACAGGCGCGCCAGCGCATCAGGTCGGCCGCTTCGATCTCGATATGGGCCTCGGCAATCGGGAATTGCACGCCCTGGTTCTGCCCGATGGGCCGGCCAAACACCACGCGGTCGCGCGCGTAGGCGCTGGCCTTTTCAATAAACCAGCGACCATCACCGATGCATTCGGCGGCGATCAGGGTGCGCTCGGCATTCAGGCCATCGAGAATGTACTTGAAGCCCTTGCCCTCCTCGCCAATCAGACTGTCAGCGGGCAACTCGAGGTTGTCGAAGAACAGCTCGTTGGTCTCGTGGTTGACCATATTGGCGATGGGTTGCACGGTCAGGCCGTTACCGATGGCGTCACGCAGGTCAACCAGGAAGATCGACATGCCTTCGGACTTTTTCTTCACCTCGGCCAAGGGCGTGGTGCGCGCCAGCAGGATCATCAGGTCGGAATGCTGCACCCGCGAGATCCAGACTTTCTGACCGTTGATCACGTACTTGTCGCCACGCTTGATCGCGGTGGTCTTGATCTTGGTGGTGTCGGTGCCGGTGGTCGGCTCGGTGACGCCCATCGATTGCAGGCGCAGCTCACCGCTGGCCAGCTTGGGCAGGTAGAAGCGTTTCTGCGCCTCACTGCCGTGACGCAACAGCGTGAACATGTTGTACATCTGGCCGTGCACGGTGCCGGAGTTGCCGCCGCAGCGGTTGACTTCCTCGAGGATCACCGAGGCTTCGGCCAGCCCCAGGCCGGAGCCGCCGTACGCCTCGGGAATCATCGCCGACAGCCAACCGGCGTCGGTCAGCGCCTTGACGAAGGCTTCGGGGAAGCCCTTTTGTTCATCGATGCTGCGCCAATAGGCGGCATCGAACTGCGCGCACAAGGCACGCACGCCTTCGCGGATGGCAGTGAGTTCTTCGTTGTCATTGGGGTTCATTAACGGCTCTCCGCCTATTGTTCTTGGATTATTCGAAATGCACCTGGGCGGTCTGCGCCAGGCCTTCGGCATTGCCGGCCCAGAGTTCTGCGACCCCGGTTGCGGTGAGGCGCCCGCCCACCTCAAATGGCTGCGGCGCGATCAACGGGCGTATGCCGCGATAGCTGAAACGACGCAGCGTCGCGTCGGGATGCGCCCGGCAGAACGCCCGCAGGTTCAAGGTGGCGATCAGCGGGCCATGCACCACCAGGCCGGCATAACCTTCGGTACCGGTGACATAGGGGTAGTCGTAGTGGATGCGGTGGCCGTTGAAGGTCACGGCGCTGTAACGGAACAACAAAGTTGGCGTCGGCTCGACCGTCTCCGTCCATTCGCCCTGGGCCGGGGCATCGCCGCTGCCGGGCTTGGGCGGTGTCGGTTCGCGGTAAACGATGTCCTGTTCCTCGCGGATCGCCAGGTGGCCGTCCTGGGAGTAGTCATGGCGCACAGTGACAAACAGCAACGAGCCGGTGCGCCCGGCCTTTTCTTCGACCTGGGTGATGGTCGACACACGGGTGGCCGCCTCGCCGGCACGCAGTGGCTGCAGGAATTCGATACGCCCACCGGCCCACATGCGATTGCGATTATCGGCCGGCGGCAGGAAGCCGCCGCGGGCCGGGTGACCGTCGCTACCCAAGGCCGATTCCGGCAGCGCGTCCTGGAAAAAGCACCATTGCCACAGTGGCGCAACGGCTTCGCCCTCGGCGGGCACAGTTTCTCCGAACGTAGCGGCGATACGCTTGAGCAGGTTATGGCTCAGGTGGTCGTGGGCGGTTTCACTTCGGCCGATCCAATCAGTGGCACTCATCGGGTGCAGATCCTCAGGCAGTGGGTGTCTGCTGCCGATCATGCAAGGGCCTGGCCGTTCTGAGAATTTGCATTTCAATAAACCAGCGTTCGGTTATGCTGAACGCCAACTTACAAAAAAACGCCGCATCTCCAATGTGGGAGGGGGCTGGCTCCCGATGGCGGTGTATCAGCTAGCACATTGGGTACTGACCCACTGCTATCGGGAGTTTTTTATGCATTTTGATCTCGCCGACCTGCGCCTGTTTATCCATATCGCCGAATCCCCCAGCCTGACCCAGGGCGCCAAGCGGGCGTTCCTCTCGCCGGCCGCCGCCAGTGCGCGAATCAAGGCCCTGGAAGGCCAGCTCGACACCCGCCTGTTGTACCGCGACAGCCGTGGGGTGGAGATCACACCGGCAGGCGAGCGCCTGCTGCACCATGCGCGGTTGATCATGCGCCAGGTGGATTACCTGAAAAGCGAGTTCACCCAATACGGCGTGGACTCGGCCGGGCATATCCGCATCTTCGCCAACACCACGGCGGTCACCGAGTTCTTGCCGGAAGTGCTGGCGGGCTTTTTGTCCCAGCGGCCGGGGGTGACCGTTGACCTGCAGGAGCGCCTGTCCCGGGATATCGTGCGCGGCGTGCTCGATGGCACCAGTGACATGGGTATCATTGCCGGTCCCGTAGAAGCATCGGGTTTGCAAGTGCTGCATTTCAGCACCGATGAACTGGTGCTGATGGTGCCGGTCGGGCATCCCCTGGCAGACCAGCCGTCGGTCACCCTGGAGCAGACCCTGGCGTACCAGCATATCGGCCTGCATGAAGGCAGCACGCTGTTGAGCTTTTTGCGTGAACACGTTGAGCGCCTGGGCAAGCAGTTGTCGCTGCGCATCCAGGTCTCGAGCTTCGAAGCGATCTGCCGGATGGTCGAGGCCGGGGTGGGCATTGGCATCATTCCCGAGTCCGCTGCCCTGCGCCACAGCCGCACCATGCAGTTGGTGACCGTGAAGCTGGACGAGCCCTGGGCGATTCGCGAGCGCAGCATCCTGGTGCGCGAATTGGAGGCGCTGCCGGGGACCATTCGCGCACTGATCGCTACCTTGATGCCGGAAAACGCCTAAGCTTGAACGTCACCTTGCCAGAGGAGATGCCCCATGCAACTCGAAGGATCCTGCCATTGTGGCGCTGTGACATTCAGCCTGACCAGCGCCCACCCCTACCCTTACCAGCGCTGCTACTGCTCGATCTGCCGCAAGACCCAGGGCGGCGGCGGTTATGCGATCAACCTTGGTGGTGATGCCAAGAGCTTGAAGGTACGCGGGCGCAAGCAGATTTCCATCTACCACGCCGAGCTCAAGCCCGAGGGCGCCAGCCGTGCCCATGCGAGCAGCGCCGAGCGGCATTTCTGCTCCCGGTGCGGCAGCGGCCTGTGGCTGTTCAGCCCGCAGTGGCCGGAGCTGACCCACCCGTTTGCCTCGGCCATCGACACGCCGCTGCCGGTGCCGCCGGAACACACGCACCTGATGCTGGGCTCCAAGGCGCCGTGGGTGGAGGTCAGTGTGCGCAAGGGTGACTTGCGGTTCGATGAATACCCTGAGGAATCGATTGCCGATTGGCATGAGCGTTTGGGACTTGTGGGTTAACAGAGGCTTGAAAGGTGGGAGGGGGCTTGCCCCCTCCCACAGTGTTGCGCCGTACTTAAGTAGTGTGGAGCGGTAGCCGTTAACAGTCTTTGACAGTTTCTCGACAAAGCACTCAAAGATTGTTGGCCCCCGCAGCCCTAGCATTCGAGCATCCAAATACCAATCGGGTGCTCTTCCATGTTTCGCAGATTGCGCGGTATTCCGCTGTTGGGTTGCCTGTTGGGCAGTATCGGTTGCCACTCGCAGCCGCCTGCCCCGCCGGCGATTCAAAAAGGCGATTACGGCGCGATCATCCGTTACCTGCAAGCCCGCATTCCCAAGGACATGGCGAGGGAAAATGTAGCGGGCTTGTCGATTGCCCTGGTCAACGGCCAGGAACTGATCTGGGCCCGTGGCTTTGGCTTGGCCGATAAGGCCCAAGGGGTACCGGTCACTGCCAATACGGCGTTTCGTGCCGGCGGCATCTCCAAACTGATCACCGCCGCCGCGGCGTTGCAACTGGTAGAGCAACAACGCCTGGCACTGGATGCGCCGATCCAGCAAACCCTGCGCGAATTCTACGTACGCTCACGTTTTCATAGCGACCAGGCCGAGGCTGATCGTGCGATCACTTTGCGGCGTTTGCTCAGCCATCAATCCGGTTTACCCAGCGAACACTTGCGCGACCTGCACAGCACCTACGCCATGGGGCAGATGCCGATGCGCGTATCGGGCGTGTGGCTGAGCAGCCTGCCAGGTTCCCAGGTGGCTTATTCCAACCTCGGTTATTCACTGGTGGGCGCCGCCATCGAACGCAGCAGCGGCAAAAGTTTCGAAGCGCAATTGCAAAGCAGCCTGTTCAAACCCTTGCAGATGAATCAGTCCAGTTTCCTCGGCACCGGCGCGCACTTGAGCTTTCGCGCCCTGGGCTATGAGGACGGCAACGCGAGCACCGACGCGCAGGTGCGCGACCTCGCCGCCGGCGGCCTGTGGGCCAGCCCCAAGGACCTCAGCCACTATGTGCAGATGCTGTTCGCCAAAGGCCGCTACAAAGGCAACCAGGTGCTGGACAGCACATCGATTGACGCGATGTTCACCCAGCAAAACACCGGCAACGCCCTGGACTTCGACTGCCAGATGGGCCTGGGCTGGTTCCTGGCGCCCTGCGGTGACGAGCCGATTGGTCCAGGCGTGCGCACCTATCAGCACAGCGGTGGCGGTGACGATTTCGCCGCGCAATTGACCCTGCTGCCGGACCAGCAACTGGCCGTGATCATCATGGCCAACGACAGCAATGCCGAAGAGATGGTGGTGTCGCTGTCCACCGACAGCCTGCGCCTGATGCTTGAGGCCCAGACCGGCAAACCCGTCTGCGCCGACGACTGCCAGGCCCCCAGCCACGGCCTCAAGCTGCGTCATGTACCGGCAGCCATTGATCGCAAGCGCCTGGCCGGATTCTACGCGACCGCCTGGGGCGTGTTCCGCATTAAGGATGACCATGAACGCCTGGCCGGTGAACTGGCCGGCTATGACTTCGAGTTATTGCGCGATGACCAAGGCTGGTTGCGCGCGCAGAAAAAGGTCCTCGGTTTCTGGCTCAAGGACCTGGGCGACCTGGGCCGCATCCAGCTTGATGTAGTGAAAGTACAAGGCCGGCAGATACTCACTGCACGCAGTCACGGCCAGCGCATCGCCATTGGCGAGCGCATCGAGGCACCGCCCTTGCCCACGGCCTGGGCCGACACTATCGGCACCTACCAAGTGCTTAACACCCATGAACCCGACGCGCCATTGAGCGGCATCAGCGTGCGCCTGGAAGAGGGGTTCCTGGTGATTCGCGGCCAATTGCATGACGAGCCGCTGACCGACTACATCCTGCTGCCCGTGGACAACGCCCATGCGGTGTTGGCCGGCAGCGGCTACGGCCTGGGAGACACCGTCAGCCGCCAGATCAATGGCCTGAGTGCCTCGGGCTACTCCTTCAAACGTACGCATTCCCCCAACACCCCCCTGAATTTCTAACCAGGAGCATCCCCTGATGTACCCAAAGAACCTGTGCCTGTCATTCACCTCCTTGTGCCTGCTGGCCACTGCCGGCACGGCCCTGGCCGAAGACTGGCAATACAGCCTCAAGGCCGGCGTAGCCAATGCGCCGCGCTACAGCGGTAGTGACGAACGCATGACAGCCCCCGTGCTGGGCGGCAAAATCATCAGCCCCTGGGGCATCTTCCTCGACACCGACACGGGGCTGGGCTGGGGCTATGAAGGCAATGCCTTGAGCCTCAGCGCCTACGTCGGCGCAAGCGATTCTCGTAAAGATAAAAACCAAAGCATGCACGCCGGCTCCAAACGCCTCAAAGGCATGGGCGAGATCAAATCACGCCCGCAACTGGGAGTGAGCGCGGCCTATAACCTCGGTGGCGTGATCATCGGCGCCAGCCTGGAACACGCGCTCAAGGAAGATGACCACAAAGATACCGGCAAGGCCTACACCCACCTGGAGCTGAGCCTGGGCACCAACCTGTATGAAGGCCGCTTCGGTTCCGTCGATGCCAGCCTCAATAGCCATTTCGGCGACCGCGACTACCTGCAGACCTGGTACGGCGTGACCACTGGCCAGGCCGCCCGCAGCCGCTTCAAGGAATATAAGGCCACAGGCGGCAATATCAGCAATGGTATGAACCTGGTGTGGAGCTTACCGATCAACGAGCACACTCAGTTCTCCACCTTGCTGGATGTGCAGTACCTGGCGGATAAAGCGGGCAAGAGCCCGATTGTAGAGCGGCGCTTGCAGACGTCGGTGATGGGGATGGTGGAATACACCTTCTGATTCAAGTTGGTAACCCAATCAAAATGTGGGAGGGGGCTTGCTCCCTCCCACATTTGAGCCGCGCAGTATTCAAAAGGTGTTACTCGGCATACGCCCAGGTCATCCGGAATGACGCCCCGCCCCACTCCGAGTCCAGCACTTGCACCTGCCCGCCATGCCATTGGCTTACGCGCTTGACCAGCGCCAGCCCCAGGCCAAAGCCGCCGGTGCGGCGGTCGCGGCTGGTGTCGAGGCGCAGGAAGGGTTCGAAGATCTTGGTGCGGCCCTCCAGCGGTACGCCTGGGCCGTCGTCATTGACCCGCACTTCGTAACCGCTGCCGAACTTGACCAGCGACACTTCCACACGGCGGTCGGCATAACGAATGGCGTTGCGCAACAGGTTGATCACTGCGCGCGCCATAAAGCGTGGCTCGATCCGGATAAAGTCGACCTCACAGGTGCGCAGTGACAACTGCACCCCTTCCGCCTCGGCCTCCAGGGCCACGCTGCCGATGACGCTGTCGAGCCAGCTGTGGGCCTCGATATTCTCGCGGGTCACCTGGGTGGCGCCGCGCTCCAGGCTGGCATAGGTCAACAGCTCGGAGACCATTTCCTCCAGCTCGCCCAGGTCGGAATACATATCGCTGATCAGCTCACGGCTCTGGCGTGGATCACTTTGTTGCCTGAGCTGATCGAGCTCGAACGACAAACGCGCAATGGGTGTGCGCAATTCATGGGACACGGCATTAGTCAGTTCGCGCTGGTTGGCGATCAGGCTTTCGATGCGCTCGGCCATCTGGTTGAAGTGCCCCGCCAGTTCGCGCACGGTGGAACGACGCGGCAGCAGGATGCGCGAACCGAGGTCGTTGTCACCAAAGCGTTGCGCGGCCAGGCGGATGTGCTCCAGGTCGCGCCAGTGCGGGCGCACCCAGAAATACAGGACAACGGCCAGGCTCACGCCCAGAAAGCCATAGGCCCACAAGTACAGCCATTTGGGCTCTTCCGGCAGTTGGATCTCAAGCAATTGCGGGCCGTCGTCGATAGGTGCCAGGAACTTCATGAAGTCCTCGCGCACCACCACTTGGTCATTGGCCAGGAGCTTCTGTTCGCGCTCGCTCAGGTGCTGTGCGTCGCGCGGCACCAGTTGCAGGCGCAAGCCATAATGCGGTTGCAGCTCATCCAGGCGTGCCTGGCGCGCTTCACCCCGCACCGGCCGCAGTTGCTCCACCAAAGCCCAGGCCGGGCCGCGCAGGGCTTCACGGTTATAGGTCTCGTTGGACTCTGGCATGTACGCGTCCAGGCCGTAGTTGACCAGCCAGATCGACCCGGCCAGGCCGAGCGCGAGGATGACGTAGAGGCGCAGATACAATCTCAGCATCTAGGCCTCCCACGCGAACGGATTGAACAGGTAACCCTTGCCCCAGATGGTCTTGATGCACACCGGCTCGCGGGGGTTGTCGTTGAGCTTGCCGCGCAATTTGCTGATATAGACGTCGACGCTGCGATTGAGGCCGTCGAAGGCAATGCCGCGCATGCGATTGAGGATGTCATCGCGCGAAAGAATCTTGCCCGAGCTGCTGGCCAGCAACCACAGCAGCTCGAACTCCATGGTGGTGAGGTCAATGTTCTCGCCACCCAGGCTGACCACCCGGCAACTGCGATCGATCGACAAGCGGCCGAACTCCAGGGCACCGCGCACCGTGGGTTCGGGCACTTGACGGCGTTGCAAGGCGCGCAGGCGAGCCAGCAGTACCGGTGGCTTGATCGGCTTGATCACGTAATCGTCAGCGCCGGACTCAAGGCCGAGGATATGGTCCAGGTCATCTTCCTTGGCGGTGAGGATCACGATGGGCGTATCCGACACATTGCGAATCTCGCGGCATACATGCAACCCGCTCTGGCCCGGCAGCATCAAGTCGAGCACGACAATCTTCGGCTTGAACTCAATGAACGCCGCCAAGGCTTTATCGCCCCGGTGGACCACCCGTACCTCAAAACCATGTTGCGATAGAAAATGTGCGATCAGCCCTGCCAGCTTCTCATCGTCCTCAACGAGCAGGACCTTGCCCAGACCCAGGTTTTCCATAAGTTCTCAGTGTGGATAGGCGGATTGAAGTGTGGGCATTATAGGTGGCAAGCTGGCCAACAGAAGCCGCTGGCCAGTACGCACCGACGAAGCTTCATGCTTTTAAGAGTTTTTAACAAATAACCTGCAATCTTTTACGCCATTCACAGGGAGTTCCATGCGCAAGGATTACCTGGCGTTCTTCGTTTCGCTGTTCCTGTCTCGGCTGGCCGACCAGATCCTGCTGTTCATCGTGCCGCTGATCGTGTTCCAGACCACCAATAGCGTGTCATGGGCGGGCCTGGCATTCTTTGTCGAGTCGCTGCCGCGCTACCTGGCGTTTCCGGTGTGCGGAGCGCTCTGCGACAGGTTTTCACCGGTGCGCATCCTGCACATCAGCCAGGTGTACCGGGCATTGGCCTGTGTGGCGGCGGTGGCGCTTTACGGGCTGTTCGAGGGTATCTATTGGCTGGTGATCCTGTCCGCGTTGTGCGGAGTATTGACCACCCAGGGCATCATGGCGCGGGAAGTGGTGATGCCGCATATCTTCCAGCATTACACCTACGCCAAGACCTTGTCCTACTCACAGATCGCCGATCAAAGCGGCCTGGTGCTCGGGCCGTTGCTGGCAGCGCTGATGCTGGAAGTCTGGGCGTGGCCCTGGGTAGTGCTCGGTGTCGCCGCACTGTTCGTGCTGGCAGACCTGGCAATGCTGACCTGGCAGCGCAACACCACGGCGAACCTGCAGATCCATGAGCAGCACCCGGGTATCTGGCTGCAACCCCTGCGCACCGCGTTCGGCCACATCCGCAGCCGGGTGGAGTTGAAACGCATCATCACCCTGGCGGTCGGCGTGAATCTGATTGTCGGGGTGACGCTGGCCACTTCGGTCGCGATGGTCACCGGCCATTACGCCGCCGACAAAGATGCCTACGCCCTGCTGCAAGCCGCCGGGGCGCTGGTCACCATCGTGATTCTGTTTTATCTGGCGCGCTCAGCGTTGCCGCTGAAGGTGATGGGCGGGCTGTCGTATTCGATGATTGCCGTCGGCGCGCTGATCACTGCGATCAGCCCCGGCGTGTGGACCTACGCCGTGGGCTTCCTGCTGGTGACCGGCTTCGACAAGATGTTCAACGTATACCTGCGCAGCACCCGCCAACGGGTCATTCCAGTACAGGATTTCGGCAAGACGGTGGGTGTGATCACCTTGCTCAACAACCTGGCCCAGCCATTGGCGGGCCTGATGATTGCCGTGCTGGCAGCGCCCCTGGGCATGCGAACGGTGATCCTGCTGCTGGCCGGCATCACCGCCTTGCTCGGTGTGGCCGTGGCCTCAGGCTGGCACGCCACTGTGAAAGCGGAACTCGATGTCGGGTGATTCGATCAGTTCCTGCTCGGCCGCCCTCACCCGCTCGATCACCTGGGCGATGTCCTTGGCATCGCCATACTGGTACGCCAGCTTCAAGTACCCCTGGAAGTGCCGCGCCTCGCTTTTCAACAGGCCGAAGTAGAACTTGCCGAGTTCTTCGTCCAGGTGCGGCACCAACGCTTCGAAACGCTCGCAACTGCGTGCTTCGATAAAAGCGCCGACCACCAGGGTATCCACCAGCTTGACCGGCTCATGGCTGCGCACCACCTTGCGCAAGCCCGAGGCATAACGGCCGGCGTGCAGTTGGCGCAGCTCGACCTTGCGCTTTTTCATCAGGCGCATGACTTGCTCATGGTGCACCAGCTCTTCGCGGGCCAGGCGCGACATCATGTTGATCAGGTCAACGTGGGCGTGATACTTGGCCATTAGGCTCAGGGCGGTGCTGGCCGCTTTGAATTCGCAGTTCTTGTGGTCGATCAGCAGGGTGTCCTGATCGGCCAGGGCAGCCTGCACCCAGGCGTCAGGGGTGCGGCAGCCGAGGAATTCATGGATTTCGGGCAGGTTCATCGGGCTCACGGGCAAAGGATCACAAAAGGCCGCCGATTATACCGACCCCGTCGAAGACCACCAGCCACCGGCCTTGATGTGTATCAACATGACGTCTGGCGGGCAGCAACTATAGTTGTTGCATGCCCCTTCCTGGAGATCCTGATCATGCAAGCCATCCGCAGCATTCTGGTGGTCATCGAGCCCGAGCATTCGGAAAGCCTGGCCCTCAAGCGCGCCAAGCTGATCGCCGGGGTGACCGACGCACACCTGCACCTGCTGGTCTGCGACAAGAACCATGAGCATTCGGCGCTGTTGAGCGTGCTCAAGGAAGGTTTAAGGAACGACGGCTACAGCGTCTCCACCGAACAGGCGTGGAACGACAGCCTGCATGAAACCATCATCGATGTGCAGCAAGCCGAGGGCTGCGGCCTGGTGATCAAGCAACACTTTCCCGACAGCCCGCTGAAAAAGGCCCTGCTGACGCCGGCGGACTGGAAACTGCTGCGCTATTGCCCGACGCCGGTGCTGCTGGTCAAGACCGCCACGCCATGGGCCGGCGGGGTGATTCTGGCGGCCATCGATGTGGGCAACACCGACGGCGAACACCGCTCGCTGCACAATTCGATCATCGACCACGGGTTTGATATCGCCAGCCTGGCCAAGGCGCAGCTGCATGTGATCAGCGCCCACCCGTCGCCAATGCTGTCGGCGGCGGATCCTACCTTCCAGCTCAAGGAAACCATCGAGGCGCGCTATCGCGAGCAGTGCCGGGCGTTCCAGGCTGAGTTCGACGTGGACGAAAGGCACCTGCATATCAAGGAAGGCCCGGCCGATGTGCTGATCCCGCACATCGCCCATCAGTTGCAAGCGGCAGTGACCATCATCGGCACCGTGGCGCGCACCGGGATTTCCGGGGCGTTGATTGGCAATACGGCGGAGGTGGTGCTGGATGCGGTGCAAAGCGATGTGCTGGTGCTCAAGCCGCAGGAGTTGATGGATCATCTGCAAGAACTGGCAACCAAGCCCTGAAGAACAATAGAGGGCAAAATGTGGGAGGGGACTTGCTCCCGATTGCAGTGGGTCAGTGAAGGATGGGCTGACTGACACACTGCTATCGGGAGCAAGCCCCCTCCCACATTTGGATGCATGCTGTCAGGTAGACAGCGCATCTCTCAGGAACCCCGGCGCGATATAGCGCTGGTAATGCGCCTCGGACAAGATAAAGAACTCCCGATCAATGGCATCGCGCAGGTCCGGCAAGGGCCAATCGCGAAACTCCGGCAACAGCACCATTCCATACGCCTCCAGGTTGTTGATCACCCGCGCCCCGCGCGCAATCAGTTGGTAGGCCCAGCAGTACTCGGATTGGTGCGGCACAAAGCGAATCTTGCGTTGCTCCAACTGCCCGCGCAGGGTCTTGGGGTCGAAGACCTCCACTTTGCCGGCCATGACCTGCACCAGCAGTTGCTCAAGCCTGCGCCAGACTGCGCGTTTTTCCTCTTCGTTATAGCCGTTCCACTGGATCACTTCGTGGTGGAAGCGCTTGCAGCCGCGGCACACGAGATCGCCGTAGACCGTGGAGCACAGGCCGACGCAGGGGGTCTTGATGGTTTGGTTGGGCATGGTCAACAACACGCAAATCAGCGAAACAGTGCGCCATGTTAGCCCTTTGTCTAAGGTTGATCACCCAGCAAACTTGGACAGGCAACTTACCTTTAGATTTTTTTTGCCGTAGAATCACCCGGCCTTGTAAGGCGCCAATAATCCGCTGGAAGCTGTTTTCAAAGCGTCACGAGCACAGTCGTTCCTTCAGAACGGTGTTGGCGTGGGCTCGACCCGGTAGGTCAGAACCCGCGCCAACCCTCATCAGCTCCGTTCTGCAGGCGTAAAACTTTGAAAGCAGCTTCTGTAAAGGAATGACGGCAGCGCTGGCTTTGCGGCTCAAAAAGCCCCCGAGCGCATGCGTGCCGTTCATGCCTGGATGAGCGTCCCGTGGGACCACTGATGAGGGTAATAACTGTGCTTGAAGCCTACCGCAAACATATCGAAGAGCGTGCCGCCCTGGGTATCGTTCCCCAGCCGCTTAACGCCGAACAAACCGCAGGCCTGGTCGAGCTGCTGAAAAATCCTCCGGCTGGCGAAGAAGAATTCCTCGTTGACCTGATCACCAACCGCATTCCACCGGGCGTTGACGAAGCTGCCTACGTCAAGGCCGGCTTCCTGTCTGCCCTGGCCAAGGGCGAAGCCACTTCCCCCCTGATTGACAAAAAACGCGCTGTTGAACTGCTCGGCACCATGCAAGGCGGCTACAACATCGTGACGTTGGTCGAGCTGCTGGACGACGCCACCCTGGCGCCCGTCGCGGCCGCCCAGCTCAAGCACACCCTGCTGATGTTCGATGCGTTCCACGACGTGGCTGAAAAAGCCCGCAATGGCAACGAGCATGCCAAAGGCGTGATCCAGTCCTGGGCTGACGGCGAGTGGTTCCGTAACCGCCCTACCCTGGCCGACAAGATCAGCCTGCGCGTGTTCAAGGTCACCGGCGAGACCAACACCGACGACCTGTCCCCTGCGCCTGACGCCTGGTCCCGCCCTGACATCCCGCTGCACGCCCTGGCTATGCTGAAAATGGCTCGCGAAGGCATCGTGCCGGACGAGCAAGGCAAGACCGGCCCGATGAAGCAGATCGAAGAGATGCGCGGCCAAGGCTTCCCGATCGCCTACGTCGGTGACGTGGTCGGTACCGGTTCGTCGCGTAAGTCGGCAACCAACTCGGTACTGTGGTTCTTCGGCGACGACGTGCCTTACGTGCCGAACAAGCGTGCCGGCGGTTTCTGCTTCGGCAGCAAGATCGCTCCGATCTTCTACAACACCATGGAAGATGCGGGCGCACTGCCGATCGAATTCGACGTGACCAACATGAACATGGGCGACGTGATCGACCTGTACCCTCATGCTGGCAAAGTCTGCAAGCACGGCACCGATGAAGTCCTGACCACCTTCGAAATGAAGACCCCGGTGCTGTTGGACGAAGTTCGCGCCGGCGGCCGTATCCCGCTGATCATCGGTCGTGGCCTGACCGACAAGGCCCGTGCCGAACTGGGCTTGGGCCCTACCGACCTGTTCAAGCTGCCTGAAGCGCCTGTCGACACCGGCAAGGGCTTCACCCTGGCACAGAAAATGGTCGGCAAGGCCTGCGGCCTGCCAGAAGGCAAAGGCGTTCGTCCTGGCACCTACTGCGAGCCGAAGATGACCACCGTGGGCTCCCAGGACACCACAGGTCCGATGACCCGTGATGAACTCAAGGACCTGGCGTGCCTGGGCTTCTCGACCGACCTGGTGATGCAGTCCTTCTGCCACACCGCGGCCTATCCAAAGCCGATCGACGTGACCACCCACCACACCCTGCCTGACTTCATCATGACCCGTGGCGGTGTATCGCTGCGTCCAGGCGACGGCATCATCCACAGCTGGCTGAACCGCATGCTGCTGCCGGACACCGTCGGTACCGGTGGCGACTCCCACACTCGTTTCCCGATGGGCATCTCGTTCCCCGCAGGTTCCGGCCTGGTCGCGTTTGCCGCAGCCACTGGCGTGATGCCACTGGACATGCCGGAATCGATCCTGGTGCGCTTCAAAGGCAAGATGAAGCCTGGCATCACCTTGCGTGATCTGGTGCATGCCATTCCTTACTACGCGATCCAGGCTGGCCTGCTGACCGTAGAGAAGAAAGGCAAGAAGAACGCCTTCTCCGGGCGCATCCTGGAAATCGAAGGCCTGAACGACCTGACGCTGGAACAGGCTTTCGAGCTGTCCGACGCCTCGGCCGAACGTTCGGCTGCCGGCTGCACCATCAAGCTGTCCAAGGACTCCGTCACCGAGTACCTGAACTCCAACATCACCCTGCTGCGCTGGATGATCGGTGAAGGCTACGGTGATGCGCGTACCCTGGAACGCCGCGCCCAGGCGATGGAAGCCTGGGTTGCCAACCCGGAACTGATGGAAGCCGATGCCGACGCCGAATACGCCGAAATCATCGAGATCGACCTGGCCGAGATCAACGAGCCGATCCTCTGCGCGCCAAACGACCCGGACGACGCCCGTCTGCTGTCCAGCGTTGCCGGCGAGAAGATCGA
This sequence comes from Pseudomonas sp. FBCC-B545, assembly GCF_059134095.1. NCBI lineage: Bacteria > Pseudomonadati > Pseudomonadota > Gammaproteobacteria > Pseudomonadales > Pseudomonadaceae > Pseudomonas > Pseudomonas sp. FBCC-B545. The sequence continues at coordinate 2,813,268 of NZ_CP101441.1, read as the reverse complement.
CGAAGTGTTCATCGGTTCGTGCATGACCAACATCGGTCACTTCCGCGCTGCCGGTAAGCTGCTGGAACAGGTCAAGGGCCAGCTGCCAACCCGCCTGTGGCTGTCGCCACCGACCAAGATGGACGCGCATCAGCTGACCGAAGAAGGCTACTACGGCATCTACGGCAAGGCTGGCGCACGCATGGAAATGCCGGGCTGCTCGCTGTGCATGGGTAACCAGGCACGGGTAGAGCCGAATTCGACCGTGGTGTCGACCTCGACCCGTAACTTCCCGAATCGCCTGGGTGATGGTGCCAACGTCTACCTGGCTTCGGCTGAGTTGGCGGCAGTCGCTTCCACTCTGGGTCGCCTGCCGACCGTCGAAGAGTACATGGGCTACGCAGCGAAACTGGACACCATGGCCAGCGACGTCTATCGCTACCTGAACTTCGACCAGATCGCTGAGTTCCGCAAGATCGCTGCAAGCGCCAACATCCCGGTGATTCAAGCTTAACGGTGTGTTGATGTGAAAGACGCTGCGTATCGCAAGATACGCGGCGTTTTTTATGCCCGTAATACTGTGGGAGGAGGCTTGCCCCCGATGGCAGTGGCTCAGTCAATTGATGGGTGACTGATACACCGCTATCGGGGGCAAGCCCCTCCCACATTTGGATCTGTGTAGTCCTTGCAGGCTGTGTCAGGCCTTGAGCAATCAGCGAATACACCAACCAGGCTGTAATTCGGCATCAGCAACACCACCAAACAACTGTGGGAGGGGGCTTGCTCCCGATAGCAGTGGCTCAGTCAATTGATGGGCGACTGATATACCGCTATCGGGGGCAAGCCCCCTCCCACATTGGATCTGCTTAACCCTTGCAGGCTATGTCAGGCCTTGAGTAATCAGCGAATACACCAACCAGGCTGTAATTCGGCATCATCAACACCACCAAACAACTGTGGGAGGGAGCTTGCTCCCGATAGCAGTGGCTCAGTCAATTGATGGGTGACTGATACACCGCTATCGGGGGCAAGCCCCCTCCCACATTTGGATCTGTGTAGTCCTTGCAGGCTGTGTCAGGCCTTGAGCAATCAGCGAATACACCAACCAGGCTGTACTTCGGCGTCAACACCACCACCAAACAACTGTGGGAGGGGGCTTGCTCCCGATGGCAGTGGCTCAGTCAATTGATGGGCGACTGATACACCGCTATCGGGGGCAAGCCCCCTCCCACATTGGATCTGCTTAGCCCTTGCAGGCTATGTCAGGCCTTGAGCAATCAGCGAATACACCAACCAGGCTGTAATTCGGCATCAGCAACACCACCAAACAACTGTGGGAAGGGGCTTGCTCCCGATGGCAGTGGCTCAGTCAATTGATGGGTGACTGATATACCGCTATCGGGAGCAAGCCCCCTCCCACATTTGGATCTGTGTAGTCCCTGCAGGCTGTGTCAGACCTTGAGCAATCAGCGAATACACCAACCAGGCTGTAATTCGGCATTAGCAACACCACCAAACAACTGTGGGAAGGGGCTTGCCCCCGATAGCAGTGGCTCAGTCAATTGATGGGCGACTGATACACCGCTATCGGGAGCAAGCCCCCTCCCACATTTGGATCTGTGTAGTCCCTGCAGGCTGTGTCAGACCTTGAGCAATCAGCGAATACACCAACCAGGCTGTAATTCGGCATCAGCAACACCACCAAACAACTGTGGGAGGGGGCTTGCTCCCGATGGCAGTGGCTCAGTCAATTGATGGGCGACTGATACACCGCTATCGAGGGCAAGCCCCCTCCCACATTGGATCTGCTTAGTCCTTGCAGGCTGTGTCAGGCCTTGAGCAATCAGCGAATACACCAACCAGGCTGTAATTCGGCATCATCAACACCACCAAACAACTGTGGGAGGGGGCTTGCCCCCGATAGCAGTGGCTCAGTCAATTGATGGGTGACTGATACACCGCTATCGGGGGCAAGCCCCCTCCCACATTTGGATCTGTGTAGTCCTTGCAGGCTGTGTCAGACCTTGAGCAATCAGCTGATACACCAACCAGGCTGTACTTCGGCGTCAACACCACCACCAAACAACTGTGGGAGGGGGCTTGCCCCCGATAGCAGTGGCTCAGTCAATTGATGGGCGACTGATACACCGCTATCGGGGGCAAGCCCCCTCCCACATTGGATCTGCTTAGCCCTTGCAGGCTGTGTCAGGCCTTGAGCAATCAGCGAATACACTAACCAGGCTGTAATTCGGCATCAGCAACACCACCAAACAACTGTGGGAGGGGGCTTGCCCCCGATAGCAGTGGCTCAGTCAATTGATGGGCGACTGATACACCGCTATCGGGGGCAAGCCCCCTCCCACATTTGGATCTGCTTAGCCCTTGCAGGCGGTGTCAGGCCTTGAGCAAGCAGCGGATACACCAACCAGGCTGTACTTCGGCGTCAACACCACCACCAAACAACTGTGGGAGGGGGCTTGCCCCCGATAGCAGTGGCTCAGTCAATTGATGGGTGACTGATACACCGCTATCGGGGGCAAGCCCCTCCCACATTTGGATCTGTGTAGTCCTTGCAGGCTGTGTCAGGCCTTAGGCAATCAGCGAATAGACCAATGCCGTAATGGCAATCAAGCCGACTGCCGTAACAAACACATTCGAAGCCTGCCCGCGGTACTTGGCCATGGCCGGCACCTTGCGGATCGCGTACATCGGCATCAGGAACAGGATCGACGCAATCACCGGCCCACCCAGGGTCTCGATCATGCCGAGGATACTCGGGTTGAGCGTGGCGACGATCCAGCACACCACCAGCATGAAGGCGGCGGTCATGCGGTCCAGGGTCTTCGGTGCCGGGCGGCGACCGGTCTTGACCACCAGGCCCTTGAGGCCCTCGCTGGCACCGATGTAGTGGCCCAGGAACGACTTGGCAATCGCCACGAACGCAATCAATGGCGCAGCGAAGGCGATAGTCGGGTTGTCAAAGTGGTTGGCCAGGTACGACAGGATCGACAAGTTCTGCGCCTTCGCCTCGGCCAACTGCGCGGGCGACAGGGTCAGCACGCAACTGAACACGAAGAACAGCACCATCGCCACCATCAACAGGTGCGCGCGGGACAGGATCTGCGAGCTGCGCTCCTCGGCATGTGCGCCGTACTGGCGCTTCTGGTCCACCGCAAAGGCCGAGATGATCGGCGAGTGGTTGAACGAGAACACCATCACCGGAATCGCGAGCCACAGCGTGTTAAGCAATGCCGACGGAGCCGGCACTTCGCTGGCGGTGCTGAGAATGCCACCGTTCCAGTGCGGCACCAGGTACACGGCCAGGAACAGCAAGGCGACGATAAACGGATACACCATCAGGCTCATGGCCTTGACGATCACCTGCTCGCCGCAACGCACCACGGCCAGCAAGCCGAGGATCAGCACGAACGCCAGGATCGCCCGGGGCGGCGGCATGATGTGCAGCTGATGCTCCATGAAACTGCTGACGGTATTGGTCAGGGCCACGCTGTAGATCAGCAGGATCGGGAAGATCGCGAAGAAGTACAGCAACGTGATCAGCGCACCGGCCTTGATGCCGAAATGCTCTTCGACCACATCGGTGATATCGGAGCCTTCACGGCCCGACAGCACGAAACGGGTCAACCCACGGTGGGCAAAGAATGTCATCGGGAAGGCCAGCAGCGCCAGGATCACCAGTGGCCAGAAGCCCCCCAGGCCCGCGTTGATCGGCAAGAACAAAGTACCGGCGCCAATGGCGGTACCGAACAGCCCAAGCATCCAGGTCGTGTCCTGGCGGCTCCAGCTTGTGAGGGTTGCAGGTGTCGTTGCATAGCGTTCGTCGACGCTATTGGCCTGATCATTCATCCGGTCGGATCTCCGCATTCACACGGCCAGGACGAGTCAGAAAAACCTGACAGGCAGCGCCCTGACCATAACAAGGCCCGGATTGTCCGGGATTCTCTTGAATAAGCAAAGACTTAGCTGAGCAATGGTCAGGCTGCCCGCGCGCATGGGACAGATGCGCAGTGCCCTCGACAGCGACCATTAGCCGCAATTGAGCAGCTGCCAGCACAGACATTGGCCTGGTTGACTCTATTAACCAGATTCTGATCGACGCGAAGTTACAGAAAAAATAGTTAAGCTTTAATCAGATATAAAAACCTGTAAGAAAAAACCTACTTACAGCGCTTTGAAATAATATTTTTTAATGTGGTTTTCATTATTAACCGCAGCTTTTGTTACAAGGATTTTCGCGAGCATTGAGCGGCCAAGTTATCACGCTTATATTGCAAACCAACAAGCCACCAACACCACAATATCCATACTTCGCAAGGTCTATTGGTATGCAAAAGCGCAGATTGCTCTTCACTGCTGTACTTTTCGCCGGACTCCTTAATCCACTCGTGAGTCAGGCACGACAAACAACCGAACATGCTGACAGCCACGCACTGGGCACATCGCCCCAATGGCTGACCACAAAAGTTTATATAGAAGGCGCCCCTGATGTAGACGTCAAGGACAAGTACCCGGGTGTGGTCGGCATCTCGATGTGGGATCCCGAACGCAACCGTTATGAATTCTTTAATACCGACACCGGGCGATCAAAATATGAACAGGGCGGTGGTGGGTACTTCCTGGTCACAGGCGACAGGAAAACCCATATCCTCGTGCCTGATAAAGGCCCGCACAGGTCCATCGTCAGACGCCTGGAAGCACTCAACACCGAGGAATTCACTTATTCCCGGGAAGTACCTCGCGACATGGTCGAGACCAACGAAAACGTACGTATCTATGTCGTTCACGCACCTTACAAAGGGCCGATAAAAACCACCACGACCCACTCGCTACATCCGCATTATTAAAGCAATCGACGTTGTCCCGCGCCAATCATTAACGTGCGCCCTTTATAAACTACTAACAAGAAGATACGTCCCCATGAAAAACCCACTCAAATCGTTGCTGATATCCACAGTCGTTGCATCAGCTTTAATTTCAACCAGTGTTGTTGCACAAGCCAAGGCACCTGCTGCTGTTAAAGAGTCTGCTGCCACTCCCGACAATGCATTGATGCTGACTGTATTCCTGAAACATGATCAATCACGCCCACTGGGTGAACTAAGGGCCCAACTCGAAAAGCAGGATTTTTTCAAGACATTTCCTCCAGCAGGCGTAGAGATCGTCAGCTGGAATATCACCATGGGTATCGGCCACGTTATCGTTCTGCGCTTGCCGGCATCGCGGTTGGCGGCTGTAAACCTGGCGCTGGAAAATACCGCCTGGGGTCCTTACAAAACGGAATTCTTTCCTAGCTATGATTACCGGGAAATCTTCCAGGCGGCACAACAGAAGGCTCGAGAAAGCAAATAACCCTGTCAGCGTCTCCTGGGCACCGAGGCGCTATTACCTTGTGCTGCCAGCCGGCTCGGCGTCAGCGGCACGCCCCCCATTCAACCAGGCAAACATTCTTTTGGCCCCCCGGTTTTAGTGCCACAAAAATCCCGCATAATCCCAGGATCGAACCCCACAGTAAGAGCTGCCCCATGCCCAACACTGTCCTGGTCCTGGTTGAAACCATCAACGAATACCTGCAAATCATCGAGAGCAACGACTTTCACGTGATCCTGGCGCCGACGCCCGCAGAGCGGGCCCAGGCGATCAAGGCCCACGCAGGGCAGATCAAGGCCGTGCTGACCCGCGGGCCGCTGGGGCTATACGCTGAGGAAATCGCCGCGTTGCCGTTGCTGGAGATCATCTGCGTGATCGGTGCCGGCTACGAGCATGTAGACCTGCAGGCGGCGAGTAACCGTGGGATCGTGGTGACCAACGGCGCCGGGGTGAACGCGCCCTCGGTGGCCGACCACGCCATGGCATTGCTGCTGTCACTGGTGCGCGGCATTCCTCAAACCGATGCGGCCGTGCGGCGCAGCGAATGGCCGAAGGTCATGCGCCCTTCCCTCGCGGGCAAGCAATTGGGGATTCTCGGGCTTGGCGCCGTGGGCATGGAGATCGCCAAGCGTGCCGCCCTCGGCTTCGGCATGGAGGTCAGTTACCACAACCGCCAACCCCGCGATGACGTGGAGTACACCTACTGTGCAACCGCCGTGGAGCTGGCCCGCAACTCCGACTTCCTGATGTTGGCGACACCCGGCGGCGCCAGCACCCGCCACCTGATCGACCGCCATGCCTTGGACGCACTGGGGCCGCACGGCTTCCTGGTGAATATCGGCCGTGGCAGCGTGGTGGTGACCGCCGACCTGGTGGCCGCGCTGGAACAACGGCGTATCGGCGGCGCCGCGCTGGATGTATTCGACGATGAGCCCAAGGTGCCGGACGCCCTCAAGCGCCTGAACAATACCGTGCTCACCTCCCACGTGGCCGGCCTGTCACCGGAAGCTACCCACGATACGGTGCAACGGGTGGCGGACAACCTGGTGGAATACTTTGCCGGCCGCCCCGTACTGACCCCGGTCACGTTGCCAGCGCCCGCAAAATGACCAATCAGGCACGCTGATCACCCTTCAACACGCTAACCTATTAAACCGCCCCGACCTTGTCGCTGGGCGGTGGTGCGCATTAGATTAGGAAATAGTCCAAGGCCTTTAGAATAAGCAGAAGGGATAAGCATGGCGCTGAACGACCAATCGACCCAGATTCGCCCCGGCGAAGAGCTTGATGCCAGCCTGATTGATCCCTACCTCAAGGCTCATATCCCAGGCTTGCAGGGAACGCTCAAGATCAGCCAATTCCCCGGTGGCGCCTCGAACCTGACTTACCTGCTGGAATACCCGGGCCAGGAGTTCGTGCTACGCCGCCCACCGTTTGGCCACAAGGCCAAGTCCGCCCACGACATGGGCCGCGAATACCGCATTCTCAATCAACTCAAGGATGGCTTCCCGTACTGCCCCAAGGCCTACGTGCACTGCACCGATGAGTCAGTAATCGGCGCCGAGTTCTATGTGATGGAACGGGTCAACGGCATCATCCTGCGTTCCGACCTGCCGACCGAACTGGGGCTGGACGCGACCAAGACTGAAGCCTTGTGCAAAAGCTTCATCGACAAGTTCGTCGAGTTGCATCAGGTCGACTATGCGGCCTGCGGCCTGGCCGACCTGGGCAAGCCCGAAGGCTACGTGGCAAGGCAGATTCGCGGTTGGAGCGACCGCTACGAAAAGGCCCTGACCCCCGACGCGCCAAAATGGGAAGCAGTGTGCACCTGGCTCAATGACAAAATGCCCGCCGACCACCCGACCTCCAGCATCGTGCACAACGACTACCGCTTCGATAACGTGATCCTCGACCCACACAACCCGATGCAGATCATCGGCGTGCTGGACTGGGAACTGACCACCCTGGGCGACCCGCTGATGGACCTGGGCAATACCCTCGCCTACTGGATCGAAGCCGCCGACCCGGCGCCGGTGCAACTGATGCGACGCCAGCCGAGCAACGCCCCGGGCATGCTCACCCGCCGCCAGTTCGTCGACTACTACGCCGAACGCTCCGGCATCCAGATCGATAATTTCGATTTCTATTACACCTACGGCCTGTTCCGCCTGGCCGGCATCGTGCAGCAGATTTACTACCGCTTCTTCCACGGCCAGACCCAGGACAAACGCTTTGCGCAGTTCATCCATATGAACACATTGCTTGAGCAGATGAGCCTGAATGTCATCGGCAAATCCGCGCTCTGATTGCAACCACAAGGAACCCTCATGTCCAAGACCAACCTGTTCGACCTTGACGGCAAGATTGCTTTCGTTTCCGGCGCCAGCCGTGGCATCGGCGAAGCCATCGCCAAGTTGCTGGCCCAGCAAGGCGCCCATGTGATTGTTTCCAGCCGCAAACTGGAAGGTTGCCAGCACGTGGCCGATGCAATCATCGCCGACGGCGGCAAGGCCACCGCCATTGCCTGCCACATTGGGGAAATGGAGCAGATCGCCCAGGTGTTTGCCGGCATCCGCGAGCAGTTCGGGCGCCTGGATATCCTGGTCAACAATGCCGCGACCAACCCACAGTTCTGCAACGTGCTGGACACGGACCTCGGTGCATTCCAGAAGACCGTTGACGTCAACATTCGCGGCTACTTCTTCATGTCGGTGGAGGCCGGCAAGCTGATGCGCGAAAACGGCGGCGGCAGCATCATCAACGTGGCTTCGATCAACGGCATCTCGCCGGGTGTGTTCCAGGGCATCTATTCGGTGACCAAGGCCGCCGTGATCAACATGACCAAGGTGTTTGCCAAGGAATGTGCGGCGTTCGGCATCCGTTGTAACGCACTGCTGCCGGGCCTGACCGACACCAAGTTCGCCTCGGCGCTGGTCAAGAACGACTCGATCCTGAAAACTGCCCTGGCCCAGATCCCGCTCAAGCGCGTGGCCGCCCCCAGCGAAATGGCCGGCGCGGTGTTGTACCTGGCCAGTGATGCGTCGAGCTACACCACCGGCGTGTCGCTGAATGTGGATGGCGGCTTCCTGTCCTGACATCGCCTGGGTTTCTTCGGATCGGTTTGCGCGTAACCTTGGCGCAGATCGATCTGTCCCAGGATGAAACATGGAACTGCACCTCGTCATCACCGGCCGCAAGGACCTGGCTGCCCAGCTTTACCAGCAGTTGCGCGAAGCCATCGCCACCGGGCGACTCTCGGCCGGTGCACAACTGCCTCCCAGCCGGCTGCTCGCCGAGCAACTGGGCATATCGCGCAAAACTGTCTCCGACACCTACGCCACCTTGACTTACGAAGGCCTGCTGGTCGGCAAGATTGGCCGGGGCACCTTCGTCAATGCGTGGGCGCCACAGCCCGACCGCGTGCAGAGCGCCACCGACCTGGCCTGCGCCGCCAACCTGAGCAAGTGGGCGGCACTGCCCTCGCCCATGCGCCACCCCACCGACGACGATATCCTGCGCTACGAATTTATCGGCGGCGCCACCACGCGCAATCAATTCCCCCAGGAGGAATGGCGGCGCTGCACCCAGCATGCCCTGCGCCGTATCGCCCAGCACAGCGGTTTCTACAGCCAGCCCGAGGGCCTGCCCGCCCTGCGCAGTGCCATCGCCGGGCACATCGCGTTTTCCCGCGGGGTCAAATGCCTCGACCACGACATCGTGGTCACCAATGGCGCCCAGCAGGCCCTCGACCTGATCGCCCGTGTGGTGCTGGAGCCGGGCAGTATCGTGGCCATGGAAGACCCAGGCTACAGCCCCGCACGCCAACTGTTCATGGCCATGGGCGCGAGCGTCGCCAGTGTGCCGGTGGACGACCAGGGCATCCGGGTCAAGGACATTCCCGAGGGAACCCGGCTCATCTACGTGACCCCGTCCCACCAGTTCCCCCTCGGCATGCCCATGAGCCAGCCACGCCGCGAAGCCCTGCTGGAACGGGCCATCGAGCTTGGCGCGATCATCATCGAAGACGACTACGACAGCGAGTTTCGCTACGCAGGCCGCCCCACCGACTCCCTGCAAAGCATGGACACCCGTGGCGTGGTGGCCTATGTCGGGACCTTCTCGAAAACCTTGCTGCCGCAGTTGCGCCTGGGCTACGCGGTGCTGCCGCCGGCGATTTATGCCGCGGTGCTCAAGGCCAAGCAACTGACCGACCAGCACTGTTCGACCCTGCCGCAATGGGCACTGGCCAAGTTCATCAGCGAGGGCTATTTGCTCAAGCATATCCGCCGTTGTCATAGCGTCTATGCTGGGCGCCGCGAACGCATCCTGCAGCGCCTGGCCGGTGATCTGTCACCCTGGTTTGAAGCAGTACCCACGGTGGCCGGCTTTCATATGGCAGCGTTGTGCAAAGTGCCGGTGGATATCACGCTGCTGATAGAAATGGCACGCCAGGCTGGAGTGGGCTTGTATCCGCTGGACGTGTTCTACCACGACGCACCTGCTCGCCCGGGCCTGATCATCGGTTTCGGTGCCATTGAAACCCTGGACATCGACCCGGCGCTGGACAAGGTCCGCGACATCCTCCAGCAGATTGGCTAAGGTTTTTTCCGGCGCATTGGTCATTGGTGGCGTGTAGGCTACGGCGTAGGGTGAAGAGGTCTCGAACTACCTGGAACCCTCACCATGAAACGACTGCTCGTCACTACGCTGATGCTCGCGTCCCTCAGCGCCCACGCCCACGACCCGGTCTATAACAAAGAAACGCTCAAGGTGTTGCACGAGCATGCCTTGAGCAACGTACCCGGCAAGAAAGTCCTCATGCTGACCGTGGATTACGCCCCCGGCCAGGCCACCGTACCTCACAGCCACACCGGTACTGCCGTAGCCTATGTGCTTGAAGGCCAGATCACGTCGCGGGTCAACGAGGAAAAGGCGATCACCTACAAAGCCGGGGAATCGTTCTACGAACCGGCGGGCTCACGGCACTTTGAGTCGAGCAATGCCAGCCAGACCCAACCGGCGAAACTGCTGGTGGTGATGGTGATGGATGACAAGGCTGAAGTGCTCACACCCCTGCCACAGTAAGCCGCCGCACCACTGAACCAATGTAGGGGCTCGCCGCCGATGAGCACGGGTATCTACACAACTTTGTAGCAGCCGACCGTAACCACGATGCGCAGCGAGTCGCTCTTGATCTTGATCTTGATCTGCTTTTGATCTTAGGCGCCCCGTTAAACCACGCTGGCCGGAATTCGACAGGGATTTGGGGGGTAAACCGGCAGGGATGCCGGTTTAGCCGCCCAAATCCCTGGCGGATTACGGGTACACCGAGCCTAAGCGAGGTGCCGAGTGGTGGGGCGAGGACCTTTTGCTTACTTTTGGCTGGGCCGGCATTCCGGTCCTTCCAAAAGTGAGCCGCTGTCAGAGCGGACCCCTAAGTGGCCGTTACCGCAGCAATGGATATGTACTCGATCTGATCCAACATCCTGGTCGGCCCCAAGGCCACCATCGGGGGCAAGCCCCCTCCCACATTTGGATCGCGGCGCATCAGTCAGATAGCTATAAGCTGTCAGGCAGCAAACGGGAGCAAGTCGGATCGTCGCACCGCCCCTTTACACGCCGATTCAAGGGCGCTTGAACGTGCACCGTAGCGCTTCGATGCGCGGGCGGCAAACGCAGCCTTCCAGATGATCATTGACCATCCCCATCGCCTGCATCAGCGCGTACATGGTGGTCGGACCGACAAAGGTCCAGCCGCGCTTCTTCAGGGCCTTGGACAAGCGCACCGACGCCGGCGAGGTCGGATTGGCGGCCCAGTAAGCCATATCTACCCGCGTCGGGCGCTCATCTTCGGCAGGCTCAAATGCCCACAGCCAACGTGCCAATGATCCAGTCTCATCCACCAACTCACAGGCCCGCCGCGCATTATTGATTGCGGAAATAATCTTGGCCCGATTGCGCACGATGCCCGGGTCACGCATCAAGCGCTCGACATCCGCCTCGCCATACTGCGCCACCCGGCGAAAATCAAAGCCCTCGAACGCCTGCCGAAAGCTTTCACGCTTGCGCAGGATGGTGATCCACGCCATCCCCGCCTGAAAGCCCTCCAGGCAGATCTTCTCGTACAACTGGATGTCATCGGCCACCGGCACGCCCCACTCGTGGTCGTGGTAATGCGGGTATTCGGGGGCGGCGTTGCGCCAGGTGCAATGGCGAAGCCCTGCTGCGTCGGTGGTCAGCCCTGATTGGTCCATCCATCACCTCGTGTGCCGAGGGCGGATGATACGCAAAAAAATTCAAACCCCGCCAACCGCTCAAGCACCGGACTTACCGACCCACTGGTCAGACCGGGACCCGCCGACCGTCGAATATTTACTTGTGATTTGAAAAAAGCCAAGCGTAGACTGGCCGCGCACTGGACTTACCGGTAAGACCACAACAATTAAGCCCTGGACCCACCAGGGCACCCGAATAGAGATCCTTCCCATGCTCAGATGGTGCTCGCGTTCGATTTTCCTGCAAGTCGTGATTGGCCTGATCCTGGGCATAGTCTGCGGCCTGGCCCTTCCCGAATTCTCCTCGCAACTCAAACCCCTGGGCGACGGCTTTATCAAGCTGATCAAAATGCTGATTGGCCTGATCGTCTTCTGCGTGGTGGTCAGCGGTATTTCCGGCGCCGGCGATTTGAAGAAAGTCGGACGCATCGGCCTCAAGTCGGTGATCTACTTTGAAGTACTCACCACCGTCGCCCTGGTGCTCGGGCTGATCATGGCGTTCAGCACCGGCATTGGTAGCGGCGCCAATATTCACTTGGAGCAACTGTCGTCTGCTGGCTTGAACGAATTGGCCGACAAGGGCCAGCACATCAAGGGCACCAGCCAGTTCCTGATGGACCTGATCCCCAACTCGGTGATCGGCGCATTCGCCGACAACAACGTGCTGCAAGTGCTGCTGTTCTCGGTGCTGTTCGGTAGTGCGCTGAACCTGGTGGGCGAAGCGGCCAGCGGCATCTCCCGGCTGATCAACGAGCTGAGCCATGTGATCTTCCGCATCATGGGCATGATCGTGCGCCTGGCGCCAATTGGTGTATTCGGCGCGATCGCGTTCACCACCAGCACTTATGGCCTGGACTCCCTGCAACACCTGGGCAGCCTGGTGGGGCTGTTCTACCTGACCTGCTTTGCTTTCGTCGCACTGATCCTCGGCCTGGTGATGCGCCTGTCGGGCCTGCGCATGCTGCCCCTGCTCAAGTACCTGCGTGAAGAGCTGCTGATCGTGATGGGCACCGCCTCCTCTGATGCAGTGCTGCCGCAGATCATGCGTAAGCTGGAACACCTGGGTATTGGCAGTTCCACCGTGGGCCTGGTGATTCCGACAGGGTATTCGTTCAACCTCGACGGTTTTTCCATCTACCTGACCCTCGCCATCGTGTTTATCGCCAATGCCACCGGCACACCCTTGTCGATGACCGACTTGCTGACGATCCTGCTGGTATCGTTGATCACCTCCAAAGGTGCCCATGGTATTCCGGGTTCGGCGCTGGTAATCCTGGCGGCGACGCTCACGGCGATCCCGGCCATTCCGGTGGTCGGCCTGGTGTTGGTGCTGGCGGTGGACTGGTTCATGGGCATTGGCCGTGCATTGACTAACCTGATCGGCAACTGCGTGGCTACCGTGGCGATTGCGCGCTGGGAGAAAGACATTGATATCCAACGCGCCAACAAGGTGCTGGACGGCCAGCAAGGGTATGCCTTCCAGGCCAAGAAACCGGTACTGCCGGCGCATCAGGAATTTTAATGTGGGAGGGGCTTGCCCCTCTCACACTTTGATCTTCAACAGTTTGAACCTCGTATTTGCAACTTCAAGGAGCACACGACGTGATCAGCACTTCAACCGTCGTCAATTCAGTTGTAGAGAAACTGCGCGCCGCACTTAAGCGCGGCCAGTGGCGGCGCGGGGAAATGCTGCCCGGCCAGCGTGAATTGGCTGAACAGTTGGGCATCAGCCGCCCGAGCCTGCGTGAAGCCGTGATCGTGCTGGAAACACTCGGCCTGGTGCGTTCCATGCCCGGCAAAGGCGTCGTTGTGCTGGAAACCAGCGTCAGCGAGCCGCAATCGAGCGACGCCGTGGCCGATGCCAGCCTCGAAGACATCCTGCAACTGCGCTACACCCTCGAACCTTTTATCGTCGGCCTGGTGGCCCAATCCATCAGCAGCAAGGAAGTCGGCCAATTGCGCCTGACCTTGATGGACATGCGCGAAGCCCTGGATGCTGGTGATGCCGAAGCCGGCATGAACGCCTATATCGATTTCCACGAAGAACTGTTCGCCCTCACCTCCAACCCGATTTTCCAGAATGTGGTGCAGCAAACCAGCACCGCACTCAAGCAAAGCGCACAAGTGCTGCGCAACTCGCCTGAACACCTGGCTGAGCGCCTGCGGGAAAACGACGCCGTGGTGCGCGCCATCCGCAACAAGAACAGCGCCCTGGCCAGTGCCGAAATGCGTCGGCACATCCTTCAGGAAGGCTTGCGCATGGGCATTCGCCTGAATATCCCGGACGACCATCTGGGCAGCTGATTTTTGGAGACTGGCCATGAACGCTCACGCCCTGCGATACGACCCTATACTCCCTGCCCTTCGCCTGGTCGCCGGTGAAAAACCGTCGGTGGACGACATCTATCCACAGCTATTCGACGCCATCCTCGAGCAACGCATCGTCCCGTCCAGCCGCTTTACCGAAGAAGGCCTGGGCGAGACCTTCGGTGTGAGTCGCAGCGTTATTCGCCGCGTGTTGGCCAGGCTCTCCCTGCAGCGCGTGATCATCCTGCGTCCCAACAAGCGGGCCGAGGTCGCGGTACCGGACAGACAACAAGCGCAGCAGATCCTGGAAGCCCGGCGCCTGACAGAAATGACCGTGGTGCAACTGGCCTGCGCCAACGCCACCCTGGAACACCTGCGCCAGTTGCGCGAACTCATCCTGCGGGAACAGGAAAGCCTTGCACGCGACCAACACGCGGCAGCCATTCGGCTGTCCGGCGAGTTTCATCTGCGGTTGGCGGTCATCGCGGGCAACAAGCCATTGGAGCAATTCCTCAACAGCCTGGTGCCGTTGACCTCACTGATGATTGCGCACTGTGAAACGCAGCCGCGCAACGGGTGTGCATGGGAAGAACACTTGGGCATTGTCGACGCTCTGGCGCGCAATGACATTGCTCACGCGCAGGCGCTGATGGCTCGGCACTTGAAGCACCTGGAGCATCATTTGGCGCGTCACTTGCAGCATTGATACGGCCTGCCATGACCAATGATAGATATGTAGCGACAGTGAGGGACCGCGGTTCCATAACCTGAATTCGCACAATTTCAGTGCTTATTACAGGTATAGATCATGTCCGCCGAATCAAATGTGAGGCCCGCACTGTTCAATGTGCTGTCCCAACTGAATGCTCAAAAAGAGACTTTGTCACTGCCGATGACAACAGCACTGGATGAGCTGAACCAAAGTGCGGCGCAGGCCGGAATGAAGATGCTCGGGCTCAATAAAATAGAAGAGGCCGAACATTTTCTGACCATAGCCTCGGCCGCCCAGTTTCCCGAGTGTCAGTTCGGCATGGCCACGTGTAACGTTTACCGAGACGGCATCTGGCACAGCGAGCAAGGAAAACTGTCCTCTCACGCCAGTGAAGAAACCAAGAAATGGCTGAAACTCGCCGCAGCGCTGAACTACATTCCGGCACTTATACAGTTGGGGGATACCGAGTCGCTGGAAACAGCCAAGACACTGGTGAGCAAGTTCCCCGCGCATAAAGAGCCCGAAGGTATGTACTACCAGTACCTCATCACCGATGACTTCAGCTGGCTGGAAAAATCCGCCGCCGCAGGCTTCAGCCTGGCCCAGTTCAAACTCGCCGAACAGTATCAACGCAACCCGAAATTGATTGCTAACGACGCGCTGCGCCTGGCGCGAATCGAAGAGCTGTATCAAGAATCTGCCGACGCAGGCCTGCCATTGGCGTTGTACGCACGGGTCTTCTTCGAGGACTCCACCGCCAGCGTGGCGGAAAAGCGCACTCGGCTTGCTCGGCTGGCTAACATGGGCCACGTGGAGGCGATGATGGAATATGGATATGCACTCGCCAACATGCCCTACCGTGAGCGTTTCGCGCCGAAGGAGGACGGTAGCGCACCGCCCTTTACAAACCCATACGGGTTGGCAAAAAACATCCCCCTCGCCTACGCCCTGTTGAAGTATGTCCAGAAAAGCATGCCGGCCCCTATCCCACCAAGGCTTCCAGCGGACGTCCATATGATCGAAATGCGCATGAGCCTGGAAGATCACGAACAGGCGAAACTGGCGTTGACCGCCGTTGAAAACAACACTCCAAACCTGTTCGCTCGCCTGGAGGAGTTGATTATCCCCGGCACCGCGAAATAACGACCCACCTGCCGTATTGGCCGATTGATCTTGCGCCCAATAAAAATCCCCGAATCTTTCGATCCGGGGACTTTTTAAGCGCTAACGTTCAGTCGCGTCGTTACAGCACCGACTGACCGCTCAACGCCAGGTCCAGCAACTCACGGTTGGCCACTGCATACATGGCGTAGTCCGTGCCCACGGCAGCACGGATTTCCACCATCATCGCGCGCCAGCGATCAGCCATGTCCTGGTGTTGCTCAAGCCACAGGGCCACGCGGGCTTCCATGTCTTGGGGCGCGTCGGCCATTTGCAGGACCGCGATGGTGATCGCCCGTTGCTGCCAGTCCACATCGTCGCGGAAGGCTTCGCGGGCCTGGGCCTGCCAGTTGTTGGCTACCGGCAGATCGCTGATCTGCTGCAGGTACCACGGCAGGTCCAGTGCGCTGCCAACCGCAAAGTAGGCCTTGGCCACTTCGGCGGCGTCATGCCCGGTCACGTCGGCAGCTTCGATGATCGGCAGCAAGGTGTACAGGTGAGTCGTACCGGCCACCATGCGCGCCAGCAACTCCGGCACACCAGCTTCGGTGTAGGCCTGGTAGCGGGTCTGCCAACCTTCGCGGGTCGGACCTTCCAGCAACTCGTCGAGCTTGAGACCCAACGCGGCCAGGTGTGGTCCGAAGTGCGCGGTGTCACGCCCGGCGTCCTGCTCGTTGCGACGGCTGCGCAGGAACCAGCGCGTAGCGCGACGGCCCAGGCGCATCAGCTCGTCCATCAGTTCCAGTTGCACGTCGGCAGAGACCTGGTGGTCCAAGGCCTCAATCTGACGGAACCAGTGCGGGAGGTGGAAGATGTCGCGCACGATCACATAGGCGCCGGCCACGTTCGCCGGGCTCATGCCGGTCGACTCCTTGAGGCGCTGCACGAAGGTGATGCCCATGTGGTTGACCAGGTCGTTGGCGATCTGGGTGCTGACGATCTCGCGCTTGAGACGGTGACGACGCATGGCCTCACCGAACTTGGCCACCAGGCTCGGCGGGAACGCGGTCTCCATGTCACGGGTCAGGTACTCGTCATCCGGCACCAGCGACTTGAGCAGCGCTTCCTTGAGGTCGATCTTGCTGTACGAGATCAGCACCGACAGCTCCGGACGGGTCAGGCCCTTGCCGGCAGAAGCGCGCTCGCTGAGCTGCTCTTCGGTGGGCAAGTACTCAATGGCGCGATCCAGCTTGCCACGGCCTTCCAGGTCGCTCATCAGACGCTTGTACTCGGCGGCGCGCTCGTAGGCACGGCGCGCCGCCAGGGATAGGGCCTGGGTCTGCTTGTAGTTGTTGCCCAACACCAGGTGGCCGACTTCGTCGGTCATGCTCGCCAGCAACTGGTTGCGTTGCTTGTCGGTCATGTCACCGGCCTGCACCACTTCGTTAAGCAGGATCTTGATGTTCACTTCGTGGTCGGAGCAATCCACACCACCGGCGTTATCGATGAAGTCGGTGTTGGAACCGCCGCCATTGAGGCCGAATTCCACACGACCCAGCTGGGTCATGCCGAGGTTGCCGCCCTCGCCCACCACCTTGCAGCGCAGCTCGTTGCCGTTGACGCGCAGCGCGTCGTTGGCCTTGTCGCCCACGTCGGCATGGCTCTCGGTGCTGGCCTTGACGTAGGTGCCGATGCCGCCGTTCCACAACAGGTCCACCGGCGCCTTGAGCAAGGCGTTGAGCAGTTCGGTCGGGGTCAGCTTGTCGGCCTGGATGTCGAAGCGTTCCTTCATCTGTGGCGAGATGGCGATGCTCTTGGCGCTGCGCGAGAAGATACCGCCGCCTTCGGACATGATGCTGGTGTCGTAGTCGGTCCACGACGAACGCGGCAGCTCGAACAAACGCTTGCGCTCGACGAAGCTGGTGGCCGGGTTAGGGTTCGGGTCGATGAAGATGTGCATGTGGTTGAAGGCTGCAACCAATTGCAGCTTGTCGGACATCAGCAAGCCGTTACCGAACACGTCACCGGCCATATCGCCGACGCCCACCACAGTGATGCTGTCTTCCTGCACGTTGATGCCGCGCTCACGGAAATGACGCTGCACACCGACCCACGCGCCCTTGGCGGTGATGCCCATTTTCTTGTGGTCGTAACCGGCCGAACCGCCGGAAGCAAATGCATCACCCAGCCAGAAGCCGTAGTCGATGGCAATGCCGTTGGCGATGTCGGAGAAGGTCGCAGTACCCTTGTCCGCCGCCACCACCAGGTACGGGTCATCATTGTCATGACGCACGACGTTGGCCGGTGGCACCAGGGCGCCATCCTTCAGGTTGTCGGTAATGTCCAGCAGGCCGGAAATGAAGATGCGGTAGCAGGCGATACCCTCGGCCGCGATCTCGTCACGGCTGCCACCCAATGGCAGGCGACGCGGCAGGAAGCCGCCCTTGGCACCCACCGGCACGATCACCGAGTTCTTCACCTGCTGGGCTTTTACCAGGCCCAATACTTCGGTACGGAAGTCTTCTTCACGGTCGGACCAGCGCAGGCCGCCACGGGCGACATTACCAAAGCGCAGGTGCACACCTTCGACACGCGGCGAGTACACGAAGATTTCGAACTTCGGTACCGGCTTTGGCAGCTCAGGAATCGCATGCGGATTGAACTTGAAGCTGAAGTACGACTTGTTCTGGCCGTTGGCGTCGGTCTGGTAGAAGTTGGTACGCAGCGTGGCCTTGATCAGGTCCAGGTAGCGACGCAGGATGCGATCTTCGTTGAGCACCTGGACGTCGTCCAGGGCAGTGAGAATCGCTTGTTCCAGGCGCTGCTGCTTGTCTTCCAGGTCGTCGGCGGTGAGCTTGCGCGCCAGGTAGAAGCGGGTCTTGAACAGCCGGGTCAACTCGCGGGCGATGTCGGTGTGGTTGTTCAGGGTGCTGGCGATGTAACCCAGGTCGAAGCCCAGGCGGATCTGCTTGAGGTAGCGAGCATAAGCACGCAGCAGCGCAACGTCGCGCCAAGGCAGGCCAGCGGTCAGTACCAGACGGTTGAATGCATCGTTCTCGGCATCGCCGTGGACGATATGCACGAACGCGTCCTGCAGGGTGTCGTTGAGCTGCTGGATATCCAGGTTCACGCCTTCGGCGGCGATGAACGCAAAGTCATGGATCCAGAATTCACGGCCATTGGCGTGGCGCAGGCGATACGGGAACTCACCCAGCACGCGCAGGCCGAGGTTTTCCAGGATCGGCAGCACGTCGGACAGTGCCAGCGGGGTATCGGCGTGGTAAAGCTTGCAATGCAGCTCACGCTGGCCGGAAACCTGGCCCAGGGGCTGATAGAAGCTCATCACCAGCGGGTTGGCTTCGGTGAGGCTGTTTAGGTGCTGCATGTCGACCACGGCCGAATGCGCGGCAAAACGCTCGCGGTAGCCGGCCGGGAAGCCTTTCGGGAAGTCCGCCAGCACGTTGGTGCCATGGGCTTCGCCGAAGCTTTCCACCACCAGGCTGGCGTAGTCGTCCTGCCAGCTGCGGCAGGCTTGCACCACTTCTTTTTCCAGTTGCAGCGGGTCGATGTCCAGGCGGTTCTTCGGGTCGACCCGCAGGATCAGTTGCACACGGGCCAGTACCGACTCGGAGAAGAAGGTCCAGAACTCGCAGTCCGACGCTTTCAGGCGATCCATCAGCACTTGCTGGATCTTCTGGCGCACTTCGGTGGAGTAGATGTCACGCGGTACGTAGGCCAGGCAGTAGCAGAACCGACCGTACGGGTCTTTGCGCAGGAACACGCGGATCTTGTTGCGTTCCTGGATCTGCACGATTGACATCACTGTGCTGAACAGCTCGTCCACCGGGGTCTGGAACAGGTCGTCACGGGGCAGCACTTCAACCACCTGGGCCAGCTCCTTGCCCAGGTGCGCCTTGGCCTGGAAGCCCGAACGACGTTCGATCTCAGCGACCTTGCGGCGGATGTAAGGAATCACCCGCACGCTTTCGCCATACACCGAAGAGGTGTACAGGCCCATGAAGCGGTGTTCCTTGATAACCTTGCCGTCGGCGCTGATTTCACGGATCGACACATAGTCCGGGTAAGCCGGGCGGTGTACGCGGCTTGGATGTGCAGCCTTGGCGAACGACAGCACGGTCGGTTCGCGCAGATAGGCTACCGCGTAGTCTTCGATGCGCAGATCTTCGGCGGTGAGGCCGGCGCGCAGCAGTTTGGTCAGACCGAGGAAGGAGCTGGCGTCATATTCGATATGACCGCCGTCCGCCTCGTCACGTACCACGAACTCTTCGTAGCCGAGGAAGGTGAAGTGGTTGCCCACCAGCCATTCGAGGAAGTTCTTGATCTCGGCTTTTTCTTCGCCGTCGATGGCAAATGGGCTGGCATCGATACCAGCCAGCAGGTCCTGGACCTTGGCTTTCATCGGCTCGAAATCGGCAACGGCCACGCGCACTTCGCCCAGCACCTGCTCAAGCTCTTTGCTCAGCACGTTCAATTCGGCGGCGTTGGCGCAACGGTCGATTTCCAGGTACATCAGCGATTCTTGCAGGATGCCGTCGCCCTGGGTGCCCTTTGGCAGGACTTCCAGCAGCTCGCCCTTGCTGCCACGACGCACGCTGAGCACGGTGGTTTGCAGGGTGTGGATACTGTAGCCGCGGCGGTTCAGCTCGGTGCGTACCGAGTCCACCAAAAAAGGCAGGTCATGGTGCAGCACTTCGACCGCGGTGTGGGTCGATTGCCAGCCATGACGTTCGTAATCGGGGTTGTAGACCCGCACTTGCGGTTGGGTGTGATCAAAGCGCTCAAGCAGGCGCCAGGCAGACAGGGTGCAACCGGCCAGGTCGGAAAGGCGACGCTGGGTCAGTTCATCCAGGGAAATGATGCCGAAGAATTGCTCAGCGAACAGCGCCACTTGTGGCAGTGCCTGTTCACTGATGTGCTGGGCCAGTGCCGCTTGCAGTTGGTGCTGGAAGTCGGCCTTGCTGGCTGCGGTGAAAAACGCCATCTGTGGTACTCCGCTTGGGCTTGTTATTGATGGAAGCGTCGCGTGTTACCCCCTTGCGGGGAGACCGTCGGCTCTGTTCGTGGGTCACGATAAACGAATCAGGGCGACAGGTGGGTGAAGCTGGACAAGACAGTCAGGTCACATACAACTTCCATAAGGCACACACCTGGCCGGGGCGACGGTATGACAGGCAGGTCGGGCTCCCGGCACAGGGCACATCCTGTGCGCAGCTTAACGAGTGTGGCGAGACCCCTGCTTGCCGCACGGCGACATATTCGGTCAAGAGCCGGTATGCAAGGACCGGGATTGAATATGCCCCCTGCGCACCTTCGATAGCCCATGCCTATTGCGCCAATGTCTATTTTCAATGGCGTCTCAAGGGGGCTGACTCACCAATCAATACATAACTGTGCCCAGTTACAACATCGATGAATGATTACCCTGGCGCAACCGCTTAATATATAAGATCGAGACTCGTCTATGGCAATTTCCCCCACAGCTTCCGCCCCTCCGATAACCTCAGCGCAGTTACCTGAGAACAATGCGCCAGCTGAAAACAGCCCGCCTGTACCCGAAGGCTATCGGCGGTGGCATTTTCCGGGCTTTACGTTCGATGAAAAGGTGAGGCAATACAAAAAAAAGCTGACGCCCGAAGGCGCTACGCCAGAATACTTCAACGAACCACTGCCAAGAAATAACGCGCTCGACAGTGCGGCACAAGACAACTACAAACCCATTAAGTCTCCCAACCAACATACTGCCGTACACATTAAAGGTCAGATCAAACATAAATGGGGAATTGACCTCGACCCGGAAAAGACCTACTTAGTGACCATTGCCTATGACAACTCCCAAAAACCTTACAAAGGTTCCATCGTACAAAAAATATCATTGGCCGACGCTGCGCGTTCAAACGTTCAAGGCAACCCAATGAGCATGAAGGTGCCCAAGCTTCCCGAAGGCGCAGCTCCTCCCTCTATTGAGATAGAACCGATTTCGCGTCACAACGAACCCCCAGGCGCCGATGGCACCTTCCCATTACCCCCTGAGAAGGGCTACCGAACGCACTATCAAGGGATTTACACCGAGCCTTCATCCGAGTCTGCCAATAAATACAGCGCTGACAATCATGTTCCGATTCCGGCTGCCGACTTCCAGCAAATGGTATGGGATCATTCGTACAAAAAGCCTTACGACAATTATTTGGACTTCTACTGGTCACATAACAATACGCGCGACGCTTACACAACACTTAGTAAAATCTCCTTCCTCAAAGCAGCACATAAGCAGCATCACGAACAGTCGCTGGATGAAGAGAGCCGGAAAATCGCTATGCGCCTGGGCGGTATACCTAAAAATGAAACGTATATGGACGCCTCTGCCCAGACATTGAATAAACCTTATGTACCCGATCCCGACCTGGAAACAAAGGTCCTGACGTTTAATGGCTTCAAGTCCATCGACATTTTCTATACCCGAGACACTAAAACCAACAAAACGCTCTTGTATATTCCGGGAAATTCCTCCCCCCTTCATGCTTTTGACTCGCCCGCAGCGATGAATGAATGGCTGGGTGAACAGTTAAAAGACAAGGAAAAAGCCGAGGCATTCAGAAAGCATTTCTCGCAGTCGATTCAGGGTTCGTCTTTATTCAAAGCCGGATTCGAAAAGAGCCTTGAGTTATTTCACCAGCGACTACAGCAACCAGGCCATGTGGCCTTTCACAAACAACGTGGAGACTGGGAGGAGGGCGAAATATTCGGCGGTGATAAAATTGAGGGGGACCCTTTCAAGGAGCTTCAGCGAAATACAGAATCCGCGATGAAAGAGAGTACCAGCCAGCAATTCGTTCTTAATAGCGACCACACAAAAAACCAGATTCTCAAGGCCGGCAAGTACCTAGACATCATGCTCTTATTCGCGACCCCTCTGGGGATTGCGCTCCCTCCCGTCGGCATATTGCTCACTGGCCTGAACATTGCCTCGGGCGTACTGAAGCTAGGCGTCGGTATAGATGACAAAGTCCACAACCGCCCAGACGCCGATAACCGAATAACCTACGGTGTGTTCAATGCCATCAAACCTGTAGTTACAGCAGGGCTGGGTAATGCCATAAAGCCAGTTGTCGCACCCGCCATCCCGCTTTTGAAACAGATGGTCTTGAATTCATGACCCCCGACCGGGCTGATCTTTCATTGAGACCCAGACAGATCCAGCAACTTAATTCGGCATAATCACCAACGGACTGGCAAAATCGAGGTTTTAGCACCCACGCGTGCTGTTTCTAGAGGACCGCCCATGCAATTGACCACCGAGCGCCTGCTCGTCAACCCCTGTGACGACGAAGAAGACAACATGGCCATGCTTTGCTGCCATGGCAGGAACGGCGAAATGTTCATGCTGACCCGCTATCCAGACGAAGATGAAGTGGAACTGACCTGGGATTACGAGCCGTCTACGCTGGATGGGCTGAAAGTCACCTTGAGTGATAAAACCCTGCTTATTGAACTGGCTGCCGGTGATGCCGATGCGCTGGGGGGCAAGGATCAGTTGGAGATCATTCACACCACTGCGGCGGCTGATATGGCCGACGTGCAAGAGACTCTGCAGAACATCCTCAAAAACACCGGCACTTTCAGCCGGATCTGAGCAGAATACCCGTTGCACTGCTGATCAAATGTGGGAGGGGGCTTGCGCGCGAAGGCGTCGGCCCAGTAAACATTGATGCTGGCTGACCCGGCATTAGGGCAAGCCCCCTCCCCATTGATATTCTTCCTACAATTTTTGCCAAAAATACTCGTTACGTCGTTAGTCGCCACCCTTTCGATGCATTAAAGTAGACGCCCCAGGGCCTTGGCATGTTTTACACCCCCAGGCTCATCTTTCCAGGAACCGTCATCGATGGAACATCGTGAAGCGCTGCTTGCGCTGCGAACCTTTCTTTCTACGCAGATTCTCGGCCAGGAAAAACTCATCGATCGCCTGCTGATCGCCCTTCTCGCCGATGGCCACATGCTGGTCGAAGGCGCACCCGGGCTGGCCAAGACCAAGGCGATCAAGGAGTTGGCCGAAGGCATCGAAGCGCAGTTCCATCGTATCCAGTTCACCCCCGACCTGTTGCCGGCCGACATCACCGGCACCGAGATCTATCGCCCGGAAACCGGCAGTTTCGTATTTCAACAAGGGCCGATCTTCCACAACCTGGTATTGGCCGACGAAATCAACCGCGCCCCGGCCAAGGTCCAGTCGGCCTTGCTCGAAGCCATGGCCGAACGCCAGGTCAGCGTGGGCCGCAGCACCTATGAGCTGTCGCCGCTGTTCCTGGTGATGGCCACCCAGAACCCCATCGAGCAGGAAGGCACTTACCCACTGCCCGAAGCCCAGCTCGACCGCTTCCTGATGCACGTCAAGATTGGCTTTCCGGACGCAACCGTGGAGCGGCGCATCCTGCAACAGGCCCGTGGCGAAGCACTCAATGGCGAAACCAAGCCCGAGCGCCGCGTCAGCCAGCAAGCGATCTTCGCCGCGCGCAAGGAAATCCTCGGCCTGTACATGGCCGATGCGGTGGAGGAATACCTGGTGCAACTGGTGATGGCCACGCGCACCCCGGCCAAGTTCGATGCGGAAATGGCCGAGTGGATCGCCTATGGCGCCAGCCCGCGTGGCTCCATCGCCCTGGATCGTTGTGCTCGCGCCCACGCCTGGCTGGCCGGTCGCGACTTCGTGAGCCCGGAAGATATCCAGGCGGTGTTGTTCGACGTACTGCGTCACCGCATCATCCTGTCGTTCGAGGCCGAAGCCGCCGGGGTTGACCAGGACCGCGTGGTGCAACGCATTCTTGACGTTGTTGCCGTCGCTTGAAGTCGATGAACGCAGGCGATGGTATCCGCGTAACCCTCAGTGAACTGATTGAGATGCGCCACCACGTGCGTGAAGTACAGCTGTTTTCCACGCCGGGCCAGCGCAGCCCATTGATCGGCCTGCACCACTCCAAGCTGCGCGGGCGCGGTGTCGATTTTGACCAGGTGCGCGTGTACCAGGCCGGCGACGACGTGCGCACCATCGACTGGCGCGTCACGGCGCGCACCCAGGAGCCGCACACCAAGTTGTTCCATGAAGAACGCGAGCGGCCGATCTTCATCATGGTCGAACAAAGCTGCCGGCTGTTTTTCGGCTCGGGGCAGATGTTCAAGTCGGTGCTCGCCGCCCAGGCCGCCAGCCTGATCGGCTGGGCGGCGCTGGGGCACAACGATCGGGTCGGCGGCCTGGTATTCGGTGACAGCGAGCACTACGAGATCAAGCCGCGGCGCAGCAAGCAAAGCCTGCTGCAGCTACTCAACCGCCTGGTGCGGGTCAACCAGAGCCTGAACACCGAAAGCCGCCCGGAGGCCGACGCCCTGGGCATGGCCCTGCGCCGTGGTCGCGAGGTGTTGCGCCCGGGCAGCCTGGGGATTGTGATCTGCGATGAACGCGCATTGACCGAAGGCGCCGAGCAACAGCTGAGCCTGCTGTCGCGCCATTGCGACTTGCTGCTGCTGCCGATCTCCGACCCACTGGACCACGCCCTGCCCGCCGCCGGGCTGCTGCGTTTTGCCGAACGTGGCGCGCAATTGGAGCTGGACACGCTGAACATCGACTTGCGCCAAGCCTACAAGGCCCAGGCCGAGGCGCGTATCGCCCGCTGGGAGCGGCTCGCGCAGAAATTGCGCGTGCTGCTGATGCCCTTGAGCACCCAGAGTGAAATGGTCGAGCAACTGCGCGAATACCTCAACCCGCAACGCCCGGTTAAAAAATAATGAGCAGCCTGGACCAATTGCAACCGCTGATTGCCCCGCCAACCATTGGTTTCTGGCCACCTGCGCCGGGCTGGTGGCTGTTGCTGCTGGTGATCCCACTGCTCGGTTGGGGCCTGTGGTCGTTGCGTCACTTGCTGCCGACCCGCCACCCCGTGGCCCGCGCCGAACAACCGCTGGACCCGTTGCGCATCGCCGCCCTGGCCGAGTTGGCGCTGATGCCCAAGCCTTACGACGGCGCCCCCGCCGGCGCTTGGCTGCAACAACTCAACGGCCTGCTCAAGCGCCTGTGTCGCAACGACTACCCTTACAGCCAGAGCCACACCCTCAACGGGCGCAAATGGCTGGCCTTCCTGGATAACCGCTGCCCCGCGGCCGGCCTGACGCGCTGGATGGTGCTGGTGGAAGGCGCCTACAAACCCGAATGCAAACTCGATGACAAAGCCATCGCCGGCCTGACCCAGGCCGTCGACACCTGGATCCGCAAACATGTTTGAGTTCGCCTGGCCGTGGATCTTCGCCCTGTTGCCTTTGCCCTGGTTGATGCGCCTGGTGCTGCCGGTGGCCGACAGCGGCGAGCCGGCGTTGAAAGTCAGTTACCTCAGCGACCTCGAAGGCCTGGCCCGCCGTCGCGCCCGCGCCAACCTGCCCGGCTGGCGCCAGCAAGCCCCTTTCGTGGTGCTGTGGCTGTTGCTGCTGACCGCCGCCGCCCGCCCGCAATGGCTTGGCGAACCCTTGCCAATTGCTGCCAGTGGCCGGGATCTGCTGGTGGCGGTCGACGTGTCCGGCTCGATGGACTTCCCCGACATGCACTGGCAGGGCGAAGACGTGAGTCGCTTGTCCCTGGTCAAGCACCTGCTCGGGGACTTTCTGCAGGAGCGTGAAGGTGACCGCGTGGGCCTGATCCTCTTCGGCAGCCAAGCCTATCTGCAAGCACCGCTGACCTTCGACCGGCGCACGGTGCGCACCTGGCTGGACGAAGCGCGCATCGGCATTGCCGGCAAGAACACCGCTATCGGCGATGCCATCGGCCTGGCCCTCAAGCGTCTGCGCCAGCGTCCGGCGCAAAGTCGTGTGCTGATCCTGATCACTGATGGCGCCAATAACGCCGGGCAGATCGATCCGTTGACGGCGGCGCGCCTGGCGGCCGAAGAAGGGGTAAAAATCTACCCGATCGGCATCGGTGCCGACCCCGAGCAAACCGGTTCATTGGGCATCCTCGGCGTGAACCCGAGTCTGGACCTCGACGAGCCGGCGCTCAAAGCCTTGGCCGAAGCCACTGGCGGTCAATATTTCCGCGCCCATGACGGCGAGGAGCTGCAGCAAGTCAAGGAGACGCTCGACACCCTGGAGCCCGTCGAACAACAACCGACCCAAGCGCGCCCGGCCCACGCGTTGTACAGCGCCCCGTTGGCCCTGGCGCTGATCTTGAGCCTGTTGCTGGTGATCCAGGAGCGTTGGCCGAACAACGTTTTACAACGCTGGTTCAACAAGCTGTCGAGCAAGGGGATTTTTCTGCAACAACATCCTGAATGGCGCCAGCGCCTTCAGCGCCTGCGTTTGCGGAGGCGCCGATGATCGTCCTGTGGCCGCATTGGTTGCGCCCGTGGTGGCTGTTGCTGTTGCCGCTGCTTGGCTGGTTACTGTGGCAGTTGTGGCACCGGCAAAAACGCGCCGGGCGCTGGCAGATGATCCTGCCGCCGGCCTTCCATGCCGTATTGCTCAGTGGTGGCAACGGTCGCGAGAGCAAATCGCCCTGGGTGGTGCTCGGCATAGCCTGGCTGTTGGCCGTACTGGCGCTGCTTGGCCCTAGCTGGCAACGGGTGGAACAGTCCAGCCAGAAACCCTCCGATCCGTTGGTGGTACTGCTGGAACTGACCCCGGAAATGCTCGCCACCGACAGCCCGCCCAACCGCCTGGAGCAGGCGCGGCGCAAGCTGTATGACTTGTTGCAAGCGCGCAGCGATGCGCAAACCGCGATCGTCGTATATGCCGGCAGCGCCCACACCCTGGTGCCGCTCTCGGATGACCTGGCCACCAGCCGCAACCTGCTCGAAGCCCTGCGCCCCTCGATCATGCCCGAGCCCGGCCACCGTGCCGACCTGGCGGTTGAAAAGGCCATGGGCCTGCTCAAGCAAGGCGGCCTGGGCCAGGGGCGCCTGCTGCTCGTCGGCTCCTCGCTGTCGAAACAGGAACGCCAAGGCATCCGCCTGCAACTGCAAAGTGCCCAGGCACCGCCCTTGTCGATCCTCGGCATCGGCAGCCGCGAAGGCACGCCAGTGACCCAAGAAAGCGGCGAGTTCCTCAAGGACGACCAGGGCGCGATCCTGGTGCCGCGCCTCGACAGCCCGACCCTCAAGGCCTTCGCCAGTGAAATGGGTGGCCGCTACCGGGCGGCGCGCCTGGATGACAAGGACCTGCGCCAGCTCGGCCTGCTCGACAACGCACAGGCCCTGCGCAACGATGGCCAGTTGCTGCTCCTGGATACCTGGGCCGACCAGGGTTACTGGCTGCTCCTGCCGCTGCTGCTGCTGGCGGCCTGCGCCGGGCGGCGCGGCTGGCTGTTCTGCTTGCCGTTACTGCTGTTGGGCGCCCCGCAGCCCAGCTATGCCTTTGAACTGCAAGACCTGTGGCTGCGCCCCGACCAGCAAGGCCAGTACCTGCTCAAGCACAAGCGCCCGGCCGAAGCCGCCGAACGCTTCCAGGACCCGCAATGGCAAGGCGTGGCGCTGTACGAAGCGGGCAACTACGCCGAGGCCATTAAACGTTTTGCCCAGGGCAGCGACGCCTATTCCCACTACAATCGTGGCAATGCCCTGGCCAAGGCCGGTGAACTGGAAGCCGCCATTGACGCTTATGAACAGGCCCTGGAAGCCCAGCCCGACCTGCAACCGGCGCTGAAAAACAAAGCCCTGGTTGAAACGCTGATGCAGGCGCAAGCGCAGCCCGAGCCGGACCAGCCGACAAAAAACGCAGATGACGAAACCGCCCAACCCGGCCAAACTGCGCAACCGGGCGCCAGCGGGCAAACGGCTCAGGGCGGCGAACAGTCGTCCCAAGGCCAGGGCGAAGCCGGCACTGGTGAGACCCAGGCCGGCGCCACTCCACAGCCAGGCGGTAATGAAGTGCCGCGCAGCGAACTGGGCGACGAGCGCACCACCACGCCGCCCCTGCGCCCAGCCGATACCCGCCTTGAAGGCGAGCGCCGCCAGGCCCTGGAGCAATGGCTGCAAGAGATCCCGGACAACCCCGGCGAGCTGCTGCGGCGCAAATTCTGGTACGAACAGCAACAACATCAGGACACGACTCGATGAGCCGCCGCACCACCCTTCTGCTTCTGCTCGCGATGTCGACAGGCCACGCCCAGGCCGCGAACCTGGTCGCCAGTGTTGACCGCAGCCGCCTCAACTCCGGGGAAACGGTGGAGCTGACGGTGGAATCCAGTGACGTGACCCAGTTCGGCAAGCCGGACCTTTCGCCCCTGGATGCGCAGTTCGAAGTCAGCGGCACTCGCCAGATCAACCAGCTCACCACCCTGGGCGGCGATAACCACGCCACCACCCGCTGGATCATCACCCTGCTGCCCAAGGAAAACGGCACGGTGATCATTCCGCCGCTGCAAGTCGGCGCACTCAAGACCCAGCCGATCACCCTGCAAGTGGTGGAAACCGCCAGCCAGAACACCAGCGCCGAACTGGCCCCGGTGTTTATCGAAGCCAACCTCGACCAGACCAGCGTGTACGTCCAGGCCCAGGCGCTGTTGACCGTGCGCGTATACCACTCGGTATCGCTGTATGACGACAGCAGCCTGACGCCATTGCAGATTCCCGATGCCCGTGTCGAGCAACTGGGCGAGTCGCGCACCTATGAAAAGGTCATCAACAGCATCCGCCATGGCGTGATCGAGACCCGCTACGCCCTCTACCCGCAACACAGCGGCACCGTGATGATTCCGGCGCAGACCTTCAGCGCCACGCTGGTGGAGTCGCGCCCGGCCCAGGAAAACACGCTGCAGGGCACCAAGCCGGGCAAGATGATTCACGTCAGCTCCGCGGCCCTGCCCTTGACCATCAAGCCCAAGCCGGACCTCTACCCCGCCGACGCGCCTTGGCTGCCGGCACGCAATCTGACCCTGAGCGAAGGCTGGAACCCCACGCCGGACCATGTACAAGTCGGCGACTCACTGACACGCAGCCTCACCGTCGAGGCCGAAGGCCTGTCCAGCGCGCAGTTGCCGGCGCTGCCCAGCACTGAAGTCAATGGCCTGCGCCGCTATCCCGATCAACCGGTACTCGGTAACCAGACCAGCGACCGCGGCCTGACCGGCAGCCGTGAAGACCGCGAAGCCCTGGTCCCAACCCGCGCCGGCGCCCTGGAACTGCCGCCGGTTGAAGTGGTGTGGTGGAACACCCACGAAGACCACCTGGAGCACACCAGCCTGCCGGCGCGCACCGTGCAAGTGGCGGTTAACCCAAGCCTGTTGGTGGATACACCTGCCACACCGACCATCATCACCGCCCCCGACGATGAGCGCCTGTGGCAGTGGCAACTGAGCACGCTGCTCCTGGCCTGCACCACCCTGCTGGGCTTCGGTCTCTGGTGGCGTGCCCGCCGGCAACCAGCCGTGCAGCGCGCCGCGCAAACCGGCCCGAGCCCACGCACCTTGCTCGACGACCTCAAGCGTGCCACCCAGGCCAACGACCCCCACGCCACCCGCCAGGCTCTAGACGCCTGGGCCAGGCAACAGCCAGAAACCCTGGCCGACATGGCGGCGCGGTTTGTACCATTGTCAGATGCACTGGATGGCTTAAATGGTGCGCTGTACAGCGAAAGCGGCCAGTACTGGCTGGGTGACGACCTGTGGCGGGCGATCAAGGCCATCCCCGTGGCCGAGCGCGACCAAGACCCGGCGACCGACACCACCAGCTTGCCGCCGCTTTATCCGAAATAATCCAAGGCCCCTGACACTACTCAAATCAACTGTGGGAGGGGCCCCCCCGATGACGGTGGATCAGCCAGACTATCCGTCACTGCCCCACCGTCATCGGGAGCAAGCCCCCTCCCACATTTGCCCTGCGTCGCCTGATCAATATGGTCTCACCGCGCGCTGGATTGTCTGTATCCAAATCCACTAACACCCCATAACCCCTGTGGGAGGGGGCTTGCCCCCGATGGCGGTGTCAGCGACCGGTAAGCTGAGTGACCTCTCACATCAGATCTGGGTCACTCGCAGGCATCCCGTGTGCATTTACAGGTAAACTCCCCTCCTTTTCATCTTCTCCACGGAGTTCGCCTTGCGTCTGTTCCACACCTCCGACTGGCACCTGGGCCAAAACCTCCACGGCCAGGAACGCGACTTCGAACACGCCTGTTTCCTTGAGTGGCTGCTGGGCCAACTCAACGCCCAGCGCCCGGATGTGCTGTTGATCGCCGGGGATATCTTCGACACGGTCAACCCGCCGCTCAAGGCCCAGGAGCGTCTGTATGACTTCATCATCAGCGCCCACGAACAAAACCCGAAACTGACCATCGTGATGATCGCCGGTAACCACGACTCCGGTTCGCGTATCGAATTGCCCGCACCGCTGATGCGCCGCCTGCGCACCCATGCCCTGGGCCGGGTGTTGTGGCTGGACGACGGCCAACTGGATGCCGAACGCCTGCTGATTCCACTGCCCGATGCCAAAGGCAAGATTGCCGCCTGGTGCCTGGCATTGCCCTTCCTGCGCCCGGCGGAAGTCACCGGTGCACAGCTGGGTGATGACTACCTGCGCGGTATCGGCCAGGTGCATGAATGGCTGATCACCGCCGCCAACGCCAAACGCAAGAAAGGCCAGGCGCTGATAGCCATCAGCCATGCGCATATGGCCGGCGGTTCGGTGTCGGAAGACTCCGAGCGCAGCCTGATCATCGGCAACGCCGAGGCGCTGCCGGCCAGCCTTTTCGATAAAAGCGTCGGCTATGTTGCCCTCGGCCATTTGCACAAGCCGCAAAAGGTCAATGGCGAAGAGCGCATTCGCTATAGCGGCTCGCCGATTCCGCTGTCGTTTTCCGAAATCGGCTACAAGCACCAGGTACTCGACGTGATGTTTCAAGGCGAACGGCTGGTCAGCGTCGAGCCGTTGCTGATTCCACGCTCGGTCAACCTGCAACGCCTGGAAGCCGCGCCCCTGGCCGAGATTCTCACGCAACTGGCCGCGCTGCCGGACATCGACCTGCTGGCCGAAACCCAGCGCCACCCCTGGCTGGAAGTGCGCGTGCGCCTCGACGAGCCGCAACCCGACCTGCGCCAGCAGATCGAAACCGCCCTGCAAGGCAAGGCCGTGCGCCTGGTGCGCATCGCCGCCGAATACGCCGGCCAGCGCGGCAACATCGAAACCGACGACGAGCGCTTGATCGAACTCGACCAGCTCACGCCCCAGGAACTGTTCAGCCGTGCCTGGCAGGACAGCTATGGCAGCGAAGTGGATGAACAGACCTTGAAAGACTTCGCCGTGCTGCTCCAGGAAGTACAACAAGCGGGTGAACAACCATGAAGATCCTTGCCATCCGCCTGAAAAACCTTGCCTCCCTGGCCGGCCCGTTCGAAATCGACTTTACCGCCGAGCCCCTGGCCAGTGCGGGCCTGTTTGCCATCACCGGGCCGACCGGTGCCGGTAAAAGTACCCTGCTCGATGCATTGTGCCTGGCGCTGTTTGGCGCGGTGCCGCGTCTGGGCGATACCGGCCAGGCGAAGATGCCGGATGCCGACTCCGATATCTCCATCGGTGACCCGCGCACCCTGATTCGCCGCGGTACCGGTGGCGGCTACGCCGAGGTGGATTTCGTCGGCGTCAGCGGCCGTCGCTATCGCGCGCGCTGGGAAGCCAACCGAGCCCGCGACAAAGCCAGCGGCAAGTTGCAGAACAGCCGGCAAAGCCTGATCGACCTGGACAGCGAGCAACTGCTGGCCAGTCAGAAAACCGAATACAAGACCCAGCTGGAACTGGCCTTGGGCCTGAACTTCGAGCAGTTCACCCGTGCGGTGTTGCTGGCGCAAAGCGAGTTCAGCGCCTTTCTCAAGGCCAATGACAATGAGCGCAGCGAACTGCTGGAAAAGCTCACCGACACCGCGCTGTACACCCAGCTTGGCCGCCGTGCCTTCGACAAGGCCAAGGACGCCAAGGACGCCCACAAACAGTTGCAAGACCAGGCCACCGGCGTAGTGCCCCTGGCCGCCGAAGCCCGTGCCGAGCTGGATCAACAGCTGAACGAAGCCCAGCAACAGCTCAAGACCCGCCAGGCCCAGCTCAAGCAACTGGAGTTGCAGCACACCTGGCTCAAGGAGCTGCATGAATGGCAGGAGCGCCAGCTCAGCGCCGTCGAACAGTTGCAACAAGCCCAACAGCACTGGGACAGCCAAGGCCCGCAACGCCAGGACCTGAGTCGCCTCGACCAGCTGGCGCCGCAACGCCATCAATTCCTGCGCCAGGCAGAACTCGACACCTTGCTGACGCCGCTCGCCGCGCAGATTCAGCAGCACCTCGATCAGCAAGTCGCCCTGCATAGCCGCCAGGAACAGGCGCAACAGCAGCAACTGGCCGCCCACGCGGCATTGGCCGAGGCCCTGAAAAACCAGGCCGACGCCGCGCCCTTGCTGCGCCAGGCCGTGGAAGAACAAAACACCCTCGCCCACTTGACCAGGGAACTGGCCAAGCGCACCGAGGAAAAACAGCAGCACGCAAACGCCTGCACCGAAGGCCAGGCCCTGCTCGATGGTTTGCAAGACAAGCAGGCCCAAGTCGCCGAGCGCCTGCAACGCCTGGCCACCGAGCTTGAGCACAGCGCCGCCCTCGCCCCCTTGAGTGAGGCCTGGAACGCCTACCGCGACCGCCTGCAACAGCTGATGTTGGTC
Source organism: Pseudomonas sp. FBCC-B545 (assembly GCF_059134095.1). Lineage (NCBI taxonomy): Bacteria > Pseudomonadati > Pseudomonadota > Gammaproteobacteria > Pseudomonadales > Pseudomonadaceae > Pseudomonas > Pseudomonas sp. FBCC-B545. The sequence continues at coordinate 2,779,817 of NZ_CP101441.1, read as the reverse complement.
GGCAATCGCCTCAACAAAGGCCAGACCGAACTGCCGCAGCTCGAACAGCGTGCCAACACCGCCGACGCACAGTTCACCCAACAACGTGAAACCCTGGACCTGCTCTACCAGGAAGCCGGTGCTGAACCCCATGCGGTGGCCGAACAGATCCAGTTGCTGGCCAGCCTGCTGCAGGACAATCGCAAGCAACAGCGCGCCTTCGAAGACCTGGCACGCTTGTGGGACAGCCAGCAACAGCTGGATCAACAGGCTGCCACGCTGACGCAGAAACTGACCGACGCTGCGCAACGACGTGAGCAGATGAACCAGGCTGGCCTGCAAACCAAGGCCGAACTCAGTGTTGCCGAGCAAGCCTTGTCGGTGACCAAGCAACTGTTGGAGCGCCAGCGCCTGGCCCGCAGTGCCAGCGTCGAGGAACTACGCGGGCAGTTGCAGGATGACCAACCCTGCCCGGTATGCGGCAGCCACGAGCATCCGTTTCACCAGCCCGAAGCCCTGCTGCAAAGCCTCGGTCGCCACGATGAAAACGAAGAAGCCACGGCACAGAAGGCCGTCGACAGCCTCAAGGAAAAACTCACCGAGTTGCGCGGTGAGGTCGGCGGCCTGATCGCCGAACAAAAGGAATTCCTGCGCCAACAGGAACAGCTGGCTACACAGCAACAGGGCCTGGCACTAAGTCTGCAAGCCCATTCGCTGTCCGCTTCGCTGTTCAATCAGGACGTCGCCCAACGCAGCACCTGGCTGGCCCAACAATTGGCACAGCTGACCCAAAGCATCAGCCAGGACGAACAGCGCCAAAGCGCCCTGCTCAACCTGCAACAAAATGCCGGTCGCTTGCAGCAACAACTGCAAGCGGCCCAGGACGCCAGCCAGCAAGCCCGGCAATTGCTGCTGGACCAGCAGCGCGAACTGGCCAATGACCGCGAACGCCTCGGCGCAGAACTCAACGCCTTCGCCGGCCTGTTGCCCGCCGATACCCTGGAAGGCTTGCGCAGCGACCCCGCGACGACCTTCATGCGCCTCGACCAACAGGTCAGCCAGCGCCTGGAACAGTTGAGCCATCAGCGTGATGAACTGGCCGAGCAGCAAGAGCGCCAACAAGCCATCGAGAAACAACAGACCCACCAGCAACACCGTCAGCAGCAACTCGACACCCTGAATCTGCAGGTCAACGAGTTGGCGGCGCAGCAACAGGTGATCCAGGAAAAACTCAGCGCCTTACTAGGTGACCACCCCAGCGCCGAACACTGGCAGCAACAGCTGGAGCAGAGCATCGAGCAGTCACGCCAGGCAGAGAACGATGCCAACCAGCAACTGCACGCCATGCACACGGCCCTGGTGCAGGTGGCGGCGGACCTCAAGGCCCTGCAGGAACGCCAGCAAGCACTGCAAGCTGAGCAACACAACCTGGCCACGCGCGTCACCGAGTGGCGCGCCCTGCACCCTGAACTGGATGACGACGGCCTGACACGCTTGCTGGCCTTCGATGAAGCCCAGGTCACGCAACTGCGCCAGCAGCTGCACAACAGCGAAAAAGCCGTCGAGCAGGCCAAGGTATTGCTGCAAGAGCGTGAACAACGCCTGGCCGAACACCAGGCATTGCACAACGGTAATCTGGACGCCGAGCAATTGGACAACAGCCTGGCGACGCTGAATCAGCAACTGGCCGACGGCGAGAAACACTGCGCGGAACTGCGCGCACGTCAATCTGAAGACCAGCGCCGCCAGGACGCCAACCAGGCCCTCACCGAACAGATCACCAAGGCTTACGAAGAGTGGCAACGCTGGGCGCGCCTGAATGCGCTGATCGGCTCGGCCACCGGCGATACCTTCCGCAAGATCGCCCAGGCCTATAACCTCGATTTGCTGGTGCACCACGCCAACGTACAACTGCGCCAACTGGTGCGCCGCTACCGGCTTAAACGTGGCGGCAGCATGCTCGGCCTGCTCGTGATGGACACCGAGATGGGCGACGAACTGCGCTCGGTGCACTCGCTCTCGGGTGGCGAAACCTTCCTGGTGTCGTTGGCGCTGGCCCTGGGCCTGGCGTCCATGGCGTCGAGTACCTTGAAGATCGAATCGCTGTTTATCGACGAAGGTTTCGGCAGCCTCGACCCCGAGTCGCTGCAATTGGCCATGGACGCCCTGGACGGCTTGCAGGCCCAGGGCCGCAAGGTCGCGGTGATCTCCCACGTGCAGGAAATGCACGAACGCATCCCGGTGCAGATCCAGGTCAAGCGCCAGGGTAATGGCTTGAGTACTTTGGAGGTCAAGTGAGCGAGGCGCTGCTGTATTCGTTCCGGCGTTGCCCCTATGCGATGCGGGCACGCCTGGCGTTGCGTTATTCAGGCGTGGCGGTGCGCATTGTCGAAGTCAGCCTGAAAGCCAAGCCGGCCGAGATGCTGGCGCTGTCGCCCAAGGGTACGGTGCCAGTGTTGAGCGTGCAGGGTCGAGTGCTCGAAGAAAGCCTGGACATCATGCAATGGGCCCTGGCGCAGCACGATCCTGATGATTGGGCGCTCAAGGGCAACCCTGCGGTATTGGCGCTGATAGCCGAGAATGATCAGGCGTTCAAACATCAATTGAATCGATACAAGTATGCCGAGCGCTACCCGGGGCAGCCGATGGAACATTATCGGGCCGAGGGCGAGGTGTTCTTGCAGAAGCTGGAGGATTTGCTGGCGAGTCGGGAGTATTTGCTCGCCGATCACCTGAGCCTGGCGGATGTGGCGCTGGCGCCATTTGTACGGCAGTTTGCTCATGTGGATCGAGAGTGGTTTGCGGCTACGCCCTATCGGCGATTGCAGGCTTGGTTGCAGCGGTTTCTTGAGTCGCCGCTATTTGTTGCAGTAATGGCAAAATCTTAAAACCAACACAATCAAACTGTGGGAGGGGGCTTACCCCTCCCACAGTTTGATCTTCATTAAGCCTGGGTTTTATGATCCAGCGCCGCGTAGAAGTTGGCGCTCTGTTGCAGGTATTTCTGGGTATAGGCGGTAACGCTGGATTTTTTGCCGGTGACTTCCACGCTGGCAGCGGCTGGCAATGCTACGGTGGCGGAAACAGCGGAAGCAGCGATGATGGAGAAGAGATTCAAGTTCATGGCGGTAACCCTTGTGTTCGTTTGGTTGAGTGGCCGGTGGAGGCCTTGGAACTCAACTTACGCCCGAGGGTTTGACCTTAGAAATGCTTTGAAACAGTAGCTGCTATCAATGCAATTAATACAAAGGCTCAGGCCCCGCAATGCGGGGCCTGTGGCTTATTGACGCACCAGGAACTTGATGTCGCTGGGCGCATCGATCGGCAACTTCTGCACGGTTTTACCCAGCAGGCCAGTCTCGGGGTCGCGTTCTATCACCACGATTTCATTGCTTTTCTGGTTGGCGGTCAGCAGGAACTTGCCGCTGGGGTCGAGGCTGAACTCGCGTGGGTGATCACCTTCGACGGAGCGGCGCTGGACTTCCTTGAGGTGCGCGGTGGCCGGATCGATGCTGAACACCAGCAACTGATTGGCCGTGCCACGGTTGCTTACATAGAGGAACTTGCCATCGCTTGAAGCATGCAACGCAGCACCGGCCTTGTCGGATACCGGTTGGCCGGCGGCATAGTCCAGCAACTGGGTTTGCGTCAGCTTGCCGTCGTTATAGTCGAACACGGCGACTTGGGCGCTCATCTCGGTAGTCAACCAGGCGTGTTTGCCGTCAGCGCTGAACAGCAAGTGGCGCGGGCCACTGCCCGGCGGCAACTGCACCGAAGGCGGGTTCGCGGGGGTCAGCGGCAGTTCGTGATTGGCCTTGGGGTCATATTGGTAGACAAACACCTTGTCCGCCCCCAGGTCCTGTACGAATACATACTTGCCATCCGGCGACGACACCACCGAATGCACATGGTTGGAGGCCTGGCGCTCAGGGTTCACCCGGCTGGCCGGGTGCCCGCTCAACTGCACCGGGGCCGAGAGCTTGCCCTCGCCGTCTACCGGCAGGATCGCCAGGCTGCCGCCCGGGTCTTCCAGCACCGAATAATTGGCGACGAACAGGTGGCGGCCATCGGCGGCGACGCTGGAATGGGTAGGCTCATTGCCCAGGCTCTGAACCTGGTTGATCAGGGTGAGCTGATAGTTCTTTGGGTCGATGCGGTAGCTGCTGACACGGCCGACCGGGTCTTTCTGGCCCGGGCCGTTCTCGTTGACCACAAACAGGTACTTCTGGTCCTGGGAAACCGTCAACCACGAGGGGTTGGCCGTCTTGGCAGCCAGTACGGGCTGGCCGCTGAACTGGCCGGTTCGGCTGTCAAACTGCAGCCGGTAGATCCCTTCGCTGGTACCGGCGGTGTAGCTGCCCACCAACAGTTCATAGGTGTCAGCCGGTGCAGCCTGCACCGACATGGCACCGACGCTGCCCGCCATCAACAGGGGCCAGAATTTACGCATCAACATCGGCTTGATCCTCATCGTTATTGTTGCCGGTGAAGGCGCTCATGCAGATCAGGCGGTGCTCGCCTGAATCACCGGTCAGGGTCCAGCTTTGCAGGGTGTCGTCAAACCTGGCCGCCTGGACCTGGGCCAGGTTGAATGCCCAGCGTTTTTCAGCACGGCCGTCCATGGCGGTGATCAGCAGCTTTGCGGCGTCAAGCGTGAAGTCAAAGGCGTGCAGGCCATCGATTTCAAGCATGTCGCAGGTGGCAAGGACGGTCGTGAGGGTCGCAGTTTCGGCAGTCATAACATCAGTCGTTCAGAGGAAAGACCTCATGATAGGTCAAATTGTTGCATCAACCTAAAACCCTGCTTTCAACCCTTCAGGCCATTTACATGCTGCGATAATTGCCGCACCCCGCTTGAGCCCGCGCAGCATCGGCATTTGCCGGCGATACATCACTTTCGGAAACAGTTGATTATCCGCTGTCCATTTCATGGTTAAGCGCTGGTCGGTAGTTTCCGCTCACCTGTTGCCTCAATGCGCCCAGGGTTAAATCGCTACGCCGAGCACGATCTCAACGACAAGGAAGCTATATGATGATCCATGGAAATCACCCTAACCGCCTTTTTGACCACACCTTGAGCCCTTTACCGCTTGCGCCCGTTACCCGTAAGCCGGGTGAAGTGTCCGAAACAACCCTTGGCAGCCACTCCGACGCCTCACCCCAAACAGGCCACGACCAATCACTGCGCAGACGCCGGCGCGATACCACCGTTCATTACGATGTATCGGCGGGGTCGTCATCGCTCAGGTCCGGCTTGACCTTTGTGCCGCTGAACCCGTCGCCTGCCGTTACGATTTCAACACCGCAGCCCGCTACCGACGTCACTGCCAACACGGTCGCACACCAATTCGCTGGCCGGCCCACGCTTCGCTCAGTGGTGTCGAACTTACTCAGCGACGCCATCACAAACCTGTACCCCACCTTGGCGTTTGACCCTGAATACACAGCGCTGGCCGAACCCATTTCCAACAACCCCCCCCAATACTGCTTGACCCCTTTGCTGGACCTGGCCCTGGAATACCTGACCCGCGACGGCGAGCTGGACTTTACCGATAGACACTCACTAGCTTGCACGCTGATTGATCAAGCCACGGGCCATACGCTCAAGCCGGGGCCCTTGGCGGGAGCGCTGGTGCCAGGCATCGATATGCAGGCCGTTGAACTGATCATCCGCAGCCTGCGAACTACGCTCAAGAGCGGGTTCGAACAAGCGCTGGTTCGCCATTTCACCGGCAACGCCTATTCCGCCCAAAACACCCTCGGCGCTGAGACAAGCCGTTGGCTATGGCTCAGTGACACACTCAGGGACACCCTCAGAACCGCTGCGTTGAAACAGCCAGGGCTCACTGAATTGCAACGCCAAACCCTCGATCAGGTCGCAACCTACCCGGATCGTGCGCAACGCCAAGCTGCACATGGAAACGCTGCGGCCAAGGTGTTTATCCTCGATACCACCATAAGCCACGGCGCCACTCAATACGCTCAGTTCAGCCCTGACCTGTTAATCACACGAGAGGTCGCCGGTCGTACGCAGGTGTTGCATACAACCCCTGCTGGGGTCGTGACACCGTATGACTCATTACAGGCATTCGGCCAAGCCTGGGGGCGAAACCAGGAGAAAGCATTTGTCTTCGATAGCCTTGACTGGAAGCGCCAGGAGCCCGACGCGAACATTTTTGATACACAAGCGGCACTCATCCTCAATGCCATGGTGGAAAACGTGGCGTCCATTGATCTTCCGACGTCGGGTACGCTTGATCAGCTGGAACAGGCATTTTCCCAGGCAAGCGACCCGAGCCCCTGGTTTACCGGCGCCTATGCTGCGAATGCTGCCGAGGTTGGGCGACTGCTTGATAATTTGCCAGCCTGGCTCAAAAACGCCAACGAAGCGGAGCGCGACACCTATCGGCATCATTCACTGGCACTGGCCAGTAGCGTCAAGCGCAACGACGGCCGTACATTCCTCGACGGTATCCCCGATATCCGCAGCTATACCGAGCAACAGCTGGACGAGCAATTGTCCGGCAAGGGCTACACGGCGAAGGATGTGGAAGTGGTGTTCAAGGTTGCCGTAGGTAACCTGGGCAGCGGCTACATCGAACGGGTGAAGATGAGCCTGGTCGACATGGCCCTGGAAAACCTAGCAGGCTTGCCCAAAGGGCAGATGGAGGTTCATCTGCGAGGGCAACCGGTCAGCGACCCGCAAATGCCGCAAATGCTCAAGAACCTGATCAACCGCGTTGATATCGGTCAGCACTACCCACAACTGTTGAAGCGCGAACTTCTCAGCGACACCGAGCTATCTCGGGATCGGACCGCGCGTTTTGTCGAACAGGTGCCGATCCAGCTCGCCATGCAGGCGCTGGAACTCAAACTCAAGGGCGAGGCCGGCATCAGCACCCAGGGTTATCGTTTTATTGAGGCGATCATCCAGCCTGGCGCGGGCAGCAAACAGGTAGACGGACAAGAGATCACCGTGCGCCCCCTGGCATTTGTACGCAAGCAGGGGGCCACACCGGACCAGGTCGACAATATGTTTTTGATCGAACCGCTGAACGCCACCAGCGGCCCGCATCTGCTCTATCGTCCGCAGATGAAGCCTGCCTTGCTCGAATTTGCCAGCCGCGAGGCACTGCTGGAGGCCATCCGCAAGCCTGGCCCGTTGCAAGAAAGCGTTCTGGCCTGGTTGAAGGATGACCGGGTCCGAGCGGTCTATGGCAATGGCGGTTTTCGCACGCCGAATATTTCACGCTACTCCGTATTCAATGAGTTCGACCCGCCCACCACGCCCAAGCCCACGACCCTTGCGGTCGACGGTTATGCGGGCGCCACCGCGCTACGCCAAGACCTGCTCAACGGCGACCTGATGAAGCATTGGTTCCACTCCAACGCGAATAGCCTGATCACCCTGGCAGAAGGCCAATCTTCCTCCGACGCTGAAAGCCGCTGGGCCTCGCACAAGGAACTCGGCTGGCTGTTGTTCAACACATTGCTGCCGGTATTGCGTGGGCCCGGGGCGATGGCAGGTTGGTTATTGCAATTGGCCAACAGCGAAGAAGACATCAAGCGGCTCTCCACACCAAACGACCCGGACCCGACTTCAGCGGTGATCGACCTGCTGATCAATTTGGGCATGACGCTGACCCATGCTCCGACCGGCGAGCCTGGCAAGCCAGCGCGGTCCTTTGAACACTTCAAGCAGGACGCCCATTCCGACAGCCTCGGTCCGCGCCCTCGCGACAGCAATCAGCCAATAACACGCCAGGCTGTGATCCATCAGGACCCAACGCCTCCCTCCTCCGGCAATTTTGGCGGCGACGGTACGGCCATCGATATCCGCTTATCCAGCCCGCGAGGCTTGACGCCAAGCCTGCTTGCGCACATCGACTCGTTCAAAGTAACGGCACCGACCGCCCCTGGCTCGCCCATCGCCGAAGGTATCAAGAAAGGCCTGTACCAAGTGAACGACAAGTTGTACGCCAATATCGACAATCACTGGTATCGCGTAGCGATCGACCTGGACGGCCCTTTCGTTATTGATGAACAGAACAAGGCACGTACGGCGCCGCCCATACAACGCGATGCCCAGGGTCGTTGGTATTTTGACGTCGCCCCCAAGCTCAAGGGCGGAATGCTGAAAAACAAGAGCCCGCAGGAGACGGTCATAGCAGACCTGCAAGCGCAGAAACAAGTAAAAACGACCTACAAGCGCAGCTTCCGGGAAGCGACCAAATTGGCAGAGTCCCATGCAACCAAAATCGATAAGATCAAAACCAGCCTCTCCGAGTACGAGACCGCTCGAAAAAAGCTCAAGACGCTTCGCAACCTATCCAGTAGTGAGGATGCAGCACAGCGATTTCTTGCGCCCTATCTGGAACAGTGCCAGGTCACCAAGGCGCTCAAGAGTAATCTGGACCAGCAACTCCAGGCGCTCAAGCCGCTGACACAAGCCCTCAAGGCGGCCAGCGAAAAAACCATTGAAATTATTGCGCCAAAAAAAATCGGCGGGATCGACGACTCGTCCCAATTCAAACAGGACCGCTCTGCCATATACCAAGGCATCCTGCACGCCCTGATTGAAATAGATAATATTTACACGGCTCTGTTCAACGACGCCCGCTACATTGGAGTGGACGGCGCCTCGCTGGAGGAGTTGATGCAGCAGTCCAATAACGGCTCCAGGATCGCTTACGATGAGTCAATGGAGGTGTCCGAAGTGGCCTATCACGCTACTGAGAATCTATTGGCGTCGAGGCAGGCGGTCAGTGATGCATTTGATCAGTGGAAGAAAGACTCCCCCTTTGGTAATAAAAAGGCCGAGGAGTACATCAAAGAGCGCTACACCGCCCCTCCCGCCGCCAGAATACTGACATCAAAACTGAACAGGATGTCGTTCCTCAAGCTAATGACCACAACATGGCCAGCCCGCAGCGCAGAGGCAACCAATCGCCTGCAAATGAAACGTTTCCTGACAGAATCCCTGAAAAGCGAAATGGCCGCTTTTAACGATCTGCGCCAATACACCGGCTACACCTTAAGCGAGCGCAATGCCACACTGACTACCATTATCACTAAATACAAACAGGTATTAAGCGATAGCGTTCTTATGCAGGAGGAGTATCCGGAGCTCTTTCGGGCGCAATACCACCAGCGTTTCACCGAGGTGCTCAATGAGCTCATCGCCGAAGCGGAGGCCGAGTTGGTCCAGGTCGTCGAAGAAGAGCAGTTTCTGATTCCAGCAGCGCCCGCACGCAGCGACCAACAGACCAGACCGCGTAATCAACGCGTGTTCAAGACCGAACACAAGGAGACCTTGCTCGGCACCCTACGCGCCCCGGAACCCGGTCAGACTTTTGATATTGTCGATGTGCTCGACCCACAAAGCGGCCAACCCGTGGCGAGCTACAGCGACCACTCGGATGTGGATGGTCGTGGATGGGTAAGAATCATCCCTGCTGAGCCCGTACAAACGACCCATGAGTCTTCCCCCACGAAGTCCTTGGCGAGCTACAAGAGAGAGGTACAAGCGCTGATAGATGGCACAGTCAATATCGAACGTTCAATTCGCTTCCAGAAGACGAAGCTTGCCGATCCGCTGCGACGCGACAACCTTTCCCCCAAGGATTGGTACGACATGCTGCAGGCACCGGCCAGCCAACTCAAGGTAATGGCGGAGCAAGCCGAAGCCAGCCATCACGCCAAGCCTGAAACGGCCGAATTGGTTGCACGATGGCGAGCCACCGCTGAAGAGTTGCTGCACAAAGCCCGCCAACATGCGGCGGACGGCTATCTGGTTCAGCCGCCGACTGCGGAAAATGTAGACTTCTTGTGGCGCAATGGTTTTGTCGATATCAACTTGGTGAAGCGGGACACGCCTACAGAGAGTGGTGATTTCTTCACCGAATACTCCGTTCGCCAAAAAGGCCAAGAAAAACCGATATGGTATGCCCACTTTCACTACCCAAAGGCAAACTGGCCACACGCCGATTACACAGCTGCGCATCTGAAAATCGCATCCCAGCAGCTCAAAACCCAAAAGGACTTGATTCGCGAAGCGGGAAAAAATGGCACCGTGGAGAAAATAATCAGAGCCAGGATCACAGCGCCTCTGGATGAGAAGTTGTTCCTGAGATTGTGAGCCTAAGCCTTAGGCGCAGTAAAAAGCCGCACTCAGTGCGGCTTTTTTCGTTGGCTCAGTGGGCAAACAACGAATTACCCTTCTGCCCCGCCAGCTTCTCCGGCTTGATCAGGAACCGCGCCAGGGCCGGCAGCAGCCACAGTGCGCCAAACATGTTCCACAGCAACATAAAGGTCAGCATCAGGCCCATGTCGGCCTGGAACTTGATGGCCGAGAAGATCCAGGTGCACACGCCGATGGCCAGGCACAGGCCGGTGAACAGCACGGCCTTGCCGGTGGATTTCAACGTCTGGTAGTACGCCTCCTGCAGCGGCAGGCCGGCGCGCAGGAAGCTTTCCAGGCGGCTGTAGATGTAGATGCCGTAGTCCACGCCAATCCCCACGCCCAGGGCCACTACCGGCAAGGTCGCAACCTTGACGCCGATCCCCATGAACGCCATCAGTGCGTTGCCCAGTACCGAGGTCAATACCAGCGGCAGCACGATGCACAGGGTCGCCGCCCAGGAGCGGAAGGTGATCATGCACATGGTCGCTACGCACAGGTACACCAGGATCAGGATGATCAGCTCCGACTCCTTGATCACCTCATTGGTGGCCGCTTCGATCCCGGCATTGCCGGCGGCGAGGATGAATTCAAGGCCGTCCTTGTTGTTCTCCTTGGCGAAGTCCTGCACCGCATGCACGGCGCGGTCGAGGGTTTCGGCCTTGTGATCGTTGAGGAACACCAGCACCGGCGCCAGGGAGCAATTGTTGTTGTACAGACCATCGGCGCGGGCGATGGAGTTATTGAGCACGTCCGGGTTACGCGACAGGGTTTCCCATTTCAGGTTGCCTTCGTTCATGCCCTTGATCATCTGCTTGGACACGGTCACCAACGAGATTGCCGACTGCACGCCCTCGGTGTTCTGCATCTTCCACATCAACTGGTCGATAGGCGCCATGGCTTCGTAGCGCGAGCATCCTTCGGACTTGGTCTTGACCATCACCACCAGTACGTCGGAACTGGTGGAATAATTGCTGATGATGAAGTTGTTGTCTTTGTTGTAGCGCGAGTCCGGGCGTAGTTCCGGGGCGCCTTGGTCAAGGTCGCCGATCTTCAGGTTCTGGCTGTACCAGAGACCGCCGCCAAAGGCGATCAGCGCCAGGAAAATCGAAACCGGCGCGACCTTCGGACTGGCAAATTTGGACAGCAGCCGCCAGAAACGGTGTTCGCGATGCGCATCCTTTTTACTGCGCTCAATCGCGCGCTTGCTGATACCCACGTAGGAGATCGCCACCGGCAGCAGGATCAGGTTGGTAAACACGATCACTGCCACACCGATGGAAGCACCGATGGCCAGCTCGCGGATCACGCCGATGTCGATGATCAGCAGCGTGATAAAACCCACCGCGTCGGCGAGGATCGCGATCATCCCCGGCAGGAACAACTGGCGGAAGGTACGCCGTGCGGCGGTCAGGGCGTTATCGGCGTCACTGGATTGCAGGGCGATGCCGTTGATCTTCTGTACGCCATGGGAAATACCGATGGCGAAGATCAGGAACGGCACCAGCATTGAGTATGGGTCCAACCCGAAGCCGACCGCGTGCATCAAGCCCAACTGCCAGACTACCGCCACCAGGGTGGTGATCAATACGGCGATGGTGCTGCGGATGCACCAAGTGAACCAGTAGAGCAGCACCAGGGTAATCATGAAGGCGATGCCAAAGAACAGCACCACCATGATCAAGCCATCGATCAGGTCGCCGACTTTCTTGGCGAAACCGACGATGTGGATTTTCACATTAGGGTTTTGCGCCTCGAACTTGTTGCGGATCTTGTCCTCAAGTTCATGGGAAAACTTCTGGTAGTCCAAGGCCAGCAATTTGCCTTGGTCCTGCGGGTCTGGATAGGACTCCAGCAGCGGGATATCGACGATACTCGACTTGAAGTCGTTGGCCACCAGACGCCCGACCTGGCCGGACTTGAGCACGTTGTTACGCAGCTGGTCGAGGCTTTGCGGCGAGCCGTTGTAGCTCTGCGGGATGACTTCGCCACCGGCAAAGCCTTCTTCGGTCACTTCGGTCCAGCGTACGCTGGGGCTCCACAATGATTTGAGGCCCGAGCGATCGACGCCGGAGATGTAGAACACCTCGTCGTTGATCTGCCGCAGGGTCTCCATGTACTCCTTCGTGAAGATGTCGCCGTCCTTGGCCTCCACCGAGATACGCACGGTATTGCCCAGGTTGGCCAGGTCGTTGCGGTGCTCCATCATCTTTTCGATGAAGGGGTGCTTGAGGGGGATCATCTTTTCAAAGCTGGTGGACGGGCGAATCAAGGTCGCCTGCCAGAACAGGAACACGCTCACCAGCAGGCAGATGATGATCACCGCCGGGCGATTGTTGAAGATCAGGCGCTCAAGAAAGGTCGCTTTATCGTTGTGATGACTGCTCATGCTTTCCCCGCCCTTATTATTGTTTTACGAGTTCGGCGCCAGCGGGCGTGGCGACACGAACGCCGCCCTGCCCGACCAGAATCAAGTTGCCATTGCCTGCGGCCGTGACCGCCGAGAGTGAAATCCGGTCCGGGCGATTGAATACGCTGAACGTCTGGCCGTCGTCATGACTGACCACCACGCTGCCGCCATTGCCGACGACGACGATGGAGCCATCATCGAGCAACGTCGCCCCAGACAAGCCGAACTCCAACGCACCGCGTGTGGCATTGAGCTCGACCTGATCCCAGGTGCTGCCAAAATCGGTGGAGCGATACAGGTTGCCGCGCAAACCGTAGGCCAACAGGGTCTGCGGCTGCGCCGTGCTGATCACGCCAAACAGCGAGCCTTCATAGGGGCCTTCGAGTTTTTCCCAGCTCTGGCCGTCGTCGCTGGAGCGGAACATGCTGCCTTGCTCACCGACGATAAACAGGCCGGCGCCCTTGATCGAGGCGATGGCGTTGAGGTGGAACTGGTCTTCATTGTCGAGGCGGTCGCTGACGTCGTTCCAGGACGTGCCGCCGTCGGTGGTTTCGATCAGCGCACCATAGGCGCCCACGGCGAGGCCATGGTTGGCATCGTTGAACCATACATCGAGCAACGGGGCTTCGCGCTTGAGGTCTTGATATTGCTGGGTCCAGGTAGCGCCGCCATCGGCACTGGCAAGGATTTGCGCATCATGGCCGACGGCCCAACCGTGCTTGTCATCGGCGAAAAACACCGCCGTGAGCAGTTGCCGGGTAGGTACCTTGGCTTGGGTCCAGGTGTTGCCCTGATCATCGGAATAGAGGATATGCCCGCGATCGCCGACCGCCACCAGGCGCTTGCCTGCGTGGACTACATCGATCATCAGGCCTTTGGCAGCCTTGGGCGATTCAATCGCAAACACCACGGCGGCGGTGGAATCGCTGGCAGCCAGTACCGGCGTCGACAACACGGCCCCGGCAAGCAGCGAGAGCGCTGTGGCCAGCAACGCAACCCTGCGTGCGGCACGTGGGCGGCAAACAACCCAACCCATGACAGGCTCACTCATAGACCTTTCTCCCATTTATTATTGTTAGGTCGTCTCATCTTCCAGGGCCGTGAAACCTGCAATCTAGAGCGCCTGGAGTAAGCAGGGGCCATCCTATCGGGCTTTGGAATCGTCTGACAATCGGCGCTGCGTTATCTTTTGTTAACTGGCGGCATTTGGCCAGGGGTGAATATGGCTTTATCAGCAGAAATGATGAGCCTATGGCGCGTAGCGCACTTGCTGAAGAGCAATGAATTTTTATTCCACCTATTGAATTAAACGAATATTTATTCCATTAATAGCCTTCCTGAAAACAATAATCCAAAGGACCACGGCTATGCGTGAACTCGGAATCGGCTTGATCGGCACAGGCTTCATGGGCCGCGCCCACGCGCTGGCGTTCAATAACGCGCGGGCGGTGTTTGAACTGCCGGTGCACCTCAAGCTGGCCGCCTTGGCCGATGCCGACACCGAGCGCGCCCAGCGCTGTGCCTCGACTTGGGGCTTTGCCCAGGCTCATGGCAACTGGCAAACACTGATCGACGACCCCAAGGTCGACGTTGTTGCCATCACGACGCCCAATCATCTGCACTATCCCATGGCCATGGCCGCAATCGCGGCAGGCAAGGCGGTGTATTGCGAGAAACCCCTGGCCGTCAGCCTCGAGCAGGCCGACGCCATGCGCCGCGCCGCCAGTGCTGCCGGGGTGGTGACACGGGTCGGCTACAACTACCAGCACAACCCGATGATCGTGCTGGCAAAGCAGATGATTGCCAACGGCGACCTCGGCGAGATCATCAGCTTCCAGGGTGAATTCAGCGAGGACTTCATGGCCGACCCGAGCTCCCCCTGGTCGTGGCGTTGTGAAGTCGAACACGCCGGTGGTGCCCTGGCCGACCTGGGTAGTCATCTGCTGTCAATGGCGCGCTATTTGGTCGGTGATGTAGTCAGTGTGTGTGCCGATACCCAGACCGTCCACGCTCAACGGCCCGTCACCCAGGGCAGCAGCGCTTTGAAACCGATTGCCGTGGATGACCAGGTGCATGCCCTGCTGCGCTTTGCCAACGGTGCCAGCGGCACGATAAGCAGCAGCTGGCTCAAGCACGGCTACAAAAATCACCTGGGCTTTGAGATCAGCGGGACCCAGGGAACCTTGGCGTTCGACCAGGAACGTTTGAATGAACTGCGCCTGTATCGCATCGGCCAGGATGGTTTTCAACGCGTACTGGCAGGCCCCGCCCTGCCCGGCTATGCCGCATTCAGCCCGGCGGCGGGGCACCAGTTGGGCTACAACGAGCTGAAGACGCTGGAGGTGCAGGAGTTGATCATGGCCCTGGCCGGCCAGGGCGCCGATGGAACGGACTTCGAGGCCGCGTGGGAAGTTGAGCGGTTAGCGGCGGCGATTCGCGTGGCGGCTCGCGAAGAACGCTGGGTCAAGGTCAGCGAACTATAGAGCACACAGGTCTATCCGATCAGACGGTCCAACGCCGCCCTTGCCTACGGGGTCGGCGTGCACCGTCCTGCTTATCCATCAGTATGTAACCATCATTCAACTCAGTAAAAAAATGTTTGATCGCACTGCAACGAGTAACTTTTCCTAACTTAAAATCGCTATATCTGCGCTCTGAAAAAAACACACTTCATACACCGCTACGCAAATACGCAACACTTTAAAGCACTTCCAACTTGTTATCACACACCGACATAAATACCCCACTACCCTTCTGTTAAAAAACAAGCCACCTTACGCACGCCAGACACTCAAATATCTTTGCGCCTCATAAAAATCAACATTTGCGGAATACAATCATGCTAAGTACTGGAACTCACGCGCCAATGCACCTGCGCCAGCAAATCCAATCCCCCACTGTCGACACGCCATCACCCGCCGCTTCCTCCTCTCTATCGGACAAAGTCGCCCAGCAACTTACTCGCGAAAACTTGAAACTAAAGGATAAGAATGGCGATGGCCAAGTATCGGTTTCTTACAAGTTCTTCAATCCCGCGGACCCGGACACAGCCTGGCTCAAGGGCGGTGGTGCGCTTGAATTCAGCCAGGCCAGAAAGAAAGCGTTCAGAAGCGCAATCAAGGCTTGGGAGGATGTGGTCAAGGTCAAGTTCACCGAAAACGCCAAGCATGCAGACGCATTTTTTGTACTTCATGCCAACAATGGGGTCGGCGGGTATGCAGTCATGCCCAATGATCAGGGAGAAGCCAATATAGGCATCGGCGTGGGTGACAAGAATTTCCCACCCCATTCATCGATGATTCATGAACTTGGCCATAGCTTGGGATTACAACATCCAAACGGGAACTATCCGGAAAACAGCCACACGCATACAGCCATGAGTTACAACAACAAGTGGTGGCGCCCAGCCGATGAGCGCGGCGTGAGTGTTTCGGATAGCAACTTGACCCCGGCCATGCACGATATCGCAGCCGCCCACCTTTTATACGAACCCAATTACGAAACTCGAAAAGGTAATACAACTTATGGTTTCAACTCCAATACTGAGCGTGACCACTATACGTTGACTTCCGCCGACGAGTTGACCAACTTTTGTGTCTGGGACGGCGGCGGCGAAGACACCTTGGATTTTTCCGGCTTCAGGCAGAATCAAAAGATCAACCTGGGTGCCGAGACACTCTCGGATGTGGGCGGCCGCATGGGCAACGTATCCATCGCCAAGGGCGTTGTCATGGAAAATGCTATCGGCGGCTCCGGGCACGATGTGTTGATTGGCAATCACGTCAACAACCGCATGACGGGAGGGGCAGGAGGCGACACGCTGACCGGGGGTGCAGGCGCAGATACCTTTGTCTATAACCGGGCCAGCGACTCACCAGCTAAAAACCCGGATACGCTCGCGGACTTCACGAGCGGTATCGACAAGATCGATCTATCTGGACTATTGAAAGAGGCGGGCCTCCAGAATCTCGAATTCGTTGATCAACACACGGGGCGCAAAGGTGAACTGACGCTGGACTACGATGCAAACATCAAGCTGCACAGGCTGGTCCTGAATGTGAATGGCGACCCTGCATCCGCGCTGGTGATCCTGAGCAAAGGCCCGATAAAACCTGGAGATATCTTGACGGGGGCTACGCCTGACACACCCGTTACGCCAGATGTGCCAGATGTGCCGGTTACACCTGTCGTGCCGCCAAAACCAAATCCAGAACCAGAACCAGAACCAGAACGTACGCCCATTCCCGTACCCAAGCCGGCCCCCGCTCCGCCGCTTCCGGTCACGCCTGCACGCTCAGAATGCGATGCGACCGACACCGTCTACGGTTTCAATGCCAATACCGGCCAGCGTGAAACGAGCCTTTCGTCTCCCACTGACAAACCCGGTTTCAGCGTGCATGACCTAAAGGGTAATGACACGCTGGACTTTTCCGGTTTCGCGCAAGCCCAGCGAATCAACCTGGCGCCGAATTCGCGCTCCAGCGTCGGTGGTTTGGCTGACAACGTGTACATCGCACCCGACACCCTCATCGAAAATGCCGTCGGCGGCCAAGGCAACGACCGTATTGTCGGAAACAGCGGCGATAACGTGTTGACCGGCGGGGGCGGAGCCGACCACCTGGCCGGTAATGGTGGCTTCAACACGTTCACCTACCAGGCCGCCAGTGACTCCACGCGCAACAACCCGGACTTGCTCACGGACTTCACCACAGGCCAGGACAAGATCGACTTGAGCAGCCTGAGTAGAAACACACAGGTCACGCTCAACCACGTCAGTCAATACAGCGGACGACCGGGCGATACCCTCCTGACCTTCAACCCGAACACCCAGCGGTACTTCCTCGCCGTTGATCTGACGGGTGATCGCAAGACTGACTTTCTGATCAAAAGCACTCGGCCGATCTACAGCGAGGATGTCATTGGCCTCAACATTCAGGATGATGGTTACCTCTGACCGTTGCTGACAACGTCCAGAGTGTCAGCGCAACGCCCGCCGCAGTACCTTGCCGACCGTCGTCTTGGGCAGTTCGGTACTGCGAAACTCTACATACCGCGGCACCTTGTACCCCGTCAGGTATTCCCGGCAATGCGCGAGGATCTGCTCCTGGGTCAGGTCCGGGTCCTTGCGCACCACGATGATCTTGACCTTCTCCCCCGTCACCGCATCTTCCACACCAATGGCCGCCACTTCACCGACACCCGGGTGCATCGCCACCACATCCTCGATTTCATTGGGGTACACGTTGAAACCCGAGACCAGGATCATGTCCTTCTTGCGGTCCACCAGGCGGATATAGCCGCTGGCGTCCATCACCCCGATATCACCGGTGGACAGCCAGCCCTCGGCGTCCAGCACCTCGGCGGTTTCCTTAGGGCGCTGCCAGTAGCCCTGCATCACTTGCGGGCCGCGTACTTGCAGTTCGCCTTGCTCGCCGATATCCGCCAGCTCGCCATCTTCGCGAACAAAGCGCACCCAGGTCGATGGCAACGGCACGCCAATGCTGCCGGTGAATTCCATCTCGCGCATGCGGGAAATATCGATGGGGCTGATGCTCACCACCGGCGAACATTCGGTCAGCCCGTAACCTTCGACGATCGGCAGCCCAGTGACTTCTTTCCAGCGCTTGGCCACGGCGGTGTGGGTGGCCATGCCACCGGCGATCACCAGGCGCAGGTCAGAAAAGTCCCTTGCGCAGAACTCCTTGTTCTCCAGCAAGCCGTTGAACAACGTGTTCACCCCGGCAATCCCGTTGAAGCGCTCTTTGCGCAGGATCATCTGCACGCGCTTCACGTCCCGCGGGTTGGCGATCAGGATATTGCGCCCGCCCAGGCACATGAACATCAGGCAGTTCACCGTCAGGGAAAAGATGTGATACAGCGGCAACAGGGTCACGTTGGTTTCCTGCTTGTGCTGGTCCAGTTGGTCGCCGACCCAGGCCTTGGCTTGCAATAGGTTGGCGATGATATTGCGATGGCTGAGCATCACTCCCTTGGCATCGCCGGTGGTGCCGCCGGTATATTGCAAAAAGGCGAGTTCGTCGCGATCCAGGGTGACCGGCAGATGATTCAGCGCCCTGCCCTGTTTCATCACCTGATTGAAACGCAGCGCGCCGGGCAGCTTGAAGGCTGGTACCTGCTTCTGCACACGGCGCAGGATGAAGTTCATCGCCGCGCCCTTGAAGGTGCCCAACAAATCACCGATCGCCGCGACTATCACGCGCTTGACGCTGCTGCCTGCCATGGCTTTTTCCAGGGTGCGGGCAAAATTCTCGAAGATCACCACGGTCTCTGCGCCGCTGTCCTTGAGCAAATGCTTGAGTTCATGGGCGGTGTACAACGGGTTGACGTTGACCACCACTGCCCCGGCCAGGATCGTACCCAACAGGCAGATCGGGTACTGCAAGCAGTTGGGCATCATCAGCGCCACGCGGTCGCCCTTCTTCACACCCTGGCCCTGCAGCCAGGCCGCAAACGCAATGCCCTGGACCTGCCAGTCGGCGTAAGTCATTTCGGTGCCGATGCTGACGTAGGCGACCCGCTCGCGGAATTTTTCCAGGTGTTCCAGGAACACTTCGCGCAATGACGGGTAGTCCTCGATCCCGGCATCGATGTCGGCCGGAACGCCGGGCAGGTAAGCGTTCAACCAGATACGTTCGCTGTGTTCCAGGCTGATAGCGTTCATGGCAGTGTCCTTATTGTTGTTTTTTGACAGCATTATTTTTCGACGATGGCGGTGATGCCCAACCCGCCCGCTGCACAGATCGAGATCAGGCCGCGACCACCACCGCGTTCATGGATCGCCTTGGCCAGTGCCGCCAGTTGCCGGCCACCGGTGGCGGCAAAGGGGTGGCCACAGCCCAGTGAGCCGCCGTTGACATTCATCTTGCTGCGGTCAATGGCCCCCAAGGGCGCGTCCAAGCCCAGGCGCTCGCGGCAATACTCGGGGTCTTCCCAGGCCTTGAGCGTACACAGCACCTGGGCGGCAAAGGCTTCGTGGATCTCGAACAAATCGAAGTCGGCAAAACTCAAGCCCTCGCGCTCAAGCATGCGCGGTACGGCGTACGCTGGCGCCATCAGCAGGCCCTCGGTGCCGTCGACAAAATTCACCGCCGCCGTCTCACCCGTGCGCAAATAAGCCAGCACCGGCCAGCCGTTGGCGCTGGCCCATTCTTCACTGGCGAGCAGCACCACCGAGGCGCCGTCGGTCAGCGGCGTGGAATTACCGGCAGTGAGTGTGCCGTTGTGCCGGTCGAATGCCGGCGATAGGCTCGCGAGTTTTTCCAGACTGATATCGGCGCGCAGGTTGTTGTCCCGGGCCAGGCCGCGATGGGGGCTGATCAGGTCGTCGAAGAAGCCGCGGTTATAGGCCGCATCCAGGCGCTGGTGGCTGGTGAGGGTCAGTTCGTCCTGGGCCAGGCGCTTGATCTGCCAGCGCTTGGCCATTGCTTCGCAGTGCTCGCCCATGGACAGCCCGGTGCGCGGCTCGCCATTGCGCGGCAATAATGGTTTGAAGAACATCGACGGACGCACTTTCAGCAAGGTCTTGAGCTTGTCGCCCATGCCCTTGGCCCGATTGGCGGCGAGCAAAGTGTGGCGCAACGTTTCGTTGATACCTATGGGCGCATCGGAGGTGGTGTCGGCGCCGCCGGCAATGCCGACCTCGATCTGGCCGAGGGCGATTTTATTCGCCACCAACAGCGCGGCTTCAAGCCCGGTGCCGCAGGCTTGTTGTACATCATAGGCCGGGGTCTGTGGCGACAGCGTGGTGGACAATAAAGACTCACGGGCCAGGTTGAAATCCCGTGAATGCTTGACCACCGCCCCGGCGGCAAACTCGCCCAGGCGCTGGCCGTGCAGGTTGTAGCGGTCTACCAGACCTTGCAGGGCGGCGACCAAAAGATCTTGGTTGCTGTCGTGGGCGTACACCGTGTTGGAGCGCGCAAACGGGATGCGGTTGCCGCCGATGATCGCCACGCGGCGGGTCGGGGCCGGGTTGAAGCTGTAGTCACTCATGCCTGGCTCTCTTTCCAAATGAATAGCCCGCGCATATGGGGTTTGTCCCCAGCAAAATTGCGCACTTCGAACTCACGCCGTGGGCCGGTCACCGGGTGGTTCCACAGGGCGACCTGGCCGGGCAGGAAGATCGGCAACTTGAAGTCGCAATGGGCCTGGGCCTGGTCCAGGCCACCGGGTGGTTGTTGCGCCGCCAATGCGCGCCCGAGGGTCCACATGCCATGGGCGATGGCACGCCGGAAACCGAAGAGCCTGGCGCCGATGACCGAGGTGTGAATCGGATTGAAGTCCCCCGAGACCTTGGCAAAGCGTCGCCCCAGATCAGCCGGCAATACCCAGCGCTGGGTGCGCAACAAACCATCTTCCTGAAGGGGCAAAGGGTCACTCCAGGGTTCACCCACGGGGTTGTCGACGTCACGACGCAGGTACAGGCTGTCGCTTTCCCACACCAGGGCCTCAGCACCGTAGGCGCGGGTGGCGATACTCAGCGCCTGCCCCTTTGGATGGGCGACCCAACGCTCGCAATACACCTCCAGGCGCAGCGCCTGGCCCTCGTGCAGGCGTTGGTGCTGGCGAATGCGATTGGCCAGGTGCACCATGCCGCTGGCCGGGTACGGGAAGCTTGGCCGGGTCAGCAGCATCAAATGCAGTGGGAATGCCAACACATGGGGGTAGGACATTGGCACGCCCTGTTCACGCCGAAAGCCACAGGCTCGGGCGTAAGCGGCGATGCCTGCGGGCGACAGCTCCACCGCCGAGCGCACAAGTCGCGCCGTAGGCAACGGCGGTGCGCCGTCGAGCTTGGGCTTGCGCAAGGCGCGCATGCCATCGAGCAACAACTGGGCGCGCGAGGGCGCTGGGTCGATAATCTGCGTGACGTAATCCATCGACTCAGGCTCCCAACAGGCTTTGGCCACACACCCGCACAACCTGGCCATTGACCCCGCCGGACGCGGGATGGGCCAGCCAGGCGATGGTCTCGGCCACGTCAATCGGCTGCCCGCCCTGGGACAACGAGTTCATGCGTCGCCCCGCTTCGCGGATCATCAGCGGGATTTTTGCGGTCATCTGGGTTTCGATAAACCCGGGGGCCACCGCATTCACCGTGACCTGGCGAGCCGCTGCACGCGGCGCCAGGCCCTGCACCAGGCCGATCACCCCGGCCTTGGAGGTGGCGTAGTTGCTTTGCCCGAGGTTGCCGGCGATACCGGAAATCGACGACACGCACACGATGCGCCCACCCGGGTTCAGGCCCTGGCTGTCGAGCAAGGCCTCACTGAGCTGCAACGGTGCCTCGAGATTGACTGCCAATACACTGCGCCAAGCGGCTTCGGTCATCTTGGCGATGGTCTTGTCACGGGTGATACCGGCATTGTGTACCACCACATCGAAGGCACCGTACTGGCTGACGTGGGCTTGCAATAGCCCAGCGGTGTCGGCGGCAGTGATGTCCAGGGGCAAGGCCGAACCTGCGACACTGGCGGCGGCCTGCTGCAACGCATCCTGGGCCTGGGGCACATCCACGCACACCACATGGGCGCCGTCCCGCGCCAGCACTTGGGCGATGGCCAGGCCAATGCCCCGGGAGGCGCCGGTGACCAAGGCACGTCGACCGGCGAAGGGTTTGTCCCAATTGACGGCAGTGTTGCCATCGACCGGTGTTTGCAGGCGCACCACCTGCCCCGATACATAGGCCGAACGGCGCGACAGGAAGAAGCGCAGGCTGCTGTCCAATGCCTCCTCGGCACCTGGCGCCACATAGAGCAACTGCACGGTGATCGCCCGGCGCAGTTCCTTGGCCAGCGAGCGCACCAAGCCCTCGAGGGCCCGCTGGGCGACGGCCTGGGGCAAGTCCTTGCAGTGTTCCGGCGCGGTGCCGAGCACCACCACCCGGCCATGTTGGCCGAGGCGCTTGGCATTGGCATGGAAGAACACGTAGAGCTCGTCCAGCTGCTGCAGATCGGCGATGCCACTGGCATCGAACACCGCGCCTTGCACCTTGACGGTGGACGGCGCCTTGAGGGTCGCCGGGGTGGCGGCAACGGTGTCGGTGGCGCTGAAGATGCGCTGCACCGATGCCACCAGGCGCCCTGCCCCGGCAATGATCACCGGGTTGGCCAGCCCGGCCTGGCCACTGCGATGGCGTTGCAGCGGCAAAGGCTGCGGCAGGCCGACAGCCTGGGCCAGGCGACGGCCCCAAGGTGAATTGACGAATGAAAGGTAGTTGTCACTCATAGAGGGTTCCACTCACAACACAAATCCTGCCTTGTAAACCCGGTCAAACATGTGGGAGGGGGCAAGCCCCCTCCCACATTTGCACCGCGTTTTTCTTAGTTGACCGGGGCGTTTTCGCTTTGGTTGCTGCGACGCTTGGCGGTCGGCTCCAACGCCTGCTTACGCTGCTGCAAGGCCTCCAACAAGCCAAAGTCCTGGGGGAAGTCGTCCACCTGGATGCCGTGGTCGGCGTACTCCACATAGCGCGCCAGCAAGGTGTCTTCGTCATCGCTGATCAAGTCCAGTGCCCGCGCCTTGACGCGCCAGACGGTGAAAGCCATGGCCGAGATCGGCAGCGGCTCGAGCAGGCCTTGCTTGATGGCGGGCTTGAGCCGAGCCTCGATCAATTCCACTTGGGGCAACAGACGGAAACCCAGTTCGCCATAGGCCAGCTTGTCGATTTCCGGGCGCGGGATGTAGGAATTGGCCAGCAAACGATCGCGGGTTTCCCCTGGGGTCTGCACCACATCCGCCACCTGGGCCAACAGCCGATCCGAGGGTTTGCGCAGTGGAATGCCCAACGGGAAACTCAAGCCCCGCATCACCGCCGCAGCGGGTTTCGAGGGATAGTTGTCGAGCACTTCGGCCAAGGCTTCATGGGCGCGCAGCAATGCATCCTGAGCCGCCCAATGCACCAGCGGCAAGTCGGCCTGGGGCTGGCCATCGTCCTCGAAACGCTTGAGCACGCAGGACAGGATGTACAGCTGCGAGAGGATATCTCCCAGGCGCCCGGTGATACTTTCCTTACGCTTGAGGGCACCGCCCAACACGCCCATGGAAATGTCCGAGATCAACGCCAGCACCACCGACAGCCGATTGGCCTGACGGTAGTAGGACGCCAGCGCCGGGTCGGTCTTGGCCGGTGCCGAAATCAGCCGCCCGCCGGTCAGGGCATGCACCGCTGCGCGCACCGTGTTGGCCAGTACAAAACTCACATGGCCGAACATCGCGCTGTCGAAGTCTTCCAGCGCCTTGCGCCGATCCGGGTTGCGCGCCGCTTCCATCTCGCGGAACACATAAGGATGGCAACGAATCAGACCCTGGCCAAAGATGATCAGGCAGCGGGTCATGATGTTTGCACCTTCCACTGTAATGGCGATGGGGCTTTGCTGGTAGGCACGGGCAAGGAAGTTATTGGGCCCCATGCAGATGCCTTTGCCGGCGACGATATCCATACCGTCGTTGACGATGATCCGCGCACGCTCAGTGACGTGGTACTTGGCGATGGCCGAGATTACCGACGGTTTCTCGCCGGCGTCCAGGGACGCCACCGACACCTTGCGCACCGCATCGCAGGCATACAAATGCCCGGCCATACGCGCCAACGGTGCCTGCACCCCTTCGAACTTGCCGATGGGCAAGCCGAACTGCTTGCGCATCGCCGCATAGGCGGTGGTACCACGCACCGCGACTTTACCCAGGCCGACGTTGGCCGATGGCAGGGAAATCGCCCGTCCCGCCGCCAGGCATTCCATCAACATGCGCCAGCCGTTGCCAATTTGCTCGCGACCGCCGATCACCCATTCCAACGGAATGAAAACATCCTTGCCGGTGGTAGGACCGTTCTGGAACACCGCGTTCAACGGCCAGTGGCGGCGACCGCTGTTCACACCTGGGTGGGACGTGGGGATCAGCGCGCAGGTAATGCCCAGTGAACCGGGCGCGCCGAGCAGGCCGTCCGGGTCTTCGGCGCGGAACGCCAGGCCCAGCACCGTGGCAATCGGGCCGAGGGTGATGTAGCGCTTGTCCCAGGTCACTTTGAAACCCAGCACTTGCTCGCCTTCGTGCGAGCCTTTGCAGACGATGCCCAGGTCTGGGATCGCGCCCGCATCGGAGCCGGCATACGGGCTGGTGAGGGCAAAACACGGGATGTCTTCGCCCCGGGCCAGGCGCGGCAGGTAGTAATTGCGCTGGGCGTCGGTGCCGTAATGCAGCAACAGCTCGGCCGGGCCCAGGGAGTTGGGCACCATTACCGAAATCGCCGCCGCCGAGCAGCGGGTCGACAGCTTCATCACCACCTGGGAGTGGGCGTAGTGGGAGAAACCTTTACCGCCGTACTGCTTGGGGATGATCATGCCAAGGAACCCGGCATCCTTGGTGTACTGCCAGCATTCAGGGGACATGTCTTGCCAGACCTGGGTGGTTTCCCAGTCATTGGCAATGTCGCACAGGTTTTCCACCTCGTTGTCGAGGAAGGCTTGCTCCTCGGCACTCAGGCTGGCCGGGGCGGCTTGCAGCAGGCGTTGCCAGTTGGGCTTGCCGCTGAACAGCTCGGCATCCCACCACACAGTGCCAGACTCGATGGCCGCACGCTCGGTATCAGACATCGCCGGCATGATCGTACGAAACAGGCCCAGGGCCTTGCTGGTCAGCAGGGCGCGGCGCAGGGGCTTGATCGACAACAGCAAGGCCGGCAACACCACCAGCACGGCTGCAACAGCAGTGCCCAGGCCGGCCACTGCATTGAACAGGTAGCCAACCGCCAGCCAGATTAGCCCAGCGCCGAGCCACAGGGTGGCGGCGGCTTGTCGATACGCCAGGGCAATCGCTGCGGCGAAACCCACCAATAACCAGATAAGCATGGGGATACCTCTACTTTATTCGGGTGTGGCCAAAACACAGGCAGGTCGAAATGAGCTGCGGCGTAAAGCCACACTACAAACTTGAAAGACTAGATTCAAATTTTGTTTTGAAATTTTTATTTAATCTCTAGGCGAAAAAAACGGCTGACTAAATCAGCCTGTTCGTTCACCTGTCAGATCAATCACAGCACTGTTGCGGGACGAATCTGGGGAAGGCAGCAAGATGCGCTTGCCACCCTCCTCCTATGCCTCGTTAGAACGCATAGGTCGCCGACACACTCACCACGTCTCCTGAAGACTCGGCCTTGCCATCCAGGCTCGCGCCGCCCAGGCGATCGACGTTCTTGGTCTTGAGATTGACCTTCTGCACAAACTGGTGGGAATAGGCCACATCCAGGCTCAAGCCCTTGACCGCTTTCACGTCGTAGCCAGCCCCCAGGGAAAGGAACGTGCGGTCACCGTCCGGGATCCGTGGATCGCGGGTGGAGTTGCGCGTCGGTGTCTGGTCAATCGCGACACCTGCACGCAGGGTCAGCTCATCGGTCGCCCGGTAATCACCGCCGAGGGAGTACATCCAGGTGTTCTTGTAGTTGTAGGGAATGGAGACAATGCGCATGTCTCCGGAATCGAGCGTCAGGTCCTTGAACGATGACCATTCGGTCCAGGTCACGCTTGCGCCCATGGTGAAACGATCATTGAACTGATGCACCCAATCCAGGCCGGCGGTGGCGGGAATGTCCAGCTGAACACTGGCATGGGCGCCGTCCGGGGCCAGATTCAGGCCAGGATAGGCCGTGTTGACCAGCGTACCATTGCCGCCGAATGGGCTTGGTTGCGTCATGAGGTTGTAGGAAAACTGATCGGCATACAGGTTGTATTTACCGGTCATCTTGTTTTTGATCTTGGCGTGGTAATTCAGGCCCAAGGTGTCTCGTTCAGTGGGCTTCCACACCACGCCGGCAAACCAGCCGGTGGAAATATTGTCGACCTTGACGCGCATCAAGGCGTGCCCCACATCGGATGGGAAATTGATACCGCCCAGTTCGGAATCGGACACCGCCGCCGCGGACAGCAAGTCAACGTTCTGGCTGACGAAGCCTTTGCTGTGTTGCACGATCAAGCCGCCACCGACGGAGAACTGGTCGTTGACTTTGAAAGACAACGAGCCCGTCAAGCCGACAGTTTCGATTTTCGTATCCACGGCAAAGTCGCGCACTTTAGAGTCTTCATCCCAGGTGGAGCGCATGCCCTGGGGAACCACCTGGCTCAAGCCGAAGGCGAACCGGTCGCCCAATGGCATTACCATGAAGCCGGTCGGTAGCCAGGCGGTGAAGCCACCCTGGCCACCATCGTTGTTATTGACAGTGGTCGCGGCACCATCGGGAAAACCATTCTCGTCCAATGGCGTACTGGAAATCGGGTTGCCTGCATAATCGGAGGCGTTGCCCTTGTACTTGATCTTGATCCGCGCATAGTCGACGGTGAATTGCGCGACATTGTGTTCGACAAACGCCATGGCCGCCGGGTTGTTATACGCCGAACTCGGGTCGTTCTTGAACAACGAACCACCGGCAAAGGCCCGGCCCCAACCGGGCGCACCGTAGGTAGGGGTAGAAAAACCGCCAGCCTGCACAGGCGCTATGACGCCGGTCATGCCCCCCATCAACGCCAGCCCCAGCAAAACCTGCACATGTGGTTTCTTATTATTCATGCGGCACTCCTTTTTGTTATCCCTGTGAACCGGCCCCGCCAGTTCGTCTTGCTGCCTGGCACTGCATGAACTGGCGCCTGGTACACAGGCGCCAGTCTTTCAGCAGGTGATCAACGCGGTGCTCCGACCTGCCATCAAGGCACGATGGTGAAGGTAGGGCTTGGGGTCACACTCAGGCTCACGACGGTGCAGTTGCCGCTGAGGGTCTGGTTGGTCGCCGTCAGTACACCGCCGCTGTAGCCCACCGCAATGGTCGAAGGGCCGCAGTTGGAGGCTGGGTACAGAACCGAAGCAGCGATGTTGTAGCCGACGTTGGTGACCGACCCTGTGGCCGGGCCGGTTGCACTCAATGCCCATGGCAAGCCGCTGATTTTTGGCAAGGCGCACAGACCGCCGCCGGTCACCGATACGCCGGTGATTTGCGCCACGCCGCTAGCATCGACGTTCCCGGTAAAGGTCGCGCCGCAGTTAACGGTGGCCTGGAAGGAGGATGGAGACTTGACTGAAATGGTGCCTGGTGCAGTGAAGCTCGAGTTAACCGGACTGATGCTATAGGCATTGGCCATGGAAGCAGCACCCATGCAAACAGCCAAGGCAGAGAGCGACACGAGAGTTTTCAAGCTTTTCATTGTTTTTCCTCACATGTTATGGCGATTCATTTCGCCAGGGGTAATGGCCATGATCGAGAGGTCACGGTGAAACTGCAGAACTTCCCTTTCCAGCCAAATTTCAATGCATCTACCGCTACAACAGTCGAAACGCTTTATTCGACAACTTTGAAGTTGGCCGGCATCTTGATCGACACCGTCTTGATCTTGCAGTCTTCGCCAATAGGAACATCGGCAGCTTCCAACTTGCCGGTGGCGTTATCCCAAGTACCATCGGCCGTCGAAGGCCCGCACTTACCGCCCAGGCCAAAGGCATGCACGTCCACGCTGATCTTCGACATCGAGCCACTTTTGGTATCTTTGGCGACCAGCACCCAGGGCAGGTTGATTGCTTCAACGCGGCTGCACTTGAGGCCACCGTCGAATTCAACTTTGTCGACATTCACCGATGAACCATCGGCCGCGACCTTGCCGGCCACCTTGATGGTGCAGTCGGCGCTGATCAGCTTGCCCTTGGAAAAACTGATAGGCCCCTGGGCAGTGAAGGCACTGCCGGCGGGTTCGATCCGGGCTGCCTGGGCCTGGTGATAGACAATCAGGCCTATCGCAGCCAACAGGATATGTGTGGTGAACTTGGCAGTGCTTTGCATGGTGTACGTCCTTCCCTTTAAATTATTGTTGTAGGGTCAAACCACGTTGTTTCGCTAAATACCTGGGCAATAAGAACCTGCGCGATACACAGATCCCGAGTACGCCGATACTGTTTAATTCATATCAAAACGGCTTGGCATTGCCGCTGTATTTCTCCAGGTACTTCAAGCGTTGTGACGGTTGAAGATTGGTCAAGGTGATATCCCCGGCATAATGATTGAGTACACGATGATCCATGCGCCGCCGCCACAAGTACGGCACATAGGCCCAGACAATCATGCTCGCGTAACCATAGGGAAGTTGCGGTGATTCATCGAAGTGGCGCAACGACTGATAACTGCGCGTCGGGTTGGCATGGTGATCGGAGTGCCGTTGAAGTTGAAACAGAAAGATATTGGTTACAATCCGATTACTGTTCCACGAGTGGCGCGGCGAGCAGCGCTCATAACGACCGTTGGGCAACTTCTGGCGCTTGAGGCCGTAGTGCTCGACGTAGTTCACCACTTCCAGCAACGAGAACCCGTAGATGCCCTGGATGATCAGGAACGGAATCACCGCCGCGCCCAGCCAGGCAATCATCGCGCCCCACAACACCACGCTGTACATCCAGGCGCTGAGTACGGCGTTTTTCCAGTGCAGGGCCGGCAGGCCGAGTTTGCGCAGGCGTTCGCGTTCCAGGTTCCAGGCCGACATGGCGCTGAACCATACCGAGCGCGGCAGGAATGCCCAGAAACTCTCGCCCAGCCGCGAGCTGGCGGGGTCTTCCGGGGTGGCCACACGGACGTGATGGCCGCGGTTGTGTTCGGTGTAGAAGTGCCCGTAGAACGTCGGCGCCAGGGTAACCTTGGCCAGGAACACTTCCAGGGGCTTGGGCTTGTGCCCCAGTTCATGGGCGGTGTTGATTGCGATGCCGGTGGCGGCGCCGGTGGACATCGCCATACCCAGGTAGGTGAACACACTGATTTCGCCGTGCAACTCGATGCGCGCGGTGATAAATGCAGCGGTCCTTGCAAGCCAGCTTGACGGTTCCAGCGCAGCAGTAGCGTGCAGCAGGCCGCCGTTGATGATCCAGTCGATGCCGCCAGCGGCCAGCCAGCCGGTGATGACCACTGAGGCGATCACAAACAGCACGCCGGTGTAGACGATCCAGCGGTAGTAACTTTGGGATTCGAGGTTGCTGACGGCCGACTCAGGTGGGTTGCTGACGTCTTCGCCGAGCAGGCCGTCGATCAAGGGGATCAAGCCGAAGATCACCAGCACGCCGACCCACCAGAGTTGCTGCACACCGGCGCCGATCGCCAGGGCGCCGGAAAGTAACGGAGTTGCGAGGGGCATGATGCCCAGCCACCACAGGTGGCGCTTGCCGTCGGTCCAGACTTGCGAGGTTGCCAGGGTCTGATTCATGGCAACCTCCACACACATGCACTGCACGCTTGGGCAGCTGAGAGGTTCTCGAAGCGCTGACAGCTCCGAGGCATTGACCATGCGATAAAAGGCGTTTTTTTCATTATTTTATTCGCTCTTAGGCATTTCAAAAATAATTTCAAATTACACATTGAAATAATTTTTTTAAATAAATAGCGCGGAATCGTTAGGTCGTCAACTAGTTTCTCCAGCCCTTTTTTCCGTGACCGTACAGTCTCTTTTCAGCCGCCTGGTCAGGTGTCTAGGGCAGGCATCAACGCCGTTGAACCGCGAGTCGGGTCGCACATTTATTTGCTCGTCAGGGCCACAGGTGGATGTAACTGCGTGACGCTTTCGCCGGGTCGAACGCGCTTGGCAATCTGCTCCACCAGCGCCGCCACTCGCTGCGTCGCGGTGATCGGCAACATGTGTCCACGGCCTTCCACGACCTGCATTTTCAACCCTGGCACCTTGCTCGCCAGGGCCTGGCCGTGTTTCTGGAAGTCGAGCACCTTGTCTTGCGCGCCATAGATCAGCCCGATGGGCAGGGTCAGTTGCGGGTAGCGCTTGACCATGTCCGGCAGGTGATCGTTGACGCGGTTGATCTCGGTAGAGGCCGCGTAGAAATTGTCGGGGCGCATGCCCAGCAACCCGCCGCCACGGGTGGCGAAGTCCGAAGGCGCAGCATCGGGGGCGAACACACCCTTGACCACCGCGTCCTTGGTCAGCAGGCCAACGGGCATGGTCAGGGTGTGGGCCATCCAGCGGCGCAACCAGGCCGGACGGATCGCCAGAGACAGAAATACCAGCGGCAGCATGCGTTGGGGATGGGTCAAGGGCGCCACCAGCACCAGTCCGGACACTGCGTGGGGATGGTCCAGGGCCAGCGCCAAGGCAATCGCGCCGCCCAACGAGTGCCCCAGGACCAGCGGCTTACCCAAGTCGAGCGTGTTGATAAAGGCGGCAATTTGTCGGGCCTGGGCCGGCAGGTCTGGCGCCGTGCCACGGCGCCGGGTGGAATAGCCCGAACCCGGCCGGTCGAGGGTGATCACGCGAAAATGTTCACGCAGTTGGCCGGACAATGCATACGTCAGGTTGCGACTGCTGCCCATCAGCCCGTGGATCATCACCAGCGGCGGGCCCTTGCCCTCTTCGACATAATGAAAGCGCTCGCCCTGTACCTCGACGAAGCGCCCGTTGATCGGAACAGCCGCTTCAATGCGCCGCGTCATCCAGGCACTCAAGCCCCATAACGCCGCGCTGGCGCCCACCAGCACACCCGCAGCCACTACCCATTCGACAGCCATAGCTCGGTCCTCTGCTTCCCTGCGGCTGGCGACCCGACCGGAATTGATCAGGGCCTCAGCCATCGTCCACACCCTGGACCTAGACTTAATGCATGGCGTATTAGCCCGTCGGACAAATGGCACATGCGGAACCTAGCGTAGGCGATTTTTTCAGGTAGATTATTTAAAATCTTTTTTAAAATAAATAATTCAATTTTCCTTTGCAATGGTGTTCTATCTAAAAGACAAAACAAAAACAGGAGCAGATTCGATGCCCAAGCGCGTTCTACGGATGAGGCAGCCTTTATGAATGCCTACAGTGATTCAATCGACATCGCCATCATCGGCTCGGGGTTCGCGGGCCTATGCATGGCGATCAAACTCAAGGAAGCCGGGCTCACCGACTTCTTTATCGCTGAGCAGGCCGAGACCCTCGGCGGTACTTGGCGCGATAACCATTACCCAGGGTGCGCCTGTGACGTGCAGTCCCATGTGTATTCGTTTTCCTTTGCGCCCAACCCGGATTGGACGCGGCAGTTCGCGGCGCAGCCTGAGATCCGCGCCTACCTGGAACAATGCGCCACGCGCTTCGAGCTGGCGCCCTACCTGCGTTTCGGCATGGGCCTGCAACGCGCGGTGTTCGATGAGCAGCAGCAACGCTGGCATCTGACCTTCAGCAATGGCCGCCAGGTCAGTGCACGGGTGCTGGTATCGGGCATGGGCGGCTTGTCGCGCCCGGCGATGCCGGACATCCCAGGCCTGGACAGCTTCAAGGGCAAGCGCTTCCACTCCCAGCACTGGGACCACGACTACGCCTTGAAAGGCAAGCGCGTGGCGGTGATCGGCACCGGCGCCAGCGCCATTCAGTTCGTGCCGCAGATCGCGCCGCAAGTGGCGCACCTGGACCTGTTCCAGCGCACACCACCGTGGATCATGCCCAAGCCCGACCGGCCGATTTCACCCCTCGAGCGCTGGCTGTTCAAGCACCTGCCGTTCACCCAAAAGCTGGTGCGCGGCGCCCTCTACTGGGCGCTCGAAGGCCGTGTGGTGGGTTTCGCCTTGCACCCACGGCTGATGAAGATGGTGCAGAAAATCGCCCTGCGTCACCTGCGCAGACAAGTGGCACGCCCTTCCTTGCGCAAGAAGCTGACGCCGGACTACACCATTGGCTGCAAGCGCGTGCTGATCTCCAACGACTACTACCCGGCCCTCTCGCGCAGCAATGTCGAGGTGGTCACCGATAGCGTGCTGCGCATCGAAGCCGACGGCGTGATCACCGCCGACGGCATCAAGCATCCCGCTGACTGCCTGATCTTCGGCACGGGTTTCCAGGCCAGCGACCCCTTGCCCCGCGGCTGCATCATCGGCCGCGACGGCATCGACCTGATGGATGCCTGGGGCGATGGCGCCCATGCCTACAAAGGCACCACCGTGCCGGGCTATCCCAACCTCTTCCTGATCGTGGGGCCCAACACCGGCCTGGGGCATAACTCGATGATCCTGATGATCGAAGCCCAGGTCACCTACATCTTCGATGCATTGCGACAAATGCAGCGCCAGCGCATCGCCACGCTAGAGGTCAAGCCCGCCGTGGAGCAGGCTTACAACCGCCAGTTGCAGGACAAGCTCAAGCGCACCATCTGGAACACCGGCGGCTGCCAGAGCTGGTACCTGGACCCACGCACCGGCAAGAACACCACGCTGTGGCCCGGCTCGACCTGGCGCTTCAAGCAGGTCACCCGGCATTTTGCCCTCAAGGACTACCTCGCCAGCCCGCTGCCGACGCCCGCCACACCGCGCCCGCTACCCGCGCCCCACTCCGCCACAGAAGGCAGTCTGTCATGAAGTCATTTAACGGCCGCGTCGCGGCGATCACCGGTGCGGCCTCCGGCATGGGCCGCGCACTGGCCTTGGCCCTGGCACGGGAAGGTTGCCACTTGGCCTTGGCAGACAAGAACAGCCAGGGACTGGAGCAGACCCTGACACTGGTCCGTGCTTCGACCTTGGCACCCGTGACCGTCACCACCCAGGTGCTGGACGTCTCCGACCGCCAAGCCATGCAGGATTGGGCGGCCCGTTGTGCCGCCGAACATGGCCAAGTCAACCTGGTCTTCAATAATGCCGGGGTGGCGTTGTCTAGCACCGTGGAAGGCGTGGATTACGCCGACCTGGAATGGATCGTCGGCATCAACTTCTGGGGCGTAGTGCATGGCACCAAGGCATTCCTGCCCTACCTCAAGGCCAGCGGCGACGGGCATGTGGTCAACACCTCCAGCGTGTTCGGCCTGTTTGCCCAGCCCGGCATGAGCGGCTACAACGCCACCAAGTTTGCCGTGCGCGGCTTTACCGAAGCCCTGCGCCAGGAACTCGACCTGCAACGCTGCGGCGTCTCGGCCACCTGTGTACACCCCGGCGGCATTCGCACCGATATCTGCCGCAGCAGCCGCATCGACGCGAATATGACCGGGTTCCTCATCCACAGCGAGCAACAAGCCCGCGCCGATTTTGAAAAGCTGTTCATCACCGATGCCGACCAGGCCGCCAAGGTGATCCTGCAAGGCGTGCGCAAAAACAAGCGCCGCGTGCTGATCGGCCGCGACGCCTATTTTCTCGACCTGCTCGCCCGTTGCCTGCCATCGGCCTATCAAGCGCTGGTGGTGCTGGCCAGCAAGCGCATGGCGCCCAAGCCACGCAGGCCGGTATTTGAAACCAACGACGAGTCCCGTCTCTGAACAGGAGGACGCACCATGTTGCCGATCCGTCGCGATATTCGTTTTTCCTTGCCTGCCGAGCGCATCAAGGACTGGCATGAACAAGGACCAGTCATCAGTCATTTCTTCAATGCCCTGTCGCTGTTGTTTCCCCAGGGCGAGCTGTTTTTCATGGACAGCGTGCGCCACTACCGTGGGCAGATCGACGATCCAGAACTGAAAAAAGAAATCCAGGGGTTTATCGGCCAAGAGGCCATGCACAGTCGCGAACATGTGGTCTACAACGACCTGCTGCAAGCGGCCGGGCTGCCGGCGCACACCCTCGACCGGCGCCTGAAATTCTTCCTCGACCTGCAGAAAAAGCACCTGCCGCCAGCGTTCAACCTGGCAGTGACCATTGCCCTTGAGCATTACACCGCTATGCTCGCGGAAATCCTGCTGAGCGACCCGTCGCGCTTTGGCGACTCGCTCAAGGGTTACCAGCAAATGTGGTACTGGCATGCCCTGGAAGAAACCGAACATAAAGCCGTGGCGTTCGATGTCTGGAACCGCGTAATCACGCCCGGCCCTGCACGCTATCTGCTGCGCACCGGAACCATGCTGACCACCACCCTGATGTTCTGGCTGGTGGTACTGGATTTCCACGTACGCCTGTTGATTGCCGACCGCACCTCGGGCGGCAAGCTCAAGGGGCTGTGGCGCATGGTCAAGTATTTGTATGGGCCCAAGGGCGTGTTCCCGCGCATGCTGCGGCCGTGGCTGCATTATTTCAAACCGGGGTTTCATCCTTGGGATCATGACAACCGGGCACGCCTGGCGGGGATAGACGGGTTGATAGAAGAGATTGAGCGGACGCGCCGCGGGTATGAGTCGGCGTAGGAGCCGAACGTAACCACGATGGTAACCACGATGCGCAGCGAGCCGCTCTTGATCTTGATCTTGATCTGCTTTTGATCTCAGGCGCCCCGTTAAACCACGCTGGCCGGAATTCGACAGGGATTTGGGGGGTAAACCGGCAAGGATGCCGGTTTAGCCGCCCCGCGCCATGGATGGCGCGTGGCGGCGGCCCCCCAAATCCCTGTCGGATTACGGGCACACCGAGCCTGGGCGAGGTGCCAAGTGGTGGGGCGAAGCGTTTTTGGTTACTTTTGGCGCTCTCGGTACGTGTCAATGGATATGTACTTGGTCTGATCCAACATTCTGGTCGGCTGGCAGGCCGCCATCGGGGGCAAGCCCCCTCCCACATTGGATCAGGGGGCGTCAATTAGATAGCGGTCAGCTGTCAGGGCCCAGAGGAGGCAGGTCCCCCTCACATATGGATCAAGCCAACGCCGCCCGCTCACGCACAAACCCCGGCAACTGATCCCCCGGCAGTGCCTTACTGAAATACCACCCCTGAATAAACACCTCGGGCCCCGTACTCAGAAAGCCCAACTGCTCGGCAGTTTCCACCCCCTCCACCACCACCCCCAGCTTCAAGGCCTCGCAAAAACGCAACATGCCGGTCAGCACCTGGGCGCCCTTGGGGTCGCGCTGGGCAATCACAAAACTGCGGTCAATCTTGATAAAGTCCACGGGAAACTGGTGCAGGTAACTCAATGCAGAAAATCCAGTGCCAAAATCATCGAGGTACACCTTGGCCCCCATGGCCTGCAATTTCTCGATGGTCTGGCGCGTAGCCGGGATATCGCTGACCAGTGCGTCCTCAGTGATCTCCACCGAGACCCAGCCATGGGCCTGGGCAAGAATGTCCACCAGACGATCGCCATAGGCTGCGTCCTTCAGGGTGGCGCTGGAAATATTAATGGTCATCGGCAAGTGAAAACCGCCCTTCTGCCACTTCTGATACTGGCGCACAGCCTGGGACGCCACCCACACGTCCACATCCGGCATAAGCCTGGCCTGCGCCAGCCATTGCAGGAACTCCCAAGGAGAATGCACCGTGCCTTGGCTGTCCCGGGCACGCATCAACGCCTCGCACCCGGTGCACAGGCCAGTAAGGGTGGATACCTGGGGTTGGAATTCAAGGTAGAACTCGTAATCGCTGATTTGCTGAATGCGGCTCAACTCAACGGCCTGCCGCGCCGAAGTCCTGTGGGAGGCCAGCACCGGGTCGAACTCCAGCAGGCGGCCTTTTTCTTCGAGACCGCGAAAGGTCATGTCCAGGGACTTCAGGTAAACCGTGCCACCCTCGGCGGTTTGGCGATGGATTGCCCGCACGTAGGGCGCATACACCAGCGTGCCCACACCTAGCAGCGCCAGTTGCAGCAGCACCGCCGCCAGATCACCGTGGGTACTGAGGTAGGCATTGAGCAGTACCGGCGCGGTAAATGGCACGCTGGCCACCGCCGGTGAGACCCAGCCCAACTGCACTGCCGTCAGCGCTACCACCGTGTTGAACGCCGGCACCAGCACAAAGGGGATGAACAAACGCGGGTTGAGAATGATCGGCAACCCGAACAACAGCACCTCGCTGACGTTGAATAACGACAGCGGCAAACTGGCAATAGCCAGCAACCGCATGGACTGGCTCCTGGAAAACAGCAGGATCGCCAGCAGCAGACACAATGTGGCGCCGGAACCGCCGATAAACGCAAAACTACCCAGCAGGCCGCTGTTGAGCAGGTACAGGACTGGCTCCCCCGCGGCCTGCGCCGCGCCGTTGAGCACCACGGCCTTGTCCAGCACGTCGAACAGCGGCTGCATGGCATACACGCCGTGAATGCCGAAGAACCACAGCAGCGAATTCATCAGCGTTACAAAGAGTCCGCTGCCGTAGGGCGCTTGCAATGCATCGAGCACCTGGGGCCCCTGCAATTGCGCCACACAAGGGATCAGCAGCAGCAACGACAGCAGCACCACCAACGACACCGCCGTGATCGCACCGGGGAGTACCATATTGATGGTGCCCTTGAGGTTATGCCCGACCAGGTTTTCGTTGACCAGTCGCGTCCAACGAAAGCGGTGCAGCCAGGCGATGGCGGGCACATTGACCAAGGGTGAGGCGATAGCTATAAACAGCAAGAAAGTGGCCGAAGCCCTGGGGTATTCGCGCAGCACAAAGGTGGCAACCACCACATGGGCGAGGCACAGGAATGCGACCGGCAACTGTGGAAGGCGGTGCTGGATCGCCAACATGTAACCGATGGAGGCCGCGACCAGCAGGGGAATCACCGAACTGATCTGATTGTGCAACCCTGCCAGGAACGCTACCACCTGCGGGCTGAGCCCTAGCACCCGGGCGCATTCGGAAAGGATCAGGAAACCAGCGGATACCAGCAGGCAAGGCAGGATCCATAGCAGTCCTTCACGAATCGCACGCAACGATTCGGCGCTGGCCAAGACTGCCAGGCGCTGGGTAAGGAAAAGTCTGAACAGCGTTTGTGCCATGAGCCATCCTCTGCCCGTCACCTTACTGCCGCTGGAAACCAGGGCCGGAGACCCTCGCTAACGCTACACGTCCTGATGGTGGGAGTGAAAGCCTTTTGCCCACGGTTCTCAGGCTTTTTCGGCACTATCTGCTGGGTTACTACACGAATTCTCCAATGAATTATCGAACTTTCTGACTTGAGTCATCCCCTAAGGCTGTCTGAGTCGGTATCATCCGCGCCTTTCTGCGTGTCAAAGGATGTTACAACCTGCGTAACAGCGGGCGCGCTCAGGGAATCTAGCCTGGAACGACAACAGGCACAAAGGAGCCTTACTATGCAAGACAAGCGACCAAGCACCATGCGTCCCTTATTTGTCACCATCCTGCTGTGGTTGTGCAGCGTGGTGCTGCTGTTCGTGATCAAAAACGTCATCGAATTGTTTACCGGACCCGTTGCCGAGACCTGGGTAGACTTGGCATTGGTGCTGGTCGCCTACCTGACGTTCTTTCTGCTCGCGCCGTTGCAGAACTGGATGCAGCGCAGGGCGCGCAAACGTGTTCGGCGCCAAGTCAGCAGCCATACGTCCGATGCCGAGACCCGGCCCTCCAATTAAGGTGCATAGCGTTGTCAACACCCAGTGATACCTACCAGCTTGCACTGGACAGATTCCTGCGCGAACACCCGCACATCGCCAGTGAGCTGGACAACCTCAATCCGCTGGCGGCTCAGGCCAGGGGCGAGACCCTGGCGCAATATCGCGCCGAACGCCTGCACGCAGCGTTCGAAGCACAAGCTGAACAACAGCATCTGTTCGCCTGGGAGCTGACGCTCAAGCTGACGGCCGAGTCCAGCGAAGCCTTCGAGGCGCAACGCCGCGAGGTGCATAAAGAAGTCGCACAGATGGCCGGCATGGACTGGGTCGAATACTGCCAGTTGCATGACTTGATGGTTTGACCCTCGCCCTACAGATACCAACGCGACTGTTTGCAACCCATCACCTTGCCTAATTCGGCGACCGTAATGGTTCGCTGTTGCGGGTCTGTTGCCAGCGCCACACGCAACGCAGACCAACAGCGCCTGGGCAGTTGCCTCGGGCAGGTCAATCTATCCATTGGCGCGTGCTTGCCAAGACGCTTGCCATGGGCCAATTCGTAGATGATGCAGGCCACGCCATACACGTCGGCGGCAGCGCTCAACGCACCGCCCTCGCGCAACTCCGGCGCTGCATAAGCGGGCGTCCAGGCATTGAACCGGCTGCGACTCAGGCTCGACAGGCTCGCCACCTGCGCTTGTGCGTACCCCAGGCCAAAATCGAACAAGCACACCCCCTCCTGTCCCACCATGACATTGGCCGGCTTAACGTCGCCGTGCAGCACATTCTGCTGATGGGTGTAGGCCAGGGCATCCAGCAACTGCAGGGCCATGGGTTGCAGCTCCCGCCAGGGCAAGCCGTCGGGGCACTCCAGGAGCAGCCGGTCCAGGGTCACGCCTTGCAGCCACTCCATGGTGAAAAACGCGATCTGGCTCTGGGTATCGACCTCAAACGAAAACATCCGCACCACACGCGGGTGCCGCAGGCTGCGCGCCAATGCGAATTCACTGAACAACAACACATGTGCATCCGGGCACTGGGCAAAAGGCTCGGCCAATAGCTTGAGTGCCATAGGCGAACCCGCCTCGCCTAATTGTTCGTGCAACAAGTCACGCGCACGATACACCACACCCATCCCACCTTTGCCCAGTACGGACTCAAGGTGATAGCGCCCGCCCAGCAACCGAGGGGGCTCGCCCGTCGAGCTCAAGGCTGCACCACTACGGCGGTCAGGTCATCCCGTGCCGCCCCACGCAACGCCCCGGCAAACAGCCGCTCCACCGCCTGCTGCGGCGCGCCCAGGCGCAACGCTCGTCCCAGGTCTGCATGGCTGAGCGCCTGGTAGAGGCCATCACTACACAGCAAAAACACATCGCCTGGACGGGTACTGAGTTCCAGTACCTCCAGATGCAGTGGCGAGTGTGCACCAATGGCCCGGGTCAGGGCCCGGGCGCCAGGATAAGCCCGGGCTTGGGTCGCACTGACTTGCCCCTCGTTCATGAGGCCTTGCAGCAGCGAATGATCTCTCGACAACTGGTAAAGGCGCTGCCCACGCCATAGATAGCAGCGACTATCCCCCGCCCATAGACAGGCCGCACGCCCGTTCTCAAGCAACAAGGCCACCACCGTACTGCCCATGGTGGTATCAGCGCTTGTGTCAGGCCCGGCGCGGCAACTTCTCAAGCGCTGATTGACGCTTTGCAAGCTCTTGCGGACCGCGTCGATGCGTTGATCGAGGTTGCCCCGGGCCGACACTGAAGCAAGGCTGCTGACCACCCAGCGGCTGGCGACATCTCCATGTCGATGCCCGCCCATCCCGTCGGCCACTGCCCAGCAGCCATGTTGCGGGCAGTCCAGGAACGCGTCTTCGTTGCGCAACCGAGCCTGCCCGCGCTGGGTGCGCCCGGCACTGCGCCACCGACCAAGCCCCTGGCTCACAGTTGCTGCGCCAGTCGGAAGGCGCGCCAGGTGCCGATGTCAAACGGGCCAGGTGTACGCTGGCTTGTCAGCAGGTAATTGGCACGCAGGCCGGCGAGGTTCGCCTTGAAAATCTGGGTGTTTCGCCCGTTTGCGGGCTCTTTTTGCAGCAGATCCAAAAAGCGGAACAACGACCACGCGCCTGCGTTCTTCTCGATTCCCAGTGGCCGCTGGTCCACCCCTCTCTCCAGGACAAGGCTGCTGCGCCCATTATCTGCATCGGTTGGCCAATGGAACGCCATGGGCACGATCGGGCCGTGGCGATACTCCAACTGCTGGTCGCCAAACCGCAGGATCGCCCGGCTGACTGACTGATCCAGGCTATAGGGCGCCAAGGTAAACCGAACCGACAGGTCACCCTGGTCCGGGGTGAAGAAGCCACGGCGAATAATCTGGGCCTTCAGCAGTTGATCCAGCAGCGAGCGCGACACTGGCAAGCTCTGACCATCCAGGCCACGCAGCCGATAGCGGGCACCGTCGACACTGACGAATGGCCGCAGATACCCGTCGTAAAAGCGTGCCATGACCCCATTCGGTTTGAAAAACTCATGAAAGTCATTAAGGGCAACTTCGCTGGCCGCATGGGCATGGAATGGGTATCGCTGGCGAATCGCCTTGGCGTACAGGCTATAAACCTCGCTCTGGTAACGCTGGTTGACGTGCACATAAGCCTGCTCCAACAAATGCCGCCAACTGACATCTGCCACCCCTTCAAACCACCCCGCAAGTGGCAACGGTAAGCGCACGGCAGCATCACGCAGGTTCCCTATCACATCCTGCTGCCCCTCCATACGACCCTTTACCCTCAGGAACGCTGCCTGCTCCGGTGCGCTATCACGGTTCAATGCCGTCAGTTGCAGGTGTAGCTCATCCAGCAGCCGCAACGCCTGGGACAGCGCCGCACCGGGCTCCTGCCGCTCGTCCAGCAACTGGTGCAAGGGTTCAAAACGCCGTTGCAACGCTCGCCGTCCGGCGTCGGGAATGCCCGCCTGCACCAGCGCCCCCTTGGCTATCACCCCAAGCTCAGCCGAGCGCTGGGCCACCTGATCCAAAAGTTCGTGACCCGGTAGCAGGCGGGTGTTTTCACGCAGTTGCTGCAATAGCTGGATCAGGGGTGACTGGGCCGATGTCAGGGCCGTGAGTTGTTCGGCATCTTCGCGCAGGTTGTCAGTTTGCCGCAGCCTGACCCGGCCGAGCGCCGCACTCCAGGCATCGGCATATTCACCGAAGTAACGCTGCTGCAATTGGATCATCAGCCGGCGCAAATCCTCGGAGCCCAAGTCGGTGGCCTCCCCCAGCACCCAGTTGTCCTGGGCGATGGCATTCACCAGCCTCGGGCCTTGAGTATCAAGGAACTGCACATAGCGCTTGGTATAGAAACCGGGAATCGGTGGGTCGAGCGCAGCAAATACCTTGCCTTCGGCCAGGCGCAAGGGCTCCAGGTCGCGTGCCTGCTCGCGCAGCACCCGATACACCACATCGGCCAATGACTCCCCCCTCAGGGCTTCCCGGGCCTGGGCCACAAGGTCGTCATCAAGGGGGGTTACGAATGGCCGTTCAAGCAACCGCGCCAAGTGTTGGCCCAGGCGTTTGCGGGTCGACATGTCTGCGGCAAATCGTACTGCCCAATTGTTCGTCAGGTGTTGTGCCAACCAACTGTTATCGCGACGCTCACGTGCATTGAGCATCAGATATGCGCGCAGGTGATCCAACAACTGCTCGCGGTCTCCAAGGCTGGCATGCACCTGCTCTTCCAGCTGGGCCGTTATCCATGCCAGCATGTGCTGTCGCAGCGCCTGATCATAAGCCTGGGTGACCCATGGGCGGCTCGGTTCCCCTTGGTACAAGCCGGCGCGTTCAATCAGGCGCACCTCTGCCGACGCAGGAAAAACCTGGGTCGCCGCCAGGCGTGCATCCAATAGCTGCAATAGCGACGACGCATCATCATGGCCCTGCGGGACCGGCAAGACGGCGGTTGTCAGCGCCGCCATTTGCGTCAGCCGTTGATGGTTGACGGCATAACTGTGCATCCATAGCGCTGCGGCACAACCGAGTACCAGCGCCACAGCCATTGCCAGCAGCCCCTGGCGTCGCCGGATACGCTGCTGCTCCGGAGCCTGCAAACCTGCAAGGTCGGCCTCGGCAAAGATCACCCGGCTGAACAGCCCCTGGACAAAACGAGCCTGCTGGTCACCGGCACAGGTCAGGTAGAAGCCGCGCAGACCGCTGACGCGCTGGTAGCGATGAGCCGAAAAAGCCGACTCAATGAACAGGCAAATACGCTCACCTATCCGCGCAGCCTGTTGCGGGAATTCAAGCATCAAGCCGCGGCGCTCGACATTGCGCTCCTGGTGCAGGCGACTGATCAGTTCAGCGTTCAAACGCCGCAAAAATTGCTCGACGGCTTGGCGAACCTGCGTGACGTCAGTCGCGCAGCTGCCATCGAGGGGTTGGCCCAGCACATCATCGGGCGCCTCCCTGAGCGGCACGTCGAAAAACTCGGTGAAGCCCGGCAGTCGGTCAGCCTGAGTCAGCACCAGGTAGATCGGTACGTCCACATGCAATGACTGCTGAATGTCCTGCATGCGCGACTGTACATGCCGCGCATGCTGATCCAAGTCGTACTCGGTGGTGGCCAGCAACGCATCCACCGAGAGCGTCACAACCACGCCACTGAGCGGGCGCACGCTGCGCCGCCACCGGAGCCTGTCGAGCAACGTCGCCCACCCTGCTGCATCCACGGCACTGTCGGGTTGGCTCAGGTAGCGTCCAGGGGCATCGATCAACACGCCGGCATCGGCGAAGTACCAGTCACAGTGGTTGCCCTGTGCCCGCGTGTCGAGGTGATCGAGAGGCCACTGCAAGCCGCCTGCTGCCAGCAGTTGCGTCTTGCCACTGCCCTGGTCGCCGATCATCAGGTACCAGGGCAGATCATGGCGCCAGCGTGCGTTGTGCATCCCATAACGGCGGGAAGTCTTGAGCACCTGGAGCGCTTCCTTGAACCGACTGCGCAGGTGTTTCTGCTCGTCCTCCACCCATTTCAAGGCTTGAGGGGCCGCCAGGCGTTCAGGTCGTTCGCGCCCACCGGCCCGTCGTCCGCCGACCACCACCATCGCCAACCCCCACAGCAGGAATAACGCGCTGATGCTGGCCAGGCGGGCAGTCGGTCCTTGCCAGAAGCGATGGTCAGCCACCGCCAGCAGCGGCCCGAAACACCACACCGATACAGCGCTGCAAAGCACCAACAGAAGGCTCCAGACCCAAACCCGACCCAGCACGGCGCCAACGCCCTTGAAAAATGCGCTCATTGATTGCTCCAGCGTTTACAAGGGCGTGGGGATCAGGTCCGACGCCAGGAATTGAAGGGGTCGCAACGCATCAGTACGCTCCTGGCTCAGCAGCCAGGCGAACCCCGTATACATCGCCAGCAGACAGGCCAACGTGGAGGCCACCCACCAGGCTGTCGGGATCACACACAACCGTCTGCGCCTCGACTGTCCAAGGGGAGTCGGTAATACGGGCCCTGTCGGCGCATCCCCACGCACATGCCTGATCTGCCGATATAAGGCATCGCGAACGGCTTCGACTTGCAACACACCTCGCTCCATGACCCGGTATTTCCCTTCGAAACCCAAGGACAGGCACAGGTACATCA
Source organism: Pseudomonas sp. FBCC-B545 (assembly GCF_059134095.1). Lineage (NCBI taxonomy): Bacteria > Pseudomonadati > Pseudomonadota > Gammaproteobacteria > Pseudomonadales > Pseudomonadaceae > Pseudomonas > Pseudomonas sp. FBCC-B545. The sequence continues at coordinate 2,736,413 of NZ_CP101441.1, read as the reverse complement.
GCTCGAGCATGGCCAGGTGCTTGAGCGGATCACGGGACAGTCGCTCCAGCAGCTGGAAAACCTTCTCGCCCCCGAAGGTCTCGTTATGGAAGCGGCTCAACAAGCTCATCTTCGACCAGTCGCTCTGCGCGCCCCAAGGGGTGGTGACGACCGCCTCATCAAGGACACTGCACAACACATAGCGCGCGGACATGACCTGGTTGTTTTCAATACCACCCTGCAAGGCACGGGTTTCGAATTGAGTCATCGCCAATGTCAACCGGTCGTTGAGCATGCCCAGGTCTTCACGCTCGGCGCTGACTTTGAGTCGCACAATTTCCGACAATAACTCTCCGGCTGCGGCGACCACCGGGTTGAGCCCCGCGTCGAAACTCTGCGCTTCAAGCAGATGGCCCGCGTAGATCATGCGGTCCTCAAGTTGCTCGTAGCGCGGCGGCGACGGGAAATCCGTCAGCGGTCCCTGTACAGGCCCATGGCTCTCTCGGTCGAGCAGGACGGTTTTTTCATCTTGTGAGTAGTCGCTGTCCATGTCATTCAGTTCCTGATAGCCCAAAAATCGAGTTCAAGCCCGACGAACTCACCTCCCACATGGAAAGCGAAACCACCGGACTGCTCCAGCTGCGCGATATCGCGGGTGCTCATGTCGAGCATGAAATAGGTTTTGGCGGCATGAAACGGAATCTGCCGCGGCGCCACCGGCAGCGGTTTGACCTTGATCCCGGCAAGGTGCAGGTTGACCAACTCCCGTATGCGCTCTACCGGCCCAATCTTCAGATGAGCCGGCAGGCGCTGGCGCAGTTCCTCTGCGTCACACTGCGCCGTGGCGGCCAGGATGAATGTGGCCGCACCGAGCAATTTCAATTCGCTCACCGGACATACCAGCACGCCGTACTGGCGTTGCTGCAGGGTCAATTCGATAGCATGCTGCTCCAGCACCACCGACAACACCGCTCGCACCGGCTCCATCAGCCCACGAAAACTCGCGCCCTGGTCGCCATGCCGGTAATGCACCTCCAGTTGCGCACGCTTGCTGTCGCTGGCGAAGGTTGATAACTCGCCCAACATCGACACCAACGCACGGAACACCGTTTCCGGACGCACCTGGGGCTGGCTCAGGCGGTGACGCAGTTCCAGCTCCGTGCGATTGATCACTTGCAGCATCAACAAGTCACCGATTTGCGCGCCAGCGCCGGTGCCTCCGGCGCGGATCCGCGCCGCAATGGCGTCGCCTCGGCTGGCAAGCAGGCCGATCACTTCCTTGAGACACGACGCCACATAGCCATGCGCCTGCACAAAAATGAACGACGGGAGAAAGTCCGTATCCAGGCTCAGGCCTCCCTCAGCGCTGGAATTGAGCACCTGCGCAATCTTGAGTTTGACAAAGCGCTGGTCGCTCTGGCGCTCGCCCAGCAGCAGACGCAAATCGGGGCGTGCGCAGTGCACCTGGCAACGCGAATCCACCCCCACGTTGCTGTCCCCAACTTCCACTTCACAGCTCAGGTAACGCGCCAGGACATCGCTGTGCTGCGGTTGGCGCACTTCGACCTGATTGCCGGTCGCCAGGGGCAGCGCCAAGTAAATCCCTTGCTGTTCCGTATTCGGCGGCACCTGCAATACCAAGGGTTCCATGGCTGCGCTCAACTCAAACAGGCTGCCGTCCGGCAAGACGCCGCTGGCCTGATTGACCACCAGTTTGCCCAGGTTCAGGTACTGCACGTTGAGGTCCAGCGTCAGGAAACCCCAGGCGTCACTGCCCAGCAGGCGCGTCTGGTCAAGTTGCTGGTGGTAATAACGGTCGTTGTGCTGCAAGTGCTGTGGGCGCAACAACATGCCTTCCTGCCAGATGACTTTATGAATAGGCATATCAGCGCATCTCCAGGTCAGGCAAATGGCCGGCCACCCGAATGCCGGCCTGGTCCAGCACCAGCTCGGCCCGTGTCACTTTCTGGGCGGTGACGGGCACCAGCATCCGCCAGCGTACATGGGGCAAGTCTCGATAAGCCGCGAGCACCCCCACGAAGCGACTATCAGGGCCGATCCTGAGTTTGAGCGCCAGGCGGTCACCGGGGCGCAGTTCAACTTCCTCACTGCTCACCCAGTCCTTCGGCAGCACCTGCTCAGCATGACCATACAGGCTGAAGAAGTCGGCGTTCTCGAAGGCTACGCCATGGCGCAATTCAATCAGGTGGACCACCACTGGAGAGGGTCGACCGTGCAAGTCAGGGTTGACCTGTTCGCTGGCGGTCAGCACCAGGTCCAACTTGGTCAACGTCGAAAAAGGCGAAATCGCGCTGCAGCCAGCCAACAGGCCGAGCAGGAGCAGCAGGGCTGCAAGGGTAATTCGATACATGACTCTCATCCTGGGAAATCCCTATGCAAGGCGCCGATCAAGCGAACCTGCTCCTCGTAGGCCTTGGCAAAATCACCTTCCAGCGCACGCCGACTCAACTGTTCATCCGCCGCCAACCACTGGTAGTAACGCTGGTAAGCCCGCCAATGCCACGCATCCGCGAAAAACCTGGGCGGCCTGCCCTGGGACTCAAAGCACCCCAGCAGGTAGCTGGGCTCGAAGGCGGCCCTGGCGTTACGCAGCGCGCTTCGGCATGCAGCCAGCAGGGCGGCTTGACGCACTTGCAGGTCCCGATGGGCCTGGATGATCGCCCGTTCAGCGGACAGCTGGCCCAGTACCTGCGAACCCAGCATTGCGGCTATTGCAGCCCCTGTATCGGGGCACATTTTCAAAGGGTTCTGGGCCAGGTCCAGGCTGGCGCCTGGTGCCGAGGCCAACTCGCTGTTCAGGTCGTCAAAGGTGCGCAGCGTCTGTTGCAGGCCGTTCACTCCCAGGTGGAACAGGCGCGCCACCTTGATTGCCAGGGCCTGCAGGTCAGACCTCTCGAGGGTATTCGGGTCGATGCCCAACGCTGTTGCAAACTGCCCCCAGAACAGCTCATCGGAAGGCGCCGCCACCGCTATCGGGTCCACTGCGCCAGACGCCACCACGGGATCGACCGGGCCAGGCACTATGAGGTGTTCCCGCTCGGCACCCTGGCTGTCAACCCACGTGCCGGGTTCATCGACTATCTCGCTCAATGCCTCCAGGTCCTCCGAGCGGGCTTGTCGCGGGTGCTCATGGTCCAGCACATGCAGAGGATCCAAAGACAGGAACGCATCATCTGGAATCGGCACCCCCGTGATAACGCGCTGCTCGCTGCCGTGGCGCGGCGCTTCCAGCAATTGCGCCCGTATCGTCACTGGCCCAAGGTCAAATACATCGCCATCACTGATCAAGCGCGCCTGCCCTTTGCGCAGGCGTTCGGCACTGCCCGATACCCCGGTCCCATTGCGGCTGATATCTGTCAGGAAATAGCGGCCTTCACGATAGCCGACCAAGCCGTGATGGCTGGAGAGCACGCGGCTCGGATCGGGTATTACCCAGTCACACCCGGAGCCGCGGCCGATCACACCGCCTCTACCGTCAAATACTTTGCGGGCCGGGGCTACGTTTTGCGCACCCTCGACCGCACAGGCCTCAAACACCAGTTGCATCCTTTGGCTCCCTCTATTCATCGGCCACGGGTGACCGCCTGCGGGTCGCCCAAAGGACGATACTCGGCATCGTCAAAGACGGTGTTGGCGTTGCAGCCGCCCAACAAACACAACACCAGCAAGACGGCTTGCCACGAACGATCAGGCATCAGGTTTCTCCCTCAGTGAACATCAAGTACGCCATTCAGCGCTCTTCCCTGGCCTTGCCAACGGGAATATTCAAGCGCGCCAGCCGGTAGAGCAGCGTGCGTCGCGCAACCCCCAACTCCCGTGCGGTACGGGTGCGGTTGCCCTGGTTCTTGTGCAGGCAATCGAGCAGAAATATCCGCTCTACCCGTTCCATACGCTGGCGTAGCGTCACGTCGTCAGCAGTCGGTGCCGGCGCCAGTGGCATCGACAGGTGCACCGGTAGAATCAGATTGTCGTCACACAGCAGCACGGCGCGTTCGACCAGGCATTTGAGCTCGCGCACATTGCCGGGAAAGTTGTGGCTCGACAGCTGATCGAGGGCAGCGTTCGACCACTCAACCGGCGCCCTGCCCAACTGCGCGCAGGCCTGGTCGGTGAAATGCCGGGCCAGTAGCAGCACATCGCCGTCGCGCTCACGCAGGGCGGGCAATTGGAGGGGGAACTGCGCAAGCCGGTAATACAGGTCCTCGCGAAAGCGCCCCTCGGCGACCATGGCCGCCAGGTCGCGATGAGTCGCGGCGATGATGCGCACATCGACCTTGTGCGCGGCACTGGCGCCCAGCGGACGAATCTCGCCTTCCTGCAGAACCCGCAACAACTTGGCTTGCAATAGCAGCGGCATGTCACCGATTTCATCAAGCAGCAACGTACCGCCGTCGGCAGCGTCAAACAGCCCAGCATGATTGCGGTCCGCACCGGTAAACGCGCCTTTGCGATAGCCGAACAGCTCACTCTCCAGCAACCCTTCGGCAAATGCCGCGCAGTTCTGCACGACGAAGGCCTTGGCACTGCGCGGGCCAGCTGCGTGAATGGCCCGGGCCACCACCTCCTTGCCGGTGCCGGTCTCGCCGAACAGCAGGACGGTGTAAGGGGTACGCAGTACTTTGCTGATCAACTGGCGCGTCTGCGCCATGGCTGCACTGTTGCCGATCAAGCCATATGCCCCGGCCAACGGCACAGCCTGCCTCGGCGGCGCGCCAACCCTGGTGTGCCTGCCGCGCAGCACGTGCAGCCGGTGCACGGCAAAACTGCCCAGTTGGCCCAGGGATTTTGCATAGCTGTGTAACTGGATCGGACGTTGACTGGCACACAACAACACGCCGGTAAGCCGTTCAGACCCACTGAACAGCGGCACGCTCAGCAGTGCACGCCACGGTGCCGGCGACACAGGCAGGAAGCGGGTGTCATAGCAACTGCCTTGTACCTCATCGAGGCTGAGGGCGGCGCGCTGGTTCAAGGTGTAGTGCAGCAGTTGTTGATTGCGCAGGTCGGCGTGCGAGCCTGCCGAGTCCAGTGAAGGGCCGTCGGGAAAATGTTGGGCGACAAGCTCCAGTCGATCCGTCGTTTCATCGAACAGATACAACTGGCTGAGCTCGCACTGGGTCAGTTGCGCGACGTCCGCAACGCATTTCCCAGGCAGCACGTGTTCATCATGTTCAAACCCCAGGCGGGTGAAGCAGGCGGACAGCGCATCGACAGTGAATGCACACGTGCCGATCAGCACTTGCACGTCTTCATTAAGCATGGTCATCAGTTCCTAATAAAGATTGCCGGCGAGCGTCACCACGCCATCGGCTCGCTCATGTTCCAGCCAACTGGTCCAACCCAGGCGGCAAACGTTGTCCTGGCCAATGTGCAGCGCCTTGATTTCGCTGCGCGCCATCACCAGGCGCAGGTCATAGTCCAAAGGACTGCCAGTAGCCAGGCGCACCAGTGCACACAGCGGCTGATGGGCCTTTCCTGTCGGCAGGAAGTCGTGAAACCGTTGCCAGCCCAGCGCTTGCAACTGCACCCTGAACTTGCCGCAGCGGTCCGCAACCTGCTGCCCCAGGACCAGATCCTCACCGAGTGCGCAGTTGGCGCGACCCAGGCCGTTGCGCTGCACAGGGTTGATATCAACCCTGCGCTCGACCCATTGCTCGATAAACAACGCGTCGTGCTTGAAGTAGTGGCGCAGCACGGACTCGATCACAGCAGCCGAGCGCGCCCGCAGGCTCAACAGCCCCAGGTAAGGCAGCAGGCGTTTGCAGTCCAGTTGGGATGCCCGTCGTATCGCGTTGCCGCCCAGGCCGATCAGCGCAAACATCTGTGCGGAGAACGCATCGTTGGCACCCGTCTGGAAACACGCCCAATAGCGATACTTACGCCAGATCGGCAGCATCAGACGGTGCAGGCGGTGGTGAAACATATCCAGGAAGTCGCGGGTAGGATTACCTCCTGGCTGTTCGGCAAGCGCCTGCTCAACATAAAACGCCGGCAGTGGTGACCCTGCACCAAATAGCCCCAGCACGTTGAGGCGCAGGCGGGCACGCAAACCCCCGTGGTCCATGAAGAACTCCACCCGGTCAATATCATGTGCTGCAAACCCCAGGCTCGGGTTGGCCTGGAATTCCAGTTGGTCGTACAACGCATCTTCGTCCAGCAGCGGATGCGCTTCGCGCAACCGTTCGGTCACCTGCAAGACCGCCTGGAACAGCGTGTACTCGCGGATAACACGGCAAAGCCGGGTCAGAGCAGGGGTTGCTGGCCCGTCCGGGATGGCCATAGATACACGTCTCCTTGTGTGCTGAGGACCCGCAACTCGTGATACGAATTGAGGTTGGCATAGAGTGCAAAGAACTGATTGATGACAGAGGCGAATAGAAACAGGTCGCCCTGGCCGACGAAGCCTTGGGAATCGACGGTCAGGTCGACGCGCAGCCCCCGGATGGGCAGCCCACGGTGCAGCCGGTCCACCGCCTCGTGGCGGATGGAACGCAACGCGCCCAGCCTTTTCTGGCTGACCTTGAGTGCCTGCCGATCGTGATAGCGCGGCAGGTCGTAGGTTTCGAGAACCACTTTCAAGGCGTTGATATCGGTCAACGACAGGTAGTTGAGCGACATGTTGCTGACCAGCCTCCACAGGAAGTCCTGTTCCAAGGGCGGCGTGAAGCTCGCGGTAGGCGTCGTGATGTTGTGAAACGTCAACGACTCCGGTGCCTGCTCGCCGGGCTGGTTGATTTCGCCTAGACGGACCTGTTGCGCCAGGTTGCTATTGGTACAGGTCAGTTCGATCGACAACGTTTCCTGGCCCTGTGCGCGCCGAGTGCCAAAGCCCATCCAGGTGTCCAGCCCCCCATGCTGCACCGACGAGCGTTGGCGAATGCTGTAGCTGGGGGGCGCAGCCAGCGATTCGTGGCGTGCATCATGTTCAAAGGACTCGAACGGCACGTAGGTTTGGTGACCCAACCCACCAGGGCGCCACCCGGTGACCCGGTCCACGGAGAACACGCTGGCGTGCCCCGGCGCATATCCACCGGGCATCACCAGGTACTCATCCTGCTTGGCGTCCAGGCGAATGGGAATCGCGTCTTGATTGAACAGGTTGGCGATAGGCGTGCAGTACAGCTTCACGTTATCCAGGCTTGGGCGCAGGTCATCGCGCCCCTGCGTGTGCAATTGGAAGCGCACGACCATCCCGTGCGCCTGCTTGAGCAGCTCGCAAGGCAGTGTGTGCAGTACATTAAGCCCTTCAACATCGACAAACAGGTACTTCTCGGGAAAGGCAAAGTACTCCTGCAGGTGGCGATAACCACCGAACGTATTTTGCGGGTAAGGCATCAGCGCCTGTTCCGGGGCAAAACCCACGGGCTGAACCTGGCTGGCACTGAGGCGTAGCGTCACGGGATGTCCATCGGCGGTGTTGAGCGGCAAGCCGTCGTGGCCCGACAGCAACACCTGGATACCGTCAAGATGGCGCAGCAGGCCAAGGTACAAGCCCTGGCTGACGTAGTGGTCGCCGGCCAGGTGCAACCGCAACGAATCAAACGCCAGGTCATTGAAGCTGCCTTCGGTGCTCATGGTCACGCACAGGTCCAGCCACGCGTCTTCGCCTTGGCACCGGTACTCCAGGCCGCTGAGTTGCAGGGGCATTACGTCGGTGGCATAGCAGGTGCGAAAGCGGCAACGCTCACCTTGGATCGGCGTACTTTCCACCGCAGTGTCCCGCGCCACGCGGACGCTGGGGCCTGCACGCTTCAAGGGGTCAAACTGCAGGATGCTGAAGGCCGGGATTGGCCGCATATAATTGGGCCACAGCAAGTGCATCAACGAATGCGTCAACTCCGGCAGTTCATCATCGAGCTTCTGGCGCAGGCGCCCGGTCAGAAACGCAAAGCCCTCCAGCAAACGCTCGACGTCCGGGTCCTGGCCGGCCTCTGCGAGAAACGGCGCCAGGGCAGGATTGCGCTCGGCAAAGCGCCGCCCGAGTTGGCGCAGGGCACTGAGCTCGTGCTGAAAATAACGGTTAATGGTCATCGACACAGACCTTGATTTGTCCGGCATCCGTCAGGCGCGCCTGGAACACGACCGGCTGGGTAGTACCGTCGATGACCATCCCGGCATCGATGGCAAATGCCAAGGCTAAAGGCCCGCTGGCGACGGGCAACAGCCTCACACGTACATTCGCCAGCCGCGGCTCGTAGGCCTGGATGAACCGTTCGATGAGCAGGCGTGACTGGGTCAGGGACTCATGCAGGCTCAGCTGCATATCATTGAAGTCAGGCAAACCATAATCTGGCAGCGCCTGGACACTGCCTGCGCGAGTACTGAGCATCCTGCCCAAATGTGCGGCGACGGACGCAACGGGGCACGCGTGGGTCGACGCATCGGGGTCAAGGCGTTCGAACAGGCTGTTGTGGTGGGGCATCCCCTGGCCTCTGCTCATGCTTTATCGAGCTTACCGACCAGGGACAAGGTGAAGTCCGCCCCCATGTACTTGAAATGCGGGCGCACGCTCAGGTTGACCCGATACCAGCCAGGCTCGCCCTCGACATCGCTGACGACGATACGCGCTGCGCGCAATGGGCGCCGCCCGCGCACTTCGGCACTGGGGTTTTCCTGGTCCGCCACGTACTGGCGAATCCATTTATTGAGCTCCAGCTCCAGGTCCGTGCGCTCCTTCCACGCACCCAATTGCTCGCGTTGCAGCACCTTGAGGTAATGGGCCAGGCGATTGACCACCATCATGTAAGGCAACTGGGTACCCAGCCGATAATTCAACTCTGCAGCCCTGCCCTCTTCACTGGTACCAAAGGACTTGGGTTTCTGCACCGAGCTGGCGGAGAAGAACGCGGCGTTATCGCTACCCTTGCGCATGGTCAGGGCGATGAAGCCTTCTTGTGCCAACTCATACTCGCGCCGGTCCGACACCAGTACCTCGGTAGGAATCTTGGTTTCTATCTCTCCCATGCTCTGGAAATGGTGCAGCGGCAGATCCTCGACGGCGCCTCCGCTTTGCGGACCGATGACATTCGGGCACCAGCGAAAACGCGCGAAGCTGTCGGTCAGGCGCGTAGCAAAGGCATAGGCGGTATTGCCCCACAGGTAGTGCTCGTGGCTGTTGACCACGTTCTCCTGATAGGTAAAGGTCTTGACCGGACACTCAAGGGGGTCGTACGGGGTGCGTAGCAGAAAGCGCGGTACGGTGAGACCGATGTAGCGGGCGTCTTCGCTCTGGCGAAAACTTTGCCACTTGGCAAACTGCGGCCCTTCGAAATGATCCCGCAGGTCTTTCAGGTCTGGCAGCCCCGTGAAGCTTTCGAGGCCAAAGAAACTCGGCCCCGCGGCAGCGATAAAGGGCGCGTGGGCCATGCTGGCGACACTGGATGCGTATCGCATCAGCTTCACATCGGGGGCACTGGGAGAAAGAAAGTAGTCGGCAATGATCGCGCCCACCGGCTGGCCGCCGAACTGTCCGTATTCGGCGCTGTACACATGCTTGTAGAGTCCCGACTGGGTAATTTCCGAGGAGTCCTCGAAATCGTCCAGCAGGTCCTGGCGCGAGACATTCAGCAGCTCGATCTTGATGTTTTCGCGAAAGTTCGTGCGCTCGACCAGCAACTGCAGCCCTCGCCAGGAAGCCTCCAGTGCCTGGAAGTCGGGGTGGTGCAGGATCTCATCCATCTGCTGGCTAAGCTTGGTATCGATCTCGGCAATCATCCGGTCAACCAGGCGTTTCTTCACCGGTTCGTCGCGGTTATGCGGCTTGAGCAGCTCTGCGATAAACGCCGACACACCGCGCCTGGCAATGCCATAGGCCTCGTCGTCAGCGCTCAGCAATGTCTGGGCAATGATGTTATCGAGGATGCTGCCGGCTTCTGGGGCCTGTACCGTTTGCAGTTCGTGTTGGATCGTGGTCATGCTCTCAGTGTCCTTTTACTGAATATGTCCGGCGTGAGGGCTGGGAAGCCCCAGCTCGGCCAGGACCCGGGCGCGGCAATCGCCGTTGGCCAAGGCCTGTTCAATGGCTTTGCGAAAGTTCGGCGTGTTGCCCAGCGGGCCCTTGAGCGCTACCAGTGCTTCACGCAACGCCATCAGTTTTTGCAACTCGGGGATCTGCTCGATCAGGTTCGCGGGATTGAAGTCCTTCATCGCGTTGATCCGAACCTGGATCGTCAACTCCTCCACGCTGGCTTGCTCCTGGAGGCGATTGGGCACGCTCAGCGTCAAGCCGAGCGCTTGTTTGGCCAGCACGTCGTCGAAGGTGTGCTTGTCGATGCCAATGGGCTTGCGATCCTCGAGCTTGCGCAGATCTTCACGCTGAGTGAAATTACCCAGCACCAGCAACTTCAACGGCAGTTCAACGTCCTCTTGTGCGCCGCCGATGGCCGGTTTGAAGGTGATATTGATCCGTTCCTTGGGGGCTACCGAACCGTCTTTGGCCATGGTGCTACTCCTTTTGATAGGGCTTTATTCAAGTACTGCTTCGAGATCGAGTTGGCATAACCGTCGATGGAGAGACTCCTTGCACTCGCGTATGCCGTGGCCTTGCGGCAACAGGTCATAACACCGGTACAGGCGCTGGCCCACTTGCACGGCCAGTTCCGGCTCCCAGCGCTCCAAGCCGTTACGCTGCAATTGCTCCTGCAGCTGCTCCAGCTGGACCCTTGCCAGGTCGTGCTTGCCCGCTTTCGCACACAACCTGGCCAGTGCCAGGCGCCAGTGAAAACGCGCGCGCTCGCCGGGCGCGGCGTGCAAGCCCTGCTTGAGCACTGCGACCGCAGCCTTGAGCCCCTTCTTTCGCAGGCAAGGCAGCACCGCTTCCAGGGCGACCTCCCAGGGTTCGCACGGGGGGGCTGCCACAACGGCCAAAGACTCGCTCCGTTGCAAATGAGGCCTTACATGGAGCGCAATCCACTCACAGGTGAGAGGGTCGGCAAAGGGTGTGCCATCGTCGAACCGGTACTCCGGCAGGTCCGGCAGGCGTTGCAGCAGCAGCGCGAAATGCATTTCCAGCTCGGTCATGGCCAGGTCTGCGTGCACGGCCTCAAGGCATTCCCAGGCCATGCGTAAACCGTCGAACCAGAACATTGCGCCCGTCAGGCTGACTTCAAGCTCAAGCAACAGCTCGGCAAATTGGCCTTGGCCCAGGCGTTCCTGGTAGCGCTTGAGCTTGTCGGCGGCCAGTGGACGCAGCGCCGTGACCCGCTCACCGTCGGCATCGGGATAATGGATAAGTGTCATCCACGCCAAGGTCCGGCCCAGGCGCAAGGCACGCGGATCCCTGGTGTCCTGACGCAACCACCAGGCACACAAAGGGCGGGCCTGCTCTTGCAATGAACGCAGCAGCCTGTGCGCGTCCTTTTCGTTGTCAATGGGTTGCCCGGGTTGGGGCAACTGGGTGGTTGCCGGCTTGACGGGAGCGATGCCCACGACGACCTCAGGTTTGGCACCCTCTTGTTCGGTGCAGGCCAGGCGTTCCGACAGTTGCCTGCGGATCGACAACAGCTGGGGCGCCTCATTGCCAAGCTTTTGACCCCACAGCTGATCAAGCCGCACGAGGTGCTCAAGCAGGGCGTGGAACACAGGCAACTGCCCCGCAACACAGAGGTTCTGCGCAAACAGTGGCTCAATGCGCAACACCAGCCAACCCAATGCGGCCACGCGTGTACGCAACTTGCTTGGGTAGACCTGTGCCCAATGCCGCTCACAGAGATCGCGCAGCAACCCGAGACCGGCCAGTAACCCGGTGAATGAATGACATTGATACAGGGCCCAGGCCAACCAGACAGCAACCCGCAGATCCTTGGAGTGCTCGCGCAATAGAGACTCGCTTAGCTGGCAGACCTTCTGCCAGTCTGGTGGCCCTTCCGTATGAATCGATCGAGTCTTGCCCAGCTCGTCCTCGAGGGCTTCAAACTCCCCGGAGAAACGCATGTCGCTGCCGGCAAAACTTTCAGGACGACAAGGTACTGTCGCAACTTCCTGATAATAATCGAACAGCCTTTCTGAATATTCCATTTTGTCGAACACATCACCTTCCAGGGCAAGACAAATAATTTTTAATATTATTAAACAATATATCAGGGCGGCTTTAACCTTCATCGAAGCCACCGAAGCCTGTGAACCTTAGTCATGAAAAAAGCGATCGGCAAGCGACTGAATGCTACTTAAGAATAGTCCTACGCCCGCCACAAAACAGTGGGCTGCGCAGTTAGTTGCGCAGTGCAGCCGAGGGAAAAACTGCTCGCACCCTGTACTTGCCGGCCCATTGCGCGAGCAAATAACTGCACACTCCTGCGCAACTATCTTCGCAAAGAAGCCTATCATTTTCGGGCAACTTCCCGACCGGGTTACTTATTATTCTTGCAGCCTGCAGCTTCATTGAGATTCACACTTTCAGGCACGCTTCTTGTAATAGGGCAGTTGCCGATTTGGCAACTTAACCGTTCGGCAACACCTACTCAACCAGGCAAGGAAACCAATCATGCCAACACCCGCGTACCTCTCCATTACCGGCGTCAAACAAGGTTTGATCACGGCAGGTACATTCACCCAGGACTCGGTAGGCAACATTTATCAGGAAGGTCACGAAGACCAGATACTGGTGCAGGCATTCGCCCACCAAGTGATCATTCCACGCGACCCGCAATCGGGCCAGCCAACCGGGCAACGCGTGCATAAACCCATGATGATCAGCAAGGTCTTCGACAAATCATCACCGTTGCTGTTCAGCGCGCTGACCACCGGTGAAGAAGTTTCATGCCGCCTGGAATGGCTGCGCACTTCTTCGGCCGGCACCCAGGAGCACTACTTCACCATTGAACTGGAAGGCGCGACCATCGTGGACATCCAGTCGCGCATGCCCAGTTGCCAGGACCCGGAGAACGCCAATTTCACCCATCTGGAGGAGGTATATTTCACCTATCGCAAGATCACCTGGACCCACGAAGTAGCCGGTACTTCGGGCTCGGACGACTGGCGTAGCCCGGTAGCCGGCTAACGGCGCTTGAAGCAGGAAGGGCTGCCAGGGAGGGCGCCCTTCCTGTTGACGGCCTAGACCATCGCCAGCGGGTGCTTACGCTTGGGCGCGCCAAACACACGATCAATCGCGTCAAGGTCGTGCTCATCCAGCACCAGGGTGGCCGCCCTGGCATTGAGCCGTATGTGTTCGGGGTTGACCGCCTTGGGGATAGCGATCACGCCATCCTGGCGCAGGACCCAGGCCAGGCACACCTGGGCCGGTGTCACCTCATGGCGATGGGCGATCTGCTTGAGGGTTGGGCTGGACAGCAGCTCACCGCCCTGGGCGATCGGACAGTAAGCCATCAGCGGCAAATGATGCTGTTGCCACCATGGCAGCAGGTCGAATTCGATCCCGCGTTCTTCGATGTTATAGAGCACCTGGTTGGTCGCACACGCCGGGGACGCGAGCTCCTGCAGGTCCGCCACATCGAAGTTGGATACACCCCACCGGCCGATCTTGCCCGCCTCGCGCAAACGCTCGAAGGCTTCGACGGTTTCTTCCAGTGGGTACTGGCCGCGCCAGTGCAGCAGGTACAGGTCAATGTAATCGGTGCCCAGGCGCTGAAGGCTGGCTTCACAGGCGCGAGGCACGCCGTTGCGGCTGGCGTTATGGGGGTAGACTTTGCTGACCAGGAACACCTGGTCGCGCTTGCCGCGGATGGCCTCGCCGACCACCTCTTCGGCGCCGCCTTCGCCATACATCTCGGCGGTATCGATGAGGGTCAGGCCCTCGTCCATACCCAGTTGCAGCGCGGCGACTTCGGCGCGGCGCCGGCTCGGGTCTTCGCCCATGCGCCAGGTCCCCTGGCCGATGACAGGGACGGGAACGCCGGCCAGATCAATGGTACGCATGACAACCTCCTGGTGAGTTCGCGGATTAACACTGTGGCACTGAGCGGACAAAAGGGTTCAATCCCAGTATGGTTGCCCTCTCGCCAGTCGCCAGGAATCACCCGCAATGCTGTTTGTCGTCATGCTCGGGGGCAAGCACCCACGGGCCAAAATCGAGGTGCACGATGTGGTGTTCGCAGTGGCAGACACCTTGCAGGCCACCTACCCGCAATTGCGCGATGCCTGGTTCGGCAGCTCCAAGGGCGTGCACATCGATTCATGGATGGCGGTGGATGGCGTCGACGGATGGAAGGTCGAACTCAGCCCACTGGCGCCCCACGGCGATGCCCATCACCTGTACTTTATCAACCTCGGCGGCTACGAGGCCAAGCGCTTCGGAGAAGATCACCACTACCTGCTGGTGGTCGCCCGCAACAAACGCGAAGCGATGAGCATGGGCAAACGGCAGATGTTGCGCCAATGGTCCCAGGCCCACACCGACGCGGTCATGGATATCGACGATTGCCTGCCCATCGATCTGGTGGACGGACGTTATGTCCATCTCGTACAAGGCCCGCACGCCCCTATTGTCCAGCGCAATGACTACATCGTGTTGCCCTGAGCCCTGGAACGCTTTTGGAGCGACTCAAGCAAGTGATGGGAACTTTGCCAGGAAATAACCGACTGAATCCGGTAGGCTCACCGTTTTTTACTCTAGGAGTTATTCCCCATGGCCAAAGCCACCGCCCGTCACATCCTCGTTGCCACTGAAGACAAGTGCAATGAGCTCAAGGCCCAGATCGAAGGCGGCGCTGATTTCGCAGAAATCGCCAAAGCCAATTCCAGCTGCCCATCCAGCCGCCAAGGCGGTGACCTGGGTTCGTTCGGCCCGGGCCAAATGGTCAAGGAATTCGACACCGTAGTCTTCAGCGCGCCGGTCAACACCGTGCAAGGCCCGGTGAAAACCCAGTTCGGTTATCACCTGCTGGAAGTCACCAGCCGCCAGGATTGATTCAATCCGCGCTGATGCTATAAACAACGGCCCACCCTTTGGTGGGCCGTTGTGCATCTGATGACTGGCGATGCCCAGGCCGTTAGCGTACAAATCCTTATTCTTCTTCACCCGGCGTTCAAGGCTGTTATGCGATTGGCTTTTTCATCTCTACTCTCTTCTACTTTGGCCCTGCTGCTGACCAGCACTGCGGTGATCGCGGCCCCGCAAACCTACCTGACGGTCTATGGCGAGCCGGCCAAATACCCTGCCGGTTTCAGCCATTTCGACTATGCCAACCCCGATGCGCCCAAGGGCGGCAGCCTGCGGCGTTCGGCGCTGGAGGTCGGGCGGTTCGACCATGTGCTGCCGTATATCGACAAAGGCATCGGCGTGTCCCAGGTCGACGGCTGGGTGTATGCGCCCCTGGCCCTGCGCTCGCTGGATGAGCCCTACACCGTCTACGGCCTGGTGGCAGAAAAGATGGAGCGCGCCGACGACGGCCTGTCGCTGCGCTTTTACCTGAACCCCAAGGCACGTTTTGCCGACGGCACGCCAATTACCGCCGAAGACGTGCGCTACAGCTTCGACTTGCTGATGACCCAAGGCAGCCTGCGCTTTCGCACATTGTTCGCCGACGTCAAGCAGGTCGAAGTCGAAGGCGAGCGCCAGGTGCGCTTCGATTTTTCCAGCAACGAGAACCGCACCCTGCCCCTGGATATCGCCACCTTGCCGGTGTTCCCCGAGCACTGGTGGAAGACCCGTGACTTTGCCAATGGTGGCGGCTACGAAGCCCCACTGGGCAGCGGCCCGTACAAGGTCAGCAAGATCGATTCCGGCAGCACCATCACCTTTACTCGTGATCCCGACTGGTGGGGCAAGGACTTGCCGGTCAGCCGTGGCCTGTACAACTTCGATCACCTGAGCCTGGAATACTTCGGCGACACCGAGGTGGCGCGCCAGGTGCTGCGCGGCGGCGCCTACGATTTCAACCGTGAGTTTTCCGCCACCGGTTACTCCATCGGCTACAACGGCCCGGCGCTGGACGATGGCCGCCTGCAACGTGCGCACCTGGCCAAGGAAATGCCGCAACCGGCCCAGGGCTATGTGTTCAACGTGCAAAAACCGATATTCAAGGATCGCCGTGTGCGCCAGGCCCTGGCGATGCTGTGGGATTTCGAATGGGCCAACCGGCAGATGATGCGCAACCTGTACATCCGCCAGCAGAGCTACTTCTCCAACAGCCCGTTGGCGGCCACTCAGTTGCCGACCCAGGAAGAACTGGCGATCCTCGAGCCATTGCGCGGGCAGATCCCCGACGAAGTGTTTAGCCAGGTGTTCAAGGCCCCGGTCACCGACGGCAGCGGTATGATCCGCGATAAACAACTGCAAGCCCTGGCCCTGCTGGAACAGGCCGGCTGGAAACCGCTTGGCGACAAGCTCGTCAATGCCGAGGGCGAACCGCTGGAGTTCACCTTCCTCAATGTCCAGAACGGCCTGGAGCGCCTGTTGCTGCCCTACAAACGCAACCTGGCGCAGATCGGCATCACCCTCAATATCCGCCGCATCGACTCCTCGCAATACGTCAACCGCCTGATGGCCCGGGACTACGACATGATTGTCACCGGTTTTCCGGTCACCACTTCGCCGGGCATGGAGCTATACAACTATTTCGGTTCCGCCGCCGCATTCGATTCGGGCGCCAACAACTACATCGTGCTCAAGGATCCCGCCGTCGATACGCTGATCAATGGGCTGGTCAAGGCCAATACCCAGGCGCAGATGCTCACCTACGCCCATGCACTGGACCGTGTGCTGCAATGGAATTACCTGTGGATCCCCAACTACTACCCGCCTGGCACCTCCGCCGCGTGGTGGAACCGTTTCGGCCGCCCGGCCATCGAGGCGAAGAACGACGAAGCCCTGGAAACCTGGTGGGAAGTCAGCCCTACCCCGTTGACCAATGAACAAATGCAAGCCGAGCTGAAAAAACGTAGAGGGGCCCGCTGATGCTTGCCTATATCCTGCGGCGCCTGCTGCTGATCATCCCGACGCTGGTGATCATCCTGCTGGTGAACTTCGTGATCGTGCAGGCCGCCCCTGGCGGGCCGGTAGAACAGGCCATCGCCCATCTGCAAGGCATTGGCGGCGGTGGTGTCGCCGGCGCATCCGGCGAAGGCATCAGCGGCTCGCGGGCCAGCCGCGGCCTGGACCCGAAGCTGATCAAGGACATCGAAAAACAATACGGTTTCGACAAGTCTGCACCGGAACGCCTGTGGTTGATGCTCAAGAACTACGCCCAGCTGGATTTCGGCAACAGCTTCTTTCGCGGCGCGACGGTGACCGACCTGATCCTGGAAAAAATGCCGGTCACGATTTCCCTTGGCCTGTGGGCGACGCTGATCACTTACCTGGTGTCGATCCCCCTGGGCATACGCAAGGCCGTGCGCCATGGCAGCAGCTTTGATATGTGGAGCAGCACCGCCATTGTGATCGGTTATGCGATGCCGGCGTTCCTGTTTGCGATGTTCCTGATCGTGGTGTTCGCCGGCGGCACCTCGCTGAACTGGTTCCCGGTGCGTGGGCTGGTCTCGGAAAACTTTGCCGAGCTGAGTACGGTGGGCAAGATTGCCGACTATTTCTGGCACCTGGTGCTGCCGGTGACGGCGCTGGTGATCGGTGGGTTTGCCACCTTGACCATCCTCACCAAGAACTCTTTCCTCAATGAAATCACGCGCCAGTACGTGGTCACCGCCCGCGCCAAGGGTTTGAGCGAACACCGGGTGTTGTACGGGCACGTGTTCCGCAACGCCATGTTGCTGGTGATCTCGGGCATTCCCCAGGCGTTCATCAGCGTGTTCTTTGCCGGCTCGCTGCTGATCGAGGTGATTTTCTCCCTCGATGGCCTGGGCCGCATGAGCTACGAAGCGGCGGTGTCCCGCGACTACCCGGTGGTGTTCGGTTCGCTGTTTATCTTCACCTTGTTCGGCCTCCTGATAAAACTCATCGGTGACCTCTGCTACACCCTGGTGGACCCGCGTATCGACTTCGCCGCGAGGAACGCCTGATGCTTAACCTGTCTCCCGTAGCCCGTCGGCGTTTCGAGCGTTTCAAGAAAAACCGTCGCGGCTGGTGGTCGCTGTGGTTGTTTATCGGTCTGTTTATCCTGACCCTGGGCGGCGAGTTGATCGCCAACGACAAACCGCTGGTGCTCAGTTTCAAGAACGAGCTGTACTTCCCGGTGTTCAAGCGCTACACCGAGCAACAGTTCGGCGGGCAACTGCCCTTCCAGGCCGACTACCGCAGTGACTACGTGCAAAAGCTGATCAAGCAGGACGGCGGCTGGATGCTGTTCCCGCCGATTCCATTCAGCGATGACACGCCCAACTACGAATTGACCCGCCCTGCCCCGAGCCCACCTTCGGCGGTGAACTGGCTGGGCACCGATGACCAATCCCGCGATGTGTTGGCACGGGTGATATTTGGCGCGCGAGTGTCGATCCTGTTTGCCTTGGCCTTGACCGCCATCAGCGCCGCCATCGGCATCGCCGCCGGAGCCTTGCAGGGTTACTACGGCGGTTGGGTGGACTTGCTCGGACAGCGCATTCTCGAGGTGTGGTCCGGTCTGCCAGTGCTGTACCTGCTGATTATCCTGTCCGGATTTGTGGAGCCGAATTTCTGGTGGTTGCTGGGGATCATGGCGCTGTTTTCCTGGCTGGCCCTGGTCGACGTAGTGCGTGCCGAGTTCCTGCGCGGGCGCAACCTGGAATACGTCAAGGCGGCACGGGCACTGGGTCTGGGCGACGGCAAGATCATTCGCCGGCATATCCTGCCCAATGCCATGACCGCCACCTTGAGCTATTTGCCGTTCATCCTGACCGGGGCGATATCCACCTTGAGCGCCCTGGACTTCCTCGGCTTCGGTATGCCTGCCGGCAGTGCTTCGCTGGGTGAGCTGATCGCCCAGGGCAAGCAGAACCTGCAAGCGCCGTGGCTGGGCCTCACGGCGTTTTTTACCCTGGCGCTGATCCTGTCGCTGCTGGTGTTTATCGGCGAGGCGTTGCGTGACGCCTTCGACCCTCGCTCATGAGTAATTGCCTATGAACCTGATCGAAATCCGCGACCTGTGCGTCGCGTTCAGCGGCCAGACCGTGGTGCGCAACCTGAGCCTGGACGTGCGCCCAGGCGAGTGCCTGGCGCTGGTGGGGGAATCGGGCTCGGGCAAGTCGGTGACGGCCCATTCGATCCTGCAACTGCTGCCCGAAGCCGGCACATTGAGCACCGGCTCGGTGAAGTATCGCGGCCAGGAGCTGATGGGCGCGTCGCCGGCCACCCTGCAAAAGCTGCGCGGCAACCGCATTGCGATGATCTTCCAGGAGCCGATGACCTCCTTGAACCCGCTGCACAGCATCGAAAAGCAGATCGGCGAAACCCTGCTGCTGCACAAGGGCATGGGCGGCAAGGCGGCGCAGGCGCGCATCCTCGAACTGTTGGAACTGGTGGGCATCCAGAAGCCCCAGGAACGGCTCAAGGCCTACCCGCACCAGCTGTCCGGTGGCCAGCGCCAGCGGGTGATGATCGCCATGGCCCTGGCCTGCGAGCCGGAGCTGCTGATTGCCGACGAACCCACCACGGCGCTGGATGTGACCGTGCAGCGCAAGATCCTGCTGCTGCTCAAGTCCTTGCAGCAACGCCTGGGCATGTCACTGCTGCTGATCAGCCATGACCTCAACCTGGTACGCAGCATTGCCCAGCGTGTCTGCGTGATGCATGCCGGCGAAATCGTTGAGCAGGCCGACTGCCAGACACTGTTTACGGCCCCGCAGCACCCCTACAGCCGCTTGCTGCTGGACGCCGAGCCGGCGGGCGATGCGCTGTGCGGCGATGAGCGCGAG
This sequence comes from Pseudomonas sp. FBCC-B545, assembly GCF_059134095.1. Lineage (NCBI taxonomy): Bacteria > Pseudomonadati > Pseudomonadota > Gammaproteobacteria > Pseudomonadales > Pseudomonadaceae > Pseudomonas > Pseudomonas sp. FBCC-B545. The sequence continues at coordinate 2,716,676 of NZ_CP101441.1, read as the reverse complement.
ACGGTGTTGCAGGTGGATGACCTGAGCGTGAAATTCCCCCTCGGCGGCGGATTGTTTCGGCGCAAGACCTACCTGCATGCGGTGGACGGCATCAGCCTCAGCGTGCAACGCGGCAAGACCCTGGGGATTGTTGGCGAGTCCGGTTCGGGCAAGTCCACCCTGGGCCAGGCGATCCTGCGCTTGCTCGACTCCAACGGCAGCATCCGCTTCCAGGGCGAGGCCCTCGACCCACTTAACCATCAGCAGATGCGCCCATGGCGCAAGCAGATGCAGGTGGTGTTCCAGGACCCCTATGGCAGCCTCAGCCCACGCATGTCGGTGCAGCAGATCATCAGCGAAGGCCTGGAAGTGCATGCACCCTGCAGCCTGGCCGAGCGCGATGCGCAGGTGATCCAGGTGCTCAAGGATGTGGGCCTCGACCCCGCCAGCCGGCATCGCTACCCCCATGAATTCTCCGGCGGCCAGCGCCAGCGCATCGCCATCGCCCGCGCCCTGGTGCTCAAGCCGGCGTTGATGCTGCTCGACGAGCCCACATCGGCCCTGGACCGTACGGTGCAGAAACAAGTGGTGGCGCTGCTGCGTGAACTACAGGACAAATACGGCCTGACCTACCTGTTTATCAGCCATGACCTGGCCGTGGTCCGCGCCATGGCCCATGACCTGATCGTGGTCAAGGATGGCAAGGTGGTGGAGCGCGGTGCCAGCCATGCTGTGTTTGAATCGCCCCAGCACCCCTATACCAAGGAGCTGTTGGCTGCAGCGCACATCCCTTTGTGATGATCAACAGGATTCTGCCTCCATGAGCACCAGCCTCAAGGACTACCAACACGTTCGCGGCCTGGCCATCCAGTCGCTGTTCGAGATCATCGAGCAGTCCAGCGAAGGCACGGTCATCGTCGACCGCGATGCGAACATCGTATGGATGAACGAGCGCTACGCCAGGCGTTTCGGCCTGCACAGCGCCGATGAGGCCATCGGCCAGCCCTGCGAGCAGGTGATTTCCAACAGCCTGTTGCGCCAGGTGGTGCGCAACGACCGGCCGATCCTGCTGGATATCCAGGACACCCCCAAGGGCCCGTTGGTGGTGATGCGCCTGCCGATCCACGACGATGCCGGCGCGGTCATCGGCGCTATTGGCTTTGCGCTGTTCGATGAGCTGCGCAACCTGTCGCCGCTGATCGAGCGCTACCTGAGCATGCAGCAGGAGCTGGCTTCGACGCGCTCGCTGCTGCGTTCGCGGCAAAGCAAATACAACTTCGCGCACTTTATCGGCACCAGCGCCGCCAGCCTCGAGGTCAAGCGCCGGGCGCGGCGCAGTGCGAGCGCCGAGTCACCGGTGTTGCTGCTGGGGGAGACCGGCACCGGCAAGGAACTGCTCGCCCAGGCCATCCACGGCGCGTCACCTCGGGCGCACAAAGCCTTTGTGAGTATCAACAGCGCGGCGATTCCCCATGACCTGCTCGAGGCCGAGTTCTTCGGCACCGCCCCCGGCGCGTTTACCGGCGCCGACCGCAAGGGCCGCCCCGGCAAGTTCCAGATCGCCCAGGGCGGCACACTGTTCCTCGACGAAATCGGCGACATGCCACTGCCGCTGCAAAGCAAACTGCTGCGGGTATTGCAGGAAAAGGAATTCGAACCGGTGGGTTCCAACGAGATGCTGCACAGCGATGTGCGGGTGATTGCTGCCACGTCCATGGACCTGGAAGCCGCGATCAAGCGCGGCGAGTTTCGTGCGGATTTGTACTACCGCCTCAATGTACTGCCTATTCAAGTGCCGCCTTTGCGAGAGCGCCTGGAAGATATACCGGCCCTGAGCGAGGCGATTCTCGAAGAGCTGCGCAGCCAGCATGAGCTTGACCGTGATGCCTTGGCGTTGTTGGCCCAGCATGCGTGGCCGGGGAATATCCGCGAACTGCGCAATGTGTTGGAGCGTGCAGCTTTGTTGAGTGACGACCTGGTACTGAACGCCAGTGAGATTCGCGCAGCGATTGGCACGTTCAGCCCGGTGGCCCGTGGCGCGGTGGCGGCGGTCGAGGATGAAACGTTCGCCGCGGCGCGGGAGCGGTTTGATCGGCAGGTGATTGGTACAGCGTTGCAGGCGTGCGCGGGGAATGTGGTGGAGGCTGCCAAGCGGTTGGGGCTGGGGCGGTCGACGCTGTACAAGAAAATGGTAGCGTTGGGCCTGACCACGTCTCCAAATGGAGACTAAATTCTCCATACAAAGACAACCCCATGTGGGAGGGGGCTTGCTCCCGATAGCAGTGGTCAGGTACAGATGCTCAGCCTGACACAATGCTATCGGGAGCAACCCCCCCTCCCACATTAGGTAATTGTTTGTCTCTAAATAGAGATAAAATTTCAAAGCGCTATTGAAATCCCTGAAAATATTGTTGTTTTTCAATAAGTTAATAACATGGCACACATCTAGCTATAGCCTCTCCCACCGCTTCACCCACAACAATAACAATCCGATGGAGACACACCATGAGTGTGATCATTGCCCTGGCCGCGCTCGCGCTGCTGATGCTGGCGGCCTACCGTGGCTATAGCGTCATCCTGTTTGCCCCCATCGCCGCCCTTGGCGCGGTGTTGCTCACCGACCCGTCCGCCGTCGCCCCTGCTTTCACCGGGGTGTTCATGGAAAAGATGGTGGGCTTTATCAAGCTGTATTTCCCGGTGTTCCTGCTTGGCGCGGTGTTCGGCAAGCTGATCGAGTTGTCGGGTTTCTCACGTTCCATCGTCGCCGCTGCGATCCGCTTGCTCGGCACGCGCCAGGCGATGCTGGTCATCGTGTTGGTCTGCGCCCTGCTCACCTACGGCGGCGTATCGCTGTTCGTGGTGGTGTTTGCGGTGTACCCGTTCGCGGCGGAGATGTTCCGCCAAAGCGATATCCCCAAGCGCCTGATCCCGGCGACCATCGCCCTTGGCGCGTTCTCGTTCACCATGGACGCACTGCCCGGCACGCCGCAGATCCAGAACATCATCCCCAGCACCTTCTTCAACACTACCGCCTGGGCCGCACCGTGGCTGGGGTTGATCGGCACGATCTTCGTGTTCTGCGCCGGCATGCTCTACCTGGCGCGCCAGCGCAACAAGGCCCAGCGAGCCGGCGAAGGCTATGGCACCGAGCTGCGTAACGAGCCGGAGACGGCTGAAAACCTCACCCTGCCCAACCCCTGGCTCGCGCTGTCGCCGCTGATCCTGGTGGGGGTGATGAACCTGCTGTTTACCCACTGGATCCCACAGTGGTACGGCAAGACCCACAGCCTCAGCCTGCCGGGCATGAGCACGCCGGTGACCACCGAAATTGCCAAGCTCACCGCAATCTGGGCGGTGCAGGCGGCGTTGCTGGTGGGGATTATCGTGGTGTTGGTGTTCGGCTTTTCTGCAATCAAAAGCAAGCTGGCCGAAGGCAGCAAGAGCGCGGTGAGCGGTGCCTTGCTCGCTGCCATGAACACCGCATCGGAATACGGCTTTGGTGCGGTGATTGCCTCATTGCCAGGCTTTCTGGTGCTGGCGGACTGGCTCAAGGGCATCCCCAACCCGTTGGTCAACGAAGCGATTACCGTGACCTTGCTGGCCGGTATCACCGGTTCCGCTTCCGGCGGCATGAGCATCGCCCTGGCGGCGATGTCCGAGAGCTTTATCTCGGCGGCCCACGCGGCCAATATCCCCCTTGAAGTGCTGCACCGGGTCGCGGCCATGGCCAGCGGCGGCATGGACACCCTGCCCCACAACGGCGCGGTGATCACCCTGCTGGCGGTCACCGGGCTGACCCACCGCGAGGCCTACAAGGACATTTTCGGCATCACCATCATCAAGACCCTCGCGGTGTTCGTGGTGATCGGTACTTTCTACGCCACTGGCATTGTGTGAGGTTCTCATGACGACTTTGAATGGCAAGACCGCCCTGGTCACCGGCTCCACCAGCGGCATCGGCTTAGGCATCGCCCTGAGCCTGGCCAAGGCCGGTGCCAGCCTGATCCTCAATGGCTTTGGCGACGCCAGCGCGGTGATCGCCCAGGTGCAGGGGTTTGGCGGCAAGGTCGGGCACCACCCGGCAGACGTCAGCGACCCGGCGCAGATTGCCGACATGTTCGCCTACGCCGAGCGCGAATTCGGCGGCGTCGACATCCTGGTCAACAACGCCGGCATCCAGCATGTGGCGGCGGTGGAAGACTTTCCAGTGGAACGCTGGGACTCGATCATTGCCATCAACCTGTCCTCGGTGTTCCACAGCACACGCCTGGGCTTGCCGGGCATGAAGGCCAAGGGCTGGGGGCGCATCGTCAACATCGCCTCGGTGCACGGCCAGGTCGGCTCAGTGGGCAAGGCCGCGTATGTGGCGGCCAAGCATGGGGTGATTGGCCTGACCAAGGTGGTGGGTTTGGAGACTGCCACCAGCAACGTGACCTGCAACGCCATCTGCCCGGGCTGGGTGCTGACGCCGTTGGTGCAGAAGCAGATTGACGATCGGGTGGCCACGGGGGTCGACCCGCAGCAGGCGCAGCAGGATTTGCTCGCGGAGAAACAGCCGTCCCTGGAGTTCGTCACGCCGTCGCAGTTGGGCGAGCTGGTGTTGTTTTTGTGCAGCGAGGCTGGCAGCCAGGTGCGTGGCGCCGCGTGGAATATCGACGGCGGCTGGCTGGCCCAGTAACCCCAGACACTGGAAATCAAATGTGGGGGGGACAAGCCCCCTCCCACATTGGAACTCTATTGTTTGGAAGACCGATACAAGAACAAGAGATTTCGCTATGTCCGACATCCTCTGGCAACCCTCCCCCGAACGCATCGCCAACACGCGGATGGACCAGTTCCGGCGCTTTATCAATGATCGCCACAGCCTGCAGCTCAGCGACTACCCCGCCCTGCACCAATGGAGCATCGACCAGCGCCCGGACTTCTGGCAGGCGATTGTCGCGTTCTTCGACGTGCAATTTCGCAGCCCACCCACCACGGCCCTGGTCGAGGGCGCTGAAATGCCCAGCGCCCAGTGGTTCCCCGGCGCCACCCTGAACTTTGCCGAACACCTGTTGCGCCGCCGCGACGATCACCCCGCCGTGGTGGCCATCAGCGAGGACGGCCAGCGCGAACAACTGAGCTATGCCGAACTGGCCGCCCACGTCGCCGGCCTGCAACGCAGCCTGCGGGCGGCAGGTGTGGGCATCGGCGATCGGGTCGCGGCATGTATGCCCAACACCTGGCAAACCCTGGTGGGCATGCTGGCTACCACCAGCCTCGGTGCGATCTGGTCATGCTCCTCGCCGGACTTCGGCACCCAGGGCGTGATCGATCGATTCGGCCAGATCGGACCCAAGGTGCTGATCACTTGCGCCGGCTACCGCTATGCCGGCAAGGCCATCGACCAGAGCGCCAAGCTCAATGACATCCTCGAACGCCTGCCGTCCCTGCAACAGTTGATCATCGTGCCCTACGCCCAGCCCCAGGCGCAGGTCGGGGACTACCGCACCCAAGCCCGGGTCGCGCTGTGGAACGACTTCTACCAAGCCGGTGGCGAGCCCGAATTTGTCGCGGTACCGTTCGATCACCCGCTGTATATCCTCTATTCCAGCGGCACTACCGGCGTGCCCAAGTGCATTATCCACGGCACCGGCGGCGTACTGCTCACCCACCTCAAGGAACACGGCCTGCACGCCGACCTCGGCCGCGAGGACTGCCTGTTCTACTACACCACCTGCGGCTGGATGATGTGGAACTGGCTGGTGTCGGTGCTGGCGCTCGGTGCCACCGCGGTGCTGTACGACGGCTCACCGTTTCATCCCGGCCCTGAGCGCTTGATCGACCTGATCGATGCGGAAAAAATCAGTGTGTTCGGCACCAGCCCCAAGTTCCTTGCGACCCTGGAGAAAGCCGGGTTGCAACCGCGCCTGAGCCACGACCTGGGCAGCCTCAAGGGTCTGATTTCCACCGGCTCGCCGCTGTCGCCCCAGAGTTATGACTATGTGTACCGCGAGATCAAGGCTGAGCTGTGCCTGTCGTCGATGTCCGGCGGCACCGATATCGTCTCCTGCTTTGTGATTGGCAATCCGGTACTGCCGGTGCGGCGCGGTGAGATGCAGTGCAAGAGCCTGGCCATGGCCATTGAAGTATGGGACGACCAGGGCCGGCCCTTGGTCGCAGAGAAAGGCGAACTGGTGTGCACCCGGCACTTCCCCGCCATGCCCATCGGATTGTGGAACGACCCGCAACAGACCAAGCTGCGCGCCTCGTATTTCAGCCAGTATCCCGGCGTATGGGCCCAGGGGGACTATGCCGAACAAAGGCCCAATGGCAGTCTGTTGATTCATGGGCGTTCGGACGCTGTGCTCAACCCCGGCGGCGTGCGCATCGGCACCGCCGAGATTTATCGCCAGGTGGAAAAACTACCTCAGGTGCTGGAAAGCCTCGCCATCGGTCAAAGCTGGCAGGACGATGTGCGCGTGGTGCTGTTTGTGCGTCTCGATGACGGAGTCGAACTGGATGAGGCGCTGCAACAGCAGATCCGCCAGGTGATCCGCGCCAACACCACGCCGCGCCACGTACCGGCCAAAATCCTCGCTGTCACGGATATCCCTCGCACCATCAGCGGCAAGATCGTTGAATTGGCCGTGCGCAACGTGGTGCACGGGGAGCCGGTGAAGAACACCGATGCCCTGGCCAACCCCCAGGCGCTGGAGCAATTTCGCAATCGAGCTGAACTGGATTATTAGATGAAAGGTTTCAGCGCTGACGCAGCGTTTTGAAGAAAAACCCTCAAGGCATGCTATTTTTCGGGGGTAGTCACCCGCTGTTATCCCTTGGGACAATGGGTGTTGTCATTTTTTCAAAGCGTCATGCTCAGGGCTTTTTCATGAATGGAACATCCACCGGTAGCGAAGCCGCTGCATTGATCAAGCGGCTGGACTGGGCGCAAAGCCCACTCGGTGAGGCCACTGATTGGCCGCAAAGCCTGCGCACCGCCGTCGATATCGTCGTGCATTCGCCGATGCCGATGGTGCTGCTATGGGGGCCGCAACTCACGCAACTCTACAACGATGCCTTTGCAATGCTGGTGGGCAACAAGCACCCCGGCGCCCTTGGCCAGCCGGCACATCATACCTGGCCGGAGCTGGAGAGCTTCGCCGGGCCGGTCTACGACGCGGTCCTCAGCGGTCAGGTGCGCACCTTCAGCGAGCAGCGCTTCATGGTGCAACGCCAGGGCCGCGACACCGACATCTGGCTCGACCTGACCTACAGCCCGGTGCGCGATGAAAGCGGCCTGGTGGCCGGTATCCTGGTCACCGCCATCGAAACCAACGAACGGCGCAGCAAAGCCCTCGAACTGCAGCAGCGCTCCGAAGAGAGCCTCAAGGCCCAACGCAGCACCGAGCAGCGCCTGCAACTGGCCCTGGCAGCCACCGATGCGGTAGGCACCTGGGATTGGGATATCGGGGAAGACCGCTTTATCGCCGACGCCCATTTCGCCCACCTGCATGGCGTCGACCCCAATGATGCCGGCCTGTTGCCCATCAGCGCCTACCTGCAAGGCGTGCACCCCGAAGACCGTGGCATGGTGGCGCGCAGCATCAAGCATTGCATCACCTTCGGCACCGAATACGCCGAGGAATACCGCCTGTTGCAAGCCGACGGCCAAGTGCGCTGGGTGTTCGCTCGTGGCCGCTGCTACAAGGATCAGCAGGGCCGCCCTGCGCGGTTCCTCGGCGCGGCGCTGGACCTCACCGAGCGCAAGCATACCGAACAGGCCCTGCGCCAAAGCCAGACCGAGCTGCAACTGATCATCAACGCCATGCCGGTACTGATCGGTTATGTCGACCATGAGCAGCGCTTTCGCCTCAACAACAGCGCCTATCTCGACTGGTACGGCATGACCCCCCAGGAGCTGTACGGCAAGACCATCCGCGAAGTCCTCGGCGACGAGGTGTATGCCGGGCGCGCAGACAAGATTGAAGCCGCCCTCAACGGCAAGGCGTGCAGCTTCATGACCATTACGCCTCATCGTGACGGCCGCCCGCGCCACGCGCTGATGAAGTACCTGCCGCGCTTCAGCAACGACGGCTCGGTCAATGGCTTCTACATCTTCGTGATCGATGAGACCGAACGCAAACTCACCGAAGAAGCCCTGCGCCATCTCAACGAGAACCTCGAAGAACGCGTGGCCCAGCGCACCCAGGCCCTGGCCGAAGCCAACCAGCGCCTGCAAAACGAGATGTTCGAGCGCGAGCGCGCCGAAGATGCCTTGCGTCATGCGCAAAAGATGGAAGCGGTGGGCCAGCTCACTGGCGGCATCGCCCATGACTTCAACAATATGCTCACCGGCATCATCGGCAGCCTCGACCTGATGCAACGTTACATCGCCGCCGGACGCAGCGACGATATCGGCCGCTTTGCCGACGCCGCCGTCGCCTCCGCCCACCGTGCCGCGGCCCTCACCCACCGCCTGTTGGCGTTCTCGCGACGCCAGTCGCTGGACCGGCGCCCCACCGATCCCAACCAGTTGGTGGCGTCCCTGGAAGAGCTGTTCCAGCGCACCAAGGGCGCGCATATCACACTCAATGTGCAATTGGGCAAGGACATCTGGCCAGTGAACACCGACGCCAGCCAACTGGAAAACGCCCTGCTCAACCTGGTGATCAACGCCCGCGATGCCATGCCCGATGGTGGCGAGTTGCTGATCGAAACCGCCAACAGCTACCTGGACGGCACCGACATCACCACCCTGGAGCCGGTCAAGGCCGGCGACTATGTGATGCTCGGCGTGAGCGACAATGGCAGCGGCATGGCGCCGAAAATCCTCGCCAAGGCCTTCGATCCATTCTTCACCACCAAGCCCATCGGCCAAGGCACCGGCCTGGGGTTGTCGATGATCTATGGCTTTGCCCAGCAGTCCGGAGGCCATGTGACCATCCAGAGCGAACCGGGCCAGGGCACCTGTGTGCGCCTGTACCTGCCACGCCTGTATGGCACCGCGCTGGAAAGCAACCTGCCCGCCAGCCTGGCCGAAGCCCCCGTGGCCCAGGCCGGTGAAGCCGTGGTGGTGGTCGAGGACGACCCGGCGGTGCGCATGCTGGTGGTCAACGTGCTCAACGAGCTGGGCTATACCGCCCACCAGGCGGCGGATGCCCGCGCGGCGCTGCCGCTGCTGGAGTCGGATCTGCGCGTCGACCTGCTGGTGACCGACGTCGGCCTGCCGGGCATGAACGGCCGGCAACTGGCGGAAATCGCCCGCCAGCATCGCCCGGGCCTGAGGGTGTTGTTCATGACGGGCTACGCCGAGAAAGCCGCCGAACGCCAAGGTTTCCTGGAAGACGGCATGGACATGGTGGCCAAGCCGTTTTCCATCGACCTGCTGGCCACTAAAATCCGCAGCATGCTCGGCGTCGAGACATGAGTTCAGGCATAATCGCGCGCCGTCGCACAGCTGGTAGAGACCAATGAAAGCCCAAGCCCGTCATATTCTGGTGAAAACCAGCGAAGAAGCCGAACAGCTCAAACAGCGCATTGCCAAGGGCGAAGCCTTTGATGTGCTGGCCAAGAAGTACTCCACCTGCCCGTCGGGCAAGCGTGGCGGCGACCTGGGTGAAGTGCGGCCAGGGCAGATGGTGGGGGCAATCGACGCGGTGATCTTCAAGAAGCCGGTGAAGGTGGTGCACGGGCCGATCAAGAGCAAGTTCGGGTATCACCTGGTGCAGGTGTTTTACCGGGACTGATGGGTTGCCTTTTAGCCCTCATCGGGGGCAAGCCCCCTCCCACATTAGACTGCATTGCTTCAGTTGGAACAGGGTCAACTGTGGGAGGGGGCTTGCCCCCGATCCGCCACAGGCGGCCATTCACCTCGGTATCAAAGCCCCCGACACCTGGATCACCCGACTCGCCAACCGATGCCCCGCCATGGCAGCCTCTTGCGGCGACTCACCTTTAAGTCGACCGGCCAGATACGCCGCACTGAACGAATCCCCCGCCGCCGTGGTATCCACCACCTTCTCCACCTTCAGTGCCGGCACTGCAAAGCGCTGCCCCGCACAACGAATCAGACAGGCATCCGCCCCACGCTTGAGCACCACTTCTGCAATTGATGGATACGCCGCAAACACCTGCTCGCTGTCTTGATAGCCAAACAAGGCGCGCTCGTCGTCCTCGGTCAACAGGGCGATATCCACTTCGGCCAGCACCTTGCTATAAGCCTCACGGGCCGCTGCGGCATCAGCCCACAGCCGTGGCCGGTAATTGTTGTCGAACACCACCCTGCCACCCCGACGGCGGGTTTGCACCAGGGTTTGCAGCAGGCGCCCGCGCCCCACCGCTCCCAGCACCGCCAGGGTAATGCCGCTGAAATACACCACGTCATAATCCGGCAGCGCCGCCAGTATCGGCTCGGCCGCTGGCGTGGTGAAGCAGTCGCGCACCGCCGCTTCGTTGCGCCAATACAGAAATTTGCGTTCGCCATTGGCATCGGTCTGGATGCAATACAAGCCCGGCAGGCGTCCGGGCAGACGCTGGACCATGCCCAGGCCAACGCCCTCTTCGTGCCATTGCTGGCACATGGCATCGCTGAAACTGTCATCGCCCAGGGCGGTGACATAGTCGACGCTGCCGACCTCGCCCAGTTCGCGGCGCAGGTACACCGCCGTGTTCAGGGTGTCGCCACCGAAGCTCTGATGCAGGCTACCGTCGGCGCGGTGTTGCAGTTCGATCATGCATTCGCCGATAAGGGCGATGCGGGGTTGGGTGGTCATGGCTGCGGTCTCGGTGGGGCTGATGGCCTCATCGGGGGCAAGCCCCCTCCCACAGGGGAATGCATTCCAAATGTGGGAGGGGGCTTGCCCCCGATAGGAGCGACTCGGTCTAGAAGCGGGTACACAAGCTTTCGACCACCTGCAACTGCTCATCCACCAGGCAACCCACCTGCCATTTGTCGAAGGTCAGGCAAGGGTGGGAAGTACCAAACGAAATGATGTCGCCGATGCGCAAGTCAACCCCCGGTGCCACGGTCATGAACGCATGCTGGTCCATCACCGCCGTGACCTTGCAGGCACTCACATCATCGCCTTGGGCCGGCACAATCCCGGCCTTGTAGCGCTTGAGCGGCACCGGCAAACCGGCGTCATAAGCCACGTCGCGCTTGCCCAGGGCAACCACCGCAAAGCCCGGCTCCGGCAGCGACTGCACATGGGCCCAGACTTCCAGCGCCGGGCGCAGGCCTTCGTCGAGGTCGCTGCGGCGCTCGAGCACACAGCACTGGGCTTGTTTGTAGATACCATGGTCGTGGGCCACATAACTGCCGGGGCGCAACACACTGAGGAAACGCCCCGCGGCATTCTGCGCTTCGAACGACTCGGCGATCAGGTCGTACCAGGCCGAGCCCGAGGCCGTGACGATCGGCTTGGGCAGGTCGAACAGGCCGCTGTCTTGCAAGTCCACCGCCAGGCGCACCAGGCTGGCGGCGAAGTCACGAATGCCGCTGATGGCATGTTCACCGTGGATCACCCCTTCGTAGCCCTCGATACCGGTCAGGGCCAGCGCGGGCTGGGCCTTGATTGCCTTGGCCAGCTCGCGCACCTCGTGCTCGCTGCGGCAACCGCAACGGCCGCCGACCACGCCGTATTCGATCATCACGTTCAGGCGCAGGCCACGGGCGGCGAAGAACAGTCCCAGGCCGGCGACGTTATCCGGGTGATCGACCATGCAGTGGAAGTCGAAATCCTTGTCGGCCAGCAGCTCGGCGATCAACGCCATGTTCGGCGCGCCCACCAGTTGGTTGGCCATCAGCACGCGACGCACGCCACCGGCGTAGGCAGCGCGGGTCTGCACGGCGCTGGCCAGGGTGATGCCCCAGGCGCCGGCGCTGATCTGGCGCTGGAACAGCGCGGGCATCATGCTGGTCTTGCCGTGGGGCGCCAGCTCAGCGCCGCTGCGGCTGACAAAGTCCTGCATCCAGCGAATGTTGTGTTCCAGGGCGTCGCGGTGCAGCACCAGGGCCGGCAGGCTGACGTCGCGGACCAAGTGGGCACCGATAGCGGCGGCGCCTTTTTCAACGGCATTGAGGGCAGACATGGAAAACTCCTATTCGTTGATACGCCGGGCCAGGCTGTTGGCGCTGTCGATCAGCACCCGGCGATAGTCGTGGTAGTTTTTGCTGGCATCGGCCCGGGGGGCGACGATGCACAGGGTCGCAATGCTGACGCCCTGGGCGTCCCGCACCGGGGCGGCAAAGCAATGGGTAAAGGTATCGGCCACACTGTCGAAGGAAAAAAAGCCATCAAGGGTGGCCTGGCGGATCTGCGCCAGGAAGATGTGCAACGGCAGGCGCTGGCCGTCCGGCAGGATGAAATCGTCGGGGTCGATCAGGTCAATGATCTGCTGGTCGCTCAAATGCCCGAGCAGCAGGCGCCCGGAAGCGGTCCACGGGATCGGTGCGTTTTCACCGATATCCGAAGAAATCCTGAAATGCCGCTGGCCCTCGCGCATCAGCGCCACCGTATATTTGCGCCCGTTGAGCAGGCACATCTGCGCGGTTTCGTGGGTCTGGCTGACGATGTCCTGCAAGGCGTGGTCGGCCTCGCGGGTCAGGTCGAAGTGGCGCAGGTGCGCCTGGCCGAGAAAATACAACTGGCGCCCCAGATACACGTGACCGTCCTTGCCCACGGTTTCCAGGATGCGCCGCTCCAGCAGAGACGCGACCAGCTCGTAGACCGTGGACTTGGGGCTGCCGATGCCGCTGGCAATGTCATTCGGGCGCAGGGGCTGGCCGATCTCCTTGAGAAAATCGAGGATATCGAACGCACGGTCAAGGCCTTTGGCGCGGCGCTTGATGAGGTCTTCGGTCATAGTGGACTCGGTCCCGAGTGGTATGAAGTCTTCTGTAGGAGCGAGCTTGCTCGCGAAAAACTTCAGGACAACGCGTTCATACAGAATACCCGCGTTATCATTGACGATCTTCGCGAGCAAGCTCGCTCCTACAGGGTTTGAATATTCAGCCCTTTTTCTTGTAGGCCACGCAGTCGATCTCAACCTTGCAATCAACCATCATATTGGCCTGCACACAGGCCCGCGCCGGGGCGTGTTCCGGGCTGAAGTATTCGCCGAAGACCTTGTTGAAACTCCAGAAGTCCCGTGGGTCTTCCAGCCACACACCCACGCGCACCACATCCTTGAGTTCGTAGCCGGCCTCTTCGAGGATCGCCACCACGTTGCGCATGGTCTGCCGGGTTTGCTCAACGATGCCGCCACTGATGATTTCGCCGTCCACGGCGGGCACCTGGCCTGACACATACAGCCAGCCATCGGCCTCTACCGCACGGGCGAAGGGACGTGGCTGGCCGCCACCTGCGGTGCTGCCGGTACCGTAACGAGTAATGCTCATGCAAGTTGCTCCTTGTTAAAAACGAATGTTCTTGAGAAATTCCGCCAGGCGCGGCGACTGCGGCCGTTCGAAAATGTCTTTGGCGGTACCCTGCTCTTCAATGCGGCCCTGGTTCATGAAGACGATCTGGTCCGAGACTTCATAGGCAAAGCGCATTTCGTGGGTGACCAGCAACATGGTCATGCCCTCTTCCGCCAGCCCCTTGATCACGCTGAGCACTTCGCCCACCAGCTCCGGGTCCAGGGCCGAGGTAACTTCGTCGAACAGCATCAGGCTGGGGTTCATGGCAATAGCGCGGGCAATCGCCACGCGCTGTTGCTGGCCACCGGACAATTGACCCGGGAAGTGGTTACGGCGCTCCAGCAGGCCGACGCGGTCCAGCCATTTCTCGGCCAGCGCCACGGCTTCATCCTTGCCCATCTTCTTGACCTTGAGCAAGCCGAGGGTGACGTTTTGCAGCGCGGTCAGATGCGGGAACAGGTTGAATTGCTGGAACGCCATGCCGGTCATTGCGCGGTGCTGGGCAATCACACGCTCCGGATGGCGCACGCGCTTGCCGCCGACCTCGCGGTAGCCGATGGACTCGCCATCCAGGGTGATCTGCCCGCCCTGGAACTCTTCCAGCAAGTTCACGCAGCGCAGCAAGGTAGTCTTGCCCGAGCCGCTGGAGCCGATCAAGGTCACCACGTTGCCGCGCTGCATGGACAGGTCCACGCCCTTGAGCACCTCCACTTCGCCGTACTGTTTACGCAGCCCGCGAATGTCCAGCAACGCTGGGTTGGTTTGAGCTTGGTTCATGGCAAGGCCACCCGCTTTTCAATGTAGCGCCCGAATAATTCAATGGCGTAGTTGATGACAAAGAACAGAAACCCGGCGAACAGGTAGAACTCCAGGGTCATGAAGGTGCGTGCGATCACCTGCTGGGTACTGAGCAGCAACTCAGCCACGCCGATCACCGACAGCAAGGTCGAGGCCTTGACGATCTCCGTGGAGGAATTGACCCAGGTCGGCAGGATCTGCCGCAGCGCCTGGGGCAACAGCACGTAGCCCAGGGACTGGTAAAACGTCAGGCCAATGGCCTTGCCTGCTTCCAGCTGCCCACGGGGAATGGCTTGCAGCGCGCCGCGCACGATTTCCGACACATGGGAGCCACAGAACAACGTGAGCCCAACCGCACCGGCCTGGAATGCGCTGATGTGCCAGCCGAGCGCCGGCAGCATGTAGAAACACGCCAGTACCAGCACAAACACCGGTGTGCCCCGGATCAAATCGACGTACAGGCGAAACGGCGCGCGCATCCAGAACTTGCCGTAGGTCAGGATCAAGCCGGCGACGATGCCGATCAGGGTGCCAAAGATAATCGCCAGGGCCGACACGTACACACTGGCCTGGAAGCCGGCCCAGAGCGTATCGCGGGCGACCCATAATTCATGCAGCCAACTGGGGGATTCGTACATGGAAACCCTCCTTAACGACGGATCGCCAGACGCTGCTCGAGGTAACGCAGCAGCATGGCAATGAGGTAGCAGGCAGCCACGTAGAGCGCAGTCGTGACCAGCCAGGTTTCAATCACCCGGTAGCTTTCGACGTTGATCTTGCGGGCGTAATAGGTCAGCTCCGGCACCGCAATCGCGGCGGCCAGGGAGGTGTCCTTGAACAGCGAGATAAAGTTGTTCGACAGCGCTGGCAACACGTTGCGCAACATCACCGGCACGGTGATATAGGCGCGGATTCGCCACTCGCCAAGTCCGATGGCCAACCCGGCTTCGCGCAGGCCCTTGGGAATATTCAGCAGCCCGGCGCGGAACACTTCGGTCAGGTAGGCACCGGCGTATAGCGACAGGGTGATGATGAACGAGGGGATCTTGTCCAGGCGGATCCCCAGGGACGGCAAGGCAAAGTAGATCAACAGGATCAGCACCAGGATCGGCGTATTGCGCACCACCGTCACGTACACCGAGGCCAGGATGCGCAACGCGCGGTGCCGGGACAGCATGGCAAACGCCATCAGCAGGCCGATCACGCAGCCGATGGCAATCGACAGCAAGGCCAGCTGCAGGCCCAGGCCGAGCCCCGTCAGCAAGGTGTCGAAATCACGCCAGACGGCGGCAAAATTCAACTGATAGTTCATGGTCAGCAGTACCTGAGTGGGGCGTGTTCAGGCACGCCCCTATAGTTGCGGATCACTTGAATTCCACAGGAAAACCAATCGCCGGTTCTGGCAGGTCCACGCCAAACCACTGCTTGAATGAAGCTTTGTAGGTGGGGAATTCCACACCGGTCATGGCTTCGTGAAGCGCGGTGTTGACGAAGTTCAGCCAGTCCTGATCGCCGCGCTTGACCGCGCACGCATAGGTTTGCGGGCTCCAGGCGTACGTGGGGCTGCGGTAGCGGCCAGGGTTCTGCACCATCAGGTATTTGACCGAAGACTGGTCGGTGGCGGCGGCATCGGCGCGACCGGAGTTCACAGCCTGGTACATCAGGTCGACGCTGTCGTACTGGTCGACCTTGGCCTTGGGCAGCGCCTGGTGCACCAGCTCTTCGGCATACACGTTTTGCAGCACAGCCACGGTGACGTCATCGCCCGCCGCCTGCAGGTCTTCGATTTCCTTGTACTTGCTGTTGTTCGGCAGCAACAGGCCAACACCTTCGCGGTAGTACGGCAGGGTGAAGGCCACTTGCTGCGCACGGCTGGCGGTGACGGTGATGAACTGGCAGCTCATATCAACCTTGTCGGTGAGCAGGTTGGGAATGCGTGCATCGGACGACTGCACCACAAACTCGACCTTGCTCGGGTCATTGAACAAACCCTTGGCCACCATGCGACCGATGTCGATATCGAAGCCCTGCAACTTGCCATCCGCTCCCTGGAAGTGCCACGGCGCATTGGTACTGCCTGTACCCACAATAAGGTGCCCGCGCTTGAGCACGTCATCGAGCTTGCTGTCCGCCGCCTGCACCATGCTTGTGAAGGAAGCCGATGCGACAACAAGAAAAACACACGCTTTGAATACGGAAGGTCGGTGATGCATGACAAGCACTCCAGGGATTGTGTATTCCGCTATACCGGAACTTGGTATGTAACAACGGAATAGACAGCAGAAAGTGTGCCACAGCCACGGGAGGAAAAATATGCTGTCGGGAAACTCTTTATGGTTCAGTAAGATAGGTATTAAAGCGCTTAACGGCGTTGCGCCGAAGGCGTAGGGTTTTGCTACGCAACGCCCCACAACGGTGTTACTGCGCACCTATCTGGGTGCCTGGATGACGCCCCAGATGCAAGGCGCGTGAAAACAGACCTGTGAAGGTTGACAGTAGACCTGGACGATTTTCCGACTTAGCGTAAGCCAAGGAGTGACAGGGAGATGCCCGATGGATTACGTCAATGCGGTGATCGCAGATAAGGCGCAATTTGACCGCGAACTCGATACGAAGCAGCCCGTATTCGTTGTATTCATTTCCCATGGTTGCGCGGCATGCACTGATGCGATGCCACGCTTCATGCGGATAAGCCAGAGGTACGAAGGCCAGGTCAAGATCATGATCCTTGATTGCGCCGAAACACCGCGCCATCCAAGCGTGGATCGGATTCCAATGCTGCTGATCTACCAGGATCAACAGCTTCAGGAAACCGTTCCCGGACTCGGCGAGCAAGCGCTTGAAGACGCGTTCAAGCGGTTCGCTCGCCTTCAGATCAAGGGCCCGTAAGCGGCGACAAACAAACCTGCGTCACCCTCCGCTCTTCCACCGCGGCCACAGTCAGGCGCCACCCCTCGTATTCAAGACTATCACCCACAACCGGCAAGCGATCCAACAGGCTCATCACCAGGCCGGCCAGGGTCTGGTAATCTTCCGTCGCCACAGCCTTGAAGCCGGTGCGTCGGCTCACCTGATTAAGATTCAAGGCACCATTGGCACGAAAGCCCGCGCCCTCCTCGACAATGTCCGGGCCTTCGATTTCACTGGCATCGGGCAATTCACCGGCGATGGATTCCAGAATATCGGTCATGCTCAACACACCCATGAAATCCCCGAACTCGTTGATCACGAAGGCGATGTGAGTGGATTCCTGACGCATCTGTTCCAAGGCATTGAGGATCGAAAAGCTCTCCAGCAGATTGATCGCCCGGCGCGCCAGGTGTTCCAGGTTCGGCTCGTTACCGGCCAGGTATTCCTTGAGCAACTCCTTCTTGTGCACAAAGCCCAAGGGCTCATCCACCGCGCCATTGCGGATCAGCGGCAGGCGCGAGTAGGACGAATGCATCAACTTCAGGCGGATAGCCTCGGGATCATCCGCCAGGTCGATGCAGTCAACCTTGGCCCGAGGCGTCATCAAGGAGCGAATCGGCCGCTCGGCCAGTTGCAGCACACCGCTGATCATCACCCGCTCGCGTCGATCAAACAGCGGACCTTGGGCGGCATCCGGCTCGCCCAGCAGGTCGGCAACCTCTTCGCCCACCTCTTCCACCGCCAGGCTGCGGCCACCCAACAAGCGCATCACCGCATGGGCGGTACGCTCACGCACCGGCAGCACACCCTGCGCCGACTTCTTGCGCCGCGACCGGGCGATCTGGTTGAACAGCTCGATCAGAATCGAGAAGCCAATGGCCGCGTACAGGTAGCCCTTCGGAATATGGAAGCCCAAGCCTTCGGCGGTCAGGGCGAAACCGATCATCATCAAGAAGCCCAGGCACAGCATGATCACCGTGGGGTGGGCGTTAACGAAGCGGGTCAACGGCTTACTCGCCACGATCATCAGGCCGATGGAGACGATCACCGCGATCATCATCACCGCCAGTTCGTCCACCATGCCCACGGCGGTAATCACCGCGTCGAGGGAGAACACCGCATCCAGCACCACGATCTGCGCCACGATCGGCCAGAACATGGCGTAGGCCACACTGCCCTTGTGCTGGGCCACATGGCCTTCCAGGCGCTCATGCAATTCCATGGTGGCCTTGAACAACAGGAACACACCACCAAACAGCATGATCAGGTCGCGACCGGAGAAGCTCTTGTCGAACACCTCGAACAGCGGCTGGGTGAGGGTCACCAACCAGGAAATACTCGCCAACAGGCCCAGGCGCATCAGCAACGCCAGGGACAAACCGATCAACCGCGCACGGTCACGCTGCTCCGGCGGCAACTTGTCCGCCAGGATCGCGATAAACACCAGGTTGTCGATACCCAGCACCAGTTCCAGCACAATCAAGGTCGCAAGGCCGAGCCAGGCCGTTGGATCCGCTAACCATTCCATTTACAAAGTCTCTGTATTCAGTTTTTTAGAATGCTGGGCACGGCAATGCCCGGTCAGTGGACCGGGACAAGGTTAGCAGTCGGAATATGGTGTGCTTCAGGGGGAACAGCGACAGTAAGTGTCTTGGGGAAAGACGACTGGGAGGCTCCGAGAGGGTGTTCATGCAAGTCCTGACATAACAAAAGGACTTGAATCCTACAGCCCAAACACACAACTCCCACAGAGCAAAACTATTACAAAACCTGTCTTCCAGCCTATGCAGAACCAATGTGGGAGGGGGCTTGCTCCCGATGGCGGTGTGTCAGTCAATATATAAGCTGGCTGACACACCGCTATCGGGAGCAAGCCCCCTCCCACACAAGCCCCCATTCCACATTTGGAACGGTGTGGTATCAGGACTTTCGGGTGGCATCATCCAGTGCCAGGATGGTGTGGGCATTGGTGACCGTCGTCGCCAGCGTATTGATCACCCCCGAGCGCAACGCCCCCAGCGTCGCTGCCGCCTTGGTGTTTTCACTGGCAATCGCCACCACATCCGGGATACGGAACAGCTCCTGCACGGTCAACCCGATCACCCGGCCCTGGATGGCGTTGACTGCGGGCTGGCCGTGAATGTCGATAAAGTCATAGCCCATCATGTCCCCCACGGTGCCGGATAACCGCGCCTGGGCGATTTCCTGGGGCGAGAACCAGCCCATGCGCACCATGTTGCTGTTCTCGCTCATGTCACCGATGCCGATCAGGGCAATGTCGGCTCGCCGTGCACGGTCGAGGGTGGAGCGCACCGTGTCGTTATTGATCAGCACGCCGCGCAGTTCCGGATTGGCCACCAGCGCCGGGGCGTACAGGCTTTCGCTCTCGCCGCCAAAGCGCAGGGCCAGGCGCCGGCAGATATGGTCGGGGTTCATGTACTCGCCGGCCTTGAGCGAACCGCCAATGGCACACACAAACGTGCAGTTGCGCGTCACCGGCAGAAAGACGTTGTCGGCCACCGCGCCGACGTTACGCCCCATGCCGACGGCGACGATCATGCCGTCACCGAGGGTCTTGTTCAGGTAGTTGGCCACCAGGCTGGCGACCGCCGAGCGCTGGGTGTCAGGGTCGCTATGGTCGACGGCGATCAAGGCGCGGTCAAGCTTGAAGCGCTCCACCAGCGCCCTCTCCAGCTCGTTGTTCATCGCCGGGTGCTGCAACACGCGCACCTCGACAATACCTTCATCCCGGGCCCGCTTGAGCAGGCGACTGACTTTTGCCCGCGACAGATCGAAGCGTTTGGCGATGGCCTCCTGAGTGACGTTCTCAAGGTAATAGAGCATCGCCACTTCGGTCATCTGATCGATATCACTGGCCATGCGCTGGGTACTGTCACTCATGGGGACGGGCTTCCGTTTCGGCGTCAAAGGCGCATTCTCCCGACTCTTGCCCCGTGCCGTCCACTACTGATGCCCATCGCGTTCGATCGCGTTGATGCGCTCGACCTTGGCCCCCGAACGCGCCACCTCGAACTCCGAGGCCAGGAACGCAGTGACGATGCTCTTGGCCAGTTCTGCACCGATCACCCGTGCACCGATGGACAGGATCTGAGCATCGTTGCTCTTGCGCGCACGCTCCGCCGAATAGGTGTCATGGGCCTGGGCCGCACGAATACCCATGACCTTGTTGGCCGAAATGGCCATGCCGATCCCGGTGCCGCACACCAGCACGCCCAGGCGCTGCTGCCCGGCATTGATGGCATTGGCCACAGCCAGGGCGATGTCCGGGTAAAGCACCGGCGCGGTGGAGTGAGTGCCGAAGTCGGTCACCGGGTAACCCAGCGCTTCGATATGGCGCCTCAACAGCTCTTTAAGCTCAAAACCCGCTTCATCACATCCGATAGCCACCGGGAAAGGTGCGTTCATAGCGTCTGGCTCCGCTGCCGTAATCCTGTTTGGGACCGATCATATGATCAGTCATTGAAATTTCGCTCAGTCATTTCGCGGGCAATCTGCCCTTTCTGTCAAGCGCCATTTAACTGACCTTCCAATCAATGCGGCTTTAAAAGCCAATATTGCCGCTAAACATGAGAATCATCGCTTTTAAGTGAAAGAGATTGACTGATCAGAATTTCATTTGATACACATATGCTCACAGCGAAACATGACTGTGCGACCTAATAAGAATTCACAGCACGAGGACACGCCGATGGCCACGCCATTACTGCTCCAGGCTGAACACGTCGCCAAGGCTTACGCCGGGGTGCCCGCCCTGCGTGACGGGCGCCTTTCTCTGCGGGCCGGCAGCGTCCACGCCCTGTGCGGCGGCAATGGCGCCGGCAAGTCGACCTTCCTGAGCATCCTGATGGGCATCACCCAGCGTGACGCCGGCAGCATCTTGCTCAACGGTGCGCCGGTACAGTTCAACCGCCCGAGCGAAGCCCTGGCGGCGGGGATCGCGATGATCACCCAGGAGCTGGAACCCATCCCCTACATGACCGTCGCCGAAAATATCTGGCTGGGCCGCGAACCACGCCGCGCCGGCTGCATCGTCGACAGCAAAACCCTCAATCGGCGTACCCGCGAACTGCTGGAAAGCCTGGAATTCGAGGTCGACGCTACCAGCCCCATGCACCGCTTGAGCGTGGCGCAGATCCAATTGGTGGAAATCGCCAAGGCGTTCAGCCATGACTGCCAGGTGATGATCATGGATGAGCCCACCTCGGCCATCGGCGAGCGCGAGGCCGAAACGTTGTTCAAGGCCATTCGCCGCCTCACCGCCCGCGGCGCCGGCATCGTGTATGTGTCCCATCGCCTGAGCGAACTGGCGCAGATCGCCGATGAGTACAGCATCTTCCGCGATGGCGCGTTTGTGGAAAGCGGGCGCATGGCCGATATCGACCGCGACCACCTGGTGCGCGGCATCGTCGGCCAGGAGCTGACGCGCATCGACCACAAGGTGGGGCGCGAATGCGCCGCCGACACCTGCCTGCAAGTCGACAGCCTGAGCCGCAACGGCGAGTTCCACGACATCAGCCTGCAACTGCGCCAAGGCGAAATCCTCGGCATCTATGGGCTGATGGGCTCCGGGCGCAGTGAGTTCCTCAATTGCATCTACGGCCTGACCGTGGCGGACTCCGGCAGCGTCACCCTGCAAGGCAAGCCCATGCCGATCGGCATGCCCAAGGCCACCATCGACGCGGGCATGTCCCTGGTCACCGAAGACCGCAAGGACAGTGGCCTGGTACTGACCGGCAGCATCCTCTCGAACATTGCGCTGTCGGCCTACAAGCGTTTGTCGAGCTGGTCGCTGATCAACGCACGCAAGGAAACCCAGCTGGCCGAGGACATGGTCAAGCGCCTGCAGATCAAGACCAGCTCCCTGGATTTGCCGGTGGCATCCATGAGCGGCGGCAACCAGCAGAAAGTGGTGCTCGCCAAATGCCTGTCCACCGAGCCGGTGTGCCTGCTCTGCGACGAACCGACCCGCGGCATCGACGAAGGCGCCAAGCAGGAGATCTACCGCCTGCTCGACCAGTTCGTACGGGCTGGCGGCGCGGCCATCGTGGTGTCGTCGGAAGCCCCGGAACTGCTGCACCTGAGCGATCGCATCGCCGTATTCAAGGGTGGCCGGCTGGTGACCATCAGCACCGACACCGCCCTTTCCCAGGAAGCCTTGTTGAGTCTTGCCTCATGAATGCCAAAACCATCGCCGCACCTATTACTACCGTCCCACGCAGCCGCCTGCGCCTGTCCCTCGACCGCTTCGGCCTGCCGCTGGTGTTTATCCTGCTCTGCGTGGTGATGGCGTTTTCCAGCGAATACTTCATGACCTGGCGCAACTGGATGGACATCCTGCGCCAGACTTCCATCAACGGCATCCTGGCCGTGGGCATGACCTATGTGATCCTGACCAAGGGCATCGACCTCTCTGTGGGTTCGATCCTGGCGTTTGCCGGGCTGTGCAGCGCCATGGTCGCCACCCAGGGTTACGGCCTGCTGGCGGCGGTCAGCGCCGGGATGTTTGCCGGGGCGATGCTCGGCGTGGTCAATGGCTTTATGGTGGCCAACCTGTCGATCCCGCCGTTCGTGGCGACCCTGGGCATGCTCAGCATCGCCCGGGGCATGACCTTTATCCTCAACGACGGCAGCCCCATCACCGACCTGCCCGACGCCTACCTGGCCCTGGGTATCGGCAAGATCGGCCCGATAGGCGTGCCGATCATTATCTTCGCAGTGGTCGCACTGATCTTCTGGATGGTGCTGCGCTACACCACTTACGGGCGCTATGTGTACGCGGTGGGCGGCAATGAAAAGAGCGCACGCACCTCCGGCATCGGTGTGCGCAAGGTGATGTTCTCGGTGTACGTGGTCTCGGGCCTGCTCGCCGGATTGGCCGGCGTGGTGCTGTCGGCACGTACCACCTCTGCCCTGCCCCAGGCCGGGGTTTCCTACGAGCTGGACGCAATTGCTGCGGTGGTGATCGGCGGTACCAGCCTGTCGGGTGGCACCGGCAGCATCGTCGGCACCTTGTTCGGTGCGCTGTTGATCGGCGTGATCAACAACGGCCTGAACCTGCTCGGTGTGTCCTCCTATTACCAACAGGTCGCCAAGGGCCTGATCATCGTGTTCGCAGTACTGATCGACGTGTGGCGCAAGAAAAAACGCTAGAGAACGACCCACAACAATAACCGGAGTTCTACTCATGAAACTTGGTACCACTTTGGCCGCTGCGGCGACCCTCACCTTGCTTGCCAGCAGCATCGCCCTGGCTGCCGATGGCAAGACCTACAAGATCGGCGCAGCCGTCTACGGCCTCAAGGGCCAGTTCATGCAGAACTGGGTGCGTGAGCTCAAGGAACATCCGGCGGTCAAGGATGGCACCGTGCAGTTGACCGTGTTCGACGGCAACTACGACGCCCTGACCCAGAACAACCAGATCGAAAACATGGTGACCCAACGCTACGACGCGATCCTGTTCGTGCCGATCGATACCAAGGCCGGTGTCGGCACCGTCAAGGCCGCCATGAGCAACGACGTGGTGGTCATCGCCTCCAATACGAAAGTAGCCGATGCCAACGTGCCATATGTCGGTAACGACGACGTGGAAGGCGGCCGCCTGCAGGCCCAGGCCATGGTCGACAAGCTCAACGGCAAGGGCAACGTGGTGATCATCCAGGGCCCGATTGGCCAGTCAGCACAGATCGACCGGGAAAAAGGCGAGCTGGAAGTGCTGGGCAAACACCCGGATATCAAGATCATCGAGAAGAAAACCGCCAACTGGGACCGCGCCCAGGCGCTGACCCTTACCGAAGACTGGCTGAACGCTCACCCCAAGGGCATCAACGGTGTGATCGCACAGAACGATGACATGGCCCTGGGCGCCGTGCAGGCCCTGAAGTCCCACGGCCTTACAGCCAAGGACGTGCCCGTGACCTCCATTGACGGCATGCCGGATGCGATCCAGGCAGCGAAAAAAGATGAAGTCACCACCTTCCTCCAGGACGCCCAGGCCCAGTCCCAAGGCGCGCTGGACGTGGCCCTGCGCGCCCTAGCCGGCAAGGACTACAAGCCGCAGTCGGTGATCTGGGAGCGCTATGCCAAGGATGTGAAATGGGGCGACGGCACGGCCAAGAACTACATCCTGCCATGGGTGCCGGTGACCAATGCCAATGCGGATGCGCTGTACAAGCAAGTCAGCGGCGGCAAGTAGTCAGTGGCTTGAAACACAGTCAACTGTGGGAGGGGGCTTGCTCCCGATAGCGGTGTATCAGCCACCTGATTTATCACTGTTACACCGCTATCGGGGGCAAGCCCCCTCCCACATTTTGATCTTCACCGTTTTCGAAAATGGAGTTATTCATGTCTGGTTTCTGGAACCAAGCCTTCGACCTCAGTGGCCGTTGTGCGGTGATCACCGGCGGTGCCGCCGGCATCGGCCTGGCCTGTGCCACCCTGCTGGTGGAACGCGGTGCCCGCGTGGCGTTGCTGGATCGCGACCCGGCGGTGGTTGAAGTTGCCGCCAGCCTGGGTAGCGGGCACCTGGGCATCGCCGTGGACCTCGGCCAGACCGGCCAGATACAACCCGCCATCGACCGCGTATTCGCACACTTCCAACGCCTGGACTACCTGATCAACAGCGCCGGCGTGGTGCTGCTGGACAAGGCTATCGAGGTCAGTGAAAGCGCCTGGGACACCACCCTGGATATTAATCTCAAAGCCAGCTTCTTCGTGGCCCAGGCGTGCGCCAAGCACATGTTGGCCCAGGGCAGCGGGCGCATCGTCAACCTTGCGTCCCAGGCCGCCGTCATCGGCCTGGACCGTCACGTCGCCTATTGCGCCAGCAAGGCGGCCATCGTCGGCATGACGAAGGTCCTGGCCATGGAATGGGCGCCGCAGATCAACGTCAACGCCATCTCCCCGACCATCGTCGAAACCGCCCTGGGCAAAAAAGCCTGGGCTGGTGAAGTGGGCGAGCGGGCCAAATTGCAGATCCCGGCGGGGCGCTTTGCATTGCCTGAAGAAATCGCCGGGCTGGCGTTGTACCTGCTCAGCGATGCCGCGCAGATGATCACCGGCGCCAACATGGTGATCGATGGCGGCTACAGCATTCAGTAATTCCATCTTTATGTCGTGAGGTCCTGTCATGTCCACCGTCACCGAACGCACACCGCAACAACTCGCCCCGAGCATCCCGAAAACCATGCAGGCCGTGGTCTGCCATGGCCCGGAAGACTATCGCCTGGAAACCGTCGACGTGCCCACGCCCGGCCCCGACGAGATCCTCACCAAGGTCGAGCTGTGCGGCATCTGCATGGGCGATATCAAGACCTATCGCGGCGCGCCGTCGTTCTGGGGCGATGCCGAGCAACCGCGCTATGTGAAGCCGCCGATGATTCCCGGACATGAGTTCGTGTGCCGTGTAGTCGCCCTAGGCCCCGGTGCCGAAAAGCGTGGCGTGGCGGTCGGCGACCGGGTGATTTCCGAACAGATCGTGCCATGCTGGGGTTGCCGCTTCTGCAACCACGGCCAGTACTGGATGTGCCAGAAGCACGACCTGTATGGCTTCCAGAATAATGTGCAGGGCGCCATGGCCCAGTACATGATCTTCACCAAGGAAGGCATCATCCACAAAGTGCCGGAATCCATCGCGCCCGACGAAGCGATCCTGATCGAGCCGCTGGCCTGCTCGCTGCACGCGGCGGAGCGCGCCAACGTCGACCATGACGACATCGTAGTGGTCGCAGGCGCCGGCACTTTGGGCCTGGGCATCATTGGCGCGGTGCGATTGCGCAACCCGAAAAAGCTCATTGTGCTGGACATGAAACCCGAACGCGCCGCCCTCGCCCTGCGCATGGGCGCCGACGAAGTCTGGAACCCGGCCGAGGTGGATGTGCTGGCGAAAATCCGCGAGATCACGGATGGCTACGGTTGCGACATCTACATCGAAGCCACCGGGCACCACAAGGCGGTCAACCAGGGCCTGGCGATGCTGCGCAAGCTGGGGCGCTTCGTCGAATTCAGCGTGTTCAACGACGAAGCCACGGTGGACTGGTCGATCATCGGCGACCGCAAGGAGCTGGACATCCTCGGCTCGCACCTGGGGCCCTACATGTACCCGCGAGCCATCGACTTTATCGGCAACCGCAAAATCGACATGCGCGATGTGGTGACCCACAAGTTTGCCCTGGCGGATTTCAAGGAGGCGTTTGCGGTGATGGAGCGCGG
The DNA here is from genome assembly GCF_059134095.1 of Pseudomonas sp. FBCC-B545. Taxonomy (NCBI): domain Bacteria; kingdom Pseudomonadati; phylum Pseudomonadota; class Gammaproteobacteria; order Pseudomonadales; family Pseudomonadaceae; genus Pseudomonas; species Pseudomonas sp. FBCC-B545. The sequence continues at coordinate 2,690,359 of NZ_CP101441.1, read as the reverse complement.
CGATAAATCGCTCAAAGTTGTACTCGAGCCCTAAGCACACCACAGGTCCAAATGTGGGAGGGGGCTTGCTCCCGATAGCGGTGTGTCAACCAACTGATTTTTCACTGTTGTACCGCCATCGGGGGCAAGTCGAATCGTCGCACCGCCCCTCCCACACTGAACTGCGTTGAACCAACAGAACAAGAACACAGGAACCCGCGTTATGAATCGAGTCATCAACGATCCCGACCAAGTGGTCGAGGACATGCTGCGCGGCATCCTGGTCGCGCACCCCGAACTGCGCCAGTACGAGACCAACCCACGGGTCATCGTCAAGGCCAGGCCGTCCGCCCAGGGTCGTGTCGGCATCGTCACCGGTGGCGGCTCCGGGCATGAGCCGGCGTTCCTCGGCTATGTTGGCCCGGGCCTGGTAGACGCCGTGGCCGTCGGCGAGATTTTCTCCTCGCCCACCGCCAAGAGTTTTTTCGACGCCTTCCGCGCCGCCGACCATGGCGCGGGCGTGGCCTGCCTGTATGGCAACTACGCCGGCGACAATATGAACGTCAAGCTGGCGATGAAGATGGCCGCCAGCAAAGACATGCGCATCCGCACGGTGGTTGCCAACGACGACGTGGCCTCGGCGCCCAAGGCCGATATCGCCAAGCGTCGCGGGGTGGCCGGGGAAATTTTCATGTGGAAGATCGGCGGTGCCGCCGCCGCCCAGCATTACGACCTGGACGGGGTGATTCGCGTCGCGCAGAAAACCGTCGACCAGTGCCGCTCCATTGGCATCGGCCTCACGCCGTGCACCATCGCCGCCGTGGGCAAGCCGAACTTCCAGATCCCTGACGGCCAGATGGAACTGGGCATCGGCCATCATGGCGAGCCGGGCATCGAAGTCATCCCGATTGAGCCGGCCGCCGCCATGGCCGAGCGCATGCTGGCGCCGATCCTCGCCGACCGCGATTTCAGCCAGGACGACAGCGTAGTGGTGCTGGTCTCGGGCCTTGGCGCCACGCCGGTGATGGAGCTTTACATTTTCTACGCCGAGGTGGAAAAACAGCTCAAGGCCAAGGGCTTGAAAATTCACCGTTGCTACGTCGGCAACTACTTCACCTCCCTGGAAATGATGGGCGTGACCTTGACCCTGCTCGGCCTCGACGCCGAGCTGAAAACCCTGATCGACCAACCCTGCCGTTCCATCGGCATGACCCAGGCGGAGTAAACATGAGCCAGCATTTTTCTACCCGCGACGGCAGCGCCATCGTTGCCGACCTGGTCAGCGTCATCGTGGCCAATCGCGAATACCTCAGCGCAGTCGACGGCGCCATTGGCGACGGTGACCACGGCATCAACATGGCCAAGGGCTTCGCCCACTGCGGTCGCACTATCGAAGGCCGCCAACTGAGCCTGGCCCAAGCCCTGGATGAACTGACCCTGAGCCTGATGGAAGGCATCGGCGGCTCCATGGGCCCGCTGTATGGCAGCCTGTTTATTGGCATGGCCGACGAAGTGCGCAACTGTGAAGACATCGACGCCGCGACCTTCGCCCATCTGTTGCGCGGCGGCTTGACTTCATTGCAGGACATCACCGAGGCGGGCGTGGGCGACAAGTGCCTGATGGATACCCTTATTCCTGCAGTAGAGGCGTTTGAACAGGCACATGCATCCGGGGCGTCTTTCAACGATGCGCTGGAGGCGATGAAAACCGCCGCCTCCCAGGGGCGCGATTCGACCAAGGACCTGGTGGCCAAGATCGGCCGCGCCAGTCGCCTGGGCGAGCGCTCTCTCGGGGTGCTGGACGCCGGGGCGGTGTCGTGCTGCCTGATTCTTACGCGCCTGGCCGACTCGGTGCAGCCGCGACTGACTGCTTGACCTGCTGGATATACCGCGCCACCGCCGGCGCTTTTTCAAAGCGCCGGTAAATCAACGACAACCACGACGACGCCTCATTGCCCTGGATATTGCGATACACCACGCCGGGCAGGCTCACATGCCCGACCATCGATGCCGGCACTACCGCAACCCCCTGCCCCAACGACACCAAGGCCACCACCGCCACCAACCCGCCCGGCTGCGCGCCCAGACGCGGTGCGTAGCCGCCCTGGGCGGCGACATGCAAGGTGCCGCTGATTTGTTCCGGCAGGATAAACGTCTCGTTTTCTAGGTGCTCGCAGGTGATTGCCTTGAGTCCCAGCAGCCATGAGTCATGAGCCAGCGCCAGCACAAAGCCTTCGCTGTCCAGGCGCACCGCCTCAACGCCGTCCGGCAGGGTCATCGGCGAACGGATATAACCGATATCGCAGCGCCCATCGGCCACCGCGCCCGGTAGCGCAGCCATGGCCCATTCGCGCAGGTTCACGTTCACATCGGCAAACGCCTGGCTGAACCCTCGCACCTGGCGCTGCAACAGCCCGCAGTACAGCGCCGAGGCCACGTAACCCAACTCGATATGCCCGATCTCGCCACGCCCGGCGCGCTGGGCACTGCGCTGGGCGAACTCGAATTGGCGCACGGCGGCTTCAGCCTCGCTCAGCAGCGCGGCACCCGCTTCGGTGAGGCTGACTTCGCGCTGCCGGCGGATAAACAAGCGCGTGCCCAGGCTGGTTTCCATGTCCTGGATTTGCCGGCTCAGGGTCGGCGGCGCAATACCCAATTGCTCGGCGGCGCGGGTGAAATTGCGCTGCCGGGCCACGGCCAGAAAGTAACGAAAATGGCGGATTTCCATGGCAGCATTAGCTCAAAGGTAATGAAGTACTTCCTGGCGCCTAACAAAAATTTGATCAGCCAGGGATAAGCTCGTAGCTCCTGAACACTAAAGAGCCCTTGCGATGCAAGTCAACCGAGATTTCCGTATTGCCTACCAGGTAATTTGCTTGTGAGCCGGGTCAGTCCACGCCTGACGCTGGTAACCGCCTCCGCTGTCTGCTCGTTGATCGTGCTGGATACCAACATCGTTGCCGTCACGCTGCCGAGCATCGCCCGCGACCTGGGCGCCAACTTTGCCGATATCGAGTGGGTAGTCAGCGCTTATATGCTGGCATTCGCCGCCTTGTTGTTGCCGGCCGGGAGTATCGCCGACCGCTTTGGCCGCAAGAAAACCCTGGTCTGGGGCCTGGGTATTTTCATCCTCGCCTCCCTGGGCTGCGGCGCAGCACCCACCGCGCTGTGGCTGGACATCGCCCGGGCCGTGAAGGGGGTGGGTGCGGCGCTGCTGCTGACCTCGGCACTGGCATCTATCGGGCATACCTTCCACGATGAAATAGAACGCGCCAAGGCCTGGGCGTTCTGGGGCGCGTGCATGGGCGTGGCGATGACCGCCGCGCCGACCCTGGGCGGCTTGATCACCGAGTACCTGGGCTGGCGCTGGATTTTCTATCTCAACCTGCCGGTGGGGCTGGTACTGATGGCCTTGGTGCTGCGGGCGATTCCCGAGTCCCGCGATACCCGATCGGCGCGCCTGGATCCCTGGGGCAGCCTGGCGTTCAGTGGCAGCTTGCTGTGCCTGATCTGGGGGCTGATCGAGGCCAATCGCATCGGTTGGGATAGCCCGCTGACCTACGCCCGCCTCATCGGTGGCGGGCTGTTGATGGGCGTATTTGTGCTGGCCGAGCACCTGCAGCAGCGACCGATGGTGGACTTACAGCTGTTTCGGCACCCGCGCTTTATCGGCGCCTTGCTCGGCATGTTTGCCTATGCCGGGTGCGCCCAGGTGATGATGACGCTTCTGCCGTTCTACCTGCAGAACGGCCTGGGTTTTTCCGCGATTGCCTCGGGCCTGGGCATGTTGCCGTTTGCCTTGACCATGCTGGTCTGCCCACGCATCGGTGCACGCCTGGCGGGTCGCTTCACACCGGCGACCATGATGGCGAGCGGCTTGACCCTGGTGGGCTGCGGCAATCTGTTGAGTGCGTGGGCCGTGCAGGCTGGCGGGTATCTGCCCTTTGCCCTGGCGATCGCCGTCACCGGTGCAGGCGCGGGGTTACTCAATGGCGACACGCAGAAAAACATCATGGCCTGCGTGCCACGGGATCGCGCAGGCATGGCGTCGGGCATGAGCACCACCATGCGCTTCAGCGCGATCATGTTGGCAATCGGCGTGTATGGCGCGTTGCTGGGCAGCCACAGCGAGCAGTTGCTGAGCGCGAGTATCGACCCGCAGTGGCAGGCGCAGGTGGCGGGTATTGCTTCGCGGGTAGTAGCCGGTGATATGCCCGCGGCGCTGGATCTGGTGCCCGAAGCAGCGCGAGTAACAGTGCAACCGCTGGCGCGGCAGGCGTTTGTGGGTGGGTTCAGCGGGGTGTTGTGGGTGGCGGGTTTATTGGGGTTGCTGGGCGCGCTGGTGGTGGGGAGCCTGATGCGCAAGCCGATACCCACACACAGCTGAATGTGGGAGGGGGCTTGCTCCCGATGACCATCGGCACCTACACAACTTCGTAGCAGCTAAAGGTAACCACGATGCGAAGCGAGCCGCTCTTGATCTTGATCTGCTTTTGATCTGAGGCGCCCCGTCAAACCACGCTGGCCGGAATTCGACAGGGATTTGGGGGGTAAACCGGCAGGGATGCCGGTTTAGCCGCCCCGCGCCATGGATGGCGCGTGGCGGCGGCCCCCCAAATCCCTGTCGGATTACGGGCACACCGAGCCTAAGCGAGGTGCCGAGTGGTGGGGCAAGAGCGTTTGGTTACTTTGCGCTTTTCAAAGTGACCCGCTGTAAAAGCGGAACCAATAGTGGTCGTTGCCCAAATAACGGATATGTACCCGGTCTGATCCAACATCTAGTCGGCTGTCAGGCCGCCATCGGGGGCAAGCCCCCTCCCACAGGGGACCGCCTACAACCTGAGGATGGTTACCAGAACCGCTGCTGGGTCAGCCGGCTCCACCAGGTCAGCAACACCCGGTCTACCGAACCGCTGGCCGCCAGGCCCACGCGTTCTTGCAGGCTTTTACGCTCGGCATAGTGCAGGTGGAACACTTCGGCAGTCTTGGCCTTGGTGGCCAGGTATTCATCGCTGGTTTGCAGCTCGTCGACCAACTGTTTGTCGAGGGCGGCCACACCCAGCCACACTTCACCGGTCGCTACATCGTCAATCGCCAATTGCGGGCGGTACCGCGAGACGAAGTTCTTGAACAACTGGTGAGTGATATCCAGGTCTTCCTGGAACTTCTCCCGGCCCTTCTCGGTATTTTCGCCAAACACCGTGAGGGTGCGTTTGTATTCGCCGGCAGTCAGCACTTCGAAGTCGATATCGTGCTTTTTCAGCAAGCGATTGACGTTGGGCAACTGCGCGACCACGCCGATGGAGCCGAGGATAGCGAACGGTGCGCTGATGATCTTCTCGCCGATGCACGCCATCATGTAGCCGCCGCTGGCCGCCACCTTGTCGATGCACACGGTCAATGGCACACCGGCCTGGCGGATGCGCGCCAGTTGCGACGAAGCCAGGCCATAGCTGTGCACCATGCCGCCGCCGCTTTCCAGGCGCAGTACCACTTCATCCTTGGGTGTGGCCAGGCTCAGCAGCGCGGTGATTTCATGGCGCAGGCTCTCAGTGGCCGAGGCCTTGATGTCGCCGTCGAAATCCAGCACGAACACTCGCGGCTTGGGCTCGGGTTTCTTCTTGCCCTTTTTCTTTTCAGTCTTGCTTTCGGATTTGCGCAAGGCCTTGAGCTGGTCCTTGTCGAGCAGGCTCGACTCCAGGCGCTCGCGCAGGCCCTTGTAGAAATCATTCAGCTTGCTGACCTGCAATTGGCCGGCGGATTTACGACGACCTTTGCTGCGCAGGGCTGCGAAGCTGATCAGTACCACCAGAATAGCGACCACCAGGGTGACGGTTTTCGCCAGAAAGCTCGCGTATTCGGCCAAAAAATCCATATGTCTCCTTAAGAATGCACTGCGCCAGGCGCGGATGGCCCCAGCATACCGACGCCATCGCGCCGGAGCCAGTGATCAAACCGCCAGCAGGCGGGCTCCAACGAGGTTTTAAAACAAGCGTATGTTTTTTCATTGACAGCTTGCAGGCATCCTCATAACCTCGCCAGACTTTCAACGTACCGGGAAAACGGACGTGGGCAGCATTTATCTGATTCGACATGGCCAGGCCTCCTTCGGTGCAGACGACTATGACGTCCTGTCGCCCGTCGGCGTGGAACAGGCGCAAGTGCTCGGTCGCCACCTGGTCGACCTGGGCCTGAGCTTCGACCGCTGCATCGCCGGTGACCTGCGCCGCCAGCAGCACACCGCCAGCGCCACGTTCGATCAATACAGCGCCCTTGGCCTGCCGGTTCCGACGTTGGAGACCGACAGCGCGTTCAACGAATTCGACGGCGAAGCGATCATCCGCGGCCTGTTGCCCGACCTGCTCGGCAGCGAACCCGATGCCGTGCACATCCTGCGTAACGGCCCGCAGAACCGCAGCGAGTTCCAGCGTATCTTCGCGCTGATTGTCGAGCGCTGGCTGGCCGGCACTTATGACCCACCGGGGCTGGAAAGCTGGCTGGGGTTTGTCGAACGCGTCCAGGGCGGCTTGCAGCGTATCCTCGAAGCCGCCGACAACGCCGACAAGATCGCCGTATTCACCTCCGGCGGCACCATCACCGCCCTGCTCCACCTGATTACCCGAATGCCCGCCGCCCAGGCGTTCGAAATGAACTGGCAAATTGTTAACACCTCGCTCAACCAGCTGAAATTCCGCGGTCGCGAGGTGGCACTGGCTTCCTTCAACAACCATGCCCACTTGCAACTGTTGAAGGCGCCGCAGCTCATCACTTTCCGATGAGCTGTGGCCAACCGTGACCCCAAGGTCACTGGACTCACCATAAAAGGATCGAAACCATGACTGACGTAGCCAAAGCAGTAGAAGCAATGAAAGCCAAATTCAACCCAAGCGCTGCCGAAGGCTTGGACCTGGTATTCGGTTTCCGCATCGACGACACCAAGAACTTTTCGCTGGTGGTCAAGGACAAGACCTGCGAACTGCTGGAAGGCGAAAACCCTGACGCCCAAGTGACCCTGGTCATGGACAGCGACACCCTGGAAGGCATCGTCGACGGTTCCACCGACGGCATGCAGGCCTTCATGGGCGGCAAACTGCGCACCGAAGGCGACATGATGCTGGCGATGAAGCTGAGCGAGCTGTTCCCGGCCTGATAACGCCGCGCTCAAAAAAATCCCGCCTTCCGGCGGGATTTTTCATTTCTGGCCCAAGCCTCGTTATTAACGCCCAGCAGCGGCTTCGACTTTTTTAAACTGCGCCACTTCTTCTGGCGAACCCGGGTTGCCGTATTCATTGAGGAACCGCCAATGGCCCGGTCTCATCTTGAATTCGCCGCTCTCCACGTCCCGGCCAACCGTCACCATGTATTGATTGCGACCTACCCGCACATAGACTTTATAAAAGTCTACAGGTTGATCTTCAGCCATAAAAAGACTGTACGCGTACCGCGCACGACGAGTCAGGTCGGGCCACTGCTGCTCCAACACAGTGCTATCGCGTCCGGAATTACCCATGGCATCGATTGCGTCTACGCTTGCCTGAACCAACGCATCATTTTCATCAATGCCCAGAACCAAAGGTTTGATCCGGGTCATTTTGCGTTTCTCGTCGGCTTCTGCACCCATCTCCTTTTCGTCATCCGTCAGCGTCACTGCGTCAAGACGGTACATGCCGTTCTTGACCCATTTAGTCGCATCGGTCGCAAAGCCGACATCGCATGACAGGCACATTGCCCTCAGCTCCTGCGCACCGGCGCTGCCAACCGGCAGGCAGGCGAGCAACGCAGCGGCACTGACCAGCAATGCGCCCAGCAGGTTGGCAGGGCTTGAAACGATGGCGCGGTTTGCCATGATCTACATCCTTGTAAGGGTAAGGCCGGCGAATCTACCTGATTCAAGCCTTTTGGTGGCGGGATTTTTTGCCTGCAATGTCGCAAGCAATGCAGCTCCCACAGAAAAGCAAGTCAGTGGTGCGGCTTAGCTTTTCGGCTGCAGCAACAACGCCACCAACGCACTCCACCCCGTCTGATGCGACGCCCCCAGGCCACGCCCGGTTTCGCCGTGGAAATACTCATGGAACAACACCAGATCGCGACTGGCCGGGTCCGCTTCCAATTGCGCATACCCCGCCATCGAAGGGCGCAGGCCATTTTCATCGCGTAGAAACAAGCGCGTGAGGCGCTGGCTGAGGCTGTTTGCCACTTCCTCAAGGGACGCCAGATAACCGCTGCCCGTGGGGTACTCCACCGAGAAGTTATCCGCGTAGTAGCGGTGAAACTCGCGCAGCGATTCGATCAGCATGTAGTTAACCGGCATCCACAGCGGCCCGCGCCAGTTGGAATTGCCGCCATACAAACGCGAGTCGGACTCGCCCGGCTGGTAACTGGCGCACAGCGTGTCGCCATTCATCTGCAGCGCCAGGGGTTGCTCTGCGAACGCCTTGGACAAGGAGCGCACGCCGAAGGCCGACAGGAACTCGTTTTCATCCAGCATGCGGCGCAGCAGATCCTTGGTGCGCTCGCCGCGCAGCAACGCCAGCAACAGGCGATTGCCCTGCCCCGGTTCGTTCCAGCGTGAGACCAGTTTGGCCAAGTCCGGTCGGTGATGCATAAACCCCAGCAGACGCTCGCGCAATCCTTCCAGCCCCTCATGCTCGCGCTGCTCCAGCACCAGCACCGCGAACAACGGCATCAGGCCGACGATCGAACGCAGGCGCACCGGTTCATTCTGGCCGTCGGGGCGATGCAGTACGTCGTAGAAGAACAGATCCTGCTCATCCCATAGGCCTTCGGCGCTGTCGTCGACGCGGTTGATGGCGCCGGCGATATACAGGAAATGCTCGAAAAACTTCACGGCGATGTCCACGTACACAACATTGCGCTTGGCCAGTTCCAGCCCGATACGCATCAGGTCCAGGGCATAGGCCGCGACCCAGGCGGTGCCGTCGGCTTGATCCAACTGGTAACCCGGTGGCAGCGCGGCGGAGCGATCGAACAAGGCGATATTGTCCAGGCCAAGAAACCCACCCTGGAACAGGTTGCGGCCCTCGGCATCCTTGCGGTTGACCCACCAGGAAAAATTCAGCAGCAGCTTGTGGAAGATCCGCTCGAGGAAGTCCATGTCGCCCACCCCGGTCAACGCCTTGTCCTGCTGATACACACGCCAGCTGGCCCAGGCGTGCACGGGTGGGTTGGCGTCGTCGAAGCGCCATTCATAGGCGGGCAGCTGGCCGTTGGGGTGCATGAAGCGGTCCTTTACCAGCAACAACAGCTGCTGTTTGGCGTAGCCCGGGTCGATCAGCGCGATGGCCACCGCCTGGAAGCCCTGGTCCCAGGAGGCGTACCACGGGTATTCCCATGTGTCGGGCATGGACAGGATGTCGAAATTGGACAGGTGCCGCCAATGGGTATTGCGGATATGTAAACGCTCGGGCGGCGGCGCAGGCTGGGCCGGGTCGCCGTCGAGCCACTGGTTGACGTCGAAATAGTACAGTTGCTTGGACCACAGCAAGCCGGCCAGGGCCTGGCGCTGTACATTGCGCGCATCGTCATCGGCGATGCCTTGTTGCAAGGCTGCGTAGAAGTCATCGGCCTCCTGGCGGCGCTGTTCGAACAACTTGCGTGCGTTGACCTCGGGGGCGTCCAGAGGGGCAAAGCGCAGATAGAGGCTTTTGCTCTCCAGGCCCGCCAGTTCAAGACTGAATCGCGCCGCCACCTTGGTGCCCGCGTCACCGCGAATGGCCCCTTGATCACCCTCTACCACGTAATCGTTGATGCCGTCCTTGAACGGCCCGGGCGTCGGCTGCCCGCCCAGTTTGGCGAAGTTGCTCTCGTTTTCGCAAAACAACCATTGCACGCCGTCCTGGCCCCAGGCGCTGAGATGACGATCGTCCACTTCATGATGACGGGCCAGCACGCGGTCGCCCTCCAGGGTCAAGCTGGGCTTGGGCGCATCGAAGGTCCAGCTCCAGTCGTTGCGCGCCCACAGCTGGGGCAGCACCTGCAGGCGCGTTGGTTGGTCCGAGCGGTTGTGCACGGTGACGCGCATGAAAATATCGTCGGGCTGGTGCTTGGCGTATTCGACACTGACGTCGCAGTAGTGGTTGTCTTCAAACACACCGGTGTCGAGGATTTCATACTCGGCATCGCCCAGCCCGCGGCGGGCGTTTTCGGCGATCAGGTCGGCATAGGGAAAGGCGGCATGGGGGTATTTGTACAGCATGCGCATGTAAGCATGGCTCGGTACGCCATCGACGAAGAAGTACAACTCCTTGACGTCTTCACCGTGGTTGCCCTCGGCGTTGTTGAGGCCGAACAGACGCTCCTTGATAATCGCGTCGCGCTCATTCCATAGCGCCACGCCCAGGCACCAGCGTTGCGCTTTATCGCTGAAACCGGCCAATCCGTCCTCGCCCCAGCGATAGGCGCGACTGCGTGCCTGTTCATGGGGAAAGTAGGCCCAGGCGTCTCCATCGGCGCTGTAGTCTTCGCGCACCGTGCCCCATTGGCGCTCACTCAGGTACGGGCCCCACTCGCGCCAACGCTCGGCGTCCTGCGTGAGCAGGCGCTGGCCTTCAATCGTGTCCAGCAGGCGGGTTGCGGGTACGGCCGTCATTGAGTCCTCCATCACCTACACAGTGAGGGGCAGTGTAAAACCCAATGACGCCCGGTTGCACATGAAGACTTGAGAAGTGGGTGTAGTTGAAGACCGGGCGAGTTGGTTCTCGCATGTTCAGGTCATCATTCATTTGCAGAATGAAGTCCTGAGGAATCTTCGTTTGCAAGCCGGGCTGCGGCTCAACAAAATCAGGCAAAGGCCACTTTCATCGCCATAGCCATCAGGAATTTTTCTATGCACGCCACTGCACATGTCAGCCCCGATGAGATCCGCAAGGGCTTTTCCAAGGCCATGTCCGACATGTACCGCGATGAAGTTCCGCTGTACGGCGCGCTGCTGGAACTGGTGGCCGAGACCAATGCCGGCGTGCTCGACCGCGAACCGCGCCTGGCGCAGCAGCTGCAACGCACCGGGGAAATCCAGCGCCTGGACAGGGAGCGCCACGGCGCCATCCGCCTGGGCACCGCTGCGGAACTGGCGACCATCAGCCGCTTGTTCGCGGTCATGGGCATGCAACCGGTGGGCTACTACGACCTCACCCCCGCCGGGGTGCCGGTGCATTCCACCGCCTTTCGCGCCGTGCATGAACACGCACTGCAAACCAGCCCGTTTCGCGTGTTCACCTCATTGTTGCGCCTGGAACTGATCGAAAACCCAACGCTGCGCACGTTCGCCGAAAGCGCCCTGGCCAAGCGCTCGATCTTCACCCCCGGCGCCTTGGCGTTGATCGAACAAGCTGAAACACAAGGTGGCCTGAATGCCAGTGACGCCGAGGTTTTTATCTGCCAAGCCCTGGAGACTTTCCGCTGGCACCACACCGCCACGGTGACGCGCGCGCAGTACCAGCAACTCAGCGACCAGCATCGCCTGATCGCCGACGTGGTGGCGTTCAAGGGCCCGCATATCAACCACCTTACCCCACGCACTCTGGACATTGACCAGGTGCAAGCCGCCATGCCCGGCAAAGGCATCACGCCCAAGGCGGTGATCGAAGGCCCACCGCGGCGCCAATGCCCGATCCTGCTGCGCCAGACCAGCTTCAAGGCCCTCGACGAACCCATCGCCTTCACCGATGCCCACGGCAGCCACAGCGCACGCTTCGGCGAAATCGAACAACGCGGTGTCGCACTGACGCCCAAGGGCCGTGCGCTGTACGACCAACTGCTGAACGCCGCCCGCGATGAACTCGGCGCATTTCCCACTGAGGCCAATGCCCAACGCTATGTGCAATTGCTGGAACAGCACTTTCAGGCGTTCCCCGATGATCATGGGCAGATGCGGGAACAGGGCCTGGCGTACTATCGCTACTTCGTCACCGACAAAGGCCTGGCAGCCCGCGGCCAGGCCGACCAGCCGCGTGAGTTGCAAGCGCTGGTCAACGCCGGTCACGTGACGGTGGAGCCATTGGTGTACGAGGATTTCCTGCCGGTGAGTGCGGCGGGAATCTTCCAGTCAAACCTGGGGGATGCGGCGCAGAGTCATTACGCGGCCAACTCCAACCAGGCGCAATTCGAACAGGCGCTGGGGCGCAAGACGATCGATGAGTTGCAGCTTTACGGCCAGACGCAGCAGCGTTCCATTGATGAATGTTTGGGCACACTGCTGGCATGAAATAGGGCGTCCTCCCCGGCTCAGCAGCACAATCCTTGCGCCACAACAGTCCCCAGAGCCGGGTGGACGGGGCGCATCATAAAGACTGAGTCCTACAATGTCCCGCTGGTAAATCTGAACAAATATTGCCGCGTTGCTGTTAACCCAAGCGCCCTGCAATCTCGTCTTTGATCAGCAGCCGTTTCTTCTTCAGGATTTCCACATCCTCATCGCTGGCACTGGCTTTTTCTGCCTTGAGCACCTCCCCGTCCGCAACGTCATATTGCGTGAGCAACGCGTCCAGCCGCTTGTCACTCGCCCTGCGTTCGTGAACGGCTTCCTTGCTAAAACCCAAGTCCTGATACAGGTCGTGTTTCACTGGCATGGCGTACCTCCACAAGTTATTCAATGGCCTACGCCCTTGAAACTAGCCCATTCCAACCGGTCTTGTCATGTGCCAGGTCAATACGCGTCCGTTCGTCGTAACCCTGGCGATGGGATCAAACCTTTGCCGTGCCCTGCCCTCCACTATAGATCGCCACCCGAGGGAGAACGTTTTTATGAATCACGTTGCCACTGCTGCCGACACCCAATGCATCAACACTATTCGCACCCTGGCCATGGATGCCGTGCAGAAGGCCAACTCGGGCCACCCGGGTACGCCCATGGGCCTGGCGCCGGTGGGATACACATTGTGGAGTCGCTTCCTGCGCTATCACCCTGAGCATCCGGACTGGCCAAACCGCGATCGTTTTGTGCTGTCGGTGGGGCATGCGTCGATGTTGCTGTATTCGCTGTTGCATCTGGCCGGTGTGGTGGAGATTGACGCCCACGGCAAGCGTTCCGGCCAGCCGGCCATCAGCCTCGACGATATCAAGCAGTTCCGGCAGATGGGTTCCAAGACCCCGGGCCATCCCGAGTACCGCATGACCACCGGCGTAGAAACCACCACCGGCCCGCTGGGCCAGGGCTGCGCCAACAGCGTCGGCATGGCCATGGCCGAACGCTGGCTGGCCGAGCGTTTCAACCGCGACGGCCAGGTGCTGTTCGACTACGACGTGTACACCCTGTGCGGTGACGGCGACATGATGGAAGGCATCAGCAGCGAAGCGGCGTCGATGGCCGGCCACTTGAAGCTGGATAACCTGTGCTGGATCTACGACAACAACACCATCAGCATCGAGGGCCACACTGAGCTTGCGTTCAGCGAAGACGTGATCAAGCGCTTCCAGGCCTACGGCTGGCACACCGTGCACGTCACCGATGCCAATGACTTGCAGGCCTTGAGCGTGGCCCTGGAAACTTTCAAGGCCAACACCGGTGCACCGACCCTGATCGTGGTCGACAGCGTGATCGGATACGGTTCGCCACACAAACACAACACCGCCGCCGCCCATGGCGAGCCATTGGGCGAAGACGAAATTCGCCTGACCAAGGCTGCCTATGGCTGGCCGCAGGATTCGAGTTTCCTGGTGCCCGAAGAGGCCCGTGCTGTATTGCGCGATGCCCTGTACGAACGCGCAGAACCGCTGTACGCCGAGTGGAACCAGACCCTGGCGTCCCTCGACCCGCAACAGGCCGATGAACTGCAGCGCATGCGCGCCGGGGAAATGCCCGAGCAGTGGCAAGCGCACCTGCCGAGCTTCGCCGCCGATGCCAAAGGCGTCGCCAGTCGTGCCTCGGGTGGCGAAGTGCTGAATGCCTTTGCCCAACAGATCCCGTGGCTGCTGGGCGGCTCGGCGGATTTGTCGCCCTCGACCAAGACCAACCTCACCTTCGACGGTGCCGGACGTTTCAGCGCCGACGACTACAGTGGGCGCAACCTGCACTTCGGTATCCGCGAACATGCCATGGGCGCAATTGCCAACGGCATGGCGCTGTCCTACCTACGCCCGTACACCTCGACCTTCCTGGTGTTCAGCGACTACATGAAACCGCCGATCCGCCTGGCGGCGATCATGGAACTGCCGGTGATCTTCGTATTCACCCATGATTCCATCGGCGTAGGCGAGGATGGGCCAACGCATCAACCTATCGAACACCTGACCCAACTGCGCGCCACCCCGGGGCTACTGACCCTGCGCCCGGGTGACGCGAATGAAACCCTGGAACTGTGGAAAGTGGCCCTGGCCCAAACCCATCGGCCGAGCTGTGTGGTGCTGTCGCGCCAGGCGCTGCCCACGTTGGATCGCAATAAGTATGCGCCAGCCTCCGGGGCAGCCAAGGGTGCGTATGTGCTGGCCGGTGCGGATCAACCCGAGGTTATTCTGATCGCCACAGGCAGTGAGGTCAGTCTCGCAGTGGCTGCCTATGAACAGCTCAAGGGCGAAGGCGTTGCCGCGCAAGTGGTATCGATGCCGAGCTGGGAGTTGTTTGAAGATCAAGACCAGGCTTACCGCGACAGCGTCTTGCCGCCGGCAGTAAAAGCCCGGGTCGTGGTGGAGCAGGCAGGTCCCTTGGGTTGGGACCGTTATGTCGGGCAGACCGGCGCCAAAATAGTGATGAACAGCTTCGGCGCCTCGGCACCGCTGGCCAAGTTGCAGGAGAAGTTCGGGTTCACCGTGGAGAATGTGGTGAAGCTGGCCAGGCAACAAATTCAACTGACCAAGCACTGATCAAAAAAGTGGGAGGGGGCTTGCTCCCGATGAGGGAGTGTCAGTGATACATCTGTGACTGACCCCCCGCCATCGGGGGCAAGCCCCCTCCCACATTTGAACATCATCACCTTTAGATCAGCTCTCCAGGCCGGCGCCAAGGTAGTGATGAACAGCGCGCCTCGGCGGCGTTGGCCAAGCAACAAATCCAACTGACAGAACATTGATCTAAATGTGGGAGGGGGCTTGCCCCAGATGAGGGAGTGTCAGTAATACATCTGTGACTGACCCGCCGTCATCGGGGGCAAGCCCCCTCCCACATTTGAACATCATCACCTTTAGATCAGCTCTCCAGGCCGGCGCCAAGGTAGTGATGAACAGCGCGCCTCGGCGGCGTTGGCCAAGCAACAAATCCAACTGACAGAACATTGATCTAAATGTGGGAGGGGGCTTGCTCCCGATGAGGGCGTGTCAGTGATACATCTGTGACTGACCCGCCGCCATCGGGGGCAAGCACCCTCCCACATTTGAACATCATCAACCTTTAGATCAGCTCTCCAGGCCGGCGCCAAGGTAGTGATGAACAGCGCGCCTCGGCGGCGTTGGCCAAGCAACAAATCCAACTGACAGAACATTGATCTAAATGTGGGAGGGGGCATGCCCCCGATGAGGGCGTGTCAGTGATACATCTGTGACTGACCCGCAGCTATCGGGGGCAAGCCCCCTCCCACATTTGAACATCATCAACCTTTAGATCAGCTCTCCAGGCCGGCGCCAAGGTAGTGATGAACAGCGCGCCTCGGCGGCGTTGGCCAAGCAACAAATCCAACTGACAGAACATTGATCTAAATGTGGGAGGGGGCTTGCCCCCGATGAGGGAGTGTCAGTGATACATCTGTGACTGACCCGCCGCCATCGGGGGCAAGCCCCCTCCCACATTTGAACATCATCACGCTTTAGACCAGCTCTCTGGCCAGATAGGGCGCCGTGCGGCTGTTCTTGCTTTTGGCAACCTTCTGCGGTGTGCCACACGCCACTACCTTCCCACCCAGGTCCCCTGCCCCCGGGCCGATATCGATTACCCAGTCACTCTGGGCCACTACGCGCATTTCATGCTCCACTACAACCACTGTATGCCCCGCATCCACCAACTGATTCAACTGGATGAGCAAGCGGTCGACGTCCTTGGGGTGCAGTCCGGTTGTGGGTTCGTCGAGCACATACAACGTAGCGCCACGGGCATTGCGTTGCAGCTCGGTAGCGAGCTTGATGCGTTGCGCTTCACCACCGGACAACTCGGTGGCCGGCTGGCCGAGGCGCAGGTAACCCAGGCCGATATCGCGCAGCACTTGCAATGAACGCAACACCCCAGGCTGTTCTGCAAACACGTCCACCGCCTGCTCCACCGTCAGTCCCAATACCTGAGCGATATTCAAGCCCTGCCATTTGATCCCCAGGGTTTCAGGGTTATAGCGCGCACCATGGCAGGTCGGACATGGCGCATACACGCTGGGCATGAACAACAGTTCAACGCTGACAAAGCCTTCGCCTTCGCAGTTCGGGCAACGGCCCTTGGCGACGTTGAAGGAGAATTGCCCGGCGTCGTAATCGCGCTTCTTGGCCGCTGGCGTGGCAGCGAAGAGTTTGCGCACGTTGTCGAACAGCCCGGTGTAGGTCGCCAGGTTGGAGCGCGGGGTGCGGCCGATGGGTTTCTGGTCCACCTGTACCAGGCGGCGGATGTGTTCCAGCCCGGCGCTGATATGCCCGCCACTGGCTTGGGGGGCAGCGTCTTCCAGGCTCGGCTCGTCGTCACTTTCCAGTACACGCCCCAGGCCCTGGCCCACCAGTTCCAGCAGCGCCTGGCTGACCAGGCTGGATTTACCCGAGCCGGAAATACCGGTTACTGCTGTAAAGCAGCCCAGCGGGAAATCCACTTTCAGCCCGTTGAGGTTATTACGCGTCACACCTTCCAGCTTCAGCCAGGCACTGGGTTCGCGGCGCAGCGGATTCGAAGGGCGCTGTTCGGCGAACAGGTATTCGCGGGTCTGCGATGCCTCGACCTGCGCCAACCCCGCAGGCGGGCCGCTGTACAGCACTTGCCCGCCATGTTCACCGGCGGCGGGGCCGACGTCGATCAGCCAGTCGGCGCGGCGCATGGTTTCCAGGTCATGTTCCACCACAAACAACGAATTACCCGCGGCCTTCAAGCGCTCCAGCGCGGTGAACAACGCTTCGCCATCCGCCGGGTGCAGGCCTGCCGAGGGCTCGTCCAGCACATAGATGACGCCGAACAACTGCGAGCCCAATTGGGTCGCCAGGCGCAGGCGCTGCAATTCCCCGGACGACAAGGTCGGCGTGCTGCGCTCCAGGGACAGGTAGCCCAGGCCCAGGTCGATCAAGGTACTGACCCGCTCGAGCAGGTCCTGGGCGATGCGCTGGGCCGCCAGGCGTTTTTCCACCGACAGCTTCATCTTGTCCTGCCCGGCCGCTACCGGGCGCAGCAACTCGGCCAGTTGCGCCAGGGACAGTTGCGACAATTCACCGATATCCACCCCGGCAAACTTCACCGACAGCGCTGCTTGGGTGAGGCGTTTACCGTGGCACAACGGGCAGGCACTGCCTTGCATGAATTGCGACACGCGCTTTTTCATCAGCGCGCTCTGGGTATGGGCGAAGGTGTGCAGGATATAGCGCCGGGCCCCGCTGAACGTACCCTGGTAACTGGGCTCGAGCTTGCGCTTCAACGCATCGCGGGTCTGCTCTGGGGTGAAGCCGGCGTACACCGGCACGGTAGGAGTTTCTTCGGTGAACAGGATCCAGTCGCGTTGTTTTTTCGGCAGCTCGCGCCACGGGATATCCACGTTGTAGCCCAGGGTTACAAGGATGTCGCGCAGGTTCTGGCCCTGCCACGCCAACGGCCAGGCCGCCACTGCACGCTGGCGGATGGTCAGGGACGGGTCGGGCACCATCAGCGCTTCGGTCACTTCATACACCCGGCCCAGGCCATGGCATTGCGGGCACGCGCCCTGGGGCAGGTTCGGCGAGAAGTCCTCGGCATACAGCATGGCCTGCCCCGGCGGGTAACTGCCGGCGCGGGAGTACAGCATGCGGATCAAGCTCGACAAGGTGGTGACACTGCCCACCGAGGAGCGCGCACTCGGCGTGCCACGTTGCTGTTGCAGGGCCACGGCCGGCGGCAAACCTTCGATGCTGTCCACATCCGGCACGCCGACCTGGTCGATCAAGCGTCGCGCATAGGGCGCCACCGATTCAAAATAGCGACGCTGGGCCTCGGCATACAGGGTAGAAAACGCCAGGGACGACTTGCCGGAGCCGGACACGCCGGTAAATACCACCAGGGCATCCCGGGGAATGTCCACATCGACGTTACGCAAATTATGTTCGCGGGCGCCACGCACCCGCACGAAGCCCGACTGCTGGGCGGTGAGCGAAGGGATGTTGCGCTGTGAAGTCATGGGCAACCTTGTCTTGCGGTGAGCACCGTGCGTACGCGCTGCGTCAGGGCATCGGGGCTATAGGGTTTGCTCAGCAGATGGATATCGGCGCTGAGCAGATGATTGGACGACAGAATGTCGCGGGTATGGCCGGAGGTGAACAACACCGCCACCGGCGGGTTCTGCGCCCGGGCCCAGTCGGCCAGGTCGGTACTCTTGACCCGGCCGGGCATGACCACATCAGTGAAGATCAGGTCAGGCGCCAAGCCGTCGTGCAACGCTTGCATGGCGTGATCGCCATCCTCGGCGGTGAGTACGGTGTAGCCCGACTGCTCCAGCAACTCGACCACGGTCAGGCGCACGCCTTCATTGTCCTCGACCACCAGGATGGTTTCCTGGCCGCCGCTCTGCAGGTCCAGCTCACCCTGCGCGTCGAGGCATTCGGGCTCCAGGCTGTGGGGGAAATACATCTGCACCACCGAGCCCTTGCCCTCCTCGCTCCACATGTCCACATGCCCGCCACTCTGGCGCACGAAGCCGAACACCATGCTCAGCCCCAGGCCGGTGCCCTGGCCTTCGCGCTTGGTGGTAAAGAAGGGTTCGAACGCACGCTTGAGGGTCGCCTCGGACATGCCCACGCCGGTGTCGGCCACCGCCAGGCGCACATACTCGCCGGGCTTGATGCTTTTACCGATGCAATCGGCGGGGTTGAGGATGATGTTTTCGCCGGTGATACGAATCACGCCTTCGCCCTGCATGGCATCGCGGGCGTTGATCGCCAGGTTGAGCAGCGCGTTCTCCAACTGGTTACGGTCAACGTTGATGCACCAGGAATCCTGGGGCAACTGCACATCGATATGGATGGTTTCCCCCAACGCCCTTTGCAGCAGCTCGCCCAGGCCGGCGTAGATGCGTTGCGGGTTGTACACCGCCGGCGACAAGGGTTGGCGCCGGGCAAACGCCAACAGTTGCGAGGACAGCTTGGCGCCACGTTCCACCGCGGCAATCGCGGCGTTGACGCGACGTTGCACCTGGGGGTTGTCCGGCTCATGGCGGGCGAGCAAATGCAGGTTGCCGGCGATCACTTGCAGCAGGTTATTGAAGTCATGGGCCACGCCGCCGGTGAGGCCGCCAATCGCCTCCAGCTTCTGGGACTGGCGCAACTGGTCTTCGGCAGAAGAACGCGCCTGCACTTCGGCGGCCACCCGCTGTTCAAGGTTGTGGGTGAGTTCCTGGCGCACGTGCTCGGACTTCACCAGCTCAGTGGTCTCGACCACGATCGCCAGCACCCCGGCCGGTTGCTGGTCATCGCCGGCAACCGGACTGTAATAGAGGTCCAGCCACACGGTTTCCGGCTTGCCGTTACGCGACAGCACCAGGTCCTTGTTATTGAAAGACAGGGTGCCGCCCGCCAGGCAGGTGTCCACCACATGGCGGTTGAACTCGGCCACTTCCGGCCAGCCCAATTCCACCGGCGTGCCGAGCAGGTATGGGTGACGGCCGCCGGCAAAGGCCGAATAGCTGTCGTTGTAGATCATGTAGCCGGCGCGCCCCCACAGCATCACCATCGGCACCGGCGAAGCCAGCATCATCTGTACGGTACAGGCCAGGCTGGTGGACCAAGAGCCGATGGGTCCAAGGTCGGTGGCCGACCAGTCAAACGCGCGAATACGCTGGGCCATTTCGCCGGCCCAGCCGTCACAGCCGTGAGGGTTGGATAAAAATGGCATGGTTCAACTCTGCGCAAAGAGGACAATCGCAACTTTTGGAGCGCACCGGCGCGAGATGGTTTCATCTTGTACAAATTAGGCGATCGTAAGCGCAGAAACCAGCGGCCTCAATGAAAATCCCGGCTGCGCACAGTGATCCCTGCCAGCAGCGGCGTCAGGTCAGTCAGGCGCCCGGCGATCAAGTGCCGCACCTCGCCCACCGCCTCCCAGCGGCCGTCCACCTTGAGCAACCGCGAGCCCACCAGCGCCTGGCGCTGGCGCTCGGCCAGGTCACGCCAGACCACCACGTTGAGGTTGCCGAATTCATCTTCCAGGGTGACAAAGGTCACGCCACTGGCCGTACCAGGACGCTGGCGACCGGTGACCAGCCCGGCAATGCTGACGTTGCGTCCATGTTCCACGGCCAGCAGCTCCTGGGAACTGCGGCAGCGTCGCTTGCGCAACTCGCTGCGCAGCAGAGCCAAGGGATGCGGGCCAAGGGTGGTGCCGAGCGTGGCGTAATCGGCCTGCAGGTCCTCACCTACGCTGGGCGCGGGTAACGCCACCACCGCTTCATCGGGACTCGGCAGGCCGGCAAACAATCCAAGCTGCTGGTGCACGCCGGCCACATCCCAGCGCGCCTGATGACGGTTACCGGCCAGGGCGCGCAAGGCACCGGCATCCGCCAGCAGCGCCTGGGCCCGGGCATCCAGGCCGGCGCGTGCATCCAGATCGGCGATGTCGCTGAAGCGTTGCCGCTGGCGGACGGCTTCGATACGCCGTGCGTCTTCCTCGCGAAACCCCGAGATCATGCGCAAGCCCAAGCGAATCGCCGGCTGCTGGCCGTCGATGGGTTCCAGGCTGCAATCCCAGTCACTGGCCTGTACATCCACCGGGCGAATCTGCAAGCGATGGCGCCGGGCGTCCTGCAGAATCTGGTCCGGGCTGTAGAAGCCCATGGGCCAGCTGTTGATCAGGGCGCAGGCGAAAGCTGCCGGCTCATGGCACTTGAGCCAGCAACTGGCGTAGGTCAACAAGGCAAAACTGGCCGCGTGGGACTCAGGGAAGCCATAGCTGCCAAAGCCCTTGATCTGCTCGAAAATCTGCGCGGCAAAGGCTTCGGTGTAGCCGTTCCTGAGCATGCCGTCGCGCAAGCGTTGCTGGTGCGGCTCCAGCCCGCCATGACGCTTCCAGGCGGCCATGGAGCGGCGCAACTGGTCGGCCTCGCCGGGGCTGTAGTCGGCGGCGACCATGGCGATCTGCATCACCTGTTCCTGGAACAGCGGGATGCCCAGGGTCCGCTCCAGCACCACTTTCAATGCCGGCGAGGGATAGCTCGTGGGCTCTTCCTTGTTCCGTCGGCGCAAATACGGATGCACCATGCCGCCCTGGATCGGCCCCGGACGCACGATGGCGACTTCGATCACCAGGTCATAGAACGTCTGCGGCTTGAGCCTGGGCAACATCGACATTTGCGCCCGCGATTCAATCTGGAACACACCGATGGTGTCGGCCTTGCTGATCATCGCGTAGGTCGCCGGGTCTTCCTTGGGAATGCTTGCCAGGCTCAAGTCCTGATTGCGATGACGGCGCAGCAGGTCGAAACAGCGGCGAATTGCGCTGAGCATGCCCAGGGCGAGGATATCCACCTTGAGCAGGCCCACCGCGTCGAGGTCGTCCTTGTCCCACTGGATGATGGTGCGCTCGGCCATGGCGGCGTTTTCCACCGGCACCAGGGTATCCAGTGGGTATTCGGAAATCACGAAGCCGCCGGGATGCTGGGACAGGTGCCGAGGAAAGCCGATCAATTGCTGGGTCAGCGTCAGCACACGGCGCAACAGTGGGCTGTCCGGGTCGAAGCCGCTTTCACGCAGGCGCTCCAGGGGCGGCGCGTCGTCACTCCAGCGCCCACAGCAGTCAGCCAGCGCATTGATCTGGTCTGGCGGCAACCCCAGGGCCTTGGCCACATCCCGCACCGCGCCGGTCGCGTGGTAGCTGCTGACCACCGCCGTCAACGCCGCGCGGTGGCGACCATAGCGCTGGAAGACGTATTGCAGCACTTCTTCGCGGCGTTCGTGTTCGAAGTCGACGTCGATATCCGGCGGCTCGTTGCGCTCCTTGGACAAGAAGCGCTCGAACAACAGGCTGGTCAGGCTCGGGTTGATCTCGGTGATGCCCAGGGCAAAGCACACCGCCGAATTGGCCGCCGAACCTCGGCCCTGGCACAGGATCGAACGGCTGCGGGCAAAGCGCACAATGTCGTGCACCGTGAGGAAATAGCTTTCGTAGCCCAGCTCGCTGATCAGCTTCAACTCTTTATCGATCTGTTCCAGGGTCTTGGCATCGACGCCCTTGGGCCAGCGCCGGGCGATGCCTTCTTCGGTGACCGCACGCAGCCAGGAGGCGGCGTCATGGCCGCTGGGCACCAGTTCCCGCGGATAGTGGTAACGCAGCTGGCTCAGGTCGAAGGTGCAACGCCGGGCTATCGCCAGGGTTTCGTCCAGCAGTGCTTGCGGGTAGAGCCCGCCCAGGGCATCCAGGCTACGCAGGTGCCGCTCGCCATTGGGGTGCAACAGCGTGCCGGCGTCGGCCACCGCTACGTGGTGGCGGATGGCGGTCATGGTGTCTTGCAGGGCGCGACGCCCGCGTGCATGCATATGCACATCGCCGCAGGCCACGGCGGGGATGTGCAGGCTGGCGGCCAATTGCAGGCGCTGTTCCAAGTGGCGTTCGTCGTCCTGGCCGCAATGCAACTGCACCGCCAGCCACAGGCGCTCGGCGAAGGTACGGCGCAACCATTGGATCGAGGCTTGGGTGTCCTCGTCTTGTGCCACCCATAGTGCCAGCAGGCCGGGCAACGGTTGCTCGAAGTCTTCCTGCAGCAGGCGATAACGGCCTTTTTCGGCGCGACGCCGGGCCAGGGTGATCAAACGGCACAGGTGCTGATAGCCGCTGAGGTCTTCCACCAGCAGCACCAGTTTCAGGCCGTTTTCGAGGCGCATCTCGCTGCCGATAATCAGCGGCAGGTCTACCGCCTTCGCCGCTTGCCAGGCTCGCACAACGCCCGACAGCGTGCATTCGTCAGTGATCGCCAAAGCGCTGTAGCCTTGGGCTTTGGCCCGCTCGAACAGTTCCAGGGCGCTGGAGGCACCGCGTTGGAAGCTGAAGTTGGACAGGCAGTGCAGCTCGGCGTAACTCATGCAAACCAGCCTTGCAGCCACAGCCCATCGCTGTTCCCGACGTTGCGGTAGGCCCAGCCTTGCTGGCCGGCACGGGTCTGGATCAGGTAATAGTCGCGGCGCACATCGGCGCCATCCCACCAGCCGGACTCGATGCGCTCCGGCCCCATCAGAATGCGCACGCCCTGCTCTGCCAGCAAGGTCGGTTCGAGTAATAGCCAGCCGGGCCGCCGGACCTTGCTCAAGCTCGGGCATGGTCGGCTGTCGGTCGCGGCTTGCCAGGCGCATTCGGGGCGGTGGTCGGCGTGAAAACGCAAGCCCTGCACGGCGTCATCCCCCAGGCGCGCACGCAGGCGTTCGCGCAGTTGTTCCCATGGCAGGGTTTGTTGCGGGCGGTCGTCGAACAGGTCCTGGCGCTGCGGCACGAACACCGGCAAGTCCTCGGCCACCAGGCGCAAGCCGCGCACCGGCGAGGTGACCTGGACCTGCTCCAGGCGCCCGCGGGCCAGCTCGAACAGCATCAAGGGCTCGCGTTCGGCGCTGAGCAGGCCGACCTTGATCACACTGTCCGGTGCCTGGGCATGTTCCAGATGCAGGTCGAAGCGCTGCACGCCACTGTCGCGCCCGCAAAGGAAGGCCGACAAGTCGCCGGTCAAGCGGCGCAAGGGAAACAGCAGCGCCTGGTGGGATTGCACATCGAAGTTCAACTCGATGCGCGCATCGAACTGGTCCGGCGGCTGATAGAACCCCAAGGCCAAGGGCCGTTGCCCGCTCAAGGCGTCGAGGTGCTTGAGCAGGCTGGCGTCAAAGCGCCGCGCCAGGGTGTGCCGGGGCAGTACCTGTACCTGGGCCAGGGTGCGCAGGCCCATGCGTGACAAAGCCGTGGCGGCCTGCGGCTCGAGGCCGGCGCGGTCGATGGGCAGCAGCGCCAGGGCCTGCATCAAGGCGCTGTCATCGGCCACGGCCAGGCCATCGTAAAGGTTCGCCAACACCCTTGCCGCCGCAGGATTGGGCGCAGCGACGATGCGGTGACGAAAGCCAAGCTCGGTCAATTCCTTGCGCAAACGCGCCTCGAACTGCGGCCAGGGCCCGAACAGGCCCAGGCTCGACTCGATCTCGAACAACAAGGCCCGCGGGTAATACAGGCTGACCTGGGAGCTGAAACGGTAGGCCCAGGCGGCGAGCAACTGCTGCAGGCGCTCGATCTCCAAGGGGTCGTATTCGACGCAGGCAAAGCTTTTGGCCAGGGCATGGGCCGCCGTCAAGGATTGGCCGGGGCGCAGGCCCAAGGCACGGGCGGCGGCATTGACGGTTTGCAGCACCCGCCGCTGCGACGTGCCGGCCAGCAGTGCCAGGGGTTGGTCGGGCTCGGGATGCACACGCTGCGCCCCGTCCAGCGCCAATTGCGGGAAGACAATACACACCCAACGCATGGCAACCTCAATGCCCCGTCAGGGCGATCGGCGCCGGGTGGGCCAACCCGCCGCGGCACTTGAGCACCCGCACTTGTGCCGGCCGGGCCTCGACCGCCAGACGCAATGCCGCGGGCGATGCATTGACCGCCTCACTCAAGGAGCGCCAGGCAAACGCCAGGGTCTGGCCGGTTTCCGCCGCCACCTGCAAACGCCGCAAGGCCCGGTCATCGGCCTTGCGCGGCCAGCACAACACCGCGCCGCAACTGCCGGAACGCAGGCACTGCTCCACCGCCCACAGCGCGTCGCGCTCCTCGGCCTGGATGATGGAAAGCTTGCGCACATCCACCCCGGCGTTCTGCCAGGCATGGGGGTACGGCGTATAAGGCGGCGCCACCAGCACAATGCGCTCGCCCTGGGCCGACAAGCGCGCCAGGGTCGGCAGTACCAGCTGCAACTCGCCCACACCGTCCTTGGCCATCAGGATTTCACTCAAGGCAGCTTCCGGCCAGCCGCCACTGGGCAGCACCGCATCCAGCGCCGCCAGCCCCGTGGGGTGCACGCTGGCCGGTGGTGCGGCAGGCCGGCCCTTCCAGACTCGCCCGCCATTGAACAGCGAGTCCAGGGCAACCACGGCGCCCATCAGCCTTGCCTCACCAGGCCACAGAACACCCCTTCAATGGCCAGGTCCTGATCGGGTCCGACCACGATGGGTTGATACGCCGGATTGCGTGGCAACAGGCGAACCCGGTCGCCGCTGCGCTCGAAACGCTTGATGGTGACTTCACCGTCCAGGCGCGCCACTACAATCTGTCCGTTCAAGGCTTCGACGCTGCGACGCACGCCCACCAGGTCGCCGTCGAGAATGCCGTCTTCGATCATCGAATCGCCCTGCACCCGCAGCAGGTAGTCGGGGGTTTTCGCGAAGGTGGCAGGGTCCAGTTGCAAGCGGCTGTGCACTTCGGCATCGGCGCCGATGGGCCGGCCGGCCGCCACACGGCCAAGCACCGGGACATCCAGCCACTCGGCACGCGCGGGTTGATTGAGCAGGCGAATACCACGGGCCTGGTTGGGGTTGACCTCGATAAAGCCAGCTTCAGTCAGGGCCACCACATGCTTGCGGGCGACGCTGCGCGAGGCGAAGCCGAACGCCTCGGCGATCTCGGCGAGGCTGGGGGGCTGGCCTTGTTGCGCGATGCGGTCACGGATGAAGGTCAGGATGGCGGTACGGCGGGGGGTCAGGTTCGTCATGGAGTACATTTGTACTCCTCTGGGAAATTTCTGACAATTACCGTCAGTCGGGGTTGAGGTTAGCGAGGTGGTTGCGCGACTCTGATCCGGGAGCTTGATTTCATAACGGTCTGATTGACTGCACCCGGTAAAAAATGTGGGAGGGGGCTTGCTCTCGATGGCGGTGGGTCAGTCCTAGATGCGTTGCCTGATACTCCCTCATCGGGAGCAAGCCCCCTCCCACATTGGATCGCAGGTGCGTCAGTGGGATCATCGGCGGCTGTCGGGCCGCTGCGCGAGCAAGCTCCCTCACCAGCCTTCTTTCAGCATCTTCAGTTCAAGGTGCAGCAACAACATGATTGTCTTGCCATCCACAATATCCCCACTCTGCACCATCTCCAGTGCCTGCTCGAAGCCTAGTTCGAGCACCTCGATATCCTCGCCCTCCTCTTCCAGGCCGCCGCCCGCACCCACCCGATCCCCCGGCTGATACTCGCCCATGAAAAAGTGAATCCGCTCAGTCACCGAGCCTGGGCTCATGAACGCCGCGTAGATTTGCTCCACATGCCCCACGCGATACCCGGTCTCTTCCTCGGCTTCCAGGCGGATGCGTTCTTCAGGGCTGGCGTTATCCAGCAAGCCGGCCGCCGCTTCGATCAGGTAGCCGGGATAGTCGTTGACGAAGGTGGGCATGCGGAACTGGCGGATCAACAGCACCGTGCGTTGCCCGCGGTTGTACAGCAGGATCGTCGCGCCGTTGCCACGGTCGTACACCTCGCGGGTCTGGGCTTGCCAGCTGCCATCCCGGCGACGCAGGTCGAAGCTGTATTTTTTCAAGAGGTACCAGCTGTCCGAGAGGGTTTCTTCGGCGGTGATGCGAACGGGGCTGTTGTCCATAGTGGGCCTATGCAGGTGGGAACAGGTTCAGTGGCGATGGCTGCCGTTGAGCCGACCACCCTAACAACCTGCGCCTGGATTGTTCAATGCTGTAACACTTTGCTCTGCTACAACCGTCGCATTAATGCCTGCGCGCTCGGGCCATCTGGTAAAACCCGTGCTTCGCTTTTGTCCTGGAGCTTTCATGTCTTCTCGCTTTATCGCCCGCCTGGGCCTGCGCTGGCTGCCCTTGCTGTGCATGGCTGCGCTGATCGTCGGCCTGCCCGTCGGCTGCGCCGTGCTGCAACACAAGGAACGCGAGCTGGTGTTTCGCATCGAGCCGGGGACTGCCGGCTGGTACACCGGCCTGCCCAAGGCGGTGCAGGAATTCGAACTCAGGCCCGCCAATTTCAAATCGGGGCAGAACATTCATGGCTGGTGGTACCCGGCTGCGACGAAGGAGGCGCCGGCCATCCTCTACCTGCACGGGGTGCGCTGGAATCTCACAGGCCAGCTGTTTCGCATCGAGCAATTGCATGCCCTGGGCTTCTCGGTATTGGCCATCGACTATCGCGGCTTCGGCCAAAGCCACGGCGACCTGCCTTCGGAAACCACGGTGTACGAAGACGCACGCATCGCCTGGGAGCGCTTCCAGACCCTGCAACCGGACCCGGGCAAGCGCCTGATCTACGGGCATTCCCTGGGTGGCGCGGTGGCAATCGACCTGGCCGCCGAACTGGGCAAGCAGGTGCCGCTGCCGGTACGTGGGCTGGTGATCGAATCCACCTTCACCTCCCTCGCGGATGTGGCCACGGCTGTCAGCAATACCTCTTTGCCGGTGCGCTGGTTGCTGTCGCAGAAGTTCGATTCCATTGACAAGATTGCCGATATCCACATGCCGTTGCTGGTGGTCCACGGCCTCGACGACCGCTACGTGCCACCGCGTTTCAGCCAGCAGTTGTTTGAAGCCGCCCAGGAGCCCAAGCATCTGTTGCTGGTACCGGGCGCCAGCCATAACAACAGCATGAGCCTGGCCGGGCGCAGCTATGGCCAGGCACTGGACAGGCTGATGCGTATCAGGATGCCCGACCCGGTGGTGACTCACTCCACAGCGCGCGACAACGCATCATAAACAGGCTTTTCGGCACTGGGTTCGCGCTTGGCTGTCAAGCGCAAACCCTGCCCATGCTGGCCCGAAACAGAAGTTGATCAAATAATGACCTGCATTGAAATCGCCAACGCTGCCGGGCCTTCGTAAAGTTATCCACAGAGATACCCACGGTTTTCGTGGACAACTCTTTTTATTTTTTTACGATTTTTTTGCTCAGGCAACACATTCAGGAAAGCTCCCGGGCAGCAAAATCTCGCGGTTCACATCACGTATATCGTTATAGCCACACAGCGCCATCGACACGTCCAACTCTCGGGCGATGATGTCCAGCGCCTTGGTCACGCCCGCCTCGCCCATCGCACCCAGGCCATACAGGTGCGGGCGACCGATCATGGTGCCCTTGGCCCCCAGGGCGATGGCCTTGAGTACGTCCTGGCCGGAGCGAATCCCCCCATCGAGCCACACTTCGATGCACTTGCCCACGGCCTCGACAATCGCCGGCAGTTGGCTGATGCTCGACGGCGCGCCATCCAGCTGACGACCGCCGTGGTTGCTTACCACCAGCGCATCGGCGCCGGAATCGGCCGCCAGCCGCGCATCTTCCACGTCGAGGATGCCCTTGATGATCAACTTGCCGCCCCAGCATTTCTTGATCCACGCCACATCGTCCCAACTCAGGCGCGGGTCGAATTGCTGGGCGGTCCAGGACGACAGCGAACTCATGTCGGCCACGCCCTTCACATGCCCGACGATATTGCCGAAACCACGGCGCTGGGTGCCGAGCATGCCCATTACCCAGCGCGGCTTGGTCATCATGTTGAGGATATTCGGCAGGGTCAGCTTGGGTGGTGCCGACAGGCCATTGATCAAGTCCTTGTGGCGTTGCCCGAGTATCTGCAGGTCAAGGGTCAGCACCAACGCATCCACCCCGGCAGCCTTGGCGCGCTCGATCAACCGCTCGATAAACTCGCGGTCGCGCATCACATACAGCTGGAACCAGAACGGCTGGCCGACATGCTCGGCGATGTCTTCCAGGGAGCAGATGCTCATGGTCGACAAGGTATAACGCAACCCGAATGCGGCAGCGGCACGGGCGGTAAGAATCTCGCCATCGGCATGCTGCATGCCCGCCAGGCCGGTGGGCGCCAGGGCCACGGGCATGGCCATGTCCTGGCCGATCATCGTGGCGCGGATTGAACGCTCATCGATATTACGCGCCACCCTTTGGCGGAATTGGATGCGCGCAAAATCACTCTCATTGGCGCGATAGGTGCTCTCAGTCCAGGAACCGGAATCAGCGTAGTCGTAGAACATCCGTGGCACACGTTTCTGCGCCAGCTTGCGTAAGTCTTCGATGGTTGTGATCAACGACATCGGGTCACCTCTCCCTGAACTGAGGGAAGAGATTAACCGGCGATCGGCTGTGCAGCCAACCACTGGCTCGCAACCAACGTTTTATTGGCTAGGAGGTGCAGCGTGCGGCATAACCAGATGTTCGCTGTTCACCATCAAAAGAGCGTCCATCACCGCATGGCCGCTGGCCGTATTATCGAAGATGCACCAAGTGGGAACACCCGCCGCAGCCGACGGCTCCAGCAGCCGTGCATAGGCCTGCACACGCTGCAAGCCGTAGGCGCTGTGATAAATGCGCGGCGAGCCGTGCAAGCGCCAATACTGCACGCCTTGCCAGCCGGCGCCTGGGTCGATGACGGCCGGGTCGGCGTTTACCCGGCCTATCTGCATGTCCAGCAACATGGCCTCGGCGTCAAGCCAACTGGGGTGACGCGGCTCCAGCACCACGGCGCCGGCAAAACGCTGGCGCAGTGCAGTGAAAAAACCTGTGGCCAACGCCGGTTCATAGCGCAACGAAGGCGGCAGTTGCACCAGCAGGCAGCCCAGCTTCTGCTCCAGATGCAGGCACTGCTCAAGGAACTCATCCAGCGCGGTAGCGCACCCTTGCAAGCGCAGTTCATGGGTAATGCGCTTAGGCACCTTGACCGAGAAACGAAATGCCGATGGCACCGATTGCGCCCAGCGTGTATAGGTCTTGGGCAGGTGCGGACGGTAAAACGAACTGTTGATTTCCACCGCGTTGAAACGCGAGGCATAGCGCTGCAGATGAGTGCCCTCTTCGACAAACGCCGCCCAGTGTTCGCGCGGCAGGCTCCACCCCGCACATCCCACATACACAGGTGCCGTCAAAACAGCACCTTGGCTGCATCGCGCATGAAAATCTCGATGGTCTTGGGCCCGACCCCGTCAAACTCGCCGAGGCGCTGTTCGAAAGCGTGACGGTCCTCGCTGGCGTATTTGATCTGGGTGATCTTGCCCGCGTACTCGGCATTCAATTTGGCACTCAGGTCCAACAGGCGCTGGGCGGTGGTTTCGTCGTAGCGTACGTAGTGGGCACGCCCCAACATCGAAACCAGCTCACGGGAGGTGCAATGCTGCAGCTTGCGCGCAGTATCGCGGCCCTCCTCTTCGATAATCACCCGATACGCCTGGGCCGCAATCGGCGCCTGGATACGCTTGCCCATCAGAAAGCTGGCGATAAACCATTTAAACAGGCTGGCGTCATCATCGGGCTTGAGTTCGATGCCGAGTTCAGACGCCGTGATCGACTTGGCCATCTCAATGACCCAGCTTGCGCTCAGCCTTGTCGGCCTGCTCATTGATGGCGTCAGTCTGGCGCTCGGTATCCTTGATCGACGTCGGGGTCAGGACCTTGTCGACGGTTTCTGTCTTTGGGTCCGGATGCCCGAGGGTCTGTCCCTTGACGGGTTTTTCGGCACCTGTCTGGGCGTCTTCGGAGCTGATGGGGTTGGGGGTTTTGTCGGCAGTCTTGGCGTCAGTCACGGTGTATCTCCTGGCAGATGCGAGCCTGCGAAAATCGGCAGGCACTTATGCAGCAGAGCCCGCCGTAATTCGATAGTTCAAGGAAATTGCCCTCGTCACCGCTGGCGAAAAAACGCAAAAAAAATTTAAACCTTTTGCGCGGCCGCCGGCTCAACACTCAGGTAACGACATCACGTCATCCATAAGGAGATTCACCATGACTAGCAAGCTGATGAAACAGATGGGCCTGACCTTCGCACTGGCTGCGGGTTCGATTTCCGTTGCCATGGCGGCGACCTCCAATGACTTCGTCGACAAGGCCGCGCAGAGTGGTATCACCGAAGTCGAGGCCGGCAAGCTCGCCCTGCAAAAAAGCAGTTCGGCTGACGTGAAGACCTTCGCCCAGCACATGGTCGACGACCACACCAAGGCCAACCAGGAACTGATGGCACTGGCCAAGAAACATGATCTTGAAGTGCCGGATGATGCCGCGCTCATGGACAAGGCCAAGAAAGCCATTCTCGAGATGCGCGACGAATCCTTCGACAAGGCCTATGCCAACAACCAGGTCAATGCCCATGAAGAAGCCGTCGAACTGTTCAAGAAAGAATCGACTTCCTCGGACAACGCCGAGCTGAAGGCTTTTGCCAGCGAGAAGCTGCCGACCCTGGAAAAACACCTGAAAATGGCCAAGGAGCTGCAAAGCAAATACGCCAAGTAACCCACTCACCCACACAGGAGATATCCGCTCATGAGTGCACAACTCAACGGTAAGAAAATCCTGATCATCACCTCCAATACCGGCATCGAGCGCGACGAGCTGCTCAAACCCTTGGAAGCCCTGCGGGGCTACGGCGCCACCGTGACCCACGCTTCCAGCAAAGGCGGCACCACCCAGACCTTCGTCGGCGATACCGAAAAGGACGGGACCGTGGAGTCCGACGTGCAACTGTCGGATGTGGTCAGCGGCAACTTCGATGCGCTGGTCATCCCGGGCGGCACGGTGAATGCCGATACCTTGCGCCAGGATGCCGCAGCGCTGCGCCTGATCAAGGACTTCGCCGAAGCCGGCAAAACCATCGCGGCCATCTGCCACGGGCCATGGGCGCTGATTGATGCCGGCGTGGTCAAGGGCAAGACCCTGACTGCCTATAAAAGCGTGCGCATCGACCTTGAAAACGCAGGTGCCGCGGGTGTGGTCGATGCCCAGGTCAAGGAGTGCAAGGCCAACGGCTGGACCTTGATCACCTCACGTACGCCGGACGACTTGCCAGCGTTCAACGAGGCGATTGCCAAGGCTGTTGCCGGCTGATCACGAGATAAAAATCTCCAGGACGCTGGAGCTGAAAATGTGGGAGGGGGCTTGCTCCCGATAGCGGTGGGTCAGTGAAGCATAGGCTAGCTGACCTACCGCTATCGGGAGCAAGCCCCCTCCCACATTTTGACCTGGGCAGCATTGTGCAATCCTGCGGGAGGCCGACCATGCAAGCTGCACGAAAGCCAATCATTACTTAACTTATATCTACTTGATTTTAAACATAAATCTACCGAAGCAAAAGTTGGTACGCCTGATGCAATAGCCTGACTACGCGGCGTGCATTTCGACACGCCCGTCCACTACCGTGAGGTTCTACATGAATGCCATCGACCTTCTCAAAGCCGACCACGAACGCGTAAAGACCCTGCTGACCCAACTGAGCGAATCCACCGAGCGCGGGGTTAAAAAGCGTACCGAGTTGCTGGCCAAGCTCGAGATGGAAATCACCCTGCATACCCAGCTCGAAGAGGAAATCCTCTACCCCGCTTTCCGCAAAGCTGGCGGCAAGGAGCAGGACATCATGTACCACGAAGCCAAGGAAGAGCACCGCACCGTCGACTCGCTGGTGCTGCCCGACCTGAAGCAGACCGACCCGTCATCCACCGAGTTTTCCGGGCGGGTCAAAGTGGTCAAGGAGTTGCTTGAGCACCACATCGAAGAGGAAGAAACGGAAATGTTCCCCCAGGCCAGGAAATTGCTCGGCAAGGCGGTGCTTGACGAACTGGGCGCTGAAATGGAAGCGATGAAAGCGGCCTATAAAAAGGCCCACGCCAGCAAACCGCTGGCGGCCTGAGGTTCAAAACACAGTGTTCAGTCATGGCGCCAAGTCACTCTAGAGACCCCCAGCCCAGTAGCGACTGCGCGCTGGGGTTTTCCTGCCGCTATTACAACAATGCCCCGTATCGTCCAATACGGGGCATTGTCAAACACAGTCTGTAGCCAAGCTGCGCCTCAGTCTTTACGCGCTGAAGCCATCTCGCGCTTGGGCCCGAACAGCGCCCACACAATCAAGCCCAGCAACGGCACGAAGATCAGGATCACCAGCCACAGCCCCTTGCTCTCCCAACCACCGGTGCTGCGCAATACGACGTTGATTGCCCACAATTCCGCCAGCAGCAGAATCACCGCCAATACGATCCAGATATAGTCTACTTGCATGAATCACCTCCTGAGGTCTATGCATTAGGTCAAGTATCTGGCCTCAGGGTTCCATTCGATTTCGCGCAGCGTCTCAAGGCACGGGCAACCAACCACCGAAACGCGCCTGGCGAGTCAATGGACACCAGGCAAAGTCCCCTGCCGGGTCGGGCAACGCCTGGCGTTCGGCACCCAGTAATGGTGCGCCCTTCCAATCGAAAACCCTTGTACCTTGCCAGGCCAGCACTATGCCCAGGGCCTGGCTTTGATCGGTATTGACCCAACACGCCGCCGAGGCTGCCATAAAGGCTTCGATAGGCTCGTCGTCGATCTGCGCCCGGTAAGTCGAGCCCAGCAGCCAGCGGCACACGCTCAGGTGGTAGGTCCAATCCAGCGCCGGCTGATTGCGGTAGGCCCAGGTCATGAAACTGCGGAACAGGTTCAGCCCCTCCGGCGGGTCGAGCTTGAGCAGTGCCGGGCAGATATCAAACAACGTGTGCCAATGGGGCAGCAAGCGTGCATCCAGGTGCACGAAACAGCGGGAATTACTCGGGTAGTCGGGCAGCGCCGGCTCGCTGCGCAGGCGGCGGGACGCCTTGCTGACCAGGCGGTTGGCGCCTGCAGGCAATTGATGATTCATGGGTCGCACTCACAGTCGTGACGATAGAACGCCCCCTGGTCACAGGGGGCCCAAGGCACACGTCAGAAGTCTGGGGAAGCGCGGGGGTTGGCCGAGGGCCAGGAGTAACGCGGTGGCGCCTTATTGCGCCGTTCATGGGCTGGACGCGGGGATTGCGCCAGGCCCAACAGCCAGGCCAGGCCGATCAGGAAGACGATGGCGACGGTAACGGCGCTGCACACCGGGCAGGCAAAGTAGTTCGAGATGTTGCTGGAATTCGGGTTAGCCAACCCTTTATCGGAAATGGGCGACTGGCCGCCGTCGGCTGAACAGAACAGGCCACCGATGCCATTGAGTTGCTGGCCCATCATCTGGCCATGCCCCAAACCGCAGGCGAACAGGTTCATCAGCACGGAGAAGTACAGGGCCCAGGCGATCAGCGAACGGTCACAATGGCGCAATTTCATGGCGGCGACTCTACCACCGAAGCCGCAAAAGGTTGAAGTGCGGCGCGCCCCTGTGGCAGAACGTCGCAGATTACGCCGGTCAGCCAGGGTTGCTAGACTGTGGGCCCTCCTCGTTTCTACGTTTCAAAGCCTGGCTTTCAAAGCCTGATGTGTAGATCCAGAGCAATGCAGGCGTTTCACAGGATGCACAGTTAATGAGTACGTTATTCACCCGCCGCAAAGTGCTGACCGGCATGGGCCTGTTGGGCCTGGGCAGCCTGCTGGGCGGCTGTGACTACAGCCCCAAGCTGAATTTCAAATACGGCAAGGACCTCAGTGACAAGATCATGGGCCGCACCTTCAAGCTCAAGAATACCGACGGCAAAACCGTCACCTTGAGTTCGTACCGAGGCCTGATGCCGGTGGTGTTCTTCGGCTTCACCCAGTGCCCGGCGGTCTGCCCGACGACCCTGGCCCGCGCCGCCCAGGCCAAGAAGCTGATGGGCCGCGACGGTGAGATCATGCAGGTGGTGTTCATCACCCTGGACCCCGAGCGCGACACCCCTGAAATCCTCGACAAATACGTCAAGGCCTTCGACCCCAGCTTCGAAGCGCTCTACGGCACCCAGGAAGAAATCGCCGTGGCCGCCAAGGAATTCGGGATCTTTTATGAAAAGATCCCCGCCGGCGATACCTACACCCTGTCCCACACCGCCACCAGTTTCGTGTTCGACACCCGTGGCAACCTGCGCCTTGGCTTGCAGGCATCCCTTACCGCTCAAGAGTGTGCAGAAGACCTGCTCACCGTCATGGAGGTCTGCTAATGACTGCCGTTCAACATCTCAAGCGCCTGACCCTCGGCCTCACCCTGCTGGGCCTCGCCGCCCACGCCAGCGCCCAGGTACTGGTCGAAGACGCCTGGGTGCGCGCTTCCGTGCCGGGCCAACCGTCCAGCGGTGCGTTCATGACCGTGACCGCCGACAGCGACAGCCGGCTGCTCAGCGTGGCCTCGCCGGTGGCCAAGGACGTGCAGATCCATGAAATGAGCATGAAGGACGACGTGATGCGCATGGGCCCGGTGGACTCGGTGGCCCTGCCTGCTGGCAAAGCCGTCAAGCTCGACCCGAACGGCTACCACGTGATGCTGATGGGCCTGACCGGCCAGATCAAGGAAGGCGACCAGGTGCCGCTGACCCTTACGGTGCAGGATGCCAAGGGTGAAAAGCAGACGGTTGAAGTAAAGGCTGCCGCCCGTGGCCTGGATGGCATGGACCACAGCAAGATGGACCATAGCAAGATGCATTGATTGGGCTGTGGGAGCGAACTTGATCCAGTGGTGGCCTCAAAGCCGACCAGTTCGAAACGTCAAACTCGGTCAAAATGTGGGAGGGGGCTTGCCCCCGATGGCGGCCTGACAGCCGACCAGAATGTTGGATCAGACCGAGTACATATCCGTTATTTGGGCAACGGCCACTATTGGTTCCGCTTTTACAGCGGGTCACTTTTGAAAAGACGGTACGTGTCAATGTATCTGTCGCCTTACTACTGTTTTAGCAACCCATTGCGGCCTTAGCATCCGGTCGCTCCGGGTTCAGATAAACAGCTTCTGCAAGCTGCCAGTTACGTGTGTCCCCGCTCCAGCGGCTGGGATTAGCCGCTTTAGCGGACTTGTACAGATCATTGCGGGCTAGCAGCAAAGCCGGCGCCTTACCCTCGTGGCGCTCGTTCGGCGTCACGTACTTCAAGGCGCTGTGGCGGTGTTCTTCGTTGTACCACTCAACAAATTTCTGCACCCAGAGCCTCGCTTGAGT
Source organism: Pseudomonas sp. FBCC-B545 (assembly GCF_059134095.1). Lineage (NCBI taxonomy): Bacteria > Pseudomonadati > Pseudomonadota > Gammaproteobacteria > Pseudomonadales > Pseudomonadaceae > Pseudomonas > Pseudomonas sp. FBCC-B545. The sequence goes on along the minus strand of NZ_CP101441.1, from coordinate 2,654,446 downwards.
CAGGTCGTCGAACGGCTGGTCTGGCCACAGCGGGCAATATTTGGCTGTGCGGAAAAGCGCTTCGGCGTATGCGTTATCGTTGCTAACCCGAGGGCGGCTGAAGGACGGTTCAACACCCAGCGAGATCATGCTTTCACGCAGCAGCGAGCCCTTCATCACATGCCCGTTGTCCGAGTGCAGAATCAACGGCCGACCCGCGGTATGCTCCCGTAAACATCCCTTTTCAAGTAGTGCACAAGCATGTTCTGAACATTCGGACTCATGTACTTCGTTGGTCACCAACTTGCGGCTGTAGATGTCCTTGACCATGTACCAGTAGTAAAAACGGCCCTTGATGGTGGTGGGTAACCAAGTGATATCCCAACACCACACCTGATTAGGGCCGTCGGCACGATGTGTGGTCAAAACTCTGCGCTTGGGCGCCTTCGCTCGACCACGGCGTGTGTTCTGATTCGCTTCTCTCATCACCCGATAAAACGTGGACTCCGATGCCAAATAAATGCCTTCGTCCGCTAGTTTTGGGACGATTTGATGCGGTGTCAGGCTCGCATAACCAGGTTGATTGGCGGCATCCAAAACAGCCTGACGCTCTAGAGCGCTAAGTTTGTTTGGCGGCGCTTCGCGCTGGACTGTCTGGCGTCTGTCTACTGCGCAGGTTCGCCAGCGCTGGACTGTCCGCAGACAAAGCCCAAGTTCATTACACGCCCGAAATCGGCGCGCCCCACTGGCTACTGCTTCGGCGATCAGCCCTAAAACCTGTATACGATCGGAGGCGCTGATCAGTCTTCCTCGTCCTTGCCCCAAATCGCATTGGCTTTTTTTCTGAGCTCCAGCAAAGCCACCGCCTCCTTGCGATTAGCGTCGGAGCGAAGCAGTTGCCGCTCAAGCTCCTTAATTGTTGTTTGCTCGACGGATTGCTTCTTAGAGGGCTGAGGATCAAGTGTGTCGTTGGCGTTCTGGCACGCTAGGCGCCATTGTTGAATCTGCTCAGGATAAATGCCTTTGATTCGGCAGTATTGAGAAAGCTCAACCTCGCTCAACGGTGCGGTTTCCATAACGGCATTAAACTTATCGGTACTGGACCACTGATCACTTGTCTTGTTATTGCCTGGAACGACCAAACCTTTATCTCTAGCCATTTGTCTCCAATCTCGTAGTGACTGTGGGGTGACGCCGATTGCAACGGCGAGTTCTGCCACCGCTCGATTAAGGGGCGGCATCATTTGCAGAACCGCCCAATCTTTGAAGTCATTGTCATAACATTTCGGCATTGCCAAACACCTTCGCCCCCTTGAATGATTGAGTCAAACATCAGAGGTGACAGATAGGCTGACACGGGGGGAAGAGCCCAAAAGTAACCAAAAGGCTCTTGCCCCACCACTCGGCACCTCGCCCAGGCTCGGTGTGCCCGTAATCCGCCATGGATTTGGGAGGCCGCCGCCACGCGCCATCCATGGCGCGGGGCGGCTAAACCGGCATCCCTGCCGGTTTACCCCCCAAATCCCTGTCGAATTCCGGCCAGCGTGGTTTAACGGGGCGCCTAGGATCAAAAGCAGATCAAGATCAAGAGCGGCTCGCTTCGCATCGTGGTTACTGACGGTCGCTACGTCAGAGCTGTGTAGATACCCATGGCTATCGGGAGCAAGCCCACTCCCACATTTGGATCTCCATAAATCAGTTTGAGCAACTGCGCTATGTCAGAGTCATGACACGCAGCCGCTTCACCATCGGAATACACGCCAGCACCAGCCCCGACGGCGAGTGATACACCGCCTGCTCATCGCCCACATAACCACACGCCCGATAGAAACTCACCGCATTCAAGGTTGCATCGAGCATCACCTCTTCAATGGCCCTCAGTCGCGCAACGTCCTCCAAATGATCAAGCATCGCCTTGCCATATCCACGTCCGGTGAACCCAGGCCGCACGAACAACGCCCCCACTTCATTGTTATCAAGATCGAGCATGCCGGTTGCGACGGCCTCGCCGTTCACCCACCCCAGGTAAAACAATTTGTCCATCAGCGTGTCATAGCCATCGGCGGCTTTGCCCCGCGTCCAAAGCGCCATCTGCTCGGCACTGTAGGCGCCAATGCACTGGCCAAGGATGGCGTCGCGGCGGATGTCAAACGCGCAGTTGGCGTCCTCGGGTGTCGCACGGGTTATCTCCAGCATTGCGATGTCCTTGTGTGACCTCAATTTGCCATTAGCCCATTTGTGCTAATCGACCCTTCCCACCTGCGGCGCTATATTCCCCGGCACTTCCAACGCTCCTTCGGCACCGCGCATCCATTGCGCGCGGGTTCGTTGTGCGTCGGAAAAACCAAAACAACCCCAAGGAAGAAGCACCATGAAACTCCACTCCCCCGTTACTCGCCTTGCCCTGCTGGGCGCCCTGATCATCGGCGTAGCCGGTTGCAGCAATATCAAGCCCACCGAAGACCATCTCAAGACGCTGTCGGAGACCAACCTGGGCGAGCCGGTAAAACGTATCTCCAATGTGCGCAGCGACTCCATGACCACCTACTATGTGGCCAACACCGCATCCGGCGAATACAACTGCTCCGTACCCAGCGGTGCCAGCGGCGGTGCGTTCGCAATCGCCAGCTTTGGCCTGATGAAACCTGCCGCCTACTGCCAGCCCAAAGGCGCACGTGGCAACGGACTGACGCCATTCATGCAGTAATGTTTTCCCGTCTGAGGTCGCGCAACCTGCCGCGCAGTTCCGCAGGGCGCACCGGCTTGGAGAGTATTGCGATCTGACGATCGTGCAACGCAGCCTGGATTTTCTCCACGTCATGACCGGTGAGGATCAACGCCGGCACCGCCCAGCCACGTTGCTGGCGTAGCTGATCGATGCATTCGATACCGGTGGCGTGGTTGCCCAGGTCATAGTCGGCGACGATGATGTCGCAGTCGCTGACCAGGCCCTGCCCACTGGACTCGGCCTGCACCTCGCAACCCCAGCGCTCCAGCAGGGCCTGGGTGGCGAGCAGTACGTTGTGGTCATCTTCCACCAGGCACACTTTCAAACCCGTGAGCAGGCCGGCCTGGCGCGCATCGGCGCGCAATGCCGGTTGAACCGGCGCAGTGGCGAGTGCCAGGCCATGCAGGCTTACTGAGGTGCCACGGCCCACCCGCGAACGCAGGCTCACGCGCAACCCCATCAATTGCCCCAGGCGCTTGACGATGGACAGCCCCAGGCCAACGCCTTCGACGTCCTTGTCACGCAGTTGACGCACGCGGTAGAACTCCTCGAAGACCTGTGACAGATGTTCCCTGGCAATCCCCCGCCCCTGGTCATGCACCTCCACCACCAGGCCGTCATCGCGAATACGCACGCCGACCAGCACTGGCCGTTGTGCAGCGTATTTGAAGCAATTGGAGAGCAGGTTCTGCACCATGGTCGCCAACATACCCGGGTCCACCAGTACCCAGTGGGTGCAAGGCCGCAAGCGCAGCTCAACGCCGGCCCAGCGTGCGGCTTCAGCGTTCTGGCGCATCAGGTCGGCGAGGAAGTCGCCCAGGTGGATCACTTGGTATTTGGGCAGCAGCCGGCCATTGTCGAGGGTATAGAGATCAAGAATCGAACGGAACAGTTGCGACACGTTGAGCAGCGAACGGTCGATGTTATCCACCAGCCGCCGCTCGTCATCCCCCAGCCGGGCTTCGCGCAGGCAGGCGGTGAACAGGCCGATGGAGTGGATCGGCTGGCGCAGGTCATGGCTGGCCTGGGCGAGAAAACGGGATTTTTCCAGGTTGGCGGCGATGGCTTCTTCGGAAGCCTTGCGCGTACGCTCCAGCAGGATATGGGCGTACACCGGGATCACCGTGCTGGTGATCATCAGCATCAGCACCATGAACGGCTGCGCCTGCCACAGCGGCGTGAGCTGGTACACCACCAACAGCGCCAGCAACGCCAGCCCCGTGGCAATCGCCAGGTAGCGCGAACCGTAGCGCATGCCGTTGCCCAGGTTCACCCAAACCATCACCGCATACAGCGGCAACGCCGCTTCACCGCCCACCACCAGGCCGAACGAAGTACCGGTGTAGTCGTGGAGCATGCCGAAGATGCGCCGCGCCGGGTAATGCCCGGGCCAGCGTGCGATGACCTGGCGCAACACGATGGACGCCAGCAGGAACAGGAAGATATACAGGATCACCGGCAGGTAGGTGTCCAGCGAGTGCCCGGGTAGGAAACCCAATAGGCTGATATACACAATGGCGATGGTGGCCACCACAATGCGCAGGTTAGCCTGGTCGAGTTCAGAGTTGGTCTCGAGACCCATAGTCATATCCTTGACATATCATCAGTAGAAGCAAGGGGCCCTTGGCCCCGCAGGTAAAGTAACATGCCTCAGCACACCCTTGCCCCAGGAAGGAGCACACCATGACCGGCCGGATCATCATCGCCGACGACCACCCGATGTTTCGCGAAGGCATGGCGCGTACCGTGCAACGCCTGTTGCCCGATGCCCAGGTGAAAGAGGCCGGCGACCTGGCCACGGTAAATGCGCTGCTGCGCGAGGCCGGCGAAGTCGACACCCTGATCCTCGACCTGCGCTTCCCTGGCCTGACCTGCATCAGCCAGCTGGCCGACCTGCGCCAGCAACTGCGGCGCACTACCCTGGTGGTGGTGTCGATGGTCGACGACGCCGCGCTGATCGAACAGGTCATGGCCCTGGGCATGGACGGCTTTATCGGCAAGAACATCTCCCCTGACGAGATCGGCCAGGCGTTGCTGGCGATCCGCGACGGCGAAGTGCTGGTCAAGTTCGCGCCTTCGGGCCTGCTGCCGCTGGGCACCCACACCCTCACCACCCGCCAGCGGGAAGTGCTGCGCCTGATTGCCCAGGGCAAGACCAACAAGGAAATTGCCAAGGCCCTGGATATCTCGCCGTTTACCGTGCGTATCCATGTGTCATCGCTGCTGCGCACGCTGGACGTGCCGTCACGGGCGGCAGCAGCAGTGAAGTATTCCGGAGAGTTGTAGGTCAAATGCGGGAGGGGGCTTGCTCCCGATGGAGGAGTCTCAGTAAATGCATCTGGGACTGACCCACCGCCATCGGGAGCAAGCCCCCTCCCGCATTAAACCGAGTCGCATCAGTCAGGCGCCGCTCTGCATCCGATATTTATGCTCACTTCCCAGCTTAATAATATTTTATTAATCACCGCCCGCCCCCTAACTTGACGTCATGCCCAAGCTGAATCCAACTGCATTACGCAAGGACAGACACATGACTCAAGCAATAACAAAAATAGACACGCTGGTAGTGGGAGCGGGTCAAGCTGGCGTAGCCATGAGCGAGCACCTGAGCAAGCAAGGCGTGCCGCACCTGGTGCTGGAGCGCAGCCGCATCGCCGAGCGCTGGCGCACCGGGCGCTGGGATTCGTTGGTCGCCAACGGCCCGGCCTGGCATGACCGTTTCCCTGGCCTGGAATTCGATGATGTGCCCGCCGATGGCTTCGCGCCCAAAGAGACGGTGGCGGATTATTTTGAAACCTATGCACGCAAGTTCAATGCACCGATCCGCACCGGGGTGGACGTCACCTCAGTGGTACGCAACGTCGGCCGCCCCGGTTTTACCGTGCACACCAGTGAAGGTGTGATCGAAGCCAACCGCGTCGTGGCTGCCACCGGGCCGTTCCAGAAGCCGGTGATTCCGGCCATCGCGCCGAAAGACATCGCGCTGCACCAGATCCATTCCGCCGACTATCGCAACCCCGGGCAACTGCCGGCGGGCGCGGTATTGGTGGTGGGCGCCGGCTCTTCCGGGGTGCAGATTGCCGATGAATTGCAGCGCGCCGGGCGCCAGGTGTACCTGTCGGTCGGCGCCCATGACCGCCCGCCACGCGCCTATCGCAACCGCGACTTCTGCTGGTGGCTGGGGGTGCTGGGTGAATGGGACCAGGTGGCGATGAAGCCCGGCCGCGAGCACGTGACCATCGCGGTCAGCGGCGCCCACGGCGGCAAGACCATCGACTTCCGTGAACTGGCCCAGCAAGGCATGACCCTGGTCGGCCTGACCCAAGCCTTTGACGGCAACGTGGCCAGCTTCCAGCCCAATCTGGTGGAAAACCTGGCACGCGGCGACGAAAACTACCTGGCCCTGCTGGATGCGGCTGACGCCTATATCGAGCGCAACGGCCTCGACCTGCCGCTGGAGCCCGAAGCGCGTCGCGTGTTTCCCGATGCCGAATGCATCAAGAACCCGATCCTGCAACTGGACCTGGCCGAGGCCGGCATCACCACGATCATCTGGGCTACCGGGTTTGCCACGGATTACAGCTGGTTGAAAGTCGACGCCTTCGACGCCGCCGGCAAGCCCCAGCACCAGCGCGGGGTCTCCAGTGAAGCGGGCATCTACTTCCTCGGCTTGCCGTGGCAATCGCGGCGTGGTTCGTCATTCATCTGGGGTGTGTGGCACGACGCCAAATACGTGGCCGACCACATTGCCATCCAGCGTCAGTACCTTGAGTACCGCGAACCCGCACCGGTTGCCCACCAGACCCCTGTCAGCGCCTGAGCACTTTTTCCTGGAGTTTTTTGATGCCTACCCACACTCGTATCCGCATGTTCAACACCAAAGAAACCTACCCCAACCAGAGCCTGGACAATGATCTGTGCCAGGCAGTGCGCGCCGGCAACACCGTGTATGTACGCGGCCAGGTGGGTACCGATTTCGACGGCAACCTGGTGGGCCTTGGCGATGCCCGCGCCCAGGCCGAGCAGGCGATGAAAAACGTCAAGCAACTGCTCGAGGAAGCCGGCAGCGACCTCAGCCATATCGTCAAGACCACCACTTATTTGATCGACCCACGCTACCGCGAGCCGGTATATCAGGAAGTCGGCAAGTGGCTCAAGGGCGTGTTCCCGATTTCCACCGGGCTGGTGGTCTCGGCCCTGGGCCAGGCGCAGTGGCTGATGGAAATCGACGTGATCGCGGTTATTCCAGAATAAGGAGGCTAGCCATGACCTTTTCCATCGTCGGCCGTTGCGCGGAAACCGGCCAGCTGGGCATCGCCATCAGCTCATCGAGCATCGCCGTGGGCGCCCGCTGCCCGTGGCTGCGGCCCGGTGTGGGCGCAGTGTCGACCCAGAACATCACCCTGCCTGCCCTCGGCCCGGACGTGCTCGACCTGCTGGAACAGGGCCTGGCCCCGGCCGAGGCCCTCGACCAAGCCCTCACGCGCAACGGCTACAGCCAATACCGGCAAGTGACGGCGATTGACCACCTGGGCCGCAGCGTGCATTTCAGCGGCAGCCAGACCCTGGGCACCCATCATGCGGTATCGGGCGAGCAATGCGTGGCGGCGGGCAATATGCTTGCCGACCGCGAAGTCATCACGGCGATGGTCACAGCCTTCGAACAGGGTGAAGGGCAACTGGCAGACCGGCTGCTGGCGGCCATGCATGCCGCCATCGCCGCCGGTGGCGAAGCCGGTCCGGTGCACTCTGCCGCGCTGGTGGTGGTGGGCGAGCTGACCTGGCCGATCATCAATCTGCGTGTGGACTGGGCCGATGAAAACCCCATTGGCGAACTTCAATCACTCTGGGACGCCTACCGCCCGCAAGTGCAGGACTATATCGACCGCGCCCTCGCCCCCGACCGCTCCCCCGGCTACGGCGTGGCCGGAGACGACCGATGAGCCGCAGCCGCGAATTGCTGCGCATGCTGGTGGGGTTCGACACCACCAGCCGCGAATCCAACCTGCAGTTGATCGAGTTTGTGCGCGATTACCTCGCCGGGTTTGGTGTAGCCAGTGAACTCGTCTGCAACGCGCAGCGCAGCAAGGCCAACCTGTTTGCCAGCGTCGGCCCGGTGGAGTTGCCGGGTATCGTGCTGTCGGGGCATACCGACGTGGTGCCGGTGGACGGGCAACCCTGGACGCTGCCGCCGTTCGAGTTGACCGAACGCGACGGCAAACTGTTCGGGCGCGGCACTGCCGACATGAAGGGGTATATCGCCTGTGTGCTGGCGTTGGTGCCGGAGCTGGTCAAGACGCCTTTGCGCCTGCCGGTGCATATCGCCCTGTCCTATGACGAGGAAGTCGGCTGCCTCGGTGTGCGCTCGCTGCTTGCGGTATTGGAGCAGCGCCCGGTAAAACCGATGCTGTGCATCATCGGTGAACCGACTGAGCTCAAACCCGTGCTCGGCCACAAGGGCAAGTTGGCGATGCGTTGCGACGTGCATGGCGAGGCATGCCACTCGGCGTATGCGCCCTCGGGAGTGAATGCGATTGAACACGCTGCCGAGTTGATCGGCGAGCTGGGGCGCATTGGCCAGCGCTTGCGTTCGCGCCAGGACCCAAGGTTCGATCCGCCGTTCAGCACGGTACAGACCGGCATGATCAGCGGTGGCAAGGCGTTGAACATCGTGCCCGCCGATTGCCGCTTCGATTTCGAAGTACGCGCCCTACCCGCCATGGACCCGGGCGAAGTGGCCGAGGAGTTGCAGGCGTATGCGATGCAGCAGGTGTTGCCGCGCATGCAGGCGGTGAGCAAGCAGAGTTCGATCAGGTTTACCGAGTTGTCGGCCTACCCCGGCTTAGTTACCGACGAGCGTAGCCAGGCGGCGGAGTTGATCGCGGCGTTTTCGGGCTCGCGGGACTTTGGCACCGTTGCGTTTGGTACCGAAGGCGGGCTGTTCGATGCCGTGGGCATACCCACCGTGGTGTGCGGGCCGGGAAGCATGGACCAGGGGCATAAGCCGGATGAGTTTGTGAATGTGGAACAGCTCGACGGCTGCGATGCCATGCTGCGAAGGATGCTGGACTCGATTCAGATTTGAAGAAAATACAGATCCAATGTGGGAGGGGGCTTGCTCCCGATGAGGGAGTGGCAGTGAAAGCAGCTGTGACTGACACACCGCCATCGGGAGCAAGCCCCCTCCCACATTGGGTCCTGCGTTCAGCCGAGTAACCGTGCGAGCTCTTCACGGCAGTAATCCACAAACAACTGCACCGGCTTGGTCAGCGGGGCCCGCCTCAGCCACACCGCCGACAACCCCGACCCCGTCACCGTTTCCGCCAACGGAATACACACCACCTTCTGCCCATCATAGGTGTACTCACTGAACGGCTTGGTCACCAGGATCGAGAACCCGAACCCGCGCCCCACCATGCCGCGCACCATCTCGATGGACGGCGAGCTGAACACGATATTCGGCGTCAGCCCGCGCTCTTCAAAGATGCTCACGAAATAGGTCCGGCTGGGCAGCACATCGAGCAAGATCATCGGCTCCAGCACCAGGTCGGCCAGGGACACCTTGGCCTGTTGTGCAAAACGGTGATCGGCCGGCAGCAACGCATAAGGCTGTTGCGGCGGCATCAGTGGCGTGGTCTCGATGGTGCCGCCCAGGTCGTGTTCGAACAGCATCGCCACATCGATACTGCCTGCCGTCAGCGCCTGCACCAGCTCCTGCTGCTCGCCGTCGCGAATACGGATCTCAACCCCCGGCCAGCGCGCCTTGAAACCGGCGATCAAACGCGGCAGGTACAGCGGCGCTACGGTTTCAAAGCAGCCAATATCGATCTGCCCCGCCACTACATCATTGTCCGCCAGGGCGTTCTGCTCGAACTCATGGGCCACCCGCAACAGCTCCAGGGCCTTGCGATAAAAACGCGCGCCACTGGGGGTGAGCGAAACGCCCTGGGCGTGATGGCGGATAAACAGCTGCACGCCAAAACTCTCCTCCAGGTGCTTGATCGCCGTGGACACCGACGGTTGGGCGATATACAGCTTGCGCGACGCCTCGGCGACGCTGCCGCATTCGGCCGTGGTCACAAAATATCTGAGCTGGCGCAGGTTATAGGCAGCCATCGGCACCTCCATAAACGTGGGATTTCGCCCCAAACAAGTGCGAAAAAATCGCGCTTTTTTCATCGATTCGAGCCCATGCAACATACCGGAGCAAAAATCTGCGCGAGATACTTTTTTTAAGGTCTATAGCAACAAACTTACTAATTTACCTCCCCGCGCCCATTGCAGATGATCACTCCAACAACAAAGCGCCGCCCCGTGCAGCGCACAGCGAAGTACGTCAACGTACTCACCTTGCCTTGGAGCTCGTCATGGTTACCACTGCAACATCCAGCGCCCCGCTTATCGAAAAACACACGATTGGATACGTGCCCCCGGAAGATCGCCATGGAAAGGTAAGAGACCTGTTCACCCTGTGGTTCGGCGGCAACATCGCGCCGTTGCCGATCGTCACCGGCGCACTGGGTGTGCAACTGTTCCACCTCAACCTGATGTGGGGCATTGTCGCCATCCTCGTCGGCCACCTGGTCGGCGGTGTGTTGATGGCGTTGCACTCGGCCCAGGGCCCGCAGATGGGCATCCCGCAGATGATCCAGAGCCGCGCTCAGTTCGGCTCGCTCGGTGCGCTGCTGGTGGTGGTGATCGCCGGGGTGATGTACATCGGGTTCTTCGCGTCCAACATCGTGCTCGCCGGTAAATCCCTGCACGGCGTGGTCGACGCGGTGCCCGTGCCGGTGGGCATTGTGATCGGCGCCATCGGCTCCGGCATCATTGGCATCATCGGCTATCGCTTCATCCACGTGCTCAACCGTATCGGCACCTGGGTGCTGGGCGCCGGCATCGTGCTGGGCTTCGGCTACATCTTCACCCACGTGCAGACCACCGACTTCCTGACCCGCGGCAGCTTCAACATCTCCGGTTGGCTGGCGACGGTTTCCCTGGCAGCGCTGTGGCAGATCGCCTTTGCGCCGTACGTATCGGACTATTCCCGCTACCTGCCGGCCGACGTCCCCGTCGCCGCCACCTTCTGGACCACCTACCTGGGCTCGGCCCTGGGTTCGAGCCTGGCCTTCATCTTCGGCGCCGTCGCCGTGCTCGCCACCCCGGTAGGCATGGACACCATGGACGCGGTCAAACTCGCCACAGGCGCCATCGGCCCGTTGATGCTGGTGCTGTTTTTGCTCAGCGTGATCAGCCACAACGCCCTCAACCTGTACGGCGCGGTACTGTCGATCATCACCCTGGTGCAGACCTTCGCCTACCGCTGGATCCCCACGGCCAAAAGCCGCGCCGTGATCTCCATCATCGTGCTGGCCGCCTGTTCGATTGCGGCAGTGTTCGCCTCCAAGGACTTTATCGGCCACTTCGTCGACATGGTGCTGGTGCTGCTGGTGGTGCTGGTGCCGTGGACGGCGATCAACCTGATCGACTTCTATGCGATCCACAAAGGCAAGTACGACATCGCCTCGATCTTTCGCGTGGATGGCGGCATCTACGGCAAGTACAACCCCCAGGCGTTGCTGGCGTATGCGGTGGGGATTGCGGTGCAGATTCCGTTTATGAACACGCCGCTGTACGTGGGGCCGATTTCCGAGCACATCAACGGTGCGGACCTGTCCTGGGTGGTGGGGTTGGTGGTGACGTCGCCGTTGTACTTCTGGTTGGCGAGTCGCGACAGTGCGTATAAGCGCCGCATGGATGGGGGCAAGTTGGTGGGTGGGGTCTGATTTACGGCGGCTGTGCGTGAGAGACCTTCGGGTCTGCCGGGGGTGATTCTTCCTGGCCTGCGAACCCGCGCACAGTTGCCACCCAGTCTGTTTCGCAGCAGCAAGGCTGTGAGGAAACCCGCCTTGGCGGGTTTTCTGGTTTTTGAAGAACTCAAACCTACCGCCAGGATATGTCGAACTCGGTCAAAACTGTGGAAGGGGGCTTGCCCCCGATACGTAACCACGATGCGAAGCGAGCCGCTCTTGATCTTGCTTTTGATCTGAGGCGCCCCGTTAAACCACGCTGGCCGGAATTCGACAGGGATTTGGGGGGTAAACCGGCAGGGATGCCGGTTTAGCCGCCCCGCGCCATGGATGGCGCGTGGCGGCGGCCCCCAAATCCCTGTCGGATTACGGGCACACCGAGCCTGAGCGAGGTGCCGAGTGGTGGGGCGAGGACCTTTTGCTTACTTTTGGCTGGGCCGGCATTCCGGTCCTTCCAAAAGTGAGCCGCTGTAAGAGCGGAACCCTAAGTGGCCGTTACCTAAATAACGGATATGTACTCGGTCTAATCCAACATGCTGGTCGGCTGTCAGGCCGCCATCGGGGGCAAGCCCCCTCCCACATTTGGCTCGCGGGGTATCAGTTAGTTAGCGGTCGGCTGTCAGGCCGCCATTGGAGCACCCCTCCCACATTTGGATCTGCATGGGTCAGTTAAACCTCACTTCTTCCCCTCGAAGCGAATGGCCTCCCGGTGCCATACGCCCAATATTTATCTATGATATGGCCTTTCGCTCAACGCCCCAGGAAACACCCATGCCCACCCTCACCTTGCGCAACGCCCTCCCCGCCGACGCCCACCGCTGCTTTGAAATCGAAACCAGCGCCTACGAAGGCGACGAAGCCGCCACCCTGGAAAAGATCGCCACGCGCATCGCGCAGTATCCCCAGGGCTTTCTGATCCTGGAAGCAGACGGCGATGTGGTCGGGTTTATCAACTCAGGCTGCGCCCACGAGGTGGTAATGTCAGACGAAGCCTTCAAGGAGTTAGTCGGTCATTCATCCGAGGCGCCGAACGTGGTGATCATGTCGGTGGTGGTAGACCCGGCGCATCAGGGCAAAGGCTACGCAACAACCCTGATGACTGAGTTCGTGCAACACATGCGTACGCTGGGCAAGCAGACCATTCACCTGATGTGCAAGGAGCAGCATGTGCCGTTGTACACCCGCATGGGCTACACCTATGTGCGCCCTTCGCCTTCGGATCACGGTGGGATGGCGTGGCATGAGATGGTGATGGTGTTTTAAGAGCCCCCTTACACAGCGATCGCATCTATGTTGCAAAACGTAAAACCGCCAACAACCGCGCGGCGAAAAAATGCATTTCAACGAGCAAAACCCCTGAGTTCATCTGCACTCCCTGACGTCAAGCCGGGCATTGCAAATGATCTTCCAGACTGTGCCTACAGCCACTCCTGCACCTCAGCAACCTGAACGCTCAGTGGTTTCACGTCGTTACAATCACCCCGAACAGGTCTGATTGAGCCCCCCTTCATGGCGCTGTAGTCTGCGAAACGCCTAGCCGTGAACTGATCCTGGCAGGTCCATTTCCTAGCTATCACAGAGGTGCAATTATGTCTTCAATCAATACTCCCACCCCCTCCATCCCTGCGTACCAACCGGTTGACACAACCAGGATCGGTAACGACACACCCAAGTCAAACGCCTTGGAACAAAACGAGTTTGGTGAGGATGCAGAAGTATCCGACGGCAAGGGCGGCTGGATAAGCGCCAGCGACCAATATCGGGCCCACGCCAACCGCCAGCGACTCGAACAGGAAGCCAACCATGAACCTATTGATTTCGAGATCAAATCCGACGGCAACGACGGTTGGGTCAAGGCCGATGACAGTCAGGAACCCATCGACTTCGAAATCAAATCCGACGGCAACGGCGGTTGGGTAAAAGCCTAACCCAGGCTTTAAAGGTTGGGCGGGCTACAAACCACGCCAGGTCGAATCCCAGTCTGAATGTGGGTGTGGGCTTGCTCGCTCCCACTTCTGAATTAGAGGCATCAGCCAAATCGTTACCAACTGCCAGAAGCCCCACCGCCGCCACTGGAGCCCCCTCTACCGGAACCACCGCTGCTGGAATTACCGCTGCTGGAATTACCCGCGCTGGAGGAACGGCCGCTGGAGGGGTGACTGCTTGAGCTCGAACGGAGGAAACCACCACCCGAACTTGAACCAGCCCCACTGCCGTTGTAGATGAAGATAAACAACGATAGAACGAATGCGCCCGGAAGCGTCTCCTGCCAGCCGTCACCGTCGGCAATCAATACTGCGGTCAGATACACCATCATCGCCAGGAAAAGCCGCACGATAAAACCCATCCGACTCTTGCCCCAAGCGTCTTTCATGAACACCAGCAACAGCAGATGCAGCCACAGTAAAAAACATGCTCCCACCAGAAACATCAACCAATCGAAGAAGTTGACCTCAGTGTATTGATTCACCACCACCAGCCCGACGATGTAAATCAAAAACAGCAATGCGCAGTAAAATATCGTGCGTGCCCTCCACAGCGCACCGAAAATGGCAGCGCCGATCAGCATATTCAGCGGGAATACCAAGAGGTACAGCGGCCATTGCGCACCGCCGACAAAAACTACCACCAGCACCGTGAGCACAACCGTGGCAATCAAGGCGTGGCGCCAGTCCAGCTTGCGAGTCACTATCAGCACGCCGCCGACAGCGCCGAAAACGAACGCCAGCAACACCGCAGTGGCTCCGAGTGGCAACCTCGGTTCAGCGACCTTGGGCAGATCGCCGCCATCCACCAACACGGTCAAGGCGTTTACGCCCTGTTGAATACCGCCCGCAAAGTCCCCCTGGCGAAACGCCGGGGTGATGCGCTCTTCGATAATGCGATGGGCCAGCAGGTCGGTGACGATACCTTCCAGGCCGTAGCCCACCTCGATGCGCACTTTGCGATCGTCTTTGGCCACCACCAGCAGGATGCCGTCGTTGATGTCCTTGCGCCCCAGCTTCCAGGCGCGGAACAATTGGTTGGCATAGTCCTCGATGCCGTCGCTGCCGGTAGTCGGTACCAGTAACACGGCGACTTGCGCACCCTTTCGCTGTTCAAGCTCGGCGAGTTGGTTTTTCAAGCGTTGGGTGGTAGTGGAGTCGAGAGTGTTGGTGAGGTCGATCACCCGTTGGTCCAGGGCCACCCCGATGGGCGAAGTGTCAGCCCGGGCCAGGCTCATCACGCCGACAAGCAACAGAGCCAGCAGGCTCAACACCGATTGCCGTAGAATCATCACCATGCTTTGTTACCTGAAGTTTCTTCCTGAAGGCATCGACTCTACCTGATCGACGTATAACACGTGACCCTAAGCGTGCGACTATCTAAACTGCTGCCACGCCCACATAGCTATTTGCCATCTACGAGACGCCCATGGATCTACGTCACCGCAACCACGTCAGTGTGAAGGGCCATGGGCCTTCGACCCTGGTGTTTTCCCACGGCTTTGGCTGTAACCAGGCGATGTGGAATTATCTGGCGCCGCACTTTCTCGAGCGCTTTCACGTGGTGCTGTATGACTTGGTCGGCGCCGGCCTGTCGGACCTGAGTGCGTTCGACAAAACCAAATACAGCAGCCTGGACGGCTATGCCCGCGACCTCAACGAGATTGTCGACGCCTACGCCAAAGGCCCGGTGATTCTGGTGGGCCACTCGGTCAGCGCGATGATCGGCACCCTCGCCGACCGTTTCGCCCCCGGGCGCATTGCCGCACATGTGATGATCGGCCCGTCACCCCGGTATATCGACAGCGAGGACTATGTCGGCGGCTTCAAGCACGACGATATCGACGACCTGCTAGATACCCTGGACAGCAACTACCTGGGCTGGTCCAGCGCCATGGCCCCAGTGATCATGGGCGCCCCGACGCAACCGGCATTGAGCAACGAACTCACCGAAAGCTTCTGCCGCACCGAGCCGGACATCGCCAAGCAGTTCGCCCGCGTGACCTTCCTCTCGGATAACCGCCACGACGTGCAGGGCCTGGCCACTCCGGTACTGATCCTGCAATCGAGCGACGACTTGATCGCCCCCGTGGCCGTGGGTGAATACCTGCATGCTGTGATGCCCAACAGCACCTATTGCCTGGTGGACAATGTCGGCCATTGCCCACACATGAGCGCGCCCCAGGCGTGCGCGGCGGCGATGGACTCGTTCCTGGCGCCATGGGCAGTTGCCAATGCCTGACTCGCTGTTTGACAGCGCCGCCTGCGCCCTGGCCGTGACCCAGGAGGACGGCAGCATCCTGCACGTCAACCCGCGCCTGAGCGACTGGCTCGGGTTCAGCGCGGCCGAGTTGCAGGGGCGCAGGTTCCAGGACCTGCTGACCATGGGCGGACGGATCTTCTACCAGACCCACCTGGCACCGATGCTGCGCATGCATGGCAGCGTCACCGAGGTGAAGCTCGACATCCGCCATTGCGCCGGGCACAAATTCACCGTCTTGCTCAACGCCAGCCAGCGCCAGCAGCCCGACGGCGTGGTGTATGACCTGGCGCTGTTCGGCACCACCGACCGTGACAAGTACGAGCGCGAACTGCTCAATGCGCGCAAGTTGGCCGAAGCCCTGCTCCAGGAAAAAACCGCCACCGAACTGGCCTTGCACCAGGCCCAGGCCGAATTGAGCAAGGCCTATGCCATCGCCCAGCGCCGGGCGTTGTTCGCCGAGCAGATGGTGGCGATTGTCAGCCACGATTTGAAAAACCCGCTCACCGCGATCCGCATGGCTTCGGACTTTCTCCAGCGCGGCGAGCGCACAGCCAAGGAGCGCCAGTTGCTGGGGCACATCGGCCAGTCGTCGGAACGCGCTCAACGCATGATCGCCGACTTGCTGGACTTCACCCAGGCCCGAGTCGGCCAAGGCATCACCATCAAGGCGGTACCGCTGGATCTGCACAATGTGATCCAGCATGCGGTGGACGAACTGCGCGTGGCCTTCCCTGCCGCCACGCTGGTGCATCACGCCGAGGGCCTTGGCCAAGCGTGCCTGGATGCCGACCGGGTGCAGCAGATCATCGGCAACCTCGTCGCCAACAGCGTGGCCTATGGCGACCTGCTGCAACCGATCACGGTCACCTCGCGCCTGGGCGACAATGCCTGTGCCGTCGCCGTGCACAACCATGGCCCGGCAATTCCCGAATCACTGCTGGCGGGGCTGTTCGAACCCATGACCCGTGGCACCGACCAGGGCAGCGACGTGCGCAGCGTCGGCCTGGGCCTGTATATCGTGCGCGAACTGGCCAAGGTGCATGGCGGCGATGTGGCGGTGAGTTCCTGTGCGATGGCCGGCACCACCTTTACCGTGATGTTCTAGTACAGGTATGCGGCGCCCTGCATGATCGGTTCTACATGGCCGGTCAGTATCACCCCGCCCTGCCCGTCCCATTGCACCGTGACCGTACCGCCGTCGCACTCGACCGCCACGGTGTCATCGAGCAGCCCGCGCCGAATTCCATTGACCACCGCCCCGCAACAACACGAACCGGACCCCAACGGCACAGCGCCGCCACGCTCCCAGATGCGCAGGCGGATATGGCTGCGGCTCAGCACTTGTACGAAATGTACATTGGTCTTGGCCGGGAACAGTGGGTGAACTTCCAGTGCCGGGCCGACCGTCGCGACGTTGATGGCGGCGATGTCCTCCACGAAAAACGTACAGTGCGGGTTGCCCATGCTGCAAGCCGCCGGGCTGCCATCGATGGGCAGCACGCGGGTGTCGATCGCCTTGGCCAGGGGCACCGCTGCCCAGTCCAGCAACGGCGCGCCCATGTCCACCGACACCTGCTGCCCGTCGACGCGGGTACACGTCAGTAACCCACGCTCGGTACGCAGCACGATGGCCCGGGTGCCGGCCTCGTGCATCAGGCGGTCAGCCACGCCACGGGTAGCGCTGCCGCAAGTGTGCAGGCGCGTGCCGTCGGGGTTCCAGAATTGAATACGCGCGGCGGCATCCTCACAGTCGAGCACCACAGCCAGTTGATTGAAACCGATGCCCGTGTGGCGATTACCCAGGCGACGGGTAACCTGCGCAGTGATGGGGTTGTCCTGGCCACGGCGGTCGATGATGATGAAGTCGTCGCCATGGGCGTGCATTTTCACGAACGGCAAGGTCATGGGTGCAGGTCCTGTTGTCGAAGTGAAGCAGTTCTAATAACACTGTAGGAGCGAGCTTGCTCGCGAAAATCGTGAAGACGACACGTTTTACCTGCAAGTACGCGTTATCGTTGACGTTCTTCGCGAGCAAGCTCGCGCCTACAAAGGGTTGATGGTCATGCTTATCGTATTCAGCGGCCTGCCCGGCAGCGGCAAGACCACGATTGCCAGGCAACTGGCGCGACAGACCGGCGCGGTTTACCTGCGCATCGATGTGATCGAACAGGCACTGCGGGACGCAGCGGTATTGATGGGCGATGTGGGTGCCAGCGGCTACGGCGTGGCGAATGCGCTGGCGCTGAGTAATTTGCGCTTAGGGCAGCGGGTCATTGCCGATTGCGTGAACCCGGTCAGGGAGAGCCGCCAAGCCTGGCAGGCGGTGGCGACGACAGCGGGGGTAGAACTGATCAATATCCAGGTGGTGTGTTCTGATCAGCAGGAGCACCGGCGCCGTGTGGAAAGCCGGGTGGGCGATGTTCCCGGGCTGGTGCCGCCGACCTGGCAGTCGGTGCTGGTGCATGAGTACGAACCCTGGGATGAACCAGCGTTCAGGCTTGATACCGCGCGGATGACGCCGGCACAGGCAGTCGCGACAGCCCACGCACACCTATTCAATGTGGGAGCTGTCGAGCTTTAGCCGGATTCAGTCGGGGAAATTACCGCGCAACGCCTCGAGTCCACCGCTGTAGACGCCGGCAAACAGTTCTTCCACTGCCGCATCCGTAGTGCCTGCTGCCGGGGTGAACACGCCGGACCAAGTCACTTTCGCCGACGTCTCAGTCAGCGCTTCAACCTGCAAGGTCGCCAGATAAGCACTCACCGGAAACGGCGAGGCCTCAATGGTGTAGCTGTAGGTGCGCGCCACGTTGTCGAAGCTCTGCAAGCGCTCGACGATCTGGCCGCCGTCAGCCGTGGTCAGGTGACGCACACGACCACCTTCGCCTGGCTCGCTCTTGGCGATAAAGGGCAGCCAGTCGGGCAGGCTGTTGAAGCCGCCGATCAGTTGCCAGACCTGGTCGGCCGATGCCGGGATTTCAATCACAGAAGATGCTGTTGCCACGAGAAATACTCCAAAACAGGAAAAAAATCAGATCGCCATGCTGTCGACAACGCCGCCGTCAACCCGCAACGCGGCACCGGTGGTGGCAGACGACAGCGGTGAAGCAATGTACGCCACCAGGTTCGCCACTTCATCCACATTGGCGGCGCGCTGGATGATCGAGGTAGGCCGCGCATTACGCACGAACACATCGGCCTCTTCCCGTGCACTGCGCCCGGACTGGGCCGTAGCGTCCTTGAGCATCTGCTCCAGGCCGTCGGTGAAGGTCGGCCCCGGCAGGATCGCATTCACCGTGACGCCGGTGCCCGCCAAGCGCTTGGCCAAACCGTGGGACACCGCCAGGTTGGCGCTTTTGGTCACGCCGTAGTTGATCATGTCGGCCGGCGTAGCCACGCCGGACTCCGACGACACAAAGATCATCCGGCCCCAGCCCTGCTCGACCATGCCTGGCGCATAATGGCGCGCCAGGCGCACGCCGGAGATCACATTGACCTCATAGAAGCGCGTCCACTCGCTGTCCGGCGCCTCGAAGAAATCCACATCGTTAAAGATGCCGAGGTTGTTGACCAGGATATCGGCGCGAGGTTCGGCAGCGAATAGTTTCTCGGCGCCCTCGAGGGTGCCAAGGTCGGCCACCAGCCCACGCAGGTCAGCGCCGGGCACCGCCTGACGGATGCTGGCCAAGGCGTCGTCGACCTTGCCCGCGTCCCGACCGATCACCACTACCGTGGCCCCGGATTGCGCCAGGGCCTGGCTGATGCCCAGGCCGATACCAGCGGTGCTGCCGCTGACGATGGCCACTTTGCCGCTCACATCGATGTTCATACTTAAACTCCTTGGGAATTAGAGAGGCAAAGGCGCACGGTCCGATATCAATCGAGCCTCGCGCAACGCTTGCCAGAAGGCTGCTGGAATCTTCTCTGACAACGCCGCGACATCTTCGGCAATCCGTCCCGGACGACTGGCACCGGGTATCACCGCCGCCACTGCCGGGTGCGCCAGGGAGAACTGCAGCGCCGCGGCTTTCACGCTAACGCCAAACACCTGGGCGATCGCCTTGATCTGCTCGACCTTGCTGATGATCGCCGGGCTGGCTGGTTGGTATTCGAAGTGCGTGCCGCCGGCAAGAATGCCGGAGCTGTAGGGGCCACCAACGACAATTTCGACGTGCTGGGCCAAGGCCGAATCCATCAAGCGTTGCAGGGCGCGCTCGTGGTCCAGCAGGGTGTAGCGGCCGGCCAAAAGGAAACCGTCGGGCTGGGCCTCAGCCAGGTCCAGGGTCAGTTCGCAAGGCTCGACGCGATTGACGCCCAGGCCCCAGGCCTTGATCACGCCCTCTTCACGCAAGCGGGTCAGTACTTTGAACGCGCCGGTACGGGCCTGGTTGAAGTACTCCAGCCATTGGTCGCCGTAGAAGTCCTGGGCGATGTCGTGAACCCACACGATGTCCAGGCGATCGGTCTGCAGGCGTTCGAGGCTGTCTTCAATGGAGCGCAGAGTGGCGTCGGCGCTATAGTCATTGAGCATTTTGTTCGGACGACCGTGTTCGAACACGCCGCTTTTTTCGCCGAGGTCGCGGGAGCCGGCTTCGACTTCATCCAGAATCACCCGACCGACCTTGGTGCTGAGCACGTAGTCATCGCGATTGTAGTTAGACAGGGCCTGGCCCAGGCGGATTTCCGACAGGCCCGAGCCGTAGAAGGGCGCCGTGTCGAAGTAACGCACGCCGTGGTTCCAGGCGGCCTCGACGGTGGCCTGGGCTTCATCTTCAGGAATGGCGCGGAACATATTGCCCAGGGGCGCGGTGCCAAAGCCCAGTACGCCGGGCAGTTTGTCTTTCAAGCTCATGGTGGAATCCTCAATCGGTTCAAGGGGGGTGACCGTTGAGCAGATCCTAGATTGCGTTAGTCAGACCGTCCAAGACATACTGCGACCAACTTGAGTCCCCAGAGGTCTTAGATGATCGATCTACGCCAACTGCGCTACTTCGAAGTGGTCGCCGAAGAAGAACACGTCGGCCGCGCCGCCGAGCGCCTGCACATCTCTCAATCGCCCCTGAGCCGCCAGATTGCTCAGCTTGAGGAACGCCTGGGCCTGACCCTGTTCGAACGCAGCCAGCAACGCATCCGCCTGACCCGCGACGGCCAGACCTTCCTGGCCGAAACCAAGGCGCTGCTGACCCACGCCAATCGCCTGGAGTCCCTGGGCAAGCGCCTGGGCCGTGGGGAAGAAGGCGGCTTGTGCATCGGCTATATCGAAAATGCCATGCATGCCGGCGTACTGCCCAATGCCCTGCGCATCCTGCGCGATGACCGGCCCACCGTGCACATCAAACTGTACAACCTGCCCTCCCTTGAGCAATTGGAGGGCTTGCGCCAACGCAGCCTGGACATCGCCCTGGTAGGCGAACCGCCTGCCGCCGACGACCCGGACCTGACCGCCTTGCAAGTGCTCGACGACCCGAT
The DNA here is from genome assembly GCF_059134095.1 of Pseudomonas sp. FBCC-B545. Lineage (NCBI taxonomy): Bacteria > Pseudomonadati > Pseudomonadota > Gammaproteobacteria > Pseudomonadales > Pseudomonadaceae > Pseudomonas > Pseudomonas sp. FBCC-B545. Next base: position 2,633,215 of record NZ_CP101441.1, on the reverse strand, counting down.
GCTGCTGGCCCTGCCCGAACAGCATCCGCTGACCAGGCAAAGCGAATTGTTGCCTGAACACCTGGCCGAACAACAATGGATCGGCGTGCAGCGCAAAACCGGCGCCAACCCCGCCGATGATTTCGTCGCCGCCTGTATCCGTGCCGGGTTCACCCCGCAGATTCCCATGGAAGCCAGCGAACCCTTTACCGCATTGGGCCTGGTGGCCTCGGGGCTTGGAGTGGCGATGGTGCAGAAGGGCCTGAGCCGCAACGCACCGCCCGGCGTGGTGTTGCGCGAGCTGCCATGGCTGAGCTACACCACACCGCTGTGGGCGGCATGGCACCGGGTCAACCTGCGACCATTGGTGGAAACCTTTCGCAAGGTGCTGACTGAACCTACCGCTATCTAACTATGTGGGAGGAGGTTTGCAGCGATATAGGTGGGTCAGTCAACATCCCTGTCTCTGAACCACCGCTATCGGGAGCAAGCCCCCTCCTACATTTCAACCGCGTTTTGCCTGAATAAATGCGATCAACTGTGGGAGGGGGCTTGCCCCCGATGAGGGAGTGTCAGCAAACAGATCTGTGACCGACCCACCGCCATCGAATCATCACACCAGCCCCACATTTTCTAGCGCGCCAACCTCGCCATGATCCCCGCCGAATTGACGAAAATCGCAACCCCCACAAACACCAGCCCAATCGCAACCCCCTGCCCCAGGCTCAGCTGTTCGCCGAAGAACACATACGAAGTGAGCAGCCCCGACACCGGTACCATCAACAACAACGGCGCCACCCGCGAAGCCGGGTATTTCTTCATCAGATTGTTCCATACCCGGTACCCGACGATGGTAGTGATATAGCACTGGAACACAATCGAGAACCCCGCTCCCCAGGTCAGGTCGGTGACCAGGTGCGTCAGCGGCTCGGCACCCTCGAACCACAAGGTCATCAGCAACAAGACCGGAATCGAAAACAGGCTGGACCAGACGATAAAGGCCACCATGTCCTCAGGCTTGTTGACCTTGACGATCAAGTTGCACAACGACCACGACAACGCCGCCAGCAACACCAGCAAAATGCCCAGAGTGGTGGACGCGTGTTCCGACAGGTGCAGGATCATGAACAGCCCCAGCGCAGACAACAGCATTCCCGCCCCGTGGACCCTGCTTATGGGTTCCTTGAGAAACAACCGGCTCATGATGAGGGTGAAGAACGCACTGAACTGCAGGAACACCGAAGACATCCCCGCCGACAGCCCGTTGTGCATCGCCACGTTGACCACGCCCCACAGCCCGGCACCGAACAGCACGCCATAGGCAGCCAACAAGACATAGGAAACACCCTGTGGCTTAGGAATGAACATCACCAGGGGCAGCGCACAGAAGGTGAACCGCAACAGGGTCAGCACAAACGGGTCCAAATCCTCCAGACCCAGGCCGATGACCGAGAAGTTGGCGCCCCAGATTATCGTTACCGCCAGCCCTGCCAATAGATCGGATTTACTCAGGCGCATGGCCCTTCCCCCCGTTATGCCAGCGTCTTGGGCGGCACGGGGGCTGTCTATAAGCTCCTCCCTGGACCGCAGCTTGTGCGGGGCGCAATTTACGCAAAGATTTGCACGCGGGTAACTAACCGTACGGTCAGTAGGCAAGGGACGGAAAAAGTGTCTTGAAAAAAGCCCTTCCGCTTTTCGCCACACTGCCCCGCCCCTTTAAACACCGCCTGGGGTCAGAGCATCTCGCGCAACCGATACCACAACATGCCCAGCGCCAGCAGCGGCGAGCGCAGTGCCTTGCCGCCCGGGAAGGTCATGTGCGGCACCTGGCTGAAGATATCCAGGCCACGGCTGCCGCCGGCGTGAATTGCTTCGGCCAGCAGCCGTGCGCACCAGTGCGTGACGTTGAGGCCATGGCCGGAATAGCCCTGGGCATAGAACACATTCGGGTACTGCTGCAACCGTCCGACCTGGGGAAAGCGGTTGGCGGTGATGCCGATCTTGCCGCCCCACTGGAACTCGATGGTGGTGTTGGCCAGTTGCGGGAACACCTTGAGCATTTTCGGGCGCATATACGCGGCGATGTCCTGGGGATCGCGCCCCGAGTAATGGCAGGCGCCGCCGAACAACAGGCGTCGGTCAGCGGAAAGCCGGTAGTAATCCAGGCCGACTTTCTGGTCGCACAGCGCCAGGTTCTGTGGGATCAACTGTTGCGCCACGCGTTCAGGCAGCGGCTCGGTAGCAATGATGTAACTGCCGGCCGGCAGCACCTTGCCGCTCAAACGCGGTTCCAGGTCTTCCAGGTGCGCATTACACGCCAGCACCAGCCGGGCGGCGCGCACAGTGCCCGTGGCGCAGCGTACCTGCACGGTGTCGCCATGGATCAGTTCCAGCACTTGCGTGTGCTCGAAGATCTTTACGCCGAGGGCCTCGGCCACCCGGGCCTCCCCCTGCACCAGGTTGAGCGGGTGCAGATGCCCTGAGCCCATGTCGACCAGGCCACCGGCATACACCTTCGAGCCCACCACCTGCGCCATGTCCTGCGCACCGACCAGTCGGGTTTCAGGGGCATAGCCAAGGGCCGCCAGGTGCGCCTGTTCGCCCCTGAACGCGGCAAACTGCGCCGGGGTGTTGGCCAGCTCACAGAAGCCCCAGCGCAGGTCGCAATCGATGCCATGCTCGACAATGCGCTGGCCCACCAACGCCACCGAGTCGATGCCGGCCCGCTCCAGGTAACGCACGCCCTCCTCACCCACGTATTTGGCAAACCCCGAGACATCATGGCCGATGCCACGGATCAACTGCCCGCCGTTGCGCCCACTGGCACCCCAGCCAATGCGCCGAGCTTCCAGCAGGATCACCGAGAGCCCGCGCTGGGCCAGTTCGATGGCGGTGTTGACGCCGGTAAAACCGCCGCCGATCACACACACATCGGCGCTCAGGTCTGTACCCAGGGCGGCACGCTCAGGCAATGTGTGGGCCGAGGCGCGATAATAGGACTGGGCGTGGTCATGGGACAGCATCATTTGTTGGTCTTCACTTTGCTCCAGGCGCGGGTCATCAGGCGCATGGTTGCCGGGGTCGGCGTGGTGGAAATATAGAGTTTGTCGAGCACTGCCTGGGGCGGGTACACCTCGGGGTTGTCCACCAGTTCCGGGGCCATGAACGGCTTCGCCGCCGGGTTGGCGTTGGCGTAGCCCACCGAGGCGCTGACCTTGGCGATCACTTCGGGGTCGAGCAGGTAGTTGATAAAGGCGTGGGCCTGCTTGGGGTTGGTGGCGTCTGCCGGGATCGCCAGCAGGTCGAACCACAGGTTGGAGCCTTCCTTGGGAATCGAGTAGGCAATGTTCACCCCGTTCTTGGCTTCCTTGGCGCGGTTGGCGGCCTGGAATACATCGCCGGAATAGCCGAACGCGACGCAAATATCGCCGTTGGCCAGGTCCGAAATGTATTTGGAGGAATGGAAATAGGTAACGTACGGCCGCAACGTCAGCAACTTGGCCTCGGCTTGCTTGTAGTCCTCGGGGTTCTCGCTGCGTGGGTCCTTGCCCATGTAGTTAAGGATCGCCGGGAACAGTTCGTCCGCCGAGTCGAGGAAGGCCACGCCGCACTGGTTGAGCTTCTTGATGTTCTCGGGTTCGAACAGCACCGCCCACGAATCGATATGGTCGATGCCCAGCACCTGCTTGACCTTGTCGACGTTGTAGCCGATGCCATTGGTGCCCCACAGGTACGGCACCGAGTGGGCGTTACCCGGGTCGTTCTGCTCCAGCAACTTGAGCAGTTTGGGGTCGAGGTTCTTGAAGTTGGGCAACTGCGCACGGTCGAGCTTGAGGAACGCGCCGGCCTTCACCTGGCGCGCCAGGAAATGGTTGGACGGCACCACCACGTCATAACCGGTACGCCCGGCAAGCAACTTGCCCTCCAGGGTTTCATTGGAGTCGAACACATCGTAGATCACCTTGATCCCGGTTTTCGCCTGGAAATCCGCCAAGGTAGTCTCGCCAATGTAATCAGTCCAGTTATAGACGCTGACCGTCGGCGCGGCCTGACCGGCACTGCTGAATGCCGCCACCAGGGCCAGCGGGAGAAGCTTGTTCACAAGACGCATATCGACACCCCTTTTATGATTGTTTTTAGACACTCAATAGCAGGAACTCACGCTCCCAGGAACTGATCACCCGCTTGAAGTTCTCGTGCTCGGCGCGCTTGACCGCGACGTAGCCGCGCACGAATTTCTCTCCCAGGTACTGCTTGACCGTGTCGCAGTCCTCCATACGTGCCAGCGCATCCTCAAGGGTGAACGGCAAGCGCAGGTTGCGCCGTTCATAGGCGCGGCCTTCCACCGGCGCACTGGGTTCGATCTGCTCGATCATGCCCAGGTAGCCACACAACAGGCTGGCGGCAATCGCCAGGTACGGGTTGGCATCGGCGCCCGGCAAGCGGTTTTCCACACGCATCGCCTCCGGGCTGGAGGTGGGCACACGCAGGCCAACGGTGCGGTTCTCTTCGCCCCACTCGACGTTGACCGGCGCCGAAGTGTCCGGCAGGAAGCGGCGGAACGAGTTGACGTTGGGCGCAAACATCGGCAGCAGCTTGGGGATGTACTTCTGCAAGCCGCCGATGTGATGCAAAAACAAGGGGGTCATGCGGCCGTCGGCATCGACGAACACTGGCTTGCCGGTGGCGATCTCCACCACGCTCTGGTGCAGGTGCATGGCACTGCCCGGTTCATCGGCCACCGGCTTGGCCATGAAGGTCGCGGCGACGTTGTGCTTGAGCGCGGCCTCACGCAGGGTGCGCTTGAATACGGTGATCTGGTCGGCGAGGTCCAGGGCATCGCCGTGGCGAAAGTTGATTTCCATCTGCGCCGGGCCGTCTTCGTGGATCAGCGTGTCGAGGTCCAGGCCCTGGGCTTCGCACCAGTCATAGACGTCTTCGAACAGCGGGTCGAATTCGTTGGCGGCGTCGATGGAAAACGATTGGCGCCCGGTTTCGGCACGCCCGGAGCGGCCGATAGGCGTCTTCAACGGCAGGTCCGGGTCTTCGCAGCGCTGGGTCAGGTAGAACTCCATTTCCGGCGCGACAATCGGCTGCCAGCCCTGGTCGGTGTAGAGCTGCAAGACTTTCTTGAGCACGTTGCGCGGCGACAGTTCGATGGGGTTGCCCTGTTTGTCGAAGGTGTCGTGAATCACGATGGCCGTGGGCTCGATGGCCCAGGGCACCATGTAGGTGGCGTTGGCCACCGGGCGGCAGATCATGTCGATATCGGCCGGGTCGAGCAGGTCGTAGTAGATATCGTCGTCGACAAAGTCCCCGGTTACCGTTTGCAGCAACACACTTTCCGGCAGGCGCATGCCTCGCTCATGCAGGAACTTGTTGGTGGGTGCAATCTTGCCGCGCGCGATGCCAGTCAAATCACTGATCACGCATTCGACTTCGGTAATCTTGTGTTCTTTCAGCCAGGTGGAGAGCTGATCGAAGGGGGCGTTCATAAGGACCTCGTCTTGGGTGGGATGCGACGCCGGCTTGTACTTGCGGCGCATTGAGGTCTATCTTGGGCCAGCCTTCAAACCGCATCTATCCACTTTGCACGCAGCACAACGCACCAATAGAGTGCGCACGGATCACCCATGACACAGGCAACCGCTTTGCGCGTACAGGCCTTCGCTACCGGCGATGTAGCCGCCCAATGCAGTGCGACACCCGGTTGGGTGCAGCAGTACCAGCAGATGTCCCCCGGGCATTTTGCCGGGCGGGTACGCTACCTCGACCTGCAAGGCGTGCAGGTATACGAGGAGTGCATGAACACCCGCGTGGAACAGCATTTCAATGCACCACCCGGGGCCCTGGCGTTCTGTTTCGACGGCAGCGACAACAGCCTGTATATGCTCAATGGCGAAAGCCGCAACACCTGGATCACCCCGGAAAACTACCGTGAAGTGGCGGTGGTGTTCGGCCCGCAGTTTGTACAGCGCCATGGGTTGGACGTAGCAAAACTTGAAGGGTTGTTCATGGCTCCGCTGAGGTGCCAGCAGAACGCGCTGTTCACCCGCTGGCTCAGTGGCACGCTGACACGTTTGTCGGCACTGACCGACCCCATCAGCCGCGATGCCCTTACCCAGCAACTGCTCGACGACTGCCTGTTTATCCTCGACAACGCCTGCGTGTGCCTGGACCGCGACTCATTGCAAAAGCGCAGCGAAGCACGCCGGTTGATGGCGCGCATCGGCGAATGGACGGCGGATGCGCCGGATGAAAGCGTCAACCTGCTGGAACTGGCGCAGATTGCCGGCGTGCCGTTGCGCCAATTGCAGCAAGGTTTCAAGACCTATACCGGGATGAGCCCGGCGCAGTGGTTAAGGATGCGCCGCTTGAATGGGGCGCGACGGGAGCTGTTGAGCGCGACGAACACGACGGTTGCCGAAGTGGCGATGAACTGGTCGTTCTGGCATTTGGGGCGGTTCTCTAACAGCTATCGGGGATTGTTCAAGGAACTGCCCAGCGAAACGCTCAAGCGCTCACTTTGAAATGCAGTCAAAAATGTGGGAGGGGGCTTGCTCCCGATGGTGGTAGATCAGTCACCTGATACTGAGACTGACCCACCGCTATCGGGAGCAAGCCCCCTCCCACAGGGGATCGCATTTCAAGGCTGGGATTCGAGGAAGGTTGCGATCAGTTGGTTGACCTGTTCCGCCGCTTCCAACTGCACCATATGCCCCTGGCCCGGCAGGATCTCCACCTGGGCCTCCAGGCCCTGGGCATGGTCGGCCGGGATGATTGCATCGTCACTGCCCCAGATCACCAGGCTCGGTTGCTGCCCCACCACGTTGCGCAAATCCACGCGCTGGCGCCCGCCGTCAAACAACTGCGCATTGAGTCGCTTCAAGGCCTGATCCACGCCTTCCAAGCGCTTGAACTTGAGCATGTCCTCCAGCATCTGCCGCGTCACCAGCGCCGGGTCGCTGAACAGTTGCACCAGTTGCGGCTTGAGCGCATTACGGTTGTTGGCCTCGGTAAAACCGTGCAGGTAATCGCCATTGATAGCCGCCCCCAGCCCGGCGCTGGCGATCAGGGTCAGTGAGGCAACGCGCGCGGGTGCCTGGCGCGCGACCGTCAGGCTGACCAGCCCGCCCATGGAGTGCCCGGCCAGGTGCACGCGATCAAGCCGGAGGTGATCGAGCAAGGCCAGCACCGCCTGGCTCAGTTCCTCGGCGTCCCCCGTTTGCAGGGCCTTGCCCGACTCGCCATGCCCTGGCAGGTCCAGGGCGATCACCCGGCGTTCGGCGGCAAGGGCCGGTTGGTTGAACAGCCAGTTGTTCAAGTCGCCGCCAAAACCATGCACCAGCACCAGCGGTGTAGCGCCTTCGCCCAGGTCGAGATAGCGCAACAGGCGCCCGCCCACCTCGATCTTCTGCGCACTCGGCCCGGTGGCTTCGGCTTCGGTGCGGCTGGAGACAAAGCCGGCGTTGAAGCTGTCGATCACCGCATCGATCTGCGCCTCGCTGGCCTCACCTTCCACCACGATCCCCAGCAGCGCGCCCACCGGCAAGGTCTCGTCGCTCAGCGCCAGCACTCGGCGCAATACACCGCTGAACGGCGCTTCGACACTGCTGGAGATCTTGTCGGTTTCCACGTCCAACACCTCCTCGCCCTTCTCCACCCGGTCGCCGGGCTGCTTGAGCCAGACATCGATGCGGCCTTCGGTCATCGACAGCCCCCACTTGGGCATGGTCAAGGTATGGATCATGCGGCATTCCTCCTGTCGGCGATCTTCAGCACCGCGGCCTCGATCTTCGTCGCGTTGGGGATGTACAGGTCTTCCAGCGCATCGGAAAACGGCACCGGTGTGTGCGGCGCAGTGACCATCTCGATCGGCGCACGCAGGAAAGAAAAGCCTTGCTGGGCCACCAACGCACTGATGTCGGTGGCGATGGAACAACGCGGGTTGGACTCGTCGATCACCACCAGGCGCCCGGTTTTTTCCACACTCTCAAGGATGCTGTCTTCGTCCAGCGGGCTGGTGGTACGCAGGTCCAGCACCTCGCAGTCGATGCCCTGACGCGCCAGGTTGGCGGCGGCTTCCAGGGCGACGTGCACCATGCGCCCGTAGGTCACCAGGGTCACATCGCGACCTTCGCGCACAAAATTGGCCTCGCCGAACGGCACGGTGTAGAGCTCTTCCGGCACTTCGCCTTGCAGGCTGTAGAGCATCTTGTGCTCGAGGAAGATCACCGGGTCATTGTCGCGGATCGCCTGGATCAACATGCCCTTGGCGTCATACGGCGTAGCCGGGCACACCACCTTGAGGCCGGGAATGTGCGTCCACATCGAGGTGAGCATCTGCGAATGCTGGGCGGCCGCGCGCAGGCCGGCGCCGTACATGGCACGCACTACCAGCGGCGTGGTGGTCTTGCCGCCGAACATGTAGCGAAACTTGGCGGCCTGGTTGAGCAACTGGTCTAGGCAGCAGCCGATAAAGTCGACAAACATCAACTCGCACACCGGGCGCATGCCACGAGTGGCGGCGCCGACGGCCATGCCGACGTAGCCGACTTCGGACAACGGCGCGTCGAGTACGCGCTCCGGGAACTCAGGGTAAAGACCTTTGGTCACCCCCAGCACACCACCCCAGGCGTCCTGCTCGCCGGGCGAACCGGTGCCGCCGGACACATCCTGGCCAATAATGAACACGCTCTGGTCCCGGCGCATTTCCTGGGCGAGGGCTTCGTTGATTGCCTGCTGATAGCTGATTTTGCGAGCCATGGGATTTTCTCCACCTGTTGTTGTTATTAGCGGTAAGCGACGTAGACATCACTGAGCAGGTCGGCGGCCTGGGGCTTGGGATCGGACTTGGCCAGGCGCACCGCGTCGTCGATCAATTGCGCGACCTCGCGGTCGATACGTTCGAACTGCGCGGCATCGAGCCAGCCTTCGGCATTGCAGCGCTGGCGGAACAGGGCGAGGCAGTCGTGGGATTCGCGCAGGTTCTTGACTTCATCCGGGCCCCGGTAGGTTTGTGCATCGCCTTCGAAGTGGCCATAGAAGCGGCTGAGCTTCACTTCCACCAAAGTCGGCCCTTCGCCCTGCCGTGCGCGCTCCACCGCCACGCCCAGCGCCGCGTGCACCGCGAAGAAATCATTGCCATCGACAATCCCCCCCGGCATGCCAAAGCCTACTGCCCGCTCGGCAATGTCCTTGCATGCCACCGACCAGCCGGAACCGGTGGCCTCGGCATAGCCGTTGTTCTCGGCGACGAACAGGCACGGCAGCTTCATGATCGACGCCAGGTTCATCGCCTCGAACACCGCGCCCTCGTTGGAGCCGCCGTCGCCGAAGAACGCCACGGCCACGCCCTGGCTGCCCTTGAGCTTGGAGGCCAGCGCAGCGCCTGCCGCCAACGGCGCACCGGCACCGACAATGCCGTTGGCGCCGAGCATGCCCTTCTCTTGGTCGGCAATATGCATGGAGCCGCCCTTGCCGCCGCACACGCCGGTTTTCTTGCCGTAGATCTCGGCCATCATGCCGAACACATCCACGCCCTTGGCGATGCAATGGCCGTGACCACGGTGGTTGGAGGCGATGCAGTCTTCATCGTTGAGGTGCGCCATGACCCCGGCAGCGCTGGCTTCCTGGCCGGCATACAGGTGCACGAAACCAGGGATCTCGCCGGTGGCGAATTCCACATGCAGGCGTTCTTCGAAGTCACGAATGGTGCGCATCACTGTGTAGGCATGCAGCAATTGATCGGTGGACAGGTGAGTGGACATCTTGTTGTTCTCCAGGTTGTCTCGACACACAAAAGGCTGGCTGCGGCCAGCTGTAATCGCTTGAGCACAGGCTGTGCCAAGGCCCACGAAAAACCGGCAAAGCCTTGACCCAGAGCAGTGCCGGACGGTTGTAACGCAGCGCCATGCCAGCGCAGAATGAGACCCGCCATTGCACAGTGCAGGCTCCGTCTCAGGCGGACTGAGACGCTGCGTCTCAGCGCTGGCTGTTGGTCAGGCCAACCTTGTCGGTCGGCGCCCATGGGCGCTTAATGGCGGGCATAACAACAAGGATCGAGAACCGGAGGCCTTATGCTCGCCGCGAACTCCAGAGAACACGTCGACTGCGTCAGTCGCGTGGTCCGCAATGCCGATCGACTGCCCCAGGCGCCGGTGCCGGCGCTGATTTTCGATTCATGGCGCCGTTCCATGGAGCAATACCACCTCGACCCCGGGTCGCTGCAGGGGCCGCGCATTCTCACCGAACCCTTGCTCAAGGAATGCCGCGAGCGCGCTGAGCTGTTCATGCGCATCGCCGGCGAAGAAGTCGGGCAACTGCACCACCGTGTGCGCCACGCCGACTACTGCGTGATGCTCACCGACGCCCAGGGCCAGACCCTCGACCACCGCGTGGACACCGCCATTCGCAGCGACTGTCGCAAAGCCGGCCTGTATCTCGGCACCTGTTGGTCGGAAGCCGAGGAAGGCACCTGCGGCGTGGCCACGGTGCTGACCAGCAAAGCCGCCGTGACCGTGCACAAGCGCGACCATTTCCGTGCCGCCTTTATCGGCCTGACCTGTTCCGCCGCCCCGATCTTCGACCCCCAGGGCAACCTGCTGGGGGTGATGGACGCCTCGGCGCTCAAATCCCCGGATGACCGACGCAGCCAGCACCTGGTGCGGCAGATGGTGGCGCAGAGTGCGCAAGCCATCGAAAACGCCTTCTTCATGCACAGTGCCCGCGAGCATTGGGTGCTCCAGGCCCACGGCACACCAGGCTATGTGGACAGCCAGCCGGACCTGCTGCTGGCATGGGATCAGGACGGCCGGCTACGGGCCCTGAACAGCAAGGCGCGCCAGGCATTGCGCCGGCGCTTCGGCCAGGTGCCCGACTACATCGGTGAAGTGTTCGACCTGGATGCGTTGCGCTCGGTGACGGACCAATCGACCCAACACCTGCAATGGCTGGGAGAGCCTGGCGTATTGCACGTGAGGGTCAATACCCCGCGACGCAAACCGACGCGAGCCGTTGCGCACACTCAGGTCGACCCGCGGGTGGAAGAACACCTGCGCCTGGCCGTACGCGTCAAGGACCGCAACCTGCCGGTACTGGTGCAGGGGGAAACCGGCGCCGGCAAGGAAGTTTTCGCTCGCCAACTGCACGAACGCAGCGCCCGGCGTACGGGGCCCTTTGTCGCGGTCAACTGCGCAGCGATCCCCGAGAACCTGATTGAAAGCGAGCTGTTCGGCTACGTGGCAGGGGCTTTTACCGGTGCATCCAGCAAAGGCATGCAGGGGCTGTTGGTACAGGCCGATGGCGGTACGTTGTTCCTCGATGAAATCGGCGATATGCCGCTGGCGTTGCAGACGCGCCTGCTGCGGGTGATGGCCGAAGGTGAAGTCGCGCCCCTGGGCGGGGCCAAGAGCCGCACTGTGGACATCCAAGTGATCTGCGCCAGCCACCGTGACCTGGCCGCGCTGGTCAGCGACGGGCGCTTTCGCGAAGACCTGTACTTCCGCCTCGGCTGCGCGCGCTTTTGCCTGCCGCCGCTGCGCGAACGCAGTGACAAGCTGGCACTGATCAACCGGTTGCTGGAGCAGCAAGCACGCGGCGGCGTCTCGGTCGGCATCGGCCAGGCTGCACTGGAACGGCTGCTGGGCTATGCCTGGCCGGGCAATGTGCGCCAGTTGCACCACGTACTGGCGTATGCCTGTGCCGTGTGTGAGGGCGGGACCATCCAGTTGGCGGATCTACCGGTGCAAGTGCGCGGCGAACAGGTTTCGCTGGCTGCAGAACCGAGCGTGAGCCCCGAACGTCAGGTGGTGCTGGATGCGTTGGTCCGGCACCGCTGGAAGCCGTTGCCGACGGCACAGGCACTGGGTATTTCCCGGGCTACCCTGTACCGCCGGGTCAACCAACTGGGCATCGACATGCCCGGCAAGCACTGATACAACGGGATCGAACATGTGGGAGGAGCGGTGCGACTTGCTCCTTCAGCTTATAGCTATCTAACTGATGCACCACGATCCAAATGTGGGAGGGGGCAAGCCCCCTCCCACATTTGACCGGGCAGGTCTTGAGAGGTCAGCGGTAGACCAAGCCACCGTCGATTAACGGCGCTTGCCCGGTCATGTAGTCCGCATCCGGCCCGGCCAGGTAGGCCACCAACCCAGCCACATCCTCCGGCGTTTGCGCACGGCCCAGGGCAATTCCGTCCACGTACTTCTTGTAGGTCGCCCCCACCTCGGCCCCGGTAATCTCGGCCATGCGCTTGTCGATCTCCACCCACATATCGGTACCCACCACGCCTGGGCAGTAGGCATTGACCGTGATCCCGGCGCTTGCCAGTTCCTTGGCCGCCGCCTGGGTCAGGGCACGCACGGCGAACTTGGTGGCCGAGTACACGCCCAGCAGCGCAAAGCCTTCATGGCCGGCGATAGAGCAGGCATTGATGATCTTGCCCTTTTGCTTGAGCGCCTTGAATTTCTTGCCGGCGGCCTGGATACCCCATAACACGCCTTGCACATTGATACCAAGGGTGCGCTCGACCTGTTCCGGGCTGACGTCCAGCAATGAGTCGATCTGCGCGATACCGGCGTTATTGACGATGATGTCGAAGCCGCCAAGGGTCTGGTGTGCATGCTCAACTGCCGCCACCACCTGATCGCGCTTGGACACGTCGGCGATAAACACCGAGGCCTTGCGCCCCAGGGCCAACACTTCTGCGGCCACGGCTTCAAGCTTGGCACCATTGATGTCGACCAGGGCGATGTCGGCCCCCTCCTGTGCCAGGCGCAGGGCGATGGCCCGGCCAATGCCCTGCCCGGCGCCGGTCACCAGCGCAACTTTTCCAGCAATACTCATGACGATCTCCTGCAAGGATGAGAGAGCCTTGTCTATCGCAGATGCCTGCCGGGGCTGTCGAGGCGCAAGGGGTTTGGCGTAGGGGTTGAGACGCCGTGTCTCAGCACACGCGCGCGTACCGAACGCTTGTAAAACCTGGCCGTTATGCCTAGCTTATGCGCCCCCGCCCTGCGCTATAAGGCCCTGCCCCATGGTTTTGCGTTTTCGTCCCGTCGTCAGTACACGTTTGGCTCTCGGCCTGCTGCTCAGCGGCGGTATCGGCAGCAGCCTGGCCGCGGAGATTGAACTGCCGGCGGTCAAGGTCCAGGGGCAGGATGAGTCCGGCTACCGTAACGAAACTGCCTCGGTGGGCGGTTTCGATGAAGCACCGTTGCTGGACACGCCGGCCTCGATTACGGTGATCAACGCCGCCCTGATCAAGGACCAGCAAGCGCGCCTGCTCAGTGAAGTGCTGCGCAACGATGCGTCGGTGGGTGACAGCTATGCGCCGATTGGCTATTACGAAAATTTCGTGGTGCGTGGCTTCTCGCTGAACGCGGCCAGCAGCTACAAGATCAATGGGCGCACCATCACCGGCGAGCAGAACGTCGCCCTGGAAAACAAGCAGCAGGTGGAAGTGCTCAAGGGCCTGGCCGGGTTGCAGAGCGGCATTTCCGAGCCCAGCGGCGTGATCAACTACGTGACCAAGCGCCCTGAAGATGTACGCTCGGTAACCATCTCTACCGACGATCGCGGCAGCGGCTATATCGCCACGGACGTCGGTGGCTGGTTTGGCAGCGAGCAGCAATTGGGCCTGCGCGCCAATGTCGCCCATGAAGACCTCAATTCCTATGTGGAACACGCCAATGGCCAGCGCGATTTTGTGTCCCTGGCCTTGGACTGGAACATCAGCCCCGACGCCCTGCTGCAACTGGATGCCGAATACCAGAACAAGCAACAGCGCTCGGTGCCGGGTTACCAACTGTTGGGTGGCACCGAAGTGCCCCACGACGCCTCACCGAAGAGGCTGCTGGGGCATCAGAGCGGCGGCAAGCAAGTGGGGATCGATTCGCTGAACCTCAACGGCAAGTTCGAGTACCGTTTCAGCGACCAGTGGAAGGGTAATATCAGCGCGGCGCGTAGCAAGGTGGTGATTGATGACTACAGTTCGTTTGCCTGGGGCTGCTATTACGTCAGCAACTGCAATGCCAACACCTTCAGCCCCGAAGGTGACTACGACATCTACGACTACCGCAGCCCCGACGACACCCGCCGCGATGATGAAATCCAGGCGACCATGACCGGGCTGTTCGACACCGCCGGCCTGGGCCATGAGTTGACCTTGGGCACCAGTGCGTTTCGCCGGGTGGTCGACAAGCGCGACTCGGTCAATGAATACATCGGCAGCGGCAATATCCATCAGGATGCGCCGAGCTTCCCACCCACCGACAAGCCGCTCAATGATAGCCATCGCAACCTCGACAGCCGCCAGTACGGGTTGTTCGTCACCGACCGAATTCGCTTCAATGAGCAATGGCAAACCATTCTGGGTGGGCGTGAAGTGCGCCTGGATGAAAAGGCTTTCGACAAGAACGGCACTGAGTCACGGCATACCCAGCAGTATGTGTTCCTGCCCCAGGCCTCGCTGATCTATAAGCCGATTGAGAACATCTCGCTGTACACCAGCTACAGCAAGGGCCTGTCACTGGGTGGCACCGCGCCGTGGTTCGCTGACAACAAGGATGTAACCCTGGCACCTACAGTGTCACGCCAGATCGAAGCCGGCGTGAAATACGACTGGCGCCGCATCAGTTTCGCCGCCGCCGTATTCCAGACACGCCAGGCTTATCAGTACGCCAAGCCCGAAGGTAGCCACTTCATCTACGTACAACAGGGCCAGCAGAAAAACACCGGCTTGGAACTGTCCGCCAACGGCTGGGCCACCGAGCGCCTGCAAATCGCAACCAGCGTGGCCGCCACCCGCGCACGGGTGAGTGGCAGCGGCACCCCGGACTATGAAGGCCATCAGGCGATCAATGTGCCCAAACTGCGTGCCAGTGTGTACGCCGACTATGCGTTGCCGTGGGTCAATGGGCTGGCGGTGCTGGGCGGTGTGCAATACAGCGCCAGGAAGTCGGCCAACCGCAACGGCACTGTGGAGGTGGGCGACTATGCAGTGGTCAATCTCGGCAGCCGCTACACCACCAAGGTCGATGGGTATGAAACGGTGTTTCGCCTGAGCGTCGACAACCTGTTCGACAAGCGCTACTGGCGCGATGCGGGCGAGTACATGGGCGATGACTACCTGTTCCAGGGCGCGCCGTTGACGGCGCGCTTGAGTGCATCGGTGAATTTCTGATTCACCCGGCCTGCAGAAGTTACTTGGGCATCTTGCGAAAGCCCACCGCCAGGCGGTTCCAGCTGTTGATGGTGGCGATGGCCACGCTCAGGTCGACTTGTTCCTGTGGGCTGAACTCGGCGGCCAGGGCATCGAAGTCTGCATCTGGGGCGTGGGTCTGGCTGAGCAGGGTCAGGCTTTCAGCCCAGGCCAGCGCGGCGCGTTCACGCGGGGTAAAGAATGGGGTCTCGCGCCAGGCCGACACGGTGTACAAGCGCCGCTCGGTTTCGCCACCCTTGCGGGCGTCGGCGGTGTGCATGTCCAGGCAGAACGCGCAGCCGTTGATCTGCGAGACGCGCAGGCGCACCAGTTCCAGCAGCGGCAATTCGATGGAGAGTTTGCCGACCGCCGCTTCCAGCGCCAGCATGGCTTTCATGGCGTCTGGGGAAGCGGTGTAGAAATCGGTACGGGTTTGCATGGTGTTGCTCCAGAACGGTGGGATTGGTGAGCAGGTTAGTCACCAAGGCGTCCTGGAGGAATAGCCAATCCGGGCGAAGAACAGGTGACCAATCTACAGGCCACGCTTGCGCAGCCATTGCAGGAAACCCTTCTTCACCGGCACCACGGGCGCGTCTTCGGTCAGGGCCTGGGCGGCATGCCGACGGAAGTCCAGCAGCGCCTTCATGGCTTCGCCGATATCATGCCGTGCGTCCAGGCAGGGCTTGAGGTATTCATTTTCGATGCGATAAAGCGTGCAGTAGGTCTTGGCCGAAAAATCTGCCAGCGCCGCCTGTTCCGAGAGGATGCCGGATTCGCCGATCACCTCCCCGGGGCCCATGCGCCCAGCCTCGAACTGGTGCCCGTCCTTGACCAACAGCACCGAGACCACGCCGGATTCGATGATGAACAAGTGATCGCTGACCTCCCCCGCCGCCAGGATCATCTCGCCGGCGCGGTAGGTATGCAGGGTCATGTTCTGGCTGAAGGTGTCTTTTTCTTCCTGGCGCAAGGTGGAGAAAATCGACGAGCGTTCCAGCAACGCCCGGGCGCCGGACACGGTTGGCGGCGTGCTGCCCTCGGTGGCGGACAGCAGCCCCACGCCCGCCGCCTGCAAGTGCCGGTAGGCCAAATCGTAAAGCAGGTTGCGCGTTTCGCGCTTGAGGCCCATGGCCGGTACGAACCCGCTGATTTCATATTCGACGCCGCCACTGGTCGAGGCTTTGAACGCCACGCTCGGGGCGGGCTGGGCCAGTAATGGCCGGCAGCCCTGCATTGCCCGTTCCAGGGCCTCGATCACGGTTTGCGGACGTGCGTGGGGGCTGACTTGCAGGCTCACTGCCAGGCCGAACATGTCCGCCGGGCGCGAGAAGTTGATGATCTTAGCCTTGGCCGCCAGGGAATTGGGGATCACCGCCAGGCTGCCCTGGGAGGTTTGCAAACGCGTGGCGCGCCAGTCGATATCGGTGACACGGCCTTCGGTGCCGTCGATGGAGATCCAGTCATCGATCTGGTAAGGCTTGGTGGTATTGAGGACGATCCCGGAAAACACGTCGCTCAAGGTACTTTGCAACGCCAGGCCGACGATGATCGCCACCGCCCCGGAGGTGGCCAGCACGCCCTTGACCGGCAGGTCGAGCACATAGGCCATGGCGGCGATGATCGCGATCAGGAAGATCACCGCGCCCATCAGGTCTTGCAACAAGCGCCCGGTATGCCCGACCCGCTGCATCATCACCGCGCCGAGCAACACCGTCAGGGTGCGCGCAGCGAACAACCACCAGCCGATCTGCAACGCCGTGGCGGCCAGGTGCAAGGTGGTGTCGTCAGCATAGGGCGCCCCTTGCATGGGGTTCATGCCGTCGTTGAACAACACGACGCTGAATACCGCGAAGATCACCAACCGCGCGGCGAGTTTCCAGTTGGCCAGGTCGGCGGAGATAAGACGCCACACGGCGATGTCGATAAAGATCAACGCCACGGCGCACAGCATCGGGTGATCAGCGATAAATGAGGGCATCCAGGCGACTCCAGGGCGAATGCCGAGAAGATCGCATGAAATCGATAAGACGGGTATAGCGCAGGAAAAAATGTGGGAGGAGGCAAGCCCCCTCCCACAAGGGTTATTTAAACCAACCCGGCATTCAGGCGTGCATCTGCCCGAACTTGCCCGACTGGAAGTCGGCGAACGCTTGGTGGATTTCCTGCTCGGTGTTCATCACGAACGGACCGTGGCCGACGATGGGCTCGTCGATGGGTTCGCCGCTGAGCAGCAACACCTTGGCGTCGTCATTCGACTCCAGGGTGACCTGGTTACCGTCACGCTCGAACAGCGCCAGCTGACCTTGGCGCGCAACTTCATCGCCATTGACCAGCACAGTGCCGCTGAGGATCACCAGCGCCGTATTACGCCCGGCGTGCAGGTCCAGCGTGACCGCCTTATTGGCATTGAGGCGCAAGTCCCACACGTCAATCGGCGTAAAGGTACGGGCCGGGCCATGAGCACCGGCGAATTCACCGGCGATCAGGCGCAGGTTGCCAGCGTCGTTCGCCAGTGGCAGCACCGGAATATCGCCATCGATGATGGTCTGGTAGCCGGCATCGGCCATTTTGTCCTTGGCCGGCAGGTTGACCCACAGTTGCACCATTTCCAGCGCCCCGCCGCGACGGGCGAAATCCTGGGAGTGGAACTCCTCGTGGAGAATGCCCTTGGCCGCGGTCATCCATTGCACATCGCCGGGGCCGATCTTGCCGCCGGCACCGGTGGAATCGCGGTGCTCGACTTCGCCGTCATAGACGATAGTCACGGTTTCAAAGCCGCGATGCGGGTGTTGGCCGACGCCACGGCGCTGTTCGGTGGGCGTGAATTCGGTCGGCCCGGCGTGGTCCAGCAACAGGAATGGGCTGATGTGCTTGCCCATGGTGTCGTAGGAAAACAAAGTGCGTACCGGGAAGCCATCGCCGACCCAGTGGGCGCGAGGGCTGGTGTAGATACCAATCAGCTTTTTCATGTGTACCTCCAAAGTGGGTACACAATAAATCGCCTCATCCCTGAGCACTAGACGGCAAAACCGGCCCTGATCGTTCTATGTATAGGACAATGTTTTAAGTTGGCGCTGGCGCAACAGCTGGAATGCAACAAAGGCCGACAGCGCAAACCCGGCTTGAATCATCACCATCGGCGCGGCACTGCCATCGCGCAGCTGGCTCAACAGCAAACCGCTGCAGGTGGCACCGAACATCTGCGCGAACCCCATCAGCCCTGCCGCCAAACCGGCACGGTGCGCATTGGGCATCACCGCGCCGGTCACCGCACCGGGCAACACCAGGCCACCGCCGAGGGTGACCAGGGCAATGGGCACGTCCAGCCCCACCACCGACAGCCCGAACAGTGCGTAGATCAACAGCGCTGCCACCCCGCCGAGCGCGACCATTGTCACGCCCATCGCCACAATCCGCTGCGGCCCCAGGCGCTGGATATTACGCCGGGTATAGGTGGAACCCACGATCAGCATCGACACGATCAACCCGAAGTTGAGGCCGTACTCCAGGCTGCTTAACCCCAGCAGGTTGATGAACACCGCCGAGGAGCCGGCGATCACTGCAAACATGGCGCCGTAGGTGCAGGCCAGGGCCACGGCATAGGCCCGGTACTGGCGGCCTTTGAGCAGGGGCTGGATTAATTTATATTTCGACCATAATATGCGTAAAAAATTATGCCCATAATTTTTTGCCCAATGGTTACCCCTGGAGCCCGCCATGCCCCCTCTCCCCCTGCGTCTTCTCACGCCCCTGGCCCTGTTGATGGTGCTCGGTGGCTGCCACAGCCAAGCTGACAACGCCGCTCAAGCGCCGCAGCCACGTCCCGTATTGGCGGCCACCGTCGAAGCCGCGGGCACCCAGCAAAGCGCGTATACCGGTGTGGTCGCTGCCCGCACCGAAAGCGACCTGGGCTTTCGGGTCAGCGGCAAGGTGATCGAGCGCAAGGTCGACCCCGGCCAGCGCGTTGCCCGTGGCGATACCTTGTTGGTGCTGGACATCGGCGACTTCGAACTGGCGCTGCGCTCGGCCAAGAATCGCGTCAACGCCGCCCAGGCCCAGCTGCGCCAACGCCGCGACGATGAAAACCGCTACCAGCGCCTGGCCAGTACCGGCGCAGTGTCAAGGCAGATCTTCGACCAGTCGGCCACCAACCTGCGTGTTGCCGAGGCGGAACTGGCCGCGGCGCAGTCCGATGCCAGCCAGATCGAAAACCGCCGCACCTACTCGGTGCTCAAGGCCGATGGCGACGGCATCATCACCGACGTGCGAGCAGACCGCGGCCAAGTGGTGGCCGAAGGGCAAATCGTCGCGCGCCTGGCCCACGACGGCGCCCGTGAAGCCATCGTCAACCTGCCGGAAAACCAGCGCGACCTGGCCGCGCAAAAAGCCCTGGCCTTCCCCTTCGGCGCACCTGACCAGGCCGTGGCCGCGAGCCTGCGCGAGCTGTCCGCCAGCGCCGACCCCATCACGCGCACCTACCGCGCCCGCTATGTGTTGCACGGTGCCGTCGAGCGTTTCGCCCTCGGTTCCACCATCACCGTACGCCTGCAAGGCAACGGCCAAGCAGCGCAAACCCGCGTGCCGATTGGCGCGTTGCAGGACGCAGGCCAGGGCCCCGGCGTGTGGCTGATCGGCGATGACAACACGCTGACCTTCGCGCCGGTGAAAGTCGCCCGCCTCGGCCAGGAAGACGCCCTGCTCGACAGCGGCGTTCAACCTGGGCAAACCATCGTCGCCCTGGGTGCGCACCTGCTGCACAGCGGCGACAAGGTGCGCTTGCTCCCCGCCCAGGCCCTGGCCCTCAACCGCAAACAGGACCAATGACCATGCGCGGGCTCAACCTCTCTGAACTGGCGGTCAAACACCGCGCAGTGACGCTGTTCTTGCTCATTGCAATCCTGGTCGCCGGAATGTTCGCGTTCGGCAAACTGGGGCGCGCCGAAGACCCCTCGTTTACCGTCAAGGTCATGACCATCACCGCCGCCTGGCCGGGCGCCACCGCCCAGGAAATGCAGGAACAGGTGGCCGACCGCCTGGAAAAACGCCTGCAGGAGCTGGACTATTACGACCGCGTCGAGACCATCGCCCAGCCGGGTTTTGTGTCGATGCGCATGACCTTTCTAGAATCCACGCGCCCGAGCGAAATCCAGGCACTGTTCTACCAGACCCGCAAGAAGCTCAGTGACGAAGCCGCGCAATTGCCCAAAGGCGTGATCGGGCCGTTTTTCAACGATGAATACTCTGATGTGTATTTCGCGCTGTACGCCCTGGAAGCCGAACACCTGCCCCATCGCCAGCAAGTGCAAATGGCCGAGACCCTGCGCCAGGGTTTGCTCAACCTGCCGGGGGTGAAGAAGGTCAATATTCTTGGCGAGCAGGCCCAGCGGGTGTTTGTCGAGTTTTCCTATGAGCGGCTGGCGACCATGGGCATCAAGCCCGAGCAGATTTTCGCCGCCCTCGCTGCGCAAAACGCGGTGGCGCCCTCGGGCTTTGTCGAAACCGCTGGCGCCCGTGCGTATATCCGTATCGACGGTGCCTTCGACAGCCTGGCGCTGATTGAAAATGTGCCCCTGCAAGTCAATGGTCACGTGCTGCGCATTGCCGATGTCGCCAGCGTCAGCCGCGGTTATGAGGACCCGCCCAGCTACCGTATCCGCCACCAGGGCGACCCGGCGCTGATGCTCGGGGTGATCATGGAGAAACACTGGAACGGCCTGGAACTGGACCAGAGCCTGCAGGCCCAGGAAGCCAAAATCCGCGCCGACCTGCCCCTGGGCGTGAACTTCGTCAAGGTTTCCGACCAGGCGAAAAACATCAGCCTGGCGGTGAATGAGTTCATGCTCAAGTTCTTCGTCGCCCTGGCCGTGGTGATGCTGATCAGCCTGCTGGCCCTGGGTTTTCGCGTGGGCCTGGTGGTGGCGGCAGCCGTGCCGCTGACGCTGTCGATCGTGTTCGTGATCATGCTGGTCACCGGGCGCGAATTCGACCGCGTGACCCTGGGCGCGCTGATCATTTCCCTGGGCTTGCTGGTGGATGATGCGATCATCGCCATCGAGATGATGGTGGTGAAACTCGAAGAAGGCTTTGATCGTATCCATGCGGCGACCTATGCCTGGAGTTCCACGGCCGCACCCATGCTGACCGGTACGTTGGTGACGATCATCGGTTTTTTACCCGTGGGGTTTGCGCGATCCGGTGCAGGCGAGTACGCCGGGAATATCTTCTGGATCGTCGGCTTTGCATTGATTTCATCGTGGTTGGTGGCGGTGGTATTCACGCCCTATCTGGGCGTGAAGCTGTTGCCGCAGATCAAGCCTGTGCCCGGTGGGCACGATGCGATTTATGCCGGGCGTTACTATCAGAAACTTCGTCGCCTGGTGGAGGCCTGCGTGCGCGGGCGCTGGCTGGTGACCGGGCTGGTGGTGGCCGCGTTTGTGCTGTGCGGCCTGGGTATGGCGGTGGTGAAGAAACAGTTCTTCCCCGATTCCGACCGTTCGGAGCTGATTCTGGAAGTGTATATGCCGCCCGGCAGCGCCTTCAAAAGCACTGAGGCAGTGGCGGCGCAGGTGGAGAAAGCCCTGCTGCAAGAGCCGCAGACGAGCATGGTCGACACCTATGTAGGCGGCGGCGCACCGCGGTTCTTCCTGTCGCTGAACCCGGAAATGCCTGACCCGGCATTCGCCAAGTTGATCGTGCAAACCCCGGACTCCCACGCCCGTGACGCATTGAAAGTGCGCATGCGCGAGCGCATCGCGGCGGGTGAGTTTCCAGCGGCGCGGGTGCGTGTCACCCAATTGGTGTTTGGCCCGCCGGTGCCGTTCCCCGTGGTGTTCCGTGTGTCCGGACCGAACCTGGACGAGTTGCGCGGGCTGTCCGAGCAAGTGCGCCAAGTGGTGGCCGCCAATCGGCTGACCCGTGACACCTTCCTCGAATGGGGCGAGCGCACCAGCGGTTATCGCCTGGTGCTGGACCAGGATCGCCTGCGCTTGCTCGGCTTCACCCCCGACGATGTCAAATCCCAACTCAACGCCCTGCTCAGCGGCAACCCGATCACCGAAGTGCGCGAAGGCAACCGCACCGTATCCGTGGTGGCCCGCGCCCAGGGCAGCCAGCGCGAAGACCTCGCCAATCTCAACAGCATGACCCTGACCAACAGCGCCGGCACGTCGGTGCCGCTGGCCCAGGTCGGGCATTTCCAGGCGGTGATGGAAGAGCCGATCCTCAAGCGCCGTAACCGCGCAACCACCGTAGAAGTGCGCGCCGACATTATCGACGGGGTACAACCGCCCGATGTGGAAATGGCCGTGTACAAAGACCTGCAACCCCTGATCGCCAAGCTGCCGCCCGGTTACCACATCGACATCGGCGGCCCGGTGGAAGAAAGCGCCAAGGCCAACGTGGCGCTGGCGGCGCTGTTCCCGATCATGATCCTGCTGACCCTCACGGTGATCATGTTCCAGGTGCGCTCATTCGGCGTGATGTTGATGGTCTTCGCCACCGCGCCCCTGGGCTTGATTGGCGCAGTGCCGACCTTGCTGCTGTTCAATCAACCGTTTGGGTTTAACGCGATCCTGGGCTTGATCGGCATCGGCGGCATCCTGATGCGCAATACGCTGATCTTCACCGATCAGATTCGCCAGAACCAGGACCACGGCATGGCGATTCGCGAGGCAATCATCGAAGCCACGGTGCGTCGAGCGCGTCCGGTGATCCTCACCGCACTGGCAGCGGCGCTAGCGTTTATTCCGCTGACGCTGTCGGTGTTCTGGTCGTCCCTGGCCTATGTGTTGATTGGCGGGGTGTTGGTGGGCACGGTGTTGACGCTGTTGTTCATGCCGGCGCTGTGCAGCCTGGTGCTACGCGACGAGGTTGCTGAAACGTCCCACGTAAACGCCGGATAAGCTCTACTCCCCCTCCCTGCAAACCTCTGCAAAGTCCCTCGCCTGATTGAACAGTGCGAGGGATTGCAGATGGTTTTTCTTGTTAGTGCGCTGGTTGCGTGGCCGTCCCCCGTGGGGAGTGGTCGCGGATGACCCACGCCACCCACATCGCCGCTATCGAACATGAGCTGGATGGTTTCCATCAAAGCCTGGTGGAGTACCGCCAGCAGATGGGTGCCTGGTATTCGCGTGCGCTGGATTCGGTCAGTCATGCAGCGGATATGCCGTCGTTGCTGGGCATGGACCGGGTGTTACGGGTTGGGGATTCCCAGCGTTCGGTAAGCCTTAGCGACGCGGATTTTTCTACCGTGGCCCGCTGCCCGGTGGGTGGCGTGCTGAAGATCGAGAGCAAATTCGAATCAGCGTATGACGTGCCGATTGGCGATATCCCTGTCGAGGTGATTAGCCTGGATGACGGCAGTTCCACGCGGGTGATGCTCGATAAGCACGGCAAGGGTTCGCACTACTGCGCCGCCGGCGGGCGCTATCAGGTGCGGGTTCAGGGTGGTGTTTCAGCGCAGCAAGTGGACGACTTGTTTACCTCCTATGCCGGGCTGACGGCGGACTTGGAACAGTGGCTTCGGTCGCAGTGGAAAAGCTTCAAACCCCACTGGGAAAGCTCTACTGCCAGCGCGATTGGCAGCGGCGTGCTGGCCGGCAGTTGGGCGGCGATCACGGATGTGTGGGACAGCATCAAGCTGGTGCAGGCGATGCTTGAAGACCCGTTGAAGTACGTCGAGCAACTGGGCAGCGAGGCGGCCAAGTTGGCGCAGATCGCCATCGATGCGCCCAAGGTCATGGAGCAGGCGATGCTGCTGGCCAGTGATGAAGCGGCGCTGTATCTGTTACTGCGCACCGCCATGATCTGGCTGGACGCGTTACCGCCCAGTGAAGTTGCGCAGGCAGCCGCCAGATTTATGGTGTCGCTGCTGATTGATCTGGTGATCGGCGCAGTGTTGACCATCGCGTTGCCAGCGGCGGGCGTGGCGTATTTGAGCATGCGCCTGGTCAAGTACGGCAAGCAGATTCTTGCGGCGGCAGTGGGCTTTGTGAAGGGCGTGCTGGCGATTCTCACGAAGTTCATGCAGGCGGTGGACCGCTACAAAGCGGTGGCGGTTCGCGGGGTGGTCGGCGGGCTGAAGCAAGGCACGATGCAGATGCGCTGGAAGGCGCGGCAGAACGCAGTGCTGAAGCAGAAAGAGCGTGTGGATGATGTGCCTGTCGTGGCGTCGAATCCCAAGGGGGATGCGGCGGCGCCTGCGGACAAGACGGTCACTCATGGCTGCCCGGTGTCGATGGTCACCGGGGAGGAATTGCTGACCCTCACCGATGGTGCGCTGGACGGGATCTTGCCGTTTGAGTGGACACGCTTGTATCGCACCAGTGCGGTGGAAGTGGATTGTGGGTTGGGGTTTGGCTGGAGTCATGCGCTGGCGCACCGGCTTGTTGTGTCGGGCGAATCGGTGGTGTGGACCGACCATGAGAATCGCCGTACGCAGTTTCCGTTGCCCACCGATTCTCGACCCGCGATCACCAACAGCCTGGCGGAAGCGGCGATCTACCTGGGCTCGGTTCCCGATGAACTGGTGCTGGCCCAGGCGTCACGGTTTTATCACTTTCGCGACGGTGTGCTGACGGCGATCAGCGATGCGTATGACAACCGCCTGCGCATTGTCCGTGATCGTTCCGGGCGGATTGAGCGGTTGGATAACGGTGGTGGCCGTTCGCTGTTGCTGCGCTATGAGCTGGATCGCATCGTCGCGGTGGACTACCAGGTTCATCGAGCCAAAGACCGTAAGCCCTACGTCTGGGAGACCGAGCAGAACGTTGTTTCCTACGCCTATGACGAAGACGGACGACTGGTTTGCGCGACCAATGCCGTAGGGGAAAGCGAGCGTTATCGGTACGACGAGCAGCACGTCATTGTCGAGCGGCAGTTGGCCGGTGGGGCGAGTTTCTTTTGGGCGTGGGAAGGCTCCGGCAAGGCGGCACGCTGCGTCCGGCATTGGGCGAGTTTTTCGCAGATGGACACGCGGTATGCCTGGGCGGATGACGGCCGTGTCACCGTGCATAACGCTGATGGTAGCCAGGAAGTGTATGTCCACGATCAGCGTGCACGCCTGGTGCAGCGCATCGATCCGGACGGCGCCCAGCATTTCAAATCCTACGATGACAAGGGTCGACTGACCGTCGAGCAAGATCCGCTGGGCGCGGTGACGGCCTATCAGTACGACGAAGCCGGACGCTTGGTAGCGTCGTTTCCGGGAGATGACGAGCCGACGTCCTACGAGCATGACAATGGTTTCGTACGGGTTGTCAGGCGTGGCGAGGCGGTCTGGAAATATGAGCGTAATGACCAGGGCGATGTTACGCGCAGAACTGATCCTGACGGGCAGGTCACGGACTATAGCTACAACAAACGCGGACAGTTAACCGGAGTTTGGTACCCCGATCACAGTTGTCATCGGCTGGTGTGGAACGAGCGTGGACAGTTGCTTGAGGAGCAATTGCCCAATGGCGGGATCAAGCGTTATCGCTATGACGATTTAGGGCGGCAGGTTGCCCGTGAGGATGAATACGGGGCGCTGACCCGTTACGAATGGGACGCCGTAGGACGTCTGCTGAAACTGACCCAGCCCGGCGGCGCTTGCCGGGAATTGAGCTACAACCCCTACGGCAAAATCATCGCCGAGCGCGATGAACTCGGCCACGTCACCCGCTACGAATACGAAGGCGGCCTACACCTGATCAGCCGCCGCCTCAACGCCGACGGCACCCAGGTCAAGTATCGCTACGACAACGTTCGCTTACTGCTCACCGAAATCGAAAACGAAGTCGGCGAAACCTACCAGCTCACCTATCACCCCAACGGCCTGCTCCAGCAGGAAACCGGCTTCGACGGCCAGCGCACCGCCTACGCCTACGACCTCAACGGCAACCTGCAGGAAAAGACCGAATACGGCGACGACGGCAGTCAGCTCATTACCCGCTACGAGCGCGACCACGCCGGGCGTCTTGTCCGAAAAGCTCTGCCCGATGGCAGCGTGGTCGATTATGCCTACGACCGCCAAGGCAACCTCCTCAGCGTCGAAGACGGCCACTGGGCCCTGGCCTACGAATACGACCAGCAAAACCGCCTCGTCGCCGAGCACCAAGGCTGGGGCACCTTGCGCTACGGCTACGACGCCTGCGGCCAGCTACAAAACCTGCGCCTGCCGGACAATAACCGCCTCACCTTCAACCACGACAAAGGCGGTCACCTCGCCACCGTCGAGCTCAACGGCGAAGTGCTCACCTCACACCTCTTCCGTGCCGGTCGTGAACACCAACGCCAACAAGGCCAGCTGCTCAGCCACTACCACTACGACGACCAGCACCGCCTGCACGCCCACGCCATCACCCAACACCAAAACCACCGCTACCAGCGCCAATACGACTACGACAAATCCGGCAACCTCACCCGCCTGCTCGACACCCGCAAAGGCGAACACCGCTACCACTACGACCCCCTCGCCCGCCTGACCCGCGCCGACCATTCGCAGGACGTCCAGGAACGCTTCGCCCACAACCCGGCCGGCAACCTGCTCATGCAAGACCGCCCAGGGCCGGACATCGTCGCGGCGAATCGCCTGGTGATCCAGGGCGACCGCCACTACGACTACGACGCCTTCGGCAACCTGATCCGCGAACGACGCGGCAAGGGTCATCAGCTCGTCACTGAATATCGCTACGACTGCCAGCACCGGCTGATCAGCGTGACGAAGCCCAACGGCGAAACCGCCAGTTACCGCTATGACCCATTCGGGCGGCGCATCAGCAAGACCGTGGAGGGCAAGACCACCGAGTTTTTCTGGCAAGGCGACAAGCTGATTGCCGAGCATCATGCAGAGTGTCACCGCAGCTACATCTACGAACCGAACAGCTTCCGCCCACTGGCACTGCTGGAAGGCTTCGGCCCAAAAGCCACAACGCCCTACCACTACCAACTCGACCACCTCGGCACACCGCAGGAACTAACCGACACCGCAGGCGAAATCGTCTGGTCTGCTCACTACCGCGCCTACGGCCAGATCGCCCGGCTCGACGTGGGCAAGATCGACAATCCACTGCGTTTTCAGGGGCAGTATTTCGATCAGGAAAGCGGGCTGCACTACAACCGCCATCGCTACTACAATCCGGATATCGGTCGTTACCTGACGCCGGACCCGGTGAAGTTGGCGGGTGGGGTCAACGCCTATCAGTACGCGTCCAATCCTACGGGGTGGGTGGACCCGCTGGGGTTGAATAATTGCCCGGGTAGCAATGGGTGTCTGTCAAGGACCGGCCCAGAAAACCCACTTGAGAAAGCAAGAGTTGGTGAGGGGCAACCTTCAGCCCCTCTGCCAGCCGGTGAGCAGAGACGGGATAGAATAAAGGAATTGAGCGAAGCGAACGCAAAACGGCGCGTACTAGAAATTGAAGAAACCTATGACATGCATACCGTTACTAAGCACGGACCTGAAATAACTGACGCCGCATTGAAGCAAAGGGCTATTGACGGAACAGATCCGATCACCGGATTGCCCAACCCGGGTGGAAGAGGCAATTTAAGCTCTCAGTTTCATAGCTGGAAAATGCAGTTGAATGCCTTGAATAAGGCGTTGACACGCAAATCTCTCGGACTCGACCCATTCAATGGCCAAGATCACAATAAAAATCCCACACTAAAATTGGAGTTACCGGGAGCAGGTCGAGGATACAGGCCGAACAACAGAAATCCTGAAAACCCACACCTAAACGAAAACATGAACTGGTTTGAGATAAAGTTTGATAGAAAGAACACCTCTCGACCATTTACCGCGTTTCCTGCCGAGAAAAAATAATGCTGAAAGATCCATTCTTAAACGAACCGTTTGATCCAAGCCTTATGTGGTTTATCGGGACTTTTGATATTTATGACCGTGAGCAAGGGCTCGGCATGGAGCTCGCGCAATATGATCCAAATAAAAAATCCGATAGAAAAAAGCTTATAATAAATTATGCTTTGAACTTGAAATATCTATCATACAGACACAAACACGCTTTAATTGAAAGCTTAAAAAACAAATTGAAGGACGAAAAGTACAACTTCGATAAGTTATTCGAGATAGACGAGAATGAAACTGGATCGTGGCCGAGAGCTGAGTGGTATGCGCTAGATGACCCGAGGGGTTTCTTAATGGACATTTATATTCTCGCTCAAGCTGTCTGGAAAGAAGATCTCCAAAAAGCCAGCCTCGAAGACCCTTCCACATGGTGACCCCCAGTATTGAATACACCGAATATCCAATGTGGGAGGGGGCTTGCTCCCGATAGCAGTGGTTCAGTCAATGCATGTGCAATACTGACCCACCGCCATCGGGAGCAAGCCCCCTCCCACATTTAAATCTGCTTCGCTCTGCAATCCGGCGATCTGATCAGCGCCATCCGATTACTGCGTACACGGAATTCTAAACATGAAGCTCACACCAGAACTATCAATACTCAAAAGCCTACTATTCACCTATAGCATTGAAAACTACGACGACCCTGAAAGAGAGCGCTTCATCGCTTCAAAAAATGTCAACAACGAAACAGAACTCGCTGAGCTTTTTGAAAAACTAACCAAGCCAGAATTCCTATCATACAAACTTGAAATTCAACAATGGCATATTGAAACACTTCAACACTATCTAAATACTGATGAAAATTTTAGTTCTGTTTTTTATCTTCTCGACACCTATTTCGATGACGAGATAATTGACCATAGGCAATTCATGAGCGTGCTATTACGCTGCTTACAAAACTACACAACGGAGGCTGCCGCGAGAAAACAATATGAAAACAAAACTACCCAGCATGTCAATAATCCGTGGACTCCTGTTCACTTACGACATTGAAAATACGGACGACTTAGAACGAGAGAAAATTATTTCATCAAGAAACATAAACAACGACGAAGAACTCGTAAAGCTTTTTGACGAACTGACAAAACCAGAATTCCTGTTTTACACAAGAACCGAGCAAGAGTGGTTCATTGATTCAATATCACACTTCCTAGCTATAAACGACAATTTCGATGCCGTTTTTAAAACCATGTCAACCTACTTTAGTGCACCCGTAACCGATCAGAAAAAATTTATGCAAATTCTTTTAAGCTGTTTGAAAAATTACCATAACGAATCAAATTTAAATTTTTAAAAAAAAGCTCTCCAGCGCCATATTGGCCCCTTGTGGCAAGCGAATTTCCCGCACGGGCTGCAAAGCGGCCCCTGTCCAGAAGACCGAACCAATGCGTGGACCGATATAGTGCAAAACGACATTACAGTTACACGAAGCTAAACAACGTATTTTCTTCATAGTTTTAAGGATCTCGAATGAAACTCAAGCCAAACCTCTCGATACTCCAAGGCCTGCTTTTCACTTACTGCATCGAAAATACCAGGGATGTAGACAGAGAAGAGCTCATTACCTCCATAAACGTGAATCATCACGAGGAGCTTACATGGCTATTCGATGAGCTAACCAAACCTGAATTCATGAAATATAGGCAGGACGAAAGAGAATGGTACATCAACACACTTCAGCATTTTCTTAGCACTGGGGAAAGCTTTGAATCAGTATTTTATCTGTTTGATACTTACTTTGATGATGAAATAATCGACAAACGGCAGTTCATGAAAACATTATTGGACTGCCTCAGCAGATACAACCTTGACATTGTCGAGAGCAGGTCAGACGTACCTTCTGCTAACCAGTAAGTGATGGAAAGATGACCCAAAGCCAGCTTCGAAGTCCACTCACTATGGTGCCCTCAGTTTTGGATGCGCTGAGTATCCAATGTGGGAGGGGGTTTGCCCCCGATAGCAGGGGTTCAGTCAATGCATGTGCAAGCTGACCCACCGCCATCGGGGGCAAGCCCCCTCCCACATTTGGACTGAGGCGCATCAGGTAATATTCGGCGGCTGAGATATCGCCACTGTTGCAAGCCCCGCACATTTGAATCTACTTCGTCCTGTGATCCCGGATCTGATCAGCGCTTGGCCAGTTCCATAATCATCCGGCTCAACAAATACACCCGCGGCACCACACTCTCCACCTCGGCATATTCCTCCGGCGTGTGAATATTCCCGCCCACTATCCCAAACCCATCCAACGTCGGCGTACCTACCCCGGCCGACAAACTCGCGTCCGCCGCCCCACCGCTGCCTTCAATGGTCAACTTACGTCCCAGCTCGGCATAAATGCCCTGGGCAATCGCCACCAATTTATCCGACTCAGCCGTCTGCGGCATCGGTGGCAGGCCGCGTTGCAGGCTGGTCTTCACGTCGGTGTCGGGGATCAACTTGTTGGCTGAAACCCGAGCCAGGTCCTTTTCGATCCGGTCAAATTCTTCCGGCAAGGCGGCGCGGACGTCGGCCTTGGCGGTGGCCTGGTCGGGGATGACGTTGGTGCGGTCGCCGGCCTTGAGCACGGTGAAGTTGATGGTGGTTTTCTTGTCTTCATCGCCCAGCTTGCCCAGTTGCAGGATCTGGTGCGCGGCTTCCATGGCGGCGTTGCGTCCCAGTTCCGGGGCGACGCCGGCGTGGGCGGCCTTGCCTTTGACTTCGACCACGGCGGTGGCGCTGCCTTTGCGCCACACCACCAGGCCGTCGGCTGGGCGGCCGGGTTCGAGGTTGAGGGTCACGTCGTGGCCCTTGGCAGTGTTGCGGATCAGTTCGGAGGCGGCTTCGGAGCCGGTTTCTTCGCTGGCGTCGAGCAGGAAGGTGATTTGCGCGTAGTCCTTGAAGCCCTGGTTTTTCAGGACTTTGAGCGCGTAGATGCCGGCGACGATGCCGCCCTTGTCATCCATTACGCCGGGGCCATAAGCGCGGCCGTCCTTGATGTGGAACGGGCGTTCGGCGGCCGAGCCTTCCTTGAACACGGTGTCCATGTGGGCCATCAGCAGGATTTTGGCCTTGCCTGTGCCTTTGAGCGTGGCGACCACATGGCTGTTGTTGGCGGCTTTATCCGGCACCAGTTCGATACTGAACCCCAACTGTTTCAACTCGTCCACGGCGATGTCGCGCACTTGCGTCAGGCCCGGCTCGTAGCCTGAACCTGAATCGATGTTCACCAGGCGTTCCAACAGTTTCAAGGCCTCGGCCTTGTACTGTTCGGCATCAGCCTGGATCTGTTTGTGGGGCTCGGCGCTGTAGGCCGGCAGGACGAAGGACAAGGCCAGGGTGGCGGCCAGGAGGGTACGGGGGAAGGTGAAGAGCATGGGCCGATCCTTGTTTTTTGTTGGAAAGTGCGCCAATACCCTACCCCACTAGACCGAACGCAACCAACTCCCCAGCACTGCGCTGACGCGGTTGCGCCCGCTGCTCTTGGCTTCGTACAACGCTTGGTCGGCATCGTTGAGCCAACTGATGGCGTCGGCATGGGCCGGCTGATACAGCGCCAGGCCGATGCTCAAGCTGACGCGCAGCGCAGGATCCTGAGCGTAGGCCAAGGCATTGAAGCGATCGCGCAGCGCCTCCATGACCTCAGTGGCACGGTTGAGCGGCATGTCCGGCAGGATCACACAGAACTCATCGCCACCGTAACGTCCGGCCAGGTCGGTGGTGCGCAGGTTCTGGCGCAACACCTTGCTCAACTGGCGCAGCACGATATCGCCGGTCACATGGCCGTAGGTGTCGTTGATGGTCTTGAAGTGGTCGATGTCGATCAAGGCGATGGCTGCACCAGCCGGGCCTCGGCGGCAGCGTTGGAATTCGATGTCCAGGTGGTCTTTCCAGGCCCCGTGGTTGAGCAGGCCGGAGAGGCTGTCGGTGCGGCTCAGGGCCAGCAATTCGCGCTTGTGGCGGGCCAGGGTTACCGCCTGGCGGTAGCATATCCAGCCCAAGGCCATCGGATACAGCATCAGGATCGGCAGGCAGGCATACACCTGGGCCTGGGTGGTCACGGTGATGAACGCCGGGGCGAATATCATCAGCGCCGTGCCCAGCCCCAGCGCCTGTGCCAGCCAGCCGGCGAGCATGAAGCGCGGGCCGCCGATGGCGACGTTGTTCATGCTCATCATCGACAAGGTGGTGACGCTGGGCAGCGGGTTGAAGTGCATCGCGCCGACCCAGAAGCCACCGCAGAAGGAGTCGAACAACAGGCTGCGGCGTTCACTGCGCAACGTGTGGGCCGCACGCAACGAAATTTGAAGAGCCACATGCGGCCACACAAACGCGTTGATCAGCATCCAAACCCACACCCATACAGAGGGACTCAGCGGATACATGCCAAACGCGACGCAGATAAAGCCGAGCGTGAGCCCCAGGACGCGTGATTTGTACAAGCGCGAAGCGAGCGGAAGTCCATTTCCTCCGACGGATGGCATGATGGGGTGCGATCCTGGGTGAGTGTCTCGAGTCTATCAGGGCAGCGGCAAATCGCCACTACCGCTTAGAAGCTGACGTCAGTGTGAAAACCCACGCGCCAGCATCAACGCAACACCCAACAGCAACACTGCGGTGATGCGCTGCAACAACACCCGCCGCTTGGGGTTTTCCAACACGTGCTTGATACGCTGGCCGAAATAGCAATACAGGCAGCCGCTGGCAAATTGCAGCAGCAGGAACGTCAGGCCGAGGATGGCGATATCCGCCGCTGAACTGTGCTCCCCCGACCCGGCGAACTGCGGGAACACCGCACTGAACATGATGATGGTCTTGGGGTTGGAAAACCCGGTCAATAGCCCTTTGCCGAACAGGCTGCGCGAACCCTCCACGGCGCCGGCGTTGTTGATCGCCACACCGCTGCTGGTCCACTGCTTGTAGGCCAGGTACAGGATGTAGGCCACGCCGACAAACTGGATGGTCTGGGTGATGGCGAGGTTGCCCTTGATCAACTCCGAGAAGCCGACGGCAAAGATCAGGATGGAAATCAGGTACGACACGCTGGCGCCGATCTGCGCCGGGATCGAACTGCGCAGGCCGTCCTTCAAGCCCAGGCTCAGCAACAGCAGCGTCATGGGGCCGGGGCTGAAGGTCATGGTGGCGCAAAACAGCAGGAAGTAGAGAAACGAAGACAGGGTTAACGCACTTGTCATGGCCAGGGACCTTGAGTGGATAGAAACAGCAACGGGGCGAGCGCCGCAAGCGCCCACCCCTGGGCCCGTCAGGCGACAGCGATTTCGGTCGTCAGGGATTCGCGGTACATCACCGCCAGGTCAGCCAGGGCTGCCTTGGCAGTCTGGTTACGGGTTTCGAAAGCCACCAAGCCCTTCCAGTTGGTCTCGACGATGGCCTGCATGACGTCGGCATAGTCACAGTTGCCGTCGTGAATGCCGAAATGCTGATCCTGCACGCCATTGTTGTTGCTGAAGGAAATGCCCTTGATCAGGTGGTGATACTTGCGCACCACCTCCGCCGGCAGGCCGTTCTCGATGTTGGCGTGGCCGGCATCGAGGAAAAAGTACAGATTGCTGTGGGCTTGCAGGCGTTCGAACACAAAGGCGTATTCCGCTTCATGGGTGAAGATGTAGTGGAACGGCCGGTAGTTGACGTAGTTGGACAGGTTTTCCAGGTAGATATCCGTGCCCTTGGCCTCGGCGTAAATCGCCAGTTCCTGCACCGACTTGAGGTAATGCTCCAGGGCGACCTTCTTGGCCATCAGCACCATTTTCGGTTCGACGATGCAACCGCCATGAATGATCAGTGGCGCGCCCAGGCGGCTGGCGATGTCGATTTCTTTCTTCACATATTCCACGGCTGCTGCACGGAACGCCTCGACGTCACTGGCCAGCGGCGCCTTGAAGTTGCCATGGAAGATCGGCTTGATGCCGGTGGCAGCGATTTGCGCCTGCAGACTTTCGATGCGTGCATCGGTCCAGTCGTCGACCATTTCGCCAAACAGGCTGCCGTCGATATACCAATGGGTGCAGTTGCCTTCGATGGCGGTTTCCAGGCCTTTCTCGGCGCCCAGGTATTTCTGGTGGGCTACACCGGTGCAGAACGGCACGGTGGCGTTGATCAGTTTGCTTTCCATGGGGCGATTCCTTTCGTGGATGGAGCGTTAGATTTCAATAGCCATGAAGTCGGCCTTGGTCACGCCCCAATCCGGGCATGTCCAGTCTTCAGGCACCTCTTCCCAAGGGGTGCCTGCGGGTATCCCGTCCTCCGGGATACCCAATTCTTCTACGTACATAAAACCGCAGGGAACACACATATAAGTCTTCATGAGAATGCAGAATCCATTGCCCGCTTGTAGGAAACTTCGCCAACTCCTGGCGAGATGCCGCGCAGTCTAGGGGACTGGCATTGCACAAGGCAGGTAAAGTGATGCCTAATCCGGCCTAACTTCACCGGTAAAAGCACCAGCAAAGACAAGGAATGTTCATGTTTGTATCGGCTATCGCCTTTGTGGATGGCACCCCCAAGGTGCAACAGATCGTCGAGGCGTTCAGCCAGGCCATCGAAAACGGCGAATGGGCACCGGGTAGCAAGTTGCCGTCGGTGCGTGAACTGACCCAGGTCCTGGGCGTCAGCAAGTTCACCCTCAACGAAGCGCTGGACCGCCTGCGCGGGCGCCACCTGCTCACCTCCAGCCAGGGTCGTGGGTATTTCGTGGCCATGGACAACGCCCGCCCGGCGTCGGTGACCTGGGTCGACCTGTTGCCCCAGGACCTGCTCAGCGTATTGCGCCGCCCCTTGGTCACCGCCAGTGGCGAGCTGCGTCCCGGTGGCGGGCACCTGCCAGAGGAATGGCTCAATGGCGAGGCAATTCGCCAGGCCATGCGCAGCGTGGTGCGCGCGCCGTCGTTGCGCATCGCCGGGCTGGGCACGCCGGCGGGGTTGCTGCCGTTGCGTCAGGCGTTGCAACAGAAGCTGCATGGCGAGGGCTTGTCAGTGCCGGTGGAGCAAATCATCACGACGCCCAATACCGTGCAGGGCCTGGACATGCTCATGCGCCTGCTCGCCCGGCAGGGCGATACCGTGCTGCTTGATGCGCCGTGCTATTTCAACTTCCACGCCAACCTGGCGCTGCACGGCGTCAAGGTCATCACTATCGAGCGCCGCCCCGACGGCTTCGACTTCACCGCCCTCGAACACCTGCTCGCCGAACATCGCCCCAGCCTGTACCTGACCACCAGCGTCCTGCATAACCCCACCGGCCACTCCTTCAGCCCAAGCCAGGCGTTTCGCCTGCTGCAACTGACCCAGCAGTACCACTGCCATATCGTCGAGGATGACCTCTACGGCGACCTGCACCCCAACCCGCCACCGCGCCTGGCCGCTGTCGCCGGGCTGGAGCAGGTCACCTACCTGTCGGGGTTCTCGAAGATCCTCAGCGCCAACACCCGAGTCAGCTACGTGGTGGCCGCGCCGCAACTGGCCGCCAACCTGACCAATATGAAATTGATGAGCGGCGGCGTGACCTCGGAATTGTTTGAGCAGATCGTCTACCGCATGCTCAGCGAAGGCAGCTACGCCAAGCATCGCAAGCGCATGGTGCAACGCCTGATGGAGGCCGGCGGACGCGTCGAGCAATGGCTCAAGCGTTGCGGCTGCGAACTGCCGATGGCCTATGAAGGCGGGATGTTCATCTGGGCGCGCCTGCCGCCGGGGGTCAACGGTGAACTGCTGGCCCAGGAGGCATTGAAACGCAGCATGGTGCTCGCGCCCGGCGCGCTGTTTGGCTACGACCCGGCCCATCGTGACTCGATGCGCTTCAATGTGGCCCATAGCGATGAGCCACGGGTGCAGCGGGTGTTTGAGGCGCTGTTGTTGCATGGAGTTGCCCAGCGCAATTGCCGCACGTAAGCGTCGCCCAATGAACCTTTCACCCCGGCAGCGGAATCACCCGCAACGGCCGCACCGACTTATAGGAAAAGCTCGAGTAGATCTCCTTGACGCAGGGCAAGGTCTGCAAGACCTCGCGGGCGAACTCGCCAAACGACTCCAGGTCCTTGGCCACCACTTCCAGCAAAAAGTCATAGCGCCCCGACACGTTATGGCAGGCCACGATTTCCGGAATTTCCAACAGCCGCTGCTCGAACGCCCGGGCGATGTCCTGGGTGTGGCTGTCCATCATGATGCTGACAAAGGCCGTCACGCCGTAGCCCAGCGCCTTGGGTGAGAGGATCGCCTGGTAGCCACTGATCACCCCGCTGTCTTCCAGGGCGCGCACCCTCCGCCAGCAGGGTGAAGTGGTCAAGGCTACCCGCTCGGCCAGTTCGGCCACGGTCAGGCGGGCGTTGCCTTGCAAGGCGTTTAACAGCGCTTTATCAGTACGGTCCAGCTTGATGGGCATGACGTGCCTCTAATCCTTGTTTTTATCGGTGTTTGATCCACAAACGCGGCTTTTCCCTGCATTTTTTGCAAGGTTCATCTGCGGTTATGAGCATAGCATTGTAGGAAATAAGGAGCGCCCGACATGAACAATAAACACCCCGCATCCGGCTTTTCTACCCGTGCAATTCATCACGGCTATGACCCCAAGGACCACCACGGCGCCCTGGTGCCGCCGATCTACCTGTCGGCCACCTTCGCCTTTCCTACCGCCGAGTATGGCGCCGCCTGCTTTGCCGGTGAAGCCAGCGGCCACTTCTACACGCGCATTTCCAACCCGACCCTGGCCTTGCTGGAATCGCGCATGGCCAGCCTGGAAAACGGCGAGGCCGCGGTGGCGTTCAGCTCCGGCATGGGCGCGATTGCTGCGACGTTCTGGACCCTGCTGCGCCCGGGCGATGAGATCATCGTCAGCCAGACCCTCTACGGCTGTACGTTCGCGCTGTTGCACCACGGCATCGGCGAGTTCGGCGTCCAGGTGCGGCACGTCGACTTGACCGACCTGGCCGCCCTGCAAGCGGCGCTGTCCCCGGCGACCCGCATGATCTATTGCGAGACCCCGGCGAACCCCAACCTGCGCCTGATCGACATTGCTGCCGTGGCAGAGCTTGCCCACCGCCAGCCGAATATCACCCTGGTGGTCGATAACACCTACTGCACGCCATACCTGCAACGTCCGCTGGAGTTGGGCGCGGATGTGGTGGTGCACTCAGCCACCAAATACCTCAGCGGCCATGGCGACATCACCGCAGGCATTGCCGTGAGCAGTCATGCCCTGGCGCAGCGCATTCGTCTGCAAGGGCTCAAGGACCTGACCGGTGCCGTGATGTCGCCCCAGGACGCGTCGTTGCTGATGCGCGGCCTCAAGACCCTGGCCCTGCGCATGGACCGCCATTGCAGCAGCGCCCAGGCAGTGGCCGAAGCCTTGCAGGCGCACCCGGCCGTGCAATGGGTAACCTACCCCGGGCTGCGGTCTTTCCCGCAGTACGCGCTGGCGAAACGACAGATGAAGCTGCCCGGCGGCATGATTGCCTTTGAACTCAAGGGCGGCATCGAGACGGGCCGGCGCTTCATGAACGCATTGCGCCTGTTCACCCGCGCGGTGAGCCTGGGGGACGCCGAGTCACTGGCCCAACATCCGGCGAGCATGACCCATTCCACCTACACCCCCGAGGAACGGGCGCAGCACGGTATCAGCGAAGGCTTGGTGCGTTTGTCAGTGGGGCTTGAGGATGTCGCGGACCTGCTGGCGGACGTGCACCAGGCCCTGGCCAAGTGCAGCCGCCCCAGCGTGCGCCCTGCCGCAACAGCAGCCCACGTCCTGAGATAACGCCTCATCAGGCGTTGTTCTTTCCTACAAGCGATGGTCGAACTTATCGCTCGTCGCTATAGGATTTGATCTGTTTTTTCGGTTGGAATCCCCTTCCCTTCGCCAGCCTGTACTAGCATGGGTCTCGGCGGGAAGTATTATCACTGCGGGTTATTCATATTGTTCACCTTGTTAAACCCCGTCGCTATATGGCTGGATGCCCGCGCTCGATACTCATGGACGAATTGATGAACTCACACCTGTTCCCCCATATAGGCAAGGTCATCGCCAGCACCGGCAGCCGCCACTTTCCACGCATGCTGCATGATCTTATCCTCACCCAATTGGCAGTGGATGCCACCCATATCACCCAGCTGCGGGTCAGCAGCAAAGGCCACAGCCGCCGCAAGATCAGCCCGGTGTACACCGACTCGGTGGCGGCCCTGGGGCCTGAGCAACCTGCGGCACAACTGCACCTCACACGGCGCAAGGACGATGTGCGCTACGTACTGTCGGTGTACCGCTCACACCCATCCGAGAGTTTTTCCGCGCAAGAGCGCAGCATGCTGCAGGACTTCTCCACGCTGTTGCTGCCCATGGTGGAAAAGCACATCACCGCGATCCAGCCGTGCCGCCAGGACAATGGGCCGCCAGTGCCGCACAACCAGGGCATCGACACCCTGCGCCGACGCATCCAGGAGCGCCTGGTGCAGGCGGGGCTGAGCCTGTCCAAGCGTGAGCTGGAAGTATGCGTGGGCCTGCTGGCCGGCCGCACCGCGCCGGAACTGGCCGAGCAAATGGCGTTGAAGGTCAACACCATCGAAAGCTACCTCAAGCGCGCAGCGATCAAGCTGGGCATCAGCGGACGGCATTCGTTGTTGCGGTGGATGTATGCCACAGACGACAGCACAAGCTTTTAATCCCACATTTGGCCTGTGTCGCCTGCTCGACATGCATTGTTAAAGGCCAGCAATCCATATCCCTTTAATTTGCAGGACGTTTCCTAGACAATCCTTCGGCCTTGCGCCTGCTCAATCCACTGGCTAGCCTTCGCTTCGTCGCTGCATATCAGCGATCGGGTGTGGAAACCTGGGAATGAGTAGGCGTCATGATCGTATGCAAACGCTCAATGGCGGCTGTGCGCGGGCAGACTTCGGTCTGACTGGGTCCTACTCCCCGGTTTCCACCCCGCGTATGGCTGCCACCCAATCTGCCGTGTGGAAACGGCACCGGATGGCGCCCCAACTGAGTAGGAGCTATATCCATGAGCAAAGTCGTCCCCGATCCACCCTATGCCGTTTTTGTTGCCCACGAAGACCTGAGCTTCGAAGATGCCATCACCAGCATTTCCTCGCTGCTACGTTGCGCCGCAACCACAGCAACCGAAACCGCCGAGGGCCTCAAAGGCACCCAACGCGACCTGGCTTGCTCCACCGCTCACTTGATCGAAATGGCCCGCACCCTCGCCGACCGCGCACTCGATTGCCTGCAACCCAAACCTACCAACACCCCATAACCCCTGTGGGAGGGGGCTTGCTCCCTCCCGCATTTTGTGTCCAGGGCTGACCGGCTACCAATCGCCCCCCAACCCCAACAACCCCAAAATGCTGCGCCGCAAATCCACCAGATAAGGATCATCCCGATGCCTGGGATACGGCCGCTCAATCGTCAACTGCGCCTGAACCTTGGCTGGCCGATCGCTGAACACAACCACCCGGTTGGCCAACAGCAGCGCCTCTTCCACATCATGGGTCACCAGCAACGCCGTATACCCCTGGCGCTGCCACAGCCCAATCAACTCCTTTTGCATGGTGATTCGCGTCAGGGAGTCCAGCTTGCCCAGTGGCTCATCAAGAATCAGCAGCCGCGGCTCATTGACCAGTGCGCGGGCCAGGGCCACCCGTTGCGCCATGCCGCCGGAGAGTTGTCGCGGGTAAGCCCGGGCAAACTGGCTGAGGCCGACTTTCTCCAGGGCCTGGTCGACCTTCGCCGCATGGCTCTTGAGCAAGCCCTGGGCCTCCAGGCCCACCGCGACGTTGTCCCACACCCGTCGCCACGGGTAGAGCGTGGGGTCCTGGAACACCACCACGCGGCTGGGGTCGGGGCCGGTGATGGGCTGCCCGTCGGCCAGCAACCTGCCGCTGTCCGCCGGCTCAAGCCCGGCCACCAGGCGCAGCAAGGTGGATTTTCCACACCCGGACGGGCCCAGCAACGCGACGAATTCTCCCGCTGCCACGTCCAACGAGACCCGTTCCAGCACCGGCAAATGCTGGCCGTCCAAGGCAAAGCCGTGGCTGAGGTTTTCAATGCTCAGCGCCAACCCTGTCGATGCCGCTGCTGTTGGTGCGAGGGCTACCATTTCATCGTTCCTTTCTGCCAGGCAAGCAACCGGTCACGCACCAGGAACAGCCCGGTGATCAACCCCGAACAGGCCAGGGCCATGATCAACAATGCCGCGTACATATTCGCGTAGGCCGCCCAGCCCTGGGCCCATTGCAGGTAAAAGCCGATGCCGGACTTGACCCCCATCATTTCCGCCACCACCAAGGTTGAGAATGAGGCGCCCAAGCCCATGAACAGGCCGACAAACACATGGGGCATCGCCGCCGGAATCGCCACTTTGAAGATCAGGAAACCGGGCTTGGCGCCGAGGGTGCGGGCCACGTCGTAATAAGCTTTATCGACACTAGCCACCCCCGACCAGGTCAGCACCGTGACCGGAAACCAGGTAGCCAAGGCGATTAGAAACACGCTGGCGCTCCAACTGCTGGGAAACAGGAAAAAACACAGTGGCAACAGCGCCGTGGAAGGCACCGGGCCGAGGATGCGCAGCACCGGGTGCAGCCAATAGCCGATGCGCGTGGACCAACCGATGGCCACGCCGGCGATAAACCCCGTCGCCGCGCCAAGGGCCACGCCCGAGCACAGCAGCAATGCCGAGTGCAGCAGGCTGTCGGCCAAGCGCGGGTAGTCTTCGATATACACCGCCAGCAGGGCCTGGGGCGGTGCGAAGAACGGCACCGGTAACAGCGCAAGCTTGGCCGTGAGCAGTTCCCAAAGACCCAGCAGCAGCGGCAACGCAATCAGCCAGGGCGTGGCATTGCGCAGGCGCAGCGCCAGTGTCGACAGCGTGCGCCCCAACAGGCTCAACGTACTGAACACCACGGCCACGCCCACGCAGAAATTGGCCAAGCCTTGGGTCATCGGCCAGTGGCGTGTCGCGTTGGGCCAATAGCTGATCAGCAGCGCGACGGCCAGCCAGGCTGCTACTACGGCTGCGCCCTGCCAGCCGAGCTTGAAGGCCAGGGGTGGGTTGAGGGTGCTGGCGTCAACTGAAGACATCGGCGGTGATCTCCTTGGCGAATTCCACCGGGTCGGTGCCTTTGCTGATCACCTCCACGGTTTTCAGGTCGGTCACATAGGTGGTGATTTCCTCAGTCAGCGCTGCGCCCACCGCGTGGTGGCCGTGGGTGTGATCGTGGAGAATCGCCTGCACTTCTTCGGTAGAGGTGTTCAGTGCAAAAGCCTGGAAGCCTTTGGCCACGGCTTCTGGGTGTTGCACGGAATAATCATGGGCTTCGAGGATCGCCTGGGTCAGGGCCGCGACCACGCGCTTGTCCTCGCGCACCAACTTGCCGGTGACGCCGACCACGCAGCAACTGAGGTTGGCGTATTCCTCCACCAGGTTGGTGGACAGCTCGCGTGCCACGCCGGACTTGATCAGGCGGTACATGAACGGATCACTGCCGCTGACCGCCTGCACTTCGCCACGCTCCAAGGCGGTGCCCAACAAGTCGGCCGGGTACAGGCGCCATTCCACATCGCGCACCGGATCGACCCCATGCTTTTTCAGTAGGATCGAAAAGAAATTGCGATCCGGGCTGGCCATGTCGGTGACGCCAATGGCCTTGCCCTTGAGGTCTTCCAGCTTGCTCACGCCGCCACTTGCCGCACTGAGCAAGCGCAGGCAACCACCGTGGGTGCCGGCGGTGAGCTTCACGTCGAAGCCCTGTTCCAGAGCCTTGAGCCAACGCAGCGCCATGCCCACCCCAGCGTCGGCCTTGCCGGTGGCGATGGCTTCGAGCAATACCTCGGTGGAGTTACCGAAGTTGACCAGTTCCACGTCCAGGTTGTGCTGAGTGAAGAAGCCCTGGCCGTGGGCGATCACCACCGGCGCCAGGCACACCGCGTTGAGATTGACTGCCAATTTCAACTTGCGCGGTGCGTCGAGGAGGATGAACTCACCGGTGCCGGCGGGTTCCTGAGGGGTGTTGTGGCTGGCGTGTGCGCCGCCAGCAAAGACCAGGCGCGGCAGCGTCAGGCTGGCCAGGGTCAGGCCAGCCATGCCGAGCAGACGGCGACGGGTTAAAGGGTCGAAGGCAGCCATGCACGATATCCTTGTTTATACGCAGATTGATTGTGCTTTTATTATATTAATGGCCAGATATTATGATAGAAACATATAACTCTATGGATATGCCAGATTCAGCAAAAGCCGAAAAAAGCGCCTTAAGCTCAGATCGAAAGAGTATTTATCGAATGGTTTTCAGAACCTTATGCTTCGGTTCATTTTGTTGAGAAATCGAGCGCCTCATGACCCTACGCCGCCCTCTCGCCGCTGTATTAGGATTGCTGGCTTTTGCTGTCGCTGTAAGTGCCCAGGCTCAGGAAACCCTGCGCATCGGCTACCAGAAATCCTCGACCCTGATCACCTTGCTGAAAACCCAGGGCACCCTGGAAAAAGCCCTCAAGGCCGACCACATCGACGTCAGTTGGCATGAGTTCCCCAGCGGCCTGCCCTTGCTCGAAGCGCTGAACGTCGGCAACGTGGATATCAGCGCCGATGTGGCCGATACCGTGCCGATCTTCGCCCAGGCTGCCCAGGCTCAGCTCACCTACTTCGCCCAGGAAGCGCCCTCGCCCGCGGCCCAGGCCATCGTTGTACGCAAGGACTCGTCGATCCAGCAGTTGGCGGACCTCAAAGGCAAGAAAATCGCCGTGACCAAAGCCGCCGGCACTCACTATTTATTGATCGCCGCGTTGAACAAAGCCGGCCTGGCGTTTGCCGATATCCAGCCAGCCTATCTGTCCCCCGCTGACGGCCGCGCCGCCTTTGAAAACAACAAGGTGGATGCATGGGTCACCTGGGAGCCTTTCCTCACCAGCGTGCAGCGGCAACTGCCCACACGCACCCTGGCGGACGGCGCCGGGTTGGCGAGCTACAAGCGTTATTACCTGACCGGCACGCCTTACGCCCGGGCTCATCCCGAGGTGTTGAAGGTGGTATACGCGCAGTTGGAACAAGCCGGTCAATGGGTGAAGGCCCATCCGCAGGACGCGGCAAAAGTGCTCGGGCCGTTATGGGGCAACCTGGATGCAGCGACGGTGGAAGCTGCCAATGCGCACCGCAGCTACCAGGTGCAGCCGGTGACACTCGAGCAACTGGGGGAGCAGCAGAAGATTGCCGATGCGTTCTTCAAGGCGGGGCTGTTACCCAAAGCGGTGGATGCCAAGGCAGTACAGACCTGGCAACCCTAAGGTAAACAA
This sequence comes from Pseudomonas sp. FBCC-B545, assembly GCF_059134095.1. Lineage (NCBI taxonomy): Bacteria > Pseudomonadati > Pseudomonadota > Gammaproteobacteria > Pseudomonadales > Pseudomonadaceae > Pseudomonas > Pseudomonas sp. FBCC-B545. Next base: position 2,589,913 of record NZ_CP101441.1, on the reverse strand, counting down.
GGCCGACGGGAAGTGGTACAAAAGGAGCCCTGCCCCTTTTCCTGGAGAGCACCGCCATAATCTCCATCACATCCCTGCGTTGTTGTTCACGGGTCAGGTCCGACAGGCTGCTGGACAAACATGACCGCAACGATGTGCACATCAGCCTGCTCGCCCCGCAAGCGGAACTGCGGGTCCGCCCGCGGTTCTACGAGCCCGAGGTGCACAGCATGCTGGCGCCCTTGGGCCCGCTGTTCGATGCCGTGGGCGTGGCCTTTGTGCAAGGGGCCGCCGGTGACGTGGCCTATGCCGCCACCGATGAGCTGGGTAACTTCGCCGCCATGTCCTGCCAACACGCCATCGCCCTGGGCCGCTACGCCGGCAACAACGTCGCCGCCGACCTGATCGGCGTTGCGCTGAGGGCCTACAGCCAACCCAAATACGTGACCTGCCTCGACCTCGGCGCCTGGGGCGCGGTGTACACCGAAGGCTGGGACCGCCAGCTGAAACTGGTGGGCCAGGAGGCCAAGGCACTCAAGCAGCAGATCAACAGTGTGTGGATCTACCCACCGGCGGCGGATCGGGCAGTGGCGCTGGCGGCGGCGGATCCATTGATTGCGGTGGCATGAGGCAATTTGTCCGCTAAGAGATGGCTCCAGATCGTCAACCTTGCTTGATCACTCACCCCTGCATAACGCTAAATCAATATGCCTATATAATTAAAAGATCTAAATAACTGTCAATTTTGACAGTGCAAACCCACGCTGCCCTTATCTATCTTTAAGTTGCCTCAATACTTAAACACGTGTTGATGACTCAGATTGAATGCGTTTTTCTTCAACCAAGTTTTATATAAGGAAGACTGATATGGCACTGGTAGAAAATTACAAAGGCTATGAGATACATGAAGGCCTGACAGGAGGGCATTGGGAAGGTGATAACCTGGTTGGTCAAGTCAAGGCTTACACTTACCAAAAAAATGGCGAAACCAGTACACTGACTTACTATAGTGTAGATAGAGTCAAGGAGATAATTAAGAGCGGCCAAGCTCAATTTTGATGCACCGAGCGAAATGGGTTGATATTCCAAATCCGTCGCAGGGGATTTGATCTATTGATAAATCTCCTGCGACTATTAGATAGGCACCGTCCTTACTTCTCTACACCCTGCCCAAAGCGCCGAATCGCCAGGCAATACCCCACCAGCGCCAGCGCCGCCAGCAACCCGCCCGCCGCGCCGATCCAAGCGAATCCGAAGTGGCTGCCGACCCAGCTGCCCATCAGCGCGCCACCGCCGATGCCGATGTTGTAGATACCGGAGAACATCGCCATGGCCACGTCGGTGGCGTCCGGTGCCAGTACCAGCACCTTGGATTGCATGGCCAGGCCAAAGCCCATGATCGCCATGCCCCAGAAAATGCTCAGCACCACCAGGTAAGACTCGGCGCCGCTCAACGGCAGCATCAAGGCCAGGCACACGGCAAGCAGGAACACCGTGCTGATCACGAAGACATGGGGGTTGAAGCGATGCACCAGGCTGAACAACAACGAACCGATAATGCCGGCCCCACCGAACACCAACAGGATCAATGTCACCGCACTGCCGCTTAGCCCGGCGACGCCTTCGACGAAAGGTTCGATATAGCTGTAGGCGGTGAATTGCGCGGTGACCGTCATCGCGGTCAGCACGTAGAGCGCCACCAGTGCCGGACGCTTGAACAGCAGTGGCAGGCTACGCAGGGAACCGGAGTTCTGGCTGGGCAGCAGCGGCAAGGTGCGCGCCAGCCAGAACACCAAGGCGGCTGCGAACGCTGCGATCACCAGGAAGGTGGTGCGCCACCCCATGGCCTCGCCGAGCAGGCGGCCCAAGGGAATGCCGAGCACCATCGCCAGGGACGTGCCGGTGGCCAGCAAGCCAAGGGCCTGCACCTGCTTGCCCTGCGGCGCCAAGCGCACCGCCAGCGAAGCGGTGATCGACCAGAACAGCGCGTGGGCCAAGGCAATGCCGATGCGACTGACCATCAGCAGGCCAAAACTGGTAGCCACGCTGGAAAGGATATGGCTGGCGATAAACAGGCCGAACAGCACGATCAGCAATTTGCGCCGTTCGACGTTGCGGGTCAGCAGCATCACCGGCAGCGAGGTCAGCGACACGATCCACGCGTAGATGGTGAGCATCAGGCCGACGCTGGCCACGGGCATGTCAAAGCTGGCGCCGATGGCGCTGAGCAACCCGACAGGTACGAATTCGGTGGTATTGAACACAAACGCGGCCAGCGCCAGGGCGATGACCGGTTGCCAATTGGCTTGGGGGGTTGCGGCTGAAAGGCTCATTGACGGGCGCGGTACTCTGGCGATGGTCAGGCGCCGCCCAGGACAAGCGCCGCCGCCGAGCATTCTATAGGTTTCTCGGGCGGCTGTTGAGGCGGATCGTCGCCCCGGGAGCTATGGCGAGGTCATGGTAATCACGTAGTTGCCCGACTCGATGGGCTTACCGGCATTGTCCACCAGCAGATAGCGCTGGTCGTAATAGCGCCCCTCGCCACTGTCCGCCACCAGCCGTACATGGGCGGCATTGACGCTGGCAACCGGCGCTACATTGCGCACCTCGAAGCGGCTGCCGCGACTCACTCTGGCACAGCCGCGCAGTTCCATCACGGCACCGCTGCGCGCATTTGTCGCACACCCCGACTCGACGATGGCGCCGGTGAACCTGAGAGTGCCCTGCCCCACTATCTGCGCCGCGCCGCATGTGCTTGCCCATAGGCAAAGGAGGCTCGCCATTACCGAAAAACGACCAACGTTCATGCCGACACTCCTTCTTGGGCTAGTAAGAAGTTAGTCGTCGGCGCGGCGGTTAACTTGAGCTTATTTACCCGAGAATGAGAGGTGAATCACGGATCCACCTGCCCCATCAACTCAGGAATGCTCTCCGGGCGCTGGGCATAGCGCTGGGCCAGCGCCGCGCACACCATCAACTGGATCTGGTGGAACAGCATCAACGGCAAAATCAACACGCCCATGCTCGCCCCGGCGAACAGCACCTGGGCCATGGGCACACCGGTGGCCAGGCTTTTCTTCGAGCCGCAGAACAGGATGGTGATGCGGTCTTCCTGGTTAAAGCCAAACGCCTTGCTCAGCAACGTGGATGCCACCAGCACCAGCGCGAGCAATACGCAGCAGGCCACCACCAGACCGCCCAGTTGCCACAATGGGATCTGGTGCCAGATACCTTCGGTGACCGCTTCGCTGAACGCGCCGTATACCACCAACAGGATCGAGCCCTGGTCGACGAATTTCAGCCAGGCTTTATTGCGACCGACCCAGTCGCCGATCCAGCGGCGGGCGATTTGCCCGGCGATGAATGGCAGCAGCAACTGCACGCTGATCTTCAAGATCGCGTCGACCGTGGAGCCGCCGTCCCCCTGCACATTGAGCAGCAGCGCCACCAACAACGGCGTCAGGAAAATTCCGAACAGGCTCGAAGCCGCCGCGCTGCAAATCGCCGCCGGGATATTGCCGCGAGCCAGTGACGTAAAGGCAATCGCCGACTGCACAGTAGCCGGCAACGCGCAGAGGTAGAGCATGCCCATGTACAAATCTTTGCCAACCAGCGGCGATAACACCGGCTTGAGCGCCAGGCCCAGCAACGGGAACAGCACGAAGGTCAGGCTGAACACCAGCAGGTGCAAGCGCCAGTGACCGGCACCGGCAACGATGGCCTGGCGTGACAGCTTGGCGCCGTGCAGGAAAAACAGCAGCGCGATGGCCAGGTTGGTGACCCAGCCGAAGGCCACGGCGGTCTGGCCGCTGGCCGGTAGCAAGGAAGCAAGGATCACCGTGGCAATCAGGGTCAGGGTGAAGTTATCGGGTAGAAAGCGCGGGCGGGTCATAAGCAAGTCTTCCAGGGGTTGCCAAGAGCGTCGTGGCGACTCTAACGTAACCGCCTGTTACCGACTAACGCCAATGAGCCAGTAAATGCCGCCTAAAGGACATGAAAAAGCCGTGCGACGCAGTGTGCCCGGGCTTTCCAGCCTGCCCCGGCCGGTGTATGGGCGTACTGAATCCTTGCCCAATCGGGCGCTGACACGACGGCACAGTCACCCGTGGGTGCAGTTGTCCTATGCGATTTCCGGGGTGCTGGAGATCCAGACCAGCGTTGGCCGCTTCGTCGCGCCGCCGCAACGTGCAGTGTGGATCCCGGCGGGCATGCCCCATCGGGTGTTCAGTTCGCCCCATACGGAAATGCGCAGTTTGTACCTCGATTGCAGCGTCACGGCCTGGGCGGCCGAGCGTTGCCAGGTGCTGGAGGTGAGCAGCCTGCTACGCGAGTTGATCCGCAGTTTCAGCGAAGTGCCGGTGGAATATGCCCAGGACGGGCCCGATGGACGCCTGGCCCAGGTGCTGCTCGACCAACTCGCCGCCGCGCCCCAGGTGGACCTGATGTTGCCGTTGCCCCATGACCCGCGGTTGCGGCAGATCTATCGCAGCCTGAGCCAGCGACCGGAGCAGCAGAGCACACTGGGGGATTGGAGCGCCAAGCTGGGGGTCAGCGAAAAGACCCTCAGCCGCGTGTTCTTGAGTGACACCGGGCTGACGTTCCGCGCCTGGCGCCAGCGCCTGCGACTGCTGAGCGCCCTGCCCGCCCTGGAACGAGGTGAGCGGGTCACGGATGTGGCGTTGGGATGTGGGTATGAATCGACGTCGGCATTTATCAATGCATTTCGTCAGCAGTTTGAGACGACACCTGGTGAGTTTTTCCGCTGATCCTTTGGTGCTGTGAAGATCAAAATGTGGGAGGGGGCTTGCCCCCGATGAGGGAGTATGAGCACACACAACTGTGGCTGACACACCGCCATCGGGGGCAAGCCCCCTCCCACATTTTTGACGGCATTTCATGTCTAGAATGGGGGTTGGCCGCCTGCGCGCCATAGGGCCCGAACAGAATATCGGGATCTATTGTCATGCAAATAACCCACAAACCCGCGCTCGGCTGGTATTGTGCCGCGCTTGAAATACCGCTACTGACCTGCGAGGAAATGGACGTTGAACACTGACGAAAAAATGACCGGGGACCTGTTTGAGGTCGATAAGCGCCTGTCACTCAAGCCCGTGGTGGACTTCAACGCTTACCTGCGCAGCGCCTTTGGTGATGGCCCGTGCACCTGCGTACGTTGCGCTGCCAGCGGTGGTGATGAAAGCGGCTATGAGTTCCAGCACACGTTCACCTTCGACGGTAAGCCGATGCACCGTCGCTTTGCTTCGACAGCGGGCAGTGATGTGTTGATGGCGTTGAAGAAGGCGTGGCTGTCGTACACCAAGGTCGAGCTGCCGCTCAGTGGCGTGCTGGTGCTGGAGATGGTGAAGGAGTTTGTCGAGCCGCAGTTGCACAAGCGCCTGGCGCCGTTATTCGTGGCCAGCGGGCTGGTCAAGGATGTGGACGGCGAGTTGCGCATTCAGCCCCAAGCCATGGCCTGACACTGTAAATGTGGGAGGGGGCTTGCTCCCGATGGCGGCGTGTCAGTCAACCGATGTATGGGCTGACACACTGCTATCGGGAGCAAGCCCCCTCCCACATTTTTTAGTAGCCAGGCACGCCCTGCACGCGCAACTCAGGGGTCAGTTCCTCTTCCAGCGGCTCGGTCAGCGGCCGATCACTGATCCCCGGCAGCAGGATCACCTTGCGGCACTCTTCCTCGGCTTTATCAAACAGTTCATAGCCCCGCGCGGCCTGTTCCAGGGACAGCCGATGGGTGACGATCGCCTCGGGGTTCAGGTGCCCCAGTTCGATATGCTCCAGCAGCTCGGGTAAAAAGCGCTGCACATGGGTCTGGCCCATCTTGAAGGTCAGGCCCTTGTCGAAGGCATCGCCGAACATGAAGCCATGGATAAATCCGGCATACACCCCGGCTACGCTGACCACGCCACCGCGGCGCACGGCAGCGATGCACTGGCGCAGGGCCTTGCCGCTGCTGCCTTCGATCTTGAGGGTGGTGAGGATGGTTTCCGTGGTGCTGCCCTTGGCTTCGAAACCTACCGCGTCCACCACGCCATCGACGCCACGCATGCCGGCGGTCTGGCGGATGATCGTATCGGCCGGGTCATCGTCTTCTTCGAAGTTGATCGGGATCACGCCGTACATCTTCTGCGCATAGGCCAGCCGGTACGGATGGTCGTCGACCATGAAGATTTGCCCGGCCCCCAGCATCTGCGCACACGCCGCACTGAGCAGGCCCACGGGCCCGGCGCCATAGATCGCCACGCTTGAGCCCTTGCCAATACCGGCATTGGTCACCGCCTGCCAGGCGGTGGGCAGGATATCGGAGAGGAACAGCACCTTTTCATCGGCCAGGGTGCCCGGCACCTTGAATGGCCCGGCGTTGGCTTTGGGCACTCGCACCAACTCTGCCTGGCCGCCGGGAATGCCGCCGTACAGGCGGCTATAGCCGAACAGCGCGGCGCCCGGTGGAATGGCTTTTTTATTCAGGATCGCTCCGCGCCCGTCGTTGGTGGTTTCGCAGGCGGCGTATTGCTGGAGCTGGCAGAAAAAGCAATCGCCACAGGCAATCACGAATGGAATCACCACGCGGTCGCCGCGCTGTACGGCCGTGACCGCCGGGCCGGTTTCTTCGACGATGCCCATGAACTCATGGCCGAAGATGTCGCCGTGTTCCACGGTGGGGATCTTGCCGCGGTACAGGTGCAGGTCCGAGCCGCAGATGGCCGTGGCGGTTACACGCAGAATGATATCGTCGGGTTGTTCAATGGTCGGATCGGGCACCGTGTCGACCTGCACCTTGTGTGCGCCCTGGTAAGTCATCGCTCGCATGCTCTGCGCTCCTGCCGTTGAGGGGTTACTAGTTAAGGGCGGCGCAAGTGCGTCAGTGTTCCTTCAACCTGGTGCAGCACCCGATCAGTGGTCGCCCCTGCCCTGGGCCAGCAGCTGGTCGACCACATAGCGCAGGCACTCCAGGTCATCGGCACCATCGGCCCGCGCCTGGGCGTACCAGCGCAATTGTTCGGTCGCGCTGTTGCCGCGCCGCAGCAGTGCTTGCAGGGAATCGAACAGCTGCGCCTCGCCCATGGCTTCGGCGGTGGCGGCAAAGGTCTGTCGGGCGCATTGCAGCCATTGCTCAGCGCTGCCCATGGCACCCTTGTCGTCCAACGCAAACCGGCCCGCTGCGCCGTAGCGTTTAGCCTGCCAGCGGTTTTCCTTGAGCAGCCAACGCGCCTGGGCGCTGAATTCGGCGCCGGGGCGCTCCAGGGTGCACGCGTGGGTGACCATCACCCGAAACAGCGTGGCAAGGGCCAAGGCATCCGCCAGCCGTGGGCAGGCGTCAGTCATGCGCAGCTCAAGGGTCGGGTAACGCGCTGCCGGGCGAATGCCCCACCAGCCGTTGCCGTCGGCCTTGATCGCGCCCATGCGCTGCAGCAAGGCAAGGTAGTGCAGGTACTCGTCCCAATCGGCAAAATGTTCGGGCACGCCCATGCGCGGCCACTCATCACAAGCCGCCTGGCGATAACTCATGAAGCCGCTGGGCATGCCGTCCCAAAACGGCGACGAGCAACTGAGCAGCAACAACAACGGCAGCCACGGCGACACCTGGTTCATCACGGCGATGCGGTCCAGTGTTTGCGGGACCTGCACATGCACGTGCAGCCCGCACAACACACTGCGCCGCGCCACATACTGGATATCATCGAACAGTTGCTGGAAATGCGCCTGTGGGGTTGGCCGCTGCATGCGCCAATCGGCCAAGGGATGGCTGCCGGCACACACGGCACCTAGGCCGAATTCGCCCAAGGCGTCGGCGAGGTTGCCGCGCACTGTCGCCAGGTAATCCGCCGCTTCGCCGCTGGTAGTGAAGACTGGTGAGGCGGCCTCGATCTGCCCTTGGAACATCTCATAGGCGAAGCCACCGCCAATCGCCTCACGGCAGGCCGCCAGCACCGCCGTCGAGGGTTCGGCGAGCATGCAGCGGGTGCGCAGATCGGTGAGCAGGTATTCCTCTTCGATACCAAAGGTGAGCATGGACGTCAGCGCAGCCGTGTGACGGTAAGCGCGACCACGGCGATGCGCTCCACACCTTCATACCCCGGTTTGTCGAGTTCTTCGCCAAAGACGTCGGGGTCCAATTCACGGTAGGTCCAGCCATAGGCATCGTTGGCCAACAGCGGCTTGACTGCTTCCAGGAACGGATCGCCACCTGCCACCATCGCCACGCCGGTGTAGAGCACCAGGCTGCCGCCAAGGGACAGGCGCCCGATGGACTCGCTGACGATGCGCACCGACAACTGCTCGCCCAATGCGCCGCCGCCATGGCGATAGGCGCGCTGGCAATCGTCATTCATGTACGGAGGGTTGGCGACGATCAAGTCGAATTCACCCTCGACGCTGGCCAGCACATCGCTGTGATAGACGCTGACGTTACTCAGCCCGGCCAGCTCGGCATTCACGGCGGTCATGCGCAGGGCGCGGGGGTTGATATCCACCGCCAGCACCTCGGCGTCATGCCGTGCGCGGGCAACCACCAGGGCGCCGACACCAGCACCACAGCCGATATCCACTGCGCGCTTGAGCGGTTCGAAACGCTGTTGCAGATGGGCTTCGATCACCTGGGCAAAACGGTAGCTGTCGGGGCCGAAAAATACCGCATCCGCTTGCACGGTGGGAAATGGTGAATGGGCAAACAGCAGCCCATCGAGGCTCGACCAACGCACCGTGCTGCGCCATAAGGAGTCGTGCTTTTCGATCACGTCGGCTTGCTGCAGTTCTTCGCGAAACGCCTCCGGCAACAGCTCATTGTCGAACGGCATCGACCAGCCGAATACGTCACGCATGTTCATCGCCAGCGGCGTCGCCAAACGCCGGTAGACACGCTCGTGGGTCAGGGGCGTTGGCGTGATAAAGCGATAGCCACTTTCCTTCAACCCTCGGCCCAGGTTCAGCAAGGCGCGATCAGCGAGTTGTTGTGCAGACATGGGCAGGTTCCTTAGCGCAAACGCGCACGCAATTGGATAAAGCGGCGGGTCGCATACAGCCCCGCGGGCGTACAGTGACGGCGCGCCGACATCCAGGGGATCAGCGCTTTGAGCTGTTGGTCATCGGGCAGTTTCCACAATGAATCCACCAGGGCCTGAGTGTCCGGATCCGCCGGGCGATGCTGCTCGCGGGAGAAACGGCTGCCACGTCCCGGACGAACCGGCGGCACGCGCTGGCTGCTGATCCAGTCCCCGGCGATCCAGTCATGCATCAGTTGTTTTTCATAGCCGCTGAACACACCAAACATCGCCGCGCCGGCGCCCTCGATCAGTTGCCAGAAGCGGCTCTCGGCGGGATCCTCATTGCGTTTGATCCAACCCTTGTCTTCCAGGGCCTTGAGGAAATCGCCGATCTGCCCCGGCTTGGCCAGCCACTGGTTAACCGTCTTGCCTTCGAAGCGGCAGTAGTCTGAATGCATGTGCTGGCCGAAGGTGCGCTTGCGTTCAAGCATGGCGACCACCTCGTCCTGCAGGTTGAATTGCTTGATCACCGCCGTGGTGCCCGGGCCAAGATCATTGAGGCGATACCCTTGCGCCACGCGCCGGTAGAAATCCGCCCTGCCCTCGCCCAGCGGCAACAGGCTCAGCACCGATTGCGCCGCCTTGCAGGCATGGCCGCTGCTGGCGTTGTCGATGGTGACGTGGAGGGTGAAGTAATAGGGGTCGATGCCCAGTTCGCTCAGCTCGTAGGAGGTTATCAGCAGGTGCAGGGGCAACTGTTCGTAGCCCAGGTTGAAGCCGATGATCTCCGGCAGGAACTCTTCGGCGCACAGGCCCAGGGCTAATTGCAGCGCACCTTGCAGGTAGTGATCGTCGTCGAGGCCGGCTTCGCTGTCGGCATCATGTTCGCTGAGCAGCTTGCGATAGATCACCACGTGATTCTGCGCGGCCTCGCCATCGCCCAACTCTTCCAGATAGGTGGTGAGCAGGCCATCGAAACGCGGGTCCTGCCAATAGCGCAGCAAGCCGTTGAGCCAGGCGCCATCCACCTGTTTGGTCGGACCCACGCGTTGCAGGAAATACAACGCATGGGCCTTGTTCTGGAAATAGCGCCGAGGTCGGCCTTGCTGACGTTGCTCAAGATAGTCGGCGTAAGCCTGGGCCACGTCTGCGCAACGCTGTTCGATCCAGGCCGGCAATTGCTCGGGCATTTCGGGCAATTCACTGGGTGCCTCGCGTATCTGGGCCAATTGCGCTTGCAGGAAGTTGCGCGCGGCTTCTTCACAGCCATGGGTTTCCCCATAGAGCTGCTGGTAAAGCCCCTGGTACGGGCCGTAAGCCGATGGGGTCATGGAGGCCGGCTGGCCTGACAGCGCTGTAAGGAGTGTCATGATGGCAGTTTCCGCAAAGTCCGTTACAACAGGCCTCCCAACAAGGCGGCCCCGCAAGAGCGCTCGAACACGTGCGCTTCTAAAATGCAGAGCATTGGAATGTGCGAAAAATTCAAATGAGGTTGGGTTGGGGTGGATAAGCGGTCATTGACGGCACAACGCAGGTCCAAATGTGGGAGGGGGCTTGCTCCCGATAGCGGTGGTTCAGCCACTCCATCTGTGACTGAACCACCGCTATCGGGAGCAAGCCCCCTCCCACATTCAGCACACTCTGATGAACTATTTACGCGCCGCTTCCCACTGCTTGAGCAGGTCGTTGTAGTTCACGGTTTCGCCTTTCGGCTTCTCATTGGCCAGTTTCGGCTTCGGTGCACCCGGCTGGTCGAACCAGTATTGCGCGTCACGCTCGGGGTTCATTTTCGGGCCGCATACCGGTTGCACCTTGGAGCGTTCCAGGCGCGTCATGATCGCGTCCTGTTCCTTGGCCAGGTTGTCCAACGCCTGTTGCGGGGTTTTCTCGCCACTGGCGGCGGCGGCGATGTTGCTCCACCACAGTTGCGCCAGGCGGGGGTAGTCCGGCACGTTGGTGCCGGTCGGCGACCACTCGGTGCGAGCCGGGCTGCGGTAGAACTCCACCAGGCCGCCGAGTTTGGGGGCCATGTCAGTCATGGCCTGGGAGTTGATATCCGACTCACGAATCGGCGTCAGGCCCACGATGGTTTTCTTCAGCGACACAGTTTTGGAGGTGACGAACTGCGCGTAGAGCCAGGCCGCAAGTTTCTGCTTCTCGGGGGTGGACTTGAGGAAGGTCCAGGAACCTACGTCCTGATAGCCCTTTTTCATGCCCTTTTCCCAGTAAGGTCCGACCGGCGACGGCGCCATCCGCCATTTCGGCGTACCGTCGGCATTCACCACCGGCAGGCCCGGCTTGACCATGTCGGCAGTAAACGCGGTGTACCAGAAGATCTGCTGGGCGATGTTGCCCTGGGACGGCACCGGGCCGGATTCGGAGAAGGTCATGCCGGCTGCTTCCGGTGGCGCGTAGGCCTTCATCCAGTCCACGTATTTCTGCGTGGCGAACACCGCCGCCGGGCCGTTGGTGTCGCCGCCGCGGGTCACGCTGGAGCCCACCGGGTGGCAGTCCTCCACACGTATGCCCCATTCGTCCACCGGCAGGCCGTTGGGCAAGCCCTTGTCGCCTCCGCCGGCCATGGAGAACCAGGCGTCGGTGAAGCGCCAGCCCAGGGACGGGTCTTTCTTGCCGTAGTCCATGTGCCCATAGATGCGCTTGCCGTCGATTTCCTTGACGTCTTCGCTGAAGAACTTGGCGATGTCTTCATAGGCCGACCAGTTCACTGGTACGCCGAGGTCGTAGCCGTATTTTTCCTTGAACTTGGCTTTCAGCTCCGGGCGTTCGAACCAGTCGGCGCGAAACCAGTAGAGGTTGGCGAACTGCTGGTCGGGCAGCTGGTAGATCTTGCCGTCCGGCGCGGTGGTGAAGGACAGGCCGATAAAGTCCTTGAGGTCCAGGGTCGGCGAGGTGAAGTCCTTGCCTTCATTGGCCATCAGGTCGGTGATGGATTCGGTCTTGCCGTAGCGAAAGTGCGTACCGATCAAGTCGGAATCGTTGACCCAGCCGTCATAGATGTTCTTGTCGGACTGCATCTGGGTTTGCAGCTTCTCCACCACGTCGCCTTCCTGGAGCAGGTCGTGGGTCAGCTTGATCCCGGTGATTTCACTGAAAGCCTTGGCCAGCACCTTGGACTCGTACTCGTGTGTGGTAAGGGTTTCCGACACCACGTTGATTTTCATCCCACGGAAGGGTTCCGACGCCTTGATAAACCACTTCAACTCCTCGAGCTGTTGGGCTTCGGTGAGGGTGGAGGGCTTGAACTCGCTGCCGATCCATTTTTTCGCGGCATCTTCATAGGCATCGGCCCAGGCCGAGGCGCTCAACCCGCTGAGGGCCAGTACGGCGGCCAATGAAATGCTATGTCGCAGCTTATTGTTTTTATTCAACATAGAGACCTCCTGGTTGTTTATTCATAAGGGCACTAGCCCCAACGCATCACACTCAACAGCCATACCAGGGAGAGCGCGGACGCCACCCAGATGCTCCAGTCGGTAACGCCGATCACCAGCAAATGCAGGTAGGCGCTGCCGAGAAGTCCGATAAACAAGCGATCACCACGAGTGGTACTGATCGGCAGAAAACCGCGCCGGGGGATGCTCGGCGAGCGCAGTTCCCAGGTGGTCATGCCCGCCAGGATCAGCGCGATGCCGCCAAAAAACAGCGCAGTAGGGGTGGTCCAGGCCATCCATTCCATCATCGATTCCTCTAGACCCGGCCCAGGGCGAAGCCCTTGGCCACGTGGTTGCGAACAAACCAGATCACCAGCATGCCCGGCAGGATGGTCAACACCCCCGCCGCTGCCAGCACGCCCCAGTCGATACCCGAGGCCGAAACCGTGCGAGTCATCACCGCTGCGATGGGCTTGGCGTTGACCGAAGTCAGGGTGCGCGCCAGCAGCAACTCGACCCAGGAAAACATAAAGCAGAAAAACGCCGTGACGCCGATGCCGGAGCCGATCAGCGGGATAAAAATCTTCACGAAGAACTTGGGAAAACTATAGCCATCGATGTAGGCGGTTTCGTCGATTTCCTTGGGTACACCGGACATGAAGCCTTCAAGGATCCACACCGCCAACGGCACGTTGAACAGGCAGTGAGCCAGGGCCACAGCGATGTGGGTATCGAACAGGCCGATGGAGGAATACAGCTGGAAAAACGGCAGCAGAAACACTGCCGGCGGCGCCATGCGGTTGGTCAGCAGCCAGAAGAACAGGTGCTTGTCACCCAGGAAGCGGTAGCGCGAGAACGCATAGGCTGCCGGCAACGCCACGCTGAGGGAGATCACCGTGTTCAGACTCACGTAGTACAACGAGTTGAGGTAACCGGTGTACCAGCTCGGGTCGGTAAAGATCACCTTGTAGTTGGCCAGGGTGAAATCCTGCGGAAACAGCGTGAGGCCGCCGAGGATTTCGGTGTTGCTCTTGAAGGACATGTTCAACAGCCAGTAGATCGGCACCAGCAGGAACAGGATGTAGATCAGTAATGGGATAACCTTGCGCTTGCTCATGTTGGCGGCCTCAGCGATTGGCGTCGGAGTGGGTCATGGCGGTGTAGAACAGCCAGGACACCAACAGGATGATCAGGAAGTACACCAGGGAAAACGCCGCCGCCGGGCCCAGGTCGAATTGGCCTACGGCCATCTGGGTCAGCGTCTGACTGAGGAAAGTGGTGGCGTTACCCGGCCCGCCGCCAGTGAGGACGAAGGGCTCGGTGTAGATCATGAAACTGTCCATGAAGCGCAGCATCACCGCGATCAGCAACACGCTTTTCATCTTGGGCAGTTGGATATGCCGGAACACCGCCCAGGCGGACGCCCGATCAATACGCGCAGCCTGGTAGTACACATCCGGAATGGCACGCAGCCCCGAATAACACAGCAGCGCCACCAGTGAGGTCCAGTGCCACACGTCCATCACCAGCACGGTGACCCAGGCGTCCATGGTATTGGCCGCATAGTTATAGCTGATGCCCATGGCGTTGAGGGTCGAACCCAGCAGGCCGATGTCGGCACGCCCGAAAATCTGCCAGATGGTGCCGACCACGTTCCACGGAATCAGCAGCGGAATGGCGAGAATGATCAGCACCAGCGATGACCAACGGCCCTTGGTTGGCATGGTCAGGGCGATGGCGATGCCCAGGGGGATTTCAATCAGCAGCACGCAGGCCGAATAGATGAACTGGCGCAGCAGCGAGTCGTGCAGGCGCGGATCAAGCAGCACCTGCTTGTACCAGTCAGCCCCGACGAAATAGCGGCTGGACTGGTCGAAAATGTCCTGCACCGAGTAGTTGACCACGGTCATCATCGGGATCACCGCACTGAACGCCACCAGCAGGAACACCGGCAACACCAGCCACCAGGCCTTGTTGTTCTGCACCTTGTTCATGGCGCCACCTCCAGCAGGTAATCGTCGGCGTAGAGCATCAGCCATTGCGCGGGGAAGCTGATCGACGCCCTGCCCTCCGGCACTGGCTTGTCTTCGGCCAGGCGCACTTTCAGCGGCGCGCCGTCGAGGTTGAGGGTCATGATCTTGTAGGTGCCGAGGTCTTCCACGTGCACGATCTCGGTTTGCAGGGCGTCAGGGTTGTACTCGTCCCATACGTGGATAAATTCCGGGCGGATGCCCACTTGGAGCTTTTGGTAGTCGGTGGCGCTGATACGTTGTTGCAACGCCTCGGACAACGGCAGCAGCGTGTCGGCAAAGCCCACGCCGCCGGGCTTGGCCTGCACCTCAATCAGATTCATCCCGGGGCTGCCGATGAAATAGCCGACAAAGGTATGGCTCGGGCGCTCGAACAATTCACGCGGGGTGCCGAACTGCACGATCTGCCCGCCGTACATCACCGCGATCTTGTCGGCAAAGGTGGAGGCTTCCAGTTGATCATGGGTGACGTAGACCATGGTGATATTGAACTGCTCATGAATCTGCTTGAGCTTGCGCCGCAGCTTCCATTTCAGGTGCGGGTCGATCACGGTCAACGGCTCGTCGAACAGGATCGCCGAGACGTCATCGCGGACCAGGCCACGGCCCATGGAGACTTTCTGTTTTTCGTCGGCGGTGAGGTTGCGGGCTTTTTTGCTCAGCAGGTTTTGCAGGTCGAGGACTTCGGCAATTTCCTGCACCTTGCTGTGGATTTTCGCCTCAGCCATGCCCTGGTTTCGCAGCGGGAAGGCCAGGTTATCGAACACCGTCATGGTGTCGTACACCACCGGGAACTGGAACACCTGGGCGATATTGCGTTTCTCCGGGGTCAGGTCGTTGACCACCTGGGTGTCGAACAGCACCTGGCCCTCGGAGGGGCTGAGCAGGCCGGAGATGATATTGAGCAACGTGGACTTGCCGCAGCCCGACGGCCCGAGCAAGGCGTAGGCGCCGCCCTGCTCCCATACGTGGTTCATTTCCCGGATAGCGTAGTCCTCTGGCCCCGCTGGCGTAGGGCTGTAGCTATGGGCTAGGTTACGCAAATGGATCTCGGCCATCAGGCAACCCTCGCGATACGGCGCCCTGGGGCCTGGACCAAACGGCCCTGGCCATCGAACACAAACAGTTTATGGGTGGGGATATACACGCGGATCGGCGCGTCGACGTCGTACTCGTGCACCCCCGGCAGGTGCAGCACCAGCAGGAAATGCTCGCTGCGTACATGCAGGAAGGTTTCCGAGCCGCTGATCTCGGCGACTTCCACGGTCACCGCCAGCTCCAGGTCATCGTCATTACTCGGCACCAGGCTGATGTGGCTGGGGCGCACGCCAAAGCGAAATTCGCCTTCGCCGATGGGACGCAGGTCGACGTTGAGCGGGAAATGCACGAAGTTGGCAAAACTGACTTCGTTGCCGCTGATGCGCCCGGGCATCAGGTTGATCGGCGGCTCGGAGAACAGCTCGGCGGCAAGCACGGTCTGCGGCTGGTGATAGACCTCGGCCGCCTTGCCGCTCTGGATCACGCGGCCCTCGTGAAGAATGGTGGTGGTGCCACCCAGGGCCAGGGCCTCGTTGGGTTCGGTGGTGGCATAGATGGCGATGGTATGACGTGCCTTGAACAGCTCGCGCATTTCCTGACGCAGCTCTTCGCGCAGTTTGTAGTCCAGGTTGACCAGCGGCTCATCGAACAGAATCAGTTCTGCGTCCTTGACCAAGGCGCGGGCCATGGCGGTGCGTTGCTGCTGACCGCCGGACAGTTCCAGCGGATGACGCTGCAGGAATTTCTCGATGCGCAGCATCCTGGCGGTTTCCAGCACCTTGCTCTGGATCAGCTCGTTGGACACACCGGCCTGGCGCAACGGCGAGGCGATGTTTTCGAATACGGTCATGGTCGGGTAGTTGATGAACTGCTGGTAGACCATCGACACATTTCGCAGGCGCACCGGTTTTTGCGTGACGTCCACGCCGTTCATCAGGATGCGGCCGCTGTCGGGCTTGTCCAGGCCGGCCATCAGGCGCATCAGGCTGGTCTTGCCGGACAGCGTGCGACCGAGCAAGACGTTGAACGAACCGGCTTCGAAACGCAGGTTGGCGTCGTCGATCCAGGTTTGGCCGTCGACAACGCGGGAGACATGTTCCAGGGTCAATGACATGACACGACCTTTTTATTATTGGAATGAATCTGGCCAGTCGTCAGAGCGAGTTTCGTGCCAAAACTGCAAGCGCTTGATGCGTAAGGAAATGGGTTAATGGGGATGTTCAGGAGTGAACAAAGTGGCTGAACAACTGAACACTTTCGGGGTTGACAATGAACAGTTCTGAACAACACTCTCATGACCAACACAGGGTAAAAATGTGGGAGGGGGCTTGCTCCCGATAGCGGTGTATCAGTCAGCATCTTTTCACTGACACACCGCTATCGGGAGCAAGCCCCCTCCCACACTTGAACTCATTTCAATGGTTGAATGTGCACATCCAATAACAATAAAAATGAAGGTCGCACCATGGCCGAACCACTGGCTCACGACACCCTTATCCAGGATTCCTGGCGCCGTTGCCGCGCCTTTGGCCTGGATCACCAGAGCGCTCCCAGCTTTGACCAACTCCCCGCCGAAGGCATTCGCCAACTGTTGGAGAGCCAGCATTCACTGGTGCAGACCACCCACCAGGAAGTGCTGCCCTACTACGAGAACATCCTCAGCAATTCCAACTGCCTGATCATGCTGGCCGACAACCAGGGCCAGGTGCTGACCTCGTGGGGCACCCAGCGCTTTATCGAGCCCAAGCTGGCCCGTGGTTTCAGCCCTGGCGCCAGCTGGAAGGAGCGTTCCAGCGGCACCAATGCCATTGGCACCGCGCTGGCCTGCGCCCAAGCCGTGCATATCGAACACGATGAACACTTTCTCAAGGCCAACCGCTTCATGACCGGCTCGGCCGCCCCCATTTTCGATGCCCAGCGCGAAATCATCGCGGTGCTGGATGTGTCCAGCGACAGCTACCTGCCGCCCTCCCACACCCTGGGCATGGTCAAGATGATGAGTCAGACCGTGGAAAACCGGCTGATCCTCAACCTGTTCCGCGGCGAACATTTCCAACTGACGTTCAATACCGGCTTGAGCAACCTCGACAGCCAGTGGGCCGGCCTGTTGATCTTCGATGAAAGCGGTCAGGTGCTGTCGGCCAACCGGCGTGCGGACAACCTGCTGGGTATCAGCCTGTCGCGGGTGATGATCGATCGTTTGTTCAAGGTCTCGCTGCTGGAGCTGCTCAACCAGCCGGAGGGCTTGCCGTTCTCGCTGCAGGCCGCGGGACGCAATCGGTTCCAGTGCCTGTTGAAGCGGCCCACGCAGATGCCGGTGCAAGCGCGGGTGTTCAATGAACCGACGCCGCCGCCAACCCCGACCTCGATCAACCTCAAGACCCTGCATTTTGGCGATGCACGGGTGGAAAAAGCCGTGCGCCAGGCCGAGCGCCTGTTGGAAAAGGACATTCCGTTGTTGATCCACGGCGAGACCGGCGTGGGCAAAGAGGTGTTCGTCAAGGCCCTGCATCAGGCCAGTTCCCGCAGCCGCCAGGCGTTTATCGCGGTGAACTGTGCGGCGATTCCCGCTGAGTTGGTGGAATCGGAACTGTTCGGCTATGAAAAAGGCGCCTTCACCGGCGCCAATCAGAAAGGCAGCATCGGCCTGATCCGCAAAGCGGACAAGGGCACGCTGTTCCTCGATGAGATTGGCGATATGCCATTGCCGACCCAGGCCCGGCTGTTGCGGGTGTTGCAAGAGCGCTGCGTGCAACCGGTGGGCAGCAGCGAGGTGTTCCCGGTGGACTTGCGCATTATCTCGGCGACCAACCGGGCCCTGCGTGAGCTGGTGCAGGCCGGGCGTTTTCGTGAGGACTTGTACTACCGCATCGGCGGCCTGACCCTGGAGTTGCCGCCGTTGCGCGAGCGTACCGACAAGCAGGCGTTGTTTCAGCAACTGTGGCAGCAACACCGCGAGCCGACCCAGTGGGCCGGGCTGAGTGCCGAGGTGCTGGGGTTGTTCGAGCAACATCCGTGGCCGGGGAATTTGCGCCAGGTGAGCAGCGTGTTACAGGTGGCACTGGCAATGGCCGAAGAGCAGCCGATCCGTGCGGAGCATCTGCCCGATGATTTTTTTGTCGATCTAAAAGAGGCGGCGCCGCTGTCTACACGTGAGCGCCTGGATGACAACCTGGATCTGAGCCAACGCCTTGAGGCCGTGGGCGGAAATATTTCCCACCTGGCGCGGGAACTGGGGGTAAGCCGCAACACCCTGTACAAACGCCTGCGCCAGCACGAAGGCTGATTTAACGCCAACTCCAAGACACACCGGTGTAAACACCACGTCCATCGGCAGGGGTAGAGCGTGCTGCGTCCATGCCCTTGTCGTCGTAACCCGGCGTAACGGTATTGGCATAACGACGGTTGGTGAGGTTGCGCAAGTCGACCCAGGCTTGCCAGTCCTGTTTGGGTGCGTCGTAGCCGAAGGTGGCACCGAAGGTAGTGTAGGCCGCGGCATAGTAGGAATTGGCGTAGTCCACAGCAACCCGTGAAGCATGCTCGGTGTTGAGGCTGGTGTAGAAACCCGTCGGGTGGCTGTAGCGCACCTGCGCCTGGTAGTAGTGCTTGGGGATGCCGGGCAGGGTGTTGTCACCGAAACGCTCATCGTCGCGGTAGTGGAAATCGCTGAAGGTGTAGGCCTGGCGCAGGTCGAGCTTGCCGCTGCGGCCGCCGTCCCATAACGGGCTGAGCAGGCCCAGTTCCACACCCTGGTGCACGGTGGGGCTGGCGTTGGATTCGGCGATAACGGCATTGCTGGTGGAGGTCTGGGCCTGGGTTTCCACGGAGAGCAGTTCGTGGCGTACTTCGGAGCGGTAGAGGGCCAGGTCCCACTGGCCGAGCCAGGCTTCGCCGCGCCCGCCGACTTCCAGGGTGGTGGCGGTCTGGTTCTTCAGGCTGACGCCTTCGCGTGCCAGCCCATTCGCGGGTCCGGTGCTGAAGTACTTGTTGGAACCCCAGATCATCGACCAGGCATGGGGCGGCTCCACCGAGCGGCTCAGGTTGGTGTACAGCTGCAATTGCGGGGTGAAGTCGTAACGCAGGCCGATGCGCGGTGCGTAGTCCCAGTCATGCTGACTGAGCGGGGCCTGGCCCTCGGGGTAAGTCACCTGGGTTTCGCGGCGGGTGTAGATCGCGGCGAGGCCGGTGGTGAGCCATAGGTCGGGGACCAGCTCCAGGTCGTTGCCGATGTGCAGCACGGTGTCTGACCCCAGGTAGCTGTAGTCGCGGGTCTTGGTGCCGGGGGCGTAGCTGGCGGTATTGCCAGTGGGGGTGCGTACGTACTCGGAGGCGCCATTGTTGGGCATCGCCTGGGTGGTACGCAGGCCGACGGTGGTTCTGCTGGCATGGCCGAACAGGCTGTCCTGGCGGATGTAGTTGAGGGTGCCGCTGATATCGGTGTAGGCGACTTTCAGGCGGTTGCTGCCTTCGCGCAGGTCCATGGGGTAGTCATGATAGGCCAGCCCGACCTCGACCCTTGATGCGTCGTCCAGTTGCAAGGTGGTCTTGTTGGCGATCCAGGTAGAGCCCGGTTGCAGGCGTTTGGAATCGCGAGCGGCATTCACGCTGTTGGCGGCACGTGGGTCATGGCTGACCTGGTAGCGCGTGAGCTTGCCGGGGGAATCGTTGGTAGTTTCGCGGTAGCGCAGGTAGAAACGCGTTTCCAGGTCCGGGTTGAAGCGGTAGCCAAAGTTGGCGGCAATGCCCTTGCCGGTGCCGGCGCTCTGGTGCTGGTAGCCGTCGGACTCTGAATCGGTAAGGCTGATGTAGTAGTCGGCATCCCCCAGCACCTGGCCGGAACTGACCTCGCGCTGGGCGTAGCCGCGACTGCCGACCTCGTAGCGCATTTGCAGCTTGGGCGCGTCGTAGCCGGTGTGGGTGACGTAATTGACCGAACCGCCCAAGGCCAATGCGCCCTGATCGAACCCATTGGCGCCCCGCAGCACTTCCACCCGGCTTTGCCACAGCGGGTCCTTGAGCTCATAGGGCGTGCCGCCGGGGCCAGTCAGCGGCAGGCCGTCGAACATCTCATACAGGCCGGAGCCATGGGCACCCGGGCTGCGGTTCAAGCCCGAGCCGCGAATGGATAACTTCACCCCTTCGTTATTCGCCGCCTTGGCGTACACCCCGGCCTGGTACTTGAACACATCTTCGTTAGTGCTGACACGCCCCTGTTGCACGCTGCTCATATCGATGTAGTTGGTGCCGCCGGGCACGCTGTTGAGCTGCGCCTGGGCGATTTCGCCAGCGCTGGCCTCAGTGGTGGTGACTTCGACCGGCGCCAATTGCAGGCCTTCGGCCTGTACCAGCGAGCTGAGAGTCAGGGCGGCAAAAAGGAACGGGGGTTGACGCAGCAACATTGGCGCGGGTCCTTGGAATTCAGGAGCGTGGCAGGCCGGGCCCACCACGCGAACAGTGATGGGAAGGCAGGCACGCCCGCCAAGTCACGCCTTATTGACGGACCAGGCGGCGTTCAAAACAGTATCGAACCTGATTTAGCCGTCCGGCGCCGCCAAAGCCCGCATCAGATCATCGGCCTCCGATCCTGCCGGGAAGCGGAAACCGCACATTTGCTCCGTGGCCAGAATCTCACCCAGTGCATCGCGCAACTGGGCCTCCGTGGGCGAGTCACGCAGCAGCTTGTGGGCCGGCAACAGCAACTCGGCAGAGACGCCCTGGACAGTCGCCGCATCGATCACGGCGAAGAGGATAAACCGCAAACGTATTTCGCGATCCGTGGGCCAAACCGTTTTTCGTTTACCCAAGGTAGGGCCTCGTGTTTAAGAAAAATCCGAGGCTATTGCCCGCAGGGACGCGTTTCAAGCAGCAGGAGGCAAGATAGGCCGCTTCCTACAGTGGAAAGGGAAACACCGCACCGTTTGAGCTATTTATGCGCGTTGTCGCGTCTCACTGGACCGGCAGAAAATTCATCAGCAACAGGCTTTGTGCGTAATTGAGGCCGATGCGGCGGTAACGCTCATCGAGGATTTCGGTGAGCAAGTCGAGGCGCGCGACGATCTTGCCGAACTCGACAGCGAAACTGAGGTTGCTGCCCTCTTCCGATATCTCATTGGAAAACAGCAGCAATACACCGTTGGCATCCTGGCGTTGGCTGAGCAGCCAGGTGGCCTTTTCGATATTGCGTGCGGCATTGCTGACGAACTGCGGGTTGATCGAGTCAGTCACATAAAACTGCGTGCGCCCGCCGTGGGCGGTCACGAGCATGCTGCCGATCGCGTAGATAAACGCACCGACCCGGTCGCCACGAAAGTCGGGACTCAACGAATAACTCAGCGCGGCCAAATCACGCCGGTCTCCCAGTGCGGGCAAGGGTTGACGGTTTTCGATGGCCTGGCGGATTTCCCGCGCAGCGCTCACCGCATCCGGGTAACCCGACTGGCGCCACTGGTTGGGGTTACGCAGATAGAGCTTGCTCATCAGCAAGTAGAGGCTTTGCAGGTTGTCGCGCATGCCCAGGGTCGCCATGCGGTCGACGCTGGTCTGGAAGAACTCATCGGGCTTGCCGCTGCTGAACTGCCTGGCGATATCGCGGCCTTGTTGCTGGCTGCAGCCCACTGCGCAGAGCGCGAATACCACAGCCAACAACAGCGGCCATAGCGAGGTAAAAACAGTTGACGTTCGATCCATCGGCACCGGGTCTGATTCTGTGGGCTACCCGCGGGAGTCGGGTGGCCGGGACAGGGATAGATCAGCAGAATGGAAAAAAGTGCAGCCGCACGGGTCAGATAAGCATAGGACTACAGGCGCTGATCTGACCCGGCACTGGATGAACGGGTGCGTTAAAGCAGTATCGTGGCAAGCATGCCCAAGGCGCCCAGGCAAAACCCGACCAGCGCGCCGCGCCCTGGCGCTTCATGAAACAGCGACCACACCACCACTGGCTCAAGCAGCAACAAGGACGTGACCGAGACCACGGTGACAATCCAGATGTCACCCACCGCCCTGTACCCCAGCCAATAGGCGCCCAGCAGGCAAAACCCGGCAAAACACATCACCACGACGGGCAGCACAAACGCTCCCCAGGAGCCGCCACCGGTGTGGGCCAGCCTGGCGGTTACCACCTCGCTGTAGATTGCACAAAACTCCCCGATCACCATCAACCCTAAAGCAAAAACTCCGAGTAGTTCTTTGGACATATCAAAAATTCCTTCGTATTCAGCGCGATATTTTTCAGCTCCCAGCCAGTGATGCTGGCGTCCAGGGAGGCATTGCCTTCATACGAAGTGCGTTTGAAAAGGCCTGAATTATCGAAGTACTTGTCCATGCTCGTATCCTTCAAAGGGGGTTGAGGCTCAGCGGCCCGATGCCGGGCGCGTGCTGATCATAGAGGCATCGTGATGTCATTCACAAATAGGGAATGCCGATACGTGTTTGCGCAGCTTTTGGCGCCTTGCTGACGGCAATGGCCTGCCACACAGCCACTGCCCATGCTAACCAAGCGCCGTGTCCAGAAACATCATCACCGCAAAGCCCAACATCAACCCCAATGTGGCAGATGTCTGGTGCCCATTGCGGTGGGTTTCTGGAATGACTTCGTGAGACACGACAAAAATCATCGCCCCTGCGGCAAGTCCTAATGCGATGGGATAACCCAAGGCAAATCCACTTGAAATCCCCAGGCCGACCACAGCGCCCAGCGGCTCCATCAGTCCGGAGCCGATGGCAACAAGCGCGGCGCGCAATGCCGAAATGCCGGTCACGCGCAGCGCCAGTGCCACTGCCAGGCCCTCAGGAATATCCTGGATGGCGATAGCGGTTGTCAGGGGCATGCCAACGGTCAGGTCTCCATGGGCAAAGCTGACACCAATGGCCATGCCCTCGGGCAGGTTATGCAGCGTGATCGCAAGAACAAACAACCAGACACGGTTGAAGCGCTCGGTCTGTGGACCTTGGCGTCCAATCTCGGCATGTTCGTGAGGTACGAAGCGGTCAAGTCCGACCATCAGCGCAACGCCAAGGGCAAGCCCCAACACGACGACGCCCGCGGCCAACAGCTGATTGCCACTGATGGCTTGAGCAGCGTCAATGCCTGGCAGGATCAATGAGAAGGAACTCGCTGCAAGCATCATCCCGGCGGCGAACCCCAGCATCACATCCTGGGTCTTCGCGCCGATATCACGCAAAAGTATTGCAGCGATGGCACCGGCTGCCGTCGCGACAAAACCACTCGCGCCCCCCAATACGGCGTAGCGAAGGTGGTTTTTATCGGCATCTACAATCGCGCTATACCCGCAAACGAGCAGCAGGACAGTGACCGTCGCAAGAACCGTCCAGAATAACCTTCCTGACCAGCCCAACTGCGCAGCACGCTGGACCCAGCCGTTCTTCAAGCCTTCAGGCGCCGTGGTCAATTCCGACATCAGCCGCCCCGCTTGATTGAACCGCGCCGCGCAGGACGTTTCATCAACGCCAGTTGCTGGGCAATACGCCCAGCATCACGCTCGAACGAAGCGGCTGCCGAGCGGAATAGAGCGTCCAATGCTGTAACTGAAGTCGAAGCCATATTCACGTGATCACGACTCATGGGAATCTCCTGATTATAATTTTTCAGCTTGGGCCGCACGCCACTACGGGCGTGCGGCAATGGTTGCTCAAACATTCATGTCAGGTTGGCCGCCCGAGCCGAGATCAGCACCGGTAATCGGGTCTGAATCCGGGTCCGACATCGTCCTGGCTTGCATGTCCATTAGCAGCGCTTCATCATCGGCATCCAGGTTAACGCTCGCAGAACCGTCCCCTCCATCGACAGCCGGCCCTGGCTGCTCGACGAACTCCCAATCGTCCCCCTGGTTCCAGGGCCCGCGCGTGCTCTCAGCGCCCTGGGACATATTGAAGTAAACGTTGGTGAACTCCGGCATACCCGGAAGTTTCCCTTGAGGAAAGTTTGGTTGAATGGCATGCAACGCTTTTTCAAACGAGAGTTGATGGGCAATCTCGCGGGTCATCAAGAACCCCAACGCCTCCTTGACACCGGGGTCGTCCGTAACATTCATCAAGCGTTCATAAACAATCTTGGCGCGCGCTTCTGCGGCGATATTGGAGCGGAAGTCGGCCGTCGGCTCACCGATGGTGTCGACGTACGCGGCTGACCAAGGCACCCCAGCGGAGTTGGTCAACGGCGCCCCGGCGCCATAGAGCAGGCTGGTGATATGCGAATCGTTGCCCGCGCCGTTAATCGCCCGGTACAGCTCGCCCTCCTCTTCCACACCTTCGGCCACTCGGCCCTTTGCGCCCTTGTTGAGCATCACGATGATGGAGCCGACGATTTCAAGATGGCTCAGTTCCTCCGTGGCAATATCCATCAACAAGTCTTTACGCCCAGGGTCATCCTCGGCCAAGGCCTGGGTAAAGTATCGGGATGCCGCGGCGAGCTCGCCATTGGCGCCGCCAAACTGTTCGAGCAGCAGGTTGGCAAGCCCCGGATTGGGTTCTGCAACACGTACCGTGTATTGAAGTCGCTTGTTATGTAAAAACATGACAAATCTCCTCAGGCTGGAAGACGAAACTCAATCGGCAAGACGTCGACTGCGTCCTCTCAGTTATCTGAAGTGGCCCGTCGGGCAAAATTTCAAATAGATTTGGCGGTGGGTGACAAGCGGTCGAAGAGCCGATGTAGAAACCCAGGCAGGAAGATCTGCTGCACGCTGATCCGGTACGGTGGGGGTGGCGTCCCCACTGGGCCAAAGACCGCGCCGCAGCAGTCAACACCCGGGTTATCTGCCGTGCACGGCCCAGCGCGATATAAATGCTTTAATGCACGCGATACCCAGATAGCAAAGGAAAATGCGCGATGAACAAATACCTGCTGTGTTCGCTGTTGGCACTGGTCGCGGGGTGCAGCACGGGGCCCTACCTGCATCCGGAATCGTCGGTGGGCCAGAATGCCCTGCTCTCACGAACCTGCCCGGGTGCACACGCCGCAATCAGTTTTACGCCACTGTCCGAGGAGCTCAACTGGGTTCGCGTGCTGGTGTATGTGGCCCCGCCGGGGACACTCAGTTGGCCGGGTAAGGTGAGGGCTACCGACACAGAACTTCGCCTGTTCGGTCGCCTGTATAAACCGCATCTGGGCAACGCCGCCACATCGCTTTGGGTGAGTGCGGCCTCGCCTGACGTAACCGTGAAACTGGCTTCGGGGCAGACCTATCAGGTCAGTATTGAGCAGTTGAAAACTGGGTTCGACCCCAAGCAAATATCCACGTCCTCGATTAAAGGCACAGCTTTGGGTAAAGGCGACATGGACGACTTCACGCTGACCTTTCCGGATATCTTCGTCAACGGTGAAAAAGTCCCCATGGCGCCGATTCACTTCAAAAAGCGCGAAGAGCGTTATGCGCCGGTGTTCAACTGCTGAATCGAATCGGTCGGTGCTTATGAAACCGAATTACCTTGGACAAAAGCCAGCTTGACTCCGAGCCCTACAAAAGCGGCGGCAAAACTCCTGCGCATCCACTTGAGTATGTCTGGATTCGCCAGAATGCGGCCGCGAACACCCGCGGCAAATACTCCGTAGCCGATGAACACCATGAATGTCATTGCCATGAAGATGAACGAGAGTTGCAGCATGAGCAGAGTGGGTTGCTCGACGTTTTGGCCAATGAATTGTGGCAGGAAGGCAAAGAAGAAGATCGACAGCTTGGGGTTAAGCAGATTCACCAGGATGGCATGCCGGATCACCCCCCAATCGGATTGGGCGCAGCTATCGGCATCCAGTTGTAATGGACCGTCGGCCTTGAGCGTCATCCATGCCATATAAAGCAGGTAGGCGACTCCAGCGTATTTGAGCGCTTCAAAAGCAGCGGTGCTGGTATGTAGAAGAGCAGCCAGGCCCGTAATCGCTGCGAGCATGTGGGGCAAAATGCCCAGCGTACAACCCAGGGCCGCGATGACCGCCGCCCGGGGTCCCCGCGACAAGCCAGCGGCCAAAGTGACCAGCGCACCAGTCCCAGGTGAAGCAATGATGATCAGGGACGTAAGAAGAAACTCGGTATTCATGGCACCAGCGCCTTTGTGAGGGATATGGAGGGATATTCAGCCTCGATCCTCACTCACAGTGGTCTATGCGTCTTGAATAAAATTGCAGCAACGTTGAATCAATCGAACGCCTTTGCATAAGCGCCGGGTGATATACCGAAGCAACGTACGAACAGCCTTGTCATATGGCTCTGATCAGAGAAACCGCTGTCTGCGGCGACCTCGGCCAACCGGACGCCGCGGCCGATTAGTTGGCGCGCGTGATGGATTCGTCGCTGTATGAGGTAGGCATGGGGTGTAAGCCCCGTAGCCCGAGTGAAACCGCGCAAGAACTGATAGCGGCTCAGGCCAGCTTCGTTTGCCAGTGCAGCGAGGGTCAACATTGATGCCGGGGCGTCGTCGATCATGGCGCGAGCTGATGCAATCCCACTAGGTATTGCACGCTCGGCGCCAGGTTTTGGCCGCAGTAAGCCCGCGATGAAAAGTAACAGTGCTTCGTCCGCTGCGAATTCATCAGGGTTATTGCCGCCTTCGGTCATCGTATGAAAAAGCGTTCGAAAAAGCCCCGCCATGCACTCGTCACGGACTGTGGGTTGGGCGAACTCTACGGCGCAGCAAAGCCTTCCTTCATCAATGTCAGCGCCCAGTTCGAGGATGATCGCAGGGTCCAGATACAGCATCCGCCAGGCACGCCCGTTGTCGCCGAGCGGTGCGCCATCATGCACTTCACCTGGATTGACGGTGATGATATCGCCCGCACCCGCTTCAACCATGCCCCGGCCACTGGCTGACTTCTGCGCCCCACGATCGATAAGACCAACACCGAACTGCTCGTGGGTGTGCCGTCCAAAGCTGAGCGCGGTGTCCGCCTTCACGGCTTCCACACCGACCTTTTGGCAACGCAATAAATTGAATGGTGCGCTCTTCATCGTGTTCCCTACGCCCAATGCCGCACAAGGAGCATGCTGCAACGATGGAGCCTGTACATGCGTTTAAATGCCAAGTTCCTGACTCACTTGGCTGGGGTACAAATACAAGGGTTTCAGAGACTCCTGAACGCAGCCGGCCAGCAGAAGCAGGGGCAAAAGGTATTTGAAATTCATGATCACCGTCCTTAGTCGCGAAGAAGATGTTCTTCATGACTATATCCCGTTTTTATCGGAGGGTATTACCCCCATGGGGGACAACTCAGGCACTGACGACCGAGGGTATGGCCTATCCATGATTACCTTGAGCTTGAAATAGTAGAGCGTTGCCGGTATTGATTAAAGTCATTCAGTGCAAGGAGCAGGACAGTGATCACGATTAGAGAGGCAACAATTGATGACCTTCAAACGCTCCAAGCCATCGGCATAGAGACTTACAAAGAACACTTTTCTGATATCTGGACCGATGCAGGGCTACAGACCTTCCTGAGCGAAGATTTCTCAGCATGTAAACTGCAGAAATCTATCGAATCGCCTACCCATCATTGTTGGCTCATTGCACTCAACGAGAAGGAAGAGGCCGTAGGCTTTTCGAAGGTCAACTGGTCCAAGCCCATCCCAATGTCTGATCAGATTGGCGCCGAACTCCAGAAAATTTACTTCCTTAAGTCTCAGGCGGGTAAAGGCTACGGAAAGCAGCTTCTCCAGTTCATCCAACACGCGGCGCAAAATCGCAATGAAGGTTTCTTATGGCTGGACGTACTGAAGACCAACTCAAACGCGCAGCGCTTCTATGAGAGCTTCGGATTTAGGGCGTCGGGCGAAATCCCCTTCAGTACCGACATAGCCGAAATTGGAATGATCGTGATGTGCCACGACGTTTCCCGGTAGGCACGTTCATCGATCACGCAACCAACCCAGTCCGTTGCCAATAGTGGGCGGGGAGATTTTACCGCACGTTATGCGCAACGGTTATTTTCGCAGATAGGCAAACATGTGCTGTACATAATCGGCCTTTCCGAGAGGTACGCCGTTATGACGCAGGATGTTGTAAGCAGTGACCAGATGAAAGTAGAACTGTGGAATAGCCCAGTTCACAGCATACTCACTGCCGGTCATATCGAAAACCATGCCATTTGGCAATTCAATAGCGATTTTACGCTCTGCCCCTTCCTCTATCTGAGCGCGGTCCATCGAATCAAGAATTATCAAAGTACGTTCAATGAGTGCTTTCGCTGTGGTCAAGTTTTCAGGAGGAGTGAGTGTTCGCACTGGCTGCTGTGTAAGTCGCTGAACAGCCTCAAGGGCTTGAGTGCAAGCGTACTGAATCTGCCGGGCTAGATCATGCATATCCGGTGCAAGTCGAGCTTCGAGTAGAGTTTGCGGATCATAACCGCGCTCGAATGCAGCGGCCTCGCCCTTAGACAAAAGAGACAATAACGCTCGTAGCATTTGCGCAAAGCAGGGGATGGTAACTGTGTAGACCGACATGTCTTTTCCTTAAGTAGTCATACATGCTGGCAAAAGGATCATCTTTCTCCGAAGCAGCGGAGTGAAGCCTAGCAGACGGTTCAATTTTTTCCGCCCACACGAAGATCAGCAGCTGGAGGGCGACCAAAATCAGCATGCCCGCGGTGGAATGAGCGCCCAGAGTTCAGTGGCTTTGGCCGCCAGGAGCGAACCGCCGAAGGTGCCCCACTGATCGCACATGCCCACCCGCTGGGCGCCGATTACTTCACAATTTCGCGCCACGATTTGGCAGTATCCAAAAACGTTGCGCGCAAATTACGGCAGGCAGACTTTGCGCAATCCCTACGAATGGACATCGAAGGCGACGGTGAAGGCGAGTGAATCAGCCATGCTGATAAATTTGATTTAAACCTACTTATTAGGCTCGAATTTCGCGAATATCATGCCGAAGAAAAAAACCTCCGACCATGGCCAGAATCATATAACTAGGGTTTTACTGAGCTCTTGATCACCCAAACACCAACAAGAACAAACGCTGCTGATTTAGCCACGGCGAACAGAGAATCTCTTCCAGCAAACAACTCAAACGCCGAAAATAGTAGCGAAATCGTCCCTACTACCACCAACCAATAGCCAACTGGGCGCACGTACCTGTGGAACATTTTTTCGTCTCCCTGATAAAAATGAAATTGTAGATTTCCTCACATCGTAACCTTATCAACCTTTGCGCCACCATCCGCGATCACGGAGAGCGGCGCCTGAATGCACATAATCCATGAGCAACGACGTGTACAAGGCCACCGCACCTGCTGTGGTTTTTTGATTGCGGCATCATCTTCTGGCTATCGTCCTCAACACCACCGGAACCCTGGGCCTATAGCGGTCTATCCCAGCGTTAATCCACGACGAACAACTTCGCCCCACAGGTGCTGGAAGATCGGTGCCCCTCAGCGTTGCTGCCCACCTGATAGCTCATCCCCGCGGTGAGTGTGAACTGACGACCATCCTCCAACTCCGTGTGCAACTCGCCTTCCAAGCACAACAGGATATGACCTCTCCAGCACCAGTGATCGGCAAGATAGCCAGGACTGTATTCAACCATTCGCACACGTGTCGAACCAAACTGGCAAGTTCGCCAATAGGCGGTACCCGTCTGTCCAACGTACTCGATAGGTTCGACAGTTGACCAATCGGTCGTACCAAATGGAACAGCGGTCAGGTCCATGTTTACCTCATCAATGGAAGGGGGTCTGCGGACCGTACCTATGCAGTGATCCTTTTCGGTAGACACAGATGCCCCGCATTTATGAGATACAGGCGCCAATCAAGCGTGCAACCCCGAGGGAAGTTCTCGGTCGAGGATGTGTAAAAACGTTTATCACCGCGATTGGCGCCCAGTGTTGGACTGAAAATCGTGCTTCTACGCAAAACCCAGATCGGCTGAGCATTCGATAATTTTCGGATTTCTCATAGATGCGCAAGCTTCAATTTTCCCGAAGCGTTTTTTACACGCTATGGTGGGTGGCCATTGATGCGGAATCGTCAACATTAATAGCCCGACATAACCAAGCCCCAGAAACGCAAAAGCCCCGCTTTCGCGGGGCTTTCGTTTAAATCTTGGCGGGAAACCAGGGATTCGAACCCTGGGAACGCTATTAACGTTCGCCGGTTTTCAAGACCGGTGCATTCAACCACTCTGCCAATTTCCCTTGTGCATCACAGGATTATAGTAGCTCATCCCGTCTCAGCGGGCGCCATAATACCCGAATGAAACACACTGTCAAACTCTCTGCATCGCTTGTTACAGGGCGTCTGTTATGATCTTTGCGACTGAACGTTTCAAAACTGAAGGAGTGTCGCCATGCGCGAACAGAATTACGCAGTGAATGGTAACGCGCAGGCTGAGCAGCTTGAAGTCAGCCGCGTCTTGCGCAACACGTACGGACTGCTCGCCCTTACCCTCGCATTCAGCGGCGTGATGGCCTACGTGGCCCAGCAGATGCGCGTTGGTTATCCGAATATCTTTGTCGTGCTGATCGGCTTCTATGGTCTGTTCTTCCTGACCAACAAGTTGCGCGATTCGGCCTGGGGCCTGGTGTCGGCGTTTGCCTTGACCGGTTTCATGGGCTTCATCCTCGGCCCCATCCTCAACCGCTACCTCGGCATGGCCGGCGGTGCGGAAGTGGTCAGTTCGGCGTTTGCCATGACTGCCCTGGTGTTTGGTGGCCTGTCGGCCTACGTGCTGATCAGCCGTAAGGACATGAGCTTCCTGGGTGGCTTCATTACCGCGGGCTTCTTCGTGTTGCTGGCGGCAGTAGTGGCCAGCATGTTCTTCCAGATCAGCGGCTTGCAACTGGCGATCAGCGCGGGTTTTGTGCTGTTTTCCTCGGTGTGCATCCTGTTCCAGACCAGCGCCATCATCCACGGCGGTGAGCGTAACTACATTATGGCGACCGTGAGCCTGTATGTTTCGATCTACAACCTGTTTATCAGCCTGTTGCAGATCTTCGGCATCATGAGCCGCGACGACTGATCAGTCGTCACAATAAAAAATGCCCCGTATCGTGAGATACGGGGCATTTTTATTTTCAGGCCTGCACGAATGGTCAGTACTGGTTGGGCTCCATTTCCAGCTCGACCTTGAAGCGCTTGAAGATATCCTGCTGGATACGCAACGCCAGGTTGGCAATCTCGCGGCCTGTGGCGGTGCCGTAGTTGACCAGCACCAGCGCCTGCAGCTTGTGTACCCCCGCATCGCCGTCTCGAAAGCCCTTCCAGCCTGCCTTGTCGATCAGCCAGCCGGCGGCGAGTTTCATTTGCCCGTCGGCCTGGGGGTAGGCCACCAGGTCCGGGTACTGGCTTTTCAGCTCATCAGCGAGGGCCTGGGATACCAGCGGGTTCTTGAAGAAGCTGCCGGCATTGCCCAGCTCTGCCGGGTCGGGCAGTTTTTCCCGGCGAATGCTGCAGATCGCCTGGCTTACGTCGCTCGGTGTTGCGTCGATGATGCCCTGGGCGGCCAGGCGTTGTTGTACCGGGCCGTAGTCGAGTTTCAACTGGCTGGCGCGGCTGAGGGCAAAGCGTACCCGTAGGATCAACCAACGCCCCACTTCATGCTTGAACAGGCTGTCACGGTAAGCAAACCTGCATTCGTCCAGGCTGAAATCCCGCAGCTCGCCGGTCTGGCGATCCAGAGCGGTGAGGCCGGCGAACACATCCTTGATCTCCACGCCGTAGGCACCGATGTTCTGCATGGGTGCCGCACCGACGGTGCCGGGGATCAGGCTGAGGTTTTCCAGACCGCAAAAGCCGTGCTCAAGGGTCCACAACACAAACGGATGCCAGGCTTCGCCTGCTTCGGCCTCGACGATGACCTGCTCGCCATCGTCATGCAGCACGCGAATGCCTTGGGTGGCCATGCGCAATACCAGGGCAGGCACATCCTGTGTCAGCAACAGGTTGCTGCCACCACCGATCACCAACAGCGGCAGCGCTTGTGCAGCCGCGTAGGCCAGCGCCTCGCGGACATCCGCATCACTGTGGGCCTCGGCAAACAATTGCGCACGCACATCAATGCCAAAGCTGTTGAATGGCTTGAGCGATACCTGCGCAAGCACTTGCAAGGTCATAACCGCCCCTTCAATTCGATCACCAATAAATCGCAGGCGCGCTCGATCAGGTCCAGGACCCGCTCGAAACCTTGCTCACCTTCATAGTAAGGGTCTGGCACCTCGTCCACTTCGCCGTCAAAGCGATGCAGGAACAAATCCAGTTCTGCCTTGCCCTGCCCCGGCTGCATGGCCTTGAGGTTGCGCAGGTTGCTGTGGTCCATGGCCAGAATCAGGTCATAGCGCGCAAAGTCAGCGCGGCTGACCTGTTGGGCACGCTGGGACGACAAGTCATAACCCCGCGCCAGCGCCGCACGTTGACTGCGCTGGTCCGGCGGGTTGCCGATATGCCATTCGCCGGTGCCGGCAGACGCCACTTCAACCTGGCCGGACAAGCCTGCGTCGCGCAATTTATGGCGTAGCACGCCTTCAGCGGTCGGCGAGCGGCAGATATTGCCCAGGCATACAAACAGGACTTCCATCAGGCGCCCAGCAGGCGACGGACGCGCTCCAGGTCTTCCTGGGTGTCGACACCTGCTGGCGGCGCCTCCAGGGCATCGCTGACATGGATGCGCACCCCGTGCCACAGGGCACGCAGTTGCTCCAGGGATTCGGTGTTTTCCAGCCAGCAGGGCCCCCAACTGACGAAGTCATGCAGGAAACCGGCACGATAGGCATATATGCCGATGTGGCGGCGATACGGCACGCCTTCCGGCAATATGTCGCGATTGCTGGCGAAGGCATCCCGCGCCCAAGGCAGGGTCGAGCGACTGAACGTCAGTGCCAGGCCATTGATGTCGCTGACCACTTTCACCACGTTCGGATTGAACAGCGTTTCAATATCTTCGATCGGTTCGGCCAGGGTCGCCATGCGGGCTTCGCCATGGGCCGCCAGGTTGGCGGCAACCTGGTCGATGACGCTCGGCGGGATCAACGGCTCGTCGCCTTGTACGTTCACCACGATGGCGTCTGGCGCCAAACCGAGCTGGGTGGCCACTTCGGCCAGGCGATCAGTACCGGAGTTGTGGTCTTCACGGGTCAGTACCGCTTCAGCACCAAAGCCTTTGCACGCCTCGATAATACGCGGGTCATCGGTGGCGACCACCACGCGCTCGGCGCTGCTTTTGCAGGCCTGTTCCCACACCAGCTGGATCATCGGCTTGTCGCCGATCATTTGCAGCGGCTTGCCCGGCAGGCGCGTCGAGGCATAGCGGGAGGGAATGACAACGGTAAAGGCGGTGGTCATTTATCCAGGCGCTCATCGGTAGTCAAGGTGCGGGCTTCGCTTTCGAGCATGACCGGGATGCCGTCACGGATGGGGTAAGCCAGGCCGGCGCCCTTGCTGATCAGCTCGGTCTTGTCGGCGCTGAGCTTGAGCGGGCCTTTGCAGATCGGGCAAGCGAGGATATCGAGCAGTTTGGTGTCCATGAGTGTTTCCTGGAAAGAAGCGTTTTAAGGCAAGAGACGGTCGGGCAGCAGACGCATCAGCTGCGTGTCGAACCAGGCGACGAACGCCGGTGACGGCACCGCATCCACCGCAAGGTACCACCAGTCGGGCTGGGCAAAGGCGCGGCACTTCACCGCGTCCTTTTCGGTCATGACCAGCGGCAATGACGGGGTAAAACTCAAGACCTCGGCGCTGTAGGGCGCGTGGTCGGCAAAAGCATGGGGTATCGGCTGCCAGTGTAGCGTTTCAAGGGTATTGAAGAAACGTTGCGGATTGCCGATGCCAGCGACTGCATGCACCTGCTGGCCTTCAGGAAAGTAGGCTACCGGCTGGCGCTCGCCACTGTGCAAGTTAACCAGCGCGTTGGGTTGCAAGCGAAAGGCAAAGCCATCTTCACGGTCCGTCGCGGCACCGTTATACAGCAGCGCATCGACGCTCTGCAGGCGCTCCACCGGCTCGCGCAACGGCCCGGCAGGCAGGCAGCGGCGATTGCCAAGCCCGCGGGCGGCATCGATCAGCACCAGTTCGAGATCGCGGGCCAGGCGGTAATGCTGCAAGCCGTCGTCGGAAAGGATCAGGTCCAGGGGTTCACTGGCCAGCAGGGCCTTTACCGCGCGACTGCGGTCGGGGTCGATCATCAGCGCTACGCCGCTGCGCTGTACGATCAGCAAGGGCTCGTCGCCGGCCACGTCGGCGCTGTGGCTGGCCTCGACCCGCCACGGCAGTTGCGGTGGCTTGGCGCCGTAGCCACGGCTGACCACACCCACGCGCAAACCGCTGCGCCGGCAGTGTTCGATCAGCCACAGGATCAACGGCGTCTTGCCGGTGCCTCCTACGGTGATGTTGCCGACCACCACTACCGGCACCGGCGATTGATAGATCTCGCCCTCGCCCGCCACAAAGCGCGCACGCTTGCGTTGCACTATCCGGCGATACAGTGACTCCAGCGGGCGCAACAACACCAGCGCCGGATGGCCCTCGTACCAGGCCTTGAGCAAACGATCGGACATGGCCATCAGGGTGGGCTCGCCGCCTCGACGGTGGTCATGCGCAAATGACTGAAACCGAGCTTGCCGGCAGCGTCCATGGCGGTGATCACGGCTTGGTGCTGGGTCTTGCCGTCAGCGCTGATGGACAGCGGCAACTGGGTGTCACCACCGGATTCCTTCTGCAAGGCTTCCATCAGGCTGGCGAGGTCGTTTTTCTCCAGCAACTGATTATTCACCGAAAACACGCCATCGGCGCTGATGGCGATATCCAGTTGCTTGACCTGCTGGTCCTCGGCAGGCGAACCGCTCACTGCTTCAGGCAAATCGACACGCAGCTGGGTTTCCCGGGTGAAGGTGGTGGTCACGACAAAGAACAGCAGCAGGATAAACACCACGTCGATCAATGACGCGAGGTTGATATCGACATTTTCCCGTTGCTTGCGGCGAAATTTCACGCTTTGCCCTCGACCAGGTCCACGTCACGGTCGCCCTGCACCACTTCCACCAGCTTGATGGCTTCCTGTTCCATGCCGACCACCAGCTCATCGATGCGCCGTTGCAGGAAGCGGTGGAAGAACACCGCGGGAATCCCCACCATCAGGCCCGCAGCCGTGGTGATCAAGGCCTTGGAAATACCGCCGGCAAGTACCGCCGCGTTGGTCGCCATGCCCGCGCCCATGAACGAGCTGAAAATGTCGATCATGCCCAGCACCGTGCCGAGCAGGCCGAGCAGCGGTGCCATGGCGGCGATGGTACCGAGGGCGTTGATGTAACGCTCCAGTTCATGGATCACCCGCGCAGCCGCTTCCTCAATGCACTCTTTCATGATCTCGCGACCATGCTTGGAGTTGGCCAGGCCGGCGGCTAGGATTTCACCCAGCGGCGAATTGGCGCGCAGCTCCTTGAGTTTTTGCTTGTCGAGCTGCTTGTTCTTGATCCAGCCCCAGACTTGCCCCAGCAAGTGCTCGGGGGTGACGCGACTGGCGCGCAGGGTCCACAGGCGTTCGGCAATGATGCCGAGTGCGGCGATGGAGCTCAGAATGATCGGCAACATCATCCAGCCACCGGATTTGACCAATTCCCACACAGTGAATGTCCCCTCGAAAAAGTGCGCCACTTTACCATATAGGTTCGGCAGCGGGGTTCGTCGGCTACAGGCCCGCCCGTCGCGGCCCAGAGTCTTTGGTAACGCCGGATTACGGTAACGGTTCGCGCCAGAACCTGCGTTGACTGCGCGCAACAGTCGGTGGCAGGAACGTTCCCAGGCGCAGGCGCACAGCGCCTTGTTCAGCGCTGTCATATACCCGACTGCCCAAGGCCTGATAGCGCTCCATTACTTGTGGATGAGGATGGCCGAATGCATTGCTGCGCCCACGGGAGATCAGCACCGATGCCGGCGCCAGCCGCTGCAGGAAGGGCCAGGACGAAGAGCTGCGGCTGCCATGGTGCGGGGCCTGCAGCCAATCGGTCGGCACCGCCAGCGGCGAGGCCAGGAATGCCTGTTCGGCGACGCGATCAATATCGCCGGTGAGCAGCAGGCGTTCGCCATTGGCCTCGACCTGCAGTACGCAGGACTTCGGATTGCCATCAATCGCACCGGCCCATTGCCACAGTTCAAAGGCCACGCCATCCCATTCCCACCGCTCGCCGCTGGTACAGGGCTGGGTACCGAGAAACCCTGGCAGGCCTTCGGTTTCGCCGCCCACCACGCGCTTGACGGGCAGCCCCCGGGCCACTGCCGCCGCACCACCGGCATGATCGGCATCAGCATGGCTGAGCAGCATCATGTCCAACTGCCCTACCCCGAGCTTGTTCAACGACGGCAAGACGACCCGCGCCCCCTGGTCGACAGGCCCCGACCGGGGCCCGGCATCATAAAGCAAGGAGTGATGGCGAGTGCGCAGGATCAGGGCCTGCCCCTGGCCGACATCCAGCTGCACCACGTCCACCTGCCCATGGGGTATCGACTCCCTGGGTGGAAACACCGCCAACAA
Source organism: Pseudomonas sp. FBCC-B545 (assembly GCF_059134095.1). Classification (NCBI taxonomy): domain Bacteria; kingdom Pseudomonadati; phylum Pseudomonadota; class Gammaproteobacteria; order Pseudomonadales; family Pseudomonadaceae; genus Pseudomonas; species Pseudomonas sp. FBCC-B545. The sequence goes on along the minus strand of NZ_CP101441.1, from coordinate 2,553,007 downwards.
CAGCATGGGCCAGCCCAAAAACCGAAACGGGAGGCCCTTGGGCAATAGCAAAATCACTGCGCCGGCCAGGCTCACCAGCCAATAGCCCAAAGGTACTTCGGCCGGTATCCAGGCCGGCAGTTGCGCGGCCAATAGCGCCAGGCCCTTGAACAAGCCGTCCAGCGCACCACCGGCCAACCACAGCAAACCTCCGCCCGCCAACGGCACCCACAGCAGCGCCGTGCCCAGCAGCGCCAGGGGTAGCACCACCAGGCTGATCCACGGCACGGCAACCAGGTTGGCCACGGGTGCACTGAGGCTGATGGGCAAACCCAACACCAGCAGCAGCGGGAACAAACCAATGGCGATCAACCACTGGGGACGCGTCCAGACCTGCCAGGCGCTCCACGGCCCCAGGCGCCCGCTGAATGCCAGAACCAGCGCAGCGACCGCCGCAAACGACAGCCAGAACCCCGGTTGCAGACTGGCCAGGGGCTCAAGCATCAGCACAGCGTTCAGCGCCAGTAACAACGGCCACCAAACACCCAAGTGACGAAAGCGCAAACGCCACAGCAACACCAGCCCCACCATGACGCAAGCCCGCTGCACCGGCACGCCGAACCCCGCCAGCAGGCCATAAGCCAACGCCCCGGTAAATGCCAGGCCGCACGCCCACGGCAGCCACGGCCAGGTTCGGGGCCAGCACCCATGGCGCGCCAACAAAGCGATCAGGCCGTAGATCAACCCCGCCAGCAAGCCAATGTGCTGCCCGGAAATCACCAGCAGATGCACCGTGCCGGTGTCCTGCAACACCTGCCAATCCTCAGGCGCCAGCCCGGAACCGTCGCCCAGTACCAATGCAGCCAAGCCCGCCTCGCGACCCTGGGCATCCACGGCCAGCAGGCGCTGGCGGACAGCATCGCGCCAGGCATTGCGGGCCGGCGCCAGGCGCTCGCCGTCCTTCACCGTTGCGGTGGCGCCGATGCGCTGGGCCAGCAGCCAGGCCTCATGGTCAAACCCGTGGAAATTAAGCAGGCCGGCAGGCCGCTTCAGTGTCAATGCCAGGCGCCAGCGCTCCCCGCTGTTAACCGTGGGCCCGCCGTGCCAGGACACGCGGATGCGCTTGGGCAGCCGCGCAGCGCGCGACCGGCTGTCGGCCAGTTCGAAGCGCACGCTCGTGCCCGTCTGTTGCGGCAGGCCGATGACACGCCCTTCGACCCAGCGCGTCTGCCCATCCAGCACCGGGCGCAAGCGGTCATCCAGCACCCACTGCGCACTGATACAGGCCCAACTCAAACCCAACAGGAAGAACGCCACGGGATAGGTGCGAAAAGGCAGCAGCATCAACGCCAGCACCAACATGCCCAACACCCCTGCGCCAGGCGGCAACGCAGGTAACCAACGCAACGCCAGTAACCCCAGCGCCAACGCCAACATCGCTGTTTTCATGGATCATCCTTTTCCACTGATCCATTCAGTCTTAGCTGGCTGACCGGCAGCGCCTATGATGTTTTGTCACAAAGTCTGAATTTTCTGTTTATAGAATCCGGGCATACTTGCCCCTCAAATTGACCTGGACCCCTTATGCCCCGGCGCTTATTCAAACGGTACATGCCCGATCCCAGCAGTATCAGGGAACATAAGTCATTACAGTTTCTTGGCACCCTGCTGCATGATCCGAACCTCTGGCACCTGAACCGGCATTCAGTGGCTCGTGCCATGGCGGTGGGTTTATTTGCGGCTTTTATACCGATTCCGTTGCAGATGCTGCTCGCGGCAATCCTGGCGATTGTCGTGCGCGGCAATATGCCGATCGCCGTCAGCCTGGTGTGGCTGACCAACCCGATCACCATGCCGGTGGTGTTTGTGTGTACCTACATGACCGGCGCCTGGCTGATGAACGTACCGCCGCGCAGCCTGCCCGATAACCTCACATGGGAATGGATCAGCGGCCAGCTGAGCACGCTCTGGCAGCCGTTCCTGCTGGGCTCGGTGGTGCTGGGGCTGGTGTTGGGGGCGCTGGCCTATTGCTTGACGATGACGTACTGGCGCTGGTGGGTGGCGCACCAGTGGAAAAAACGTAAATTGCGTCGGCGCTGAACAGCTAACGCGCCAGCAAGCGCAGATGCACCCGCAGGCCCTGTCCGGTATTTTCCGCCCATAAGCGCCCGCCCTGGCGCTGCACGGCGTTGCGGGCGATGCTCAGGCCCAGGCCGAAACCACCATCGCCGGGCCGCGAGCCGTCCAAACGGGTGAAAGGCGCGAAGATGCGTTCCAAATCCCGCTCATCAATACCGCCGCCCTGATCCTGCAGCCAGATATGCCAATAACCCCCCTCGCGGCACCCGTCGAGTTGCACGCAGCCATCGTCGGGAGAATGGCGTATGGCGTTGCGCAGGATGTTTTCCAGAGCCTGGGCCAGTGTGTTCAGGTTGCCACGCACCCAACTGTCAGCCGGCAACAGGCACGGCAAGCGCGACGCCGGCCAGTGGCTTTCGAAACAGGCGTTTTCGCGCAACATGTCCCATAACGCCTGCAACTGAATGTCTTCCTGGGGCAGCGGCGCTGTTTCGCTGTCGAGCCAGGCCAGTTGCAGGCTGTCTTCCACCAGGCGTTGCATGGCGTCGATTTCCCGGCCCAGGCGCTCGCGCAGGCGGGTCGGGTCTTGCTCGCTGTCGCAAGCCACCCGCAGACGGCTCAAGGGCGTACGCAGTTCATGGGACATGTCGCGCAGCAACTGCTGCTGCAAGCGCACCGTGCCCTGCAAGCGTTCGGACATATGGTCAAAGGCGCGCCCCAACTCTCCCAATTCATCCTGGCGGCTGGTCGCATCCCGGGACAGCCGCGTATGCAACTGGTCGGCACGCCAGGCATTGGCCTGCTCGCGCAATTGATTGAGGGGCATGATCAGCAGCCGATAGAGGCCGATGCACAGCAACAGGGTGAACAGGCCCGGAATCACACCGTTGGTGACTACCCGCCAGAACAGTTGATAGCGCCCCGGCATAAAACGTTGCGGCAACTCGATCACCAGTGACCCCAGGCCAGGATTGACCGGAAACGGCACCTTCATCCACGGCACCCCTATGACATGCCGGCTGACCGGCCAATCCAGCCCGCGCAAAAAGGTCAGGCGCTGGCTTTCCTTGTCACTCAGGGGCGTGTTGCTGAGGGATTGCAAATCGTTGCCGATCACGCCAACCCAGGTGGTTTCACGCTTGGCCATCAGTTGCAACCAGGCATCCACCCCGGCGCGACCTTGTGTGCTCCAGGCCAGCTCGGCACCTGCCGCATAGCCACCGAGGATCTCCCGCGACTTGTCCGACAGGTACGCGCTCTGCTGCTCCATATAGCGGCCCCACGACCAACTGAGCCAGATCATCAGCAAACAGAAGGCGATCAACAGGCAGGCCAGTTTCCAGAACAGCGAGTGCTTGCCCGGCAGCCGCTCAAAGCCCTTCATCATGACCGCTCAGCATGTAGCCCTTGCCCCACACCGTGCGCACTTCACGCTCGGCATAGCCGATGGCCTTGAGTTTGCGGCGAATCTGGCTGACGTGCATGTCGAGGCTGCGGTCATGGGGAGCATAACCACGCTGCAGCACCTGCTGATACAGGAAGGCTTTGCTGAGGACTTCTTCAGCGTTGCGGTGCAGGGTTTCCAGCAGCCGGTACTCGCTGCGCGTCAGCCCGCCCCACTGTGCCTGGCAGCACACATCACAGCGCTCATCATCAAAATGCAGCATCGGGGCATTCTCCCGCATCACTGCGCGCGGCGGCTCAGGCCGGCGATCCAGGGCCACCCGGCGCAGGATGGCTTCAATGCGCACGCGCAATTCAGCCATGCTGAACGGCTTGGGCAGATAGTCATCCGCGCCCAGGCGAAAGCCGCTGATGCGGTCGGCTTCGGCGCCCAGGGCCGACATCAGAATCACCGGCATGGCGTGGCTCTGACGCAAATGCGTGAGGATCGACAGACCGTCCAGCCCCGGCAACAGGATGTCCATCAACACCAGGTCAAATGCCTGGTCTCGGGCCATTTGCAGGCCTTGCTGGCCGTTGCGACACCACGTCACCTGAAAACCACTGCGGCCAAGCTGCTCATGCACGTAGGCCCCCAACACAGGGTCATCTTCGATGGTCAGGATAGTAGGTAGGGCAACTGTTGCGGGAGTCATTAGCGTCTGCAAGTCATTCTCAATCACTGATTATTCAAGATTAAATGGTTACAGGCAATCGCCACGCGGCGCCGAATGGCCCGAAGATTGCCGCATGTCATTAATTTGCAAGATTCCAGACCGTGCAAATGGCTACACTGCGCAGGTGGCGCGGGCCGGATGCCAGCGTGGATAATTGATAACAACGTGGTAGCAGGAGAGTGGCGTGCTTAGAAGAATGGGGATAAAAGGCCGCGTACTGTTGCTGACCTTATTACCGACCAGCCTGATGGCCTTGGTGTTGGGAGGGTATTTCACCTGGATGCAACTGTCGGAATTGCAGAGCCAGTTGCTGCAACGCGGCGAAATGATCGCCGAACAATTGGCGCCGCTGGTGGCGCCTGCCCTGGGCCATAAGAACACTGAACTGCTGGAGCGCATCGCCACTCAATCCTTGGAGCAGTCAGACGTGCGCGCGGTGTCGTTCCTCGCTCCAGACCGTTCGCCCTTGGCGCACGCCGGCCCGACCATGCTCAACCCGCCGCCTACCGGTAACAGTTCGCATCTACTGCAGCGCACCGGCAACGATGCCACCCGTTATCTGCTGCCGGTATTCGGCCGGCATCGCAATCTGGCCGGCGAACTCATCCCCGATGAGTCTGACCGCCTGCTGGGGTGGGTCGAAGTGGAGCTGTCCCACAACGGCATGCTGCTGCGCGGCTACCGCAGCCTGTTCGCCAGCCTGTTGCTGATCGCCATCGGTCTGATGTGTACCGCTGCCCTCGCCCTGCGAATCAGCCGCACCATCAATTCGCCGATTGGTCAGATCAAGCAAGCCGTGGCCCAGCTCAAGGACGGCAACCTGGAAACACGTTTGCCGCTGTTAGGCAGCCAGGAGTTGGACCAGCTCGCGTCGGGCATCAACCGCATGGCCGAAACCCTGCAGAATGCCCAGGAAGAATTGCAACACAGCATCGACCAGGCCACCGAAGACGTGCGCCAGAACCTGGAGACCATCGAGATCCAGAACATCGAGCTGGACCTGGCTCGCAAGGAGGCTCTGGAAGCCAGCCGCATCAAGTCGGAGTTCCTGGCCAATATGAGCCATGAGATCCGCACGCCACTTAACGGCATCCTCGGCTTTACCCACCTGCTGCAAAAAAGCGAGCTGTCACCGCGCCAGCTGGATTACCTGGGCACCATCGAAAAATCCGCCGACAACCTGCTGGGTATCATCAACGAGATCCTTGACTTCTCGAAGATCGAGGCCGGCAAGCTGGTACTCGACAGCGTGCCGTTCAACCTGCGGGACCTGCTGCAAGACACCCTGACCATCCTCGCCCCCGCCGCCCATGCCAAGCAGCTCGAACTGGTCAGCCTGGTGTACCGCGACACGCCGCTGGCGCTGGTGGGCGACCCGCTGCGCCTCAAGCAGATCCTGACCAACCTGATCAGCAACGCGATCAAGTTCACCCGCGAAGGCACCATCGTTGCCCGGGCGATGATCGAGGATGAGCAGGAAGACAGCGTGCAGTTGCGCATCAGCGTGCAAGACACCGGCATTGGCCTGTCCAACCAGGATGTCCGCGCACTGTTCCAGGCGTTCAGCCAGGCCGACAACTCGCTGTCGCGCCAGCCCGGCGGCACTGGCCTGGGGTTGGTAATTTCCAAGCGTTTGATCGAGCAGATGGGCGGCGAAATCGGCGTCGACAGCACACCAGGTGAAGGCTCCGAGTTCTGGATCAGCTTGAACCTGCCAAAGACCCGTGACGACGTTGAAGATCTGCCCGGCCCGCCGCTGCTGGGTCGCCGCGTGGCTGTGCTGGAAAACCACGAACTGGCGCGCCAGGCCCTGCAACATCAACTGGAAGACTGCGGCCTGGAAGTCACACCGTTCAACACCCTGGAAAGCCTGACCAATGGCATCACCAGTGCGCACCAGACCGAACTGGCGATCAGCCTTGCGGTGCTCGGCGTCACCGCCAATGACATTCCACCCGAGCGTCTCAACCAACACTTATGGGACCTCGAACACCTGGGCTGCAAGGTCCTGGTACTGTGCCCGACTACCGAGCAGATGCTGTTCAACCAATCGGTGCCCAACCCCAACAGCCAGTTGCAGGCCAAGCCCGCTTGTACACGCAAGCTGCGCCGCTCCCTGGCCGACCTGATCAGCCCGCGCCCCTCGCGCAGCGAACCGGGAGAGCCGCTGTCCAGCCGTGCGCCACGGGTGCTGTGCGTGGACGACAACCCGGCCAACCTGCTACTGGTGCAAACCCTGCTGGAAGACATGGGCGCCAAGGTGCAGGCGGTGGAAAGCGGTTATGCGGCCATTGATGCGGTGAAGCAGGAAACCTTCGACCTGGTGTTGATGGATGTACAAATGCCCGGCATGGACGGGCGCCAGAGCACCGAGGCCATTCGCCAGTGGGAAAGCGAACGCCACGGCACGCCGCTGCCGGTGGTCGCCCTCACGGCCCACGCCATGGCCAACGAAAAACGCGCCCTGCTGCAAAGCGGCATGGACGACTACCTGACCAAGCCCATCAGTGAGCGGCAATTGGCCCAGGTGGTGTTGAAATGGACCGGCCTGGCCCTGCGCAATCAAGGCCCGGAGCGCGTCAACGACGGCCTGGCCCAGGGCGTGCAACTGCTGGTGCTCGACCACGAGGAAGGCCTGCGCCTGGCCGCCAACAAGGCAGACCTCGCCGCTGACATGCTCGCCATGCTGCTGGCTTCCCTGGAAGCTGATCGCCTGGCAATCACCCTCGCCCGCGAAGCCAATGACAACCATGCCCTGATCGAACGCGTCCACCGTCTGCATGGCGCCACGCGCTACTGCGGCGTGCCGCAACTGCGCGCAGCCTGCCAACGCGCCGAAACCCTGCTCAAGCAGGATGATGCCAAGGCCATGGCCGCGCTGGATGAACTGGACATGGCAATTGCGCGGCTGGCCAGTGAAGCCAGGGTCAGTGCCTGATCCTGTATTCATGGGCACCCGAATCAACAATGTGGGAGGGGGCTTGCCCCCGATAGCGGTGTATCAGTTACAGATATTCGACTGAAACACTGCCATCGGGAGCAAGCCCCCTCCCACATTCAGTCAGCATTTCCAACGTGTAAATTGCAGGGAGCCTTTTGATGCGCGTCATTCTGTTCAGCAGCCAAGCCTACGACCGTGACAGCTTTCTCGGAGAGCCGCGCCCCCAGGGCATCGAGCTGCAATTCCAACCCGCCCGCCTCAACCTCGACACCGTGGCCCTGGCCGAACATCACGAGGTGGTCTGCGCCTTTATCAACGACGACCTCAGCGCACCGGTATTGGAGCAACTGGCCAAAGGCGGCACGCGCCTGGTCGCCCTGCGTTCGGCCGGCTACAACCACGTCGACTTGCGGGCTGCCAAGCGCCTGGGCCTGACCATCGTGCGCGTGCCCGCGTATTCGCCCCACGCCGTGGCCGAGCACGCCGTGGCGCTGATCCTGGCGCTCAATCGGCGGCTGCACCGGGCCTACAACCGCACCCGCGATGGCGATTTCAGCCTGCACGGGCTCACCGGTTTCGATCTGGTCGGCAAGACCGTCGGCGTGGTCGGTACCGGGCAAATCGGCGCCACGTTCGCCAAGATCATGGCCGGCTTCGGCTGCCAGCTGCTGGCCTGCGATCCCTTCCCGAATCCTCAGGTCCAGGCCCTCGGCGCCCGTTACGTGAGCCTGCCCGAATTGCTGGCCGAGGCGCAGATCATCAGCCTGCACTGCCCGTTGACCGTCGACAGCCAGCACCTGATCAACGCCGGCTCCCTGGCGCAGATGCAGCCCGGCGCGATGCTGATCAATACTGGGCGCGGTGGTCTGGTCGATACCCCGGCGCTGATCGAAGCGCTCAAGGAGGGCCAGTTGGGCTATCTGGGGCTGGATGTATACGAGGAAGAAGCCCAGCTGTTTTTCGAGGATCGCTCGGACCTGCCCCTGCAAGACGACGTGCTCGCCCGCCTGCTGACCTTCCCCAATGTGATCATTACCGCGCACCAGGCATTCCTCACCCGCGAGGCCCTGGCGGCGATTGCCGGCACGACACTGGCCAACATCGCGGCCTGGGCCGAGGGACGGGCGCAGAACCGGGTCGAGGGATGATCAGCGGTCACATACCGGGCTCATGATAGGCCGGCACCCGTGATAGGATGCCGCGCCTATTTGGAGGATCCATGGCCGAACACGATTTCCGCTTCAGCTTGCTGAGCCCGCAACACACCCTGATCGAATGCCGCGCCCTGGTGCCGGGCCGTTACCAAGTCACCGGCAACGGTGGTTCGATCAAGCATGGCGACGTGCTGATCGTCACCTTGCGCGGCAGTAAAACCCTGTCGATGCGCCTGACCGTCGAAGGGGATGCGCGCTACTCCATCCGCCCGGCCGGCCAATGGGTCGCCATGGCCCAGGGGCCGAAGTTCGGTGAGCTGGAGATTCATACCTGGAAGGTCAATTGCGACAGCTGCGACACCGTGCTGGAGTTTGAATTTGCGGTGGAAACCAAGCTGACCAAGGAACCACTGCAGCCGGCTGCCAACGCACGCATCAAAGAACTCGGCTGGGCCAGCGAAGGCGACAAGCACCGCTGCCCCAAATGCCAGCAGGCTGCGCAATGAAAGGCGCGTTGTTGCTCGCCGCGATCGGCGTTGGCCTGGCCGGCTGCGCCGCGGATGGCGCGAAGCTGGAGCGCGACCACAGCTATGTGGTGGAATGGATCGGTGAACGACCGCTGATGGACTATGCGCACCTGACCGTCACCCTCGGTGCCGATGGCCGTGCCTATGGCAATGGCGGCTGCAACCACTGGTTCGCGCCGTACACCGTCGAGGGCGACAAGCTCAGCTTCGGCCAGATCGGCAGCACCCGCAAACTCTGCGCCGAGGCCCTGATGGAGCAGGAGCAGCGCTTCTTCCAGGCTCTGCAAGGCGTGCAGCGCTGGGACATCTCGCCGATCGAACAGACGCGGTTCTGGCCGGCCGAGGGTAAGCCGATCCGCTTGTGGCTTGAAGAAGGCTGATATCCTCAATCTTCGGATTGATGGGATCTCAATGTGGGAGGGGGCTTGCTCCCGATATCAGTGTGTCAGTCAATACATCAATTGACTGTTACACCGCTATCGGGAGCAAGCCCCCTCCCACATTTTCTCTGAGGTGTTGCTTTAACCGCGCAGGGCCTTGAGCTTGCCCAGCACCCCTTCTGCGGTCTGTTCCCCCATCAATTGCTCCCGCACCTTGCCCTTGTCATCGATGATATAGGTCACCGGCAAGGCCTCGCTGCGCGGAATCTCGAAGATCCCATCCGGGTTCTGGGCCAGGACCGTGAACTTGATCCCCAGTTTGTCGCTGGCGGCCTTCAGTTCCTCACCCTGCACATTATCGAAATTAACCCCGAACACGCCCACACCCTGCCCTTTCAGTTGCTCAGCCAAGGCATTGAGCTCAGGGATTTCCGTGCGGCACGGTCCACACCATTCGGCCCAGTAATTGACCACCAGCCACTGCTTGTCCAGCCGTTCGGCCGCCACTTTCTGGCCGTATTGGTCAACGCCGTAATCGTTACCGCAGCCGCTGAGCAGCAGGGTTGTGATGATCGCCAATGCACCGATCAGTCGCCTTGTCATGGGGTATTCCTTCGCAAAAATGAACGTTGGCTGCGGCCTATCGCCTCTTACGGTTTAAGGACAGGCGCCAGCGCAGGTAGAATACCCGCCACCTTACGTAAGATGCGACCCGCACATGACCGATCTGACGCTTTATCACAACCCGCGCTGCTCGAAATCCCGCGGTGCGCTCGAACTGCTGGAAGCCCGTGGCCTCGCCCCGACCGTGGTGCGCTACCTGGAAACCCCACTGGACGCGGCGCAAATCAAGGCCCTGCTGAAAAAGCTGGGGATCAGCGCCCGTCAGCTGCTGCGCACCGGCGAAGACGAATACAAGACCCTCAACCTGGCCGACGCCAACCTCAGCGAAGCGCAATTGATCGCCGCCATCGCCGCCCATCCCAAGCTGATGGAGCGCCCGATCCTGGAAACCGCCGATAAAGCCATCATTGGCCGCCCACCCGAGAACGTGCTGGAGATCCTGCCGTGAGCGCGCCCTATGTGCTGGTGTTGTATTACAGCCGCAATGGCTCGGTGAGCGAGATGGCCCGGCAGATTGCCCGCGGTATCGAGCAAGGCGGCATGGAAGCGCGGCTGCGCACGGTGCCGGCGATTTCCACAGAGTGCGAAGCCGTGGCGCCGAGCATTCCCGATGAAGGCGCGCTGTATGCCAGCCTGGATGACCTGAAGCACTGCTCGGGCCTGGCCCTGGGCAGCCCGACCCGTTTCGGCAACATGGCCGCGCCGCTCAAGTACTTCCTCGACGGCACCAGCAACCTGTGGCTCACCGGCGCGCTGGTGGGCAAGCCGGCCGGCGTGTTCACCTCCACCGCCAGCCTGCATGGCGGCCAGGAGACCACGCTGATGTCGATGCTGTTGCCGCTGTTGCACCACGGCATGCTGATCACCGGCCTGCCCTACAGCGAGCAGGCGCTGCTTGATACCCAGGGCGGCGGCACGCCTTACGGCGCCAGCCACCATTCCGGGCCCGACGGCAAACGTATGCTCGACCCCCATGAAATCACCCTGTGCCGAGCCCTGGGCCTGCGCCTGGCCAAGACCGCCACGCTGCTGGAGAACGGCCGTGGCCAGGAAGCCTAAAATCCTGCCGCCCCAGGCGTGGCTGGAACCGCGGGTCAAGGTTGCACGGGCACTGAGCCTGCTGGCGTTTTTTGGCCTGGTGGGTTTGTTGTGCGTGTACTACCTGTTCATCGCCGACCTGCATGGGGCGCGTCCATGGGTGATCCTGCTGATCGAACTGGTGCCGCTGCTGGTACTGGCGCCCGGGATGATCATAGGGAGCGCCCGCGGGCATTCGTGGATGTGCTTTGTGGTGAACCTGTATTTCATCAAGGGCGCACTGGCGGCGTACGACCCGAACCGCCAGTGGTTCGGGGTGTTGGAGATGCTGGCGAGCCTGGCGGTGTTTTGCACGGCGCTGTTGTATGTGCGTTGGCGGCATCAACTGAACCGTCGACTGGCCGATTGACACGCTCCTGCAATGATCAATGGTTGACGGTATACGCCAGCATCATCGACAGCTGGCACATCGGCCGCCCACTCTCGGCATGCCACTGGTTGAAGGCGCCCTGCACCGTTGCCAAATCCCGCAGGCTGGTGGGTGCCTTGTCGACGATCTTCTGTGCGTTCAACGCCGCCACCACGTCATAGCTCGGCACAAACGTATCCTTGCCCACCATCCGCAGAAACCGCGGCGCCGACAGCCCGCCCAACTGGTGGCCGTGTTTGCTCAGGTATTTCCATAACCCGACGATATCGGTTACCGGCCAATCGGCGACGAACGCACCGAAGCTGCCCTTTTCCTGCTCGATATCGAGGATCATCTGCGCGTTGCGCGGCACACTTTTGAGCTTGCCCAGGTGGCGGATGATGCGCGTGTCCTGCATCAGGCGCTCCAGGTGCTCGGCACCCATCAGCACGACTTTTTCCGGATCGAAACCGAAAAACACTTGCTCGAATGCCGGCCATTTGGCATCGACCACACTGTGCTTCAAGCCCGCACGAAACACCCGTAGCGCCAAGGTCGACAGGTAACGGTCATCGGGGATCTTGCGCAATTGCGCCGGAGTCTTGGGCACAGGCAGGTGGGCCTCCAGCTCGGCCGCCGAACCGAAGCGGTTCAGACAATATTCGTGCAGCCACTTGTAATCGCGCATGCCCTCTCCTGGCAGTTGAATTGAAAACGGCGCCCGCAAGCGCCGTGTACTAGAGCCTTGATAAGGCTCAGAGGTTCACTACATTGACGAAACGCGATGCGGCCGTCTCATCGATTTTCAGGCTGGTGAAGTCGAACAGGTTGCGATCGGCCAACTGCGATGGGATGACGTTCTGCAGGCTGCGGAAGATGCTCTCGGTACGCCCGGGGGTCTTGCGCTCCCAGTCCAGCAGCATGTCCTTGACCACCTGGCGCTGCAGGTTTTCCTGGGAGCCGCACAGGTTGCAGGGGATGATCGGGAATTGCTTGAAGTCGGAGTACGCCTGGATGTCCTTCTCGTTGCAATACGCCAGCGGGCGGATTACCACATTGCGCCCGTCATCGGCGCGTAGCTTGGGCGGCATGGCCTTGAGGGAGCCATTGAAGAACATATTCAGGAAGAAGGTCTCGACGATGTCATCGCGGTGATGACCCAGGGCCATCTTGGTCGCGCCGATCTCGTCGGCAAAGGTGTAGAGCGTGCCACGGCGCAGGCGCGAGCACAGCGAGCAGGTGGTCTTGCCTTCCGGGATCAGCTCCTTGACCACCGAGTAGGTGTCTTTCTCGACAATGTGGTACTCGATGCCCAGTTCTTTCAGGTAGGCCGGCAGCACGTGCTCGGGAAAGCCAGGCTGTTTCTGGTCCATGTTGACGGCGACGATCTCGAACTGGATCGGCGCAACCTTTTGCAGGTGCAGCAACACGTCGAGCATGGTGTAGCTGTCTTTGCCGCCGGAGAGGCAGACCATGACCTTGTCGCCATCCTCGATCATGTTGAAATCGGCGACCGCTTCACCGGCCAGGCGACGCAGGCGTTTTTGCAGTTTGTTCTGGTTGACCGTAAGAGTGCCCATGGCGCTTGGATCCGCTGAAGGTGTGTGACGAAAAGCCGGGTATTTTAGCGATGTCGAGTACTTACATTCAATGTGGGAGCAAGCCCCCCATATTTGACAGGCCCAGCGGCGATTAAACCCCAGGTTTACAGTGCGATTTGCTCTAAAGGCCCTACAGTTATTCCGGTCATCACTTCCTATACTGCGACTTGAGGTCGCACACATATATCCAGACCTTTCAGGCCATCTGGCCCGTGGGCGCTCCGATGGGGGGCGATGGTAATAACGACAGGAGTGACTGGCATGATCCATCACGTCGTGGGGCTGTTTACCCATCCCGACCAGGAATGGCGGGAAATTCGTGGCGATAAGGAAGAAAGCATCGGCCACATGTACCTCACTCATACCCTGATACTTGCAGCGATCCCCGCCGTATCTGCCTTTATCGGCACCACCCAGGTCGGCTGGGTCATCGGCAACCGCGCGCCGGTCATGCTGACCCAGGAAAGCGCGCTGTGGATGACCCTGATGTCTTACGCCGCCATGCTCGGCGGTGTAGCAGTGATGGGGGCGTTCATTCACTGGATGGCGCGCACCTACGACGCCAGCCCCAGCATGGCCCGTTGCGTGGCCTTTGCCACCTACACCGCGACCCCACTGTTTATCGGTGGGCTGGCGGCGCTCTACCCGCATATGTGGCTGGGCATGGTCGTCGGCACGGCGGCGATCTGCTACACGGTGTACCTGCTGTATGTGGGCTTGCCGACTTTCATGAGCATCGACCCGGACGAAGGCTTCCTGTTCTCCAGCTCGGTATTGGCCGTGGGCCTCGTGGTACTGGTGGCGATCATGGCCTTTACTGTCATCGTCTGGGGCTTGGGCGTCGGGCCGATCTACACCAGCTGAACAAACAAAACCCTGGGGCAAGGCCACCGCAAGGTGGCTTTGTGCGTCATGCATGACCATTCGGCGCCTGACAGATTCGGAAACACCTGGTTTTGCGGCATACTGGGTGCCTCTGGAGATATGTACAGCATGCCCGAGCAACTCAATACCCGCGTCGAAGATTGTTTCCTGCAAGCCGAATCCTTTTTCAAACGAAGCTTCAAACGCCCCCAGGTCAGCCTCAAGCTGCGGGGCCAGAAGGCCGGTGTCGCGCATTTGCACGAGAACCTGCTGCGCTTCAACCCTCAGCTGTACCGTGAAAACAGCCAGCACTTTCTCAAGCAAACCGTGGCCCACGAAGTGGCGCACCTGATTGCCCACCAGTTGTTCGGCGAACGTATCCAGCCCCATGGCGAGGAATGGCAGCTGATTATGCGCGGGGTTTATGAACTGCCGCCGGATCGTTGCCATACCTATGAGATCAAGCGTCGCCAGGTAAAGCGCTATATCTACCGATGCCCATGTGCGGACAGTGATTTTCCGTTTTCGGCGCAGCGCCATGGCCTGGTGAACCAGGGACGGCGGTATTTGTGTCGGCGGTGTCGGCAGACCTTGGTATATACCGGGGAGACTCGGGTGGAATAAGGGCCTCATCGGGAGCAAGCCCCCTCCCACATTTAGAATGTATTCACAGATTCAAAGGTGAGAGGGGGCTTGCTCCCGATAGCGCCAATACATTCACCCAACCACCCTGGCCTGCCGCAACGCCTCTATCCGCTGAGCACTGAACCCCAACTGCGCCAACACTTCATCACTGTGCGCCCCCACTGCCACACCAATATGCCGAGGCTCTGGCAAACCTTCGGAAAACTTCAGCGGGCAGGCCAATTGCGCTTGTGTCGAGCCATCCCCTCTGGGCACCTGGCTGACCAGTTCTCGAGCCTTCAACTGCGGATGTTCAACAGCCTCCGCCAGGCTCAACACCGGTTCCACACACGCATCCACCCCGGCGAACAGCTCGCAAAGCTCCTCAAAGCTGCGCTTCTCAAACTCCACCCGCAGGGCCTGCTTAAGAACGGCCTGCTGTTCAGGCTTCACGCTGTGGGCCGCCAGCTCCGGCTGTCCCAGTGCCTCGCATAATTGCTGCATAAACGCTGGCTCCAAACTCCCCACCGACATCCAGCGTCCATCACGACTGCGATAGTAGTCGTAGAAACTCCCACCATTGAGCACATGGTTCTCCCACTCAGGCTCCACCCCGCAGGCCAGGTAACCGGCGCCGGCCATGGCGTTCAGGCTGAACGAGCAATCGGTCATGCTCACATCCAGGTACTGCCCCACCCCGCTCTGCTGCCTGGCAATCACCGCCGCCAGCAAGCCCACCACCGCATGCAGCGACCCGCCTGCCACATCGGCCAGTTGTACCCCCAGCGGCAGCGGCCCGCTGTCCCGGCGCCCGGTGTGGCTGGCCACGCCGGCCAACGCCAGGTAATTGATATCGTGGCCGGCGCGGTCCTTATAAGGGCCGGTCTGGCCGTAGCCCGTAATCGATACATAGATCAGCCGGGGGTTGATCGCTTTCAGCGCCGCGTAACCCAAACCCAGGCGCTCCATGACCCCGGGGCGAAACTGCTCGACCAGAATGTCATGTTCCTTCACCAACTCACGCACGATCTCCACCGCCTCAGCCTGCTTGAGATCCAGGGCCAGACTGCGCTTGTTGCGATTGAGATAGGCATGGCTCGCCGACGTGCCGCGGTCATGGGGCGGCAATACGCGCAGCAGGTCCATGCGCGTAGGCGATTCGATACGCAACACCTCGGCGCCCATGTCCGCCAGCAACAAGGAGGCAAACGGGCCGGGCAGCAAGGTGGAAAAATCCAGCACTTTAAGGGACGCCAAGGGACCTGACATACGGACTCCATCCGGGTTGCGAATCCCCACAGACTAGGCAGCCTTGCGCCTGCCGGCAATCGTCAGAACGATCAGCGGCAGTGACCGTTTTGATCACGGCGGGCTTTTTCGCGGCGGCGGCTTTATCATTGGCCCACGTTAGTTGGCAGAGTGTTCCATGAAGTTCGCGATTGCACTGTATAGCGCCGCCCACACGCCCTCCTCGCGCCGCGCCCTGTTGTTCGCCCAGGCGGCGCTGGCCGGCGGGCATGAGATTGTGCGGCTGTTTTTTTATCAAGATGGCGTGTACAGCGCATCCAATAACATCGTTGCTCCCCAGGATGAGCAAGATATCGCCCGCCAATGGCGCGAATTTGTCAGCCAGCACCAGCTTGATGGCGTGGTGTGCATCGCCGCGGCCTTGCGCCGTGGCGTGCTCAATGCCGAGGAAGCCACGCGCTATCAACGCAGCGCGGTTAACCTGGAGGCACCCTGGGCGCTGTCGGGCCTGGGGCAATTGCATGACGCTATACAGGGCGCCGACCGCCTGATCTGTTTTGGAGGGCCATGACATGTCCAAATCCCTGTTGGTAATCAGCCGCCAGGCCCCATGGTCCGGGCCGAGTGCGCGGGAAGCGCTGGATATCGTGCTGGCCGGTGGCGCGTTTGATCTGCCCATTGGCCTGCTGTTTCTTGACGACGGTGTGTTTCAGCTGGCACCGCACCAGGACGCCAAGGCTGTGCAGCAAAAGGACCTCGGTGCCAACCTGCAGGCATTGGGGCTGTTTGGCATTGATGACGTATTCGCTTGCAGCCATAGCCTGGCGGAGCGCGGGCTCACCCCGCCGGCCAGCGCCCAGCCCCTGGGCAACGAAGACATTTGCAGGCTGATTGACCGTTACGACCAGGTGATAACCCTCTGATGTCAACTTTACATGTGCTGTCTCATTCTCCGTTCACCGATAGCCGCCTCGACAGCTGCCTGCGCCTGTGTGGGCGCGAAGACGCGATCCTGCTCTGCGGCGATGGCGCCTACGGCTTGCACAGCCCTGCCCTGCACACCAAGGGCGTGAAGGTGTTTGTACTGGCCGAAGACATGCAGGCGCGTAATTTGCCCCTGCCCGACTGGGCCGACAGTGTGGACTACCCAGGTTTCGTACAACTGTCGATCGACTACGACAAGGTCAACACCTGGCTATGAACGCCTTGACCGTAGGCGCTCGCGCCCTGGAACTGGACAAGGACGGCTACCTCGTCGACCTGGATGACTGGTCCGAGGAGGTGGCGCAGGCCCTGGCCGCCGCCGAAGCCCTGGAGCTGACCCCGGATCACTGGGAGATCCTCCGGCTGCTGCGCCAGTTCTATGCCCAATTCCAGCTGTCCCCGGCCACGCGCCCGCTGATCAAGTACACCGCCTTGAAGCTGGGCCCGGAAAAGGGCAACAGCCTGCACCTCAACAAATTGTTCAATGGCACTCCCGCCAAACTCGCCGCCAAGCTGGCGGGCCTGCCCAGGCCGACGAATTGCTTATGACCGACTTTGCCCCCCTGACCCTCGTAACGCCTGAAGAGCACCCCTTTGCGCAGTTCGTGCGTATCCTCGGCAAAGGCAAGCGCGGCGCGCGCAACCTCACCCGCGAGGAAGCCCGGGAAGCCATGGGCATGCTGCTCGATGAAAAGGTCGAGGATACCCAGCTCGGTG
Source organism: Pseudomonas sp. FBCC-B545 (assembly GCF_059134095.1). Classification (NCBI taxonomy): domain Bacteria; kingdom Pseudomonadati; phylum Pseudomonadota; class Gammaproteobacteria; order Pseudomonadales; family Pseudomonadaceae; genus Pseudomonas; species Pseudomonas sp. FBCC-B545. The sequence goes on along the minus strand of NZ_CP101441.1, from coordinate 2,535,718 downwards.
CCTTCCTGATGCTGCTGCGTCACAAGGAAGAAAGCCCCGAAGAGCTTGCCGGCTTCACCGAAGCGGTACGTGAACGGCTCAACGCACCAGCCCTGAATGTGGACATCGACTGGCCGACCTATGCCGGCAAGAAACGCCACCTGCCGTGGTTCCTGCTCGCGGCCAAGTGCCTGGCACAAAACGGTGTGCGCATCCTAATGCACGGCGGTGGTGCCCACACGGCGGGCCGGTTGTACACCGAGCAGTTGCTGGAGACTCTACAGATCCCGCTGTGCCGCAATTGGCAGCAAGTCGAGAGCGCCTTCGAGCACGGCAACCTGGCGTTTATCCCGCTAGGCGACTGGGCACCGCAATTGCAACGCATGATCGACCTGCGCAACACCCTCGGCCTGCGCTCGCCCATCCACTCGCTAGCACGGTTGCTCAACCCGCTGAATGCGCGTTGCGGCCTGCAAAGCATCTTCCACCCGGGTTACCAGGGCGTACATCGCGATGCCAGTGGCCTGCTCGGTGACAATGTGATTGTGGTCAAGGGCGACGGTGGCGAGATCGAGATCAACCCCGACACCCTCAGTCACTTGTATGGCACCACTGGCGGCCAGAGCTGGGACGAAGAGTGGCCCGCCCTCTCCGCCCAGCGTCACGTCAAGCCGGCGACGCTGGAACCTGAACACTTGAAAGCACTGTGGCGCGGTGAGATCGAGGCCAGCTATCCACAATTAGCCCTGATCGCCACCATGGCCCTGGCCTTGCGCGGCCTCGGTCACCCACGGCAACAGGCGTTCGAATTGGCCCGACAATACTGGGACGCGCGGGACAAATCGATTTAATCGATAATTAAGCCCGGGTCTTTGCGCTTTTAGTTCGAACTCACCCCGCTAGACTGGCTCCAACGCTTATAGCCAAGGAGTCAGTCATGGGTTTGCTGATTGAAGGACACTGGAAAGACCAGTGGTACGAAAGTAGCGCAGATGGCGCATTCCAGCGGGAGCAGGCAAAACGCCGCAACTGGGTGACCGCCGATGGCCAGCCTGGCCCCAGCGGTGAAGGCGGCTTCCAGGCCGAGGCCGGTCGTTACCATCTCTATGTTTCCCCCGCCTGCCCCTGGGCGCACCGCACCTTGATCCTGCGCAAGCTCAAAGGCCTGGAAAGCCTGATTGACGTCTCGGTGGTCAGCTGGTTGATGCTGGAAAACGGTTGGACCTTCGACAAGGCCCACGGCTCCAGCGGCGACAAACTGGACGGTCTGGACTTCATGCACCAGCGCTACACCGCCGAAACCGCCGATTACACCGGGCGCGTCACCGTGCCGGTGCTATGGGACAAGAAGCTCAAGCGCATCGTCAGCAATGAGTCGGCGGAGATCATCCGCATGTTCAACAGCGCGTTCAACGGGCTGACCGGCAACAGGCTGGACTTCTACCCCGAGCCACTGCGCGCAACTATTGATGCGCTGAACGAACGCATCTACCCGGCCGTGAACAACGGCGTGTACCGCGCAGGCTTCGCCACATCACAACAGGCTTATGAAAGTGCTTTTGATGATGTGTTTGCCGAACTGGACCATTTGGAACAGCACCTGGGCACCCATCGCTATCTGGCCGGCGAATACCTGACCGAGGCCGATGTGCGGCTGTTCACCACGCTGATTCGTTTTGATGCGGTGTACTACAGCCACTTCAAGTGCAACCTGCGGCGGATTGCGGATTATGCGAATTTGTCGAACTGGCTGAGGGAGATGTATCAGTGGCCGGGCGTGGCGGAGACGGTGGATTTCGCCCATATCAAGGGGCATTACTATGCCAGTCATCGCACGATCAATCCGACCGGGATTGTGCCGAAGGGGCCGTTGCAGGGGTTTGACAACAGCCATGATCGGGCGCGACTTTCCGGTAAAGGTGTCTTTAGTTGATCGGGATCATCGGTTGTATTTGATGGCCCCATCGGGAGCAAGCCCCCTCCCACATTTTGACTGTGTTCACAAACCAAAATGTGGGAGGGGGCTTGCTGCCGATGCTTTTAAGGCTCAGACCTGAGACTGGGCCCCTTCGAACCATTTGAGCTTCTCGCGCAGTACCACCACCTCACCCACGATCACCAATGTCGGCGCATGCACTTCATGCTCCGCCACCATGCGCGGCAAATCGGCCAGGGTGCCGGTGAACACGCGCTGGTTGGAGGTGGTGCCCTGCTGGATCAAAGCGGCCGGAGTTTCCGCCGAGCGCCCGTGCTTGATCAACTGCTCGCAAATGATCGGCAAGCCAATCAAGCCCATATAGAACACCAGGGTCTGCGACGGCCCCACCAGGTCCTGCCAGGGCAGATCCGACGTACCGTTCTTAAGGTGTCCCGTGATAAAGCGCACCGACTGCGCATAGTCGCGGTGCGTCAGCGGAATCCCGGCATACGCCGCGCAACCACTGGCCGCCGTAATCCCCGGCACCACCTGGAACGGGATGCCATGGGCCGCCAATTCCTCGATTTCTTCGCCACCGCGCCCAAAAATGAACGGATCGCCGCCCTTGAGGCGCAGCACGCGCTTGCCTTGCTTGGCCAGGTCGACCAGTTGCTGGTTGATCCGGGCTTGCGGTACGGCGTGGTCAGCGCGGCGCTTGCCGACGTACACACGTTCGGCGTCGCGACGGCACAGCTCGAGAATCGCCGGCGCCACCAGGCGGTCGTAGAGCACCACGTCGGCTTGCTGCATCAGGCGCAGGGCGCGGAAGGTCAACAGGTCCGGATCGCCCGGGCCAGCGCCCACCAGGTAAACCTCACCGGGCGCGTGCGGCGGTGCGCCGTTGACCTTGTCGATCAACAGGCGCTCGGCCTCGTCGCCCTGCCCGGCCAATTGACGGTCGGCAATCGGCCCCTGGAATACCTCTTCCCAGAACGCCCGGCGTTGCTGCACATCCGGGTACAAACCTTTGACCTGGGCACGAAAACGCGCCGCCAACCCGGCCAACTGACCGTAGGTAGAAGGAATCCAGGTTTCCAGCTTGGCCCGGATCAAGCGCGCCAGTACCGGCGCATCGCCGCCACTGGAGACCGCAATCACCAAGGGCGAACGGTCGACAATCGCCGGGAAGATCACGCTGCACAAGGCCGGCGCGTCCACCACGTTGACCGGTACGCAGCGACGCCTGGCGTCACTGGACACCTGCGCGTTCAGTGGTTCATCGTCGGTCGCCGCGATGATCAGGGTGCAACCGTCAAGGTCGGCCTCCTGATAACCGCGCAAAATCAGTTCCCCGCCACTGCCCAGCACCAGCTCGCGCAGCTGGTCTTCGATCTGGGGAGCAACCACCCGCAGCAATGCACCGGCGTCAGCCAGCAGCCGGGATTTGCGCAAGGCAATCTCCCCGCCACCGACGACCAACACACGACTGCCGCGCAGGTTATGAAACAGCGGCAGAAATTCCATTTAGCCGATGACCTCAACGCCGCCCATGTACGGCTTGAGCACCTCAGGTACACGGATCGAGCCGTCAGCCTGCTGGTAGTTTTCCAGCACGGCCACCAGGGTACGGCCTACGGCCAGGCCCGAACCGTTAAGGGTGTGCACCAGCTCCGGCTTGCCGGTTTCCGGGTTACGGAAACGCGCCTGCATGCGACGGGCCTGGAAATCACCGCAGTTGGAGCACGACGAGATTTCCCGATACTTGTCCTGGCTCGGCACCCACACCTCGAGGTCGTAGGTCTTCACGGCGCTGAAGCCCATGTCGCCGGTGCACAGGGCCAGGACGCGGTATGGCAACTCCAGCAGTTGCAGCACGCGTTCGGCATTGGCGGTCAGGCCTTCCAGGGCTTCCATGGAAGTCGACGGCTCGACCACCTGCACCATCTCGACCTTGTCGAACTGGTGCTGGCGAATCATGCCGCGCGTATCGCGACCCGACGCGCCGGCTTCACTGCGAAAGCATGGGCTGTGGGCAACCAGCTTCAATGGCAATTGCTTGGCATCGAGGATCTCGCCGGCCACGATGTTAGTCAGCGACACTTCGGCAGTCGGGATCAAGTACAGGTCAGCTTCACCGTCGCGAGTGATCTTGAACAGGTCTTCCTCGAACTTCGGCAACTGACTGGTGCCCATCAGCGCCGGCGCCTGGACCAGATACGGGGTGTAGGCCTCTTCGTAACCATGCTCACCGGTGTGCAGGTTGATCATGAACTGCGCCAGTGCACGGTGCATGCGCGCAATCGGGCCGCGCAGCAGGGCAAAGCGCGCGCCGGACATTTTTGCCGCGGTCTCGAAATCCAGGCCACCGGTCAGTTCACCCAGGGCCACATGGTCCTTGATCTCGAAATCGAAGGCTTTGGGCGTGCCCCAGCGACGCACTTCAACGTTGCCGTCTTCGTCTTCGCCAACCGGCACGGATTCGTGGGGCAGGTTCGGGATGCCCAGCAGGATCGAATCCAGCTCGGTCTGAATACCTTCCAGCTCGATCTTGCCCTCGGACAGCTCAGTGCCCATGCGCTCGACATCTGCCATCAACGGCGCGATATCTTCGCCGCGCTGCTTGGCCTGGCCGATGGATTTGGAACGCGCATTACGCTCAGCCTGCAGTGCTTCGGTGCGGGTCTGGACGGTCTTGCGCTGTTCTTCCAGCGCTTCGATGCGCGCAACATCCAAGGCAAAGCCACGGGATGCCAGGCGGTCCGCTACGTCCTGAAGGTTGCTACGTAACAGTTTGGAATCGAGCATGTCGGTCTCTCGTTTATCAAAGTTTGGTCAAGGACAGGCCGGCCCAGGTGGCGAGCAGCCCGCCGAATACGCTGATGGCCGCATAGCCAATCGCCAGCGGCACTTGCCCGCTTTCCAGCAGGCGCACGGTATCCAGTGAAAAGGATGAAAAGGTCGTCAGGCCGCCGAGGAAGCCAACCATCAATCCGGCACGCACCTCGACAGGCACCTCCGGGCGTAACAAAAACAGGCCGTATAACACGCCGATCAGCAGGCAGCCCACGATATTAACGGCGAGCGTCGCCGTATAGAAGTGTTTCGGCCAATTGGCGTTAATCCAATTGCCGGTGGCAAAGCGCAGCAGTGTACCGGCAACACCACCTGCCGAGACGGCGACAACCAAGGGAATCATGATTTTCTCCGCTGCCGGGGGCTTAAACGGTCGAGAGTGGCCAAGTGATTGAGTTTTTCACCGATCTTCAGCTCCAGGCCACGGGGCACCGGCTGATAGAACGGCTGCGGCGCCAGTTCATCGGGAAAATAGTCTTCGCCAGCTGCGTAGGCATCCGGCTCATCATGGGCGTACCGGTATTCATCGCCATAGCCCAGCTGCTTCATCAGCTTGGTCGGCGCATTGCGCAGGTGCAGCGGCACCTCGAGGGAGCCATGTTCGGCCGCCGCACGCAGGGCCGATTTGAAGCCCATGTACACCGCGTTGCTTTTCGGCGCGCAAGCCAGGTAGGTGATGGCCTGGGCCACCGCCAGCTCGCCTTCGGGGCTGCCAAGGCGCTCCTGCACCTCCCAGGCGGCCAGGCATAGGCTCAAGGCACGCGGGTCGGCGTTGCCGATGTCTTCGCTGGCCATGCGCACCACGCGGCGTGCCAGGTACAGCGGATCGCAACCGCCGTCGATCATGCGCGCAAACCAGTACAGCGCGCCGTCGGGGTTGGAGCCGCGTACGGATTTGTGCAGCGCGGAAATCTGATCGTAGAAGGCTTCGCCGCCCTTGTCGAAGCGCCGGCGCGTATCACCGAGCAGACTTTGCAGCAGGTCGACGCCAATCTCACCACCGTCTTCGGCCAGGTCGGAGGCGTTCTCCAGCAGGTTGAGAAAGCGTCGGCCATCGCCATCGGCAGCGCTCAGCAAAATCTTGAAGCCTTCCTCGCTGAGACTCAGCTGACGCTTGCCCAAGCCCTTGTCTTCGCTCAAAGCGCGCTGCAGCAACTTTCGCATCGCGGTTTCGTCGAGGCTCTTGAGCACATAGACCCGTGCCCGTGACAACAACGCGTTGTTCAATTCAAACGAAGGGTTTTCGGTTGTGGCGCCGATAAAGATCAGCGTGCCGTCCTCGACATAAGGCAGGAACGCATCCTGCTGCGACTTGTTGAAGCGATGCACTTCGTCGACGAACAGGATGGTGCGCTTGCCGTATTGCCCGGCCTGCTGCTTGGCGACCTCCACCGCCTGGCGGATTTCCTTGACCCCGGCCAGCACCGCCGAGACCGTTTCAAAGTGCGCATCCGAGACTTTCGCCAGCAGTCGCGCCAGGGTGGTCTTGCCCACACCTGGCGGGCCCCAGAAAATCATCGAGTGCAGCGCGCCCTGCTCCAGGGCTTCGCGCAAAGGCTTGCCGCGAGCGAGCAGGTGTTCCTGACCGACGTACTCATCCAGGTTGGTCGAGCGTAGGCGCGCGGCCAGGGGCTGGGCAATCGGGTCACTTCGAAACAGATCCATGGGCAGCGCTTGAAACCTCTGGGCAGTTTATTCCTGGATCACGTCGGCACCCTTGGGGATGTCGAACTTGAACTTGGAGGCAGGCACCGGCTGGTTGGCCTTGACCCCGGAAAACAGGATATCGGTGCGCTGGCCAACGCTGTCGACCAGGCGCATGTTATTGATCACGCCGTTGCCGAACGACAGGGACAGCGTGTCAAACAGCGTGTCCTTGGATTTTGGCTTGAGGGTGAACTCGATCACGTTGCTGGTCTGCTTGGAAGTGATGTCGAAACTGTCGTTGATTTTCGACACGTCACCCGAGAGCAGCAGCGCCGGGGTCTGGTTCAGGCGCGGGTCGAGCTTCTTGATGGTCGCCTGTTCCAGGTCCGGATCCCACAGGGTGACTTTCTGGCCATCGGAAACGATGGTCTGCTCGGCCTTGCCTTCGGTATGCCAGTAGAACAAACCAGGACGCTGCACCGCCATTTCACCGGCAGTTTCCTGCAGTTGGGTGCCACCGGCATCCAGGGTCAACTGCGAGAAACGCGCGGTCAAGGTCTGGGATTTGTCCAACAGGTTCTTCAGGCTGGCGACGGAAGCCGGATCAGCATGGGCCGAGACAGCGGTCAGGGCCAAGGCCGGCAACAACAGCATGCGGATAAAGCGCATGGGAGTCCTCATTGAATGGTCAGGGCGTGGCGCGTGTTGCCACGCGCCACGGGGTCAGTCGCGCATCTGCCCGGGGGCGATGATTTCACGCGAGCCGTTGGTGTTCATGGCCGTCACGACGCCGGCGTGTTCCATGGCTTCGATCATGCGGGCGGCGCGGTTGTAGCCGATTTTCAGCTTGCGTTGTACAGCAGAGATCGAGGCACGACGGCTTTCCAGCACGAAGGCCACCGCTTCGTCGTACAACGCGTCGGTTTCGGCATCATCGTCGCCACCGCCACTGCCACCGTCGAAGCCGCTGCCGGCCTCTTCGACGCCAGCGAGGATGTCATCGTTGTATTCCGGTGCACCGCGCAGTTTCCAGGCTTCGACCACGCGATGGACTTCGTCATCGGACACGAAGGCCCCGTGCACGCGGATCGGCAGGCTGGTGCCGGGCGGCATGTAGAGCATGTCACCGTGGCCCAGCAGTTGCTCGGCGCCACCCTGGTCGATGATGGTGCGCGAGTCGATCTTGCTGGACACCTGGAACGCCATGCGTGTCGGGATGTTGGCCTTGATCAGGCCGGTGATCACGTCAACCGAAGGACGCTGTGTCGCCAGGATCAAGTGAATCCCGGCGGCACGGGCCTTCTGGGCGATACGCGCGATCAGTTCTTCAACCTTCTTGCCGACGATCATCATCATGTCGGCAAATTCATCGACCACCACCACGATGGTCGGCAGCTTGGTCAGCAGCGGGGCTTCATCATGGATGCTCTCGCGCTTGTACAGCGGGTCGGTCAGCGGCGTACCGGCATCCTGGGCTTCCTTGACCTTGGCGTTGAAGCCCGACAGGTTGCGCACGCCCATCTTAGCCATCAGCTTGTAGCGGCGCTCCATCTCGGCCACGCTCCAGCGCAGAGCGTTGGCGGCGTCCTTCATGTCGGTGACCACCGGGCACAGCAGGTGCGGAATGCCTTCGTAGATCGACAGTTCCAACATTTTCGGGTCGATCATGATCAGCTTGGCATCATCGGGCCCGGACTTGAACAGGATCGACAGGATCATCGCGTTCACACCCACCGACTTACCGGAACCGGTGGTACCGGCCACCAGCAGGTGGGGCATTTTCGCCAGGTCGGTGATCACCGGCTTGCCGCCGATGTCATGGCCGAGGGCCAGGGTGACCGGTGACTTGAAGTTGTCATATTCCGGGGTCGACAGTACTTCGGAGAAACGCACGATCTGGCGGTCTTCGTTGGGAATCTCGATACCCACGGTGGTCTTGCCCGGGATCACTTCCACCACCCGCACGCTGGTCACGGCCAGGGAGCGTGCCAAATCTTTCGCCAGGTTGGAAATGCGGCTGACTTTCACCCCTGCGGCGGGCTGGATTTCGTAACGGGTAATCACCGGGCCTGGGTGGATCGAGTCCACCGAAACCTCGACACCGAACTCCTTGAGCTTGATTTCCAGCAAGTGGCCGACGGCCGCCAGGGATTCCGGGGAATAATTGAGTTGTTTCTTTTCTGCCGGGTCGAGAATCGAGATCGGCGGCAAGGTGCCTTCCACGGCGCTGTCGATGAACAACGGCGCCTGTTTCTCTTTCTGCACGCGATGGCTGGGTTCCGGCGCTTTGGGCGGTGCCGGCGCGATCACCGGCGGCACCTGCTTCTCGCGGTCCGACATGTGCTTGCTCAGGGCTTGCTCACGTTCGATCAAGCGCTCCTTGACCTTGGCCTGCTCGCGCCGGTCCGGGGTGCTTGGGGCCACCACCTCGTTGACACGGGTGTCCACCTCGCGAAGCTGCGCAACCATCTGCTTGCGCTCCACACGGGCGGCCCACCAGCGGTTGGCGGCCCCTTGGAACAGTTCGAACAGGTCAAGGGTGATCTTGCCGGTCACATCCATCACCTTGAACCATGACAGGTCGGTAAAGACCGTAAGGCCGAACAGGAACAGCGCGATGAACATTAAGGTACTGCCCTGGATATTCAGGGTCCTGCGGGCCAGGTCACCAAGGCTTTCGCCCAGGGCCCCGCCCGCGCCCGCCGGCAGGCCGGTCGGTGCATGGAAGTGAATATGGGCCAGCGCCGCGCCGGAGAGCACCAGGAACACCAGGCCGATCAGGCGCCAGGAGAACAGCCAGCCACTCCACTGCCATGGCTCATGGCGCTGGCGGAAGATCTGCCAGGTCTTGATCGCCAGCAGCAGCGGGAAAATGTAGGCGAAGTAACCCAGGATCATGAACAGGATGTCGGCACTGTAGGAACCTACGGGGCCACCGAAATTCTGCACATCATCGATCTTGCTGTTATGGCTCCAGCCCGGGTCGTCCTTGCCGTAGGTGAGCAAGGCCATCATCAGGAACAGGCACAGGGCACCGATGGCAATCAGTGCGCCTTCCTTGAGTCGATAATGCAGGTGCTGGCGCCAGGCCGGTACGACTGCTGCTTTAGGTGCTGCGGCGGATTTCTTCAAAACGGGTCTTTTCCTGCGCCTTTAGCGCGTCCATCTGTTGAATGACTACACATGACTGCTCTATCCCGAGCAGCTGAAAAATGAACGAATGTTGCTGAATCTACTTTTAACACCGGGTAATGGATAGGTGAAATGGCGATAACGCCACAATGGCCGCATTGTACGGGTTTGCGTGCGCGATGCCACACACTTGCCCTTCACCCGGCCGACTGGACAATTGCCTTGTCACAGCCTGTTCAATTTGAGCATGCATTGTCTTTGCTGACAAAGGCTTATGAGCTGTATTTAGCAATCCAGGCAAGCTTGGCAGATGGCCGGCATGCCTCAGCCCCGATTACGACCACGCCTGATGCACGGAGTTGCAGAAACACCCGCTCATGCTAATCCTGGCCGATAACCTATTCGGGCTGGCCCCCTGGCGCCGGGTCGACAATAATCAACGCTTGCGGGGCAGGCGTTGCCTGCCACTCCCCTCCCCTGCCATAAGCCTGGATGCCATGCTGACCTGGTTACAACGCGACACCCTGACTTTCCCACCCTTGGCCAAGGCCATGCGCGAACCCAATGGCCTGCTCGCCGCCGGTGGTGACCTGACGGCCGAACGCCTGATCCAAGCCTATCGCCACGGCTGCTTTCCGTGGTTCTCCGAAGGCCAGCCGATCCTCTGGTGGTCACCCGACCCGCGCACAGTGATCTTCCCCGACGAGCTGCATGTTTCACGCAGTCTCGCCAAGCTATTACGCCAACAACGCTATACAGTGACTTTCGACCAGGACTTCGCAGCAGTCATCCAGGCCTGCGCCGCGCCCCGAGCCTATGCGGATGGCACCTGGATCACCGAAGGCATCCAGAGCGCCTATCTGGCGCTGCACCAGCGTGGCTACGCCCATTCCGTCGAGGTGTGGGACCAGGGCGAACTGGTGGGTGGCCTGTATGGCCTGGCGATGGGCCAACTGTTCTTTGGCGAGTCCATGTTCAGCCGCGCCGACAACGCCTCAAAATTTGGTTTCGCCACACTCACCCGCCAATTGCAGGCCTGGGGCTTTGTGCTCATCGACTGCCAGATGCCCAACGATCACCTGCATAGCCTGGGTGCCCGCGCCATACCGCGCAGCGACTTCGCAGACTTCCTGCGTAAACATTTGGACCAGCCCAGCTCTGGGCCATGGGTTTCCTAGGCGACTTTCGCCCACCTGGCTTACACTTATTTCAAAGCTTTAACCCGAGGGTTGATCATGACCGAGCTGGCGCGCTTGAAGTTTTATGCCACTCAAGCCCACTCTTGCAGCTACCTGCCCGACGAGCAGGCCACCACGCTGTTCCTCGACCCCAGCCAGCCGATGGACGTGTATGTGTACGCCGACCTGTCCGAGATGGGGTTTCGGCGCAGCGGTGATCACCTGTACCGACCTCATTGCCAGAATTGCAATGCCTGCGTACCGGCGCGCATCCCTGTCACGCAATTTCTGCCGGATCGAAATCAGAAACGCATCCTCAAGCGCAACGCCGACCTGACGGTAACGGCCACCAAGCCGCTGTACAGTGAAGAATATTTCGATCTTTACCAGCGCTACATCGAACAACGCCACGCCGATGGCGATATGTTCCCGCCCAGCCGCGATCAATTTTCTACCTTCCTGGTACGCGACCTGCCGTTCTCGCGCTTCTACGAGTTCCGCCTCGACGGCCGCCTGCTGGCCGTAGCCGTCACCGACCTGCTGCCCAACGGCCTGTCGGCGGTGTACACCTTCTATGAACCGGCCGAAGAACGCCGCAGCCTCGGACGCTTTGCCATCCTCTGGCAAATAGGCGAGGCACTGCGCCAGGAATTGGACGCGGTATACCTCGGATACTGGATCAAGAACTGCAAAAAGATGAACTACAAGACCCAATATCGGCCCATTGAGCTGCTGATTAATCAAAGATGGGTCACGCTTAACTAGAACCCCTTGGCTTAAACACCCTTTTTCGGGCACAATGCACGCCGCTTTTGCCTGGCGCAGTTGCACCGGGCCATTCACTGGATACCGAGGGCTTTACTGCATGTCGAAAGAAGACAGCTTCGAAATGGAAGGCACTGTCGTCGACACCCTGCCCAACACCATGTTTCGTGTGGAGTTGGAAAATGGGCACGTCGTAACCGCGCATATCTCCGGCAAGATGCGCAAGAACTACATTCGTATTCTTACCGGTGACAAAGTGCGCGTCGAGCTGACGCCCTATGACTTGAGCAAAGGGCGCATCACTTACCGCGCTCGTTAAGCAAGTCAATACAAGACGCCCGGTTATGCCGGGCGTTTTTGTGTGTGCGGGATTTACCAAGCAATGAGGAACCTTGTGGGAGGGGGCTTGCTCCCGATAGCGGTGTGTCAGGCAACTAATCTGTTGCTGAGCCACCGCCATCGGGGGGCAAGCCCCCTCCCACAGTGGATCTCCACTGTTCTGGGAATTGCATTTCAAGTCAGCAAAAAGGCGCCTTTCGGCGCCTTTTTTTGTTGCTGCAGAACGATCAGGCCATTTCCGCCGTGGTCTCGAAATCGAAGGTCAGCTCGCCGTCCTTCAGGTCGATATGCACCACGCCGCCATGGTCGGAGAGTTCGCCGAACAGGATCTCTTCGGCCAACGGCCGCTTGATCTTGTCCTGGATCAGACGCGCCATCGGGCGAGCGCCCATTGCCGCGTCGTAGCCGCCCTCTGCGATCCAGCTGCGCGCCGCTTCCGTCACATCCAGCTGCACGCGCTTGTCTTCCAGTTGCGCTTGAAGCTCGGTGAGGAACTTGTCCACCACGCTTTTGATGACCTCATGGCTGAGGCGACCAAACTGGATAATGGTGTCCAGACGGTTGCGGAACTCCGGCGTGAAGCTCTTCTTGATCACTTCCATGGCATCGGAGGAGTGATCCTGATGCGTGAAGCCAATAGAGGCCCGCGCAGCGGTTTCAGCACCGGCGTTGGTGGTCATGATCACGATTACGTTGCGGAAGTCCGCCTTGCGCCCGTTGTTGTCAGTCAGGGTTCCGTGGTCCATGACCTGCAGCAGCAGGTTGAAGACTTCCGGGTGAGCCTTCTCGATTTCATCGAGCAACAGTACGCAATGCGGCTGCTTGGTGATCGCCTCGGTCAACAGGCCGCCCTGGTCGAAGCCGACATAGCCCGGAGGCGCACCGATCAGGCGCGACACGGTGTGGCGCTCCATATACTCGGACATGTCGAAACGCACCAGCTCGATCCCCATGGCCTTGGCCAATTGCCGCGCCGCTTCGGTCTTGCCGACCCCGGTAGGGCCTGCGAACAGGAACGACCCGACCGGCTTGTCCGGCGACTTGAGGCCCGCACGGGACAACTTGATCGCGGTGGACAGCGAATCGATCGCCGCATCCTGACCAAACACGGTGAGCTTGAGGTCGCGCTCCAGGTTACGCAGCAGCTCCTTGTCGGAACTGGTGACGTGTTTTGGCGGAATCCGCGCGATCTTCGCCACGATATCCTCGACCTGAGGCACGTCAATGCGCTTCACACGCTTCTCGACCGGTTGCAGGCGCTGATAGGCCCCGGCCTCGTCGATCACGTCGATGGCCTTGTCCGGCATGTGCCGGTCATTGATGTAGCGCGACGCCAGCTCAGCCGCGGCACGCAGGGCCTCATCGGTGTATTCGATGCCATGGTGCGCCTCGAAGCGCCCCTTGAGCCCGCGCAGGATGCCGATGGTGTCTTCAACCGAAGGCTCGGACACGTCGACTTTCTGGAAACGACGCGCCAGGGCACGGTCTTTCTCGAAGATGCCACGGAATTCCTGGAACGTGGTCGAACCGATGCAGCGGATATCGCCCGACGACAGCAACGGTTTGAGCAGGTTGGAGGCGTCCATTACCCCTCCGGATGCTGCACCAGCGCCGATAATGGTGTGGATCTCGTCGATAAACAGGATCGCCTGCGGGCGTTTTTTCAGCTCGCCGAGCAGCGCCTTGAAGCGCTTCTCGAAATCGCCCCGGTACTTGGTCCCGGCGAGCAAGGCGCCCAGGTCAAGGGAGTAGACAACGCTGTTGGCCAACAGGTCTGGGACCTGATTGTCGACAATGCGCTTGGCCAGGCCTTCGGCGATCGCGGTTTTACCCACGCCCGCCTCCCCAACCAGCAACGGATTGTTCTTGCGCCGACGAGCAAGGATCTGCGCCACACGCTCAACCTCAAGCTCACGCCCCACCAGCGGATCGATCCGCCCCTGGCGCGCCAATTCGTTGAGATTGCTGGCGTAGGCATCCAGTGGATTGCCCGAAGAAGAAGACTCACCGCCCTCGTCATCCTGCATTTCCTGCTCACCCTCGGAATGATCGCCGTGCCCAGGCACTTTGGAGATACCGTGGGCGATGTAATTGACTACATCAATACGGGCAACGCTCTGCTGCTTGAGCAGGAACACGGCCTGGCTTTCCTGTTCGCTGAAAATTGCCACAAGCACGTTCGCGCCCGTGACCTCACGCTTACCGGAGCTCTGAACGTGGAAAACAGCACGCTGCAATACCCGCTGGAAGCCCAGGGTTGGCTGGGTTTCACGGTCCTCGTCATGCACGGGGATCAGTGGCGTGGTGGAGTCGATGAACTCCTGCAGGTCATGCTTGAGCTTGTCGAGGTTGGCGCCGCACGCACGCAGAACGGTGGCGGCAGCTTCGTTATCCAAAAGTGCCAGCAGCAGGTGTTCGACGGTCATGAATTCATGACGCTTCGAACGAGCCTCCTTGAAGGCAAGATTAAGGGTGACTTCGAGCTCGCGGTTTAACATAGCTTCACCTCATACCCAAGTGGTCGGCGTTAACCGTCCTTCTCGATTTCACAGAGTAGCGGATGCTGGCTTTCCCTGGCGTACTGGTTGACCTGCATGGCCTTTGTCTCGGCGATGTCGCGGGTAAACACTCCACATACTGCCCGTCCTTCTGTGTGAACGGCCAGCATTACCTTGGTCGCCAACTCGCGGTTCAGGTTAAAAAACACCTCGAGCACTTCGACGACGAAATCCATCGGTGTGTAGTCATCATTGAACAAAACCACCTTGTACATCGGCGGCGCCTGTAAAGCAGGCTTGGCCTCCTGGACAGCAATGCCTGCAGAACCGTCGTCATCATGTTCCTGATCCGGGCGATCCTGATTGAATGTTAGTCGAATCTGGCTGTTTGCATGCATGGAAAGAAAGGTTCGTCAGTGGTTCAATTACAGTGGTGGGGGCGACCTGTCAGAATTTCAACTCTGACCGGCTGGTCGCCTTGACTATCGGCGAATCGGTGTTACAACCAATAGAACCCACAGTGGGTAAAAAAGGTCCGCGCAGTCAACCTTATTTATTCGGGTTAGGACGGATAGACAGGATGATACTCCAGTGATGGAGTCTGGTGCAGAGGGATATGGGAATGGCTAGCGGTAAGGTCAAGTGGTTCAACAATGCCAAGGGTTACGGCTTCATTATCGAGGACGGCAAGGATGAAGACCTTTTTGCGCATTACTCGACGATCAAGATGGATGGGTACAAGACACTTAAAGCGGGCCAGCCTGTCTGCTTTGAAATTATTCAAGGCCCCAAGGGCATGCACGCTGTGAATATCAGTACGCCCAACGACCCTAAAGACACTGCAAAAACGGAAGCGCCCGCTCAAAAAATCAAAAAAGCGACTGGCCTGATCAGCCACTGAGCAAAGCCTTGAATGCCAAACCGGCCATTCTGAGTCATCAGAACGGCCGGTTGTTTTGCCTGCTTACATGTGCTTGATCAACGCATCGCCAAACCCAGACGACGACACCAGCGTGGCGCCCTCCATCAGGCGCTCGAAGTCATAGGTCACGGTCTTGGCCGAAATCGCACCATTGGTGCCCTTGATAATCAGGTCAGCCGCCTCGGTCCAGCCCATATGGCGCAGCATCATTTCTGCCGACAAGATCAATGAGCCCGGGTTGACCTGGTCCTTGCCCGCATATTTGGGCGCCGTACCGTGGGTCGCTTCGAACATCGCCACGGTGTCGGACAGGTTGGCCCCCGGCGCGATGCCGATACCGCCCACTTCCGCCGCCAAGGCGTCAGACAGGTAGTCGCCGTTCAGGTTAAGCGTCGCGATGACGTCATATTCAGCTGGACGCAGCAGGATCTGCTGGAGCATGGCGTCGGCGATGGCATCCTTGACCACCACATTCTTGCCGGTCCTGGGGTTCTTGAACTGCATCCACGGGCCGCCGTCCAGCAGGGTCGCACCGAACTCTTCAGCCGCCACTTCGTAGGCCCATTCCTTGAAGGCACCTTCGGTGAACTTCATGATGTTGCCTTTGTGCACAATGGTCAGCGAGTCACGGTCGTTATCCACCACATATTGCAGGGCCTTGCGCGCCAGGCGCTTGGTGCCTTCTTTCGACACCGGCTTGACGCCGATCCCGCAATCCTGGTCGAAACGAATCTTGGTAACCCCCATTTCCTCCTTGAGAAACTTGATTACCTTGATCGCTTCCGGCGAACCCGCCTTCCACTCGATGCCGGCGTAAATATCCTCGGAGTTCTCGCGGAAGATGGTCATGTCCACGTCGCCAGGTTTCTTGACCGGGCTGGGCACGCCTTCGAACCAGCGCACCGGGCGCAGGCACACATACAGGTCGAGCTGCTGACGCAGCGCCACGTTCAGCGAGCGAATACCACCACCGACCGGTGTGGTCAGCGGTCCCTTGATGGACACCACGTAATCCTTGACCGCATCCAGGGTTTCCTGGGGCAGCCAGGTATCCTGGTCGTAGACCTGTGTAGCCTTTTCGCCGGCGTAAACCTCCATCCACGAGATCTTGCGCTTGCCGCCGTAAGCCTTTTCAACAGCTGCGTCGACCACCTTGATCATCACCGGGCTGATGTCGACACCGATACCGTCACCTTCGATGTAGGGAATGATCGGTTGGTCAGGAACATTGAGAGAATGGTCTGCATTGACGGTGATTTTGTCGCCGACTGCCGGAACCTGAATCTTCTTGTATCCCATGCTGAACTCCATCTATGGATTGAACATCTGGCTGCGTTCGAGCCTACTCCAGATAAATGGCGACTGAAACCTCGCGCCATGCTCATTTGCATCGAAAACAGCATAATTTGTCGCCTACAAGCCTGAAATCAAAGGGAAAAGTGCCAATCCTGAGCACAACGTGCGACTTTAGGCGTAACCCGGCACCTGCGACCTTTAGACCAATGGGCGACCCGCCTTTTGTATGAAGGCTCGGCGTAAGCATAGCGACCTATGTATAATGCCGCCGCTGACCAAAGAGTCACGACGGCGGACCGCTCTAGAACATGGCCCTCCGCTGCAAAGCAGGACTAATACAATAGTCCACCCGCTTGACGCTCGACTGATGCAACCCAACATCACCGCGAAGAAACCTCGACCTTTCGCTCATGGATGACTTGAACGAACGCGCTCCACCCGGCGCATCTCGAGTTTCTGCGCACGCTTTCAGCAAAGAAGAGAGTTAATCCGAATATGCCCACCCGCTCGAAGATCATCTACACCTTCACCGACGAAGCCCCAGCCCTCGCCACCTATTCACTGCTGCCTATCGTAGAGGCCTTCACCGCTTCCGCTGATATTGCCGTGGAAACCCGCGACATTTCCCTCGCAGGGCGCATCCTCGCAAGCTTCCCCGAGCAACTGGGCGACAAGGCTATCCCGGACCACCTCGCCGAACTGGGCGACCTGGCCGTTACACCTGAAGCCAACATCATCAAGCTGCCGAACATCAGTGCCTCGACCCCGCAGCTGCAAGCCGCGATCAAGGAACTGCAGGCCCAGGGCTATGCCCTGCCGGACTACCCTGAAACCGTAACCACCGACGCGGAAAAAGAAACCCGTGCACGTTACGACAAGGTCAAGGGCAGCGCCGTGAACCCGATCCTGCGCGAAGGCAACTCCGACCGCCGCGCACCACTGTCGGTCAAGAACTATGCACGCAAGCACCCGCACAAGATGGGCGCCTGGGCTGCCGACTCCAAGTCGCATATCGCCCACATGAGCAATGGCGACTTCTACGGCAGCGAAAAAGCCGTGCAGATCGAAGCCGCTGATGCTGTCAAAATTGCGCTGGTTGCCCAGGACGGCACCACCACCGTGCTGAAGGAAAAGACCAGCGTCCAGGCCGGCGAAATCATCGACACCGCCGTGCTGAGCAAAAAAGCCCTGCGCAGCTTCATCGCCGCTGAAATCGAAGACGCCAAGAAACAAGGCGTGCTGCTGTCGGTTCACCTCAAAGCCACCATGATGAAGGTCTCCGACCCGATCATGTTCGGCCAGATCGTTGCCGAGTTCTACAAAGACGCCCTGAGCAAGCACGCTGCGGTGCTGGAGCAGATCGGCTTCAACCTGAACAACGGCATCGGCGACCTGTACGCCCGCATCAAGGCGCTGCCGGCCGACCAGCAAGCGCAGATCGAAGCTGACATCCAGGCGGTGTACGCCGCTCGCCCTGCCCTGGCGATGGTCAACTCCGACAAAGGCATCACCAACCTGCACGTGCCGAGCGACGTCATCGTCGACGCCTCGATGCCCGCCATGATCCGTGACTCCGGCAAGATGTGGGGCACTGACGGCCAGCTGCACGATACCAAGGCGGTGATCCCGGATCGCTGCTACGCCACCATCTACCAGGCGGTCATCGAAGACTGCAAGGCCAATGGCGCCTTCGACCCGACCACCATGGGCAGCGTGCCAAACGTTGGCCTGATGGCCAAGAAAGCCGAAGAGTACGGTTCCCACGACAAGACCTTCCAGATCAAGGCCGACGGCGTCGTCCGCGTCACCGACAGCCAGGGCAACCTGCTGATGGAACAGAAAGTCGAAGCCGGCGACATCTTCCGCATGTGCCAGACCAAGGACGCGCCGATCCAGGACTGGGTCAAGCTCGCCGTCAACCGTGCCCGCGCCAGCAACACCCCGGCCATCTTCTGGCTGGACCCTCAGCGCGCCCACGACGGCGTGGTGGTCGAGAAAGTCCAGGCGTACCTGAAAGATCACAACACCGAAGGCCTGGACATCCGCATCATGGCCCCGGTCGACGCGATGAGGTTCACCCTGGAGCGCACCCGCAAGGGCCTGGACACCATCTCGGTGACCGGTAACGTACTGCGCGACTATCTGACCGACCTGTTCCCGATCATGGAACTGGGCACCAGCGCCAAGATGCTGTCGATCGTGCCGCTGATGAACGGCGGCGGCCTGTTCGAAACCGGCGCTGGCGGTTCGGCGCCGAAGCACGTGCAGCAACTGCTGGAAGAAAACTTCCTGCGCTGGGATTCCCTGGGCGAGTTCCTGGCCCTGGCCGCATCCCTTGAGCACCTGGGTGTGACCTACAACAACCCCAAAGCGCTGGTACTGTCCAAGACCCTGGACCAGGCCACCGGCCAGTTCCTCGACAACAACAAGTCGCCATCGCGCAAAGTCGGCAACATCGACAACCGCGGCAGCCACTTCTACCTCGCGCTGTACTGGGCACAAGCCCTGGCCGCCCAGACCGAAGACACTGCACTGCAAGCGCAGTTCGGCGAACTGGCCCAGACCCTGGCCGCGAACGAGGCAACCATCGTTGCCGAGCTCAACGCCGTACAGGGCAAGCCCGTGGACATCGGCGGCTATTACGCGCCGAACCCGGAGCTGACCAGCAAGGCCATGCGCCCAAGCAACACCTTGAATGCGGCGATTGCCAAGTTGAAGTAAGGTTGTAAAGCTGCAAAGAAGCCCCGGCCCAGTGCCGGGGTTTCTGTTTCTACCATTCAACTGTAGAAACCGGATAAAAATGTGGGAGGGGGCTTGCTCCCGATGGCAGTGGGTCAGCCCCAGATGTATTTACTGACCCTCTCTCATCGGGGGCAAGCCCCCTCCCATACTGACTGTAATCCTGCTGTAAGACGCACTGCGTCCTGAATCGAGGCATCCCATGACCTGGCTCCCCCACATCACCGTCGCCACCATCGTCGAAGACAACGGCCGTTTCCTGATGGTCGATGAACTCAAGGGCGGCCGCGCCGTGCTCAATCAGCCCGCCGGCCACCTGGACCCGAACGAAACCCTGACCGAAGCCGCCGTGCGCGAGACCCTCGAGGAAACCGGCTGGGATGTCGAAGCCACCGGCATCGTCGGCATCTACCTCTACACTGCCCCCAGCAACGGCGTGACCTATCAACGGGTCTGCTTTATCGCCAAAGCGCTGAAACACCACCCAGGCTATAAACTCGACGACGGCATCCTCCGCGCCCGCTGGATGACCCGTGACGAGCTGATGGCCATGCGCGATGACTGGCGCAGCGAGCTGATCATCCGCTGCATCGATGATTATCTGGCAGGCCACAGCCACAGTCTCGAATTGATCCGCCCTTCTCTTTAGCCTTAGCGGCCCGGGCCTGATAGAATCGCGTCCTTTTTCAAGACACCCGTTGAAACCCTATGCGTGATCCAGCCCCTTCTGACACACAAAAGAAGCGCGTCATCGTCGGCATGTCCGGCGGCGTGGATTCTTCCGTTTCCGCCGTTCTGCTCATGGAGCAGGGTTATGAGGTGGAAGGCCTGTTCATGAAGAACTGGGAAGAAGACGATGGAACGGAATATTGCACCGCCATGGACGACCTGGCGGACGCCCAGGCCGTGTGCGACAAGATCGGTATCAAGCTGCACACCGCCAACTTCGCAGCGGAGTATTGGGACAACGTGTTCGAACACTTCCTGGCCGAATACAAGGCCGGGCGCACACCGAACCCGGACATCCTGTGCAACCGCGAGATCAAGTTCAAGGCGTTCCTTGACTACGCGATGATGCTCGGCGCCGACCTGATTGCCACTGGCCACTACGTGCGCCGTCGCGATATCGATGGCCGCACCGAACTGCTCAAGGGCCTGGACCCGAACAAGGACCAGAGCTACTTCCTGCACGCCGTCGGCGGTGAACAGATCGCCAAGACCCTGTTCCCGGTGGGCGAACTGGAAAAGCCCGAAGTACGCAAGATTGCCGAGAAACACGGCCTGGCCACCGCCAAGAAGAAAGATTCCACCGGTATCTGCTTTATCGGCGAGCGCCGCTTCAGCGACTTCCTCAAGCAGTACCTGCCGGCGCAGCCGGGTGAAATCAAGACCACCGAAGGTGAAGTGATCGGCCGCCACCACGGCCTGATGTACCACACCATCGGCCAGCGCCAGGGCCTGGGCATCGGCGGCCTGAAAGACGCCGGCGAAGAGCCGTGGTACGTGCTGGTCAAGGACCTGGAAAACAATGTGCTGATCGTCGGCCAGGGCAACGAGCACCCACTGCTGTTCTCCGGCGCCCTGCTCGCTTCCGAGATCTATTGGGTCAACCCGATCGACTTGAGCACGCCGCGCCGCCTGACCGCCAAGGTACGCTATCGCCAGAGCGACCAGCCCTGCACCCTGGAAAAAACCGCCACGGGCTACCGCGCCACCTTCGATGACCCGCAACGCGCGGTCACCCCAGGCCAATCCGTGGTGTTCTATGACGGCGAAATCTGCCTGGGCGGCGGCGTGATCGAAGTCGCGCAAGCCTGGAGCAGCCCGGCATGAGCCCGACCCAGGAGCAATTGACCGCACTCGGCGGGGTCTTTCTCGCCGCCGTGCTGGTGGACAAGATCGCCAAGACCGGCCAGGTCACCGAAGCCGGCCTGGCCTGCATGCTCGGCAGCCTGCTGATCCGCGACCCCAAGGACACCCTGGAGGTCTACGGCGGTGACGACCTGGCGTTGCGCGAAGGTTATCGCGCACTGATCGGCGCCCTCGAACGCGACCCCAGTACCTTGCAGCGCGAGCCATTGCGCTATGCCTTGTCGATGCTCGGTCTTGAGCGCCAACTGGCCAAGCGTGACGACATGCTCGAAGCCATCGGCAAGCGCCTGCCGCAAATCCAGTCCCAGGTGGAACACTTCGGCCCGGCCCACGAAAACGTGATCGCTGCCTGTGGCGCGTTGTACCAGGACACCTTAAGCACCTTGCGCCAACGTATTCAGGTGCACGGCGACATGCGCAACCTGCAACAACCCAACAATGCCTCGAAAATCCGCGCACTGCTCCTGGCGGGTATTCGCTCGGCGCGGTTGTGGCGGCAGTTGGGCGGTCATCGCTGGCAGTTGGTGATCAGCCGGCGCAAATTGCTCAAAGAGCTTTACCCGTTGATGCGCAACGAATAAGTCGCAGCGACAGGCCCTTTTCAAGCCGTTACGCGTAATACGCCGGTCAGTTGGCAACGGACCGGCGGATTTTTTCATGTATGATACGCGCCCCATTTCGTTGCCCGACTGTCCGAGAACACCCCATGCAGCTCTCTTCGCTCACTGCGGTTTCCCCTGTTGACGGCCGCTACGCCGGCAAAACCCAGGCCCTGCGCCCTATTTTCAGCGAATACGGCCTGATCCGTGCCCGCGTTCTGGTTGAAGTGCGCTGGCTCCAGCGCCTGGCCGCTCACCCCGCCATCAGCGAAGTGCCGGCATTTTCGGCCGAAGCTAACGCTGTATTGAATACCCTGGCGGAAAACTTCTCCCTGGAGCACGCCGAGCGTGTGAAAGAGATCGAGCGCACCACCAACCACGACGTCAAGGCCATCGAATACCTGCTCAAGGAGCAAGCGGCCAAACTGCCGGAACTGGCCCAGGTCAGCGAGTTCATCCACTTTGCCTGCACCAGCGAGGACATCAACAACCTGTCCCACGCCCTGATGCTGCGCGAAGGCCGCGATGACGTCATGCTGCCCCTGATGCGCCAGACTGCCGAAGCCATCCGTGAGCTGGCGATCCGTTTCGCCGCCGTGCCGATGCTGTCGCGCACCCATGGCCAGCCGGCGTCGCCGACCACCCTGGGCAAGGAACTGGCCAACGTGGTGTACCGCCTGGAGCGCCAGATCGCCCAGGTCGCCGCCGTGCCTTTGCTGGGCAAGATCAACGGCGCCGTAGGCAACTACAACGCCCACCTCTCGGCCTACCCTGAGATCGATTGGGAAGCCAACGCCCGCGCCTTCATCGAAGACGAGCTGGGCCTGGGCTTCAACCCATACACCACGCAGATCGAACCCCACGACTACATCGCCGAGCTGTTCGACGCCATTGCGCGCTTCAACACCATCCTGATCGACTTCGATCGCGATATCTGGGGCTACATCTCCCTAGGCTATTTCAAGCAGCGCACCATTGCCGGTGAAATCGGATCGTCGACCATGCCGCACAAGGTCAACCCGATCGACTTCGAAAACTCCGAAGGCAACCTCGGCATCGCCAACGCCCTGTTCCAGCACCTGGCCAGCAAGTTGCCGATCTCCCGCTGGCAGCGCGACCTGACCGACTCCACCGTATTGCGCAACCTCGGCGTGGGCTTCGCTCATAGCGTGATCGCGTACGAAGCCAGCCTCAAGGGCATCAGCAAGCTTGAACTCAACGAACAGAAGATCGCCGCTGACCTGGACGCCTGCTGGGAAGTATTGGCCGAGCCGATCCAGACCGTGATGCGCCGCTACAACATCGAAAACCCCTACGAGAAACTCAAAGAGTTGACGCGCGGCAAGGGCATCAGCCCCGAAGCACTGCAAACTTTCATTGACGGCCTGGACATGCCAGCCGCGGCCAAGGCTGAGCTGAAACTGCTCACCCCGGCCAACTACATCGGTAACGCTGTAGAGCAAGCCAAGCGCATCTGATTCAAGCAAGCCCCTTTGAGACGCCCGGCCGCGCCGGGCGTTTTTATTCCAGTCTGAAAAGTGCTTTTTTTCAATAGGTTACACATGAATCCTGATATTCCTCTTCAACTTCTGGGCGGCATCACGGCACGGGAATTCCTGCGCGACTACTGGCAGAAAAAGCCGCTGCTGATCCGCCAGGCCATCCCTGATTTCGAAAGCCCGATCGACGCCGACGAACTGGCAGGTTTAGCCCTGGAAGAAGAAGTCGAGTCGCGCCTGGTCATCGAACACGGCGAACGCCCGTGGGAACTGCGTCGCGGCCCGTTCGCCGAAGACGCCTTCAGCACCCTGCCTGAGCGTGAGTGGACCTTGCTGGTGCAAGCGGTTGACCAGTTCGTGCCGGAAGTAGCGGAACTGCTGGAGCACTTCCGCTTCCTGCCGAGCTGGCGCATCGACGATGTGATGATCAGCTTCGCCGCGCCGGGTGGCAGCGTCGGCCCGCACTTCGACAACTATGACGTGTTCCTGCTGCAGGCCCAAGGCAAGCGCAACTGGAAGATCGGCCAGATGTGCAGCTCCGAAAGCCCACTGCTGCAACACGCCGACCTGCGCATCCTGGCCGAATTCGAAGAGACCGCCGAATGGGTGCTGGAACCGGGCGACATGCTCTACCTGCCACCGCGCCTCGCTCATTTCGGCATTGCCGAAGATGACTGCATGACTTACTCGGTGGGCTTCCGTGCCCCAAGCGCCGCTGAAGTGCTGACCCACTTCACCGACTTCCTCAGCCAGTACCTGACGGATGAAGAGCGCTACACCGACGCCGACGCCCAGCCGGTCAGCGACCCGCACCAGATCCAGGGCGACGCCCTCGACCGACTCAAGGGCCTTTTGGCCGAGCACATGAGCGACGAGCGCATGCTGTTGACCTGGTTCGGCCAGTTCATGACCGAACCGCGCTATCCCGAACTGGTAGCCGGCGAAGAACTGGGCGAAGAGGATTTCATCAGCAGCCTGCAAGACGGCGCGATCCTGGTGCGCAACCCAAGCGCTCGCCTGGCTTGGTCCGAAGTCGATGATGATGTACTGCTATTTGCCAGTGGCCAGAGCCGTTACCTGCCAGGCAAGCTGCGTGAGCTGCTGAAGCTGGTGTGCTCGGCTGATGCGTTGCACAGCGAGAACCTCGGCGACTGGTTGGCGGACGAAGATGGCCGCGACCTGCTGTGCGAACTGGTCAAGCAAGGCAGCCTGGGGTTTGCGGATGAATAAGATTCACGTAAGTGTCGCGGACTGGCAAAAGGATATCGCCGAGATTCGGCGCATTCGTGAAGCGGTATTTATCGCTGAACAATCGGTTCCGGCCGAGCTTGAGTGGGACGCGGACGACGCTGGCGCCATGCATTTCCTCGCATTTGAAGGCGACTTTCCAATTGGTACCGCGCGCCTGCTGCCCAGCGGGGAGATTGGTCGCGTGTCGGTGCTCAAGGATTGGCGTGGCTTGAAGGTGGGCGACAAGCTGATGGAAGCGGTGATTGGCGTGGCAGAAGGTCGTGGCCAGACCCGGCAGTTCCTCAGTGCGCAGGTGTATGCGGCGCCGTTTTATGAGCGGCTGGGTTTCAAGATCGTCAGTGATGAGTTTCTTGAAGTCGGGATTCCGCATGTGGATATGGTGCGCGAGGGCTGACTCACGACCGCGTCGCCTATATCGGGAGCAAGCCCCCTCCCACATTTGACTGAGTCCCTCCTTTGGAATGCGGTCAAAATGTGGGAGGGGGCTTGCCCCCGATAGCTATTTCAGCAACACCAACAATGCCCTGCCTGCCAGGGCATTTTGCCGTCTACGATTCAACTTGCGACCCACCAGGCCGACAAACTGGCACTATCAAGCAAATGACTCGCAGAGATAACGGACATGTCCCTACGCACCCTGCTCACCGCCCTACTCCTGACCGCCAGCGTTTCGGCCATGGCCGACACCCAAGTCGTCAACCTGAGCAACCGCACCAGCGCCGACCTGCTGCCTGTAGCCCAGAATTTCATCGGCAAGGACGGCACTGTCAGCGCCTACGGCAACCAGTTGATCGTCAATGCACAGCCCGACAAGATTGAAGGCTTACGCACCTTGCTCTCACAATTGGACACACCGGCCAAGCGTCTGCTGATCACCGTCGACACCAACGAAAACAATCAGCAGAACAGCGGCGACAGCCAGACCCGCATCATCAGCTACGGCACCGCCAGCCGCGATGGCGGCGTCCAGCAGATCCAGGCCAGCGAAGGCGTGCCGGCGTTGATCCAGGTTGGCCAGAGCGTACCGCTGACCACCACCCAACAGGACAGCTACGGCCGCCTGCAGAACCAGACCCAGTATCGCAACGTCACCCAGGGTTTCTACGTGACCGCCAGCGTCACCGGTGAGACCGTACACCTGGCCATCAGTACCAACCGTGACCGCATGAGCCAGGAACGTCCCGATGTAGTGAACGTGCAGAGTACCGACACAACCGTCAGCGGGCGCCTGGGCGAATGGATCACGCTGGCGGGCATCAATCGTGAGACTCAGGCCGATAAATCCTCTACAACCCGCAACTATTCTACTCAGGGCCGCGATGACCTGACTTTGCGGGTCAAGGTCGACACCCTGAACTGAAGCACCGAAAACTGACTGATGAGTCGTATGAGACTAAAGATGTAGTGCCTGAAAAAAAGCACTACAAAACATTTGACGATCCAAAAAAGCATGGGCATGATGGCCTCGCTCCCGCTAATCAGGGGCCCTGGCAAGGGCCTTCGGATCGCCGCTCCAAGCTACCCACCCGAGCCGATTCGTGTCTGTACCGCCCACAAGGCGTGTTTGACGAGGTTGCGACTGGAACGAAGTTGTCCCGAGGGACGGAAGCTAACCAGGTAACCCGGCTACGCACTGATGGATCGTACAAAGGCCCACGACGCCCGAAGACCGTTCGCAGTTCGCCTTTACCTGCTCAATTCCGCCTTGAGCCACTCGTTCATCCCGTCGCCTTCCCCGCCAAGCCCGGCTTGACCACCTGAGCTTCTGGTCAGCGAGCAGCCATCACCACGCATTCAATCCGTGGCTGGCAAATGGAATTCTCCACCTAGACCTATGCGACGAGGTTTTTCCCCATGGCACTGACACGCGAACAGCAAATTGCAGCCCTTGAAAAAGACTGGGCTGAAAACCCACGCTGGAAAGGCGTGACCCGCGCTTATTCCGCTGCTGACGTCGTCCGCCTGCGTGGCTCGATCCAACCTGAGCACACCTTTGCAAAACTCGGCGCCGAGAAGCTGTGGAACCTGGTCACCCAAGGTGCCAAGCCGTCCTTCCGTCCCGACAAAGATTTCGTCAACTGCATGGGCGCCCTCACTGGCGGCCAGGCAGTACAACAGGTAAAAGCCGGTATCCAGGCGATCTACCTGTCCGGCTGGCAAGTGGCAGCGGATAACAACTCCGCTGAATCCATGTACCCCGACCAATCGCTGTACCCGGTGGACTCCGTGCCGACCGTAGTCAAGCGCATCAACAACTCGTTCCGTCGTGCCGACCAGATCCAGTGGAAAGCCGGCAAGAACCCAGGTGATGAAGGCTACATCGACTACTTCGCCCCCATCGTGGCTGACGCCGAAGCCGGCTTCGGCGGCGTACTGAACGCCTACGAACTGATGAAGAGCATGATCGAGGCCGGTGCTGCCGGCGTGCACTTCGAAGACCAGCTTGCGTCAGTGAAGAAATGCGGCCACATGGGTGGCAAGGTACTGGTACCGACCCAGGAAGCCGTACAAAAGCTGACCGCAGCCCGTTTGGCCGCTGACGTTGCCGGTACACCGACCATCATCCTGGCCCGCACCGATGCCAACGCCGCTGACCTGCTGACTTCGGATTGCGATCCGTACGACAAACCGTTCGTGACTGGCGAGCGTACTCAGGAAGGCTTCTATAAAGTCCGCGCCGGCCTCGACCAGGCCATTGCCCGCGGCCTGGCCTACGCGCCGTACGCCGACCTGATCTGGTGCGAAACCGCCAAGCCGGACCTGGACGAAGCCCGTCGCTTTGCCGAAGCGATCAAGAAAGAATACCCGGACCAATTGCTGTCCTACAACTGCTCGCCTTCCTTCAACTGGAAGAAGAACCTGGACGACGCGACCATCGCCAAGTTCCAACGCGAACTGTCGGCAATGGGCTACAAGCACCAGTTCATTACCCTGGCCGGCATTCACAACATGTGGCACAGCATGTTCAACCTGGCGCACGACTACGCCCGTAACGACATGACTGCCTACGTGAAGCTGCAAGAGCAGGAGTTCGCGGACGCCGCCAAAGGCTATACCTTCGTGGCGCACCAGCAGGAAGTGGGCACCGGTTACTTCGACGACATGACCACCGTGATCCAGGGCGGCACTTCGTCGGTGACCGCGCTGACCGGTTCGACCGAAGAAGATCAGTTCCACTAAGTACCGCGTACACGGCCACTGCGGCCCCACGGAAGACCTAACCGCAGTGCCGCACAGCAATCACGCCCCGACTGGTTCGGGGCGTTTTTTTGCCTGCACAAAAACCTACCGATGCACTGCGGACCAAATGTGGGAGGGGGCTTGCTCCCGATAGCGGTGGATCAGCAACAGCTGGGTTGGCTGATACTCAGCTATCGGGAGCAAGCCCCCTCCCACAAGGAATTTTGCGCAAAACATTGATCCAGAGCGGTATCCGCGCACATCAAATCGGTTAAAAGAACCGTTGCGGCAACTAAGCGGCACTCAACCAAGTAACGGCAACTTCCCCCGCCACATGAGAAACAATCGCTTAAACCCCCACGCAAACAATATTCATTATCATTTAGCGCTTGAAAACTTCGTTACCGCTTAAACAAAACATAATTGATGAAAAGCTCGCTAATGCCCATACCACAAGGGCTACAGCCCCAAGAAGGTGCACTATGTGCTTATTCCACCGAATAATTTCACCCCAGGAATTTTACTTGCCCGGTGTTTAGCCATAAAATCACCGCGATTGATTGCAGTGCGACATATCGTCACTGCATCGTTACTTTTTCGAGCTCAGAGACCTTTGCTCTCTGTTAAGGATTTCCAGCATGACCGAAGCGACAGGACTCATGGCCCACAACTGGGGCTTTGCCATTTTCCTCCTCGGTGTTGTCGGCCTTTGCGCCTTCATGCTCGGCGTCTCCAGCCTCCTCGGGTCAAAAGCCTGGGGCCGCAGCAAAAACGAACCGTTCGAGTCCGGCATGCTACCTACAGGTGGCGCCCGCTTGCGGCTCTCAGCCAAATTCTATCTGGTCGCGATGCTGTTCGTGATCTTCGATATCGAAGCCCTCTTTCTCTTTGCCTGGTCTGTGTCCGTCCGCGAAAGCGGCTGGACCGGATTCGTCGAAGCTCTCGTTTTCATAGCAATTCTGTTGGCAGGTCTTGTCTACCTGTTCCGAGTGGGCGCCCTTGACTGGGCTCCGGAAGCTCGTCGCAAGCGGCAGGCGAAGCTGAAACAATGAGGCTTTGGCAATGCAATACAATCTCACCAGGATCGACCCGGATGCTCCTAACGAGCAGTACCCCATCGGCGAACGGGAAACCGTTTCCGACCCGTTAGAAGACCAAGTCCACAAGAACATCTACATGGGCAAGCTGGAAGACGTGCTGAGTGGCGCGGTCAACTGGGGGCGTAAAAACTCCCTGTGGCCGTACAACTTCGGCCTTTCGTGCTGCTACGTGGAAATGACCACCGCCTTCACGGCGCCCCACGACATCGCGCGCTTTGGCGCCGAAGTGATCCGGGCATCACCGCGCCAGGCGGATTTCATGGTTATTGCCGGTACCTGCTTCATCAAGATGGCGCCGATCATCCAGCGTCTCTATGAGCAAATGCTCGAGCCGAAATGGGTTATTTCCATGGGTTCGTGCGCCAACTCCGGTGGCATGTACGACATCTACTCCGTCGTTCAAGGGGTGGACAAGTTCCTGCCCGTGGACGTCTACGTGCCTGGCTGCCCGCCCCGCCCCGAGGCATTCCTGCAAGGCTTGATGCTGTTGCAGGAATCGATTGGCAAGGAGCGTCGCCCGCTTTCCTGGGTCGTCGGCGATCAAGGCGTGTACCGCGCCGAGATGCCGTCCCAAAAGGAACAGCGCCGCGAACAGCGAATCGCAGTCACCAACCTGCGCAGCCCCGACGAAGTCTGATCCAGACCCGCTTCTGTTATAGAACGAAAACCTGGCTTCATTCTTTACGTTGACCGAAAGCGATAAAAAACCATGACTACAGGCAGTGCTCTGTACATCCCGCCTTATAAGGCAGACGACCAGGACGTGGTTGTCGAACTCAATAACCGTTTTGGCCCTGACGCCTTCACCGCCCAGGCCACACGCACCGGCATGCCGGTGCTGTGGGTGGCGCGTGCCAGGCTTGTCGAAGTCCTGACCTTCCTGCGCAACCTGCCCAAGCCGTACGTCATGCTCTATGACCTGCATGGCGTGGACGAGCGTCTGCGCACCAAGCGCCAGGGGCTGCCGAGCGGCGCCGATTTCACCGTGTTCTACCACTTGATGTCGCTGGAACGTAACAGTGACGTGATGATCAAGGTCGCCCTGAGCGAAAACGATCTCAGTGTTCCGACCGTGACCGGTATCTGGCCCAACGCCAGCTGGTACGAGCGCGAAGTCTGGGACATGTTCGGCATCGACTTCCCCGGCCACCCGCACCTGACGCGCATCATGATGCCGCCGACCTGGGAAGGTCACCCGCTGCGCAAGGACTACCCTGCCCGCGCAACCGAATTCGACCCGTTCAGCCTGACCCTGGCCAAGCAGCAGCTTGAAGAAGAAGCGGCGCGCTTCCGTCCGGAAGACTGGGGCATGAAGCGTTCCGGCACCAACGAGGACTACATGTTCCTCAACCTGGGCCCGAACCACCCTTCGGCCCACGGTGCGTTCCGTATCATCCTGCAACTGGACGGCGAAGAAATCGTCGACTGCGTGCCGGACATCGGCTACCACCACCGTGGTGCCGAGAAGATGGCCGAGCGCCAGTCGTGGCACAGCTTCATCCCCTACACCGATCGTATCGACTACCTCGGCGGCGTGATGAACAACCTGCCGTACGTGCTCTCGGTGGAGAAGCTGGCCGGTATCAAGGTGCCGGACCGCGTCGATACCATCCGCATCATGATGGCCGAGTTCTTCCGCATCACCAGCCACCTGCTGTTCCTGGGTACCTATATCCAGGACGTCGGCGCCATGACCCCGGTGTTCTTCACCTTCACCGACCGTCAGCGCGCCTACAAGGTTATCGAAGCCATCACCGGTTTCCGCCTGCACCCGGCCTGGTACCGCATCGGCGGCGTGGCCCACGACCTGCCCAACGGCTGGGAGCGCCTGGTCAAGGAATTCATCGACTGGATGCCCAAGCGTCTGGACGAATACCAGAAAGCCGCCCTGGACAACAGCATCCTCAAGGGCCGCACCATCGGCGTCGCGCAGTACAACACCAAGGAAGCCCTGGAGTGGGGCGTCACCGGTGCCGGCCTGCGTTCAACCGGTTGCGACTTCGACCTGCGCAAGGCGCGCCCGTACTCCGGCTACGAGAACTTCGAGTTCGAAGTGCCGCTGGCGGCCAATGGCGATGCCTACGACCGTTGCATCGTGCGCGTCGAAGAAATGCGCCAGAGCCTGAAGATCATCGAGCAGTGCATGCGCAACATGCCGGCAGGTCCGTACAAGGCGGATCACCCGCTGACCACGCCGCCGCCCAAAGAGCGCACGCTGCAGCACATCGAAACCCTGATCACGCACTTCCTGCAAGTCTCGTGGGGCCCGGTGATGCCGGCCAACGAGTCCTTCCAGATGATTGAAGCGACCAAGGGTATCAATAGTTATTACCTGACGAGCGATGGCGGCACCATGAGCTACCGCACCCGGATTCGCACCCCAAGCTTCCCGCACTTGCAGCAGATCCCTTCGGT
The DNA here is from genome assembly GCF_059134095.1 of Pseudomonas sp. FBCC-B545. NCBI lineage: Bacteria > Pseudomonadati > Pseudomonadota > Gammaproteobacteria > Pseudomonadales > Pseudomonadaceae > Pseudomonas > Pseudomonas sp. FBCC-B545. The sequence goes on along the minus strand of NZ_CP101441.1, from coordinate 2,504,536 downwards.
GATCAAAGGCGAGATGGTCGCGGACTTGATTGCGTACCTGGGTAGTATCGATTTCGTTATGGCCGACGTGGACCGCTAAGCATGAACAGCACGCTTATCCAGACAGACCGTTTCACCTTGAGTGAAACCGAGCGCTCGGCCATCGAGCACGAGCTGCATCACTATGAAGATCCGCGCGCGGCGTCGATCGAAGCCTTGAAGATCGTGCAGAAGGAACGTGGCTGGGTGCCAGATGGCGCCCTCTACGCCATCGGCGAGATCCTCGGCATCCCGGCCAGCGATGTTGAAGGCGTGGCCACGTTCTACAGCCAGATCTTCCGCCAGCCGGTTGGCCGCCACATCATCCGCGTGTGCGACAGCATGGTCTGCTACATCGGTGGCCACGAGTCCGTGGTCAGCGAGATCCAGGCCAAGCTGGGCATCGGCCTCGGCCAGACCACCGCAGACGGCCGCTTCACGCTGCTGCCGGTGTGCTGCCTGGGCAACTGTGACAAGGCGCCGGCGTTGATGATCGACGACGACACATTCGGTGACGTGCAGCCTGCTGGCGTGACCCAATTGCTCGAGGGCTACCCATGACCCTGACTTCCTTCGGCCCGGCCAACCTGATCAAGCGTTCGGCCGAGACTCACCCGCTGACCTGGCGCCTGCGTGACGACGGCGAGCCGGTATGGCTCGACGAATACCAGGCCAAGAACGGTTACGCTGCAGCGCGCAAAGCCTTCGCCGACATGGCCCAGGACGATATCGTCCAGACCGTGAAAGACGCGGGCCTCAAAGGCCGCGGCGGTGCTGGCTTCCCCACGGGCGTGAAGTGGGGGCTGATGCCCAAAGACGAATCCATCAATATTCGCTACCTGCTGTGCAACGCGGATGAAATGGAGCCCAACACCTGGAAAGACCGCATGCTGATGGAGCAACTGCCCCATCTGCTGATCGAAGGCATGCTGATCAGCGCCCGTGCGCTGAAAACCTACCGGGGCTACATCTTCCTGCGCGGCGAATACACCACCGCCGCCAAACACCTCAACCGTGCCGTGGCAGAAGCCAAGGCCGCAGGGCTGTTGGGCAAGAACATCCTCGGTTCCGGTTTTGACTTCGAACTGTTCGTGCACACCGGCGCCGGGCGTTATATCTGCGGTGAAGAAACCGCACTGATCAACTCCCTCGAAGGCCGCCGTGCCAACCCGCGCTCCAAGCCGCCCTTCCCTGCCGCCGTTGGCGTGTGGGGCAAGCCGACCTGCGTGAACAACGTCGAGACCCTGTGCAACGTGCCGGCGATCATCGCCGACGGCGTGGACTGGTACAAATCCCTGGCCCGTGAAGGCAGCGAAGACATGGGCACCAAGCTCATGGGCTTCTCCGGCAAGGTCAAGAACCCTGGCCTGTGGGAACTGCCGTTCGGCGTGACCGCCCGCGAGCTGTTCGAGGACTACGCCGGCGGCATGCGCGACGGCTACACCTTGAAAGCCTGGCAGCCAGGCGGCGCCGGCACCGGCTTCCTGCTCCCCGAGCATCTGGACGCACAAATGTATGCCGGCGGCATCGGCAAGGTCGGCACCCGCATGGGTACCGGCCTGGCGATGGCGGTGGACAACACGGTGAACATGGTCTCGCTGCTGCGCAACATGGAGCAGTTCTTTGCCCGTGAATCCTGCGGCTTCTGCACCCCATGCCGTGACGGCCTGCCGTGGAGCGTCAAGCTGCTGATGGCCCTGGAAAACGGCGAAGGTCGCGAGGGTGATATCGAGACCCTGCTGGGCCTGGTCGGTTTCCTCGGCCCGGGCAAGACCTTCTGTGCTCACGCACCGGGCGCCGTGGAGCCATTGGGCAGCGCAATCAAATACTTCCGCCCTGAATTCGAGGCCGGCATCGCGCCAACCCGCGCGGGCGAACTCACTCAGGTGGTATCGCCGACCATGGTCGGTGCGTAGAGCTTAAAAAAGCCAAGGGCTTGCGCCTGCGGCTTTCTCATGTGCTGACGCCTTGATGGCTGTGTAGATGCATATGAATAACAAGATTCCATTAGCCACGCCCGCTGACAACGGGCCAACGAAGAACTTTGAACCATGGCCACTATCCACGTAGACGGCAAAGCGCTCGAAGTCGATGGGGCGGACAACCTGTTACAGGCATGTCTGTCACTCGGCCTCGATATCCCGTATTTCTGCTGGCACCCCGCGCTCGGTAGCGTCGGTGCCTGTCGCCAGTGTGCGGTCAAGCAATACACCGACGAGAACGACACCCGTGGTCGTATCGTCATGTCCTGCATGACCCCAGCCACCGACAACACCTGGATCTCCATCGACGATGAAGAGTCCAAGGCGTTCCGCGCCAGCGTTGTCGAATGGCTGATGACCAACCACCCCCACGACTGTCCGGTCTGTGAGGAAGGCGGTCACTGCCACCTGCAAGACATGACAGTGATGACCGGCCACAACGAGCGCCGTTATCGCTTCACCAAGCGTACCCACCAGAACCAGGACCTCGGCCCGTTCATTTCCCACGAGATGAACCGCTGCATCGCCTGCTACCGCTGCGTGCGCTTCTATAAAGACTACGCCGGCGGCACCGACCTTGGTGTGTTCGGCGCCCACGACAACGTGTACTTCGGTCGCGTTGAAGACGGCGTGCTCGAGAGCGAGTTCTCAGGCAACCTCACCGAGGTCTGCCCGACCGGTGTGTTCACCGACAAGACCCACTCCGAGCGCTACAACCGTAAGTGGGACATGCAGTTCGCACCGAGCATCTGCCATGGCTGCTCCAGCGGGTGCAACATCTCGCCGGGCGAGCGCTACGGTGAATTGCGTCGCATCGAAAACCGCTTCAATGGTTCGGTCAACCAGTACTTCCTGTGCGACCGTGGCCGTTTCGGCTATGGCTACGTCAACCGCGAAGACCGTCCACGCCAGCCACTGCTGGCCGATGGCGCCAAGCTGAGCCTGGACGCGGCGCTGGATAAAGCCGCCGACCTGCTGCGCGGGCGCAACATCGTCGGTATCGGTTCGCCGCGTGCCAGCCTCGAAAGCAACTTCGCCTTGCGCGAGCTGGTCGGCGCCGAGCACTTCTATTGCGGCATCGAAGCCGGTGAACTGGAGCGTATCCGCCTGGTCCTGCAAGTGCTGAATGACAGCCCGCTGCCAGTGCCGAACATGCGCGACATCGAAGACCACGATGCCATCTTCGTGCTCGGTGAAGACCTGACCCAGACCGCCGCTCGCATCGCCCTGTCGCTGCGCCAGTCGGTCAAGGGCAAGGCCGAAGAGATGGCCGACGCCATGCGCGTGCAGCCGTGGCTCGATGCCGCGGTGAAAAACATCGGCCAGCACGCGCTGAACCCGCTGTTTATCGCTTCCCTGGCTGAAACCAAGCTCGACGACATCGCCGAAGAATGCGTCCACGCAGCACCTGACGACCTGGCCCGTATCGGTTTCGCCGTGGCCCACGCCCTCGACGCCAGCGCGCCTGCTGTCGACGGCCTGGACACCGAAGCCGTCGAACTGGCCCAGCGCATCGCCGACGCCCTGCTGGCGGCCAAGCGTCCCTTGATCATTGCCGGCACCTCCCTGGGTTCCAAGGCGCTGATCGAAGCGGCTGCCAACATCGCCAAAGCCCTGAAGCTGCGCGACAAGAACGGCTCCATCAGCCTGGTCGTGCCGGAAGCCAACAGCCTCGGCCTGGCCATGCTCGGTGGCGAGTCCCTGGACGCCGCCCTGCAAGCGGTGACCGACGGCAGCGCTGACGCCATCGTGGTGCTGGAAAACGACCTGTACACCCGCACCGACGCCGCCAAGGTTGACGCTGCGCTGAACGCCGCCAAGGTGCTGATCGTGGCCGACCACCAGAAGACCGCTACCAGCGAGCGTGCCGACCTGGTGCTGCCAGCCGCCACCTTCGCCGAAGGCGACGGTACCCTGGTCAGCCAGGAAGGCCGCGCCCAGCGCTTCTTCCAGGTGTTCGATCCGAAATACATGGATGCCAGCATCCTGGTGCACGAAGGCTGGCGCTGGCTGCATGCCCTGCGCGCCACCCTGCTGAACCAGCCGATTGACTGGACCCAGCTCGACCACGTCACCGCAGCCACCGCTGCGAGCGCGCCGCAGTTGGCTCGCATCGTCGACGCCGCGCCGTCCGCCGCGTTCCGTATCAAGGGCCTGAAACTGGCCCGTGAACCGCTGCGCTACTCGGGGCGTACCGCCATGCGTGCTGATATCAGCGTGCACGAACCGCGTACCCCACAAGACATCGACACCGCTTTCGCCTTCTCCATGGAAGGTTATTCGGGGTCGACCGAGCCGCGTCAGCAGGTGCCGTTTGCCTGGTCGCCGGGCTGGAACTCGCCGCAGGCCTGGAACAAGTTCCAGGACGAAGTCGGTGGTCACATCCGTGCTGGCGACCCGGGCACCCGCCTGATCGAAAGCACCGGTGACTCGCTGAACTGGTTCGCTGCGGTACCGCGTCCGTTCAACCCAGCCCCGGGCACTTGGCAGGTCGTGCCGTTCTTCCACCTGTTTGGCAGCGAGGAGACCTCTTCCAAGGCCGCACCGGTGCAGGAGCGCATTCCTGCGGCCTACGTGTCGCTGGCCAAGTCCGAAGCCGACCGCCTGGGCGTCAACGACGGTGCGCTGCTCAGCCTTAACGTGGCCGGCCAGACCTTGCGCCTGCCGCTGCGTATCAATGACGAGCTGGGTGCCGGCCTGGTTGCACTGCCTAAAGGCCTCGCCGGTATTCCGCCTGCCATTTTCGGCAAAACCGTTGACGGTCTGCAGGAGGCAGCGCAATGACTTGGTTCACGCCGGAAGTAATTGACGTGATCATCTCGGTGGTCAAGGCCATCGTGATCCTGTTGGCCGTGGTCGTCGCGGGCGCCCTGCTCAGCTTCGTCGAGCGTCGCCTGCTGGGCTGGTGGCAGGACCGCTACGGTCCGAACCGCGTTGGCCCATTCGGCATGTTCCAGATCGCGGCCGACATGCTGAAAATGTTCTTCAAGGAAGACTGGACCCCGCCGTTTGCCGACAAGGTGATCTTCACCCTGGCACCGGTGGTGGCCATGAGCGCCTTGCTGGTCGCCTTCGCGATCATCCCGATCACCCCGACCTGGGGTGTGGCGGACCTGAACATCGGCCTGCTGTTCTTCTTCGCCATGGCCGGTTTGTCGGTGTACGCGGTGCTGTTCGCCGGTTGGTCGAGCAACAACAAGTTCGCCCTGCTGGGCAGCTTGCGTGCCTCGGCGCAAACCGTATCCTATGAAGTGTTCATGGGGTTGGCACTGATGGGCATCGTGGTGCAGGTTGGTTCGTTCAACATGCGCGACATCGTCGAGTACCAGGCGCAGAACCTGTGGTTCATCATTCCGCAGTTCTTTGGCTTCTGTACCTTCTTCATCGCTGGCGTGGCCGTGACTCACCGTCACCCGTTCGACCAGCCGGAAGCGGAACAGGAACTGGCCGACGGTTACCACATTGAATATGCCGGCATGAAGTGGGGCATGTTCTTCGTCGGTGAGTACATCGGCATCATCTTGATCTCGGCCCTGCTGGTCACGCTGTTCTTCGGCGGATGGCACGGTCCGTTCGGCATCCTGCCGCAGTTGGCCTTCTTCTGGTTCTTCTTGAAGACCGCGTTCTTCATCATGCTGTTCATCCTGCTGCGCGCCTCGATTCCGCGCCCACGCTATGACCAGGTGATGGATTTCAGCTGGAGATTCTGCCTGCCGCTGACCCTGATCAATTTGCTGGTGACGGCTGCCGTCGTGTTGTTGAACACGCCTGCTGCCGCGGTTCAGTGAGGATTTGACCCATGTTCAAATATATTGGCGACATCGTTAAGGGTACCGGTACCCAGTTGCGAAGCCTGGTGATGGTGTTCGGTCACGGCTTTCGCAAACGCGACACCCTGCAATACCCCGAAGAAGCGGTGTACCTGCCGCCGCGCTATCGCGGCCGCATCGTACTGACCCGAGACCCCGACGGCGAAGAGCGTTGCGTAGCCTGCAACCTGTGCGCCGTGGCGTGCCCGGTGGGTTGCATCTCCCTGCAGAAAGCTGAAACCGAAGACGGTCGCTGGTACCCGGACTTCTTCCGTATCAACTTCTCGCGCTGCATTTTCTGCGGCCTCTGCGAGGAAGCTTGCCCGACCACCGCGATCCAGCTCACACCGGATTTCGAGATGGCCGAGTTCAAACGTCAGGACCTGGTGTACGAGAAAGAAGATCTGCTGATCTCTGGTCCCGGTAAAAACCCTGATTACAACTTCTATCGTGTTGCAGGTATGGCCGTTGCCGGTAAGCCGAAGGGCGCCGCACAAAACGAAGCCGAGCCGATCAACGTGAAGAGCTTGCTGCCTTAAGGAAGAAAGATGGAATTCGCTTTCTATTTCGCATCGGGTATTGCAGTGGTGGCCACGCTTCGCGTGATCACCAACACCAACCCCGTGCACGCCCTGCTCTACCTGATCATTTCGCTGATCGCCGTGGCCATGACCTTTTTCAGCCTCGGCGCACCGTTCGCCGGTGTACTGGAAGTGATTGCCTACGCCGGCGCCATCATGGTGCTGTTCGTGTTTGTGGTGATGATGCTCAACCTCGGGCCGGCTTCGGTGGCTCAGGAACGCGTCTGGCTCAAGCCCGGCATCTGGCTCGGCCCGGTTGTTCTCGCAGCGCTGCTGCTGGGTGAACTGCTGTATGTGCTGTTCGCTCACCAGAGCGGCCAGGCCATCGGCCACACCACCGTGGACGCGAAAGCCGTGGGCATCAGCCTGTTCGGCCCGTACCTGCTGGTGGTCGAACTGGCTTCGATGCTACTGCTAGCCGCAGCCATCACCGCCTTCCACTTGGGCCGCAACGAAGCCAAGGAGCAATGACGATGCCTGCTATCCCTTTGGAGCATGGTCTGGCGGTCGCCGGCATCCTGTTCTGCCTTGGCCTGGTCGGCCTGATGGTGCGCCGTAACATTCTGTTCGTGTTGATGAGCCTGGAAATCATGATGAACGCCGCGGCACTGGCGTTCATCGTTGCCGGTGCACGTTGGGGCCAGCCGGATGGACAAGTGATGTTCATCCTGGTGATCAGCCTGGCAGCCGCAGAGGCCAGTATTGGCCTGGCGATCCTGCTGCAACTGTATCGTCGCTTCCATACGCTTGATATCGACGCTGCCAGTGAGATGCGCGGATGAACATGATCTTTCTGACTTTCGTATTCCCCCTGATCGGTTTCCTGCTGCTGTCGTTCTCTCGCGGGCGCTGGTCGGAAAACCTCTCGGCCCTGGTCGGCGTGGGCTCCATTGGCCTGTCGGCCATCGTGGCCGCCTACGTCATCTGGCAATTCAACGTCGCACCGCCCGAAGGCGGTCACTACACCCTGGTGCTGTGGCAGTGGATGTCGGTGGAGGGCTTCAAGCCCAACTTCGCCCTCTACATCGACGGCCTGTCGATCACCATGCTCGGCGTGGTGGTCGGTGTGGGCTTCCTGATCCACCTGTTCGCGTCCTGGTACATGCGCGGTGAAGCCGGTTACTCGCGCTTCTTCTCGTACACCAACCTGTTTATCGCCAGCATGCTGTTCCTGGTGCTGGGCGATAACCTGTTGTTCCTGTACTTCGGCTGGGAAGGCGTGGGCCTGTGCTCGTACCTGTTGATCGGTTTCTACTACAGCAACCGCAACAACGGTAACGCGGCACTCAAGGCCTTCATCGTCACCCGCATCGGCGACGTTTTCATGGCCATCGGCCTGTTTATCCTGTTCCAACAGGTGGGCACACTGAACATCCAGGAACTGCTGGTGCTGGCACCGCAGAAATTCCAGGTCGGCGACTTCTGGATCACCCTGGCGACCCTGATGCTGCTGGGCGGCGCCGTGGGTAAATCCGCGCAACTGCCGCTGCAGACCTGGCTGGCGGATGCGATGGCCGGCCCGACCCCGGTGTCGGCACTGATCCACGCCGCAACCATGGTGACCGCCGGTGTCTACCTGATCGCCCGTACCCACGGCCTGTTCACCCTGGCGCCGGATATCCTGCATCTTGTAGGCATCGTCGGCGGCGTGACCCTGGTACTGGCCGGCTTCGCCGCGCTGGTGCAGACCGACATCAAGCGTATCCTCGCCTACTCGACCATGAGCCAGATCGGCTACATGTTCCTGGCCCTGGGCGTTGGCGCCTGGGACGCGGCGATCTTCCACCTGATGACCCACGCGTTCTTCAAGGCCCTGCTGTTCCTCGCCTCCGGTGCGGTGATCGTCGCCTGCCACCACGAGCAGAACATCTTCAAGATGGGTGGCCTGTGGAAGAAACTGCCACTGGCCTACGCCAGCTTCATCGTCGGTGGTGCCGCCCTGGCCGCCCTGCCGCTGGTGACCGCCGGCTTCTACTCCAAGGATGAAATCCTCTGGGAAGCCTTTGCCAGCGGTAACCAGAACCTGCTGTACGCAGGCCTGGTGGGTGCATTCATGACCTCGCTGTACACCTTCCGCCTGATCTTCATCACCTTCCACGGTGAAGCCAAGACCGAAGCGCACGCAGGCCACGGCATCTCCCACTGGCTGCCACTGTCGGTGCTGATCATCCTGTCGACCTTCATCGGCGCCATGATCACTCCACCACTGGCCGGCGTATTGCCAGAAAGCGTTGGCCATGCCGGCGGCGCAGACAAGCACAGCCTGGAAATCGCCTCGGGCGCCATTGCCATCGCCGGTATCCTGCTGGCAGCCCTGCTGTTCCTCGGCAAGCGTCGCTTCGTGACCGCCGTGGCCAACAGTGGCATCGGGCGCTTCCTGTCGGCCTGGTGGTTCGCTGCCTGGGGCTTCGATTGGATCTACGACAAACTGTTCGTCAAGCCATACCTCGCCATCAGCCATGTACTGCGCAAAGACCCGCTCGACCAGACCATCGGTTTGATCCCGCGCGCCGCCAAGGCTGGTCACACAGCCCTGAGCCGCAGCGAGACTGGCCAACTGCGTTGGTATGCAGCATCCATGGCGGCGGGTGCCGTGCTGGTGATCGGCGCCATCGTCGTGGTAGCGGTCTGACTATGTTTAAGTGCACTGCGTACTTTGCGAACTTGCGAAAGGAAACGAGCCCGTCATGATTCTGCCCTGGCTAATCCTGATCCCCTTTATCGGCGGCCTGCTCTGCTGGATGGGTGAACGCTTCGGCGCCACCCTCCCCCGCTGGATTGCGTTGCTGACCATGTCCCTGGAACTCGCACTCGGCCTCTGGCTGTGGGCCCATGGCGACTATTCATTTGCTCCGGCACCGGGTGTCGATCCGACTTTCGCGCTTGAATTCAAGCACGTGTGGATCCAGCGCTTTGGCATCAACGTGCACCTGGCCCTCGACGGCCTGTCGCTGTTGATGATCCTGCTGACCGGCCTGCTGGGTATCCTCTCGGTACTCTGCTCCTGGAAAGAGATCCAGCGTCACGTGGGCTTCTTCCACCTGAACCTGATGTGGATCCTGGGCGGCGTTGTCGGCGTGTTTCTGGCGCTGGACCTGTTCATGTTCTTCTTCTTCTGGGAAATGATGCTGGTGCCGATGTACTTCCTCATCGCGCTCTGGGGTCACAGTTCTTCGGACGGCAAGAAAACCCGGATCTACGCGGCGACCAAGTTCTTCATCTTCACCCAGGCGTCCGGCCTGATCATGTTGGTGGCGATCCTGGGCCTGGTGCTGGTCAACTTCAACAATACTGGCGTGATTACCTTCAACTACGCCGACCTGTTGAAGACCAAGATGTCGCTGACCACCGAGTACATCCTGATGCTCGGCTTCTTCATCGCCTTCGCGGTGAAGCTGCCGGTGGTGCCGTTCCACTCCTGGTTGCCTGACGCCCACGCCCAGGCGCCGACTGCCGGCTCCGTGGACCTGGCTGGTATCCTGCTGAAGACGGCGGCCTACGGCCTGTTGCGTTTCGCCCTGCCGCTGTTCCCGAATGCCTCGGCCGAGTTTGCGCCGATCGCCATGACCCTGGGTCTGATCGGGATCTTCTACGGTGCGTTCCTGGCCTTCGCGCAAACCGACATCAAGCGTCTGATTGCCTTCTCGTCCGTTTCCCACATGGGCTTCGTACTGATCGGCATCTACTCCGGCAGCCAGCTGGCGCTGCAAGGCGCGGTGATCCAGATGTTGGCCCACGGTGTTTCGGCGGCTGCCCTGTTTATCCTCAGTGGTCAGCTGTACGAACGCCTGCACACCCGTGACATGCGTGAGATGGGTGGCGTGTGGTCGCGCATCGCATACCTGCCGGCGATCAGCCTGTTCTTCGCCGCGGCGTCCCTGGGCTTGCCGGGTACCGGTAACTTCATCGGCGAGTTCCTGATCCTGATGGGGGCCTTCGTGCAGACGCCATGGATCAGCGCCATCGCCACGTCCGGCCTGGTGTTCGGTTCGGTCTACTCGCTGATCATGATCCACCGCGCGTATTTCGGCCCGGCCAAGTCGGACACCGTGCTGCACGGTATGGATGCCCGCGAACTGATCATGGTGCTCGGCCTTGCGGTATTGCTGATCTTCATCGGCGTATACCCGCAGCCGTTCCTGGACACTTCTGCCGCAACGATGCATGGCGTGCAGCAGTGGTTCGGCACCGCCTTCTCTCAACTCGCTTCGGCCCGGTAAGAGCGCTATGGAATTCACGATCCAACACTTTATCGCGCTTGCGCCGCTGCTGATCACCAGCCTCACCATTGTGGTGGTGATGCTGGCGATCGCCTGGCGCCGCAATCACTCGCAAACGTTCCTGCTGTCCTGTGCCGGTTTGAACCTGGCCCTGCTGTCGATCATTCCGGCCCTCAAGGTCGCGCCATTGGCGGTGACCCCGCTGATGATGGTCGATGACTTCGCGCTGCTGTACATCGCCCTGATCCTGGTGGCGACCCTGGCGTGCGTGACCCTCGCCCACGCCTACCTCGGCGAAGGCGGCACCGGTTACCCAGGTAACAAGGAAGAGTTGTACCTGCTGATCCTGCTGGCTGCGGCCGGCGGTATCGTGCTGGTCAGCGCGCAGCACCTGGCCGGCTTGTTCATCGGCCTGGAACTGCTGTCGATCCCGACCTACGGCCTGGTGGCCTACGCCTTCTTCAACAAGCGCTCCCTGGAAGCCGGCATCAAGTACATGGTGCTGTCGGCCGCCGGTTCCGCGTTCCTGTTGTTCGGTATGGCCCTGCTCTACGCCGAAGCCGGCAGCCTGAGCTTCACCGGTATCGGCCACGCCCTGGCCGCCACCAACAGCCCGGCGCCGATTGCCCAGCTGGGCCTGGCGATGATGCTGATCGGCCTGGCGTTCAAGCTCTCCCTGGTACCCTTCCACCTGTGGACCCCGGACGTGTACGAAGGCGCCCCGGCGCCAGTGGCTGCGTTCCTGGCGACTGCGTCGAAGGTAGCGGTATTTGCGGTAATGGTGCGTCTGTTCCAGATCTCGCCTGCTGCCAACACTGGGGTGCTGAGCAACGTGCTGACCGTGATCGCCATTGCGTCGATCCTGTTCGGTAACCTGCTGGCGCTGACCCAGAACAACCTCAAGCGTCTGCTGGGTTACTCGTCCATCGCCCACTTCGGCTACCTGCTGATCGCCCTGGTGGCGAGCAAGGGCCTGGCCGTGGAAGCCATTGGCGTGTACCTGGTCACCTACGTGATCACCAGCCTTGGCGCCTTCGGTGTGATCACGCTGATGTCCTCGCCTTACAAAGGCCGTGACGCCGACGCCCTGTACGAATACCGCGGCCTGTTCTGGCGCCGTCCGTACCTGACTGCCGTGCTGACCGTAATGATGCTGTCCCTGGCTGGTATCCCGCTGACTGCGGGCTTTATCGGCAAGTTCTACATTGTCGCCACGGGTGTCGAAGCCCACGAGTGGTGGTTGGTAGCATCGCTGGTGCTGGGCAGCGCCATCGGCGTGTTCTACTACCTGCGCGTGATGGTCACCCTGTACCTGATCGAGCCCAACCTGCGCCGTGTGGATGCCGAGTTGCATTGGGAACAGAAGGCAGGCGGCGTGATGCTGCTGGCCATCGCCCTGCTCGCGTTCTTCCTGGGCGTGTACCCACAACCGTTGCTCACCTTGGTGCAGCATGCGGTGCTGGGGGTTTGATCGCTTAGGTTGATGCAGTCAACAGAACGGCGCCTTTGGGCGCCGTTTTGCGTTTCCCAGGATCTGCTTTTCCCCTCCCCTGCTCGCTGAATTTTCCTCCTCGATCTGCCTCTTCATCCGGCATCTACCCGATGAAGCCGGCCGTATGGTGTTTGCGTTTTAAGAAAGTTCCCACAGCAAGGTCACTTGACCTAACGCGGGTGGGCCACCAAACTCTACGCAGGCTACGTACAGAACATGGATGCTCTATTTATCGAACTGCCGGCATTCGAGCGGCATCGCAAGGACTATCTCAGTGACGAGCTTTTCCAGGGTTTTCAACAGGAGTTAATGAAAAACCCCGAAGCAGGAGATGTGATCGAAGGAACGGGCGGGTTGAGAAAGGTTCGCTTCGTTGATGAACGGCGAAACAAAGGCAAGCGTGGTGGCCTGCGAGTCATTTACTACTGGTGGTCAGGCGGCACGCAATTCTGGTTATTCACCTTGTACGGCAAGCACGAACAGAGCGACCTGACACCCCACCACAAGAAAGCTCTTAAACACATGCTGGACAGGGAAATCAAAGCGAGAACACATCATGAAACGTGACATCTTTTCCGAACTGGTCGAAGGCTTCGACGCCCTGGCCGATGAGCGCCAGGGTAAAATCACCCTGCGCAACCACAAGGTCCACCTCAACAAGCTGGCGCCGCTCACCGCTGATGAGGTGATCGCCGTGCGCCAGCAACTCAACCTTTCCCGGTCGGTATTCGCCATGTACCTGCGTACCAACACCCGCACCCTGGAGAACTGGGAACAAGGCCGGGCCAAGCCCAACGCCCAGGCCGTCACCCTGATCCGTCTGGTAGCGCGTTTTCCTGAAACCGTGGCTCAACTTGCCGCATTGGGCTGAACTGCAAAAGCCCAAAAAAAACGCCCCGATAATCGGGGCGTTTTTTGCAGTACAACAGCGTCAGAATGCGATACCGACCTTGAAGCCGTACTCATCACGCTTGAGCTTGGTGTTGTCGGCCACATAGGAGTCGTCGTCGAGCTTGTACTCTGTACGGGTGTAGTACAGGCCCGCCATCACCGGCAGATCACCCTTCTGGTTCATCAGCAGGCTTACTTCGGCGTAGGGGTTGGTGCGATCCTTGAGATCCACGCTGTCGCTGCCAACGCCGTCTACCTTGAGTTTGGCACGGCCATCGATGGTGTGACGGGCGCCGGCTTCAACGCGCAGGGTCATGTCATCGAACTGGTGGTTGTAGCCCAGCGCAGCCTTGGCAAACGGCGACTTGTTGGTCAGTTTCATGTCGTAGCCATTGGTGTCCGGCTCATAGCGGGTCCAGGTGTAGCCACCGCCCACGATCACGTCGACAAAGTTGCGCGCATCCAGCGCGGCACGCCAGCCGAGGTCGAGGTCGGCCTGGCCTTCCTTGAGCTTGTTATCGCTCTTTTCGCCGTACTTGGCTTCGATACCAGCCTGGTAGATGAAACCGGACTCGGCAGTGAGCTTGTTGCCGAAGTTATAGAACAGGCCGGCTTCAGGCATGTGGTCTTTGTCGCTTTGGCTACCGCCTTCGAGTTTGAAGTCGTTGTAGCTGCCGAGGATCCCGAAGGTAGAAATCGGGTCGGTGGACGGTGCCGCGAATACCACGCCAGGCGCAGCCACCAGAGCCAGCAGCGAGGAATGCTTGAGGAATTTTCCGAATAGTTTGGACATCGTCTTACATCTCCATTTTAAGGTGGGCAAAGTATTCAGGAATCGGTTCGAACCTTGGCGTTTGCAAAAAGTTCGAACTGATTTGCACCAAAAAGGAGAAAAAACGGTTCAGCGAAGGCTCTATCTCAATATTCTTCAGGATTCATACAGATAAGGCGTTCCACGGCTTCGCGAAGTTGAGGCTGATCCGGCAGCCGAATGCCGAAGGTGTCGCGCAATAGCCCCAGCAATTCATCGGCGGTCTGGAGCGTGCGCTTTTCACTGGGTCGATCCAGGTAATGAAGCGCATAACGGGCGTTGGCCAAGGTATGACGTTTACCGGGAGCAAGCAGCGCGGCTTTCAACTGCCCCACGAACGGCGACCCAGGGTGCGTGGAGACGTACCAGTTGCCGATTTCGTAGTCGATGTCTGCCTGGACTTGCAGGTCGAACACATACAGGCCGCGCCACTCTTCGCCGACTTGGGCCCAGAGCGTGTAGCTGCCCTGATTGAAGGTCAGGCGATAGGGCTCGTGGGCAGTGGCCTGGGGCGCGTCGGTGTCCAGTTGCAACGGGCTGCTGGGCACCATGCCGCCGAAGCCGACGTCGGTGATGTAGCGCACCCCTTCAAGCGTCACCAGGCTCAGGCGGTGGGTGCGCCCGGTGTGGGCGTCCGCCGGCCCACCGATCACCACGCGTCCTGTGATGCCGCGGGCTTCGAAGCCCAGTTCCTGCAGCAGGGCCAGGAACAACTGGTTCAACTCGTAGCAATAACCCCCGCGCCCCTGGTGCAGCACCTTGTGCTCGACGCTGGGCAGGTCGATCGGCACCGGCGCGTTCATCAGCGTCGACAGGTTTTCAAAGGCAAAGGCGCACACATGGCGCAGTTGCAAGTCATGCAGGGTTTGCAGGGTGGGGGGTGGCGGCGAATCGTAGCCCAGGCGTTTCAAATAGAGAGCACGGTGAGTGAGTTCAGGCATGGCGCGGTCCTTGGCACGAGGCGGAGCGTCACTATGCCGCGCCCCCGCTCACGTTGTCATTTTGAATGAACCTTTTTGAACACTGGCCTATCCATCTATAACAAGACAGGGAGGCAACATGAGTACCGCAAAAATCTACACCATCCACTATCAGCTACACGGTAAACCCAAGTCTTTCGTGGTGCGCGCCGAAGTGATGAACAACGCCGAGGCCTGGCATTGGGCGGCCGTTGATGCCGACATTGCCCATGTCAGTCGCATCGGCCGCGTGGGTCACGAGCAGGTGAAAAAAACTACCCGGCCCTGGGCGGAAAAGTATGGCATCACTGACGTCAGTTGGACCCCGCCCAAATAAACAAAGCCCCGCACAACGGCGGGGCTAGGTTCACTTTTTCAAGTCGCCCAACGGATCGTAGGGCGGCTTTTTTTTCGCCTCTTCCTTAGCCTTTTTGTCTTTGTCCAACGGCGCGATGGCCGGGCCTATCGGATCGACCTGCGGGTCTGCCACATCCGGCGAGTCCGGGTCAAAGCCCAGCTCATCCTTGCCGCTGGCATGTTCATTGGAGTGGGGGCCATCGGTACGCTTGTTCATCAGGTTCTCCTGTTAAAGCGGGCGAGCTTTGTCGTGGAGGTTTTCCAGGTCTTCTTCGACGCGCTCGACATCATCGTCCGGGCCACGCTCTTTCGGGTCATTGGGGCGCAACGCATCGTTGTCGCGCTCTTCTTCACCGGGCGTGCGGTTCGGGTCGGGTGTACCAGGTGGTGGCTGTTTGTGTTCGGACATGACGGCTTACCTCATGGGGGCTTCACAAATTTAGAGAAACTGCCCTTGGCTATCGTTCAACTTCATTGCTGCAAGCATGAGAAGATGGCAGCCCTTTCTGGAGACCTTCCTCGGATGTTCGAGCTCAAACCCTGCGACCCCGTCACCTACCGTCAACAGACCCGCCGCAGCACGCTGATCGTCGCCGTGCTGTTCCTGGCCCTGGCCATGTTGCTGTCGAGCCTGGCGGTGATGCTGTTCGGTGAGCCCGGTGGCGACAACTTTCGCTTCAATGTCGGCGGCGTATTTGCCGGGGTGTTGATCACTGTCGCGCTGGTGCGTGGCCCGTTCTGGACCCAGCCCTGGCTGGCGCCGGCTGTATACGGTTGGCAACTCAAACGCAGCCTGATGAGTGTGACCAATGTAATGCACAAGGTCACCGAGCGGGTTCAGGCCAACGACCCGGCGGCCATCAAGTTATTGCGCTTCTATCACTTGGGGCTGACGCAGATGCATGAGCTGGACGCCAACTCCAGCGCCCAGGCGCAACTGGTCGGCGAGATCGAGGCTCATAAGGCAAAGATGGAGGCTCTGGGGATCGATACCGACCAAACCCGACTCGATCCCACATGGCTGCAAAGCCTGAAAAGCGCCTAAGGCAACGTCAGTGGGCGACCTTGGCCCGCCAGCAGAACAGCGCGCTCACGGCAATTGCTGCGCCTGCCAGGCCAAACACCCAGGGCGCAGCGGCCACCGGCAGCAACAGGCCCGCCAGCAGCGGCCCGAGGCCGGCGCCGATATCGCGCCATACGGCGTTGGACGCCAATGCCGATACGCGCATGGCACCCGGGTTGCGCTCGGCCACCAGCGTGGTCACCAGTGGCAGTTGCAGGGCACGCAGCACCAGCACCGCCGCCGCGCCGACGATCACCCAATGACTGCCGAACGCGGCCAGGGCCAGGGCGCTCAAGAACGAAAACAGCAGTAACATCGACGTGGCCCCGAAGCGCTGGGCCGCACGCCCGCCCAACGGGCTCAACAGCAATTCCGACAGGTAGCGCAGCCCCATCAAGCCACCGGCGATCAGCACCGCATCACCGCCCATGATTTTCTGTGCCTGGAGCGACAGGCCAAAGATAAACAAGCCATCCAGCGCCACGCCTTCGATAAACGACCACAGCGCCACACTGTCCGGCCACTTGAAGCGGCGCCCCGGGGCGCTATGCAAATCATGGCCGCCAGTGGGCAAGCCGCGGGCGAGCCACAGCCCCACCAGGCAGCAACCGGCGAGAATCAGGAAGATCGGGCGCGGCCCTGCCCATAACGTCAATAGCCCGCCCAGGGGCAAGGCCAGCATGGGCCCGAAGGCGATCAACGCCCGCGAACGCCCCGCCCTGCGGGCCGCGCCCTCCGGCTCGGAGGTCGCCAGTACTTGGGTCGAGAGGTTCAACGCGGCAAAACACAGGCCCCAGACCAACCGCAGGCCCAGCAGCGCAGCGAACCCGGACAGCACCGAATTGCCCAGCGCGCACAGCGCTGCGGCACCGGCGGCGATCATGCAGGTCAGGCGGTCGCCGTTACGCGCATAGAAATTCAGTACATGCCGGTAGCCGAAGATCCGTACCAGGCGGTTGGCGGCCAACAGCACGCCGGCCTGGACCAGGGTGATGCCGAACGCCTCGGACTCCATTGGCAGCAACAGATAGAGCAACACATCGCTGGGCAGGCAAAACCCCAGGGTCAAGGCGGCGCGGCGCGAGGTGCTATCGGCAGTGCGATGAGTGAGGCTGGGCATAAAACTGAAACATTCAGAAATATTCAGACCGCCACACTAGCGTTGCCGCCATGTGTTTTTCAAGGACGCAGGCGCAGAAGCGTTAAAAAACCAAACTCAGGTCCAGGCGCCCTTCCCTGACCGGCGGGCACCAGTAGTAACCACCGGTTAGTGGCTTACTGATGCGATACAGACCATCGACAATCCCATCCTCCAACCCGCTCATGCGTCGAAGCTGCGCCTCGAATGCATCGAAGGAATGCCCGAAAGCAAGGAACATCAACCCCGCCTGGCCGTTCTCGGCCCAGGGCATGGAACGGCGCACCACGAAGGCCTCCGGGGTGAAACTTTCCTGGGCCGTGCGCTTGGTATGGGCGGACTCGGGGGCGTCATCCAGCTCTTCGTTGTCGCCATGGCGGCGGCCGATGATGTGGTCACGCTCCTGGGCCGGCAATGCGGCGAAACCGTCGAGGTCGTGCTGCCATTGCTGGATCGCGGCGAAGCTGGCGCCGCTATCGGTCAAGGCGGCTGTCACGGCGGCATCGTCGTGGGGGTTTTCGGTGCCGTCTTCGTAGTCGGTCAGGTCAAAACCGGTCTTGTAGCGGAAGCCTTCGGTCGATTGCACCAGGCGAAAAGCCGGGGCCAGGGCTTTTTCAAGTGTGCGGCTGCGCAGCAGCAACTCGCCGCGATCCACTCCGTGCAACCATACCCACAACGCCTGCTGGGTCGACGGGTTGTGTGCACCGGGGCCGCTGACCACGGGAAATGTACGCAAGCCTTCAATCTCAGCGCCCAGGGCCTTTACCAGCGGCTCACCGAAACCGACCACGGACGCCGCATCCGTCCACTGCACCAGTGCGTCCAGGGCAGCAGGCACGGCTTGCAGGGAATCGAGGGCAAAAAACAGATGGCGGGCCTGCAAAGGCACCGGGGCGGCAAGAATGCCCGGCTGGTACTGACTCATGTGAACTCCTTCTGAAAAGCCGCGCAGTTTACCCGGCGCACGCGACACTGCGAACAAGAATGCGCGTAAGCCTTGCCTTGGAGCTGCCAGTTGGGTGACTCTCTAGTCATGTTTTGCAACTATTCCAGGGGTAGCGACATGACCACCAGCAACCTGCTTGCCCAACTGTTTCCCACGTCCGTTGCCCAGATTCCCGAGCAATTTCGCCTGGCGGCGCCCATTGAGCAGCGTGATTACCTGGTCGATGGCCAACTGCGGGTGTGGGACGGCCCGCTCGCCCGCGTGCAAAGCCCCGTGCAACTGGGCGATGAACGCGTGCATATCGGCAGCACGCCGCTGCTGGATGCCGATACCGCCCTCACCGCCCTGGATGCCGCCGTGCGCGCCTATGACCGTGGCCAGGGTGAATGGCCGACGATGCGCGTGGCAGAGCGCATCCAGCATGTCGAAGCCTTCTTGCGGCGCATGCGCGAACAGCGCGACGCGGTAGTCAAGCTGCTGATGTGGGAAATCGGCAAGAACCTCAAGGACTCGCAGAAAGAATTCGACCGTACCTGCGACTACATCACCGACACCATCAATGCCCTCAAGGAACTCGACCGCCGCAGCAGCCGTTTCGAGCTTGAACAGGACACCCTCGGGCAAATCCGTCGCGTGCCCCTGGGCGTGGCGTTGTGCATGGGGCCTTACAACTACCCGCTGAACGAGACCTTCACCACACTGATCCCGGCGCTGATCATGGGCAACACCGTGGTGTTCAAACCGGCCAAGCTCGGCGTGTTGCTGATCCGCCCCTTGCTGGAGGCCTTCCGCGACAGCTTCCCGGCCGGGGTGATCAACGTGATCTACGGCAGCGGCCGCGAAACCGTGAGCGCGCTGATGGCCAGCGGCAAGATCGATATCTTTGCGTTTATCGGCACCAACAAGGCCGCCAGCGATTTGAAAAAGCTGCACCCCAAACCGCATCGTTTGCGTGCTGCGCTGGGGCTGGATGCAAAAAACCCGGGGATCGTGCTGCCCGAAGTGGACCTGGACAACGCGGTGAGTGAAGCAGTCACCGGCTCGCTGTCGTTCAACGGCCAGCGTTGCACCGCGCTGAAAATTTTGTTTGTGCACGCGGATGTGGTCGACAGTTTTATCGAGAAGTTCAATGCCAAGCTGGCCACCCTCAAGCCCGGCATGCCTTGGGACGATGGCGTAGCGCTGACACCGCTGCCGGAAGTGGGCAAGGTGGATTACCTCAACGAACTGGTGGCCGATGCGGCCCGGCACGGCGCCAAGGTCGTCAATGCCGAAGGTGGCAGCAGCCGTGGTTCGTTCTTCTATCCGGCGGTGCTGTACCCGGTGAACCCGCAGATGCGCGTGTACCACGAAGAGCAATTTGGCCCAGTGGTGCCTATCGTGCCCTACCGTGACCTGGAGACCGTGATCGACTACGTGCTGGACTCGGATTTCGGCCAGCAGTTGAGCATCTTCGGCACCGACCCGGTGCAAGTCGGGCGCCTGGTGGACACCTTCGCCAACCAGGTCGGCCGCATCAATATCAACGCCCAGTGCCAACGCGGGCCGGATACCTTCCCGTTCAATGGGCGCAAGAACTCGGCCGAGGGCACGCTGTCGGTACATGACGCCCTGCGCGTGTTCTCGATCCGCACCCTGGTGGCGACCAAGTTCCAGGAGAGCAACAAGGCGTTGGTCAGCGAGATCCTGCGTAACCGTGACTCGAGCTTCCTGACCACTGATTACATTTTCTAAGTACACCTCGGCTCAACAATGTGGGAGGGGCGGTGCGACGATTCGACTTGCCCCCTCCCACAATGGACTGAGTCAGCCCTGACGATTGAGGCTCTTTTAATACCGATGAACCTGCCCTTCTTTGCCCGACGCCTGCTACGCCCCCTGCTCGACCCGTACCGCCGCTATCGTCACGCCAAGCTGATCCACGCCGTGCGCGTGTCCATCGGCTTGCTGGCGACGATTCTGCTGACCACCGGTCTCAACCTGCCCCACGGCGAATGGGCCTCGGTAACCATGCTGGTGGTGATCGGCGGGTTGCAGCATCACGGCAATATTGGCAAGAAAGCCGTGGAACGCGCCTACGGTACGCTGATCGGCGCGAGTGTCGGTTTGCTGCTGGTGGTGCAGGAAGCCTACGTCGGCCAGCCATTGCTGACCTACCTGCTGATGTCGGCGATTTGCGGATTCTTTTCCTATCACGCCATCGGCAAAGGCGGGTATACCGCGCTGCTGTCGGCGATCACGGTATTTATCGTCGCGGGCCACGGTGACAATCCGCTGTCGGACGGGCTGTGGCGCACTGTGGACATCCTCATCGGCATCGCCTTGGCCCTGGCGTTTTCCTTCGCCCTGCCGCTGTACGCGGTGTACTCGTGGCGCTACAACCTGGCCAGCGCGTTGCGTGATTGCGCGCAGATCTACAGCAGGATCATCAGCGGTCAATCGGTGACCGATGATGAACACCTCAAGCTGCTCAACCGCTTGAACGCGGCAATGCTGCAACTGCGTTCATTGATGCCGTCGGTGTCCAAGGAAGTGCGGATCTCCATGACCGAACTGGACGCGATTCAGCGCCACCTACGCATGTGCATCAGTACCCTGGAGATTCTCGGCAATACCCGGCCCGATCCTCGCGATGAGCAGGCGACGGCGCGTATGCAGGTGATGTTGAAGGCTGAGCATCGGCAGATTCGGGTGCGTTTGGTGGGGATGGCGAGGGCGTTGAAGTCGGGAGTGACGGAGCGGTTGGAACGTAACGGCCAGGCCAGCGGTGGTGAGTCCACATTGGATGCACCCGTCTACAGCGCACTGGATGGATATCGGTTATTGACCCTGCAATTGGCCGCGAATGTGGATGCGATGCGTCAACGCTTGGCCAAAAGCGCTGGCCGGTGGAAGATCTGAACCTATGGGGAGTTGATCTGATTACCAGGATCAACACATTTACACTTTCTCTTACATATTTTTCACGATTTGTTCACATCCCAAGACGTAGGGTGAAGCCTCATCCGTTACAAACGTTGTACATCAAGCCCGCCGCCCCAGCGGGCTTTTTTTTTCCTGCGCCTGCCCATTCTTACCGTTCGTCGCCACTGTCATTTCTCACAGCTATCGGGCCCTATCTCCCTGGCGCTTAATCTCTCCAACGACTGACTCCTTTGCTCCGGCTATAGGGGGCACTCAGGTTGTGAGTCGATTATGCAGAGGAGCTTTCCAATGAGCCGAAACACTGACCTTCCCGACGTAGAACAAGGCGCTCCAGTTCCCGCGTTCACCACTGGACAATGGCCAGAGCCAGCTCCACCAGCAGATGCCATCGATTTGTCCGGCCCCCAGCGCTTAAAACCCGATTATTTCGTGCCGCCACTGACGATTCAGGGGCCTGTCACCTCAGACAGCTTCACCGACGTGCCTTTCGACGACCTGCCCCTGTACATCCCCGGCTTGACGCAAAACGTCGTCGGCTTCGATGGCGGTATAAACAAAGCGGCTCTGGAGGTTCATCGTGACCTGGGGCTGCTGTGCAACCTGCTGGCCTACCTGAATATGGCTAAGGACGACTTCGTAGAGCTGTTCTGCGATGACCTGCTAATTCCAGTCGCGACCTATAATGTCACCCAGGATGATGTCGACAAGAGTCGTATGATTCCGTTATACATCCCTCGAACCCGTCTTCCTGATGGCCCGGTCAACCCGGTGTTCTTGAGAGTGACTCGCCTCGGTGGCACGTCCAAAGAAACCAAACGCTTCAATCTGAAGGTCGATACCGTGCCCCCCGCTGGTCGCAACCCGATCGGCAGCACGCTGCAAAACGAAAACCTGCCGGTTCCGGTATTCCCTGAGCACATCATCAATTTCGGAGTGACCGAGACCGACGCACAAAACGGGGTACCTGTTACCTTCAAGTTCTACCCGGACGATGCGACCCAGGAACCCAACACCTACCGGGCCACACGTGACCGTATTCGCTTACGCATTAATGGGATCACGGCGCCAATCCCTCCGCTCACCGAAAGCCAAGCCACCGGGCGTGAAGATATAACCGTCACGCTTTATTACGGTTTTTGGCAGCAAGTGCGCAGTGGTTCCCATGTGTGTGAATATGAAATCATCGACGAGGTCGGCAACGCGTCCCTCGGCTGGTCACCGGCACTACGGTTGAATGTCAGGCTCAATGATGGGTCTGAGCCGGTCTTGCCCGAAGCTTTTATACTCGAAGCTCCGGACAATGTCCTCGATCATGACCGGCTCGATGAGCGCGATGCAACCATCTTTGTCACCACCCGAAGCCCGGACTTTGCCCTTGGGGACATCGTGCGCGTAACCGTCAGAGGCCGTTCGAGCGTTGGCGTTATCACCACCACCTACGACTCCCCACCGCTTACCTCACTGAGCTTTATCACCCTGCCCTGCCCGAATGCCGACCTGCGCCCTTTTATCAGCGGGCAGTTCCAGTTGTTCTATGAACGCATTCGCAGCGGCGTGCCCAACCGCCCCTCCGATGCCATCATCGTTGATGTAACCGGTACGCCCATCGATATGCGCCTGCGGCCACCGGTGGTGCGGGAAGCGCCCGGCGGCGTCCTCGATCCACAAGTAGAATTTATCAATGTGATCGTCAGGGCATACCCCGAGCTGGGCCAGGACCCCTTTGATCTGGTGATTCTGATCCTCGAGGGCACGTACGCCAACGGCACTCGCTACTACGACGAACTCTACGAATCTGCGGGAGGGGGCGATGTGTTATTTCCCATTGCCAACGGCCCGAACGGCGTGATTGCCGGTCTTGAAGGCGGCACACTCAGGCTTCTTTATCAGGTGGACAATGGGGATGGCGTGCGCACTTCAATGGACGTGACAGTCAACGTCGGCAACGCAGTGGCCTCATTGCCGGAGCCTGAGGTCATGGAAGCGCCGGCACCGCTGTATCAATTCGACCCCGAGCAATCCACCGAGCACGCCAATATCGTGGTCAAGAGTAACCCTGACTTCCTGCTCAACGATATCGTGACGCTTTACTGTGAGGGCAGTGCGCCTGGCGGAACAGCACCTGCGCAGGCGTTTCCGATACGGGTTCAATGGGTCGGGCGAGACCTGCGCTTCAGGCTGGAACGTAGCTACATCCTTGCCAATATCGACAAGACCATGCGCATCTACTACACGCGCTGGCGGGACAACGTACTGACGCGTTTTTCTCACGCGGTCAATATGAAGGTCGGTTCCAGGCTGGAACTGCAAGCGCCACAGGTGCTGCAAGCGACCGTGACTGGCCCGGATCAGGCCACCCTGAATCCGATGAATGTACTGCCGCCCAATCCTGAGAAGGTGACTGTGCGTGTGGTCTCCGACAAATTCCCGCCGGGGGCTGATATCAAGGTGTTCATCACCGGCAAACCCGACGTGGGTATGCCCGATATCCCGGCGAAACCGGCACGCCCGGAACCGGGTGAAAACTACACCAGCTTCGAGGTGCAGAATGAGTTTGTAGCCGCTTACCTGAACGGAGAATGCAAGGTATTTTACCAACTGCTGGAAATCGGCAAGACCACCAAGTCTGATGAGTTGACGCTGAAGGTTGAGGCACTGCCGGCGAGTGAGTGGAACCTGGTGAGTGTGCCCAGTGCATCCTCAGGTGTAATCGATACCAGTAAACCCCATCGAATAGAAGTAAGGGGATGGCGGTTCATGAAACCTGGACAGCCGGTTTATATCGATTTGTGCAGCAGTCGGTACCATGAACTGCGAATCGGCGCTGTTGTAAGCCCCGGTGAGGCCAGTGCAAAACTCATCAGCGAAGAAATACCATCGAGTTATCTACGCTTATTGAAAGATGGAGACTCACTGGAAGTGCATGTACTTGTAAACTTGGAAGAATATGACGACAAGGCCTCAGCACAACCGTTAAAGCCTGTGAGCTATACAATAAAAAAAGTATCAGGGGAAATCGTGGGCAACGTAACGGTCAGGAATGGGCCGACGTACCTTGCCATTAGCTCGGATGATAAACGGGTGTACGTTGCTAGCACCGGCACTGGCGGCTATGGCATTAGCGTATTCGACGCGGACACCGGTGAGATAATCAGTACTCATCCCCTTGGCTATCAACCCCGTGGATTAGCCATAAAACCTGACGGCAATGTGCTTTATGTAAGTCTCTCCAATACTAGATACCAAGCACCCAACTTTGTGAACGATGTACTTGTATTGAATACGAGTTCCTGGGGGACAATAAAATCGATAGCCACCTATCAAAGTGGCGAATTATGTATCAACAAAGACGGATCGAAAATATACGCCGGAATTAGCGCCTACTACTATGTAAGATCCGATGCTCCCCGTCCCTCTTGGTATGGCTTTACATGTACAGTAATAAACACAGCGTCTAATACCCGCGAAAGCCACTTCAATGCACTTGAAAGCAGCGGCAGCACTTGGAACGAGCCAGCAGTAGGACTCAATAGGGAGTCAACCAGAATGTATGGACCATTGGCAGGCAGATCGCTCAGAGCCTTTAATGCTAGCCCTTATATCGAATTCGGCTATTTCAGTATAGATGGTCCGCCGACCGCCTTCGCTCACAGCCCCGTCGGTTCCACGCTTTACATAACGTCAGCTACAGCCAATAAGTTGGAAGTTCTCGACAACAGCACTAACCTGCCTCTACGGACCAGAAGCATTGAAGGTCTCAATGTTCCATGGGCCGTAGCAACCAACCCCCGTACTGGCGTTATCTATGTAACCGAAAGATCTGGCAATACGGTAAAGTTGTACGACAGCGAAACATTCGAACTCATCAACACCCTCGAAGGTTTCGACCAACCCAGAGCTATTGTGGTCAATTCAGAGGGAACGAGGATGTTTGTCGCTAACTCCGGAAGCAATACCGTCACCATTGTGGATCTTTAACAACGCAAGCATCACCAATGAAAATATGCCCTGAATGGTTCAGGGCTTTTTTTCATGTCTGCTAAACCTGATAGGCAAGAGTCAGCTCGCACCGGGTTCAGCGTATCGCTTGTTCACGGATCGCCCGCTGAGTCTCCAGCACCTTGGCCAGCGCCGTTTCAGCTTCCTGGCTTTGCTGCGGTACCCGAATTGCCGCCGACACCAGCGTGATCAACTTGGCCATCACCTCAGCATCGGTAGCCGGGCGGCCCAGGCTCATGGAATTCATCAGCAGGCGCAATTCGGTACCCGCCATCACCCCGGAAATCGCCTTGAGGGCAAATTGCAGGCGCACGCCCAGTTCATTGCGCGGCAGATCCGGCAAGGCCAGGGCGAAGGCTTCGAAGAAACGCTGGAACACCGGCTGGTAATGCACCTTGAGGTATTCCTGGATAAACGGCGAGGTGTCGCTGTAGACCCGTCCCAGGAAACGGATGAACGAACGCCCTTCCCCACTGGCCGGGTCGCTGCGTTCCAGGCCCATGGCCGGGGCGAACAGCACGCCGAGCAGGGTGTCGCAATCCAGGGGGCCGTCGGATTCGGCTTCGCAGCGGGCGAGCAATTCCAGGCGCTGCTCGTTGAGCGGCTCCAGGCGTTGCATCAGCAGGGTTTTCATCAGGGAGTCCTTGTCCCCGAAGTGGTAGTTCACCGCGGCCAGGTTGACCTGGGCACGCTCGGTAATCTGACGTAACAAAACGGCGTCGTAGCCGTACTTGATGAAGAGTGCCTCTGTCGCATCCAGCAATCGAGTCTTGGTAACGTTTGGAGCGCTGAGTTTCTTCGCGGCCATAAGGGTTCCACGGCGGAAATATTGTTTTAAAAAATAATTTGATTTTTTATACCGGGGCGGCCGGGTGAAAGCAAGTAGTGACACTGCGCCATATCACTGAAAGCCTGTAGAACCGGGCTATTGAGTCATACCAAAAGGCATTTCGCCGGCTCGAAACCCTCAGCCTGGAAAACGATTCACAGGGCAAAACCGCTCTACATCCATGGCTGGCGAAGCGTCTGGAACGCGGTTACTATTCAAACAATATTTTAAAAACAAGAAATAAAACCAGTCCGTGACGCGTACAGGCAGTTCCCGAACTTGTTACAAGGATTTTCCGGGCCATGCCGACACCGTCGAGACTGCAGGCGTAGTCATAATGACAGACACCCCCACGCACCCAGGCTTGATCTCCCTGCAAGGCATCAGCAAGCGCTATCAGCTGGCCGGGCAGGAGCTGAGCATTCTCAATGACGTGTGCCTGTCCATCGCCAGCGGTGACAGCTGCGGCATCCTCGGTGCCTCCGGCTCCGGCAAAAGCACCCTGCTCAATATCCTCGGCCTGCTGGACCTGCCCAACTGCGGCCAGTACCACTTTGCCGGCCACGATATCTTCAAGGCCAGCCCCGATGAACTGGCGGCGATCCGCAACCGGCAGATCGGTTTCGTGTTCCAGAGCTTCAACCTGCTGCCGCGCCTCAGCGCCCTGGACAACGTTGCCCTGCCCTTGAGTTATCGCGGCGTATCGCGGCATGAATCGGTGGAACAGGCCCAGCGTATGCTCGATCAAGTCGGCCTGGCCGAGCGCGCCCACCATCGCCCGGCCGACCTCTCCGGCGGCCAGCGTCAGCGCGTCGCCATTGCCCGCGCACTGGTCGGCAAACCCTCGGTGATCCTCGCCGACGAACCCACCGGCAACCTGGACAGCACCACCGCACAGGAAATCATGGACCTGCTGCTCACCCTCAACCGCGAGCAACAAGTCACGCTGATCATCGTCACCCACGACGCCCACATTGCCGAACGCCTGGAGCGCAAGATCCTGGTGCGCAATGGCGTGGTGCACGAGGCCGGGCGCCGATGAGCCTGGGGGTCGAGCAGAGCCTGAGCCAACTGCTGCACGAAGCGTTCATCAGCCTGCGTACCCTGGGCAAGCGTTCGATCCTGGCGTTGCTGGGCATCGTGATCGGTAGCTCCTCGGTGGTGGCGCTGATCAATATCGGCCACAACGCAGCAGTGGACGCGGCGATGATTTTCAAGGACATGGGTACCGACACTCTGATCGCCCAGTTCCCGCCCAAGGGCAGCAGCAATGTGCCGATGCGCACCCGGCTCGACCTCGACGGCGTACGCCTGGCGGTGCCGGGCATTGCCCATATCGGCGCCCTCAGCCTGTTCAGCGGGCCCGTCGTGTTCCATGGCCGCACCACCAATGCCAACCTGGTCGGCAGCACCTCGGATATCTACGCGGCCATGCGCCTGGTCGTGCGCGAGGGGCGTTTCCTGTCAGCCTTCGACGCCAACGAAACCTACGCCGTGATCGGTGACCAACTCGCCCAGGCCCTCGGAGCACCGGGGGACCCATTGAGGCTGGGTGATCGCGTGCGCATCAACGACTATCTGTTCCTGGTCGTCGGCATCCTGCACAACCAGCCCCGGGCCATGCTGATGCCGGTGCAAGCCAACGAATCGCTGTTTATTCCCGCCGAGGGCATGCGCCGCGTCTATGCCAGCCCGCAGATCAGCAATGTGATCATCCGTGCGACGCCGGGGCAGGACATGGAACGTATTGCCCGAGACGCTAGCGCTGCGTTGCAACCGCAACTCACCGAGCATGACGTCGACATCACCGTGCCCAAGCAGATGATCGACGGCATGACGCGCCAAAGCCGCACCTTCGCCTATCTTTTGCTGGCCCTCGGCGCGATCTCCCTGGTGGGCGGCGGAGTCGGGGTGATGAACGTAATGCTGATGAACGTCTCGGAGCGCCGCCGCGAGATTGGCATTCGCATGGCCTTGGGCGCACGCCAGCGGGATATCCGCAACCTGTTCCTGCTTGAAGCCGTCACCCTCACCGCCGTGGGTGCGCTGTGTGGCGCGGTATTGGGCATGACCGCTGCGTGGCTGTATGCCTGGCTGTCGGGCTGGGCATTTGCCCTGGCGGCGGCCGCCCTGCCCCTGGGGGTGGGTAGTACCTTGCTGGTGGGCTTGTTCTTCGGCATCTATCCGGCGGTCTCGGCCTCGCGGTTGCAACCAGTGGAGGCCTTGCGCGATGAGTAAATGGCTGTGGTTGCTGGCGCTGATCAGCCTGCCCGGTGTGGCTGCCGAGGTGGTCGTCAAGCCATCGGCGCCCAGCAGCACGCGCAGCGCCTATGACCGCGGCGTGTCGCTCAATGCCCAGGTCACCACCATGACCCTGGGCGATGCCGTGTACCTGGGCCTGCGCAACAATCCGGCGATCCGCAGCGCCTATCTGCAACGAGTGGCGCAAAAGTTTGACCTGCGCGTCGCCGAAGATGTGTTCAACCCCAAGCTCACCCTCAACAGTAATTACCGTACCAGCCGGGGCTCCCAGGACAACGCCCGCAACGCCAGTGTGGCGCCGACCAGCAGCCTGCTCGGCGAATACGGCACGCGCCTGAGCATGGCGTGGACCCAGCAGTTGAATAACGCCAACCGCGCCGGCCGCTACCGCAGCGACGGCCTCGACCTGGCGATCATCCAACCGCTGATGCGCGGGGCCGGCTGGGACGCCACCACCGCGCCGCTGCGCCTGTCGCGTCTGGCCGAGCAGGCCAACCGCCTGAACCTCAAGGCCACCGTGGCGCAGACCATCAGCCAGATCATCGCCACCTACCGCGAACTCCTTCGCGCCCAGGAGCAATTGGTGATCGTCCAGGAAGCCCTCAAGCGTTCCAACACCTTGCTGGACGTCAACAAAGCGCTGATCAGCGCCGGGCGCATGGCCGAGTTCGAGATCGTGCAGACCGAAGCCGATATCGCCACCCAGCAATTGGGCGTGGAAGAAGCCCAGAACCAACTGGACACCAACCGCCTGGCCTTGCTGCGCCTGCTGGCCCTGGACCTCTCCACACCGATTCGCGCCACCGAAGCCCTGGAGGCCAACCCCATGGACATCGACAAGCGCCAAGCCTTCAACCTGGCGCAGAACCAGCAACCTGAATACCTCGCCGCCCTGCTGGGTAGCCAGCAGGCCGATCTCAACCTGGTGATCGCCAAGGACTCCGGGCGCTGGCAGGTGGACCTGGTGGCCGGCGCCAACCAGGTGCGCGACGCCTACGACAACGACAACGGCCACACCAATAACCGCACCTGGGATAGCTACGCTGGCGTGCAGGTGCAGATCCCCATTGGCGACATCAGCACACGCCAGGCCGAAGTCCGCGCACGGGTGAATGTGGAGGATCAGGAAATCCGCATTACCGACGCCCGCCAGGAGCTGGAGCGCAACGTCAACAACGTGGTACGTGACCTCGGCACCCGCTGGCGCCAATATGAGATTTCCAAGCGCGCCGTGGAGTTGTCGCGGCGCAAGATCGAGATCGAGCGGGAAAAACTCAGTGCCGGGCGCTCCACCAACTTCCAGGTATTGAGCTTCGAAACCGACCTGCGCAATGCCGAAAACGCCCAGCTCAATGCGCTGATCGCTTATCTGAACGCCCAGACCCAGCTCGATCTGACCCTGGGCATGACGCTGGAAAGTTGGGAAATCGCCCTCAATGACTACTAATCAAAAACGCTTGCTGGCCTTCGCCTTGATCGTGCTGCTGGCCGGCGCGGCCATCGGCCTGCTCAGCCAGCGCAGCGACGCCGAGCAGGCCAGCACCGCCGAACAGTGGCTGGCGGTGAAGCCCGACCCGCTGGTGCACCAGATCGGCCTGGTGGGCAAGATCGAGCCCGACACTACCGTCACCCTCACGGCGCCGTTCGACGGCAATGTGCTGGCCAATCTGGTCGAGCAAGGCCAACGTGTCGAAGCCGGCCAGGTGCTGTTGCGCATGGACCCCGCCACCCTTGAAGTGCAACTGCGCGATGCCCTCTCCGCCCAGCTCAAGGCCCGGCGTGCCGTACAGGAAATGCAGGACTGGGATAGTAGCCCCGCCGTCAGCCGTGCTCGCCGCAGTTTGCGCACCGCAGAAATGACCGCCGGTAATACCCAGCGCAAACTCACCGAGAGTGAAAACCTGTTCAAGCGCGGCATCATTCCGCGCAACGAACTGGACGATCTCAAGCAGCAAACTCAACAGCAGCAACTGGACCTGGCAGCGGCGCGCAGCGAACTGCAACAGGCCCAGGACCAAGGCAGAGGCGAATACCGACAGATTGCCGAAATGGAGCTGACCAACGCCACGGTGAAATACCAAGCCCTGCAAAAACTCCTTGAAGGCAAGGAGGTGAAGGCGCCGTTCTCCGGCATCGTGGTGCCCGCGCCCGGCAGCACCAACACCGCCCAAGGTGGCGGTAACAACAACACGCCGGTGCAGGCCGGCAGCAAGGTCAGCCAGGGCCAGGTGCTATTCGGACTGGCCAATATCGAGCGGCTGAAAATCGTCGCCAAGGTCTCCGAGCTGGACATCAACCGGTTGCACCAGGGCCAGGCGGTGGAAGTGATGGGCGATGGCTTCGACGGCGAACGGCTGACCGGCTCGGTCAGCGTGGTCAGCGGCTTGGCCATCGCCAGCGACAACCAGGGCAGCGCGCAGTTTCCGGTGACCCTGTCGATACCGAAGCTGACGCCGCAGCAGCTGCAGCGGGTGCGCCTGGGCATGAGCGCGCGGTTGACCATCGTGACCTACAACAATGACCAGGCGCTGGTGATTCCCAGCCAGGCGATTCATCCGGATATGACGGTAGAGTATCGGCCAGCGATGGATAAACCGGTGGAGCGGGTAAAGGTGACCACCGGGCAATCGACACCACAAGGGGTTGAGGTGTTTGGGCTGAAGCCCGGTTTTGTGAAAACCTCAAACTAAACGCAGATCAAATGTGGGAGGGGGCTTGCTCCCGATAGCGGTGTGTCAACCACTGACCTGCTTACTGACACCCCGTCATCGGGAGCAAGCCCCCTCCCACATTTAAATCTGTGTCAGCTTGGCGGCCAGTGCCTTGGCTTGAAGCGCAACATCGGTCACCGCCGTGCTCTCCCACCACATGCCCCGCAACGGCGGGCCCATGGCAAACAGTCGCTGGCTGGCCTGGCCCTGGGCATCCAACACCGCGCCGGCCGCATCCGCCGCAATCCCCAAGGCCAACGGCCCGGGCTGGATCAACCCACGCTTGAGCAGTTGCTGCGGCAATGGCCGGGCCACGCGGCGCCAGTCGTATTCGATGCCGCTGGAGTTGATCAGCGCCGCGCCCGAAACCCGGGTGAGCCCTTGCTCGCCACGATAGCGCACCGCAATGGCGACTCCCTCATCCGACGGCACCAATCCCTTGAACGACGCTGCGCGAATCCGCAACCGCCCTTCTTCCTGCAAACGCGCCACCAACTGCGCACTCAACGGTGGCGAGCGGTGGTGATGGCTTTCCCACCATGGCCGCACATGCCGCACAAACTGGCGTTTCTCACGCTCACTGGCCTGGCTCCATAGACGCGCGATATGCACGCGCACGGTGTCCAGCGGCGCCTGCCAATCGATGCCTTGTTCGAGTGCGAAGAGGCATTGCCGGCGCACCTCCCGCAGCAATTGCCTAGGGCTACACAGGCGTTGGTCCGCGGCCAGGAAGTCGTCCCAACCCGGCGGTTGCCGGCGCACATGGGGCAACAGACCGTGGCGCGAAAAAATCTCGATGGCGCCGCGATGCCCAGCCTGTTCCAGGGACACCACGGCGTCGACCATGGTCAACCCGGAGCCGATGATCAGCACCGTTGATTGCGGGTCGAGGCGGGTCATCGCTTGCACGTCCCATGGGTCCAGTGCGGCGGCGTTCACACCGCTGGACTCGGTTAGCGGCGTGCGCGCTGCCGGAAACATGCCGGTGGCCAATACCGCGAAAGCGCCACGCAGTCGTTCGCCATTATCGAGGGTCAACAGCGTGGAGGCTGCGTCGACTTGCAGGTCCACCCCTTCGGCGCGGATATGCTCGACGGTCGACGTAGACAATGCCTTGGCCTCGGCCAGG
Source organism: Pseudomonas sp. FBCC-B545 (assembly GCF_059134095.1). Taxonomy (NCBI): domain Bacteria; kingdom Pseudomonadati; phylum Pseudomonadota; class Gammaproteobacteria; order Pseudomonadales; family Pseudomonadaceae; genus Pseudomonas; species Pseudomonas sp. FBCC-B545. The sequence continues at coordinate 2,472,414 of NZ_CP101441.1, read as the reverse complement.
CGCTGTTGCGCGTACAACCCGAAAATCCCCCGTGGCGGGAACAGTTCGCTGATGGGCACATGCTGCTGGTCCGACTCCGGCCAACCACCGCCAGCGATGTAGTCGGTGAGCCATTGGGTCAGGTCGTCGGCATTGTCCGGGTCGACGCTCATGCGCGCCGCATTGCCGTTCAAGGTATGACCCAGCTCGACCGCGCTATAGGCCTCGCCACGCCCCAGCTCAGCACGCGGCTCGATCACCAGGATGCGCCGCGTGCCCGGCAGGCGCAGCAGCTGCACGGCGAGCATCGTGCCGCTCAGGCCGCCGCCGATGATCAGCACATCGGCGTTGTGGACTTGCATCTCACTTTGTTGCGCCCAGGCCATAGTGACTCCCACTATCAAAACCCTATGAGTTATACCTGTTACTTTTGACAGTATACGCAGCCCAATTCAACCCATAGCCTATTCATCGTGCCCCTCCTTCCAAAGGAAACATCAAATGAATAAGCCTAATCACTCCAAAGCCAAACTTATTTCGGGAACCTGCACTGCCGTCGTGGAGGGCGATGCCGACTTGAAACGCTTTGAAGGCCCCCCGATTCACTTCTACCTGGATGAAGATCGCAACCGATGGTTCATATCAGCCCTCACCGATCCCGTGTCGTTTGAATATCACCAACAAATCGAGCTGATTTTACCCAACGAGGGCCATGTCATAGAAAAAACTTATGAGATCGTCAAAGAATGGGACGCTCAAGGAAAAGCCAATGCTTCATGGGTAAAAAGAACTTCTCATACATTCCGTCCCTATACTGCCTTTAGCGGAAGTGTGGAGGTTACTTTGGATCCCGCCGAGGAGACAGTACACCTCATTTTCAACTTTAAAGCGCAAAGTGGTACACAAATCGTCACCCTTACAAATGGCGATATGAAAGTTAAAGGCACGACGAAACGCCGCAAGGCCAACGCAACAGGTTCAGTGACCTGCGATATCAGCGATGCCGTCAACCGGACCTATCGGTCGATGGAGACTGCGCTCACAACCCAGCCTGCGTCAGGTAGTTTTCCAGCCCATACCAGCGTATGGTCACGAGAGTTTGTCCCAGCGCCTGATCCGCAACCGTTTGACTACCGAGTAGTCTTCAACTTTGCAGAGGGACTTGTACCGGGCGCTTATAACTTCAGTCTGGATAACAGACAGGTGCGTGCATTTGTATTCGACCTCAATCGAAACGTCGCCTGGCCAAGCGAGAGCGGTACGATTACGCTGACCTCAATTCCTGACTTTGAAACATTAGAAGGCCCCCTGTCAGGCGTCTACCACTTTACCGGGACCGCGACACTTACAGATGGCACTAAACTCCGTATAGAAGTCAATAATGGGAAACTCAGCATCGAAAAATAGACCCACTGTTATTTTCAGCCCCGCAAGTTTGAAGTACTTAGACTCGTGACGCACAAACCGTAGGCGCTGGTAAGCGCCTACGGTTTTAACTGATCAGAAAGCGGTTCAGCGTCTGACTTCATACTTTGCGACAGGGGATTGCACCACGTTACCCACGCGGGAAGTGATCATATAACGGGCTGACGCCGCCCCAAGAACGAACGCCTCCGCCGGCAGCATGAAAATAATTGGCCGACCCATGTCGCTGGCGCTCACCACATAAAATGCCTTCCACTCGTCAATGCAGCTCTGGTAGAACACCGTCAACAGATCCCCTACCTCTATACCTTCGTAAGTGTCGACTACATAAGTGCCGCCGCTTACTACATCACCAAGATGAATAACCGTGCCGACAGCTTCCTGAATGTAGGGTGCATTGATTGAGGCGCTGGTGGCCGCAACAACTTTGTGCAGTTTGGTGATCATTACGAAATCTCCATTTTTTTATAACGCTGGTGCCGCCCAAATTGCCGAAGCAACTCAAGACTCACTGGCTGTCGAATGGAGTAAACGCGTTTTTTCAGGTTTGCTCTACTGTGAACACTAACAGGTATAAACCAGTTGACGGCCCGGTTAGATCACGACATTACGAACAAATCGCACCGCCACATCACCCTCATTGCGATAGCCGTGGGATTGCCGGCTGGCGAACATATAGAACTCCCCGGCCGCGACGGTGTGTTCTTTGTCGTCGAGAAACAGGGTCAATGCACCTTCATACACAAACAACTGCACGCTCCAACCTTCCGGGTCTGGCTCGGGGCTGTAGCGATCCCCCGGCTCCAGGCGCATCTCCCACAATTCCACTTCGCGCCGGGCGGTGGCTTTGGCGAGCAGTACGGCTTTGCTGCCGGGGATCTCACCGGCCCAGGCCAGCTCATTGATACGACTATGGTCAGGCGCATCCGGGGCCTGGATCAAGTCGCTGAATGCCACCTCCAGCGCTTCGGCCACACGGTCGAGGGTGGACAGGCTGACGTTCTTCTCCCCCGCTTCAATCGCTACCAGCATGCGCCGGCTGACCCCGGACTTTTCCGAGAGCGCCGTCTGGCTCAGGTCGGCGGCATGACGCAGGCGACGGACGTTCTGGCTGACGTGTTGAAGGACCGAGGCCCGTTGCGGATTTTCTTTGTGCACTATATTGCTCAATTGGTAGGTGTGCGCATTATACTGCCCAGCAGTGCGGCGCATTGTGCGGTCCGTGCTTTTCCCTTGCAAGACCGAGCCGCCATGATCGCCCCGAACCCCCCTTCGCGTTTCAATCGTTTCAGCAAAGCCGAATGCATCCTGGTGGTAATCACCATGTTTTGGGGCGGCACCTTCTTGCTCGTACAGCATGCCATGACCGTCAGCGGGCCGATGTTTTTCGTTGGCCTGCGCTTTGCCGCCGCCGCTATCGTGGTGGGCTGCTTTTCCTTGCGCACCTTGCGCGATCTGACGCTGTTTGAGCTGAAGGCCGGGATGTTTATCGGCGTGGCGATCATGTTTGGCTACGGTTTGCAGACCATTGGCTTGCAGACGATCCTGAGCAGCCAGTCGGCGTTTATCACCGCGCTGTATGTACCCTTCGTGCCGTTATTGCAGTGGCTGGTGCTCGGCAAGCGTCCGGGGTTGATGCCAAGCATCGGCATCATGCTGGCGTTTGCCGGATTGATGCTGCTGACAGGCCCTGCGGGCGCTTCGCTGGATTTCAGCGCGGGTGAAATCGCTACCTTGATCGGCGCGGTGGCGATTGCGGCCGAGATTATTCTGATCAGCGCGTTTGCCGGGCAGGTGGACGTGCGCCGGGTAACTGTAGTGCAACTGGCAACGGCGTCAGTGCTGTCGTTCATGCTGGTGGTGCCGATGGGCGAGGCGTTGCCGGGCTTTTCGTGGTTGCTGCTGTTCAGCGCGGTGGGCCTGGGACTGACCAGTGCGGTGATCCAGGTAGCGATGAACTGGGCGCAGCAGAGTGTGTCACCCACCCGTGCCACCTTGATTTACGCCGGTGAGCCGGTGTGGGCCGGGGTGGTCGGGCGGATTGCCGGAGAGCGGTTCCCGCCGATTGCGATGCTGGGGGCGGTGTTGATTGTGGTGGCGGTGATTGTGAGTGAGCTGAAGACGCGAGGGCAGAAGGCCGTCGAATTGATCGATGAGATGGAACAGGAACGTCATGGTTGAGGTCCGAACTGCAGCGGCGCACTTCAGATAGCCATCGAGGGCAAGCCCCTTCCCACATTGACCGGGGCCGTTGGTTGGAAAGCGGCCACCTGAAACAATGCCAAATGAGAGTCTTCGGCCTATCTTGTAGGATCCTGCCACATCTTGCCGTTTGGTGATCGCGAAAGCGGCACGTATGATGCATCCCAAACTCCCGCAGATTAGAAGCCTATGTCCCTGATAGTTCTACTGCTTCTGCCTTTTATCGGCAGCTGTCTGGCGGCCTTGCTGCCGCACAATGCACGTAACACCGAATCCCTGTTGGCCGGCCTTGTGGCGCTGGTCGGCACCATTCAAGTAGCCCTGCTCTACCCCCAGATCGCCCACGGTGGCGTGATCCGCGAAGAATTCATGTGGTTGCCCAGCCTGGGGCTGAACTTCGTGCTGCGCATGGATGGGTTTGCCTGGCTGTTCTCGATGCTGGTGCTCGGCATCGGCACGCTGGTGTCGCTGTATGCGCGTTACTACATGTCGCCGGATGATCCGGTGCCGCGTTTCTTCGCGTTTTTCCTGGCGTTCATGGGCGCCATGCTCGGCCTGGTGATCTCCGGCAACCTGATTCAGATCGTGTTCTTCTGGGAATTGACCAGCCTGTTCTCGTTCCTGCTGATCGGGTATTGGCACCACCGCGCCGATGCGCGGCGTGGGGCGTACATGGCGCTGATGGTCACCGGTGCCGGCGGCTTGTGCCTGCTGGCCGGGGTGATGCTGCTGGGGCATATCGTCGGCAGCTATGACCTGGACCTGGTGCTGGCAGCGGGCGATCAGATTCGTGCGCATTCGCTGTACCCGGTCATGCTGGCCCTGGTGCTGGTCGGCGCCTTGAGCAAAAGCGCGCAGTTCCCCTTCCACTTCTGGCTGCCCCATGCCATGGCGGCACCGACGCCGGTTTCGGCCTACCTGCATTCGGCGACGATGGTGAAGGCCGGCGTGTTCCTGCTGGCCCGCCTGTGGCCGTCGCTGTCCGGCAGCGAAGAATGGTTCTGGATCGTCGGCGGTGCCGGCGCCCTCACCCTCCTCCTCGGCGCCTACTGCGCCATGTTTCAAAACGACCTCAAGGGCCTGCTGGCCTACTCCACCATCAGCCACCTCGGGCTGATCACCCTGTTGCTGGGCCTTAACAGCCCGCTGGCCGCCGTCGCCGCGGTGTTCCATATCCTCAACCACGCCACCTTCAAGGCGTCGCTGTTCATGGCGGCGGGCATCATCGACCACGAAAGCGGCACGCGGGATATCCGCAGGCTCAGTGGCCTGGTACGCCTGATCCCGTTTACCGCGACCCTGGCCATGGTCGCCAGTGCGTCCATGGCCGGGGTACCGCTGCTCAACGGCTTTCTGTCCAAAGAGATGTTCTTCGCCGAGACCGTGTTTATCTCCTCGACCCAATGGGTGGAAATCGCCCTGCCGCTGATCGCGACCATCGCCGGTACGTTCAGCGTGGCATACGCCCTGCGCTTCACCGTGGATGTGTTCTTCGGCCCGCCCGCCACCGATTTGCCGCACACGCCCCATGAACCCCCGCGCTGGATGCGTGCGCCGGTCGAACTGCTGGTATTCACCTGCCTGCTGGTGGGGATTTTCCCGGCCCAGGTGGTGGGTTCGATCCTTGCCGCTGCGGCGCTGCCGGTGGTCGGTGGCGTGCTGCCCGAATACAGCCTGGCGATCTGGCACGGCTGGAACGCACCGATGATCATGAGCCTGGTGGCCATGTGCGGCGGCGTGGTGCTGTATCTGCTGCTGCGCAAGCAACTCAAGCGCGGGCGCTTCAAGTACCCGCCGCTGATCAGCTACTTCAACGGCAAGCGCGGTTTCGAGCGCAGCCTGGTGGTGATGATGCGCGGCGTGCGCCGGATCGAGAAACGCATCAGCACCAAGCGCCTGCAAACCCAGTTGTTCCTGTTGGTGCTGCTGGCGGTGGTCGGCGCGATGATCCCCATGCTCAACAGTGGCCTCAGCTGGGGCGACCGGCCGAAGATCCCGGGCTCCATCGTGTTCGTCACTCTGTGGTTGCTGGCAATTGCGTGCGCCCTCGGCGCGGCCTGGCAAGCCAAGTACCACCGGTTGGCGGCCCTGACCATGGTCAGCGTGTGCGGCCTGATGACCTGCGTCACCTTCGTGTGGTTCTCGGCGCCGGACCTGGCCCTGACCCAACTGGTGGTGGAAGTGGTCACCACCGTGCTGATCCTGCTCGGCCTGCGCTGGCTGCCACGGCGGATCGAAGAGGTGTGGCCACTGCCCAACACCCTGCGCAAGGCGCGCATTCGCCGGGTGCGCGACTTCCTGCTGTCCACCGTGGTGGGCGGCGGCATGGCGCTGTTGTCCTACGCGATGCTGACCCGCCAGACGCCCAACGATATCTCCTCGTTCTACTTGAGCCGCGCCCTGCCCGAAGGCGGCGGCAGCAATGTGGTGAACGTGATGCTCGTGGACTTCCGCGGTTTCGACACCCTGGGCGAGATCACCGTGCTCGGCGCCGTGGCATTGACCGTCTATGCCCTGCTGCGACGCTTCCGCCCTTCCAAGGAAAGCATGGAGCTGCCGCCACAACAGCGCCAGCTGGCACCGGACGTGGCCACCGACCTGGTCAACCCACGCCAGGCCAGCGACACCGCCCTGGGCTTCATGATGGTGCCGGCGGTGCTGGTGCGCCTGCTGCTGCCGATTGCGCTGGTGGTCTCGTTCTACCTGTTCATGCGCGGCCACAACCAACCGGGCGGTGGTTTTGTTGCCGGCTTGGTGATGTCAGTGGCGTTTATCCTGCAATACATGGTGGCGGGTACCCAATGGGTCGAGGCGCAAATGAGCCTGCGGCCGATGCGCTGGATGGGCTTTGGCCTGCTGTCGGCGACCCTGACTGGCCTGGGCGCGCTGTTCGTTGGCTACCCGTTCCTGACCACCCATACCTGGCATTTCAGCCTGCCACTGCTGGGCGACATTCATATCGCCAGTGCGCTGTTCTTCGATGTCGGCGTGTACGCGATGGTCGTGGGCTCCACGCTGCTGATGCTCACTGCCCTCGGCCATCAGTCGGTGCGGGCGCATAAACCGAGCAACCAGGCCAAAGTTGCCGCAACCGAAGGAGCCGCCTGATGGAAGAAGTCATCGCAATAGCCATTGGGGTCCTTGCGGCCTCCGGCGTCTGGTTGATCCTGCGGCCACGGACGTTCCAGGTGGTGATGGGGCTGTGCCTGTTGTCCTACGGCGTCAATCTGTTCATTTTCAGCATGGGCAGCCTGTTCATTGGCAAGGAGCCGATTATCAAGGACGGCGTGCCCCAGGACCTGCTCCACTACACCGACCCGCTGCCCCAGGCCCTGGTGCTGACGGCCATCGTGATCAGCTTCGCCATGACCGCGCTGTTCCTGGTGGTGCTGCTGGCGTCCCGGGGCCTGACCGGCACTGACCATGTGGACGGCCGGGAGCCCAAGGAATGACGTGGATGAACCAACTGATTGTCGCGCCGATCCTGCTGCCACTGCTCACGGCCGGGTTGATGCTGATGCTGGGCGAAAAGCGTCGCCCGCTGAAAGCCCAGATCAATCTGTTCTCCAGTGTGATCGGCCTGGGCATCGCGATCCTGCTGCTGTACTGGACGCAGCAAAGCGGCCCCGGCTCGATTGGCGTGTACCTGCCGGGCAACTGGCAGGTGCCGTTCGGCATCGTGTTGGTGGTGGACCAACTGTCGGCAATGATGCTGGTGCTGACCGGGATCATCGGCGTGAGCGCGCTGCTGTTCGCCATGGCCCGCTGGGACCGGGCGGGTACCAGCTTCCATGCACTGTTCCAGATCCAGTTGATGGGTTTGTATGGCGCGTTCCTGACCGCCGACCTGTTCAACCTGTTCGTGTTCTTCGAGGTGCTGCTGGCGGCGTCCTACGGCTTGATGTTGCATGGTTCCGGTCGTGCCCGGGTGTCGTCAGGCCTGCATTACATTGCGATCAACCTGCTGGCGTCGTCGCTGTTCCTGATCGGCGCGGCAATGATCTACGGCGTCACCGGCACGCTGAATTTTGCCGACCTGGCATTGAAAATCCCGTTGGTGCCGGAAGCGGATCGTGGCCTGCTGCATGCCGGCGCGGCGATCCTCGCCACGGCGTTCCTGGCCAAGGCCGGCATGTGGCCGCTGAACTTCTGGCTGGCGCCCGCCTACTCGTCGGCCAGCGCGCCGGTGGCGGCGATGTTTGCGATCATGACCAAGGTCGGCGTGTACACCGTACTGCGCCTATGGACCCTGCTGTTTTCCGGCCAGGCCGGGGCTTCCGCACTGTTTGGCGGCGATTGGCTGGTGTATGGCGGCATGGCGACCATCATTTGCGCGGCACTGGCGATGGTGGCGGCGCAGCGCCTGGAGCGCATGGCCAGCCTGAGCATCCTGGTCTCGGCCGGGATCCTGCTGTCGGCAGTGGGGTTTGCCCAGCCGAGCCTGACCGCGGGGGCGTTGTTCTATCTGGTCAGCTCCACCCTCGCGTTGAGTGCGTTGTTCCTGCTGGCGGAGTTGATCGAGCGTTCGCGTTCGGCCAACGACCTGCCGCTGGATGAAGAAATCGATGCGTTGCCCAAGGCCATGGAGTCACTGCATCCGCGTCCTGGGGTGAACCTGGATGATGAGCAGAAAGCCGTGGTCGGCCAGGTGATCCCCTGGACCATGGCCTTCCTGGGCCTGAGCTTTATTGCCTGCGCCTTGTTGATCATCGGCATGCCGCCGCTGTCGGGGTTTATCGGCAAGCTCAGCTTGTTGAGTGCGCTGATCAATCCGTTGGGCCTGGGCAATGCCATCGATGAACCGATTCGCCCTGCGGCCTGGGGCCTGGTGGCATTGCTGATCCTGTCCGGGCTAGCCTCGCTGATCGCCTTTGCGCGCCTGGGCATCCAGCGCTTCTGGACCCCGGAAGAGCGCCCATCGCCGCTGTTGCGTCGTAACGAGTGCCTGCCGATCTTCTTTTTGCTCGGCCTCAGCATCCTGCTGACCTTCAAGGCCGAGCCACTGATGCGTTACACCCAGGCCGCCGCCGACAGCCTGAACAACCCGGAGCGCTACGTGATGGCAGTGCTGGCGACACGCCCGGTACCCAGCCCCGAAGCCCAGGCCGCCGCGCTGGAGGTGCAGCCATGAAGCGTTTGTTCCCTGCTCCGTGGCTGTCATTGGCGTTATGGGTATTGTGGCTGGTGCTGAATCTGTCGATCAGCCCCGGCAACCTGCTGCTGGGCGCGCTGCTGGGCTTTCTCGCACCGTTGCTGATGGCGCCGCTGCGGCCGTTGCCGATCCGCATCCGCCGCCCCGGGGTGATCGTCCGCCTGTTTTTCCTGGTGGGCCGCGACGTGATCCTCTCCAACCTGAATGTGGCCTGGGGCGTCCTGACCTGCGGCACACGAGCGCCGCGCTCGCGCTTTATCAAGATCCCCCTGGACCTGCGCGACGCCAATGGCCTGGCGGTGCTGGCGATGATCACCAGCGTGACCCCAGGCACCGTCTGGTCGGAACTGGCCCTGGACCGCAGCATCCTGCTGTTGCACGTTTTCGACCTGGATGACGAAGCGCAGTTTATCCAGCACTTCAAGCACGCCTATGAACGGCCCCTGATGGAGATCTTCGAATGAGCGCCCTGCTCTCCAATGCGATCCTCGCCAGCCTGTTCCTGTTTTCCCTGGCCATGGTGCTGACCCTGATCCGCCTGTTCAGAGGCCCCTCGGCCCAGGACCGGGTACTGGCGCTGGACTACCTGTATATCCTGGCGATGCTGATGATGCTGGTGCTGGGCATCCGGTATGCCAGTGACACCTACTTTGAAGCAGCGTTGTTGATTGCGCTGTTCGGCTTCGTCGGCTCGTTTGCCCTGGCCAAATTCCTGCTGCGTGGGGAGGTGATTGAATGATGCCGTTATGGGTTGAAGTGAGCGTAGCCGTGCTGCTGGTAGTGAGCAGCGTGTTTGCACTGATCGGTGCTATCGGCTTGCTGCGGATGAAGAGCTTTTTCCAGCGCATGCACCCACCCGCGCTCGCCTCGACATTGGGCGCATGGAGTGTGGCGTTGGCGTCGATCATCTACTTTTCGACGCTCAAGTCCGGGCCGGTATTGCATGGCTGGTTGATCCCGATTTTGCTGTCGATCACCGTGCCGGTGACTACCCTGCTGCTGGCGCGCACCGCGTTGTTCCGCAAACGCATGGCCGGTGATGACGTACCGGCCGAGGTTAGCAGCCGTCGCTGATCCTACGGCGCAGCGTCTGAAACAGGGCTTAGCTCAGTTGCTCACACAAAAAGTGACTACTCGCGGCCCTGGATGTCGGATGGAATGCCAATACACGCGTAGCGACCAGTAGATAAGCGACTTCTTCATCGGACATGAATGCCATGCCTCCGATGATTTCGAAGGCGCGCGTGCTAATGCGATTTACGGCTTCCTGCACCGCAAACCTTGTCGCCTGTGCACGCGCCAAGTCACGACGCAAAAAACGATTTTCGTCTATCGAAACAGCCAAGCCACGCAGCGCCATCGTGGCGCCTTGCAGGTCAGTGAGCAGCAGGGCCCGATCATCCGGCGAACCTTTATGAGATGACAATGCCCGCCTGGCCAAAGCTGATGCCATCCCCAGATAGGAAGCCGAAGCCAGCAGCTGAAACCAGATAGCAAACAAGTGGTTACCCGTTCCTTGTTGATCATCATCCAGCTGATCATCCACGACTTTACTGAAATACATCATGGACTCGGGAACCAATAGATTATTGAACATGACTTCGTGACTGTCTGCCGCCTGCAAATGCGGTACAGACCAGAACTTTTTCCGTTCGATACTTGAATCGCCAGCAAAACCCACGCCTATGCCCAGATGAGTCTGTCCATCAGGATCAATGTAATTAACCCCGAACGTGATTGCGTCAAAGTGATGGGTCATCGTGCAGGGTTTCTTGCTTCCATTCACAACGTAGCCATGGGCTGTTTTCTCAACAGCCATGGTTGATTCTAGAATATCAGCGTGTGCCCGCCCTTCTGCAAATCCAGAGGCAACTAATAGGTTGTCGCGCGCAACGGCGCTTAATAGCCCCTGAATATCAGGCAAGAAAGAACTGGCCGCCATCACTCCGGCGACTGTGTGGTGATGCATGGTCATCATCACCGCCAGTGAGGGGCAATGTGCACCGACCCAGGTGTGTAATTGCGCCAAACTGACCGCACTGACGCCCCCACCAGCCAGCGTCGTTGCGACCGCAAGCCCTGGCTGGCCAATCGTTCTAAACATATTGGCTAAGCGGTGAGACTCTCCGCGCTCAAGCTCAAGGAGCGACGCGGCTTCAAGAGCGGATGCCATGTGTGGAACCAACTCAAAGGCCACACTTCTTTCTTCGTCTAAAAACATACTAATCAAACCTCGAGCGCTTGATAAAAAGTCCAATACCCAAAGAGTGAATCAATGGATATTTAATAGAGATATTGAGCCAACAACCACTCGCACTGGCCGGACATCAACTGGATGACTTAAAATAATGACGTGCGTAACGGCCATCCAATTTCGACAATGGCAGTAACATGAAAAAATCAGCCGAATGGAAATCAGGATCCCATGCCGGCTCGCCACACACCCAGGCACCACTGCGCAAATAGCCCTTTAACAAAGGCGGCATATGTGCAGTATGTCCAGCCTCACGTTCGTGAACGGGAAATGGCTTATAAGGCGTCACGCGATATTCGGTTGGTGCAAAATTTTTTGGTGTGAAGGAGTGGTACAAGGCGGCAGCATTGTGACCACCATCAGCCAAACTCACGCTGGCACAACCGACTAAATAATCACATTGCTCGCGCCGCATATACATGGCCAGCCCGGACCACAACATCATGATGACGCTACCCGTACGATAGTCAGGATGAACGCAAGCATGTCCCGCTTCAATAATGCGAGACTTTAAATAATCCAGCCGACTCAGATCAAATTCTTTCTCTGAATAATAGCGCCCCATGCGCTGCGCAGCCGTAGGTCCCATTACACGATAGGTACCCACCACGCACGACGTTGCGGTATCACGAACAATCAAATGATCGCAACACTCATCAAACTCGTCGACATTTAATTCCTCAGCATTAGCCAACGCAGGTGCACTGAAAGCTTCAGTGAACACCTTATAACGAAGTGCCTGTGCTTCGCGCACTTGTTCCTGACTACTTGCAAGGTCAACGACTAACTTACCAAGCTTAATCTTCTCACTTGAGTCCGTATGACTGGGCTCCTTCTGCAAACTCATGCATATCCCCTTTTAACAGCAATTCGAAAAGCCGAGCAGCAGATAAAACCTACCCGACTTTTTAGAAGTGCTCTGTAGGGGAACTCCGAAAGGCCACTGACTTTAGCGGTTTCGTTACTTGAAACGAAAAAAAGCAATGAAACGCCAGTATTTTTCGTGAAGCGTCTAAGGCTGAGGGCTTTTGAACGTCCTGATATGCGTCGCCAACGCTGACAGCGCTTTATCATCCGCCCGCACAGAATCATGCGATGAAATATAGCCTTCATACATCTCGAAAAACTTATCAACCTTTGAGCTCAACGGCTTGAACGCACTGTCCTGACCCGTTCCATGCATGGGAAACAACTTCGCATGCAGGTGATCTACCCCATACCCTTCCAGGATCATCCCCGTACGCGCCACATCAGGAAATGCGCGGTCGATCTGTTGTGCGGTTTTCTTTGCTGCGACCGCGAGCCCTGCCAACACTTCATCCGACTGCGCAAACGCATAGCTGCCATAGTGCTGCTTGGGAATCACCACGCTGAAACCCGGTGTGTTGGGGAAGATCGACAGGAATGCCATATATTGGTCATCCTCCCACAGGATATGGGCCGGGGAGGTTTTGCGGACAATGCTGCAGAAAATACAATCCATTTGAATCACCGCCAGTTTCGTCTTGGGTTTGGTCGTGGCAACCATCTAAAGCTAGGATGGAATGAGCGTCAAACCCTACGGGCATTTTGGGAAATGTCCTAAGACCTGGGTATGCCCGCTGTGCTGAGACAGGAGTTCACCATGGATAAAAACATCATTGTCATCGGCGGCGAGTCCAGCGAAGACATGACGCGCATGACCCGCATCGACGAACATATCGTCGCTTCGTCGGGCAAAACCCAGCCCACGGTGCTCTATATCTCCACCGCCAGTGGCGATGATCGTGCGAAGATTGCCGACTTCACGCTCAAATACCAAAGCGCCGGCTGCACCGTTGTGCCATTGACGTTTTTCATTCCGCCTTTTCCAGCCCCGGGTCATGTTGCCGCGCTGTTTGAACAGGCTGACATCATCCACGTGGCCGGCGGCAACACCCGAGGCTTGCTGGCCATCTGGCGTGAATTTGACGTGGCCGCCCTTTTGAAGCAAGCCCAGGAACACGGCAAAGTGCTTTGCGGCGTCAGTGCCGGCGCCATCTGCTGGTTCGACCATGGGCATTCCGACTCAGGCGGCGTATATGCGCTGGTCGACGGGCTGGGTTTTCTCCCTGGCGCGCTGTGCCCGCACTTCAGTTCAGAGGTGGGGAGAAAATCTTCGTTTGTTGAACTGGTTCGACTTAAAAACATACACCCCGCCTACGCGCTGGATGACGGCGTTGCCCTGCATTTCAAGAACGGTGAATACCATGCGACTGTCCATAACTACACGACTGGTAGTGCATATGAACTCAGCAGCACTTCGGAGCCTATTGCAAGGAAACGCCCTACAGCTCTTTAGGGTTGCTGCTCAGAAAATGGCCGCCTAATCTTTGGCGGTCGCTGCAAATTCAGCGACCGGGTTTCGCAGCTCGGTTAAACTCTAGACGCACAGTGTCCACCTAAAGAAGCAGCCCTAAATTGAACGGTGTTCAAAGGTAGAAGTGATGAGGGATGCCGCTATGTTGGTACAAGTAGCCCCCCCCTTTTACCGTCAGCTATTGAACACCCGCAAGCACGAACAACGTAAAGCACCGTGACATATTTTCCAAAGAAACATCCTACGTCCGCGCCAGAAACCCTCTCTTCTTTGTAGTCAACGATTGACCCATAGTCTTCTCTTTGGTGCCCGATACTCCATTGAGCGTTTCTAGCGGGCACACCTTCCACTCAAACGTAAATCGAAGTCACGCACAGCCGCCACCCAAAACTTTACCCTCTCTATACAAGTCAGTTAATGGACAATCGGGATGCAATTCGAATATAAGAAATTCTTAGTGACACTAGCACTCATTTCGAATGCAATATACGCTCAAGCCGAACAGACTCACTTATCGACAATCCTAAATATAAAAATGAATGCAACCTATCTCGACATGGATACAGAAACCACGGACTCTTTCGGCGTAAAGCTCATGGCGGCAGTTCGTCTGACGCTTTCGACAGAACACAGTTGTGGCACTTCTAAACTGCATATCACACCGGACTCCATCGGCGTTCCTGTCGAAAATTTCCTAGCAGAAGTTAAGAAGATCAAAAAATACGCTGATGATGGAGCCGCACTATTTATCACACATCACGATTGTGATCGAAAAATACCAATGGCAACCAAATTCGCTACCTGCACGGGTGAAATATGCAGATCACTCACAGATGTGCTAATTGATGGAAAAATGTACCTAGACAAGAATTACCGACCCGTTCCAGCTGCGCGCAGTCTTTTTTTCATAGAGCAACCCCAAACTTATGACCAAAAACTAAAAGCCTGGAAAGTATATATCTACGATAAAAAAACTAAGAAGATTGCGGCCGATGGATTCGTCGACAATGAAGACTATGCTGCGAGCAAATTCATCCATAAATTCCGCACCTTTCATAGCAACGGCATGGTTTCGAGTTCTATTGAAATGAGTGCGCAGGGGCAACGTGAAGGAAAAAGCATTGTTCGCCACAAAAACGGAAAAATTGAAAAATCCATAAATTACAATAACGGAATTATCACTGACGGCGAGTACATAACTTACGACCTGACAGGAAAAATCAAGATCCGTGAGCATTATGTAAATGGAGTGCTAAATGGCCCAAGAGTCAAACTGTACGCTAACGGAAATCCTGAATCCATGGAAAAATACTTAGACGGCAGTCGCTCAGGAATATCAAATTATTACTATGAAGACGGCACACTAAAAAATATACAAGATTATGACCGTGGGCAGTTGGATGGCTGGGACGTCAAATACTTCGCAAACGGCGAGACCGAATCACAAACACTCTATAAAAATCAGCGCATTAGAATAAGCCACGAATGGAACATTGACGGCATAAAAGTCAGTCAATGGGAACAAGACGAAAATCATAACCGCCAAGGCGACGACATAGAATGGTATGACAACGGACAAAAAAGAAAGCACTCAATCTATAAAGATGGAAAACTTCATGGAAAGATGCAAGGTTGGTCTGAGGATGGAACTCAACTTTATTCTACCGAATACGCACACGGCGAGAGAAACGGACAATCACGGCAGTGGGGCCGAGACGGGACGTTGATAGAAGACTGCCAATACCAAGCAGGAAAAATTTCAGAGCCGTGTTCGGTGAGACCTCCGCTCTGACTATGCAGGTCTTGGACACGAATAGAGGTTTAATTCGAAAAACTTAGCAATATGCAAAAAACGCCCCGAACCAGTCGGGGCGTTTTTTATTCAGCATGCAGCTTTCAACGGTCAGTCAGCCAACCGCCACGTCGTCCCACCCTTCCCGTCTTCCAACACCACACCCATCGCGGTCAGTTGGTCACGGATACGGTCGGATTCCGCCCAGTCTTTACCAGCCCGAGCAGCCAAACGTGCCTGAATCAGCGCATCCACTTGCGCCGCATCCACACGCCCTTCAGCACCGGCTTGCAGGAAGTCATCGGCTTCCATTTGCAACACACCCAGCACGCTCGCCAGTTCTTTCAGGCGCGCCGCCAGGCCCGCCGCTGCGTCGAGATCAGTCTCACGCAAGCGGTTGATCTCACGCACCATCTCGAACAGCACCGCGCAGGCTTCCGGCGTGCCGAAGTCGTCGTTCATGACTTCGGTAAAGCGTGCCACGAACGTTTCGCCACCAGCAGGTGCCACCGCTGGCAAGCCTTTCAACGCGTGGTAGAACCGCTCCAGGGCGCCCTTGGCGTCCTTGAGGTTGTCTTCCGAGTAGTTGATGGCGCTGCGGTAGTGGCTGGACACCAGCAGGTAACGCACCACTTCCGGGTGGTACTTTTCCAGCACGTCGCGGATGGTGAAGAAGTTGTTCAAGGACTTGGACATCTTCTCGCCATTGATGCGGATCATGCCACAGTGCATCCAGGCGTTGGCGTAGGTTTTGCCGGTGGCGGCTTCGCTCTGGGCGATTTCGTTTTCGTGGTGCGGGAACTCCAGGTCGCTGCCGCCGCCATGAATGTCGAAGGTCTCGCCCAGGCAGCAGGTGGACATCACCGAGCACTCGATGTGCCAGCCCGGACGCCCGGCACCCCAAGGCGACTCCCAGCTTGGCTCGCCCGGCTTGGTGGCTTTCCACAGCACGAAATCGAGCGGATCCTGCTTGGCTTCGTCGACTTCGATGCGCGCACCGATGCGCAGGTCTTCGATCTTCTTGCGCGACAGCTTGCCGTAGCCCATGAACTTGGCGACGCGGTAGTACACGTCGCCATTGCCTGGGGCGTAGGCATAGCCCTTGTCGATCAAGGTCTGGATCATCGCGTGCATGCCGGGGATATGGTCCGTGGCACGCGGCTCCATGTCGGGCTTGAGGATGTTGAGGCGCGCCTCGTCCTCGTGCATGGCGGCGATCATGCGCTCGGTCAGCGCGTCGAACGCCTCGCCGTTTTCGTTGGCGCGGTTGATGATCTTGTCGTCGATGTCGGTGATGTTGCGCACATAGGTCAAGTCATAGCCGCTGAAACGCAACCAGCGGGTCACCAGGTCGAAGGCCACCATGCTGCGGCCGTGGCCAATGTGGCAGTAGTCGTACACGGTCATGCCGCACACGTACATGCGCACCTTGTTGCCATCCAGGGGCTTGAAGACTTCTTTGGTCTTGCTGAGCGTGTTGTAGATCGTTAGCACGATGTTTCCCTTAAGACTTAATCACTGGCCCCACGAATCTCGCAAGGTCACGGTACGGTTGAATACCGGAGCACCAGGTTTCGAGTCCTTGATATCCGCGCAGAAGTAACCTTCGCGCTCGAACTGGAAACGGTCTTCCGGCTGTGCGTCGCCAAGCGATGGCTCGGCACGACAACCAGTGAGTACTTGCAGTGAGTCAGGGTTGATGTTGTCGAGGAAACTCGCGCTGTCTTCAGCCTTCTCGGGGTTCGGCGAGCGGAACAGGCGATCGTACAGACGCACTTCGCACTCGATGCTGGCAGCGGCCGGCACCCAGTGGACCACACCCTTGACCTTGCGGCCTTCAGGGTTCTTGCCCAGGGTGTCCGGATCGTACGAGCAGCGCAGCTCAACGATGTTGCCATCGGCGTCCTTGATCGCTTCGTCCGCACGGATCACGTAGCTGCCGCGCAGGCGCACTTCGCCGTTCGGCTCCAGGCGCTTGTAGCCCTTGGGCGGCTCTTCCATGAAGTCATCGCGGTCGATGTAGATTTCGCGGGCGAATGGCAATTTGCGCACGCCCAGCTCTTCTTTCTGTGGGTGACGCGGCAGTTCGAGGTTCTCGACCTGGCCTTCCGGGTAGTTGGTGATCACGACTTTCAACGGGCGCAGTACGCACATGGCGCGTGGGGCGTTAGCGTCGAGGTCCTGGCGGATGCTGAACTCCAGCATGCCGTAGTCGACCACGCCGTCGGAACGGTTGGTGCCGACCATCTCACAGAAATTACGGATCGACGCCGGGGTATAGCCACGACGACGGAAGCCCGACAAGGTCGACATGCGTGGGTCGTCCCAGCCATGCACGTGCTTTTCATCCACCAGTTGCTTGAGCTTGCGCTTGCTGGTGATGGTGTAGTTGAGGTTCAGGCGGCTGAACTCGTACTGGCGCGGGTGCGCCGGCACCGGCAGGCTGTCCAGGAACCACTCGTACAGCGGGCGATGGCTTTCGAACTCCAGGGTGCAGATGGAGTGGGTGATGCCTTCGATGGCGTCCGATTGGCCGTGGGTGAAGTCGTAGTTGGGGTAGATGCACCACTTGTCACCGGTCTGGTGGTGGTGGGCATGGCGAATGCGGTACATGATCGGGTCGCGCAGGTTCATGTTCGGCGAGGCCATGTCGATCTTGGCGCGCAGCACGCGGGCGCCGTCCGGGAACTCACCGGCGCGCATACGGTTGAACCAGTCCAGGTTTTCTTCCACCGAACGGTCGCGGAACGGGCTGTTCTTGCCTGGCTCGGTCAGGGTGCCACGGTACTCCTTGGCCTGCTCCGGAGTCAGGTCGTCCACATAGGCCTTGCCAGCCTTGATCAGCTCGACGGCCCAGTCGAACAACTGGTCGAAATACTTGGAGGCGTAGCGCACTTCACCGGACCACTCGAAGCCCAGCCACTTGATGTCGCTTTCGATGGCGTCGATGTATTCCTGGTCTTCCTTGGCCGGGTTGGTGTCGTCGAAACGCAGGTGCGTGACGCCACCGAACTCCTGGGCCAGGCCGAAGTTCACACAGATCGACTTGGCGTGGCCGATGTGCAGGTAGCCGTTGGGCTCTGGCGGGAAGCGGGTGACGATCTGCGTGTGCTTGCCCGAATCCAGGTCCGCCTGGATGATCGGGCGCAGGAAGTTGACCGGGACGGCAGGTCCGGCCTTGGAGTTCGAGGTAGGGTCGACAGTGGGCTTGCTCATAGGATCCTTGAACAGACAGGTTCGTGGCCGGGTCAGGCCAGATAAAACAAAGGGCTTATCATAGCCGAAGCTGTCAACCACCTGACAGAGCGCGGTCGAAAACTGCTGCTTTAATTGCTGCTTTAATGACAAGCGCGGTAAAAAACCACCTCGAAATTCCTGCAAGGCACGCTAAACTGCGCGTCTTGGCCCAAGTTTCGCCAAACCGGTCGTGGCGCCCAGGCGTCCAAACCCACGAATTCCCTGAAAAGAGTAGTGAACATGACTCAAGTCAAACTGACCACCAACCACGGTGACATCGTCATCGAGCTGAACACCGAGAAAGCGCCGATCACCGTCGCCAACTTCATCGAATACGTGAAAGCCGGCCACTACGAAAACACCGTTTTTCACCGTGTCATCGGTAACTTCATGATCCAGGGCGGCGGTTTCGAGCCTGGCATGAAAGAAAAGAAAGACAAGCGCCCAAGCATCCAGAACGAAGCGGACAACGGCCTTTCCAACGACAAGTACACCGTCGCCATGGCGCGTACCATGGAGCCGCATTCGGCCTCCGCGCAGTTCTTCATCAACGTCGCCGACAACAACTTCCTCAACCACAGCGGCAAGAATGTGCAGGGCTGGGGTTATGCCGTATTCGGTAAAGTCACCGCAGGTACTGACGTTGTCGACAAGATCAAAGGCGTGTCCACCACGTCCAAGGCCGGTCACCAGGACGTTCCAGCAGAAGACGTGATCATCGAGAAAGCCGAGATCATCGAAGCGTGATATTGCTGATTTCAGACTTGCATCTGGAAGAGGAACGCCCGGATATTACCCGGGCGTTTCTGGATCTGCTCCACGGCCGCGCCCGTGGCGCCCAGGCGTTGTACATTCTGGGGGACTTCTTTGAAGCCTGGATTGGCGACGATGGCATGACCCCCTTCCAGCGTTCCATCTGTGCGGCGTTGCGTGAACTGAGCGACAGCGGCACCCCGATTTTCATCATGCATGGCAACCGCGATTTCCTGATCGGCAAGGCGTTCTGCAAAGCGGCAGGCGCCACCTTGCTCAAGGACCCGAGTGTCGTGCAATTGTATGGCGAGCCTGTGCTGCTTATGCACGGCGACAGCCTCTGCACCCGCGACCTTGGCTATATGAAGCTGCGGCGCATCCTGCGTAACCCGATTGTGTTGTTTATCCTGCGTCACCTGCCTTTGGGCACACGCCACAGGCTGGCGCGCAAGCTGCGCAGTGAAAGCTCTGCCCAAGTGCGCATGAAGGCCAACGATATTGTCGATGTCACCCCTGAAGAAGTGCCGCGGGTGATGCAGCAGTTCGGCGTGCACACCCTGGTCCACGGCCACACCCACCGCCCGGCGATCCACAAGTTGCAGATTGGCGACCAGGCGGCCAAGCGTATTGTGCTGGGGGACTGGGACAAACAGGGCTGGGCGTTGCAGGTGGATGAGCAAGGATTTCAACTGGCGGCGTTTGACTTCGTCAACCCGCAGTTGGCCTTGCCTGGCGCCTGATTCTCAAACACCACTGCTCAATGTGAACAGAGATTAAACTGTGGGAGGGGGCTTGCTCCCAATTGCAGTGGGTCAGTATCAGATGTGTTGACTGACCCACCGCCATCGGGGGCAAGCCCCCTCCCACAGTTTGATTGCATTTCAGCCTTGGCTATCAGTGGCCCGAGGCTGCTGGCCCTGCCTTCGCCGTAAATGGCGGTTTGGCCAGCCACACCAGCAACATCAAGCCCATGAACATCCACCCCAGCAACGTGAAGTAATCCACGGTGGACATCATGTACGCCTGGCTGGTGAGGACCTGGTCCAGTTGCGCGTAGGCCTTCTGCCCTGCTCCACCGAGCGCCTGGATGGCATCACGGGTCGCCGAGTCGTAGGGGGTCATGCTCTCGCTCATGTAGGCATGGTGCTGGTCGGCGCGGCGGATCCAGATCCAGGTGGTCAGCGAGGCCGCGAAGCTGCCGCCCAAGGTACGCAGGAAAGTCGCCAGCCCGGCGCCGTCGGCAATCTGGTGCGGCGGCAGGTCGGACATCAGGATGCTCAGGGTCGGCATGAAGAACAGCGCCACGCCGATGCCCATGAACAGCTGAACCAGGGCGATGTGGGTGAAGTCCACTTCGTTGGTGAAGCCTGCGCGCATGAAGCAGCTCAAGCCAATCGCCAAGAATGCCAGGCCCGCCAGCAGGCGCAGGTCGAACTTGTGCGCGTACTTGCCTACGAACGGCGACATCAGCACCGGCAGGATACCGATCGGTGCCACCGCCAGCCCGGCCCAGGTGGCGGTGTAGCCCATCTGGGTCTGCAGCCACTGCGGCAGGATCAGGTTGATACCGAAAAAGCCCGCGTAGCCGAGGATCAACACGATGGTGCCAATGCGGAAGTTACGGTGCGCGAACAGCCGCAGGTTGACCACCGGGTGCTTGTCGGTCATTTCCCAGATGACAAACACCGCCAGGGCAATCACCGAGATCACCGCACCGATGATGATGAAGTTGGATTCGAACCAGTCCAGGTCATTGCCCTTGTCGAGGATGATCTGCAAGGCGCCGACCCCAACGATCAGGCTCAGCAACCCAACGTAGTCCATTGGCTGGTAACTGGTGACTACCGGGCGTTTCTTCAACTGCGCACGCACTACCATCACCGCAAAGATACCGATGGGCACGTTGATAAAGAAGATCCACGGCCAGCTGTAGCTGTCGGTGATCCAGCCACCGAGGATCGGCCCGGCAATCGGCGCCACCACCGTGACCATCGCCAATAACGCCAGGGCCATGCCGCGCTTGGCGGGCGGGTAGACCGCGATCAACAGCGTCTGCGTCATCGGGTACAACGGCCCGGCGACCAAGCCTTGCAGCACCCGAAAGCCAATCAACTCGGGCATCGAGGTGGAGATGCCGCAGAGGAACGACGCCAGCACAAACAGGATGGTCGCCCACAGGAACAGCTTCACCTCGCCGAAGCGTCGGCTCAACCAGCCGGTGAGCGGCAAGGCAATGGCATTGCTCACCGCGAACGAAGTAATGACCCAGGTGCCCTGCTCTGAACTCACGCCCAGGTTGCCGGAAATGGTCGGCAACGCCACGTTGGCGATGGTGGTGTCGAGCACCTGCATGAAGGTCGCCAGCGACAAGCCAATAGTGGCCATCAACAGGCTGGGTGGCGTGAACGAGGCGTTATTGCTCATCAGCGTTGCGCAGCCTTGGGAGCGGCGACGCTGTTGTCATGGATCAACTGATTGATCATGGCATCGGCCTCGGCCAACTGGCGCTCATACACGTTGGTGGTGAACGACGCCTTTTGCGGCGCCTGTTGCGCCAGCACCGGGCCGCTCTGGTCGTGCAGGTCCACATTCACCACGGTACTCAGGCCCACCCGCAGCGGGTGCTTGGCCAACTCTTCGGCGTTGATATGGATGCGCACCGGCACCCGTTGCACGATCTTGATCCAGTTACCAGTGGCGTTCTGCGCCGGCAACAGGGCGAATGCACTGCCGGTGCCGGCACCGAGGCTGTCGACGGTACCGCTGTACTTCACGTCGCTGCCGTAGATGTCCGACTCGATATCCACCGGCTGGCCGATACGCATGTCGCGCAGTTGGGTTTCCTTGAAGTTGGCATCAATCCACAGCTGGTCCAGCGGGATCACCGCCATCAGCGCGGTACCCGGCTGCACGCGTTGGCCCAGTTGCACGGTGCGCTTGGCCACATAGCCGGTGACCGGCGCGATCAAGGTGCTGCGCGCATTGGCCAGGTACGCCTGACGCAATTGCGCGGCGGCAGCTTGCACGTCGGGGTGCGACGAAATCACCGTGTCATCCACTAGGGCATTGGTGGTTTTCAGTTGTTGCTCAAGGTTGGTCAAGGCGTTCTTGGCCGCGGTCAGGCTGTCGCGGGCGTGAGACAGTTCTTCCTGGGAGATCGCGCCGCCCTGGGCCAGGGTCTTGCGCCGGTTGTAGTTGTCCTGGGCAGTTTGCACGTCGGCTTTCTGTGCATTGACCTGGGCTTTCATGCCATCGACGTTGCTGTACAAGCCGCGCACCTGGCGCACGGTGCGGGCCAGATTGGCCTGGGCACTCTGCAGGCCGACGGCGGCGTCGTTGGGATCGAAATTGACCAGCACCTGGCCTTCATGGACAAGGTCGCCATCGTCGGCGCCGATGCTGACCACGGTGCCGGTGACCAGCGGGGTGATTTCCACCACGTTGCCGTTCACATAGGCGTCGTCCGTGCTTTCATTGAAGCGCCCGTAGAACTCGTACCAGCCCCACACACCCAGGGCACCGAGGATGACGATCAGCGCCAGGCCGATCAGCATGACTTTGCGTTTACGTGGGTTGGTGTCTTTGGGTTGTTCAGTTGCGTTGTTGCTGTCGGCAGTGGCCATGACAAATACCTCAAATTATTCCGTGCGTGTAGCTGGGGTGGTCGCGGCCACGTTGTTGGCGTTGTACCCGCCACCCAGGGCCTGCATCAGTTGAATCGACAGATCGATCTGCGCGGCATTCAAGGTCGCCAGCTGACGCTGGGCCTGCAGCAATTGCTGCTCGATGCTGAGCACATCCAGGTAATTACCGATGCCTGAGCTGTAGCGCTGCACCCCGGTGTCGTACGACTGCTGGGCGATGTCGGCGGCATGTTGCTGGGCCTGGATCTGCCGCCCGGTGTCGCGCAGTTGCGAGAGGGTGGTGCCAATATCGCCCAAGGCTTGCACCAGGGTCTTGTTGTACTGGGCCACGGCCAGGTCGTAATCGGCGTCGCGGGCGTCGAGGTCGGCACGCAGGCGGCCGCCGTCGAAGATCGGCAGCGAAATCGTCGGTGCAATGTTGAAGAAACGACTGGCCGAACCGAACATCGCGTCCCCCAGCAACGACTCGGCCCCGGCGCTCGCGCTGAGGTTGAGGTTGGGGTAGAAGCGGGTCTTGCTTGCGTCGATGTTCTTGCTCGCCGCTTCTACCCGCCAACGTGCGGCAACCAGGTCGGGACGACGGCCGAGCAGCTCGGCGGGCAATACCGAAGGCACGGCGACGGCGCTGGGTTTGAGCACCGCCGGACGGGCCAACTCGCTACCCCGATCCGGGCCTTTGCCGAGCAACACCGCCAGGGCGATCTTGGCGCTTTGCAGTTGTTTTTCCGCGTCGATCAGTTGCGACTGGGAGCTGGCTTCCAGGCTCTCGGTCTGCTGGTATTGATATTCACTGTCGATGCCGGAACTCAGGCGGCGCTTGCTCAGGTCGAGCATCTGGCGGGTGCGCTTGAGGTCGTCGACCGCCAGGTCGCGCACGATATGCGCCTGGCCCAGGTCGCTGTAGGCCTTGGCCACGTTGGCGGCCAGGGTCAGGCGTGCGGCCTGTTGGTCGACTTCTGCGGCGCGGGCCTCGCCCAGGGCGGCTTCCCAGGCAGCGCGCTGGCCACCCCACAGGTCAAAGTTGTAATTGAAGCTGGCGCCGATGTTACGCACCGTCGAGTACGCATCGCCCTGCCCGCGAGGGTCCTGGTCCTTGGCCAGGCGTGATCGACTGACGCCGGCGCTGGCATCCAGGGTCGGCATGCGCGCAGCGTTGGCGGCATAGGCGGCGGCCTCGGCCTGATGGGCACGGGCGTCGGCCACTTGCATGTCGGGGCTGTATTGCAGGGCTTCGGCGATCAGGCTGTCGAGCTGTGGGTCGCCAAGGCTTTTCCACCAGTCGGCGGCCGGCCAGGCGGCATTCGACAGCGTCACACCGCCGAGGGATTTACCGGTTTGCAGGGTGTTGGCGTCGAGGCGTTGGCCTTGAGTGTCGAGACCGCTGTAATTGGCGCAACCGGCCAACGTCATCGCCGCCAGCACCAGGCTGAATGCACGTGTGTTCATGATTTACCTACCCGCTGGATAGTGATGGGGTCACCCGCAGCGATGAGCATTTTCTTCAGGATCCGCTCCAGGGTTTCCAGCTCACCCGCCTCGAGTACGCCGGCCAGCTGGTTGAGGGCCTGGGCGCCGATCTGCGGCAGCATGTCCGCCAGGCGCTGGCCGCCGGCGGTCAGCACCAGCTGCACCTGACGGCGGTCCAGTTCGGAGCGCTTGCGGCTGAGTAAGTCTTTTTGCTCCAGCCGGTCGAGCATGCGCGTCATCGAGCCGCTGTCCAGGGACAGGTTGCGGCACAGCTCGGCCGGGGTGTCGACGCCGAACTGGGCCATGATGATCAACACCTTGAACTGCGCGGCGGTGATGCCGTGGGGTTCCATATGGGTGTCGATGATGCGGTCCTTGAGAATCGCGGCGCGGCCCAGCAACAGGCCGAGGTGGCAGTTGTGGAAGTTATCGGGGGTGAAGTGAGGCATCGAAAGTCACCTTATTACTGCCTAGGCAGTGAATGTGTGACGAGATGTTACTGCTTAGGCAGCGAATGTCAAATGGAATTATTAGGTTGCTTGGTAGTTGGCTGAAGGCTGGAGTGAAATGAAAACCAATGTGGGAGGGGGGCTTGCTCCCGATAGCGGTATATCAGTCAACTTGTTTGTAGCTGACCGATCGCTATCGGGAGCAAGTCGAATCGTCGCACCGCCCCTCCCACATTTTTTTACCGCGTACCGATCAGAAATCGCGCTTGTAGAAGATATCCAGGGAACTGGCTACGCCCGTGGCGACTTCCAGGTACACCTTCTTGCTGAGCAAATAACGCAAGGCAATGGTATTGGCCGGCTCGAACACCCCTACCCCATAACGCAAACTGAGCTTCTCGTTGATCTTGCCGCTGGCTACCACGGCGGTGCTGTTACCGGTGCCCTGGGTGTCGAGGTCGAAGTCCTGGATACCCAGTTTGTTGGCAATATCCGTAGTCACGCCGGCGCTGCCCATCAAACCCAGGCCCAGGGCGGCTTCGGCGAGCATGTTGTTGTCTTCGCCGGTGTTGGTGCGCGAGCGCCCCAGTACCAGGTACGACAGCGCGTCTTCCTGGGCCATGGCCGGTTCGGAGAAGATCTGCGTGGTGGGTTGTTCGGCGCTGCCACTGAGACGAATACCTGCGGTGACCGTGCGGCTGGATTCGGTGACGATGCGTACCGCCTCGATATCCAGAAACGGCTGGTCCAGCGGCCCGGCGAACAGCAGCCGCGCACGGCGCACGTTGAGGCGCTGGCCGTAGGCGCGGTAGCGACCGTCGTTGAGCCACAGTTCGCCACGGGTATCCATGTTGTCGCCGATATGCACATGGCCCTGGACCTTGGCGGTGAGGCCGAAGCCGGCGAAGTTGAGCTGGTCTTCACCCACCTCCACGTCGATATCCATGGCCATGGCCATCGGCGGCTTGCCCTCTTCGGTCTGGCTGCCGATGATCACCGTGTCATCGGAGACCTTGACCGTCGACGGCGGCAGTTCCCGCACGGTGATATCGCCACGGGGGATATGGACCTTGCCGGCAATCGCCAGCTTGTCGTGCTTGAGGCTGATCTTCAGGTCGGGCGCCACTTCCAGCTTGGCATAGGGCTCCACCGTCACCGGCAGTTGCGAGCCCTTGAGGTTGAGATCAACCACCAGCGCGCGGCCCCAGTCGATCTGGCCCTTGAGACTGCCCTGCCCGGCCTTGCCGCTGTGCCAGCCACCGTTGAGCTGCACGCTTTCGCCGGCGATCTGCGCCTGCAGGTTCAGGCCCTCGAGGCTGATGGGCAGTTCTGGCCCGGAGACTTCGCCGTCCACCAGGTTGAGGTTGCCGTTGACCAGGGGTGCGAGCAAACCGCCAGAAATGCGACCACTGCCGTTGAGCTTGCCGTTGAGCGTTTCCACCATCGGCACAAAGGGCCGCGCCACGGCGAGGTCCAGGCCCGTGAGGCTGAAATTGCCGGTAATCGGCTTGTTGCTCGGCAGCGGGTTGATCTGCGCCTGCAACAGCAACTCACCGAGCTTGCCGCCATGGAAGTTGAGCTGGGTGTCGATGCGCTTGGGGTTAAGGGTGGTTTCTAGCTTCAAAGTGTCGTAGGGAAAATCCAACCACTGGCCCTTGTCGCGCACGCGCAGGGTGCCGCCGCTGGCATCCACCGACACCACGCCTTTGGGGCCGCTCTGCGGCAAATCGAGTTGTACGTCGGCGTTGAGCTTGCCCTGCCAGGCGAAGTCTTTGGGCAAGAATGCCGCGAGGCTGTCGATGGGGAATTGCTTGAGGTGGTAGCGCAGCTTCGGCTCGGGCATCAGGCGCTGGTCTTCGCCACACAGGCTGGCGGGGCCGGAGACCCAGCAGTGCGCGCCGAAGGTCAGCTTGCCATCGGCCAGGCGCTCGATCTTCGCCGGGGCTTGCAGGCGCCAGTCCTGGCCGCCGGCTTGTACATCACCGCTGGCCAGACGCCCGCGCCAGTTGCCTTTGTCGAGGTTGCCATCCAACGCCAGGGCCAGCTTGAGCAGTGGGCCGGCGAGGTCCAACTGGACCTTCTGGTTCTTGATATCGCCCTGGGCGCTGGCAGTGAGGTTGCCGACCTGGGTTTCGCCGGCCTGAATGCCACTGGCCTTGAGGTCGAGCCTGGCGCGCTGGGCGTTATCGAGGTTGGCGTCGAGGTTGAGGGTTTGCAGGCGGTTGTCGGCAAATGCCAACTGCTGGCCCTTGAGGTCGAGCTTGCCTTGGGGGGCTTTCAAGGTGCCGGCCACATCGACGCGGCCATTGATTTGCCCGCGCAGTTGCGGCCAGAGCTGGGCCAGGCGCGTCAGCTTGATGTCGATCTGCCCGGCCAGGCGTTGTTGCAGGCTGCCGCTGCCGTTGATGCGGTTGTCACCGAGACGGATATCCAGGTTGGCCAGGGTCCATTGTTCCCCGGCACCTTCGGCCTTGGCCGCCAGCACCGCCGTCTGTCCACGCAGACGACCCTTGAGGTCGAGGTCGGCGTTGAGCTTGAGCTGATCATTTTTGAACTCGCCTTTGCTGCGCAGCGGCCCGGCCAGGGTGCCGGGTAACTCGGCGACCCAGTACGCCGGGTTCAGGGCCGACAGGTCCAGCGCCGTATCCCAGGCAATACCGTCGGCAAATTGCAGGTTCAGGTGGCCTTCGGCCTTGCCTTGGCCGGCGGTCAGCTTCAACTCGGGCAGGAAGACTTGCTTGAGGTCGCCACTGAAGGGCGTGACCAGATTGAATTTGCCGGCCGGGCCGTCGAGGTCGGCCTTGAGGTTGCCGAGGTAATTGCCGTCCTTATAAGAGATTTCTCCGTTGAAGGTGCGCAATGCAACCTGCGGCTCGTCGATCACGGGATACAGGCGGTGCCAGGGGAAGTCCAGCCAGTCGATCCTGGCGTCAGCACTAAAGCCTTGTTGCCAGTCGAGGTTGGCACTGAGCTTGAGGCTTTGCTTGTCGCCGGCATTCAAATCCAGGCCGGCGATCTGCGCGCCCTTGGCGTCGACCTTGCCTTGCAGCTGCAAGTCCACCGGGCCTTTTTCCGCCGGCAGCACGGCCTTGCCCACTAACCGGTAGCCGCTTTTCAGGTCGCCCTCGGCACTCAGGTCCAGTTGGTTGAGTTGCAGGGTGTCAGGCAGATCCGCGCTGGGCTTGAAGGCCTCGGAGGTGATGTGCAACTGCGCCGGCAGGTTTTCCACCAGGGGTTGCAGTTCGCCGCTGAGCTTGGCCGGCAGGTAGCCGCTACTGTCGGCGTCGAGCTTGAGGGTCTTGAGCAGGTCGCCGTCGAGCTTGAGCGCAACCGTCCAGAGTGCACCGCCTGGGGCGTAGGGCAGGCTCAGGTTGCCGCTGGCCTTCAGCGGCCAATCGCCGCTGGGTTGCAGCAGACCGGCAAGGTCCAGCACCAGGCCGTCGCGCTGCAAGTGCACCGAGTCGATACGCAGGCCCATGGCAGTCCAGTGCGCCGCCAGCTGCAGGCTGTTGAGTTCTTCATTGCCGTTAAAAATCAGGCTACCGACGCGAACGTCGCCTAACTGTACGGCAACCGGTAATTTCAGTTCGGGCAGTTGAATCGGCTCGCTGCTGCTCTCTTCGGCGCTGGGTGCGAATTCCAGGCTGACTTGCTCCATATCCAGCTGGTTGATGCACAGGGTCATGCGTAACAGACAACCGGGGGACCAGTTGAATTTCGGCGCCTTCAACTCGACGCGGCTGCCATCCTGCTGCCACAACAGATGATCGGCGCTCCACTGCCCGCCCAGGCGGCCTTGGAAATGCTCCACACTCAAGCCCGGCACCTGACCCAAGGCCCAGCGACTGCCCGCCTGGGTACCCAGTACCGACCATAGCACCAGCAACAGCAAAGCGAGGATGGCGACCAGCACCAGCCCGGCTATTTTCAAACCACGCATCACAGCTCAGGCCCCATGGAAAAGTGCAATCGAACGCCGCCCGGATCTTCGAGGGCATGGGCAAGGTCAAGGCGAATCGGCCCGACTGGCGAGACCCAGCGCACACCAACGCCCACACCGGTTTTCAGGCTGGGGAAGTCCAGGTTATTGAAGGAGTTGCCCTGGTCGACAAAGGTCGCGATGCGCCATTTGTCGGTGATGGAATATTGGTACTCGGCGCTCAAGGCCACCATATAGCGGCCGCCGATGCGGTCGCCGCGGTCGTTCTCGGGCGACAGGGTCTGGTACTCGTATCCGCGCACGCTCTGGTCGCCACCGGCAAAGAAGCGTAACGACGGCGGCACGGATTTGTAGCCGTTGGTGGCACTGCCACCCAATTGCGCACGAGCCAGGAAACGATGGTTGTCCCACAAGGTGGTCAGGCCCTTGATCGTGGCCGTGCCGTAAAGCAGGTTGGTGTCGGACCCCAGCCCCTCCTTCGCGACCTTGGTGTCGAACATCAGCCGGTAGCCATGGTGCGGGTCGATGCGGTTGTCGCTGCGCAGGTAGGAATAACTGACCCCCGGCATCACCAGGTTGCTCAAGCCCGAGTCATTGCCCAGGCGGTACTCTTCGCGCTGGTACTTGAGGGAAATCACCCGCGTCCAACCGCTGGGCAATTTGCTGTGCCATTCCGGGCCGATGGTGAGCAGCTTGCTCAAGGTGTCGGTATTGGCGATCTCTTCATTCTGATAGCCGCCGGCAAAGCGCAATTTGTCGGTGAGCGGTGGGTCGAGGGGGATGTCGTACCACAGGCCGACGTTCTGCCGGGGCGCCGACAACTCGGCTTCCCAACCATAACTATGGCCCTGGGGGTTGACCCAATGCCGTGTCCAGTTGGCTTTGCCCCGTGGGCCCACGTCGGTGGAGTAACCCAGGCCCAGGCCCATGGTGCGCGGCTTGCGGGTTTCCAGCTGCACGGCGACCGGGATTACATCATTGGTCGCGGCGGTGGGGCTGGCATCTACCCTCACGCCTTCGAAGAAGCCGCTGGCTTGCAGGTTCTGGTTAAGTTCGGCGATCAGTTCGGAGTCATACGGCGTGCCGCTGTTGAACGGCACCATGCGTTGCAGCAGTTCTTCATCAAAAGGCGTGTCGCCGCTGAAGCTGACCTTGCCCATGCTGTAGCGCGGGCCGCTGTCGTAAATGAGTTCGATATCGGCCACGCCGGCCTGGGGGTCCACCGCCAGCTTCTGGCTGGTAAAGCGCCCGCTGAAAAAACCGTAGCGCGAAGCCTGGTTCTGGATCAGGCGCTTGGCGTCTTCGTAATGGCCGTGGTTGAGCACCGCGCCGGATTTGAGGTCGTCGCTGGCAGGCACGCGAAAAGCCTTGAGGCTCGCGGCCTGGCCATCGACCCGAATGGTCACGTCGCGCAGATGCACCGGTTCGCCGGAGTCGATGGTGAGCGTCAGGCGCGGGTTCTTCCCGCCCCTTACATCACTGGCGATCCGTGGCTGATAGTAGCCCAGGGCCTGGGCCGCTTTACGCGCCTGCTCCTCGGCGCCGCGGCTGAACCGCAGCAAGGCTTCTTCATCACGATCGCCCACCCCGCCGATATAGCCTTCGATGTTGGCTTTCAACGCGTCGTTTGAGGGTTTGACCCGCACGTCCAATTCGCTTTGCGCGAATGCGCCGCAGCTTGTGAACAGCAGAATCAAGCCGCTGGTAAATCTTCCTGGAAACTTCATAGGCGCGGATGCTACACGAGCTGGGGAGAGTCTTTGAACCCGGATTTGTCTGAATAATTCTGTCTAAGCCGTTGCAGCATGTAACGCCTGGGGATTGGGATGGAAAAACACATGTTCCAGCACCGGGCCTACGGCGACTTCGCCGATCTCTTCATAGCCTTGGCGCTTGTAGAAATCCAGGTAGCGGGAGTTGCCAGTGTCGAGCACCACCCCGGAGGAATGCGGGTCGTCGGCGCACCAATTGTGTACCGCTTCCAATAGTTGCTCACCGAAGTGCTTGCCCTGGAACTGTGGGTGAATACCCAACAGCGGCAATACATGCACCGACTCGCTGGGCAGGCATGCCAGGACCGCCTGATGGTATTCCAGGTAACGCCGCGTGCCGCGCACGCCGGTACTCAGCCACATGCGGATCTGCCACGCCCAACTCTCGGTGATGCCAAGGCGCCGCTGGGGCGGTGCAATCAGGGCGATGCCGATCAGCCGGTCGTTGACGAACAGGCCGATGGCGGGAAGCTTCTGGAAAAAGTGCTGCTTGACCAGTTCGCGCACGGTGGCGCGCACCCGTTGCTCATAACCCGGCCGCTCGGCTTCGAAGATGTAGGCGAAGGTCGGCTCGTGGCGATACGCCTGGTAAAGCAGGGATCGCGCCTCGCGGGAGTAACCGCTATTGAGCAGGCGGATGTCGGCAATGGCCGTCGAAGTGTCTGGCATAACAGTCAATCTCCTGGGCGCCACTCAAACATGGCGTTCTTATGGGTACGAACCTGTACAGCTCCAGTCGTTCCCAGACATTAGCAGCGCATTCACCCGACCGCCACGCTGGCCCCCGCCGGACTTGTCGGCTAGCATCGCCCTTTTGCCAGACTGGACTGCCGACCATGAAAATCGTCTCCTTCAATATCAACGGGCTGCGTGCTCGCCCTCATCAGCTGGCGGCGCTGATTGAAAAGCATCAACCGGACGTGATCGGCCTGCAGGAAACCAAGGTCCACGATGACCAGTTCCCCCTGGCCGAAGTGCAGGCCCTGGGGTATCACGTGTATTACCACGGGCAGAAAGGCCACTACGGTGTGGCCCTGCTCTCGCGCAAAGAAGCCCTGAGCGTGCACAAAGGTTTTGCCAGCGATGAAGAGGACGCCCAGCGGCGTTTTATCTGGGGCACCTTCGCCGATGAAAACGGCCACCCGGTGACCATCATGAACGGCTACTTCCCCCAGGGTGAAAGCCGCGACCATCCGACCAAGTTCCCAGCCAAGCAGCGCTTCTACGCAGACTTGCAGCACCTGCTGGAAAGCCAGTTCAGCAATGACCAGGCGCTGGTGGTGATGGGCGACGTGAACATTTCCCCGGAGGACTGTGACATCGGCATCGGCGCCGACAACGCCAAGCGCTGGCTGAAAACCGGCAAGTGCAGCTTCCTGCCGGAAGAACGCGAGTGGATGGCACGCCTGAAGAACTGGGGCCTGGTGGACAGCTTCCGCCACCTCAACCCGGACGTGGCCGACCGCTTCAGCTGGTTCGACTACCGCAGCCGTGGGTTTGAAGACGAGCCCAAGCGTGGGCTGCGCATTGACGTGATCATGGCGTCCACCGGCTTGGTACCGCGGGTCAAGGATGCCGGGGTGGATTACGATCTGCGCGGGCTGGAGAAGCCGTCGGACCATGCGCCGATCTGGTTGGAACTGAGCTGATAGCAAGCCTGGTGAAGATCTAAATGTGGGAGGGGGCTTGCCCCCGATGACAGTGTGTCAGCCAGCTCATCTGTCGCTGATACACCGCTATCGGGGGCAAGCCCCCTCCCACATTTTGACCGGCTGAGTGTCAGTCACATTGCTGCAATCCAACTGACTTAATCTCGCGGCACTCCCTTTGGCTTAAGAAGGTGCCGGCATGAGGCTGCGCGTTCTGTTCCTGTGCTTTGCGATCTCCCTGCCCGCCGTGGCCGCACCCCTTGCCGTCCCCGACCAAGGCCCAGCGCTGCGCATCCAGGGTTCCAATACCATCGGGGCGGCACTCGGCCCGGCGTTGGTCAAGGGTCTGATGGAGCATCAAGGCCTGCAGGGTGTACACAGCGAGCCGGGTGACGGGGCAAACGAACAACGGGTAGTCGGCAAGACGCGCCAGGGCAAGACCGTGACCATCGAAGTGGCTGCCCATGGTTCCAGCACCGGTTTTGCCGCGCTGAAAAACAACCGCGCCGACCTCGCCGCAGCGTCCCGCCCGATCAAGGACAGCGAACTGATAGACCTCGAATCCCTGGGTGACCTGAAAAGCCCCGAAGCCGAACAGGTGATCGCCATCGATGGCCTGGCAATCATCCTCAACCCGCGCAACCCACTCAATACGCTGAACACCGAGCAACTGGCGCAGATCTTCAACGGCGAGGTCAGCACTTGGGAAGCGCTGGGGGGCATTGGCGGGGCCATTCATGTCTACGCCCGGGATGATCAGTCCGGCACCTACGACACCTTCAAGGAACTGGTGTTGAGCCGACGCGGCAAACCGCTTGCGGGGACCGCACAGCGTTTCGAGTCCAGCGAGGCGCTGTCCGATGCGGTCAGCCATGACCCCCAGGGCATCGGTTTTATCGGCTTGCCCTATGTACGCCAGGCCAAGGCAGTGGCGATTGTCGACGGCGACTCACAACCGATGTTGCCCTTGACCAGCTTGATTGCCACCGAGGATTACCCGCTGTCACGGCGACTGTTCTTTTACCTGCCGCCCTCCTCCCGCAACCCCTGGGCCAAGGCGCTGGTGGACTTCACCCAAGGCAGCAAGGGCCAGGCAATAGTCGCCGCCAATGGCTTTATCGCCCAACAGGTGCAGGCGATTGGCGTGGCGCCACGCCCGTCAATGCCCGACGACTACCAGGCCCTCGCCCGTGACGCCCAGCGCTTGACTGTGAATTTTCGTTTCGAGGAAGGTAGCGCCAGCCTCGACAACAAGGCGCGCCAGGATTTGCAGCGGGTGGTGGCTTATATAAGAAGCCACGGCAAGCTCGATAAACAGGTAACCCTGGTGGGGTTTGGCGATGCCAAGAATGATCCGCAACGTGCGGCGTTGCTGTCGAAGCTGCGGGCTATGGCGGTGCGCCGGGAGCTGGTCAAGAGCGGCGTGGTGCCCAGGGATATCCGCGGGTTTGGCGCGCAGATGCCGGTAGCGGCGAATACGGCGGATGAGGGGCGTATCAAGAATCGGCGGGTGGAGGTCTGGGTGTACTGAGCCTTGGAGTTTGAGGTGTTTGGACTGGCCTCATCGGGGGCAAGCCCCCTCCCACATTGGACCGCATTCTCATGTTGGAAATCGGTCTAGTGTGGGAGGGGGCTTGCCCCCGATTGCAGGCGACGCGGTGCTACTGCCCGCTACGCATCAACTCCCGCGGCACATACTTGCCGATCTCAAACTTGCCAATCGCCGCACGATGCACCTCGTCCGGGCCATCGGCCAGGCGCAGGGTACGTTGCATGGCGTACATATAAGCCAGCGGGAAATCATTGGAGACCCCGGCACCGCCATGGATCTGGATCGCACGGTCGATCACCTTCAAGGCGACATTCGGCGCCACCACCTTGATCTGGGCGATTTCGCTTTTCGCCACTTTATTGCCCACGGTGTCCATCATGTACGCCGCTTTCAAGGTCAGCAGGCGCGCCATGTCGATCTCCATGCGCGAGTCGGCGATCTTGTCGATATTGCCCCCCAGACGCGCCAAAGGCTTGCCGAACGCGGTGCGGCTGACCGAACGTTTGCACATCAATTCCAAGGCGCGTTCGGCCATGCCGACGGAGCGCATGCAGTGGTGGATACGGCCCGGGCCAAGGCGGCCCTGGGCGATCTCGAAGCCACGTCCCTCCCCCAGCAGCACGTTTTCGTAGGGCACGCGCACGTTGTCGAACAGCACTTCGGCGTGGCCGTGGGGCGCGTCGTCGTAGCCGAACACCGGCAGCGGACGCAGGATTTTCACCCCGGGGGTGTCCACAGGAACGAGGATCATCGAGTGCTGCTGGTGGCGCGGTGCATCCGGGTTGCTCAGGCCCATGAAGATCAGGATTTTGCAGCGCGGGTCGCAAGCACCTGACGTCCACCATTTCTTGCCGTTGATTACCCACTCGTCGCCCTGGCGTTCGGCGCGGGCAGCCATGTTGGTGGCGTCCGATGAAGCCACATCTGGCTCGGTCATGGCGAAGGCGGAGCGAATCTCGCCGCGCAACAGCGGCTCGAGCCAGCGTTGTTTCTGCTCTTCGTTGGCGTAGCGCACCAGCACTTCCATATTGCCGGTGTCGGGCGCGGAGCAGTTGAACGGCTCCGGGCCGAGCAAGGACCGGCCCATGATTTCCGCCAGCGGTGCGTATTCAAGATTGGTGAGCCCTGCGCCCAGTTCGGATTCGGGCAGGAACAGGTTCCACAAGCCCTCGGCCTTAGCCTTGGCCTTGAGTTCTTCCATGATGGCGGTGGGCTGCCAGCGATCACCTTCGCTGACCTGGCGCTCGAACACCGGCTCGGCCGGGTAGACGTAAGCGTCCATGAACGCGGTGACACGTTCACGCAGTTCCTGAACCTTGGGCGAATAGGCGAAATCCATGGGCAGCTCCCTTCTCTGAGAGGTTGTTTAGGTCATGCAATCGATGCTAGAACAGCGTTGATAATTTACCTAGCCTATTCTCGGCGTGTATTAACATTCATCACCGATATATGATCGGTGTATGGACATCTAACAATAAGAGCGCAACGAAATGAATCTGAGCAAGGTCGACCTCAACCTTTTCATCGTCTTTGATGCGATCTACACCGAAGCCAACCTGACCCGCGCCGGGCAGATCGTCGGCATCACCCAACCGGCGGTGTCGAACGCCCTGGCCCGCCTGCGCGAGACCTTCAACGACCCGTTGTTCGTGCGCACCGCCCAAGGCATGGTGCCCACGCCCATGGCGCAGAACATCATCGGCCCGGTGCGCAATGCGCTGTCGTTGCTACGGGTGTCGGTGCAGGAAAGCCGAATCTTCAACCCGCAGCAGGCGGCCAAGACCTACCGCATCAGCATGACCGACCTCACCGAGGCGGTGATCCTGCCGCAGCTGTTCCAGCGCCTGCGCCGCCTGGCGCCCACGGTGGTGATCGAGAGTTTCCTGTCCAAGCGCCGTGAAACCACCAAGGAGCTGGCGGCCGGGCGCCTGGATTTTGCCGTGGACGCGCCACTCAACACCGACCCACAGGTGCGCCACGTCAAGCTCATGGAAGACCGCTACGTATGCGCCATGCGCAAGGGCCACCCGATGGCAGGCAAGGATAAATTCAGCCTGGATGACTACCTGTCGCTGACCCATATCCATATCTCCAGCCGCCGTAACGGGTTGGGCCATGTGGACCTGGCCCTGGGCAAGATGGGCATCCAGCGCAAGATCGCCCTGCGTTCCCAGCATTACCTGATGGCCTCCCAGGTATTGCAGCAGACCGACATGGTGATGACCGTGCCCGAGCGCTTTGCCCGCCGCCATGAACTGCACTGGTTCAATTTGCCGGTCAACGACGTACCGCTGGTAGAAACCCACCTGTATTGGCATGAAAGCACCGACCAGGACCCGGCGAACCGCTGGATGCGCGAGCAGATGATCGAGCTATGCCAGCAGGTGACGGCCCATGAAAAGAAACTCGATAAACAACAAGCCTAAAGTTGCAGAAGTCCCCCTGTGGGAGGGGGCTTGCCCCCGATGGGGCGCGCAGCGCCCCTTGACGTTTACGTCAACCTCCAATTAGCTTAGTGCCAAGACCTTTTTGAGCACCGCCATGAGCACCACCTACAGCATCTCCGACCTCGCCCGCGAGCTCGACATCACCACCCGCGCCATTCGCTTCTATGAAGAACAAGGCCTGCTGGCCCCGGAACGCCGTGGCCAGGAGCGCATCTACTCGGCGCGGGACAAAGTCAGCCTCAAGCTGATCCTGCGCGGTAAGCGCATCGGCTTTTCCCTGGCCGAATGCCGCGAGCTGATCGAGCTCTACGACCCCACCGGCGGCAACCAGATCCAACTCAACAGCATGCTGGCCAAGATCGCCGAGCGCCGTGAACAGCTTGAGCAACAGTTGCTGGATATCGAGCAAATGAAGCTGGAGCTGGACACCGCAGAAGAGCGTTGCACTCAAGCCCTCGCGCACACCATCAGCCAAGCCGGCCATTGACCAGAAGGTAACTGCCATGTCCCTCCCCTCACACGTACGCCTGGTGGAAGTCGGCCCGCGCGACGGTTTGCAAAATGAAGCCCAGCCCATCAGCGTGGCGGATAAGGTCCAACTGGTGGACGCCTTGAGCGAAGCCGGGCTGAGCTATATCGAAGTCGGCAGTTTTGTCTCGCCCAAGTGGGTGCCGCAGATGGCCGGCTCAGCCGAGGTGTTTGCACAGATCCAGCGCAAGCCCGGCGTGACCTATGGCGCGCTGGCGCCGAACCTGCGCGGGTTCGAGGATGCGCTGGCGGCCGGGGTCAAGGAAGTTGCGGTATTTGCCGCAGCGTCCGAAGCGTTTTCCCAGCGCAATATCAACTGCTCCATCAGCGAAAGCCTGGCGCGGTTCGCGCCGATCATGGCCGCGGCCAGGCAGCATGGCATCAGCGTGCGGGGGTATGTGTCGTGCGTGTTGGGTTGCCCGTATGAAGGCGCTGTCGCCCCAGAGCAAGTGGCGACCGTCGCTCGCGAACTGTATGCCATGGGCTGTTATGAAGTGTCCCTGGGCGACACCATCGGCACCGGCACGGCGGGGGCAACCCGGCGGCTGTTCGAAGTGGTCGGCGCCCAGGTACCGCGGGACAAACTGGCCGGGCATTTCCACGACACCTACGGCCAAGCCATCGCCAATGTCTACGCCGGCCTGCTGGAAGGCATCCAAGTGTTCGACAGCTCTATCGCTGGTCTCGGCGGTTGCCCCTACGCCAAGGGTGCCAGCGGTAACGTCGCCACCGAGGATGTGCTGTACCTGCTCAATGGCCTGGGTATCGATACGGGTATCGACCTGGAGCGCTTGATTGGCGCGGGCCAGCAGATCAGCAGAGTGCTGGGGCGGCCGAGCGGTTCGCGTGTGGCCAAGGCCCGTAGCGCCGGATGAAGTAGCACAGCTGTGACAATGTGTTACCGCGCGCCTGCTCGGCGGGTAACGCGGGAACAGAATTTAGCGCACATACGTAAAGACATTTCCCACGAAAAAACTAACCTATTGATTTTAAAGACTTTTAAAAAGTTGGCACGGCTTCTGCTATCTCTATGGCATAACAAGAATAAAAAGCACCAAATCTAATAAAAATAAGACGAAACGACTCTGACATAACAAAAACAACACGGCAGAGACGCAGCTAACAGATTTTTTTGGAGAAGATGGCTTCACAGGGTACGGCATGCCGCAACCCGCAACCGGATAGAGAAAAATAAAACTACCTCAGGTAGCTACCCACTGGTTGGATCGTTTACGAAGAAGCAGGTCAGCGTTCAAAAAAATACGTTTGCTCTTGACCCCGGATGGGGGTCGCCAAAAACAGCGGTACGGGCCACGGCTACCAAAAACAACAACAGGCCGCCCCTCAATAATAAGAAAAGAGCACGCAACGACAAATTAAAGGGGACCTTCGGGTCCCCTTTGTGCTGTCTGCACGTGCGGTTTGTTACCCGTACCCTCAAAGCGGCGCGACGGGATTGCCCTGTAGATTGACTCGATCCGGGTGCTGTATGGCATAGCCGGGCAAGGTCGTGATCCCATTCGTACGCAGATCGATCCAGGCCAGGTTGCCAGGCACCTCGACACCTGCCGGGAATACCCTGGTGCCGGTATTTTCCAGATAGAGCCGCTGCAGATCACGCAGGTTGCTAAGGTCCGCGGACCACCCCAACTGCCGGTTATGGGAGAGCTTGAGGGTCTTGAGGCCCTGCATATTCTGCAGGCGTTCACGACTCGGCGCAGTCAGGCGAATGTCATTGCTGCTCAGGTCGAGCCAGGTGATTTGCGCGCCCCCATCGACGAACTCCGGCAAGCGCGTGAGGTTACTGTGGCTGATATCCAGCCAACGCAAGCCGCTGAATGACTGCAAGAAAGGTAAAGAGGCGTCCGAAAGTGACATTCTCGCTAAATCCAGACATTCCACATGGCTCATGTTCGCGGTGATCGGCGGCAAATCACCGACTTGCTCGTCGGCCAAGCGCACGACATACAGCCCACCCTCCTCTTCTCGTAGCTCAGAGCGCATCTGCTCAGGACTCATGGGCAAGTGTGGAGGTGAACGCTGCCAGGCATTCTTGAGAGTATTGACGACCCGGCCCCTTGATCGGCGATAAGTCGTGTCTTCGTCATGCCAGGCGTCCAGTGTCGCCTTCAGTTGCGTGAACTCCTCTTCGAGTTGGTCCATGCGGGCCAAAAACACATCATCGCTGGCGTCTTGCAGCTTCAGCGTCCACTCCACCTCTTCGATGGATTGTGACGGATAGAGCGCTGAGGCTGCCTGTTCGCAGGGAGCGGATCGAATGCCCACAGGACTCAACGGATAGCCGATACGTCCCTCCGCAAGGCGCATGGGCGGTTTATACCCAGGCTTGATCGGCTGCATGCGCAACAACCTGCGCAATTGCTCACAAGGCATCAAAGGCATCTGCTCCAGCGCCTGTTTCAGGCTTGCGCCTCCATCCAACTCGGTCAGTTTCATTGCCGTCCAGTCCTCAGTCGGGACCGCTGACTGTACCGCCCCATAGATATCCGCCTGGGTATTGAATACCGCCAGCTTGGCATCCTGTACTTCATAAAGGTTCCTGGGACCAAACTTGATAAGACGCCGCTTGATCGCGGCGTCCTCCGGCCCCAATGAGTCCAGCAGGCGATCCCCCGCAGGCAACCGCTCGATAACGTCGATACGCAAGCCCGATGGCCAGCCGGGCAGCTTGTCCAGGCTGTGCAGCACCAAGCGTTGCGTGTCGTCATTGCCCAGGGTATTGCGGTACAAGCCCTCATACGCCCGCGCCAGGCGCACCTGCTGTTGATAATGGCGGGCCTCTTCAGCCAGGCGCAGTGGCACGCGATCCTGCTCGGTGAGCACCTGCATTTCGGCGGCGCTGGTTTCGTCCAACAGCTCTTCGACAATCGCCTTGGGTAATGACGGGAATAAGCGCCTGATCGGCCATGCGGCCGCGCTTTCTGCGCGCTCGGCAGCGGCATAGCGCTGGGTAAAGCGTTCGAGTTGATCCGCAGCACGCAGTGCGGGGCGTACGCTGGAGCCTTCTTCAGCCACCAAACGGTCAATCTCGAACCGCTTCAAGGTATCGGCCAATAGCCCCGGCAGTGCTGCCTGATGCACATGCATCCGGCGCAGCGCATCCACCTCGATGCCAGACATTTGCATGATGCGTTTGAGCTTGAGCGGCTGATCCGAAAACCCCTCTGCCATCGGCCCCAAGCGGCGCATCAACTGCGCCTCGGTCAGGGTCAGCGGGATCTCGTGCTCATGAGCCCAAGCCCCGGCGCGCGTGCGGCTTACCCTTGGGGTGAAGGCCGCCGGATCATGCGGATGCAAGATCTTGTAGTCATTGCCCGCGCCAACCTGCTCCACTCGGTAATACGCATTGTCTTCGCGCAGGTACAGGCCGCCTTCATGTTCAATCAGCCCGTCACCATTCACCGTAAGCTGCGCGGGCATCGACACGGATTGCTGGTATGGCCTCAGGTCAGGCGCATGCAGGCGTATGTTGCCATCGGGGCAACGCACATGGGCCAGGCTCTCGACAAAGGCGCTCTTGACCAAGGGCAATAACCTGGCGCCTACAACGGCCGTCGCCGCATTGAAAGCAACGGCTGATACGTGAGCCCACACCGCTTGCTTATCCCCCGCCTCCCACGCCTCAATACCCGATGCGACCTCTTGCAACATTTGCGCCGCGCCGATCACTAACATGACTGGCGCCAGCTCTGGAAAGACCAGTACAGCCGCATTCAGGACATTCAACGCCGTGCTGCCCAACTTGACCAGCCAGGCATTACGCCCACGTGCGTCCGCCGCATCGGTGGAGACGGCCATGGCCCGGGCGTTGCTGCGCATCAGGTCGATTTTTTGCCGGGTATGGTCCTGCCACAACAAGGCGTAGCGCGTTCCGTAACTGGCGGTGAGGGTCCTGATATTTTTCTTGCTTGAGTCAAAGTCTTGAGACTCTGTCGACTGCTCAGCGGGGTCGAGATGCTGCTTGAGCCTGGAAAAAAACGCCCCTTGCCGCTCATAGGGGATGAACTGGCTGAAAAACTGCCGGTAGCTGGCCACGCACAGTCGCTCGACCAAATCAAACTTGAGCGCCTCCAGGTTGGCGTATTCCTTCAACATGCAAACAGGGTCGCCGGGTATAAACGCCAGGCAGGGCTCGCTCAAGAACACCACATTGCCACGTACGGGGTAGTGAATACTCACATGCCCGATGACGATAATTTGTTTAAGCGACTGCCCAAGGACGTTCAAACTCGAAAAGGTAACTGTTTTATCGCGCCATTCCAGATCCTGCTGATTGCTCATCAACTGTTGTATCAGTTGATACGCATCCGGCTGGATATCCCCACGCGCCACCGCGACTTCGGCGGCGAATTGCAGCTGATGCCGGGTCGCACTGACCATAAGATTACGCACGGCCCTGGCCCTGCTCCCCCTGGGGGTTCGAGGGGGGTCCAGTGGACTGATGAACGACTCGACGTGGGCCAGGTACTGCGCACCCAGGTCCAACTCCCGACACAGGCTGGCGAATGCATGAGGCGCTATGGTGACTTTACGGCTAAGCACTTGCGACTGATTGAATGGGCTGCCAGGCGGCTGCTGGTGGAAATCGTAGCGCGTGACGAGGCTGGCGTTCTGGTCGTCGGTCTCAATCGTGTCTTCCAAGGCAAAGTTACCCAGCGCCGCTTCGAGCAGGCTCTCTCCCTGGTAGTAGCAATACCCGGAAGCTTCCAAGCCCCCGACCTTTGAACGATCGGCGGGCATGAACGCCTCACGGGCAAAAAACAGCCGTTTTACGTCATAGTCTGCGGCAAACTTCGTCTTCATCGCCGCCACCAGGAGCGGCTCGGCAAACGTGACCACGCCTTGCAGCCCGTTGAAAATAACATCAAGCCTGTTCAGCGAATTAAAGCTGCGTGCATAAGCGGCACTTAGTGCCGATTGTCTGTCCGGCGAAAGCGCTGCGTACCATGGCGGCATTTCGAACTGCGTCTGTGAAAAGGCCTTCTTGCGTTTCAGGGCGGCGGCGTCATACCAGGAGGGCTGCCGGTCCTGTATAACCCGCGCATGCACGCTCTGCGGCGCTACTGATTGATGGCTGGGAGGTTGATCAAGCTCACTCATTTACCGCATCCATTTGATAGAACAAATGATCAATCTGCGATCATTTGCCCTTCAACCAGCGGTATTCACCTACCCCAGGTTGTCGCGGGCAGCCTCCAACTCCTGGATACTGATCTCGCGCATGCGAAATTTCTGGATCTTGCCCGTCACCGTCATCGGAAACTCGTCCACAAACTTGAAGTGCCTGGGCGTCTTGAAATGGGCGATACGGTCCTTGCACCAGCTCAACAGTTCAAGCTCGTTGGCCACATGACCCGGATGGAACTTGATCCAGGCGACGATTTCTTCGCCATAACGCTCATCGGGGATGCCGATGATCTGCACGTCGGCGACCGCCGGATGGGTGAAGAAGAACTCTTCCAACTCCCGCGGATACACGTTTTCGCCACCACGGATGATCATGTCCTTGTTGCGCCCGGCGATGCACACATAGCCGTGCTCATCCATGGTCGCCAGGTCGCCGGTGTGCATCCAGCCGGCGTCGTCGATGGCCTCGCGGGTACCTTCGGGGTGGTTCCAGTAACCGAGCATCACACTGTAGCCACGGGTGCACAGCTCACCTATCACGCCGCGCGCGACGGTGTTGCCGGTCTCATCGATAATCTTGGTTTCCAGTTGCGGTTGGGTACGGCCCACCGTGGTGACGCGCCGCTCTATATCGTCATCCGCACCGGTCTGCAGTGATACCGGGCTGGTTTCGGTCATGCCATAGGCAATCTGCACTTCACGCATGTGCATTTCGTTGATGACTCGGCGCATCACTTCGATAGGGCACGTCGCCCCGGCCATGATCCCGGTACGCAGGCTGGACAAGTCGAACTCGGCGCGGCGTGGGTGATCGAGCATGGCGATGAACATGGTCGGCACACCATATAAGCCGGTGGCTTTTTCTTCGGCGACGGCACTCAATGTCAGCAGTGGGTCGAAGCCATCGTTGGGATAGATCAGGGTGGTACCGTGGGTGATGCAGCCGAGGTTGCCCATCACCATGCCAAAGCAGTGATACAGCGGCACCGGGACCACCAGGCGGTCCTGCGCAGTCAGGCCCAGGCTTTCGCCGACCATGTAGCCGTTATTGAGGATGTTGTGGTGACTGAGGGTGGCGCCCTTGGGGAAGCCGGTGGTGCCTGAGGTGTACTGGATATTCACGGGCTGGTCGAAGTGCAGGCTGGCCTCGCGGCTGTGCAGTTGCTCGGGCGGGACACCGGCGCCCAGGCCCGACAGCTGCGACCAGGGCATGAAGCCCGGCGGCGGGCTGGGATCGAGGCTGATGAGGCCACGCAAATCTGGCTTCAGCGCCTGGAGCATGGCGTGGTAATCGGAGGTCTTGAACGCTCCGGCGCACACCAGCCACTGGCAGCCGGATTGCTTGAGCACGTAGTCCAACTCACTGCTGCGGTACGCCGGATTGATATTGACCAGGATCACCCCGAGCTTGGCGCTTGCCACCTGACAAATCAGCCACTCGGCGCAATTGGGTGCCCAGATGCCCAGGCGGTCGCCGGTTTGCATGCCCAAAGCCAGGAATGCCCGCGCATGCAGATCAACCGTCTCGGCCAGTTGCCGCCAGGTGTAGCGCCGCAGTTGATGGCGGACCACCAAGGCTTCGCCATCGGGACACTGCGCGGCTGTACGATCAAAGGCCTGGCCGATAGTCATAGCCAGCAAAGCCTTGTCCTGGGAGCCACGGTTGTAGCTCTGATTCGGTTGATGCATAACGACCCCTGTTATCTTTTTTGTAGGTTGACGTATACGTAAACTACGATTGACAGCGCCGTAACGCAAGCTTACGTTAACGTAAAGGTGAGCGCCCTCCCCTGGCGCCCAACCCACACAACAACAAAGCTCACATTAAGGTGCCTGTCCATGAATTACCCGTCCCTGAACTTCGCCCTCGGCGAGACCATCGACATGCTGCGCGACCAGGTGCAGGCCTTCGTAGCCAAGGAGATCGCACCGCGCGCGGCCCAGATCGACATCGACAACCTGTTCCCCGTCGATCTGTGGAGCAAGTTCGGGGACATGGGCCTGTTGGGCATCACCGTGCCGGAAGAATACGGCGGTGCCGGCCTGGGTTACCTGGCCCACGTGGTGAGCATGGAAGAAATCAGTCGCGGTTCGGCTTCAGTGGCGCTGTCCTACGGCGCGCACTCCAACCTGTGCGTCAACCAGATCAACCGCAACGGCAACCACGAGCAAAAACTCAAGTACCTGCCCAAGCTGATCAGCGGCGAGCACGTCGGCGCCCTGGCCATGAGCGAGCCAAATGCCGGCTCCGACGTCGTCTCGATGAAACTGCGCGCCGATAAACGCGGCGACTGCTACGTCCTCAATGGCAGCAAGACCTGGATCACCAACGGCCCCGACGCCAACACCTATGTGATCTATGCCAAGACCGACCTGGAGAAAGGCGCCCACGGCATCACCGCCTTTATCGTCGAGCGCGACTGGAAAGGCTTCAGCCGCAGCAACAAGTTCGACAAGCTGGGCATGCGTGGCTCCAACACCTGCGAGTTGTTTTTCGATGACGTAGAAGTGCCCGAAGAGAACATCCTCGGCGTGCTCAATGGCGGCGTGAAAGTGCTGATGAGCGGCCTGGACTACGAACGCGTGGTGCTGTCCGGGGGCCCTACCGGGATCATGCAAGCATGCATGGATTTGATCGTGCCCTACATCCACGACCGCAAGCAGTTCGGCCAGAGCATCGGCGAATTCCAGCTGATCCAGGGCAAGGTCGCCGACATGTACACCCAGCTCAACGCCAGCCGCGCCTATCTCTACGCGGTGGCCCAGGCTTGCGAGCGCG
Organism: Pseudomonas sp. FBCC-B545; assembly: GCF_059134095.1. Classification (NCBI taxonomy): domain Bacteria; kingdom Pseudomonadati; phylum Pseudomonadota; class Gammaproteobacteria; order Pseudomonadales; family Pseudomonadaceae; genus Pseudomonas; species Pseudomonas sp. FBCC-B545. Next base: position 2,427,907 of record NZ_CP101441.1, on the reverse strand, counting down.
GCGAGACCACGCGCAAGGACGCCGCCGGGGTGATCCTCTACAGCGCCGAGCGCGCCACGCAGATGGCCCTCGATGCGATCCAGATTCTCGGCGGCAATGGCTATATCAACGAATTCCCCGCCGGCCGCCTGCTGCGCGACGCCAAGCTGTATGAAATCGGCGCCGGTACCAGTGAGATTCGGCGGATGTTGATTGGCCGCGAACTCTTCAACGAAACCCGCTGAAGGAGCGCGTCATGGCCACCCTGCATACCCAGCTCAACCCACGCTCGGCGGAGTTCGCCGCCAACAGTATGGCGATGCGCGAACAGGTCGACGCCCTGCACAGCCTGCTCGCCCATGTGCAACAAGGCGGCGGCACCAAGGCCCAGGAGCGCCACACCTCCCGGGGCAAGTTGCTGCCCCGTGAGCGTATCAATCGCCTGCTCGACCCGGGCTCGCCGTTTCTCGAACTCAGCCAGTTGGCGGCTTATCAGGTGTATGGCGAAGACGTGCCGGCGGCCGGAGTCATTGCCGGCATCGGTCGCGTGGAAGGCGTCGAATGCATGATCGTCGCCAACGATGCCACGGTCAAAGGCGGCTCCTACTACCCGCTGACCGTGAAAAAACACCTGCGCGCCCAGACCATCGCCGAGCAGAACCGCCTGCCGTGCATCTACCTGGTGGACTCCGGCGGCGCCAACCTGCCGCGCCAGGACGAGGTGTTCCCGGACCGCGAGCACTTCGGGCGAATCTTCTTCAACCAGGCCAATATGAGCGCCCAGGGCATCCCGCAGATCGCCGTGGTGATGGGTTCATGCACCGCCGGCGGCGCCTACGTGCCGGCCATGGCCGACGAAGCGATTATGGTGCGCCAGCAAGCCACGATCTTCCTGGCCGGGCCACCGCTGGTGAAGGCCGCCACCGGTGAGGTGGTCAGCGCCGAAGACCTCGGCGGCGCCGATGTGCACTGCAAGATCTCCGGCGTGGCCGACCACTATGCCGACAGCGATGAACATGCCCTGGCCCTGGCTCGGCGCAGCGTGGCCAACCTCAATTGGCGCAAGCAAGGCCAATTGGTGCAACGGCCGCCAGTGGCGCCGCTGTACAGCAGCGAAGAGCTGTACGGTGTGATCCCGGCGGATGCCAAGCAGCCCTTCGATGTACGTGAAGTGATCGCACGGCTGGTGGACGCTTCGGTGTTCGATGAATTCAAGGCGTTGTTCGGTACCACCCTGGTCTGCGGCTTCGCGCATTTGCATGGCTACCCGATTGCGATCCTGGCCAACAACGGCATCCTGTTCGCCGAAGCCGCGCAGAAAGGCGCGCACTTTATCGAACTGGCCTGCCAGCGCGGGATTCCCCTGCTGTTCCTGCAAAACATCACCGGCTTCATGGTCGGCCAGAAGTACGAAGCCGGCGGCATTGCCAAGCATGGCGCCAAGCTGGTGACCGCCGTGGCGTGCGCGAAGGTGCCGAAGTTTACCGTGATTATCGGTGGCAGCTTTGGTGCCGGTAACTATGGCATGTGCGGCCGCGCCTACGACCCGCGCTTCTTGTGGATGTGGCCCAACGCACGCATCGGCGTGATGGGTGCCGAACAGGCCGCCGGGGTGCTGGTGCAGGTCAAGCGGGAGCAGGCCGAGCGCGCAGGCGACGCGTTCAGCGCCGATGAGGAAGCGGCAATCAAGCAACCGATACTCGACCAGTATGAAACCCAGGGCCACCCTTACTACTCCAGCGCGCGCTTGTGGGATGACGGCGTCATTGACCCGTTGCAGACCCGCGATGTGCTGGCCCTGGCCTTGTCCGCCTCGCTGAACGCCCCCATCGAGCCGAGCCGCTTCGGCGTGTTCCGCATGTAACCTGTAGGAACGAGCTTGCTCGCTCCTACAGGAGGCCTCTCATTATCATGGAGCTCCTTGCATGAACGACTTCAACACCCTCGAACTGATCACCGACAGCCGTGGCTTTGCCACGCTGTGGCTCAGTCGTGAAGCCAAGAACAACGCGTTCAACGCCGAGATGATCCGCGAACTGATCATTGCCCTGGACCGGGTGCAAGGCGACCCTTCCGTGCGTTTTTTGATATTGCGCGGGCGCGGCAAGCATTTCAGCGCCGGCGCCGACCTGGCCTGGATGCAGCAATCGGCCGAGCTGGACTACCACACCAACCTGGACGACGCCCGTGAACTGGCGGAGCTGATGTACAACCTGTCCAAGCTGAAAATCCCCACGCTGGCAGTGGTGCAAGGCGCGGCCTACGGTGGCGCGTTGGGCCTGATCAGTTGCTGTGACATGGCCATTGGCGCCGACGACGCGCAGTTCTGTTTGTCGGAAGTGCGCATCGGCCTGGCGCCAGCGGTGATCAGCCCCTTCGTGGTGCAGGCCATCGGCCAACGCGCTGCCCGTCGTTATGCCCTCACGGCCGAGCGGTTCGGCGGCCAGCGAGCACGGGAAATCGGCTTGCTGGCTGAGAGTTATCCGGCCGAAACCCTGGATCAGCAGGTGGACCAGTGGGTCGAAAACCTGCTGCAAAACAGCCCGGCGGCGATGCGCGCCAGTAAGGATTTACTGCGCGAAGTAGGCAACGGTGCCCTCACGCCTGCGCTGCGACGTTATTGTGAAAACGCCATCGCGCGCATTCGGGTGAGCGCCGAGGGCCAGGAAGGTTTGCGTGCGTTCCTGCAAAAACGTGCACCGAGCTGGCAAGCCCAGGAGCCGCGTTCATGAGCACACTCACCACCGTATTGGTGGCCAACCGGGGCGAGATCGCCTGCCGGGTCATGCGCACCGCCAAGGCCATGGGCCTGACCACCGTGGCCGTGCACAGCGCCATCGACCGCGATGCACGCCATAGTCGCGAGGCAGACATCCGCGTCGACCTGGGTGGCAGCAAAGCCACCGACAGCTACCTGCAAATCGACAAACTGATCGCCGCCGCCCACGCCAGCGGCGCCCAGGCGATCCACCCGGGCTACGGCTTCCTCTCGGAAAACGCTGGCTTCGCCCGCGCCATCGAGGCCGCCGGCTTGATTTTCCTCGGCCCGCCCGCCTCGGCCATCGACGCCATGGGCAGCAAATCGGCGGCCAAGGCCCTGATGGAAACCGCCGGCGTACCGCTGGTGCCGGGTTACCACGGCGAGGCCCAGGACCTGGAAACCTTCCGCGCCGCCTGTGAGCGTATCGGCTACCCGGTACTGCTCAAGGCCACGGCCGGCGGCGGCGGCAAGGGCATGAAGGTGGTCGAGGATGTCAGCCAATTGGCCGAAGCCCTGGCCTCTGCCCAGCGCGAAGCGCTGTCATCTTTCGGCAATGGGCAGATGCTGGTGGAGAAATACCTGCTCAAGCCGCGGCATGTCGAGATCCAGGTGTTTGCCGACCAGCATGGCCACTGCCTGTACCTCAATGAGCGCGACTGCTCGATCCAGCGTCGCCATCAAAAAGTCGTCGAAGAAGCCCCGGCGCCGGGCTTAAGTGTCGAGCAACGCAAGGCCATGGGCGAAGCAGCCGTGCGTGCGGCCCAGGCCATCGGTTATGTCGGCGCAGGTACGGTGGAATTTCTGCTGGATGCCCGTGGCGAGTTTTTCTTCATGGAGATGAACACGCGACTGCAAGTGGAACACCCGGTGACCGAGGCAATCACCGGTCTGGACCTGGTGGCCTGGCAGATCCGGGTGGCCCAGGGCGAGGCGCTGCCCATCACTCAAGACCAAGTGCCGTTGATCGGCCATGCGATTGAAGTACGGCTGTATGCCGAAGACCCGGCCAATGACTTCCTGCCGGCCACCGGGCACCTGGCGCTGTACCGCGAGTCCGACCCAGGCCCGGGCCGCCGAGTGGACAGCGGTGTCGAGCAAGGCGACGACGTGTCGCCCTTCTACGACCCGATGCTGGGCAAGTTGATTGCCTGGGGCGAAGACCGTGAACAGGCGCGTTTGCGGTTACTGAGCATGCTCGACGAGTTTGCAGTCGGCGGGCTCAAGACCAACCTGGGCTTTCTGCGACGCATCATCGGTCATCCCGCGTTTGCGGCCGCCGAACTGGATACCGGCTTTATTCCTCGTTATCAGGATGAGCTGTTACCGGCGCCCGGTGCATTAAGCGATGCGTTCTGGCAGGCGGCGGGCTCGGCGTTTATGCAGAGCCTGCCGACGGGCGATGGCCCGTGGGCCAATAACCAGGGCTTTCGTGCGGGCCTGCCGGCCGAGGTTTCGCTGCACCTGAGTTGCAATGGGCAGGATCGGCTGGTGACATTAGCGGGGCACGCGTCACAGCTGTGCGGCGAGCAATTGCTGATCGAGCACCAAGGGGTGCGCCGTGCTCACCTGGCGGTCCGCAGTGCAAGCAGCCTGTACCTGCGTTGGGACGGTGAGATGCATGCGGTCAGCCTGTTCGATCCGATTGCGGCGGTGGAGGCCGGGCAATCCCATCAAGGCGGCCTTACCGCTCCGATGAACGGCAGCATCGTGCGCGTATTGGTAGAGATAGGCCAAACGGTCGAGGCTGGCACTCAACTAGTGGTGCTGGAAGCCATGAAGATGGAACACAGCATCCGTGCGCCCCAGGCTGGAGTGGTCAAGGCGCTGTTCTGCATGGAAGGTGAAATGGTGGCTGAAGGCAGCGCGCTGGTGGAGCTTGAAACGGCCGGCTAGAACTTCGCCGTGGCTTGCACCACTACCCCCAGGATGCGGCAATCCTCGGTGAGCAGCGCCTTGGGGTAAGTAGGATTGAGCGGCACCAGGTAACGCTGGCCGCTTTCTTCCTGCAATTGGCGAAAGGTCGCCTGGGGGCTGCCAGCCCATTGGGCAACCACCAGTTTGCCGGGTTCGGGCTCGATGGCCGGGTCCACCAGGATCATCATCCCGGCACCGATGCTCAGGCCCGTGGGGGCAGTCATGGCATCGCTCGTCACCGGTAGCCAGAACGCCTTGCCTTGAGCGTGGTAATCGGTCAATTCGTAGCGACTCGTTCCATAGGCCGCCCGCTCTTCGCGCAACTCGCACGCCTGCTTCCAGTCGCTGACCGGGTAGCGGAAATACGGGTTGTAGCGTCGTTGCAACGTCGCCTCTGTTGCGGCCCGCTCGCGAATCTCGAGCGCCACTTCCAGGTCCCCCAACCCTAGTTCCGCGAGCACCCGGTTCATGTCCGCCAGGCTCGGTACGCGGCGTTTGTTGAGCCAGTGGCCGACACCGCCCTGGGACATGCCCAGGCGTTCCGCCAGTTCGCCTTGCGTGACCTTGCGGTCTTTCATGTTGGCCTTGACCAATGCTATCCAGTTATCCATGGCGACTGACAATACGGCGCGTATTTTTCAGGGCAATAAACAGTTTGTAGTAATCCATAAAACGACATAAATACGATACGTACTATCATCAAGCCTAAGGATTTCGACACCCACCGGAGTACTGCCGCTTATGACGAACAGCCCGTATCCATTGCCCGAAACACCTGAACACGTTGAATTACACGACATGCACAACAGCGTTGCGGCCCAGCGCGCGCTGGACTATTACTTGAAAGAAGAGATGTCGGCGCCGGCCCGGGATGACGCCATGTTCCTGATCAAACCGGGCATCAGCCAGGAGGAAGCCCTGGTGCATGCCTCGGACCTGTTGCGCAGTGCAGCGGCAACCGCCTATGAATCAGCGTGCAGCCATCAAGGCAATCAACGCGACCTGGCGTTTTCCGTGGTGTATTTGATTGATATGGCCAAGGCGATGGTGGAGCGGTCGTTGCAAGGGCCAGCGGCCAAGGCGAACGCGTGACAGGCGTCAAGGAAAAATATTTCTATCCCACGGATAAAAACATTTGACTTGCAAATGATAATGATTATTATTGGACCCAGCTGATCGCGAGATCAGTCGATAGACCAAGAGACCTTAGGTCGGACTCTTGGAATATCTCCTCATCAGGCTAATCACGGTTTTTGACCCGGCTCTTTGGCCGGGTCTTTTTTTTGCCAGTTTTCCTGGCATGGCTTCAGGCTAATGAAGACTGTGTGTCGCTTGATGGCGCGCATGGTAGCAAAAGACTATCGCCTAAAGAAAGCCACTCGACTGCCCTAGCCCGGATCTTTGCGATTTAGCGCTTGAGAATCAATCTCATAGACTCTAAGCTGCGGCGGCGTCAGGGATGACGCCCCCTCCCTCGTGCAACAATTTTGCATCCAGGTTTTGCCTGAGGCCTGTGTAATATAGCCGCCACATCACTCATATTCAGGCAACCAGACTATGACCGTGGCCTTGACCTCCATCAAGATCAGCACCGACTTCGACAGCGGCAACATCCAGGTCCTGGATGCCAGCGATGCCTATCAGTTGTTGCTGGCAATCAAACCCGATACCCGCAGCGATCACTTCCAATGGTTCCACTTCAAGGCCGAAGGCATGCACGTGGGGCATACCCACACCTTTCGCCTGAGCAACGCGGGTCGCTCGTCCTACAGACATGCCTGGAGCGGGTACAACGCCGTGGCGTCTTACGACCATATCAACTGGTTCCGGGTACCGACGCGTTTCGACGGCGAGATCCTGCATATCACCCTCCAGACCCGGGAAAAACACGTCTGGTTTGCCTATTTCGAACCCTACAGCCGTGAACGCCACGACTGGCTGATCGATCAAGCCCTGAAGTACGCCGGCGTCACCCTGCTCGCCACCGGCAAGAGCGCCGAAGGCCGCGATATCCAACTGCTACGACGGGGCAAAGGGGGCGAAGGTCGCCGCAACGTGTGGATCATCGCCCAGCAGCACCCTGGCGAGCACATGGCCGAATGGTTTATGGAAGGCGTGATCGAACGCCTGCAACAGGACGGCGACGACGAGCTGAAAAAACTGCTGGCCACGGCTGACCTTTACCTGGTCCCGAACATGAACCCCGATGGCGCCTTCCATGGCCACCTGCGCACCAATGCCATGGGCCAGGACCTCAATCGCGCCTGGCAAAGCGCCAGCCAGGAACTCAGCCCGGAAGTCCTGTTCGTTCAGGAACAGATGGAAAAATACGGCGTGGACCTGTTCCTCGATATCCACGGCGACGAAGAGATCCCCTACGTCTTCACCGCCGGCTGCGAAGGCAACCCCGGCTACACACCGCGCATCGAAGCCCTGGAAAAACACTTCCGCCGCCATCTGAGCCACCTGACTCGGGACTTCCAGACCACCCACGGCTACACCCGCGACCTGCCGGGCGAAGCCAACATGACCTTGGCCTGCAACGCGGTTGGTGAAAAGTATGACTGCCTGTCCCTGACCCTGGAGATGCCCTTCAAGGACAACGACGACGCACCCAACCTGCGCACCGGCTGGTCAGGCGATCGCTCGAAACAGCTGGGCAAGGACGTCTTGAGCAGCGTCGCTGATATCGTCGGCCTTTTGCGCTGATTACCTGTGGCGAGCGGGCCGTTCCGCTCGCCACAAAAAACCATCAGTCCTTGGTGCCGGTCATGCTTTGCAAGACACCATCGCGGCGGATCAAACCGTGGAACAACGCCGCCGCCAAGTGCACCAGTACCGTGAGAAACAACAGGTAGGCGAGATAGCCGTGAGCCTTGCGCAACAGCGCAAACAATGGCGCATTCGCCCCGACCAGCGCGGGCAGTTGCACGTTACTGCTGAGCATCACCGGATCACCGGCGGCCGAAATCATCGCCCAGCCCAGCAGCGGCAACACCAGCATCAACGCATACAGCAGCACATGGGAAGCCTTGGCCGCCAACACTTGCCACGCGGGCAAATCCGCTGGCAATGGCGGCTGTCGTGTGCAAAAGCGCACCACCAACCGCACGATCACCAGGGCCAGGATCGCGATCCCCAGCGGCTTGTGCAGGTGGATCAACCACTCATGGCGCTCAGACACTGACGCGGCCAACCCCGCGCCGATAAACAGCATGGCAATGACCATCAGCGCCATCAGCCAGTGCAGCAGACGTGCCAGGGGGGCAAAAAAGCGGGGCTGGGCATTCATGGCTGCGACTCCTGAGGGGCGCTGTGCAACGGGCTGACTTCACCGGCGCGGCGCAGGTACGAACTGGCATACGCGGCGGAGCGGGCAGCCAGCAACGGGTCATTGGAGGCCTCGATGCCGCTGGGCAAAATCAGCGGGTCAAAGTTGATATCGCGGCAATCACCGTCTGCCTGTGGCTGGCTGCTTTGCAGCACCAGGGTGCCGGCGTTCAGCACCCTGTGCTCGCCGGCCCAGGTCTTGCTCGCATCATCCAGCGGGTCGCCGGGGTTGGCCAGGGTCATGTTCAATTGCCAACGCAACGGCCCGACGGCGAGGCGTTGCACCAGATCTTTCTCGAGGAAATCGGCGCCATCCGGCGCAGTATCGCCCGGTGCGTCCTGGCTGAGCGGCACCACGCCCCAGCGCACGGCCTGGCGTTTGCCATCGGCGCTCACCAGGTAAAACGCATTGATGCCGTTATAGGTTTCAGTCGCATAACTGGCCGATGGCTTGGCGGTCTTGACCCACGCCAGGAACGGCGCCGTCTCCGGGTGCGCGGCAAAAAATGCCGGCATATTGGCCGGGTTCGGCTTGCCAGTGGCCGGATCCGGCGCGCCCGCCTTGAGCAACTGATAGAACGCCTCGGGGGTGCCCACCGGGAACACCGGCATGCTGTTCATGCCGGTGCGCCACTGCTGGCCGTTGGCTTGGCTGAACTGCACGGCAAAACTGCGGATCGGCACACTGCTGTCCGGTGCATAAGGGTTGCCACTGGGCAAGGCAAACCGGCCGATGACCGGGGTCTTGGCCGCGCTGAACACTTGGGCACTGGAGTACGCACGCGCCTCGGCACTGCTCTCGAAGTAACCGGCCACGCACACGCCCTTGGCGTGGTTACGGCGAAAGCCTGGGTGTACGCCGTTATTGGTTTCCAGGGCATTGACCAAGGTTTTTGGCCGCAGGCGTTGTGGGTCGAGGGTGCCGTTGACGTAGGCAAATGCCCCAGCGACAACGGCAACCACAGCGCCGATACCCGCCAGACGTACGAGCAGGCTCGTAGTGCTCAATGAAGGACGGGGGGGTGATGAGTGATCTACCATGCAGGAACTCCAGGGCCAGTGGCCTTAGGGTGAAACATAAGGTCGGAGCATTAAGACGAACGCCGATTTGCTCTATTCCCTGACCTTCGAATTATTTTGCGGGCCGTGGAATAACCTTTAACGCCGGACGTCTTTCTAGTCCCAGCGTAGTGACCAGCCAGACACCCATGCATGAACTCGACGAACAGTTACGTGAACTCATCCCCAGGTTGCGACGTTTTGCCGTGTCGCTGACGCGCAACACCAGCAGCGCCGACGACCTGGTGCAGGCAACCCTGGAACGGGCGATCATCGCCTGGGCCGATAAACGTATTGAAGGTGACCTGCACGCATGGCTGTTCTCGATCCTCTACCGGCAGTTCCTCGACGCCCACCGCCGCAGCCGACGCTATGCGCGCATGCTCGAATTCTTCACCGGCCGTGATGACGCGCAGCCTTCGGTGGAACGCACGGTGATGGCCCAATCCACCCTGCAAGCCTTCGACCAGCTCACCGCCGAACAGCGTGCCCTGCTGCTGTGGGTGTCCGTCGAAGGCTTGAGCTATAAGGCCGTGGCCGACATCCTCGACGTGCCCATCGGCACTGTGATGTCACGCCTGTCCCGCGCACGCCAAGCGTTGCGTCAACTCAGCGATGGCGAAATTGCCAGCCCTGCCCTGCGGAGACTCAAATGATCAGCCTGCCCCCCAGCGAACGCGACTTGCATGCCTACGTCGATCACCAATTACTGGAGAGTGACCGCCGCGTGCTTGAAACCTGGCTGGCCAGCCACCCCGAAGTGGCTGCTCAGGTCCAGGCCTGGCAACAGGATGCGCAATTATTGCGTGCGTCTTTAAGCGGCGCCCTGCGACAGCCGAACAACCCGGCACTGGACCCGGCGCTGATTCGCCAGCGTATCAAGCGTCAGTCCCGCCGCCACTTCGCCACCGCGGCGCTGCTGCTGATTGCCGTGAGCCTCGGCGGGATAGGCGGCTGGCAGGCCCGCGAGGCCACCCAGCCGCCGCTATTGCCAATGACCGATGCCATGCAGGCCTACCGCCTGTTTGCCCAGGACGGCATCATGCCCGCCGACTTCAGTGCCGAGGGCAGCGGCAATATGCAGGCCTGGCTCGACCGCTATTTCAATCAAGCCCACCGCCTGCCCGACCTGAGCCAGGCGGGGTTCAAGCCGGTCAGCGGGCGCCTGCTCACCACCGACCAGGGCGCGGCAGCCATGGTGCTGTACGAAGACCCGCAGGGCCGGCGTATCAGCTTCTATATCCGCCCGCCAGGCCCGAACAACGGTTTCCTGCCCCGCGGCAGCCGCAGCGCCGATGGCTTGCAGGCGCAGTACTGGTCGGGCGGCGGCTACAACTACGCGATGGTCAGCCCGGTGGACCAGCCGACCACGGGGTTGATGAAGTTCTAGAAGCCATGTCCAGCATTAGGTTTTCGAGCCAGTTGGCCGCCCCCTACCCTATTGGTCAAATCGCGGTGGGCGCCCTAAAGTAAGCGACCACCGCAACACAGAGTGACTCTATTGGCCGTACTTTCCCTGCTCCAGCGCCTGTTCGCGAAACCATCCAGCGTCTCGGATGCCTCGCCTATCCCGGCGTATTTCCGAAGAACGGCCGAGCAACAGGGCTACACCCTCAGTGAAGGGCAAATGCGGGCGATTACCGCCCTGAATCGCGAAGCCCAACACCTGCTCAACGGCCAAGCCGCCCGTAGCCTGTACCTGCACGGCCCGGTGGGGCGCGGCAAAAGCTGGCTGCTGGACGGGTTCTTCAAGGCCCTGCCCATTGCCGAAAAGCAACGCGTGCACTTTCACGATTTCTTCGCCCGCCTGCACCAAGGCATGTTCCTGCACCGCGGGCATGACGATGCCCTGGCCGTCACCCTGGATCAGCTGCTGGCCGGCTGCCGCGTGCTGTGCTTCGACGAATTCCACGTTCACGATATCGGCGATGCGATGCTCATCCGCCGTTTGTTCAGGGCGCTTTTCCAACGCGACGTGCTAGTGCTAGTGACCTCCAACTATCCGCCCGAGGGGTTGCTGCCCAACCCGCTGTACCACGAACGATTCAAGCCGGTGATCGACCTGATCGCCGCGCGCATGGATGTGCTGGAAGTCAGTTCGCCCCAGGACTTTCGCAGCCTGCCCCAGGCCCACGCACAACAGCGTTTCACCAGCGGCCAGTATGTGTGGCCCGGTACACCGACCCAGCGTGAAAGCCTTAAGCTGCCCACCACGGATTGCCCGGCGCAGCACCTGACGGTCGGCACTCGGCAGCTGCTGTGCCGTGGCCATCAGGCGCGCACCATCGTGTTCACCTTCAACGACCTGTGCGAACAGCTCACGGCGGTCATGGACTACCTGCTGCTGTGCGAGGATTTCGACCACTGGATCATCGACGGCCTGCCGCACCTGGCCGAATGCCCGATTGCCGTGCAGCAGCGGTTCATCAACCTGGTGGACGTGCTCTACGACCAGGACAAACGTCTGACGCTCATCGGCAACCAGCCGCTGGATAAATGCCTGGAAGGTCAGGCCATCGACCTCGCCCGCACTGCCAGCCGCCTGCGCCAGTTGCAAACACCCTGCGCGCAAACCGCCCCCGACCCGGTATCATGAGCGCCTTTTACGCCCCCCATCCGAGTGCCGCGCTGTTCATGACTACCCTCGCCCAACTCAAGGCCGGCCAATTGGCCGGCGCCACGCGCCTGGACCTCGCCTGCGGGCTGACCGAGTTCCCCCGGGAAATCTTCGAACTGGCCGACTCCCTGGAAATCCTCAATCTCACGGGCAACGCCCTGACCAGCTTGCCCGCCGACCTGCATCGCCTGACGCACCTGCGCGTGCTGTTCTGCTCGGACAACGCCTTTACCGAGCTACCGGAGTGCCTGGGCCAGTGCGCGAAACTGAGCATGATCGGCTTCAAGGCCAACCGAATCAGCCACGTGCCCGCCGCCGCACTGCCGCCCCAGTTGCGCTGGCTGATCCTCACCGATAACAGCATCAGCCAATTGCCCGATGAACTGGGTCAGCGCCCGTTGCTGCAAAAGTTGATGCTGGCCGGTAACCAACTGACGCATTTACCGCCAAGTCTGGCCAATTGCGCCAACCTGGAGCTGATCCGCATTGCCTCCAATCGCCTTACACACCTGCCGGATTGGCTGCTGACGCTGCCCAGCCTGACGTGGCTGGCCTACGCCGGTAACCCGGTGGAAATGGCGGTGACCGTGACGGGCGATGATGGGACGCCGAACATTCCTTGGTCTGAACTGGAACTGGGAGAAGTATTGGGCGAAGGCGCTTCCGGGATCATTCACAAAGCAATCTGGAAACCCCAGGCGCTGCCGGTCGCGGTCAAGCTATACAAAGGCACTATCACCAGCGACGGGTCACCGCTGCATGAAATGCACGCCTGCATTGCCGCCGGGCTGCATCCCAACCTGATCAAGGTGCAAGGCCGTGTCATCGGGCACCCGCAGGGTCAGGCGGCATTGGTCATGAGCCTGATCGACCCGAGCTACCGCAACCTCGCGGCCCTGCCTAGCCTGGTGTCCTGCACCCGGGACATCTACGAACCCGATACCCGTTTCAGCCTCGACGTGGCGCTGCGCATGGCACGAGGCATCGCTTCGGTGGCGGCGCACTTGCACCTTCAGGGGATTACCCATGGTGACTTGTATGGCCACAACATTCTGTGGAATGCGACGGGCGATTGTTTGCTCGCAGACTTCGGCGCGGCGTCATTCCATGCCACGACCGACACCTTGGAATCCAGGGCGTTGCAGCGTATTGAAGTGCGCGCATTCGGGGTGTTGCTGGGGGAATTGTTGGAGCGGGGTGAAGGGGCAGTCAGTGAGGATCTGATTGAACTGCAAAAAAGCTGCTGCCAACCCGATGTGTTGGCGCGGCCAAGCTTTGAAGAAATTGAAGGCGTACTGAGCTCTATCTAACACCGCTGGAACAATGTGGGAGTCCCCACCACATCTTCGATGTGACGCTGTCGCGCAGCAAACCAGGGAGTTTGCTCCTGTGGCGGCCTGACAGCCGACCGGGATGTTGGATCAGACCGAGTACATATCCGTTATTTAGGTTACGGCCACTATTGGTTCCGCTTTTACAGCGGGTCACTTTTGAAAAGAGCCCAAAAGTAACCAAAAGGCTCTTGCCGGTATGACTCACCCACATGGGTTACAAATCAGTTCACGCACATAGGTAACAGTTATTAACTAGCACGGTTGACTTCGAGAGGATCTGACCGTGCCCTGGAATGAGCTGAAACCAATGGATCTTAAAGTGATGTTCATAGCCTCTTATCTGGAGGGGAAACACACCTTTAGCAAACTGTGCAGCGACTATGAGATCAGTCGAAAGACTGGTTACAAATGGGTCGAGCGATACGAATCTGAGGGGCCAGGCGGGCTAGAGGAGCGCAGTCGTCGTCGACACAATCAGAGTTATGTAGTGCCTGTTGCCGTCAGGCAGGCAATCATTGAGCTTCGCTCTATCGGAGAAACGACTCCAGGGCCGAAGAAAATCCAGAATGACTTGCTCAAGCGTTTTCCGGATCAGGATCCACCGTCAAAAACGACCATCTACAACATCCTCAAAGCAGCTGACCTGATTACGCCCCAACGCATTCGGCGGCGTGTAGCGGTCTACCCCAAACCCTTGAGCAAGGCGGAAACGCCTAATCAGCTATTCAGCGCTGATTATAAGGGCCAGTTTCTGACAGGCGCGGGGGTTTGGTGCTATCCGCTGACGATCATGGATCACGCCAGCCGTTTCCTACTGGCCTGTCAGAGCATGCCCAGCACTAACTTCAAGGAAACTCAACAGACCTTTGAACGGGTTTTTCGCGAGTACGGTTTACCGGAACGCATCAGGACAGACAACGGCGTGCCATTTGCTAGTACGGGCCAGGCCGGCTTATCGCAGCTGTCGATCTGGTGGCTGCGGTTAGGGATTATTCCTGAGCGAATTGAACCCGGCAGACCAGATCAGAATGGGCGTCACGAACGCATGCACCGAACGCTGAAAAGCACCCTGCCACAACCGCCAGCGACTCCTTGGGAAGCTCAGCAGAAACACTTTAACCGCTTTATGCAGCACTACAATTATGAGCGAGGGCACGAGGCGCTTGATCAAAAAACGCCTGCTTCCTGCTATTCGCCCTCGACCCGGCCTTACCCAGAAAAGCTACCTGAAATGAGTTATCCAAGCCACGTAGAGTGTTACCTGACTGACAGCAATGGAATTATCAATCGATCAGGTCTGCGAATTTACATCGCTAATGTGCTTAAGCATCAGACCATTGGAATGGAGATGATTGGTGATGATATATGGGAGGTGATCTTCGGTCCGGTGATCCTAGGCCGGGTCTATGCTAGAGAGGCAAAGAACGGGTACGTTTCGATAAAAGTGTCACCTATGTAGAGATACTTTTTTGTAACCCATGTGGTTGTCCCGTACATGCCCCACCACTCGGCACCTCGCCCAGGCTCGGTGTGCCCGTAATCCGACATTGATTTGGGGGGCCGCCGCCACGCGCCATCCATGGCGCGGGGCGGCTAAACCGGCATCCCTGCCGGTTTACCCCCCAAATCCCTGTCGAATTCCGGCCAGCGTGGTTTAACGGGGCGCCTAAGATCAAAAACACAGCGAGGCGGCCTTATAGGCGACCTGATCGTTGAAGCTTGCGCGTACCCCTGTGGGAGCTTGCCCGCGAAGGTCGTTAACGATGACGCGGGAAACCAGAAAGAACGCGGCGTTCTCAGGTTTTTCGCGAGCAAGCTCGCTCCTGCAGAAAAGCACGAGCGCCGCCAGCGTATCTGCGATGCGCAGCGAGTCGCTCTTGATCTTGCTTTTGATCTTAGGCGCCCCGTTAAACCACGCTGGCCGAACGCAGGCTTGAAGCCGTGGGCAACTCGGCAGGACGCCGGGTTAGCCGTCCTGGGCCAAGGATGGCCCATGACGGCGGCCCACGGTTTCAAGCCGGAGAGAGGGCACACCGAGCCTGGGCGAGGTGCCGACTGGTGGGGCAAGAGCGTTTTGCTTACTTTGCCGCTTTTGCAAAGTGAGCCGCCGTAAAGGCGGAACCTATAGTAGCCGTTACCTAAGCAACGGATATGTACTCGCCCCAACAACCCAACAACCCGGTCACCTCGTCGAGGTGGCGCCGTCGCGCAGCAACCTGGGCCGACTCCAAAATATCCAGCGTTAAGACTAAATTTTAACTATTTAAAATCAGTAGCTTACTTGAGGCTTTGATAAGAGAGGGCTTGCTCCCGTTAGCGGAGGTTCAGTCAATATCTTCATGACTGACACACTGCATCGGGAGCAAGCCCCCTCCCACATTTTTGACCGCATTTGTCCAGTGGCTAGCCAGCCAGGCCAACAAACATATCCTGCACATCATCATGGTTGTCCAGGCCTTCCAGGAACGCCTCGACTTCGGCCATCTGCTCATCCGTCAAGCCACTGACCGGGTTCTTCGAGAGGTAGCCCAATTTGGCCGACAGCACGGTGAAACCCTGCTCCGGCAAGGCCTTTTGCACGGCATCCAGGTCGGTGGTTTCGGTGATGAACAGGGTGGTGCCCTCTTCTTCACCGTCTTCGAAGTCCTGGGCGCCGGCTTCAATGGCGGCCATTTCCGGATCCGCGTCCGGGGTATCCGGCGAAGCTTCGATCAGCCCGACATGGTTGAAGTCCCAGGCCACCGAGCCAGAAGCGCCCAGTTGGCCCTTGCGGAATGCCACGCGGATTTCCGCGACGGTGCGGTTGATGTTGTCGGTCACGCACTCGACGATCAACGGCACCTGGTGCGGGGCGAAACCTTCGTAGGTCACGCGATGGTACTGCACGGTTTCACCGAGCAGACCGGCGCCCTTCTTGATCGCGCGGTCCAGGGTTTCCTTTGGCATCGAGGCTTTCTTGGCTTGCTCCACCACCAGGCGCAGGTGCGCGTTGGTCGCGGTATCGGCACCGTTACGGGCGGCGATGGTGATTTCTTTCACCAGCTTGCCGAAGATCTTGCCCTTGGCATTGGCTGCCGCTTCTTTATGTTTGACTTTCCACTGTGCGCCCATGACTCACTCTCTACTATCCATGGCGCCGAAACGTCTACTGGCCGGCGCTTTGGGGGCAGAGTTTATAGCGCAAAAACACTCTAATCCACCAAAAAACCGGCCAGGTGCCTCAGGTGCGCAGGGGTTTGCCTGTGACATTGCGATCAGGGACGAAGTCCCCGACCTGGGCCAGTACCGCAGGCCTGGCGTTCCAGTAGGGCATCAGCACCAGGGATGAAAACAGCGCCGCGCCGGCAAAGACGATAAATACCGTGACGGTATCGAAGTAGCCCGGCAGCAAGCCGCCAAGGATCGCCCCCACCGAACCGCAACCATTGACAAAACCTGCCGCCGTGGCGCCGGCCTTGGCGGTGCCGAAGTCGATGGCCGCCGTGCTGCTGATCATCGAATCAGGGCCGTACAGAGTCAGGCCCATCACAAACAACAGAGCCATCACCAACACCACGCTGCCGGTGTGCAGCGCGCCCATGAATAACGCCAAGGCTACGGTCAGCGCCAGCAGGCTAAGCACACAGGCGGGCATGCGCCGGGCGCCGAACAGTTTGTCGGAGGCCAGGCCGATCAGCACCGGCCCGAGCAAGCCGGCCAGCTCGAACGCAGTAGGCACGATGGCCGCGCCAACCTTGCCCACCGACGGCATCTGCTCGTAGACGATCACCGGGCCCCACAACAGGATCGCGTAGCGCGCCGGCTTGAGCAGGAAGTACGCCAGGCCCAGGGTCAACACCGTGCGATTGCGCAGGATCGCACGCAGCGGTTCGAGCACGCTGATGCGCTTTTCAGCAGCAGCCTCTTCGGCGCTCAAGACCGGCTCGGGCTCCACCGCCGGCAAGCCTACATCCTGTGGGGTATTGCGCTGGAACATAAAGAACAGCACGGCCACCACCGCCACCACTGCGGCGCTGGAGATAAACGCCGCGTGCCAACTGCCGATCAGCGTATACGCCCACCAGCCGGCAAACGGCGAAGCGACCAAGCCACCAAAGGCATAGCACGAACTCCACAGCCCCAGCACCCGCCCCCGCTGCTGGGCCGGGAAGAAACTGCCAAGGTTCTTGCACAACCCCGACCAACCGGTGGATTGCGCCAAGCCCTGGATCAGCATGCAGGTGACGAAGATCGGCAAGGTGGCGAACGTGCCCATCACCAGCGCCGCGGCGGCAGAAACCAGCAAGCCGCCGAGCACCACCACCCGTGGCCCGAAGCGGTCGGCGAGCATGCCCCAGGTGAATTGGCCCACGGCGTACGCGGCGAGGTAGAGGCCATCCAGGTTGGCCATCATCATTTTGTCGAGGGGGAAACCCGGGTCGTCACCGATCCCCAGCTTCGCTACGGAAAATGCTTTGCGGGTGAAATAGAAAGCGGCGTACGCCAGCCAGGTGATGGCGAAAATCTGCACGCGCCAACGCTTGATGCTACCCATCGGGATATTCATGGTGGTTCTGACCTCAGGTGTGAGTGTGCCGGCAGAATCGAAAGAAAACGCCTGTTGTTTTTATGGTTGAGCACTGCAATGCGGGGCCGTGGAGGGCGCAACATTGGTCAGATGGGTGCGGTATGCCTGCGCCCATGGCCACCGAGATTGTAGGACTCAACCTACGGCGACTGAGGTGCATCAAAGCAATGGCTGACTAATAGGTAAAATCGATTTATCGTATTTCAAATATAAGCCCAGCTTGTAAGAGGACCTGCCATGTCGGTTTCCCATGCCCAGCTCAAGGCCTTCCACGCGGTGGCCGTCCACGGCAGTTTCACCGGTGCCGCCGAGCGGCTGTTCCTGACCCAGCCGGCGATTTCCGACCAGGTACGCAAACTCGAAGAGCGCTTCGGCGTATTGCTGTTTCACCGCAACAAGCGCTCGGTACGCCTGACCGACCTCGGTGAACGCCTTCTGGGCATTACTCAACGGCTGTTTGTGATCGAGGCCGAAGCCGAGGAATTGCTGCAGGACTCCCGCGCCCTGCTTACCGGCACCCTCACCCTGGCGGTGGATGCCCCGGTGCATGTACTGCCGCAGATTGCGCGCTTCTGCCAGCTGTACCCCGGAATCAGCGTGAAGATCGAAACCGGCAATACCGATGAATCATTGTTTCGCCTGTACAACTATCAGGCTGACCTGGCGCTGCTGGGGCGCGATGTCGACGATGCGCGCCTGTTGTCGCTGCCCTTGCCCGACGACCAGCTCCTGGCGTTTGTCGCACGCAACCACCCTTGGGCCGGACGCGAGTCGATCTGCCTGGCCGACCTCGACGACACACCCTTGGTATTGCGCGAAATCGGCTCGGTCACCCGTCAAACCCTGGAGCAGGAAATGAGCCAAGCCGGCCTGCGCATTCGCCCGGCGATCCAGGTAGAAGGCCGCGAAGCCGCCCGCGAGGCGGTGGTGGTGGGCATTGGCGTGGGCGTGGTGTCGGCAGCCGAGTTCGGCGCCGACGCACGGGTGTACGCCATGCCGATTCGAGATTGCACCCAGCGCATGAAGGAAACCCTGGTGTGCCTGAAGGAACAGAGCTCACGTCGGGTGGTGCGGACCTTTTTGGAAATCGTGCGTGAGAGCCTTCATGCCAATTCGAAAAATGCCTGAATCAAGCGCAGCGAGCGGCGCCGCTCCATGCACCCGAGCATATGCCGGTTGAGCAGCCCATCGCCCAGGATCGGGACCGCTTGCACACGCGGGTCCGGGCTGACCTCCATCGACGACACCACTCCTACCCCCAACTCAGCCGCAACGGCCTCGGTCACGGCTTCACGGCTGTCCAACTCCAGCAGTACCTTGGGCTGCACATGCGCCGCCAGGCAGGCGTCGTCAAAGGTGCGCCGGGTGATGGAGCTGGGCTCGCGCAGCACCATGATCACCTCGTGCAATTGCGTCAGTTGAATGCCTTCGCGCTGGTTTGCCCACGGATGCGCAGCCGGCACCAGCGCGCAAATCCGTGACTCGTCCAAAGGCTGCAAGTGCAGGCCATTACGCGGCTCCACCTCGGTGAGCACCGCCACGTCCGCATGTTCGGACAGCAGCGCCGCCAAGGCTTCCTGGGCATTGCCCAAGCGCAGGTTCACGGTAATGCCCGGGTAGCGCGAGCGCAGGCTGGCGATCATCGGCATCACCAAGTGCGGGCCATCGGCGGCCACTTCCAGGCGTCCAGTGAGCAACTGGCGGTTGGCCTCCAGCATGGTCTGCGCCTCGTCCACCAAACCGAAGATCGCCCGGGTAATGGCCGCCAGGCGCGCGCCCTCCTCGGTCAACTCCACGCGCCGGGCGGTACGGCGCAACAACGGAATCTGGTAGTGCTCCTCCAACGCCTTGATATGCCCGGTCACCGCCGGCTGGCTGATAAACAGCCGAGCCGCTGCCCGGGTAAAACTGCCCTCGCGGGCCACCGCATCGAATGCACGTAGTTGGAACAGGTTCATAGTTATCGGCCTCACTGATAGCTCGCATAACAACAAACAATTTGATTGATAACAAGCCAAACTGCAATTTAGGCGCCGTAGCTTCAACCCCCGATACCTTGCGAGGACTTGAGATGACCACTGCCGCGCCGATCCTGTTGACCCCTGGTCCCCTGACCACATCGAACCGCACCCGCCAGGCGATGATGGTGGATTGGGGCTCATGGGATGACCGCTTCAACCAGCTCACCGCCAGCGTTTGCACGCAGCTGCTGGCGATCCTCAACGGTGCTGACAGCCATCATTGCGTGCCGTTACAAGGCAGCGGCACCTTCGCCGTCGAAGCGGCCATCGGCACGCTGGTGCCCCGCGAGGGTAAGGTGCTGGTGCTGATCAACGGTGCTTACGGCAAGCGCCTGGCGAAGATCTGCGAGGTGCTTGGCCGCGCATTCAGCACCTTTGAAACCGCCGAAGACGCGCCCACCACCGCTGCCGATGTGGATCGCCTGCTGCACGCCGACAGCGCCATCACCCACGTCGCGCTGATCCATTGTGAAACCAGCACCGGCATCCTCAACCCACTGCCGGAGATCGCCCAGGTGGTCAAACACCACGGCAAGCGCCTGATAATCGATGCCATGAGTTCCTTCGGCGCGCTGCCGATCGATGCCCGCGAAGTCCCGTTCGAAGCGTTGATCGCCGCCTCCGGCAAATGCCTGGAAGGCGTGCCGGGCATGGGCTTTGTCTTTGCAGAAAAACATGCGCTGGCCGCTGCCCAAGGCAACTGCCATTCCCTGGCGATGGACCTGTTCGACCAGCACAGCTATATGGTCAAGACCGGCCAATGGCGCTTCACTCCGCCGACCCACGTGGTCGCCGCCCTGCATGAAGCCTTGCTGCAATACGCTGAGGAAGGCGGCCTGCCCGCCCGCCATCAACGCTACGCGGATAACTGCCAGGCACTGCTGGATGGCATGGCCGCACTGGGCCTGCGCAGCTTTCTGCCGGCGGCGATCCAGGCGCCGATCATCGTCACCTTCCACGCACCAAAAGACCCGCGCTACCAGTTCAAGGACTTCTACGAACGGGTCAAGGCCAAGGGCTTCATCCTGTACCCGGGCAAGCTGACCCAGGTGGAAACCTTTCGCGTGGGCTGCATCGGCCATGTCGACGCGGCCGGCATGCGCGCAGCGGTCAAGGCCATCGCCGAGGTGCTGCAAGAAATGGAAGTGTTGGACATTTGACTCCCCCCATTACCACAGGATCTGAACCATGAACTACCAAAACCCCAACACCCTCCAGGCCGTTATCCTCGACTGGGCCGGCACCGTGGTCGACTTCGGCTCCTTCGCGCCCACGCAGATCTTTGTCGAGGCCTTTGCCGAGTTCGACGTGCAAGTCTCTATCGAGGAAGCCCGTGGCCCGATGGGCATGGGCAAGTGGGACCATATCCGCACCCTCTGCGACCAGCCGCAAGTTGCCGAGCGCTACCGCAAGGCGTTCGGCCGCACGCCGACCGATGATGATGTGACCGCCATCTACCAGCGCTTCATGCCGCTGCAGATCGAGAAGATCGCCGAGCACTCGGCGCTGATCCCCGGTGCCCTCGACACCATTGCAGCGCTGCGGGCGCAAGGGATCAGGATCGGCTCCTGCTCCGGCTATCCCAAGCAAGTGATGGACAAGGTCGTGGCCCTGGCCGCCACCAACGGCTATGTCGCCGACCATGTGGTCGCCACCGACGAAGTCCCCAACGGTCGCCCGTGGCCGGCCCAGGCCCTGGCCAATGTGATCGCCCTGGGCATTGATGACGTGGCCGCGTGCGTGAAGGTCGACGACACCGTGCCGGGCATTCTTGAAGGCCGTCGCGCCGGCATGTGGACGGTGGCGCTGACCTGCTCGGGCAATGCCCTGGGCCTGACCCTTGATCAATTCCGTGCCTTGGACAGCGCCACGTTGACCAGCGAGCGCCAGCGTATCGAAGCGATGTTCGAAAGTTCGCGCCCGCATTATCTGATCGACACCATCACCGATCTGCCGGCTGTCATCGCCGAGATCAATGCTCGCCTGGCCCGCGGGGAAATGCCGCAGAGCGACTGACCAGGATCAAGACAACGGCATTTGCAACGAGCGAAGCGCTTGAAACGGGCATACAGTTAACCCACTCCGTCGCCAAAGAACGGAGGCATGCCCTGATGAGAGAGGAACCCAGCAATGCCGTGGAAAAATTCCGATTCACGCTACAGCACCATGTCGATTGCGCTGCACTGGTTGATGGTGGTGCTGCTGGCGGTGGTCTACGCCTGCATTGAACTGCGCGGGCAATTCCCCAAAGGCAGCGGTGCGCGCACGTTGATCGTCGAAATGCACTTCATGCTCGGCCTGACCGTGTTTGTGCTGGTGTGGCTGCGCCTGTTTGCACGCAGCCTGGGAGTCGCGCCGAAGATCGTGCCGGCACCGCCGCAATGGCAGAGCCTGCTGGCGACGCTGATGCACTGGGCGTTGTATGCGTTGATGATCGGCTTGCCGATTGCCGGTTGGTTGATCGTCAGTGCCAAAGGGCATTCGGTGATGTTCTATGGGATGGAGTTACCGCCGCTGATTGCAGAAAACAAGGCGTTGGCCGAGGAGATTGAAAGCTGGCATGTGTTGTTCGGCCAGGTTGGTTATTGGTTGATCGGGTTGCATGCGCTGGCGGGGATCTTTCACCATTATGTGATGCGCGATAACACGGCGCTGCGCATGATACCGGGAAGGCATACACCCGCCGGCTGACAGCTTTTCCCTATAGGAGTGAGTTTGCTCGCCGCCACGAGCAGGGGGTGTTAGGCCCAGGTCTTACATCTCCTGCGAACTACCACAACGTCATTCTCTCTCGACTGACGGCACAAACTAAACATGTCACCTCTGCGCCAGTTAAAAAAACGGCAGACATTACTAATATCCCTATATCAGCTTGAGCGTAACAAGCCACAACGCGCCATAAACCTCAACTCATAATTTTTAGCTATATATAAAATTGCGGAAAATCATAAACCGCTCTTATAGCTACTCGAAATTACTCAGTAGAAAATTGCAAAAAACAACTCTATTTAAAAACTTGAAAACCACAAAAACCCAACTAAATTCTCCAACTACCAATATGCACGTCTGATTTTTCCTACGCAGTCTGGTCAGCAGTAACCAAGTAGCGAAGACGCAATGAATGGGGTCTCGTTATGGAAGAGTTACTTATTCTAGTCGACCAATATGACCGCAAAAAAGGTTGCGCCCCCAAATTAGAAGCCCATCAAAAAGGCCAGTTACATCGCACGTTTTCGATCTTTATTTTCGACCACGCAGGGGCTTTATTGCTACAGCAGCGCGCATTCGGCAAATACCACTCGCAAGGCCTATGGACCAACACCTGTTGCGGCCACCCACGCCCTGGTGAACGGACAAAAGCGGCTGCAGCACGACGCTTGCAGGAAGAAATGGGAATTACGTGCTCTCTGCATAAGGTCTCCACTCTGCTCTATCGAGAGAAAGTTTCAAATCAGCTCATCGAGCACGAGTTCGACCACATATTTGTCGGTATCAGCCGTAGCGACCCCATTGCCAATCCCGACGAAGCACATGCTTGGCGATGGATGAAGCTTTCGCACATTCATACGCAAATCGACGCAACTCCGGGGGCTTTTACTGTCTGGTTCCGCCGAATATTCGAGACCATCGGACTTGCCGGAGTGCTCGCTTGGAAAGAGCTTGCGCCCATCGACCGCTAGGCTGAATTCACGCCCTGCCCCAGTGAACACCCTGCACTGCAACCCAACGATGGCTTCGGTAACGTCATCGCGCAAGGTAACCCAACATTCGATACCTCGACGATCACACAGAATTAACCCTGCATGACGATCAAACATGGCTGGACCAGATGATTGACCTGATCAGCACGGGCACGCACTGAGACATGCCGTCACGGGAATAGCGCTATAACAAGGAGTCCAGCATGTTCGAGCTGCTCAATACCATCGACAACCCGGTTGATTTACGAGCCCTGCATTCGGGAGCGCTTGCGCCTCTGGCAGACGAGCTGCGTGCGTTCATCCTGCATAGCGTTTCACGCACTGGCGGCCACCTCTCGGCGAACCTGGGCACCGTCGAACTGAGCATCGCCTTGCACTATGTATTCGATACGCCCAAGGACCGGATTGTCTGGGATGTGGGCCATCAGGCCTACGCCCATAAAATCCTTACTGGACGCCGTGAAGCCATGGCGAGTATTCGCCAGTTCGGAGGTATTTCCGGATTCCCACGGCGTAGCGAATCAAGCTACGACGCCTTTGGTACCGCGCATGCCAGCACCTCGATTTCGGCGGCGCTGGGCATGGCATTAGCCGCCCGGCTCAAAGGCGAGCATCGTCACTGCGTCGCGGTGGTTGGAGACGGCGCACTGTCGGGTGGCATGGCATTCGAAGCGATGAACAATGCAGGCTTGTATAGCGACTTGCCGCTGCTGGTAATCCTTAATGACAACGACATATCAATTTCACCCTCCGTCGGGGCGTTGCGTTATCACTTGGGTGAACTCAAAGAGCTTGTTGCCCCGGCATCGTTGTTCGAGACACTGGGGTTCAACTATACAGGTCCCATCAACGGTCATGACCTGAATGAATTGGTTTCTGCCCTCTCAGCCGTGCGTAACCTGCGAGGGTCGCAACTGCTACACATCATTACTGAGAAGGGCCACGGCTACTCACCGGCCGCCACTGACCCTGTGCTCTATCACGGCACCGGAAAATTCGAACCCACGCAAGGCATTCTTCCCACCATGCCTGGCAAACCTACCTATACACAGATATTTGGCCAGTGGCTGTGCGACGAAGCGGAAAACGATCCACGTGTCGTCGCCATCACCCCCGCCATGCGTGAAGGCTCAGGGCTGGTCGAGTTTGAGCGACGCTTCCCGAATCGCTACTTCGACGTCGGCATTGCCGAGCAACACGCCCTGACCTTCGCCGCCGGACTCGCCAGCGAAGGCCTGAAGCCGGTAGTCGCCATCTACTCGAGCTTCTTGCAGCGAGCCTATGACCAACTGATTCACGATATCGCCATTCAAAACCTGCCCGTAGTGTTCGCCATCGACCGGGCCGGCATCGTGGGTGCGGACGGCGCCACCCATAACGGGGCTTTCGATATAGCCTATCTGCGTTGCGTGCCCAACCTGACGATTATGTGCCCCGCCGACGAAAACGAATGTCGGCAGATGCTGCACACCGCACTACTCCAGAACGGCCCCACCGCCGTGCGTTATCCGCGCGGGAAAGGCAACTCAGTCGCCGCGCTATCTGCGCTGCCTCCCCTACCGATTGGCAGAGGCGAAGTACGGCGCACCTCAAACCAACCTGCGGGAGATCGCATTGCCATTCTGGCCTTTGGCTCGATGGTTTTGCCCGCCCTTGAGTCAGGCGAAGCACTCGATGCGACAGTAGCCAATATGCGCTTCATCAAACCACTGGATGGCGCACTGATCGAGGAATTGGCCCGCACCCACGATTTGCTGGTGACCATCGAGGAAGGCTGTGTGATGGGTGGCGTGGGCTCTGCGTGCCTGGAGCATCTGGCCGCTATTTTTGGCCTATCACGCCCAACGTTGCAGCTGGGTTTTACCGACGAATTCATCGAGCACGGTCGCCCTGAAGAACTACTTGGTGCCTGTGGTCTTGATGCCGCCGGGATCACCAGTTCAATACAGACATTCCTGGCGCGACAAAGCCTGGAGGTCCCGTTGAATGGCTCTGCCTCACACGCCGATGTGCTGCGAGCCCAAGCATAAAGTGAATACTCACAAGGAGAGCGCCATGAGTACCTCAGTCGAGCAGTACAACCCTGCAGGGGAAAGCCTGACCTATGAAATCATTCAAGGCTCCAGTGTCAATGACTACCAGGAAAAGGTCGTGTACACCTATGGCGATAGTCCTGAGGACTGGCGCAAAGCAATTGGCAACGCCCTTTGGTTCCAGTTCGGTGTTTACGACGACCCACGCTCTGCACAGCCGATCACGCTTGATGAATCGGGCCTGCGTTACTTTGAAAAACAACTGAAACTGGCCGGCCTTGCGCAACCAGGCAACCCTGAAATTAAGCGTATTCTCGATATCGGCTGTGGTTGGGGGACCGTCTTGGTGTATCTAGCTAAGTATTTCCCTGATTGCAGGCACTTGGACGGCATTAATGTCAGCGCACGTCAGCTGGAATACGCAGCCAGACTCCATGCAGATCAAGCTTTATCAGATCGCATTAATTTATACCAATGCAACGCGCAAGATATTGATCTATTACCCTCAATAGAGGAACCCTATGATCTGGTTATTATGCGCGGAGTCATATCTCACTTCCCTAATGATCTATACGAAACAGTAATGAAAAAACTGTCCAAGCAGCTTGCTCCAAACGGTACAATTATCATTTCTGACAACCTCTACAACGTAGAACTTGAAAAATACACTTCCGACACAGCTGACACTGTTGACAGGCTTGCTTGCAAGCACCGAAAGACGCCTGAGTACCTCTCGCGGGTAATTAAGCAAAGCGGATTTGCCATCCAGGACATGCGTATACTACCCGATAACGCTGATGCGACGCACTGGCTACTTAATATAAAAACAAACATTGAGAATAACTTTCCTGGCGGCGTAACTGGCGCACTGGAAGAGCTGCACACAACCTGTGAAAGTTTGTCAGTTGCAATAGTCAAGAATAAAATTTCGATTTACAGCGTGATACTAAAACCTTACTAAGTTTTTACCTCAGGCCATCCAAGCATTTGTCAATACCTCGGAAAAATCCATGAACAACTCACCTGAAAACTTTGTGCACGCTTTGAAAAATTTACCAAAACCTGGCGATACAATATATCACCCTGACTTTAATTTAACGCTAAAACCTATGTGGCACCCGGATCATGAGGCAGTAACCAAGCAGGTCGCACTCACTGACAGCCCCTATATTCTTGCTCACTATGGTAGTCAGAAAGCCGTTGATCACTACTTATCCATGGAAATGACCGCCTATGGTGGTCTCGCATATCCACATACTAAACCTGACAGAATTTACAATTTAGAGCGGATGATGAGTATCACCACGCTGATCGACGATACCACTACCAAGCCCGACATACTCGCCGACCAACAACGGCAAGCTGAACTTCGTCAGCATTATTTCGATGCGATAGCGGGTATCAGGCCTCCTGCGGACTTCCCCATCGCCCAACTACTATATGAGGGATTAGTCCCTATAAAGGACCAGCTATCTTCGAAACCACAGGTGTGGCGTCGCTTGGAAGAGTCGTTAAACACCTTAATCACGAGGCAAACCAACTCCCTGGCGCTTGAGATGGACACACTCACCCTTGAGCGCTACGTGGAGTTACGGCGCATTGATAATTATGGAGAGTGGGCAGCCATGATGACGGAGTATGCAATCGACGTAGATATGACTGACGCACTGGCTACCGATGAATCGCTCGTTACCGTAAGAACCGCGGCTATCGACTCGATCACATTGGTGAACGACCCTTATTCATTTCGCAAAGAAATACATATCGCCGACTCAGTCAACTCCGTGTGGCTGTTCATGCGCCTTGAGGGGCTCACCCTTCAGCAATCGCTAAATAAACTGGCAGTCATCGTCCAGAACAATGAGAAAAAACTGATTGACGCCCGCGACAGGGTTCTCGCCGGCCCCCTAGGAGAACGCAACGACGTACGACAATACCTTACGGAATTGGAACATCTGGCCTCGGGAAATGCAGAGTTCCATGCTGTCAGCACGCGCTATCACGGAAGCGATTTCAAAGGAAAACGCTTTATCTGCGGGGAAGTGACCATCAGGCCATTGCCTTCTACCGATGAGATCGCAGCTGAAGATATTGCAGAGCAGCAGGCCAGCCGTACGAGATGATTTTCGTCCCACATAGGACTCAACATCGAGGGAAAATGTCATGGACGCCCCTGATCACACCAACGAAACTGATCTGTTGTCGTTTCCTTATCCGGACGGCTGGTTTGTGATCGCCACCGCCGATGAGCTCAGGCCCGGAGCAATCATTACCAAGCCGTTCATGGGTAAAGATGTAGTGCTCTATCGAACAAACACTGGTGTGTTACGCGCAGTTGGCCCCTATTGCCCACACCTCGGCGCCCACCTCGGCGATGGAAAGGTTGAGGGTGAGGATATCGTTTGTCCTTATCACAAGTTCGCTTTCGCACCCGACGGCCGATGCGTACGCACCGGATGTGGGGATAAGCCACCCCAGGCTCGGTTGGACAGTCGACATGTCCGGGATTGGAACGGCCTGATTGCCGTCTGGCAGAGTGCGCACGGGCAGCCCCCAGAATGGGAATTACCAGAATTCGATTGGAGCGGTTATTCCGCGCCCATCCAGGGCCTTCGTGTGCTTCCCGGCAGCGTTCAGAATCCGAGCGAAAATGGCTTTGACCCTGCTCACCTCCAACATCTTCATGGCTGGGAGAACGGGGTCTCAAAACTGCAGAAAAATGAGGGCCATCGGCTTGCTCTAACCACCAGTATAACCTTGAAAGGACGTCCAATACGCATCGACGTAGAGCTCCATGGCCTGGGGTTAATGATAGTAGATGTCAATTTGGAACGTGCTGGAATTCAAGCTAAATTCCTGGTTACACCTGCACAAATCGCCCCGTTGAAATGGACCTATCGAGAAAGCATGAAGCTGCATATCGCCTGGTTACGCAAGTGGCCGTCGTGGGCACGAAAAGCCGCATATGCGCTTCTAGCCCCGGCTGTTTATCATTTGTGGTATGTGCGACAGCTGCAACAAGATATCGACATCTGGGAAAAAAGGAGTTTTATTCGCCACCCGAAACCCTCTGCCACCGACGCACCATTGGTCGCTTACCGGCGCTGGGCAATGCAGTTTTACTCAAGCGGGAAAACCACAGGTTCTGATAGCGGCAGTCAGACGCTCTTACATTCCAGAGATATAGCCCGCTCTAGCAAGGGGTAGCCCTCGGCGGCCTTGGAGGCCCCCGGTGTGAACAAAAATCAGGCGCGTGCCGCAAGCAAAGCGTCCGGCCTCGATCTGTTGCTTCAATGCCAGCAGCGCCTTGGCGGTGTAGAGCGGTTCCAGCGGCAACCCGCAGGCCTGTTCAGTGCACTGGATAAACTCGAGCAATACCGGATCGACTTTGGCAAAGCCGCCTCGGCTGGCCTCCAGTAGTTCATAACCGCCCTGCACCAGGGCACTCACATTTCGCGCCACTCCGTGGTCATCCGGTACCGCCATGGCGCCGTAGACTGGATGCGCGCCAGCCTCGGCCAACGCCAACCCGGCCAATGTCGTGCCGGTACCCGCCGCCAACCACCAAGCGTCGTAATCCGCCCAACCGAGGTTGCTCAACTGCACCCGTGCCTGTTCGACCAACACCCCGCAGCCCAGCGCACCAGCCAGCCCACCGCCACCTTCGGGCACCGGATGGAGATGGGGATATTGTTCGCGCCAAGGCAGCCAAAAGCCCGGCTCGTGGCGTGCGCGATAGCCGCCATAACCGAGCCAATGCAGTTGCATGCCGAAGGCCTTGAGGTCGAGCACCGTGGGTGTGTCTTGAGGATGGCCGCGCAACAGACCGACGGTGGGAAAACCAAAGCGCTTGCCCGCCGCCGCCAATGCGTGCAGATGGTTGGAGTAGGCCCCGCCGAGGCTGATAACCCCTTTGTCGCCGATAGCGCGAGCCTGAGCCAGGTGCTCAGTAAGCTTGAACCATTTGTTGCCGCTGATCAGCGGATCGATACGGTCCAGGCGCAGCACGGCCAGCTCGATGCCGTTCAGCCAATCCAGTTGCAAAGGTTCAAGGGGCGCGTGGGGCAGCCAGTCGAAAGGACCCATGTGGGCGCATCTGCATGAAAAAAGGGGCGGTAGTCTAACACCGCCCCTGTTGTCGCCTTATAACTCGGCGGCCAGGCGCGAGCCCTGGTTGATGGCGCGCTTGGCGTCCAGCTCGGCCGCCACGTCGGCACCGCCGATCAGGTGCACGTTCTGGCCGGCGGCGACCAGGCCATCGTGCAATTCGCGCAGCGGGTCCTGGCCGGCGCAGATGACAATATTGTCCACCGCCAGCACCTGCGGTTCGCCCTCGGCGCCGATGCGGATATGCAAGCCTTGGTCATCGATCTTCAAGTACTCGACACTGTTGAGCATCTGCACCTGCTTGTTCTTCAAGCCGGTACGGTGAATCCAGCCGGTGGTCTTGCCCAGGCCGTCGCCGACCTTGGAGGCCTTGCGTTGCAGCAGGAACACTTCACGGGCCGGTGCATGGCGCTCGGGCTTGATCCCTGCCACACCGCCACGCGCTTGCAACTGGATGTCGATGCCCCATTCTTTCCAGAACGCCTCGCGATCCAGGCTGGTGGACACGCCCTGGTGTACGAGGAATTCCGACACGTCAAAGCCGATGCCGCCTGCGCCAATCACCGCTACGCGCTTGCCCACCGGCTTGCGCTCAAGGATCACGTCCAGGTAACTCAAGACCTTGGCGTTTTCGACGCCCGGGATCGCCGGGGTGCGTGGCGCGATACCGGTGGCCAGGATCACCTCGTCATAACCACCCGCCACCAGTTGCTCGACATTCACGCGAGTATTCAGGCACAGCTCGACGTGCGTGGTCTGCAATTTGCGCTTGAAGTAACGCAGGGTTTCAAAGAACTCTTCCTTGCCCGGCACGCGCTTGGCGATATTGAACTGTCCGCCGATCTCGCTGGCGGAATCAAACAAGGTCACCTGGTGCCCGCGCTCGGCGGCCACGGTGGCAGCGGCCAGGCCCGCAGGGCCAGCACCGACGACCGCGATTTTCTTGATCTGCTTGACCGGTAAATAATTGAGCTCGGTTTCATAGCAGGCCCGCGGGTTGACCAGGCAGGTGGTCAGCTTGCCGCCGAAGGTGTGGTCCAGGCACGCCTGGTTGCAGCCGATGCAGGTGTTGATTTCATCAGCACGCCCGGCCGCGGCCTTGTTGACGAACTCCGGGTCGGCGAGAAACGGGCGCGCCATCGAGACCATATCGGCATCGCCTTCGGCCAGGATCCGCTCGGCGACTTCCGGGGTATTGATGCGGTTGGTGGTGATCAGCGGGATCTGCACCGCGCCGCGCAATTTGGCCGTGACTTTGCTGAACGCGCCACGGGGCACCTTGGTGGCGATCGTCGGGATACGCGCTTCGTGCCAACCGATACCGGTGTTGATAATGGTCGCGCCGGCCTGCTCGATAGCCTTGGCCAACTGCACGACTTCTTCCCAGACGCTGCCACCTTCCACCAGGTCGAGCATCGACAAGCGGAAGATAATGATGAAATTCGGGCCTACGGCTTCACGCACACGGCGCACGATTTCCACCGCCAGGCGCATGCGATTTTCAAAGCTGCCGCCCCAGCGGTCGGTGCGGTGGTTGGTGTGGGCAGCGAGGAACTGGTTAATGAAGTAGCCTTCCGAGCCCATGATTTCCACGCCGTCGTATTCGGCGACCTGAGCCAGCAACGAGCAGGTGACGAAATCCTGGATCTGCTTCTCGATGCCCTCTTCATCCAGCTCCCTGGGCTTGAACGGGTTGATCGGCGCCTGGATCGCGCTGGGTGCCACCTGCTTGGGGCTGTAGGCGTAGCGCCCGGCATGGAGGATCTGCATGCAGATCTTGCCACCCGCCTCGTGCACGGCCTGGGTGACAATCTTGTGTTTCTGCGCTTCTTCGTCAGTGGTCAGCTTGGCGGCACCGGCGTACACACCGCCCTCATCATTCGGACCAATGCCACCAGTGACCATCAGGCCCACGCCGCCACGGGCGCGCTCGGCAAAGTAGGCCGCCATGCGCTCGAAACCACCGGTTTTTTCTTCCAGGCCAGTGTGCATCGAGCCCATCAGGGTACGGTTGCGCAAGGTGGTGAAACCCAGGTCCAACGGGGCCAGCAGGTGCGGGTAGGCAGCAGCGGTCATGGTACAGCTCCACAACGGATCATCACGGGACGTGGCGCACTCGAACGGCGTGCCATCGGTTTATGTCCCACAGACTAAGAGCCAGTGGACCACCGCTCAATGACTGAAACTGACAAGTTATTGATCCAAATGCACAGCGCCCCTTGGCAAGCCGCGCCATGGGCCCTACCCTAGTCGCGAACCCTGTACCTGGTCTGTTGTCTGTTGCCCATGCGTAAACTTCTAGCGTTCACCGTCACCATGGCCCTGGTTGCCGCCCTCGCCGCGTATCTGGTCTGGACCCAGGAGCGCCCCGTGGCGCATTACCTGTCAGACCTGCGCATCACCCTCGCCGTCAATGAGGGCCAGCCGGCCGAGCGTGGCAACCTGCTGGGCATCCAGCCGGAGCTGTTCCCCGCCGACTA
Organism: Pseudomonas sp. FBCC-B545; assembly: GCF_059134095.1. Taxonomy (NCBI): domain Bacteria; kingdom Pseudomonadati; phylum Pseudomonadota; class Gammaproteobacteria; order Pseudomonadales; family Pseudomonadaceae; genus Pseudomonas; species Pseudomonas sp. FBCC-B545. The sequence goes on along the minus strand of NZ_CP101441.1, from coordinate 2,396,004 downwards.
CCAGAGCCTGGAACGCCTGCACCTGAAACTGGCGGCCTACCTGCAAAACGCGCGTAACCTGGGCCTGATCAACCCCAAGACCATCGTGGTGCTGCCCGAACATATCGGCACCTGGCTGATGCTCAGTGGCGAAAAAAACGAGCTGTACCAGGCCGCGCATCTGAAGGACGCCATGCACTGGCTGTCGATCAGCAACCCGCTGCCCTTCATGCGCGCCTGGATCAGCGCCACCGGTGACAACCGCATGGACGACGCGTATTTGCGCATGAAAGCCCCGGCCATGGCGCAAGACTACCAAGTGCTGTTCGGCGGCCTGGCCAAGGAGTTCGGCGTGACCCTGGTGGCCGGTTCCATCGCCCTGCCCAACCCGACTGTCAGCCAGGGGGTGCTGCAGGTAGGCCACGGCGCGCTGTACAACGCCAGCCTGGTGTTTGCCGCCGATGGCTTGCCATTGGGCCAGCCGCAGCGCCAGCTCTACCCGATCTACGATGAACGCGGATTTATCGCGCCAGGAGATGAAAACACCCTCAGCGTGGTCGACACGCCCGCCGGGCGCCTGGGCATTCTGGTAGGCAGCGACAGCTGGTACCCGGACAACTACCGCAAGCTCAACGAACAGGGTGCGCAACTGGTCGCGGTGCCAGCCTTTGTCACCGGGCGCGACACCTGGGACCGCCCATGGCGTGGCTTCAAGAGCGTGTCGACGCCTGCTGAAGTCAGCCTCAAGCCCGAAGAAACCAGCGAGGGCGCCGCCTGGCGCCGCCTGACCCTGATCAGCCAGCAACCCGTCAGCCAAGCCACGGCGGGCATGAGCGTATTTTTACGTGGGCAGTTCTGGGACCTGGGCAGCGCCGGCCAGAGCTTTCTCAGCAGCAACGGGCAAGTGTTCGCCGACAGCGATGCCCGCGGTGCGCGCCTGCTGAACATCTGGTTGTAGCCCTTGAAGCCGGTGCGCCTGGGGGATCTGTCGGTGGGCTTCGTGCACACCCTGGCCGACGCCATCCACAGCCACGGCCTGGACCCGCAACCGCTGCTGCTGCAATACGGCCTCGATCCGGCGCGCCTGGCCGAGGCCGGCGCACGCTTATCAATCCCGCGCTATATGCGCCTGGGTCACGCGGCCATCCAACTGACCGGCGACCCGGGCCTGGGCCTGCGCATGGGCCAGCTCAGTCGCTTGAGCCAGGCTGGCCTTGCCGGCGTCACCGCCGCCCAGGCACCCAATGTGCGCGAAGCAGCGCGCGCACTGACACGCTTTGAAGCGCTGTACGGCTCCAATTATCGCGGGCAATCGAGTTTTCACGAGGATGCCAAGGGCGCTTGGCTGCGGTTCTATTCCATCAGTCCCTACAACGCCTATAACCGCTTTGTCGTCGATTCGATCATCGCCGGTTGGCTGCAGCAACTGTCTGGCCTGGCGCAGCAGCCGGTGCAGGCGCAACGGATCGAAATCGAATTCCAAGCGCCGGACTACCACGAACAATACAGCGTGCTGGGAGACGGCCTGGTGCACTTCGGCGCCGACGCCAATCAACTGCGCCTCAGCCAACCGACCCTGGCCCTGCGCAACCCACAGCATTGCCCCAGCACCTGGCACCTGTTGTTGCAGTTGTGTGAGAGAGAGTTGGAGCAGTTGACCCGCACCCGCAGCCTGCGCGAACGCATTACCCAGTTGCTCGGGCCGATGCTCAATGGGGGCCGGGAGCCCGACCTGGAAGAGGTGGCGGCACGCTTGAAGCTGCCGACCTGGACGCTGCGGCGCAAACTGGCCGAGGAAGGCACGCAATTTCGCGCCATTCTCAACGACACCCGCCGCGACCTGGCCATGACCTACATTCGCGACACGGAGCTGGCATTCGGCGAAATCGCCTACTTGCTCGGTTTTGCTTCGGCCCAAGCCTTCCAGCGGGCCTTCAGGCGCTGGAACAACCAGACCCCAGGGGAATTTCGCCGCAGTCAGCGGCATTCCACCTGAAGTCGGTTTTACAGCTCGGTGGCATCGTCGGCGGGATCCAGGGGATCCAGCTCGAATGCCTGGTACTCCAGCAATTCTTCCTGGTATTCGTCCATGGTGAACTCCTTCTTGAATTGAAATCGATTGCAGATAAATGACCAGCGAACCCAGCCTAAAGTGCCGTCATGACGAAAAAATGTCGACGTGATGACATTCCGGCATTTCAAGGTTAAACGCGCCAGGGTCGGGATGATTTAACCGCGAGGCTTTTCAAGTGCAATTGCAATCATTGCAAATGCAACCACATTTCCATTAGGGTACGAGCATCCGTTGAAAGGAGCTTCGCCCCATGCCTGCTTCCACCGCGCATTCTGCGCTGCGCTGCATCGACGCACTCGACACCGCCGCCAGCCCGGGCAGCTCGCCGTTGTATACGGTCATGACCATGGCCAATACCCTGGAATCCAGCCGAGAAGCCTGGGTGATCCGCGGCCAGTCACGCAGCCGCCGCGTGGGCAACTGGCCCACTTGGTTTGCACGCAATCGCGGCGAAAAACCTTTGCTCTACCTGCACAGCGCGACATCGTCGGCACAGCTGTGTGCACTGTCGGACCAGACCGCCCAGCGCGGCATCTTGTGCAATGACATCGAAAACCAGCCCTCCCCATGGCCCAAGGGCGCGCACCCGTCGCTGCCGTTGTGGCTGGCGACCCATCCACGCTGCACACCCTACGATCCCGCCTCGGGTGACGAAGCCCGGGCGATTGTGCTGGCGGGGCTGCGCACGCTGTACGTCGACGGGCAGCCGGGCTTTTATTACCTGGCGCTGCATGATCAGGACGCTAGCACCACGCTGGATAGTCAGGACCGTGCAGACGCCCACAAAGGCATGTATCCGATCCAACGTGGCCAAGTGGGAGATGTGCGCCTGCTCGGCGCTGGCCGGGCGCTTGAAGAAGTCATGCTCGCCGCTCGGTTGCTGGCACAGGACTGGAATATCACGGCGCAGGTATGGAGCTGCCCCAGCTACACACGGCTGGCCCGTGAGGCGGCGGCGGCCGAGCGCTGGAATCGCTTGCACCCCCTGGCCCCCAGGCGCAGTTGCCATCTGCGTGAGTGCCTGGCGGGAAATACAGCGCCGGTGATTGCAGTGACCGGCTATCCGCAGGCGATTGTCGATCAGTTGAGGGCGCACGTGGATACGCGGTTTATAGCGTTGGGCGCGGGATCGGTGCAGGCGACGGCGCCGAGCCGGTATTGGGTGGTGGTATCGGCGCTCAAGGCGTTGGCGGAACAAGGACGGATCGATGCACTAGACGTGAAGAAGGCAATGGCCCGCTACCCACTTGGATGAGCTGGAATGTTCGGGCTTGCATTGGCTTTTCATTGTTGCTCAGCGCTTGCCGCGGCTGCGGGTCGGCACGCCCGCCGCCATCGCAAGCCCGGCGGTGCGCTCCAGGGCATCGGCAAACGCCTGGCGCTGCCCGGGTTCGATCTGCGACAGGAACAGCTCGTCCACGGTGCTTTCGTAGATCTTCCACATTTTTTTGCGCAACACCCGGCCGGCGTCCGTGATCGAGGCAAACGCCGCACGACCGTCGCCGTCGGAACGCGAGCGCACCACCAGGCCGTCCTTTTCCAGGCGGTCTACCAGACGCGTGAGGTTGTAGCGCTCGATGGCCAGCACATCGGCCAATTCGTGCATGCGACGGGTACCGTCGGGCCCGCTCTCCAGGCCCCACAAGGCGTCGTACCAGGCATACGGCGGCAGATCGACCGCGGCCAGCCGCCGCTCGATTTCACGGATGACCGTCCTGTGGGCCCTGACAAAACGGAACCAGACATCCGGTTCTTTCGACGACATGCAACACCATCCGGGGGATTTCAAGAAGGTTGCAATAGTAGCTCATCCCGCGCTAGATTCCGTCATGTAGTTGCAATTGCAACTACATTGGCGTCACTCCCACAAGGAGCTCACCGCTTGAATCTGCCTACCCTGGAGCCTCACATGACCTCGAATAACACAGCAAGACTCGACGATGATCCACAGGAAACCCGCGAATGGCTGGAGTCCATCGAATCGGTGCTATCCACCGAAGGCCGCCCCCGCGCCCATTACCTGATCGATCAGTTGCTGGATTTCGACGTTGCGCGCCATGGCGACTTCTACGGGCGGGTCACCACTCCCTACGTCAACAGCATCCCGGTCGAACGCCAACTGCCCTACCCCGGCAACCTGGATATCGAGCGTCGCACCAATGCGTTTATCCGCTGGAACGCCATGGCCATGGTCTTGCGCGCAGGCAAACACTCAGGTGTGGGTGGGCATATCGCCACCTATGCATCAGCGGCGGTGTTGTATGACGTCGGCTTCGATCATTTTTTCCGTGGCCGAACCGACACGTTCGACGGCGACCTGGTGTACATCCAGGGCCACTCCTCCCCAGGCATCTACGGCCGCGCCTACCTGGAAGGCCGCATCAGCGAAGCCCAGCTCGACAACTTCCGCCGCGAGGCCGGCGGCGAGGGACTGTCTTCCTACCCTCACCCACGGCTGATGCCCGATTTCTGGCAATTTCCCACCGTGTCCATGGGCCTTGGGCCGATTACCGCCGCCTACCAGGCGCGGTTCATGCGTTACCTGGAGTTTCGCGCCCTCAAGCAACACCAGGGCCGCAAGGTCTGGGCATTCCTCGGCGATGGCGAAATGGACCAGCCGGAATCCCTGGCCGCCATCTCCCTGGCAGGCCGCGAAAAACTCGACAACCTGATCTTCGTGGTCAACTGCAACCTGCAACGCTTGGACGGCCCGGTGCGCGGCAATGCCAAGGTGATTCAAGAGTTCGAGAGCCTGTATCGCGCCGCCGGTTGGAATGTGATCAAGGTGATCTGGGGCGGCGGTTGGGACGCACTGCTGGAAAAGGACCAAAGCGGCCTGCTGCGCCAACGCATGATGGAGTGCGTGGACGGCGACTATCAGAACTACAAATCCCAGAATGGCGCTTATGTGCGTGAACACTTCTTTGGCAAATACCCGGAGTTGCTGGCGCTGGTTGCGGACATGTCCGACGACGATATCTGGAAACTCTCACGGGGCGGGCATGACCCGGACAAGGTCTACAACGCCTACGCCGCCGCCGTGCGCCACAAGGGCCAGCCCACGGTGATTCTGGCCAAGACCGTGAAGGGTTTTGGCATGGGTGAAGCCGGCGAAGGCCAGAACATCAACCATCAGCTGAAGAAGATGGGCGCCGAGGCGGTAAAAGCCTTTCGCGACCGCTTCGGCCTGGAAGTCGCCGATGACCGGCTCGACGAAATCCCTTACCTCAAACCCGCCGCCGACAGCGAAGAAGCTCGCTACTTCGCCGCAAGACGCCAAGCCCTGGGCGGCTATGTACCGGCGCGCCACACGGCTGCCGCCCCCCTGCAGATCCCCGAACTGAGCGCGTTTGCCACCCAACTCAAAGACACCGGCGAACGCGCCATCTCCACCACCATGGCCTTTGTGCGCATCCTCGGCACCCTGCTCAAGGACCCGCACCTGGGCAAGCTGATCGTGCCCATCGTGCCGGATGAGTCGCGTACCTTCGGCATGGAAAGCCTGTTTCGCCAGATCGGCATCCACTCCGCCGTCGGGCAGCTCTATACCCCACAGGACGCTGGGCAATTGAGCTACTACAAGGAGAGCAAGGATGGACAGATCATGCAGGAAGGGCTGAATGAATCCGGCGCCATTTCTTCGTGGATCGCGGCGAGTACGTCCTACAGCAATCATGGCCTGATGACTGTGCCGTTCTACATTTTCTATTCGATGTTCGGCTTCCAGCGCGTTGGCGACCTGGCCTGGGCCGCGGGTGATGCACGTGCGCGCGGCTTCCTGCTGGGTGCCACGGCCGGGCGCACCACGCTGATGGGCGAAGGCTTGCAGCACGACGACGGGCACAGTCATATCCTGGCGTCGGTGATTCCGTGCTGCGTGGCCTATGACCCAACGTTTGCCTACGAGCTGGCGGTGATTATTCGCGAGGGCATGCGGCGCATGTATGTCGAGCAAGAGGACATCTATTACTACATCACCCTGCTCAACGAAAATTACCCGCACCCAGCGATGCCCGACGGCGTTGAAGAAGGAATCCTCAAGGGCATGTATCCGCTGAGCACCCACCCGCAAGCGCAGGTGCAGCTGATGGGCAGCGGCTCGATCTTGCGCGAAGTGATCGCCGCAGCCGAGCTGCTCGCCAAGGATTTCGCCGTGCACAGCGATGTCTGGAGCGTCACCAGCCTGACCGAGCTGCGCCGTGACGGACACGCCGCCGAGCGCTGGAACCTGCTGCACCCGCAAAGCGAGCCGCGCCAGAGCTATGTCGAAAGCTGCCTCGCCGGAAAAACCGGAGCAGTGGTGGTAGCGACCGACTACATGAAGTTATTCGCCGACCAGATTCGCCCTTTCGTGCACGGTCGCCGTTTCGTCGCACTGGGCACCGACGGGTTCGGGCAGTCGGATACCCGCGAAACATTGCGCGAGTTTTTCGAGGTCGACCGCCACTTCATTGTTCTGGCGTCCTTGAAAGCACTGGCGGATGACGGTGTGATTGGCCGGGACAAAATCGCCCTGGCCATCAGCCGCTACGGGATCAACGTCGACAAGGTGGATCCCGTAGCCGTCTGAGTCACTGCGCAGGCGCTGGCAGGGGCGGAATCGCCTCTGTCGGTGCCGGCAGGCTGGGGTTGCTCGGCGCCGGCGCAGGCTCGGTTACCGGTGTCGGAGCCGGCGCAGGTTCCGGCGCCGGCTCTGGGATCGGCGCGATCGGCGCGGCCTCAGGTGGCGGCGCAAGAGGTTGCGCGGCGGCAGGCTGCGGTGTGTCCTGCGGCGCCTCGACCTTCTCGGCTACCGGAGCGGCCTTGGGTTCGGGCATGCCCAGGTCAGCCTTGGGCTTTTCGGGAATATGCTCGGCCTGCTTCACCTCCTGGGGCAGGAACACATCCACCAGGGCGAAGTACCGTTCGTAGAACTTCGGCGCCGAGACGGTCTCACTCGCCACCTTCACCATCGAGTCATCGGTGGAGCCAATCGGCATCGACACCGAACCCAGTACACCCACGCCCAGGCTGGCGGAGTTGTTGACCTTCTTCAACGCATAGCGATCCTGCAAGGCATTGGCAAACATCGTCGAGTGATGGCTGCCCTTGCCATCTGCGGCACACACCACATTGAAGCTGATCTGCAGGTGGGTCTCGCCGGTCTGCTGGAAACTCTTGTTGCCGGCCACCAGTTTCGGATCGCTGCTGGTGATGATGTAACCCTGGCTCAGCAACGCACGGCGCGCCGCTTCACAGGCGGCCACGTCGCTGACCGGGTAGTCACGGGAAAACGTACCGGAGTCATCGAAATTCTCGTGTTCATAGATAGCGGTCTTGGGTGACGAGCAACCCGCTGCGCCCGCCAGCACCAGCGCCAACCCGAGGCTGCGCAAGTGAAATGATGTCGACATTGAAAATCCTGAGGAAAACGGTCCGGACGGTATTGTGCAACAGAACGAGCCTTGGAGGCGCGCATTCCTGTCGGTAAAACGTCACCGGCTCAGGGAACCGCGTCGGTAGGAAAAAGCCCGGCACACATATGGTCGATGAATACCCGCAGTTTGGCCGAGGCATGGCGACTGGCCGGCCACAACAACCAGAAACTGCCGCGGTGCTCGAGATGCTCGTCCAGCACTCGCTGTAATTGCCCCTTGCTTACCGCCTGGTTGACCATGTAGTCCGGCAGGCATGCAATACCGAGACCTTCCTGCACCACATGATAGAGCGACTCGATGGTGGTACTGACCAATGGCGTGCGCAGGCTCGGCTCCGTTGAGCCCGGAACCTGACGCAGGGGCCAGGGCTCCAGCTTGCCGGTGGCGCAGAATTTATGCCGCAGGCAGGCGTGGTGATCCAGGTGTTGCGGCTGACTTGGAATGCCGTGCTGCTCAAAGTAGCCGGGTGTGCCGACGAGAACCAATTGGTAGTGCCCCAGATGGCGCGCCATCAACCGCGAATCTTCCGGTTTGCCGGTGCGAATCACCGCATCGAAGCCCTCTTCGATCACGTCCACCATGCGGTCGGAAAAATCCACGTCCAACTCGATTTCCGGGTAGGCACGCATAAAGTCGCTGATCACCGGCATCAACAAACCACGCACCTGGGGCACGCTGATACGCAACTTACCCCGAGGCGTGGCGCTGGCCTGGGTCAATTCCTGTTCGGCCGCCTCCACTTCCGCCAGGATGCGTCGCGAGCGCTCCAGGAACAGCGCGCCCTCACTGGTCAGGGTGATACTGCGGGTGCTGCGATGAAACAGCCTGACGCCCAGGCGCTCTTCCATCCGCGCGATACTTTTGCCTACCGCCGAAGATGACACACCCAATATCCGACCCGCCGCGGTAAAGCTGCATGTGTCCGCGACCTGTACGAATACCGAGAGACTGCCGAGGTTGTCCATGGTGATGCCTTGGCTGATTAAGGACAACAACGTCCGATAAGTTCGGAACCTTAGCCTGTTTTTCCGCACGCCGCAGCCCCCTACCCTGTCTCCTTGCCCCTTCAAGGAGAACCCCATGAACGACAGCCCTTTATTGGCCGGTACTGCCCCCCAGCATGAGGCCCTACCCCTGGCAGGCTTGCTGGACCTGGCCTCGGCTGGCTTTATCACCATTCTTACCGAAGCGATGCCCGCCGGATTGCTGCCGCAAATGAGTGCAGGGCTGGGCGTGTCCCAGGCCCTGGTCGGGCAGTTGGTGACGCTCTACGCCCTCGGCTCGTTACTTGCGGCCATCCCCCTGACGCTGCTGACCCGGGGCTGGCGCAGACGTCCCCTGCTATTGATTGCCATTGGCGGCTTTGCCTTGGTCAACAGTGTTACCGCGTTTTCCAGCCACTACGGCCTGACCTTGATCGCACGCTTTTTCGCGGGTGTGTTCGCTGGGCTGCTGTGGGCACTGCTGGCGGGTTACGCCAGCCGCATGGTTGCGCCGCACCTGCAGGGCCGGGCGATTGCCGTGGCCATGCTGGGCGCGCCGCTGGCCTTGTCCCTCGGCGTACCTGCCGGCACGTTGCTGGGTACGCTGGTGGGTTGGCGCACCAGTTTCGCCATCATGACCGGCCTGACCCTGTTACTGCTGGTATGGGCGCGCTGGCAACTGCCGGACTTCGCCGGTGAACCGGCAAGCAAGCGCCTGGGCTTGCATAAGGTACTGACCTTACCGGGCATACGTCCGGTGCTGTGGGTGACCCTTACCTACGTGTTGGCCCACAACATCCTCTACACCTACATCGCGCCGCTCCTGGTGCCGGCCGGGATTGGCGGCGACATCGACAGGGTATTGCTCGTGTTCGGCTTGATGGCCTTGTTGAGCATCTGGCTGGTAGGCATCTGGATTGACCGGCATCTACGGCTACTGACCCTCATCAGTTGTGCGATGTTCGCCGTGGCCGCCTTGCTGCTTGGCCTCTGGATCAGCTCGCCAATCAGCCTCTACATCAGCGTGGCGTTGTGGGGCCTGGCGTTCGGTGGCCTCGCGGCCCTGTTGCAGACCGCCCTGGCCAGGGCGGCGGGCCACTCGGCCGATGCCGCGCAATCAATGCTGGTCACAGTGTGGAACCTGGGCATTGCCGGGGGAGGATTGGCAGGTGGTTTGTTGCTGCAAAGCTTCGGTGTCGAGGTATTCCCATGGGCAGTTTTAGGCCTGATGGCCCTGGCGGTGGGCGCAATCCTGGGTAAGACAAAGCACGCACCATGACAAGTTTGTTTACAACTTATTCATCAGCTTCCTATCATCCCCCTGGGTGCGTCGCTGCATAAAGTACGGCGCAGGTTAAAAGCCAAGCATTGGTCGGGCCGCCAATGGAGATTTGTCGTGCCTGATAAACACCCTGCGATCCCTCGCCCTCAACGTCTGGCTGAGGGCGCGCTGTCTGCCCTTGAGCGCTTTTCCCGTATCGAAGCCGTCAGCGGTATCGTCCTGCTGCTGGCGGCCATTGCGGCGCTGATCTGGGCCAACAGCCCCGCCGCGGCGACCTACGAGCACTTCTGGAACACGCCCATCACCCTGGGGCTGGGCGACTACAGCGTCTCACGCTCCCTGCACTTTCTGGTCAATGATGGGCTGATGACCATCTTCTTCCTGGTGGTCGGTGCCGAGATCCGCCAGGAAATCAAGGACGGTGCCCTCGCCAACCTCAAGCTCGCCACGCTGCCGCTGGGCGCGGCGTTGGGCGGCGTGCTGATGCCAGCGCTCATCTACACCCTGCTCAACCACGGCACTGCCGCCGCGAGTGGCTGGGCCGTGCCCACCGCGACCGACATCGCCTTTGCCGTGGGCGTGCTGGCGTTGCTGGGCAAATCGATTCCCAGTGGCGTGCGTATTCTGCTGCTGGCCCTGGCGATCATCGATGACATCGTGGCGATCCTGATCATCGCGATCTTCTTCACCGCCAGCCTCGACTACATGGGTTTGGTGATTGCTGCAGGCGGGCTGGCCCTGGTGCTGGTGTTTCAGCGCATGGGCATCGGCAAGGCCGCGATCTATCTGCTGCCAGGCGCGATTGTCTGGTTTGGCCTGCTCAAGACCGGCGTGCACCCTACCCTCGCCGGGGTCATCCTTGGCTTGATGACGCCGGTCAATTCCAAGCCCACCACTGAACGTCCGCTGGAGACCATCGAACGCACGTTCAACGAACTGATGGAACGCTTCTCGCAACCGGCGCAAGGCGCACAGCAGGTTGCCCAGCCCCTCAAGCAACTGCGCGAAGCCCAACGGGAAATATTAACGCCGGTACAACGGGTGCAATCGGCACTGCACCCATGGGTAGCATTCGGCGTGATGCCGCTGTTCGCGCTGGCCAATGCCGGAGTGAGCCTGGACGGTTTCAACCTGGATGACTCGCTGGCCCACGGTGTGTTCATGGGTGTCATCTTCGCCCTGGTGCTCGGCAAGCCGTTGGGCGTGATGCTGGCGAGCCTGGCCCTGGTCAAGCTCAATATCTGCAAGCTGCCCGATGGTGTGACCTGGACCGGGGTGGGCCTGGTAGGCCTGTTGGCGGGGATCGGTTTCACCATGTCGATCTTTATCTCTTCCCTGGCCTTCTCCGACCCGGCCCTGCTGTCGGCTGCCAAACTGAGTGTATTGGCCGCTTCAACCCTGGCGGCGGTGATCGGCCTGACCTGGGGCAAGCTCAAGTTTGCCGGCAAGCCTACTTAAGGCGAATTCAGCAGCGCTTTATCGAGGGCAAAAAAAAACCCCGGCCTTTTCAGGACGGGGTCTTTTTATTCAGGCCGGCATCAATACTTCTTGATGTCTGCCTGGGTTTCCAGCTGCTTGCGGTACGCCGCGAAGTCCTGCTGGCCGATACGGGAAGCGAGGAAGCGACGGTATTGCGCCTTTTCTTCGTCCGTAGGCGCTGCCGCTTCGTTGACACCGTTCAAGCGCACGATCACCAGGCTGCCATCGCGCAGGGTCACGGTGGCGAAGGTCGGCTTGTCCTTGGCCGCAGGCTTGGGCATGCGGAACAGGGCTTGCAGCACGGCCGGGTCGATGGATTCCTGACCACGGGTCGCCGCTTCGGTGACCTTCCAGGCTTGGCCGTCAATCGGCTGGTCCAACGCGGTCTTGCCATCGCGCAGGCTGGCGATCAACTCGTCGGCATGGGCCTTGGCAGCAGCGCTCGCGCGCTCCTTGGTCATCTGTGTGCGAATGGCGGCCTCGACCTTCTCGAGCGGCAGTTGGGCCGGCTTGAGATGCTCCTTGGCACGCAGCACGATGATGGTTTCCGGGTCCAGTTCGATGGCGCTGCTGTTGGCACCTTCATCCAGCACTTCCGGGCTGAACGCGGCGGTGACCACGGCACGGTTGGCCGCGACGCCTTCGCCACCTTCGCGGCCAAACGGCGCGGAGGTATGGACGGTCAGTTTCAGGTCAGATGCCGGCTGGGCCAGGTCGGACGCTTCAAATGCCGCATCTTCCAATTGCTTGGTCGCTTCGACAAACCGCTGTTCTACCTGCTGGGTCTTGAGCTCGCGGGTCAGCTTGTCTTTCAGGCTGGCGAACGATGGCACCTCAGGTGCTTCAACTCCCAGCAACTTGATCAAGTGCCAACCGAAGGCACTGCGCACCGGCGCCGATACCTGGTCTTGCTTCAAGCCGTACAAGGCGGTTTCGAAGTCCGGATCGTAGACGCCCGGACCGGCAAAGCCCAGGTCGCCGCCATTGTTGGCCGAACCTGGATCCTGGGAGAACTCCTTGGCCAGGGCTTCGAACTTCTCACCCTTGGCCAGGCGCGCCTGGATCTCTTCGATCTTGGCCTTGGCTTGCGCCTCGGTGACCTTGTCGTTGACTTCAATCAGGATGTGCGCGGCACGACGCTGTTCAGCGAGGTTGGCGGTTTCCTTCTCGTAGGCAGCCTGCAATTCATCGTCCTTGACGGTGACCTGGTCGAAGAACGACGACTTCTTCAGCTCCAGATAGTCGATGACCACCTGGTCCGGTGTCATGAACTCCTTGGCGTGCTGGTCGTAGTAAGCCTTGACCTCGTCATCGGTGAGTTTCACCGCCGCAGGGTCAGCCTTGATATTGACGGTGGCGAAATCGCGGGTCTGCTTTTCCAGACGGGCGAATGCCAGCACCTCGGCGTCGGTCACGAAACCGCTGCCGGCGATACCTGCGCGAACCTGGCCGATCAGCATTTCCTGGGTCAGCATCTGACGGAATTGCATACGGCTGTAGCCCAGCTGACGGATCACCTGGTCAAAGCGTTCGGCGCTGAACTTGCCGTCCACCTGGAATTCCGGCGTCTGCAGGATCACCTGGTCCAGTGCCGCTTCCGAGAAGCCGAACTTGGAATCAGCAGCGCCTTGCAGCAGCAGCTTGCGATCGATCAGGCCCTTGAGGGCCGCGTCGCGCAGCAGTTTTTCGTCCAGCAGGGAAGCGTCGAAATCCTTGCCCAGCTGTTGCATCAGCTGGCGCCGTTGCATGTCGACGGCCTGGCTCAATTCGGTCTGGGTGATTTCCTCACCGTTGACCTTGGCCACGTCCTGCTTGTTGTTACCCGAAGCCTGGAAAATAGCCTCGATACCGGTGAACGCCATCAATGCGACGATGATCCCGATAATGGTCTTGGCAATCCAGCCTTGTGAATTGTCCCTGATATTTTGCAGCATGCGTCCCCCAGAAACGGTTGAACTTCAAATTTAGGCAACCGTGGAGCGTGGGTAGAGTCCGGATAGAAGAAAGGCGCATCCGAGGATGCGCCTTCTCGTAACTGGCGGAGCGGACGGGGGTTAGAACCCACACCCCCGGCATGGCGACCCAATGGATATGTGGGTCAGCTGCCGCTCCGCTGCCAGGCCAGACCTGCGTCTAACCCGGGTAGGTAAGGCAAGAACGAAGCTTAGTTAACTGCTTCTTTCAGGGCTTTACCGGCTTTGAAACCTGGTTTCTTGGCAGCAGCGATTTGCAGTGCTTTACCGGTCTGTGGGTTACGGCCAGTGCGAGCTGGGCGATCGGTCACAGAGAAAGTACCGAAGCCTACCAGTACCACGGAGTCGCCGGCCTTCAGAGCGCCAGTGACGGATTCGATTACTGCGTCCAGCGCACGGCCAGCAGCAGCTTTCGGGATATCAGCGGATGCGGCGATAGCATCAATCAGTTCCGACTTGTTCACTCTAAGTCCCCTTATATATCTATTGAGTATGATTCTAAGTTTTTTGGTAAAAGCAAAAACCAGTGCTGAATGGCCTACAGACACTTAAGAGCCGCTTTATAACAAGGGCTCTAAAAAGCTGTCAAGGAAGCCCCCAGGCTTTAACACATTAATGCGTGCTAATTCTTTCCTTGGAATCGGACTCGCGTTTTTCGTCCTTCGCGACTATCTCCGGAGCCACATCCGGCAAGGGCTCCGGCGCGTATTGCAGCGCAATTTGCAGGACCTCGTCAATCCATTTAACCGGTTTAATCTGAAGATCCTGCTTGATGTTGTCAGGAATTTCCTTCAAATCGCGAACATTCTCTTCAGGAATGATCACCGTCTTGATTCCACCCCGGTGTGCAGCAAGCAATTTCTCTTTCAGACCACCGATAGCCAATACTTGGCCACGCAGGGTAATTTCCCCGGTCATTGCCACATCGGCGCGCACAGGAATCCCGGTCAATGCCGACACCAGGGCCGTGCACATGCCTACGCCAGCGCTGGGGCCGTCCTTCGGGGTCGCCCCTTCCGGCATGTGGATATGGGTGTCGTGCTTCTCGTGGAAGTCCAGGGGGATGCCCAGGCTGCGGGCGCGGCTGCGCACCACGGTCTGCGCGGCCGTAATGGATTCGACCATCACATCACCCAGGGAGCCGGTCTTGATCAATTGGCCTTTGCCCGGAATTACCGCGGCTTCGATGGTCAGCAATTCGCCACCCACCTGGGTCCACGCCAGGCCAGTCACCTGCCCCACCTGATCCTGCTGCTCGGCCAAGCCGTAGCGGAATTTCTTCACACCCAGGAAGTGTTCCAGGGAGTCAGCCACCACCTTCACGGAGAAGCGTTTTTCCAGGGCGTGTTCCTTGACCGCCTTGCGGCAGATCTTCGCGATCTGGCGTTCGAGGCCCCGCACGCCGGCCTCGCGGGTGTAGTAACGCACGATGTCGCGGATCGCCTCGACGTCAAATTCGATCTCGCCCTTCTTCAGGCCGTTGGCTGAAATCTGCTTGGGCGCGAGGTATTTGACCGCGATGTTGATCTTCTCGTCTTCGGTGTAGCCCGGCAGACGAATCACCTCCATCCGGTCCAGCAACGCTGGCGGAATGTTCATGGAGTTGGAGGTGCACAGGAACATTACGTCGGACAGGTCGTAGTCGACTTCCAGGTAATGGTCGTTGAAATTGTGATTCTGCTCTGGATCGAGGACTTCAAGCAGCGCCGACGCAGGATCGCCACGCATGTCGCTGCCCATTTTGTCGATTTCATCGAGCAGGAACAGCGGGTTGCGCACACCCACTTTTGTCATCTTTTGAATCAATCTTCCTGGCATCGAACCGATGTAGGTACGGCGATGACCACGGATTTCCGCCTCGTCACGCACGCCGCCCAGGGCCATGCGCACAAACTTGCGGTTGGTGGCGCTGGCAATCGACTCCGCCAGGGAGGTTTTACCTACACCTGGAGGGCCGACCAGGCACAACACCGGGCCGCGGATTTTCTTCACGCGCTTTTGTACGGCGAGGTACTCGAGGATGCGTTCCTTGACCTCTTCAAGGCCGTAGTGGTCGGCATCTAGGATCTCTTCGGCACGGGCCAGGTCCAGGCGCACCTTGGTCTGGGCCTTCCACGGCACCTGTACCAGCCAATCGATATAGGAGCGCACCACGGTGGCTTCGGCCGACATCGGCGACATCTGCTTGAGCTTGTTCAGCTCAGCGGTGGCCTTGGTCAAGGCGTCTTTCGGCAGGCCAGCGGCGTCGATACGCTTTTTCAGCTCTTCGATTTCGTTGTGGCCTTCCTCACCGTCACCGAGCTCTTTCTGAATGGCCTTCATCTGCTCATTCAGGTAGTACTCGCGCTGGCTGCGCTCCATTTGTTTCTTCACGCGGCCGCGGATGCGCTTCTCGACCTGCAACAGGTCGATTTCGCCATCGAGCAGCGCCAGCACATGTTCGACACGTGCCGGCAGGTCGATGATTTCGAGGATGTCTTGCTTCTGCTCGATTTTCAGCGCCATGTGCGCCGCCATGGTGTCGACCAGACGGCTTGGCTCATCAATGCTGTTGAGGGAAGACAGGACTTCAGCCGGGACTTTCTTGCCCAACTGCACATACTGCTCGAACTGCGAGAGCAGGCTGCGTACAAATACCTCGGACTCACGCTCCGGGGCCTCGACTTCTTCAATCAGCGCCACTTCGGCGCGCAGGTGGCCGTCCACCTCCATGAAACGCTCTACCGCGCCGCGCTGCTCGCCTTCTACCAGTACCTTGACGGTACCATCGGGCAACTTGAGCAATTGCAATACAGTCGCAACGGTGCCGACGCGATACAGGGCGTCTTCGCCTGGATCATCATCAGCTGGATTCTTCTGGGCCAACAGCAGGATTTGCTTGTCGCCCGTCATCGCGGCCTCGAGGGCTTCGATAGACTTCTCGCGCCCCACGAACAGCGGGATAACCATGTGCGGATAGACGACGACATCACGCAACGGCAGGAGAGGCAATTCGATGGTTGTCTTCATGATTTCGCCTCTATGACAGTTGAAAAGTAAGCTTGAAACCAAGATGGGGGTTCGATGCAAAAAAAACAAGCTCAATGCCAGCAGTTAAACGCATGAATAACCGCGAATTTAACCACTGCCTTGAGAAACCACCCCAAAAAAACAAGGGGCCCCTGAAGGCCCCTTGCTTGTACCGCTGGACGCTTACGCGTCTGGCGCAGCCTTGGCAGCCGGCTCACTGTTTTCGTAGATATACAGTGGCTTGGACTTGCCTTCTATAACGCTTTCGTCGATCACCACTTTACTCACCTCGGACTGCGAGGGGATTTCGTACATGGTGTCGAGCAGCACGCCTTCGAGAATCGAACGCAGGCCACGTGCACCGGTCTTGCGCTCCAGTGCCCGTTTGGCCACCGATTTGAGTGCGTCGGTACGGAACTCGAGGTCTACACCTTCCATCTCGAACAGCTTGGCGTATTGCTTGGTCAATGCGTTTTTCGGCTCGGTGAGGATCTGAATCAGAGCAGCCTCATCCAGCTCGTCCAACGTGGCCAGGACCGGCAGACGGCCAACGAATTCCGGGATCAGACCGAACTTGACCAGATCGTCAGGTTCGACTTCACGCAGGGACTCGCCCACCTTCTTGCCTTCTTCCTTGCTGCGCACTTCCGCGCCGAAACCAATGCCGCCACGGGTGGAGCGCTGCTGGATAACCTTCTCCAGGCCAGAGAACGCACCGCCACAGATGAACAGGATGTTACGCGTGTCAACCTGAAGGAATTCCTGCTGCGGGTGCTTGCGGCCACCCTGGGGCGGTACGGAAGCAACCGTGCCTTCGATCAGTTTCAACAGGGCCTGCTGCACGCCTTCACCGGAAACATCCCGGGTAATCGACGGGTTATCGGACTTGCGCGAAATCTTGTCGATTTCGTCGATATAGACAATACCCATCTGGGCCTTTTCTACGTCGTAGTCACACTTCTGCAGCAGTTTCTGAATGATGTTCTCGACATCTTCACCCACGTAGCCAGCCTC
The DNA here is from genome assembly GCF_059134095.1 of Pseudomonas sp. FBCC-B545. Classification (NCBI taxonomy): domain Bacteria; kingdom Pseudomonadati; phylum Pseudomonadota; class Gammaproteobacteria; order Pseudomonadales; family Pseudomonadaceae; genus Pseudomonas; species Pseudomonas sp. FBCC-B545. The sequence goes on along the minus strand of NZ_CP101441.1, from coordinate 2,378,794 downwards.
GGTGAGGGTGGTGGCGTCGGCAATGGTGAACGGAACGTTCAACAGGCGAGCGAGGGTTTCTGCAAGCAGGGTTTTACCCGAGCCTGTAGGACCGATCAGCAAGATGTTGCTCTTGCCGAGTTCGACTTCGTCGCCTTTCTTGTCACGCTGGTTCAGGCGCTTGTAGTGGTTGTACACCGCTACGGCCAGAACCTTCTTTGCACGCTCTTGACCAATCACATACTGGTCAAGGATGCCGCTGATTTCTTTCGGCGAAGGTAATTTATGCGCGCTGCTCTCGGCCTGGGCTTCCTGCACCTCCTCGCGGATGATGTCATTGCACAGGTCGACGCATTCGTCGCAGATAAACACCGAGGGGCCGGCAATCAATTTGCGTACTTCATGCTGGCTTTTGCCACAGAAGGAGCAATAGAGCAGCTTGCCGTTGTCCTCGCCGTTGCGGGTGTCAGTCATTCGTTCGATCCAAATCCGATAGGCTTGCAACACAAGATGAAGGCTTATGCGGGCTTTTTCAAGCCCGCCAGTGGTCGGACATGCCGACCAGCCCTATTTTGAGCGGCTTAATTAAGCGGGGCGCTTGTCGATCACTGCGTCGATCAACCCGTATTCTTTCGCGGCTTCAGCGCTCATGAAATTGTCACGGTTGGTATCGCGCTCGATTTCTTCCAGGGTGCGCCCGCTGTGCTTGGCCATCAGCGTGTTGAGACGCTCGCGGATGAAGAGGATTTCCTTGGCATGGATTTCGATATCCGACGCCTGGCCCTGGAAACCGCCCAGTGGCTGGTGAATCATCACACGCGAGTTCGGCAGGCAGTAACGCTTGCCCTCGGCACCTGCGGTCAGCAGGAACGCGCCCATGCTGCAGGCCTGGCCGATACAGGTGGTCGATACGTTTGGCTTGATGAACTGCATGGTGTCGTAGATCGACATGCCCGCGGTCACCGAACCACCCGGCGAGTTGATGTAGAGATGGATGTCCTTGTCCGGGTTTTCCGCTTCAAGGAACAGCAGTTGCGCACAGATCAGGTTGGCCATGTAGTCCTCTACCGGGCCCACCAGAAAGATCACTCGCTCCTTGAGCAGGCGCGAGTAGATGTCGTAGGCGCGTTCGCCACGAGCGGACTGCTCGACAACCATCGGGACCAGGCCGCCTGCGGCCTGGATATCAGAGTTCTGCTGAATATAGGAATTACGGAACATGCTCTGCAGTTACTCCCAAATAGTCATGTCTTGAAAACGCATAAGCCAGCGCGAGGCTGGCTTATGGTTGAATTTCCAACGAGTTGGACAATCAGTCGGCTTGTGCTGCTTCCGCCGGTTTGACTGCTTCTTCGTAAGAGACCGCTTTATCGGTCACCTTAGCCTTCTGCAGAACAGTATCCACAACTTGTTCTTCCAGCACAACCGAACGTACCTCGTTCAGCTGCTGGTCATTCTTGTAGTACCACGCCACAACCTGCTCAGGCTCCTGGTAGGCCGAAGCCATTTCCTGGATCATTTCGCGAACACGGTCTTCGTCTGGCTTGAGATCAAACTGCTTGACCACTTCAGCCACGATCAGGCCCAGCACAACGCGGCGCTTGGCTTGCTCTTCGAACAGCTCGGCCGGCAGTTGGTCAGGCTTGATGTTGCCACCAAACTGCTGCACAGCTTGTACGCGCAGGCGATCCACTTCGTTGGACAACAGGGCCTTAGGCACTTCGATCGGGTTGGCGGCCAGCAGACCGTCCATGACCTGGTTCTTGACCTTGGATTTGATCGCCTGGCGCAGCTCACGCTCCATGTTCTTGCGAACTTCGGTGCGGAAGCCTTCGATGCCGGTTTCCTTGATACCGAACTGAGCGAAGAATTCTTCGTTCAGTTCTGGCAGCTTAGGCTCGGAAACGCTGTTGACGGTCACGGTGAACTCGGCGGCTTTGCCGGCCAGGTCCAGGTTCTGGTAGTCAGCAGGGAAAGTCAGGTTCAGCACGCGCTCTTCGCCGGCCTTGGCGCCAACCAGGCCGTCCTCGAAACCCGGGATCATGCGGTTGGAACCCAGTACCAGCTGGGTGCCCTTGGCGGAGCCGCCAGCGAAGACTTCGCCGTCAACCTTGCCAACGAAATCGATGTTCAGCTGGTCCTCGTTCTGGGCAGCGCGGTCGGCCACTTCAAAACGGGTGTTCTGCTTGCGCAGGATTTCCAGCATGTTGTCCAGGTCCGAATCAGCCACTTCGGCGCTCAGGCGCTCGATGGCGATACCGTCGAAACCGGCCACTTCGAACTCTGGGAACACTTCGAATACGGCAACGTATTCCAGGTCCTTGCCCGCTTCCAGGGACTTGGGCTCGATCGAAGGCGAGCCAGCCGGGTTCAGCTTCTGCTCGACAACGGCTTCGTAGAAGGAAGCCTGGATCACGTCACCTACAGCTTCCTGGCGCGCATCGGCACCAAAACGACGCTTGATTTCGCTCATCGGCACTTTGCCTGGACGGAAACCAGCGATCTTGGCCTTCTGGGCAGTCTGCTGCAGACGCTTGTTGACCGCAGTCTCGATACGCTCTGCCGGCACGGTGATGCTCAGGCGGCGCTCGAGAGCAGTAGTATTTTCAACAGAAACTTGCATGGATATTCCTCGTTGCACAGACGTTAGCCGGCCATTTCCGACCCCAATCAAGGGCATGCATTCTAGTGGGTCAAACTCAAGAAGTCACCCTACTGAAAATACACCGGAAAACCGCCGGCAATTTATCGGTACGAAGGCACTGATGTACCTCGCCCCGGTGACAAATACAGCCAATTGCGCCAGGGCCCTGCGCCGCCTCTTTATATATAGAAGGCGAAGCCGTTCATCTCCCTGACGACCCGTCCTGCGAACAGAGCGGGCAAGCAGCGCGCATCATCGAGATACACAAATACGATGAAATGCCCTGCCGATGCGGCCCAGTATCTGCAACCGCCGAATATTCAAACCCCTGAAACCAAAAAAGGCGCCAGACTGTTAAATCTGGCGCCTTTCGAATATGGGGTGGACGAAGGGGATCGAACCCTCGACAACGGGAGTCACAATCCCGTGCTCTACCAACTGAGCTACGCCCACCATATTGCGTTAACAAAGAAACCAAACCACTTCTTCTTTGTCGAGCCCTACTGGCCTGACAGCCAAGTAAAGCTTAATTGGTGCGGATGAAGAGACTCGAACTCTTACGCCTCGCGGCGCTGGAACCTAAATCCAGTGTGTCTACCAATTCCACCACATCCGCGCTTGAAGCTCTTAAAGCAAAGGCGCCAGATGATTAATCTGGCGCCTTTCAAAATATGGGGTGGACGAAGGGGATCGAACCCTCGACAACGGGAGTCACAATCCCGTGCTCTACCAACTGAGCTACGCCCACCATATAGCGCTACTTGTGCCAAAGCTGCCTAATGGCGCACCCGGCAGGACTCGAACCTGCGACCATCCGCTTAGAAGGCGGATGCTCTATCCAGCTGAGCTACGGGCGCCTTATTAATCTGTACTCTTGGAGGATTACAAACTAAGTGCTTCCAGCCTTGCAGGACAACTATTCTGCTCGACCTTCTTAACCAGTGCTAGGCTGTGCCCGACAAGTGCGACGAATAGTATAGATGCCCCGGAAACCCGTCAAATCTTTTTTGAAAAAAACTGATTTTATTTAAGGGGTTAGGGCAATTTGCAGACCAAGCGCCTTTGCCCTCGCGCCTTGGCGTGCGAGAATGCGCGCACTTTTCTTCCCCCTCTCGATGGTTAATCACGCGTAATGACTGCACAACTTATCGACGGCAAATCAATCGCCGCCAGCCTGCGCCAGCAGATCGCCAAACGAGTCACCGAGCGCAGCCAGCAAGGCTTGCGCACGCCGGGCCTCGCGGTGATCCTGGTCGGCAGCGATCCTGCCTCTCAGGTTTATGTCTCGCACAAGCGTAAAGACTGTGAAGAGGTCGGCTTTATATCCAAGGCCTATGACTTGCCTTCCGAGACCACCCAGCAGGCCCTTACCGACCTGATCGACGGCCTCAACGAAGACCCGGCGATCGATGGCATCCTGCTCCAACTGCCATTACCCGAGCATCTGGACGCCTCCAAGCTGCTGGAGCGTATCCGCCCGGACAAAGACGTCGACGGTTTTCACCCTTATAACGTAGGCCGACTGGCCCAGCGCATCCCGCTGCTGCGCCCCTGCACACCCAAAGGCATCATGACCCTGCTGGAAAGCACCGGAGTCGACCTGTACGGCCTCGATGCCGTTATCGTCGGCGCATCCAATATCGTCGGTCGCCCGATGGCCATGGAGCTGCTGCTGGCCGGTTGCACTGTGACTGTTACCCACCGTTTCACCAAGGATCTGGCCGGTCATGTCGGCCGTGCCGATCTGGTGGTAGTGGCCGCCGGCAAGCCAGGGCTGGTCAAAGGTGAATGGATCAAGGAAGGCGCCATCGTCATCGACGTGGGCATCAACCGCCAGGACGACGGCAAGTTGGTTGGCGACGTGGTGTATGAAACCGCCCTGCCCCGCGCCGGCTGGATTACGCCGGTACCCGGCGGTGTCGGCCCGATGACCCGGGCCTGCCTGCTGGAAAATACCCTGTACGCTGCGGAAAGCCTGCACGGTTAATAACCAGGCGTAATGAAGAAGCCCTGCCTTATCGCGGGGCTTTTTATTGCCCGCGAAAAAACTGTTTTTTGTTAGTTTTTAAGCACTTTCGTCTGGTTCTAGAAGAACATTCGACAGTTCTTCATCCATACTCCTAAAATGTAACGCCATTTATCATAAAACCCGTTCCCAGACGGTATTTCTTACTTTTTAGCGAGTTCATCCGCGTGAAAATTCGTCTCTCTATTGTCAGCCTGTTTTTCGCTTTCACAGGCACCTTCGCCCACGCCGCCGAATCCACCCTGGCCCCGCGTGACGCCTCCAAGCTGCAAATTGCCTCCGGCAGCGCCATGCTGGTCGACTTGCAGACCAATAAAGTCATTTATTCCAGCAACCCCGACGTGGTGGTACCCATCGCTTCGGTAAGCAAGCTGATGACCGGCCTGATCGTCCTCGAAGCCAAGCAGAACATGGACGAGTACATCGACATCAACATCACTGACACGCCAGAGATGAAAGGCGTGTTCTCGCGGGTAAAGATCGGCAGCCAGATGCCACGCAAGGAGATGCTGCTGATCGCGCTGATGTCCTCGGAAAACCGCGCTGCGGCAAGCCTGGCCCACCACTATCCGGGTGGCTACGCGGCCTTCATCGCGGCAATGAACGCCAAGGCCAAGGCCCTGGGCATGACCAGCACCCACTATGTCGAGCCCACTGGCCTGTCGATTCATAACGTGTCGACCGCCCGCGACCTGAGCAAGCTACTGGCTTATGCGCGCAAATTTCCAATGCTGAGCCAACTGAGCACCACCAAGGAAAAAACTGTGGCGTTCCGCAAACCCAATTACACCTTGGGCTTTTCCAATACCGACCACCTGATCAACCGCGCCAACTGGGACATCAAGCTGACCAAGACCGGCTTTACCAACCAGGCCGGGCATTGCCTGGTGCTGGTGACCAGCATGGGCAACCGCCCGGTTTCGCTGGTGATCCTGGATGCCTTTGGCAAGTTCACCCATTTTGCCGACGCCAGCCGCATTCGCAGCTGGGTCGAGACCGGCAAAGGCGGCGCGGTGCCGGACGTAGCGTTGCGCTACAAGGCTGACAAGAATCTGAAGAACCGGGGGAATGCGGTAGAGGTTCGCCGCTAACCTCACCAGCATTACTGAAGCACCGCAAACCAAATGTGGGAGGGGGCTTGCTCCCGATAGCAGTGTGCCAGGCTATAAAACTTATCCTGATAGACCGCTATCGGGAGCAAGCCCCCTCCCACATTTTTACTTGCGCTCTGCCAGGACCTTGAGCGCCTGCGCTGCCGCTTGCTCCTGCCCCGCCTGGGCCGTTGCATTCGCCGCATCACGCCAGCGCTGCGCATCCACATTCGCCGGCAACTGGCTCGGCCGCTGAGTCAGGATGGCCCAGTGCCCCGCACTCTTCCACGCCGACTCGAAGTCACTGAACCCCATGGTCAATCGGCGCTCGTTCCCGGAACGCAGCAACACCGTACTCTTCTGCTGGTTGAACCCCACCACCACGACATAGCGCGCCCCGGACCAGAAGCTGGAGTTGATTCGCGCCATTACCGGGTAACCTGCCGCCACCTGGGCAAGCAGCGCAGGCAGCTTGGCATCCAGCGGGTAGACCATCAGCCCGTATTCACGGGCCAATACCTGCATGTTGCGTTCAAGACCCGCCTCAGCGCCAGGAAGACGCAGCGGTTTATCCAAAAGCCCGGGTGTCATGACAATGCCTTGTTGCGACAGCATGCTGGCCAATGCCGTAGGACCGCTCTGATAAGCCTCGCTGCGGAAGGTCGGCACGCCGTTGAGTTCGACGCGCTCTGGCAGGCCAGGCAGTTTCGAGGGCTGGCTGGAACAGGCCACGAGCCCCAGGGTAACGGCCAGCAGCAGTGAGGTTCTAATGTTCGACCGTGTACACAATTTTTTGACTCTCTTGATCAACTGCCGGTGAAGGCCCCGATCATAGGGCGCTCTGCGACGTGGGTATAGCCCACTGAGCTAGTAAAGCCTTGCTGATAGAGCAAAGAAGTTGGACAGACTCGACCATTGGTCAATAGCACGCAACCGCCGTGTAGCTAGACTGTCCATTGAGAAGACTGTGTGTGCCCCAAGGGGCGAAAGGAGGCCCGAATGAGCCTTGCTACGACGATTTTCCTGTTGATCTGTGGTTGGCTGGCGGTCGCCGCCGCCATGCTGTGGGGCGTAATGCGCGTGACCCGCCGGCATCATCACCCCCAGGTTAAACCCGCAGCCCCCGCCAAGCCTTCCAAGGCGACGGCGCATCACGCCTAACCCGGCATGCAATTGAAGTCCTGGGTCGCCGCGATTTCCTTGCCGTGCCCATCCTCTAGGGTTGCACGCACTGTGGTGCCCAGGCTCGACTCCACCAGGGTGTAGTGTTCACCTGCCTTGAAATGCTTGTACTCGATCCGGCCCTGGCAATCCTGCTGGTTGTCGTCGCCTGGCTCCTCTTCAAATAACGTTACATCCAGGCGATGGTCCCCCGGGGTCACTTCAAAATAGCGGCCATCATCCACGCGCTTGCCGTCGACCCGTTCGGCCATCAGGTCATTCGGCGCTTCTTCCTTCAAGCCGATCCAGGCTTCGCTGGGGTCAGCCTTGGGGATTGGACCGGCGCAGGCCGAGAGCAACAATACAACGCCAAGTGCGGGAATCAACAACAGTGGTTTAAGTGACATGGCAGGGCTCCAAAGGCATCAAAAAAAGGGGGTATCCGATGGCTGACAAGCTTGATCAGCCCGCCTTTGTAGAACAAATGAATACATATGAAACGATCTTCAGCCGTTAACTAAATCTTCCTTCACCTGGCTGAAAGGTGCGTGTTAGGTGGGTCGGGCAAGACTGCCGGGGTTTGCAACCCTGCTTTTCTCGGAGATTCACGCATGCTCGGGCTGGTAAAGACCGCACTGCAAAAGCCGTACACGTTCATCGTGTTGGCCATATTCATCTGCATCATCGGGCCCATGGCTGCCCTGCGCACGCCTACTGACGTGTTCCCCGATATCGGTATCCCGGTGGTCGCCGTGGTCTGGCAATACAACGGCCTGTCCCCGGACGCCATGGCCGGGCGGGTGATCTACACCTACGAACGCTCCTTGAGTACCACCGTCAACGACATCGAACATATCGAATCGCAATCGCTGCCCGGCATGGGCATCGTCAAGATCTTCTTCCAGCCCGGCGTCGATATCCGCACCGCCAACGCCCAGGTCACGGCGGTGTCACAAACCGTGCTCAAGCAGATGCCACCGGGCATTACCCCGCCGCTGATCCTCAACTACAGCGCCTCCACGGTGCCGATCCTGCAAATGGCGTTCTCCAGCCCCAGTCTGTCCGAAGCCAGGATCCGCGACCTGGTACAGAACAATATCCGCCTGCCCCTGAGCGCCCTGCCCGGCCTGGCCATGCCCACGCCGATGGGCGGCAAGCAACGGCAGATCACCCTCGACCTTGACCCGCAGGCCCTGGCCGCCAAAGGCTTATCGGCCCAGGACGTGGGCAATGCCCTGGCGTTGCAGAACCAGATCATCCCGGTGGGCACCGCCAAGCTCGGCCCCAACGAATACACGATTTTGCTCAACAACAGCCCCAAGGCGATCGATGAGCTCAACGACCTGCCGATCAAGACCGTCGATGGTGCGCTGATCACCATCGGCCAAGTGGCCCACGTGCGCGACGGCTCGCCACCACAGACCAACATCGTGCGCGTCGACGGTCATCGCGCCGTACTGATGCCGGCGCTGAAAAACGGCAGCATCTCCACCCTGTCGATCATCGACGGCATCCGCCAGATGCTGCCGCGCATCAACGAAACCCTGCCGCCTTCACTGAAAACCTCACTGCTGGGTGACGCTTCGGTGTTCGTCAAGCAATCGGTGGGCAGTGTGGCCCAGGAAGGCATCATCGCCGCGTTGCTGACCAGCGCGATGATTCTGCTGTTCCTCGGCAGCTGGCGCTCGACCCTGATCATTGCCGCGTCGATTCCCCTGGCGGTACTGTCGGCCATTGCGCTGCTGGCGGTCAGCGGGCAAACCCTCAACGTGATGACCCTCGGCGGGCTGGCGTTGGCGGTGGGGATCCTGGTGGACGACGCCACAGTGACCATCGAAAACATCAACTGGCACCTGGAACAAGGCAAGGCGGTGAAGGCTGCGATCCTCGACGGTGCCGCACAAATCGTCGGCCCTGCGTTCGTCTCGCTGCTGTGCATCTGCATCGTGTTCGTGCCGATGTTCTTGCTGCAAGGCATCGCCGGTTATCTGTTCCGGCCGATGGCCCTGGCGGTGATCTTCGCCATGGCCAGTTCGTTCATCCTCTCGCGCACCCTGGTGCCGACACTGGCGATGTTTCTGCTCAAGCCGCACACACCGGAGCCAGGTGTTGGGCATCATCCTGAAGATGCGTTCATCAGCCACCATGAAGGTGAGCAGCACAAGCAGCCGCGCAATGCCGCGCTGCAAGCCGTGTTGAATTTCCAGCAAGGTTTCGAGCGCCACTTCTCGAATATCCGCGACACCTACTATGGCTTGCTGACGTTGGCCCTGGGTCATCGCAAGCGCTTTATCGTGGGTTTTCTGGCCTGTGTACTCGCGTCATTCCTGCTACTGCCAAGCCTGGGCCAGGAATTTTTCCCAGCCACCGATGCAGGAGCCCTGGCGCTGCACGTGCGTTTGCCGCTGGGCACGCGCATCGAGGAAAGCGCCGCGGCCTTCGACCGCATCGAAGCGCGGATCCGTGAAGTGATCCCCGCCGAAGAACTGGACACCATCGTCGACAATATCGGCATCCCGCTCAGCGGCATCGACATGGCCTACAGCAGCAGCGGCACCATTGGCCCGCAAGATGGCGACATCCAGGTCACCCTGAAAAAAGACCATGCGCCCACTGCCGACTACGTGAAAAAACTGCGTGAAGCCCTGCCGCAGAGTTTCCCCGGCAGCCACTTCGCCTTCCTGCCGGCCGACATCAGCAGCCAGATCCTCAACTTCGGCGCGCCGGCCCCGCTGGATGTAAAAATCTCCGGGCGCAGCGATGAAGAAAACCGCGCCTACGCAGTGGAACTGGAGCGGCGCCTGCAACATGTGCCGGGCATCGCCGACCTGCGTATCCAGCAGTCCACTGGCTATCCCTCATTGCAGGTGAATGTCGACCGCATGCGCGCCAATGGCCTGGGCATCACCGAGCGCGACGTCACCAACAGCATGGTCGCCTCCCTCGCAGGCAGCTCGCAAACCGCACCGACCTTCTGGCTTAACCCGGCCAATGGCGTGTCCTATTCCATTGTCGCTGCCACCCCGCAATACCGCCTCGACAGCTTGCCGTCCCTGGAAGCGCTGCCGGTGACCGGCGCCGATGGCCAGTCGCAGATCCTTGGCGGCGTGGCCACCATTTCCCGTGTGCAAAGCCCGGCGGTGGTCACCCACTACAACATCGAACCGACCCTGGACCTGTATGCCAACGTACAAGGCCGCGACCTCGGCGGCGTCGCCCGCGACGTGCAAAAAGTCCTGGATGACACCGCCGCCATGCGCCCCAAGGGCGCGACGATCAGCCTGCATGGGCAGATCGATGCGCTGCATGAGGCGTTCAGTGGCTTGAGTTTCGGTTTGCTCGGCGCGGTGGTGCTGATCTATCTGCTGATCGTGGTCAATTTCCAATCCTGGGCCGACCCCTTTGTGATCATCACGGCCTTGCCGGCTGCACTGGCGGGCATCGTGTGGATGCTGTTCCTCAGTGGCACCTCTTTGTCGGTGCCGGCCCTTACCGGAGCCATCTTGTGCATGGGCGTGGCTACCGCCAACTCGATCCTGGTGGTGAGCTTCTGCCGTGAACGCCTGGCCGAACATGGCGATGCATTGAAGGCTGCGCTTGAGGCGGGCTACACACGCTTCCGCCCGGTGTGCATGACCGCTCTGGCGATGATCATCGGCATGCTGCCCCTGGCGATTTCCGAGGAGCAAAACGCCCCGCTCGGCCGTGCGGTGATCGGCGGCCTGATTTTCGCCACCCTCGCCACCCTGTTGTTTGTTCCCGTGGTCTTCAGCCTGGTCCACGGTCGTCACCCTACTCGCGCTGCAGCTGGAGAAACCGCACATGTCGTCTGATCAAAAACCCTCGCGCAAGCGTCTGATGCTCATGGGTGCCGGCGGCCTGACGTTGGCCGCCCTGTTGGTCGCCAGCGGCCTGCACGCCCGCACGCTGCACGCACAATCGGTCACCGCCTGGACCGAGGCCGCCGCCATCCCCCAAGTGATGGTGTTTCAACCCAAGCAGAACGCCGCCGGCGATACCCTGCGCCTGCCCGCGCACCTCGAGGCCTGGAGCAAGGCGCCGATCCATGCGCGGGTCAGCGGTTACTTGAAGGACTGGAAAGTCGACATCGGCAGCCAGGTCCAGGCCGGGCAGATCCTCGCCGAAATCGACAGCCCCGACCTTGATCAACAACTGGCCCAGGCCCATGCGCGGCTGATCCAACAACAAGCGAATGCGCGCCTGGCCGCCACCAGCGCGACCCGTTGGCAAAACCTGCTGGCCAGCCACTCGGTATCGCGCCAGGAGGCCGATGAAAAAACCTCCAACGCCGCGGCGGCCAAGGCCAACGCCCAGGCCGCCGCTGCCGACTATGCGCGACTGTCGGCGCTGGAAAGCTACAAGACCATTCGGGCGCCATTCGCCGGCACCATTACTGCGCGCAACACCGATATCGGCCAGTTGATCAAGGCCGATACCGACAGCGACCCTGAGCTGTTCAACATTGCCGACACTCACCAGTTGCGCCTGTATGTGCCGGTGCCGCAGAACTATGCAGCGGTGATCCATCCTGGCCTGGAAGCCGAGCTGACCGTGCCCGAACACCCTGGCGAGCACTTCAAGGCGCGCCTGATCGGTGACTCCACCGCCATCGACCGCCGCTCCGGCACCCTGCTTGCCCAGTTCGTCGCCGACAACCCCAACGGCGAACTGCTGCCCGGCGATTACGCCGAAGCCACCCTGCCGATCCCGGCCGATACCCATGGCGTGAGCATCCCGGCCAGCGCCTTGATCTTCCGCGCCCAGGGCACCCAGGTTGCGGTGCTGGACAAGCACAATCATGTGCACTTGCAAGCCATTCATATCGGCCTCGACCTGGGCGAACGCCTGGTGATCGACCAAGGCCTGAAGCCCGCCGACCGCATCATCGACAACCCGCCTGACGCCCTGCGCGAAGGCGACCCGGTGCAACTGGCTGACGCCTCCGGAGGTGCCCATGCGCCCAAGGCTTAAACCCCTCGCCGCACTGATGCTGCTGGCATTGCAGGGGTGCTCGATGGCGCCCACCTACACAATGCCAAGGGTGGACCTGCCGACTCATTACCGCGAACAGACCAGCGACGGCCCGTGGCACAGCGCACAACCTTCCGACCAATTGGCGCCCGAATGGTGGAAGCTCTACAACGACCCAACCCTGGATAACCTGCAACAGCGCCTGCTCCAGGCCAACCCCGACCTGGCGGCAGCGCTGGCGCATTTCGACGCGTCCCAAGCGTATGCCAGCCAGTTGCATGCCGGCCTGTTCCCGCAAATCACCGCCAGTGCACAACCGCTGCGCCAGCGACAATCGGATTCGCGACCGTTGCGGGGGAGCACGCAGCCGTCGGTGTACAACAGCAACACCGCCGGCTTTTCCCTGAGCTATGACCTCGACCTGTGGGGCAAAATCCGCAACCAGGTGGCTGCCGGAGATGCCCAGGCGCAAGCGTCCGCGGATGACCTGGCGGTGGCGCGATTGAGCCTTCAACATCAATTGGCGAGCTTGTATGTGCAGCTCAATGGGTTGGATGCACAGGGCCGGATACTCGACAGCTCACTGGAGGACTTCCGCCAGGCGCTACAGCTGACCCGCAACCGTTATGAAGGCCAGATTGCTTCGGAGCTGGACCTGACCCGCGCACAAAACCAACTGGCGCAAGCCAAGGCCGAACGCGATGAAGTGCGTGGGCAACGCAACCTGACCGAGCATGCCATTGGTGAATTGGTGGGGTTGGCGGCCAGCGATTTTTCATTGCCGCCCAGCCCCCAGTTGCTTGCGTTGCCAGGGGTTCCGTCGCAGTTGCCGAGCCACCTGCTGCAACGCCGCCCGGACATCGCCGCGGCGGAACGACGGGTGTTTGCGGCCAACGCGAATATCGGCGTGGCCAAGGCCGCGTGGTATCCGGATTTCAGCCTGACTGGGTTGATTGGCGGGCAAACCCAAGGCGTGGGTAACGTGCTGTCTGCAGGCAATCGCTATTGGGCGCTGGGGCCGCTGGTGAATCTGCCAATCTTTGATGGCGGGCGGTTGAGTGCCAACGAACGCCAAGCCAGGGCCGAGTTTGAAGAGGCATCGGCGCAGTACCGTAGTCAGGTGTTGAAAGCCGTGAGAGAGGTCGAAGATAACCTGGGCCAGCTAAGGGATTTGCAGCAGCAAGCGCAGGATGAACAAGCGGCGGCGGATGCGGCACGGCATACCCAAGCCCTGGCGATGAACAGCTATCAGGCCGGGGCCGTGAGTTACCTGGATGTGGTCACCGCCCAGACAGCGGCGTTGCAGGCGCAGCGGACATTGCAGGCAGTGCAGACGCGGCAGTTGCAGGCGAGTGTGGGACTTGTGACCGCACTCGGCGGCGGCTGGCAGCCTGGGGCCTGACATCATTCTGTTCCTGATGGCGGTGAGTCAGTCAATGATGCTGTGATTGAAACACCGCTATCGGGAGCAAGCCCCCTCCCACAAGGGACCTGCGCCAGAAACATAAAGTACAAACACCGCAGAGCCAATGTGGGAGGGGGCTTGCTCCCGATAGCGTCCTTCCAGACACATCCTGCCAAAAGCCTGCCCACCAGCTTCTTGCTCTGCGACCTAGCCTCTCTAGACACATCTGAGAGGGCCAGGGAATGGCAAATCTACCGGCTTCACACCGCCTGCGCATCGGTCGATTCAGCGAGCCGAATCGCATCTACCTCATCACCACCAACACCTATGAACGCCTACCCATCTTCAGCGACTTTTATCTCGGTCGCCTGGTGGTCTGGCAATTTCGCATCGCCCAGTACCAAGGGCTGGCGAACTCTCTGGCATGGGTGATCATGCCCGACCACTTTCATTGGATCATCGAGCTGCGAAAAGGCTCGCTGGCGGATTTGATATGTCAGGTGAAATCGAAAAGCACGCGCACCGTGAATGGTGCAAGCGGCCGTAAGGGGCGGTTGTGGCAGGAGAGCTTCCATGACCGTGCCCTGCGCAAGGAAGATGACTTGGTGAAAATGGCACGGTATGTGGTGGCCAATCCATTGCGAGCGGGGTTGGTCGAGCGCATTGGCGACTACCCACTGTGGGATGCCATCTGGTTGTAGCGGCGCAATTCAAATGTGGGAGGGGGCTTGCTCCCGATAGCGGTGGTTCAGTTAATACACATGTACCTGACACACCGCTATCGGGAGCAAGCCCCCTCCCACATTTTTACCGCGTTTCAGGCCGCCAGCTTGCCACTGGCAATGGCTGCTGATGCCGCCACCATCGCCCTTAACAACACCGCACACCCCGCCGCCAAATCATCCGGCGTGGCGTTCTCGATTTCGTTATGGCTGATGCCACCTTCACACGGCACGAAGATCATCCCCGCCGGGCCCAATTCGGCGACGAAGATCGCGTCGTGCCCTGCCCCGCTGACGATATCCATGTTCGACAGGCCCAGGCTGTTGGCCGCATCGCGCACGGCATCGACACAGCCTTTGTCAAAGTACAGCGGCGGGAAATCGGCGGTGGGTTCCATCTCGTAAGTCAGCCCATGTTTGGCACAGGTGTCATCGATCACCTGGCGTACCTGGGCAATCATCGAATCCAACCGCGCAGGTTCCAGGTGACGGAAGTCGAGGGTCATGCGCACTTCACCGGGAATCACGTTGCGCGAGCCCGGATACGCCTGCAGGCAACCCACGGTACCGCATGCATGCGGCTGGTGCCCCAGCGCGGCCGCATTCACCGCTGCCACCACCGCCGCCGCGCCCACCAGGGCATCCTTGCGCAGATGCATCGGTGTCGGCCCCGCATGGGCTTCCACGCCACGCAGTTTCAGGTCGAACCACTTTTGCCCCAGGGCGCCGAGCACCACGCCGATGGTTTTCTTTTCATCCTCCAGGATCGGCCCCTGTTCGATATGGGCCTCGAAATAGGCACCGACCTTATGCCCACTCTCAGGACGGGTGCCCGCGTAGCCAATCGCGTTCAATGCCTCGCCGACACTGACGCCATCTACATCGACCTTGGCCAAGGTATCGGCCAGGCTGAACTTCTCGGCGAACACCCCGGAGCCCATCATGCAAGGCGGGAAACGCGAACCTTCTTCGTTGGTCCACACCACCACTTCCAGCGGCGCCTCGGTTTGGATCTTTAAATCGTTGAGCGTGCGTAACACTTCCACACCGGCCAACACACCAAAGCATCCGTCGAACTTGCCGCCGGTGGGCTGGGTGTCGATGTGGCTGCCGGTCATCACCGGGGGCAGGTCGGGATTACGGCCCGGGCGGCGGGCGAAGATATTGCCGATGCCGTCGACGGTCACTGTGCAACCGGCCGCTTCGCACCACTGTACGAAGAGGTCGCGGGCCTTGCGGTCGAGGTCGGTAAGGGCCAGGCGACACACCCCGCCCTTGGGGGTGGCGCCGAGTTTGGCCAGGTCCATCAGCGACTGCCACAGACGGTCGCGGTTGATGTGCTGATGGGTCGATTGCAGAACGTCGATAGCAGCGTTCATGGGGATCTCCTCAGTCTGTATTTCTTATGATTGCAACAGGTGGAACGCGGTCCAAATGTGGGAGGGGGCTTGCTCCCGATTGCGGTGGGCCAGTCACACATGCATTGGCTGAATGACTGCTATCGGGAGCAAGCCCCCTCCCACATTTGGTTTGCATTTCACATTCACTGCAACGGTGATTTGGCAGCCACTGGGTTGGTCGCACGCTTGGCATTCAAGCCGTAATACAAAACTCCACCCAACGCCGAACCGGTAAACCAGCCATAGCTGTAGAACCAGCTGAACGCATCGCTGCCCA
The DNA here is from genome assembly GCF_059134095.1 of Pseudomonas sp. FBCC-B545. NCBI lineage: Bacteria > Pseudomonadati > Pseudomonadota > Gammaproteobacteria > Pseudomonadales > Pseudomonadaceae > Pseudomonas > Pseudomonas sp. FBCC-B545. The sequence continues at coordinate 2,363,097 of NZ_CP101441.1, read as the reverse complement.
GGGACAGCAGCGTCAGCACCACCGGCACGCCAAAGGCGATAAAACCGCTCCAGTTCCAGGCCGGGTACACGTCATCGCGGTACAGCCCCGCCAGGTCCAGCTGCTGTCTGCGGGTAATGAAATAGTCCACCACCATGATCCCGGCAATCGGCCCCAGCAGGCTCGAATAGCCCAGCAGCCAGTTGGAATACACGGTCTCCAGGCTCACATCGGAAACGATCAAGCCGAGTTTTTTCAGCAGCTCATGGGCCATCAGTGCCAGCCCGACCAGGCCGGTCAGGATCACCGCCGTGGTGCGGTTGATCAGCTTGGGCGCAATGTTCTGGAAGTCGTTGGTGGGCGAGACAATGTTCGCCGCCGTGTTGGTGGACAAGGTGGCGACAATGATCAGCGCCATCGCCACGGCCACCCATACCGGGCTCTGGATATGGCCTATCAGGGTCACCGGGTCGGAGACGCTGACCCCCACCAGTTTTACCGAGGCGGCGGTCATGATCACGCCGAGGGCGGCGAACAGGAACATGGTCAGCGGCAAGCCGAAAATCTGCCCGAGGATCTGGTCTTTCTGGCTCTTGGCGTAGCGGCTGAAGTCGGGAATGTTCAGCGACAAGGTAGCCCAGAACCCCACCATCGCCGTCAGCCCCGCCATGAAATAGCCGGTGAGGCTCGCGCCTTCGGGGCGCTTGGGTGGGATCGCCATCAGCTCGCTGAGGGATACATTCGGCATCGCCCACACCAGCAGGCCAACCCCCACGGCCACCAGCAGCGGCGCCGACAAGGTTTCCAGGCGCTTGATCGACTCTGCGCCACGCAGCACCACCCACAGGTTCAGGCACCAGAAGATCATGAAACCGATTACCTCGCCGGTGCCACCGAGGGCCTTCCAGCCGTCGAAAATCGAACCCAGGAACAGGTGGATCGCCAGCCCGCCGAACATGGTCTGGATACCAAACCACCCACAGGCCACCAGCGCACGGATCAGACACGGCACGTTGGAACCAAGGATGCCAAAGGACGAACGCAGCAGCACTGGAAACGGAATGCCGTACTTGGTGCCTGGAAACGCGTTGAGGGTCAGCGGGATCAGCACCACGAGATTGGCCAACAGGATCGCCATCAGCGCCTCGCCCACCGACAGCCCGAAATATGCGGTGAGCACACCGCCCAGAGTGTAGGTGGGCACGCAGATCGACATGCCGACCCACAGCGCGGTGATGTGCCACTTGTTCCAAGTGCGCTCGTGCACCTTGGTGGGTGCCATGTCGTGGTTGTAGCGAGGGCTGTCGAGGACGTCGGGGCCGGCGTCGAGTTCGTACAGGCCGTTGCGCTCGATGACTTGCGATCTGTTCTGTTGCATGGCCGCTCCACGGTGTTTTTAAAATTATTTTTGCTCACCTGCACGTTGTGTCCAGGTGGCCGGAGTACCGCGTAAACAACATGACATCACGGGCTCCTGCCAGCCGCCACTGCACTCAATTACCGTGCCGACAACCCAACTTGAACCCGCACCGCTTATATAAGCTGCTGATGTTATTCAACTTTCAGATTGCATCCTGATAACTGTCCACGTTAAGCAGGCTCCATAACGGGAAGTTATCCGAAGCGTTCGGACTCAATCTGGTGCAACACAATTATTTTTATTTTCCGACGCCGTCAAGAGGCATATCTCAAGCGCCTGATTTGCAATAAGAAATGTTGCTTATAAGCAGAACCTGTCAAGTGCGTCAAAACGGTGAGGCAATGCTACATTTTGGTGAATTTATAATTTTTACCATATAAATCAGCAGTTTAATGTCAGAAAAAGCTGAGGAAAAATCTTCTTGCCCAATCCAAAAACTCGGGCTAGTTTCTATTCCTGTCACCGATGACAGGAATTAACCGACCATCGGCATGCAGCATTACAACACTTAGAACTGGCACAAGCCGGTCAAGCCTGTGAGGAACTCGACATGTCGCTGTTGATCCGTGGCGCCACCGTTATTACCCATGATGAAAGTTACCGCGCCGATGTTTTATGCGCAGGCGGTCTAATTCGCGCCATTGGCACGGATCTGGATATACCCGCCGGCACTGAAATACTCGATGGCAGCGGCCAATACCTGATGCCGGGCGGCATCGACCCCCACACCCATATGCAACTACCCTTCATGGGCACCGTGGCCAGTGAAGACTTTTTCAGTGGTACGGCGGCGGGTCTGGCCGGTGGCACCACATCGATCATCGACTTCGTGATTCCCAACCCGCAGCAATCGCTGATGGAAGCGTTTCACCAGTGGCGCGGCTGGGCAGAGAAGTCCGCCTCCGACTACGGCTTTCATGTGGCAATCACCTGGTGGAGCGAACAGGTACGCGAAGAAATGGCCGAGTTGGTCAGCCATCACGGCATCAACAGCTTCAAGCATTTCATGGCCTACAAAAACGCGATCATGGCTGCCGACGACACCCTGGTGGCCAGCTTCGAGCGCTGCCTGGAGCTGGGCGCGGTGCCCACCGTGCATGCCGAAAACGGCGAGTTGGTGTACCACCTGCAACGCAAGCTGATGGCCCAGGGCATCACCGGGCCGGAAGCGCATCCGCTGTCGCGTCCATCCCAGGTGGAAGGCGAAGCGGCCAGCCGGGCGATTCGTATTGCCGAAACCATCGGTACTCCGCTGTACCTGGTACATGTGTCGACCAAGGAAGCGCTGGATGAAATCACCTATGCCCGGGGCAAGGGCCAGGCGGTCTACGGCGAGGTGCTCGCCGGCCACTTGTTGCTGGATGACAGCGTCTACCAGCACCCCGACTGGCAGACCGCCGCCGGCTATGTGATGAGCCCGCCGTTCCGCCCACGCGGGCACCAGGAGGCTCTATGGCACGGCCTGCAATCGGGCAACCTGCACACCACCGCCACCGACCATTGCTGCTTCTGCGCCGAACAAAAAGCCGCCGGGCGTGACGATTTCAGCAAGATTCCCAACGGCACCGCCGGCATCGAAGACCGCATGGCGCTGCTGTGGCACGAAGGCGTCAACACAGGGCGCCTGTCGATGCAGGAGTTCGTTGCGCTGACCTCCACCAACACCGCGAAGATCTTCAACCTCTACCCGCGCAAAGGCGCGGTGCGCGTAGGTGCCGACGCCGACCTGGTGCTGTGGGATCCGCAAGGCACGCGGACGATTTCCGCCAAGACCCACCACCAGCAGGTCGACTTCAACATCTTCGAAGGCAAGACCGTACGCGGCGTGCCGAGCCATACCATCAGCCAGGGCAAGCTGGTCTGGGCCGATGGCGACCTGCGCGCCGAACGTGGCGCCGGGCGCTATGTGGAGCGGCCGGCGTATCCGTCGGTGTTTGAGCAGTTGAGCAAGCGGGCGGAGCATTCCAGGCCGGTTGCTGTGAAGCGCTGAAACCGCCATCGGGGGACAAGTCGAATCGTCGCACCGCCCCTCCCACATTTGATCGGGTTCACATAGATCCAGTGTGGGAGGGGACTTGCCCCCGATGAGGCCAGTACAGCCAACAAAAATGCCCACATAGAGGCAATCCAAAAAAACCGTGAGGCCACCACCGTGATCCAGACCCTGACCCACCTCCCCCACCCCCGCGAAGACGGGGCCACCCTCGCCAGCCAATTCACCGACCTGGCACCGCCCCTCAACGCCCGCCAGGCCCAACTGGAAGCCTCGCGCTGCCTGTACTGCTACGACGCGCCTTGTGTGAATGCGTGCCCCAGTGAGATCGACATTCCGTCGTTCATCCGCAATATCCACACCGACAACGTCCAGGGTGCCGCGCAGAAAATCCTTTCGGCCAACATCCTCGGCGGCAGTTGCGCCCGGGTCTGCCCGACGGAGATCCTCTGCCAGCAAGCCTGCGTGCGTAACAACGCCGAAGAATGCGCCCCGGTGCTGATCGGCCTGCTGCAGCGCTACGCCATCGACAACGCGCACTTCAGCGCACACCCGTTCCAGCGCGCCGCACCCACCGGCAAACGCATCGCCGTAGTCGGCGCCGGGCCAGCGGGCCTGGCCTGTGCCCATCGTGCCGCATTGCACGGCCATGACGTGGTGATTTTCGAAGCCCGGGAAAAAGCCGGTGGCCTGAACGAATACGGGATCGCCAAGTACAAACTGGTGGATGATTTTGCCCAGAAGGAACTGGATTTCCTCCTGCAGATCGGCGGCATCGAAATCCGCCACGGCCAGCGCCTGGGCGACAACCTGAGCTTGAGCGAACTGCACCAACAGTTCGATTCGGTGTTCCTCGGCCTTGGCCTGGCGGCCAGCAAACAGCTCGGCTTACCCCACGAAGAGGCCCCGGGCCTACTCGCCGCCACCGACTACATCCGCGAACTGCGCCAGGCCGATGACCTCAGCAAATTGCCCCTGGCCGACCGCTGCATCGTACTCGGCGCCGGCAATACCGCCATCGACATGGCCGTGCAAATGGCCCGCCTCGGTGCCCGGGATGTGAACCTTGTGTACCGCCGCGGCCTGGCAGACATGGGCGCGACCCACCACGAACAGGACATCGCCAAAGCCAATCAGGTGCGGTTGTTGACCTGGGCCCAGCCCGAAGAAGTGTTGCTCGATGATCAGGGACGCGTACGCGGCATGCGTTTCGCCCGCACCCGCCTGGACAACGGGCGCCTGCAGCCCACTGGCGAAACCTTCGAGCTGGCCGCCGACGCGATTTTCAAGGCCATCGGCCAAGGGTTTGACGGCGACGCGTTGCACGACCCATTGGCCCAGCAACTGCACCGCGTGGGCGAGCGCATCTTCGTCGACGAACAGCTGCGAACCAGCATCCCTGGCGTGTATGCCGGCGGTGATTGCGTCAGCCTCGGCCAGGACCTCACCGTCCAGGCCGTGCAACATGGCAAGCTGGCCGCCGAGGCCATGCACGCCCAACTCATGCTGAATGTGGAGGCTGCGTAATGGCCGATCTCTCGATTGTATTCGCCGGTATCAAGGCCCCCAATCCATTCTGGCTGGCCTCCGCGCCCCCCACCGACAAAGCCTATAACGTGGTCCGCGCCTTCGAAGCCGGCTGGGGCGGCGTGGTGTGGAAAACCCTGGGGGAAGACCCCGCGGCGGTCAACGTGTCGTCGCGTTACTCGGCGCATTACGGCGCCAATCGCGAAGTGCTGGGCATCAACAATATCGAACTGATCACCGACCGTTCCCTGGAGATCAACCTACGGGAAATCACCCAGGTCAAAAAGGACTGGCCCGACCGTGCGCTGATCGTGTCGCTGATGGTGCCATGCGTTGAAGAATCCTGGAAAAACATCCTGCCCCTGGTGGAGGCCACCGGCTGCGACGGCATTGAACTGAACTTCGGCTGCCCCCACGGCATGCCCGAACGCGGCATGGGCGCCGCCGTCGGCCAGGTGCCGGAGTATGTGGAGCAAGTAACTCGCTGGTGCAAGACGTATTGCTCGCTGCCGGTGATCGTCAAGCTCACGCCGAACATCACCGACATCCGCGTGGCGGCGCGGGCGGCGTATCGCGGCGGTGCGGATGCGGTGTCGCTGATCAACACCATCAACTCCATTACCAGCGTGGATCTGGAACGCATGGTCGCCCTGCCGATGGTCGGTACCCAGAGTACCCATGGCGGTTACTGCGGCTCGGCAGTGAAGCCGATTGCCTTGAACATGGTGGCTGAAATTGCCCGTGATCCACAGACCCAGAGCCTGCCGATCTGCGGTATCGGCGGTATCGGCAACTGGCGCGATGCCGCGGAATTCGTCGCTTTGGGTTGCGGCGCGGTACAGGTGTGCACGGCGGCAATGCTGCATGGCTTCAGGATTGTGGACGAGATGAAGGACGGGCTGTCGCGGTGGATGGACAGCCAGGGTTACACCAGTCTGCAGGCATTTTCGGGGCGGGCCGTGGGTAACACTACAGACTGGAAGTACCTGGATATCAACTACCAGGTCATCGCCAAGATTGACCAGGCGGCGTGTATCGGCTGTGGGCGTTGCCACATTGCTTGTGAGGATACTTCGCACCAGGCGATCGCCAGTTTGAAGCAGGCAGATGGCACGCATAAGTACGAAGTGATTGATGATGAGTGCGTGGGCTGCAACCTGTGCCAGATCACCTGCCCGGTGGCGGACTGTATCGAGATGGTGCCGATGGACACCGGCAAGCCGTTTTTGAATTGGACGCACGACCCACGCAATCCTTATCGCGAGGCTGTGTAGGCCTTTTAGACCGCTATCGGGGGCAAGCCCCCTCCCACAGTGGATCTATGTGAATCTGATCAAATGTGGGAGGGGGCTTGCCCCCGATGAGGCCCTCAGCCTCACGACAAGACTCAAGGCTCCAACCCAATCCCCCGCAAAATCACACTGGTCACGGTCTGGATCGCCTTCTCGAACTGCATGTCCGACAACGGCTGGTGGTCGTTCAGGATCTTCACCTGATGATCAAAGTCGGCATAGTGCTGGGTCGAGGCCCAGATCATATACAGCAGGCTCGAAGGCTCCACCGGCAGGATGCGTTTGTCTTCCACCCACTGGCGAATCTTCGCCTCCTTCATCTTGGCCCAGTCGTACAGGCTTTCATCCAACGCCTCGCCGAGGGTTGGCGCGCCGTGGATGATTTCATTGGCCCAGACCTTGGAGCCATAGGGTCGCGTCCGCGAGCGCTGCATCTTGGCGCGGATATAACTGCTGAGCACCACCCGCGGGTCGTCGAAGGTCTCGAAGCTCAGAGCGTCCTGCTTCCACAGCTCGAGCAGGTCGAACAGCACCGCGCTGTACAGCTCGCTCTTGGTGGTGAAGTAGTAATGCAGGTTAGAGCGCGGCAGTTGCACCTCTTCGGCGATGTCGGCCATGGCGGTGCTGCCATAGCCTTTTTCAGCGAAGACTTTTTCTGCGGCCAACAGGATTTTCTCGACGTTGACTCGACGAATTCCACTCTTGTGATTGCCCATAAGGGCTCCCTGACAACAACACGGCCTAAAGACTACCATCGGCTCTAGATCGGGGCGACAGGCGCGGTGCAAACTTCGTACACTGCTTGTCCTTCCCATTGATTGGTATTGAACAATGTTGATCAAGAAAGCCCTGACCACCGTCACTTTGCTGGCATCCCTGCTGGGCGCTTCGGCAGCGTTTGCCCACGCCCACCTCAAGAGTGCAGAACCAGCGGCCGACAGCAGCGTCGCCGCGCCGAAAGACCTGCGCCTGACCTTTACCGAGGGCGTCGAAGCCACCTTTACCAAAGTATCCCTGAGCAAGGACGGCACCGAAATCGCCATCAAGGGCCTGGAAACCCCGGACGCCGACAAAAAAGTCCTGGTGGTGACTCCCGCTGCACCGCTCGCGGCAGGCAATTACAAAGTGGTATGGAACGCGGTGTCGGTCGACACCCACAAGAGCAACGGTGAATACAGCTTCAAGGTCGGCCAATAACCCATGGCAACGCTGCTGGTGCTGTGCCGCTTCCTGCATTTCGTCGTGGTGCTGTTAATGTTCGGGGCCTGGGTGTTCAGGCCCTGGCTGCTCGGCACTCAAAGGCAGCCGGCACTGGACCGGCAATTGCTGCGCATCACCCGTGGCCTGGCCTGGGTGGGGCTCGGTTCCGGCCTGGCGTGGTTGCTGCTGATCACCGCCAGCATGGCGGGCAGTTGGGACGCAGCGCTGCAACCGGCCACCGTCCAACTGGTGCTGGGCAAAACCTTCTTCGGCCAAGTGTGGACCTGGCATCTGCTGCTGAGCCTGCTGCTGGTGATCGCGCTGATCAAGCCCTGGCCAGCCTTGCGCTTACCGCTGATCAGCCTGCTGCTGGTGACCCTGGCACCTGTGGGCCACGGCGCCATGCTCGACGGGCTGAGTGGGCAATTATTGATCCTTAATCAGGTGGTGCACCTGGTGTGTGTAGGCGCCTGGCTGGGTGGTTTGCTGTTGTTGGTGCTGATCCTCAAGCGTCCGCAGGACCACCGGCTGGAGCCTGTGCTGCGACGCTTCAGCGGCGTCGGTTATGGCTTGGTCGCCGGCTTGCTGGTAACCGGCTTGATCAACGTGCGCGTACTCACCGGGCAACTATGGCCCACGCCGTTGTTCAGTGGTTTTGCCCTGATTCTGTTGATCAAGGTGATGCTGGTACTGGGCATGTTGACGCTGGCGCTGCTGAACCGGTTGCGCCTTGATCGCTGCGAGCAGCGGCTGTGCAGCTTGAAGGCCAGTGTGATGGTGGAGTGGCTGCTGGGGGTCTGCGCTGTGGCCGCCGTTTCACTCCTTGGCACCCTGCCGCCGATGGTCCTGGCGGGATAAAAAACCAAGTCTGACTCGGTCAAATGTGGGAGGGGGCTTGCTCCCGATAGCGGTGTAGCAGTCATATCATCTGTGACTGATACACCGCTATCGGGAGCAAGCCCCCTCCCACATTGACCCTGCCCGCTTTAGATCAGGCCATACCCAGTCATCGTATAACTTCTGCTTGACACTCCCCAAAAACCCCGTAAATATCCCGCTCAATGTTGTACGACGACGTATAACAAATAATAAAAACAACAAAAGAAAGGGAGCCTCACTGTGAGTCAATTCGCCCGCAATTGCTCTGCGCGCCTGGGCCTTATCAGCCTCGGTAGCCTGGCCGTCACCCTGCCCCTGGCCGTCCAGGCCGAAGGTTTTATCGACGACGCCAAGGCCACGCTCAACCTGCGCAACGCCTACTTCAACCGCAACTTCACCAACCCGACCAACCCCCAGGGCAAGGCCGAAGAGTGGACGCAGAACTTCATTCTCGACGCCAAGTCGGGCTTTACCCAAGGCACCGTGGGCTTCGGGATCGATGTGCTGGGACTGTATTCGCAAAAACTCGATGGCGGCAAAGGCACCGCCGGTACCCAGTTGCTGCCGGTGCATGACGATGGCCGCCCCGCCGATAACTTCGGCCGCCTGGGCGTGGCGCTGAAGACCAAGCTGTCGAAGACCGAATTGAAGGTGGGCGAATGGATGCCGGTGCTGCCGATCCTGCGTTCCGATGATGGCCGCTCCCTGCCCCAGACCTTCCGTGGCGGCCAGGTCACGTCCAATGAGATTGCCGGCCTGACCCTTTACGGCGGCCAGTTTCGCGGCAACAGCCCGCGCAACGACGCGAGCATGGAAGACATGTTCATGAACGGCAAAGCTGCCTTCACCTCGGACCGTTTCAACTTCGGTGGCGGCGAATACACCTTCAATGACAAACGCACCCAGGTTGGCCTGTGGTACGCCGAACTCACCGATATCTACCAGCAGCAATACCTCAACCTCACCCACAGCCAACCCGTGGGCGACTGGACCCTGGGCGCCAACCTCGGCTTCTTCAACGGCAAGGAAGACGGCAGCGCCCTGGCCGGTGACCTGGATAACAAGACCGTGTCCGCCCTGCTCTCAGCCAGATACAACGGCCACACCTTCTACGTCGGCCTGCAGAAGCTCACCGGCGACAGCGTGTGGATGCGCGTCAACGGCACCAGTGGCGGCACCTTGGCCAACGACAGCTATAACGCCAGCTACGACAACGCCAAGGAAAGATCCTGGCAGTTGCGCCATGACTTCAACTTCGTGGTGCTCGGCGTCCCCGGGCTGACCCTGATGAACCGCTATATCAGTGGCAGTAACGTGCACACCGGGGCGATCACCGATGGCAAGGAATGGGGACGCGAATCGGAGCTGGCCTACACGGTGCAAAGTGGTGCGTTGAAGAACCTCAACGTGCGGTGGCGCAACTCCACCATGCGCCGGGATTTCAGCAATAACGAGTTTGATGAGAACCGGATATTTGTCAGCTATCCGATTTCACTGCTTTAAATGTGCCAGAGCTTTTGTAGGAGCGAGCTTGCTCGCGAGAAACCTATGGGCACCGCGTTTATTCAGTAACCACGCGTTATCGTTAACGTTTTTCGCGAGCAAGCTCGCTCCTACTGGAAGGGCGTTGACAATACAGGGAATCCCTAACACTATTTCAAGATAGTCATACGACAACCTACAACAAAAACTGGAATACCCATGACCACCACCACGCCCGCTCCCTTCAACCGCCTGCTGCTCACTGGCGCTGCCGGTGGCCTCGGCAAAGTCCTGCGCGAACGCATGCGTCCTTACGCCAAGGTCCTGCGCCTGTCGGACATCGCCGACATGGCCGCCGCTGCCGGCGCTCACGAAGAAGTACAGCCCTGCGACCTAGCCGATAAACAAGCCGTGCACCACTTGGTGGAAGGCGTCGACGCCATCCTGCACTTTGGCGGCGTATCGGTGGAGCGTTCCTTCGAAGAAGTCCTCGGCGCCAATATCAGCGGTATTTTCCATATCTACGAAGCCGCCCGCCGCCATGGGGTCAAGCGTGTAATCTTCGCCAGCTCCAACCATGTGATCGGCTTCTACAAGCAGGGCGAACAACTCGACGCCCACTCCCCTCGCCGTCCGGACAGCTACTACGGCCTGTCCAAGTCCTACGGCGAGGACATGGCCAGTTTCTACTTCGACCGCTACGGCATCGAGACCGTGAGCATCCGCATCGGCTCCTCGTTCCCGCAACCGCAGAACCGCCGGATGATGCACACCTGGTTGAGCTTCGATGACCTGACCCAGTTGCTCGAGCGCGCGCTGTATACGCCCAACGTCGGCCACACCGTGGTGTACGGCATGTCGGCGAACCTCGACACCTGGTGGAACAACCGCTACGCCGCGCACCTGGGCTTTGCTCCCAAGGACAGCTCCGAAATGTTCCGCGCCCAGGTCGAAGCCCAGCCACCGGTCGCCGCCGATGACCCGGCCGCGGTCTACCAGGGCGGGGCTTTTTGCGCGGCAGGGCCGTTCGGTGACTGAGTGCACAGCAACCCAAGGGAATGAGTGGCCATGAGCGCTGAATTGATTGTCGACGCCCGCAACGCCGTGGGCGAATGCCCGGTGTGGGTACCCGAAGAAAACGCCTTGTATTGGGTGGATATCCCCAACGGCAGCCTGCAACGCTGGGACGCCGCCACCGGCTACCTCAGCGCGTGGAAGGCCCCACAGATGCTCGCCTGCATCGCACGTACTCAAGCGGGCAACTGGGTGGCAGGCATGGAAACCGGCTTCTTTGAACTGACCACCCATAATGACGGTAGCCTCGACACTACACTCTTGGCCGGTGTCGAACACCCGCGTCCGGACATGCGCCTGAACGATGGTCGCTGTGATCGCCAGGGCCGTTTCTGGGCAGGAAGCATGGTGCTGGACATGGGCTTGAACGTGGCCAAGGGCATTCTTTACCGCTATGCGTCCGGGGCCGCGCCCCACGCGCAACTGGATGGCTTCATCACCCTCAACGGCCTGGCCTTCAGCCCCGATGGCCGCACGATGTACGCCTCGGATTCGCATCCGCAGGTGCAGCAGGTGTGGGCCTTCGACTACGACACCAACACCGGCACGCCCTCCAATCGCCGCGTGTTTATCGATATGAACCACTTCCCCGGCCGCCCCGACGGCGCTGCCGTGGACGCCGAGGGCTGCTATTGGATCTGCGCCAATGACGCCGGGCTGATCCACCGTTTCACCCCCGAGGGCCGCCTGGATCGTTCCCTCAGCGTACCGGTGAAAAAACCCACCATGTGCGCCTTTGGCGGCAGCCGCCTGGACACCCTGTACGTCACCTCGATTCGTGACGATGCGAGCGAACAGTCGGTGTCCGGCGGCGTATTCGCGCTCAACCCGGGCGTCAAGGGACTGGCCGAACCGTACTTCATCCTCTAGCTGTACTGCTGTGCCTTGAATACAACAATAACAAGACAGGAGTGACACCCCATGGACTTCAAACGCACCTTGCTCGCCGCCGCACTCATCACCCTCAGCAGCGCCGCCCACGCGTTGGAAATCAAGTTTGCCGACATCCACCCCGCCGGCTACCCCACCGTGGTCGCCGAAGAAAACATGGGCAAGGCCCTTACCAAAGCGAGCAACGGCGAACTGACCTTCAAGTACTTTCCCGGCGGTGTGCTCGGCTCCGAGAAAGAGGTGGTCGAACAGGCCCAGGTCGGCGCAGTCCAGATGACCCGCGTCAGCCTCGGCATCGTCGGACCGGTGGTGCCGGATGTGAACGTGTTCAACCTGCCGTTTGTGTTCCGTGACCAGGCGCATATGCGCAAGGTCATTGATGGCGAGATCGGCGACGAAATCCTCGCCAAGATCACCGACTCCGAGTTCGGCCTGGTGGCCCTGGCCTGGATGGATGGCGGCACGCGCAACCTCTACACCAAGAAGCCGGTGCGTAAGATCGAAGACCTCAAGGGCATGAAGATCCGTGTGCAAGGCAACCCGCTGTTTATCGACGCCTTCAACGCCATGGGCGCCAACGGCATCGCAATGGACACCGGCGAAATCTTCAGCGCCTTGCAGACCGGGGTCATCGACGGTGCGGAAAACAACCCGCCGACCTTGCTGGAACATAACCACTACCAGAACGCCAAGTACTACACCCTTACCGAGCACCTGATTCTGCCCGAGCCTATCGTGATGTCGAAAATCACCTGGAACAAGCTCACGCCAGCGCAGCAGGACATGGTCAAGCAAGCCGCCAAGGCCGCCCAGGCCGACGAGCGCGTGCTGTGGGACGCCAAGTCCGCCAGCAGCGAAGAGAAACTCAAGAAGGCCGGCGTGGAGTTTATCAGCGTCGACAAAAAACCCTTCTATGATGCCACCGCCCAGGTGCGCGCCAAGTACGGCGCACCTTATGCAGACATGATCAAGCGCATCGACGCCGTTCAATAACCTCCCTGCTCCCTGCATAAGGCCCGGCGCGGTCGGCATCGACGCGCCCGGTCACGGTGAACGCCATGAAGAATCTACTGCTGCGCATCAACGACCGTATCTACATGACCTGCATCTGGGTTGCCGGCCTCTCGGTCCTGGGGGTGGCGCTGATCATTCCCTGGGGCATCTTCGCTCGCTACATCCTCGGCACCGGCTCCAGCTGGCCGGAGCCCACTGCGATCCTGCTGATGCTGGTGTTCACCTTTATCGGCGCCGCCGCCAGTTACCGCGCCGGCGCACATATGTCGGTGGCGATGGTCACCGACCGCCTGCCCCCCGCCCAACGCCGCATCGTCGGCATCTTCTCGCAACTGTTGATGGGCACCATCTGCCTGTTCATGACCCTCTGGGGCACCAAGCTGTGCCTGTCGACCTGGAACCAGTTCATGAGCGCGATCCCCACCCTGCGCGTGGGCATCACCTACATGCCGATCCCCATTGGCGGCCTGCTGACCCTGATCTTTGTGGTGGAAAAACTCCTGCTCGGGGACCAGAGCAACCGGCGCGTTGTGCGCTTCGACCTGGTGGAAGAAAGCGAAGGGGCTGCCTGACTATGGACGCATTGATTCTGTTGGGCAGCTTTATCGCCCTGATCCTGATTGGCATGCCGGTGGCCTACGCCCTCGGGCTGTCGGCGCTGATCGGCGCGTGGTGGATCGACATTCCCTTCCAGGCCTTGATGATCCAGGTGGCGGGCGGGGTGAACAAGTTTTCGCTGATGGCGATTCCGTTCTTCGTGTTGGCCGGCGCAATCATGGCCGAGGGCGGCATGTCGCGGCGCCTGGTGGCGTTTGCCGGGGTGCTGGTGGGCTTTGTGCGTGGCGGCCTGTCCCTGGTCAACATCATGGCCTCGACGTTTTTCGGCGCGATTTCCGGCTCGTCGGTGGCCGATACCGCCTCGGTCGGTTCGGTGCTGATCCCGGAAATGGAACGCCGTGGCTACCCGCGGGAGTTCGCCACGGCGGTGACCGTGAGTGGCTCGGTACAGGCGCTGCTGACGCCGCCCAGTCACAACTCGGTGCTCTACTCCCTGGCTGCCGGCGGCACGGTGTCGATCGCCTCATTGTTCATGGCCGGCGTGGTGCCGGGCCTTTTAATGAGCGCGTGCCTGATGGTGCTGTGCCTGATCTTCGCAAAAAAGCGCAACTACCCCAAGGGCGAAGTCATCCCGCTCAAGCAGGCGCTGAAAATCTGCGCTGATGCGCTCTGGGGCCTGATGGCCATGGTGATTATCCTTGGCGGCATCTTGTCAGGCATCTTCACCGCCACCGAGTCCGCGGCCATCGCGGTGCTGTGGGCGTTCTTCGTCACCATGTTCATCTACCGCGACTACAAGTGGAGCGAGCTGCCCAAGCTGATGCACCGCACGGTGCGCACCATTTCCATCGTGATGATCCTCATCGCCTTCGCCGCCAGCTTCGGCTACATCATGACCCTGATGCAGATCCCAGCGAAGATCACCACGCTGTTCCTGACCCTGTCGGACAACCGCTACGTGATCCTGATGTGCATCAACGTCATGCTGCTGTTGCTCGGCACGGTAATGGACATGGCGCCGCTGATCCTGATCCTCACGCCGATCCTGATGCCGGTGATCCTCGGCATCGGCGTTGACCCGGTGCACTTCGGCATGATCATGCTGGTCAACCTCGGCATTGGCTTGATCACGCCTCCAGTGGGCGCGGTATTGTTCGTCGGCGCGGCGGTGGGCAAGGTCAGCATCGAGAAAACCGTGACCGCCCTGCTGCCGTTCTATGCGGTGCTGTTTCTGGTGTTGATCGCCGTCACCTACATCCCGGCGTTGTCGTTGTGGTTGCCGCACTTGGTGCTGTAACCCGAACGTCAGAACAGAGGTGAGCAAATGTGGGAGGGGGCTTGCTCCCGATTGCGGTGTGACAGTCACTACAGATATGACTGATCCACTGCTATCGGGAGCAAGCCCCCTCCCACATTTTGCTCTGCACTGTGTCAGTGTCAGGGCGGTGAGTTTTTGAGGCGCCCGGCAGTATCGATACTCACCACCACCGACAACCCCGGCCGCAACCGCTCACTCTCGGCCTGATCCGGATCCACGGTAATCCTCACTGGCACGCGCTGGGCGATCTTGACGAAGTTGCCGGTGGCGTTGTCGGCCTGCAACAGGCTGAACTCGGACCCGGTTGCCGGTGAGATGTGCTGCACCGTGCCATGGAATTTGCGATGGTTCAGCGCGTCCACGGTGAAGGTCACCGGCTGGCCCACCTGCACATTGTCCATCTGGGTTTCTTTCATATTGGCGATCACCCACAGCTGCTTGGGCACCAGGGCCATCAATTGCGCGCCGGAATTGACGTAGGCCCCCAGACGCACGCCGATCTGCCCGAGCTGGCCGTCGCGGGGGGCGGTGATGCGGGTGTTGGACAAATCGATCCGTGCCAGCTCCACCGCCGCCTCGGCACTCGCCACTGCTGCCTCCAGGGAGCCGCGATTGACGATGACGGTCTGCAGGTCCTGGCGGGCAATTTCCAGGCTGGCCTGGGCCTGGGCCACGGCGGCGATGGTCTGGGCATTGGCGGCGCGGGTCACGTCCAGCTCGCGCTTGGACACAGAGCCGTCGCTGATCAGTTCTTCGTTGCGGCGCAAGTCAGCGGTGCTTTTGCGCGCCTGGGCCTGGCTATCGACCAACGCGGCCTGGCGCAGCTTGATAGTTGCTTCGGCGCTGTTGCGTTGCTGCACCACATTGGCCAGCGACGCCTTCTGCACCGCCAGTTGCGCCAGGGCCTGGTCCAGGCGCTGCTTATAAATACGGTCGTCCAGGCGCACCAGCAGATCACCGGCCTTCACATACTGGAAGTCCTGCACCGGCACTTCGAATACATAGCCGCTGAGCTGCGGGCCGATAATCGTCACCTGCCCGCGCACAAGGGCATTCTCGGTGGTCTCCACCGCGCTGCTGAACGGTGGCAACTGCCAGGCATACAGCACGATCAACACACCGATGATGGCAATCGCGGCAAAGCCCAGGGACGAGACGATACGCACCCGCAGGGAACGCGGCTCAGTCACCGTGGCGCCGGGGGGCGTGGTGCCTTCCGGGGTCGCGGCGATGGCGTTGGTGGTCGTGGTGGTAGAAGTCGGTTCGGTCATGAAGAAGCGCCGCTGGGTTGAACGGGAGGGGTTGCTGCCTTAGTGGTGCTCATCAGCCACAAGCTGCGGGTAAAGATCCAGAGCATGGTCAGGATCGCGATAATCGCGATCAGCATGAAGACATCGTTGTAGGCCATTACGTTCGCCTCACGGGTGGCCGCCGTGGCCAGGCTGCGAATACCCATGAGGTTGCGCAACTCCGGGTCGGCGACGATCCCGCCATAGGCCGAACCGCCGCTCTGCACCCGCGCCGCTACACGTGGATCGATCAGGGTCAGGTGCTCGACGATCATGCTCGAGTGATATTTCTCGCGCACGATCTGGAAGGTGCCGAGCAAGGCCGCGCCGATCAGGCCGCCGAGGTTCTGGCAGATCCCGAACATCACCGAGAAACTCACCAGGTTGCGTGGGTTGGTCAGTACGTTTTTAGTGCCCAGTACCATGGTCGGCCCAAGGAAGAACGTGCCGCCAAAGCCTAGCAGGAACTGGCTGATGTAGAGGTTTTGCGGACGAGTCAGGTTGCTGGAGAAACTGTCCATCACCGAGCCTGTGGCCATCAGCGCCAGGGAAATCACCAGGGGCATCAGCAGGTGCGCCGGGTTGATCGTCAACGCGCTGACCGCCAGCCCGGCAATCGCGCCGGCCAGCATCACCACATACAGGGTGTGCATCTGCTGGTAGCTCATGTTGAGCATTTGCATGAACCCCACCGCACCGGTGGATTGCTCGGACAGCACCATGCGAATGAGCACAACCGCCAAGGCCAGGCGAATCATCGCGCCGCTGCCCAGCCAGCGCGTCATCAGCATCGGGTTGCTGCGGTTATGCTCGATGGCCAGCCCCGTCATGATCAGCACCAGGGAACAGGCCGAGGCCACGCCGATCCAGGGTGCTTCCAGCCACCAGTCGATACGCCCCAACGACAGCACCGCGCAGAGCAAGGCCACGCCGCTGGCGAGGATGGCGAAGGTGAGAAAATCGAGTTTTTCAAAGGTCTTGAAGCGGTCGCCGGGCGGCAGCTTGAGCAGGAACACACAGCCCAGGCAGATCAAGGCCAGGCCCAATTCGAACAGGTACAACCCGCGCCATTCGGCGATCTGCAGCAAGTCTTCAGAGAACAATCGCGCCAACGGTAACGCAAGCTGCGCGGTGCCCAAGCCGAGCACCAGGGCTTTCAAACGCCACTTCGCCGGGAACGCCTGGATCATGTAGTACAGGCCCAGTGAACTCAGTGCCGCACCGACCATGCCATGGGCGGCGCGCACGGCGATAGCCGAGTTGAGGTCGTTGACAAACAAATGCCCGAAGGTCACCAGCGCATAGAGCACCAGGAACACCTCGGTAAACGCGCGCAGGCCGAACTGCTGGCGAAACTTCACCAGCAGCAGGTTCATGCACACGTTGGTCATTACATAGGCGGCCGGCAGCCAGGCCATTTCCGCAGTGGTCGCGCCGAGGGCGCCTTGCAGGTATTGCAGGTTGGCGATGACCAGGGCGTTGCCCAGGCCACCGGTGATCGCCACCAGCACTCCGACCATCGCGTACAGCCAGCGCTTGTGGGTAGGGTGCAGCGGCGTCGACGGCGAACCGGGCAGGCTCGGGCGCTCGTGGGGCTGCCAGCTGTGGGGGGTGTATTTGTCCATTCGGTGACCTAGATGACCCGACGGGTGAAGTCGGTAAAACCATTACTCAGGCACAGTAAACCTGAGCGGCGGTCATCTTGCCATCTCGGACGTATCGGTAAGCCCCCATCCAGCCAGTCACACGCTGCTTTCTGTGCTCGACGACATGCGCATTCCAATCAGATCCAACCGAGCCAACTCCAATAAGTGGCCGCAAACACTAACATCAACCCGTAACCAATCAACGTCACCAGGATCCCCACCTTGGCAAACTGCCGCGCCGTAAACGTTCCGGTGCCCAAACACACCATATTCTGCGGCGCATTGATCGGCAGGATAAACCCGTAGCTCATCACAAACCCCAGCAGCATCGTCATCCCCAACCGATTGAACTCCGCCGGCAAGGTCTGCAACACCGCGATCAATATAGGCAGCAACGCCGAGGTCAGCGCCGTCGCACTGGCGAACCCCAGGTGGATCACGATCAAAAACGCCGCCAGGATTGCAAACACTCCTAACGGCCCGACAAGGCCCAACCCGGTATGCGTCACCACCTGCGAGCCCAGCCATTGCCCAGCCTGGGTGGTCAGCAGTGCGGTACCCAGGCTGATACCCACGCCGAACACAATCACAGTGCCCCACGGGATGCGCGACTGCACATCCTTCCAAGTCATCACACCGATGCCCGGCAGCAGCAAGAAGACCAGACCTGCATAGGTCGTCGAAGTGGTGTCAAACGCGTGCAGGCGGCCTTCGGTGGCCCAGGCCAGCAACAGCAACACCGAGACCGCCAACAGGCGCTTCTGCGGTCCGGTCATCGGGCCGATGTCCACCAACGATTGGGCCACCGCTTCCTTGCCGCCAGGAATGCTGTCGGTTTCCGGCGGCAGCAACTTGATCACCAGCAACAGCAATACCGCCGACATGATCACTGCCCACGGCGCGCCGGCGATCAGCCAGTCGATCCATGACACGCGCTGGCCGAGCATCTTGTCCATAAAGCCCACGGTCAGCAGGTTCTGTGCAGCGGCGGTCTGAATCCCGACGTTCCAGATGCTGGTGCCCTGGGCCACCACGATCATCAGCCCAGCGGCGATGTTCGAGCGTTTGTCGACGCCAAACGCGGCGACCACTCCCATCATGATCGGCACCACGCAGGCACTGCGCGCCGTGGCGCTGGGTACAACGAGGCTGAGCAGGATAGTCACCGCAATCGCCCCCAGCAAAATACCGCGCGTGCTGGTGCCGACCCGGGTCAGGGTCACCAGGGCGATGCGCCGGTCCAGGCCCGTGTGGGTCATGGCCGCAGCTATGAACAACGCTCCCGCCACCAACGCCAGCGCCGGATTGGAGAAGCCAGTGAGCGCCATGCTGATGGCCGGGCTGGAGCCGATCAGGTGCGTGGGATCCTGCAGCGACGGCGCAGTGCCCAGCAGAAACGCCATGAGCGAGGTGATCATGATCGCGCTGGCTTCATAAGACACCGCCTCGGTGATCCACACCACCACGGCAAACGCGAGGATCGCCAGCATGCGATGCCCGGCCACCGGCAGGTCGGCGGGCAGCGGCAACAGCAGGACGCCGACCATCACCAGCACGCCGACCACCAGGCCCAGGGGTAATTTGAAGGATGCCGTGGTTATTGCCGGGGCGCTCATGGGGGGGTCTCCGTCGGCCTGTTAATCAGGCAGACACCATGGACCCATTCGCCGCAGCAGGTGTTGACGGGCATCAACGCACCATGCCGCCGCCCTCACCCGAAGAGATTCAGCGCAATGCGTTAGCCAGCATTCCAACCGCGACCACCACACACAGGCTGGCAAAACCCACCTGCAAGCTGCGTGCAGGAATCACCGAACACAACCGCCGCCCGGCCAGCATGCCGACGATGCTTGCGCCGATAAATACCCAGCCTACAGGCTCGATGCTAACCCCGGCATGAAACGCCCCCACTACGCCGATCAGGGAAAGCAGGCTGACCACCATCAACGAAGTCGCGACGATCCCACGCATTTGCACGTCGGTCAGTTGCTTGAACGCCGGCACGATCAGGAAGCCGCCGCCCACGCCAAGCAACCCCGAGACCGCGCCGGTCACCGCACCCAAAGCAGCCAGGGTGGCCGTGCATTTGGCCGTCCAGGCCAGGCGCCCGGTCTGCTGGTTGAGCATACAGTTCTTCTGGCCCCATGAGGCCGAGCCATGGTCGCTTGGCCCGGCTTCGGCTTTCTCGCGCCGCAACATGCGCCAAGCCACCATCACCATCAAGGCACTGAACAAACCCATCAGCAGTTGCTCCGACAATTGGTGGGCGACGAACACGCCCAGCGGCGAAAACAATGCGCCCAGCAATGCGATCAACAGCGCAGCGCGATAACGCACCAGCCCATGGCGCAAGCCATCAATGGCGCCCACTGCCGCCGCCGCGCCTACTGCGAGCAGCGACACCGGGGCGGCCTGGGTCATGCTCAAGCCCAGCCCCAGCACCAGTGCCGGCACCCCGAGGATGCCGCCGCCGGCGCCGGTCAGGCCCATGACCAGGCCCATCAATACACCCAACACACTGGCCAGCAGCATTCAGTCCACCTTGCTCAGGCGGGTCAGCCACTCGCGGCCCTTGAGCATGCCGTTCCAGTAGAACCACGGCAGCAGCGTGGCCTTGAGGAACCACATGGAGCGGCGCGCCCGGGTCGGGTCGAGGGGAAAGGTCGGCAGCAGCTTGCCGCCGTAGCCGAACTCGGCGAGTACCACCTTGCCCTTCTCCACCGTCAGCGGGCAGGAGCCATAGCCGTCGTACTCGAGCGGCAGCGGCGCCTGTTTGCGCAGGGCCAGCAGGTTCTCGGCCACCACCACGATCTGCTTTCGCACGGCGGCGGCGGTCTTGGCGTTGCTGGTGCCGCACACATCGCCCAGGCCGAAGATGTGCGGGTAGCGCAGGTGCTGCAGGCTTTGGGGGTTCACTTCGCACCAGCCGGCGGCATCGGCCAGCGGGCTCTGGCGGATAAAATCCGGGGCCAGCTGCGGCGGCACGACGTGCAACATATCGAAGGTTTTCTCTTCGACGTTCACGTTGCCTTCGGCGTCCTTCACTTCGAACCAGGCCTTGCGCGCCGGGCCATCGACTTTCACCAGGTTGGAATTGAACGCCAGGCACGCGTTGTATTTCTCGACGTATTTCATCAACGGCGGCACAAAGGTCGGCACGCCGAACAGCGCGGCGCCGGCCAGGTTGAATTCGACGTCGATGTTGTTGAGATTGCCCTGCTTGAGCCAGTGGTCGCACGACAGATACATGGCTTTCTGCGGCGCGCCGGCGCATTTGATCGGCATGGCCGGCTGGGTGAACAGCGCCTTGCCGCCCTTGAGTTGCTGCACCAGTTGCCAGGTATAGGCGGCGTGCTCATAGCTGTAGTTGGAGGTCACGCCGTGGCGGCCGAGGGTGTCCTGCAGGCCCTCGATTTTCTCCCAGGCCAGGCGCAGGCCGGGGCAGACGATCAGGTTGTTCCAGGTCACGCGCTGGCCGCTGTCGAGCACCAGGGTTTGTTCGTCGGGCAGCAGCTCGCTGACGGCGGCCTGTACCCAACTGACGCCGTTGGGCAACACGTCGGCCAGCGGGCGGCGGGTCTTTGCCAGGTCGTAGGCGCCACCGCCCACCAGGGTCCAGGCCGGCTGGTAACAGTGGTAGTCGTTGGGTTCGATCAGGGTGATGTTCAGGTGCGGGTCGCGCTTGAGCAGGCTGGCCACCAGGCCGATGCCTGCCGAGCCGGCGCCGATAACGACGATATCGCCACTGATGGTGGGTCCCCAGTGTTGTTCGGTCATTGTCTACTGCCTTTTTGAGTCAATGCACACAAGGGTCGCTGCCGGATGGCGTCACGCCCAGCTTTTTATGACCGCGCCGCAATACAGGCCGGACAGGGTCTTCATTACTTGAATCACTTCGTGGCTGGCCAGGCCGTAGAAAATGTATTTGCCTTCACGACGGGTTGCGACCAGCCCTTCATCGCGCAGGATGCCCAACTGTTGGGACAGGGTGGGCTGGCGCACGCCAGTCAAGGCTTCGAGCTCGCCGACGTTGCGCTCGCCCTGGGTCAACTGGCACAGGATCAACAGCCGGTCTTCATTGGCCAGGGCCTTGAGCAGGCAGCAGGCCTTGGACGCCGACGCACGCAACTGGGCGACTTCGCCCTCACTCAAGGTAGATTCCATTTGCTTCGGGTCCTTTATGTCACTTAAGCTCAAGACATTATGTTTAAACATAAACTGATTGTAACCACTTTTTTCTTCATCGGGGACAGCCGCCATGCCAGCGTTGATTCAAGCCTTTCTGGATGACGCATCGTCGACCTACACCTATATCGTCTATGAAGCGGATGGCGGCCCCTGCGCCATCGTCGACTCGGTGCTCAATTACGACCCGGCGTCCGGGCGTACCGACACCGCCCAGGCTGACAAGGTCATTGCCTTTGTGCGCGAGCACGGCTTGCAGGTGCAGTGGTTGCTCGAAACCCACGCCCATGCCGACCACCTGTCCGCCGCGCCCTACCTTCGTCGCACGTTGGGCGGCAAGATCGCGATCGGCGAGTCGATCAGCAAGGTACAGGGTGTGTTCAAGCACCTGTTCAACCTGGAGCCGGAATTTCGCGTCGACGGTTCACAGTTCGATCACCTGTTTGCGCCGGATGAAATCTTTCATATCGGCGGTTTGAAAGCCCAGGCCCTGCATGTGCCGGGACACACCCCGGCCGACATGGCCTACTTGATCGACGGCCGCTTGATCCTGGTGGGCGACACGCTGTTCATGCCCGACGTCGGCACCGCCCGCTGCGACTTTCCCGGCGGTGATGCGCGGCAGTTGTACGCATCGATGCGCAAGCTGCTGGCGTTCCCTTCGGATACCAAGCTGTATGTGTGCCATGACTATCCACCTGAGGGGCGTGAGGCCAAGTGCCTGACGACGGTGGCGGAACAACGGGCGGGGAATATCCACGTGCATGACGGGGTGGATGAAGCGACGTTTGTAGAGATGCGCACCACCCGTGATGCCGGGCTGGGCATGCCGACGCTGTTGTTGCCGGCAATCCAGGTGAATGTGCGGGCGGGGAACATGCCGCCAGCGGAAGAGAATGGCGTGACCTACCTGAAGATCCCCCTCAACCAACTTTGAAATGCGGTAAAAAAATGTGGGAGGGGGCTTGCTCCCGATAGCAGTGGATCAGCTACACATAAGTTGACTGACACACCGCTATCGGGAGCAAGCCCCCTCCCACATTTTGTCCTGTGTTGAATCAGGAACCGAGGCTGATGCCGTTGGCCGGCAATGGCAGTGCGGTTTTGTAGCGCACTTGCTTCAAGGCAAAGCTGGAGCGAATGTTCGCCACCCCCGGCACCTTGGTCAAAAAGTCCATCATGAAGCGCTCCAGCGACTGGATCGTCGGCACCAGCACGCGGATCAGATAATCCGGATCACCCGCCATCAGATAGCACTCCATCACTTCCGGCCGGTCGGAGATCGCCCCTTCGAATTGCTGCAATGCCAGCTCATTTTGCTTTTCCAGGCTCACATGGATGAACACATTGACGTGCAGCCCCAACAGGTCGGCATCCAGCAGCGTGACCTGCTCACGAATCAGGCCCAGCTCTTCCATGGCCTTGACCCGATTGAAACACGGCGTCGGCGACAAGTTGACCGAGCGGGCCAGGTCGGCGTTGGTGATCCGTGCATTCTCCTGCAGGGCGTTGAGAATGCCGATATCGGTACGGTCCAGTTTGCGCATGAGACAAAATCACCTGTTTATTATGTTTATGCAGTTTTTTTATCCGCAAATGGTCCCGGGCGCAATGAAACACAGATAAATATTCTTCTACGCCACGCCTATGATTGTTGTAGGACAGGATTTCTTCTACCCGAAGACTGACTGTCAGCTAGCGCGCCCACTACAAGAAATTCACAAGATAGAGCGTAGAAAGCCATGACCCAGCCGTATGCACCGCTGCGCCTGCACGTTCCCGAACCCTCGGGCCGCCCGGGCTGCAAGACCGATTTCACCTACCTGCGCCTGACCGACGCCGGCCTGGTACGCAAACCCGCCATCGACGTAGAACCCGCCGACACCGCCGACCTGGCCAAGGGCCTGATCCGTGTGCTCGACGACCAGGGCCAGGCCCTTGGCCCGTGGGCCGAAGGCGTGCCTGTCGAGATCATGCGCCGCGGTATGCGCGCCATGCTCAAGACGCGCATCTTCGACAACCGCATGGTGGTCGCCCAACGTCAGAAAAAGATGTCGTTCTATATGCAAAGCCTTGGCGAAGAAGCCATCGGCAGCGCCCAGGCCCTGGCCTTGAATATCGACGACATGTGCTTCCCTACCTATCGCCAGCAAAGCATCCTGATGGCCCGCGATGTGCCGCTGATAGACCTGATCTGCCAACTGCTGTCCAACGAGCGCGACCCGCTCAAGGGCCGCCAGTTGCCGATCATGTATTCGGTCAAGGATGCGGGTTTCTTCACCATTTCCGGCAACCTCGCCACCCAATTCGTCCAGGGCGTGGGCTGGGGCATGGCCTCGGCGATCAAGGGCGATACCAAGATCGCCTCGGCCTGGATCGGCGACGGCGCCACGGCTGAATCAGACTTCCACACCGCCCTCACCTTCGCCCACGTCTACCGCGCGCCGGTGATACTCAACGTGGTCAACAACCAATGGGCCATCTCTACTTTCCAAGCCATCGCCGGCGGTGAAGCCACCACCTTCGCCGGACGCGGCGTCGGTTGCGGCATCGCCTCCCTGCGGGTGGACGGCAACGATTTTATCGCGGTGTACGCCGCCTCGGCCTGGGCTGCCGAGCGTGCGCGCCGCAACCTTGGGCCAACCCTGATCGAATGGGTCACCTACCGCGCCGGTCCGCATTCCACCTCCGATGACCCATCCAAATACCGCCCCGCCGACGACTGGAGCCACTTCCCCCTGGGCGACCCGATTGCCCGCCTCAAGCAGCACCTGATCAAGATTGGCCAGTGGTCCGAAGAGGAACACGCGGCGGTCAGTGCCGAGCTGGAAGCCGAAGTGGTCAAGGCGCAGAAGGAAGCCGAGCAGTACGGCACCCTGCCCGGCGGCCAGATCCCAAGCGCCGCGACCATGTTCGAGGACGTCTATAAAGAGATGCCGGAGCATTTGAAGCGCCAGCGTCAAGAGTTGGGGGTGTGACATGAACGACCACAACAACAGCATCGAACTGGAAACCGCCATGACCACCACCACCATGACCATGATCCAGGCCCTGCGCTCGGCCATGGATGTGATGCTTGAACGTGACGACAATGTGGTGGTGTTCGGCCAGGACGTCGGCTACTTTGGCGGCGTGTTCCGTTGCACCGAAGGTCTGCAGACCAAGTACGGCAGCTCGCGGGTATTCGACGCACCGATCTCGGAAAGCGGCATTGTCGGCGTGGCCGTGGGCATGGGTGCCTACGGCTTGCGCCCGGTGGCTGAAATCCAGTTCGCCGACTACGTCTACCCGGCCACCGACCAGATCATCTCCGAAGCGGCACGCCTGCGCTATCGTTCGGCCGGCCAGTTCACTGCGCCCCTGACCATGCGCATGCCCTGCGGCGGCGGCATCTACGGTGGCCAGACCCACAGCCAGAGTATCGAAGCGGTGTTCACCCAGGTCTGTGGCCTGCGTACAGTGATGCCGTCCAACCCCTATGACGCCAAGGGCCTGCTGATCGCCTCCATCGAGAACGATGACCCGGTGATCTTCCTTGAGCCCAAGCGCCTGTACAACGGCCCGTTCGACGGCCACCACGACCGCCCGGTAACGCCGTGGTCGAAACACCCGCAAGCCCAGGTTCCGGACGGTTACTACACCGTGCCGCTGGACGTGGCCGCCATCGTGCGCCCAGGTTCGGCCGTGACCGTGCTGACCTACGGCACCACCGTGTACGTCTCCCAAGTCGCCGCCGAAGAAACCGGCATTGACGCCGAAGTCATCGACCTGCGCAGCCTGTGGCCGCTGGACCTGGAAACCATCGTCAAGTCGGTGAAAAAGACCGGCCGTTGCGTGGTGGTGCATGAAGCCACCCGCACCTGCGGCTTTGGTGCCGAGCTGGTGTCGCTGGTGCAAGAGCATTGCTTCCACCACCTGGAAGCGCCAATCGAGCGCGTCACCGGTTGGGACACCCCCTACCCGCACGCGCAGGAATGGGCGTATTTCCCAGGCCCGTCCCGAGTGGGCGCGGCGTTGAAACGGGTCATGGAGGTCTGAATGGGTACGCACGTTATCAAGATGCCGGACATCGGCGAAGGCATCGCGGAAGTTGAATTGTCGCAATGGCATGTGAAGGTCGGCGACCTGGTGGTTGAAGACCAGGTGCTGGCGGATGTAATGACCGACAAGGCGATGGTGGATATTCCCTCGCCGGTCCACGGCAAGGTGATTTCCCTCGGCGGCGAGCCGGGTGAAGTCATGGCGGTGGGCAGTATTTTGATCAGCATTGAAGTGGAAGGCGCGGGCAATACCAGGGATGTGCCGGCGGCCGCCGAACCGGTAAAGGCCGCGCCTGTGGCCGAAGCCAAACCTGCACCGGCACCGGTGGAAAGCAAACCCGCGCCTGCCGTGAAAGCGCCGCAAGCCCCCGTGGCCCGTGAAGCCAGTGAGCGCCCCCTGGCCTCCCCCGCCGTGCGCAAGCACGCGCTGGATGCGGGGATTCAACTGCGCCTGGTCCAGGGCACGGGCCCGGCGGGCCGGATTCTTCACGAAGATCTGGAGGCGTACCTGCAGCAGGGTCCGGCCGCCGGTACGAGTGCAGTCAACCCTTACACCGAGCGCAATGACGAACACCAGATCCCGGTGATCGGCATGCGTCGCAAGATCGCCCAGCGCATGCAGGACGCCACCCGTCGCGCCGCGCATTTCAGCTACGTGGAAGAAATCGACGTCACCGCCCTCGACGAGTTGCGCGTGCACCTCAATGAGAAGCACGCTGCCACACGCGGCAAGCTGACCCTGCTGCCGTTCATCGTGCGCGCCATGGTGGTGGCGCTGCGCGAGTTCCCGCAGATCAACGCCCGCTATGACGACGAAGCCCAGGTCATCACCCGTCTCGGCGCGGTGCATGTGGGCGTCGCCACCCAGAGCGACGTTGGCCTGATGGTGCCAGTGGTACGCCACGCCGAAGCCCGCAGCCTGTGGGGCACTGCCGAGGAAATCGCACGCCTGGCCAACGCTGCACGCACGGGCAAGGCCAGCCGTGATGAACTGTCCGGTTCGACCATCACCCTGACCAGCCTTGGCGCCTTGGGCGGCATTGTCAGCACGCCGGTATTGAACCTGCCGGAAGTGGCCATCGTCGGTGTCAACCGCATCGTCGAACGGCCCATGGTGATCAGGGGCCAGATCGTGGTACGCAAGATGATGAACCTCTCCAGCTCCTTCGATCACCGCGTGGTCGATGGCATGGACGCGGCGCAATTCATCCAGGCCATCCGCGGCCTGCTCGAACAACCCGCCAGCCTGTTCCTGGAGTAAAGGCATGACTCAGACATTGCACACTACGCTGCTGATTATCGGCGGCGGCCCGGGCGGTTATGTGGCGGCGATTCGCGCCGGTCAATTGGGTATCCCCACCATCCTGGTGGAAGGCCAGGCACTGGGCGGCACCTGCCTGAACATCGGCTGCATTCCGTCCAAGGCCCTGATTCATGTGGCCGAACAGTTCCAGCAAACCGTGCACCACAGCCAGGGCTCGCAACTGGGTATCGAAGTGGATGTGCCGACCCTGGACATCCGCAAAAGCGTGGAATGGAAAGACGGTATCGTCGACCGCCTGACCACCGGCGTCGCAGCGCTGCTGAAAAAACACAAGGTGCAGGTGATCCACGGTTGGGCCAAGGTGGTCGACGGCAAGACCGTCGAGGTGGGCGACCAGCGCATCCAGTGCGAGCACCTGCTGCTGGCCACCGGTTCGAAAAGCGTCAACCTGCCGATGCTGCCGATTGGCGGGCCGATCATCTCCTCCACCGAAGCCCTGGCGCCAACCCGCGTGCCCAGGCGCCTGATCGTGGTGGGCGGCGGTTATATCGGCCTGGAACTGGGCATTGCCTATCGCAAGCTCGGTGCCGAAGTGAGTGTGGTCGAGGCTCAGGAACATATCCTGCCCGCCTACGATGCCGAGCTGACCTTACCGGTGGCCGAGTCCCTGAAGAAACTCGGGGTGAAGCTGTACCTCGGGCACAGTGTCACCGGCTTTGCCGACAACAAACTGCAAGTGCGCACGCCCGACGGCGACTCTCTCGCGCTGGACACCGACCAGGTGCTGGTGGCCGTGGGCCGCAAGCCCAACACCCAGGGCTGGAATCTCGAAGCGCTGAACCTGGACATGAACGGCGCAGCGATCAAGATCGACAGCCGCTGCCAGACCAGCATGCGCAATGTGTACGCCATCGGCGACCTCAGCGGCGAACCGATGCTGGCGCACCGGGCCATGGCCCAGGGTGAGATGGTTGCCGAGCTGATCAGCGGTAAAGCCCGCGAATTCAACCCGGCTGCGATTCCGGCGGTGTGCTTTACCGACCCGGAGCTGGTGGTAGTCGGCAAGACCCCGGACGACGCCAAGGCCGCCGGCCTGGACTGCATCGTGTCGAGCTTCCCGTTCGCCGCCAATGGCCGGGCCATGACCCTGGAGTCCAAAGCCGGCTTCGTGCGGGTGGTGGCGCGACGTGACAATCACCTGATTGTCGGTTGGCAAGCCGTGGGTGCCGGGGTCTCCGAGCTGTCCGCCGCTTTTGGCCTGAGCCTGGAAATGGGCGCGCGCCTGGAGGATGTGGCCGGCACCATTCATGCCCACCCGACCCTGGGTGAAGCGGTACAGGAAGCGGCGTTGCGGGCATTGGGGCATGCGTTGCATATGTAAAACCGTGGCGTGGCCATCGGGGGCAAGCCCACCTCCCACAGGGAAATGCATTCCAAATGTGGGAGGGGGCTTGCCCCCGATAGCGGTGGATCGGTCAATACAGAGGCTGAAGGCGTCCACTCAGTGGCTCCCACACAAGCCAAGAATGCAGTATTGTTGCTCCCATCCAGAAAAAAATCCGACTTGACCAGAGATAGAGGGTGTCATGGGTAACGAAAGCATCAATTGGGACAAGCTGGGTTTTGACTACATCAAGACCGACAAGCGGTTTCTCCAGGTCTGGAAAAACGGCGAATGGCAGGAAGGCACCCTGACCGACGACAACGTGCTGCACATCAGCGAGGGCTCCACCGCCCTGCACTATGGGCAGCAGTGCTTCGAGGGCTTGAAGGCCTATCGTTGCAAGGACGGTTCGATCAACCTGTTCCGCCCGGACCAGAACGCTGCGCGCATGCAGCGCAGCTGCGGCCGCCTGCTGATGCCGCAAGTACCGACCGAAGCCTTCATCGACGCCTGTAGACAAGTGGTCAAGGCCAACGAGCGCTTCATCCCGCCGTACGGCAGCGGCGGCGCGCTGTACCTGCGTCCGTTCGTGATCGGTACCGGTGACAACATCGGCGTGCGCACTGCGCCGGAGTTCATCTTCTCGGTGTTCTGCATCCCGGTCGGTGCCTACTTCAAGGGCGGCCTGGTGCCGCACAACTTCCAGATCTCCGGCTACGACCGCGCCGCGCCGCAAGGCACCGGCGCCGCCAAGGTCGGTGGCAACTACGCCGCCAGCCTGATGCCGGGCTCGGAAGCGAAGAAATCCGGCTTCGCTGACGCGATCTACCTGGACCCGATGACCCACTCGAAAATCGAAGAAGTCGGTTCGGCCAACTTCTTCGGGATCACCCACGACAACCAGTTCATCACACCGAAGTCGCCTTCGGTACTGCCAGGCATCACCCGCCTGTCGCTGATCGAACTGGCCCAGACCCGCCTGGGCCTGGAAGTGGTCGAGGGCGAAGTGTTCATCGACAAGCTGGACCAGTTCAAGGAAGCCGGCGCCTGCGGTACCGCGGCAGTGATTTCGCCGATCGGCGGCATCCAGTACAACGGCAAGCTGCACGTGTTCCACAGCGAGACCGAAGTCGGCCCGATCACCCAGAAGCTCTATAAGGAGCTGACGGGTGTGCAGACCGGTGATGTTGAAGCGCCGGCGGGTTGGATCGTCAAGGTATAAGCCAGCGACACCGCAATACCCTGTGGGAGGGGGCTTGCTCCCGATGGCGGCAGGTCAGTCAACATTTTCATCGACTGACACTCCACTATCGGGAGCAAGCCCCCTCCCACATTGGATCTCCAGTATTTTCAGGATTGAGGGATATTCCCGACAATCTTCTTGCCCAGCTCCACCCCATACCCCAACGCGTCGTAGAACCCCACAACTACGTCATTGCCGCCAGTGATCTGCAGGTTGATCTTCATGCAGCCCAGCGCCGTCACCGCCTGCTCGGCAGGTTATGCGTCGCGCCATGCTGATCGTTCCCACGCTCCGCGTCATCTACCGACATTTAAGTTGTCCGGCGGGACGCGGAGCGTCCCTGGCGGCATTCCCACGCAGAGCGTGGGAACGATCAACTGTAAATGCATCCACCCTGTCAAGTTTGACAGTAGAGATGCGCAGGGATCGAGATTATAAATGCAGAGGCTGGATTCTCACCAAACCTCAAGGAGACACCTCATGGGCAAATTTATCATTCACCTCACGACAGATGACTTCGAAGGTGACGCAAGCAAAGAAATATTGATGGAAGTATTGAATGCCCCCAACGATCCCGACCCTCTTCTGGTGTATGCCAGTTCCAGCGAAAAAAATGGTTTTTATGACCGTTCCTCAAACCCGGGGGATGCCGACGGTGACGGCGATGTCGAAGGGGATATTGACGACAAGATCCTGTTTCTGAACTTGGCGAATGCTTTTGCGGCAATGAAAGGCTATACCGCGAAGCGGAAAAAATAAGCGTAAGCCTTAAAGGCTAGACGGATGATCAGATTGCTGTCGGTCATCTACTCTGTCCTGGAATACACTCAACGATCCTCTTACCCATACTGATCCTCGGCTCCACCCCATACCCCAGCGCCTCATAAAACCCCACCACCACGTCATTGCCGCCGGTGATCTGCAGGTTGATCTTCATGCAACCCAACGCCGTCAACGCCTGCTCGGCATGGCGCACCAGCGACGATCCCAAACCATGGCGACGATAGTCGGCATGCACAGCCACGGAGTACAGCCAGCCACGGTGACCGTCATAACCGGCGAGTATCGTGCCGATCACGGCTTTCTTGTCGGTGGCGACGAAGAACAACCCATCGTTGACCGCCAGCTTCTTGTCAATCGCCAGGCTCGGCAAGTTATGCGCAGTGTCGTAAGCAAAGGCCTCTTCCCACAGCGCAACCACCTGCGCACGGTGCTGACGGTCACGGTACAGGCCGATGGGGTGCCGGGATGACAGCGCCTTTTCCATCACCAGCGTGCGCTCGTTGCCATGGTAGACATCGCGCACGGTATGAAAACCCAGCCTGGTGTAGAAGGATTCCGCAGTCAGCGAGGATGGCACGCTCAATACCGTTACGCCCGCCTCCCGGGCACGCAATTCGATCTCGATCATCAACAACCGGCCAATGCCCTGCCCTTGCAGCGCCGGATTGACGAACACCGAACGCACTACGTTGGCGTCAAGGGCAGCGGTGGCAACGATCACCTGGTCCTGGGTGGCCACCAGCACGACACGGCGCTTGAGCAATTCCAGCACAGCCTCAGGGGAAAAATTGCTGGCGACTCGCGCAATCACATCCGCCGGATAATCCCGCGCATTACTGCTGTGCAAGGCGGCCAGGATGACCTGGCTGATGCCCTCGGCATCGGCTGGCTGGGCGAGGCGAACGGCGGTAGACATAATTCCTCCTGGCGGACACAACGATAACAATCACCACAATACCAATGTGGGAGCTGGCTTGCCTGCGATAGCGGTGTATCAGCCAGATTAATGGGGCTGACACACCGCTATCGCAGGCAAGCCAGCTCCCACAGGTTGATCGCATTTCAATCTGGCAGCCGATTCGGCTGCATCACTGCCCTTTTCAGCTTTCCCGGCTGGGCCGCCCTGCTGTTTCAGCCGAGATACTTCCCCGACAACGCACAAAATAGCGCTACAAGATCACCCCATGGACCCGTGCCCCCATGCAAACCACCAACACCGTCCTGATGATCCGCCCGGCGCGCTTTGCCTTCAACCCGGACACCGCGATCAACAACCGTTTTCAACGCCCGCCGCTGGACCCACTCAGTGCACAGCACAAAGCGCTGGAAGAGTTCGACGGCTATGTCGACACCCTGCGCAATCACGGCGTGGAAGTACTGGTGGTGCAGGACACCCCGGCGCCCCACACTCCGGACTCGATCTTCCCCAACAACTGGTGGAGCAGCCACGCCGACGGCAGCCTGGTGCTCTACCCCATGGAGGGCCAGAACCGCCGCCTGGAGCGCAACAAAGGCGTACTGCAGGTACTGGAGCAACGCTTTGCGATAAAAGACACCATCGACCTGAGTCACCTTGAACAACAGAACATCTTCCTCGAAGGCACCGGCAGCATGGTGCTCGACCGCCAGCACCGCATCAGCTACGCCTGCCACTCCGGGCGCACCCACCACGCCGCCCTGCGCCAGTTCGCCGAACGCCTCGACTACCAGCTCTGCGTGTTCCACGCCCTCGACCGCCACCACGCGCCGATCTACCACAGCAACGTAATGATGAGCGTCGGCCGCGACCTCGCGGTGGTGTGCCTGCAGGCGCTGCCTGATGAGGGCGAGCGCCTGACGTTGGAGCGCTCCCTGCGCGACACCGGCAAAGACATCCTCGCCCTCGACTTCGACCAGTTGGAAGCCTTCGCCGGCAACATGCTCGAAGTCCACGACCGTGACGGTCAGCCGCTGCTGGTGATGTCCGCCAGCGCCTGGGGCGCGCTGCAACCTGCCCAGCGCCAGCATGTGGAGCGCCACACGCGGCCGGTGGTGGTGAATATCGACAACATCGAACGCATCGGCGGCGGCAGTGCCCGCTGCATGCTGGCCGAAGTGCATCTGCCAGCACGTCCCTCATTTCAATAAGGAGTCTTGCCATGACCCGTTACATCGACGTCAACGACCTCAGCTACCTGGTCTCGCAGAAAGGCCTGCAAACCTGCATCACCGAGATGGCCGACTATATCCGCGCCGACTACCTGCGCTGGCAGGATTTCGAGAAATGCGCGCGCCTGGCCAACCATTCACCAGATGGTGTGATCGAGCTGATGCCGGTGTCCGACGCTTCGCTATACGCCTTCAAATACGTCAACGGCCATCCGAAAAACACCCTGGCCGGCATGCTCACGGTGATGGCTTTCGGCGCCCTGGGCGATGTGGACACCGGCAAACCGGTGCTGCTGGCGGAAATGACCCTGACCACCGCGATCCGCACCGCCGCCACCTCGGCCCTGGTTGCCCGCTACCTGGCCCGCGCCGACAGCCGCAGCATGGCGCTGATCGGCAACGGCTGCCAGAGCGAATTCCAGGCCCTGGCCTTCCACGCCATGCTCGGCATCACTGAAATCCGCTTGTTCGATATCGACCCCAAGGCCACCGCCAAGCTCGCCGCCAACCTCAAGGCGTTTCCGGCGATCAAGGTGGTCCTGGCCGGCAGCGTCGCCGAAGCGGTCAAAGGCGCGGATATCGTCACCACCGTCACCGCCGACAAGGCCTACGCCACCATCCTGACGGACGAGATGATCGAGCCCGGCATGCACCTCAACGCCGTGGGAGGCGATTGCCCAGGCAAGACCGAGCTGGACCGACGCATCGTCGAGCGCGCCCGCGTGATCGTCGAGTACGAACCGCAAAGCCGTATCGAGGGCGAGATCCAGCACATGCCGGAAGACTCGCCAGTCACCGAGCTATGGCAGGTGATCAACGGCCAGAAACCCGGCCGCGAGAATGAGCGCCAAGTCACCCTGTTCGACTCGGTGGGTTTTGCCATCGAAGACTATTCGGCCTTGCGCTATGTGCTGGACGTGGCCAAGGCCCTCGATGTAGGCAGCGAACTGGAACTGGTACCCGACCTGGCCGACCCGAAAGACCTGTTTGCCCGCCTGGCCCAGCAGCCGGCCGCACAGCAGAAAAAGCGCGCCTGAGACCGCTCTGGCCTGCCGCTTTGCGCCAAGGGCAGGCCGGATTTTTACCGATGAAAAGCCGATTCAGCGGGTGTCACAGCCGATTCAGCTGCATTGCTCGTTTTAACAGCGCAATTTGCGCTTTGTGCACCGGGTAAACGACACAAAAAACGCACCATCATGAAGCATTCTCTGCTCCCAGTTATTCACTGCCCTGACATCAATTACAAAATAAAGGGACCTCCACATGACTCCACTGCGATCACTTTTCGCTGCTTTGCTGTTGCCACTGTGCGCTACTGCGGCCCACGCTCAGGAGTGGAAAGAAATCCGCTTCGGCGTGTTCCCCGAATACCCACCCTTCGAATCCGTAGCCGCCGACGGCAGCCTGCAAGGCTTCGATATCGAATTGGGCAACGCCATCTGCGCCAAGCTCGAGGTCAAATGCACCTGGGTGCACAACGAGTTCGACGGCATGATCCCGGCCCTGCGGGCGCGCAAGTTCGATGCGATCATGTCCTCCATGGCGGTGACCCCGGCGCGGGAAAAAGTCATCGATTTCACCGATCGGCTGTTCCTCAGTCCGACGTCGGTGATCACTCGCAAAGGCGCGGATTTCGGCGACACGCCCGAATCGCTCAATGGCAAGCAAGTCGGCGTATTGCAAGGCTCGCTGCAGGAAGCCTACGCGCGGGCACACCTGGCCAAGCTTGGCGCGCAGATCAAGGCGTACCAATCCCAGGAGCAGAACTACGCCGACCTGCAGAACGGTCGCCTCGACGCTACCTTGACCGACAAGCTCGAAGCCCAGCTCAACTTCCTGTCCAAGCCCGAAGGCGCCGACTTCAAGACCGGCCCGGCCTTCAAGGACCCGACCTTGCCCCTGGACATCGCCATGGGCCTGCGCAAGAACGACCAGGCACTGCGTGAGCTGATCAACAAGGGCATCGCCGCCGTCCAGGCCGATGGCACCTACGCCAAGATCCAGAAGAAATACTTCGGCGATCAAGACATCTACAACGAATAACTAAGCCATCGCCTGCCCTGTGGAACACGCTTGTGTGGGAGGGGGCTTGCTCCCGATAGCAGTGTGTCAGTCATTGAAAATATTGACTGAACCACCGCTATCGGGAGCAAGCCCCCTCCCACACAAGTCGGTTCCCACAGAGATTGAGTGTGTGCCTTTTAGAGATCTTCCCCATGAACGAACTCTTCAACCTGCAAGGCTACGGCCCGATGCTGGCCCAAGGTGCCTGGATGACGCTCAAGCTGGCCTTCCTGGCCCTGGCCCTGAGCCTCACCTTGGGCCTGGTCGCCGCCGGCGCCAAGCTTTCCAGCGCCAAATGGCTGCGCGTACCGGCCACGCTGTACACCACGCTGATCCGCAGCGTGCCGGACCTGGTGCTGATCCTGCTGATCTTCTACAGCCTGCAACTGTGGCTCAATGACCTGACCGAAGTGTTCGGCTGGGAGTATTTCGAAATCGACCCGTTTACCGCCGGGGTGGTCACCCTGGGGTTTATCTATGGAGCGTATTTCACCGAGAACTTCCGGGGCGCGATCCTCAGCGTGCCGGTAGGCCAATTGGAAGCCGCTACCGCCTATGGCTTGAGCCGCTGGCAGCGCTTTCACCTGGTGCTGTTCCCGCAACTGATGCGCTTTGCCCTGCCGGGCCTTGGCAATAACTGGCTGGTGCTGCTCAAGTCCACGGCGCTGGTGTCGATCATCGGCCTGTCAGACTTGGTCAAGGCCGCGCAGAACGCCGGCAAGTCCACCAGCGAGCCGCTGTACTTCCTGATCCTTGCGGGGCTGGTGTACCTGGTGATCACCACCCTCTCCAACCGCATCTTCAAGCGCCTCGAACGGCGCTACAACCTGGGCATCAAGGGGATGGCGCGATGATCGAACTGTTCCAGCAATACGGCCTGGCCTATCTGTTCAGCGATGGTACGGGGTTGTCCGGCGTGGCCATGACCTTGTGGCTGTTCATCATCTCGGTGGTGCTCGGCTTTTGCCTGTCGATCCCCCTGGCGCTGGCGCGGGTTTCGCAGCACTTTTGGCTGCGCTGGCCGGTGGAGGTCTACACCTACCTGTTCCGTGGCACACCGCTGTATATCCAATTGCTGATTTGCTACACCGGGCTGTACAGCCTGGAGGTGGTGCAGGACAACGCCCTGCTCAACCAGTTTTTCCGCAATGCGCTGAACTGCACCCTGTTGGCGTTTGTGCTCAACACCTGCGCCTACACCGTGGAAATCTTCGCCGGGGCGATCCGCAATATTCCCCACGGCGAAATCGAAGCGGCACGCGCCTATGGCCTGCACGGCTGGCGGCTGAACCTGTATGTGGTGGTGCCCGCCGCCTTGCGCCGCGCGCTGCCGGCCTACAGCAATGAAATGATCCTGATGCTGCACGCCACCTCGCTGGCGTTCACCGCCACGGTTGCCGACATCCTCAAGGTCGCCCGTGACGCAAATGCCGAGACATTCCTGACCTTCCAGGCCTTCGGCATCGCCGCCCTGCTCTACATGCTGCTGTCCTTTGCACTGGTGGGCCTGTTTCGACT
The DNA here is from genome assembly GCF_059134095.1 of Pseudomonas sp. FBCC-B545. Lineage (NCBI taxonomy): Bacteria > Pseudomonadati > Pseudomonadota > Gammaproteobacteria > Pseudomonadales > Pseudomonadaceae > Pseudomonas > Pseudomonas sp. FBCC-B545. The sequence goes on along the minus strand of NZ_CP101441.1, from coordinate 2,326,906 downwards.
GGCCGAACGTCGCTGGATGCGTTTTCTTGTTCCTACCCGAGGCTAACCCATGAATCAGTCCGCGCAGGCCCTGGCCGCTTATCCGGTGGATGTACCCGTGACCAACGCTGCAACTGCCGCGATCAAGCTGCAAGTCGAAGGCATCCATAAACGCTACGGCGACCATGAAGTGCTCAAGGGCGTGTCCCTCAATGCGCGCCAGGGCGATGTGATCAGCCTGATCGGCGCCAGCGGTTCGGGCAAGAGCACCATGTTGCGTTGTATCAATTTTCTCGAACAACCCGACGCCGGGGTTATCACCCTGGATGGAATCAGCATCCAGATGCAGCAAGGCCGCGCCGGCAGCCGCGCACCGCATCAGGCGCAACTGCAAAACCTGCGCACGCGCCTGGCCATGGTGTTCCAGCACTTCAACCTGTGGAGCCACATGACCGTGCTGGAAAACATCACCATGGCCCCGCGCCGGGTGCTGGACGTGAGCGCCGCCGAAGCGGAAAAACGCGCACGCCTGTACTTGGACAAGGTTGGCCTGCCAAGCCGGGTGGCGGACCAGTACCCGGCGTTCCTGTCCGGTGGCCAGCAGCAGCGCGTGGCGATTGCCCGGGCGCTGGCAATGGAGCCGGAGATTATCCTGTTCGATGAACCGACTTCTGCCCTCGACCCAGAACTTGTAGGAGAAGTCCTCAAAGTCATACAGACGTTGGCCGAGGAAGGTCGTACCATGCTGATGGTCACCCACGAAATGGGCTTTGCCCGCCAGGTGTCCAGCCAAGTGCTGTTCTTGCATCAGGGCCGGGTCGAGGAACACGGCGGCGCCGAGATCCTCGACCATCCCAACAGCGAACGCTTGCAGCAATTTCTTTCCAACCGTTTGAAGTGAACCCATGGATACCAAGGCCAACGGACCCCATTCTTCCCCTGCGCTGGATCGCATCGACGAAGCGATCATCGACGTGCTGCGGCACCAGGGGCGTATCACCTACGAAAGGCTCTCATCGCTGGTGCACCTCACCCCCAGGCCCTGCCTGGAGCGGGTGCGCAAGCTGGAGCGACGCGGGGTGATCCGTGGGTATGGGGCGATCATCGACGTGCAAATGGTCTCACCGGGGCTGTCGCTGCTGGTGCTGGTGGCCTTGTCCAACCAGAGCGGGCGTTCGGCACAAAAGGCCTTCGAAGCCTGTGTGAAGGCCTGCCCGCAGGTGTTCGAATGCCAGCTGATCAGCGGGCCGTTCGACTACAGCCTGCGCATGCGCTGCCGGGACATGGAGCATTACCGGGTGCTGACCGAGACCTGGTTGAATAATGATGAGTTGCACATTGATAAGTTGGTGGCGCATCCGGAGTTGGCGGTGGTCAAGAACACTGCTACCGAACTGGCCTGATCCCTCTTCCCCAAGCCAATGAAGATCCAATGTGGGAGGGGCGGTGCGACGATTCGACTTGCTCCCGATAGCAGTGTGTCAGTCAGCTCATCTTTCACTGACCCACCGCTATCGGGAGCAAGCCCCCTCAAACAACAAGTAAGCTACTGATTTTAAAGAGTTAAAATTTAGTCTTAACGCCGGATATTTTGGTGGCGGCCCAGGTTGCTGCGCGACGGCGCCACGTCGACGATGTGACCGGGTTGTTGGGTTGTTGGGGCGAGTACATATCCGTTGCTTAGGTAACGGCCACTATAGGTTCCGCCCTTACGGCGGCTCACTTTTGAAAAGAGCCCAAAAGTAACCAAAGGCTCTCGCCCCACCACTCGGCACCTCGCCTAGACTCGGTGTGCCAGAGATCAAGATCAAAGGCGACTCGCTGCGCATCGCAGATACGCTGGCGGTGCTTCTGCTTTTCTGTAGGAGCGAGCTTGCTCGCGAAAAACCTGAGAACGCGAGTTCTTTCTGGTTTCCCGCGTCATCGTTAACCACCTTCGCGGGCAAGCCCGCTCCCACAGGGGTACGCGCAAGCTTCAACGATCAGGTCGGCTATAAGGCCGCCTCGCTGTGTTTTTGATCTTAGGCGCCCCGTTAAACCACGCTGGCCGGAATTCGACAGGGATTTGGGGGGTAAACCGGCAGGGATGCCGGTTTAGCCGCCCCGCGCCATGGATGGCGCGTGGCGGCGGCCCCCCAAATCAATGTCGGATTACGGGCACACCGAGCCTGGGCGAGGTGCCGAGTGGTGGGGCAAGAGCCTTTTGGTTACTTTTGGACTCTTTTCAAAAGTGACCCGCTGTAAAAGCGGAACCAATAGTGGCCGTAACCTAAATAACGGATATGTACTCGGTCTGATCCAACATCCCGGTCGGCTGTCAGGCCGCCACGGGAGCAAGCTCCCTAGTTTGCTGCGCGACAGCGTCACATCGAAGATGTGGTGGAGGCTCCCACATTTTTTTCAACCGTGCCCGCTTGCAATACGCTTGCCGGGTTTAGTACCCACCAGCTTCGCTTGCCCATCCTTCTGCTTGCCCGTCCGCGCCTCGCTGATCAACCCCGGTATCAACTTGCCCTCCGGCAGATTCTTCCAGAATCGACTCGGCAGGTGCCCCTCCATCACCTTGGGGTTCAACCGCGCCGGGTTGAAGATGTGGCTGTAGTAGGTCAGCCACATCGCGCTGTGGGGGTCCTCGACATTCTGCGCCAGTTGCTGCCAGGCCTCGGGGCACCGGCGTTGATGAATCAACTGCTCGCCGTCGTAATACACCCCGTCCAGGGGCGTCGCGATCATCCAGCGATGGCGGCCCATGCGCCCGACAAAGTGCTGGCTGGCGCTTTTGAGAATGTCGTGGGCCGGCTCATGCCAGGCCACGTACTCCGGCAGTTCCGGCCCCGCCTCGGCCGGCAGGGCAATAAAGCGTACAAACGCATGCAGGTGATGGGCTTCACGGCTGACCTGCTTGATGCGCCGCTGCAACTCGCTGCCCAGCTTGTCCCCCGCCAACATCGCGGTGCGATCACCATGGCTGACCCGCCACAGCACCTCGTACAACAAACTCCAACGCTGATCGCCGTGGTAACAGGCGGCCGACTCCAGCAATTCCAACAGCGCCTTGGGGATCCGTGCCTGGAACGGCCCCAGCCCTGGCGGGATCGGCTCATCGGTGGCGAACAGGTCCGCCGCCTGCGTCTGGCCCCAACTCACCTGGCTCGGGTCGACCTGATGGCTGAGCAGCCAGCGCGCCTGTTCGCGCCAGGTGCTGAACAGGTTGTCGCATTCCAGGCTGATCATCCCCACAACCCCATCTGTTGTGGCTGCGGGCGGTCGCGCAATTGCTCGCGCAACAACACGCTGGTGCTGTCGGCCTGTTGCGGGTGGTAGTCGCTGGTGATGAAAAAAGGCTTGGCCTTGGCCAGCACGCAGCGCATGCGTGCAAGGTCTTCGAAGCGGATCTTGCGTTCGCGGCGCAGGTCCACCAGGCGCTGGGTGGTGCGCAGGCCGATGCCGGGAATACGCGCAATCAGGGTCGGCTCGGCGCGGTTCAGGTCCAGCGGGAACACCTCGCGGTGCTCAAGGGCCCAGGCCAGCTTGGGGTCGATATCCAGGGCCAGGTGGCCGGGGCCTGTAAACAGTTCGTTGGCGCTGAAACCATAGCTGCGCAGGAGGAAATCGGCCTGGTACAAGCGGTGTTCGCGCATCAGCGGCGGCGCGGCCAGGGGTACGCTTTTCGGGCTGTTGGGGATGGGGCTGAACGCCGAGTAATACACGCGGCGCAGCTTGAAATTGCCATACAACGCCTCGGCACCGTGGAGGATGGTGCTGTCATCGGTGTCGTCGGCGCCAACGATCATCTGCGTGCTCTGCCCGGCCGGGGCGAAACGCGGGGCACGGGGTTCGTTCAGCACCGTCTGCTCGCCGGTATAAATGGTCTGCATGGCCTGCTTGATCGAGACGATCTGTTTCTCCGGCGCCAGGGTTTGCAGGCTGGCGTCGGTGGGCAATTCGATATTGACGCTGAGACGGTCGGCATAGCGCCCCGCCTCGGCGATCAGCGCCGGGTCGGCCTCGGGGATGGTCTTGAGGTGGATATAGCCACGAAAGTCATGCTCTTCGCGCAGCAGCTTGGCCACCCGCACCAGTTGTTCCATGGTGTAGTCGGCCGAACGGATGATGCCGGAACTGAGGAACAGCCCGCTGACGCAGTTGCGCTTGTAGAAATCCAGGGTCAGGGTCACCACCTCTTCCGGGCTGAAACGCGCACGGGGCACGTCGCTGGAACGGCGATTGACGCAGTATTGGCAGTCGTACAGGCAGAAGTTGGTGAGCAACACCTTGAGCAACGACACGCAGCGCCCGTCAGGTGTGTAGCTGTGGCAAATGCCCATGCCATCGGTGGACCCCAGCCCCGCCTTGCCCTCGGAACTGCGCTTGGGCGCGCCACTGCTGGCGCAGGATGCGTCGTACTTGGCGGCGTCAGCGAGGATGCTGAGTTTTTCGATCAACTGCATGGCGGGCTACCGATACTGGTTTTTTGTACAGTACCAATAGCCACACCTTGTCACAAGTGCCGTCTGTAGGAACGGCTCAGCTGGCGGTGGCCAGCAGCAGGTCCTGCACCGAACGGCCCTTGTCACGATTTCGATCGTTCTCATACAACGACGCCGCAATCTCATCGGCGCGAATCGGCAGCACCGACAGCAAGGTATCGCTCAAGCCATGGCTGGCCTGGCTGAAGCCCTGGATGTAGATGCCGGCCTTGCAGCGCTCGTCGGTGACGATGCGGTAGTCGCGGGCCACTTCGAAATCGCCCATATAGGCCTGCAGCGGCGCCAACAGTTCGCGGTGCATCTGGCGCTCGTAGCCGGTGGCCAGGATCACTGCGTCGTAATGGTTGAGGCTGGTTTCGCCAGTGGCGTTGTTGCGCAGCACCAGTTCGATACCCAGCGGGCCGGCGGTGGCTTTCTCCACCACGGTCATGGTGCGGAACGCCTGGCGCGCGATGCCGGAGACTTTCTGGCGATAGAAAATGCCGTAGATGCGCTCGATCAGGTCCAGGTCCACCACCGAATAGTTGGTGTTGCGGTACTCGGCGACCAGGCGCTCGCGCTCAGCACCGACTTGCTGAAACACCAGGTCGGTGAAGGCCGGCGAGAACACTTCGTTGACGAACGGGCTGTCATCGGCCGGCTTGAGGGCCGAGCCGCGCAGGATCATATCGACCTGCACCGACGGGAAGCTGTCATTGAGGTCAATAAACGCTTCAGCCGCGCTCTGGCCGCCGCCGATCACCGCAATGCGCATGGCCTTGCCGCTCACGCAGGGCTGGCTGGCCATGCGCTCCAGGTAGTGGGAGTGGTGGAACACCCGGCTGTCACCCTTGAGCGCCTGGAACGCCTCGGGAATACGCGGCGTGCCACCGGCGCTGACGACCACCGAGCGAGTGGTGCGCACATGCTGCTCACCCTGGGCATCACGGGAGATCACCCGCAACGCCTCGACCTGCTGCTGGTGCAGGATCGGCTCGATGGCCAGCACTTCCTCACCGTAGCTCGCCTGGGCCTGAAACTGCCCCGCGACCCAGCGCAGGTAGTCGTTGTACTCCATGCGGCAGGGGTAGAAGGTGCCCATGTTGATGAAGTCCACCAGGCGGTCATGGGCCTTGAGGTAATTGACGAAGGAATATGGGCTGGTGGGGTTGCGCAGGGTCACCAGGTCCTTGAGGAAGGAAATCTGCAGTTCACTCTGGGTCACCAGGGTGTTGCCGTGCCAGCGGTAGTCGGCTTGCTTGTCGAGAAACAGCACGTCCAGCTTGCCCTGGGCCTTTTCACGTTCCTGCAGGGCGATGGCCAGCGCCAGGTTCGAGGGGCCGAAGCCGATCCCGATCAAGTCATGAACCGCGGGCGAAGCAATTGCCTGTGTCATTCCAGTGTCCTCTGGATAAGCCCCTTGGCGGTGGGGGCGGGAATACCTTTCATGGCCTGAACAACCGGCCGTGTGTTGATAGGAAACGAGGACAGTGAAATAAAATTTAACCAACAGCTGATCAGTGCGCTTCCCACTCGCGCATGCGCACTCGGCAATGCTTCATCGCGTTGACGATGTGTTTTTCCACCAGGCTGCGGGAAATGCCCAGGCGCGCGGCGATCTGCAGGTGGGACAGGCCTTCGAGTTTGCGCAGCAGGAAGCTGTCGCGACAGGCGGCCGGCAACTCGGCCAGGGCGCGCTCGAGCATCTCCAGGCGTTGGCGCTGGTCGTGGCTGGTGTGGGGTGAACAAGGGGCGAAACGCTCTTCGCTGTCCAGCACCTCAAGGGGTTCGGTCTGACGCAAGGCATTGCGTCGGTGGCCGTCAATCACCAGGTTCAAGGCCGTGCGGTAAAGAAACGCACGGGGCTGCTCGATCGGCGTATCGCTGGCGCGCTCCAGCACCCGCACATAAGCGTCATGCACCACATCTTCGGCCACCTGACGGTTGCCCAGCTTGGCGTTGAGGAAACACACCAGCTCGCGATAGTAGTTTTCCAACATGACTCCTGGCCCCATGGCCGTGGTGCTGACGATGCCCGCCCGAGCAGGAACGAGGCCATCGATGATGGCAGTTTGAGTGTGTGCAATTTATAGTAATTCTCATCTACTTTTAAAGAAGTCTTGCATCAACGTAGGTTTTTTTTCTCCGCAGACCTGTTTCTGCGTGTGTAACAGCCTAAATCCTTGGGGCTTTTTCTCGTTTAACTGTCAGCTCTGCGCAACTGCGCCCCGATCTTTCCTGGCTGGAACCTACCCATGAAACGCCCTCGACCTGCCCGACGCGCCCTGCTAGCAGTAGCGTGCCTGATTCCCATTGTTGCGTTCGCCACCTGGCAGGGCCTGGCGCCGGGCCGCGACGCCCTGGCGACCGTCACCGTGACCCGCGGCGACATCGAAAACAGCGTCACCGCCCTGGGCACCCTGCAACCGCGACGGTATGTGGACGTCGGCGCCCAGGCCTCCGGGCAGATCCGCAAGATCCATGTCGAGGCCGGTGACCAGGTGAAGGAAGGCCAGTTGCTGGTGGAGATCGACCCCTCGACGCAACAAGCCAAGCTCGATGCCAGCCGCTACGCCATCGAAAACCTCGAGGCCCAATTGCAGGAGCAAAAAGCCCAGCACGCGCTGGCCCGCCAGAAGTATCAGCGCCAGCAGCGCCTGAGCGCCGGCAATGCCACCCGCGAAGAAGACGTGCAGACCGCCCAGGCCGAACTCAGCGCGACCCAGGCCCGGGTCGACATGTTCCAGGCCCAGATCCGCCAGGCCCGGGCCAGCCTGCGCAGCGATGAAGCCGAGCTGGGCTACACGCGCATCTATGCACCGATGACCGGCACCGTGGTAGCCGTGGATGCGCGGGTCGGCCAGACCCTCAACGCACAACAACAAACCCCGCTGATCCTGCGCATCGCCAAGCTGTCGCCGATGACCGTATGGGCCGAAGTTTCCGAAGCCGACATCGGCCACGTCAAACCCGGCATGCGTGCGTATTTCACCACGTTGAGCGGCGGCAGCCGACGCTGGGCCAGTACCGTGCGCCAGATCCTGCCGATCCCGCCCAAGCCCCTGAACGAAACCCAGGGCAGCGGCAGCCCGAGCAGCTCCAGCAAGAGCGGGACCGGCCGAGTGGTGCTCTACACCGTGCTGCTGGACGTGGACAACGCCGACAACGCGCTGATGGCGGAAATGACCACCCAGGTATTTTTCGTCTCAGGCCAAGTCAAGGACACCCTGACCGTGCCCGTCGCCGCCCTGCAGGGCACGCCCGGCGCAGACACACAGATCGCCCGGGTCGTGGCGCAAAACGGCGCCATCGAAGAGCGCAAAGTGCGCCTGGGTATCAGCGACCGCCTGCGCATCGAGGTGCTCGAGGGTCTCAATGAGGGCGATCACCTGTTGATCGGCCCGTCCGACAGCAGTGGGGGTTGACGTGGCCACGCCGCTGATCGAACTCAAGCACATCTGCAAATCCTACGGCGGCGGCGACAGCCCGCAGGTCGACGTGTTGCGCGGCATCGACCTGTCGATCCAGGCCGGGGAGTTCGTCGCCATTGTCGGTGCCTCCGGTTCCGGCAAGTCGACGCTGATGAATATCCTTGGCTGCCTCGACCGACCGACCGAAGGCGACTACCTCTTCGCCGGGGAAAACGTCGCCCACCTGGGCAGCGACGAGCTGGCCTGGCTGCGCCGTGAAGCCTTCGGGTTTGTGTTCCAAGGCTACCATTTGATTCCCTCAGGCTCGGCCCAGGAAAACGTCGAGATGCCGGCGATCTATGCCGGCATCAGCGCTGCCCAACGGCATGCCCGCGCCAACGCCCTGCTCACCCGCCTGGGGCTGGCCGAACGCACCGGCAATCGCCCGCACCAGCTTTCCGGTGGGCAACAGCAACGGGTATCCATCGCCCGCGCCCTGATGAACGGCGGGCATATCATCCTCGCCGACGAACCCACCGGCGCCCTCGACAGCCACAGCGGCGCCGAGGTCATGACCTTGCTCGACGAACTGGCGGGCCAGGGCCATGTGGTCATCCTGATCACCCACGACCGCGAAGTGGCGGCGCGGGCCAACCGTATCATCGAGATCCGCGACGGCCAGATCATCAGCGACTCGGCCGACACCTGCACGGTCAAGCCAGCCCTGGCGGCCGGCGCCCTGCAGGCCGTGGACCTGCGCCAGCGCCTGGCCGACGGCGCCGAGCACAACGGCGCATGGAAGGCCGAGTTGCTGGACGCGGTGCAAGCCGCCTGGCGAGTGATGTGGGTCAACCGCTTCCGCACCGCCCTGACCTTGCTGGGGATCATCATCGGCGTGGCGTCGGTGGTGGTGATGCTAGCGGTGGGCGAAGGCAGCAAACGCCAGGTCATGGCGCAGATGGGCGCGTTCGGCTCCAATATCATCTACCTCAGCGGCTCTTCGCCCAACCCGCGTACGCCATCGGGTATCGTGACCCTCAAGGATGTCGAGGCCCTGGCGGCGTTGCCCCAGGTCAAGCGCATCATGCCGGTCAACGGCGCCGAAGCCGGCGTGCGCTTCGCCAATGTCGACTACATGGCCTACGTGGGTGGCAACGACACCAACTTCCCGCACCTCTTCAACTGGCCGGTGGTCGAGGGCAGCTACTTCACCGAGGCCGACGAACAGGCTGCCGCCACGGTCGCCGTGATCGGCGCGCGCATCCGTCAGAAACTGTTCAAGGACGTGCCCAACCCAATCGGCCAGTACATTCTGATCGAGAATGTGCCGTTCCAGGTGATCGGCGTGCTCGCGGAAAAAGGCTCCAGCTCTGGCGACAAGGACAGTGACGACCGTATCGCCATTCCATATAGCGCCGCCAGTGTTCGCCTGTTCGGCAGCTATAACCCCGAATACGTGGTGATTGGCACCACCGATGCACGCAAGGTGCATGAAGCCGAAGTGGCGATCGACCAGCTGATGTTGAAGCTGCACAACGGCAAGCGTGACTACGAGCTGACCAACAACGCCGCGATGATCCAGGCCGAAGCTCGGACCCAGAATTCCCTGTCGTTGATGCTCGGCTCGATTGCCGCGATTTCCCTGCTGGTCGGCGGTATCGGCGTGATGAACATCATGTTGATGACCGTGCGTGAGCGTACCCGCGAAATCGGCATTCGCATGGCCACCGGGGCGCGCCAGCGCGACATCCTGCGCCAATTTCTCACCGAGGCGGTGATGCTCTCGGTGGTCGGCGGCCTGTTCGGTATCGCCCTGGCGTTGCTGGTGGGCGGCGTGCTGGTGCTGGCCGAAGTGGCGGTACAGTTTTCCCTGGTGGCCGTGTTCGGTGCGTTTGGCTGTGCACTGGTCACCGGCGTCGTATTCGGCTTTATGCCGGCCCGTAAAGCTGCCCGGCTCGATCCGGTTAAGGCGTTGACCAGTGAATAATCGATCCATTCCAGCGCAGCTGTCAGCGCTCAGTCTGTGCCTGCTGCTTAGCGCCTGTACCGGCAACCCGCCCACACTCGCCAGCGGCATCGCCCCGCCCGCCGCCTGGCAATACGCCGAACGCGAGGCGACCCAGGCCACCAACCAGCGCTGGTGGACGCAGTTTGGCAGCCCGGCGTTGAACCGCCTGATCGACCAGGCCCGGCGCGACAGTTTCGACGTGGCTGCCGCCATGGCCCGGGTGCGGCAGGCCCAGGCCACGGCAGTGATCGCTGGCGCGCCACTGTTGCCGGAGGTGAAATTCAACCTCGCCAGCAGTCACCAGAGGCTGCTGCGCGGCCAGGGCGGGCCGGACCTGGACGCCTCGCAAAGCGACGAAACGGTGAATAATTTCGGCGCAAACTTCAGCGCCAGCTATGAAGTGGACTTCTGGGGCGGCCGCGCTGCCGCCCGCGACAGCGCACTCTACAGCCTGCGCGCCAGTGAGTCGGACCAGGCCACGGTGGAGCTGACCTTGCTCAGCAACGTGGCCGACCGCTATGCGCAAACCCTGGCCGCGCAGCAACGCCAACACATTGCCGAACTCAACCTGGCCAATGCGCGCAACGTCCTCGGCCTGGTGCAGACCCGCTACGACGCAGGCTCCGCCACCGCCCTGGAGCTGGCCCAGCAGAAAAGCCTGGTGGCCGGCCAGCAACGGCAATTGCCGCTGATCCAACAGGTGGCCGAAGAGGCGCGGATCACCCTCGCCGCCCTCCTCGGCCAGCCGGTGCAGGCCCTCGACCTGGGCCATGAAGCCTTCCAGACGCTCACCTGGCCATCCATAGGCCCGGGCGTACCGAGCCAACTGCTGAGCCGGCGCCCCGACCTGGCCAAGGCCGAAGCCGAGCTGGCCGCTGCCCAGGCGGATGTCAGCGTGGCCCGCGCCGCCATGCTGCCCGCCGTGACCCTCGGCGCCACGCTCGGCTCCGACGCCTATAAGGCTGGGCAAATCCTGCGTAGCCCCTACTACACCCTGACCGCTGGCCTGGTCGCACCCATCTTCAACAACGGCCGTTTAAGCGCCGAGCGCGACAAGGCCCGGGCGCGCCAGGATGAGCTGCTGCAAACCTATCGAGGAGCGATCATCAACGGCTTTGCCGATGTAGAAAAAGGCCTGAGCAGCATCACCCGCCTGGACCAGCAACGCCAGTGGCAGACCGAAGAGCTGCAACAGGCGCAGGCGGCATTCCAGATTGCACAAAACCGCTATGAGGCCGGGGCCGAGGACTTGCTCACGGTGCTGGAGACCCAACGCACCCTCTACGCCGCCCAAGACTTGAACGTGCAATTGCGCCTGTCGCGTATGCAAGCCAGCATCGCCCTGTACAAGGCATTAGGGGGGGGTTGGAACACCGAAAGCTGATAAACAAACTCTCATTTCATACACGAGCTGTTTCTTCACCTTACATTTTCCAACCCAAGGTCCTTGGTAAAAAAGCCGTTATCACACGGCTCCCCGGGACCTCTTGATGAAACCCAGCGTTTTCGTAAAAAGCCTGGCCTGCCTCTGCTGCTGGCTGATACCCAACCTGGCGCTGGCCGAGCCCTTGATTGCCCCTACTGCGATCGACTGGCTGCTGGACTGCCCCCTGCCCACGACGGCGCGCCTGGACCCAGAGGTCGTAGAACGCACCCAATGCGGCCTGGTCAGCGTACCCCGCGACCATGCCGCTCCAGAACGCGGCCGTATACGCCTGAGCGTAACCCGCGTCGGCGCACGGCAACCGCTCGACCGCGAAGGTGTGGTGTTTATCCAGGCCGGCGAGCCCTCTCCGGCCAGGGAAGCGCCTTTCGCCCTGCATCTGGCCAGCCGCTGGGAATCCCTTGCCACCCGCGCCTATCGCACATTGGTTGACCGTTATGACGTCATCGAACTGAGCGCCCGCGACCTACGGCAGATGAATGCGGTCGAGCAAGCCGCACGGGACATGGAGTTTGTACGCGTGCAACTCGGCGAGGCACGCCTCAACTACCTGGGCAACGCCACCGCCGCCCGCCTCGGCAGCCGCTACGGCGCGCTGTATCCCGAGCGCGTGGCGCGCATGGTGCTGATCAATGCCGAGCCTGGCGAACCTATCGCCATGGGCGTCGAGCAACTCCTGCTCAAGGAGTCGAACGCCGACGGCTGTGTCAGCCGCTGGCTGGGGGATTTCCTTGCCTTCGGCAAACAGCCACCGCCGTCCGCCCGTTGCCTCGACCTCGGCACCTGGCGTTGATCAGCACATTTACGACCTCTTGCCACCGAAAACGACACCCTGCGTTGACGCTCAAGCTCAATCGTTATTAAGTGCTATTTATCCGCATTAATACGATAAATCGCACCCATGCTGACTCGTCCGCTGCGCCGCAAACGCCAGAAGCTTTCCGATGTGATTGTCGAATCGGTCAAGCGCTCCATCGTCACCGATGCCTTGAAGCCCGGCGACCGCCTGCCCACTGAGCGCGAGCTGATGGAGAGCTTCCAGTGCTCCAAGGGCTCGGCCCGTGAAGCGCTCAAGGCGCTGGAGGTCGAGGGCCTGGTGAGCACGCGCACCGGCCCCAGTGGTGGCGCCTATCTGAACCAGGCCGGCACCGAGCCGGCCAGCCGCGCCTTGCGCAACTACCTGCACTTCCAGCATCTGGATGGCGAGCAGGTCTATCAATTGCGCAAGGTCATCGAAGTGGAACTGGCGGTGTCAGTACTCGGGCGCTTGAGCGAAGACGACTATCAAGCCCTGCAAGCCAACGTGGATTTCTGCAGCGCCCCCGAAGACAGCGAAGCCGGCCAGCGCGAACAGCGCCTGGCGGAACTGGAATTCCACAACCTGCTGGCCAGGGCCTGCCCCAACCCGCTGCTGAGCTTTATGGCGCAGTTTCTCAACGACCTGCTGCGCGACCTGGTGGTGCTGAAAAAAGCCTACAAGCCCAAGCGCAAGCAGTTCGACGCGGCCAACCTCGATTATCACAAGCAACTGCTGATCGCTTTTCGTGCAGGTGATGAGGGCGCGGTGCGCAGCTTGATGCATGAGCATATGTGCGATGCCGAACACCACATGACCGCCCTTGAAGGCCAAGTCAGCCCCCACTTCCTTCTGGAGTTCGATCACTCTTAAGCACACCGACAATCCAATGTGGGAGGGGGCTTGCCCGCGATAAGGCGGGCACATTCAACAGGGATGTCGACAGGCACACCGCTATCGGGAGCAAGCCCCCTCCCACAGTTTGACCCTGTTCCAACCAAGCTAGCACGTCGTCCCAATAACAAGCCTGCCCACAGGCCCTTGCACCACCGTATCGCCCTTGCCGCTCCTGCCAATAACTAAACCAGGGAGTCACCCCATGCAGCGTCGTACGTTATTGAAAGCCAGCCTCACCGCGGCCGCCGCCCTCAGCTTGCCGCTGAGCGTGCGTTCGGCATTCGCCGCCGAGCCCTTTACCTTTTACGGCCTCAAGTCCATGTCTGGTGCCTTTGCCAGCTATGGCAAATTTGCCGACATGGGTTCGCGCCTGGCAGTGGACCAGCACCCCGAGCTGCTCGGGCGCCCGCTGAACTACAAGGTCATCGACACCGAAGGCAACGCCGGCAAGGCGGTGCGCAAGGTGCAGGAGGCGATTCAGCAAGACGGCGCACGGTTCTTCCAGGGTTGCACCTTGTCCTCCTCCGCCCTCGCGGTGGCCAAGGAAGTCGACAAGGTCGGCGGCGTGTTCATGACCCCGGTGGGCGCCGATGAAGTCACCGGTAAAGACTGCAACAAGGCGACCTTCCGCTGGTCGGTGCCCACCTACGGCGCGATCCGCGAAACCATGGTGCCGCTGATCAAGCTGCTGCCGGACGCCAAGCGCTGGTACACCATCACCCCGCAATACGTGTTCGGCGAAGCCTTGCTCGAAGGCGCCAGGAACGTGCTCAAGGAGCACGGCCTGGAACACGTCGGCAACAGCTATCACTCGCTGCAGGAGCAGGAGTTCTCCGGTTACCTGACCAATGCCATTTCCACCCGGCCCGATGTGCTGGTGCTGCTCAACTTCGGCAGCCAGTCGTCCAACACCCTGCGCCAGGCAGTGAACTTCGGCATCAAGGAGCGCATGAAGGTACTGCTGGTGTGGTCGGCCGGCCTCGACCAGTTCCAGGAACTGGGCAGCGATGTGCTCGAAGGCGTGTACCTCGGCGCGCAGTACTGGCACCAGGTCGACACCCCGCTCAATCGTGAACTGGTCAAGCTGACCCAGGCCAAATACGGGATCAACCCCACCTACCCGCTGGCCGCCGACTACATCAGTACCAAGGTCATGCTCGACACCATCATTGCCACCGGCAGCTTCGACGGTGCAACCGTGGCCAAGGCCATGCAGGGCTTGAGCTACGAAGGCCCGACCGGCAAAGAGTCGATCCGTGCCGGCGACCATCAGGTGATCAAGGATTACTACCTGCTGATCGGCAAGGCCAGCGGCGACATGGCCGACAAGGACGACCTGGCCAAAGTGCTCAGCGCCGGCCAATCGTTCCCTGCGGTCGAGGCGACGGGCTGCTCGCTCGGCTGATCCCCTGAATATGTAGCGCAGGGCCGCGCAAGCGGCGTCCTGCCGAGGGTTCCTGCATGCTTAATCTTTACCTGTTCCAGATCCTCAACGGCCTTGGGCTGGGGATGATCTATTTCCTGATTGCGGTCGGGCTGACGATCATTTTCGGCCTGCTCAACTTCGTCAACTTTGCCCACGGCGCGTTCTTCCTGCTGGGGGCCTACATCTGCTACACCGCCGTCAGCCTCACCGGCAGCTTCTGGCTGGCGCTGCTGATCGCGCCGCTGGTGGTCGCCGCACTGGCCTGGGTGATCGAGCGCTTGCTGATCCAACGGATCTACCACTTGCCGCACATGTTCCAGATCCTGGTGACCCTGGGCATCGCACTGATCATCCAGGAAGCCAGCGTGATGATCTGGGGCCCGGTGGGCAAGAGCGTCGCGGTACCGGAACTGCTGCGCGGCGTGCTGGTGGTGGGGGATTTCGTCTACCCCTACTACCGCCTGTTCCTCATCGTGTTTTCCGGGCTGGTTGGCCTCGGCCTGTGGCTGCTGCTGGAACGCACGCGCTTCGGCGCCCTGGTGCGCGCCGGCAGTGAGAGCACCGAAACCGTGTCGCTGCTGGGCACCAATATCTTCCGCCTGTTCTCCATGACCTTCGCCCTCGGCGTAGCCCTGGCCGGTGTCGCCGGCGTGCTGTTCGCACCGTTGCGCGGCGCCCAGCCCTTTGTCGGCCCTGAAATTCTCGGGGTGGCGTTCGTGGTGGTGGTGATCGGCGGCATGGGTTCCTTCAGCGGTGCGCTGGTCGGCGGTTTGCTGGTGGGCGTGGTGCAAAGCCTGATGACCACACTCTGGCCCCAGGGTGCGAGCCTGATGATCTACGGCGCGATGGCCGTGGTGATTCTGGTGCGCCCCTACGGCCTGTTCGGGAGAGCCTGACATGAGCGAGAAAAACCCCCTGCCGTTTGCCAAGACGCAATCCAAAGCCATGCTGCTGTGGGTATTGGCGGTGCTGGTCGGCCTGCCGTTGCTATTGCCCTCGGCGACCCTGGCCACCGAGATCCTGATCTTTGCCATGGCTGCCCTGGCGTGCAACCTGCTGCTGGGCTACACCGGGCTGTTGTCGTTCGGCCAAGGCATCTTCTTTGGCGCCGGTGCCTATTGCGCAGCACTGCTGATGATTCACCTGCAACTGGGGTTGTTCACCGCACTGCTGGGTGCCGCCATCGCCGGCGGTTTCCTGGCGTTGCTGGTGGGCGCCCTGGCGATTCGTCGCACCGGCATCTACTTCGTGATGCTGACCTTGGCGTTCAGCCAGATGGCCTACTTCGTCGCCTACACCTTGAGCGATTGGACCGGCGGCGACAACGGCCTGCTCAGCGTGCCACGCCCGGAAATCCGTATCGGTGACACCGTACTGTTATCGCTGGCCGACGCTCGGGCCTTCTATGCTTTTGTCGCGGTGCTGTTCCTGCTGATCTTTATCGGCGCACGCCGGGTGATCGCTTCGCCGTTCGGCAGCACGCTGATGGCGATCCGCGAAAACGAAACCCGCGCCTCGGCCATCGGCTACGACACGCGGCACTTCAAGATCCTGGTGTTCGTGCTGTCCGGCGCGGTCACCGGAATTGCCGGAGCGCTGTACGCCATGTTGCTGCACTTTGTGCCGCTGTCGAACATCGACCTGGCGATGTCCGAGAACATCCTGATCATGACCATTGTCGGCGGTACGGGCTCGCTGTTCGGCTCCCTGCTTGGTGCCGGTTCCATCGTGCTGCTGGGGGATTTCCTCTCCGACCTGTGGCCGCGCTGGCTGATGCTGCTGGGGGTGATCCTGATCCTGGTGGTGATCTTCATGCGTGGTGGTTTATGGGGCGGCCTGGCGTCGCTGTTCGAGAAGGTGCGTGGCAGCCGCAAACCCGCCGTCGTCACCAAGGAGCAAGAGCTATGAGCATCCTGCTGGAAACACGGAACCTGGAACTGGCCTACGGCGCGTTCCATGCAGTCAATGGCGTCAACCTCAAGGTCGAGGCCGGCACCATCCACACCATCATCGGCCCCAACGGCGCCGGCAAGACCAGCCTGTTCCACTGCCTGACCGGCGAACGCCAGGCCACCGCCGGGGCAATGCATTTCGACGGCAAGAACCTGATGCGCAAACCGGCCCACGCCCGTGTCGGCCTGGGCATGGCGCGCTCGTTCCAGCTCACCAGCCTGTTCCAGAACCTCAGCGTGCGCGAAAACCTGCGCCTGGCCGCCCAGGGCCGTGACGGTGCGCGCGCCCTGAATTTCTGGCGCCGTGTGGACAGCAAGCGCGAACACCTGGAGATGTCCGACCAGGTGCTGGAACGCCTGCAACTCACCGCCCGTGCCGACACCTTGGCCGGCGAGTTGTCCCACGGCCAGCAGCGGGTACTGGAAGTGGGCATGTCGATCTGTTCCAAACCGAAACTGCTGATGCTCGACGAGCCCACTTCGGGCATGGGCATCGACGACATCCCGATCATGACCCAACTGATCAGCGACCTCGGCCGCGACCACACGGTGCTGCTGATCGAACACAACATGAGCATTGTCATGTCCATCAGCCAACGCATCACGGTGATGAGCCACGGCCAGATCCTGGTGGAAGGCACGCCGGATTTCGTGCGTGCCGATGAGCGTGTGCGTACTGCGTACCTTGGGGAGGCTGCCTGATGCTGATCGTCGAGAATATCCATTCCTACTACGACAAGAGCCATGTGCTGGAGGGCGTGTCATTGACCGTCAACCCCGGCGAGCTGGTGACCCTGCTGGGTCGCAATGGCGCCGGCAAGACCACCACTTTGCGCAGCATCCTGGGCATCATCTGCCCGCGCCAGGGCCAGATTCACTTCAACGGCCAGGCACTGGTGGGGCAGAAGATCTTTGAAATCGCACGTCAGGGCTTGGCGCTGGTGCCGGAGAACCGTGGGATTTTCCGTCTGCTGACCGTTGAGGAAAACCTGCGCATCGCCGCCCGCAAGAACAGCCGCTGGCAGCTGGAAGACGTCTACGCCATGTTCCCGCGCCTCAAGGAACGGCGCAAAAACGCCGGCCATGCGTTGTCCGGTGGCGAACAACAGATGCTCGCCATTGCCCGCGCCCTGCTGAACGATCCCAAGCTGCTGATCCTCGACGAACCCACCGAGGGTTTGGCGCCGGTGATTGTCGACGAATTGGTGAAGATCCTGCGCAAGGTCAAGGACGACGGCCTGCCGGTGCTGCTGGTGGAACAGAACCTGATGGTCTGCGACAAGCTCGCCGACCGCCATTACGTACTCGAACAGGGCCGCGTGGTGTACGAAGGCAGCGCTGCTGACTTCCGTGCCGACCCGTCGATCAAGAACCGCTATCTGGCCCTGAGTGCCTGACCGGAGAATGCCCATGAATAGTTTTGCGCAACCGCTGCAGAGCAACGCCCCGCTGATCAACCGCGACCGCCTGTGGCAATCGCTGATGGACCTGGCCCGACTCGGCGCCACCGCCAAGGGTGGCGTGTGCCGCCTGGCCCTCACCGATCTGGACCGCCAGGCCCGTGACCTGTTTGTGCAGTGGTGCGAAGCGGCCGGGTGCAGCGTCACTGTCGACGCCATCGGCAATATCTTTGCGCGTCGTGCCGGAAGCAACCCCGCCCTGCCCCCGGTGATGACCGGCAGCCACATCGACACTCAACCCACCGGCGGCAAGTTCGACGGTTGCTACGGGGTGATGGCCGGACTGGAAGTGATCCGTACCTTGAATGACTTGCAGATCGAGACCCAAGCGCCGATTGAAGTGGTGGTGTGGACCAACGAAGAAGGCTCGCGCTTCCCGCCGTGCATGATGGGTTCCGGGGTATTTGCCGGGAAGTTCGACTTGCAGGACACCCTCGACAAACGCGACGACCAGGGCCTGTCGGTAGGCGCCGAATTGCAGCGCATCGGCTATGCCGGTTCCCGTGCGGTTTTGGGCCATCCGGTCGGCGCCTACTTCGAAGCGCATATCGAGCAAGGCCCGGTACTGGAAGACCAGGCCACCACTATCGGCGTGGTCATGGGCTGCCTGGGCCAGAAATGGTTCGACCTGACCCTCACCGGCGTCGAAGCCCACGCCGGCCCCACCCCGATGCACCTGCGCAAGGACGCCCTGGTCGGCGCCGCCGAGGTGGTCAGCGCAGTCAACCGTATCGCCCATCAGCAACAACCCCATGCCTGCGGCACCGTTGGTTGCCTGAGCCTGCACCCGGGTTCGCGCAATGTGATTCCAGGCCAGGTGCAGATGACCATCGACTTGCGCCACCTGCATGCCGACAAGTTGCAAGCCATGGTCGATGAAGTGCGCGGCGTGATCGAAACCACGGCCGCCCGCCACGGCTTGACCTTTGAACTGACGCCCACCGCCGACTTCCCGCCGCTGGACTTCCACCCGACCTGCGTCAATGCCGTGCGCGAGGCTGCGAGCACCTTGGGCTTGAGCCATATGGACATCGTCAGCGGCGCTGGGCATGACGCGATTTTCGTCGCCGAACTGGGCCCGGCCGGGATGATCTTTGTGCCGTGCGAAGGTGGCATCAGCCATAACGAAATCGAAAACGCCACACCGGATGACCTGGCGGCAGGTTGCGCAGTGTTGCTGCGGGCCATGGTGAATGCGGCACAGGGGGATCTGGCATGAGTGAGATTGGCCAACTGACAGCGGTGCAACTGTTGCAGCATTTTCGCGACAAAAGCTTGTCACCGGTGGAGGTCACCGAAGATGCGTTGCTGCGCATCGAGCGCTACAACCCGGTGGTGAACGCCTACTGCCATGTCGATCCTGAGGGTGCATTGAACGCGGCGCGTGCCTCGGAACAACGCTGGTTAAAAGGTGCCCCTTGCGGCGCCCTGGACGGCGTGCCGGCGTCGATCAAAGACCTGACCCTGACCCTCGGCATGCCTACGCGCAAGGGCTCGCGCACCTCATCCGCCGAGGGATCGTGGGATGTGGACGCGCCCTTCTCGCACTTCATGCGCAAGGCCGGCGCGGTGCTGCTGGGCAAGACCACCACCCCCGAGTTCGGCTGGAAAGGCGTCACCGACAACCCGCTGTACGGCATTACCCGCAACCCGTGGGACACCCGCACCACGGCGGGCGGTTCCTCCGGTGGCGCCGGTGCGGCAGCGGCGCTGAACCTGGGTGTGCTGCACCAGGGCAGCGATGCCGGCGGCTCGATCCGCATCCCCTGTGCCTTCACCGGCACTTTCGGGATCAAGCCGACCTTCGGTTATGTGCCGCAGTGGCCGGCCAGTTCCATGACCATCCTGTCGCATCTGGGGCCCATGACCCGCACCGTGGAAGACAGCGTGCTGATGCTGCAGACCGTGGCACAAATGGATGTGCGTGATGGCCTGATCGGGGCGCCAAGGACCACGCCCTGGCTTACCCCTGGGGCGGATTTGAAAGGCTTGCGCGTGGCTTATAGCCCCTCGTTCGGCTATGTGGATGTCGACCCGCAAGTCGCCAAGGTCGTCGCCCAGGCGGTGGAGGGCCTGGTGCAATTGGGCGCCCATGTCGAGCAGATCGACCCGGGTTTCAGCGACCCGCTTGAGGTGTTCAGCACCCTTTGGTCCGCCGGCGCCGCACGCCTGACCAGTTCCATGAGCGACGCGCAAAAGCAACTGTTGGACCCGGGGCTGCTGCGTATTGCGCAACGGGGCGAGCATCTGAGCCTGGACGACTTCAACGTCGCCTTGGAAGCGCGGGCCGCACTGGTTGCGCGCATGGCGGAGTTCCATGAGCACTACGACGTGCTGGTGTCGCCGATGATGCCAATCACCGCATTCGAAGCCGGGCACAACGTCCCGCCGGGTTCAGGGATGAGCCAGTGGATGGAATGGACGCCGTTTACCTACCCCTTCAACCTGACCCAGCAACCAGCGGCGTCGGTGCCCTGTGGGTTGGCGGCGAATGGGCTGCCGGTGGGGTTGCACGTGGTGGGCGCACGGTTTGCCGATGAACAGGTGTTGAGGGTTTGCCACGCGTACGCCAAGGCATTCCCTACCGAGCACTTGCAAGCACCAAAAACCCTGAGCTGAAATGCAACCACAAAAATGTGGGAGGGGGCTTGCTCCCGATGGCGGCGAGTCAGTCACCGCTGCATTTGCTGAAACTCCCTCATCGGGAGCAAGCCCCCTCCCACAGTTTTTACCGCATTCCACTACAATGCCCTCCATTCATCTTCCGGGGGGCTTCATGGACATCGAACTGGCACGCACTTTCCTGGAAATCACCCGCTGCGGCAGCCTGGCCGCAGCGGCCGAGAAACTGCACGTCACCCAGACCGCCATCACCGCCCGGGTGAAGAACCTGGAGAGCCAGCTGGGCAGCACGCTGTTTATCCGCAACCGTGCCGGTGCGCGCCTGACCGCCGATGGCGAAGCCTTTGTGGTGTACGCCAACCAGCTGCTGCAAACCTGGGAGGCTGCACGCCGTGATCTGCCGTTGCCCGATGGCTATCGCAATGTGCTGCATATCGGCGGTGAGGTGAGCCTGTGCAACCCGTTGATGCTCGGCTGGGCACAGGCCCTGCGCCAGCAGATTCCCGGCCATGCGCTACGTACTGAAATCCGAGAGGGCGAGTACCTGCTGCGCCAACTCGAGCTGGGCGTGCTGGACGCCGCCCTGGTGTTTCAGCCTCAGTATTGGCCGGGCTTGCAGGTGGAGCAGGTGCTGGAAGAAAAACTGATCCTGGTGCAACTGGTGAGCAAACCCGAGCCCTACGTGTATATCGACTGGGGCCAGGGTTTTCGCCAGCAACATGACGCCGCCCTGCCCGACAAGGCCCGCGCCGCGCTGAGCTTCAACCTCGGGCCGTTGGCGTTGCAGTACATCCTGGAAAATGGCGGTGCCGGCTATTTCCGCACGCGAGTGGTGCAGAGCTACCTGGACAGCGGCGTGATGCAACGGGTGGCCAAGGCACCGGAATTCAGCTTCCCTACCTACCTGGTGTATTCACGGGCGCGGGACTCGGCGGTGCTGCAACAGGCATTGGCGCTGTTGCGCGAAGTGGTCAAGGCTGAAAGTGACTGGTCGCAACGTTGGGATCCGCTGATTTGAAGCACCGGATGCCGCCGCGCATGCTAGCCTGCGGGTGTGTCCTTTTGCAGCCTTACCGATGAACAAGAAAAAGTCCGTCACCATCAGCGACATCGCCAAACGCGTCGGCATGACCACCATCACGGTGTCCCGGGCGCTGAGCAAACCCGACCTGGTCAAACCCGCCACCCTGGCGCGCATCCTGGAGGTAGCGCGGGAGCTGGACTATGTGCCCAACGCCTTCGCCCGTGGACTCAAGCGCAGTGAGAGCCTGATCATCGGGGTGATTACCGCGTCGGTGGACAACCCGTTCTACAGCGAGATGATCAAGGCGATTTCCCGCGAGGCGAAAAAGCACGGCTACACCATCATGCTGGTGGACACCGATGAGCTGGAGGAACTCGAGAGCAAAGCGGTGGATACCCTGCTGGGCTACCGCGTGGCGGGGATCATCCTGTCGCCGGTCTCCGATGAACCGAGCTACCAGCCCGATTACCTGGAACGCCTGGGCAACGGCAAGACCCCGGTGGTGCTGCTTGATCGCACGATCCACGACAGCCCGTTCAGCCGCGTGGTGCTGGACAACTACCACAGCGGCCTGCAAGCAGCACACTACCTGCTGCGCCAGACCCCGAACTTCAAGCGCCTGCTGGTGCTGACCGGCCCCGAGCATTCGCGTATCACGGTGGAGCGCCTCAAGGGCCTGCGCGAAGTGCTGGCCGAACACCCGCACATTCAGGTCGAGGTGCAGGCCGGCGACTACACCTTGATGCCGGCGTATTTGCACACCCTCGACTACCTGGCCACTCACTCGGCGCCGGACGCGATCATGGGTTTCAACCAATTGATTACCCTGGGAGCCTTGCGCGCATTGCGCATGCACGACATCCCCCACGACAGCCTGACCATCTGCGGTATCGACCGCCTGCCCTTCGCCGATATCTTTGGCGTGCCCATCGCCTGCGTGGCCCACGATGCCTCCCTGGCCGGCAGCAGCGCGGTACGCCTGCTGCTCGACCGGCTGGAAGATCCCTACAAGCCACGGGACAAGGTTGTGATCGCCGGGCAATTGGAAAACGGCTAGCGGCTGGTGTAGCCACCGTCGATAGGCAAACTCACGCCGCTGATCATGCTTGCCGCGTCGCTCAGCAGGAACAGCACCGGCAACGCCACTTCCGCCGGTTGCGCAAAACGCCCCAGGGGGATCGCCGCCAACGCCGGGTCGCGCTTGGCCGGGTCGGACCAGGCCATGCTTGCCATCGGCGTCAGCGTCACGGTGGGGTTGACGCTGTTGACCCGCAGGCCAAACCGCCCCCATTCGGCGCATTGCACACGGGTGATTGCATCCAGGGCCGCCTTGGAGGCGCAGTAGCCGAGATGGTCATCCAACGCCACCAACGACGCCTGGCTGGACACATTGACGATACGGCCGGCGATGTCCGCCGCGATCATCTTGGCCGCGACACGGCTGGCCACCTGGGCGGCAGCACGAGCGTTGACGTTCATCACCTGGTCGAAGGCGTCTGCGCTGATGGCAGCGGCGGGCTCCAGGCGCGAGATGCCGGCGCAATTGACCAGGCCGTGCAGGGGCGGCAGGTCTTGCAGCACTTTATCGAGGGCCGCGCTGTCAGCAATGTCCACACACAGGGAGTGGCAGCCCAGTTCGGCCAAGGCTTGGGCGTCGCGGCCGAGGGCAAAGACTTCGGCGCCGCTGGCAATCAACTGCCGGGCGATTTCCCGGCCGATACCGCTGCTGGCGCCGGTGACGAGGATGCGGTGGTGGGTGAAGTTGAAGACTGCGTTCATAGATAAAAATCTCAAGAACAATGAAGATCCACTGTGGGAGGGGGCTTGTCCCCTCCCACATTTTTTCTGTGTTGAATCAGGTAACTTGCAGGTTGTGCATGATCGGTTTCAGCGCCGGGTATAGCTTCAGGTACTCGGCAAACGCTTGATCATAGGCCAGGACATTCTCGCGCTTGGGCTGCGCCCGTTGCTCCAGTTTCACCCAGCCCGTGTCCATGGCTTCATCACTCACCAACCCCACCGTATGCGCCGCCAATAACGCCGCGCCCAGGGCCGCTTCAACCTCTTGAACAATGGTGTAGACGGGGTAGCGAGTGACATCCGCAATAATCTGCATCCACAGGTCCGAATGGCTCGCCCCGCCCACTACAATCAAGCGCGGATCCAGGGAGTGTGCGCCCTGGGTGCCCGCTTCGATATTGTGGCGCAGGGCAAAACTCACCCCTTCCAGCACTGCGCGATACAGGTGGATGCGGCTGTGATACAGGTTGAGCCCGACAAAACTGCCGCTGGCGCGGTCGTCCCATACCGGGCTGCGCTCACCCATCAGGTACGGCAGGAACAACAGGCCTTCACTGCCCGCCGGAATCTTCGTCGCGCTCTGCTCCAGCAGCACCAGGCTGTCTTGCCCCGTCGCCTGGGCCTGTTGCTCTTCGGCCTGGCAGAACTGCTCGCGAAACCAGCTGACCGAGGCCCCGGCGGTGATCGCGCCGCCGAAGATGTACAGGTCGCGGTGACCGTTGTAGACATGGGGCATGCTGACCAAGCCATGGCGGGCATCCACCTGCTGGTTGAGGTAACCCCAGCACATGCTGGTGCCGATCATTGCCACATGATTGCCCGGCTGGGTGACGCCTGCGGCCAGGGTGGCCATGGCCGCGTCCACACCGCCGGCAAGGATCGGCATGCCCGCCTGCAAACCCAGGCGCGCCGCCCAGTCCGGCAACAGCCCACCCACCACCTCGCCGGAATACAACAGGCGCTCGGGCATCATGGCCAGGGGGATTTCCAGCGCCGCGAGCATCTCTTCGGACCAGCCGCGTTGGGCCACGTCATACACCCCGCCGATATTGCCGGCGCTGCTGTGGTCCACCGCCAGCTCACCGGTCAGGCACCAGTTGATATAGCTGTTGGGCGGCAGCAGGTAGCGGGTGTTCGCCCACGCCTGCGGCTGATGCTGCTTGAGCCAGAGCATCTTGGTGAAGCCGTAGTAGCTGTCCACCGAGTTGCCGGTCACCGCAAACAGCCGGTCCAGGTCCACGTGCTCACGCACCCACTCGACCTGCTCGCCGGCGCGGCGATCCATCCAGATCAGGCACGGGTGCAGCGGCGTCATCTGTGCATCCACGGCAATCCCCGAGCCGCCGTACAGGCTGCTGATGCACAGCGCCTTGACCTGCTGCGCCGGCACGTCGGCCTTGGTCATGCACTGGGCCACGCACGCCTCGACTGCATCCAGCCACACCTGCGGCCATTGCTCGGCCCAACGCACTTTCGGGGTATCCACGCGATAGCCCTGGCTGTGCTGGGCGATGATCGTGCCTTGGGCATCCACCAACAGCGCCTTGGTGCTCTGGGTGCCGATGTCGACACCCATGACGTAGTGCATGCCGTTACTCATGGGCGGGCAGCACCGGCTTCAACAGCACCTTGATCGACTTGGTGGAGTTGGCCAGTTCGAAGGCTTCGGCGAAGTCGTCCAGCGGGAAATCATGGGTGACAATGCCTTTGGAGGTGACCAGGCCGCGTTCGAACAGATCGATGGCGATCGGGTAGCAATACGGCCCAAGGTGCGCACCACGCACGTCGAGTTCCTTGCGGTCGCCGATGATCGACCAGTCGACGCTGGTCTCGGCGCCAAACACGCTGAACTCGACAAAGCGCCCGAGCTTGCGGATCAGGTCCAGGCCCTGGGTGACGCCGGCCGGTACGCCGGTGGTTTCGATGTAGACGTCACAACCGTAGTTGTCAGTGAGGCCGTTGATGATCTCGCGAGCATTGTCACGGGCCGGGTTGATCACCACATCGGCGCCGAATTTTTTCGCCAGTTCCAGGCGCTCGTCGACCATGTCGATCACCACCAGTTTTTTCGGGGTCTTCAGCGCCGCCACCTGGACCATGCACAGGCCGAGGGTGCCCGCGCCGGCAATCACCACCACGTCGTCGAGCTGGATATCGCCACGGTTGACGGTATGGATCGAGCAGGCCATCGGCTCCACCAGCGCCGAATCCTCCAGGGACACTGCCTCGGGAATCCTGTGCACGATGGCAGTCTTGGGGATGCGCATGTACTGGGCCATGCCGCCTTCGGCCACTTCGCGCTGGAAGCCGAAGATGTTGTGCACTTCGCACATCCAGTATTTGCCCGATTTGCAGAAGCGGCACTTGGCACAGGGCACGATCTGTTCGGCGATGACCTTGTCACCGACCTTGACCTCAAAGTGCTCCTCGGCGCCCTCGCCCGCTTCCACCACGTAGCCGAAAAATTCGTGGCCGGGCACCACCGGCGCCTTGACCCAGGGGTTGTCGCCACCCCAGAACATCACCGCGCCCGAGTGGCACTTGCAGTCGCTGGCGCAGATGCCACAGGCGGCGATGCGGATCACCAGCTCATTGGCGCGGGCCTGGGGCTTGCCGATGCGTTCCAGGCGGTAGTCTTTCGGGCCGTGGCAGACGACGGCTTGCATGTGGGTGTGCTTGTCCATGGTGTTCAGTCCTGTGTGATGAGGTATTTATCGATGGCGCTGACGGCTGATAAAGATCGCCAGCAAAATGATCCCGCCCTTGATCACGCTCTGCACGTAAGGCGATACGCCAAGCATGTTCAAGCCGTTGTTCAACACGCCCAGCAGCATGGCGCCGAGCAAGGTACCGACGATCACCCCGCGTCCGCCGGCAATCGACGCGCCGCCAAGCACCACGGCGGCAATCGCATCCAGCTCAAACGACACGCCGGCATTCGGCTGGCCGCTCATCAGGCGCGAGGTGAGCACCAGCCCGGCAATCGCCGCGGTGAAGCCGCTGATGCCATACACCAGAAGCTTGAAGCGCGCTGCGCGCACCCCGGACAAACGCACTGCTTCTTCATTGCCGCCGATGGCGTAGATATAGCGGCCGATGCGCGTGTGTTGCAGCAGCACATAGGCCGCCAG
This sequence comes from Pseudomonas sp. FBCC-B545, assembly GCF_059134095.1. Classification (NCBI taxonomy): domain Bacteria; kingdom Pseudomonadati; phylum Pseudomonadota; class Gammaproteobacteria; order Pseudomonadales; family Pseudomonadaceae; genus Pseudomonas; species Pseudomonas sp. FBCC-B545. Next base: position 2,300,488 of record NZ_CP101441.1, on the reverse strand, counting down.
ATAAGTGAGCAGCATGATCAGGATCGGCACCTGCATGCCGAACACACTGGCGCGACCGAAAAAGGCGAACCACTCCGGCAACCCGGAAATCGGGTAGCCGTCGGTGTACATCAGCCCGAACCCACGGGCGATGCCCATGGTCGCCAGGGTGACAATGATCGGCGGCATGTGCAGGTAAGCCACGAACAAGCCGTTGCCGATGCCGAACGCCACGCCCACCAGCAACCCGGCGCCAATCGCCAGGCCGGGCGGCACACCCGCGACCATCAACCCGGCAGTCAAGGTGCCGGACAGCGCCATCACCGGCCCCACCGACAAATCGATGCCACCGGTAAGAATCACGCAGGTCATGCCCACCGCGATAATCGCGTTGATCGACACCTGGCGGGCGATGTTGGACAGGTTGCTGGTGGTAAGAAACGTGTCGCTGGCAAGGATCATCACCAGGGTCACCACCACCAGCCCGACAAACGGATAAAACGCTGGCGAGCGCAGCAGCCGCGCCAGGTTCAGGCGCAAGCGGCTGGTGCCTGCGGTGTTAATGGACGTATTCACTTGAGCCCCCTGTTGCATGGCGCATGACCTCTTGAGGATTGACGGCGGACGCTTCCAGCACCTTGACGATCGCGCCCTTGTGGAACACCGCGACGCGGTCGCACATGCCGATGACTTCGGGCAGTTCGGAGGAAATCATGATGATGGCGTAGCCCTGTTCGGTGAGGCTGCGCATCAAGGCGTAGATCTGCGCCTTGGCGCCGACGTCGATACCGCGTGTGGGTTCGTCGAACACCAGCACATCGCAGTGGTGGTTGATCCAGCGGGCGATCACGACTTTTTGCTGGTTGCCGCCGCTGAGGTTAAGCACCCGGCTTTCGCCGCTGGGCGCCTTGATCGACAGCTGGCGCATCAGCGCTTCGACGCTGGCGCATTCCTTGGCCGTGTCGATCAGCCCGCTGGCGTTCTGGTACTTGGGCAGGTTGTTCAGGGAGATGTTTTCGCGAATGCTGAAATCGGTGATCAGCCCTTCGCTCTTGCGGCTTTCCGGCAGCAGGCCGATGCCATGGGCGAGTGCCTCGGCCGGGTCATCGAGGCTGACCTTTTCGCCGCGCAGCCACACCTCTTTGCTCACCGACGGCAACGCGCCCATCATGCCCAGGGCCAGTTCAGTGCGGCCCGAGCCCACCAGCCCGGCGAAGCCGAGGATCTCGCCCTTGTGCAGTTGGAAGCTGTTATGCGGGCCGTTGCGTACCAACTGGATGTCCTTGACCTCCAGTAACAGCGGGCCGCGCTCGCCGGTGGGCTTGGGTGGGAAACTGCATGCCAGGCGCCGCCCCACCATCATTTCCACCAGGCGGTCGATATCGCTGTCGGCCACATCGGTAACGCCCACATTGCCGCCGTCGCGCAACACGCTGATGCGGTCGCACACCCGGAAAATCTCTTCCAGATGGTGCGAGATAAAAATCACCGCCACGCCCTGGCGCTTGAGTTCGCGCATGATCTCGAACAGCAGCTCGGCTTCGCTGGGGGTCAGGGTTGCGGTGGGTTCGTCGAGTACCAGCAAGCGCGCATCCAGGGCCAGGGCCTTGGCAATTTCGACGAACTGCTGCTCGGCTACGCTCAGGTGCTTGACCGCGCAATGCAGGTCGATACTCACCCCGAGACGCTGGAACAACGCCTGCGCCGCCTCGACCATTTCGCGCTTGCGCAACAGGCCGAAACGGTTGCTCAACTCATGGCCCAGGAAGATGTTTTCTACGGCTGTGAGGTAGGGAATCAAGCTGAATTCCTGGAACACGATGCCGATACCGGCGGCAATCGCGTCACGGTAAGTCGCAAATTGCCGGGCCTGGCCATCGATGAGGATCTGCCCTTCGTCCTGATGCTCGACACCGCCGAGGATCTTCATCAGGGTGGATTTACCCGCGCCGTTTTCCCCAAGCAAGGCGTGGATTTCGCCGCGCTCCACTTGCAGGTTGATCGACTTGAGGGCCTGCACGCCCGGGTACCGCTTACAGATGTTTTCCAGCTTCAGAAGACTGCTCATACCGCCGACCTCGCGTTCAGAAGGTTTGCCTGGGCCCCACGGCGAGCGTGGGACTTGAGGGGTTTACCAGCTGAAATCCTTGGCCTTGGCCTGGTCGATCAGGGTGATGTCCACTGGAATGGTGGCGGGTACTTGCGAGCCCCACTTCTTGGCCAGGGCAATGCCCAGTGCCAGGCGGATCTGGTCACGGGGGTATTGGGCCGAGGTGGCGATGAAATGACTGCCGGGCTTCTGGATCGCCTTGATCGCTTCCGGCGCGCCATCGACGCTGACCAGTTTCACATCCATGCCGCTGGCTTCGATGGCCGAGAGTGCACCGAGGGAGCCGTTGTCATTGACGCTGAAAATGCCCTTGAGGGTGGGCTGGGCCTGCAACATGTTTTCGGTGACGGTCAGCGCCTGGTCACGTTCCTGCTTGCCATTCTGGATGCTCACGATCTTGATGTCCGGGTGCTTGGCCACCGCCTCTTTGCAACCGCGCACACGTTCGAGGATCGGCACCACGGCAATGCCGTCGAGGATGGCGATATTGCCTTTGTCACCGATGTTTTTCGCCAGGTATTCACACGCCTGGAAGCCGGCGTCGAAGTTCTTCGAGCCGACGAACGAATCCAGCGGGCCGTCCGCCTGGGCGTCCACCGCCACCACCACGACGCCCGCGGCATGGGCCGACTTCACGGCCGATTGCACACCGACCGAATCGGTAGGGTTGATCAGCAGAATATCGATGCCTTTTTGCAGCATGTCTTCGACATCACTGACCTGCTTGGACACGTCGTGGCGGGCGTCGGTAATGATGAGCTTTGCACCGATGGTCGCGCCGGCTTCTTCCAGGGCGTTTTTCATGGTGACGAAATAGGGGTTATTGATTTCCTGGAACGACGCACCGATGCGGATGGGCGCAGGTGACGTGGCGGCAAATGCCTGAGTGCCGAGGGTGATGCCGGCAGCCAGTAAACACAGGGTCTTCGGGAGCATTTTCATGGCGTGGGTCTCTGTTTTGTTTTTATTTTTAGAGCAAATGTTATCGTTAACATTTCGTCAGAAACTAACAAGTAAATCGGACCTGCGCAAGCCTCCACTGGTCGGTCTCGATCAAAATGTGGGAGGGGGCTTGCCCCCGATAGCTGTGAGTCAGTCAATGATGTATCACTCAGATTCCGCCATCGGGGGCAAGCCCCCTCCCACATTGGCTCGCCGTCACTGGCGCAAATCCCCAGCAAAAACTCGCACATTGCGCCCCATCCACTAAGCTCAGTCCCTGACAAAAAGACCGAGCAGCCCACCATGCCCCACCCCACCGAAACCTTCCGCGCCCACTACCGCGCCAACGTGCACCGCCACTACAACCCCTGGCTGCACGCCATGTTCGTCCTCGGCTACGGCATCGCCTGCATGACCCTGGCCTGGTCCGCCACCGCCGACATCACCGCGCTAGAGTGGCTGACCGTGCCCTTGACCCTGGTGTTCTTCAACCTGTGCATCTACCTCGTTCACCGCCACCTCGGCCATCACAAACATGGGTTCGCTCGGCTGTTCTACGCACGCCACACCGGCGACCACCACAGCTTCTTCACCCCTGGGCACATGACCTACGACAGCCCCCGGGACTGGCGCGTCATTCTGTTCCCCGCCTGGCTGATCGTACTGCACAGCCTGGCCATCACCCTCCCCGCCTGGTGGCTGCTCAAGCAATTGAGCCCCAACGTCGCCGGGCTGTTTGCCGGGTGCATGATCCTCGGCTACCTGCTCTACGAAGTGTTTCACGCCTGCGAACACCTGCCCGCTGAACACGCGGTGGCGCGTCTGCCGTGGATTCGCCAGATGCACCGCCTGCACGCCCTGCACCACCGTCGCGAGCTGATGCAAGGGCGTAATTTCAATATCGTGCTGCCGTTGATGGACTATCTGTTTGGCACTTTGCATTGGGAACCCACGGTAAAAAAAAGGGGCAGTCCAACTGGACTGCCCCCCGCGTCACACACATAGATCAATCAGTGCACGATGGTCTGGCTGCAGATGTGGCCGAGGCTGACGTATTGGACGGTATTGCCACCCACGCCCACACCAGGGAACTCCCTGAGCTCGATGCGCCAGCCGCCCTCGTTGAACCAGGTTTCCCAGTTGTAGGTCTGGCCCGAGGCGCTGTCCGGGTACCGCACTTTGTAGTCGCCAGAGCAGGTGCCCAGCGCGACATTCCCCGAGGCTGCACCGGTGATGCCGGTCTTGGCCTCATAGTCGACCCAGTTGTAAGTGGCGCCGAAATGCTTGTCGACACGCAGTACAGGGGTGACGCCGCGCAGGGGCTCGCCAGTGCTGTCTGACCACTGGGTGCTCCAGCTCAGATTGCGGGCCGCCTGGGTGGCCAGTTGGAAGATCGAGCTGGGGATGCGTACCACGTTATCGCCGTTCACATCGTGCTGGTTCAGGCGTGGCGCCGAACCGAGGGTCAGCTTGTATTGAGCCTGAGGGTTCAGTGCCACCGCTGGATTGGCCCGTACACGCACCTTGACCGTGTAGCCCGGCGTCAGGTTGGGATAGGTGGAGGTGGAGCCCTGCGGGACTTCCACCCACTTGGTGCCATCGAACCGTTCGAAGATCCACTGGTTACGCGTGCCCGCACCGTCATCGCCCAGGAACATGCCCACACCTTGGCCACGCAACGAGACGAAGGAGAAGTAATCCACGTCATTGACGCTGTCGAGGTTACCAGTCACCTGGTTCAAGGCATCCGGCAGCGCGAACGCGGTTTGCTCAGTGTCATTGGGCTCGTAGGCATCAATGTTGCTGTCCACCGCCACGCCGAAACTGAACTGCGCGTTACTCGCGGTATTGGCCACCATGAACCAGTAGTAGTCACCCGCCGGCAACACGCCGTTGAGGTATTCATCGGCACTGCCAGGGTTATCCGAGGTGCCCAGTGGCGTCAGGTTACCCTGGCCGTCGTCGTGGAACAGGGTCAACGACATGTCCGTACCGGCGCTCTGGTTCAGCAGTTGCACCTGGATTCGCGAGTTTTTCGGCAGGTTGAAGTGGTAAGCGATTTGCGCGCCGGTCTCTACCCCGGTGAGGGTGTAGAGGGTATTGATATCCAGGGTCGGAAACAGCGGCGTGAATTCAGCGATCGCAGCCTGTTTCATTTGCGCCGGGTCAGGTTTTTGCAGCTCGCTGATCTTGGTGTCAACCGCCACATTGCTGGCCACTGGTTTGCCCTTGACGACCTTGGTCTGCCCCGCCTTGGCCGCATTGAGCTTTTGCTTGAGTGCATCCGACAGGCTGTTTTTTTCCAACGTACCGCCGGGTTTCAACGCTTTATCCACGGCCTGTTTGACCGTCTGCGCACTGAGTTTCAGCGGGGCTTGCTCGGCCAGGGCGAAGGCCGAAACGAAGCAGGAGGCCGCCATGGCCGCGCCCAGCATAAAGGCTTTTTTCGATTTCATTTTTTATCCATCCATAGTTAAAAAATTGAAGCTCAGGTAACCGGTGACATCCGGTCACCTGGGATGGACTGTAGGACAATGCTGTATGGATGTACAGTATTTTTTTATAATGTGAGCTCCAGGAATTCAGGTCCTCTAAAGCCAGGTGCACCAATAGCCCCAACTGATAGCCCAAATCATCGCAAGACGATAGGGCCAGACAGCCCAACGCTTGAGCGCTGACGGAATGGCGGCTAACTCTGCCTCAGTCATAAAGCCTTCTTTTACGGAGCGTTCTGGCTCGCGGAGGATATCAATCATCAGACACATACGATGAAACCTGATAAACCGCTGGTTTCGTCCCCAGCGTTGCTGATATTCACGGACCTGCACGTTTTCACTGAAGTAACCTTCCATCTCGTCGAGTTTTGTTCGTTCGACAAAAAGTATCAGTCCCAAAACCACAAACGTCCCGATAACCATCACAGCGGTATAGGCGAGAAAAAAATCCATGCTTAAGCCCCCCCTGGCTGGAATATCAAATCACCGTCGTTCTCTATGATTTTTCCACCCAGGAACGCCCCACCATCCCCGCCCTTCTTACCTCCTAGATACCCTGCCGTCGCGCCCCCAATGATTGCGCAGGCCAGAGCACCGGATCCTCTCGTCGCGACACCTAGAAAAATGTTGCATGCACGCCGTGTTAATTCAGCACCCAGCCCCCCTGCGCCAGCAGCCCCTACCACCCCACCCACCAACCTTCCCGTCTCCACATACTTCGCTCTTCTGCATTGCACCTCCCTTCCCGCCACACACGCCTCCTTGATTTCCAAACCTGCCACGCCCACATCCAACGCCATCCCAAGATACGTTCCTTGCTTCAACCACTGCGACATCTGCGTAATCGCCCGAACCCGCTGCGCATACCCCGCAATCTCACCTTGATGCAGATAGCTTTTGGTCGAGATCCCAAGCGTTCCCTTCAGCGGTTGATTGCCACGCAACCCTGAGCCAAATCGTGCGGCCCCTTGCAGTTGCGAATCCAAAACGCCAAACATTTGTTGGCGTTGGCGTATAAACGTCTCTCTGTCTACACCACCGTCCTTCAATCGCCGATGCAGTTGCTCGATGTCCTCCAAAGTGTGTGCGACCTCCTTCAGGTGCCGGTTCCAAGCCGATGTCGCACTGCCTATCCCAATCGAGCCATACCCCAGAATGCTCTGCGCCAGGTCATAATTTTTATTTCCAGTTCCGTCGAGCGGCATATCCTGGTTCAGCCGGCGACTAATCTCTTCAGCGTGGCGCATCAACCAGGCTTCTTCGATTGTGCAATGGGCACCGGGCGCTTCTGGAACGATCACCAACTCGCCCGGCCTCACCAACCCGCGGCTCAGGTGTTGGTTCAGCACATCGAAATGATCTCGGCCCTGCAACAAACCTGCATGCCACAGCTGTGATTTCAAAAATGCGTACGGTAAAGCCTGTTGATTGATGTAGCCGTACGCCATGTCCTGGATTCCGATACCGAGAGGGATGGCATCGAAAGATAAGCAAGCGCCTACAGCCTGGACACAAGCAGGAGGGGTCAAAAAATAAGTTTGGGAAGTTGCCTACACAGCAAAAGATAAGAACCTACGGAAAGCGCCCCTAATACCCCGTCATCTCCAAATACCCCACCCCACCCTCGAACTTCACTGGACCTTCCCAGTAGGGAATCCCCAGGTTCATCCACGCCTTTGGATTGACCGCCTGGGTAGTGATATCCAGCTGTTTGCCAGGAATTTTCAGCGACCAGCGCGTAGGAATGCTGCGCCCGTCGATGCCCGTGGTGGCGAGCGGTGTGAGTTGGATATCGACATTGTGCAGGGTCTCGGTGTGGCCTTGGGCGTCGATCCAGGTGCCGGTGAGGTAACCGCCACCGTCTTTTTGCCGCACGCGAAACAGCATCAGTTGCTCGCCCCGGTCCAGGTGCAGGGAGAACCAGTCCCAACCGGTCTGGCTGGCGGCCAGGGGTTGGCTGCTCCATTCGCGGTCGAGCCAGGCCGGGCCGCTGACCTGGTAGACCTGGCCGTCGAGACTGACGCTGCCATTGGCGGTGAAGAAAGGCTGGCTGTAGTAGTACGACGCCTGGCCCTGGTCGGATTTGCGGCTGTAGCCCTTGTCACCTTGCAGCACCAATGGGCGGTTGGAGGTCAGGCGCAGGTCGTAGGCGAATTGGGCACCGCTGGCCTTGAGTTGCATGTCAGCCAGGGGGCTGGCAGCGCCGGGTTGGGTGGCAAAGTTCCAGTCGTCGATCCAGGCGTTGAACGGCACCGCCTGGGCGCCGGCCTGGCCGACGCCGCCGCGGGCCAGACGTTCGGCGGCGTAGTGGCGGGTGGCCGAAGTGACGGCGGCGTGACCGAGCCACACCGTTGAATCGTGCCAGCCCGGTTGCGTGGAGCCGGCCTTCAGCGCATTGCGAAACAGCGTCCATTGCACACCGAAGAGATTGCCCTGGGCATCCTTGAGGTTGGCGGTGACGTACCACCATTCGATACGAAAGCCTGGGTGCGGGCCATGGTCCTCGGGAAAGCTGAAGACCTTGCCGGGCACAACCTGAGTAAAGTCCGCCGCCTCACTGCCCAGGCCGGCGAAGCTGGTCTCGGGCGCAGGCGTCTTGTCGCATGCGCTCAGCAGTAACAAGGCGGCGCAGCACAACGCCTTAATCTTCATGGGCAAAGGTCCTCAACAAATCCGCCGGGCGGCTGCGGTACAACTGCCACAAGGGCCAGGCAGACGCCAGCAACGTGGCAACCATCGCCAGCCCCAGCAATTGCGCAAGCTGCCACGGGAATACCTGCAACGGCAGACGCCAACCGAAGGCCTGGACATTGATCACCGCATCCAGGCACCACGCCAGCAGCAGCCCCAACGGTAACGCCAGGATCAGTGTGAGCAACGCCAGCAGCCAGGTCTGGCCCAGGTTGAGCAACATCAGTTGGCGCCGTGTCACACCCAATGCCCACAGCGGCGCGAGTTGGCCGAGGCGGCTCTGGCTCTGGGTCAGCAGGCTGATGAACAACGCCACGCCAGCCACGCCCAGCGTAAGGCTGTTCAACGCGGCGGTGGCGGCGAAGGTGCGTTCGAAGACCTGGCTGGACCAGCCCTTGAGTTGCTGTTGATCGACAATGCGGCTGTCTTCGAGGGCAAATTGACGCTGCACCTCACCCACCAGCGCCGGCACGTTCTGGGGCGCCACCCGCAGGTTGAAACGCGCCGGTGACAGTGTCGGCCAGTGCGCCAGCAAGTGCCGGGCATTGACCAGCAGATGGCCCTTGGGGTTGCCGTAGTCGGCGTAGATCCCGACGATCTGCGGCGCCCAGCTTCCTTGTGGCGTTGGGATCGAGAGGGTATCGCCCAACTGAACGTTCAAGCGTCGCGCCAGTTGCTCGCTGAGCATCACGCTGTCATCTTGCAGCAAGCGGTCCCAGGGTGCGTTTGCAGCCTCAAGCAACGGCCAGTGCTGGCGATAGGTGGGGTCGTCGACCACGCCAAACACGTCTGCCGGCCAGCCTTGCAGTTGCACCGCTGCCTGCCAGGTAGGCAACACGGCCTGCACCAGCGGCTGGCGTGCCAGCCAGGCATTCAGTTGCTCGGCCTGGGCCGGGTTCTGCGGGTTGAGGTACAGCTCGGCGGTCAGGCGCTGCTCCAACCAATGATTGAAAGTCTGGCGGAAACCCGAGGTCATGGAACCGGCCCCGATATTCGCCGCCAGGGCCAACAGCAGCGCCATCAACGCCAGGCTCAGGGCCGGCAGTTGCTGGCGGCAATCGGCGAGGAACCATTGGCCGAGCACAGCGCGACTGCGGCCCAGCACGATTTTCAACAGCCCGTTGAGCAGCACCGGTAACCCCAGCGCGGCGCCCAGCAGCAACGCCGCCATCAGCACAAAACCGGCGGCCAGGCTATCGCCCAGCCACAGCGCCAGCAGCGCGATCAGCAGTGCCGCGCACGCCACCCAGCCCTGGCGCCGCAACCAGCGCCCGTGGGCCTCATGCCAGGCTTGGGCGTTAGCCAGCGCCAGTAAGGGCAAGCGCGCGGCACGCCACAGGCTGCTGGCCCCGGCGAGCAGTGCGCCAAGCAGGCTCAAGCCCAGCCCGGCGAGCCACCACCAGGGGCTCAAGCTCAGTTGGCCCGGGACTTCAGCGCCATACAGGCCACGCAAACTGGCAGCCACATCCGGCAGCAACAGGCTGGCCAACACATATCCGCTGGCGATGCCGAGCAAGCCGCCCAACAACGATAAAACCCCCAGTTCAACGCCCAGGCTCAGGATCAGCATCCGCGCGCTGACGCCACAGGCGCGCAAGGTGCGCAGCAGGCCACGGCGTTGTTCCAGGGCCAGGCCGATGGCCGCATGCACGATAAACAGCCCCACCACAAAGGACAGAAAGCCCAACGCATCAAGGTTCAGGTGAAAGCTCTCGGTGAGGCGCGCGAGGTTGTTGTCCTCGCCCTGCTTGAGTTGCAGCGCGGCGGGTGGCGTGGGGTGGCGGGCGGCGAAGGTGTTGTCCAGCAACAAGCGTGACAGTTGCCCCTGCATGTCGAGCAAGGGTTGGGCAAACGCGATATCGGTCAACAGCAAACCCGGCGCCATGTCCGCCTGTACCTGCAATGGCGGCAGGGAGTGCCCGTTGAGTGTCTGCGGCTGATCGCCCTCGTGCAACCCGAGCGCCTGCAAGGTTTGCGCAGCCACCCAGGTACGCCCTGGCGGGGTGAAAAACGCCAGCATTTGCGCCTGGCTCAAGCGTTGCCCCGCCACACTGCCACTGCCGGGCAACGACACCGGGTCGATGCCCATCAGTTGCAGGCGCTGTTGCTCATGCCCCTTGAGTACCAACCGTCCCTGCACCACCGGGGAAACCGGCCACCCGGCGCGGCGCAGTTGGGCAAACAGCACTTGCGGGAAACTGGCGGCGTCCGGCGCACTCAGGCTGGCTTGGGGCTCACCACCGATCAACTGGCTGGCGCGTGCATAGCTGTCCCGTGCCTGGCTGTTGAGGGCCTGCACGCCGGTCAATAAAGCCGTGGCCAGCCACAGACCGGTGAGCACGCTGAAAAACTGCACTGGGTGACGTCGCCAATGGCTTACCAACGCACGCAATGTCCAGTAGAACAGCGCCATCTCAGCGCGCTTCCATCGGCACGACACGGCCGTGATGCAGCACCACCTGGCGGTCCAGGCGTGCGGCCAGGCGTGGGCTGTGGGTGACCATCAACAGGCTCGTAGGGCTGTCGTGCAGCAGGTCCAACAGCAGTTGCAGCACTTCATCGCTGGTGGTTTCGTCGAGGTTGCCGGTGGGCTCATCGGCCAACAGCAAGCCCGGGCGCGAGGCCAGTGCTCGCCCTACCGCCACCCGTTGCTGCTGGCCGCCAGACAGTTGCTCAGGGTATCGCTTGAGCAAATCGCCCAGGCCCAGGCGCTCCACCAACTGCGCCTGCCACTGCGGATCGAAACGCCCGGCCAACCGCGCCTGGAACGCCAGGTTGTCCTCCACGCGCAAGCTGCCGATCAGGTTGAACTGCTGGAACACCAGGCCGATTTCAGTGCGGCGCCAATGGGCCAGTTGCGCCTCCGTCAATTGGTCGAGGCGCTGCGCGCCGATTTGAATGCTGCCGCCATCCACACGGTCCAGCCCAGCCACCAGGTGCAAAAGCGTACTTTTGCCGCTGCCCGATTCGCCCATCAGCGCCAGGCTGCTGCGTTCCCCCAGGTAGAGGTCGACACCCGCCAGGACGGCCAGCGGGCCTTGGGGGGTGGCGTAGTTTTTTACAACACCTTGCACCTGCAACATAAAAACGCTCACTGGAAGGACTGCCAACGAGAATAACGGCTGATTGTGCAGCCCATGCAAATTTTTCACATGGATTTCACTGCTTGCCCATCCTCGGCACTTTAGATTGCGCGTCAAATGGCGATAAGCCGCAACTTATTAGTTAGTACACATGGCGTTTTTTAATAGGCACGCGTTCAGCAAAAAGACAGCAACGCTATGACAGGCTCCTGTTCCACAACGGGCAACTGCCCATTAACTGTGCGTGTTTATAAACACAACAATAGTGCCGAATGGTGAACAGCGTGGCAGATATGACCCTGGCCAATCCTAAACCCAAACGGGCACGGTTAAAGCGCCTGAAAAAATACCGCCTGCATTTGCTCGGTATCACTGTTACCGCCGCTCTTCTGACGGGCTTCCTGTTATGGCCGGCCTCGCCGCTGGACCTGGGCGTCGGCAACCGGCTGGTAACCTCGGGGGTGCTCGCCAGTTGGCGCAATGGTGACGTGGTAGTGCTGGTGCGCCATGAAGAGCGTTGCGACCGCTCCACCAACCCGTGCTTCGGCCCCGCCGGCGGCCTCACGGTCCAGGGCAGCCAACGCGCCGCGCAACTGGGCAAAGCCTTTGATTCACTGGGCATGGAGCTTACCGACGTGCTCAGCAGCCCCACCACGCGCACCGCCCAGACGTCACTGTTCATGTTCGGCAAGACCAAGCTTTCGCCGGGGCCCCTGGCCATCTGCGGTGACGCCATGGGCGAGGAAATCCTCGGCCACAAACGCAGCGGTCGCAACCTGATGCTGATCACCCACAGTGCCTGCATGAGCGACTTTCAAAAGTCGCTTGGCTTTCCCCACGCTGCCGCCGCCGAATACGGCAGCGCGCTGTTCGTCAAGGTATTGCCCAACGGCGAATTCGAAACATTAGGCACTATGAACATGCAGCAATGGAAGGTCGCACTAAAACAACTTTAAACACACTTTTTCACATATACCACGGCTATTACGTTCAGCAAAACGACAGCCCTGTTATGGCATGTTCGCTTGCACCTGTTAGTTAAGTTCCCCTTCAATGGTTCAGTGAACATCGTGATTCTTCGCCCCGCTTATTTAATTGCCTCATTGCCCCTTGTTGAACGTCAAGGAGCGACGTATTCATGACCCGCTTCAATCCCCTGCCCTGGTTACTACTCGGCTTTGCCGTCTTCTTCCTGCTGCCCTTGGGCTTGCATGGTTTATGGACCCCGGATGAAACCCGCTATGCCCAGGTCAGCCAGGAAATGCTGATGAGCGGCAATTGGGTGGCGCCGCACTTCATGGGGGTGCGTTACTTCGAGAAGCCCGCCGCCGGGTATTGGCTGATAGCCCTCGGCCAAGCGGTGTTCGGTGAAAACCTGTTTGGGGTGCGCATCGCCTCGGTCCTGAGCACCGGGCTGAGTGTGCTGCTGGCCTACCTGCTCGCCCGGCGCTTGTGGAACGATCCGCGCAAGAGCTTCGCCTGCGCCCTGCTGTACATGAGCTTTGGCCTGGTGGCCGGGCAAGCGGGGTATTCCAACCTCGACCCGCAATTCACCTTGTGGGTGAACCTGAGCCTGGTGGCGCTGTGGTTTGCCTTGGACAGCCGCACACCTCGCGAGCGCCTGGGGGCCTGGGCAGTGTTGGGGTTGGCCTGCGCCATGGGGTTTATGACCAAGGGTTTCCTGGCATGGCTGCTGCCGGTACTGATCGCTGTGCCTTACGTGCTCTGGCAGCGCCGCGTGGGCGAGCTGATGCGCTACGGGCCGCTGGCAGTGCTGGTCGCCGTGCTGGTGTGCCTGCCGTGGGCCCTGGCGATCCACGTGCGGGAACCGGATTACTGGCATTTTTTCTTCTGGCATGAACACATCCGCCGCTTTGCTGCCGACAACGCACAACATGCGCGGCCGATGTGGTTCTTCCTGCCAATCATGGTGGTGGCGTGCCTGCCGTGGGCCGCCTTGTTACCCACCACATTGCTCAAGACCTGGCAGGAAAAGCGCCAGCCGGCGATTGCCTTTCTCGCCCTGTGGCTGCTGCTGCCCCTGGGCTTTTTCAGCCTGAGCAAAGGCAAGCTGCCGACCTACATCATGCCGTGCCTGTTGCCCCTGGCATTGCTGATGGGCCACGGGTTGATCGACCTGATCAAGCAAGGCAGGGTGCGCACGATCGTGATCAACGGCGCGGTCAATTTCACCCTTGGCATGGCCGCCATGGTGCTGCTGATCTACCTGCAAATCACCGACCCGCTGTATGGCAACAGCCATGCCGAGATGTTCAGCCTGTCCCTGGTGTTTATCGTGCTGCTGGGCTGGATCCTCGCCAACCTGCTGCAAGCAGTACGGCCAATGACGTTATGGGCGATGCCGGCGCTGGGCATCGGCCTGCTGGTGGCATTGTTGCCGGCGGGCATGCCGGCGCTGATCGCGGATAACGAAATGCCCGACCAGTTCGTGCTTGAACACCTGGACGAACTGCAGCAAACCCAGGCTTTGCTGAGCAACGAACTGGGGGCTGCGTCGGCCTTGTCATGGCGCTTGCGGCGGCCGCAAGTGGCCTTCTACAGCACCGTGGGCGAGCTGCGCTACGGCCTGCATTACCAAGACTCGGCACACCGCAAGATCACGCTGGATAACGTCCAGGCCTGGTTGGCCGAGGCTCGCCAGCAGGGTTCGGTCGGCGTGCTGATGCGGGTCAGGAGCACCAGCGAACATCGCGAAGAAGGGCAACTGCCTCTCGGCGGCAAGCGTTATCGCAAAGGCAACCTGGTGCTGACGATTTACCCACGACAACCTTAATGCAGCGCCTGCCACAGGGAAAACCCATGAGCTTCTGGAGAACCGAACGCGGCGCCTTGGCTTTATTGCTGGGCACCTCGGCCTTGCTGTTGCTGCTGGGCCTAGGCAGCCGCGACCTGTGGGGGCCGGAAACCCGCTGGGCGAACATCGCCTTGCAGATGCTGCAAAGCGGTGACTACATCGATCCCTATCTCAAAGGCACGCCCTACTACGACAAACCCCTGCCCTCCTACTGGTTGATTGCAGGCTTCGCCCACCTGATGGGCGGCCTGGGGCCGTGGTCGCTGCGCCTGTCATCGGTAATTGCCGCATGGCTGAGTATCTGGCTGATTTACCTGATTGGCGAACGCCTGTTCCGCAAGGGCACCGGGTTGATTGCCGGCTGGATGCTCGCTACCACCTTCTACTTCCTGTTCTGGGGGCGAGTAGCCACCGCTGATGTGCTGACTGTTTGCGGCGTGCTGGCGGCGGTGTGGTGGTATTGGCGTGGGCCGGACGACACACGACTGGGGCGCTACACGGTATTTTTCCTGCTGTTGGCAGCCACCTCACTGTTCAAAGGCTTGATCGGTTTCGTGCTGCCGGGGCTGCTGCTATTGCCGCACCTGCTCAACGGGCAGCGCTACAAACGTCACCTCAATCTACGCCTGCTGCTGGCCGTGCTCATTGCCGCAGCGTTCTACGCGATCCCTTTCGTACTGTCCCATCACTACGGCGCGCCCACTTACGGCCAGAGCGGCCTGGAACTGGTACTGCGGGAAAACGTGGTGCGCTTCTTCGACCCCTTCGACCATATGGGGCCGATCTACACCTATCTGATCTACCTGCCGGTCTACACCCTGCCCTGGGCGCCCTGCTGGCTGCTCGGCCTGTGGCTGGCCGTGCGGCAGTGGCGCCATACCCCGCCCAACGTGCGCTGGCTGGTGTGGGGCCTGGGCCTGTTGTTTGTGTTCTTCACCGCCAGCGGCAGCCGTCGCAGCTACTACGTACTGCCGCTGGTGCCCTTTGCCCAATTGCTCGCCGCCTGGTGGCTGAGTGAACGCCTGCAAACAAAACCGGCGAGTTGGCCGCGTTGGCAGAAAGGTTTTGGACTCAGCGCAGGCTTGATGGTGTTGGTGCTGGGCGTGATCTACCCCTGGACCAACGGCAACGGTGGCGTGACCCGCTTTGCCGCAGACCTACAGGCCCAAGCGCTGAAAAGCGTCCCCTGGAACCAGTGGCAAATGGTGCTGGTGGAGGTCGACAACAAGCTGCCGATGTACCTGCAAAACCATGGCAAGCCCTTCTACTACGTCAGCGAAGCCCAGGACTTCCCCCGCCAGGGTGACAGCGCCGCATTCATGGCCTGGCTGGACAAAACCAGCGGCCAACGCTTCGACCCGCAGCGCACGATTATCGTCGTGCAGCATTCCAAGCAAGAGCCGATGCCGCTGGAGTTCCTGGGGGTGGATCATCAGCTGGTCAGGACGCAGCCGGATAATGGCGAGCGGTTGTTTCAGCCGCGTGAGGATGGGAGCGTGGCGTTTGTGCCTGCGCCGCGGTGAGCCTGTGTCGCTACTGGCCTTTCGTCATGGTTTGTAAAGGGCCAGCAAGTCGTATCCCTTTAAATTGCAGGACGTTTCCGAGACAATCCCCGCCGCCTTGTGCCGGTTGGAATCGGTGGCTAGTCTGCGATCCGTCACTGCTCATCAGTGATCGGGTTTAGTCGCCCGGATTCCAGTTGTGCGCAAGCTGTCACCCCGATCGTGGTGGCTGTGCGCAGGGCACCTTCGGGTGCGCCGGATCCAACTGGCCGGTCGACTAACCTGCGTACAGCCGCCTCCCAACGTTTAGTCGCGAAGGGTTCGGCTCCTTACCTACCAGTTGGAGTTACACCATGAATAAAGTCCTACCCGATCCACCCTTCGATCCCGCCAAAACCCGCGCCGCGTTCAACCGCGCCATCGACCACTACCTGCCCAGCCAGGGTTTCCACAGCGTCAACGACGACCTGAGTTTTGAAGATGCGTTGCTGTACACCGCCAGCCTGCTCGACAGTGCTTCGGCGACGGCGCTCGATTGTGGTGAATTGCTGGATAGCCCGGGGCGGGCGAAGATCCTCGCGGTGTGGCATTTGCTGGAGATTGCCAGGACCACAGTGGATCGCTCTATCGAGTGTATGAAACCCTTGAAGACAACACCTTAAAATGTGGGAGGGGGCTTGCTCCCGATGGCGGTGGCTCAGCTGATATATCCGCTGCTGACACTCCCTCATCGGGGGCAAGCCCCCTCCCACACTGTGCGCATTCCAATGCTTGGATTCGGCTTCAGCAGGCGAAGAGTTGAACGTTCCATCGAGTGTATGAAGCCCTTGAAGACAACACTTTAAAATGTGGGAGGGGGCTTGCTCCCGATGGCAGTGGGTCAGCTGATATATCCACTGCTGACACTCCCTCATCGGGGCAAGCCCCCTCCCACACTGTACGCATTCCAATGCTTGGATTCGGCTTCAGCAGGCGAAGAGTTGAACGTTCCATCGAGTGTATGAAGCCCTTGAAGACAACACCTTAAAATGTGGGAGGGGGCTTGCTCCCGATGGCAGTGGGTCAGCTGATATATCCACTGCTGACACTCCCTCATCGGGGCAAGCCCCCTACCACACTGTGCGCATTCCAATGCTTGGATTCGGCTTCACAGGCGAAGAGTGGAACGTTCCATCGAGTGTATGAATCCCTTTAAGGCAACGCCTTAAAATGTGGGAGAGGACCTGTCTGTCAGCCGAACCCCGGGCATTCAACTGGTTAAAACGGGGTTAGCGAGCGGTTCATTGCTGAAACGATTAAAGCCCTGTAGGAGATTGGCTATATGTAGCCGGTGCTAGCAGTCGATCATTTATCTAAATTAATATTTTTATCCTGAATATCAGCTACTTAACTGTCTGTAAAGATAATCCACCTGCCTTCGTTGCCGTTTTTACTCGCCAGAAACGTCGAATTACTGACGCGACTTTTATGGCAGCCTTTGTCCCGCGTTTCCGCTACATACGTAGGATAAATCCCTATGGCTTAATAAAATCTCGAACGCCGAGTTACGTTCAAGCAGTACGGACCGTCCCGCCCAGGCCTAGCGCGTCGGTTGACGGTTTTCGACATCAAGGACGAGATGGCTATGAGTCTGACCCGTAATATTGGCGACACACAGGGCCCGCATTTTTTTGCCGAAATGGGCGAGTTGATTTCAAGCAGTGGCAATGAACACTTCGCTGCCAACATGCTGCATCTGGTGGACAAGTGGGTGCCAATCCATTTGGTCGGCCTCAGCGAATGGACCCTGGACGAACTGCGCGACTGCGTGCTGGACATCAAGTTGCTGGGCAGCGCCGGGCTGAACAAGGATTTGTCTGTAGCCCAGACCCTGCGCCCGGTGAGCGACCACCCGTTGCTGCGCCAGATGCTGCGCATGCAAGACCCGTTGTTGATCCAGATGAAAGCCAAGGCCGACAGCGCACACCCACGGGGCAGTTCGCACCAGTGCAACCTGGTATCGCGCCAAGGCAATCGACGCTGCGTGATTTCGTTCTATCGGCCTGCGACCCAGCGTGGGTTTTCCCTGGCGCAGTTGTCGTTCCTCAAATGCTTGTCGGACACCCTGTTGCCGCTGATGGAGCGGCACGCGCAGCTTCTGCGCCAGGCACCGCAGGCCGAGACCGACCCGGCCCATACCCTGCTGGAGCAATCGCAATGGCAGCGCGAATTCTACAAACGCCTGACCCTCAGCGATATCACCTTGTCGGCACGGGAGCAGGAGGTTTGCCTTGGCCTGTTGACCGGCGGCACCGTGCCGCAGATCGCGGAAAAACTCAGTGTCAAAAACAGTTCCATCGAGACCTACCTCAAGCGTGCCGCCGCCAAGCTCGGCGTGAGTGGCCGGCACGGCCTGGCCAAATGGATGGTCGGCGCCTGATGAACAAACTGACACCGCAACCTGCGGGTGGCGGCCCTGAATGTGCAGGCGTTCCAGGCACAGTACCGCATCCAGCGCGCAGACCTGTTCCCGGCGATCACCCCGACTGCCGCAGCCGATACTCCCCCGGCGTCATCTGCGCATAACGCAGGAAAAACCGGCTGAAATATGCCGGGTCCTTGAACCCCAGCTGGTAGCAGATTTCATTTGCCGAACTACCGGTAAACAGCAGCAGGCGCTTGGCTTCCTGCATCAGCCGTTCAAGAATCAAACGCTTGGAAGGTAAGTCGGCGATGCGTCGGCATACCTCATTGAGCCGCGCCGGTGTCACGCCGATTCCCTCGGCATAGCGCGCCAACGACCAATGTTCCAGGTAATGGGCTTCGACCAGTTCGTTGAAACGATGAAAAATGCGCAAGTCTTCATGGGCCATCGGGCGTGCCGGCAACGCGTGGGCGCACAGGCGCAGCAGGCGGATCATGATCAGGCGCGTCAAACTGTCGAGGGCGGCAGCGCGTCCTGCCCGTTCGGCGTTGATCTCGCTGCACAGCGCTTCGAAGAGCTGATCCAGCCCTTCGGCGGCATCGCCCAGCGCGACACAGGCCGCACCTGAGGCGAGGCTTGGGTCGGCGTCGATCAATCCCCACACCAGTTGCTGGCGCACCGTCAACACATGCCCGTCGGCATCGGCTTCGGTAACGAAGGCATGCGCCACCGTGGGCGGCGTGAGAAAAAACATCGGCCCCGACTCGACGTATTGACGGTCATCCAGATAAACCCGCACGGCGCCACTCTTGACGTAATGCACCTGGAAAAACCGGTCATGCCGATGCACGGCCATGTTGCGCCCGAAAAACCCCGCCAGGTTGCCGAGCTTGTCGTAATGCACCTCGGCATCGCTGTAACGCTGGTCGTAGACCTGCCCGATGTTGATATTGGGAATCGGCTTCACGCGGCCCTCCTCTTGTTGTTCTGATGCCGTTGGAGTTTGCCATGCTTGACGTTAGTTAACATATTAATTATAACGTTAACAACTTAACGAACTGCCAACGCAGCCTTCGTCACCGCCAGGAGAAACGCATGAGCCGTACCCTGCATGATGTTGCCAGCGGCACCCTGTTCGGCGTTGCGCTGAACTACCAGGGCCTGCTGGAGCAACATCTCGCCGCCTTCGAGCAGGCGCCCTACCAGAAGCCGCCGACCAAGCCGGTGTTGTTTATCAAGACCCCCAACACCCGCAATGCCCATGGCGGTGTGGTGCTGCAGCCTGCGGGCGAGCGCCTGCAACCGGGCCCGGCGTTGGGCGTGGTGATCGGCCAGCGCGCCAGCCGCGTCAGTCTGGACAATGCCATGGCCCATGTCGCCGGGTATGTGGTGGTCAACGAGTTCAGCCTGCCGGAAGACAGCTACTACCGCCCCGCCGTCAAAGCCAAATGCCGCGATGGGTTCTGCGCCCTGGGGCCTGAGGTGGTTGCCCGCGACCAAGTGGCTAACCCCAACAGCCTGGACCTCAAGCTCTTCGTCAATGGCCAGTTGCGCCAGGAAAACTCCACCGCTAATTGGGTGCGCGATATCCCGCAATTGATCGTCGAGATCAGCGAGTTCATGACCCTGCATCCCGGTGACGTGCTGATCACCGGCACACCGGAAGGCCGCGTCGATGTGCAGCCCGGCGACCGGGTCGAAGTTGAAATCACCGGTGTGGGCCGTTTGCTCAACACCATTGAGGCAGAGGTATTGGCATGAAGCGCGCACGTATCCGCTTTGAAGATCAAATCCATTCCGTGCAGGTCGACGGCGACTGCAGCGTGCGCCTCAGCGATGGCCGCCGGCTCGCGCAAGAACAGGTGCAATGGCTGCCACCCGCCACCGGCAACATGTTCGCCCTCGGCTTGAACTACGCCGACCACGCCGCCGAACTGGCTTTCACACCGCCGACCGAACCGCTGGTTTTTATCAAGTCAGTCGGCACCTACACCGGCCACCGCCAGGTCACCTGGCGCCCGGACGACGTTGCCTACATGCACTACGAGTGCGAGCTGGTGGCGGTGATCGGCAAGACCGCCCGCAACGTCAAGCGTGCCGACGCCCTGGATTACCTGGCCGGCTACACGGTGTGCAACGACTACGCGATCCGCGACTACCTGGAAAACTACTACCGCCCCAACCTGCGGGTAAAAAACCGCGACGCCACCACCCCGGTCGGCCCGTGGATCGTCGACGTGGCTGACGTGCCCGACCCGGGCAACCTGAAATTGCGCACCTGGATCAACGGCGAGTTGCGCCAGGAAGGCAGCACCAAAGACATGATTTTCGATATCCCCTACCTCATCGAATACCTGTCCAGCTTCATGACCCTGCAACCTGGCGACATGATCGCCACCGGCACGCCCGAGGGCCTGGCCGATGTGGTGCCGGGGGATGAAGTGGTGGTGGAAGTCGAAGGCGTGGGCCGCCTGGTCAACCATATTGTCAGTGAGACGCAGTTTTTCTCCGTGCGCAAAGAGGCTTGAGCAACATGATCAAACATTGGATCGATGGCCGTGAGGTCGAGAGCAAAGACGTGTTCGTCAACTACAACCCGGCCACCGGCGAGGCCATTGGTGAAGTGGCCAGCGGCGGCGCCGAAGAAGTCGCCCAAGCCGTGGCGGCGGCCAAGGCGGCGTTCCCCAAGTGGGCCAACACCCCAGCCAAGGAGCGCGCACGCCTGATGCGCAAGCTGGGTGAACTGATCGAACAGAACGTGCCACGCCTGGCCGAGCTGGAGACCCTCGACACCGGACTGCCGATCCACCAGACCAAAAACGTGTTGATCCCACGCGCCTCGCACAACTTCGATTTCTTCGCTGAAGTCTGCACGCGCATGGACGGCCACAGCTACCCGGTGGACGACCAGATGCTCAACTACACCCTCTACCAGCCGGTGGGCGTGTGCGCGTTGGTGTCGCCATGGAACGTGCCGTTCATGACCGCCACCTGGAAGACCGCACCGTGCCTGGCCCTGGGTAACACGGCGGTGTTGAAGATGTCGGAGCTGTCGCCCCTGACCGCCAATGAACTGGGACGCCTGGCAGTGGAAGCCGGGATCCCCAATGGTGTGCTCAATGTGATCCAGGGCTACGGCGCCACCGCTGGTGATGCCCTGGTGCGCCACCCGGATGTGCGGGCGATTTCCTTTACCGGCGGCACCGCCACCGGCAGGAAAATCATGCAGACCGCCGGCCTTAAAAAGTATTCCATGGAACTGGGCGGCAAGTCGCCGGTGCTGATCTTTGAAGACGCCGACCTTGAGCGTGCCCTTGATGCCGCACTGTTTACGATCTTTTCCCTGAACGGCGAGCGTTGCACCGCCGGCAGCCGGATCTTTATCCAGGAAAGCGTCTACCCGCAGTTTGTCGCCGAGTTCGCGGCGCGGGCCAAGCGCTTGATTGTGGGCGACCCCCAGGACCCCAAGACTCAGGTCGGCTCGATGATCACCCAGGCCCATTACGACAAGGTCACCGGTTACATCAGGATCGGCCTGGAGGAAGGCGCTACGCTGCTGGCCGGCGGGCTGGAGCGGCCGGCCAACTTGCCTGCGCACTTGAGCCGCGGCCAATTTATCCAGCCGACGGTATTCGCCGATGTGAATAACAAGATGCGCATCGCCCAGGAAGAAATCTTCGGCCCGGTGGTGTGCCTGATCCCGTTCAAGGACGAAGCCCAAGCGCTGCAATTGGCCAACGACACCGAGTACGGCCTGGCCTCCTATATCTGGACCCAGGACATCGGCAAAGCCCATCGACTGGCCCGCGGCATTGAAGCAGGCATGGTATTTATCAACAGCCAGAACGTGCGCGACTTGCGCCAGCCGTTCGGCGGGGTGAAGGGTTCGGGCACCGGCCGTGAGGGTGGCCAGTACAGCTTTGAAGTGTTTGCCGAGATCAAGAACGTGTGCATTTCCATGGGCAGTCATCACATTCCGCGCTGGGGCATCTGAAACAGGCTCCTACCGACCTTACAAGAATAATTATTCAGGAGAATCATCATGGGCGAAGTGGTTCTGGCAGCGAAGATCTGCCACGTACCGTCGATGTACCTGTCGGAACTGCCCGGCAAGCATCACGGCTGTCGCGAAGCGGCGATTGCCGGGCACAAGGAAATCGGGCGCCGCGCCCGCGAACTGGGGGCCGACACCGCCGTGGTGTTCGACGTGCACTGGCTGGTCAACAGCGGTTATCACATCAACTGTGGCGAACGGTTCCAAGGCACCTACACCAGCAACGAGCTGCCGCACTTCATCAAGAACATGGACTACGCCTACCCGGGCTGCCCCGAGCTGGGTGAGCTGATCGCCGCCGAAGCCAACCTGGCCGGCGTGCGCAGCATGGCCCACAACATCCCCAGCCTGGAGCTGGAATACGGCACCCTGGTGCCAATGCGCTACATGCACATGGGCGTGCCCGAGGATGAAAAATTCAAGGTCATTTCCATCGCTGCCTGGTGTGCCTGGCATCGCCTGGAAGACAGCTTCGCCTTCGGCGCCGCCGTACGCCGGGCCATCGAAAAGAGCGAGCGCAAGGTGCTGGTGCTGGCGTCCGGGTCGCTGTCCCATCGTTTTTCCGACGACCGCCAGGCCGAAGCGAATATCCATAACTGGACCCGCGAATTCGACAAGCAGGTGGACCTGCACGTGGTCGAGATGTGGCAGCAAGGCCGCTTCAAAGAGTTCTGCGCCATGCTGCCGGACTACGCCGAACACTGCTTTGGCGAAGGCAAGATGCACGACACCGCCATGCTCCTGGGCCTGTTGGGCGGGCGGGACTATGCCCAGCCGGCCGAGATCATCACGCCGGCGTTCGGCAGTTCGGGCACCGGCCAGATCAATGCGATTTTCCCGCTGTAGACCAGGGAGAACACCATGCCGCACTTTATTGCCGAATACACCGACAACCTCGAACAACAGGCCGACCTGCCCGGCCTGTTTGAAAAAGTCCACCGCGTGCTGGGAGACAGCGGCGTGTTCCCCCTCGGTGGTATCCGCAGCCGCGGCGTGCGCCTGGACACCTGGCGCATGGCCGACGGCAAGCACGACTATGCCTTTGTACACATGACCCTCAAGGTCGGCCACGGCCGCGACCTGGCCACGCGCCAGGCGGTAGCCGAAGCCTTATTCGGGGTGATCACCGCGCACTTCGCCGAGCTGCAGGCGCAACGGTTATTGGCGCTGTCGTTCGAGATGGTCGAACTGCACCCGCAGCTCAACTTCAAGCAGAACAATGTGCATGCGTTCCTGAACAACGCGGCGAACTGAAAAGGGCCCCGCCCCCCTGTAGGAGCGAGCTTGCTCGCGAGAAACCTCCAGGCACCGCGGATCCAGCAGCGCTGCGTTTTCGTTGACGTTTTTCGCGAGCAAGCTCGCTCCTACAACAAAAAGTACAACATCATGAGCACAGCCCACTCCACCGCAAGCCTGCGGCTTGCCGAGCACGACCGCACCCATCGTTTGGTGACCTGGCGCCTGATGCCCTTGTTGCTGGTGTGTTACCTGTTCGCCCATCTGGACCGCATCAACATCGGCTTCGCCAAGATGCAGATGAGCCACGACCTGCAGTTCAGCGACACGGTGTACGGCTTCGGCGCCGGGCTGTTTTTTATCGCCTACGCGCTGTTCGGCGTGCCCAGCAACATGGCCCTGGACCGCGTCGGGCCACGGCGCTGGATCGCCTGCCTGATGGTGGTGTGGGGCCTGCTCTCCACCGGCATGCTGTGGGTGGAGAGCGCCCGCGGTTTCTATCTGCTGCGCTTTTTACTGGGGGTGGCCGAGGCCGGTTTTTTCCCTGGCATCCTGGTGTTTCTCAACCGCTGGTACCCGGCGCGTCGGCGTGCCCAGGTCACCGCCTTGTTTGCCATCGCCGTGCCCATGGCCGGGGTGTTGGGCGGGCCGATTTCCGGGGCGATCCTGGAGAACTTCCACGACGTCGGCAGCCTGCGCGGCTGGCAGTGGATGTTCCTGATCGAAGGTGCGCCCGTGGTGCTGCTGGGGCTGGTGGTGCTCAAGTGCTTGCCGGACAGTTTCGAGTCGGTAGGCTGGTTGAGCACCGAGCAAAAACAGCAACTGCGCACCCAGTTGAGCAACGAGGAACAACGCAAGACCATCACCTCGTTCAGCGGCATCCTGCGGGACCCGCAAGTGTGGCTGCTGGTGGCCGTGTACTTTGCGGTGATGCTGGCGGTCAACACCCTGGCGTTCTGGATGCCGACCCTGATCCACGGCGCCGGCATCGGCCGCGACAGTCAGGTCGGCTTGCTCAGCGCCGTGCCCTACCTGGCCGGCTGCTTCTTCATGATCGGCTGCGGGCGCTCCTCCGACCGTCACCGCGAACGCCGCTGGCACCTGTGCGTGCCGCTGCTGATGGCCGCGGCCGGCATCGCCGTGGCGGGCCTGGCGCCTGGCAACGCGCTGCTGGTGATGAGCGGGCTGGTGGTTGCCGGCATGGGCGCCAGCGCGGCGCTGCCGATGTTCTGGCAACTGCCGCCGGCGTTTCTCTCCAATACCACCCAGGCGGCGGGCATCGCCATGATCAGCTCGTTCGGCAGCATTGCCGCGTTCCTGGCGCCCTACCTGATTGGCTGGATGCGCGACGCCACCCAGAGCGCCAGCCTGGCCCTGTACGTACTCGCCCTGTTTATCGCCCTCGGTGGCCTGCTGGTGCTGCGCACCCACGCCGCCATCGTCAACCCCCACTAGAGACCGTTGCCATGCTCGACTCCCAGCAAATCCTCGCGGCCGCCGCGCACCTGGACCGCGCCGAACGCAGCCGCGAACAGGTGCGCCAGTTTTCCCTCGACTACCCCGGCATCACCATCGAGGATGCCTACGCCATCCAACGCGCCTGGGTGGCACAAAAAATCAACGATGGACGCACGCTCAAGGGCCACAAGATCGGCCTCACTTCACGGGCCATGCAGGTCTCTTCAAACATCACCGAGCCCGACTACGGCGCCCTGCTCGATGACATGTTTTTCGATGAAGGCAGTGATATTCCCTTCGAGCGCTTCATCGTGCCGCGTGTGGAAGTGGAACTGGCGTTCATCCTCGGCAAGCCGCTCAAGGGTCCGAACTGCACAGTGTTCGATGTGCTTGATGCCACCGAATGGGTGATCCCGGCGCTGGAAATCATCGACGCTCGCATCCAACAGATCGACCCACAGACCAACGCCACCCGCAAGGTGTTCGACACCATCTCCGACAACGCCGCCAATGCCGGCGTGGTACTCGGTGGCCGGGCTGTGCGCCCCACCGAGATCGACCTGCGCAAAGTGCCGGCGGTGCTGTACCGCAATGGCGTGATCGAAGAATCCGGCGTCTCGGCGGCAGTGCTCAACCACCCGGCCAAGGGCGTGGCGTGGCTGGCCAACAAGCTGGCGGCGCATGACGTCACCCTGCTGCCCGGCCAAGTGATTCTAGGCGGTTCGTTTACCCGCCCGGTGGCGGCCCGCCCTGGGGATACTTTCCACGTCGACTACGATCTGCTCGGCTCGATCGCCTGTCGCTTCGTCTGAATACTGGAGCACTGTCATGGACATGCCTGTCAACCGCTTCAAACAACGCCTTCACCAGGGCGAGGCGCAGATCGGCCTGTGGCTCGGCCTCGCCAATGCCTATAGCGCGGAGCTGGCCGCCAACGCCGGTTTCGACTGGCTGCTGATCGATGGCGAACACGCCCCCAACCACCTGCCGGGCATGCTTGCGCAATTACAGGCCATAGCGCCCTACCCCAGCCAGGCGTTGATTCGCCCGGTGATCGGCGACACAGCGCTGATCAAGCAACTGCTGGACATCGGCGCCCAGACCCTGCTGGTGCCCATGGTCGAAAGCCCATCCCAGGCCCGGGAACTGGTGCGCGCCCTGCGCTACCCACCCCAGGGTACTCGCGGCGTCGGCAGTGCCCTGGCCCGTGCTTCGCGCTGGAACAGCATCACCGACTACCTCGACCAGGCCGACGCGCAGATGTGCCTGCTGGTGCAGATTGAAAACCGCGAGGGCCTGGCCAATCTGGACGCCATCGCCGCCGTCGAAGGCGTGGACGGTGTGTTCATCGGCCCGGCGGACTTGAGTGCGGCCATGGGGCATCGCGGTAACCCCGGGCATCCTGAAGTGCAGGCGGCGATAGAGGACGCCATCGTGCGCATTGTTCGAGCGGGCAAGGCGGCAGGGATTCTCAGTGCGGATGAACGCCTGGCGCGGCGCTATATCGAACTGGGGGCGACGTTCGTGGCGGTGGGAGTGGATACCACGGTGTTGATGCGCGGGTTGCAGGCATTGGCTGGGAAGTTCAAAGACACTTCAGAGGCCGTACACACAGGCGGAGTCTACTGAGCTCAACATGTGGGAGCGGCGGTGCGACGATTCGACTTGCTCCCGATAGCGGTGTGTCAGATACACATAGGCTGGCTGACACACTGCTATCGGGAGCAAGCCCCCTCCCACATTTTGACCTGTTTTGATCATGAGATTGATTCAGCGCTTGATGTTCTTCAAGTCATCCAGCAACCCCAGCAAGGTCTGGAATTTCTCCTCGCCAAACTGATCCTGCAAGCGCTGGTAGTTGGCCTCCATGCACTGGCTCATGGACTCGAAACTGGCCTTGCCCTTGTCCGCCAAAGTAATGAGCACCCGGCGCTGGTCCTGTTCGGCCTTGCGTCGGTGCACCATGCCGGCGGCTTCCATGCGCACCAGCACGCCGGTCATGCTCGGCTTGAGGATGCAGGCCAGTTCCGCCAGTTGGTAAATCTCCAGCTCACCGTGCTGTTCGAGGATGCGGATGATGCGCCATTGCTGTTCGGTCAGGCCGTGCTCATTCAACGAGGGGCGGAAAAAACTCATCGCCGCTTCACGGGCTTGCAACAAGGCCAGGGTCAGGGATTGTCGAGGTTTGGACATAGGATCAGGGTCACGAAGTATTTAGTTAATAATTTAACGAAACTCTAACATTCCCCGCCAGTGAGCGCGCTATAACTTGTGTGTGCCCTCGCCCATGGCGCGCTGAATCAAAAACCCGGGCACGCAGGATCAAGACTTCCAGCCCGCCAGGGGCCCTAATGGAGGCATCCGCTTCAGCGCCTTCCTTCACTTTTTCAGGCTGCGCCATGATCAACATCGAAACCCCTACGTATTACACCGCCACCAAGAAATACAACCTCAGCTTCCCTACCCTGGAGCAAGACATCGACGCGGACGTCGTGGTGATCGGCGGCGGTTTTTCCGGAATCAATACCGCCCTTGAACTGGCGGAAAAAGGCATCACCAATATCGTCGTGCTCGAAGCCCGCTACCTGGGCTTTGGCGGCACCGGCCGCAACGGCGGGCAGATCATGGCGGGCATCGGCCATGACCTGGAGAAGATCAAGAAGGACGTCGGCGAAGACGGCCTGCGCCAGGTGTTCGAGATCAGCGACCTGGGCGCCGACATCATCAAGAACCGCATCGCCAAGTACAACATTGATGCGGACTTCTGCCACGGCTACGGCTACATGGGCTTCAACGCCCGCCAGGAAAAAACCCTGCGCGCTTGGGAAAAGGACTTCAAGTCGATCAACAGCCAGCACGAGATCCGCTTTCTCGGTGGCTCGGATGTGCAGCAGATCATCGGTTCCAACGCCTACACCAGCGCCCTGCTGCACATGGGTGGTGGGCATGTGCATTCGCTGAACCTGCTGCTGGGCGAAGCCACCGCGCTGGCCAGCCATGGCGTGCGCATCTTCGAGAACAGCCCGGCCCTGGAAGTCAGCTACGGCGAGCGCATTACCGTGCGCACCGGTCGTGGTTCGGTGCGCGCCAGCAAGTTGCTGTGGGCTTGTGACAGCTTCCTCAACAAGCTGGAACCGGAACTGCACCGCTCGACCATCAACACCTACGCGTTCCAGATGATGACCGAGCCATTGTCCGAAGAGTTGATCCGGCGCATCAGCCCGATCCGTGGCGCCTACAGCGACATCCGCCCGGTGATCGACTATTACCGCGTAACCAATGAAAACCGTTTGCTGTTCGGCGCCGCGACGCCCCTGGTGGAACACATTCCCGGCGACCTGAAAGCCTGGAACCGCACGCTCATGCTGAAAATCTTCCCCTACCTCAAGGACGTCAAGATCGACCTGGCCTGGGGTGGCCCGATGGCCTGCAGCCCCAATCTGTTCCCGCAGATCGGCACCTTGCCGGGGCGCAGCAATGCGTTTTTCGTGCAGGGCTATTCGGGCTTTGGCGTCACCCCCAGCCACATCATCTGCAAGGTCCTGGCCGAGGGCATGAGCGAAGGCTCGGCGCGCTATGACCTGGTCAGCTCGATCCACCGCCCGACCATCATCGGCAAGGACGCGATCCGCCCCTTGCTGCTGACGGCGGGTAAATCCTGGCACCAACTGTCCGGCTACTGGAACGGACGTCGTTGATCCACTTTTTCATTCATCAGGAACCACTGCCATGTCCCTTACTCCCCTCAAACACAACATCCAGCTATCGGAACTCGATGCCTGGGGCACCGTGGCCGACCTCGGCTCGCAGATCCTTGAAGGCGAGGTGCGCGCCTTCGGCAAGATGACCTTCGGCGTCCCCACCGATGCGGTCAGCAGCGCCTACTTCGGCACCACTCAGGGCAAGTTCCGCATGGTCTACCCCTTCGCCGAACAAGCCACCGTGGTCACCGGCGAAGTGGTGCTCACCGATGAGTCCACCGGCCAGTCGACCCGCTACAAGGCTGGCGACAGCTGGTTCGTGACCAAGGGCACGCCGGTGCTATGGGATGTGGTCAGCGAGAGTTTCGTCAAACACTACTTCGCCGTCGTTTAAGGGAGCATTGCCATGACCACTTCTTCTGACTGGATCACCGTAGGCGCCCTGGCGGACGGTTTTGCACCCGAGGCATTCATCCTGCCGAACCTTGCCGACCTGGCCGGGCAGACCTTCACTTTGCACTTCGCCAATGGCTGGCAGATCGAACACCGTTTCGAGCAAGAGCGCCTGGCTTGGCACGCCGCCGACGGCCACTCCAGCGGCAGCGCCGCCTACCGCGCCAGCTCGATTCGCCCGGGCCTGTACCTGGTGGACTTCATCAAGCATGAGGCCGGGCAAAGCTGGTCGATCAGCCTGGTGCTGGACACGCCAACGGCCTCCTTTACCGCGGTGATTGGCCGTATGCCGGAGCCGGCAGAGACCCACGAAGGTCTTTACCACCGCGCCCTGGCCGGCAAACCGCTGACCTCGGTGCACGCCGAGTTCCTCCACGGCAGCCTCGACCGGCCGTGGCAGGAAGGCCATTGCCTGCACGCCCCCACCGAGGAACTGGTGGGCCTGCGCAATCACTACCGCTACAGCCCCAGCGAGGTCTACGAGCACATCTACCTCAACCCGCAGTTCTACGCCTGGCAATGCCTTGAGGGTGTGGAGAAAGGCTTGTGCGACACCGACCGCTGCCATTACTACAAGATCGCCGAGCAGCTGTACCTGTTCGTCTGGCAGGAGAAGATCGTGCCCACCCTCGGCCTGGTGTTGATCGACCTGCAACAGCACCGCAGCGACGGCAAGATCTTCGGCTATGCGGGGGCGTCCTTCGATGCGCTGTCGAACTTCCCCATCAGCTCCTATTGCCAGGTGCTCAACCACACGGAATATCCCCGTGACTGAGGCGCGCACGGTGGTGATCACCGGGGCCGGCACCGGCATCGGTGCCGCCTGTGCCCAGCTGTACGCCGAGGAAGGCGCACGGCTGGTGCTGATCGGCCGGCGCCGTGAGCCGCTGGAGCAGGTGGCGCAGGCAACCGGCGGCCTGGTCCTGGTGGACGATGCGGCCTGCCCTGACAACTGGGACGGCTTTATCCGGCAGATCCACACGCACTACGGACGCATTGATGTGCTGCTGGCCTGTGCTGGCGGCCATGGCCTGGGCAGCGCCACCCAGACCAGCCCGGCTACCTGGGAAACGGCGCTGCGCAGCAACCTGGACAGCGCGTTCTACAGTGCCCGCGCCTGCCTGCCGCTGTTGCGGGAAAGCGCCGGCAGTATCGTGCTGATCGGCTCCATCGCCTCCCTCGCAGCAGGGCCAGAAGTGTGCGGCTACACCACGGCCAAACATGCGTTGCTCGGGCTCAATCGCTCGTTGGCACGGGACTATGGGCCCCACGGCGTGCGCGTCAACGCGGTGTGCCCAGGCTGGGTGCACACGCCGATGGCCGATGCAGAGATGCAGCCGTTGATGGACGCCTACGGCGACACCTTGCAGCAAGCGTACGAGCGTGTGTGTGCCGATGTACCCCTGCGCCGCGCCGCCCGTGCCGATGAGATCGCCAAGGTGTGCCGCTTCCTGGCCAGCGACGACGCTTCGATCATTACCGGGGCGACCTTGGTGGCGGACGGTGGGTCCAGCATCGTCGACGTGCCGACGCTGGCGTTTACGCGCCTGGAGCCTGCCCATGCCCAATGACCTGGATTTCAGCGGCCAGGTGGTGCTGGTCACCGGCGGTGCCCAAGGGATTGGCCTGGGCATCGTCCAAGCCTTTGCCCAACGTGGTGCGCGGGTGGTAATTGCCGATCGCCTGCTTGAACAAGCTGAAAGGGTGGCCGCTGGGTTGTGCGCGCAGGGCTATCAGGTCGAGGCCGTGGGCGTTGACCTGGCGCAAGCCGAGGCGGTAGTCGCCTGCGTTCAAGAGTTGGCGCAACTGGATATTCTGGTGCACAACGCTGGCTATTTCCCGCTGACCGCGTTCGCTGACATCACCCCGCAGATCCTGCAACGCACCTTGGCGGTGAACCTCTCGGCGCTGTTCTGGCTGACCCAGGCGGCGCTGCCGATGTTTCGCGAGCAAGGCCGGGGTTGCGTGCTGGTGACGTCTTCGGTCACCGGCAATCGGGTGGGTTATCCGGGGCTGAGCCACTATGCAGCGTCCAAGGCCGGGGTGAACGGGTTTATCCGTAATGCGGCGCTGGAACTGGCGCCGTTGAATGTGCGGGTCAATGGCGTGGAACCGGGCATGATCGCCACGCCGGCGATGGGTAACCTGGGTGATGCCGCCTTGAATGACAGCATCGCCAGCCGTGTGCCGTTGGGGCGTTTGGGTACGGCGGCGGATATTGCCGGGGCGATGGTGTTTCTGGCTTCTGATTTGGCTGGCTATATCACCGGGCAGACCCTGGTGGTAGATGGTGGCTCCACCCTGCCCGAAATCTGACACTCAACTCGGTCCAATGTGGGAGGGGGCTTGCTCCCGATAGCAGTGTGTCAGCCAGCACATGTGTAGCTGAAACAGCGCTATCGGGAGCAAGCCCCCTCCCACATTGGATCTCCTGCAGCCTGAAGGACCTGTTTACGCCCCCACCGCCTGCAACCGGCTGGTGCGAAAATCCTTGGGCGACACCTCGAACTGTTTCTTGAATGATCGGCTGAAGTGCGCCGAGTCGGTAAACCCCCATTTGTAGGCAATCGAGGTGATCGATTCACTGCGCAGGAACGGATTGGTCAAGTCGTCCGCACTGCGCTTGAGCCGCGCCCGCTGGATGTAGCGGCAGACGCTGTCGTCCTGTTCCTCGAACAAGCGGTACAGGTGCCGCACCGAGATATTCAGGCGGTTGGCCAGGCCAATCGGGCTCAGGCCAGGTTGGCCCAGTGACTCGTCGATGACTTTTTGCACATAGCTGCGCAGGTTATTGCCCTGCAACGAGGCTACACCTTCGTGGCAGTCATCGCCCTGCTCCAGCGCCGAACCCAACAGTGAGACGAAGGCCGCTTGCAGTGCTTCCACTTCCGTGGCGTTGTCTTCGGTATCGTCCTTGCACAATTGATCCATCAGCACATGCAACATGCGCCCACAGGCCTTGGTCGATGAAATCTTGCCAAAGGCCCGCCCCTGGCCGCGCAGGTGCTTGCACACCTCAGTGCGCGACAGGGACAACGAGGCGTGTTCGATCAAGCCGAAGGGCGTGATTTCGATGGAGCCTACCGAGTCCATCAGCAGCATCTCGCCAGGGGCCAGTTGCACAGTCTGGTCGTTCTGGGTGATCTGCGCATAGCCGCTGCGCTGGCTGACCAGGAAACATTCCTGGTCGTTGTCGTGGTCGGCATGGTGCGTGAGGCGCTTGATCAGCCCGGCATTGGTGCGCAGGATGGCCAGGCCACGGGGCAGGTTGTGAATCTCGCCGATAAACAGCGAACGGTTGAAGGCCAGTTCGGTGTCGAAGTGGCCGCACGCGGCGCGCAGTTCGCGGTTCCAGCTGTCGAGCCCGTCGGGTGCATGCTGTGGGATGCTCATGGGGTGTCTCCGCAGTGGCGTTCTTTTTGTTGTTCTGGTGCAATAGTTAACATGTTATCTATATGCGCGCAACAACAACTCGTTTGGCCTTTGCAGAAGCACTAATGATGCCAATCAGAGATTCGACAGTACCCGCTTCATGCCAGCCAACGCCGCCAGTAAATAGTTGCGTTGCTCCGGGCTTACAGCGATATAACGCCGAAACGCCGGCATGCGGTTGACCACTTCGCTGCCGCCCATATGCTCCAGGCGCACGCACCATTGCCGGTCCTTGAGGTCGATACGCAGACGCTTGAAATCCAGGGGCATCAGCGCTTCGAATAACCCTTTGTCCGCCAGCAAACGCGCCTGCAGCTCAGGCCCCAGGGCCTGGTTGCCAGAACGTTGCCGCACGCGGATGCCGTTGCGCCGAATAGCCCCGCCATGGTGCACCTCGAAGCTGCCCGCCCCTGGGGTAGGCGTGGGTACGTGCAACACGAACTCCGTCATGACCAGATGCATCAACAACTGCGATTCGGTGCGCTCGACCAGCTCAAATACCGCCCCACCCACGTCGAGTTTCGCCAGGCCAAGATCACGCCGCAAGCGCGCCAGGGTCACCCCGGGTCGATAGCCGCTCGGTGCGCGATCAGCGCTGAACAGTTCAAACAGTTTTTGCCGCAAAGTCGCTATAAGGCTCATGGGCATGTCCCGGTTCATGACTGAATTCCTTGGCCAACACCTCCTCGACGCAGGCGGGCTTGAAGGGGTTGACCTTCTGTACCACCAAGGTCCAGAACAACGCGTAGGTCGCCGTTACGCCAAGCATCACCCCGAACGGCACATAGATATCCGCCGGGTTCATGCCGGGTGGGGTGATAAACCACATGCCCAGCAGGATGCCGATGCTCGACACCACCTGCGGCAGCGGGAACCACGGCGAACGGTACGCCCGGGGCAAATCCGGACGGCGAATGCGCAGGATCACCACCGACAACGTCACCAGCAGGTAGGCAAAACTCCACGCGCACACCGCCGCCAGCACCAGGTGCATGATGTTGTCGGTGTTACCGCCCAGGTACAGCGCATGCAGGCACGGGATCAACATCGCTACGAGGATGCACAGCAGCGGTGTCTTGAAGCGCGGGTGCAGGTAGGTGAACACCTTCGGTAACGCGCCATCCACCGCCATGCCATAGAGGATGCGCGGTACGCCAGCCATCAGGGTATTAATGGTTGCAGCGCCGGCAAACAGGAAGCCAATGCCCAGCCACAACGGGCCGATCTGCCCCATCACCTGTTCAGCGAACCGTGGGATAGCCATGGGTGTGTCCAACAGGTGCACGCCGGAGGCGGCGTCGAGCACCACGTTTTCCACCTGGCGCTTCATCGCGGCGCCATAGATAAACATGCACGTCGCCACGCCCATCAGCCCGAGCATCATCGCCCGTGGCATCACCTTGGCCGATTGGCGCAGGTCCGGCGCCAGCGGGGTGACGAACTCGCAGCCGACGAACATGAACATCGCCATGCCCACCAGCGACAACACGGTGACCAGATCAGTGCCCACCAGCGATTCCCCGAACCAGCCGTCCAGTTGCACCGCTGGCGCGGCGATCAAGCCCAGCACGCCGAACACCATCAGGGTGGTCCACATGCCGAACGTAAGGATGATCTCTGCGCGGCCAAAGGCGCTGACCCCGAACGCGTTCAGCACCCCGAACACGATCACGAAACCCACACCCAGCAGCCATGAGCCGCCGGCCGATTCTGCCAGGGTATTGAGGTGTTCGAAGTTCACCAGCGCCATGACCCCGGCGAGGATGGTTTCGGCGGTGCCGGCGAACACATGCACGATCAGATACGCCGACAGGGTGCCGGTGATCGCGAAGAACCGGCCCATGCCGCAATTGATGTAGTCGTACACCGAACCGGTGGTGGGCAGCATCGACGCGGCCTCGGCGAAGGTGGTCGCCTGGGCCAGCATCATCACCACGGCGATCAGCATTGCCAGGGCAAACGCACTGCCGCCGATGCCGAAGCCCATGGTGGCGGTAAGAATCACCGGGCTGGCCATGATCAGGCCAATGGTGCTGGCCAACGCGGTGGGGAAACCTACCGTGCCTCGGTTGAGGTGCGCGGTGAGTCGGTCGTTGATCGACATGGTGGGGTCCTCGAAAGCGGTTTTTTTAGTGTGTCGGCACTCTGCGCCCCACCCGCGTTGATCGTCTTGCCCCTGTCTGCCGCTGGTTTTGTAGCTGCCTGCCACGGCGTAGCACCTGGCGGCCAGGGTCAATTCCCTGGCACGCATGGCAAAGACTTGGCTT
Source organism: Pseudomonas sp. FBCC-B545 (assembly GCF_059134095.1). Classification (NCBI taxonomy): domain Bacteria; kingdom Pseudomonadati; phylum Pseudomonadota; class Gammaproteobacteria; order Pseudomonadales; family Pseudomonadaceae; genus Pseudomonas; species Pseudomonas sp. FBCC-B545. The sequence continues at coordinate 2,265,866 of NZ_CP101441.1, read as the reverse complement.
GACGCCCCTCGCCCTAATGCGCCCTCACTCTTAACCAAGATGAGGACAATAACAATGGAGCACACACTGAAAAACCGCCGTCTACGCCAAGCGGTCGTCATAGGCGTCGCGCTGTTGGCCGGGCAAGCTCATGCCGTCGAGTTGTACGCCGATGCCGACACCCAGGTCACGGGAAACTTCCTCGCTGTGTATGGGATGTTCAACAGTCCGAAAAATTACGACGGCCGCCGCGGCGGCTCCACCTGGCGCGAGGCGTTTATCAAGTACGGCCTGAGCGTCGAGCAAAACCTGGGTAGCCTGGGCGGCGTGTATGGCACGGCTAACCTGGTGAGTTCCGGTACCTGGGGGGATGGCGATGCGTCCGGGGTCACCAATGGCACCGAGCGCACCACCAAGTTTGACGAAGCCTTCGCCGGCTGGCGCTCCGGCGAGCTGTTCCCGGCATTGGGCAAAGACGGTGTAGACCTGTCGTTCGGCCGCCAGATCATCATGCTGGGCGACGGTTTTATCATCAACGACGACGGCCCCAACCTCGGCAATGGCGTGGGCGATGGGGAGTTCAATCGCGGCGGCGCCTATTACATCGCTGCGCGCCATGCCTTCGACAAGACCGCGGTCATTCGCCTGGGCGGCAAGGATGGCGTGCATGGCAGCCTGATGTGGATCAAGTCCGACAACCGCGCCCAAGCCAGGACCGAAATGGCTGCGGGCACCCTGGAATACAGCGCCGCCCCGGGCACCCTGGGGCTCACCTATATACACGGGATCGACGTGGATGAGCGTTTCGCTACCGACCTGCAACGCCAGCGCAAAGGCATGAACCTCTACAGCCTGCGCGGTGCCGGCAGTGCCGGCATCGACAACGCCCACTTCGCCTTCGAACTGGCCCGCCAGGACCGCCGCGACAGCCAGCAGAGCGCCGGCTACGCCGAAGCCAGCTACACCTTCGCCGACCTGCCCTGGTCACCGGACCTGACCTACCGCTACGCCCGTTATTCAAAAAACTGGGACGGCATGTTCTCAGGCTTCAACCGCGGCTATGGCACCTGGGTACAGGGCGAAGTGGCGGGCAACTATTCCGGCCCCTACAACAGCAACACAGCGGTGCAACACGTGGCGCTCAAGGTCAAGCCGCTGGAGAACCTCACCCTCGGCGCGCTGTTCTTCGACTACAACACCGTCAGCACCCGCGGCCAGTTGAACCTGGATGGCCGCGAACTGGACCTGTACGCCGAATGGGCCGTCAATCAACACCTGATCATCACGCCGCTGCTGGGGCTGTACAAACCCGACAAAGATGCCGACACCGGCGGCAACCAGGTCGGCGGCAACGCTACCAATGTCTACAGTCAGTTGGTGGTGGCCGTACCGTTCTGACCCCCCTCGGGCGCGCACGGAGGCAGCGCCCGCACCTCGGCATAGGCGCCTTGATGATAGAGCAGCGGCGCACGGCCAAAGTCGTCGAAGGCCACCACCTTGCCGATCATGATCCAGTGGTCGCCGCCATCGATCTGCTGGTATTTCTCGCAGTGAAAGCGCGCCGAGCAATCGGCGAACACCGGCGAGCCGCCCTCCCCCGGCTCGTATTCGATCAGGGCGAAGCGATCTTCACGGGGGCGCGCAAAGTTGTTGGACAGGTGCACCTGGTCGGCCGCCAACACATTCACGGCAAAGTGGCTGGCCTCCTCGAACACCTCATGGCTATTGGAGCGTTTGTCGATGCTCCACAGCACCAGCGGCGGGTCGAGGGACACCGAGTTGAAACTGTTGGCGGTCACGCCCACCTTGCGCCCGGAAGCGGTGGCGGCGGTGACCACGGTCACGCCGGTGGCGAAGTTGCCCAGGGCGCGGCGAAAGGCACGTGGGTCAAAAATATCAGACATGCAAGGCTCCCGGGTGGCGTCTATTGGCCGCCCTGATGGTTATGGAGGAATACGCGACTACACCATGCTCGGGTCGGGCTCCAGGCCCATCAGCTCACGGCCGAGGATCTGCGCGCAGACGTCGTAGTCGGTGTAGGCATGGGCGCCGGTCATATGGGAATCGCGGAACAGGCGCTGCATCTCGTTATGTTCGAACCAGGCGTTGCCACCCGCGGCGGCAAACAGGCGATCCACCGCTTCGATGCACATTTTGGTGGCATAGGCCTGGTTGGTGCGCCAGAACGCCAGGGTCTGGCGCGTCGGGTAACGCTGGGCGGCGCTGTGTTCAGCGTGTTCCTGCCAGGTCTTCTCCAGGAACGCCCGGGCGGCGGCCACCTGATGGGTGGACTCGGCCAGGCGCATCAACGCCGGGGTGGCGGCGCCCACAGCGGCACCGGTGTAGGCGCGCACCCGGGTCTTGGTTTTTTCGCGGAACACGTCGAGCATGCGCTCGGCCACACCGAGGCTGACGGTGGAAAAGCCACTGGCGAAATACGGTCGATAAGGCGCATAGAAAATCTGGCTGTCCGGGTAGAGGCCAAAGCCTGCGGACTTGCCCTCCATCATGTCCTTGGCCTTCTGGATACGGTGCTCGGGCACCCAGGCGTTGTCGATGACCAGGGTTTTGGTGCCGCTGCCTTTCATGCCGGCAGCGAACCAGTCGTCGCGAATCTGATAGTCACTGCGCGGCAGCACGGCAAAGCAGTAATCCTGGGTGCCTTCGGCATTCTGGCGGCGGCAGCCGACAATCGCCCACTCACCATGGTCGCAGCCGCTGCTCCAGCCCATCTCGCCGCTGAAGTACACGCCGCCTTCGCCCTCGGTGACCCGACCAAACGGCGCAATACTGCTGCTGGCCGTGGCATCCGGGTTGGCGCCCCAGATTTCCTCCTGCAACCGAGCCGAGAACAGCGCCAATTGATGGCTATGGGTGCACAACAAACTCATGGCCCAGGCGGTGCTGGCACAACTGCCGGCAAGCAAGGCGATACAGTCGGCGAATTCGGGCAATGACAGCTCGAGGCCGCCGTACGCCTTGGGCTGAAAGGCGCGGTGCAGGCCGATGCTTTTGAGCAAGGCGATATTCTCATCCGGCACTTGGCGCAGCTGTTCGGCGCGGCTGGCATTGGCGGCGATGGCCGGCAGGATGGGCTTGAGGTCTTCGAGGAGCGGGTTTGGCTTTTTCATGGACGGCCCTGCTTATTATTGGAAGTCCGGCAGGCGCTCCGGATCGCGGAACGGCGCGGGATGCAGGGCCAGTATCGAACGGCTCACGCAGGCGGAGAATGCACATTCGGCAGGCAAACTTGTACTTTTCACAGGTGCGGCAGGCACAGGCATAAAACCTGGCAGGCACAGTCAAGCCGCTTATCGGTGCGTTGGTTACCCTCGGGTTTTCTTTATGAACTGCCAGGAACCTGCCATGAGCGATATCCCGCTGCTGCCCCAAGTCGAAGCCTTTCTGCGTCGCCGCCATGGGGTGTTTATCAACGGTGTCAGCGTACGCAGCCACGCCACTGAAAGCCTGAGCGTGACCAACCCTGCCAACGGCCAGGTCATCGCCGAAGTGGCCGACGCTGACCTGGCGGACATCGACGCAGCGGTCGCGTCCGCCAACCGTGGTTTCCAACTGTGGTCCCAGGCCGCCCCCGCCACCCGTGGCAACGTGCTGCTGAAACTGGCCGATCTGCTGGAACAGCACCGTGAAGAACTGGCGCAGATCGAAACCTGCCAGTCGGGCAAGATCATCCAGATTTCCCGCGCTTTCGAGGTCGACCAGGCCGCGCACTTCCTGCGCTACTACGCTGGCTGGGCCACCAAGCTCAGCGGCCAGACGCTGACTCCATCGCTGCCGTCATTCAATGGCGAGCGCTACACCGCCTTCACCCTGCGCGAACCGGTGGGCGTGGTGGTTGGCATCGTGCCGTGGAATTTCTCGACCATGATCGCCATCTGGAAACTCGCTTCGGCACTGGTGACCGGCTGCAGCATCATCATCAAGCCCAGCGAATTCACGCCGCTGACCCTGCTGCGCATCGCTGAACTGGCCATCGACGCGGGGTTACCGGCGGGGGTGCTCAATGTGTTGACCGGCAGCGGCCATGTCGGCAAGGGGCTGGTGGAACACCCCGGCACGCACAAGGTTTCATTCACCGGCTCAGTGCCCACCGGCATCGCCGTCGGCCGCAGCGCCATGGGTGCCGGGCTGACCCGTGCGACCCTGGAACTGGGCGGCAAGAATGCTGCGGGCTTCCTGCGTGACATGGACGTGGACAAAGCAGTGGACGGCATCATCGAAGCAGGCTTTTTGCACTCGGGGCAAATCTGCGCGGCGGCCGAACGCTTCTTCGTGCACCGCTCGCAAATCGACGCCGTGCTGGAAAAACTCGCGGCGCGCCTGAGCCGCCTGAACATTGGCTCGCCCCTGGACGAACACACCGAATTCGGCCCGGTCACGCACCAGCAGCACCAGCAGAAACTGCTCGGCTACTTCAACCAGGCCCGCACCGAAAACAACACGATCATCCACGGCGGCCACCTTATCGACCGGCCTGGTTGCTACGTCGAACCCACGGTGATCCTCGCCAACCACCTGCACGACACCCTGCTCAACGAAGAAACCTTCGGCCCCATCGCCACCTTCCTGCCCTACGACGACGAAGACGAGCTGCTAGCGCTGATGAACCACGGGCCCTATGGGCTGAGCGCCAGCCTGTGGACCAACGATTTGGGCAAGGCCCTGCGCATGATTCCGGCCATCAAGGCTGGCACCTTGTGGGTAAACATGCACACCTTGCTCGACCCGGCAGTGCCGTTTGGCGGCAGCCGGTCTTCGGGGGTTGGGCGGGAGTTTGGCAGTGCGTTCATTGAGGATTACACCGAGCTTAAGTCGGTGATGATTCGGTATTGAGGACTGAGTGCCGGCGACCGGAATCAGGGCTCAGGTTTGGCTGGTGGGCCACGAAACAGATTCCTGGAAATGATGTCGGCCTTCAGCATCTTGAGTTGCAGATGACGGTTTACTGCGCCAACGACTTCCATATAACGGGTGACGTGGCGCTTCCACGTATCGACCAGCAGGAAGGGCACCAAGCCAATAGCAACAAACGGCAAAATAACCACACCGAACAGGATTTTCAGAAGCTCCCAGCACCCTTGCAGCAAATCCACAGGTCCCAAGGATTTTTCATAATGCAACTTCTTAGTCAGTACGTCGGAAATCAGGTTCGTGCCGATGGCGGCGGTTACAAACGGGAAAACAAACAGGAACAGGTTGGAACGGTGTTTGACCTGGTCAAACAGATCACCGCTGATTTTGCCTTTTTCGTGTAGTGACTGAGCCAGCCCATTGAATGCGTCGATAGAGACCACGGCACACGCGGCAATCGAAATCAGCGCAACGCCGGTCGCCACGACAACTTGCGGCGTGGTGTCTTTGTCAAGAATGAAACCAATCACCGCCATCACCAACACAAAAGCCATCACCAAAAAGCCCAGTTGCACATCCAAGCCAAACAACAACGCATAATTCATCCGTGAATTCCTTTATTAAGACTAATTAAAATACCCAACTGTCACTGATAAGGAATCAAGCGATCGTGGTCCAGATCTCGCATCAAGTCGCTCAACATTTCGCTTTCACTGCGGGGCTCGGTCATGGGGATATACCAGGTCGTGGCCGTCCAGCCACCGCGTTTGTAGGCATAGGTTTTGAGCAGGTGCCCGTCTTTGTACAGCGAGCCGTGCAACTGGCGCTCATAGGTGTAGGGCACCGGCACGGTCAGCAGCGTCAGCGCGCCGAGTATCGCCGGGAGCGCACCGGCACCTTTACCGCCGCGTTGATCGACCAACAAGCTGTAGCCGGTCTTGCTGAAGCCGCCATCCATAAAACTGAAGGCACCTGTGTCACGCAACAGCTGGATGACCTCGCGCTGCGTCTGCTGTTCAAACCTCGACGTGGGCGACGGCATTGTGACGCTCATCGGCACATAGGCACGCTCTGCCTTGTAGTCCAACGGTTTGAGGGCGGTACCGCAACCGCCAAGCAACAGCACGGCAGCCAGTAGCGTAGTCCTGATCATTGTGCGTGCTCCTCGGGCAGCAAGCCGTCGCGCTGTACATCCTCGGCAAAAGCACGTGCAACACGATGACCGTTCTGTAACTCCATCCCGCCAGGGCCATCCAGCAACCAGGAGTATTTGTGGGTGACGTTGCGGTAGCTGTACTGCTTGAGCTGCTTTCCATTGTGCTGCAGGGAAAACTCGGTGGTGGTGTCGACGGTCACTGAAAGGGGCATTAGAAACAGGGTTGCCGCACTCAGCAATACCAAGGGGAAAGGCGGCATATCACGCTGGATGTTGTAGCGCACCCACACCGAATAATCCCCCGGGTTGCCCCTGCCGGTTTCGACACTGCGAAACACCCCGGTCTCGCGCAACTGATTACGGATGAGTGCGGCATTGAGCGGATCATCGATCATGACGTGGATCGGCTTGAGGTATTCCTTGCCATCCGGCAATGCACGCTCAGGCAGCGTATGGGTGGTTGCACACCCGGTCAGCAGCGCCAGGGCGCCGAGGGTCATAAAGCGGTTCATGGACGTGTCTCGTGAAGGGTGTTCTGGCCCGCGCCGGCTGGCAGAGGCACGATGATGTAAGGGGCGGCGCTGCGATAATCCAGGGGCAGCAAATCCAGGGTCGGCAGGCCCGGAACATAGTGGCGCGCAAGCGGCTCGTCACGACCTTGCTGGTCACGCCAGTGGAAGCCACACAGGGAAGCGCCAAGGCATAACGAGCGAAATTCTCCGAGGTAATAGGCGTTGCCGGCCTTCAGACGCAGTGGCAGGTTGAACTTCTCTCGCGCCTGCACCGAGGTGTAGGTGGTCCCCAGAGTCGGTGAGTAACTGCTGGAGAAAAACTGAAAATCATAAAACTCATAATCCCCAGGCTTGAGCGCCAGCACAAATACACTGGCGGCACCGGCCGCATCTTTCACATCCTGAGGGGTTTGGCGCCCCGCACCGACCCATATCGCCGCGGCACCAAACTCCGAACCACGCTTGCGAAACAGCAGACGCTGATTAGGCGCGGGGGACGCACTGAGGCTCTGCGGGCCGATCGACCCGACAACATAAGCGACTGGCTCCAGAGGGCCAGGTTGCAACGGCTGGCTGACCAGCGATGCCGGCTGAGTACCGCAACCCGTCAGGGCCGCCGTGATCAAGAACAAGGCCAAAGGCCGGGAGAAGCAAGACATATCGAATCCTGAACGCTGGCAAAAAGTACACTGCAGTCGCCAGGACAAATATGGGATGAGCCTTCCTGGCGCTGCGCCTCGCGTCACTGCGAGGGGGGGCGAATGGTACGGCGGGAATCGGGGTTTGACTACAAATGATGCTCAAAGCAGCGCAGATCAAATGTGGGAAGGGGCTTGCTCCCGATGAGGTAGTGTCAATCAATACATCTGTGACTGACCCACCGCCATCGGGGGCAAGCCCCCTCCCACAGTTGGATCGCAGTCCCCCGCGCCTGCGCCTCCATCTCGATCAACCTTGCGGCAACGACCACCCGCTGACGTTGATCCAAGGAGTGAGTTCATCAGACCGCTCTTACACAAACTTCGGGTTGCGTCCGATGAACCTCGCCGCTAACCTTCGCGGGTCGCTGCAAAATCAGCGAACGGGTGTGGAAGCCCGAACTCTCCAGGCGTATAAGCGCCCATAGCCTTAGCGGGCGCTTTTTTCATGCTCGCTATAAAGTGTTATGGCGGCTGTGCGCGGGGCACTTTCGAGTGCGCCGGGGTCCTGGAGTCCGGTCTTCCACACCTGCGTACAGTCGCCACCTCATCATGTGGAAGTGATTGTGGCGGCTCCTCTAACTCCAGGAGCAACCGTATGAAAAAAGTCACACCCAATCCCCCGCCATCCCCCTCGGATGACAACCCTCAGCTCCCCTCAGATGTCATCTTCACCGTCCGCCCCGGACTCAGCACTGAAGCGGCCTTGTGCAATGCCAGCGAAATGCTGGAGTCAGCGACTGTCTGTGCCTATGACTGTGCCGAACAGCTTGACGGCCAGAGCCGCAAGCATGTGCTGGCGGTGGTGCAGATGATCGAGATTGCGCAGTTACTGGTCGATGAAGCGCTGAACCGGGAATGCCCGGTGGCCTGATTAACAAGCGCAAACTCAACAGGCAATGACGTTCCTATGTGGGAGGGGGCTTGCCCCCGATGAGGTAGTGTCAATCAATACATCTGTGACTGACCCACCGCCATCGGGGGGCAAGTCGAATCGTCGCACCGCCCATCCCACATTTTGATCGGATTGCATCAGTGAGATAGCTGTCGTTTTCAGCCCCAGCGCCTGCGCCTCCATCTCGATCAACCTTGCGGCAACGACCACCCGCTGACGTTGATCCAAGGAGTGAGTTCATCAGACGGCTCTTACACAAACTTCGGGTTGCGTCCGATGAGCCTCGCCGCTAACCTTCGCGGGTCGCTGCAAAATCAGCGAATGGGCGTGGTAGCCCAGTTCTTTCATAGACCCCAAAACGCTCAAGGGCGTTTTTTTGTGCGGGCTGCTTTGTGGCGGCTGTGCATGGGAGGCTTCGGCCTGCCGGGTTTCTATGACCGGTCTACCACCCCGTGTACAGTCGCCTCCTTACTTCGTGTGGTAGCGAAATGGATGTGCTCATTCATAGGAGCTTCGCCATGAAGAAAGTCACACCCAATCCCCCGTCATCCCCCTCGGATGACAACCCTCAACTGCCCCCCGACGTCATCTTCACCGTCCGCCCCGGACTCAGCACTGAAGCCGCCTTGAGCAATGCCAGCTAAATGCTGGAGTCAGCGACTGTCTGTGCCTACGACTGTGCCGAACGGCTTGACGGCCAAAGCCGCAAGCATGTGCTGGCGGTGGTGCAGATGATTGAGATTGCGCAGTTGCTGGTCGATGAAGCGCTGAACCGGGAATGCCCGGTGGCCTGATGAACAAACGCAAATTCAACAGGCAATGATGTTCCTATGTGGGAGGGGGCTTGCTCCCGATTGCGGTGGGTCAGTCACAGATGTATTGGCTGACACTACCTCATCGGGGGCAAGCCCCCTCCCACATTTTGATCTCACTGCATCAGTGAGATAGCAATGCCTGGGAGCGGGTGCCAGGCTACCAGGTGCCCATCGCCAGGCTGTGCGGTGAGAACTGCGCGAACTGCCAGCGCAATGCCAAGGCTGCAGGACGGCGGACCACATGCTCCACCGTCACTGTCCACAAGCGTTGCGCGCCTTCAAACTCGGCCACTTGCGGCCCGCCAAGAATCAACGATGTACGCCCCGCCACTTGCAGCACGTCGCCGGTTTCAAAATCGACAAACAGCAACCCCGCTACCGGGTTGGCTTGCAGATTACCGAGGGTGTTGAAGAACAGGTTGCCGGCAAAATCAGGGATGGTCAGCACGTTGCCTTCTACCCGCACAAACCCCGTGTTGCCGCCGCGATGGGAAACGTCCACCGAGCGTTCGCCGTGCTGGTCCACGTAGCTGGCGACGAAGAAGGTGTCGGCGTTGCTGATCAGCGTTTGGGCGGCAGCGTCCAGGCTGGTGCTGCGCTCGGCTGTATCGCCAGGTTTGCGCGCAACCCCAGCGACGGGCCGCAGTTGGATGTACTTGGGGCAGTTGCCGAAAGTGTGCACCACATCAACCGCAAAGCCGTCATGATCCAGCGCTCCGATCCGACCGTTCATGCGGTTGCGACGCCGGTTGCCGAGATCGATGCCCAGCAGGCCAACGGACGCGCCACGAGTGATGCCAGCCGAGGCCGGATCGCTTCTGGTGGGCAGGCTGTCGATTTGCAGCGCCTGTGGATCCGGTGAATGGGCAAACCCTGGCGCACCCTCCAGCATGGTCGCCCAGGGGATACCCTGTTCGTCCACCACACCCAGAATGAGGTAAGGCAACAACGGATAAAAATCACGATGCTGCTCGGGCAAATGATCACGAATGACCTTCGGCCCGATCATGGCCATGCGTTCGGCAACGCCGGCGCTTTCCTGCAGTTGCCGTTCGCCGGCATGCCAAGGGGATTGTTCGATCGAGTTCATGGCGATCACCTCTGGTTGGATAACCGAATGCTGCGCCTGCCCAGCCATGCAGAGAATGCCCACCCCAGGCAATCCACTATTACGCCAACTGAAATGCCGGATGTTCGCGCAACGCGGTGACGCAGTAGTCGACAAAACTGCGCACGCGCATCGGCGCATGACGGCCTTCGCGGTAGATCACATGCACTGGCAGCGGCGGCAGTTCAAAGGCCGGCAAGACACGGCGCAGTCGGCCACTCATCAAGTGATCGTGAACCGGATAGCTCAGGCAACGAATCACCCCCGCGCCCTGCACCGCCGCATTGATCGCGCCTTGCACCGTGGCGCAACTGAGGCGTGCGCGGGCCTTGAGGGCGTAGTGGGGAAAACCCCAATGCACCGCTTCGGCGCTGGCAATCAGGTGATGTTGCTTGAGGTCAGCCGGATGCCGGGGCTCGCCCCTGGCCGCCAAATACGTGGGGCTCGCGCAAAGCAGGGTGCGCACTTGCCCGACCTGTCGTGCAATCAGCGATGAGTTGGGCAGCTCACCCACCCACACCGCCACGTCAAACCCCTCTTCGTGCAGGTTGGGGTAATAGTCGTGGTAATGAGCGATGACACGCACCGCCGGGTAGCGATCCATATAGCCAGCCAGCAGCGGCGCCATCACATAGCGGCTGAACAGCAACGGCAGGCATATCCGCAGGTTGCCCTGGGCGTGCACATGGGCGCCGTTGGCCGAGGCTTCGGCCGCATCCACCGCTGCCAGCAGGCGTACACAGTCGGCAAGATAAGCCTGGCCTGCATCGGTGAGGTTGACCCCGCGTGTGCTGCGCTGCAGCAACACCACCCGCAGGCGTGTCTCCAAGCGCGCAACCGCACGTACCAGGGTCGGGCCGGAAACCCGGGCATGGCGTGCCGCCGACGCCAGGCTGGGTTGCCCGGCCAGCGCCGCAAACAACTGCATATCGCGAAAGCGCTCCATCAGGCGCGCCGCTTCGTCGCTGGATTGAGGGCCGCGTCCTGTCCGAGGCGCTGGCTTAAGAAATCCACAAAGGTGTTGACCTTGGCCGGTATGCGGCCGTTTTGCTGGAACACGATGTGAATCGGCAGCGGCGCCGGTTCGAAAGCCTCCAGCACCAGCTCCAGCTCTCCCGCCGCCACCGCTGCCGCCACTTGATACGACAGCACCCGAGTCATGCCCCAGCCCAGGCGAGCCAGGTTGATCGCGGCATTGTTCGCCGTGACGCTCAGACGCGGCTCAATGGCTATCTTCAGCGGCTGGCCGGCGTCGACGAACGTCCATTCACTGACCAGTTGGCTGGACGATGAGGTGACGATCTTGGCTTCTCGCAATTGCTCAGGCCGCTGCGGGCGCCCATGTTGGTCCAGATAAGCCGGCGATGCACACACCACCCGGCGCACTTCGCCGACCTTGATCGCCTGCTGTCCGGGTTCTTGCAGATGGCCGATACGCACCGCTACATCAACGCCTTCGTCGGTCATGTTGACCACACGGTCGACCAGCAAGGCACTGATGTTCACCAGGGGGAACTGGTCCAGGTACTCCCCCAGCACAGGCGCCACATACAGCTCGCCAAACAGTACCGGTGCGGTCACTGTCAGGTGGCCGCCGGGGATGGAGTAACTGCCCGCTGCCGCTTCCTCGGCCTCTTCCAGTTCGGCGAGGATGCGCCGGCAATCTTCCAGGTAACGCTGGCCGGCATCGGTCAGGTGCAGGCTGCGTGTGGTGCGTGCCAGCAGTTGCGTACCGATGCGCTGTTCCATAGCGGCAATGGCGCGGGTCACGCTGGGTGGCGATGTCTTCAGGCGGCGTGCAGCAGCCGCAAAACCCTCCTCCTCGGCCACCGCCAGGAATACCTGCATCTCATGAAATCGGTCCATCGCTATCCCTTGATCGTTACTGTGATTGCAGCCCCACCGCCGTGCGCGGCATAGCGACAAACCCTGGCAAGGCTTCGATGCTGGCAAGCCAGGCACGCACCTCAGGGTAGTCGGCCAGCGAGACGTTGCCTTCCGGCGCATGGGCCACGTAGGTATAGAACGCAATATCGGCAATGCTTGGCTGATCACCAGCCAGAAAACGGCTCTCGCCCAGCTGCTGCTCCATCACGTTCAGCAGGGCATAGGCTCGGTTGATTGCGCTGACAGTGTCCACCTCGGCGCCAAACACTGTGGCCAAGCGCGCCGTGGCGGGCCCCGCATGGAGTTGACCGGCGGCGGCCGAGAGCCAGCGTTGGACCCGCGCTTGGCCGATGGGCTCGCTCGGCAACCACTGCCCTTTGCCATAGGTACTGGCAAGGTAGACCAGAATCGCATTGGAGTCGGCCAAGACAGTACCGCCGTCATCGATCACCGGTACCTGGCCGAAGCGGTTGAGATTAGCAATGAATTCGGGCGTTTTATGCGCACCTTGCTTGAGGTCCACCAGGATAAATTCATTGGGCAAGCCCAGCAGGGACAACATCAGCTCGACCCGATGGGAGTGGCCGGACAATGGAAAATCATAAAGTTTGATCGCAGGCTGGGTCATGAAAGGCTCCAAAAGAATGGGTATCGACGCCAGGCATATTCCACTGCCGCCTCAGTCGGCGGAATGACCAGGATTTACAATCCAGCATTTCATTGGACGAAACAATCACCTGTTGGAAGTTCTCGGCGCCGGCGTCGCAATTTCATGAAAAAAATTCAAACTATCGTCCTCCCCATCGTTCACACCTTCACGTGCAACGTTAAGTAGGAGGCGACATGCAATACCGACAACTGGGTCATTCCGGCCTGCTGGTATCGGAAATCATCCTGGGCACCGTGCCCTTTGGCGGTCGTGCGGAGTTCGAAAAATGCGGCGCGGTGGACGTGCCCCTGGCCAAGCGCATGTTCGACATCGCGTTCGATGCCGGGGTGAATATGGTCGATACCGCTGACCTCTACTCCCACGGCCTGGCCGAAGAGGTGGTCGGCAAGGCCCTGGGTGACAAGCGCAACGATATCCTGCTGGCTACCAAGGGCCGCAGCCCGGTGGACAGCAACCCGAACAATTCCGGCTCATCGCGCTATCACCTGATCCGCGCCTGCGAAGCGAGTTTGAAGCGTTTGGGTACCGACCATATCGACCTTTACCAACTGCATAACTGGGACGGCATGACGCCGATCGAAGAGACTCTCGAAGCCCTGCGCCTGTTAGTCGGTTCGGGCAAGATCCGCTACTTCGGCACCAGCAACTTCACGGCCTGGCAGATGATGAAGACCCTGGGTAAGGCCGAGCTGCACGGCATGCTCAAACCCATCACCCAGCAGATCTACTACACCCCGGAATCCCGTGAAGCCGAGTACGAATTGCTGCCGCTGGCCTTGGACCAGCACGTCGGTACTTTGGTATGGGGCCCGATGGGAGAAGGCCTGCTGACCGGCACGACCCGCCGCGGGCACAAGCCGCCACCCAATACCCGCCAGGGCAGCGGCTGGCCGGAACCCTATGTGCATGACCAGGAGCGCGCCCTGGACATTATCGAGACCCTCGCCGCCGTCGGCGATGAGCATGGCGTCTCGGTCGCCCGTACCTGCCTGGCCTGGCTCAAGGATCGTCCGGGGATCACCTCGCTGATCGTCGGAGCGCGTACCGAAGAGCACCTGCGCGACAACCTCGCCGCCACTGAGCTGAAGCTGACCGAAGCACAATCGTCACGCATCGAGGCGGTCACCCGTCGCCAGCCGCTGTACCCCTATTGGCATCGTTTTACGGCCGGGATCGATCGTTTTGATCCTGCGGAACAGCCGTTCCTGGCCGAGCATCAAAAGACCATGGATGCGCGCAAAGACAAATAACAGTGCGGTTCAAAAGTGGGAACACACCCTTCCCACCTTTGAATCAAGTGTCCCCAGCAAAGGAGTCTGGCTTTGATCGCGCAAATCATGATCGCCGCCCTCGGCGTCGTCGCTATCTGGTTCAGCCAGAGCAAACGCTTGAAAGTGCGCCGCTACGCCTGCCTGTTTGGCATGGCCGGCCAGCCGTTCTGGTTCTGGTCGTCGATCAACGCCGAGCAGTGGGGCATCGTCTTGCTCAGCTGTTTTTATACAGTGGCCTGGGCCAAGGGCATCAAGACCCATTGGATCGATCGCAAGGGTGATGGGCAAGGTTGATTTGCAATCGTGCGTCGCGCTGCCTATATTTGCGGCCTGGCGCTCTCCACGCCACCTTCCGCGGAAAGGGCTGCGCCCAGGACATCACAGCTCTACCTCATTTCTACGACTCCCAACCTTAAAGCGGAAAAGGTTCGAACAAGGAGCTCGTATGTCGCAACGCCCTTTCGCCTCAAACACCGACGGCCGCCTTAACCTTGAGCAGCAGCGCAAGCGCGCCAAGGAACTGTTGTCGCGCCTGAAAAGCCAAGACCCCAGCGCAACCTTGTCCCAGGCTCAGTGGCAGCTTGCCAAACAGCTGGGCTTCGCCAGTTGGCCCAAGCTCAAGGCCCATGTCGACGCCCTCGACTTTGCCGCCCGCCACCCTGGTTTCGAGGCCAGCGATGAATCGCGCACCACCCATTGGCGGTGTGGCAACGATATTGCCCACAGCCTGCAACTGGCCGGGTTCAAGGGCCAGTTCCGGATGCTCACGGACCCGTTGTGCATGGGGCCAGTGCGTGAACTGCCCAGCCAAGCGTTCCGCGCGATGCGCAGTACCTTTATCAGTCAGGCCTTTGCCCTTGACTCCACTGAAGTCGCGCATCGCGTCAACGATGAATACGACCAGCTACAAACCTTGGCCAATGCCGATCACAGTGTGCTGTGGTGCGAAGCGGACGCCTACGACCAACTGTTTCTGGTGCGCGCCCTGGCCGGCCTGGAGCGGGCGCCGCACAAGCTGGAGCTGATTGAGGCAGACCGCATTCCCGGGGTCGAGCGATTTATCGGCATAGGCCAATTGGCCCCCGATGTGCTGGCCTGGCTCTGGCCGCAGCGGCGCTTGATCGACGACAACGCAGTGCAATTGGCCAAACGCGCCTGGTCGGCTTATTGCGACAGCTCACCGCTCAAGCTCGCGGAACTGGCCCATGGCAATTACCCCTGCCTGCCCTTTCTCGCTCCGGCGCTGCTGCGCCAATTGCAGGAGTTACCCGGAACGCATGATGGCTTGTCGTTGACCGAACGCCTGGGCCTGACGTACATCGCCGAGGCCGGACCGGTGCCATTCGGCCGGGTGTTCGCAGAGCTGATGGGTAAGCGCGAGCCGTTGCCATTCCTGGGAGACATGATGTTCCATGCCCTGCTGCGGCCGTTGATTGATGCAGAGCAGCCGTTGCTGTTGGAAACCGAGACGCATCTGGAATGGCCTCGGCGCCACCTGGAACTGACAGCCTTGGGGCGGGAAGTGCTCAGCGAGAGCGCCTATTGGCCAGACCATAGCTCAGAAGCACGTTGGGTAGGCGGTACCTGTATCGAGCCAGGTCAGTCGCATTGGACAATCGACAGGTACGCTCAGCTTGTCTGGCGCAACGTCATCGCGTAAGCCTCCTCATCAGAGAAGCCCTCCATAATGAGCTCGATGATGGCTTCTCTGTACTCACTCACGTTAGCCGGGAGGTTGGATTTGTTCGCCTGATAGTAAGCCGCCATGCGTTCGCGTGCCTGCGGCTTCTTGACCTTTTTACGCGGCTTCACCGCTTTCTCGGTCACTTCGACAAAACCTGCAAAATCCGTAGTCGCGGTGTTCCAGTCAAACGCAAAGACCTGCTCACGCGCAGCCACCGGATCGAAATGGCGGGTGAAAAAGCTCCCACACTCCCCCGTGCCTTTACTGATTACCAGCGACGTCAGGACTGGCAACTTGCGCTCGTCAGTGAACAGCCTGACTACATCCAAGCGCCGCCCGGTGGATACAGGGATGGCATTCTGAACGACCCTATGGTCGGGGTTCTCATGCTTGGCCCGATCAACCAACTCGGTGTAGGTCAGGCAATGTTTATGCTTGGCCAGGTCGACCAGAATCGGGTAATAGACAGACGCCAATTGAATGTCAATAAGCGTGACATTTTCGTAAAAACCTTGTTGTGCGTTCATGTTGATCCTGAAATGCGCATGGTTTCCTTGAGTCGGGTAACATCTCACGCTTTGCAAATTATGGCTAATCGCCACTTATCTTTATCAAGGATGAACCTGTGCACTTGAAAACCGCGGCTGAGCTTTGGGACAGCTTGAATTCAGAGGGCCGGCTGGCCCCCATGAGCCACGATAAACAATTCGTCGTGGACCTACGGGCGGCGTTGCACATCCCCGCGTTCCAGGACGTTGGCGCTTACTTGCGGCTGCACGACGTCGACATCACGTCGTTCCTGATCGCGGTACTCAATGCCTTGCAGCCGTTCAGCATGATGCTCACTGACATCTATCAGATGATGATTGAGACAGGCGTATCCCATAGCAATGAGCGCCTGTTACTCGAGTTCAACTTTGATGAAGGCGAAAAGCTGTCTTTCGATGCAGAGGCCTTTCGCAGCGCACGCAACATCATGGAGCGACTCAATAGCACTGTTGCGCAACGCGCTTATAACCCCAGGGACTTGGTAGCGATCAGCGGGGGGCTTTTGACCACCTTTGCAGACACACTGGGCGAGGAAAATGCTCGGGCCGCCCTCAAAACGCCCATCGCGAGCGATGAGGTAAAAAACTGGATAAACAATTTAGACTGGCCTTACCAGACATCCGTACCACTGCCCCAGGGACCGATCACCGACCCACTGACCCGCGCACTCCAGCCTATCGCGGACCTGACCGAGCAATTGTGCCGTCGCACAGGCCGCTACGCCAGCCAGGCTGAACTGCGCAGCGTGCGCAGGACCGACGATCCAGCCATGCCGGGCCGCACACCTATCAGGCAATGGAGCGAGTCCTTGCTGGCTCATATCCAGGAAGACCACATTGCGCGCTTTCGTCTTCTGCCGGCGCTTTGGTATTGCCACCAACAGGTCCCTCATTCCCAGCGAGCCGTTTTGGCGAAAAAGGTCGAAACGCTGGTCAACGCTCACTCAGACGTGGTCGCGGCCAACGCGTTATCCCATGAACTGGAGGACTTGCTCGACCTGCCCATCTGGAAACACCGCTCACAGCTCTACTCCGTGTGGCTCGTTACCCTGCTCAAACGTGAACTGCAATACGCGGGTGAGCACTTTGAATTAATGGGCACGGACAATCGCCTGACATTCGCTTTCAGTCCCAGCCATATAGCTAACCTGCGCATCGGTAATGACGTTCTCGAATTGATCGCGGAGTTTCGCGTCGCGGCCCAAGGTATTGGGCTGACAGGAACGGGTCGCAAGCAACATATTCAACCAGACTATTCACTCCTGCAGCGCAAAGCGGATGGAAGCCATCGCATCATTTATGTACTTGAAGCCAAACAATATGCCAGGGCTAATACACGCAACTTCAATCAAGCATTGCGTGACTATGCAAAACTCAATACAGAGGCGCTGGTAGCGCTCGCCAACTATGGGCCGGTGCCCGCCTGCCAGCCCAGGAAACTCCGTGAGATGTGCAAACATAAAGGCGACGTGAACGTTAGCGAGCGCTGCGAGGCATTCGCCTGCGTGACACCCTCCAATGCGGCTTCAGCGCGCCAGTTGCGCGAGCACTTTCGTCGTGTCCTTACGGAACATATTCGGCCGCTACCCAAGCTGATTGTCGATGCAACAAGTTCGATGGCACATGTCTTGGCCCCTCGGGCGCAAGCCTGTTGGCCAGACATTGCCGGGTATATTGCCGACGCAGGCATGGAGTTGATCGTTAACGAATATTATCCGAGGTCGGTTCGTGCAGGAGTGCCTGCCCGCCACGCCATGCTTGGCTTGTTCGAAACCGCCAAACACGGCCCGTTGCTGGACATTTACGCCATCACCAGAACAGAGCGCGGTCCGTTGATGTTGTTTACCGACGAGGGCGGCTTCCATGAAGTACGCAGCTATCATGACAAACTCGACGGGATCATCATCCTGCAATCGGACGGTTCCCTGATGCTACGCATGAACACGCATGCAGAGAGCCTATTAAGAAGAGCACTCGCGCAATTGATTGCACACTGCTCGATCGGCGAGCCTTATTGAGTCATCCACGCCCAGGCGTCCACTGCGAGACCATTCCATGCGTAATCTGATTGTCGCGAGCCTTTGCTTGCTCACCACCGCCCTCACAGGCTGCCAACAGACCCCGCCGGCCAACGACCAACTCGACGCCGTGCTCTGGACCCAGACGTCCATCGAGCACGAGCTGATCTACCGCCAGCTCTTCGCCAACGCCACCCGCCAACTCGATGTAGCGCTGGCCGACCCCACCTGGGACGCCCTGCCCTTCCCGGCGCGCAAGCTGGCCGGCCTGCCACCGGCGGTGGTGGTGGATATCGACGAGACCCTGCTGGACAACGTGCCGCTCAACGCCCGCGACATCATCAATAACCAGGTGTATTCCTATGATCGTTGGAACACCTGGGTGGAGCAGGCCAAGGCCCAGGCACTGCCAGGTTCCGTGGCATTCCTGCAGGCTGCCAGGCAAAAAGGGATCAAGGTGTATTACCTCACCAACCGCGAACACAGCCAGGTCGCGGCTACGGCCAACAACCTGCGTTTACGCGGCTTTCCGATTGAGAGTAATGAACAGATCCTGGCGGCCAGCACGCCTACCGGCCACTGCGAAAGCGCCGGCTACGGCAAGAACTGCCGCCGCCAATGGGTCGCCAGCCAGGCACGCGTGCTGTTGATGGCCGGTGACTCCCTGGGAGATTTCGTGCAGGCCGAACACAACACCCTGGCTGCGCAGCGCAAGGCCGTCGAACCCTATGTGAACTGGCTGGGGCAACGCTGGTTCCTGCTGCCCAACCCGAGCTACGGCAATTGGTACAGCGCGCCGTATGGGGATGATGAAAAGTTGCCGTTTGCGCAGAAGCGCAGGCTCAAGCAGCAGGCGTTGTTGTTGCAGGAATAGGGAGTAGCCATGTGGGAGGGGGCTTGCTCCCGATAGCAGTGGTTCAGTCAACACATGCAGTGACTGACAATCCGCTATCGGGGGCAAGCCCCCTCCCACATTGGAAACCAGAGCGCCGTTCATCCCACTCATTTGCACCGCGGCCCTCTTATCATCACACTCGTCATCCACCCGCCGGCTCAGGAACCGCAAATGCCT
The DNA here is from genome assembly GCF_059134095.1 of Pseudomonas sp. FBCC-B545. Lineage (NCBI taxonomy): Bacteria > Pseudomonadati > Pseudomonadota > Gammaproteobacteria > Pseudomonadales > Pseudomonadaceae > Pseudomonas > Pseudomonas sp. FBCC-B545. The sequence continues at coordinate 2,246,681 of NZ_CP101441.1, read as the reverse complement.
CACTCCTTGCTCAAGCCTGCGCTGCCCGGCATTGCGCTGCGGCGATGGCGTTTGCTGCACCGCGTCAAGCAAAGCCATGCGGCGCAGCTATTCAACGTCACTCAATCGACTATTTCGCGCTGGGAAAGTGGCGTACAAGCGATGGATCCGGCCGCGCACCAACAGCTTGAGCAGTTGTTGGCAGCCCGGCTTGATGCAGCCGCCGACCAGGCATTGGCCCGGCTGGTCAGTGAGAGTTCGCAAGCGATGCATCTGGTGTGCGACCTGACGCACCGCCTGCTCGCGTGCTCGCCCTCCCGCGCACGCCAGTTCAGCAGCCCGCTCACCGATCTTATGGGCCAGTCGCTGTGGCGCTTCGCAACCCAGGAAATCCAGCTGATCGAAGCCACCCTGGAACACACCGGCTGGCGCGAAACCCAGGTCCCCCCAGCCCTTGAGTTCACCACTGGAAGCAACGATTCCAGCCTCGTGCCGATACGCCCAAGCCTGTGTCGCTGGACACGCATGACCCTGAGCGATGGCAGCGCCGCGCGCCTGGTCGAGACGCTCTGACTGAACACCGCGCATATTTTATGCGTGGACGATCTACGCTCGCGCACCTAGGCTTAGCTGCATAACCGACCTTGTGGGGGCAGCATCATGGACCTGGAAAAAATCAAAGGCCGTCTCGATTTCCTGCGCGAAGCGGAAAAACTCAAGGATGTGCTCAGAAGCGCCCACACGGCTTCGGGTCGCACTGAAAGCACGGCCGAACACAGTTGGCGCCTGTGTCTGATGGCGATGGTATTCGCCGATCAACTGCCCGGCCTGGACCTGCTGAAAATCCTCAAGATGTGCGTTATCCATGATTTGGGCGAAGCCATCCACGGCGATATCCCGGCGGTCAGCCAGGCGGCCTTTCCCAACAAGGGCGAACAGGAGCGGCTCGACCTGCTGGTGTTGGCGCAGTCCCTGGACAGCCCCCTGAAAGCCGAGATCCTGACGTTATGGGATGACTACGAGAACGCGCTTTCGCCGGAAGCAAAAGCCGTCAAGGCCATGGACAAACTGGAGACCCTACTGCAGCACACCCAAGGGCTGAACCCGCCCGATTTCGATTACGCCTTCAACCTGGCCTACGGTAAAAAACACACAGATGCCGACCCCTTGTTCGAAGCGCTGCGGGCGTTGATTGATCGGGCGACAGAGCAAAGGCTCCACGCCGCAGAGTGACGGGCGGCATCACACCGCCCGGGCAGCAATCGCCTCCACTTCCACCAACGCCCCCGGCAACGGCAGCGCCACCACTTGCAACGCGGTCCGCGCCGGTTTGTTCGGCTGCTCGGGCGTGCCGAAGAACTGCGTATACCCACGCTGCAGCCCGGCAAAATCCAGCTTGCCGTCGGTTTCTTCGGTCCCGACCAGAAATACCCGCAACTGCACGATATCGCCCAGGTCCAGGTCGTGTTGGCTCAGGATCTGGCGCAATTTGTTGAACACCGAAACAGTCTGCACTTCGGTATCGCCAAAAACCCCAGGCACGCTCGGGTCGGCAAGGTCCGGCAGGGTGCCACTGACGAACACCAGGCTGGCGGAGGCCGGCACGGTGACGGTTTGCGAGATGGGGAAGTCGCCGACGCTGGTGCGTTGGATGCTGTTGCTCATGGTGTTACTCCTTAGGAAGCGGCCACGGCCGCGGTCTGTCGTTGTTGGATGACGCGCTCGGCCAGTTGCGCGACCATATGGCGCGCTGAGTTGGCGGCTGACTCCTGCCAGATCCCCACGCCGCTTTGCACCAGGCCGTCGCCGGCGAAGTACACGCGGCCGTGGGGGCGCTCGAGCAAGGCGCTGGCCTCGGCCGGGAAGTGCTCACGTTGCAGCCATGGGCCTTCGCTGTAGGGGATCTGTTCCCAGGACACCGCCAGCGGATTGCGCAGGTGCCTGGCGTAACCCGGGTGCAGCAACTCCACGGCTTGTCGGGAGCTGGCGTATTGCTGATCGAGCGGCTGCGCACCAAACACCTCGGCGCCCTCCCCCGTCACATAACCAGCCACCAGCACACCGTCGCGGGTGTTGAGGTCGTTGCTGGGATACCAGAGCAAGCGCGCTGGGTGTTCGATCCACGACAGGCCGCCGTAGGTGCGGTAATCGGTTTCCCAGAAGCGCGGGGATTGCCACGCCACCTTGGTCGCCTGATCGCTGCGGGTGCTGCGCAACGCGGCCTTGATCGGGTCGCTGAAATCCGTATCGAGTTTGGCCAGCAATGGCAGCGGCAAGGTCGAGATCAAGTAATCGGCGCGCACCACCTGTTCACGGCCGCTGTGCTGGTCGTGATAGGTCACCGCCACGCCGTCCTCCAATTGGCGGATCTGCCGCACCCGGGCGCCCAGTTGCACCTGCTCATGCACGCGCCGGTAGAAGGCATCGGTGATGCGGTCCATACCGCCCACCGGTTGGAACATGGTGGCGGAAAATTCCGGAAACTCGGTGTGCAGCAAGGCGCCCCAGAGTTCCGGGTGCAGCAGGCGTTCGAGCCCCAGCGGGCGACAACGGGCGGGCAAGGCGCCAGGGTGGGCGGCGGATTCCAGGTGCCCCGAGCGCAGGGTGCCCTCGAAGGTCAGTTCCTGGGACAGGTCGCCATACACCTGCAGGAAACCCAGCAAGCGCGTGCGCTCTTCGCCGCTCAACACATCATCGAGGGCGTCACGCTGCACCGCCTTGGCCAACAGCCCGGACAGGTGCCCACGGGTATCGTTGAGCGCCTGGCCGACGCTGAACGCTGGCTGGCCCAGGTCCGGCCGCACTTGGGCGCCATGGCTGCTGTTGACCAGCACTTCCAGGGGCACACCCAGCTCACTGCAGTAATCGAGGATCGTGCGGTGTTGGCTGGGAATGCGCGCGGGGCCGGCGTTGAAATACTGGCCCGGATCAAACCCTACGGTCTGCGAGCGACCATCCTTGTAGTCCACGCGGTCACCGTTGCGCAGGGTCCAGGTGCGGCCCCCCACGCGCTCTCGGGCTTCGAGCACTTGCACGTTGAAGCCGGCGCGGCTCAGTTCCAGTGCCGTGACCAGCCCGGCAATCCCGGCGCCCAGTACCAGCACGCGGGTGCCCTGCCCCAGGCCGTCCTTGAGTTTCAGCGGTTGCGGCCGGCGATGTGAGGATGGGCCCAGGCCCAAGACCGCCAATGCATCCTTGACGGCCTTTTCACCGCCCACTGCGGCAATGCTCGACAACGCTTCACGTCGTGTCAGTCCCATGTCCAAACCTCCTTAGTCCGGCAGCCCGGGCGGGTTGATCAGCGATTGGTCGACCCGCTCCACATCCAGGCCCCAGCGCTGCAAGACCTGTTCGTATTGGCCACCGGCAATCGCGCCTTGCAAGGCGGTGTGGATCGGCTGGACCAGGCCGTTGTCCATGCGCGTGGTCACGGCGATATCGGCCTGCAGCGGCCAGCCACCGTTGACGGTGCCGACGCGCTTGATACCGCCGGTGATCGCCGCCGAATAGGCGTACACCGAGTTCGGCCCGAACAGCGCATCACTGCGCCCTGACTGCACCGCCAGTTGCGCGGCGGCCTGGTCGTCGAAGTACTGCAACAGCGCAGGCTTGAGGCCGGCTTTTTCATTGGCCTCGTTCCAGGCCAGCAGGACCTTTTCCTGGTTGGTGCCGGAGCCGACGATGATCTTCAGCCCGGCAATGTCCGCCGCCTGCTTGATCTCAGTGATCTTGCTGGTGCTCTTGACGTAAAAGCCGAGCACATCCTGGCGGTAGGTGGCGAAGTCAAAACGCTTTTTGCGCGCTTCGGTGACGGTGACGTTACTGATCACCACGTCATATTTGCCCGAGCTGACGCCCAGGGGCCAATCCTCCCAACTGGTCTGTACCACGTTGAGTTGCAGGCCGAGGCTGTCGGCGATCAGTTGTGCGGTGTCGGCTTCGCTGCCGATGGTGGTCTTGTCGTCACTGGCGAGCAGCGCCAGGGGCGGCCCGGCCACGCCGGACACGGCCACGGTGAACTTGCCCGGCTGGGCGAACTTGAACCCCGGCGGGATCTGCGCGATGGCCGCTTCATTGCGCGGCACATGGATGCGCGGGCGGTCGGGGCTCAGATCAACCTGTTGCACGGCGAAGGCGTATTGCGCGGTGCTGACGGCAAGCGCCAGCAAGGCCACGCGGGTGGTGTTGATGAACATGGGCAGTCACTCCTTGAACTAAAGCACCTTGCCGAGAAAGGCCTGGGTGCGGGGATGGCGGGGTTGGCGGAAGATCTGTTCGGGCGGACCCTCTTCGATCAGTTGGCCGTCGCAGAGAAACACCACGTGGTCGGCAACTTCACGCGCAAAGCCGATCTCGTGGGTGACGATCACCAGGGTCACGCCCAGCCGGGTCAGGCCCTTGATCACGTCCAGCACCTCGCCCACCAATTCCGGGTCGAGGGCCGAGGTGGGCTCGTCGAACAGCAGCACCTTGGGGTCCAGTGCCAGGGCCCGGGCGATGGCGACGCGTTGCTGCTGGCCGCCGGAGAGCTGGCGCGGGTAGGCGTCGGCCTTGTCCGCCAGGCCGACCTTGGCCAGCAATTCGGCGGCCTTGAAGTGGGCTTGGGCTTTGCTCCAGCGCTTGTGGGCCAACGGCGCTTCGGCGATGTTTTCCCAGGCGGTGAGGTGCGGGAACAGGTTGAAGTTCTGGAACACAAAACCCACGTCGATGCGGCGCTTGAGGATCTCGCGTTCCTTGAGTTCGAACAGCAGGTCACCCTTGCGCCGATAGCCGACGTACTCACCGTCGATAGTGATATGCCCGCTATCGATCTTCTCCAGGTGGTTGATGGTGCGCAGCAGGGTGGACTTGCCCGAGCCGGACGGCCCGAGGATCACCGTGACCTTGCCGGGGTCGATGGTCAGGTCGATGTTATCGAGCACCTGCTGGTTGCCAAAGCGCTTGCCCACGCCCTGGATCTGGATGCGCCCGGCGCGTGCTTCAGCCATGGGCCTTCTCCTTGAACCAGCGGCGCAGGCGCTGCAACGGCGTCGGCGGCAGCACCCGGGCGGTGCCGCGGGCAAAGTGGCGTTCGACGTAGTACTGGGCGCTGGTGAGCACGGTGGTGATGATCAGGTACCAGACGGTGGCGACGATCAGCAGCGGAATTACCGCCTGGGTGCGGTTGTAGATGACCTGCACGGTGTAGAACAGCTCGGGCAAGGCCAGCACGTAGACGATGGAGGTGCCCTTGACCAGGCCGATGATTTCATTGAACCCCGACGGCAGGATCGAGCGCAGCGCCTGGGGCAGGATGATGCGAAAGATACGCCGCGACGCCGGCAACCCCAGGGCCGCCGCCGCTTCATGCTGGCCGGCCTCCACGCCGATCAGGCCACCGCGGATGATCTCCGCCGCGTAGGCCGCCTGCATCAGGCTCAAGCCCAGCACCGCCACGGTGAATTGGCTGAGCACATCCACCGTCGACCATTGCGCGAACACCAGGTCGGTAAACGGCACACCGAGCAGGATGTGGTCATACAGGTAGGCAAAGTTGTAGAGGATGATCAGCACCAGCAGCGCCGGCATCGAGCGGAAAAACCAGATATAGCCCCAGGCCAATGCGGCCAGCAACGGCGAACCCGACAGCCGCGCCAGGGCCAGCGCCGTGCCAAGAATGACGCTGAACACAGTGCTCAGCAGCGTCAGCAACAGCGTCTGCCCCAGCCCGCGCAGCACTGACGGCGAGAAGAACCACTGGCCGAACACGCCCCATTCCCAGCGCGGGTTGGTGGCCAGGGAATGCACGATGGCCAGCAGCACCAGCGCGGCGAAGATCGACCCGGCCCAGCGCCAGGGATGTCGGGCGGGCACTACTTGCAGCGCCTTGATCGGCGTGGCGACACGGCGCTGACGCAGCGGTTGGACGCTGACCTCATCGAGCAGGTCGTAGGGTTTGGCAACAATGGGCATGTGCTATTCCTCGCAGGCCTTAGAAGGCGTAAGTCAGCCGGGTGTAGTAATACCCGCCGGTAAAACCGTAGGGCGAATAAGTGCCGTAGCTGGCGACCATGGTGCTGCTCGGCACCCCTTGCTTCTTGGGGTATTGGTCGAACAGGTTCTTGGCGCCGATGGCGATGTTCAGGTCTTGGGTGAGGTTGTAGCCAAGGTCGAGGTCGGTGATCCATTTGGCGCTGTAGACCCGGTCCAGGTCGCGGTTGGCCGAGGAGTTCACTTCCTTGTAGGAGCCGTAGCGGGTCAGGGCCAGGTTGAGGTTCAAGCGCCCGATGCTCCAGTCGCCGCCGAGGATCAGCTTGGTAGTGGGCTGCACGCCAGTGATCAGGTTGCGCGCCTGGCGGTCCATCAGATCAAAGGAAGTGCCGAGGATGTTGGTGGACTGCTTGTAATTGAGGATCCGGGTCTGGTTCCAGTTGAACGCGGCGGTCCATTTCAGGGCGCCGAACGTGCCCAGGTCCTGGTTGTAGCTGCTGACCAGGTCCAGGCCCTTGGTGCGGGTATCGGCGCCGTTGATAAAGTACTGGCCGCCGGAGGTGGAGTTGACGCCATTGTTCTGCAGCACCTGGGTGACTTGCGGGCCGAGCAAGGTGCCGGTGAGGGTGATGCGGTCGCGCAGGTTGATCACGTAGGCATCGGCGGTGAAGCTCAGGCGGTCGGTGGGGGTCAGGGTCAAGCCGAGGCTGAAATTGGTCGAGCGCTCGGGCTTGAGCTCTTCGGCGCCCAACGCCTTGGCCGCCGCCGAACCCACTGGCAGCACGCCGTAGTTGATCGACTGGTACACCCCGTCCACCACGCCGTAGGTGGTAGAGCGCGCACTGAACAAACTGTTGGCCAGGGACGGCGCACGAAAGCCATTACTCACCGTGGCACGCACCGCGATCTGCGGCGTGAAGTCGTAGCGGGTGGTCAGCTTGCCGCTGCGGGTAGCGCCCACGCCTTGGTTGTAATGCTCATAGCGCAGGGCGGTGCCGACATACCAGTCCGGCAACGGGTTGAAGCCCACGTCCACATAGCCGGCCAGGCTGTTGCGCGAGGCGCTGCTTTGTTCCTGCGCAGAAATGCCGTTGGTGACCTGGGCTCCCGAGGACGCACAATTACCCGGCGCCACGCAGTAGCCGCCGTTGGCATAGGAGGCGTAGTCACCGGCCTGCACCTCATAGGTGTCGCGCCGATGCTCGAAGCCATAGGACAGGTCCAAGGGTTTTTGCAGGCCGATATCAAAGCCGCGCTTGAAGTCCAGGTTGGTGGTCAACTCGGTGGAAATCCAGGTGCCGGACGTGAAGCTGTTCGGCGTGGCCTCGCCCAGGGACGGGTTCTGGTTGTGGGTGGTGCCCTGCTCCGCTTCGTTACGCCCGTAGGTGGTGGACAGGTCCCAGTCCCACTCGCCCACGCTGCCCTTGCCACCGAACGCCGCCTGGAAATCGTCCTCGTCGATGTACCAGGTCGGGGTGTACCCGGCCGGGTAGCCGTTGGGCCCGGTAGTGATGGTGTTGGTGATGGTCGGCAAGCGGAAGTTCTGGCCCTGCTCGGCCTTGCGTCGCGAGTAGGTGGTGAAGGAGTACAGGCTGAAACTGTCGTCAATCGGCAGCTCGGCGTTGTAGCCCAGGGTCAGCAGGTTGGTCTTGGGTGTGCCGTAGCCACCGTAGGTGGACTTGCCTGCCAGGTCATAGGCTTGTTCATAGCTATAGCCGTTGGCACTGGCCTTGTTATCGTCGTTCTGGCTGCGCGCATCCAGGGCCAGCTGCACGATGCCGCCATTGCCGATCTCGAAGCCCTTGTTGAGGCTTTGTTGCACGGTCTGCTTCTTGCCGTCATAGCCAAGCCCCGCGTTCGTTACCGAGGTGCCGCTGGCGTCGGCCTTGAGGATCACGTTGATCACCCCGGCGATGGCATCGGAACCGTACTGGGCGGCGGCGCCATCGCGCAGCACTTCCACATGGTCGATGGCGCTGATGGGAATCAGGTCCAGGTCGGCCGGTGCCGCACCGGTGTTGATACCGTTGATATTCAGGGTGGCGCTGGTATGGCGGCGCTTGCCGTTGACCAGCACCAGCACTTCGGCGGCGCTCAAACCACGCAGGTTCGGCGCCCGGGCGATGCCACTGGCGTCCCAGCCGGTTTTTTCCGGCAGGGTCAGCGATGGGATCACCGCGCTCAATGCTTCCATCAACCCGGGCTTGCCGGTGCTTTGCAATTGCTTGGCGCTGACCACATCAATGGGCACCGGGCTGCTGGTGACCGTGCGCTGCTCGGCGCCACGGTTACCGGTGACCACGACGGTGGAGAGTGTGCTGTCGTCCTGGGCCTGTGTCGCTGCGGCCAGCAGGGTCAACGCCAGGGCGGTGGTGGGTGGTAGAACGTGCTTCATATCCATTCCCAGCTTGTCCAAATCGCGAAGTCGGGCAGGCACGCTGCTTGGTGCGGCGTGGCCGGCGTTCCAGGGGGTGGGCGCGGTTTGGGCTAGGTGTGGGGCAAGCGCGGGGTGTGAGGTGGCAACATACGTTGAGCTCCCGTCCAACGATTCTGCTGCGGCGGGATTACCCGGTCAGGCGCGCAGAATCTGAATCACGCTGGGTACCATCCGAGGTCAGGGGTAGGCTGTTGAACTCAAACATAACGGAATGAATTTTAAAAATATAATGCTGTTTTGGTATAAGCTAATATTCTCTAATTTCATTATTTACAAATATCTTTATTCATAAAAATGATTATTTTTTTAATTTGAACGTGCGCATACCCTTGTGGGCGGGTTCTACACCCCGATGGCGTTGGGTCAGTCACAGATGTGCTCACTGACACTCCCTCATCGGGGCATGGGTATCTACACAACTCTGACGTAGCGACCGTCAGTAACCACGATGCGAAACGAGCCGCTCTTGATCTTGATCTGCTTTTGATCTTGATCTTAGGCGCCCCGTCAAACCACGCTGGCCGGAATTCGACAGGGATTTGGGGGGTAAACCGGCAGGGATGCCGGTTTAGCTGCCCCGCGCCATGGATGGCGCGTGGCGGCGGCCCCCCAAATCCCTGTCGGATTACGGGCACACCGAGCCTGGGCGAGGTGCCGAGTGGTGGGGCATGTACGGGACAACCACATGGGTTACAAAAAAGTATCTCTACATAGGTGACACTTTTATCGAAACGTACCCGTTCTTTGCCTCTCTAGCATAGACCCGGCCTAGGATCACCGGACCGAAGATCACCTCCCATATATCATCACCAATCATCTCCATTCCAATGGTCTGATGCTTAAGCACATTAGCGATGTAAATTCGCAGACCTGATCGATTGATAATTCCATTGCTGTCAGTCAGGTAACACTCTACGTGGCTTGGATAACTCATTTCAGGTAGCTTTTCTGGGTAAGGCCGGGTCGAGGGCGAATAGCAGGAAGCAGGCGTTTTTTGATCAAGCGCCTCGTGCCCTCGCTCATAATTGTAGTGCTGCATAAAGCGGTTAAAGTGTTTCTGCTGAGCTTCCCAAGGAGTCGCTGGCGGTTGTGGCAGGGTGCTTTTCAGCGTTCGGTGCATGCGTTCGTGACGCCCATTCTGATCTGGTCTGCCGGGTTCAATTCGCTCAGGAATAATCCCTAACCGCAGCCACCAGATCGACAGCTGCGATAAGCCGGCCTGGCCCGTACTAGCAAATGGCACGCCGTTGTCTGTCCTGATGCGTTCCGGTAAACCGTACTCGCGAAAAACCCGTTCAAAGGTCTGTTGAGTTTCCTTGAAGTTAGTGCTGGGCATGCTCTGACAGGCCAGTAGGAAACGGCTGGCGTGATCCATGATCGTCAGCGGATAGCACCAAACCCCCGCGCCTGTCAGAAACTGGCCCTTATAATCAGCGCTGAATAGCTGATTAGGCGTTTCCGCCTTGCTCAAGGGTTTGGGGTAGACCGCTACACGCCGCCGAATGCGTTGGGGCGTAATCAGGTCAGCTGCTTTGAGGATGTTGTAGATGGTCGTTTTTGACGGTGGATCCTGATCCGGAAAACGCTTGAGCAAGTCATTCTGGATTTTCTTCGGCCCTGGAGTCGTTTCTCCGATAGAGCGAAGCTCAATGATTGCCTGCCTGACGGCAACAGGCACTACATAACTCTGATTGTGTCGACGACGACTGCGCTCCTCTAGCCCGCCTGGCCCCTCAGATTCGTATCGCTCGACCCATTTGTAACCAGTCTTTCGACTGATCTCATAGTCGCTGCACAGTTTGCTAAAGGTGTGTTTCCCCTCCAGATAAGAGGCTATGAACATCACTTTAAGATCCATTGGTTTCAGCTCATTCCAGGGCACGGTCAGATCCTCTCGAAGTCAACCGTGCTAGTTAATAACTGTTACCTATGTGCGTGAACTGATTTGTAACCCATGTGGGTGAGTCATACCGGCAAGAGCGTTTTGGTTACTTTTGCGCTTTTCAAAAGTGACCCGCTGTAAAAGCGGAACCCTAAGTGGCCGTTGCCCAAATAACGGATATGTACTCGGTCTGATCCAGCATCTTGGTCGGCCCTAAGGCCGCCATCGGGGGCAAGCCCCCTCCCACATTTGGATCGCGGTGCATCAGTTAGATAGCTATAAGCTGCCAGGCAGCAAGCTCCATTGCAGAAGAGCAGCGGCGTACCAAAGTTGTGTAGATACCCATGCTCATCGGGGGCAAGCCCCCTCCCACATTGGTACTCGGTGCAGCCAGGATTATTGAGCGGGCCGCAACAGCTGCATCTGCTGGCGATAGTCATCCGTCACCTGCCGCGCCTGGCTGCTGCTGGTAATTACCCGAGGCGTGATCAACACGATCAACTCCGTACGGTCCTTGGACTTGCTGGTATTGCCAAACAACCAGCGCAACCCCGGGATCTTGCCCAGGTAAGGCACGGCACTGACACTCTCAGCGTTGTCCTGCTTGATCAACCCGCCGAGCAACACCGTCTGCCCACTCTGCACCGCCACCTGGGTGGACACCGAACGCGTGGAGATCCGCGGGTTGACCGGCGTGTCGCTATTACCGACCTGATTCTCGGCATCGCTGACCTGCTGCTGGATATCCATGTACACCAGGCCACCCGGATTGATGCGCGGCACCACGTCCAGAATCACCCCGGTCTGCACATATTCGACGCTGCTCAGGGTGGTGTCGGCGTCACCGGTGTTAACGGTGGTCTGGCTGATGGGAATGTTGTCGCCCACCTGGATCTGCGCCGGCTGGTTGTTCATCACCACCAGCGACGGCGCCGACAGCACCTGGGTACGGCCGTTGGTTTCCAGGGCGTGCAGGGCCACTTGCAGGTTGGAGCTGACAAAAGAGTAGAACAACGAGTCCGCCGCCCCCAGCCCTGCCCCACCACCGCCCAGTGCGCCCTGGCTGCCGGAAGCATTGGCCACCGTGGTGCTGGTGGAATTGCCGGCCAGGCGGCCGAGATACCACTGCACGCCCAGGTCCAGTTCACCGGTGAGCTTGACCTCGAGGATGCGGGTTTCGATCTGCACTTGCAGCGGCGGGTTGTCCAGGCGCTTGATCGCCGCTTCGATCTCTTTCCACTGCGCCGGGCGGGTGCGCACCAGCAGTTGGTTGCTGCTCTTTTGCGCAGTGATGCGGGTGCCGGCCTCGAGGTCGCTGGTGGGGGTCGCCGGGGTGTTCTCGCCGCTCTGCGGCTCGGGCTCCTCGGGGGCTGGCACAGGAGTGTTGGCTTGCAAACCGGCGCTGGTGGACGATGACAATGTAGTCGTACGCAAGCCCGGGGCGACCTTGGCGGGGGTGTCGTCCTTGATCGCGCCGTTGCCGTAGATCTGCCGCAGGTACTTGGCCAGGTCGGCGGCCTTCATATTGCGCACGTCGTACACATACATCTGCGGCTCGTTGCCGCCGCCCTCGTCAATGGTGCGAATCCAGTCGCCCACCTCGCTGAGGTACTCGGGCTGGGAAGAGATCGCCACCACCGAATTGGTGCGCTCGACCGGCAGGAAGCGCAGCATGCCTGCCAGGGGCGTGCCGCTGTCGGCGCCGAACATGGCTTGCAGCTCGGGCATCAGCTCGGCCACCGAGGCGCGTTGCAGGCCGAAGACCGCCACCGACATGCCCTTGAGCCAGTCGACGTCGAAGGTGTCGATGGTGTCCTGGTAGTTGGCCAACTCTTCCGGGGTGCCGGCCAGGCTCAGTACATTGCGTGCCGGGTCGACCAACAGAAATGCATTCTCTCGGGCAAACGGCTTGAGCAGTTTCTGCATCTCGGTGGCGGAGATATAGCGCAGCGGGAACAGCCGCGCCGAGAGGCCGCTGGACGGTTGCGCCACGCGCATCTGCGGCACCAGCTTGCCCGCCACCGCCTGGTTGGCCGGCAGGATGACGTAGCGGTTGCCCTGCTTGATCATCGCGTTGTCGGTCCACGACAGCAGCGTCTCGAGAATCGACAGCGCCTGTTGCTTGTCCACCGGTTTGGAGGTGGAGAAGCTGACATTGCCCTTCACCCCCTCGGCGATGCTGTAGTTCTCGTGCAGCAGGTCGCCCATCACGCTATTGATTACCGCCTCGATGGGCTGGTCGGCGAAGTTGAACACGATGTCGCCGCCCTGCTCCGGCACTTTCGCGGGCGCGGTGGGCTGGCGCACGAAGCTTTGATTGCCGCGAATCAACTGGCGTTGCGGCGGTGCCGGGGTGGCCGGCTGCGGGTTTTCAACCACGGGCGACTCGGGCGGCGGGCGTTGCGAGCCGGTACCCTGCAGTGCTTCGTGCAGCAGGTCGGCGTCCGGGTCGAGGGTATCAGGCAACGATCCACAGCCGCCCAGGGAGACGGCAGTGGCCAGGCAAAACAGCGAAGTGCGCATATCGATCAAGGGAGGGGCTCGCGGGGATGGGAAATCAGGGGTAACCGCTTGCCGTAGAGGCTCAGGGTCTGGGTGCGCCCGTCCAGGGCGAAACGGGCGTATTGCGGGGTCAGGTGTTCCAGGCGCCAGCCGTTGGGCAGGGTCTGGCCCAGGCGTACCGTCAGCGCCGGGCCATCGGCTTGCTTGAGCATGGCCATTTGCAGGTTGCCGGTGATCATGATGCCGCTGAGGGTCAGGTTGGCCAGGCTTGCCACCCGCACCTTGCCCATCACCCGGTCCGGGCGGCGGTCCGGGCTGAACAGCGGTGCTTGCCAGGTGGCAGCCAGATCCGGCAACGCCAGCGCAGGAGCGGCTTGCACACTGACGGAGGGCTGCGCAGGCACCGGCGCTGCGGGCAGCCACCGCGGTTCGTCGCCGATGCTGCTGAGGATCACCGCCATCAACAGCCCTAATAAGCCGGCCAGGCCGAGCAAGCTCCATTCCAATGGGCGTAGTGAGCCGATCATGGCGTCACCCGCGCAGGTTGCAGGTAACCACGCACCAGCAGCTGCACCGTCAGCTTGCCCGCCCCGCCAGTGGACGGCGCCTGTTTGCTGCGGCGAATGCGCAGCTCATCGACAAACAGAAACGGCGGCTGATATTCCAGCGCATGCAGGATCGCGGTCAGCGGTTCGATGGCGCAGTTGAGCGTGAGGCTGACCTTGACCTGGCGGTAAGGCTCGCTGTCGTCCTGTTCGGCAGTGATGGGTTTGCGTTGGGTCAGGGTGCAGCCGCCGCCAAGGTTGGCGTGGCTGTTGATCAGGTCGGCGAGGCGCTGCATCAGGTCGGCAGCGACCACATCGGGATCATCGCCGGGCAACAGGCTGGCGCTGCTGGCCGGGTCTAGCCGCGCCCGCTCAAGCTGCTCGCGCAACGCATCGCCCTGGCGCAATACGTTGGCGTAGCGTTGCTGCTGTTCACGCAATTGTTCGGCTTGTTCGCCCATGGCCCGCAGCGGCCCGGCAAACCAGCTGTCGATCAACAGCCAATAGGCCGCACCGAGCACCACGGCGAGAATCAACAAGGCCCCGCCGCGACGTTCACAGGGTGTGAGGGGTCGGCGCATCGGCGGCCTCCTGGCGTAAGTGGGCACGCAAGGCAAACTGGTCCTTGCCGGTGCGCGCATCGGGTTGGATCACCCCTTCGAACTGAGCATTTTCCAGGCGTCGGCAGGCTTTGATGCGGGTGATCAGGCCACTGGCCTTGGCACTCTGGCCAGAGAACGTCACCTCGCCCTCCTTGACGGCCAACTGGTCAAGCCAAGTGTCGGCGGGCAGGCAGGTGGTCAAGTCGTTCAGCAGTGCGGCCAGGGGCGGCTGTGCCAGTTTGCGCTGGGTGAGGTACTGTGCTGCGCCGCGGGTATTGAGCAGTTGCTGGCGTACCGCGTGCACCTGGGCGACCTGGGCTTTTTGCTGCTGTACGGTGGCGTGCATGGTGTCGAGTACGCGCTGGCGGTCGTTGAGCCATAGCAGCATCGCGGCGATCAGTAAGGCGCCGCACAACCACGGCAAGCTGCGCTGCAACTGCTTTCCGGCTGGACGTTGGCGCGGGCGCAGCGGCGCCGGCAGCAGGTCGATGCCCAGGCCCGCCACGTCCACGCGGTGCGGATGCAAGCCAAGGGCGGCGCAGTCACTAAGGATCTGGTCCAGGCGCTCGCGCAGGATCGCCACCAGTGTTACCTCAAGGTGACTGGACGTGCGCCGCTCCTGGCGAGCCACGAAGTACAGCTGCTCGGCGTCGAACGGGGTGTAGCGGTCCAGTTCATAGCCGACCACCTCCGTGAGGTTGCGCGCGGCAGCCAGGGGCAGTTGCACGCGTTGCTGCAACACCATGTCGTGGGCGAGCATCAGCACCTGGCGTGCATTGCCCGGCGCAACCGGTGCTGTCAGCGGCCAATGATGGACCTGCTCAGGTGGCTCTTGCAGGGCCAGCCACTTCGGCACACAGCCGCGCAACTCTGTGAGCCACAGCTGCCAGCCTTGTTGCAACAGGCTGCCGCGCCACTGCCTGGCGATAGGTTCGAGTCGATTCATTCTTGCCACCGCACGACCCGATAGGGCTGTGCGCTGTCCTCCGCGGGGCTCAATAAGACGGTGAGTTGCAGGCGCGCCTGATAGCCGCCGGGGCGTTCGGCGCGGCTGTCGATTTCCAGCACCTGGCCAGGGTCGACGCCCTCGGCGTTTTGGCGCGGCAGGTTCAGTGCCTTGCGCATCAAGGCGCTGGCGAAAGCCGGATCGGGTCGGTCCAGGTCGCTCCACAAGGTGAGTTCCGGCACCAGTTGGCTGTAGAGTGCCTGGGTCATACCGGGCAGTTGACGTACTTCTTCCAGCACCCGAAACGGTGCCAGGCCCTGTTTACGACGGGCCTCGAGGGCCTTGACCAATTGTTGGGCCTGGGCCGGTGTAGCACCGCAGGCCAGGGCCAGGCGCAGCAGGTCCTCGGTATGGACGTTGACCAGGTACAGCTTGCCGCGCTCACTGCGCAGGCGCACCTGTAGGCGGGCGTCGTCGAAGGTCAGCGCGATAGTGCGCCCATCCGCCACCCAATGCCCATCAGCCATGACCTGGGCGATCCCGGCTTCGGCAGCCAGCAGCGTCTGAGTGTGCTGGCGATGCCACAGCGCCTGGCGGCTTTCCAGCTGTACCCAACCCGCCAGACCGCCGAGCAACACGCTGAGCAAGGCCAGCACCCACAGCACCAGCAACAGCGCCGCACCGCGTTGGCGCCTCATTCCTCAATACTCGCGCTGGACAGGTTCAGGCGCAGGGCAATCACCTGGGTCACCCACGGCACCGGCCCGTTGACGCTGGCGTCGACGCGCACCGCAGCGGGCAACCGCTTGGGCCAGGGCCATGTGCTCAGCCAGCCGGTGGGCTGGCCCAATGGCGAGACACCACGAAAACTGAATCGCAGCGCCTCGACGTTATGCAGCAGCACCTGGGGATCGTCGCGCAGGGGATGTTTGTGCGATTCCGGCTGCGAGAACGCCACCTGCAGATCCTGCTCGACCCGTTGCAGGGTAAAGCGCTGGATGCCACCGCCGAGCACGCCGGGCAAGGTCGACACAAACTGCAAGCGCTCTGGCGTCGCGATAAAAAACCCATCGGCCTGGCTGTCGTCTTCAGCAACATCCAACGGCAGCGCCTCGCTGATGGCGGTGCGCAAGAACTGTTGGGCGGCGCGCATTTCATCCAGGCTGGCGGTATAGCCCTGGGCCTTGGCTACCGCCCGGTTGGCCCCGAGCAACGCACCGCCCACCAGCAGCACCAATACCGAGAGCAGGCTGAGCACCACGAGGATCTCCAGCAAGGTGAAGCCCTGCTCGCGGCGCTTCACAGGCGTGCCTTCAAGGTGCTGAAACGGGCCTGGTGCGAGCCTTCGCGCAGGCTCAGGTCGAGGCGAAACAGACGGGGCTGTTGTCGCGTGCTGGTCAACTGCCAATGGATGCCATCGAGTTCGCCCTGGCGGGTGCCCTCGGTCAACGGGCCGGCCGCTTCCTGGTCGAGCACCGTGAGCGCAGCATGGGTGAGCCGGTCGCTCCGGGCCACTTGCGATAACGAGCGCGCACTCTGGCCGAAGGCAACCAGCAACACACTGCTGCACACCGCCATCAACGTCAGGGCGGCGAGCATTTCCAGCAAGGTAAAGCCGGCCTGGTACTTCATGGCAGCGCCTTGGACTGCACGCTGCCCGTGAGCCAGCCAATGTCGATACGCCAACGCCGCGTGCCGTTGGCCAGCAACAGGTTGCCGCCGGTGGAGCTGCCATCGGGGTAGAACACCACGGCGGCGCCCGCCGCCTCGGCACTGTGCAACGTCACCTGCAACTGGGCCGGCCAGTGTTGCGGCGCACGCCCTGGGGCCTGGAAGCTCAGGCCCTGGAGGTCGAACTCGGTGCGTGCCGCCTGGCCGCTGATAATCGCCCCCGCCCGCGTGGTGCGCAGTGCCTCGACCATCTGCCCGACCACCCGGCGCTCCTGGGCCACCTGCAGCCCCTGGCGCACCCCGAACGCCAGCAACCCGGCCGCGATGCCGATCAATACAAGCACCACCAGCATCTCCAGCAGGGTAAAGCCGCGCTGGGTCATGGGCGGGTTATTCCCAGTTGCCCAGGTCGGCACTGTAGCCCTCACCGCCGGGCTGGCCGTCCTGGCCGTAGAAGACCAGGTCGAAGGCGCCGTGCTCACCGGGGAAGCGATAGCCGAAGCCATGGCCGAACGGGTCTTTCAATTCCGAAGGCTTGGCATAGGGGCCAGCCCAGCTGGAGGCGTTGGCAGGCTTGTCCACCAACTGTTGCAGGCTGTTGGGTGGCGCACCCACGTCCAGGGCGTAACTGTCGATCTTCATGCTCAAGCTGGCCAGTTGCGCTTTGCCCGCGCCGTATTTGCCCTTGTCCACATTGCCGCCGACCTGGCGCACCACAATGGTCGCGACGATACCCAGCAGCACGATCACCGCGAGCATTTCCAATAGGGTGAAGCCGCGTTGGCGATGCCTGGTTTTCATTGATTCAACTCCATGAAGGTTCATATATGGCTGGTAAGGCTCATCAGCGGCAGCATGATCGCGAGCATGATCACCGCCACCAGCACGGCCATGACCACGGTCAGGGTCGGCACCAGCGCCGCGAGCAGACGTTCGATTGCGCGTTTGGCTTCGATGTCAAAGATGTCGGCGACCTTGAGCAGCATGCTGGGCAGTTCACCGGCTTGTTCGCCGACCTCGATCATTTGCAGGGCCAACTCCGGCAGCAGCGGCTGGCGGCCAAACGCATCGGCAAGTGTGCCGCCGCCTTTGACCCGTTGCGCCGCCAGCGTCACTTGCGCCTGCAGTGCACGATTGCTGCAGACCTGCCGGGCGATGACCAACGCCGGCAGCAACGCCACGCCATTGCTGAGCAAAGTGCCGAGGGTGCGGGTCAGGCGGGCAGCTTGTACCCGTTGCAGCAGCGGGCCGATTACGCGCACGCCCAACAGACGACGGTCAAAACGTTCGCGCCGACCGGGGTCGCGCAGGCGTGCTGCCAGGGTCCATGTACTAATCAACAAGCCGGCCAGCAACACCAGGCCATGGGCGCCCAGAAACTCGCCAAGCCCCAGGATCACTTGGGTAATAAGCGGAATCGGCACGCCCAGGTCCTGGAAGATCGGCACGAATTGCGGCACCACATAAGCCAGCAACAGCGCCAGCGAACCCAGCACGCCGACCACCAGGAACGCCGGGTAGATCAGTGCGTTGATCACCTCGCCACGCAGTAACTGACTGCGTTCCAGATAATCGCTGAGCTGGCGCAGGGTCGCTTCCAGCGCCCCACCGGCTTCACCGGCGCGCACCATGCTCAGGTACAGCGGGGAAAACGTACCGCCCTCTTCCTCCAACGCGACCGACAACGGCTTGCCGGCCTTGACCTGCTCGCGGATACGTTCGATCAATGCCCGCACCTGGGGTTGGCCAGGTTGCTTGAGCAGCAGGCCCAGCGAGCGCTCAAGGGGCTGGCCAGCGCCGAGCAGCGTGGCCAGCTGCTGGGTGAAACTCACCAGCGCGGCGCCTTTCAACTGCCCGCGTGTCTTGTGCAACAAAGGGCTGCCCGCCGTTTCGATGTGCAGCAGCAACCAGCCACGTTTGTGCACGGCGGCGACGGCGGCGGCCTGGTCAGCGGCGTGCAGCGTACCGCTCTGGGCAACGCCCTGGCTGTCCAGGGCGCGGAATTTGAACAGGCTCACACGTCCTCTCCACGGGTCACGCGCAGCACTTCTTCCAGGGACGTGACGCCCGCCAGCGCCTGGCGCAAACCGTCTTCATTCAAGGTGCGCAAACCGCCGCGGCGGGCAGCCTGCTCAAGGGTGGCGGCGTCGGCGTGGCGCATCAGCAGGCTGCGCAATTCGTCGTTCATCACCAGCAATTCGGTGAGCGCGCTGCGGCCGTGGTAATCGCCACGGTAGAGCAGGATCGGACGTTGCTCGGTCAATCGATCCAGGCCATGTTCCTGGATCAATGCCGGCGGCGCTTCGAAGGCCACCCGCGTGGCCGGGTCCAGGCGCCGCACCAGGCGCTGGGCGAGAATGCCGCTGACGGTGGAGGCAATCAGGTAGCTCTCCACGCCCATGTCGAGCAAGCGCGTGATACTCGCGGCAGCGCTGTTGGTGTGCAGGGTTGAAAGGACCAGGTGCCCAGTGAGGGAGGACTGCACGGCGATGCGACAGGTTTCCAGGTCACGGATTTCGCCGATCATGATCACGTCCGGGTCCTGGCGCACGATGGCGCGCAGCACTCCGGCAAAGTCCAGGCCGATGGCCGGCTTGACCTGGATCTGATTGATCCCTTCGAGCTGGTATTCCACCGGGTCTTCCACGGTGATGATCTTGCGTTCGCTGGTGTTGAGCCGCGACAAGGCGGTGTAGAGCGTGGTGGTTTTGCCCGAGCCGGTGGGCCCGGTCACCAGCAGGATGCCGTGGGGCCGTTCGAGCAGGTCGAGGAAGGCCGCCAGGCGCTGGCCGTCAAAACCCAGGCTGGGGAAGTCGAACTGCACGGTTTGCCGGTCCAGCAGGCGCATCACCACCGATTCGCCAAAGCTGGTGGGCACCGTGGACACGCGCAGGTCCAGTTCCTTGCCCTGGATGCGCAGCATGATGCGCCCGTCCTGGGGCAGGCGCCGTTCGGCAATGTCCAGGCGCGCCATGATTTTCACCCGCGAGATCACCGCCGCCGATGAACTGGCGGGCGGCGCTTCGGCCTCGTGCAGCACACCGTCGATGCGATAGCGCACCTTGAACTGGTTTTCGAAGGGCTCGATATGGATGTCCGAAGCGCGCTGTTCCACCGCACGTTGCAGGATCAGGTTGACCAGGCGAATCACCGGCGCTTCGGACGCCATGTCCTTGAGGTGCTCGATGTCTTCAAGGGCGCCGTCCTGCTCGTCGAGATTCTCGATCAGGGTGCCCATGGCGGAACGGCCCTGGCCGTAATAGCGTTCGATCAGTGTGTCGACTTCATTGCGCGGGCCGACGGCCAGCCACACCGGCACCTGACAGGCATAGGCCAGGGCCTGGAACGGATACAGCTGCGCCGGGTTGGCGGCCAGTACGCGCAGGCCACCTTCACTCCAGCCCATGGGCACCACTTGGTAGTGCCGCATAAAGCGCTCGGTCAAGACCGGCAGCGGGTCAAGCAGCGGCGGCGCGGCGTCGGCCATCAGCAAGGGCGCATCCAGCAGATCGGCCCAGGCACGCGCCAGCTCGACCTCGGAAACCAAGCCCAGACGCGTCAGTAACCCCAGCAGGTCGCGGGGGTCAGTGGATAAGCGCTGGGCGCGCTCCAGGTCGAGGGATTTGAGCCCGGCATGCTGCATCAGCCACGTGCACACCTGGTCGGTGTGCGGGATAGGCAGCTTGCAGGCATCAATGGGGGCTGACGACATCATCTAGGAATATCTAAGATTGCGAAAAGTATGGCTATTTGGAACTACCGAACAATGCCATTAGTTCGCCACAGCCCATACGGGAGTTAGCCGGGGGTATCGACTGGAAGTTATAGCGCTAGTTCCGGATCACGGGAGAATTAAATACAAAACATTGCCAAACGCACTGATATAGAGCGTTAGCAGCCAATAGCCACTAGTTGCAATTAGCCATACTTCTTATTAATTCAGGCACTTTCCCGTTCAATTAACCGGCAATGCAAGAAGATCGTGTCGGGCCTGCTGGCTTGGCCCATCAGCGGATGGGTATCTACACAACTTCAGGTGCACCGCAGGCCCCTGTGGGAGGGGCGGTGCGACGATTCGACTTGCTCCCGATGGCGGCCTGGCAGCCCACCAGGATGTTGGAGTTAGCGACTATTGTTTTGTCGCCAAGACAAAACGGTGCACGAGGCCACCAGCCACTGCGCCAAGCAAAGGCATCACCCAGAACACCCACAACTGGGCCATCGCCCAATCGCCCTGGAACAGCGCCACACCCGTACTGCGCGCCGGGTTAACCGACGTGTTGCTTACAGGAATACTGATCAGGTGAATCAAGACCAGGGCAAACCCGATGGCCAGCGGCGCAAAACCCGCCGGCGCCTGTTTATCGGTGACGCCCAGGATGGTCAGCAGGAAAAACGCCGTGAGCACAAACTCGGTGACCGCTACCGACAGCAACGAGAAGCCCCCGGGTGAATGCTCGCCATAACCATTGGTGGCAAACCCCGCCGTTACATCAAACCCGGCCTTGCCGCTGGCGATCAGGTACAACACCCCGGCCGCCGCAATCGCGCCCAGAACCTGAGTGAGGATATAGGGCACCACATCCTTGCCATCAATACGCCCAGCGGCGAGCAAACCCAAGGTGACCGCCGGATTGAAATGCCCGCCGCAAATATGGCCGACGGCGTAGGCCATGGTTAATACCGTCAAGCCAAATACCAATGCCACGCCTACAAAACCAATGCCCAACTCAGGAAATGCGGCAGCCAACACAGCACTGCCGCAACCACCCAGTACCAACCAGAATGTACCGAAGAACTCGGCGGCTAGACGTTTTGTCATCGGGAAACTCCTTGAAGTAGGTCAAAGAGTTGGAGCCTAACAACCGGGTATCGGGGTTGGATGTGGGAAATTTCCTTGGCGCGTGTCTATGCGGTTTCCAGCGCCACTGAGGTGCTTGCCGCTTTCGGCGCCCTGCCGAGCATAGACACCGGGATAGCCAGGATCAGCCCGCCACTGACGAACAGACACAGGGCCAACACATAGGTGCCATTGTTGATGTTGCCGGTGAGGTTCTCAGCCACTGCAGTGATCATCGCCCCGGTGAACCCCGACAGGTTGCCGATGGCGTTGATCATGCCAATGCCGGCTGCAGCCGCTACGCCCGACAACAAGGTCCCCGGCAGGGTCCAGAAAATCGGCATCAGGCTGAGAATCCCGGAGGCGGCGACGCTCAGGAAGAGTACGGACAACACCAGGTTGTCGGCGAAGAAAGCGCTGAAGATCAAGCCGCCCCCACCGATAAAGGCAGGTATGGCCGCGTGCAGGCGCCGCTCGCCGGTACGGTTGGAGTGTCGAGCGTTGAGCAGCATCACCACCGTGGCGACCGCATAGGGTATGGCGGTCAGGAAGCCAATGTGCAAACTGTTGGTGATACCGCTGCTCTTGATAATCGAGGGCATCCAGAATGCCAGGCCGTAGAAGCCCGTGTTGAAGGTCAGCAAAATCAACACCAGCAACCACACCTTCGGGTTGAAGAACACCTCACTCAAACGCGTCGCCTTGCCGTGGTTATCGGTTTGCAGGTTGGCCTTGAGCAGGGCTTTTTCCGCCGCTGAAAGCCACTTGGCCTTGTCGATGTTGTCCGCCAGGCAAACGATCACGATGAAGGCCATGATGATCGACGGAAGACCCTCGATGATCAGCATCCACTGCCAACCCGACAGGCCGTGCACGCCCTGCATGCTGTTCATCAGCCAACCGGACAACATGCCGCCCAGTGTCAGGCTGATCGGCATGGCCATCAGGAAGCCGGACATCACGCGGCTTTGCCGGTGCGTTGGAAACCAATAATTGAGGTACAGAATCACGCCGGGGAAGAAGCCGGCTTCACACACACCCAGGAGGAAGCGCAACACATAAAACATGCTGCTTGACTGGATACCAAAGAACCCCGCCAGCGGCACGGTGTAGGCCACTGCCATGGAGATCACTGCCCAACTGAGCATGATCCGGGCGATCCAGAATCGTGCCCCGAAGCGATGCAGCAGCAGATTGCTGGGGACTTCGAAGAGGAAATACCCCCAGAAAAACATACTGGCGCCCAACGCATAGACCGTGTTGCTGAACTGCAGCTCATTGAGCATATCCAGTTTGGCAAAGCCGATGTTGACCCGGTCCAGGTAGGCTGCCATGTAACACAAGAGCAGGACGGGAAGGATGCGCCAGATGACTTTGCGGTAGGTCTGGTTTTCAAAGTCGAGTTCGCGAGATGGCGCCTGCGCGGGCGAATGCTCGGATATGGTTTGCATGAGGTAACCCCTGGGCATATGGATATGCCTGATTATTTTTATCGAATGGGTCAAGCCGAATGAGCACTCATCCGGCAGTGCAGCCGTTATTACAGTGACTGGGCCGTGTGTTCTCCATTGACCAGGCGCATCAGCCCCAAGGGATTGCTGTTCTTCAAGGCGTCGGGAAGCAAGCCATCGGGGAAGTTCTGGTAGCACACCGGCCGCAGGAACCGATCGATGGCCAAGGTGCCTACCGAGGTGCCACGGGCATCGGATGTCGCCGGCCAAGGCCCGCCATGGACCATGGCATCGCAAACCTCCACCCCGGTCGGGTAACCGTTGATCAGCACCCGCCCAACTTTTTGCTCAAGCACGGCCACAAGGTCAGCACACTGCTCGAGTTCAGCCGGCTCACCGATCAGGGTGGCTGTCAGTTGGCCGCGCAAACCCTGCAAGGCTGCCAACAGTTCAGCCCGATCAGCCACTTCCACCACCACCGTGGCCGGGCCGAAGATTTCTTCCTGCAGCATGACATTGCTCGTCAGAAGCAGCTCGACATCGGCCTGGAACAACTGCGCGCTGGCCTGATTACCCTGCCGTACGTGCCCGGCCAAATGGTTGATCTGCGGATGCTCCAGCAAGGCTTCACAGCCCTGGACATAGCTGCGCAGGCCATTGGCATTGAGCATGGTTTGCCCCGGCTGATCGGCCAGCAATGTACTCAGCGTTTGCACGAAGCGGCTGAATGCCGCTGAGCGAATGCCGATGACCAAGCCAGGATTGGTGCAGAACTGCCCTGCCCCCATGACCACCGAAGCCGCCAGCTCGGTCGCGACACGCTCGCCCCGTACCTGCAAGGCTTCCGGCAATACCACTACCGGATTGATGCTGCTCATCTCGGCAAACACCGGGATCGGTTGCGGGCGCGCAGCCGCCATGTCACACAGCGCCCTGCCGCCCTTGAGTGAACCGGTGAAGCCGACGGCTTGAATCATGGGGTGCTTGACCAAAGCTTCTCCCACACCGGCACCGAAGACCATGTTGAACACGCCTCTGGGCATGTCGGTCTGCTCGGCGGCCCGGATGACGGCTTCGGCCACCCGCTCCGCGGTCGCCATGTGCCCGCTGTGGGCCTTGAATACGACCGGGCAGCCCGCGGCGAGCGCGGCAGCGGTATCACCGCCTGCGGTGGAGAATGCCAGCGGAAAATTACTCGCGCCGAATACCGCTACCGGGCCGAGGCCCAAGCGGCACTGGCGCAGATCGCCCCTGGGCAAGGGTTGGCGGGCGGGCAACGGCAAGTCGATACGCGCTCCGTAAAAGCCGCCGTGGCGCAGGGCCTGGGCGAACAGGCGCATCTGGCCACTGGTGCGGGATCGTTCACCCTGAATACGCGCCGCCGGCAATGCAGTTTCCTGACAGACAAGGGCCACGAAGTCATCGCCCAAGGCGTCCAGTTCACTGGCTATGGCCTCCAGAAATTGCGCCCGGCGCACGGCCGACAGATTGCGAAAGGCGGGATAAGCCCGGGCAGCCGCCACGGCAGCGGCATCCACTTCCTCGACCGTGGCCTGGACGAAACCTGTGGGCAGTGGTTGCCCGGTGGTAGCATCAACGCTGTGCAGCAACACCGACCCGGCAGCGCTGCGGCCACCGGCGATAAAGTTGTATCCGGACAGTTCGGGCATGAGAGTCTCCTGACCCAGATGGGCATCTGGTGGGTACTCTACTGCCGCCAAACGATTCTTTCCCAATGGCATTTGTTGATTATCCGATAACGATCCGTTATCGCAACAACCGCCATTTTTCGCCCCTTAACCCGGTTGATCCCTGGCCAGGCGTGCGTTTTCCTTGAGTATTTCGGCGAACTCCAGTGCCGCCCCTACCAGTTGTTCGCCTTTGCGCGTGAGAATTCCGTAGTCCTGCGGCACCAAGTGCAGCGGGGTGTCGAGCGTCTTCAATTGGCCGCTTTCGAGCAGCGGGTTGACCATGGCGCTGGGCAGCATCCCGATCATCGGCCCGCGCTGCAAGACCTGGAGGAAGGTCTGCATGGAAATGGTGTCAATGGTGTTGCGTGGCATCCCGACCCCGGCTTCGGCAAAGGCTTGTTCCATGCGACCACGAATCGGTGTGCCGACCGGATAGAGAATCCACGGCAAGTCCACCAATTGTTGCAACGAGAGGCGGCCGGCGTCCGCCAGCGGGTGACGACCGTTAACCACGATCGAGAACGGTTCGGGGGCCAAGGGCTCGAAGTCATAGCGTCGCTGCTGGCTTTGATCGGTAAACCGGGCCACCGCAAGGTCCAGCTGCTTCTCTTCAAGCATCTCCATCAGGCGATTACTGGTCTGCTCCACTACTTCAATCGAAAGCAGCGGCCAGCGCTGTTTGATCTGCAGGACCGCTTCGGGCAAAGCCGCCGCCGTTGCGGCAAAAATCCCGCCGACCTTGAGGGAGCCATGACCGCCCTCGCGCAGGCTGCTGATTTGCTCGACAAACGAACGCGCGTCGTTCAAGGCAATCTGCGCATAACGCAGCACGTGCTCACCCAGGGCGGTCGGCGGCATGCTGCGCGGCAATCGTTCGAACAGGGCGAAGCCGAGCAGGCTTTCGATTTCCTTGAGCATCTTACTGATGGCCGGCTGACTGAGGTTCATCTGTTGCGCCGCCAGGTGCATGTTGCGCGTGCGTCCCAACGTATCGATCAACACAAGATGACGGAATTTCAGCCAGCCGCAGAAGCTGGAGAAGGACAGATCGGACATGACTATTCCCTGGGCTACTAATAACCTGACGTTATCAAATACTGAATATATCTCATTGGAGTTTATCGACTCGCCGCCCTAGCGTGAAGGCTTTACGAACCAGGAAAATTCGCCATGCCGTTATTGCTGACTCCCGAAAATACCCTGCCGGTCGATGGTATGGCCGCCACCCTGATCGGCCGCGCATGGGTGCCAGGCAGTATCGCGGGCCCCTCGCCGATAGTGCTGCGCAGCGACGGTGTGTTTGATCTGTCGGAGCGTTTTGCAACACTGAGCGACCTGCTGGAAACGCCATCTCCACTGGCGGCCGTAAGGCAGACGCCCGGCACCTTCATCGCCAGTGTCGAAGCGCTGCTCGCCAACACTGGCCCCGCTCCCGATCCGTCCAGACCCTACTTGCTGCCGCCCCTGGACTTGCAAGTGATCAAGGCCGCCGGGGTCACGTTCGCCGCCAGCATGATCGAGCGCGTGATCGAGGAGCAGGCCGGCGGTGACATGGCAAAAGCCGAGGCTGTGCGCGCCACCGTCCGCAGCGTAATTGGCGACAACCTGCGCTCGATCGTACCGGGCTCGGAGCAAGCCATGCGTCTCAAGGCATTGCTGATCGAACGGGGGATGTGGTCGCAATACCTGGAAGTCGGCATTGGCCCGGATGCGGAGATCTTCACCAAGGCACCTATCCTCGCGGCGGTGGGAAGCGGTAGCCACATCGGCATTCATCCCGGCTCGCAGTGGAACAATCCGGAACCCGAAGTGGTGCTGGCGGTGAACAGCCGTGGCCAGATCCACGGCGCCACCCTGGGCAACGACGTCAACCTGCGCGATTTCGAAGGCCGCAGCGCGCTGTTGCTGAGCAAGGCCAAGGACAACAATGCCTCCTGCGCCATTGGGCCGTTTATTCGCCTGTTCGACGAACACTTCGGCCTGGATGATGTGCGGGCCTGCGTGGTCGATCTAGAGGTACAAGGCGAAGACGGTTATCGGCTGCAAGGCTCAAGCTCCATGAGTCAGATCAGCCGCGACCCACAGGACCTGGTGGGTCAGACGCTCAACGCCAATCACCAATATCCCGATGGTTTTCTGCTGTTTCTCGGTACGCTGTTCGCCCCCACTGAAGACCGCGATCAGGCCGGCAGCGGTTTTACCCACAAGCTGGGCGACCGCGTCCGTATCAGCAGCCCGTTGCTCGGTAGCCTGCATAACCAGGTGACCCACAGCTCTGCCGCTACCCCCTGGACATTTGGGGTCGGCGCCTTGTTGCGCAATCTGGCGTCCCGCGGCCTGCTCGCCCGCTGAATCCCAACCGATTGTCGATTCAGCCAATAATGACAAGAGAGAAATGAATCATGAATGAAATGCCAAAACGTCGCCTGCGCAGCGAGCAATGGTTCAATGACCCTGCCCACGCGGACATGACTGCCCTGTATGTTGAACGCTACATGAACTACGGGATGACCCGCGAAGAACTGCAATCGGGACGCCCGATCATCGGCATCGCCCAGACCGGCAGCGACCTGACCCCCTGCAACCGTCATCATCTGGAGTTGGCGCAACGCGTCAAGGCCGGTATTCGTGATGCCGGCGGCATCCCCATGGAGTTCCCGGTGCATCCGATCGCTGAGCAATCGCGTCGGCCCACGGCCGCACTGGACCGTAACCTGGCGTATCTGGGGTTGGTGGAGATCCTCCACGGTTACCCGTTGGACGGCGTAGTCCTCACCACCGGTTGCGACAAAACCACGCCGGCCTGCCTGATGGCTGCCGCAACCACCGACCTGCCCGCCATTGTCCTGTCCGGCGGCCCGATGCTCGACGGTCACCACAAGGGCGAGTTGATCGGCTCCGGCACCGTGCTCTGGCATGCGCGCAATCTGATGGCCACCGGCGAAATCGACTACGAAGGCTTCATGGAGATGACCACGGCGGCCTCGCCGTCCGTTGGGCACTGCAACACCATGGGCACCGCCCTGTCGATGAATGCGTTGGCCGAAGCCTTGGGGATGTCATTGCCTGGCTGTGCGAGCATTCCCGCGCCCTACCGTGAGCGCGGGCAAATGGCCTATGCCACCGGCAAGCGCATTTGCGAGCTGGTCCTGCAAGACGTAAGGCCGTCGCAGATCATGACGCGTGAGGCATTCGAGAACGCGATCGCCGTCGCCTCGGCACTCGGCGCATCCAGCAATTGCCCTCCGCACCTGATTGCGATCGCCCGGCACATGGGCGTCGAACTGAGCCTGGATGACTGGCAACGGATTGGCGAGGACGTGCCGCTGCTGGTCAATTGCATGCCGGCGGGTAAGTACCTCGGCGAAGGCTTCCACCGCGCCGGCGGGGTGCCGGCCGTGATGCACGAACTGCAAAAAGCCGGGCGTCTGCATAAAGACTGCGCGACGGTAAGCGGCAAGACCATCGGCGAAGTCGTCAGCAGTGCCATGACCAGCAACGCCGATGTGATCTACCCCTTTGAAACACCGCTCAAGCACCGCGCCGGCTTCATCGTGCTCAGCGGCAACTTCTTCGACAGCGCCATCATGAAAATGTCGGTGGTGGGCGAAGCGTTTCGCAAGACCTACCTGTCCGAACCCGGCGCAGAAAACAGCTTCGAGGCCCGGGCGATCGTGTTCGAAGGGCCAGAGGACTACCACGCCCGCATCGACGACCCGGCGCTGGATATCGACGAGCGCTGCATCCTGGTCATCCGCGGTGTGGGCACCGTGGGCTACCCCGGCAGTGCAGAAGTGGTGAACATGGCGCCTCCCGCCGCCCTGATCAAACAAGGCATCGACTCCCTGCCCTGCCTGGGCGATGGGCGCCAAAGCGGCACGTCGGCAAGCCCGTCAATTCTCAACATGTCCCCCGAAGCAGCGGTAGGCGGTGGCTTGGCGCTGCTCAAAACCAACGATCGCCTGAAGGTCGACCTGAACACACGCACGGTCAACCTGCTGATAGACGAGGCCGAGATGAGCCGGCGTCGACTCGAGTGGACGCCGAACCTCCCACCCTCCCAGACACCCTGGCAGGAACTGTACCGGCAACTGGTGGGACAGCTTTCTACAGGTGGGTGTCTGGAGCCTGCAACTCTGCATCTGCGCGTGATTGCCCGCAGTGGTGAGCCGCGACATTCGCATTGACAAGCGAGCGAGGGCATAGCCGCCCCGCTTGAGAAGCCAACGCAGAAAAGCCCAGCAGACATGCCGGGCTTTTACCGTTTAATCAAATAGGCGTCAGGCGTTTTATTGCTGATCAAAGGCCAGGGTCTTTGCGAACGCAATGCCGGTGCGATTGGCAAGGAATGCTCCGGACACCGAACGTTTGCGCGGCGCCCCACCTCCATTACCCCTTGCTCAATTTAGGTATGGCGATGCGACTACCGGCCTTGATTTCGCGCAAAGCCAGGCTCGACTGAATAGACGCGATACCCACCTGCCGCCTCAGCACTTGCTCGATAAAGTCGCTATAGCTATCAAGATCCTCTGCCAACACCTGGAGCACGTAGTCGGCGTCACCGGTGATCTTGTGGCAGGCCAATACCTCTGGCAATTGCGCAATCACTGCCTCGAAGGCGTCCGGAGCGTGATCGGCGTGGGTAGAAAAGCGGATGTGCACGAATGCCATGATATCCAGCCCCAGCATTCTTCGATCAAGGGTTGCCTGATAACCCTTTATCACCCCCGCCTCCTCCATTCTCTTGCGCCGTCGCCAGCAAGGCGTGAGGCTCAACGAAAGTCGCTCACTGAGTTCGGCGTTGGAAATGCTCGCGTCCTCCTGCAATAACTCAAGAATGGCCAGATCAGTCTCATCGAGGCTGATACGCCTGGATATATTTTTCTTCATTACGTCATTTCCGAGTTAAATCACCCGATAAATATAGAGAATCCCGAAAACAAAGCAAAGAAATCGCGCCCTTACCAGAACAGAATATTTTCACTGGCTCACATTAACGGATGCGCAGAATGTTTACAGTTTTCAGTGATTCCCACCGTCTGCACCATGGCACTGAATTGAAGGATGGCGTGCTCAAGCCGTCGTTCGAGCAGCCCAGTCGGGCCGACACCGTTCACAACCGTGTCAAGCAAGTAGGCCTTGGCCAGATAGTCGAACCCCGCGTGTTTGACCGGTCGTGCTACGTCAACGCGCACAGCGAGCGCTACGTGAGCTTCCTGGAAAGCGCGTGGTCAGAATGGTGCGCGACAGGACGCACTCATGATGCATTGCCACTGGTATGGCCTGTACGCGATTTGGCCAACGACCAGGTGCCAACCTTTATTGACGGCAAACTCGGCTTTTATGCAATGGATGCCGGTTCACCCATCACCGCCACCACCTGGCAGGCGGTCAAGACCAGTGCCGATATCGCACTGACAGGTCTGGCACTTATCGATGAAGGCCACGACAGCGCCTTTGCCCTCTGCCGTCCGCCGGGCCATCACGCGGCGCGTGAATACATGGGGGGTTACTGCTATCTCAACAATGCGGCAATTGCCGCACAGCAGGCGATCACCCAGGGCGCCAAACGTGCCGCGGTACTCGACGTCGATTTTCATCACGGCAACGGCACCCAGAACATTTTTTACCAGCGCAATGATGTCATGTTCGTCTCGCTGCACGGCGAGCCAAGCGTGTCCTATCCGTACTACTCAGGGTTCAGCGGTGAGGTCGGTGCCGGCCGTGGCGAAGGGTTCAACCTCAATTACCCATTGCCGAAAAACACCGCCTGGGACAGCTACCGCGACGCCCTGCTTCACGCCTGCAAGAAACTTCAGCAATTCGCGCCGGAAGTATTGGTGATCTCATTGGGCGTCGACACCTTCAAGGACGATCCCATCAGTCATTTCCTGCTGGAAAGCGAGGATTTCATCGGGATTGGCGAGCTGATAGCGAACGTTGGTTGCCCCACCCTCTTCGTGATGGAAGGCGGCTACATGGTCGATGAAATCGGAATCAATGCGGTGAACGTATTGCATGGCTTCGAGAGCAAACGCGCCTGAACGCCCCCGGCCAAAGCCGCCTATATGCGCACGGCCAGTTCACCTGTAAGTGACGCCACAGGCATGTGCAGGGGGACGTCATCACCCAGATAAACCAATGCCGTCACCCGCCATTGCATCCTGACAGTGGCGCTGGATACCCACTTTTCTGCCAAAACTCAAAAACATAAGATCAAGAGGTTTTGAAATGAAATCGAATTCATCAGAGCGGGTTGAACAACCCACGCTGCAGCGCACGCTCAGCAATCGTCACATCCAGCTAATGGCAATGGGCGGCGCCATTGGTACAGGTTTGTTCATGGGCTCCGGAAAGATCATCGCCCTCTCCGGCACCTCGATCATCCTCATCTACATGATCATTGGCCTGTTCGTTTACTTCGTCATGCGTGCCATGGGCGAAATGCTGCTTTCCAATTTGAATTTCAGAACCTTTGCCGATTTTGCCGGCGCTTACCTGGGACCTCGCGCCGCATTTTTTCTCGGCTGGTCGTATTGGCTGAGCTGGTGCGTTGCCGTGATCGGCGATGCCGTCGTCGTTGGTGGCTTTTTCCAGTACTGGTTCCCCCATCTGCCTGCCTGGATACCGGCTATCGGGATGCTGGCGACACTGTTTGCCTTGAACGTACTGACGGTCAGGCTTTTCGGTGAAGTCGAATTCTGGTTCGCGATCATTAAGATCATCGCCGTCGTGACGCTTATTGGGGTCAGCATCGTGCTGATTGCCAGCTCGTTCGTATCCCCCAATGGCGTTACCGCGTCCCTGAGCCATCTAGTGAACAAGCAGGCTGCATTCCCTAACGGTTTGCTTGGTTTTTTTGCCGGTTTTCAGATGGCGATATTCTCATTTGCCGGCACCGAGCTGATCGGCACCGCTGCGGCAGAAACCCGGTCTCCGGAGAGGACCTTACCCAAGGCAATCAACTCGATTCCGTTGCGAATCATCCTGTTCTACGTGTTGGCATTAGGCTGCATTATTGCGGTAACGTCCTGGCAACAGGTGTCACCTGTAAAAAGTCCTTTTGTCGAACTTTTCCTCGTCGCCGGCTTTCCCGCAGCTGCCGGCATCGTTAACTTCGTGGTGCTGACATCCGCCGCTTCATCGGCCAACAGTGGCGTATTCTCCTCCAGCCGTATGCTGTTCGGGCTGGCGAATCAGGACAATGCTCCGGGTATTTTTCGGCGACTGTCGAGCAACAGCGTGCCTCTGCTGAGCCTGGCCTTCACCACGCTGTTGATGCTGCTGGGCGTACTCGTGCTGTTCATCGTTCCGGAAGTCATGACGGCCTTCACCATCGTTTCCACTGTGTCAGCGATTCTGGTGATCTTCACGTGGTCGACCATCCTCGTGTCCTACATCGCCTATCGCAAAAAGCGTCCTGAGCTTCACGCAAAATCTGCTTACAAGATGCCAGGTGGCGTGCCAATGGCATGGCTTTCACTGGCTTTTATGGGTTTCGTTCTGTGCCTGCTGGCATTGAGACCTGACACCCGCGTTGCCTTGATGGTCATGCCAGGATGGTTTATATGGCTGGCCGTTGCTTATCAGCTAACGCGCAGCAGGCGTGACACAGGAAGATCAACGCAGGCTGCGATCTGAGCCGCAGGGGGCCGAAAGCTTTTGAGAATCGTCTCATTCCTACCCGAGCCCCACGTCTCTATGTTTGTCACAATGAAACTCAAGACGTACCTGCACCAGATCAATCCCCTCCTCTCCACCCCAAACGCCGCACGCCGTTTACTGCGCATTTTCGGTGTGGTGCTGCTCGTTGGCATATTGAGCGGTGTCTATAGTTTTCTGCTGCTGACGTTCAATGCCGAAGTGTCGCGCAGGCGCAGCCATATGAGCAGTGCGATTGCCGAGGCACATACGTTTTTCACCACCCGTGAAGCCGGTAGCGAAATACGCCGGTCCGAGGATCTTTAACGACCAACCGAAGCGGTCGGCTTTGTTCGCGTGTTAGCACCAACTAGCGAGCAAAGGGGCGGTTAATCTATTTGCCGCTCCGTCGCGTACCTCTGAAACCGTTAATACCCAAACAATGACTTGTTCTCCAGGTATTCTTCAAACCCCAACTCGCCCCACTCCCGCCCATTACCCGACTGCTTGTAGCCTCCAAACGGCGCTGCCTGGTCGGCCCGGGCGCCGTTGAGATGGACCATGCCGGTGCGCAATTGCCGCGCAACCCTACGGCTGCGTTCAAGACTGGTCGAGGCGACGTAGCCTGACAAGCCATAAGGGCTGTCGTTCGCGATGGCTATCGCCTCGGCTTCGCTGTCGTACGGTATGATCGCCAGGACCGGGCCGAAGATTTCTTCCCGCGCCACGAGCATGTCCGGGGTGACGTCGGCAAATACCGTAGGTTGCACGTAGTACCCGCGCTCAATCCCCCGTGGTCGTCCCAGTCCTCCGGCGATCAATCGCGAACCCTCGGCGATGGCCTTAACGATCATGGCCTGAACCCGTTCAAATTGCAGGGCGTTCGCCACAGGGCCGATGGCGCAGGTCGGCTGACTGTCGTCGAAACACACCTGCGCCAGCACTTCCCGGACGATATCAATCACAGCCTGTTGCTGCGCGCGCGGTACTAGCAGGCGCGTCGGCGCATTGCACGACTGGCCGCTGTTACGGATGCACGCCTGTAACCCGTGACGCACCGCGCTAGGCAGATAGGCGTCGTCGAGCAGAATATTCGCGGATTTGCCGCCCAGCTCCTGGGACACACGCTTGACTGTATCGGCCGCCGCCTTGGCCACTGCGATGCCGGCGCGGGTCGAGCCGGTAAACGACACCATATCCACCTCGGCATGGCTGGCCAGCGCAGCGCCAACCACCGGCCCATTACCGTTGACCAGGTTGAACACCCCCTTCGGCACCCCGGCCTCATGCAGGATTTGCGCGACGATATGCGCCGACAACGGCGCACACTCACTTGGCTTGAGTACGACGGTGCAGCCCACCGCCAGGGCGGGTGCGAGCTTGCAGGTGAGTTGATTGAGTGGCCAGTTCCAAGGGGTAATCAGGGCGCACACACCGATAGGCTCACGCACCACTAGCGTCTGGCCGACGCGGCGTTCGAAGCGGTAATCGCGTAGCACTTCCAGCGCCTGCACCAGATGGCCCAGGCCTGCCGGCACATGTGCACTGCGGGCCAGGGACAGCGGCGCGCCCATTTCCAGGTGAACCGCTTCGACCAGCGCTTCGCTGTGGAGTTTGTAGGCCTGGATAATGCGTTGCAGCAGGTCGACACGCGCCTCAAGCGAACTTGCTGCGAACCCGGCAAACGCTTGCCTGGCCGCGCCGACTGCGCGGTCCACATCGTGGCTGTCGCCAAGGGTGATGCGCGCAACCACCTGCTCGGTGGATGGATTTACCACGGGCTCAATGGCCGTGCCGTGAGGCTTGACCCAGGCACCGTCAATATAGAACTCAAACAGATCCGACATACCTTGGACTCCCTTCAGGCGACGTGTTTCAGGGCACTCGCCAGGGTTTCGAACACCTGGGCGATCTCCTGCGGGCTGATGACCAGCGGCGGCGAAATCACAATGGTGTCACCCGAGCCGCGCACCAGCACGCCGTTGTCGAAGCACCACTGCGCAACCTCGCTGCCACGCGCGCCGGGGAAACCAGGACGCGGCTCGAGCTCCACCGCGCAGAGCAAACCGATCGCGCGTACGTCCAGCACCGCGCCGATGCCTTGCAGCGCGAGTGCGGTCGACTGCCACAGCCCACTCACCGCGTTGACGTGCTGGTTGATGCCCAATTCACGATGCACCTCCAGGGTCGCCAACCCGGCCGCACACGCCAGTGGGTGCGCGGAATAGGTGTAGCCGTGCATCAGTTCGATGACATTCTGCGGCCCGGCCATGAACGCTTCATACACCGCGCCACTGACCAGCACGCCGCCCATGGGCACGGCGCCGTTGGTCAGGCCCTTGGCGGTGGTGATCAGGTCCGGCAGCACGCCAAAGGCTTGCGCGGCAAAGGGCGCGCCGACGCGGCCAAAACCGGTGATTACCTCGTCGAAAATCAACAGCACGCCGTGCCGTGTGCAAATCTCGCGCAAGCGTTGCAAATAGCCTTGGGGCGGCGCATAAACCCCGCCGGAGCCGGTCACCGGCTCGACAATCACCGCGGCCACGGTGCTCGGGTCCTGGATATCCAGCAGTTGTGTCAGCGCATCAGCGTAACTGGCGCCCTGCTGCGGCTGCCCAACGCTGAAACGCATGCCCGCGTCATAGGGCAATGGCAGGTGCGAGACCTCCCCCAGCAGCGGGCCAAAGTCACGTTTCTGGCGACCGATACCGGATACTGACAGCCCACCGAAGCCCATGCCATGGTAGCCTTTGGCACGCCCGATAAATTTGGTCCGACGGCAATCACCACGCGCCTGGTGATACGCCCGCGCGATCTTCAACGCAGTATCCACCGCTTCAGATCCGGAGTTGGTGAAGAACACCTGCTCCATACCGGCGGGGCTGATGTCGATCAGGCGCTCGGCCATTTCCAGGGCCTGGGGATGGCTCATCTTGAACGACGAGACAAAGTCCAGGCGCCCCGCCGCTTCGCGAATGGCTTCGACTATTTTCGGCTGGCCATGCCCGGCGTTCACGCACCACAGCCCCGCCATTGCGTCGAGTACGCGGCGCCCATCGGTGGTGGTGTAGTGCATACCGTCGGCGCTGGCGAACATCATCGGTTGTTGCTGGAACTGGCGCATCGGGGTAAATGGCGCCCAGAACGCGCCGCGCGCGGAAACTGAAGGGTTGGAAAAATCGTTCATGGCGACTCCTGCGAAGCGATGGTTGGATGGCCGGCCAGCGTCGGGCGCTGCAACGGGCCTGCGTTTACGTTGACGCTGCGGTCCACGTACAAGGTGCCGTGTTCGATACGGCAGGTGACCCGATCACAAAACGCCGTCTCGACAAACTGCCAGGTCATGCTCAACACCCGGTCTTCGGTCCAGCGCGCCTGCGCCACCACGGGGGTGAGTTCCGGCTGGTATTGGTGATGCAGATAGTGGCCGGTCATGCTGGTCTGGGTTTCGATGCCGGCGCTCAACCCGGCCCGGATGCAATGGGTGCCACGGGGGTCGGTGAGGTAAAAGTCACAATACTCAGGCCCGAACTCCAGGCGCACTTCGCTGACCTGGTCTTCGTTGGCCTGCATGGCAAACGTAGTGCTGAATTCAGCCTGGCGCGGCGAGCTCGCGGCGCCAGACATGACTGGCCGTTGTTGATGGGCCAGCAGCGCCGCCAGCGCGGCATCCGCCGAGCCTTCGCTGGGTACGTCCAGCGCCGGCAAAAGATGCTCCCAGAGCAGGCTGTGCAAGCGCCGCTCGCCCAGGGCGAGTCCCGCGGTAAACGCAATCACCGCGTTATGGCGCGGTAGCACAATGCACTGCTGGCCAAACACGCCGGAGGCGTAATACCCACCGTGCAGGGTCATCCACCACTGGTAGCCGTAGCCTTCGCGGCGCGTGACAGCCGCGCCGCTCGACTCGTCGCGACTCAGGTAGCGCTTGCCATCGAAGGCGCCCATCCATACATCATCGACGTGCCCACGGGTCGCTTCGGCCACCCATTCTCGGGACAGCAATTGCTGCCCCTGCCAATTGCCGTGTTGCAAGTGCAACACGCCGAATTTGAGCAAGTCTTCGGTGCGGCAACTGAGGCCATTGCCACCGGTGTTGAAACCGCCAGGAGCCAGATCCCACTCGATGGGGCCCATGCCCATGGGTTGGAAGATACGTGCGTTGCACAGCTCGAACGCCGTCTGGCCGCTGACTACGCTGACAATCGCCGAGAGCATGAAGCTCGACGCACTGCTATAGATAAACCGGTGCCCTGGCGGGTCTTCGACCGGCTCATTGAGGAACAACCGCACCCAACTGTCACTGCGCCCGCGCCAGGCGCCACCAGAAATGCCCTGGCGATGGCCGGTGCGCATGGTCAGCAAATCCCGCACGGTCATGGCCGCCAGGTTGGCGCTGATGGATGCCGGGCAATCGGCGGCAAAAAAATCCACCACCTTGGCGTCCAGCGACAGCACGCCGTCATCCACCAACAGCCCGACGGCCATGGACACCCAGCTTTTTGTCGCCGAATGCTGGACATGCAGGCGTTCGGCGCAATAAGGCGCCCAAAACGCTTCGGCTACCACCGCGCCATCGCGGTACAGCATGAAGCTGTGCAACTCCAGGTCCGCAGCGTTCACCGCTTCGATGAAATCACTTACGCCACGCGCCGATACGCGTTGTTGACTGGGCAGTGCCCGCCGCAACGGCAAACTCGTCATCTGATCTATCCCCTCTTTCCACTGCTTGGGCGTGCAACAGGCTGTTCCTGTTGCACGCCATTACCGCTACCAGAGCGCCACGGTGTAGCCCAGGATCACTCTGTTTTCGTTGGTGTCACGGGCGAAGTTGCTCGTAGCGCTGGCGTTCTGCCAACGCAGCGAGACATCCTTGAAGGTGCCGCTCTGCACCACATAGCCGAGGCTCAAGTCCCTCTCCCACTCGCGTCCTTCGCCGTTGAAGCCGATGACCTTGGCGTTGTCGCCCTTGGCATAACGCGTCGAGAACAGCAGGCCCGGAATGCCCAGCAAGGCGAAGTCATAGTCATAGCGGGCATGCCACACGCGCTCGCCGGTTTGGGAGAAGTTGGCCAGTTGATACTCGGTGAACAGGTAGGTGTTGGTTCCGTCCACATAGGTGAACGGCGTCGAGCCGTACTGTTCCTGGTAACCGCCGCTGAGGTTGTGGCCGTAGAGGCCATAGCCGATGCGCGTACTCAACGCCCGGTTATCCACCTTGCCGGCCAGGCCTGCAGCGTCTTCACTGGCGCTGAAATAGCGGATATCGGTCTTGAACGTGCCCGGGCCCAACTTAAAGCTGTTTTTCAAGCCCAGGTAATGCTGTTGGTACAGGCTTTCCAGTTGCGCGAACTGGTAGGTCACAAAGGTCGTCGGCGTGAGTGCGTACTCGCCGCCGGCGTAGCGGAACTCATCGCTCTTGGCGCTGCTTTTGTAGGCGCCGTACTGGCTGGTAAGCCCCATATCCTCGTAGTGGGTTGAGTCGCGCTGCTTGACCTGGTCCAGTTGGCCGGCGGTCAGTGTCAGCTTGTCGATGTCCTTGGAGGTCACTGCGGTACCGCTGAAACTCTGCGGGAACAGGCGGCTCAGGTTCGGCTGCAGCGTCGGCAGGTCAGGCACCATGTAACCCACGCGCAACTCGCTTTTGGCCAGGCGCGCCTTGCCGGTGAGGCCCAGTTTTGAGTAGTTGTCATGGGCGCGGCGGGCGTAGCTGGGGGAGCCTGGCTCGGCCATGCTGGAGCGTGCCAGCAGCCCGGTGCCGGAGTTGGCCGGGCTCGAATCGAGCTTGATGCCCAACATACCCACCGCGTCCAGGCCAAAACCCACGGTACCGTCGGTAAAGCCCGACTCGAGTTTGAGGATAAAACCCTGCGCCCATTCGGCACGTTTGTTCTGCCCGCTGGACTCGCGGTAGTCGCGGTTGAAGTAGTAGTTCTTCAACTCCAGCGCCGCTTTGCTGTCGGCGACGAAGTCGGCCTGGGCAAACAAGGGCATGAAACCGGCGCCCATGACGCTGGCACTAGCGACAACTTTGTTGATGCGGTTATTCATGTGTAGGTTCCTGGCAGACAGGTTGAGTGGGGTTGTTTTTGTTTTCTTCGGCCATGGCTTCGCCCGCTTCGCAAATCGTCGATTTGCGAAGGGCTGGGTTTAATGCCGTGGCCTGGGGTGCAGCAGTACCTAAATCACACTGGCACGGAGGCGATAGCTGCCGTCCGCACGTTTCTCCAAGGGGCTGGCCGCGGCGAGTAGCCGACGGGTGTAAGGGTGTTGTGGGGCGTCGAAAATCGCGTCACGCGGGCCCATTTCGACCACCTCGCCCTGGTTCATCACCGCCACACGGTGGGCGATGCGTTCCACCGCTGAGAGATCGTGGGAAATGAACAGGCAGGCAAAGCCGTATTGGCGTTGCAAGCGCTCGAACAGTTCGAGGATCTGCTTCTGGATGGTCATGTCCAGCGCCGAAATCGGCTCGTCGGCAATCACCAGCTTGGGCCGGCGCACCAACGCCCGGCCAATCGCCACGCGCTGGCGCTGACCACCGGAGAGTTGATGGGCAAAACGCTCGCGAAACTGTTCGGGCAGGCCCACGTCGACCAGGGTGTCGGTGACCCGCTGGCGCTTTTGCGCAGCCGTCAGGGCGGGTTCATGGCGCAGCGGTTCGGCGAGGATCTGGCCGACAGTCATGCGCGGGTCGAGGGACGAATACGGGTCCTGGAAGATCATCTGGCATTGCAGGCGATGTGCCCGGTTGGCGGCTTTGAGGATATCCACGCCTTGGAACAGGATCGCCCCGGCACAGGGGTTGACCAAGCCGACGACCGCACGCCCGAGGGTGGTCTTGCCCGAACCGCTGCCACCAACCAGGGCCAGGGTCTCGCCCGGCGCGATACTCAGGCTCACCGAGTGCACCACGCGCTTGGGCACGCTGCGCCCCCAGAAGCTGCGCGGCCCCGGGTGTTCGATACACACATCCCGGACCTGCAACAACCCGCTGTCGGCCGCCGGCACTGGCACCAGTTCCCCGCGCCGTGGCAGCGCTTCGAGCAATTGCCGGGTGTATTCGGCCTTGGGCGCAAAGAGGATGTCTTCGATACGGCCCTGCTCTACCGCCTTGCCCGAGCGCATCACCACCACTTTGTGGGCATAACGCGCCACCAGGGACAGGTCGTGGCTGATAAACAGAATCGCGGTGCCCTGCTCGCGAGTCAGTTCCAGCATCAACTCGATCACATCCAGTTGCGCCAGGCAATCCAGGGCCGTGGTGGGTTCGTCGGCAATCAGCAGCGCCGGGCGCAGCAGCATCACCGAGGCCAGCATGATGCGTTGGCGCATGCCACCGGAGAATTGGTGCGGGTAGGACACCAGGCACTTTTCGGCGTCCTTGATGCCGATGCGTTGCAGCATGGCGATGCAGCGCTCACGGATCGTCGCCGCATCCAGCGTGGTATGCAGTTTGAGTGCCTCGCTCATCTGCCGGCCGATGCTCAGCGCGGGGTTGAGCGAGACCATCGGCTCCTGGAACACCATGCCGATCCGTGCGCCGCGCACTGCACGCATGGCCTTGGCATTGCTGCTGTCCAGAGCCTGGCCCTGAAAGATGATGCGCCCACCGCACACCTGCATCGGTGCTGGCAGCAAGCCAATGGCAGCGCGCGCGGCCATGGTCTTGCCGCTGCCCGACTCGCCCACCAGTGCGACGATCTCGCCGGGGGCCATGGTGAAGCTGAAGTCATCGACGGCCAGCGGACCGTCCACGCCGACGCGAATCTGTAGATTTTCAACGGCCAACAAAGGCGCGGGTACGCTCATGCTCATTTCCTCATGCGCGGGTCGAGACGATCACGCAAGGCATCGCCGAACAGATTGATAGCAAGCAACGTCAGGCTGATAAAGATGCCCGGGAAGATCCCCAGCCACGGCGCGTTCGAGATATAGGTGCGGCTCGCCGAGAGCATGCTGCCCCAGGTCGCGGCCGGTGGTGGCACGCCAAGGCCGAGGAAGCTCAGCGCGCTCTCCGAGAGCAACGCCCAGCCGAACATGCTGGTGGCCAGCACACACAACGGCGCGAGGCAGTTGGGCGTGATGTGGCGGAACATGGTGTACAGCTCGGAGTTGCCGATCACCCGCGACGCCTCGATAAACTCCAG
The DNA here is from genome assembly GCF_059134095.1 of Pseudomonas sp. FBCC-B545. Lineage (NCBI taxonomy): Bacteria > Pseudomonadati > Pseudomonadota > Gammaproteobacteria > Pseudomonadales > Pseudomonadaceae > Pseudomonas > Pseudomonas sp. FBCC-B545. Next base: position 2,206,377 of record NZ_CP101441.1, on the reverse strand, counting down.
CTCACGCAGTGACAGCACACTGCCGCGCACCACCCGCACCACCGAAGGCGTGTAGGCAATGCCCAGGGCGAGCACGATGCCGTACTGGCTGGCCCCGACAATCGCCATGATGCCCAGGGCCATGAGGATGCCGGGGAACGCGAGCAGCGCATCGTTGAGCATCATCAGGATGCGGTCGGTCCAGCCGCGCAGGTAACCGGCGAGCATGCCGATCAGCGTGCCGCAGACCACCGCCACACTCACCGACAGCAGGCTGATCCACAGGCTGGTGCGCGCACCGATGATCAAGCGGCTGAACACATCCCGGCCAAATTCATCGGTGCCCAGCCAGTGCACGGCATTCGGTGCGTGCAGGCGCGAGAGCAGGTCGAGCTTGAGCGGGTCGTATGGCGTCCACACCACGCCGAGCAAGGCCAACAACACCAGGGCTGCGAGCAAGCCGCCGCCAATCAGCGCATTCAGCGGCGGGTAGCGTCGGCGTCGACGCGGCGGGATCGCCGCAACGCCGGGCAAGGCAGGCGTCTTCAAGTTCATAGCTTCACCCTTGGATCGAACAGCGGATACAGCAGATCCACCAACAGGTTGACCAACACATAGATGCAGGTGATCAGCAACAGACAGCCCTGCAACACCGGGTAGTCGCGGGAGAAGATCGCGTCGACCATCAGCCGGCCGATACCGGGCAAGGTGAACACGGTTTCCAGCACCGCAATGCCGCCGAGCAGGTTGCCGAGGATCAGGCCGATCAGGGTCCAGGTCGGTGCGAAGGCATTGCGCAGGGCGTGTTTCCACAGCACCGCGCCCTCCGACAAGCCCTTGGCCCGGGCATGGGCGATATATTCCAGGCGCAACACTTCAATGGTGCTGGCCCGTGCCATTCGGGCGATGGCGCCGAACTCAACCAGGGTCAGGGTCACGATTGGCAGCACCACATAAGTCAGCGCTTTCATCGGGTCGCTGCCAAAGCCGACGTAGCCGATCACTGGCAGCCAGCCCAGCTGGATACCGAACACGTAGAGCAGCAACAAGCCCAACCAAAAGCTCGGAACCGACAGCAACAGCGTCGCCGTCATCACCAGACCCAGGTCCATCGCGCTGTTTTGCTTCCAGGCCGCGAGCAGACCCACCGGCACCGCCAGCAGGGTTGCCAACAGCACCGCCACCAGCACCACCGTGGCGCTGACGCTGAAGCGCTCCACCAGCAAATCCAAAACCGGCTGGCGGCTGCTGATGGACACCCCGAGGTCGCCACTGAGCACCGACTTTATCCAGATCAGGTACTGGGTCACCACCGAGTGGTCCAGCCCCAGGCTGCTGCGCATATCGGCCAGGCTTTGCGGGTCGGCCATGTCGCCGAGCATCAGCAAGGCCGGGTCGCCGGGGATCAGGCGGATCAAGGCAAACACAATCACCGAGATCAGCAACAGGGTCGGCACCGCCATGCCGAGCCTGTGTGAGATGAATCGAAACATAGCGCTACGCCTTACTTGGAAGTGTCGGCCAGCTTCACGCCCCACAGGCGCGGCTTGGCAACAGGCCAGGAACGATAACCCTCGACACGCTTACCCATGGCGCCGATGGCAGTGCCGTTGTAAATGACCACCATCGGTACATCCTTGAGCATCAGCGTGTGCAGTTGGTCGAACAGGGGCCGGCGCTTGGCGGGATCCACTTCGCGCTGGGCCTCACGCAGGATCGCCAGGGCCTCGGGGCTGTCCCAGACTTTGCGCGGTTCCTTGTCCTTGTCGCCGATCACCGACTCGTAGCTTTGCGCCGCATCGAAACGTCCCGAATAGGAGAACGACATCATCTGGTAGCTACCGGTCTGGTAACGCTCCAACTGTGTGCCCCACTCCAGGGTTTCCATCTCGATGTTCAGCCCTGCCGCCTGGGTCATGGCCTGGCTGAGCAAACCCATGTCGAACATCTGCGGGTAGCGTTTGTTGACCAGCATGCGGATTTTTTCACCGCGGTAGCCGGCCTCCTTCAACAGGCGCCGGGCCTCGTCGAGGTTGTAGGTATAACCCTGGTGCGCGGTGCTGTCGTAGTACGGACTCGCAGTGGGAATGATTGAGTTGTTGGCCACCGACAAGCCGTCGGACAACGCCGCGACCATCTGCGAGTAATCCAGGGATAACGCCACCGCACGGCGGATGCGCACATCCTTGAGCAACGGGTCGCGGGTCTGGAAAAGCAGGCCGCTGATGGTCATGATAGGGCTGACCTGGACCTGCAGATTCTTCACCTGCTTGAGTTGCGCAGCGTCCATCGCCGTGACATCCGGCAGCAGGTCCACGCCACCCGACAGCAACGCGGCCTTGGCCGAGGCGGAATCGGGGATCACTTCAAACCGCACCTTGTCGACAAACGCCTGCTTGTTGCCGGTGTAGCCGTCCGCCGTGGCCTCGGCCCGTGAGCTGTAGTCCTTGAAACGCTCCAGCTCGACGTACTGGCCCTTCTGCCATTTGCCCAGGGTGAACGGCCCGGTGCCAATAGGTGCGTGCCAACTGCCATCGGCAGCCAGGGAGTCCGGGTGCAGGATGCCGCCGCCGGCACAATCCGGGCGCGCCATGGCGGCGAGGAACAAGCCGTTGGCCTGGTCCAGGGTGAACACCACGGTGTTTGCGTCGGGGGCGGCGACATCGATAATCTTGGCCGCACCGCGCCCATCGAACTCCGCCAGGCAACGCCACTGGGTCTTGGGGTCGAGGTAACGCTGCCAAGTCCATTGCACGTCCTTGGCGGTCAGCAACTGGCCATTCTGGAAGTGCACGCCGTCGCGCAGGGTAAAGGTGTAGCGCAGGCCATCCGGCGACACGGCGACTGCACTGGCGAGCATCGGCGCGACGCTGGTGTCTTCGCGGTACGCCACAAGGCCTTCGACGATATGCATCATTACCGCATCGGTATTGTCATCACGGTTGACGCCCGGGTCGGTGCTGCGGATATCACCGTTGAGGCCAACGCTGATGACCTTGTCTTGGGCGACGGCCATGGAAAACGTGCACGCCGATAACGCGACGGCCAGTGCCGTCTTTACGTAATTGTTCACGGGAGAAAGACTCCTTGAAGAAATGTCCCGGTCGTTGGCGTGGGCCAAGGCAGGACCGGCATCAGAATGAGTGAATCCTTGGTTATTGTTATACGGTCTGTTCTGAGTGCAGCTTGCAGCGGTGAATCAGCCCAGGCTGCGCTTGTGGCGCAACACCTTGGCGAAAAAATCCTGGGCCGCCGGCATGGCCTTGATGCCCTGGTGCGCGACGTTGGGCAGCAGGTCAAAGTGCACCTGCACACCGGCGGCCTCGAAGCTGGCCTTCAAGGTAGCCAGACGTTCCGGTCGCGTACGCCCGGCAGCGTTGGCACCGGCCATGAAGTGCTTGCCGCCTTCACGGTGGGTAATTTCCCAGGTTTCGAGGTCTGAATCCCCCACCACCATATGCACGGGCAATCGCCGCAAAGCTGGCAGGTTCAACGGTTTGCCAAAGCGTGTGGCAAAGTCCCGCACGCCGACCCACCAGTCCTGATCGGCATCGAGCAGGGTCACCGAACCCGGTGCGCCGATGGACGCCGCCCAGAGTTTTTCGGGATGCAGGTAGCAGAAGCGATGGGTGAATTGCCCACCACCGGAATAGCCGAACAATGCAAAGGTATCGAAGCTGCGACCGTAGCGCTTGCCAACGCTGGCAATCATGTCGAGCAACACTTGGTCGTAACGGATATCGCCTTCGACCATCTGCTTGTAGCCATCACCATTGCCGTCGCCCAACACGCCGACCGGGAACAGCGGCGACAGGATCACACAATCGTTCCAGCGGCCAAATTCCGCGAAACCATTGCGATAAATCTCCATTGCGCGGGTCGAGCCGTGCAGCGAAACCACCAGGTCTACCGGCCGGGTGCGGTCCTCGATGCTTTCAGGCACGTAAAGGGTGTAGGCAAACCGGCTGTCCTCATAGTGGGAGTACACGGTGGTGGCGCCGAGGTGATACACGTTTTTTGCCGCACGTAATGCTGCGCTTTCAGGGCTGATATCTGGATTGCTCATTTGGAAAGTTCGCCGAGTCAGTTCGGACTTGAGTATTGGTCGAGCACTATAAAAAGAAAAACTAATTTAACTTTAACCAGAGTAAACAAAAGCTTTACTATGCCGACGTACCCATGAGCGCGGGTCTACCCATGAGCAACATTCGTTTCTTCAAGACGTTTATCGCCGTCGCCGAGTACGGCAGTTTTGCCGCCGCCGCCGACCGTGTGGCCCTCACCAACGCCGCCGTCGGCCAGCAAATGCGCGCCCTCGAAGAAGAGATGCGCCGGCCGCTGTTCGACCGTAGCCAGCGGCAGATCAAGCTGAGCCGCGATGGCGTGTTGTTGCTGCCCAAGGCCAAGCGCCTGTTGGCGGACTACGAGCAAATGATTGCAGAGGCGCCCGATGGCATGGCCATGGAAGGGGAAGTGTCCATCGGCGGCATTACCTCCGGCATGGGCCTGCTCGCCAATTGCCTGGTGCAACTGAAAAAGCTGCACCCGCGCATATCGGTCAACCTGATGACCGCCCGCTCCGACGAAGTGGTCAACCTGGTACACGCTGCCAAGCTCGACGCGGCATTGCTGATCGAGACCGCGCGGCAGAACTTCGATGGATTGAGCTGGACCCTACTCTACAACGAGCCCATCGTCATGCTCGCCAATACTGCGCAAACCGCAGGCATCAATGACGCTGTGGAACTGCTCAGGACCCAGCCGTTCATTCGCTATGACCGTTCCACCGCCGTGGGCCGCAAGGTGCAGTCGATCATCAAGAGTGAATCGGTCGAACCGCTGGAAATCCTCGAGCTGAACTCGATCATCGGCATCGCAGACCTGGTACGCCAGCAAGTCGGAGTTGCTATTGTGCCGCTGCTGAAAAATTTCGACTGGCACAAAGACCCAAGCCTGCGTGTACTGCCATTGCCGGGAGACTTGGCGGTGCGCCGAGTGGGGATCTTGGAGCAAGGCACCAAAAGTGCAATTACCGGGGAAATTCGCAAGCTGCTGATGTCGGCTGTGGCAACGTAATCATCCCCTTTTGCCTGTAGTACACAGCCCCTGAAATCGCAGACAAAGAAAAGCCCGCGATGGGGCACGGGCTAAGAGGTTTTCACCAGGAGCTGGAGTAACCATAAACACATAAATGTGAAGAGGGTGTGAAAGGTTGTACTCAGTACGCCACGACGATCGCTCGCGCCAACTGCATGTCAGACATTAGCGGCGAGTTATAGGTCGAGCGATAGTAGCGAGAAGCTTGCTCAAACTGCGCGCCGCGGATCTCACCATCAGAGCCTATGAATGCGAGCGCATCGTTCTTGGCTTTTTTCATCAACGAGGGACCATACATTGTGAATGCTGTTGTTCCGCCGAGGATCATGGTCGGAAACAGCGTCGTGACGGTCAGCGCCCGCTCTACTGGATTTTCGACATACCACGCCATTACGTCAGCACTGATCGACACCGTGATGATGGCTGCCAACGTCTTCCATAAATCCATGCTTCGATGCTTCCACTGCGATACGAGCGGGCAAGATAGCAAAATAGAGGGCTAGCGCAAGCGATGGGAGTGAGCAATGCGGGTGCACTGACCACTCCCCAATAAAGCTATAAAAATCACACTGACGGTTCGCTGCCAAGGCGCCAGGACGAACGCCCGGTCGCTGATGGACCCGACGTGATCGGCTTTCAACTTCAATCCGCACTCGCACCAAGGGTTACGCAATAGTCATGTATGCCTCCTGCCTTGGCCTGATTGGGTAATTTCAGCCAATCAATGACTTCTATGTCGAGGCCCCTTATGTCACTTACTCACACCGCCTGCGTCATCCTGTATTTCCTGTTGCTCGGCACTGTCTGGCCCAGCCACGCCAGAGACCTGGCTGAGGGACTTACTGAACAGTCACCTTCCGTGGCACTTGAAAATAAAAACCAACGGTATCCGCAGTGGACCGGCATCGGTTCACTGAAAAACGCCTTAGGCCAGACCTGCAATGCCGTTCTGCTCGACACGCGCAACCGCCAGGGTAAGGCCGTCGGCCCGGCTTATGTGCTGACCGCCGGGCATTGTGTGTTCTACAGCTACGGTACGGCGCGCGTGCGCCAGGCATTTACCGCAGAGGTGACCTTCAATTACTTTCATGACACGCCCGAACAGCGTGTCACCTACACAGTCAAGACAGCACATTGGAGCAGCATGGCGGGCACTGACCTGGCCGTGCTCGAACTGGATACATCACTGGGCGTGCTGGTGGCCGGCGCGATCATGCCACTCAAGCTGGCCTCCCAACGGCAGACGTCGGATCGAGAAGTGATTAACGTGGGAGCGCCGACCGGATTCCTGAAAAAAGGCCTGCGCATGAGTGCCTGCGTAGAGTCGACCCTCAACAGTTTTGCCGAACATCCCGGCGTGTTCCCCAGCGCCTTGCGCAACCGCTGCAACGGCCTGCGTCCAGGCAGCTCCGGCAGTCCGATGCTGGACCGTAACACCAATGAGATCACCAGCATCATCAGCAAAGTCGCGTCTGCCATTCAGAAGGACATTCTCAATAGCTGCCAGAACAACTCGGCGTGCGAAGCTGCCAAATTCAACTACAGCTACCCCGCCAACGACTTGTACTACTGCTTTGTAGACGGCGTTTTCCGTAACGACACCCCGACCTGCCAGCTCAAGGCCGTTGAAATCACGCTGGACGAACCGTGGAACCTGAAACCCTATGTGCATTTACAACGTGACGCCGCCGACAAAATTATTCGTCCGACCTGGAACCTGAGGTTTTCAATCCAGGAACCGTTCTACCGATTCAAAGCCGTGAATGACATCAGCGATTGCGCACGCACGCACGGTTACCAAGTGGCTGCCGCCTCTGATGAAGCCTACATCAATCAGCCCATCGGCCCAGAGCTGGGGCCGCATGTGCTGTGCATACTCGGGGTGCAAAAGGCCGAGCAGCCGCTGACCGAAGCGCTGCTGCGCAATGCGTTCACCCATTCGGTATTCCTGACCAACCCGGCACCGGCACCGCAGCTCAAGCACCGCTATCACGTCGCCTGGGAAACCCAGCACAACGGTTTCAGCCAGCATTACTACTACAGCGTGAACGCGGCGGTCAGCACCACATGTGGCGATATTGACGACGATCGCTACACCCTGGCCATGGACGGCATTTTCATTGACATAGCAGAGTTGCCGATCACGTTATGCAGCTATGCACGCAACAACGCTGGCCAACCGTCGGCCATTCGCACAGATGTGATCAGAGGAGCAACGGTTCGCTCGCAGCGTCATGCCAGGTGATGCGGCAATCTCTGATCTTGCTAACCAGGGTGACTACCATCCGGATTCGACCATGCACTCACTGTGGCACGCCCGCCCTGGCGATCAACTCACGCAGTCGGGAATCTTTAGGCTCAAACACATCGAGGAGCCCGATCGCCTTTAGAGCGGGTAAAGATTGAATAATCTCGCGCTCGGCTAGCAGTTGATCATCCATGCTCGCGTCCGAATCACTCCAAACCCGTACGTTTGCCAAAAAGGCGCCCACCGTCCCTTTACGTACGGTCACGCCTTCAAATGTTGCTTCGTTTGTGTCGTCGGCGAGAATGTCTTCGGCACGCATATCAGTCTCCGCAGCTGGGTTGCTTTAACTTCTCGGCCTTTTCGATAAGCCTCATGCCGACAATAGCGTAATTATTTTGCGCTGGCATTTAAATGCAAACCGAGCCCCGACAGCGACTTGTACGTCGATCTATCCAGCTTCTAACGCTGAAAAGCCAATGGCCTATTAGGCAAACCCGGCGCTTGGCCGGGTCCGTTGATCTAAATGCTCAGTTATCAGGATGCTCACTGGCTACTGAGTCGGCAGCGTCCACGTCCGACATATCTTCCTCGAGGGGTGCCTCATCGTCCGGTGGCAACGGGACATGCTCCTCATCGCGCTTTGGATCATGACCGGTCTCGTTGTCCGTGCCGCGCGTTACTGCCTGCTGTGAAATATTGCCTGGGGCGTTCTCGTTGATTTCCATGCTGTCTCTCCGCTGTAAAAGCACGACAAATACGCACTTAAACCATTGGACTTGGCCTGTAGCTGCGAGTGCCGGGCATTGGACGAACGGAGGATCGGAAGGCTGTGTTGGGGCGTAAGGGTGGTAGCTGCTTCGCTTAAGCACTCCTACAACCCATCCAGCGGTCATCTCCTAAGGAATTTGAAGGCAAGAAACGGATAGCGAGCCTGCGAGGGTGCCTGTCTTATGCGCAGACACAAACGACAGGAGCCACACATGACTTTTCGTATTTCCGGCCTTTCTCCAGAGCCGTTCAAGGCGCTTTTTGGGCTATCTGACCCCGAGCTGGACTCGCTTAATATCAAGCGCTACCGCGTGGACATCAGGCCAGGATTCCCTGATCGCATCGAAATGAAAGAAGCCGAGATAGGCCAGAACGTACTTTTGCTGAACCATCTTTGTCAGCCCGCCCACACGCCTTACCGTGCCTCACACGCTATATTCATACGTGAGGGTGCCAGTCAACAATACAGCGCCGTCGATCATGTGCCCGAATCCGTTAGAATTCGGCTCCTGTCACTGCGCGCTTACAGTGAGAGCGGAATGATGATTGATGCTGATGTGGTCGAAGGGGCAACTGTTGAGGAGGGAATAGCTAGGTTGTTCGCTAACCCGGAAGTCAGCTATATCCACGCTCATAACGCAAAACGAGGTTGCTACTCTTGCCGGATAGATCGCGCGTGAGTGTCCGTGTAGAGTAAGCGTCCGGTAATCCCACCTCTAGATCCTAGGCTGCACAGCGCTGCCCATTCAGCACTGACGCACCTGAATCAAAGCAACCAACTGAATACCTGAAAGCAGCTGCATTAAGCTGGCTTTCAATGTGAGTTATGGTCGAGCCAACCTGGGTCGGTCAACCAAATTCTGATTTACAACAGTCAACGTCTTGGATTTGTATAACGCGTATTCGCCGCGGCTCGACAACTTCATCAGCTCACTTGGGCATTGCTGTCAGCACCGATAAATCCCTGATAGCGAAAAAGACCGCCCCCCCACGCAGGCCAGTGACAATTCATCCCGTCTTATCGAAACGAGCTATGGAGAAAGCAGGGGCGATGTGCTGCAGCGACTCACCAAAAACCGCCTGGGACAGCCACTCTCCCAACCCCGTTGCAAATTTAAAACCGTGTCCCGAACAGGCAGACGCATAGAACACACCTGGCAGTTGCGCTGACTCCCCCAAAATAAACGACTCATCCGGGCTCATTGTGTAGACGCACTTTTTAGCGGCATAGGGTGTTGGATCCAGGGATGGAAAAAGCGCTGCCACACACTCGGCGATTTCCTGCCTTGCCGCAAGACTGACGGGCTCGAGCTGGGTATCCATATCCAGCTCCACTTGCTGACTGTTATGGAAGCCTATCTTGATTCCCGGCTCGGCCTCAGTGATCTGTGGGGTGCCATATAGCAAGCGTCCATCAGAGAGTTCATACAGGAAAGCAGGAAAGTTCTTAAAGGCATCTGCGCTGCCGGGCCGAGGATTGAACCAATAAATCGGCACGCTCTTGGGACGCAACAACCCCGCCAGATCGGGGATAAGACTATCTGTCAAGCGGCCGCCGGTCGCCAAAACAACCCGCTCCGTCTCAATGACTTCGCCATCGGACAATTGGATTAAAAGACTACCTTCGCTGCGATGTATTTCAAGAACGTCGCTACCAAAACGAATCTGGGCACCACTGCACACGGCAAGATTGAGCATGTGTAGCCTGCTGGCATCAGCTGCGATCGTGTAGGCACCGTCCTCGACGATACCTTCCATGTCTGGCAATACTCGAAACGCCGGAAACATTTGCGTGATCTGTTGCGCATTTAATTGCTGATGGTCAATCCCGCCTGCTCGCGCCGTCGCGGCACTCTTGGGTACCACGCCTGAACGCTGCGGCCCTATGAAAAGACCACCACTACGCAACAGCAATGGCTGATCGCTGGACCCGTCCAGTTCGTGCCAAAGATCATTGGCTTGGGAAAGCAAAGGGAGGTATTGCGTCCCTTCCCAATATGCTTGCCGGAAAATCCGGGAGCCACCATGGGATGACCCTAATCGGTTGATCGGCGCTCCAGCGTCGATGCCCAGGATGTTGGTCTCGCGAGTCGACAGACGCCACAACGTCGCGCTTCCGACAATGCCCAACCCAATGACGACAGCGCTATATTTTCGTGCCATTTTCTTCAACTCCGTTTGATCCAGAAAAGCGTTTCAATACAGGCTCAAGGATGGCCAGCATCATGCCGAATGTAATGGCCGCAAAAGCCAGCAACGTATACGTAGAAGCGGGTTGCCCGTAGATCTCGACCGCCACAATGAACTGGGTGAGCGGCAGGATGAACTGCAACAGCCCCATAACCGAGATGGGCAAACGCCCGGCAGCGAGCGAAAACAACGCCAGCGGAATGATCGACACTAGCCCGCAGCCAATCAGCAACGCCTGTTCGTACACGCCGAAGCTGACGGGCAAGGGGACGAACTCTCCGAATAGAAACAGCAGCGGGCACAACGCGCAGGTGAGCACCAGGGACTCCACGAACAACCCATTGAGCGGGCTTAATGACGTGAGCTTCTTCAGCCAGGTGTACAGCCCCCATGTCACGCCAATGACGACGTAGACTCTGGCATCCAGATCGCCGCTGCCGATGAACAGAAAAAGGACGCTCAAGCAAACGATGCCCAATGCCACCGCTTTAAGGTTGCTGAGCCGTTCCCGATACATCAGTAAACCCACTGCGATACTCAAAAAGGGCGCGATCAGGTAACCCAGCCCACTTTCAAGTACCCGACCGTGAATCGACGCCCAGATAAAGGTCCCCCAATTAACAGCCACCAGTACCGCCGCACTGCCATGAAGTAATATTTGACGTAGTTTCAGCCTGCGAAACAGTATGAACAGATCTCGCCTCACCCACAGGATAAGCGTGACGGTCGCCAGCGAAAGCACCACTCTGTAACCCACCAGAGCAATAGCATTCATGTCGTGGAATATCCGCCAATAAAGCGAAGACAGCCCTAAAAAGAGGTTGGACAGCCCGGCAGCGAACATCCCGCCCAGAAAAGGTAAACGTTTATTGCCCGTCGCCATCAATTGACCTTCTGCTGAATGTCAGCTCAAGGATTTCATAGGACCAAATGATTTCGCCCTGCTCGCTGAAGCGACAATAGGCCGTGCCCTGACGTTGCCAATCGACGATTTCCTCGTGGATCAATCCCTGAAGTTGCCGCCACTGTTGCGTGTACAACATCAGCGGAAATTCATGCCGCTCCAACAAGCACCAGTCAATGTGGTAATCGGCATCGTGTTTTTGACACAATGCCTGCATCACGGCCGGAATGCCCACCAGCGAGTTCAGACCAATGATAAGTTTTGCGCCAGATTTGAGAAATAAAGGCACTTCATCAAAGAAGCGCTTGAGCGTGCGATCACCATAAAACATCGCCTCAATGGCCAGCCCCTGGGCAGACTCCGAGTGTTGCAGTGCCTGTAGAAACTCTGCCGACGGGGTCTGCCAGCCTGGCGGGTTGAACAGAATCACATCAAAGGCGTCGGTGGTGGGGTCCATGCCATCAAACAGATCACTGAGGATAAACCGGACATCCTCAGTGCCAAGATTGGCGACCTCATTGATCTTCGCCACGTCGATAGCCTGGGCTGAAATGTCCGTGGCAGTGACCGACTTCATGCCCAGGCGGCGCAAAAGCAGCGAGTGCACTCCACTGCCCGTTCCTATATCGAGAAAGCGAGCATCGGCGTATTGCCTTCCGAAGCGCCTTGTCAATAATGAACCGAATGCTTTTCCGGCTGCGCTGACCTTGAACACTTCAGGGTGATCCAAAAGCGTGAGTGACTGACCCAAACCAAAATAGAGGGAATAACTGACATCCTCCTTCGGCTGAGGATCGATGTTCGGAGAGTCTGATTGCAAGTTTACCTGAGCACTCATCGGGCTATCCTTTTCTGGTTATTGTCCCAGCTCTACCGAGCGACGCGCCGCCGCCTGTAGGGCTGCCTTGACGATACCCTTGAGATCCGCATCAATGAACGTATCGATGGCACGCTCCGTTGTACCGCCTTTGGTCTGTACATCCTTACAGACTTGCCACGCGGGCTTGCCGGTTTCACGTATCAACCGGGCAGTGCCGTGCAGTAACTGAGTGGCAATCAGCGCAGCCTGTTGGGCATCGAAACCTTCGTCATGAGCATACTCCTGCAAGGCGTCGGCAAAAAAAGCAACCAACGCTGGGCCGCCACCGCCCAGGGCCGTACCTGAATCAATCTGCGTTTCGTCCTCAACACGAATCACAACGCCGATTGCACCGAACACCTGCTGTGCAGCAGATGTCAGCTCAGGACTGGCTGACTTCGGGGCGTAATACAGCGTCACGCCTTCCCCCACCTGCGACGGTGTGTTGGGAATCGAACGCACGACGTTGCAATGTCCCAACTCACGGGTCAGCGTATTCAAAGTAATGCCTGCCATGACGGAAATAACCGGGCCGCGATGCCGTTTGAGTCGTTCGTTCTGCATCAACGCCTGCGCGAACTGCTGCGGAGGAACTGCCAGAACAATAATGTCGTCATCCTCAATCGTTTCGAGGCGGGTACTGACTTGGAAACCATCACTGGAATACCGGGCGCTACGTTCGGCATCAACCTCGATGACACGAAGACTATCAGTACCCTTCAGTTGTTGGCGAAGGCCGTAAAGAATGGCTCCCCCCATGTGCCCTGCGCCCAACATATGTATAGTTCTCATAAACAGTCCTTTATGTATGAAACAAGCCTGAGCAAACTCGATACGACACAATTACATCAATGAAACGATTCAGGCACTCCCCTGCACAGCGCATAAATTTCCTGCAACTCAAAGGGCAAAACTTGTTGCTCAAGGGCACCAGACAACACACTCAACTTCCATTGATTGACGAGCGCATCCCCTTCGGCTCCCGCTTCAAGGCAGGATGCCCCTAACGCCTCAAGTTCCCGATAACAGGCACTGAATACATCCGCCATAGCGTCCAACTCGAAATCCAACTTTCCAGTCACCTGATTAATGGAGAGGGCCCCGGCGTCGCGCAACCTCACCCACAGGTAAACCCCGCCCCAAGCATCATTGTCAGTGTTCAAGTCACCGTGCTGTACGCTGACGCTATATCCCTTGCGGGCATACCAGAAAATACGATTCAAAAAGATGAACAGCACAAGCTCCGGGAATTCCTTGGCATTTTCAACAAGCTGTAGATCAGCCCAGAGCTCTCCAACAATCGCTAGGTTCATGCCACTGATGCACAACGATTTGTCTTTTGAAGGAATCACTCGCCACACGCCAACCCGATGACACATTTCATGCAACAGGGAGTACAGGCAAACAACCTCTTCTAATCGTTTGGAAAGCCGTTCTTCAACTAACGCCTTTGCATTTTTCGAACCGATAATTTCCAATGCCGGAATACGTATTTCATTGAAAATCCTGGTGGACACCGCTACCAGTTCGAAGCCGAATATATGTTGTTCTTCTTCGCTGCGAAGTCCGGCCCCGAACGGAAAATAGAGAAACACATTATTCAACAATGCAGCATTGTAATCGGAGTCGACGATCTGTACTGGAAAGTGCTGTGGCCATTGCACCCTTTCGCCCAAGCGACAACGGTGGGAGAGGCGAGAAAGCAGCATGTCTGCAGAAACGCGGGAGGCCACCCAGTCCTGCATGCGAACCTCCAGATCCAGCCTCCTGACCAACGTGGCTCGCAAATAAACCTCTCGGTCTTTGGTAAAACTGTATTTACCCTCCAATAAGACAGGCTCTACGGCACAGACCTTCCTCCCCAATTCGGCGAGGTCCTCCAATGAGCGTACTTGACTCACTCTGCGCACCCCTGCGGCTCGGTAATAGAGGTAAAGATGCTACCCGCGGCACTCAGTACCGTGATGGCGTGATCGAGCGACTTTTCTTTTACAAAAAAGTAGTCACCGGCAAAAGAGGAAATCGTCAGCATACTGATACCTGCGCCGGCTAAAGTATTACTGACAAAGGCTATCAAACCCACGACATCCGCTGGATGTTCGCTGACCACTTCAAGGCAACGCCAGGCAAGACTGGCCTGCTCGACTACACAACCCGCGAGTTGAATATTGCTCGTGCAAATCAGAGTGGTTTCATTCAGTGCAATCGATAACGATACAAAATCCGTGCCCACTGATAAGCAAGCAGCCTCTGGAACACCTTTCAACTTATATATCGAATACGCAGGTGCGTGCACTCTGAACACCAACTCAAAATTGACCATACCCATTTACCATTCCGTTAAAATATTCCGACCAAACAACCGCCCACAACCCTTCAATTCAAAACTTAATTAGACTGACGTCAACGCACAACTCACTCATCCTGAAGGCACGCAAATAATATTGTCAAGCCATATCAAAAACGAATACCTTACAGAAAATCGGATATTTTTCTTCTCTGCAGTTTTGATATAGCTTTGACACAAAGTAGGCGGTGCGTTTCTTATACCTACCTCAGTCCGCAAACTTTTCACTTAGCCTGCATCACTTTGAAGATGCCTATTACAGCACCGCTGTATAAGTCTTCATAACGACTGGGCGCTGCAAAATTTGACAGCATCACATGGATTTGAATAGATAGAGGCCCAGGGTATGTTTAACGAATGCTTACATGACTTTCTGACTGCGCGAGCAACGCTGGCTCCCGACGCTACAGCGGCGATGTTCAATGACTTACCAATAAGCAATGCGCAACTGGAACAACGGGCTGACCAGGTTGCACGCAGCTTGATCGCCGAGGGCATCCCCACCGGTAGCAGAGTTGCGATCCAGGTTCCGCGATCATTGGACATGCTGGCGGGGGTCATTGGCATCCTCAAGGCCGGCTGCACATGCGTCCCCATCGACCCGGAAGATACGGACGAGCGCCGAGCTGCGATCTTGAACCATTCCGACGCTCAGGCGTTGGTGACAGACCGGGCAAGCGAGCACTTTGTCGGTTCATGGGCTGGAGTCAGGCTGACCCTGATTCGACTCATTGACACGCTGCACGCCCACGACCTGCAGAACCTGCCTGCCGTCGACGCCGATAGCCTAGCCTTCTTGTTTTACACCTCGGGTTCCACCGGGCAACCTAAAGGGGTCATGCTATCCCATCGCGCCTTGGTCAGCGGACAGCGCTGGTTGCAAACGCGATTCCCTCTAAGCAAAAAAGACCGACAGTTACTGCGCACCACCTTGAGCGTCACCAACCTTGTCCGGGAAATTTTCTGGCCTCTGCTGTCAGGCTGCGTGATCGTTGTACTGCCGCCCGGCGAGCATAGAAGCCCGTCGAAACTGGTCAATGCCATCAATCAGAGCGGGATCTCGGTATTCCTGGCGGTGCCAGCCCTGTTGGCCGGGATGATTGAAGAACCTGAGTTCAAACAGAACCGGACGCTACGCTATGTGTTCAGTAGCAGCGATGTAATGCCTGGCGATCTTCCCTCAAGATTTTTCGCCTGTGATATTCCCGCCCGATTGTTCAACCTGTACGGCCTGACAGAAGCGCTTTATAGCTGCCATTGGGAGTGCCACCCTGAACAAGAATATGCCGGCTTCGTGCCGGTGGGTTTCCCTGCGGAATTGACGCCTATCATTGTCGATGAGTCGCTGCGCAAAGTCACCGACGCACAACCTGGCGAACTGCTCATCACCGGCCCCGGTATTGCCGACGGCTACTTCAAGCAGCCCGAGCTTACCCGCGAACGCTTTATCGATACCCCATACGGAATGGCGTTCCGAACAGGGGACATCGCAAAACAAGATGCTGATGGCCGCATCGACCTTTTGGGACGGATAGACGACCAGTTGAAAGTGGCCGGACATCGCGTAGAGCCCGGAGAGATCGAGGCGCACCTGAATCGTTGCCCAGGGGTAAAGGAAGCTGTGGTAGTGGGCATTCGGGCGCCGAGTGGCAACACCCGTCTTTCGGCATATCTAACATTCGAACCCGGCGTAGAACTGAGCGCGGCGGCTATTCGTACCAGCTTGGCTGATCGCCTCCCCGACTACATGGTACCGGCCAGGTTCCTGGTGGTAGAGGCTATTCCCTATACCGATAACGGCAAAGTCGATCGCAAGACACTACGTGAGTCACACTCTTGGGAACTTGAGTTGTCGGAAGACAAGACTCGCCCCACTACTGAGACCCAGGCCCGGATCCGACTCTCTCTCAAATGATCAAACATTTATGTTGGGGCTTGCGGCGCTGGCGGCACCCTTCCTGGTCTCCTCTAGCGCCCTTGTCATACCGACCTACTTTATTTTCATGTTCATCTTCGAAGTTGTTTTCATGCGTGCTTACAATGACCTGCTGACCGAAACACCCGTACAAGAGATCAGCGTCGTCATGGTGACCTTCCATTCGATTGCGCCTTTGGGCATGGCTGTTGTGGCGGTGGCAGGTGGGTACGCAATTGATCATGTCAGCGCGCTCCCCGTAATCGCCAGTCTCATTATCGTTGCTTTGTTTACTTTATGTTCGGCCCGCTGGTTTTCAACCCGTCCGGCCAGCGCTGCTCAGTAACCGCACACTCGTTAAGGATTATCATGACAAAAGATCTACTCGATTCAATCATCCCGGCGATCCACTCAGTTGGCACGCCGCTCTGGTTATACGACGCGCCAATCATCCGTCGGCAGATCAGAAAACTGAAGTCCTTCGATTTCATACGTTATGCGCAGAAGGCTTGCTCCAATATTCACATCCTGTCGCTGATGCGCGAAGAAGGCGTGTTGATCGACTCCGTGTCGCTGGGAGAGGTCGAGCGTGCCCTGAGCGCGGGCTATTGCGTTGACGGCCCCCACTCACCCATCGTTTTCACCGCAGACTTGATTGACGCAGGCACCCTAGCCCGCCTGGTTGAACTGAAGATCCCGGTCAACGCAGGCTCCCCGCAGATGCTTGAACAGTTGGGAGCCCTGAGCCCTGGGCATGAGGTATGGTTGCGGATCAATCCGGGGTTCGGTCATGGCCACACGCGCAAGACGAATACGGGTGGAGAGCACAGTAAACACGGAATATGGCACACCGAAATCCAAAGCAGCATCGAGTTGATTCACCATCATGGGCTGAAACTGGTGGGCCTTCACATGCACATCGGTTCGGGAGCCGACTATGAGCATCTGGCGCGTGTCTGCGACGCTATGGTGAACGAGGTCAAGCTCCTGGGGGTCGATATTGAAGCGATATCAGCGGGCGGCGGGCTGTCGATTCCATACACTGACCGTGAGGAGGAAATTGACCCCGAGCATTATTTTCAGCTCTGGCACTCAGCACGTCAGAAGATAGAAGAATTCCTGGGACACCCAGTCAGCCTGGAAATCGAGCCTGGCCGCTATCTGGCTGCGCAAGCCGGAATCTTGGTCGCAGAAGTGCGGGCTTACAAACCCATGGGCCAGAACTTCTTCGTTCTCGTGGACGCCGGTTTCAACGATCTGATTCGTCCGGCCATGTATGGCTCAATCCATCGTGTGAGTGTTATGAGCCCAACAGGGCAAATAAAGAGCGAAGGCCTACGGCCGACAGTGATTGCCGGTCCCCTTTGTGAGTCAGGCGATGTGTTTACTCAGAAGGAAGGTGGGGAAGTCATTTCCTACCTCCTGCCCGAGGTAGAGATTGGTGACCTGCTGATCTTTCATGATTGTGGGGCTTATGGTGCAAGCATGTCGTCAAACTACAATACGCGTCCGTTGCTCCCGGAGGTATTGAAAGATGGAGACCAACTGAAAGTGATCAGAAACCGCCAAAGTTATGCCGACCTTCTGAAGCTGGAGCTAGAAGCCGGACAATTACTGCACGCGCTGTAACTCATGCTGTGGTTCCTACTCAGCAATTGAATAGGAGCCATTTTTTCCACTTCAGTTCGCTAACTTGATACCTGTGGCGGCCGAAATCATATTGATCGTCGCCTTGGCTTGATCCAGAGCAGTCGAGTAGTGTTCAGCAACGATATGAATATAACCCAGAGAGGAGTCATTACCGGTCATCGGTAATATCGTCTGCCCTTTGTGAATAGCAATTGAGTGTTCCCTGACCCACGGAAAGTGCTCTTTAATGTAACCCGCATCAACAGTAGCCTGTGCAACCGTTTTTTCCATGGGTGCGAGGCGCCGAGAAGTAGAGAACAGCCTAGATTTTGTCTGAACATCTACAACCTTCCCTAGATAGGTATCCAGCAAAATATCAAAAGCACTCAGCGATGTGGATTTCTGAAAGAGCGTCGACAAAGCGCCCCCCATAAAACGCGGGTTCACCTCAACCAAATCAACGCCCCCCTCGTTGACAATGACCTCGATGTGAAAAATACCGACATCAAGTTTCAGGCAATCGACTACTTTTTCACAGTATTCAAAAATCGCACTCTCATCAGGATAGTGACCACGCGGGGCCATGGTTGACTCAATCTCCAATAACTCATTGTGCTTTGCACGATCGCGCTTAGTCAGCATTAATGGATAAAAACCGTGCTCATTTTTCGCCACTTCCGCAGAGTACATTTGCCCGCAG
This sequence comes from Pseudomonas sp. FBCC-B545, assembly GCF_059134095.1. Taxonomy (NCBI): domain Bacteria; kingdom Pseudomonadati; phylum Pseudomonadota; class Gammaproteobacteria; order Pseudomonadales; family Pseudomonadaceae; genus Pseudomonas; species Pseudomonas sp. FBCC-B545. The sequence continues at coordinate 2,187,741 of NZ_CP101441.1, read as the reverse complement.
ATATATTCCTCAACGGTGTACTCGTCTGAAATAAAGGCGCGAAAAGCGCTGTCTATGTCGTTACGCGTCGACACATATTCATCCATGAATTTTCGTAGGTCTTGCGGTGTCTCAAGGTGCGCCGTCAGATATTTGGCAAATCCAGACACGGGTTTGACGATACAGGGATAACCTATAAAGCTCACCGCCGCCGGCAGCTCGCCGAGCGTTCGACATGTGCGATATCCACATTGAGTCAACCTTTCGGCTTTAAGGAGTTCCCGGGCCAGGCCCTTATTCTTGGCATTGGCCACACCTAGATGGGATGTGCCTTTAAGGTTCGCACCCTTGGCTGCCGCAGCAACCAGTTCAACAATATCGTCAAGGGGAGTAAAGACGGCTGATATTGGATATTTTTTGCTGATGAGCCTCATGACCTCTTCAATTTTTTTTGCATCAAGAGGCGACTCGATATCGTAAGTCTCTACAGCATTTTCACTAAAGAAGTCATTCGTTAACGACGTGTGATTACGTGTCAGCTCAGACCTGACAAAGATAACGCCGACTCCTCTTTTATTAGCGGCGATGATGATTGCCGAAGTGACATCCGTGCAGTCAACCATCAGTACGTAGTCCATATCTAACTCCCTGTTTTTTAATTGAGCGGAACCCGTGTTCCTTTGAAATGACTCTAGCGATTCCTAGCGATAGAAACGCTATTTTTATAATTGAACATTCATCCAATAAAAACCCGACTGGGTTCATCGTAAATTTCGACCAATCATAGCAATCCGTAGCAACCGCGTCACCACCTGGTGCTTGGCACTCGCCTGTTTGCCCTGCGGTGACTATTCACCTCCCTGCGTACTAAAATTGTGTCCATTAGTTTATAACTAGCATGCGCAGGTGTATCATCACTCGGCGATCATGGATTTCAGCCGGTAGGCGCGTTGCCCCCCGCCTCAAATGGGTGGATGACTCGCAGTCCGAAAGTTAGAGGCTTCGGCGCCTCAATAATAAAAAATTATTCTGTGAAATTTCTTAAAATTAAAACGTGCTGCCAATCAATCAGGGACTGACCATGAAGGTTTCAATAAGACACGTTGAAATATTTAAAGCGGTTATGGCGTCCGGGAGCATTACCGGAGCCGCTGACGCGCTAGGCACCTCACAACCGACTGTTAGCCGCGACTTATCCAGCTTCGAAAGCTGCATAGGCATGCAATTATTCGAAAGATCCAAAGGTCGACTGAAAGCGACCAGACAGGGTCTAGCCCTTTACAACGAAATAACTAAAACTTATGATGGCTTATTAAAAATCGGCCTAGCGGCCGCAGAAATAAAACAAGGCTTATTTGAAAAAATAACCATTGCAAGCTTGCCCATTCTGTCGCAAACATTACTCCCTGGTTCGATTTCAAAGTTCCTCTTAAATTATCCTGAATTGAACATTAGCCTAACCACACATGACTCTCCCGTATTAGAAGAAAGTCTATCATCGCAGTCCTATGATCTCGGTTTGATCGAAGGTTCCACAGCCCCCATGGGGACAATCGCTGAGCCTTTACTGAGGCTTGATGAGGTTTGCATACTGCCTCCTCATCACCCTCTGTGTCACCAAACGGTAATCGACCCAGCCTCCCTGGCGAACCACACCTTCGTCCATCTCGCACCCAACGATCCTTATCGGCATCAATTAGACAACCTGTTCAGCACACAGGGCATCAATCGTCGGCAAATCCTCGAAGTCGACAATTCGGCAACTATTTGCCAGATGGTTTTACATGGGGTGGGCGTATCAATCACCAACCCTCTTGCGGCGAACGCTTATGCAAGCCAAGGCCTCCAAGTTCGAAGGCTTTCAACTTCCATTCCTTTTACAGTAAGCATTGTCAGACCCATCCAGCGAAGTAAATCACACATCATTGAGTCCTTCATAGACTGTATTCGCATTACCGGCAATGATCTAGCCTTCCCAAGGCAGGAGCCTCAGTTAATAACCAACTAGTTGGGGTCACTTAAATAAAATCTCCTTCTGACTGGCTGTACTTGCTCAATCAGCCAGCAGTCGGAGATTGCCCGTCAATTATCGGAACATCACCCTCGTTCCCGAAGAGTTTGCCGAACTCCGCCGTCGCGTCACATCAACATGATAGCAGGCGCGCACGAGTCACTTTGTTAGCCGTCTAAGGGTATTCACATGTAGAAATATCACACTTGGTGAGTGTCTTCATTGCGTTCAGTGACTCGCTGGTATCAGGGTTTCAAGAACTGAGTTTATAGGGGCTACAGCACCGGCCAGAGTGCTCGATCAAGTGGTTAACCTCTCATCGGTGAGCCGACCACGCTGCTGCCAAGTAACGGATGAACCAAAGATATATCGAAGAGCTCCGCGACAAGTGCCTTTCAAATGAGAGCCTTCGTTGGCGTCAACATACATGGCGTCTGCGTACGCAACTGCCCCTTACGCAGACATCGAGCCCCTCTGGGTTTCACCCTCAGGTACTGCGTATTCTCATCCTTGGCCAGGTAGTGCATTGCTTTGTGCACCTTGCTGCGCCTGCGAGCGTCACCCTGACAGATGATCCCTATGCCTAGATCACCCGCGGAACCCAAAGAACGTGAAATCGAAAAAGCGTACGAAACAGTGCGCAAGAGTGCTTTAGCACGGACTGCAAAACTAACGCACCTATCGCAAAAGCAGCTGGCTGCAATCATTACGCGACCAAGCAACGAACAGATCACAATTAGTGTGGCCAATATCTTGGGGGTGACCCGGCACAACCTTCCGCACCAGAAGTCGGACCTTCCAACTCTCTAGAGCTAGCCGCCCAGGAAGTCGAGGCTCACAGGGCCATGACCCCTACCCCAGTACGACCAGAAGCCCAATTAGAAGAGGAACGCTCCATTGAGCATGATCAGGATTACCCTCCTGACACGTCGAGCCTAGACGATGCCGTGGAGCTTCCCGGAGAACCAGGCGCTTGAGCCGCCGGAGCTTCGGCGTCCGAGTAATTCCGTTGCTGGCGCGACGTTCCAAAAGCGCAAGCAACCTCCGCTCGCTATGTTGAAGCTGCTTCCGCAACCTGGCGCTGCGTCCGAACTCGAGGGGCTCATCTCATTGGATATCAGTGAGGTCGATGATTGAATGTCACATCGCGCTGGACGCTCAGCCCCCCACCCTAATTATCAGCACCTCTTCAAGTTTTCACACGACAGAAATATAGGATTCTGAGTGGGACAAAAAGTGGGGGCAAATTTCCACTTCACGTAAAACCGACAGCCATAAAAAAATCCAATCACCGCTAAGTGATTGGATTCTTTAAGAATATATGGTCGGGACGGAGTGATTCGAACACTCGACCCCTAGCACCCCATGCTAGTGCGCTACCGGACTGCGCTACGCCCCGACTAGGCGTGTTACTGGGTTCGCTTCTTAACGAAGCGAATCGGAATATACCGCAAGCTTTTGAAATGTGGAAGTATTTTTAAAGCTTGAATCATTTCTTCAGCACCACCAGCACATCTTCCAGTTCGGAGATCATCTGGCGGATCAGTTGCTTGTACTGGGTGGTGTCGTCTTTGGCTTCATCACCGGACATACGCTGGCGTGCGCCGCTGATGGTGAACCCCTGGTCGTACAGCAACGCGCGGATCTGTCGGATCATCAGCACATCCTGGCGCTGATAATACCGACGGTTCCCGGTGCGTTTGACGGGGTTGAGTTGAGGAAACTCCTGCTCCCAATAGCGCAGCACGTGAGGCTTTACCGCACACAGCTCGCTGACTTCACCAATGGTGAAGTAGCGTTTGCCTGGGATGACGGGTAGCTCGTCGTTATGACTTGGTTCCAGCATAAGCCTCAACTCGGGCCTTCAACTTCTGCCCTGGACGAAAGGTGACCACACGGCGAGCCGTGATCGGGATTTCTTCTCCCGTTTTTGGATTGCGGCCAGGCCGCTGGCGTTTGTCCCGCAGGTCAAAATTGCCGAAACCGGACAACTTGACCTGTTCGTTGTCTTCCAGAGCGTGGCGGATCTCTTCAAAAAACAGCTCGACCAATTCCTTGGCCTCGCGCTTGTTCAGACCCAACTCTTCGTACAGACGTTCCGCCATCTCAGCTTTCGTCAAAGCCCCCATACGTCACTTCCTTAACGTGGCGTTCAACCTTTGTTCGAGCGAGGTGAGGATATTTTGCGTCGTGGTATTCACCTCATCGTCATTAAGAGTGCGCGATGGATGCTGCCAGGTCAAGCCAACGGCAAGGCTTTTTCTATGCGGATCAATGCCTTTACCCTGATAGACGTCAAATAGCCTGAGGTCTGTCAGCCATTCCCCTGCATTTTCACGGATTACATCCAGAACGGCAGTGGCGGCGACGTCACGGTCGGCGATCAGCGCCAGGTCACGACGCACTTCAGGGAAGCGCGACAACTCGCTGAATTTAGGCATCTTGCCCGTGGCAACTTCAGCCAGGACCAGCTCAAAAACGAAGACTGGGCGATCCAGCCCCAAGGTTTTCGACAGTTCCGGGTGAATAGCACCAACAAAGCCCACCAAACGACCTTCGCGCTCGATACGCGCAGTCTGGCCCGGATGCAATGCTGGGTGGCTGCCCGGCACAAAGGTGAAGGCATCCAGCGCACCGGCAAAGCCCAGTACCGCTTCCACGTCAGCCTTGACGTCGAAGAAGTCTACGACGTCGCGGCCCTGCGCCCAGCCTTCCGGCAGGCGGCTACCGCAGACGACGCCGGCCAGCATCGGTTCCTGTTTAAGACCATCGAGCTGCCCCACGAAACGCAGGCCGCTTTCGAACAGGCGCACGCGGTCTTGCTGGCGGTTCAAGTTGTGGGAAAGCGCTTTCACCAGACCCGGCCACAGCGACGAACGCATGGCGGCCATGTCGTTGGAGATCGGGTTAGCCAGCAACAGTGGCTCAACACCGGGGTTGAACAGCTCGAACTGCTTTGGATCGATGAAGCTGTAAGTCACAGCTTCCTGATAGCCACGGGCTACCAGCAGGCGACGCAACTCTGGCAGGTGCGCACGCGCCTCGGCCTTCGGCTGCGGCGCCAGGCGCGCTTGCGGGTAACGAACCGGCAGGCGGTTGTAGCCGTACAGCCGCGCCAGCTCTTCGATCAGGTCGACTTCCAGGCTGATATCGAAGCGATGACTTGGTACTTCAACCTGCCACTGCCCTTCCCCACTCGAGGAAATGCCCAGGCCGAGGGCCGACAGCAGTTGCTCGATTTCAGTCGGTTCGATCACCAGGCCAAGCATTTGCTCGACGCTTTTGGCGCGCAGGGTGATAGGCGCAATCGACGGCAGGTACTGTTGATTGACGGTTTCGGTGATCGGGCCGGCTTCGCCACCAGTGATGTCCAGCAGCAGGCCAGTGGCGCGCTCCATGGCTTCACGGGCAAGCTTCCAGTCCACGCCACGCTCGTAGCGGTGCGACGCATCGGTGTGCAGGCCGTAGGAACGCGCCTTGCCAGCAATAGCGATCTGGTCGAAGAATGCGCTTTCAAGGAACACGTCACGGGTGGTCGCTGACACGCCGCTGTGCTCGCCGCCCATTACGCCGGCAATCGCCAAGGCGCGGGAGTGGTCGGCGATGACCAGGGTGTCGGCACGCAGGCTGACTTCCTGACCATCCAGGAGCACCAGCTTCTCGCCTTCTTCGGCCATGCGCACGCGGATGCCGCCATTGATTTCGGCGAGATCAAAAGCGTGCAGCGGCTGGCCCAGCTCCAGCATCACATAGTTGGTGATGTCGACAGCGGCGTCGATACTGCGCACGTCTGCGCGACGCAAACGTTCCACCATCCACAGCGGGGTTGGCTTGGACAGGTCGACGTTACGGATCACACGCCCCAGGTAACGCGGGCAGGCGTTTGGCGCCAGCACGTCAATCGAGCGTACTTCGTCGTGCACTGCCGGCACGGCAGCGACGACTGGACGGGTGACAGGCGTGTTGTACAGCGCGCCCACTTCACGGGCCAGGCCCGCCAGGGACAGGCAATCGCCGCGGTTCGGGGTCAGGTCGACCTCGATGCTGGCGTCTTCCAATTCCAGATAGACACGGATGTCCTGGCCCACTGGCGCGTCGGCCGGCAGTTCCATCAGGCCATCGTTGCCCTCTCCCACCTGCAACTCGGCCTGGGAACACAGCATGCCGTTGGACTCAACACCACGCAGCTTGGCCTTCTTGATCTTGAAGTCGCCCGGCAGTTGGGCGCCGATCATGGCGAACGGGATCTTCAGGCCCGGACGCACGTTAGGCGCTCCGCACACGACCTGGAAGGTTTCCGCGCCATTGCTGACCTGGCACACACGCAACTTGTCGGCATCGGGATGCTGCTCGGTGCTCAACACCTCGCCCACCACTACACCGCTGAAAACACCGGCGGCCGGCGTAACGCTATCGACCTCAAGACCGGCCATCGACAGACGCGCAACCAGCTCGTCACGACTTACCTGCGGGCTTACCCAGCCACGCAGCCATTGTTCACTGAATTTCATCCTGCTCTCCTAAAGATTCGTTACGACTAGCGAAATTGCGCGAGGAACCGCAAGTCGTTGTCGAAGAACAGACGCAAGTCGTTCACGCCGTAACGCAGCATGGCCAGACGCTCGACACCCATGCCGAAGGCAAAGCCCGAGAACTCTTCCGGATCAATCCCGGACATGCGCAGCACGTTGGGGTGGACCATGCCGCAACCCATGACTTCCAGCCAACCGGTCTGCTTGCAGACGCGGCAGCCTTTACCGCTGCACATCACGCATTCCATGTCGACTTCAGCCGATGGCTCGGTGAACGGGAAGAACGAAGGACGGAAACGCACGGCCAATTCTTTCTCGAAGAACACCCGCAGGAATTCTTCGATGGTGCCCTTGAGGTCGGCGAAGTTGATATCGCGATCCACCAGTAGGCCTTCGACCTGATGGAACATCGGCGAGTGGGTGATATCCGAGTCGCTGCGGTACACACGGCCTGGGCAGACGATGCGGATCGGCGGCTTGTTCGCTTCCATGGTGCGGACCTGTACCGGCGAGGTATGGGTGCGCAACAGCATGTTCGCATTGAAATAGAAGGTGTCGTGCATCGACCGGGCCGGGTGATGGCCTGGGATGTTGAGCGCCTCGAAGTTGTGATAGTCGTCTTCGACCTCAGGGCCTTCGGCAATGCCGTAGCCGATGTGAGTGAAGAACTGTTCAATACGTTCCAGAGTCCGGGTGATCGGATGCAGACCGCCCGAGGCCTGGCCACGGCCAGGCAAGGTAACGTCAATGGACTCGGCGGCGAGCTTGGCCGCAAGATCGGCCTCCTCGAGCGACGCCTTGCGCGCATTGAGAACCTCTGTGACACGCTCCTTGGCGACGTTGATCAGCGCACCGACTTGCGGGCGCTCTTCAGCTGGCAAATTCCCCAGGGTCTTCATCACCTGAGTCAATTCACCTTTCTTGCCAAGGTAGTGAACCCGGATTTGCTCCAGGGCGTTTACATCTTCAGCGCTTTGCACAGCCTCGAGGGCTTGGGCGACGAGCGCGTCCAGGTTTTCCATGTACAGACTCCAGATACAAAATAGGGGAAGAGCTTGAAGGCTCTTCCCCTATTTATGACGTTTAACACCTTGGGCTACAGGAGTAGCCCAGGGTGACTGTCGGGGGTACTTAAGCCAAGGTGGCTTTAGCTTTCTCGACAATCGCAGCAAACGCCGCTTTTTCGTTCACTGCCAGATCAGCCAGAACCTTACGGTCGATCTCGATGGACGCTTTTTTCAGGCCAGCGATGAAACGGCTGTAGGACAGACCGTTAACACGTGCACCAGCGTTGATACGAGCGATCCACAGAGCGCGGAACTGACGTTTTTTCTGACGACGGTCACGGTAGGCGTATTGGCCTGCCTTGATTACCGCTTGCTTGGCAACACGGAATACGCGTGAGCGTGCGCCGTAGTAGCCTTTAGCAAGTTTCAGAATTTTTTTGTGACGTTTACGGGCAATGACGCCACGCTTTACACGAGCCATGAGTTACTTCCTCTATTCTTGATCCAAAAATTAACGAAGGCGCAGCATGCGCTCGACTTTTGCCACGTCAGACGGATGCAGCAAGCTGCTACCGCGCAGTTGACGCTTACGCTTGGTCGACATTTTGGTCAGGATGTGGCTCTTGAAAGCGTGCTTGTGCTTGATACCGTTAGCAGTTTTCAGAAACCGCTTAGCAGCACCACTTTTAGTCTTCATCTTTGGCATGTTCGGATACTCCGCATTCAGTTGATAAACATAATCAGAAGGCCTGCCGTGCCCTGTTGATTACTTCTTCTTTTTCGGGGCGATGACCATGATCAGCTGGCGTCCTTCCATCTTAGGATGCTGTTCGACCGAACCGTACTCGAGCAGGTCAGCTTCAACCCGCTTGAGGAGTTCCATCCCCAGCTCCTGGTGGGCCATCTCACGGCCGCGGAATCGCAAGGATACCTTGGCCCTGTCCCCATCACTCAGGAAACGTACCAGGTTGCGCAGTTTTACCTGGTAATCCCCTTCCTCCGTCCCTGGACGAAACTTGATTTCTTTAACCTGGATCTGCTTCTGGTTTTTCTTGGCTGCGGCAATCTGCTTCTTCTTCTCGAAGATCGATTTGCCGTAGTCCATCAGCTTGCAGACAGGCGGTACAGCATCGGCGGAAATTTCCACCAAATCGAGCTTGGCTTCTTCAGCCTTAAGAAGCGCGTCTTCAATTGACACAATCCCAAGCTGCTCACCCTCAGCCCCAATTAACCGAACCTCGCGTGCCGAGATATTCTCGTTGATCGGGGCTTTCGGTGCAGCTCGTTTATCTTGTCTCATTTCACGCTTAATAGTAATTACTCCGAATCTGGGCGACCACGCCGGGAAACCGCTTGCGCGAGGAACTCAGCGAACTGGGCGACGGGCATCGAGCCCAGGTCAGCACCTTCACGAGTACGCACAGCGACAGTCTGCATCTCGACTTCCCGATCTCCGATAACCAAAAGATAGGGAACCTTGAGCAAAGTATGCTCGCGGATTTTAAAGCCGATCTTTTCATTTCTCAAGTCGGACTTGGCACGAAATCCGCTTTCATTGAGAGTTTTTTCAACTTCAGCGGCAAAATCTGCCTGTTTATCAGTGATATTCATGATCACTGCCTGGGTTGGAGCCAACCACGCAGGGAACGCGCCCTCGTAGTGCTCGATCAGGATGCCGACGAACCGCTCGAACGAGCCGAGGATCGCCCGGTGCAGCATGACCGGGTGCTTACGGCTGTTGTCTTCGGAGACATATTCGGCTCCCAGACGGATCGGCAGGTTAAAATCGAGCTGCAGGGTACCACACTGCCAGACGCGGCCAAGGCAATCTTTCAGCGAGAACTCGATCTTCGGACCGTAGAATGCGCCCTCCCCCGGCTGCAGGTCGTACGCAAGCCCCGCACTATCCAGCGCTGCGGCCAGTGCCGCTTCGGCGCGATCCCACAGTTCGTCGGAGCCGACGCGTTTTTCCGGACGAGTGGACAGCTTCATCTCGACTTCGGTAAAGCCGAAATCGCGATAGACATCCATGGTCAGCTTGATGAACGCGGCGGATTCGGCCTGCATCTGCTCTTCGGTGCAGAAGATGTGGGCATCGTCCTGGGTAAAGCCACGCACGCGCATGATGCCGTGCAGCGCACCCGAGGGCTCGTTACGATGGCAGGCACCGAACTCGGCCAGGCGCATCGGCAACTCACGGTAGCTCTTCAAGCCCTGGTTGAACACCTGCACGTGGCATGGGCAGTTCATTGGCTTGATGGCGTAGTCGCGGTTTTCCGACTGGGTGGTGAACATGTTGTCGGCGTAGTTGGCCCAGTGCCCGGATTTCTCCCACAGGCTGCGATCAACGACCTGGGGCGTCTTGATCTCCAGGTAACCGTTTTCGCGCTGAACCTTGCGCATGTACTGCTCGAGTACCTGGTACAGGGTCCAGCCGTTCGGGTGCCAGAACACCATGCCCGGCGCTTCTTCCTGGAGGTGGAACAGATTCAAGCGCTTGCCGATCTTGCGGTGGTCGCGCTTTTCGGCTTCTTCGATGCGCTGGATATAGGCGGCCAGCTGCTTCTTGTCTGCCCAGGCCGTGCCGTAGATCCGTTGCAGTTGTTCGTTTTTTGCATCGCCGCGCCAGTAGGCACCGGACAGCTTGGTCAGCTTGAACGATTTCAGGAAGCGCGTATTCGGCACGTGTGGGCCGCGGCACATGTCGACGTATTCTTCGTGGTAGTACAGGCCCATGGCCTGCTCGTCCGGCATGTCTTCGACCAGGCGCAGCTTGTAGTCTTCGCCACGCGCGGTGAACACGTCGATCACTTCGGCACGCGGGGTGACCTTCTTGATGACGTCATAGTCTTTTTCGATCAGCGCGTGCATGCGCTGCTCGATGGCCGCCAGGTCGTCCGGGGTGAAGGGACGCTCGTAGGCGATATCGTAATAGAAGCCTTCTTCGATAACCGGGCCAATCACCATCTTGGCGGTCGGATACAGCTGCTTCACCGCATGACCAATCAAGTGTGCACAAGAGTGGCGAATGATCTCCAGCCCCTCTTGGTCCTTGGGCGTGATGATTTGCAGGCTGGCGTCGCTGGTGATCAGGTCGCTGGCATCAACCAGCTTGCCGTCGACCTTGCCGGCCACGGTGGCCTTGGCCAGGCCGGCACCAATGGATGCGGCGACCTCGGCGACGGAAACCGCATGATCGAATGAACGTTGACTGCCATCGGGAAGAGTAATAGTTGGCATGGCGCCTCCTCTCCTAGTGGTGACCCCTACCAAAGGTCACGTGGGTTGGGATGAGCCAGTACAAGATCCAACACCAGGCCGTTCAATGAAGAACGCCTGCCTTACAGCGGCAGGAGCCTTTCGGCCAACCGATAATCGAACCAGAGTGACTGGAGTGAACAAAAAGGACCTGGCAAGGCGGCAAATGGCGCGCCGGGAAATAGCCAGGCGAGGATGCTAGCACAGATGAACGGTCGTCGCGCCGGCGAAGCTTTGTGTAAACAGCATTTCGAGGCTTTATAGCTGCAAAAGTGAACTTGAGCTGTACGCCGGGCCTCAAACCCACTGAGAATCGCCGTTCGTCCTCGACCCAAAGGAGCATCCCATGATGCGTTTCACCTCTACCCTCGCTGTCGCCGCTACCCTGAGCCTCCTTTCCCTCGGCGCACAGGCCGCAGCCCCCTCCAACTGGCCAGCTGGTGCCCGTGACAGCTTTGTGAGCGACTGCAGTGCCACCGCCAGTCGGAACGTAGACGTCAAGACTGCCAAAGCCCACTGCGAGTGTGGCGCCGACAAGATCAATGCCGAATTGAGCTCTGCCGAGATCAAGGAACTCATGACCAACCAGAACGCCAGCCCGGAGCTTAAAAACAAAGCAGTCACGGCTATTTCGTCCTGCAAAGTCGTGAAGAAAAAGTAAGATTGACCACTGATCAGACGGCCATTTCACTGAAAAAACGGCCTCAAAACTGCTATTTCGCACAAAATATGCAGGTTTTACGGCTTTTTTTAACAGCTGATATTTCACCGCAAAGCCCCGTAGATCGGGGCTTTCAGCCGGTCCAAGGATCAAACGCAACGCGATTGATTGGCAAACAATGCCTTGGGGGGGCTCCCAAGTCGAACATTTCGACTATGATAGCCCAGTGTGCCCAGTTGGCCTGAGCAGCACAGCACTACTGAAAATATATGTTTCTTGGAGATACACCATGTCTAATCGCCAAACCGGCACCGTTAAATGGTTCAACGATGAAAAAGGCTTCGGCTTCATCACTCCTCAAGGTGGCGGTGACGACCTGTTCGTACACTTCAAAGCTATCGAAAGCGACGGTTTCAAAAGCCTGAAAGAAGGCCAGACTGTTTCCTTCGTGGCTGAGAAAGGCCAAAAGGGTATGCAAGCTGCACAGGTTCGCGGCGAGTAATTCCCCGCTGAGCTAAAAAAACCCCGTCCATGTGGCGGGGTTTTTTATGGGCGATGCAAAAGCCGCAGGGCGATCAGCCGCAATTGACCCGAGTGATTACCAGGTTGTTATCGGTATTCAGGTTCAAGCGGTCGGAGCGATACTCCAGCGTGATCATATCGTTGGGCTTGAGAATGCGCGCATTCTGCGCACCGGCACGCGTACGGGCCTGCTCCAGCAACTGGGGCGAGGCCTTCTGGCCGATTGCAAACTCGGCGGCCTTCGACTCACAGCGGCTATGACCGGCATCGGTCGCGGTGGCGTCTTTGCCTGGCTCAGAGGCACCCGGGGTGCTGCAACCCGCCAACGCGAGTGCTGCCAACAAAGTACCGAATGATGCGAGCTTCCAAGGCATGAAGCCTCCTATGATAAAAAATGGACAGAGATCGTGCGACAGCAGTCAAAGCGATTGGTTTCAAGACGTTAACCGCCTGCGCGCAAGTCTGCCTCACTCACAGCAGTCAAGCGCCCTGTCAATCGTGACTAGATATGAACGCACTTAGTAGATATCAATGTAGTCAGAAGAAGGTGTAGGCCAATTCTGCTTCAGCGCGTTAAAAATCTGCATGACCCAGACTTCGTCGCTTGCCGCGACGATGCCGACATACCCGGAGCCCTTTGACCAGGTCTCCAGGCGAAAGAGCAGGCCGTCGATGTCAACGCCTCCCACGATCCCTGAAGAAATATAGGCAATACCCTCCTTGGTCACCCGCAGTTGGGTATGTTCATCGTCACTGGCGCTGGCAAGCAGTTCGCGCACGGTCGCCTGGGTCAGCTCCTCAGGGTTGTTCAAATTGATCTGCACGCGTTGTTTCCCGGCTATTGGACAGGCTGGCAGTGTCGCACACCCCTTCCTTCATGCCTAAGTAGCAGTGCCAAATGCCGCGTAAAATGCTTAACTGCGCCCGCTGGAACCGCATTCCAGCGCATTGCCCAGTACTTTCAGCCCGTGAGACGTCCATGACCACCGTAACGATCCAAGCCGACATCAAAGCCAAATGGCCCCAAGGGCAAAGCTCCTACAGCCCCGCAAGCCCGGAAGAAATGGCGATCATCGGTATCGACCTGCTGGTCAAGGAGCTGGGCACCCAAGCCGCACAAGCCTTCATCGGCCAGGTATTCGAGAAATACCCGGCCGACCACATGGGTGCACAAGCGCACAAATAAGAACCGGCCAGCGGACGCTGACCGGTAAACGCCTTACTTCAGACGCGCCAGACGCTCGGTCAGCAGATCGAAGAAGCCTTGGGCGTCGCCGTTCTCCACCCAGAACACATTTTTCTCCTGCTTGAGTCCGTCATACCAATCGACGATGGTCTGGCCGAAAGTCGGACCTTCGCGGCTGTCTACGACCATATTGGCCTGACGACCGCTGAACAGCGAAGGCTTGAGCAGGTAGGCAACCACGGTCGCATCGTGGACCGGACCGCCCGGAATGCCGTAGTGCTCCATGTCACCCTTGACGTACTCATTCAGAATGCTGCTGACGACCTTGCTCGCGTTGTTGTTAAGGTCCGCAATTTTTTTCAGGCGCGCATCGCTGGTGAGGACTTTATGGGTCACATCCAACGGCAAGTAAGTCAACTTCACACCGCTTTTGAGCACGATCTCAGCCGCGACTGGATCGGCGAACAGGTTGAACTCGGCCACCGGTGTGATATTGCCGCCATTGAAGTGCGCACCGCCCATCACCACCACTTCCTTGATGCCTTGGGTGATTTCCGGCGCCTGAGTCAGCGCCAGCGCCAGGTTGGTCTGCGGCCCGAGCATGGCGATGGTAATGCTGTGCGGCTTGGCGCTGCCCAGGGTCTTGATCAGGTAGTCAACGGCATTGCCTTCGGCCAGGCCTTTTTTCGGTTCGTGCACGGTGACGCCGGAAATGCCTTCCTTGCCATGGATGTTCTCGGCATAGATCGGCTTGCGCAACAGCGGCGCGGGTGCCCCGGCATACACCGGGATATCCTCGCGCCCTGCCCACTCGCGCGCCAGGCGTGCATTGCGGGAGGTCTTGTCCAGGCGCACGTTACCGGCGACGGTGGTCAGCGCACGAATGCTCAATTCCTCTGGCGAAGCCATGGCAAACAACAGCGCCACCACATCATCGGCGCCCGGATCAGTGTCGATGATCAGGTCGATTTTTTCCGCCGCCTGGGCGCTTGCTGCTGTGAGCGCGGACAAAAGCAGGACACTCCGGAACAGGTTTTTCAGGGTAGCTAGACCACGTTGCATAAAGCACTCCTTGTCATAGGGGGGACGCTAGAACGTTACGCCGGACACCAGCGCGATATTGCAGTAAGGCTGGCATTCGCCGGTGCGCACAACCGCGCGGGCGTTGCGACTCAGTTGTTTGAACTGATCATGGCTGAGCAGGCGTCGTTCACCCAACGCAGCCTGCTCTGTGAGTGTATTGAGTTCGGTCAGAGCCGGCGGTTGCTTAAGCAGGATTTCTTCGGCCAGCACGTGGCTTTCAACCTGCATTTCGCTCAGCACAATGCGTAATGTGCTGATGAAATCCGGAATGCCCTGGGTCAGCGCCAGGTCGATCAGCTCCACACCGGGAGGTACCGGCAGGCCGGCATCGCCGATGACCAGGATGTCACCATGGCCCAGGGACGCGATTACGCGTGACAAGGCAATATTGAGCAGTGGGGTCTTTTTCATGAGGGCACAAAACCTTGTACGTCCTGCAGCGTAGGAATGGAAGGCTGAGCGCCGTTACGGGTGACTGACAACGCTGCCGCGACCTGGCCAAAACGGATGGCCTCGGGCTCGCTCTTGCCAGCAGCCAACGCAGCGGCAAAGCCACCGACGAAGGTGTCGCCGGCGGCCGTGGTGTCCACCGCCTTGACCTTCGGCGCGACCAGATGCTCGAAGCTTTTACCATCGGTGAACAGCGCGCCCTGGGCGCCCAGGGTGATGATGACTTTACCCGCCCCCGCCTTGATCAGCGCCATCGCGGCGACCTTGGCGCTGTCGAGCGAGTCGACCGCTACACCGCTCAGGGCGCTGGCCTCACTTTCATTAGGGATCAGGTAGTCGATCGAGGCATACCACTGCGCGGGCAGGGGTCCGCTTGCCGGGGCCGGATTGAGGATGACCGTCTTGCCCAACTCACGACCGCGCTTGAGCGTATAGCCTACGGTGTCCATCGGCACTTCAAGCTGGCAGATGATCACCTCTGCGGCCTGCAGCACAGCGTCGCAGGTTTTCAGCGACTCGGGCGTCAGTTCACCGTTGCTACCCGCCACAATGACAATTGCGTTCTGGCTGCTGTCATCCACCACGATCAACGCCACACCACTGGAACCTTCTACGGTGCTGACCGCTTGGCAATCGATGCCTTCCGCCACCAACGCCTCGCGCAATTGACTGCCGTAGGCGTCAGTACCGATGCAACCAATCATCGCAACATCGGCCCCCAGGCGCGCCGACGCGACGGCCTGGTTGGCGCCCTTGCCTCCGGGAACGGTGGAAAAACTTTGGCCGACCAGGGTTTCACCGGCACGCGGCAAGCGACTGGCGCGGGTGACCAGGTCCATGTTCAAGCTGCCTACTATCACTACTTTTGCTGGCATACATCAGTACTCATCAATTCGGTTCAGCGGTATTGGGCGAATACACCGCCCAGTGGCGCCGTTGACTCACGCAAAACAATACTCGGCGTCACGATACGTTGATCGATCGGCAGTTGGGGTGTTGCTATACGGTTGAGCAGTAATTCGGCGGCCATCTCGCCCAGTTGCAGGATCGACTGCCCGACCGTGGTCAGCGCCGGGTAGACGTAGCGCCCCATCTGAATGTCATCGAAGCCGATCACCGACAACTCGCCTGGCACGCGGATATTACGTTCAGCGGCGGCGCGCAGCACGCCAAAACCGATCATGTCGTTGCTGGCGAAGATCGCACTGGGCGGGTTCTCCGATAGCATCTGCACCGCCGCGGCGTAACCTCCGGTGCTGGTAAAATCGCTTTCCAGGATACGATTGGCCAGCACCTCGACGCCGGCCTCACGCAATGCACGCTGGTAGCCTGCAAGCCGCATCTGCGCCACGCGGGTATGCCCCGGGCCGCCGATACAGGCAATGTCCCGATGCCCCAACTCCAGCAAGTGCCGTGTCGCGAGGTAAGCGCCCTCTTCGTGATCAATGCGCACCAGATCGACATCGATGCCATCCAGCGCCCGGTCGACAATCACCATGGGCGTGCGCACCGCACTCAAGCCAGCGGCAAGGCCACTGTCATCACCACCTACCGACGTCACGATCAAGCCGTCGACACGCTTTTCCAGCAGTACGCGCAAGTAACTGCGCTGCTTTTCAGCGTCGTCATCGGAGTTGCAGAGGATCACGCAGTAGCCATTACGCTCGCAGTAATCCTCGATGCCGCGGGCCAGCTCCGCAAAATACGGGTTGAGGCTGTTGGGCACCAGCAAGCCGATGGTGGCCGTGGTCTTGGCCTTGAGCGAACGTGCTACGGCGCTGGGCACGTAGTCCAGTTGCTTGATCGCCGCCTCGACCTTGATGCGTACCGGCTCGCTGACCGGGCGCGTCTTGTTCACCACATGGGACACCGTGGTGTAGGAAATACCTGCAAGCGCTGCCACATCCTTGATCGTTGCCATGGTTCAGCCCCGCCGACTGGCGCGCTGGCTGCGGTAAGTATCGAGGACGACGGCGATCACGATCACTGCACCGGTAATGATGCGTTTCGTGGGCTCCGTTGCGCCGATCTGCGCCAGGCCGGCAGCCAATACCGAAATGATTAACACACCGAAGAACGTACTGATGACCGAACCGCGCCCGCCCATCAGGCTGGTGCCGCCAATCACCACGGCGGCGATCACTTGCAGTTCCAGGCCCGAACCGGCATTCGGGTCCGCCGCCTCCAGACGCGAAATTTGGAACAGGGCAGCCACACCGGCCAACAGGCCCATCAGGCTGAATACCAGGATCTTGTAGGGCTTGGGATTGATGCCAGCCAGGCGCACCGCCTCTTCGTTGGTGCCGATACCGATCAGGTAACGCCCGAATACAGTACGGGTCAGAACCAGCTGGGCCGCAATGATCACCAGCAGCGCAATGATGAACGACGGTGAAATGCCAAAGGCAATCGGGTTGGACAGCCAGGCAAACGAGTCACCGATATAGGCGGTGCGCGAGCCGGTCATCTGGTAGGCCACGCCGCGAGCCATCTCCAGCACACCCAGGGACACGATAAATGACGGAATGCGCCAGGCCACGGTGATAGAGCCGGTGATAGTACCGGCCAATGCGGCGCAGCCCATACCCAGCAGGGCGGCCGGCAGCACGCTCCAGCCCCAGCCAAGAATCGCCACGCTGACCGCCGACGCCGCCAATGCCAGTACGGAACCTACCGACAGATCGATGCCGCCGATGATCAGGATGAAGGTCATGCCTACCGCCAGCACCATCAGGTCCGGAATCTGGTTGGCCAGGGTACTGAAGGTGTCATAGGACAGGAAGTGGTCGCTGAGCACCGAGAACAGCGCAATCATCGCCAGCAAAGCGCCCGCCAGACCCAGGTAAGTACCCAGGCCATAGAAGTTGCCGCCAGTCTTACCGGGGGAAATGCTTGTTTTCATGGGGTATTCCTAGGCGCTGCTTCGTTGAGCAGCGCATCACGTTTCTGATAGCCGGCAAAGGCGGCGGCGAGCAATTCGTCCTGGGTCCAGCTGTCACGCTCGAAGGTCTGGATCAGGCGCCCGGCGGACAACACACCGATGCGGTCACAGATCAGCATCAGTTCGCGCAGGTCACTGGACACCACCACCAACGCCTTACCCTGGCGCGTCAGTTCGCCGAGCAAGGCATAAATGTCGAACTTGGCGCCGACGTCGATACCTCGGGTCGGCTCATCGAACAGCATCACCGAACAATCGCGCTCCAGCCAACGGCCGATCACCACCTTCTGCTGGTTGCCCCCCGACAGCTCGGAGACCAATTGCGCCGGGCTGGAACTGCGGATCCGCATGGCGTCGATCTGGCGCTTGGCCAAGGCCGTTTCATCGCGGCTATTGACCAGGCCGCCACCGGAGATTTCCGGCATGTTACCCAGGGCGATATTGGCGCTGATGGACTGGGTCAGCAGCAGGCCCTCGCCTTTGCGGTCTTCGGTGATCAGGGCAATGCCGTGACCGACCGCGTCCACCGGCGAGCGGATACTCACCACCTTGGCCGGCGAGCCCAGGGCCACGGTGCCGCTGTCGGCCAGGTCGGCGCCGAAGATCAGGCGGAGCAATTCGGTGCGACCGGCGCCGATCAAGCCGGAGATGCCATAGATCTCGCCAGCTCGCACTGCAAATGAGACGTCGCGAACCTTGTCCGAGCGGCTCAGGCCGGTCACGGTCAAGGCCGGGGCACCGATCGTACGTGGACCCAGGTCGATGTGTTCGCCCAACTCGCGACCGACCATCAAGGTCACCAGCTGCTCGCTGTTGTAATTGGCCATCGGCTCGACGCAGACCAGCTTGCCGTCGCGCAATACTGCAATGCGCTGGGCGACACGGGCCAGCTCTTCCAGCCGGTGCGAAATATAAATGATCGCCACGCCCCGGGCCTGCAGGCGGGTGATTTGTTCAAACAGCATCTCGACTTCACGGGCGGTCAGCATGGCCGTGGGTTCGTCGAGGATCAGCACATGACAGTCGCCAATCAGGTTACGGGCAATCTCGACCATTTGCTGATGACCAATGCCCAGGCTGCCAACCAGCGTATCCGGGTCGATCGCGTCCAGGCCGACCTGGGCCATGGCTTCGATCGCAGCCTTGCGCAGTTGTTTGCGGCTGATCCAGCCACAGCTGCTCGGCAGATTATCCAGGAACAGGTTTTCAGCCACCGTCAGCGTCGGCAGCAGGTTGAGTTCCTGCATGACCATGCGTACGCCCAGCGCTTCGGCCTGGGTGCGACTGCCAGGAAGGTAATCCTGGCCATTGAACTGCATGTGCCCGGTGGTCGGCGTGACCAGGCCGCCAATGATCTTCGACAAGGTACTTTTGCCTGCGCCGTTCTCACCGGTCAGCGCCAGCACTTCCCCGCGATTGAGCGTCAGGGTGATGTCGGACAGAACCGGCTGGGCATAGGTCTTACCGATACCGCTGACCGAGAGGACAGCGTTCGGGGCGGAAGATGACATAGGAAAATCTCCAGGCGCCCGCTCAGGACGAGCGAGCGCTGTTGGGTACTGCCAGGATTACTTCTTGAGGACGAGTTCGACCGGGGTTTCGATCACGCCATCTTTGGCATCGACCTTTTCACCCTTGACCAGCTTCAGCGCGTTCTGGATACCGAACACCGCTTGCTGGGCGGCGGCCTGGTCGGCAGTCGCGAGCACACGCCCGTCCTGCAGCATCGGCTTGATGGCTTCAATGTTGTCGTAGCCTACGACCAGCACCTTGCCGGCCTTGCCCGCGGCACGTACGGCAGAAACAGCGCCCAGGGCCATGTTGTCGTTACCGGCCAACAGGGCCTTGAGGTCGGGGTGTTCGCTCAGCATCGCCGACGCAACTTTCTGGCCCTGGTCGATTTCCCAATTACCGGATTGGGTGGAAACGATCTTCATGCCTGCGGCGTCCATCGCATCCTTGTAGCCTGCGGTACGCTGCTGGGCGTTGGTGGTGGTCGGTACGCCTTCGATGATGCCAACCTTGTCACCCGCAGAGAGCTGCTTGGCCAGGTAGTCGCCCACCAGCTTGGAGCCTTTGCGGTTGTCCGGGCCTACGAAAGGAATATCGAGGTTTTTGCTTTTGAGTACGTCAGGGTCAAGGCGGTTGTCGATGTTGACGACCTTGATGCCAGCGTCAGAGGCTTTTTTCAGCACGTTGGCCAGCGCTTTGGAATCGGCGGGCGCGATCACAATGGCATTGACCTTGGAATTGATCATTTCATTGACGATGGCAATCTGTGCGCTGGTGTCGGTTTCGTTCTTGATACCGTTGGTAATCATGTCGAAATCGGCGGCGTGATCTTTCTGATAAGCCTTCGCACCCTCTTGCATCGTGACGAAGAATTCATTGGCAAGGGATTTCATCACCAGGCCGACCTTGGGTTTGGCGGCGGCGTCTTCAGCAAATGCAGAGGAGAGAGGTAAAGCGGCGGATGCGGCAGCAAGCACAGCGACAGCAAGAAGACGTCCAGCAAATGGCAGCTTCATGGGTTCACTCCGATCTTATGATTATTGTGAGCAACGCTTGCACCGAAGACCCTTCGGTAGCCTCCCACCTGGGTGGCCGATACGAGCTGTCACGGTACTCGAGGAGTGTGCCGTGAAACATCTCGCAAACGTTTGCGTTAACAAACTATGAGAACCTTGTCGGGATTTGTCAACGGTAGAAAACAAGCCTTTCATCCAGCTCTCCAGCACTGGCGACTTCACCGGAGCCACTGATACGTTTAAGCAAAGCCCTTTACCGCATAACCCCTGAAACGACAGATGATGCCTGCCGAAGCCGTGCGAGTTGCCAAGATAATCCATACAGCTTTCGGACAACCGAACACCACAGCCCTGCATCGTTCGGAAAGCCGGACGAAGCGTCGCGCCAGCAATCTTAAATGCCGACAAAATTTGTTCTAAATCAAAACGTTAAATTAAAGCAGCAGGCACCATCAGTCTGGTACGAATCCTGCTCTTTCCCAGCACCCTGCGGCGCTCAGAACCGCCCGGGTGTTCTAGATGAACCTGCTACAGCACTCATCAAAAACCAGAGAGAAAAATAATGACATCTGCACTGAAGAACTTTGTCCCGGGCGCCCTCGCGCTCCTGCTGCTGTTCCCCCTTGCCGCCCAGGCAAAAGAAGTTGAAACCAAGACTAAATTGTCCAACGTGGTCATCCTGGCCACAGGCGGCACCATCGCCGGCGCTGGCGCCAGTGCCGCCAATAGCGCTACCTACCAGGCCGCCAAGGTCGGCATCGAACAACTGATTGCCGGCGTTCCTGAGCTTGGCCAGATCGCCAATGTACGCGGCGAGCAGGTGATGCAAATTGCCTCGGAAAGCATCAACAACGAAAACCTGCTGCAACTGGGCCGTCGCGTCGCCGAACTGGCCGACAGCAAGGACGTGGATGGTATCGTGATCACCCACGGCACCGACACCCTTGAAGAAACCGCCTACTTCCTGAACCTGGTGGAGAAAACCGACAAGCCTATCGTGGTGGTCGGCTCCATGCGCCCAGGCACCGCCATGTCGGCGGACGGCATGCTCAACCTGTACAACGCGGTTGCCGTCGCCGGCAGCAAGGATGCACGGGGCAAAGGCGTACTGGTCACCATGAACGACGAGATCCAATCGGGTCGCGACGTGAGCAAGATGATCAACATCAAGACCGAGGCATTCAAGAGCCCGTGGGGTCCGCTGGGCATGGTTGTTGAAGGCAAATCCTACTGGTTCCGCCTGCCGGCCAAGCGTCACACCATGGATTCCGAATTCGATATCAAGACCATCAAGAGCCTGCCCGATGTCGAAATTGCCTACGGTTATGGCAACGTGAGCGACACCGCCGTCAAGGCACTGGCCCAGGCTGGCGCCAAGGCCATCATCCATGCCGGTACCGGCAATGGCTCGGTATCCTCCAAGGTGGTCCCTGCCCTGCAGGAACTGCGCAAGCAAGGCGTGCAGATCATTCGCTCTTCCCATGTGAATGCCGGCGGTTTCGTCCTGCGTAACGCGGAACAACCAGACGACAAATATGACTGGGTTGCTGCCCATGACCTGAACCCGCAGAAAGCCCGCATCCTGGCAATGGTCGCCCTGACCAAGACCCAGGACAGCAAGGAACTGCAACGGATGTTCTGGGAATACTGATTCCTGGTGATCTACCTGTAGGAGCGAGCTTGCTCGCGAAGAACGCTAACGATAACGCGCAAAGCCTGACTTATTGCGGCGCTATCACGTTTTTGCGAGCAAGCTCGCTCCTACAGTTCCTTTGTCCCACCTCTCAACAAACTCCCTTAATCGCTGTCAGACCAACTTCTTGAAATTTAAGCAGTTGCGAAATCGCCTACATTTAAATACTGTATGTGCGTACAGCCTATTAAGGAATGCTCCGTGGCAAAGCCCTCGTCCGCAGTACCCGCATCGCCTGACGCCTACCAGCGCCTGGCCATTCGCGTGCAAAAAATCATCAATTCGACCAACGCGCAGAAAGCCAAGGCAGCCTTGATCTTCCGTTTACCCGATGAGCCGGAAGACGAGTGGCAGCGTCTTCTGGAAGAAATTGCTGAAAACGACAATGTCACCCTGGCCTATCGGGATGACGGCGGCGTGCAGATTTTCTGGGTTGTGCCGAAGGAAGATTGATTGAATGAGTGCCCGCTTTATTGCCCTGTGCTGTCTGTTTTTTACCATCACCGCCCACGCCCAAGCACCTCGAACCTTCAGCGAAGCCAAGAAAATTGCCTGGAAGCTCTACGCCCCGCAATCCACCGAGTTCTACTGCGGGTGTAAGTACACGGGTAATCGTGTGGACCTGAAGGCCTGTGGCTACATCCCACGCAAAAACGCCAACCGCGCTGCGCGCATCGAGTGGGAACACATCGTGCCTGCCTGGCAAATCGGGCATCAGCGCCAATGTTGGCAAAGTGGCGGGCGAAAAAACTGCACGCGCCATGACGAGGTGTTCAAACGCGCCGAAGCTGACCTGCACAACCTGGTGCCGAGCATCGGCGAAGTGAATGGCGACCGTAACAACTTCAGCTTTGGCTGGCTGCCGATACAAAGCGGGCAGTACGGCTCATGCCTGACCCAGGTGGATTTCAAGGCCAAGAAGGTCATGCCGCGCCCGTCCATTCGTGGAATGATTGCCCGCACGTATTTTTACATGAGCAAGCAGTACGGTCTGCGCCTGTCGAAACAGGACCGGCAACTGTATGAAGCCTGGAACAAGACCTATCCGGTGCAGACCTGGGAGCGCCAGCGCAACCAGACCGTGGCCTGTGTGATGGGACGAGGCAACGAGTTTGTCGGCCCGGTGAACCTTAAGGCCTGCGGCTGAATGTGGGCGGGGCTGCCGCCCACTCAGGCCCTTACTGCGCGACCTTGTGTTCGATGATCTCCGACACCGTATCGGTTTTCTTGGCCCTCGCCATCTTTTCGTTAAGCAACGCCTGCCTGGCTTCTGCCTCCGCTTTGGTGGCGAACGGGCCCAGCCGCACTTCATCCTTGCCATCGACCTTCACGATGTAAAAACTGAAACCATGCTCCAGCAACCAGGCGGTCAGGTCAGTGATCGCCTGCAGCTTGTGGTCCGGCGGGCCGACCCATAGATCCCATTCCTGAGCGGCAATCGCACCGGTTTGCGGCAGGCTTTCGGTCACGGCAGGCTTGGCCTTGGGGGCATCGACCGATTTACCTTCACCGCATCCGGCCAACGCCAACACCACAATTGCCATCGCTACTTTACGCACTGCCCTGCTCCTTTGAGGATCAAAGAGGCGACTTTACCATTCACTGTCTATTCTGGCCGTCATAAACGTTGGCTTAAACAATGCGAATGATGTATCGCGACCTGTATGATGCCGCCATGGGAATTAATGTCGCCTCTATGCGTCCTAAAAGAGGCAGTCACAGGGAAGCGCTTCGCAGTAAGCTACACACATCCGACACCTGCCCTGTCTGAAACATGTGTCCTTAAAAGTAATCAAGGAGAAGTCCATGCTTATACTCACCCGCAAAGTCGGTGAAAGCATAAACATCGGTGATGACATTACGATCACCATCCTGGGCGTTAGCGGCCAGCAAGTACGAATCGGCATCAACGCCCCCAAGGATGTTGCCGTGCATCGCGAGGAGATTTACCAGCGCATCCAGGCTGGCCTGACTGCACCCGACAAAAACCAGACGCCTTGAAACGCCTCAGTAGCCAGCCTTTTCGTTCATTGTAACGGCTGGCGAAAACCCAATTAGCCTGATCGCGCTTTCCGGCGTGGCCAGCGCACCTTGAGCATGGCCCTTCGCTGCAAGATGAAACTGTCAGGGTATCTGGAACTTGTCGAACTATTCGCAGCCCAATTTGTGACGCTTTTTCCTGCCATCCGAGTGCATTCAGGAGCACGTCGATGAGGCCAGTCGCGACGCCCCCACTTGTTACCCGATCCTGGATGATCGCCCTGCTGATAGGCTTGGTTTTCCTGGCGCTCGGGTATGGGCTGAGAGTGGAAGCTGAACGGGCCTTTCCCGATGACCACGCCTGGCTGGACTTGACACTTCTGCTGTGTGGCTACTTGCTGGTGTTCTGCCTCAAACCCCTCCAAAAGGTTATTTTGCGCAAGTTGTGCCAACGCGCAGCTCATCGTGCCCACCAGCAAACCCTGCGCTGATACCGTTGCATGCTATCGGATCGCCGGTATTTACAGTTGAGCAACAAGACCTATGCTTGGGCATGCACAGTCAGTCAAAGGTGCAGGACCAGATGGACACGCTCAGCAAATCCCAAATCGAAAAGGCCTTGGCAGACCGCCTGCCCAGCTACACGGTTGAGTGCACCCTGCATGCCGACGGTACCCTGTCAGCCGTTCTCAGCGGCCCGGAAACCGATCATTTTGCGGTTACCGGAATCGTGCGGGCGCATTATCACGGCACTGAAGCCATCAACCGGCTCGCAACAGAGATACTCAGGGAAATGGTGCTGTCGCGTCAGGGAATGAAAAGCAGCCGGTTGCAAGCAGTCGCCTGCACAGGAGGCCGAGCCCGGTAAAGGCTCGGCCTTCTGTGCATCAAGACGTCAACGGATGAACGCAAAGCAAGCCATCATCGTCGCGTAGCGCCCGCAACCCGTTGTATCCCTCGATACAAGCATGCTCAGTCACCATCGGCGTCAGGTGCGCAGAGGTCACGACCATGATATCCGCCCCCGCCGCCTCCCCCGCCCGGATGCCCACCGTGGCGTCCTCGAATACCAGGCAGTCTTGCACCGGCACGCCCAGGCGCTGGGCACCCAGCACATAACAGGCCGGATCCGGCTTGCCGCTCGCCACATCTTCGGCCGTCACTAACACCGCCGGCACCGGAATGCCCGCCGCTTGCAGTCGGCGCATTGCCAACGCTTTAGGAGCAGAGGTGACCAGCGCCCATTGATCGATGGGCAAGCATTTCAAAAACTCCACCGCACCGGGAATCGCCACGACACCGTCGACATCGTTCAACTCAGCCTCGGTGATCCACCGGGCTTCCACCTCGGGATCGACACCCGGCAACGCCTGGCGAGTGATCGTATCAATCGCACGGGCGCCATGAATGGTGGTCAGGAAAGCCTTCACGTCCAAGCCGTGACGTTCGGCCCAGATGCTCCATACCCGCTCGGCTGCGGCTATGGAGTTAAGCAGGGTCCCGTCCATGTCGAACAGGAAGGCGCGATAGCGCCGGGTAAACACAGCTGGATTCGGGATGGACACTACGCGGCTTCCTCATGAGCGAGACCCGTGCAATCTACGGATCACCTCCACGCTTGTAAACGCCGAGCCATCTACGGCCCGATCCTCAGAGCGCCTGGGCGCTCGTGTCGAGCCAACAATGACGAACTTGTCATGATCCTGTTGGTTAGCTGTTGGGGTCACCTGGTTACCGTGGACTCACTGCCACTGCGGCAGCCAATCCGTAACGAGAGATGCCACCATGAAACTGTTTACCCTCGGTTTTTCCGCTCTGCTCGCCGCCGGTTCCGCGTTCGCTGCCGATACGGCCCCAGCCTCTAGCGTTATCCATGACAAGACCGGCTTCTTCGTGCACCTGGATGTCGCCAAGGTAGTGTCGAGTACCGACACCTACGGCCAGTGCGGGGTCGTACCGGCGCAATTGCGTTACCTGGATCACCAGGGACGCGAACACGTGCTGGATTACCAGGTCCAGGCCATCGGTTGCGCCAGTGACAATTGATCGGGCTACACTTGCGCCACTTATTGAAGCAGGGGCATCTGCCATGAACATCCTCGTAGTCGAAGACGAACCCAAGGCCGGCAATTACCTGCTCAACGGCCTGCAGGAGCTGGGCCACTCTGTAAGCCTGGCCCGCGATGGCGTGGATGGTTTGCACCAGGCCCTGGAGACGCCCTTCGACGTGATTGTGCTGGACGTGATGATGCCGAAGATGGACGGCTGGGAAGTGCTGCGCCGCCTGCGTAAAGAAGCCGATACGCCGGTGCTGTTCCTCACCGCCCGGGATGATATCGCCGACCGCATCAAAGGCCTGGAGCTGGGTGCCGACGACTACCTGATCAAGCCCTTCTCCTTCGCCGAGCTGGTCGCACGCCTGCGTACCCTCAACCGCCGCGGCCCCAGCCGCGAGGAAGAACAGCTGCACATCGCCGACCTGCACATTGACGTGCTCAAGCGCCGTGTCACCCGTGCCGGCACGCGCATCACCCTGACCAACAAGGAATTCGCCCTGCTGCACCTGTTCGCCACGCACCAGGGCCAGGTGCTGTCCCGCTCGTTGATCGCCTCGCGGGTATGGGACATGAACTTCGACAGCGACACCAACGTAGTGGATGTGGCCGTCAGACGCCTGCGCCTGAAAATCGACGACCCGTTCCAGCTCAAGCTGATCCACAGCGTGCGGGGCATTGGCTACCGCTTCGATACCCAGCCATGAACCGTCATCGCCACTACTCCCTGACCCTGCGCCTGGCGCTGATCTTCGCCTTGCTCGCCTTCGCCTTGCTGGCAACCCTGGGCGTGACGTTGTACCGCGAGCTGGAGCGTGAACTGATCAAGCGTGACGACGCCGCGCTGATCTCGCGCGCCAACCAACTGCGCAACCTGCTTAATGACGGCAACACCCTGGAGCTGATCAAATCCAAGCCGGAGCTGTTCCAGAACATGCTGGGCAACAGTGAGTCGGTATTGAGCATCGCCGCACCCGGGCAGCAAGCGTTATTGCTGGTGAACCCTGGCAACATCCAGATTCCCCCGGTGTCGCCCGTGACGAAAGACCATGCGCTCGGGCTTGCCGATGTGCACCATTTCCTCGATGTGAACGGCGTGCCGTTCGCCACCGTAGCGGCGTCCATCGACACTGGTGACCTGGGCAACCTGCAAGTCACCGTCGGGCGCCTGATGGCCGAACGCACGGCCATGCTCGCGCGTTATCGCTTGAACGTGTTCATCCTGGCCAGCATCGCAGCGGTGATCCTCGCCTTGGTCGGTTATGTGCTGGTACACCGTGGGCTGCTGCCGTTGCGGCGTCTGGCCAGCCATGCACAGGGCATCGGCGTCAGTAACCTGGCCGAACGCCTCGACAGCCACGGCGCTCCCAAAGAACTGCTGCCGATGATTGATTCCTTCAACACCATGCTTGAACGGCTGGCCAAAGGTTTTATCCAGCTGGGCCAGGTCTCCACCGATATGGCCCACGAGTTGCGTACCCCCATCAACAACTTGCTCGGTGAAACCCAGGTCGCCCTGCAACAGAGCCGCAGCATGGAGAGTTACCAACAACTGCTGGCTTCCAACGTCGAAGAGCTCGAACGCCTGGCGCGGATGCTCGATAACATGTTGTTCCTGGCCCGTACCGACCCTGCCAGCGCCTTGCGCCAGCGCCAGGAGCTGGACGCAGCGGAAGAAGTGGAACGCATCGGAGATTATTTCGAGGGGCTGGCCGGTGATGTGGGCATGCACATCGTCGGCTTGGGCGAAGGTGTGATCTGGGCTGAACCGATGCTACTGCGCCGGGCCCTGGCGAATCTGTGTGCCAATGCCATCAAGTATGGCGCGCCGAACACCGAACTGAATATCCAGGCAATCCCGACGACCGAAGGCATCCGCCTGAGGGTCAGCAACTACGGCCAAACCATTGCCGCCGAGCATTTGCCCAGGTTGTTCGAACGCTTTTACCGGGTAGATGAATCCCGCGAATGTTCGTCCCAGTCCAACGGGCTGGGACTGTCAATTGTGGCGACCATCATGCAGTTGCATAACGGCCGCTATGGGGTTACCAGTGAGGGCGGCGTGACGTGCTTTGAATTGTTTTTTCCAAAGCGCAACGCGTGACAGCTCGCCCACTCAATCCAAGGCCCCGTTCAGCACCTCGTAGATGATACCGGTGGCAATGGCCACCAAGATCAAGTCGGTTCCCGCTTGCTGCCATTCATAACCATCGTAATGGGGCAACCGTCCCAACAGGCGGCCGTCGAGCTTCTTGGCGATACCGGGTGGCAGCGGCTTGCCACGCGCCAGGTTCTTCTGGATACCTGGCGGCAATGCGGGCCCCGGGCTCCAGTAATCGCGATAGCCGCCCAACACATTCAGTACGCTCCCTCGATCAACGCTGGGGCCATGACCACCCGACGCGCCCTTGCCTCCGGGTTTGTCATAGCCCTGTCCTACCGGGTTATTGCCTTTGTTATTGCCCTGCCCCTTCCCTCCCGGGTTATTAGCCTTGTTATTACCCTGACCCTGCCCCCCCTGGTTATTACCTTGGCCCTTGCCATTACCGGGATCAGCCAGGGCGAGACCGCTACCCGCAAACAGCGCGAGGGACAACGCGATAGACACGAACTTCGGGCACTTGATCATGATGGTTTTCCAAGGTGGATACGCTTGTGAACTATAGCCGAAGTTGCCCCACCTATATGCGCAGCCCAGCCGTCAGCTCACCTGCCCACCTGTTTCCACCACATCGGCCTGGATGAACCAAGCCGTAGAGACCGCCAGCCGCAAGCCTTCAACCAGGGAAGGCTGGCCCGCTGGCGGCAAGCTCGGCACATGGACAAACCCACTGCGCACCCCGGTGCCGGCCAGCCGATGCTGCAAAAGATAAAACACCTGGTTGCACACGAAGGTCCCCGCCGTTTGCGAAACCGCTGCTGCAACGCCCGCCTCGCGCAGCGCCTTGACCATGGCCTTGATCGGCAACGTCGAGAAGTACGCAGCCGGGCCATCGACCACCACCGCCGTATCAATCGGTTGTTGCCCGAGGTTGTCGGGGATGCGCGCGTCGTTGATATTGATCGCCACCCGCTCGATGGACATCTCGCTGCGCCCAGGTGCCAGGCCGGTAGCAATCACCATCGCCGGGCTCAACTCGTTTATCAGTTGGGCCAGGTACGCGCCTGCGGTGGCAAATGCGCACGGCAAGCAACGCGCGACAATTTGCACACCCTCGGCCACTTGCACGCCATCGAGCTGTCGCGCCGCCTCCCAGGAGGGGTTCACCAAGTCGTTATCAAAGGGCTCGAAGCCCGTCAGCAGCACCGTTTGCATTTGAGCCTCACATCAACAGATAAAGCAGCACGATATTGACCACCAGCATCATCAGCGCCGTGGGTATCTGGGCCTTGATCACCGCGTTTTTATCAGGCAGCTCCAATAAGGCTGCCGGTACGATGTTGAAGTTGGCCGCCATCGGCGTCATCAGCGTACCGCAGTAGCCGGAAAACATGCCGATCGCCGCCATCACCGCAGGGTTGCCGCCATAAATCCCCACCAGTACCGGCACGCCGACGCCACCTGTCATTACCGGGAACGCCGCGAACCCATTACCCATGATCACGGTAAACAAGGCCATGCCCAGCACATACACCATCACCGCCACCAACTTGTAATCCAGGTTGATATAAGTGGTGGTGACGTGGGCGACAGCGGTGCCCACCCCGGCTTCATTGAACAGCAAGCCGAGCATCGCCAGCATCTGCGGCAGCACCATCGCCCAGCCCAGGGCCTCGGTCAGGCGGCGCGATTCGCGCAAGGCTTGTACCGGCGTATCGCGGGTCAGCCAGCAGGCCAGGCCCAAGGCAATCAGGCAGCCGATGCCGAGGGACACAAAGGTGGTGTTCTTCGGGTCCAGCAGCGGTACACCGCCGATTTCAGTGTGCTTGAGCAATACCGAGCCAATCACCGTGGTCAGCGGGATCGCCAACGCCGGGATAAACAACTTGTGGCCCAGGCGCCCGGCACTGGCGCGGGACGCCTTGTCGTGCAATTCGGCGTGCTGGCCACGACCCACACCGCCCAGGCCTGCGATCAATGCCATCACCACCACACCGACCCCGATCACCACCGAAGGCAGGCGCTCCCCCACCAGGAAGGGTATGGCGAACAACAGCCAGAACAGCGCGCTGGACCAGCGCTTGGGATGGGAACGATCGAGCAGGATCATGCCCGCGGTGATCAGCAACAGCACACCGGCCAGCCAGTACAGGTATTGAATGGAAATGATCATTGCGCAGCCTCCACCGGGGCGGTGGCCGGGCTCATCTCTCGGGTCAGGCGTCGATCAAAGCGATGCAGGCGGATAGCGTGAATGATGAAGGCACAGATCGCCGTGGGAATGCCCCATACCGCAATGTGCAACGGCTCCACATCAATGCCCGAACCCAACAGGAAGGTATGCATCAACGCAATCGCACCGAAGGCGACAAAAATATCTTCCCCAAAAAACAGCCCGACGTTGTCGGTGGCCGCGCACATGGCCAATACCTTGTGGCGCAGCTTGTCCGGCAGCTTGCCGTAGCGTTTTTCCGCCGCGCCTTCGGCCATCGGCGCCAACAGCGGGCGCACCATTTGCGGATGCCCACCCAGGCTGGTCAGCCCCATGGCGGCCGTGGATTCACGCACAAACAGATACATGATCAGCAAACGCCCAACCGTGGCGCGCTCGAAGCGGGCGATCCAGTTCTGCGCATGCAGGCGCAGGCCATGGCGCTCCAACAGGCCGATCACCGCCAGCGGCAGTAATAGAATCAATTGCAGGGCACGGGTCTGGAGGAAGCCATCGCCCATTGTGGCGAGAATTTTTTCCAGCGGAAACTGGGCGGCGAACCCGGTAGCGATGGCGGCCGCGGTGACCACCAACAGCGGATTGAAGCGCAATACAAAGCCGACCACGATGACAAGTACGCCGATCAACGGCCATAAGTTCACTACTGTTTGCATGGCGGAGAGGTCCTTTAGTGCGCGCTGCGGCGCCATTACAGCAGGATGTGGGCAAAGGGCTCACAGCATGAATTGGCGTGCAGTCGGCTCGGTTTTTTTATTGTTGACCCGGAAGGTCGAGCGTCAGTGGCGGCAACTTTGCTGCCTGGGGGCGGGGGGTGTCCAACAAGAAAAATTGTTGCTGCAAACCAATAATTTTTGTGGGGGATGGCACCACGCAATCGGGCGCCATGGGACGGATTCAACCCAGGCTTATCGGGAAAAGTCGCGTAGGTGAACCGAGGAGGCACTCACCATCGGTTCAGCCATATGAATTCCCAAACAAGATCTATACTCCACGATGCAGCTGTGTGTATCTGAAGTTCGTTCACGGTGTTATGCCGACAATGAGGGCTCGCGCTATGTATGCCGGACAAATGAGTAATATGGCGACCACGTTTGGCGAGATACGCTGCCAGGTGTTCGTCCAGATAATTTGCCTGCTGTCGGTGGCTACGCTGTTCTGCTGACCCACCCTTCAAACCTGAAAGTACGCCGCGAGGCGTCTGAGGGTGTCCATTGCCCAAATTTCAGACAACAAAAAAGGGCCCACCTTTCGGTGAGCCCTTCTAGACCGCCCAGCAGAGCGGATTTTGTTTGGTAGGCGCGATTGGACTCGAACCAACGACCCCCACCATGTCAAGGTGGTGCTCTAACCAACTGAGCTACGTGCCTGCTGTGAGGCGGCATTCTACGGAATTCCGGAGGGGTGTCAACATCTTTTTTGCAGCTAAGCCTATGAATATGCGAATTTTTTATTTGCGCCGGGCACGTCTGTGATTTTTCGGTGGCTGGCAGGCAATTTTCAACTCAGGTAGGATCGCCGCACTCGTAAAAAATATAAAACAGAGGTTCCAGGATGGCGAACACCCCATACCCCCAGTCGTATTACGCCGCTTCCGCCAATGCAGTTCCACCTCGCCCAACACTGCAAGGTGAAGTCGAAACCGATGTGTGCGTGATTGGTGCCGGCTATACCGGGCTTTCCAGCGCGCTGTTCCTGCTGGAGAACGGCTTTCGCGTGACCGTCCTGGAAGCGGCCAAGGTCGGCTTTGGTGCCTCGGGCCGTAATGGCGGGCAGATCGTCAACAGCTACAGCCGCGATATCGACGTGATCGAGCGCAGTGTCGGCCCCAAGCAAGCGCAACTGCTCGGGCAGATGGCCTTTGAAGGCGGCAAGATCATTCGCGAGCGCGTGGCCAAGTACCAGATCCAGTGCGACTTGAAGGACGGCGGTGTGTTCGCCGCACTTAACAGTAAGCACATGGGCCACCTGGAGTCGCAGAAGCGCCTGTGGGAACGATACGGCCATACGCAACTGGAGTTGCTGGACGAACGCCGTATTCGCGAGGTGGTGGCCTGTGACAACTATGTCGGCGGCTTGCTGGATATGAGCGGCGGGCACATCCACCCGCTCAACCTGGCGCTCGGCGAAGCGGCCGCGGTTGAGTCCCTGGGCGGTACGATCTATGAGCAATCGGGTGCGGTGCGCATCGAGCGCAGTGCCAACCCCGTGGTGCACACCGCCGAAGGCAGGGTCAGGGCCAAATTCATCATCGTCGCAGGCAACGCCTACCTGGGGAACCTGGTGCCGGAGCTGGCGGCCAAATCGATGCCGTGTGGCACGCAGGTGATCACCACCGCACCACTGGGCGACGAACTGGCCAAGACCTTGTTGCCGCAGGACTACTGTGTCGAGGACTGCAACTACCTGCTCGACTACTACCGCCTCACCAGCGACAAGCGCCTGATCTTCGGCGGCGGCGTGGTGTATGGCGCCAGGGACCCGGCGAATATCGAAGCAATCATCCGGCCGAAAATGCTCAAGGCGTTCCCGCAGTTGAAGGATGTGAAGATCGATTACGCCTGGACCGGCAACTTCCTGCTGACGCTGTCGCGACTGCCGCAGGTCGGCCGTCTTGGCGACAACATCTACTACTCACAGGGTTGCAGCGGCCATGGCGTGACGTACACGCACCTGGCAGGCAAAGTGCTGGCAGAAGCGCTAAGAGGTCAGGCAGAGCGTTTTGATGCGTTTGCCGACCTGCCGCACTACCCGTTCCCGGGTGGGCAGCTGTTGCGCACGCCATTTGCGGCGCTGGGGGCTTGGTATTACGGGCTGCGTGATAAGTTCGGAATGTAGCCACACATCCCGTGTGAGAGCGACTTGCTCGCTCCCACACGGGTTGAGCGCTTTCTACACTGCCGTCAATGCGCCTTGTGTTCGACGGACGGCGCCTGGGCTTGCAGCTTCTGCACATCGCTGACGGCCAGCTCAGCCGATTGGCCGCCCCAACCCTGACGCAGGTAGTTGAGCAGATCGGTGAGCTGTTGCGCACTGAGCTTCCCGGCGAACCCCGGCATCGGTTGCATGTGCTCGAAGCCGGAAAACTTCTGCTCGCCGATACCGTCCTCGATCACCCGCAGCAGGTTGCGCGGGTCTTCCAGACGCAGCGTGGTGTTGCCGCGCATGGCCACCGCGATGTGGGGTTTGCCTTCACCACCCGCAGCATGGCAACCGGCGCAGACGTTCAGGTATTCCTGACGACCGCGCTGAGCGCTCGGGCTGAGTTTATCCATCGGCACTTCGACCAGCGCTTTGGCTGCCGGCGGTTTATCGCCCAGCAGGAACGTCGCCATCGCGGCCAGATCCAGATCGCTCAAGCCCTGGGTGCTGTTATGGAACACCGGGAACATCTCGTTGAACATCGTGCCTTGGGCACTCATGCCGTGCTTGAGGAATGTGGCCAGGTCCTGCTCATTCCAGCCGCGAGCCGCCAGGTCAGTGGCGAGCAGGCTCGGCGCCAGATAACCATTGAGAATGCCGCCAGTCAGGCGCTTGTCCAATTGCATCGCACCCGGCAGGCCGCGAGGTGTGTGGCATTCGCCGCAATGACCGAGTACCTCGACCATGTACTGGCCGCGTTTCCAGGCGTCGCTCTTGCCTTCGGCTGGCTCCAGTTCCAGGGCTTTGCCGTACAGCAGGTTCCATCCGATCAGGCCCAGGCGCACGTTGAACGGAAAGCTCAGGCGGGTCTCTGGCGCTGCGCGCTCGATAGGCTCGATAGTTTTCAGGTACGCATGAATCGCGTCCGAATCCTCACGGGGCATCAGGTGGTACGAGGTGTATGGCATCGCCGGATACAAATGCGCACCGTCGCGACGCTTGCCTTCGGTCAGCGCCACAAAGAACTCCTCATCGCTGTACAAACCGATGCCGTGCTCTTTGCTCGGTGTGATATTGGTGCCATAGATCGTGCCGAACGGCGAGACGATCGGCAGGCCGCCCGCAAATGGCGCGCCGCCCGGTGCCGTGTGGCACGCCATGCAGTCAGCTGCGCGGGCGAGGTATTCACCGCGCTTGACCTGATCATCGGCATGGGCAAACAACACCGGCGCAGCCAGGCCGACCGCCAGGGTCAGGCGGGTCAGAAATAGCTTCATGTCTAACCCTCCTTGACCAGGCCGAGATCGTTCAGCACGTTGCGGGTGGCGTTGTAGTAACGCACGTACCCGGTGCACCGGCAGATGTGATGGCCCAGGCTGTCTTCGATAACCTGCTCCAGCTGGCTTTGCACAATCGGCTGGCGTTGCAGCTTTTCCACCAGCACCGTTGCCGCGTTGACGAAACCCGGCGCGCAGTAGCTGCACTGGAACGCGAACTCATCGACGAAGCGCTGCTGGATCGGATTCAGCTCTGTGACCTGCCCCGACTCGTCGCGCTTGGCGTGGGATTCGATGGTGCGCACTTTCTTGCCTTCGAAGTAATGCGCGCCAGTGATACAAGTACGCACTTCTTCGCTGGTGCCGTCCGGGTTGTCGACGATCACCACGCAAGCGTGGCAAATACCCTGGCCGCAGCCTAGACGCGAGCCGGTGAGGTTTTTGTATTCGTGCAGGTAATCGATCATCGGCAGGTCATCAGGGATGTCCACCGGGCCGACGGATTGACCATTGAGGGTCAGTTGAAGCGGACGGTCAGCCATTGAGGGCCTCCTTGATGCGCGCAGCCGTGATTGGCAGGTCGCGAACACGTTTACCGATGGCATGCGCCACGGCATTACCGATGGCCCCGACGATCGGGATCATCACCACTTCAGCGATCCCCTTGGACGGGTCGCTTGGCGATAGCGCCGGCAGAATCTCCGACGTTTGCTTCCACACGGCTACGTGACGCGCCATCGGCAGACGGTAACGGTTGAAGTTCCAGTCGCCCTCCCCCGGCCCGCCTTCGTACAGCGGCATCTCCTCCATCAACGCGTGACCGATACCCATGGCGACACCACCTTCGAGCTGGCCTTTAACCAATTCCTCTACCAGCACACGGCCGCACTCGATCCACGAATGGTGATTGAGCACATCGACCTGCGCCGAGCTCTTGTTGACCTTCAACTCGACCAATGTGGCCACCGGGCTGTAGTAAGTCACGGCAGCGTTGTTCAACTGCGTCGCGGGGTAGCTGATGTTCTGGCGGTCCAACAGGTGGAAACCGGCGGTGCTCATCAGCGCTTGCTTGGCTTTCGGTGCACCGTCGCCGTACTTCACCGCCAGACCGTCGAGGGGCAGACGCTCGCGCACGCCGTCGATGCTGTATTCAGCCTCTGCCCAGCTCCAGCGGTTGAACCCGTGGACAGTGGCAGCGGTGACCAGGCCACGCTCGTGGGCGCGCTTGGCCAGCGCTTCAAAGCTCAACGGCTGCATGCCGTTGGCGGTGAGCTTGCCGTCGACCCAATGCGCATCTTCACGACGTACCACATAAGGGTTGGCCTGGCCGCCGAACGGACCCTGACGCCAGATCTCCAGCGCCGCCGGCCACAAACCATGGTTGAAAAGCACGCGTGCCGCTTCACGGGTGGCGTGGCTGAAGTAATACGCCGAGTTGGTGGCCGAAGACGCCGAAGCGAGCTTGCCAACCCACCGCGGGTTGCGCAGCAGGTTGTCCTGCTCGGCCTGACTCATGATGTAAGGGTTGCCGCTGGTGATCAGCTGCATCTCCTTCCATTCGGTTTCGCCGGTCTTCACCTCGTGTGCCGGGCTGCCGAGGAAATCAGCGACCACCAGCGACTGCGAGGTAGACATGCCGGTGCCGATTTCGATACCGATGTGGCGCAGGCTGATGCGACCGTCTGCGTTGAATTCGATACTGGCCATCGGCGCTTCGGAACCGGTGCCGAAGTCTTTCTGGCAGATGGCGAAACCGACGCCGTACCAGTTATCCGGGTCAGCGGCTTCGCGTTGTTTCTTGATCGCGTCACGGTTCTTCCACACGTCGTGCACAGCGGCCTTGTCGAGAATTTCGTGCAGGCGCAAGGCTCCGGCAGGAATGGCGCCCTGGGTGTTCTTCATGCCCGAACGCAGGGCATTCTTGCGACGCAGCTCGATGGCATCCACACCGAGGCGACCGGCGATTTCGTCGACCATCATTTCCGTCGCGGCCATGCTCTGCAGGGTGCCGTACCCCCGCATCGAACCGGCTTCAACGCCCCGCGAGTGATAGGCGGTGACTTGCAGATCGTTCTGCGGCATGTAGTAGATCGATTGCGCAGCCGTGGCGCCTACTGCGGCGACCGATGGGCTGTAGTTGATCCGGCCACCGCCGTCGACGCTCATGTCAGCCAGGAAGATCTTGAAGCCGTGGTCGTTCTTGTCGACAGCCAACTGGTAGCGGATGTCGAACGAGTGACGCTTGATGCCGCTCTGGAACTGCTCGTAACGGTCATTGGCCAGACGCACCGGCACGCCGCCGCCATACAAGGCTGCGAGGGCAGCGTAGTAGACAAAAATATTGTGGTCTTTGGAGCCGTAACCCACGGTATAACCGGGGTGCATGTTCAAGTTGGCCAAGCCGAAACGCGAAGGCGAGATCATTTTTGCGGTTTCGGTCGCAACTTCCAATGGGCACTGGGTGGCCACCACAAAGTGCAGGGTCTTGGTCGCTGGATCGTACCAGCCGTTGCCGTTATCCGGCTCCATGGCGGCCGGTTCGATCGACGGGGTTTTGTAGCGCTCGTCGAACACCAGCCAGTTATCCGGTGGTGTGTTGAGCTGGCTCTTCATGCGGTCGGCGTAGAACAGACCGCGCTCGGTCAGGTTGCCGTGCAGGTTTGGTTGGGAATTCCACACTGGGCGCCGGTTTTTCAGCATCGGGAACAGGATCGAATCCTTGAGGCTGGCGAATTCATCCTCATCTGCCGAGGTCGGGCCGCCAACGCGTACATAGCGAAAGCTACCGTAAGGGTCGCCTTCGTAGTACGGCACTTTGGCGCCGTAACGAATCGCCTTGTCATTGAACTTGAGTTTGTTTTTTGCCTGACGGAACCGCTCGAAATCGTTCCAGATCAGGATCGCCACCGGATGACCGATGAACATCGGCACCTTGCCTTCTGGCAACAGTGGATCCGGAGCATGTTCTTCCGGGAACACGATACCGTCGTTGTCCAGGTCGGCAGCGGTAACAATACGGTCCGGCTGCAGGCCGGCGCCGAGCCACGCCAGGTCGTAGCCCGCATAGATATGGTCGGCCTTGGTGGTCTTGAGCAGCATGGCGTGACCTTGCTGCGCAGGCCAGCCGGGCATGTCCTTGGAACGAATGTCGCGGGCGAAGACTTTGCTGCCGCAGACTTTCGACAAGGCATCGTTACGCTGGCGCGCCTTGCCGTTATTGCCCAGCCATTTTTCGGAGGGCACGGTGACGCTGTTTTCCATCAAGGCCGCCAGCGCCTGGGTGCTGAGCGGCGTGAGCGTGACGCTCACACCCGCCACCAGCCCGCCCTGGAGGAACGAGCGCCGGGTTATTTCACGGTTGGACATGGATCATCCTCTGAGCGGTTATACATCCGCCCTTATGGTTAAGTGCAGCGAATCTGGAGACTTGCAGAAGCCTTTCTGGACGAACTAAAAGGCCATGATGACAGTGCAAAGTTGACCGAAGGGTTAACTTTAAAGGTTTCTGCGCCTGCGGCAAATAACCACATGGAAATTTTTTGACACAACAATGCAAAACGACCGACAAGATCGATACGATCTGTCGGCCGTTTGCCTGTGAATGCGGGGTATTGGCGTCGTTCAAGAGATTGGCGTTCGCAGCTGCGAACACGATGGTGAGGTTTTACAAACGCCAGACACAAAAAACCCCGGTCTTTCGACCAGGGTCTTTGCTATCGGATCAAGTCAGCCAGTGGCTTTCTTGTGCTTCAAGGCGTTCAGTGGGCCTTGAGGCAGATATGGCGCAGCGGACGGGACTCGAACCCGCGACCCCCGGCGTGACAGGCCGGTATTCTAACCGACTGAACTACCGCTGCGTATCGCTTGGCTGATTGAGCGTACAGCCTCAACCACCTTTAAACATCTGATCGATCAACCTGGGTTGTTCAATCTCAAGCCCGATACATCGAACCTGGAAAATATGGCGCAGCGGACGGGACTCGAACCCGCGACCCCCGGCGTGACAGGCCGGTATTCTAACCGACTGAACTACCGCTGCGCGTCGGTGCAACCTTTAACGTTGCGTCTTGCCCTGGAGCAAGACTCTCAAGAAGTGGTGGGTGATGACGGGATCGAACCGCCGACCCTCTGCTTGTAAGGCAGATGCTCTCCCAGCTGAGCTAATCACCCTTTGCTTCGTTGAGGCCGCGAAATTTACGCAGGTAGCGGACCTAAGTCAATAGCCTGCTTGAAGTTTTTCTGAAAAAGACAAAATCACTTCAAGACGGCTAACCGCCCTACTCGCTGTAAATCATCTTCTTGCTCATGCCACCGTCCACCACAAACTCTTGCCCGGTGACAAACCCGGCCTGACGCGACAGCAACCAGGCTACCATCGCCGCCACGTCCTCTACCGTGCCCACCCTGCCCGCAGGGTGCTGGGCATGATCGGCGTCGGTGAGCGGCTCGGCACGGCGCGCAGCAGGATCACGCGCATCGATCCAGCCGGGGCTAACCGCATTGACCCGCACTTCCGGGCCCAGGCTCATGGCCAAGGCGTGGGTCAGGGCCAGTAGGCCACCCTTGCTCGCCGCATAGGCTTCGGTGTCCGGCTCCGATTGACGGGCCCGGGTCGACGCCAGGTTGACGATGGCACCGCCGTGGGCGCGCAGGTAAGGTGCACAATGCTTGGCCAGCAGCATCGGCCCGCTGAGGTTCACCGCCAGTACGCGATTCCAGTGGGCCAGATCGAGGCTTTCCAGGGTGATATTGCGCGGATCGGCCACTGCGGCATTGCATACCAGCGCATCCAGGCGCCCGAACTGCCCCAGCACCTCGGCGACACCCTGGGCGACTTGCTTCTCGTCGGCCACGTCCATGGTGATGAACCAGGCATTCTCGCCCAGCACCTTGGACACCTTGGAACCGCGCTCGCGGTCCAGGTCAGTCAATACCACCTGCCAGCCTTCGCTGATCAGCCACGCGGCAATACCGAGGCCAATGCCGCGCGCCGCCCCCGTTACCAGCGCAACGCGCCCGTTAGTGGCCGCTGCAGCCTCCATGGACCACTGGATCACAAGGCAGCCAGCCCGCGGGCCAGGTCTGCCTGCAAGTCAGCGACATCTTCCAGGCCCACCGCGATGCGGATCAGGCTGTCACGGATACCGGCGGCTTCACGCTCCTGCGGCGCCAGGCGCCCGTGGGAGGTGGTGCTCGGGTGAGTGATGGTGGTCTTGCTGTCGCCCAGGTTGGCAGTGATGGAAATCAGGCGCGTCGCATCGATAAAGCGCCAGGCGCCGTCTTTGCCGCCCTTCACTTCAAAGCTCACTACCGCGCCGAAACCACGCTGCTGGCGTTGGGCCAATGCGTGTTGCGGATGGCTCTTGAGCCCGGCGTAGTGCACTTTCTCGATACCGTCCTGCTGCTCCAGCCACTCGGCCAGGGCCTGAGCATTGGCGCAATGGGCTTTCATGCGCAGGCTGAGGGTTTCCAGGCCCTTGAGGAAGATCCAGGCGTTGAACGGGCTCAGGGTCGGGCCGGCGGTGCGCAGGAAGCCCACCACTTCTTTCATCTGCTCGCTGCGGCCAGCCACCACGCCGCCCATGCAACGACCCTGGCCGTCGATGAACTTGGTCGCCGAATGCACCACGATGTCCGCACCCAGCTTCAACGGCTGCTGCAAGGCCGGGGTGCAGAAGCAGTTGTCGACGATCAGCATCGCGCCCTTGGCGTGGGCGATCTCGGCCAGCGCGGCGATATCTACCAGCTCGGCAAGCGGGTTGGAAGGCGACTCGACGAACAACAGCTTGGTATTGGCCTTGATGGCCCCATCCCAACCGGACAGATCTGCCAGGGGCACGTAGTCCACTTCGATGCCGAAGCGCTTGAAATACTTTTCGAACAGGCTGATGGTCGAGCCAAACACGCTGCGCGATACCAGTACATGGTCGCCAGCGCTGCACAGGCTCATCACCACCGCCAGGATGGCCGCCATGCCGGTGGCGGTCGCCACGGCCTGCTCGGCGCCTTCCAGGGCCGCGATGCGCTCTTCGAACGCACGCACAGTCGGGTTGGTGTAGCGCGAATACACGTTACCCGGCACTTCGCCGGCAAACCGCGCAGCAGCGTCAGCGGCGGTACGGAACACGTAGCTGGAGGTGAAGAACATCGGGTCGCCGTGCTCACCTTCCGGGGTACGGTGCTGGCCGGCGCGCACAGCCAGGGTATCGAAAGCTACGCCATCGAGGTCGCTGTCCAACCGACCGGCATCCCATTCCTGACTCATGCTGCGACTCCTTACTCAATACTTTATTTAAGATACAAAACCGGCCCCTCAGGGCCGGTTGTTACTCAGTTGTTATACAGGTCGATGATCGCACTGACCGCCTGGGTCTTGATCTTCGACGAGTCGTTGCGCGCCTGCTCGATCTTGTTCAGGTAAGCCTCGTCGACATCGCCGGTCACGTACTTGCCGTCGAACACGGCACAGTCGAACTGGTCGATCTTGATCTTGCCACCGCCGACCGCTTCGATCAGGTCCGGCAGGTCCTGGTAGATCAGCCAGTCGGCGCCGATCAGGTCGGCCACGTCCTGGGTCGAACGATTGTGTGCGATCAGCTCATGGGCGCTCGGCATGTCGATACCGTACACGTTCGGGTAACGCACCGCAGGCGCTGCGGAGCAGAAGTACACGTTCTTCGCCCCGGCTTCGCGGGCCATCTGGATGATCTGCTTGCAGGTGGTGCCACGCACGATGGAGTCGTCCACCAGCATCACGTTCTTGCCACGGAACTCAAGCTCAATGGCGTTGAGCTTCTGGCGCACCGACTTCTTGCGTGCAGCCTGGCCAGGCATGATGAAGGTACGGCCAATGTAGCGATTCTTGACGAAGCCTTCGCGGAACTTGACGCCCAAATGGTTGGCCAGTTCCAGGGCAGCGGTACGGCTGGTGTCCGGAATCGGAATGACCACGTCGATATCATGCTCAGGACGCTCGCGCAGGATCTTCTCGGCGAGTTTCTCGCCCATACGCAGGCGCGCCTTGTAGACCGAAACGCCGTCGATGATCGAATCCGGACGCGCCAGGTAGACGTGCTCGAAGATGCATGGGGTGAGCTTCGGCGCCACGGCGCACTGGCGGGTGTGCAGCTTGCCGTCTTCGGTGATGTAGACAGCTTCGCCCGGCGCCAGGTCGCGGATCAGGGTGAAGCCCAATACATCCAGGGACACGCTTTCGGACGCGATCATGTACTCGACGCCTTCGTCGGTGTGACGCTGGCCGAACACGATCGGGCGGATGCCGTGGGGGTCGCGGAAACCGACGATGCCATAACCGGTGACCATGGCCACTACCGCGTAGCCACCGACGCAACGGTTGTGCACGTCAGTAACAGCGGCGAACACGTCTTCTTCGGTCGGCTGCAGCTTGCCGCGCTGGGCCAGCTCGTGGGCGAATACGTTGAGCAGCACTTCCGAGTCGGAACTGGTGTTGACGTGGCGCAGGTCAGATTCGTAAATCTCCTTGGCCAGTTGTTCAACGTTGGTCAGGTTGCCGTTGTGCGCCAAGGTAATGCCGTAAGGCGAGTTGACGTAGAACGGTTGAGCCTCGGCCGAGGTCGAGCTACCGGCAGTCGGGTAGCGCACATGGCCAATGCCCATGTGCCCGACGAGGCGCTGCATGTGACGCTGATGAAACACGTCACGCACCAGGCCATTGTCCTTGCGCAGGAATAACCGGCCGTCGTGGCTGGTCACAATACCGGCAGCGTCCTGGCCGCGGTGCTGGAGGACGGTTAGCGCGTCATACAGCGCCTGATTGACGTTCGACTTACCGACGATACCGACGATGCCACACATGCGACGCAACCCCTACTTAATGAATCTTGACTGAACACAGCTTACTGAGGCGTTTGCGCCGGCAAGAGGTGTTCCTTGAACGGAAGATCAGCGGGTACGCTGATTCCGCTGGCCAGCCACTGACTGCTCCACCCCAGGATGAGGTTCTTGGACCAATCTGCAACCAATAGAAATTTTGGCACGAGTACCGACTCCTGCCACCACGCATCCTGCTGTACCGGCCCCAGGCTCAACAGCCCGACCGCCACGACCACCAGCAACGCGCCACGCGCAGCGCCGAAGGCCATGCCGAGAAATCGATCGGTCCCGGAGAGGCCGGTGACACGTATCAACTCGCCAATAAGATAATTGACCATTGCCCCCACCAGCAGCGTGGCGATGAACATGATGGCGCAGCCCGCGATGACGCGAGCCGAAGGTGTCTCGATGTATCCAGCCAGGTAGACCGACAGTGAACCACCGAACATCCAGGCTACGACTCCTGCGATGATCCAGGTCAGCAACGACAGTGCTTCTTTTACGAAGCCGCGGCTCAGACTGATCAAAGCGGAGATGGCGACGATGGCAACAATCGCCCAATCAACCCAGGTAAATGGCACAGTGCAGCCTACGTACGGATAAGGCGGCGCATTTTAGCAGAGCGCCGGGCGATGGGTAAGCTGTGATTGCGGGTGCTTTGCAAATCAATAGATTGGGCGGTATGAACGCCATTTCAAGCCCACCATAAACCACCGTGGGAGGGGGCTTGCTCCCGATAGCGATGGATCAGTCAATACAACTGACACTGACCCACCGCTATCGGGAGCAAGCCCCCTCCCACACTTAGATTGCATTACTGCCTGCTTGAATCAGCCGCGCTCAGGCTGGAAGCGCACCACAAACCCATTGAGGTTCTGCTGGCGCCCCAACAAGTCCCGCAGGCGATCAGCCTCGGCACGCTCGATCAGCGGCCCGACAAACACGCGATTCTTGCCATCGGCACTACGGATATAAGCGTTATAGCCTTGGGCTCGCAGCTTTTTCTGCAAGGCATCGGCACTTTCGCGATTGGCCAGGCTGGCCAA
Source organism: Pseudomonas sp. FBCC-B545 (assembly GCF_059134095.1). Taxonomy (NCBI): domain Bacteria; kingdom Pseudomonadati; phylum Pseudomonadota; class Gammaproteobacteria; order Pseudomonadales; family Pseudomonadaceae; genus Pseudomonas; species Pseudomonas sp. FBCC-B545. The sequence continues at coordinate 2,144,486 of NZ_CP101441.1, read as the reverse complement.
CTGGATCGACCAACTGATCGGCAGGCCATTGGGGTCGATGCGACTCTGGCCCACGTCCGGCTTGCCCGGCGCGGCAGGCTGCGGCGCTACCGGCTTGGGCGCTGGTGCAGGCGCAGCCGGTTTGGCGGCGACTGTCGGGGCCGGTGTCGGCTTGACCACCGGCACACTCGGCTGCACCGGCATCGAAGGCGCCTCTTGCGCGGCGACCTCCTCGTCACTCGGCACGGGCTCTTCCTCTGGCAATGCCTGAGGCTCAGGCACCACCACCGGCTCGACCTGAACCTGAGGCACCACGGGCGCCTGGGGTGCGGCAGGTGCCTCAACCACGACCTGGCGCTGCTCATCCTGGCGGGAAAACAGCATCGGCAGGAAAATCACCGCCAATGCCACCAACACCAGGGCTCCGACCATTCGCTGCTTGTACGCGCTATCCAGTAATGCCATGTGCAGCTTCCTCCGTGGAGCGCCGGGTCAACCATTCAAGCGCCTCGGCGACACAATAAAATGATCCGAACAACAGGATTTCGTCGTCGGCGGTCGCTACCGCACACTGAGCCTCGAGGGCAGCGGTGACGCTTGCATACGACGCCACCGGCGCACCAAGGTTCTGCAACGCAACTTCCAGCTCAACCGCCGGGCGGCTACGCGGCGTATCCAGCGGCGCAACGGCCCAAGACTGAACGCTGCCCAGCAACGGTGCAACCACACCGTCGAGATCCTTGTCGGCCAACAACCCGAACACGGCCAGGCGACGACCGGCCGGTGGCGTGCGCGACAGGCGCTGCGCCAGGTAGTGGGCAGCATGGGGGTTGTGCCCCACATCCAACAACAGGTTCAGGCGTTTGCCTGCCCATTCGAAGGCCCGGCGATCCAGGCGCCCCACTACTTTGGTCGCCAGCAACGTCGCGGCAATCTGCCCGGCGTTCCAAGGCAGGTCCAACAGCAGGTAGGCTTGCAGCGCCAGCGCAGCGTTTTCCATCGGCAGGTTCAACAGCGGCAGATCCAGCAGTTCTACCGCCTTGCCACGCGCATCACGCCCGCGCCATTGCCAGTGGGAAGCACCGATTTCAAGATTGAATTCGCGACCGCGCAGGTAGAATGGGCACTCAAGTTCACGCACCTTGTCCAGCAAGGGTTGCGGCGGATCCAGATCGCCACACAGCGCCGGCCTGCCCTGGCGGAAGATCCCGGCCTTTTCATACGACACCGACTCACGGGTATCGCCCAGGTAGTCGGCGTGGTCGACACCAATGCTGGTGACCAACGCCAGGTCGGCATCCACCACATTGACCGTGTCCAGGCGCCCTCCGAGGCCGACCTCCAACACCACCACATCCAGTTGCGCACGCTCGAACAGCCAGAACGCCGCCAGGGTGCCCATCTCGAAATAAGTCAGGGAAATATCGCCACGCCCGGCATCCAGGGCGGCGAAGGCTTCGCATAACTGTTCGTCGGTGGCTTCGACACCATTGAGCTGCACGCGCTCGTTGTAGCGCAGCAGGTGCGGCGAACTGTACACGCCGACTTTCAGGCCCTGGGCCTGCAACAGCGCGGCGACAAAGGCACAGGTGGAGCCCTTGCCGTTGGTGCCGGTCACCGTGATCACACGCGGTGCCGGCTGGCCCAACCCAAGGCGGGCCGCTACCTGTTGCGAGCGCTCCAGGCCCATGTCGATGGCGGACGGATGCAACTGCTCAAGGTAGGCGAGCCATTCGCCCAGGGTACGTTGGGTCATAGGTTTGCAGGCACCGGCGGCACGACAATTGGCTCGACTTTAGGGGCGACGTACACGGGAGTCGGCAGGCCCATCATTTGCGCCAGCAGGTTGCCCAGGCGTGGGCGCAGTTCGCCACGAGGAATGATCAAGTCGATTGCGCCATGCTCCAGCAAGAATTCGCTGCGCTGGAAGCCTTCCGGCAGTTTTTCCCGCACGGTTTGCTCAATCACTCGCGGGCCGGCAAAACCGATCAACGCCTTGGGCTCGCCGACGATCACATCACCCAACATCGCCAGGCTGGCGGAAACGCCGCCGTAAACCGGGTCGGTCAGTACGGAGATGAACGGGATGCCCTCTTCACGCAGACGCGCCAATACCGCCGAGGTCTTGGCCATTTGCATCAGGGAGATCAGGGCTTCCTGCATACGCGCACCACCGGAGGCGGCGAAGCAGATCATCGGGCAGCGGTTTTCCAGGGCGTAGTTGGCAGCGCGTACGAAACGCTCGCCGACGATGGCGCCCATGGAACCGCCCATGAAGGAGAACTCGAAGGCCGAGACAACCACCGGCATGCCCAGCAGCTTGCCGCTGACCGAGATCAGCGCGTCTTTCTCACCGGTCTGCTTCTGCGCAGCGGTCAGGCGGTCCTTGTATTTCTTGCCATCGCGGAACTTGAGGCGGTCAACCGGCTCCAGATCAGCGCCCAGTTCGTTGCGGCCGTCGGCATCCAAAAAGATGTCGATGCGCGCGCGCGCGCCGATACGCATGTGGTGGTTGCACTTGGGGCAAACGTCCAGGGTCTTTTCCAGCTCCGGGCGGTACAGCACCGCGTCGCAGGATGGGCACTTGTGCCACAGACCTTCAGGAACCGAGCTTTTCTTCACCTCGGAACGCATGATCGAAGGGATCAGTTTGTCTACTAACCAGTTGCTCATGCTTTCTTTCTCCAGTACCGGTGGCTTGAACACAGCCCCGCGTATGCCCTTGAGCTAAATTCATATGTGGCGATGATACCTGCGGGACGGGGTCAGACGTTCGACCTGCCATTTCCTGCCTGTATCCTCAGCCTTCCAGACAACCTGCCAGCGCAGGGTTGCCACTTCATTTCCGGCCCACCACAGGCGGCGCCGGGCTGTTTTACACAGTGGTAGTTATGGACGGCGGCAGACTGCCAGCCGTCACATCCCACTACTGCTGTTGCGCACGGCCTGCACAAATGCGCGAATCTTGCCATGGTCCTTGACGCCCTTGGCCTGCTCTACCCCGCCGCTGACATCCACCGCATAGGGTCGGACCTGGGCGATTGCCGCCGCGACATTGGCCGGATTGAGCCCGCCGGCAAGGATGATCGGCTTGCTCAGGCCCGCAGGAATCAGCGACCAATCGAACGCCTCGCCCGTGCCGCCCGGTACGCCTTCGACGTAGGTGTCCAGCAGGATCCCGCGAGCACCGGCATAGGCTGCGCACGCAGCGCCGATGTCGTCTCCCGCCTTGACCCGCAACGCCTTGATATACGGACGCTGGTAGCTCTCGCATGCCTCAGGGCTTTCGTCGCCGTGGAACTGCAGCATGTCCAGCGACACGGCATCCAGGGTTTCGTTGAGCTCGCAACGGCTGGCATTGACGAACAAGCCCACCGTGGTCACGAACGGTGGCAGCGCGGCTATGATTGCCCGCGCCTGCAACACATTCACCGCCCGCGGGCTCCTGGCATAAAACACTAAACCGATGGCGTCCGCCCCCGCCTCGACTGCCGCGAGCGCGTCTTCTATGCGGGTAATCCCGCAAATCTTGCTGCGAACGGCTGGCATATCGTAGGAACCTCAGGGTTTGGACCGTGAAAGTCCCGGATGGTAACAAAAGCTTTTCCAGGCGTCAGCCGCCAAGTTCGCTGAAACCTGTGAGGAAGTGTGGCCCGATAAAGCGTTCCGGCAATTGGAACTCGTCGCGGTACTCCACATCCACCAGATACAGGCCAAACGGGTGCGCCGTGACGCCGCCCGTGCGGCGAATGCGGCTTTCCAGCACTTCCCTGGCCCACTCCACCGGGCGCTCGCCGGTGCCGATGGTCATCAGTACGCCGGCAATGTTGCGCACCATATGATGCAGGAAGGCCCCGGCGCGGATATCCAGCACGATCATCTTGCCGTGCCGGGTGACCCGCAGGTGGTGGACTTCCTTGATTGGCGACTTGGCCTGGCACTGGCCGGCACGGAAGGCGCTGAAGTCATGCACACCCACCAGGTACTGCGCGGCCTCGGCCATGCGTTCGGCATCCAGCGGGCGATGGTTCCAGGTGATCTCTTCGTTGAGGTGCGCGGGGCGGATCTGATCGTTGTAGATCACGTAGCGGTAACGCCGGGCGATGGCCTTGAAGCGCGCATGAAAGTGCGCCGGCATGACCTTGGCCCAGCTCACACTTACGTCATGGGGCAAGTTGATATTGGCGCCCATCACCCATGCCTTCATTGAGCGCTCGGCCTGGGTGTCGAAATGCACCACCTGGCCACAAGCGTGGACACCCGCGTCGGTACGCCCGGCACACATCAGCGACACCGGCGAATCAGCGACTTTGGACAGGGCGTTTTCCAGGGTTTCCTGCACCGTCGGCACGCCAGACGCCTGGCGCTGCCAGCCGCGATAGCGCGAGCCTTTGTATTCCACGCCCAGGGCGATGCGGTAAAAGCCTGCGGCCGCCATTTCGGCGGCCGCGTTATCTATATTTGCCAAGAACTGAGAGCCTGATGAATTGCGCAAAGGCGGGCATTATAAAGGCGCCGGATGCGGGGCGGGCGTTTTGTTATGGATCGATGCCAAACAAATGTGGGAGGGGGCTTGCTCCCGATAGCGGAGTATCAGTCAACAGGTTCATTGACTGAGCCACTGCTATCGGGAGCAAGCCCCCTCCCACACTGTTACAGCGCCTGGCTTTAGATGCGGCCGAGCATTTCCTTGGCTTCGCTACGCTGACCTTCATCACCCTCGGTCAACACTTCAGACAGGATATCCTTGGCACCGTCCGCATCACCCATGTCGATGTACGCCTGGGCCAGGTCCAGCTTGGTGGCGACCTCATTGGTGCCCGAGAGGAAGTCGAATTCCGGCTCATCACCGCCCAACGCCGCATCTTCTGCGGTGAAGGAAGGCTCGATGGGCGGATGTTCCAGGCTCTGGGACAAGCGGTCCAGTTCAGCGTTGACATCATCGAGCTCCGACGAAAAGGCGTCGGGCTTGGCTGCGGTGGCGCTCGGTTCATCAGCCAGAGACAGATCGAAGTCTTCCGGCAGTTCGAATTCGTCCAGTGCGGCGGGTGTCAGTGTGGGTGGATCTACCGGCGGCACATCCGCCACCTGCCCTTCGAGCCCCGAAAGGAAATCGTCATCGGACTGCGACGCCGGCGGCTCCAACTGCAGGTCCAGGTCGAAGTCCGACAGGTCCTGCGCATCAGGCTTGGCTGCGGTCTGTTGCTGCAACAGCGCCTCAAAGGTTTGCTGGTCTTGCGCGATCTCGGCCGGTGAAGCGGCCTCCAGATCATCCAGGCTCAGGTCGAAATCGGTATCGAGCGCGGCCGCATCCGCCTGAGGCGTCGGAGCCGGCTTATCGTCGAGCAGGTCCTTGACGTATTGCGCATCCAAGGCTGCGGCGGCCACTGCGGCACTGACACCCGCGGCCAACACGGCCATGGCCGGGAAGCGCGCCTTCAGCTGCTCGACTTGGGCATGGTTCTCACCGTTGGCCACCAATTGGCGCTCCTGGGTGACGAAACCGTCCTTGTCGTTCTGCAGGCCGTAGACTTCCATCAGCTTCAAGCGCAGGTCGCTGCGCTTGGGCTCGTGCTTGATGGCTTGCTCGAGCACATCAGCCGCCTGGTTCAGGTGACCACGGTCGATATGGGACTGGGCTTGCGCCAGGGCATCGCTGGAGTTCTCCTGGGCCACGGCCACAGCCAGCGGCGCGAGCACAGAGGCAACAGTCGGCACGACTACGGGCTCAACCACCGCGGCAGGCGCTGGAGCGGTCGCCAGCTTGACGCTCGGCGGCGGTACTTCAAGGCCTTCGAAACTGTCGGGCGGCAGGTCCTGGTCAATGTTGGAGGTGAACTCAGGCTCTTCGGCCAACGCCCGAGCCATGCGCAGGTGTTTTTCTTCTTCGCGGCGGGCATTGCGATGGCGCGCCCACAGCAGCAAGAGCAGCAGCACCACCAGGATGGCTGCGCCGCCAAGGATGCCAAGCACAATCGGGTTGGTCAGCAGGTCGTTGAACTTGCCTTCGGTGCTGGCAGGCGCTGCAGCCGGCTTGACCGGTTCAGGGGCAGGTTCAGGTGCCGGGGCCGCAACGGGCGCCGCAGGTGTTGCCGGCGCCGCCTCGGGCTCGCCGGCCAGCTGCGCAGGCATAGCCGCCGTCGCCGGCTCACCTTTTTCAGCCTGCAAGCGCGCGAGCTGGTCATTCTTCAGTTGAATCAGCTTTTGCAGCTTGTCCAACTGGCTCTGCAAGTCGGCGGCGCGGCTTTTCAGTTCTTCGTTATCGCGGCGCGTGGTGTCCAGCTCTTCCTGGGTCATCGCCAGTTTGTCGCTCAGGGCGCGGCTGTCAGCGGCCTTGCCCTTCACGCCTTTCTTGGCGGACTCGGCCGAGACCAGGCTCAAGTTGTCCTGGGCCGAGGTGCTCGACGGCGCATTGCCGGCCTGGGTGCGTTTGGTCGCATCCAACTGCGCCTTGCCGGCCACTTGGCCTTGAGGGGTACGGCGGCCTTGGCGCCAGGCGGCGTTCTGCGCGCTTACTTCGGCAATTGCTTGCGGTTGCGCCAGCGCAGTGCTTTGTGTGGCATCCGGCAGGCGCAGGACCCGGCCGGTTTTCAGACGGTTGATATTGCCGTCGACAAAGGCATCAGGATTGAGCGCCTGAATGGCCAGCATCGTCTGCTGGATCGAGGCACCATTGCGATTCTTCGCTGCAATTTCCCACAAGGTGTCGTGGGAAGTGGTGGTGTGCTGGGCGGGCTGGCTGACCACGGGCGCAGTGCTGGCCGGCGCGCTGGCAGTCGGGGCCGGCTGGTCGAACCTGGCCGGGTCGAGCAGCACGCTGTAGTCACGCATCAGGCGGCCGTTGGGCCATTGCACCTGCATCAGGAAACGCACATAGGAATCGGGCAGCGGCTTGCTGGAGGTCACCCGCACGACGCTGCGACCTTCGGGGTTGATCACCGGGGTGAACGTCAGGTCATCGAGAAACGCCTGGCGGTCGACACCCGCATCCACGAAAGCCTGGGCCGAAGCCAGGCTTGGCGTGATCTCGGACGCCGTGAGGCCGCCGACGTCGCGCAATTCGATTTCCACCGACAGCGGCTGGTTCAACTTCGACTTGAGGGTCATCTCCCCAAGTTGCAGCGCCTGCGCCATACCGGAGGTCAGCGCCGAGGCGGCCGCTATTGCTAACACCAGTTTGCGAACTTGAACCATAGCCTCATCCTTTGTTTGAACACTCCCCGCCCTGCGAGAAGGTTGGTAACCGCTGCCATAAGGCATGGCGAGCCGATAGGTTACCGACGCGCTTGTGTTCCACTTGGGGCCAAGCATAGCGCCTGGCTAGAATCAATCTACAAATTGCCGCCAAGTATCTTTTACACAAGGCCTTTTATCAACAACTGCGCCAATTCCACGGCGTTCAGGGCCGAGCCCTTGCGTACGTTATCTGACGTCAGCCACAGATTTAGTTCCGCGGGGTCGTCGACACCTGCGCGAACTCGTCCTACGTATACAACGTCCTGGCCGACGGCGTCGCCTACAGCCGTTGGATAATCGCCCTCCTCGACCAGCTCGATAGCCGGCGCCGCCTCGAGGGCGCGGTTCACCGCGACCAGATCGACCGGCGCGGCCAATTGCAACGACACAGTCAGGCTATCGCCAAAAAACACCGGGGCTTGAACGCAGGTTGCGGAAATCTTTAGCAAAGGTGTTTCCAGCACGGCACGCAACTCATGTACGAGGCGTTTTTCCAGCTCTGTATGACCCTGGGCATCTGGGGTACCGACTTGTGCCAACAGATTGAAAGCCATTTGCCGGTCGAAGAACTTCGGCTCCAGCGGACGCACGTTCAACAGCTCGGCAGTCTGGCGAGCCAACTCGCTGACGGCTTCGCGGCCCTGGGCGGAGACCGCCAGGTTGGCGGTGACACTGACGCGCTGGATGTCCACCAAGCCACGCAGCGGCGCCAGCACCGCCGCAAGGTAAGTGGCGCAAGGGCTTGGGCTGCCGAGCTGGAACGGCTTTTTCAAACCCTCCAGCACATGGGCGTTAGCCTGCGGTACGACTTGCGGCGCCTGCTCGGCCGGCAGTGCGCCGGACAAGTCGATCACCGAACAACCGGCGGCCGTGGCGCGCGGGGCGAAGCTCAGGGTCACCGCCGGGCCTGCCGCAAAGAAGGCCAACTGCGCCTTGCTGAAATCGAACTCGTCGACCTCCTTGACCCGCACGTTCTTGCCACGAAACGGCACCGAAGCCCCCGCCGAGTTACTGCCCGCCAGCAAATACAAGGTGCCCACCGGGAAATTCAGCTCTTCAAGGATCTGCACCAGGGTTTCACCCACGGTGCCGGTGGCGCCGATCACGACGATTTCAAAGGTCTGGGTCATGGGGGTTGCCTCGGGCGTTACGGGGGAGCGGCACTTTACCGGGTGGTTGGGGGTGAGGCAATTAGCCTGGGCCTTGTGGTGGGGCTGATGGCCTCATCGGGGGCAAGCCCCCCTCCCACATGTTGAGTGTGAACGCATTCAAATGTGGGAGGGGGCTTGCCCCCGATTGGGCCCGAAAGATCAACAAAAAACCCGCGCCTGTCACCAGAACGCGGGTTTCTCTTACTAACTTAAGCGATCAACGCTCCAGCAGGATCCGCAACATACGACGCAACGGCTCAGCCGCGCCCCACAGCAGTTGGTCGCCGACGGTGAACGCGCCAAGGAACTGGCTGCCCATATTCAGCTTGCGCAAGCGGCCCACCGGCACATTCAGGGTGCCGGTGACCTTGGTCGGGCTCAGCTCCTGCATGCTGATATCGCGGTTGTTCGGCACCAGCTTGACCCAAGGGTTGTGCTGGCTGATCAGCCCTTCGATATCGGCGATCGGCACGTCTTTGTTCAGCTTGATGGTCAGCGCCTGGCTGTGGCAACGCATGGCGCCGATGCGTACGCAGATGCCGTCCACCGGGATCGGGTTTTTGAAGCGACCGAGGATCTTGTTGGTTTCGGCCTGGGCCTTCCACTCTTCGCGGCTCTGGCCGTTGGGCAGTTCCTTGTCGATCCACGGGATCAGGCTGCCGGCCAATGGCACACCGAAGTTCTCGGTCGGGTAAGCATCGCTGCGCATGGCTTCGGCCACACGGCGGTCGATGTCGAGGATCGCGCTGGCCGGGTCGGCCAGTTGATCGGCGACCGCTGCGTGGGTCGCGCCCATCTGCTTGATCAGCTCGCGCATATTCTGCGCGCCGGCACCGGAGGCCGCCTGATAGGTCATGGCGCTCATCCACTCGACCAAACCGGCCTCGAACAAGCCGCCCAGGCCCATCAGCATCAGGCTGACGGTGCAGTTGCCGCCGACGTAGTTCTTGGTGCCGGCATCCAGTTGCTGGTCGATGACCTTGCGGTTGACCGGGTCCAGGATAATTACTGCGTCGTCCTGCATGCGCAGGCTCGAGGCGGCATCGATCCAATAGCCCTGCCAGCCGGCTTCGCGCAGCTTGGGGAAGACTTCGCTGGTGTAGTCGCCACCCTGGCAGGTCAGGATCACGTCGAGGGTCTTCAACTCTTCAATGCTGTAGGCATCCTTGAGCGGGGCGATATCCTTGCCCACGGACGGCCCTTGGCCACCTACGTTCGAAGTGGTGAAAAACACCGGCTCAATAAGATCGAAATCCTGCTCTTCCAGCATCCGCTGCATGAGCACGGAACCGACCATACCGCGCCAACCGATCAGACCTACACGTTTCATCGCAACTACACCTTGTTAAAAAGTGGGCCGCCTTGCAGCAACAACTGCAAGCGGGCCCGAGAGATTACAGATTCCGCAGCGCGGCGACTACTGCGTCGCCCATTTCTTGCGTACCCACCTTGGTGCAACCCTGTGACCAGATGTCACCGGTACGCAGGCCCTGGTCCAGCACCAGGCTGACGGCTTTCTCGATCGCGTCCGCTGCTTCACTCAGGTTGAAGCTGTAACGCAGCATCATCGATACCGACAAAATGGTCGCCAACGGGTTGGCAATGCCCTGGCCTGCGATATCCGGCGCCGAACCGTGGCACGGCTCGTACATGCCCTTGTTGTTGGTGTCCAGGGACGCCGACGGCAGCATGCCGATGGAACCGGTGAGCATCGAGGCCTGGTCGGACAGGATGTCGCCGAACAGGTTGTCGGTGACGATCACGTCGAATTGCTTGGGCGCGCGCACCAGTTGCATGGCGGCGTTGTCGACGTACATGTGGCTCAGTTCGACGTCCGGGTAGTCCTTGGCGACCTCCTCGACGATTTCGCGCCACAGTTGGCTGGAGGCCAGTACGTTGGCCTTATCCACCGAACAGACCTTCTTGCCACGCACGCGAGCCATGTCGAAACCGACCCGGGCAATACGGCGAATTTCGCTCTCGCTGTATGGCAGGGTGTCGTAGGCCTGGCGTTCGCCATTTTCCAACTCACGCACACCTCGTGGCGAGCCGAAATAGATACCGCCGGTCAGCTCACGCACGATGAGGATATCCAGGCCTGCCACCACTTCCGGCTTGAGGCTCGAGGCGTCGGCCAGCTGCGGATAGAGGATCGCCGGGCGCAGGTTGCCGAACAGGCCCAGTTGCGCACGGATTTTCAGCAAGCCGCGCTCGGGGCGGATGTCACGGTCAATCTTGTCCCATTTCGGCCCGCCCACGGCGCCGAGCAGCACGGCGTCGGCCGCACGGGCGCGGTCCAGGGTTTCGTCAGCCAGGGGCACGCCATGCTTGTCGATGGCAGCGCCGCCGATCACGTCGTGGCTCAGCTCGAAGCCCAGGCGGTACTTGCTGTTGGCCAATTCCAGGACCTTGACCGCTTCGGCCATGATTTCCGGGCCAATACCGTCGCCAGGGAGAATCAGAATCTGCTTGCTCATGCGTTCCTCATTTCATCAAGCGACCCGCCCGCGGGCAGGTCGGAAAAAATCAATCAGCGTTCGGCAAACACCACCAGCACGTCGGTGCTGAAGGTGCCGTCGGCCTGTATTTCGTAGTAATCACGTACTTCCTGGCCCATCGCCTGTTGCAGCTCAAGGATTGCCGCACGCAACAGCTCTGGCGTGCGCATGCGCTCGACCCACGACGTGTATTCCAGGCGCAGGCGCTGGCGGCGGCTGTTGCGCACATGCAGACCGGACTCGCTGAGTTGCTGCATCCACTCGGCGGCGGAGTAGTCACGCACGTGACTGGTGTCGCGCAGCACTTCGACGGTTTGCAGGTAAGTGTCCAGCAATGGGCTGCCCGGTGACAAGACGTCGACAAACGCCGCCACGCCGCCTGGCTTGAGCACTCGGCGCACTTCGCGCAGGGCCAGGCCGAGGTCGCTCCAATGGTGGGCCGAGTAGCGGCTGAACACGAAGTCGAACTCGCCATCGGCAAAGGGAAGGCGTTCGGCGGCGCCGTGTACGGTACGGATATTGTCCAGGCCGCGGTCAACCGCAGCCGCGGCAACCACATCGAGCATCGGCTGGGACAGGTCGTAGGCCACCACTTCGTTGACCAAGGGTGCGACATGGAAGCTCACATGACCGGCACCGCAGCCGAGGTCCAGCAGTCGTGCAGCGCCCTGCCCGGCCAGCTCGGCCTGGAGCAGCGCGAATTCGGTGCCCTGGGCGTGCACGGCACTGCTCAGGTAGGCCGAGGCTTGTTCGCCGAATTGCTTTTGCACGACTTGGGTGTGGGCGGTGGTGGTCATGGGGGATTCCTCAATGGACCTTGTGGTGTTTGTTCTGGCCCTATCGGGAGCAAGCCCCCTCCCACATTTGATCGCATTTCAACTGGAGGAACTGGATCAAATTTGGGAGGGGGCTTGCTCCCGATAGCGGCGGCCCTGCCTACATCAATCTATGCATCGCGAAACAACCAAGGCTGGCTCGCCCGATGCCTGGCTTCAAACGCCGCAATCGCATCGCCGTCCTGCAAGGTCAGGCCGATATCGTCCAGGCCGTTGATTAGGCAATGCTTACGGAACGCATCCACCTCGAAGTGATACACCTTGCCATCCGGACGGGTCACGGTCTGCGCGGCCAGGTCCACCGTCAGCTGGTAGCCCACATTGGCTTCCACCTGCTGGAACAGCTCATCCACTTCGGCATCGCTCAAGATGATCGGCAACAAGCCGTTCTTGAAGCTGTTGTTGAAGAAGATGTCGGCATAGCTCGGCGCGATAATGCTGCGAAAGCCGTATTCCTCCAGGGCCCACGGCGCGTGCTCACGGCTGGAGCCGCAGCCGAAGTTTTCCCGGGCCAGCAACACGCTGGCGCCCTGGTAACGCTCGGCGTTGAGCACAAAGTCTTTGTTCAGCGGGCGCTTGGAGTTGTCCTGGTAGGCATAGCCCACGTCCAGGTAGCGCCACTCATCGAACAGATTGGGGCCAAACCCGGTGCGCTTGATCGATTTCAAGAACTGCTTGGGGATGATCTGGTCGGTATCGACGTTGGCGCGATCCAAAGGGGCGACAAGGCCAGTGTGTTGAGTGAAAGCACGCATCGGGTATTCCTCAGATCAATTCGCGAACGTCGATGAAACGACCGTTGACGGCCGCCGCGGCAGCCATGGCCGGGCTGACCAAGTGGGTACGCCCGCCGGCGCCCTGACGCCCTTCGAAGTTACGGTTGGAAGTGGAAGCGCAATGCTCGCCCGACTCCAGGCGGTCGGGGTTCATCGCCAGGCACATCGAGCAGCCCGGCTCGCGCCACTCAAAACCGGCCTCGAGGAAGATCTTGTCCAGGCCTTCGGCTTCAGCCTGGGCTTTGACCAGACCGGAACCTGGAACCACGATGGCTTGCTTGATGGTCGAGGCGACCTTGCGCCCCTTGGCGATCACTGCCGCGGCGCGCAGGTCTTCGATCCGCGAGTTGGTGCAGGAACCAATGAATACGCGATCCAGCTGGATGTCGGTAATCGCCTGGTTGGCTTTGAGGCCCATGTACTTCAAGGCGCGCTCGATGGAGCCACGCTTGACCAGGTCAGCCTCTTTCGCCGGGTCCGGCACGTTCTGGTCAACCGCCAGGACCATTTCCGGCGAGGTGCCCCAGCTGACTTGCGGCTTGATCTGCGTGGCATCGAGTTCGACCACGGTGTCAAACACCGCATCGGCGTCGGACACCAGGTCCTTCCAGGCTTCGACGGCGGCATCCCAATCGGCGCCTTGCGGGGCAAATGGGCGGCCTTTGACGTACTCGACGGTTTTCTCGTCCGCCGCCACCATGCCCACGCGCGCACCGGCCTCGATGGACATGTTGCAGATGGTCATGCGGCCTTCGATGGACAGGTCGCGAATCGCGCTGCCGGCAAACTCGATGGCGTGGCCGTTGCCGCCAGCGGTGCCGATCTTGCCGATCACGGCGAGCACGATGTCCTTGGCGGTCACGCCAAACGGCAAGGTGCCTTCGACGCGCACCAGCATGTTCTTCATCTTCTTGGCCACCAGGCACTGGGTGGCGAACACATGTTCCACCTCGGAAGTGCCGATGCCATGGGCCAGGGCGCCGAACGCACCGTGGGTGGAGGTGTGGGAGTCGCCGCAGACCACGGTCATGCCCGGCAAGGTCGCACCCTGCTCCGGACCGATGACGTGGACGATGCCTTGACGCACATCATTCATCTTGAATTCGGTGATGCCATATTCGTCACAGTAGTCGTCGAGGGTCTGTACCTGCAAACGCGAGACCTGGTCGGCAATGGCTTCGATACCGCCCTTGCGCTCAGGCGTGGTCGGCACGTTGTGGTCCGGGGTGGCGATGATCGAGTCGACGCGCCAGGGCTTGCGCCCGGCCAGTCGCAGGCCTTCGAACGCTTGGGGCGAGGTCACTTCATGGATGATGTGACGGTCGATATAGATCAGCGACGATCCATCATCGCGACGTTTCACTTCATGGGAATCCCAAAGCTTGTCGTAAAGCGTTTTGCCGGCCATCAGTCGGTCCTCATCAGCGGTGCTTCTATACGCCGGGCTTTTCAATAACCCTTTGGCTTGTGAGGCTGATGGTATGGCGCTACATTAAATAACTCAAATTCATATTTTTTATGCTTTGGATTACCAACTGGAATACACCCATGGACCTGGCCAACCTCAATGCCTTTATTGCCATCGCTGAAACCGGCAGTTTCTCTGGTGCCGGCGAACGCCTGCACCTGACCCAACCGGCCATCAGCAAACGCATCGCTGGCCTGGAACAACAACTGAAGGTGCGTCTGTTCGATCGCCTGGGCCGTGAAGTGGGTTTGACCGAAGCCGGGCGAGCCTTGCTGCCTCGCGCCTATCAGATCCTCAATGTGCTGGACGACACCCGTCGCGCCCTGACCAACCTCACCGGCGAAGTCAGCGGGCGACTCACTCTGGCCACCAGCCACCATATAGGCCTGCACCGCCTGCCACCGATCCTGCGCACGTTCACCCGGCAATACCCGAACGTGGCGTTGGATATTCAGTTTCTCGATTCGGAAGTGGCCTACGAAGAAATCCTCCACGGTCGTGCCGAAGTGGCAGTGATTACCCTGGCGCCCGAGCCCCACAACCTGGTGCGCGCCACGCCGGTCTGGGATGACCCGCTGGATTTCGTGGTGGCGCCCGAACACAGCCTGATCAGCAACGGCTCCATCAGCCTGGCCGATATCGCCGCGCACCCGGCGGTGTTCCCCGGGGGCAACACCTTCACCCACCACATTGTCAGCCGGTTGTTCGAGGCCCAGGGCCTTGCGCCGAATATCGCCATGAGCACCAATTATCTGGAAACCATCAAGATGATGGTCTCCATCGGCCTGGCCTGGAGCGTGTTGCCGCGCACCATGCTCGATGAGCAGGTGGCAAGTATCGCTTTGCCGGGCATACAGCTCAGTCGCCAGCTAGGCTATATCGTGCACACCGAAAGGACGCTGTCGAACGCTGCGCGGGCCTTCATGAGCCTATTGGATGCACAGGTCGATCTGCCAGGGTTACCGGCATGACACCGTGCGGCCCCGGGTTCTAACTACTACCGCGCTGTTTTCCCAACGAGCCAAGGCCCTTTGATAATGCGCAATCCCGTCGACCCGATACCTCCCCTGCCCCGCATCTACGCCCTGGACCCTCAAGCGGCGGAACAAAGCTGGGACAGCGCTCCGCAGTTGCTGGCGGCCCTCAATGCCGCCCGGCTGGGTGCCTGGTGCTGGGAAATCGATACGGGAAAAATCAGTTGGTCCCGGGGCACCCAGGCGCTATTTGGCTTTGATCCTCGCCAGCCGCTGCCCAAAGACCTCGACTATCTCGATCTGCTCGCACCGGAAGACCGAACCCGCGTAATACGCGGTTTTCACGCGGTACTCGCCGGGGAGCCATTCGAGCGCGCCATGCACCACCGCATCCAGTGGCCCGATGGCAGCCTGCACTGGCTGGAGATCAGCGGCAGCCTGGCGCCAGATAAAGCGGGTCGGCGCCGCATGATCGGAGTGATTCGTGAGATCACGCATCAGCGCGAACGCGAATACGCCCTCAGTCATTCAGAAAAGCGCTTCGCCACGCTGTTCCATTTGTGCCCGAACATGGTGCTGCTGACGCGCCAGGCCGACGGCTTGATCAGCGAGGCCAACCAGTACTTCGAAATGCTGTTCGGCTGGCCGGTGGCCGACGCCATCGGCCGCACCACCCTGGAGCTGGGCTTGTGGCGCGATCCTGAACAACGCGCACTGCTGGTCAAGGCCACCCAACGCAAGGGCGAGCCCATGACCATGGAGGTGCAGTTCTGCGCCAGCAACGGCCAGATCCACGACGGCACGCTCAGCGCCCAAAAGGTTGAGCTGGAAGGCGAGGCTTACCTGATCAGCACGTTCCTGGACACCACTGAGCGCAAAAATGCCGAACAAGCGCTCAAGGACAGCCAGGAACGCCTGGACCTGGCCCTGGATTCGGCACAGCTGGGCACCTGGGATTGGCACATACCCAGCGGCATGCTCTACGGCTCGGCTCGCGCCGCGCAATTACACGGCCTGGACCCGGCACCGTTCCACGAGTCCTTCGATGCGTTTTTCGAAGGCATGTCCGATGCAGATCGCGAGGGCATGCGCAACGCCTACCGCAGCTTGCGCGAAGGTCCGGGTGGCAACTATCAGTTGACCTATCGCGTGCTGATGGAGGACGGCAGCCCACGCTACCTGGAAAGCCGTGCGCGCCTGTATCGCGACGAGTCCGGCCACCCCTTGCGCATGGCCGGCACGTTGCTGGATATCACCGACCAGGTCGAGCGCGAGCAACGGCTCACAGCTTCCGAAGAAAAATTCGCCAGCTTGTTCCAGGCCAGTCCCGACCCGATCTGCGTGACCGACCTGGAGAGCGGCGCCTTTATCGAGATCAACCCCGCGTTCACCCAGACCTTCGGCTTTACCGCCGCCGAAGTGATCGACAGAAGCGCCGAGCAGATCGGCCTGTGGGACGACTCCAGCAAGCGCCTGCAACGCATCGAGCAGGTGATTCGCGAACAGGCCCTGAGCAACGTAGCCGTCGTAGTGCATCACAAGGACGGCCAAAGCCTGACCTGCGTGATTTCCAGCCGCTTGATCAAGGTCAGCGACCAGTCGTGCATCGTCACCACGCTGCGCGATATCACCCAGCAGCAACGCTCGGAAGCCGCGCTCAAGGCCAGTGAAGAGAAATTCGCCAAGGCATTCCACTCCAGCCCCGACGCGATTTCCATCACCGAACGCGACAGCGGCCGTTATGTGGAGGTCAATGATGGTTTTTGCCGCCTGACCGGTTACCGCACCGAGGAAGTGATCGGCCTGACCCTCTACCAGATCGGCATCTGGGCCGATGAAAACCAGCGCGCCGCCCTGCTGGCCGAGCTGCAGATCAAGGGCCGCATTCATCATCTGGAAATGCTCTGGCACAACAAACGTGGCGAGGTGTTGGCGGTAGAGGTTTCGGTTGAGCCGATCACCTTGAATGAAACCCCATGCCTGCTGCTGACCGCACGGGACGTCAGCCTGTTGAAAAACGCCCAGGCGCAGATCCGTCACCTGGCGTACCACGACCCGCTCACCAACCTGCCCAACCGTGCGCTGCTGATGGATCGCCTGAGCCAGCAGATCGCCTTGCTCAAACGCCACAATTTGCGCGGCGCCCTGCTGTTTCTTGACCTCGACCACTTCAAGCACATCAACGACTCCCTCGGCCATCCGGTGGGCGACACCGTACTAAAAATTGTCACCGCACGCCTGGAAGCCAGCGTACGCATGGAAGACACCGTGGCACGCCTGGGCGGCGATGAGTTCGTGGTGCTGCTCAGCGGCCTGGAGGGTTCGCGCCAGGCCGTCAGCAGCCAGGTGCAAGCATTGGCCGACACTCTTCGCGAGTTACTTTCGGAACCGATGTTCCTCGACGGCCATCGGCTGCAGGTCACGCCGAGCATCGGCGTGGCGCTGATTCCCGACCATGGCAGCACACCGGCCGACCTGCTCAAGCGTGCCGACATCGCCCTGTACCGCGCCAAGGATTCAGGGCGCAATACCACGCAGATGTTCCACAACAGCATGCAAAAAACCGCCAGCGAGCGCCTGCGTATGGAAACCGACCTGCGCCTGGCTTTGTCACGCGGCGAGTTCAGCGTGCATTACCAGCCTCAAATAGACGCCCGTGGCAACAGGATTGTCGGTGCCGAGGCCCTGGTGCGCTGGCAGCATCCGCAACTGGGGGCGCAGTCGCCAACGGAATTTATCAAGGTTTTGGAAGACAGTGGCCTGATTCTGGAAGTCGGCACCTGGATTCTCGATGAAGCCTGCGGCGCCTTCGCACAATTGATTGCCGACGGCCTGGTGGACCCGCTCAATTTCAGCCTGTGCGTGAACATCAGCCCACGGCAGTTTCGCCAAAATGATTTTGTGGAGCGGGTGGAACGCAGCCTCGAACAGCATCAACTGCCCTTCAGCCTGCTGAAACTGGAGATCACCGAAGGCATTGTCATCCAGAACCTTGACGATACCGTGGCGAAGATGCGCCGCCTGAAAAAGCTAGGCGTGAGCTTCGCAATGGATGATTTCGGCACCGGCTACTCATCCCTGACCTACCTCAAGCGCCTGCCGGTGGATGCATTGAAAATCGATCAGTCGTTCGTACGCGATGCGACTCACGACCCGAATGATGCGGAAATTATCCGTGCCATTGTGGCCATGGCGCGCAGCTTGAACCTGGAGGTGATTGCCGAGGGCGTGGAAACCCCGGAACAACTGGCGTTCCTGCAACAGCTGGGCTGCCATTTATTCCAGGGTTATTTGCACAGCCGGCCGTTACCGATAGAGGGGTTCAGGCGACTGCTGGAGTAGCGATCACATCAGCGCAACGGCCTGACCTCGCGTAGGGGCCGAACCTTGGCGCCCCCATAATTCTTCGCGGCCATTGATGACGGCCACCGAATGCATGGCCCGGTTACACATACCCAGTTGCCCGTTAGCAAGGTCGCGTACAGAAACCTTTTTCATATGCTTCTTCAACCCCAGCCGCATGAACCCTTCACCCGGCCCGGTCTCGTCCTCGCCATTATTCAAACTGCGGATCGCCGCCTGGAAGCTTCGGCCCGCCGTACGATCATTGTTTTCCATCTGCGCACGCTTGGCACTGACCGCGAACAGAAACTGCGCATCCTTGAGCATCCCCTTGTCCGCGCCGACAAACCGCGCACCTCGCGCTCCTTCGGCGAGCTCCCGGTCGGTCAGGGTGAGCTTGAAGTCATCCCGCATGACCACCTGGTAGCCGCCACTGGTTTTGGTCACTTCCTTGAAAATATCCGTGGGGCTCTGGCCAAATCGATACATCGCCGCCTTAATGGCCGATACCGTCACACAGTTGCCATCCGGGCCTTGGCGAAACCCGCTCCAGATGTTGTCAGGCTTGGCGCCATTTCGCTTGCTGGAAAGCCCCTGGATCTCCAGTGCTGAACCTGGTTTGGGGGCGACAGGTTCTGGCATCACCTGCGGGGTAACCTCTACGGAAGGAGCAGGTGCATCAGGACGTACCTGGGCCCGTCTATCTCTTCGATCAGATATCAATGCTTGTAACTGAAAAGAAATTGAACGCAACGCAGTAAGAACTTCCGGCAACTTGTCAGTTTCGATTTTGCTTTCCGACACCGCGCTGACAGGAACGCGTACATCGCGCTTAATACCCTCACTGCCAGACCATAGCGCTGGGCTTGACTTATTACTCGCCTCAGCCAGATCACCGAACTTATTGAAATCTACAATACGCGCAATATTGTTAATTGAATGGATAGACATATACTTCTCCACACACAGGCATCCCACGGATACAGAGTTCCCGAAGGTGCCTGCTTTTCTTAAAATTTTAACCAAGCCCGCTCATACACAGTCTCGGGGCGCTCGTCCGCCCCTGCTCCAGTGCGGGTATTGATTGATTTTTATGAACTGGAACAACAGTGTCACCCAGTCCATCTATTCGTGGAGAATCCGCCTTTCGAGTTCCCGAAATCGTTTCTCATATAAAGACATCAACAGGCACTGAAGGGTGTCCCTCCTCGCCTGTGCCCTTGAAGTCCTTGCGCCAGGCCGCTGCTGACTAACTTCGAGCCTTACATACGTTAATAAACTGCTGAAATGTAAACAGTCGATAATATTCAAGCAACTTCCAGCTGCGTTTTTATGGTATTTAGCGCACACGAGAGAAAGGGCTCCAATAGAGCCCTGTCAGGTACATGTAAAACTTACTTAATTGGTTCAATCCAACGGGACTGGGTGCTGCATGCCCAATAGGCGACTGACCTGCTCCAATTGCGTCTCACGGCGCAGGGCCGTGAACAGTTCCACCGCCTCCGGGTAATTGCGTGTCAGCATCGCCAGCCATTGCTTCAAGCGGCCGGGCGCCTGCTTTTCAGTCAGTTGTGCCACCGATTGGCGCCAGAATTCCTGCAGCATCGGCTGCATCTGCGCCCAGGTCATTTCGACCACGTCCTCGCCCGCCTTCGCGGCTACGATCTGCCGCGCCAAGTCAGGGCGCGCCACCAAGCCACGGCCCAGCATGATGTCTTCGGCACCACTGATTTCGCGACAACGCTTCCAGTCTTCGACGCTCCAGATATCGCCGTTGGCAAACACCGGCACCTTGACCACCTCCTGCACCCGCGGGATCCACTCCCAATGGGCCGGCGGCTTGTAACCATCGGCTTTGGTACGCGCATGCACCACGATATGCGCAGCACCACCCTCGGCCAGGGCCGTGGCGCACACCAACGCCCCGTCCGGGCTGTCGAAGCCCAGGCGCATCTTGGCGGTGACCGGAATATGGGCAGGCACGGCGCGGCGCACGTGTTCGACAATCTGGTTGAGCAGTTCCGGCTCCTTGAGCAGCACCGCACCACCACGGGATTTGTTCACGGTCTTGGCCGGGCAACCGAAGTTCAAGTCGATGACTTCAGAGCCCAACTCGCAGGCCAGGGCGGCATTTTCTGCCAGGCATACCGGGTCGGAGCCGAGCAGTTGCACACGCAGCGGTACACCTGCCGCCGTATGGGCACCGTGCAGCAGTTCCGGAGCGAGCTTATGGAAATAGGCAGGGGTGAGCAGGCGGTCGTTGACGCGGATGAACTCGGTCACGCACCAGTCAATACCGCCCACGCGGGTCAACACGTCCCGCAGGATGTTGTCGACCAACCCCTCCATGGGCGCCAAGGCAATTTGCATGGAAAACACTCAACAAAAATCGTGGCGCAGTTTACTGGGTTTCCTGCGGTAACCGTTAACCCCCGGTCAGGGCGGGGCCATAACCTTCAATAAACTCGGCGGGCATACGCTTGGGCTTGCCGCTGGACAGCTCGATGCACACAAAGGTGGTTTGCGCACGCAGCAGGGTTGCGCCATCACGGGGGCGTACCAGCTGGAAACGACGGGTCATTTTCAGGCGCTGGTCCCAATCGACGATCCAGGTGGCCAGTTGCAGCTCATCCGCTTCATAGCCGGCCGCCAGGTAATCGATCTCGTGTCGCACCACGGCCATGGCACGATCCAGACGCCGGTATTCGGTGAGGTCCAGCCCCAGGCGCTGGGAATGGCGCCAGGCACAACGCTCCAGCCAGGACACGTACACTGCGTTATTGGCGTGCCCGAGGCCGTCGATGTCCTCAGGCGCGACCTGCAGATCGATGATAAACGGCGTTTCCAGGTCCCAGCCCATGCCTTGCTCCAGTCGATTAATGTCGGCGGGGCAGTGTATCAGGCGATTTGCCGTTCCTGTAGGCGGCCAGCCAACAGCACGAGTACCGCATCGATCACCCTTGGGTCGGCCAGCACTTTCTGATGCCCACCTGCCTCTATACGCAGCAGGCGGCTGTCGAACCACGCGTCATGGATGGCTTGCGCCGCCTTGACCGGCACGAAGGTGTCGTCTTCGGCATGCACGATCAGGCCGGGAATATTCATCTGGTAGTGAGCCACATCGAGGTGCTTGAGCGGCATACCGAACGTCAGTTCCACCTCCCGGATAAACGCCGCCCGCGCCCGCGACGGCAAACCGACCATGTGGGTGAAGCCGCGCAGCACATCCAGAAAACGCGACGGTGCGGCAATACTCACCAACGCCTCGGTACGCAGCCCCAGCTGCACCGCCAGCATCGCACTGGCGCCGCCCATGGAATGGCCGATTACCGCATGCAGCGGCGGCAACTCGGCAGCGGCCTCGAGCATGGCGCGGGCAAACAGCAGCACATGGGCTTCACGCCCCGGCGAACGGCCATGGGCTGGACCATCGAGGGCAATCACTGAATAACCGTTATCCACCAACGCAGTGATCAGGCTGGCGAACTGGGTGGGCCGACCTTCCCAGCCGTGCATCAACAGCACCGCAGGGCCCTGGCCCCAGCGCAGGGCGGACAAGCCAAAGCGCAAAGTAATGCGCTCCGATTGCGCCAACAGCGGCAGCTCCCAGGCTCGTGGCGGCAGGTCTCGCGGCGTCATGAACACACGTCGCATCCTGTTGGCCACGGTTTGCGGCGCCAGATGCCCCAGGGTGCCGTTGAAGCGACGAGTCCAGGTTAACGTGCCCATCATCCAGCCCTCTTCTAGCGTACGGCCGACTTGGCAGCGCGCAGCACCCGGTCAGACAACTCACCCGGGCCAAGGGCACGCGCCAAGGCCAGGCCGCCGATCATCAGCGCCATGTCCGCCAGGGCTTTGTCAGTGTCCTCAGGGCTGGCCGCCAGCTGTGCAGCCATCAGCTCGCAGTGCTCATTCAGCGCCTGGCGGAATTCATCGGGCAGGCGGCTCATCTCGCCCACCGTCGCCGGGATCGGGCAAGCCTGGGTGGTGGAGTCGCGATGCTTGCGCGACAGATAAAACGCCGCCACCAGCGCCCTGCGTTCTTCACCGGTCAGTTGGGAGTCCATGTCGTCAATGGACGCGCGACGCTTGGCCAACAGCTGGGTGAACGCCTCGAGCATCAAGGCGTCCTTGCTTTCAAAGTGCGCATAGAAACCACCGACCGTCAGCCCCGCCGCCCCCATGACTTCGCCCACGCTCGGCTCAGCCGGGCCACGCTGGATCAACGCCGCGCTGGCAGCCTGCAAAATACGCTCGCGGGTCTGGGCTTTTTTATCGCTCATACTTGCCTCCGTCTCTCATGGGTTGAATATTATTACCATAATAATATTTGGCAAGCGACCGGCATGACCATTGGTCAGTACACAGGAATGGGATTGGGGAGAGGATTGGCCAAACGCCAGACAAACAAAAGGGCCATTCAATAATTGAATGACCCTTAAAAATCCCGCAAAGCGGGTAATCGTGGCGTCCCCTAGGGGACTCGAACCCCTGTTACCGCCGTGAAAGGGCGGTGTCCTAGGCCACTAGACGAAGGGGACACAAACCTTCTGTACATTGATCAGGGCTGAGACCTGATCGATTCAAGGCCGGTGTGGCCAAACCTTGAACCTGTAAATTGGTGGAGCTAAACGGGATCGAACCGTTGACCTCTTGCATGCCATGCAAGCGCTCTCCCAGCTGAGCTATAGCCCCGGATTTTTCGCCTCGCGGCGCAGCAGACCTTGCGAGCTGCTTGTTGAAACTGGCGTCCCCTAGGGGACTCGAACCCCTGTTACCGCCGTGAAAGGGCGGTGTCCTAGGCCACTAGACGAAGGGGACAAAACCTTCTGTACAACTGATCAGGGCTGAGACCTGATCGATTCAAGGCCGGTGTGGCCAGACCTTGAACCTGTAGATTGGTGGAGCTAAACGGGATCGAACCGTTGACCTCTTGCATGCCATGCAAGCGCTCTCCCAGCTGAGCTATAGCCCCTCATCGGTGAGGACGGGGCGAATCTTAATGGCGGTTTGGAAAGGTGTCAAATTTATTTTCAACATTTTCCAAAATTTTTTGCCGGGATAACAATCACTTACCGACAAAACCCCGGAAAACCGGGGTTTTGTCACTGCAGCGGCCTGATTACGCGATGGCGCCCAGCAGTTTTTCCCATTCCTTGTTTTCTTTCTTCGACACACCACCAAGCAAATCAAGGGCTTGGCGAAGACGGAAACGGGTCAGGTCCGGCCCAAGGATTTCCATCGCATCGAGCACCGACACCGAACTGGCCTGCCCGGTGATCGCGGCAAACATCAGGGGCATGGCGTCGCGCAGTTTCAACTCCAGGGATTCCACTACCGCCTGGATCGTCGCGGTGATGGCGTCCTTCTCCCACTGGCGCAGGCTTTCGAGCTTCCACAGGATCAACTGCATCAGTTGGCGAACCTGGTCAGCCGAAAGCTTCTTCGACTCAAACAACTTGGCATCCGGGTTCACGCCCCCGGCGAAGAAGAAACTGGCCAACGGTGCGACCTGGCTGAAGGTCTCTACCCTGCCCTGCACCAATGGCGCGATCTTCATCATGTACTCAGGGTTCAACGCCCACTGCTGCACACGGCTGGCGAACTCTTCCACCGGCAGGTCACGCAGCCACTGGCCATTGAGCCACGACAGCTTCTCGATATCGAAGATCGGCCCGCCCAGGGAAACGCGGGACAGGTCGAAGTTGTCGACCATTTCCTGCAGCGAGAACTTCTCACGCTCGTCCGGCATGGACCAGCCCATGCGGCCCAGATAGTTGAGCATCGCCTCGGGCATGAAGCCCATGCGCTCATAGAAGGTTACCGAGGTCGGGTTCTTGCGCTTGGACAGCTTGCTCTTGTCCGGGTTACGCAGCAGCGGCATGTAGCACAGCTGCGGTTGTTCCCAGCCAAAGTACTCGTACAGCAGGATCAGCTTCGGCGCCGAGGGCAGCCACTCTTCGCCACGCAATACGTGGGTAATGCCCATCAGGTGATCGTCGACCACGTTGGCCAGGAAGTACGTCGGCAGGCCGTCGGTCTTCATCAGCACCTGCATGTCCATGCGATCCCACGGGATCTCGACGTCGCCGCGCAGCATGTCCGGTACCACGCACACTCCCTCGCTCGGCACTTTCATGCGTATCACGTGAGGTTCGCCAGCCGCCAGGCGTGCAGCCACTTCTTCCTTGGACAGCAACAACGCACGGCCATCGTAGCGTGGGGTTTCGCCACGGGCCTGTTGCTCGGCGCGCATCTGGTCCAGCTCTTCTGCGGTGCAGAAGCACGGGAAGGCATGGCCCATGTCGACCAGTTGCTGGGTGTACTGCTTGTAGATGTCGCTGCGCTCGCTCTGGCGGTACGGGCCGTGGGGGCCGCCGACGTCCGGGCCTTCGGCCCAGGTAATACCCAACCAGCGCAGGGCGTCGAAAATCTGCTGCTCCGACTCACGGGTGGAACGCAGTTGGTCGGTATCTTCGATCCGCAGGATGAATTCACCGCCGTGCTGCTTGGCAAAGCAGTAGTTGAACAAGGCGATGTAGGCAGTACCGACGTGGGGATCCCCAGTAGGCGATGGCGCAATGCGCGTGCGGACGGTGGTCATGGCAGGTCTCGAATGGGCGATAAAACTGAAAATTGAAGCAAGGGGCGAATGGTAACAGCCTGGGGGATTTCTGGAAAACCGCGGCGCGGCCATCGGGGGCAAGCCCCCTCCCACATTTGACTGTATTCACAAATCAACATGTGGGAGGGGGCTTGCCCCCGATGAGCATAGGTATCTACACAACTTTGGTACACCACTGCTTCTCTGGCAAGGGAGCTTATAGCTATCTAACTGATGCACCGCGATCCAAATGTGGGAGGGGGCTTGCCCCCGATGGCGGCCTGACAGCCGACCAGAATGTTGGATCAGACCGAGTACATATCCGTTATTTGGGCAACGGCCACTATTGGTTCCGCTTTTACAGCGGGTCACTTTGAAAAGCGCAAAGTAACCAAACGCTCTTGCCCCACCACTCGGCACCTCGCCCAGGCTCGGTGTGCCCGTAATCCGCCATGGATTTGGGGGGCCGCCGCCACGCGCCATCCATGGCGCGGGGCGGCTAAACCGGCATCCCTGCCGGTTTACCCCCCAAATCCCTGTCGAATTCCGGCCAGCGTGGTTTAACGGGGCGCCTGAGATCAAAATCAAAAGCAGATCAAGATCAGGAGCGGCTCGCTGCGCATCGTGGTTACGGTCTGCTGCTACGAAGTTGTGTAGATACCTATGCCCGATGAGGCCAGTAAAGCCAGCGCAAATCAGACCGTCAGCAGGCGCTCACGCAACTTGCCAATCTCATCCCGCGTCTGTGCCGCCGCCTCGAACTCAAGATCCCGCGCCAACTGGTACATCTTCTCTTCCAGTTGTCGAATGCGCTTGGTGATTTCACTCGGCGAACGCAGTTCGTTCTCGTACTTGGCGCTTTCTTCGGCGGCCTTGGCCATGCCCTTGCGCTTCTTGCTGCGCGAGCCGGGCACGGTGGCGCCTTCCATGATGTCGGCAACGTCCTTGAACACGCCTTTGGGGATGATGCCGTTTTCCAGGTTGAACGCGATCTGCTTGTCGCGACGCCGCTGGGTTTCGCCAATCGCCCGCTCCATGGAGCCAGTGATGCGGTCCGCGTACAGAATCGCCCGGCCATTGAGGTTACGCGCCGCACGGCCGATGGTCTGGATCAGCGAGCGTTCGGAGCGCAGGAAGCCCTCCTTGTCCGCATCGAGAATCGCCACCAGCGACACTTCCGGCATGTCCAGGCCTTCGCGCAGCAGGTTGATGCCCACCAGCACATCGAAGGTACCCAGGCGCAGGTCGCGGATGATTTCCACGCGCTCCACGGTGTCGATGTCCGAGTGCAGATAGCGCACGCGCACGCCATGGTCGGCCAGGTAGTCGGTCAAGTCTTCGGACATGCGCTTGGTCAGGGTGGTGACCAGTACGCGCTCTTCCAGGGCGACACGCTTGTTGATCTCCGAGAGCAAGTCATCGACCTGGGTCAGCGCCGGGCGGATTTCGATTTCCGGGTCCACCAGGCCAGTCGGACGCACCAGCTGCTCGATTACGCGGCCGGCATGCTCGGCTTCATAGTTACCGGGCGTGGCGGACACAAAGATGGTCTGCGGGCTGATGGCCTCCCATTCATCGAAGCGCATCGGTCGGTTGTCCAGTGCCGACGGCAGGCGGAAACCGTATTCCACCAAAGTCTCTTTACGCGAACGGTCGCCCTTATACATGGCGCCCACCTGCGGCACGCTGACGTGGGACTCGTCGATCACCAGCAAGGCGTCCGGCGGCAGGTAATCGTAGAGGGTTGGCGGCGGCGCACCGGACTCGCGACCCGAAAGGTAGCGCGAGTAGTTTTCGATGCCGTTGCAGTAGCCCAGCTCCAGGATCATCTCCAGGTCGAAGCGGGTGCGCTGCTCCAGGCGCTGGGCTTCCACCAGCTTGTTGTTGGAACGCAGGTATTCCAGGCGCTCGGCCAGCTCGACCTTGATACCCTCGATGGCGCCCATCAGGGTTTCCCGCGGGGTCACGTAGTGGCTTTTCGGGTAGAAAGTGAAGCGTGGCAACTTGCGGATCACTTCGCCGGTCAACGGGTCGAAGGCCGACAGGCTTTCGACTTCATCGTCGAACAGCTCGATGCGAATCGCTTCCAGGTCGGATTCCGCCGGGTAGATATCGATCACATCGCCGCGCACCCGGAAGGTGGCGCGGGCGAAGTCCATGTCGTTGCGGGTGTATTGCAGGCTCGCCAGGCGCCGCAGCAGTTCGCGCTGGTCGAGTTTGTCGCCGCGGTCGACGTGCAGCACCATCTTCAGATAGGTTTCCGGGCTGCCCAGGCCGTAGATGCACGACACCGTGGTCACGATGATCGCGTCCTTGCGCTCCAGCAAGGCCTTGGTCGCCGACAGCCGCATCTGTTCGATATGGTCGTTGATCGATGCATCCTTCTCGATAAAGGTATCGGAGGACGGCACGTAGGCTTCGGGCTGGTAGTAGTCGTAGTAGGAAACGAAGTACTCCACCGCGTTGTTCGGGAAGAACGCCTTGAACTCGCCATACAGCTGCGCGGCCAGGGTCTTGTTCGGCGCCAGCACCAGGGTCGGGCGGTTGATCTGGGCGATCACGTTGGCGATGCTGAAGGTCTTGCCTGAACCGGTCACCCCGAGCAGCGTCTGATGGGACAGGCCGGCCTCGATGCCTTCGACCATCAGGCGAATGGCTTCCGGCTGATCGCCGGCGGGTTCAAAACGGGTGACGAGCTGGAAATCCGACATAACGTACCTCGTGTAGTCACCCCAGACTCAACACCGCCAGGGACGAAATAGCTCAGCAACCCGCGATTAATCATCGCAGGTTGCAGGAAAAAACCATGATAGCTGTAGAAGTGGTGACGAATGTGATGGGTTTCAAGGCTATCCTCCTACAAGACCTTTCCCTTCAATGTTGCAATAAGACTAACGGTCAACAAATAAACCGAAAAACATCGCCGAAAAGCCGTTTCGGTTGTCGCCCTCAGCCGTGATGGCCTCTATACTAGCTCCCCGTTTGTGCACCGCTCTAGTGCATTCGGCTGGAGCGCGACACGTCCCTCCCTTCCCCCATAGAGCTGCCGCAAAAATGAGCCTGTTTTCCGCTGTCGAAATGGCACCACGCGATCCAATCCTGGGCCTCAACGAAGCATTCAACGCCGACACACGAACCACCAAGGTCAACCTTGGCGTGGGCGTTTACTGCAACGAGGAGGGGAAAATTCCACTCTTGCGTGCCGTTGCCGAAGCGGAAGCCATTCGCGTGGCGCAACACGCCGCCCGAGGCTACTTGCCGATCGACGGCATCGTGGCCTACGACCAGGCCGTGCAAAAACTGTTGTTTGGCGCTGAATCCCCCCTGCTGAGCGCTGGCCGCGTGATTACCGCCCAAGCGGTAGGCGGCACTGGCGCGCTGAAAATCGGCGCTGACTTCCTCAAGCAATTGCTGCCCAATGCCGTGGTCGCCATCAGCGACCCGAGCTGGGAAAACCACCAGGCGCTGTTCGAAAAAGCCGGTTTCCCGGTGCAGACCTACCGCTACTACGACGCTGCCACCCACGACGTCAACCGTGCCGGCCTGCTCGAAGACCTCAACGCTTTGCCCCCGCAATCCATCGTGGTGCTGCACGCCTGCTGCCATAACCCGACCGGCGTCGACCTGAGCCCGGCCGACTGGCAAAACGTGCTGGAGGTGGTCAAGGCCAAGAACCTGGTGCCGTTCCTCGACATGGCCTATCAGGGCTTTGGCGATGGCATCCACGAAGACGCCGCTGCCGTACGTCTGTTCGCTGAATCGGGCCTGACTTTCTTTGTGTCCAGCTCGTTCTCCAAGTCGTTCTCCTTGTACGGCGAGCGCGTGGGCGCGCTGTCGATCGTCAGCGAGTCCAAGGAAGAAAGCGCGCGCATCCTGTCTCAGGTCAAGCGTGTGATCCGCACCAACTACTCCAACCCGCCGACCCACGGCGCGGCCATCGTTGCAGCTGTGCTGAACAACCCTGAACTGCGTGCCCAGTGGGAAGCCGAACTGGCTGAAATGCGCTTGCGCATCCGCGGCATGCGCGAACAGATGGTGGCTGAGCTGGCCAAGGCGGCTCCAGGTCATGATTTCAGCTTCGTCGGTCGTCAGCGTGGGATGTTCTCCTACTCCGGCCTGACCGTTGAGCAAGTCACCCGCCTGCGCACCGAGTTTGGCATCTACGCACTGGATACCGGGCGTATCTGTGTGGCGGCGCTGAACCAGTCGAACATTGGTGCGGTCACACAAGCAATCGTTCAGGTGCTGTAAACCTGCTGGCGTTGCACAGAAGGGGAAGCCATGGCTTCCCCTTTTTTGTGCCCAGCCCCTAGACTGAACCTTGACCGCCCCTTTGCTGTGAGAGCCCTATGAGAAACGACGACCTGGATCTGCGTGCCGACCGCGACGAATTGCACGATTACGCCCCACGTGCACCGCAAGCCAAACGCCAGAAGAGCCTGGTGCTGCAAGTGGCGCTGGGGGTGTTCCTCGGTGGTCTGGCGTTGTGGCTGGTGCAACTGGGTGCGACGGCGATCATGGCCAAATTGGCCATGGGCACCTTCCAATTTGGCGGCTGATGAAGAACAAAATGTGGGAGGGGCGGTGCGACGATTCGACTTGCTCCCGATTGCATTCTTTCAGCCAAGTATTCGTTAGCTGAAACATCGCTATCGGGAGCAAGCCCCCTCCCACATTGAACTCAGGCGGCTGCCAGGCCGCGTTCTTCCAGCAGTTTTACGAAACTGTTCAGGCTCTGTGACACAGTGCCCCGGCGCCAGATCAGCCAGGTATTCAGTAAGCGGAAGCTGTCCGTCAACGGCCACACACTCACCGCCGCACACCCCGGCATACTCTCAAGCATGCTGCGCGGCATCAGCGCCAGCCCGGCCCCGGCGCTGACGCAGGCAAGCATGCCGTGGTAGGACTCGATCTCGAAGATCTTGCCCGGCATCGCGCCATCCTGTGAGAACCAGCGCTCGAAGTGGTGCCGGTACGAACAGTTGGAGCGAAACGTATAGATGTTTTCGCCATTCACATCCTGCCCGCGGGTGATCGGCGCGTGATGCAGCGGCGCAATCACCACCATCTCCTCTTCGAACACCGCCACGCCTTCCAGGGTGGAATGCAGCACCGGTCCGTCAACGAAAGCCGCAGTCAGCCGCCCGGACAACACGCCTTCAATCATGGTGCCCGACGGTCCCGTACTCAGGTCCAGCTCGACCTTGGTGTACTGCTGGTTATACGCCGCCAGCAAGGCGGGGATGCGCACCGCTGCCGTGCTCTCCAGGGAGCCCAGGGCAAACGCACCTTGGGGCTCCTCCCCCGCCACCGTAGCGCGGGCCTCTTGCACCAGGTCGAGAATACGCCGCGTATAACCGAGGAAATTCCAACCGGCCGGGGACAGGCGCAAACGGCTTTTCTCGCGGATAAACAACTCCACGCCCAGGTCCTGTTCCAATTGCTTGATGCGCGTGGTGAGGTTTGACGGCACCCGATGAATCAGCTGCGCGGCAGCGCTGATGCTGCCTTGCTCGGCAACGGCCTTGAAAATTTCCAGCTGCACCAGATCCACATCATTCTCCAATCGTGAATGTATTGCTTAATATTATTCAGTTTCCAGAAAAGATACAGCCCCGTACGCTGGCCCCATTCCACTTATTCAGCCGGACGGTGCCATGAACGCAATGACCCACCAGACCCACGCCTTGTCGATCAACCCCGCCAATGGCGAAACAGTCGCCAGCTATACCTATGAAACCGCGGCACAGTTGGACGCCGCCCTCACCCGTTCGGCCAGCGCGTTCCGCACTTGGCGCCGCCAGCCGGTCAGCCAACGCGCAGAATTGCTGCTGGCCCTGGCCGCCGCCTTGCGCGGGCAAGCCGAAGCCATGGCGCAAATGATCACCCTGGAAATGGGAAAGCCCATCGCCCAGGCCCGCGCCGAGATCGAAAAATGCGCCCAACTCAGCGAGTGGTACGCCGCTCATGGCCCGGCCATGCTCGCCCCTGAGCCGACCCTGGTAGACAACGGCAGCGCCCGGATCGAATACCGCCCGCTGGGCCCGATCCTCGCGGTGATGCCGTGGAACTTCCCGGTCTGGCAGGTGCTGCGCGGCGCCGTGCCGACCTTGCTCGCCGGCAACACCTACGTGCTCAAACACGCGCCGAACGTGATGGGCAGTGCCTATCTGATCCAGCAGGCGTTGCGCACAGCCGGTTTCGCTGAAGGCGTGTTCGAAGTGATCAACGTGACCCAGGACGGCGTGTCCAGCGCCATCGCCGACCCGCGCATCGCCGCCGTGACCCTCACCGGCAGCGTGCGCGCCGGTATCGCCATTGGCTCCCAGGCCGGCGCAGCATTGAAGAAATGCGTGCTGGAACTGGGCGGCTCCGACCCGTTTATCGTGCTCAACGACGCTGACCTCGACGCTGCTGTGCAAGCGGCCGTGATCGGCCGATTCCAGAACAGCGGCCAAGTCTGCGCCGCCGCCAAGCGCCTGATCATTGAAGCTGGGGTGGTAGAAGCCTTCACTGCCAAATTCCTTGAGGCCAGCCGCGCCCTGGTGATGGGCGACCCGACATTGACCACTACCTATATCGGCCCCATGGCCCGCTTCGACCTGCGCGACGAACTGCACGGCCAGGTCCAGGCGACCCTGGAAGAAGGCGCGACCCTGCTGCTGGGCGGCAACAAAGTCCCAGGCGCGGGCAATTACTACGAACCGACCGTGCTGGCCGGCGTCACCGATCAGATGACCTCGTTCAGACAGGAACTGTTCGGCCCCGTGGCGTCGATCATCACCGCCCGCGATGCCGAGCATGCTGTGGCCCTGGCCAATGACAGCGAGTTTGGCCTCACCGCCAGCATCTTCACCACCGACTCAGCCAAGGCCCGCGATATTGCCGAGCAACTGGACACCGGCGGGATATTCGTCAACGCGTTCAGCGTGTCAGACCCTCGGGTGGCGTTTGGCGGTGTGAAGAAAAGCGGGTTCGGCCGCGAGCTGTCGCACTTCGGCGTACGCGAGTTCTGCAATGCGCAGACAGTGTGGCTGGATCGCAAATAGCCAGACAGGGGCGACTGCGCAGCAACCCCAGTCGTGCATCAACTGCGGATGTGCCGTCGCACGCATTGCACCAACCCTTCCAACGCCTGCGACTTCACCGGCGCGAGCACACAGACCGTGTGCTCACGCTCGCCCTCCGCCACTGTCAGGGTGTAGTGCACTCGGTCGGGGTTACCGGCTTCGGGCACGGTGCTTTGTGGCAACTGAAAAAAATCCGAAGCTTCGATCAGTTGCCGCAATTCCTGCTGGTCCGGCTCGGGTAGCTTCTCCAGCTCTACCGTACGCGGCTTGGCCAGCCCCGGAAAAAACGCCGGCCCACCGCTTTCCTTGATTGAGATTCGCATGGCTGTTCCTCGCCGCCCAAGCGGCTGGTCAAACATTGATGCCCACGGCTTTCCACCCCTCCTTGACCGCTTTCTGTTCATCCTTGTTCGCGCCGTAAAGACCCCCGGCCACATCATAGGTAATACGCGCAAAACGCAGGAACCCCGAGTTCGGTCGCAGCCGCGCATCCCGCAGTGCGTCATACCAGATGCGCCCTGCACGCTCCCAGGCGAACCCGCCAATCTTGGTCGCCACCTGATAGAACGCGTGGTTGGGAATGCCGGAATTGATATGCACCCCGCCATTGTCCTCGTATGTCTGTACAAAATCATCCATGTGACCCGGCTGCGGGTCCTTGCCCAGCAGCTTGTCATCAAACGCAGTGCCTGGGGCTTTCATCGAGCGCAGAGCGGTGCCCTTGATCTTCTTGGTGAACAACCCTTTGCCGATCAACCAATCAGCCTCCTCGGCGGTTTGCTTCAACGCATACTGCTTGATCAGTGAACCGAACACGTCGGACAGCGACTCGTTCAACGCGCCGGACTGGTTGAAGTACATCAGCTTGGCCTCATCCTCGGTAACGCCATGGGCCAACTCATGGCCAATCACGTCGAGCGCCACGGTGAAGCGATTGAATAACTGCTGGTCACCGTCGCCGAAGACCATCTGGGTCGAATTCCAGAACGCGTTGTTATAGTCCTGGCCGAAGTGCACCGTGGCGTCCAGGGCCATGCCGGCATCGTCGATGGAATTGCGGTCGAATACCTGGTCGAAAAAATCGAAGGTCGCGCCCAAGCCTTCATAGGCTTCGTCCACCGCGGCATCGCCACTGGCCGGTTGCCCTTCGCCGCGGATCAGCTTGCCAGGCAGGCTGTCGGTGTTTTCAGCGCTGTAGATCGAGCGCTGTTTCTCGGCGCCCATGGCCAACGCCATGCGGGCTGGGCCCTTGGCGGGTACCGCGACCATGCGCAACGAGCGGAACGTGCTGTCCTTGGCGCGAGTGCGTAATGCGACTTCCCGTTGGGCTTTATCCCCGTGGCGGGCGATCTGGTCGAGCATATAGGGTGGGATCAGACAGAAAATCGGGTTGCGCGGCTGGCGAACACACATAAGCTGGCTCCTTTTTGGCGTGTGATGAACGTCCGGTAGCGGTTTCAGGATAGCCCTGTGTTCGCCACCTGGGCCAAATTGTCATGAGTTTGTGTTGCAGTGGTGTTTATCCGAGGCCCATAAGGAACATGCCCATGCCCGCCCGCACAGCCAAAATCGACCTTTCCCACCGCCCCAGGCTTTCCGACCTGCGCCCATTGGTCGCGCTCAGCCCCACCCTGCTGGAAGCCAGAACCGCGACACCGCGCGTCACCGCGGCCAAGGACCTCAAAAACCGCGATGGCTATGCCCATGATTTCCTCAGCGACTTCGTGGTGCCATGGCCCACGGTCGGCGAGCCACTGTCGAGCGACGTGCAACCCAAGCGCCTGGACTACACGCATTTCTCCATCACTATGTCGCGTTCCCGACGACTGGCGCTCTACGTGGGGGTGAATATCGACGGCTCAAAGCATGTGGACATCACGCGCAGCAACGACACTTGGGCCTACGATGGTCGCCTGCCCCTGGATGCGCAGGTAGGTGAAGACCTCTACGCCAGCAATGGCCTGGACCGCGGCCACCTGGTGCGGCGCCAGGACCCCAACTGGGGCGAGGAGGCCAACACCGCCAACTTCGACACCTTCCATTTCACCAACTGCTCGCCGCAAATGAGCGGCTTCAACCAGAAGACCTGGCTGGAACTCGAAGACTACATTCTTGACAACACCCAACGCTGGAAAGCCCGGGCCACGGTGTTTACCGGCCCGGTATTCGCCGATGACGACCGACTTTATCGTGGGGTGAAAATCCCCAAGGCGTTCTGGAAAGTTGTGGCCTACCTCGGCGACGATGGCAAACCCTCCGCCAGCGCCTACATGATCGACCAAAGCCGTGAGCTGGGGCAGCTCGACCTGGTGTTCGGCCAGCTTCGCACCTACCAGCGCAGCGTGATCCAGATCGAGCAACTGACCGGCATCCGCTTCGCCAACCTGGCCGACTATGACGGGTTCAGCAATGAAGAACGTGCGACAGGTACGCGGATTGAAGCGCTGATCCGCGGCCCCCAAGACATACGACTCTGAGAGCGGCCCATTGTAGGAGCGAGCTTGCTCGCGAAGCACCTGAGAGC
This sequence comes from Pseudomonas sp. FBCC-B545, assembly GCF_059134095.1. Lineage (NCBI taxonomy): Bacteria > Pseudomonadati > Pseudomonadota > Gammaproteobacteria > Pseudomonadales > Pseudomonadaceae > Pseudomonas > Pseudomonas sp. FBCC-B545. The sequence continues at coordinate 2,110,028 of NZ_CP101441.1, read as the reverse complement.
GCTGCGGCGTATCAGGTTTCCCGCGTTATCGTTGACGACCTTCGCGAGCAAGCTCGCTCCTACAGGGGGTGATCGCTTACCATACCGCCGCCGGTTCCCGTATGGGACTAATAGGGAATTCGAAACGCCGCCCGCGACGTCAATCGAAACTGCCCCCGCAACTGTAGGTGCCGAGCCTGCTCCCCACTGCCACTGGACCCTGTCCGGGAAGGCGGGAGCGAGGCGACGACGCATCAGTCAGGAGACCTGCCGGCCCAGCAAAACCACTAACCGGCGGGGTGTCCGGGAAGGACATCCTTGCCTGCCCGATCGGCAGCGTTCGAGGCTGTATTTCCGAGCCGTACCGCCCCTGCTGCACTCGGAGATCACCCCATGCTGCCACGCGTTACCGCCCTGATCGCAGGCTTGGGTGCCTGTGCAATGGCCCAGGCCACGCCCACCCATTACCCGCTGACCCTGGAAAACTGCGGCAGTACCCTGACCTTCCAGCACGCGCCTGCACGCAGCGTAACCATCGGCCAGGCCGCCACCGAGATGCTCTACGCCTTGGGCGTGGGCGATAAAGTGGTTGGCACTTCGCTGTGGTTCAACAACGTGTTGGCGCAGTACAAGGCACAGGACGCCACCATCGAGCGCCTGGCCAACAACGAGCCGAGCTTCGAAGCGGTGATCGCCAAGCGCCCGCAACTGGTGGCCGCCGAGCTGGAATGGGTGGTGGGGCCACAAGGCGTGGTCGGCACCCGCGAGCAATTCCATGAGCTGCAGATCCCCACCTACCTGCTGCCCTCGGACTGCGAAGGCAAGGACAACCTGGTAGGTGCCGACGGCACGCGGCTGGAGCCGTTCCGCATCGACACGATTTATAAAAGCATCCGCCAACTGGCGCAGATTTTCGACGTCCAGGATCGCGGCCAGCAGCTCAACGACGAACTACAGGCGCGCCTGGCCAAGTCCATCGCCACCGCGCAAGGCAAAGGCTTGAAGCAAGCCAGCGCGCTGGTGTGGTTCTCCAGCGCCGAAATGGCCAGCGATCCGTACGTGGCCGGGCACAAGGGTATTCCGCAGTTCATGTTGCAAACCCTCGGCCTGCGCAATGTGGTGCAGTCCGATGAAGAATGGCCCGCCGTCGGCTGGGAAACCATTGCCAAGGCCAACCCGACGTTCCTGGTGATCGCACGCATGGATCGGCGCCGCTACCCCGCCGACGACCACGAGAAGAAACTCGCCTTCCTGCGCAACGACCCGGTGACCCGCAACATGGACGCGGTGAAAAACAACCGCATCATCATCCTCGATGCCCTGGCGCTGCAGGCCAGCCTGCGCACCTTCGATGGCCTGGAACAACTGGCCGCCGCCATCGACGGCTACGACCTGCCGAAATGATACGGACCCTGCTCGCCCTCACACTGCTGTTGCTCGCCCTGCTCGCCGGCGTGGCCATCGGCGAGACCGCCATCTCGCCACAGGTGGTGCTCAAGGTGCTCGCCAACAAGCTGTGGGCCGCGGGCTTCGTGCTCGACCCCATCGATGAAGGCGTGGTGTGGAACTACCGCCTGACCCGCGCCCTGGTGGCCGCTGCCTGCGGTGCGGGGTTGGCGACCTGTGGCGTGATCCTGCAATCGTTGCTGCGTAACCCGCTGGCTGATCCTTACTTGCTCGGCATCAGTGCCGGCGCGTCGACCGGCGCGGTCCTGGTCGCCTTGATTGGTGTGGGCGGCGGGCTGGTGTCGCTGTCGGCGGGGGCATTTGTAGGGGCAATGGCAGCGTTTGCGCTGGTGATCCTGCTGGCGCGGGCCAGTGGCTCGTCCAGCGGCACCGGGCAGATCATCCTCGCGGGCATCGCCGGCTCGCAATTGTTCAATGCCTTGACCGCGTTCCTGATCACCAAGTCAGCCAGCTCCGAGCAAGCCCGCGGCATTATGTTCTGGCTGCTGGGCAACCTCAGCGGCGTGCGCTGGCCGTCGGTGTGGCTGGCGGTGCCGGTGGCGATCGTTGGGCTGGCGGTGTGCCTGTGGCATCGTCGCGCATTGGATGCCTTTACCTTCGGCAGCGACTCGGCGGCGTCCCTGGGCATCCCGGTGCGTCGCGTGCAGTTTGTGCTGGTGGCCTGCGCTGCGCTGGTGACGGCGGTGATGGTGTCCATCGTTGGCTCCATCGGTTTTGTCGGCCTGGTGATTCCCCATGCGGTGCGCCTGCTGCTGGGCACCGGGCATTCGCGGTTGCTGCCGGCGAGCGCTCTTGGCGGCGCGTTGTTCTTGATTGCGGCCGATGTGCTGTCGCGCACCTTGATCAAGGGCCAGGTGATTCCCGTCGGTGTGGTCACGGCGTTGGTGGGCGCACCGGTGTTTGCGCTGATCCTGATTGGCCGCAGGAACGCGCGATGAGTGTGCTCAGTTGCACCGGCCTGGGTTTCAAGGTGCGTGACGCTGAGTTGCTGCGCGATGTTCACCTGGACGTGCAGCAAGGGGAAACCCTCGGCATCGTCGGGCCCAACGGCTCGGGCAAATCCACCCTGCTCAAATTGCTCGCCGGCTTACGCGCCCCGGCCAGTGGTGAAGTACGCCTGGGCGCCAAGCGCCTGGGTGAGCTGTCGCGCCGCGCCATCGCGCAACAGCTGGCGGTGGTGGAACAGCAGGCTGACACTGACGATGCCATCCGCGTGTTCGACGCCGTGGCCCTGGGCCGCACGCCATGGCTGTCGGCGCTGAGCCCGTGGTCTAGCGAAGACGACGCCATCGTCCGCCAGGCCCTGCACGACGTAGACGCCACCCACCTGAGCCACCGTGCCTGGCGCAGCCTCTCCGGCGGCGAACGCCAACGCGTGCACATCGCCCGAGCCCTGGCGCAACGACCGCGGATTCTGTTGCTGGATGAGCCGACGAATCACCTGGATATCCAGCATCAACTGGCGATCTTGAAAGGCGTGCAAGGCTTGCCGGTGACCACCTTGATTGCCCTGCATGACCTGAACCAGGCGCTGACCTGTAATCGCCTGGCCGTGCTGGATCGCGGACGATTGGTGGCGCTGGGTACGCCGTTGGAGGTGCTGACGCCAGAGCGCCTGCAAGAGACATTCGGGGTGCAGGGGCATTACCTCACAGACCCGTTCGACGGCGCGCAAATCCTGCGCCTGCGCCCTACCTGACCTGAAACACCTCGGTCAAAAATGTTGGAGGGGGCTTGCCCCCGATGAGGGAGTGTCAATGAATACACCTGGGGCTGACCCACCACCATCGGGGGCAAGCCCCCTCCCACATTTTTGACCCAGGGGTGTCAGCCAGGCCGCCGCCCCTGCCACATTTGATCTACAGAGGCCGGTGCATACGGGTGGTCTGCCATACCGGATCAGCTTCCACATCCACCACCTCGAATCCTTGCCGGATCCAGAAATCAATCGCCCCGGGCAGAAACGGGTGGGTATGCAGGTAAACCACTTCCACCCCGTCCGCCCGCGCCAGTGCCTCCAGCGAACGGTATAACTCACCCACCAGACCGCAGCGACGCCCTACCTGACACACCTGGGACAAATGTGGGAGGGGGCTTGCTCCCGATGAGGGAGTGTCAGTGAATACACCTGGGGCTGACCCACCGCCATCGGGGGCAAGCCCCCTCCCACATTTGACCGAGGTGTGTCAGTCAGGCCGCCAGCGGCGTACCCGTGATCGTCGCATCGCCACTGCCACATTTGATCTACAGAGACCGGTGCATATGGGTGGTCTGCCATACCGGGTCAGCTTCCGCATTCACCACCTCGAATCCTTGCCGGATCCAGAAATCAATCGCCCCGGGCAGAAACGGGTGGGTATGCAGGTAAACCACCTCCACCCCGTCCGCCCGCGCCCGCGCTTCCAGCGAACGGTAAAGCTCACCCGCTAGCCGCATCGACGCCCTACCTGACACACCTGGGACAAATGTGGGAGCGGGCTTGCCCCCGATGAGGGAGTGTCAGTGAATACACCTGGGGCTGACCCACCACCATCGGGGGCAAGCCCCCTCCCACATTTGACCGAGGCGTGTCAGTCAGGCCGGCGGCGGCGTACCCGTAATCGTCGCATCGCCCCTGCCACATTTGATCTACAGAGACCGGTGCATATGGGTGGTCTGCCATACCGGGTCAGCTTCCACATCCACCACCTCGAATCCTTGCCGGATCCAGAAATCAATCGCCCCGGGCAGAAACGGGTGGGTATGCAGGTAAACCACTTCCACCCCGTCCGCCCGCGCCCGCGCTTCCAGCGATCGGTATAGCTCACCCGCCAGACCGCAGCGACGCCCTACCTGACACACCTGGGACAAATGTGGGAGGGGGCTTGCTCCCGATGAGGGAGTGTCAGTGAATACACCTGGGGCTGACCCACCGCCATCGGGGGCAAGCCCCCTCCCACATTTGACCGAGGTGTGTCAGTCAGGCCGGCGGCGGCGTACCGCCCTTCCCGCATTTGATCTACAGAAGCCGGTGCATATGGGTGGTCTGCCATACCGGGTCAGCTTCCACATTCACTACCTCGAATCCTTGCCGGATCCAGAAATCAATCGCCCCGGGGAGAAACGGGTGGGTATGCAGGTAAACCACCTCCACCCCGTCCGCCCGCGCCAGCGCCTCCAGCGAACGGTATAGCTCACCCGCCAGGCCGCAGCGACGAAATGCCGGATGTACGTACAGGCGCACCACCTCCACTGTCTTGCAGCCCTGGTAGTTCAACTGTGCAAAGCGGCCGTCGTACGGCAGGTAACCCACCGCCGCAACGATCTGGCCTTCGGCACGAGCAATCAGAAACTGCCCGTCGCCCTGCAGGTAAATAGTTTCGAACTGCGCCAGGTCATCCGGTATCCCGGTTGCGCTGAGCTTTGGGAACAGTTCATCACGTGCCTGCAACGCGAAGCTGAGTACTTCGGGCAGATCAGCCAGGGTGACGACCTGGATTTTCGGCCTCATACCACCTCGATCCGTGTGATCCCCACCACCTGCGCCTGCTCCAGGACCTCCTCCGGCGTTGCATCCGCGGCAGGCATGATCAGGCCGTTTTCCGCATCGCCGAAATGCAATGCCAGCAAATGCATCGCCGCCTCATGCTTGGGCAATTCAAGCTGCTTGAGGTCGAAGCTGTGAGTGCGAGGCTCATCATTGAAAAGGTAGTTCAGGGTGTAGGCACGCATGCGGGAATCCTTGTAAGGGAAGAAGGCGCAACTGATTAACCTGACTCGGCGATCAGCTTTTTAGTTCCTACTTGATGCAGGTGCTGCGTTATCCATTTGCGGCTGTAGGCCAACACGTTGTCTGCCATCGCCAATGGAAAATGAATGAAACCATGGGCCGCCTCCGGCAGCAGATGCGCTTCTGCCCCGCCCCAGCGCTCGGCGATCAGCAGCGTGTCGTCTTTGAGCGGGTCCAACTCGCCCACAAACATCAGCGCTGGCGGCAACCCCGCGAAGTCCCCGTACAACGGCGACAACGGCGGCTGCCGGCGCGCCTCGTCGGTGATGCCCGGCGTCAGCATGCGTAGCGCCTCGACCATGCCCGGCCCGTCCAGCAACAAGGTATCCGGCCCTGCCGTGCGCACGCTCGGCGTGCCGGTCAAGTCGTAGACGCCGTAATACAACACCGCGCCGCTTACCCGCTCGAGCAACTCCGGCCACTGCTTGAGCGCCAGCAACGTGGCCGCCGCCAAGTGCCCGCCGGCCGACTCGCCGACGACGAACACCGGCAGGTCGGCAAACTCCGGGCAATCCCCCAGAAGCCAGCGTGCAGCGACCAGGCAGTCTTCCAGCAGCCCTTCTATCGGCGTGTCCACCGCCAGCCGATAATCCACCGACACCACCGCCACGCCGCAGGCGTTGACCATGCCGAGGTTGAGGTCGTCATCCATCTGCGCATTGCCGATCACCCAGCCGCCACCGTGGATATCCAGCACTACGCCTTTGGGCTTGCCGCTGGGCCGCAGGATGCGCACCGGCACCGAGCCCACCTTTTTGCGTTCTGCCACGGGCGCCTTCTTCAGCGTTTGACTGGCGCGCAACAGCGCCTGGATCAGACGCGGCGTGACGCGGTTGCGGATTTTAAAGCGCGGCATCCACCCAAGCTTCTGATTGAAGCGGCGCATCTGGGCCAGTTCCGGCTCGCTGGCCGGCCAATGTTGGTAGGTCATCAGCGGTTATTGCGCAGGATCGAGAAGTTCAACGCCGCGGCTACACACAACCAGGCGAGGTAAGGGAACAGGATCAAACCGGTGATCAGGTCCAGGCGCACGGCCAGCACCACCATCGCCGCCACGGTGAGCCACAGCAGCACGATAATCACCATCCCGGCCAGCAGTCGGTGGGCGCCGAAGAACACCGGTGTCCACAAGGTATTCAGGGCAATCTGCGCCGCCCACAGCGCCAGCACCATTTGGCTGCCGGGGATCAGGCTCAAGCGGTAACCGGCCCAGGCCAGCAGCAGATAGATGATTGTCCATGCCACCGGAAACAGCCAGTTAGGCGGAGTAAAGCTGGGCTTGACCAGGGATTCGTACCAGGCGCCGGGCTTGAAGATCACACCGGTACTGGCGGCGGCGGCGCAGGCCAGGAGGAAGATAAAGAAGGTCATGGTCAGTCCTTGAGGTCGGGTGGGTGAAAGCAACGCTATGCTTCAATGACTCAAGCCACCACCGATAAATTCAATGAATAGGTCAAAAACGCCGTCTCTTCTGCACGTCATGAAAATTGGGTATGGTCTGCAAAATACCGGCTACGCCTACCCCACCAGCAGAGCACCCGACCTTGGCCAACTCACCTACCGATCGCCCTGACAGCCCCTGGTCGGTGTTCCTGATCTTCCTGCGCCTGGGCTTGACCTCCTTCGGCGGGCCGATTGCGCACCTGGGCTATTTCCGCGAGGCGTTCGTCACTCGGCGGCAATGGTTGAGCGAGCGCAGCTACGCTGAACTGGTCGCCTTGTGCCAGTTCCTCCCCGGCCCGGCCAGCAGCCAGGTCGGCATTGCCCTGGGCTTGTCCCGCGCAGGCTACGGCGGCGCCGCAGCGGCCTGGGCCGGGTTTACCTTGCCGTCGGCCATCGCCCTGATTCTCTTTGCCGTCGGCCTCTCGCACTACGGCACCGCCATCCCCGGTGGCGCCTTGCATGGCCTCAAGGTCGTCGCCGTGGCCGTCGTCGCCCAGGCCGTGTGGGGCATGGCGCGCAACCTATGCCGAGGTGCCGTGAAGCTCACGCTGATGCTGATCGCCGCATGCATCGTGCTGCTGGCGCCATCCGCCTGGAGCCAGGTCGGGGTAATCGCCGCCGCAGGCGTGGCCGGCCTGCTGCTGTTCAAGCCCCAAACCCAGACCGAGCCCGACAGCCTGCCCATCGCCATCAGCCGCCGCGCCGGGGCCATATGGCTGGTGCTGTTCGTGGTGCTATTGGTGGGCTTGCCGATCCTGGCCGACGGGCTGCCCAATCCCGTCCTCGCCCTGGTGGACGCCTTCTACCGCACCGGCGCCCTGGTGTTCGGCGGCGGCCACGTGGTGCTGCCGCTGCTGCAAGCTGAAGTGGTGCCGCCGCAGTGGGTGAGCAATGACGTATTCCTCGCCGGCTACGGCGCCACCCAAGCCGTGCCCGGCCCGCTGTTCACCTTCGCCGCCTTCCTCGGCGCCTCGATGACCCACGCCCCCAGCGGTTGGCTCGGCGGCGTGATCGCCCTGCTGGCGATCTTCGCCCCTTCGTTCCTGCTGATCTGCGGCGCCTTGCCCTTCTGGGCCAGCCTGCGCACAAGCCCGCGCACCCAGGCGGCACTGGCCGGGGTGAATGCGGCGGTGGTTGGGCTGTTGCTGGCGGCGCTGTACCGGCCGGTGTGGACCAGCGCGATTTTCAACGGGTATGACTTTGCCCTGGCCGTGCTCGCATTGGTCGCGCTGATGGTCTGGAAGCTGCCGCCCTGGCTGGTGGTGATAGGTTGCGGCATGCTCGGCGGCTTACTCGGCTAAGCCTGGCTCGACGATCCTGAGCCAGGGCCAGCGCGCCTGATAACTTCTGGCCTTGTGCAAAAACAGCTGCGGTTCGGGATGCAGTGGGTTGATGCGCAGCACGCCCTGCTCCACATCCTCTAGCCCATAGGGTGCATACACCTCGCCGGTGGTGATATCCAACGCGATGCAAGTGCCCGCCACCAGGTAACGATCAACCCCCTGCCTGGCCGAGTGCAATTGCGGATAGGGCCGGCCGAATCGCTCAGGGTACCAAAGGTGCACACGGGCCTGATTCCTGACCTCCACATTCACCCCCAGGTCCTGGAACAGCGCCTGCGCCGCACGAATCACCGCGTCTTCCGCCTCGTAGGACAGGTCTGTGTCGAAGTAAAAAACATCGTAGTCCTTCACGCCCTGATCAGCCGGCAGATTCGCCTGATGATTCCACACCGCCTGGAACAGACAACCCGCGGTGAGCAGGCACTGCTGCACCCCAAGGTCCGGCAGGCGCGCCGTGATTTGGGCATTGAGCGGGTTAGCCATGGCCAATTCGAACAAGGTGTCGACAGTCAATGTCAAGTTCAGTCCTCCATAGTCTGGCGCAACCATACCACCCCCAACATGTCACTCCTGTAGGAGCGAGCTTGCTCGCGAAAACCCCAAGCCACGCCGTGCGGCGATCCTGCTTATCCCTACCTTTAGTCGGATATTTCTGAGGGTACTGACGCAACGGCTAGCCTTCAGCCTAGCGTAAGGGATAACGCTGAACATTCGGTCCATGAAGGGCCAGTACGCCTCGTCGTCCCGACGCTTTATCTGCTGAGGAGACGATAATGAAAATAACCTTGAAACGGTTGGCGTGCCTGGGTGCAAGCTTCACCAGCGCGCTCGCCATGGCCGATGCGGCCGGCCCGCCAGTGCTGTCCCCTGCGATACCCTTCGACGTCACTGCCAACCCTCCCTTCACCCTGGACAACCTGCAACACGAGTTCGACGTGCTTTCGTGGCAGACCTTCGTCGCCCTGAACTGGCCCGCAAAGGCCGACGGCAGCGCCGACACCTCGGTGAAAATCGGCGCGCCGGGGCAGACGGTTTGGGAGTCGTGGAAGGAGAGCTACGCGATTTTCCTGCCCCAAGGCCAGAAGCCGCTCGCCTGGGACCAGCACACGCCGCCACCCGCCGCCTGCCAAGGCAAGGGTGACCTGCCCGTACTGCAACAGATGGGCAAGGTCGCCGGTGTGCTCGACGAATTCATCCAGCCGTTCAAGACCGGCCCGCTGGTGGACCAGAACGGCACCTACACGCGCAACGCGATCATGGTCAACCAGCCGATGTTCGACGACATCGTCAACAAGGGTCTCTACAGCAAGGAAGGCCAGCAAGCGTTCCTGAGCAAGGCCGACAACCGCATTGCCTTCTCCTGCGGCACGAAGGAGACCCAGCAGGTCGGCGCGATCATGGTCAAGTCGGCCTGGAAGGTGCTCGGCGGCAACGACAACCCGCAGGAATTCCACGCCGTCGACGCCTTGGTCTACACCCCGGGCAACACCGACCCGAACACGGGCGCGGTGATCCCCGAGTCGTGCAGTGCGCAGAAAGTCGGGCTGGTCGGCCTGCACATTGTGCACAAGACCAAAGATGCGCCGCAGTGGGTGTGGTCGAGCTTCGAGCACATGCGCAACGTGCCGGAAAAGACCACGCCGATGAACGAGCGCAAGGGCCCCTACCTGTTCTACGACGCCCAAGCCAGCGACCGCCCGGTGAACGAGCCGCCAGCGCGGCCGTGGGACCCGTCGAAGAAAGCCACGCCGTCGCAGATCGTGCGGGAAATACCGCTCACCGCCGCGACCCACCAGCTCAACGCGCAGTGGCAAGGCGCGCTGAAGGGCACGGTGTGGGCCAACTACCAGCTGATCAGCACCCAGTGGCCGACCGCCCCCGCCGATGACTGCCAACTGCCGTCGCCAACCAACCCGCTGGGCACACCCGCCCCGTCCTTCCTGGCCAACGCGACCCTGGAAACCTACAACCAGGGCACCACGCCACAGGCCTCGTCCAGCTGTATGGAGTGCCACAACAACGCGACCACCCGGGTGACCCAGTCCCCGCGCACCAGCTTCGCCGATTTCACCTTCCTGCTTGAACGTGCCCAATCCACTGGCGCCAAGGAGTGATGCCATGAGCGACCCGAACCTGCAAGACTTCATCGACCTGTCCGCTGTGCTCACTGGCCTGTCAGCCAAACTGCTGGCGCCTTCCCCCGACCCGATCAAACTGCCGCCGCTGTTCTTCGCCACTGCCCAGCAAGGCATGGGCACTGCTGCGTTCAGCAACCTGCTGGGGCTGTACGCCAGCATCAAGAACCAACCGCCTGCGCAAATCGCCAGCGCCGTGCTCGGCAACTCGGACCCGCAGATCGCCCAGGGCGCCCGCTCGATCATGAAGCTGTGGCTGCTTGGCAGCTGGTACCAGCCTTATGTCCAAGGCAACGCCCACACAGGTGACACCCGCGTGGTCTCCGACCAGGCCTACAAGGAAAGCTGGGCGTGGAAAATCGCCCAATCCCACCCCATGGGCTACAGCCAGTACCACTTCGGCTACTGGGCCGAGCAGCCACCGACCCTCAAGCAATTCACCGGTGTCGACGCCAAGGAAGGGCAGCAACCATGAGCACTCTACACACCCAGAACATCGAAACCGCCGATGTGATCGTCGTGGGCGCCGGCATGGCCGGCAGCGTCATGGCCTATCAGTTGGGCCTGGCCGGCTTGAAAGTGCTGGTGCTCGAGTCGGGCCCGGCGATCCCGCCTAACCGCAGCGAGTACCTGGAGCGTTTCTACACTGCCGTGTTCAAGTCGCCCGAGTCGCCTTACCCACCGGAGCAGACCGAGCAGACCCCGGCCAAACAGTTCGCCCCGCGGGCGACTATCCAGGACTTGATCACTGCCGGCAGCGACGACCCGGACAAGGTGCAGAAGAGCTATCTGGTACAAAAGGGACCGCACCTGTTCGCCAGCACCTACGAGCGGGTAGGCGGCGGCACCATGTGGCACTGGATGGGCACGGCCCTGCGCCTGCTGCCCAACGACTTTCGCATGCGCACTGCGTACAACGTCGGGGTCGACTGGCCGATCAGCTACGACGACCTGCAAACCGCCTACTGCCGCGCCGAGCAAGAGATAGGCGTCTCCGCCGATGTCGCGTCGCAGACCTACCTGGGCGTGACCTTCCCCCAGGGCTATCAATACAGCATGCACGGCATCCCGCCGTCGTTGGTCGACCAGGGCCTGGGCAAGGCCATCGATGGCACCCAGTACCAGGGCATCACCCTCAACGTGCGGCAGACCCCGGCCGGGCGCAACTCGCAGAGCGACAACGGCCGCCGGGTGTGCGCCGGCAACACCAGCTGCACGCCGATCTGCCCGATCCAGGCCAAGTACGATGCCACCGTGACCATGGCCAAGGCACTGGATACCGGCAATGTGCGTATCCTCTACCAGGCCGTGGCGAGCCAGGTGCAGGTCGATGCCAACGGGGTCACGGGTATCGATTTCATCCAGTACCAGAACAACGGCACACAACAGAACGGCACGGCCCAGGGCAAGCGCTACGTGATCGCCGCCCACGCGATCGAAACGCCGAAGCTGCTGCTCAACTCCATCGGCCCGCACAGCGCCAAAGGGGTCGCCAACAGCAGCGGCCAGGTCGGCCAGGCGTTGGCCGATCACCCGGTGTACCTGGCCTGGGGCCTGATGCCCGAAGGCAAGCCGCTGTTCCCGTTCCGCGGGCCGTTGTCCAGTTCGGGGATCGAGGACATGCGCGATGGCCCGTTCCGCAGCCAGCGTGCCGCCTGGCGTATCGAGATCGGCAACGAGGGTTGGAACTGGTCGGTAAACGACCCCTACACCTCGGTCTGCGATTTCATCGACGGCACCAACCATGGCGGCGCCAACCCCAATAACCAGGCGTTGTCCGGCGTGGCGCTGGTGCAGCAGCTCAACAGCGTGCTGACCCGCCAATTCCGCCTGGGCTTCTTGATCGAGCAGGTCGAGAAAGATCCTGACAAAGCGCTGTGCCGGGTAGAGAGGGCCGAGGGGTTCACCGACGGTTTGGGCCTGATCAGGCCACAGATCACCTACGAACTATCCGACTACACCAAGGAGGGTTTCAAGCAGGCGCGCCTGGCCGCCACGCATATCATCACCAAGCTGATGGGCGCCACCGAGCTGACCGACCTGAACCCTGAACTCAAGCCCGGCTCGCAAACGGTGTTCAAGTACGACGGCCAGAACTACGCGTTCTTCGGCGCTGGCCACCTGATGGGCACCTACCGCATGGGCTCGGACCGCACCAAGTCAGTGGTAGACAAGGACCAGCGCAGCTGGGACCACCCCAACCTGTTCCTGGTCGGCGACGGCGTGTTCCCCACCACCGGCACTGCCAACCCGACCTTGACCATCACCGCGCTGACCTTCCAGGCCGCCGACGTGGTCGCCAGCGACCTGCTCAAGCGTACTGTGCAGGTGCAGGCCAACCAGGCCTGGCAAGGCACCGGCGTGCAGGTCAACGGGCATAGCTGGCAACTGGCGGTGTGCACCGGTGGGCAGTGGACGGCCAACCCGGGCACCGGGATGGTCGGCGCGGCGGGCAACTCAAGGTTGACCGCCAAGCCCGGCTATACCTTGCCCGGTCAAGCGGAAGGTGCGTTGATCGGGCGTATCGGCAACAGCGGCGCGCCGTTCCTGGTCGGCAACCAGGCGCAATTGCCGCGTGCCCAGCAGGGGGAGTTGCAGTTGTGCATCAATGACGACCTGACCGGACGTTACGGGGCTGGCCTGAGCGATAACAGGGGCAGCCTGTCGGTGGAGGTGCGTTTCGGCACGGTGTAAGCGCTGGCATAGCAACCCCACAGTGCTGCGGTATTGTGGGGCTGCTCTCTTTCGGCAAGTTGGCTTTTGACGAAGTGGGACGCCCGGTTACCGTGCGGTTGCCGGCAACTCCTGGCACCACTTGATAGAACGCAGCGCTTCCTCGGCAGGCACAAGCGCGTAGCGCGAGTAAAACATTGTTCCACCGAAACTACCCTCGTCGACTTCACCCAAGGTCTGCCCGTCCTTGTAGACGGAGATGCTGAGTTGGTCGGCGATGTAATACACCTTGCCATTCTCGACGTTGATATCGAAACGCTTGTTCACCATACCGCTGATGATCGGTGGCGAGGTGGAGGCGATGCTGTGCTTGCCGGCGGGCATGCCGGCCTTGAAAAAACTACCGGAAGGCAAGCTGCCGACAGCGCGGCCATCGACCTGAATGGTCGGGGCCACCCCGTCACCGATGCTGGCCGCCGTGCGATAGAAATACACCGTGGCCTCATCCGCACGGGGCTCTGCCGGTGACGTGAAGAACGGTTGGCCTTTGAGGTCCGGACCGCTGATGCAGCCGGTCAGTGAGGCCAGGGCTGCGAACAGGCCGACCCAGAGTAGCGTAGAGCGCTTCATGCATGAATTCCTTGAACGTGAATCAATGGGCGTCGGGTTTGATGACTGTCACCGTTACCGGGTTCAGATCGTGCACAGCCCTTTACCGAAGTCAGTGGCATCAGAACTCGGCCAAGGCGCAAAACCGCTCTTCGGCGTCAGATTCACGATGTTGCGGTCCTTGAGCATCGGGTACTTGCGCTTGAGCGCCTGCACCGTGTCCTCGGCATTGTTCACGTTGGACAAGCAAAAGCGCAGGGCATCGGCGCGCAGATCGCCGATATAGAGGGTTTCCCCGGCCTTCACCGAGAAAACCGCAGGCACAGGGCGCGCCATCGATTTACCCGCGTAATACACGTAATGCCACTGCGTGTACTCATACTCACCCGGCGGCACTTCATACATGAAGTAATGGCCCAGCACAGAGGGTGATGGCTGATCATCTTCATTGCCTAAGGTCGTCAGCCGTATTGCGGTGCCGGGTGCTCCCTGTTGGTCGATTTCAACCACCAGCCCATGGGCCTGCATCATCGGAAAGCTCTCACCAATCGAACCCACAATGATCGCCTTACTCGGGTCCGGCGCGTGCTTGCCGTCGTAGCGTGACGTAGCGCACCCGGACAGAAGGGTCGCGCAGAGCGCGACCGCGCCCCAGACGAGATGTTTACTGCTGACTTTCCCTAGCATTGGTCTTTTTTCCGATCAGTAATCTTGCAGTTTGTAGAGCCCAGCTGAGCGAACCAAACGTTCGCACGCCTGGTGCTTCGTTGTTGGCTCGTCGGCATCTATTGTCCAGCTACCCGCACCTTGATAACAACCCACTCTTGACCCACTCCTGTAGGAGCGAGCTTGCTCGCGAAAAACCCAAACGATAACGCAGCGCCTGAAGGCAAAATCCGATTCCTTCGCCACGGCTTGCTCCATTGCCTACGCGTGCGTCAGAATCCGCCGGCTTGTGCGCTGGGGTGGCCGTCTCTAAGGTGGCTCGGTCGCTGAATTGTTCAGTGATCGGGTTTAGTAGCCTGAGGGTTTATCCAAACAATGTGCACAAGCTTCATCGATCAGACATTGCGTTTGTGTTTGATGGTGGCTGTGCGCAGGGCACCTTCGGGTGCGCCGGCTTTGTTTGGATTCCCCGGTCTACTAACCTGCGCACAGCCGCCACCCTTATGTTTAGTAGCTAAAGGATGGTGGCCCTAAACGGGAATTCAAACATGCTCAAATCAGATTCAACCACGCTCTTCACCGTTGCCCCCAACGCCAGCAACGAAACCCTCATCACCAACAGCTACGAAACCTTCACCAGCGTCAGCACCCTGCTGCTCGACCTGTCCGAAGACCTCAACGGCAAACACCGCGACATCGCCCTGGCGATCCACCAACTGAGCGAACTGGGCGTACTGCTTACCGCCAGACTCCTTGACCGCGAAGCGCCCTGCCCTGGCTGATGGTTAACCCTTCAATTCAATAGCTCGATAACTCGCCGCGTCGTCATAAGCCACCTACAACGACTCGGCGATTTGGCTTGATGGGCGTGTGATGGGTGGGTTGGATGACGACAGCCACGTCTGCTCTCGATCAGAAGCTGCCCTTCGCAAAGGACTGCTATCGGCCATAAGCAGACGTTCGACTCGGTCTGCTTTCGACTCGCATCAAAGAGCAAATCAAAGTGAGAGAGCGTTAAGCTCATCTTTGAATGAGAGTTTAGGAGAGTATAAGTTATGAAAAGCCCTGCCTATAGCGCCGGAGAATATTACAAGCTTTGGATTTTTACTACCTCCCATTAAAATATGACTCATCGCAATCCCTGGATAAGGATCAATGTAATAAATCTCTTTGATCCCTAATTGATAAGCTTTTTTTGAACATAGTTCACAGGGACTAGCTGTCGTGAATAATTTCCCATCTTCAACGCCTCTTCCACCATACTTTGCAATTTGCAGAAAAGCATTTTCTTCTGCGTGAAGTGACCTTGTGTGAACTTGATTGTCCTTTCCTGTAAGCTGGTTGTATTCATCCTTAAAGCAATAGGAGATATTTCTTCCTGCACTTGCGACTTTTAAGAATTTTTCATTCCCGGCCAGAGCGGCACTTATGAATTTAACATCAAGCTTTTCATATTCTGAATAAGCGTCTTGGTCATGTCCATTCGTTAAATCAAACCGATTACGTAGGCTGCACGGAACTTGTCCAAACGGTGTGTCATTCCAACCAACAGACTGCACTGAAAAATTGACATCGGTTACTACAGCACCTACTTGCCTTGAGATACACCCAGAGTTTAGTTTTGCGGTATAAGCAATTTGCATGCATCGCTCTAAAGGAGTAGGCGTTACTAGTCCGGGCCTGATCATTAGCGCGACAAATGTCAACAACTGGTCGGCTAAAGAGTTAAAATGCGAGACCATATTTCCCGAGTCCGGGTTGCTCACATGTAAGTCTGCTCGCTGCAGGCAGGCTTTGATGTCTTGCTTAACATAAGCTTTTTGATTGGTCGCATCTAACTTGCCGTACTCTTCTTTGTCAACAACATCTATTTCAGCGTCTGTATAGCCAAGCCCGCGCAATCGCCGCTTACGTTCGTCGTCATTGCAAGAAACAGCCATCAGATAAAATGATGAGTATCTATCTTGGAAGTATATAGCCTCAAACGGGTTTCTTATTGCATCGATCACTATAAATGTTTTGTCACCATCCACTCTCGCTTTACGAATCTCCTTGATTATTATATTGATTCGCTCAGCCAATGAAAATAATTTGCCACTAACTACCTCGCCTGAAGTAACGTCGCCGGAGTTTCGCAAATTATTTCCAATAAGCTGAAATAGTTTTACATATGCTGCCCCACCCATCACAGTTTTTAGCTCGGAGTTTTTCTCCGGTAGAAATTCAGTATAAAACCTTCGCAATGAGCTGATATCATCTAAATCAAATTTCTGGTCTCGAATAGACTTTAGGATATCAGTGGTCTTTTTGGCAGTATCAGCTTTCAAGTCACCTGAGCGACCTATAAAAACCCCCGAATCTTCGATGCTTACTTCGGAGAGCATCATTAGCAAAACGGTGCTGGCTTGGATGGTTATGAAAGGCTCCCAATTATGCTTGAAACAATTGAATATAACTTTTTGCTTTCTTTGAACATTGTCTTTTGGGTTGTGGCCTGAAAATAGAGAGTGTCTAATTTCGTGTTTCTTGCTTGAGAGAATATTTGCCACTGTAGAACAACCACTCCCAGTACGGCCGGTCAATCCAATAACGACAAAGTCATCATCGTCGCCATAGATTTTTGAGATTGTATCTTGAAAATAATTATCCATTTTGTACTCCTCATCCATCAGCACTTTTTATTGATACGAAGGTACACGAGGGGAAATCAAAATGCCATCATGCCTTCGCTCATATTAAATCTGTAGAAATTGATTTTTTGCCGCTGTGGAAGAGTTCGCGGGTTCTGCATTCACCGACCTGTTTTCTGCTTCTTGGCCTCTCAGTCAAAGGCTGACGGTTGCGACCTGATGGGACTGATGCGAATTTGAGCCAGGTCGCTGAGTTTGACTGCCCCATATATGGCACGCTGAAATCCCGCGCAAAGACATGGTTCGCTGAGTATTCGGGTAGGTAAATGAATCCCGGCAGTCTGGGTAAAAATCGCGTCAGCGCCAGTTGGGAGGATCACCGGAGCACTTCGGAGAGTGGGTTGCCTAGGGAAGTCCGGTTGATCGTTTTAAGCAGATCGCCCATTTGCATTGCTGACCAGTGGCAGATTTCTGCTGGCATTTATTGGACAGGGAGGTTTGCCACGTGCGAAATCAAGGAGATCAGCTGACTGAGGCGGTGCCGAGCTGATCGAATTGCGCCGGGTTTTCTAGGCAGGCCTGACAGGCTCCGTTTGGCCGGTTAGCGACCGTTGCTCCGATTAGCCATCCTTGTCCTTCCACACGTGGAGGACTTGTCATGAACATCATCGCTACCTGCAGCCGTCAGCCCTGGAACAAAGGAAAACTAGTCGGGCAGAAAGCCCCACTCCGACTGAGAGATATCTGGGCCATCCGAGTAAGGCTTCAAATTGCGGAAAGAACCCGGGATCTGGCTCTCTTCGATCTGGCCATCGACAGTAAGCTTCGAGCCTGCGACCTAACCAAGCTCCGCGTGCGCGATGTCGCCCATGGCGAGCACGTATCATCACGAGCCATGGTGATGCAGCAGAAAACACAGCGGCCAGTGCAGTTTGAGATCACTGAGCAAACACGATCTGCTCTCGGGGCCTGGATACATCGGGCCCGGCTACGCAGCGAGGACTACCTTTTTCCTAGCCGGCTGCATACTTCAGACCATCTATCTAATCGTCAATACGCTCGTATCGTCAAAGGCTGGGTGAAAGCCGTGGGCCTTGATCCAGCCATGTATGGCACACACACAATGAGACGTACGAAGGCATCACTGATATATCGCAGGACGAAGAACCTACGGGCGGTTCAGTTGCTGCTCGGCCATACGAAGCTGGAGAGCACTGTTCGATATCTGGGGATTGAGGTCGATGACGCTCTGGAGATGGCGGAACAGACTGAGGTTTGACCATGCATAGCAACGGTCGAAGTCAGACCGTCGCTAACCGGCCAAAAGTAGCCAGTCGACGGCGTCTAGGAAATTCGGAGCGACTCAATACATCCTGCAGAGCTTTCAAACAAATTTGCTGCACGCGAAAAGTTAAATGAGTATTTTGAGCCGGCCATACGAGGTGTTGATGCTTTCATGCGAGACATCTAACTACTGAATGCAGCCGACTCGCTAAAGCGGCTGGCTGATTTCTTGCATCGTGGGAGCCTGGTAAATGTTTAAATATTCAGACCGTGATTTTATGTCGAAAAACATGAAGGTAGTTGTTGAGTCAATTGAGTCAAAGCTGAGTGAGCCATTCTTTTCGGAGTTCAAGGACGTCGCGATAGCCGCAATATCAAGATCCATAGAAGCAATTAAGGCATTTGAGGCGTCAGGGTTGCACCGAGACCTTTCGTGCTTCAGAAGCAATCAGGCCGAAGATTTGATAAATGCGCTTTTCTGCGAGATCACTGACGAGATAGTAAATAGCGAAGCGTTTCAGGTGCTCGACGCCTTGCGACATTCATTTGTGTGTTATGCATACAATGGCCTGCATCAACTTTATACGCGTCAAGAAAATGAGTGTTGGCACCCCCAAATAGTGCTCACAGAAGTGCTTGAGCCAAACGATATTGACTCATTGCCTCGGGTTTTTACCCTATATCGAGGCTGCGATAGAAGCGAGCTTGAAAACCGCTCCTTCGGGCAAGCGTGGTCTACATCGTTAGAGTCCGCCCAAAAATTTGCGTATGCTCATTATTTAGGCCAGGACTGGTTTGATGAAAATAACAGGGTCGTATTGGAAGCGAGATACCGAAAAGACTATGTTTTATTTTCGGATCAATCAATAGAGTATGAGGTGGTAGTTGATGTCAACAAATTGGATGGTGTACGTAAACACGCTTAATAATTCGCTGTAGATGCGACGCCCTGAGCTCAGACGTCAACTTCAACTTCAACTTCAACTTTGGCTGATAGCGGTTATACCTCCTAACCGACCGACTGCCCTTCATGGTCTCGACTCAAACCGCTCCGCTAGACGTCACGACTCTAAGCCGACCCACTACATAATTGATTACCAGAGTGCTGCTAGAAGTTTCGCCTGCTTTCCTCCCCCACGTTTTGTGTCGTCAAGTCGATGCAGACGACTTCAATTTTTCACTCTTTGCCGAAAAGGGCTCTTGCCAATTTCTGCATGCGTCCCTTGTTCCCATGCTGCTCGGACAGGTTAGTGTAGATATTTGGGAGGCGTTCCTTAAGCTTGGTTACCTGGGAAGCGTACGTGTCTTTATGTTCATTAGAGATTTTCCAATCAGCGAATTGAGACGCTCTTGAATCTATAAAACTCGCTGCGGATCTTGTGCCCTCAGGATCATTGTTCATCTGCAGTAGTATCTGAAGAAGGCGTTCCTCCTCTTCAGGTGTTCTAGGGGTGATGCTCGGCAACAGCTCGCCGTATTCGCCCAGAATAAAGATTGAGGCCTCTACAGAGACTTTGAGATCGTATACAGACGGTCGAAGCATGGTGCCAGTAATGGCGCGGGTGTCTTTTTCAAAGAGGTTGAGCAGTAGCTTTGAATTCTGAATGATCGTGGAGGGCGGTTTGGCGAACGTGGCTTGTTTGACTGCAGCTATAAGCCAGACGGACATAGCTTGGTGAGCCGAAGTCTCACCCGCAAAATCGATTTTGTGGTCGATCATGTATCTCAACGCAGTTCGCTCATTGGTGCTGGCAGCTTCAATGAGGTTCGTCCATCCAGAAGCATCAATACCTATCCCAAAGCTTCGATCAAGTATGGCGGCTCGCAACTCCAGCAACTTGGCGTTGGATCCCTCAAGGGCGTGTCTCAAGAACAGCGTGTCGATATCTGGGAGCGCGGGTACTTTCTCGGATGCCAAGTTGAACGAGGTGAACCAATCAAGAAATTCATTATCCGTTAGGTCGTAGCCACTCAGCCTATCCGCAAGGGTCGAATACGACTCATAGACGTGGTCAGAGGCAACGTTTCCGATGGCTCCGACCTTAATCAGCCTAGACAGAATCGGTGCCACTAGGTGTGAAGACTCATCTTCAATTGTCAGTTTGAAGAGGTTTTCAGAGATGATCGCTGCCCGAACCAACGCGTCCAGATAATCCTGTTCGGCTTCAAAGGCCTCCTTGATGCCTGGAATCTCGCTTAGTGGTACCCCCGTGTTCAGCCTCATGTACATGACTGCAATTGAGACTTTGATGCGGTTGGATTTCACGTTAGGTAGATGCACCAGAATCAGCTGTGGTATCGCGCTGGAAAGCTTTCCGAACAGGGCTGCTGCGAACCAGACCCTATGTTCAGTAGGGTTCAAATCAATTGCCGTCGTAACTGCCGCAGTGGGCTCAACACCTAAGAAATAAGGCCTAGGGATAGTGCTCAGTATTTTTTGGCCAAAATAGGCTGTGAAACATGGCAGCCAATCGCTTTCATTGAGTGGAACTCGATTCAGCTTTGCATGCTCAGTCGCTGCCAGTTGCAGCACTGCGTCCCTCAAGCCATTGTCGTTGAGGCTGATTTTACTCGTATCAATCTTTTTGAGATCTGGATCGGGCATCACCATATGGAACAACAGTTCAGCGCCACCCATGGTCAAGGGTTCAAAGGGGGCGTTCACAGAATCCAGGTAGCTGTCGTACCTGGAAATGGTCTCTGTGTAGCCTTCAACAGACTCAGGGTCATAGGCCTCTTCTGCCATTTCTTCGAACGCGATTTTGGCAGTCGCCAGTGTTTTCTCGAAGATGTCTCTGCGTAGGCCTAACCCAATCAGTCCTTTGATGGATTCAAAGTAACCGGGTTCTGTGCTTACCGTATTTAACTGATCCCCATTCCCGAATTTCGCACTCACGTGCGGCAGCAGGTCATCAATGCTGCATCCCTCCATTTGAGACGCTTGATGGAGGGTTTTCAGAAGACTGACCGGGGAAACGGGTGTCTCCAAGCGGCGAACAAAAGAGTCCTTGAACCCAAAGTAAGGGACAAGTGCGGCGAGCCTTTTACCGTCTTGGGAGTCGATAGCATCTTCAAGTGGCTGGTCGATCAGCTCAGCGATGGCGATATCCGAAGATGTCTGGAAATGGATCTGTAGGATCTGGATGGGCCAGCCTGTTTTCATGTCCTCTCCCAGAAGTGCCTTCAGGGAGCGTTTGGTTTTATCGATGTTCAGCGCCACGGCTTGGGCGGTTTCATCTTCAGCCTCTGTGGCGCTCTTAGCGCTCTCACCGACCGTCGGAGCATCTGGGTCTTTCAGCATCTCCTCGATGGCCACGCCATTATATTTACAGATTGCCAGGTAGGCAGCGATGCAGACTACGCTTGGTCTATCTGCAGTGACCAGCAGTGTGGTTGCGATGTCGTTGATGAATCTTTTCTGTAGGCGAGGAGTCACCAACCCGCCAGCCATGGGGCTATGACGCTGGAGAATCACGCTGCACGCATCAGCATCCAACAGGTTGGATGCACCAAAACTCTCACTCCAAAGTTTCCTGAATGCATCTTTCCAGCCGGATGTGATGATCGGCGGGGTACGGAACACCACAGGGAACTTTTTGGCGATGAAGTCCTTCGAGTCGTAGCTCTGCTCGTTGTCACCATTGAGATATTTGGATACCTTTGTGGAGCAGAATGGCACTATGACACTGAGATTTTCCTCGCCTGTGACGGACGTGAAAATTTCTAGATCGCTCCATACTGCTCGTAAGACATCCCGTGGGAGCCTGTCCAAGTTATCGATCACAATGATGATGTGGTAATCCTTCACTGCATGTAGCTGCTTCCGGAGGGCCTGCTTCAAATCGAGAGGGCTTACCTCTTTGCTGACTTCGATAGTTTCGGTGATTCGATCATCGGAGCTGCCTTTGAGCAGACTGGCCAAGTTCCAGCGTTTCTTAGGATCCTCTTCTCGTCGGCTAGCCAGATACGCGAACAGGAGAATAATGCCAGGCGCTGTGCACGCCAGCAGGTAAAGAGCATGGAGCCCTAGGGCGAGAGAATCGCTGCCATGAAGGCGAATTAGATAGTCACGAATAAAGGTCGGCGTAAGTACACCACTTGCGATCAGTAGCACTGCCCAGATACTGATATGACTGCGGGTGTCCTTCGTGTAGCTGTAGTGCCGACCTAAGGCGATGTCGCGGCTGGTTTCGACCTCCGCGATTTGCTTTTCTCGACCCAATGTCTTGAGCAGTTCTGTCACTTGCTCGGTCAGTTGTTGGATAAAATTGCTTTTGATAGAGCCTTGATAATTCTGCTCGCAGTCAAAGAGCCACAGCTTCGTCTTCGACTTCTCCGTAACGATCTTCTTTTCGAGCATCTGAAGGATCGAGCTCTTCCCTGAACCGAATTCACCGTCCAATCCAATCACCCGGTGATTGGTTTTAGGCTTTAGATAATCATGCATCGCTTGAGCCACGCGGTCGTGACTCTCGCCCTTGAAAACATCGACATCGGACGGGCTTTCATTTTGGAAGTTTAGGTTGTTCATCAGTCCCTTGCACCTCGGCCGGCCAGTACCGAATGGCCAATGGCCTCCAGCATACGACTTTGACGGCAATTTGCACCAGAGTGGTTAGATGCGTCGCGCTAGGAATGTACGGTAATCGTGCTGGATCTGGAGAGAGTTGGCAGCAGGTCTTCTGCATAGCTTACAGGTATGTCCTTTGCTGTATTCAAGGTAAAGGGCACAGCCTAAGGTTAGGCGATGATCGCTTTCGGCCGATTCTGTTGAAATAGTCGGCTTCGAATTCCACGCCAGAAAAGTACGCGCCTGAGATTGAAATCTGAATTTTTGGCAGAAGGTTCAGTACTCGGATTTCACGTAGCGCCGGGCGACAGAGGTGTTTTCATCCATCAATATTCGAGTGTTTTGGGAAAACCGACTTTTTCAACACAATCGGCCAGAAGCGGTCCTTTAGAGTAGGAAAAATAAGTCTGCCCCGTAAGTCCGTGATCCGTGCCGAATCTTCTCGAGGACGAAAAAGGACGAAAAGTGTTTTCATCTATCATTGCAGGCGCTAGCCGCCCACAGGACTTATCATGCGCGTCCTAGAAAATGCTTTGCTTGTCTAAATTCAAATGGTTCGGAGGCAATCGTCGGCAGTGTTCAATAAAATAAACGGATGGCTGTTGAGCTATCTCGCAATCGTGTTGCTGTTTAGTGGGGCGTACTACTCCATCTGGGGCGCCCGGCCAGACAGTTTTATCATTAACAGTGAACTGAACTTGGACCCACTGTCGGATATTCCGTTGCTGGCCTGGCAGGAAATGGATACTCACGCCACGACCGGTGCTCCTAACTTGGGTGAGATCAGTGCAAAGCTGGCAGGCATCAAAGCCGGAATCAACGAACTCGACCTCAAGGTAAGGTCGTTGGACCAGCAAGTCGACTCTGGTCGCGCAGAGCTCGCCGAGGTCGGCAGGCGCAATCAAACTATCACCATGGCCAATGGCGAGCATTATCGGCTGGGCATTACCGCAGAGGCTAGCCGAAGTGTTGTTGATGCCGAGCGAGTCTTGAAGGCGTTCTCGGAGCGTGACTCGTCAGAGCGGGATTATGGTGTCGCTGAAGCTAACCTGAGGGTGAAGCTTGCAGAGATGCGGGTCGTTCAGGCTGAACAAATGGCCGAGGCTTACCGATATTTCATCAGCGACATCGGGCAGTTTGGCGATCCCCAGCTTATGGCACAGATGGATCAACTGCATGACAAGACCCAAGCCCAGGCCCGTGAGCGTGAACAGGCTTGGGAGCTACTTAGTCAGAAGCGTACAGAACTCATCGACGTTGCCCAGACCTGGCGCAAACAACGCCTAGACGCCGTATCATGGTTGGATTTCCTCTTTTTCAGTATCGGTATTTCCACGACAACTACGTATGGTGATGTGGTCGGCAATTCAAGGTTGGTGCGTAGTCTGATCGCGATACAACTGTTGATCTGTGTATTCGTAATGGCGGGCTTCGTGTCGTCGGTGGTATCCAGGTCTGGACGGCGGGATGGTGGCACGTCGCTTAGCCCCGCTCCGGACATCAGAGGGTCCTAGGGGGGCTCTCGTCCTTCAAAAGAAAAGAACGCGCAATTTTTTCATTTGAATGGTGGACCTCCCCGGGGTCGAATCGGGCACCAACGAATTATGCATACCGCTTCAGCCTTCGCTGCCAATTTCTCCAATGGCGGTTGTGCCTGAGTTGAAGCGTGTTAAAAATCCGACTGTTTTCAACAGAGTCGGCCGATAGCGGTCCATCATGAGTGGCTGCTTCTGGCCGATTTCTGCCGTTCGTAAAGGGCATCAATCGGCCAACCTGACACCCAGAGTTAAACCACCGGTATCTGATACACAACCGAATCATATTTCTCCAACGTCCGCCTCTCAATGACAACTCCCCCCAAAGCTTCGGCAATACGTCGACTCGCACGATTCTGCGTCGCAACAGGGTAGACAAAGTGCTTTGCCGCCACCCGTTTGCTAGCCCACTGAACAACCGCCCGCACCGCTTCACCACCAAAGCCCAGCCCGTGTCTATCTTCACGGATCCAGATACCCAACTCCGGTGTTTCACTGCCGGTATGATGCAGCCCGACCAATCCGGTAAAACGGGCATTCACCAGCTCCCTGACCGTGAACACGATGTCGCTGCCATCCGCTATCGCAGGCAGCCACTGCCTCCAGACTTGCGCGTATTCCTCCAGAGAGGCAGGCGGCTCCCAGGACATGTAGCGAGTCAGAGACGGTGTGAGGCAAGGGAAGGACTCAGCAGCGTCCTGCTCGCAGAAGGGCTCAATGCTAAGGCGTTGCGAGAGAATGCGGAATGGGTGGGTGTCTACGGGCATTGCAATTTCCTTCCTGGGGCCGTTACTCCATTTATGCCGTGAACATACCATGCGGGTCGCTTCATCAGTATCAGGCTCCCTATACTGGCCCCCCAGGATGGTAGTTGGAGCACACCCTATGCCCGTCGCACCCAATCAAAATTCCCGCATCATTTTGGTCCCAGCTCAACAAAGCGACTTGGATAATCTTGTAGCCATTCGAATTGCGGCCATGCGCGAAAGTCTGGAGCGTGTTGGGCGGTTTGATCCGGTCCGTGCGCGGGAGCGGTTTCTTAGCGGCTTTGAAGCTCGCTACACACGTTACATCGAGGCAGCTGGAGAGAGGGTGGGGTTCGTAGTGGTCAAACATCACCACAATGAACTCTTGCTCGACCACTTGTATGTAAGGCCGAGCGCGCAACGATCAGGGGTGGGGTCTGCTGTTCTCACGCAGATTTTCAAAGAGGCGGATGCAGCTGCGCTTCCTATTAAAGTGGGGGCTCTCAAAGAAAGCGCTTCGAATCGCTTTTATACCCGCCATGGCTTCCAATTCATCGAAAGCAGTGAGTTCGACAATTATTATGTTCGCCAGCATATTCCGGCGATTGGCCCAGCTTGCTAGCTGGATATGATGCACCTCGACGTACGCAAAGCTTTGCCTTTTCAACAGACTCGTTTTCAGCTTGGCCAGCCGGGTTCAAGCGCTGCAACGCGACCAGGCACTGGCCACCGTCCAACAGAATCAGTTCCTAGTCCTGACCCGCCTTTGGGGTGAACGGAGGATCTGCTGGCAAGGTCAGCGGCAGTGGTAAGGGCTCTCGCTGCGCAATTCCTCGCCACTAAGGTGATAGCCGGTAGCGGCAACCAGGACCACTGCGCAAGCTATTGAAATTGAAGGGTTGCAGGCTGGATATGTGTTAGTTCCTGCAGGTTGTGAAATCGTTATTCATCCGATGTGTCAAAAACAGCAACCCTTGGCTTAAAGAATTCTGGTTACCTGCCGCTATAGAGGTTGAGTCTTGCTGTCTTTTCTATACAAGACGACCGCACAAGGACAAGAGTCATAGTGATTATCAAATTAAAGGGATATTTATGAGATTCGCTAAACTGTTCGGGGCAGCAACTTTATTCGCCTCTATGATTGCATCTGCCCAGGCAGGCATAATCGTCACCGTGAAGGTGAAGAACTCTACGACCGGTCCAGCCGCCTACACTTTCGAGTACTTTTCAGGGAGTGTAGCCCCCTCCCCCAGTACGATTCTGCCGTCTGCAACGACAACATTTGCCCTGACCAGCGTGGCGGATACGGTTTCAGGAATGCGGTTCGTCTATACGTCAGGTAATAAGAAATGTCGTTTTGCAGCAAGCCACCAAGTCAATCCAACGACTAAAACCCCTAGCTGGACTAAAATGGGCACTAGCACTGGTTCCGAAAAGGCTACTTGCAACGCCAATATCACAGCAATTCAATCGGCGCCTCCCTATAACTACTCTGTCGAATTTGAAATCAAATAATCCGACATTTGTATAGGCACCCTAGCTGGAGATAGCGCTCGATCTATCGCCAGCGTATGGAGTATCACCATGGATATTTCGATTAAATCGTATCAAGCAAGTACACAGGCAAAGGTTTCTACCCAAGAGAAGCCTCCTTCGTCCAACCCTGTAAATTCACCTTCAGGGGATGCCGCTCTCAAGCCGACGGAGACCGTCACAATCTCCGATTCTGCACGGGCACTGTACGCATTAAGTAGTGCTGATGATAAACAAGCCTCTATGTCCACTAGGGATTTAAAAGGACAATATGCAAAAGGTCAGAGCGATATGTACAGTTTCGGGCAGCGGATTGCTGGGGGGAATTTTAATAATGAGGATCTACTTCCCAAAACAGACGACCCTGCCCGCTTGGCGTTAGGTCAGCGGTCACTGGATTACGCAATTGGGCTTTCTAAGCTCCCCCCGGAAAAACTTCCAAACCCATTTGAAGGTATGGCCCGAAACGGGCTAAGCGATATTGTTTATGATGAGTCAGGAACCTATACGGATGCAGAACGATATGCCGCCTATGGGGAGCTTAGCAAGCAGGATGAAACCTATTTTTCCAAGTTATACGCCAATATAACGAACGGCGGTGACAACAGTGAAATATTCAAAGGCATCATGGACTATTTCGATGATCTTCCAGCGGTCGAGAAAGCGGCATACCCTGATGGCTTTAGGGACGGTATAAAAAGTCTTTATCAAGAGCAGTTAGAACAATCGGGGCCGCTCGCCCTCCTCAGGCAGTCGACTGAAAACGACTCTGATAAATTGTCATCGAGCGTCTTCAACAAGGCACAATCACCGGAGAAGATGTTACAAGCCGTTTTAGAAAAAGCGATTGCTCTTTCGACGGCCTGATCAGTCCAAAGCAACCAATGTGTCACTGCACGGATCAATCAGGAACGTCAGCATGGTGGTATATCCGACAGTATCAGCTGCTTGCTTGGGTACGCCACAGCACAGGCCAATACACCTGATCCAGCCCCATGCACGGGATCATTTCAGCCGCATGCGTCAGCGTGAAACCCTTACCATCGTAACGCCAGCGCAGCGCAGTGCCACAATTACCCATACTCATCGCCCTTACCTGACTGCTAAGTTCACCCGTGGCCGGATCAAACTCTACGAAGCCCTGGGGCTCTCTTTCCGGCAGGTTTGGCACTTCGGCGATCAGCGCTGCACGCGCCTGCTCCGGGTGGTCCAGAGGCGCTTGGTAAATATTGTAGAAACAGTTGTAGGCCCCACAGCCGGTTTCGATGATCACTAGCGCTTGATCTGAACTCAATGCGTACGCTTTGGTTTTTGGCGCGGCTCCTTCATCTAGATCTTCTTGCCATGCCCTACGCGTGGCAACCACCACGGCATCCGTGATCTCTTTTGCTTTTTCCAGAGTGAGCGCGGCAGGTGCCTGCCAACTGGGCGCTATCGCAGCGGCAGAGGCTTGCGGCACGCTGCTAGCGGGCGCCGGCCCCTTAGCGATCAGTGCGTCCTGGGTGCCGACCCGGCCCTGAACCGAGTCCATCAGCAACAGCGCCGCACTCATCCCGCTTAGCGATGCGTACGACTTGCCCTCCTCGAGCGGCAGCACCAGGTAGTTCCCGTCGCGCAACTCGGTGATCAGGGCTTGGGCAGACTTACCGTTCAGCGCATACACCTCGTGGGTATCGCCTTCTTTCAGTTCGCCAGGCTCAAATTGAGACTTCAGCGGTTTGTCATCAAGTGTTGGCTGGCCGCGGGGTTTTGTATAGCTGAACACCCCGACATGCAAGGCGCCCTGAGGGCCGGCTTCACGTGTGACTCGTACGCTGAAGGTTGAAAAGCCAGTGTCATCGCGCTGCTGCACGGCACTGATGGCCGTGCATGTTCGTGTGTTATCGCAGCCGATAATCCAGTCCTTGATTTCGCGCGCCAACGGGACCTTCTCGGCAGCGTGCACGCAGCCAACGCCTGCAGCCAAAAGGAATATGAAAGTGCTTCGTATCATCAGGCGACGCCTTTGAACAAGTAAAAGCCGATTTCCCATCGTGGTCTGACCCCGTTTTTTACTGGCGCAGCGCATCGAGATGTTGTTGTGCGTGGGCTGCTTTGCAATAGGCGTTGAGGATGTCTGCGATCTGGTCGCAATCCAGGGTAACGCCCTCATGCATCAGGCCGGCAGATTGGATGCGGATCTGCGGCTGGGGCTTTTTCAGGGCCAGGGCCTGGTTGCCGAACAGCTGTCGCGCGGAGCGATGAACAGGCAGGGGCGCATCGGGACGCAACATCAGTTTCTGCACCGTCAGCCAGCCTTCCTCACTGACGGAGACGTCGACAATGTCCACCAGATCCAAGGGTGCGCTCAGGGTGTCCGCAAACAGCTGGCGGCGGGTCAAGCGCATAAACGCGTGTTGCCCGGCGTTGCGGTGCTGCCAAGTGATCAATCCACACACCACCGCTATCACCGCCGCACAGACGGTCAGGCCGGTGCCCCCGCGATTCAAGGCGAGCCCCAGCAAACCCAGGGCAATCAGAAAAAACAGCGGGCCGCGCACCTTGTACCGGCGCGAGTTGGTGAATTCGGTCTGCTCGGGTACGCGCTGGATAACTTGCTCGAGTTCGGCGATCGCACGCTCGCGCTGGGCGTCGCGGGAGTCGGCATATTCTTGGCTGAGTGTGCTGGCGAGATCCGATAGCGGATCGAAGGGTTGGGTCATGGGTCATTCTCCTTGGACGGTTGGTATTGGCGGTGATTCGGACTGCGTGGCAGCCGGCGACGCCGTACGGGTGAGTTGGCTGAACCAGTGCCGGTCGTGTTCGGTGGGCACACGGGTGGCCTCGGCCAGCAGCGTCTGATCCAGGGTTACGCCCAGTTGCTGGAGCCGTAATGCCGTCGGCGGGTGTGTATCGAAAGGGTGCGCGATGGCGTAGTCCAGTGCCGCCTCTTTCAGGCGCAGCGGCGTGTGGCTCAGGTGGTCGGCCAAGGCCTGGATCAGGTTGGAGTGACGCTCGGCGAGCAGCGTGTTGATTTCACCGTCCAACGCGATCACCCGTAACAGCGCCTGGCAGAACAGGCGCTCACCGCCGATGTTGCCACCCACCCGATCCGCGACCAATTCCTGAGCGCGGCCCCAGTGATGCACCGCCAGTTGAAAGTAATGCAGGAAACGTTGCGTCATCCAGATCGCCGGGCGCTCGATCCAGGCCGGGTCGGCATCCTCAGTACGGATAAACGCAAAGTGCAGGCACATCAGGCTGAACTGCGCACTTATCTCGCTGCCCCGCTCGGTGTCGCGGCGGCTGAAATGGCCCAGCTCATGACCGATGATCGACGCGGTCTCGGCCTGGCTCAGGGTCGAGAGGTAGGTCAGCGGCAGGTAAAGGGTACGCCCGCAGAGCAAGTCGCAGGCCGGTTGCAGGACCACATCGACGCTGGTGACGAAAAACGATTGGTCGATGCCCACCACTATATGGTCGGGCACCGGCGCGCAGGTGGCTGTGGCCAGTTGTTCAATCCATGCCCACAAGGCCGGGGCCTTGTCACGCCCGATCCTTTGCCCCAGAAGCGTCGAGGACGGGCTGCCCATGGCATCCCATTGCTGGCGCAGACGCCCGATCAACAAACATCCCGCCCACAGCACGGCAACCAGCGGCACCGCCACCAGCAGCATGGACCAGCCACCGGTCTTGAAGTGGCTCCAGCCCCAGTTCAGTTCATACAACAGGCTCAGGGCCAACGCGCCCATCAACAATCCGGTATACGCCACCAGCCAATGCCCCAAGGCGTGCCAGCAGAGGAATAGGCGGTCGTAGAGAAAATCCCTGGACTTCAGCGCGCGCCAAGCATCCAGCCTCAGCTTGAGCCACGTCGCAGGCCCGGCCACCAACGCGGCAAGGGCCAGCCAGTAGGCCAACCCAGCCAGCACCTGACGCACGCGGAGCCAGGCGTAGTCGCTGCCGATACTCTGTGCTTGGCGCAGCACGTCATCGACGCGCCCGCTTTGCACACTGGCCCAGCCCATCAGTACCAGCGGCAGCAGCCACATCGTCAGCGGCCACGACCACCGCGCGAATCGGCCCATGGCTCAGTTGGCCTGCAAATAATCGGTCAAAAAAGCCTGTGCATTGCCTTGGCTGGACAGGAACTCGTCATAGCCGACGTTCAGCGCCTGCGATTCGCCAGGCAGGTATAGCTCGCCCCAACCTCGTTGCAGCACCAGCACCACGAATTTTTGGCCGTCCACGGTGGTGGAATAGCGGGTGTCTTTGCTGGTCTTTTCCACGGCCATCTTCTGGATCTTCATGTTCCAGTCATGGTCCACGCCCTCTACTTGCACCAGCGCCTGATTGTCACTGCGCGCGCCGATGCGCAGGGTCCAGACTTTCACGCCGCTTTCGCCGGTATAGGCCAGCACTTTTTCCGCGACTTCCGGGCGGTTGTCAGCATGGGCGACTCCCGCGATCACAGCCAGAACCAAGCCCAGCAGCGCTGCCCACTTGCGATACATCAACATTTATGGCTTCCTCGACAGTTCAAAGCCAACCATTGAAATCAAAGCTGCGGCGCCTGCCAAGCGGTCCGGCCGTGGCGCACAACAATAAGGCCGTGACTCACAACAACTGATCGGGCCGCCCGATGTCGATATCATGCAACGCTGCCCACCAGCTCTGACGGACGCTTTTGCCAATGCATCGCCGCAACCCCTATATGGACACCCACTTCTGCTTCGATCACCCGGAGGCCCTGGACCAGGCCGGTGTATTCGATGCCAGCGCACGGCAGGTCATGGGCAGCGCGATCGGCCATTACCGCGCGCAGACGGTGCGGTCACACCTGCAGTATTTCGACTGCGATTTGCAGTTCCCCGAACCGTTACGCATCCACAAGGTGCTGCCCGACAGCATGTGCATCGTGCAGGTACTGGGTGGGCAATGGCAGCATCGGGTAGACGGTCGGCTAAATGAATACACGCTCGGCGCGCCTCATGTGCTGGGCTTGAGCGAAAGCATGGAAGCCATGGACCAGATGCCTGCCGGCAGCCGTGCGCGCATGGCCGGGCTGCGCATCGGCGGCGACTATCTACGCGAATTGGCCGAAGAAGACCCGTCACTCCAATCGCTGGCCAGGCTACTCGACGATGGCATGCACTTTTCAGAACTGCACGGCTGTCGTATCGTCGGGCGTTTGTTCGAGCGCCTTTATCACTCGCCCTACCAGGGGACGTTGGAACGACTGAATCAGGAAAGCCTGAGCCTGGCCGTGCTGGTCGAGCTGGCGACGCATCTGGCGCCACAGCCGGCCAAACCTGTGGCCGCGTTGCGCAGCCATGCGGACCTGGCACACGAAGCGCGCTTCAAGCTCGACGCCGACCTGATGAACCCACCCGGCACTCTGGCGCTGGCACGGGAACTGGGCGTGGGTGAAACCACTTTGAGACGTGCGTTCAGCCGGGTATACGGCCAGTCGATGCTCGATTACGTACGCCAACAGCGCCTGGAACTGGCGCGCAATCTGCTGCGCCAGGGCAAATGGCACGTGGCACAGATTGCCCACCGTATGGGCTACGCCAACCCTGCCAACTTCAACCATGCCTATAAGGCGTATTTCGGCCATACGCCAGGGGCAGAATCCTGACGTTCGCTACGACTACTCTGCCGCCTTACGCATCAGCACGCCTAAAAGCTCAACGCTCGCCGGGCTTTAGAGGCTAAGCGAGCTGACAGAGCTGCGTCTGTCCGGTAGCCACAGGCTACTACCGACCCAAAGCGGTCATCCCACCGAAGTCAGTACCTATGTGAACTCCTTTATGCCGGACGAGGTGAATCTGGGGAGTAAGGGTGATGGAGCTTGTACTCCTGGCTCAACCCACCATAGCCGTAGGCACTGGCACGGCAGTCGATCACATGGATGTTTGAGTGCGCATGTACATTTCCTATTTCTGTTGCCAACAGTTCGAAAGCCTCGCGCAGAAAGCGTGCCTTCTGGGCCTTGGTATTGGTTTCATCTGTGATGGTGACCTCCAGACGGAAGGAGTTAAGCCCTTGTTGGGCCAGCGAACGACTGTCGATGAACCACTGCGCATGAGGAAGGAACTGCACCATTACCAATGTCTGATCCGGTCGTTTTTCCAGTAGTTCACAGGTCAGAGTGGTGAGTTTGGGGACGATGCTATGGATCAGGTCAAGGTTTGGCTCGCCAGAAATCTTGAGTGTAATGCCGGGCATGTTGAACTCCTTTGCGGGTAATGAATGTCCAGCGCAGAGTAAGAAGTTGCGATGCCGCTGAAAAGCCGGAAGATATGCATCTATCTATCGTAAAAACAGCAGGATGAACATGCGACCCCTTGACTTGGATCTCTTGCGATCTTTCACCGTTGCCATCGATTCAGGCAGCCTTTCGAAAGCAGCGCCGCACTTATGCCGGTCGCAATCGGCGTTGAGCGAACAATTACGTAAGCTCGAAGCATTCACCGGGGTAACGCTGCTGGAACGGGGCAAAAAGGGGGTTCGGCCTACGCCGGCGGGGCAGCGATTGATGGCGCATGCACGAGAACTATTGGCCTTGAGTGATCGCGCTCTTGAAGACGTACGTGGAGTGACGTTCGCCGGCGAATTAAGATTGGCAATCACCGACTACTTCTTACCTGGCTCGATTGCTGAGTTATTGAAACAACTGCGCCTGAGCTACCCACGCCTTCGAGTGCATGTGTCGGTGCGAAAGAGCCTGCAAATAGAGGGCGGGGCAGATGTTGGAGACTTTGATATCGGCCTTTCAATGCGCATACTCGACGGCCGCAGCTTTCCCGAGGGTATTCCGGTGCGTCGGGAAGCATTGCATTGGGTATCAGCCTCGGGGTTAGAGCCGAAGGGTGAAGAAGATAGCGTGTTGCCACTTTTGGTGCTGCCGGAGGGATGCAGCCTCCAACGCCTAACTCGAGAGACGCTGGACGCACACAAAGTGCCTTATGTGATTGCCCATTCCGCGTCCGGAGTGGCAGGGCTGCAATCAGCACTGATGGCAGGGCTGGGCGTCGCTTGTCTGAATGCCTCCGCGGTTCCGCTGGGGGCAGAGGTTTGCCGGCCGGCCCTCCGCTTGCCGACTTTACCCGATGTTGAGTTCAGCCTGTTACCTGCGCGTGCTGGCGAGTCTCATTTGGTCGGTGCTGTACGGGAAATGCTTGCCAGCAAATTTGGCAGAGGAGTTACAAATCCCTGAGGTAAAAAACGTGGGCTTTCAATTCGGACGATGAAGGTCCGCTTCTGGCCGGTTGGTGCCTGTCGTGAAGGGACGCAGTCGGCCAATTGCAGGCGGTCCAACCGTTGCTGAGTGCACAGCCGCTCACTTTTCCCACTGGTTTAGGTCAATGGGCTTCAGGCCGAAAAAAGGCTCTGCACAGAACGAAACAGTTCGGAAAGTAACGGCTCAACGTCTCTGCGGTTGCTACGGGTTGAGAAGCAAATCCCTCAGCTACCGGTTAATACCTGCCTGAGTCGGTTGTTCGCGGTCTGGCACCCTTACAACGCGGGACTAGTTCAAACCACATTCCTTTGAAACTGGTTCGACCATGAGGGTGTCTGGCACTTTTCCTGTTTGTACATCTATCACTTCTAATGAACAGCCGGAGTCAGGAGTCGACAAGGTTATCCGATAGGTCGCTCCCGTGTGGGGGATGAAGCTGCGGATGGTCAAACAACTTTTGTGAATAAGTGACTCATCAGTGGTCTTGCGATTTTTTACGCCCGTACTGAGAGCGTTCAGGTAAATACGTCTCTCAGGTTTGATCAAAAAACGATTAATTTCGGGGTTCGACGCTGAAATTCCACCCAGTACGCCGGTCTCTTCCGTGTCATTGCAGTTGTTATCATAAAACGCGTAAAACGCTTGAGAGCCCCCAGATACTAAATTGTTACTGCCCCACTTGGCCTCCAGTGTTGCATGCGCTGCGTCCGGCGCTGGCTGCTGGTAGTGACCAACGCAACCGGTCAGCAATGCTAGGCATGAGATTACAGAGGATTTAATCAACTTCACACCGACGGCAAAAAGACTGGAAGGGAGACGAGCTGGTTTTGTATCGACCGGATTGCAGAGAACAATAGGGTTAAAGGCCGCATCGAGCAACTTTGTTGAAAAGGTCACATAAGCGAGCTTTCTGACTCATCGTGATACCTGTGAGACGGCCTTGCGGCATCCGGCCTCGACGATTGGCAGGAAGCTGCGGACGGCTGACATCGCTGCTCGCGATCGACCCCTTCCGACCCAAAGGAGACGGTGGCCATGTGGGCTGTGGGCACGATTTCAGCTCCAATGTAAGCAATGAGGCTAGCGCGCAGGCCCTGCAAATGTGGTGTCCATCGTGTGTCGGTCGTAATCCAGCAGGTATGTATGATGCAGACGATACAGCTGTGAAAGCAGATCTTTGTTGGGGCCGACCACATCCATACCTCTATCGTCGTAGGGAAAAACCATGACGTGCTTCTTCAAATTGAAGAGGTATAAAACGCAGTTGGGTTTAGGCTGAATTGCGGCAAAGTCCCTAGCCAAAGCACACCAAAGAAATGCTTGAAGCAGAGTCGCAGGCGCTTCAAATGCGATGTTGATCCAATACTCCGGCTCCCTTTCGCAAAACCATTCCTCCGGATCTATCTCCTCACTCCAGACTGAGAATTCCGTGGGTATGTTAATGTCGGCAGATCGAAGAGCGTGAATCAGGGGCCGATGAGCAAATCGGTTGCTGCCAGAATGAATGCGCAGACAAGCAACAAGCGTCGCGTCATCAAGGAAGATATCGCTGCAGATCTTTGTTGATTTTCGTAGTGCTGTTAGAAATTGCTCAATCACTCCGCCAGTTTCAGAGAGCTCAAAACGCAGACCTCCTGGATAGGAATAGAAAAGTGGCCTGGCAAATGCTTTACCCCCAAAGATCCTCTCAATTTCAAGTTGTAGATTCACTTGATCCTCATGGCTAATAGCCCGACTCCATAGCTTGGGCGGTGCAGACGGATATTACTGTATACGTAAGATCTGAGCTAAGCCGCGAGCGTCCGCTGTTGGCCGATTTCTGCCGTTCGTGAAGGACAGCAATCGGCCAACGTAATATCCAGGGTTAAACCACCGCTATCTGGTACACACCGAATCATATTTTTCCGACAGCATTCTGCTCGCAGAAGGGCTCAATGCTAAGGCATTGCGAGAGAATGCGGATTGGGTGGGTGTCTACTGGCATGGCGTTTTCCTTCCTGGGGGCCATTAATCCATTTATGCCGTGAAAATACCAAGCGGTTCGCTTCACGCGTGTCGCTTATACGTCAAGTAATCATGTGCCCCGGTACCGGTGCATATAAACCCTGCCTTCTCGTACATCCTCTTCGCGGGGTTATCAGGTCGCACACTCAGCCGCAACTGCGTGAGTCCGTGCTGTACCGCGTCCAGGGCATAGGCTTCCAACAGCGCCATGCCCACCCCGCTACGCCGGTGTTCTGGCATGACATGGATAGTGCAAAGTTCTGCGTAATGCTGCTCAGGCGTCCAGAGTGAGTAACCCGCGAAGGTATTACCCATAAGCGCGACATTCAGACGATCAAAATTATCTACCCAACGCGTCAGGTGCCGTTCCAGTTGGGCGCGCCAGGATGCTTCATGCTCGGGCTCCCAACAGCGGATATAGCTCTCCTCGCCGCGGTAGATGGCCGGAAGATCGGTCACACGTGCTTGTCTGAGTCGTAGTGCCATTCCATTAGCCCTTGATGAGTTGAAGGGATGGTATGGCCTCATCCCGCAGCCATGGACTGACTCACATTAGCCCTTCAACTCACTCGCCCGATTGCTCGCGGCGTCGTCATAAGCCACATACAGCGACTCTGCAATTTGGCTTTTGATCGCCTTGGTAGCCTCCAAACCCAACACAAAACCCTCGGCTTTACCGCCAGCACGGTTAAGTTCTTCATGGGTGGAGGCGCCAGTAATAGCGTCAAGAAGCTTGGCGGCGTGGGGGCCTACGCCTTTGGGGAGGGAGATCTGGTCGATGGACATTATCGCTACCTTGAAAAATTGAGTTCGGGAGCGAGTGGAACCACTGCCGGGGCAGGTATGGTAGACCTGTTTGCCGTGAAAGGGGTCGCTTTACGCGCAGCGGCGCTATTCTTCGCGGTTACGCAGTCAGCGTCGGGGCATTGATAAATCTGGAGGGGTTTATGGAGTATTGCGTTGAGGGCTACTGCCTTCGGCCATTGTCGCGTGACGATTTCGAGCGGATCAGCCGTTACGAACGCGTTAACCGCAGGCATCTGCAACCCTGGGAGCCGCTCAGGGATGAGGAATATTTCACAACGGGCAGCGCCAAGGCCAGGGTCGAGCAGCAGGTAAAGAGTATGCAAGCTGGCAATGCTCTGTTTTTCCTCTTGCTTGAGCCCGAGAACGGAGAGGTTCTAGCGCGGTGTAACTACGCGAACATTGTGAAGGGGGTTTTTCAGGCCTGTCATCTCGGCTTCTCGCTGGCGGAATCGGCCCAAGGTCGCGGCCTGATGAAAAAGACACTTCAGGTCACCAACCGTCACTGTTTTGAGCAACTGGGCCTTCACCGGATCATGGCCAATCATTTACCCCGCAATGTGCGAAGTGAACGTCTTCTGGAATCGCTGGGGTTTGAGAAGGAAGGTTATGCGCGAGCCTATTTGAAAATTGCCGGCGTCTGGGAGGACCATACGCTGAGATCACTGATCAACCCTGAACAATAAGCGCGCCACCCACCCCACTCAGGAATAAAGCCGATGCCCACCGAGCCCCTCTGCCTGGTTTTCGTCCCCGCCCTCGCCGCCGTGCTGACAGCCGCCGAATCGAAAAAAGGCGCCCCCCTCAGCGAAGTCGAAGTCTGCAATATCCGCGACCAAGCCACTTGCATTGCGG
The DNA here is from genome assembly GCF_059134095.1 of Pseudomonas sp. FBCC-B545. Classification (NCBI taxonomy): domain Bacteria; kingdom Pseudomonadati; phylum Pseudomonadota; class Gammaproteobacteria; order Pseudomonadales; family Pseudomonadaceae; genus Pseudomonas; species Pseudomonas sp. FBCC-B545. The sequence goes on along the minus strand of NZ_CP101441.1, from coordinate 2,072,758 downwards.
TAACCTTCTCCACCGCGCTGGCGATGGAACAAGAGCGGGGTTACCCGGATATCATTGCCGAGGATTGCTGGAATGAGTGGCAACGCTTGCGCCCCTCGCTGCAATAACCCTCGCGCTGATCAGCCTATCGCCTGACGCCCCAACCCACTCCCAGGATTCACGGACTTGAAAAAATTACTCTCGCTTGGATGCATCACCCTGGCTTTGAGCGGCTGCACATTCACCGGCGCCAATGAAGTTGCCCCGGGTGAATACATGATCAGCAGCCATGGCAGCATCTTCAACTCCAGGGAAGGCCTGCTGGAAAATATCAATCAGAAAGCCGCAAAGGTCTGTAACGGCAAACCTTATCGCTTGGAAGGTGACACCGGCGCCAATATGCTGGTGAGCACGACCTCCCATCTGGGCCCGACGCCTACTACCGTGCTGGGTCTGAAAGCCATTTGCGAGGGCGACAAGCCATAAGCCGTTGGAGCCTTTATGCCGCCTGCCTCACGCGACCACGCACGTATTGAACGCCGTCTCATCGCAACCCTGACCGAAGCCTGCGAAATCGCGAAAGCTGAAATCCCGGGCTTCGGCTGGTTGACCCACACTGTCGACTACCGCGCCTTCCCCCAAAGCCTGCGCGTGACCTGGGTGTTCGACAGCCGTGCGAGCAAGGAGCACGCCCTCTCCACCGGGGCCGACGCACGCATGCGCGAGCTGACCGCCGCGGCGCTGGATGACGCTGGCGTGCAGGTTACGCACATGGCCCGTTGCGTCAGTTTCGACTCCGAAGAGGAATGCCATCACCAGCATGGCGGCGATTGGCATCGGCGATTGGCCAATGTGCGGGCGATCTGAAATCGGCCTTTCACTCCCCCGCTTTACACGTCAACCAGGCCCCCCAGAAAAGGCTGCTGAAGAAACGCGTCGCGTCGCCAAACCCGGCGTCGTGCAACAGTTTCTGAACCGCCGCTTCGGAATGTGGAGGGTCGGCGCCTTGGAGGATTTTCCCAAGCTTGGCCTTTACTTCGTCCGAGCTGGATCCATGCTGGCGCCACCGTTGCCCCCAGGCCGCCAGCAGTAACGGCTGGCTGGCGTAAGCATAGTGATTGCCCGCGACAATCAGCGGTGCACCCGGTTTGAGATGCGCCCGGATCGATTGCAGAATCTGGCGCTTGGCCTCATCTCCCTCCAGATGGTGGAGTACACCGATCAAGGTGGCGGCGTCGTATGACGCATCTGCTGGCAGGTCTTCGAGGTGCCCAAGATGCAGGGTGGTTCTTTCAAGCAAGTGGTTGGCTTGCAACTGCTGCCTTGCTGCTTCCAGCATCGGCTGGGAAGGATCAACGGCCATGAAGCGCCAGCCCGGCTCGAGCCCGGCCATGGCTATGATCTCCTGCGCCGTACCGCCCGCGCCGACCACGAGTATGTTGGCCGAGGGCGCATCGCCAAGGCTTGCCGCCAGCATGCACGCGGCCAGATCCTGGCAAGCGTCATATCCCGCCAGGGCAATACGGCTCTGGCGTGCGTATTCACTGGCTCTTGAGGTATCGAATTTTTCAGCAGGGTTGGATGGGGTCGAGTTCAAGGCGGTTCTCCGTGGCCTTGAAGCAACTTACGTCACCCACAGAGATAAGAAAAATTCATTAATTTTATCTGCTGCATTCCTATAGGGAATACGCGCCGAGGCCGTCGCTCGCATGCTCAACACTCGGAAGACTCTATAGCAATTGCCTCACCCGATCCCTATCATGCCTACGCACGGAGCCCCCCGCCCCTTCAAGGAGAATGCAATGAAAGCGTTAATAGCCGCGGCCTTACTGGTCACCCTGGCAGGTTGTGCATCATCGGGTAAAAGTGACCAGCAGATTTACCAGGAAGCCGCTGACGCCCATGTCATGACACTTGCTGCCGGCCAGAACTCCGTGAGCCTGCCCAGTGTAAAAATACCAAGTCATGGCCTGATCGGTGACAGCATGGCGATTGCTGCGGGCGGCGGCGCCAATGCAACGGCTCTCAAGCAAGCCCTGCTGCAGGCAAAAAGCGCGGGCGACAGCGGCTTTTTAATTATGGGTGCGGGTACCGCGCTCGACGTGGCGATTATCAAGAACGCGTTTGATTCGGTCGATTTGAGCGGCATGCGTATCTATTACGCCGGTAATGAAGCGCAAAAAGACGCAGTGCGCAGCGCGGTCGAAAAAGCGCAGGCGCATTTCCAGTACATCAGCATGCAGTGATGTTTTAACGCGCAGCCCACATGCCTGCGTTGTGGGCTGAGGTGAGTGATGCGCCCCTCAATCCTCAGCCTGTGACAACGGCCGCGCCACCGCCTCCAGCGCCTGGCGCTCCGCCGCCACGCCCCACACCGCCTGCACCAGCGCCGCCGCGCACATCAACCCTGCGCCGATCAAATACCCAATCAGCAAACTCCCGCGCTGCTGGGTTTGTATAAGTTGCCCGAACAACGTCGGGCCGATAATCCCGCCCAGCCCGGTGCCGAAGGCATAAAACACCGCAATCGCCAGTGCGCGTATCTCCAGCGGGAAGGTTTCCGCCACGGTCAAATATGCCGAGCTCGCCGCCGCCGAGGCGAAGAAGAAGATCACCATCCACGCCAGCGCCTGCTGGGTCACATCGAACCAGCCTTGTTGGAACGCGTAGCCACTCAACGCCAGTAGCACGCCGGAGATGGCATAGGTCGCGCTGATCATCACCCGGCGGCCGATCACGTCGAACAAGCGCCCCAGCAGCAGCGGGCCGCAGAAGTTGCCGAGGGCCAGTGGCAGCACGTACCAGCCGACCTTTTCGGCAGGGACTTGGTAGAAATCGGTCAGCACCAAGGCGTAAGTGAAGAAGATCGCGTTGTAGAAGAACGCCTGGGCGGTGAGCAGGGTCATGCCGACCAAAGCGCGGCGACGATAGCTGACGAACAGGGTGTGGAAGATCTCGCCCAAGGGCGTGTGGTCGCGGGCATGCAGGCGCAGCGCTGGACCAGTGACGGCAGGCAGCTCGTGGCCGGTGTCGCGCAGGCGCGCTTCGATGCCTTCGACGATGCGCCGGGCTTCGTCGTGCCGGCCGTGGATCATCAGCCAGCGCGGGCTCTCGGGCAGCCACAGGCGCATCACCAGGATGATCAAGCCCAGGGCGGCGCCGATGCCGAAGCACAGGCGCCAGCCAAGGTCACCGCCGACCACTTGAGGGTCGAGCAGCACAATCGCGCCGCCGGCACCGAGGGCCGCGCCGAGCCAGAACGTGCCGTTGATGGTGAGGTCGACCCAGCCACGAAAGCGCGCCGGGGTGAATTCCTGGATGGTCGAGTTGATCGCGGTGTACTCGCCACCGATGCCCATGCCGGTCAGGAAGCGGAACAGCAGGAAGGTTTCCAGGCTGAAAGAAAACGCCGTGGCGGCGGTGGCGCCGATGTACAGCCACAGGGTGATGAAAAACAGCTTGCGCCGGCCCAGGCGGTCGGTGAGCCAGCCAAACAGCAGGGCCCCAAGCACAGCGCCGGCGATGTAGACGCCGCCGGCCAGGCCGATGTCGAAGTTGCTCATGCGCAGCTCGGGGCTGTTCTTCAAGGCGCCGGAGACCGAGCCGGCCAGGGTCACTTCCAGGCCGTCGAGCAGCCAGGTGATGCCCAGGGCAAACACCAGCAGGGTGTGGAAGCGGCCCCAAGGCAGGCGGTCGAGACGTGCGGGCAGGTCGGTTTCGAAGACCGTGCCCATTTCGCTTTTGAGTGCCTGTTGTCGGGTCATTGCCACATCCATCCTGTGCACTTGCTCCTTCGTTATGAGTCAGCCCACACAGCGGGAGTTCAGTTGCGCAGGCTGAACGAAGCAGGCCCTGGTGCAGTCGGAACAGCAGGCCATAAAGGCAAGGAACCCTGCTCATGTCGTTACGCTGCGCCGCCCTCCTCAGCTTGTTCACCGTTACTGCCAGCTCGTATGCCACAGCCCAGGAGCCATTGCGCCTGGAAAACCTCAAGCGCTGTGGCGACCTGCTGGGCAACCGTCAGCAGGAGTGGTGCCTGACCGTGCGCGGCCTCGGCGCTGGCACCCCGCAGTTGAAACTGGCAGGCCAGGCATTGCCGACGAAGGCCGTCCAGCACGACGGCAACCAGTTGCGCCTGCACCTGGACAGCGCCACCTACCAGAGCGGCCCGCTGTGGCTGGAAGACGGCCCGCGCACCAGCAACGCGGCCTGGCTGAGCCTGCGCCACAGCCAGGTGGTGGCCGCCGGGCCAAGTGAAGTCGCCAAGAACATGGATGGGTTGACCACCTATGTCGATCTGGTCAGCGTATTGATTGAAGAAGACCACGAGGGTCGCCAGGAAGCCGAGCGCCTGGCGCGCAAGTACGGCGCAACCGTGGTGGGCAGCATTGCGCCACTGAACGTCTACCAGCTGCGCCTGCCGGCCAAGGACCTGGTGCAACGCGATGCACTGGTGCTGCGCCTGGGCAGCGAGACCAGCGTGGATGCGGTGGTCATCGAAGAGTCCGCAGCCGAAGAGGCCGAACAGGCCCGCCCTGAAAAGCCAAACAAGCCGGCGCCAGATTCTGATGAATGGGCCGCCAACCGCTTTCTTGACGCCGTGGCTTACTACCAGCGGCGCATCCCCGGGCAGCACACGCCTATAGCGCCCAAGCCGGTACGCATCGGCGTGATCGAACGCGGGGTGGATTTCGACACTGCGGATTTTGCCGACTACCTCGGCCCCTGCTCACCCAAACGCACCTGCGTGTATGCCCGCGATACGCAGGCGCCGGACAGCCACGGCACCACGGTCACCGGCATACTCGCGGCAGGCTGGGATAATGGCGGCAACAGCGGCTTTCTGCGCGGGCTGGACAAGGCCAGCGATGGCTTTGAGGTGATTGTGGACCGCAACTCTGATGCCGGCATTACCGCCAACATCGCCGCGTCAGTCAACCTGGTGGAAGACGGCGTGCGCGTGCTCAATTGGAGTTGGGGCATTCATCGTGTCGGGACCAAGGACGTCAATGGCAACGACGTCGATTCCCTGGTGCGCTCGGGCATCGCCATGAGTGGCTATGAAGAACTGCTGGAAGAGTTTTTCCTGTGGCTGCGCAAGGAACATCCCGACGTGATCGTGGTGAACTCCGCCGGCAATGGCTCGGCGTTTTCGGGCAGTGATGACTACCGCCTGCCCTCCTCCTTCATCACCGAACAATTGCTGGTGGTCGGCGCACACCAGCGCAACCAGCGCACCGACATTGCCGTTGAAGACCCGGCTTACGCCGTCACACGCAGCTCTTCGAATGTCGACATGCGCGTAGACATCACCGCCGCCGCCTGCACCCATGCCTCCACCGCCACTGCCGGCGAGGAAGGCGCGGTGCATTGCGGCACCTCCTACGCCACGCCGATGGTCGCAGGCCTGCTGGCAGCGATGCTGTCGATCAACCCGCAACTGGAACCCGAACAACTGCGCATGCTGCTGCGCCGCAGCGCCATGACCATTGGCGACAACCATGATTTCGAACGCAGCGATGCCCAGGACCTCACGGCGCCCATCCTGCCATCGGAGCGCAACTACCAACTCAATGACAAGGACGTGGGCCGTTCGGCACGGCTGGATATGCAAAAGGCGTTGGACCTGGCGGTGCAGAGTCGTACGCGGGTGCGCTGAGCTCAAGGGTTGCTGGCCGTTACAGGCGCAGGCCCATCTCAACCGCACGGGACTCGAATCCGAATTCGGTGTACATGCGCATCGCCCGCTCATTAAACGGCCAGACCGCCAATCTCAGGTCCTGGGCATGGTTTTCAATGGCCCACTGCTTGATGCGCTCAATCAGCCCGCGCCCAATGCCTTTGCCCCAAAATCGCTCGGCGACGCACACTGAACCAATACGTACCACGTTCAATGGCTGCATCAGTGGCCCGGCGCTTGCTGAGAGGCTGGCGGTAATAAATGCGACGGTTTGGTGGCCGACATGGGCAATGAACACTACATGCTCGGGTTTCTCGAACAGGCCAAGCCAGTGCGGCAGGTCTCGGGCAAAGTCCTGGGTGGCTGCCGCGTAGATATCCGGTCGCGCAGCGTGGTGCAATTCGTTGAGCAACTGCCCCAGTTCGCAGATGCTCAGTGCGTCGGACGCAGTAGCGTGACGATAGGTTACAAGATCTTCCATGGTGCATCGTTCTCCTGGTACAGAAGATGAGTCGAAGGCACGTGCATTTCAACAGTGCCCTTGCAGGATCGTACAAGCCCATTGACCGGCGGCTTGGATACTCTAGCTTCTCTGACCGAAAAGAGTGATCCAGCATGACTCAACTACAGCATCCCACCCAGCCTGTAAATCTCACGCAAAAAGCCTCGCTCATCGACCAGCAATGGAGCCCAAGGGTGGTCGCCGAAATGAACGACTACCAGTTCAAGGTGGTGCGCATCGAAGGCGAATTCATCTGGCACTCGCACCCGGAAACCGACGAGGCCTTCCTGGTGCTCGAAGGCACGCTGCGCATCGACCTGCCGGACGGCCCTGTGTACGTCGCGCCGGGTGAGTTGTATGTGGTGCCGCGTGGCATTGAGCACAGGACGGCGGCCGAGGGAGAAGCCAAGCTGATGATGATCGAGCCGCGAGGGATCCTGAATACGGGGCATGAGGGTGGAGAGCGTACGGCTTTGAATGACCAGTGGATTTGAGCGCTGAGGCGCACGACTTCAGGTACGTCCGCTGAACCCTGTGGGAGGGGGCTTGCCCCCGATGGCGGATTGTCAGTCACTGCATGTGTTGGCTGAACCACTGCCATCGGGAGCAAGCCCCCTCCCACAGGGGCCAGCGGGGTACGCAAAGTTGTGTTGATACCTAACACCGCGGCCTTATCGTCTTTGAACCTGCACACTCGCAAACGTCGGCTCGTCGCGCGCCTGCTCCAATGTGTCCTTGGGCCTTTCCGATACTGGGGCTGGCCTCACCGGTCGCACTGCGGCGGGCGGGTGCAGGCGCATGTCCAAGCGTTCGTCACTGGGGGCCACGCCGAAAAAATCCCGATAGCACTTGGAGAAGTGCGGCGTAGACACGAAGCCACAGATCACCGCCAGCTCGACGATCGAAATCGGCGTCTGCATCAGCAATTGGCGCGCACGGGTCAGGCGCAGCTTGAGGTAGTAGCGCGACGGTGTGCAGTACAGGTACTTCTGGAACATGCGCTCCAACTGGCGGCGGGACACTTGCACATAAGCCGCCAGGTCGTCGAGGTCGATGGGCTCTTCCAGGTTGGCTTCCATCAAGGCCACCACTTCCTGCAGCTTCGGCTGTTGGGTGCCGAGCAGGTGTTTGAGCGGTACGCGTTGGTGGTCGCGTTCATTGCGAATGCGCTCGTACACGAACATCTGCGAAATCGCCGCCGACAGCTCATGCCCGTGGTCGCGGCCGATCAGGTGCAGCATCATGTCCAGCGGGGCGGTGCCGCCGGAGCTGGTGAAGCGGTTGCCATCGAGGGTGAAGACGCTGGAGCTGACCCGCACGCGGCTGAACGCCTCCTGCATCGACGCCATCAGCTCCCAATGCACGCTGCACTGGAAACCGTCGAGCAAACCCGCCTGGGCCAGCGCCCAACTGCCGGTGCACACCGCACCGAGGCGCTTGCAATACAAGCGTGCCTGGCTGCGCAACCAGGCAATGTGGGCAGAGCTGATGGCCTGCTGAATGCCAATGCCGCCGCACACGATTACCGCATCGAAGCCACGCTGATCCAGCGCGCAGGCATCCGGCGTAACCGATACACCATCACTGGCCCACACCGGCCGGCCGTCGAGGCTCAGGGTCTGCCAACGGTAGAGTTCTTCGCCGGCCAACTGGTTGGCCATGCGCAACGGCTCGACCGCACACGACAGCGATATCAGCGTAAATTGGTCCAGCAGCAAAAAGCCGATGGTCTGGCAAACCGGCGCGTCAGCGTCCATCACGGCGATTCTCCACGCGGGATCAGGACTGTTCCAGCGCAACCGGCTTGGTTGCCCGATTGTGCTGGCGCGCCGTGACCAGGCCGATGAAGGAAATCACCAACGCCAGGCCAATGGTCGAAGACACTTCGGTGCGATGTTCCGGCGTCACCATCATCACCCCCAGCGCCAGGCAGATGAACACGATCACCAGGTAAGTCAGCCAGGGAAACAGCCACATGCGAAAGGTCAGCTCGATGTTCTGTCGAAGCAGGAGCCGACGCATGCGCAGTTGCGAGATCGCGATCACCAGGTACACCAACAACGCAATGGCCCCGGAGCTGGCGAGCAAGAATTGGAACAACCCCGCCGGCATGAAATAGCTCAGCAGCGTGATGCCCGCGCCGATGATGGTGCTGGCGATCACCGCAGCCCTGGGCACGCCCGCCGCCGAGGTGATTTTCAGTGCGCGTGGCGCATCGCCGCGTTTGCCCAGGGAGAACAGCATGCGCGAGGAAATGTAGATCGAGGAGTTCATGCAGCTGGCCACCGCAATCAAGACCACCACGTCGACCATGAACTTGGCATTGGGGATATTCATCAGCTCCAGTGCGCGCTGATAGGAGCCCACGGATGCCAGCAGCGGGTCGTTCCAGGGCACCACGGAAATAACGATGGAGATCGACAACAGGTAGAAAATACCGATGCGCCAGATCACCGAGCGTGTGGCCTTGGCGATGTTCTGCGCCGGGTTGCTCGATTCGGCTGCGGCGATGGTCACCGCTTCGGTGCCGATGAAACTGAACATGATGGTGATGAACGCGCCCACCACCGCCGACAGGCCGTTGGGGGCAAAGCCACCGTGCTCCTCCATCAAGCGGCTCAAGCCGCTGGCTTCACGATCCGGGATCCAGCCCATCAGCACGCTGAAACCCAGGCCAATAAAGCCAACGATGGCAATCACCTTGGCCATCGCGAACCAGAACTCGAACTCGCCGTATTTGGCGACGCTGAACAGGTTGGTGATCACCAGCAGGATGATCGAGAGCAAGGCGAACAGCCAGGCATCGACCTGGGGGAACCACTGGTTGAGCACATGCCCGGCGGCCAGCGCCTCGATGGGGATCACCAGCACCCAGAACCACCAGTACAACCAGCCGATGGTGAACCCCGCCCAACGGCCGATGGCCTGGTCGGCGTAGGTGGAAAACGAACCGGTGTCGGGGCGCGCCACCGCCATCTCCCCGAGCATGCGCATCACCAGCACCACCAGCAGGCCGGAGAACAAATAGGCCAGCAACACCGCCGGCCCGGCGGCGGCGATAGCGTGTCCGGAGCCTACAAACAGCCCCGCGCCGATAATGCCGGCGATGGACAACATGGTCACGTGGCGGGGCTTGAAGCCCTGCGCCAGCTGACCGTTGGAATCGTTGGGAGTCAGGCTAATCATTGTTTTTGTTGTGCTCAGGCGGCCAATGACCCTCACCTTAAGTGCGCGGGGCCCGGTACAAGTAGCCTGGTTACGCCATCATCGAGTCTGATATCGACATTGGTGATGGCGGTGCACGGGTTTAGCGGGTGCCGCGTCTTACTCTTGAACGCTGCGAATCAGCGCGCCAAACAGCTCCCCACGCGGCATCTTGTGCAGTGGGATATCGGCATTCTCAAACCACTCCCGGCCGGCTTCCGGATGCGGCCCGCTCAGCACCACAACGCCTTTCTGGTAGACGTAGCGCGCCGCTGCTACATCGCCGTTGTGGTAGGTGGCGAGGGTTTTGTAGGGCGCGTCAGCGCTGGCCTTGGGAAAGTACGGGCCATCCTGATAGAACACATGATCAGCCTGGCCGGCCCACGTCACCCGCACAGCAGCGTCGTCGATACCGGTCACTCCAAAACCGGGGCGGCCGACCTCGGTGTCCAGCGCCTGGGGGATCAGCCCGAGGTTGTTGTCATCTGCCAGGTAGGCGCCCATGCACAGGCCGAGGTAGCGGCCACCCTTGGCGACATAGTCGCGGATAGCCTCGGCACGCTCATCACCGAGACTGTCGAGGGCACCGGGGATGTCCTGGCCGCCGCCGGGTTGTACGTAGAGGTCGTAGCGGGCCAGGGTGTGTGGGGTGATGTCGATGGGTTCGCCGGCGCCGACGAAGTCGATCTGGTAATTCGGGTTAAGACGCTGCAAGGCGGTTTTCACGTTTTCCGAGCAGTCCGCGCAACCTGCCGGGCCACGGTAGATGGCGACATGGGTGATGGGCGTTGCGCCATGTACGGGTAACGGATGCAGCGTAGCGAAGGCGAGCAACGTGGCAGCGATGGCGGGCAGTTTCATGGGGTAGGCTCAACGGTCAGTTGAATGGGTTTGATCCAGACGTCGCAGCGCCAAGCCTATAACGATGAGCTTTTTGAAGTCGTGAAGAGTTGTAAATCAGCTGTTGGACTTGGACCGCTAGCCATTCCCCAGCATCTGCCACAACGACGCACCCACGCCGGTAATACTCTCCCCAGCGATCAACCCTGCCGCTGCCGTGATCGCAAAACGTTGCGTCACGCTCGGCCAGCGACAACTCACCGCCCAGGTGATCACCGCGCCCAGGGCCATCATCAGCGACACCGAGGCGGGCAAGACGAAGGCCAGTCCCAAGGCTGCCGCACTCGGCAGATAGCGAGCGCGATGGGCCGGCAGCGTGCTGTCGAGCAGGCCCAGCAGTACGCCGAACAGGCTGGCAATACCGATGGCCCAGCGGATGCTCGGCGATAGTGAATCCAGGCCATGGGTCAGGGTCTGGGCCACGGCTTTCCAGGTGGCCACCGCCGGGGCCGGCCATTCTTCAGTGAGCAGCATGGTCTGAGGGTCGGGAATCAACGCCAGGTAAGCGAACACGCCGACGATGCTGCCGACGAAAATCCCCAGGATCTGGGCGATCACTTGCTTGTGCGGCGTAGCACCAATCGCCTTGCCCACTTTGAAGTCATTCATCAAGTCGGTGCATTGCCCCGCCGAACCGCCGGCGGTATTGGCGCTCATCAGGTTGATCGGCACCTGGCCGGGCGCAACGATGCCAAAACTGAGCTGGGACAGTTGCCCGATGGCGCCAATCGGTGGAATGCCGGTGGCCCCCACTACCCGCGCCGCCACAGCGGCCAGGCAGATCGCCAGGGGAATGGTCAGCAGCGCCATGCCCAGGTTGATGCCGAACAGCAGCGCCTGCAGGCTTACCACCAGCACGATCGCCAGGGCAAAACCGGCGGCAGGTCCGAGCTTGGGAACCGCCCATGGCGTACCGCCAGCGGCCTGGGTCGAGCGATGCAATGCCCATAATCGGATCGCCAAAGACGCCAGGGTAGAACACACCATCAGGCTCACCCCCGGCCACAACAGCCATTCCACCAGCACCGCAAACTGCGGGCCGCTGCTGCCGGCGGGCAGGCTCACCAGCCCGTTCGCCAACAGCCACGGACCCAGCCCACCCCATGCGAGCAGGGCGCCGAGCAGCAGGGTCAAGCCCACGCGAATGCCGATAATGCCGCCAAACCCCAGCAACAGCAGCGAAGGGTCTGCGGTGAAGGTCAGGCGCTCCAACTGGGCACTTGGCGACCAGCGCGGGAAGGCCCACATAAAGGTATCCACCCACTTGACCAGTCCGGACAACAACGCCGCGCCGAGCAGCACTTTCAAGCGCGTTGCGGCTTCGCGCCCGTGGTTGTAGATGTGCAGGAGGGTCTCCAGGGTGGCCATGCCTTCGGGAAACTTCAGCGCCTTGTCATTGAGCAATGAAGGCCGCAGGTACCACGCGATCCAGATCCCCAGGAAGCTCACCGAAAACACCCAGGCGATCATTGGCAGCGCGGCCAGTTGGTTGCCGGTGAGCAAGGTATAAGCCGGGATGGGTGCGACCAGCCCGCCGGAGATGATCGAAGCGGCGGCCGAGGCCACGGTCTGGTTGATATTGCTCTCGTGCAAGGTCCACGGCAGGTGCTCGCCGGAACGCCGGGCCAGGCCTTGCCAGATGCCATAGCCGATCAACAGGGCGATGATCGACATATTGAATGACCAGCCGATCTTCAAGCCTGCGTAGACGTTGGAGGGGGTCAGCAATATCCCCAGTACGATGCCGGTGATGACCGCCCGCAGGCTCAGTTCGCGTTCTACGGGGACGGTTGCCGAGGTGGAGTGCATGCAGATTCCTTTCGAGAAAAACCAGTGCCGCCTCTTAAGTGAGCGCTGGAGGACTCGAAGGTTCACCTGGTTCCAAATGTGGGAGGGGGCTTGCTCCCGATAGCAGTCTGTCAGTCAGCATTTTTGTAGCTGACCCACCGCTATCGGGAGCAAGCCCCCTCCCACATTGGTCCTCTTCACCTCTGGCTATTTGGCGAACGCATATTCCCCGCCCCGCTCCACCGCCTTGCGGTAAGCCGGGCGCGCCTGGAGCTTTTTGACCCACGCCGCCAGGTTCGGGTACGCCTGCAATTTGCCCTGGGCCTGGGCCACTTCACCGATAAAGCTCATCTGGATATCTGCGCCGCTGAGTTCGTCGCCCACCAGGTACGGCGTGCGCCCCAGCACATCATTCAAGTAACCCAGGTAGTTGGCCAACTCCGATTCAATCCGCGGATGCAGCGGTGCGCCCGCTTCACCCAGCCGCCCCACATAGAGGTTGAGCATCAACGGCAGCATGGCCGAGCCTTCGGCAAAATGCAGCCATTGCACATAGCTGTCGTAGGCGTCGGTGGCCGGGTCGGGTTGCAGTTGGCCGTTGCCGTGGCGGCGGATCAGGTAGTCGATGATTGCGGCGGATTCGATCAGCACGCGGGAACCGTCTTCGATCACCGGGGATTTGCCCAGGGGGTGAACGGCCTTGAGTTCAGGTGGCGCCAGGTTGGTCTTGGCGTCGCGCTGGTAGCGTTTGATGTCGTAGGGCAGGCCCAGTTCTTCAAGCACCCACAGGATACGTTGTGAGCGCGAATTGTTGAGGTGGTGAACAGTGATCATAGCGGGCAACACCTTGGGGGATTTAGGAGAAGACTACAGGGTAGCGGTGAAGTGCCGTGAATGTGGCTCAGGCGAGCAACTGATCGATCCACTGCACCTGCTGCACGATCTCCTGCACTTTCTGCTCGGGCACGGCCTGCCGCGCTTGTTCGAGGCTGGCCAGTGTCTTGCGTTTCTCGCGCACTATACGTTGCCACTTCGCCAGGAAATCCGGGCTGCGCGCCTGCATTTGCAACGGGCCGAAGTACAGCTGCTCGGCAGTATAGGTCACCGTCTCGGTGGGTTCGGCGACGATGATTTCGTAGTAGAAGCGGTTTTCCCGCAGCAACTCTTCATGGAGGATCTGGTAGCCGTTGTCCATCAACCATTGGCGCAGCGGTTGCTCGCCGCCGTTGGGTTGCAGGATCAGGCGTTCGCGGCCATTGAGGTGAGCCTTGCCGCTGTCGAGGATGTCGCGGATGGTCTCACCGCCCATGCCGCACAGGCTGATGGCGGTGATTGCGTCGGCCGGCTCGATGGCCGCCAGGCCATCGGCCAGGCGCACCGTGATGTGCTGCGCCAGGCCGTTATCGTTCACGGTACGCTGGGCAGCGTGAAATGGCGTAGCAGCCACTTCCCCCGCCACAGCCGCCGCAATGGCGCCACGACGCATCAAGGCCACCGGCAGGTAGGCGTGGTCCGAGCCGATATCGGCCAGGCGTGCGCCGGTCGGCACATGCGCCGCCACACGCTCAAGGCGCATGGACAAGGTGTGTTGGTTCAACGGTGGTTCCTTATGATTGCCCGGAAAATCGATCCCGGCTGTTGGTCAAGTGCAACACCATGGCCGCCCGTGCGGCGTCCGGGTCCTGGCGCTTGATCGCATTGTAGATCGCCTCATGCTCAAGGTTTGCCAGTTGCCCCAGCTTGGCAAAATCCGCGCCGCCACGTTCGGCGGCCTTGACCTGGGTGCGCGGGATCATCCCGCTGCCCAAGTGCAACATGATGTCGGTAAAAAACCGATTGCCGGTGGCCTCGGCGATCAGTTGGTGAAAGCGCTTGTCTTCCTCTACGCAACTGTCGTTGTTGGCCAACGAGGCTTGATAGTCATCCAGGGCCTGGCGCATGTGGGCCAGTTGCGCGTCGCTCCTGCGCAGCGCGGCCAGGGCCACGGCCTGCACCTCCAGGCCCAGGCGTAATTCGAGCATGTTGCGCACGCTGGCGACCGTGTCCACATGCAGGCGCAAGCCTGGCTGCGTGTGCTGCTCCAGCACGAAGGTGCCGATGCCATGACGCGTCTCCACCAGCCCGGATGCCTGCAGCTTGGACAGCGCTTCGCGCACCACGGTACGGCTCACCCCGTGTTCACGCACGATGGTGGATTCAGACGGCAGCTTTTCACCCGGCTTGAGTTGCCCGAGCAGGATGCGCTGGGTCAGCGACTCGACCACGCCTTGGGCCAGGTTGGTTGAACGTCTACGCACAGGTGTTGTGCTTTCAATGGGCATTGTCACGGTCCACGGGCTTGGGCTGGAGGGAGCTTATCACTCTGAATGCAAAGGACACCTCATTGCTGAAAAAACACCCCACTTGTATGACAACAACACCACACGTCCTTTTTATCAGCTGTTTCGCGCTGAAAGCGCCACCCCACCACTACGCCCTCATCCCAACGATAAAACCCAGCAAAGACTCACAAATAACCAAAATACGCCGCCAGACCTGGCCCTTATAAACACAAAATCACTGAGCTGAGCATTGCGATACTCAGAAAAGCACTTGTATGATGTCTGGCAACAAAACACCTAACCCGCATAAAAACAATCAGGGGACGTTTTCAAATGGTGAGCCATTCAAGCCCAGCATCCGCCGCACCCGAACGTGATTCGGTACTCGCCCGCGCCGTAAGCAAAGTGAAGCGCCATGTGCTGCCACTGTTCGTCATCATGTTCATCCTCAACTACATCGACCGGGTCAATATCGGCTTCGTGCGTACGCACATGGAGCATGACCTGGGCATCGGCGCGGCGGCCTACGGCTTCGGTGCCGGGTTGTTCTTCATCGGCTACGCGCTGTTCGAAGTGCCGTCCAACATGCTGCTGCAAAAAGTCGGTGCACGTATCTGGCTGACCCGCATCATGTTCACCTGGGGCATCGTCGCCACGCTGATGGCGTTTATCCAGAACGAAACCCACTTCTACATCCTGCGTTTCTTGCTGGGCGTGGCCGAAGCGGGCTTTTTCCCGGGGGTGATCTACTACTTCACCCGTTGGTTGCCCGGTGTGGAGCGTGGTAAAGCCATCGCCATCTTCCTCAGTGGTTCGGCGGTGGCGTCGTTGATCTCCGGGCCTTTGTCGGGGGCGTTACTGCAGATCGAAGGGCTGGGCCTGCACGGCTGGCAATGGATGTTCGCCATCGAGGGCCTGGCTTCGGTGGCGCTGGGGTTCTTTGTGTGGTTCTGGCTGGACTCCAAGCCCCATGATGCCAAGTGGATGACCCGCGAAGAACAGGACGCCCTGGTGGACGCCATCGATCAGGAGCAGCGCGAACGTGAAGCCCTGACCACGGTGAAACCGAACATCGGCAAGCTGCTCAAGGACCGCCAGATCCTGCTGTTCTGCGCCCTGTACTTCTGCATTCAACTGACGATCTACGCCGCGACTTTCTGGTTGCCGAGCATCATCAAGAAAATGGGTGACCTGAGCGATGTGCAGGTCGGGTTCTTCAACTCGATTCCCTGGCTGATCTCGATCATCGCCATGTATGCGTTCGCGACGCTGTCCGGCAAGTTCAAGTTCCAGCAGGCCTGGGTCGCCGCGGCGTTGCTGATCGCAGCGGCCGGGATGTTCATGTCCACCACCGGCGGACCGATCTTCGCCTTCGTGGCGATCTGCTTTGCGGCCATCGGCTTCAAATCCGCGTCGTCGCTGTTCTGGCCCATCCCCCAGGGCTACCTGGATGTGCGCATCGCCGCTGCCGTGATCGCACTGATCAACTCCATCGGCAACCTGGGCGGCTTTGTGGCACCGACCACCTTTGGCTTTCTGGAGCAGACCACCGGCTCGATCCAGGGCGGGCTGTATGGCCTGGCCGGCACCTCGGTGCTCGCGGCCATCCTGGTGTTTTTCGCCAAGACGTCGCCCTCTGTCGTGCAGACCTCACATAGCGCTGCACCTGGCGCCGCCATCAGCAAACCCCTTTGAGCGTATATAAGGACCTTGCCATGAATACCCCTGTAGTCACCCATTTCCAGGTCATCCCGGTCGCCGGCCACGACAGCATGCTGCTCAACCTCAGCGGCGCCCACGGCCCTTATTTCACGCGCAATATCGTTATCCTCAAGGACAGCAGCGGCCACACCGGCGTCGGCGAAGTGCCCGGTGGCGAGCGCATCCGCGAAACCCTGGAAGACGCCCGCAGCCTGGTGATCGGCCAGCCGATTGGCCAGTATCAGCGCGTCCTCAACCAGATGCGCAGTACCTTTGCATCCAGGGATAGTGCCGGCCGCGGCCTGCAAACCTTTGACCTGCGCATCACTATTCATGCCGTCACCGCCATGGAAGCCGCGCTGCTCGACCTGATGGGTCAGTTTCTCGAAGTGCCGGTAGCGGCCTTGCTTGGCGAAGGCCAGCAACGCGACGCGGTGAAAATGCTTGGCTACCTGTTTTATGTGGGGGATCGCAACGCTACCGACCTGGCCTACCGCAACGAGGCCGACGCCGATGATGAGTGGTTCCGCCTGCGTCACGAAAAAGCCCTGACCGCTGACGCCGTGGTACGCCTGGCCGAAGCGGCCAAAGCTAGATATGGCTTCAACGATTTCAAGCTCAAGGGCGGCGTGTTGAGTGGCGATGCAGAAATCGAAGCCGTCACCGCCCTGGCCGAACGCTTCCCGGATGCGCGCATCACCCTTGACCCAAACGGGGCCTGGTCGCTCAAAGAAGCCATCCGCCTGTGCCGTGACCAGCATCATGTGCTGGCCTACGCCGAAGACCCGTGCGGTGCAGAAAACGGCTACTCGGGCCGCGAAGTCATGGCCGAATTCCGCCGCGCCACGGGCCTCAAAACCGCTACCAACATGATCGCCACCGACTGGCGCGAAATGGGCCACGCCATCCAGCTGCAATCGGTGGACATCCCCCTCGCCGACCCGCACTTCTGGACAATGCAGGGCTCGGTGCGCGTCGCGCAAATGTGCAACGACTGGGGCCTGACCTGGGGTTCACACTCCAACAACCACTTCGATATTTCCCTGGCGATGTTTACCCAGGTGGCCGCGGCCGCACCGGGCGAAATCACCGCCATCGATACCCACTGGATCTGGCAGGACGGCCAGCGCCTGACGCACGAGCCGTTGAAGATTGAAGGCGGTTACGTAAAGGTGCCGGCCAAGCCGGGCCTGGGTGTGGATATCGATATGGACGCCGTAGCCAAGGCCCATGAGCTGTACAAAGGTATGGGCCTAGGGGCGCGGGATGACAGTGTGGCGATGCAGTTCTTGATTCCGGGTTGGGGCTTTGATAACAAGCGGCCTTGTTTGGTGCGGTAAATCGGCTTTATGAACGCTCAGCGCAATTTGAGCGTGACGCAAAAAATCCGATGCCCAAACAGGCATCGGATTTTAGTCAGATCAGAAGCTTAGCTGTTTGACCTCTGGCACGTCTGCCAGAGGTCTCTTTGCGCTACTGCTGATTGGCGACCTCGAGATCCGCCGTATCCTCCTCAAGGCCAGAGAGAGCAGTGCCATTGATCAACGGCCCATAACGGCGGCTGAATTCCCAGTTGTAGGGCACGTGGTCTTTGCTGACCCCGTTGTCCCAATTCACCGACCAGGTCATCAGGCCCTTGATCGACAATCCTTTGTCGTACAAACGCTTGAATGCACGGGTCACGGCTGCTGGGTTGATCACATAACCGGTGGCAGCCGCATCGACGTTCGCGGGCAGGCCAATGACGAACTTGTCTGCCGGGATTTTGGTAAACCCGCGCGTTCCGCTCACCAGGCTTTCGGTCAGGTAAAACAGGAAGTCCTCTTTCATCGCGTCGTTGTTCTGGGCAATCCAGGCGCCGTTGCCGTTGTTGACCTCTTGCACCCAGATCCCGTCGCCACCCTGGTTGTAATACTGCGGGGCGATGAAGTCGTAATAGCCTTCCAGCGCCTGGATGTAACCGACGTATTTGCCGGCGGTGGTGAGGTAGGGAAACTCCGGCGCCATGCTGATGATGAAGTGTTTGCCTTGACCTGCGTAGTGGTCCTTGACCAATTTCAACGCGGCGGGCAGGACAGTCTTGTTGTCGGCGAAATCAATCGCGCTCTGTTCAAGATCGATATCCAGGCCATCAAAGCCATAGGTTTCCACCAGGCGGATAATTTCGTTGGCCAGTGGCTGCTCGTTGCCTTTATGCAGTTCGATGTGTGCATCGGCGCCGCCAAGGGAAATCAGCACCGCCCTGCCCCGGCTGTTCAGCACGCCCACCTGACGACGGAACTCGGCGTCGGACAGGTTGTACGGCTTGAAGGTTGGGATACCGTTGCCCTTCATGAAGGCCACGGCCACCACGTTGTAATCCTTTGGTACATCCGCCAGGCTCATATTGGCGAACTGGCCACGCTGGTAGCCATCGCTCGGGCCGGCAGGCCAGTTGTGCCAGAAGCCCATGAGGATCTTTTTGCCGGCAATGCTGGGCATCAGCGAAGCGGCATCGTTCAGTGGCGATTGCAGTGAGGTAAAGTCGATATTTGACATGTTCTAATCCTTCAGAACCTGTGGGTTTAATGGTGCGGGCTTATTTGAAGTCCACGTCGAAGGCTTGATAGAAGGCGTTGCCGGTGTTGGCGACGATCCACATCAATACGATCACATGCTGGCCCTTTTTGTTGGCCGGCAGTTTCACTTCATGATTGACCTTGGCCTTCAGTTCGCCTGCATGGCTGTAGTACGGCACCTGGGCATAGAAATCTTCAGCGAACGGCTGGGTTTCCAGTTGTGCGCGGGTGATGCGCTGTTTCGGATCCCAGCCATCCTTGGTGATCAGCCAGCGATAGCCACGGGTGGTGTGCGCCGCGGTGTATGCCCAGGTGACCTTGAAGGTCTGACCCGGCTCGACATTGAGCAACGGCCAGGTGAAGGCGCGGTTGAGTTTCTTGGCCATTTCCTCGCTGGTTAAGTTGATGCAGTCACGGGCATCGGTCTTGCCACCGCTGAGGATGAAGCCGTCGGCTGGTGGGGTGACGCTGTCACTGTCGGTTTGATAAGGCGCCGGGAACGGACCGGCCATCAGTGCCGGGAAGTTCTTGCCGCCTTCCATTTCATTGACCTGCCAGGTCTCCAGCAGGCCGAGATCCACGGCGACTGCACCGCGGCTGGAAGGGGATGTGACACGACCATGGCGAAGCGGTGTCTGGGTTTGTGGTTTGTTCATTTTGTAACTCCATTCACTTGATTAAGAACTCTCCTTTCTTGAAGGAGAGGACCTCAAACTAACGGAGTCGCTTTTTTTTGCCATAGGCCCATTTTTCAATCATTTTCGTTTCATGAGCTCGCCGCCCCGAAAACACTGGATATATAACCAGTATAATAGGAATAGCCTTACGCTATCAGAGGTCGATTTCCTACAAGACCAAGCGCACATCAACTCAGCTTCTCTCTTAAATCGTTTGATCCCGTTCGTAAGGGAATGGCCCTCTGTGGACAAAAAGGGACGTCTCTATTTTCAATCAAATAAACCGTCCTCTTTTGGGTCCATCAGGTTTTGCCGATGACGGCCGTTTTTTTAATTGCGGTCGCGGCAATCGGTTGCACCGTCAGTTCCACCCCTAATGCCATCATCAGCTTCTGGACCGTCTCATAACGCGTCTTTGAGCCGCCTTTCAGGGTTTTATACAGGCTCTCCCGATTCACCCCCGCCGCTTCGGCAACCTTGTTCACACCCTGGGCCTTGGCAACCTCGGCCAGCGCCTTCATAAGGACTTGCGGGTCATGGCACGCCATGCTTTGCGCAAGATAGGCACTGATGGTTTCCGGGCTATCAAGGAAACGTGAAGCCTCATAGGCGCTGGTGCCGGATGTATCCAGCTCGAGGATCGGCATGTCCTCTGGTTTGAATGTCGACTTACTCATGTCATTGACCTCTCAGGGCATCGAGAATCTCTTTTGCCCGCTTGATTCCTCGTTTCTGGTCGGTTTTATCGCTCCCCCACAGCATCAGGTAAGCGGTGATGCCTGTGCGCACAAAGTAAATCCTGTAGCCGGGCCCGACAAACACACGCATTTCACTCATGCCATCGCCTACAGGCTGGCAATCGCCAAAATTGTTTTCTTCGGCTCGATCCAGGCGGATCAGCACAGCCGTTTTTCCCCATACATCCCTCATACCGTCGAGCCATGTATCGAACTCGGGCGTCCTGCCAATCGTATTGATCACAGAGTCACTTGTAGCCTACTGGCTACTCCTTGTAGATGCCAGTGAATTTTTAATGTCGGTGAGCACCGCAAGAAAAAATCCTAGTCCAGCCGCCGCGCAGGCAGCCGAGCAATACTATTAGCACTTGTGTACCTTGCATCCAGAGCAGTTGATCAGGCATTGAGCCGAGGGCAGCGCCAGCCGAAAAGGGAGGGCCAATCAACGCCTATCAATGTGGGAGGGGGCTTGCTCCCGATAGCGGTGTATCTGCCACTAAGAGGTTGGCTGACCTGCCGCAATCGGGAGCAAGCCCTCTCCCACATTTTGCCCTGCGCCTGGCCTCAGAAAGCCAATGAAGTGCCATCCTCAGGAATATCCACACGCCCCTCGATGCCGTGCTGCTTGACGTAGCTACGCAACGCCTCGCGGGTTAAGGACATGTGATTGATGGCATCCATATGCACAGCCACAATCTTCGCGTTTTTCGCCACCTGTGCAGCGCGCAGCACGTCTTCCTCACCCATGATGATCGAGCCCTCATACCCCGCCATCATGGCCTTCCCGGCATTGAGCACGATCACCTCGGGGTGGAACTTCTCGATGGTCTGGTCGACCTCTTTACGCCACACCGTGTCACCCGCCAGGTATAGGGTTTTGTAACCGGGTGCTTGAAAAACCACGCCCATGGCTTCGCCTAATGGCTTTGCCAGCGCCGGCACGGCATACATCTCATCGGTGCCATGCTGGCCGCCGGTCTTGGTGATTTTGACGCCGCCAAATTCCGCTTCGTCGGTCAACACACGCACATTCTTGAAACCTTGGGAACGGATCAACTGCGCGTCTTCTTCATGCTGGGCAAACAACGGGATGTCTTTGGGCAGCGCTTTTTGTGCTGCGTCGTCCCAGTGGTCAAGGTGCGTGTGGGTGACGATCACAGCGTCGACACCGGCGATGACCTGTGCCGGCGACTCGGTCAAGTCCACCAGCGGATTGCGCAGCTCGCTACGGTAGGTATTTTCGAAACCTGGGTAAGTGCCCTTTTTGGCCAGCATCGGGTCAATCAGAAAGGTGATACCACCATAGGTGATTTTCACCGTCGCGTTACGTACTTGCTGAAGGTCTAATTTGTTGGCTGCATCAGGGGCGGTCGAGCCTGCCAATGCAGGCGTGGCAGCTGCGCCGCAAGCGATGCTGAAAACCAGAGGGAGCGTGGTAAGTTTCATGAGTTGAGTCCTGTTATGTATCGAGGCGTTTATTCTTGCCGAACCCCGTAACGGCCAACAGTGGCCTGAATGACAGATAGCGATATAATCGGGCCATTCGATCCCGCCCCCAAGGTGGCCTCATGCCTCCCATCCGCGTAGCCGTTCTCGCCTTTGATGGCGTAAGCCTCTTCCATCTTTCCGTGCCGGGGATGGTGCTGGGAACCGCCCAATCCACAACCCACGAGCCTCATTACCAGATCAGCTACTGCGCAGAAGTGCCTGGCACGATCAGCAGTGACCAGGGCCTGGGTTTGTCGGTAAGCCTGGGCCTGGAACTGATGCACACCGCCGACGTCATCATCATCCCCGCCTGGGGCGATCAATCGATCGTGGCCTCTCCCACGCTCGTCCAAGCGCTGCAACTGGCCGACGCACAGGGCAAGCTGATCGTCGGCTTGTGCCTGGGCGCATTCGTGCTGGGCGATGCTGGCCTGCTGGACGAAAAGGAAGCCACCACCCACTGGGCCGCCCGCGACGAGTTTGCGCGACGCTTTCCCAGTGCGCGATTCAGGCCAGAGGCGCTTTATGTGTGTGCCGATAACATCATCACCTCCGCCGGCACCGTCGCGGCCATCGATTGCTGCCTGCACTTGATACGCCAGCGGCTCGGCGCCGATGTGGCGAACCGCACCGCAAAAATGCTGGTGACCCCGCCCCACCGCCAGGGTGGCCAGGCGCAATACGTTGAACACTCCGTGCCGCAACTCTTAAGCGAGACACACCTGTCGGAGGTGCTGGCATGGGCGCGCGTCCATCTGGCCAGCGACCTGTCGCTCGATGTGCTGGCCGACCGGGCAAAGATGAGCCGGCGCACCTTTACCCGCCGTTTCAAGGAAGCCACCGGCACCACCGTGTTCAAATGGCTGAACGCTGAGCGCGTAGCCAGGGCGCAGGCGCTGCTGGAAACCACGGAACTGCCGGTTGAATGCATTGCAGGCGAAGTGGGGTTTGGCACCGCGCTGTCGTTGAGGCAGCATTTTGCAGCGCAGCTGGGGACGTCGCCTTCGGAGTATCGGAAGATGTTTTGCCTGGGGGTGGGCGAGTCGGCGGCTTTCTTCGGGGTGACGCAGATCGGTGGCAGCCCATTGTAAGATGTGGCCTGAGCCCCCTGCCCTACCATTAACAGCGCGGCTCTATCTTCCCACCCCGACATCGGAAGCGCTCTGCATGAAGCTACCTGAGATCAGTACATTCATTGCTCAATGGCCCGCCCTTGGCGTGACGCAGCCTGCCGCTTGGCGGGTGTCTCAAGACTGCGAAAACCAGGTTCTGGCCTTGCTGTCACGCCTCGGCACGGGCTACCGGCGCCACGGAGACTGTGCCATCCACGAAAGCGCCATTGTCGAAGAAGGCGCTGTGTTGAAAGGCCCGATCATCATCGGCGAAGGCTCATTCGTAGCAGCGGGAGCCTACCTGCGTGGCGGCGTTTATCTGGGCAGCCATTGCATTGTGGGCCCAAGCTGCGAACTGAAAAGCACCTTCATGCTGGCCGCAAGCAAGCTGGCACACTTCAACTTTGTCGGCGATTCATTGATTGGCGAAGGGGTAAATATTGAAGCCGGTGCAATCATCGCCAATTACCGTAACGAGTTGGATGGGGCGGATATCAAGATCCGCTATGCAGACATTGTGATCGAGACTGGCGTGAACAAATTCGGTGCCTTGATAGGCGACGGCTGCAAAATTGGCGCGAATGCCGTCATTGCTCCAGGCGCAATATTAGAGCCGAACAGTCGTGTTCCGCGTTTGGGGTTGATTGACCAGTTCGCCTACGAGTAGCGATAGCCTGTAGACATGTCCTACAGCGCGCTGCACCACCTTGCTCCGTTGCCTACAGTTGCGTCAGAATCCGCCGGCTTGTGCGCTTGGATGGGCGTCTCTAAGGTGGCTCGGTCGCTGACAACTCAGTGATCGGGTTTAGTAGCCCGAGGGTCAATTACACTTAGTGCATGAGCTTCATCTATCAGACGTTCCTGTCTGTGCCTGATGGTGGCTGTGCGTAGGGCACCTTCGGGTGCGCCGGCTTTGTGTAATTCCCCGGTCTACTAACCTGCGTACAGCTGCCACCCTTTCGTTTAGTAGCGAAACGGTGTCGGCCCCACTCAGGAATTACGCATATGTACAAAATCACGCCTAACCCTCCAAACGATCCAAACCTCAAGCTTGATCAGCCCCCCCTTAACACCCACGCCGAACCACCACCCTCGCCGCTGTTCAGCGTTGCCGACGATGCCAGCAGCGAAACGCTCATCGCCAATAGCTACGAAACCTTTTCCTCGGTTACCGCCTTGCTGCTTGATCTGTCGGATGAACTGACAGGTAAACAGCGCGATGTCGCGTTGGCGATTCATCAGCTGAGTGAATTGGGGGTTTTGTTGGTGGACAAATTGATGGCGAGGGAAAGTGCTTCAACGGTTAGCTAGTCTTGCAGCCAACCGATAGACCGCCGCGTCGTCATGATCGACTTCACGACGACTCGGCAGCGCCTTGGCGCCGGTTAGGCCTTCGGGGCCTGGCGGGCGCTCTTCTCTTGGAAGACGCCGGAGCCACCCCTTCCTCGCGCAGACGATTAATCAGCAACTGCGCATTCTGCACATGCCATACCCTCGGGTTTACCTTCGAATACCATTGACCTCAAAGCTGGCTTTAAACCTAAGTCATTGGGTGGCCAAGGCGTGTGATTGCCGCCTCCTCATGGTTTTGGATTTTTCATCAATTTTAATAAATACCCAGGCCAGCGCCATCGCGAGGTGGACTGATCGGGGGTGCCTGCAAGGATGTCTACCAGTGAGCGCGTCTTCAAAGGGTTGGCTACGGCCTCACCGACGACGCTGTGCGGCTGCCTGTCGTCGACTGAAGGCGCAGCCGCCCGACGCGGTTTTCCGGTGGCCGGGTCCATGGTGTAACCCGCGGCCTTACCTTTTTCGGTGATGGTCCAGATGCCATCGGTGTTGATAAGCACGGGCTCATCAAATGTGAGCGTTACCTCTTCGGCTACTGTGACCACCATATTGTCGTTGATACTTATCGGTGTATAAGTCGCGAACTCCCTGCCCAGCAAAGCTTGCGTGGCACCTGCACTGGAAAATTTCAGCACCATCTGCTCAAGAAAAGCGATGCTGCCCATATTGCTCAGCGCGCCGAAGTCCGGGTTCAGGACATGACGCAAAAAACCCTGTTCGAGGCGGGTAGAGTCAATGGCCGAGCCGTTCAGAATGCGTGATGCCGCAGCTACATCATGCTCCTTGAAGTTGAACGTCACCCGGCGCCCCTCCTGGTTGTAGCCATTGTTACCGCTCAAGAGCTGGCGACCATTGTCGTGATGGCGGTAGTTGCCGAGGTCGTAGGCCAGCATGTCGACATATGCCAAGTCGGCTCCTTGCTCCTGCGCATAGGCGTACATGTCTGACAACAGGCTGCGATCATCACGAGTCAGGAAGTCGTAACTGCTTTGGGCCATATTGCTAAAGGTCAGGGTGCCTTCGGCCACCGCAGGTTCATGCCCCAGGAAGAGCCGAGAAATCATGAGTTCACGCCCAATGGCGGAACCTGAAGAGGCGCTGAGCCGCTGTTCATTCAGGCGAACCTCCTGCCAGGCTGCGCGCCGTTCGTTGACGGTGAACGTACCGCTTTCGTCGCGAGCAATCAGCGTCAATTGATCGACCGCGAGTCCTTTGAAAGGGTTACTGGCCAAACCGTTGGCAAAGGCGGTGGCTTGCTTGGCGCGCTCAAGCAATTCCAGAACGTGAGTATCGGGAACCTCGGCATCATGCTGAGCCTTGGCAGCGAAATATCTTTCGTCGCTGATCGCATCGAGCGGGTTGGAGAGGTTGTTGCCTGGGTCTGCTTGACGCATGCCGGCGTCATGGTTGGCAGCGTCACTTAGTTGCCTCGCCAGGATCGATAAGGTGTTGTCAGCATCGGCTTCAACAACGGCAGGCGCGCCGATAGGGTCTCGAAGAGGCAACACCGAGGCTGGGCTCAAGTCACGGACAACAGTACTACCCAGGCGATTATTGGCTAACGACGTATCAACGTTGATAGTTACCATAAATGGCCTCGCGATCGATTAACAACGCTTTTGAGCTGCAAGTAAGCCCCGCAGGCTGATCGCGAGCGGGGCTCGCAACTTAGTCCCTATACCGAACTGTCACCGTGTCGCTGCCAGCGGGATAACCCAGTCGTGCACCGCCGCCCAAAACATGATGCTTGATGGTCACACCCGCACCTTGGCCGAAGGGCTGATCATTGAAGTCGGTCGACGTTCCGGAAGATCCAGGCCAAATCGGCACACACGTTCGCTGGGCGGTGTTATAAGGACGCGAATAGCACAACTCAACGCTTTCCTTTATGTTTTCGGGGTAGGAGGTCGTATTCCAATCAATCCCTAGCAACTGTTTGGGAACGCCGAAGGAACCGGCTGGAAAATCGCTGGGGGACAAGCTAAAAATGGCCAGTCCAGTCCCACCAATAGAAATGACGTTGATAACAGTGGGCGTGACCGTTTTACTGATCATTTTTTCCTCGGCATTAACTACACCGGAGGGGGAAAAAGTCATTCCGATCAGCAAAAAGATTAAATAACTACGGCCAGACAGGTCATACCTCGGCTTCGAACCATGTGATGCACTTATAAGCTCCATAATCATCACCCTTTAATTAAAGGTCAGTGTCGACACATCCAGTAGGATTTACGCTCCAACACTGCATGATTTACAGCTTCAAGTAAGCCAGCTACTTCCTAAAAACGTGAAGTCCGCATCTGTAATACCAAGCAGTAGGACTCTGTCAGCCACTTCGTAGTCCCGCCTCCCCTCTACCTGAACCGACCGTTTCAGGTCATGCTGCGCCCTCCCTTTCAAGGACGAAAAAAACATGAAAGCCCCCCGCTCCGCTCTGTTGCTGATGTGCCTGACCG
This sequence comes from Pseudomonas sp. FBCC-B545, assembly GCF_059134095.1. NCBI lineage: Bacteria > Pseudomonadati > Pseudomonadota > Gammaproteobacteria > Pseudomonadales > Pseudomonadaceae > Pseudomonas > Pseudomonas sp. FBCC-B545. Next base: position 2,046,305 of record NZ_CP101441.1, on the reverse strand, counting down.
CTCCCGTATTCGCCAGCGACAACCCCATCGGCTTCCAAACCACCACCCTGCCCGACACCCTTAACAACCGCCCGCTGGAAATGGCCGTGTGGTACCCCGCCACCACCAATGCCAACCCCAAGCTGATCGCCGACAATGTGGTGTTCATCGGCGTGCTGGCGGTTCCGGATGCAGCGCCGACGCCCGGCAAGCATCCTTTGGTGGTGCTCTCCCACGGCTACGGTGGCAATTGGGGCAAACAGGCGTGGCTGGCCAGTGCGTTGGCGCAGCAGGGTTATATCGTGGCGGCGGTCAACCACCCAGGCACTACCAGCCAGGATCGCAGCGCCCAGGCCGCTGCGCAGTTATGGCAACGGCCGAAGGATTTGAGCCGGGCCATTGATGCGTTGCTGGCGCAGCCGGCGCCATTCGGTGCGGTGGATAGCGGGCGGATCGCAGTGGTGGGTCATTCCCTAGGGGGTTGGACGGTGATGGAGACGGCCGGTGCACGTTTTGATCCGGCGCTGTTTGCCCGGGACTGCGGCGCCCATCCGGCGCTGGTCGCCTGTACCGCCTACCGCGAGATGAACCCTGAAGGCACTGCAAACGGGAAGGAGCAATTGGCGGCGGACTTGAGCGACAAACGCGTCAGCGCCGTGGTGTCTTTGGACCTGGGCCTGTCGCGCGGGTTTACAGATGCGAGCCTGGCGGTGCTACCAGTGCGGGCCTTGGTGATAGGCGCCGGTGCGCCGTCGGCGGATTTGCCGGCGCAGATGGAATCGGCCGACATGGCCAAGCGGTTGCCAAAAGCCTCGACGCAGTACGTGGAGATCCGCGACGCCAGCCATTTTAGTTTTATGTCCCAATGCAAACCGGGCGCGGCGGCGATACTCGACGCCGATGTGCCCGGCGATGGCATTATTTGCCAGGACGGCGAGGATGCGCGGCCACGCCCGGTGATCCAGCAGCAGGTGATCACGTTGATCAGCGAGTTCCTGGCACGCTGAACCATTAATTCAGGACCACGGCGATGAATAGCGGCAAATCATCCACCTTCGCCTATCAGGCGGTGTACCGCTACCTCATCGAGCTGATCGAGGCTTGCCCTGCCGACGGCGAACGCAAATTGCCGTCCCTGCGCGAACTGGCGCAGCGCCTGGGCGTGTCGGTGTCGACCACCAAGTACGCCTATGCATTACTCGAAGACGAAGGGCGTATCCAGGCCAGGCCCAAGCTCGGGTATTTCATCAAGCCGAGCCCGGCTCCCGCACTCTCCCAAAATTCATCCTCTTTGCTCGACCAGGTCTTCGCCAACGCACGCCAACCCGGCATGCTGGCCCTGAGCAGCGACGCGCCGGCGATGCTGCTGTCGCTGGAGCAGCCTTTGTTGATGCTGGAACGTGAACTGACCCGGCAGTACCCGCGCTCGCTGGCGCCGCTGTATCTGCCAATGGGGGAACCCGAGTTGCGCGCCGCCCTGGCCGAACGTTACAGCCGCTCCACGGCGCACTACTGGCAGGCCGACCAGGTCTATATCGGCTCGGACCTGCACAGTGTGTTGGAGGTTTCGCTCAATGCCCTGGAGCTGGCCGGCACGCTCGCGCTGGTGGAGTCACCCTGTTCGTGGGCGATACTGCGGCAATTGCAGGCGGCGAAGATCCGCGTGATCGAGATGCCGCTCGGCGCGGATGGACGTTTCGACCTGGACGCTTTGGGTGCGCTGCTCAAGCGTGAGCCGATCCGGCTGGCGGTGCTGTCATCGACGGTGAATATGCCCCAGGGAGGCGTGGTGCCGCCACAGGACAAACAGCAGATCTGCCAGTGGTTAGCCGAGCGCGATATCTGGCTGTTCGAAAACGATACCTACGGCGAGCTGTACTTTGGCCCGCAACCGGCGCGCTATCGCGACTATGCCGCCCCGCAGAAACTGTTGGTGTTTTCGACCTTCGACAAAGTCATCGGCTCGGAGGCGCCCTACGGCTATGTGCTGTGTCGCAGTGCCGGGGCGCCGTTGCAGCGGCTGTTTCTGGAGCGCGGTTTCCGCCTTTCGCCGATCCGCCAGAAGGCCATTGCCAGGCTGTTCACGACCCAACGTTTCGACGCTCACCTGAAGGCGTTGCGGGCACTGCTGCTGGAGCGCATGACCCAGCTCAAGGCCTTGCTGCACGCCTATGGCGATGACCTATGGCGCGTGGTCGCCCCCCACGGTGGTGCAAGCTTTTGGCTGGAGGCCACGCGCCCCGTGCAGATGCGCCAGGTGTTCGCGCACTTGCTAAGCCAGCGTATCGTCATCGCCCCCGGCGAACTGTTCAGCCAGCAAGGCGCCTGGTCTCATCACCTGCGCCTGAGCTACACACTCGACTGGAGCAAGGACATTACCCAGGCCGTCCAGCTACTGGCCCAGGCGTTGCGTCAAAGCCCGTAGCAGTGCCGGTCTTCGGGAAAACGACCCTGGCGCACATCGTCGGCAAAACGTTCGCACGCGTCACGAATCACCGCCCCCACGTCAGCGTATTGCTTGACGAAGCGCGGCATCGAACCGCCGCCCAGGCCCAGCACGTCCTCGGTGACCAGCACCTGACCGTCGCATGCCGGCGATGCACCGATACCGATCGTGGGTTTGCTCGAGTCCAGGGTGATCTGGCGCGCCACGCCCTCGGCCACGCCCTCCAGCAGCAGGCTGAAAGCACCGGCCTCCAGATTGGCGCGGGCATCTGCCGCAATCATTGCAGCTGTTTCAGGCGTAAGCCCCTGGGCCTTGAACCCGCCCATCACATTGACGAACTGCGGCATCAGCCCCACGTGGGCCATCACCGGTACACCCCGTGCAACCAGAAACTCCACGGTACCGGCCAGGGCCTGATTGGCCTCCAACTTGACCGCATCGCAACCGGTACGCGCCAGCACCTGGGCACAATTGCGAAACGCCTGCTCATGGGATTCCTGGTAACTGCCAAACGGCATATCGGCGATCACACAGGCCAAGCGGGTACTGTCGACCACCGCCCGAGTGTGGCCGATGATTTCTTCGAGCTGCATGCTCAAGGTCGAGGCGCGGCCATAGCCGACCATGGCGGTGGAGTCACCGATCAGGATGAAGTCGACAATCGGGTCGATCAGCTTGGCGATAGCGCTGGAATACGCGCTGAGGGAGACGATCTTCTGCTGGCCCTTCATGGCAACCAATTGGGGAACGGTGGTGCGTTTAGTGCGGGTATGGATACTCATTGGGGGGCTTCCGTTTGCGCTGGATACCCGACCTGATTATTGGTAAAACCCAGCCCCGTTCAATGCACAGATTGCCGCGAAAAAGCGACCCAGGCCCGGCCATGTTTTTTCAAGCTGGTATCATCCACTCCTTTCCTCCCCAGGCAGCAAGACATGAACCGCCAGAAAAAACTCCAGCAGCTCTTCAAGGCCAAAGCCAAGAAGGCCAGTGCCAAGCTGGCGCCAAAAAGCAAAGATAAATACATCAGCAAGGCCGACCGTTTGAAGCTGGAGACCGAAGCCGGTGAAAGCCCTGTCACGCCCCCCGAGACGCCTGCTGAATAAGGCGCGCCGCTGAAGGGGTGGCCGCTTCATATTTGCCCCAGATACGCCGCAGATGCCGCGCCGAACCAAAGCCTGCGCGCTCGGCAACAGTTTCAATGGCCAGGTCAGACTCGCTCAGCAGTTCACGAGCCACGGCCAGACGCAGGCGGTTCAGGTAATCCAGCGGGCTGATTCCTACGTGCTCCTGGAACAAGCGCCCGAGGTGGCGGCTGCCGGTGCAGGCCAGGGCAGCCATGCGTGTCACCGTCCAGGCTTCACAGGGGGCCGCTGCGATAGCGTCCTGCACCCGATGCACCGCGGGATGCAGGTGATTACGCCCGGCTATCCAGGGCGACAGCTGCGGGTCGCTGCCACTGCGGCGCAGGTACACCACCATGTCCCGCGCTACCGCACACGCCAGCCGTGGCCCGGCCAGTTCGGCGACGAGGTGCAGCATCAGGTCGATACCGGCCGTGACACCGGCGCTGCAACTGACCGGGCCATCGGTCACGTACAGGCGGTTTTCCAGGACCCGGGCCTTGGGCGCCATGGCTTGCAAGGTGGCGCACAACGAGTGGTGCGTGGTGCATTGGCGCCCATCGAGCAATCCGGCCCTGGCGGCACTCAATGCACCGGCGCATACGCACACAAGGCGTTCCGCGGAGGGCGCGAAGACGCTTTGCAGCCAGTGGGTCAGGTGGTTGCTGGCCGACTCGAAAGCCTGTTGGTGCACCTTGTCGACCTTCATCGTGGAACCCACCAACACGACCAGGGTTCCGGGGGCCAGGGCCGGTGGCAGTGGCGCCAACCCTGTCAGCGGCAAGCCGATGGACGTGTGCAGTGACGCCACCGGGCTGACGTATTGCAAGTCGAAATCCACAGCCGTCGGGTCGTCGACTTGCGCGGCCAGGCGCAGCACTTCGGCAGGCCCCGCCAGGTCGAGCATCAGCACATTGGGCAGCAACACGAACAGCACCGGCACGCTCATTGACTCATCCCGCCAGGGCCTGGGCGACCGTCACAATGCGCGCAAATCGGTCATCCAGGACCAGCTCCGTGCGCTGGCGAATCTCAGCCGGCGTGTAGACCCGGCCGCTGTACACATGAGTCATCGGGAAGGTCAGCGTCGCCTCGCTGACAAAATCCACCGCAAAGCCGCTGTCCGAAGCCTGCCGTGTGGTGGTCTCGCAGCATTGCTCGGTGCGAATGCCGCTGATGATCAGCGTGGTGACGCCCATCTCCGTCAGGCGAGCAGCCAGTGGCGTACCGGCAAAGGCACTGTGGTAGCGCTTGTGGATTACCAACTGCGGATCGATCGACAACTCGCTCAATGCCCTGACGTTGCCCGATTGCATGGAGAAATGCCCCTGGTCTTCAACATGGAAGACTTGTACCACCGGGATGCCTTGCTGAACACAACCATCGATGAGGGCCTGTTGTTTTTCCAGGTAATCGGGCAGGTCATTTTCGGACCAGTAGGTTGAATGCCGGAACGAATGCTGGGCGTCGATCACGATCAGGGCTTTACGGCTCATGGATTGTCCTTGTGGCTTGTATCAGTGGCTGAACGATGCAGCCATGGTATGGGCAACACACTTCGCACGACAGACGCGCGACGGACTACTTCAGGACGGATTCGGACTTCCTACCGACCAGGACATGGCGCATCGGCTGCCAGGTTCGAAGCCATGGGCATACTCATCCGCCAGGAGATTTTCCAAACGCTGATCGGTATGCGCTACAAACCCCAGGCGCCGATAGAACGGGGCATTCCACGGCACCTGCAGGAAAGTGGTCAGCGTCACCGCACGCAGGTGCCGAGCACGTGCATGGCCCATCGCCGTTTCCACCAACTTGCGGCCCCAGCCTTGGCCTTGCAGCGGCTGGGCCACCGACACTTCATGGATATGCAGGTCGTCACCGACAGACTCTGCGCTGAGGAAACCCTGGGGCTGGCCGCGTTCATCAACCACTACCCAACAGGTCATCAAGGCGATCCACTGCCGATGGCGCTCGACGCTGATCGGCGCGGCATCCGCCAGCCAGCCCAGCCCCTCGATTGCCCGGAACGCTTGGGCGGCAGAGCGCTCGATGGCGGGCAATAGTCCGGCATCCTCCATGCGCGCCAAGCGAATGTGAGCGGGCCGCTCAGCACCCACTCAAGGCCACCTGGGGCCGTTCGCCCGCGAAGAAAAACGGCCGCAGACGCACGCCGACGCTGTTGCCGATAAACGCTGCCACCAGCCACACCCAACCGTGCAGGCTGCCCGAAGCGATGCCGCTGAAATAGGCGCCGATGTTGCAGCCGTAGGCCAGGCGCGAACCATAACCGAGCATCAGGCCGCCGATCACCGCCGCAATCAACGAGCGCGCCGGAATATTCAGGCTGGGCGCGAAACGCCCGGCCAGGCCAGCAGCCAGCAGCGCGCCGAGGACAATGCCGATATCCATGACGCTGGTAATGTCTTCCCATACCGGCGCGGCCAGCGCCTTGGCATTGGCCGGCATCTGCCAGAACGCCCAGCTCGCCACATCCACGCCCAACCCACTCGCCACCTTGGCGCCCCATAGCGCGAACGCCGAGGTGATGCCCCACGGCCGCCCGGCCAGGGCCAGGGTGGCGTAGTTGAGCAACGCCAGGCCAACGGCGCCCCATACCAGCGGCCACGGCCCACGCAGGAATCGGCGCAGGCCTTGATGCTCGCTTTGCACGCCTTGCTCAAGCTCGCCGTGACGGCGCTTTTCCAAGCGCACACTGACAAGCGCAATCAGTGCGAACAGCGCCAGGCTCAGGACCAATGCCGGCAGCACACCGAAGCTCTTGACGATGGAAACCGCCGGGAACGACGGCAGTGCAAACCACCAGTCGACATGGTGGGTGGCGATCAACGAGCCACAGATAAAGAACAACAGCGTCACCAGCATGCGCGCATTACCGCCGCCCACGGTGAACAAGGTGCCCGATGCACAACCGCCCCCCAGTTGCATGCCGATCCCGAAGATAAACGCCCCGAACACCACCGACACCCCGGCAGGCGCCACCAGCCCCACCACGGGCTGGCCGAACAGGCTGCCTGCGCCCAGCGCCGGGAAAAACAGCAGCACCGCTACCGCCAGCATCACCATCTGCGCACGCAAGCCGGCGCCACGCCGATCATTGATAAACACGCGCCAGGCCGAGGTGAAACCGAAGGCGGCATGGTAGAGGGTCAGGCCCAGGGCCGCGCCGACCACCAGCAACAGCACCTGGCGCGCGCCAACTGTGTTTTGCAGGAACAGGGCGCCCGCCACCAGGATGACAAAGGCTATTAGTGGCGCGATGGGCGTGCGCGCCGGAGGGAGGGAAACAGAGGTGCTCATGGGGATCTCGATGTATTTGAAGAAGGCCAGTATAGACCCTTAAGTTGCGGGTCCTATTTGAGGCTCAAGGAATTCCACGCTGCTTCGGCCAGCAGCTCACGGTACTCAAAGGGGCTCTTTTTGACCTTCGCCGACAGCCACGCACGGGAGTAGCTTTCCGCCGCGCCGATGATCAACGAAGGGATAAGTTCTGCAGGCAAATGACTGAAATATTCCTTGCGCCCTTCCCCACTCATCCAGGCCTTCAACTGCTGGTTGCGCTGCTGGTTGCGTGCAATCAGCTCGTCCTTGAACGGGCCGTTGGACACGGCAAAACGGCTTTGGAACACAAACCGCGCCCACTCCGGCTGTGCGCTGACCCATTCAACGTAGCTGTACACCAGGCCGACCACGCCGGCGTGGGCGGTGTCCGCCGTTTGCAGGTAGCGATCACGCAAACTGGCCTGGTCTTGCAGCGCAGCGAAGAACAGCGCCGCCACCAAGCCCTCTTTATTGCCGAAGTGGTGATAGATAGCGCCGACGCTGGTATCACAGCGCGCACGGATGGTTTCGATATTGGTCGCTTCGATACCCGCCTCGTTAAAGCACGCCAGCGCTTCACGCAGGATGGTGCGCTTGAGGTCGCTGCGCCGACCGGGAAAGGTGCGCTCGATAAGATCGATAGAGTGCATGGGGGGACGCCAAATAAAAACAGTTTATAGGTTGAGCGACCGCCAGAGAAAGCCTGGTTGACAGACCGGGAAACAACGGAATATTGTTCTGTTACAGAATATTATTCTGTATACCACTTCTGAGGATACTTTTATGAGCCAAGCCCTGAGCATGTTCAATAGCGTCGGCCCCGCCGCATTCAGCAACCTGGCCTGCCAAATGGCCCCTTACTTCAGCACGATCACGCCGCAAATCGCCGAGCTGAAGCCCAACCACGCGGTGGTCACCGTGCCGTTTCGCAAGGAAATCACCAACCACCTGGCTTCGGTGCACGCCATCGCGCTGTGCAACGCCGCTGAACTGGCTGGCGGCATGATGACCGACGCTTCGATTCCCCCAGGTGCACGCTGGATTCCCAAAGGCATGAACGTGGAATACCTGGCCAAGGCAAAAACCGATATCCGCGCCGTCGCCGACGGCAGCGCTATCGATTGGCAAACCGCGGGGGACAAGATCGTGCCGGTAGAGATCTTCGATGCGAGCGACATCAAGGTGTTCACCGCCCACATCACCATGAATGTGAAACTCGCTTAGGCACTCGGCCATTCAGTGCCCCGCCGCCGCAGGCCCATTGGCAGACCGCCGTCCCGGCTTGAAACCATGGGCATGCGCCGTCCAGGCGATCAGCAGTGCGAGGATGATCAATACCAGCATCGCCCAGGGAAACGCGGCCACGCCCCAGCGTTCCAGCAGCACCCCGCCGATCACGCCACTGCCGGCAATCGCACTGTTCCACGCTACTACGTTCAGTGACAGCGCTACATCCGCGCCGTCACCGGCGGCATCGGCCAGGGCGGTTTGCAGCAAGGTGGCGGCGCCGCCAAAGCTCAGGCCCCATATCGCCACGCCGAGGTAGACCACTGCCGGCTGGCTGCCCAGCAGGCCGAACGCCACACAGATCGCCGCGAATATTCCCAGGCTCGCCAGCACGGTTTTGCGCAGCATCGGCTCGACCAAACGCGCCGTCAGCCATATACCCGCCAATGCGGCAACACCGAACACCAGCAGCACCAGGTCGACCCTGCTCGCCAAGCCAGCCCGCGCCACGAATGGCGCGATGTAGGTGTACAGAATGTTGTGGGCCAGCATCCAACTGATGACGACCGCCAGCACCGGGCGTACGCCGGGCGTAGTCAGCACCTTGCCAAGGGACACGCGCTGATGCGCAGGCTGTGGCGGATAGTCAGGGACCTTCACCAGCACCCACACGATCAGCCCTAGCGTCAGCACCGACATCAGGCCGAATGTGGTACGCCAACCCACCAGGCCACCGAGCCAGGTGCCCAGCGGCACACCCAGTGACAGCGCAATCGGCGTGCCGACCATCGCCAAGGCCAGGGCCTTGCCTTGTTGCTGTGGCGCTACCATGCGCCGCGCATAACCGGCCAGCAGGCTCCAGGCCAACCCTGCCGAAACGCCGGCAAAGAAGCGCGCCACCAGGGTCACGCCATAGTGAGACGACCACGCGGTGATGGAGTTAAACAACAAAAAACCAACGATGGTCAGCAGCAGCACATTGCGCCGGCGCCAGCCACGAGTAGCGATGGTCATGGGGATCACCGCCAGCACCGAGCCCAACGCATAGGCGGTCACCATCTGCCCGGCCATGGACGGCGAAATGCGCAGGCCTGCGCTGATCAACGGCAACAGCCCGGCGGGCAGGGTTTCGGTGACGATGCAGATGAAACCGGTCATGGCCAGTGCGAGCAACGCGCCGATGGGCAAGCGCTCGGACGACGCCGAAAGGCTGATTGAGGGTGTCATGGGAAACTCCTTGGCGCACTTAAATACTGATCGATACAAATGTTGCGCGACCTGGCGCCGCATTGTCAACGACTTATGTATCGACTAGTATTTATCTCATCTCCCCAAGAGGATTGCCGTCATGGCGCAAATGGGCCGCCCCCGCAGCTTCGACCGAGAACAGGCCGTTGAACAGGCCATGCACCTGTTCTGGCAGCACGGCTACGACGCCACCTCCCTTGCCCAACTCAAGACGGGCCTGGGTGGCGGCATTTCCGCACCGAGTTTCTACGCCGCGTTCGGCTCCAAGGAAGCATTGTTCGATGAGTGCGTGCAGCGCTACCTGGCAACCTACGCCCAGGTCACCGAATGCCTGTGGGATGAAAGCCTGCCGCCACGCCGGGCCGTCGAAACCGCATTGCGCCAGTCAGCGCGCATGCAATGCGACGACGCCCACCCCAAGGGCTGCATGGTGACCCTTGGGGTGATGAGCGCGCCGAGCCCGGAGCATGCGCGGGTGGTGGATGCACTGACCCAATCCCGGGCGCGAACCCGGGCGGGGATTGTCGCGTGTGTGCAGCGGGCGATCCAGGCCGGCCAGTTGCCGGACACGCTGAATGTTGAGGCGATGGCGACCGTGTTCGATTGCTTCTTGCAGGGCGTGTCGATCCAGGCGCGGGATAACACGCCCCATGAGCAGATCGATGCGGCGATCAACCATCTGCTGCTGACCTGGGACATCGCGGCCTCTACGGCAGCGCCTATTCGTCACGGCACGCCAGCGCTGTTGAAAACATCACAGTCGTAAGGAAGAACACGGTCGCACTATCTATGTGCAGCGCTCGGCATCACGCTGGTGAAATCGAGGATGACCGTGAAGCGTTGTTGCTCGCGGATCACGTCAATCTGCCAGTTCAGTTTTGCGCACAATTGCCGCATCAACTGCAACCCAAGGCCATAGCCATAGTCGTCGGATTCCTGGCGCGGCTTGACCTCCCTGATGTGATTGGCAATCACCAGCCGAGGGTATTTGAAGCTGATATCTACTGCGCCCTCTTCCGCGTATTGCAGTGCATTGCGCAGGAAGTTGCCGATCACGATGCGGCACGCGGTAGGGGGCAGTCGGCAAGGTTCGTCGTGGATGTCGATGCTCAGCTCGATATCCCGGTTCCCGATCAGGTAGCGGTGCTTCTCAATCAGTTCGCCGACCACTTCGCTCAAGTTAACGTCTTCCTCCGGCAGCGATTCGGCGTGCTCGCGACTCATCCACAGTAAGGTCTCGGCGATAAGCTGCATATTCAACACAGAGCGTTCTATACGCTGCAAGGAGGGAGGCAGGACACCGCCGGATTGCAGGGCCAGCAGTTCTATATTGGCCTTGAGTACCGCCAATGGCGTTCGCAGTTCATGGCTGGTGTAGCGCAACAGGCGGCCTTCACGCTGGCTGGCGGCCTGCACCTGCTCGACACTTTTGGCCAGGGCATCGGCCAGCATATTGAACTCCTTGAAGTTGAAACCAGGCCGTGTGCCAGCCAGTGCATCAGGGTCTTTGAGTGTGCCGGACCATTGCACCAAGCGCCCCAACGGCCGAACCAGCCACCAGACCAGCAAGGCAATGATCATCAGCGCCGGCACGAAGACAGCCAGGCTGATGAACTTGACACTTTCTATGACCTGATCGAAATAGGCGTCAGACAACGGCGTCTCGACCTCCCCCCCGGCTTCCTTATCGTGGTCGATGTCGTACATGTAGAGGGTTTTGCCGTCACCCAGGGGCTGCTCGAGGATGATCTGGAAAGGCTCGTCGTCGTCATCGGAATAGAGATCGCCGAAGATATTCACCGCACCGAAGGACAGGCTCGGCGGGGTATTGAGCAACTCGCGGACGTCCTGCGGCAACGCCTCCTTGCCGATGACGCTGGTATAGAAATAATTGTGCGGAGTCGGTGTGGTCGGGTCCTGCTTGTAGTGCCTGACAAAATACTGGGCTTCCTCTTCCATCATCGCGCTGGCGGTATAGAACAAGCCGCGCACGGTAAATTCAGGCAGCAGCCTGCTGTAGATCACCAGCACCACCGCAATCAGACACAGGAAACTCCCGCTGATCACCCATTTCAAGCTCAGGCCGTTACGCATGGGCTTTCACCTGAATGCCGACACCCGGCAGGGTATGGATCAACGGCCGGCCGAAGGGTTTGTCTACCGCCTTGCGCAGCCGATGCATATGTACTTTGAGCGTATTGCTGTCGGGTGGCTCATCGCCCCAGATCTTCGCTTCCAGGCGTTCTCGGGAAACGGGTTGGGGACTTGCGCGCATCAGGCTTTCCAACAAGGTCCAGCAAATGGGTGACAAATGCAGCTCCTGGCCCGCGCGGCTGACTTTGCGAGTAGTCAGTTCCATCACCAGATCATCTACTTGCAGGCGACTGGTCTGACCGCTGCGGCGCAGGCTCAGTGCGCGGATCCTGGCCAGCAGTTCAGCCAGTTCGAACGGCTTGACCAGGTAGTCGTCGGCGCCCGCAGCAAAACTGGCGAGCTTGTCCGACAAGGCGTCCAGCGAGGTCAGCATCAGGATGGGGGTCTGAATGCCTTGCTGACGCAACCGCTCGCATAATTGCTGGCCGTCCAGTCGCGGCAGCATGATATCCAGGAGAATCACGTCGTAATGCTGGTTGAGTGCCAGGTTGAGCCCGGTCTGGCCATTAGTGACGTGGTCGCAGACGATGCCGCTGATCTCCAGGTACTCGATGACGGTGGTGGCCAGATCCAGGTTGTCCTCGACCAGCAGCAAGTGGATATGCACGGAAAAAACCTCGGACAGGGAGTGCGCAGAGGTTTGAAGGATAACGGAAGTCGAGCGGTTCCCTGCGGGTGTTTACCTGACGTTAACCCAGCGCTGATTAAGCTGAGGTTCCTCTCGTCCAGAGCTCGTCATCGCCATGAACCTGTCTTCGATGATCAAAGGCGTCCTGCTAGCCTTGATTTTCCTCACACTGCTGGTCGGTTGCCTGCCACCGCAAGCTCAGCGGGTGCGTATGGGAGGCAGCAGCTGGTTTCCGATTGGCCACAACGTCGAGCACTCAGGGTCGTGGTATGTCACCCGTGCATGCTGATGACGTCGGTGCCAGCTATACCAACCAGTTAGTCGCCTGTGTAGTGCTGATTGTTTGTGTGTCGGTTGCGGTGGGTATCTATATCGCGCGCTTGAATGCCCATGTTGATAAGCAACGCGAGCTGGCGTCGGTATACCTGCACGAATGTCACAATGGGCGCGGGGGCTTTATCGTCTACCCTGATGGCAGGCGCAGCGCAGACGACTGCTACACCGCCACAGGGGGTAAATCGACGGATGCCGACGAGCCACAGGATCTTCCTGGCTTGCTTGGGGCTCAATAGCGTTGAATTCATCTGACCCTGCGTTGAATCCGCGCAGGCTTTTGACGGTAGAATCGCTGCGAATCGAGCTCCACCAAGGATAGGAAAGCAATGTATTTCAATTTCATCACTCTGCTCACGCTCACATTGCTCACTGGTTGTGCAGCAATCCCTTACGAAAAGCCGCAAGACCAGTTGAGCATCCAGAAAGACTTGTCATTAAAACCTGAAGAAATTGTCACAATGACCCAGGTGAATTGGTGCGCCTACGCCTATGGTGAACTGACGCCTTGCCATCCTCAGGAAGCGCTGGGGGTTCAGACTCGGACAAAATTGATATTGGCCAGTTACGACAAGCCCCACTACAAAAAAATTGTTGAAGTACAAGCCAGCGATGTCATGTGCGCGCACCTACAAACGCCGGTAGACACCACTCCAAATCTGTTTTTGTTCGCGCAACACTACGCCGTGCAGATTTGGCCAGTAGAGCCGAGTTTTAAACCGGATATAGCGAAGAAAAAACTCATCGTGGACACCATGCTCCAACCAGGAAAGCGAACCTTAGTGGGCACTGAAAAGGATTATGTAAAGGCCACGGGGCATGGGAGAGCAAGCATGACGATGACCGCTATCGTAAATCTGGTTAATCCTTGTACGCTTTGAAACCAAAAAGGTTGGTAGGTCCCTCCCGGCGCCTCATGCGTTAGCGTATAGAACGAGGACAGTGACGGCTGGGTATCGAGATCGACGAGTACGAAGACCCGCGTCGGCGCAGAACGCGCCTGGATTAACGCCAACCGTGGTTTTACCCGGCCCGCGTTTGGTTGAAACGACTGCAGCGACTTTCATTGGCCTTACCTCTGAATCGAAGGATTAGAGATGGCGTCATGGGAATCGCGCTAAGCGTTTGGATTGCTGAGTCAAATCCCAGGCAAAAAAAAGCCTGTATCTCTACAGGCTTTTCTCTATCTGGCTCCACGACCTGGACTCGAATAGACAAATAAGCACCTGTTTTATAAAGACATTGTGCTGACCTCAAAAATACTTATCCCTACTATTATCCTAATTAAGCCCGGATTTTATACAACCTCTTTGGATCCCCCTGAGCACGGCAATCCGAACTGATGAGTTGTGACAGGAAACCAATCGGCCAGAAGAACAGTTGAGATTTACCCCCATAAGAACAATTGTTCAATTTGTGCTCGGTTTCAGCATCGACGGACATGGCGACTGGGTCATAACCTCTCTCCGCGGGTTCCCTTCGACCACAATGCTGAGCTGAAAATGCCGCTGCCATAGTGTATGGCCCCGACGAGTGACGAAGCAGAACCCGCTCTGTGGGGAAAGAAGGCCAACGTGCCCGCCACGGAATTGGCGACGATGAGCCCATTCATGGATATGTAGAAAAATATGGGGATGACCAAGCCCCAAATTTTTGGCGTTGATGTCGAATCGACCCAATGGCCGATGCCACACTGACCTAACCCCAATCGGCAAAAATCCAGCACTGATAATGGCTCACAAGGTAGGAGCCTGGGTCAGTAAAATTTCGGTAACTGGGTCAATCCTGCGCTGGCGATAACATTGCTTCCAGCAACCCCGACGTTGCGATTGCGATTTCAACCCAGTGAAGGTCAGTTTCATTCCGCAAGGTGTATTGCACAGACGCTTACCTCTTGATGGCAATCCCCTCTTTGATGCGTGCGACTCGTTGTGGGCGCCAACACCGAAGTGACCCAGGCAGCGAGCATTACAACGCCCAGAATCCCAGTCGACCAAGGCTGGCCGCCAGCCTGAGGCGTGATGTCTGCCAGCGGCTGAGGGTTTGAATATGCTCTTGCTCAGCACCGGAATACGCGGTCAAGGCATTGAGCAACTCGATCATGCTGCCCACCCCGGAGTGATAACGGCCCTGGACAACCTCCAGCGACTGGCGCGATTGATCGACCAACTCGCTGGTGCGCTGCAGACTTTGGGTCTCAACATTCAACGTCTGGTAGCTGGCCCACAGGTCTAGCGCGACCTCTTGCTCGACCTCAGCCAGTTCTGCTCGGCCCGCGTCTACACGGGCTTGTGCTTGGCGGATCTGGTAGGTCCGGCCAAAACCGTCAAAGATCGGGATGCTCAACTGCAAACCAATACTGCGGTCCCGCTCACGCTCATCGCCATTGAATATCTTCGATTGCTGGCTACGGGCGTACGTCAGGTCGGCGGTCAGTGCCAGGCTCGGAAGGTTGGCAGCGCGTCGCTCATCAACGGCCGCCTGAGCGGCTCTGAGCCTAGCGTGTGCGGCGAGTACTGCCGGGTGATCCTGACGCGCCTGGGTCAACAACTCATCGGCCGCCTGCAGGAACTGAGTGTTCGGCAGTGGAGTGAGGTCACCCGCCAACTGCAGAGTCGTTTGGGGTGATAGCCCCATGCGCAAGGCAATCACGCCCAAAGCGTTATGCAATGCTCCACGGTCGCGGATCTGGCGCAAATTAGCCTGGGAAAACGCTGTTTGCGCCTGTAAGCGATCAGAAAGTGCGGCCGCACCGGCTTTGTATTTGGCATCCGCTGCTTCCAGATTGCGAGCCGCCAGTTCGGTGATCTGCACCGAGGCGGCCAAGCTGCGCTGAGCTGACAAGGCATCGTAATAAGCCTGCGCTGCCTCAACAAAAGTACGCTGCAACATGGCGTCCTGGGTAGCGTTGGCAGCCACCAGCAACTGGCGGGCATTGCGCAAGGCGGCCCCGCGTCGACCGAAGTCCACCAACACCCAACTGAGCTCAAGACTGGCGCTGTCGTGCCGCCGGTGCCCTTCACCAGAACGCAAGGCCGGCTCATCGTAGTCAACCCGACCATTGCCGCGACTACTGCTAACGCGCCCATCCAGGCGCGGCAGATACGCCGCCTGGCTGAGCCCAACCTGGGCAGCCTGAGCCTTGGCGTTGGCCCAACTGAGACGCGTCTGTGGGTCGTGGCACAGAATCCGTTCGACCACTAGCGCTAACGGCAAACGTTCAGGCAGCCGGCCAAAACTACACGGCAGCTCGCCACGTGCATCGTCATACACCGCTTGCAGGGAAACGTTGCGTGCAGTGTCAAAAACGTCTGGCTCAAAGGCCCATGCAGAACGTGAACAACACAGCAAAACCATCATCAAAACCGAGGATAATCGCTTCATACCTGGCTCTGTTTCATCTCTGGCGAAGTGTTCGCGGTATGTGCGCTATTCGTTGGTCCATCAGCATCGTCATGCACCACCCTACCGGCCAGAATCCGGATGACACGGTCCGCAGAGGCAATGGTTTCAGGGCGGTGGGCAACCATGATGCGCGTAATTCGCAACCCTTGAATGGCCTGATTCACGCGCTGTTCACATGCGACATCCAAGTGACTAGTGGCCTCGTCCAGGAAGAGTATTCGTGGTTTCTTATACAGTGCCCTGGCCAGCAGCACGCGCTGCTTTTGCCCCCCGGAAAGCACCGTGCCCATGTCTCCCACCAAAGTGTTGTAACCCATCGGCATGGCTTGGATATCACTGTGAATCGACGCGATCCGGGCACATTCGATCAACCAGGACTGATCCACGTTGAGGTCGAAGAAACTGATGTTATCGCGCAAAGATCCCGCAAACAGCACATCGTCCTGAGTCACAGTACCTACCAGTTGCCGCAAACCATCCAGGCCCAGTTGCGCCATTTCGATACCGGCGATACGAATCTGCCCCCGAGTGGCCGGCAGGATACCGAGCATGACGTTCATCAGCGTGCTTTTGCCACAACCGGACGGCCCAACGATAGCCACCGACTCACCCGCAGCAATGTGCAGGTCGAGGTTGTCCAGCACCCAGGGCTCCTGCTCGGCATAGCGGTAGTGCAGTCCCTGGATTTCAATGCTCGCATCACAATCCATGAGTGTCTGCAGGTCGACACTGGAAACGGTTGTTTCCGGTGGGTGCAGAACAATATCTGCCAGCCGTTCGCCCTGCAGTTGCAACATACGCAGCTCGAAAAACTTGTCTATCAAGTTACCTACTCGGGTATCAAACTGCGTTTTATAGGCGATAAACGCGATCAACAGCCCGACGCTGAACTGGCCATCTATCACCATGCTTGCGCCAAACCAGATCACCAACAGGCTCTCAATGCCAAACAGCAACCCATTTAATTGTTGATAGAGCAACCGCAGCTTTTGCGTGCGCAATCCAGCGTTGATCTGCTCCACCAACAAGCCAAGCCAGGCTGAACGACGCTCTTCCTGGCGCTGAAACAGTTTCAAGGGGCGAATGCCACGCACTGTTTCCAGAAAATGGCTTTGCTGGCGTGCGGCATGGATGATTTGCTCTTCGGTCGCATTGCGCAGCGGTCGATACCAAAGGCAGCGTCCAACGGCATACAGCAGCATAGTGGCGATCGCGATAGCGGCCAGGGCTGGACTGTAGAGCAGCATCATTGCAAGGGTCGCGACGGACATAAGACCGTCGAGAATCGCCGATAGGAACGCCGCCGTCAGCGTTTGCTGAATAGTGTCTACGGCGCCGAAACGCGACACCACATCTCCCAGGTAGCGCTTCTCAAAGTATTGGCTGGGCAACCGTAACAAGTGGCTGAAGACATTCGCACGCCACTGCACGGAAAGCAGCGTACTCAAATGCATCATGACCCAGGCACGCACGCCGCTGACCGCTTGTTGCATCAACAATAACAAGGTAAAGCCCAGTACCAATGTACTGAGCAGATCGTGGTCGGCGCTGATAATGACGTTGTCGATCGTCCACTGAAGCAAGAACGGGGTGATCAGGGAAAAGACCTCGAGCGTCAGTGCCAGCAGCAGTACTTGCACCAACGAGCGGTACAACCCGCTAATGCGCCCCATCATGTTCAGGAGTTTGATTCTTGGTTTGTCTTCTTGCAGCTCGAAACCACTGTCCGGCCACAGTTCCAGTGCGACGCCGGTGAAGCTTTGAGATAAACCTTCATCATTGATCCGGCGCAACCCACGCGCAGGATCATGTACAACCACGCCTTGCCGATCGACGGACTTGAGTACGACAAAGTGGTTGAAGTTCCAGTGCAGGATACAAGGTAGTTTGAGCTGGCCGAGGCCGTCCACATCCAACGTGACGGCACGAGCACCCAGTTGCAGTTGCTGAGCACTATTGATCAGTTGTTTGAGGGCAATACCTTTGAGGGAGACGCTGCAACGGCGGCGCAAATCCAGCATATCGACCCGATGCCCGTGGTATCCAGCAATCATCGCCAGGCAAGCCAGGCCGCATTCAGTCGCTTCGGTCTGCAATACCACGGGAAGACGACGCCCGGGACGCAAGGCTATGGCGTCAAGAAAAGTCATGGGAGGGGTTCCTAGAATTTGCCGGTGAGGCTGTAGAGAGGCTCCAGCACCCATTCATAAAGGCGGCGGCTTTCCTGCAGGATGTCGGCATCCAACAGCATTCCGCTTTGCAGCAACTGAGGCTTGCCATAGGCCATAACGGTCTGCTCGTCGAGTTGTACACGCAAACGGTAGAGCTGTTCGCCGTTACGCGACAGCCCCGGCACCTCACCCGTCATAATGGCAAGATCCGCAGAGGGCACGGCAGTGCGCGATATGGACACCACTTGAGCGTGATATTGGCCAAACTTCTGATAGGGATAGGCCTGGTAGCGGATCAGCACAGCGTCCCCCGGCTTGATAAACCCCACCGCTTTGCTCGGGGCGTAGAGCTCAGCCTGCAGTTGGGCGTCATGGGGCATGATGCTCAACAACGTACGCGACGGGTCCACTGTCTGGCCAACTTCCGTCAGAACTGCCGTTGCCACACCGTTTCCTGGAGCGGTGATCAATACCGTACGCTTGGCTTCACTCTCTGCCAGCTCTTGTTCGATACCAGACAGTTGCCGATGTATCGGCGCCAGTGCATTGGCTTGGCGTGTTTCAAGCCCCGCCAACTCGTTGTTGCGCTCGGTGAGTTGTTGGGTGATTGAACTGCGCTCGCGAACCAGGCCCTGTAGGGCTTGACGCTGCCCCAAAAGCTCGGCTTGCCGCTGCTGGAACTGGTCCATAGAGATATAGCCCTTTTGCATCAAACCCTGATAGCGATTCGACGCATCCCCCGCCAGCGCCACGCGCTCGCGCTGGCTGACCAGTTGCGCAGCCAGGTTAGCTTGCTCATTACGCAGTGTGCTCACCTTACTGGTCAAACTGTCGCGCTCAACCTGTTGCAGTTGTCGAGTTTTAACGAGTTCTTGCTCCAGTGACTCCCTGCGTTGCTTGAGCTGATAACTCACGCGTGCCTGCACCGGGTCGGCGCCGGCATCATAACGTTCACTGGAAATAGTCAGCAGAGGATCGCCCATGACAACGGACTGTCCTTCGACGACAAACTTTTGCAGCACCACTCCGGTTTGCGGCGTACGGACCTTTATCTGGCCATTGGCTGGAACCAGTTGGCCACTCACCGTGCTGCGCTTGGTGTAAGAGCCCCAGATAAAAAAGCTGCCTACCAAGACCAGCATTCCCAAGGCGAACGTGATGAGAAAAGTGAAGGATGTCGGTCGGATCAGCACAATCTCCCCCAGCCATTTGACGCGCTGCGCTTCAGACGCGGCCCTGCGAAATATCCTGTCGCCCACAAATCACTCCTGACATCCCTGCACGCCCGATGCTTTGCTCAGCATCCATTCATGGTTGTTTTCACTTATTGATCATTAGTCCGCGTCGGTTATTGTCATCTTTGATGAACGTTTGTATTTGCTTTCGCCATGCAGCTTTTGTCTGCTCGTCGGCAGCATCACTGAGAGCGGGCATTTTTTTCTCGATAACTCCCAGGCGCTTGGCGGCTTCGGGAACCCGTGCACTGGCTAGCCAATACCACTTGTAGGCCTCGGGTAAATTGACCGCCTGACCAAGCCCTTTCTCGAAGATATAGCCAAGATTTGCTTGCGCCTGAGGCACGTCAAGCATCGCTGCCTCTGTGTACCACCGGGTGGCCATGGGCAGATTTTTTGGCATGCCAACACCCGTGGCGAAACACTTACCGGTTAGAAAAGCGCCTTCACCAAGACCGGCTTTCGCTGCCTTTTCATAGTATTGACAAGCCGATTCAGGGCTAGCGTCCGCGATCAGGTGGTTAGCACTCAAGGAGCCCAAACGAAACAACGCTTTTGAATAATTTAGCTGTGCCGATTTTTTATAGTACTCAACGGCTTGGGGTATGGACTTGCTTACCCCAAGACCGGACTCGTACATAAAGCCTAAATTGTAGATAGAGGTCGGGTTTTCATGTGCTGCTGAAAGCTCCAGATAATGTTTGGCCTTAACATAGTCAGCTGCGCCAATCGCCTGTCCGTCCAGATACAAGGCACCCAAGGTCGCTTGTGCAGCGGCATAGTTTTGTTGGGCCAAGTCGGTCCATAGGTTTAGTGCGGCGTTGACATCCCGAGTGTGCCCCTTTCCCGTGAATAGCAATCCCGCTAGCATATTTCTGGCATCAGGATCGTTAGCTTGCTTGGCTAGCGTAGAAGCCAGGGAATAGGCACTTGAATAGTCATCTCGGTTGTAGGCCGTCCGCGCGTCGTTTATGTTTGCCGCGTGCGCGACCGAGAAAAATAGGGCATAGCAGGCAGCCATCAGCCCCTTACTGAACTGGAATTTTTTGTTTGTAGCAGGCTCTTGATTCATGTGTGTTCCATATCAATTCATAGTCTTGAAACGCTGGCCATCCCAAGACATAGGGCGTCAGGTACTTTTGTTCGGCCAGTGTCGTATAGGAAACATCTTTCGCCCTCCCCCCTATGTTCAGATTGGTGGTGGTATGGGTAATTGCTCGGGGAAATGTACCATTCGCATCGGTCACTATTTTGCTTCGCTGATCACTCCTCGCTGAACCGACCTTGGTTTCGCCGCCACTTAAGTAGTAAAGATTACCGGTATCAAGGGAAGCAGCGGTTTGTTGGCCATCCACATTAGCGAGCACATATAAAAACTGAGTTTGTCGTGAGTAAGAGCTGCCTAGAAAGACGCTGCCCACGCACTGCTGTTCAAGCGCCTCTATTTCCGCGGAGGTTACGTTCAGTGCAATATGCTCACTTCCAACAATGACATTGTCGAAACTAGACATCAGGTCCAGACCAAACAAACTGAGCGCCCCGCCCACTACAACCAGAACGTTTCTGAGTTCAATGCCCGAAAGGTTCATCTCCCTGATCAAGCCGTACTGGGCATTCACCGATTGCCGACTGTAATAACTATTGATTCCCACCGGCAACTTAATCAATTCAACGCCATATCGGAGGGCATCAGACTCGCCGATAACTGTCACGCTCGCGCCCGTATCAAACAAGAGCTTTGCCGCATGCCCATTTATTTCAACTTCAAGCAAAGGTTCTGTGGCGCTTTTTAGATAATCATTTTCTTCACTACTTAACACTATTTGAGTGCGCTTCAATAAGCCGGTTTGCCGATCGCCCACACGTTTGAGCGTATCGACATCCAACTGAGCAATAAACTGTTCGGCTCGACGAAGCTGTTCTGCAGTCATGGACGCCAGGACCTGCGCATAAGCCGCGAAGTGCCCATCATTCAGGTGATTACCGAGCAGTATGAGTTTGCAGGCGGTCGCCGTGTTTTCCACATTGAGGACTGCGCAATCACTAAGGTTGATTTGCGTCGCGGGCTTCTTGGACTGGGCCCTGGCCAGAACGGCGGAAAGCAGCGTATTAGCGTCTATTCTTGATGCTTCCAAACCGCGTAATGGAATAGAACTCGGGGCATACAGTTTAGCTTGTATGTCCTGCAACTCGACAGCACTCACTGGGTTCGACAGCAAGAATGCGACCACGTATAGAGTGAGGCTATTGCGGCCCATTATTTAGTCCAAATGATCGCTCGAGCCTTTTAATTTCGTCTTCCGACAGCAGCGACTTCGGTGGCACGGTGAACGCCTTTTCCGGCGACGGCAGCGGATTGGCGATAGTGGTCTTTTTTACTTTTGTTGCAATTTCTCCGCTGCTCATGGGGTACAAGGCCTCATCCTCCGAAGTCCAGGTCGGTCCTGTGTAACCGCCATTTGATCCCAACCACTCAAACTCTCCGGGTTCCCAATCAGTGACAGGCTCAACCGTCGTCTGGCCGCCCGAAACAAGCGCCAACTCTTTTTCCGTCAGTACACGCATTTGATAACTCCTTGGCGACGGATAGAGCCTTCCATGGCCCGCCCGTTGGTTATTTGCCCTGATGGGCGCCTCAATTCCCTCTGAGAAAATAAACCTAGTGACCGGCCATAAAGCCAATGATGTCGCAATGGAAACGCACCCAATCATCCCACTCACCAAATAGCTCAGCCTGCCGGATGCGCAATACATGAGCGCCGGGCGAACAGTTATAAAAGTCATATAAGGGAATGTAGTTTTGCGATGTACGCCCCATCAGGGCATTGAACAACACACGTGCCAATCGCCCATTACCATCTACGAACGGATGACAATTCATTAGCCCTACGGCAGCAACGGATGCACCCAATAAGTCTTGGCGACTGCTCGGCAAATCGGCCACATACTTCCAAAGGGCCATAAGTGCCGATGGTATATCAGCCGCCTGAACAAACTCTACTGTGCAACCACGCTTATCAGGCCTGACACCTACTCGCGTCGTCCTGATTGTTACAGCGGTGCTTGTGAGCGCGCAGGCAGCGGCTTCCAACAGTTCACAAATCGTCGAGTAGTTTAAGGTGAACAGAGACTGTTCAAGTGCTGATGAAAACACCTCAACATACTGTTGTTCAGTAGGCGTTCTATTCTTCAAGGGCTCCAACGCATTATTCGTCGCATAATGCTCGAACAGCGGATGTCGGAAGCACCGCGATTTGCCATCGCACGCCAACACTGCCGATACCGATTCGGGCGAAATAGGCCACGGCTTATTTTTATACGTCTCAAGTCTTGCCTGAGCGCTAAGCACTGATTTAACCGTTCCCTCAGCCAGCACCAATCCAACCGGGTACGTTAGGGATTTTCTAAAATGCGCTTTTACTTTTGCCACGACAAAATCCATTTCATTCCGGTCCTATGCCTCGTGCACAAATAAATCTTGCGACGACAACATTTGAAAATAGCTATTCCCTCAAGAAAAAGCACTCTACCAACGAAACATGACACTTTTCCAAAATTCGTGTGAAACTTTTATTGATTTGTTATTTTATTAGCCCTCCCTACTTAACAAGTTGCACCCCTCAGCAGACACGTAATACATTGTCTACTCCCGCCGCCCCACCAAATTATAATAAACCAGCTCTCTCCTCACACAATTGGATAATTCAAAATGGCCAATACCGACTTAGACTCGCTTTTTTCACAGCATTACTCCAACGCCAAGACCATGGAATTCCCAGCCTTCATTGACAACAAGTCAACTTGCAACCCAATCAATTCAGCACCTTATATAACGTCCCTTTCAAGCTTTTTTGAAGAACCTAAAGATCCAAAAAGGAGCTTGCTCTGCGCACGACTTAAAACCGCTATAGCAGAGTTGGCGATGGCTGATATTGGCGTTGAAATCATACTGATAGGTGGAAGTTTTCTGGACTCAACGGTCATCCCAGGCGATCTGGATTGCGTGCTCTTCTACTCATTGAGCACCGAAACGAGCACACTGGACTTTCAGCAATGGCAATATCAGATGAAAAAGCAAGACCTGGATGCCCGACTAATTCCTATGGACTCCAATCCGCTCATCATGTGGAAAGCCGCGTTATTTTTTGCCGTACTGTACACGCAAAGAAAAAACGCCGAGGGTGTCCCTACCGGCTTGATATTAATTGACTGCAAACGCTGAACGCGCACTCGAGCCATCTCAAAGAAACCGTCACGAATACGGCGTCATTCAGAAACATTCTTATATTTAACTATGAGCTGCCCGCACGACCCTGCGGATTAATTGACTCGATGTGACATACCCTTTAATGATCTTGACACAAAAAACCAACTTCACTCGGCAATTATAGAACCCACACAAGAGAACTGATAATGAGAGCGTTAACGGCAGAAGAACTATTGCTAGTTTCCGGTGGCACCACCACTGATTCGACGACTCCTGATCCTGACGATGGCGCCCTTGATACAGGCATGTCGTTTTAACTGAAGCAGCCTGGCTCACGTTGCGAGCCAGGCTACAACGTTTACTGAACCACTTCTGAATTGCTCGATCCGCTACCCGCTTCAAAACTCCTTGCCAGATGGCCTTAGCACGCTAGACTTAACGCCGCACAGACCGCTGTCGATGAGAAACGTGCTGCTGACCATCCAACCTTGGCACTGACGGCGGACCGGCCTATGCGCAAAGCCTGCAATCAAAGATATTCAATGGCAATGAGCGCGGCCGCGACCGCGGCGTTGGCTTGCAATTGAGCATTCCGATCTTTGAAGGTTTTGGGCGTACCTGCCAGATCCGTAATGCACAGACCCTTGTCGAGGCGATCCAAGCGCAGTTGGCTGAGGTCGAAAACAGGTCGCGCGTGAGGCTGGCTGCCAATCTGGGTCGCCTGGGATTCTGGACGCTGAAATGAGATTATAGACAGTCTGTGAAAGTCACCCTCGATACAAGGTGTCCAGATAGAGGTTTTTTGCCTAACATTTGCCCCAGGCGTTCCAAACGCATAGCACGATTCGCTGGGCTGCTATTGATGCCTGACCATTTGCCATCTACGATTCACACGGGCGGCTAAATAAATACCTTCGGTTCAGTCACGATATCGCACAAATTCAACAGTAGGCTTGCTTTAACTACTGCACGAGGAGCTTGAAATTGAAATCTCTGTTATTCGTTTTTTTAGTGCTGGGGGTTTCTTGCAACTTCGTAAACGCAGCGCCTGTAGGAAAAACCCAGATTATTGAAGCGGCCATAAAGGAATGTAAAGGCTTGACCAGCTTGATAAACCCTTCAGTCCTGAGGTCGTCGGCGTTTTTCCCTGAGCCAGATGGAATCGTTGCCGTTTTAATACAGGGTATAAAGCCTCCACCGTCCATGAAAAATCAAGTAGGTGCTGAATTATGCCTATATTCTTTACACGAAAAAACGGCACGCCTTGCCAATTGGGATGCTTTGGCAAGATCAAAAGGTCTCCCCACTTATATAAGACCTCCTAGCAATCTCTAAATGAATAAAAATTGGCTACATGTATCGATATACACAACCCCTATAAATGACATGACTCACACTGTGAGTCATGTCCTTTCCAATCACATTGAAATAGTATCTGGAGGAGATACGTCCCCTGGGTCATGACTCATATCATCATCCAGACCTGGCCCAGGATCATGGGAAATCGGATCCTGTGATGTATCCCCCCCACCTGCAACAAGTAGCAGCTCTTCAGCGGTCAATTCCCTTAACGTACTCATCTTTAATCACCTGATTTAATAATGGATAATGTTTAAGCCTCTTTGCACATCCCCCCTCTGGTGACATCTTTAAAGTGTGCATACCTTGCGCCTGAGATGTCGCCCGCAAAATATTTCTCGATACTTCAAATAACGAAGTGCGTAGATGCCGAAGTATCTAAGCCATGCAAGCATGTCAAAACAGTTAAGGCCAAGTTAAGGTTTTATTGCATTCTGCAAGGCCTTCTCGCTTGCATATAACGCTTCAAAAAAGCCAGCGGAAATTTTGGTGGGTTACTGAGTTCACGATGCTCTAAAGGTTTCGGACTAACCTTCCAATTCCGTATGTCGAAGCAAGCCAGACAGCGCTGAACAAGGTCGAGCAATAGGTCACGCTGGACCTATGGTTCGGCTATCGAATGTTGAATATCAAGATTTAAAGTCCGCTGCGTACCAATGGGTGAGTCAATCAATCTCGCCAGTCTTGGATGTAGAAACGCAGATTTGGCCCAACAGTTACCGGATTTTCGTTCATGGTTGGCAGATAGCTAATGATTGGGAGCTACCTTCGTATGGTGGGTTAACCGGCGCGTCAGTTCCCTGTAGCAATGACTTGACCCACGCCTCCCCGCTGTTCGCGGTTTCGATTCACGCTTGCTCCCCACATTCGGTCGCCCTCATGCAGTTGCGCTTCACTTCGTTCGCTGTGATCAGCTTACGGTGGGACTTTTACCCACAAGATTGCGCCCCATGGTGGGCGCAAAGCAAAAAAAAAGCCTGCATCTCTGCAGGCTTTTCTCTATCTGGCTCCACGACCTGGACTCGAACCAGGGACCCAATGATTAACAGTCATTTGCTCTACCAACTGAGCTATCGCGGAATGCGCCGTATGTTACTGATTAAAAAGAAGAAGTCAAGCCTTCCCTGACACTTGTCGCGATTAACCGCCATGACCGCTTGAAAACGCCGGCTCCAGGGCCAAATCCAGCCAGGCCCGGGCCGCGGGTGGCAGGTGGGCGCTGGCGCGCCAGGCCAGGGCGATGTGCCAGTCGGTGTGGGGTTCGTCCAGGGGGATCAAGGCGATGCCGGCGTGTTGGTGCTTGTGCGCCAGCATGCGTGGCAGGAAGGCGACTCCCAGCCCGGCGGCGACCAGGTCGACGATAAAGTCGATCTGCCCGCTGCGGGCGGTGACTTTGGGGGCCACGCCCTTGCGCTCGCAAGCGCTGAGGATCTTGGCGTTGAGGGCGAAGCCGGCCTCGAACAGGATAAATGGCGAGTCCGCCAGATCGGTGAAGTCGATGCGCTTGCGACGCGCCAACGGGTGACTGATAGGCAGCACAGCGATCAGGGGTTCGTTGCGTACCGGCTGGTAGTCGAAGCCTTCGTCTACCGGCAACAGCAGGGCCGCGAGGTCGACCTCCCCCGCCTCCAGGCATTCGCGCAGTTTTTTACTGCCGTATTCGGTCAGTTCGATATCGATATCCGGGTAACGGCTGCGGTAAGCGGCAAACATGGCGGCAAACAACACGCCACATCCTACGGGCGGCAGGCCAATGCGTAGCACACCACGCTTGAGGTCGCGCAGGTCATTGATTTCAGCCACCAGGTCGTTGCGTTCGGCGAGTATCACCAGGGCGCGGCGGTAGGCAATTTCACCGGCAGCGGTAAGTTCGTTCTTATGGCCGAGGCGATTAAGCAGCGGCGTGCCCAGCTCGTCCTCCAAGGTCTTGACCGCCTTGCTGACGGTGGACTGGGTCAGCGCCACCGTGTCGGCCGCCTGGGAAAAGCCGCCTTGGCGTACCACTTCGACAAATGCACGCAAGGTTCGCAGGTTCATCAGTATTCCCTTTGCGACTGGATAGTAGCGATAAAAGTTGTTTTTATCATGTCACAACTTTGCTTATGGTGTAGCACTTTGCCCTGTGGAGACACCGTAGATGATCATCTCGTCCGCTTCCGACTACCGCGCTGCAGCCAAGCGCAAGTTGCCGCGCTTTCTGTTCGACTACATCGACGGCGGCGCCTATGCCGAGCACACCCTGCGCGCCAACAGTTCGGACCTGGCCGAGATCAGCCTGCGCCAGCGCATCCTGCGCAATGTCGACAACCTGAGCCTGAGCACCGAGCTGTTTGGCACTGAACTGGCGATGCCGGTGATCCTCAGCCCAGTGGGCCTGACCGGCATGTATGCGCGGCGCGGGGAAGTGCAAGCGGCCAAGGCGGCGGCCAATAAAAACATTCCCTTCTGCCTGTCGACGGTATCGGTGTGCTCGATTGAAGAAGTGGCCTCGCAAAGCCCGCAGTCGATCTGGTTCCAACTGTATGTGCTCAAGGATCGCGGCTTTATGCGCAACGCGCTGGAGCGGGCGCAGGCGGCTGGAGTCACCACGCTGGTGTTCACTGTCGACATGCCGACACCCGGCGCACGCTACCGCGATGCACACTCGGGCATGTCCGGCCCATACGCGGCGCAACGGCGCATGTTGCAGGCGATCACCAAGCCGCAATGGGCCTTCGATGTAGGCTTGATGGGTCGCCCCCACGACCTGGGCAATATCTCCAAGTACCTGGGCAAACCCACCCACCTGGAAGACTATATCGGCTGGCTCGCCAACAACTTCGACCCATCGATCAGCTGGAAAGACCTGGAATGGATCCGCGAGTTCTGGAAAGGCCCGATGATCATCAAGGGCATACTCGACCCACAGGATGCCAAGGATGCGGTGAGTTTCGGCGCCGACGGTATCGTGGTCTCCAACCATGGCGGTCGCCAGCTCGACGGCGTGCTGTCCACGGCCAAGGCGTTGCCGCCGATTGCCGAAGCCGTGGGCGACGACCTGACTGTGCTGGTGGACTCCGGCATTCGCTCGGGGCTCGACGTAGTGCGCATGCTCGCCCTGGGTGCCAAGGCATGCCTGCTCGGGCGTGCCGCCGCCTATGCACTGGCCGCCGAGGGCCAGCACGGGGTGGAGAACCTGCTGGATATCTTCGCCAAGGAAATGCGCGTGGCGATGACCCTGACCGGGGTTACTTCAATTGCACAGATCGATCGCAGCACCCTGGTCTAGCCTTGCTGCTCGGCGATACCTCTCGACCTTAACGTATGCCTGGATTTTATCGTGATGGGAGCCGTGCTGTATTTGCGGCTCAATCCAGATTTCTTTATTTTCGACAAACAACCTGACCCGCAAAAAGAGTAAAACTGGGCAAGCTGTAGCAACTCCAGCTCCAACCAGCCAATTAACTGGCGCCATTGTTTGCCAGACTTTTCTGACCTTAAATACAGTCGATTGATTTATAACGAGTTTTATTGACTGTATAAACTTGGCACGAATCTCGCTCTAATACTCTTCAAGCAGGTGAGGCGATGACAAGACGTGCGGCAGTGCCCCGGGGTTATAACCCGAGGCAAAGCGGTTTAAACTGTTTCCAATGTTTTACGGTACTGAAGGAACAGTAAGACGCTTGGCGTTCGCCACTCTCATCCCGCCTGTAAGACAGCCAAGTGCTTAGAGGCCATTCGTTTATGAAAACACCCACCCAGACCAACGCAATTGACTTCGACAGTGCCAAATTGCAGCGCCTGGGGTTGGGTCAGCCTTCCCTTCGCCCACGTCGCCCTGCAACCCTCACCGAACTTCGCCAACAATTGAGCCAGCAGCTGCAAACCAGCCTTGAGCCGGAGCGTATCCTCAGTCTGTTCTTTCGCGAAATACAGCGCCTGGTACCACTGGATGCGTTGCAATATCGCCATGCCGCCAGCGACCTGCGCCTGGAGTTCGGCCATCGTGGCCACCATTCGGTGAGCTACACCTTGAGCCACGAGGGCGAGCACTTGGGCGAACTGGTATTGCGCCGTAACCAACGCCTGATCGAAGAGGAGCTGAACCAGCTCGAGGCGCTGTTGGTAACGTTGCTTTACCCGATGCGCAACGCCCTGCTCTACCGCGCCGCCACCCGCAGCGCCCTGCGTGACCCGTTGACCGAAACCGGCAACCGCGTCGCCATGGACCAGACCCTGCAACGGGAAATCGACATGGCCAGGCGGCACCTGCATCCTCTGTCGTTGCTGATGCTGGACATCGACCATTTCAAAAAAATCAATGACACCCATGGTCACGCCGCTGGCGACAGCGTGCTGCGCGCCGTGGCCGGGGCGATCAAGCGCCAGTTGCGTAACGTGGACATGGTGTTCCGCTTTGGCGGGGAAGAGTTTCTGATCCTGCTGTCCAACACCAGTCGCGAGGCCGCGAGGATGGTCGGTGAACGCCTGCGCCAGGCGGCACAAGCCCAGGACTACTGGGTGGAGGGCACGCGGATCGAATTGACGGTGAGCCTGGGCTGCTCGACGCTATTGGCGGCCGAGTCGGCTGAAAGCCTGTTGCGCCGGGCAGACAACGCGTTGTACGTGGCCAAGCGCGAAGGCCGTAACCGCTTGGCAATGGCGGGGTAAGCCCCCGCCATCGCACTTACCTCATGCCTCGCTGGCGACGCGCATTGGGCGCTCGCGAACCGCCGCCTTGTCTTGGTCTTTCTGCGCGTTCTCCAGGCGCATGCAGCTTTCCAGAAACAGGTACATGTAGTCGTAGCTCTTGCACACCGCCTGGCGCAGCTCTTCCTGGAGCGCCTTGCTCGGGTTGGTCCCGGCCAGGGTGCAGATGATTTCCAGGGCTTCCCACGGGTGGGCATCGTCGTACTGGGCGTGCATCTTGAGCCACTTCATCGCGCGCTTGCGATCTTCCTCAGGGAAGGCGGCAGCATACACTCCGGTCGAGCAGACCACGGCGGACCACTCCCCAGTCGCCCCCTCGATCGCGTAGTTGGTGGCGGCAATCGCGACGATCAACGGATCGGCCGAACTGGTGTGCCAGCACCAATGGCTCAGTGCGTGCAGTTCCGGCGGTACGTCCTGCGCCTGCAGTTCTTCCAGGCTGACGCCGTGGGCGCGCGCCCAGTGCACCCAATAGTCGGCATGGTTGAGTTCCACGCGGATATTGCGCATCAGCCAACGTCGTGCCATGTCCTCCCCCGGGTGGCGGGCAAACTTGGTCTTGGTCAGGTTCTGCGCCATGTACAAGGCAAACTGTTCGACCACCGGCCAACCACCAATGAGGTAGTGGCGCATGGTCTGGGCGCTGAGGGCGTTGTCGCGCATGCGCTGATACAGTTCGTGCTCGACAACCCGGCGCTTGCTCTCGCTACAGGCCTGGATCAATTGCTGCGCCCAGGCGGGGTAACTCGAGGCTTCCATAAGCGGGCCGGTTCTGTTGAAGGTGTCGATCACTGTAGGGCTCCTTTTAAGTGTGATTGTACAGACCAGCAAATGTTTCAGCGGAAAGTGCCGGGCGCCTTGAATAACAGTGGCTGCGGCCGGGCAGGTCGACACTGCAAGCTATCAAAGGTAAACAACTGCGGGCGTTCAATCAGGTAGCCCTGAGCGTAATCTACACCGATCTCAAGCAACGCCTGTTCGATCTGGGGTGTTTCAACAAACTCGGCAATTGTGCGCTTACCCATGACGTGGCCGATGTGGTTGATCACTTCGACCATAGCGCGGTTAATCGGGTCGTCCAGCATATCCTTTACGAAACTTCCATCGATCTTCAGGAAGTCTACAGGTAAATGTTTCAAATATGCGAATGAGGACATTCCGGCGCAAAAGTCGTCGAGGGAAAAATGGCAGCCTAAGGCTTTGAGTTCATTAATAAAGCGAATCGCACTACCCAAATTGGCTATAGCACTGGTTTCAGTTATTTCAAAACAAATCATTTCTGGCGGTATGTTGTAAGTGTCGAATTTCTCACGCAAAAAACCGAGAAAATCATCATCGCCAATAGTTATGCCTGACAGATTTATCGCACACATCGCCATGGGCCGGCCCGGACGTTCATTCATGCAACGGGCGATAATCTTGAATACGTTCTCCACCACCCAGCGATCCAGGGAAGTCATCAAGCCGTAGCGTTCGGCCGCGGGGATAAAACTGTCAGGCAGGATGATTCGCCCCGCCTCATCATGCAGGCGCAGGAGAATTTCGATGTGCCCGTTGCCGGCTTCGGTCTGGCCCAAAGGCGCAATTTCCTGGGCGTAGAGACAAAAGCGATCGTCTTCAAGGGCCATGTGCAGCCGCTGCACCCAGGCCATCTCACCAAAGCGCAGGGACAGCTCGGAATCGTCGGCGTGGTAGACCTGCACGCGGTTGCGGCCCTTCTCCTTGGCCATGTAGCAGGCCATGTCGGCAGCGCGCAGCGAGGTTTCCAGGGTGGTCGGGGTTTGCGAGATATGCACCAGGCCAATACTGACGGTGGTCATGAACGGCCGGCCCTTCCACACAAAGTGCAGGCTTTGCACGGTATGACGCAAGCTCTCGGCGATCTTTTCCGCCACCGTCGGCGGGCAGTTCTCCAGCAGGATGCCGAACTCATCGCCGCCCAGGCGCGCCAACGTGTCGCCCTCACGCAAGTCCGATTGCAACAATGCACAGATGTGGCGGAGTAACTCGTCGCCTGCGGCATGGCCGCAGGTGTCATTGACCAGCTTGAACTGGTCGAGGTCGAGGAACATCAGCGCATGTCGCCCAGTTTGCTGGCGTGCGATGTGTTGCAGCACCTGTTCAAGGCGGAACTCGAATTCGCGACGATTGGCCAGGCCGGTCAAGGCATCGTGGGTCGCCTGCCAGGAAAGGTTGGCGATGTACTGGCGCTCCTGGGTCATGTCGTGCAGCACCAGCACCGCACCACTGATCTTGCCGGCGCTGCGGATCGGCGCGCCGACCAGGGTGACCGAGACGGTGCTGCCGTCCAGGCGCTGGATCAGCTTGGAATGCTCGCTGCCGCCACTGAGCTGGCCCTTGATGATGTGTTCGATCAAGGTGAATCCATCGGGCTCGGCGTTTTCATCCAGCAACTTGAACAATGCCGCCAACGGCAAGCCCTGGGCTTGTTCCGACTTCCAGTGGGTCAACACTTCGGCCGCCGGGTTCATATAGGCAATGGCCCCGTCGACGTCAGTGGTAATCACTCCATCGCCGATCGACTCCAAGGTGATCTGCGCACGCTCCTTCTCCGCTTGCAGGGCGTCGGCGAATGCATGGCGCTGGGCCAGCAACTTGTGGGTGCGCAGCAGCGCCAGGATGATCAAGCCAAGGGCCGTGGCCAGGTTGGTGATCAACAACAGGCGCAGGATCATCCGCGAACCTTCGCCCAAGGCATCGCTGAACGCCTTGGCCGCCGGGGTCACTCCCTCGTTGATGGCGATGATGCGCGCCTTCCAGCTACGCACATCATTGTCCGTGACCTGGTCAGTGCCGATGGCGCGGTGCATCTCCCGGGCCAGTTCATCCAGTTGTTCCAGATAAGCATCGCCGACTGTCCACAGTTCAATGGCTTTTTCCAGATAACTGAAATGGCGGAAGTTGAGGTACAGCCAGATCAGGCTGGGGACGTCATCCGGGTGATTGCCGCCCTTGAGGATGCCCAGGCGTGCGGCAGCCAGGTCAGGCGTGGCACTGTCCAGGGCGACACGCAATTCATGCCCGCCCTGGGGCACGGCAATGGCCTGTTGGTATTTGAGGTAAGTGGCGTCGTCACGGCTATCGGCATAGAGCGTCAGGTAGTAGATCGCGTCTTTCTGGCCCTTGGACCACAAGCTTTCGCCAGCCACATAGCCACGCACCGCAGAAAGCACGTAGAGACTGCCGCAGCCTAACAATGCCTGGAACAAGACAACGGCGATAAAGGGCCAGACGATACCCAGCAGCCGTGGCGTTCCGAGAGTCCGCTTTTGCTTCATGAAGTCCCTTGCACATGCACAGCTCAATACGCACGCGAAAATCCGCCTCCGATAGCACAGCCTAAGCTAAATCAACGCACTTGTTGCAGATGACCGTACAGTTTTGCGTACAATCCGCCATCGGCGATCAGTTGCTGATGGTCGCCATCCTCGGCGATATGCCCGCCATCGAATACCAGCACCCGGTCAGCCTGCTTCACTGCAGACAGCCGGTGGGCGATGATCAGTGTAGTACGCCCACTGAGAAACCGCGCCAGTGCCTGGTGCAGGTTATATTCGGTAGCCGCATCCAGCGCCGAGGTGGCTTCGTCCAGAATCACCACCTTAGGCTCGGCAAGCACCATGCGGGCGATGGCCAGGCGTTGCCTTTGCCCACCGGAAAAACGCACGCCAGAGCGCCCTACCACGCTGTCCAGGCCCAGGGGCAGTGCCTTGACCGTCGCCTCCAACTGGGCGATTTCCAGCGCCTGCCAGCAGGCCTGGTCGGAACGCGTGCGGCCCATGGTCAGGTTGGCGCGTACGGTGTCATTGAACAACGCCGGGTGTTGCAGCACCACCGCGACGTTCTCGCGAATGGTTTCCAGGCCGATCTCCTGCTGGGTCGCACCGCCAAAACGAATACTGCCCGCCTGCGCCGTGTACAGCCCCAGCAACAGTTGCACCAGGGTACTTTTACCGCCGCCGCTGGCGCCGACAATCGCGACCTTCTCACCCGGTGCGATGGCCAGGTTCAATTGATCAAGCACCAGGTCTTCGCCGTAGCCGAAGTCGAGGCCGCGCACCTCGATGCCGACGGTTTCCCGCCCGCTGAACGGATCTGCGCCGCCTGCGTATTGCGGTTCATCGGCACGCGCCAACAGCTCGTTGATCCGCGTCAGCGCGCCACCGGCCGCGTAATAGGCGTATTGCAGGTTCAGCAGTTGTTCCACCGGGCCGATCATGAACCACAGGTAGCTGAACACGGCGAGCATCTGGCCGATGGACAGGTCGGAAAACAGCACGGTCAGCATGGCCGCCGCACGAAAGATGTCGATACCGAACTGGAACAGCAAACCACTGGCGCGGCTGGACGCGTCGGTTTTCCATTGCGAATGAATGGCGTAGTCGCGCACTTCCTGGGCACGCTGGCCAAGGCGCCCCAGGAAAAAGCCCTGGCGATTACCGGCGCGCACTTCCTGGATGGCATCCAGGGTTTCAGTCAGCGCCTGGGTAAAACGCGAAGTACTGTCGTTCTCGAGCTTCTTGAGGTGTTTGACGCGTTTGCCCAACTGCACCGTGGCGTAGATCACCAGCGGGTTGAACAACAGGATCAGCAGCGCCAGCTGCCAATGCATCCACACCAGGATCGCCGAAGTGCCGACCAGTGTCAGCATCGCTACCAGAAAACGGCTGAGGGTTTCACCGACGAACTTGTCCAGGGTGTCCAGGTCGGTGACCAGGTGCGTGGTGACAGTTCCGCTGCCCAGGCTTTCGTACTCGCCCAGGGAGATTCGCTTGAGGCGCTCGATCAGGCGCACGCGGAGGCGATAGACGATGTCCTTGGCCAAGCGCGCAAACAGGCGCGCCTGCACTACGTTGAACACCAGCGCGCCACAACGCAGGGCCAGGGTCACCAAGAGCATCAGGCCGATATAGCCGGCGGCTTTCTGCCAACCCAGGGGCAGCGCGTGGTTCATCACCTTGAGCGCGGCGTCGCCATGGCCGAGCAGCACTTCGTCCACCAGCAAGGGCAACAGCAGCGGGATGGGCACGCTGCACAGGGTCGCCAGTACAGCGACACCGTTGGCGACCCACAGGGACTTCTTGTGACGCAGGGCCAGGCGGCGAATTTCGGCCCAGGTCAGGCGGTCGGTGCGTTGGGGTTGTTCATACACAGGCGGCTCGCTCCAACCAGCGGGCGAGCAATGGCGACAGTTCGGACAACGGTTGGTAGCCGTTGGTCAGCAAGGCCAGTTGCCCATCGCGCTCGGCCAGCAAGGTAGGGAAGCCAGCGATGCCCAAATCCTGCACCCAGGTAAAATCGGCCGCCGTCGCCGCATGCTGCTCGGCACGGTCGAAGGCGCCGGCAAACTCGATGCGCGGTATGCCCGCCTGCTCCGCCAGTTCCACCAGCACACTGGCAAGGGTCACATCGCGGCCCTCGACATAAAATGCATGCTGGATCAGGCCCAGCAACGTCCATGCGCAATCCGGCGCCAGGCTGCGCGCCGTGACGATGGCGCGGCAGGCCGGCTCGGTGTCGTAGACAAAACCGTCGGGCAACGCACCCTCGCGCTTGAACGGCTGGCCGGTGGCCTCGGTGACGGCCTGCCAGTGCTCCAGGATATAGCGCCGGGTGGTCGGCTCCAACGCCGCGCCGCTGCCGGTGCGCAGGCCGCCCACCACCAGGTGCACGTCCACGCCGGCCTCCCGGGCCTGCTCAACCAGCGCCTGCGCTACCGGGGCAAAACCCCAGCACCAGGAACACATCGGGTCCATTACATAGAGCAGGCGCGCTGACATGGTTCAGGCCTCGGAAGGGGTTTGCTTGTAGTTGAAGCCAATCGGGTGCGGCATGTTGCGGGCCTTGGCCAGCTCAATCTGCTTCTGGCGGTCAATCGCGCTGCGACGGGTCTTCTCCGGCAGCTTATCCCAGCAATGGGGGCAACTGATGCCGGCCACATAATGCTCGGATGCACGGTCCTCGATGCTCACCGGTGTGCGGCAGGCATGACATTGATCGTAGTCGCCTTCGCTCAAGTCGTGGCGCACGGTGACACGGTTGTCGAACACAAAGCAGTCGCCCTGCCATTTGGTCTCTTCCTGGGGCACTTCTTCGAGGTACTTCAGGATGCCGCCCTTGAGGTGGTAAACCTCATCGAAACCTTCGCTGAGCATGTAGCTCGAGGCTTTTTCGCAACGAATGCCGCCGGTGCAGAACATGGCGACCTTCTTGTGCCTGGCCGGGTCGAAGTTGGCTTTGATATAGTCGGGAAATTCGCGAAAACTGGTAGTTTTCGGGTCGATTGCGCCCTCAAAGGTACCGATGGACACTTCGTAGTCGTTACGGGTGTCGATCAACAGCACTTCCGGATCGCTGATCAACGCATTCCAGTCCTTCGGATCGACATAGGTGCCGACCTTCTTGTTCGGGTCGACGCCTTCAACGCCCAGGGTCACGATCTCTTTCTTGAGCTTGACCTTGGTGCGGTAGAAGGGCTGGTCGTCACAGTAGGACTCTTTATGGTCGATATCGACCATGCGGGGGTCTTTTTTCAACCAGGCCATCAGGCCATCGATGCCTTCGCGGCTGCCGGAAACGGTGCCGTTGATGCCTTCTTCGGCGATCAGCAAGGTGCCTTTGATGCCGTTGTCGACCATCGCCTGCAACAGGGGCTCGCGCAGGGCGACGTAATCTTCGAGGGTGACGAACTTATACAGTGCCGCCACGACAATCGGTTGAGTCATGGGTGTTGTCTCCAGGTGGCTACCCTCGTAAGGGGTGAACCGGATGCAGAAAAATGCAGGCCAAGCCGCGCGGCGCACATTCTAGCAAAACCACAACACCACTGCATCGACACTCAGTCACCGATATTTCCCTGACTCGCTCACGGCATTGGCTGACCTCGGGCCGTACAGCCTGCGTGATAGCGTCTTGCGTCGTCCATTGGATCCACCTTTGGGCTCACAGGAAGATCGATGACATGGAAACTTCAAACCGTTCGTTATTGGCCAGACTAGTTGAACGGCCCGTCCCTCCAGGTGTTGGGAAGGTCGACTTCAGCAGCGCCATGAATCAACTCGGCTTCACCAGCGTCTTCGACATCGTCGAGATGCCCAAGGCCGAGTTCATCCGTCAACTGGCCCGCTACAATGATGACGATGGCGCCCACGCTTACGAAAACGCGTTGTCCTACACCACGCAATTGCAATGGCTGTACGACCAACAACCAGTCAACGCCCCCCCAGCCTCCACGCGTAGCAAACGCGACCTGGGATCCAACGTACCCAGCCTGCTCAACGAGGATTGGGGGAACGTCTGTAATCCCGATGCCATCGCCGCTATCGACTCACCGGTTGCCTACCTGCGCACACTGTTTCTTTTTGCAACTCAGCTTGAAAACAACGGGACGGGAACGCAACACAAAATCCTCCTGAGCCAGCGGCGCCCGGACCTGAAAAACTTACTGATTGACCACGACACGACCTTTGCCCAGCGCCCGCTGCTGACGCTGATCGATGACCTGTTGCGCAACCAGATCAAACACCATCACCCGCAAGAGGAGTTGCCCCTGCTGCTCAGCAAGCAACACTACCCCTTGACGCTGCCTTATCACCATCATCACCTTCAATGCCGCCTGGGGCTGTCGGGAACCCAACACGCCTTGGGCGAATTGAATTATCGACTCAGCAAGCGGCTGCCGTTTGACGACACCGGCAACGCACTGTACGGCACGGTCAACACGCGCAATGGTGACGCGCAATGCCTGCTAAGCGAACTGAATCCGCAGCAGCAACAACTGTTGACGCAACCACCCGTCACGCAAAGCACACTGTTTGAAACCTACTTTGGCAGATCCCGTGCACCGGCAAACATTGACGACTTTTTGAAATGTACAGCGCTGGACAGTACCCAGTTGCAAGCCCTGCTGGCGCACAACAGTTTCGCCCCCCATGCCTCCCGCTCGGCGCCTAAACAAACGTTGCTGATCTATGGTGCGCGTTATGTCAATGGCACAGACCGTCTGCCCAAGCTGGAAGTCGGCCACGCCGACGGCGGGAAAATTGCGACACTACTCAATACCAGCCCCGACCGGTTCGACCGTCTGCATCGGATGATCCGCCTGCAAAAGTGGGTCGATCTACCGTTTGCCGAACTGGATACGCTGATCGTCAGCGCCATGGTGCTTGAGGGCACCGCCAACGCCGCTCTTCAGATAAGCCACACCACCCTGCGCGCACTAGGTGTCTACCGCTACCTCCGTGGGCGCTACCGGCTCAAGCCGCTGGAGTTTGTGGCGTGGCTGGATCGCCTGCCCGTACAGGCCAGCGCCAACGAGCAACCCTTATTCGATCAGGTGTTCAATCGCACACTGTTGTCCGGGCGACCACTGGCGCTGGACGACCAAGTCTTCGATTCGCATACCCGCCAGCAGCTTTGCGCCGCGTTGGCGTTGAGTGACACCCCGGATTCGCTGCAACTGCTGACAGACGTGCTCCCCACCCCTGTCCTCAGGAACCTTGTCACATACTCCCGGATCTATCGGCTGGCACGTATCGCCCAGGTTTTCGGCCTTTCTGTGCTGCACTGCAAACAGCTGGCCGACGTGCTCGGCCCGTCCACCTGGAGCAAGCTGGCCACCCCCACATTGAGCACCGAGATGGACTTTCTCGATGTACTCATGCAGTTGGACTGGGCCGTCACCTGGCTCAGGAACAGTAACACCAGCGTAACGCAGTTGCGCCAGCGACTGCTGCTGGAACCCGCCACTGATAACCCAGCGCTCAAGCGCTGGGTCGACTTACTGCCAAAGGGACTTGAGGCTTGCATCCAACAGTTCCTGGAAAAACCGGCGCCGGCCCTCTACAGCAATGAGCTTAAGCTTTACTACAACCTACATTTCAAAAAAACGCAGACTGAGCCCAACCACCTGATTCTGCTGGCGCCGGACATCACCACGCTGTTGCCGTTGCCAGTCAACAGCGCCTCACTGCGTCAATTACTGATCAACCCCCACTGGCTGGACAGCAAAAAATCCCCCACGGAACTGGTCGAGCTGAACCTGGGCACACTCTATCTATTGCAGCGTTTCAGAGACTGCTGCGATACGTATGGCCTGGCACAGGACAGCCTCTTGGCGTACTTCCAGAGCGCCAACAGCAACGGGCCTCAACCCCTCGATACCCGGCTAAGCCAATGGTTGGGGTGGGACGAAAAAGAACTGCGGGTACTCACTGAGACCTTGCCCACAGGCGCGGTCAAGTCCATGGACCAACTGGATTGGATCATGCGCTGTCGACAAGCCTGCACCATCACCCGGCTCTCCAGCCAAACCCTGCTCAACACCAGCGAACTGGATAACGCCAGCGACTTCAATCAATGGAAGCTCGTGGGCGAAGCCATCATCGCCGCACATCAATAACCGCTTACTCTCTACCAGCAGACTCAAGGAATGACCATGTCTGAGCCCCTCGACCAGCGCCTCAATGAAGCCTGGCGTGATGCCATGCTGAGCTACTATCTGGCTCACTGCATCAGCCCCGCCCTTAAAGACTCGTTGCGCACACCCAGCGACCTGTACGACTACTGGCTAGTGGACGTACAAGTCAGCCAAGCGGTGCCAACCAGCCCGGTCGCCAGTGCGATCACCAGCCTGCAGCACTACATCAACCGGATTCACTCGGGCCTCGAACCAGGTTATGAAACCCGGGGCATGTCGGTTCACGAAACCCTCGCCTGGCAGAAGTCCCTGCACAGTTACCCCCTGTGGAGCGCCAGCCAGCAACTGCGCTATCACCCGCAAAACTTCCTCGACCCCACGCTGCGCGAGGACAAGAGCCAGAGCTTCGAGCAATTGGAAAACGAGCTCAACCAGCATCGAATCCAGCCTGGCACCCTGCAGAACGCCGTACAAGGCTACCTGTCACGGTTCGAAGAAGTCGCCAACATTCAAACGCTCAATGGCTACATCGATGGCAATGTCAAACAGTGGAATACCAGCACCTACTACTTCGTCGGCAAATCCACCAGCGATGAGCTCTATTACTGGCGTTCGCTGGACCTGTCCAAACGCTCCACCGTCAAGACCGAGGGACCTGCGCCCCTGGCCTGGACAGACTGGACACCGATCAACCTGACGTTTTGCGCCGATACGCCCGCCCACAGTATTCGCCCCGTAATGTTCAATCATCGGTTGTTCATTGTTTGGGCCGAGAGCATCAAGCCCGCCCCCTACCAATCCTTCAAGGCACCGGGAAACGGCAATGGTGAGTATGAGAACGACGACAACGACGAAAAACAACGCCAGGCTGAGTGGCTGAACAGCCGGTTCGTGAAGTTTCGCCTGTGTTTCTCCTATAAAAAACTGGATGGCACTTGGAGCCTTCCGCACACGGGCCTGGAAGAGCACTGCGTTACGCGGGGCATCAACGCACTCACGTCAGCGCAACTAATCAGCCTCACGCAGACCGTTGCCGTGGTCGATAGCCGCTCCCCTCACACACTGTTCCTGGGTATAAGGGCCAATACGCTCAATCATGGCAGCGGCCAAATGGGCGAGTTCTTCCAAGCCATCAGTGTCGATCAGTCATTAGGGATAAAAATCGTCGCTTGCGCGGGCAGCCCTGGCCGATACAAGATCGTGCCGGGCTCAGAAGTTGCCCAGGAAACCGTGAGGTTGCTGGAAGCCTATGAGTCCACAAAAAATACCCCACTGCAGACCGCTTTGTTGGGC
Source organism: Pseudomonas sp. FBCC-B545 (assembly GCF_059134095.1). Classification (NCBI taxonomy): domain Bacteria; kingdom Pseudomonadati; phylum Pseudomonadota; class Gammaproteobacteria; order Pseudomonadales; family Pseudomonadaceae; genus Pseudomonas; species Pseudomonas sp. FBCC-B545. Next base: position 2,006,023 of record NZ_CP101441.1, on the reverse strand, counting down.
GGCGTCGATCAGGACAACGTATTTTCCAGCGTGTTGCTCCCCTCGTTCGCCCACCAATACTTCCGTCTGTTTTTCGATATAAACAAGGACAACTTACAATTCAAGACTCACGTAGCGCAGGGAGAGGACAAAAGCACGGTAGTCCTGGAAGCTCACCCCCCCCAAATAGAAGATCAACAGAAGTGGAACTTTGAATCCAAAAGCACCGATATAGTCGTAACCGATACTGCCAGCAAAAACTTTGATCCCGTCACCAACGAGTTCGTCTTCACCTCGAAAATCGCCAAGCCCTTCCTGCAGACGTACAGCATCACCCTTGCCTCCCATTACGCGCAGATGAGCATTACCCTGGTCACCAACTCTGCGTTGCATGACCCGGCTTTATCCGAAGTTGAACTCATCAGCGGCTCGGTCCTGAGGATCGACTGCGCGATATTCCCCGAAGTGAAGGCTACGTATCACTCGATGTTTTTCAAAAACCCCAGGAGCGGAAAAAGCTATTCCAACGCCATTTATGACAAAGGCTCCATATTATTTAGCCTCGACAAAAAAGAGACGATAACGAGGAACGACTTGAGAAGAGGCTATGAAGGTCAATCCTACACCGCCTTTGAATTCTCCCTGGCCGGGAAGCTTCTCAACAAAAATGCATTCCTGCACTTATATACCCATTATCAGGATCCCTTCCTGACGATACTCGACCGCTACAGCGGCTATAACCTGCCAGGTGACGAGACCGCCAACCAAAAACTGCACTTTGTGAATGACGTGAGGCTAGAGTCCACCAACACTTCCGCGCCCATTTTGCGTTTCTACAAGCACGTCATCATGCAGTCCAAACTCACAGACGTGCCGACTCCGCAAGCCATCAACAACAACACCGCCCAAATCCTCAACTACACGGACACCGAACACGAAAGCCTGGCGGGTGCCTCCCCCGAATTAGCAGCCGGGCATTTGGCGAGTACACGGATAACGTTACCCAGTGAGCAACCCGCATCAGCCATCACGGTGATCCATGGGGTCATCACGCTTGAGAGCCAAGAGTATAAGGTGAAGGTTCTCGGCTATGCGCTCAAGGCAGTCAAATGCTCCCTTGCCACATCCGTTGCCGTTGACAAGTCTGCGCATTCTCCGCGTATCACGCGCCAACAGCAAAATACCGGAGAGACAACCGAGTACATTGATTTTTCCACAAGCTTCGCCCCGGCTATCCCAGCCATTCGACTCAATACCACCGTTGCGAGTAAATTGACGCAGACTGCCAGGCTCGGCTTCGACCCATCATTTTTACGTTCCCCCGAGGACTGGACAGAACCGGCGCTGGACGCAGGTGCCTCCCCCGAGCCTCTGGATTTTCAGGGTGCCCACGGTAAAAGTCTGCGCGAACTGTTTATCTATTTACCCTGGACCATCGCTCATTACTTCAACCAGCAACAGCAATACGCTTACGCCGAAACCTGGTTGCACTACCTGTTCGACCCTCACCACCCAAACAAGGGCGCTCTCGGCGCGCTGCCAAGCAACCCCATAGAGCTGAGCTACGCCTGCCAGCACCCCGAGAGCCCGCATTACCGGGCGCTGAGTTTTCCGATATACCTGCGCAAAGCGTTGTACCACCTCAATGTGGATATTTTGATCAACCGGGGCGACGCGGCTTATCGCCAACTGAGCCCCGACAGCCTGGCCGAAGCCAAACTCTGGTACATCCAGGCGCAGAACCTGCTCGGCATGCGTCCGACGGTCACGCGCGCCGATACCTGGACGTCGCGTGATCTGAACGCACTGGCGACGACATCCTCCCAGGCAATACGCCGGTTGGAACATCAACCCGAATACACCTCGCTATTGTCCCAGCAGTGCAAATTCACCGGGCAACACGCCTGGTTTACAGACAGCCCCTATTTATACCGGCCGTTGAATACGCAACTGGTAGCACGCTGGGACACATTGGAGAGTCGCCTGCACGGGCTACGCCATCATCTGGATATTTCCGGCAAGCCTTTACGCCAGACACTCTTTGCGCCCCCCTTGTCCCCTGCCGCGTTGCTGACGCGCAACGCACCGGGCGCTGCGGGTGGCACCAGTGCCTATCTACCGAGCCGTCCTGAAGTGGGTCACTACCGGTTCCAGGTCATGCTGGGGCACGCTTTGAGTGCGGTCGACAGCCTGGCGCAGTTCGGCACCACGCTGCTCACGCTGATCGAGCGCAAGGAACAGGCGCATTACCTTGAGGTGCAACAGCAAAACGCCTGGCAGTTGGCCGAACTGGTGCTGACCCAGCAGACCCAGGCCCTGGCCATCGATGAAAAAAACAAAGACGCGCTGCGCCGCAGCCGAGCAATCGTCGAGGGGCGATTGGACTTCGTGACGCGTCAGTTGCGTGAAGGTATCAGCACCGGTGAAATTTCGGCCGGCCAGCACTATCTGGAGAGCGCCGCGTGGGAGAGAAAAGTCGCAATTGCCGGGATGGGCGCCGGGGCCGCCATGCTCGCGCCCAATATCTTCGGTACGTCGTTCGGTGGCATGCGTTTTGAGGGCGCATTCCATGCCTTCCAGGCCTTCGCCCAGGGTGAAGCCAACACCGCTCGCGCCAACGGTAATGAACTGGAGCGCATTGAACAGTTAAATCGTCGCGCTCAGGAGTGGGCCCATGCCGAGCAACAGGCCCGCCTTGAACTGGCCCAGATCGACACCCTGCTGCTGGTGCATGCCGAGCAGGAAAAAGCCACTCGCCTGCAACTACACAGCGCCCACACCGCATTGAGCCAGGCCAAGTCCGCCTACCAACTGCTCGGCATGCGCTTTACCGGAGCACAACTCTATCAATGGCTCACGGCACAACTGAGCACGTTCTATTACGCGCTGTATGACAGCGTCCACTCCCTGTGCCTGGCCGCTGAAGCCTGCTGGCAGTATGAGACCGCCGACAGCCGACAGTTCTTTCAAGGTGGGGCCTGGCATCACACATCCCGCGGACTGTTAAGTGCCGAAAGCTTGAAACTGAACCTGGTAAAAATGAACACCGCGTACCTGCAACACACGCCACGCGAGCTGGAAATCAGCAAAACCGTGTCACTGCGCCATCGTCTGATCGAGTGCCTGGTCACGACCGACAAACGCCCCCCCGAAATCACCGCTCCCGCCAAAACCTGGGCTGAGCATAAGGCGCAACTGGTAAGCAGCGGTACGATCAGTTTCGCCCTGACTCAAGCGTTGCTGGATGAGGACTACCCAGGGCACACCCTGCGCCGCATCAAGCACGTCAGCGTCTCACTACCTGCCTTGCTGGGGCCTTATGAAGACATCAAGGCAACACTGACCCAGACCCGAAATGAAATCCAGATGCCCGACGGCACCACCAGGACCGACTTCAGGGCACACCAGCAAATCGCCTTGTCACGCGGGCTGGACGACGACGGCCTGTTTACCCTCAACTTCGACAACGATCCACGTTACCTGCCGTTTGAATACACCGGGGCAGTGTCGTGCTGGCGCTTGAACTTTAACAATGCGCTGCAACAAAAAGCCCTGCTTGAATCCATCACCGACATCATTGTCCATGTGCGCTATACCGCAAGGCCTGGCAGGAGCGATACATGAGCAACCCAGCCAATGAATCGCCCCTGAAGGTGCCTTCGCTGCCCAATGCCGGCACCGTCATCGAAGGGGTCGCCAAAGGCTGGGGCAACGTGGGCGCCGATGGCACGGCGACCTTCGAGGTTGCGTTGCCGATTTCCACTGGCCGTGGTTATGCACCCACGCTGTCATTGACCTATCAAAGCACGGCGGGTAACAGTGCGTTCGGCTTCGGCTGGGACGTCAAGCCGGGTGCCGTCACACGGCGCACCCAGCAGGGCGTCCCCCATTACACCGCAGCCGATACGTTCCAAGGCCCGGATGCACAGCACTGGATGCCCGAACGCACCACTGAGGGCACGCTTGTACAGACGCCGCGTGATCATTTTGACCAGGTGCCGCTGGGACGCCACTACCTCGTCACGCGCTACTTTCCCAGGGTCGAACAGCGTTTCGAGCGCATCGAGCATTGGCACTCAGACGGCGACGCCGCCGGGTTCTGGCTGATCCAGGCGGCTGACGGCAGCCGGCATGTCTACGGCAAAACCTACGCGGCGCGCATCGCTGACCCCGACAACCTGAGCCATGTGGCGCAATGGCTGCTCGAGGAAAGCCTTAACGCCCATGGCGAGCATATCGGCTACCAGTACCTGACCGAGACCGATACCGGCACTGGCCCCCATGACTGCCGAGCCCAGCGTTATCTGCATAAAGTGTGTTATGGCAACGTCAAGGCCAGGGAAAAAGAGACACTGTATCTGCTCAAAAGCGACGACCTTTCCAGTCAGGCATGGCATTTTTACTTGCTGTTCGACTATGGCCAACGCAACACCGCCAGCGACGCGCTGCCTTCCTATGAGGCCCTCAACCCGTGGCTCTCACGCGAAGATGCGTTTTCCAGCTTCATCTTTGGCTTTGAATTACGAACACTGCGCCTATGCCGGCAAATCCTGATGTTTCACGCCTTTGCGGATGAGCCCGACATGGGCCCCAGCCCTATACTGGTCAAGCGCCTGAGGCTCGAACACTACACCTTTCGCAACGGGCTCAACACTCTGCTCGCGGTCTACGAGCAGGCCGTTGATGCCCAAGGAACACTCACCAGCCTGCCGCCGCAAGAATACCTGTATCAATCCTCCAGCCTGAAACTGGATACCCGTCGCTACCAGCGTTTTGTTGACGTGCCGAGCCTCAATGACGGCCAGCGCTATCAACTGGTGGATCTATACGGCGAAGGCGTGCCGGGGATCCTGTATCGTGGTGATCAAGCCTGGTATTACCGCGCACCTCAGCGGGCCGAGGCGTCCACAGGCGACCAGGTGGCATACGCTCCTCCTCAAGAACTGCCTGCTATTGCGGTGGCCGACCGTTCACGCCCGGTCTATCAGGCCTTGCTTGATATAAATGGGGACGGACGTCTGGAATGGGTGCTGGCCCGACCGGGTATGAGCGGCTTCTTCAGCCTGGCCCCCCAGCGCAAAGAAGCGGGTTTCGTACGGTTCGACGCGTTCCCGGTGGAGTTCTTACACCCCCATGCGATATTTGCCGACCTGATGGGCAGCGGGTTGGCTGATCTCACGCTCGTGGGCCCGCGTAGCGTGCGCCTGTATGCCAATCGGCAAAGCGGTTTCGGGCAGGGCGTCGAGCAGGCGCACAAGGTTGACGGCGATGACTTGCCGTCCTTCACCCGTTCTTCCGCCGACTGGGTCGGCTTCAGCGACATACTTGGCAGCGGCCAGCAGCACTTGGTGCGTATCCGTCACAACGAAATCAAATGCTGGCCCAATCTGGGCCATGGGCGGTTCGGCAAGGGTAGAGTGTTGGCTGCCCTGCCCTTCAGAGAAACAACCTTCAACGCCGCCAACGTATTGCTGGCCGATCTGGATGGCTGCGGTGCCAGCGACCTGCTGTACCTGACGACCGATGAAGTACGCATTTTCGCCAATAAGGGCGGCAATGGCTTTGCCACAACCCCCTTGGTATTACCGTGGCCATCCGGCGTACAGTACGACTCCCTGTGCCAGGTGAACGTGGCGGATCTGCAAGGTAATGGTTACGCCAGCCTGGTCATCAGCGTCACGCACCCGCATCCGCGCCATTGGCGCTACGATTTTTTTGATCGCAAGCCCTGTTTGCTCAGCGGTACTCACAACAACCTCGGCGCGCAAGTCGAGGTGCGCTATCGCAGCAGCGCCCAGGAATGGCTGGACGAGAAACAGCAATGTCAAAGTGAAGACAGGCCTGTGGTTAGCCAGCTGCCATTCGCGCTCAACCTGATTAAACACCAGGAATGGCGCGATGAGATCAGCCATCAGCGACTGACTCAGCGTTTCAGCTACCGTCAGGCGTATTACGATGCCGATGAGCGCGCCTTCCAGGGTTTCGGCTTGTTGCTGCAAACCGACGAAGAAACCCGCGACAGTGAAGTTTCTGTAGCAGGTTCGCAAACCAAGCGCTGGTTTCACACCGGCCAAGCGCTGGACATGCCCCAAGACCATTACAGCCGCCATGACGCCGACGCCACCAAACTCGGCCCCACATTGCTGGCCACACACGATGCCCCCGAACAGCCGCAACCGACCGACCACCACGACAGCCTGATCGCGTCGCCTACGCCACAGGAAGCACGGGCAGCAGCCTACGCGCTCAGGGGCCTGCCGGTACGGGTGGAGGTGTTCGCCCTTGACTCGGCCGAGCGCACACCCTGCTCGGTGCAGCAGTACCGCTATATGGTCCGTCGGTTGCCCCAGGCTGGCTCACACCCCAGGCCACGCATGCTGCCGCTGACGCTGGAGTCCGTACACTATCAATACGAACAGGTGCCCGATGATCCGGTCTGCGAACACCAGGTCAACCTGCGCTGGGACGCCTATGGCAGCCTGGTCCACAACGTCATTGTGCACGGCGCGCGGCGCAAGGCCGCCCGCGATGCGCCTGCGGCACTGCTCAAGGATGAGCATCAGCAACAATGGTGGCGTGATACCCACGACCCGGCTCAGCAGGTCTTTTACCTGAGCGAAACCTTGGCGCAATGGATTCATCTATCAAACGACGACCAATGGCGATTGGGTTTGCCCTATCGTCGACGCGACAACGCCTGGACCCTGCCCAACGGCCAGCCACCTGCCGGGTTGAACACGACGGCGATCAACTACGAGACGTTGATCAACCGGCTGTCAGGGCCGCTGGGGCCGCAGGCACCACGCGAGCTGAGCGGCTTGTCGATCCAGTACTATCGTGAGCCGGGCGGCAAGGGGCTGACCCTGGCCCCTGGAACGGCAACCTTCCAGGGGCTGGCTGATTATCAAGAAACCGCGGAGCTGGCCCCTGACGCGCTGCAGGCGCTGGAGAGCATTCCCGACATGCCGGGCCAACCCGCCGAAGACCTTCCGAGCCGGCTGCGCCGAATCGGCTATCGCCCCATGGCGGTGTTTTTCCATGCCAATGATCAGGAACGCCAAGCCCCTTCCCTTTGGTCGATCCGCCGTCAGTTTCCACGCTACTTCAACGCCAAGCACTTCTATCGCTTACGCACCTGGCGTCTGACGCTGGCCGAGAACGAAACCACGCTGACCTATGACACTTACGGGCTTCAGGTCATCCAGGTGAAACAACCCGATGGCTGCATCACCCGCGTCCAGCACGACTACCGTCTGCTGCAGCCGATCAGTATCACCGATCCAAACGGCACGACCGAGCAAGCCCTCTACGATGGGTTCGGTCGTTTGATCGCGACCAGCATCCAAGGGCAAGAATCGGGAAAGTCCATCGGTTTCGGGCAATTGTCAGCGTATCGCAGGCCGCTAGACACACCTATTGAACTCGCAATTCAAACACCCGCAACCCTCCTGCGCGAAGCGGCCAAAGCCTGGCTCTACGACGCGTTCAGTTGGATGGGCTCGATTGCCACCACAGACAGGCAGGCGGACTGGGTCACTCAGCGCTACCTTTTGCCCGACGGGCATATACGCGCCACCGCCAGGTTGCGCTTGAAAAAAAAGGCCAGCACGTTGAGTGCGAGTGAGAAAGCCTTGTCTGACTTGATCCAAAAGGCCAGGCGCGAACCCGCACGAAGCCTGATGCTGGCCGCTGATCGCTATACCGACGATCAGGAACAGCTCATCCACATGACCCTGGTCGCCCAGGACGGCTTTGGCCGCATCTTGCAAAGTAAACAGAAAGCCGAGCCGGGGCCGGCCTATGCCGTGGACGACAAGGGTGACCTGAGGGTCAAAAACGGCGCCCTCCAGACGGTTCAGGCTGACCCGCGCTGGTGCGTCAACGAGCACAACGAATACAGCCCCATGGGGCTGATTATCCGGGTGTATCGCACCTATTACGCCGATCATCACAGGTACATCGACGGTAACCCCCTGCTGCACAGCGACACACAGTTTCATGACGCCCTGGGGCGGCCCGTGCGTACTCTCACGGCCCGAGGGGGAATGCGACAAACCACCTACTGGGCCTGGTACACCGTCAGCGAGGATGAAAACGATACCTGGGAGCCGCCTCCGACAGAGCAAACCTCTAAACCTTAACCATGTAACCACCGTGGCCGACGCCGTTGAGGCACCGCCACGGTGATTCGTTCAATCAGCGTACCGCCCGCCTTGAAGCCCTGGTACTGGCGGGTTTATAGCTGCGCCACGCGGACGAGTTGGACTCCCAAGGCGCATCGACCCGCTGTTGGCGCCGATAGAACGTCACGCGGCCTGCCAGTTGCTGTCGATGCCGATAAAGCCAGCGCAGTTCCGAACCTGTGGCAGAAGACTGAGACTTATCGATCACCAGATTCAGGTCCAGATCATCAAGAGCAAAATGCACATGACGCATGCTTTCAGGGGCCGTCAGGGTCTTCAATGACGACTTACTGATGCGGCTGACCAGCTTATGCTGGAAGTCAATCAAGTCCACGTCTATGTAGTCTTCAAGGGTGCGCTCGAATGAATAGTCGCCAGACGCAAGATCACTGACAAATTTCTTCGCGAACTCCCGGTTGGCGGTGGTCGATGTACAGCCCGAATACTTCGCCACAACAGCGCCATAGAACTGTCGTGCGACCTGTACGCCTTGCTCACTGATCGTTTGCCTGTACCTGGCCTCGCTCATCCTGCCGAGCCCGTACCGAACGTGCACACTGACGCTTTCTGCCAGCGCCGCCGTTGCCGGCCCTATTTCATCAATTCCGACATAGGCGGCCATGATGTCTCCACGTGCCGTCAGCTTCGACCAGAAGCTACGATAGATACGCACAGTATTCGCCAAGCCGAAAAGGATATCGCCTCGACCTGGTTGGAATTGCTCGCCGAACAACGTTTGCCCACCATCGGCATCCCTGAACCGCAAGGGATTGCCCAGCGCCATCACATACAGATTCAAGCCATCCACGTCACCCAGTGGGTCCGGACTGATCCAGCGTTGCAGCCACGGCGCGTAATACCGATATCCGTAGTAATACAATCCTGTCGCGTCGCGCTCCTTACCCGCGTGGCGGCGAACCTTATAGTTGGCTCGCTGCGTATCGTTGGTAGCCCACCACGCCGTCATGCCATAAGGATAGTAGTGCTCCTGGCTCAGCAACTGCGCGTGTTCGTCCAGCTCCAGTAAATTGCTACTGAGGTGATCGAGGATGCTGAATTGCAACTGCTCGGCGCTCATATCGCTGGGGCGACCGTGCTCCCATTGCAACACCGTGACACGACCACCGCCCGTATCAATCTCCAGCACGTTCAAACGCTTGCCAGGTTGTACATGCAGGTGCAAACCCGGCAGGTAGCATGTCAATTGTGTATGGGGTTTACCCGCGACCCGTTGGCTTCTGATCTTGACAGCCCGCTGGCCCTGGCCGTCGTAGAGGTAACTTTCCACATCAGGATCACCCTGGTCACGCCGCACCTGGGTGGCATGGGTGAGTTGATTACGCACGTTCCAGCCTAACTGTTGGCCGCCGCCCAGCGCTTGCTGGTTACCGTTGGCATCAAACATCGTCGCCCAGTGTTGCGCCGCACCGTCAGTGACCGACAAGGCGCGATTGCTGCCCACCGCTACACTCATGTCCCGGGTATACCCTGCGCCACTGCTCGCCACATGGCGCAGGCGTGTCAGGTTGCCATGCTCGTCGTAGGTATAATGCTGGGTGTAATTGCGCCAGAGTCCGTCGTCGGTTGCACCAAACGCCACCCGCCCCGGGGCTGCCTGACCACCGCTGCCAGCAGCATTTTCCCGACCGCTGGCCTGGGTTAACTGGTAAAGACTGTCGTACTGGTAACGGCTGACCGCATCAATGCGCGCATTGCTGTGCCATTGAGTCGGCTGGGCCTGGTCGCTGAGGCTGAGGATATTACCGACCGGGTCGTACTCGTACACAAGGTCCTGTAAAGGCTGGGCGGCCTCGCCCTTGCGATACACCGTCAACTGCAGCAAACGGTTATCCTCAGCGGCGTATTTCGCCACCTTGGTGACTTCATTGCCCAGCCGCTCGGACTCCACCAAGCCGCTGGCGTTGTACACCCGCTGGTTCATCAACACTTGGCGTGTGCCCTCACGCAGGGTCAGCGCAACCTCCTGCAGCCAACCTTGTCGCCCATAGCGCCAGTGCCGGCGATTGCCCCTGGCGTCGATCTGCTCCAGCAGCGCCCCCAAGGCATCGTAGCGCCAGGTCGTGGTATGGGCTTTGGTTTCCAGCTGTTCAGCTTGATTGTCATCGCTCGATGGCCAGTCAACTGCCGAAGTGTCCATGCGAAACCGTCGAGTCTGCTTGATGACGTTCCCACCGATCCCGTACTCATCCATCAACACAACACCGGCCGGGTCCGCATGACGAATCAGCCGTCCACAACGGTTGCCGGCCACCTCGGCTGCCCCATAGGCCAGGCGCTCTACACAACGCGGCCGTGGCTCATTCGCAGTCTGTTCAAATACTGCCACCGGGCGTAGCAGACGGTCGTAGCGTTGCTCCTGGTGGGCTTGACGCGAATCCCAGGTGTGCAGCGGCTGGCCCGCTTCGCCGCGTAATATCAGGCGCCAGCCGGCATCGGCGCTCTCGGTGCGAACCGCCTCGCCCGACAGACTTAAAATGTTCGATTGTGATGCCGCACCACCAGCTCCGCGCGCACATTGCCGCGGGTCCCACTGACTGGACAAAAAACCATTGGCCCCAAAAACCTGGCGGGTAACCCGTGCCTGCGGAGTCTGGGTCACGCTCTGGCGGTGATATTCAACAGTACGTACAGCCAGTCCGCGAGGATCCGTGGCCTTCAAGATAGGTGTATTTCGATGGATGGAAGCAGACATGACCTCAAGACCTTATTGCTGGATAAGTAGTCCTGAAAGCCTAGGGATGAGGTGTGGAGAAAGGTGGTGCTGGAGGATGTTTTGTGTATCCAGGTACTGGCATCGCCCCGACCCGCTCGCGCGGGCCGGGGCTGCGCTCAATGCCCGCCGGCGCAGGTCGGCGAGGCCGGGGCTGCGTCGATTTTCGCCCATTCATCAGGCGTATAGGTATGCAGCGCCAACGCATGAAACTCGCTCATCAGGTCACCCAGGATGGCGTAGACCTTCTGGTGGCGCTTGACGCGGTTGAGCCCCTCGAACTGCGAGCTGACCAGCACGGCCTTGAAGTGGGTCTGCAACCCACGACTATGCATATGGCTTTCATCCAGCACGTTCAAGTGTTGCGGCTCCAGGGCGGCGAGCGCCGTTTCGATACGCTGTTGCATGGTCATTCCTGCTTACTTCTTCTTGGCCGGTGCGGCGGCTTTTGGCGTCAGCTCGTTGGTCATGTCTTCCAACAGCTTGTTCACCACCGGCACCGCGCTTTCCAGCTTGGCCTGGGTCATCTGGGCCGATTGCTGGGTCAGTTGTGGCATTTTTTCCAGGACTTTCTTGCCCAATGGCGACTGGTAGAAGGCGACCAGGTCCTTGAGCTCCGACTCGCTGAAATTGGTGGTGTAGAGCTTGACCATGTCCGGTTTCAGCTTCGGCCAGCCGATAGCCTGGTCCAGGGCGGCGTTGGCCTTGGCCTGGTAGCTGTCCAGTACAGACTGCTTGGCGGCAGGCGCCTTGGTCTGTTCGAAGCGCTGGGCGAACATTTGCTGCACTTGCATGTACACCGGGGTCCCCAGCTTGTCAGCATGGGCCAGGGTAAGGAAGGCTTCGGCACTGGCGTTGTGGCTGGCGGTATCGGCAAAAACCTGGCCGCTGGCGCAAACCAGAGCAACCGCGGTACAGATGGCACGAAGACGAGTCATCGAGTTTCCTTTTCTAGCAGGCGAGGTAAGACCCCAAGGGCGACCATTCTGCGCCTAAAAAACCTCAGGGCTCAACCCCACCCCTACGCAGGCCCTGGTTTTGCGGGGCGCGAAGACACAAATGTGGGTTTAGGGAACCCACGGCGGTCGCCAGGGCCTAAACTGACCAATCACGACTGGATAAGGAGGGTGCCCGATGAGCCGTATCGAAACCGACAGCCTGGGAGAAGTACAGGTCCCTGATGATGCGTATTGGGGCGCGCAAACCCAACGTTCGCTGGTCAACTTCGCGATTGGCGAGCAACGCATGCCGCTGGCGGTATTGCATGCCCTGGCCATGATCAAGAAGGCCGCCGCCCGGGTCAACGATCGCAACGGCGACCTGCCCGCCGATATCGCCCGGCTGATCGAACAGGCCGCCGACGAGATCCTCGAGGGTCAACATGACGACCAATTCCCCCTGGTGGTCTGGCAGACCGGCAGTGGCACCCAGAGCAACATGAACGCCAATGAAGTGATCGCCGGTCGCGCCAACGAACTGGCCGGCAATAACCGCGGCGGCAAGAGCCCGGTGCATCCCAATGATCACGTCAACCGCTCCCAGAGCTCCAACGACTGCTTCCCTACTGCCATGAGCATTGCCGCAGTGCAGGCGGTGCATCAGCAGTTGCTGCCGGCGATCGCAACCTTGTCCGGTGGCCTGGCGGAGCTGGCTGCACGGCATATGAAGCTGGTCAAGACCGGGCGCACCCACATGATGGACGCCACGCCGATCACCTTCGGCCAGGAACTCTCGGCGTTTATCGCCCAGCTCGATTACGCCGAGCGAGCGATCCGCAGCGCCCTGCCCGCCGTGTGCGAGCTGGCCCAAGGCGGCACAGCGGTGGGCACCGGGCTCAATGCACCCCACGGCTTTGGCGAGGCGATTGCTTCCGAGCTGGCAGCGTTGTCGGGCTTGCCCTTCGTGACCGCGCCGAACAAATTCGCCGCCCTCTCCGGCCATGAGCCGTTGGTGACCTTGCACGGCGCATTGAAAACCCTGGCCGTAGCGTTGATGAAAATTGCCAACGACCTGCGCCTGCTGGGTTCAGGCCCACGGGCCGGCCTGGCCGAAGTCAAGTTGCCGGCCAATGAGCCCGGCAGTTCGATCATGCCGGGCAAGGTCAACCCGACCCAGTGCGAAGCCCTGTCCATGCTGGCCTGCCAGGTGCTGGGCAACGACGTGACCATCGGCATGGCGGCCAGCCAAGGGCACTTGCAGTTGAATGTGTACAAGCCGGTGATCATCCACAACCTGCTTGAATCGATCCGCCTGCTGGCCGACGGCTGCAACAACTTCCAGGAGCACTGCATCGCCGGTCTTGAGCCCGACGCCGAGAAAATGGCCGAACACCTGGAGCGCGGGCTGATGCTGGTCACCGCACTCAACCCGCATATCGGCTACGACAAGTCGGCAGAGATCGCCAAGAAAGCCTACGCCGAAGGGCTGACACTGCGCGAAGCCGCGCTGGAGCTGGGCTACCTCACCGACGCCGAGTTCGACCAGTGGGTACGCCCGGAAAACATGTTGGGTAACTAAGCCATCATACGCAGCCGCCGGGCCTTGAGCCCGGCGAGCAGCGACGGCGCCAGGGCGACTGCAGCCGACCCCAAGACCACCACGAATGCGCCGAAGTAGCCCAGGGCGTTGATCTCTTCTGCCTGGACATAATCCGGCCACAGCCACGCCGCCAGCGCGACTGCGACAAAGGTCACCAGCGGCGTCAACGCCAGGGTTGCACTCACCCGCGACGCCTCCCAGTGGGCCAGCGCTTCGGCAAACGCGCCATACGCCACCAGCGTATTCATGCAGCACGCCAGCAACAACCAGCCTTGCAGCGGGCTCAACTGCAACGCTTCCAAGGGGTGCGCCCACGGCGTGAGCAGCAGCGCGCAGAACAGGTAGATCACCATCATCACCTGCAAGGAATTCCATACCGTCAACAATTGCTTCTGGCCCAAGGCATAGAACACCCAGATCGAGGTGGCCAGCAGGATGGTCAGCACCCCGGCGGTATAGGTGCCCAGGGACGTCAGCAACTCCACGAGGCGCTGATTGAAAAACAGGCCGAAGCCGATAATCAGCACCACCAGGCCGAGGACCTGCCCCAGGCTGAAACGCTCCTTGAAGACAAACACGCTGGCGATCATCAGGAAGATCGGGCCCATCTGCACCACCAGTTGAGCGGTGCCGGGGCTGAGCATCTTCAGGCCAACCAGATACAGCACGTAGTTACCCACCAGCCCGCACACGGCCATGGCCACCAGCCAACCGCCCTTGGGGCCGAGCACCTTGCGGCTGGGCAGGCGCTTGGTGACGGCGAGGTACACAAACAAGCAAGTGCCGGCCACTGTGAGACGAAACCAGGTGACGGTGATCGGGTCCATGACCTGCAGGACCTGCTTGAGCTTGATCGGAAGAATGCCCCACAGAAACGCGGTCAGCAGAGTCAGCAAGAAACCGTAGACCCAGCGGCCGGAAGAGATGTGCATGAGCGCCCCAAAAAAAGCCAGAGGTGGAGGAGCCGCCATTCTAGGGGTAAGTGACCAGATTCGGATACGCGGATGACCAAATGTGGGAGTGGGCTTGCTCCCTATAGCGGTGGGTCAGCCAACATCAATGTTTGCTGGGCCGACGTCTTCGCGGGCAAGCCCCCTCCCACATTTTGATCAGCGTACGGCTTCGAAGAGCCCGGTAGCGCCCATACCCCCGCCCACGCACATGGTGACAATCCCATAGCGCAAATTACGTCGTTGCAGTTCGCGCACCAGATGCCCCACCTGCCGCGACCCGGTCATGCCGAACGGGTGGCCAATGGAGATCGAGCCGCCATTGACGTTGTACCTGGCGTTATCGATTTCCAGGCGGTTGCGTGCATACAGACACTGTGAAGCAAAGGCTTCATTGAGCTCCCACAGGTCGATATCTGCCACCTGCAAGCCCTTGGCCTTGAGCAGCTTGGGCACCGAGAACACCGGGCCAATGCCCATCTCATCCGGTTCGCAACCGGCGACGGTAAAGCCACGAAAAAACGCCTTGGGTTTGAGCCCCAACGCCAGGGCTTTTTCCAGGCTCATCACCAGGGTCATCGAGGCCCCGTCGGAGAGCTGCGAGGAATTGCCCGCCGTCACCGAGCCATCTTCGGCAAATACCGGCTTCAAACCGCTGAGACTTTCCAGTGTAGTGTCCGGGCGGTTGCAGTCGTCGCGGTCCACCACGCCGTCGAGGATCTGCACTTCACCGCTGTGCTTGTCCTCGACCTTGTACTTGACCGCCATCGGCACGATTTCATCATTGAACAAGCCATCGGCCTGGGCCTGGGCAGTGCGCTGCTGGCTCTGCAGGGCGTAGATGTCCTGCTCCTGGCGGCTGACCTGATAGCGACGGGCGACGATTTCGGCGGTCTGCCCCATGGGGAAGTAGATGCCCGGCACCTGCTCTTTGAGCAGTGGGTTGATCAGGTTGTCGGTGTTGACGCTCTTCATGGTCAGGCTGATGGACTCCACACCGCCAGCGACAATGATGTCGCTGCAGCCCGAGGCAATCTGGTTGGCGGCGATGGCAATCGCCTGCAAGCCCGACGAACAGAAACGGTTGAGGGTCATGCCCGCCGTGCCGGTACCCAGTTGCGAGAGCACCGCCACATTACGCCCGATGTTATAGCCCTGGGCGCCTTCGTTGGAGCCGGCGCCGACGATGCAATCCTCCACCGTGGCCGGATCGATGCCATTGCGGACCAGCAGCGCATTGACGCAATGGGCCGCCATATCATCGGGGCGGGTCTGGTTGAACTTGCCACGAAAGGACTTGGCGAGGCCGGTTCGCACGCTGTCGACGATCACTACTTCACGCATGGGCTTACCTCGATCTTGTGGTTGTGGATCGAGGATAGAGCCAGGCCCGGTCGGCTGCGATGATCATTCACTGCGTAAATGCAAAAGTATGGGGCCAACACACGGCCTACCTGATGTGTGGCGATCCAATGTGGGAGGGGGCTTGCCCCCGATAGCGGTGGGTCAGTTGCAAATGCAGGTACTGACAGCCTGCTATCGGGAACAAGTCGAATCGTCGCACCGCCCCTCCCACATTTGGACCAATGTTTGATCCGCGCTATTTCTTTTTCTTTTTGTCGTGCTTGTCGGTTTTATCGAATGCGTCTTCCAACGCACGATTGATGGTGCGCAGCACCTTGACCCGCGCCCAGCGCTTGTCATTGGCTTCCACCAGGGTCCAGGGCGCCACCTCGGTGCTGGTGCGATCAACCATGTCGCCCACGGCTGCACGGTAGTCGTCCCACTTGTCGCGATTGCGCCAGTCGTCCTCGGTGATCTTGAAGCGCTTGAACGGGATCTCTTCACGGGCCTGGAAACGTTCCAGCTGCGTTTGCTTATCAATGGCCAGCCAGAACTTGACCACGATCACGCCAGCATCGCGCAACTGCTCCTCGAAATCATTGATCTCCCCATAGGCGCGCATCCAGTCCGTCGGGGTGCAGAAGTCCTCGACGCGCTCCACAAGCACACGGCCATACCAGGAACGGTCGAACACGGTGAACATGCCGCGTGCCGGGATCTTCTGCCAGAACCGCCACAGGTAGGGCTGGGCGCGTTCGTCTTCGCTGGGCGCGGCAATTGGCACGATATGGTACTGGCGTGGGTCCAGGGCCGCGGCGACACGACGGATCGCGCCGCCCTTGCCCGCCGCGTCGTTGCCCTCGAACACCGTCACCAACGCGTGCTTGCGCATGCGCTTATCGCGCATCAGGCCGGATAAGCGCGCCTGCTCGGTGATCAGTTGCTCTTCATAGTCGTCCTTGTCCAGGCGCAGGGTCATGTCGAGGCTGTTGAGCAGGCTTACCTGGTCCACGGCCGACGGCAGCGGCGCCGGGTTCATGCCGCTGGCCCTGCCCTTGGGCATTTTCAAGGCATTTTGCAGGCCTTCGAGCAGGATCTTGCCCACGGTAAGGCTGCGGTAATTGCTGTCCACCCCTTCAATCACATGCCAGGGTGCGTAATCCCGGCTGGTGCGACGCAGCACGCGCTCACCGAAATGCACGAACTTGTCGTAGGTCTTGGACTGTTGCCAGTCCAGCGGGCTGATGCGCCAGCTGTGCAACGGGTCGTCTGCCAGGGCCTTGAGGCGTGCTTTCATCTGCTTCTTGGACAGATGGAACCAGAACTTGAAAATCAGCGCGCCTTCGTCACAGAGCATTTTTTCCAGGCGCTCGGCACCGGCAATGGCCTGGTCGAGACGGGCGTCCTTGATCTGGCCATGGACCCGGCCTTGCAGCATCTGGCTGTACCAATTGCCGAAAAAGATACCCATGCGGCCCTTGGCCGGCAGTTGCCGCCAGTAGCGCCAGGCCGGTGGGCGCGCCAGTTCCTCGTCGGTCTGCTGGTCGAAGGTACGCACTTCGATCAGGCGCGGGTCCATCCACTCATTGAGCAGCTTGACGGTCTCGCCCTTGCCGGCGCCCTCGATGCCGTTGATCAGAACGATCACCGGGAAGCGCTTCTGCTGCTGCAGTTCGTATTGCGCCTCCAGCAAGGCTTCGCGCAGGGCCGGCACTTCGGCGTCATAGGTGTCTTTGTCGATGGCGTGACCGATTTCGGCGGATTCGAACATGGGCAGCTCCGTTTCAAGATGGCTCAAGACTAGCGGATTGGGCAACGGCCTGTGGCAGGAAATTCCACCCGGGATTGCCTTGGGTCAATCCAACCCCTGTTGATCGGCTAGAATGGCCGCCTTGTCTTTGCCCGCTTTCCTTTATGAGCCGCCATGAACCCCATCACCCACGCCCAGCTCGACTGGGATGACCAAGGACGCCCGCACTCGCGGATGTTCGACGATGTGTACTTCTCCGACCAGTCGGGCCTTGAAGAAACCCGTTATGTGTTCCTTGAGCAAAACCGCCTGCAGGAGCGCTTCGCCGCCTTGCCTGCCGGCGGGCGACTGGTAATCGGCGAGACAGGCTTCGGCACCGGCTTGAATTTCCTCTGCGCCTGGCAACTGTTCGAGCAGCATGCGGTGGCCGGCGCACGGCTGCACTTTGTCAGCGTGGAAAAATACCCGCTCAGCCACACTGACCTGCAACGTGCCCTGGCCCTCTGGCCTGAACTGCAACCCTTGGCCGAACAACTCTTGGCGCAATACATCGCCATCCACCAGGGTTTCCAGCGCCTGGTGCTGGGCCAAGGCCGCGTGACCCTGACCCTGTTGATCGGCGATGCCCTGGAACAACTGCCGCAACTGGATGCACAGATTGACGCATGGTTCCTCGACGGCTTTGCCCCGGCGAAAAACCCCGATATGTGGACCGCCGAGCTGTTTGCCGAACTGGCGCGCCTGGCGGCGCCGGGCTCGACCATCAGCACTTTCACCAGCACTGGCTGGGTGCGGCGCCTGATCAACGCGGCGGGCTTCAAGATGAAGCGCACGCCGGGCATCGGCCACAAGTGGGAAATCCTGCGCGGTGAGTTCGTCGGCTGGCCAGCCGATATTCCCAGGCCCACGGCTACACCACCGTGGTTCGCCCGCCCAACCACCCACTATGCAGAACGCCGCGCCCTGGTGATCGGCGCGGGGCTGGCCGGTTGTGCCACCGCGGCCAGCCTGGCGGCACGCGGCTGGCAGGTGTGCCTGCTGGAGCGGCATGCGGCGCTGGCCCAGGAGGCGTCCGGCAACCCGCAAGGGGTGCTGTACCTCAAGCTGTCGGCCCATGGCACCACACTGTCGCAGTTGATTGTGAGCGGCTTCGGCTACACCCGCAGGCTGCTCGAGCAGTTGCAGCGCGGTGTGGATTGGGACGCTTGCGGCGTGCTGCAACTGGCGTTCAACCCCAAGGAAGCCGAGCGCCAGGCACAACTGGCGCAGGCGTTTGCCCCGGACCTGCTGCACCCGGTGGATGCAGCCCAGGCCCAAGCCCTCGCTGGCGTGGCGCTGGACCAGGGCGGGTTGTTTTTCCCCGAGGGCGGCTGGGTCCATCCGCCAGCGTTGTGCGAGTGGCAGGCCCGCCATCCAGGTATTGAGGTGCGCCTTCATCAGGAAGCGCTGACCTTGCAGCAGGTCGACGGCCAATGGCAGGCCCGTGACGCCGAGGCGCTGATCGCCAGTGCACCGGTGGTGGTCCTCGCCGGGGCCGCCGAGGTCAAACGCTTCCCCTTCAGTGCCGCCCTGCCCCTCAAGCGGATTCGTGGGCAAATCACCCGCTTGGCGCAAACCACTGAAAGCCAACACTTGAGCACGGTGGTCTGTGCCCAAGGCTACGTCGCCCCCGCACGCCTGGGCGAACATACCCTGGGCGCCAGTTTTGCTTTCAACAGCGACGACTTGACCCCCACCCTGGCCGAACATGCCGATAACCTGGCCCTGCTGAGGGAAATCTCCCCACCGCTGCTGCATGCCCTGCAAGCCGATGCCTTGCCGCTGGAAACCTTGAAAGGCCGTGCGGCATTTCGCTGCACCAGCCCCGACTACCTGCCCATCGTCGGCCCGCTGGCCGATGCAGCGGCCTTCGCCCAAGCCTACGGCGTACTCGCCCGGGATGCCCGGCAAGTGCCCGATATGCCCTGCCCCTGGCTGGACGGCATGTACATCAACAGCGGCCATGGCTCACGCGGTTTGATCACCGCGCCCTTGTCGGCAGAATTGTTGGCCGCCTGGCTGGATAAAGAACCGCTGCCATTGCCCGCTCCTGTCGCCCAGGCGTGCCATCCCAACCGCTTTGTCTTGCGCGAGCTGATTCGCGGCAAGCCTGGGCAGACCCCATGAACCCTGCCTAGCGAATTTCGCACACCCCCAGTTCATCAGCGCGCATGGCCGCCAGGGTCAGGCGCTCGAAGGCGACCTCTTCGGCGGTGACCTGCTCCCGCAGAATGCCATCCATGCGTGATCGGTAGGTTTCGTCATCAAGATCCGCGCCTTGTTCGAACACTGCCTGCATACGCGTCTCGAACGGCTCGTTAAGGGTGCTGAAACTGGCGGCATAGGCGCGCTTGAGGTAGTCCGTCCAGAACGGCAGATTAATGAGGAAACGCAACAGTAGAGGCGATATTTCCGCGGCCTTGATCTTCAGTTCCGCATCACTCAGCGCCGCCGGGGTGACACCGCCCAAACTGGCATAACGCATGTGCTTAGGCTGCCCTGGCAGATAGAAACGGCTGGCCAGACCGGTACGGTAGGCCAGGCTGACCTCCAAGGCATCGCCGCCGGGGTTGGCGATGCTGTGGTTGCGCGCAATGCTTTCCAGGCGATCGAGCCGATACAGGCCGCGCCCCAGCGCCAACAAGGGCCTGGCGGACAGCTGGCCGCCCTCGACCTGCATGCGCGCATCGCTGATTTCAACCAGGATTTCCAGGGCGCTGAAGCTCACCGCCGCGCCGTCATCACAGTTATACGGGGTGAATGCACGTTCAAATACTTCGGTGGCCAGGTCGGCGCGCTGGCTGCTCGCCTCGAGTACCCGCCACACGCGCCGGGTCATGTCTTCACGCACATGCTCGCTGTCGGCCGCTCCACCCAGCTCGGCCAGCAACTTGAACAAGCCGTCACTGTGCCTGTCATCCTTCAACATCCGCCACATCAGGTCTTTTTGCGCGTAGTCCGCCTGCCGCGAATCGGGCATCCACAACTCGCGAGCGGCCTGCTCGTTCAAGCGTGCGTCATCGTCTTCGTAAAAGCCCATGCCCACGCCGCGCTGGCGACGATAATCGAGCACTTGCCGGCTTGTGGATGCCGACAATGGATTGTGGCGCAAGTTGATACCCCGGGTGCGATCCCGATGCGCCGTGAACAACCACGCCGGCAGCTCGGTAATGTCGTTCTCGCGCAGGTCCACACTGGTCAGGTAGGGCAAACGCCACAAGTGTTCGGGAAAGGTCTTGAGCCGGCAGTCATGCAGGATCAATTGGTGCAAGTCGAACAGGTGATCGACCTTAGGCGGATCAACCAGCGGGTTGCCCGCCAGGTTCATGATCCTGAGGGTGCGCAGGTCTGCCAGCTTGGTGCGCATGTAGTTGGTCAGCACCAGTTGATTGTCATCCAGGTACAAGGCTTGCAACTGCGGCATGTGCGACAGTACCTCCGGCAGACGGGTCAAGCGGTTGCCCGACAGCTCCAGGGACTTGAGCCCGGGGAAGTGTTTGAGGAAATACGCCACTTCATCGCCGACGCCCATGTTCTTCATCGACAGTTGGCGTACATGCGTGAATTTGATCTCGGGTGGCAATATCGGCAGCGGCCCGCCGAGCATCCCGTCGAGGGACACGCCGGCCTCTTTATTCAAGGTGGTCATCCGCCGCCAGCAGGCTTTCAGCCGCCGTGCGATGATTTTGCGACCAAACCGGGCGTCCGCAGGCGTACCGGGGATTTTCGCCAGCGCGGCCCGGTCATGGCGCCAGGTATTGAGCACTGAGCGCAGGGTTTCATAGTCGTTCTGCAGGCCCTTGACCGCGCGGGCACGGGCCATGTGGTCAGCCCCCAGCTCTTCGATCAGGCTTGAGGCCTGGGCGTCGTTCAGCAAGGGATAGAGTTTTTTCACCTTGCGTATCAGTGCCGCCGGCTGTGGCGTGACCTCAGGCGGTGAAGCCTGCACGCAACCCTCGCGCCACAACGGCAGGGGTTCGGCAGAGGCGCGGCGCAGATGCCCGGCTACCAGGTCACGTTCATCCCCGACCCGCCAGCGCAGTTTCAACTGCAGCTGTCTGGCCCCCCGCTCGCCGGTGGAGTAAATCCCCAGGCCGGTGCGTTCTGTGGCCGAAAGCGTGCTCAGCAGCGCCTGGTAAAAGCCCAACGGCCCCGGCAGCGGCTCATGCAGGGCCTGGCCCTGCTCGTCGAAGGCCTGGTAGCCCCGGGCGGACTTGACCAGCTTGCGCAAACGCGTCGCGGTGGGAGTTTCCAGCTTGCCGAGCAAGGCGCCGTCCAGCGCCTGTTCATGCACTTGCAAGCGCAGTTGCGCCGGCCATCCCGGTAACCGCCCCAGTAGGCTGACCGCGAGGCGCTCAGTTGATTCGGTGGCCAACGGTGGCAGGTAGAAACCGGCCACCGCACGGTCTTCCTGCAGTTCGCGCAACGCCTGCCCGGCACGCTGAAAAAGGCGCAAGGGCACGCTGCCAGTCTCACGCAGATACAGACGCTCAAGCGATGACGCCTGGGACAATAGCTCCTCGATCATCCCGGTGGGCAATTCTGGGAAGCGGTGTTTGAGCACGTCGGCAATGCCCGAAGCGGGCGGATCAGCATGTTCGCAGAGCTGGTCGAACAGCGTGCGGTAATGCCGTTTTACCCCCGCCAGCAAACGCGCACGCAGTAGCTTATGGGCCTGCTGGATGTCGGCTTTTTCACCCAGCAGCACGTCGCGCTCCTTGGCGCTGAAGGTCTCGAGCAGCGTGTGCATCACCTGACCGTCCTTGAGTTGCTGCTCACTGACGTGGATGCTCATGTCTTCGTAATCGAATGGAGCGGTATCGGGATAGCGCTTGAGCAAGTTTCCCTCGGCGTCCAGCAGCTCGAAAAAACGCCCCTTGGGCCACCCTTCCAGCATCGGCAAAGCCAGCATTTGCACGACCCCCGTACCGGCATCGGGCTGGTTCTGGAATTCCAGTTGCCAGGCCAGGTCGCGAATCAATTGCTCCTGGCGCCAACGCATCACACAGTCGCGCAGCCGCTGCGGCAAGGGCTGGTTGTACTGGGCCAGTTGGCGTAACCAGGGCAACCGGCTGTTGGTGGTGCTGATGATTTCATCCAGGCGGCCGTCGGGCAGTGATCTGAGTCCGGGAGACAGGCGTTCGAGTACATAAGCCGGGCTGTTCCACTGCTCGACCTGCTCGGCCTGATGGCGCCAGCCGCCGAAACCATTGTGTTCCAAGAGCGGGCGATAAGCCGTTTGACGCACCGGATGCAGTACCCGCCAGCGACCGACGCCAGCATCGAAAGACACCCGGTAGATCGCGCCGTCAATCGCGATATAAGAGCGCCCTTGATATTGGTAGATGCCTTTGTAACTGGGCGTGGCGAGCACCTCGGCAGCCACCGACTGCTGGTAAGGACGCAGGTCGCGTCGCCATAACCGTGACTCGCCGTGCGCGGCTTTGACCGCCTCGAACTGCTCGAAATAACTCGCCGGCGTACGCGAAGCGTCCTTGAACAGAGCCCCCACGGCTTTGCCCCCGACGGCCATCAGCGCCATTGACGCAATGCCTTCAGCCACATTGGTCATGTGCTCCAGCGCATCGGTCTTGTGCCCGTGCTGCCAGTCCTGTACGCCCTCATAGACCTCGCCCAACAGCTGGCCGACACCCACCCCGAGCATCAACTGGCCCAGGCCCGGCACGAAAAAACCGGCGATATTGGCCAATGTCAGCCCCAGCTCCACATACCGCTCGATCAGTGATCGGCGGGCCTCCTCGTCGACCTCTGCCACCGGCACCGCCAACACCCTGGCATCCAATTGCGCCTTGCCCACGTAGGCATCGAAAAAAAACCGCGACACGCTGACCGGGGCCGATACCGCCTCCAGGCTTTCCACGGCCTTGCGGGTATCAAAGCGCTGGAAAAAGTCCACGCGTTCGGATTCATCCAGATAGCCTTTGAAGAACTCGCGATAGGCAGGCTCCTGCAGCTTGGACGATAGATAGCCCTTGAACGCCGCCAGGGTGTCGTACTCGAACCATGGGCGGGCTGGATCGTTGGGCATGTACACCACGCAGCGACCCGAGGACAGGTCTTGCTCGGCACTGCCGGAAAACACCAGCACACTCCACGCGCAGGCCTGGTCGATGTTCAACCCATGCCAGACCAGCGCGCGGCCCTCCAGCAACAGGTCGCGGGTTGGATAAGTGTCCCTGCCTGACCAAAGCACCTTGAACAGCAGCGTGCCGGTCTCCTGGCGCATGTGCCCCTTGCCCAGGGCGATATGCAGGTCCAGGCGCATGTCGCTCAACTTGAGCCGGCCAATGTCCCTGGCCGCCGGGTTAAAGGCATCCGCCGCCATCACTTCACCGGGGGCGGGCAAATCGAAGACCTCCCGTAGATGTTCCTGATAGGCCGCGCCCAGATCCAGCTCGCGACAGTAACCGGCAAACTCGACAGCGCTCATTGACTCGACCTCAAGCCCCGTGCCGACGTTACGCACCAGTGCGCCGATCCCCAGGCCACCGTCCTCAGCCTGGGAAGCGCTGAAATTCTGCATGGCGGCCTGCAGCAGCGTGCGCTTCTCGACCGTCACCGTCATCAACAGCGGGCCCAGCAGGTCGGGGTTGGCGTTGGTCATTGAGCGGTGGGGCAACTCCAGCACATCGTGTTTCACATCCAGATGCTGCCCCTTGGAAACCAGCAACGCTTCAAGTCGCTCGCTGCAGAATTCATCGAGCGGTTCCAGGTTCTTCAGTAGCGTATTGAGCGCCTCGCGCAGTACTTCACTGTCCACGTGCTCGCGCTTGATATGCGCCAGGCTGCGAGCGTCAGCACGAACCATCCAGCCGGGCAACCGGTCGAGCAGCACTTGGGTTATATCCAGATCCTGGGTGGCCTCCAGCAGCTTGCCGGGCAACTGTGCCCACACCTTGGGTGTAACCACCTCACTTACCTGTGACATCCATGACCTCCATGACAACCTTGAATAATGACGCCCCACCATATGCCCGCCGCCGCCGGGAATGGGTTTGAATACCTGCTGGTTTGCGCGGTCCATCAGCCCACAATTTGCGTGCATCCTTGACCTATCTAACGCCCTGGCCCCAGAGCCTGCGCCAAGCCGCGAACACTGATCAGCGCCTCATGCCCTGATCGCTTATAACTTATCGTTCTAAAACTCCACGGGTATGCCTGGGTCAGTTTCAGAGTACCTGCGCGTTCAGCGCGCGATCTGTTGACCCCTCCCCAACGGAAAAACCGGTAAGGAACTTATGTGTGGATTAGCTGGCGAGTTACGCTTTGATCATCAACCTGCCGACCTGGCAGCGGTAGAACGCATCACTCATCACCTCGCCCCCCGAGGCCCCGACGCATGGGGCTTCCATGCCCAAGGGCCGATTGCCCTGGGCCACCGTCGCCTGAAAATCATGGACCTGTCGGATGGCTCCGCCCAACCGATGGTCGACGCCCAACTAGGGCTGTCCCTGGCCTTCAACGGCGCGATCTATAACTTCCCGGAACTGCGTCAAGAGCTGGAAGCCCTGGGTTACGCCTTCTATTCGGGCGGCGACACCGAAGTGCTGCTCAAGGGTTATCACGCCTGGGGTGAGGCACTGCTGCCCAAGCTCAATGGCATGTTCGCGTTCGCCATCTGGGAACGTGACGCCCAGCGCCTGTTCATCGCCCGTGACCGCTTGGGCGTAAAACCTTTGTACCTGTCGCGCACCGGCCAGCGCCTGCGCTTTGCCTCGGCCTTGCCGGCGCTGCTCAAGGGCGGCGATATCAACCCGATCCTGGACCCAGTGGCCCTTAATCATTATTTGAATTTCCACGCCGTTGTGCCCGCACCGCGCACCTTGCTGGCGGGTATCGAAAAGCTGCCGCCCGCCACCTGGATGCGCATCGACGCCAGCGGCAAGACCGAGCAGAAAACCTGGTGGACCCTGCCTTACGGCCCCCATGAGGATGAGCAGAACCTCAGCCTTGAAGACTGGACCGACCGCGTCCTCGACAGCACCCGCGAAGCCGTGGCCATCCGTCAACGCGCCGCTGTGGATGTGGGCGTGCTGCTTTCCGGTGGCGTCGATTCGAGCATGCTCGTCGGCCTGCTGCGTGAAGTCGGCGTGCAGGACCTGTCGACCTTTTCCATCGGCTTTGAAGATGCCGGTGGCGAACGCGGCGACGAATTCCAGTACTCGGACCTGATCGCCAAGCACTATGGCACCCGTCATCACCAACTGCGCATCGCCGAGAGCGAAATCATCGAGCAATTGCCGGCGGCGTTCCGCGCCATGAGCGAGCCGATGGTCAGCCATGACTGCATCGCCTTCTACCTGCTGTCGCGGGAAGTGGCCAAGCATTGCAAGGTAGTGCAGAGCGGCCAGGGCGCCGACGAACTGTTTGCCGGTTACCACTGGTACCCGCAGGTGGATGGCGCGAGCGATCCCTACGCCGCTTACCGTGATGCCTTCTTCGATCGCAGTTACGACGACTACGCGGCCACTGTCGCGCCGAAATGGCTGACCGCCAACGACGCCGCCGGTGACTTTGTGCGCGAACATTTTGCCATGCCAGGAGCGGATGCCGCCGTAGACAAGGCCCTGCGCCTGGACAGCACGGTGATGCTGGTGGATGACCCGGTCAAGCGCGTGGATAACATGACCATGGCCTGGGGCCTGGAAGCGCGTACGCCATTTCTCGACTACCGCCTGGTGGAGCTGTCGGCCCGCGTGCCGGGCAAGTTCAAGTTGCCCGACGGCGGCAAACAGGTACTCAAGGAAGCGGCGCGCCGGGTTATCCCCAGCGAAGTCATCGACCGCAAGAAAGGCTATTTCCCGGTGCCCGGCCTCAAGCACTTGCAAGGCGACACCTTGAACTGGGTGCGTGAGCTGCTGCTGGACCCGAGCCAGGACCGTGGCCTGTTCAACCCGGCCATGCTCGACCGCTTGCTCACCGACCCCCAGGGTCAACTGACCCCGCTGCGCGGCTCCAAGCTATGGCAGTTGGCGGCGCTGAACCTGTGGCTCAGCGAACAAGGAATCTGATCGATGAAACCGAATGCCGCGGCGTATAGCCAACGCTTACTCAAGGGCCAGGCGCCGACCTACGAGCGCCTGCAGGCGCGCCTGGCCGAAGATGGCAGCCCACTGGCCGCCGAGCCGATTGCCGTGCATTGCGGCTGGGGGCGGTTGCTGATCGGCCATACCTTCCCGGACCCGGCCAGCCTGGCCCAGGAACTGCTCAATGAGCAGCCCGGCGAGCGCGACATCGCGCTCTATGTGGCAGCGCCCCAGCAGATCCTCGGGATAGACCCGCAGCAGTTGTTCCTGGATCCGTCCGACACCCTGCGCTTGTGGTTCAGCGATTATCGCCCGGCAACCCGGGTGTTTCGCGGCTTTCGCATTCGCAGGGTGCAAAGCGATGCCGATTGGCAGGCCGTCAATCAACTGTATCAAGGCCGCGGCATGTTGCCCGTCGATGCCGAGCGCCTGACCCCGCGCCACCAAGGCGGCCCGGTGTACTGGCTGGCCGAGGATGAAGACACTGGGGCGGTGATAGGCAGCGTGATGGGCCTCAATCACCATAAAGCCTTCCAGGATCCGGAAAACGGTTGCAGCCTGTGGTGCCTGGCCGTCGACCCGCAATGCACGCGCCCAGGCGTGGGTGAAGTGCTGGTGCGCCACTTGGTGGAGCACTTCATGAGCCGTGGCTTGAGCTATCTGGACCTGTCGGTGCTGCACAATAACCGCCAAGCCAAGAGCCTGTATGCCAAGCTTGGCTTCCGCGCGTTGACCACCTTTGCGATCAAGCGCAAGAACGGCATCAACCAACCGCTGTTCCTCGGCCCCGGACCGCAGGCGGAGTTCAACCCCTATGCACGGATCATCGTCGAGGAAGCCCATCGGCGCGGCATTGATGTGCAGGTCGACGATGCCGACGCGGGCCTGTTCACCCTCAGCCATGGCGGGCGCCGCGTGCGTTGCCGGGAATCCCTGAGCGACCTGACCAGCGCCATCAGCATGACCCTGTGCCAGGATAAGAGCCTGACCCACAAGGTGCTCAAGGCCGCCGGCCTGCAACTGCCCTCGCAGCAGTTGGCGGGCAGTGCCGACGACAACCTGGAGTTCCTCGATGAACACCAGCGCATCGTGGTCAAGCCGCTGGACGGCGAGCAAGGCCAGGGCGTGGCGGTAGACCTGCAAACCATTGAGGAGGTGCAGCAAGCCATTGAGGCGGCGCGCCAGTTCGACAGTCGTGTGTTGCTGGAAAGCTTCCACGAGGGCCTGGACCTGCGCATCCTGGTGATCGGTTTTGAAGTGGTCGCCGCCGCGATTCGTCGCCCGGCCGAGGTAATCGGCGACGGCCAGCATTCCATCCGCGCGTTGATCGAAGCCCAGAGCCGACGTCGCCAGGCTGCCACCGATGGCGAGAGCAAAATCCCCCTGGATGCGGAAACCGAGCGCACCCTCAAAGCCGCAGGTTATGGCTACGACAGCATCCTGCCCCAGGGCGTGCAACTAGCCGTGCGACGTACCGCCAATCTGCATACCGGTGGTTGCCTGGAAGATGTCACGGCGATCCTGCACCCAACGCTGGTGGACGCCGCCGTGCGTGCTGCCCGCGCCCTGGACATCCCCATGGTCGGGCTGGACCTGATGGTGCCGGCGGCCGACCAACCGGAGTACGTGTTTATCGAAGCCAACGAACGGGCCGGGCTGGCCAACCATGAACCGCAACCTACCGCAGAAAAGTTTGTGGATTTGTTGTTTCCGCACAGTCAGCCGACCGCTTGAGGATTGTGTTGAATGTGAAACCGCTATCGGGGGCAAGCCCCCTCCCACATTTGCCTGTGTTCACACATCAAGGGTGGGAGGGGGCTTGCCCCCGATGAGGCCGGCACAGGCAACGAATCTCTCAACCCTTTCATCGAAACCATCGATGCCCCCAACTCATCAGGAGTTTCCATGACCCGAACTATCCCCGAACCCGATCTCGCCTACCTGCAAAAAGTGCTGCTGGAAATGCTCGCCATCCCCAGCCCGACAGGATTCACCGACACCATCGTGCGCTACGTCGCCGAACGCCTGGAAGAACTTGGCATCCCGTTTGAGATGACCCGGCGCGGCACCATTCGCGCCACTCTCAAGGGCCAGAAAAACAGCCCGGACCGGGCCGTCTCCGCGCACCTGGACACCATCGGCGCCGCCGTGCGTGCGATCAAGGACAACGGCCGCCTGACCCTCGCCCCAGTGGGCTGCTGGTCAAGCCGCTTTGCCGAAGGCAGCCGTGTCAGCCTGTTCACCGATAACGGCGTGATTCGCGGCAGCGTGTTGCCGTTGATGGCCTCCGGGCACGCGTTCAACACCGCCGTGGATGAAATGCCAGTGAGCTGGGATCACGTGGAGCTGCGCCTGGACGCCTACTGTGCCACCCGCGCCGACTGCGATTCCCTGGGCATCAGCATCGGTGACTATGTGGCCTTCGACCCGCTGCCGGAGTTCACCGAGAGCGGGCACATCAGTGCTCGCCATCTGGATGACAAGGCCGGTGTCGCCGCCCTGCTTGCCGCGCTCAAGGCGATCATCGACAGTGGCGAGCCGCTGCTGATCGACTGCCACCCGCTGTTCACCATCACCGAGGAGACCGGCAGTGGCGCGGCGGCCGCCCTGCCCTGGGATGTCAGTGAGTTTGTCGGCATCGATATCGCCCCGGTCGCCCCCGGCCAACACTCCAGCGAACATGCGGTGAGCGTGGCGATGCAGGATTCCGGCGGGCCATATGACTATCACCTGTCGCGGCACCTGCTGCGCCTGGCGGCTGATAACGACCTGCCGGTGCGCCGCGATCTGTTCCGTTATTACTTCAGCGATGCGCACTCGGCTGTGACTGCCGGTCATGACATCCGCACCGCCCTGCTGGCCTTCGGTTGCGATGCCACCCATGGCTACGAACGCACCCACATCGACAGCCTGGCCGCTCTGAGTCGCTTGCTGGGCGCGTACATCCTTAGCCCGCCAGTGTTCGCCAGCGATGCGCAACCGGCCCAGGGCTCCCTGGATCGGTTCAGTCATCAGATTGAGCATGAAACGCAAATGGAAAGCGACACCCGCGTGCCGTCAGTGGACAGCCTGGTCGGTCAGAAGTCCTGACACGGGCAATTCCTGGTACTGGCAACAAAGGTCCCGGCGCAGTAGCATCGCCGGGACCTGACCCCAGAGGCTTGTATGCTGATTCCCTACGATGCACTTGAAGTCGACACCCTGACCCGCCTCATCGAAGACTTCGTCACCCGCGACGGCACTGATAATGGCGACGATACGCCCCTGGAAACCCGCGTGCTGCGCGTGCGCCAGGCGCTGACCAAGGGCCAGGCACTGATCGTCTTCGACCCCGAGAGCGAGCAATGCCAACTGATGCTCAAGCACGATGTGCCCAAGCATCTGTTCGACTGAACACCTGCGCCTAGAGATTGGGGACCGGCACCGGATGGGTGGCGGGCCCCTGGTGTTTGACAATCCTCTGGTACACCTCGGCTCGGTGCACTTTCACGTCCTTTGGCGCGTCGATGCCGAATTTCACGTGGGTCCCGTTTACTTCGAGGATATGCACGACGATGTCATCGCCGATGGAGATGGCTTCGCCTAGGTTGCGGCTCAAGACCAGCATGGCGGTTGTCCTTTTCGAGTGACAGGACCTTGACCATGCGCCCTTGAAAATGGACCGGCAATGGCTTGCGATCAAATCAGGCGCTGCCTACCCAAGAAGGTAATTTAACTGACAGACCTCGCCCTGATCAGCCTTTAACTGCTTGGGCCTTGGCGCGCATTTTGTCAGCCATCAGCGTCATTTCGTCATACAGCAACTGCGGGTTTTTCTGTTTCAACGCCCAGGCCATGCGCCCTTGCTCATGGGGCAGGATCATGAATTCGCCTGCGGCCACGCGCTGGTAGATGTAATCGGCGATGTCAGTCGCGGTGATGGGCGAACTCTCGAGCAGCTTGCCCACCTGTGCCTTCATGGCCGGGGTCGGCCCCCGGAAGGAGTCGAGCAGGTTGGTCTGGAAAAACGATGGGCATACCACATGCACGCCGACTTCCTGCTGCTTGAGCTCCACCAGCAGGCTTTCCGACAACGCCACCACGCCGGCCTTGGCCACGTTGTAGTTGCTCATGGCCGGGCCCTGCATCAGCGCGGCCATCGATGCAATATTGATAATCCGGCCCTTGCTCTTTTCCAGCAGCGGCAGGAACGCCTTGCAGCCCTTGACCACGCCCATCAGGTTGATTGCGATCTGCCAGTCCCAGTCCTCCAGAGACAGTTCGGCGAAGAACCCGCCTGAGGCCACGCCGGCATTGTTGACGATCACATCAATGCCACCCAGCTTCACCTCGCACGCTTGGGCCAACGCGGTGAGCTGGCTGTAGTCACGCACGTCACAGCGCTGGGTGAACCCGTCACCGCCCACCTCGCGAACCAGCCTGAGGGTTTCCTGCAACCCGGCCTCGCTGACATCCGACAAGGCCAACTGCCAACCCTCACGGGCCCAGCGCAGAGCGATTTCACGACCCAGGCCGGACCCGGCGCCAGTGATCATCATGCGGTTTTGCATAGGAAGTAGCCTTGTGGTTCACGAAAGAAGTGACCGGCAGTGTAGCGAAGGTTTTTCCTGCACCCACGCACCATCAGAGTGATGAATGCCCCAGGCAAACCGCGGGCTCGGTCAGATACCGGCCTATAGCCTAAGTTCAATAAACTTCAACTAGTCAGGTAGATCCGCGTACGTGTTAAAAGAAATAAGCGTCTGAACGAAATGCTTTTAAAAAACACTGAATTTTCTGTGCAATGACAGAGTCGGAGTTAGTAAGGCGCCCGTAATCAGATAGACGGGGGTATCGTAAATAACCGGTCTTTACCAAAGACCTATAAGGAAAAAACCATGAGCCTCATTCTGATCATTATCCTGATTCTCCTGCTGGTGGGTGGCCTGCCGGTGTTCCCGCACTCGCGTAACTGGGGCTATGGCCCGTCGGGTATCCTCGGCGTCGTGCTGGTAGTGCTGCTGGTACTGTTGTTGCTCGGCCGGATATAAACGCCGCGCCAAGCGTTTAAGAAGCAAAAAAAAGAGGCCTTCTGGAAGGCCTCTTTTTTATTGCCAGTCAGTTAGTCCGGCTTACCATCCACGACACCCGCGGTGTTATCCAGCAGGCTCTTGGTTGCGGTTTGCAGGAACGACTCTAGTTTCTGCTTAAGTGCAGCTTCGTCCGGCGACTCCGGGATCACCTTGCCGGTCGGCTCGGCGCCCAGTGTGTATTCCCACAACTTGGGTGGCATTTCCTTGGGCAATACCAGCACACGGTCACCGGTGAGCAAGGCTACGGTCTGGTCGCTGCCCGACGGCTTGATCACGCCAAACCCCTTGTCGCCTTCCGGCAGGTTGAGCAGGTCACGACCCCAGCACTGGTGCAGTGTGTCGCCGCCCAGGCGCCCCATGATGGTCGGCACGATGTCGATCTGGGTGCCCACCGTGTGATCACGCTCGCCGAACTTCTCCTGCATGCCCGGCGCGATCATCAGCATCGGTACGTTGAAGCGGCCCAGGTCCATCTCGGTGATCTGCTGCTCGTTGCCGAAGCCGTGATCACCCACGATCACAAACAGGGTCTCCTTGAAGTACGGTTCCTTGCGGGCCTTTTCAAAGAACTGGCCCAAGGCCCAGTCGGAGTAGCGCATGGCCGTCAAGTGCTCGTTGAGGCTGCCACGGTCGGTGACTTTTTCAACCGGCAATGGCGTCGGCAACGCGTACGGCGTGTGGTTGGACAAGGTCTGCAGCAGCGCATAGAACGGCTTGCCGCCTTCACGGGCTTTCAATTCTTCCAGGCCACGGTTGAACATGTCCTGGTCGGACACGCCCCAGGTCGGGTCGGAGAACACCGGGTCCACGAAGTCATTTCTGCCAATGAAGTTGGTCATGCCCTGGTTGCTGAAGAAGCCCGACTGGTTGTCCCAGGCGAAATCGCCGTTGTAGACATACACATCGTCGAAATCACGGGCGCTGAGTAACTGCGGCAGGCCCGACAGCTTGTGGCTGCCTTCCGGGGTCTGCATCAGGTATTCGAAACCCGGCAGGTTCGGGAAGCAGGCCATGGTGGCGAACATACCCTGGTGGGTGTGGGTACCGTTGGAGAAGAAGCGGTCGAACAACAAGCCTTCCTTGGTCAGCTTGTCGAAGTACGGGGTGATATTGCCCGGACGTCCCAACGCACCCACCGAGTGACCGGCGAAGCTTTCCATCAGGATCACCACGACGTTCTTGATCGGCAGGGTCTTCTCGGCCGGTGGCGTGAAGTCACGGCGCACGGCGGCGGTGTCGGTATCCACCAGTTTTTCCTGCGGTAACACCAGCATGTCACGCACGGTCTGGGTGGCCAATGGCTGTTCCAGGGTGGCTTTCCAGATATTGGAGCGATCTTCGGAGAAGCGCGACTTCGCCGCAGCGATCAGCGACAGGGTGCCATTGAGGCCCAGCTGGTTGGCGAAGTTGGAATCGGTGGTGTAGACGTCACCCCAGCGCAACGGCGGGCCCTGACGCAGGGTGCCCCGGATGGCGACCACGGCGACCAGCAGGCAGACCACGAACACCGCGATGCGGCTGTACCACGGTGCCACCTGGCGCGTACTGATAGTGCCGCCGCTGAACGGGCCGCGTGGGCGCGTTGCGCGGTCGGCGCCCTTGAAGGCCATGCTCAGGATCAGCGTGCCCACGGCCCAGGCCAGCAGGTAACGCACCACCGGGAACCCGTACCAGAGCATGCTCATCACGGTTTTCGGGTCTTCCTTCACATACTGGAAGACCAGACCGTTGAGGCGCTGGTGGAATTCGCGGTAGAAGTCCATCTCCATCAGGCCCAGGAACAAGGCGATGCTCGACGCAACGGTCAGCCACAAGCGGAAGAACCCGCGCGCCGCCATGGCCCGCACACTGAACAGCGCCAACAACAGCGGAATCAGCAGGTACATGACCAGGCGGATGTCCAGGCGCAGGCCGTTGGCGAACGCTTCCAGGAACGTCGAGGCCGGCGTATCCAGGATCATCTCGCGGTTGTAGACCAGCAACGCCAGGCGCAGCAGGGAGAACATCACCATCATGACCAGTGCGCACAGCAGCGTGTAAGCCAGATGGGATTTGACGGTCGGTTGCAGCAGGCGATTTGCAGCTCGCTGCTGATTCAGGGCGTCCGGGTTTGCCATGTCGTTTTAGGACCCATTGGAAGTTTAAGTTGCGAAATAAGGCAGTGGCGTCCGTCCCTCGCCCAGGCTGGCTGGGGTAGGCGGTTAACGCGGCGGCACAAATGGTGCCCGATCAAGGCCGGCAAGGCTATTAATTACTGAACGTGCAACGTGGCAGGGTCTTTAGAAGTCCCAGGAATAGAGCCTTGCCAGGCGATTAAAGCCGGCGAATTGTCTTGGATGGAATGTGAAAATTCTGTGCAGCGAATATCTCGATACACAAAATACGAATTGCCCGGTCATTCTTAGTCCACGCAGCTGAAAAAAATGATCGGTACGGGTGACGCATCGCAGATGCCATTCTTACGCCATCACTTTTGCGCGGTGTATCCGCCAATCGCACCGGTAATTTGCCGAAGGCAGTCGTCCCCATTATGGGGGTCATGAAACCGACTGGACACGCACCCAATCACCGAAGCCAAGTCATACACCAAACTACGCATCGCCGTTGCGCGCGACGGCGCAAACCTGCTGCTGCATTAGACTTCGGCTCCTTTTGCATGAAACGCAGACGCGCCTATCAGCCTATATTTTCAATTAACTATTCAGTCCTTTCATGGCAAAAAGGCAGAATTGAAAATAATTGTATTGTCTTGACACCCGCTCTCCCGCCTGCAAGTTTCATAGCCGTTGCGCAACACACATCCTTAAACGCAATGCTATGGATAGGAAAAACAAAATGGACGCTCTCGTTAACAATGCAACCTTTGAACTGGAACTGGATTCGGAAACCGCGGAGAAGTTTTCCGTCATTCTGAACGATGAAAGCCTGATGCATGCTGGCTTTGTTGCACACCAGTCGAACAACAACGTGTTGACGCTGGCCCTGGCTGAAGAAGTGAAAATCGCAGCCTGAAAAAACGGGAGGGAAGTCATTCCCTCCCGTTTCCAGTGTGTGCTTGTTTAACTTTCATCACGCCAAGGTAACAACTTATGCAAAGGCTTAGTTCGAGCCTTCGTCGTCGCAGTGCCGAAGAAACATTAACCATCATCACCAACGACCTTGCCCCACGCCTGGGCATTACTCGTGTAACCGACACAACCTGGCTGGACCGTATCGGTATCCCAGTGTTTGCCAGTATCCGACCCGATGCCCTCAAGGGCTCGCTGTGCGTCAATGCAGGCAAAGGCCTCAGGCCAGCCGAAGCCAAGATAGGCGCGTACATGGAGGCTATCGAATTCAGCCTTGCGCAATACAATACAGCCCAACTGACACTGGTGCAGACCACTCCCCGGCAACTCATCGACAGCCATGAGGGCCGCATAGCGTTCAATCAGTTCTGCATGCTGTATGGCTTCTCTGCCAATGCCGACGCGCTCATCATGGCCGTCGAAGTCGAAGACGTATTGCGCGAGAAAAAGGTTCTTGCACCCGCCGAACTAGTGTTCATTCCCTACCCCGAGAACCCAGGGCAACAACTCTTTGGGGAAAGCTCCAGTGGCCTGGCCTCCGGCAATGACTTGGTGGAAGCCTCGGTGCATGCGGTGTGCGAGCTGATGGAGCGCGATGTCCAGGCCTTTAATCACCTGCGTGACCGTTCCTGCCTCGTCCATCTGGACCAATACAGCGCAGAGATCGCTGCCCTGATCAGCAAGGTCAATGACGCGGGCCTGAGCCTGTCGGTCCGTTACACCGAGAACTGCTTTGGACTGGCCTACTTCCAGGCGTTCATCATGGAAGAGTCCCCCCAGGCCCCTATCTCTGTGGCGACTGGCTCAGGGCTGCATCCGATCAAGGAAATCGCCTTGATCCGGGCAATCTGCGAAGCGGCCCAAAGCCGTCTGAGTCACATCCACGGAGGCCGGGACGACATCATTGAGCGGGTCAAATACTTTGAGAAGAAAGGCCGCTCCGTGGAGCTTGAAGCGATCTCACGCTTGCGTAACGTGGCGACCTCCCGTGAACAGATGATCGATTACTCCGCCATCAACTGCCAGGAAGCCGCGATCCCCACCATCGAATCGGCCTGGACGTTGCTTATCGAGCGGTTGCAGGCCATCGGCCTGAGTAGCGTGCTGAGGGTTGTGCTTAGCAAGGCCACGGACGACATCACGGTGGTCAGAATCATGATTCCGGGGCTTGAAGCCTTTGAACCCGGGTTGAAAAGGGTCGGTCCGAGGTTACTTACGTATGTCAAACAAAGCGCTTGAACCCTGCATGCTATTTGCGGGCCCTTCCCTGCAAGGCATCGACAGCCGACTGCTGTGCAGCGACGACCTGGTGGTATGCCCTCCCGTCAAACGCGGCGACATAGAACGCCTGGTTGCGCAATCGCCGCCTTCGGATCTTGCGATTGTCGATGGCGTTTTCCATGCACACCCTGCTGTCGGGCATGCCGAGATCCTGACGGCCCTGAACGCCGGTTGGCGCATTTGGGGCCTGTCTTCCATGGGGGCCATTCGCGCCTGTGAAATGGACAGGTTGGGAATGACCGGCTTTGGCGAAGTCTATCGGCAATTCGCCAGCGACCCGGACATGTCCGACGACGAAGTGACATTGGTGCACCAGGCACAAGCACCTTACCTTTCGCTCAGCGAGCCGCTTATCCATATCCGGCAGTTTTTGAAGCACTGGACGGCGGAGCAAATCATCACGCCAGCCCACGCACAGCAAACCCTGCACTACCTGAAAAACATGTGGTACGGACATCGCACGCTCAGTTGTCTGAAAGACGCCTTGATGGCACTGCCTGTCGCGGAACCCACCATAGACAGTGCCCTGGCCAACTTTTCGGCCTACAGAATAAAAAGCCTGGACTTGATCGATTTTCTCAAACTGAAACCATGGACGAAGACGGTAAAACAGAATGTCGCCATCAGAGATACTGTGTGAAATAAACGGCTTGCCGTTTGTAAATCCACACTTCAACAGCACCAAACTTCTAACCCTCGTCGCCGTTGTACGCAGGAATATCGCCGGCAGCGAGTTACCGTTAGCCACTTATCTGCAACCTGATTTTGCCACCGCCCTGTATCACCAGCACGTCGAAGGCGCGCCTGAGTTCCCACCCCATCAAGCGCTGGGTAACGCCGAGCAGTTCATGCTGGCCGAAGCCAGGAGCAACCTTAAAGCCTTGCTGCCGCACTGGAGCAAACTGTTCGATCTGCCAGTGAATATCTATAAGTTGCTGACGCACCAGGTCAGCCTGACCAATCCGGTGCTGCCGCAACAGATGTTCCTGGGTGAAGACGCGTTCACCAGCATCACCGATCTTGAGGAACTGCTCGTGCATGAGCTGTCGCATATCTGGTGCAGCATGATCGCCGAGATTTACGACTTCCAGCTCAAGGACAGCGCGAACGACTACGTGCTGCCATCGGGCACCGGCGGCAAGAACCCTCGAGGTGTCCTGCTGGCTTGCCTGTTCGCGGTCAGCGCCGTGAACTATCACCAGCGCCTGGTGGCGAGCGGCTCCGAGCGGGCGCGTCCCGAACGGCTGGATTTTCTGCACCAGTATTTCCTGCAGAGCCTGGCCACGCTCCAGGCATCCGCCGAACTGTCTGAAATCGGCAAGCTGATCACCTCCAGGCTGGATACGTTCTCCAGTGAACTGACCACTGACAACGCTCAAGGATGACCCATGGCAGTCGTACACTTTCCCCGCCAGTTCCTGCTTTACACCGACCAACATAAAACCCACGAGGCCGAGGGTTTGTGTGTCAATGATGTACTGGGCAACCTGACCGCGCGGTTTCCCGCGCTGATTGGCCCGGTGTTCTCCGAGGACCTTCACCCACTGCCGTTCGTGGGCTTGTTCGTCAACGGGGTTCCGGTAATGAGTGCGCAAGACCGCGGCCGCGTCCTGGACAGTAATGCGCAGTTGATTCTGATCAACGCCGTGGCAGGTGGCTGACATGCAGTGCGACCTGAAGACGGACACCTCCCGTTATGCCCGCCAGATAATCCTCAGTGAAGTCGGTGCCCAGGGCCAGCAACGCCTCAAAGAAAGCAAGGTGCTGGTGGTCGGCGCCGGAG
Organism: Pseudomonas sp. FBCC-B545; assembly: GCF_059134095.1. Classification (NCBI taxonomy): domain Bacteria; kingdom Pseudomonadati; phylum Pseudomonadota; class Gammaproteobacteria; order Pseudomonadales; family Pseudomonadaceae; genus Pseudomonas; species Pseudomonas sp. FBCC-B545. Next base: position 1,968,258 of record NZ_CP101441.1, on the reverse strand, counting down.
GGCTGGGCTGCCCGGTGCTCTTGTACCTGGCAGGCGCCGGGGTCGGCACGCTCGGCATCGTTGATAACGACATCGTCGACCTGAGCAACCTGCATCGACAGATTCTCTATGGGGTGGCCGATGTGGGCGAACTGAAAGTGTCGGCCGCCAAGCGGCGCGTCAACCAGTTGAACCCGGACATCGTCGTCGATACCTTTGCCACCACGCTGAACCCGGACAATGTGCTGTCGCTGCTGGCGAGCTACGACATCATCGTCGACGCCACGGATAACTTCGACACCAAATACCTCATAAGCGATGCCTGTGTCGCCGGTGAGAAACCGATGGTCTATGCCTCGATCAGTCAGTTCGAAGGCCAGGTGTCGGTATTTAATCACTACCACCAAGCCACCCAGGAGCGGGGGCCGTGCTTTCGCGATCTGTTCGAAACCCCACCGCCTCCACACTTGACGCAAAACTGTGCGCAAGCCGGCGTGCTGGGCGTCATACCTGGCCTGCTCGGCTGCTTTCAAGCCAACGAAGTGCTCAAACTCATCCTCCAGGCCGGGGAGCCATTGAGCGGCAAATTGTTGTCCATCGACTGCCTGGACAACACCTTCCACCTGTTGAGCGTCCATAAAAACCGGAACCGCCTTCCCGCACCCGCCCTGGGGGCTTCCACCACGCCTGCATGGCGTGACAGCGATTGGCTGTCGCCCGACAAATTGCATGATTGGCTCGAGTCACAAGCGCCCTTTCAACTGGTCGACGTACGCGACAGCCATGAACACCTGCACGCTTCGCTGGGCGGCCGCTTGATTCCGCTCAAAGACATACTCGATCGCCGGCAAGAACTGGATACCACCCGCCGTATCGTCTTCTATTGCAAATCCGGGGTCAGGAGCAAGGCCGCCCTGCTGGCGGTTCGCAGCATCCACCCACACGCGGAGCTCTTCAGCCTTGAGGGCGGCATCGAGCGCTACCTGACGACTTTTCCTGACAACGCCACGCTGGTCGCGCCGTGAACGCCGCTGATTGCGCAGTTATTCCCTCCGGATCAAAGGTCCCTCAATGAGTGCAAATTCTTCAGGCATCACCTGGGGTTTTCCCGGCATCGACCGACGTCTGCTGAAAGTGCAATTCAGCTTTTTGTTGATGGTGCTGGGGGGCCGCTGCAATCAACTGGCGGTGGCCTGGTGGGCGTTGCAGGAAACCGGGTCTGCACTTTATTTTGCCAATATGATTGCCTGCTCCATCGCAGCCGAGGTATTAGCCAAACCCCTGCTGGGGTGGTTGGGGGACAAGTACAACAAGATCCTGATCATCAAGCTGGCTTCCTGGCTCAGCTTACTGACTGCCTTGTTGATGGTGGTACTGTCTGCCACGGGGTCTTTCAACCCCTGGACGGTGGGCGCGCTGATGATGGTCAGCAGCGCGATTGTCGGCGTACGTGATCCGCTCCAGGCCTCGATCATTCCTTTATTTGCGCACGACGATAAAGTCTCCCTGGCCTTTCGCACCAAAAGTGTGATGTCGTCCTTTTCGATCCTGCTGGGGCCCGTCATGGCCAGTGGGTTGATCTATGGGTTCGGGATCACATTTGCGTTTGCCGCCGATTTCGTTGCGATTCTCTTCGCCGGGGCGCTGATAGCGACCATACCTAACTCCGTCGGTGCCACCAGCCACAGCGACAATGCCCCCTCCACCAGCGGCTGGCGCATGATCTACTCCGGCTTCAAGGTGGTGTATGGCGTGAAGGTCGAGTTTTACCTGGCCATTGTCGCGATGCTGATCAACTTTGCCTTGTTTCCCTTTTTCACCATCCTGCTGCCACTCTACGTAAAAGACGTCATCCACTATCCGGTCACTTACATCGGTCTTCTGGACTCATGTTTCGGACTGGGGATTCTGGCAGGCAGCTACAAAATCATCGGCTGGTTATCCGATCACCTCCCCCGCGACCTGTGTGTATCCGCAGGCTTTGCGTTACTGGGGTTAAACCTGGTGGTGGTCGGCACCGTGTCTTCGTCGTTGCTGGTGCCGGCGGCCTTTTTCTGCGGGGGCGTCGGCCTGATGCTGATCAACATCCCCACCTCGGCCGTGAGGTTACTGGCAACCCCCAAACTCCATCGCAACCGGATCTTTGCCACGGTGGCGTTTCTCTCTGCCGCAGCCAGCCCCTTGGGCAGTTTCGCGATGACCGGCCTGATCGCCCATCTGGGCGTCGCGCTGACCATCACCCTGCTGGGCCTCATGGTGCTGCTGTTGTCGTTGCTGGTGTTTTTGGTACCCGACTTCAAAACGTTCATGCGCACCCAGGACACGCAACTGAGCGATGCCTACCTGGACAAATACCCGGCAGCGTTCGCGCGCTGACGCGTCTCGTCATCACCCACCACTTGCAAATGGAGTTGCCTTTGACCACGCCAGACCTCAAGGACCGGCTTGAACCCGCTCGCCATGAACAGATCTTCTGCGGCCAATATTATGACGACATGGGTTGCATCGGCTTCCTGGGCGACCCATCGAAGGCGGGCATCTCGGTGTTGATGCTGGGGCTTTCGGATGGCGTGGCGCTGGCGCCCATCGCAGCCAGTACCCGGGTGACCCGCCTGTTGGCCGTCGACCTGGACGAGACCGCCGCCGTGCGAAGCCTGGAAAACCGCAACCGACTGGCAGCGCATCTGCGCTTTGACAGTGTGGTCGACGATGCCGCGCACTTCCTGGGCGCGACCTCCGAGCGGTTCGATGTGATCATCGTCGATCTCTACACCGAGGAGGGTTACGCCCCGATCGTGTTTGATCAGGGTTTTCACCAACGGCTCAAAAGCCGCCTGAACCCTCGCGGTCATGTGGTATTCAACGGTTTTGGCGTGCCCATGAACCTTGAGCCGTTCATAGGTTCTACGCCGCAGGCCTGGCTGGCCAAGCGCCTGAATGACAGCTGGGGCGACATTCACCACCTGCCCCACCGACGCAATGCGACGTTCATCATCGGCCCACCGCCCTCCACCACTGCAGCCGTGGGGTCGTTGTGTGTCAGTGACCAGCTGTTCATGGACCTCATGGGCCTTCGCCTGCGCTACCTGACGCCAACGGTTATCCAAGACACGCCGGATGTATCGCCAGCACTGGACTTCGCAGGGATTGATCGGGAGGTGCATAAACGTTGGGTGGGTGCGTTACCGGCCTTGTCCGCACTGCTTGTGCCGCCGTTGGTGCTGGACAAACCCGGCGATCTGCTTGAGCTGCTGGATCACCCGCAAGCTTGCCTGGCACTGCAGGAGCGCCTGCTGAAAGACCCATCATCGCTGCGCACCACTCTGGCATTGCTGATCGCAGGTGAGGTCAACTTCTCTGATCGCGATATGTCATGGTTGCCGGACTGGGTCGTCGCGACCCTGGACGATAGCGTCGAGGCACGCCCTCGAGACTGGCTGGAGGGGCTGCTTCCTTACGCCTATGGCGTTATTACCCACAGGACCCGCGGGGATGCGAACAAGGTGGATGGCTTCCGCAGAGCGCTGGCTCGATTGTCACAGGCAGCGTGACCAGCTACGCGGCTGCGCCTGCGGTGCATCAGACGCACCGTAGACCCAGCCGCGCTGCACCGCCTCTACGGCGGCTTCAGATCCGCACGTTACCGCGTGGCCCGGCAATCGCCCAGATGATCAGGCCCAGTACCGGCAACAACAGGATCAACAAGATCCACAGCACCTTGGCGCCCGTGCTCGCGCCGCTTTTGAACACGTTGATGATCGCCCAGATATCCAGCGCGAGGATGATCAGGCCAATCAGGCCATTAAAAGTGGAACCCATGGTGTCGCTCCTAAGTGAGGGCATGCCCTTGTAGGATAGCCAGGCCTGGCGGGGGTTCCGTTTTATTTTCAGACGTGTACGGCAATCTTCAAGGCTTCCAGGGATGGCTCGGCCTTGATGCCGACTTCGGCGCACAACTCCAGCACCCGTGGCAGGTCGTTGCCAAATACCAGTACCGCCTGGATCTCGTCGTCCAGCAACTGGCTGAAGTTCATCAGCACATAACCGCCGTCTTCCGGGCTCAGGGCACTCATCTGGATCTGGATACGGTTCAGCGCAGTCAGGTCTTCGGTCTTGGCCAATTGCTTGGGCTTGAGGTTGAACGCCACGCCCGGGCCGAACGACGCGACGATCTGGGCAAACAGGTCGACATAGGTATCGGCCTGGAACAACACCGTGTCCGGCAAGCTACCGACCACCACCCATTCACCCAGCGGGATCGGGAAGCTGTCGTCGTAGTTGATATCCGGGTTGGCCGCCAGGAACGCCGCCGGGTCCGCGTAGGCCTGGGCCGCTTCTTCGGCGATACGCACGACCTCATCGTCGCCCATGACGCCGGCGCTGATTTTGCTGATGAGTTCGACGAGGGCGGTTTTCATGGGCGATCCTATGGCGGGCGGGTTTTGGAGGGCGCGTAGCCTACACCAGTTTCTGCAACTGCGCCGCCGTATCCACCGCGCCCATGGTCTTTGCCGCCGCCAGCGCAGTGGCACCCTGTGCATCGGTGGCCTTGGGGTTTGCGCCCTTACTGAGCAGGTAATCCACCATTTCAACGCGATTGAACATCGCCGCCATCATCAAGGCCGTACGCCCGTCCGACGACGCCGCCTCAACCGGTGTGCCGCCGTCGATCAGCGCCTGCACCACCGGCAGGTTGCCTTTGAACGCCGCGCCGGCAATCGGCAACTGGTTCTTGTCGTTGGCGATCAAGGGGTCGGCCTGGTGTTCCAGCAGTACTTTTACCGCCTCGGGGTGGCCGTGGTAGGCCGCGAGCATCAATAAGGTATCGCCATTGTGATTACGAAAGTTGGCCGGCAAGCCCTTTGCCAACAACGCCGCGAGCATGGCGGCGTCACCGCGGCGGGCAACGTCGAAGACCTGCTCGGCAAACTCGGCAGCTTCGTCTTCGGTCATTTGTTTGGGCTGGTCTGACATGGGGGCTCCTTGCTGAGGCGGCTTATGTAATTGAATAAGGCGCTCAGTGTCGCGAGGGAGTTCCCCAGTGTCATGGCTTTTTTGTCAAAAGCCGCCATAGCCAGAATCAATAACGCAACTGCCCGCCCTGGATCTGCGCCAACAACTGCCCGGTGACGGGCACGTAGCTGTCCGTACCTGGCAACCAGGCGTAGACCGGATCATTGCCGACCTTGTCCGGGTCGAACGCCTCCTCCTTGAGCTTCACTTTCTGGTACTTGAAGGTGCCGGTGGTTTCCATCTTTACCTTGATACGCAGGAACAGCGGCACCGCATAATGCGGCAACTGCCCGTGGGCGAATTGCAACAATTGGCGCATGTCCAGGGCGGCCAGGGATTCGCTGGGGGTGATGGCGACCATGCCTGCACGACCATTGGTGTTTTCGATCTCGACACCGTAGGCCACCACCTCGGCGATCTGCGGGTGTTGCAGCAGGACGTTTTCCACTTCGGTGGTCGAGACGTTTTCGCCCTTCCAGCGATAGGTATCGCCCAGGCGATCGACAAATTGCGCGTGGCCAAAGCCAATGCTACGCACCAGGTCGCCGGTGTTGAAATAGCGGTCGCCCTTTTCGAACACGTCGGTCAGCACCACCTTGCGATTCTTTGCGGGGTCGGTATAGCCATCGAAAGGCGATTTCTCATCGATTCGCGCCAGCAACAGGCCCTGGCCGCCGGTGGCTACCTTGTGCATGAATCCGTTGCTGCCACGCAGCGGCTCACCCGTGTCATGGGCGTAATCCACCAGCGCCCAATGCTGCAGGCAAAAGCCGATGGTGTTGTCGAAATTCAGCACATTGGTGAAGCCGATATTGCCGTCGCTGGCGGCATACAGTTCGCAGATATGCTCGACCCCATAACGCTGCTTGAACGTTGCCCACACACCGGGGCGCAAGCCATTGCCAACCATCTTGGTCACACGGTTATCGCGATCCTGTTCGCTGGGCGGCTGGTCGAGCAAGTAGCGGCACAACTCGCCGACGTAGCCAAGGGTGGTCGCGTTGAACCTGCGCGCATCGTCCCAGAACTGGCTGGCACTGAATTTGCGCCGGATGGCGAAGCCGGACGCGCCAATAATCGCCGAGCCCCAGCACACACACAGGCCGGTGGCGTGGTACAGCGGCAAGGTGCAATAGAGAACGTCCTGCGGGCCCATGTCCAGTGCGATGCTGCCGAAGCTCACGGCGGTCTTGGTCCAGCGCCCGTGCTTCATGATGCCGGCCTTGGGCAAGCCGGTAGTGCCGGACGTGTAGATATAGAAGCAGGGGTCGTTGAAGAAAACCTGCGCGGAGCTCGCCGGGTTGTCTACCGGGCCGTCGACGCTGGCGGCCATCAGGTCGATGTAGCCTGCGGGCGTCGCGCTGCCGGGTTGATCCGCGACGAGCCAGGTCCGCTCGGCCGGGATCCCGATCTGATCGCGCACCGCCGCATAGGCGCTCAACAGCTCCGCGCCTACCACGATGGCTGCCGGACTGACCAACGTCAGGCTGTGCTCCAGCGGCGCATGGGTTTGCGAGGTGTTGAGCATGGCGCAGATGCCCCCCAGCTTGGCCACGGCCAACACGCTCAACAGCAACTCGGGGCGGTTCTCGATAAACAGCGCCACCACGTCCCCCTTGCGAATGCCTTGGGCCAGCAGGTAGTGGGCGATGCGATTGGCATGCTGATTGGCGTCGCGATAGCTGATCGCGCTGTCCGCATAAAGCAAGGCGTTGCCATCTGGGTTGCGCAGCGTGGCTTGCTCGAAATGCCAGCCCAAGCCGCAGGGTTGCCTGGGGTCAGTGACATTGGCAGCGCGCATACCGCGAACCACTCGCGGCAGCGCTCGTACGATAGCAGGCACCTTGCGAAGCATCATGCTCCAGGTGATGAGGTCGTTTTGCGGATGACTCATGGCGGAACGTCCCTTTTTCTTATTCTTGGTCTGGTCCAGAAACATCGACGGCCCCATGGGAATTCGCCGAATGGCTCGCAGGAAAATACGTCAGCCATTCTTTGGCTGTACACGCAGGATTTGAAAAGTTTTGTATCCCAGGCAACGGCGGCCATTGGCGATGGAATTTTCTGGGAAAAATCGTGGTCAATAGTGTGAAGGGCCGACGGCCCAGTGTGAAAAATGCTCGACCCGATAACGCAAAATGCAGGATGCACGATGGGCCTTCATGCAAAATGCACGAAAATGAAAACTGCAAAAATTTATAACTAGCTGATTTGTAACGTTTTTTTGAGACAAGCAATACTGGCACAATCACTGCACCTATCACTCCATGCTTGCCAACTTGAGCCAACGGAGCTGATAGACATGAGCCTGATCCAAGATAAATTCGCTTCAGTATTCTCCAACTACGACGTCACCACCCAACCACGTCCAGACGGCGGCATCCTGTTGACCCTGCGCAACAGCGAAGGTAAGCAGGTCAAGCGTTCGATCTCTTACCAGCAGCTGCACACCGCTGATCAACTGACCTGGGTGATCAGCGCCATTCGCCGCGACCTGGCCGAACAAGCCAGTGAGCTGCCACAGATTTCGATGCTGCAAAGCCAGAACCGGTTTGCGCTGCCGACTTACCATTCGGCTTAAGCCATCGACGTGAAAAGGGCCGCGACGCTTTTAGGCTTCGCGGCCCTTTTTTATGCCTTCAACACAAGCCCTGGCGGGAGGCTTCATTCATCGCCTGTACACGGTTGGTGACATCCAGCTTGCCGTAGATATTGCGCAGATGGAATTTCACTGTGGCTTCGGAGGTGGCGCGAATCTGGCTGATCTCCCAGACGGTCTTGCCCTCTGAGGCCCACCGCAGGATTTCCAGTTCCGTCGGCGTCAGGGGCTTGCCAGACAAGCTCAGACGTTTCCTGACAGCCGTGGGTACGATCACCAACGGGCGATATGTCTGCTCTGGGCCATTCATTGCTCTCTCCTTTGATATCTGCTGATGCGCTGCCACCTTTCGGATTCCTCCTATTGACAGATGGCTTAAACATTGACGCGGAACAGAGAGTTACATAACGAATGGAGTGAAAGCGTAAAGCACAGAATAAACAGCTTCGCCCTACAACTAATTAAGTTTCTTCCCACAGCAAATTCCAACTTGCCTGGGTTGAATATTCAATTTTTTATGCTTAGTCGTCCAATTCCGGAAAACGAACCGCTATATCGTCGCCGGTGAGTTTTGGCACCCGGCCGTGAGCGGTGTTGAACAAGCGCAGCGTCACACAGTGCGGGTTCTCGCCCATATCGAACCAGTGGGGTAAACCTGCCGGGATGATCAGCAGGTCATGTTTCTCACAGCGCACGCCGTATACATAATCGTCTACATGGAGAGTGAACAGCCCCTGGCCGGCGACGAAGAAGCGTACGTGGTCTTCACTGTAGGTTCGTTCGGCCAGGCCCTGGGTGCGCAACTCATCTTTCTGTGGATGATCATTCTCTACGCGAATCACTTCCACGGCGGCGTACCCAAGGGCATCGATCTGCGCCCGGTAAGCCTCGATCATTTCAGCCTCACTGGCGCCCTTCTCGACCGGGCTGGGCTGCCAGCGCTCAAAGCGAACGCCGTGCTCGGCCAGGGTCGACTGGATGTCAGCGACATGGGTGAGCACCTTGTTCGGAGTATCCGCGGTGGCGATGGGGTAGACGGCTACATAACTCATTGCACGGTTCCTTGGTTCGGCTCTTGCAATCGAAGGCCAATGATAATGGCGGCAGCCAGGGCCGCGGCGCTGGCGATACTGAACGTCAGGGTCGGCCCCAACAGGTTCCAGCTATAGCCGGAATACAGGGCACCAAGGGCGCCGCCCGTGCCGGCCAATGCCGCGTACAGCGCCTGGCCCTGGCCTTGCTGGCGGTCACCGAAACTGCGTTGCACAAAGGCAATTGCCGCCGCGTGAAAGCTGCCGAACGTGGCGGCATGCAGCAGCTGCGCCAGGAGCAGCACCCAGAAAAACTCGGCGAATGAACCCAGCAGCAGCCAGCGCAACGCCGCCAGCAGAAAACTTGCCAATAGCACCCGACGCACGGAAAAACGCGCAAGGATGCGGCTCATGGCCAGGAACATCAGCACCTCCGCCACCACCCCCAGCGCCCACAACAGGCCGATCACCCCACGGCTGTAGCCCAAGTGTTCCAGATGCAGGGTGAGGAAGGTGTAGTACGGGCCATGGCTCATTTGCATCAGCGCCACGCAGGCATAAAACGCCAGCACCCCGGGACTACGCAATTGCATGAGGAAACCGTCTCCGGCCAGGCGCTTGCCGTGACTGGTGGGCTGCGCGTTCGGCACCCACAGGCTGGCACCAATGATGCCGGCCATGATCACCACGACCACCACCGGGTAGATATCCAGGCTCAGCCAGTCGAACAGACGCCCCATGATCACCACGGTGAGGATAAAACCAATGGAGCCCCACAGGCGGACCTGGCTGTAGCGCGAGGTCTGCTTGTGCAGGTGAGCCAGGGTGATGACCTCAAACTGCGGCAGCACCGCGTGCCAGAAAAACGCGTGCAGGGCCATGACCATCGCCAGCCAGGCGTAGGTCTTGCTGACGAAGATCAGGCAGAAACTGGCCAGGGTGCACACCGCGCCAAACCGCACGATAGCCAGGCGCCGGCCAGTGTAGTCGCCGATCCAGCCCCACAGGTTCGGCGCCACGCAGCGCATCAACATGGGGATGGCCACCAGCTCGCCGATGCGCGCGCTGGAGAACCCCAGGTGATCGAAGTACAGCGCCAGGAACGGCGCCGTCGCCCCCAGCAGGGCGAAGTAGAACAGGTAGAAGCTGGAGAGGCGCCAGTACGGGAGCGGTGGGGTCATTGTATGGGGGGCTGCGCCGCAGCCCAGCGCGAGCAAGCTCGCACCTCGCCACAGAACGTCACAGCTGGCCCAGTACCGGCGTACTCACGCGTACATCGGCATTTTGCCCACGGTTGCGCAGCAGGTGGTCCATCAGCACGATGGCCATCATGGCCTCGGCAATCGGCGTGGCTCGGATGCCGACGCACGGGTCGTGGCGGCCCTTGGTGATCATGTCCACCGGGTTGCCGTGTACATCGATCGAACGACCCGGCGTGGTAATGCTCGAGGTCGCCTTGAGCGCCAGGTGCGCCACGATCGGCTGACCGGAGGAAATACCGCCGAGGATACCGCCCGCGTTATTGCTGAGGAAACCTTCCGGGGTCAGTTCATCGCGGTGTTCGGTGCCGCGCTGGGCGACGCAGGCAAAACCGGCGCCGATTTCCACACCCTTCACCGCGTTGATGCTCATCAGTGCGTGGGCCAGCTCGGCGTCGAGGCGGTCGAAGATCGGCTCGCCCAGACCCGGCTTCACCCCTTCGGCCACTACGGTGATCCTGGCGCCGACGGAGTCCTGGTCGCGGCGCAACTGGTCCATGTAGGCTTCCAGTTCCGGCACCTTGTCCGGGTCGGGGCAGAAGAAGGCGTTGTCTTGCACGCTGTCCCAACTCTTGAACGGGATTTCAATCGGGCCCAGCTGGCTCATGTAGCCACGGATGACGATGCCCTGGGTGGCCAGGTATTTCTTGGCGATGGCACCGGCAGCCACGCGCATCGCAGTTTCCCGCGCCGAGCTGCGGCCACCGCCACGGTAGTCGCGCTCGCCGTATTTATGATGGTAGGTGTAGTCCGCGTGGGACGGGCGGAACAGGTCCTTGATCGCCGAGTAGTCCTTGGACTTCTGGTCGGTGTTGCGAATCAACAGGCCAATGGCGCAGCCGGTGGTGCGGCCTTCGAAGACCCCGGAGAGGATCTCGACCTCGTCCGGTTCCTGGCGCTGGGTGGTGTGGCGGCTGGTGCCGGGCTTGCGGCGGTTGAGGTCACGCTGCAGGTCGTCCAGGCTCAGCTCCAGGCCTGGCGGGCAGCCGTCGACAATGGCGACCAACGCCGGGCCATGGCTTTCGCCCGCGGTGGTGACGGTGAACAATTTGCCGAAGGTATTGCCGGACATGCAGGGCGCTCCGTGAAATCAGTTGAATCAAGTCAACCGTAATAACTTAAGACGGCCAGTATACGCAGGCTAACCGACTAGTTCATCCTCGAAACCTTACCGGTAGACGTTGGTCCAACCGGCACCTCTCTGATGATGGCGCGATGATGCTGCGAGTTTTACTGTTCACCCTCACCCTGTTGACCACTGTGGCCCAGGCCGCCTCCCCTGTCGTACTGCAACGCCCGATCAGCCTGGACACCGGCAGCGGCGAGCTATTTGGCTCGTTGCTGTTGCCGCAGTCCGATAAACCGGTGCCGGTGGTGCTGATCATCGCCGGCTCCGGCCCCACCGATCGCAATGGCAACAGCGCCGACGGCGCCCGCAATGACAGCCTCAAGCGCCTGGCCTGGGTACTCGCCCGGCACAACATCGCCAGCGTGCGCTACGACAAGCGCGGCGTGGCCGCGAGCCTGGCGGCCACGCCGGATGAGCGCAACCTGACGCTCGACGCCTACGTGTCCGACGCCGTGGCCTGGGGCAAGTTGCTTAAGGCCGACCCGCGCATGGGCCCTTTGATCGTGCTGGGCCATAGCGAAGGCGCCCTGGTGGCGGCACTCGCCGCCCCGCAACTGGCGCCGGCGGGGGTCATTTCCTTGTCCGGCAGCGCCCGCCCGGTGGACCAGGTGATTCGCCAGCAACTGGCCGATCACTTACCCCCCGCCCTGCTGCTGCGCAGCAATCAAATCCTCGATCACCTCAAGGCCGGCCAGGTGGATGCCGATGTGCCGCGTCCGCTGGAGGGCATTTTCCGGCCGAGCGTACAGCCTTACCTGATCAGCCTGTTCCGCGCCGACCCCTCGGCCGCGTTCGCCAAGCTGAGCATGCCGGCGTTGATCATCCAGGGCACCAACGACATCCAGGTTGGTGTAGCGGATGCCCGGCAACTGAAGAAGGCCAAGCCCGACGCGCAGTTGACGGTGATCGAAGGCATGAACCACGTGATGCGCATCGTGCCCAACAACGTGAAGCAGCAACTGGCGTCCTACAACGACCCGAAACTGCCCCTCGCCGCTGAGCTGGGCCAGCGCATCGTCGGCTTTATCGACGGACTTCAACCCCGTTAAGCGACTATTGGCCTCCAGTCCTGGGAAAAACGGCCGATAAGCCCTGGGTCGACAGTAAAAAGACTGTCGGCTCGCCGGGCTTGGACAGGATCGCGCCGCATGACAACCACCGAAGCAACACCCGAATCGACTGCCGACACCCCGACTGGGCCCGAGGCCGTCGTGGCGCCGGCCCTTCCGTGGGCGGACGTCCACGCCGAACATTTCAAGATGCTGCGCCTGGCACCCCTGGCCACCGACCGCGCCACCGGCGCCCGGCCGTTGCGCTTCGTGCAGTTCGGCTATGCCGAGCGCCATGACAAACATCACAGCTTGCTGCGCATGGTCATTCAGTTGCCAGGTCAACGGGTGCGTCGCGAGCAGAATCACTTGGATATCTGGGTCGATCACGATAAACACCGCGTGCACTTTGGCCCAGGCAACAGCTTGGAAATCGAACCGGCCAACCGTGGTCTCGGCCGTTTCCTGGTCGCCCAGGCAGCTGCATGGGCAAAGAAGAAGTGGTCACACTACCGCGTCGATGGCGTGGACCTGGCCAACAAGGACGCCCTCAACGAAGCCACGCGCCTGCGCCGCGATCATTTCCTGCGTATCCAGGGCTTTGATGTGGCCTATGCCGATGTGCAGCACCTCAAAGGCAATGTACAGCCGGGCAAGGTCAGCGGCGTGCTCGACAGCTGGAACACCGAGAAGGTGCAGTTCGTGGAGATTCTCGAAGCCGCGCAGATGCTGCAACAGGCCGAGCAGAACCTGTTGGAACAGGAAGTGAAGCTGCGCAAGGAGGAGGAAAAGGTCACCAAGTTCAAGCGTGAAGACAGCGGGCTGCGCTTTACCATCACCTGCCTGGTGGCGTTTACGGTGTTTCAGGCGGGCTTGTTGATCTGGATTGCCACGCACCGGTAGCAGACTGGAATGCAATTACAAATGTGGGAGTCCCCACCACATCTTCGATGTGACGCTGTCGCGCAGCAAACCAGGGAGCTTGCTCCCGTGGCGGCCTGACAGCCGAGGATGTTGGTTTTCGTCCTGGGTACATATCCGTTGTTTAGGTAACGGCCACTATAGGTTCCGCTCTTACAGCGGCTCACTTTGCAAAAGCGGCAAAGTAAGCAAAACGCTCTTGCCCCACCACTCGGCACCTCGCCCAGGCTCGGTGTGCCCGTAATCCGACATTGATTTGGGGGGCCGCCGCCACGCGCCATCCATGGCGCGGGGCGGCTAAACCGGCATCCCTGCCGGTTTACCCCCCAAATCCCTGTCGAATTCCGGCCAGCGTGGTTTAACGGGGCGCCTAAGATCAAAAACACAGCGAGGCGGCCTTATAGCCGACCTGATCGTTGAAGCTTGCGCGTACCCCTGTGGGAGCGGGCTTGCCCGCGAAGGTCGTTAACGATGACGCGGGAAACCAGAAAGAACGCGGCGTTCTCAGGTTTTTCGCGAGCAAGCTCGCTCCTACAGAAAAGCAGAAGCGCCGCCAGCGTATCTGCGATGCGCAGCGAGTCGCTCTTGATCTTGCTTTTGATCTTAGGCGCCCCGTTAAACCACGCTGGCCGAACGCAGGCTTGAAGCCGTGGGCAACCCGGCAGGACGCCGGGTTAGCCGTCCTGGGCCAAGGATGGCCCATGACGGCGGCCCACGGTTTCAAGCCGGAGAGAGGGCACACCGAGCCTGGGCGAGGTGCCGAGTGGTGGGGCAAGAGCCTTTTGGTTACTTTTGGGCTCTTTTCAAAAGTGACCCGCTGTAAAAGCGGAACCAATAGTGGCCGTAACCTAAATAACGGATATGTACTCGCCCCAACAACCCAACAACCCGGTCACATCGTCGACGTGGCGCCGTCGTGCAGCAACCTGGGCCGCCTCCAAAATATCCGGCGTTAAGACTAAATTTTAACTCTTTAAAATCAGTAGATTACTTGAAGTTTGATAAGAAGGGGCTTGCCCCCGATAGCGGTGTGTCAGTTAGCAATGCACCTACTGACACTCCCCCATCGGGAGCAAGCCCCCTCCCACATTGGCCCAGTTTCTTCAGTTAAACCTGGGTTAAACCCTGGCAGCGAAAATGGCCTGGTGTTGGCGACACTGCTCAGCCGTCAACATGAACACCCCATGCCCACCGCGCTGGAAGTCCAGCCAGGCGAAGTCCACTTCCGGGTACAGCGCTTCGACGTGCACCTGGCTGTTGCCCACTTCGACAATCAACAACCCCTTCTCGGTCAGGTGATCGGCCGCTTCGGCGAGCATCCGGCGCACCAGGTTCAGGCCGTCGTCACCGCAGGCCAGGCCCAATTCCGGCTCGTGCTGGTACTCATCTGGCATGTCGGCGAAATCTTCGGCATCCACGTAGGGCGGGTTGGACACGATCAGGTCGAAACGCTGGCCAGGCAGGCCGTCGAAACCATCGCCTTGTACGGTATAGACGCGCTCGTCGACGCCGTGGCGTTCGATATTCTGATTCGCCACTTCCAGGGCTTCGAAAGACAAGTCACCCAGCACCACTTCAGCGTCCTGGAACTCGTAGGCACAGGCAATGCCAATGCAACCAGAGCCAGTGCACAGGTCGAGGATGCGTGCCGGCGGCTGGGCCAGCCATGGCTCGAAGCGGTGTTCAATCAGTTCGCCAATCGGTGAGCGCGGAATCAACACGCGCTCATCGACGATAAACGACAGGCCGCAGAACCACGCCTCTTTCAACAGGTAGGCAGTGGGCACACGCTCGTGGATACGGCGATGCAGCAAACGCTGCACATGGGAGATTTCCTCTTCTTCCAGGTTGCAATCCAGGTAGCTGTCGGCAATTTCCCACGGAAGGTGCAAGGCGCCGAGCACCAATTGCCGGGCTTCGTCCCAGGCGTTATCGGTACCATGGCCGAAAAACAGGTCTTCCCCATGGAAACGGCTGACAGCCCAACGGATGTGGTCGCGCAAGGTGCGCAGGCGGGAAGTGATCACGGGGGCAGACTCCTGGAAAAAACGACTGGCGATTCTAACAGCCTTCACCTGTACCGACGATGTACGAAAACCCCGGCGCCGTACGTCGGATTTCATCCAATTGGCCCGCTTTGTGTTAAACAGGCCCACCTCTTGACATGGCTGCACGCCAGCAACGGCGTACCTTACGATAGTAGCGATTCACAGAAGCGCTCAGCCAGTGGACAATGTCGCAAAAGCCCCACTCACAGGAGCCCCCAGAATGTCCGTTCCAAAGACGATGTTTCAACTCAGCGGTCGCGGTTACGCAGCAGCCAACCTCAATCATGCGACCCTTGTGATCATCGACGCCCAGAAGGAATACCTCAGCGGCCCACTCGCCCTTTCGGGCATGGACGCGGCTGTCGAGCATATCAAGCAACTGTCGGCGGCGGCACGCAACGCCGGGCGCCCGATCGTGCATGTGCGCCACCTGGGCACCGTCGGCGGCCTGTTCGACCCCCAGGGCGAGCGCGGCGAGTTCATTCCGGGCCTGGAGCCTGAGGGTGACGAAACCATTATCGGCAAGCTGCTGCCCAGCGCCTTCCACGGCACCGGCCTGGAAAAACACCTGCAGGACCTTGGCTCTCTGGATCTGATCGTCTGCGGCTTCATGAGCCACTCCAGTGTCAGTACCACCGTGCGTGCGGCCAAGAACCTGGGCTTTCGCTGCACCCTCGTGGAAGACGCCTGCGCCACCCGCGACCTGCCTTACAAGGGCGGCATCCTGAGTGCCGAGCACGTACAGCAGACCGAAATGGCGATCATGGCCGACAACTTCGCCACCCTCGCCTTGACCAAAGATCTGATCTGATCACTCCCCAATGAGCGGCGTATTGACTGCGCCGCTCATCCGCAAAGCCCTCTCATTTGGCGCTTTTACCTCGAGCACTGGAACAACCTGTGTATCTTCCGGTCGAAGGGCCGATACCCTGGAGGAAAGGTCGGAATGAAGATATCCGATGGTTTTGATGCTCGTCGCTTGCGCCCCAAGGGCCCGAGCAACTGGCGTCTGCGCCTGGTAGCCGGCATTGCCGCGTTGCTGGCCATAGTAGGCGTGCTGTTGGCGGGCGCTGGTGGCGCCGGCCTGTTTGGGCATTCACCGGCACTGGGCGAACTGAATGCCAGCCCCGGCGGCTCGGCGATCCTGTTAGTGATTGGCCTGCTCGTAATATGGCTGGGTGTATGGCTGTGGCGCCGCAGCCGTCGGCGGATGCGCCAGCCGTTGTCGTTGAATATCGCCTCGCACCTGATGAAAAAGCACGACTGATGGCGCTTGGATAGCATTTGCTGCGCCCTGGCCGCCGCGATTTAGGTAAACTGCCCGCCCTTCGCGGAGGCTGACATGCAAGACGACGATTTTTCCCTGTTCAAGAACGAGCTGCGCGGCGTCAAGCCGATCAAGCACGACCGCGCCGACACCGGCAAACCCAAGACTGACCGGGCGCAGATCGCCAAGCTGCGCCAGGCCGCGACCGTGCGCACCGATGCCACCACGGTGGATGGCCTGTCAGACCAGTTCGTTATCGACGTCGGCCCCGAAGATGAGCTGATGTGGGCTCGCGACGGCGTGCAGGAAAGCCAGATACGCAAGCTCAAGGCCGGCCAGATCCCGTTCGAAGGCAGCCTCGACCTGCACGGCATGAACGTGGAAAAAGCCCGGGAAACCCTGTGGGCCTTCCTCGCCGAAGCCACCCGGTTCGAAATCCGCTGCGTGCGCGTCACCCACGGCAAGGCTGTGCGGCTGGACGGCAAGCGGCCGATGATCAAGAGTCACGTCAACACCTGGCTGCGCCAGCATGCCCAGGTGCTCGGCTTTACCTCCTGCCAGCCCCGCCATGGCGGTGCCGGCGCGGTGTATGTGATGCTCAAGCGCACCATGCTGGAAGGGCGCGACGAGTAACAAGTGCCATCGTCAGGCTTGCAGCGATGTGTCCGCCACCGTAACCTTGCACTTTGCGAAAATCCCACAGGTAGTTTCATGTCCCTGGAACAGAATTACACAGAGATTCTCGGCCAACTCGGCGAGGACGTCTCCCGCGAGGGCCTGCTCGACACGCCAAAGCGTGCCGCCAAGGCGATGCAGTATCTCTGCCGCGGTTATGCACAGACCCTCGAAGAAGTCACCAACGGTGCCTTGTTCAGCTCCGACAACAGCGAAATGGTGCTGGTCAAGGACATCGAGCTGTACTCGTTGTGCGAACACCATCTGCTGCCGTTTATCGGCAAGGCTCACGTTGCCTATATCCCAAGCGGCAAAGTGCTGGGCCTGTCGAAGGTCGCACGGATCGTCGACATGTATGCGCGCCGCCTGCAGATCCAGGAAAACCTCAGCCGCCAGATCGCCGATGCCGTGCTGGAAGTGACCGGCGCCCTGGGCGTGGCCGTGGTGATCGAGGCCAAGCACATGTGCATGATGATGCGCGGTGTAGAGAAACAGAATTCGTCGATGATCACCTCGGTGATGCTCGGTGAGTTCCGCGACAACGCGGCTACCCGCAGCGAATTCCTGAGCCTGATCAAGTAACGGGCGAGTGGTAAAAAAACCGGCGTTCATCGCCGGTTTTTTTTCGCCTGCAGAAATCAGGTAAGCTGCGCCCCCTCAGTTATGGGCAAGAGGTAACAGCCATGTTCGTCAAAGCACTTCGAGTGGGCCTCGGCCAAATCATCATCGCAGGCGATTTCCTGACCCGCCCACGCAAAAAACAGCGCCCCGCCGAACAACAGGCACTCGTGAACGAAGCGGCCAAGAGCCTGACGCTGTATCAGTTCCACGCCTGCCCGTTTTGCGTCAAGACCCGCCGTACTCTGCATCGCCTCAACGTGCCGGTCGCCCTCAAAGACGCGAAGAACAACGAGCAGGACCGCCAGGCTCTGCTGGAGCAAGGTGGCAAAATCAAGGTGCCGTGCCTGCGCATCGAAGAGAATGGCCAGGCCACCTGGATGTACGACTCCAAGGTGATCATCGATTACCTGGACAAGCGCTTCGCTGCAGTCTGAAGCACGCTGCAGTCAATGTAGGAGCGAGCTTGCTCGCGAAAAACTCATAGGCACCGCGTTTACTCAGGAAGCACGCGTTATCGTTGACGTTTTTCGCGAGCAAGCTCGCTCCTACAGAAATCAGGTCGGTGTTGTCAGGTCCAGATCCAGCAGTGCCGAGCCCAGGCACTTGCCGTGGGCGTCCAGGGCCAGTGAGCGGGTCACGCCCCCACGCAAGATCCCCGGCAACACGAAGTTCAGCGCCTGCACATTCGGCAATTCATAACGCCGAACGGGGGCCGCTAACGGGTCCAGCAAATCCTTGAAAAACGCTGTGACGCGCTCCACCGTAAGCTGTTCGCACAGCAACGGGTAGTCTTGTGCGCGATAGGCAATGATCGAGATGTTCGACGTGTCGCCCTTATCCCCGGTACGGGAATGGGCCAGCGTATGCAGTTTCATTCTTCAATCCTCGGTTTCACCGCTTCACGGGGCAACAACAACGACGCCACCGCCACCACTTGGCGCACGTTCTTGCTCGCGCCTCCACCACCGCTAGGGCCGTTGGTATAGAGGGTTTCCACTTCATTGGCGACGCGCACGGCTTCACTGCGGTCCTCACAACGGGCCGCCACCCGCAGACGTACTTCCCAGGGTTCAACACTGCTGCGCTGGCCGTGCAGCGCGTCCATGCCGATCAACTCGGCGCGCACCTCCTGCATCCTCACGCCCATCAATTCCAGACGTTTGAGTACAACGTCTCGCGCCAGTTGGGCCCGTGCGATTGCACCCGGACCGCCGTAGGACATCTGCCCCTCACCGATCCAGCCATCCAGATAACCGACGCTGACCTTCAACTGTTCAGGCCGGGCTCGGCCATCAGCGCCCTGGACACGCACCCGGTCCACGTTCTCCTCGACAAACCCCACCTGGGAAAAATCGGCGATCACATCCGGGGTCAAATAGGCGGCAGGGTCATGCACTTCGTAGATCAATTGCTCGGCGCATGTGGCCCGGCTGACCCGCCCCCCGGAGCCTGCGACTTTGGTGATCAAGGCTTGGCCATCCGCATCGACTTCAGCCAGTGGAAAACCCAGGCGCGCCAGGTCATCCACATCCTTGAAACCCGGGTCGGCAAAATAACCGCCACTGACCTGGCCCGCGCATTCGAGCAAATGCCCGACCAAGGTGCCGCGGCCCAGGCGTTGCCAGTCATCAAAGGCCCAACCGAACTCAAACATCTGCGGCGCCAGGAACAACGAAGGGTCGGCCACACGCCCGGTGATCACCACATCAGCGTCGACGCGCAGCGCCTCAAGAATGCCGTCCACACCCAGGTAGGCATTCGCGGAAATCAGCCGCTCGCCGAGGGACCCGACGGTCTGGCCGTTATCCAGTAACTGCTCGCCAGGCAAGGCATGCAGTACATCATCGCCCACCACGGCCACCACCTTGAGGCCAAGGCCGAGTTCGGCGGCAATACGCCGTACTTCAATGGCAGCCGCCAGCGGGTTGGCCGCGCCCATATTGGTGATCACGCGCAAGCGGCGACGCCCTGCAAGCCGTCCGACAAAGGGCAAGACCCGGCGCATGCGCTCACCCAGCAGCGGGTCGTAACCGCCCTGCGGATCGCTGATACGCACCTGCTGCGCCAGGGCAATGGTGCGTTCGGCCAGGCATTCGAACACCAGGTAATCCAGGTCGCCCTGTTCGGCCAGTTCCACAGCCGGTTCTATACGGTCGCCGGAATAGCCGGCGCCGGAACCGATACGCAATGTATTCATCTCAAATCACTCCCAGGAGCAATGCCGTCAGGGTCATCAACACCGACGCGGCAAACAGGAAAGGGATGGTGAAGCGCTGGTGATCGGCCAGTTCGATCTTGCACAGGCCCACCAACAGGAAGGTCGCAGGGGTCAGCGGGCTGACCGGGAAACCAGTGGTGTGCACGCCCAGCAACGAGGCCTGGGCCACTTGCAGTGGGTCGACGCCCAAGGCCTTGCCGACTTCGGCGATCACCGGCATCACACCGAAATAATAGGAATCGGGATCAAACAACATGCTCAGGGGCATGGATAAAAAGCCCACCACTGCCGGGATCAACTTGCCGTGACCCGCCGGAATCTGCGCCACCGCCACTTCAGCGATGGCCTTGAGCATGCCGGTGCCTTGCATGATGCCGGTGAACACCCCGGCGGCGAGCAGGATACTGGCCATCGTCAGCGCGGTTTTCGCATGGGCGTCGATGCGTGCACGCTGGGCGTCGACGTTGGGGTAATTGATACACAGCGCGATCACGGTGCCGAGCATGAACATCACCACCGGGTCGACCCAACCGGCGATCATCACCACCATCACCAGCACGGTCAAAATCAGGTTGAGCCAGAACAATCGAGGGCGGCGCAGCTTGATATCTTCATCACTGAGCACCCGTTGCGGTACCGCATCCACCGTCGAACCAGCGCCCAGGCCCAGGCGTTTTTCTTCACGATGGCCCAGCCACCAGGCACAAGCGAAGACAAAGATCAGCCCGACGATCTGCACCGGGATCAACGGCTGGAACAAGTCAGCGACAGGCACATGCAGGGCTGCCGACGAGCGTAGTACCGGCCCGGTCCAGGGCAGAAAGTTGACCCCCGCCGCCATTGCGCAGACGCAGGCGAGGATGCGCTTGTCGATGCCCAGCCGCGTATACAACGGCAGCATCGCCGGCACGGTCACCAGAAAGGTGACTGCGCCGGAACCGTCCAGGTGCACCAGCAGAGCCAGGGTGGCAGTACCAACAACAATGCGCGTAGGACGCGTCCCTACCGTGCGCAGGATGCGATCAATGATGGGGTCAAGCATGCCGGCGTCGGTCATGATCCCGAAAAACAGGATTGCGAACACAAACATGCCGACCACGGGGGCGACGTTCTTGATCCCGGTAATGATGAAGGCACTGGTCTGCAGACCGAAACCACCGAGCAGCGCGGCGATGATCGGCAAGGCGATCAGGGCCACCAGCGGTGAGAGGCGTTTGCTCATGACGGCAGCGAGCAGGCAGAGGATGGTGATGACACCCAGGGTTGCGAGCATGGGTTACTCCAGGGCGGCCTGGTTGGCCGGTTATTGTTTTCCCTGGAGTATTGGAAGCGGGTTAGTCTTTGTAAATTGGAATATTCGGCCTAGCACGTTCGGAAAAACAGAATGAAAAACTCGATCCAGCACATCCAGGCTTTCCTTGCCGTTGCCCGCACCGGCAGTTTCACCAAGGCCGCCAACGAGCTGCATTTGTCGCCGTCGGCCCTGACCGTGCAGGTGCAACAACTGGAAGACTGGCTCGGCGTCGCCCTGCTCGACCGTAGCCCGCGCCACGTGAGTATTACCGCTGCCGGCCATGAGGCCCGCGGGCCGATGGAAAAACTGCTGCTGGACCTGGACAACATCGTCACCGGCTCCCGCGACCTGGCCGCCCTGCGCCGGGGCGTGGTGACCATCGCCGCCCTGCCTTCGGTATGCGCCGGCGCCCTGCCCCCGGCCTTGCGCCTGTTTCGCGAACGCTTCGCCGGTATTGAGGTGCGCCTGCATGATCTGGTGGCCCATCGCATTCATGCCCAGGTCCGCAACGGCGAGGTGGATTTTGGCGTCGGGGTACGTGCGCGCTTGAGTCACGGCCTGGAATTCGTGCCGGTGCTGAATGATCGTTTGTGTGCTTTTGTGCCGCAGAATCATGAGCTGACTCGCTATCGATCACTGACCCTGGAACAACTGGCAGACCAGCCGATCATCCTTACCGGACGCGACAGCAGTGTGCGCGAACAGGTGGACGCATTGTTCGATCAAACACGGTTGAAGCTGAACGCGGGCATGGAGGCCAACTACATGTCGACGGTATTGGCGTTGGTGCGCCAGGGATTGGGGATCAGCGTGCTGCCGGAGTCAGCGGCAGACAGCCTGGAAGGATTGAAGCGGATCGACATCAAGCACCCCGGGGTAAATCGAGAGATTGGCTTGATCAGTCGCAGTGGGATGACGTTGAGTCCGGCAGCACAACGCTGCTTTGAACTGCTCAATGAAGAATTATCTGATACGCCGCTGCGCTGAATGTGGGGGCTTGCTGCCTGGCAGCTTATCGCTATCTAACTGTGGGAGGGGGCTTGCTCCCGATGGGCATGGGTATCTACACAACTCTGACATGCGACCGTCAGTAACCACGATGCGAAGCGAGCCGCTCTTGATCTTGCTCTGCTTTGGTTACTTTCGCGCTTTTCAAAAGTGACCCGCCGTAAGGGCGGAACCAATAGCGGCCGTCACTTAAACAATGGATATGTACGCGATCCAACCGAACATCCTGGTCGGCTGTGAGGCCGCCATCGGGGGCAAGCCCCCTCCCACATGGGCCGGCGGCGTACCAGAAGTTGTGTAGATCCCCATGTCCCGATGGGGGAATAACAGTCATAAATTATTAACTGACCCACCGCTATCGGGAGCAAGCCCCCTCCCACACTTGGATCGCGGTGCATCAGTCAGATAGCTGTACGCTGTCAGGCCGCTAGTAGGAGCAAGCCCTCCTACCTTTGCGCCTGCGATTAATCCACCATCGTCACATGCTTCGGATGCCTGGCCACCCGCTGCAACCACGCCTGCACCGCCGGGTAAGGCGCCAGGTCGAAGCCTCCTTCATGGGCCACATGGGTGTAGGCATACAGCGCAATATCGGCAATCGAATACTGCTCACCCACCAAGTACGGCGTGGCTTGCAGCTGGCGCTCCATGACCCTCAAGGCCTTGTAACCGCCCTTGTGGGTGGTCTTGTATTCCTCAAGGCGATCTTCCGGCATGTTCAGGTAGAACTGGATAAACCGCGCCACCGCGATATACGGCTCATGGCTGTACTGCTCGAAAAACTGCCACTGCAATACCTGGGTGCGCAGGCGCGGTTCGGACGGCAGGAACTCACTGCCATCGGCGAGAAAGTTAAGAATCGCATTGGACTCCCACAGGCAGGTGCCGTCTTCCAGCTCCAGCACCGGGATCTTGCCATTGGGGTTCTTGGCCAGGAATTCGGCAGTCTCGGTGTCGCCGTTGAGGATGTCGACATCGATCCATTGATACGGGATGCCCAACAGGTTAAGCATCAATTTGACCTTGTAGCAGTTGCCCGACTTGTAATCGCCATAAACCTTGTACATGGGGCTCCCCTTATGCCACTGGTGCGCTCTGACCGAATGCTTGCGCCGATAAGGTGCGGGTGTCGAAGGATTGTTTCAAGGTAACGGACCGAATAAATTGCTCCTGCTTCATGAAAATCCGCCTTTCATCTTCTTTCGCCCAGACAATCGAAAACATTATTTGCTTTATTTGTATACAAAAGCATAATTCGTTTCGTGCGAGTTCCTGACCTTTCAGTCAACAAAACCCGCCAGTACCTCAAAGCGCTGTGCCCACTTAAGGTAACCGG
The DNA here is from genome assembly GCF_059134095.1 of Pseudomonas sp. FBCC-B545. Lineage (NCBI taxonomy): Bacteria > Pseudomonadati > Pseudomonadota > Gammaproteobacteria > Pseudomonadales > Pseudomonadaceae > Pseudomonas > Pseudomonas sp. FBCC-B545. The sequence continues at coordinate 1,944,811 of NZ_CP101441.1, read as the reverse complement.
CGCTGGACATAACAATAAAACGCTTGAGGAGTACTCGCTGTGGATAGCCGCAAAACCGAAGCCCCTACGCTTGACCTCGCCGCGCCGCAAGGTGGTTGGCTGGAACGCCTGTTCAAACTGCGCTTGCATGGCACCACAGTGAAGACCGAGCTGATCGCCGGCCTCACAACCTTTATCACCATGGCCTACATCATCTTCGTCAACCCCAACATCATGGCCGATGCGGGTATAGATCACGGCGCGGCATTTGTCGCCACTTGCATCGCCGCCGCCCTGGGTTGCCTGTTGATGGGCTTGTACGCCAACTGGCCGGTGGGCCTGGCGCCGGGGATGGGCTTGAACGCGTTTTTCACCTACACCGTCGTCGGCACTATGGGCTACACCTGGGAAACCGCACTGGGCGCGGTGTTCATTTCCGGCGTGCTGTTCATGGGCCTGACACTGTCGCGGGTGCGCGAATGGCTGCTTAATAGCATTCCGGTGAGTCTGCGTCATGCCATGGGCGCAGGCGTCGGTTTGTTCCTCGGGGTGATCGGTCTGAAAACCGCGGGCATCATCGTCGACAGCCCAGCGACCTTGATCAAGCTCGGCTCCCTGCACGAACCTGCACCGCTGCTGGCGGCGGTGTGTTTCCTGCTGATCGCCATTCTCAGTTACCACCGGGTATTCGGCGCGATCCTGATCAGCATCATCGTCGTGACCCTGGCCGGTTGGGGCCTGGGCCTGGTGCACTACAACGGCATTCTTTCCACGCCACCGAGCCTGGCACCCACCTGGATGGCGATGGACATCAAAGGTGTATTCAATGTCAGCATGATCAGCGTGGTATTTGCATTTCTTTTTGTACACATGTTTGATACCGCCGGTACACTGATGGGCGTCGCCCAACGTGCCGGGCTGGTGAATGCCGATGGCAAGATCGATAACCTGTCGCGCGCATTGAAAGCCGACAGTGCGTCCAGCGTGTTTGGCGCCATGGTCGGCGTACCGCCGGTGACCAGCTATGTGGAAAGTGCTGCGGGTGTTGCTGCAGGAGGTCGTACCGGCTTGACCGCGGTGACCGTGGGCGTGCTGTTTGTGGCGGCGATGTTCTTCGCACCGCTGGCTGGCATGATTCCAGCTTATGCCACCGCCGGCGCGCTGATCTACGTCGCGATGCTGATGATGGCGAGCATGGCCCATATCAATTGGGATGAAGCCACTGACAGCATCCCGGCGATCGTCACCGCGATCATGATGCCGCTGACGTTCTCGGTCGCCGATGGGATCGCCCTGGGCTTTATCACTTATGTGGCGCTCAAGGCTGGCACCGGCAAGTACCGCGAGATTTCCGTCAGCCTGTGGGTGCTGTGCGTGATCTTTATCGCCAAGTTCATCTTCCTGTAGGCCGGGAATAGCTGAAAAAATCGCCTCACCTCCGGGTGAGGCTTTTGCACCAATGGAGGACTGTGAATGACCCTGGAAACCTGGCTGCTGTTCAGCGGCGCTGCATTGATTGTGATCCTGATCCCCGGCCCGCTGTCGCTGCTGATGATCAGCAACAGCCTCAACTACGGCCTGCGCCGTTCATACCCGGCGTTTCTGGGCGGCGTGTTTGCCTCGATCTGCCTGCTGAGCGCCTCGGCCTTGGGCCTGGGCGCGCTGTTGCTGGCGTCGGAGCAGTGGTTCAGCGCGTTGAAAATCGTCGGCGCACTGTACCTGTTCTATCTTGCCTGGCAGAGCTGGCAGCAGGCGCGGCAACCGGCCCACGTGGCGCAGTCCCCGCAGGCGCCGGCAGTGCCACGCTTTGGCGCTCTGTTTGGCCGGGCTTTTGTGTTGGGTGCCAGCAACCCCAAGGACATCCTGTTTTTTGCCGCCTTCCTGCCGCAATTTCTCAACAGTCAGCAAGCGTTCTTTCCACAGCTGCTGGTCATGATTGCCACCTGGGCCGTGCTCGACCTGCTGTGCAAGCTGGCTTACGGCCTGGGCGCCCATGGCGCCGCGCGGTATCTGCGCAGCGGCAAGGGCCAAAGCTGGTTCAACCGGGTGAGCGCCACACTGTTCGGCGGTGCCGGTGTGGCGTCGCTGCTTAAGGGACAGTAGTCAATTTGATGAAGTAAACACTGGCAGGCACCCGTCCAAAGACTGGCCATTGAATGCCGGACATGATGGGAACCAGGCGCCCTTCCTCCAGCGCAAGTTTAACCTCGGCGTCTGCTGTCGCACTTTTGCGCAGCCAACGCTCCTTGAACTTGCTCAACATCCTGATGCTCCCCTTCTCAAGCCACTGATATGCCACGTAGTACAGTCGGTTTGGAGAATTGGGATGGGTTGCGATCAAGTCCGGTATCACACCTGCCCCGTCGCGTCCTACCGGGAGCTCCCGTACAGTGAAACCCTGATCATTGAGTACTCTGCGGATTGCCACTCGTTGCGTAGCCTGTCGAGCTGCAACCAGGTGCTTATCTCTCTGGAGCCTGGCCTCTAAAGGGACAGGCGGAGTGAAGTCTACGCGCGTGAAACCAGGCGCTTTACCATCGAAACCGATGTGTATGTACGCCTCGCCCAGGTCGTGAGGGCGCAACATCCGCAGCAAGTCATCCGTCTGGCCAGGCCGCGCAGGGGGCTGGGGTATCCAATCGTCGATCGCCGCTCGCAGGTTGAGCAGATGGGTGGCCGTTGCAGGGCGCTCTGGGCCTGATAACTCAATCAACCTTGCGACGGTGAACTCCCGGCTTTGGGGTGTCATGGTGGGGAACGCCGTGCCCACATAGTCCGTCAAAGGCCTGTCGAACAGGGGGGCATGGAACCGCCATTCACTGGCTTGAACATGGGTTACCGGAACAGGCTGCTCAAGCGTTTGCGTAATCGTCCAACGCTCAATATCAGCGCGGGCCAACGAAACCAGCGGCTCGTTCCTGTGGATAAACTGGATGCCCTGCAGCGGAGCCCGGTTGCCCTCGGGGAGCATTCTGTAATAGCTGCTCACCGGATACATCAGTTGGGTATTGGCAGGTGCCACTCGGATGACATTGTGGGGAAAACCTCGGGCATCCGGATCAATGTAAAACACCCCGGCAGACGGAGACCGCGATATTTGCCCCACTTCCCCGGGTGGGATGCGCCAATTTTGCCAATGGGTAGCCGTTGAGCTTGATTGCACAATTCTGGTTTGCGTAGCAGTACGCACAATCGGTGGTTGCCAGTCCTGCACCGTCTCTGCCTGCCCGCGCCACGGGTTGAGCACGCCCGAACTGGGTCCCGGTTGCGGCGCATCGGCCCCCAGCAACCATTCCCTGGGCTGGTCGATGTTCAAGAGCAACTCATCTTGTCCATCGCCCTGCGTTACTTTCAGGCGCAGCGCCGATTCATTCTTGCGTTGATACACCGAGTAGGCCTCTTGGCCCTCGGTAACCATCTGCTGGCCATTCTTCACATACCGCCCCTTGCCTTCCGGCCACTTCAACTCAACGGCGCCCTCCAGACTGTTCAAGGATTTGAAATGGCTCAGCAGGCTGAGCGGTTTGCCAGGCGACACTTTCAGGCCGGCGAGTACGCCACTGGCGAACCCATGGTGACGATGCAAATGCGACAGGGAGGCCCGCGCAACACGCGTGCCCTTGGGGGCAGGACCAAAGGACAACAACACATCGAGAAACGCCATCAGGGTAAGGAACGCTACATCCACGGCGTCATGGGCATCGCCGCTGAAATGATAGCGCCGCGCCGCGAGCAGCATTTCATACAAGCTGATACCCACGCCCAACACCGGTACGAATGACAACAGCCCACGAATGCTCGCGGCGTGCTGCTCGCCCAGGCGCTGCTCGCGATACGCCTCTAATGCCAGGGAAGAATTGGACTGGGCCTGGGCACGGCGTTGCAGCTCGAACATCCGCGCGTGGGCCAGCAGCGCCCTGGCGTTGCCCTGGGAGGTGGCCACCGTCGCCAGCCAACCGTCGGGCGCCAGCGCAATCTGCTCGCTGATTTGTACTTCGACACTGCCTTGGTCTACCGCTGGCACCTTGTGCCGCACCGTGAAAAAACTGACGAGCTGCCTGACAAAACGCGCAACCGCCGGTACATAGACCCGGTGTATAAACAATCGGCGGGGTTCCACCTGCGGATCTTCCCCGGGATAGCTGTCGACGGCCTGGGCCTCCCAACCGGGCGCCACCTGGCGCGCCAACGCTTTCAGGTTCAAGGACAAGGCACCGACCTTGTTCAAGGCTTGCTCGGCCAGGGCCATGCTGGCGTACTCGGCGATGGGTGGGCTTTCCAGAGCGGCGGGCCAGTACACGACGCACAGTCCGGAAAGGCTGTCCTGCATGACCAGTATCCCGGCGATATGGCGGTCATGTTCCAGGGTATGGCCCACCAGACGCACCAAGCCCAATTGCACATCCAGCCCATCACCTTTCAGATCGCTCGCCACCTGCGCCGCCATGACGCGACTGAACACACGTTGCGCCTGTTCGCTCAAGCCTTGGCGAATGGCGCTGTACACCTGCATCTGGGCCCTTTGCTGTAAGGCCCGATAAACCAACGCCTGGGATAGGCCCGGGGCGGGCACCTGGGTCGATCCAGACGGGTAGAATGCACGCTGGATCAGCTTGTCGTATTCCCCGCCCACGTCCAGGGACGCAAGAGTCTTGATCAGGTAAGACACACTCAGTCGGTCTTTCCAGGCCGAGTCCAGCCAGCGTGCACGGTTCAAGCGCCAGCGAGTCCAGGGGGCCTTGGGATCAAGGTTATGCAGCGCCAATTGCAGCAGGCTGAAGGTGGTGCGCTGCTGACTGACGGTGATTTTTACATTGCGGTCCCCTACCGCGCATTGGCTTGACCAGCTACACATTTGGGAATTCACATCATCGGGCATATCGAGCAGGGGTTTATCGATATCCAATTGCGGGTACAAACCGTCTTGGCTCAAACGGGCGATCAGTGCCTGGCGGGCATAGGATTCCAGGTCGGGCAACTCCAGCCACAGTTTGTGTTCAACCGCCCAGGCATTGGCCAGGTAGCGGCGACACAGACCCTTGTAGTGCTGGCGTTGGGCGCGGGTTGCCGTGGCCATCCAGGCGGGCAGCTTGCTCGCCTGGATGGCTGCCGACTGCAGCAGGTTGAGGTTGGCCAAGGCCAGGGTTCGTGCATCATTGGCCGGCACCTGCAGGCCGTCGAACAATTCCTGGGCCAATAACAGGCGGCTCAACTGCCGGTCACTCACCTCGCTGAACAGCCGCTCTCCCTGATCAATCAGCTTGTTCATCGCGACGTGATGTTGCAGATGCTTGATGAACAGGTCCTTGAGCAAGGCACGCTTGATCATTTCATAGCTCACCACCAGGGAGGCCTCCGTGGGCAACGCGCTGATCGCCGTGCGCACTTGTTCCCGCTGGTGCCGCCCGATACAGCGCCACAGCATAGAGCCATCGCGGCTTTTCAGGCTGGCGTCAAGCGCCTCGGCAAAAGCATTCAGGGAGTCAAACGCTACCAGCCCTCCGTACTGGCCGGCCACATATAGCAGCACCGGGTACGAGGCGCCGGGGTCGGCCTGGGCCGCGTTGCCGGTCACCAGCACCGCGCCGAGCAGCGGGTACAAGGTAGCGGCATCGCCGCCTACCGCGACTTGCAGCACGCAGGTATCCGTGGCCTGTTGCCCAGGCTGCCAGGCTTCACTCAGCGCCGCTTCCAGATGCGCCAGGTGCACATCGCTGATCAGATTCAAGCGCTGCTGCATCTGCGCCTCGTACAGCAGAGCCTGCAGCTGTGCCGCGCCCAGCAAGGAAGCACGATTGCGCGAACCCTCGGGTTGCTCCTGCCAATGCTGTTTTTCGAACACACGGGCCAGCGGCCCCTGGGCCCACTTGCGCGCCGCCGCTACCTGGGCCTGCCATTGGCGTTCAAGGCTGAGGAAATCCTCGTAGGCCACGCTGTCCTTGCCCACATCCGTCGCATCGAGCAAGCCCATCAAGGCTTTTTCATAACGTTTGAGCTGCGCCTGGCGGGTTTTCAACGCAAGTTCCGGCGCCAGGTGCCCCGCCACGATCTCGCCGCTGCGGCGCTGCCGATCCCACTCCAGCAAAATCTGCAGGGTATGTCCCAAGCGCGGGAAGGCGACCAGGCGCCGACGCCCTTTCTCGATGAATTTGAGCAAGCGCCACACATCGGGAGCCGCGGACGCGTTCGCGCCCTGAAGGCCCACCGCGGCGTGGTTGATCGACAAGGCGCACGCCAGTTCGTTATCCCATTGCCCGTCCAGCACCTCGCTGGCGCTGGCGAACAGCGCGTCGTCACGCAACAGGCTCCCACGCTGAGGGATGAACGGCGTAGGGGTAACGCCAGGCGCCTCACACAGTTCATGCCAGCGCCGCAACGGCAGGCACTGCCACAACACGCGACTCAGCGGGCCATTGACCAGTATTGGCAGATCACACACCAATTGGTGCCAGGAACCGAACTCGTAGAACTGGCGAAACAGGCCGGGCAGATACACCACGTGTGGCGAATCCCCCTCACCGCCCTCGCGATAGATATGCAAGGCCCCTGGAACCGGCACGCTGCGCTGGTTGGTGCCGGGCCACATGACCCTGCACACGTGCACATTCGCCCATTCGCCGCCGGCCCGCTGGCGCTGGTCAGCGTCGGGTATTTCGAGCAATTTGCGCAGCATGTCAAAGCCGCTGTCGGACAGTTGGTATACGCGATGGGCCAGCAACGCATTGGCTGCGAACATTGACGTACGCAATTGCGCCCAGCGCCTGCGACGGGACAACCACGAACCATGGGCCAGCTGTTGCCAGTACTCACGGGTCGCCTGTTCGATGCGCCCGAGCAAGGCCAACCCCTTGACCCGCACCAGCGCATCCCAGGCCGTATAGGGCAAGGTACGGGCCGGATCGCCCTTGATAGTCAGCGCGGTGAAGTGGTTGATATTGATTGGCACGTGGGGCTGGATCAGCAAGGCCAGTGCGCGTTCGGTCAGGCTGTCGACCTTCTGGGGCGGGGCCGGTGGCCGCGGTTCGGTGAACAGCACGGTGTCCGGGTCCAGGCCAAACGCCTCCTGCAGCGCGCTGCGCATGATGCCCAGTACTCTGGGCGCGCGCCCGAGCAAGCCACTGAGGGTCTTGGCCGCTTCGCTGGCGCTGGCCTGTGCTTCGTGGAGCCGATTGATTTCCAGGCTGGGTTGCGCGACCGCGTTGAGCCGACGGGTCAGCAACGTACGCATCGCCTCCTCACGGTCTGCGGGTGAAGTGTGCGGGTCGTCGAAGTCGAGCTTATCGGCCCAGGTGGAGGTGGTGTCAGTGCTCATGGTGGGCTATCCCGTACAGAAAAAGCCGAGCCTAGGCACCCCGCCCCCCCAGGGTGCGTTACATAGTTGGGCGTGCGGCGCACAAGCCGCGGGCAAAAAAAAGCCCGCAGTGTGCGCGGGCGAAACCAACGAAGAGCATTTGGGGGCAAGCGCGGCGACGACTTAGCTACCGCGGTAGGTGGAGTAGCTGTAAGGCGAAATCAGCAGGGGCACATGGTAATGATCCTGTTCGGCGCTGATGCCGAAGCGCAGCACCACCACATCGAGAAACGCGGGCTGGGGCAATTGCACACCACGGGCGCGGTAATAGTCGCCGGCACTGAATTGCAACTGGTAGACACCGCTGCGGTAGTCGTCACCTTGCAGCAGCGGCGCGTCGCAACGGCCGTCGCTGTTGGTCAGGGCGCTGGCAACCAGTTCCAGCTGCGCGCCTTCGACGCGGTACAGCTCGACCTTGATCGCGCTGCCGGGGCAGCCGTGCGCAGCGTCCAAAACGTGTGTGGTCAAACGTCCCATGGCGTTTACGCGCCTCCTGAAGTCAGTAGAAGAGAAACCCGCACTTTTTCAGGGCAGTGAAAAAGTCGGCGATGAGCGATTAAGACACTTTCCACTAAAATTGTACACAATAAATTCAACCTACTCATCGCGTCTCTTGACCTGCTCCCAGTAGGAGCGAGCTTGCTAGCGAAAAACGCCAACGATACCGCGGGTCTTCAGGAGAAACGCGGTGACTTAAAGCTTTTCCCAAGCAAGCTCGCTCCTACAGTTCTATGCACCTACGCAGACAGCGGAGTTATTTTGTTTAAATTGACCAGTCAGGCAGGTTTCTTGCAACCCTTGTAAACCGACCGTTCAGAAAAAATGCAGAAATGCACACTTACAAAGTGGCGAATAAGTTGTATACAATCACTCATCGCCACCTCGACGAACAAGAAGGAAGACTGCAGTGAGCGCTGACTACCCACGCGACCTGATCGGTTACGGCAGTAACCCTCCTCACCCCCATTGGCCGGGCAAGGCACGCATCGCGCTATCGTTCGTACTCAACTACGAAGAAGGCGGCGAGCGCAATATCCTGCATGGCGACAAAGAATCCGAAGCCTTCCTCTCGGAAATGGTCTCGGCCCAGCCGCTGCAAGGCGAGCGCAACATGAGCATGGAGTCGTTGTACGAATACGGCAGTCGTGCCGGCGTGTGGCGCATCCTCAAGCTGTTCAAGCAATTCGATATCCCGCTGACCATCTTCGCCGTGGCCATGGCCGCCCAACGCCACCCGGATGTGATCCGTGCGATGGTCGATGCCGGTCACGAAATCTGCAGCCATGGCTATCGCTGGATCGACTACCAGTACATGGACGAGGCCCAGGAACGCGAGCATATGCTCGAAGCGATCCGCATCCTCACCGAGCTGACCGGCGAGCGCCCACTGGGTTGGTACACCGGGCGCACCGGCCCCAACACCCGGCGGCTGGTGATGGAGGAAGGCGGCTTCCTCTATGACTGCGACACCTACGACGACGACCTGCCCTACTGGGAACCCAACAACCCCACCGGCAAGCCGCACCTGGTGATCCCGTACACCCTGGACACCAACGATATGCGCTTTACCCAGGTGCAGGGTTTCAACAAGGGCGATGATTTTTTCGAGTACCTCAAAGACGCGTTTGACGTGCTGTATGCCGAAGGCGCCGAGGCACCGAAGATGCTGTCCATCGGCTTGCATTGCCGCCTGATCGGTCGCCCTGCCCGCCTGGCCTCCTTGAAGCGTTTTATCGAATACGCCAAGAGCCACGAACAGGTGTGGTTCACCCGGCGTGTCGACATTGCCCGCCATTGGCAGCAAACCCACCCCTGCACGGGAGCGGCGAAATGACTGCATTCCAGACCTTGAAACCTTCGACCTTGAGCCGCGAAGCTTTCGTCCAGGCCTTTGCCGATATCTACGAACACTCGCCATGGGTGGCCGAAAAGGCCTTCGAGCTGGGCCAGGATGCTTCGATCGACCAGATCGAAACCCTGCACCAGCGCATGAGCGATATCCTGTTGAGTGCTGATCACACCCGCCAGTTGGCATTGATCAACGCTCACCCGGACCTGGCCGGTAAAGCCGCCGTCCAGGGCCAACTGACCCAAGCCAGCACCGATGAGCAAGCTGGCGCGGGGATTCACCAATGCACGGCCGAAGAGTTTTCTCGCTTCACCGAGCTGAACGACGCCTACAAGGCCAAGTTCAAGTTTCCCTTCATCATGGCGGTAAAAGGCAGCAACCGGCACCAGATCCTCGCCGCGTTCGAAACGCGCATACACAACTCGACAGACACCGAGTTCAAGTGCGCGCTGGACGAGATCAACAAGATCGCGTTGTTCCGTTTATTGACCCTCTAAACGACCATCCCCAGCCACTCTATCTAAGGCAGACAAGAAGAATGAAAGCTTACGCCGTACCTTTCGAGAAGTTCGTCAACCTGGCCGACGCCCGCCTGGGCACCAAGATCATCTCGGTGACCGATGACTGGTTCGCCGACGCCAACCGCCTGTTCCAGCCGACCCCGGCCGTGTGGAAGGAGGGCGTTTTCGATGACAACGGCAAGTGGATGGACGGCTGGGAATCACGCCGCAAGCGCTTCGAAGGCTACGACAGCGCAGTGATCCGCCTGGGCGTGCCCGGCTCGATCAAGGGCGTGGACATCGACACTTCATTCTTCACCGGCAACTACCCGCCATCGGCGTCCCTGGAGGCCTGCTTCCTGGCCTCGGGCGAGCCGGATGCCAACACCCAGTGGGTGGAAGTGCTGTCGGCGGTAGAGCTGCAAGGTAACAGCCACCACTACCACGAAATCAACAACGACCAGGCGTTCAGCCACCTGCGCTTCAACATCTACCCGGATGGCGGCGTAGCCCGTCTGCGCGTGTATGGCGTGCCGTTCCGCGACTGGTCTTCGGTGGGCGACAACGAACAGGTCGACCTGGCTGCCGCGCTCAATGGCGGGCGTGCCCTGGCCTGCTCTGACGAACACTTCGGGCGCATGAGCAACATCCTCAACCCGGGCCGTGGCATCAACATGGGCGACGGCTGGGAAACCGCACGCCGTCGTACACCTGGCAATGACTGGGTGATCGTCGCGTTGGGTCACCCGGGCGAGATCGAGAAGATCGTCGTCGACACCCTGCACTTCAAGGGCAACTACCCGGACACCTGCTCGATCCAGGGCGCGTTCGTGAAGGGCGGCACTGACAGCCAGATCGAAACCCAATCGCTGTTCTGGCGCGAGCTGCTGCCGGCGCAGAAACTGGAAATGCACGCCGAACACACCTTCGCCGAGCAGATCAAGGCGCTGGGGCCGATCACCCATATCCGCTTGAATGTGTTCCCGGATGGCGGTGTGAGTCGCCTGCGCGTCTTGGGCAAGGTAGCGAAATAAGGGTGAACCCAATCGCGGGCAAGCCCGGCTCCCAAAGGGGTACGCGGTCAAATGTGGGAGCCGGGCTTGCCCGCGATAGCGGTAGACCAGACAACATCAAATTCGGAAACTTAAGAAGACAGCCATGCGCACACTGATGATCGAACCCCTGACCAAAGAAGCCTTCGCCCCTTTCGGAGACGTTATCGAAACCGACGGCAGCGATCACTTCATGATCAACAACGGGTCGACCATGCGCTTTCACAAGTTGGCTACGGTCGAAACAGCCCAGCCTGAAGATCACGCCATCATCAGCATCTTCCGCGCCGATGCGCAGGACATGCCGCTGACCGTATGCATGCTGGAAAGACACCCGCTGGGCAGCCAGGCTTTTATTCCGCTGCTCGGCAACCCCTTTCTGATCGTGGTCGCGCCACTTGGCGATGCACCTGTATCAGGCTTGGTCCGCGCCTTCGTCACCAACGGCAGGCAGGGCATCAATTACCATCGCGGCGTCTGGCACCACCCGGTGCTGACGATCGAAAAGCGGGATGACTTCCTGGTGGTTGATCGCAGTGGCACAGGCAATAACTGCGATGAGCATTTTTTCAAAGAGGATGAGCGGTTGATCCTCGCCCCCCACCAATAAGAGAAGGCCGGATCACCCGACAACAGGGTGACAGGCGAGAGGTAAAGACTGTGGAAGCACATTTGATGGAATGGCTGAACCTGAGCGTGCGCTGGGTTCACATGATCACTGGCGTCGCCTGGATCGGCGCTTCGTTCTACTTTGTCTGGCTGGAAAACAACCTCAATCGCGTCAACCCCAAGAGCGGCCTGGCCGGTGACTTGTGGGCGATCCACGGTGGCGGTATCTACCACCTGGAAAAATACAAACTGGCCCCGCCGACCATGCCGGACAACCTGCACTGGTTCAAATGGGAAGCCTACTTCACCTGGATGTCGGGCGTCGCGCTGCTGTGCGTGGTGTTCTACTGGAACCCGACGCTGTACCTGCTCGCCCCCGGCAGCAGCCTCAGCGGCACCGAAGGCGTGTTGCTGGGCATCGGCTCGTTGTTCGCCGGCTGGTTCATCTACTCCTTCCTCTGCGACTCGGCCCTGGGCAAGCGCCCTGCCCTGCTCGGCTTGATCCTGTTCGTGCTGTTGATTGCGGCGGCCTACGGCTTCAGCAAGGTGTTCAGCGGCCGCGGTGCCTACCTGCACGTGGGCGCGGTGATCGGCACGATCATGGTAGGTAACGTATTCCGCATCATCATGCCGGCGCAACGCGCACTGGTGGCGGCCATCGCCGAGAACCGCACGCCGGATCCAGCGCTGCCGGCCAAGGGCCTGCTGCGTTCGCGGCACAACAACTACTTCACCTTGCCGGTGCTGTTCATCATGATCAGCAACCACTTCCCGAGCACCTATGGCAGCCAATACAACTGGCTGATCCTGGCCGGGATCGCGGTGGCGGCAGTGTTGGTACGGCACTACTTCAACACCCGGCACAACAGCCAGAAGTACGCGTGGACCTTGCCGGTGGGCGCGTTGGCGATGATCAGCCTGGCGTATGTGACCGGGCCCAAGCCGGCTCCGGAAGTGGCCAAGGCGCCTGCGGCGATTGAATACCAGCCACTGCCGGAAACGGCATTGGGCGGGGGTTTGAAGCCCGCAGCGCCTGCCGCTGAACCGGCACCGGCCCAGGCCACCACCGACTTCGGCCAGGTGCACCACGTGATCGAGCAACGCTGCACTGTGTGCCATTCGGCCAAGCCGACCAGCCCGTTGTTCAGCACCGCGCCGGCTGGGGTGATGTTCGACACGCCGGCACAGATCCAGCAGCAGGCGGCACGCATTCAAGCGCAGGCCGTCGCCAGCCAGATCATGCCGTTGGGCAACATCACCCAGATGACCCAGCAGGAAAGAGACCTGATCGGCACTTGGATCAACCAAGGAGCCCGCACCAACTGACAGGTTCACACAGGATCAATGTGGGAGGGGGCTTGCTCCCGATTGCGGTGTGTCATTCAAAGCATCAGTGACTGAAACACCGCTATCGGGAGCAAGCCCCCTCCCACAGGGGTTCTGCTGTGTTTTGAAAATTGCTTTGCAAACAACACAAAAATAAAAAGATCCGAGGTGTTGCATGACCGAGTTAGTCGAACCGCAGATTCCTGCCGCGCCCGCCATGGTGCGGCTGCCCCTCTTGCAACTGATTCTGGTTGGCCTGCAACACGTCTTGCTGATGTACGGCGGCGCCGTCGCCGTGCCCCTGATCATCGGCCAGGCCGCGGGCTTGAGCCGTGAAGAAATCGCCTTCCTGATCAACGCCGACCTGCTGGTGGCCGGGATCGCCACCATGGTGCAATCGTTCGGTATCGGCCCGGTGGGCATCCGCATGCCGGTGATGATGGGCGCCAGTTTTGCCGCCGTCGGCAGCATGGTCGCCATGGCCGGCATGCCCGGTATCGGCTTGCAGGGCATCTTCGGCGCGACCATCGCCGCCGGGTTCTTCGGCATGCTCATCGCGCCGTTCATGTCCAAGGTCGTGCGCTTTTTCCCGCCGTTGGTGACCGGCACCGTGATTACCGCCATCGGCCTTTCGCTGTTTCCCGTGGCCGTGAACTGGGCCGGGGGTGGCAGTGCCGCCGCCACGTTCGGCTCACCGATCTACCTGGCGATTGCCGCCCTGGTATTGGCCACCATCCTGCTGATCAACCGCTTCATGCGCGGCTTCTGGGTCAACATCTCGGTGTTGATCGGCATGGCGCTGGGCTACGGCTTGTGCGGCCTGCTCGGCATGGTCGACCTCAGCGGCCTGGCCCTGGCACCGTGGGTGCAGGTGGTAACGCCGCTGCACTTTGGCATGCCCAGGTTCGAGTTGGCGCCGATCCTGTCGATGTGCCTGGTGGTGGTGATCATCTTTGTCGAGTCCACCGGCATGTTCCTCGCCCTGGGCAAGATCACCGATCAGGAGGTCACACCGAAGATGCTGCGTCGCGGCTTGCTGTGTGATGCCGGCGCGTCGTTCTTTGCCGGTTTCTTCAACACCTTTACCCACTCCTCCTTCGCGCAGAATATCGGCCTGGTACAGATGACCGGCGTGCGCTGCCGCTCGGTCACCATCATGGCCGGCGCTTTCTTGATTGTGCTGAGCCTGCTGCCCAAAGCCGCTTACCTGGTGGCGTCGATCCCGCCGGCGGTACTCGGTGGCGCGGCGATTGCCATGTTCGGCATGGTGGCGGCGACCGGGATCAAGATCCTGCAGGAAGCCGACATTGCTGATCGCCGTAACCAGTTGCTGGTAGCGGTAAGCATCGGCATGGGCCTGATCCCCGTGGTACGCCCGGAGTTCTTCGCGCAATTGCCGCTATGGATGAGTCCGATTACCCATAGTGGCATCGCTATGGCCACCCTCAGCGCGTTGTCGCTGAACATACTGTTCAACATCCTGGGCGGCGCTGAGCGCGTTGCCGTTGAGCACGTCCACACCTGAAGCATGCTCCATGGCCGTCCTGCGTGCGCTGTAACGGCGCACTTGAGCCCGGCCGTGGGAGCCAGTATTCTCCGCGCCCGCTTGAATCGACGGTTTTTAACCGCCTTGGCGCGGCTTTTGCTGTAAGCATAAAAGCTGACCAAACAGATGATTTTTTCAGCGAATCCAAAGGCGCCACATCAGAGCGCCAGATTAGAAAACCATAAAAAACTTTAACTCGGGAGCAACCGAATGAAACCTATGTTCAAGGGCCTGATGCTGGCAGGATCCCTGCTGGCCGCTGGCCAAGCCGGAGCCGGCGACTTGTTGCAGTGGCAGAACAACAGCCTGACTTACCTGTGGGGCAAGAGCTTTACCGTCAACCCGCAGATCCAACAAACCGTCACCTTCGAACATGCTGACGCCTGGAAGTATGGCGACAACTTCTTCTTCCTGGACCGTATCTTTTACAACGGCAAGGAAGACGGCAACGTCGGCCCCAATACTTACTACGGCGAGTTCAGCCCACGGTTGTCATTCGGCAAGATTTTCGACAAGGACCTGTCGTTCGGCCCGATCAAGGATGTGTTGCTGGCCTTCACCTACGAGTTCGGCGAAGGCGATAACGAATCCTACCTGCTCGGTCCTGCCATCGACTTGAACATTCCTGGCTTCGACTACTTCCAGTTGAACTTCTACCAGCGCCAGACCGAAGGCAACCGCCCGGGTGATGGTGTCTGGCAGATCACCCCGGTGTGGTCCTACACCATTCCCGTGGGCAACTCCGATGTGTTGATCGACGGTTTCATGGACTGGGTGGTGGATAACGACAAGAACGCCCGTGGCACTTATCACGCCAACCTGCACTTCAACCCGCAGGTCAAATACGACCTGGGCAAGGCGCTGCATTGGGGCGACAAGCAGTTGTATGTGGGTTTTGAATACGACTACTGGAAGAACAAGTACGGGATCGAAGACAGCGGTGCCTTCAAGACTACCCAGGACACGGCGAGCTTCCTGGTCAAGTACCACTTCTAATAAACACTGCTGGACAAAATGTGGGAGGGGGCTTGCTCCCGATAGCGGTGTGTCATTCAAAGTATCTGTGACTGAATCGCCGCCATCGGGAGCAAGCCCCCTCCCACATTTTCAGTTCGGCGTCAGGCCGAGGAACCGAGTGATTTCTTCGCGCTTGGCCAGCGCATCCTTGCGCCCCAACTCGATCAATTCGCTGCAATACCCCGCCTCGAACAGCAAGTAACTTAATACCCCCGCGCCACTGGTCTTGGTCGCCCCCGGCCCACGCAAGAACAAACGCAACGCCGCCGGCAATTCCTGGCGATGCCGCGCAGCGATCTCATCGATCGGCTGGCTGGGCGCAATCACCAGCACTTCCACCGGCGCCAGGCCCTGTACCGCTGCATCAGCAGGCACGACGCGGCTGAACTGGTTCAAGCGCTCCAGCAGTTCGATATCGCTTTCCAGGCTGTCGATGAACGTGCTGTTGAGCATATGCCCGCCAATCTGCGCCAGCGTCGGCTGCTGGCCGGTGTAGGTGCGTTGCATCGAAGGTTCATTGCCCCGTGGGTTGCCGCTCACGCCGACCACCAATACGCGGCTGGCGCCCAGGTGCAGGGCCGGGCTGATCGGCGCCGACTGGCGCACCGCGCCATCACCGAAGTACTCCTGATCAAGCTTGACCGGCGCAAACAACAGCGGAATCGCCGAACTCGCCAGCAGGTGCTCCACCGTCAGTTGGGTGGGCACGCCGATCCGGCGATGGCGCAACCAGGCATCGATGGTGCCGCCGCCCTGATAGAAGGTCACCGTTTGCCCGGATTCATAACCGAAGGCCGTGACCGCCACCGCCTGCAAATGCTTGCAGCGAATGGCTTCGTCGATGCCGTCCAGGTTCAGGCGTTCTTGCAATAATTCGCGCAGCGGCGAGCTGTTGAGCAGTGCCACTGGTACCTGTGCGCCCAGGCCCAACAGGCTGTGGATGAGGAAACGACTGGCCTGGCGTATCACCCCCGGCCAGTCGCTGCGCAGCACTTGGTGACTGCGAAAGCCCTGCCAGAACGCCGTCAATCGTTGGATAGCCGCACGGAAATCGGTGGCCCCGCTGGCCAGGCTCACCGCATTGATCGCACCGGCCGACGTGCCGACAATCACCGGAAAAGGATTCGGCGCCCCTGGCGGCAGCAGCTCGGCAATCGCCGCCAATACTCCCACCTGATACGCCGCTCGCGCCCCGCCGCCAGAAAGAATCAAGCCTGTGACCGGTTCAACTGGGCGCATTGCGTCACTCCATGTGGGAAAAGCCAGCGCTTATCGGCGGCGTTTTTCGTACAGCTTGGGTTCACCCGCCGGTCGGCTCTTGAAGCGGCGGTGGGTCCACAGGTATTGCTCGGGGCATTCGCGTACCGAGGCTTCGACCCATTGGTTGATGCGCAGGCAGTCGACTTCGTCGGTTTCGCCGGGGAAGTCGGTCAACGGCGGATGGATCACCAAGCGGTAACCGCTGCCATCGGCCAGGCGTTCCTGGGTGAACGGCACAACCAGCGCCTTGCCCAGGCGTGCGAACTTGCTGGTAGCGGTGACAGTGGCGGCCTGGATGCCGAACAGCGGCACGAAGATGCTTTGTTTGGCGCCGTAGTCCTGATCCGGTGCGTACCAGATGGCGCGGCCGGCGCGCAGCAGCTTGAGCATGCCGCGCACGTCGTCGCGCTCCACGGCCAGGGAATCGAGGTTGTGGCGTTCGCGGCCACGGCGCTGGATAAAGTCGAACAGCGGATTGCCGTGCTCGCGGTACATGCCATCGATGGTGTGTTTCTGCCCGAGCAGCGCCGCGCCGATTTCCAGGGTGGTGAAGTGCAAGGCCATGAGGATCACGCCCTTGCCTTCCAACTGCGCCTGCTTGAGGTGCTCCAGCCCTTCGACATGGGCCAGGCGCGCCAGGCGCGGCTTGGGCCACCACCAGCTCATGGCCATCTCAAAGAAGGCGATGCCGGTGGAGGCGAAATTTTCCTTGAGCAGGCGTTTGCGTTCCTTGGCGGACTTTTCCGGGAAGCACAGCTCAAGGTTGCGCGCCGCGATACGGCGGCGATCGCCGGCCACGCGGTACATGCCCGCGCCCAGCAGGCGACCAATGGTCAACAGCGCCCGGTACGGTAACTGGGTGACCAGCCACAGCAGGCCGAGCCCCAGCCACAGCAGCCAAAAACGCGGGTGAAGAAATACAGCTCGAAAACGCGGGCGATCCATTACAGATTCCGGTAAAGACAAGGGCCGCGCATTCTACAACGGTTCGACTCGGCTTGCGGCGGGTGAGTGTTCTCGTTATAAGTCTCGACACTTTTCGTGACAAGCCGCTTTCGCCGACCATGAGCCAAACCGAACCGCTAGACCAAGATCCCGTGTTCCAGCTGAAAGGCAGCATGCTCGCCATTACCGTGCTGGAACTGGCCCGCAACGACCTCGATGCCCTGGACCGCCAACTGGCCGCCAAGGTCGCACTGGCGCCGAACTTTTTCAACAATGCCCCACTGGTGCTGGCCCTGGACAAGCTCCCGGCCGGCCAAGGGGCGATTGATTTGCCCGGGCTGATGCGCGTATGCCGCTCCCATGGCTTGCGTACCCTGGCGATTCGCGCCAGCCGTATCGAAGACATTGCCGCAGCCATCGCCATTGAACTGCCAGTACTGCCACCGTCCGGCGCCCGTGAGCGTCCGCTCGAACCATTGGTCGGTGAAGAGAAGAAAAAACCGGAAAAACCGCCCGAGCCTGCGATCAAGCCAACAAAGATCATCACCTCGCCCGTACGCGGCGGGCAGCAGATCTACGCCCAGGGTGGCGACCTCGTGGTGATCTCCTCGGTCAGCCCGGGGGCGGAACTTCTTGCCGATGGCAACATCCATGTATACGGCCCGATGCGCGGACGCGCCCTCGCCGGCATCAAGGGTGATACCAAGGCCCGGATTTTTTGCCAGCAGTTGACCGCTGAGCTAGTGTCCATCGCAGGCCAGTACAAGGTTTCAGAAGATTTGCGCCGTGATCCGCTGTGGGGGGCTTCGGTGCAGGTCAACCTGTCGGGCGATGTGTTGAACATCATTCGTCTTTAACGGATACTGCCGCATTTTCCAAGCATCTCTAGACTCTGATAGCAAAGCGAAACCGGCAAGACTTGTGTAGGAATATTTGGAAGTTGGTGTTTCCCTGCGGAAACTGCATCTTTTTCCTACAAAGGCTGTCCGCCTGCAGCGAGTTCCAAGAGATGTTTTTCAGGGACTGAAAAGTCCTTTTTCCTTAGGGGTGAAACACCTTGGCCAAGATTCTCGTGGTTACATCCGGCAAGGGTGGTGTGGGTAAGACCACCACCAGCGCCGCTATCGGTACCGGCCTCGCTCTGCGCGGCCACAAGACAGTCATCGTCGACTTCGACGTCGGTTTGCGTAACCTCGACCTGATCATGGGCTGCGAACGCCGCGTGGTGTACGACTTCGTCAACGTAGTCAACGGCGAAGCCAACCTGCAACAGGCCCTGATCAAGGATAAGCGCCTTGAAAACCTGTACGTGCTGGCCGCCAGCCAGACCCGTGACAAGGATGCGCTGACCAAGGAGGGCGTGGGCAAGGTCCTCGCCGAGCTGAAAGAAACTTTCGAATACGTGGTATGCGATTCCCCGGCCGGTATCGAGACCGGTGCTCACCTGGCGATGTACTTCGCCGATGAAGCCATCGTGGTGACCAACCCGGAAGTCTCCTCGGTACGTGACTCGGACCGCATGCTCGGCCTGTTGGCCAGCAAGTCCAAGCGCGCCGAAGAAGGCCAGGACCCGATCAAGGAACACCTGCTGCTCACCCGCTACAACCCTGAGCGCGTCAGCAATGGCGAAATGCTCGGCGTTGAAGACGTGAAGGAAATCCTCGCCGTGACCCTGCTGGGCGTGATCCCGGAATCCCAGGCCGTGCTCAAGGCATCCAACCAGGGCGTGCCAGTGATCCTCGACGACCAGAGCGACGCCGGCCAGGCGTACAGCGATGCCGTGGATCGCTTGCTGGGCAAGACCGTGGAACACCGCTTCCTCGATGTCAAGAAGAAGGGATTCTTCGAGCGTATCTTTGGAGGCAACTAAACAATGAAATTTCTCGACTTCTTTCGCGCCAACAAAAAGCCAAGTACCGCGTCGGTAGCGAAAGAGCGTCTACAGATCATCGTGGCGCACGAACGCGGCCAACGCAGCACGCCGGACTACCTGCCAGCCTTGCAGAAGGAACTGGTGGAGGTGATCCGCAAGTACGTCAATATCGGTAACGATGACGTGCATGTCGCCCTGGAAAATGACGGCAGTTGCTCGATTCTGGAACTCAATATCACCCTGCCCGATCGTTGATCGAAAGGGCGGTCGCCACGGCGGCTCGGTCACCTTGATCCCTCTTCGGGAGCCAGGTGGTCGAGCCGCCGTTGGCGTTTGTTACGAGGCTGTTTAATGCCGCTGTCCAATATCCATATCCTGCATCAGGACGATGCCGTCCTGGTGGTGAACAAGCCGACCCTGCTGCTCTCGGTGCCGGGTCGCGCCGACGACAACAAGGATTGCCTGATTACCCGCCTGCAGGAAAACGGTTACCCCGAAGCCCGTATCGTCCATCGGCTTGACTGGGAAACCTCGGGGATCATCCTGCTGGCCCGCGACGCCGACACCCACCGCGAACTGTCCCGCCAGTTTCACGACCGCGAAACAGAAAAAGCCTACACCGCCCTGGCATGGGGCCAGCCGGAACTGGACAGCGGCAGCATCGACCTGCCCCTGCGCTACGACCCGCCGACCAAGCCACGGCATGTGGTGGACCACGAGTTCGGCAAGCACGCCCTGACCTTCTGGAAAGTGCTGGAGCGTTGTGGCGACTGGTGCCGCGTGGAACTGACGCCGATCACTGGGCGTTCGCATCAGTTGCGTGTGCATATGCTGTCCATCGGGCATCCATTGCTGGGTGATGGCTTGTATGCCCATGAACAAGCGTTGGCTGCCTGGCCGCGGCTGTGCCTGCATGCAAGCATGTTGAGCTTCACCCATCCGCAAAGCGGCGAGCGCCTGCGCTTCGAGTGCCCTGCCCCCTTTTAAGCTGCGAACACGGGTAAATGTGAGAGGGGGCTTGCCCCCGATGGCGGAGTGTCAGTCACTGTATTTGCTCACTGACACACCGCAATCGGGAGCAAGCCCCCTCCCACATTCAGTTCTGTGTCAGTTCTAGACACCGAGTCAAACCAATACGGTAAACTCCGCGCATTGCTGTCTGGAGCTATTTATGCGCGAAGCGTTGAATCAAGGCCTGATCGACTTCCTCAAGGCCTCCCCTACTCCTTTTCATGCCACTGCCGCCCTCGCCCAGCGCCTGGAAGCGGCCGGTTACCAGCGACTCGACGAGCGCGACACCTGGGCGACCGAGGCCAACGGTCGCTATTACGTGACCCGCAACGATTCCTCGATCATCGCCTTCAAGCTCGGCCGTCACTCGCCGCTGCAGGGCGGTATCCGCCTGGTCGGCGCCCACACCGACAGCCCATGCCTGCGGGTCAAGCCCCAGCCTGAGCTGCAACGCCAGGGTTTCTGGCAGTTAGGGGTGGAAGTCTATGGCGGCGCGCTGCTGGCACCGTGGTTCGACCGCGACCTGTCCCTGGCCGGCCGCGTCACCTTCCGCCGTGACGGCAAGGTCGAAAGCCAGCTGATCGACTTCAAACTGCCCATCGCGATCATTCCCAACCTGGCCATTCACCTCAACCGTGAAGCCAACCAAGGCTGGGCGATCAATGCCCAGACCGAGCTGCCGCCGATCCTCGCGCAATTTGCCGGCGACGAACGCGTGGACTTCCGTGCCGTTCTCACCGAGCAGTTGGCCCGCGAGCACGGGTTGAACGCTGATGTGGTGCTCGACTACGAGCTGAGTTTCTACGACACCCAAAGTGCCGCGGTCATCGGCCTCAATGGCGACTTCATCGCCGGTGCGCGCCTGGACAACCTGCTGTCGTGCTACGCCGGCCTGCAAGCCTTGCTGACCAGCGAGACCGACGAAACCTGCGTGCTGGTGTGCAACGACCACGAAGAAGTCGGCTCCTGCTCGGCCTGCGGCGCCGATGGCCCGATGCTGGAACAGACCCTGCGCCGCCTGCTGCCCGAAGGTGATGAGTTCGTACGCACCATTCAGAAGTCCCTGCTGGTATCGGCCGACAATGCCCACGGCGTGCACCCCAACTACGCCGAGAAGCATGACGCCAACCACGGCCCGAAACTCAACGCCGGCCCGGTGATCAAGGTCAACAGCAACCAGCGCTACGCCACCAACAGCGAAACCGCCGGGTTCTTCCGCCACTTGTGCATGGCCGAGGAAGTGCCGGTGCAGAGTTTTGTAGTCCGCAGCGACATGGGTTGCGGCTCGACGATTGGGCCTATTACCGCCAGCCACCTGGGCGTGCGTACCGTGGATATCGGCTTGCCGACCTTTGCCATGCACTCCATTCGTGAACTGTGCGGCAGCCATGACCTGGCGCATCTGGTGAAGGTGCTGGGTGCGTTTTATGCGAGCCGCGACCTGCCCTGATTTGATGGGCGAAATGTGATCGAATGTGGGAGGGGGCTTGCTCCCGATAGCAGTGGGTCAGCCAATAGATTCAGTGACTGACGCTCCGCCATCGGGAGCAAGCCCCCTCCCACAGTGGGTTCTGTGTACTGCCAAACTGACTTGCATCACCTGCACTTCCTGCAATCGCGCCTAGACTTGTCAAAACTTCCACTGTGACAAGGCTATTGCTCCCATGATCTCAATGTCCTCCTTCCACGCCATGCTGATTCCCATCGTGATCGGCATGATCATGCTCGCGGTCGGTTTCAACTTTCGCGACAAGCCCCTCGGCGTGTTCGGCATGTGGATCGGCATGCTGTTGATCCTGGGTACCGTGGTGTACAAGATTCTCGCCAAACTGGCGGAATGATAAATGCGCTCGCATTGGGCATAGCGGCCTCGTACACTCGGTCAATTCGTCGTTTTCAAGGTTGACCGCCTCGTGTTCTCCCGTTTGTTTGCCCTGCCCTGCTACCTGCTGATCGCCCTGCTCACACTGCTGCCGCTGACGTCCGCCCAAGCCGTAGGCTTGCCCGGCATGCTGGGCAGCTCCAGCAAGACCCAACCCCAGGCCGAAGTGCCACTGGGGCAGTCGCTGGACGAGGTGATCAAGACCCTGGAGAATGACCAGCAGCGCACCCAATTGCTGAGCGACCTGAAGAAACTGCGTGCCGCCACGCAAAAGGCCCAGCCCGCCGCCGAACAAGGCGTGCTCGGGTTGATCGGCAGTACGCTGTCGGGCTTTGAACAGCAGTTTTCCGGCGCCGACAGCCCGCTGGGGCGCTGGTCGAATGAAGTCGACCTGGCCAAGGATGAACTGGGTGCACTGATGCTGCCGGCCAACGAGTGGCTGCCGATCATCTTCGGCTTTGCCGTGATCCTGGCGGTGTGGAGTCTGCTGGCCGCCGCGTTGATCTGGCTCAGCCACCGGGTACGCGAGCGCTTCGGCTTGCCCGAGGAGTTGCCGCAACACCCGCGGACCTGGGACATGCTGCGCTTTGCCCTGCGCAAGCTCGGGCCCTGGCTGATCGCCCTGGTCATCACGGTTTACCTCAGCTACGCCCTGCCGTCATCCCTGGGTAAATCCCTGGCGATGGTGCTGGCCTATGCCTTGGTGATCGGTACCTGTTTCTCGGCGATCTGCGTGATTGCCTTCTCCGTGCTCGACGGCCCACACCGCCACCGCGCCCTGTATATCCTGCGCCATCAGGCGTTCCGCCCGTTGTGGTGGATCGGCAGTTTTGCCGCCTTCGGTGAAGCCCTGAGCGACCCGCGCCTGGTCGAGGCGCTCGGCCAACACCTGGCCCACACTGCCGCGACTGTGGCCAATGTGATGGCGGCGCTGTCCACGGGCGTATTTATCCTGCGTTTCCGCCGGCCGATCGCGCACCTGATCCGCAACCAGCCGCTGTCGCGCCGCCTGACCCGCCGCGCCCTCACCGATACCCTGTCGATCATCGGCACCTTCTGGTACATCCCAGCCTTGCTGTTGGTGGGGATCTCACTGTTCGCCACCTTCCTGTCGGCCGGCGACACCAGCACCGCCCTGCGCCAGTCGCTGCTGTGCACGGTGCTGCTGGTGTTGTGCATGGTGATCAACGGCTTGGTGCGCCGCCACGCCCTCAAGCCGCAACGCGGGCACAAGCGCCATGCGCTGTACTCCGAGCGCCTCAAAGGCTTTGTCTACACCCTGGTGCACCTGGTGGTGTGGCTGGTGTTTATCGAGTTGGGGCTGCGGGTGTGGGGCCTGTCGATGATTCGCTTTACCGAAGGTGACGGCCATGAAATAGCCGTGAAGCTGTTCGGCCTCGGTGGCACCTTGCTGTTTGCCTGGCTGATCTGGATCCTCAGCGACACCGCGATCCACCACGCCCTGACCCGCTCACGCAAAGGCCTGGCCAACGCGCGTGCGCAAACCATGATGCCGCTGATCCGCAACGTGCTGTTCGTGACCATCTTCATCATCGCCGCCATTGTGGCCCTGGCGAACATGGGCATGAACGTCACGCCACTGCTGGCCGGTGCGGGCGTGATCGGTATCGCCATCGGCTTTGGTGCGCAGTCGCTGGTAGCCGACTTGATCACCGGCTTGTTCATCATCATCGAGGACTCCCTGGCCATCGACGACTACGTAGACGTCGGCGGCCACCTCGGCACGGTGGAAGGCCTGACCATCCGCACCGTGCGCCTGCGCGATATCGACGGCATCGTGCACACCATCCCGTTCAGCGAAATCAAGAGCATCAAGAACTACTCCCGGGAGTTCGGCTACGCGATTTTCCGGGTGGCGATCCCCTACAACATGGAAATCGACGATGCGATCAAGCTGATGCGCGATGTCGGGCATGCCATGCGCAACGACCCGCTGCAACGCCGTAATATCTGGTCGCCGCTGGAGATCCAGGGTGTGGAAAGCTTCGAGTCCGGCAGTGCGATCCTGCGCGCACGCTTCAAGACCGCACCGATCAAGCAGTGGGAAGTGTCGCGGGCGTTCAACCTGTCGCTCAAGCGCCACCTGGATGAAGCCGGGCTCGACCTGGCGACACCGCGCTTGAGTGTGCAGGTGGTCACCGCCGGCACGGTGCAGGAGAAAGAACCAGAACAATAAAGAAGGAGAGGTTTGTATGCGTTTGAACGGTTTGACACATCAATGGGTGTTCGGCTTGCTCTGCGGGGTTGCCAGCAGCGCAGTGATTGCCGCCAGCAGTGGTCAGGATAGTGCCCGGGAGGAAATTGCCGCCCAGGCGAAGATCCTTGAACCGAGCCTGCTCGAAACCCGCCGCGATATCCACGCCCATCCAGAGCTGGGCAACGCCGAAACCCGCACCGCCGAGCTGGTCGCCAAACAGCTGCGCGAACTGGGCCTTGAGGTCAAGACGGGCGTGGCGCGAACCGGCGTCGTCGCCGTCTTGAAAGGCGCCCTGCCCGGCCCGACCGTGGCCCTGCGCGCCGACATGGATGCGCTGCCGGTCAAGGAAGTCGCCGACCTGCCCTTCGCCTCCAAGGCCAAGGGCACCTACCTGGGCAAGGAAGTCGATGTGATGCACGCCTGCGGCCACGACGCCCACACCGCGATTCTGCTGAGCACTGCGAAAATTCTTACCGGCATGCGCGAGCGTTTGCCCGGCACCGTGGTGTTCTATTTCCAGCCGGCCGAAGAAGGCCCGAGCGACTTCAGCCCCGACGGCAAGAACACCTGGGGCGCGAAGATGATGGTGCAGGAAGGCGTGATGAAAGCGCCGAAGCCGGATGCGGTGTTCGGCCTGCATGTGTGGGCCGGCGTACCGGCCGGGCAGATCGCCTACCGCCCGGGCCCGACCCTGGCCAGCTCCGACGACCTGCGCATCAAGATCCTCGGCAAACAGACCCACGCGGGGCAGCCCTGGAACGGCATCGACCCGATCACCGTCGGCGCACAAACCATTGTCGGTTTGCAGACCGTGGTCAGCCGCCGCACCAATATTTCGTCATCGCCCTCGGTGGTGAGCATCGGCACCATCAACGGTGGCACCCGCTACAACATCATCCCCGAGTCGCTGGAGATGACCGGCACCATCCGCTCCTATGACTACGGCATTCGCCAGAAGCTGCATGCAGATGTGCGCCAGACCGTAGAGAAAATTGCCGAAAGCGGCGGCGCCAAGGCCGAAGTGACGATCATCGAGAAGTACGACCCCACCATCAACAACCCGGCACTGACCGAGAAAATGCTGCCGAGCCTGCGTTGGGCAGCCCGGGATGACGTGGTGCAAGGCCCGTTGGTAGGAGGCGCGGAAGACTTCTCGTTTTATGCCAAGGAAGCGCCGGGATTGTTCGTGTTCCTGGGGGTGACCCCGAGGGATCAGGACATGAGCAAGGCGGCGCCGAATCACAACCCGGGGTTCTTTGTGGACGAGTCGGCGTTGGTGGTGGGAGTGAGGACGCTGGCGTCGCTGGCGACGGATTACCTGTACACCCACACCCCCCTGTAGGAGCGAGCTTGCTCGCGAAGTACTTCAGAGCGCCGCGTTTACTCAGGGTGACCGCGGCGTTCTTGCGTTCTTCGCGAGCAAGCTCGCTCCTACAGGGTATTGTGGTGAATCAGTTGACCAGCTCAGCGCTGTCCATCTTCTGGCGCAGGCTCAGCGGGCGCATATCGGTCCACACTTCCTCGATATAAGCCAGGCACTCTTTCTTCATGCCGCTCTTGCCCACAGTGCGCCAGCCTTCGGGCACGGCCTTGTAGTCGGGCCAGATCGAATACTGCTCTTCGTGGTTGACCACTACCTGAAACAGGATGTCATCGCGGTCAAATACTGAGGTCATTGCTGTTCTCCGTCGCTCAAAGGCTGGCTGCGCACCACGCGCAGCACTGATATCTGTAGAAACGTATCAAGGGCCTGGAAAATTAGACGCCGGCAACCGCCGCCGCCAAGGCGCGCCCGAAGATCTCGGCCACTTGGTCGATTTCGCCGGCGGTAATCACCAACGGCGGCAGGAAGCGCACCACGCTGCCATGGCGCCCACCCAGCTCCAGGATCAGGCCGCGCTTGAGGCACTCACGCTGCACCAGCGGCGCCAACTGGCGATGCACCGGTGGGTGGCCCTGGACATCCGGCGTGCCCGTCGGGTCCACCAACTCCACCCCCAGCATCAGCCCGCGGCCACGGATATCCCCCAAGTGCGGGAAGTCGCGCTGCAGGATGCGCAGGTGTTCCGCCAGGCACTCACCCATGGCGGCGGCATGGCCCGCCAGGTCGTGCTCCTTGAGATAGCGCATGACCGCCGAGCCCGCCGCCATCGCCATCTGGTTGCCCCGGAACGTTCCGGCATGGGCGCCCGGGAGCCAAGTGTCGAGCCAGTCGCGATACACCACTACGGCCAACGGCAGGCTGCCACCAATGGCCTTGGACATGACCACCACGTCCGGGATGATGCCGGCGTGTTCGAAGGCAAACATCTTGCCGGTGCGTCCAAAGCCACTCTGGATTTCATCGACGATCAGTGCCACACCGGCCTGCTCGGTGATACGCCGCAGCCCGCGCAACCAATCGAGGTCTGCGGGAATCACACCGCCCTCGCCCTGCACCACCTCAACAATCACCGCCGCCGGCAGCAACACGCCGGCCTCCGGATCGTTGAGCAGGTTTTCCAGGTAATGCAGGTTGACCCGCACACCTTGCGCGCCGCCCAAGCCGAACGGGCAACGGTAGTCATACGGGAACGGCAGGAATTGCACGCCATTGCCGAGCAACGCACCCAGGGGTTTTTTCGGCGCCAGGCTGCCCATCAGGCTCAAGGCGCCCTGGCTCATGCCGTGATAGCCGCCCTGGAACGACAGCACAGTGCTGCGCCCAGTGGCGGTGCGCACCAGCTTCAATGCAGCTTCCACCGCATCGGTGCCAGTGGGGCCGCAGAACTGGATCTTCGCTTCCCGCGCCAATTCAGCGGGCAGCATGCCGAACAGGTCTTGCACGAACTGATCCTTGACCGGCGTAGTCAAGTCGAGGGTGTGCAGCGGCAGTTCGTCGCTCAGCACTTGCCGGATGGCCTGGATCACCACCGGGTGGTTATGCCCCAGCGCCAGCGTCCCGGCACCGGCCAAACAGTCGATGAAGCGACGCCCCTCGACGTCTTCCACATAAATACCTTTGGCGCGCTTGAGCGCCAGGGGGATGCGCCGCGGGTAGCTGCGGGCGTTGGACTCCTGCTGGCGCTGGCGGGCCAGCAGCGGGTTTTCGTCGAACTGATAGAGCGTTTCCGCAGGCGCCGCGGCGTCTTCGGTACGGCTGGTAGCGACTGACATCTCTGGATCCCTCAATACGCGGGTGATGGTGACCAAACTGCCAATCCGTTGGCGTCTGGCCCAAGGGCATGCGCACGGATTTCCTGTTCTGGAGACGCATCAGCGAGAAGAGGATTTAGGGAACGGGCTGGTTAACTGATGAATGAAGAGCCAAATGTGGGAGGGGGCTTGCCCCCGATGGCGGAGTGTCAGTCACTGTATTTGCTCACTGACCCACCGCTATCGGGAGCAAGCCCCCTCCCACATTTGAACAGGGGTTGAATCAAATTCCGCGGTATTTTTCGTTTAGCGCATACAGGATCGCGCAGGTCTGTGCATCCAGGACGCCGCGATAATCCTGGGCCCGAAAGTGCATCTGGAACGCCCGGGTTCGCAGCTCGAAGGCCCGGCGATTCTGCGCCGGCTTATACCCATAGCGCTGGAAAGCCCGCTCCACTTCTACCTCGGGTGGCAGCCTGACATTGAACCGGCGCTGGTACATCGCGCGCGTCGCCTCATCAAACCAGGCCCCCAGTCCCGCGTCATGCAATCGATGCCACGGGAACCGCGGCCCCGGATCATTCTTACGCCAACACGCCACATCCGCGTGACCGAGAATCTCAGTCGGTGCAATCTGCGGATAGCGTGCGAGGATGTCGCGGATCAAGACAATAAGCATATCGACCTGAGCCTGGGGGTACGCCGGAAAACTGAATACGCCCTTGTCCTCCCGCGCCAGGTTGACGATCTCAATGCCAATCGACCCGCTGTTGAGATTGTCACACCCCTCCCAGTGACTCACCCCCGCATGCCAGGCACGCTTGCCCTCGTCCACCAGGCGGAACACGCGCAACTCTTCATAACCGGCAGCACGGTAACTGGGCTCATCCGGGTCGGGCAACAGGTAATGAGCGCTCACTCCACCCTGGGTCAGGGTGCGCAGGGCCGAGGCAAAGGGCCCGGTGGTGTAATGCAGGATCACCTGCCGCACGCTTTCGCCGTCGCGGTCATTGAAATCCCTGGCAGGAAAACTGGTATCGATCACCAACATAAAAAGAGCCGTCCTTTTCATTTCGGACCGAATCATTCGGCCCGTTCAAGCGCAAAAAATTACCGCCATCCTGAAGGCTAGAATGTCAGGCGGGCGGTAATTATTTGGCACGTGAAAAAGCGGTTCAGCGACGCAGCGGCATGCCCAGGTCAACCCGCAGCCCATCGGGCTGGCTGTCGAATGCCAACGAGCAGGAGCAGCGCTGCACAATCGCCTGGACGATAGCCAAACCCAGGCCACAGCCTTCGCTGTTGCCGTTACGCCAGAAACGCTGGGTGAGGTATTGCAGGTCTTCGCTGGAGATCTGCTTGCCATGGTCTCGCACGCGGAAAATCACCTGGTCAACACTGCTGTACACGCTCAACTCCACCCGGGTATCGGCCGGAGTGTGGCGCAAGGCGTTGTCCAGCAAGTTGCGCAAGGCCGCGACAGCCAGGCCCACGGGCATCTCCACCGGGCTGGCGGCAAGATCATGGGCCAGGACCAGGTCGATCCGACGATTGTCGCCAGCGTTGGCATCCTGGATCGCCAACCTGGCGACTTCCTCGGCACTGGACTGCAAGCCGTCGTCAAACGACAGGCTGCCTTCCACCCGCGCCAGCAGCAATAACTGCTCCAGGGTGCGATGCAAGCGGTCGGCGCCTTCCTCGGCGTGGGCCAGGGACTGGTCGCGGGCAGCGCCCTCGGTCATGCGCGCTACTTGCAGGTGGGTCTTGATCGCCGTCAGCGGGCTGCGCAGCTCATGGGCGGCGTCACCGGTGAGGCGGCGCTCGCGCTCAATGGTCTTGGCGATGCGTTGCAGCAGTTGGTTCTGGGTGTCGAGCAACGGCTTGAGTTCGCTGGGCAATGGATGGATCTGCAGCGGTTCGAGGGAATCGGCACTGCGGCGCATCAAGGCGTCACGCATGCGGTTGAGCGGCACCAGGCTTTGACCGATACCCAGCCACAACAGGCACAGGCAACCCAGCAAGGCTACGCCGACGGGCACCGAGGCGGCGAGCAGGATCGACAGGTTCAGCGCCTCGCGCTCCACCTGGCGGTCGGCGGTGGTGATCAGCAAGTCACCTCGGGACAAGGTGAAACTGCGCCAGCCCACGCCATCGATCATCTGGTCGCGAAAACCGCTTCTGCGCGACTCCAGCCCTTCCTCCGGCGTGGTGTGGCTGCGCGCCAGGATCTCGCCGCGCAGGGAGCTGACCTGGCACGCCATACCCCCAGGCACATTCAGCTGTTCGGTGCGCAGATGCGTAGCGGCGCTGACACTGGCCAACCCCGGCATCTGCTCGGTCAGCCCCGCAACCATGCGCGCCGAGGCCACCAGGCGCTGGTCAAGGGAAAACATCATCTGGTTGCGCAAGTCGTTGAGCATCCAGGCGGCCGCCAGCACCCAGATCAGCACAAAAGCAGCGCCCAGCTTGAACGTCAGGCGCAGGCGCAGGCTCATCACTTGCTGTTCTCTCCAGCATCCGCCGAGCCCAGGCGATAGCCGAGGCCGCGCACGGTCTCGACGATGCCGTTGCCCAATTTGCGCCGCAGGTGATGGATATGCACATTGAGCGCATTGCTTTCCAGTTCGTCGCTGAACCCGTAGACGCTGTCCTTGAGTTGCTCGCTGGACAGCACACGGCCCTTGTTGTGCAGCAGCGCCTGCAACAGCGCCTGTTCGCGACGGGACAGGTCCACCGGCTGGCCACCCAGGAAGGTTTCACGGCTGCTGGGGTCGTAGGCCAGGCGCCCATGTTCGATCAGGTTGACGCTGCGCCCCGCCACCCGGCGCAGCAGGGTTTGCAGGCGGGCGGCGAGTTCGCGCAGGTCAAAGGGCTTGAGCAGGTAGTCATCGGCGCCGGCCTGCAGACCATCGACGCGGTTGGTCACCGAGTCCCGCGCCGTGAGGATCAGCACTGGGATCTCAAGGCCCTGGCTGCGCTGTTGTTGCAGCAGCTTGAGGCCGTCTTCGTCCGGCAGGCCGAGGTCGAGCACCATGATGTCGAAGGCCGCCGCCTTGAGCATTGCCCGCGCAGCGGCCGCCGTGGCCACGCGCTCCACGGTAAAACCCTGGGCGGTGAGGCCGGCCACGATACCGCTGGCAATCAGTTCGTCGTCTTCACAGACCAGTACGTGCATGCTGAGCCCTTCATAAAAGATGCGGGTGATTAGAAAAGGCACGGATTAAGCGCGCATTATGCCGCCAAAGTTCACAACATCGGATTATCCCTACACTCTAGAATAGCGTCCGGTTAATCATCGGTTAATCAACGCCACACATTGTGTGCCTCACTTGCATCGAACTAAGGCTTGACCATGCGGCATCTGTTTATCTTTCTGCTGGTGTTGTTCGCGGGATTCGCCCAGGCAGCGCCGGGCAACCCCTTCGAAACCAAACCCGACTTTCTCCCGGTGGGCAAAGCTTTCACCTTTACCTCCGAACGTCTTGAAAGTGGCGAGACCCAACTGTATTGGCAAATTGCCGACGGTTACTACCTGTACCAGCAGCGCATGAAGTTCGACGGCCTGGCCGAACAACCCGTGCTGCCCCAGGGTGAAGCCCATAGCGATGAGTTCTTCGGCGAGCAGCAGGTGTATCGCCAAGGCCTGGAAGTGAAGATCCCCGCCGGCGCCACCGGCCAGGTCAAGCTGGGCTGGCAGGGCTGTGCCGATGCGGGCCTGTGTTATCCGCCGCAATCGATTACCGTGGACCTGGGCGGCAACCCGGCCGTCGCCGCTACCGCGCAGGCCCAGGATCAGAGCCTGGCCAGCGGCCTGCAACAGCGCAGCCTGGGCTGGAGCCTGCTGGTGTTCTTCGGCCTGGGCCTACTGCTGGCATTTGCGCCCTGCTCGCTGCCGATGTTGCCGATTCTTGCCGGCCTGGTGGTTGGCAGTGGTGCCAGCCCACGGCGCGGCTTTGCCTTGGCCGGCAGCTACGTGGTGTGCATGGCGCTGGTGTATGCGGCCCTGGGGGTGATGGCCGCGTTGCTCGGCGCCAACCTCGCCGCGCTGCTGCAAACTCCTTGGATCCTCGGCAGTTTTGCCGCGCTGTTCGTGATCCTCGCTTTGCCGATGTTCGGCTTCTTCGAACTGCAACTGCCCGCTTTCCTGCGTGACCGCCTCGACAACGTCAGCCGCCAGCAAAGCGGTGGCAGCCTGGTGGGTGCCGGCATTCTCGGCGCATTGTCCGGCTTGCTGGTGGGCCCCTGCATGACTGCGCCCCTGGCCGGCGCCCTGCTGTATATCGCCCAGAGCGGCAATGCGCTGCACGGTGGGCTGATCCTGTTCGCCATGGGTATCGGTATCGGCATTCCGCTGTTGTTGCTGGTCACCGTGGGCAATCGCTTCCTGCCCAAGCCGGGCACCTGGATGAACGTGCTCAAGGGCATCTTCGGCTTCCTGTTCCTGGGCACGGCCGTGCTGATGATTCGCCCGGTGGTCGGCGACAGCCTGTGGATCGGCCTGTGGGGTGCCTTGGCCCTGGTAATGGCTTATTGCGGCTGGACGCTGGCCCGTGAGTCCGGCCTGGCAGCCAAGGTGTGTGGCGCAGGCTCCCTGGTACTGGGCCTGTGGGGCGCAGTACTGGTGGTAGGCGCGGCCGGTGGCAGCGATGAGCTGTGGCAACCGTTGAAGGTCTACAGCGGCTCACGGGTCGCCAGTGCCCCGAGCGCCCACGATGCGTTCACCACCATCAACGACCCGGCCGCTCTGCAAAGCCAGCTCGAGAGTGCCAAGGCACAGGGCCAATGGGTATTGCTGGACTACTACGCCGATTGGTGCGTGTCGTGCAAGATCATGGAGAAACAGGTATTCGGCAAACCTGAGGTGATGGCCGCGCTCAAGGACGTGCGCCTGCTGCGCCTGGACGTCACCGCCGACAACGCCGCCAGCCGCGAGCTGCTGGGCCGCTATAAAGTGCCGGGGCCACCGAGTTTCGTGTGGATCGGCCCGGACGGTGAAGAACGCCGTGCCCAACGCATCACCGGCGAAGTGGATGCCGCCACCTTCCTGCAACGCTGGACCCAGACGCGGGACGCCCTCTGATGCTGACCTTCACCATCGGCACCTTCGCCATCGCCCTGAATCACCTGCTGCTGATCAGCGCGTTGATACTCGCCACCCTGGTGGGCTGGCGGGTGGCCAAGCGTGGTGGTGAGAACCCGGAGTCGGTGCTGTTCAGCCTGTTCCTGCTGGGCATGCTCGCCGCCCGCATCAGCTTTGTGCTGATGTACTGGAGTTATTACAGCGACGATTGGGTAGAAATGGTCGACCTGCGTGACGGTGGCTTTCTTGCCTGGCCCGGGATCATCACGCTGATCCTCGGCTCGCTGGTCTACGGCTGGCGCCGCCCGGCCCTGCGCAAGCCCCTCAGCGCCGGAGTGGTCACTGGCCTGCTGTTCTGGGGCATGACCAGCCTGTCCCTCAGCGTCTACGAAAAAGGCACGCGCCTGCCGGACATCACCCTGCGCAATGCCAATGGCGAGGTAGTGCAATTGGCGGATTACCAGGGCGGCCCGTTGGTGATCAACCTGTGGGCCACCTGGTGCCCGCCGTGCCGCCGCGAAATGCCGGTGCTGGAAAACGCCCAGCGCATGCGCCCCGACGTGACCTTCCTGTTCGTCAACCAGGCCGAAAGCATGCAAAGCGTCAGCACCTACCTGGCCACCCAAGGCCTGAACCTCGACAACGTGCTGTTCGACGCCAGCGGCCGCCTCGGCCAGGCCGTGGGCTCCATGGCCCTGCCGACCACGCTGTTCTACCAAGCCGATGGGCGCCTGATCAACAGCCACCTGGGCGAACTCTCCGATGCCAGCCTGGCCCGTGCCATGGAACCCTTCGACAACACCCAGACAAGGAAACCGACATGCCTCGCCTCCGCCACCTGCTGACCCTGCTGCCTTTGACCTTCTTGTCACTCAGCGCAACCGTCACCCTGGCCCAGGCCGAAGACTGGCCAGCACCGATCAAGCAGATCGAAGCCAAGGGCGCCAAGATCCTCGGCAAATTCGACGCCCCCAGCGGCCTCACCGGCTACGCTGCCCAGTACCAGAACCGTGGCATGGCCCTGTACCTGACGGCCGACGGCAAGAACGTCATCGCCGGCAACCTCTACGATGCCCAAGGCAATGACCTGAGCAGCGCGCCCCTGGAAAAACTGGTGTACGCGCCGATGGCCAAGGAAGTCTGGGCCAAGATGGAAAAAAGCAGCTGGATCCAGGACGGCGATAAAAACGCACCACGTATCGTCTACCTGTTCAGCGACCCCAACTGCCCCTACTGCAACATGTTCTGGGAACAGGCCCGCCCGTGGGTCAAGGCCGGCAAGGTGCAGTTGCGCCATATCATGGTCGGCATCATCCGCGAAGACAGCCCAGGCAAGTCCGCGGCCCTGCTCGCCGCCAAGGACCCGCAAAAGGCCTTGCAGGAACACGAAGCCGCCGGCAAGGGCAGCCAGCTCAAGGCGCTGGAGAAGATCCCGGCTGACGTCGAGGCCAAGCTCGATGCCAATATGAAGTTGATGGACGAACTGGAGTTGTCGGCGACGCCGGCGATTTTCTATCTGGATGATAAAGGCGGGTTGCAGCAGCAGCAGGGGGCGCCGTCGCCGGATAAGTTGGTGAAGATTTTGGGGCCAAAATAAGCGGCACCCTTGCGGGCGCCATCGCAGGCAAGCCAGCTCCCACAGTTGAATGTATTCACAACTCAAAAGGCGGGAGCTGGCTTGCCTGCGATGAGGCCCTAGCAGACAACGAAGATTAAAGCCCCTCCAACTCCGCCATCAAATCACTCAACCGATCCACCTTCTCGGCACTGATCTCGTTGCCCGCCAACCCGTCGATATACTCGGCCAATTCCGCCACCGTGCTGCATTCGAACATCGCCCGCAGCGGCACATCGCGCTGCAGGTTTTTCTGCACCCGCGAGGCGATCTGCGTAGCCAGCAACGAGTGCCCGCCCAGTTCGAAGAAGTTGTCCTGTACCCCAACCCGCTCAACCTTCAACACCTCGGCCCAGATCCCGGCCAGGGTGGTTTCCAGTTCATTGCGCGGCGCCAGGTAGTCCTGGCTGTGCAACTGGCCGATGTCCAGGGCCGGCAGGGCCTTGCGGTCGAGTTTGCCGTTGGCGTTGAGCGGCAGGCGTTCAAGCCAGAGCCAGTGCAGAGGCACCATGTATTCCGGCAGTTCGGCCCGCAGGCGTTGCTTGATGCGGTCCAGGCGCTCGCTCGGGTTGAGCGTTGCGTCGGCGGCCACCAGGTAGCCGACCAGATGCTTGCCATTGACGCCCTCTTGCACCCCTACCGCCGCATCGCGCACTTCGGGCTGTTCGTGCAGACGCGCTTCGATTTCACCAAGTTCGATGCGGTAGCCGCGAATCTTCACCTGATGGTCGATACGCCCGACGTACTCCAGCACACCGTCACTGCGACGCCGTGCCAGGTCGCCGGTGCGGTAGAGACGCTCGCCCGGCGCACCAAATGGGTTGGGCACAAAGGCCTGGGCGGTGCGCAGCGGATCGCTGACGTAGCCGCGACCGACGCCGGTGCCGGCAACGCACAATTCACCGACCGCGCCCTGGGGCACCAACTCCAGTGCACCATCAAGCAGGTACAACCGGTTGTTGTCGGTCGGCGTACCAATCGGCAGGTAAGTGCCACGGGTCGAGGCCAGGTCGACGCGAAAGAACGCCACATCGTCCGAGCATTCCGCCGGGCCGTAGGCATTGACCAAACCTATATCCGGATAGCGCAACAGCCACTGATGGGCCAACTCCGGCGGCATGGCCTCCCCTGTCGGCAGCATCCAGCGCAGGCCGTCGAGGCTGATGTGCTCCTGGGCCTGCATGCCCTGGATCAGCGACGGCACACTCTCCAGCACCGTGATGCCGTGGGCTTGAACGTGTTCCAACAAACCTTGCGGATCATGGGCAATGGCGTTCGGCACAATATCTACCCGCGCACCGAACAACGGCGCGGTGAGGAACTGCCAGACGGAAATGTCGAAGCTTTGCGAGGCCGTTTGGGCGATCACGTCCGCATCAGTCAGATCCAGGTACGGCACCTTGCTCAACTGGTTATTGAGCATGCCGCGCTGTTCGACCATCACGCCCTTGGGCAAACCGGTAGAGCCCGAGGTGTAGATCACGTAGGCGAGGTTGTCCGGACCGCTGTAGACACCTGGGTTCTCACCACGGGCAGGCACTTCCTCCCACACCAGCAACTGGCAATCGACACCTTCGAGCAACTCGATGGCCTGTTCGCGGCACGCCTGGGTACAGACCAGCAACGGCGTGCGACTCAGGTCAATGATGCGGCTCAAACGCTGGCTTGGCAGACCCGGATCCAGCGGCAAATAGCCGGCACCGGCCTTGAAGCTGCCGATGATCATGCCCAACAGGTCGAGGTTACGTTCAGCCAGCAACGCCACCGGTTGATCCAGGCCGACACCCGCCGCGATCAGCGCGTGGCCCAGGCCGTTACTGCGGCGGTTCAGCTCGTCGTAGCTCCATTGCTGGCCGAGGCAGTTGGCGGCGATACGCTGCGGATGTTGCGCCACCTGTTCTTCGAACAACTCAACGTAGCTGCGTTCCAGCGGATAGCTACGCTCGCTCTGGTTGCAGCCGTCCACGAGGAATTCACGCTCCTGCTCGCCAATCAGCGCCAGCTCGGCCATGTCGCCATGGAAGCCCTGCATCAGCGCCAGCAGCAGGCGCTTGAATTCGCCGAGCATGCCTTGCACGGTGCTTTCGTCGAAATAGCGCTGGTCATAAGACAGGTGTAAGCCGAGGTCATCGCCCGGATAACACACGGCAGTCAGCGGGAAGTTGGTGTGGGTACGCCCGGAATCGGACGTAGCATTCAGGCTCTGCGCACGGTCCAGCACCGAAACTTCCACCGGCGCGTTCTCGAACACGAACAGGCTGTCGAACAACGGCTGGCCCTTGGGCAATTCGCTGTGTTCCTGGATAGTCACCAGCGGCAGGTATTCGTACTCGCGCAGCTGCATGTTGCTGTCGAGCAAGCCGTTCAACCACTGGCGCACGCTGCAACGCTGGTCATCCTCAGGCAGCTTCACCCGCAACGCGATGCTGTTGATAAACAGGCCGACGGTGCGTTGCATCTGCGGCATGTCTACCGGGCGCCCGGCCACGGTGACGCCGAACAGCACGTCACGCTCGCCGCTCAAACGCCGCAGCACCAAGGCCCAGGCCGCCTGGGCGAAGGTGTTGACGGTGAGCTGGTGGGCCTGGGCCAATTCACGCAATTGCGCACCGTCACAGGCATCAAGACGGGTGTAGCAATCACCCACCACCATGCCGCCGCTGCCACCGGCATGTTCGCGCAGGAACGGGCGGTCGCTCGGGATCGGTGTGGTGCGCTCGAAACCTTGCAGGTTGTGCTGCCACCATTGGCGCGCCTCATCCAGGTCCTGGCGTTGCAGCCAGGCAATGTAGTCGCGGTAGCGCGGCGGCGTCGCCAGTTGCGCGTCGCGGCCCTCGCCCAGGGCCATGTAGATATCGAAGAAGTCATTCATCAGCAGCGAACGGCACCAGGCATCGATCAGGATGTGGTGGTTGCTCATCATGAACCAGTAGCGCGCCTCGCCCACACGGATCAGGCGCAGGTGGAAAGGCGCCTGGTTGAGCAGGTCGAAACCGGCTTCGCGCTCGGCCTTGAGCAGCGCTTGCAGGCGCGGCTCCTGCTCGGCCTCGGGGTCGGCGCTCCAGTCCAGGTACTCAATCGGCGTGCTGCCGGGTTTGTGGATCACCTGCAGCATGTCTTCGCCGACGTTCCAGCAGAACGATGCGCGCAAGGCTTCATGCCGGGCGATCACCGCTTGCCAGGCCTGGGCAAAACGCTCGGGGTCCAGGGCGCTGTTGATGCGGTAGCGGTCCTGCATGTAATACAGGCCGGTGCCCGGTTCCAGCAGGGTGTGCAGCAGCAGGCCCTCCTGCATCGGGGTCAGCGGGTAGACGTCTTCGATGGCGCTGGCCGGCACCGGCAAGGCATCCAGTTGCGCCTGGGTCAGGCGCGCCAGGGGGAAGTCCGACGGCGTGAGGCCGCCGGCATCATCCCGCAGGCAATGGGCGATCAGGCTATGCAATTCGGCCAGGTAAGCCTCGGCCAGATCGCGAATTACTTGTTGATCATGACGCTCACGGCTGAAGGTCCAACGCAGCACCAGCTCACCGCCAAACACCTGGCCGTCGACGCTCAACTCATTGGGCAGCGGCGCATCCGGATCATGGGCCAGGCCGGCGGACTCCTCCAGCGGGTGGAACAGCGCGTCGGAGCCAAAGCTCTGGTCGAACTGGCCAAGATAGTTGAAGGTAATCGACGCGCTCGGCAGTGCGGCCATGTTCTGTTTGCACAGGTCATCGGCCAGGTAGCGCAGCACGCCATAGCCCAAGCCTTTGTGCGGCAGGGCGCGCAGTTGCTCCTTGATCGCCTTAATCGAGTCGCCCTGCCCGGCCTGCGGTGTCAGGCGCAACGGATAGGCACTGGTGAACCAGCCAACGCTGCGGGTCAGGTCGATGTCATCGAACAAGGCCTCGCGACCATGGCCTTCCAGCTGGATCAATGCCGAGTCGTGCCCGCTCCAGCGGCAGAGCACGCGGGCCAGGGCGGTCAACAGCAGGTCGTTGACCTGGGTGCGATAGGCGCTCGGTGCCTCTTGCAGCAACTGGCGGGTGTGTTCGGCATCCAGGCGCACGCTGACGGTTTCGGCAACGCAATTGCGTAATGCTCCATGCGGACGCTGCACCGGCAAGGCCACGGCCGGGCCGGCCAACTGCGCCTGCCATACGCTCAACTCTTCGCGCAGGGACTCGCTATGGGCATAGGCCTGCAAGCGCGCCGCCCAATCGCGCAACGCGCTGGTCTTGACCGGCAGGCTGACAGACTGGCCTTCACTGAGTTGGCGATAGACGTTTTGCAGGTCTTCAAGCAACACACGCCACGACACGCCGTCCACCACCAAGTGATGAATCGCGATCAGCAAGCGCTGCTGACCTTGTGGACCGTCCACCAGCAAGGCGCGCAACAGCGGCCCGCGCTCCAAGTGGAGGCTGCGCTGGGTGTCGGTGAACAGTGCAGTGCACTGTTGCATATCACCCACCTGGGCCTGCATCAGCACGCCACCTTCCGGCACGGCCAGATGTTCGGCGTGCCACTGCGCGTCGCGCTGGCTGAAGCTCAGGCGCAGCGCGTCGTGATGTTCCAGCACCGCCAGCACGGCTTGCTCCAGGCGATGGGGGTCGAGCAGTTGCAGCGGCTTGAGCACCAACGCCTGGTTCCAGTGCTGGCGTACCGGTATGTCAGTGTCGAAAAACCAGTGCTGGATCGGCGTAAGCCCGGAGCTGCCGGTCAATACACCTTGCTCGGCGGTGACCTGCTCCGAACGGGTGGCGACGGCCGCCAGGGTCTGTACGGTCTGGTGCTGGAACAGGTCGCGGGGGCTGAAGTGAATGCCGGCCTGGCGCGCACGGCTGACCACCTGGATCGACAGGATCGAGTCGCCGCCCAGCTCAAAGAAGTTATCGTCGAGGCCGACTTGCTGCACGTTCAACACCGCGCACCAGATCGCCGCCAGGGTGCTTTCAAGCGCGTTGCGTGGTGCCACGTAGTGTTGACGATTGGCCTGCGGATCCGGCTCAGGCAAGGCGCGGCGGTCGAGCTTGCCGTTGGCGGTCAGCGGCATGCTGTCCAGCACGATCAAATGCGCCGGCACCATATAGTCCGGCAGTTGCGCCTTGAGGTGGGCCTTCAGCGCTTCGCGCAGCGCGTCGTGTTCGGCGTCGCTGACCAGGTAGGCCACCAGTTGCTTGCCACTTGGCGCATCCAGCGCCAGCACTACCGCCTCGCGCACGGCGGGATGTTCCAGCAGGCGCGTTTCGATCTCGCCCAGCTCGATGCGGAAACCGCGGATCTTCACCTGATGGTCGATGCGCCCCAAGTATTCCACCAGGCCATCGGCGCGTTGGCGCACCAGGTCGCCGGTGCGGTACAGACGCCCGCCATTGGCGGCAAACGGGTCGGCGACAAAGCGCTCCGCCGTCATTCCCGGGCGGCGGTGATAACCCTGGGCCAGGCCGGCGCCGCCGATATACAACTCACCACTGGCGCCTTGGGGCACCAGCGCCAGGTCGGCGTCGAGAATGTAGGCCACGCGCGCACCGATGATGCTGCCAATCGGCACGCTGCCGGCGCCCTCCTCCAACTGCTGCGGCGCCAGGCTGGCCAAGGGCATCACCACCGTTTCGGTCGGGCCATAGGCGTTGAAAAACACCTCGGGCATGAACGCCGCCCGGATGCGCTGCAGGTGCTCCCCGGTCAATGCCTCGCCACCGGTGATGCACATGCGCACCGGCAAGGTCTGCCGCTGAGTCGCCAGCCACTGGGCCAACTGGCTGCCGTAGCTGGGAGTGAAGCCGAGGATAGTGATGCGATGGGTGCGAATCAATGCGCAGATCTCTTCGGCATCCCACTGCCCCTGGGCGCGCAGCACCACCTGTGCACCACTGAGCAGCGGCACCAGCAAACGCTCGGTGGCGGCATCGAAGTTGATTGAATAGAAGTGCAGTTCGCAGTCATCGGCACGCATGCCAAACCGCTCGATCACCGCCTGGCAATGCATGGCGATTTCACCGTGGGATACCACCACGCCCTTGGGCTTGCCGGTGGAGCCCGAGGTGTAGATCAGGTACGCCTGATGTTGTGGCAGGCTGACAAAGGGCAGCGCGTCGGCCGGGTAATTCGCCAGCACCGGCAGGTCATCTTCCAGGCACCAGCACGCCACCGTCGCCGGCAATTCGCCGAGGGCTTCGAACATCGCCGCATCACTGAGCAGCAGGCCGATGCCGCTGTCCTCGATCATGTAGTGCAGGCGGTCCAGCGGGTATTCCGGATCCAGTGGCACATAGGCGCCACCGGCCTTGAGGATCGCCAGCAGGCCAATGACCATTTCCAGCGAGCGCGGCAGCGCCAGGCCGACACGCACCTGCGGGCCCACGCCGCGTTCGCGCAGCATCCAGGCCAGGCGGTTGGCGCGGGCGTCCAGTTCAGCGTAACTCAGAGTCACCCCGGCAAAGGTCAGCGCTGGCGCATCGGCCCGCTGGCTGGCCTGCTGGCTGAACAACTGATGGATGCACTGGTCGAGGCGATGTTCGCCCTTCTCCACGCCCAGGCTGTCTTGCAATGCGCGCTGTTCATCTGCGCTCAGCAACGGCAATTCGCTCAGACGCTGCTGCGGGTTGGCGATCAAGGCTTGCAACAGGTTGCGCCAATGCTCGGCCATGCGCGCAATGCGTGGCTCGTCGAACAGGTCGGTGCTGTAGGTCAGGCAACAACCCAGG
This sequence comes from Pseudomonas sp. FBCC-B545, assembly GCF_059134095.1. NCBI lineage: Bacteria > Pseudomonadati > Pseudomonadota > Gammaproteobacteria > Pseudomonadales > Pseudomonadaceae > Pseudomonas > Pseudomonas sp. FBCC-B545. Next base: position 1,903,871 of record NZ_CP101441.1, on the reverse strand, counting down.
CGGTGGTCGAGGTCGGTGACTTCCAGGTTGAGGTCGAACTTGGTCGCCCGCGCATCGTTGGCCAGGTACTCGACGGTCATGCCCGCCAGTTGGCGGCGCTGCTGGAACTCCCAGCGCTGCACGTTGCACATCACCTGGAACAACGGGTTGTACGCCGCGCTGCGCGGCGGTTGCAGGGCTTCGACCAGATGGTCGAACGGCAGGTCCTGATGGGACTGGCCCTCGATCACGGTATGGCGCACTTGCTCGAACAGTTCGGCGACACTCATCTGCCCATTGAGCTGGCAACGCAGCACCTGGGTATTGAGGAACGCGCCGATCAGCCCTTCGCTTTCCGGGCGAATGCGATTCGCCACCGGGGCGCCGATGCGCAGGTCGGTCTGGCCGCTGTAGCGGTAGAGCAACACGGCCAGGGTCGCGGTCATGGTCATGAATAAGGTCAGGCCGCGTTCGGCATTGAAGGCGCGTACACGGGCGGCCAACTCATCACTCAGGTCGAAGCGATACAGCTCGCCCTGGTGGCTTTGTACCGCTGGCCTTGGGCGGTCGCCTGGCAGCTCCAGCAACGGGTGTTCAGTGCCCAGTTGCGCGGTCCAGTAATCCAGCTGGCGTTGGCGCTCGCCGGACTCCAGCCACTGGCGCTGCCACACGCTGTAGTCGAGATACTGCACCGGCAAAGGTGCCAGCGGCGAGTCGCGCTCGTCGATAAAAGCTTCGTACAAGGCGCTGAGTTCACGGGCAAAGATGTCCATGGCCCAGCCTTCGGTGACAATATGGTGCAGGGTCAGCACCAGGTAGTGTTCCTGCTCGCCGGCCTTGACCAGGCAGGCCCGCAACAGCGGCCCGGTTTCCAGGTTGAACGGCGTGTGGGCTTCTTGATCCGCCAGTTGCTGCAAACGCTGTTGGCGCTCGGTTTCGTTCAACGCCGAGAAGTCCTGCCAGTCCATGCGTACAGCGGTCTGCGGCGAAACCTTCTGGTATGCCACGCCGTCGACGCTCGGGAAGGTGGTACGCAGGGTCTCGTGCCGCATGATCAATGCCTGCAACGCCGCCTCAAAACGTTGCACATCCAGCACGCCGCGCAGGCGCGCCATGCCGCCGACGTTGTAGGCCGGGCTGTCGGGCTCCATCTGCCAGAGGAACCACATGCGCTGCTGAGAATAGGACAACGGCACCGGCGCGCCGCGGTCGACCTTGGCGATTGCCGTCTGTTGGTTGCGTTGGCCCGCCGCCTGGATCAACTCCACCTGCTCGACAAAAGCGCCCAACTCGCTGGCTTCGAACAGGGTGCGCAACGGCAGCTCGACGTCACACGCCTGGCGGGTGCGCGAGATGATTTGCGTGGCCAGCAACGAGTGCCCGCCCAAGGCGAAGAAGTCATCGCCCAGGCCGATACGTGGCAGGCCAAGCACTTCGCGCCAGATCGCGGCGATTTGCAGCTGCAACGCTGTGTGCGGTTCGACGTGCTCGCGGGTTTGCCAGGCCGGCTCCGGCAAGGCGCGGCGGTCAAGCTTGCCGCTCGGGCTCAGCGGCATGGCGTCCAGGCGCATCAGCAGCGCCGGCACCATGTACTCCGGCAACTCGGCGGCCAGGGTGGTCCTGACTTGCTGTTCGTCCAGTTCGTTGTGGGCAGTGTAGTAACCGATCAACTGCGCATCGCGTACCAGCACCACAGCTTGGGCGATGCCATCGAGGGCCAGCAGCCGCGCTTCGATTTCTTCTGGCTCCACACGGAAACCACGCAGTTTGACCTGCTGATCCAGACGCCCGAGGTATTCAAGTACGCCATCGGCATTCCAGCGCGCACGGTCACCGGTGCGATACAGGCGTGTGCCCGCCGCGCCCAAGGGGTCCGCGACAAAGCGTTCAGCGGTCAAGCCGGCACGGCCAAGGTAACCGCGGGCCAGGCCGATGCCGCCGATGCACAACTCGCCCGGCACACCGGCCGGCAACGGGTTGAGCTGCTCGTCGAGCACGCAGCAGATCACATTGCCCAAGGGCCGACCAATCGGCGAGCGCTCGCCATCGGCGGCGGTGCAATGCCAATGGGTGACGTTGATCGCCGTCTCGGTGGGGCCATAACGGTTATGCAATTGCACCGCAGGCAGCTGGGCCAGGACGCGATTACGCAACTCGGCGGGCAAGGCTTCGCCACCGGAGAACAGGCGGCGCAGGCTGGTACATTCGGCCACCAACGGCTCGTCGATAAACACCTGCAACAGCGGCGGCACGAAGTGCAGCGTGGTCACGCCATGTTCCTGCACCAACTGCGCGATGCGGTGCGGGTCGCGATGCTCACCCGGCCCTGCCAGCACCAGGCGGCAACCGGTGATCAGCGGCCAGAAGCACTCCCACACCGACACGTCGAAACTGATCGGCGCCTTTTGCATCAGCACATCGGTTTCATTCAATTGGTAAGTGGCCTGCATCCACTGCAAACGTTCGGCCAGCGCGCCATGGGTGTTGCCCACGCCCTTGGGTTGGCCGGTGGAACCGGAGGTATAGATCACGTAGGCAAGGTTATCGCCGTGCAGGTGCAGGCCCGGTGCCTGGGTTGGCCAGCTGTCGAGGTGCAGACTGTCCATGGCGATCACGCACACGCCTTCGGCAGTCGGCAACTGCGCCAGCAACGCTGTCTGGGTCAGCAGCAGGTGCACGCCGCTGTCCTTGAGCATGTAGGCCAGGCGCTCGGCGGGGTAATCCGGGTCCAGCGGCACATAGGCGCCACCGGCCTTGATGATGGCCAGCAGGCCGACCAGCAGTTGCGGCGAACGCTCGGCGGCGATGGCCACGCACACGTCCGGGCCGACGCCCTTGTCGCGCAAGTAATGGGCCAGGCGATTGGCCTGGGTATGCAGCTGGGCAAAGGTCAGGCTGCCATCCTGCCAGACCAGTGCGGTGGCATTCGAGACCTGTTGGTTGAGCAGCTCGGGCAACCATTGCCGGGCCGGCTCACAAGGTGCTGCGCTCCAGGCGTGCTGTTTGTCGGCCAGCATCAACGGCAGGTCGCCGAGGGCTTGCTGGGGTTGCGCGCACACGGCTTGCAGCAGGTGGATGAAATGCTCGGCCAGGCGCTGGATGGTCGCGGCCTCGAACAGCTCGTCGGCGTAGTCGAACGACAGGCTCAAGCGCCCGCTGCGGTCTTCTTCGCTGTGCAATTGCAGGTCGAACTTGGCTTCGCGGCTGTGCCATGGCAGTTCATCGGCGAGCAGGCCCGGCAGGCGGCGCAAGGCGCTGAGGTCACGTTGCTGGTGGTTGAACATCACCTGGAACAGGCCCTGTTCGCGGGCCTGGGGGAAGGCTTCCAGCAGTTGTTCGAAAGGCAGGTCCTGATGGGCCTGGGCGGCCATTGCCGTCTCGCGGGTGGTCGCCAACAGCTGGTTGAACGGCAGGCGCCCATCCAGTTCGGCACGCAGCACCAGGGTGTTGATAAAGAACCCGATCAGGCCCTGGGTTTCCTGCCGCGGGCGGTTGGCATTGGGCACGCCGATACGGATATCGTGCTGCCCGCTGTAGCGATATAGCAAAGTCTGGAACGCCGCCAACAACAGCATGAACGGCGTCGACTCGTGGGCCTGGGCGGTCTGGCGAATCGCGGCGCTGAGGCGTGCATCCAGGCGCACGCTATGGCGCGAAGCACTGTGCCGATGCTGGGCAGAACGCGGGTGATCAGTGGCCAGGCTCAGGGCGGGATGCTCTTCACCCAACTGTGTTTTCCAATACGCCAGTTGTCGCTGGCCCTCGCCTTCGGCCAACCATTGGCGCTGCCAACTGCCGTAGTCGGCGTAGTGCAAGGTCAACGGCGCAAGCTCCAGGCTCTGGCCTTGGACGGCTGCGGCGTACAGCCGTGAGAATTCGTCGATCAGGATATTCAGCGACCAGCCGTCAGCGATGATGTGGTGCAGCGTCACCAGCAGTTGGTGGTCTTCATCGTCCAGGCGCACCAGGGTGACCCACAGCAGCGGGCCTTTTTCCAGGTCGAACTGGGTACGCGCCTCGTCTTCGCGGATCTGTTGCGCACGGGCGTCGCGCTCGGCGTGGGGCAGGTCGCTGAGGTCGATGACTTGCAGCGCGAAATCCACCTGCGGTTCTACACGCTGGAAGGCTTGCCCATCACGTTCGTAAAAACGCGTACGCAGCGCTTCGTGGCGCTGGATCAAGTGCTGGAAGCTTGTGCGCAGCGCGTCTTCATCCAGTTCGCCGCGCAGGTGCAAGGCGCCGGGAATGGTGTAGGCGCTGCTGTGCGGGTCCAGTTGCCAGGTGATCCACAGGCGGTTCTGGGCCAGGGATTGGGGCAGGTCTTCGTGGCGCGACAGCGCATGGATCGCGCCCTGGGCAACGCCGCCGTCCTGTTGCAGTTGCGCCACGCCGGCGGCAAACGCCGACAACGTCGGGGCTTCGAACAGCAGGCGCAGGTTCAGCTCCAGGCTCAGGGTTTCGCGCAGGCGGGCGACCACCTGGGTGGCGGTGATGGAGTTGCCGCCAAGCAGGAAGAAGTGATCCTCGGCGGCCACGCTGGTCAGTTGCAGTTGCTCACACCAGATCGCCGCGATCTGGTTGTGCAGGTCAGACTCCAACGCCACCTCGCTCGCCTGCGTTGGCAAGCCGGGGAATTGCGCGTAGCTGTCGAGGCTGCCCTCGGCGTGGCGAATCGCGCACGCCGAGCGCTGCACCTTGCCGCTGGAGGTCTTTGGCAACGCACCGGGATTGAGCAACACCACCACGCTCGGGGCTTCTTGATAAGCCTCGGCCACGGCTTGACGGATCGTCTTGATCAGCGCATCGGGTGACAGGATTTTCTGCACGCTGCGGCTGATTTCCGCCGCAATGCCGATGCCTTCCACGCCCTGGTCATTCACCGCAAAGGCAGCAACCCGGCCCTTGCGCACCACTTCCACTTCGCGCTCGATGGTCTGTTCGATGTCCTGGGGGTAGAGGTTGTGGCCACGCACGATCAGCAGGTCTTTGAGGCGACCGGTGATGTACACCTCGCCGTCGCGGATAAACCCCAGGTCACCGGTACGCAGCCAGGTGCGGCCGGCGTGCTGGACGAAGGTCCTGGCGCTGGCTTCGGGGTTGCGCCAGTAGCCGTGGGCGATGCTCGGGCCCGTTGCCCAGAGTTCACCGACGTGGTTGTCGGCAAGCTCTGTCAGGGTATGAGGATCGACGATCAGCACGGCGTGGTCCGGCTGGCTGGTGCCGCAACTCATGATCGCACTGCCCTGCCCGGGTTCGGCGCGGTTGGCGGCCAGGGCCTGTTCATCCATGCGCAGCGCGGGGATGCCGCGGCCACGAGCGCCGCCGGCGACAAACAGGGTCGCTTCGGCCAGGCCGTAGGAGGCAAAGAAACTGTTCGAGGTGAAACCACAGGGGGCGAATTTTTCCGCGAAGCGTTCCAGGGTGTCGAGGCGAATCGGCTCTGAGCCGGAATAGGCCACGCGCCAGCGACTCAAGTCCAGGCGCTCCAGGGCCGATTCACTGACCCGTTCGCTGCACAGGCGGTAGGCGAAATCCGGGCCGCCGCTGATGGTGCCGCCGTATTCGCTGATCGCTTCCAGCCAACGTGATGGACGGCCGAGGAAGTAGGCCGGCGACATCAACACGCAGGGCACGCCACTGAAAATGGGTTGCAGCAGGCCGCCGATCAGGCCCATGTCGTGGTAGAGCGGCAGCCAGCTGACGATCACGTCATCAGGGTTGAGGTCGATGCCGAAACCACGTCGGATCAATACTTCGTTGGCGACCAGGTTGCCATGGCTGACCTGCACGCCCTTGGGCAAGGCGGTAGAGCCGGAGGTGTATTGCAGGAAAGCGATGTCGTCAGCTTGCAGCCCGGGCTCGAGCCAATGCTCGGCCTGCTGTGCATCCAGGCTGTCGACGCTCAATACTGGCGGTGCGTTTTCGATCTGCGCCAGGCCTTCGCTGAGGCTGGCAATGGTCAATAGCAGGCGCGGCTCGGCGTCCTGGATGATCGACAGCAAACGCTCCTGGTGATGACGGCGCGTAGACTCCGGCGGATAAGCCGGCACCGCGATCACCCCGGCGTACAGGCAACCAAAAAACGCCGCGACGTAGTCCGGGCCGCTGGGGAACAACAGCACCGCACGCTCGCCCGGGCCGGCCTTGGCTTGCAAGGCGGCGGCGATGGTGCGGGCGCGCAGGTCCAGGTCACGGTAGCAGAGCACCATGCTCTGCTCGGCCGACTCGGCCAGGAATCGCAGAGCCACCTGGTCCGGTGTCTGCGCAGCACGGCGTTGAAGGGACTGGACCAAAGTGCGGGGGAGTTCGAAGGCGTCCATCATGGGGTTCCTGCCTGAAATCGGCTTACGGGAAATTCGGCTTACTTGAAAATCAACAGTGGCGAGCGATCAGACGGCAAGCCGTTGCCGCGCCGCATCGGTGCGCCAGCGCGCCAGGTGTTCCTCGGTATAGCGGCGCACGCAACGCAGCACGGCGCTTTCGTGCTGCACGAGGAAGAAGTGGTGGCCGTCAAACATGTCCAGGGAAAAACCGCTGGCGGTGTCGAGCTGCCAGTCGAGCAACTGGTCGGCGCGCACGCTGTCCTGCTTGCCGCCGAACACATGGATCGGCAGGCCCAGGGGCTTGCGCTCGCCATAGGTGAAGCTGCCGCACAACAGGAAGTCAGCGCGCAGGATCGGCAGCATCAACTGCATCAACTCGGGGTTGGCCAGGGCTTCTTCGGCGGTGCCCTGCAATTGGCGCAAGCGGGCGATCAGTTCGGCATCGTTTTTTTCGACGGCGTATTCACTGACATCGCGTCGCGCCGGCCCGGCGGTGCCGGAAGCGAACAGCGCCAGCGGCGCCGGCACATCGCGCGCACTCAAGGCATGGGCCAATTCAAAGGCCAGTAACCCGCCAAGGCTGTGGCCAAACAGGGCATAGGGGCCGTCGAGTTCATCGCTGATTTCCTCGGCCAACTGCGCCGCCAGGGCCTTGATATCGCGCTGCAACGGCTCGTCCATGCGCAGGCCGCGCCCGGGCAATTCCAGCGGGCACACCTGCAGCCAATCCGGCAGGGCGCGACGCCAGCGGGCGTAGACCGAGGCACTGGCGCCTGAATGCGGCAGGCAAAACAGGCGCAGCCGGGGTGGCGCACTCATGAGGCGAGGACTCCAAACTGCAACATGCCGATTGCACGATAAAAACCCATCTGGTCCTCCTGCGGGTACTGATCCTTGGCCGTTGTACTAACAGGCCTGTCACCCAGAAGAACGGACGGCAGAGGTAAATAATTAGTCGTCGGGGACGAGCGAGACGTGGTTCACACCTTCCACAAAGGCATAAGATTAGTTCGCCTTCTCATTTGACAATCATTATCATTCAGCATAATTTGTTGCCCGATGTGTAGGAGGCCTCAGCAGGGACGCCCTCCCCTAACCTAATAGCAGTAAGGTGATTTCCATGACGGAACAAGTATCCACAGGCAGGTGCGATTCACCCCTTCTCCAGGCTTTTGTCGACAACCGGCTCATGCTGGTGAAGATCGCGGCACGTATCACCGGTTGCCGCTCCCGCGCCGAAGATGTGGTTCAAGACGCCTACTTCCGATTGCAGTCTGCGCCGACGATCACTTCATCGTTCAAGGCCCAGCTGAGCTACCTGTTCCAGATCGTGCGCAACCTGGCCATCGATCACTACCGCAAGCAGGCCCTGGAGCTCAAATACTCCGGGACCGAAGAGGAAGGCTTGAATGTGGTTATTCACGGCGCTTCACCGGAAACCTCCCACATCAATTTCAACACTCTGGAAAACATCGCCGACGCCCTGACGCAACTGCCCCAACGCACCCGCTACGCGTTCGAGATGTACCGCCTGCATGGCGTGCCGCAAAAGGATATCGCCAAGGAACTCGGGGTGTCGCCGACGCTGGTGAACTTTATGATTCGCGACGCGCTGGTGCATTGCCGCAAGGTCTCGGGCAGCCATAGTGATACGTTTGCGCGCAGGGTTTGAACGCGGCGCAAACACATGTGGAAGGAGCGGCGCGGGGATTCGACTGGCCTCTGATAACAGATGTCGAACGCGATCAATGTGGGAGGGGGCTTGCCCCCGAAGACGTCAGCCAGCAAACATTGACGTTGGCTGACCCACCGCTATCGGGAGCAAGCCCCCTCCCACATTTTGCCCCCCGTGAGATCTCAGGGCAGTGGTGTCACATCAATGCGATAAGGCTCAAAGATCTTCAGCATCTGGCCATTGTCCCGAAGGCCCTTGAGCAACGCGGAAAACGCATCACCCGTGATCGGTGCCTTGGGACGCAGCAATGCGTAATGGTGATACACCTGGTCAATGCGCTCCGACACCAGGAACTGCCTGGCCATGCTCACGTTGCGCACCATGAAATCACTCAGGTAAGAACGGGTGACCAGCGCGATATCCGCACGCCCACGGGCCACCATCAGCAAGTTGCTGTCATGGGAATAGGTCAACGTGGCGTTGAAGTGTTCGGCCATGTTTTTGGGGTCGGGGTTGAAGTTGGCGAAGGCGTAGTGATAGCCGCTGAATACCGCCAGGCGTTTGCCAGTGAGATCGGCGAAGTAACTCTGGTCGCGCCCGGCCTGGCGTTGAGCGACGAAGATTTCTGCGTCCTCCAGGCCCATGTCGACGCTGGTATGGGCAATCTCCTGCCAGCCCCACGACGGGTTTTCGAAGATCGCCATATCGACCCGACCTTGCTCGAAGTCGCGAAAACGCCGGGGGATAGAGGTGGGTACCAGTACAAACTGATAGTCGGTTTGCTCAGCGTTCAGCGCCTCGAGCAATTGCGGCAGCAAACCGGTGTCTGCCCCTTGCTCGGGACGCACGGTGTAGGGCGGAAAGTGCGCCGCACCGACCCTCACCAATTGCGCAGCGCCCGCCTGCGTCCACGCGGCGCTGCCCAGTGCCCATAATGTAAGTCCTGCAGCCAGCCGCCATGGCGAAAACATTGAGGCACACACCGTTGAATTCTTTGATGGCGATAAGCTAGGCGTTTTTATCTGGAGAGACAACTTTCGCCATCAAATTTAATAAGTTGCGCCTCAGTCTGACTTAAGCACCATCAGCAACGCCTCTTCAGCCAATTGCTCAAGGGTCAGGCTGCCCTGGGCGCGGAACCAGGTGGTGGTCCAGGACAGCGCGCCGGTGAGGAAGCGCCGGGTGATAAACACGTCGCCCTTGATATAACCAGCGGCCTTGGCCTCGCCCAATACCTGCAGCCAGATCTGTTCGTACACGTCGCGCAGGGCGAGCACCTGGGCCTGACCTTCGGCCGACAACGAGCGCCATTCGTAGACCAGCACCGCCATGGCCTCGCCACTGCCGCCCATGATCGACTGCAACTCGCAGCGAATCAGCGCCAGCACACGCTCGCGCACGTTATTCGCCTCCTCCAGCGAAGCACGCATCATCGCGGTGTTGTAATGGATGGTTTCCTCCATCACTGCCCGCAGGATCTCGTCCTTGCTCTTGAAATGATGAAAGATGCTGCCCGACTGGATGCCCACGGCGCTGGCCAAATCCCGCACGGTCGTGCGTTCAAAGCCCTTGTTGCGGAATAGGTGAGCTGCGGTTTGCAGCAATTTGCCCCGCGCACTTTCCGGGTCGGTCAATTGGCCACCGTCAACCATGGTGCGCATCACCCCCAGGGCTTTGTGCTCATCCACGCGACTCTCCTTCACTTCTGCTGACGTCTTGGGCGGCAATTTAGGCCGTAGCTGCCACCCAAGCAAGCGCTTGGGTAAAACTTGTTTCGACAGTTTACAAACCAAGCGCTTGCTTGGTAGTCTCGACGCCAGCCATTGGAGCAAGGATTTCTCATGAGCAAGACGGTTCGTATCGGCTGCGCCAGCGCCTTCTGGGGTGACACCTGCACCGCTGCCGCCCAACTGGTGCACGGCGGCGCCTTGGATTACCTGGTATTCGACTACTTGGCCGAAGTCACGATGTCGATCCTGGCCGGTGCGCGCATGAAAGACCCCAAGGCCGGCTACGCCACGGATTTTGTCGAGGTGCTCACGCCCTTGCTGGGGGATATCCAGCAACAGGGCATCCGGGTGATCAGCAATGCCGGCGGCATCAACCCCCAGGCATGCGCCGCCGCCCTGCAAGCGGCCTGCGACCAGGCTGGCATCGGCCTGAAAATCGCCGTGTTGCTCGGCGATGACCTGCACTCCCAACTCAAACACCTGCCCACGGTCACCGACATGTTCACCGGTGCCCCACTGCCACCGGTGTGTGTGTCCGCCAATGCCTATCTCGGCGCACCAGGCATTGCCCAGGCCCTGGGGTTGGGCGCCGATATCGTTATCACCGGCCGGGTGGTCGACAGTGCAGTGGTCAGCGCAGCACTGGTGCACGAATTCAACTGGTCATGGCAAGACTACGATCACCTTGCCCAGGCCGCCCTGGCCGGGCATATCATCGAATGCGGAGCACAGTGCACCGGCGGCAACTTCACCGATTGGCGCGATGTACCCGACTATGAGCACATCGGTTTCCCCATCGTCGAAGTCAGCGCCGACGGCCACTTCACCGTAAACAAGGTCGAGGGCAGCGGCGGGCTGATCAGCGAACTCAGCGTGGCCGAACAGCTGCTGTATGAAATTGGCGACCCGCGTGCCTACCTGCTGCCGGACGTGATCTGCGATTTGAGCCAAGTCAAATTGCAGCAACAGGGCAAACACTCTGTACGCCTGCATGGCGCCAGGGGACTGCCACCCACCGATCAGTACAAGGTCAGCGCCACCTACCCCGATGGCTTTCGCTGTACCGCCAGTTGCCTGCTTGCAGGCATTGACGCGGTAGCCAAGGCCGAGCGGGTCAGCCAGGCAATCATCAACAAGACCTCGGAACTGTTCAGCCAACGCGGCTGGGCGCCCTACACCGAAGTCAACATCGAACTGCTCGGCAGTGAAGCCACCTACGGCGCCCATGCTCGGCGTGAGGATTGCCGTGAGGTGGTGGTCAAGCTAGCCGTACGGCACCCGAGCAAGCAGGCGCTGGTGCTCTTCGCCCGCGAGATCGCCCAGGCCGCTACTGGCATGGCGCCAGGCTTGACCGGCATCGTCGGCGGGCGGCCCAGGGTGTATCCGCTGATACGGCTGTTTTCGTTCCTGATCGACAAGTCGTGCTGCGAAGTGGTCATCGACTACCAAGGCCAACGTCATGCTGTCGAACTGCCCGCCTCTGCCGCCATGCTCACCCCGGCCGCACCCATTGAGCCCGCCAAACCCCAGGGCCGCGCCGACGCCAGTGTGCCGCTGGTGAAACTCGCCGTGGCGCGCTCCGGTGACAAGGGCAACCACAGCAATATCGGCGTGATCGCCCGCCACCCCGACTACCTGCCGTGGATCGCCGAAACGCTGACCCCGGAAGTGATCGTCGACTGGATGGGCCATGTGCTCGACCCGATCTGTGGCCGTGTCGAACGCTGGTATTTGCCCGGCAGCCACAGCATGAATTTCCTGCTGGAAAATGCCTTGGGCGGTGGCGGCATCGCCAGCCTGCGCATCGACCCGCAAGGCAAAGCCTTCGCCCAGCAGTTGCTGGAAATCCCCATCGCCGTGCCGCAGCACATTGCCGATCAACTCAGCTAAAGGACCGTCGCCGTGGCCTTCAACTCGATCTTTAAAGCCGACCTGTTCCAGGGGCAAACCGTGATTGTCACCGGTGGCGGCAGTGGCATTGGGCGCTGCACCGCCCATGAACTGGCGGCCCTTGGCGCCCGTGTCATCCTGGTGGGGCGCAAGCCGGAGAAGCTGCAGAAGGTCGCGGCGGAAATTGCCGAAGACGGCGGCATCGCCCATTGGCTGGCCTGCGATATCCGCGATGAAGAGGCGGTAAAGACGTTAGTCACCCAGGTCATGCACGATCACGGCCCGATCCATGGCCTGGTCAATAATGCGGGTGGCCAATATCCGTCGCCTCTGGCCGCGATCAATCAAAAAGGCTTTGAAACCGTACTGCGCACCAACCTGGTGGGCGGTTTCCTGATGGCGCGGGAAGTGTTCAACCAATCAATGAGCCAACACGGCGGCGCCATCGTCAACATGCTCGCCGACATGTGGGGCGGCATGCCCGGCATGGGCCACTCCGGCGCGGCGCGCTCGGGCATGGACAACTTCACCAAGACCGCTGCGTTTGAATGGGGTTATGCCGGGGTGCGTGTGAATGCCGTGGCCCCCGGTTGGATCGCCTCCAGCGGCATGGACACCTATGAAGGCGCGTTCAAGGCGGTGATCCCTACCCTGCGCGAGTATGTACCGCTCAAGCGTATCGGCACCGAGTCGGAAGTCAGCGCCGCCATCGTGTTTCTGCTCAGCCCGGCCGCGGCCTTCGTCAGCGGCAGCACCCTGCGCATCGACGGCGCCGCCAGCCTGGGCAGCCGGGCGTGGCCGCTGCACAAGGCGCAGGCGCCGAGTGAAGCCTTCAATGGTTTCCACCGCGCTTACCTGCCGGATGTGCTCAAGGCGGAACAATAACCCCATGCCGATAATTGAAAGCCTGATCGACGCCCACAGCCCGCAGTTCGCGCAAAACCGCGAAGTCATGCTCGCCGCCATCGCCCAGTTGCGCGAGCTGGAACACACCCTGCTTGCCAAGGCCCAGGAAGCCAAGCCCAAGTTCGACAAGCGCGGCCAACTGCTGCCCCGCGAGCGCCTCGACATGCTGCTCGACCCCGGCGCGCCGTTCCTCGAGCTGGCAAGCCTTGCCGGCTACAAACTCCATGACGACAAGGATGGCAGCGCGGCCGGTGGCGGGTTGATCGCCGGCATCGGCTATGTCAGCGGCGTGCGCATGCTGGTGGTGGCCAACAACAGCGCGATCAAGGGCGGCACTATTTCTCCCTCCGGCCTGAAAAAATCCCTGCGCCTGCAACAGATCGCCATGGAAAACAAACTGCCGGTGGTGACCCTGGCTGAAAGCGGCGGCGCCAACCTCAACTATGCCGCCGAGATTTTCGTCGAAGGCGCGCGCAGCTTCGCCAACCAGGCGCGGATGTCGGCCATGGGCCTGCCGCAGATCACCGTGGTGCACGGCTCCGCCACCGCCGGCGGTGCGTATCAACCGGGCTTGTCGGATTACGTGGTGGTGGTGCGCGGCAAGGCCAAGCTGTTCCTCGCCGGGCCACCGTTGCTCAAGGCCGCTACCGGCGAAGTCGCCAGCGACGAGGCACTGGGCGGCGCCGAGATGCACGCGCAAACCGCCGGCACCGCTGAGTACCTGGCGGAAAACGATGCCGACGGCGTGCGCATCGTGCGTGAAATTGTCGGCTTGCTGGCGTGGAATCAGCGTCTGCCCCTCGCGCCCAAACGTGCCTACGCAGAGCCGCTATATCCCATTGAAGAATTGCTGGGGCTGATCCCCGATGACCCGAAAAAACCCTACGACGTGCGCGAGATCCTCGCACGCCTGGCAGACGGCTCGCACTTCCTTGAATTCAAGGGCGAGTTCGACGCCCACACCGTCTGCGGCCACCTGCAGATCCAGGGGCGCGCCGTGGGCGTGATCGGCAACAACGGCCCCATCACGCCCAAGGGCGCGAGCAAGGCCGCGCAGTTTATCCAGCTGTGCGACCAGAGCCGCACGCCGCTGCTGTTCCTGCATAACACCACCGGTTTCATGGTCGGCACCGAGTCCGAACAGCAAGGGGTGATCAAGCACGGCGCGAAGATGATCCAGGCGGTGGCCAATGCCCGCGTGCCGAAGCTCACCCTTGTGGTCGGCGGTTCCTACGGTGCCGGCAACTATGCAATGTGCGGCCGCGGCCTGGACCCACGCTTTATCTTCGCCTGGCCCAACAGCCGCACGGCGGTGATGGGCGGCGCGCAGGCCGGCAAGGTGCTGCGCATCGTCACCGAAGCCAAGCAGTTGAAGGACGGCCTGGTGCCCGATCCCAAGGTGCTGGACATGCTCGAACAGGTCACCGCGCAGAAGCTCGACAGCCAATCCACCGCACTCTACGGCAGCGCCAACCTGTGGGACGACGGGCTGATCGATCCACGGGATAGCCGTACCTTGCTCGGGTTTCTATTGGATATCTGTGATGAAGCCGAACGGCGACAACTGCAACCGAACAGCTTTGGTGTAGCGCGTTTCTAACGACGGCCAGGAGAACCATAAAAATGATCTTCACCCAGGAACATCAGGAACTGCGCCGCACCGTGCGCGCTTTCGTCGACCGCGAGATCAACCCCCATGTGGATGAATGGGAAAAGGCCGGGCGTTTTCCCATCCATGAAATCTTCCGTAAGGCCGGCGACCTCGGTCTGCTGGGCATTTCCAAGCCGGAGCAGTTCGGAGGCATGGGCCTGGACTACAGCTACTCCATCGTGGCCGCCGAAGAATTTGGCACCATTGGCTGTGGCGGCATCCCCATGTCCATCGGTGTGCAGACCGACATGTGCACCCCGGCCCTGGCCCGTTTCGGTTCCGATGAGCTGCGCGACGAATTCCTGCGCCCGGCCATCAGCGGCGAACAGGTCGGCTGCATCGGTGTTTCGGAAACCGGCGCCGGCTCCGACGTGGCCGGGCTCAAGACCCATGCGCGCAAGGACGGCGACGACTACGTGATCAACGGCAGCAAGATGTGGATCACCAACTCGCCCAGCGCCGACTTTATCTGCCTGCTGGCCAACACCTCCGATGACAAGCCGCACATCAACAAATCCCTGATCATGGTGCCGATGAACAGCCCGGGCATCAGCGTCAGCCCGCCCCTGGAAAAGCTCGGCATGCACAGCTCCGAGACCGCCCAGGTGTTCTTCGACAGCGTGCGCGTGCCGCAGCGCAACCGCATCGGCCAGGAAGGCGCGGGCTTCATGATGCAGATGCTGCAATTCCAGGAAGAACGCCTGTTTGGCGCGGCCAATATGATCAAGGGCCTGGAGTACTGCATCGACAGCACCATCGCGTACTGCAAGGAGCGCCAGACCTTCGGCAAAGCGTTGATCGACAACCAGGTGATCCATTTTCGCCTGGCCGAACTTGCGACCGAAATCGAATGCCTGCGCGCCTTGGTCTACCAGGCCACCGAGCAATACATCAAGGGCCAGGACGTCACTCGCCTGGCGTCGATGGCCAAGCTCAAGGCCGGGCGCCTTGGCCGCGAGGTCAGCGACAGTTGCCTGCAATATTGGGGCGGCATGGGTTTCATGTGGGACAACCCGGTAGCCCGCGCCTATCGCGATGTGCGCCTGGTGTCGATTGGCGGCGGCGCCGACGAAATCATGCTGGGCATCATCTGCAAACTGATGGGCACCCTGCCCGGTAAAAAGCCATGAACACGTTGCTGCTCGAAGCCCATAACGGCGTGCTGCATATCACCCTCAACCGGCCCGAATGTCGCAATGCGATGAGCCTGGCAATGGTCAAGGAACTGCGTGCGGTATTGGCACAGTTGGACAGCCAGGTGCGCGCCGTGGTGATCAGTGGTGCGGGCGGGCACTTTTGCGCGGGGGCCGATGTGAAGGACTTGGTTGGCGCAGGCGCTCAGTTGCAAGCGTTGAACCGGGCATTTGGCACCTTGCTACAAGAGGTAGAAGCCGTACCGCAGGTGGTGATTGTGTTGCTGCAAGGCGCGGTGCTGGGCGGCGGCTTTGGCTTGGCGTGCGTGAGTGATATTGCGATCGCCGACCACCAGGCCCAGTTCGGCTTGCCCGAGACCCGCCTGGGGTTGCTGCCGGCGCAGATTGCACCCTTTGTGGTCAAGCGTATTGGGCTGACCCAGGCACGCCGACTGGCGCTGACGGCGGCGCGGTTCGATGGGGTTGAAGCCGAGCGGCTGGGGGTGACGCATTTCGTCGAGCACGATGCCCAAGCACTGGCGCAGCGCCTGGACGAAGTGCTGGGGCAGGTGTTGCAGTGCGCGCCGGGGGCGAATGCGCGGACCAAGGCGTTGTTGTTGGCCAGTGTGGATGAGCCGCTTGATGCAGTGCTGGACCGCGGGGCGCAGTGGTTTGCCGAGGCAGTCGCGAGCGAGGAAGGGATTGAGGGCACACAGGCGTTTGTGCACAAGCGCAAGCCACGGTGGTGCGAATGACGCCTTCGCGAGCAAGCCCGCTCCCACAGGTTGGAATGCATTTCAAATGTGGGAGGGGGCTTGCTCCCGATGAGGCCAGAACAGCCAATCCATCCTTCAAGGAATAGACCAATGCCCGCCTTCAGCAAAATCCTGATCGCCAACCGCGGCGAAATCGCCTGCCGCATCCAACGCACTGCCCAGGCATTGGGTTACCGCACCGTCGCCGTGTACAGCGACGCCGACAGCCACGCCCTGCACGTGCAGATGGCCGACGAAGCCGTGAACATCGGCCCCGCCCCTGTACATCAGTCATACCTGAACATAGCCGCCATCCTCGACGCCGCCCAACGCACCGGCGCCGACGCCATCCACCCTGGCTACGGCTTCCTCTCCGAAAACCCCGACTTCGCCCGTGCTTGCCAGAACGCCAATATCACCTTCATCGGCCCCGGCGTCGAAGCCATCGAACTGATGGGCAGCAAGCGCCTGTCCAAGCTCGCCATGCTCGATGCCGGCGTACCTTGTATCGCCGGCTACCAAGGCAGCGCCCAGGACGATGCCACGCTGCAACAAGAAGCCCAGCGCATCGGCTTCCCGCTGATGATCAAGGCCAGCGCCGGTGGCGGTGGGCGTGGCATGCGCCTGGTGCACCGGCCCGAACAGTTGCAGGAGCAACTGCGCACCGCACGCTCGGAAGCCATGAACGCCTTCGGCAACGACGAGCTGATCCTCGAACAGGCGCTGGTCTACCCACGCCACGTTGAAGTGCAACTGTTCGGCGACAGCCACGGCAACCTGATCTACCTCGGCGAGCGCGACTGTTCGATCCAGCGCCGCCATCAGAAAATCATCGAAGAAGCCCCTTGCCCGGTGATGACCGTCGAGTTGCGCCAGGCCATGGGCGAAGCCGCGCTCAAGGCTGGACGGGCGGTGAATTACGTCGGCGCCGGCACCGTGGAGTTTCTGCTCGACCGTAACGGCCGGTTCTATTTCCTGGAAATGAATACACGCCTGCAAGTCGAACACCCGGTGACCGAACTGATCACCGGCCTCGACCTGGTGGCCTGGCAACTGCACATCGCCGCCGGCCAGCCCCTTCCATTGGCACAGGCCGATGTGGCCCTCAATGGCCATGCCATGGAGGTGCGCCTGTACGCCGAAGACCCGGCCCAGGGTTTCCTGCCGCAAACCGGTGAAGTGTTGCGTTGGGAGCCCGCCCCCGGCGTGCGTATTGACCATGGTTTGTGTGAAGGAGACCAAGTCAGCCCGTTCTATGACCCGATGCTGGGCAAGATCATCGTCCATGGTGCTAACCGTGAAGAGGCACGACGTAAGTTGCTGCGGGCGGTGGAAGATACGGTGTTACTCGGCGTCACCACGAATCAGCAGCTATTGGCTGATTTGCTCAAGCATCCGGGTTTTATCGCCGGCGATTTGAGCACCGCATTTATCGCAGAACACTTCGGCGAAATACCGCCCCGGGTGCTATCAAACGAACAGCTCACCTTGGCAGCAGCGCTGTTTTATAGACACAGCGCCGACCAGCATCCCCAAGGTCTGGCAGGATGGCGCAACAATGCCAATGTCGCGTGCACCTATCGCCTTGAGGCCAATGGCGAAATCCACACCGTGAGTGCCGACGCCCTGCAACTCACCACCGACGGGCGTTGGGCCACACAGGTACTCAATGGTATCCGCCGGCGTGTCGCCTACCACCTCGACGACACCCAGCTGTGGCTGCCCGGCATGAAGGTGATCAACCGCACCCAGCAAGTCGCCAGTCGCCAGGCCGACGCCAGCAGTGGCACGGTCAAGGCCCCCATGGACGGCGCCATCGTCGACATACGCGTCAGCGTCGGTGAGCGGGTCAGCAAAGGCCAACTGTTGCTGGTGCTCGAAGCGATGAAAATGGAGCACCCGCTGAAGGCCGGCATCGATGGCATCATCAAGGGCGTGCAGGTCGTGACGGGCGATCAGGTGCACAATCGCCAGGTTTTGCTGGAGATCGAATAACGGCGCTGGGCGGAACTACAAGGCCGGGCTACGCTCTATCCCCAACAGGAAGGGACGAGTACGGGAACCTGCACCATGCCTCATTGGCTGATTATTGACCTTGAAGCCACAACGGATGACGGCGGTTGGCCCGTGACGGAGATGGAAGTCATCGAGATTGGCGCCAGCCTGGTCAACCGCCAGGGCCGCGAACTGGATCACTTCCAGCGCTTTGTGCGGCCACTGCGACGGCCATTGCTGACGCCCTTTTGCCGCAAACTGACCCACATCACCCAGGCCAATATCGACGCAGCCACACCGATCACCGAGGTGTGGCCGCTGTTCGAGCGCTGGCTGGGCCAGCATCAGGCACGCCTGGAAGGCTGGGCCAGCTGGGGGGATTACGATCGCGTGCAGCTTGAGCTGGAATGGCAACGCCATGACCTGGCCAGCGCGCTGGGCCAAACGCCCCATGTGAACCTCAAGCAACGCTTCGCCAAGGCCCGGCGCCTGGACAAGCCGCTGGGGCTCAACGGCGCCCTGCAATTGGCGGGGATGCAGTTCCACGGCCAGCAGCATCGCGCGTTGGAAGATGCACGCAATACCGCACGCCTGTTGCCGTTGATTTTGCCGGTCTAGGCAGCTCCCACAGGCTTGGGCATACTGGCCGGCCTTTCCAGACCCTTTTCTGAGGATTCACCCATGTTCAAAGTCAACGAGTACTTCGACGGCACCGTCAAGTCGATCGCTTTCGGCACCGCAGAAGGGCCGGCGACCATCGGCGTGATGGCCCCGGGTGAATACGAATTCGGTACCGCCCAGCGTGAAATCATGCACGTGGTTTCCGGCGCCCTGACCGTCAAGCTGCCCGACAGCAGCGAGTGGGAAACCTTCGCCGCCGGCAGCCAGTTCAACGTACCGGCCAACAGCAAGTTCCAGTTGAAGGTTGCCATGGACACCGCTTACCTGTGTGAATACCGCGGCTAAGCATCACCGGCAAACAAAAATGCCCGTCTCCAGCGAGACGGGCATTTTTTATTCCAGCACCGTCACCGGCATGCCGACTTCCAGGCGCCCGATGCCGTCGTTGACCAAGTTCTGGCCGAACATCGCGCCCTTCTCGGTCTTGCGATAGGTCTCCAGCGTGGCGAAAGGCTCTCGGTCGGGGCTGCGCTCGCCGTTCTGCGGGTCAATGGTGGTGAGGATGCAGCGCGAGCACGGCTTGACCACCCGAAACTCCACGTCGCCGATGCGCAAGCGTTTCCAGCCATCTTCGGCAAAGGCTTCGGCGCCCTCGATCACCAGGTTGGGCCGAAAGCGCAGCATTTCCATCGGCCGGCCGATATGCGCGCACAGGTCGTCCAGGGAAGCCTGCCCGATCAACAGCAAGGGGTAACCGTCGGCGAACCCCACCTGATCGTGATCCTGGCCATAACCGGAGTCGGTAGAACGCGCACGCTCCAGGGGCATATGCACCAGGCGCGTGGGTTTGCCGATGAACGCACTGACCCAGGCCGCCGCTGCATCGCCCGCATCCGGTACGCGCAGGGTGTCGCGCCAGATGGTGACACCGCGTAAGTCCTCGTCGCCGGGCAACGTCACCTCCAGCGGCGCATGACCGGGCGAACTGAGAGTCAGGCCGCCCATGCTGTTCCACAGCGCCGACAGTTGGCTCATCTTCGCCACCGCCCGCTGCGTCAGGAACCGCCCGCTGGCTTCGTCCACCAGCATCCAGCGTCGATCCCCCTGCAACCCGAGTTTATCCAGGCCGATCTGCTGCAAAGGTTCGCCCTTGCCGGATTTCAACGGGAAACGGTACAACGCACTGAGACGAAGCATGGGCCTGCATTCCTAGGACACAAAGTGTCATCCTAACCTCAGGCAGGCACTTCGTCCAACATCAGTCGTTGGCGCACCACATCTACCAGCTTGTCCGGTTGGAATTTGGAGAGGAAATTGTCGCAGCCGACCTTCTTCACCATCGACTCGTTGAAGCTGCCCGACAGTGAGGTGTGCAGCACCACGTAGAGCCCACGCAGGCGCGGATCGTTGCGGATTTCGGTGGTGAGGCGGTAGCCGTCCATCTCGGGCATTTCGGCATCGGTGAAGATCATCAGCAGCTTGTCGGTCATCACCTGGCCCGTGTCAGCCCAGGCCTTGAGCATGTTCAGGGCCTTGAGGCCGTCACTGGCGATGTGCATCTTCACGCCCAACTGGCCGAGGGTGTCACGCAACTGCGACAGGGCCACGTTGGAGTCGTCCACCAGCAGCACTTCGCGGCCACGGGCACGCTCCAGGATCGGGTCTTCAAGTTTTTCCCGGGAGACCTTGGCGTTGTAGGGCACGATCTCGGCGAGGACTTTTTCCACGTCGATGATCTCCACCAACTGATCATCTACCTTGCTGATGGCGGTGAGGTAATGCTGGCGCCCGGCGCTGGTCGGCGGCGGCAGGATGGCTTCCCAGTTCATGTTGACGATGCGGTCGACCCCGCCTACCAGGAACGCCTGCACCGAACGGTTGTATTCGGTGACGATGATGGTGCTGTTGGGCCCTGGCACCAGAGGGCGCATGCCGATGGCCTGGGACAGGTCGATCACCGGCAAGGTCTGGCCACGCAGGTTGACCACCCCGCACACGAAGGGGTGGCGCTGGGGCATCAGGGTCAGCTTGGGCAGCTGCAGCACTTCCTGCACCTTGAACACGTTAATGGCAAACAATTGCCGCCCGGCCAGGCGGAACATGAGAATCTCCAGGCGATTCTCACCCACCAATTGCGTGCGTTGATCTACCGTGTCGAGAATGCCGGCCATTGAAAGCTCCTGGTGTGCTGAGGGAATGTGCCACTGATGCGAGCGTGGCGCGCTCTCGAGGTTGTTGCGAGCAAACTCGCGCCTGTAGTGGGTTATCGGCGGCAAACGCCAGACCTTGACCTGAGTAAAATGCCATGTAAATTCATTGATGTCACACTGACATCATGCTTTACTGCAATGACTCCTGCATAGGCACGGAACATGACCTTGCGCGACACCCAAATCGACGCGAGGTTCCGCTATATAAGGGATTCCCCTAGGCACAATCGGGCCTAACCTGATATTCGCGATATCTAATAGCCATTAATGTGACGCCATTCTCATTGCATGAATGGAGTCAGGCTTTTGTTTGCCATCCCAAGCCCTCGGCCCACCGGCCTTCCAGGCACTTACTTGTCGGCTACTCAAGGTGTGCAAGCGGTCCGGATAACGAGGACGATGCACGGCCTTTGTCGGCATTTCAATAAACGTCCTACCGAAACATCAGAAGCGACCTACAGATTCCCGTCAAATTTCAGCGCTAGTTTTAAGCTATTCGCCCGGTGCGACATCTCATCACCCGACCTAAAGTTGTGGAGACTTGCATGATGAATAGCGCAAACGAATGGCAAACAGCACTTCCCGATTTTCTGCTGGAAGCGGAAATGCTGCTGGCCAAGTCTGAAGAGTGCCTGAACCACCTGCATTTGATCCGCAACGACAGCGATGCCATCGACTGCATGAAGGCCAGCCTGGCTAAACTGGCTGAAAAAGCCGACGGCCTGGCCTTGCAGGCGATCAGCGAGTTCTCTCGACATATCCAGTACCTGATCGCCAATGCCGTGAGCCCCGTGCAATTGCATGACCAGGCACTGGATGCGTTGCATGACTGCCTGACGCTGCTGGCCTGGCAGCTGGAGCTGATCGACATGCGTACCGGCGAGTTAAGCCTGGATGACAGTGAACAGACATCGCTGATTGCAACGGTGACCTCGCAGATCCCGCAAAAAGATTATGCACCTGACCTGCAGTCTCGCTTGCAGCAGGGATCTTGAACCGCAAAGGTCGTATTTGATAGCCGGGCTATCTGAAAACGACCGCTTTTGCTCAAAAGATGAAACCCACTTAGCCTTTCATTCAATAGTTGTACAAACTACTCTAATTAATACAACTGGCTATCTTTGAACTCTGGGACTATTGCTCAGGGCGTTGACGTGGCCAATACATCCAACACGGAAAGTGCCAGGCGACCAACGGTAATAGTGGTGGTACTATGCCCCGCTCGAAGTGACTCAACTTCATCATGGATAACCACGATTCGGCACCGCATTCCCAACAGAGCCCAGTCAACCGCCGTGACCGGTCTTCCCGCAGCGAACCCTCATTGGCTCCATCTGCTATGTACGCCAGTCTCAAGTCACTCATCGCAAGGTCCGTGTCCCGCAGTCATGCACCTCGCATAGTCCTTGCCCTGTGCCTGTGCGCAACGCTGGCCAGTCTATTGGCCTACCTGCATGGCGCGTCGCTGCCGTTATTGATCCTGCTGCTCAACTTCGCCACGCTGGTGGTGGTGGCCCTGTACCAGTGGTGCTCGCGCAAAGCTATCAAGTTCCAGCCCCAGGAACTGGCCGACCGCCTGCTGCAAGTCCAGGAAAACGAACGCCACCGTCTCAGCCGCGAACTGCACGACGACATTGGCCAACTGCTGACCGCCGCCAAACTGCAAGGCGAATGGCTGCAACGTCGCCTGCCCCAGGACCTGCAAAACCATTGCTCGGTGCTGTGCAACACGCTCAACGAAACCCTGGCTAAGGTGCGCGACGTGTCCGCGATCCTCAACCCTCGCCAGCTGGCAAGCCTGGGCCTGGAAGCCAGCCTGCGCGCGCACCTGCTCAAGACCTTGGAGAACACTCAGGTATGCTGGAGCCTGGAGTGCCAGCAACGACTGACCGGCATCCCCGAGGAAATGGCCGTGGCGGCCTTTCGCATCACCCAGGAAGCCGTCACCAACATGCTTCGCCATGCCCAGGCGCACAATCTGCTGGTGCGCCTGCAACGCCTGCCCGAAGGCCTGTCACTGGTGATCTGCGATGACGGCCTGGGTTTCTCGCCTGCCGCCGACCCCGGCCGGGAAGGCCAACGGGGCATGGCCGGCATGAAGGAGCGAGCCGATCAGTTGGGGGGCACCCTGACCGTCAGCAGCCAGCCAGGCAAAGGCACACGCATCAACGCACTTTTCCCCTGGGCGCCCCGCGCCCTCAAACGGGCCAGCCCCCCTAAGGTTCTCGAGTGACCTGCACCTTACTCCTGGTCGATGACCACGCGCTGATTCGCGCCGGCGTGCGTGCACTGATCCAGGATCTCCCCGGCTACAGCGTAACCGGCGAGGCCAGTGATGGTGCGCAATTGCTGGAGCAATTCAGTGCCCTGCAGCCGGACATCGTGTTGCTCGACCTGTCAATGAAACACACCGGCGGCCTGGATGCCTTGCAGCAACTCAAAAGCGCCTACCCCACGTGCAAGGTGCTGATCCTGTCGATGCACACCGATCCCGAGCTGATCATGCGTGCGCTGGAGGCTGGCGCCCACGGCTACCTGCTCAAGGACACCACCGCCAACGAGCTGGAGCACGCCCTGCTGGCCCTGCGTAACAACGAACGCTACCTGAGCCCCGCCATTGCCCACACGGTGATCAACCAGGCGCTGATCCGCAGCCATGGCCCGAGCGCTCCCGTCACCCACAGCCACAACCTGACGGCGCGGCAGTTGGAAATCCTGCGCTTGATCGTACGCGGCAAGTCCACCCGGGAAATCGCCCACGGCCTGGGCCTGAGCATCAAGACCGTGGAAGCCCATCGCTCGCAGATTATGAAGCGCCTGCAGATTTTCGACGTGGCGGGCCTGGTGCTATTCGCCGTGCGCGAGCAGATCATCAGCCTGGACGACTAACGGCGACCCCAGCGGCAGGTGCACGCGCAGGGCCTTGGGCAACGCCTCGAAATGCAGGTCATCGCCTTCCAGCGGCTCCCCATCGAGGTTGATGTACAGGCCTTGCGCGACCTTGATATTGACCCATGGCAGGCGTGCGCGAACGAACATGGTATCCAGGCCCCAGCCATTGTTCATCAATTCACGCAGGGTGCCGACCACCTCCTGGGGGGCCGGCAGGATGCTGACGTCGAGCAATCCATCATCGGCCAATGCGCCGGGGCACAGTACATGCCCGCCACCAGCCTGGCGACCGTTGCCGATACCCAGCGCGAGCAGCTCACCTTTCCAGTGGAAATCCGGGCCTTCCAGCTCCCCGTACGCGGCCTTCAATTCACTGAAGCGCGATAAACCGGTGAACAGGTAGGCGGCTCCGCCGAGGACTTTCTTCAGGTCTTCGGAAGTGTTGGCCGTGACCTGGCTGCCGAAACCGCCGGTGGCCATGTTCAGGAAGATCTGCCCGCCCACCTGGCCAAGGTCGATAGCCCTGGGTTGAACGTCCAGCAACGCCAGGGCGCCAGCCGGTTCCAACGGCACGCCGGCGGCCTTGGCGAAGTCATTGGCGGTGCCCAGGGGCATCAGCACCAGGCTGGCATCGGTCTTGGCCAACGCCATGGCCTCGGCCACATCGCGCAGGGTGCCGTCGCCGCCACCGGCGATGATATGGGTATACCCGCCATCCAATGCTTCGTTGACCAGGCGCTGGGCATCCCCGCCCTCCCAGGTCACTCGCACCGCCAGTTCCCAACCCTGCTCACGTCGGGCCAGCACGGCGGCACGCACGTCCTCGTTCAGGGCTTGTTTGCCATGGAGGATCAACAGGGCTTTGGGGGTGGTCATTTGGGGGTATCTCCTGGGTCAGGGTGCTTGAAGGATGTTGACCCTTGGGGAACAGGAAAAGTCTGTGGCTGGAGAAAATTGATTAAAGTACACAGATCAAAAAGTGGGAGCCGGCTTGCCTGCGATGGCGGCGGTTCAATCGACAAAGATGTCGAAGGTGCCGCCCAAAGGTAACCACGATGCGAAGCGAGCCGCTCTTGATCTTGCTCTTGATCTGCTTTTGATTTCAGGCGCCCCGTTAAACCACGCTGGCGGATTACGGGCACACCGAGCCTAGGCGAGGTGCCGAGTGGTGGGCGAGGACCTTTTGGTTACTTTTGGGTCCTTCCAAAAGTGACCCGCTGTCAGAGCGGAACCCTAAGTGGCCGTTACCGCAGATATGTACTCGGTATAACAGCGGCGGCTATCAGGCCGCCATCGCAGGCAAGCCAGCTCCCACATTTGGACTGCGGGGTGTCAGGTAGATAGAGGTCGGCTGCCAGGCCGCTATCGGGGCAAGCAAGCCCAGCCCCCATCAGCTCTTGTGCAACTTACTCATCAACTGCGCCTCAGCCTGGGTCAACCCGCAGGACTGCGTCAACTCATCCACGGTCGCGCCCATGCCCACCAGCTTGGCGGCCTGGGCAAACGACAGGTTCGAAGGATCGCGCTGCTCCAACTGCACCAACTTATCCGGCAATGGCGCAAGAATCGCGCGCAGTTCATGCACTTCATCCCCAACCCGCACGGCACTTTGCTGGAAGTGGTCGACGCGCTTGACCAGCTCCAGGATGCGCCGGTCGCGCACCGCATCGCGTTCGGCCTGTTGCAGGGCCAACTCCCGTTGCTGGCGTACATAGCGCAGCACAAACGCCAAGGTCCCGGCCCACAACAGGGCCAGGACAATCACCGCTGCCTCAAGGAACAATCAGATGCTCTCCAGTTCCGACCATTCTTCTTCGCTCATCATCTTGTCCAGCTCAACCAGAATCAACAGCTCGTTGTTCTTGTTGCACACGCCCTGGATGAACTTGGCCGATTCTTCGTTACCGACGTTCGGCGCGGTTTCCACTTCCGATTGGCGCAGGTAGACCACTTCGGCCACGCTGTCGACCATGATCCCGACCACCTGCTTGTCGGCTTCGATGATCACGATGCGCGTGTTGTCGCTGACTTCGACCGTGTCCAGGCCGAAGCGCTGGCGGGTGTCGATCACGGTTACCACGTTGCCGCGCAGGTTGATGATGCCCAGCACGTAGCTTGGCGCACCCGGCACTGGCGCGATTTCGGTATAGCGCAACACTTCCTGCACACGCATGACGTTGATGCCGTAGGTTTCGTTATCCAGTTTGAAGGTAACCCATTGCAGGATCGGATCATCCAAACCTTGTGCGGACGCTGACTTGTTCATCTCTCTGACCCCTTCAAGTGCCGTTCGACACGGCGTATAGGCTGCT
Organism: Pseudomonas sp. FBCC-B545; assembly: GCF_059134095.1. Classification (NCBI taxonomy): domain Bacteria; kingdom Pseudomonadati; phylum Pseudomonadota; class Gammaproteobacteria; order Pseudomonadales; family Pseudomonadaceae; genus Pseudomonas; species Pseudomonas sp. FBCC-B545. Next base: position 1,877,799 of record NZ_CP101441.1, on the reverse strand, counting down.
CTGACCGCACTCGCGCACGGACCTTATTGTTCAATCAACTGCGTTTGTTCTGCGGCATCGCCTTGACCGCCCCGCTGGCGATCAACTCGGCCAGTTCGGCGACATCCAGCAAGGCGCACATGTGTTCGATCACGGTGCCCGCCAACCATGGACGCTGGCCGCGATGGCTGCGCCATTTGATTTCATTCGGGTCCAGGCGCAACGAGCGGCTGACTTGATGCACTGCCAGCCCCCACTCGTAGCCCTGCACCGAGATCACGTATTGCAAACCCTGGCGGAAGTCGTCGCGGTAGCGGTCGGGCATGACCCAGCGCGCGGTATCCAGCACCTTGAGGTTGCCGGCCTGGCTGGGCAGGATGCCGAGAAACCACTCCGGCTGGCCAAACAGCGGCGTCAGCTCGTGGCCTTCCAACGAATAGATCGAGCCCAGGCACACCAGCGGCACCGCCAGGGTCAGCCCGGCGACGTCGAACAGCAGGCACTCGAACGGCTCGGCAGCCCATGAAGGGCGGCCATCGCCGGACACTGGCGGCGGCGTGATGCTCGGCGGCAAGTGCACTTCAACCAATGGCTCGACTACCACGGGCGCGACCGGGTCTGGCGTGACCGGCACCACAGGCGCAGCCTCGGCAAGTGCATCGCGTGCCTGCTCCTCGAGCACCGCCAGCTGGAACTCATCCAGCGTGCCGGGGGGTTCGACAGCAGGCTCCAGCACCAGGATCGGTTCCGGCAACTCTTCCTCGGTCGCGTCCTGCAGCAAGGCATCCAGGTAGGATTGCAGTGCCAGTTGCGGCCGGGTCTTGAGGTCGACGGGTCGGTTCATCACGCCACCTGCGCCACAAGCTGCTGCGACAGCAGATGCTTGAGCAACGCACGGTACGCCAGCACGCCACGGCTCTTGCCGTCGAACTGCGATGGCGTGAGCCCGGCGCGGCTGGCGTCACGCAGGCGTGTATCCACCGGAATGTAGCCATTCCAGATGGTATCCGGATAGGCGTCGCGCAATACCCGCAAGGTGCCGAGGGACGCCTGGGTGCGGCGATCGAACAACGTGGGCACGATGCTGAATGGCAGCGCCTGCTTGCGCGAGCGGTTGATCATCGCCAGGGTGCTCACCATGCGTTCCAGGCCCTTGACCGCCAGGTGTTCGGTCTGCACCGGAATCACCAGTTGCTGGCTGGCCGCCAAGGCATTGACCATCAGCACACCAAGCAACGGTGGGCTGTCGATGATCGCGTAGTCGAACTCCTGCCACAGCTGCGCCAGGGTCTTGGCGATCACCAGGCCCAGGCCACTTTGCCCCGGCGACTGGCGCTCGAGGGTGGCCAGCGCGGTGCTCGACGGCAACAGCGAAATGTTGTCGTTGCTGGTGGGCAGCAACAGTTGTCCAGGCAAATCCGCCGCCACGCTGCCCTTGTGCAGGAACAGGTCATAGCAGCTGTGTTCCAGCGCATCCGGGTCATAGCCGAAATAGCTGGTCATGGAACCGTGGGGGTCCAGGTCGACCACGACCACACGCTTGCCCGCCTCGGCCAGCAAGCCGGCTAAGGCGATGGAAGTGGTGGTCTTGCCGACCCCACCCTTTTGATTGGCAACTGCCCAGACTCTCATTCGGTTGGTTCCTCCCGGTGGGCATAGGCGCGACCGAGACATTGCATAAGGTTATTGAGCCGGTGACGGAGAATTGACGTTACTCGATCTGACCGGCGACTTGACTACGGGCGGTGCAGTTTGTGTGCCAGCACGCTTCAACGCCGCATCCGGGGTTGCATTGGCGGTGCCGGTGCCGGTCAGGCTGCGGCGTACATCCAGGTTGCGCGACACCACCAGCACTACCCGGCGATTGCGTGCACGGCCTTCCACCGTGGCGTTATTGGCCACCGGCTGGAATTCACCATAGCCCACCGAAGCCAGGCGCTGGGGGTTGACCCCCTGCATGGCCAGCATGCGCACGATGCTCGACGCTCGGGCGGATGACAGTTCCCAGTTGGTCGGGTACTGCGCGGTGCTGATGGGAAAATTGTCGGTGAAGCCTTCAACGTGAATCGGGTTTTCAAATGGTTTGAGAATCGACGCCACCTTGTCGATGATGGTGAACGCCTGGTCGCTGGGCATGGCATCGGCGCTGGCGAACAACAGGCTGGAGTTCAGCTCGATCTCCACCCACAGCTCGTTGCCGCGCACGGTCATCTGGTTGGAGCTGATCAAGTCGCCAAACGCGGCGCTGATATCATCGGCGATGCTTTTCAGCGGGTCGCTGGTGCCACCCACGCCGGCGGCGGTTTCATCGCTGTCGTTGACCAGCGGCTTGGCCGGGGTCACGGTCTTGGGCCGCTCGTCGCCAATGGGAATCGGCTTGAGGGCACGTTCGGTATCGTTGAACACGCCCACCAGCGCCTGGGAAATGATTTTGTATTTGCCTTCGTTGACCGACGAGATGGAGTACATCACCACGAAAAACGCGAACAGCAAGGTGATGAAGTCCGCGTAGGACACCAGCCAGCGTTCATGGTTGACGTGTTCCTCGGGCTCGCGGCGGCGACGGCTCACAGGCAGCTCCTTCCCATCAATCCATGAAGCCCTGGAGCTTCAATTCGATGGAGCGCGGGTTCTCGCCCTCGGCAATCGACAGGATGCCTTCAAGCAGCATCTCGCGATAACGCGACTGGCGCGTGGCAATCGACTTGAGCTTGCTGGCCACCGGCAGCAGCACCAGGTTGGCACTGGCCACGCCGTAGATGGTGGCGACAAACGCCACGGCGATGCCGCTGCCCAGCTGCGAGGGGTCGGCCAGGTTGCCCATCACGTGGATCAGCCCCATTACCGCACCGATGATACCGATGGTCGGCGCGTAGCCGCCCATGCTTTCAAAGACTTTGGCGGCGTTGATATCACGGCTTTCCTGAGTGTAGAAATCCACCTCGAGAATACTGCGGATCGCTTCCGGCTCAGCGCCGTCCACCAGCAATTGCAGGCCTTTGCGTGCGTAGTTGTCGGGCTCGGCATCGGCCACGCCTTCCAGGCCCAACAGGCCTTCCTTGCGTGCGGTGAGGCTCCAATTGACCACGCGGTCGATGCCGCCTGGCAGGTCGACCCGTGGCGGGAAAATGATCCACACCAGAATCTGCATGGCACGCTTGAACGAGCTCAGCGGCGACTGCAAGAGTGCCGCGCCCACGGTGCCGCCGATCACGATCAGCGCCGCCGGGCCATTGGCCAAGGCGCCAAGGTGGCCGCCTTCCAGGTAGTTGCCGCCAATGATGGCGACAAACGCCATGGTGATGCCGATCAGGCTCAAGACATCCATCAGAGGCAGGCCTCCACCAGATGCTTGCCGATGTCATCCAGGCTATAGACCGCGTCGGCCAGGTCAGCCTTGACGATGGCCATGGGCATTCCATAGATCACGCAACTGGCCTCGTCCTGGGCCCAGATGGTGCTGCCACCCTGCTTGAGCAGGCGTGCGCCTTCACGGCCGTCGGCGCCCATGCCGGTAAGCACCACCGCCAGAACTTTGTCACCGTAGGACTTGGCCGCCGAACCAAAGGTGATATCCACGCACGGTTTGTAGTTCAGGCGCTCGTCGCCCGGCAGGATTTTGATCGCGCCACGGCCATCCACCATCATCTGCTTGCCACCCGGGGCCAGCAGCGCCAGGCCAGGGCGCAGGATGTCGCCATCCTCGGCTTCCTTGACGGTGATGCGGCACAGCTTGTCCAAACGTTCGGCGAATGCCTTGGTGAACGCGGCGGGCATGTGCTGAACCAGTACGATCGGCGCCGGGAAGTTGGCCGGCAATTGCGTCAACACCCGCTGCAAGGCCACCGGGCCGCCGGTGGAGGTGCCGATGGCAACCAGCTTGTAAGCCTTGCGCTTGGGCGCTGGCGAATGAGCGCTCGGTGCCGCTGCGGTACGTACCGGCGCCACCGCAGGCCGAGCCACGGGCGCAGGCGCCGGGCGTGCAAACGACGAACTCGGCGCAGGCGCTGCGGGCGCAGGTGCCGCTGCCGGCGCAGGTGCGCTGAACAGGCTGCGACGGTTACTGCGGGAAATGCTGTGCACCTTCTCGCAGAGCATCTGCTTGACCTTCTCGGGGTTGCGCGAGATGTCTTCGAAATTCTTCGGCAGGAAGTCCACCGCGCCGGCATCCAGTGCGTCGAGTGTCACTCGCGCGCCTTCGTGAGTCAGCGAGGAAAACATCAATACCGGGGTGGGGCAGCGCTGCATGATATGACGTACGGCAGTGATGCCATCCATCATCGGCATCTCGTAGTCCATGGTGATCACGTCCGGCTTCAAGGCGATGGCTTGATCGATCGCCTCTTTGCCGTTGGTGGCCGTACCGACCACCTGGATCGTTGGATCAGCGGAAAGAATTTCCGAGACGCGGCGGCGGAAGAAACCCGAATCGTCCACCACCAGGACCTTGACTGCCATAAACACTCCGTTAGGCGGGGCGGGCATGACCGCCCTGCCCCACCAGAATCAAATACGCCGTGCGGCGTAACGCTTGAGCATGCTCGGAACATCGAGAATCAGCGCAATGCGACCGTCACCGGTGATGGTGGCGCCCGACATGCCCGGGGTTCCCTGCAGCATCTTGCCCAAAGGCTTGATCACCACTTCTTCCTGGCCCACCAGTTGGTCGACCACAAAGCCGATGCGCTGGGTGCCCACGGACAGAATCACCACATGGCCTTCGCGCTGTTCTTCATGGGCAGCCGAAGCCACCAGCCAGCGCTTGAGGTAGAACAGCGGCAACGCCTTGTCGCGCACGATCACCACTTCCTGGCCGTCCACCACGTTGGTGCGCGACAGGTCGAGGTGGAAGATCTCGTTGACGTTGACCAGCGGGAAGGCGAACGCCTGGTTGCCCAGCATCACCATCAGGGTCGGCATGATCGCCAGGGTCAACGGCACCTTGATGACGATCTTGGAGCCTTGGCCCTTGGTCGAGTAGATATTGATCGAGCCGTTGAGCTGGCTGATCTTGGTCTTCACCACGTCCATGCCCACGCCACGGCCGGACACGTCGGAGATCTCGGTCTTGGTCGAGAAGCCCGGGGCGAAGATCAGGTTGTAGCACTCGGTGTCGGTCAGGCGGTCGGCGGCGTCCTTGTCCATCACGCCGCGCTTGACGGCGATGCCCCGCAGAATGTTCGGGTCCATGCCTTTGCCGTCATCGGTGATCGACAGCAAGATATGGTCGCCTTCCTGCTCCGCCGCCAGGATCACTTTGCCGTTGCGGGACTTGCCCGAGGCTTCGCGTTCTTCCGGGGTTTCGATGCCATGGTCGACGGCGTTGCGCACCAAGTGGACCAGCGGGTCGGCCAAGGCCTCGACCAGGTTCTTGTCGAGGTCGGTTTCTTCGCCCACCAGTTCCAGGTTGATTTCTTTCTTGAGCTGGCGTGCCAGGTCGCGGACCAGGCGCGGGAAACGGCCGAAGACTTTCTTGATCGGCTGCATCCGTGTTTTCATCACGGCGGTCTGCAAGTCAGCGGTGACCACATCGAGGTTCGACACGGCCTTCTGCATGGCTTCGTCGCCGCTGTTCAGGCCCAGGCGCACCAGGCGGTTACGCACCAGCACCAGCTCGCCGACCATGTTCATGATGTCGTCCAGGCGCGCGGTGTCGACGCGCACGGTGGTTTCGGCTTCACTGGCGGGCTTTTCCGCCACCGCCGGCGCCGCTGCACGCGCAGGTGCCGGGGCAGCGGCTGGGGCAGCGGCTGGGGCTGGCTTGGCGACCGGCGCGGCAGCTTTGGCGGCAACCGGTGCGGCGGCGACCGCAGCCGCGGCAGCCGGGGCTACCTCGGTGAACTTGCCTTTGCCATGCAACTCGTCCAGCAAGGCTTCGAACTCGTGATCGGAGATCAGTCCGTCGCCGGCCGGTGCGGCGCTGCTGGCCGCTGGAGCCGCTGGAGCTGCGGCGGCAGTGGCAGTGGCAGCAGTGGCGGCGACTTCCGGCAGGGCTTCGGCTACAAACGTGCCTTTACCATGCAGCTGGTCGAGCAGTGCCTCGAATTCATCATCGGTAATGTCGGTGCTGGCGCTGGCAGCCGGTGCTTCTGGCGCAGCGGGTGCCACGGCATCGGCCGCGAACTGACCCTTGCCATGCAACTGGTCAAGCAGGGATTCAAACTCTGCGTCGGTAATGTCTTCGCTGGTCGGCGTGGCGACAGGCGCCGCCGGGGCTTCGGCTTCGGCCTTGACCGCATTGAGCGAATCGAGCAGCTGTTCGAACTCGCTGTCGGTCACATCCGCCTCGGCCTCCACCACTGGTTCCGGCTCAGCTTGTGCTACCGGCGCAGCCGCGGCCGGTTCCGCCAGGCGCGCCAGGGCCGCCAACAGTTCCGGAGTGGCCGCCGTGATCGGCGCACGTTCGCGCACTTCACTGAACATGCCGTTGACCGCATCCAGTGCTTCTAGAATCACGTCCATCAGTTCCGAGTCGACCTGCCGCTCACCCTTGCGCAGGATGTCGAACACGTTCTCGGCGATGTGACAGCACTCCACCAGCTCATGGAGCTGGAGGAAGCCGGCGCCCCCTTTTACAGTGTGAAAACCGCGAAAAATTGCATTGAGCAGGTTCGCATCATCCGGTCGGCTTTCCAGCTCGACCAGTTGCTCGGACAGTTGCTCTAAAATTTCGCCGGCCTCTACAAGGAAATCCTGAAGGATTTCTTCATCGGCGCCGAAGCTCATGGGTGTGCTCCTTAGAAGCCTAAACTGGATAACAGGTCATCTACGTCATCCTGACCTGACATAACGTCTTCACGTTTATCGGCATGAATCTGCGGACCTTCACCCTTGGCGAGATGTTTTTGTGGATCTTTTTCCGAGAGGATCGCTTCGCGGTCATGCTCGATGCCGGCAAAACGGTCGACCTGGCCGGCCATCAGCACCAATTTGAGCAAGTTGCTTTCCACTTCGGTGACCAACTGGGTCACGCGCTTGATCACCTGGCCGGTGAGGTCCTGGTAATCCTGGGCCAGCAGGATGTCGTTGAGGTTGCTGGCCACCGTGCGGTTTTCCTGTTCGCTGCGCGACAGGAAACCCTCGACCCGACGGGCCAATTCCCGAAACTCTTCAGCCCCCACTTCGCGGCGCATGAAGCGGCCCCAGTCAACGCTCAAGGCCTGGGCTTCGCTGGTCATGCCGTTGACCAGCGGCGTGGCGTTTTCCACCAGGTCCATGGTGCGGTTGGCCGCCGCCTCGGTCAGCCTGACCACATAGGACAGGCGTTCGGTAGCGTCGGTGATTTGCGAAATCTCTTCGGCCTGGGGCATGCGCGGGTCAATCTGAAAATTGACGATCGCACTGTGCAGCTCGCGTGTGAGCTTGCCCACTTCCTGGTACAGGCCGCGATCACGGGTCTGGTTAAGCTCATGGATCAACTGCACCGCATCGGCGAACTGGCCTTTTTCCAGGCTGTCGACCAAGCGGTGAGCATGTTTTTTCAGGGTCGACTCGAAGTCGGCCTGCGATGATTCGTTATGCTCCATAGCTCCCCCGTGGCAGCATCAATGACCGATGCGTTCGAAGATTTTTTCAATCTTCTCTTTCAAGGCCAGTGCAGTGAATGGCTTGACCACGTAGCCGTTGACCCCGGCTTGGGCGGCTTCGATGATCTGTTCACGCTTGGCTTCAGCGGTCACCATCAGCACAGGCAGGCTGCGCAGTTTTTCATCGGCACGTACATGGCGCAGCAGATCGATACCGGTCATGCCCGGCATGTTCCAGTCGGTTACCAGAAAATCGATGCTTCCGCTGTTGAGGATCGGAATCGCCGTGATGCCATCATCCGCCTCGACCGTGTTGGTGAACCCAAGGTCACGCAACAGGTTTTTTATGATCCGCCGCATCGTTGAGAAGTCATCAACGATGAGGATTTTCATGTTCTTGTCCAATTCGACCTCCAAGCAGTCTTAAACGCGCCCAGCACCTGGACGCGCCATTTCAATCAACAGGCGTTACACAAAAAGGACTGCCCAGGGCACCACGGTACGAGCCCGCGAACCTTGCGGCTTCACGGTAGCGTCTGCAGTGTCCCCACACTGCCTGTCAGCGCGCGCGCCACTCTCCCAATCGCCCCCGCAAGCGGGCCGCGCACTGGCTATGCAACTGGCTGACACGCGATTCGCTGACCCCCAGCACCTCACCGATTTCCTTGAGGTTCAGCTCTTCGTCGTAGTACAGCGCCAGTACCAGGCGCTCACGCTCCGGCAAATTGGCAATCGCGTCCGCCAACGCGCTCTGGAAACGTTCGTCTTCCAGGTCGCGAGACGGTTCGAGATGTGCACTCGCGCCGTCCTCGTGCAGCCCTTCGTGTTCGCCGTCCTGCAGCAGGTCGTCGAAACTGAACAGGCGGCTGCCCAAGGTATCGTTCAAAATCCCGTAATAATCGTCGAGACTCAATTGGAGTTCGGCCGCAACTTCATGATCTTTAGCGTCACGACCGGTTTTTGCTTCAATTGCACGAATTGCATCACTGACCATGCGCGTATTGCGGTGTACCGAACGCGGCGCCCAATCCCCTTTACGCACTTCATCGAGCATCGCGCCACGGATACGGATGCCCGCATACGTCTCGAAACTCGCACCCTTGCTCGCGTCGTATTTGGTCGACACTTCGAGCAGGCCGATCATGCCGGCCTGGATCAAGTCCTCGACCTGCACACTGGCCGGCAGGCGCGCCAACAGGTGATAGGCAATGCGCTTGACCAGGGGCGCGTAACGCTCGATCAATTCGCCCTGGCTGTCACGTGCCGACTTTTTGTAAAGGTTGTAGCCGCTGGATGTCATAGCACCGGTCCTGCGCTCGTCTGATGCACCAAACGCTCGACGAAAAATTCCAGATGCCCCCGGGGGTTGGCGGGCAACGGCCAGGTATCGACCTTCTGGGCAATGGCCTTGAACGCCAGTGCGCACTTGGAACGAGGGAACGCTTCGTAGACCGCACGCTGCTTTTGCACGGCCTTGCGCACACACTCGTCGTAAGGAACTGCGCCAACGTATTGTAAAGCCACATCGAGGAAGCGGTCCGTGACCTTGGTCAACTTGGCGAACAGGTTGCGCCCTTCCTGCGGGCTTTGGGCCATGTTGGCCAGCACGCGGAAGCGGTTCATGCCGTAGTCGCGGTTAAGCAGTTTGATCAACGCGTAGGCATCGGTGATCGAAGTGGGCTCGTCGCACACCACCAGCAGCACTTCTTGCGCTGCGCGCACGAAGCTGACCACCGACTCGCCGATCCCGGCGGCAGTGTCGATCACCAGCACATCGAGGTTGTCGCCGATATCGCTGAACGCCTGGATCAGCCCGGCATGCTGCGCGGGGCTCAGGTGCACCATGCTCTGGGTGCCCGAGGCAGCCGGCACGATGCGGATGCCACCGGGACCCTGGAGCAGCACATCGCGCAGCTCACAGCGGCCCTCGATCACATCGGCAAGGGTATGTTTGGGTGTCAGCCCCAGCAGAACGTCCACGTTCGCCAAGCCCAGGTCAGCATCCAGCAGCATGACGCGACGGCCAAGCTCTGCCAGGGCCAGGGACAAATTCACTGACACGTTAGTTTTGCCGACGCCACCTTTGCCGCCGGTCACCGCGATCACCTGTACGGGATGCATGCTGCCCATTTTATTTCTTTACCTTGTCTTGCTTAGACGCAGGCTACATGGCTTGGCCGCGTGAATCGCTTGCAGACCATCGATGTAGGTACATTTCACGGTGTTCATCCTGCCTTAACCGACCCGTTTAGCCGGGTGGTGGTAAAGGTCGGCGAACATATCGGCCATCGCTTCCTCGCTAGGCTCTTCTTGCATTTGCACACTTACGGCACGGCTGACCAACTGATGACGGCGCGGCAGATGCAGATCATCCGGGATCCGCGGCCCGTCGGTCAGGTAGGCGACCGGTAATTCATGGCTGATGGCCAGGCTCAACACTTCGCCCAGGCTCGCAGTTTCATCGAGCTTGGTGAGGATGCAACCGGCCAGGCCGCAACGCTTGTAACTGTGGTAAGCAGCGGTAAGAACCTGTTTCTGGCTGGTGGTTGCAAGCACCAGGTAATTTTTCGACTTGATGCCACGCCCGGCCAGGCTTTCGAGTTGCATGCGCAGCGCCGGATCGCTGGCTTGCAGGCCGGCGGTATCGATCAGCACCACGCGCTTGCGCAGCAGCGGGTCGAGGGCATTGGCCAGGGACTGGCCCGGGTCGACGTGGGTCACCGGCACATTGAGGATGCGCCCCAGGGTCTTGAGCTGCTCCTGGGCGCCGATGCGGTAGCTGTCCATGCTCACCAGAGCGATATTCTGTGCGCCGTACTTGAGCACATAACGGGCGGCCAGCTTGGCCAGGGTGGTGGTCTTGCCCATGCCGGCGGGGCCGACCATGGCAATCACACCGCCCTCTTCCAGAGGTTCGATTTCCGGCGTAGCGATCATGCGTGCCAAGTGCGCCAGCAGCATGCGCCAGGCCTGGCGGGGTTCTTCGACTTCGGCGGTCAAGGCCAGCAAATCGCGGGACAACGGGCCGGACAGGCCGATGCGTTGCAGGCGACGCCAGAGGTTGGCCTGTTGCGGCTTGCTGCCTTGCAGTTGCGTCCAGGCCAGCGAGCCCAGCTGCACTTCGAGCAATTCGCGCAGGCCGTTGAGTTCAAAGCGCATCGAGTCGAACACACGTTGGTCGACAGCGGCGGCCGGGGCTGGCGCAGCTGGACGCGGTGGCTCGACGAACGTCGGTTCTACCAGCGGCTCGGCAGCCGTCAACGGCAGGCCGGCGAACAATTGGCGATTGGTGCTGGCGTCGCTGTCGCCACGCATGCTCAGTTCAGCCTGGGCCGACACAATGCGCGAGGCAGTCTTGCGCAGCTCGTCTTCGAGCTCCATGTTCGGCACACGCGGGGCCAGGGCCTGGGGCGTGTAATCCAGCGCAGCCGTCAGCTCGACACCGCCGGCAATCCGACGGTTACCGATAATCGCGGCGTCGGCGCCCAGCTCATCACGGACCAGTTTCATGGCCTGACGCATATCGGCGGCGAAAAAACGCTTAACTTGCATAACCCACTACCTCAGCCATTGGGCCCTACTGTCGCGACGATAGTCACTTGCTTATTGTCAGGAATTTCCTGGTAAGCCAACACGTGCAAATTCGGTACAGCCAAGCGTCCAAACCGCGACAACATCGCCCGAACCGGACCGGCCACCAAAAGAATGACCGGGTTGCCCTGCATTTCCTGGCGCTGCGCGGCATCGATCAACGAACGCTGCAGCTTTTCAGCCATGCTTGGCTCCAGCAAAACACCTTCTTCCTGGCCCTGACCGGCCTTCTGAATACTATTGAGCAATATTTGTTCCAACCTTGGCTCCAAGGTGATAACAGGCAGCTCGGACTCAATGCCTACAATGCTTTGCACGATTGCACGGGACAATCCGACGCGCACCGCCGCCACCAGCGCGGCAGTATCTTGACTCTTGGCGGCATTGTTGGCGATGGCCTCGGCAATGCTGCGAATGTCGCGCACCGGCACCTGTTCGGCCAGCAGCGCCTGCAACACCTTGAGCAATTGCGACAGCGTCAGCACGCCCGGCACCAGCTCTTCGGCCAGTTTCGGCGACGACTTGGCCAGCAGGCCCATCAATTGCTGGACTTCCTCATGGCCGATCAGCTCGTGGGAGTGCTTGTAGAGAATCTGGTTGAGGTGGGTGGCGACCACCGTACTGGCATCGACCACGGTATAACCCAGGGACTGCGCCTGGCTGCGCTGGCTGACTTCGATCCACACCGCTTCCAGGCCAAAAGCCGGATCTTTGGCGGTGATGCCGTTGAGGGTACCGAACACCTGGCCGGGGTTGATCGCCAGTTCGCGGTCCGGGTAGATCTCGGCTTCGGCCAGGATCACACCCATCAGGGTCAGCCGGTAGGCACTGGGGGCCAGGTCGAGGTTGTCGCGGATATGCACGGTGGGCATCAAAAAGCCCAGGTCCTGGGACAGCTTCTTGCGCACGCCCTTGATCCGCGCCAGCAATTGCCCGCCTTGGTTGCGGTCCACCAGCGGGATCAGGCGGTAGCCGACTTCCAGGCCGATCATGTCGATCGGGGTCACGTCGTCCCAACCCAACTCCTTGGTTTCCTGGGCGCGGGCTGGGGATGGCAGCAGTTCCTGTTGGCGTGCAACCTCCTGCAGGGCCTGGACCTTGACCTGGTTCTGTTTTTTCCAGAACAGGTAGGCACCGCCACCGGCCAAGGCGGCCATGGTCAGGAACGACACGTGGGGCATGCCCGGCACGATGCCCATGATCGCCATGATGCCCGCCGCCACGGCCAAGGCCTTGGGCGACGCGAACATCTGCCGGCTGATCTGCTTGCCCATGTCTTCGGAGCCCGAAGCACGGGTCACCATGATGGCCGCCGCTGTGGATAACAACAGTGATGGCAATTGCGCCACTAAACCGTCACCGATGGTCAGCAAGGCGTAGACCTTGCCGGCATCGCCGAAGGTCATGCCATGCTGGAAGATGCCGACTGCAATACCGCCGATCAGGTTGATAAACAGAATCAACAGGCCGGCGATGGCGTCACCGCGCACGAATTTGCTCGCACCGTCCATCGAGCCGTAGAACTCGGCCTCCTGGGCCACTTCCAGGCGGCGGGTCTTGGCCTGGTTCTGGTCGATCAGGCCGGCGTTGAGGTCGGCGTCGATGGCCATCTGCTTGCCGGGCATCGCATCGAGGGTAAAGCGTGCGCTCACCTCAGAAATCCGCCCGGCGCCCTTGGTCACCACCACGAAGTTGATGATCATCAGGATCGCGAACACCACGATACCCACTACGTAGTTACCGCCGATCACCACCTCACCAAAGGCCTGGATCACCTTACCGGCGGCGGCGTGGCCGTCCTGGCCGTGGAGCATCACCACCCGCGTCGACGCCACGTTCAGCGCCAGGCGCAGCAGGGTCGCAATCAGCAGGATGGTGGGGAATACCGCGAAATCCAGCGGCCGCAGCGCGTACACGCAGACGAGCAGGACCACGACAGACAGGGCAATGTTGAAAGTGAAGAACACGTCGAGCAGGAACGGTGGCATCGGCAACATCATCATTGCCAGCATTACCAGCAACAACAACGGCACACCCAGATTGCCCCGCGACAGATCAGTCAGGGTGCCACGGGCCGTGTTGAGCATTTGAGAGCGATCTACCACCGGTATTCCTCGTGTCCTTGAAGCAAAGTTTTGACGCTGAAGGGCGACTTGAAGGCGGTATTGCAAGAAGCCTTCCAACTTTGCTTTTGGGCCCGGAGAACCTCGCAAACACCCCGGGCCACCGGGTGTAAATCAATCCAAATGTGGGAGGGGGCTTGCTCCCGATAGCGGTGTATCAGGCACTGATGTTTGGCTGATTCACCGCTATCGGGAGCAAGCCCCCTCCCACATTTGATCTGTGTACAGCCGGGGCTACCGAGGAAATTTCTGACAAGGATTTGGGGTTGCCCCTAGGAAACCGGCTCTCTAGTCTCCGTACACCGCTGCAAACGCAGCGGTCGGGCGTCGCGGCCCGGTTTACTACGGAACAAAAGCACCATCTCCCTTTCAGTAAGCGGTTTTTTATCGTCTACTGTGCGGCGCTATGGCGGCTGTGCGCGGGATACCTTCGGGTATGCCGGGTTGTTCCTAGACCGGTCCGCGAACCTGCGTACAGCTGCCACCCTCCATCGCGTCGCGGCGATCAGTGGCGGCTCCACTTTTCTAGGAACGTCAAAATGATCAAACCCACCCCAAATCCCCCCATCCGGCTGTTTACCGTAGCCGACGGCATCAGCACCGAAGACCTGCTGGTCAACCTCAGTGAAACACTCGCTTCGGCCAATGCCCTGAGCTGCGACCTGGCATTTGACCTGGAAGGCCCTAAACGAGAGGAGTTGCTCGGCGTTGCGCAGTTGATAGAACTGGCGCAATTACTGGCTGATCGTGTGCACGCTGGCGCAGCACTGACGAGCGCGGCCAGCAGCGGATAACACGTTCCACATGTGGGAGGGGGCTTACCCCCTCCCACATTTGAGCCTTCAAAGAGGCCGTATATTCTCGGCCTGCAGACCTTTTGGTCCTTGTGCTATATCAAACTCAACTCTTTGGTTTTCTTCCAGACTTTTGTATCCATTCGACTGAATTGCCGAGTAATGGGCAAAAACATCCGCCCCTCCATCATCCAGGGTAATAAAACCAAAGCCCTTCTCCACGTTAAACCACTTCACAGTACCCGTTGCCATTGCCCTTCTCCTTACACCTATAGACCCGCCCTGCACGCTTGCGCCGACAGGAAGCGCATAAACGCCCTTAGGTTTATTGATCATCTGAAACATTATCTGCTCACCAATCGATAGCGCAGCCCAATGCCAATCGCTCCAATCGACGAATACGCATTCTTCCTCATCATCCAACGCAATCAACCACTCTCCCCGGGCCAACTCATAGGATTTGACAGTACCTGTAGCCAGCTTCAATGCCGCTCTCCCCTGCATCCGGTTTACTACATGCGCGAAGTGCCTGATCTGTACTAAACAACGGCACGCGCCCTTTGGCTACTGTCAAAGTTGACAGGTAGACGCAAGCAGCCGATGGGTGCTAGAACCGTCGAATCATGTATCCAGTGGTTTTTTCCGCTTGCGGGGTTTTCGTCGCTTGGGCGCGGCGGGCGGAGCTTCAGCGTTCTTAGCGCCTTTGGACTCAACAGCAACCTCATTGCCATCACGGTCTCGGGCAATAAAGCCAATGCCCTTGACCGCGTCGAACCACCTGACCGTGCCCTTATCCATCTGTGCCTCCCGAGACGCGCATGGCTGCGCGCCTCATCGCTGTATCAAACAGTGAAGGCGGCGTCATGGCTACTGTCAAAGTTGACAGGTCAGAGAGGCATCAAGTGTCGCGACGTAAATCCGGCGGGATCGGCAGGTCTTTGAGCGGGTCCGGGCGCTTGCCCTTGCCGGCGCGGTATTGGCGGATCTGGTAGACGTACGCCAGCACCTGGGCCACCGCCAGGTACAACCCGGCCGGGATTTCCTGGTCGAGGTCGGTGGAGTAGAAGATCGACCGCGCCAGCGCCGGGGATTCCAGCAGCAGGATGTCGTTGGCCACGGCGATTTCGCGGATTTTCAGCGCGGTAAAGTCGCTGCCCTTGGCCAGCAACATTGGCGCACCACCCTTCTCGGGGTCGTACTTGAGGGCCACGGCGTAGTGGGTCGGGTTGGTGATGATCACGTCGGCGTCGGGCACCGAGGCCATCATCTTGCGCTGGGACATCTCGCGCTGCAGTTGGCGGATGCGTTGCTTGACCTCGGGGCGGCCTTCCTGGTCCTTGTGTTCGTCGCGCACTTCCTGCTTGGTCATCAGCAGTTTCTTGTGGCTTTCCCACAGCTGGATCGGCGCATCCACCGCGGCAATGAGGATCAGCCCCAGGGCCATCCACAGGGAACTCCAGCCCACCACTTGCACGCTATGGATGATCGCGGATTCGAGCGGCTCATGGGCGATGCGCTGCAAGTCATCGATGTCGGACGACAGGACGGCCAGGGCCACGAACAGAATCAGGATGAACTTGGCCAGGGCCTTGAGCAGCTCCACCAGGGCCTTGGCGGAAAACATGCGCTTGAGCCCGGCGCCGGGGTTCATGCGGCTGAATTTGGGCGCCATGCTGCCGGCGGCGAACAACCAGCCGCCGAGTGCCACCGGGCCGATCAGCGCGGCGAGTAACAGGGTGATCAGGATCGGTTGGACGGCCAGGATCGCGATCTGGCCCGAATGCAGCAGGTATTGGCCCATGGCGCCGGGGCTGAGCAGTACCTCGCGGGGCAGGCTGAAGTTGTGCTTCATCAGCTCCATCAGGTCCAGCGCCAGGCCACCGCCGTAGATCAGCAAAGCACCGGCGCCGGCCATCATGGTGGCGAAGGTATTGAGCTCTTTGGAGCGTGCAATCTCGCCCTTTTCCCTGGAGTCCTTTTTACGTTTCTCCGTGGGGTCTTCTGTCTTGTCCTGACCACTCTCGCTCTCGGCCATGGCTCAGCGCGCCCGTGCCAGATCACGTAAGAACTGCAAGGCGTCGGTGGCCAGCGGTTGATACTGATTGAGAATGTCAGCCAGGCCGACCCAGAAAATCCCCATGCCCAGCACCAGGGTCAAGGGGAAACCGATCGAGAAGATGTTCAGTTGCGGCGCCGCACGGGTCATCACGCCGAACGCAATGTTGACCACCAACAGTGCGGTGATCGCCGGTAGCACCAGCAACAACGAGGCGCCCAGCACCCAGCTGAGGCGTCCCACCAGCTCCCAGAAATGATTGACTACCAGCCCCGAGCCCACCGGCAAGGTGGTGAAGCTCTCGGTGAGCACTTCGAATGCCACCAGATGGCCATTCATGGCCAGGAACAGCAAGGTCACCAGCATGGTCAGGAATTGCCCGATCACCGCCACCGACACACCGTTGGTGGGGTCGACCATCGAGGCGAAGCCCATGCCCATCTGGATCGAGATGATCTGCCCGGCGATCACGAACGCCTGGAAGAACAGTTGCAGGGAGAACCCCAGCAGCGCGCCGATCAGGATCTGTTCGGCAATCAGCATCAAGGCACTGAGGTCCAGGGCGTTGACCGGCGGCATCGGCGGCAGGCCAGGAACGATCACCACTGTGATCGCCACGGCGAAATACAGCCGCACACGCTGCGGCACCAGGGTAGTACCGAACACCGGCATGCTCATCAGCACCGCCGCCACGCGAAACAGCGGCAGGATGAACGAGGCCACCCAGGTGCTGATCTGGGTGTCGGTGAGGGCCAGCAACGACTGCATCAGGTCAGCCGATCAACTGCGGAATACTGCCGTACAGCTGCAGGATGTATTCCATAAAGGTTTGCACCAGCCACGGGCCGGCGACGATCAGGGTGACCAGCATCACCAGCAGGCGCGGCAGAAAGCTCAGGGTCTGTTCGTTGATCTGGGTGGCGGCCTGGAACATCGCCACCAACAGGCCTACCAACAGGCTCGGCACCACCAGCACGGCGACCATCATGGTGGTCAGCCACAGCGCTTCACGGAACAGGTCGACGGCGACTTCTGGGGTCATGCTGCTTCACCTAACAAATCACACGCCTCCGAAACTGCCGGCCAGGGTGCCGATAATCAGCGCCCAGCCGTCCACCAGCACAAACAGCATGATCTTGAACGGCAGCGAGATGATCAGCGGCGACAGCATCATCATACCCATGGCCATCAGCACGCTCGCCACCACCAGGTCGATGATCAGGAACGGGATAAAGATCATGAAACCTATCTGGAACGCAGTCTTCAATTCAGACGTGACGAACGCCGGCACCAGGATGGTCAGCGGCGCCTGGTCCGGGGTGGCGATGTCGGTGCGCTTGGACAGGCGCATGAACAGCTCAAGGTCGCTGGAGCGGGTTTGCGACAGCATGAAGTCCTTGATCGGGCCCTGGGCCTTGTCGATGGCGTCCTGAGCGTTGAGCTTTTCCGCGAGGTAAGGTTGCAGGGCTTGCTGGTTCACCTTGTCGAACACCGGCGCCATGATGAACAGCGTCAGGAACAAGGCCATACCGGTGAGGATCTGGTTCGACGGCGTCTGCTGCAGGCCCAGGGCCTGGCGCAGGATCGAGAAGACGATGATGATCCGCGTGAAGCTGGTCATCAGCATGACAAACGCCGGGATAAAGCTCAGCGCGGTCATGATCAGCAGGATCTGCAGGCTGACCGAATACTCCTGGGCACCGGCCGCGTTGGTACCCAGGGTGATCGCCGGGATCGACAACGGGTCGGCCCCCAGGGCCATCGGCGCGGCCAGCAACAGCATGAGCGTCAAGAAAACGCGCATTACTTCTTATCCTTCTGATCCTTGCCCAGCAACTCCATCAGGCGCTGGGCGAATTCTGGCGTGGCCGGCTGGGACTGATCCACGTTCACCGGTGTCTTGAGTACATGCAGCGGGGTAATGCGGCCGGGAGTGATACCGAGCAGGATCTGCTCCTCGCCAACCTGCACCAGCACCAGGCGATCCCGTGGGCCGAGAGCGCGCGAGCCAACCAGCTCGATGACCTGGGCATTGCCCGGGCCGATGCCCTGTACGCGGCGCATCAGCCAGGCCAGCACGAATATCAAGCCGACCACCAGCAACAGGCCCAGCACCAGCTGGGTCAATTGCCCGCCGACACCACTGCCGACCACCGGCGCCGCAGCCGCCTGGGCAACCGGCTCCGCCGCCAGGGCGCTCAATGGCAGCGCCAGCAACAGTCCCGCCATCGAATACTTCATCTCAGCGCAACTTCTTGATGCGTTCGCTCGGGCTGATCACGTCCGTCAGGCGAATGCCGAACTTCTCGTTGACCACCACCACCTCGCCGTGGGCGATCAGGGTGCCGTTGACCAGCACGTCCAGAGGCTCACCGGCCAGGCGGTCGAGCTCGATCACCGAGCCCTGGTTGAGTTGCAGCAGGTTGCGGATGTTGATTTCGGTGCTGCCCACTTCCATGGAGATCGATACCGGGATGTCGAGGATCACATCCAGGTTCGGGCCATCGAGGGTCACCGGCTCGTTGTTCTTCGGCACGCTGCCGAATTCTTCCATCGCCAGGCGATTGCCAGCCGGTGCGGTGGCGGCGTCGGCGGCCAGCAGCGCGTCGATGTCGTCCTGGCCGACATCGCCGGTTTCTTCCAGGGCCGCAGCCCACTCGTCAGCCAGGGCCTGGTCTTCGGCGGAAGTGTTTTCGTGTTCGGTAGCCATTACATGTCCTCGGCGAAGCAAACATTCATAAATAGGGGTGCATCAGCGGCGGGTGATCGGCTCGACCACCTGCAGCGCCAGGTTGCCCTTGTGGGAACCGAGCTTGACCTTGAACGACGGCACGCCGTTGGCGCGCATGATCAGTTCTTCCGGCAGTTCGACGGGGATGATGTCCCCCGGTTGCATGTGCAAAATATCCCGCAGGCGCAACTGGCGACGAGCCACGGTGGCGCTCAGGGGCACGTCGACGTCCAGCAGGTCTTCGCGCAGGGCCTTGACCCAGCGCTCGTCCTGGTCGTCGAGGTCGGACTGGAAGCCGGCGTCGAGCATCTCGCGCACCGGTTCGATCATCGAGTACGGCATGGTCACGTGCAGGTCACCGCCACCGCCATCGAGCTCGATGTGGAAGGTCGACACTACAATCGCCTCGCTGGGGCCGACGATGTTAGCCATGGCCGGGTTCACTTCCGAGTTGATGTACTCGAAATTGACTTCCATGATCGCCTGCCAGGCTTCCTTCAAGTCGATGAAGGCCTGTTCCAGCACCATGCGCACTACACGCAGTTCGGTGGGGGTGAACTCACGCCCTTCGATCTTGGCGTGGCGGCCGTCGCCACCGAAGAAGTTGTCCACCAGCTTGAACACCAGCTTGGCGTCGAGGATGAACAGCGCGGTGCCGCGCAACGGCTTGATCTTGACCAGGTTGAGGCTGGTGGGCACGTACAGCGAGTGCACGTATTCACCGAACTTCATCACCTGCACGCCGCCCACCGCCACGTCCGCCGAGCGGCGCAACATGTTGAACATGCTGATGCGGGTATAGCGGGCAAAGCGTTCGTTGATCATTTCCAGGGTCGGCATGCGTCCACGGACGATGCGATCCTGGCTGGTCAGGTCGTAGCTTTTGACGCTGCCGGGTTCGGCAGACATTTCGGTCTGTACCAGACCATCGTCCACGCCGTGCAACAGCGCGTCGATTTCATCCTGGGACAGCAGGTCCTGCACGGCCATGTCGTGATCCTACTGCAATACGAAGTTAGTGAAGAGCGCCTGCTCGACCACGACTTTGCCGAGTTCTTTCTGGGCCACTTCCTGCACGCTGGCAGTGACCTTCTGACGCAGCATTTCCTGGCCGACCGGGGTGGCGAGGCTGTCGAAGGCCTGCCCGGAGAACAGCATCACCAGATTGTTACGGATCACCGGCATATGCACCTTGAGGGCGTCCAGGTCCGCCTGGTTGCGCGCCAGCAAGGTAATGCTCACCTGCAGGTAGCGCTGACGACCGTTGACGTTGTAATTGGCAACAAACGCCGGAAGCATCTGTTCGAAGATTGCCGGTTGCTTGACGTTAGTGGCGGTTTCAGCGGCGGGCACCGGCTTGCTTGCACTGCTGTGCATGATGTACCAGGTGCCGCCAATCGAGGCACCGATGGCCAGGAGCAGGCCCAGCACAATCAACAGGATCAGCTTGAGCTTGCCTTTGCCTGCTGCGGGGGGAGTTGCTGCGTCGTCGCTCTTCGCCATGCCAATAATCCGTCACTATTCGGGGATTCATAGATCTACGGGAAGGCAAGAGCAAGTGTTATGCCAGAGTTGTCTAGCGCGAAGGCAACCCAAATCAAATGTGGGAGGGGGCTTGCCCCCGATAGCAGTGTGTCAGTCAACAAATCCATTGCTGACACACCGCTATCGGGGGCAAGCCCCCTCCCATATTTTGACCTTCACAGGGCTTGAATCAGGCGTAGTAGTCGACGGCGCTGGAGCCGATGACAGTCTGGGTCACTGGCGCCACGGCTTCAGCTAGCTCCACCTGGCCGCCGCTGTCGCCACCGCGCCCGCCGCCAGCGCTCACACCACGGGTTTGGGCCTGCTGTTGCTGCTGCTCCTGTCCACGGGACTGGTCGGACACATTCACATCCACCTGCCCCATACCCTGCTGGGTGAACATTTCGCGCAAGCGTCCGGACTGGCTTTCCAGGGCTTCACGCACCACCGCATGGCCGCTCATGAAGCTGACCTGGGCCTGCTGGTCCGCCGTCATGTTGACCTTGATATCCAGGCGCCCCAGCTCGGCCGGCTGCAACTGGATCTCCGCCGACTTGAGGTTGGCGCTGGAGAGGTACATCACGCGGTTGACCACTTCTTCGGTCCAGCCGCTCTGGTGCATGGCCAGCGGCGCATTGTTGACCGGCGGCAAGGCATTCGCGGTTTTCGGCGTGGCGGCCTGGGTCAGCGCGGCCAGGCGGTTGGCGAAATCATCCACGCGGGTGTCGCTGTTGGCGTTCTTGAGGTCCTTGAGGCCGTCATCGATCAGCCCGCTGAAAGCATTGTCGCCACCCTGGTCGGTGCTGTCCTTGGTGGCTTGCTGATCGACCATAGTGGCCAGGCCGGCGGCAAAGCTCTGCGCGGCGGTCGGTTGATCCTGGATCGCAGTTTTCTGCGCCGCCTGGCTGCTGGCCGACACGTGGCCGCCCTGCTCCATCGCCAGGCGCACAGCAGGCATCGCATCCAGGGGGTCAGCCTCCGGGTCGAAGGACGTCGGCTTGGCTTCATCGGTCACGGCGACGGGCAGGGCCGCGTCCTCGGCAGCCACGGCGGGAGCCGAGGCTTGCACGGGCACAGGCACCGGCGTCATTGCAGCGATCACCGCTGGATCGACCACCGGGTCAACCGGGGGCTGTTGCGCCTGGGACGGGTCGGTGGCTTTGTCGCCGTCGCTGCCAGCGCCGTCGCCGGCCTTGGCCGGCGGCTTGGCAGGCAAGGAATTGCCGCTATCGGCAACCGCTGGTTTGCTGGCGGCAGGGAAGTCGCTATCGGCGGCCGGTTTGGCGTTGATATCAGCAGGCTTGTCACGTGTAACTTTGCCTGGGCTGTCGCCGGCCTTCGGCGCCGGCTTGGGACCTTGGTTGGCAAACACTTGAGCAAAGCCAGCACCCTTGTCACGCGGGGCCGCAACCGCTACCGCCGGGGTGGCGACAGGCGCTTGAGGCTTGGCCGCGGGGGCAGCCTGTAGAAGCGAATTGGGAGCGACTGGCATAAGTAAGGGTCTCCACTGCATGAAGGTCGGGGATGCAGTTCTTGGAGATAGAGCAAGAGTCGGGCCAGGTTTAGCGCGATGATTCAGAAACTGAAGCGTTGGCGCTCCGATTCATACAGCGGCCGGACCAATGCGAACTCATGATCGATCTGGTCAACCAATTCGCCCAGATCCGATGATGGCTTGACGGACTCCGTCTCCAGCCGCTGACACAACTGCGCCAGCCGCACCGCCCCGAGGTTGCCACTGCTGCCTTTGAAACTGTGCGCAATCCGTCCCAACGCCTTGGCATCGTCGCGCGCGTTGCGCAGCGCTTCGATGCGCTTTTGCGAGTCATCGAGGAAAGTGTCGAGCAGTTTGGGATACTCCCCCTCCATGACGTCCTGCAAACCCGACAACACGTCGGGATCCAAATGAATCTCAGCCACTTGCTCGCTCCTTGATCAAGAATCGGCGGATTATGCCAGAGCCTCCCAACAAAATTCCACGCAGACGCTGCGCCCGCCATCGGACCAGCGTACGGCGCTGCTCAATTGACGCACCAGACTCAAGCCCCGGCCAGACAGACGGTCGACGTCCACCGGCCGCGCCAATTCCTTCTCTACGTCAAAACCCGACCCGCTGTCTTCAACCCGCAAGGTCATAGTGCCGCCCTGGTCGGTCGGCGCCACCTGTACATGCACGCGCACATAGCCACTATTCAATTGCGCCAGCCGCTCATTGCGCTGGCGATAATACTGCGCAAAACCCTGCGCATCGCGCTTGAGCGCTGAATCCAGGCCCAGCACGCCATGCTCCAGGGCATTGGAATACAACTCGGCCATCACGCTGTAGAGCGCCCCGCTCTGCTCGCGCAGGCCGTGGACCTCCAGCAGCAGTTGCAGCAAGTACGGCAGCGGGTTGTAGTTTTTGAGAGTCTGGGCGCGAAACTCGAAACTCACCGACCAGTCCAGCGGGCTTGACTGGCCGCTGTCGGCATACATCGGCTCAGCCACACGCAGCGGCGGAGCAGACAGCAAAGTGATCTCGACCATGCTCACATCGTCCCGCGCCTGGCCGCGAAATGCTGCCAGGGCCTGTTCGATGTCCTCGAACAGGCGGTCGGGCTCGCGGTTGGCGGTGAACACCTGTTGCAAGCGGGCGGCACCGAACAGCTGGTCGTTGGCGTCAGCGGTATCCAGCACGCCATCGGAGAGCAGGAACACCCGGTCGCCCAAGGCCATGGGCCAGACCTCGGTGCTGTCATCGAACGCCTCCACCGACAACACCCCCAAGGGCAGATGTCGCGATATCAACGGCGTGCGCCGGCCGGTGGCGACTTCATGCACATAGCCTTCGGGCATGCCGCCGTTCCACACCTCCACCGCCCGCCGCTGGGCGCTCAGGCACAGCAAGGTGGCGCAGCAGAACATGTCCACCGGCAGGATACGCTTGAGCTTGGCGTTCATCTCTCGCAACGTCTGGGTCAAGCCATAACCCTTGGCGGTCATGCCGTAGAACACTTCGGCCAATGGCATGGCGCCGATGGCGGCCGGCAGGCCATGGCCGGTGAAATCGCCGAGCAGTATGTGCATGTCACCGGACGGTGTGTAGGCCGCCAGCAGCAAGTCACCGTTGAACAGCGCATAGGGCGATTGCAGGTAGCGGATATTCGGTGCGGCGTTAATACAACCGGAATGGGCAACCTTGTCGAACACCGCCTTGGCCGCCCGCTGCTCATGCAGCAGGTGTTCGTGGTGCCTGGCGATCAGGTCACGCTGTTGCAGGACCGTGGCCTGCAGGCGCCGCAGGCGGTCCATAGCGTTGATCTTCGCCGCCAGGATCAGCGGGTTGTAGGGTTTGGGCAGGAAGTCGTCGCCACCGACATCCAGGCACTGGGCCAGGGCTTCGCTCTCACGCAACGAGGTGAGGAAGATGATCGGCACCAGCGCCTCCCCCGCCAGTTGCTTGATCTGCCGGGCGGCTTCGAAGCCATCCATCAGCGGCATCAGCGCGTCCATCAACACCAGTTGCGGGCGCTCGTGGGCAAAGACCTCAACCGCCTCGACACCATTACTGGCAGTCAACACCTGATGGCCCTGGCGACGGATGATGGTCGACAGCAACAGACGGTCGGCGGCGCTGTCTTCGGCGATCAGGATGGTCAGCGCCTCAAGGACAGGGGCCAGGGCGCTCAACTGATGTCGAACAGCTTGTCGAAGTTAGAGATGGCGAGGATCTTGCGCACGTCGGAGTTGCTGTTGAGCACACGAACCTCGGCGTCATCTCCGCCAGCATGATCACGTAGCAGCAGGAGCATGCCCAAGGCAGAACTGTCCATATAGGTGGTCTCCTTGAGATCGACAATATAGGTCTCGGGCACCTTGTAGAACCGCTCGTAGGCCTCCCGAAACGCCTGATGGCTGCCGAAATCGAACCGGCCCTTGATTGCGATCGTCAACTTCTTCCCATCCAGGGATACTTCTGACTCGATTGACATGTGACTGCTTCCTTGTCGTGGGCACTGTGCAACAAGGTGTAGCAGGCGAACCGGATCCAAGCAACACATCGAATCAAATGTGGGAGGGGGCTTGCTCCCGATAGCGATGTGTCAGCAATGGATTTGCTGGCTGACACACCGCTATCGGGAGCAAGCCCCCTCCCACATTTACCCTGCGTCGTTAGCTAGAACTGTTCGTGGCGGGGCAGGCGCTGGGACAGTTCATCGAGCAGCTTTTGCTCGCGTTTGTCTTCAATCGCCCGCGCTTCGTCGATATAACGCTGCACCAGCTTGCGCAACCCTTCCACACGGGCGAACGCCGCTTGCCAGGCCTCGCGGGCCTTGTCGAGGTTGTTCTGGTGCCAGGCCAGGCTCTGGCGCTGTTGGCCGACAGCCGTCTCAAGCTGGTTGAGAAAGCCCTGGTAACCCATCAGCCACTGGCCCGACACGCCTTTGCTGCCGCGATCGATCCATTGCTGCTGGTATTCGACGCGAAAGCGCTCCAGGTCGCCCAGCTTGCTCTCCGCCAGGCGCACCTGGCCCTGGAAATAACCCAGGCGCTGCACAGCGGCTTTCTCAGCCTTTTCGGCCATGTCCACCACTGGGGCCAGGCGTGCGGCGCGGCTGTTGGCCATGGCTTAGCCGCCCGGCGCGGGGGCGAAGATGGACTGCAGATGCGCCTGGCTTTCGGCCATGCTGATCTTGTCGTTAAGGCCCTGGCGCAGGTAGGTCACCAGTTGCGGCTGCAAGGCGATGGCCAGGTCGGTGTCGCGGTCGCCACCGGCTACATAGGCACCGACGCTGATCAGGTCGCGGCTCTGCTGATAACGCGACCACAGCTGCTTGAACTGCTGGGCACGGGCCATATGCTCAGGGGTAACCACCGACGGCATGACCCGGCTGATGGACGCTTCGATATCGATGGCTGGGTAATGCCCCTCTTCCGCCAACCGCCGCGACAGCACAATGTGGCCGTCGAGCACGCCCCGCGCCGAGTCAGCAATTGGGTCCTGCTGGTCGTCGCCTTCAGACAATACCGTATAGAACGCCGTGATCGAGCCACCGCCGGCCTCGGCATTACCAGCGCGTTCCACCAGTTTGGGCAACTTGGCGAATACCGACGGCGGGTAGCCCTTGGTAGCGGGCGGTTCACCGATGGCCAGGGCGATTTCCCGCTGGGCCTGGGCGAAACGCGTCAGCGAGTCCATCAGCAACAGGACATTCTTGCCCTTGTCGCGAAAATATTCAGCGATGCGGGTGCAGTACATCGCGGCGCGCAGGCGCATCAGCGGCGCATCATCCGCAGGCGAGGCCACTACCACCGAACGCTTGAGTCCTTCCTCACCGAGACTGTGCTCGATGAACTCCTTGACCTCACGCCCCCGCTCACCGATCAAGCCCACCACAATGATGTCGGCCTCGGTAAAGCGCGTCATCATGCCCAGCAACACCGACTTACCCACGCCGGTACCGGCGAACAGGCCCAGGCGCTGGCCGCGACCGACCGTCAATAAACCGTTGATGCTGCGAATGCCCACGTCGAGCGGCACGCTGATGGGGTTGCGCTTGAGCGGGTTGATGGTGGGGCCGTCCATGGGCACCCAGTCTTCGGCTTTCATGCCGCCCTTGCCATCCAGCGCGCGCCCGGCACCGTCAAGTACGCGGCCGAGCATGCCCATGCCCATGGGCAGGCGGCCGGTATCGGCCAGGGGCACCACGCGGGCGCCGGGGGCGATGCCGGCGAGGCTGCCCACCGGCATGAGGAAAATCTTGCTGCCGGAAAAGCCCATTACTTCAGCTTCGACCTGCACCGGGTGGTAACTGTCGTCGTTGATCACCATGCAGCGACTGCCCATGGCGGCGCGCAACCCCTCGGCTTCGAGGGTCAGGCCGACCATGCGCAACAGGCGCCCTTCGAGGATCGGCTGGCCGGGCAACTCGGTCGCCTCGGCGTAGCTGCCCAGGCGCTTGGCGAAACTGGTGCGATCAAGGCGCATCGGAGGCATCCAGGTCAACGCTCAAGTCTGGCTCTGCCGGGTGCAGGGCTTGCTCATGCAGTTGGTCCAATAATTTGGCCATGATCTGGCTGATGCGGGTT
Organism: Pseudomonas sp. FBCC-B545; assembly: GCF_059134095.1. NCBI lineage: Bacteria > Pseudomonadati > Pseudomonadota > Gammaproteobacteria > Pseudomonadales > Pseudomonadaceae > Pseudomonas > Pseudomonas sp. FBCC-B545. The sequence goes on along the minus strand of NZ_CP101441.1, from coordinate 1,851,406 downwards.
TCCACCGTGGCATCGATGCGGCTGTGTTCGGTCTCGACGCGGCAACCACCGGGCAACAACGCGGCATCCTCGACGATGCGCCAGGTTTCTTCATGGCGCTCGCGCAGGGCTTTGACCTGCTCGAAATCCTGCGGGTTGATGTACAACCGCACATTGCCGACACCCAGGGGCAGCAGCTTGAGGGCTTCGCGCATCACGCTTTCGATCTGGCTGGAATCCAGCACCAACTCGCGCTGGATCACCTGGCGGGTGATGTGCTGCACCAGGCCGACCATGGACTTTTCCAGCTGCGTGTCCTGTTCGGCAATGGGGTCGAACAGGTTGGCCATCAGGCGTTCCAGGCTGGCCAGCTGGGTGGCCAGCGCCGCCTCGGCTTCCTGGCGGACCTTGAGGGTGGTGCTACGAAAACCGTCTTTTTCGCCCGCGGCAAAGCCTTCGTTGTAGGCCTCCTGGCGGATGGCCTCCAACTCGTCGAGGGTCAGTGGCTGGACTTCATCCAGCGGCACCTCCTCCATCTCCACCGGCGTTTCTACGACCGGTTCAGGCTCAGGCTGCGGCACATGGGGATCGAAGCTGGGCAGCGACCAGATGTCGAACCCACCGACATCCCGCGCGCGAATCAGATCGCTGGGCGTCTCATCTTTGTTCGACATGGGAGGCGCCTTAGATCATTTCTTCGCCGCCCTTCCCGCCGAGAACGATTTCTCCGGCTTCGGCCATACGGCGGGCAATGGTGAGGATTTCCTTCTGGGCGGTTTCCACGTCGCTGACGCGCACCGGGCCTTTGGCTTCCAGGTCGTCGCGCAACAGTTCCGAGGCCCGCTTGGACATGTTCTTGAAGATCTTCTCCTTGACGTTTTCGTCCGAACCCTTGAGGGCCAGCACCAGCACGTCGGAGGACACTTCGCGCAGCAACGCCTGGATGCCACGGTCGTCGACATCGGCAAGGTTGTTGAACACGAACATCAGGTCTTCGATCTGGCCGGACAGGGTGTCGTCGATCTCGCGGATCGAGTCCATCAACTGGCCTTCGACCGAGCTGTCGAGGAAGTTCATGATGTCGGCCGCGCGCTTGATGCCACCCAGGGTGGTGCGCGAGGCATTCGAGTTACCCGAGAATTGCTTCTCGAGAATCGTATTGAGTTCTTTCAGCGCCGCCGGCTGCACGGTGTTCAGCGACGACACGCGCAGGATGATGTCCAGGCGCACTTTATGGTCGAAGTGGCCGAGCACTTCACCGGCCTGGTCCGGGTCCAGGTAAGCCACCACAATCGCCTGGATCTGCGGGTGCTCGTAGCGGATCACGTCAGCCACCGCACGCGGCTCCATCCATTTGAGGCTGTCCAGGCCACTGGTGTTGCCACCCAGCAGGATGCGGTCGATCAGGCCGTTGGCCTTGTCTTCGCCCAGGGCCGAGGTGAGCATCTTGCGGATGTAGCTGTCGGAGCCGACGCCCAGGCTGGTCTGGTCGCCGACGATCTCGACGAACTCACTCATCACCTGCTCGACTTGCTCGCGGTGCACATTGCGCATCTGCGCCATGGCCACGCCTACACGTTGGACCTCTTTAGGGCCCATGTGGCGCAGCACTTGGGCGGCGTCGGTTTCACCCAGGGACAGCAGCAGGACTGCGGCTTTGTCGACCCGGGAGAGCTTGGCCACAGCGGCTCGATCATTCATCTGCGTTAATCCACTCTTTCACGACCTGAGCCACACGGCCCGGGTCTTCTGCTACCAGACTCTTGATTGCGTTCAACTGAGCGTCATAGCCTTCGCTCGGGCTTGGCAACAGGATGCTTTGCGGGCCGCCGAGGCTGACGCGGTCGTTGCCCAGTTCGCCGTCCAGGCCGCCCATGCCACCCAACTCGACATCGCCTCCAGCAAAAGGCGCCAGTTGTTTCTTGCCCCCACCGGTGATGTTGTTGAGCACCGGGCGCAGCACGCCGAACACCAGCACCAGGATGAACAACACCCCCAGCACTTGCTTGACGATGTCCCAGAACCACGGCTGGGTGTAGAACGCAGGGTCGGCGATCACTTCACTGCGTTCGGCGGAGAACGGCATGTTGATCACGCTGACGCTGTCACCGCGGCTGGCGTCGAAACCGACGGCGTCCTGCACCAGGCGCGTGAAGCGCGCCAATTCGTCGGCGGTCCAGGGTGCACGGGTGACGGCACCGTCAGCGGCGTTGACCTTGACCTGGTCATCGACCACCACCGACACCGACAGGCGATTGATCTTGCCCTGCTGCTGCTTGGTGTGGCTGATGGAACGGTCGAGTTCGAAGTTCTTGGTGGACTGGTTACGCTTGTCCGCCGGGTATGGCGCAAGCATCGGCTGGCCGGTGGCCGGGTCCATGATCTGCTGGCCGTTGGCATCCAGCAGCGGCTGGCCGGGCTGGATCGCGCCAGCAGTGGCAGCGGCGCCACCGGTAGTCTGCGGTGCCGAGGCGGCCGACGGTGGCTGGTTGCTCAAGGCCCCCGGCACACCTTGCGGGCCATTGGCGGCGGTGCGCTGCTCGCTGGTGGACTGCTCGCTGCGCAGCGCCGGCTGGTCAGGGTTGAACTGCTCGGAGGTGGACTCAACGGCGCTGAAGTCCACGTCGGCAGACACTTCCGCCTTGTAGCGGTCGTTGCCCAGCACCGGTTGCAGGATGTTGTGCACGCGCTGGGTGAGCATGCTTTCCATGCGGCGGCTGTAATCGAATTGCTTGCCGGCCTGGGTCAGCGCCGAGTTTTCCGCCATGTCGGAGAGCAGGTTGCCCTTCTGGTCGACCACGGTAATTTGCGACTTGCTCAATTCCGGAACGCTGGTGGCCACCAGGTTGACGATCGCCAGCACCTGGCCAGGCTCCAGGGAGCGGCCGGAAAACAGTTCGACCAGTACCGAGGCGCTGGGCTTGCGTTCGTCACGCACGAACACCGAGCTTTTCGGAATCGCCAGGTGCACACGGGCACCCTTGACGTTATTCAGGCTGGAGATGGTGCGCGCCAGTTCGCCTTCCAGGCCACGACGGTAGCGGGTGGCTTCCATGAACTGGCTGGTACCCAGGCCCTGGTCCTTGTCGAGGATTTCAAAACCGATATTGCTGTCGGACGGTGTCACCCCAGCGGCAGCCAATTTCATCCGCGCACGGGCCACATCATCGGCCTTGACCAGCAGCGCCCCGGAGTTGGGCTCCACGGTGTAGGCGATGTCGGCGGCGGCAAGGGTTTCCATGATCTGCTTGGAATCCATGCCCGCCAGGCTGCCGTACAGCGGGCGGTAATCAGGTTGTTGCGACCACAACACCACGGCAAAACCGATCGCCACGCTGGCCGCCAGGCCGACCATCAGGCCTACCTGACGCAGCATGGTCATTTCCGAGAGGTTTTCCAGGAACGACAGGCCAAAAAGCGGCGGTTTGCCGTCTGTCTTGGCGGGGAGGTTGTCGGAGAGTGCTTCTGCCATGACTTAAATCTCGTCCTTAAACCGGCATCTGCATGATGTCTTGGTAAGCCTGAACCAGCTTGTTACGCACTTGAGTCAGGGCCTGGAAAGACACACTGGCCTTCTGCGAGGCGACCATCACATCGGTGAGGTCCACGCCGCTTTTACCGATCTCGAACGCAGTGGCCAGCTGGCTGGACGCCTGCTGGGTATCACTGACTTTATTGATTGCCTGGCCGAGCATGTCGGCAAAACTGCTTTGGCCCAATTCCGGTGCTGGCACGACGGATTTCGGCTGAGCCATGGCGTCCATTTGCATGGCGCGCATATCCAACATCAACCGATTGAACTCAATACCCTGGCTCATGAACTTCTCTCTCCGACAACCCGCATTTTTTTGACGCTACGCCGCTCTTACAGGGGAGGTAGCAACAAGGGTGCCAGGTCCGTGGCGACTCGTAAGAAAAGGCGACAAACCATGTCAGCCGAAGCATTTTTCAGGTGGCGAAAAGGTAGGCTTCCACGTCCATTCCGGCGTCGCGCATCTGCGCCAGCTTGTAGCGCAAAGTGCGCGGGCTGATGCCCAGGCGCTCGGCCGCTTCTTTGCGGCGGCCGCGTTCGGCGCGCAGGGTGTCGATGATCATCTGGAATTCGCGGCGACGCAGGTCATCGCCCAGGGCACCGGCCGATTCCGCCTCGGCAACCACCGGCGCCGGCGCCAGGCTCGGCAACGGCGCCGCGCCATTGCCCATGGCCAGGCAGAAGTCCTGGGGCTGGATCAGGCCCCCCTGTTGCAAAATCAGCGCGCGCTGGATCGCGTTGTCCAGCTCGCGCACGTTACCCGGCCATGGGTAGCTGACCAGGCAGGCCTGGGCCTCGGCCGACAGCCGCGCCTGGGCGTGCTTCATTTTTTTGACGTGGTTGTTCAGCAGGCGCTCGGCCAGCGGGAGGATATCCGCCGGGCGTTCGCGCAACGGGCGCCAGGCCAGCGGAAACACCGATAGCCGGTAAAACAGGTCTTCACGGAAGCGCCCCGCCGCTACCTCGCCAGCCAGGTCGCGGTTAGTGGTGGCGACCACGCGGATATCCAGCTGGATCGGCTTGCGTGCGCCCACGCGCTCCACTTCGCGCTCCTGCAACACACGCAGCAACTTGGCTTGCAGGCCCAGGGGCATTTCCGAGATCTCGTCGAGCAGGATGGTGCCGCCGTCGGCCTGTTCGAACTTGCCGGCCTGGGCCGCGATGGCGCCGGTGAACGAGCCCTTTTCATGGCCGAACAAGGTGGCTTCAAGCATATTGTCGGGGATCGCCGCGCAGTTGATCGCAATGAAGGGTTGCTTGGCACGGCTGGATTGCTGGTGAATGTAACGCGCCAGCACTTCTTTACCGGTGCCGGACTCGCCGGAAATCAGCACGGTGGAATCACTGCGCGCTACCCGCGCCGCCAATTCCAGCAATTGCGCGCTGGCCGGCTCAAAGGCAATCGGCCCATCGCCCTCACCCGCTGAAATCACACCCAGGGCGTGTCGGGCCACAAGCTCGATCAATGCCTTGGGTTCGAACGGCTTGACCAGGTAATCCGCCGCGCCCTGGCGCATGGCGTCCACCGCCCGCTCGACGGCACCGTGGGCGGTCATCAGCAGCACCGGCAGCTGCGGCTGGCGTGCGCGCAGCAGGCCGAGCAACTGGTGACCGTCCATGCCGGGCATGTTGACGTCGCTGACCACCAGGCTGAAGGCTTCCTGCTCGACCGCCTCCAAGGCTTCCTCGGCAGAGCCGACCGCACGGTAGTCATGGCCCGCCAACAGCAGCGTGTCAGCCAATGCTTCACGCAGGGCGCGATCGTCTTCCACCAATAAAACCTTGATAGCCATAATCCTTTTACTCCGCGCTTGCCGCACTGGAAAACAGCGGCAAGGTCATCAATGCACAGGTGCCACGCCCCAGGCGGGAACGCAGCTGCAATTGTCCCTGATGGGCCCGGGCCACCGCCTTGACCACGGTCAGGCCCAAGCCAGTACCGTTGGTCTTGGTGGTAAAAAACGGTTCGCCCAGGCGTTGCAACACCTGCGGCTCGATGCCGCTGCCGCTGTCACTGATACACAGGCGCAAGGTTTGTTCACGGGTATAGAGGTGCACTTTCAGGCGTGCGCCCGGGCCACTGGCCTGGGTGGCATTTTCGATCAGGTTGAGCAGCGCGCCGACCAGGGTGTCGCGGTTGCACAGCAACTCGCCCTGGTGGCTGTCACACTGCCAACGCAGGTTGGCGTCCTGGACGTGGGTGGCCGCCGCCGCTTGCAGCGACTGCATCAGGCCGGCAGGCGTGACGCGGTCGGTCAGCGGCAATTCGCCGCGGGCAAACACCAGCATGTCGCGCACCTGGTGCTCCAATTCATGCAGGCGCTCCTTGAGGCGCCCGGCAAAGCGTTGGTGGGTGGCGGCCGGCAATTGCTCATCAGTCAAATGACTGGCGTAGATCAACGCCGCCGACAACGGCGTGCGGATCTGATGGGCCAAGGACGCGACCATTCGCCCCAGCGACGACAAGCGTTCGTGGCGGGCCAACTGGTCTTGCAGGTGACGGGTTTCTGTCAGGTCGTTGAGCAGCACCAATTGGCCCGGCTCGGCGTCCAAGGAGCGGGTCGCGATAGAGAGGCGACGCCCGTCCTTGAGGGAGACTTCATGGCCGTCGTCTTCACGCGGCGCAAAGCAGCGGGTGATGACTTCACGCCACAGCTCGCCTTCAAGCGGCAGGCCGAGCAGGTCGCAGGCGGCCGGGTTGGCTTCGCGCACGCGGCCCTGGTCGTCAATGACGATCACGCCACCGGGTAGCAGGTCCAGCAGGTTTTGCAGACGGTTGGCCAGGCGCTCTTTCTCGGCCAGCTCTTGCATGCGCTGGGCGCTGACCACCGCCAGTTCGCCTTTAAGCTCGGACACCCGGGCTTCCAGCAGACTGTAGGAGTCGGTCAGTTGGCTCGACATCTGGCTGAACTGTGAGAACGCTTGCTCCAGGCCCTGGCGGGTCGGCGGTTCTACAGGCGAAACCAGCCCCTGGATGGCAGGGGCCGTAGCTAGTTGGGCGGCGTGGGGCATGATGCTCTCTCGCTTGGCTGACCGTCAGTTAAACGGAACGTTGCGAGGGTTGTAGCAATACCCGTGCCGGAAAAATCGCCGGTGTCCGACCTCGCCAATACAGTTCCGTTTTGACGAGTGACTGTTGCTGTCAGACAAGGCGCCGCGACGACTCATAGCTCGCTATGGGGAGGAGCGGCAACGCAGTATGACGGCAACAGGCACCGTCATAAACTGAACAGTATTGGTGAGGTCGGGCACCCTAAATCAATGTGTTGAAAAACAGGCGTCAATCATCCGCCTGTTCATCACCTTCTTTGCGGCTCATACCATACTTGCGCATCTTCTCCACCAGGGTGGTTCGACGGATACGCAAACGCTCGGCGGCGCGGGCGACGATGCCATGGGCGTCGTCCAGGGCCTGTTGGATCAGCCCTTGTTCCAGGTTGCCGAGGTAGTCTTTCAGGTCCAGGCCTTCGGGCGGCAACAGCGCGGTGGCGCCGAAGTCCGGAGTATGGCCGTTGATCGCCACGCGCTCTTCCATGTCACTGCGCAGGCTGTCCAGTTGCTCGTCTTCATCGTCGACGTAGCGAAATTTCTTCGGCAACTCGACCACGCCGATCACACCGTAGGGGTGCATGATCGCCATGCGCTCCACCAGGTTGGCCAGCTCGCGGACGTTGCCCGGCCAGCCGTGGCGGCACAGGGACATGATCGCGGCGGAGTTGAAGCGAATCGAACCGCGTTTCTCATGCTCCATGCGCGAGATCAGCTCGTTCATCAGCAACGGGATGTCTTCCACGCGCTCACGCAGCGGGGCCATCTCGATGGGGAATACATTGAGGCGGTAGTACAGGTCTTCGCGGAAGCTGCCGACCTCGATCATGCTTTCGAGGTTCTTGTGGGTGGCGGCAATGATGCGCACGTCGACGCTCTGGGTCTTGTTGCTGCCCACGCGCTCGAAGGTACGTTCCTGCAGCACGCGCAGCAGCTTGACCTGCATCGGCAGTGGCATGTCGCCGATTTCGTCGAGGAACAGGGTGCCGCCATTGGCCAGCTCGAAACGCCCGGCACGGCTGGTGATCGCCCCGGTAAAGGCGCCCTTCTCGTGGCCGAACAGTTCGCTTTCGAGCAGCTCTGCCGGGATCGCCCCGCAGTTGACCGGCACGAAAGGCCCGTCGCGGCGCTTGGAGTGATAGTGCAGGTTACGTGCGACCACTTCCTTGCCGGTGCCCGACTCGCCGAGGATCAGCACACTGGCGTCGGTATCGGCCACTTGCTGCATCATCTGGCGCACGTGCTGGATCGCCCGGCTGGTGCCGACGAGGCTGCGGAACAGGTTGGGTTCACGGTGACGGCCGCGCTCGCGGGCCTGGTCGTACATCTCGCGATAGACCTGGGCGCGGTGCAGGGAATCGAGCAGTTTGCTGTAGCTGGGCGGCATTTCCAGATTGGAAAGCACACGGCGGCGCTGGTCTTCCGGAAGGTCCACGGAAGAAATATCGCCCATCAGCAACACCGGAAGGAACTCATCCCAGGTTGACAGTGTCTTTAACAAGCCCAGAACTGCGCCAGGAGCGTTTACCGTCCCGATCAATACACAGATGACTTCACGGCTCGACGCCAACGAGCTGACCGCCTGCTGCCAATCGTGGCTGCCGCAGGGCAAATTTTCTTCACCGAGAAAATTTAAAATCACCGCTAAATCGCGGCGGCGGACGCTATCGTCATCGATCAGCAGAATTTTGGTTTCACGCCACATGCAATAGCAACTTCCCTAGTAAAACTTCCTGCCCCGGAATGAGGGCAATCAAGACGCTTGTAAGATTTCTTACTTACTAGACGTCTGAAATCTGAAAACAGCACTAGTTAAGTCAAAAATGCTGGCACAGTCAAATATATGACGCACCGTTCGGACCAACTGAGCCCATTCATCCGAACAGATGGTAAACCTTTGACGCATTTTTAGCTTGGTTGATCTGCGACATCTCTTCGAAAATCGCCTGGCGCTCGCCGGTCGTGACTTCCAGCAACTGCTGATACACCACCAGCAGGCTCTCCAATTTTTCGCGCAATGCGCCCTCGTCCACCGGCACTTCGCTGAGTACCTCATCAATCACCGCACGGCAACCCAGGTCCAACTCGCCGACAGCTTCCCAATTACGCTCAGCCAGCGCGCCGAGAAGGGCTTCGCGGGTTTCGTCGATGCGTTGCAGTGCATGGCTCATGATGTGTCCCTCAAGGCGATCGGCCTTATTGTGGAGCGATGGCATCCCAGCCGGTCTTGACGGTGATCAGCAAGCGCGCAACTTCGTCGATCATCTCGGCGTCATTGACACGGTTCGCCTCGACCAAGCGGTTGCCCATGTAGTTGTACAAGGCATCCAGACGCTGGATCGCTTCCGGGTCTTCGGCTTTCTCCGGCTCCAGGCCATCACGCAGGCCCGAAATGATTTCGATCGCCTTGCCCAGCATCAGGCCTTTTTGCGCGATATCCCCGCGACTCAACGCACCCTTGGCCTGCGCCATGCGATCAAGGCCGCCCTCCATCAGCATCTGCACCAGGCGGTGCGGGCTGGCTTCGGAGACCTGCGCATGGGCGTTGACCTTCTGGTACTGACGAAGGGCTCTCATTGGGTTCATGTTGCTACCTCGTAACTGGGCGACAATCGAATCGGTTTGCTTAACCAGTTTTTCGACCGTGGCGACAAAAACTTTAATCCCCAACCATATGCCAAGGCCCTGAATCAGGACCTGAAAGCGCGCCGTCCATCAGTTCGATTTCGGGTTGTTCAGCGAGTTGAGGGTGGTCAGGATGCTGGAGCTGCTGGAGTTGATCTGCGCGATCATGGTGTCCATGGCGGTGTACTTGGCGGTCAGGGACTTCTGTAAGGCATCCATGCGCCGCGTCAGGTCGTCGGTCTCTTTGGTCAAGTCGGTCAACTTGTTGTTGAGATCGGTAGCCCGGGTCGCCAGGGTGCCGGTGGTACCCACGTAGCTCTTGGTCGCCTTGTTCATGCGCGTGATCAAGCCAGTATCGCCAGTGAACAGCTTGGCGATATCGCCAGCGCCCTTGACCACGGCCTTGTCCCACGTCTTGTCGTCCAGACTCAGCAGGCCGGTTTTCTGGTCAGTGGTAATGCCCATCTGCGCCAGGCTGGTCATGGTGCCCGCGCCGGAACCGTTGACCAACTCGGAGCGCAGGCTGTTCACCAATTGACGCATCGACGCATCGCCGGTCAACGCACCTGCTGTGGTGGTGGAGGCATCACCGGTGGCGGTGACTTTGGTCTGGGTGTTGATCGCCGTCATCAGCGTGTTGTAGGCGCTGACGAAGGACTGCACCGAGGTTTTCAAGGTGTCGGTGTTGCTGGCCACGGTAATGGTGGTCGGCTTGGTGATATCAACCGTGTCCAACAGGTCGAGGGTCACGCCACTGATCGCCGAGGTGATCTTGTTGCTACTGGATGACATTTCAATGTCATCAATGGAGTATTTGGCGTTGGTCGGCGGCTTGCCTTTGTCGTACCCGGTAGCCAGCTGCGAATCGCCGCTGAGGGTGATGTCGGTGCCCTCGCCCATGGTGGTCGAAGTCAGTACCAGCCGCGCGCCATTGGAGTCGCTCAGCACGTTAGCACTGATGCCCTGGGACGAGAGCTGGGTGTTGATGGATTCGCGCACCTGCTGCAACGTCGCGCCACCGGGAATGATCACGTCGTAGCTCTTGCCCGACTGGTTGATGGTCAGCGTCTGGTCTTCGTCCGTGCTGTTGGCCTTGCCCGATGCGCCATCGACATTCACCGCCGTGGTGACTTTCGAAGCCGTCGCCAGGTTAGTGACCTTCAATACGTACTTGCCGCTGGATGCGCCGTCACCGAGGGTAACCTTGGCGTTTTTTTCTTCCGAAGAAGTCGCCGCCAGCCCATTGAAAGCCGAGGCATTGTTCAACTTGGTGATCGCCGCCTGGTAGGCTTCCAACGCCGTCTTGACCGAACCGACAGCCGACAACTGCACGGTGGCTTTTTTCTGCTCGTTGGTGATCTGAGCCTGCTTGGGTGCCTGCTCGGCACCGACCAACGCCTTGACGATAGCCTGGGTGTCGTAGCCCGAACCTGGGCCGGAAATCGTTGAACTAGCCATTTGTCATTCTCCTTGTCCTGCGGCGGCCGTTTTTTGGCGCTTAAACGCTTAGACCGCAATCAGAAACATGTTTCGTGCCAACTCAAGCCTTGCTATCGAACAGCAGGCTGCTGGCATCGCTCAGGTTCTGCGCCAATTTCAGCGCGGTCTCCGATGGAATCTGTCGAATCACTTCACCACTGTCAGTGGCGATCACCTTGACCACCACTTTGCCGGTGGAGTCATCGATGGAAAAATCCAGGTTGCGCTGGGAAGCCTGCACAAACTCACGTATATCGGTAACGGCCTTTTCCAGCGCCACGCGCTGCGGCTCTTCGACCTTGGCCGGCTCACTGCTGGCCGCAGGCTTGGCCTGGGTCATTACTGCGCCAAGACCGGCCTGTGCCTTGCTTGCGGGGTAAGACGGGTTCAGCTTGATGCTCATGTCCATGTCACCACCTCCAAACTGAAAAAACGGAAGGGCACGTCGTTAAACGCACCCTCCCGTTATTTAACCGCTAGCGCTATTACTGAAGCAGCTTCAGAACAGACGATGGCAGTTGGTTGGCCTGGGACAGGATCGCAGTGGAAGCCTGTTGCAGGGTTTGTTGCTTGGTCAGCTCAGCGGCTTCAGAAGCGAAGTCAGCGTCTTCTACGCGGCCTTTGGCAGCGGAGGAGTTCTGCGAAATGCTCTGCAGGTTGGCCACGGTGCTGGCGAAGCGGTTTTGTACGGCACCCAGCTGCGAACGCTGGCTGTCGATCTGCTGCATGGCGTCGTCCAGAGCCTGGATGGCCTGCTGGGAAGAAGCGGCAGACAGGATGTTCAGGTCGGAAACGCTGGTTTCCAGGGTCACTGCAGCGGTAGTACCTGCGCTCAGACCAAGCTTGGTAAGACCTGTGCCTGCGCTACCATCGGCGATGACGATATTCTTGTCAGCGAATAGAGCGAGAGTACCATCAGTATTTTTGGAAGCCGTCACGCCAGTGCTAGCGCTGTTGATCGACGAAACGATTGCGTCCGAGGTGTCACCTTTTTTGAATTTGACTTCAACGCCATTCAAGCTGACCGAGGTGTCCGCGTCCAGCTTCGCTTGCGAGGTGCCGGAAGACAGTCCCAACTGAGACAGGGCGCCGCTAGTTTTATTGGAAAGAACTACGTCTTTACCATCTTTGGAGGTAACTTCAACACGGCCATTAGTGATTTTGGCGTCCGCAATCCCGGCAACTGCCTTGATTTTAGTCAGGATATCGCTGACCTTTTCAGTAGCCAACATCGGTACGTCTTGACCATTGACCTTGATCGTCCCTGCGGCCACCAGGGTGTCCTCAGGCTTGGTAACTGCAGCGGTTAAGCCAACATCGGCAGCGCCCGCACCGGCAATCGTCAAGTCCGCGTTCGCCGACTTAATAGTTAACTTGTTACCGGCATCAACAGTAGCGGTGACACCGGAGATACCTGCATCGTTGATTGCTTTCGCAGCGTCTGCACCGGTAGCACCAGTGGCCAAGTTGATTGTCGAGCCATTGATGGTAAAGGTTGAAGCGGCAGTCAACGGGGTTACTGCGGTACCGGTCACGCCTGCACTCAGAGGAGCGCCTGTGGAGGTTGCAGTAAGGCCAGCCATTGCAGCACCGTTCGCTTTGGCTTCGCTGTAGTTACCCTTCAGCGCAGTCGAGCTGATGTCGGTCATACCGAACGAGATAGTCTCGTTGGCGTTTGCGCCAATCTGGAACGCTACGTTGTTGAACGAGCCGTCCAGCAGGTTACGACCACCGAAGGTAGTGGTGCTGGCGATACGGTTCAGCTCGCCCACTTTAGCGGTGAATTCCTGCTGCAGGGAAACACGGTCAGCGTCGCTTTTATCACCGTTGGCCGCTTGCAGGGCGAGTTCACGCAGACGCTGCAGGGTGTTGGTGGATTCTTGCATTGCGCCTTCAGCGGTCTGGGCAATCGAAACACCGTTGTTGGCGTTGGCGATGGCAACGTTCAGGCCTTTGACCTGGTTGTTCAGACGGTTGGCGATCTGCATGCCGGCAGCGTCGTCTTTGGCGCTGTTGATTTTCAGGCCGGAGGACAGACGGTTCATCGACTGGCTCAGGGCGTCGGAAGCTTTGTTCAGGTTCTTCTGGACACCCAGGGAGGTGATGTTGGTGTTTACTGATAATGCCATGACGAAATCCTCGTTGGTTGGATACTGCGGCTTCCGGCCCTGGCGACCGCCGGGTGTGGCCTAGAGAACCTACGTAATAGTTATCGTCGTGGTAGCCGGTTGCTTGAGGACTTTTTTGATTTTTTTTAGTAGCCCTGTGCCAGCCCTTGTACTTCAAGGGCTTAGACCGGCACAAAACCCCGGTTTCATTGGGTTTTCTGGCGCCAATAAAAAAACGCCGATGTTCGAAGGATCATCGGCGTTTTTTATGCAGCGGCTAAAACATCATGGGCGATAGAGAATCGCCGAGCCCCAGGACAGGCCCACACCAAAGCCGCTGATGGCCACACGCTTCCAGGTGGCGTCCATCACGTGCTTTTCCAGCAGCAGCGGAATGCTCGACGACACGGTGTTACCGGTCTCGACCATGTCCTTGATGAACTTGTCCACCGGCGCTTCTTCAAAGCGGCGTGCTACGGCATCGACGATGGCCGCACTGCCCTGGTGGATACAGAAGGCGTCGATATCATCGGCCTTGAGGTCCGACTCGGCGAGCAGCTCGTGCAGGTGCGCCGGCACCTTGAGCAGGGCGAAGTTGAACACCTGGCGGCCATTCATGAAGAACACGCCGTCGCTGACCTTCAGGTGCGGGGCGCCGGAGCCGTCGGTGCCGAACTTGGATTTGCCCAGCAACCAGGGTGCATCTTCGCCCATCCAGGTGGCGGTGGCGGCATCGCCGAACAGCATGGTGGTGTTGCGGTCTTCGGGGTCGACGATCTTCGAATAGGGGTCGGCGGTGATCAGCAGGCCGTTTTTCAGGCCGGCGGCTTCCATGAAGCCCTTCATCGCATAAATGCCATAGACGTAGCCGGAACAGCCCAGGGAGATATCGAAGGCTGCCACGTGGGTAGGCAGACCCAGTTTGTCCTGGACGATGGCTGCGGTGTGAGGCAAGCCCTCTTCATCGCCGTTCTGGGTGACGACGATCAGCGCGTCGATAGACTCGCGCTTCAACGCCGGGTTGTTGGCAAATAAAGCGTTGACCGCTTCGACACACAGGTCGGACGTCTCCTGTGCCGCTTCCTTGCGCGGCAGGAACGCCGAACCGATCTTGCCGATGATGAACTCTTCATCCTTGGCGAATTTGGCACCCTGGGCGTAGTTATCGATCCCGTCTGCCGGCACGTAACTGGCGATGCTTTTTATGCCAATCATTATGGCTTCCCAATACTAAATAGCTGGAGAACACCCCTCGGGCTACGCCGGGAGTGCTGACAATAAAGGGGATAACCCCATGAAAATCTCGCTGAAAGCCACCGCGCAAGGACCCTGCGACGACTTATCCTTTTCACACGATACAGTGAAGATGCGCTTTATGACTCACAGGTCACTCAATTTTGTGTGCTTTGTGCAAAACCTTTCAACAATTAAACCCCATAAACGACAACGGCCCGCCCTGTTTCCAGAGTGGGCCGCTTGACCAAACGCCATTTACATCTTGTTGAACAGGCTCAACTGCGAGATTTTCACAAAGGCCAGCTGCGAGGCCTGCAGCATGGTCTGCTGCAAGCTCAGGTTGATGGCGGCTTCGGCGAAGTCGACGTTGCCCAAGGCGCTCATGGTGGTGCTATTGGCCAGGTCCAGGCTGACGTTTTCTTTGGACTGAATGTCCAGGCCATTGAGGCGCGCGCCCAGGGAGCCACGCGCCTGGTCGATCTGACCGTAGGCATTGGTCAGATTGCCGATGGACTTGGCCACCACGTCCTTGAGCTCCTTCTGCGCCGCCGGATTGCCGTCTGACGGCGTTTCCAGGATTTTGCGCAAATGGCTCAGGGTGTCGAGGACGTTTTCGTTCTTGTTGCTGGTGGCGCCGATCGAAAATTGGTCGCCGGCGGCTGGAGCCGGTGCGGTGGTGACATCGAAGGTCACCCCTGCCGCCGTGATCGAGGTTGCACCGGCCGCCTGGGTACCGCTGGCGATGGATTGGCTGTCTGCCGTATAAGGCTGCGCGTACAGGTCATAGGCGCCGGCCGCACCGAACTTGACGATGACACCGGAGTTGGGAAAGGTGCTGGCGTAGGCCGCCGGATCGCTCACCGTGCCGCCACTCAGTTGTGCCGTGGACGGATTGCTCGGGGTGCGCGATACGCTGAAGGTGTCCGGCTTGACCGAGAGGCTGAACTCCCGATCCTTGACAATGGCGTCCGCTGGCGCGCCGGGCAGTATGTCCTTGCCCAGCGCGTCCTTGCCCAGATTCAAGCCAATGTCGAACTTGACCCCACGCAGCTTGATACTCGATCCGCCTTCCTTGGTGGCATCGAAGGTGCCATTGCCCGGAATCTCCGAGGTAATGTCCTTGCCAGCATTGTCGGTTACTACATATTGGGTGCTGCTGGTGAACGTCAGCTTATACGGCTGGCCATCCGAAAAGCTGCTGTTGTAGTTGGAGTTAGCCGCAATCAGGCCGGCCGACACCGTGACCTTTCCATCGTCGACCGCTGGCGGCACGAGGATAGGTGCTGTTTGCGTACGGCCAGTGTTCGCCGAGCTTTCCAGCATGCTTTTGGCGGTATTGCCCATGGCTACCGACAGATTTTCCGCAACCTTCAAGCTCAACGGCGTGTCATCGCCCTGGTAGCTGTAGGTGCCGTCATTGTTACGCGAGTAAGGAGGCGTGTCGGTCTTGCTCCCGGAGAACATGTAATTACCACTGGCGTCCTTGGTATTGAGCAAGCCCAGGACCTGGTCTTCAATGGCGCCGATCTCCGCGGCGGTCGACTTACGGTCAGCATCACTGATACCGACGTTACCCGCTTTGAGCGCCAACTCACTGGCTCTCTGAATCGCGATATTGATATTGGCCAACACGTCGTCCTGGGTGGTCAACGAGTTTTTCAGGGTGTCGATGTTGCCATTGAACTGCCCCAGCATGTCTTTCTGCTGTTGCAGCATCAGCAAGCGCGCCGCCGCCACCGGATCATCCGCGGCGGTTTGCACACGCACGCCGGAGCTGGCCTGGTCCTGGGCCTTGACCACACTGGAATAGTTGCTCTGGTACTTGGCGGAACTGGTCTCGAAATACTGCTGTGTAGAAATACGCATCGTCCCAGCCTCCCTTAAAGAGCATTCATCAGTGTGGTGAAGGTTTCCTGCGCAGCCTTGATGATCTGCGACGACGCGGTGTAGTACTGCTGGAACTTGATCATGTCGCCGGCTTCATCATCCAGGTTGACCCCGGATACCGAGTTGCGCGCTTCCTTGTTGGCACTCAGCAAGGCGCCGGTGGCGGCGGTGTCGACTCCGGCCTGGCTGGCCTTGGCCCCCACTTGCGATACCAGTTTGCTGTTGGCCCCCACCAGGCTGGTGCCGCCGTTGCCATCGCCCATGCCGACGGTGGCCTTGGTTTGCAGGTTCAGCAGTTCCTGGGCGTTGCGGCCGTCGGACTTGCCGCCACTGTTGAAGGCGAAGGTGGTGCTGTCGCCTTCTGCCGGTGAGCCGTTGACGGTGGTGTCGAACTTGAAACTCTTGCCAGGGATCGCTGCACCGCTGGCGTCGCGCATCGGCACGTCCACGGTGATCTTGTTGCCCTGCCCCGGAATAATCGAGCCGGTGCTGATCGGGTTGCCCTTGGCATCGCTGATCGTGTAGGACTGCGTACCATCGGCGGCCGGTTTGGCAAAGACCATTTTCACCGGCATCGAGTTTTCAATACCGGCGCGCAGCTGTGCGGTGTCGGCGCCGCCATTAATATCCAGCGGTACTGTCAGGGACGGCTGGGTGAACGTGCCCGTGCCACTGTTGGTGTTGCTGCTGGTACCTGCCAACGGGCCGGCAAACGCCAGCTTGTTCGCATCGGTGAGCGCCACGCCAATCGCGCTGGCCCCGGTGGCAGTCGGGCTGACCTTGAAGCTGTCGCCATAGGCCATCGTGCCCTTGCCATCCAGCGCCAGGGTAAAGCCATCCATGGTCGGCGGCGGCGTGGCGGACATATCAAAGGTGCCCATGGCCTTGCCGTCCGAGCGCAGTACCGTGACCTTGTTGGGGTCGGTCTTGTCGTTGAAGCTCACGGTGTAGTCAAACGCGGACAACTTGCTGCTGTCCTTGATCGTTACATTCAGGTTGCTTGCCCCGGCACTGTTGCCCGCTGCCCCCTGGCTGCGCGACGCAATGGCGACGGCGCTGTTGATGTCTTTGAACAACGAAACGCCGAAGTCACCATTGAGGTCCAGGCCTTGGCCGAGTTGGTTGTTGATGGTGTCTGCGGTCGCTATGGCGATACGGCCCAGGTCGTTGATAGCCGGCATCAAGGCATCACTGCGATAACGCAACAGGCCGCCGATGCTGCCGCCACTGATCACGCCACCCAGGTCCATGGGGGTGCCGTTGTTGTCCAACTGAATGGTGTACTGGCTGTTATCGGTTTTGCTCGGCACTGCGGAAATCGTATTGGAGATCCCGCCTTCTACCAGGGACTGGCCGGTGCCGGTGGTCACGCTGAACTGGCCGTTCTTCTCGGTGGCCGTTACGCCGATCAATTCATTGAGCGAGCGTACCGCCTCGTTACGCGAGTCCAGCAGGTTGGCCGGCGCATTGCCCGACGCGCCTTGCACCTGGGTGATCTGCTTGTTGAGCGAGGCAATCGAGGCGGTCAATTGATTGACCTGCTCACTCATGCTGCTCAGTTGGTTGTTGATGGTCTCTTTCTGCTGGGTCAACTGCGTCGAAATCGAGTTGAAACGACTGCTCAGGGTCTGAGCGTTGGTCACCAGCAGCTGCCGCGCAGACAGATCATTGGGGTTGGACGCCGCGGTCTGCAGGGTGGCGAAGAACGAACTGAGCACCGAGGACAAACCGGTGGTCTTGTCCGACAACACTTTGTCGACGGCACCGACCTGATCCAGATACGCCTTGGCATCGTTGTTCAGGGCCGTGCTGTTCTGGTAGGCGGTGTCGAGGTATTCGTTGTACACCCGGCGCACGTCAGCCAGGGTGGTACCGGTGCCGATGAACACACCGCCGAACGGGTTCGACGCGTTGGTATTCTGCGTGGTCTGCTGCCGCGAGTACCCTGGGGTATTAACGTTGGCGATGTTATTACTCAAGACCGACAGCGATCCTTGAGCGGCGTTGAGCCCTGACATCCCGATACTGAGCAAACTCATGGTTCAGACCTTATAAATGTGTGGTTGCGCCAGCGGCAGCGTAGTTCTGGTAACTGTTCATATTTTTTGCGATCTGCGAAATCTTGCTGGCGTAAGCCGGGTCGGTTGCATAACCGGCTTTTTGCAACTCGCGTACAAACTGTTCCGGGTTATCGGCTGATTTCACAACTTCTTTATAGCGATCATGGCTTTGCAGCAGAGTCACAAGGTCGTGGAAGCTGTCCTGGTAGGAGCTGTAGGAACGGAACTGCGCCGTTTCCTTGACCATCGCGCCATCGCGAAACTCGCTGGTGATCGCCCGGGCCTGGCCGCCCTGCCAACTCTGGCCGGCCTTGATGCCGAACAGGTTGTGGCTGCTGCTGCCGTCCTCGGCGCGCATCACCGATTTGCCCCAGCCGGTTTCCAGCGCGGCCTGGGCCACCAGGTACTTGGGGTCGATACCAATACGCGCGGCGGCCGCCTTGGCCATCGGCAACATGGTGGCGACGAATTCGTCCTGGGAGCTGAAGGCTTTTTTCGCCGGCGCCAGCGGTGGCTGGGCAATGGCGCGGCCATAGACCTGCATCTTTCCGCTTGGCACGGCAAAGCTGCGGGCGGCGCTGCTGACTACATTGTCATCGGCGGCGCTGTTGCGCAGGGGCGCGCTTTTGGCTTCGGGGGCGACCGGGGCACTCGGCACGATGCCAGCCAGCAGACGGTCGGCCAGTTTGCTTGGCAAGGCGATACGGCGCTGGTTCATCAGCTCCATGTCGTTGGTGTGCGCACTGGTGCCCTCAGGAACCGCCACGCGATACGCCCACAAAGGCCGCTGGCCATTGGAGCGGCCCAGCGGCCCGTCGGCCTGGGTACCGGCGCCAATCTCGGTCGGCACATCGACTTTCTTCACCGGCACATCTGCGGCCGGACCTTGCAAGGTGGCGGCCTGGGCCTGCACCGGCTTGTTCTTCTGCATCTGGCGCATCAGCACGTCGGCCAGGCCGATACCGCCGCCCTCGCGGGACATCGAGACCGCCAGCTGCTGGTCGTACATTTCCTGATACTGCTTGGCCGCCGGGGTGTTCAGCGGGTTGTCCTTGCCCAAGGCGTCGGTGGCCGAGCGCATGGACTTGAGCATCTCGTTGAGGAACAGCGACTCGAACTCCTGCGCCACCTTGCGCATATTGCCGTCGCTGTTCTTGTCGGCGCCGACCTTGAGCTGGTTAAGTCGGTTCAAGTCGGAGTAAGACCCCGAGTCCGCCGTGCTGCTGATGCCGCTTTTGCGCATATCCATGGCCATGGCCTCAGATCACAATGAGGTCGGCTTGCAAGGCGCCGGCCTGTTTCAAAGCTTCAAGGATCGCCATCAAGTCGCCGGGCGCTGCGCCCACCTGGTTCACCGCGCGGACAATCTCGTCCAGGGTGGTGCCGGGGCCGAACTTGAACATCGGCTTGGCTTCTTGCTGGGCATTGACCCGCGAGCGCGGGACCACGGCGGTCTGGCCGTTGGACAGCGGCCCCGGCTGGCTGACAATCGGGTCTTCGGTGATGGTCACCGTCAGGCTGCCGTGGGTCACCGCTGCCGGCGAAACCTTGACGTTCTGGCCGATCACGATGGTACCGGTACGCGAGTTGATGATGACTTTTGCCACCGCCTGGCCCGGGTCGACCTCAAGATTTTCCAGGATCGACAGGTAGTCGACGCGCTGGCTGGGGTCCAATGGCGCGGTGACGCGCACCGAACCGCCATCGATGGCCTGGGCCACGCCAGGGCCGAGCATGTCATTGATCTTGTCGACCACGCGCTTGGCGGTGGTGAAGTCGGAGCGGTTAAGGTTCAGGGTCAGGCTGTTGCCCTGGTTGAACCCGCTCGGCACGGTGCGTTCAACCGTGGCGCCACCGGGAATGCGACCGGCCGACGGCACGTTGACGGTGATCTTCGAGCCGTCGCGGCCTTCAGCGTCAAACCCGCCCACCACCAGGTTGCCCTGGGCGATGGCGTAGACGTTGCCGTCGATACCTTTAAGCGGAGTCATCAGCAGGGTGCCGCCGCGCAGGCTTTTCGAGTTACCCATGGACGAAACCGTGATATCCACCACCTGGCCCGGCTTGGCGAACGCTGGCAGATCGGCACTGATCGACACGGCGGCAACGTTCTTCAACTGGACGTTGCCCGAGCCTGGCGGCACCTTGATGCCGAACTGCGAGAGCATGTTGTTGAAGGTCTGCAGGGTGAACGGCGTCTGGGTGGTCTGGTCACCCGTGCCGTTGAGCCCCACCACCAGGCCATAGCCGATCAACTGGTTGGAACGCACGCCGGAAATACTGGCGATGTCCTTCAGGCGTTCGGCCTGGGCCACAGCGCTTAAGGCCAGCAAGAGTGCCGTCGCCATCAGCTGTTTGAAGTTCAAAGTGGCCACCTAGAAAGGGAACAGCGGGCTAAGGAAGAACCGGTCGAACCAGCCCGGCTGACTGGCATCAGCAAACGAACCCGTACCCGAGTAGGTGATGCGTGCATCGGCAATGCGTGTCGAAGGCACCGTGTTGTCGGTGGAAATGTCATCGGCGCGGACCATCCCGGCAATGCGCACCAGCTCATCGCCGGTGTTAAGGGTCATCCACTTCTCACCGCGTATGGCAATGATGCCGTTGGGCAATACATCGGCCACGGTCACGGTGATCGAACCGGTCAGGCTGTTGCCCTGCCCTGCCGCACTCTTGCCGTTGGTGGAGCGGTCGCCGCTGTAGCCGGCATCCAGGCTCAGGTCACCGCCGCCCAGGGGGTTGTTGGTGCTGAGGCCACCCCCGAACAACGAGGTCAGGCCGATGCTCGCCTTGCTGTTCTTGCCGATCTGCGAGTTGGCGTTCTTGCTGGCCTGGGTCTTCTCGTTGAGGGTGATGGTGATGATGTCACCGACCCGAAACGCCTTGCGGTCGCTGTACAGGTTCTGTTCGAAACCGGCCTGGTAGATCGAGCCATTGTTGGCTGCCGCCGGCAATGGCGTGCGCGGCAACACCGGCGCGTAGTACGGGTCATTGGGCTTTGGCGTCGGGGCAACACACCCCGCGAGCACGGCGATCCCACTCAATGCCAAAACGGAAACATAGCGATTCATGACCCTTACCTCATGGTGTTGCAGGCGCCTTCAAGGGCGCCCCAGACTGGATTACAGATTCTGCGTAACGAACGAAAGCATCTGGTCGGCGGTGGAAATCACCTTGGAGTTCATCTCGTAGGCGCGCTGGGTGGTGATCATGTTGACCATCTCCTCAACGGTGCTGACGTTGGAGGTTTCCAGGGTGCTTTGCAGGGTGGTGCCGAAACCGTTCAGGCCAGGGGTGCCGATTTGCGGCGCGCCGCTGGAGGCGGTTTCCAGGAACAGGTTGTTGCCCATCGCCTGCAAGCCGGCCGGGTTGATGAAGTCAGCGGTTTGCAGGTTGCCGATCACTTGCGACGCCGGGTTGCCGGCCACGGTGATCGACACGGTGCCGTCGTTGCCCACGGTAAAGGTCTTGGCATCCGGCGGTACCACCACGGCAGGTTCCAGGGCGAAACCGTTGGCGGTGACGATCTGGCCATTGGAGTCCAGGTGGAAAGTACCGTCACGGGTATAGGAGGTGGTGCCATCCGGCTGCAGCACCTGGAAGAAGCCACGGCCGTTGATGGCCATGTCCAGGGGTTGTCCGGTTTGCTGCAGGTTACCGGCGCTGAAGTTTTTCTGGGTGCCGACGATCTGCACACCAGTACCCAGTTGCAGGCCCGACGGCAATTCGCTGTCCTGGGTCGACTGGGCACCTGGCTGCTTCTTGATCTGATAGAGCAGGTCCTGGAACTCGGCGCGATCACGTTTGAAACCCGTGGTCGAGACGTTTGCCAGGTTGTTGGAAATGGTGGTCAGGTTGGTGTCCTGGGCGGACAGGCCTGTCTTGGCAACCCATAGAGCCGGAAGCATGCTGTTCTCCTTCGTGCGCCTGTTTGTTGGCGCCGTGCGACGAAATAAATTAGGGGCTTAGCTCATCTGCATGACGCGAGTCATGGCCTGGTCGTCTTCTTTAGCGCTGTTCATCATCTTGATGTGCAGCTCGAACTGCTTGGAAAGCGCCAGCACTGCGGTCATTTCCTCTACCGCGTTGACGTTGCTCGCCTGCAGGAAGCCCGAGGTCAGGGTGACGTTGGCGTCGGCCTGGGCCGGCTGGCCATCCCTGGTGTGGATGGTGCCGTCCAGGCCCTTGGTCATGTTCTTAAGGTCGGGCTGGACCAACTTGATGCGGTCCACTTCCGCCATCACCCGTGGGCCTTCGCCCATGGCACGGATGCTGATGGTGCCGTCTGCACCCACTTCGATTTTCTGCTGGGGTGGCACGGCAATCGGGCCGCCGTTGCCCATGATCGGCATACCGTTGCCGGCACGCAGCACGCCCAGGGCATCCACATTCATGCTGGCGCTGCGCACGTAGGCTTCGCCGCCATCCGGGGTTTGCACGGCCATCCAGCCGTCGCCGCTGACGGCTACATCCAGGTCACGACCGGTTTCGATCATCGCCCCCGGAGAGAAATCAGTGGCCGGCCGCTCGGTCATGGCAAACGCCCGCGCCGGAAAGCTGTCACCGAACACCGGCATCGAACGCGCCTGCTCCAGGTCACGCTGGAAGCCGTTGGTGGAAATGTTCGCCAGATTGTTGGCATGGGCCTTCTGCGCCAGTGCGTTCTGACTGGCGCCGGTCATTGCCACATAAAGGTATTTGTCCACGCTCTATCCTCTTTCTGACGGACGCTTGCCGTCCACCGCTGTACTAATGAGGCTTAAGCAATTTGCGAACCAACTTTTAAAAAGAGGCTAAAGTCCAGGCGCGGCGGGGGTTTGCGGCGAAGCAGGATGATTTGAGGCTTGAGAGCGAGTCGAAAAAACGGCGGACTACTGCCGCCTGCGGCAATCACCGGCCTGGAAAACGACGAAGATCAAATGTGGGAGGGGGCTTGCTCCCGATGGCGGTGTGTCAGCCAGCTCACCTGTAGCTGACACACCGCCATCGGGAGCAAGCCCCCTCCCACATTTTTGACCGCATAGTGTCAGCGAATTATTTATCGGCCTTGAGGATTTCGTAGTCGCGCAGCTTATTGGCGATGGTGGTGTGCGACACGCCCAAGCGTTTGCCAAGCTGCCGGCTGCTGGAATACTCGGCATAAAGGCTTTCCAGCACGGCCTTCTCGAACCGTCCAACAATCTCCTCTAACCCGCCCTCCAGGGAAAAGTCGCCAAGAGGCTGGCGCACCCCGTAGTCCGGCAAGCGGATATGCTCGGCCTTGACCACCCCACCGTCGCACAGCGACACGGCCTGGAACAGCACGTTTTCCAGCTGTCTTACGTTGCCTGGCCAGTGGTAGTGACTCAAGCGATCCATCGCCGCGGGCGCAAGCTTGGGCAAAGGGCAGCCAATCTGTCGGCTGGCCTGGTCGAGGAAGTGCTCAACCAGTGGCACCAGGCCGTCAAGGCATTCGCGCAACGGCGGGATATGCAACGACAGCACATTGAGCCGGTGATAAAGATCCTGGCGAAACTCACCTCGGGCGCAGAGTTCCGACAAGTCCACCTGAGTGGCACAGATCACGCGCACATCCAGGTACACCTCTTCGTCACTGCCAACGCGGCGAAAGCAGCCGTCCTGCAGGAAGCGCAGCAACTTCACCTGCAGACGCGCACTCATTTCCCCCACCCCATCGAGAAACAAGGTGCCGCCCGCCGTCAATTCCAGCAGCCCGAGCTTGCCTTCCGCCCGCGCGCCTTCAAAAGCGCCGGGGCCGTAGCCGAACAGTTCGGTCTCGGCCATCGACTCGGGCAACCCTGCGCAGTTGAGCGCCATCAGCGGTGATTGCCCACGGGGGCTGGCCAAGTGGCAGGCACGGGCCAGCAACTCTTTACCGGTGCCGGTTTCACCTTCTATTAATAGAGGCGCATCCAGTGGCGCCATGCGCCGCGCTTCGCGGACCACCGCGGCCATGACCTTGGAGCTTTGGAAGATACTGTCGAAACCACGCAGCTCCTGCTTGCGCACGTTATAGATACGCTCACCGACGCGGTCGGCGCGATGCAAGGTGAGCACCGCGCCAGCCATGGCTTCGCTGTCATCGTGTTCGGAGGATTGCAGCGGCGCGATATCCGCCAGGAACACGTCCCCCTTGACCTTGACCCGCAGCCCATTGATGCGCGATTTGCTGGCGCGTACCAACTCCGGCAAGTCAAAATCCTCAGCGTAGCGCGACAACGGAATGCCCGGCACTTCGTCCACACGCACGCCGAGCAACTGCGCCGCCGCACGGTTGGCGGCCACGATGGAGCCGCCCATATCGATGGACAACACTGGAAACTCCAGGGCGCCGAGCAGCGCATTGAGTTCCATATGCCGCCGCTCGCTGGGCATCAGCCCCACTCGCTTGACGCCGAACACGCCGCCAATCGCTTCGAACTGCGGGCGTAGCGCCTGGAACTGCATATTCACCAGGTTCGGACAGAACAGGTAGATGGCATTGCCATGCTCGCCGCCGACCTCGCCCTTGGCGACGTTGACGCCGTACTCCACCAGCAGGTTGAGGATGTCCCGCAGGATGCCGATGCGGTTCTGGCAATGCACTTTGATACGCATGAAAAGGCTCGAAAAGTAGGTAGGCGCCGCGTCTTTTTGTCGCCGAGCGCAGATAGTCGTCAAGATTATGTGACAGAGCGTAGGCGTTTCCCAGCCCATAGCGCGGATAAGTCATCCATCCGTAACGAATACTTTACGAAAAACGGTAATTTTTCCTACATACCCAGGGGCAACTTAGATGGAATCCTGCGCCCACCGGGTTATCAATAGTGCATCGCAGGACATAACAAGAACGAATGCCTAGCAGGAGAGCCGTATGAAGCAGACGCACTACGTGGCCCGCGAGCCCGATGCGCAAGGTTTTATCCACTACCCGCCGGAAGAACACGCGGTGTGGAATACCCTGATCACTCGTCAACTCAAGGTGATCGAGGGTCGCGCCTGCCAGGAATACCTGGACGGCATCGACAAGCTGGGCCTGCCCCTGGATCGCATCCCCCAGTTGGGCGAAATCAACAAGGTGCTGGCCGAAACCACCGGCTGGCAAGTAGCCCGCGTGCCGGCGCTGATTCCCTTTCAGACCTTCTTCGAGCTCCTCGCCAGCAAGCAGTTTCCGGTGGCGACGTTCATTCGCACCCGCGAAGAATTGGACTACCTGCAAGAGCCGGATATTTTCCACGAGATCTTTGGCCACTGCCCTTTGCTGACCAACCCCTGGTTCGCCGAATTCACCCACACCTACGGCAAGCTCGGCCTGGCGGCGACCAAGGAGCAAAGGGTGTACCTGGCGCGCCTGTACTGGATGACCATCGAGTTTGGCCTGGTGGACACGCCCCAAGGGCGGCGCATCTACGGTGGCGGCATTCTGTCGTCGCCTAAAGAAAGCGTGTATTGCCTGTCGGACGAGCCCGAGCACCAAGCCTTCGACCCGCTGGAAGCGATGCGCACCCCATATCGCATCGACATCCTGCAACCGCTGTACTTCGTATTGCCCGAACTCAAGCGCCTGTTCGACGTGGCGCAGGAAGACATCATGGGCATGGTCGAGCGCGGTATGGAATTGGGGCTGCACGCACCGAAGTTCCCTCCCAAGCCCAAAGCGGCTTGAGCTGTGCCTTTTCAGGCCAGGTGAGTCTGTTCCCTGGCCCCGCGTTGCTTTAGGGTAACGCCACTGACCTTCAAACATTCGAATTCAGGACACCTCCCATGACCACCTTGAACCAAGCCCACTGCGAAGCCTGCCGCGCCGATGCCCCGCAAGTCAGCGATGAAGAACTGCCAGTGCTGCTCAAGCAGATCCCCGACTGGAACATCGAAGTGCGCGACGGCGTCATGCAGTTGGAAAAGGTTTTCCTGTTCAAGAACTTCAAGTTCGCCCTGGCCTTTACCAACGCCATGGGTGAAATCTCCGAAGCCGAAGGCCATCACCCTGGCCTGCTCACTGAATGGGGCAAAGTCACCGTGACCTGGTGGAGCCACTCCATCAAGGGCCTGCACCGCAACGACTTCATCATGGCCGCACGCACCGACGAAGTGGCCAAGACTGCCGAGGGCCGCAAGTAATGCACTTCGACGCCATTGGCCGCGTGCCCGGCGACCCGATCCTCGGGCTGATGGACCTGTATGCCCAGGACGCCAACCCGAACAAATTCGACCTGGGCGTGGGCGTCTATAAGGACGACCAGGGCCTGACGCCAATTCCCCACTCGGTGAAGCTTGCGGAGCAGCGCCTGGTCGATACCCAGGTGACCAAGACCTACATCGGCGGCCATGGCGACGCAGCTTTTGGCACCCTGATCAGCGAGCTGGTGCTCGGTGCCGATTCGGCCTTGCTTCGTGAGCGCCGTGCCGGCGCCACCCAAACCCCGGGCGGCACCGGTGCCCTGCGCTTGAGCGCCGATTTTATCGCCCAGAGCCTGCCTGGCCGTGGCGTGTGGCTGAGCAACCCGACCTGGCCGATCCACGAAACCATCTTCGCCAAGGCTGGCCTCAAGGTCAGTCATTACCCTTACGTGGGCAGTGACAACCGCCTGGATGTGGCGGCGATGCTGGCAACGCTGGCGGCGGTGCCCGAGGGCGATGTGGTGCTACTGCACGCCTGCTGCCACAACCCGACCGGCTTCGACCTGTCCCAGGATGACTGGCGCCAGGTGTTGCAGATTGTGCGTGAACGCCAGTTGCTGCCGCTGATCGACTTTGCCTACCAGGGCTTTGGCGATGGCCTGGAGCAGGACGCTTGGGCGGTGCGATTGTTCGCATCTGAACTGCCGGAAGTGCTGGTCACCAGTTCCTGCTCGAAGAATTTTGGTTTGTATCGCGATCGTGTGGGCGCGCTGATCGTATGTGCAGCGGATGCGGAAAAACTCACCGATGTGCGCAGCCAACTGGCGAATATCGCCCGCAACCTGTGGTCGACACCGCCGGATCACGGTGCTGCCGTGGTAGCGACCATTCTTGGTGATGCCGAGCTGAAAAAACTCTGGAGCGAGGAAGTCGAGGCCATGCGTTCGCGGATCGCGCACTTGCGTTCCGGGTTGGTGGAAGCCTTGGCGCCCCATGGCTTGGCCGAGAAGTTTGCCCATATCGGCGCACAACGCGGAATGTTTTCCTATACCGGTTTGAGTGCCGATCAGGTCAAGCAACTGCGCGAGAAGCACAGCGTGTATATGGTCAGTTCAGGCCGGGCCAACGTGGCCGGGGTGGATGCGACACGTTTGACACTGCTGGCCCAAGCCATCGCCGACGTTTCCAACTGAAAACCCCGGGACCCAATGTGGGAGGGGGCTTGCCCCCGATTGCGGTGTGTCAGCTGAATATTTGCTGGCTGATCCACTGCTATCGGGGGCAAGCCCCCTCCCACATTTTTAACCGAGTTGGTTTTTAGCCCGTGACCATTTCAGCCTTGAGCTGCGCCTCCCGGGCCTGCGCATCCGCCAACCGGTACAGCTCGATATGCCCATCCCAGTGCTCGATCAACGCCGTGCATGACTCCACCCAGTCCCCACAATTGAGGTAATCCACCTCTCCCACTTTGCGAATCTCGGCATGGTGGATATGCCCGCACACCACGCCATGCAGCTCGCGCTTGGTGACTTCGTGGGCAATCGCTTCTTCGAAATCGCTGATAAAGCTCACCGCGGTTTTCACCTTGTGCTTCAGGTACGCCGACAGTGACCAGTAGCCGTAGCCATAGCGTGCACGCCAATGATTGAGCCAGCGGTTCAGCGTGAGGGTGAATTCATACGCCGAATCACCAAGGAACGCCAGCCAGCGGTGATAACGGGTGATCACATCGAACTGGTCGCCATGGATCACCAACAGGTGCCGACCATCGGCGGTCACATGCACCGCCTCGTCCACCAGCTGGATATTGCCCAGGATCAGCTTGGAATAGCGCCTTAAAAACTCATCATGATTGCCGGTGACGTAGATCACCTCGGTGCCGCGCTTGGCCATGGTCAGCAGGCGGCGGATCACGTTGGTGTGCGCCTGGGGCCAATACATGCCGCCGCGCATTTTCCAACCGTCGATAATGTCGCCCACCAGGTAGACCTTGTCGGCGTGGTAGCCCTTGAGAAACTGTGACAGATGTTCGGCCTGGCAATCCCGGGTGCCCAGATGCACGTCGGAAATCCACAGGGTTCGCACCCGTTGCTTGCGGCTGGGCTTGGTGAACTCGGCATGGCTCATGGGCATCCCTCACGCTGTTTTCGCGAGCTTGCGCCTTGGCGATTAATAGCCCATGACAACTACGCGTCAGTCTGATGACAGCGCTCATGCCCCCAAAGCGTTGTAGACTGGCGCCTTGCCGCCCTGGAGACCGCGATGAGTCCGAGCCTCACGCTACGCCATTACCTCGAAGCGCCCATCGCACACAGCCATGATCATGCGCAGTTGGTGTTCGGTCTGTCCGGGCACCTGGACCTGGAAGTCGATGGCCGTGGCAGCCAGGTACGCGAAAGCAGTGTGATGGTGCTGCCCTTCTCCACCCACCACGCCTGTGGCAGCCGCGACGGTAGTCGCTGCCTGGTGCTGGATGTGCCAAACGAGCATTGGGTGGTGCAATCTTTGGGTGAGCATGCCGATGCCAGTCGTCGCTTGCTGGGGCAACCGTCGCGACTGACGCTGAATCCGCGGCAAAGCCAACTGGTGCAGTGGCTGGCGCACGGCCCGGTGCACGACCCGCTGATCGTCCAGCAAGGTGCGGTGCTGTTACTGGCCACTCTCAATCATCCCCAGGCCCAAGCGCTGCCAGGTCGACGCTTGCCTTATGCGGCGTTCAATGCCCATATCCAGCGCCACGCTGCGCACCCATTGCAGGTGGCTGACCTTGCGCGTATCGCCGGGCTCTCCGTGGCGCGCCTGCATGCACGCTTCATGGCCGAACGCGGGCAAACACCGATGGATTATCTACGCAGTCGTCGCCTGCATATGGCCCTGGAGCTTTTGCGCAGCACACCGGTGGCCATTGGTGAGATTGCCGAGCGCGTTGGCTATGCCTCGCAAAGCGCATTCAGTGCAGCCATGCTTCGCGAGTTTGGCGCCTCCCCTAGCGCCCTGCGCCGGGGCGACTGACGAGAGTCCCACGCTAAAAAACGCGAGGCCGGCGACAGACGCCCGCGAACCAACCCTCTAGACTGCGAGGCTGTTTCCCCGTTGGTTCAAGGATCGCAATGACTCCCCGCTCAGCACTTGGCGCCCTGCATATCGGCGCACTGATGTTTGGCCTCACTGGCGTATTCGGCAAGCTGGCAGCGGCGTCCCCTGCCATCATCGTATTTGGGCGTGCCGCGTTTGCCGTGCTTGCCCTGGCGGTGTTTGCCCGCTTTGCCAGCAACGCGCCCTGGAAGAAACTGGAGATGCGCGACTGGCGCCGCTTGCTGGTCAGCGGTGTGCTGCTGGCTGCCCATTGGGTGACGTTCTTCATTGCCGTCAAAGTCGCCGGTGTAGCCGTGGCGACCCTGGGATTCACGGCCTTCCCGGCCTTTACCGTGATCCTTGAAGGGTTGATCTTCCGCGAGCGCATTCGTGCCAATGAGGTGCTGCTGGTGACCCTGGTCACCGTTGGCCTGGTGCTGGTCACCCCGGATTTCAACCTTGCCAGCGAGGCCACGGGCGGGTTGCTGTGGGGGATCGCCTCGGGGTTGTTGTTCTCCTTGTTGTCGTTGAACAATCGCGCCAGTTCCGGACGCATTCCTGCGGTACAGGCAGCGCTGTGCCAGAACGTCGTGGTCGCAGCCTGTCTGCTGCCGGTGGCCGCCCCAGGGCTGGCGGACGTGCGCGCCATTGACTGGCTGTGGATCGGGCTGCTGGGCGTGTTTTGTACTGGCCTTGCCCATAGCCTGTTTGTCGCCAGCCTCGCGGTGATCAAGGCGCGCACCGCCTCGGTGGTGTTTGCCATGGAGCCTGTCTACGGCATCACCGTGGCCTGGCTGCTGTTCGCCGAAACGCCGACCTTGCGCATGCTGCTGGGCGGCGCCTTGATCATCGTCGCCATCGTGCTTTCCGGCCTGATGGGCAGCGCCAGCCAGGCTAAACAGCCGACGGCAACGGCCTGATCTATACTTCAAGCGTCCGCAACAGTCTGTAGTCGTTCAACGGATAAAGACTCCTCGACGACAGCCATGGTGTTTTCTGAAGTTGCTGCAAGCGAGTGGTCATCCCTCAATGCGATGCAGGAGCTTCATTATGGAAATGCTCATCAGCTTGCTGGTCCAGATCATCAGTGGTGCCGTCGGCGGCAACATCGCCGGCATGACCAGGCAGAGCCTGGGGACGGGGCTCAATACCTTTCTCGGCGGGGTCGGCGGCCTGGTGTTGGGCCAGATTGTCGCTGCACTCACAGGCACCACCCATGGCGAAGCGCTGGATGTGGCTGCGGTCGGCAGCAATATTGTCGGCGGTGGCGTCGGTGGCTTGGTGTTGACGTGGGTGGTTGGTTTTATCAAGCAAAAGCTTGCCGCCAAATAGCGATAGGGTCACCGCCCCTCTGTGGCGGTGACCTTCATTGAGTACGATCGTTATGGCCCAGGTCGCGCTGCGGGTCGATCTGATCGCGCACCCGCTGTTTAAGCACCTTGGCTTCGGGAAAGCCGCCGTCGGCCTTGCGTTCCCAAATCTGCACCCCATCACAGGTGATGCGAAAGGTGCCGCCGGTGGCCGGTTCCAACGCTACGCGCCCCAGGTCATCGGCAAATGTACTGAGCAGCTCCTGGGCCAGCCAGGCAGCGCGCAACAGCCACTGGCACTGGGTGCAATAAGTGATAACGATCTCGGGTTTGCTTGCAGACATAATTTAAGCGGCTCCTGACATGACGGGCCCGGCGAATCGGGTGGCTATAATAGCGGCCTTTATCGCCCAGCCTCGAGATTGATGATGCGCCGCCTGTTGTCCTGCCTGTTCCTGTGCCTTGTCCCCCTGCTTGCCGACGCCTTGGAAACATCACGCCCCAAAATCGGCCTGGTGCTGTCCGGCGGTGCCGCCCGCGGCCTGGCGCATATCGGCGTGCTCAAGGCCCTCGAGGAACAGGGTATCCATATCGACGCGATTGCCGGCACCAGCATGGGCGCGGTGATTGGTGGGCTGTACGCGTCGGGCTACAAGATCGATGAACTGGAGAAGCTCGCGCTGGGTATCGACTGGCAGCAGGCCCTGTCAGACGCCCCACCGCGGGAAGACGTACCGTTTCGACGCAAACAGGACGACCGGGATTTCCTGGTCAAGCAGAAACTCAGTTTCCGCGACGACGGCAGCCTCGGCCTGCCGCTGGGCGTGATCCAGGGCCAGAACCTGGCACTGCTGCTGGAAAGCATGTTTGCCCATAGCAGCAACACCCGTAACTTCGACAAGCTGCCGATCCCGTTCCGCGCCGTGGCCACCGACATCACCACCGGCGAAAAAGTCGTGTTCAGCAAGGGCCACCTGCCCCAGGTGATACGCGCCAGCATGTCGATCCCTGCCGTGTTCGCCCCGGTGGAGCTCGACGGGCGCCTGCTGGTGGACGGCGGCATGACCGACAATATTCCGTTGGATGTGGCGCGGGAGATGGGCGTCGACATCGCCATCGTGGTCGATATCGGCACCCCGCTGCGCTCGCGCAAGCAACTGGCGACCGTGGTGGACGTGCTCAACCAGTCCATCACCTTGATGACCCGGCGCAACTCTGAAGAACAACTCAAGGCCCTGAACCCCAAGGATGTGCTGATCCAGCCGCCCCTGGCCGCCTTTGGCGTGACGGATTTCGGCCGCGCCAAGGACATGATCGACGCCGGCTACCGCGCCACCCGCGCCCTTGATGTACGCCTGGCGCACCTGCGCCCCGCCGAGCCCATCGACCCTGAGCTGGTGGCTGCTCGCACGCCGGGCGAGCGAACCCCGGTGATCACCGCGATACAGGTGGAAAACGACTCCAAAGTCAGTGACGACGTCATCCGCTACTACATCCGCCAGGGGCTGGGCGAGCCACTGAACCTGGGCCGCCTGCAATCGGACATGGGCACCTTGTACGGCCTGGATTACTTCGAACAGGTGCAATACCGCGTGGTGAAAAAAGGCTCGGACAATACCCTGGTGATCAGCGCGCGCGGCAAACGCAGCGGCACCGATTACCTGCGCCTGGGCTTGAACCTGTCGGATGATATGCGCGGCGATAGCGCCTTCAATCTCGGCGCCAGCTATCGTGTCAACGGTATCAACCGCCTCGGCGCCGAATGGCTGACGCGGGTGCAGATCGGTGATCGGCAAGAGCTGTACAGCGAGTTCTACCAGCCGATGGACACCGGCTCACGTTACTTTGTCGCGCCGTATATCAGAGCCGAGGCGCAGAACGTAGAACTGGTCCTGGACAACGACCCCATTTCCGAATATCGCCTGGAACGCTACGGTTTCGGCTTGAACGTGGGCCGGCAGATCGGCAACAGCGGCGAGATCCGCTTCGGCGTTGGAGAAGCCTGGGGCAAGGCCGACGTACGTATTGGCGACCGCGACCTGCCGAGCGTGAGCTTCAGCGAAGGCTTCTATGAACTTAAATATTCATTCGACTCCTTTGACAACGTGTACTTCCCCCATAGCGGCGAGGACATCGGCCTGGCCTATCGTGAATTCGAACCGGGACTGGGCTCGGACCAGCGTTACCGCCAATGGGAGTTCAAGCTGGACAAGGCCATGAGCTATGGCCCGGACACATTGATACTGGGCGGTCGTTACGGGCGCACCCTGGATAATTCGGATGTGGTGATTTCCAGCTTCCAGCTGGGCGGAGCGCGGCAATTGTCGGGCTTTCGCCAAGATGCGATCTCGGGGCAGAACGTCAGCCTGATGCGCGCGGTGTACTTCCGCCGACTGACCCCGCGTTCGTACCTGCCGCTGGACTTCCCGTTGTACCTGGGCGCCTCACTGGAACGGGGCCGGGCGTGGAACAACGATAATGAATTCGACAGCGGCTATATCAACGCCGCGAGTATCTTCCTCGGGTTTGATACGCCTCTGGGGCCGCTGAATTTCAGCTATGGGTTCAATGATGATAACCAGAAGGCGGTGTACCTGAACCTCGGCCAGACCTTCTGACACAGCACCGAACTAATGTGGGAGGGGGCTTGCTCCCGATGGCGGGGTATCAGTCAACAATTCTGTAGCTGGCCCACCGCAATCGGGAGCAAGCCCCCTCCCACATTTTGATCCCCAGTGAATGGGCGATCAGGACTTTTCCAGGTTCGCCAGGATGTGCTCATGCACACGCATGCACACGCGCAAATCCTCTTCATTCACCCCTACGAACAATTCATGACGCAACGCCGTGGCAATGGTCTCGATCTGGTCGATCAGCGGTTGAGCGGTATCACACAGCAGGATGCGTTTGGCGCGGCGGTCTTCCACCACGGCCTGGCGTTGCACCAGGCCCTGACCTTCCAGGCTGTCGAGCAGACGCGCAAGGGTCGGCCCTTCCACGCCGACACTTTGTGCCAATTCACGCTGGGTAGGGGCTTGTGCAAAACGGGCTAAATGCAACAGCACCAGCCATCGCGCCTGGGACAAGCCCAGCCCCGCCAGGCGGCGGTCCAGCTCGGCGCGCCAACCTCGGGACATTTGCGCCAACTGCATGCCAAAACGGTGTTGATCGGTTAACGGCATAAAAAACTCATGTTTAAGACTGAAAATAAAGTGTGGCTAATTATTAGTCAGCTAAGCATGAGCCATGTCAGTAGGCAAGGCCCCGTATGTACTGATTCGTTACATTGTCGTAATTGGCACACTAAATTTCGAATTCCGACTGCAAAGCAGCGCGTACGCAGTACAAAACTCCCTCAGGAACACGCCCAGTGAACAATGGAGCGATCTCCACGACAGGTGGCAATTCGCCTTCTCCGTCGAGGAATGCATCCTGGATTTCACCGAGCAAATCCTCAGGCAAATCAAGGGCCTGCTCCAACGACAATTGCTGCTTGCCGATGGCTTCGGCGAGCAAGGTATACACATTTTTCTCCGAGCATTGCAGCTGACCGGCGATCTGGATCGGGGTCATTCCGGCGCGGGCCAGGCTGATCAGTTCGTGGCGAATATCGGCCACTTCCTTCGGTGCTTCGGCCTGGCCACCGAGCACTTCGAGGAACGCCTGGCCGTAACGCTCCAGCTTGCGCGCACCCACACCGCTGACCCGGGCCATTTCGGCCATGGTGGTGGGTTGTTCGCGAAGCATTTCCAGCAAGGTAGAGTCGGGGAAGATAACGTAGGGCGGCACGCTGTGTTCCTGTGCCAGTTTGCGCCGCAAGGTGCGCAGGGCTTCCCACTGCTCGCGCTCCTCGCCCCGTACAAGCTGGCTGGCCTGGCTGGTGCTGCTGCTCTTGGCAGTGGTCTGGGGCTTGAGGTCACGGCGCAGCTCCAGGCTCACTTCCCCCTTGAGCAACGGCCGGCAACTGTCATTCAGCCGCAGCCCGCCGTAGCCCTCGATATCGATGTCGACCAGGCCACGGGCAACCATCTGCCGGAACAGCGAGCGCCACTCGCCTTCGGCGCGGGCCTTGCCGACGCCGTAGACCGAGAGTTTCTCGTGACCGAAGCTGCGGATTTTCTCGTTGTCCTTGCCCAGCAACACATCCACCAGGTGCCCCACGCCATAGCGCTGGCCGGTGCGGTAGATCGTCGACAACGCCTGGCGCGCCGGCTCGGTGGCGTCCCAGGTCTGCACACCGTCGATGCAGTTATCACAGTGGCCGCAGGGCTGCGGCATGTCTTCGTCGAAATAGGCCAGCAGCGTCTGGCGCCGGCAGCGGGTCTCTTCACACAACGACAACATGGCATCGAGCTTGTGCTGCTCCAGGCGCTTATGACGTTCGTCGCCTTCTGAGTTCTGCAGCATCTGCTTGAGCATCACCACGTCTTGCAGGCCGTACACCATCCAGGCATCTGCCGGCAGGCCATCACGGCCGGCGCGCCCGGTTTCCTGGTAATAGGCCTCCAGGGACTTGGGCAGGTCCATGTGCGCGACGAAACGCACGTTGGATTTGTCGATACCCATGCCGAAGGCGATGGTCGCCACCATGATCAAGCCTTCCTCGTTGAGGAAGCGCTTCTGGTGATAGGCACGCAGATCGTTCGGCAGGCCGGCGTGGTAAGGCAACGCCGGATAGCCCTGTTCGCAAAGGAACGCGGCGACTTCGTCGACCTTCTTGCGCGACAGGCAATAGACAATACCCGCATCGCTGCGCCGCTCGGACAGGAACGCCAGCAACTGTTTGCGCGGCTGCTCCTTGGGTACGATGCGGTAGAAAATATTGGGCCGGTCAAAGCTCGACAGGAAACGCTCGGCGTTCTGCAGATGCAGGCGCTCGACGATCTCTTCGCGGGTACGTTTGTCGGCGGTGGCGGTCAGGGCGATGCGCGGCACGTCGGGGAACAGTTCCGCCAGCTGGCCAAGCTGCAGGTATTCGCGGCGGAAATCGTGCCCCCATTGCGATACACAGTGGGCTTCGTCAATCGCGAACAGGGCAATGTCCAGGCTCTGCAGGAAGGACAGCATGCGCGGCTGCACCAGGCGCTCGGGTGCCAGGTACAACATCTTCACCTCGCCACGCTTGATGCGGGCGGCCAGGTCGCGCTGCTGTTCGGCGCTGAGGGTGGAGTTCAAAGACGCAGCGGCGACACCAAGCTCTTCAAGGGTGGCGACCTGATCGTCCATCAACGCAATCAACGGTGATACCACCACGGCCAGGCCATTGCGCAACAGTGCCGGCACCTGGAAGCACAAGGATTTGCCGCCACCGGTAGGCATCAGCACCAGGGCATCGCCGCCATTGGCCACGCGCTCAATGATCGCACCCTGGCGGCCACGAAAACTGTCGTAGCCGAAGATGTCCTTGAGGACGCGTTGAGCCTGCTCGAGCATGTAAAACTCCAAAATGGTGCCGAAATCCCTCTGTACAGGCTGGCCGAAAAAATGCGCTGCCACGGTAAATAATCCGTAAGCGAAGTTTTCCCGGATTGGCGCTGGGCCTGCAGGGGCATCACAAAACGCGGCAGTATACCCGAGCATCATCCGCCAAAGGGCGCGCCTGACGAATAGACGGCCACGCTAAAACCGGGCAAATGTGCGGTGCGGCTGGCCTGGGCGCTCAAGAAAGCCTAGAATTCAGCATCGTTTATTCCCAAGGTAGCCCTTCAATGTCCTTCGCTGAGCAACTAACCCGCCTGCAAGCCTTCCTCGACGCCGATGAGCTGCATGACGAGGCGCTGGACTACGTGGCCGCCCACGGCTACCTGACCGCCCTGTCGATCTCTTCTGACGTCGTGCCGGACCGTGAGTGGATCGACGCCTTGTTCGCCGAAGAGCCTCACTACGCCGACGCCGCCCAGCGCGAAGAAATCGAAGCGACCCTGCTGGCCCTCAAGGCCCACATCGGCCGCCAGCTGGCCTCCGATGAGGAATTCGAGCTGCCATGCGACCTGGACCTGGGTGAAGAACCGGACGACTCCGACCTGCGCGGCTGGTGCATCGGTTTCATGGAAGGCGTGTTCCTGCGCGAAGCCGCCTGGTTCGAAACCGCCGAGGAAGAAGTCAGCGAAATGCTGCTGCCGATCATGGTCGGTTCCGGCCTGTTCGACGACCAGCCGGAGTTCGCCGACATCGCCGCCGACGCCAACCTGATGGACGACATGATCGTACAGATCCCGGAAGCCCTCACCGCGCTGTACCTGCTGTGCAACGCGCCTGACGAAAAACCGGCGATCCTCAAGCCACGTCACCACTGAGTCGCTTGCCCGTGGCACCCATGGGCAACCGCTCGCTGCTCCTGCGCTATACGCTGCTGGCCATTGGCTGGCTCAGCGTAGCGCTGGGAGTGATAGGCATTTTCCTACCGGTGTTGCCGACCACGCCCTTCCTCCTGCTCGCCGCCGCCTGCTTCGCTCGAAGCTCCCCGCGTTTCTACCGCTGGCTGGTGGAGCACCCGCGCCTGGGCCCCTGGATCCGTGACTACCTGGACGGCAATGGCATCCCGCTCAAAGGCAAGGCCTACGCCATCGGCTTGATGTGGTTGAGCATCGCGATCTCCTGCTACCTGGTACCCCTGCCCTGGGCACGCGGTTTCATGCTGACCAGTGCGGTCCTGGTGACGATCTATATCCTGCGCCAGAAAACCCTGCCACCGCGCTGACGCACCTGCGACATTAGATCCCACACGACCTTGGTCGACACTGACTAACCCCAGGCATCATGCGAGACTGTCCAACCGGGCCTGGAGTGCCTGGGTGTTCTTATGCTCGGAGTTACCATGACGCTGTCCAGCGGGCTGATTGCCGCCGTTGCCCTGGCCTATATGGCCATTATGTTTGCCATTGCCTTTTACGGTGACCGCCGCCATGCGCCGCTGCCACCGCGTGTGCGTGCATGGGTCTACAGTTTGTCGCTGGCCGTGTACTGCACCAGCTGGACTTTCTTTGGCGCTGTAGGCCAGGCCGCCGAACAGTTGTGGGCATTTTTACCGATCTACCTGGGACCGGTGCTGCTGCTGGTGTTGGCACCCTGGGTGCTACAGAAGATGATCCTGATCAGCAAGCAGGAAAACATCACGTCGATTGCCGACTTTATCGCCGCCCGCTACGGCAAATCCCAGTCCCTGGCGGTGGTGGTGGCGTTGATCTGCCTGGTCGGCGTGCTGCCCTATATCGCGTTGCAACTCAAAGGCATCGTACTGGGGGTGAACCTGTTGATCGGCGCCGGCCCTGACACCACCGGCACCCGGGCCCAGGACACGGCTTTGATCGTGTCCCTGGTGTTGGCGCTGTTTACCATTGTGTTTGGTACGCGCAACCTCGATGCCACCGAACACCATCGTGGCATGGTGCTGGCGATTGCGTTTGAGTCCCTGGTCAAGCTGTTTGCTTTTCTTGCCGTCGGTGCGTTTGTCACCTACGGCTTGTACGACGGTTTCGGCGACCTGTTCAGCCAGGCAATGCTCGCGCCACGCCTGGAGGAATACTGGAAAGAGACCATCAATTGGCCCTCGATGGTGGTACAGACCGGCGTCGCCATGATGGCGATTATCTGTCTGCCACGGCAATTCCATGTGACCGTGGTTGAAAACATCGACCCCCAGGATCTGCGCCTGGCCAAATGGGTGTTCCCGGCCTACTTGATCCTGGCTGCATTGTTCGTGGTGCCCATCGCCCTCGGTGGCAAGATGCTGCTGCCTGGCTCGGTGCTGCCAGACTCCTATGTGATCAGCCTGCCAATGGCCCAGGCCCATCCAGCTCTCGCTGTGCTGGCGTTCATTGGCGGTGCCTCGGCCGCCACCGGCATGGTGATCGTGGCCAGCATCGCCTTGTCGACCATGGTTTCCAACGACATGCTGCTGCCCTGGCTGTTACGGCGCTCCAGCGCCGAGCGGCCATTTGAAGTATTCCGCCACTGGATGCTCTCGGTACGCCGGGTGAGCATTGTGATTATCCTGTTGCTGGCGTATGTGAGCTACCGCCTGCTGGGTTCTACCGCCAGCCTGGCTACCATCGGCCAGATCGCCTTTGCCGCCGTGACCCAACTGGCCCCGGCAATGCTCGGCGCACTCTACTGGAAGCAGGCCAACCGCCGGGGCGTCTTTGCCGGCTTGGCCGCGGGTACATTCCTGTGGTTCTACACCTTGGTCCTGCCAGTTACCGCGAAAAGCCTGGGTTGGTCGCTCAGCCTTTTCCCCGGCCTGACCTGGATGCATTCCCACCCGTTCGGGCTGTCGGTGACGTCGCTGACCTTGGGCACCGTATTTTCCCTGGCGGGTAACTTCACCTTGTTCGTGTGGGTGTCAATGCTGTCACGCACCCGGGTATCCGAGCACTGGCAGGCCGGGCGTTTCATAGGCCAGGAAATCAGCCAGCGCGCCAATGCCCGGTCCATGTTGTCGGTGCAGATCAGCGACCTGCTCAGCCTGGCGGCACGCTTTGTCGGCGAAGAACGTGCCCAGCAGAGCTTTATTCGCTTTGCCTATCGCCAGGGCAAAGGCTTCAACCCCAACCAGAATGCCGACAACGATTGGATCGCCCATACCGAACGCTTGCTGGCGGGCGTACTGGGTGCCTCTTCGACGCGAGCCGTGGTGAAAGCGGCGATTGAAGGGCGGGAAATGCAGCTGGAGGACGTCGTACGGATCGCCGACGAAGCCTCCGAGGTGCTGCAGTTCAACCGTGCCCTGCTGCAAGGCGCCATCGAGAACATCACCCAGGGCATCAGCGTGGTGGACCAGTCCCTCAAACTGGTGGCCTGGAACCGGCGCTACCTGGAGCTGTTCAACTACCCGGACGGCCTGATCAGCGTCGGCCGGCCGATTGCCGACATCATTCGCTACAACGCCGAGCGCGGCTTGTGCGGGCCTGGCGAGGCAGAGGTGCACGTGGCGCGCCGCCTGCACTGGATGCGCCAGGGCCGTGCGCATACCTCCGAGCGCCTGTTTCCCAATGGTCGGGTGATCGAGCTGATCGGCAACCCGATGCCCGGCGGCGGCTTTGTCATGAGTTTCACCGACATCACCGCGTTCCGCGAAGCCGAACAAGCGCTGACCGAGGCCAACGAGGGCCTGGAGCAACGGGTGACCGAACGCACCCATGAACTGTCGCAGCTCAACGTGGCCCTCACCGACGCCAAGGGCGTGGCCGAGTCCGCCAGCCAATCGAAGACGCGATTCCTGGCGGCGGTGAGCCACGATCTGATGCAACCGCTGAACGCCGCACGGCTGTTCTCCGCCGCCCTCTCCCATCAGCACGACGGCCTGTCCAGCGAGGCACGGCAGCTGGTGCAGCACCTGGACAGCTCGTTGCGCTCGGCCGAAGACCTGATCAGCGACCTGTTGGATATCTCCCGCCTGGAAAACGGCAAGATCAATCCACAACGCCAGCCCTTTGTACTCAATGAGCTGTTCGACACCCTGGGCGCTGAGTTCAAGGCGCTGGCCCATGAGCAAGGCTTGCGCTTCCGTTGGCGCGGCAGCCGCTTGCGGGTAGACAGCGACATC
This sequence comes from Pseudomonas sp. FBCC-B545, assembly GCF_059134095.1. NCBI lineage: Bacteria > Pseudomonadati > Pseudomonadota > Gammaproteobacteria > Pseudomonadales > Pseudomonadaceae > Pseudomonas > Pseudomonas sp. FBCC-B545. Next base: position 1,811,423 of record NZ_CP101441.1, on the reverse strand, counting down.
AAGTTGCTACGGCGGATCCTGCAGAACTTCCTGACCAATGCCTTCCGTTATGCCGACGGCCCAGTGTTACTTGGCGTACGTCGACGCCAGGGCGAACTGTGCCTGGAAGTCTGGGATCGCGGCCCGGGTATTCCGTTGGATAAACAAAAGGTGATCTTTGAAGAGTTCAAGCGCCTGGACAGCCACCAGACCCGCGCCGAAAAGGGCCTTGGCCTGGGCCTGGCGATTGCCGACGGCTTGTGCCGCGTGCTGGGCCACCGCCTGAGCGTGCGCTCCTGGCCAGGCAAAGGCAGCGTCTTCAGCGTGTGCGTGCCGCTGGCGCGCAACCAGGCCAGCCCGCAACCCAAGGCGCCGGCGGAAAACGGGCTGCCTTTGAGCGGCGCCCGGGTGCTGTGTGTGGATAACGAGGAGAGCATCCTGATCGGCATGCGCAGCCTGCTCACGCGCTGGGGCTGCGAAGTCTGGACCGCAGCCAATCAGGCCCAATGTGCGGCACTGCTGGCCGACGGCATGCGCCCGCAACTGGCACTGGTGGATTACCACCTGGACCATGGCGAAACCGGCACCGAGCTGATGGGCTGGCTACGGGCGCAATTGGCCGAGCCGATTCCCGGTGTGGTGATCAGCGCCGACGGGCGCCCGGAGATGGTCGCCGAGGTGCATGGTGCGGGGTTGGATTACCTGGCCAAGCCGGTGAAGCCGGCGGCGTTGCGGGCTCTGTTGAGCAGGCATCTGCCTCTGTAAATGGCTTGTACTCGGTCAAAATGTGGGAGGGGGCTTGCCCCCGATAGCCATGGGTATCAACACATCTTTGATGTAGCGACCGCCGGTAACCACGATGCGCAGCGAGCCGCTCTTGATCTTGCTTTTGATCTTAGGCGCCCCGTTAAACCACGCTGGCCGTAATTCGACAGGGATTTGGGGGGTAAACCGGCAGGGATGCCGGTTTAGCCGCCCCGCACCAGGGAGGGCGCGTGGCGGCGGCCCCCCAAATCCATGGCGGATTACGGGCACACCGAGCCTGGGCGAGGTGCCGAGTGGTGGGGCAAGAGCGTTTGGGTTACTTTTGCGCTTTTCAAAAGTGACCCGCTGTAAAAGCGGAACCAATAGTGGTCGTTACCGCGGCAATGGATATGTACTCGGTCTGATCCAACATTCTGGTCGGCTGTCAGGCCGCCATCGGGGGCAAGCCCCTCCCACATTTGGATCGCGGTGCATCAGTTAGATAGCTATAAGTTGCCAGGCAGCAAGCTCCCTTGCAGAGGAGCAGCGGCGTACCAAAGTTGTGTAGATACCCATGCCCCGATAGCGGTGTATCAGCCAACACATTGGGTGACTGATACTCTGCTATCGGGGGCTTGCCCCCTCCCACATTTGGCCCTGTGTTTATTCGGGGAGATGCGCTACGCCATCCGAATCTGTCATCGCCCGTTCCAGCAGATCCGCCGGCAGGCTCTTACTGGCACGGGCACCGAGCAGCCTTAGTTGCTCGGTACGACTGACCAGATTCCCGCGTCCATCTGTCAGTTTGTTTCGCGCCGCGCTGTAAGCCTTGTCCAACTGTTGCAACCGATTGCCCACCTCGTCCAGATCCTGGATAAACAGCACGAACTTGTCGTACAGCCACCCGGCACGCTCGGCAATTTCACGGGCATTCTGGCTCTGGCGCTCCTGTTTCCACAGGCTGTCGATCACCCGCAGGGTGGCGAGCAAGGTGGTCGGGCTGACAATCACGATATGGCGGTCAAAGGCCTCCTGGAACAGGTTGGGCTCGGCCTGCAATGCCGCGGAAAAAGCCGCTTCGATCGGCACGAACAGCAGGACAAAGTCCAGGCTGTGCAAACCTTCGAGGCGCTTGTAATCCTTGCCGGCCAAACCTTTGACGTGATTGCGTAGGGACAGTACATGTTGCTTCAAGGCCGCCTGGCCGATTACATCGTCATCCGCCGCGACGTATTGTTGATAGGCGGTCAAGCTGACCTTGGAGTCGACCACCACCTGCTTGTCGCCCGGCAACATGATCAGTACGTCCGGCTGGAAACGCTCGCCATCCGGGCCTTTGAGGCTGACCTGGGTCTGGTATTCACGGCCTTTCTCCAGGCCCGCGTGCTCCAGCACCCGCTCAAGGATCAGCTCACCCCAGTTGCCCTGGGTTTTCTGGCCCTTGAGGGCCCGGGTCAGGTTGGTGGCTTCATCCGACAGGCGCAGGTTCAGTTGCTGCAAGCGCTCCAGCTCCTTGGCCAGGGAAAAACGCTCGCGGGCTTCGTTCTGGTAGCTTTCTTCGACTCGCTTCTCGAACGACTGGATGCGCTCCTTGAGCGGATCGAGCAGTTGGCCCAGGCGTTCCTGGCTGGTTTCGGCAAAGCGCTGCTCACGCTCATCGAAGATTTTGCCGGCCAGCTCGGCGAACTGCGCACGCAGCTCATCCCGTGAGCCTTGCAGGTCAGTGAGGCGTTGTTGATGGCTGTCTTGTTGCTCGCGCAGTTCCGCGCTCAGGGCCGCGGCCAGCGCGTCGAGACGCCGCAGCTCGGTTTCCTTGGCACTGCGGTCGAGGTTCCAGGCGTGGGCGGCATCGCGGGCGTTATCACGGTCGATCTGCAACAGCTCGACTTCGCGGCGCAAGGCAGCCAGGTCGGCCTGCTTGGCGGCATTGGCATGGCTCAGGTCACTGATCTCATCGCGACTGGCGTCCAACTGGGCAGCGAGCCCCTCCTGGGCCAGTTGCGCGGTCGCCAGGCGCTCTTCCAGCAGTTCCCAGCCGGTGGCCCGTGCGCTCAGACGTCGCTGGAGTTGCCAGCACAGCGCCAACAAAGGTACTGCTGCGCCAACAAGTCCCAAGGCGATACTGGTCCAGTCAACAACCATAGCCATTTCTGCCATCACCGAAAAAAAACAAGGGTAACCAAGCGCAGGGCTGGAGGACAGCTCAGTCTTCGACCTGCCCCAGTTCGCGCTGGGCGCGCCGGTCGCCGGCGCGGGCGGCCGAGCGCAGCAGGTCGTAGCCTATACGGCGGTCGCGGGCGTTCCCGCATTCCCGACACATCAGTTGGCCCAGCCGGCTCTGCGCGGCCACTACCCCTTCCCGGGCGGGCTGTTTGAGCAAGCGTCCAGCGAAGTGTTTGATGTTGGTACTTTGCCCCAGGCGAGGGCTATCGAGCAGCCACAAAGCAACCTTCAAGGAGAAACGCTTGGGAGCGGTAACAGTTTGAGGAGTGTCGGTAACAGAAGGTGATACTGAGCGAAACTTCATAAAGCACTGTGGGACAGAACGGAAGGCGCGCCACTCTACTCTTTTTTTCGTACAGGTAAAGCTGAAAAAACCCGGCACGCCCGTTCTAGAGCAAGCGCTCGGGACAATCCACAGAAGCTGTGGATAACTCAGTGGACAACCCCCCTTGAACGGGCGCAAAGGCCCACGGAACGGGGGCCGCAGTCAAACTGACGATTTTTTCACCAATAAAAAAAAGCGAGATTTTTCATTGACTTAAATTTTGAATGCAGGCAAATGGGCGCGTTTCCGGGCAAGTGACAGCAGGGTTACACATCCGGCAACCCATGTGCACAAGTAGCTGCTTGCTGGTTATATCGTCGGCATTTTTTGATTCAACACGCCTTAAACATGTTACTGGCGTGACGCAACCAGGACTTTTCAAATCTCTTGCGGCTCGCCACACTGCCTCAGGTGTTCGAGGCTGGCCGATCCTTGCGCTTGACCCTCGCCGCCTATGGACTCGGTTGCGCCCTCGCCGCATCGGCGACGGTATTGATCTATCGCTGGCTGCTTGGCGGCTGATTGAAGTTTTTTGCTGACGCGCTTGCCTTCCCTGGTTCAACCCGTTACTATCCGCGGCGTTAGTACCAAGCTGAAAGTCAATTCTGGTCGACCAGTCCCTTGCAAAACACGGGATCGACCACCTCGATGGTTTCCAGGTATTCCTTGCGACGACACAGCCTTTGAACAAGCAAAGGGTGTCGCGAAGTCTCAATACTCTGACCGAACCAACCTGCAAATTGATCAGGATCTTCACCCTGGGCCCAGAACCTTTGCCCCTGTTGTGTTGCCTGCCCTCCTAAGTACCTACCTGCCAGCCCAAGCGCGCCTAATTTATCAGCGCTTCAAACTGGCTGCTTTGTTCCAGTCAGGTTCTTCGCTCGATCAATGGTGATCAGCGTTACTGGAACGTTTTAACGTTGCACGGTTCTTATCCGTGTCATTTGTAGGAACACCAATAATATGAACGCTCAAATCCACACTCAGGATGCCATTCGCACCCTCACTAACGCTTTTGCCCCAATGAACTGCCTGATCATGGCCGCTCGCAAAGGCTGCTTCAGCTTCACCCTGGTCAACGAGCACGGCATCGCACGTCACAGCGAACGCCTGTACCCCGATCAATACTCCAGCGCAGAACCGCTGCAGGCCGTGATCGAGCGTACCCGTCAGGCACTGACTGCCTGATCGACCCGAGTCGCTGAAACACAAAAAACCCTGTTTGAAACACAGGGTTTTTTATTGCCCGAAATTCGACTTGGCAGCCTTCGTATTAAGTCCGAACAGATATAAACCTTATAACTAAATGAAGAAGATGTTTTAAAAACAGTCTTTTACATCATGAATATGACACTACACTTCAACTCGAGCGGCATGATCCGCTTGCGACGGGCCTGAGATCCGATTCACCGCTGCCAAGCCCTCCCTTCTCAGGCTCGTCCACCCTTTTATTGGACTGAGGCTTGTATGGGTATTGCCGCCAGCGAATTGTGTCGTTATGTGATCAGGCCGACGTTGATGTACCTCGGCCGCCATGACCCTGCAGCCGAATCCCTGCTACTGGGCATTGCTGCCAGTCAATCGGAACTGGGCTCGGCCTTGCATGATCGACGCGGCCATGGCCTCTACAGCATCACCGAACCGCGCCACCGCGCCCTCTGGGATGATTATCTTGCACTGGACCCCGAGCGGGCGAGCCTGGTACGCGGACTAGCCAGCCAACATGCCTTCCTCAGTGCACCTCAGTTGGAACTGACGGTAAACCTGCGCTACGCCACGGCCATCGCTTGGCTGTTGGTGGAACAGCGTCGCTACACACTGCCTGCGCCCGGCGATGTGCTGGCCATGGCGCGTATCTGGAAAGAAATTTTTCATCCGCAAGGTCGACTGCGGGATTTCACTCAAGCGTGGCAAACCTGCGCCTGCCCCATAAAACAGGTGGCGTGCTGACCGGGCAAAATGCAAGATTCGCCAAAAACCCTGAATTCTGGTCGGATTGTCCTACAAAACCGCTCTATCTCCCGCATTACAGCCTATAGCGCGATGCGAAATTTATTGATACTTTCCGCAGCGGTGATCACCACGGAGTTCTAATAATGAAAAAAGTAATGCTCAAGACCACACTTAGCCTCGCCGTTGCCATGGCATCCTCCCAACTGTTCGCCAGCGGCTTTGCCCTGAACGAACAGAGCGTCAGCGGGATGGGTACCGGTTTCGCAGGTCGCTCGTCCTCTGCCGATGATGCAAGCACTGTGTTCGGTAACCCTGCCGGTATGGCACGCCTGGAAGGTCAACAGATCACCGGCGGTGTTGCAGCCATCGATGCCTCCACTGATATCAGCGACGTCAGCGGCCGCTCCCGCGGCAGCAACAAAGGCGACATGGTGCCTTTCACAGCCGTCCCTTTCGGTTTCTACACCAATAAACTCAATGATCAATGGTCCGTCGGTTTCGGCGTCTATGCACCGTTCGGGTTGGTGACTGATTACGAAAGCGGTTTCCAAGGCCGCGGCTTTGGCAGCAAAAGCGAAGTAAAAGTCATCACCTTCCAGCCGACGGTCAGCTACGCCTTCAACGACCGCGTTTCCGTCGGTTTTGGCCCGACCATCAACCGCATCGCCGGCACCCTGGAATCGGACCTGACGCTGAACGCTCGTGCGCCAGACACCAACATCAAGATCAAGGGCGACGACACAGCGTTGGGCTTCAATATCGGCGTGCTGGTACAAGCCACTGATACCACCCGCGTCGGCCTGACCTATCACTCCAAGGTCAGCTACAAGCTGGACGGCCACACCGAAGTCAGTGGCCCGGCTGCGACCGCTGGCGCCCTGCGCAGCAACCGCTACGATGCCTCGCTGAAGATCGATACGCCTGAGTCCTACGACCTGTCGGTCACTCAAGACCTGACCGACGCCTGGAAACTCTATGCGGGTGCAACCTGGACACGCTGGAGCCGCTTGAAAGACATCACCGTCAAGAACGAGGGGGTCGTCGGCGGTGCTTCCGGCGGCATACTCGCCCCTACCCTGGTCGGCACCATCAAGGAAGACCAGAACTGGCACGATACCTGGGCTTATGCCGTGGGTACGTCGTACCAGCTCACCAAACAAGTGGTGCTGCGTACCGGCCTGACCTTCGACCAATCGCCGACCAACAATACGGATCGTTCGCCACGTATCCCGACCGGCGACCGTACGATCTTCAGCCTGGGCCTGGGCTACGAGGTCATGCCGAACATGACCGTCGACCTGGCCTACTCCTACCTGAAGGAAGAAGACGTCAAGGTTTCGCGTTCCAACGCATTGGCCAGCTACAACGCCAAGTATGAAAACAGTGCCAACGGTTTCGGCCTGGGCATGACCTACCGCTTCTGATTCTCGGCGGTATAAAAAAGCCCCGCTCTCCTGCACAGGAGGCGGGGCTTTTCATTGGTCGCGGTTCAGGGTTTGGACGCCAATGCCTCTTCCACCGCCTTGATCAGGTCCGGGCTGTCCGGCTTGGTCACACTGGAAAAGTTGGCAATCACCTTGCCCTGGCGGTCCACCACGTATTTATAGAAATTCCACTTCGGCGCACTGCTCTGCTGCGCCAGCAGCTTGAACAGGTGCACTGCATCCGGCCCCCTGACTTTCTGCGACTCGGTCATGGTGAAGGTCACGCCGTAGTTCACGTAGCAGACCTTGGCAGTCTCCTCCCCGGTCTTGGCTTCCTGCTTGAAGTCATCGGACGGCACGCCTATCACTTCCAGGCCTTGGTCCTTGTAGCGCTGGTATAACGCTTCAAGGCCTTTGAATTGCGGTGCGAACCCGCAAAAACTCGCCGTATTTACGATAACGAGGGGCTTGCCGGCAAAGCGCTGGCACAGGTCAATGGACTCCTTGGCCCGCAGCTTGGGCAGTTGGCCCTCCAAGAGCGGCGGGCAGTCGGCAGCCATGGCCAAGCTGCCAACAGCCATGAGGACGGGTACAGCGAGCCAGCGCATCAGCATGTCGACATTCCTTGAGTCAGTTCAGGCATTGAAGTTAACAGATCGCCATGCCCAGTTGCATCAACGCCAGGCCGCCTTGCTGCCAGCCCCACCAGGCCAGTAGCAACAGGAGCAACCCTGCCGCCATCACCATCAAGCGCACCGCTACCCTCATGCCGCCTCCATCTGCGCCTGCACACGCGCCACCGGTCGCTCACGCACCGGCCAGTTCAGGGCCGCAGCGAGCAGGCTGAGCAGAATCGCCACCTGCCAGATCAAATCGTAGCTTCCGGTACGATCATAGACCACCCCGCCCAGCCAACCACCGAGGAATGAGCCGAGTTGGTGGAACAGGAACACGATCCCACCGAGCATTGAGAGGTTGCGTACACCAAACAAGGTCGCGACGGTGCCGTTGGTCAGGGGGACGGTGGACAACCACAGGAACCCCATCGCCATGCCAAACAGATACGCAGTGGCTTCGGTGACCGGCGCCCACAGGAACAATACGATCACCACGGCCCGCAACAGGTACAGGCCGGTGAGCAAGCGCGGCTTGGACATGCGCCCGCCCAGCCACCCGGCCGTGTAAGTGCCGAACACGTTGAACAGGCCGATCAAGGCCAGCACCGTGGTGCCCACCGTGGCCGGCAGGTGCTGGTCAACCAGGTACGCCGGCAAATGCACACCGATAAATACCACTTGGAAACCACAGACAAAAAAACCGAAGGACAACAGCCAGAACCCTGAGTGAGAGCAGGCTTCCTTGAGAGCTTCGCCCAGGGTTTGCTGGCCGACCGTGACCGGCAGCGGGCGATCCTTGAGCATCGCTACCAGCGGCAGGATCAACGCCACCATCAAGCCCAACGCCAGCAGTGCCGCAGACCAGCCCAACCAACCAATCAAGCCGAGGGTGCCGGGGACCATGGCGAATTGGCCGAAGGAACCGGCGGCGCTGGCGATGCCCATGGCCATGCTGCGTTTTTCCGGGGCTACGGCGCGGCCGACCACACCAAGAATCACCGAGAACGAAGTACCGGACAGGCCGATACCAATCAGCAAGCCTGCGCTCAGGGACAGCGACCACGCAGAGTCGGACATGCCCATCAGCACCAGGCCCGCGGCATACAACACGCCGCCGACAAACACTGCCTTGGTCGCGCCGAATCGGTCGGCCAAGGCCCCGGTAAATGGTTGGGCCAGGCCCCAGATCAGGTTCTGCAAGGCAATGGCGAAGGCAAAGGTTTCACGCCCCCAGCCAAATTCGCTGCTCATGGGCGACAGGAACAGGCCGAAGCCATGCCGTACGCCCAGGGACAACGCCAGGATCAGCGCACTCCCCACAAGGATCCAACCACTGGTGCGCCACATCGAGGTCATTTCTTATTCTCCGCTCGCGGGTATATACCCGCTTATAGTCGAACAAACCGCGCTTCAGGCGAGTTCGTCCAGCAAGGCCAACAACGTTTCGCGCTTTTCGGCGCCCAACTTATCAATCAGTTTCTGTTGCGCCGCTTCCCAGGCCGGCAAGGCCGCGGCCAGTCGCTCCTGCCCCGTTTCGGTCAAGACCACCAGGCGGTTGCGCAGATCGTCACCCTCGACCAACTGCACCAGCCCTTCGCCTTCCAACACGCGCAGATTACGCCCCAAGGTGCTACGGTCCAGGCCCATGGCCTCGGCCAGGCTGGAAATGCTCGGTTGGTCAAGGCGCTGCAAGTTACACAGCAGAGAATACTGGGCAACGTTGATCCCGAAGCCGTCGAGAGCGCCGTCGTAATGCCTGCTGACGCCACGGGCGGCGCGTCGCAGGTTGGTGCATAAACATTGGGAGGCAAGCATAGAGCGTGTATATACCCGGAGTTAAGGAAATGCAAGAAAGGGTTACAGGGCCAGCCCGACCAGTACAGCGACTTCGAGCAACTCCAAGAGCGCGCCAGCCGTATCGCCCGTGGTACCGCCCAGACGCTTGACCATCAAGTGACGCAGCCACACGAAGCACAGCGCCGCCAGCAACACCGCGATGCCGCCGTTGAAACCGCCAATCAGGATGCACGCCAGGCCGCTGAGGATCAGCACCTGTTGGCCGACAATCCGCGGTAAATGATCGGACAATGCCTGGCCCAATCCTCCTGCACGTACGTAGCGCGTGGTGAGAAACAGCGCCAACATCGAAGCCCGCCCGATCAGCGGCGCCAGGATCAAGGCAGCGCCATTGTGCTGTTCGATCAGGGCCACCAACGCGCTGAACTTGAGCAGCAACACCAGGCCCAGGGTGACCACCGCAATCGGCCCGCTGCGCGGGTCTTTCATGATGCTGAGGGTGCGCTCGCGGTCACCAAAGCCACCCAGCCATGCATCGGCACTGTCCGCCAGGCCATCCAGGTGCAGGCCACCACTGAGCAGCACCCAGGCCACCAATAGCAGTGCGGCATGCAGCAACAAGGGCGCGCCCATCAACATCAGGTTCAGGCCCCACAGCAACACGCCGAACAGCAGCCCCACCAGCGGATAAAACAGCAACGAGCGGCCCAACTCCTGGGGCTGTGGCATGCCCGGCAAGCGGATCGGCAGGCTACTGAGAAATTGCAGGGCGATCCAGAACGCCAGCATCATCAGGTTCCTTCCTTCAAGACACTATCGGCGCCAACCCGCAGGCTGAACAACGCGCCGTGGCCGACTTCGACATTCAGCAATTGCTCACGGGGCAAACCGCGTGCGCGGGCCAATAGCAGGCGCATCACGCCGCCGTGGCTGATCAATAGCACGCGCTGGCCAGCATAAGCCCGATGCAGTCGTGAGACAGCGCCGAGCACCCGCTCGGAAAACTCAATGACCGGCTCGCCTTGCGGCGGCGTGAACGCGTAGGGATCAGCCCAGAACAACCCCAGCCCTTCGGCGTCGGTTTCCATCAGTGCGGCTGCGCTTTGGCCTTCCCAGGCGCCGAAGTGAAGCTCCTGCACATCAGGCTCAAGACTTACCGGCACATTAAGCTGCGCCCCCAACTCCTGGGCAAACAAGGCACAGCGTTGCAGCGGTGAACTGATCAGACGATCCCACGGCCCCTGCCCCACCACGGCGGCACGCATCTGCGCCCAGCCCTTGGCAGTCAATGCATCGTCCAGGCTGCCACGCAGGCCGCCGCCCAGCTCGGTTTCGCCGTGGCGCAGCAGGTCCAGGTGCAAGGTCATGCGGGGCGATCCGCCACGGCCGCTTCGGCAAACGTCGCCATCTGCCCATGCAGTGCACACGCCAGGCGCAACAACGGCACCGCCAGCGCCGCGCCACTGCCCTCGCCCAGGCGCAGGCCCAGCTCCAGCAAAGGTCGGGCATCCAGGCTGTGCAGCACATGGCGATGGCCCGGCTCGGCGCCCCGATGGCCGAACACCAGCCATTGGCGGCACGCCGGGTTCAAGCGCACCGCCACCAGGGCGGCAACGCTGCAGATAAAGCCATCCACCAGCACCGCAATACCTTCTTGGGCACAGGCCAGATAAGCGCCGACCAGCGCCGCCATTTCAAAGCCGCCGAGGTTGAACAGCGTTTGCAACGCATCACCACGCTGAGCGGCATGCAGCGCCAATGCCCGCTCGATGACCGCGATCTTGTGGCTGACACCCGCGGCATTCAAACCCGTGCCCGGGCCTGTCAGGTCACTCACCGGGCAATCCAGCAAGGCACAGGCCAAGGCGCTGGCCGCAGTGGTATTACCGATGCCCATCTCGCCGCCGATAAACAACTGCGCGCCGCTGTCCAGGGCGCGGCTCACGCTGTCTCGTCCGGCTTGCAGGGCCAGTTGCCCCTGGGCCTGAGTCATCGCCGGGCCATCGACGAAATTGGCCGTGCCCGCGCCGATATTCAGGTGACGCACACCGGGCAAATCCAGCGACGGCGTGACGGTACCGAGGTCGACCACTTCCAACTGCGCATCCAGCTGCCGCGCCAATACACTGATCGCCGCACCACCGGTGACAAAGTTATGCAGCATCTGCCCAGTCACCTCCTGGGGAAATGCCGACACGCCTTCGGTCACCACGCCATGATCGCCCGCAAAAATCGCGATCCACAGTCGATCTACCGACGGTTTGACCTGGCCCTGCAAGCCAGCCAACTGCACCGCCAGCGCCTCCAACTGGCCGAGGGAACCAGCAGGCTTGGTCAACTGCTGCTGGCGCGCCAGCGCCTGTTCGTAAGCAGAGGCATCGATGGCCTTGCAGGGCTTGAGCCACCAGGAATCCGTCATAACGCAGTACCTTTCAAAGTCAGGGGCAGACCGGCGACCGTCAACACAACACGCTGACACCGCTCGGCCAAGGCTTGATGCAGCCAACCGGCTTCATCCACATAACGGCGAGTCAATTCGCCCAGCGGCACGACACCCAGACCGGTCTCGTTGCTGACAAAAATAATTTCACCCGGCAGCGACGCCAGGGTTTGCAGCAGTTGATCACGCTCGAACGCCATGCGATCGGCGTCTTCGAGCATCAGAAGATTGGTGAGCCATAACGTCAGGCAGTCCACCAACAGGCAATGGTCGGCAGCGGCGTTTTCACCCAGTACCCGCGCCAGCTCAAGGGGTTCTTCAATCAACCCCCAATGGCCCGGACGACGCCCACGATGCAAGGCAATCCGCTGATTCATTTCACCGTCCAGCGGCTGGCTGGTGGCGATATACGTGACGGATAAACCGCTGTCGCTGGCGAGCTTTTCAGCAAGGCGACTCTTGCCAGAGCGTGCGCCGCCCAAGATCAGTTGGAGCATGGAATAAGCCCTGTAAAAGTCATGGATGGAGCGGGAAGCCAGAATGAACGCGGCGCTCTCAGTTCTTTCGCCGGCAAGCCCGCTCCCACAGAAAAGCAAAAGCCCGCCGCCAACCGTAACCACGATGCGTAGCGAGCCGCTCTTGATCTTGCTTTTGATCTTAGGCGCCCCGTTAAACCACGCTGGCCGAACGCAGGCTTGGATCCGTGAGTAACCCGGCAGGACGCCGGGTTAGCCGTCCTGGGCCAGGGATGGCCCAGGACGGCGGCCCACGGATTCAAGCCGGAGTGAGGGCACACCGAGCCTGGGCGAGGTGCCGAGTGGTGGGGCAAGAGCGTTTTAGTTACTTTTGCGCTTTTCAAAAGTGACCCGCTGTAAGAGCGGAACCATAAGTGGCCGTTACCGCAGCAATGGATATGTACACCGACAGGCCGCCATCGGGGGCAAGCCCCCTCCCACATTCGGATCGCGTACACACTGTCAAATCCCACATAGGTTGCGCAACAAATCGGTGCCCAAATGGCGCTCAACCAAGCCCGCCATCCGCTCAATATCACGCTCACGAATGAACGCGGCGCTCTCAGTTCTTTCGCCGGCAAGCCCCCTCCCACAGAAAAGCAAAAGCCCGCCGCCAACCGTAACCACGATGCGTAGCGAGCCGCTCTTGATCTTGCTTTTGATCTTAGGCGCCCCGTTAAACCACGCTGGCCGAACGCAGGCTTGAATCCGTGGGCAACCCGGCAGGACGCCGGGTTAGCCGTCCTGGGCCAGGGATGGCCCATGACGGCGGCCCACGGATTCAAGCCGGAGTGAGGGCACACCGAGCCTGGGCGAGGTGCCGAGTGGTGGGGCAAGAGCGTTTTGGTTACTTTTGCGCTTTTCAAAAGTGACCCGCTGTAAGAGCGGAACCATAAGTGGCCGTTACCGCAGCAATGGATATGTACACCGACAGGCCGCCATCGGGAGCAAGCCTCCTCCCACATTCGAACACCGTCAGATCCCACATAGATTGCGCAACAAATCGGTGTCCAAATGGTGCTCAACCAAGTCCGCCAGCCGCTCGATATCACGCTCACGCAACCCGTGATAATCCACCTCCTGCACATCCTGCAACCCAGCCCAACGCAACAACGCACTGCACGCCGCCGGCGCCTCAAACAGCCCATGCAGATAGGTACCAAGAATCTGCCCATCAGCGCTCAGCGCCCCATCGCTGCGCCCATCGTCCAGCACCACGGCCGCGCTCAATAGGGCCTCACCCGACGTCACCCCTGCATGAATCTCATACCCACTGACCTCCGCCTCCTCGAGCACCAAGCGCCCGCGTACATTACGCAGTTGCTTCTCCTCCTCCAGCGTCGTAGCAAACGCTAGCAGCCCAAGACCAGCACTCGACCCGGCCACACCCTCCAGCCCAAGCGGGTCATGCACCTGCTCACCCAGCATCTGCAACCCACCGCAGATCCCCAGCACCTTGCCGCCATAACGCAAATGCCGCGCCACGGCCGTATCCCAACCATTGGCACGCAAGAACGCCAAATCGCTGCGCACGCTCTTCGACCCCGGCAGGATGATCAAGTCAGCCGCAGGAATCGCCTGGCCCGGCCCGACAAACTGCAAATCCACCTGGGGGTGCAGGCGCAACGGGTCGAAATCCGTATGGTTGCTGATACGCGGCAACACCGGCACCACCACCTTGAGCACCTGGGCGGCCTTGTTGACCTGGCGCTGATCGATACCGTCTTCGGCCTCCAGATGCAGGTCCATCACATAGGGCAACACCCCCACCACCGGCTTGCCGGTGCGCGCCTCCAGCCAATCCAGCCCAGGCTGCAGCAGCGCGATATCACCGCGAAAACGGTTGATGATGAAACCCTTGACCCGCGCCTGCTCACTGGGCGACAGCAGTTCCAACGTGCCGACCAGATGGGCGAACACACCGCCACGGTTGATATCGGCGATCAACAGCACCGGGCAATCCACTGCTTCGGCGAAGCCCATGTTGGCAATGTCGTTGGCACGCAGGTTGATCTCGGCCGGGGAACCCGCGCCCTCGACCATCACCACCGGGTAGGCTTGGCTCAAACGCGCGTGGGAAGCCAGTACCGCTTGCATCGCGATAGCCTTGTAGGCGTGATAGGCCACGGCGTTCATGCTGGTCACGGCGCGGCCATGGATGATCACTTGGGAGCCGGTATCGCTGTTGGGCTTGAGCAACACCGGGTTCATATCGGTGTGGGGCGCCAGGTTGGCGGCCTGGGCCTGGACCGCCTGGGCACGGCCGATTTCGCCGCCTTCGGCAGTGACGGCGCTGTTGAGCGCCATGTTCTGCGGTTTGAACGGCACCACCGCCACGCCCTGGCGCACCAGCCAGCGACACAGCGCAGTCACCAGGGTGCTCTTGCCGGCATCGGAGGTGGTGCCCTGCACCATCAAGGTGCTCATGTGGCGTCCTTGTAGGCGGCCAGGGCCTGGTCGAGTCGCAGCCAATCGGCGTCGGTATCGGGCAGGCCGAAACGCACGCTGCTGTCATGCACAAACAGGCGCAGCAGAATGCCGCGCTGGGCCATGAACTCGTGCAGGCGTTCGGCGTGCGGCGTAATCAACCACTGGAACAACGCGCAACCGCCGTGGGGCTCAAAGCCCCGGCTTTCAAGCAGTTCGAACAAGCGCTGGCCGGCTTCGATGCAGCGCTTGCGCTGGCGGGTGTGCCCGGCGGTATCGCGCAGGCACACTTGGCCCAGCACCCGTGTCGGCCCGCTGACGGCCCAGGGCCCGACCTGTTCGGCGAGCAACTTGAGCAACTTGCGTTCGGCCAGCACAAAACCCAGGCGCACACCCGCAAGGCCGAAGAACTTGCCGAATGAACGCAGCACGATCAAACCGACCTCATGGGTATGGCTGGCCAGGCTCAACTCTGGGGTAACGTCCATGAAGGCCTCGTCCACTATCAGCCAGCCACCGCGCTGGGCCAACCGTGCATGCCAGTCCAGCAGGCGCTGCGGTGGCAGGCTCAGGCCCGTGGGATTGTTGGGGTTGACCACCACCAGCACGTCGAGGCCGTCAAGATAGAAATCGACCTCCTGCTCCTGCACTTCGCGCACCACGTAGCCAGCGCGACGCCAGGCTTCGGCGTGCTCGGCATAACAGGGCGAGAGCACGCCGACCTTGCCGGAACGACGCAGGCGCGGCAGCAGTTGGATCGCGGCCTGGGAGCCCGGCACCGGCAACAACTGGGCGGTACCGTAATAGTCGCTGGCGGCCTGCTCCAGGCCGTCGTCGCTTTCCGGCAGGCGCGCCCAGGCACGCAACGGGATCTCGGGAATCGGCCACGGCCAGGGCGCCAGGCCACTGGACAGGTCGAGCCAATCCGCTTCGGCAATCCCATACTCAATCGCGGCCTTTCGCAGCCGACCACCGTGTTCAAGCATAGATTTGTGCCCCTACGCACAGGACCAACAACCACAACCATACGCCGCGTTGCACCAGTTGCCAGCCGCGATCAATGGAATCGGCATCGGCGGGTGGGCCTTCACCCAACGGCGGGCGCTGATGTATCTCGCCGTGATAAATCGCCGCACCGCCCAGCTCTACCCCCAGTGCACCGGCACCGGCGGCCATCACCGGCCCGGCGTTGGGGCTGTCCCAGGTCGGGCCCTGGACGCGCCAGCATTTGAGGGCCAAGCGGGTTTTGCCCAACAACGCGTAGGTCAAAGCCACCAGGCGCGCAGGAATATAGTTGAGCACATCGTCTATCTTGGCGGCCGCCCAGCCAAAGCGTTCGAAGCGTTCGTTGCGATAGCCCCACATGGCATCCAGAGTGTTGCTCAGGCGATAGAGCACCACCCCTGGCACACCGGCCACCACGAACCAGAACAGCGCGGCGAATATCGCGTCGCTGCCATTTTCCAGCACCGACTCAGTGGCGGCGCGGGCGACTCCAGTGCGGTCCAGTTCGCTGGTCTGGCGGCTGACCAGGTAGCTCACGCGTTTGCGCGCCTCGTCCAGGTCATCCCTGCGCAGAGCCTGGGCTACCGGGGTCACATGCTCGCCCAGGCTGCGCATGCCAAGGGCGCAATACAACGCCAGGATTTCCACGAGCCAGCCAATAAACGGCGCCCATGACAAAGCCGTGGCCAGCAGGGTCAGCGGCACCACCGCGATAAACCACGCGGTCACGCCATGGCTGCGCCAGCCGCGCCCACCGGTATTGAAACGCTGCTCGATACGCCCGGCGAAATTGCCGAACGCTACCAGCGGATGCCAGCGCCTGGGCTCACCCAGCAGCGCATCCAGCGCCACCGCAGCGACACACAGCAAGGCCACACTCATTGACTCACTCCCCACTTGTTTTCATACAGCATGTCACTCAGCGGTCGCGGCTCGGTCCAGCCTTCAAGCTGCAACATCGGTGCCGGATAGAACTCAGCCACCGGCCCCAAGCACAGTACGGCCAGGGGTTTCGCGCCGGGTGGCAGACCCAGCAGTTCGGCCAACGCCTGGGGTTCGAACAGCGACACCCAGCCCATGCCCAGGCCCTCCACTCGCGCCGCCAGCCACAGGTTCTGGATGGCACAGGATAGAGACGCCATGTCCATTTCCGGCAGGGTGCGGCGCCCGAAGATATGGCGCTCGCGATCATCCATCAGTGCGGCCACCAATACCTCGGCGCAGTCGTTGATGCCTTCGACTTTGAGCTTCATGAACTCATCGGAGCGCTCGCCCAGGGCCTGCGCGGTGCGCACGCGCTCTTCTTCCACCAACTGCTGGATCTGGCTGCGCAACGGGCGGTCGCTGATGCGGATAAAACGCCATGGCTGCATCAGACCTACACTGGGTGCCTGGTGCGCGGCCTGGAGCAGGCGGTGCAACAGTTCCGGGGCGACGCTGCCGCCGGTGAAGTGGCGCATGTCGCGGCGTTCGGCGATGGCGCGGTAGACGGCCTGGCGGTCGGCTTCGGGGAAGGCGTTGTCAGTCATGGCCTCATCGGGGGCAAGCCCCCTCCCACATTGGATTGGGTTTCAACTCGGTCAACTGTGGGAGCTGGCTTGCCTGCGATAACGGTCTCAAGGTCTGGCGCGAACAACGCGGCCACCGCGCCAGGATTGGACGGGAAATAAAAGTGCACGTAGGACGCGGTCATCCGCCCTTGGCGGTACACCGCTTCGGCACCGCGCCCACCGTTGGGGCTCAGGCCGCGGGCAATCGGCGCCCATTCGGTGTTGGTCAGGGAATGGTGGTAGGTGTGGCCACGCAGGACACCTTCCGGCAGTTCGACGCTTTGCAGAGCCAGGGCTGCAAGTTTCTTTTGCATCACCGCATCGCCCTGTAGCAGGCCCACCAGTTCAGCACGAGAACCGTGCACATCGGTGAGCGAATCGAGCAGGTAGAGCATGCCGCCACATTCAGCAAGCAGCGGTTTACCGGCGGCGTGATGCGCACGGATGGCCTCCAGCATCGGGACATTGGCCGACAGGGCCTGGTGGTGCAATTCCGGATACCCGCCGGGCAGATACAGACTGTCAGCTTCCGGCAATTGGCGATCATGGATCGGTGAGAAAAAGCTCAGCTCAGCGCCCATCACCCGTAACAGGTCAAGGCTGGCGCCGTAGGTAAAGGCAAAGGCTTCGTCACGGGCCACGGCGATGCGCACGCCGGCGAGCAACGGCTCGGCCTCGATCACTGCGGGCGCGGCAAAGGTCACGGGCGGCGGCAGGGCCACTTCACAACTGCTGCCCAAGGCCTGGGCGGCGGCGTCCAGGCGCACATCGAGGTCATTCAATTCACTGGCTTGCACCAGGCCCAGGTGGCGGCTGGGCAATTCGATGCCGGTCTCTCGGGACAACGCGCCGTACCAGCGCAAGCCCTCGGTGAGGCTGCCTTCGAGCAACTGGGCATGACGCAAAGTACCGACGCGGTTGGCCAGCACGCCAGCAAACGGCAGGTCGGGTTGATAACGTGCCAGGCCCAGGGCCAGGGCGCCAAAGGTCTGGGCCATGGCGGTGCCATCGATCACGCCCAGTACCGGCACGCCGAAGTGCCGCGCCAGGTCGGCGCTGGAGGGCGTGCCGTCGAACAAGCCCATCACGCCTTCAATCAGGATCAGGTCGGCCTCCCCTGCCGCTTCCCAGAGCAGACGGCGACTTTCCTGCTCACCGACCATCCACATGTCCAGTTGATACACCGGCGCACCGCTGGCGCGCTCGTGGATCATCGGGTCGAGAAAGTCCGGCCCGCATTTGAACACGCGTACCTTGCGTCCCAGGTTGCGATGCAAACGCGCCAGCGCGGCGGTGACGGTGGTTTTGCCCTGGCCGGACGCCGGAGCGGCGATCAATACGGCCGGGCAATGACGAGGCTGATTCAAAGTTCGACGCCTTTCTGGGCCTTGATACCGGCCTGGAACGCGTGCTTGAGCATGCCCATTTCGGTGACGGTGTCGGCCATTTCAATCAGTTCGGGCTTGGCGCCGCGGCCCGTGACCACCACATGCTGCATCGGCGGGCGCGATTGCAGGTCGCTGAGTACCTGGTCCAGGTCCAGATAGCCGTGCTTGAGGGCAATGTTCAGCTCGTCCAGCACCACCAGGCCGATAGAGGCGTCTTGCAACATCGCACGGGACACGGCCCAGGCCGCCTCGGCGGCGGCAATGTCGCGCTGGCGGTCCTGGGTTTCCCAAGTGAAGCCTTCGCCCATCACATGGAAGCGCACCTGCTCGGGAAAGCGTCGGAAGAACAGCTCTTCGCCAGTGCTGTTGCGGCCTTTGATGAACTGCACCACACCGCACTGCATGCCATGGCCCATGGCGCGGGCCAGCATGCCGAAGGCCGAGCTGCTCTTGCCTTTGCCATTGCCGGTCAATACCAGCAACAGGCCGCACTCATTCGGTGAATTGGCGATGCGCTCGTCGATCACGGCTTTTTTGCGCAGCATGCGCGCCAAGTGGCGTTCGTCGCGGTCGGGGGAATCGGTCATGGCAGCTCTCCGTTGGGGCTGGACAAAAAACGGCGGGCAGGAAAAAAGAAAAAACAGACAGCCAAGCATCGCCCACCGTGATGCTGTTGAATGTTCAAGGCCGGTCTCCGGACTCATGAGTGGCGCGTCTTATCGAAGCAGCCGAGGGCGCGCCTTCCCATATCGCGGGCGATACAGTGGCAAACAGCACCGTCTTGACTCATTTACCGTTGCGGGGGCAGCGCCGGAATCGCGGCAACACTGTGTACAAGTGCGCTCACTCACCGGCTTCCCTGTTTCACTCTGCCGACGCGCACGCCACAGAGCACCTGGAACAAGCCGCGAAGGTTAGTGGGTTGGGGGTGGAGCGTCAATTAAAGCTGGCCTGGTACTTGAACCATCCGTACACCCTGCTTCTCTACCCTTACAGGTATCAAGGAGAAAACCATGCATAAAACCCGACTCGCCTTACTGATCATGCTCGCCGGTGGCCTCACCGCCTGCGGTGAAAGCTCTACCTTGCAGGTCTCCGACGGCACCGGGCCTGCGCCCAAGCTGCCGGAGCCGAACAAGACCCTGGTCCCCACCGTCAATATCGCCCCGGCCATTGGCTGGCCGGAGGGCGCCAAACCCACCGCCGCTGCCGGCACTCAGGTTGCCGCGTTCGCCGAGGGCCTGGATCACCCGCGCTGGCTCTACGTGCTGCCCAACGGCGACGTGCTGGTGGCCGAGACCAATGCACCACCCAAGCCGGACGATTCCAAAGGGGTGCGTGGCTGGGTAATGGAAAAAGTCATGGGCCGTGCCGGTGCCGGCGTGCCGAGCCCGAACCGCATTACGTTGCTGCGCGATGCCGATCACGATGGTGTGGCCGAAACCCGCACGGTGTTCCTGGAGAATCTCAATTCGCCCTTTGGCATGACACTGGTCGGCAACGACCTGTATGTGGCGGACTCGGATAAGTTGCTGCGCTTCCCCTATCAGCCGGGCGAAACCGCGATCAAAGCCCAGGGCACTAGGGTCGTGGACTTACCGGGCGGGCCTTTGAACCACCACTGGACGAAAAACGTGGTGGCCAGCAAGGATGGCAGCAAGCTGTATGTGAGCGTCGGCTCCAACAGCAACGTCGCCGAAAACGGCCTGGAGGCAGAGCAGGGACGCGCCGCGATCTGGGAAGTCGACCGCGCCACCGGCAAGCACCGCATTTTCGCCTCCGGGCTGCGCAACCCTAACGGCATGGCCTGGGAACCGCAGAGTGGCAAGCTGTGGACGGCAGTCAATGAACGCGATGAAATCGGCAGTGACCTGGTGCCCGACTACATCACCTCAGTCAAGGATGGCGGGTTTTATGGCTGGCCCTTCAGCTATTACGGCCAGCATGTGGATGTGCGTGTCACGCCGCAAAACCCTGATCAGGTCGCCAAGGCCATCGCACCGGACTACGCGGTAGGCCCTCATACCGCCTCACTGGGGCTGACATTCGCCGAGGGCAATAAACTGCCCGCGCAGTTCAGCAACGGCGCGTTTATCGGTCAGCATGGCTCATGGAATCGCAAGCCGCACAGTGGCTACAAGGTGATTTTCGTGCCGTTTGAAGGGGGCCAGCCAAAAGGACAGCCGGTGGATGTGCTGACGGGGTTTCTCAACAGCGATGAGAAAGCCATGGGTCGGCCGGTCGGCGTGGTGATTGATCAGCAGGGGGATTTGTTGGTGGCCGATGATGTGGGGAATAAGGTTTGGCGGGTTTCGGCAGCCAAGTAACCCATCTCAAAAACACCACAAAAACAATGTGGGAGGGGCGGTGCGACGATTCGACTTGCTCCCGATAGCGGCCTGTCAGCTGAGTATGTGCTGACGGTTACACCGCTATCGGGAGCAAGCCCCCTCCCACATTTGGATCTATGTACGACTTAAGGGTTGCGTGCCAGATTCCCGGGCAGCACTCGCTTTGCGCTCAGATAGGCATTCTGCCAATACGCTTTGGATAGCGTATCGAGCTTCACCGTACCGCCGGTTTGCGGCGCATGCACAAAGCGCCCTTCCCCGACATAAATCCCTGCATGGCTGACCCGCGAACCACCACCTGTGGCGAAGAACAGCAGATCACCGGTTTGCAGGTTCTGCTCGCTGACGTCCTGGGCACGCATCACGATCAATTCGCGGGTAGTGCGCGGCAGGGAGATACCGGCGGCGTCGCGGAATACAAAGCCAATCAGGCCGCTGCAATCAAAGCCCGAGTCCGGCGTGTTGCCGCCCCAGCGGTAGGGCGTGCCAACCAGGCCCAAGGCGCGGAAGAGCACATCTTCGGCAGCAGGCGAGAAATTTTGGGTGGCGTAGTTGAACACCGGCTTGGGCTTGACCGCTACAGGCGCGGGCGGCGGTGGGCGGCTCGCGCAGGCGCTGAGCAGCGCGACGCAAACAATAAGAATCAGGCGGGCCGAGGTCGACATGTGCAGAACAATCCTGGTCTGGATGCGGCTTTCGCTGCCGAACGTTGAAAACCAGAACGCGCAAGCAAAGCTCGCGCGAACGGATGACAACAATGTCCAGGGATTCTAGCGCTTACACGTCAAACTTCAAGTATCACTTTAACTTTACTTACTAGCGGTAACCGTAGTCGGGGCCATTGCTAGTGCGCGCTTGGCTTCGATGAAGGTTTTGCTCCAGTAGCTGTCACCCAGGTTATCGACCCGGACACCACCACTGCGGCGGCTGCTGGAGTGAATAAACTGGTTATCGCCCAAGTAGATACCGGCGTGGCTGACACGCCCACGACCACTGGTACTAAAGAAAAGCAGATCGCCCGGCTTGAGGTTGTTGCGTGCGACCAACGGTGCATCCACGTTGATCATTTCGCGCGTCGAGCGAGGCAGATTCATGCCGGCTTCTTCACGAAACAGGTAGCCGATGAAGCCGCTGCAGTCGAAACCAGCTTCAGAGGTACCGCCAAAACGGTAACGTGTACCGATCAGGGACTTGCCGCGCTCAAGGATACTGTCGGCCAGCAAAGGCAGCTGGTAAGGCTTGCTGCCGGAGAAATCGGCCAGTTCCTTTTCAGTGGCCAACTCTTCCTCATAAACAGTGGAAGACTGTGCGGCGACGAATTTTTGTTGAGTCTGTGGTTGTGGCTTCTGCTGCTCTACCACCTGCTGAGGGTGGGAGGCGCAACCAAACAACAGGGTAACGAGTGCGAGAGGCACGAGGGGTGCGAAGCGATTTAGCATGGGCACGACCGTGGCTGATGTGTAAAGAAGCCGAGACTATGCCCTCTATCACATCGATTTGCAAATTCAATCGTGATCTATGTGACTTCTGATTTCGACCATGACATCTAAGCCGTAATTCCATTTATCGCTGCTACTGCGTGGCCTGCTGGGCTCAAGCGCAGGTTTTCTGGCGCCTGAAAAGTGCCGAACCATGGCAAATCAACCACTTACCAACCCAAGGTTTCTTTCAGGAAAGGGATCGTCAATTTCCTTTGCGCCTGCAACGACGCCTGGTCGAGCTGTTCGAGCAAATCGAACAACGCGCTCATGCTGCGGGTGCCACGGGTAAGGATGAAGTGCCCGACTTCGTCGGTCAGGTGCAGGCCGCGACGGGACGCACGCAGTTGCAGGGCACGTAACTTGTCCTCATCGGACAACGGGCGCATTTGGAAGATCAGCGCCAGGGTCAGGCGAGACTTGAGGTCAGCCAGCTTCACCGGCAGCTCGCGCGGTGAAGTCGATGCGGCGATCAGCAGGCGCCGGCCGCTGTCGCGCAGGCGGTTGAACAGATGAAACAGCGCTTCTTCCCATTCCGCTTTGCCAGCCACTGCCTGCAAGTCGTCGAGACACACCAGCTCGTACTGCTCAAGGTTGTCGAAGATGCCGATGCCGCGATCCATCAACTCAGCCAGGGGCAAGTACACCGCCGGCTCCCCCATCTGCTCGAAACGCAGGCATGCGGCCTGCAGCAGGTGGGTACGCCCCACGCCATGCTTGCCCCACAGGTAGATCAGGCTTTCAGTCCACCCGGCGTCGGCTTCGCAGAGCCGCTCGACATAGCCGAGTGCAGCGGCATTGGCGCCTGGGTAGTAGTTGATAAAGGTAGCGTCATCACGCAGACGCACACCTAGGGGCAGCTGAATCGGTTTCATGCTGACTGAACGGCTCCCATCGAACCGTTAGTGGCCTCTATGTAAAGTTTGCAAAGTTTATACCCGTGACGCCGGGCGCACAATGCAGCAGACCACAAGCAAAATCAAAGGTTTGCGTTAACCTGGTGAATTCACGCGGATTGTTTGACGCACCCGCCGTCATAAACGACAAACCCGGCCTGAGCCGGGTTTGTGACATCACGATTACAAATCAGGCTCATCAATGCCCGTGTACACGTCCGAATCCTTATACAAGTCGTGTACATGCCGTACCAGCACCATGATCACCGCCGCCACCGGCAGCGCGAGCAGGATGCCGGTAAAGCCGAACAACTCGCCACCGGCCAGGATCGCAAAGATCACCGCTACCGGGTGCAGGCCAATCCGATCACCCACCAGCAGCGGCGTCAGCACCATGCCTTCCAAGGCCTGGCCGACCATGAATACCGCGACAATCCCCAGCATCGGGTAAAGGTCGCCGCCAAACTGGAACAAGCCCGCCACCAGCGCCGCACCGATGCCAATCACAAAGCCCATGTACGGCACGATAGCCGCCAGGCCCGCGATCAGTCCGATCAACAGCCCCAGCTCCAGGCCGATCGCCATCAGACCGGCAGCGTAGATAACCCCCAAGGCCAACATCACCAGCAATTGGCCGCGGACAAATGCACCGAGCACCTCATGGCATTCGCCCGCCAGCGAGACGATGCGTTCTTCACGGTCACGGGGCAGCAGGCTGCGGATCTTGGCCATCATGATGTCCCAGTCCCGCAGCAGGTAGAAAGCCACCACCGGGATCAACACCAGGTTGGTCAACCAGCCGATCAACGCCAGGCTTGAAGCGGTCGCCTGGCTGAGCACCACGCTGACGATGTCGGTGGTCTTGTCCATATGTTCGCTGATGGCCGCCTTGACCTTGTCGAACTTCCAGAAACCATCCGCCAGCCCAAACTTGGACTGCGCCCACGGCATTGCCGTGTGCTGCAACCAGTCGAGCATCTGCGGCGCCAGTTCATAGAGGCGAAACAGCTGCTTGGCCAACATCGGCACCAGTATCAGCACCAGCGCCGTGATAATCAGCGTGAACAGCGCAAACACCGTGACCACACCCCAGGTGCGCGACATACCGGCTTTTTCCAGGCGATCCACCACGGGATCGAACAGATACGCGAGCAGCAGCGCCACCAGAAACGGCGTCAGGATCGAATGCAGCAAGAACACAAAACCGCACAGCAGGACAATCCCGCCAAGCCACACCCAACGACGCGTATCCGCCATAAACCACTCCATCTGTTATCTATCTACGCCCTCCTTCTATATAGAAGGAGGAACATCATTTACCAACGAAAACGCAGTTGCGCCTGGGGCTCAGGTGCAGCCGCCGGTTGCGTGCCATCCACCAGCGGTTGTTGAACCGGGACTTCACCTGCGGGAATTTCCTGCAACTTGGCAAGGCTCAATTGAGTACGCAGCTGCTCGGCGCTGCCATTGACGCGATACACGATGCGATTGCCGTCCACTAATTGCGGTTGACCACCAAAGGGCTCCAGCAAGCGGCCCAGTGCGGCGTAGCGCTCCAGGTTCATGCCTTGCACCTCAAGCAGTTGCTCGCTGCTCACCCCCGGCTTGACCGCAAAGCGCGGCGCCAGCGTTTGGCTGACCGCCAGCAATACAGCATCGGCCAGTGCGGCAGTGTCAGCGCCCTGGGCAGTGCCCTGCTCGGCCTTGTCGCCCAGCCACAGGCGCCATTTGGCTTGCCACTGATTGCCTTCCTGGCGCGCGTGCACAGCGAGCAAAGCATCGGCACCGTAGCGCTCGGAGGCTGCGCGCAAGGGTGTGGCGTCGGCACTTTCGAGGTTTGGCGCAGTGGCAACCACCTGCTCATCCAGATCGCCCAGTGGCAGACGCAGCGGCAAGCCACGGTGTTGCGCGGCCCGGCGCAGCGCCTGGGCAACCGCCTGGCCATCGCCGACCAGGCTGCTGCCTTCGGTGGAATCGTTCAGCCACCAACCGAGGATCGACGGCCGATTGCTGCCCCAGATCGACAGGCCCGCGTCACGCAAGGCGCGATCAGTGCTGACCGGGTCGAAGTCCACTTGCAGGCTTTCCGGTGGGCCTGCGTCGTAGCCGTACTGACTGATGATTTGTTGCGGGTCCTTGCGGATCGCCGCCAGCCCAGGGCCGTCAGCGGCCTTGGCGTCGCCGGTCAGGCGGATCACCAGGGTCTGCACGGCACGCTGGGTGGCCTGGTCGCGCTCTTGGGGCGACTGGCTGCTGACGGGCTCGAGTACTTGATAGAGGCCATTGAGGGTTTCGGCATGGCTCGCCAGGCTGACCAACGACAAGCAGCCTACAAAGAAGAATTTACACAGACGCATGGAAGATTCCCGAACGACAAATTAGCGGCTGGAACAGACCGTGTGAAACCGGTTTAGCCAGGCTGTGACCACGCCAGCCAGCAAAACATTCACAGGGGCCTCGATAAGTTTTGGTGCTGTCATAACGATTGCGGATCCAAGGCTATACCTTAACAGCCACCCAGGCAGAGCCGATCAGGATTTTTTCAGCGGTTTTCTACCTATATGGCCCTGCCCGTCGGCCCGAGGATGGCCGCTGCCCCTCAAGCCTGATAAAATCGCGCGCCTTCGCAGACCGTCAACGGCTGGGCCTTTTACCAAAAGCGCCTGCCCGCTCGGTCGTTACCCAGAAATCCCCCCTAAAGGCCTGGATCATGAGCAAGCAACCCTCCCTGAGCTACAAGGACGCCGGTGTAGACATCGACGCCGGTGAAGCATTGGTCGAACGCATCAAGAGCGTCGCCAAGCGCACTGCGCGCCCCGAAGTCATGGGCGGCCTGGGCGGTTTTGGCGCCCTCTGCGAAATCCCGGCCGGCTACAAGCAGCCTGTACTGGTGTCCGGCACCGACGGCGTGGGCACCAAGTTGCGCCTGGCGCTGAACCTGAACAAGCACGACAGCATCGGCATCGACCTGGTTGCCATGTGCGTCAACGACCTGGTGGTGTGCGGCGCCGAGCCGTTGTTCTTCCTCGACTACTACGCCACAGGCAAGCTCAATGTCGAGACCGCGACCCAGGTCGTGACCGGCATCGGCGCCGGCTGCGAACTGTCGGGTTGCTCCCTGGTCGGCGGCGAAACCGCTGAAATGCCAGGCATGTACGAAGGCGAAGACTACGACCTGGCCGGCTTCTGCGTCGGCGTCGTGGAAAAGGCCGAGATCATCGACGGCTCCAAGGTGGCGGCCGGCGACGCCCTGCTCGCCCTGCCATCGTCCGGCCCGCACTCCAACGGCTACTCGCTGATCCGCAAGATCATCGAAGTGTCTGGCGCCGACATCGAGAACATCCAGCTCGACGGCAAGCCACTGACCGACCTGCTGATGGCCCCGACCCGCATCTACGTCAAGCCGCTGCTCAAGCTGATCAAGGACACTGGCGCAGTCAAGGCCATGGCCCACATCACCGGCGGCGGCCTGCTGGACAACATCCCGCGCGTATTGCCAAAAGGCGCCCAGGCGATTGTCGACGTGGCCAGCTGGCAGCGCCCGGCGGTCTTCGATTGGCTGCAGGAAAAAGGCAACGTCAACGAAACCGAGATGCACCGCGTGCTGAACTGCGGCGTGGGCATGGTCATCTGCGTGGCGCAAGAGCACGTTGAAACCGCGCTGAACGTGTTGCGTGAAGCCGGCGAGCAACCTTGGGTCATCGGCCAGATCGCCACTGCTCCAGAAGGCGCAGCCCAGGTTGAACTGAAGAACCTCAAGGCTCACTGATGCCTTCGACCTGTGATGTCGTGGTGCTGCTGTCCGGCACCGGCAGTAACTTGCAGGCCCTGATCGACAGCACGCGTACCGGCGACAGCCCGGTGCGCATCGCTGCGGTGATTTCCAACCGCAGCGACGCCTACGGCCTGCAACGCGCCAGGGACGCGGGTATCGATACCCGCTCCCTGGATCACAAGGCGTTCGATGGTCGCGAAGCCTTCGACCGCGCCTTGATCGAACTGATTGACGCCTTTGAGCCAAAACTGGTGGTGCTGGCCGGCTTCATGCGCATCCTCAGCGCTGATTTCGTGCGGCATTACGAAGGACGCCTGCTCAATATCCACCCTTCCCTGCTGCCCAAGTACAAAGGCATGCACACCCATCAGCGCGCCCTTGAGGCTGGCGACAGCGAGCATGGCTGCAGCGTGCACTTTGTCACCGAGGAACTCGATGGCGGGCCTCTGGTCGTACAGGCAGTGGTTCCGGTAGAGTCAGGCGACTCAGCGCAGACCCTTGCGCAACGGGTTCATACCCAGGAACACAGGATTTACCCGCTGGCTGTTCGCTGGTTTGCCGAGGGGCGGTTGATTCTCGGTGACCAAGGTGCATTATTGGACGGTCAGTTACTCGCGGCCAGCGGCCACTTGATTCGAACCTAGGAGATTTTATGCGTCGCGCCCTGCTCTTCGCTTTTGCGCTGTTCGCTTTGCCTGCCGTACAAGCGGCAGACCTTCACCCGTTCTCCGTCAGCTACACCGCCGACTGGAAACAGCTGCCCATGAGTGGTTCGGCTGAACGCAGTCTGGTCAAGAATGGCGACGGCACCTGGACCTTGAACTTCAAGGCCTCGATGATGATTGCCAGCCTGACCGAAACCAGCGTGATCCTGTTCGACAAGGACACTCTGCAGCCCAAGAGCTACAGCTTCGAGCGTGGCGGGCTTGGTAAGGCGAAGAAGGTCAACCTGGATTTCGACCAGAGCGCCAAGAAAGTCACCGGTTTTGAAAACAAAGACCCGGTCAATGTCACCCTCGAAAGTGGCATGCTCGACAAGTCCACCTACCAGCTCGCCCTGCAGCGCGACGTGGCCGCCGGCAAGAAAAGCATGAGCTACCGTGTGGTTGAAGGCACTGATACCGACACCTACGACTTCCGCGTGATTGGCCCGGAAAAAGTCCAGACCAAGGTAGGCTCGATCGATGCGATCAAGGTCGAGCGCGTGCGTGACCCGTCGCAGAGCAAGCGCATTACCCAGATGTGGTTTGCCAAAGACCAGGGCGGCATCCTGGTAGCCCTGCGTCAGGTTGAGACCGATGGCAAGGAATACAACATCATGCTGCAGGATGGCACTGTTGATGGCCAGGCCGTCAAGGGCAGCTGATTGCTGATGTGCTGGAAAAGAGCCTCGCTGAATGCGGGGCTTTTTTTGCCTGGAAATTTTGCTGTGAAGCTTCTGACGCTATCGGGGGCAAGCCCCCTCCCACATTTGAGGCTCACTGGCAGGCTCGAACATGAAACTTTTGTCATAAAACTCATGAGCCTGCGACCGAATGTCACGGTTTACGCGGCCTGCAGGATTGTTGCGTTTCCTGCAAAGAATTGTTGCGCGCAAAAGTCGTTTACTTAGCAAGCTAACAAAACATATAACAAAGGCCTGCGACGACTTGCCGCAGATCAACCAGAGATTGGAGCACGCAGATGACTGTAAAAGTAACTGAACGCGACGATGCACATATGTCCCACGAAGCACTGGGCCATGGGATTCACATCTGGGATGTACACCAACAAGATTTGCTGGTCGGCATGTTTCACAACGAGAGCGACGCTCATAATTATAAAAACGAGCTTGAAACTCTTGAACTGCAACGCCAGGCACAAAGCTCCTGAAACCCTGACATCCGACAGCCACCCCAGCCCCACGCAGCTGGAGTGCCTGCAAACAAAAACCCCGCCTTTTCGAGCGGGGTTTTTCATATCTAAAGGTTTACCACATCAGATCATCCGGGATCTGGTAGGCGGCGTACGGATCATCCTCATCCGGCACCTGGCTTTCAGTCAGGATATTGAGCTGCACGATACGCTCAGGCGCGCGCTCCTGGATCTTCAACGCCGCCTCCCGTGGGATCACCTCGTAGCCGCCACCGTGGTGCACGATAGCCAGGGAGCCGTTGCTCAGCTTGTTGCGCATCAGCGTGTTGACCGACAGGCGCTTGACCTTCTTGTCATCCACGAAGTTGTAGTAGTCCTCGGTGGTCAGCTTGGGCAGGCGCGAGGTCTCGATCAGTTGCTTGACCTGCGCAGTACGGGCCTTGGCCTCGGCTTTTTCCTGTTGCTGACGGTTCAGCTCCTGGTCACGCTTGACCTTCTCGGCGTGGGCCTCGGCGGCCAGGCGTGCCTGGGTGTCGTCGACTTCGGCCTGGCCCTTGTGGACCAGGCGCTGCTGCTTCTGTTTCTCTTTGCCGACCTGCTTGGCCTGCTTTTGATTGACCAGACCTGCTTTGAGCAACTGGTCGCGAAGGGAAAGGCTCATGGTGCTTACTCACTTAGGCAACTGCTCAACCGCAGCTGGACACATTCTTTTCCTGGCGTTTTGCTTCGCCCCACAGGGCGTCCAACGCTTCGAGGGTGCAATCTTCTATGGGTTGGTGCGTATCGCGCAATGCCTGTTCGATAAAACGGAAACGTCGCTCGAACTTGGCATTGGCGCCGCGCAACGCAGTTTCCGGGTCGACCTTGAGGTGACGAGCCAGGTTGACCGCGGCAAACAGCAGATCACCGACTTCATCGGCAATGGCCTGCGGATCATTATCGGCCATGGCTTGCAGCACTTCGGCCAGCTCTTCGCGCACGTTATCCACCACCGGCAAGGCGTCCGGCCAGTCGAAACCGACCTGGCTGGCGCGTTTTTGCAACTTGGCGGCCCGGGACAACGACGGCAAGGCGGTTGGCACATCATCGAGCAGGGAAAGCTGCTCCGGAGCGTCGGATTTTTCCGCGCGTTCCTCGGCCTTGATCTGCTCCCAGCGTTCCTTGACCTGCTCTTCGCTCAATTGCGGGATATCCAGCGGCGCATACAGGTCGCCGGTTGGGAACACGTGAGGATGGCGCCGGATCAGCTTGCGCGTGATGCTGTCGATCACCCCGGCAAATTCGAAGCGCCCTTCTTCACGCGCCAACTGGCTGTAATACACCACCTGGAACAGCAGGTCGCCCAGCTCACCTTGCAGATGGTCGAAGTCGCCGCGTTCAATGGCGTCAGCCACCTCGTAGGCCTCTTCCAGGGTGTGCGGCACGATGGTGGCGTAGGTTTGCTTGATGTCCCACGGGCAGCCGTATTGCGGGTCCCGCAGGCGGTTCATCAGGTGCAGCAGGTCATCTAGTGAATACATCAATCTCTTTCCACTGAAGATCCAATGTGGGAGGGGGCTTGCTCCCGATAGCGGTGTTTCAGTCACCAGATGTATCAACTGATAGGCAGCTATCGGGAGCAAGCCCCCTCCCACACTTCAAACGGCGTTCACCCAGTTACTCATGGGGTGCGGTTGCGCCGCGTCTCGATGATGTTCGGCAACTGGGAAATCCTCCCCAGCAACCGTCCCAGCGCATCCAACCCAGGAATCTCGATGGTCAGGGACATCAACGCCGTGTTGTCCTCTTTGTTCGAACGGGTATTGACCGCCAGCACGTTGATCCGCTCGTTAAGCAACACTTGCGAGACGTCCCGCAGCAAACCGGAACGGTCGTAGGCACGAATGATGATGTCCACCGGGTAGGTGAGCACCGGCACCGGGCCCCAACTGACCTGGATGATCCGCTCCGGCTCGCGCCCGCCCAGTTGCAGCACCGAGGCGCAATCCTGGCGGTGAATGCTCACGCCACGGCCCTGGGTGATGTAGCCGACGATGGCGTCGCCCGGCAGCGGCTGGCAGCAACCGGCCATTTGCGTCATCAGGTTGCCCACGCCCTGGATCTGGATATCGCCACGCTTGCCCGGCTTGTAGCCGGTGGCCTTGCGTGGGATGAGTTCCAGCTGTTCGTTGCCGCGCTCCGGCTCGACCAGTTGCTGGGCCAGGTTGACCAGTTGCGCCAGGCGCAGGTCGCCGGCACCGAGGGCGGCGAACATGTCTTCGGCGATCTTCATGTTGGCTTTTTCGGCCAGCTTGTCGAAGTCCACCTGGGGCAGGCCCAGGCGCGCCAGCTCGCGTTCGAGCAGGGTCTTGCCGGCAGCGACGTTCTGGTCGCGTGCCTGCAGCTTGAACCAGTGGACGATTTTCGCCCGCGCCCGCGAGGTGGTGATGTAGCCCAGGTTCGGGTTCAGCCAGTCGCGGCTCGGCGTGCCGTGCTTGCTGGTGATGATCTCGACCTGTTCACCGGTTTGCAGGCTGTAGTTGAGCGGTACGATGCGCCCGTTGATCTTGGCGCCGCGGCAGTTATGGCCGATTTCGGTGTGCACGCGGTAGGCGAAGTCCAGCGGCGTGGCGCCCTTGGGCAAGTCGATGGCATGGCCGTCAGGGGTAAAGATATAGACCCGGTCCGGCTCGATATCCACGCGCAGTTGATCGGCCAGGCCGCCGATGTCGCCAAGTTCTTCGTGCCATTCCAGCACCTGGCGCAGCCAGGAGATTTTCTCTTCGTATTGGTTGGACCCGGCCTTGACGTCGGTGCCCTTGTAGCGCCAGTGCGCGCACACGCCCAGCTCGGCCTCTTCGTGCATGGCGTGGGTACGGATCTGCACTTCCAGCACCTTGCCCTCGGGGCCGATCACCGCGGTGTGCAGCGAGCGATAGCCGTTTTCCTTGGGGTTGGCGATGTAGTCGTCGAATTCCTTGGGGATATGCCGCCACAGGGTGTGGACGATACCCAGCGCGGTGTAGCAATCGCGCATCTCTGGCACCAGCACGCGCACGGCACGCACGTCGTAGATCTGGCTGAAAGCCAGGCCCTTGCGCTGCATTTTGCGCCAGATTGAATAAATGTGCTTGGCGCGGCCGCTGATGTCGGCATCCACGCCGGTGGCCTGCAACTCGGAACGCAGCTGGCCCATCACGTCGCTGATAAAGCGTTCGCGGTCCAGACGCCGCTCGTGCAGCAGCGTGGCAATCTGTTTGTATTGGTCGGGTTCCAGGTAGCGGAAGGACAGGTCCTCCAGCTCCCACTTGATATGGCCGATACCCAGGCGGTGGGCCAGCGGTGCATAGATATCGAAGACTTCACGGGCAACGCGGTTGCGCTTCTCGTCGTCAGCAGTCTTTACCGCACGGATCGCGCAGGTACGCTCGGCCAGCTTGATCAGGGCGACGCGCACGTCGTCGACCATCGCCACCAGCATCTTGCGCAGGTTTTCCACCTGGCCCTGGGTGCCCAGCACCATCGATTGGCGCGGGCTGAGGCTGGCACTGATGGCCGCCATGCGCAACACGCCGTCAATCAGCTTGGCCACCACCGCGCCGAAACGCTGGCCAACGGTTGCCAACGGAATATGCCCTTCACGCACGCCGCGATAGAGCACGGCGGCAATCAGCGAATCCTGGTCCAGCTTGAGATCGGCCAGGATCTCGGCGATTTCCAACCCGGTGCGAAAGCTTGAAGTGCCTTCGGCCCACAGGTTCTTGGCCGCATTGTCTTGCTGCTCAGACTCACGAGCGAACTCGCAGGCTGCCTTCAAGGCTTCACGGTCCAGTGCCGGGTCGACACTGACGGCATGATCCAGCCATGCCTCGAGATTGATACTGCCGTCGGTGTTGATCGGCTGGTGTGCTCTCACCTGTACCATCTTGCTTACCTTCCCTACGACGCACCTTCAGTGCGCCAATGAATCATCGCTGACCTTTTGCAGCAAACTCCCTGGCGGATCAGGGCCTTGGAGAATGCAGGCCAGTCGGATTAAACGGGCATCCTAGCCCGCTTCAAATAACGCCATGGCCTCGACATGCGCGGTCTGCGGAAACATGTCGAGGATCCCGGCACGCTTTAGCCGGTAGCCTTGCTTGACTAACTCAACCGTGTCCCGCGCCAGCGTGGCCGGGTTGCAGGACACATACACCAGGCGCTTGGCCCCCAGGGTGGCGAGCTTGCGCACAACCTCCAGGGCTCCATCGCGGGGTGGGTCCAAGAGTACCGCAGAAAAGCCCTGTTTGGCCCATTCCGCGTCCGTCAAAGGCTGGGACAAATCCGCCTGATAAAACTGTGCGTTATGCACATTGTTGCTTGCAGCGTTGAGTGCGGCGCGGTCCACCATGGCCTGCACGCCCTCCACCGCCACCACCTCGCGTGCTTGGCGAGCCAATGGCAAGGCAAAGTTGCCCAGGCCGCAAAACAGATCGAGCACCCGTTCGTCGGACTGTGGCGCCAGCCATTCCAGGGCCTGGGCAACCATCGCCTGGTTGACCCCGGCGTTGACTTGCACGAAGTCTCCAGGCCGGTAAGCCAGCTCCAGATCCCAGGCGTCCAGTCGGAAACCCAGGGCCCGGTCGGGTTCGACGGGTTCCGGTTGCCCTTCACCCTGCAGCCACAATTGGGCGTCATGAAAGCTGCAGAATTCTTTCAGCACCAGCATGTCAGCCTCGGACAGCGGCGCCATATGCCGCAGCAGCACGGCGATCGACGAACCACTGAACAATTCCACATGCCCCAGCGCCTGCGGCTTGCTCAAACGACGCAGCATGTTCGGCAGACGCTGCATGATCGGTTGCAAGGCCTGTACCAGCACCGGGCACTCATCGATGGCGACGATGTCTTGGCTGGCCACGGCGCGAAAACCCACTTCGAGTTGCTTTGCCTTGGCGTCCCAACGCACCGCCACACGGGCGCGACGCCGATAACCGAACTCCGGCCCGCTCAATGGCGGCGCCCATTCTTGCGGTTCGACACCGGCCACCCGCGACAATTGCTCTGCGAGCATGCGCTGTTTCAGGGCAAGTTGTTGATCATGGGACAGGTGCTGCACGCTGCAGCCACCACAACGACCCACGTGGGCGCAGGGTGCCGGGCGACGCAATTCGCTGGGCTTGAATACCCGTTCGGTACGCGCCTCGACCACTTTGCCGTGGGCACCCAACACCCGCGCCTCCACCTCTTCGCCGGCCAGCGCACCATTGACAAACCAGGTGCGGCCTTCGAAAAACACAATGCCACGGCCATCATTAGCGAGGCGCTCGATGGTCAGGCGCTGCTTCTTGCCTACGGGAATCTGTGGGGCCCGGCTGCCGCCCGTCGGCTGGAAGCGCAGGCCTCTCTCGTGCTTGGCCATCAGTTGGGTTCGTCGAAAATGCCGGTCGACAGGTAGCGGTCGCCTCGGTCACAGATGATCGCGACGATCACCGCGTTTTCCACCTCTTTGGACAAGCGCAACATACCGGCCACGGCGCCACCGGAGGACACGCCACAGAAGATGCCCTCTTCACGGGCCAGCCTGCGTGTGGTGTCTTCGGCTTCACGCTGGGCCATGTCGATAATGCGGTCCACCCGCGTGGCGTTGTAGATCTTCGGCAAATATTCTTCGGGCCAGCGGCGGATGCCCGGGATGGCCGCGCCTTCCATCGGTTGCAGGCCAACGATCTGGATCGCCGGGTTCTGCTCCTTGAGGTAGCGCGAGTTGCCCATGATGGTACCGGTGGTGCCCATGGAGCTGACGAAGTGAGTGATGGTGCCCTGGGTCTGGCGCCAGATTTCCGGACCGGTGCTGGTGTAGTGCGCCTCGGGGTTGTCACCGTTGGCGAACTGATCCAGCACCACGCCACGGCCTTCGGCGGCCATGCGCTCAGCGAGGTCACGGGCGCCTTCCATGCCTTCTTCCTGGCTCACCAGAATAAGCTGGGCGCCATAGGCGGTCATCGCTGCCTTGCGCTCGGCACTGCCGTTGTCGGGCATGATCAGCACCATCTTGTAGCCTTTGATCGCGGCGGCCATGGCCAGGGCGATCCCGGTGTTACCGGAGGTGGCTTCAATCAGGGTGTCGCCGGGCTTGATCTGCCCACGCAACTCGGCGCGGGCGATCATCGACAACGCCGGGCGGTCCTTGACCGAGCCGGCCGGGTTGTTCCCTTCAAGCTTGAGCAACAGGGTATTGCTGGTTTCACCCGCCATGCGTTGCAAGCGGACCAGGGGCGTATTGCCGACGCAATCGGCGATTGTTGGGTACTGCAAGGTCATGGCGTATTCGCAATCCAGACTGCGGGGGCGAACATCATACCGGGAAAGGCCGGCGGGCCATATCACGCAAAGTGTGGTGCTTATGGCTTATAGGAATAAGCGAATAAAGTGGCGACTGTTCGGACGCCATCGGGAGCAAGCCCCCTCCCACAGTTGATCGCATTCCATCATGAGAATGCGGTCGAATGTGGGAGGGGCGGTGCGACGATTCGACTTGCTCCCGATGGCCGCACCTCGATGAACCTGCTACTCCTGCCGTCCGCCGCAATGATTTCTCCAGAAAACCTCTTCCCCCATCGCCGCAATCTGCCCTTCGATCAGCGCTTCAAAGGGTTTGAGCAGCGGCTCGAACGATACCGGCGCCTCCAGTACCTGCAGCGCTTGCACGATGGCTTCGAGCGTCGACAAGGCCCCAGGCCCCGGCGCCTTGCGCAAGCGATACCGGGAGACGCCGCCGTTGGCCAATGTCACCCGCGGCAACGCCGCCAGCAACGGGTTGAGATGCAGCAGTTTGCGCGCCTTGCGCCAGGTGCCATCGGGCACCACCAGCAACAGCGGCTGGTCATCGGGCGCATAGGCTTGCAACGGCTGGGCATCATCGGCAGGAAACAACAGCCGCGCCTGATACCCAGGCGCACTCAATAACGTCGCCAGGTCATCAAACACCTCGCCCACCAGCAACTGCGCATTATTCAAGCCCAACGCCGCCAACCGTGCGGTATTGAGCGCATGGTTGACCTCGCTCGGATGCTGCAGCAGCAACACGCGGGTACGGCTGTCGAGGTGGGGGATCAGCGCACAGAGGCAGTGAGTGGTCGGCCGCAGGCAGCGCGGGCATTGGGGTCTGGACATGTGTTTTCAGGCCTGGTTGAGCTGGGTCTTGAGCAAGTCGCGGAAAGTCTGGATCAGCGGTTCACGGCTGCGACCACGGCGCATGATCATCGAAAACGGTGCCTGGTAGCCAAACGTGGCGGGCAGCAATACACGCAGGTCGCCCTTGTCGGCCCACGCCTGGGCATAGTGCTCGGGCAGGTAGCCGATGTACGCGCCGGACAGCACCAGGATCAGTTGAGCCTCCATACTTTCCACCGTCGCGGCACTGTGCTTGAAGCCGTGACGCGCCAGCTCGGCCTGGCTCCAATAGCCACGGCCGACCATGCGCTGCTGGGTGATCACTTGTTCAGGGATACGCCGCTCATTGAACAGCGGATGCCGGGTGCTGCAATACAGCCAGTGCTGTTCGCGGTACAGCGGCATGTAGATCAGCCCGCTCATGCGATTGGAAAACGCGCCGATGGCCAGGTCCAGGCGGTTGTCCTGTACACCCAGTTGCAGTTCATAGGGGCTCATCACCGACAGGTGCAGGTGCACTGCCGGGTGCTCCAGGCTGTAGGCGCCGATCACCTCGGCGAAGGGCAAGGCCTTGTCGCTGACGGTGGAGTCGAGCACGCCGAGCTTGAGGGTACCGCGCAGCTCGCCTTTCAACGCCGCGGCGTATTGTTCGAAGCCTTCCAGTTCGCCCAGCAGGCGCAGGGTTTCCTGATGAAACAGCTCGCCCTTGCTGGTCAGGCTGAAACCACCACGACCACGATGGCACAGCACCAGGCCCAAGGCTGATTCCAGCTGGCTCATATAGGTGCTGATGGCCGATGTAGACAGGTTGAGTTCGTGCTGTGCATTGGCGAAACCCTGATAGCGCACGACGCTGACGAAGATGCGCAGCAGTTTCAGGTCGGGCAAGGCGTTGGCCATGGTCGGCTCCAGGCGTGGAGGGAAAATGGAAGTCTACCTGTGCGCATTAGTTTAGAAAAATCTGAACTAAGTATTTGCCCCAGCCGATTCTTCCTACGCCAGGCTTTTCGCAGAATCGGCCACTAATAAACAAAACAACGATGAGGCAATCCCGTGGACAAGATTTTCCACCAACCACTGGGCGGCAACGAAATGCCGCGCTTCGCCGGCATCGCCACCATGATGCGTCTTCCTCACCTGCAAACGGCCAAGGGCCTGGACGCCGCCTTTATTGGCGTGCCCCTGGATATCGGCACCTCATTGCGCGCCGGTACGCGTTTCGGCCCACGGGAGATCCGTGCCGAGTCGGTGATGATCCGTCCGTACAACATGGCCACCGGCGCTGCACCGTTCGACTCGCTGTCGGTGGCCGATATCGGCGACGTGGCGATCAACACCTTCAACCTGCTCGACGCCGTGCGCATCATCGAAGAGGCCTACGATGAAATCCTTGAGCACGATGTGATCCCCCTGACCCTGGGCGGCGACCACACCATCACCCTGCCGATCCTGCGGGCGATCCACAAGAAACACGGCAAGGTCGGGCTGGTGCACATCGACGCCCATGCCGACGTCAACGACCATATGTTCGGCGAGAAAATCGCCCACGGCACCACCTTCCGCCGTGCCGTGGAAGAAGGCTTGCTCGATTGCGACCGCGTGGTGCAGATCGGCCTGCGTGCCCAGGGCTACACCGCCGAAGACTTCAACTGGAGCCGCAAACAGGGCTTTCGAGTGGTGCAGGCCGAAGAATGCTGGCACCACTCCCTCGCGCCGTTGATGGCCGAAGTACGCGAGAAAGTCGGCGGCGGCCCGGTGTACCTGAGCTTCGACATCGACGGCATCGACCCCGCCTGGGCGCCCGGCACCGGCACCCCGGAAATCGGTGGGCTAACCACCATCCAGGCCATCGAGATCATCCGCGGTTGCCAGGGCCTCGACCTGATTGGTTGCGACCTGGTAGAAGTTTCGCCGCCCTACGACACCACCGGCAACACCTCGCTGCTCGGCGCCAACCTGCTGTACGAGATGCTTTGCGTACTGCCTGGCGTGGCGCATCGCTGATGAGCGCACGCGAGGTATGAAAATAACAAGAACCGTCTTTACACACTGACAACCAAGGGGGTCGTAGAGCCCCCTCCTCGATATACCTGACTTTTGCTCGCGTGTTTACGGAGCCGGCTGCCGCCTGATCGACCATAAAAAATATAATCGGAGAATCACCGCCATGGCTTTGGATTTATTCGTCGTACTCCTCTACGCCGCCGGCATGCTCGTGCTCGGCTACTACGGCATGCGCCGCGCCAAGACCCACGAAGACTACCTGGTGGCCGGCCGTAACCTCGGCCCGTTGCTGTACATGGGTACCATGGCCGCCACAGTTCTCGGTGGTGCATCCACCGTCGGCACCGTGCGCCTGGGCTATGTGCACGGCATCTCCGGTTTCTGGCTGTGCGCCGCGCTGGGTGCGGGGATCATTGCGCTGAACCTGTTCCTGGCCAAGCCGCTGTTGAAGTTGAAGATATTCACCGTCACCCAGGTCCTGGAAAAACGCTACAACCCCATGGCGCGCCAGGCCAGTGCGGTGATCATGCTGGCCTACGCGCTGATGATCGGGGTGACTTCGATCCTGGCCATCGGCACTGTGCTGCAAGTGCTGTTCGACCTGCCGTTCTGGGTGTCGGTACTGGTAGGCGGCGGTGTGGTGGTGGTGTATTCGACCATCGGCGGCATGTGGTCGCTGACCCTCACCGATATCGTGCAATTCGTGATCAAGACCGTCGGCCTGATGTTCATCCTGCTGCCGATCTGCCTGTACCGCGTCGGCGGCTGGGACGAACTGGTGGCCAAGCTGCCAGCGTCGAACTTCAGCTTCACCGCCATTGGCTGGGACACGATCATCACCTACTTCATGATCTACTTCTTCGGCATCCTGATCGGCCAGGATATCTGGCAGCGGGTGTTCACTGCCCGTGATGAAAAGGTCGCCCAGTACGCCGGCACGTTCGCAGGTTTCTACTGCATCCTCTACGGCCTGGCCTGCGCGCTGATCGGCATGGCCGCCCATGTGCTGATACCAGACCTGGACAACGTCAACAATGCCTTCGCCGCCATCGTCAAAGCTTCGTTGCCGGATGGCATCCGTGGCCTGGTTATCGCCGCCGCACTGGCCGCGATGATGTCCACCGCCAGCGCCGGCTTGCTCGCCGCCTCCACCGTACTGACCGAAGACCTGCTGCCACGGCTGCGCGGTGGCAAGCAATCGAGCTTGCGCATCAACCGCTTGTTCACCCTGCTGACCGGAGTTGCCGTATTGGGTATCGCCCTGGTGGTGAACGATGTGATCAGCGCCCTGACCCTGGCCTATAACCTGCTGGTAGGCGGAATGTTGGTGCCATTGATTGGCGCGATCTTCTGGAGACGTGCGACGACCTCCGGGGCGATCACGTCCATGACCCTGGGCTTTGTGACCGCGTTGGTGTTTATGTTCAAGGATGGGCTGGACGCAAACACGCCGATTTACTACAGCCTGGCGGTCGCGCTGGTGAGTTTTGTGCTGGTGAGCTTAGTGTCGCGCCGACCGGATACAGTGGCGGCTCGGACGGTTTGAGCTATAAAAGGATTTAGCGTGTTTCTTCAGCGGGCGCGACGTCGGAGGTCGCGCCCGTTTTTTTCGCCTTGAACAAACAAGTGCGAGAGCGAGTAATTAGCGGCGACGTGGCCGACGCTGCTCATCATCCGTACGGATCGGCACCGGTTGCAGCGGTGGCTCGATCAAGCCCAGCGCAACGCCAAGGTCATGGAGCCAGTTCTGGATTTTCTCTTTCATGGTTGCCCCCTTTGAGGGTAGTGCTGGTCGGCGTGAGTTCTGTCGCCGTTTCCTACAGTGATAGTAGCCCTAAGTCCTAGGTATTGCTTGAACGAAACCACAACGAACTATTACTGGATTGATCCGAATCCTGACGGATCGTTCAAGCAATCGCACGGGTATCTGGCAAAAACTCGGCCCTACCCTCTTGCTGCAGGTCGATCCATGCATTGAGGTTAGATCCGAGCATACCCTTTCGCCACATCAGCCAGGTGGTTGCAGTGGCAAAAGGCCCACTCAGCGGATGAACGGACACGCTGTCCTTGCCTGGCAGGCTGTCGAGCATGGATTCGGACATCAACGCCACGCCGGAACCGGCGATCACGCAAGCGAGCATGCCTTGGTAGGACTCGATCTCGATCGCCCGCCCCATGGCGACGCGATCGTGGGAAAACCAGGTTTCCAGGCGGTTACGGTAGGCGCAGCTGCGTCGGAAAGTGAACACCGAACGGCCA
Organism: Pseudomonas sp. FBCC-B545; assembly: GCF_059134095.1. Lineage (NCBI taxonomy): Bacteria > Pseudomonadati > Pseudomonadota > Gammaproteobacteria > Pseudomonadales > Pseudomonadaceae > Pseudomonas > Pseudomonas sp. FBCC-B545. The sequence continues at coordinate 1,771,285 of NZ_CP101441.1, read as the reverse complement.
GCCACATCCTGTGGGCCGCGCACCGGCGGGTGATCAGCCTCGCAAATCAGCACCAGGCGCTCTTCGCACAGCGGCACACCATCCAAGCTGGCGATCGTCAGCGGACCGTCTACAAAGGCAGCGTCCAGACGACCAGTGATCAAACCTTCCAGCAATTCCCCGCTGGGCGCCGACTGCACTTGCAGGTTCACCATGGGATAAGTCTTGTGGTAACGCGCCAACAGTTTCGGCAAGTGGACTGCCGCGGTGCTGTACATGCTGCCCAACACAAAGTCACCGGCCGGTTGCCCGCCTTGTACGGCGCCGTGGGCTTCGTCATGCAGCGCCAGCAGCCGAGTGCTGTAGTCCAACAGCACCTTGCCCGCAGGAGAAAGCTGCAAACGCTGGCGTTCGCGAACGAACAGCTCGACGCCGAGCTGTTCCTCCATCTGCTTGAGCCGGGTCGAGAGATTCGAAGGCACGCGGTGCAGACGCTCAGCCGCACGGGTAATGGAGCCCTCTTCGGCCACGGCCTGGAAAATCCGCAATTGACTGAACTCCATACCTTTCTCCAAAACTGAACAAGTTACTCACTATTATTCATTTTTACAGAAAGTCAATCCGTCTTAGCCTGCAAGTCATTCGCTTTTTTGCAGGAACCCTGAGCATGTCACCGCTGATTCGTTTACTCGCCAGTTTCATCGCACTGATGATGGCCATGGGTATTGGCCGCTTCGCCCTTACCCCACAAATGCCACATTTGCTCAGCGAAGGTCAGATCGACCTGACCGGCGCCGGACTGATCGCAGCGGCCAACTACTTGGGCTACTTCGTGGGCGCGGTGGACTCGATCTTTGCCCGCAGCCATCAGCATATACGCGGGCGCCTCTACGGCGGGCTATGGCTCTGCGTATTGCTGACCCTGGCGTCGTACTGGGCCAACGGGTTCTGGCCACACTTGCTGTTGCGCTTCGGCACCGGCGTGGCAAGCGCCTGGGTGTTGGTGATGATCACCAGTTTGAGCCAACCGCTGGCGATTGCCGCCGGAAGACCACGCCTGGGCGCGTTGATCTTTGCAGGGCCTGGGCTGGGGATCTTACTGACAGGTTTGCTGGCGCTGGGCTCGAACCTGACGGGGCAAAGTTCTGCCACGCTGTGGTTGATCTACGGCGTGGTGGCGTTGCTGATGCTGTTGGCGATCCTGCCGTTTTTACCAAAGCCGACCCTCGCACCTGCACAGGCCAACAGCACTGGTAATAACGGCAGCATCGCGCACCTGTGCTGGATCTACTTTTTATTCGGCCTGGGCTACATCATCCCGGCGACCTTTCTCTCACAGATGGCCAGCGCACAGTTCAAAGGCGCCTGGCAGGCCGATCTGTTCTGGCCCTGCTTTGGCCTGGCGGCCGCGCTGGGTGTGGGGGTGGCAAGCTTGCGCCGCAAGGCCCCGCACACCACACGCCACTGGCTGATAGCGACCTTTTGGCTGCAAGCAGTAGGCGTGTTTGCCTGCCTGCTCGGCAATAGTTGGGGCCTGGCGCTCGGTGTATTGCTGTGCGGCGCGCCATTCCTGGCCTGCATGCAATTGGTGATGGCACGCTTGCGGGAAGTCGCGCCCCACGGCTACCAACGCAGCACCGGACTGTTGACCGCCAGCTTTGCCATCGGTCAACTGAGCGGGCCGCTGCTGGCGTCGGTGAGCAGCCACCTCAGTGGAGGCCTGCAACCGGCGCTGGTCATCGCCGGTGTCGGTTTGTTATTGGCGGGCTCAGTCTTGATCAACCGTCGATTACCGACGCAGCCGATGTGCACACAGATGGCCGACGGTGCAACACATCGCGGTGAGGCAGGTGCCCCACGCCATGTCCATCACCGCCAGCCCGGCTGACCAGCCTTCAAGCGTGGCCCAGTTGCTCAGGTCATAAGTGCCATAGGCCACCAGGCCAAGCAGGGCGCCCAAACGCGCAGCGCGTTGCCAGCTTGCGCTGGGCAAGATCACCAGCACCACACAACCGAGCACATACAGCAGATAGAACAATACCGCCGGCAACAGACGCGGCTGATCAAGCATCAGCGGGCCGAGCAGGGATTTGTAGGTGGGCCCCATCAGGACGCCGAGCCATAGGCCGTCAAGGATGAGAAAGGCGAGCAGGGTGCCGAGGTAGGCGAAGAGCGTTCTCTTGGACATGACACAAGCCTTTGCAGGAGCGAGCTTACTCGCGAAAAACGTACATCCGACGCCACGCTGCGCCTGGAATATTTTCGCGAGCAAGCTCGCTCCTACAAAGAGCCAGGCACACTCAGCTTAGTTCAATGCGATCGGCATGAATCACAATCTGGCCCTGCTTGTAGAGCGCACCAATAGCCTTCTTGAAGTTGCCCTTGCTTACGCCGAACAAATTGCTGATCACGGCCGGATCGCTTTTATCGCTGACCGGCAGCGTGCCATTGTTGTCGCGCAACTTGGCGAGGATCTTGGAGTTCAGGCTGGAGGCCGCTTCCTGGCCGACCGGTTGCAGGCTCAGGCTGATGTTGCCATCGGCGCGGATCTCCTTGATAAAACCTTTTTCTTCCTTGCCCGGGCGCAGGAACTTGAACACTTCGTTCTTGTGGATCAGGCCCCAGTGCTTGTTGTTGATGATCGCCTTGAAGCCCATGTCCGTGGCTTCGGCCACCAGCAGGTCGACTTCCTGGCCCACCTGGTAGTTGGCTGGCGTCTTGTCCAGATAGCGGTCAAGACGTGCGGTGGCGGTGATGCGCTTGGTGTGCTTGTCGAGGTAGACGTGCACCACGCAATACTCACCCGCGGTCAATTGGCGTTTTTCTTCCGAATACGGCAGCAGCAGATCCTTTGGCAAACCCCAATCGAGGAATACACCGATGCTGTTGACCTCCACAACTTTCAAACTGGCAAATTCGCCGACTTGAACTTTGGGTTTTTCGGTGGTGGCGATAAGTTTGTCATCGCTGTCCAGATAAATGAAAACGTTAAGCCAGTCTTCATCTTCACTGGGAATATCTTTAGGGATATACCGATTAGGCAAGAGGATTTCCCCATCTTGCGCACCATCAAGGTACAAACCGAAGTTAGTGTGCTTGACCACTTGCAAGCTGTTGTAGCGCCCGACTAAAGCCATTTCCAATACCCTCATTGCGTGGGCGGCATTCTACCCGAGTTGCGCCCTGCACGCGCGCAGGCCTGAAAAATCACGGGCTGGCATGGCGTTCCACTGGCATCGCTCCACTCGTCTGATCAATCGGTTGAATTTTGCCCTGTCATCAACCCTGGCCCGCCCAGTGGTTTCGAGCTAAAACAGTAAGTTAGCGCTTTATTTGATCGACAAACTGCAGTTATTTCCAAACCTGGCACTTATTCCCCGGGGATATTTGCCAAGCAATTGTCAAGTATTTCCTGTACGATGCCTGGCCAAGTTAATTTTCTACAGGTTAGTGGCCGCCATGCGCGTAAAAGCATCCAACAGCAAAGCAAAGCCAGCTCCCGCCGTTGAAACCAGCGAATCGATCAACAGCCAGATTGCTGCGTTCCTCAAGTCCGGTGGCGAAATCCAGCAAATTGCCAAGGGCGTGAGCGGCCAGACTTTCGGCCCGTCCAAGCAGATCAGCCTGGGCAAGAAGTAATACCTGCGCACTGCATCTGGTCCCTAAGCGTCTTGCCCTCAAGGCGCTAGGACTAGAGTTTGAAACACCCCTGCACCGCATCCAATATCAAGCTAATCGACGAACGGGTCTCTACACCTGGCATTCGCCGGTATCCTTGCACACGTCTAGCACGGGCATCTGCTCGAACCCATCCGTCACTGCTCCTCGCTTTTCATGGAGTGAAGCATGCTTAAACGCTGCATTTTCCTGGTCAGTATCCTGGTCGCCAGCCCATTGGCCGAAGCGCAGATTTTCCAGCGCGAACTGGGTGACTTCGACCTGAAATTGGGCACCACCCCCAGCCGGAGCATGGCCCAGGGCCTGGTCAAGCCGACCTCCCCTGGTAGCGACTCGTTCCACGGCGGCCTGGACTTGAGCCACGACAGCGGTCTGTATTTCGGCCAGTTTTCACCGAACATGGGCCTTTCCTCAGCCAACAATCTAGAAGTCGACTCCTACCTGGGTTTCAAACGCCCTTTCGACCAGACCCTGGGCTATGAAGTGGGCTTGATTCACTATAGCTACCCCAAGGTCAGCCCCCTCGACAGCCAGGAGGTCTACGGCGGCCTGAATCTGTTGGGTAACCGCTTTGGCGTGTCTTTCAGCAACGACCCCGACCGCCAGGACAGCACCCTGTTTGCCGACCTCGGCGGCACCCAGCCTTTCGGTATCGGCGTCAGCATGAAATACACCACCCACCAATTGGGCACACCGGTCTCGGTGGAAAACGGCGCCATCAGCAGTTTCAGCGATTGGTCGGTGCAATTTTCCCGGGCGTGGAAAGGCATTGACCTGGACCTGATCTACAGCGATTCCAGCCTCAGCGGCGGTGACTGCTCGGCCTACTCCGGACACAATTCGCAATGTGACGGCCTGTTGACCTTGAAGGCTGTCCGGCCGTTTTATTGATGGGCTGAACTGTCGCACCCCGCGCAGGTTCACATGCATCAACCCCATCCGTGCAAGGACTCGCCCATGTTGCGCCGGCTCAAACTCCTGATGGTACTGCTGACCATGAGCCTGGTGCTCGCCGGGTGCAATCGCGTGGGCCTGGCTTACCGTAATCTCGACGTGATCATCCCTTGGACCCTCAACGACTACCTGGACATGAACGCCGGGCAAAAGAGCTGGTTCAACGACACCCTCAAGGAACACTTGGCCTGGCATTGCACCACACAATTGCCGGGTTACCTGGACTGGCTGGACCGCCTGCAGCAAATGGTCGACAGCCACCAAATCACTGACGCCGCGCTGCAAACCCGAACCGTCGAAGCCAAGCAGGCGATTGCCGAGATCGCACGGGAGGTAACCCCGTCCGCCGTGCAGTTGCTGCAGGGTCTGGATGATCAACAGGTCAAGGACATGAGCGGCGCCCTTGCCAAGGATCTGCGCAAACGCCAGGACGAATACCTCAAGCCACCGCTGGCCCAGCAGATCAAGGAGCGCGCCAAGCGTATGAGCAAGCGCCTGGACGCCTGGATTGGTCCGCTGAGCGCCAGCCAGCAACACCGCGTAACGGCCTGGTCCATCGCCCTGGGTGAACAGAACCAGGCGTGGATCGGCAACCGCGCCCATTGGCAGGCGCAGTTTATCGAGGCCGTCGAGCACCGCCACGACGCCGACTTTCCGCAGAAGATGCAACGTTTGCTGGTGGACAGGGAGAGCCTATGGACGCCTGAATACCGTGCTGCCTATGCTCAGACCGAAGCGGCAGCGCGCAGCCTGATCGTGGACCTGATGGCTGAGAGCACGGTGCAACAGCGGCAGAAGCTGAAGCAAAAAATCGACGGCGTACGGAGCGATTTCAAAGCCCTCAAATGCCTCAAGGCCGGTGCAAATCAATAGGGATGGGAGCATGGCTCCCGCCCACATTTGATTCAGGGACTATATAGCGCCGCCGGCAATCGCAGCCTCGGAAGCGACCCGCTCAAAGGTCGCCTCATCCAGCGCGTCCTCCTGCTCGTCCATTACGTGCCGGGGATGCTCATTGCCAGGAATCGAACTGTCGATCAACGCCAGCAGGCTTGCACCCCGTGGGGTCAAGATGAAGTTCTCACCGTTGCCGCCCTCTTCTTCGGGGCGCGACTCAATGAACCCGCGCTTGAACAGCAGCGCCTCGTAGTCCGCAGCAGTCTTTTTCAGCGCATCCAGATTCCCGGTGTCCTCGCCAGCCGTCGCTTTATCAGCGGCTTCCTGCTCGGCGTATTTACGCGGGGCAAAGCTGCCCTCGCCGTTCTGCACTTCATGCAGCAGACGTTCGATCAGATCCCAGTTGTAAGTCGTCATCCTGATTCCTCCTGCAGGCCGATGGAAAATTAGCCCGTCATAGGTAGTGACACGTGCGGGCACTGGCCGTTCACCCGGATAGACGGGCGTCATTTCTCTGAACTTTCCAGACGTTCGCCGCCTCAACTGCCTATACCGCCAAGGAGGTCCGACCATGAAAACCCTTAGAAACCTGGCCATCGCCGCTACGTTGCTTGCCGCCCTGCCCGCTTGGGCTTGTACGCTCGACGAGGCCACGGCCAAGCGCGAAGAGCTGGCCAAGGAAGTGACCAAGCTCACCGAGCAGAACCCAACCAAGGCCAAGGAGATGAATGACGAGTTGCAGAAAATGGATCTGGATACTGAGAGCGCGGAGTTTCCCGACAAGTGCCAGTTGATTGATGCCCGTCTCAAGGAACTGAAAGAAGCTGCCGCCAAGGCCAAAAGCTGAGTAAAGCGGGACGTAGCGCGTCCCAGGCGGCATTCCCACGCAGAGGGTGGGAGCGATCGAGGCATAAAAAAACCGGACATTGTCCGGTTTTTTTGCCCAACTGCTTATTCGGCAGCCGGTGCTTCTGGCTTGCGGCGCTTGAGCGGCGCCATGCCGTCCTTGCTGACCAGCGACAGGTTGTCGGTCTTCGGCCGGTTGGCGATCTTGCGCTTGGTCGGCGATTTGGCGCCGGCCTTTTTCTTGTCACCCTTGGCATCGGTCTTTTTCTTCTTCACGCCAACGGCCTTGCCCGACGCCTTGACCTTCTTCGGCCCGGTGTAGGTGCCTTTGACTTCCTTGATGGTGCGGCGCTCGAACGACTGCTTGAGGTAGCGCTCGATGCTCGACATCAGGTTCCAGTCGCCGTGGCAGATCAGCGAGATCGCCAGGCCGTCGTTGCCGGCACGTCCGGTTCGGCCAATACGGTGTACGTATTCGTCGCCGCTGCGGGGCATGTCGAAGTTGATCACCATGTCCAGGCCGTCCACGTCCAGGCCGCGGGCGGCGACGTCGGTGGCCACCAGAATCTTCACGCCGCCAGCCTTGAGGCGGTCGATGGCCAACTTGCGGTCCTTCTGGTCTTTCTCGCCGTGCAGCACGAACGCCTTGTAGTCCTGCGCAACCAGGCGACCGTAGATGCGGTCAGCCGCGGCCCGGGTGTTGGTAAACACGATGGCCTTCTGGTAGGTCTCGTTGGCCAACAGCCAGTTGAGGATCTGCTCTTTGTGCACGTTGTGGTCGGCGGTGACGATCTGCTGGCGCGTGGTCGCGTTGAGATCGCTGACGTTGTTGACCTGCAGGTGCTCAGGGTTGTTCAGGACCTTGGCGACCATGTCGCGCAGGGTCGAACCGCCAGTGGTAGCAGAGAACAGCATGGTCTGCTGGCGATTGACGCACTCGGCCACCAGGCGCTGCACGTCATCGGCGAAGCCCATGTCGAGCATGCGGTCGGCTTCGTCGAGCACCAGCACTTCGACTTCCTTGAGATCAAGGTTACCGGCATTGAGTTGCTCGATCATGCGCCCCGGAGTGCCGATCAGGATGTCCGGCACCTTGCGCAGCATGGCGGCCTGGACCTTGAAGTCTTCGCCACCGGTGATCAGGCCGGACTTGATGAAGGTGAACTGCGAGAAACGCTCCACTTCCTTCAAGGTCTGCTGGGCCAACTCGCGGGTCGGCAGCAGGATCAAGGTCTTGATGCTCACACGGACTTTGGCCGGGCCGATCAGGCGGTGCAGGATCGGCAAGACAAAAGCAGCGGTCTTGCCGCTGCCGGTTTGAGCCGTCACCCGCAGGTCACGCCCCTGGAGCGCGAGCGGGATGGCCGCTGCTTGCACAGGCGTAGGCTCGACAAATTTAAGCTCGGCCACGGCTTTGAGCAGGCGTTCGTGCAGGGCGAATTGGGAAAACACGGGTGCTACCTCGAAGAAATACAAAATATCAGCGGTATAGGTTACCGGTTTCGCGCGTCCAAACCGAGTTTCTTTACGCGAACGGTGCTAATCAGCTGCTTTTTTGTCAGCGCATTTGTCTAGAACGTCAACTTTGTTGCACTTAAATGCTCTAATCCCCCCGTCTCGCCTTACAGAAGAATCGGTTTCATTCATGGATATCAAACAGCTCTGGCTCAACGCCCAGGACCTCTGGGGCACCCTCGATGAACATCCGCTGCTGCACGCCGGCCTCGGCTTGCTGGTGTTGCTGGTGGTGGCCCTGCTGCTCGGACGGGTAGCGCGCTACCTGATCATCCACGCCATCAAGTTACTGGGTCGGCAGCCGGCCCTGCACTGGCTCAACGACCTGCTGCACAACAAGGTCTTCCATCGCCTGGCGCAGATGACGCCGTCCCTGGTGATTCAGTTCGGCCTGTACCTGGTGCCGGGCCTGAGCAAGACCGCCATCCTGTTTATCGGCAATGTGGCCCTGGCGATCACCATTCTGTTCCTGGTGCTGGCCATGAGCGCGCTGCTCAATGCCCTGCTGGACATCTACGCCCGCACCGAACACGCGCGCACCCGCTCGATCAAGGGCTATGTACAATTGGCGAAGATGGTGTTGTTCGTGTTTGGCGCGATCATCATCGTCGCCACCCTGATCGACCGTTCGCCGCTGCTGTTGCTGTCAGGCCTGGGTGCCATGTCGGCGGTGATCCTGTTGGTGTACAAGGACACTCTGCTGTCGTTCGTCGCCAGTGTGCAGTTGACCAGCAACGACATGCTGCGGGTCGGCGACTGGATCGAAATGCCCCAGGTCGGCGCCGACGGTGATGTAGTGGATATCACCCTGCACACGGTCAAGGTGCAGAATTTCGACAAGACCATCGTCTCCATCCCCACCTGGCGCCTGATGTCCGAGTCGTTCAAGAACTGGCGAGGCATGCAGGCTTCTGGTGGGCGGCGCATCAAGCGCAGCCTGTATATCGACGCCAGCGGCGTACGCTTTTTACGCGATGACGAAGAAGTGCGCATGACCCAGGTGCACCTGCTCACCGGCTACATCGGACGCAAGCAGGCCGAGCTCAAGGCCTGGAACGAAGCCCAGGGCCACAGCGCGCAACTCTCGGCCAACCGCCGGCGCATGACCAACCTCGGCACCTTCCGCGCCTATGCCTTGGCCTACCTGCAAAGCCACCCGGACATCCAGCCGAACATGACCTGCATGGTGCGCCAGATGCAAACCACCGCCCAAGGCGTGCCGCTGGAGATCTACTGCTTTACCCGTACCACAGCGTGGGCGGATTACGAGCGGATCCAGGGGGATATCTTTGATTATCTGTTGGCGGTGTTGCCGGAGTTCGGGTTGAGCCTGTATCAGCAACCGAGCGGCAATGACCTGCGCGCAGGCGTATTGCCCGCCTTGGCCGGAGCCACCCAGGTGTCCAACGTCGAAACGGCGTAATGTGATCCGAACGAGATTACGGCAGTGATGTCGTAATCTCCTTGCGGCACACCTCAAGCACTTCATCGGCCAGGGCGGAATCATCCGGGCACGCCCGCGACAACATGATGGCACCGATGGCGTGGGCCATCCTGTTGAGCATTTTCGCGCGCACGTCTTCCTGTGGTTCGTCCTGCGCCGCGTTGAACTTTGCCTCCAGGGCCTGCAGCGTGTTTTCCAACCCGTTGGCGAAGGTCTCCTTGAGCGTGTCCGATTGACGCGCAGCATCTGCACACAACGCCGCCAAGGTGCATCCGCCGCCGCGGTGGTCGCGGTGCTGCCTGGACAGGTACACCTCGAAAAACTGCTCCACCTCCAGGTGTGCGCTGTCGGCAAGCGACTGCGCCAGGCTGTTGGCGGCCGCTTCCGCCATCAAATCCGCCTTGGAGCCGAAATGCTTGTAGAAGCCGCCCTGGGTGAAACCGGCGGCAGCCATCAGTTCGGCCACACCCACACCATCGAAACCGCGTTCACGAAACAGCTCGGAAGCCGTCGCGACGATATGCGCTCGATTGCTCTGTGATTGCGTCTTGGTGATCTTCATTTTTTGCGCTCCTGCTGCCTTGCGATACAAACATCTTACTATGATGTTGATCGTAATCAAAACCGTTGACAGCTTTGATTATGATCGACATCATAAAACCTCATCGCATCCACAGAGCATCACACCATGAGCACTTCCACTACCGTTCTCATCACTGGCGCCTCGACCGGCATTGGCGCCGCCTACGCCGAGCGTTTTGCCCAGCGCGGCCACAATCTTGTATTGGTCGCCCGTGACATCCAGCGCCTGGAAGCGCTCGCCGCCCGCCTGCGCCAACAGCACGCCATCACCATTGACATCCTCCCCGCCGACCTGACTCAAAGCGCTGACCTGGCAGCGGTTGAAGCGCGCCTGCGCGAGGACGCCAGCATTGGCACGCTGGTGAATAATGCCGGGGCCGCGCAGTCCGGCAGCTTTATTGAACAGTCCAGCGACAGCGTCGCTCAGTTGGTTGCGCTCAACACCACGGCGCTGGTGCGACTTGCCAGTGCCATTGCCCCGCGCCTGGCGGCGGCAGGTGACGGCGCTATCATCAACATAGGCTCGGTAGTGGGCCTGGCGCCGGAGTTCGGCATGACGGTGTATGGCGCCACCAAGGCGTTCGTACTGTTCCTGTCCCAGGGTATGAGCCTTGAGCTGGCTCCCAAAGGCGTCTACGTACAAGCCGTGCTGCCGGCGGCCACGCGTACCGAGATCTGGGAGCGGGCTGGCATTGACATCAATACCCTCACAGACGTGATGGAGGTAGGTGACCTGGTCGATGCGGCGCTGATCGGCTTTGACCAGCGCGAGCCCGTGACTATCCCGCCGTTGCAGGATGGCGCACGCTGGGATGCCTTGCAGGCAGCGCGACAAGGCTTGCTGGCGCAGATCAAGCAGTCCGAGGTAGCCGAACGCTACTTGGTCAAAGCCTGATCAACCCTTTTGCAGGCGTGCTGTGCTACTGCGATGCATAGGCGCCTGCCCTTCCCGTCCAAGCCATGAGCGTTGAACCATGAAGGCATTTTCAATCGAGCGTTACGGCAAGCACACAGGCCGCATCACCGAAGTCCCGGCACCTGCGGTGGGTGAACATGACGTGCTGGTTCAAGTGCATGCCAGCAGCGTCAATGTGCTGGATGCAAAAATCGCCAAAGGCGAATTCAAACTGATCCTGCCGTATGCGTTGCCGTTGACACTGGGCAATGACTTGGCCGGTGTGGTGCTCAGCGTGGGGTCGGCGGTACGACGCTTCAAGCCAGGTGACGAAGTCTATGCTCGCCCTCCCCAGCAGCGCATCGGCACGTTCGCCGAGCTGATTGCGGCATGCGAAGACGCAGTGGCACGCAAACCTGCAAACATCACGATGGAGCAAGCCGCCTCCCTGCCCCTGGTCGCGCTGACGGCGTGGCAGGTGTTGGTTGAAACGGCGAGGCTGAAAAAAGGCCAGAAGGTCTTCATTCACGCCGGCTCCGGTGGTGTCGGCAGTATCGCCATCCAGCTCGCCAGGCATTTGGGCGCTTTTGTCGCCACGACCACCAGTACCGCCAACGTCGAGTGGGTCAAGGCGCTGGGCGCGGATGTGGTGATCGACTACAAGCAGCAAGACTTCGAAACCGTACTCAAAGACTACGACGTGGTCATGAACAGCCTCGGCCCGGATGCGCTGGCAAAGTCACTCGACATTCTCAAGCCGGGCGGCCAGCTCATCTCCATCTCAGGGCCACCGACGCCGGCATTCGCTCGCGAGCAAAACCTGTCGTGGGGATTGGGCTTGGTCATGGGTGTCTTGAGCAGTGGCATTCGCCGCAAAGCGCGCAGAAAAAACGTCCGTTATGACTTCGTCTTCATGCGCGCCAGCGGTGCCCAACTGGATGAACTCACCGCGCTGGTTGAGTCCGGCATTATCAAGCCGGTGATCGACCGTACCTTCCCTTTCGAGTCGACGGCCGAGGCCTTGAGTTATGTCGAACAAGGCCGGGCCAAAGGCAAAGTCGTGATCACGATAAAGGAGACGATACCGCCTGACGCACACCCAGCCGGCTGATCCACACCGCCGCCAGAATCACCAGGCCGCCCAAGGCCAAACGACCCAGCGGCTCGTGCTGGTTCCAGATCAGCAGGTTCAGCAGCAGCCCCACCGGCACATGCAAGTTGTTCATCACCGCCAGGGTGCCGCCATTGACCAGGCAGGCGCCCTTGTTCCACCAGTACATTCCCAGCGCGGTGCTGACCACTCCCAGGAACACCAGCACGCCCCATTGCAGCGACGCTTGCGGCAGGAAATCAGCCTTGCCGAACAGCAGGAATGCGGGCAACACCACCAGCAGGGCGCCCAGGTAGAAATAACCGAAACGCCGGAAATGCGGTTGGTCACTCGGATAACGCGCCACCAGGTGCTTGTACATGACTTGCCCGGCCGCATAGGTGAAGTTGGCCAGCTGCAACAGCAAGAACCCCATCAGGAAGTGGGGCGTGATCTGATCAAAACGAATCACTGCCGCACCGCTCACCGCCACCAAGGCTGCGACCAGCGCCCAAGGGTTGAAACGGCGATTAAGCGCGTCTTCGATCAGGGTCACGTGCAACGGAGTGAGGATGGTGAACAGCAGCACTTCCGGCACCGTCAGCACGCGAAAGCTCAGGTACAGGCACACATAGGTCACACCGAACTGCAATGCACCGATCACCAGCATGCCGCGCATGAACGCCGGCTCCACCGAGCGCCAGCGGGTCAGCGGGATAAAAATCAGCCCCGCCAGCAGCACGCGCACCAGCACCGCAAAGTAGCTGTCGACGTGACCGGCGAGGTATTCGCCGATCAAGCTGAAGGAAAATGCCTGAATCAGGGTGACAACCAGTAGATAGCCCATGCGCGCCTCATTTCGAATGGTCGCGACATTAAAGCTTTTCGCGGTTTGAAGAAACTCGGCGCAAAAAAAACCCGACCTCGCTGAAGCGGCAGTCGGGCAGGAGCACTCAGGAGCTACAAGTGCAAAGGGAGGTTCGATACGCGTACTTGAAGGGTTTGCGTGGGGCTATATAAACAGCGCGGGATTATCTGGCGATTAACGCTTCAAGCAACCTGCGCCAACAGTGCTTTAGCCTGATTGACGCCCTTCTCCTGGAAGCCCGCCCCCAGGTTCACCCCTTCGGCGTGAATGAAGGTCACGTCGTGGATGCCGATAAAAGCCATGACCTGGCGCAGGTACGGCTCCTGGTGATCCGAGGTGGCGCCGGCGTGAATGCCGCCACGAGCAGTGAGTACGATGGCACGCTTGCCGGTCAACAAACCCTGTGGCCCGGTGGCGGTGTACTTGAAAGTCACACCGGCCCGCAACACATGATCCAGCCAGGCTTTAAGGGTGCTGGGGATGGAAAAGTTGTACATCGGCGCAGCCATCACCAATACATCGGCAGCCAGCAGCTCGTCAGTCAATTCATTGGAACGGTCCAGGGACACCTGTTCATCGTCGTTGCGCTGCTCGGCGGGTTTCATCCACCCACCCAGCAGGTTGGCGTCCAAGTGGGGAACGGGATTGCGCGCCACGTCACGCAGGGTGATGCGATCCGCCGGATGGGCTGCTTGCCATTGGCCGATGAACTGTTGGGTGAGCTGGTGGGAGATTGAATCCTGCTGGCGTGCACTGCTTTCGATGATCAGGACATTGGACATGGCTTGGTAGGCTCCATCGGTAATTGCTGTAAGTCGATGGAGCGAAGGTTAACCAGGGCCTATTCGATAAAAAAGCGCAAAAAACTGCTATAACCCATCTAGAAATTTGTTGTTAAGCGGAGTATTCCTGTCTGGCATGCTCCGCTGCTTTATTTTGGAGCGCAGTCCAAGGCAATACGCATTTTGATAATCGCGCGGTTGAACTTGGCCGTGGTGTTGGTGCTTTTGCCGGCGGGTACGGTCACAGTGCGACGGCGCGGCGATTCCGGGCCGTTGGTGAAGATTACCGAACACAACGCATCGTTGGTGCCGTAGTTACTCAACTGGATCGAACTGATGTCGGCGTCCACATCGGATGCGGTGTAGTCCACGCTTACGCCGTTGATCTTTTTAGTCACGTCGATGGGGTAGGCAAACGCGCTCATCGGCAGCAGCGCCAGCAACACACAACAGAATTTTCTCATTCGGCAGTCTCCAATAAGGACCGCCAGCTTAGGACAAGAGGAGCTCATCTTGAAAGCGCCCCGCGTTACCCTCGATCAATGGCGCACGTTGCAAGCCGTGGTCGACCACGGCGGCTTCGCCCAGGCCGCAGAAGCGCTGCACCGTTCACAGTCCTCGGTGAGCTACACCGTGGCCCGTATGCAGGACCAACTGGGTGTGCCGCTGCTGCGCATCGACGGGCGCAAGGCGGTGCTTACCGAGGCCGGCGAAGTGCTGCTGCGCCGTTCCCGCCAGTTGGTGAAGAACGCCAGCCAGTTGGAAGATCTCGCCCACCATATGGAACAGGGCTGGGAAGCTGAAGTGCGCCTGGTGGTGGACGCTGCCTATCCCAATGCGCGCCTGGTGCGCGCCCTCACCGCGTTTATGCCCCAAAGCCGCGGTTGCCGCGTGCGCCTGCGCGAAGAAGTACTGTCGGGGGTTGAAGAGCTGCTCATGGAAGGTGTGGCCGACTTGGCGATTTGCGGCTTCAGTATCCCCGGTTACCTGGGCACGGAAATGAGCGCGGTAGAATTCATTGCCGTCGCCCATCCCGAACACGCCTTGCACCGCATGGGCCGCGAACTCAGCTTCCAGGACCTGGAAAGCCAGATGCAAGTGGTGATCCGCGACTCCGGCCGCCAGCAACCGCGGGATGTCGGCTGGCTCGGCGCCGAACAGCGCTGGACCGTCGGCAGCCTGGCCACCGCCGCAGCCTTCGTCAGCAGCGGCCTGGGTTTTGCCTGGCTGCCCCGGCACATGGTCGAGCGCGAACTGAACGAAGGCGTGCTCAAGCAGCTGCCTTTGGCACAGGGCGGCAGCCGCCACCCGACGTTCTACCTGTATTCAAACAAAGATAAACCCCTGGGGCCGGCGACGCAGATCCTCGTGGAACTGCTGCGCACCTTTGACACCGCTCCCCTGGACGCGCCCTTTGCCGCGCCCCTGCAAGCCTGAAACGGAGTTCATCCATGGCCTGGTTCGAGCATGAAGGCTGCAGCCTGCATTACGAGGAATACGGCCACGGCAACCCGCTGATCCTGATCCATGGCCTGGGCTCAAGCAGCCAGGATTGGGAGCTGCAAGTGCCGGTACTCGCCCGGCACTATCGCCTGATCGTGGTCGACGTGCGCGGCCATGGCCGCTCCGACAGCCCCCGCGAGCGCTACAGCATCCAGGGGTTCACCTTCGATCTGATTGCCCTGATCGACCACCTGGGCCTGCCTGCGGCCCATGTAGTGGGGTTATCCATGGGCGGCATGATTGCCTTCCAACTGGCCGTAGATGAACCCACGCGGGTCAAGAGCCTGTGCATCGTCAACAGCGCGCCCGAGGTCAAGGTGCGCAGCGCAGGTGACTATTGGCAGTGGGCCAAGCGCCGGACCCTGGCCCGCGTGCTCAGCCTGAGCACCATCGGCAAGGCCCTGGGCGAGCGGCTGTTCCCCAAACCTGCGCAAGCCGACCTGCGGCGCAAGATGGCCGAACGCTGGGCAAAGAACGACAAACGTGCTTATCTCGCCAGCTTCGACGCGATTGTGGGCTGGGGCGTGCAGGAACAACTTTCGAAGATTACCTGTCCAACCCTGGTCATCAGCGCCGACCACGACTACACCCCCGTGGCGCAGAAAGAAATCTATGTAAAACTGCTGCCCGATGCGCGGCTGGTCGTCATTGAAGATTCCCGCCATGCCACGCCCTTGGATCAACCCGAAGTCTTTAACGCGACCTTGCTCGATTTTCTAAAGACCGTCGAAACCACTACCCAGGATCACTGACCCATGCTGAAAAAAATCGCCTTCTTTGCCGGTTCCGTTCTGTTCGCTGCCAACCTGATGGCCGCCGAACCTGCCAAGGCGCCCCACGTATTGATCTCCACCACCAACGGTGACATCGAAATCGAACTGGACCCGGTCAAGGCACCCATCAGCACCAAGAACTTCCTTGCCTATGTCGACAAGGGTTTCTATACCAATACGATCTTCCACCGCGTGATCCCGGGCTTCATGGTCCAGGGCGGCGGGTTCACTGCACAAATGTCGCAAAAACCGACCGAAGCGCCGATCAAGAACGAAGCCAGCAATGGCCTGCATAACGTGCGGGGGACCTTGTCGATGGCGCGCACCAATGACCCGAACTCGGCCACCAGCCAGTTCTTCATCAACGTCGCCGACAATGCCTTCCTGGATCCGGGCCGCGATGCCGGTTACGCCGTGTTCGCCAAAGTGGTCAAGGGCATGGATGTGGTCGACATCATCGTCAACTCCCAGACCACCACCAAGCAAGGCATGCAGAACGTGCCAATCGATCCTGTCCTGATCAAGTCGGCCAAGCGCATCGACTGAGGTCAGCAGCAAGCTTCGCGCGCAGCCCACAAGGCAGCGCGCGCATTTGAAAGGAGAGCCCGCACGGCGGGCGTCAAGCCTAATGCTCTATCGTCGTTTTGAACAACTGATCGATATTTTCCGCGACGCGCCCAGCGCCGCGCCTCCCGATAAAGTCCTGCCCTTCTATCTCTACTACCTGCGCCAGGTGTGGCCGCATTTCGCCGCCTTGCTGGTGGTGGGCCTGATTGGCGCGCTGATCGAAGTCGCGTTGTTCAGCTATTTGAGCCGCATCATCGACCTGGCCCAGGGCACGCCGCCCGCCGATTTCTTCCAGATCCACAGCACCGAGCTGATCTGGATGGCCGTGGTCGCCCTGCTCTTGCGCCCGATTTTCGGCGCCCTGCACGACCTGCTGGTACACCAGACCATCAGCCCCGGCATGACCAGCCTGATTCGCTGGCAGAACCACAGCTACGTGCTCAAGCAGAGTCTTAATTTCTTCCAGAACGACTTCGCCGGGCGCATTGCCCAGCGCATCATGCAAACCGGTAACTCACTGCGCGATTCCGCCGTGGCGGCGGTGGATGCGATCTGGCACGTGGCGATCTACGCCATCAGCGCCCTGGTGCTGTTCGCCGAGGCCGACTGGCGCCTGATGATCCCGCTGGTGAGCTGGATCATCTGCTACAGCCTGGCACTGCGTTACTTCGTGCCGCGTGTGAAGGAACGCTCGGTGATTTCCTCCGAAGCACGCTCCAAATTGATGGGCCGCATTGTCGACGGCTACACCAACATCACCACCTTGAAACTGTTCGCCCATACCCAATACGAGCAGCAGTACGCCAAGGAAGCAATCATTGAACAGACCGAAAAAACCCAGTTGGCCAGCCGCGTGGTGACCAGCATGGACATCGCGATTACCACCATGAACGGCCTGCTGATCGTCACAACCACCGGCCTGGCCCTGTGGTTGTGGACCCACTCGCTGATCTCGGTGGGCGCGATTGCCCTGGCCACCGGCCTGGTGATCCGTATCGTCAACATGTCCGGCTGGATCATGTGGGTGGTCAACGGCATCTTCGAGAACATCGGCATGGTGCAGGACGGCCTGAAAACCATTGCCCAGCCGCTGGCCGTGATCGACCGCGACAACGCCCCACACCTGAGCGTGCCCCAGGGTGAAGTGCGCTTCGAACAGGTGGATTTCCACTACGGCAAGAAGAGCGGAATCATTGGTGGCCTGAACCTGGAGATCAAGGCCGGGGAGAAGATCGGCCTGATCGGCCCGTCCGGAGCGGGCAAATCGACCCTGGTCAACCTGCTGCTGCGCCTCTACGACCTGCAGGGCGGACGCATCCTGATCGACGGCCAGAATATCGCCGAAGTCGCCCAGGAAAGCCTGCGCGAACAGATCGGCATGATCACCCAGGACACTTCGTTGCTGCACCGTTCGATCCGCGACAACCTGCTGTACGGCAAGCCCGACGCCACGGACGAAGAGCTCTGGGCCGCGGTGCACAAGGCCCGCGCCGATGAGTTCATCCCACTGCTGTCGGACTCCGAAGGCCGCACCGGGCTGGACGCCCATGTGGGTGAGCGCGGGGTCAAACTCTCCGGCGGTCAGCGCCAACGTATCGCCATCGCGCGCGTGCTGCTCAAGAACGCGCCGATCCTGATCATGGACGAAGCCACCTCGGCGCTGGACTCGGAAGTGGAAGCCGCGATCCAGGAAAGCCTGGAAACCCTGATGCAGGGCAAGACGGTGATTGCGATTGCACACCGGTTGTCGACCATTGCGCGCATGGATCGCCTGGTCGTGCTGGAGAAAGGCCAGATCGCCGAAAGCGGCAGCCATTCCGAATTGCTGGCACATGGCGGACTTTATTCGCGGTTATGGCAGCATCAAACCGGAGGGTTTGTCGGTATAGACTGATTTTATTGGGTAAACCGCCGTTCAATTCCGAACAATTCTGACAGCTTTCTCTATCTGGCTGGTCGTGCGACACAATCCTGCTGTACTGCAATCAGGCCCCAGGAGGGCCCTGATTTAAGGCGGCAGGGAAGCCACACAGACCGTTAATCAGATAGAGCAATCTAAGGAAGTGTTCATGTCACTGTTCAAACGTTCCGTAACGGAAGGACTGGGTACGTTTTGGCTGGTGTTAGGTGGCTGCGGGAGTGCGGTGTTGGCCGCAGCGTTCCCCAACGTCGGCATCGGCCTGCTCGGCGTGTCCCTGGCCTTTGGGCTCACAGTGCTGACCATGGCATTTGCCATTGGGCATATCAGCGGTTGCCACCTTAACCCGGCCGTCTCGGTGGGGCTGGTGGTGGGCGGCAGATTCCCGGCCAAGGAATTGCCAGCCTATATAGTGTCCCAAGTGATCGGTGGCGCCATCGCCGCCGCACTGCTGTACTTCATCGCCAGTGGCAAACCCGGGTTCGAACTGGCCTCCGGGCTGGCAAGCAATGGTTATGGCGAGCATTCACCCGGTGGTTATTCAATGGCGGCAGGCTTTGTCTGCGAGCTGGTGATGACAGCGATGTTCGTGCTGATCATTCTTGGCGCCACCGACCGACGTGCCCCGGCGGGCCTCGCGCCTATTGCCATTGGCCTGGCGCTGACGCTGATCCACCTGATCTCGATCCCGGTCACCAACACGTCGGTCAACCCGGCCCGTAGCACGGGGCCGGCGTTGATTGTCGGCGGCTGGGCACTCCAGCAGTTGTGGTTGTTCTGGCTCGCACCGATCCTCGGCGCGGTGATCGGTGGCGTGACCTATCGATGGCTGGGCAAGGATGAAGGGGCTTAAGGCAAACGGGTCAGCCCTGCCGATAAGGCAGGGCTGACCTCGCCTCTTCGGCATACGCCAGAATGCCCACCCGTTCACGCTCAAGAAAGTCCGCCACGGCACTCTTGAGCCCCGGATGACGCAGGTAGTGCCATGATCGCGTAATCACCGGCTCAAACCCGCGAATCAATTTGTGCTCGCCCTGGGCACCGGCGTCGAAGCGTTGCAGGCCGTGGGCGATGGCGTAGTCCATGCCCTGGTAAAAACAGGTTTCGAAGTGCAGTCGGTCGAATTCCGCCAGGCAGCCCCAGTAGCGGCCGTAGAAGCTGTCGCCACCGATCAGGCTGAAAGCCATGGCTACCGGGCGCGAGCCTTGTTTGGCCAGCACCACGCGGATCGCTTCGGGCATGCGTTCGGCCAGCAGGCTGAAAAACGCACGGGTCAGGTAGGGCGATTGGCGGCGGACTGCATAGGTGTTGGCGTAGCAGGCATAGACAAAATCCCAGTGAGCTTCGCTCAGTTCATGGCCTTGCAGCCACTCGAACTCAATGCCCTGCCCCGCCACTTGTTCGCGCTCCTTGCGCATCTGCTTGCGCTTGCGTGAACTCAAGGCATCGAGAAAATCCTGGAAGTCGCGGTAGCCGCGGTTCTGCCAATGAAACTGGCAGCCCAGGCGTTGCATCCAGCCCGGCTGCAGGGCCAAGGCCTCATCGGCCAAGGCGTCAGTGAAATTGATATGGGCGCTGGACAGCCCTTCGATCTCCAGGTAGCCCGGCAGACTCTTGAGCAACTCGAAGCCGTCCTCGGCATTGGCGGCCAAAACACGTGGGCCGCTGACGGGGCTGAACGGCACCGCCGTCAGCAGCTTGGGGTAGTAGTCGATACCGGCGCGCTCACAGGCATCGGCCCAGCCATGGTCGAACACATACTCGCCATAGGAATGCCATTTGCGGTAGCTGGGCAATGCCGCTACCAGGCGCTGCCCTTCCCAGTGCAGCAGATGCTCCGGCTGCCAGCCCGATTGCGGCCCCAGGCTGGCGCTGTCCTCCAGCGCGCTCAAGAACCCATGCCGTACAAACGGCTGCGCCTGCGGCACCAGGGCGTCCCAGACCTCAGGGGCGATTTCGGACAGGCTGTCCAGGCGTTGCAACGGCATCGGCATCCTCACTGATTCTTGGCGTTAAAGCCTGGCGAGTATCGCTTATCGCAACCCCGTGCACACCTTGAAAACACGCTGACAGACTTGGAAATAAATAGTTCCAACCTCAGCCCATTTGTCATCTAGATGAAATCACTTAGCCACTACTCCGTCATAAACGGTCGCGATACTGACGCCAGTTTTTAGAGCACCTGGGTCTACCGGGTGACATTTTTTCCGTCCGTCATGGGTCGGTTGTGTCCTGGATGGTTTGCCATCCCTCCTCACTTTCGGAGATTGATATGCGTCTTGCTTCCACTAAAACTGCGGCGGTCCTGTGTGGCGGCCTGTTGCTGGCCCTGAGCCTACCGGCCAGCGCTGCAGTCGACGCTAAATTGCTCGACATGCTCAAGGCCAACGGCCAGATCACTGCGGCGCAGTACAGCGAACTGCAAGCAGAGCTGGCCAGGGACCAGAAAGAACAGCAGATCGCACGGCAAGCTCAACAAGAGACCAACGAGCAGATCGCGGCCACTGCGAAAAAAACCAACGAGCTGAGCAGCTTCGACCAGAAGCTGGCCTGGGCCGCCAAGACCCAGTTCAAGGGTGACGTACGCTTCCGCCAGGAAACCATCAAGATCGATGGCGAGCCCAACAACGGCGGGCGTGACAAGGACCGTCAACGTATCCGTGCCCGCCTGGGTGCCTACACCGAGATCAACCCGCAGGTGGACACCGGCATCCGCATCGCCACGGGTGGTGGCGATGACGCACGGTCTACCAACCAGGACCAAGACGGCTACTTCGATAAGAAATCGATCTGGCTGGACCTGGGCTACATCGATTACCACCCGGACCAGATCAAGAACCTGCACGTGATCGGCGGCAAGATGCTCCAGCCATGGGTAAACATGGGCGATGTGATTTGGGATAGCGACATCAACCCGGAAGGCCTGGCCGTCACCTACAAATACCCTCTTGGCAGCAGCGCCGAACTGTTCGGCAGCTTGGGCAACTACAACCTCAAGGACAACGTCGACGGCGACGGCGTGCAGTTCCGCCACGACCTGCGCCTGACGTCCGGCCAGTTGGGCACGCGTTTCTCGGTTACCGATAACCTGAAAATGACCTTGGGCGGCAGCGTCTACGCCTACAAAAATGACGAGGACAGCCGCTGCACAACCACCACCACGCCTTGCGCGTTGGCGGTCAACGGCAACTCGGCCAACAACGAATTCCGCCTGTATGAAGGTTTTGCCCAGGCAGATATCGGCGGCCTGGCAGTGCCCCTGGCGTTCTACGGCCAGTACGTGAAGAACAACGATGCTGTGACCGATCAGGACACCGCCTGGTTGCTGGGTGCCAAGTCCAAGGTGTTCGGTTTCAACCTGGACTACAACTACCGCGACGTTCAACGTAATGCCGTCGTAGGCGCCTTCACCGATTCGGACTTCGCCAACGGAACCACCGGTTCGCGCGGCCATAAGATGAAGGTCAGCTACGACATCGACAAGAACTTTGCCCTCGGCGCCACGTACTTCCTGACCAAGGCTGACTACGCCAGCCGCACGCAGCGTGATGCCAATACCAACACCTTGCAGTTGGATGCTGAAGCCAAGTTCTAACCCCCCCCGTTGTAGGAGCGGGCTTGCTCGCTCCTACAAATCTTTCAGCCGTTCGGCTGCCAATCGTTCAGCCAGCGCATCGACATCCTTTACCGGCTCCTGCGGCAGGATCTTCAGCGTCGCCTGCATCAGGCGCATCTGACGGATAAAGCGTCGGCAGTTCGGGCAGAACATCAAGTGATGACGCACGAGCAGACGCTCGCGAAAGGTCAATTGCCCATCGAGATAATCACTGGAGCGAGCGACTTGTTCCTTACAGGTCAACATTCTCCCGTTTCCTCAAAATGCTCCACCGTGGCGAAGACTTTAAGCCGCGCTCGATGCAACAGCACACGTACATTGGAAAGTGAAAGGCTCAGAAGATTACAGATTTCTTCCAACTCCAATCCCTGGCGTTCACGGAGCACCAGCACACTGCCCTGCAATTGGGACAAGCTCAGAATCGTGTGCTCCAGGCATTCGCGCAATTCATCCTCGGTCAGCAGCGCTTCCGGGGTGTCCTGGTGCCAGGCATAAGGCGCGACTGCCCAGTGGCCGTCATCCGGGCTGAATCGCTCATCACCAATGGTGCCATGGGGCGAAGGCAAATCGTCGAGCAGCACTTCCCGGCGATTCTGTTTATAACGCCCTTTGGCGGAGTTGGCGGTGATGGTCAGCAGCCAGGTCTTGAGGCTGGAGCGTCCTTCGAACCTGGCCAGGTTGCGCACCACCGAGAGCCAGGCGTCTTGCACCACCTCGTCGGCGTGGCGCTGGCCGACAATGGCATAGGCCACCGCGCGCATTGCGTTCTGGTAAGTGCTGACCAATTCCTTGTAGGCCCGCTGCTCTCCCTTGAGCAAGCGTTCAAGCAGGTGCGCGTCGTCCGCTGCAGCCATTCAAACCTCTATTTAAAAGTGCACACCCGGTCCTGTGGGAGCTGGCTTGCCTGCGATGCAGACACCTCGGTGTATCAGTCACACCACAGTGATGCCATCGCAGGCAAGCCAGCTCCCACACACTCAGCGCTTGCGCAGGATCACACTGCCAATCGAATACCCGGCGCCAAAGGAGCTGAGTACGGCAACCGCGCCCTTGGGCAGGTCATCCTGATAAGTGTGGAACGCAATCACCGAGCCGGCCGAGCTGGTATTGGCGTAAGTATCGAGGATCACCGGCGCTTCTTCCACCGACGCGTCGCGCCCCAGCAGCTTTTTCACGATCAGGTGGTTCATGCTCAGGTTGGCCTGGTGCAGCCAGAAGCGCTTCACATCGGTGACGTCCAGCTGGTTTTCCGCCAGGTGTGCACCAATCAACTCGGCCACCATCGGGCAGACATCGCGGAAGACCTTGCGGCCTTCCTGCACGAACAGCTTGTCAGGGGCGCCGATGCCCTCTTCCGCGGTGCGGTTGAGGAAGCCGAAATTGTTGCGGATGTTGTTGGAGAACTTGGTCAGCAGCTTGGTGCTCACCACCTCGAACTGGTGCTCGGACGTCGCCAGATCAGCGCGCTCCAGGACCACCGCGGTGGCCGCATCACCAAAGATGAAGTGACTGTCGCGGTCACGGAAGTTCAGGTGGCCGGTGCAGACTTCCGGGTTGACCATCAGGATCGCCCGGGCCTGGCCCAACTGGATGCTGTTGGTTGCATTCTGGATGCCAAAGGTGGCCGAGGAGCACGCCACGTTCATGTCGAAACCGAAGCCCTGGATACCCAAGGCTTCCTGGACTTCGATAGCAATCGCCGGGTACGCGCGCTGCAGGTTGGAGCAGGCGACGATCACGCCGTCGATATCCGCGGCAGTCTTGCCGGCGCGTTGCAGGGCCTGTTCGGCGGCGCCGACGGCCATCTGGCAGAGCACCGACCATTCGTCGTTGCTGCGCTCGGGCAAGCGTGGGGCCATACGCTGAGGGTCGAGGATGCCGTCCTTGTCCATCACAAAACGGCTCTTGATACCGGACGCTTTCTCGATGAATGCCGCGCTCGACTCCGTCAGCGCTTGCACATCGCCACGCTCGATGGCGGCAGCGTTGTCAGCATTGAACTGTTGTACGTAGGCATTGAAAGACTGCACCAGCTCTTCGTTGGAGATGCTGTTGGCCGGGGTATACAGGCCGGTGCCGCTGATGACGACGTTATGCACGGTCGTTCCTCTAGATCTGTCAGGCAGAAGATATTGGTACCGTCGTACCAAACTGTAAGTCGTTTGAGTCCATCAGGCGGGCATCAAACTGGCAATTCGTTATTCAATCTTGTGACCGCGAAGTTTGCCACAATGCCGGGGACTTGGCGCTATAGGCCACACAAACACCTTGAATGTGGGAGGGGGCTTGCTCCCGATTACGGTGTACCAGCCGCTGGATTTGTATCAGACACACCGCTATCGGGAGCAAGCCCCCTCCCACATTTGGGACCTGCCCAGTTCGGGAAACTGGGTGAAATTCAGGGTTCTACCTGGCTCCACTGCTTGCTCAAGCGCTTATCGGAAATCGGCACCTTGGTGCCCAACTGCTGGGCAAACAACGAGACACGGTATTCTTCCAGCCACCAGCGGTACAGCTCCAGCTGCGGATCGCGCTTGCCTTCCTGGGTGTGTTTGTTCAGGCGGTTCTGGTATTGCGCCCACAGGCCGCCCAGTTCGGTGCTCCACACCCGGTCTTTCTGCACCTGGCCAGGCAGTTTTTCCAGGCGCAGCTCGATGGCCTTGAGGAAACGCGGCAGTTCCTTGAACCATTGCGCCGGGGTTTCCCGTACAAAACCCGGGTACACCAGATTGCCCAGTTGCTGCTTGATATCGTTCAAGGCTACCGCCTGGGCCAGGTCGATCTTGCCCTTGAAGCGCTTTTGCAGGCCGTGCCACAGCTTCAGCACGTCCAGGGTCAGGCGCGCCAGGCGTTCGGCGTGTTCGGTCCAGCTGCCACGCTTGCGTTCCGCCAAAGCCGCCAGGCCGGCGCCATCACGAGGCAGGCTGGCTTCGCCCTCCAGTACGCAGGTGTCGAGGCTGGCCAGCAGGATGTCCTCCACCAGCGCGTCGATACGCCCCAACTCGCGGTACATCAAGCCCAACTCGGTCAGGCCCGGCAATTTGCCGCGCAGGAATTTCGCCGGCTCGGCCAATTGCTGCATCAGCAGACGCTGCAATGCGCGGCGATGCTGGAACTCAGCCTCGGCGGCGGTCGAGAAACGGCCTTCCTTGACCGTACCGTTTTCTTCTACCAGCGCCGGGTACACCGTCATCGACAGGCCGGCGATGTTTTGCTGGGTCTTTTCGGCCACTGCCGCGAACACCTTGGCCTCCACCGGCTGCTGGCTTTTGGCGGTCTGCGGCACGGCCAGGGCGGCCTGGCTGGCTTCGGCAAACCGTGCGGTCAGCTCGGCGAGGTCGCGGCCTTCGCCAAGGAACTTGCCCTGGCCGTCGACCACTTCCAGGTTCATCTTCAGATGGCTTTCCACCTGTTGTGCCGCTTCGGCCCAGGCTTCATCGCTGACCCGCGCACCGGTCATGCGCAGCAGTTCGCGCCCCAGCGCCTGGGGCAGCGAGCCCTGGCCGAACTCGATGCGTTGCAGCGCCGCCTTGACGAAGTCCGGCACCGGCACGAAGTTCTTGCGCAGCGCCTTGGGCAAGTTACGCACCAGGGCGATGCACTTGGCTTCGATCACGCCTGGCACCAGCCATTCCAGGCGCTCGGCCGGCAAGGCCGGCAGCAATGGCGCCGGCACGCGCAGGGTGACGCCGTCGCGGGGGTGATTGGGTTCGAAGTGGTAACTCAAGGCCAGGGCCAGGTCGCCCAGGTGCAAGGTGTCAGGATAATGCGCGGCGGTGACTTCACTGGCCTCACGGGCCAGCACGTCTTCTTCGCGCATGATCAGCAATTGCGGGTCTTTCTGGCTGTTGACCTTGTACCAGCTGTCAAAGGTGGCCGTCTGGTGGATCTCCGCCGGCAGGCGCGCGTCGTAGAAGGCGTAGAGGGTTTCTTCGTCGGCGAGGATGTCGCGACGGCGGGCCTTGGCTTCCAATTCGTCGAGTTGCTCCAGCAGGCGCTGGTTGGCTGTCAGGCACTTGGCGCGGGACTGAATCTCACCGCGTACCAGGCCTTCCCGGATAAACAACTCGCGGGACACCACCGGGTCAATCGGCCCGTAATGCACCGGCCGACGTCCGACTATGATCAACCCGAACAGAGTGATCTGCTCAAATGCCACCACCTGGCCGCGCTTCTTCTCCCAATGGGGCTCGAAGTGGTTTTTCTTGATCAGGTGCCCGGCCAGCGGCTCGATCCAGTCGGCGTCGATCTTCGCCACCATGCGCGCATAGAGCTTGGTGGTTTCCACCAGCTCGGCAGTCATCAGCCATTGCGGGCGCTTCTTGCCGATACCGGACGAGGGGTGGATCCAGAAACGCCGCTGCCGCGCACCGAGGTAATCGCCGTCTTCGGTCTTCTGACCGATCTGGCTGAGCAGGCCGGACAGCACTGCCTTGTGCAGTTTGGGGAAGTCCGCCGGCTCTTTATTGATGTTCAGCTGCATGTCGCGGCAGATCAGGCTCAACTGGCGATGGGAGTCGCGCCACTCGCGCAGGCGCAAGTAGTTGAGGAAGTTCTTGCGACACCAGTTGCGCAGCGGGCTGGCGGTCAGTTCCTGGCGCTGTTCTTCAAAACCGCGCCACAGGTTCACCAACCCGGCGAAGTCCGAGTCCGGATCCTTCCATTGAGCATGGGCCTGGTCGGCCGCTTGCTGACGTTCCGGTGGGCGCTCGCGAGGGTCCTGGATCGACATGGCGCTGGCGACAATCAGCACTTCCTGCAAACTGCCGAGCTTGGCCGCTTCCAGCAACATGCGGCCCATGCGCGGGTCCACCGGCAGGCGTGCGAGCTGGCGCCCCAAGGGGGTGAGCTGGCTGTTACGGTCCACCGCCGAGAGTTCCTGCAGCAGGTTGAAACCGTCGCTGATCGCCTTGCCATCCGGCGGTTCGATAAACGGAAAATCGGTGATCTCGCCCAGGCGCAGGTGCAGCATCTGCAGGATCACGGCCGCCAGGTTGGTGCGCAGGATTTCCGGGTCGGTAAATTCCGGGCGGCCGATAAAATCCTCTTCGCTGTACAAGCGAATGCAAATGCCCGGCTCGACCCGGCCGCAACGGCCTTTACGCTGGTTGGCGCTGGCCTGGGAGATCGCCTCGATCGGCAGGCGCTGCACCTTAGCGCGGTAGCTGTAGCGGCTGATGCGCGCGGTGCCGCTGTCGATCACATAGCGAATACCCGGCACGGTCAGGGAAGTTTCCGCGACGTTGGTCGCCAACACCACGCGCCGACCCGGGTGGGATTGGAAAATGCGCTGCTGCTCGGCCGGCGACAGGCGCGCATACAGCGGCAGGATCTCAGTGTGCTTGAGCTGGGCCTTGCGCAGCATGTCGGCGGCGTCGCGGATCTCACGCTCGCCCGGCAAAAACACCAGCACATCGCCGGGGCTGCGGCGTTCGCTGCGCTCGTAAGCGGCGATTTCATCGAGGGTGGCGAGGATCGCCTGGTCGACAGTCAAGTCGTCCTCGACGCGGTTGCCCTCTTCGTCCTGTTCCAGGGTCAGCGGGCGATACCAAGTGTCCACCGGGAAGGTACGGCCCGACACCTCGACAATCGGCGCATCATCGAAGTGCTTGGAAAAGCGCTCCAGGTCGATGGTCGCCGAGGTGATGATGACTTTCAGGTCGGGGCGACGCGGCAGCAGGGTCTTGAGGTAGCCGAGCAGGAAGTCGATGTTCAGGCTGCGTTCGTGGGCTTCGTCGACGATGATCGTGTCGTAGCGTTCCAGGTAACGATCATTCTGGGTTTCGGCCAAGAGGATG
This sequence comes from Pseudomonas sp. FBCC-B545, assembly GCF_059134095.1. NCBI lineage: Bacteria > Pseudomonadati > Pseudomonadota > Gammaproteobacteria > Pseudomonadales > Pseudomonadaceae > Pseudomonas > Pseudomonas sp. FBCC-B545. The sequence continues at coordinate 1,743,580 of NZ_CP101441.1, read as the reverse complement.
CCGTCGGTCATCAGCTTGATCAGGGTGTTGGAATCGCTCTGGTCCTCGAAGCGCACCTGATAGCCGACCAACGCGCCCAATGGCGTGGCCAACTCTTCTGCCACACGGCTGGCGACACTGCGCGCCGCAATCCGGCGCGGTTGGGTGTGGCCGATCAGGCCGTATTGGCCGCGGCCGATTTCCAGGCAGATCTTCGGCAACTGGGTGGTCTTGCCCGAGCCGGTCTCGCCGGCAATGATCAGTACCTGGTGCTTGAGCAGCGCGTCCTTGATCTCATCGCGCTTGGCGGCAATCGGCAGGCTGTCGTCATAGCGAATCACCGGCAGGCTGGCGCGCCGTGCCGTGACCTGGGCACAGGACGCTTGCATGCGCGCCACCCACTGCGCCAGCTTGTCCTCATCGGGCTTCTTACGCAGCTCGAGCAACTGCCGGCGCAAGCGGTGGCGGTCGGCGAGCATGGCGTGATCGAGGGTTTTGAGCAGTTGGTCGATGGTGGGTGCTTGGTCAGTCATCAGCTACTTCGACGGTCATCTATGTTATGCGCGGCCGGCAAGTGTGGCAGAAAAGCGACTCATCTGGCAGGTCAAACATGTGGGAGGGGGCTTGCTCCCGATGACGGTGGGTCAGTTAATGAAAGTGTTGACTGATTCACCGCCATCGGGAGCAAGCCCCCTCCCACACCGGGATGCGTTATAGCGGGTCCTTTCTGCGATAGGGGAACACATCGATGACCTTGCCGGCGCGAATCGCATCCTGCAGGCCCTTCCAGTAGTCGGCGTTGTACAGCTCGCCATGCAGCTCGTCGAACAGCTTGCGCTGGCCGGCGTCGGCAAACAGGAACGGCGGGAATTCCTCGGGAAACACGTCCAGCGGGCCGATGGAGTACCAGGGCTCGGAGGCCATTTCATCCTCGGGGGTGCGCGGTGCCGGGATATGCCGGAAGTTGGCTTCGGTAAGGAAACAAATCTCGTCATAGTCGTAGAACACCACGCGGCCGTGACGGGTGACGCCGAAGTTTTTCAGCAGCATGTCGCCGGGGAAGATATTCGCCGCTGCCAGTTGCTTGATCGCCAGGCCGTAGTCTTCCAGGGCTTCGCGTACCTGGGCGGGGTTGGCGTTGTCGAGGTAGAGGTTGAGCGGGGTCATGCGCCGTTCGGTCCAGCAGTGGCGGATAAGGACCGTGTCGCCTTCGACCTGGACCGTGCCGGCAGCGACTTCCAGCAGCTCGGCCAGGCACTCTGGCTCGAACTTGCCCAGGGGGAAGCGAAAGTCGGCGAACTCCTGGGTGTCGGCCATGCGCCCGACCCGGTCGACACTCTTAACCAGGCGATACTTCTCGATCACCGTGGCGCGGTTGACGTTTTTCGACGGCGAAAAGCGGTCCTTGATGATCTTGAATACGGTGTTGAAGCCCGGCAGCGTAAACACGCTCATGACCATGCCGCGCACGCCGGGGGCCATGATGAACTGGTCATCGGTGGTGGCCAGGTGGTTGATCAGCGCACGGTAGAACTCGGATTTGCCGTGTTTGTAGAAGCCGATCGAGGTGTATAGCTCGGCAATGTGCTTGCCCGGCAGGATGCGCTTGAGAAAGCCGATGAATTCGGCGGGCACCGGCACATCGACCATGAAATAGGAACGGGTGAACGAGAAAATGATCGACACGTCGGCTTCGTCGGTGATCAACGCATCGATCTGGATGCCACGGCCTTCGCGGTGCAGCAGCGGAATGACCAGGGGCCATTGTTCGTCAGGGGTGTAGATGCGCCCTACCAGGTAGGCACCTTTGTTGCGGTAGAGCACCGAGGAAAACAACTCGACGTTGAGGTCCGGGTCTTTGCATACCCAATCCGGCAGGTTTTCCCGCAATTGGGCTTCCAGGCGTTGCAAGTCTGCCGGCAGGTCGGCGTAGGGCTCGCTGAAACTGTAGTCAGCAAACACCTGCGCGAGCATCTGAGCAATATTACCGGTTGGCGTGTAGATCCGCGTTTGCGCCGCCCTTGCACGGCGCTGGCTTGGCCGAGTGGTGTGGATGAACATGCAGCGGTCGCTGATCAGGTCATGGCTGAACAGGCCGCAGAAGATCGAGTTGTACCAGGTCTCGGACAGTTCATCGTCAAAGCGCAGGTCGATCAGGTCGATATAGGCGCCTTTCACCTGGGGCCACAGGTCGATGTCCAACAGCGCGGCCGCTTCGCAGCTGGCTCGCAGGCGCGCGGTGACCTCGGCGACTTTCTCTTCATAGAGGTTGATACGCGCCGCCGAGGCGGCCTGCCCCTGCTGCCACTGCGCCTTCTCGAATCGTTCGCGGGCACCATCGGTGATCAGGCGAAAGTGCTCACGGTAATCATCAAAGCCGTCGAGGATCATCCGGGCGATAACGAGGGCGGGCTGCGACATGCGGGAAACCTCGAGCGGGTAGCTGGAAGCCCAGAGCTTAGCCAGTGAACGGTGGCAGGAGAAGGAAGATTTTTCATGGGCCGCGGTACTTAGAGATTGTGTCGACCAAGACGCTGGGCAACACTCCCCGCCTGATTGGCGTAGGAGTTTTCCGTGAGACCTGTTGATACCCTCTACTTGCTGGGACTGGCGGCCATCTGGGGCGCGAGTTTCCTGTTCATGCGCATCATCGCGCCGGAAATCGGCACCGTGCCGACTGCGTTTTTCCGCGTGTCGATTGCCGCCGTGGGGTTGTTGGTGATCCTGGCGATGATGCGCGTGAGCTGGGATTTCCAGGGCAAGTTCAAGACGGTACTGCTGCTGGGCGTAATCAACTCAGGGATCCCGGCGACCATGTACTCGGTGGCGGCCCAGGTATTGCCGGCGGGTTATTCGGCGATCTTCAATGCCACCACGCCGTTGATGGGCGTGCTGATTGGCGGGCTGTTCTTCAGCGAACGCCTGACACCGTCGAAAGTCGCGGGGGTAGCCCTGGGGCTGCTTGGCGTAGCCGTGCTCACGCGTGCGGGGCCGGTGGCCTTTGATCTGCAATTGTTGATGGGCGCACTGGCGTGCCTGCTGGCGACCACCTGCTATGGCTTTGCCGGTTTCCTGGCGCGGCGCTGGCTGGATCAGCGCGGCGGGTTGGACAGTCGCCTGTCGGCCCTGGGCAGCATGCTGGGCGCTACATTGTTCTTGCTGCCGTTTTTTGCCTACAGCGCCATCAGCCAGCCACCGGCGAGCTGGGGCGGCTGGCAGGTATGGGCGTCGTTGCTGGGGTTGGGGCTGGTGTGCACGGCATTCGCCTACATCCTGTATTTCCGCTTGCTATCGTCCATTGGCCCGGTCAAGTCGATGACCGTGACCTTCATGATTCCGCCATTCGGTGTGTTGTGGGGCGCGTTGCTGCTGGATGAGCCGTTGTCCATGGCCCACCTGTATGGCGGGGTGTTGATTGCCGGGGCGTTGTGGTTGGTGCTGCGCCCGCAAAAAGGGTAGGAGCGAGCTGACTCGCTCCTACAGGGGTGGGTTTCAGTTTTTACGGAATACAAAGACCAAACCGACGATGATCAACAGCATCCCCAGCAGGCTCAACAGCGCCAGCCGGTTGCCGAAGATCAGGTAGTCCATCACCGCCGTCACCGCCGGCACCAGGTAGAAGAGACTGGTGACATTCACCAGGTTGCCGCGGGCGATCAGGCGATACAACAGCAGCGTTGCCAGCACCGACACCACCAACCCCATCCACAGCACCGGCAGGTAAAAGCTCGCATTGTGCTCGAAATGGAAGGGTTGGAACGGCACGAAAACCACGCACAACAACAGCCCGGCCAGGTATTGCAGCGGCAACGTGCCCAACGGATTGTCGGTGATGCGCTTTTGCATGATCGAGCCAAACGTCATGCTCGCCAGCGCCAGCAGCCCGAACAGCATCCCGGCCAGGGACATGCCTGCCAGCCCGATACCCTGGTACACCACCATGATCAACCCGGCCAGGCCCAACCCCAGGCCGAACAACCGGCGCCCGGAGCGCTGGCGCTCCATCAGCACCACGGTGAGGATCGGCTGTACGCCCATGATGGTGGCCATCACCCCAGGGGTGACTTTGAGGTCCAGGGCCAGCAGATAAAAAATCTGATAGGCCCCCAGCAGCACCAGGCCCGTCGACACCGCATACAGCATGGGCTTGCCGGGACGTGGCAGCTGCAACTTGAGGATTGGCACCAGCACCACCAGCCCGGCCAGGGCGATGGCAAATCGGATCAGCAGAAAGGCAAAGGGTGAAGCATGAGCCAGGCCCAGCTTGGAGAAAATCGCCCCGCTGCTCCACAGCAGGACAAACAGGCTCGTCGAGGCCGCCGCGGCCACGGATTGTTTCGAAATAACAGACATGAGTTACCACCTGTGTTCAGGCAAAAAAGCCGACTCGGTAAATACCGAATTTCAGTAGGTTTTTTCAGGTAGGCACAGGGCTACAGCGAACAGCTGGTCAGCCCGAAATGCCAACACCCGGCGGTGATACGACTGCGTACACCGGCGTGCTACTGACAGGTGGCGGGTAGTGACTGATCTGCGCAGGCTGCTTGGCGCCGCACGGCACGACCCCAGCGTTGACCGCTGAATCGACTACCGCTATGCGCTGGGAAGCTGGCATGTGCTGATCTTTTTGAAGGGATAAAGACGCGTCGACTATAACCACCCGCAAACTTACTTGGCAATCCTTTCCCTACAGCCTTTTTGCGTGGAGGAGTTTTCATGCCGCCGAACCAGGCCGCTCGCTATAATGCCGCCCAGTTTTTTCGAAGGATTTCACATGATTGCCCTGCCCTGGCTGTACCTCACGCTGCTTTCCATTGGCTATGTCGTGGCCTTGCTCTACGGCCAACTGGGCCTGTTAGCAGCAGTGTCCGTGGCGCTGCTGCTGGTGGCCGGTTACGCCGTACGCCAGCAACGCACCCCCTGGGCCCGCTACCTGGGCCACGGGTTGTTCATCGTCCTGGCCCTGGGCCTGGCGATGCACTGGCTACCGGGTTTCTACAACGGCCGGGGCATCGCCCCCCAGCGTTTTACCCCTGACGCCGTGCCCTTCTCGATGTACCTGAACCAAGACAAACCGCTGATCGGCTTCTGGCTGCTATTGGCCTGCCCATGGATTGTGGCGCGGCGGTCATTGCGCCTGTCGATCTGCGTCACTGCGCTGGCCCTGGCCCTGACCGCCATCGCCGCCCTGGGTGGCGCTGCCCTGATGGGCATGATCAGCTGGGCGCCGAAGTGGCCGGACCGGGCGTGGCTGTGGGTATTGAATAACCTGCTGCTGGTGACGCTGGTCGAAGAGGCGCTGTTCCGTGGCTATATTCAGGGTGGCCTGGGCCAGCGCTTCAAGCACCTGCCCTACGGCGAGAACCTCGCGCTGCTGCTGGCCTCGCTGTTATTCGGGCTGGTGCACCTCGGCGCAGGTTGGCAGTGGGTGCTGCTGGCGAGTATTGCCGGCCTCGGTTACGGCCTGGCGTATCGCTTCGGCGGACTGGGCGCGGCGATTGCCACGCACTTTGGCTTGAACCTGCTTCACTTCGGGCTGTTCACGTATCCGATGCTGGCCGGCTGAGCGTTAACCCGCTCGTCCGGATTGTTGCAAAAATAAGTTAAATAAATGCCCGCCATGACCGATAACCCCTGAAAGCCTTGCGGATTGAACAATCATGCGTAATAACCAACCCGTTACCCAGCGCGAACGTACCTTCCCCGCTCAGCAACGGTTGATCTCCACCACAGATGCCAAGGGTGTCATTACCTACTGCAACGACGCGTTTGTCGAAATCAGTGGGTTCACCCGCGACGAACTGACCCGGGCCCCGCACAACCTGGTGCGTCACCCGGATGTGCCGCCGGCGGTGTTCGCGCATATGTGGTCAACGCTCAAACAAGGCTTGCCATGGATGGGCATTGTCAAGAATCGCTGCAAGACCGGTGACCATTATTGGGTTAACGCCTACGTGACACCGGTCTTCGACGGCAACCAGGTGGTCGGTTACGAATCGGTGCGCATCAAGCCCACCGCCGAGCAGATCCGCCGGGCCGAAGCGCTCTATCAACGTATCAACCAAGGCAAGTCGGCCATTCCCCAGCGGGACAAGTGGCTGCCGGTGCTGCAGGACTGGCTGCCATTTATCCTGGTCAGCCAATTGAGCTTCATGATCGGCGCCACCCTTACGTCCCAATGGGGCTTCGCCTTGGCGGCGGCGCTGTCGGTGCCGTTGGGCCTGCTGGGCCTGAGCTGGCAGCAGCGCGGCCTCAAGCGTTTGCTGCGCCTGGCCGAGCAGACCACCTCCGACCCGTTGATCGCGCAGATGTACACCGACAGCCGTGGCGCCCAGGCGCGCCTGGAGATGTCGATCCTCAGCCAGGAAGCGCGTCTGAAGACCTGTCTTACACGCTTGCAGGACACCGCCGAGCACCTCAACGACCAGGCGGCACGCTCCAACACCCTGGCGCACAACAGTTCCAGTGGCCTGGAACGCCAGCGTGTGGAGACCGAACAGGTAGCCACTGCGGTCAACCAGATGGCAGCGACCACCCAGGAAGTTGCCAGCCACGTGCAGCGCACCGCCGATGCTACCCAGGAAGCCAACCGCCTGACCGGTCGCGGTCGCGATATCGCCGGGGAAACCCGCGAGGCGATCCAGCGGCTTTCGGTGGCCGTGGGCGAGACCGGCGTAACCGTCACCCAATTGGCCAAGGACAGCGATGAGATCGGCGGCGTGGTCGATGTGATCAAAGGCATCGCCGACCAGACCAACCTGCTGGCCCTCAACGCCGCCATCGAAGCGGCGCGTGCCGGTGAGATGGGCCGTGGCTTTGCCGTCGTGGCTGACGAAGTGCGCCAGTTGGCCCAGCGGACTGCGGAGTCCACCGGACAGATTCATACCCTGATCGCCAAGCTGCAAAACACCGCGGCTGCGGCCGTGCAAACCATGGACGCCGGGCATCGCCAGGCTGAAGAAGGTGTGGCGCGGGTGATGGAAGCGGACCAGGCGTTGGTGGGTATCAGCGAAGCGGTGGCGAATATCACCGACATGACCACCCAGATTGCTGCGGCTACCGAAGAGCAAAGCTCAGTGGCCGAGGAGATCAGCCGTAATATCAGCACCATTGCGCTGTTGGCGGATCAGACTTCGGAACAGGCGATGAGCTCGGCGCAGTTGAGTGAAGAGCTGACTCATACGGCGAATACGCAGTATTCACTGGTGGAGCGATTTAATCGCTGAATATGGCTACCAAGAAAAAATCCTCGATAAGCATCGGGGATTTTTTTTGCCTCCAGCATCAAGGTCAGCATTTGCCACACCCAAGCATGGCTGCCGTCAACTGTCACTTTTGACAGTAGATGAAGTCTGGTTCGGGGAGTAGTTTTCAACAAACAAACTTGACCCCCAATGGGTCTTTATCGTTTGACTGAGAAGGAGTTCATCATGAGCACATATGACATCTACATCCCACCAGCCACTCATCGCCAGAGCGATGAGTATTTTAAATGGAAAATTGGCAACAATCCTGAGACGGAGGCGGAGCGCTTGGAATTTGGCTTGAGCAAAGATACGCCAACCCACCGCTGGCTATTGTCGGGAATAATCGGAAGAACCGATAAACAAAACTATTATTCTTTTTCATTTCGGATTCCTTATATAAATGAAGATCCGATAGATCGGACTTACACACTTGCAAATGGCTTGTTGTTTTCCCATGCTCACAGCATCCCTCCGGTCGATGGCTGGGACGGTGTTCGCGTCATCCAAGCCGAGCGGGCCGAGGTCCATATCAAGCTTGATCCGCGTGCCGGTACGACTGAAGGAACCTTCTCCGCACGTTTCATAGTAGACGGCCTTCCTCTTGAACCCGAAGGAAGCTTCAATATGATCAGAGATGATGTACCAAACCGGCTTTGAAGTTATCAACCCACTGGATCAATCCTGTTGGCTATGTATAACCGTAGAAGCAGAGTAACAGCAGCAAACAGCTTTTATTGCACAGGTGCTCGTCGAGCGATGTAACTCAGCGAGCACCGCCAAACTTGCCCCACCTGAAAATCAACGCCGCAGATATTCAACAACCTTGAGTGCCGCAACCTCCAGATGCTGCTCATGACTGAACCCTGAAGCCTTCAACGGCTTCAAGTCATGATCCCCTGCCATCAGCCACATCACCTCGATGCCCGGCGACAAGTCATAACCCTCCACCGCCGCCCGATTGCCCAGCGCATCGCGCTCGCCCTGCACAATCAATGTCGGTGTCTTCAACCCGGCCAGATGCTCAACCCGTGGCTTCTGCGGTTTACCCACTGCATAGAACGGATAACCCAGGCACACCAAGCCATCGGCCCCCAACTCGTCGGCGACTAAACTCGCCATGCGCCCGCCCATGGACTTGCCGCCAATCGCCAGCTTCCCAGCGACATGACGTCGCACCTCGCCATACACCTCGCGCCAGCACTCCAACAGTTTCGGCGCCGGGTTCGGCGGGCGCTTGCCGCCGTCCACACGGCGCTGGGCCATGTACGGAAACTCGAAGCGCAATACGTTCACGCCATGCCCGGCAAGGCGTGTAGCCATGTCATCCATGAACGCCGAGTCCATCGGCGCGCCGGCGCCATGGGCCAGGATCAGGGTAACCGGCTCGCCCGAAGCCGTGCCCGTGGCGACATCCCACAGCCAGCCGCGTTCGCGCACACACTGCGCCCATTGATCCCCGTCAATACTGGCCTTGTGCTCTTTGCCCATGCTTGCCTCGCTTTTTAGTCTGCCTATAACTCCAGCCCAAGTGCCGCATCTGCTTGGGTTGAACCGTGGATGGGGAACCATGAACACTACTTTAAGTACCGCCTATAACTACAAGGTGGTCCGCCAATTCGCCATTATGACGGTGGTGTGGGGCATCGTCGGCATGGGGCTCGGGGTTTTTCTCGCCGCCCAATTGGTTTGGCCTGCGCTCAATTTCGATTTACCTTGGACCAGCTTTGGAAGACTGCGCCCGTTGCACACCAACGCGGTGATCTTTGCCTTTGGGGGCTGCGCGCTGTTTGCCAGCTCGTTCTACTCGGTGCAGCGCACCTGCCAGACCCAGCTGTTCGCGCCGAAACTGGCAGCGTTCTGCTTCTGGGGCTGGCAGCTGGTGATCCTGCTGGCCGCGATCAGCTTGCCGCTGGGCTACACCAGCTCCAAGGAATACGCCGAGTTGGAATGGCCGATCGACATCCTCATCACCATCGTCTGGGTCGCCTACGCCATTGTGTTCTTCGGCACCGTGGCCAAGCGCAACACCAAGCATATCTATGTGGGTAACTGGTTCTTCGGCGGGTTTATCCTCACCGTGGCGATCCTGCACATCGTCAACAACCTGGAAATCCCGGTCAGCCTGACCAAGTCCTACTCGCTGTACGGCGGTGCGACGGATGCCATGGTGCAGTGGTGGTATGGGCATAACGCTGTGGGCTTTTTCCTCACCGCGGGCTTCCTGGGGATGATGTACTACTTCGTGCCGAAACAGGCCGAACGTCCGGTGTATTCCTATCGCTTGTCCATAGTGCACTTCTGGGCGCTGATCACCCTGTACATCTGGGCAGGTCCCCACCACTTGCACTACACCGCGCTGCCGGATTGGGCGCAGTCCCTGGGCATGGTGATGTCGCTGGTGCTGCTGGCCCCTAGCTGGGGCGGCATGATCAACGGCATGATGACCCTCTCGGGCGCCTGGCATAAGCTGCGCAGCGACCCGATCCTGCGCTTCCTGGTGGTGTCCCTGGCGTTCTACGGCATGTCGACCTTTGAAGGCCCGATGATGGCGATCAAGACCGTCAACGCCCTCTCCCACTACACCGACTGGACCATCGGCCACGTACACGCCGGTGCACTGGGCTGGGTAGCGATGATCTCCATCGGCGCGCTGTACCACATGATCCCGAAAGTCTTCGGTCGCGAGCAGATGTACAGCCTCGGCCTGATCAACGCGCACTTCTGGCTGGCCACCATCGGCACCGTGCTCTACATCGCCTCGATGTGGGTCAACGGCATCGCCCAGGGCCTGATGTGGCGTGCAGTCAACGAAGACGGCACCTTGACCTACTCCTTCGTCGAAACCCTGGTGGCCAGCCACCCAGGCTTCATCGTGCGGCTGGTGGGCGGTGCGATCTTCCTCACCGGCATGTTGCTGATGGCTTACAACACGTGGCGCACCGTGCGTTCGGCGCAACCTGCCGAAGTCACCGCCGCAGCGCAGATGGCCTGAGGAGTCGATGATGAAACACGAAACGATTGAAAAGAACGTCGGCCTGCTGATGCTGCTGATGGTGCTCGCCGTGAGCATCGGCGGCCTGACCCAGATCGTCCCGCTGTTCTTCCAGGACGTGACCAACAAACCGGTGGAAGGCATGAAGCCCTACACCGCATTGCAATTGGAAGGCCGCGACATCTACATCCGCGAAGGGTGCGTGCAGTGCCACTCGCAGATGATCCGCCCGTTCCGCGCCGAGACCGAACGCTACGGTCACTACTCGGTGGCAGGCGAAAGCGTGTGGGACCACCCGTTCCTGTGGGGCTCCAAGCGCACCGGGCCTGACCTGGCCCGCGTCGGCGGGCGCTACTCGGACGACTGGCACCGCGCGCACTTGTACAACCCGCGCAACGTGGTACCGGAGTCGAAGATGCCGGCCTATCCATGGCTGGTAACCGCCGCCGTCGACAGCAGCCATACCGAGACCAAGTTGAAGGTGATGCGCACCCTCGGCGTGCCCTACACCGACGACGACATCAATGGCGCGGTCGCCAGCCTCAAGGGCAAGACCGAGATGGACGCGCTGGTTTCCTACCTGCAAGTGCTCGGCACTGCCATCAAGAGCAAGAGGTGAGCCATGGGATTTGAATTCGATGCAGGCACCATCCGCGGCCTAGGCACGCTGGTGGTCGCTATCGCCTTTATCGGCCTGTCGCTGTGGGTGTTCAGCCCACGGCGCAAGTCGGAGTTTGACGATGCGACCATGCTGCCGTTTGCCGATGAACCCTCCCCAACCGACGCTCAAGCAGAGCCAGCAACAAGGAGCACTCGGCCATGACCACCTTCTGGAGTACATGGATCTGCGTTCTGACCCTCGGTAGCCTGATCGGCCTGACCTGGCTCTTGGTCGGCACCCGCAAGGGCGAAACCAAGGGCAGCGTCGATCAGACCATGGGCCACGCCTTCGACGGTATCGAGGAATACGACAACCCGCTACCCCAGTGGTGGTTCATGCTGTTCGCCGGCACCCTGGTGTTTGCCGTCGGCTACCTGATCCTCTACCCGGGCCTGGGCAACTGGAAAGGCGTGCTGCCGGGTTATGAGGACGGCTGGACCCAGACCAAGGAATGGGACAAGGAAATGGCCAAGGCCGACGCCAAGTTCGGGCCGATCTTCGCCAAATTCGCGGCGATGCCGGTGGAGGAAGTCGCCAAGGACCCGCAAGCGTTGAAAATGGGCGGCCGCCTGTTCGCCTCCAACTGCGCGGTGTGCCACGGCTCGGATGCCAAGGGAGCCTATGGTTTCCCGAACCTGGCAGACAGCAACTGGCGCTGGGGCGGTTCGGCCGAAGCGATCAAGGCCACCATCATGGCCGGTCGCCACGCAGCCATGCCGGCCTGGGGTGAAGTGCTGGGTGAGGACGGCGTGAAGAACGTCGCTGCCTATGTGCGCCACGACCTGGCCAAGCTGCCCTTGCCAGCGGACAACACCGCCGACCTGGCCGCCGGCCAAGCCGCATTCAGCACCACGTGCGTGGCCTGTCACGGCCCACAAGGCCATGGCGTGGAAGCCATGGGCGCGCCGAACCTGACCGAGCCAAGCGGGTTTATCTACGGCACCAGCCTGGCGCAGTTGCAGCAGACCATCCGCCATGGTCGCCAGGGCCAGATGCCGGCCCAGGAAGTGCTGCAGGGTAATGACAAGGTGCATCTGCTGGCGGCGTACGTGTATAGCCTGTCCCATAACGCTGATGGTGCAACGCCAGACAGCCAACCTCAGTAAGCGCTCTATCTGTGGCGAGGGAGCAAGCTCTCTCGTCACATGTTCAAGTCGCGACCAAGTGTCGCACCCTCGCAACACCCAGCTTTCCCTCCCTCATATTCGGGTCTACGCTTGTTCCCACAGTGGAGCAATTCTGGCGTAGGCGACGGTATCCGTCGCGCCCCCTAAAATTCCTGTCCATTTGATCAGCTTTATATTTCGGATTTAATCCTTACGCCAAACATGGAAAGGGCGCAGAATCTGGCGTGGGACGCATTGATACAGGTCAGCCATTGCGTTGCAATGGCCCCTCGCTTTCTACATACTTGCGACCGATTTTACCTATAAAAAAACCTAAACCGTGGAACCTTAGAATGAGCACAGCAATCAGTCCGACTGCTTATAACTATAAGGTAGTCCGCCAGTTCGCCATCATGACGGTGGTCTGGGGGATCCTTGGCATGGGGCTCGGGGTGTTCATCGCCTCGCAACTGGTCTGGCCGCAATTGAATTTCGACCTGCCATGGACGACCTTCGGTCGCCTGCGCCCGCTGCACACCAACCTGGTGATCTTTGCCTTCGGTGGATGTGCGTTGTTTGCCACGTCCTACTATGTCGTGCAGCGTACCTGCCAGACCCGCCTGATCTCCGACAGCCTGGCTGCCTTCACCTTCTGGGGCTGGCAGGCGGTCATCATCGGCGCCATCATCAGCCTGCCCCTGGGCTACACCACCACCAAGGAATACGCCGAGCTGGAATGGCCGATTGCGATTTTGCTCGCGATTGTCTGGGTGACCTACGCAGTGGTGTTCTTCGGCACCATCGTCAAGCGCAAGACCAAGCACATTTACGTGGGCAACTGGTTCTACGGGGCATTCATCCTGGTCACGGCGATGCTGCACATCGTCAACCACGCGTCCTTGCCGGTCAGCCTGTTCAAGTCCTACTCGGCCTACTCGGGTGCGACGGATGCGATGATTCAATGGTGGTACGGCCACAACGCCGTAGGCTTCTTCCTCACCACCGGTTTCCTCGGCATGATGTACTACTTCGTGCCGAAACAGGCCGAGCGCCCGATCTACTCCTATCGCCTGTCCATCGTGCACTTCTGGGCGCTGATCACCCTGTATATCTGGGCCGGTCCTCACCACCTGCACTACACCGCGCTGCCGGACTGGGCACAATCGTTGGGCATGGCGATGTCGATCATCCTGCTGGCCCCAAGCTGGGGCGGCATGATCAACGGCATGATGACCCTCTCGGGCGCCTGGCATAAGCTGCGCACCGACCCGATCCTGCGTTTCCTGGTGGTGTCCCTGGCGTTCTACGGCATGTCGACCTTCGAAGGGCCGATGATGGCCATCAAGACGGTCAACTCGCTGTCCCACTACACCGACTGGACCATCGGCCACGTACACGCCGGTGCACTGGGCTGGGTGGCGATGATCTCCATCGGCGCGCTGTACCACATGATCCCCAAACTGTTCGGCCGCGTGCAGATGCACAGCGTCGGGCTGATCAATGCGCACTTCTGGCTGGCCACCATCGGTACCGTGCTCTACATCGCCTCGATGTGGGTCAACGGCATCACCCAGGGCCTGATGTGGCGTGCGATCAACGATGACGGCACCCTCACCTACTCCTTCGTCGAAGCGCTGCAGGCCAGCCACCCGGGCTTTATCGTGCGGGCCCTGGGCGGAGCGTTCTTTGCCAGCGGCATGCTGTTGATGGCCTACAACGTCTGGCGCACCGTGCGTGCCTCTGACCCTGTAGAAGCCGAAGCCGCCGCCAAGATCGCCGTTGTGGGAGCCCACTGATGAAGCATGAAGTAGTCGAGAAGAATATCGGCCTGCTGGCCTTCTTCATGGTCATCGCCGTGAGTATCGGCGGCCTGACCCAGATCGTTCCGCTGTTTTTCCAGGACGTGACCAACAAGCCGGTCGAAGGCATGAAGCCACGCACCGCCCTTGAACTGGAAGGCCGCGACGTCTACATCGCCAACGGTTGCGTGGGCTGCCATTCGCAGATGATCCGCCCATTCCGCGCCGAAACCGAACGCTACGGCCACTATTCGGTCGCCGGTGAAAGCGTGTGGGACCACCCGTTCCTGTGGGGGTCCAAGCGCACCGGCCCGGACCTGGCCCGTGTTGGCGGGCGTTACTCCGATGACTGGCAGCGCGCGCACTTGTACAACCCGCGCAACGTGGTGCCTGAGTCGAAAATGCCGGCGTACCCGTTCCTCGTGGAAAACAAGCTCGACGGCAAGGACACCGCGAAGAAGATGGAAGTCTTGCGCACCCTGGGCGTGCCCTACACCGACGAAGATATCGCCGGTGCAGCCGCCGCCGTGAAGGGCAAGACCGAAATGGACGCATTGGTGGCCTACCTGCAAGGCCTTGGCACCATCATCAAAAGCAAACGGTGACCTACATGGATATCGGGATGATTCGTGGCCTGGGCACCGTTGTGGTGATGGTGGCCTTTGTCGGCCTGGCGTTGTGGGTGTTCAGCCCGCGGCGCAAGTCGGAGTTTGACGACGCGACCATGCTGCCCTTTGCGGATGACCCCGAAGCCATCAAGCACGTCGAGCAAGCTTCTAGGAGTAACAAAGAATGACTACGTTCTGGAGTCTGTACGTCACAGTCCTCAGTCTGGGTACCATCTTCGCCCTGACCTGGCTGCTGCTGTCGACCCGCAAGGGCCAGCGCACCGAGCAAACGGACGAGACCGTCGGCCACTCGTTCGATGGCATCGAGGAGTACGACAACCCACTGCCCAAATGGTGGTTCATGCTGTTTGTCGGCACCATCGTCTTTGCTCTTGGCTACCTGGTGCTGTACCCCGGCCTGGGCAACTGGAAGGGCTTGCTGCCGGGTTACAACTACCTCGATAACGACAAGCAAACCGCTTTCGCCAACGGCCAGACCGGCTGGACCGGTGTGCATGAGTGGGAAAAAGAAATGGCCAGGTCGGACGCCAAGTTCGGGCCGATCTTTGCCAAATTTGCCTCGATGCCCATTGAAGAAGTTGCCAAGGACCCGCAAGCCTTGAAGATGGGCGGCCGCCTGTTCGCCTCCAACTGCTCAGTGTGCCACGGCTCCGACGCCAAGGGCGCGTACGGCTTCCCCAACCTGACCGACGCCGACTGGCGCTGGGGCGGCGAGCCGGAGACCATCAAGCAAACCATCATGCAAGGCCGCCACGCGGTGATGCCAGGCTGGGCCGAAGTCATCGGCGAGCAAGGGGTGGCTGACGTCGCGGGCTTTGTGGTGACCAACCTCGACGGCCGCAAGCTTCCGGAAGGCGCCAAGGCCGACGTAGCCAACGGTGAGAAACTCTTCGCCGCCAACTGCGTGGCCTGCCACGGTCCGGCCGGTAAAGGCACGCCTGCAATGGGCGCGCCGGACCTGACTCATCCGGGGGCGTTTATCTACGGTTCGAGCTTTGCCCAGCTGCAGCAGACCATTCGCTATGGTCGCCAAGGCCAGATGCCGGCGCAGGAGCAACTGCAAGGGAACGATAAGGTGCATTTGCTGGCGGCTTATGTGTACAGCTTGTCCCATGGGGATAAGAAGGCCGAAGAACAGTAAAACCTCGAAAACAACAAAGCCCCGCGCAGTGAAAACTGGCGGGGCTTTTTTGTAGATGGCTGTTACAACTACCTGTTAATGCTAAGCAGCGGCCTTTATCGAGCGTCCGGGCCGGCAGTTCTTTCCTCATGTTCAGTGAACAGCGCATCCTGGTAATTATGGATATCCTGCCGATCAAACTTGCGGTTACTCTCACCTTTTTCGTCCAAGTCCAGGGAAGCCGCGAAGCCAGCGCGGTTGAGGACTTCAAAAACCAGCACCTGGTCCGCCAAGGTAAATTGATTGCCGGCCAGCCCCAGGGCTATGTATTGCAAATAATCCAGCGTCAAAAAACCCGGGTTGTCAGGATCCACAAACCGATCAAAGTTGTCCCTCAAGGTCTTCGCTAACTCATAGCGGTCGAGGCTGGCGTAAAGACTGGACATCTCATGCAGCGTTGCACTCGTCACGTTAGCAGGCAGCGGCGCAGGGCCTGGAACGTTATACGTCGGCGGATTTGGAACAATAATCACGTGGTCACCTCATTGGTATGTAATCCCCCACCATGGGCGTTGGGGTGAAACCTGAGTGTTGATTTTCGCCGCTCAGTTCCTGCACATACCTGCCAGCCTTGCACCATTGCAGTACACCATCCGTTAGGTCCGCCAGTAGTAAAAACGGGCGAGGCTTTGTTGCTTCTGCCTCCCGCGATCTTTCCAGGGAGAAACACGCCACCACTCGCAGCCCCCTGTCTTGCCCCGCGCATCCACCAAGTAGTCATTACATCGGGTCCAGAGGCGTGCCTCTGATCAGTCCATGGGACGAATGACCGCCTTACCTGCAAAAACCATCCATACTTGCCAAGTCAATTGATCCAGATCACGTACACCATCAATTGATTTCTCCCAACGCGACCAAAGGTCGCACCCCTTACATACCCTCGGGGGCGTATCATCAGGCCACTGCAACACCCCCCAATTTGACCCCGGCTGGCACGTACTGGCCGAGGCAAATCTCCACCGCCGTGGGATGCAATGATGAGCAACCAGATACCGGTACATGACGTTACCCCGCCTGCCAAAAACGCGAGCAACAGCGTCGACCTCTACGCCTCGCGAGAGAAAATCTACACCCGCGCCTTCACCGGGCTGTTCCGTAATTTGCGCATGCTCGGTGGCGCCGGCTTGTTCCTGCTCTACTTCGGCACGGTGTGGCTGAATTGGGGCGGCCACCAGGCTGTGTGGTGGAACCTGCCGGAGCGTAAGTTCTTCATTTTTGGCGCGACCTTCTGGCCCCAGGATTTCATCCTGCTCTCGGGCATCCTGATCGTTGCGGCCTTCGGGCTGTTCTTTATCACCGTGTACGCCGGGCGTGTGTGGTGTGGCTATACCTGCCCGCAAAGCGTGTGGACCTGGATCTTCATGTGGTGCGAAAAGGTCACCGAAGGCGACCGCAACCAGCGCATCAAGCTGGACAAGGCGCCCATGGGCGCCAACAAGTTCCTGCGCAAGTTCAGCAAGCACACGCTGTGGCTGCTGATCGGCTTTGCCACTGGCATGACCTTCGTCGGCTATTTCTCGCCGATCCGCGAACTGGTGTTCGACTTCTTCACTGGCCAGGCCGACGGCTGGTCGTATTTCTGGGTGGGTTTCTTCACCCTCGCCACCTACGGCAACGCGGGCTGGCTGCGCGAACAGGTGTGCATCTACATGTGCCCGTATGCGCGCTTCCAGAGCGTGATGTTCGACAAAGACACCTTGATCGTTTCCTACGACCCACGCCGTGGCGAAGTACGCGGCCCGCGCAAAAAAGGCGTCGACTACAAGGCTCAGGGCCTGGGCGATTGCATCGACTGCACCATGTGCGTACAGGTGTGCCCGACCGGTATCGATATCCGCGACGGCCTCCAAATCGAGTGCATTGGTTGCGCTGCCTGTATCGATGCCTGCGACACCATCATGGACAAGATGGAATACCCCCGCGGGTTGATCAGCTACACCACCGAGCACAACCTGTCCGGGCAGAAGACGAATAAGCTGCGCCCACGGTTGATCGGCTACGCCCTGGTGCTGCTGGCAATGATCAGCCTGCTGGTCGGCGCATTTTTCATGCGCTCGCTGGTCGGCTTCGATGTCAGCAAGGACCGCGTGCTGTACCGCGAAAACGCCGAAGGGCGCATTGAGAACGTCTACAGCCTGAAGATCATGAACAAGGACCAGCGCGACCACACCTACGTGCTCGACGCCGCCGGCCTGCCGGACCTCAAGCTGCAAGGCCGACGCGAAATCAAGGTGGCCGCCGGCGATATCGTCAGCATGCCGGTAGAGCTGTCGAGTGCGCCGGAGCAGTTGCCGTCGAGCACCAACGAGGTGACGTTCATCCTCAAGGACGCCGATGACACCAGCGTTCATATTGAAGCCAAGAGCCGATTCATCGGCCCACAAGTCCGTTAACAGGGAATAAAACCAATGTCCTCAGCCACTGCCGCAAGCCCTTGGTACAAGCACCTCTGGCCCTGGATCATCATTGCGATCCTGGCCTGCTCGGTGACCCTGACCTTGTCCATGGTGACCATCGCGGTGAACAACCCGGACAACCTGGTCAACGACAACTACTACGAGGCCGGCAAAGGCATCAACCGCTCCCTGGACCGCGAACGCCTGGCGCAGACCCTGCAATTGCGCGCCAGGCTGCACCTGGATGAACTGACCGGCGAAGTCGAACTGCAACTGACCGGCAACAGCGGCCCGACGACCCTGGAACTGAACCTGATTTCCCCAACCCAGCCGGAGAAGGATCGCAAGATCGTCCTGGCCCGCAGTGACACTGGGCAGGGCCGCTATATCGGCCAGGTCGCTGACAAGGTCGAAGGCCGGCGCTTCGTGGAATTGCTCGGCGTGGAAGGTGACCAGACCTGGCGGATGTTCGAAGAAGAAGAGGTCAGCCATGACAAGGACTTGCTTCTGGGTGACGAGCCGTTGCAGGGTGCCGAAGACCTGAAGCAGTAAAAAAGCCGCGCTACGCGCATCGCGGGCAAGCCCGCTCCCACAGGAGAACGCAATCGAATGTGGGAGCCGGGCTTGCCCGCGATGAGGCCCTCCCAGCCACCAAAGACCTTGAACCATGACCACCCCCTGCTACCACTGCGCCCTGCCCGTCCCCGCCGGCAGCCGGTTTACCGCCCAGATCCTCGGCGAGCGCCGCGAACTGTGCTGCCCGGGCTGCCAGGCGGTCGCCGAAGCCATTGTTGCCGGTGGGTTGGAAAGCTATTACCAGCACCGCAGCGAAGCCTCGGCCAACCCTGAGGCATTACCGGTGCAACTGGTCGATGAGCTGGCGCTGTACGACCGCGCCGATGTGCAAAAACCCTTTGTGCGCCACGAAGGCGACCTTGCCGAAGCCACCCTGTTGATGGAAGGCATCAGCTGCGCCGCCTGCGGCTGGTTGATCGAGAAGCACCTGCGCAGCCTGCCCGCCGTGGCCGAGGCCCGGCTGAACCTGTCCAACCACCGCCTGCAGGTACGCTGGGCCGATGGGCAATTGCCGTTGAGCCAACTGCTCAGCGAACTGCGCCATATCGGCTACGCCGCCCACCCTTACCACGCCGACCGCGCCGCCGAGCAATTGGCTAGCGAGAACCGCCTGGCCCTGCGCCAACTGGGCGTCGCCGGCTTGCTGTGGTTCCAGGCGATGATGGCAACCATGGCCACCTGGCCGGAATTCAATATCGACCTGAGCCCGGAGCTGCATGTGATCCTGCGCTGGGTCGCGATGTTTCTGACCACGCCCATCGTGTTCTACAGCTGCGCACCCTTCTTCAAGGGCGCCCTGCGCGACTTGCGCACGCGCCACCTGACCATGGACGTGTCGGTGTCCCTGGCGATTGGCGGCGCCTACGTGGCGGGCATCTGGACGGCGATCACCGGTGTGGGCGAATTATATTTCGATGCGGTGGGCATGTTTGCGCTGTTCCTGCTGGCTGGGCGTTACCTTGAGCGTCGCGCCCGGGAGCGCACCGCAGCGGCCACCGCTCAGCTGGTCAACCTGTTGCCTGCCTCCTGCCTGCGCCTGAAAAATGATGGCCAGAGCGAACGCATCCTGCTCAGTGAGTTGGCGCTGGGTGATCGCGTGCTGGTGCACCCCGGTGCGGTGCTGCCGGCGGATGGCGTGATTCTCGACGGCCAATCCAGCATCGATGAATCCCTGCTGACCGGCGAGTACCTGCCGCAACCCCGGGGGATTGGTGACAGCGTCACCGCCGGCACCCTGAATGTCGAAGGCGCGCTGAGCGTCGAAGTGCGCGCCCTGGGCCATGACACACGGTTGTCCGCCATCGTGCGCCTGCTGGAGCGCGCCCAGGCTGAGAAGCCCCGCCTGGCGCAGATCGCCGACCGCGCCGCGCAGTGGTTCCTGCTGTGCTCGTTGATAGCCGCCGCGCTGATCGGCCTGCTGTGGTGGGAACTGGACCCATCCCGGGCGTTCTGGATTGTATTGGCGATGCTGGTGGCCACGTGCCCGTGCGCGCTATCCCTGGCCACGCCGACCGCCCTCACTGCTGCCACCGGCACCTTGCACACTCTTGGGTTGCTATTGACTCGTGGCCATGTGCTTGAGGGCCTGAACCAGATCGATACGGTGATTTTCGACAAGACCGGCACCCTCACCGAAGGGCGCCTGGCGTTGCGCGCCATCCGGCCCCTGGGCGCGCTGGACAGCGACCAATGCCTGAGCCTCGCGGCCGCCCTGGAGAACCGCTCGGAACACCCGATCGCCCGCGCCTTTGGGCGTGCGCCGCTGGCCGCCGACGAAGTGCTCAGTTCCCCCGGCCTAGGCTTGGAAGGTCGCGTGGGTGAGCGGCACCTGCGTATCGGCCAACCGGCGTTTGTCTGCGCGCTCAGTGGTTGCGCGATGCCGGCGGCGCCGGATGAAGCCGGGCAATGGCTGCTGCTGGGCGATCGTAACGGCGCACTCGCCTGGTTCGTGCTGGACGACCGCCTGCGCAGCGATGCACCGGCCTTGTTGGCCGCCTGCAAGGCGCGCGGTTGGCGTACGCTGTTGCTCTCGGGGGACAGTTCGCCGATGGTCGCCAGTGTCGCCCTTGAGCTGGGCATCGACGAAGCCCACGGTGGCCTGCGCCCTGACGACAAGCTGCGGGTACTGCAAAACCTGCACAAGGAAGGCCGTAAGGTGCTGATGTTGGGTGATGGTGTCAACGATGTGCCGGTACTGGCCGCCGCCGATATCAGCGTAGCCATGGGCTCGGCCACGGATTTGGCGAAAACCAGTGCCGACGCGGTGCTGTTGTCCAACCGCCTGGATGCCTTGGTGCAGGCCTTCAGCCTGGCACGACGCACTCGTCGGGTAATCATTGAGAACCTGCTGTGGGCCGGGCTGTACAATGGCCTTATGCTGCCGTTTGCCGCCCTGGGCTGGATCACCCCAATCTGGGCGGCGATCGGCATGTCCCTCAGCTCATTGACCGTGGTGCTCAACGCCTTGCGCCTGACTCGCCTGCCGAGCGCGCCAGCCACCGGCACCACCTTGATAACCCGCCCGCTGCCGGCCTGAGCCGCGTGGGCATGGAGTGCAGATGCCAGCTCTATACGTGATGATACCGGCGGCGCTGCTGTTAGTGGGTGTGGCGATCTACATCTTCTTCTGGGCCGTGGACAGCGGTCAGTACGAGGATCTCGATGGCCCGGCCCACAGCGTGTTGTTCGACGATCAGGATCCGAATCACCTGGCCGCCGTCGACGAAGCCAACGGCCCCGAGCAACCGCCCAAAGCCCCACCCCATGCTTGAGCTGGCGCCCCTGCTGGTCTCGGCGCTGATCCTTGGCCTGCTCGGCGGCGGCCATTGCCTGGGCATGTGCGGCGGGCTGATGGGCGCGCTGACCCTGGCGATCCCCAAGGAGCAACGCAGCCGCCGCTTTCGCTTGCTGCTGGCGTACAACCTGGGGCGCATCCTCAGCTATGCCTCGGCGGGGTTATTGATTGGCCTGGCCGGCTGGGCAGTGGCCAACAGCCCGGCGGCGATGTTCATGCGCGTGCTCGCCGGGCTGCTGCTGGTTTGCATGGGCCTGTACCTGGCCGGCTGGTGGAGCGGCCTGACCCGTATCGAAAGCCTCGGGCGCGGCCTGTGGCGGCATATACAGCCTGTTGCCAACCGTTTGCTGCCGGTGTCCAGCCTGCCTCGCGCCTTGCTGCTGGGCGCGCTGTGGGGCTGGTTGCCGTGCGGGTTGGTCTACAGCACCCTGCTCTGGGCGGCGAGCCAAGGCAATGCGCTGGACAGTGCATTGCTGATGCTGGCCTTCGGGCTGGGCACCTGGCCGGTGCTGCTCGCCACCGGGCTGGCGGCCGAACGCGTGACCGCGTTATTGCGCAAGCGCAGCGTGCGTGTCGCCGGGGGCGTGCTGGTAATGATCTTCGGCATCTGGACGCTGCCGGGCCCGCATCAGCACTGGCTAATGGGGCATTAAAGGCCCATGTGGCATAGCGCCGCTCCCCGTTGATGCAAATCAAGATGCCTGCCCAGCCCTGCCCCTAGACTCGGCCCACTAGCCATTCCCGGGGACCGCCCGCATGCTCGACGCCATTCGTTGGGACACAGATCTGATTCACCGCTACGACTTGGCGGGGCCGCGCTACACGTCCTACCCCACCGCCGTACAATTTGACAGCCAGGTCGGCACCTTCGACTTGCTCCACGCGCTGCGTGACAGCCGCAAGGCCGTGCGGCCATTGTCGCTATATGTGCACGTGCCGTTCTGCGCCAACATTTGCTACTACTGCGCCTGCAACAAGGTCATCACCAAGGACCGCGGCCGCGCCCAGGCCTACCTGCAACGCCTGGAGCAGGAAATCCAGCTGGTGGCCTGTCACCTCGACCCCAAGCAAACGGTTGAGCAGCTGCATCTGGGCGGCGGTACGCCCACTTTTCTCAGTCACGATGAACTTCGCCAGGTGATGGCCTGCCTGCGCCAGCACTTCAATTTGCTGGATGACGATTCAGGCGACTACGGTATCGAAATCGATCCACGCGAAGCCGACTGGGCCACCATGGGCCTGCTGCGCGAGCTGGGCTTCAACCGCGTAAGCATCGGCCTGCAAGACCTCGATCCCGAAGTACAACGGGCGGTCAATCGCCTGCAAAGCCTGGAAGAAACCCGCGCGGTGATCGATGCGGCACGCACCCTGCAATTTCGCTCGATCAATATCGACCTGATCTACGGCTTGCCCAAGCAGTCTCCGCTGAATTTTGCGCGCACCGTGGAGGAAGTCATCCGTTTGCAGCCGGACCGCCTGTCCGTATTCAACTACGCGCACCTGCCAGAACGCTTCATGCCGCAACGGCGGATCAACACCGACGACCTGCCCTCGCCGGCGGAGAAACTGCTGATGCTGCAAACCACCATCGAGCAATTGACCCAGGCCGGCTACCGCTATATCGGCATGGACCACTTTGCCTTGCCAGACGACGAATTGGCCATTGCCCAGGAAGAAGGCAGGCTGCAGCGTAACTTCCAGGGTTACACCACCCACGGGCATTGCGATCTGATTGGGCTTGGAGTGTCGGCGATCAGCCAGGTCGGCGACCTGTACTGTCAAAACAGCAGTGATCTGAACCAGTACCAGAATGCCTTGGCGGGCGCTCAGCTGGCGACCAGCCGTGGACTGGTCTGTACCACGGACGATCGTCTGCGCCGGGACGTGATCCAGCAGTTGATCTGCAATTTCAGCCTGGTATTCGAAGGGATCGAACAGACCTACAACATCGATTTTCGCGGTTATTTCACCGAGCTATGGCCGCAACTGGAGACGATGGCGACCGATGGCTTGATCGAGCTGGATGCCCTGGGCATCCGTGTACTGCCGGCGGGGCGCCTATTGGTGCGCTCGGTGTGCATGGTGTTCGATGCCTATCTGGAGCACCAGAACAGGCAGCGATTTTCGCGGGTCATCTGAGGGTGGTTACTTCATCGCTAGCCCGGCAGTCTTGATCGCATCGGCGCCGCTCATGTCTTTCATGGCTTTGGCCAGCGACGCCTGAGCGCTGGTCAACCCGGCCTGCAGTGCGCTCAACGCCGATTGCAGGCCCGAAAGCCGGGCACGTGCCTGTTCCGGCGAGAGGTTTTTATCAGCCATCACCGCCGCCATCTCAGCCTGTTTCTCGGCAATCTGTTTCTTGATCTCGCGAATCATCTTCAGCAGATTCTTGACGTTGTCCGCCAGGCCACTGTCATCGATATCACTGTTTGAGGTTTTCTCCGCCGCTGCAGCTTTCATCGCGGCACCAGAAATGGTCACTGATACGGCAGGCTTGGCTGCATCCGTCGACGGGATCGCGGCAACATCGGAGTCTACCGCCTTCTTGGCTTCGGGCAGTGCCTGGACCTGGGTGCGCGAGGCGAGTTGAGTACTGAGGGATAACATGGTTTGAGCCACCCGCGTTCATATTCGATGGCAGTGCTATCGGCCGCCTCGGGCAAATCTTTATATTCCGCCAGGTTTTTTGTACATGCTGGCTTCGGTGCCCCCCAGTGCGTTACCCTTACGTCTTATGTGTGTTTTCCCACAAGGATTTAAGAAATGTCTGAGCCAGCCAAACTGCGTGCTCACAGCCAGGTTCACTGCAAGGATTGCAGCCTGGCTCCCCTCTGCCTGCCACTTTCGCTGAATCTGGAAGACATGGATGCGCTGGACGACATCGTGAAACGCGGGCGCCCGCTAAAAAAAGGCGAGTTCCTGTTTCGCCAGGGCGACAAGTTCGATTCGGTCTATGCAGTACGTTCGGGCGCGTTGAAGACATTCAGCCTAAGCGATGGCGGTGAAGAACAAATCACTGGCTTCCACTTGCCCAGCGAGTTGGTCGGGCTGTCGGGGATGGACACCGAGGTTCACCCGGTGTCGGCCCAAGCGCTGGAGACGACTTCGGTGTGCGAAATCCCTTTCGAACGCCTCGATGAATTGGCCCTGCAATTGCCGCAGTTGCGTCGCCAGCTGATGCGCGTGATGAGCCGCGAGATTCGTGACGACCAGCAAATGATGCTGCTGCTGTCGAAGAAAACCGCCGACGAGCGCATCGCTACATTCCTGGTCAACCTGTCGGCGCGCTTCCGTGCCCGTGGTTTCTCGGCCAACCAGTTCCGCCTGAGCATGTCGCGCAATGAAATCGGCAATTACCTGGGGCTGGCCGTAGAGACCGTGTCCCGCGTATTTACCCGCTTCCAGCAGAACCAGCTGATTGCCGCCGAGGGCAAGGAAGTGCATATCCTTGATCCGATCCAGCTGTGCGCACTGGCCGGCGGTTCACTGGAGGTCTGATCCAGACTGCGGCCGCGCCAATCGGCGAGGCCGCAGGTATACTTCGAGTCCGTTTTCCGCCCAGGACTCTGCGACGATGACTTTCGATTCGTTCGACATCAAATCCCTGATTCGCCCCGTCATCGACTTCCCCAAGCCTGGGGTTATCTTTCGTGACATCACTCCCCTGTTCCAATCGCCCCGCGCCCTGCGCCTGGTCGCCGACAGCTTTGCCCAGCGTTACGTCGAGGCCGACTTCAGCCATATTGGCGCAATGGATGCGCGTGGTTTCCTGATTGGTTCGATCATCGCCTACCAGCTCAACAAGCCGCTGATCCTGTTTCGCAAGCAGGGCAAGCTGCCGGCGGACGTGCTGGCCGAGGGATACCAGACCGAATACGGCGAAGCCTTCCTGGAAGTGCACGCTGACAGCCTGTGCGAAGGGGATTCGGTGCTGATGTTCGATGACCTGATCGCCACCGGCGGGACCCTGATTGCCGCAGCGAATCTGGTGCGGCGCATGGGCGCGAAGATCTTTGAAGCCGCGGCGATTATTGATTTGCCGGAGCTGGGTGGGTCGCAGCGGTTGGAAGACATGGGAATACCGACGTTTTGCCTGACGCAGTTTGGGTTGACTGAAAGATAGTCTTTGTCAGGACTGGCCTCATCGGGAGCAAGCCCCCTCCCACATTTTGACTTGTGAACACAATCAAGAATGTGGGAGGGGGCTTGCTCCCGATGGGGCCCGAAAGAACACCGCCGGTCAAAGCCCCATCTGCTTGCTGATGATTTCGTTCATCACCTCCCGCGTCCCGCCACCAATCGACAGAATCCGGTTATCGCGATAAAGCCGCTCCACCAGGCTGCCACGCATATACCCCTGCCCCCCTAGTATCTGCACCGCATCATAAGTCACTCGATCAGCGGTATCGGTCGCCAGATTCTTGGCCATGGAAATCTCCTTGATGACACTCATGCCGGCGGCCATCCTGGCGGCCTGGCGATAGGTGAACTCCCGGGAGACTTCCACGGCGGTGGCCATTTCCGCCAGCCGATGCTTGAGCACCTGGAACTTGCCGATGGGCTTGCCGAATGCCTCGCGCTGGGCGGCCCACTTGAGGCTCTCCTCCAGGGCCAGTTGCGCGGTCATGTTGGCCATCAAGGCCAGGGCCAGGCGTTCGCTCTGGAAATTACCCATGATGCAGGCAAAGCCCATGTTTTCAGCGCCGATAAGATTGCCGGCGGGCACGCGGCAATCGTCGAAGAACAGTTCAGCGGTGTCCGACGCCCACCAGCCCATCTTTTTCAGCGGCTGGCCGACAGTGAACCCGGGCGTGTCTTTTTCAATCATCAGCAGGCTGATGCCGCCAAAGCCCGGGCCGCCGGTGCGCACCGCCACGGTATAAAAATCGGCACGGATGCCACTGGTGATAAAGGTCTTGGCGCCGCTCACGCGATAATCTTCGCCCTCGCGTACGGCACGGGTCTGCAAGTTGGCCACATCCGAGCCGCCGCTGGGTTCGGTGACGGCCAGCGCAATGATTTTCTCGCCGCTCAGCACCTGGGGCGCCACGCGCTCACGTACTTCGGGCCTGGCCCATTTGACGATGGGCGGCAGGCCGATATCCAGGGAGCCAAGCCCCGCCACCACACCACCGGAACCGCAGCGCATCAATTCTTCGCTGGCGGCCACCTTGGCGAACAGATCGCCTTCATGGCTACCTCCAAGGGCATCGGGATAACCGATCCCGAGGATGCCCGCCGCACCGGCCTTGCGATAGAGCTCACGGGGAAAGCTGCCGGCTTCCTCCCATTGCTCGACGCCGGGCAACATCTCGCGCTCGACAAAACGACGCACGCTGTCGCGGACCAATTGGTGGCTGGGATCGAAGTATTCCTGATAGGCAGACATCGGCAAGCTCCATGGCGAGATGGAGCGAACTTACCAAGCGCTTGCTTGGTTATCAAGCCATACACAGTTATCACTGACACCCTAAAACTACTGTGGGAGGGGGCTTGCTCCCGATAGCGGTGGATCAGCCAATAACTCTGTCGACTGACACACAGCAATCGGGAGCAAGCCCCCTCCCACATTTGATCCTGTTGCGGATGTTAGAGCGCGATCGGCTTACGACCCGCGAACGAGTGCGCCAAGGTGCCACCATCGACCAGCTCCAACTCGCCGCCCAACGGTACACCATGGGCAATACGCGAGGTGATCAAGCCTTTATTGGTCAACAACTGGGCAATGTAATGCGCCGTGGCCTCACCTTCCACGGTCGGGTTGGTCGCCAGGATCACTTCGGTAAAAGTGCCCTGCGCTTCAATTCGTGCAACCAGTTGCGGAATACCGATAGCCTCCGGCCCCAGCCCGTCCAGCGGCGAAAGATGGCCCTTGAGCACGAAGTAGCGTCCGCGATAACCGGTCTGCTCCACCGCATACACATCCATCGGCCCTTCCACCACGCACAGCAAGGTGTCGTCGCGGCGTGGGTCGGCGCATTGCGGGCAGAGCTCTTCTTCGGTGAGGGTGCGGCACTGACGGCAGTGGCCCACGCCTTCCATGGCCTGGCTCAGGGCCTGGGCCAGGCGGGTGCCGCCGCTGCGATCACGCTCCAGCAGTTGCAGGGCCATGCGCTGGGCAGTTTTCTGGCCGACACCGGGCAGCGTGCGCAAGGCGTCGATCAGTTGGCGAATCAGGGGGCTGAAGCTCATGGGCGAAGGGTCCGACAAAACAACGAGACGCGGTTTATACCCGCGCCCCGGATTAGCGTCAAATACTCAATCCTGCGCGACGCGCACCACCAACTTGCCGAAGTTGCGCCCCTCGAGCAAGCCGATAAAGGCTTCGGGCGCCTGCTCCAGGCCATCGACCACGTCCTCGCGGAACTTGATCTTGCCATCGCGCACCCACGGCGCCATGGCGCTGAGGAACTCCGGCTGGCGGTCGCCATAGTCGTCGAACACGATAAAACCCTGGATACGCACGCGCTTGGTCAGCAAGGTACGCTGCAGTGCCGGCAGGCGATCAGGGCCGCTGGGCGCTTCGTGGGCGTTATAACCGGCAATCAACCCGCACAGCGGCACGCGTGCCTTGGGGTTGAGCAGAGGCAGCACCGCATCGAAGACTTTACCGCCGACGTTTTCGAAGTAGATGTCTACACCCTTGAAACACGCCATGGCCAGTTCGTTGGCAAAGTCCGCGCTCT
Organism: Pseudomonas sp. FBCC-B545; assembly: GCF_059134095.1. Taxonomy (NCBI): domain Bacteria; kingdom Pseudomonadati; phylum Pseudomonadota; class Gammaproteobacteria; order Pseudomonadales; family Pseudomonadaceae; genus Pseudomonas; species Pseudomonas sp. FBCC-B545. Next base: position 1,715,535 of record NZ_CP101441.1, on the reverse strand, counting down.
TGTGGTCGATACAGGCATCAAAGCCCAGCTCATCCACCACATAGCGGCACTTGTCCGCACCACCGGCGATGCCCACCACACGCAAGCCCTTGAGCTTGGCCACCTGGCCCACCACCGAGCCCACCGCGCCGGACGCAGCGGCCACCACCAGGGTTTCCCCGGCCTTGGGCTGGCCGATGTCCATCAGGCCCATGTAGGCGGTCATGCCCGGCATGCCCAGCACACCCAGCGCCATCGACGGACTCGCCAGGCCCTTGGGCACTGGCATGAGGTTGCTCCCATCGCAAATGCAGTGGCTCTGCCAGCCGGTTGCGCCCACGACCAAGTCGCCTACCTCAAATTTCGGGTGACGCGATTGCTCGACACGGCTGACAGCACCACCGGTCATTACCTCGTCGATTTCCACGGGCGCGGCGTAGGACGGTGCGTCGCTCATGCGCCCACGCATGTAGGGGTCCAGCGACAGATACAGCGTCTTCAACAACACCTGACCGTCTGCCAGCTCCGGCAGGCTCACACGTTCCAGGCGAAAGTTCTCCGGCGTGGGGGCACCTTGAGGGCGTGAGACCAGGACGATGCGTTGGTTGAGCGTCATTTCTTGAGGCATCAGCGGGGCTCCTGTTATCGATGAGAATTCAACGGTATAGGGTGCAGACCATGGGTAACGGGTTGGGGTTCGATGTTTCGTCGGCCCAAAAAAAATGCCAGGCGCAATGCCCGGCATTTGAGTCTAGCCAAAATGTGTATCAGAACGGCAGCTTCATGCCCGGTGGCAATTGCATGCCAGCAGTCACGCCGGACATTTTGTCCTGGCTGTTGGCTTCGATCTTGCGCACGGCATCGTTGACGGCCGCGGCGAACAAGTCTTCGAGCACTTCGCGGTCGTCGTCGCTGACGCCTTCCAGCAGGCTCGGGTCGATGCTCACGCGCTTGATGTCGTGACGACCGGTCATCACCACGCTGACCATATCGCCACCGGCTTTACCGGTGACTTCGGCGTTGGCCAGTTCTTCCTGCATCTTGGCCATCTTTTCCTGCATCTGCTGCGCCTGCTTCATCAGGCCGGCCATGCCACCTTTCATCATGGGAATCACCTCAAAAGTACGTGGATCAAGTTAGTAGCCCGGAGTCATGACGCCTGGGACACCGGGGCTTCGACAGGTTCAATAGTATCGTGACGGACGACCGCACCGAACTGTTGCATCATTTGTTGGATCAGCGGATCAGCGTGGATCGAATCCTCGGCCTCGCGTTGACGGTTAAGGCGCCGACGGGTCGCCGCCTGGGCCGGAGTTTCCTGCTCGGGCTTGATCAGCTCGATGGCGATAGTCAGCGTGCGCCCATGGTACTGGTTGAGCGCGTCATTGAGCCGACGCTGCTGGGTGGCATTGAACAAGGCGCTATGGGCCGGGTCCAGGTGCAACAGCCAGTGGTCGCCCTCGATGGAAATCAGGGTGCAGTTGGCAGCGATACTGCCGGTCATGCCGGAGATCGGCAATTTCGGAAACAATTCCAGCCATTGCAGGGCCAGGCCGGTGGCCGGGGCCGCAGCCGGTTCTGCCTCGGGCTCGGGCGCTGGCTCGGCGGTGTGCTCGCTGGCCAATTCGTCCAGGTAGCTGTAGGCCGAGTCCATGTCCGGCTCGATGTAGTCTTCATCCAGCGGCGGTTCGTCGTCCAGGTCAATGCCTGGGGTTGCAGCCTCAACCTGGGCGACGGTCGGCTCGGGGACCGGCGCCGACACCCATTCAGGGGCATCCGGCACCACGCTGTCAGGGGTCTGCGCCGGCATCGGGGTCAGCTCGGGTTGCTCGCCGGAGGTTTCCAGTACGGGCTCCACGGCGGGTTGTTGCTCAGGCTCTGGCTCGGCTTCGACCGGGTCATTCCAGGGCAGGTCGACCACAGGCTGCGATTCGACAACCGGCGCAGGTTCAACCACAGGCGCTGCTGCAACCGGCACAGGTTCAGGCTCAGGCGTCGGCGCAACCGGTACGGGCGCAGCGACTACTGGCGCGACAGCTGCCGCGCCAGCCACTGGTTTGGCGGAATCAACTGTGGCCTGGCTGATCCCCACTGGCTTTAGCGGCTGTCTCGGTGCGTCTGCCGAGTCCGCCGGCCGGAACGCCAGCATGCGCAGCAGCACCATTTCAAAGCCACCGCGCGGGTCCGGCGCCAGGGGCAGGTCGCGGCGGCCAATCAGGCCCATCTGGTAGTAGAACTGCACATCCTCGGCCGGCAAGGCCTGGGCCAGGGCCAATACGCGATCGCGGTCGCCATGGCCGTTGTCGACGCCTTCCGGCAGGGCCTGGGCAATGGCGACGCGGTGCAGCACATTGAGGATCTCCGAGAGCACGCCGTTCCAATCCGGGCCTTGCTCCGAGAGATGGCGCACCGCTTCGAGCAGCGCCTTGGCGTCGCCTTCGATCAGCGCATGAAGCACATCGAACACCTGGCCGTGGTCCAGGGTGCCGAGCATGGCGCGCACATCGGCAGCCATGACCTTGCCTTCGCCGAACGCGATGGCCTGGTCGGTGAGGCTCATGGCGTCACGCATCGAACCGTCGGCGGCGCGGCCCAACAACCACAGCGCGTCGTCTTCGAACGGTACGTTCTCGACGCCCAGCACATGGGTCAAATGCTCGACCACCCGCTCGGGGGTCATGTTTTTCAGGGAGAACTGCAGGCACCGCGACAAAATCGTTGCAGGAAGTTTCTGCGGGTCGGTGGTGGCCAGGATGAACTTAACGTAGGGCGGCGGCTCTTCCAGGGTTTTCAACAGGGCGTTGAAGGAGTGGCTGGACAGCATGTGCACTTCGTCGATCAGGTAGACCTTGAAGCGGCCACGGCTCGGCGCGTACTGCACGTTGTCGAGCAGCTCGCGGGTGTCTTCGACCTTGGTGCGGCTCGCGGCATCGATCTCGATCAGGTCGACAAAACGCCCCTCGTCGATCTCGCGGCATACCGAACAGGTGCCGCAAGGCGTTGAAGTGATACCGGTTTCACAATTCAGGCACTTGGCGATGATGCGCGCAATCGTGGTCTTGCCCACCCCGCGGGTACCGGTGAACAGGTAGGCGTGGTGCAGCCGTTGGCTGTCCAAGGCATTGATCAGAGCCTTGAGCACATGGGTCTGGCCGACCATTTCGCGGAACGAGCGCGGGCGCCATTTACGTGCAAGAACCTGATAACTCATCGAAAACCGTCGCAACTGGGAAGCGGAAGCCGGTAATGCTAGCGGAGCAAGGGGGAAATTGCATCCGGCACGCTCGTCTAATCTGACGAAGCTGGCCCGATTGGCCCCACAGCGGGCTTTTGCGCACGTCCTGCATGAACGATTGAACGCCAGCGGCCCTCCAGACTGATAGCAGCCACGCTGGCCAGCACGATCACCGCGCCCAGCATCACCTGCAGGGCCACATGCTCGCCGAGCAGCATTGCGGCCATCACCATGGCAACCGGTGGGATCAGGTACATCGCCACCGAAGCACGGCTGACCTCGACATGCTTCAACACATACCCCCAGGCCAGGTATGCCAAGGCGCTGGGGAAAATGCCCAGCACCAGCACCGCGAAGTTCTCCGGTAACGGTGCCTGTACGATGGCGGCGGGCAGGCCCGGCAGGTTCACGCAGAGCATCAAGGTGCCGGACCACACCATGTAGCACGCCAGGGTCAGCGGGCTGTAGCGATGGGCGTAATGCCGCGCGATGGCGAAATACACACTCCACGAGCACGCCGCCAGCAGGATCAGCAAGCCCCGAGGGTCGATGTCGCCCACGCCGTGGTCGCCCCAGATCACCACCAGCACGCCGGCCAGGCCCAATAGCACACAGGCCCAGCGCCAGGCACTGACCCGTTCCTTCAAGCAGAAAAACGCGATCAACACACTGAACAACGGCGCCGACTGTGCCAACACGCTGGACGCCGCCGCCGTCACCCATTGCTGACCGCTATTGATGCTGGTGTGGTGCAGGAACACCCCGAAGAAACCCAAGACCAGCAGCCAGGGAAGATCGCGCACCTGCGGGCGGCCGATACCGACCACCAGCGCCACGCCCCCCATGAATACCGATGCAATCAGGAACCGCAGCAACGCCAATTGACCGGGGCTGTAGCTGTGCAGCCCCATGTGCACGCCGATGGGCGAATAGGCCCAACAGAGGATGACGCAGGCAATGACTAGCGTAAGCTTTAGAGGTGACGGGGTATTCATCGACGGCATCCACGCATTGAGAAGGCATGCCGTCAGTCTTGGCCCAGGCCGGGCGTAGGACAATTAAGTGTTTCTGACTTCTGAAATCACGGGAACTGAGCAATGGAACTGGCCCAACTGAAAATGGTGCGCGCCGTGGCACAAACCGGCAGCGTGGCCCAGGCTGCCTTGCAGTTGCACTGTGTGCCGTCCAACATCACCACGCGCATCAAGCAGCTGGAAAACGAGTTGGGCACGCCGCTGTTTATCCGCGCCGGCCGCGGGTTGGCGATCAGTGCTGCGGGTGAGATCTTCCTGGATTACTGTGAACGCATTCTGGCGCTGGTGGATGAGTCCAAACGTGCGGTGGATGCCAACGCCATTCCCCGTGGCACCTTGCGCATCGGTGCGGTGGAATCCAGCGCCAGCGGTCGCCTGCCACCGCTGCTGGCGGAATATCACCGACGTTACCCCGAGGTCAGCCTGGAACTGGTCACCGGCGCCTGGGCGCAATTGCTGGACGACCTGCAACACCATCGCCTGGACGTGGCCCTGGTGGCCGCCGGTGGCAAACGTACAAAGCTGGAACAGAGCGTGGTCTACAGCGAGCGCCTGGTGTTGATTGCCAGCGCCTCCAGTGCACCTATCGACAGCGCCGAGGACCTGGCCGGCCGCACGCTGCTGGTATGGCCGCCAGGCTGCCCCTATCGCGCCGCCCTGGAAAACTGGCTCAAGCCCCATGACTTCAAGCCGGCGATTGCCAGCTACGCCAGTTGGGGCACGATCATCGGCTGCGTCAGCGCGGGGATTGGCGTGGCATTGGCGCCCGAGGGTATTCTGGCGCGCTATGAGCAGGCCAATCAGCTGGCGTCCTATCGGTTTGACGAACTGGCGGCGGTGGACAACCTGCTGTTCTGGCACAAGGACACCCAGCGACACCTGGCACGGGATGCATTCGCCGGGCTACTGCGCGAGACCTTTGGCTGACACATTCCTAAATGTGGGAGGGGGCTTGCTCCCGATAGCGGTGGGTCAATCAATATAGGTGCTAGCTGACCCTTCCTCATCGGGAGCAAGCCCCCTCCCACATTTCAGAGCTTCTCAGAGCTTCGGCGCAACCAGCCGTGCGTACTGGCCCTGGCTGATCCACCCCGTGAACGAACGGTCGTCAGCATTGATAAACTCCACCTGCGCCCAGCCATCCTTGAACGCCAGCACACCCACCACATCATCCTTGACGATGTAGGGACGCTTGGCGGCCTTCGCCCCCGGGGTTTTCAGCAGGTAAGCCTTGTCGGCGGATACGGTCACCAGGCCGATCCACTTTTTGCTGGCGGTCTGGGTCAGGTCCAGGCCGGTGGCGATTTCCGGCATCAGCACGTTGATACAGCCGGGGTGTTGACGGCCCTGCTCCACCGTCAGGATCACGCCGTCGGACGCCACAGCCACACTGCCAGGGTAGGCGGCGTCCAGCCAGGTGGTCAGCGCCTCAGGCTTGCCTTGCAGGTAGAAGCTGCAACGGCGACTCACGCCCTCGCCCATCGCCTCGGCGTAGAAACCCTCGACCTGATGCTCAGGCGTCACCGCCAGCATCAGCCCTTCGTACTTGCCCGAATGCAAGGTTGGCGAGCCAGCCAGTGCCGACGCCACCGTGCACAACGACAACACGCCCATCGCCAGAAAACGAATCATCTTATTTCTTTCCTTCAAAGGCTTCGTAGGCTTGTTTCATCAGCACGTCATAGTTGCCGTAGTCATCGCCGTTATAGTTGCGGGCCATGGCCGTGAAATCCTTGTTTTTCATCGCACTCATCAACGCCGTGCTCTTGCTGCAAAAGCTGATGTAGGCCTTGAGTTGATTACCGGCGTTCACTTTCAACGCTGCGACTAACTCAAACACCGTCTTGAAACCGCAGGATGCGAAGTTGAATCCCATGACCTGAAACATGCCCCAGGACGCCGACATCAATGCCGCCTCCTGGTCCAGGGCGAATGCGGTAGCCATGGTTTCCCAGGCCTTGACCTGGTCCTTGTTGTTGGTCTGCCACTGCGGCCCGGCTTTTTTCTTGTAGATGTACGACAGCAGCGGGTGCGACTGGTCGTAGATGTGATTGGTGTACTTGCGAAAGTGGTGCCCTTCGAAGGCGATGATCGGTAACTTTGCCGGCCCGAAACCCACCTTCCCGCCCGACTCCACGGTCGCAAAAGCCTTGACCACATTTGTCGAAATGCCGTTGCCCAGTTGCTTGGCGGCATTCTGGAAATCCGTATCGCTGAGCGTTGTGCCGCCGTCACAGGTGGCCTGGAGCATTAACTGGCGGTTGCGCCGCTCGGCCTCGATCACTGCACGCACCTGGCTCAGGTAGACGTTGACCGTGGCTTGCACCGCATCGACATTGTTATTGCCCAATGCGTTGAGAAAGCTCGGAATGCGCATGGCCGGGAAGGCCCTCACGGGCACCTTCACCGCTTCTTCGATCAAGCTGTTGAACGTGCGCCCCGTGGGGTCGATCACACCATCGGGATGGGCGTATTTGAGATGGCGGAACTGATACTGGCTGATGCATTGCACCAACTGGCCGTCGCACTTGCCGTTTTCCTGCAAGGCAAAGCCCATCTTGGGAATGATCAAGTTAAATAGGTACTGGATGCACTGAACATCGGCGGGCAAGTTGCGGGCTTTACCGGGAGCGCCTACTGAAGCACTGATAAGACGAGGCAACCCTTGCAGGCTCTTCATGACAGACATCCTTGTGAGTGAAAGAAGTGATAGCACTTCAATATCAATTCCGTACCCTTGTCATACTCTGAAACAAGTGGCTGGCGGAAGCTAGCAAGGCGGTATGCGAATTGTCCAGAGGGCGTTTTGAAAGTTGTGAAATGGCCCGGTTAAATCCGTCAGTAACCGTGCAACTCTCGGGTTTTCTGATACTTGTGGTAGTCGATCCATTCAACCACATCGTAGGGCAGATACAATTGCTGAGTCGCTCGGGAAATCGCGATATACACCGCACACAGTCGCTGGTCGAACGCATAGGCGTCCTGGAACTTCACATTGGTCAACAACTCGGGGGTAAGCAGCACCCGTTCGAACTCCAGCCCGCCCGCATCTTGCGCCAGCATCAGCAGGCAGCGCTCGTGCGGATGGCCGCTTAGCCGGTTCAAACGTGTAACGTCAGCCAGGTTAAAGCCTTTTTCCAACTCGGCCTCAACCCAAAGAAACGCCTCATCGAACTGACATGCCTCGCGCACTTGCTGCCAATCGGCCATATCGCTGAAAAAAGGATGAGGGCCACTGTCATTGAACTCGTTGCTATAGAAATCTGGCTTGAACAACGCGATGACCGTGTCCATGAAATACTTGAGTGACTGCTGCGCCTCTTTACTCGCCAGGCCGAATGCACAACGGGCGTCACTTAGTTGCATGGCCCACTTCATGGTGTCCCAATAGGATGCGGTCAGCACCACGCAACCTTGCGGCGGCACGAAACCCTGCGGATAAAACTCAATACCGACGTCGGCGTCCCGCGCGCCCTCAAAGAGCACTTTGCTTTTATCCGAATGCTGGCTGATCAAAGGGTTGACCAGGCGCTCGACGTTGCGTCCGGAACGCACGGAGTAGCAAATGTCCGTGTGGCGAACCTCACGGGCACGTTTGACCACCCCACCACTGGCCTGCTGGTACTCGTCGCCCAGGGTGACCAGCACCTGGCGGCCGCGCTCGATCATCTGCAGCAGCGGCGCCGGAATGTCCTGGCTCTCATCGATGAGCACGTGGGTATAGCGCTCGGGCACCACACAGCCGGCAAGGCTGGCGCGCTTGATCATCAACAAGGCTTCAAATCCGGTCTGGCTGCCCCAGGCCGGATTCGCCTCAAGGTAGCTCCACAACCGGCTGGCGTATTCGAGCAGTGCCCGCGAGTCGACGACGGACAGCGGCTGCTTGAAATGCGGCAAATGCTTCGCCGACAGGCTGTATTCCCAGGAGCGGCAGTAGGCTTCAAGCACTTTGAGACAGACATCCACCACCGCTTGCCCCTCCAAGCGCCGGAAACCGAAGATATTCAGCTCCTGGGCCAGTGCCTGCTTGCTCGGCGCCCTTGCTTGGGTATCCAGCGGCTTGGGCCTTGGGCCATGCAACAAGGTATGCGCAAAGGCGTAGAAGGTCTGCCCGGCCTTTCGCTCGCGAACGCCCACCATGCGCGCACGCAGGGTTTCCAGTTTTGCCGGGGTACGCGCCAGCAACAAGGTTTTTTCCGGACGCAGGTGCTCCATCAAGGCCACCAGCAGATGACTCTTACCAATGCCCGCGTAGCCTTGGACATGCAGGTCTTCGTTCAAGTTGGCGCGGAAGGTCCTGACCAGCTTGTCTTGCTCGGCGCTCAACCAGCGTTCGTGGTGCCGGGGCGTGACCATCTGTTTGCTGAACGGGTCATTTGCCTTGAGGTGGCGCACTTTATATTCGACGTCCCACTTGCCGCTGGGCAACAGGTAGTCTTGCGCCTGTACCTCCTCCACCAGCAGAAAACGCAGCTTGAGGCTTTTGACCACATTAAGACCGAAGTACAGCTTCCTTTGGTCGAACAGCCGCTGTGCTTCCGACAACAGGGACACGCTCGTCGAATGGCTAGCCTCTACCGCCCAGTCAATGAGCTTGGCCAACACTTTTTCAGCGCCACTGGCGCTCAGGTCGCTTTCCGGCACCTGCGCCAGATTCTGGATAACCAGCACCGCCGCCAGCTCCGGCTCACTCAGGGCGACGAGCGCCCCTGCACCGTCGCCAGCCAACAAACCCGCACAGGTTTCATCGGTGATCGGCAAGAACACAGGGCTGGATAAATCAAAATGTTCCGAGTGCATACAGCCTCGTAGCCAGGGGAAAGAGACGCTTGGGAGTATGCCACTAGTCGTGAAATGACCGTCATGCGCTGTGCAACAGGCGTCACAGATGACTGGCTAGGCAATAGATACGAATTGGAAATCGAAGAAGGGACTGCAGGAGGAGCGTTATGGAGGCAACCCCACCAGCCACACCCCGGCACACAATGTTCCCGCTGTGGCTGCTGCCTTCCGGCTCTGACCAGGTTCACGGGTAATCGTTGCGGGGGGACCGATGGGGTCACCATAACGACGCTGGCCTCTCGGCAAGCCGCGCCATTGTACCGTTCTCATCGGAAGTTACAACCGTAAAAAATGAGAAGCTTCAAGTACTTGCCATGGCGTTCAACAATTGCGCTATTTAATGTGGGGGCTTGCCCCCTCCCCACAGGGGTTAATCATTGTGCCTGCAGGACCGCATCGGCCCTGCCGCCCTCTTCCTGGATGACCAGGTGAATAAAGTGCAACTTGGCGATCACCGCAGAGGGCAGCACGAAGGGGTAGAAATCCGGCTGGCCCATGGCGCGGGACAGTTCGTTGAGCATGCCGGCCAGCTCAATCCAGGCGTTGACGAAGCTGAGGAATGCCGGGCCGCCAGGATGCCCGGGATCGTACAGCGTCGCCAGGGCGAACGGCTGGTAATCCAGGTCCATCTCGCGGGCGCTCATGCCAAAGCCCAGGGCAGTGTCCACCGCATCCATCATGTGCAGGTAGTGGGCCCAGGTTTCGGCCCAGTCTTCCCATGGGTGCATGGTGGCGTAGGCACTGACGCAGTTTTGTTGCCAGTCCGGGCGCGGGCCGTTCTGGTAGTGCTGGTCGAGGGCGTCGGCATAACTGGCACGCTCGTCGCCGAACAGGGCGCGAAAAGGTTCAAGCCAGTGGCTGTGGGCGATCAGGCGATCCCAGTAATAGTGGCCGACTTCATGGCGAAAATGGCCAAGCAAGGTGCGGTACGGCTCGTGCATCTGTACGCGGACTTTTTCTCGGTGGGCGTCGTCGGCTTCCTTGATGTCCAGGGTGATCAGGCCGTTGGCATGACCAGTGGTGGGCGCGTTGCCTTGCAGGTCGATGCCGATGAAGTCGAAGGCCAGGCCAGTGTCTTCATCGACGCGCTTGGGCACCACTTGCAGGCCCAGGCTGATCAGCTGTGCCACCAGCCGGCGCTTGGCGGTTTCGACCTTGCGCCAGCGTTCGGGGTTTTGCGCAATCGACAGATCGGGAATGGTGCGGTTCAGGCTGCAGGCTACGCACAGCTTGGCGGTGCTGTGGGCGGGGATCAGCCAGTTGCACGCAGCCGGGGTATCCAGGTTGGCGCAGCGTCGAAAAGCACCGGCATCGAGATGATCGTCCGCCAGCCAAGTGCCAACCACAGGGCCAGGTTGCAGGGAGGACAGGCGGCTTTGCTGCGGCAGGTAACCCAACACCGCCTGGCAGGCCAGACATTGGCTGTTACGGAAGAATAAAGACTGGCCGCAACGGCATTGCCACACCTTGCTGTTGCGCGAGGGTTGGGCCATGAACGGCGCTGCGATGCGCGAACTGAGTTGCTCGAAGTAGCGGAACATGGCGGGCTCTCCCTGGGGTGACCAAGACTAGATCATTTTCCGTGAGAGAACGTTCCCACACTTTGAGTGGGAACGACGGCTTGGGCGCGCTTGAGTCGTGACGCGAAGCGTCACCGGATGCATTCCCACGCGGAGCGTGGGAACGATCAATCAGCGCGTTTCAGACGCTGATGTTGTGCCCGGCCAGGAAGGCCACGAAGGCTTCTTCGTCCAGCACTTTGATGCCCAGCTCACTGGCCTTGGCTAATTTCGATCCAGCGCCCGGCCCGGCCACCACGCAGTGGGTTTTCGCCGAGACGGAACCGGCCACCTTGGCGCCGAGGCTTTCGAGCTTGTCCTTGGCCACATCGCGGCTCATCAGCTCCAGGGAGCCGGTAAGCACCCAGGTGTGCCCGGCTTCCGGCAAGCCTTCGACCACCTTCTTCTCGCTCTGCCAGTGCATGCCGAAGTCCTTGAGCTGTTGCTCGATGGCCAGGGCGCGATGGGCGTTGTCGGCATTGTCGAAAAAGTCGCGCACGGCCTTGGCCTGCTTCTCGGGCAGCGCCTGGCGCATGTCGAGCCAGTCAGCCTTGATCACACCTTCAAGGGTGCCGAACTTGTCCGCGAGTTTCTGCGCGGCGCCCGGCCCTACGGAAGGCACGTGCAGCTTGTCGAGCAAGCCGCCCAAGGTGGTGCTGGCAGCGAATTCGGCGCTCAGGTCGCCCTGGTCCTGCAATTGCAGGCCGCATTCGTCCGCTGCCAACAGCGCACCGATTACTTCCTGGTTGTGGTCGTCTTCAAAGAAACTATGGATCTCATGGGCCACTTCCAATCCCACATCCGGCATGTACGTCAGCACTTCCGGCAAAGCCTTCTGTACACGCTCCAGCGAAGCCAGGGAGCGCGCCAGCACCTTGGCGGTCTCCTCGCCCACATCGGGAATGCCGAGGGCATAGATAAAGCGCGCCAGGGTTGGCGCCTTGCTATTTTCGATGGCGCTGATCAGCTTCTTGCTGGAGATGTCGGCGAAGCCTTCCAGGTCAATGATCTGTTCATACTTGAGCTTGTAGAGATCCGCTGGCGAGCCGATGAGTTTTTCATCCACCAGTTGCTCGATAGTCTTGTCACCCAGGCCGTCGATATCCATGGCACGACGCGAGACGAAATGGATGATCGCCTGCTTGAGCTGCGCGCCACAAGCCAGGCGCCCGACGCAACGGTACACCGCGCCTTCACTGACGGTTTCCTTGCCCTTGCTGCGCTTGACCAACTGCGTGCGCTCGACATGGGAGCCGCACACCGGGCAGCTCTCCGGGATCTGCACCGCGCGGGCGTGTTCCGGGCGACGCTCGGTGACTACCGAGACCACTTGCGGGATCACATCACCGGCGCGGCGGATGATCACCGTGTCACCGATCATCAGTCCCAGGCGTGCCACTTCGTCCATGTTGTGCAAGGTAGCGTTGGCCACGGTCACACCGGCCACCTTGACCGGTTTCAAGCGCGCCACTGGAGTCACGGCGCCGGTACGGCCGACCTGGAATTCCACGTCGAGCAACTCGGTCAACTCTTCCATCGCCGGGAATTTATGCGCGATGGCCCAGCGCGGTTCACGGGCGCGGAACCCCAGCTCACGCTGGGCGGCGATGCTGTTGACCTTGAACACCACCCCGTCGATCTCATAGCCCAGCGAATTACGCCGCTCGCCAATATCGCGGTAGTAGTCCAGGCATTCCTGGATGCCCTTGGCCAGCTTCAGCTCGTGGCTGATCGGCATGCCCCACTTTTGCAACTGCTTGAGATTACCGATATGGGTATCACTGATATCTGCGGTCACCTGGCCGATGCCATAGCAGCAGAATTCCAGTGGGCGGCTGGCGGTGATCTTTGAATCCAGCTGGCGCAGGCTGCCGGCCGCAGCATTGCGCGGGTTGGCGAAAGTCTTGCCGCCGACTTCCAGTTGCGAGGCGTTCAGGCGCTCGAAACCGGCCTTGGACATAAACACTTCGCCACGCACTTCCAGGGTGGCCGGCCAGCCACTGCCGTGCAGCTTCAAGGGGATATTGCGCACGGTGCGCACATTGACGCTGATGTCTTCGCCCGTGGTGCCATCACCACGGGTAGCGCCGCGCACCAGCTCGCCATCCTGGTACAGCAGGCTGACCGCCAGGCCATCCAGCTTTGGTTCGCAGCTGTACTCCACCGCCGCGCCAGCACCGAACAGATCGCCCACCGGCAGGTCGAGGCCCTCGGTGACCCGGCGATCAAATTCGAGCATGGTGGTTTCATCAAAGGCGTTGCCCAGACTGAGCATCGGGATCTCGTGCTTGACCTGGGTGAACGCCGAGAGCGCTGCACTGCCGACCCGCTGCGTCGGAGAATCGCGCGTCACCAGTTCCGGGTGCTCGGCTTCCAGGGCCTTGAGCTCGTGGAACAGGCGGTCGTACTCGGCGTCCGGAATGCTCGGCTCGTCGAGCACGTGGTAGCGATAGTTGTGCTGATCCAGTTCAGCGCGCAGTTCGAGAATGCGGGTATGGGCGGCGGTCATGGGTGTTCTCTCATAAAGCAAAAGAGCAGCCGAAGCTGCTCAATATGTTAGTGCATGGATTCTACAGACAACGCTTATGATCGAACCTCAGCGTTTCTGTGTCAGGGCGCGACGCTCGAACTCGACGATGCGCTGACGGTAGTGTTCGATGGTCTGGGCGGTCAGGACGCTGCGTTGGTCGTCCTTGAGCTCGCCGTTGAGTTCCTGGGACAGCTTGCGGGCCGCCGCCACCATCACGTCGAACGCTTGTTTCGGGTGACGCGGGCCCGGCAGGCCGAGGAAGAAACTCACCGCCGGGGTGCTGAACAGGTCGATATCGTCCAGGTCGAAGGTGCCCGGCTTGACCGCGTTGGCCATGGAGAACAGCACTTCGCCATTGCCGGCCATGCTTTCGTGGCGGTGGAAGATATCCATCTCGCCAAAACGCAGGCCGCTTTCAAGGATGTTCTGCAACAGTGCCGGGCCTTTGAAACCACCGGCATCGCGGCAGATCACGCTGATCACCAAGACTTCTTCGGCGGCCGGCTGATCGTTCACCGATTGGCGCGCTGCGCTTTTGGTCGGGGTCTCGTCGGGGAAATCGTTGTCGCGGCTGCTGAAGCTCGGGCCATCATCGACGTCGAGGTTCAGGTCGCCCTGGTGCGGTTCGGCTACCGCTGCACTGCCACGCTTGCCGCGCTTGGACGACGGCTCGCGAGCTTCACGCACCGGCGCGCTCATCGACGGCAAGTCGTGCTCGTCCAGTTGCGGCTCTTTATGGGTATCCAGCACACGGGGCGGCCCCAGCAGCTCGGCGCTGCCGTCGTCGTCGGGCAGGTTGGACAGGTTTCGGTCCAAGCGGAACTTGAGCTTACCCTTGCCACCGCGCATACGGCGCCAGCCATCAAAAAGAATACCGGCAATGACAATAATGCCGATGACGATCAGCCACTCGCGCAGACCGATTTCCATGTAATCTCGTGCCTCTATAAAAAATGCTGAAAAATAAGGGGTTTAGCACCGTGCAAACCGCTTTAAAACGTGGCGCCAACTCTATGTTCTGGCTGACGTTTTGCCCACGCACACGAAAAATTGACATTAAACTAGCACGACCAAAGACAACTTTACACCGTCTGTCAAAATGCCTTGAACAAATATGTCCATTTGCCACTTTCGCCAGACCGGTAAACCACCCTACGTCGTGCCGTAAATCCTCTCTCTTGGCTGGACTCAGGATTCCACCATCGCCATCGCTTCTTCCACATCCACCGCGACCAATCGCGAACAACCCGGCTCGTGCATCGTGACCCCCATCAACTGATCGGCCATTTCCATGGCGATCTTGTTGTGGGTGATATAGATGAACTGCACGGTCTGGGACATCTCTTTGACCAACCGAGCGTAGCGTCCCACGTTAGCGTCATCCAGCGGTGCGTCAACTTCGTCGAGCATGCAGAACGGCGCCGGGTTTAACTTGAAGATGGCAAATACCAGGGCCAATGCGGTCAGGGCCTTTTCGCCGCCGGACAACAAATGGATGGTGCTGTTCTTCTTGCCCGGAGGCCGCGCCATGATCGTTACCCCTGTATCGAGTAGATCTTCGCCCGTCAGTTCCAAGTAAGCGCTGCCACCACCGAAAACTTTTGGGAATAACGCCTGTAAACCGCCATTAATCTGATCAAAGGTATCTTTGAAGCGGTTGCGGGTTTCCTTGTCGATCTTGCGGATCACGTTTTCCAGGGTATCCAGGGCTTCCACCAGATCGGCGTCCTGGGCATCCAGATAACGTTTGCGCTCGGACTGCTGCTGGTACTCATCGATGGCCGCGAGGTTGATCGCGCCCAGGCGTTGAATGCGTGCGGCAATCCGTTCAAGTTCTTCTTCGGCGTCCTTCTCGTTGGCCTGGGCGGTCAGGGTGTTGAGCACGCCGTGCAAGTCATAGCCATCTTCAAGCAACTGGTCTTGCAAGGTCTTGCGCCGCACAGTCAAGGCTTGCCATTCCATGCGTTGCTGTTCGAGCTGGCCGCGGATCAACTGGGATTGCTGCTCGGCCATGGTGCGGCGCTTTTCAGCATCGCGCAGTTCGCGGTCGGCATCTTCGAGGGCGATCTGCGCGGTCTTGAGTTCTTCGTCGACGGTCATGCGCTTATCGAGCAACTCTTCAAGCTTGAGGCGCAGCTCTTCCAGTGGCGCCTCGCCCTCCTCCAGGTTCAGGCTCAGTTGCTCGCGCTTTTCGGTCAGGCGCTCGGACTGCATCTCCAGGCGCTCAAGGGCCTGGCGCGTGGAGTCGTGCTGGGCGCGCAACGAGCCGAGGCGCACCGCCAACTGGTGGGCGTGGTCCTTGTGCTGGCGCGCTTCCTGGCGCACGCGGTCGAGGCGTTCGCGCAGGCTGTCGCGCTGGGCCAGCAGCAACTCGCGCTGCTCGGTGTCCAGGGCCATGCTGTCGAGGGCTTCCTGCAATTGCAGGCGGGCTTCGCCGATCTGTTCGTGTTCCAGGGCGCGCTGCTCGCCCATCTCGGCCACTTCTTCATCGAGGCGGGTGCGGCGCAGGGTCAGTTGTTCGACCTTGGCCTTGCTCGCCGACAGTTGCGCTTTCAATTCGCCCTGCTGGCGCGCTTCGTCCTGCAACAGCCGGCGCAGGTGTTCGCGACCGGTCTCCTGCTGGCGCTGGGTGGCGCGCAGGGTTTGCAGTTCGGTTTCCAGGCTTTCGAGGGTGGCTTCACGCTCTTCACGCTCGGCGGTCAAATTGACGATTTCCTGGCCACGGGCCAATACGCCGCTTTCGGCTTCACTGGCACGGCGTACCCGCAGGAAGTGGCGGCCGATCCAATAACCGTCGCGGCTGATCAGGCTTTCGCCGGCCGCCAACTGGCCGCGCTGGGCCAGGGCCTGCTCAAGTGACTCAACCGGCTTGACCTGGCCCAGCCACGGCGATAAGTCAATCGCCGCTTCAACCTTGTCCAGCAGGCTGCCCGGCACCCGCGTGCCATCGGCCGCAGGGCTGAGCAGGCGCAAGTCGCCCTGGGCAAAGCCGGCCAGGTCGAAGCCGCCAAAATCGTCCACCAGCACGGCTTGCAAATCGGCGCCCAAAACGGTTTCCACCGCCAGCTCCCAACCGGCCTCTACCTTCAAGCCTTCGGCCAGGCGCGGGCGCTCGGCCAACTGCTGATCGCGCAGCCATTCGGCCGTGCCGGTGCCAGGGTCCAACGCCGCTTGCTGGAGCGCTTCAAGGGATGCCAGGCGACCATTGAGACGCTGCAAATCCCCCTGGGCCTGCTGCTGCGCCTGGGTTGCCGTGTGCAATTGCTGACGCAGTTGCTCCAAGCGCTCCACTTGCTGTTCTTCGCTGGCCTCCAGCTCCTCGAGGGTCATTTCGCTTTCGGCCAGTTGCTCGCTCAACTGCATGATCGCCGCGTCTTCCGGGTCGGCGGCGAGCAATACGCGCTCTTCCTGCAGACGGCGCTGGCGCTCGGCCAGGCGTTCCATGCTGGTTTCCAGCTGCTGGATGCGCGACTGCTGCACCTCGGCCTGGCGGCGTGGCTCGGCCGATTTCAGGTTGAAGGCGTCCCACTGCTCCTGCCAGCCGTGCATGGTGGTTTCGGCTTCTTCCAGGGCGGCGGCGGCTTCTTCGGCGGCAGCGCTGGTGATTTCCTGCTCGGGGGTGAGCATGTCCAGCTCTTCGCCGAGGGTCAGCAGCAAGGTGCGGTCATGGCCCAGGTGCGATTCGGTTTCCAGGCGCGCGCGTTCGGCTTCCTTCAGGTCATCCTGCAACTGGCGCAGGCGCTGCTGGCCGTGCTGGATGCTCTGCTCGACCCGGGCGATATCGCCGCCCACTGAATAGAAACGGCCCTGCACCAGATTGAAGCGTTCGGAGAGTTCATGGTGGCCGTCACGCAGGCGCTCGATGCTGGCGTCGGCGTTGCGCTGCTCGGCCACCAGCGCTTCGAAGCTGATTTCCTGGGTGCCAATGATCGCTTCGCGCTGGCCCACCTGGTCATTCAGCGCCTGCCAGCGCAGGGCCGAGAGTTGTGCCTTGAGCTGGCGTTCTTCGCCCTTGTATTCCTGATACTTCTCGGCGGCCTGGGCCTGACGGTGCAGGCGCTCCAACTGGCGCTCCAGCTCTTCGCGCAGGTCAGTCAGGCGGGCGAGGTTTTCATGGGTGCGGCGGATACGGTTTTCGGTCTCGCGACGACGCTCCTTGTACTTGGAGATACCCGCCGCTTCTTCGATAAAATTGCGCAGGTCTTCGGGCTTGGCTTCGATCAGCTTGGAGATCATGCCCTGTTCGATGATCGAATAACTGCGCGGGCCCAGGCCTGTGCCGAGGAAGATGTCGGTGATGTCGCGACGACGGCACTTGGTGCCGTTGAGGAAGTAGCTGTTCTGGCTGTCGCGGGTGACTTTGCGGCGGATCGAGATTTCCGCATAGGCCGCGTACTCACCGACCAGAGTGCCGTCGGAGTTATCGAACACCAGCTCGATGCTGGCCTGGCTCACCGGCTTGCGGCTGGTGGAGCCATTGAAGATGACGTCGGTCATCGACTCGCCGCGCAGGTTTTTTGCCGAGCTCTCGCCCATCACCCAGCGTACGGCGTCGATGATATTCGACTTGCCGCAGCCATTGGGCCCCACCACTGCCGCCATGTTGCTGGGGAAGTTCACCGTGGTGGGGTCGACGAAGGATTTGAACCCCGCCAATTTGATGCACTTGAGCCGCACGTCTAGGCGTCCGCCAACGCAGCGATCACCAGCGAGCTGCTGCGCTGGCAGTAAGCCGACAGCACCAGGCGAATTTGCACCAGGTCACGGGCCAGTACGGCGGCCAGTAATTGCTCGAACAGCGCCAGGTATTCGCTCATGGACGCCTTGCGTTGGTCCAGGGCCAGGTAATAAGCGCGGTTCATCGCCGGTTGCAGGTTCTCGACGGTTTCCTGCAGATACGGATTGTTGGCGAAGGGGTAGGCGGCGCGCATCACATTGAAGCTTTCTTCGACGAAGGCGCGGATATCCTCGCGCTCGTAACTGGCTTGCAGGCGTTGCTGGATCTGCAGGAACGGCGCCATGTCGGCCTGGGTCTGCCAGCCTTCGGCTACCGCATTGCCGAGCAGGATGTACATCTCGCCCATCAAGGTGCACAGGCTCTGCACCTTGTGCGCGGTGAGCTCGGTGACATGGGCACCCCGACGCGGCAGGATCGCGATCAGGTGGCGGCGCTCGAGGATCAGCAAGGCTTCACGCACGGAACCACGGCTGACGTTGAGCGCCAGCGTGACCTTCTGTTCCTGGATCCGCTCCCCAGGCTTGAGATCGCCGCGAATGATACGTTCGGCGAGGTGGTGAGCAATTTGCTCGGCGAGACTGTCCGGCGCCTTGAACGTCATGTTTTCCCTTCAAAATCTTCTATCGGTACAAGCGCGGCAGTGTAGCGCATTGGCCCGCTGATGGCGCTACGCCCACCGTGGCGAATTTGGCATGAAATAAGCAACGATGAAAGCCTGAACGCCGCCCAAAACGCCGGTTCCAGAAGACTGGACCATAATTGAAAGTGTTGCGATCGCATTTTCTTGACCCTTAAGTCAGAAAAACATTGACCGAAAAGTCAGACGTGACTAGATTCGGCGCAAAGCGGTTAACAACAATAATGAGTCTGCGAGGCCTTCCGTGATCCAGTTTTTACTCAACCAGGAACTCCGTAGCGAGCACGCCCTGGACCCCAACCTGACCGTGCTCAACTATCTGCGTGAGCATGTGGGCAAGCCCGGTACCAAGGAAGGCTGCGCCAGCGGCGACTGCGGTGCGTGCACCGTGGTGGTCGGCGAATTGCACACCAACGATCAGGGTGCCGAGCAGATTCGTTATCGCAGCCTCAATTCCTGCCTGACCTTTGTCTCGTCGTTGCATGGCAAGCAACTGATCAGCGTCGAAGACCTCAAGCACCAGGGCCAGTTGCACAGCGTGCAACAGGCGATGGTCGAGTGCCACGGTTCGCAGTGCGGCTTTTGCACCCCGGGCTTTGTGATGTCACTGTTTGCCCTGCAAAAGAACAGCGACACCCCCGACAGCCAGAAAGCCCATGAAGCCCTGGCCGGCAACCTGTGTCGCTGCACCGGTTATCGCCCGATCCTCGCCGCCGCCGAACAAGCCTGCTGCAACAAGCCCCTGGACCAGTTCGACAGTCGCCAGGCCGACACCATCGCCCGTCTCAAAAGCATCGCACCGGCCCAGACCGGCGAACTCAACAGCGGCGACAAACGCTGCCTGGTGCCGCTGACCGTCGCCGACCTGGCTGACCTCTACGATGCCTACCCCCAAGCCCGCCTGCTGGCCGGCGGCACCGACCTGGCGCTGGAAGTCACCCAGTTCCATCGCACCCTGCCGGTGATGATCTACGTCGGTAACATTGAAGAAATGAAGCGCATCGAAGATTTCGACGACCGCCTGGAAATCGGCGCGGCCACGGCCCTCTCAGACTGCTACGCCGCGCTGCACCATGAATACCCGGACTTCGGCGAACTGTTGCACCGCTTCGCTTCCCTGCAGATCCGCAACCAGGGCACCCTGGGCGGCAATATCGGCAACGCCTCGCCGATTGGTGATTCGCCACCGCTGCTGATTGCCCTGGGTGCGCAGATCGTCCTGTGCAAAGGCAACACCCGTCGCACCCTGGCACTGGAAGACTATTTCATCGATTACCGCGTCACCGCCCGCCAGGACAGCGAGTTCATCGAGAAGATCATCGTACCCAAGGGCCATGCACTGTTTCGTGCCTATAAGGTGTCCAAGCGCCTGGACGATGATATTTCCGCAGTCTGCGCCGCCTTCAACTTGAAGATCGACAATGGGGTAATCAGCCAAGCCCGTATTGCCTTCGGCGGCATGGCCGCCACGCCAAAACGCGCAAAAAGCTGCGAAGCCGTGTTGGTGGGCGCTACCTGGAATAGCGCCACCGTGGAAAAAGCCTGCGTCGCCCTGGCCGAGGATTTCACGCCGCTGTCGGACTTCCGCGCCAGCAAGGAATACCGCCTGCTCAGCGCGCAGAACCTGCTGCGCAAATACTTCATCGAGCTGCAAACGCCGCACATCGAGACTCGGGTGACCGCATATGTCTAACCATCACGCCGTCGTAAAGACCCAGGCCGAACTGGCCGAGCTGTTTGCCCAGAACTTGACCTCCGGGGTCGGCCGCAGCGTCAAGCATGACAGCGCCGCCAAGCACGTCAGCGGCGAAGCGCAGTACATCGATGACCGCCTGGAATTTCCCAACCAGTTGCACCTGTATGCGCGCCTGTCCGACCGTGCCCACGCCCGCATCCTCAGCATCGACACTGCGCCCTGCTACGCCTTTGATGGCGTGCGCATTGTCATCACCCATGAAGACGTACCGGGCCTGAAAGACATCGGCCCATTGATGCCCGGCGACCCGTTGCTGGCCATCGACACCGTGCAGTTCGTCGGCCAGGTGGTGCTGGCCGTGGCGGCCCGCGACTTGGAGACTGCGCGCAAGGCGGCGATGGCGGCGGTGATCGAATATGAAGACCTGGAGCCGGTGCTGGATGTAGTCGAGGCCTTTCGCAACAAGCATTTCGTGCTCGACAGCCACACCCACCAACGCGGCGATTCGGCCGCGGCGCTGGCGAGCGCCAAGCACCGTATCCAGGGCACCCTGCACATCGGCGGCCAGGAACACTTCTATCTGGAAACCCAGATTTCCTCGGTCATGCCCACCGAAGACGGCGGCATGATCGTCTACTGTTCCACGCAAAACCCTACCGAAGTGCAGAAGCTGGTGGCCGAAGTACTCGACGTGTCGATGAACAAGATCGTGGTCGACATGCGCCGCATGGGCGGTGGTTTTGGCGGCAAGGAAACCCAGGCCGCCAGCCCGGCCTGCCTGTGCGCAGTGGTGGCGCGCCTCACTGGCCAGCCGACCAAGATGCGCTTGCCTCGGGTCGAAGACATGCTGATGACCGGCAAGCGCCACCCTTTCTATATCGAATACGACGTGGGCTTCGACGAAAGCGGTCGCCTGCACGGCATCAACCTGGAACTGGCGGGTAACTGCGGCTGCTCGCCGGACCTGTCCAACTCGATTGTCGACCGCGCCATGTTCCACGCCGACAATTCCTATTACCTGGGCGACGCCACCGTCAACGGCCATCGCTGCAAGACCAACACCGCGTCCAACACCGCCTACCGCGGCTTCGGCGGCCCCCAGGGCATGGTCGCCATCGAGGAAGTGATGGACGCCATCGCTCGCCATCTGGCCCTCGATCCGTTGGCGGTGCGCAAGGCCAATTACTACGGCAAGACCGAGCGCAACGTCACCCATTACTACCAGACCGTCGAACACAACATGCTCCAAGAGATGACCGCCGAGCTCGAAGCCAGCAGCCAGTACGCCGAGCGCCGCGAAGCGATTCGCCTGTACAACGCCCACAGCCCGATCCTGAAAAAGGGCCTGGCGCTGACCCCGGTGAAATTCGGCATTTCCTTTACCGCCAGCTTCCTTAACCAGGCCGGTGCGTTGATCCACATCTACACCGACGGCAGCATCCACCTGAACCACGGCGGCACCGAGATGGGCCAGGGCTTGAACACCAAGGTCGCCCAGGTGGTGGCTGAAGTGTTCCAGGTGGACATCGACCGCGTACAGATCACTGCCACCAACACCGACAAGGTGCCCAACACCTCGCCCACTGCCGCTTCCAGCGGTGCGGACCTTAACGGCAAGGCCGCGCAGAATGCCGCCGAGACCATCAAGCAGCGCCTGGTGGAATTCGCCGCGCGCAAGTACGACGTCAGCGAAGCGGACGTGCAGTTCCGCAACGGTCATGTGCGTGTTCGCGAACAAATCCTGACGTTCGAAACGTTGATCCAGCAGGCGTATTTCGCCCAGGTCTCGCTGTCGAGCACCGGCTTCTACAAGACCCCGAAAATCTTCTACGACCGCAGCCAGGCGCGTGGCCGGCCGTTCTACTACTTCGCCTTCGGCGCCGCCTGCTGCGAAGTGATCGTCGACACCCTGACCGGCGAATACAAGATGCTGCGCACCGACATCCTCCACGACGTGGGCGCCTCGCTGAACCCGGCCATCGACATCGGCCAGGTCGAAGGCGGCTTTATCCAGGGCATGGGCTGGCTGACCATGGAAGAGCTGGTGTGGAACGACAAGGGCAAGCTCATGACTAACGGCCCGGCCAGCTACAAGATCCCCGCCGTAGCAGACATGCCGCTGGACCTGCGGGTCAAGCTGGTGGAAAACCGCAAGAACCCGGAAGACACGGTGTTTCATTCCAAGGCCGTGGGTGAGCCGCCGTTCATGCTCGGGATTGCTTCGTGGTGCGCGATCAAGGATGCGGTGGCGAGTTTGGCTGACTATCGCCAGCAGCCGAAGATCGATGCGCCGGCGACGCCGGAGCGGGTGTTGTGGGGGTGTGAGCAGATGCGGCAGGTGCAGGCGGTGAAGGCCATTGAGGCTGAAACTGAGATGGCTTCGCTCTAGACCGAGGCGCTGCCATCGGCCGAACTGACAACAGTAATGTTGAGGTGAACATGAACAACTGGATCAGCGCCCTCGCCACCCTGCAAGACCAGGGCGAACCCTGCGTCCTGGTGACCATCATCGAAGAGCTCGGCTCCACGCCGCGCAATGCCGGCTCCAAGATGGTAATCAGCGCCGCCCATACCTTCGACACCATCGGCGGTGGGCACCTGGAATACAAGGCGATGCAGCTCGCCCGCGACATGCTCGCCCGCGGCCAGCAGACCACCCACCTGGAACGCTTCAGCCTCGGTGCCAGCCTCGGCCAGTGCTGCGGTGGCGTGACTGTGCTGCTGTTCGAGCCCATGGGACAGGTGCAGGCGCAGATTGCGGTATTCGGTGCCGGCCACGTCGGTCGTGCGCTGGTGCCGTTACTGGCGAGCCTGCCGTGCCGAGTGCGCTGGATCGACTCCCGCGATCAGGAGTTCCCCCAGCACATCCCCCAAGGCGTGCGTAAAATCATCAGCGAAGAGCCGGTCGATGAAATTGCCGACCTGCCAGCAGGCAGTTACTGCATCGTCATGACCCACAATCATGCGCTGGACCTGGAACTCACTGCCGCCCTGCTCAAGCGCAATGACTTCGCCTACTTCGGCCTGATCGGTTCGAAGACCAAGCGCGTGAAATTCGAACACCGTCTGCGTGATCGTGGCTTCGACACCGCGCAGTTGCAACGCATGCGCTGCCCCATGGGCCTCACCGAGGTGAAGGGCAAGTTGCCCGTGGAGATCGCCATTTCCATCGCCGGCGAAATCATCGCCACCTATAACGCCAATTTCGGCCAGCACACTGCCGGCGCCGAACCCATTGCCAAATTGTTGCCGGCTTCGCGCCGCAGCCAAGCTATCTAAATTGAGATAACCATGCCTTTGACTCGCAAAGCCTACCGTGCCGCCATCCTGCATAGCATCGACGACCCTGCCGTCGTTGGCATCGAAGCCTCCTACGAGTATTTCGAAGACGGCCTGCTGGTGATCGATAACGGTCAGATCAGCGCGCTCGGTCACGCCAGCGATCTGCTGCCGAGCCTGCCTGCCGATATCGACATCACCCACTACCAGGACGCACTGATCACCCCCGGCCTGATCGACACCCATATCCACCTGCCGCAGACCGGCATGGTCGGCGCCTATGGCGAACAGTTGCTGGACTGGCTCAACACCTACACCTTCCCGTGTGAAAGCCAGTTCGCCGACAAGGCCCACGCCGAGGAAGTCGCGGATATCTTCATCAAGGAACTGCTGCGCAATGGCACCACCACCGCGCTGGTGTTCGGCAGCGTGCACCCGCAATCGGTGAATGCATTCTTTGAAGCGGCCGAGAAGCTCGATCTGCGCATGATTGCCGGCAAGGTGATGATGGACCGCAATGCGCCGGACTATCTGACTGACACGCCCGAATCCGGCTATCAGGAAAGCAAGGCGCTGATCGAACGCTGGCACGGCAAAGGCCGCCTGCATTACGCGGTGACGCCACGCTTTGCCCCCACCAGCACACCAGAGCAATTGACGCTGGCCGGGAAACTGCTGGGGGAATACCCGGACCTGTACATGCAGACCCACATCAGTGAGAACAAGCAGGAAGTAGAGTGGGTGAAGGAACTGTTCCCGGAACGCAGCGGCTACCTGGATGTGTATGACCATTACAAACTGCTGGGCGAGCGCTCGGTATTTGCCCATGGCGTGCACCTTTGCGATGACGAGTGCGCACGCTTGGCAGAGGCCGGCTCGGCGGTCGCATTCTGCCCGACGTCGAACCTCTTTCTCGGCAGTGGTTTGTTCAACCTGCCGATGGCGGAGAAACACAAACTGAACGTGGGCCTGGGCACCGACGTGGGTGGCGGTACCAGCTTCTCGCTCCTGCAAACACTGAATGAAGCCTACAAGGTCATGCAGTTGCAGGGGGCACGGTTGAGCCCGTTCAAGTCGCTGTACCTGGCGACCCTGGGGGGTGCGCGGGCGTTGCGCCTGGAAGACAAGATCGGCACGTTGCAGCCGGGCACGGATGCGGACTTTCTGGTGCTGGACTACAACGCCACGCCGCTGCTGAGCTATCGCTTGAAGCAGGCGAACAACATTGCCGAGACATTGTTTGTATTGATGACGCTGGGGGATGATCGGACGGTGTTGCAGACCTATGCAGCCGGACAGTTGGTGCATCAACGCTGAACCCAGCCACAACACAAAACCAATGTGGGAGGGGGCTTGCTCCCGATAGCGGTGTGTCAGTCAGCCTATCTGCTACTGACACTCTGCTATCGGGAGCAAGCCCCCTCCCACATTTTTATCCCCCAGTGAATCAGGGAGATTACAGTTTTACCGACGAGCGCCCGGGCTTTTTGGTCTGCAATAAATGCGAGAACACCGCATGCAGGTCATCCGACGCGCTTTCCTCATCGAGGTTGAGCTTGCTGTCGATGTGATCCATGTGATGCATCATCAAGTTCACCGCCAGCACCGCATCACGGGCTTCGATCGCGTCGATCAACTGGGTGTGTTCATCATACGAACAGTGCGAGCGGTTGCCGCTTTCGTACTGGGCGATGATCAATGAGGTCTGGGACACCAGGCTGCGCTGGAAGCTGATCAGCGGCGCGTTCTTTGCTGCCTCGGCCAGTTTCAAGTGGAATTCGCCCGAAAGACGGATGCCCGCACCGCGATCACCGCGGGAGAAGCTGTCGCGCTCGTCATTGACCATCTGGCGCAACTCAGCCAATTGCTCAGCGGTAGCGTGCTGCACCGCCAACTCGGTGATCGCCCGCTCCACCAGGCGCCGGGCCATGAATACCTGGCGCGCTTCTTCCACGCTTGGGCTGGCAACTACCGCGCCGCGATTGGGCCGCAGCAGCACCACGCCCTCATGGGCCAGGCGCGACAGCGCACGGCGGATGATGGTGCGGCTCACGCCGAAGATCTCGCCCAGTGCCTCTTCACTCAATTTGGTTCCGGGCGCCAGGCGTTGTTCAAGGATCGCCTCGAAGATATGCGCGTAGACGATATCGTCCTGGGTTCCGCTGCGACCGGCCTTGCCGGATCGCGGTTGTTTCTTGAGAGGTTGCAACTGTTCGTTCATGGGCACTCGGGTTTGGAGAACGGCGGCGAAATAACGGTAATACGGCAACGACGCTACGCTGGCAAGTATCACCTAAAAACAGTGCACATTGTACACAACCCGATGCGCCAACACACTGTACGGCTGTTTGCGGCCCCGGCTGTATTGCAATGACTCGTTACGTTTGAGTTTAGGCTTGAATCCGCGCCACCACCGGCAAATCCCAGGTAAAAGGAATACCCCTCCATGACCGATGCCACCCAAGCGCCCTTGCGCCCGCTGGCCGACACTTCCGCCTCGGCCATCGTCGCCGGCTTTATCGCCATGATGACCGGCTATACCAGCTCCCTGGTGCTGATGTTTCAGGCCGGCCAGGCCGCCGGCTTGACCACCGCGCAGATTTCCTCGTGGATCTGGGCGATTTCCATCGGCATGGCGGTGTGCAGCATTGGCCTGTCCCTGCGCTATCGCACGCCTATCACCATCGCCTGGTCCACACCCGGCGCGGCGCTGTTGATCACAAGCTTAGGCGGCGTGAGTTATGGCGAGGCCATCGGCGCCTACATCACCTGCGCGGTGCTGGTGACGCTCTGCGGGCTGACCGGCAGCTTTGAAAAGCTGGTCAAGCGGATCCCGGCGTCGCTGGCGGCGGCGCTGCTGGCAGGGATCCTGTTCAAGATCGGCAGCGAAATTTTCGTCGCCGCGCAGCATCGCACCGCACTGGTGCTGGGAATGTTTTTCACCTACCTGGTCATCAAGCGACTTTCACCGCGATACGCCGTGCTCGCTGCGTTGGTAATCGGCACCCTGCTGTCAGGGCTGATGGGGTTGCTGGATTTCAGCGGCTTTCACCTGGAAGTGGCGACGCCGGTGTGGACTACGCCGCACTTCTCATTGGCGGCGACCATCAGCATCGGCATCCCGCTGTTCGTGGTGGCCATGACCTCGCAGAACATGCCCGGTGTTGCCGTACTGCGGGCCGACGGCTACAACGTGCCGGCGTCGCCGCTGATCACCACCACCGGCCTGGCCTCGCTGGTGCTGGCTCCGTTCGGCTCCCACGGCATCAACCTGGCGGCGATCAGCGCGGCGATCTGCACCGGGCCCCATGCCCATGAAGACCGCAACAAGCGCTACACCGCAGCGGTGTGGTGCGGGGTGTTCTACGGGATTGCCGGAGTATTCGGCGCCACGTTGGCGGCACTGTTCGCAGCGCTGCCAAAGGAATTGGTACTGTCGATTGCAGCCCTGGCGCTGTTTGGCTCGATCATCAATGGGCTGAGCATTGCCATGAATGAGCCGAAGGAACGGGAAGCGGCGCTGATCACCTTTATGGTCACGGCGTCAGGCTTGACGTTGTTTTCCATCGGTTCGGCGTTCTGGGGGATTGTGGCGGGGGTGTTGACGTTGCTGATTCTGAATTGGCGCAAGGCATAAAAAAACGGCGACCCTCAGCAGGTCGCCGTTTTATTTAGTATCACTTGGCCGCGTTGATCGGCTTTTCCGGATACCACACGTCCAGCAGCGGGCTGACTTCAGCCTTGGTCAGCTCGGAACGGGTTTTCAGCCAGGCCTCAACAGCAGCGCGCTGCTCTTCGGAAACCGAGCCACGCTTCTGCAGGCAAACCAGACCGTAGTCGTCGCCGCCGACATAGCCCAGACCGTTGGCTTCCATGGCTTCTTTGATGAATGCTTCGAGGAAAGCGTCGATAGCTTCTTCACTCAGGCCTTCTTTGAAGTCCAGGTTCAGTTCGAAACCCAGCTCTTGAAATTCATCAACGCACAGTTTTTTGCGCAGACGCTGGGAACGGTTAGTCGCCATTGGAACAATCCTCATAAGTAATAACGGGCGGCACTTTAGCAGTTTAAGGCGGCAATTGCCCGACTCTCTGGGACGGGCGGGCAAAAGCCGACAAAAAAACCGCGATTAGCAGCTATCGTTGAGCTACAAGTGGTTCCAGCTTGGGGCATAATGCCGACACTTTCGTGACCATTGAGGGATTTTCTTTCATACCCCTCACCTTTTCACCCTCCTCAGCAGTAGGGTTTTACCTCTTATGATCAAATCTTTGCGTTCAGTGTTATTCGCCGGTTTTCTCTTGCCACTGGCCTTCTGCGCCACTGCTGCCCCGATTAATACCACCCTGCCGCCCAGCGTTGCCCAGGCCCTGCAGAAAGCCAAGCTGCAAAACACCGCGCTGTCCCTGGTGATGCTGCCGCTGAACGGCCCCGGCACCCCCACTGTGTTCAATGCCGATGTCTCAGTGAACCCGGCCTCCACCATGAAGCTGGTCACCACCTACGCGGCCCTGGAAATGCTCGGCCCCAACCACCAGTGGAAGACCGAGTTCTACACCGACGGTACCCTCAGCGGCGGCGTGTTGCGCGGCAACCTGTACCTCAAGGGCGGTGGCGACCCCAAGCTGAACATGGAAAAACTCTGGTTGCTGATGCGCGACCTGCGCGCCAATGGCGTGCAGCAAGTCACTGGCGACCTGGTACTGGACCGCAACTTCTTCAACCAGCCGCAATTGCCTGAGTTCAACGACGATGGCAACGACGAAAACAAGCCGTTCCTGGTCAAGCCCGACGCCTTGCTGGTCAACCTCAAGGCCCTGCGCTTCGTGACCCGCAATGATTCGGGAAGGGTCATCGTGTCGGTCGA
Organism: Pseudomonas sp. FBCC-B545; assembly: GCF_059134095.1. Taxonomy (NCBI): domain Bacteria; kingdom Pseudomonadati; phylum Pseudomonadota; class Gammaproteobacteria; order Pseudomonadales; family Pseudomonadaceae; genus Pseudomonas; species Pseudomonas sp. FBCC-B545. The sequence goes on along the minus strand of NZ_CP101441.1, from coordinate 1,687,141 downwards.
ACCGCCGATTGCCAGCATTCGCATCGACAACCAAGTGAAAGCCACCAACGCCAAGCAGTGCACCGGTGACGTGCGCTACAGCCCCGTGACTGCCGCTGACGGCAGTGTGACCGTGACTGTCAGCGGCCAACTGGCGGATGGCTGCAGCTCGCAGACCTACCTGTCACTGCTTGACCACGCCACCTACACCGCCGGTGCCGTGCGTGCAATCTGGAAGGAGTTGGGCGGCACCATCCAGGGCCGTGATATCCAGGCGCCGGTGCCCAAGGATGCCAAGGTCCTGGCCCGTGCGTTCTCGCCGGACCTGGCGGAAATCATCCGCGACATCAACAAGTACAGCAACAACACCATGGCCCAGCAGTTGTTCCTGAGCCTGGGCGCGCAGTTTCGCAACGATGCCGATGGGGACGATGCCAAGGCCGCGCAACGCGTCGTGCGCCAGTGGCTGGTGAAGAAAGGCATCACCGCGCCGCACCTGGTGATGGAGAACGGCTCAGGCCTGTCCCGCGCCGAACGAGTCAGCGCCCGCGAGATGGCGGCCATGCTGCAAGCGGCCTGGAGAAGCCCCTATGCGGCGGAATACATCAGCTCGATGCCGATCGCCGGTACCGACGGCACCATGCGTAAACGTTTGAAGACCACCGCCATGCGCGGCGAAGCCCATGTGAAGACCGGCACATTGAATACCGTGCGTGCCATCGCCGGGTTCAGCCGCGACAACAACGGCAATACCTGGGCGGTGGTAGCGATCCTCAATGACAACAAACCATGGGGTGCCTCGTCGGTGCTGGACCAGGTGTTGCTGGACCTGTATCGCCAGCCGAAGGCGGTGGCGGCCGCGCCGGTTCTCTAAAGCATCACATCACCCTGTAGGAGCGAGCTTGCTCGCGAAAATCGTCAACGTTAACGCGTGCTTCCTGAATAAACGCGGCGTCTATGGCTTTTTCGCGAGCAAGCTCGCTCCTACAGGCATTAGGGCTTGCCCACTCCCACACGCCTCGACCCGGTCCCTGCCCGCCTGCTTGGCCACATACACCGCCGAATCCGCACGCAGCAGCAACCCATCTATATCCTCATCGGCCCGCCAACTGGCCACGCCAAAGCTGGCGGTGACGATACCCACCGGTTCCATCGACGTATTGCGCAACGACTGCCACAACTGCGTCGCCAGGCTATAAGCCTGGGCGCCATCGGTGCCGGGGCACAGCACCGCGAACTCTTCGCCGCCCACCCGGCAGAAGACATCGGTACGCCGCAAACGCTGGCCAATGCGCTTGCACAACTCCTGCAATACGCGGTCACCCATGGCGTGGCCGTGCTGGTCGTTGATTCGCTTGAAGTGATCGATATCGAGCATGATCAACGACAGAGTACCGGCGCTGCGGTTAAGGCGGAGCATCTCGACCTTGAGGCGATCCTGGAAATAACGGCGGTTATAAATGCCCGTCAATGAATCGGTGATGGACAGCGCACGCAGCTCTTCCTCGACCCGCTTCAGATCGGAAATGTCCGAGACATAGCCGTGCCAAAGCGTACCGCCTCCCGGTAATTCCTCCGGTGTCGCCTCGCCGCGTATCCAGCGCAGGCCTCGCTGCGGCAATTGCACGCGGTACTCTTCGCGCCAGTGGCTCAATTGCAGGGCCGACAAACGAATCGACGCCCGCACCCGCTCGGCGTCCAACGGGTGAATGCGCTCGAACACCGTGCGCGCATCCTGTTGCAACACGCCGAGTTCAATTTCATAGATATCGCGCATGCCTTGGCTGGCGTAGATGAAACGCCAGTTGTCCTGGGGTTCCAGGGTGAACTGGAAGATTCCGCCAGGCACGTGACTGCTGAGCTTTTTCAGCAAGCGGTCCCGCGCGGCAAGGGCTTCGTAGGCGCCCTTCTGCGCGGTGATGTCCAGGTAAATCGCCAAATGCCCGACCCATAGGCCGTAGTCGTCCAGCAGTACCGTTACCAGCATGTTGACGGTCAGTTGGCTGCCGTCCTTGCGCTGCAGCGTCCATTCGCGGGCTTCATGTTGACTGTCGGGGGTTTCCACCAGCATCGCCTGGCTCGGCGGGATGCGCTTGCCCAACGCCGCACTCAAGGGCACAGCGCGTGCTTCAAGTTCCGAGGCCAGGTGCAGGCTTTCCAACTTCAGGCGGCCCAGCACCTCTTCGCTCTTGAACCCCAGCATGCGTTCGGCGCCAGCGTTGAAGGTGTTGATCACACCGCGCAAGTCGGTAGCGATGATCGCCACTTGGGTCGCCGCGTTCAGCACACTGCGCAGCTGACCATGAGCCCCACGTAACTCCTGCTCTCGCAAGCGCAACTGCACGGTACGCTGCTCCACCAGTTTCAACGCGCGCTGGCGCTGGCTGACCAACACGTAGAGCAAGGCACTGAGCAAGGCACTGAGCAGCACGCCCATGGCCAGGACGGTGTTCATCGACGAGTGATTCGCCATGTCGAACACCTGGCTCGCACGCACGCTCAGGGCGTAGACATGGTCACCGAGGGCAAGACGGCGCGTAGACGACAGGTCACTGTTGCCCAGTGCATTGCTCGACGCATATAACTCCCGCTGCTGGCTGTCGGAAGTATCGACGATCTGCATCACCAGGTTATCGCGGTTCGGCTTGGGTAAACCGTCGGTCACCAGCTGGCGCATGCTGATCACCGCCATGACAAACCCGTAGGGCTCGGTATCGCCAGCTTTGATGACCGGCGCTACCAGCAACACCCCGGCCGCATAGGCAGGTTCGACACCCACCAATTGCATGGGTTGTGACACCGCAGGCTTGCCGCTTTGTTGCGCACGTTCCAGGGCTGAGCGGCGCAAGGGCTGGGCCAGCAGGTCAAAACCCAAGGGGGCGCCCAGCAGGCTTTGCGTCTGGCTGTAGAGTACCGGGACGTATTCATCGCGCTCGGTGGCCGGCACCAACTCGCCCAAGGCATTCAGTTCACGGATCGCAAAAGGTACGCCGCGCTGGCGGGAGATTTGTTGTTCAAACTGGCTGCGCTGCTCGCGAAATACCCGCGGCGCCCAGGAATAGGCACGGGCATGCAGCAGCAGCGGCTGGGCAAAACCGTCGAACTCGCTACGGGACACATCAGCGGAATTGGCGAAGAAACGCTGCAAGCTACCCAGGCGTTGTTCCTGGTCTTCGAAACGTTCCTGAATACGAGTGAAGCGTTCGTTGACCAACAATTGGAAACGCTGGTGCACCTGCTGCTGATACAGGTCGGCCGCCGCCCACGCGACAACCACCGTCAACGCGCTACCGACCGACAGTACGACCAACGCCACCAGCCAGGCCGACGCCTGCTCACTGATAAAACCAAGGATTTTCGGGCGACCGGCTTGCATCGGCATGGGCAACACTCGCAACGCCAGCGTGCGGGGGCGTCACTATGGCTAGGCTTTCAGTTATAGCCATTGGCCCAGGGTTTGACCAGCGTAAAAACTGCGGGCGCTTGATGTGGAGAGGGTTTGCTCCCGATAGAGGTGTATCAGTCAATACATCGAGTGACTGACACTCTGCTATCGGGAGCGAGCCCCCTCCCACACTGGATACTCAGCGCATTCAGAACGCCTGATGTTTAATCAGCGTGCGGTGATTTTCCAGGCCCGGTGGATCTTCGCATTGCGCGCAAAATCCGGGTCGATGGTCTTGTCGCTGATCTCCTCGACCGCATAGCGTTCACTGAGGTTGTCTTCCAGCTGGAACTTGCGGAAGTTGTTGGAGAAGTACAACACGCCACCAGGTGCCAGGCGGGCCATGGCCAGGTCGAGCAATTGCACGTGGTCACGCTGCACGTCGAAGATGCCTTCCATGCGCTTGGAGTTGGAGAAGGTCGGCGGGTCGATGAAAATCATATCGAACTCATCGCGGCTGGCCTCCAGCCATGCCATGACGTCACCCTGCTCCAGCCGGTTTTTGTCGGAGAAACCGTTGAGCGAGAAGTTGCGACGCGCCCAGTCCAGGTAGGTCTTGGACAGGTCTACGCTGGTGGTGCTGCGCGCACCTCCCTTGGCGGCGTGCACACTGGCGGTGGCGGTGTAGCAGTACAGGTTGAGGAAGCGCTTGCCCGCCGCTTCCTTCTGGATACGCATGCGCATCGGGCGGTGATCGAGGAACAGGCCGGTATCCAGGTAGTCGGTGAGGTTGACCAGCAACTTCACGCCGCCTTCACTGACTTCGGTAAACTTGCCCTGGGCGCTCTGGCGTTCGTATTGCTTGGTACCGCTCTGGCGCTCACGACGCTTGACCACCACGCGGCTCTTGTCGACGTTGAGTGCCTGGGGAATCGCTGCCAGGGCATCGAACATGCGGGCCGAGGCTTTTTCCGGGTCGATGGATTTCGGCGCGGCGTACTCCTGTACGTGCACCCAATCGTGGTACAGGTCGATAGCCATGGAGTATTCAGGCATGTCAGCGTCATACACACGGTAGCAATCCACGCCTTCACGCTTGGCCCATTTGCCCAAGAGCTTGAGGTTCTTTTGCAGGCGGTTGGCAAACATCTGCCCGCCTTCGCTCAAGCGCGCCTGTTCTACCACGGGCGCCGGGGCCGGCTTGATCGGGTTGCCGTTCTTGTTGTACTGGCGCTCTACCGGCTCGGTCGGGGCCTGGTCGTATGCCGCTTGCTCACGCTCGGCCTGGCGCTGTTCCGGGGTACGGCGCTCGCCAGTGACGAACTGATCCGGGTTGACCCTGATCAGCAGCAATTTGCACGGCAATGCGCCGTTCCAGAAGGAATACTGCTTGTGACTGCGGATGCCCATGCGCTTGCCCAGGTCCGGCGCGCCGGTGAACACCGCCGCTTCCCAGCCCATGCAGGCCTGGCGCAGGCGCTCGCCGAGGTTCTGGTAGAGGTACAACAGGCTGGCTTCGTCACCCAGGCGCTCGCCGTAGGGCGGGTTGCAGATCACCAGGCCTTTCTGGTTCTGGTCCGGGCGCGGCTCGAAGGTGCCGACTTCGCCCTGGTACACCTTGATCCAATGGCTCAGGCCAGCGCGCTCGATGTTGTTGCGTGCCGGCTGGATCAGGCGTGGGTCAGCTTCGTAGCCGCGTACCCACAACGGCGGTTTGTTCATGCCGATGGCCGCGCGTTCGGTGGCCTCGCTGTGCAGCTTCTTCCACAGCGCCGGGACGTGGCCCAGCCAGGTGGTGAAGCCCCACAGTTCGCGGTTGAGGTTGGGGGCCATGTCGGCGGCGATCATCGCGCCTTCGACCAGGAAGGTGCCGACGCCGCACATCGGGTCAGTCAGCGCGCCGCCTTCGGCGGCGATGCGTGGCCAGCCGGCGCGGATCAAAATCGCTGCCGCCAGGTTCTCCTTCAACGGTGCCGCGCCCTGCTGCAGGCGGTAGCCGCGCTGGTGCAGGCTGTGGCCGGACAGATCCAGGGACAGGATCGCTTCGCCACGGTCCAGGCGCAGGTGAATGCGCAGGTCCGGGTTGATTTTGTCGATGGACGGACGTTCGCCGGTCGGGGTGCGCAGCTTGTCGACAATCGCATCCTTGACCTTCAGCGCGCCGAAGTGGGTGTTGTCGATGCCCGAGCCATGACCGCTGAACTCCACCGCCAGGCTGCCATCGGGCACCATGTGGTCGGCCCATTCGATATCCAGCACACCATGGTAGAGGTCTTCGGCGTCCTTCATCGGGAAGCGCTTGAGCACCAGCAGCACACGGTTGGCCAGGCGTGACCACAGGCACAGGCGATAGGCGGTTTCCATGTCGGCCATGCCGCGCACAGCCGAGGTGTGCTCGCGGGCTTCCTCAAGGCCAAGCCCGACGGCTTCCTCGATCAGCAGGCCTTCGAGGCCCTTGGGGCAAGTGAGGAAGAGTTCAAAACGGTCCGACATGGGGCATTCCAGGCTTTTCAGCAATAAATGAACGGGCGACGCATCGCCGGCTCGGTTTTCAATCAAGCACTTTTCTTGAAGAGTGCTCGCGTGGCACGAATGTGCCGTCCCACCCCGTCTGACGGGCCCTCGGGCCTTTATTGACGGGGCAGAGAGAACTTTTTAGCGATTACATCCGCAACAAAACGAAATATTCTGACCCTTCGTCGAATAATAACCGACTGCAACAGGCGGAAATTCTCACTAAAGAATTAAACCCTTTCTCTTTGCAGGGCACATCATAGCTGGCTTTGCCCAATAAAAGGGACGAAAAGCCATCCCAGCTTATGGCTATAGCATCGTTATCGTTACGTGCTTATGACAAAACGATCATTGAATCCATGTGACCTATTGGTTAGAACTCAACACAGGTTGGCGCCGTACGACGCCGACACATCGGCTCGCCACGCCGGCAGCGAGCCCACCAACGGCAGAAAAACTCTGCCCGGCCTTGGACAAGGCCGAAGGATATCTAGACAGTCAACAAGTGAGGGAAACACCCTATGAGAAGACTTAAGCGTGATCCGTTGGAAAGAGCATTTTTACGCGGATATCAATATGGTGTTCATGGAAAATCCCGTGAGCTTTGCCCATTTACTCTACCGTCGGTACGCCAAGCCTGGATCAACGGCTGGCGAGAAGGACGCGGCGACAACTGGGACGGTATGACTGGCACTGCGGGAATCCACAGACTCAACGAACTTCACGCCGTCGGCTAATCAGGGCACTTAAATTCCGACACACACCTCTGAATATGTAACGACTTAACCACGCGCGCCCCATCCGGGCGGCGGGCTTCGGCCCAGGGGCTCCTTTATGGAGCCCTTTTTATTACCTGCCGATTAGCGTATGCATCAGCGCAAGGCAGCGATGGCATCCACCGACTGGCGTATCAGCGCCGGCCCCTTGTAGATAAACCCTGAATACAACTGCACCAGGCTCGCGCCAGCCGCGATCTTTTCGGCAGCGTGCTTGCCTTCGGTGATACCGCCCACCGCGATGATCGGCAAACGCCCAGCCAACTCGGCCGCCAGCACCTTGACGATATGGGTGCTCTTGTCCCGCACCGGCGCGCCCGACAGGCCGCCCGCCTCGTCACCATGAGCCAGGCCTTCGACGCCCACGCGGCTGAGGGTAGTGTTGGTTGCAATCACTGCGTCCATCCCCGACTCCACCAGGGCCTGGGCCACCAGCACGGTTTCTTCATCGCTCATGTCCGGCGCGATCTTGATCGCCAAAGGCACGCGCTTGCCGTGGCGCACGGCCAGATCTTCCTGGCGTTGGCGCAAGGCTTCGAGCAGTTGCTTGAGGGAGTCACCAAATTGCAGGCTGCGCAGGCCCGGCGTATTCGGCGAGCTGACGTTGACGGTGACATAGCTGGCGTGGGCATAGACCTTGTCCAGGCAGATCAGGTAGTCATCCACCGCGCGCTCAACCGGCGTATCGAAGTTCTTGCCAATGTTGATACCAAGGATGCCTGTGTACTTCGCCGCCTGGACCCGCGCCAGCAGATGGTCGACGCCCAGATTGTTGAAACCCATGCGATTGATGATCGCCTCGGCTTCCGGCAAGCGGAAAATGCGTGGTTTGGGATTGCCCGGTTGTGGCCGCGGGGTCACGGTGCCGATTTCGACAAAGCCGAACCCCAGCTGCGCGAACCCATCGATGGCCGCGCCGTTCTTGTCCAGGCCGGCTGCCAGGCCGACCGGGTTAGGGAAATCCAGCCCCATCACCGACACCGGCATTTTCGCCGGCGCCTTGCATACCAGGCCATTGAGTCCCAGGCGGCCACCGGCACCGATCAGGTCCAGGGACAGATCGTGGGAGGTTTCCGGGGAGAGTTTGAACAACAGCTGGCGGGCCAAGGTATACATGGGCGGGCTAGACTCGGATGGCGGCAAAAGGTGGCGCCGATTATAGCCGGGGTGGCGGGCCGCATGCGAGGCGCGCCGCGCTGATCTCATTGACGCTGCGAAACCAGCGCTTCATAACGCACCCAGATCCTTTCCGCGTACCGCAGGCGTAGTGCCTCACGCTGCGGGCCTGAACCCGGCCCGACGTTGTAGGCACCCACCGCCGTCCAGTTATATCCGAAACGCTGGATAAACTCAGCCAGGATCGAGGCACCGACCTCCACTGACAGGCAAGGCTCGTTCAGCAGACGCTCTTCGGTAATGCCCTGCTTGAGCAAACGCGGCAGGTGGATGCTGTTGATCTGCATCAGGCCGATATCACGCGTGCCGTTGCGGTTGGTGTAGTTCATGGCCTGGGAGCGGTAACCCGACTCTACCGCAGCGATGGCCTGCAACAACTCAGGTTCCAGATCGTGTCGCCGGGCCATTTCGTCCCAGCAATAGGCCAGTGCCTGGTTGCTGCCCATCAGCAAGCCGAACAGCAGGCTCCTGCTTCCCCCCTTAAGCATTGCTGGCCTGACCGCAGAATGAGCACACGTGCACAACGTGCCTTGATGGGTCGCTCACCACCCGCACCGGGCAGGTAAAGCGATACCCCTTGCCGTAGATCGTCTTGATAAACCCTTTGTCAGCACCCAGGTGCTTGCGCAGGGAGTAAATGCATCGCGTCAGTGACTCATCGGCCACCTCGCCCCGGGACCAGGCCAGTTCCAACAAACGGTCCTTGGTCATCAACGTGCCACCGGAGGCCAGCAGCAGACGCAGAACCTGCCCCTCCTTGGGTGGCAACTGAATATCCGCGTGCCCGCCCGTCAACCGGCCATCGCCATGCAAAGTCCAGCGAGCAAAGACCAGGGAAGTCGCAGGTTCAGCAGTCACGACGACCATACACACCTCTGCATTCGACTACTGCCATTCAAAATCCTTATTTCCTGTGCCAGCTCGCGCCAATGTCACAACTATAGAAATCGGCACTTCGGCCCGCGCTAGGACAAAACCCATTCAGCCGACTTTTTTTTGCACCCTCCGGTAGGACAATTCGCTACCCGCCCTTATTGAGAGATCCACTCCTGATAGGTCTCCTGCAACTCCACTCCCAGCCGGTCCTCCAGTTGCACCAGCTCACCCAATGCCATCAGTTGCCCATTGACCCGCACCTCCACACATCGGGTTACCCCCGGATCCAAGGGCAGCACCTTCCCCGGTGCGAACGCAGCCAGACGCTTGCGGCTGATCAGTTGTTCCTGCAACAGTATTTCCAGGTGCATGGACAAAGGCCTTTTTCAGGGGGAAAACTCAGGATCTGTTTGCAGGAACGCACGTTGCACAGGCTCAAGTTGCGCGGTGGTCAACTGCGCCAGTACGGTCGTGGGCGGCAATGGGGCACGGCTGAAGGTGCGCAGGCCTTCATACCGTGCCTGGTACGCCTCGCACCAGGCAGCTCGACTGCCCGGCAACAACACGCCACAGATCAGCCCGAGGTACAGCAAGCGGTATTTGATCGTTACAGATGAATCAGCGTGCACCGTAGATATTCCCGGGCTGTATGGCTTGAAGAAGCGGCCATACTGCGAGGCGCACGAGGTTCAATCATGATGGAAAGCTGACGGCAGAACCCACCCTCCAGCCCATGGCATGTGCCTTGCTATGCACTCTGTAACAGGCCCGCGCCAAAGACTCGGCGAGCCTACGTACATAGGCGTGGTTACCCTGCAATGGCCTGCACCGCCACCCCAGGGAATCACGGCTTTCCTGGAAAAAGGCAGGTGTTGATGAACGATCCACTGGCTTGGGTAAACGGCAGTGACGCCCCGGAAAAAAGCAGCCTCGATCTGGGCTTCATGGCATTGACCGATTGCGCCTCGCTGGTAGTTGCCGCCACCCAGGGCTTTGCCCAACCCTATGGCCTCACGCTGAATCTCAAGCGCCAGTCGTCCTGGGCCAACCTGCGGGACAAGCTGGTCAGCGGCGAACTGGACGCCGCCCACAGTCTCTACGGGCTGATCTATGCCGTGCATCTGGGCATCGGCGGTGTCGCCCCCTGCCCCATGGCGGTGCTGATGGGGCTGAACCAGAACGGCCAGAGCATCAACCTGTCCCGCGGCCTGCAAACCCAGGGTGTGGTCACTCCTGAGGCACTGGAACGCCATGTGCACCAAAGTCGGACGAAACTGACCTTCGCCCAGACATTTCCCACCGGCACCCACGCCATGTGGTTGTATTACTGGCTGGCCAGCCAAGGCATTCATCCGTTGCGGGATGTGAACAGCGTAGTGGTGCCGCCACCGCAGATGGTTGCGCACCTGCAAGCCGGGCGCATCGAGGGGTTTTGTGTCGGCGAACCCTGGAGCGCCAGCGCAGTGAAGGAAAATCAAGGCTTTACCCTGGCGACCAGCCAGGCGATCTGGCCCGATCATCCGGAAAAAGTCCTGGGCTGCACCCAGGCCTTCGTCGACGAGTATCCCAATACCGCTCGCGTGCTGGTGATGGCGATCCTCGAGGCCAGCCGGTTTATCGAACAGGGCAGCGAAAACCGCCGCTCCACTGCGCAATTGCTCAGTGCCCGCGAGTACCTGGACGCCCCACTGGACTGTATCGAGCCGCGACTGCTGGGCAACTATGACGATGGCCTGGGCTACCAGTGGCAAGATCCCCACGCATTGCGTTTTTTCGCCGGTGGCGAGGTGAACCTGCCCTACCTCAGCGACGGTATGTGGTTCATGACCCAGTTCCGACGCTGGGGCTTGTTGCGTGAAGACCCTGACTACCTGGGCGTCGCCCGGCAGGTGCAGCAACTGGCGCTGTATCGCCGGGCGGCCGAGACGCTGGGCATTGCCGCCAGCGACTCAGAGATGCGCAGCAGCCAGTTGATCGACGGCAAGACCTGGGACGGCTCCGACCCTGCCGGTTACGCCCGCAGCTTCCGCCTGCATGCCCTGGCCGATGACGCCAGCCGCCAAGCGCTGCGCTGAAAGGGGTATGACAATGCTGCGAATCCTGTTGATCAATGACACTGCGCGCAAGGTCGGGCGCCTCAAGGCTGCGCTGACCGAGGCTGGTTTCGAAGTGATCGATGAGTCGGGGCTGACCATCGACCTGCCCGCACGCGTCGAAACGGTGCGCCCGGACGTGATCCTGATCGATACCGAGTCACCCGGTCGCGACGTGATGGAGCAAGTGGTGCTGGTCAGCCGCGACCAACCCCGGCCCATCGTGATGTTTACCGATGAGCACGACCCGAACGTGATGCGCCAGGCAATCAGGGCCGGGGTCAGTGCCTATATTATCGAAGGCATCCAGGCCCAGCGCCTGCAACCGATCCTTGACGTGGCCATGGCCCGCTTCGAGAGCGACCAGGCGCTGCGCGCCCAGCTGCACGCCCGCGACCAGCAGTTGGCCGAACGCAAGCGCATCGAGTTGGCCAAGGGCCTGTTGATGAAAATGAAGGACTGCAATGAAGAAGAGGCCTACACCCTGATGCGCCGCCAGGCCATGAGTCGCCAACAGAAACTGATCCAGGTGGCGGAGCAGATTATTGCCATGAGCGAGTTGCTCGGCTGATCTGGCTCAGCTCTTGCTAAAACAATCCTGACAGGTAGCCAACGGCGGTTGCCCCTCCACGACAAAGACGTCGCCCATCCGGTTTGCCCCTCGCGAACCTGGTGGCGGCGTTTTTTGCGTTTTGGTCCCCTAGCCCCCAACCGTTGAGGTGCATGATGAAATCAAGTTTCTGGAAATCCGGGCACACCCCGACCCTGTTCGCCGCGTTCCTGTATTTCGACCTGAGCTTCATGGTCTGGTACCTGCTGGGCCCGCTGGCGGTGCAGATTGCCGCCGACTTGCAGTTGACCACTCAACAGCGTGGCCTGGTGGTGGCGACACCGATCCTGGCCGGCGCGCTGCTGCGCTTTCTGATGGGCATGCTGGCCGATAAGCTATCGCCCAAGACCGCAGGTTTGATTGGCCAGGTGATTGTGATCGTGGCGCTGTTCTGTGCATGGAAACTGGGGATCCACAGCTACGAGCAAGCCTTGCTGCTGGGCCTGTTCCTGGGCATGGCCGGTGCCTCCTTTGCGGTCGCCCTGCCCTTGGCGTCCCAGTGGTACCCGGCGGAACACCAGGGCAAAGCCATGGGCATCGCCGGGGCCGGTAACTCCGGCACCGTGTTCGCCGCATTGCTGGCACCGGTGCTTGCGGCCGCGTTCGGCTGGAGCAACGTGTTCGGCTTTGCGCTGATTCCGCTGGTGCTGACGCTGATCGTGTTCGCCTGGCTCGCACGCAATGCCCCAGAGCGGCCGAAAGCCAAATCCATGGCCGACTACTTCAAGGCCCTGGGCGACCGCGACAGCTGGTGGTTCATGTTTTTCTACAGCGTGACCTTCGGCGGCTTTATCGGCCTGGCCAGCGCCCTGCCCGGCTACTTCAACGACCAGTACGGCCTGAGCCCGGTGACTGCCGGCTACTACACCGCCGCCTGCGTGTTCGGCGGCAGCCTGATGCGGCCCTTGGGCGGCGCCCTGGCGGATCGTTTCGGCGGGATCAAGACCCTGCTCGGCATGTATAGCGTGGCAGTGATCTGCATTGCGGCAGTGGGTTTCAACCTGCCCAACTCCTACGCGGCGCTGGCACTTTTCGTCTGCACCATGCTCGGCCTTGGTGCCGGCAATGGCGCGGTATTCCAATTGGTACCGCAACGTTTTCGTAATGAGATCGGCGTCATGACCGGTTTGATCGGCATGGCTGGCGGCATCGGCGGCTTCGCCCTCGCCGCCGGAATGGGCGCGATCAAACAGAGTACCGGCAGTTATCAACTGGCCCTATGGTTGTTCGCCAGTCTCGGTGTGGTGGCCTGGTTCGGCCTGCATGGCGTGAAACGGCGCTGGAGAACCACCTGGGGGTCGGCCGCCGTGACCGCCGCACGCGTCTGATGAGCCTGCAACTGAGCGTCGCCCAGGCCAGTGCCATCGGCCCGCGCAGCGAAAACCAGGATGCGCTGCGCGTGGTCACGCCCCTGGCGGAACTGGCGGCGAGTAAAGGCTACCTGTGCGCACTGGCCGATGGCGTCAGCCAATGCGCCGACGGTGGCCTGGCCGCACGCTCGACCCTGCAGGCCCTGGCCCTGGACTACTACGCCACGCCGCAGACCTGGGGCGTGGCCCAGGCGCTGGAGCGCCTGTTGCTGGCGCAAAACCGCTGGTTGCAGGCCAATGGCGGCGGGCTACCGCTGCTGACCACCCTCAGTGCCCTGGTGTTTCGCGGCCGGCGCTTCACCTTGGCCCATGTCGGCGATTGCCGGGTATATCGCTGGCTCAACGGCGAGTTGCAACGCATCAGCGAAGACCATGTGTGGGAACAGCCCGGCATGCAACATGTGCTCAAGCGCGCCCTAGGCCTGGATCAGCACCTGATGCTGGATTTCCTCGACGGCGAACTGCGCGAAGGTGAATGCTTCCTGCTGCTCAGCGACGGGGTGTGGGTCACACTGGGCGACGCCAGCATCGGCACGATCCTGCGTGAACAAAGCGACCTCGACCTGGCCGTCAGCACCCTGGTCAACGCTGCGCACCTGGCCGGCAGCCAAGACAACGCCAGTGCGTTGCTGGTGCGTATCGACCGACTCGGCGCCGCCACTCTCGGCGACGCCCTGGTGCAGTTACAGCAATGGCCGCTGCCGCCAGCGCTGAAGGCCGGCCAGACCTTTGAAGGCTGGCGAGTGGAGAGCGTGCTGGCCCAAAGTCGGCAGTCGCTGTTGTATCGGGTCCGCGATGCCCAGCAACAACCCTGGCTGCTCAAGACCCTGCCACTGAGCCACGACGACGACACCGACGCGGCCCAAGCCTTGTTGTCGGAAGAATGGTTCCTGCGCCGAGTCGCCGGCCGCGCCTTTCCTGAAGTCCACGCGGCCAGTGGTCGTCAGCACTTGTACTACGTGATGCGCGAATATCCCGGGCAGACCCTGGCCCAGCTGTTCCAGCAGCAAGGCCCGTTGCCGCTGGCGCAGTGGCAGACTATCGCCGAACGTTTGCTGCGGGCCGTAGGCCTGCTGCATCGCCGGCAGATCCTGCACCGCGATATCAAGCCGGAAAACCTGCTGCTGGGGGACGATGGCGAACTGCGGGTGCTGGACTTCGGCCTGGCCTACTGCCCTGGGCTGTCTGAAGACCGCGCCCATCTGCTGCCCGGCACCCCGAGCTTTATCGCACCGGAAGCCTTCGGTGGCGAGCAGCCTACGGCGCAACAGGATTTGTATGGCGTTGGTGTGACCTTGTATTACCTGCTGACCGGGCATTACCCCTACGGCGAAATCGAAGCCTTCCAACGCCCGCGCTTTAACCAGCCGGTCAGCGCCAGCCGCTATCGCCCCGACTTGCCGGATTGGTTGCCCCTGAGTCTGGAACGTGCCGTGGCCGTCCTTCCCGCCCAACGCTATGAAACCGCCGAAGAATGGCTGTTGGTACTGGAACAGGCCGACCGCCGCGAACTCAGTGTACGGCCACGGCCTTTGCTGGAGCGCGAACCGCTCAAGGTGTGGCAGACCCTGGCGGTGGCTTCGCTGCTGATCAATCTGGTGCTGATGTACTGGCTTTTGCACCACTAACGAGCAAAATCCGCCGAGGCTCTATTTAAACGCCCAATAAAACAGGGGGCATGGAAACTTGGCACAGCTGCTGCATTAGCTTTCCCAACAACCCACATACAGCCGCCCCTTCAACGACGAAGGCGCGTGCTTCCCGAGAGAACGGGACCAGGACAAAGGCGTCCTCGCTAGCTGACTAGCGGGGACGCCTTTTTTTGTTTGCGCGTGTTTGGTCGGAGAGCGACATGAAAAAACTCAAGCTGGTGATGATCGGCAACGGCATGGCCGGGGTGCGTACCCTGGAAGAACTGCTCAAGCTCAGCAGCGACATTTATGACATCACCGTGTTCGGCGCCGAGCCCCACACCAACTACAACCGCATCCTGCTGTCGCCGGTGCTGGCCGGTGAGCAAACCTTCGAAGAGATCGTACTCAACGACCTGGACTGGTACCTGGACAACAACGTCAAGTTGCTGCTCAACCGCAAGGTGGTGCAGATCGACCGGGTCAAGCGCAGAGTCATCGCCGAAGACGGTACTGAGGCCGAATATGATCGTCTGCTGATCGCCACCGGCTCCACGCCGTTTATCCTGCCGATCCCCGGCAACACCCTGCAGGGCGTGATTGGCTACCGCGATATCGCCGATACCCAGGCCATGATCGACACCGCCAAGACCCACAAGCATGCGGTGGTGATCGGCGGCGGCCTGCTCGGCCTGGAAGCTGCCAATGGCCTGATGCTGCGTGGCATGCATGTAACCGTGGTGCACCTGGGCGAATGGTTGCTGGAACGCCAGCTGGACAAAACCAGCGGCCAACTGCTGCAGACCGAGCTGGAAAGCCGTGGCCTGGTGTTTCGCCTATGCGAACAGACCCAGGCCCTGCACGACGCCGGCAATGGCCGAGTCGGCTCGGTGCAGTTCAAGAATGGCGACGTGATCCCCGCCGACCTGGTAGTGATGGCCGCCGGCATCCGCCCCAATACCGAACTCGCGGAAAAATCCGGCATCCCCTGCAACCGTGGGATCCTGGTCAATGACACGATGCAAACCTACGATCCGCGCATCTACGCCATCGGCGAATGCGCCAGCCATCGCGGCATCGCCTATGGCCTGGTGGCGCCCCTGTTCGAACAGGCCAAGGTCTGCGCCAACCATCTGGCCCAGCTGGGTTTTGCCACCTACAAGGGTTCGGTCACCTCGACCAAGTTGAAAGTCACCGGCATCGACCTGTTCTCCGCCGGCGACTTCATGGGCGCAGAAGGCACCGAGACCATCACCCTCTCCGATCCCATCGGCGGCGTGTACAAGAAGCTGGTGATCAAGGATGACATCCTGGTCGGTGCCTGCCTGTACGGCGACACCGCGGATGGTGGTTGGTATTTCCGTCAGATTCGCGAGAACCACGCCATTGGCGAAATTCGCGATCACCTGATGTTCGGTGAGAATGCGCTGGGCGACGTCGGCCACCAAGGGCAGGACAAGGCCATGAGCATGGCCGACAGCGCCGAAGTCTGTGGCTGCAACGGCGTGTGCAAGGGCACCATCGTCAAGGCGATCCAGGAACAAGGCTTGTTCAGCGTCGACGAGGTGAAAAAGCACACCAAGGCCGCCAGTTCCTGCGGCTCCTGTGCTGGCCTCGTGGAACAGATCCTGATCAACACCGTGGGCGGTGCCGCCGACGTTAAACCCAAAAGCGAAAAGGCCATCTGCGGCTGCAGCGATCTCAATCACGGGCAGATCCGCCAGGCCATCCGCGAGCAGCACCTGCTGACCATCGACAGCACCCTGCGTTACCTCAACTGGCGCACGCCCAATGGCTGCGCCACCTGCCGCCCGGCCCTCAACTATTACCTGATTTCCACCTGGCCCGGCGAGGCCAAGGACGACCCGCAATCGCGGCTGATCAACGAGCGCGCCCACGCCAATATTCAGAAAGACGGCACCTACTCGGTAGTCCCAAGGATGTGGGGCGGTGTGACCAACCCCTCGGAGCTGCGCCGAATTGCCGACGTGGCCGACAAGTACAACGTGCCGATGGTCAAGGTCACGGGCGGCCAGCGTATCGACCTGCTCGGCATCAAGAAGCAGGACTTGCCGGGCGTATGGAAGGACCTGGATATGCCGTCAGGCCACGCCTACGGCAAGTCCATCCGCACCGTGAAAACCTGCGTGGGCAGCGAGTTCTGCCGATTCGGCACGCAGAACTCCACGCAACTGGGCATCGAGCTGGAGCATGACCTGTTCAATATGTGGTCGCCCCACAAGGTCAAGCTGGCGGTCTCCGGCTGCCCACGCAATTGCTCGGAAGCGGGGATCAAGGATGTCGGAATCATCGGCGTCGACTCTGGCTGGGAGATGTACATCGGCGGCAATGGCGGGATCAAGACCGAAGTCGCGGAGTTCTTCGTCAAGCTGAAAACCGCCGAAGAGGTGCGCGAATACAACGGCGCGTTCCTGCAGCTGTACCGCGAAGAAGCTTTCTACCTGGAGCGCACGGTGCACTACCTGCAACGGGTTGGCATGGAGCATATCAAGAAGGCGGTGCTTGAGGACCCGGCCCGCCGCAAGGCCCTCAACGAGCGCCTGCAGTTCTCGCTGTCATTCGAGCAGGACCCGTGGAAAGAGCGTCTGGAACAGCCGCTGCTGAAAAAGGAATTCGACGTTATCGCTGTCAAACAGCTGGAGGTCTCGCTATGAACTGGCTGGATATCTGCGCCCTGGATGAAATCAACACCCTGGGCTCGCGCATCATCAGTGGGCCGAAAGGCGACATCGCGATTTTTCGCACCAGTGACGACGAAGTCTTCGCCCTCGACGACCGTTGCCCGCACAAGGGCGGCCCGCTGTCCCAAGGCTTGATCTACGGCAAGCGCGTGGCCTGCCCGCTGCACAACTGGCAGATTGACCTGGCGTCCGGCGAAGCCCAGGCCCCGGATATCGGCTGCGCCCACCATCACCAGGCCCGGGTGGAAAACGGTCGGGTGATGCTGGCCCTACGGGACGCTGGTTGATGAACCGCCAGATCACCGCGTCCACCTGCTGTTATTGCGGGGTGGGCTGCGGCGTGCTGATCGAGCATGACGGCGAACAGATCCTGGGGGTGCAAGGCGACCCGAGCCACCCGGCCAACTTCGGCAAATTGTGCAGTAAAGGCGCGAGCCTGCACCTGACCGGCGACTTAAGCGCCCGCGCCCTGTACCCGGAGTTGCGCCTGGGCAAGGACTTGGCACGCACGCGCACCGATTGGGGCACCGCCCTGGAACACGCGGCCACCGTGTTCGCCGATACCATCGCCGAACATGGGCCCGACAGCGTGGCGTTCTATGTCTCGGGGCAGCTGCTGACCGAGGATTACTACAGCTTCAACAAATTGGCCCGGGCCTTGGTTGGCACCAACAATATCGACAGCAACTCACGGCTGTGCATGTCTTCGGCCGTGGTCGGCTACAAGCGCAGCCTGGGCGCCGATGCGCCGCCGTGCAGCTATGAAGACCTGGAAAACAGCGACTGCGTGATGATCGTCGGCAGCAATATGGCCTACGCCCACCCGGTATTGTTCCGACGCCTGGAGCAAGCCAAGGCGCAACGTCCGCAAATGAAAGTGGTGGTGATTGACCCTCGGCGTACAGACACCTGCGATTTGGCTGACCTGCACCTGGCAATCCTGCCGGGGACGGATGTGGCGTTGTTCCATGGGATCTTGCATCTGCTGCTGTGGGAAGGCTGGATCGACCACGCCTTTATCCAGGCCCATACCGAGGGCCTGGCCGAGCTGAAACGCCTGGTGCATGACTACACGCCGCAAATGGTCACGCAGCTGTGCGGCATCAGTGTCGAGCAGTTGCGCCTGTGCGCCCAGTGGATAGGCACTTCCAGTAGCTTTTTGTCGCTGTGGTGCATGGGGCTTAACCAATCCACTGCCGGCAGCGCGAAAAACAGCGCATTGATCAACCTGCACCTGGCCACGGGCACCATTGGCCGGCCGGGCTGCGGGCCGTTTTCCCTGACTGGACAACCGAATGCCATGGGTGGGCGCGAGACCGGCAGCCTGTCCAACCTGCTGCCGGGGCATCGTGAGGCGGCCAACCCTGAACATCGCGCCGAGGTCGCGAGCTATTGGGGCGTGGATCAACTGCCGGCGCTCACCGGCCTCACTGCGATCGAACTGTTTGAACAGGTGCAGGCCGGCAAGATCAAGGCCCTGTGGATCGCTTGCACCAACCCCGCCCAATCCTTGCCGGACCAGAATGCCGTATGTGCAGCCTTGGCGGCGTGCCCGTTCGTGGTGTTGCAGGAGGCGTTCCGCACCACCGAAACCGCTGCCTATGCCGACCTGCTGCTGCCGGCAGCCAGTTGGGGCGAAAAGGACGGTACGGTGACCAACTCCGAACGGCGTATTTCCCACGTACGTCGCGCCATCGCCCCACCGGGAGAGGCGCGGGCAGACTGGGCGATTACTGTGGATTTCGCACAGCGCCTGGAACATCGCCTGCGGCCGGGCGCGCCCAGCCTGTTCGCCTTTGAAGAGCCGGCGCAGCTGTTTGATGAATTCAAGCAGCTGACCCAAGGCCGGGACCTGGACTTGTCGGGTATCAGCCATGCCCTGCTCGACCAGCTCGGCCCACAGCAATGGCCATTTCCCGAAGGCGCGCAGACGGGTACGCCGCGTCTGTACACCGACGGTATTTTCCCCACGGACGATGGTCGGGCGCGTTTTATCGCCGACCCTTACCGCGCCGCTAAGGAACAGCGTGACGCACGCTTCCCCCTGACCCTGATCACCGGGCGCCTGCGTGACCAGTGGCATGGCATGAGCCGCACAGGCACGGCCGCGCAGTTGTTCGGGCATGTCAGCGAGGCATTGTTGGGCCTGCACCCGGACGAACTGCGTCGCCATCGTTTCAAAGAAGGTGACCTGGTCAACCTGAAAAGCCGTCGAGGCAATGTGATCGTCGCCGTCAGCAGCGATGACAGCGTGCGCCCCGGCCAGGCGTTCCTGCCTATGCATTGGGGCGACCGCTTTCTCAAGGGTGGCGTGAACGTCCTCACCCAGCCGGCGTTCGATCCCTTGTCCAAGCAGCCAGAACTCAAGCACAGCGGCGTGCGCCTGGAAGCGGTGCAACTGCCGTGGCAACTGTTCGCGCTGATCGAGGGTGATGTGCAGCAACACTTCGACGCCCTGCGCCCGCTGTGTGAGGGCTTTGCCTACGTGAGCCTGAGCCTGGCCGGACGTGAGAGACCGGCCCTGCTGGTGCGGGCGGCGCATACCGAGGCACCCGACCTGCAGCTGCTGAACCGCATTGACCAATTGTTGGGCCTGAACGACGGTCCGGTTATGGCCTATGACGACCCGCGTCGTTCAATTGGCAAACGCGTGAAGATCGAGAAAGGTCGTATTACTGCCCTGCGCCTGGCCGGCGAAACCCTGGCCCGCCACTGGCTGCAAAGCCTATGGCTGGAAGGCCGGGCCGACGAGCAACTGCGACGCTGGCTGCTGGCGCCATTAAGCGCGCCACCAGGCGCTGCGGCGGCCAGCAGCAAGATTTTATGCAACTGCAAGAACGTCAGTGAAAATGCCGTATGCGCGGGTATTGCGCAGGGCCTGGACCTGGACGGCCTCAAGCAGGAACTGGGCTGCGGCACGCAATGCGGCTCCTGCGTACCGGAAATCAAACGTCTTTTGGCCAGCACCCCGCAGCCAATCGCAATCAGTGTGTGAGGGAAAAACATGAGCGCAAAAGTGTGGCTGGTAGGCGCCGGGCCGGGTGATCCGGAGTTGCTGACCCTCAAGGCGGTAAGAGCCCTGCATGAGGCAGATGTGGTGCTGATTGATGATCTGGTCAACCCGGCCGTGTTGGACCACTGTCGCAGTGCACGGGTGATTACTGTCGGCAAGCGCGGGGGCTGCCGCTCGACGCCCCAGGACTTTATTCACCGCCTGATGCTGCGTTATGCACGCCAGGGCAAATGTGTGGTGAGGCTCAAGGGCGGCGACCCGTGCATCTTTGGTCGCGGTGGTGAAGAGGCGCTGTGGCTGCGCGAGCGCGGCGTTGAAGTTGAATTGATCAATGGCATCACAGCAGGGCTCGCGGGTGCGACCAACTGCGATATTCCGCTCACGCTGCGCGGTGTCAGTCGCGGCGTGACATTGGTCACCGCCCATACCCAGGACGACAGCCAACTGAACTGGCGCGCACTGGCCGAAGGTGGAACCACCTTGGTGGTGTACATGGGAGTGGCAAAGCTGGAGGAAATTGGTCAGCAACTACTGGAAGGTGGCATGGCGGCTGATATGCCCGTGGCGATGATCGAAAACGCATCGCTGCCCCAACAGCGCGAATGCCGCAGCGAGCTGGCGCGGATGCATGAGGACGCGCAGGCATTCGCATTGAAAAGCCCGGCGATCCTAGTGATTGGCCACGTTGCTGCCGCCGCACAGACGGCTTGTGTCGCTGCAGCGGCCAGCGCATGAGGCAAATCGCAGGCGAAAAAAACCCGGCCTAAGCCGGGTTTTTTTGTAAAGCCAGGCTAATTACTTAGCGGTGGCTTCAACAGCAGCTTCTACGCGACGGTTAACAGCGCGGCCAGCTTCAGTTGCGTTGTCAGCAACTGGGCGGGACTCACCGTAACCTACGGAAGTGATGCGGCTAGGAGCTACGCCATCTTTAACCAGGACTTGCTTAACAGCGTCAGCACGACGCTGGGACAGCTTCTGGTTGTAGGCGTCTGGACCGATGGAGTCAGTGTGACCAGCAACTTCTACGTTGGTGTCTGGGTACTGAGCCATGAAGTCGGCCAGGTTTTTCACGTCGCCGTAGCTGTTAGGCTTAACAACCGACTTGTCGAAGTCGAACTTAACGTCCAGCTCAACACGAACAACCTGAGCAACCGGAGCTTCTGGCTCTGGAGTTGGCTCTGGAGCTGGTGCTGGGGTAGGAGCTGGAGCAGCTGCGCCAGCGTTACCGCCGAAGTTCACGCCCAGGCCAACCAGTGCGGAGTAGTCCCACTTGCCGTTGTCCAGACCGTAGTCAGCTTCAACACCAGCACGTGCGTACAGGTTGTTGGTGAAGTAGTACTTCACGCCGGTACCGATGGTAGCGAAAGTGGTCTGGTCGCGACCGCTGTGGCCATCAGCCTTGACGTTGGTACGGCTCTGGTGGCCGAAACCGCCTTCAACGTATGGACGCAGGCTATCAACGCCAGCCTGACCGAAGTGGTACTGGGCAACGAGGCTGCCAGTGTCACCTTTGATCTTCTGGTTGCCAGTGCCGTCGTTCGAACGGGTGTGGTTGGTCTTGTCGTACGACAGATTCAACGACAGATCGTCGGTCAGGAAGTAACCAATGCGAGCGCCTGGGTTGAAGCCGTCTTCGATGTGCTTGACGCTATCGTTGTACTGCTTCTTGTAGAACAGCTCGCCTTCAACTGCGCCTTGGCCTTGTGCCAGAACGCCGAAAGAAGTAGCGGCAATAAGAGAACCAATGGCCAAGCCCAAGGTGTTTTTCAGTTTCATCCGTTAAATCCCCATCTGGTGATTGTAAAGCAGTCCCACAAACCGGGGGACAACTCGGCGACAAGTCTAACAGAACTTGCCTACACGTAAGAGATATTTGCTACGCACTAAGTTTCAGTCTCGCCCGCAAATTTCTCACGTAATTTATCAAGAGCACGTTTGTAACGCATTTTTGTAGCACTCAAGCCCATATGCATGATGTCAGCGATTTCCTGGAATTCCAGCTCTGCGACAAAACGAAGCACCAGAATCTCTCGGTCAATCGGGTTCACATGCACCAGCCAGCGATCAAGTCCGCCCTTCTCCTCGGGTGCCGGCGCCTTTTCCTCAGACGCCTCCTCGAGGGGGTCCAGACTCAAAGCGTCCATCAAGCGACGCTTTCGCCGTTCCTTCCGATACTGCGTGATGCACTCGTTGTACGTGATGCTGTACAGCCATGTCTTGAACTTCGATTTGCCCTCGAAGTTCTTCAGGCCGTAGAGCACCTTGAGCATCACTTCCTGACAGACATCATCCGCATCTCTATCGTTCCCCAAATACCTTGAACAAACGTTGAACAGAGTGCGTTGATACCTGCGCATCAATTCTTCGTACGCACGTGTTACGTGAAACAGCTCCGTGTGCGAGCGCGCGACCAACTCCTCATCAGAGAGCTCACGTGGGTCATAGCGCGTGGACAGCGTTTGGGCTTTATTCAAAACAAGTCGTGCCGACAGTCAGGTCAATGTCCGTTGCAACCCGGTCACCCGGGTTCGCGGCGGCGTACATTAGCAGGGTTTTCCGGATTAGCGGCTACTGACCTGCTGCTCAAGGAGAATCCTGTTGGACAGCGACACCAGCTCCCCGTCATCGGTCAGCACGGTTGTCTTAACTGTGCCGATCTCCTCGATTTGCCCTTCGACCTCGCCCACACGCACCTGTTGCCCAACTTGATACAGCTCACGCACATAGATTCCCGCAAGAATCTGGCCGGCAATTTCCCGGCTTCCCAAGCCCATGGCCAGCGCAACGGCCAGACCAACGGTAATCAAAACAATCACAATCACGTGGTTGAGCAGGTCAGTCTTGACCTCCAACTGGCTGATCGCGACGGAAATACTGATGATGATCACCAGTCCCTGGGCGATTCGCCCCAGGCCTGCCGCATAGTCCAACCCCACGCCTTCGGCGGCCCCGCGCACCAGCCCGTTGGCCAGTTGCGCCAGTAAAACCCCCACCAACAGCACCAGCGCGCCACCGAAGACTTTCGGCAAATACAGCGCCAGCATGTCGAGCGTAGCTGAAACTCGCTCAAGTCCAAGGGACTGAGCCGCAGAAACCAGAAAAATAAGTAGAACGAACCAGTAGACGATCTTGCCGATCAGGGTCGAAATCGGCACTTGCAACCCTGCCCGGCCCAGCAACTTGGTAAGACCGGTGCCGGCCATAAGGCGATCCAGCCCCAGTTTCGCCAGCAACTTGGACAGCAGGGTATCGAGCAACTTGGCCACGACAAAACCCAGCAATACCAGGACCAGGGCACCAAAAAGGTTGGGAATGAAATTCGCAACCTTGGTCCACAATGCGGTCATCGCGGTGACCAGGCTCTGGGTCCAGAGATCAAGTTCCATATTCAATCAGCCTTATCAGCAGTGCGAGCAAGAGGTTTACGACGGGAAACCGGTGAGACATGGGCCGAACCGTTGTTCAGGGCCATCATCAATGCCGGCAGCCAGCGCCCGAGCAGACCGAACAGATCTCCCGCCCCGACCTGACGGTTGGCGGTTTTCAGTACGCGACCCAGGCAAGCATCGTCATCACGGTTGGATGGCGAGGCATTGAGCATGTCACGCAAAGACTGTTCGAACGGATCGTGCATAAGAGACCTCTCGCAAGTGTTTTAAAAGACGAGGGTAAATTTCATGGGGTCACATCAGCCCCTTCTTACGTTCAGCTCATATTCAGGTCAAACCCAGCGCAATCGTCGAAATAACCACCACTGCCCCAGTGCCACAGAGACCATCAACAGGCAGGCAATCATGAATCCATAAGGGCTGGCAGAGAACGGAATGCCCCCCACATTTATACCGAGCAACCCGGTGAGAAAACTCATCGGCAAGAAGATCCCGGTAATGATCCCAAAGCGATACATGGTGCGGTTCATGCGCACGCTCAAGCGCCTATCTTCGGCCTCAAGCACAAGCCCCACGCGCTCTCGCGCCAATTCCAGCTCTTCCAGGTAACGGGTCAGGCTGTTGTGCAGTTCATTCCAATAGTCGGCATCGTCGTCACAAAACCACGCCAGTTTAATTCGCGTCAGTTGAGCAAAAATATCCCGTTGCGGCGCCAGGAAACGCTTGAGCCCTGCCGCTCGCCGACGGATCTGCAAGACACTGCCGTGCTCCGGGGTATACCGTTCGTCGGCATCGAGTTTTTCTTCCTCGGCATCGACGATTTCAGACAAGGACGTGACCAGATCCTGCACTTTATTGGTCAGGTACTGGGCCATATAAAGGATGAGTTCAGACGCAGTCCGTGGGCCCTTACCCTCCGCCAATTGCACCAGCAGCTCATCGGTCGCACGCAGCGGGCGCAAACGCAGGGAAATCACACGGTTGGCGGCGGCGAAGATACGCACCGAAACCATGTCCTCGGGCTCGGCGCCTGGGTTGAGGTTGATCCCGCGCAGAAACAACAGCAGTTCGGCGTCCGGCAGCGGCAACAGCCGTGGGCGAGTGTTCTCTTCCAGCAGCAAGTCACAGGCAAACTCGCTCAGGCCGCTGGATTTGCGTAGCCAGGTCTGGGTCTGGGGATGGCTGCGATCCCAATGCAGCCACAGGCTTTCATGGGGCTGCACTTGCAAATCGTCGAGCTCAGTCCGGGCAATCGAACGCGCACCGCCTCTACCGTCCAGCACCAGGGCATGTACCAGCCCCCATTGCGCGTTCTCTTCCTCGAACATCCTCACCCCTATCGGCTACTGCGGTTTATTCAGGCATTTTCAGCGGGCTGGGCGATACGATCACGCCGTTGTTATCGGCATAGATGTACTCGCCCGGGCGGAACGTCACGCCTGCGAACGTCACCACCACGTTCAGGTCACCCAGACCACGCTTGTCGGTTTTCATCGGGTGCGAGGCCAGCGCCTGCACGCCCAGGTCGGTCTGGGCGATAACGTCGACATCACGGATGCAACCGTAGATCACCAGCCCTTCCCAACCGTTTTTCGCGGCTTTCTCGGCGATCAGGTCGCCCAGCAACGCACGACGCAGGGAACCGCCGCCATCGACCACCATGACTTTGCCGGCGCCAGGCTGGTCCGCCTGTTCCTTGACCAGGGAGTTATCTTCGAAGCATTTGATGGTGACTATCTCGCCACCAAAGGAGTCTCGGCCACCGAAGTTGCTGAACATCGGTTCCACTACCTGCACCAGCTCCGGGTAGGCGTCACACAGGTCGGGGGTCACGTAATGGTTCATCGAGAAACTCCTGTCGTCAAAGAAGAGGTCAAACATCCACGCTGTACATCAGGAAAACGCGCCGCGACAGGCATTCTTTAAGTGCGTGTCGGTCAGCGGCGGCCATGATCAGATCCACCTCGGTGCAACGCAATACACGTTGCGCGACTGAATATGACCAGAAGTGCCTGGCGCGTCATATCTTAGCCGCAACCACTCAAGAGTGAAACGCCCTTGGTAGAGCGTTTCGTCAAACCGCCGCGGCCATGTCGGGCTGCGTACCGAATAAAGGTGTCAGCGGGTCTCGCAACCAACGCTCCACCAATGGCCATACTTCGGCCTGCGCGGCCTTGCTGACCAGCATCTGCACATGCCCGAAATCCTCACTGAAGCCTTGCTTGCGCCCCAGGCACAGGTACTGGCGATGCTCGCTGCCGACTTGTTCGAAGAGCTGGCGGCACGCCCAGTCAGGGTCTTGACGATCACCGGCCGCACTGACCGCCAGCAGTGGCACGTTGACCTCTGCCAGGCCCTTCCACCAATCACGCTCCGCATCGCCAAAACGGCCAAACAGGCCGTTCCAGCGCATCGCTTCGATTATCACACCGGCCGGCTCGTCCTCCGGGCCGCGCTTGAATCGCGGGCCGGACACCTGGGCAAGGCGCTTGAGGATAAAACGACCGCCCCACTCCACCGGTGGAATTTTCAACGGCCAATGGGTGCGACTTACCTGGCAGCCGAACAAGGCCACCGACGCGACCATTGACGCCCCCAGGTGTTGACCGCCAAGGGCCGCAGCCAAGGTCGTGGCACCGAGGGAATGCCCGATCCAACGAGGGATTTGCCCGCTTTGCTCACGCACAAATGCACCGATGGCCGGCAAATCGTAGCGCGCGTAATCAGCAACACGGTTTCTGGCGTAGTCCTGGTTGCGCCTGGACAGACCATGCCCGCGCATTTCCGCAATCCACACATCAAAGCCCCGGCGCGCCAGGTAAGCACCCAGGCCGACACCCTTGGGTGAGTACCAGAAGCGTCGATTGGAAAAACTGCCGTGCAACAAAATAATCGGCGTGCCCCGGGTTTCAGGGACATTGGCCAGGCCCAAACGGGTAACGGCCAGCTCGACGGTGCCGTCGGGACTATTGCCGGGCTTGAGCCGGTACACATCTTCACTCAGGTCGCCACGACGCTCAGCGCTGATCAAGGCGACAGGAAATAGTTTGCTGCTGCTTTGCATAATGCTCTTGCACAAAAAAGGGCGGCGTCCGCAAGGAGTTCCGCCCTGTACAGATAAGAATGCCGGCCACCCTCTACGAGTGACCGGCACTTTTGACATCGCGGCCTTAAGCTGAGGCTTGGCCTTCCGCCAGGAAGAACCAGGTTTCCAGCACGGAATCGGGGTTCAGCGAAACGCTCTCGATGCCCTGCTCCATCAGCCATTTGGCCAGGTCAGGGTGGTCCGAAGGGCCTTGACCGCAGATCCCGATGTACTTGCCGGCCTTGTTACAGGCCTGGATGGCATTGGCCAGCAGTTTCTTGACCGCAGGGTTACGCTCGTCGAACAGGTGAGCGATGATCCCCGAGTCTCGGTCCAGGCCCAGGGTCAGCTGGGTCAGGTCGTTGGAGCCGATGGAGAACCCGTCGAAGAACTCCAGGAACTCTTCGGCGAGGATGGCGTTGGACGGCAACTCGCACATCATAATTACGCGCAGGCCGTTCTCGCCACGGGTCAGGCCGTTTTCGGCGAGCAGGTCGACCACCTGGCTCGCTTCGCCCAAGGTGCGCACAAATGGCACCATGATCTCGACGTTGGTCAGGCCCATCTCGTTGCGCACGCGCTTGAGTGCACGGCACTCGAGCTCGAAGCAGTCACGGAAAGCTTCGCTGATGTAGCGTGAAGCACCGCGGAAGCCCAGCATCGGGTTTTCTTCTTCCGGCTCGTAGAGCTTGCCGCCGATCAGGTTGGCGTATTCGTTGGACTTGAAGTCCGACAGACGCACGATGACCTTTTTCGGGTAGAACGCCGCCGCCAGGGTACTGATGCCTTCCACCAGCTTCTCGACGTAGAAGCCTACCGGGTCGTTGTAGCCGGCAATGCGCTTGTCGACGCTTTCCTTGATGTCCAGAGGCAGGCCGTCGTAGTTCAACAGGGCCTTGGGGTGCACGCCGATCATGCGGTTGATGATGAACTCCAGGCGGGCCAGGCCCACACCGGCGTTCGGCAACTGCGCGAAGTCGAAGGCGCGATCCGGGTTGCCGACGTTCATCATGATCTTGAACGGCAGGTCAGGCATGGCGTCGATGGAGTTTTGCTTGATATCGAAGCCCAGTTCACCTTCGAAGATGAAGCCAGTGTCGCCTTCGGCGCAGGACACGGTCACACCCTGGCCGTCCTTGAGCAGTTGGGTGGCGTTGCCGCAACCGACTACCGCAGGAATCCCCAGCTCACGGGCGATGATCGCCGCGTGGCAGGTGCGCCCGCCACGGTTGGTGACAATGGCGCTGGCACGTTTCATCACCGGTTCCCAGTCCGGGTCGGTCATGTCGGAGACCAGCACGTCGCCGGGCTGGACCTTGTCCATCTCGGACACGTCCTTGATGATCCGCACCTTGCCGGCGCCGATGCGCTGGCCGATGGCACGGCCTTCCACCAGTACGGTGCCGGTTTCCTTCAACAGGTAGCGTTCCATGACATTGGCCGAAGTGCGGCTCTTCACGGTCTCGGGACGGGCCTGCACGATATACAGCTTGCCGTCGTCACCGTCCTTGGCCCACTCGATGTCCATCGGGCACTTGTAGTGCTTCTCGATGATCATTGCTTGTTTGGCCAGCTCGCTGACTTCAGCGTCGGTCAGGCAGAAACGTGCGCGCTCGGCCTTGTCGACGTCAACGGTTTTCACCGAGCGACCGGCCTTGGCCTCGTCGCCGTAGATCATCTTGATCGCCTTGCTGCCCAGGTTACGGCGCAGGATGGCCGGGCGGCCGGCCTCAAGGGTGTGCTTGTGCACGTAGAATTCGTCGGGGTTGACCGCGCCTTGCACGACGGTTTCGCCCAGGCCGTAGGCACCCGTGATAAATACCACGTCACGGAAGCCCGATTCGGTGTCCAGGGTGAACATCACGCCGGCCGTGCCGGTTTCCGAACGCACCATGCGCTGCACGCCGGCAGACAGGGCCACCAGCTTGTGGTCGAAACCCTGGTGGACGCGGTAGGAGATCGCCCGATCGTTGAACAGCGAGGCGAAGACTTCCTTGGCTGCGCGGATCACGTTTTCCACGCCGCGGATGTTCAGGAAGGTCTCTTGCTGGCCGGCGAAGGAGGCGTCCGGCAAATCTTCGGCGGTCGCTGAAGAGCGCACGGCCACGGCCATGTCCGGGTTACCGGCGGACAGGGTCGCGAAGGCGGTACGGATTTCTTCGTTGAGCTTCTCGGGGAACTCGGCTTCCATGATCCATTGGCGGATCTGGGCGCCGGTCTTGGCCAGGGCGTTGACGTCGTCGACATCCAGGGCGTCCAGTGCGGCGTGGATCTGGGCGTTAAGGCCGCTCAGCTCGAGGAAGTCGCGGTAAGCCTGGGCCGTGGTGGCGAAACCACCGGGCACCGAGACACCAGCGCCTGCAAGATTACTGATCATCTCGCCGAGGGATGCGTTCTTGCCCCCTACGTGCTCTACATCATGGACGCCGAGCTTATCGAGGGAAACTACGTACTCTACCAAGGTGATCTCTCCACTTTCTGTGTTGGAAAAGCTCAGGACGCCGGCTGCTCAGTAGGAGCTAACGCCAGCGCTTGTGGCCTGGACCTGGAAAATAAGTGAGAATGCGGCCCACTGCGGGACGGCAAAATCGCGCCTATCATATCCAAGATTCGCCATCAGCTTAAGGCCCAGGGCTCAAATGAAACGATCTGCTTTCTTTATCTCCGACGGCACCGGCATCACAGCCGAAACATTGGGCCAGAGCCTGCTCGCGCAGTTCGAAAACATTACCTTCGCCAAATTCACACGGCCTTATATAGACAGCGTGGATAAAGCGCGGGCCATGGTACAACAAATCAATCTGGCGGCTGAAAAAGACGGATTTCGTCCGATCATTTTCGACACCATCGTCAATCAAGACATTCGTGAGATTCTCGCAACGTCGAATGGTTTCATGATCGACATTTTCTCGACCTTCCTGGCGCCGCTGGAACAGGAGTTGAGTGAGCATTCATCGTACTCCGTCGGAAAGTCCCACTCCATCGGGCATAACTCCAACTATATGGAGCGTATCGAGGCGGTGAACTTCGCCCTCGACAACGACGATGGCGCCCGCACCCACTACTACGACAAGGCCGACCTGATCCTGGTGGGCGTGTCGCGCTGCGGCAAGACCCCGACCTGCCTGTACATGGCCATGCAATTCGGCATCCGTGCGGCCAACTATCCGCTGACCGAAGATGACATGGAGCACCTGACGTTGCCCGCCGCCCTGCGCGCCCATTCGCACAAACTGTTCGGCCTCACGATTGACCCTGACCGGCTGACGGCCATCCGCAACGAGCGCAAGCCCAACAGCCGCTATTCCAGCTATGCCCAGTGTGAGTTTGAAGTGCGCGAAGTAGAAAATCTGTTCCGTCGCGAGAATATTGCGCACATCAATTCCACGCATTTTTCGGTGGAAGAGATTTCAGCGAAGATTTTGGTGGAGAAGGGGGTGGAGCGGCGCTTCAAGTAATCTCTGTCGCCTGATCTGACGCTATCGCAGGCAAGCCTGCTCCCACAGTTGGAATGCGTTCTCCTGTGGGAGCTGGCTTGCCTGCGATGAACGGTAACGCGGATTTACAGATGAAACCGCCCGCCCCCCTGCCCCAACGCCGTCGCCAGCGCATCAAACCCCTCGCGCAATAACTGATCATCGCCCGACGTATTGCAGATACTCGCCCGAATAAACTGCGGCACCGCCGTCTGGCCCACGGCAAACGCCTCGGCGGTGGCAATCAGGTAATTGTTCTGCTTGAGCTCTGCCTCGATTTCCGACGCACGCCATGGCTCCGGCACTTCTATCCAGAAATGCGGGCTGTTGAAGTGGGTGCGATACGCCAGCCCGGTCAATAAATCCTCGACCAAGGTCTTGCGACGGCTGATTTCGTTGATTTGTTGGCGCAGCAGATACTCCGCCGTGCCGTTTTCAATCCACTGGGTGGCCAGCTCCAGGGTCACTGGCGTGGCCATCCAGCAGGTCGAGCGCAGTGCCGCCGAGATGCGGCTGACCAGTGCCGGTGGCGCGTGCACGTAGCCAACCCGCAAGCCTGCCGACACCGCCTTGCTCAGGCTACTGATCAAAATCGTACGCTCGGGCGCGAAATAGCTGAGTGGCGGCGGACGATCTTCCACCAGCACGCCGTGGGCTTCGTCCTCAAGAATCAGCAGGTTGTGTTCGCGGCATACCTTGGCCAGGGCTTCGCGGCGCGCAACCGATAACACCGCCGTCGTCGGGTTCTGAATAGTCGGCGTGCAGTACAACGCCGAAATCCGGTGATTACGACAGACCTCGTCCAGCGCCGTGGGCAGCACGCCCTCCTCATCCATGTCCAGGCCAATCAGCCGTATGCCGAGCATGCGCGCAGCGGTAATCAGCCCGGGATACGTCAGTTGCTCGGTGACCACCGTATCGCCGGCGCGCAGCAACGCCATCATCGCGCACAACAAGCCATGCTGACCGCCGTTGACGCAGATCACCTGCTCGGGGATCGGATGGAAATCGCGCTGCACCAGCCATTGTGCACCGGCTTCACGGTAACGCGGCAGGCCGGCGTCGGGGGTGTAGGCACTGATGTCCTGAAGAAACTTGGCGTTGGTCGACAGGGTTTGGAAGCTCTGGGCGAGAAACGCCGTCTCCTGCCCAGGAATATGCATGTTGCGGCTCATGTCGAAGTATTGGCGCGGCTCCTCGCTGAAATTGCGAAAGCCCTCATCGCGCTGGCGCTCCATCCCACGCTTGCGCACGAAGGTTCCATTACCTACTCGCGCAACCACCAACCCCAGGCGCTCAAGCTCACCATAGGCGCGGCTGATGGTGCCGATGGTCACCCCCAGATTGTCGGAAAGCACCCGATGGGGAGGCAGTTTTCGTCCCGGTTCAATCAAGCCTTCGAGGATGCCCCGCTCCATGACATCGGACAAGCGCTTGTACTTCACGCCCTGCCCGCTGGACAACCCCTCACGCATAATTGACACCATGTCAATATTTGTTTTGACAGTCATCTTTTGCCCTAATAGTGTGCTTTTACGGGTTCAATCGCCGATAAACATACCTCATTACAAGTTCAATATAGAGTTCAATTTCGGCTCAGGGAAGCAATAAACGATGCCAATGTCCGCCGTTCTCGAAAACACTGCAAAAACAAAAACGCAAAAACAGTGGTTGGCCGGGCTGGTGACCAGCGTGATGTTCCTCATCGTATGCCTGAGCTGGGGCACCACCTGGCTGGGCATCAAGATTGCCGTGGAGAGCGTGCCGCCGCTGACGTCCGCCGGCCTGCGTTTCCTGATTGCCTTCCCGTTGTTCCTGTGTTTTGCCCTGGTGCGGCGCGAGCCGATCCTGTTCCCCCGGGAAAGTCGCTGGTTCTTCGTATTCGTGACCCTGTCCTACTTCAGCATTCCTTATTACCTGCTCAACTATGGCGAGATGCATGTGTCGTCCGGGCTCACCGCCCTGCTGTTCAGCTGCATGCCGGTGTTCATCCTGATCTTTTCCGCGCTGTTCCTGCGTGAGCGCATCTACTTCTCCCAGGTGGTCGGCATCGGCATCGGATTCGCCAGCCTCTACATGATCATCAGGAGCCAGGGCCTGCACCTGGACCACGCCGAGTTCTTCGGTGTACTGGCCATCCTGAGCGCGGCGATCATGCATGCCTTGTGCTATGTCATCACCAAGCAAAAAGGCAGCGCCATCAGCGTGATTACCTACAACACCCTGCCCATCGGCATTGCCGGGCTGATGCTGTTCGTGGCAGGCCTGTGGTTTGAAACACCGGTCTTCAACGCCATCACCCTGCGTTCCTGGAGTGCGTTGTTCTACCTGGGACTGGTGGCATCGGTAGGCGGGTTCATCGTGTATTTCATGCTGCTCAAGCGCCTGAGCCCGATCATCCTGTCGTTCGTATTCATCATCTTCCCGGTGTTCGCGGTCATCATCGGTGCCTGGTACGAAGGCGTGGAAATTTCCCGCGACCTGATGCTGTACTCGGCGATCCTGCTGGCCGGCTTTGCGATTACCAAGTTGCCCATCGAAAAACTCCTGGCCAAGAAAAATTGACCCCCAACCAACGCGAGAGAAACATGGAAGTCCTCCGCCCCACCGCCCTGGAACAAATCTACGCCCACGCCAGCCGCAGCTACCCCGAGGAATGTTGCGGTTTTGTCTTCGCCGACGGCAGCGTGTACCTGGGCAGCAATATCCAGAACGAGTTGCACCGCAAGAACCCCGAGATGTACCCGCGCAGCGCGGCCAACGGCTACACCTTTTCGGTGGCCGACACCTTGTTGATGAACAAGGCGGGTCGCAGCGACAACCCGGTAGTCGTGATCTACCACTCGCACCCGGATGTCGGCGCTTATTTCAGTGACGAAGACCAGGACAAGGCGCTGTTCCTGGGGGAGCCGATCTACCCCGTCAGCTATCTGGTGGTGGATGTTCGCCAGGGCCAGGCCCTGGGCTCGAAGCTGTTTGCCTGGGATGGCAGGCATTTCGCCCTTCAACCCTTCAACGACCTGCACACGGAGTTGTCCATGAACGCTGTCTCTTTCCCCGACATCCTGGTCCGAGTGGCCAAGCTGCCGGAATCAACCCTTGAGGGCACTGGATCGACATTGCGCGAAGTCATTGAAAACCTCTGCAGCAGTTACCCGCAGTTGCGCCAGCACCTGTTTCATGAAAAGAACAACCAGCTCAAGGAACACTTCCTGTTCACCGCCGAGGAAGAGTTGATCAACGCCGATGATCACCTGCCGGAAAAAGCCCGGATCGAAGTGTTGCTTGCCACCTCCGGTGGCATGGACGTCGATACCCTGAGCAATGAAGAAGTGCAGCGCTACGTGCGCCATATCACCCTGCCCGGCGTCGGTCGCGAGGGCCAGTTGAACCTGAAGAAAGCCAAGGTGCTGATCATCGGCACCGGCGGCCTGGGCTCGCCGATCAGCCTGTACCTGGCGGCGGCCGGTATCGGCACCCTGGGGCTGGTGGACTTTGATGTGGTGGAAAGCAGCAACCTGCAACGCCAGGTTGTCCACGGCAACAGCACCCTGGGGATGCCCAAGGTCGAATCCGCCAAGCAACGCCTGCAGGACCTCAACCGCCATATCCAGATCAACACTCACGACACGGCGCTCGACGCCGACAATGCCCTGGAGCTGGTGGGCGCCTATGACCTGGTGATCGACGGCACCGACAATTTCGACACCCGCTACCTGGTTAACGATGCCTGCGTCCAGCTGGGCAAACCCTTGGTGTACGGTGCCATCTACCGCTTCGATGGGCAGATCAGCGTACTCAACTATAAAGGCGGGCCGTGCTATCGCTGCCTGTTTCCCAAGGCTCCCCCTGCCGAACTGGCACCCAATTGCAGCGCCGGCGGCGTGATCGGCGTGCTGCCGGGCGTGGTGGGAATGATCCAGGCTACCGAGGCGATCAAGTTGCTGATCGGCATCGGTGAGCCCTTGTCCGGGCGCCTGATGCGCTTCGACGCACTGGCGATGAAATTCACCGAGATCCGCTTCAAGCGCCGCGCCGACTGCCCTTGCTGCTCGGAGCTGCGTCACAGCGAAACCGTTACGCCCGCTACCTGCGCAGATGCCGTACCAAGCCAACCGTCCCTGGCGGCAGAGCGCTACATCAAGCCTCAAGGCCTCAAGCAAGTGCTCGAACACCCCAGCGGCGCCGATGTACTGCTGGATGTGCGCGACGCCAGCGAACTGGAAGTGTGCAAACTACCGGGCGTGGTGCATATCCCGCTGGCCGAGCTGGATGGGCAATTGGCCAACCTGAGCCGCGACAACACCCATTACCTGATCTGCTACGCGGGCACCCGTGCCGAGCAAGCCGCCAGCACTTTGCTGGCGGCCGGCTTTGCCAATACCAAAGTCCTGCAGGGCGGTATGAAGCACTGGGTTCGCGACGTCGAACCCGACATGCCTTTGTACTGATCGTGGGGGCTTACTGATGTTGCATAACTCGATTCTCGACGTCATCGGCCAGACGCCGATCGTGCGACTGGCCCAGTTTTCCGAAGACCTTGGCATCGAGGTCTACGCCAAGCTGGAGTCCCTCAACCCCGGCGGCAGCCACAAGGCGCGCATCGCCCTGGGCATGATCCTCGATGCCGAGCGCCGGGGCGTGCTGATCCGTGATTCCGGGCAAACCATTATCGAGCCAAGTGGGGGCAACACCGGCATCGGCCTGGTGATGGCCGGCAACGTGCTCGGCTACAAAGTAGTGCTGGTGATCCCTGACAACTACAGCCCCGAAAAGCAGAAACTGCTGCGCCTGTATGGCGCCAGGGTGGTGCTGTCGGACAGCCGCCTGGGTAACAATTCCCACGGCGAAAAGTGCATGGAACTGCAGTTGGAGAACCCCAACTACGTGATGCTCAACCAGCAGCGCAACGGCGCCAACCCTCAGACCCACCGCGACACCACCGCACCGGAAATCATCCGCGCCTTCGGTGAGCGGCGCGTGGACTACTTCGTCAGCGGTATCGGTACCGGCGGTCATATCACCGGCATCGGCGAAACCCTCAAGGCGGCCTGGCCGGCGCTGCGCATCATGGGGGTGGAGCCGGAAGAATGCGATCTGTTGAAAGACCAGCACGCCGCGCACGCGATCCAGGGCCTGTCGATTGGCCTGATTCCGAGCATTCTCAATCTGGATGTGATCGACGGCATGCTCAAGGTGTCGCACGCGGTATGCCTGGACATGATCAAACGCATCATGCGTACCGACGCCATCAGCCTGGGGTTGTCCTCGGCCGCCAACATGGTTGCCATCGCCCAACTCGCCCCCGAATTACCGCCTGAAACGGTGGTGTTGACCATGGTCTACGACAATGCCGACAGCTACCTGCCCAGTTTCGAGTAACGGGTTTTCCAACCATCCAGAATGCGGGGGTGCCTCCATGGGGGGCTTTATCGACATGCAACAGCTGCACGATGAGCTGCTGACCCATCTCATCACGACCCTGACGCCCGGACAGATGAAGCAGCTGGAACCGCACCTTGCGCCGCTGATCCAGAACGCGGCCCAGGCGGTGGCCGAAGACCTGATCGCCTACGCCTATCGTGACCCCGCATCGCGTGGGCGCGGGGAGTTGATCCTGGAGTCCTATGCCTCGTTCAAGGCAGTGCTGTTCTATCGCCTTGCGCATCTGGTGTGGCATTTCCCCGACCCTGGCCACGCGATGTTTTCGCGCATGGCCCTCAAGCTCAGCAACCAGGGCAAGATCCTCTCCGGCGCCGAGATTCACCCGGCGGCACGCATTGGCCGACGCTTTGTGCTGGACCACGGCTTCGGCACCGTTATCGGCGAGACCTGTGTAATTGGCAACGATTGCTACATCCTCTGCGGCGTGACCCTGGGCGCACGCGGCATCGCCAACAACCCGGACGGCAAGCGCCACCCGCGCCTGGGCAACAATGTCGAGGTGGGCGCCGGTGCCCGGGTGCTGGGTTATGTGTCGATTGGCGATAACGTGTTTATCAGCCCCTCCTGCGTGATCACCCAGGACGTGCCGGCAGGCACCAAGGTCAAGGTGGTCAACCAGATCCAACTGCAAAAAAACGATGAATCGGACCACAGCAACTACCTCGGCGCCTTTGCTCTGGATGAGCGCTTGCATGTCGTCGGCGAGGTCAGTGCCGGCCACAAGGTCACCGTGCTGGATGCTGACTTTCATCCACTGCAAGGGTTGATGCTCGAGCCCACGGTAAAAGAGCGGCATCACCTGCAATTCCGCCTGCATCGCCTCGACATCGGTGACCAACTGCCGCGCCTGCCGCTGAACTTGAAAGTCTGCGGACCAGAATTTGAAATCACCCTGCTCTCTCCTCCTGGCTTGAGCGCAATGGTGCGCCACCTGCTGCAAGCCAGCCCACTGATCGTCGGAGGTTGAAAATGTCCGTGCACACCATGGAAACCCTGGCGCTGTTCGACAGCGCGCCCTACCAGAACGCTTTCAGCGCCCGGGTGATTGCCGTCAGCGAACATGGCATCGCCCTGGAGCACACGCTGTTCTACCCCACCGGTGGCGGGCAACCGGGCGATACCGGCCATCTCACCCTGTCCGATGGCACACGGGTCGAGGTGACGGGTACCGTGCGTGACCCGGTGTTGCGTTCGATCATCTGGCACCAGGTGGAGCATTGCCCCGAGCAATTGACCGCCGGCGTCCAGGTCCACGCGGGGCTGGATTGGGAGCGGCGCTACCAGCACATGAAGATGCACACCTGCCTGCACTTGCTGTGCTCGCTCATCGACGCGCCGGTGACCGGTTGCAGCATCAGCTCGGATAAAGGCCGCCTGGATTTCGACCTGCCGGAAATGACCCTGGACAAAGACAGCCTCACCCGCGACCTCAACGCCCTGATCGAGCAGGCCCACGCAGTGAAGACCCTGTCGATGCCCGCCACCGAGTACGCGACGCTGTTGCAGATCACCCGTACCCAAGCCGTGGCGCCACCGGTGGTCTCGGGTTCGGTACGGGTGATTGAAATTCCCGGCATCGATATCCAGCCATGCGGCGGCACCCATGTGCTCAACACCGAGGAAATCGGCCGGGTGTTCTGCGAGAAGATCGAGAAGAAGAGCAAGCACAACCGCAGGGTGATACTGCGTTTTGAACAGGCCTGAGCCTGCCACAATAGCGGCCACTGTGGAGGGCAAATGTGGGAGGGGGCTTGCTCCCGATAGCGGTGGACCAGTCAATGAATCTGTTGACTGACACCCAGCTATCGGGAGCAAGTCGAATCGTCGCACCGCCCCTCCCACATTGACCGAGTTACTTTCTAGATCACGAACAGGTCCATGAAACGGTTCACAGGCGTCGCCTCAAGCCGCGCCTGGTCCTTGCACAACGCAAAAATTTCGACGCTGCGCTGCGCGGTAAACCTCGTCGCCAGGTTGGCCTTGAACTTGTCCTCCAGCAATGGAATGCCGTCCACTCGACGGCGACGATGGCCAATCGGGTACTCCACCGCCACTTGCTCGGTGCAAGTGCCATCGGTAAAGAACACTTGGATAGCATTGGCGATGGAGCGCTTGTCGGCTTCCAGGTACTCGCGGCTGTAGCGAGGGTCTTCGACAATGACCATCTTGCCGCGCAACTCATCAATGATCGGGTGGGCCGCGTGGAAGTCATCTTCGTAGTGCTCGGCCACCAGGTTGCCGAACGCCAATGGCACGGCGGTCATGTATTGCAGGCAATGGTCACGGTCGGCGGCGTTGGCCAGTTGGCCGACCTTGGAAATGATACGAATCGCCGACTCATGGGTGGTGATCACGATGCGCTCGATCTCGTGCAGGCGCGGCTTGACCTGCGGGTGCAGGGTCACCGCCGCTTCACAGGCGGTTTGCGCGTGAAACTCGGCAGGGAAGCTGATCTTGAACAGCACGTTTTCCATCACGTAGGTGCCGTAGGGCTGGGACAGGCTGAAGGTGCGCCTGTCCTCAGGCTTGAGCGCCAGGTCCTTGTTGGTGTGGCTGAACAACACATCATAAAAACCCCACTGCGGCGCACTCAGCACACCGGGGATGCCCATTTCGCCACGCAGGGCGATATCCGCCAGGCGCACGCCGCGGCTCGATGCGTCCCCCGCGGCCCAGGATTTGCGCGAGCCGGCATTCGGCGCATGCCGATAGGTGCGCAACGCCTGCCCATCGACAAAGGCGTGGGACAGAGCAGATAGCAGCTGTTCACGGTTAGCGCCCATCAGCTTGGCGGTGACGGCTGTGGAGGCAACCTTCACCAGTAGCACATGGTCGAGACCGACGCGGTTGAAAGAATTTTCCAGGGCAATTACACCCTGGATTTCGTGGGCCATGATCATCGCTTCCAGCACCGCACGCACCGTCAGCGGCGCGTCGCCATTGGCCACGCGCTTTTGCGACAGGTGATCGGCCACGGCGAGGATGCCGCCAAGGTTGTCCGAAGGATGGCCCCATTCAGCGGCGAGCCAGGTGTCGTTGTAATCGAGCCACCGCACGATGCAGCCAATATCCCAGGCAGCCTTGACCGGGTCGAGGCGAAACGACGTACCCGGCACCCGTGCACCGAATGGCACCACCGTCCCCTCCACTATCGGCCCCAGGTGCTTGGTGCACTCGGGGAAGCGCAGGGCCAGCAGGCCACAACCGAGAGTGTCCATCAGGCAATTGCGGGCAGTGTCCAATGCGTCCCGGGAGTCGATGCGGTAGTTGAGGACATAGTCGGCGATGTCCTGCAAAACCTGGTCGTAGTCGGGGCGGTTGTTCTGGTCGACGTTGGCGCTCATGGCAGTTCTCCTAAAAGTTGGGTTGTTCCATCCTCAGGGTCAGGGTTAATCGTTGCGCAGGTCTGATTGCCTGCTTGTATCCCTGTGGGAGGGGGCTTGCTCCCGATGACGGTGGGTCAGTTAATGAATGGGGCGACTGACACCCTGCTATCGGGAGCAAGCCCCCTCCCACATAAAGCTAAAAAGCGTCACCCGGAACGCGTACGAAGCCTTCCATCAGCACCCGCGCACTGCGGCTCATGATGGCTTTTTTCACCACCCATTCGCCGTTCACTTGGGTGGCCTCGGCGCCAACGCGCAACGTCCCGGACGGATGCCCGAAGCGCACGGCATTTCGCTCAATACCGCCGGCCGCCAAATTGACCAAGGTGCCGGAAATCGCCGCCGCCGTGCCAATCGCCACCGCCGCGGTGCCCATCATCGCGTGGTGCAGCTTGCCCATGGACAGGGCGCGCACCAGCAGATCCACATCGCCGGCCTTGATCGCCTTGCCGCTGGACGCCACGTAATCGGCTGGCTTGGCCACGAACGCCACTTTGGGCGTGTGCTGGCGCTGGGCGGCTTCGTCCACATGCTTGATCAGCCCCATGCGCAGCGCCCCGTAGGCGCGTAGGGTCTCGAACATCGCCAGGGCCTTGGGGTCGCTGTTGATCGCGCCTTGCAGCTCGGTGCCGGTGTAGCCGAGGTCTTGGGCATTGATGAAAATCGTCGGAATGCCAGCGTTGATCAATGTGGCCTTGAAGGTGCCCACTCCGGGCACTTCCAGGTCGTCGACCAGATTGCCCGTGGGGAACATCGAGCCGCCGCCGCCCTCTTCTTCTGCCGCCGGGTCCATGAATTCCAACTGGACCTCGGCGGCCGGGAAGGTCACGCCATCGAGTTCAAAGTCCCCGGTTTCCTGCACCGCACCGTCGGTAATGGGCACGTGGGCGATGATGGTCTTGCCGATATTGGCCTGCCACACCCGCACAACGGCTATACCGTTGTGGGGTACGCGGGCCGGATCGACCAGGCCCGCGCTGATGGCGAAAGAGCCCACCGCCGCCGAAAGGTTGCCGCAATTGCCGCTCCAATCTACAAACGGCTTGTCGATGGAAACCTGGCCGAACAGGTAGTCCACGTCGTGATCGGCGCGGGTACTTTTGGCGAGAATCACGCTTTTGCTGGTGCTCGAGGTAGCCCCGCCCATACCGTCGATCTGCTTGTCGTATGGATCGGGGCTGCCGATCACTCGCAGCAGCAAGGCATCGCGCGCCGCCCCCGGGACCTGCGCCGCTGCGGGCAGGTCCTTGAGGCTGAAGAACACGCCCTTGCTGGTGCCGCCACGCATGTAGGTGGCGGGGATCTTGATTTGCGCTACGTGTGCCATGGTAATCCTCTTCAGGCGGTCGCCGCCGATTCCAGGAAGTCCTGGGCGAAGCGTTGCAACACGCCGCCCGCCTCGTAGATCGACACTTCTTCGGCGGTGTCCAGGCGGCAGGTCACCGGCACTTCGACACGTTCGCCATTCTTACGGTTGATCACCAGGGTCAGTTGCGCCCGCGGGGTGCGTTCGCCGACCACGTCATAGGTTTCACTGCCGTCGATCTGCAGGGTGTGGCGGTCGGTGCCCGGCAGGAACTCCAGGGGCAACACGCCCATGCCCACCAGGTTGGTGCGGTGGATGCGCTCGAAGCCTTCGGCGGCAATCGCCTCCACACCGGCCAGGCGCACGCCCTTGGCCGCCCAGTCGCGGGACGAACCCTGGCCATAGTCGGCGCCGGCGATGATGATCAACGGCTGCTTGCGCTCCATGTAGGTCTCGATGGCTTCCCACATCCGCGTGACCTTGCCTTCCGGCTCGATACGCGCCAGGGAACCCTGCTTGACCATGCCGTTTTCCTGCACCATTTCGTTGAACAGTTTCGGGTTGGCGAAAGTAGCGCGCTGCGCGGTCAGGTGGTCGCCACGGTGAGTCGCGTAGGAGTTGAAGTCGACCTCCGGCAAGCCCATTTTCGCCAGGTATTCACCCGCAGCGCTGTCGAGCATGATCGCGTTGGACGGCGACAGATGGTCAGTGGTGATGTTGTCCGGCAGCACCGCCAGCGGGCGCATACCCTTGAGCGGTCGCGCACCGGCCAGTGCGCCTTCCCAGTACGGCGGGCGGCGGATATAGGTGCTCTGCGGGCGCCAGTCGTACAGCGGGGTGA
Organism: Pseudomonas sp. FBCC-B545; assembly: GCF_059134095.1. Classification (NCBI taxonomy): domain Bacteria; kingdom Pseudomonadati; phylum Pseudomonadota; class Gammaproteobacteria; order Pseudomonadales; family Pseudomonadaceae; genus Pseudomonas; species Pseudomonas sp. FBCC-B545. The sequence goes on along the minus strand of NZ_CP101441.1, from coordinate 1,646,088 downwards.
CTTTAGGGCCGGTGTCTTCGTGGATCGCGAACATGGGGATATACACCGCACGGAACTGCTCGGGCTTGACCGACGCCTTGACTACCGCGTCGATCTCTTCGTCGCTCGGCCAGATATCCTGCAGGCGAATTTCCTTGCCGTCGGCATCCAGGCCGAGCACGTCCTTCTCGATATCGAAACGGATGGTGCCGGCAATCGCATAGGCCACCACTAGCGGCGGCGAAGCCAGGAAGGCTTGCTTGGCGTAAGGGTGAATGCGCCCGTCGAAGTTGCGGTTGCCCGACAACACGGCGGTGGCGTACAGGTCGCGGTCGATGATTTCCTGCTGGATCACCGGGTCGAGCGCGCCGGACATGCCGTTGCAGGTAGTGCAGGCAAACGCCACCACGCCGAAACCGAGCTTTTCCAGCTCATGGCCGAGGCCAGCTTCTTCCAGGTACATGGCCACGGTTTTGGAGCCCGGCGCCAGGGATGACTTGACCCACGGCTTGCGGGTCAGCCCGAGCCTGTTGGCGTTGCGCGCCAACAGGCCTGCGGCGATCACGTTGCGCGGGTTACTGGTGTTGGTGCAACTGGTGATGGCAGCGATGATCACCGCGCCGTCGGGCATCTGCCCTGGCACTTCGTCCCACTGGCCGCTGATGCCTTTTGAAGCCAGGTCGCGGGTGGCAACACGGGCGTGGGGGTTGCTCGGGCCGGCCATGTTGCGCACGACGCTGGAGAGGTCGAAGGTCAGCCCGCGCTCATATTGCGCGCCCTTGAGGTCATCGGCCCACAGGCCGGTGTGGCGGGCGTACTGTTCCACCAGGGTGACTTGCTCATCTTCGCGGCCGGTGAGTTTCAGGTAGGCGATAGTCTGTTGGTCAATATAGAACATCGCTGCCGTGGCGCCATATTCCGGGGCCATGTTGGAGATGGTTGCGCGGTCGCCCAGGGTCAGTGCCGAAGCCCCTTCGCCGAAGAACTCCAGCCAGGCGCCGACCACTTTCTGCTGGCGCAGGAACTCGGTGAGCGCCAGCACCATGTCGGTGGCGGTGATGCCCGGTTGCAGCTTGCCGGTCAATTCCACACCGACGCTTTCCGGCAGGCGCATCCACGATGCACGGCCGAGCATCACACTCTCGGCTTCCAGGCCGCCGACGCCGATGGCGATCACGCCCAGGGCGTCCACGTGCGGGGTGTGGCTGTCGGTGCCGACACAGGTATCCGGAAAGGCAACGCCGTCGCGCACCTGGATTACCGGGGACATTTTCTCCAGGTTGATCTGGTGCATGATGCCGTTGCCCGGCGGGATCACATCGACGTTCTTGAAGGCCTTTTTGGTCCACTCGATAAAGTGGAAGCGGTCTTCGTTACGACGGTCTTCGATGGCGCGGTTTTTCTCGAATGCCTGCGGGTCGAAACCACCGGCCTCGACGGCCAGGGAGTGGTCGACGATCAGTTGGGTCGGCACCACCGGGTTGACCTGGGCGGGATCGCCGCCTTGCAGCGCGATAGCATCGCGCAGGCCGGCGAGGTCCACCAGCGCAGTCTGGCCGAGGATGTCATGGCATACCACGCGGGCCGGGAACCACGGGAAGTCCAGATCGCGCTTGCGGTCGATCAACTGGCCCAGGGACGCATTGAGGGTGGCCGGGTCGCAACGGCGCACCAGGTTCTCGGCGAGCACGCGCGAGGTGTAGGGCAAGGTGGCGTAGGCGCCGGGGGTGATTGCCTCGACAGCCGCACGAGCGTCGAAGAAATCCAGGCGGCTGCCGGGAAGCGGTTTGCGAAACTCAGTGTTCATCGTCAGGACTCGGTCACGGTGATTACAAAAGGGACCTACTGATCCAGATTTGAAATGCAGTTCAAATGTGGGAGGGGGCTTGCCCCCGATGGCGGTGGTTCAGTGCCAGTTGTATCAGCTGACAGAATGCTATCGGGGGCAAGCCCCCTCCCACATTTTTGGCCTCATTCCAATTCTGGAAGCGTTGGTTTTCAGCGACGTTCGATTGGCACGAACTTGCGCTGCTCAACGCCGATGTACTCGGCGCTTGGACGGATGATGCGGTTGTTGGCGCGCTGTTCGAACACGTGCGCGGCCCAGCCAGTCAGGCGCGAGCACACGAAGATCGGCGTGAACAATTTGGTCGGGATGCCCATGAAGTGGTACGCCGAGGCATGGTAGAAGTCGGCGTTGGGGAACAGTTTTTTCTGCTCCCACATGGTCTTGTCGATGGCCTCGGAGACCGGGAACAACACAGTGTCGCCCACTTCATCAGCGAGTTTTTTCGACCAGCCCTTGATCACTTCATTACGCGGGTCGCTGTCTTTATAGATGGCATGGCCGAACCCCATGATCTTGTCTTTGCGCGCCAACATGCCGAGGGTGCCTTCCACAGCGTCTTCGGCCGAGGAGAAGCGCTCGATCATTTCCATGGCCGCTTCGTTGGCACCACCGTGCAGCGGGCCGCGCAGGGAACCGATGGCGGCGGTGACGCAGGAGTACAGGTCGGACAAGGTCGAGGCACACACCCGAGCAGTGAAGGTCGAGGCGTTGAATTCGTGCTCGGCGTAGAGGATCAGCGATACGTTCATGACCTTGACATGCAGCTCGCTCGGTTTCTTGCCATGCAGCAGGTGCAGGAAATGGCCGCCGATGCTCGCTTCATCAGTCACGCAATCGATGCGTTTGCCGTCGTGGCTGAAACGGTACCAGTAGCACATGATCGCCGGGAACGCGGCGAGCAGGCGGTCGGTGACATCGCGCTGTACGCTGAAATCTTTCTCCGGCTCGATATTGCCCAGGAACGAGCAACCGGTGCGCATCACGTCCATCGGGTGGGCGTCGGCGGGGATGCGTTCGAGCACTTCCTTCAGCGCCTGGGGCAAATCACGCAGCTTGCTCAGCTTGGCGCTGTAGGCGGCCAGTTCGGTCTTGGTTGGCAGTTCGCCGTACAGCAACAGGTAGGCGACTTCTTCAAACTGCGCATCGGCAGCGAGTTCGCGCACGTCGTAGCCGCGATAAGTCAGGCCGGCCCCGGCCTGGCCCACGGTGGACAGGGCAGTCTGCCCGGCCACCTGGCCACGCAGGCCGGCACCACTCAATACTTTTGCTTCAGCCATGTTCGTTCTCCAATCTTGAATTTATTAGGGAGGCGCACCGCATTACTTTTTCGCGGCAAACAGCGCGTCGAGCTTCTGCTCGAAGGTGTGGTAGTCGATGCGATCGTAGAGCTCCATGCGCGTTTGCATGGTGTCGATCACGTTCTGTTGGGTGCCATCGCGACGGATCGCGGTGTAGACGTTCTCGGCGGCCTTGTTCATGGCGCGGAAGGCCGAGAGCGGGTACAGCACAATGGAAACACCGGCAGATTTCAACTGTTCGGTGGTGTACAACGGGGTCGCGCCGAACTCGGTAATGTTAGCCAGGATCGGGGCCTTTACGCGGGAGGCAAACAGCTTGTACATCTCAAGTTCGGTAATGGCTTCCGGGAAGACCATGTCGGCACCGGCTTCGATACAGGCCGCGGCACGCTCAAGGGCGGACTCCAGGCCTTCGACAGCCAGGGCGTCGGTGCGCGCCATGATCACGAAACTGTCATCGGTGCGCGCATCCACGGCGGCCTTGATACGGTCGACCATTTCCTGCTGGGACACGATCTCTTTGTTAGGGCGATGCCCGCAGCGCTTGGCACCCACCTGGTCTTCGATATGGATGGCGGCCGCGCCGAACTTGATCATCGACTTGACGGTGCGCGCCACGTTGAACGCCGAGGAGCCGAAACCGGTGTCCACGTCGACCAGCAACGGCAGGTCGCATACGTCGGTGATGCGCCGCACATCGGTGAGTACGTCATCCAGGCCGGTAATACCCAGGTCCGGCACGCCGAGCGAGCCGGCGGCTACCCCGCCACCTGACAAGTAGATCGCCTTGAAACCGGCGCGCTTGGCCAGCAGCGCGTGGTTGGCGTTGATGGCGCCGACCACTTGCAAGGGCTTTTCGCTGGCAACTGCGTCACGGAAACGCTGGCCGGGAGTGCTGTTGTTGTTGGAACTCATGACTCACCTCGTGATGAAGGAGCGCCGTCCGGGAAGTGACGGGCAATGTTGCGTTTGGACGCGCCGATATGCCGGCGCATCAACAGTTCGGCCAGCTCGCCATCGCGATCGGCAATCGCGTCAAGAATGCGGTGATGCTCGGCAAAGGCCTGGCGTGGACGATTGGGAGTGGCGGAGAACTGGATGCGGTACATGCGCACCAGCTGATACAGCTCGCCGCACAGCATCTGTGTCAGCGTACGGTTACCGGCGCCCTGGATGATCCGGTAATGAAAGTCGAAGTCGCCTTCCTGCTGGTAGTAACCGACACCGGCCTGGAACGCCGCATCCCGTTCATGGGTGTGCAATACCTGTCGCAGCTCTTCGATTTCCGCGTCGGTCATGCGCTCGGCAGCCAGGCGGCAGGCCATGCCTTCCAGGGACTCGCGGATTTCATAGAGTTCGATCAGCTCGGCATGGCTCAAAGACACCACTCGCGCGCCAACATGGGGTACGCGTACCAGCAGGCGCTGACCTTCCAGGCGGTGGATCGCCTCACGCAGCGGGCCGCGGCTGATACCGTAGGTACGCGCCAGCTCCGGCTCGGAGATCTTGCTGCCGGGGGCAATCTCGCCCTTGACGATAGCCGCCTGGATACGCCGGAAGACGTTCTCAGACATGGTTTGGGATTCGTCTGACGTCGCTATCGGAATTTCCGCCTGATCGAGCATATTGTCGACACCTTTCAAATCAATGCGGCAAAAACTAGCCAATACTCCCGTAATAGTCAAAGAATAAATAGGTATTGTCGACAATCGTCTAATGCACCCGCTTTACTTACGCCGGGCATGGCCGCCTGCCAGCGCTGGCGCCAAAAAAGCATCATGTTAGAATGCCCGGCGTATTTGCCTGACATCTCTGGATGAAACGGCGCACGAGGGAGTTTGCGCAGCAATGCCAGTCGCCTTGAATTGAACATCGCACGGCACCGCCTCAGGATTTATGAGACTCAAGCCCTTCCCCCTGTTTTTCTGCCTTCTGTTTATACCCAGCCTCGGTATCGCCGCCGAGAAGACGGTGTATGGCCTCAATGAATACGCCAAGCTGGACGGCATCGACCTGGAAGTCGCGGCCAAGCTCGACACCGGTGCCAAGACCGCCTCGCTGAGTGCCCGTGATATCAAGCGATTCAAGCGCAACGGCGAATCCTGGGTGCGCTTCTACCTGGCCATCGACACCGCCCACTCCCACCCCATCGAACGCCCCCTGGCCCGCGTCAGCAAGATCAAGCGCCGCGCCGGTGACTACGACCCCGATGAAGACAAGAACTACACCGCCCGTCCGGTGATTGCCCTGGATATCTGCATGGGCACTGCTTTACGCAGCATAGAAGTGAACTTGACTGACCGCAGCGCTTTCCAATACCCGCTGCTGATCGGCTCCGAAGCGCTCAAACGCTTTGATGCGCTGGTCGACCCCAGTCTTAAATACGCAGCAGGCAAACCTGCCTGCGCCGCCGACGCTCATACCGCCGAGTAAACCGAATGCGCTCTTTGACCCTGCACCTGAAAATCCTGATCACCTTGCTGGTGGTGCTGGGCATTTCGGTCACCGCCTATCAGATTTTCGTGCTGGGCATCCCCGTTACCGAGGATGCCACCGACGACTTGTGGAACATCGACGCCAAGGTCGAGTTCGTCGCCAACCCGAAAGACCCCGTCAAGATCCAGATGTTCGTGCCGCCCCTGAGCCGCGACTTCGTCAGCCTCAACGAAAGCTTTATCTCGAACAACTACGGGGTGAGCGTCAATCGCATCGACGGCAACCGCAAGGTCACCTGGTCGGCGCGCCGGGCCAAGGGCAACCAGACCCTGTATTACCGCCTGGTGCTGACCAAGCGCTACAGTGGCGAGAAGGTCAAGATCAAGGGCCCGACCTTTCGCGACAGCATCGCTGTGGAAGGCCCGGAAAAAATCGCTGCCGAAGCCTTGCTGGCGCCGATCCGCCAGCACTCGGCCGACGTCGAGACCTTTATCAGCGAAGCGATCAAGCGCACCAACAACCTCAACGACGACAATGTGAAATTGTTGCTGGCCGGCGACCCGTCGACGCCACACAAGGCCAAGATCGTCGAGCTGCTGCTGTCCATCGCCCATGTGCCAGTAGAGAAAGTCCACACCATCCGCCTGGTGGCCGACCAGCCGCAAACCCCGGAACTGTGGCTGCGCAGCTTCAATGGCAGTGACTGGTTGTACTTCAACCCGGAAACCGGCGAACAGGGCCTGCCGGCCGACCGCCTGCTGTGGTGGACTGGTGATGAAAACCTGATCACGGTCGACGGCGGCAAGAAAGCCATGGTGACCTTCAGCCTGAACAACAGCGAGATGAACGCCATCCGCCTGGCCAAGCTGACCGACGAAAACACCGACGCCAATTTCCTCGAATACTCGCTGTATGGCCTGCCGCTGCAAACCCAGCAGACCTTCATGATCATGGTGATGATCCCGATTGGCGTGCTGGTGATCCTGATCCTGCGCAACCTGATCGGCCTGCAGACCCTGGGCACCTTCACCCCGGTGCTGATCGCCCTGGCATTCCGCGAGACGCAGCTGGGCTTCGGGATTGTGCTGTTCACGATCATCACGGCGCTGGGGCTGTCCCTCAGGTCGTACCTGGAGCATTTGAAACTGCAGATGCTGCCGAGGCTGTCGGTGGTGCTGACCTTCGTGGTGGTACTGATTGCCGCCATCAGCCTGTTCAGCCATAAACTTGGGCTGGAACGCGGCCTGTCGGTCGCGCTGTTCCCGATGGTGATCCTGACCATGACCATCGAACGCCTGTCGATCACCTGGGAGGAGCGTGGCGCCAACCATGCGCTGAAGGTGGCGATTGGCACACTGTTCGCAGCGTCCCTGGCGCACATCATCATGAGCGTGCCGGAGCTGATCTACTTCGTGTTCACCTTCCCGGCGATCCTGCTGATCCTGGTGGGCTTCATGCTGGCCATGGGGCGTTATCGCGGCTACCGCCTCACCGAGCTGGTGCGTTTCAAGGCGTTCTTGAAGGCTGACTCCTGATGTTCGGCTTCTGGAAGACCTGGAAGGCCTTGGAAGCGCGGGGGATCATGGGCATCAACCGGCGTAACGCCGACTACGTGCTCAAGTACAACAAGCGCAGCCTGTACCCGATTGTGGATGACAAGATCATCACCAAGGAGCGCGCGCTGGCGGCCGGTATCCATGTGCCGGAAATGTATGGGGTGATCTCCACCGAGAAGGAGATCGACAAGCTCGACGAGATCATCGGCGGGCGCAGCGACTTCGTGATCAAGCCGGCCCAGGGTGCGGGCGGTGATGGCATCCTGGTAGTGGCCGACCGGTTTGAAGGACGCTATCGCACGGTGTCCGGCAAGATCATCAGCCATGAAGAGATCGAGCACCAGATTTCCAGCATCCTCACCGGCTTGTACTCCTTGGGTGGCCACCGTGACCGGGCGCTGATCGAGTACCGCGTGGTGCCCGACCAGATCTTCAAGAGCATCAGCTACGAAGGCGTGCCGGATATCCGCATCATTGTGCTGATGGGCTACCCGGTGATGGCCATGCTGCGCTTGCCGACCCGCCAGTCCGGGGGCAAGGCCAACCTGCACCAGGGCGCGATTGGCGTGGGCGTCGACCTGGCTACCGGCCTGACTTTGCGCGGCACCTGGCTGAACAACATCATTACCAAGCACCCTGACACCACCAATGCCGTGGATGGCGTGCAACTGCCCAACTGGGACGGTTTCATGCAGCTTGCGGCTGGCTGCTACGAGCTGTGCGGGCTGGGCTATATCGGCGTGGACATGGTGCTGGACCAGGAAAAAGGCCCGCTGATCCTTGAATTGAATGCACGGCCGGGGCTGAATATCCAGATCGCCAATGACTGCGGGCTGACCTTGCGCACCCATGCGGTGGAGGCGCGACTGGAGGAACTCAAGGCTGCCGGCGTGACGGAAACCCCGCAAGAGCGGGTGAAGTTCGTGCAGGAGATGTTTGGGCATATACCGCCCGTTGAGGGCTGAAGGCCACCCCGTGGCGGGATGGATATCCCGCTATTGCCTCTAGGAGCAAATCCTACAGAAGACTACAATCCCCTCCCCCGCGCCATTGGCTGATCCACCCCCGCATGTCGACCTGTTCCGTATACCCGTTGCCCTACCGGGCCAACCCCGCCGAGTATTTTGCGGCGATTCGCCATGCCCCTGGCGCGGTGCTGCTCGACAGCGGCCGCCCCACGGCGGACCGCGGGCGTTATGACCTGCTCAGCGCCTGGCCCGAAGCGACCTTGACGGTAGGGCCGGACGAAAGTGGCAACGATTTCCTGCAACGCTTGCGCGAGAACCTGACGCAGTTGGGCGAAGCGGCCTTGCCCGCGGGTTTGCAGTTGCCGTTTGCCGGTGGCTTGATTGGCTATCTGAGCTATGACTTCGGCCGGCACCTGGAACAGATGCCGCACCTGGCCGTCGATGATTTGTACCTGCCAGACGCGCGTTTCGGCTTATATGCCTGGGCGCTGATCAGCGACCACCACGCCCACACCAGCCAGTTGGTGTTTCACCCGGCGCTGGTCGATGGCGAGCGGCAACGCCTGATCGACCTGTTCAGCCAGACTGCCGTCGAGTCGCCGGCCTCCTTCAAGCTGCATGGCCCCATGGCTCCCGACCTTACAGCCGAGGCTTACCGGCAGGCGATTGTGCGCATCCAGGATTACATCCAGGCCGGCGACTGCTATCAGGTCAACTTCGCCCAACGCTTTCGCGCACCGTGCAGCGGCGATCCGTGGGTGGCCTACTGCGCGTTGCGCGAAGCCTGCCCTACCCCGTTTTCCGGGTTCCAGAGCCTGCCCGATGACGGTGCGGTGCTGAGCCTGTCGCCGGAGCGCTTTGTGCGCATCAGCGAACGCCAGGTCGAGACCCGTCCGATCAAGGGCACCCGCCCTCGCGGCGTAACGCTTGTAGAGGATGCCGACCACGCCGCCGAACTGCTGGCCAGCCCCAAGGACCGCGCAGAAAACCTGATGATCGTCGACCTGCTGCGCAATGATCTCGGCCGCAGTTGCCGCATCGGTTCGGTGAAAGTGCCGGAGTTGTTCAGCCTGGAAAGCTACCCCAACGTGCACCACCTGGTGAGCAGCGTCACCGGCGTATTGGCCGACGACAAAGACGCCCTGGACCTCATCGCCGGCAGCTTCCCCGGCGGCTCCATCACCGGCGCGCCGAAGATTCGCGCGATGCAGATCATCGACGAGCTAGAGCCAACCCGCCGCGGGCTGTACTGCGGCTCGCTGGTCTACCTGGACGTGCGCGGCGAGATGGACAGCTCCATCGCCATCCGCAGCTTGCTGGTCAAGAATGGGCAAGTGTGCTGCTGGGGCGGCGGCGGGATTGTGGCTGATTCAGAGTGGCAGGCGGAGTATCAGGAGTCGTTGACCAAGGTGCGGGTGTTGTTACAAACGTTGGAAAGTTTGTAGAGCACAGCCCTTTCCGGGGTTCGCTTGCAGGAGCGGCCAGTAGAAAAAGCCTGAATCAGAACCGCTGTGGACGGGATAGGCGCTTGCAGATAGCGTCAGGATCCACCGTCCACCCGCCATCTGTGAAGGACCACATGAAGCGACTGCCCCCTCGTCTGAAAATATTTCCGAGATTGCCTATTCAAGCACTCACGCCTATTATCTCCCAAACTGGGAGGTTAAGGCGATGCGTATTATCGCTCTCTCTACCCTACGAATATTCTGGGAAAGCCACTCAGCTTATAGCGACGCCAAAATACCGCTGGTCGAGTTGTATCGTCACATGGAGAAAGCCACCTATCCAACGCCGCAAGCACTCAAGGCAGAGCTTAGAACAGCGAGCATTCTCAAAGGCGGCAGGGTCGTGTTCAACGTCGGTGGCAACGAATACCGAGTGATCATGGCGATCGACTATCAGCGACAGCTAGGGTTCATACGTTTTGTGGGAACCCACGCTCAGTACGACCAGATCAACGCGGAGATTGCGTGATGAACATCAAACCTATTCACTCCCAGGACGATCTGACAGCTGCACTCGCACGGGTCGAGCAGATATGGGGAGCACCACCCGGCTCGCCTGAAGGTGACGAGCTGGAAATCCTGGCAATTCTTATCGAGAAGTACGAAGCCGAGCATTATCCAATGCCCCCTTCGGATCCGGTGGAAGCTATCAAGTTTCGCATGGAGCAGTTGGGCATGACCGCCCGCGACCTGGAGCCGTTTATCGGCACCAGCGGACGGGTATCCGAGGTGTTGAACCACAAGCGCAAGCTGAGCCTTTCGATGATCAAGCGCCTGCATGAAGGCTTGAGTATTCCTTATGAGCGGTTGCTGGCAGGGCTGTAGCCGGTGACTGCGCCGGCCTCATCGCGGGCAAGCCCGCTCCCACATTGGACTGCGTTTATCCTGGAGGAACGCAGTCGAGTGTGGGAGCGGGCTTGCCCGCGATGGGGCCCTCCGCCTCGCTGGATAATTTACAGGCTCAACTGCCGATTCGACGCCTTGATGAACTCCCGCTTCAAATCCTCAAACGTGTGCACCGCCGGGAAATGGGGAAACTCATCCATCACATTCTGCGGCGCATGGAACAGGATCCCACGATCAGCTTCGCCCAGCATGGTGGTGTCGTTGTAGGAATCACCGGCCGCGATCACGCGGTAGTAAAGCGACTTGAACGCCAATACCGATTGACGCTTGGGGTCTTTCTGACGCAGTTGGTAGCTCACCACCCGGTCGTGTTCATCGGTGATCAGGCGGTGGCAGAGCAAGGTCGGGAAGCCCAGCTGGCGCATCAGTGGCTGGGAAAATTCGTAGAAGGTATCGGACAGGATCACCACCTGGAAACGCTCGCGCAGCCAGTTGACGAATTCGACGGCACCGTCCAAAGGCTTGAGAGTGGCGATCACTTCCTGGATATCGGCCAGCTTGAGCCCGTGCTCGTCGAGGATACGCAGGCGCTGCTGCATCAGCACGTCGTAGTCGGGAATGTCGCGGGTGGTTGCACGCAGGGATTCAATACCGGTTTTTTCGGCAAAGGCAATCCAGATTTCCGGAACCAGCACCCCTTCCAGGTCAAGACAGGCAATTTCCACAAGACACTCCCATTGAATTTATTAGTTGAGCGGGCAAAAGGACTGCCGAACTCTAGCGACTCAAGCCCGCCGCCGCAACGCACGGCAGATTTTGATACCATCGCCGCCTATAGAGCGCTCAGCGCCACTGACCTGTAGGAACCGTCCTGATGAACCAAGCCTTCGACGTCGTTGAACTCGCCACGACTTATGCCAACAAGTCTGCCCAGGATATTCTCAAGCTGGCGTTCAGCCAGTTCGGCGATGACCTGTGGATTTCCTTCAGCGGTGCCGAGGATGTGGTGCTGGTAGACATGGCCTGGAAGCTGAACAAGAACGTCAAGGTGTTCAGCCTCGACACCGGCCGCCTGCACCCGGAGACCTACCGGTTTATCGAACAGGTGCGTGAGTTCTACAAGATCGACATCGAACTGATCTCGCCGGACCAGAGCAAACTGGAGCCCTTCGTCAAGGAAAAGGGCTTGTTCAGTTTCTATAAGGACGGCCATGGTGAATGCTGTGGCATCCGCAAGATCGAACCGCTGCGCCGCAAGCTTGCGGGTGTAAGTGCCTGGGCCACCGGCCAGCGCCGCGACCAGAGCCCCGGCACTCGCAGCCAGGTGGCGGCGCTGGAAATCGACACGGCCTTCTCTACCCCGGAACGCACCCTGTACAAGTTCAACCCGCTGGCGCAGATGACCAGTGAAGAGGTCTGGGGTTATATCCGCATGCTGGAACTGCCTTACAACAGCCTGCATGAGCGCGGGTTTATCAGCATCGGCTGCGAGCCCTGCACCCGGCCGGTATTGCCCAACCAGCATGAACGGGAAGGCCGCTGGTGGTGGGAAGAAGCCACACAGAAAGAATGCGGGCTGCATGCGGGGAATATCATCAGCAAGGCATGAGCCTGGCAAACTGGTGTGGTAAAAATGTGGGAGGGGGCTTGCTCCCGATAGCGGTGGGTCAGTTGCAGATTTTCTGACTGATATACCGCTATCGGGAGCAAGCCCCCTCCCACATTTTGTTTTGTGCGCAGCATAAAATGTACACAACCTTGTAACCATCGGTGCCATTTTTGTGTGCAACTCATATTCTGGCGCACCAAAACGTAACATCCATCTCTGCTAGTTTCCACGCACCCGAACCACACTATTCCCAATCAAAAATAAATACCTGTTCAAACGGTCAATTTATATTGCTTTTAATTCAGTAGTTTATTCAAAAGCACTATTAAAACGAAATTACCCACGTTTTTCATATAACGAAAACTGGCACGCATGTGGCTTAGTGAGATGCACGCTTTGTATACAATCAATACAAAACCTACATACACTTTGCCATCCGCCGCTATGCTGCAGATGTGCTGGAGCCTGCCGGAATGCGTACAAGTCTCTCGAGCAACATCGCACTGGATCTGCCCTCCTCCAACTTGAATCCCGCAGCTGCAAGCCCCGGCCCGCTGGTACTCAGCCCACGCCTGCACAACAAGGACCTGGCCCCCACCAAGGTTGAAGGCCGCCGCTGGGGGCGCTACAGCATCTTTGCGTTGTGGACCAATGACGTGCACAACATCGCCAACTATTCATTTGCCATCGGCTTATATGCGTTGGGCTTGGGCGGCTGGCAGATATTGCTGTCCCTGGGGATCGGCGCGGCACTGGTTTACTTTTTCATGAACTTGTCTGGGTACATGGGGCAGAAAACCGGCGTGCCGTTTCCGGTGATCAGCCGCATCAGTTTCGGTATCCACGGCGCGCAGATTCCGGCCTTGATCCGCGCAGTCATTGCGATCGCCTGGTTCGGCATCCAGACCTACCTGGCATCGGTGGTTTTCCGCGTGTTACTGACGGCGATTCATCCGGGCTTTGCCGATTATGACCACAACTCGATCCTCGGCTTGTCGACCCTGGGCTGGGCGTGCTTTGTGGCGATATGGCTGGTGCAGTTGGTGATCCTCGCCTATGGCATGGAGATGGTGCGCCGTTATGAAGGGTTTGCCGGACCGGTAATTCTGCTGACCGTGGCTGCGTTGGCCGGTTGGATGTACTTCCAGGCGGGCGGCGTGATTGCCTGGTCGATCCGCGAACCACTGAGCGGCGGCGAGATGTGGCGCAATATCTTTGCTGGCGGCGCATTGTGGCTGGCGATCTATGGCACCTTGATCCTCAACTTCTGCGATTTCGCCCGCTCATCTCCATGCCGAAAGACCATCAAGGTCGGCAACTTCTGGGGCCTGCCGGTGAATATCCTGGTGTTTGCCGCCATTACCGTGCTGCTGTGCGGCGGGCAGTTTCAACTCAATGGCCGGGTGATCGAAAGCCCCACCGAAATTATCGCAGCGATCCCCAACACCTTCTTCCTGGTGCTCGGTTGCCTGGCCTTCCTGATCGTCACGGTGGCGGTGAACATTATGGCCAACTTCGTCGCCCCGGCCTTTGTGCTGAGCAACCTGGCGCCCAAGTACCTGAATTTCCGTCGCGCCGGGTTGATCAGTGCCTTCGTTGCCGTGCTGATCCTGCCGTGGAACCTCTACAACAGCCCGTTGGTGATTGTGTACTTCCTCTCTGGCCTGGGCGCACTGCTGGGGCCGTTGTACGGGGTGATCATGGTTGATTACTGGCTGATCCGTAAAAGCCAGGTGGATGTGCCGCAGCTGTACAGCGAAGACCCCCAAGGCATTTATTACTACAGCCATGGGGTAAATATGCGTGCGGTGGCGGCGTTCATTCCTGCAGCGGTGATCGCCATCCTGCTGGCGCTATTGCCGGGGTTTGCCAGTGTCTCACCGTTTTCCTGGTTGTTTGGCGCAGGCATCGCCGGGTTGCTGTACCTGCTGATCGCCAAGCGTCAGCCGTTCTACGCCGATGTCAGCGGCGAAAGCATTGCCGTCGATAACGTCAGTCATTAAACAAGGACTTTCCATGCGTATCCTCGTGGTCAACGTCAACACCACCGAATCCATCACCGAGACCATTGCCCAGCAAGCACGGGCCGTAGCGTCACCGGGCACCGAGATTGTCGGACTCACCCCCTACTTCGGCGCCGAATCGGTGGAGGGCAATTTTGAAAGCTACCTGGCGGCCATCGCCGTGATGGACCGGGTGATGGCCTACGATCAGCCGTTCGATGCGGTGATCCAGGCCGGCTATGGCGAACATGGTCGGGAAGGTTTGCAGGAATTGTTGAATGTGCCGGTGGTGGATATTACCGAAGCGGCCGCCAGCACCGCGATGTTTCTGGGGCATGCCTACTCGGTGGTGACCACCCTGGACCGTACCGTGCCACTGATTGAAGACCGGCTGAAACTCGCCGGCCTATACCAGCGTTGTGCGTCAGTGCGCGCCAGCGGCATGGCGGTGCTGGAGCTGGAAGAAGACCCGCTGGCTGCCATGGAGGCAATCGTGCACCAGGCGGAACTGGCGATTCGCGACGATAAGGCTGAGGTGATCTGCCTGGGATGTGGGGGCATGGCCGGATTGGATGAACAGATTCGCCAGCGCACCGGGGTGCCGGTGGTGGATGGGGTGACGGCGGCGGTGATGGTTGCCGAGTCGTTGGTGAGGTTGGGGTTGTCGACATCCAAAGTCAGGACCTATGCGGCGCCAAGACCCAAGAAAGTTGTGGGTTGGCCGAGCAAGTTCGGCCACTGAGGTTTTAATGTGGGAGGGGGCTTGCCCCCGATGGCGGTGTACCAGCCGACTTATCTGTAACTGACCCACCGTAATCGGGGGCAAGCCCCCTCCCACACTTGGAACTGTTTTCACTTTTAGATGGCACTGAATCTTTGGCCTAACTGCTGCTCGGCAAACTGCTCAATGATGAAATCCACAAACGCCCGGGTCTTGCCGGGCAACAGTTTGTGTTCGGCGTAGTAGATGGAAATATTGCCATCGTTCACATACCAATCCGGCAACACCCGCAGCAACTTGCCGCTCGCCAACCAGGGCACAGCAAACGGCATGCTCACCAACGCAACGCCCAGCCCCTGGTCGGCGGCGATGCAGGCGGCTTGGGAGTCGCTCATGGTCATGCGCGGCTTGAGGTTCAGCGGACCGTGTTCGCCCTTGCGATGAGTCAGTTGCCAGGAGCGCACGCGACCGGTTTGCGGTGAGCGAATCAGGATGCCGTCGCAGCGCTCCAAGTCCTCGGGCTGTAACACCGCCGGCCGTGCTGCCAGGTAATCGGGGGATGCCACCAACACCCGATGCGCTGGCGCCAGTTTGCGCGCCACCACGCCCAGGGGTAGCTCGAACCCGCCGCCAAGTGCCGCGTCGAAGCCTTGGCCAATCAGGTCGACCTGGCGATTGTCGAAATGCCAGTCCGGAATGATATCGGGATAACGTTTTAGGAATTCACCCAGCAGCGGCACGATATACAAGCAGCCGACCACTGTGCCCATGCTGACCTTGAGCGTGCCCACCGGCCGCCCTTCGGCGCTGGCCAGGTTGGCTACGGCATTCTGGATGGTGGTGAGGCTGGAGCTGACCTCGGCAAGGAACAGCTTGCCGGCTTCGGTCAGGGCGAGACGTCGGGTACTGCGTTGGAACAGCCGTACACCCAGGCGCGCTTCCAGTTTCGCAACGCTCTTACCCACCGCTGCCGGGGTCAGGCTCAGGTGCCGGGCGGCCTCGGCAAAACTACCGCCCTCGGCGCTGCGCACGAAGCATTCGATACTGCCAAAGCTCTCCATATCGCCCCACTCTAAACTTTTGGTTTACACAGACTATAGCAATCGCGGTCTACCGGCTTGGGTGGGTGAGGTCGATACTCGGTCCATCAACTACTCGGAGATCGACATGACCACACAAAATCTCATCGGCAAAGTCGCCTTGATTCAAGGCGGTTCCCGCGGCATCGGCGCCGCCATCGTCAAGCGCCTCGCCGCGCAGGGTGCAGCGGTTGCCTTTACCTACGTCAGCTCGGCCTCCAAGGCCGAAGCGTTGCAGAACGACGTGATCAGCGATGGCGGCAAAGCCTTGGCGATTCAAGCGGACAGCGCTGATGCCACGGCAATTCGCAATGCGGTCAATGCCACTGTCGAAGCGTTCGGGCGCCTGGATATCCTGGTGAATAACGCCGGCGTGCTGGCCATCGCCCCACTGGAAGATTTCAAGTTGGAAGACTTCGATCAGACCCTGGCAATCAACGTGCGTAGCGTATTTATCGCCACCCAGGAAGCCGCCAGGCATATGGGCGAAGGGGGTCGGGTGATCAATATCGGCAGCACCAATGCCGAGCGCATGCCGTTTGGTGGCGGCGGGCCTTATGCGATGAGCAAGTCGGCACTGGTGGGCTTGACCAAAGGCCTGGCGCGAGACCTGGGGCCGCGAGGCATCACCGTCAATAACGTGCAGCCCGGGCCGGTGGATACCGATATGAACCCGGCCAACAGTGACTTTGCCGAAAGCTTGATCGGGTTGATGGCGGTGGGCCGGTATGGGCATGTGGAAGAGATTGCCAGCTTTGTGGCGTATCTGGCCGGGCCGGAAGCCGGGTACATCACCGGTGCCAGCCTGACCATCGATGGTGGCTTCAGCGCCTAGTTTTTTGGAGAGCTGCAAAACCAAATGTGGGAGCAAGCCTCCTCCCACATTTTGCCCTATGTTGAATCAGGCCATGGGTGGCAAACCATAGGCCGCCAAATCGAAATCCGCGAGCTTGCGGATGATCTGGTCAGCATGCTGGTACTTGCTGTCCGCCATCGCCTCATCGGGCACTGCAATGGCAGTCATATGGGCAGCCTTCGCCGCGGTCACGCCGAACGGCGAGTCTTCGAACACCAGGCAATCCTCCGGCGCCACACCCAGACGGCGCGCGGCGGTCAGGAAGATATCCGGCGCAGGCTTGGCAGCGCCGACCTCCGGGTCGTCCGCCGTAACGATAGTGTCGAAGAGGCCAAACCATTCGCGGTGCAGGGTGGTCTTGTGGCCAAACGAATTGCGCGACGAACTGGTGCCCACCGCAATCGGAATATTGTGCGCCTTCAAATGCCGCACCAACGCCTCGGCGCCTGGCATGCCCAGCGCCTTGGGAAAACGCTCGCTCATCAGCGGCTCGCGGATCTCCAGGAACTCGGCGGGTGTGATCGGCAAGTCCAGCGCCTTGACCACGTAATCGGCCAAGTCTTGGGCACCACGCCCAATGATGTGCTGCTTGATCCCCCAGTCATAGGTACGGCCGTAGCGCTCGGCAATGATCTGCGTGACTTCGGTGTAGATGCCTTCGGTATCCAGCAACAACCCGTCCATATCGAAAATTACGGCCTTGATTGGACCGACTGCTGTACGCGGTGCATTCATCACAACAAAACCCTGGGGTAAGACTAAAAGGATTCAGCACAATAACGGCCCTCGTTGCCTGCAAGCAACCTTCGTTGCCCACGATGAGCAATTCATACCAGGCAACAGTTTCACCAGCCGACACCCACAGCGGCCGTCTAGGGTTTATCAAGGCAGAGCGATCAACCATTGACTCGCACAGGAAAATAAATCTTGCAAACCTTATAAAAGACTTATTAATCTCCGATGAATTCAATCCACTGGACGCGAAAATCCGTCAAACAATTGCTTCGGCTACATTCGTACCATCAGCAACAGGTCCGCGATGCTGTGTCCGCTCTTGAGCGAATGCCCGATGCAGTCAACGTCAAGGCGCTGGTTAACCATCCTCACAGCTATAGATTGCGGGTAGGTAATTACCGCGTCCTCTTCGACTGGGATGGCAGCATCCAGGTGGTCAGCATCCAAGAGGTTAAAAAACGTGACGAGCGAACCTACTGCCGTACAGATCATCCACAATACGGAGGGCAAGCCAGCCTTTGTGGTGATTCCCTATGAACACTATGTGGCGCAGCAAAACGATCCAAACCTGATCCCCCACGCGGTAGTCAGCCGCCTGGTGGATGGCGCGACACCTATCCGAGCCTGGCGCGAACACCTGAACCTGACCCAGGAAGAGGTCGCCAGGCGCCTGGGTATTTCACAACCTGCCTTTGCCCAGCAAGAGGCGGTCAATAAACCTCGACGGACCACGCGGGAAAAAATTGCCAAGGCGTTCGGAATCAATGCCAGCCAACTGGAGATATAAACGTCATCCCGCAAGATTCGCGCGCCCCTTTACCTCAAATCGAGCTCAAGCATGCTCTATCGTTTAGCCGCCGACGGCCTCGTGCTGTTTCATCTGACCTTTATCCTGTTCGTGCTGTTCGGCGGCCTGCTCACCCTGAAAAGGCCCCGGGTGATGTGGCTGCATTTGCCCGCCGTTATCTGGGGCATCGCTGTGGAGGTGCTGCACCTGCCCTGCCCGCTCACCCGCTGGGAAAACCTGTTGCGCCACCTGGCCGGGCAAGAGGGTTATGGCGGCGGGTTCATCGAGCACTACATCCTGACGCTGATCTACCCCGCCGGCCTGACCGCGAATATTCAGTTGGTGCTGGGGGCCGTGGTGGTGCTGGTTAACCTGGCGGTGTATGGGCGGGTTATCCGGCGTTACGTACAGGCTTGAGACAGCTGCGCTGGTGAAGAATCAACCCTCCTCAATCCGTTCGCAGACGCCGCCATGTCCGAAGCCTTCGAAGTCCCCAGCCCCCACGAAAAACACCTCGAGCACACCACCGAACACGCCCACGGCCGCGGCGACACCTTCGCTAGCCGCATTGCCGTGATGACAGCCATCATGGCCACCGTCGGCGCCATGCTCAGCTACCAGGCCGGCTCCAGCGAAAGCACAGCTGCGATGGACAAGAACAACGCCGCCATCATCAAGACCGAAGCCGCCAACCAATGGAACTACTACCAGGCCAAATCCAGCCGCCAGAACCTGGCGGAACTGGCCACCCATATTCCCGGCGTGGATGCGGCGCACTATAAGGACGAGATCGAGCGCTACAAACACCAGAAGGAAGACGTGCGCAGGCAAGCCGAGAAACTGGAGGCCACGTCACGGGAATGGGATCAGAAATCCGAGCAGGCACTGCACCAGCACCACCGCTGGGCCCAGGCAATGACAGCGATTCAGATCGCGATTTCGTTGGCGGCGATTACCTTGCTCACCCGTAAGGAGTGGCTCAAACGCATGTCGTATACGGCCGGCGCAGTGGCTGTGGTGCTGGGCAGCCTGGCATCGCTACATATCTGACCCAACGCGGGCAAATGTTGGAGGGAGCTTGCTCCCGATGGCGGCCTGACATTCGCCACCTACACATGAAACCTTGGCCGATTGATTTCAATCTGCCTGCTGAGCGCTTAGAGTGTCGCCCCTCGAGAATTGAGTCTCGAGATTGAGCCCATGGAGTTACAAGTGAAATACGTCAGTAAAGTAGTTGCAGCAGCCGTTCTCGGTTTCACCCTGGCAGGTTGCACCGGCACCGCCATGAAAACCCCGCAATACGACGCCAGCCAATACACCGTCCTCGGCCATAGCGAAGCCAGCGCCACCGGCATCATGCTGCTGGGCGTTATCCCGATCGGCCAGAACAACCGTTTCGTACGCGCCCAGAATGCCGCCATCAAGGCCAAGGGCGGCGATGCGCTGATCAACACCCAAGTGCAGGAAAAGTGGTTCTGGGCCTGGGTACTGAACGGCTACACCACCAAGATTTCCGGTGATGTGATCAAGTTGAAAACCGCGCAATAAAGCACGAAATTGCCCGGGCGCCGACCCCGGCAAGCGACGTATCATGGGCCGGACTTTCGAGGATGGCCCATGAACCTCAGTATCGTTTACGCCCTCGCCGCCGCCGCGCTGTTCGGCGCCAGCACCCCGCTCGCCAAAAGCCTCGGCCTGGGCCTCTCGCCCATACTGCTCGCCGGCCTGCTCTACTTCGGCAGCGGCATTGGCCTTGCCGGCGTACGCCTGATCCGCGATCGCGGCTGGGCACCTGCCAGGTTGACCCCATCGGAATGGCCCTGGCTACTTGGCGCCATCGCCTTCGGCGGCATCCTCGGACCCGTCGCCCTCATGTTCGGCCTGACCCGTACCGCCAGCGCCACCGCCTCGCTGATGCTCAACCTTGAATCGGTATTGACCGCCGTGATCGCCTGGGTCGTGTTCAGGGAAAACGCAGACCGCCGCATCGTGCTTGGCATGATCGCGATTGTGCTGGGCGGCGTGGCGTTGTCATGGACCGGCGCTGGCGGCGCCAGCCAGGACTGGACCGGGCCGCTGGCCGTTGCGCTGGCGTGTTTGTGCTGGGGCATTGATAACAATCTGACGCGCAAAGTGTCTGCGTCTGACGCGCTATTTATCGCCGGCGCCAAGGGTTTGATTGCGGGGATTGTGAATTGCAGCCTGGCGTTTTACCTCGGGGCGCAAATTTCCGGCCTGGCACAACTGGCGCCGATTCTGCTGGTGGGGTTCCTGGGGTATGGGGTCAGCCTGGTCATGTTTGTGCTGGCGCTACGCGGGCTGGGCAGTGCGCGCACCGGCGCCTACTTCTCGACCGCGCCCTTCCTCGGCGCCGCAGTGGCCTTGCTGGTGTTTGGAGAGTCGGTGACTGTGGCGTTCTGGATTGCCTCGGCGCTGATGGCCGTAGGTGTGTGGCTGCATCTGACGGAACGGCACGCCCATGAGCATCTGCACGAAGCCACGGAACATGGGCATCGGCATGTGCATGATGAACATCATCAGCATGAGCATGGGTTTGAGTGGGATCCGAAGGAGGCCCATAGTCATGTGCATGTTCATGGTGAAATGAGGCATAGCCATGCGCATTTTCCGGATGTGCATCATCGGCATAGGCATTGAAAGTGGTGCGGATGTATCAGGGCGGCTCTATTGGCCGCCCTGGTGGAGAGCAGGTCCGTTTAAGCGTGGTGGCCCGTGTAGCCTTTATGCTCATACTCCCACCCCCTGCATGCCAACCCGACATGCTTGGGAATCAGCGCAGCACCACTGCTGTACGCGGTGATAGTCCTACGAGAAAAGCCCAGTTCAACAGCAGCTGCGGAAAGGGATAAATTGTTACTGAGCATCCACTTTCTGAAATCCTGGGTCAGCATGACCTCACCAGATTGCTCCAACGCCAGACGGTGCAGCGTGACAGCGGACAGTTCCAGGTCATTACCCCATGTCACATCAAAGCCCCACTCACCCACTACCACTTGGCTGAATAGCGCCAAATCCAAGAGTGGTGTGAGCACAGGAAAAGTATTTATATGATCGGTGAGGTCAACAGTGTGTCGCTTACCGTTGTTCCATTCGATCTCTAAGGCATGCTTGCCGGCAACTGGTTGCACAGCAGAAATGCGAAGCTTGCTGGTCATATGTCAGTCCCTCCGGTTTTGTTCATCCCATACCCGTTTAAGATCAGCGATATGAGCTTTTGCCCAAAGCAGGGCAGCTTTCAAGGCTTTCTTCTCGGCGCCTGTACCGAGCACAACAAACCCTTCTATCTGAACCAGCGACTCACCATCCGGCGTCTGCACGTGAAAATGCGGCGGCGCGTGGTCGTCGGGATAGATTTTTGTTTTCCAGTTTCATTCAGTGGTAGCCATGACGGCAGATGCTAGAGAAATATTTTCTCTAGCACTACCTCACTTTTTTAACCAGGCACCGAACTTTGTGTTTCTTTCGAAACCTTGGAGACGGCTAGACCGAGAGCCGCGATAGTAGCCAATCATATAGGCAACGTCCTACACGCCTAGCAGAAGTGGGGGCTCCCGTTTCAAAATCGCTATGTCTATAGTCACCCGGTC
Source organism: Pseudomonas sp. FBCC-B545 (assembly GCF_059134095.1). Taxonomy (NCBI): domain Bacteria; kingdom Pseudomonadati; phylum Pseudomonadota; class Gammaproteobacteria; order Pseudomonadales; family Pseudomonadaceae; genus Pseudomonas; species Pseudomonas sp. FBCC-B545. Next base: position 1,624,253 of record NZ_CP101441.1, on the reverse strand, counting down.
GCCCACATGGCGACCGGGTTTGGCGACTCGACTATAAGATGGCAGAAGCCTCCCGGCTGATTTGCGGGATGCCCCTGCACGCAATAAGCTACTCAATGGTAGCTGTGCGTGGGAGACCCTCGGGTCTGCCGGTCTTTGTCCGTTCTTATGCCGGTTCGCCAACCTGCGTGCAGTTGCCACCTTTTGTTTGGCGACAAACAGGTGGCTTCTCCCCCTCTAAGCGAACGGACTTTACGCATGAACCAATACATAGCCCTCACCAGCAACGACAGCGCCACCCCTGCCCTTTTTGTCGACACCACCGTGCCGCTGGAAATACTCCTCGACGCCGCGACCTATCGGCTTCGTGCCGTTACACAAGTCCTTGAGAACCTTGCTCTACGCGGTGAAATCAGTAGTGATGCGGTGGTGCTCAGTGATTTTGCACTGCTCTGCTCAATTCCTCTGCGGGACGGGTGCGATTTGCTCGATGTCATTGGACGACGGATGGATGTGCCGAGCATATGACCTGAAAAACTAAGTTTTCAAACTCAAAAACCACAAACCCTCTAGCTTCTTCCGAAGCCAGAGGGTTCGTTTGATTCGAATTTGGTGGGGTCAAGATCAACCATTCACTCGTCTGTTTTTATAAAAATCACTGTTAGGCATGCGTGTAAAAGTATACATTCCCAACATCTGTATACGATGTATACGAGCGAGATTGAGGAGTCTTTTATGGCATCACCCGTGCTGTCATTTCGTGTGGAAGAGGAATTGGTTGAACAGCTTGATCAGTTGTCATTGGCAACGGATCGCGACCGCCAATATCACCTCAAGCGCGCCTTGGCTCGTTACGTTGAGGCCGAGTCATGGCATATCAACGCAATCGCTGAAGGTATCGCAGACGCAGAGGCAGGCAACCTCATAGATATGGACGCCGTTAAGGCTAAGTGGGTAAACCGTGCCAAAAATCGTGTTGACGGAAAAAGCGGACAGTGATCTAGAGTCGATCTACGAATACTATGAGTCACGCTTGGGGGCAGAAGCCGCCGAAGGGGTGGTAGCTCAAATCATTGAGGCGCTCGAACAGTTGGAAATGTTTACAGGCTTGGGCAGGCCCTCTCAAATTCCAGACGTCAGAGAGCTGATCCTGTCCAAATTTCCTTTCATCGCCCCCTATCGCCTTGCTCACGGAATAGTACAGATTCTGCGTATCCTGCATCAGCGTATGGAGCGCTCTGAAGACTGGTAATTACCAGCGCTTACCAGCGCTCTACGTCGTCGTATCGCCTATGACAGCGTGGACGTCATCGGCATGCGGCAGCTGACCCTGGGCATTCAACGAACCCCGTGTTCCCATGGATGTTCCCATATGGGCCTTTCTCGCCGCCCTGAAAACACAAAACCCCTAAAAACTTTAACGTTTTCAGGGGTTTTGTCGTTTCAAATTTGGCGGTGAAGGAGAGATTCGAACTCTCGATACAATTTCTTGTATACACACTTTCCAGGCGTGCTCCTTAAGCCACTCGGACACTTCACCGTATCTCGGCAAACCAGTTCAGTCTGTCGAGGCGCGCTAATGTAGTCGAAAGCCTTTCTGATGGCAAAGGTTTTTTTCAGAATTTTCATGCGGTTAGATGGTTATGCCGTGGCGCGCCCGGTAATGGGCGGTGTTTCTGCCATTCTTGGGCAGGCCCAGCACCGGTTTTGCGGGACTGCTGCGCTGTGCTGCGGGGCGTCTACCCTTGGGGATAGAGGAAAAGCCTGACTGGGTAGTCAGTCACAGCGCTTTACCCAGGCGGGCGTGGTGGGTAACGTCTGCTGCATTCTCTATAACAAGCCCTACAAGGAACCGCGTCATGAGTGAGTTGATTGCCTACCACTTCGAAGACGGTATCGCGACCCTGACCTTGAGCAACGGCAAGGTCAATGCCATTTCTCCTGCGGTGGTCAGCGAATTCAATGCTGCGCTGGATCAGGCCGAGAAAGATCGGGCGGTGGTGATCATCACGGGCACGCCGGGGATTTTGTCGGGTGGTTATGATTTGAAGGTGATGACCGCCGGCCCTAAAGAGGCAATCAGCCTGGTGACGTCGGGCTCGACCCTGGCGCGGCGTCTGTTGGCGCATCCGTTCCCGGTGATCGTTGCGTGCCCTGGGCATGCAGTGGCCAAGGGCGCGTTTTTATTGTTGTCGGCGGATTACCGCATTGGCGTGGAAGGCCCGTTCAGCATTGGTCTGAATGAAGTGGCAATCGGCATGACCATGCATCACGCCGGTATCGAGTTGGCGCGGGATCGTCTGCGCAAGTCGGCATTTCATCGGTCGGTGATCAATGCCGAAATGTTTGATCCGCAAGGCGCCTTGCAAGCAGGCTTCCTCGATAAGGTCGTGGCGCCGGAAGAATTGCACGCGGCAGCCCTGGAGGCGGCGCGGCAGTTGAAGAAGATCAATATGAACGCTCACAAGCACACCAAGTTAAAAGTGCGCCGGGCGCTGCTGGAGGCTCTGGACGAAGCAATCATCCAGGATCAAGGCCATAACCTGAGTTAACTCCTACACCTGCTTTATCAACGCCCGATCTAGTATCGGGCTTTTTCTTACAAATAAACCCGAGACATCTGTAGCCGCTCTGGGCAGCCGTTACTGGCATGCGTAGAAACATGCGCTTAAACATCGCCTATCTCCTACATCTGTAGGGGCAATTGCCGAATACAGTGCACATCCGTACACTGCGCCACCTTTTGTCCCGATGGGCCGTTTCGATGCTTTTTCTGTTACGTATGCTGTTGATGGGCCTGCACTTTATGATCGCCGGGGTACTGGGCGTAATTTTAGGGGTGTGTCGGCCATTCAATCCGGACAACAGCCGCCTCTGTGCCCGTCTTTACGCATTACCGGCCATGTGGATTTTGCGCCTGAAGTTGAAGACAGATGTCGGCTCGCTGCGCAACAAGCCTGGTACCTGTGTAGTGATCGCCAACCATCAGTCCAATTACGACCTGTTTGTACTTGGCAATGTAGTGCCGCACCGCACCGTATGCATCGCCAAGAAAAGCCTGAAATGGGTGCCGCTGTTCGGCCAGTTGTTCTGGCTGGCGGGCAATGTGCTGATCGACCGCGGCAATGCACACAAGGCGCGGCGTGCCATGCTCACCACCACCCACACGTTGCAGCATGAGGACACCTCGATCTGGGTGTTCCCCGAAGGCACGCGCAACCTGGGCAACAGGCTGTTGCCGTTCAAGAAAGGCGCGTTTCATATGGCAATTGCGGCCGGCGTGCCGATCGTGCAGGTGTGTGTCAGCACTTATGTGAAGCAGATGAAGCTCAATCGTTGGGACAGTGGGGATGTGCTCATACGTTCGTTGCCGCCGATTCCTACGATTGGTCTGACAGTGGACGACATCCCTCAGTTAATGAGGACCTGTCAGACGCAGATGGATGAGTGCATTGCCCAGATGGACCGCGAACTGCAAAGCGCTTGCGTGCCTGCGCCGCTATAAGCCCTGTGCAGGGAGACGCGGAGCGCCACAGGAGGCATTCCCACGCAGAGCGTGGGAACGATCAATCAACTGCCCACAACAATAGAACTCGCTTCCAGCTAAGCTGCCCAACATCTGTCCTCTTGATAAGAAGTGATCAGCACCATGGGTAGAGTTGTTGCGGCCGCCGTCTACAGTGCCGGAAAGAAAGTCTCGGATATCACCCTCGATGAAGGCGCAGCCTGGGCCGCCAAACCCGGACACTTTGTGTGGATTGGCCTGGAAGAGCCCAGTGCCCAGGAGTTGAACAACCTGCAACGCCAGTTCAACCTGCACGAACTGGCCATCGAAGACGCCATGGAAAAGCACAGCCGCCCGAAGCTGGAAACCTTCGGCGACGCGCTGTTTATCGTCACCTACTCACCAGTTCGTGAGAACGGCAAGCTGGAGTTTATCGAAACCCATATCTTTGCCGGCAACGGCTACATCATCACCGCACGCAATGGTCATTCGGCGTCCTACGGTTTTGTGCGCCAACGTTGTGAAGCGCGACCACTGTTGCTGGAGCATGGGGAAGACTTCGTACTCTATGCGCTGCTGGATTTCGTCACCGAAAACTACCAGCCGGTGAGCGAGGCGATCCATGCGGAGATTGATGAGCTGGAGCGCAATGTGCTGTGCAGTTCGCTGAGCGAGGGCGATATCCAGAACCTGCACGGCCTGCGCCGCGACGTGCTGCGGCTCAAGCGCTATGTGGCACCGATGGTGGAGATCAGCCAGGAGCTGCAGAAGCTGAGCTTTCCGTTTATCGACAAGAACATGCGCCCCTACTTTCGCGACGTGCAGATCCATGTAACGCGGCAGATGGAAGACCTCACCACACTGCGCGATATCGCCAGCCAGACCATCGAGATCGGTGTGTTACTGGAGGCCTCGCGCCAGAGCGTAGTACAGCGCAAGTTCGCCGCGTGGGCGGCGATCCTGGCATTCCCCACGGCAGTGGCGGGGATTTATGGGATGAACTTTCAGAACATGCCCGAGCTGCAGTGGCACTACGGCTATTTTGGGGTGCTCGGGTTTATTGCGCTGGGCTGCACAGGTTTATGGGCCAGCTTCAAGCGTTCGGGCTGGCTTTAACGCTGGCGTCCGGCTTGTGGGCGACAAAACGCATCATCCACTCCGCCACGGTTGCGCCGTGGTGGTCGCGTTCCAGGCTGGCAACGCCGTTGGTGTAAACCTTTTCCCCAAGGGTTGTCTGAAGAATCTCCAACAACTCGCGGGAATAGTCCTGGACAAATTCAGGGTGCCCCTGGAAGCACAACACCTGGTCACCGATGTGGTAAGCGGCAATCGGGCAAAACTCACTGGAGGCAATGACCGTGGCATTTTCCGGCAAGGTCGTGACCTGGTCCTGGTGACTGATCAATAGCGTCAGCTCCGGTACCTCGGGGCTCATCCATGGGGCCTTGGCATCCAGCTTGTAGTCATGGATGCCCATGCCCCAGCCTTGGCTCGCGCGCTCAGTCTTGCCGCCGAGCAGCAATGCCAGGAGTTGATGGCCGAAGCAGATACCCAACAGCTTGTCACCGCGCTCGTAGCGCTCGAGCACATAGGTCTTGAGGGTCTGGATCCAAGGGTCAGTGCCGAACGAGTCGGCCTTGCTGCCGGTGATCAGGTACGCATCAAACACTTCGTCATCCGGTGGGTATTCGCCCTGCACCACGTTGTAGACGACAAATTCGGCGGCAATCGGTTGCTTGGCGAACAGGCGCTTGAACATCTGCCCGTAACCTTGGTACTGATCGATCAAGCCTGGACGCAGGATATCGGTTTCCAGGATGCAGACGCGTAGCGACATAAAAAATACCTGACACGGCGATGGGAATATTGCACACCCCAGAGCCTGCCTTGAAATACACCCTCAAGGCAAGCTCCCCCTCCCACATTTTGCTCAGCGGAACACTTCACCCTGTGCCGCTTTCTCCAGCAACAACGCCGGTGGCGAGAAGCGCTCCCCGTACTCCTCTGCCAGGTAGCGGGCGCGGGCGACAAAGTCGTCCAGCCCGTACTGGTTGATAAACTGCAAGGCGCCGCCACTCCATGCGGCAAAACCGATACCGAAGATCGAACCGACGTTGGCGTCAGCGGTGGACATCAGCACGCCCTCCTCCACACAACGTACGGTTTCGATGGCTTGGATAAACAGCAAGCGATCGCGTACGTCCTGGGGTGAGATTTGCTTGCCAGGCTGTTCGAACCGGGTTTTCAGCCCAGGCCACAGGTGCTTCTGGCCGCCAGCGGGATAGTCGTAAAAACCAGCGCCTGCCGCCTTGCCCGTGCGCTTGTATTCGTTCACCAGCAGATCGATCACCGCGGTCGCCGGATGGCTCGGCAGTGCCTTACCTTCGGCCTGCAGATCCTTGGCGGTTTGCTGTCGGATATGACTCATCAGGCTGAGGGAAACTTCATCGGACACCGCCAGCGGTCCCACCGGCATGCCGGCCTTGCGCGCTTCGGTTTCGATCATCGGCGCGGCCACGCCTTCGCCGAGCATGGCGATGCCTTCGTTGGTGAACGTGCCAAACACTCGCGAAGTGAAGAAGCCACGACTGTCATTGACCACAATCGGGGTCTTCTTGATTTGCAGGACGAAGTCGAAACCTCGGGCCAGGGTTTCGTCGCTGGTGCGGGCGCCCTTGATGATTTCCACCAGGGGCATCTTGTCCACGGGGCTGAAGAAGTGCAGGCCAATAAACCTGGCTTGATCGGGGACTGCCGTGGCCAGGCCGCTGATGGGCAAAGTGGAGGTGTTGGAGGCGATCACTGCGTCGGCACCGACCACGCTTTGTGCGGCGGCCGAGACCCTGGCCTTGAGTTCGCGGTCTTCGAACACGGCCTCGATGATCAGGTCGCAACCGGCCAGATCGGCATCATCCTGCGTCGAATGAATGCGCGCCAGGGTGGCTTCCCGCTGTTCGGCGCTCAATTGCCCATGACTGACCTTCTTGTCCAGCAGCGTCGCCGAATGTGCCTTGCCTTTCTCGGCGGCGGCGAGGTTGATGTCCTTGAGCACCACGTCGATGCCCGCACAAGCGCTGACATACGCAATGCCGGCGCCCATCATCCCGGCCCCGAGCACACCGACCTTGTGTGTGACGTAAGGGGCAAAACCCTGGGGCCGCGAGCTGCCGGCGTTGATTTCATTGAGCTGGAACCAGAAGGTGCCGATCATGTTTTTCGCCACTTGCCCGGTCACCAGTTCGGTGAAGTAGCGGGTTTCGATCAGGTGCGCGGTATCGAAGTCCACCTGGGCGCCTTCCACGGCGGCGCAGAGGATTTTCTCCGGCGCAGGGAAGCAGCCATTGGTTTTGCTGCGCAAAATCGATGGGGCAATGGCGAGCATCTGCGCGACTTTGGGATTTGACGGCGTACCACCTGGGATCTGATACGCCTTGTTATCCCACGGTTGCTTTGCCTCAGGATTAGCGAGAATCCAGGCCCGTGACTTGCTCAGCAGCTCATCACGATCCGCCGCCAGCTCATCAATCAAACCTGCTTGCAGTGCCTGGGCGGGCCGGACTTTTTTACCCTCGAGCAAGTACGGCAGGGCTTTTTCCAGGCCCAGCATGCGCACCATGCGCACTACCCCGCCACCGCCCGGCAACAGACCAAGGGTGACTTCCGGCAGGCCGAGCTGAACAGCTTTGTCGTCCAGCGCGACCCGATGATGACAGGCCAGGCAGATCTCCCAGCCGCCGCCCAAGGCCGCGCCATTGATCGCAGCCACCACCGGCTTGCCGAGGGTTTCAAGGCGCCGCAACTGCGCCTTCAACACCAGCACGCTATCGTAGAAACCCTTGGCATGAGACTTGTCGACCTTGATCAGTTCATTGAGATCGCCACCGGCAAAAAAGGTCTTTTTGGCCGAGGTGATCACCACCCCGGCGATCCCGTCTTTTTCTGCCTCCAGGCGCGTGACGGTGGCCGCCATGGCCTCGCGATACGCTGCGTTCATGGTGTTGGCGCTCTGGCCGGGCATGTCGAGGGTCAGCACCACGATCTGGTCCTGGCCTTTTTCGTAACGAATGGCATCGGTCATGAAAGATTCCTTAGGCTCAGAGGCGTTCGATAATGGTGGCGATACCCATGCCGCCGCCGACACAGAGCGTGGCCAGGCCGTAGCGTTGCTGACGCACCTCCAGCTCATCGAGCAAGGTGCCGAGGATAGCGCAACCGGTGGCGCCAAGCGGGTGGCCCATGGCGATGGAGCCGCCGTTGACGTTGACCCGGGCGGCGTCGATGCCCATGTCCTTGATAAACTTGAGCACCACCGAGGCGAACGCTTCGTTGACTTCGAACAGGTCGATGTCTTCAACCCGCAGGCCGGCCTTGGCCAGGGCCTTGCGAGTGGCTGGCGCCGGGCCGGTAAGCATGATGGTCGGGTCGGTGCTGGTCACGGCCGTGGCAACAATGCGCGCCCGCGGTTGCAGGCCCAGTTCGCGACCTTTGGCCTCGGAGCCGATCAACATCAATGCGGCGCCGTCGACGATGCCGGAGCTGTTGCCTGGGGTGTGCACATGCTGGATGCGCTCCACATGGCTGTAGACCCGCAATGCGGTGGCGTCGAAACCCATCTGGCCCATCATTTCGAAGCTGGGCTTGAGCTTGCCCAAGCCCTCAAGGGTGGAGTCGCCCCGGATAAACTCGTCATGGTCCAGCAGTACGATACCGTTCTGGTCCTGCACTGCGATCAGCGACTTGTTGAAGGAACCGTCTGCGCGTGCCCGGGCGGCTTTCTGCTGGGATTGCAGGGCAAAGGCGTCCACATCCTGGCGGCTGAAGCCTTCCAGGGTGGCGATCAGGTCGGCGCCGATACCTTGGGGCGTGAAGTGGCTGTGCATATTGGTTTGCGGGTCGAGCACCCACGCGCCGCCATCGCTGCCCATGGGTACCCGGGACATGGATTCGACGCCGCCGACGACGACCAGGTCTTCGAAGCCGGAACGCACCTTCATCGCGCCCAGGTTGACCGCCTCCAGGCCCGAGGCACAAAAGCGATTGACCTGGACGCCGGCGACGCTGATGTCCCAGTCCGCTACCAGCGCGGCAGTCTTGGCGATATCGGCGCCCTGGTCGCCCACGGGAGTGACGCAGCCGAGCACGATGTCATCCACTTGGTGCGTATCAAGTTCGCTGCGTTGCGCCAGCGCATTGAGCAAGCCGGCCACCAGGTTTACCGGCTTGACGCTGTGCAGGGCACCGTCGGCCTTGCCCTTGCCCCGGGGCGTGCGTACCGCATCAAAGATCAAAGCTTGGGTCATGACATCCTCGAGCCGCTGTGGGTGTATGCCCCTTACCTTAGGCCCGATTGACACGGTTTCAATGACGGATGCGCTCAATGCTTTTGACCCCCTCGCTCGGACGAACGGTAGGTAGCTACGGAATATGCCTGATTAATCGTTTTAGCGGTCTAGCCCTAGGGCTGGCGCCAAGATGGCACTAAGCCTCATGCCGTTTTTAGCGCAAATGCTGATTAGCTGATATGAAATGGATCTAAGCGAAGAAGGGCGGGCGCTCTAAGGTTGAACCTGTAAGACGCTGCTGCCGGGTCTTGCCGGAGCAGCTGTAAGAAAAGTGCAACGTCAGCTCGCGATACTGAAATTAACCGGCACGCATTTGACGCTCAGGAATAACAACAAAATAGGCAGTCAGCCATGTTCAAACATTCGAAAGTACGTCAGGCAGGACTTATTCTGTTCGCCACCACACTGATTCTGATCTTGCCCAACCTGACCAAGGTGCTCGGGTGACGCCCCGCCCCCCAGACGCCGTGCACACACAGCACCAGGCCTGCAGCTTTTGGCAGCACCTGCCGGGATAGTGCGCTTAGCACTGCCGTTGCGGGGGCTGTCTTTTTTACCTGTCAATTTCCGGTATCGTGAGCGCCATCGCCACCTTGCATCGGGCCGCTGCCTTGAAATCGATCCTCGCCTTATTTGCCCTGCTGCTGAGCTTTCCTGTAGCCGCTGCGCAACTCACCATCGACTTGGACCACACCAGCCGGACCTGGCAGACCGCCGATCTGCTCAAGCACCCGCAGGCACAGACGGTACAGATCGTCGATGACGTGTCCTACAAGCGCGACATGACCTATCGCGCGGTACCTCTGGCGGTGCTCCTGCCGGGCCTGAACCCTGCGAGCCACTTGCAAGCGGTTGCCCTGGATGGTTTCGCCGCCGAACTGTCTGCCGCGCCGTTGTTGGAAAAGTCCGGTGCCCGCGCCTGGTTGGCGGTGGAAGACCCGGCTCATCCATGGCCCGCCCTGGCGCAAGGCAAACCGAGCGCCGGGCCGTTTTACCTGGTGTGGACCCAACCCGAAGCCGGGCACATCAGCCCGGAACAGTGGCCCTTCCAGGTATCCAGAATCAAGCAATTGCAGACGGTTGCCGAACGTTTTCCCGCGTTGTTGCCCGACCCGAAACTGGCCGCAAATGACCCGATCAACCAAGGCTTTGCGTTGTTCCAGAAGAACTGCCTGGCCTGCCACCGCCTCAACGGGGCCGGCGATGCCCAAGTGGGACCGGACCTGAACATTCCCTACAACCCCACCGAGTATTTCGGCGGTGATTTCCTCAAGCGTTATATCCGTGACCCGCAAAGCCTGAGGCGCTGGCCACAGGCAAAGATGCCGGCGTTTGCTGCCAGTGTATTGCCGGATAAAGAGCTGGATATGCTGGTCGAGTATTTGCAGCATATGGCGGGGCGCAAGCACCAACCTTAAGTCTGGAGCAATTCAAAAGTTATTGCTGCTGCACTGAAACCACGGTCGGTGCCACGAATACCTTGGCATGCATCTGCTCATGCCCGCCCCCACGGCGCATACCGCGTACCGGGCAGGCGTCGAGGTAGTCCAGGCCCACGGCCAGTTTCAAGTGCCGCTCCGGCCGGGCCAGTTGGTTGGTCACGTCAAAACTGTACCAGGCGTCATCCAGCCAGGCTTCGGCCCAGGCGTGACTGGCCAGATGTGCGCAGTCTTCGGTGTACAAATACCCCGACACATACCGCGCAGGAACTCCCAGGCTGCGTGCGCAGGCGAGAAATGCATGGGTATGGTCCTGGCACACGCCCGCAGCGCCTGCAAAGGCCTGGGCGGCACAGGTGTCGACTTCGGTAGCCCCCGGCGTGTAGATCATCGCTTGGTTGAGGGCCTGCATCAGGTCAATGAGCGCCGTGCGGTCGCGACGCTGGTGGCAATGCTGCTCGGCAAACCGGCGCAGGGCTTCATCGGGCTCGGTCAGACGCGTGCAGCGCAGGAACGGCCAGGCAGACTGGCTTTCGTGTTCGGCCTCGCGCAACTCGTCGATCTCCACCTGGCCACGGGCGCCGATGATAATGGCGTCGTGGGGTTCGTCCAGGGTCAGCACATGCAGGATATTACCGAAGGGGTCCACCTGCGCCCGCACCGGGCGTGGCAGGTCGAGCTGCCAGCTCAATACGTGCTGGCGTTCGCTGTCATGGGGCGTGAGCCGCAGGTACTGGATGCTGGCGCGCACTTGGTCTTGGTAGTGGTAGGTGGTTTCGTGGCTGATGGAGAGTCTCATGCCGCCTCCAGGTAGGAACTGTAGATGGCGTCGCCCAATTGGCGGACCAAGGGGATAAAGTCGGTCAGCCAGGCATGCAGGCCTTCCTCGAGGATTTCGTCGATCGCGGTAAAGCGCAGGCGCGCGTCCATCTCGGCGGCCAGGCGCTGGGCCGGGCGGCCGTTGAGGCCAGGCAGGCTGGCGAGCACTTGGTCGATTTCCTCGCTGCAGGCCCGCAGCGAGCGCGGGACATCGGCGCGTAACAGCAGCAGTTCAGCCACTTGCCGGGACCCCGGCGCATCACGATAAATCTCGGTGTAGGCCTCGAACGACGACAACGCACGCAGCAGTGCACTCCATTGGTAATACGCGTGAGCCGTGCCATCGCTGACCGACGCGGCCTGGTCGCCGGCCATTTCGTAGCGCGCATCCAGCAGGCGCAAGGTGTTATCGGCGCGCTCGATAAAGGTGCCCAGGCGGATAAAGCGGAAGGCATCGTTACGCATGATGGTGCCGTAGGTGGCGCCGCGGAACAGATGGGAACGCTCCTTGACCCACTCACAAAACCGGCTCATGCCGTATCGGCTCAGCCCCTGCTGGGCGATATCGCGAATGTCCAGCCAAGTGGCGTTGATGTTTTCCCACATGTCGGCGGTGATTCGCCCACGTACCGCATGGGCGCTGGCCCGCGCAGCACCCAGGCAACTGTAGATGCTGGCCGGGTTGGCCGCGTCCAGTGCGAAAAAGTGCAGCAGGCGTTCGGCATGCAATTGGCCGTGGCGCTCGTGGTAATCCTCCAGGGTGCCGGTGATCAACAACGGCATGGCCAGTTCGTGCAGTCCGTCGCCGCGCCCATCCTGAGGCATCAGCGACAGTGAATAGCTGACGTCGAGCATGCGTGCGAGGTTTTCGGCACGTTCCAGATAGCGCGACATCCAGTACAAATCCGAGGCAGTTCTACTCAACATGGCATCAGTCCTCGACCACCCAGGTGTCTTTAGTGCCGCCGCCCTGGGACGAGTTGACCACCAGCGATCCTTCGCGCAGGGCCACGCGAGTCAGGCCGCCGGGCACCACGCGGGTTTCCTTGCCGGACAGCACGAACGGGCGCAGGTCGATATGCCGTGGGGCGATACCGTTTTCGACAAAGGTCGGGCAGGTGGATAAACACAGGGTCGGCTGCGCGATATAAGCGTGGGGCTTGGCCTTGATGCGAGCGCGGAAGGCTTCGATTTCCGCCGCCGTGGACGCCGGGCCAACCAACATGCCATAGCCGCCGGAGCCCTGGGTTTCCTTGACCACCAAATCGGGCAGGTGGGCCAGTACGTGGGACAATTCGTCGGGATTACGGCATTGAAAGGTCGGAACGTTCTGCAGGATCGGCTCTTCATCCAAGTAGAAGCGAATCATTTCAGGGACGAACGGGTAAACCGACTTGTCGTCCGCCACTCCCGTGCCGATGGCATTGGCCAGCACCACATTGGCGCAACGATAGGCCGCAAGCAGACCGGGCACGCCGAGCATGGAGTCCGGGTTGAAGGCCAACGGGTCGAGGAAGGCATCATCTAGGCGGCGGTAGATCACATCCACGGCCTTTGGGCCGTCGGTGGTGCGCATGAACACACGGTCATCGCGTACGAACAGGTCCGCCCCCTCCACCAGTTCCACGCCCATTTCCCGGGCAAGAAAGGCATGCTCGAAGAACGCGCTGTTGAAGCGCCCCGGGGTCAGCACAACCACGCTGGGGTTATCCAGAGGGCTGGCGCTTTTCAGGGTATCGAGCAACAGGTTGGGGTAGTGGTCGATGGGCGCGATGCGCTGGGCCGCAAACAGTTCCGGGAACAGGCGCATCATCATCTTGCGATCTTCGAGCATGTAGCTGACGCCACTGGGCGTGCGCAGGTTGTCTTCCAGTACGTAGTAGGTGCCGTCACCATCGCGTACGAGGTCGACCCCGGAAATGTGGGAATACAGATCACGGTGCAGGTCCAGGCCCTGCATTGCCAACTGATACTGCTCGTTGGCCAGTACCTGCTCGGCGGGAATAATGCCGGCCTTGATAATGCGTTGGCCGTGGTACAGGTCGGCGAGGAACATGTTCAGTGCCTTGACCCGTTGGATACAGCCGCGCTCGACAACCCGCCATTCGCTGGCCGGGATACTGCGCGGAATGGTATCGAAGGGAATCAGGCGCTCAGTGCCCAGCTCATCCCCATAGAGGGTGAAGGTGATACCGGCGCGGTGGAACAGCAAATCGGCTTCACGCCGACGCTGGGCCAGCAATTCCGTGGGGGTGTCGGCCAACCAGCGGGCGAACTCGCGGTAATGAGGACGGACCTGCCCTGCCCCATCGTACATTTCATCGTAATAAGTGCGGATCATGCCGTACTCCTTGTCACCCGGACGCGAGAACCTTCGCAAGGCCCGTGCCAGCGGCATAAACACTTAATAATCAATGACTTGAATAATCCAGGCGGAGTCTTCGCACCATTCCAGTGCGTAGAACGTGCCCATTGCATGTCGCACGCTTCATTGCAACGCGGCCCTTGGCTATCGATCGCATAGCCAGAGTTGATTTCACTGCCCGGCCGGCGCTGCGGATAATCACCTCCATCGGCTGAACAGGACATGTCCTACAGCGAAACCCTTTGTGCAACCGGTACTGTGTTACTTCGTGTACTGATCTGCTCCCTCGAGCTTCCCTTTCCGCCACCCTACTGGGGTGGCTTTTTTTTGCATGTAACAAAACCAGTGCAGGCCCCCCCCCAAACAAAATCGGCCGACCCAAAGGTCAGCCGATACGCTGCGCTGCTCATAAAAACCAACTACATGGGTAACCCACGCACCTCCTGCTTGACGCCCCATCCTTCGATGATCCCACCCAGGGGCTCGACCACCGCCTCGAAGTCTTGCTCGAAGTCTCCTATGCCGTCGTAGGTTGCAAACATGATTTTGCTCAGTTCCAGGTACCAGGCGCCATCGTCGCGCGCGCTGACCTGGGCATTCAGGGATTCGCCACGAAATCGACCCGCAGCCCTGCGCGCCCGTTCCTCATCCGGGAAAATGGCGTAGAACTCAATGGGGTGAAAACGCGAGAAATCGAAGCCGCCCTCTTTCATGCGGCGCAGGACGTTGGTACTGATGTCTTCTTGATAGGCTGTGCTCATGAAAAGTGCTCCTCAAATGATGGATAGACTTTCCGTGCTTCCCGAAGCTCGCGCCCTACTGGCGCGAGTACTACGGCAGGAACAACACCGCTGGAAAACAAGCATGTAGCTGACAAGACCAGACCTTAGCGATTCATTCGCTGATCTCGATTGCAGAGTAGCGCGAAGCTATCACCTCCACCAGAGGTGCTTGATGGGTCTAACGGAAATATTCAGGCCGCGGGTTCGACCTTGAGGTCCTTGATACCATTTTGATCATGCAGGCTCTTGACCGTGGGCTCGGGAACACGATCGGCAAGATCGTTAAGGTCCAGCTTTTCTAACACCGGCGACACACGCACCCGCACCATCTGTGCGGCTTCTTCCAGCGTCGGCTCATGCTCGCAGTCGAATTGCTCGACTACCGGCTCGCCACGGTCATTGATGAAAGAAACATTCCACTTCGGCATCGGTGCCTCCTCGATAAAACCCCATGTGTGGGCTTACATCTATCTGGACCTTGAGGCTTCGCCAAACGTTCCACCCAAGGCAGGAGGCACCGGATCAGTTGCGCTTATTTTTCAGCGCGTTCCTTGAGCGCCCTCAAGGTATTGAACGGCGCTTCCACCACGAACTTGTTGGCCAACCACGACGGCACGCTGCCGCCCGGCTCGGTGTGCACTTGGTAGGTCACTTCGGTCTCATTGGCGCCCTTGGGCACCAGTTTCCAGGAGCCTTCGACCTGAGCGACCCGCACATAGCCTTTTTCTTCGGGCTTGTAGGTAGGCACGCCCTGCAAGGTGCGGGTTACGCTGCCATCGGCGTTTTTAGCGGTTGTGACATGAATATACGAGTCACGATCGCTCACCGGAAACGGTGCCTTGAATTGCGTGTAGGTCCAGGCTTCGTCGCCTTTCTTGTCGACCAGTTTCTGGGATTTGCACTCGTGAATCCACGCGCAGGCACCCGCCACGTCTTCCTGCAATGCAACGATCTTGGCCACAGGCGCCTTGATCACGGTCACGCCGCGATACGCTTTGTACTTGGAGCCGGCAACTTCGCTCAGGGACACCTTGATACCGTCTTCGTCCTTGGCCACTTGCCATTCCTCAGCCTGGGCAGTAGCAGCAAACAGCAGTGTAAAACCGCACAACACGGCCAGTCGTTTCAGCGAACCCATTGTTGTATTCCTTATTGTTGAAGTTCCAATAGTAAAGCCCATCAAGCCGCCGTCATCTGCTCCCACCAGCCGATCAAGCGAATTGCATCGGCCTGGTCATTGCCACAGACCTCGATATCAGCCTTGAAATCACTGCACACCGCCGGCCGTTCAGGCAGGCCGAACAGCTGGCACAGTTGTCCGACCGACAGGTGCAGGCAGCGAACGCCTGCAGGCTTGCCCTGGGGCATTCCGGGCAGCGGCGAACTGATGGAGGGGGCGATGCAGCATGCGCCACAGCCTTCACGGCATTTCATGACCAGCAGGTCCTCGACGACTCAATAGGGATGACCGGGCTAGAGTACGCCCTTAAACAGCCGTTTTAAAATGGTCAAACAGGGGTTTTTCGCGCAAAACAAAAGTGACCGACCAGTCTGCGACAGATGGTCGGCAACCTGGGTCACGCATAGCGGCAATGTTTATTGCTTGAATTCGAAATCCAGCGCGGCGCCTTCAACATCACGGCGCTCATCGTTGCGCAGTTGCAGCTTCATCTCATTGCTGAGCAAGCGGCCGTTGATCTGGAACGCACTGTTGTCGGTGGGCTTTTCGCCAAACAGCGGCGGCAGCAAGGGCACGCTCTTGGGCTTGGGCATGGTGCCGATGGGCTGCAACAGCCTGACCATGTCAGAGGGCAGCGAAAGGTCCAACTGTGCCGGTGGCAATTTAGTCTGGGCGACTTCATGGGCAGACTTGGACTTGCTCGCAACGGGCGCGCGCTTTTTGCTCGCTACGGCTTTTTTCTGTGTGGCCGGGGCTTTTTTCACGGGCGTCGGCTTCTTCACGGAGACCTTCTGCTCAACACTGGCAGCCGACGTGCTATCGCCCACCGGCGTGGCTGCCAGCACACCGCTAACATTGCACAGGCTCAACAAGCCAATCACCAAGGTAACGCGAAAAATAGATGTCATATCGCCAACAGCGTTAACGGCAGAAGGCCATATGCTCGCTTGTTGTGCACGGCATGACAAGGGCGCAGATCAATGCTGTCCCCTTTGCACGTCTCAAAAACCCGCCGCGGTCTCCTGGCACAACTGGCTGGCCAGCATGCCCAAGGTCATCAACGCCCGCTCTGCCTCGCGGTTCCAGGGGGTACCGCAGTTGAGGCGAATACAGTGGTTGAACTGTTCCGTATTACTGAAGATCAGCCCCGGCGCAATACTGATGCCCTGTTGCAGGGCACGGACGTGCAGTTCCTGGGTATTGACCCGACCCGGCAAACTGACCCACAGGATAAAGCCGCCGGTTGGACGGGTCATCTGGGTGCCTTCGGGGAAATATTGCTGCACCGCCAGTTGGAAGGCGCTGAGGTTCTTGCGGTATTCCTGGCGGATGTAGCGCAGGTGGCGGTCGTAGCCACCGTTTTCCAGGTAAGCCGCGACCCCCATCTGGGTGACACTGCAAGCTGAGTGGGTACTGAACATCTGCAGGCGCTGGATCTCCTGCTGGTACTTGCCGGCGATCATCCAGCCGATGCGCACACCCGGGGACAAGGTCTTGGAAAAACTCGAGCAGTAGATAACCCGGTCAAGGCGGTCGTAGGCTTTCAGAGCCTTGGTGCGACCCAGTTCGAACATCAGCTCGCCATAGATATCGTCCTCGACGATCTGGATATCGAAATCCGACGCCAGGCGCAGCAGTTGTTTCTGGCGCTCCTCGGGCATGGTGCCACCCAGGGGGTTGCTCAGACGCGTGGTGAGCACCAGCGCCTTGATCGACCACTGGTTGGCGGCCAGTTGCAGGGCTTCCAGGCTCATTCCCGTGGCTGGGTCGCTGGGGATCTCGATGACTTTCAGACCGAGCAAATCGGCGAGTTGCAACAAGCCGTAGTAAGTCGGTGATTCGGCGGCGATCAGGTCGCCAGGCCGCGTGAGTACACGCAAGGACATCTGCAACGCGTCGACGCAGCCGTGGGTGATCACCACCTCGGAAGGGTCTACCACCACACCGGCATCGCGCATGCGGATCGCCACCTGACGGCGCAGCGGTTCAAAGCCGGGGCTGAACATGTAGCTGAAGGCCCGCGGACTCTGGAACCGTGTGACCTTGGCCAACTGCTGGTGCAGCGCCCGTACAGGAAGATAGTCGACACTCGGCACCGCGGCGCCCAAGGGGAACACCCCTTCACGGCGCGACTCGACCAATACCTGCTGGATGATGCTGCTGCGGGTGACCAAGCCTGGCCGCTCGACCCGCGCGATGTCTGGCGTCGGCGCCGTGAGTGCGGGTGTCTGGTGCACGTAATAGCCCGACTGCGGCCGCGCCCGGATCAGCCCCTGGTCTTCCAGGTTGGCATAGGCCTGCAGCACCGTGGCATGGCTCACATTGAGCTGGGAACTCATTTTGCGCACCGACGGCACGCGCTCCCCCGGTTGGTAGACACCGCGTCGGATGTCCTCAGCCAGTTGCTGGGCAATACGCTGGTAAAGCAACAGATTGGTCATGACGCAGCACTCGATTTCACGGGTATTTTATTTTTGTGTGAAACATACCGGCACAGTTTAGAACTGTACGGGGACAGTTGTCACGATAGTCGAGCGCGGGTGGGAGTGACAGCAAAAACTGTTAGAGAGTACGCCTAACAAATGTGGGAGGGGGCTTGCTCCCGATGACGGTGTATCAGTCAAAGATGTCGCAACTGAACTACCGCTATCGGGAGCAAGCCCCCTCCCACATTAAATCGCAGCCTGGCGCTCAGCGAGCGGCGCCCAGTTGGCCTTTCTCGTCGGAGAATACGATTTCCACCCGGCGATTCTGTGCGCGGCCTCGTTCGGAGGCGTTGGCTTCTACCGGATACTGATCGCCATAACCCTGGACCTCGATACGCTTGTCATCGATACCCAGGTCCATCAACAGGTCCGCCACCGATTGGGCACGGTCGCGGGACAGCTTGAGGTTTTCCTGCTCGCCCCCGGTGTTGTCGGTGTAACCCTCGACGCGCACCCGACGCTTGGGGTTCAGTTGCAGGAACTGCACGATCTTCAACACCGTGCGGTTGGCCGAGTTGGCCAGTTCCGCTTCGCCGGTGTCGAACAGCACATCTCCCAGCGTCATCACCAGGCCACGGTCGGTCTGGGTGGTGAGGCTGGCAATTTGTGCTTCAACCCACTTGCCCTGTTGCTGCACGCTGGCCAGTTTGTTTTCGCGCAGGGCCAGTTGCAGGCGCTGGCGTTCCAATTCGAGTTGGGCGCCACGTTCGGCGTTCAGGCCTTGCTCAGTGTGTTCGCGGGCGATGGCACTGTAGCGCTGGCTGAGGTAGGCGTAATGCACCACATCGGCGCCGCTGCCCCAGTAGCTGGACAAGCGATCGGCACGGGCCAGGGATTCGCCGGCGCGGATCACATCCTTGGGGGCGAAGCGCAGCACGTTGGCGTCCTCCTTGACCTTCTGAAAGTCATCGCCGGCCTGTTGCAAGGCCTGCTCGCTGCTGGGTTGGCTGGCGCACCCGCCGAGGGCTGCGCTGCCCAGCAGCAACACACAGCCCAAACCACGGATCATCGGGCTCATTGCGCGTCCCCCAACTGTAATTGCTTGCGCAAGCGGGTTATGCGGGTATTGAGCACGTTCAATTGCTCCTGGCTCTTGGCGGTGAGTACTTTAGCCTCGGCCAGACGCGCATCCAGCTCAGCCTGCTCGGCCCGCATACGCGCGCGCTTGTAGGATTGGTCGGCCATGTTGGCCTTGGCCCTGGCGAATTTATCTTCGGCCAGTTTCAGCTCGGGCGATTCGTCGGCATTGACCCCGACCGCGGTGGCTTGCTCCAAGGCTTGCTGGGTCAGGCGCATTTGTTCATTCGGCGCAGGATCGGTTGCACATCCCGCCAGAGCGACAACGGCGAGGGCCGCGAAAAGAGGTCGAAAAATCACTGTAAATCCCTACTGTGTTGGGGTGCCGACGGGCTGTTGCAGTTGCGCCTTCCAGCGCTCCAGATTGCGCTGCAGCGCGGCTTGCGCGACACCGGACGCGGGCAATTCTGTCATCTTTTTCGCCAACTGTCCGCGCAGCCATGGATCATTGCACGCCGAGTTGTGGGAAATCGCCAGGTACAAGCCGGGCTGATCGACAGGCACCTCATGGGCGACCAGGTCGTCACTCATGCCCAAGGTCTGGGCCATGGCCATGCCGGAATAGCGCCCGGCCAGCACGTAATCCACCTCACCCAGCAACAGTTTCTGGAATGCCGGCGTCAGATTGGGCAGGCGTTGCAGGCTGAGCTGCTGGCCGGCGAAGGTTTCGAATTCAGCGCTCAAGCGGGCGCGCTCCGATACCGCGCCCTTGTGGCCGTGCAGGTCAGCCACTGAGGTGTAGGCCAGCTGTGAATCCTTGCGTGTCCAGACCAGGTAATCGGTCTGCATCAACGCCGGATGGATGTAGTCGAAGTTGTCCAGTTCACCGAGGTTCAGCGGCGCGTCGGCGAGGATGTCCATGCGCCCGCTGCGCGCTTCATCCAGGGCCAGGGAGCGTTTGCCGCCGTAGAGCAGGTCGATTTTCAGCCCGAGGTCCTTGCCCACTTGTTGCAGCACCTCGGCGGTAGCGCCGATCAGGTGCGTCGGGTCCTGGGGGTCACGCCACAACAAAGGTGGGGCATCAGGGCTGCCGGTGATCACCAGGCGCTCGCACTTGCCGGCGGCCAGTGACAGGCTCGGCAGCAGCATGAGGGCGAGCAATATGCTCCAAGGACGCAGTTCCATGGCGAGGTTCCCCTGATAAATAAAAAAGCCCGGTCACAAGACCGGGCTCTTTATAAGTGAAGCGACTGGATTAGACCAGCTTCTCCAACTCAGGTACGGCTTCGAACAAGTCCGCCACCAGGCCGTAATCGGCAACCTGGAAGATCGGCGCTTCTTCGTCCTTGTTGATCGCGACGATCACCTTGGAGTCCTTCATACCGGCCAAGTGCTGGATCGCACCGGAGATACCGACAGCGATGTACAGCTGTGGCGCCACGATCTTGCCGGTCTGGCCGACCTGCATGTCGTTGGGTACGAAACCTGCGTCGACGGCTGCGCGGGAAGCGCCGACCGCAGCGCCGAGCTTATCGGCCAGGGCGTACAGGTGCTTGAAGTTGTCACCGTTCTGCATGCCGCGGCCGCCGGAAACGACAATCTTGGCAGCAGTCAGCTCAGGGCGATCCGACTTGGCCAGCTCTTCGCCAACAAAGCTGGACGTGCCAGCGTCGTGGGCAGCGGAGACGGCTTCAACGGCGGCCGAACCACCTTCGGCGGCAACCGGATCGAAACCGGTGGCGCGTACGGTAATAACCTTGACCGCTGCGTTGGACTGCACGGTAGCGATGGCGTTACCGGCATAGATCGGGCGCTTGAAGGTGTCGGCGCTTTCCACCGAGATAATCTCGGAGATCTGGTCAACGTCCAGCTGCGCGGCAACGCGTGGCAGGATGTTTTTGCCGTTGGAGGTAGCGGCAGCCAGGATGTGGCTGTAGCCAGCGCCCAGCTCTGCAACCAGCGGCGCAACGTTTTCTGGCAACTGATGCGCGTAGGCGGCATTGTCAGCGTTCAGGACTTTACTTACGCCCGCGATTTTCGCAGCGGCTTCAGCCACGGCGCCAGCGCCCTGGCCAGCAACCAATACATGGATGTCACCACCGATTTTCGCAGCGGCAGCCACGGTGTTGAGGGTGGCCGGGGCCAGCACCTTGTTATCGTGTTCAGCGATTACCAAGATAGTCATTTTTAGATTACCTTCGCTTCGTTTTTCAGTTTCTCGACCAGTTCAGCCACCGACTTGACCTTGATGCCCGCGCTGCGTGCAGCCGGCGCTTCAACCTTGACGGTCTTGTTGGTGGAGGCGGTGGAAACGCCCAAAGCGTCCGGAGTCAGCACTTCGAGAGGCTTCTTCTTGGCTTTCATGATGTTTGGCAGGGACGCATAGCGCGGCTCGTTCAAACGCAGGTCGGTGGTGACGATGGCCGGCAGTTTCAGGGAAACCGTCTGTGCGCCGCCGTCGATTTCACGGGTCACCGCGAGGCTGTCGCCGTTCACTTCGACTTTCGAAGCGAAGGTGCCCTGGCCGTAACCGGTCAGTGCGGCCAGCATCTGGCCCGTCTGGTTGTTGTCGCTGTCGATGGCTTGTTTGCCGAGGATCACCAACTGAGGCTGTTCCTTGTCGACAACGGCCTTGAGCAACTTGGCAACCGCCAGGGAGGTAAGTTCTTCGGCGGATTCGACCAGGATTGCGCGGTCGGCGCCCAGGGCCAAAGCGGTACGCAGCTGCTCTTGGGCAGTGGTCGGACCGATGGACACCACGACGATTTCAGTCGCAACACCTTTCTCTTTCAGGCGTACGGCTTCTTCCACAGCGATTTCGCAGAAAGGGTTCATCGACATCTTGACGTTAGCAAGGTCGACGCCGGAATTGTCCGCCTTGACGCGAACTTTCACGTTGTAATCGACAACGCGTTTGACAGCTACAAGAACCTTCATGGATTCCTCGTTACTCTCCGGTGAAAAGAAAGTCGCCTAGGCGAACCTGGCGGTTGATGCTCATCGGCACACAAGGGCACCTCCAAAGACTTCGGCAGTGGCCTTGCACACGGGAAGTGACGACCGTTCGTCAGTGGTGACTGAGAGGTCATTCTTTATCGCGGCGTGTAAACTGCGCCCCTGTGTCCGGGTACGCGTCACATTTTTACCTTCGGCCGGCCTTTGGACGTGCTCTTGAAACCTGCAGTCTGCCTACGGGAAGCGCAAAACCGACCGTATCTTGACCGGAACGCCTATTCTGGTCAATACGGCAAAATGGTCAGTCATAAGCCCCGTTGCTTTGATTTACCTAGGCTGCGGGCAATTCAAACAAACGTTTGTATTGGACGCTGCCAGTGGTCTATATATAATGCGCCACCTAGAGAGACAGGTGGGTGCTGCCGTTAAGCAGAACCCCGCCGAACCTCCACCCATTAGAAAAAAAAGCCTGTTGAGCCTTGAGTAGGAGATAGCCTGTGGAACGCGAATACATGGAATTCGACGTGGTCATCGTCGGCGCTGGCCCGGCTGGCCTGTCTGCCGCCTGCCGCCTGAAGCAGAAGGCCGCCGAAGCCGGTAAGGAAATCAGCGTCTGCGTGGTCGAGAAAGGCTCCGAAGTCGGCGCCCACATCCTCTCCGGTGCCGTGTTCGAACCCCGGGCCCTGAACGAACTGTTCCCGGACTGGAAAGAGCTCGGCGCCCCGCTCAACACGCCGGTGGTGCGTGACGACATCTACGTGCTGCGCAGCAGCGATACCTCCACCAAGGTTCCCGACTTCTTCGTGCCCAAGACCATGCACAACGAAGGCAACTACATCATTTCCCTGGGCAACCTGTGCCGCTGGCTGGCCCAGCAGGCCGAAAACCTGGGCGTGGAAGTCTACCCAGGTTTCGCCGCCCAGGAAGCACTCTTCGACGAGAACGGCGTGGTGCGCGGAATCATCACCGGTGACCTCGGTGTCGACCGTGAAGGCAAGCCCAAGGAAGGCGTATATACCCCGGGCATGGAATTGCGTGGCAAGTACACGCTGTTTGCCGAAGGCTGCCGTGGCCATATCGGCAAGCAGTTGATCCAGCGTTTCAACCTGGACAGCGACGCCGACGCCCAGCACTACGGCATCGGCCTGAAGGAAATCTGGGAAATCGACCCGGCCAAGCATCAGCCAGGCCTGGTGGTGCATACCGCCGGTTGGCCGCTGGACATCATGAGCGCCGAAAACACCGGTGGTTCGTTCCTCTATCACCTGGAAAATAACCAGGTAGTGGTCGGCCTGATCGTCGACCTGTCCTATAGCAACACCTTCCTGTCGCCCTTCGATGAGTTCCAGCGCCTCAAGCACCACCCGGTGCTGGCCCAGTACCTGGAAGGCGGCAAGCGCGTCAGCTACGGCGCCCGCGCCATCTGCAAAGGTGGCCTGAACTCGCTGCCCAAGATGGTCTTCAAGGGCGGAGCGCTGATCGGTTGCGACCTCGGCACCCTGAACTTCGCCAAGATCAAGGGCAGCCACACCGCGATGAAGTCCGGCATGCTCGCCGCCGATGCGGTTGCTGATCGTCTGTTCGCCGAATCCGAAGGCGGTGACGAGCTGACCGCGTATGTCGACGGCTTCAAAGCCAGTTGGCTGTATGAGGAATTGTTCGCCACCCGTAACTTCGGCCCGGCGATGCACAAGTTCGGCCCGATCATCGGCGCCGGCTTCAACTGGTTCGACCAGAACATCCTCGGCGGCAAGATGCCGTTCACCCTGCACGACACCAAGCCGGACTACGCCTGCCTCAAGCTGGCCAAAGACTGCAAGAAAATCGACTACCCCAAACCCGACGGCAAGTTGAGCTTCGACAAACTGAGCTCGGTGTTCATCTCCGGTACCAACCACGAAGAAGAGCAGCCTTGCCACTTGAAGTTGAAAGACCCGAGCATCCCGATCGGCACCAACCTGCCGCTCTACGATGAACCGGCGCAGCGCTACTGCCCGGCCGGCGTGTATGAAGTGATCACCAAGGAGGACGGCGAGAAGCGCTTCCAGATCAACGCCCAGAACTGCGTGCACTGCAAGACCTGTGACATCAAGGACCCTTCGCAGAACATTACCTGGGTGACACCCGAAGGTGCGGGTGGGCCGACTTACCCGAATATGTAAGCCCTGAGGCTCCCAATCGGGAGCCTTTTTTATGGCCAACATCAATCTAAATGTGGGAGGGGGCTTGCTCCCGATTGCGGTGGGTCAGCTAAAGATTAGCTAACTGATACACCGTCATCGGGGGCAAGCCCCCTCCCACATTTTGGAGTGTGGTTTGGCCTGAAATGCTATGCAGCGCGCTCTTCACCAGGGTTACGCAGGAAGTAGCGCTTGTACTCGCGACTGAACTGCGACGTACTCTGATACCCCACGCTATGTGCCGCCTGCGCCACACTCATGCCGTCTATCAGTAACAACTGCTGAGCCTTCAACAACCGCAGGCGCTTGAGGTACTGCACCGGCGACAACAAGGTGCAGCGCTTGAAATGCTCATGAAAGGTCGAGGCACTCATATGGGCATAACCGGCCAACGTCTCGATATTCAACGGCTCGGCGTAATGGGCATGCAGGTGGTTCAATGACGTGGCGATTCGCGAAAACTGCCCCTGCTGTTCCACCAACGCACGCAACACATCCGCCTGGGGCCCACGCAACGCGGTGAACAACAATTCGCGTACCCGCGCCGGGCCCATGATCCGGCTTTCCAGCGGATCGTGCAGGCACTGCAACAGCCGCTCCACGCAGCCGCGCATGGCATCGTCCAGCACCACCGAACTCATCGACTCCAAGGTCTGCGCCGTCGGCGGTGGTCCGCCCTGCATGCCCATGGCAATGACCAACTCCCCCAGCACCACCCGATCGATACCCACCGTCACGCCCAACAGCGGCGCGCCAGGCGCCATGGCAAAGGTCTCGCACTCGAACGGCACCGGCATCGCCTGGACCAGGTAATGCCCGGCGCCATACTCCAGCGTTCTCGGGCCGAGGTAGGCAACCTTGCTGCCTTGGGCCACGAACATCAGGCTTGGCTCGTAGATCTGCGGCCCACGCGCCACGTCGCAACTGGCACGCAGCACCTGCACGCCGGGCAGGTTGGTCGGGGAGAAACCGTCGCGGGGCGCAAGCCCTTCAATCAGGGACACCAGCGTGGCGTTGGCGTCGAGATGGCGGGTCAACAACATGGCAAAAAACTTCGTGAACAAGGGATGAGAACATCATCGCAGGTCTGACGGCGAATACATCCAAAGCAAAGCCAGTCCCGGACGAATAGGCATGAGACTCGGAGCATTTGCCATGTTCGCGCCCAGGGCCGGCGCGCAGAATGCGCCGCCTCTCCAGTCCAAGCTTTAGCGAGGTTTACCATGTACACCGCCACAGGTTATGCCGCCCAGTCGGCCACCACTCCCCTCGCCCCCATGTCGTTTCAACGCCGCAGCCCGCGCGTCGATGACGTGGCCATCGAGATCCTCTACTGCGGCGTCTGCCACTCCGACATCCACCAGGCACGCAACGAGTGGGGCATCGCCGTTTACCCGCTGATGCCGGGCCATGAGATTGTCGGCAAGGTCACCGCTGTCGGCACCAATGTGACCGCACATAAAGTCGGCGATCTGGTCGGCGTCGGTTGCATGGTCGACTCGTGTCGCCACTGCGAAGCCTGCCAGTCAGACCTCGAGCAATACTGCCTCGAAGGCCCGACCATGACCTACGCCACCCCGGACCGTGTGGATGGCAGCAACACCATGGGTGGTTACTCCGACAGCATTGTGGTCAGCGAGCACTTCGTGGTGAAGATCCCGGCCAAGCTCGACCTGGCCAGCGCCGCGCCGATCCTGTGCGCGGGCATCACCACCTACTCGCCGCTCAAGCACTACGGCGTGAAGGCCGGCGATAAAGTCGGGATTCTTGGCATGGGCGGCCTCGGTCACATGGGCATCAAGTTTGCCAAGGCCATGGGCGCCGAAGTCACGCTGTTCACCCGCTCCGCCAGCAAGGCCGAGGAAGGCCGTCGCCAGGGCGCCGACCATGTGATCGTGTCCACCGACGCCGAGCAGATGAAAGCCGCTGCCGGGCACTTCGACTTCCTGCTGGACACCATCCCGGTGCAACACGACCTGAACCCCTACCTCGATGTACTGCGCTTTGACGGTGTGCATATCCTGGTCGGCCTGATCGAGCCGGTGGACCCGCCCGTCAATGCCGCAAAGCTGGTGCTGGGCCGTAAAGTACTGGCCGGTTCGCTGATCGGCGGTATTGCCGAAACCCAGGAAGTCCTGGATTTCTGCGCCGAGCACAACATCACCTGCGACATCGAAATGCTCGATATCCGCCAGATCAACGAGGCTTACGCACGCATGATCGCGGGTGACGTGAAGTACCGCTTTGTCATCGACATGGCGAGCCTGAAAGCCTGATCAGGCTTTCGCACCCAACTCCGCTGACAGCCGGGCTGCGACCTGTTTGATCACAGGGATCAGCTCGGCCATTTTCTCCAGCGGCATGTAGGGCACGGTACTGGCGATGCTGATGCCAGCGACAATACGCCCACCGGCATCACGCACCGGTGCCGCCACGCAGCGGATCGACGGCTCGTTATCTTCGAGATCGAAGGCATAACCACCCGCCACATATTCACCCATGCGCTGCTCGAATTGCGCCCAGGATTGCTCCGGGTGCTGCGGCCATTGCAGGTTTTTGCCTGCCGCCGGCAAGCTGACTTCGTAGAGGCGCTGCCACTCCTGCGGCGAATCATCCAACAGCAACGCCTTGCCGATGCCGGTGCGCGCCAGCGGCATACGATGGCCAACCCGTGAGCGCATTTCCGGGCCGTTGCGACCGGGGTTCTTGTGCAGGTAAAGCACGTCGTCGTATTCACGGATCGCCAAGTGGATGGTGTCACCAGTGAGGGCCGACAGCTCGTCCAGGTACGGCACCGCCAGGCTCACCAATGGCAACTCTTCGCGGGCCTGGAAGCCCAGCTCGATCAGCTTTGGCCCCAACAGGTAGCCGACCTGCGGCACCACGCGCAGGTAACGCTCATCCACCAGGCAACTGGCCAGGCGGTGCGTGGTGCTGCGGGTGGTGCCGATGCGCCGGGCGATCTCCTTGAGATCCCGCGCACCGGCCGCCACCGCTTGCACCACCCCCAGGCCACGCAGCAGGGTCTGGGTGCCGGTGGGGGCGGCGTCTTTGACGGGGGTGTGGGCGTTTTCCTGCATATCCGGGCCTATAAATAAAAAAGCGGGGGCATTATGGCAAATACCGCCCCCCAATACAGAGGAGAACTCAATGTGGGAGGGGGCAAGCCCCCTCCCACATTGAGTCCTCACCTGACATAACTCAGCGTTGTTTCAAGCGGTCGATGATGACCGCCAGCAGCAGGATCGAGCCGCGAATCACGTACTGGTAAAACGTGTCGATGTTTTTAAGGTTCATCGCGTTCTCGATGATCGCCAGAATCAGCACACCCGCAATCACGTGGCGGATCATGCCGATTCCGCCGCTCAGCGATACCCCGCCCAGTACGCACGCAGAGATCACCGTCAATTCGAAGCCCTGGCCGATCATCGGCTGGCCGGAGGTCATGCGCGAGGCGAGGATCACCCCGGCCAGTGCGCCGATCAAACCGTGCACGGCAAAGATAATGATCTTGGTGCGGTCAACATTCACACCTGCCAATAGCGCAGCTTCCTGGTTGCCACCAATGGCCATGGTGTTGCGCCCATAGCTGGTGTAGTTGAGCAGCCAGCCGAAGAATACAAAGCACAGCACGGTGATGACGATCGGCACCGGCACGCCCATCAACTGGCCGTTGCCGAACACAAAGAAGCCTTCGTCCATCACCCCCACCGCCTTGCCGTTGGAGAAGATGTAGGCCAGGCCGCGCACGATCTGCATGGTCGCCAGCGTCGCAATCAGTGCATTGATGCGCAGCTTGGCAATCACAATGCCGTTGATCAGCCCTACCACCAGGCCCATGGCCAGGGCCGCCGACACGCCAAGTGCCACACTGTCGGTGTCGCGGATCACAATCCCCGCCACTACACCGGCGCAGGCGATCACCGAGCCCACCGACAAATCAAAATGCCCCGACGCCAGGCAGAACAGCATGGTGCACGCGGCAATGCCCACGGTGGAGATCGCCAGGCCCAGGCCACGCATATTCAGCGGCGACAGGAAGTTATCGATAAACACAGCGCTGAGCACAAAGATGCCCAACGCCGCCAACAGCATCACCCAGTCATCGAGAAATTTGCGCTGGTTGAACGCCGGCCAGAAGCCCTTTGCAGTTTTTGCCTGAGACATACCCACACCTCTTATTCTTCAAGCCCGCGAACGCGGGAGTGCCAGTTGCAGCAGCCGTGCTTCATCCGCCCGCTCGCGGGGCAATTCACCGGCCAGGGCGCCTTCGCTCATGACCAGGATACGGTCGGCAATGCCCATCACTTCCATCAGGTCGCTGGACACCACGATCACCGCAATGCCGCTGGCCGCCAGGTTATGGATGATCTGGTAGATCTCTGACTTGGCGCCGATATCGATGCCACGGGTGGGCTCGTCCAGCAGCAGCACCTTCATCGGCATCGACAGCCAGCGACCCAGAATGGCCTTCTGCTGGTTGCCGCCGGAGAGGTACAGGATCTTCTGCGCGGCGTTTGGGGTTTTGACCCGCATCGCCTGGATCTGCCGGTCGGCGTTGCCCTTCTCCCAGCCGTCGCGCAACAGCCAGCCAAAGGTGGAATGCGCCGCGCGGGCACTGATGTTGATGTTTTCGGCGACGCTGGCCAGTGGGATGATGCCTTCCTTTTTGCGGTCCTCCGGGCACAGCAACACGCCGGCGGCGATGGCGTCGCGGGGTGAGCGCAACTGCAGCGCTTGCCCGCACAGCTCCAGGCTGCCGGCGCTGGCGCGCTCCAGGCCGCTGAGCAAACGAAACAGCTCGGTGCGCCCCGCGCCCACCAGCCCGAACAGGCTGAGGATCTCGCCCTTGCGCACCTGGAAACTGATCGGCTCACGCAGCCCCGGGCCGAGCAGGCCGTCGACCTTGAGCGCCACCTCGCCCTGCTCCCGCGGGCGGTAGTCGTAGATGTCCTGGATATCGCGGCCGACCATACAGGTCACCAACTGGTCGTGGGTCAGGCTGCTCATGTCTTCGAAGGTGCGCACGTAGCGACCGTCCTTGAACACCGTCACCGCATCGCAGATACGGAACACCTCTTCCATGCGGTGCGACACGTAGAGCACCACTTTGCCCTCGTCACGCAGGCGCGCAATGATCGCCATCAGCCGGTCGATTTCCCGCGCCGACAAGCTGCTGGTGGGTTCATCGAAGGCGATCACGTTGGCGCCACGGGACAGCGCCTTGGCGATTTCCACCAGTTGGCGCTGGCCCAGGGACAGGCGCCCGAGTTTCTCGTCGGGGTCGATCTCATCGGCCAGGCCCTTGAGGCACGCCAGCGCCTGCTGACGCAACAGGCCGCGATTGACCACCCCCAGGCGCGTCGGCAAGTGTCCGAGGAACAGGTTCTCGGCGACGCTCATTTCCGGCACCAGGTGCAGTTCCTGGTGGATCACCGCGACGCCGCTGGCGATGCTGTCGGCGGCATTTTTGAACGCCATGACCTGCGTGCCGATCTGCACGCTGCCGCTGCTGGGAATGTAAGCGCCGCCGAGGATTTTCAGCAGCGTCGACTTGCCCGCACCGTTCTCGCCCATCAGGGCGTGCACCTGCCCGGGGTGGGCGGTGAAGCTGATGCCGTCCAACGCCTTGACCCCGGGAAAGGTTTTGCCGATCGCGTCGAAACGCAGGGCCGCAGCGGTCATTTCCACAGCCCGATCTTGGTCAGTTCTTCCTTGAAGTTCTCGCGGGTGATCAGGGTGACTTCGTCCATGGCGGTGTACTTCGGTGGTTCAGTGCCTTTGGTGACCCACTCGTACATCATCAGCGCGGTGTTATAGCCTTCGATATGCGGGCTCGGCAGCATGGAGCCGAAGAAACCGCTGTCGGCTTTCTTCAATTCGCCGATGGCGTCGGTGCCATTGATGCCGATGCCGATCACGTTGGCCGCCTTGAAGCCGGCGCTTTCAGTGGCGCGTACGCCGCCGAGCACGGTGTTGTCGTTCATGCCGCCGATGATCAGGTTCTTCGCACCGCCGGGCAGCTTGACCAGGGCCGAGTTGGTGGCGTCCATGCTGCCAGGCACGTCAAGAGTCTTGAGGGCAGCGGTGAGGATGTGATCCTTGGGGATGCCGGCTTCTTCCAGGGACTTGATCGAGCCGTCAGTGCGCTTTTTACCGGTATCGAGCTCGTTGAAGGTGTTGATCACCGCGTAGGTGTCCTTCCAGTCCCACCCGCGTTTCTTCGCCTCGGCGGCCATGGCGGCGCCCTGCTTCTGGCCCACTTCGAAGGCGGCCATGCCCAGGTACGGCACGTCCTCCATGAAGTTGCCCTTGGCATCGACAAAGCGGTCATCCACGGCCATCACTTTCAGGCCATTGACCTTGGCCTTGGCGACGATGGCCGGGCCCAGGGACACGTCCGGCGGGCAGATCACAAAGCCCTTGGCGCCGTTGGCGGCCAGGCTGTCGATGGCCGAGAGGGTTTTCTCGCCGTCGGGCACGGCGATCTTGATCACGGTGAAACCGTGTTCCTTGCCGGCTTTTTCGGCGAAGGCCCATTCGGTTTGAAACCAGGGTTCTTCGGCCTGCTTGACCAGAAAGCCGATCTTCACTTCTTCAGCCGATACAACGCCGCTGAACGCCAATGCCAGCGCCACAGCCCCGAGTGCCTTCTTGAACATGAACCACCTCCTTCTTGTTATTGGAAAACGCTTTAGTCGTGGTACATCACGGACCGCCCGCCATCGATCATCAGGCAGGTGGCATTGATAAAGGGCGCCTCGTCGGTCGCCAGGAACAGCGCGGTCATCGCCACCTCGATGGGCTGGCCGATGCGCTTGGGCGGGTGCAGGTCGAACGCGCGCTGACGCTCGGCGTGAGGGTCTGGGAAACCGTTCCAGTAGTCGACGTTGAGCTGGGTTTCGATATAACCCGGGGCGATGGCATTCACACGGATGCCCTTGGACGCGTATTCGATGCCCAGGGCGCGGGTGAGGCCGAGCAGGCCATGCTTGGCGACGGGATAGGGAAAGCAGCCGGGAATGATGTGGCTGGAATGGGTGGAGGCAATATTGATGATGTTGCCGATGCCCTGCTCGATCATGTGCGGCAACACCGAGCGGCAGCCGTACCAGGCGCCGTCGAGGTCGATGGCAAAGCAACGGCGCCAGTCTTCGTCGGTCATCGCCAAGGGGTCGCGGAACACATTGACCCCGGCGCAGTTGACCAGCACATCTACGCGGCCGAAGCGTTCGATCGCCAGGTTGACCAGCGCCTGCCATTGATCCTTGGAGGTGATATCGACAGGCTGGGCATGGATCTGCGCACCGCGTTCACGCCAATGGGCGGCGATCTTCTCGATTTTTTCGCCCTGGATATCGGCAATCACCAAGCGCGCCTGCTGGGCCTGGAAGCAGGCGACAATCGCTTCGCCAATGCCTTGGGCAGCGCCGGTGACGATCACTACCTTGTTCTTCAAACGCTCGCCGTAAGTCGGCTCGGGCACCGCGGGTAGTGACAACGGTTGTGCCTGCATCGCTTCACCTGTTTTATTTTTTGATAGTGAGTGCTGATGCAGGCGACTATAAACCTAGAGCTTGAAATATCTCAATATATAAATTTCAATCCCATATTGTGAGTAATCGCAAAAAAAACCGGCCATTCATAGCCGGTTCCGAAGACCGTCAGCCTTGGGCAAAATCCCTCAGCGCATCACCTTCCATGCGATAGCGCACCCACTCTTCCTGCGGCTGGGCGCCGATGGACTTATAGAAGGCGATCGCCGGCTCATTCCAGTCCAGCACGCTCCATTCAAAGCGACCGCAACCGTTGTCACAGGCGATCTTGGCCAAGTGGCGCAGCAACTTCTTGCCTGCCCCGCCGCCACGTTGTTCCGGGTTGATATAAAGGTCTTCCAGGTACAGGCAGTTACTGCCCAGCCAGGTGGAATAGCTGAAAAAGAACACCGCAAAACCAATCGGCAGGCCGTCGCGCAGACACATCAGGCCATGGGCCGTGGCACCTTCGCTGAACAGGCTGCGTTCGATATCCACCACGCTGGCGATCACCTCATGCCGGGCTTTCTCGTACTCGGCCAGCTCGGTGATAAAGGTCAGGATCTGCGCAGCATCGCTGGGCACGGCGGGGCGAATCTCGATGGTCATGGGCAAGCCTTGGGTAAATTCAGAGCCCACATACTAAGGCGGTTCAGTGACCGATTGCAGCGCAATTTCATACCCAGGAGCATGTTTTACTCCGCTGCACCGGGATGCCAGCACCGGCAAACACAGAACAATCCCGCGGGATACCCATGGTAAACAGTTGGCATAAATCCAACGATCAGGTCCTGCTCATGCACGCCACGTCTCCAGTAGGCGCAAAGACGTTCGCGCTGTTCTGCCTCGCCAGTTTCCTGCTGTCGCTCTCCTATGGCTCAACCTTTTTGCTGTCGCTGCTGATTCATTCACGCGGCGGCAATGAGCACGACGCTGGCAGTGTGATTGCCACGGCAATGCTCAGCACTTTTGTGGCGGTGCTTCTTTCCGGGCATTTGGCGGATGCGCTGGGCGCGGCGCGAGCGATTGCGAGCGCCGGCGTATTGCTGGTGTTGGCCTGCCTGGGGTTCGCCCTGGCGCCTGGGTTTGGTCAGGGCTTGATGCTGTTCGGGCTGTCTCTGGGTCTGGGCTGGGGCGTGTTCTATACCCTGGGCCCGATCATCGTGACGCTGCTGGTAGAACCCTGCCAGCGTGCCAGGTATTTCGCCCTGCTGTCGGGCAGTATGTTGAGCGGAATCGGCTCCGGCCCTTTACTAGGGCGCGCCGCCATTGCGCTGGACCTGCCCCTGACGACTGCGTTCTATATCGCCGGTCTGGCCAGCCTTGCCGGCGTGGTGATGTTCTGGCGCATGGGCGCCCTGCTCAAGGGGCATGCGAATGTGCCTGCGTCGAGGATCTCCTGGTTCGCTAGCCGCCGCGTACTGTCGTCCAAAGCGGCGTTCGCCATCCTGATGGTCGGCCTGGGTGGTTGCGTGTTTGGTGGGCTTTCATCGTTCCAGACCAGCTACGCCGCTGCCCATGGGCTGGACTACTCACTGTTCTTTGCGGGTTTCCTGACAGCAGCGATCACCAGCCGTCTGCTGATCGCCGGTTTTGTGGTCAAGCGCGATGCCTACCAGGCTGCCTGCTTGTTGTCCGGGATAATGCTCGGTGCGATCGCGCTGTTTGCATTTGGTGTGAGCGGCAACCTCAGCTATTTGCTGGCCGCCGCTATTTTGGGGATTGGGTATGGCCTGACGTATTCGGTGATCAATGGGCTGGTGGCCAATGAGGCACCCAGTGGCACTACGCCCCAGGCGTTATTGCTGTTCAGCATGGCGTACTTTGTCGGCGTCTTCGGGTTTCCTTGGCTCGCGGGCAAGATCATTGTCGATTACGGGCTTTGGGCAATGATGCTGAGCGTACTGTTTATCGCCGCACTCAATTGGGCGATCGCCACAGTGCGCTTGATAGCGCGCAGCGTTTGGGCACATAAAACGGATACAGGCCTATTGATACCGTTCGTCGACATCAAGGCACGATCACCGAATGAGGGGGGACCAATACAGGGTAAGGACATTAATCATATGGAGACACCCTCATGAAAAATTCCAAATTGTCTGCCCTCGCCCTCGCCGGCCTGTTGTCCGCCGCATCCCTGGGCGCGTTTGCCGCCGCATCATCTACCGGCAAGACTGATCCAGTCGGTAGCCCGCCTAGCCCCGCCACCCAGGAATCCCAGGATTCAATGGGCACCGGCCTTGATACCAACGGTGGCGCGATCATCGACAACGGCGCGGACCCACGCACCAAGGGCAACGACACCCAGCGCCAGGCACCGGCTGCCGTCGGCAACGGCAAGATGGGCCCTGGCACCAATGAGCCGAAGATCAACAAAGGGGATGACTCAAACGTCCCGGGTGCACCGAAACAACCCGCGCCTTGAGACACCCGTAGCACGACCGACACCCGACCATTTCCCAGTGAAGAGGTACACATGAACGTCGATAGAAACCTTGAAAAAGAAGTCCTCACCCGTCTGCTGCATGCCCATCCGCAAGGCTTGGGCAAGGAGGTGCTGGACAATTACCGCGGTGAAAAGGAGGTCGCCAGTGTCTTGGCGTTCCTGCAGGACCGCGGATTGATCAAGGATGGGCATGTGACCACCGATGACGCCGGTGAATACTCGTTGAACCTGCCGATCAAGCTGACTGCCTCGGGTGTGGATGAGGCGCGCAAGCTGGACGGTGCAGTCCCTCAGTAATCCATTTCTGGTCTGGCCCCGGGTTACAGGGGCCAGAAGGAGTTTTAGCGATGCCTCGTGGAAGCAAAGCCAAATACACCACCGAACAGAAACGCAAGGCCGCTCATATCGAAGACAGTTATGAGCACAAGGGATTATCCAAGGAAGAAGCCGAAGCCCGTGCCTGGGCCACGGTCAACAAGCAGTCTGGCGGCGGTGAAAAAGCCGGTGGTTCGGGCCGGCGCAAGGCCCCGGCGAAGAAGGCCGAGGATCGGCATGAGTCGTCCAAACGTGCAGCGGCCAGCCGTGAAGGACACCCGCGCAGCAGCCGGGCCTCGCTGGGTACGCAAACCAAGGAAAGTCTGATGAAAGAAGCGCGGGCCAAGAATATCCCCGGGCGGTCGACCATGCGTAAAGATGAGTTGATCCAAGCGCTGAAAAAAGCAGGCTAAATATCGATCCCAATGTGGGAGGGGGCTTGCCCCTCCCACATTGGGGTTTATTTTTGCCTGGAAACTAATGCATCAACTTCGGCTGCGCCTGGACAGGTAGCCGGCCCCCAACGCGTCACGGCCAACGCCGCCGCCGCATTCGCCCGGCGTGCTGCTTCAACCGGCTTCAACCCCGCCGCCAAGCCAGCAATAAACACCCCTGCGTGCGCATCCCCCGCACCATTGCTGTCCACCGCCTGCACCTTGAAACCGGGCACATGTTCAATCTCACCCCTGCGCCCTACCCAGCAGCCATTCGGCCCATCGCGTACTACGAGCATCGTTTGTGCAGGCAGGTATCGATTCAGTTCTGGCAACGCGGCGGCGATATCCGTCGCCCCGGTAAACGCCAGAGCTTCCGGGCCATTGCTGGTCCAGATATCAATACGCGGCAGCAACCCACGCATCAACGCTGAATCCGGCGCCTTGACCAGCGGCCCCGGGTCGAACACCACAACGATCTCTCGCGGCAATGCCAACAGCCAGTCGATCAACGGCTGTGCCTTGCCTTCAAGGAGCAAGCTGTAACCACTGACGTACACATAGTCATCGGCATGCGGCACGACCCGGGCCAGGTCCCCGGCACTCAGCTCGCCCTCGGCGCCGATATGGGAAATGAATGTGCGCTCGGTGCTGGCTTCGGTCAGGGACACACACAGGCCGGTGTCTTTGTCGCTGCTGGCCGCCAAGGCCATCTCAATGCCCTCGGCCTGCATTGCCGCACGCGCCAAGTCGCCGAAGCGCCCGTTGCCGTGGCGGCCCAGATAAACCACCGGCAAGCCATTGCGCCTCGCGGCAGCCATCACGTTAAAGCCACCGCCGGCTTGGAAACTGGCGGACTTCGCCAGCACGTCGCCGCCAGTCGCCGGCAGCGTATCAAGGGCCATGACCAGGTCGACGATGACCTGGCCGGTGTGCAGCAATCTAGACATTGGGACGCTCGACCAAAGCCGGACGACGATCAGCCGCGCCACCCAGTACCGCATAAATTCCGCCCGCCACCAGGAACGTGACGATCCAGCCCAGGCCGTTATGGCCAAGCCAGGAGTCGGACAACGGCCCGGCAAACCAGGTGTTGTCGGCGGTGGTGCCGATGGTGGTGAAGCTGAACCCCAGCACTATGGCCACGACCCAGGCGCCAAACGCCCGCCATTCCACGCCGCCGCGATACCAGTAGGCGCTGCTTGGGCTGACGTCCAGCAGGTCCTTGGGGCTGTAGTAGTGACGATGAATCAGGTCGACCACGAAAATCCCGACCCACGCAGTGATCGGCACCGCCAGCAGCGAAATGAAGGTAATGAACGGGCCATAGAAGCTGTCGGCGATCAGCATGAAGTAGATGGAACCTGCGAAGATCGCCACGATATCGACGATCACCGCATGCACGCGCTTGACCTTCAAGCCCAGGGTCAGGGTGGTGAGACCGGCCGAATACACCGATAGGTTATTTGACAGCAACAGCCCGCCGAACGCAGTGATCAGGTACGGCACGGCCATCCAGGTCGGCAGCATGTCGCGGATCGCGATGATCGGGTCGGTGGCCGACGCCAGGTCATTGTTACCCACCGACAGCAGGCCGCCAAGAGTGATCAGCAGCACCAGCGGAATACCCGCGCCAAACGCGGCGGACGCCACCAGGCGCACGGCCTTGACGCTGCGGTGCTGGTAGCGCGACATGTCGGCACCGGCGTTGGCCCAACCGATCCCCGTACCCGCGGCCATGGTGCCGACACCGATGATCATTGCGCTCAGCGGCGCTGGGGTGGCGTTGAACACCGCGCTCCAGTCGATGGTGGCACAGAGGAATCCACCCACCAGGATGTTCAAGCCGCCGAATACGTAGGTGGCCCACTTCTGGATCACCAGCAAGGTGGCATGGCCGAGACCGGAAACGGCCAGGGTCAGTAGCACGAAGATAGCGATAAAGACCAGGGTCAACAGCGGCGCGCTTTTCGCCGCCACTGGCGAACCGAACAGGATCGAACACAACGACAACAGCACAAACGCGGCGGTGGTGGTGTTGACGGTTTCCCAGCCCAGGCGCGACATCAGCGAGACCAGGGTCGGGCCGATATTGCCGCGTACACCGAAGATGGCGCGGGACAGGGTCAGGCTGGGCGCGCGACCTCGGCGACCGGCGATGGAAATAATCCCCACCACCGCAAAGGAGCCGGCGGCGCCAAGGATCGCAACGATGATCGCCTGCCAGATGGCCAGGCCACGAAACGCCACGAGGGTCGCGCCCAGCGGCAAACCGAGGATGCTGATATTGGCGGCGAACCATACCCAGAACAGCTGCAGCGGGTGGCCGTTGCATTCGCTTTCAGGGACCGGCTCGATACCGCGTGTTTCCAATTGCCCGGCACCCTGGCCGGAAGAGGTGCTGCTCATGAGGGGGTGCTCCTGATGCCTGTATTATTGTGGTTGTGGCAGATGTGCAATGTGCAGCGGTATCCCGGTCTTCTTTGACTTGTGCTGCTCAACGCAATTTGAGCAGTTCTTGAACCAGCGGCCACAACTCAAGGCCATTGACCTGCTTGACCTGCTCGATCAGCGCCTCGGGCCAGCATTGCATGCCCAGGCACGCCCCCAGCATGGCGCCGAGGATCGCGGCGATGGTGTCGGTGTCGCCTCCCAGGCTGGCAGCCAGGCACAGGGCCTCGAAGGCATTCATCTCGCCCGACGCCACTTGCTGCGCGAGGGCGAACGACACCACCACCGACTCCTGGGAGGCGACCGACGTGCCGATCAATTCATAGAGCAGGTCCGCAAACAGCGCTGTATCACCACTGCCAACGCTCAGGGTGCGCGCCCAGCTGATGCGCGTGGAAATGCGCCCCCCGGCGATCCAATGGCCGTGGTTTTCGGCCCGCTGTGCAATCTGGGTGCCGATGTTCAGGGCTTCGCCCAGGTCGGCGCCGTTGATGCCGGCCGAGACCACCGCCGCCACGGCTGCGGCGCTGGAAATGCCCAGGCTGGTGTTATGGGTGACCTGGCAAGCCTGGATCACGGCCTGGATAAATGGCTGCGGATCGCTGACATCGGCGGCGATGCCCACTGGCGTGATACGCATGGCCGCGCCATTGGTGGTGCCGTAGCGCCCCGACTCTTCCGGGGTGTGGCCGGCCAGGATCATGTCGATGGCACGTTTGGTCGACGGCCCGAGCAAGTCCTGGGAACCCTTGGCGCGCATCACGGCCTCCCAATCGATCAGGCGCTGAGCCAGCACCGTGGGTTCGATCCGGCCATGGCCTTGCACCAGCAACTCGGCGACCAGGATGGCTTGCTCGGTGTCATCGGTAATGGAGCCGGCAGGCATGTTCGGGGCGATGGGCTGGTCGGCGCCCGCATCTTCCAGGGCGGTGATGGCTCCGAAACGCTGTCGAACCTGCTCCCGGCTTAACGACTGGGTGGGCATGCCCAAGGCATCGCCCAGGGCCAAACCGTAGAAGGCACCGAGTGCGCGATGTTCTGCTGTCATTTCGACGCTCCGAATTGCAGGTGCAGGCGAAAGTGCACAGGGTCGAGCAGGCTTTCGACATGCTCCATGAAACGCTCGCGACGGTCATAGGTGGTGCGCGAGGCTTTGAGAAAGACCGTGCCGATCGGCCGCCCGAGCCGTTCGGCGTCTTCGTCGCTGAGGGGCTCGGCACCGATCCATTGGTCGCCATCGGCGCCCACATAGCCGTAGGCCGCCAGGGTGATGGTCAAGGAATTGTCGATCAGGCCGATGCGCGGCAGGCTTTCCAGGTCGCCGACAGCGGGCATCAGCGAGCGTTCCAGAGATACCGGGGTCCCGTCGGCAGCGCGGCGCAGGCGGTCAAGGGCGATGAATTGGTCGGTGCCGAAACGGCTGAACAGGTCCGCACGGGTCACGGCCTCGAAGCGCAGGATCTCAGTGGACACCTGCGCCCCCGTATCCGCCAGGGCCTGAGCCCAACCGCTACGCTGGTCCAGCACCATGCCGTCAAAGGTGACGATGGAGCCAACACCGCTTTGGGTCGCAATGTAGTGACGACGTTTAAGCTCGGCCAGCGCTTCGCGCAACGTGCCACGGCTGACCGCAAACTCCTCGGCCAGTTGGTGCTCGCCCGGCAGCAGGAAACCGTCGGCCATCACTCCACCCTCGATTCGGCGGATGAGTTCGTCGACGACGCGTTTTTTCTTATCAAATCGGACATGTCTAATCATGTACAAATTGATAACCGAAAGCGCCCATTCCCGGCAAGGGAATTATTTCAGAACAAAGACAAAATCGTCTTCAAGGTTCCAGGCCAATGGGGAAAAACACCCCGCCGCTCCATACGCCAAGCCAGTTCTGACCGTTGATCGGACGGCTCACCGCCAGCTCCACCAATTGATAGAAGGCATTGCGGTGCACCAGGGCTTCGAGATTGGCGCGCACCCGCAGATAGGGCGCAGGTTCCTGGGTGTCGGGGTCGATCACCACCCGCAACGGGTGTTCAAGGCCGGCCTCGATCTGCTCATCGACGTTGGTGGTAAAGCGCAGTAATTGACTTTCGCCCTGCCCTTGCACGTCCAGGGTGACGGCGACAAACGGCGCGTCATCGACGGTTATCCCGACTTTTTCCACCGGGGTGACCAGAAAATAGTCATCGCCATCGCGACGGATGATGTTGGAAAACAACTTGACCATCGGCTTGCGCCCGATGGGCGTGCCTTGGTAGAACCAAGTGCCGTCGCGGGCGATGCGCATGTCGATATCGCCGCAGAAATCCGGGTTCCACAGGTGCACCGGCGCCGGTCCCTTGCCCTTCGGCAGTTGGGCCAATAGATCATTGGCCTTGGCGGAATCGGTCATGGGGTTCTCCTCAGGTCTACTGATTGCTCATGCCCAGCAAGCCTCGGGCGTATTGCGCCAGGGGACGGGCAATCAGATCTTGTGGTGATGTGTCGTGGAACGTCAGTAAACCGCCACGACTGCGAATACGGGCAGTATCGATCAAATACTGGGTGCTGGTCTCGATCAACATGACTTGGATCACGCCGCTGTCCAGCCCCAGGCGGTCCAGGGCTTGCTGGTCAGTCCATTCGTCGGCATTGCCGATACGGTCATCGGCTGCCGCAAAACGGCAATACAGCAAGTAGTGGGCACCCGCCTCGCGGGCTTCGGCCATGGCCTGCTCTAGACCTTCCGGTTGGCGCGCGCGACGCACCATCGGGAAATATTCGACAAAGCCGTTGAACGCCTCCTCGGCTACCACGTTAGGCCGCGGATACGCGCTACCCGGCGGTACGAAGGCGCCCTGGGCGATAAACACAAAGGAGTCCGGCTGTATGCGCACTGAGGCAGTACGCCGGGTATCGCTGTGGTCGAGCAACCCGGCGTCGCTCATCTGATAGCGGGTGCCTTCGGCCATATCGCTGACGGTCATGCAACCGCCCAGGGCCAACAACGCCAGCAGCAAAACCAGACTACGCATCCTAATCCTCCAGAAGCCGGTGACGGAAAACCGGCGAATGGGGGTGAGATGCAGAAT
Source organism: Pseudomonas sp. FBCC-B545 (assembly GCF_059134095.1). NCBI lineage: Bacteria > Pseudomonadati > Pseudomonadota > Gammaproteobacteria > Pseudomonadales > Pseudomonadaceae > Pseudomonas > Pseudomonas sp. FBCC-B545. The sequence continues at coordinate 1,583,955 of NZ_CP101441.1, read as the reverse complement.
CCGCGCCATTGAGCAGCGCCCCCAATCAAATGTGGGAGCGAGCCCCCACATTCATTTGTGTGAACTCGGAAGATCTACATTAGCCGCCGATGATCTTCATGACCGTCGCGCCGCCAGAAAACGCTACTTCCTGTTTGTCGCCCAGGGCCTTCATCAGCAAGCCCTGCAGGGCCGGCAATGCCTGGTGGCGCGGCTGATCGAGCAAGTCACCGACGTAGTGGCGATTGCTCGATGAAAGGCACCCATGCAGCCATCCCGTGGAGGATAAGCGCAGCCGCGAACAGGTGCGGCAGAACGGCACGCTTTCGTTGGCGATCACGCCGAAGAAGCCCTTGCCCGGCACTTCGTAGCGCACTGCAGTGGCGTCGACGGGCGCATTGGCTTGCAAATATTCGTGGTGTTCGCCGATCAGGCTGAGCAGCTGCTGCAAGCTGACGAACTGTTGCAGGAACGCGTTGGAGTCCTTGGCCAGGTGGCCCATGCGCATCAGTTCGATAAAGCGCAGCTCGTAGCCGCGCTCCAGGCAGTAATCGAGCAGCGGCATCACCTGGTCCAGGTTCTGGCCGCGCAACGGCACCATGTTGACCTTGATCTTGATCCCGGCAGCGCTGGCCTGGTCCATGCCGTCGAGCACGGTGGCCAGGTCGCCGCCACGGGCGATGCTGCGGAAGGCATCGGCATCCAGGGTATCGAGGGAAACATTGATGCGTCGAATGCCGGCGGTCACCAGCAACGGCAACTTGCGCGCCAACAGTTGGCCGTTGGTGGTCAGGCTGATGTCGCTGAGGCCCATCTGCCCTACCGCGCCCATGAAAGCTTCCAACTTGGGGCTGACCAGCGGTTCACCGCCGGTAATGCGCAAGCGCTCGATACCGGCTGCTTCGATCAGGTAAGCCACGCTCCGGGCCATGGCCTGGGCCGAAAGTTCGTCTTGGGCAGCCACCAGCCGCTTGCCATTTGGCACGCAATAGGTACACGCGTAATTGCAGGCTGAGGTCAGGCTGATTCGCAAATTGCGAAAACGCCTGCCTTGACGATCAACGATCATGGATCACTCCGGCAGAGGATAATTCGGGCGCACTAAAAGCTGACTTATAAATCAGCTTTTAGCAAGGTCCTTGCCTGAGTATATTCCTGGGGTACTGCGCCTGGCAGTAAATCATTGGCGAATGACTTACGTAGCCGGGGTTTCACCACTCTTTTCAGCGCCTGGCAGTTCAGAGCTGTGCTTGCGCTTGTTGCCCATGCGCACACCGATGTCCATCAGGAACTGGAAGAAGCCTTCCTGATCTTCCAGCACATTGCTCCAGAACGGCGAGTGGTACAACGCCACGGCGCCATGCACCAAAGCCCAGGCGGCGCAGTAGTGGAAATACGGCGGTACGTCTTCGAGCTTGCCTTCACTGATACGGCCCTTGATCAGCAGCGTCAGGCGTTCGAAGTTCGAGGCGCGAATCTTGTGGAGCTCCTCGACCATTTCCGGCACCTGGTGACCTTTGACCACCTTCTCTTCCAGGCGGTCGAACAGGCGGTAGCGTTGCGGGTCACGCATGCGGAACTCGAAGTAAGCGCGGGACAGGGCTTCCTTGTCTTTGTCGACGTCGGCCGAGTGCAGCAACTCGTTCAAGTCACGCTCGTAATCGAGCATAAGGCGCAGATAGATCTCGGCCTTGGACTTGAAGTGCTTGTAGATTGTGCCTTTGCCGATACCCACGGCATCCGCAATCATCTCGACGGTGACACTGTCTTCGCCCTGGTCGAGGAATAACTTGAGTGCAGTGTCGAGAATTTCCTGCTCACGGCGGCGAAACTCACGGACCTTACGGGGTTCTTTGTGCATGAGGAAAAGGTCTGCAAAGGTCGGAATAGGGAGGGTTGCGCAGGGCCACAGATACGTGGCGATACGATTTACCCGATGCGAGGGATTATCCCGACTGAACGGTCGTTGGGCAATGTCTATGTGAACCCGCCAGGCACATAACTTTCAATGCGCCAACGATCCTGCCTCTATCAGTCAGAAATAATACGTATCACCTGAACCTGCCCACCTGAGCAATGAGAACTCAAGAGAAGCGGGCGTATTCCAAATCTGTTTAAAAAACGATCAGATCCGACTGGACTGAATGAGATAGTGATCAATACTTCAACTGTCGGCGCGACATCTCCCCCAAGTGACGCGTCGACCTGGGTACCGACGGACTGTGTGCCCTTGTTTTACTCCTAATGGTCTTAGCCCGGATTCCCCCCCCAGAACCCGGGTTTTTTTTGCCTGGAATTCGAGCGTTTATCCAACTGCTACATGGGCCAGCGGAAACAGGCGCTTGAAGTTCTCGGTCGTCTGCTCGGCAAAATGCTCGTAGGACTCGCCGCGCAGCATTGCCAGGTAATCGGCCACGTCACGCACGTATTCCGGCAGGTTCGGCTTGCCGCGATGGGGGATAGGCGCCAGGTAGGGCGAGTCGGTTTCCACCAGCAGGCGGTCGGCCGGCACTTGGCGGGCTACGTCACGCAGCGCGTCGGCATTGCGGAAGGTGACGATACCCGACAGGGAAATATAGAATCCCAGGTCCAGGGCAGCTTTGGCCATGTCCCAGTCCTCAGTAAAGCAGTGCAGTACACCGGCCTGTGGCAGTGCGGCTTCACGCAAAAGCGTCAAGGTATCGGCCCGGGCGCCACGGGTGTGGACGATCACCGGCTTGCCGGTCTGTTGGGCAGCTTGCAGGTGCAGGCGGAACGAAGCCTGCTGTAACTCGGCGGCTTCGGGTTCGTAGTGGTAGTCCAGGCCGGTCTCACCGATGGCTACCACCCGTGGGTGGTTGAGTTCGCCCAATAGCCAATCGAGGGCCGGGGCTTCGCCGGGCTTGAGGTCCAGCGGGTGGATACCCACCGAGCAATCCACGTCCGTGTAGCGCTCAGCCAGGGCCTTGACGTCGGCGGCGTTCTCAGCGCTGACACCGATACATAGGAAGTGGCCTACCCCACGCTGGCGGGCAGCTTCAAGGGCGGCGTCGAGGGAACCGCCGTGCTGGGCAAGGTCGAGACGATCAAGGTGGCAATGGGAATCTACGAGCATAGGGAGTCAGGGCTTTAAGTCACGAAAAGAGTCTGGCCAACGATACACCCGTCGGCCACGGAAATTAACGCCGCCCGAGCAGGCCGACCCACTGCACCAGCAGCGCTTCGAGCAACAGCACGCGGTTGAGGTTGGCCTTGCCGAGTACCTTCTGGCGCTGGGCAAGAATCCAGTCCTGGATGTTCAGCACTTTGTCCTGGGCACTTTTCTGCGCCAGGTATTGCAGGACCTTGCGCATATCCGCCAGGCCCAGGCCGTTTTCATCCTGGGTCAACTGGTAGCGCAAGATCAGGCTGGACCAGTCGCAGAACCAGTCGAACAACAGCAACAGGGGGATATCCTTCCAGGCGCCTTCGGCCAGTTGCGTGGCAGACAGCTCCTGCTTGAGCAGCTTCTTCACGCCATCCACGACCAACGCCCGCTGCTCACGCACGCCCTGGGCTTGCAGCTTGACTGCCGCCAAGGGCGAACCGGCCGCCAGGGTCAGTAATTCGACGCGTTCCTCTGCGGTGCACTCCGGCAATGCCTGCGCCAACCATTGCAAGCTCATGGCCTCGCTCGGCAATGGGCATGCCTGCTGCACGCAGCGGCTGCGAATAGTCGGTAGCAAACGGCTGGACTGATGGCTTACCAGCAACAGCACGGTATCGCCGGAGGGTTCTTCGAGGCTTTTGAGCAAGGCGTTGGCGGCGTTGATGTTCATCGCCTCGACCGGCTCGATCAACACCACTTTGCGCCCGCCCATCTGCGCGGTCTGCACCACGAAGCTGACCAGGTCACGCACCTGGTCGACCTTGATCGCCTTGTCCGCTTCCTCGGGTTCCAGCACATAGTTGTCCGGGTGACTGCCGGCCTTGAGCAGCAGGCAGGATTTGCACTCACCGCACGCCTGCAGATCGACCGGGCGCTGGCACAACAGGCTGGCCATCAGGCGCTCGGCGAGGTGGCGTTTACCGATGCCCACCGGCCCATGCAGCAAATAGGCATGGGCGTGCTGGGCACGCCCGGCCAGTTGCTGCCAAAGGCTGTCCTGCCATGGGTAGGACTCAGCCACGGGTGCGCTCCAACAGTGTCGGCAACAGTGCGTCGATGGCCTGTTGCACCCGGGCCAGCGGCTGGGCGGCGTCCAGCAGGTGATAACGCGCAGGCTCAGCCTTGGCACGCTGCAGGAAAGCGCTGCGCACAGCTTCGAAAAATGCCTGCCCTTCCAACTCGAAACGATCCAGGCGCCCCCGGGCACTGGCGCGAGCCATGCCCACTTCCACCGGCAGGTCGAACAGCAGGGTCAGATCGGGGCGCAAATCCCCCTGCACGAAGGTTTCCAGGGTAGCGATGCGTTCCAGGCACAAGCCTCGGCCACCGCCCTGATAGGCGTAGGTGGAATCTTGTTTTCGGTTTTTCAAAAACGTCAACATCAGAAAATTATAACCCTTTTAACAAAAAGGTAAACGTGCTCAAATCCCCGAATCATAAGGCTTGAGCCGAAAACAGGAGTCCACCGTGAGAACCATTATCGGCCTAGCCGCCTTAGCCAGATCTGGCAAAGACACCGTAGCTTCGATGCTTCTGAGCATCCCGGGGGTAGCCGCCTTTGCTCTGGCTGACCCACTCAAAATGGGATGCCAAGCGTTGTTCGGCCTGACAGACGCAGAGGCGTGGCAGGACGACATTAAGGAAGAAACCATCGAGCTCTGGGGCCGTTCGCCTCGCGAGTTCTTTCAAACGGTGGGTACTGAATGGATGCGCCATCATAACGCAGACCATTGGCTAATGAGAGCTGCAAGGGAGATCAATCCCCCAGAGCGCCCAAAACCCCCTGCAACACCCGCAAATCTCAGCGTCCCGGACGCTCCGTTCCTGCTGGCAGCTCAGGCGATTTTCGATTTCAGCGACGACCAGATCTGGAACTCAGGTTCCTACACGACTCTCGACAGCTACTGGGGCCTCTCCCCTGCCGATGCCGTAGCGCTGCTTAAACGTCACGCTTACGACCTGTACCCGGACTTTGATGCCCTGCGCAGCCACCGCCCTGTCAGCAAACCGACCCCGCGCGGACAGATCCCGGCTAACGCGAGAACAATCATCTTCAAGGACATCCGCTTTGAGAACGAAGCTGCGTTTCTCCGGGCGCATAACGGAGAGATCTGGCACATCACCAGACCGAATCTGCAGAAGATCAATGCCCACTCCTCAGAGCTCGGGGTCGCCCAGGCACCTGGTGATGTGCATCTAATCAACGATGGCACCCTGGAAGACCTCAAGGCCCGTGTAGCGGAGGCCTGGCAATCCCACGTCCAGCGCCAGTCGCCCACAAAAAACAACACAGAGGCCAACTCAGAAACCGGCACCACCGGAGGCCGCAACTGATGTCTGCCTTCGACCACAGCATTACCGAAGTAGTGACCTCCACTGGCCGGAAGGTGGCGTGCTCATACCTGAGCAACCCGAACTACAATCCGACCAGCAACGTCTGCGCATGCCTCCATTGGTTGTTCCTTCTTTATTGCCCTGCCAGAAACCACGCACGAGCTTACCTGCTACGCGATGCCATCGGCCTCTTTGTGGACTTCGCGCACCTTCACAACTCGAACAACCCTGAACCTCTGCACATCAAGATGTACACGGACATCAACGCAGAGATCTTCAACCGCTACATCGAGTACGTCTATGACCTAGGCGACACGCCCGCTAAGCCGGAAATCTTCAAATCAGCAGTCAAACTCGTAGCGGAAGAAACCGGAAAGCTTCCGCTGCTGACGCTGCCGATCGTGCCCCTGCCGCCCAAGACGGGCAAGAACCCGCCTTTGTCCGCCGAGGGCCTCAATTCCTTGGAGGAGGCACTGACTGCGCACGTCAACGTCCTCTGGGACAAGTTGTTATTCCGCGAAGAGGTGAAGAGCGCTCAGCTGTATACCGCCGAGGAGATCAACAACCAACTCACGCCAGTTCGGACTCGTGTCAGAATGCTGCAGTCCTATCACCATCAGCAGATGAATAACGGCAAGCCAAGGAGACAGGTGTGGCTGAAGCGGCTCGCTGAATGCACGGATCCAGAGCTGCGCCAGCTTGCGAATACTCCAGACACGGCGATGCAAGAACTCAAGGCGATCTACCAGCAACAAGTGCATAGCCTTCCCGAGTTTGACACTAGCGAAGACCCACTCGCTGGCGTCCCCATGAGCGTCTGGCAGCCTGACTATCACCGCGTAATCAAGACCTTCCTAGCCCATGGCTATCCGTTCGAAATGTCCTTGGATTACCTCTACAACGAGCTGCGCAGAGTGAACCTGCTCTCGATTGAGGCGGGGTGTCAGGATGTTATCAAGATCCTTCTGCACCGGTTCAGCTCAGCGAACCGTGATGCCAAGCTGCCGATGGTCGACGAAGTGCTTGGCTTCTACTACCCGACAGTTGTCGACATGACCGCCATCCTGCTCTTCATGATGTTCCAATCGGGGTGGAACAAAGAGACAGCCCTCTCGCTGGATAAGGACAATTTCGAGCACCTCCTGACCGGCACCATTGATGAAGCAGTGAAGGTCGTCTTCGCGGAGAAGACGCGTTCACAGGGGAATGACAAGCCTTACTTCTCAGCTAAACGCATTGAAATCCCCACAAGTGGCGATGATCCTTACTCGTTCTACAACCTGATCCGGCTGGCCAAACACTTGGCTGCTCCCTTGTCCCCCTACCCGATCGATCAGATCCCAGTGGACATGACGGAAGACCAGATGAATCCGCTGTTCCTCTGCTTGCGCCTGCGAGAGGACTGGAGCCGGGGTGGCCGCCTGACCTCAATCGCTCATCCCAAGACGTTCCGCGTCTGTGTGCAACATTTCCTTCAGCAGTACGAAGTCGTGGAGAACGGCAAGAGACTGACGAGCGCCAGTGAATTGACTCGACGCCTGCGCCCCACCTGGCTGCTTTATAAGAAGCGGGACAACCCCATTGCCCTGCTATCCATGACTATGGGCCATGAAAGTCGGGACACGACGGATATGTTCTATGACAACTCTGCAGTCGCTCACCAGGAACGCCTGCAGCGCTTGCGTAGTGAGCTGGAAGCCATCATCGAGCTGCTGCGAGCCCGCAGATTCAAAGGGATGCTCAGCAAGCATGCCCAAGCGCTGGCCGCAGCCATGTGGAAGGTTTTCCATATCCCGGGTCAGCTCAAGGCGATGTGGGGCTGCGCGGATCAAACCAAGCCGAATTGGGTCGGCTCCGAGATCATTGCCACGACCGGCAAGAAGTGCTGGAAGATCAAGGAGTGCATTTTCTGCTCTCAACTTCGGATTTTCCAGGACTCCCTGCCGTACCTGATGGAGCGTGATGCGCACCTGAGCGAGCTGCTGGAATCTGGCGCCGGCGGATTCTCTTCTCGGTTTGTGAAAGAGCAAGAAGCTATCAGGTTCATCCTCGACGAATGGGGTGACTACGACGAGATCAAGCAAGCCGCTCGCTACCGCCGTAACAATGGCCCGCTGCTCCCGCGCGACCTCGATCTGTTGGAAATCATCTTTGAAAGTGAAGTGCACAATGCCTAATAAAAATCTGACCTCCTTCTCGATTCAGTCTGACGGCACCCTGATCGAAGACGAGCAAAGCCAGCCAGCGACCACTGCCGAGGTCAGCCAGGAACGCGCTCAACCAGAAGCAAAAGCAGAAGCCAAAGCCAAAGCCAAAAAACCTGGGCAGCCGAAGCAAGCACGCGACAAATCCGGCCACGACACCGATGCAGCCGAAGACACCGAGGCCGCCCAAAATATTATCGATGCAGACGCTCAAGCGATCCTGGATGACATCGATGAAGACTACTCGGAGGCCCTTCTGGAGGAGCTTGACGCACTTCAAGAGGAGCTGACGTCCAAGGCGTCACAGCCATCGATGTCATTGGCCAACAAGATCGCCCAGATGGGCGAGGACTTCCCGGTTAGCAACGGTGTTCGCTACGGGGATACCATGTGGTCATTGCCCCACGGGCCTCACGCGCATCCGAACAACATCCGGTTTGATCGCGAACTCCCGGGCTCTAATGACCTCAAACGCGCGCTGACGTATCACACAGTCCCAGCGTTTTCACCGTTTAGTTACATCCGCTCGAACACCACGACTAAGGCCTTTGGCAACGAGTACGCGATCGTCGAGCAGTACATCTTCGAAGACAACGGCCTCACTGCCGAGCCTCAGCATATTGCCCTGATCTCGATGCCGATGATCAACCAGGCGTTTGAGCGTGCCAAAGCCAGCACGGCGAAGCATCACTATTTCGCGCTTTTCAAGCATCTGCGCTTCTGGGCCAGGTTATCCGAACAGAAGCTGCTCCCAGAAGCGCTTCGGCTGGATGTTTCATCAGAGTACATCGACATCCCAGAGCGCCGAAAGGAAGTGGTACAGAATCGCTTCAACGGCGCAATCGAAAGCTGGATCGCGTATTCGGAAGAGGATCTGGAGATTCTCATGGAATACGCCTTCTTCTGGCTTGAACGCGTCATGCCGAAGGCGGAGGCGCTCAAAGATTATTTAGTGGAAAGCAAGTTTGCGTTCCTCAAAGACCTAGTGGTTACTCGACGGGAGCGTCTGCCGGAGCTGGAATCTCTGTGCTACATCGAAGTCGATGGAAAAACAGTGATGTCGCCCAAGGTGCACGAACATTACAAGGACGACCTGCCGCACCTTACCTATAGCTGGGTGACTGGCTACGGCAAGGTTCTGGATGGCATTCGCAACTCGATCTTCATCCTCGTCGCTCTGGTGACCGGTGCGCGCAAGGGTGAATTGGCAGCGATGCATTTCTCTCATGTTACGACAGATCATAACGGCGACTACTGGCTGAAAATCACTCGCTGGAAGACCGCTGCCAGTCCGAAGCACGGTGAAGAGGACATCCTTCCCCTACCCCGTTTTGTCGGAGACATGATCCGCAAGTATGAGCAGTTGCGATCGATTCCTCCATTTGTGAAGGAAGGCTGGTTGTTTCAGCCTATGCGCTCAACCAAGGTCGTTAACAGGGCCACCCCCTCTCAGATCACTTCGGTGATTGAGCAGCTCAAAAATGCGTTACCCATCGAGCGTCTGCATTGCCACAGGTTCAGAAAGACAATTGCTGAGATCCTAATCAACCGGGATGAACGCAACATCGACATCATCCGTGCGTTGTTCGGGCACAAAAGCTATGCGATGACGCTTCGGTACATTGCCCGAAATCCACTCATGGTGCGCAGCGTCGCCCTGGCGATTGAGCAGAACTACGCCCGGGAATTTCACGACATCGTTGCCGGCCTACGGCTTGGCCATTCAGGGGCCGCTGCGCAGCGTATCTACAAGCAAATCCTCAAGCGTCCAGATGAGTTTGCAGGCCAGCAGTTCAAAGTGACTATCGTCTCGTATGTCAGCCACCTGCTGAAGGCTGGCGAGCCTCTCTTCATCCGCCGTACCGCCTTGGGCACGTATTGCCTCTCCGGAGAGCGCTTCACCCCGTCGAACCTGCCCCCTTGCCTGGAAGGCAGACAGTTCGACGAGGGCTTGATCATGCCAGACCCTGGCAACTGCAAGCTGGAATGCAAAAAGATCGTCATGCTGGGCTCAGCGAAGCAAGCCCTGACTGACAACATCCAGTTCTACGAGGCGGTACTTGATAACGCTCGTGGGAAACTCGTACCCAAAGTGGAGTCCGAGCTGCTGCGTCGTATTGCGACGAGCGAAGGTCACCTGAATAACCTCATCAGCACCGGACATTCAGCGTCGACGCACATCGAGGTGCGCCATGTCTAAGGTCAAGCAGGTTCATAACGACGCCGATATCCCAGTACAAGCAGTACCAGAGGACTGTAGCGCAGACGCTCTGTTGGCACAGGCTGCTGCTCAAGCCGACCGCCGCCAGGTCATCAAGGACATCATCGTCTCGCATTACACGTCCGGAGCTATCCACAAACTCAAGCTGAAGGATGTAGCTAAGCGCGCTGGCATTACGCGTCAAGCTTTGGATCGCTACTACTCCGAGTTCAAGCCGTATATCGCTGGCAAGAAGGATGTGACTGAGCTTGTGGATGGCACGGCGGCCAAGGCGAAGGTGGAAACCCAGGCCACCATCAATGCCACTGACGCGAAATGGAAGGCACGTCTTGATCAGGTTCTTGTGGAGCGAGACAAGGAGATTGCCAAGGCCATCAACAGCCATGTCAGTACGCTGATGAACGACGACATCGCCATGTTCGAAAGCAATCAGTTGCGTAAGTCTTTGGAGAAACAAACCCTGCACGCGGTCGAGCTCACGAAGAAAAACGCCCTACTGGAGCTCAAGCTTGCTACATCCTTCCAGCGGGAAGCACCGCTGGAGAGCGCATCGAGCCGGGACAAGATCATCTACGATGTCGACATCGAGCAGCTGTGCATCCATTACCAACGCACGAAGAGCCTGGATGATTTCGAGGATGCGAAGGAGGCAGAGCTCATAGCCATCAGGGAAAAATTTGCTCGGTTCACATCCATGCCCGATGTCCATGTGGTGCTGTTTGCAGACAGGTACGTTTCCAGGTTCAACAAGTTCGCCGAGCGGTATACAACCTTGCCGGACGAGACCTGCCTGATCATCCGCCTGCCCTTATTCTCCCGAGCGGAGATCAACAACTTCATCAAGCACATACCTTCCACCTTCAAGAAATCGCTGCATGTCCCCTACATGCCGCTGGACACTGAGCGTAAAGCGCAAAGAGTGTTCATTTATCAGCGCAACGCTTTGCCCGAGCAGGAGATCCGGGCTGCCGATAGTGCTGACACACCCAGCATGACCTGGGGCTTAGACGAAATCGTCTCTTTCAAAGTACAGGTAGGAGACTGATCGTGAGTGATAAAACAAATCCGACTAAAGCTTCTGCTGGCCTGCGTATCACGACACAGCAGGTCACCTACAACAGCCTGGAGCTGGGAATGCAGGTCACCCACTGTGTTCTCATCGCCCATCAGAAGAATAAACAGGTTCTTTTGAGCCACCCTAACCTGTTCCTGTACAAGCATACTCGTTCGTCGACGGCGTCATCAACACGCCATGCCACCCTTATTTCCATGTTCTACCGGTTTCTGTCGACACAACCGAAAATGAAGAACGTGGATCTGGGTTATTACCATGCTTTGGCGGACAACAAAGACATCTGCCGATGGCAGGTACAACGGCAGCTTGAGCGGCTCAAAAGGAATTCCCCGAAGCCGTCGTCAGAGACCATCTTCGAAGACGCGAAAGTACTGCTGATTTTCTTCAGGTGGCTGAACGAACATGGTTATGTGACTAACGTCAATGTGCAGACCAGAACCTGGCGGGCGAATTTCCGCAGTGGGCGCATGCTCAGCTACATCGATCGGATTGGTACGTCGAGGATCAGCGCGAAAAACATCCGGGTCTTGGATAAACAAAGTCGGCAGAAAAAGTATGATTTTTTGATCACTGACGATGAAATCAAGCTGCTCCTACAATCGTATTCAGATCCTGTGTATGCGTCGATTTTTCTTCTCGCGTTAGGTACCGCGATGCGGCCTATGGACTTGGTCAGGTTCCCGTATCTGGGCAATGCCGCGAACAAGCACATCATGCCGTATTCGAATATGAAGAAGGGAGATGTGACCACGCAGTACACGGTTTACAACAGCAAGGGAGGCAAGGATCGTGAGATCACCATACACATGGATGATCTTAAAGCTCTCGAAGAGAACTACATCATTCCCCACTATGGCATTCGTAGACAGCTTTACAAAAAGCGATTCAAACATGACTGTCCGCCCGATGTATTGTTTCTGACCTCCCGGGGGATACCGGTCGACGTCGACCGGATTTCGTCTCGAACGCACGATGCGAAGAACGACGCGGCGAAGATCGACAGCAATTTCAGGTCTCACATCAATTTCTACCAGAGCAGGCACTGGTGGCCAACTCAGTACCTCATAGCCTTCTTCGGCGACCGATTGATGACGGAGAATCTGGAGGTGCTCTACCTGGCTGCGGCCCAAGCGCTAACCAGCCAGATGGGGCATGAAGATGTCGCCACTACGTACAAATTCTACGTGAGCATGGCCCGCGTCCTCATGTTCGCTCACAAAGGCCACGCGCTGGATCTGATCCGGGCGCCTGAACATTCTGTATCCAGCTTCATAAAAAATCTGCGCCCGATTGACCGGAACAAGTTGGTTGAGGATGGAGCCGAGCAAGGAGGCAGGGCTGCGTAAACAGGGTCTTGTGAACCGACACCTGGCCATTCGCGACGGCCCCCTGCTTCCAGCTAAACCACGCTGATGGTTGCTTGAACATTGAGGTCAAAGATGTGTGCGGCCAGGTGGAATGCATCTAAGTCCAAATGCTTCAGCCGTCGGTATCGTCGCGATGAGCTCGACCAGTTCGAGCTCGTTGATATTTCGAGGCGGTGATGGCCTTCACTCCAGGCCCAAGCTCCCCGGACTCTTGGTTCCCTTGACCTCCTAGGATCCTTCTACTAGGCAGAGTGAGGTTCTCATCGGCAACCACGAGCTTCTACGACTGACCACTTCCAGTCCCGATATCGATCAAACGCGAGCTGCCATCTTCCACCCGTGCCCCAACCACAAACCAGCGGTTCGATGTGCGAGCGTTCAAACCCAAGACGCTCAGCCCCCCCTTGAGCGAAGCCATCCTCCCCGGCAGCAGGTGTAGCTCTGCTTTTGAGTGCGAATGAATCGAGCAAATGTGCTGGGGAGAAGTGATGGCCTTTTGATGGCGAATGCTTGTAGGATCGCTATTCTCGCTTTTCAACGACACCAATACTCAAGGATCGAAAATGCTGGAAAGAAAAGCTTTGATTGAAGAGATTACCTCTCATTTTTCATTCCTCCAACTTTTTATAGAAACCAGCTCAACTTCTGGACTAGTTGACGTGAACATCATAAGCGAAGACTTTGTTGCTAGCATTCTGAATGCATCTCACAAATGGAATCTGGCAAATATCAACCACATATCCCCAAACACCAAATCCATTGACTTATTGGACACGGACAACCGAATAGGCGTACAAGTTAGCTCTCGAATAGATTCGAGCAAAATCAAATCTACGATAAGTGGCTTGATCGAAAGCGAAAATCGCGAAAAAATTGACGAGCTATTCTTTTTCTCCTTAAAGCTAAACCAGGCCAGACCCGGCAATATTAAAGTCGAATGCCCAGGCGTAAAGTTTACGACCCAAAACATCTTGGACTTCAACTCAGTGTTACGCAAGACACAAGGTTTGTCTACAGGAACTGATGACCTGAGATTGATGCGCGACATTGTAGTCAAGCATTTCTCCGAAATACCTAAACGCATTATCAAAGCCGCTACAGCCATGAGTAGCTGGCTGTCAAAATTTGACAACTCCGTCATTGGGGAGACGCTAGAGAAACTCCTAGGTCGTTCTTTTGAAACAGGCGAGACAATCAAAACCCAAGTCATTCTTTTGATCGAAAAAAACGAAATAAGCCAGGCCAAGGAGCTGCTGGACAGCTTGGCCAAAGCCAGTAAGACCATGGCAGCGCAGGATTTCGTTGATATTGCAAATCTCTACACTCTGTTAAACTCCGACCAAGCCGACATCTATTACGCCCATGCGGCCACCCTAGATCCTGACAGCGTCAAAGAGGCTAACCTTTATGCAATTGGCCTAATGCACCGAGGAAGACTGCCAGAGGCCGAGAAGGTATTCAAAGACTGTCTGAACAAAAAAAACATTACACCTAAAGAGCGAGAGGCGGTACTTGGCAACCTTGGGTTTCTTTACAAGAACAATGCGCGATTCCCCGAATGTATTAAAGCCTTTAAAGAAGCACTTGCGATATCCGACAGCATTGACCACAAGATCGGTAGAATCAAACACTTAAATGGACTGGGCAGCTGCTATCAAAACCTAGAAAACACGGAGCTATCTGGAAAATATTTCTACGAGGCCAAGTCGTTATTGGACGAGATGTTGAACAACTCAAACAGCGACATTGAAAAGAAAGAGCTGCGCTACATAAAATCCAATTTGTTGACAAATCTTGCTATTCGCCTGAAGCATATGGCCGAAATCTCCAATGACGAGAGCCTACTTAGTCAAGCATTGGACATCTTGGGCCAGGCCATCGACCTAGCAGAAATGATGGAAGATTCAAAAAGTTTGCTGAAGCACTATGGCAATAGTGCAAACATCTACCAGAGGCTCAAAAACCTGCCAAAATCACGCGAGTACAATAAAAAAGCCTATGACCTATCCATCCAGGAAGACGATAGACGGTCACAAGCTGCAGCACTTTTAAATATCGGCCTCGTGGACAAAGACGAAGGCGATCTCGCTTCCGCCAAAGCCAACTTTGAGCTAGCTCTTGAGCGGGAGAACAACGTATATCCGAAGCTTCGAGCGAATGTCCTAGCTAGCTCCGCGCTTGTCTGTAAAGAACTGGGCGATGACCTGCTTGCTCAACAGCACTATGAGCAGGCTGAAAAATTGTATAACGAATGGGGCATGCAGGAATCCCTAAAATCATTAAAAATTAAATTCGCACAACTTGATAGAACAGTGCACTAGCTACTTCTGCTCTATGGAGTACCTGCCCTCATAGATCAGAGACCCACACATCTGAGCACACTTTAGACAAGCCATTCTCTTAGTATCCTAGCCAGCAACAAAGGGATCTATGAGGATGGCTTCTCTGAGAGAGGGAAATCGGGAACCCGTCAGCCAGATGTTGCGGGCGCGGGTATAGGGAGGCTGGAGTGCTGCAGAGCGTCTTGGCGCTGCGCAAGGGAAGCCCAGTTCGCGTGATCTATCTAGGTCTGCCTGGAGCTGGGTTGCCAACCGTAAGAACTGCACCTTACAGTGCTCGTTTCGCTCACGAGGGCTTGGATCATGGAACAGCCAAAACGGACTTTGCACGAGCTCAAAATTGCACTCGCGATCCTTCGTATGAACGCTATAGCGGGGTCTTCCAGCCATCGGGTGATCAGCTCAAGTACGCTGTTTTTCTGCTGGAGAAACAGTCCACCTGATACCTTGATTGAGGTGCTTCAGGCCCGTATCACGGGGCGATACGCAATCGACACCTTTAAAGATCTTCTGAAACGAGTTGATGACATCAGCCTGGGACAAAGGGCCGTTGATGTAGAGGCATTTCTGAGCGCCCGGGTGCCCAGCGGAGCTAGCATTTTGTCGGTAGTCAAAAATACTGATTACAAGAGAGCTTTAGAGGAAGCGGTCGATATTCCACAGGAGCTTCACCCGCCCCAAGAATACGGGATATTCTCTAGAGAGGCCCCTGACGACTTGCTGTATGACTACAGCTCCGAAGTTTGCTATAGCCGGAAACCTGTAGAACAGATTTACACGACCTATCCAATCTTTTACGGGACGGATCGTCTGCAGGAGCCTAGCCGCACAGTGAAATTTGGTGGGTTCAGAAGCGGAGGCACAATCGCCTACGGCGTTGCTGAGGTCTCTATCCCTCATATACATCGTGAGGGTAAGCTTGAACGACCCTGGCTGTGGCCTACCCAGACAAAGGGCAATCCCAACAAGCACATCGTCGTCCACAGTAATGCGCTCCTGGCTTTAGATGCGTGGTTCACAAGCGCCAAGGAATATCTGAGCCATCAAGGAATAGGTCAGGATCCCTCGAAGAAAGAGGGCCTGCTCTTCATCCACGGCTATAACGTCGGCTTCGATGCTGCGCTGTGGCGTGCAGCACAGCTCTGCCACGACCTGAAATTCCCAGGCCTGATGCTGTGCTTCTCCTGGGCGTCACTGGGTACGCCAGGGGGCTACCCCGCCGATGAAGCGACTGTAGATTGGTCAGCAGCCAATCTCAGGCAGTATTTGACTCATGTGACAGAGCAGCTGGGGTTGTCAGCCCTGCACATCGTGGCACATAGCATGGGCAATAGAGCGCTCCTGTCGGTTCTGGAAAACTGGAAGCACAAGCCTGGCACGACCTCTATCCATCAAATCATCTTGGCGGCGCCAGACGTGGACACCAGCCGGTTCAAACAAATTGGACAGGTCTTCGATACCTTTGAACAAGTAACGCTCTACGCCTCGCGGCATGATAGAGCGATTGCAGTGTCCAGATTCGTTCACAGTTATCCCCGGGCAGGGGACGCCAATCCGCCACTGGTCATGAGCTCTCTGTCCACCGTGGATGTATCTGTAGCGGGTAAAGACATGTTCGGCTTAGGCCACAGCTACATCGCCGATGTGTCGAAGGTATTCCGTGACTTGTTCTACGTCGTCAGGCACCGCCACAAACCTGACCAGCGTGCAGGCATCACTAAGCGAGACGAAGGTTATTGGGAGCTCACATAACCCGAGCGACGGGGCCTATGAGCATTATCAGGGCTGAATGACTGATTGGGCATTAAAATAGGTGTCGTATTGGGATCGTGACGAACGGTCATCGCCCAGCATCTGCCCCGTGCCTTGATCTTTGATATAGCATCTCATGCGGTGCATCCAGCAAAACTCGATAGGCGTAGAAACATGCCTATTGGAAACATAGCCGGGGGGTACTTTAGCTCAATAAGGCAATACTCCCAACGCCTACATTAATCGTTAAGATTAAATTAACACCCATAGCGAACTCACAAAATTGAAAAACAAAATAATTGCATTTTCTCTAGCTGTAATTGTTCTAGCCCCGGCAATCCTTTATCTTTCGAAATTCCACGGCGGCTTAACAGATCAGCATGGGCGCTGGGGAGAGGCTGGTTCGTATTTTAGTGGCATATATGGAAGCCTTGCACTTCTTGTACTGGCTTATACAACATACCTCACTCAAGCTCAATTCAGACGCCAAAATGAAGACAGCATCTTCTACAAATTATTTGATTCCCTGCAGTACAGAATCCAAAACAGCTCAATCTCCACAGGAGGCAAAGAATTCTCAGCCCATAAGAGCCTTAAGTATATTGTAGATGAATTTTACAAGGAGCTTTCTGGCGAGGCAGTCGAAATTGGTCGTATGCTTTTCTGCACAGAGCCGGAAAAAGTAGCGAATGTTCACTATACAAAATTATTCGCTGCAATTAATGGGCCGTCCTGGATCGAGACGTTCGAAGAGGATCGCGCTGCCTTTATTGCTGACATTACGTCACAAGGGCACTTTAATGAGCGCTGGGAGCGACTAAAAGACTATATAGGATCTCGCGGCGAAGAGAGTCAATCAGTAAGAGAGGCATTGCGGGCGACAGGCAGCGTCAACTTTTACAAAATTTCATTTAAGTCTCGCCAACGCCACTACACAGCCGCACTCCAGAGAATCCTGGCTGAACACGGTGAATTTTTGGATGGCTACTTAAGCACCATCCTATATATTGCGAACATATGTAGGACGAGCAAAAACTCACTTCAATACGCGCAGTATGCCCAATCACAACTTACGCGCTACGAAGTGGTAATACTTTTCTACTTGCTTGCTGGGAGCGATGAAAAGATTGTTGGAGCGGGGAATCTCAAAACCCTAGGCCTATTGAATCGCCTTCGAACTATTGACTGCCAGAGCTTAATGATAGACCTTCCGAGTGTGGAAGAGATTGATAGAGAAATCGCAGCAGTGTTTGAAACTGGGACATAAATGATATTATATAATGCCTAAATTTAAGATATCTCATATCTGGGAAGTCACCCGTTGGTCAACGCCCCTAGTGGAGTGATAACGGTTATTCGTACCTAGCTGCATTCAATCCCACACGCTATTCCATACGAATGGAATCAGACCAAGGCTGCCCTGGCTAACCAGAGGCGGCCTCCCAACGCGTGCATCTATCCCAGTTTATTTTTCACTAAGTAGGGGTTGTCCAGCCCCAAGAAATCAGCCATCCAAGTCATCTCCTCCTCACTTGGCTCGAAAGAATAGGCCCTGTGTCTTTCATCCTCTACAGGTATCTCACGCCAGTATCTTGGCTGACCGACCAGATCCAGGAAAACAAGCTCGCACGAGACATAGCACATCCATATTCCCGAGGTCAGGAACTGAACGTTCAGCGTCAAGGATTCTTCGGTGCCAGTGTATTCACGAATCGGTGTGAGCTGCTTATGCAGAGAGCCTACATGGGTAAATTCTCGGCTTAAAAGTCCGTACAATTGGCCGAAAGGTGGAAATACACGCTTTGCGCTGGAGATGGCCCGCGTGGAATCAAACTTGTGCTCTCTGTGCTTCTGGAGATCTTCCTGAAACTGCATCAGGTACAGTGCCATCGCCATGGACTCAATGGCGGAGCGGATGACCGGCCCTGGCTGTAGAACGAATCCGCCTCGAAGCAGATAGGCTGCGGCAGCCATGGAGTTCAGCGCGTTGTAAAGTAGCTCAGCGCACGCCATTCTCAGATCATCTTCCTCCTGCTCGATCTTAATCAGCCCAGTCGCGATAATGGCTGAACAGTGGGAAAACTGTACACTTAACTTTCCAAGAACATCTGAATGCAATGCATCAAAACTTTTAGCTATTTTATCCGCATCACGACTAATCTGATTGATGAGCATTGACTTACGAAACTCAAGGATCCGCTCATTCAGGGAATCGAGAACTAATGCACAAGTATCCGGATGCTTTTCCCACATACTGAAATCCTTTTGGGGACGAGATTTATTCCTAGGGCATCGCCTAGAGTCATGACAGAGACCGCACAGGCACTGCCCCAGGTGGAAGCGGATCGCTTGTTCAATGGCATGGACGCGACACTGTGAGGGAATGGGCGCAACAAGCAGCCCATCACCTCACGTGAGCTTAACCGGGCTGGCCGGGCTGGCCGGATGAGACTGCATTGCGCTGAACAGTCATCTTGACTCCCGTGCGGGGGTTTCCCTCCAAATGAATCATGTTCAACAGGTGCCGGTCGGTGATGCTAGAAAACTTCTGAGCCATGTGCCGGGCCAGCGAATCACTGGCAGTGGTCAAGATCAAGTTCATGTCCGGCATCGAGGTGGCCACCAGCCGGAAAATGTCCAGCATTGCCACGCGATTCAGGTCATCCAAATGCGCGATTGGCTCATCTAGGAAGAAGCTTCCCCCGGTATTCCGAGCCCTGGCTAGGTATAGCGACAATGCCAGATCCTGGCGCTGGCCTTGGCTAAGCTTCCCTTCTGCGTCCAATGCAGGCTCATGGCCCTCGGCGAAGACTGTCCATTTCAATGCGTCTTCGCCTTCTGAAACGCCCAGGCCTTTATAGACCTCGTTGGCATGCATCCTGGAAAACAGCTCAGCTGCAGGACTCAGCAGGGGCTTGAGGCTGGAGGCGGTGAAGTCTTTCACATGCAAGGCATACTGCTCAATCGCCAGGTCTGCATCAGCAATGTAGCCTGTGCCGATTCTCAGCTTGCTGGTCAACTCAAGCAGTTCCTGCTCAAGCTTTTTCAGCTTTGCCGAGTCGGTATCAACACTCACCACAGCTTTGCATTGATCAAGCATGCTGGTGTATGTCGTTACATCAATTCCTCGCTGACCCAGCCGCTGACGCATAATGTCGTAGGACTCTACTGACACGGTTTGATCACCAAAAAGCTCACGCCAATGGGAGTCGAAGCTGCTGGTGATCTCTACCGCCGCAGCGATGTTCGCGTTGAGACCAGCGATCTCGCCCGCCTTGGACTGCACGGCTTGTAAAAGCCCTTGTACAGCCAGAACGAGGCGAGCTCTCGCCGGCTCGTATTGGTCGAATTGATCCTGAAAATGTTTCTTGTAGCTTCGCAAACGATCGACGGCGGTCGCAACCCGTGTTGTCGCACCGTTCACCGGAGTAATACCGAAAAACTTCTCTACCTCAGCAAGCGTTGCCAAAACCCCGATGATTTGAATTGCAGAGGTCACCCTGCGATTCATATTGGCAAGGCCGTCCATGTTCATTCCGGAGAAGTCTTGAACATTCATCGTTTCGAAGTACGTACTCCTGATTGCAAACGACTGCAGCTCTTGATTCACAGAATTAGATCGAGCCAAATAAGTGTCATACGCGGATTTCTGCGACGTAGCTAACGCCAGGGCTTTAATGGCATCCTGCTCATTTTGACGAGCCAACGTCAGTGCACTTGAAGCAGCCTGAAGAGCCGGCGCAAGCACTTCCATATTCGAGGATATTTCTTCCCGGAGTATAGCTGTGGTGGGCCAATTATAGTTACAGAGCGGACAGTGAGGGTCATCATGAGTATGGGCAAATTCATTGCCCATAACTTTTATCTTACCCAAAACGTTAGTATAAGCGTCGAAGTCTGCTTCTGCTCGGATGCGGTTATTCTTTGCAGCATCAGCCAGGCGTGCCTTTTCGTCGTAGTCGGTAGCAGGCGCTACAGGATTCGCCACCAGAGCATTTTTCTGACGCTCAAGCTCCATGATTTTTTGGAAGTTAGCGGATAGCAGAGTAATTGCCTCTTTCCATTTCGCTTGCCGATCAGAATCCCACCCCAGCTCTACAAAACCCGCCGCCTCAAGTTCCGCTTGACTTCGGTCAGCCTGCTCAAAATACCCTCCCACACCCTGAGCGCTAGTCGCTGTTTGCCACCCCTGGAAGGTTACCAGGCTGTCATCAGCCCATTTTAACGACCGCTGAGCGTCAGACACTTTCTGTTGGGCGTCGGACAACTCTGATGCTCGAACACTGTGATCTTCGCTCGCCTTTTTCTGCTCCTGCGTCAGGGCATCAACTGACTGACGAAGAGTTGCAATTTGCTGCAAAGAACCGTGGTACGGCGTCCACTGCTGATACACAGTGTTCAGCACTGCCATCTCTCGCTGCTGCTTCTGGCTGAACGAGTTAACACGTAGCTGAGCTGCCTCTAGCCGCTCAAGAATGGTTCCCTCGACTGCTGGTGGAAACGCCTTGAAAATAGCATCAAGGCTACCTAGCGCGGCCTCCTTGGCAGGGGAACTGGTAGCCAGGGATGCTTTAAGCGTTTCAATTTCAGCATTCACGCCAGAAACTTTGTCCGCCAGCCCTTTTGTATTGGGAAGTGCTTTCCTGTAATCGCGCAGATCTCGCAAGGTGCTGGTGAGATGACCAAAACCAAGTATGTCAGCGAAAATCTGCTGCCGCTCGTCGGCCTTATTATTATCAATCAACAAGGCTAGCGAATTTGAATAGAGCCACCGACTATTGCGCAACCATCCGCGCTTGGCCTTTCGCAATGCGATGGTACTTTTCCCCGAAACCGACGTGGGCGTGAGCATCCCCAGAAGAAACTCATCGTTAATTTTTTTCTTTTTCTCGCCGTCGGGGGTTATCCACAGCGAGGTATTAGTTCGGGTAAGTACGTGAAGCTTTCCGTCAATCAAACACTTTGCGGAGACAGTAGTAGCCCCCCTACCCCATTGGCATTCCAGTGCCGCCCCGTTCAGATCATCGACCTTGCCGGTAATCAACCACTCCAAGGCATAACAAATGGTGCTTTTACCCGTGCCGTTGGCCGCATGGATAACGGTCAAAGGTGCATCCAACGGCACCACCAACTCATCTGGAATGCCCCGAAAATTCTGGATGGTAACAGCAAGGAATTTGATGGGCAGGTTATTCATTGAGATTCCATTCTTTACCATGAATTTGGGCAAGCTCTTGACTGTCCATCTCCGCCAGTAACTCTACCAGCTGGAGGTAGTCGGTATTCTCGGAAGAAAAGACTACCGCGTCCGCTTGATCTTCAATACGCTCCAGGCCTAACGGAGTGATTCGCTCATAGCGCTCCCAACCTTCATCACCCAGGGTAACAACATGCTTTCTGACAAATCTGATATCTCTCTCGATATCCAGGATGAACGCCTTGAACTGATCATTGACCTGGGTAGCGGCGATCACCAGGTAGCCGTCAATAACGAGACCTGAGCGCTCGCGCTGGACAATCGCGGCATCCAAGAACGTCTCTGCAATTTTGGCCTGGCGCATTGCATCGACACCGGTATCAGTGGTGATGTTGACCAGTAAAATAGAGGCGAAGGACGACTCCCAATACCCGAGCTCATTCCCTATCGCGCCATCCTGCCAGTTCTGATTAGTGCCCGATAAGTACTGCTGAGTGGAGGCTCTGGAAAAGCCAGCATCCTCAGCTCGACGCCCTATGATTTCAGTCAATTCATTGAGCATCTAACTTCCCCTTCCGTACAAAAATATCTTCCATGAACTGATTGGGTGAAGGAGCTGAAGGGTCGTCATACACCGCTTCAATATCGCCCAAACTGAACATATAAACGTTTCTTGCAATCGCGGGTTCAGTGATTGATCCCTTGGGGGCAGGCGGGCTGGTGTAATCGTAACGCCCATCGCTGGGCTTTTTGTCCGCGACATTCCCCCTACCCTGCGCGAAGACGATGAGGCTCGGATGCACAATCGGCTGTCGAGCCCAGTCGAACAGGTCACCTTCCATTTGTCTGACGGGATAGTTCCTGTTTGCCCAAGCCATGAGGTTGACCTCGCCATGCACAGGGTCGTCATGCCGGATATGTCCCTGCAGGTCGGGCGAGCAGACCCACTGGCTGGCGGGCGGTACATTGAGGTAGCTCAGCGCCTGGACAGTTCTCATGACGCACTCTCCAGATGCGCAGAGCGTCTCCAGTGGAAAAGCCTCCCCCGCTTTGACACCAAACCACGTTCTGTAGGTGAAGCCCGAGTAGTCAGGCAGGCCCGCGCCTTGCACCAACGTATCGAGCAGATCCAGCTCAGCTTTCACAGCAGGCAGGTAGCCTGGGTACGGAGGATACCGATTGAAGAGCTCATGAAATTCAAGCGACATCGGATGCATATCGTCTGTAACGGCCCCCGCAACCAAGCGATGCGCCTTTACAGCAGTCAGGGTCAGATCTGCATTCCAGTCGAGGGTGAACGTAAGAGCACCACTGGTGCTCCGACGCATAACACGTCCAGAGGGATTAACGGTTGCTGGGGTTGGTCGGGTCGCGCACTCGACGTCGATCGCTGGAAAGATGCCGGTGGCACTGTACAGCTCGGTAGGACACGCTCCGACACGGTTACTGTTGGCAATCGCCGTGGCAATCGTCGAGTGTATGCGCTGACCATAGTGATCTGATGCCGAGGTCAATACTTTTTCGAGGCTGGTGACTCTAATGGATGCAAGGACAAGATTGGGCCGCTTCGAATTGTCCTCTTTTTGGCTAGCCATTATTCGACGCAACTGAGACCTGGCATTTGATATCGGGTTCGTAAAATCGTTACCCAAGGTTGGCCAGACGACAACGTCTTCAAATGCTAGACGCAGCGACACCTTACCGTGCCCGTACTCAGCCTGGCCTGTCTCGTTTTCCACGAGCACATAGCAGTTAAAAATACCCTGCGTAGGATCTTTGACCCAACACCAACCGGCCCTGTAGTTCTGAAGCGGAGCCGGATCCCACTCTGGATCAATCCAAATCATGTCATCTGAATTTTTCCAGGCAGCAAGCTGAGCCCCAGTCACGCCACCACAACCTACGAACACGACCGCTTGGCTATCGTATGTTTCGACAAGCTGGTGAAGTTCTGCCCAATCGCCAGGATCTGCCGCCTCGGCTCCGGCGGTAAAAATCACGGGAAGCGAGCCAAAGTTATTGAACAGCGTGCCTGTCTTGGGTAGGAGCATGGTTCGCATGAAAGGCAGAAGCTCTGCGCCTTGCAACAGCCCCAGATTGAAACGCTGATTCTGACCCAGCTTTAACTTGATGTATTCAGTCCGGATTCCGGAAATGAGCTCCTCGTCCTCCTGACTCACCATCAGATTCCGTGATTGGAGGAACGCTTTCAGCTCACCTACGATCTGTGCCGAATCGGACTCAAGCTTGAAGTAGGTCGACTTGATGTGCGGATAGGCGCCCACCAGCCGGGAGAGGTCGTCTTTTTTGTGAAGATCGGTATGAAGATTGTCGATCCTGGCCCAGACCAAATCACACAGCTGTGCCTGTGTGAGATTTTTCAGGGCTGCATGCTTCCTCAGGGTCGCGGATCCTTTGCGGGCAGCCAATGCTTTCACTTCAAATTCTGACCGCAGATCTTCGAAGCGTTTGCGCCCCTTTCCTGTCATGAACTCGAAGAGCTTGCCCGCCGCCCGGTCAGATACTGCGACGTAGTAGCGGAATGGCTCACCTGGCGCAGATGCGATGCCGGGCTTGATCGTCGCGTAGAGGAAGAATTTACAGATCTCCTGAATGATCATGGCAAGGGTAACGATGCCGTTGTATCGCTTGCACTGGATCACGCCGACCGGCGCTGAATCATCGAGCAAGATGACATCACGCCCTTGATCGGCACCGTCGTTTAGCCGGCGGGCTTCGTCATACCAGTCTTTCGAACCATCGTCCGCACGCGCAGCGTAGAGGTCTGCCAGGAGCAACTCAAAATGAGCGTCCCCCATTCGCTCGAAAGGTAGCTGGCCGCAGTCAAACGCGAAGAGTTCAGGGGTATCGGGGTTCTCTTCTCGCAGCTGGCGGTCTTCCTCCTCGCTGCGAAATTGGACATTAACAGTCGTCAAACTCTTGCTCCTTGACTTGACCCGACCATGCTTACTGGCACTGACCGGCGCCGCAGCGATGCTCGCAGTACCTTCGCAAGCACGATGTCAGTGGGGACTTAATTCACTCCGAAGCCTGACCGCCTGCCCAGGGATATCCTGATGTCAGCATGCTGAGCTTGTAGGAGCTTCATCCGTGACGGTGGAGGCCACTACTCCGCCGACTCAATGGCAAAACGTCATCATATTAGAACCAGCGCCCATAAGATGCCAACAACAGGGCTTTAAATCAGGGATAGCCAAGAAGGGCAGTGCCTACCCTCGATCCCCAGCAATTCGGATAAGAGCTGTAACAAGGCATTTGAATCCTGCATCATGCCGCAACATGCTGCCCTGGGCCTGCGTCGGTTGAGCCTCTCTGACCTGGTTAACTCAGACCTTGTGGTTTTGGAGAGCAACACCGCGATGCTCAAGCTTCTGGAGGGGGCGGCGGAGGCCGAGGGCAAGAAGCTTCGATTACGCGTGCAGGTGAAGAGCTTCGAAGCGATCTGCAAGATGATCGAGGCAGGTCTGGGCATCGGCATCCTCCCCAAGATTGCCGCCGAAGCCTTCGCTCAGGAGCTGAACCTTCGGCTTGTGCCGCTCGGCGATGCCTGGGCCATCCGGCAGATGTACGTCTGCTGCCGGGATGAGGAGCTACCGGTTTCAGTGCAGAAGATGCTCGACCATTTGCTGGCCGATATCGGTTAATGCCTTGGTATGAGGTCGACCAGCCAGGTGCTTTCGACTAACAGGTGTATGCACCTGTATCTGATCGTCATCCCAGTAATCCTTCGCCAGTAGAAACAGAGCAAGGCTTTAGTAACAAACGAGTAAATTACGCGAGCCGTCCTCAATAGATTTCGATAAAACATGAGCCCATGGAAATGATAAGTAAGATCGAAGTAGATGACCACGTGATCAGCCTAAATCTTGCCACTGAAGGCACACCTAATATTTTTGACGTCGACTCAATATCGCTAATTATCGGCAACAATGGCTCGGGCAAAACATCTATATTCAGGAAAATAATCAGAAAGTTCCTACCCTCAGCAAAGAGAGACCATTACTCCAGCGAGATCCACCTCGACAACGGAAAAAGCTTGTCGTTTGCAGAAATGCGCAGCAAGTGGGGAGTAATTTATTACGCCCCAGTACAGTCAGGCCGCCGCCCTCATGCAACTAGAAATTTCGTAGACATATCACCAAAATGGGGCGAATCACTCTCGGCATTTGACTTACGCCATCACACAGATATTCTCGCAGAATTCGATATCTCCCCCAAATTATATGCTGTAAGCAGAATCAATGTGAGGGATGTATGCAAATCCCTCGTGGACGTTCTAATGGTGCAAAATTACCCGAATGAAGAGAATATCCCTTTTGTACTTATGGATATGTTTCCCGACTTATTTAACCTTCTCGACGAAAGTCGCTCAGTTAAATTGGTCGCTACATTAGAGTCCGTCAGCCCAATCGAGTCAATGGAAGCTGAGGAGCAACGCCAGCTAGAAAAAGAAAAATTAAAAAAGAAGGTTATTGAAGATTCCGCAAGCTTGCTTTACCGCCAACTTAAGTCGCGAGCTACAAGCGAACACAATCTATTTGCCCTACTTGCGGTAATCAACCATTTGCTCAAAGACATCCGGAGAAATAAAAAGGACATACGTTTTATAATTTTTGATTCCCTTGAATTACGTGACCAGTGGTTCCTGGGTGCTCAAACCCAATGGACAGCAGAGTTTTTAAGCGACATAGAATCCCTTGAATTCTTCATGAAACAACGCTCTGCCGATACCAAACTTGGCAGCCAGGCGTATTCGGAAATCGCCCTAGAGCCTTATGAAGACTCATCCATTCTGAAACAGTCAAATCTTGAGCGTTTCTTCGATGTCGGCTTCCAAAATATGAGCTCCGGGCAATTTGCTGTAATCGCACAACTCGCACTCATTTCAGAGACAATTTCATCATATTCAAAAAAAGGGTTGAAGAAAATTCTACTCTTGATTGATGAAGGAGATGCCTTCTTGCATTTAGAATGGCAGCGCAAGTACATAGAGCAACTAAATCGAATGTTATCAAACTTAAAATACCGAGAAGGAATTTCATCTCTCCAATTGATCATTGCCACCCACTCACCACTACTCGCAACTGATATTCCTAAGCAATTCGTTTGCCGAATGGAATCTCTTGGTGAGACTGATGCACCCAGCGCATTTGCAGCCCCATTACACACATTGCTTACTCAGTCATTCGGAGCCAAGACCATTGGAGAGTTTGCATCCGCAAAAATCAAGTCGGCAGTCGAATCGATAAAATCAGGTCACGCGAGCGAAATTGACAAATTCGTAATTGAAAGCATTGATAACCCCATCATCAAGGCTGAAGTAGACCATATTGCAAATCGCCACCGAGGTGAAAATTGATAGCTGCCATACGTGACAACTGGAAAGCAGCAGAAAAAGACCACGAGAAATACCTCAATAAAATCATTCAAGACTTTATTGATGCTCAACATGAAGAGTGCGGCCCAAGAAAACCGGCATTTTACTTTGTATGCAACACGAGAGAACTCATAACTTCTTCCAAGCTTTCAGACCTTCTAAAAAGCATGGAAATCCTGGAATCCTACTCTGAAGAACTAGGTGATCAAAAAGCACTTCTCATAAAAGATCTTGAGCAAATATTTAATTACGAAAAATTTATCAGCAAATACGGACAATGGAATGCCTACGCGCTATGCAAGAAATCCAAGACAAGAATCTGTCCATATTGCAATCATGCTTATGCGTTCACCATAAAAACCAAGGGAGGATCATTCCGACCTACGCTGGATCACTTTTTCTATAAAGATGAATACCCGCACCTTGCATTAACCTTATACAATCTCGTTCCGAGCTGCTCAAGTTGCAACTCCAGCTTGAAAGGGAAGAAAGACTTCTTCAAAAATCCTCATCTGAATCCGCTATTTGACGACGAACAAATCAAGTTCCAACTCGTCAGTTCCGGAAACCCTGCTGGCCTTTCTGATGCAATAACTGGTGATGACAATGGTGTAAAAATCGTCGCGCGCGCCCCGGATGAGTGTGAAAAATCCCAGAACTCTCTTAAGACATTCATAATAAATGAGCGCTATGACATCCTATTAATGGAAGCCATTGATTTCTTTATTGCGAAAAGAAATCTCGAAGAAGCCAAAATAAACACCCAGCTCGGACTCTCATTTAATGAATCTGAACTATTAAGATTTGATCGAGCCAACCACAACAAATATCTGCTAGGGAAGATGTTTGCCGATATCTATGATTCATTTTGAGATATCGCTATACGAGAGTACCCGCTCACTGCCCATGCAGGATGCACAATTGCACCTTACATGGGCAGCTGTCAAAACGTAGTCAGTCAGGCATGACAAGTACCACTTCCCTCAAATTTCATGCCGTACGGATACATTGGCAATTGTTCCTCCCTAAATCCTGAATCCACCTACAAGGCGCTGAAGCCGGATAGCCTCTTCATCCAGCGCTACGCAAGCTGCCAACGATGACTTCGCATTCTCGATGTTCTTGCCGTTCAGATCGCTGATCTGATTGATGTCTTGGTTCAGCGTGTCCACCACTGAATCGCCATAAGCCTGCACGGCCCTTTCCCACAAAAGCTTCTCAACATTGCCGTCCAACCAACCTCCTCATCGCAATCACCCCACCCAGTAATACCGCCTTCGAATTGTTGGCCCTTCTTTCCGGGCGCAAACCTAGAAAGGATCGAAGTAGGCCTGGGCCTGAAGCCACTTAAGGTTCTTGAGCGTCGCTAGCGCAAAATCCGGGACAAGCTCATCCAAAACCGTGTTGTACGACATGGGTGACATTTCAGACGCAGCTACCCTACTCAGGATTTTTGTGTGAGTCAGTTTCCTTGTTTGGAGTCAAAAGCAAAAGCAGCGGCCTTTGGCCGAAATACCGACCTCCCCTGCCGCCCTTTGCCTGTCGGCAAGGCAAGGCACCAGAGACCTCCAAAGCCTTGAAGATCAAAAGCATCAAGCGTGGCCATGTCACCACGCCTGAACAGAAATCGTCGGCAGCATCACCACCGAGCTTTTTCCTTGCTCTCAAATATAAGAGCTCCGTCTCGCTTTAAAATTTTCAAGAGGGGGGGGTGCAAAAAAAACTTAAAGTGACATTAAATGTCGCAGAAACGTAAATTTGTCTGACGTTGTCCCCAATAAATAGAATTTCGGTGCACTCTAAAAAGGTCACTACCCCCCCCCCTAATTTGGGGTTCATTAGCAACGTGCCAAGGACGGTCTTCCCGGTATTTAGGTGAGCTCAACGGCTGCCTGAGCCATCCCTTGAATGAGTCGCCTGGCCGCCATTTAGGATGCTTACCACTCACCCAGCACCGTCGTGCCCGATGACCCGTTTAGCGAACTGCATGAGGTCGCTGATCTGTCCCAAACCTGACCGATCCAAGTGGTACCCCATTATCCCCACACCGCCAGGGCCATCTCTGTCACACTTTCTCGAATCACCAATCATCACCACCCTCCCTTTTCCGTCGTAGCGATAACCGGCCTCCACGCCCATCTCTCGGCATACGGCCAGATAGATCTCAGGATTGGGCTTCATAACTCCAAGCTCGTAACTGAACGCGTGACACTGCACATGCGGAAGGGCCTTCCTGATCACAGGGCCGAAGGGCTGGGCCAGATTCGAACAGATGCCAATCATGACCCCGGCTTCCTGGAGCCTGGAAATCGCTTCGAGTGCATCTGGGTATGGCTCTATGGATGCCAGCTCCTTCCCCAACGCATCATTCAGCTCGGCTCGCTTGTAGGGAGAAAGCTCAATACTCAGATGATCAGCCATCTGATCAAAAGTGAGGTTTGTCGTCATCGCAAAATGAGCGCTGTTGGGTGCGAGCATGAACTGGTCAAGTATTCTTGGACACCATTTAAGGTTCACGCCGCCAGTCTCTCCCTGACGACCGGAGACCGGTAATCGTTGTAACTGTGAGGCCTGGTGATGTTGTAGCGCGAGACATAACGCTGCACGTCCGCTCGGGCCTCATGTTCTGATGCGTAACCCGTCTCGGGCACCCACTCTGATTTCAAACTTCCGAAGAAGCGCTCCATCGGAGCGTTATCCCAGCATTCGCCTTTACGGCTCATGCTTTGCCGCAGGCCATGCTCCAGCAGCTCATTCCTGAACTTATGACTGGTGTACTGACAGCCTTGGTCTGAATGAAACAGCACCTCTTTAGGACGACCTCTGAGCTCAACCGCCATCCGCAAAGCCTCGCAGGTCAGCGTGGCATCGGAAATCATCGAAAACGACCAGCCCACGATCCGACGGGCGAACAAATCCAGAATCGCAGCAAAATACAGCCATCGCTTGCCGACCTTGATGTACGTCACGTCGCCACACCACACCTGATTGACCGCCGTGACATCAAACTTACGTTTGAGCACGTGCGGTGCCACCAAAGCTTCCACACCGGGCGATTTGTACTTATGGCGTCGGCGCTGGCGGCTGGCGATCCCCGCTTCGCGCATCAAACTGCGAGCCAAGTACCGGCCGATGCGATGCCCTTTCTCTTGCAGCTCCTTCGCCAAAGTCCTCGCTCCCGCAGAAGCCCGCGATGCTTTGTGATGCTTGACCAGCGCGGCTTTAAGCTTCTCTCGCTGAGGATTAGCCTTACCTTGGCGCTGACGCCAAGCGTAAAAGCTGCTGCGGTTGACGCCGAACGCCCGGCAACACCGATTAACGCCGTACTGCTCGTCCAGCTCATCGATCAGCGTGAATGATCTTTGGCGTCCAAAAGCAGGAGAGCACTGGCCTTTTTTAGGATTTCGATGTCCAGGTCTTTCTCCCTGAGCAGGGCTTTGAGCCTCTGAATCTCTCGCTGGTCGGCGGTAATCGCCTTGGCGCCTACCGGCGTCGAGCCCAAACGCTCTTTGCGTACCTGATCGACCCAACGACGCAAGGCGGTAGGGCCTATATCCAAACTGGCACACACCTCGGTAACCGGCTGGCCTTCGTCCAGCACCATGCTGGCAGCCTTGAGCTTGAACTCACTCGAATAAGATTTACGCATATCCAAACACCTCAGATTTGGGCGCCATCATAGCGCCCGATTGAAGTGTCCAAAATCATTAGGCCAGTTCAGCATCACCCCCTGTCGACGGCCTTCTCTGAACAAAGCACCGTAAGGGTTGGTGCGTCGGCGAATACGAACAACGGTACCAAATGCATCGAATACGGCGGCTGAAATCATAATACTCTTTCTCCTGACCAACCTGATTCAAACGCCATGAGTGCTCGGCGCGAAAAGCCGCTGGAGGCCACCCGAGTCTGTTCCGCCAATGACTTCAATCAGGACGTGCCCCTAGGAATCATAGGACTGTAAACCGGTTTTCCGACTTGTAAACCGAGGTGGTTAACACGTGAAAAAAGAGGTTTACAACTTTCTGAGATGCGTGTTTTCCAAGCCGCTTCTGCCAAAGGATAGCTGCGATCATGAGCGTGATATTTTGTCCAAAAATGGAAAGCCAACGTTGCTGGCAAGCAGCATAAGTGACCGCGTGCACTACCCTGTTAACGCCTCAGCGACCACCTAGGAAAGCTTCAAAAGCATCCTGAACTGGGTATCGACAGTTCATAGGCAGTGATCCGGACATCGCCTGCGCGAAAGCGATTGCCTCATACGGGGGCATACAGTCCCCGCCATAAACCGCCCCAAGACTCATGATCCGGATCATTTCATGGACTGGCAGGAGTGCTGGCCTCATCGGCTTCGAGCCAATTCACAACGACGTAATGATCACGACCACTAATGCTCCGGAGCAATACGAAGCCCTGCTGCTCAGCGACAGGCTTGGCGGGGGGAGTGGCGACGGTCTCTCCGTCCTCTATCAGACCCGCACGATCCGAGAAAACCATGGCCGAGTATCGTGATCCTACCCTCGCAACATCGGTAAGGTATGCATCGATGACAACGCCCCACTTGATACGCTTCGCAGCTAAGACTTGTAGAGGGATGGGAGTCACGTCACCCGCCGAGCTCCTCACTACTTTCGACACTTTAAATCTCCAGAATCTTGCTAGGGTCAAAGCCCGTTTCTTCGGACGGGTATCCCCGAGGGTTCGAGATCAGCCGGCACTGCCCAAAAAACTGATCGAGCGAATGGTGGGTATGCCCGAAGATCCAGACGTCGGCTTGGTCAACTAACTGGTGCCAGCGATTGAAATAGCCGGCGCTCAAATGTCCTGAATGCTCTGACCCAGAGGCCTCTTGGATAGGGCAATGATGAGTGATGACTACCGTCTTGCCGACATAGCGAATCGCGAGCTGCTCGCGCAGAAACTCGTAAGTTGTTCGATTTTTCTCAATGAGATCCGTAGGACGAATGCGACGGTATTCGCTACCCGCACGGATCATTCGAAAGTCATTCATTTCCCGCACGCACGCGCTGGAAGCAGCCATCACATCACCAGTTCCGGAGAAATCTGTCCAACCGGTCGCGACAAGAAATCGGACACTGCCCGACGTCCAGACCTGGTTGTCCAGGACATGCACATGGGAGGCCGCTGCTGCCTCCATTTTTTCACGAGTACGAGTGAGATGACCTTTGTAGAACTCGTGGTTACCGCTGCAATAAATCACATCACTCGTGAACGCGTCATTTGCCCACCTCACCCCTCGGTGCAGGAGATCGATATCCCCAGCCAGGACGACCAGGTCAACATCGATATCGGGTGGGGCAAAGCAGTCGAATTCGTTATGCAGATCCGAGTAAATCAAAATCTTCATCAGGGAACCCTTGCCTCCCAGGTAACGAGCCGGGACGGCATTTTTGGCCAACCTTAGAACAGCCGCTTGGCGGTGTATGGGTCTTCTAATTGACGCTTTATCGGTATATTGAAGCTCGGAGCAGATTGACTTTGAGCAGCGATACGAGCACCTGCTCATAACTTTAGGCCGTTTGAGCACCTTCGCCCCAAAGACTTAACGAGACCAACCCTCATCTACGCGAATGCCGTGCAGAGAAAAGTCTCGAAGCAATTGCTCACGACTCAACCGAGCCGGAATTTTGAAAACCTGCATATATACTTGATAAAAAGCAAAAGGGATTAACGCTAGGCCGACCCCATAAGTCGCAATTGCCACAATGCATCCAGCAGGAATTGCGGCGATACCAATCAGGACTCCCCACCAGAGGCCCCTGCGGGACAAGTTTCGAACTTCATCAAGGTCATATTCAACCGTACCGTTCTGGGCTTCAAACGCTACCAATACCACTGCGGATTTATGAACGCTTTTTATATACCAAGTTCTCAACACGTCCTGTGCAAATGCACCTCGACGCTCAAGGTACTTTGGAACAATTAGATTTTTAAAATAAACATTTTTCCCAGACGAATCTAAAAGACGAACCTTTTTGTAAAGACGCGCATAGTCGTCGGAAGAGCTGGACTCAAAATTCTTAACAGTGACAGTTACTTTCTTCAGATCTGACATCCTAGCGTTCCTTAGTACCTACCCTGTACATAAAGCGATTTGAGTCTTAATTGCGCCTGGGCACGAGCCCAGGAGGGCGCGCCACCCCTCACCATGGAATCCATCGCAGGCATGTTGCTGAAATGCCGCGCCGTGCGGCATGCCAGGAGCTAGCCATGGAGACGAGCAAAACCCATGCGGCTCAATATATAGATTTGTTCGGGCGCAGGCAAACGAGGCATACCGTCTCCTTTTGAGAAGGCCTAATGTCGATTCAAACTGGCTTCGCCGCCGCGCTGCGCGTCATTCGCCTGGCCAAAGGTTTTACGCAAAAAGACCTCAGCGGCACGGTGGCCGCGTCGCACGTCAGCCAGCTAGAAAGCGGGAAGACCACACCGACACTCAAAGTAGCAGCAGACCTAGCCCATACGCTGGGCCTCTCACCCTCTGCTCTAATAGCCGTTGCTACTGCCTCTGATTCACGTGACTCACCAAGAGCGGTGCTGCTCCAGGCACTCGGCGAATTGGAGGCCCTCGGGCTGGCGGATCAAACTCCACCAGCATCGGCACTGGCCGTGGATAGCACTCACCCAACAAGCATCCGCGCTGCGGCTACGCGCGCGGACGTCCAGAAGCTCAAAAGCCAGGGGCTGACGCAGGTCGAGGTAGCGAAAGAACTGGGGCTTCCAAGATCCACCGTTCAGCGGCATTGGCATGAGCTTTGATCAAGGAGTGGGCTTGAGGTGATTTCGGGCATGGTTCCAGGCGGCAAACTGACGCGATTTACTAGGCACCAAAGCCGTTTTCTATTCGCGCTATCAGATCCATGACCTGTTCAATATCCGCCTCTACTGGGCGCTTGTTGCCCAGCGCTCTCGCTGGAGTGATCAGCCATTTTTTCGCGAGAGTCGCGTTACCGAAAACACCAATAGCTGCCCCCAGCACATTGGGGTCAATCTGACCTACTGATTCGTCAAGTATGACGTCTCGGTTTTCTCCAAGGCCCTGCTCAGCTTCATGAAACCGATCGACAGCTTCAGCTATGGCGCTTTCTAAAACGGCGGAGAGGTTCAGGTCGATGAGCGCTGCCCTCTCCAGAAGGTCACCGTTCACGAGAACACTGACAGCCTGTTTGGGGGCATTTGGATCGTAGCCGAGCGGCATGGCTTATCTCCTATATTGTGCTGCGCGAATGGGCTGTCCTGCTCGAAAGCTCCAAGCCAGTAAACCCTAGAAGTGAACGCCTAGCATGCCATCGACACTCCTCGTTCGTGACGGGGCAGATTCTAGCCTACACCTCAACGCCCAAGTCCATGGTAACCGTCCGGGCAACACACCTTCCTGATGCCATCGCTTAAGACGATGGTGTCCACCTAAATTTAAGTGGACACCTTTTTTAGCCTTTTTAAGCGGACGCCCATGCCACAAGAACGTCGTTCCTATTCCAAGTCCTTTAAAGCCCAGGTCATCGCCGAGTGCGCGCAGGCTGACACCTCGATTGCCAATGTCGCCTTGACCCATAACCTCAACGCCAACCTTGTCCATAAATGGATTCGGGTGCATGCGCAGAAAAACCTGGCACTGCAAACTGCCTTTATTCCGGTCAAGGCCGCGCCGTCGATAGCGAAGCATCAAGCTCTTCCCGCTACAATCCGAATTGAAGTGCCTCATCCAAAAGGCGTAGTTGTGGTGAGTTGGCCGACAGAAAATACAGCGTCGTGTTCCGCTTTCCTACGAGACCTGCTGCGATGATCCGCGTCGACTCCATCTGGCTCGCCACCGAGCCCATGGACATGCGCGCCGGTACCGAGACCGCGTTGGCCCGAGTGATTGCAGTATTCGGTGCGGCGAAGCCGCACTGTGCTTATCTCTTCGCCAATCGCCGCGCCACACGCATGAAAGTTCTGGTGCATGACGGCGTAGGCATTTGGCTTGCAGCTCGCCGGTTGAACCAAGGTAAGTTTCACTGGCCAGGCATTCGGCAAGGTTGCGAGGTTGAGCTGGATGCCGAACAACTTCAGGCCTTGGTGCTGGGCCTGCCTTGGCAACGCGTTGGAGTTGGCGGTGTGATCACTATCCTTTAAAAGGCTGTAATTAACGCCTGAGCTTGCTGCCGCAGGTGATCTGCTTTGGTAAAATCCAAGGCATGACTTCTACACCCAACCTCGATCAAATGCCCCCCGATCAACTGCGTGCATTCGCGGCGCAGTTGCTGTCGCAGGTCGACACCATGGGCAAGAAGATGCATCGGATCGAAACAGTCAACGAACAACTCACCCACGAAATAGCCGTGCTCAAACGGCACAAGTTCGCCAAGCGCAGCGAGCAACTGAGCCCTGACCAGGGCAGCTTGCTCGACGACCTGCTCGACACTGATATTGCAGCCATCGAGGCTGAGTTGAAAGCGGTCAATCCGCCGGCTGCGCCGGCCGAACCACGTCAGCAACCCAAGCGTGCGCCGCTGCCGCCGCAGTTTCCTCGTACGGTTATCCGTCACGAACCCGAGAGCACACAGTGCGCATGTGGTTGCCAGCTTCAACGCGTCGGCGAAGACATCAGCGAGAAGCTCGATTACACGCCCGGCGTGTTCACCGTCGAGCAGCATGTGCGTGGAAAGTGGGCCTGCCGCCAGTGCGAAACATTGATCCAGGCGCCCGTACCGGCGCACGTCATCGACAAGGGCATCCCCACCGCAGGCCTGCTGGCTCATGTAATGGTGGCGAAGTTCTCTGACCACTTGCCGCTGTACCGGCAGGAAAAAATCTTTGGCCGCGCCGGCCTGATGATCGCCCGCTCGACGCTGGCGCAGTGGGTTGGACAAACCGGCGTGCAGCTTCAGCCTTTGGTCGATGCATTGCGCGAAGCTGTGCTGGCCGAAGGTGTAATCCACGCCGATGAAACCCCAGTTCAAATGCTCGCGCCAGGCGAGAAGAAAACCCATCGAGCGTATGTCTGGGCCTACAGCACGACGCCGTTTTCGGCGCTCAAGGCGGTGGTCTACGACTTCAGCCCGAGCCGAGCGGGCGAGCATGCGCGTAACTTCCTCGGCCCCTGGAATGGCAAGCTGGTGTGCGACGATTTTGCTGGCTATAAGGCTGGCTTCGGAAAAGGCATGACCGAAATCGGCTGCATGGCCCACGCCCGCCGCAAGTTCTTTGATCTGCACGTGGCAAACAAAAGCCAGTTGGCTGAACAAGCACTGCTCTCGATTGGTGGCTTGTACGAAGTTGAGCGCCAGGCGAAGGACATGAGCGATGAAGATCGCAGGCGAATACGCCAAGAAAGGGCAGCACCAATAATCAAAACACTACAAGACTGGATGTTGGCCCAGCGAGACCTGGTGCCCAATGGGTCGGCAACAGCCAAAGCCCTGGATTACAGCCTTAAACGCTGGGTAGCGCTGACGCGCTACCTCGACGATGGAGCTGTGCCCATCGACAATAATCAAGTCGAGAACCAAATCCGACCATGGGCACTTGGGCGCTCGAACTGGTTGTTTGCCGGATCGCTACGCAGCGGAAAGCGGGCGGCAGCGATCATGAGCTTGATCCAGTCTGCGCGCATGAACGGACATGATCCGTATGCTTACCTGAAGGACGTTTTGACTCGTCTGCCCACGCAGCGGGCAAGTGACGCTACCAACTTGTTACCACATCGTTGGGCGCCCGTTTAATCACAAACTACTCAAGGAGAAAGCTGTGGACTTACGGATAGAGATAAATGAGACGCCTCAAGAGGCGGATTACCAAGCGATTTTGGCACCGTTGCGCGAATACAACCAAGCACAAACGGGGCTCACCGGAACTGAAAAACTTGCGATCTTAATCAAGGATGACGCGGGGGCTACGCAAGGTGGGCTATACGCAAAAATTTCTGGGCAGTGGTTATTTGTTGAGTTGCTGGTAGTACCTGAAGTTGCCCGAGGGCAAGGGTTGGGCGCAAAGTTGATGAACAAGGCGGAAGCTCTGGCGCGTGAGAAAGGCTGTCAAGGTATCTGGCTGGACACATTCTCTTTTCAAGCTCCTGACTTTTACCTCCGGCACGGCTTCAGCATATTTGGAGAACTTAAAGATTACCCGGTCGTTGGATACAACCGGTTTTTTATGCAGAAAAGATTTGATCTCAACAAGCATAACGCTAGTAATACTCAGCCTTGAGGCAATAACAGCAAAAATCTAAGCAAGGTGTGTTACCCGGACGCTTACAGTCCATGGCCAGAATAGTCGTCATTGATCGTCACCGTGAGCGACTACACTCGATGACGGACGACACTCGACGGCATTTTTGGGAGCGCAGCCATGCAGGACAGCATCACACCAGCCACCATCTACTCAGCCTCAAACCCGCGTTTCGCTGGGCGTTTCCCAGACTCGCAGCATGACGAGCTTTGGCTCGCTGACATTAAGGCTTGCGAGCCTGGAGGGGCATGTCGGGTTTTCAAGAATGTGTTGTTTGTGGAATCTCAGGGGACGGCTTACCTATACGGCCTCAAACATGAAGATGGCAGGCCTAAGGAGCTCAAAGCAGAGGTGGCAGACCCACAGCAACTTTTCGTCGAGTTTGTGCGAGAGCAGACTGAGCTCACGCTGGCCAGAATGGGCCTGCTCGCCCCCGTCTTCGATGGAGCAGAGTATGCCTCCGAGGCTAGGGTCACGGCGGCTTACATGATCCACCGTGAAAATCTTCGGTACTTGGCCTTCGGCTACCGCAGTCGCGACGGCGACTACATCAGAGAGAAACTTGAAGACCCTGAGGACTGGCTCGATAACGCACGGGCTATCCGGCCTTTTGAGGAGCTTGGCACATCGAAGGCGTAGATAGGCCCGGGGGACAATTGGGAGTGACAGGGGCGGATGGGCCCAGTGAGAGCCCACCTAGCCGGATGCTTTAGGTAGGGTATCGTTCCGCCGGCATGCATTGACCGGGCTAGCATCAGAACCCATTACGAGGCGCTTTGGAAAGGCCGGAACTCGGATAACCTTGGGCAGTCTTGTGCGAGACAGGTATGCGCCCAACCTGCCTATCAGTCCAGACACAGAGATATTGATCACGTAGGTGACCCCAAGCCCCGTTTAGAGGGCTGTATACTCCTAAACAAAATGCACCGAGAACGCCTTTTTTACGCCATCTGCGCCCTTTTGATTATGCTGAGGAAGCACCATGCCAGTTGATGGGCCTTTACCAGGGACGGGTGATCAGCACGACATCAATGCAGATGCAACACGTTGTCTGATGGCTCGTCATCCCAAGGATTGGCGGGTGCAAAGCCTAGAAGGGACTGACGACTATGGCTATGACTTCCAGGTGCAGACCACGCCGAATCAACGCGCGACGGATATTTTTCGTATCCAACTTAAAGGCACCCGCTCTCCTAGCCTGACGGCGGATGGCGAATACATTTCGGTGACTCTGAAAGCCACCACTGTCCGCTATTACGCCAGAGCCGTTGAACCGGTGCTCCTAGTGATCTGCGACCTTTCGGTAAATGAAGATCCTGTTGACTGCCCTCTTTACTACGTTTGGCTTAGGGATGAGCTGATCCGCATCACCGTCGATGATCTATCTGCCGAACAGAAATACGTCACCCTTCGCGCGCCAACAAAAAACATTCTGAAAAGGACTACGGATCTCTCTGAGGGCATTCGTCACCAGAACGAACTGTCTCGCGTAGGGCACGTCCTTAGCCAGCGCGCTCAGCAAACCCACCCTGGGATGCAAGCAGATGACCGCTTAACCTTGGTTCAGGGGGTGGTAGAAGGTGTGGCTGCAAGAGGGCCTGCGCTGATGAACGCCTTGGCAGGCTCAACGGAAGACTACTGGGTTAACCCAGCTCGGGGCACGCTTGCCTGGAATTTGACTCAGGCCAAAGCGGATCTCCAAGTAACTGCGCTGGATCGAGCGAAGATACAGCTCGACGAGGCAGAGCCAAAGCTCGAAAACTCGACCACGCTGGAGCGCGCAGAATATTGGCGTCTACGTGGCAACTGGCAGGTTCAAACCGGGGATAACGAAGCGGCAGCCTCTTCATACCAGAACGCGTATGAGGCAACGCCTTTGCCCAAGTACCGAGCCGCTTTGGTGGAAGCAGAGATCCGCATCAGATTCGAACACGATAACGAATCGCTTGCTGAGCTGCATGATCTGCTGGAGGGTGAAGACCCAATAGTCATCGCCGTTCGTTCCCGACTCCATGCTGTGCAAGGGCATTATGAGCTGGCCATTGAGCTGGCTGATTTGCTGCCAGAACCTCAACGGTCTTTCGCTAGAGCGTTTGCACATTGGTTGTCTGAGCAGCCTGCAGATGCCCTGACTGACTGCGAAGCGGGCCTTGCAGCCTGCGAGGCATCCGATGACATACGTGAACTGTTACTTTTGCTTAGGGCCCGAGCCAAATTTTCCCTAGCTTTGGCCACCGCCAGTACGCAGCGACGTGAATCTATCCCACCCGCAGGTCTTCCGGGTGTAAACCTTCAGAAGCTTGAGGAGGCTTGGGCTGCGATTAACGACGCGGTGTTATCTATAAAGGCGTCAGGGTGGGATTCCAACATAGAGCAGCTTGTCGACATATGGGGGGCTACAGCGTCGGCACTCGGAAAGGCAGAGTCGATACTTGCAGACCTGAAGGATGCTGTGCAGAAGCGCCCGGACTTGCCTCATATCCATGAGGTCTTACGGGGCATTGCGGGTCAGTTATCGGACTTCACCCTCGCATTGTCGGCAAATGATCAGTTGCCCGACTCACCTGACAAGCATCTCTGGAACACGCTCTTGCTATATGAGACCCGTAAATTCCGGGCATGCTACCAAAGCTTTGGCACATACGTCGGCACCGTGGAACGCAGCCATCCCCTTTTTGGCTCGGCTGTCACCGCCGCCTCGATTTCTGCTCACAAATCAGTTCAGCCTGGCCTAGTGAAACAGTGGATGAGTCTGCTCGAATCAGATCCTGATTTAGCTCCCCAAGCCGCCCTCGCACATTTTTATCTCCAGTTGGAGATGAGCAGGTTGGCCAAAGATGAAGCTTTGAAGACGCTGCAGGCACGGTATGAGGAATTGGATCAGCCCGTGAGCATTGCACTCACACTCATCCACGAGCTTGATCCCACCGATTCAGACAGTGCGATGGAGTGTGTTCGACTCGCCGAAAGAATAACAGAGCACTACGTACTCTCGCCTGCGATGGCGGCGCGCCTCGGGATGGCGTTGGTAGCTTTGAAAGATTGGCAGGGCATCGTAGAACTGTGTCAAAGCAATAAAGTCCGCGTTGAGTCGGGTGATCGAATGGGGGCCTTCGAGGCATTGGCACTTGATCATCTAGGCGAAACGGAAAAAGCGCGCGATCGGTTGTTGAAAATTGTTGCTACAGGATCCGACGACCCACTGGCTCTGAACACCTATGCCACGATCGCCACTCGCTGCGGCTACCTCGATGACGCCGTAGAGGCGGCGGAGAGGGCTCTCGAAACTGCAAAGTCCAAAGGAGAACAGCTGGAGTTCGTGAAGTTACTGTTCTTTCTCATTCAGTTTTCCGACCCAACGAGCGACAGACTATTGGAGCTGGCCCTGCGAGCAGGCGAACTGGTGGATCAGAGCGTAGAGAGCCAGGAAGGCACCTATTTGATGATGCACCTGAGCGGTACCCTGGGTGGACGCAGTGACATCGACCTTGCTAAGGATAGGGAGCAATTCCGAACACGCGCTGATGCATTCTTCAGAAATTTTCCGAATTCCCGGATGCTCTGGAGAGGCGAGGTTCGAGATGGCGCCTCTGGCAGGGAGTTGGTTGAAAGCCTAAAAGCACTGACTGGGCTGACGCCCGACAGAGAAGCGTTCCAGAAACGGTTGGAGCGCTCCCTCCGGCAGGGATTATCCACCATCCCTTTCTCATGGCGCCCGCGACTGGTGCTGTCCTGCATTTGCGATATCGTGCATCTGTGGGAAGTTGCCAAAGTGTCCAGCCGCGATGATCGCCAGTATCACTTGGCGATGGTCAACGATATTGGCTGGCAACCCGCCGGTGCCGATTCCCTGCGCAAGCGTGTGCCTCTGCTGGATTGGACAGCGCTGCTAGTCCTCAATGATTTGGGGCTCATCGACGCCGTCATCACTTTCTTCGGTCAAATTGCAGTGGCCAGAGCCACAATGGAGGAGCTTGCCGAGTTCACGAATCCTGTATTCGGAAGCCCGATGCGAAGCAAGTGCTTGGCACTACAGAACGCCTTGAAAGCCCATCTCGCTTCCATCCTCCAGCCCTCCTCGTCAGAAGAAGCAAACGAAGCACTGCCTTCAAAAGTCATTGGGCGAAGCAACAGCGAAATGGCGGAGATATGCGCCAAAGAGCCAGAACGGTACCGGCTCTATTCTGATGACGAAGCGCTGCGCATTTTTTGCGCCGCAGGTTCCAAGGTGGATGGCTTCTGCACACTTGACGTCCTTTACGCCCTGACAGAAGTTGGGCAGCTTTCACCACTTGAAAAAGCGGGCAAAATTGCCCAGCTGTGCGAATGGCGGGTCGGGATAATCGTACAGCTATCCGAAATTGTGCAGTTACTTCCTCCGGCTGTCTTTACTGCACGAACCGTACGTCAAGGCGTAGCAATCCTTGATGCAGAACCTGGGTTCATTTCAATGATCTCGGCGCTCTGGGATTACCGCGTACCCTTTGAAAAATCGCTGGGGCATGCAGCATCGGCGTTGCATGTACTGGTGGAGCATGCTCAGCTTCCTGAGATTGGACTAGCTTCGCTGATGCGGCACTGGCATATCAAAGCAGCCATGAAAAAGGATGCTCCTGATCAGGCCCTTGAGACCATAGTCCTTCTGATCATCACCTCGGCACTCATGGGCCATTTGTCGAAGGCTTGCGCCAAACGACTTTGGGCGGTTTACAGGCTGTTGGTCGAGTCCCACCATGGTGACTACATGGACGAACGTCTAGAGATGGTCGCCATCCAGCTGCTAGGTTCAAAATGTGCTCAGTTGGAATCCGTAGAGGCTGGCGAAGGTTTACGAATCTTTACTGAGCTCAATGAGAGCCTAACGAGGGGCACGATTGACCAGTACGAGTTCGCTAACGCCTACACGACAGCACGAATAGCGGTACAAAGCCCCAAATTTGAACGCTGAGTGCGAGGCCGCAAGCGATGGACGCTTCACTATGTGGCTAATCTGCAGTCTCGGTTGGGGGCGGTTCAATTGTCGACGTCGTGTAAATCAGACGAGTTCAGTTGCATCGCTAGGTCAGTTACTCAATACCTTCCGATCATTCCTTTGATGGTTTCACTTTCTGGAAAAAATCGGTGACAAACTTACCAAAAGCCACTTTAGATTCGCTCTCAAGCTTAGCCTTTTCAAGCTCAACTGTCGTTTGATCTTTTGTGAGAATATGGTTGCGCTCCGTATCCGCAAGTTTCGTCACTACCACTCCGATCAAAGCGTTGTCTCCTGCTTCTCGGGCAGCCTCCATAGAAATCTGCCTAGCTTCAATGTTCGTCAGCTCATTTTGAAAATATTTAACCTCCACAAGCCCTGACTTATATAGGCGCAGGAAGAAATACGCGAAAACCTCAATCAATATAATCAGCGACAACCTTGGCAAATAATGAGACGCCAACGTTAGCATATCTCTGCTCTCGGTCACTTCATATAAAAGAGTCACACCTAAAAGAAGTATGCCGATAGTAGAAATCCCCGCCCCAATTGCCAGATTGGTGTTGCCTTTGCGGTTGAGATCGCGAATCTCTTGGAGTAACCGCGCCCGACATTCATCGAAACGTAGATTCATATAATCAGACTTTACCTG
The DNA here is from genome assembly GCF_059134095.1 of Pseudomonas sp. FBCC-B545. Classification (NCBI taxonomy): domain Bacteria; kingdom Pseudomonadati; phylum Pseudomonadota; class Gammaproteobacteria; order Pseudomonadales; family Pseudomonadaceae; genus Pseudomonas; species Pseudomonas sp. FBCC-B545. Next base: position 1,541,108 of record NZ_CP101441.1, on the reverse strand, counting down.
TCGGGTCACTTCAGCTGCCAAAAGAGAGTGTGCCTTTACAGCAACCTCTGCCGCAGAGTCGTCCAGAAATTGGCGCATAGATTCATGGTCAGGCTCACCCATGCGTAAATAGGAATTTTTATCGACCTCAACTTTGAGCCGCTGAATTTCCTCTCGTAACGCTCTCAAATCGTCAGACAAAGACTCTTGACTATCACTTTTAACGACTTTCCTCACCGAACCAAGAATTGATTCAATGCCACCCAAAGAGCTCGGCTCTCTTAGAACAGCCAGCTCAGCCTCTACTTCGATTTCCTTTGAGAGAGCGAAGCCAGTCTGAAGATACGTGACGACAACAAAGCCTGCCGACACTCCAATTAAAACGATAGACAGCAACCCAAACGGCACAGTTAAATTGTAGTTAAGCATTGGAGAGAGGACTGAATGTATTACAAACAATAATACGCCCAACAGCCCAGGAAGAATCATCTTTACTATGCGTGCCCGCCGTTTGCGCTCGACGGTATGCTTTGCTTTTGCCAACAAAAAATTCGGCTCTGCTGAAGTCACTGGCTTCTCATCCATGATTCATTAATCAAATGCCAAGCGTCGTACGCTCAGTCCCGCCTCATGATAGCGTAATGAAATCATTACCGACAATTGCGGCGCACAATGGAGATAGGTTGCGAAGGCACGAAATGCCTAGAGAGGAGTTATATCCGCGAAGAAATGTTCTTGTCGGTTGCCACGAGGTCAACGGCACTAAGGTCATTCGGCAGAGTCACTGGTAGCGTTGGTGAGGTTGGAGAACTCCAATAGCGGGCTCATCAAGCCTGAGACCAGCATAAAGAATATTTCAACCGTCGGCACCGCTGCAAAACCTCCACCCAGCGTATCTCGGCAGAGTTAAGCTATTGGAAGTCCAGGGCTGGTGTAAACATATTGGGCCGGGACATGGCTCCCACCTCAGATACCTAGCCTGCCGAGCGCTGGATCGCATAACACGTACTCACTGCACCCAAGACTCGTATTACCAGTACCATCCGCTGAACTGCCAGGTGACAGCCTGATAAACCTCGTTTCACAGTCAAGCGACCGTTCTCCTAGGTTCGGAGAACGATCAATATACGCACGTACAGTGCTTACTTGGCTGCGGAGCTTCCTCAGCGACGCCGATCTACAGGGGCCTGACGATTAACAGGAGGCTCCTCGGATCTTCGTTGATACTCAGTGGTCGGCGGCGGTGGCGGAACGCGTGTTTGTTCGTTATTGCTTGGTTTCTGGTTGTCGGTCACGAAATTAGCTCCTTTAAAGTGACTAGAACAGCAAGCGCCGCAAAGGCCCCTGCTCCGATTATGATTTCCTGATACGCCAGATCCAGTGGTTTGGTCGTCTCAGCTACGGTGACTTTCAGCGACTCATCCGCCACGTACCAGCAGCGATAGGCATGAATCGCGATGTGGGCGATCTGCCCGCTCGTATCTTCGCCGCGCAGTTCTACTCAGCTATTGGATTCGGCCATTCCATCTACCGTGCTTTTCAACAAGCAAAAGCTTTGGTTGCCATGGAGTTCCCTAGTGAGGAGGCTATACCAGAGGTTTACGAGCAGGGTGACGAGTCGCTTATCCTTGTAAGGCCGTCTGAAGCTTGATTGCCCACGACTTAGCTTCGTTAGCAATCTAGTCAAAGAGAACTGGGGGAACTGGAAAGCCGCTGGCTGGAGACTTTCGCCGCACTTTATTGGTAATTCACTACCATCGTCCAGACGGCACCCTACTCCATGCACGGAGCAGCACCGGAGAGAACCTTTTTTGGGCGATAGGTTTACGACTCGCATTGGGCAGAGCCCATGCCGTGAGAGCCGTTTAGGCCAGTGAACTGGGGCTCTATAGCTTTGCCCTTCCGGACATGGCGTCAACGTAGATCAAGCCTCGTGTTTGAGCAGCCTTGATCTTGCAATCCAGCATCTGTGTGAACGTCAGCAATCCTTCTAATACGAGTATGAGATCGGCCCCGTCGATGAACACCGTCTTGATAGCTTTTCCGGCGATCAGCGAGTTCACAACCTGCTCACTGAAACCGTGGATCGAGATGAAGAGACCTCGGCCATACATCTTGCCTTCAACCTTGCCCGCAAACTGATACACCGACTCGTTTGCAGCCGCCTTTTCTTGCCACTTCGCCTCGATGAGGTAGTGCTCCCCGTCGTATTTGATGGCTCCGTCAATCTGCTCACCCCTTTCTCGAAATGCCTCGGTCACCTCCAACGAAGAGACGCGAGCGAGCTCATGAAGTATTCGCTCCAAAGCATACCCGCGCTTACTTCCAGTTTGCTCGCCCTGAAGCAGCGAAATGAACTGCTTCTGGAGGTCTGGCAGGGTAGATTTGGCTGTTCGATTTTCCGACTCACGCCGCTCCCGCTCTTTTCTGAGTTCCTGGAGTTTATGGTCACGAATTTCCTGCAATTGCTTAAGGTGCGTGATCGCATTCTGAGCATGCACACGATCCAACTTTTGCAGCCGATCAAAGTAGTACTCGTCAAAATGCGTCCACGTGACAAGCGTCTGTAACATCGCCCTAAACTGACCCAGTCCCTCATCTGGCTTCTGGCTTAAGTGAGTAAACATCGCGTCAACGATCGCTGAGCGGGAGAGCGCCTTGTAATCACCCAAGGCGTTAATATCTGCCTTGGTACAGCTGTTGCTGCCAAAAAAACTCAGGATGTCGTCCTTTGGCCAAAGCACGTTGAGAATACACTGCCGCATGGCCAGCTTGATGTCGGATGGAAAACTCATTGAACAGTCCAAGCGCGTCAAAGGGAAGCCCAGTGTAAGGTCAGACGCTGCTTGCCACTACCACCTTTCAATTGACGGCTCACACCTCGCTCTTGCGCAGGAGCGTGTTAATTGAGCTAGCGACAACCGAGGGGCATTCAACCCCATCACTTGATCTATCAGAGGAAGCGAGACAAGCTCCGAAACCCTGATCCGGCCCACACCCGTGACGACCATTTTTGACAAGGACGACTGCATGCCCAACGTACAACGGATACTCCTACCCGACACCAATCAGAGCCCTGTGCACATCTTGGCAGGTGTCAAAGTTGCAGACCGTCTCTGCGAAACCTCCGGCACGCTCGAAGTCATTTTCTTGGTACCTGCCAAAGCATCACTCACCTCTGGCGCCCTCCATGAGGCGCTAGGGGCGACGATTCACACGAAGCTAGTCAAAGGAGTGCCTGTGACATTGCCTAGCGGCGCCCAGATGCGCTGCGAGACGATGAAGACCTTGAAATGGGTATCCAAACCATCCGTGCTGATCGCCATCTTTGCAGGCCAGGAGATGATGGACAAAATCGATTCGCTGCAAAATCTGGTCGCTGTCGTGGCTGTCCCATGGACGCCCGATGCAATTGAAAATTGGAATAGAACCTGGTCACCCCAAGTGCTGGGTAAGCCCAAAAAATCTGGGAAGTCTGCTGCCCCGGCGATCAAGCTCATCGCCGATCCAATCGTTGAGCAAGCAATGAAGTCCCTGACCTCAGTGATCAACTTGGGCACCGCCGTCCTAAACGCCTCCGATGATGACCACGCCAAACGCACCCTTAGAATCCTGCGCTCGCGTAACCACCAAGAGCCGGCAGAGAACATCAAGCTTTGGGCGATCAAGAATGGCTGGCTGCCTAAAGCAGCAGAGCGGCTGGAGGCCTTGGCTGAAAAGACGTTCGCTTTGCGTTCAAAACCGAGGCTGGATAACCCGGTTCACGCCGAGCAGAGCTATCAGCGCTGGATGGACGCGGCGAAGTCCTAGCTCCCCTCTTGGCCCACAGCTGACAGGGTCAGCATCGAGGTTTCGTAGGATCGTGCCACCCACTGTTGCGCTACGCTGGCCCAGGTGCGTTCAGGCCTTACTCGCTTGACGCTGTCGCTGCCGAAATCGCTTGATGAATTCGGCATTTACCAGTTCATCGACAGCCAAATCCAGGCCACAGTTGACGAGCGAGGCCATGCCGCTATCAGACAGCGTGAATTCATCAGGGATGAAGCCACAATTTTTAATTCTGCTGCCGTCGATCCGCGTCATAAACGCCCTCACGAAATCTGAACGCCCTGATTTCCTACTTGCGGTGGCAGCTGCAGTAGCTGGGTCGGTGGCAGTCACCTCTGCGCGCTCGGCGTCGGTGCCGATTGCCTGAAGCACATCACTCAACGGCGGCCAATATTTCAGGTCGAATTGGTACTGAAGACGATCCAGATCTTCTTTCACATAGCTCTCATACAGACCATTGTGCTCAGACGCTTCGTGCACGATATCCAAGATGTGATAGTGAGTATTCGAATGAAAACCGGAGTAGTTATGAATGGCATCACGCCGATCCAGCAATGCTGCCAATTGGTCAGCAAGCTCGCTAATCCGGCGGTTTACACTAACCAATTCCTCACGGGCTTGCCGCGCAGCTCGATTCTTCTGGAGGTTCCAACCATCAGCAGTATGGAGGAAGACATCCCAGAAAATGAAGAGGGCTCTGGGTGCGTGCGCCAGGGAGGCATGAACCTCTTGGTACACCTCCGCAAGCTCTATGCGGCGTTTGAGCATGCCGTCGATGATGCTGGACATGTTCGGCCAGATTCGCTTGGCCTGAAGATCCTCCATCATAGTGCGCAGTAGGATTTCGCATTTTTGTACCGCTTCGGTAGATTCGTGAGGCACTCAGTGATACCTGTCTGATTTATGTCTGCATAGGCTAGCGTTCGGCACCTGCAGAGTCGGTACCTATTCAAAACTTTTCCAGCTCACGATAGGTACGCACGCTTCCCATAGCGCAACGTTCATTGCGAAGGTACAGGCCCGCCGTCCTAATCAACCCGAAAATGCCCTCAAGCTTGCTCTCTTCCTGACACCCAAAAAGCGTCCTGTCGCAACAGCGCTCAGGCCAGTAGACTGTTTGCCTCGATCGCCGTTTACCTGAGCACCGGCTCAGCCACGAAGGAGAGGTTTCTTCAAAACGTATACCAATCGGCGGTTAACTCTGACGCTGGCCGTGTAAAAGCAGATCGCCAAGGTGTGACTCGATCGCCTCAGTTTTGCCCCATTTGTTCAACACCTGACCCGTAGTCCAGCCCCCCTTCACTACCAGTGAGATGCTCTCCCGAGCCATCGCGGGGCAAGGTCTCGACAACGAGCCGTCTAAGAGTCAGCGCAATCTTTTAAGGAATTGCCATGAATGACAGAGAATTCATTTATCGACATCAGCCCGCCGCTCCGTGGAGCAAAACCGATGGCGCCTCTTTACGCTTGTCCGTGGTAGATGACGCAGAGGCGTTGGCAGTATCGTTCGTATACTGGCCTAAGGGCCGATCCGATGGATCTGCGCATGATCCAGGTGGTTTGATTTTCGAAATCTGTGAGTGGCGCAAGGTCTTATCCCCTGACGGCGAGAAGCAATGGGATGTGAAATTCAGAAAAGCGATCGAGGTCTCTGGATCCGTCAGCGGTTTGTTCAATCACAATGAGAATGTAGGCTTAGCTCGCGGAGTGAGAGAGCTATTCAGCAAGGGTACTCCTATTGAGGTCGAAGGCTTTGTAGCAGAGACGAAGGGCGAGCCCTACCTAGCGATCAAAGGAGCCAAAGACGCCATGGCCCGGTTTTATGGCATAGATTCTACTGCCATCACAGTCACCCTCCAGGAATAGCCATTACTTGGCCTAGGCTCCCGCCTGGGCCGTAGCGAGCGTTACGGAAGGGGAACCAACCGTCGAGGTGCATTCGCTTCTACAATCGCAGCAAGTAATCAACAAAGAGGCGGTAAAGCGTTATGGCACGCAGATGGTTGAAGCAGGAACGCCGGACGAAAGAAGAGCTCTTCGACGCCTTGGTGCGAAACGCCTTGGGCTTCGTGAATAGCTCTATCGACCATCTCCAAACCAAACCCAAGAATGCCATCGTCGATCTGTACACGGCGGTTGAGTTGTTCCTGAAAGCCCGGCTCATGAAAGAGCACTGGACACTCATGCTTTCAAAGCCTGAGACCGGAGATCTACAAAACCTAGCCGTTGGAGATTTCCTCTCCGTTTACCTTGATGACGCCCTTAACCGAATCCCGTCCATTCTTGGCGAAAAAATCGACAAGAACGCCTCTGACAACTTCAAGGCACTGGGCGAGCACCGTAATCAGATTGTCCATTTCGCACATTCAGGTATGGATAATCCGAGCAAGACACAGGCCGGGGTGATTGCCGAAGCATGGGCATCTTGGCACTACCTGCATGCGCTCCTGACCGGGCTATGGGAAGGCGTGTTTCAACCCTATGCAGTGGAGCTACAAGTGCTCAACCAGCGCATGATGCGCCAGGGCGAGTTCATCAAAACCCGATTCGAAATTCTGAAGCCTCAAATCGAGATCCAAGAGAGGAAAGGTAAAAAAATCACTCCCTGCGGCCATTGCCACATGCCCGCCGCTATTGTTGGCGAGACCCACTCATGGGGTACTGACTACACCTGCATGGTGTGTGGCGTCGATGACACCGCTGTGGAAGAGTGCAACGCAGAGCTGCCCTGCCCCGCCTGCAACGCTCCATTTAAATTCTTCCAAAAGGGTTTAAACGCTTGTCCAAACTGCGGCCACGGCATCACCATCGACGTCCTGACCAACCTCTGCGCCAAGCATTATCCCCAGGGAGATGAGTGGTGTGAGGAAGGACAGGAGCATATCGCGTCCTGCCACAAGTGCGAGCACCCTGAGCCTTCAGTATTCTTTATCGACGGGATGTGGAGCTGTGTATCGTGCTTCGACCGGGGCTGGGGTGCTGTCACGTGTGAGCGATGCGATGAATTCGTCACTGGGGATATGGAGAGAATCAAATACTTCGCCTGCCACAAATGTGAGCCCCTGGTAAGGGAGCAGATGCTGCGCATGGTTGAGACTAATGAGAGCGGTAGTCGGGCAGAGGGTAGCGAGGAGCCTGCGCCAATAGCTCAAGAATGATGGGAATGGTATCTACGCCGCGTGACGACGGCAGACTCAGCCATTCAGGATGAGATGGCTGATACATCTGAGACAAACGACCAGGATCGCCTACGTCCGTGATCCAAAAACCGTGTTGATGGTCTGTATGTAATAACCACCCTGAACCATTCCGGCTGCTCCACAAGCGATTGCGTAACTCAGGTCTCCCCCATGACAGAAATTTACACCTTGGATCAGAATTACTTCCGCTCGGAGGAGCTGAAGCAATTAATTGAAGACAGGCCCAAGGCCAAGTTTCTAATTCCGGACGCTGCACTCCTCGAAATGTGCAAAGGCCCCCAATGGCGCGAAACCATGCGCGGATCACTGGCCACCCTGTCGTCTATTCCCGGTCGCGTGTCGGTTTCGCTTTCTGTCGGCGTCGCGTTTCAAATGGAGTGCGCCGAGCTGAAAAGCATGGAAGGTCGCTTGGTCGACAAAGCTTTCACCAAGGTCGTTCGAAGGGCGATGAACGATTTGAAAGCAGGATCTGATTCACCTGCCGGGCTAGGCCTCATCGCTGCACATATCGAGGAAATTCAGCCAGATATTGAAAAGCACGAGCTAAATCATGTCCAAAACCAAGAAAAGTTCTTGAAAAGAGACGGCCTGCTGAAAACTGTTCTGGGGCCGACCGCATCCAAAGAACTACGGCAAACCCCACCGGATGAGCATCGGCTTGGGGCCATTTATTCAATGGCCTTTGAGTGTGCGATAGTATTTCTCAGGAAAAAAGGATTTTCAGACGTCCGCATCAAAGGGTTTCTGAAAACTAAGCCACTAATTCTGAGGTATTTCATATCTTGCTTTTGGCACAATATGGAATGGGTCAGCAAGGGTGGGATCGACAGTCGCCCCGCCGCTCGCATAACAAACGACTTGATCGATCAGGATTATGTAATTACAGCTTCATTCTTTGGCAAGCTCTTGACCAAAGACACACCGGTCGCAAGAGCCTATTCGGAAATGAAACAACTTCTAGCCATACAGGGAGCAATCTGATCATAGCGGTATCTCAATTCAGAATTGAGTTAGCATCGAATTTCACTAGCTCGCCGACACTAACCATTCAAAATCTGGGAAATTCAAAATCAGCCGCTAAGTTAATGTTCTAAAAAATGCTACTTAACTCAGCTGCGCTCAGGCTTCGCTTGATTGAACCAAGACTCAAAGCTTCGATGTCCAAATTTTTCCCTCCATGCGGCAGCATTTGAGCTGGCAGGTCGCAGGCCAGGTTCAGGCGCTGTGCTCGCAGCAGCCTGCTTAGCAGGGGCTGGAGCCGGGGCTTCGCTTTTCAAACTCCCCACATCAGCTAGCTCCTTTCGAATTGGGCGGGGCGCATCGGGACGGCCCAGTAAAATCTCCAACAAGCGCTTCCTAGGAACGCCATATTCGTCCAAAAGCTCGTTCAATTTCCTTTCGAATTCCAACTCCCTAACGAGCTCTCCATCCTGAAGCATATGCTCTTTCTGCTTTTCCAGCGTATGCACTAACTCAGTCAGACGAGCGAACTCTTGAAGACAGCCCATATCAGCCTCTATTCAATTAACAGATGGGTTAACTCTACCGCTATCCCAAAACAAAATGTGAGGTACTCACCATTTTTGTGAGCCGGCCAACATTCCGTCGATGGCGTTAGATTGACGGGACGCGGATTATGTTCGAACCAGGATTTCGCCGCAACAATATAAGGCTAAACCGAACTTTCAGTGGTAGCAGGATCACCCTGATTAAAACCTTCAACTAAGTATCGTAAAATCGATGGTGTGGCTGGATTACTGAGTCATCGAAAGGTTGATCAGGAAGGCAAAGTCACTAGACCTTATAGATGACATGGACTGATCGCGACCGTCAATTCAGAATTGGCCAGATGAGACCTCGATCAAGGCCCCTCCACTCACCGCGTGGCTTCCTAATTCTGAATGCCACAGATCTGCGAAAAGCGCCTGGATCGGCCTCGCTCGGCCCATGCCTATAACCATACACAGACTATGGCTATGCATCAGGCCACCTCGCGTAGCCATTCGACGCACGCGTCCCATGACTAGATCAGCCGATAGTCACGATGCAAAACGCCCAGTTCATCAAGCCCTCGCGCAAGCATCTGACTGTACCCTTGGCGATCATGGATGAACGGAGAAAAGAGGCTGTGGCCTAGCCACTCTTCGAAGCCATTTTGAGCCACGTTTGCCAACGCCATGCCCACCGAGCGCACGTCTTCGAATCGCCCATGCTGCAGGTCATCTTTGTTCAGGTTATCGTGGACGTATTCGGTTTGATCACGAAGCGACGACCAGCGTTTAAACGAAGCGCGCCTAACTTGGCACGGCACGCAGCGACCACAGTGCTTGTAGCCGAACCGCTGGAAGCGCCCACAACTGGTTGATGCCACGGCATGCTGCTTGAGCAAATCCTGATTTCTGCAGCCCACCATCATTTCCCCTTTCGTGACCAAGGCATAGGGGTTGCGAACCTCTACGTTGATGTCGGCAGCATCAAAGACCTGCTGAAGCCGTCCCAAATACTCAGGATGCGCAGTGCGAGTGCTCAGGCTACCCACTCGGGACATGGTCAGCGGCGGATTGATGGCGATGAACCCGTTCTCGCAGATGTATAACGGCACGGTCTCGCCACGATGGTAGCGATCGAGCGAGGTCGCTACGGCCAGGCCAAATGCCAAAAATACGATCGAGCGTGCGCGCTGGGATGGCTCCTGCTGCCCGGGCGATCTGGCCACATGATTGAGACCGATCCGGTTCAAACCCAGGCTTCGAGCAAACAGATCCTGCTTCTCACCATCGCCTCTGACAATCTGGCTCACTGCATAAGGCTTTATTCCCTGCTCCACCAGGTCAATCGCACCAATCAAGCTGTCTAGACCGCCAGAAAGCAGCACCACCGAATCTTCTACTGGATGCAGCGCTTGCATCTGTGCCGGCGGCCCAAAACCACCGGGATGGAAAGCCAGCGCCCACTGATCCGTTGTAAGAAATCGCAGCGCTGCCTCCAAGGCACGAGCCTGGGTGTTCCAAAACATCGGATCTTGCACCGCAATCTCAAGGCTGATCTGCCGAGTCCAGGCGTCAGCACTCTTTGCTCTCAAATCAGTGAAGTCAGCAGCCACCACTGAAAGCGCAATACTCAGGAAATCCCAGGCTTGAGGGCTGATCTCCAAATGGGCCTTGTCCAGCAGTTCACGGGCATAGCCTCCGACGCTGACCTGTCCATCTTCAGCTTTGCCGTAGATCACCACTTGCATGGCGCCATCCATACCCGGCACCGTAAATCCAGCTGGGCCGCACACAAACCTCATTCTACGTACCCCTCAAACACTTCAAAGGTGTCCTGCAACGCCTGGGTGACCACCTGAGAAATCCTTCCAGTAGTCAAAGGCGTTCTGGCGGTTGCGATCTTGCGGAACGAGGCGCTCACGCACTCCTTGATGTAATCCTTGATCTCCTTCAAGCGACGCATCGCGACCGATGCTGAAGGCGCCTTTTCCTGGATGGTTTTGCACATATCGAGCTCGTACCGATGGAACACGTCCATTGCGGTGAAACGCTCAATCGCAAAAGCCCGCTGCTCAGCTGACAGGTTGAGCAGGTCAGCATCTGGATAGCGCACCAAAACATCGGACAGCGACCCACGGATCGAAGCACGCTCGGCTTCTGCATCCTGAGTACCGTCTACCGGGCGGACGGCTTCAACCAGGGCATCCATGACTTCGGACGCAGAGCGACCTTGCAGAAGGACTCGGTCAAGTACGCCGGGGCCAGCTTGTTGACTGCCATCAGCGACCGACTCAAGCGCACTGCCAAAAACCCCGGCGATCGATGCGGTGCCTCCAAAGCGCGCCGTGGTGGTTTTTGATCCACCATACCCATGGCGCACATATTCCCGCAGGCTCTTGCGCAAGCTATTGCGATTACCGCTGGTTGCGAAGTCACCCAACCCCCGCCGCGCCCCCTTGAATCGTGCAGGAGGCGCTAAGGGTGAGGGTGCCTGGGGCACCTGCTTTGGGTCATTGGCTTGGTCATTACCATCATCGGTCTCGCCCTTGTCTGGCTCAGAAGGCCCGTCATCCTGTGGATCTGACTCCGGTGGCTCGGACGGCTTTGACGGCACAGGCGGCAGCGGCGGCAGCGGAGGAGTCCAAGGTGGTACGTACGGTAGGCCCTTGCCAGGCGGATCGTTATTTTGTGAGGTTCCCATCGAACTTCCTTATCGCAGCCTTCACCGGCCCACTGACTTCAGCCGTCATCCAGAATTCGTAGACTGACTTCGCCCAAACCTCGTCGGTCAGCTTCGGCACAATGCCCGCTTGGATTTGCGCAGGCGGACGTGCCTTCAGGAACGCCGCCAGTCGGAGCCCCTGCTGTGCATCTAGCCGTCCGACCACGAGCAACGCCTCCAGGATGTCCGGTACGCCCCACTCCTGCTCAGCACCCGCTTTATCCAGCAAACGATCCATCACGACGTTGATATCGGCGGGCGCTATGAGAGCCAGCCGATCCTTGAGCTGCCCAGCCATGTCGGGGGTAGCAAGCAGTGCCGTGAGCAGCTCAGCAGCCTCTGAAGACAGGCGGTCTTCGTCTGTAATGATTGGTGCGTGTTCACGACTGACGTAGATGGCACCCCGCAAATCTTTGTCTGCCAATGCTGGAGGCAGGGCAAGCCACTCTTTGACGAAAGGAAGATCCCAGGGCTGCTGAAGTGTCAGGGCCTTACCCAACTTCACATCCGCTTCCCACTCGCCAAGCAGCACGGGCTTGCCGTCCTTGTGGGAGGCCACAGCCTTCATCAGCTCTTCGTACGCTTTGGGGTTACCGCTACGCTCGAACAGCATAAGTTTGAGTAGCACCGCTTCGTCGACACCCACCCCTTGAGCCCGAGAGATGCTCATCCGGATCGACAGGGCGTTGAGAAATCGCTTGATGAGTCGCGGGTTTCCCTGGATACCAGAAGCCGACGTCATGACTGCAGCCAGGCGCTCAGCGGTATCAAACTTGCCGATCAGATCAGTGGGGTAGTCGTCGTACAAGGTCTGCATGAACGCGCGATCCACCCGGTTGCCCTGCCAGGTTGTCCGAAGCTGTCCGCGCACCTTGACTCGAATTTCTTCGACGACCTCTTTGGGCAGCTTACTGTTCTCTAGGAACAGCATCATCATGTACGCCCGGACTTCCTGGGTACCCAGAGGAGGGACACGAATCGGCACCTGAATCAGTTTGTCGAAATAGCTGGTCACCAAGACATCATCGGGCACGCCGCTAAAGTGCTTGCGAACCGCGTGCTTGATCATCTCGTTGTCCGCAGCGATCACGAACGCCGTGTTGCGCAGGAACAGGAATAGGCGAATGGCTTCCAAGGTAGAGATCGTGGTCTCCGGCAGGCAGCGATCCAGGTCGTCGATCAACACGACCAGGGTGACCCCCAGCTCTTCCAGGATGGCCTCGAAGTTATCCCTGAGTGCCTGAATTTCCTTCGGCGGAGACTTTTTGGCAGGTGCGCTATTCCATAGCTTACCGGCCTCATCCTTGGCTTTTTCGGCGGTGTCGTGCAATGCCTCGATGGCATCCTGATCAACCTGCCCCGATCGAACTCGGTCAACAAGGCCGATGATCTCGCCTAGCAGGCCCGGCGCGGGTACTCCCGTCGCAAAAGATAAGGCGGTGCTGCCAGCGAGCTTCGCAGCCCGGAGCCAATTCACCCGTGAAAGCAGCTCAGACGCCTTATCTAGGCCTTTCGCGCGCTTCTTGGCCTCGGTCTCCAGGCGCGTGGCGATCACGTCCATCAGGGCGGCACGGGCGTCATCGTAGCCTTGGTAGAGCCAAGCGTTAAACTCGACGAACACAAAGTCCTTCGCTGGCTTCTCCTCGCCTTGGGGCGGATCTTTGAGGGACGCCTGGATCAACTTGATCATGGACGACTTGCCCGCGCCCCACGCACCAGAGACACCAATGGAAATCGGGCGACCATCAGCCTGGTAAACGATCTCGGCGACCGTGTCAGCGACCCCAGAAAAATTGAGGAAGTCTGTTCCTGTCTCGTTATCTACCCACATGACACCCTCCCTGGACATCTTCCGCATGAAAGCTTTCCGAATGAAAGTTGTCAGCGTGAAGCAATGGCAACGACGCGCCATAGTAGCCTTTGCGCTGGGCCAGTGGCCACCACCTACGGGTGCGCTTGGATGATGAAATATTTCGTTACGTGGCGGCTAGTCAGGAAAGGGGGCGCCATGCTAGATCCCCAAGTCACCAGCAAAGTACATGTCCCGAAGATAGTCAGGTAGCTTCTGATTCAGAGCGAGCCGAAAAGCAGCCCAGGTAAGATCATGCCAAATCTGGTTTTGGATGGCCAAGGTACCAGCGAGCTCGGACACCTCCGCCCCTGCTGCTGCGGGCTCAACAGCGATGAGCGCCCCCTTAGGCAGAATGTCCCGAAGAAGCTGGATAAGGCCGGATGGATAGCGACCATTGCCATCCAGGTCAGCAATTGGAGAAAAGAAGAAGCAGGCCCAGTCTTGTCGCTTTTCGATGACCGGCAGGAGCTTGTCCCGTAGCTCCTCGCGGTTGAAGTTGGAGGCCACCGTCCACCAGATCACCTCTACGTCATCAAGCTCCAAGCCTTCGGGCGGCGTCTCCAGATAATTCTCATACTGGTCGCACACCACGCTCTCAGGTATGGGGATCGGTTGACCGGGCTGCCAGGCACTGAGCGGTTGAAGGGCTTCAGGGGACGCTTCGTTCTCGCGATTGTCCCGGGCTTGCTGTACTTCATCGGTGTGGAGCATATAGAGGCCTTAAATTTGCGAGCAGCAGAAGCCAAGGGCCAAGTTATATCCTGTGCCTGTCTGGCGATTTACTGAAAGGGCGAGGTGCGGCACGGACAGCCACGAAGATGAAAGCCCGAAGGGCCAAGACCAACCAACGGGCCGGGCTTGGTTCACGACAGCCGGCCCAGCAGGGCGCGGCAAAAACAGTCGCTCTCCTCCATACTTTTCTTTCGGGCGCTGCGACTACTTATCTTCGATGTCTTTCTTGAAGGCCCGCTTCATCCTACTCTCTACCACGCTAGCGACCGTGTCGTCGCCGGGCTTGCGATGAGCCAAATAATCGTAAGACACGTCGATAACCTTGAAAGAGTCCAAATAGTCCGGATCCAATTTGGTCTCGCCCTCTGGAACAGCGTACTCGACCCGAATGATCACCTTGTTCTCAAGCGAAAGGTTCCAAAAGTCGTCGAAGCTCCTGGCCCGCGATTCAAACCAGAACCTGATCCAGTTCTTTCTCCATGGCTCCGGTTTTGGTTGTGGTCGTGCCTCCGCTTCAGTGGTGGGGGTGGCAACGCTCTCAGATATTGCGACCTGCTGCGATTGAACGCGCGCCGGCCTTAGTGCCAGCACTGGCTTGAAGTCACTGATGAGCATGAGCGCAATGATCACCTCGTGCTCCTTCATCGCTCGATAGCCCCACACATTTGCCTTGTCGGCAACCTTCAAGACAGCAATGAAATCATCAACATCCACATGTCCGATGTATTGCTTGAAGCGGCTCCAGTGCACCTTCCAGTTCTTGAAGAAACTCGTCCTCAACTTCTTGGCGAGGGCCGGGTCATGGTCAACCGGGCAAAGTACTGAATACTTGTGCCTCCCCGCTAGCTTGATAGTGCAGAAGACGTCCGGCCTATCCGGGCTAACGGGGAAATGCGCGAAGGTCTGGCGATCCTGTGGGCCATGCGCCCCCCGAATGAGCAATTCCTGATGGCAAGCAGGGCACGTAGTAGCAGGCAAATCCAGTTTGGACTCCCCACGATATGAGGGGCCGTACTCCCGTCGGTATTCGGGAATGGTCACAGGCCTACGTGTTACAGGATGTCTCGCTACCTTCACTCTCAAACCCTTATTCCAGACGCGTTGCTTTGAGTTTCATATGGCGACAGTCGGAAATCAAGCAGTGATGGTTATGGGCTTAGTTGGGCGTCTGGGGACGCAGGGCTGCTCTGAGGTGCTAGGTTGGGTTGGATTGAGTGGAGTCAAGAAGGTGTGTCGCAACGCGCGTTCAAGCCCTTCTGGTAATAGTACTGGCAAAGGGCCCCGCTACTGACTAGTGCTCCAAGCGTTGTACAGATGGGCATCACCCCCACAAAGGCACTCATTGTCGATTCCGAATGAAGCCTATTAGCGCTTGCTTGCGTGCGTTCGGCATTGGCATTGGTGTCGGGTCGAGTTTCATAGACGCGGAAAAATTTCTCGCCGCTGGCTGGAGAAACGCCGACCTCGACCAGCCAGCCGCACTCCTCCTCCAGCAAGTCGTTCAGGGCTTTCAGCTCTGATCTGTTCATGTTCTTTCTATCCTCGCTTCCCGGCGTGCTCGCATGTGATAAATGAATCTGACATTTGGCGATGCGGCTTCGGCGCCGGGCATTGGTGACCAAACTGATCTTTTGTTCATTATGGCGATGGAGCAAAAGGCGCCACAAGCAGTGAAGTCCAGCTGTAGGTGAGGAATCGGAATTACGTAGGCGAAGGGAAACGTAAACCCTAAAAGGCTTGAATTTGCTGGGTTTCGGGGGAGCATAGGATGGATGAACGCGCGGCAAGCGGGAAAAATGAGGCTTTTGGGTTTACCTTTGATTTTTTTGCACTATCAAAGGCATAGGGGGTTTACTTTTTCGAAATCACCAGTGCTATAATGGAATTAAGCAGCAACCTTCCGAATTCAGAAGCCCTTTCATAGCGGGGCTTCTAGGCAAGAAATGTATTTTCGAGGAGGTCGAGATGGCAAACCATTTTGGGTTGACGTTCTCCTCCAACAGAAAATAACGTCGCGGTGAAACGATCACAGATCACCACCGCACCGCGTGCCAGGGCCGGGCGGATTACTTCGGCCAGGTGCTGGGCACGGGCGGCGAATACCAGCAGCAGCTCGGTGTCCGGGTTCATCTGCTCGTCACCCGGGGCCAACAGGACGTCGCGAATCCGCTCGGCCAGTGGCGTACCACCCGGTTCACGGGTCAGCACCACTTCGATGCCCTGAGCACGCAGGCGCTCGGCCAGGTAGTCACGGTTCGTGCTTTTGCCGGCGCCTTCCGGGCCTTCCAGGGTAATAAACAAGCCAGTCACGGGCAGTCCTTAGTCAGAGTCATTGCGGGCTTTGCGGCACGATGGTGTCCGGTGTGGGCTCAATCGGTGCGTCGCCGGGTGGGGCTGTGTCGTCCAGTGGTTTCACCACCGGCGCCGGGCTGGAGCGGTAGTCGGCACGCCGCTTGAGCTGGAACTCGCGCACGGCGGCATTATGCGCATCCAGGTTATCCGAGAAAATATGGCTGCCATCGCCACGGGCGACGAAATACAGGCTGCTGCCCGGTTCCGGGTTCAGCGCCGCGTGGATGGCCTCGCGACCGACCATGGCGATGGGTGTCGGCGGCAGGCCGGCGATCATGTAGGTATTGTAAGGGTTGGCTTCCTTGAGGTGGGCGCGGGTCAACTTGCCGTTGTAGCGCTCACCCAGGCCGTAGATCACAGTCGGATCGGTCTGCAGCAACATGCCGATCTTCATGCGACGCACAAACACACCAGCGATCTGCCCACGCTCTTGCGGTACACCGGTCTCCTTCTCCACCAGGGACGCCATGATCAGCGCCTGATAAGGGTCGGTGTACGGCACATCGGCGGCACGCTTGCTCCACTCCTGAGCGAGGACATCGTCGAGGCGGTTGTAGGCTTTTTTCAGGAATTCGACATCGGTCATACCGCGCACGAAGCGATAAGTGTCGGGGAAGAAACGCCCCTCGGGGAATACACCCGGGTGGCCGAGCTTTTCCATTACTTCACTGTCAGTCAGCCCTGGAAGGGTCTGCACGATCTTTTCGTGCTTGGCCAGGGCCATGCGCACCTGACGGAAATTCCAGCCTTCCACCAGCGTCAGGCTGTACTGCACCACTTCGCCACGCTGCCACAGGCCAATCAGCCCCTCGGCGGTAAGACCGGGAGTCATGCGGTATTCACCGCTGTGCAGTGGCTGGCCTTCGAGATTGAAGCGCCAGTACAGGCGCAGCCAGAAGGCATCGTCGAGCACACCGTCAGCTTCCAGACGATTGAAGGTGCCCGTCGGGGTAGCGCCAGCCGGTACGTCGAGCAACTGCTCCTGAGACAGCGCCAAAGGCTGCTTGAGGGCAGAGTCGAGCTTCCAGGCCGAAAAGCCCACGAGCAACGCCGCCGAGACCAGGCTGATCTGCAGCAGTAAAACCAGTTTTCGTATCAACTCAAATATCCAATAGCGCGCGAACAATACCCTGCAGTTTACGGGTGAGCGGCCCAACCGGCCAGCTCATCGCAGCGCATCCGCGCACCGGCCAAATGCCATATACGCTGTTGCAGACGAAGACTTCATCGGCCTGTCGCAACTGCTCGACACTGACGTCGGCCACGACTACCGGGATGCCCAGCGCCTGAGCCTGGGCCAGCAGCTCGGCGCGCATCACGCCGGCCACGCCACATCGACTCAGGTCAGAGGTTAGTAACAAGCCGTTGCGCACCAGGAACAAGTTGCTGAACACGCCTTCGATAACCCGACCGGACATATCCAGCATCAAGCCTTCGGCATGATCGGCATCTTGCCATTCTGCGCGTGCGAGCACTTGCTCCAGACGATTGAGGTGCTTGAGACCGGCCAACAACGGCTGTTCGGCCAAGCGGGTCGCGCACGGAAACAGGCGGATGCCTTCGACACCATGGGCGGGGGGATAAGTCGCGGGCGCACTGCCCTGCAAGATACGGCGCACCGGAGCGCCAGGGTTGAGACCATAGCCGCGCAGGCTATCGCCACGGGTAAGGATCAACTTGAGGATACCGTCGCCGAGGGCGACGGCATAGGCCAGCACTTCGCTGCGAATCACACCGTGGTCGGCAACTAATGCCAAACGCCTGCAGCCCTCATTCAGGCGCTGCAGGTGACGGTCGAGCAACAGCGGCTGCCCGGCCTTGACGGCGATGGTCTCGAACAAGCCATCGCCATACGCCAGGCCGCGATCTTTCAGGGGCACGGAGTCCACTGGTTGACCGTCGACCCAGCTGTGCATCACTCGGCGAACCGGCGGAACACCAGGGACCCGTTGGTGCCACCAAAACCGAACGAGTTGGAAATCGCCACGTCGATCGGCATCGGTTGCGCTTCGTGAGGCACGAAGTTCAGGTCGCAGCCTTCGTCCGGCTCATCCAGGTTGATGGTCGGCGGAGCGACCTGATCCTTGATCGCCATCACGCTGAAGATCGCCTCCACCGCGCCTGCCGCGCCCAACAGGTGGCCGGTCATGGACTTGGTGGAACTGACCGCCAGCTTGTAGGCGTGCTCGCCGAACACCGACTTGATGGCCTCGGCTTCCGCCAGGTCACCGGTCGGCGTCGAAGTACCATGGGCGTTGATGTACTGCACCTGGTTGGGGTTGACCTTCGCATCGCGCAGGGCGTTGGTGATGCAGCGCGCAGCACCGGCACCGTCGGACGGTGGCGAGGTCATATGGTAGGCGTCGCCGCTCATGCCAAAGCCGATCAACTCGGCGTAGATGGTGGCGCCACGCGCCTTGGCGTGCTCCAACTCTTCGAGTACCAGGGCACCGGCACCGTCGGCCAGTACGAAGCCGTCGCGGCCCTTGTCCCACGGACGGCTGGCACGGGTCGGTTCGTCATTGCGGGTCGACAGCGCACGGGAGGCGCCGAAGCCGCCCATGCCCAGGCCGCAGGCGGCCATTTCGGCGCCACCGGCGATCATCACGTCCGCTTCGTCATAGGCGATGTTGCGCGCCGCCATGCCGATGCAGTGAGTGCCCGTGGTGCACGCCGTCGAAATGGCGTAGTTAGGCCCCTGTGCCCCCAGGTGGATGGACAGGAAGCCGGAAATCATATTGATGATCGAGCCCGGTACGAAGAACGGTGAAATTCGACGAGGGCCGGATTCGTGCAGCGTGCGGCTGGTTTCTTCGATATTGGTCAAGCCGCCAATACCCGACCCCATGGCCACGCCGATGCGCTCACGGTTGGCGTCGGTGACTTCCAGGCCCGCATTACGCACTGCCTGAAAACCGGCCGCCAGGCCGTATTGAATGAACAGGTCGAGCTTGCGGGACTCTTTGATCGAGAGGTATTGCTCGACATTGAAACCCTTTACCGAGCCGCCAAAACGGGTGGAATAGGCAGAAAGGTCCGTGTGTTCGATCAGACCAATACCACTGCGGCCAGCCAGAATGCCCTGCCAACTGCTTGGCACATCCGTGCCCAGTGGCGACAACATACCCATACCGGTGACTACGACGCGTCTACGCGACACAGCACTCTCCTTTTTCTAATGACGACACTTCGCTTCGCAGCTTGCTTTTCATCACCGCTTAAAGAAAAAACCGCACGCCGTTACAGCAGTGCGGTTTTTCCCTGACAGCAAGCGACGACTACAAACTATTACGCCTGGTGGCTAGTAACGTAGTCGATGGCAGCTTGAACAGTAGTGATTTTTTCAGCTTCTTCGTCCGGGATTTCGGTCTCGAATTCCTCTTCCAGAGCCATCACCAGCTCAACGGTGTCAAGGGAATCGGCACCCAGGTCTTCTACGAAGGAAGCAGTGTTGACCACTTCTTCTTCCTTAACGCCCAGTTGCTCGGCGACGATTTTCTTGACGCGCTCTTCGATGGTGCTCATACCTTGTTTAACTCCTAATGGACAAATTCAGGCAGCTGGCCAGTGGGTAAGTGTATAGAAAGCCATTTCAGCTTTTCAACTGAAAGCTTCACCCCGTACCCCGCCGACCATCTGCCTATAAATTAAGTTGCAGCTTTATAACGGATTTTAGACAGCTCGTATGACATTTTTTTGAAGCGATCCGTCACAATTTAACTCATGTACATCCCGCCGTTCACCGGGATTGTAGCCCCAGTCACGTATGCCGCACCGTCGGATGCCAGGAAAGTGACCACATTCGCGATCTCTTGGGCCTGGCCCAGACGGCCCAGCGGAATCTGCGTCAGCAAGGCTTCACGCTGTGCTTCCGGCAGTTCGCGGGTCATATCGGTGTCGATGAACCCTGGGGCCACCGAGTTGACCGTAATCGACCGCGAGCCGACTTCACGTGCCAGTGCACGGCTGAAACCTTCCAGGCCGGCCTTGGCGGAGGCATAGTTTACTTGGCCTGCGTTGCCCATGGCACCCACTACGGAGCCAATATTGATAATTCGGCCCCAACGCGCCTTGGTCATACCGCGCAAAACGCCCTTGGACAGGCGAAACAGACTGTTCAGGTTGGTATCGACCACGTCGTACCACTCGTCGTCTTTCATGCGCATCATCAGGTTGTCACGGGTGATGCCGGCGTTGTTCACCAGAATTGCCGGCGCGCCGAACTGTGCGGTGATCTGGGCCAATACGGCAGCCACGGACTCATCGCTGGTCACATTCAGCTCAAGGCCAGTGCCCTGCACGCCATTTTCCTTCAAGGTCGCGGCGATACGCTCGGCGCCCGAGGCGGAAGTGGCGGTGCCAATCACAACGGCGCCCTGACGGCCCAGTTCCAGGGCGATCGCCTGGCCAATGCCACGGCTTGCGCCAGTAACCAGTGCAACTTTACCTTGCAGACTC
This sequence comes from Pseudomonas sp. FBCC-B545, assembly GCF_059134095.1. Classification (NCBI taxonomy): domain Bacteria; kingdom Pseudomonadati; phylum Pseudomonadota; class Gammaproteobacteria; order Pseudomonadales; family Pseudomonadaceae; genus Pseudomonas; species Pseudomonas sp. FBCC-B545. The sequence goes on along the minus strand of NZ_CP101441.1, from coordinate 1,520,495 downwards.
ATGCAGGCTTCTCCTAATTTCGCAATTCAGGCCAGTGCCGCGCGGGCGGCAGCGAAGGCTTCAGGGGTATTGAGGTTGGCGGTCGACACACCGTCGGCGCAACGCTTGTTCAGGCCTGCCAGGACTTTGCCCGGGCCGCACTCGACCAGTTCGGTAGCGCCGTTGGCGGCCAGGGTCTGGACCGATTCAACCCAACGCACTGGCTTGTAGAGTTGCTCCAGCAGGTCGCGTTTGAGAGTCTCGAGGTCGGGTGCAACCGCGGCACTGACGTTCTGCACCAACGGGATCTGTGGCGCCTGCCAGTTGATGGCAGCGATGGACTCGGCAAAACGCTCGGCAGCCGGGCGCATCAGTTCACAGTGGGACGGCACGCTCACCGGCAATGGCAGCGCACGCTTGGCACCACGGGCCTTGCAGCCTTCGATGGCACGCTCCACAGCCGCCTTGGCACCAGCGATCACCACCTGGCCTGGAGAGTTGAAGTTCACCGCGCTGACCACTTCGCCCTGTGCCGCTTCGGCGCAGGCTTCAATCACCACCGCATCGTCCAGGCCCAGGATAGCGGCCATACCGCCCTGCCCGGCCGGAACGGCCTCCTGCATCAACTGGCCACGACGCTCCACCAGCTTGACCGCTTCACCGAGGGTGAGGCTGCCTGCTGCAACCAGAGCACTGTATTCACCCAGGCTGTGACCGGCGACGAATGCCGGACGCGCGCCGCCTTCTGCCAGCCACAAGCGCCACAGGGCGATCGAAGCGGTCAGGATGGCTGGCTGGGTTTTATCGGTTTGGTTGAGTTGCTCTTCCGGCCCTTGCTGGGTCAGCGCCCACAGGTCGTAACCCAGGGCGTCGGAAGCTTCCTTGAAGGTATCCAGGATCAGCGGGTATTGCGCGCCCAGTTCGGCCAACATGCCGAGGGACTGCGAACCCTGCCCTGGAAAGACGAATGCGAGGGATGTAGACATGTAACAAGCCCCTAATGATCTGGTCGTCGGAAATAGTCGCTCCCGATCTTAAAATGAATGCCGGGAGCAGACGAAACTGACAGATTGGATGGTCAATTGAACTGGCCGGTCACATTTAAGCACTCCCGGGCCAATTCGCCTAAGGCAACAGATCCTCAAGACGGCCGTGCAAGCGTTGCGGCAGGTTTTCCTGGATCTCGATCAAGGCCCGCGCAATCGCGCTTTGGAAGCCCTCGACACCTGCCGAGCCATGGCTTTTCACCACAATGCCCTGCAACCCCAGGAAGCTCGCGCCATTATGCCGAGCCGGCGCCAGATCAGCCTGCAGGCGGCGCATCAACGGCAGCGCCAAGGCACCCACCATGCGCGACGCCAGGTTGCGCTTGAACAATGCCTCGATACGCGAGGCAATCATGGTCGCCAGGCCTTCGCTGGACTTGAGCAGTATGTTGCCGACAAAACCGTCACACACCACCACATCGGCCTCGCCACGGTACAAGCCGTCACCTTCGACAAAGCCGATATAGTTCAAGCCCCGCGCACTTTGCAACAAGGTTGCGGCAAGCTTGACCTGCTGGTTGCCCTTAATGTCCTCGGTCCCGATATTCAGCAAGGCTATACGCGGACGGGCAACGCCCAGCGCTTCGGCGGCCACCGAACCCATCACGGCAAACTGCAACAGGTGCTCGGCACTGCAATCGACATTGGCGCCCAGGTCCAGTAGCTGACAATAGCCTTTCTGCGTCGGGATCGCCGCGACCATCGCCGGCCGGTCAATACCGGGCAAGGTTTTGAGCACATGCCGCGACAAAGCCATCAACGCCCCCGTATTGCCGGCACTGACACAGGCTTGCGCCTTGCCATCACGCAGCAGCTCCAGGGCCACTCGCATTGAAGAATCGGATTTGCCGCGCAGGGCCGCCGCCGGCTTTTCATCCATGCTGATGGCTTCACTGGCCGGCGTAATCGTCAGGCGCGCGCGATCCACCGCCGGATGGCTGGCAATCAGTTCTTCAAGAAGGGAGGGTTGACCGACAAGGGTCAGATGCAGCGAGGGCGTTGCAGACAGGCTGGCAATGCAGGCCTGAACAATGCTGCGGGGACCGAAGTCCCCGCCCATTGCGTCAATCGCGATGACTTGAGCAGACAAGTGATTACTCGTCAGCGCCCTTGTCGATCACTTTACGGCCACGGTATACGCCTTCTGGCGATACGTGGTGACGCAGGTGAACTTCACCAGTGGTCTTTTCCACGGACAGGGTGCTAGCCTCGAGAGCGTCGTGCGAACGGCGCATGTCACGGGCGGAGCGGGATTTTTTGTTCTGCTGAACAGCCATAATTGATTAACTCCTAAACGTTTGGGTCACGCTTTAACTGCGCCAATACACTGAACGGGTTGGACCGCGTTACCTCGTCCTCGCTCGGCTCGGCCTCGTCATCGAGACCCTCCGGCTGCTGGCATTCTTCCGGATGATGAGCAGGCACAATGGGCAAGGCGAGCAAAAGCTCCTCCTCGATCAGTGCATGCAGATCCAATGGATCTTCGCCCAGTTCCAGCACGTCATAACCTTTCGGCAACGACTGGGTATTCGCACCCTCTTTCACCACAGCATAACTGCATTCGCTGTGGATCGGCAGGGTGACCAGCTCAAGACAACGCTGGCAAACCATTTTGACTTCGGTGTCGATAAAGCTGTGGATTACCACAGACTTACGTTCATCTCGTTCAAAAACGAATTTAGCCTGCACCGTACCGACAGTGTCGGAAAGCGGGTCGCAGAGTCTCTCCAAATCGGCCAGCAGCACTTCACCTTGAAGGGTGGTGCCACGATCAGCCAATTTGCGCGGGTCAACGTGAGGTGGAATCGGGTCATTCAACATAGGCGCAGCATTATAGGGATGCCCCCAGCCATGTCAAAGGAAATTCAGCCCTGTGCGTCAGCCGGTCACGTCGCTAGAATCGGCGACTGCCTTGAGGAGACGTATATGCTGCCGTTATTACTCGCGTCCAGCTCGGTTTATCGCCGGGAATTACTGAGCCGCCTGCACCTGCCGTTCACCTGCAGCTCGCCGGATATCGACGAAGGCCACCGCACGGGTGAATCGGCCATTGAGCTGGTCAAACGCCTGGCCGAACAAAAGGCCCGCGCCCTTGCGGCCAGCCATCCTGGGCATTTGATCATAGGCTCCGATCAGGTGGCAGCACTGGAAGGCCGGATCATCGGCAAACCCCACACCTTTGAAAACGCCCGCGAGCAATTGTTGGCGGCCAGCGGCAAGCGTGTGAGCTTTCTTACCGGGTTGGCACTGCTTAACAGTGAGACGGGGCATTGCCAGGTCGACTGCGTACCTTTTACCGTGCACATGCGCGAGCTGGATGCAGAACGTATTGAGCGCTACCTGCGGATCGAGCAACCCTACGACTGCGCGGGCAGCTTCAAGGCCGAGGGGCTGGGCGTGAGCCTGTTCCAAAGCACCGAAGGGCGGGATGCGACCAGCCTTGTCGGCCTGCCGCTGATTCGACTGGTGGATATGCTGCTCGCTGAAGGCGTGCAAATCCCCTGAGAACACCATAAAAACAAATTTGGGAGGGGGCAAGCCCCCTCCCACATTTTGATCTACAGCTGGCTTGAGATATCAGCGTAGCGTCGGGCCTTGGAAGCCCATGTACAGCGCAAGCTTCTCAGCCACACTGGCACCCAGCTTCTTGGAGAAGCGATCAAACGGCGATTCCTCAACCGTGAAATCCACCAACTCCTTCTCGCCAACCACATCCCGTGCCACCGAACTGGCACTGCCCAGGCCATCGATCAAGCCCAGCGGCAATGCCTGCTCGCCCGACCACACTAGCCCGGAGAACAGCTCCGGATGGTCTTTATCCTTCAATCGATCCCCACGCCCCTGCTTCACGCTGGCAATGAACTGGCGATGGGTGGTGTCGAGCACGCCCTGCCAGAACTGTGTCTCATCGGCCTTTTGCGGCTGGAACGGATCAAGGAATGCCTTGTGCTCGCCGGAGGTATAGATGCGCCGCTCCACCCCCAGCTTCTCCATGGTGCCGACAAACCCGTAACCGGCTGCCGTCACCCCAATGGAGCCCACCAGGCTGGCCTTATCGGCATAGATCTGGTCGGCGGCACTGGCGATGTAATAGGCCCCCGAGGCGCCCAGGTCGGAAATTACTGCATAGAGTTTGGTATCCGGATGCAGTGCGCGCAGGCGCCGAATCTCGTCATAGACATAGCCCGACTGCACAGGACTGCCGCCCGGGCTGTTGATGCGCAGGATCACGCCCTTGACCTTGGAGTCTTCGAACGCGGCGCGCAGGCTGGTGACGATATTGTCAGCGCTGGCGGGCTCCTTGTCGGCAATCACTCCACGCACTTCGATCAAGGCAGTATAGTGACTGCCGCGGGTGGCGCTTTTTTCCATGTCCATCAGCGGACTGAACAGCGCCAGCATGCCGAGCAGGTAAACAAAGGTCAGCAGCTTGAAGAAAATCCCCCAGCGCCGCGAACGACGCTGTTCCTGGACGCTGGCCAAGAGGGTCTTCTCCAGCAGCTTCCAGCTTTTATCATCACTGTTCTCGGCCTTTTCGGGCGCTTTCCACTCGTCACTCATGCCATTAACCCCAGCAAAAACTCATTGGGCCCGGCTAAGCCAGGCCTGCAATTCAGAAAAATGATCAATCGTCAGCCTCGGCTCGTATTGCTGCAACGCCTCGCCAGCCTGGGCGCCATAGCTGACCGCCACGCTGTCCATGCCGGCATTGCGCGCCATCATCAGGTCGAAGGACGCGTCACCCACCATCAATGCCTGGCGCGGCGATACACCGCAATGATCCAGGATCTGCTCCAGCATCAGAGGATGAGGCTTGCTGGCGGTTTCATCCGCGGCGCGGGTGATGTCGAAATAATCCTCGAAACCATGGGCCTTGAGCACCCGATCCAAGCCACGGCGAGCCTTACCGGTAGCAACAGCCAGGTGATAGCCCTCGGCGCGAAACGCCGCCAAGGATTGCCTTACGCCGTCAAACAGTGGCGACGGCTCGGCTTCCAGAGCGATGTAGTGATCGGCATAGTGCTGACGGAACGCAATCAGTTCCTGGTCACCGATCTGCGGGTACAGGGTGCGAATAGCCTCAGGCAACCCCAGGCCGATGATGCCTTTAACCGCCAGGTCGCTGCATAACTCATAGCCTGAACGGGTTGACGCCATGTGCATCGACTCGACAATCCGACCAATGGAATCGGCCAGCGTCCCATCCCAATCGAAGATCAGCAGCTTGTAGTCAAGGTGCGACACTCAAACGCTCCACGGTCTTGGCCCACATCTCATCGACCGGCGCCTGCAATTTCAGCTCGCCGCCATCGGGCAGCGGCACCGTAAGCATATAGGCATGCAGGAACAGGCGTTTACCGCCCAGGTCGCGGATTTCCTTGGAGAAACCCTCGTCGCCGTACTTGGTGTCGCCAGCAATGCAGTGGCCCGCATGCAGGGTATGCACACGAATCTGGTGGGTACGACCAGTGACCGGCTTGGCCTCGACCATGGTGGCAAAGTCGCCGAAACGGCGCAGCACCTTGAACAGCGTCAGGGCTTCCTTACCCTCCTCGTCCACCTCGACCATACGCTCGCCGGAACGCAGGTTGCTTTTCTGCAGTGGCGCACGCACGCTCTTGATCGAACTGGCCCAGTTACCACGCACCAACGCCATGTAACGCTTGTCCACGCCATCGCCACGCAGGGCAGTGTGCAGATGGCGCAACATGCTGCGCTTCTTGGCGATCATCAGCAGGCCGGAAGTATCACGGTCAAGGCGATGGACCAGTTCCAGCTCCTTGGCATCCGGGCGCAACTGGCGAAAGGCTTCGATCACGCCGAAATTCAGGCCACTGCCGCCGTGAACCGCAATGCCGCAGGGCTTGTTGATCACGATCAGCTTGTTGTCTTCGAAGACAATCGAGGCTTCCAGGCGCTGCAACAGGCCCTGGGCCAATGGCACAGGCTCGTCGCGCTCAGGCACGCGCACAGGCGGCACACGGACGATATCGCCCGCCTGCAACTTGTACTCAGGCTTGATCCGGCCCTTGTTCACGCGCACTTCGCCTTTACGCAAAATGCGGTAGATCAAGGTCTTGGGCACGCCTTTGAGCCGGGCCAGGAGAAAATTGTCGATGCGTTGGCCGGCATATTCCGGCGAGACCTCAAGCAGCTGGACGCTGGGGGTCGGGGGGGCGGTAGTCGTCATGCCGGCGATGATAACAATTTTTTATGGAATTGAAGCACTTAATCATTGCTGCTATAGTCGCGAACGCCGCCAAAAGCGGCCTGGACAGAGGACATGCGGCAAACTGCCGGCCCTGACCATCGCAATTCATCAGGACGCGAGGCCGTCCTACGGGGCTTTCGCCACCTTGGAAGGCTCGGGATTGTAACAAGCGCAGGTGACATGAGGCCTGAAGCGAGTGCAGAAAGCAGAGTGAATACTCGCCTTTTGCGCCGATATTTACGGCCAGTTCACAAAGTGCAGTCAGTCTTGAGCCAGACCATGGCGAATGCTTCGGAAACAACGCCTGTTAAGAGCTGAGTGAGAGCGCAGTCGCCCACACCTAGTCTTGTTTAGCCATGAGCGTGGACTCCCCATTGGAGAACACGGTAAATGCCAACCCGCTGCGGATTCTGCGCGCGGCAGCACCCGAATTATCAGGGATACGTGTAGGGTGGAGATGCACAACCGTCGGACTGTGTAGCACTAGGCTTATATTTAGACGCTTCATCTCGTCCACAGTCGCCGGTTGATTCCTCCTCCTGACCTTAGCTTTTGTTGAAGTGGTGCCTTTGTCACCACCGCTAACGAGCAGGACGCGTCCGTCGCGATAGCGGCCCAATTGGCCGGTTATTGCTGGACACTGGAGTGGCCAACCACTCTTGACGCACCTGACACCGACCGTGAGAAGTCGTGTGTGCCGAACGCCGTTTCCGGCAGCCCGGAAACCGACGGTACAACATGAAAAGAATGCTGATTAACGCAACTCAACCCGAAGAGTTGCGTGTTGCACTGGTAGATGGCCAACGCCTCTACGACCTGGACATCGAATCCGGTGCACGCGAGCAAAAGAAGGCCAACATCTATAAAGGCCGTATTACTCGCATCGAACCAAGCCTTGAGGCTGCCTTTGTCGATTTCGGCTCCGAGCGCCACGGCTTCCTGCCCCTCAAAGAAATCTCCCGCGAATACTTCAAGAAAGCCCCCGAAGGCCGCGTGAATATCAAGGACGTCCTGAGCGAAGGCCAGGAAGTCATCGTCCAGGTCGAGAAAGAAGAACGTGGCAACAAGGGCGCCGCCCTGACCACCTTCATCAGCCTCGCCGGCCGTTACCTCGTGCTGATGCCGAACAACCCACGTGCCGGCGGCATTTCCCGTCGCATCGAAGGTGAAGAGCGCAATGAACTGCGCGAAGCGCTGAACGGCCTGGTCGCACCGGCTGACATGGGCCTGATCGTTCGCACTGCAGGCCTGGGCCGCAGCAGCGAAGAAATGCAGTGGGACCTCGACTACCTGCTCCAACTGTGGACCGCCATTAAAGAAGCGTCCCTGGATCGTTCCGCGCCATTCCTGATCTACCAGGAAAGCAACGTGATCATCCGCGCCATCCGCGACTACCTGCGCCAGGACATCGGCGAAGTGCTGATCGACAGCGTTGAAGCCCAGGACGAAGCCCTGACCTTCATCCGCCAGGTGATGCCGCAGTACGCCAGCAAGATCAAGCTGTACGAAGACAGCGTACCGCTGTTCAACCGTTTCCAGATCGAAAGCCAGATCGAGACCGCCTTCCAGCGCGTGGTCGAACTGCCTTCCGGCGGCTCCATCGTCATCGACCCGACCGAAGCCCTGGTGTCCATCGACATCAACTCGGCGCGAGCCACCAAAGGCAGCGACATCGAAGAAACCGCCCTGCAGACCAACCTGGAAGCGGCTGAAGAAATCGCCCGCCAGCTGCGCCTGCGTGATATCGGCGGCCTGATCGTGATCGACTTCATCGACATGACCCCCGCCAAGAACCAGCGCGCCGTGGAAGAGAAAGTCCGCGAATGCCTGGAAGCTGACCGTGCTCGCGTGCAAGTCGGCCGTATCTCGCGCTTCGGCCTGCTGGAAATGTCCCGCCAGCGCCTGCGTCCATCCCTGGGCGAGAGCAGCGGCATCGTCTGCCCGCGTTGCAACGGCACCGGCATCATCCGTGACGTTGAATCGCTGTCCCTGGCGATCCTGCGCCTGATCGAAGAAGAAGCCCTGAAAGACCGCACCGCCGAAGTCCGCGCGCAAGTGCCGATTCCGGTTGCCGCCTTCCTGCTTAACGAAAAACGCAACTCGATCACCAAGATCGAACTACGCACCCGTGCCCGTATTGTCATCCTGCCGAACGATCACCTCGAGACGCCGCACTTCGAAGTCCAGCGCCTGCGTGATGACAGCCCGGAAGCCCATAGCGGCCAGTCCAGCTATGAAATCGCTGCTGCCGCTGCCGAAGTGGAAGAAGTCCAGCCAGCCGCTGCGACCCGCACCCTGGTCCGCCAGGAAGCCGCCGTGAAGACCGCGCCGGCCCGTGCCAACGCACCGATGCCTACCGAAGCCGCTGCTCCGGTTGCCGCCCCGGCCGCCCTGCCTGAGCCAAGCCTGTTCAAAGGCCTGGTGAAATCGCTGGTCAGCCTGTTCGCCACCAAGGAAGAGCCTGCTGCCCCGGTAGTGGTCGAAAAGCCTGCCACCGAGCGCCCGGCGCGCAACGAAGAACGTCGCAACGGTCGCCAGCAGAGCCGTAACCGCAACGGTCGCCGTGACGAAGAGCGCAAACCTCGCGAAGAACGTGCACCGCGTGAAGAACGCGCGCCACGTGAAGAGCGTGCACCTCGCGAAGCCCGCGAAGACACCCCGGCCGTCGCCCGTGAAGAACGTGCACCGCGTGAAGAGCGCGCACCACGTACCCCACGTGCCCCGCGTGAAGATCGCAAGCCGCGTGGCGAGCGCGAAGAGCGCGTGCGTGAACTGCGTGAGCCGCTGGACGCCGCGCCAGCCGTTGCTGCCGCCGCTGCTGCCAGCACCGAAGAACGCCCGGCGCGCCAGCCGCGTGAAGAGCGTGCCCCACGTGAAGAGCGCCAGCCGCGCCCACCGCGTGAGGAGCGTCAACCACGCGCTGAGCAAGCCGCTGCCGCCAGCGAAGAAGAAGTATTGACCGGCGAAGAGCAACTGCAGGAAGACGGCCAGGACAACGCCGAAGGCGATCGTCCACGCCGCCGCTCCCGTGGCCAGCGTCGTCGCAGCAACCGTCGTGAGCGTCAGCGTGACGCCAACGGCAACGTGATCGAAGGTTCGGAAGAAGCCGGTGAAAACGCAGAAGCTGCCAACAACGAACCAACAGGCGCCGAACTGGCTGCTGGCTTGGCCGTTACCGCGGCCGTCGCCAGCTCGGTCATCAGCGCACCTGCTGAAGCCCAGGCCCACGAGCAAGCCGAGCGAGCTACCGCTGCTGTCGAGGAAACCGTTGCGGTAGAAGCGCCAGCCGCCGAGACCCCAGTGGTTGAAGCGCCGACTGTTGAAGCGCCAGTCGTTGAAGCCACTACCCCAATCGAAGCCCCAGTGGCTGCGGAAGTGGAAGTTGCCCCGGTTCGCGACGCACAGCCAGAAACCGAAGTGGTTGCTGTTGAGCCCGCACCGGTTATCGAGCCTGCGCCAGTGGTTGAAGCGGCTGTAGAAGCACCGGCTGCCGAAGAAGCCGCCCCGGTTGTGCGTGAAGTTCGCGAAGAACAGACCGCCTTTCAGTGGACCGCTGAGCCGGCTGCCCCGGTTGAAGCGCCAACGCCTGCCCCTGCGGTAGAAGAAGCGCCGACGCCGGTTGCCGAAGTCGTCGCCGAGCCAGCCCCAGTGGTTGAGCCGACGCCGGTTGTGGAGCCTGCACCCGTGGTTGAAGTTGAAGCCCCAGTGGTTGCCGAAGTGGCCGCCCCTGTAGTTGAAGCTGCACCTGCCAGCGCCCTTACCGAAAACGGCCGTGCGCCGAACGACCCACGTGAAGTGCGTCGTCGCCGCAAGGAAGCCGAAGCAGCGGCTGCAGCGGCTGCCCAGGCGGTAGAGCACAAGGCCGTGGAAGAAGAGCCTAAACCCCTCGTTTGATTCCATCCGCTACTAAAAAGCCCCGCCTGAGCAATCAGGCGGGGCTTTTTTCTGCAAAAGATTCGAACACACGGCTGTTCAAGTGTGGGAGGGGGCTTGCTCCCGATAGCGGTGGATCAGTCAACATTTGCATGAGCTGACCCAAAGCTATCGGGAGCAAGCCCCCTCCCACATTCAGTCGGCGCTGAACCTCAACCGTTGCGGCACGTCCACATCCCATAGCACCCCAGGATCATCCACCTGCACGCCCCGCACCTGTGCTTGTGCAAACAAAGGCTTCGCGCCACGGTCCCCTGTCAACGCCATCAACGCAGGCCCGAATACACCACCGAAAGCCACCGGATGCCCATACTGCCCGGCATGCACCGGCACAGTGATGTTTTCCGGATCGGCCAGCACGCGCTCGATCGTCGCGGATCGAATAAACGGCATATCACCCAGCACAACTAGCCAGCCATCCACCGAGGCGCTGGCCGCAACGGCTGCGGCAATGCTGTCACCCATACCGGCCGATTCCAGCAGCAGAACCTTGCAACCGTACGCCTCAGCTAAACGAATCACCTCAAGGCGCTCCGGTGAGGTCACCACCCAGCGCTCAACAAGCGACGCGGGCAGGTTAACCAGTACCTGCTCGATCACCGGCCGGGAAACGCCATCCAGGCCCACGCAAACGGCCAGCAACTTGTCCTGATCAGCACCGGCTTCGGCGCGAAAACGACTGCCCTGCCCTGCTGCCAGCACGATCGCCGTGACGGTCACTGCGCCACCACCGCCAAGGGTTTTTTCTGCACCGGTGCCACACCGTTCTTGATTGCGACAATTTCCGCCATCAACGACAAAGCGATCTCCGCCGGGGTATGGCTACCGATATGCAAGCCAATCGGCCCGTGCAAACGTGCAATGGCGTCCTCCGACAAGCCCAGGGCTGCGAGATTCTCTCGACGTTTCTGGGTATTGACCCGCGACCCCAGCGCGCCGATGTAGAACGCGGTAGAGTTCAGTGCTGTCAGCAATGCCATGTCATCCAAACGCGGATCGTGGGTCAGGCAGACGATAGCGGTGCGTTCATCGGTTTGGATATTCAGCACCGCCTCGTCGGGCATGCCTGGCACAAAGCGACCGTGCTGCTCTTCCCAGCCATAGACGAATTCTTCACGGGGGTCGCAGATCAGCACTTCGAAATCCAGCAAGCGCGCCATTTGCGCGACGTAGCGTGACAACTGCCCGGCGCCGATCAACAACAGGCGCCAACGCGGCCCATAAATGGCACGCAGACGCTCGCCGTCGAAGCTCACCACATCGGTCTTGCTCGCGGCGCTCAGGGCTACCGCGCCCGTGATCAGGTCCAATTCACGCGCGACGACCTGGTGGTCTTCACAGCGCGCCAGCAGTTCGGCCACCCAGCCCCAGTCATCCACCCGCTCTTCGGTCAGGCGCAGCGTACCGCCGCACGGCAAGCCAAAGCGCGCCGCTTCATCGCGGGTGACGCCGTAGGTGACCAATTGGACGGGTGGCCCATCATCAGCCAGCCGCCCGTCCTGCAGGCGGGCGATCAAGTCATCTTCGATGCAGCCACCGGACACCGAGCCAATCACCACCCCGTCACCGCGCAAGGCCAGCATCGCCCCAGGAGGGCGCGGCGCGCTGCCCCAAGTCTGCACCACGCTGTACAACACCACGCGCTGCCCGGCGCGGCGCCACTCAAGGACGCTACGCAGGACATTCAAATCCACACTGTCCATCAAACCTCCTGCCAGCGTTGTTAATGAAATCGTCATTTACTGTAAAGCAAAAGAATCCAGAAGTGGCCGTACACACACGCAAACGCCCCGAACCAGTCGGGGCGTTTGCGGGTTGCCTTGGCGTCAGATCACGCCAGCAGCGATTTACTTGATGACAGGCGCCGGGCCTTCGGCCACACCCAGGTCATCTTCTTCGCGGGTGTCGGAGATACCGGTACCGCCGGACGCCAGCTCACTTTGCAACTTGTCGGTGTCCAGCTCCTTGACCCACTTGGCCACAACGATGGTGGCAACGGCGTTACCCACCAGGTTGGTCAGCGCACGGGCTTCGGACATGAAGCGGTCGATACCCAGGATCAGCGCCAGGCCGGCCACCGGCAAGTGGCCTACGGCCGACAGGGTCGCAGCCAGTACGATGAAACCACTGCCGGTCACGCCCGCCGCGCCTTTGGAAGACAGCAACAGCACCAGCAGCAGGGTAATCTGGTGGGTGATGTCCATGTGGGTGTCGGTCGCCTGGGCGATGAACACGGCAGCCATGGTCAGGTAGATCGACGTACCGTCGAGGTTGAACGAGTAGCCGGTTGGGATCACCAGGCCGACCACCGACTTCTTCGCACCCAGGCGCTCCATCTTGATCAGCATGCGCGGCAATGCGGATTCGGAAGACGAGGTACCCAGTACGATCAGCAGTTCTTCACGGATGTAGCGGATCAGCTTCAATACGCTGAAACCGTGGGCGCGGCAGATGGCACCAAGTACCACGACCACGAACAGGACGCAGGTGATATAGAAGCAGATCATCAGCTGGCCCAACTGCACCAGGGAACCCACACCGTAGGCGCCGATAGTGAATGCCATGGCACCCAGGGCACCGATCGGAGCGAGCTTCATGATCATGTTGATGATGTTGAACATCACGTGGGCGAAGCGATCGATGAAGTCCAACACCGGCTTGCCGTAGGCGCCCAGGCGGTGCAGGGCGAAACCGAAGATCACCGAGAACATCAGCACTTGCAGGATATCGCCGTTGGCGAAGGCGCCGACGATGGTGTTCGGGATGACGTTCAGGATAAAGCCGACAATGCTCTGGTCTTTACCGGCGGTGACGTAGGCCGCCACTTTGGAGGCGTCCAGGGTCGCTACATCGATGTGCATGCCCGCACCCGGTTGCACGACGTTGACCACGACCAGGCCGATCAGCAGGGCGATGGTGGAGACGATTTCGAAGTACAGCAGCGCATAGCCACCGGTCTTGCCCACCGACTTCATGCTTTGCATACCAGCGATGCCGCTGACCACGGTGCAGAAGATGATCGGGGCGATGACCATTTTGATCAGCTTGATAAAGCCGTCACCCAGTGGCTTGAGGGCCACGCCGGTCTGCGGGTAGAAGTGGCCGAGCAGAATACCGATAACGATTGCGACGATCACCTGGAAATACAGGGATTTGTAGATTGGCTGACGAGTCGTCATTGCAAAGTTCCTCAAACGTCCCGGGGGCAAATATCCGCCATTGCCCACGACACTTGAATTGCGAACCCTCCTGCACTGGAGGGATTTGTTGTTGGCGAAGCCTGTAGGACAAAGCCTGCGCTGTAGTCCTTATCGCAAACGGCGTGCCACTTTGCGCAAATCCGCTGAAGGCCTTTAGACATCAGGGCCAGGCGGGTTACAGCCGCCCCTGAGCATTCGATCATGTGGCGGATTTCCGCCCACCCAGCCGGTCTCGTCCTACAATTTGGCGGATATCCGCCTTGTCGCTCGGCCGGGTCATGGCTACCATCCGCCATTCCACGGACGAGGCCCTTGCATGCGCGAACGTACCATCGCCAGTCATTATGCTCGAGCAGCCCTAGGCGGTGCGCGTCGAGCCGGTTACGACTACTCGGTGTTGTTGCAGCAAGTGGGCATCACCCCTGAACTGCTGAGCGAGCCTCGCGCCCGCATTGCACCGGAGCAATTCACCCGGCTGCTGCAAATGCTCTGGCTGGAGCTGGATGACGAGTACCTGGGGTTCGCCGATGGGCCGAGCAAACGCGGCACCTTCGCCATGATGTGCCACGCCCTGATCCATTGCCGCACGCTGGAGAAGGCCCTGGAGCGCGGCTTATTATTTTATAGCCTCTTCCCGCAGGGCCCGCGCTGGCAGCTGACGAAAGAAGGCGATATGGCGCGACTGAGCCTGGACGACTCACAGCTATGGGACCCGGATCACTTTCTCAGTGAATGCCTGCTGGTGATCTGGCATCGCCTGGGCAGTTGGCTGATCGGCCAGCGAATTCGACTGCAGCAGGCAACCTTCAGTTACCCCATGCCGGTCCATGCCAGTGAATACGACCTGTTGTTCCCCTGCCCCCACGTGTTCGGCGCGCCGAACAGCAGCCTGGTGTTTCCCTGCCGCTACCTGAGCCTGCCGTTATTACAGGATGAACGCACCCTCAAGCACTTCCTGCAGCGCTCGCCTGCCGACTTATTGTCCCGGCCGGATGAAGGCGACAGCCTGAGCAGCCAGTTGCGCCGCTTGCTGAGTCGCGATCGCACGCCCTGGCCAGACCTGGAGGCCGTCGCCCAACACCTGCACATCAGCCCGCAGACCCTGCGCCGGCACCTTCGTGAAGAAGGCACCAGCTTTCAGGCATTGAAGGATGAGTTACGCCGGGATATTGCCATCTACCATTTGGGGCGGGCGGATTTATCCTTGCAGGAGATTGCCGAGCAGTTGGGGTTTTCTGAGCCGTCGGCGTTTCATAGGGCATTCAAGAAGTGGACGGGGTTGACGCCGGGGGCGTATCGCGCGCAGGAGAGTTAAACGGAGGTGGCCGAGGCTGGCTTATCTCGGCATGGGTATCTACATAATTTCTGGCATGCCCCCTCCCACAGGATGCCAGCCCAGCCAATAGACATCACAGCGCCGGAAAATGAATCCTGAACGCAGCGCCACCCAAAGCAGAATCCCCCAACGTCAGGCGCGCGTTGTAGCTTTCGATGATGTCCTTGACCACCGCCAGCCCGATGCCCTGCCCCGGGTGCTGGCGATCAAGCCGCTCACCGCGCTGCAGAATCAGTGCGCGCTGGTCGGGCGGCACACCGGGGCCGTCGTCTTCGATACACAGTTCGATTCCGTCCAGGTTTTCCACCAGGCTGATACGTACTTGTCGCAGGCATAGCCGATAGGCGTTTTCCAGCAAGTTGCCGAGCATTTCGAGCAGGGCACCTTTCTCGATGGGCACGTCGCACTCTTGCGGCAGGTCAAAGGATACGTTGACGCGCTTGTCGCGGTAGACCTTCTCCAAGGTATCGCACAGACTTTGCAACACCGGTTCCAAACGCACCTGGTGGCGCACCAGACCGCTCTTACGCAGGCTGGCACGCTGCAATTGATAGCCTATCTGCTGGCTCATGCGCTCGATCTGCGATTGCAGCACCCACGCCTGGCCACGGTCTTCGTGGCGCTGAGCCATGTCCTCACTCACTCCCTGCAAGACCGCCAGTGGGGTTTTCAGGCTATGGGCCAGGTCATCCAGGGAATCGCGGTAGCGTGTGCGTTGCTCGCGTTCGCTGTGCAGCAACCGGTTGAGGGAGCCGGTAAGTCGCAGCAGTTCGCGGGGGTGTTCTTCGGAAAGGCTCTCACGAGTGCCACCTTCGATCTGGTCAAGCTCCTGGCTCAAGCGTCGCAGGGCTTGCAAGCCCCAGGTCAGGCCCAGCCACAACAGCGTCAACAGCACGAGCAAGGCGGCGCCGAAGCCCAGGTAGAGGTTCTCGCGCAAGCCTTCGAGGGTCAGTTGATATTCACGCACCGGTTGCAGGGCGACGATGCTGAACGCCGCACTCTTGCCTCCCAGCAGCTTGACCTCGACGTCATACACGAAAAATTCCTGGCCATTAGCTTCGCGGATGCGCGCAAACTCGTTGCCGCGCCCATCGTAGCGCGGTTTGTAGTTGATGTTTTCTTCCCGGGTCGCCCGCGAACGCCATACCAGGTGGCCCTCGCGGTCGTAAATATAGCCAAGCAGCCGGCTGTCGGTGAGGTTGAAGCGTTCATCCGGCAACTGCGCTGGCATCAGCAGGCGATTATTTTCGACCCGCGCGGCGGAGATCAGGGTGGTCACGTCCGACGCCAGGCGCTGCTCGATGGAATCCTGCAGGGCCAGGCTGAACGCGCCTTGCATGGCGGGCAACAAGCCGAGCATGAACAGTACGGCCAGGGTGGCGGCCGCCAGCATCAGGCGCACACGTAGCGAGCGAATCAACGGCAGCGCTCATTGAACAGGTAACCCAGGCCGCGAACGGTATCGATCGGCTTGAACCCGGTCGGCCCTTCCAGCTTGCGGCGCAGGCGGCCGACCAGCACTTCGATGACGTTCGGGTCGCGCTCGTCGTCATCGGGGTAGAGTTGCTCCATCAAGCGGTCCTTGGCCACCACTTGCTGATGATGGCGCATTAAGTATTCGAGGATCCGATACTCATAAGCGGTCAACGCCAGCGGCTGTTCATCCAGAGAGGCTTGCTTGCGATTGAGATCCAGCAGCAAGGGCCCGGCAGTGATGGTGGACTGGGTAAAACCGCTGGAGCGGCGCAACAAGGCGTTCATCCGCGCCTCCAGCTCTTCGAACTGAAACGGCTTGACCACATAGTCGTCGGCACCGGCCGCCAGGCCTTCGACTTTATCCTGCCAGTTGCCGCGGGCGGTCAGGATCAGGATCGGAAAGGTCTTGGCCTGGGTGCGCAGTTGGCGAATCAGGTCCAGGCCGCCCATGCCGGGCAGGCCAAGGTCGATGATCGCCAGGTCGTGATTGAATTGGCCTGTCTGGTACAGGGCTTCCTCGGCATTGGCCACGGCTTCGACCACATGCCCGCTGTCGCTCAGGCGGGTAAACAGGTGATGGCGCAACAGCGCCTCATCTTCCACCACCAGCAATTTCATAAGGCTCTCCAAGGCAATTCAACTATCCGACCGAGGGATATCATAGCGGCCCTGCACGTCTTGCGGGCGCAGTTTAATGCCATTGTAATGGCCCGTCAGGTGCGGGTAGCCGCTGCGATAGTCGGGTTGCGCGGCGGTAGCGCCCAGGGCCCGGCCCCACGGCGCGGTCTGGGTGCCGGCGTCTTCGAAGCTGACACGATGGATCGGGCTGCCGGATTTCTTGGTTTTCTCGCTGCCAAATGCCCTAAAGTCGCCATCCGAGGCTTGCACGCCGGCGGTGGCGCCGAGCATGGTTAACGCCAACATCAGCTTCTTGATCGCAGTCATGGTGGTTACCTCATACGCGTTTAGGCTGTGGGGTCCAGACTACGCAAGCGCCCCTGAACTCCCCCTGAACAGGCTCTGAACCACAACTGAACCGCTGCCGGGCTATCCACTGGCGCGCCAACTCGGCAAAATGCTGCGCATGACGCTCCTACCCGCTTGCTGTACCCCACTCGATGCCAGTTGGCCGCTGCCTGTCCCCTTGCCGGGCACGGTGTTTTTGAGCACGCGATTCGACCCGGCCTTATTGAACCCCTTGGATTTCCAGCGCAGCGCCGTGCCGCCGCCGGCGAGCATCCAGCGCTCGGTGGCCAAGCGGCAGGCGGAGTTTCTCGCCGGCCGCCTGTGCGCCCGCGAAGCGCTGCAACGACTCGATAACCTCAACTGCATCCCGGCGATCGGTGAAGACCGCGCACCGGTCTGGCCTGGGCATATCAGTGGCTCCATCACCCACAGCACCGGGCACGCCGCAGCCATTGTCGGCCACAAGACGCAGTGGCGCGGGCTGGGGATGGACCTGGAGAACCTGCTGGCCCTGGAACGGGCTGAACGCCTGGCCGGGGAGATTCTGACGGCCCATGAGTTGCAGCGCATGGCGGCACTACCGCGTGAGCAGCTCGGGCTGCTGGTGACGTTGACGTTTTCGGTCAAGGAGAGTCTGTTCAAGGCGCTCTATCCGATCGTGCAAAAGCGTTTTTACTTTGAACATGCCGAGGTATTGGAGTGGTCGCAGGCTGGGCATGTGCGGCTGCGGTTGCTGACGGACCTGTCGAGTGAGTGGTGTTGTGGCAAGGAGTTGGAGGGGCAATTTGTGCTGGAGGGGGAACAGTTGTTGAGCCTGGTGGCCGTCGGCGCTTGATAGGACGCTATTGGGGTTTCTCTTGATCCCGGGGCCAACTCAGGCTGAAACACGCCCCGCCCAGGTTGTTGCTCTTGCTGATCAACGCCCGCCCGCCGTGCCAATAGATGATCCGCCGCACAATCGACAGGCCCAGGCCGTGGCCGCCAGACGCTCGGGTGCGGCTGTCGTCCAGGCGCAGGAACGGTGTGAAGATCCGCTCCCAGGCGCTTTCAGGCACGCCGGGGCCATCGTCTTCCACGTCAATGCGGCAGCGCACCTGGCCTACTTGGTAACTGATCAGCACCTGGCCCTTGGCGTGGCGCATGGCGTTACTCACCAGGTTCTGCAGGGCACGGTGCAGGTAGCGTGGTTCGGCGTCGACCCAGGCGTCATCCCAATGCGTCGATGACAGACAAATACCGCGGGTGACGGCGACTTGCGGGCGCAGTGGCGACAATTCGCCGATCACCTGGTCGAGCAAGGCATCCAGGTCCACCCGCTGGAAATTCAGCTCCGGCGCCCCTTGCTCCAGGCGCGCATAGGTGAGCATCTCGTCCACCAGGCCATCGAGGTCCTGGATATCGCCGTCCATGCCTTCCAGGTATTTGCGCCGAGCCTCGGGGGTGGCGGCATCACCGATCATCTCCAGGCCAAACCGCAGGCGCGCCACCGGTGTGCGTAACTCATGGGACACCGCACGCACCAGCTCGCGCTGAATCGCCAACAATTGTTGCAAGTGCTCGGCCATGCCATTGAATGCGGCCGCCAGGCGCCCGACCGAATCAGCCCCTCGGGCCGGCACGCGGACCTCCAGATTGCCCTTGGCGATGCGTGTAGCTGCCGCCTCCAGGCCTTTGAGCCGGCGCTCAAGCTGACGCACCAGCAAATAGACGATCAAGCCGATCAGGGTCAGGCCGATCAAGGTGATCAGAATCAGCCATTGCGCCGGGTAAGGGTTCATTTGATACAGCGGGCCGATCTCCAGCACCCATGGCGTGCCAACCATGCCGGCAAACACGCGGATCGAATCGCCGCCCTTGCCCAGGGCCATCACCGTATCGCCTTCCGCCACGCGCCGGCGCTGGTCGTCGTCCATGTCGGCCTGGTCAAGGGCCACCAAGTGCATTTCAAAACCAAAGCCCTTGGCTTCCTTTATATCGGCCAGGCGCTGCGGCTGCTCGGCGACTGGAAAGCGCACCAGTTCGTCGGCCAGCAGGTAGATGGTCGCACGGGCCAATTGCTCGCTGATCTGCTGCACTTCGCCGGTGAGCACCAACTGCTCCTGTTCGCTGACCAATCGCAGCACCCGCGCCGCATGGGGGCCGGTCTGCTCCACCAGGACCTGGCCACGTTGCAGGCGATTGCGCTGACCCAGGTCCAGTTGCGCCTGGGTGAACGTGCGCAGTTCCAGCGGAATGCCCAGCAAGCGCTCCCACACCGCCAAGGCGCGCAGCCGCTCAATGGCACTCATGGGTTGCAGGTTATCGCCCATCAACGCAAAGGTGCCGTGGGCCAGGCGCTCGCGGTACTGGCCGCTGCGCACATCGTTGAGCAGGTGCAACGCCAGGGCACCGAGCAGCGCCACCAGGATCAGCGCCGCGCACATGCCGCCGTAGATGCGCAGGAAGATCGAGTTCACAGCGGCATATCGACGGCGGCTTCGGGGACGAACAGGTAGCCTTTGCTGCGGATCGTCTTGATCAGGCGCGGGTGAATCGGATCGTCGCCGATCTTCGGCCGAATGCGCGAGATGCGCACATCAATGGAGCGATCCTGGCCGTCGTAGCCGATGCCGCGCAGGGCGATAAAGATTTCCTCGCGGGAAAGGATGCGCCCGGCGTTCGCCACCAGCAGCCATAACAGGTCGAACTCGGCACTGGTCAGTTCGATACCGCCATCGTGCAGCCAGGCCTCGCGCAAGGCGTTGTCCACCACCAAGGGGCCGAATTGCAGGCGGCGCTGGTTTTCCACTACTGCCGGTAACGCCGACTCGCTGCGGCGCAGCAACGCCTGGATACGCGCCAGTAACAAACGCGGGCGCACGGGTTTGCATACATAGTCGTCTGCACCCATGTCCAGGCCCAGTACCTGGTCCATATCGTCGGTGCGCGCAGTGAGCATCAGGATTACGCCGTCATAGCGCTCGCGCACCTTGCGGCAGATGCTCAGGCCATCTTCGCCGGGCAGCATCAGGTCGAGGATCACCAGGTCTGGTTGTTCGGCGATGATGCGCGCCGCGGCCTGCGCGCCGTCGCTTTCCACCGACACACACAGGCCGTTACTTTCCAGGTATTCGCGGGTCAACTCGGCGAGTCGCTCGTCGTCCTCGACGATCAATATCTGCCAGGCTTCTTGCTCCATGGGTGATCCTCGTCGCGCTATCGATAATCGTCATGACAACTCGATCATATGTGGGAGGGGGCTTGCTCCCGATATCGGTGGATTAGTAATAGATGTATTGCCTGACACACCGATATCGGGAGCAAGCCCCCTCCCACATTTTGATCTTCATCAGGCACACCCTCTTTGTCATCTCTTGAGGGGATAACAGAGGTGGATTGTAGCCACGCGCCGGCCCTTGAACACAAGCCTGGAAATCCATTCGGAGATCACGTTTGTTTGTGATAGGGTTCGCGCCCTTCGAAAATGGGCAGGCTGGTTCAAGCCCGAAATATTTAATGACAAACGGCGTAATCCAGCAGCAATGCGGCCTACACGCCTATTCGACCTTTCTTACACATTTTACTCACAGCGTTATCCACAGGTTACTCCGTTGCTAACCCCTCGAAAACGCATTATCTTGTACCTCGGCGCTCATGAAGACCCTACATGTAGGGTTTTCGACACCAGCGTCCAACCACACAAGTGGCTCGAAACTCAAGCGTTTTATTGCTAGCGCAGCGTTGAACCAACAGATTTTTCAGTAGACCAAACCGCTCACGCGGATGGCAGCTGTTCTCCATCCCCGACATGGAAAACGGTACGGGTGTTGCAGGAAAAAGCCTGGCACTCGCAATCAAATATAGAACGTGGAGACAACCCCCCATGCAAACCGACACAACTCGCGAGAACCCGCAGGGCTCCGTGCCGCAGGCCGCTGATTCGAACCTGGATCTGTCCGCCACTGCACCTGGCCAACTGCGCGTGATCAAGCGTAACGGCACTGTCGTTCCTTATACCGATGACAAAATCACCGTCGCCATCACCAAAGCGTTTCTTGCAGTTGAAGGCGGCACCGCTGCTGCCTCGTCGCGCATCCACGACACGGTTGCCCGCCTGACCGAACAGGTCACCGCAACCTTCAAGCGTCGCATGCCATCGGGCGGCACTATCCACATCGAGGAAATCCAGGACCAGGTCGAACTGGCCCTGATGCGTGCCGGCGAGCAGAAAGTCGCACGCGACTACGTGATCTACCGTGATTCGCGCGCCAAGGAACGTGCCGTGCGTTCCCCGGCTGAAGAAGCTGCCGTGCAAGCGCACCCGTCGATCCGCATCACCCTGGCCGACGGCAGCTTTGCGCCGCTGGACCTGGGCCGCCTGAACACCATCATCACCGAAGCCTGCGAAGGCCTGGAAGAAGTCGATGGTGACCTGATCCAGCGCGAAACCCTGAAGAACCTGTACGACGGCGTGGCCCTGACCGACGTCAACACCGCCCTGGTGATGACCGCCCGTACCCTGGTTGAACGCGAGCCGAACTACTCGTTCGTGACCGCGCGCCTGCTGATGGACACCCTGCGTGCCGAAGGCCTGGGCTTCCTGGGCGTGGCCGACAGCGCCACCCACCACGAGATGGCCGACCTGTACGCCAAGGCCCTGCCCGCCTACATCGCCAAGGGTATCGAGTTCGAATTGCTCAACCCGGTGCTGGCCACCTTCGACCTGGAAAAACTCGGCAAGGCAATCAACCACGAACGTGACCAGCAGTTCACCTACCTGGGCCTGCAAACCCTGTACGACCGTTACTTCATCCACAAGGACGGCATCCGCTTCGAACTGCCGCAAGTATTCTTCATGCGCGTGGCCATGGGCCTGGCAATTGAAGAGAAGCAGAAAGAAGACCGCGCCATCGAGTTCTACAACCTGCTGTCGTCCTTCGACTACATGTCGTCGACCCCGACCCTGTTCAACGCCGGCACCCTGCGTCCACAACTGTCGAGCTGCTACCTGACCACCGTGCCGGATGATCTGTCGGGCATCTACCACGCGATCCATGACAACGCCATGCTGTCCAAATTCGCTGGCGGCCTGGGTAACGACTGGACGCCGGTGCGTGCCTTGGGTTCGTACATCAAGGGCACCAACGGCAAGTCCCAGGGCGTCGTCCCCTTCCTGAAAGTGGTGAACGATACCGCCGTCGCCGTGAACCAGGGTGGCAAGCGCAAAGGCGCTGTGTGTGCCTACCTGGAAACCTGGCACATGGACATTGAAGAGTTCATCGAGCTGCGCAAGAACACCGGTGATGACCGTCGTCGTACCCACGACATGAATACCGCCAACTGGATCCCTGACCTGTTCATGAAGCGTGTCTTCGATGACGGCAAGTGGACCCTGTTCTCGCCATCCGAAGTACCGGACCTGCACGACCTGACCGGCAAGGCCTTCGAGGAGCGCTACGAGTACTACGAAGCCCTCACCGAGTACCCAGGCAAGGTCAAGCTGTTCAAGACCATCCAGGCCAAAGACCTGTGGCGCAAAATGCTGTCCATGCTGTTTGAAACCGGCCACCCATGGCTGACTTTCAAAGACCCATGCAACCTGCGCAGCCCGCAGCAGCACGTGGGCGTGGTCCACAGTTCGAACCTGTGCACCGAGATCACCTTGAACACCAACAAGGACGAGATCGCCGTTTGCAACCTGGGCTCGATCAACCTGCCGAACCACATCGTCAACGGCCAGCTGGACACCGCCAAGCTGCAACGCACCGTCAACACCGCAGTACGCATGCTCGATAACGTCATCGACATCAACTACTACTCGGTGCCACAGGCGCAGAACTCCAACTTCAAGCATCGTCCAGTGGGCCTGGGCATCATGGGCTTCCAGGACGCGCTGTACCTGCAGCACATTCCTTACGGTTCGGATGCTGCGGTCGAGTTCGCCGACAAGTCCATGGAGGCGGTCAGCTACTACGCGATCCAGGCTTCCTGCGACCTGGCCGACGAACGCGGCGCCTACGAGACGTTCCAGGGTTCGCTGTGGTCCAAGGGCATCCTGCCGCTGGATTCGCAACAGATCCTGATCGAACAGCGTGGCCAGAAGTACATCGATGTCGACCTGAACGAAACCCTGGACTGGGCACCGGTACGTGCCCGTGTACAGAAAGGTATTCGTAACTCCAACATCATGGCCATCGCACCGACCGCTACCATCGCCAACATCACCGGCGTGTCGCAGTCGATCGAACCGACCTACCAGAACCTGTATGTGAAATCGAACCTGTCGGGCGAATTCACCGTGATCAACCCGTACCTGGTCCGCGACCTGAAAGCCCGCGGCCTGTGGGACTCGGTCATGATCAACGACCTGAAGTACTACGACGGTTCGGTGCAGCAGATCGAGCGCATCCCGCAAGAACTCAAAGAGCTCTACGCGACCGCGTTCGAAGTGGACACCAAGTGGATCGTTGACGCCGCCAGTCGTCGTCAGAAGTGGATCGACCAGGCCCAGTCCCTGAACCTCTACATCGCTGGCGCATCGGGCAAGAAGCTGGACGTGACCTACCGCATGGCTTGGTACCGTGGCCTGAAAACCACTTACTACCTCCGTGCCCTGGCCGCAACCAGCACCGAGAAGTCGACCATCAACACCGGTAAGCTCAATGCTGTTTCCAGCGGCAACCACGGTGATGATTCGGTACTCGCAGCCCCCGCCGGCCCAGCACCAGTGCCAAAGGCCTGCGCGATTGACGAGCCGGATTGCGAAGCTTGCCAATAAGCTGAACCCATCCAGGACTTGAACGCCCTGGATTTAAAAAGCCCGATGAACCCCGACTGCACAGGGTTTATCGGGCTTTTTCGTTTATCACGCCTAGAGGAACGCGTACGCAATACCCTGCTTCGGCGCGCCACCTCGCCGCCCCCATAGCTCAACTTTACCGTCGATGACCGCCATTGAATGGCGATCATAGGCCACGACGCCCAGCTTGCCGCTCGCCAGTTCACTACTCGAGGATTTCCTGTAGAGCCCTTTCAAACCAAGGCGATCCAACGCTTCGTGGGGCATTTCGCCGTTGTTCAGGCTTTGCATCGCGTGGGCAAAGCTCTTTTTCGATTCGTTCGGGTTGTCGTCCAGACCATTGCCCTCCATCTGCGCACGCTTGGCGCTCGCCGCAAACATGAAGTTGGCATCAGTCAACATCTGCGGGTTATCGCCCTTGAACTGTGCATACCTGGCAGCCTGCCGTAATTCATCTTTGGAAAAGTTAACCTCTTTCCCATCGCGCATTTTCACGTAATAGCCATTGCTCGTCTCTTTGACCTCTGCGAAGACGTCAGTGGGCTTCTGACCAAACTTCATCATTGCGCCCTTAATCGCTGAAACGGTGACGCAATTGCCGTCCGGCCCCTGGCTGAATCCACTCCAGATATTGTCTGGTTTTTTACCTGGGTTACTTTCATCGGGTTTGTAATTGAAGTGCTTGGAGCCTTCGGTAATCGGCAGATTACTCATGGGCTCGCTGGGGCCGAAATTGTTGGGACTTGGCCTGCCACCGCCGCCTCCACCACCTCCACCTCTTGGCGATGGGCCAGGGGAAGGCGGTGAGGGCGTTGGCGATTCATCATCCAGTTCTGGAAACCACAACTTCATCAGGCGCCGCAGAAACTCCAACCAAGAGACGTCGGCCTTCTCCATCAGCTCCTGCATGATCTCTTTGAATTTTTCGTCACCGAGCTCTTCGCGCTTATCGTTCAGCTTGTCGCGAAGCTCTTGAGCGGTCTGGCTCTTGGAGGTTTTTTCGGCATCCATCAGTTGGCTGAGCAGTTGCCTGACCGACTCAGTGTTGGCGGCCTTGTCGTCATTGGCCCCGTACGCCGGACTTTGCCGCCCATATACATCGCCATAGATACCCGCGTCGAAACCGCGCGCTCCCCGCGCGCCGCTCTCCCACAATGCATAACCCGCCATTTACTTCCCCTATATTCGCCGGACGACAACCGTCCGCTGGCTGATCCGTGGCCAAATCGGCGTTATGCGTTCCCGCATCGGGGCGTGGTGAAACGAGCAGTAAATAACTATGTAGCGCACACAAAAAAAGGCCCCTCGATCGAGGGGCCTTTGATTGAACGCTGGTACTTGAGCGACGGTATCAGGTCATCTGAATGATGGTCTGCATGATGGTGCTTTGGGTGGAGATGGTCTTGGCGTTCGCCTGGTAATTGCTCTGGGCCTTGATCAGGTCCACCAGCTCGTTGGTCAGGTTGACGTTGGAGGCTTCCAGAGAGGAGCCCTTGATCGAACCCAGGGTGCCAGATTCCGGCGCGTCGTAACCCGGCTGGCCCGATGCGAAGGTCTCTTTCCAAGCCGTACCGCCAGCCGGCTGCAGGCCTTGCTCGTTGTTGAAGCTGGCCAGGGAAATCTGGCCGATGGCCTTGCTCTGCTGGTTGCTGAAGGTTGCGAACAATACACCGCTGCCGTCGATTTTCAGGCCGGTGATCTGGCCAGTGGCATAACCGTCAGTGATTGGCGGGTTGCGGTAGCTGGCGGAGTTGTACTGAGTGACGTTGCCCATGTTGATAGCAATGCCGTCCTTGTTCGCTGTCGCATCGTTGGCCTTCCAGACTCCATCGGTGACTGTGCCAGGTACCCAATCCTTGATGGTCAAGGTGTTGCCGGCAACACCACCGGTCACGATGCTCTTGAGATTACCGGCACCATCGAAACTCAGAGTCGAGGGCACAGGCGCCTTCACGTCAGCACCGGTACCGGTAGGAGCCGAACCATCAGGGTTGCGGCCGTCAATCAAGGTGTAGGACTGCCACTGGTTGGCATCGGTTTTCACCACGTACTGCACCATCGGGTGGGCGTTACCCTGAGAGTCGTACAACGTAGTGCTGTATTGCGTAGTGAATGTTTCGGACTTGCTCGGATCAAACGGATTCTTGGTCTGGTCGATCACCGGGGACGAGGAGTTGAGGTTGCTGGCCGAGTCCACCTTGGTGGACGCCTTCGGTGGCAGATTCGCCAGGTTCAGTTGCAGGTCCACCAGGCCACCCTTGGTGATCTTGCCATTCTCGTCCGCAGCGTAGCCCTGTAGACGCGAAGTGCCGGTGTTGTTGGTGATGTAGCCGTCCTTGTCCGCACGGAAAGCACCGCTACGGGTGTATTCCAACGAGCCGTCGCTACCCTTCTGCACGAAGAAACCACCACCCTGGATCGCCATGTCGAGGATGCCGCCACCGCCGTTGACGTCGCCCTGGGTGAACTGCTGGGACACCGCCGCCAGGTTCACACCGTTGCCGATAGTATTCTGGCCAGTACCCAGCTTGGAGGCCGCGTAGATATCGGCGAATTCCGCACGGGATGACTTGAAGCCAGTGGTCGCGACGTTGGCGATGTTGTTGCCGGTCACGTCCAGTTGTTTGTTGGCCGCATAGAGGCCGCTAAGGCCGATATTAAAAGACATGTTCTCTCCCTCTGCCGTATCTAGCCGGCTCTATGTACCGATAGTCTGAATTTGCGACAGCTTGACGCTGCCCATGCCGCCTGCAAGGTTGAGCAGCATTTCGCCGCCGGTCTTGCTCAGGGTCACGCTGGTTACCGTGGCCGGCAGTGAGGTGGCCAGGGCCACCGCATCACCCTTGTCGTTCTTGGTGGAGGCATTGAAGGTGTAGGTGCCGGCTGGGGCGATTTCGCCCTTCTCATTCTTGCCATCCCAGATAAAGCTCTGGCTGCCGGCACTCTGCGCGCCCATATCCACGGTGCGCACGACGTTGCCGTCCTTGTCGGTGATCTTGACGGAAATGTTACCCACCGCCGATGGCACCTCCACCGAACCGTTCATGCTCTTGCTGGTATCAACCATGGCTTTGTCGGTCTGGATAATGATCGACCGCCCCACCAGCGACGAAGCCTGCAGCGCTTGCGAGGAGCTGAAGTTGCTGGAGATGTTATTCACCGAGTCGTTGAGGGTGTTGATGCCTTCAAGGCTGCTGAACTGTGCAAGCTGGGCCACGAACGCGCCGTTGTCCTGGGGCGACAGCGGGTTCTGGTTTTTCAGCTGGGTGACCAGCAACTGCAGGAATGCATCCTTGCCCAGCGACTGGCTGCCGGTCGCGGCTTTGGAAACATTCGCTACATTGTTCGAAGCATCCTTGACCTTGGAATTGAACAGGTCCTGGACTGCCGTGTTGTTAGACGTATCAACGATGGCCATTATTTGGCGCCCCTTATCACTGACCCAGGGTCAAGACCTTCTGCATCATGGCTTTGGCGGTGTTCATCATTTCCGCGTTGGTCTGGAATGAACGGCTGGCGGAAATCATGTCAGCCATCTCCTCGACCACGTTGACGTTGGGGTAGTAGACGTAACCCTTTTCGTTCGCGGCGGGATGGTTCGGCTCGTAACGGGCCTCAAGGTTGCTCTGGTCTTCGACTACACCCAGCACCTGCACACCGGAGCCGGCTGCGTCCTGGTCCTGGAACAACGAATCACTGCCGCCGCTCTGACCAGCCTGGAACATGGTGGCAAACACCGGGTGACGCGCGCGGTAAGTTTGGTCAATGCTCGAAGACACGGTCTCGGCGTTGGCGATGTTACTGGCGACGGTGTTCAAGCGCGTGGTTTGCGCGCTCATGCCACTGCCGGCAATATTGAAAACACTGGACAGGGACATGGCTTACTCTCCACGCAGGGCTGACATCAGCCCTTTGAATTTACTGTTGAGCAGGGTGAAGCTGGCCTGGAAGTTCACCGAGTTCTCGGCGTAATTCGATTGCTCCAGTTGGGCGTCGACGGTGTTCTGGTCGATCGACGGCTGCATCGGCGTGCGATACAGCAGCGACTCGTCAGCATTGCCCAGGCCCTGCGCTTCGATATGACGGTTGTTGGTCATGTTCAAGGCGAAGGTGCCGTTCTTGGTCTTGTCCTGCTGGGCAGCGAGCACGGCGGAGAAGTCCAGGTCCCGAGCCTTGTAGTTCGGGGTATCGGCGTTGGCAATGTTGTTGGCCAGGACTTCGGCACGCTGGGCGCGGAAGCCCAGGGCTTGTTCGTGGATACCGAGCGCTTTATCGAAGCTGATGCTCATGGCGGAGACCTTTAGGCTGACCTGCTGTTCGTTAGCAGGGTTATAGCAAGGTACATGCCAATCTTGTGAACCCCCGTATATAAGGGGTTTGCGGGGAGATTGCCGGCGGCAATGCCAGAAAAGCGGCAAGTGATTTCCGCGTGGCGCCAGTAAAGCGGCAATGGGCATTGCCACTTTGATTTATTTTGCCGCAATACAGGTGAAAGGGGGCTTGCCCCCGATGGCTGTGGTTCAGTTGATAAATCTATCACTGACACACTGCTATCGGGAGCAAGCCCCCTCCCACACTCCCACATTGACTTACTTGGCCTGGTAGATGATTCCCGGGCTGCACTGCACCATCTGGTAGTGATCCGGCAGGCCGTTCAAGGCTTCGGAAGCACCAAGGAACAGATACCCGCCGCGCTTGAGCGTGCCGTGGATGCGTAACAGGATGTCTTTCTTCACTTCAGCCGAGAAATAGATCAGCACGTTGCGGCAGAACACCATGTCGAACTTGCCCAGGCTGGCGTAGCTGTCGAGCAGGTTGAACGAGCGGAATTCCACGCGGCTCTTGATCGGTGCCTTGATCGCCCAGCGCCCCGCCCCCTTGGGGTCGAAGTATCGTTGCAGGCGCTCCTGGGACAGGCCGCGGCCCAGCGCCAGGCTGTCGTACTCACCGGTCTTGCAGTTGGTGAGCATGGTGCCGGACAGATCCGTTGCGACAATTTGCGCGCCTGCTTTCAACTGGCCCATATTGGTCCGTTCGAACTCGTCGATGGACATCGAGATCGAGTACGGTTCCTGCCCCGAAGAGCACGCCGCCGACCAGATACGCAAGCGCTGGCCCGGGCTGGCCTTGATCGCCTCCGGCAGCACTTTGTTCTTGAGCACTTCAAAGGGGTAGGTATCGCGAAACCATAAGGTTTCGTTGGTGGTCATGGCATCGACCACCATTTCCTTGAGCCCGCTGCGCGGCTGCGTCTGGATCCGCTGGACCAACTCACCCAGGGACTTGATGCCCTGCTGTTCCATCAGCTTGTTGAGACGGCTGGATACCAGATATTGCTTGTTTTCACCGAGCAATATGCCACAGGCTTTTTCCAGGAAGACCCGGAACTGTTCGAAATCCAAATTACCCGTAGACAATGGTACCGCCTCTTAAATCGTGTGACCGCCAGGGGAGAATCCCTCAGCTGTGATCTGCTGCCTTGATCCGGTCGACTACCCGGGATGCGAGGTCATCAGGACGGAATTTGGCCAGGAAGTCATCAGCACCGACCTTCTTGACCATTGCCTGATTGAATACCCCCGACAACGAAGTATGCAGGATGATATGCAATTTTTGCATGCGTGGATCGTTGCGTATCTCGGCCGTAAGGGTGTATCCGTCCATTTCCGGCATCTCGATGTCGGAAATCATCATCAAGAATTCTTCTTCTGGCTTCTTGCCTTCGTCCACCAGCTTGCGCAGGTAGTCCAGGGCCTGGCGACCGTCATTGAGCGCCACTACGTCCACACCGACAGTTTGCAGACAACGCGTGACCTGCTTGCGCGCCACTGAAGAGTCGTCCACGGTCAGTACGCGCAAAGACACGGCCTTATGCGCGGTCTCGGCATCCACCACACCTACGGAGATGGTTTCCGAGGTCGGCGCTACTTCGGCGAGGATTTTCTCCACGTCGATGATTTCCACCAACTGGTTATCGACCCGCGTCACCGCCGTCAGGTAGTGATCGCGCCCGGTGCCCTTGGGCGGCGGGTGGATTTCTTCCCAGTTCATATTGACGATACGTTCCACCGAGCGCACCAGGAACCCCTGGGTCTTGGTGTTGTACTCGGTAATGATCACGAAGGGACTCTGGCGGTCTTGCAAACCTGAGGACCCCGTGGCCAATGCCAGGTCGAGAATCGGAATAGTCGCGCCACGGATGTTGGCCACGCCACACACGACCGGATTGGACTTGGGCATGATCGTCAACTTGGGGCATTGCAGCACTTCACGCACTTTAAACACGTTGATGCCATACAACTGCTTGCCGTCCAGGCGGAAAAGCAACAACTCCAGGCGATTCTGCCCTACCAGCTGTGTGCGCTGGTTTACTGAATCCATTACACCTGCCATGCCCAGACTCCTAAAACTAGGGGTACGAAGCGTACCCAACACTAAACGGCACGAGCTTTGCTATTTGTTGTTCATGGATATTAAAACGACAGTTTCCCGACACTTTGGCTGCCAACGCTATCGCAGATTGCTCTGCGCCTCGATGGCGTTGCTTGCCTTGGGGCTCAATGCTGCGAGCCGTGCCGACAACGTTACCCTGCCTGATGTACTTATCGGCGTCACCCAAGGGTTTCTTGAGTTCACTGTAGAAGATTATCTGGCAACCACACAGACGCCGGGGCGTTATGAAATCCAAGTCAATCAGTTGGACCCGCGTTTGCGCATGCCCATGTGCGACAGGGAATTGACAGCCACCCTGGAAAGCCCCTCTCAACCCATTGGCCGGGTCACGGTGAAAGTACGTTGTGAAGGTGCCTCGCCGTGGACAATATTCGTGCCTGCGCAGGTCAAGCTGTTCCGTGATGTGGTTGTCGTTGCGCGGCCGCTGAAACGCACCGGTATTATTAGCTTTGAGGATGTGGCCCTGCGTGAACGGGACATCAGCCAGATCAACCAGGGCTATCTGACCTCAGTGGACCAGGCTATTGGGCAGCGGCTCACCCGACCAATGGTCACCGATCAAGTCATCACATTGGTTCACCTGGAACAGGCCGAAGTGATTCGCAAAGGTGACCAGGTGGTGATTTCCGCCAGCAGCGGCGGGTTGAATGTAAGAATGCCGGGTGAAGCGCTGTCCAACGGCGGCATGAGCGAACAGATCCGTGTCAAGAATCTCAACTCCAACCGCGTCATCAAGGCGCGCGTGACCGCCCCCGGGCAAGTCGAGGTCGCTTTATAGAACACTGGTAGAGGACGCTGGGTTTTCCTACACTGTGCACGAGAAGTTCCGTGTGGAGATTTATTGTCATTCGCGCCTAAAGTTTGTTTGGGTATGGCCGAAAACATGGCAAGCGTCCAAATACCCAGAGGTTTTTTCAACATGGTCATTGATTTCAGTCGTTTGAATAACGCCCCGGCTTTGCCAGGCAGTACGCGCACCAGCGGTGCCAAGGACAGCGTAGAAGCCAAGCCACAGCCCCTGCCCGCCAAGGCAGAACAGGCCAGCGTCAGCCAGAGTGGGGAATCGGTTCACCTGAGCAATGAGGCTCAACAGTTGCAGAAGGTCACTGACTCGCTGCGCGACCAGCCGGTTGTCAACAAAGCCCGCGTGGCCGAGTTGAAACAGGCCATCGCCGATGGCAGCTATAAAGTCGACAGCAACCGTGTCGCCAGCAAGCTGCTCAACTTCGAAGCCGAGCGCTAGGCAAAGGCCTGCGCAGGGCTTTTGGACGCTTAAAACCCAAGGCCAGCCATGCACCACGACGAACATTTGCTTCAACTGATCATTGATGATCTGGCGCCGACGCAGCAATTGCTCGAGCTGCTCAAAGAAGAGTCCCTGGCCTTGTACGGCCGGGATATGCGCTTGCTGGAAGAAATCCTGGCGCGCAAACAGTCACTGATCGTGCTGCTCGAACAGCACGGCAAGAAGCGCAGCGAGATTCTGATCAGCCTGGGCCTGCCTGCCGATCATGATGGCCTCGCGCAATTGGCCAGTCACTCTTCGGTAGGTGACCAGTTGCTGTCGCAAAGCAAGGAACTCAACCAATTGCTCGCCCAGTGCCAGGAAGCCAACCTGCTAAACGGCCAGTCGATCCAGCTTCAGCAAGCCACGACCGCCAATCAGTTACGCATACTCCATGGCGGCGAACCTCCAGCACTGTACAACGCACAAGGCTCCACCTCGCGTCTGGTCAAGCCAAGCACCCGCAGCCAAGCCTGACGCCGGTTTACAGCGCGACCTATCCAAAGTGCGCTACATACTGGCAAAATGCCGGTTCTTGCGTGTAGTCGTATTTTGCCTGGAGATGGAAGAACCGTGTTCAACGCCCTTAATGCGGAAGATGCCCCGCAGCCACCGAAGGTCCTCACCACGCCTCTGGAAATCGCCAGCACTTTGCGGATGCTCCAAGATAGCCATGATCCTTTGATCATCACCTTCCACGAGCGCAGCCAACGCTTTCAAAGCTATCTGGTAGACGTTTCCCGCGACAGCACCACGTTGGTCCTGGACGAAATGATTCCCCGTGACGGTGAACGCTACCTGGAGAATGGCGAGCCCTTTCGTATCGAAGGTTTTCACGATGGTGTGCGGATTGCCTGGGAAAGCAATGGCACACTGAGCCTCAGCGAAAAGGACGGCCACCGCATCTACAGCGGCAACATGCCCGCAGAGGTGGTCTACCATCAGCGCCGCAATGCTTTTCGTGCCGCATTGAAACTGGCGCAATTGGTGAATATCGAGTTGGGTGGCGAGAAACTCAAGGCCCCGGTCAACGGTAAGTTGCTGGATATCTCCGCCACCGGCTGCAAGCTTCGCTTTGAAGGCGACATCTCCGAGCGCCTGCAGCTGGGCCAGGTCTACGACCGTTTTGTCGCCGCCCTGCCCTTCGGCAGCATGACCACCGCCGTAGAATTGCGCTACCTGCACTTCGAAGACAAGATCAACATTACGTTCGCTGGAGTGCGCTTCCACAACATGAGTGGCTTGGTGCAACGCCAAGTGGAGCGCTTTGTGTATCAGCTGCAGCGCGAGGCTCGGCGCTTCGACAAAGACGACGATTTTTAAGCTCTAAACGCTGAAGCAAAAAAACGGGCAGATCCTGGCGGGATCTGCCCGTTTTTCGTTCAGGGTCGCGCCCTGCTCAAGTCATGAGGATGTTCGTCCGGGTCTGGGTGCTCTTGCGGCTCTTCATTAGCCGGCTCATCCGTTGCGGGTTCAGGCTCTGGATCAGGAACGCTGACTTGCATCTGCTCCTGCACCACCTGCTCATCCACCCGCGGGTCCAGCGCAGCAACCAATGGCGAACTGGACATGCTGTCGGGCATCGCCACGTGATGCAACGGCGCGTCGTCGACCTGATGCAGATTGGTTACTGCTTTCGGTCGAATTCGCCACACCAGGATCAACGCACAGAGGCTGAAAAACGCGTAGAGCATCTGGCTGCCGAATAGCTTCATGACGACACCTGCCAACAGTGGGCCAACGCTCGCGCCTATGCCATAGGTCACCAGCAGCATGGCCGTCAACGAAACCCGGCGGTCACCTTCGACGTGGTCGTTGGAAAAGGCCACAGCCAACGGGTACAGACAGAACTGCACCAGCGAACAAAAGAACCCCGTCACGAACAGCACTTCCAAGGGCACCTGAGCCATGATCGCCAGCGGCAACGCCGTTATCGCCAGGCACAAGGCAAAGCAGCGAATCAGCAGTGCTCGGTCATAGCGGTCCGACAACCAGCCCAGAGGCCACTGCACGAGCAAACCGGCGAAAATACAGCTACCCATGAACAAGCCAACCTGTTCAGTCGTCAGCCCCTGCTGGGACGCGTAGAGCGGCGCCAAACCGTAGAACGAGCCCACGATCAACCCTGCGCCCAGCACCGTACTGAGCGACTGCGGTACACGCTTGATAAAGAAGCGAGGCTCCATCGGCGCCGGGTGCAATGGTGCCGGGTGAATACGTCGGGTCATGGCTACCGGCACCAGGCACAGGGCAAAGCACAACGCGACCAGCATCAACAGCTCGAGCCCAAGATGAGGGTGCATGACCAGGATCAACTGGCCCAGCACCAGCCCAAGATAAGACGCGATCATGTAGCCACTGAACACTACGCCGCGCTGTTTGGCATCCGCCTGCTCATTGAGCCAACTTTCAATGACCATGTACTGGCACATCATGCCCAGGCCTACGATCATCCGCAGCACGATCCAGGCAGGCAACCAATCGATCAAACCGTGGCCCAGCACCGCTGCGCCGACGATCCCAGCGCAGGTGGCGTAGGCACGAATATGCCCGACCCGGGCAATCAGGCGGTGGCCGATCTTGCCACCCAGGACCAAGCCAAAATAGTTGGCGGCCATCAGCGCACCGACCCACAGGCTGTCGACATTGTCTGCCGCAAGGCGCAAGGCTAGATAAGTACTGAGCAGGCCGGAGCCAATCAGCATCATCAAGGAAGCGAAATAAAGGGCTCGAAAAGATTTCCAGATCTGGCGCATCGGCGTTCCGAGCGGCTCCTTGCAGTGAGAGACAGGGCTATCGGCATGATAGTCCGGGGTGGGCGGGTCCGGACAGGCGGTATTGCCTGTTTCCGGGGATTATTTTGCATAAGAGCTCAGACGCTGCACCGGTGTCTGCAGGTACACCATAGAGATAAATACATGACGCACCTGCTGTGAACCCCGAACCGCTGCAAGGTTCGACTGAACTTGGGCAGCATTGCAAAAAGTATCAATAGTGCAGCGCAGAGGAGAGGAGGACCAATAAGGGATATGGAACAAGCAGCGGGTGGCATTTCCGAGCGCCCAAAACAAAACCCCAACTGCTTTCGCAATTGGGGTTTCGGAATTTAATCTTGACGATGACCTACTCTCACATGGGGAAACCCCACACTACCATCGGCGATGCATCGTTTCACTACTGAGTTCGGGATGGGATCAGGTGGTTCCAATGCTCTATGGTCGTCAAGAAATTCGGGTACTGAGTCGTGGCCAGCTGGCCTCGCTTCAGCAAATTGGGTATGTGACAGCGGTCGGTGCTTTGTGAGCGTCGAACTTTCGGTTCATTTCGTCTTCACACACCGCAATCTGATGCTCGTTAGAGTAGTCAAATTGCTTGGGTGTTATATGGTCAAGCCTCACGGGCAATTAGTATTGGTTAGCTCAACGCCTCACAGCGCTTACACACCCAACCTATCAACGTCGTAGTCTTCGACGGCCCTTCAGGGGACTCAAGGTCCCAGTGAGATCTCATCTTGAGGCTAGTTTCCCGCTTAGATGCTTTCAGCGGTTATCTATTCCGAACATAGCTACCCGGCAATGCCACTGGCGTGACAACCGGAACACCAGAGGTTCGTCCACTCCGGTCCTCTCGTACTAGGAGCAGCCCCTCTCAAATCTCAAACGTCCACGGCAGATAGGGACCGAACTGTCTCACGACGTTCTAAACCCAGCTCGCGTACCACTTTAAATGGCGAACAGCCATACCCTTGGGACCGGCTTCAGCCCCAGGATGTGATGAGCCGACATCGAGGTGCCAAACACCGCCGTCGATATGAACTCTTGGGCGGTATCA
>NZ_CP101441.1:0-1480000 GCF_059134095.1 Pseudomonas sp. FBCC-B545 | reverse complement strand
AAAACGACTTCAGGCTTGAAATAAACCAAAGCTATATAGAAGGAATGTCTGAGTGGCGAAATCGGCGAACACCGACAACAGAAGGAACTAGCAACATGGGTGGTGTCCCAGGGCCGGTTCGAACGGCCAACCTTCCCCTTAGGAGGGTCAATTTCGACCCAGCAGGCACAGCCACAAGCCCAGTATTACTGGGCCTTTTAGTCCCATTGAGTCCGTGAACATCGAGCGGTATAGTGCGTTTTGCTGCCACCCTGCTGTCACGGACGAATCCTTGAAATCCAAAATCACTCAGAAGCTAATTGGCAGCCTAGCCGCCGAGGCGAAAGCATACCGCGTGCATGACACAGTGCAACCCGGCTTCTTCATTCGCGTGCTGCCCAGCGGTCACAAGTCCTACATGGTCACTTGGGGCCGAAACAAGAATGCCACTCTCGGGCGTGTCGGCGTGCTTACCCTTGACCAAGCCCGAACCGAGGCCGCCCAGTACTTAGCCGATGCACACGCCCACGGCGAGCCCCTGGCCATCGCCCAGGGACGCAAGGGATCAGCCCTGCCCTCGCTGCGCGATTTCATCGACGACACCTATATGCCGTGGTTCAAAGCTCATCACAAAGGCCATGAGAAGACGCAGCACACCCTCAGCAATAACTTCGACCCAATCATGCCCCAGCGCTTGGACGCGATCACCGGGCGAGACCTAGAGCAAATCCGCACAGGATGGATGCAGGCCGGCAACAAAGCCTCGACGGTGAATAGAAAAATGGGCTCGATCAGTGGTGTTTTCAGTCGTGCCATTGAGTGGGAGTACATCGATACACACCCGCTGGCCAAGCTGAAACAGCTCAAAGTCGATTCAAAGGGGGTGATTCGCTACCTGGCTGCTGACGAGACCAAGCGTCTACGCGATGCCTTGGACGCTCGACAGGATGAAATGAGGGCCGAGCGTGAGAGTGCAAACGCCTGGCGGACGGACCGACACAGAGAGCCGATGCCAAGCCTTCTGGAACTGCCCTTCACCGATCACCTGAAGCCCATGGTGTTGGTATCGTTGAATACCGGAATGAGGCGCGGAGAGCTGTTCGACCTGAAATGGTCAGCGGTGAACTTCGACACGAAGACAATCACAGTCGCCGGGGCCACCACCAAGACAAGCGATACGCGCCACATCCCGATGAACAAGGAGGCCATTGGTGTGCTGGAAGCCTGGAAGAAGCAGGTCAGCAAGTCGCCGTATGTGTTCCCAGGTCAGGGCGGCGGTCGCTTTGAGGACGTCAAAAGCGCCTGGCTCAAGTTACTTGAGCGGGCGCAGATCGACAGGTTCCGCTGGCACGATATGCGGCACGACTTCGCTTCACGCCTGGTAATGGCCGGAGTACCGCTCAATACGGTACGGGATCTGCTTGGGCACGCCGATATCAAGATGACGCTTCGTTACGCACATTTAGCGCCGGGTACAAAAGCTGCGGCGGTTGAGCTCATATAGGCTTGTATGGCACGACAGTGGGCGAGCTCTTGTACTCGTCGACGTGCTTGAGGAGGCTAACCCAGTGCTCTCGAAGAACATCAATGTCGATATCCTCTCGACTATTAACGCTATGTGGATATTGATCCCAAAAAATTTTTGATTCGTAAATTGTTTCCTTGAGCCTGACTTCTTCGTAGCTCAGAAGCCTCGGACAGCACCATACAAGCATCATAAAGCGGAGAGAATCATCTGTGCTGTAGATCTCTTTAGAAAGCTTGTATAGGGACACCTGCTGCAATTTATCCTCTTCGGTTTCCTCGTCCCATAGATCCGCCTCAATCAAAAAGTTCGTTGCATAAACCTCTATCGCAGACTCAATTACGCCGGTTATCGACTGTCGCTTTTGTCTCGCAATGAGATCAATGAGAAATCTTACCTTTGGGTCCAATCGTAGTGTCAGCGCCTCAGTCTTCCTAGCGCCCTGGTTCGGCTTGTTCTTGGTCATCGAATCTCCCCCCTCTTGAATGAAGAAGCGTATACGGCACGTCCACAGAAGTCCATGCGTTCATAATAAGCGCTGCACATCAGTTGACGTGCAATATTTACTCATCTAGGATTGCTCTGCCGCTCGGAGGTCCCTGGGCGTCTTTGGAGATAAAAATGGAACAAGCACAGCAAATGGCTCCGCTATCAGTGAGCGTCGAAGAGTCTGCCCGCATTTTGGGTATCTCGCGCTCGGCCACCTACGAGCTTATCGCTCAAGGGGAAATCAAGACTTTCAAGATCGGCCGCCGGCGCCTGGCGTTGGCATCCGAGCTGAAGGCTTTCATCGAGCGCGCAGCACGGGTCGGCACACGATGAAGTGCGATAAGTATAAGGAGTGGGGATTGCGCATGGTTGCGCGAGAGATTGCCAAGGCGGTGTTCGAGCACCGCCTTAGCGAAAACACACTGGATAGCACCAACGTGAAGGGCAAACTATGACACGTCATTCTTCAACTGAGCAAGACCGCAAGATGATGGAGGCCCTGCGAAACGGGCCAGTATCAACCATCGAAGCTGCCAAAGACCTGGATATCGTCCAGCCACCCAACACTATCCGCCGCCTCAGGAAAAAGGGTCATGAGATCCGCACCTACTGGACGCACCAGTCCACCGAGCCGGGCCGCCCACCTCACCGCATCGCGAAATATATCCTGATGCGCGAAGCGTCGTAATCCAGAGATAGCGGGTGTCTCCATCGCGGAGCCACCCGCTCCGACTGTCTGTGAGCCGCTGAATGGCCAGAAAGAAAACCTACAAAGTCGATTTTGGCGGCGGCCGAGTTTTGGCGCTTCCCTATCGGCTCTTGGTCAGCGACGCCTTCGACAATCTGTCGACCAAGGCGGTAACGGTGCTGATCAAGTTGGCCAGGAACTACAACGGCCGCAATAACGGGGATCTTTCCTGCACGGCCTCAATGATGGCCAAGGGTAAGCCTATGGACGCGAAGACGCTTGCCTCAGCCCTCGCTGAGCTTATGGAGGCTGGGTTGATCGTTCGCACACGGGAGAGCCGTAAGGGCGGCAGAGAGCAGGGAATGGCCCGTTGCGCGCTGTATGCGGTCACGTGGGCAGCAATTGACGACTGCCCGGGAAAGGAGCTCGAGATTTCCCCTGGGCCACCGCGCTTCAAGTTCATCTGATTTCGAGTTTTTCGGTGGGAATTTTTCCGCCTAGTACTGGGAATTTTTCCCAGTCATCACCCCCTCATTGTCCGGTTGCGTCCGGTTATTTTGCTGAAATGGTGCAGTACTGGGATTTTTTCCCAGTACCTTTCAATGAAACCGGGGCCTCCAGAGGAGTACGTAAACGGAAAAAATCCCACCCTTTATAAATTACCACCACCAGGGGTTATTAAGATGGGACCAACGACCTACCAGCAGGCCCGCTGCACTCATGGTTATGCTGGGAAATGTAAGCGCATCGGAGGCTTCACTTTCCTTGTTCTCGACTGGCGACCTTGGACGACGCTCGGAATGTGCAGACCGTGCGCCGAGGAAGTGAGGAAAGACCTTATCTACCTCACCGAGAAGGCACCAACGGCCAGCAAATGAAAAAAGGGCACCACCCTGTTTCGGGGTAGTGCCCTCGATACCGCGAAAGTTTCGTTGTTTCAGGCTTGGTCCAAAGGAATGGGCCTGTAGTGCTGATCGCCGCCCAGGTCGTCCGAGCCGAACAGGGCCTGATTGACGGCCTTCCGGCTCCCCAGCATCTGGTCGTGTTCATCATGCGTGCCGATGCCCGCCGCTACCCACTCCGGCAGCTCCTTGCGGCGCCGCATCTCGTTCAAGTGCGTCCACCACCGGGTAGCGTGTGTGCGCTCGGCTGAAATCGCGTCGGCCACATCGTTGCTGCGCTGGTCCAGCAGGTAGTGCGGCAATGGCGCCGCCCTCTGCGCCTCTTCGTTCGCATCATCCAGCTCGTGTTCCATGCACTCGCACCACTGATAAACCTTGGTGTACCAGTCCTTTAGGCCGAGGGTGCCCAGTTGCGCGAACGCGTGAGGCGTACTGTCTTCAGGGAAGGTCTCAAGCATCAGCGTGAATATTGCGCTCACGCTCTCGAAGGCACTGGTCACTTCGTACAGATCCTGGACGGCAGTTTCGGCAATTGCCTTGTAGGAGCGACTCATTGATCACCCCCGGCGCAAAGTGCAGCGCACCCAGCCAACGCGGCCGTGATTTCCTCGCGGTTGCAGTCGGCGGTGTTGGCTCCCTCAGCGGCCAAGCCCCATGCAACGTCTAGCAAGTTACGAACGTGCTGGCTGGTGCCCTTATCCGCCAATGCGGCCCAGAGCACGGCCTCTACCTGGCGCAGCGCTATTTGGGCGCTTCCGAGATCCTCAAGCGTGTCATGGGCGACTTCTTGGATGGTGCGGGCCTGAGCGCTCATAGGACACCCCCTACGCATACACCGCGGATTGGTGCGGCGCCTGGCAGAACCTTGAAGCTGATGTCGCCCAGGATCTTCAACGGGGCCAGCTCGGTGAGCTTGATATCGGCCGGCAGCGCCATGGTGGCGATGATCTGGCCGCGCGCATCGAGAATTTGGATGGTATTCTGTTTAAATTGCATGACGTCTACCTCGAAGTTGCGTCGTGTGATAGCCAGGCCGCTGTTGACGCAGCGGCTTGGCACTCCTTCTGAGATGGCCCAAATCTGGACCATCCATTCGATCGGCTAAGGTTTCAGCCGATTACTGCTTACCCTTCTCGCTGATCCAGCCTGCCGCCCAGCTCAAGGGGTCTTTCGACTCCATCGGCTTGAGTGGCTTACCGTCGCGTGCCGCCTGTTTGCCCTCCTCCTCCGTTTCGCCGTGAATCCATACTGTCGTTTGCCTGAACCCAGCTTCACGCTGTCGCTCTTTGTAGATCCTTTGCCGATCAGCGGCAGACATCGGGGTTTTCAAGTCGTCTTTCTTCATAACAACCTCCGTTAGCAGTCACGATAAAACAATGATGCGCCATCGTTAGCAGTCACGCAAGAGGCGGGTGAAAAATAATTGCAGCCCCCAGATCTGGGGAGAGTGCACGACCGAGATATCACGGGATTGCGTGGCATCTACCGGAATCCCTTAGTTTCGCGAGGAGGTCGTAAAAGGGCTCGATCTGAAATCTGACCCTTCTGGATTTGAGTTCCGGATGTGTTGGGGCCGAGGGGCGCCACTCAATTGCAAATGCTAACGTCGAAAGCTCGGGCTAGTATCTGTCCTGGGATCGCCCCCTACCTAGAGAAGGAATTCGAAATGACGAAGCTGTTCGAAAAGCGGTTCTCTGAACTCGCGGAACAACTGGAGGAAATTGTGGCGGCCAAGGAAAGTCGGGCTAGCCCGCTGACGGGCACAGCGTCGACATACGTCGATCAAAATGCACTGCTCAATTGGAAAGTCAAAGCAAAAACGCTTCTTGTCAATACGTGCGGGGAATCGTCACAGCAACTGGCAAGTTTCATCGCCGCTGAGAAAGCCCCTGGTATGGCAACTAACTA
Organism: Pseudomonas sp. FBCC-B545; assembly: GCF_059134095.1. NCBI lineage: Bacteria > Pseudomonadati > Pseudomonadota > Gammaproteobacteria > Pseudomonadales > Pseudomonadaceae > Pseudomonas > Pseudomonas sp. FBCC-B545. The sequence continues at coordinate 1,474,509 of NZ_CP101441.1, read as the reverse complement.
CGAGATTCTCAAACAACTAAGGGCGGTGTTTCTTGCCGTGAAGGAGGATTTCGAGGGGGGCTATCTAAATTCGCTCCGAAACCTAGTGCAAGCTGAGGTCTTCAGCAGCGAGCTCGAGCAGGCAGAAGAGCTTTTCGACAGAGGGTATGCAACGGCCGCAGCAGTTATTGCTGGCGTGGTGCTTGAGACCTCCCTGCGCGATCTGTGCTCCATCAGTGGAATAGAGCACAGCAGCATGAACAAGATGAATGATGATCTTGCAAAGGCCGGCGCATACAACGCAAACCAGAAAAAGCAGATCGCGTCTCTATCAGCGATTCGAAACAGCGCAGCTCATGGCAAGCCGGAAGAGTTCACTAAAGACCAAGTGAGGGGCATGATCGACGACGTGCAACGCTTCCTCGTGGCGCATTTCTAATCGGACCAAACCACAGGTCACAAACGCATCTGCCTTATCAACTGGCGAGGATCGGCGCCGGCGGATATTGCCGAGATAGCGTCCTTGGTCAGTTGGTCCAGGGCCTGCTGCTCGAACGCCTCGGCCATCGATGCAGCCTTGCGCACGATCAGCAGCGCGAGTTCTGGTGGGAATGCGGTGTTGGATGAGGCGGGCAGGTAATCGCATTCGATGACTGACATAGGGGCTCCGGTAGATGTGCTCAGCTTTGAGCATATCTCGGCGCAATGCCAGGCGAAAACCCTACAGCAACACGAAAAGGCAGGAAATTATCTTGCTGTGTGACGAATTGGTCTCACTGGGACGGTTTGGTCTCACTACCGGTGTTGAAATCTGCAGCAGCCACGGTGATTCCGCTAGAAGCACAAGCCGCAGCTCATGCTACGCTTCATGGCTTCATATGCGTCTTGAGCAGGGACAGCTAGTGCAAATTATTAGTATCTTCAACAACAAAGGCGGAGTCGGAAAAACGACCTACATCTATCACATCGCTCACTTGCTTGAGCGTGCTGGTCAGACAGTTTTGCTCGTTGATCTGGATAGCCAGTGCAACCTCTCATCCTATTGCCTCTCCGATCAAGAGCTTGAACGAAGCTGGAGATCGGAGAGAGGAAACAGCATTTGGAATGCTATTGAGCGCGTTTCCGTGGGTATGGGTGATATCAGAGAGCGCCGACCTACCCGCCTTATCAAGGAGCACGCCTTAGGTGAGTACGAGAACCTTTACCTCGTACCAGGTGATGTCATGTTGAGCTCTTACGAGGATCGGCTTGGAGACACATGGGCAGCGGCTCGCGGCGGCGACCCCATGGCGCTTAGGGTCCAATCGGCTATCTATCGATACATCCTCTGGTGTGCGGAGACCATTCAGGCGGATGTGGTGCTGCTTGATCTAGGCCCAAACCTCGGCTCGCTAAATCGCGCTGTCTTGGCGGCTAGCAATTACTTCATCACTCCCGTGTCCCCCGACCTTTTCTCGATACGAGGAACTGAGAACCTAGGAAGCAAGCTCAATACATGGCGCACAGGGTGGGATCAGTGCAATTCCTACTCTGATTTCATAGATTTTCAATTGCCAGCAGGAAAGCCCTGTTTTCTCGGTTACGTAAAGCAGCAGCATAATGTTCGAGACAACGAGGCTGGCATGACAAGGGGCTGGAACCTGTTCGGAGCGCAGATTGAGGGGGCGGTCCGCCAGAATATCGTGACTCGGCTGGAACCGTTGGGACAAGTTTTCCACTGGGGCAATGGCCTTTTTGACTTGGGCGGGATACCCAACCTCCATAGCCTTGTTCCATATTCTCAAGAAGCAAGAAAGCCTATCTTTGACCTGCGAAGTGCAGATGGGCTGACCGGGGCTCACATATCTCGCGCCCGTAATTCAGCAGAGTATTTCGAGCCGATGGTTGACGTCCTCCTGCAGGTCCTTGACTAATTCACTATCTCCGGACACTTCATACACGCCCCCCCCAAACAGACCAAATGAGCCGATTCGGACCGTTTGGTCTGACTGGCCGGTAACCACCCCCAGAGTTCCTTCGCCGTTACCTAGCGTGCGCTTCCCCGCATTGCCTTTGCGCGCCGCTTGGGCAACCATGAGGATTCTTGACAGACCCTAGACAGATTCCAGCCCATGGCCGCGCTTAACAACGAAATCAAAGCCTTCATCGTCCAGTCCCTGGCGTGCTTCGACTCACCCTCACAGGTCGCAACGGCCGTCAGGGAAGGTTTCGGCGTGGTCGTGTCGCGGCAGCACGTCGAGGCCCACGACCCCACCCGCAAGAGCAGCAAGGGCCTGGCAAAGCGCTGGGTGACGCTGTTCGAAGACACCAGAAACGGTTTCAGGTCTGAGGTGGTCAAGGAGCCGATCGCCAACCGATCCATGAGGCTGCGCGCGCTTGGGCGGATGCTTGAAGAGGCCGAGGCGCGCGGGCACCTGGTGATGGCGATGAAACTGATGGAGCAGGCAGCCAAGGAATGCGGAGACATCTACACTAGTCGCAGACCCAGGACTGACGCGGGTAAATCCGAGCCAGCAGGCCGCGTTGAGTTTGAATTCGTCCTAGATCCGCACAAGGACGCCTGACAGCAGGTCGGAGCAGCTATTCCGCCCATTGGGGAAAGCCAGCCTTTCGCTGGGGGCTGAACACAAATCGACTACCATTCGACGACCGATCAGCGAATACCGAGACGCGTCCAAAGCTGGACGCATCAAATCCGCGCCACGTTTTCAAATCTCGCAAAACGTGGCGCGGATACCTGACATACCTAAATGGGATGTCAGCCCTCCCCCCTCCATCCTCAATCTTAGGTTGGACTGAGCTGAAACCGCAGCGCTGTATCACTTTGCATACCCTCGACTTACTGCAACAAAAATCCCCTCCTAAATACGCTTCTATCCAACTATTTCAGTCCCATTCAGTCCCGTTTTGTGTACCACCTTAGGTGCACCCTAAAAGCACTGGATATGCGGCCAGATACTCCCTAATGTGAGCTTTGCAAGGCTTTCAACAGCTCACAGAGGATTGATCATGTCAGTCAGCGCCAGCACTACCAAACCCCGTGGCCCACAAGCCAAACCCACCCGCGCCGAAATCAATGCCGCGTGGGGCCGCCTACGTTCGGCCGCCGAACAAGGAAGCGTTCAGGCAAGCGCTCTGCTGATCGCGCTTGTTGAGAACCGCCCGCTTCACGTCGACGCCGCTTAATCGACCCACACATCAAAGGTAACTCAATGAAAATCGGCAAACGCTCCGTCCTCAAAGTTGGCTTGGCCAACCTCCATTACTCCGAATACGAGCACTCTCAGGTAGAGGCCCGAACATTCAATATTCAGCGACCCGATGGCACGAAAGGCACCTGGCAGGCCGGCGGCTTGCTGAAGTCGGTTCGTCATTTGCAGGGCTTGGCGCTGGAGACTTTCAAGGACCTTGGAGAAGAAATTCTCTCGATTCGCGGAAATAAAGACCTGAACGCCGCGGCCATCGAGCGCAAGGGCAAGGAGCAGATTGACGGGATCGTTCCTGCCTTGATGCCGGCTATGGAAAAGGCGGCAAAGGATATGCTGACGCTGGCCCAAACAGTGGTCAACGGCTTTGCTCCGGTCACGCCTCGCGCAAGCTCGGACGTTGTTGGCTTCCTGGCTGATCAGGAGCTACGAGCCATCGTGCGGAGCCTTAAGCCGGAAGAGCGCCAGCGACTAGTCGCGGAGGCACGCGCAGGCAGTCACCCCGACGTTGTAGAGGCGGTGCTCAGGGCAAACCCAATGCTCTCCGGGCTATCGCCAGAGGCGGCTGACAGCCTTTCGCGCGCAGGCATTGCCGCCTCGCGCGCCGAAGACATTGAAGGGCTCAAGCAGATGCTAGCGATCTACGATGACGTGCTGGCCACGGCCTCCAATGCTGGTGTCGCACTGAGCGGTATGGTCGCCAATTCGAATGGGTACACCGGCCGGTTTGAGAAGTGGCGATCGGGCTGTGAGGGCTCCGAAGCACTTCGCGAATGGCTGGCGAAAATGCCCACTCGCGCCACCGCAAAAGCGTCTCCTGATCAATCCGAAGCGGCCTAACTGCCCCTCCGTGCGCTACGCAAGTATTGGTAGCGCCGATCAACGGCAGACTCTGTGAGTGTGAAGACATGACCTTTCAAGAGCGTTTTACCGAAGCGTGCAAAACGCAGAAATTCAAACCCTACGAACTGATCCAGGGGCCGGATGCCGGCTACACGGTGTGGGAGGTCCAGCACGTCAGCGGCGGCCAGCAGGTGACCGTGGACGGGCCATTCTTTACCGAAGATGAGGCCAGGGTTTCGGCCGATCTGCTGAGGGGCACATTCCGAGGCGCCCGGGCCAGCGAGGCGATTTACAACCGGGTGTGGAACTACGACCCGCGCCAGGAGCAATTGACCATCGATCAGGCGCGTATGTCGCGCGCAGTGCTCGCCATTCGCCTTGGGCTTCCTGCCCCTTCCACCAATCCATAGGAGGCCCCATGGCCGCTACAGCATTCGATAACTCCCCTATGACCACCATCAAGCTCTACGGCCAGCTCCGACAGTTCGGCAGGTCCTACGACCTTGCCGTGCGGACGCCGGCGGAAGCCTTGAAAGCACTGTGCGTGCAGATTCCCGGCTTGGAACGCTTTATCTCAAATGCCAGGTCGCGTGGATTAGTGTTCGCCGTTTTTCGAGGTAAGAAAAACATCGGGGAGAGCGAGCTGAACTATCAAGGCCAGGGCGACATCATCATCGCTCCAGTGATCGTAGGCAGTAAGCGGGCAGGCATCTTGCAAACGATCATAGGGGCTGTACTGATCGTTATGAGCCCCTTCACAAATGGCGCAACTCTTGCGCCAGGCATTGCGTTGGCCGCCGGCGGCGTGATTCAAATGCTGAGCCCACAAGCCCAGGGCTTGAAGTCCAGCGCCGCGCCCGAGAACACACCTGGCTATGCTTTTGGTAGTGCGAAAAATACTGTGGCATCGGGCTTGCCGGTACCTCTCTGCATCGGACACCGACGCTGGGGCGGCGCCATCATCAGCGCGGCTATTTACGCTGAGGATCGGGTATGACTGCCATCGAATATTCACCACGCACAACCATTCTGCTCAGTGGCTCACTGGCCAAAAAATATGGCCGTCGACATACCTATGCTTTGTCCGCTCACGGCGATACCAGGGAGGCGCTGAGGGCGATCGATGTCAATCACCCGGGCTTCCTGAGCGACATCGCGCGAGCAAGGTCTATCGGCCTGGAGTTCGCAATTTTCCGCAACAGGAAGAACGTGGGCGAATCCGAGTTGACTCTCGGCGGGGCCAGGGAAATAAGGGTGGTTCCAGTGATCACCGGGAGCAAGCGCGCCGGCATACTCCAGACCATCATCGGCATCGTGTTGATCGTGGCTAGCCCATTCACCAACGGCGCTACGCTTGCCCCAGGGATTGCTCTTGCTGCCGGTGGCGTTATCCAAATGCTAAGTCCCCAGGCCGGCGGCCTGAAGACCAGCGCGGCGCCCGAGAACACACCCGGCTACGCCTTCGGCAGCGCCAAGAACACCACGGCATCCGGTAACCCGGTACCACTCTGCTACGGCAAGCGGCGGGTAGGAGGCGCGATAATCAGTGCCGCGATCTACGCCGAAGACCAGATGTAGCCAGGCTGCTATAAAGTCACCCATCAACCCACGAGGAAGAAATATGCACAGGATTCTGCTCTCCGCCGCTGCCGTGTTGCTGGCCGGCTGTTCAAGCACGCCGGTAGAGCCAGGTTTGGCCAAGCGCGTGCCTGCCGATCGGGTCTATGCCTACCAGGCCGCCGTTCCGGGTGGTGCTACGTTGGTGGTAAGCCGGGATAACGGGTTTTGGGCTTCGGGTGGCTGTATGGCGACCTTGCTCATTGACGGGAAAAAGGTCGCCCGCATCAACACTGGCGAAGTGGTGAAATTCCAGCTCAAGCCGGGCCGTCATATTGTCGGCATCGCTGGCGACGATGAGGGTAACGGCCTTTGCGCGATGCAGATCGGCCAGCCAGTCAAGGAGACGGCCTCAGAGGTGGCGGCGGGCGAGGTTCAGAAGTACCGAATCTCTGGCACGCAGAACGGCACGGATATTCGCCCCAGCTCGCTTTGAACCACCACCGTGTCGCAAACAACACAGTGTGTTGAAGCCTACACACTGTGTCGTTTTTTTGACGATACCAATTTTGGGTGGCGAGACTCTTTTTAACGAAAGAAACTTAGCCTGGGCAGTTTCAGCAATTCAAGGATCGACGAATTAGGTAACTTTTTTCCCTTTCTTCTCACCATCTTCATCCTCCTCTTCATCGTCCTCTTCTTCCTCATCATCAGTCGAAACTACAATTGACGTGACGAAAGCTGCCTCTTTACGATGAATACGATCAGTCATGTAATACAAGCCAAGCAGCGTGGTGACCAACATATTCGCTGTCATGAACATATAAATCGCCACTACCGACCACTTCAAAACAACAAGCCACGCACCTGAAACAATCAACTTTAAGTGAGGAGCAAGTAGCACCAAAGCGCTGCCACCAAAGTACAAGAACAGAGAAACAAATGAGAGATATCCAAACATAAAGCACAGGAATCGCCTGCGCGATAACGCTTCTGGCTTTCCTCTTCGTTTTTTGCGCGACGGAAGCACGACGGGAATACCGGGCATAGCCTTATCCATAGAATCTTTATTAAAAGTCGCAACCGCGGCTAAAGATGCTATGTAGAATCCTGAGACTATCTGAAGATAACTTACAATTACACTTATAACGCCCTTCTCAGAAAAAATTGGAATTCTTCCTGAAAAGCACAACAAGACAGCCATTAAGATCACTGTCAACACGCCAGGAATTACAAATTCATCTAATACTTTATCCTGCCTCTTAATACGCAAATAAGAAAGAGGGGTCAGCAATCTGTTGATACTGCCCATATGCCCCCCTTACTTTTTAAGTTTTCTCATTTCGCCAAGAAATTTTTTGTCTATCTCACGGGCGCACTGCGGTAGATCGTAATCTGTATCAATTAGTTCCATGCGTCCGAATACCGCATCACCGGCGTCCTCGCGCAGCGTAGAAAATCGCACCGAGCGTTGCTTGCCGCCTGGTTTCTTGAAGACTACCCGCATATCAGGATAGCCCTTATCGTTTCCAACTTCTTTAGCACGATTAATGAAATCGACGGCCGGTTGACCATTCACTTTTGAGTGAGCTTTAATTTTGACTACTGTCGTAATCTTATCTAGGGCGGGCTCCTCATCTAACTCTTGCACAGTCTCATTCTTGAATAACTCTATAAACTGCAACTCACCCTTCTCTAGATCATTCAATAATGATTGGCTCGCAAGACTATCGAAACCTATTACTGGATAACACGACAGCACAACACCATCGACATTTTCGAATTCTTTTGTCAAAAACTCTTTCAAAAGCGTATTGAAAAAAGGTGTCAGCTTAGACCGCCCAATACCAGGCACATCCTCTAATAGCATTAAATATTCAAGTCCATTTGGCTTTATTGGATCCAAATAAATTATTGCATGCGCTGATACGGCGACACCTTCACCATTCAACTTCGGCTCAGAGCGAATCTCGCCAGATTCCAGATCACTGAAAGCGGGGTCGGAAATTTTTGAATCAGAGTACTGAAATAAGAAACTAGCCCGACGCAAATCACTTTTAATTATCAGGCGGGAAATTCTGATACACGCGGTATTCTTATTTATCAACTTGTAAAGCTTTCCGTCTTTGAAGTTCTGTTTAAGAACTTTAAGACAGGTTTCTAGCTCGAATCTTGGCGCATCGTCCGGGGCCGACTGAAGGGTCACACCGTAAAAGTGAACCCATCTTTGATTCATTTCCAGCATTTCCTTGCCACTCCTTCCTTTTCAATGGCGGGTACGTTGCCGCATCCTTTTCCGTATGTTGCGACACCATACTGGCTATTTGCAATTTATTTCGGGTAAGCCTTTAGGTATGCCTGTCCAGATACAGGCTTATTTTGGTTTTTTTTGGCTTTCCGCTTGATAAGTAACACCCAAAGTGAAACAGTATTAGTAGAACGCCCTAACTGATACAGGCACCCATCATGTTCATCCGCGCATACCTCCGAGCATCCACCGAAGAACAAGACGCCGGCCGCGCCCGGGCATCGCTCGAGCAGTTCGCCAGCGACCATAACAAGGTCATCGCCAGCGTGTACTTGGAGAACGCCAGCGGCGCCACCGCAGACCGGCCTGAGCTGCTGCGCCTGCTCAAGGATGCCCGTAAGGGTGACGTGTTGCTGGTGGAGTCGATAGACCGCCTCTCCCGCCTCCCAGTGGAGGACTGGCAAAAGCTAAAGGCTGCGATCGATTCCAAGGGGCTGCGCATCGTTGCGCTCGACCTGCCGACCAGCCACCAGGGAATGCAGGACACCAAGGGCGACGAGTTCACGGGCCGGATGCTGGGGGCGATTAACTCCATGCTGGTGGAAATGATGGCTGCGATCGCGCGCAAGGATTACGAGCAGCGCCGCGAGCGCCAGGCTCAAGGCATCGAAAAGGCCAAAGCCGCAGGTAAGTACCAGGGGCGCCCCATTGACGCTGACCTGCATAAGCGCGTGACTGAACTACTACGCGCCGGCCTGGGCATCCGTGCCACAGCTAGGCACGCTAACTGCTCAACCACGACAGTGCTGCGCATCCGCGATCAATTATCGATTTGAATGGACTTTTCTCAGGAGCTACCGTGAAAAATTATCTGTCGCTTTTAAGTCATGGCAGCAAAATCGCTGGCGCTGCAGTTGGGGGCGCTGTCGGGTCACTCACGGGGCCGGCCGGCACGGTTGCAGGTGCCGCGGTCGGCGCTGCAGTGGGTGAAGCTTGCGTAGTAGTGTTGGATGACATTGCCCAACGAGTTCTTTCGCCGAGAGAGCAGCAGCGGGTCGCCGGTGTCGCAGCGCTGGCAATCGATAGTATTCGTGAACAGTTACTCTGGCGACCGCGAAGAGATGATGATTTTTTCGAGGCGGAAGCCGGGAACCCCTCACCCGCCGAGGAGGTTTTTGAGGGAGTCTTGCTCGCCGCGAAGCAAGAGCACGAACAGCTAAAGCTCCCCTACCTCGCGAATTTCTATTCCAACCTTGTATTCATGCCGTACATCAAAAAAGCCGAAGCTAATTTTCTACTCAATATTGCCGAGGACCTAACCTATCGCCAATTCTGCTTACTCAGCCTCATTGAACAGATTGCTTCGTTCAAGACCCGTGACGAACCGTGGTCCAGAGATAAGCCAATGCACCCGGAATCCCATGAAACGACATTAGAGGCTTTTTATTTGTACCAAAAGCAGCTGGCGAGCAGCTTCAGCATCAATGAGGCGCGAGGGGAAAATGTATATCAGCCGGGTCTGGTCATCCCAGCTTTCGCGATAATCTCAGGCCCTGGCGTAAAACTGGCCGGGTTACTGGGATTGCACGCGATACCTAAAGCCGAGCTGGAACGATTAGCTTCAGTCTGGTGACAATCTTTTTGCTGTCACCCTGCTGTCACAGTCTCACAAGACATGAGATTAAAACAGCTCTAGGCCTGGAATTATATGGTGTCCCAGGGCCGGTTCGAACGGCCAACCTTCCCCTTAGGAGGGGGATGCTCTATCCAATTGAGCTACTGGGACGAATACTGCCGTCAGCGCAAAAAGCCTGCCAAGCGATGATCGGCGAGCATGTTAACGGCCAGGGCTGATTTTGTCATGTCGTCCGCAGGCTTTTTGATTGTAGGCAGATACTTTTGTGGCATTGCAACCGCAACCCGACCTCCCGTCACCACGCATCGGTCGTGCAAATTGCACTGCCTTCATAATGCCATGCTTGCAAACTGCAAGCTTAAGCGACCGAATCTAAAGCTAACTAATTGATTTTACTGGAATAAAATATTGGCACGGCATCTGCAATGGTTCTATTACAAAAACCAATTGATCCAGGCATCCACGGAGTAGACCACCATGAACAGCGCCCTTCTGCTAGGCCTTAACACAGTGGCATTGACTGCCTTGGTGATGCTCCAATTCCAATCGCCTACCGAAGACACTGCGCAAATCAGCCAAGCGACCCCGCATTACCTTCAACAGCAACAACGCCCTCAACTCGCAGTGATGAACGCCACTTCGCAGTCACCTATCAGATTGGCCCAGGACGCACAAGGCGCGCCTGCCTCCGAACACTGGGTTTTCTGAGAACACCGCTCATGTCCAAGCTTGCCTGGCTTCTACTTTGCCTCACTTTCGCCGCCATACTGCTCGGCCTGGCCTCAACGGCCCAGGATGATCAAACCACCGCCTTTATCGCCAGCGCCGTGTTTGGCAGCCTGCTGCTCCTGACGCTCATCGTAGGCCGTCGAATCAAATTCGACCCTATCCTGCGCTGATGCCCCTACCTTATGTCGCCTGACATTAGCAAATAAGCAAACTGCCACTAGTCTTAAGATTGCGGGCAAAAGGCCACATTCCTTACGGTGTGCGCCCTTTGACTCGGATGTGGGACAGTCATGGGCGAAGATCGGCCACCCTCCGCTGATTGCGAAAAGTTTTCTAACCAGTCCGCAAAAACGCAAATCAGTGCTGGCATAAAGCCTGTAGGCAGTTCAATATTTGTCACAGAATTGACGCCAATGAAATGTCAAATCTGAGGCATGATGCGGCCTCTTTGCAATTCGGGTTGAACTTTGGTCGTGAGCCTTGTCTTAACACTCATCTTGCGGCCAATTCCAAAAACCGCTCCCCTGAACTAACCGGTTAAATATATGCGCCCATTGAAACAGGCAATTTATTCCAGCCGTACGGCTGACAAGTTCGTCGTACGTCTGCCAGACGGAATGCGGGAACGCATTGCCGAGGTGGCTCGCAATCATCACCGCAGCATGAACTCCGAAATCATCGCACGCCTGGAACAGAGCCTTATTCAGGAAGGTGCCTTGGGTGAAGAGTTGAGCATGCGCCTGGACAGCCCCGAGCTGTCACTGCACGAACGCGAACTGCTGCAGCGTTTTCGTCAGCTCTCCCATCGCCAGCAAAATGCTCTGGTCTCGCTGATCGCACACGACGTCGAGGCAGCCGCCGAAGCCAATTGATTGACACCAGAAAGCCGAAGCCAGCCATGTGCTGGCTTTTTTTTGCGCGAAATTTGGAAAGGCATGATGTGAACAGGGGGGCAGATTTGCCCCCGCCGGAAGGAATCAGAGCAGGAAGATGGTCGCCAGCCCCAGGAAGATAAAGAAGCCACCACTGTCAGTCATCGCCGTGATCATCACACTGGCCCCCATCGCCGGATCACGCCCAAGACGTGCCAAAGTCATAGGAATCAGAACACCCATGAGCGCCGCCAGCAGAAGGTTTAGAGTCATCGCAGCGGTCATGACCACACCCAGGGACCAACTGTCGTACAGCAGGTAGGCGACGATACCAATCACCCCACCCCAGACGACGCCATTGATCAGCGCCACCGCGAGCTCTTTGCGCATCAGGCGTGAGGTGTTGCCGGTATTAACCTGGTCAAGGGCCATGGCACGCACAATCATGGTAATGGTCTGGTTGCCGGAGTTACCGCCGATACCCGCTACGATCGGCATCAGCGCCGCCAGCGCCACCAGTTTTTCGATGGAACCCTCGAACAGGCCGATAACTCGCGAGGCGATAAACGCAGTGATCAAGTTGACCGCCAACCAGGCCCAACGGTTACGCAGCGAGCGCCATACCGAGGCAAATATATCTTCCTCTTCACGCAGGCCCGCCATGTTGAGGACTTCTGTTTCGCTTTCCTCACGAATCAGGTCGACCATCTCATCGATAGTCAGACGACCAATCAGTTTCCCGTTCTTGTCGACAACCGGCGCGGAGATCAAGTCATAACGCTCAAACGCTTGGGCGGCATCATAAGCATCCTCATCCGGATGGAAGCTCACCGGATCACTGGCCATTACGTCTGCGACTTTCTTTTCTGGATCGTTGACCAGCAGACGCTTGATCGGCAGTACGCCCTTGAGTATCCCTTCGTAGTCGACCACAAACAATTTGTCGGTATGACCTGGCAGTTCCTTAAGACGGCGCAGATAACGCAGCACCACTTCCAGGCTGACGTCTTCACGGATGGTGACCATCTCGAAGTCCATCAGCGCGCCAACCTGATCCTCGTCGTAAGACAGCGCCGAACGCACGCGCTCGCGCTGCTGCGAGTCGAGCGCCTCCATTAACTCATGGACGACGTCACGGGGCAGCTCAGGGGCCAGGTCGGCAAGTTCGTCCGCATCCATCTCCCGGGCAGCAGCCAGGAGCTCATGATCGTCCATGTCGGCGATCAGGGTTTCACGAACGGAATCAGAGACTTCTAGAAGGATATCGCCGTCGCGATCAGCCTTGACCAACTGCCAAAGGGTCAGTCGATCATCCAGTGGCAGGGCTTCGAGAATGTAAGCAACGTCGGCGGAGTGCAGATCATCGAGCTTGCGTTGCAACTCGACCAGGTTTTGCCGGTGAACCAGGTTTTCAACGCGATCATGATTCGGGCCTTCCTGGCGGTGCGTTAGGTCTTCGACCACGCGCTGGCGCTGTAGCAGCTCGATGACTTGAGCCAGGCGATCCTGCAGGCTTTCTTGTGTTTTCTTTACTTCTACTTCGGTCATAGGCGAACTCCACTCCCAGCAGCGGGGCACGCCGGAAGGATCAATCAGTCAATTCATGATTGGTAAAACGGGGTACTGAGTAACTACTGGGTAAGTCCATGGAGGTATTCCACAAGCCCCGGCGGAGCTGACGGGCGCATGATACACCGCCCGGAAGTTTTAAACGTTAAAAAACTGGAAAGAACAAGTGCTTGCGCGTCAAAGCTCACCCTTGGCTAACATCCATGAACTGCGACGCCACAGACGGGAGGGAAAACACATGGGCAGGAGAAAAAGATTGAATCGAGGGATAAAACCTACACAAACCCCAGACGGCAAAAAGCCCGCACTAGGCGGGCTTTTTGTTTGTATGGTGCACTCGACAGGATTCGAACCTGTGACCGCTCGGTTCGTAGCCGAGTACTCTATCCAGCTGAGCTACGAGTGCAGATTGTGTTTTTAGACCAGATCACAACTGGTTTAAACCGAGCCACCTGCATTACTGCAGCTGACTCTTAAATGGTGCACTCGACAGGATTCGAACCTGTGACCGCTCGGTTCGTAGCCGAGTACTCTATCCAGCTGAGCTACGAGTGCATTTGTTGCCGCGCATTATAGGCCGTTCAATCTCTATGTAAAGCTATTTTTTCGAGTATTTTCAACAACTTACCAAAAAAACCAGATTGCAACGTACTAAGCAAATAATGGCGGAGAACGGGGGATTCGAACCCCCGACACCCTTTTGAGGTGTACTCCCTTAGCAGGGGAGCGCCTTCGGCCACTCGGCCAGCTCTCCGCAACACGGGGCGTATATTAACCACGTTCTTCCCCGTTTGCAAACATAAAAAACGATAAAAATTAAAGGCTTGGTTCTTCGTCCTTCTCTTTCTTGATCCGCAGGTAGATTTCCTCGCGGTGGACCGCTACCTCTTTCGGAGCGTTAACCCCGATACGCACTTGATTGCCTTTGACGCCGAGCACGGTCACGGTGATTTCGCCATCACCGATAATCAGGCTTTCTGCGCAACGACGAGTCAGAATCAGCATGCCTTTCTCCTCACGCATTTCAGTTCAGGAACAACAGTCTGCAAAAAAAAGGCATTCGACCTACAACCGAAAGGCCATAGCCCTACCTGCCTAAGTATTGTCGAGCCCACGCAAAAGAGCATGCGCCCCACAAAAAAATGAAAGGCGCGGTAAAACCGCGCCTTCCTGGCTACCCATCACTCGCCCTGTCGGGCCGGTGCGTCCAGCTCAAAAGCGGTGTGCAGCGCACGCACAGCCAGCTCAAGGTATTTCTCTTCGATCACTACAGACACCTTGATCTCCGACGTGGAGATCATCTGGATATTGATGCTTTCCTTGGCCAACGCCTCGAACATGCGACTGGCAACGCCAGCATGGGAACGCATGCCCACGCCCACGATCGACACTTTGGCGATCTTGGTATCACCCACCACCTCACGGGCGCCAATCTCGCTCGCGGTGTTCTGCAGGATCCGCTCCGCCGCATCGTACTCGTTGCGGTGCACGGTGAAGGTGAAATCGGTGGTGTTATCGTGCGAAACGTTCTGCACGATCATGTCGACTTCGATGTTCGCGCCGCTGATAGGGCCGAGAATCTTGAAAGCCACGCCCGGAGTGTCTGGCACGCCACGGATCGTCAGCTTGGCTTCATCGCGATTGAAAGCAATGCCGGAAATGATCGGCTGTTCCATGGATTCCTCTTCATCAATAGTAATGAGGGTGCCCGGCCCCTCCTTGAAGCTGTGCAATACGCGCAGCGGGACGTTGTACTTGCCGGCGAACTCTACCGCACGAATCTGCAACACCTTGGAACCCAGGCTGGCCATTTCCAGCATTTCTTCAAAGGTAATCTTGTCCAGGCGCTGGGCCACAGGCACAACCCGCGGGTCAGTGGTGTAGACGCCATCCACATCGGTATAGATCTGGCATTCGTCAGCCTTGAGCGCTGCCGCCAGCGCCACACCCGTGGTGTCCGAACCGCCACGGCCAAGGGTAGTGATGTTGCCTTGCTCGTCCACGCCCTGGAAACCCGCTACAACTACCACGCGCCCTGCTTTCAGATCAGTACGAATTTTCTGATCGTCAATCTGCAGAATACGCGCCTTGGTATGCGCGCTGTCCGTAAGAATGCGTACCTGGCTACCAGTGTAGGACACCGCAGGCACGCCACGTTTGTTCAGCGCCATGGCCAACAGCCCAATGGTTACCTGTTCGCCCGTGGACACAATCACATCCAGCTCACGCGGCAGCGGCTGTTGATCCCCGCTGATGGCCTTGGCCAGTTCGATCAGGCGATTGGTCTCGCCACTCATGGCCGACAGCACCACCACCAGGTCATCGCCGGCATCGCGGAACTTCTTAACCTTGTCGGCGACCTGCTCGATTCTTTCGACAGAACCAACCGAGGTGCCTCCAAATTTCTGTACGATCAAAGCCATTTCCAAGCCGCCTCAGCCCGTAAAGGGGCGCCTAATATCCAATCCACCCGCACTGAACAAGCCCGTGACGACACCACGGGCCGATTAACAGCGCCTTAAATACCTGCCTCGACAAACGGCACGGCCAGGGCCAGGGCCACGTCCAGGGCCGCAGCGTCTACACCACCGCCTTGGGCCATGTCCGGACGACCACCGCCCTTGCCGCCCACTGCCGCAGCGGCTTGCTTCATCAAATCACCGGCTTTGAGTTGGCCAGTCAGGTCCTTGGTTACACCGGCAACCAGAACGACCTTATCCTCATGGACACTGCCGAGCAGGATCACTGCGCGGCCGAGCTTGTTCTTCAACTGATCGACCAGGGCCAACAGCGCCTTGCCGTCCTGACCGTCCAGGCGCGCCGCCAGGACTTTTACATCCTTGACGTCCACGGCCGAGGCTGACAGGTCGTCGCCCGCAGCACTGGCCGCCTTGGCCTGCAACTGCTCCAGCTGTTTCTCCAGCGCACGGTTGCGCTCCAGCACGGCGGACAGCTTGTCGATCAGGTTGTCGCGGCTGCCCTTGACCAGGGTGGCCGCTTCCTTGAGTTGTTCTTCAGCCGCATTGAGATAGGCCAGGGCCGCAGCACCGGTGACCGCTTCAATACGACGTACACCGGACGCCACGCCGCCTTCGCTGACAATTTTCAGCAGGGCAATATCGCCGGTACGGTTGGCGTGTATACCGCCACACAGCTCCACCGAGAAGTCGCCCCCCATGCTCAGTACGCGCACGCTGTCGCCGTACTTCTCGCCGAACAGCGCCATGGCGCCCTTGGCTTTGGCAGTCTCGATATCGGTCTCTTCGGTTTGCACCGCGGTGTTCTTGCGAATCTCAGCGTTGACGATGTCTTCCAGGGCCTTGATCTGCTCAGGCTTGATCGCTTCAAAGTGACTGAAGTCGAAACGCAGGCGCTGGCTGTCGACCAACGAGCCCTTCTGCTGGACGTGTTCGCCCAACACCTGGCGCAGTGCCGCGTGCAGCAAGTGGGTGGCCGAATGGTTCAGCGAGGTGGCGTGGCGCACGTCGGCGTCCACTTGGGTTTCCACTGGCGAACCGACGGTCAGGCTGCCCGACGCCAATACACCGTGGTGCAGGAACGCACCGCCGGTCTTGGTGGTGTCACGCACGTCGAAACGACCGGAGTTCGCCTTGAGAAAACCACAGTCGCCGATCTGGCCACCGGACTCGGCATAGAACGGCGTCTGGTCCAGTACCACCACGCCATCGTCGCCTTCATTCAAGACGTCGACGGACTGACCGTCCTTATACAGTGCAACCACCTTGGCCGAACCACTGGTGGCCTTGTAGCCAGTGAATTCGGTGGCCACATCGACCTTGACCAGGCTGTTGTAATCCATGCCGAAAGAGCTGGCGGAACGCGCACGCACCCGCTGGGCTTGCATCTCGCGCTCGAAACCTTCCTCGTCGAGGGTCAGGTTACGCTCACGGGCGATGTCGCCGGTCAGGTCCATCGGGAAACCATAGGTGTCATAGAGCTTGAACACTACGTCGCCTGGCACCACGGTGCCTTGCAGGTTGGCGAGGTCCTGCTCGAGAATTTTCAAGCCCTGTTCCAGGGTCTTGGCGAACTGCTCTTCTTCGGCCTTGAGCACGCGCTCGATGTGCGCCTGGTTCTGCTTGAGTTCCGGGAAGGCTTCGCCCATCTCGGCGACCAGGGCCGCCACGATCTGGTAGAAGAAGCTGCCATTGGCGCCCAGCTTGTTACCGTGACGACAGGCGCGACGGATGATGCGACGCAGCACGTAGCCACGGCCTTCGTTGGACGGCAGTACGCCGTCGGCAATCAGGAAGCCGCAGGAACGGATGTGGTCAGCCACCACTTTCAGCGACGCCTGGTCTTCATTGGCGCAGCCGATGGCCTTGGCCGCGGCAGCCAGCAGGCTCTGGAACAGGTCGATTTCATAATTGGAGTGCACGTGCTGCATCACCGCACTGATCCGCTCCAGGCCCATGCCAGTGTCTACCGACGGCGCCGGCAGCGGATGCAACACGCCATCGGCGGTGCGGTTGAACTGCATGAACACGTTGTTCCAGATTTCGATGTAGCGATCGCCGTCTTCTTCCGGCGATCCCGGTGGGCCGCCCCAGATGTCGGCGCCGTGATCGTAGAAGATCTCGGTGCAGGGGCCGCATGGGCCGGTGTCACCCATGGTCCAGAAGTTGTCGGACGCGTACGGTGCGCCTTTGTTGTCGCCGATACGCACCATGCGCTCAGGCGGCACACCGACTTGCTTGGTCCAGATGTCGTAGGCCTCGTCGTCAGTGGCGTAGACGGTGACCCAGAGTTTTTCCTTCGGCAGCTTCAATACGCCGGTCAGGAAGGTCCAGGCGAAGTTGATCGCGTCCTGCTTGAAATAATCGCCAAAGCTGAAGTTGCCGAGCATTTCGAAAAAGGTGTGGTGACGGGCGGTGTAGCCGACATTTTCCAGGTCGTTGTGCTTACCACCGGCGCGTACGCACTTCTGACTGCTGACTGCGCGGGTATAGGCGCGTTTTTCCTGGCCCAGGAAACAGTCCTTGAACTGGTTCATCCCCGCGTTAGTGAACAGCAGGGTTGGGTCATTGCTTGGGATCAATGAGCTGGAGGCTACACGGGTGTGGCCTTGCTCTTCGAAGAAGCGAAGGAAGGCTTCACGGATTTCTGCGCTTTTCATTAGGTTCTTCCACGGAGGCTGCGGCCAAAGGCCAGTGCGCAACATCATCAGACGGAGCGACGGCAAAGGGCCGCATTATATCGGCCCTTTGCCGGTGGTACAGCGTGTTTATGTGATAGAAACACTCAATTAGACGGCGTGCACTGTCATTTTCGCGAAAACTCGACGAATGCCTGCACGACTTGCTCGGTCTGTGCCCGACTGACGTCCAGGTGCGTGACCATGCGCAACCGTGGCGCAGCACTCAACTTGACCCCACGCTCGGCAGCAAAGGCTTTCAGGGCCTGGGCCTGGTCACCGACCTGCACATACACCATGTTGGTATGCACCGGCTCCACGGTGTAGCCGGCCTTGCGCAGCTCATCCCCCAGCCATTGCGCGTTGGCATGGTCATCAGCCAGGCGCTGCACCTGATGATCCAGGGCATACAGCCCCGCCGCCGCCAGGGAGCCGGCCTGGCGCATGCCACCGCCAACCATCTTGCGCAGCCGCCGCGCTTTGGCAATCAGCGCCGTAGAGCCGCACAACACCGAGCCGACCGGCGCACCGAGGCCCTTGGACAGGCACACCGACACCGAATCGAAATGCTCGGCGATCTTGCGCGCATCGACTCCCAGCTTGACCGCAGCGTTGTAGATCCGCGCACCGTCCAGGTGCAAGGCCAAGCCGTGCTCACGAGTGAAGGCGCGGGCTTTGGCCAGGTACTCCAACGGCAGCACCTTGCCCTGCATGGTGTTTTCCAGCGCCAGCAGGCGCGTGCGGGCAAAGTGGAAGTCGTCGGGCTTAATGGCTGCGAGCACATGGTCCAGATCGAGCGAGCCGTCCGCCTGCACTTCCAGGGGCTGTGGCTGGATCGAACCAAGCACCGCTGCACCGCCGCCTTCGTATTTGTAAGTGTGGGCCTGCTGGCCGACGATGTATTCCTCGCCGCGCTCACAGTGAGCCATCAACGCCAGCAGGTTGCTCATGGTGCCGGTGGGCACGAACAGCGCAGCGGAAAACCCCAGACGCTTGGCCAACTCGGCCTCCAGGCGGTTGACGCTGGGGTCCTCACCATAGACATCATCACCGCTGACGGCACTGGCCATCGCGTCAAGCATGCCGGGGGTGGGTTGGGTCACGGTGTCGCTGCGCAGGTCGATCACGGTCATGAAGGGGGGCCTCAGATGGAATGGATAAATCCTTTTGTGAGTGATTACTGCGGGCAAAGCCGCGGAATATCAAGCCCCGCCTGCATTCAATCGAATACCAACCAAACAAACCGATATAGGTTATCGATACGGCAATCGTGCAGTTTTTGAAAAACCATGTTAAAAACTCTCCGCCGCCAGGGTTCTGGCGGCAACGTTCTCAGGGCGGGGTGCAATTCCCCACCGGCGGTAATTGCACGCAATGTGCATAGCCCGCGAGCGCTTGGCGCCTCGAACTGCTCACGCGGGACGGCGACAAGGTCAGCAGACCCGGTGTGATCCCGGGGCCGACGGTCATAGTCCGGATGAAGAGAGAACGGGATTGGCACCTAAGGGCCGCGCACTGACCTCATGCCTGCATGACGCCGTTGTTCGTACCCTTAAATCCCATTCGATTCATAACGCCCTGTTTTTTTCTTAAACAGGAGTCAGAACATGCAACCCACCGCAATCGACAGCAAAAGCAAAAACCATCACGGTGAGCGCGTCGCGTTTATCCAGGCCTGCTGGCACAAGGATATTGTCGATCAATCGCGCAAAGGTTTCCTCGCCGAAATGATCGCCCAGGGCTACCAGGAATCGGACATCGATTTCTTTGAAGTCGGCGGCGCCTTTGAACTGCCCCTGCACGCCAAGCTGCTGGCCAAGACCGGCCGTTACGCCGGCATCGTTGCCGCCGCCCTGGTGGTGGATGGCGGCATTTATCGTCACGAATTCGTCGCACAGTCGGTGGTCAGCGGGCTGATGCAGGTACAACTGGAAACCGAAGTGCCGGTGTTCTCGGTGTCCCTGACGCCGCATCACTTCCACGCGGGCAGCGAGCACACCACGTTCTTCTATGAGCACTTCGTGCATAAGGGCCAGGAAGCTGCGCGTACGTGCGCCGATACCCTGCACAAAGTACGGGCGATCCGTCGTAGTGAGCCGCGGGCTGTAGCGGTATAAGCAACACTGCAAAGACAATGTGGGAGGGGGCTTGAACCCGATAACAGAGTGTCAGTCAGCTCATCTGTAACTGATACACCGTCATCGGGAGCAAGCCCCCTCCCACATTTGGATCCAGTTGGGCTTAAGATTTAAGCCAACCCAGCATCCGTGGCAGGCACGATAAGAATCCCGGCGCGCAGACCATTCTTCACCTTCGGGTTGGGGAAGATGATGCGGGCGCCCTCCTCCTCGATCACCCAGCGGGTCTTGGCCACGTCTTCGGCCAGCAGGTAGCCCTTTTCCAATTCCGAAAAGTTTTCCACATCTGCGGGCAGATGCATCAGGAAGGCGTCGCTGTGCTTGATCACTTCCCGCGCAACGGCGAAGAGTTGCAGGCCGTCCAGGCTGCCGGTCTCAGGCTCGTTGCCCTCGATGATCTGCTTCAGACGCGCTTCCAGGCGCGACACGTCCACACCGTCGTTCTGTCCGAACGGCCGCGCCTTGCCCAACTCCAGGGTGAACGCCTCGGCACCGAGTTGCTCGTAGGTAAACGCGGTGAAGGTAATCGAGGTTTTGTTCTGCAGCAGCACCGCCTGCATACCGGCCGCGTTGAGGCGCTCCAGCTCACGGCGCGAATGCTGTCGGTCTTCCTTCCACGGGTACAACGCGAACTGCTCGATCTTCGAACCACGAATCGCGGTGTGCAGGTCGTAATGCAGGCGCGAGCGGCCAGGTAGGCTGAAGAAGCTGCGGGCCCGTTGCTCAAGTTCGGCGGCGCGCATGGCCTCAGGGCCAATGTTGCTTTCATGTCGGCCGTTGAACAGCCGGTTGATGTCCAGTTCGAGATAACGCTCGCCGCGGCGCATGGCCTCGGGGTTACCGAACAGGAACAGAATACGGGTACGGGGCTTGATCTCCCCGCGGGCAATGCCATGCAACAGGCGGTCGAGCAACTCGATCGGCGCGGTCTCGTTGCCATGGATGCCGGACGACAGCAGCAGGTCGCTGCCATTGTCACGCGCCTCAGGTGGGCGCACTTCAAGCGCGCCCTCACTGAGCCAGCGCATCTGCACGCCGTCGACAGTCAGTTGAATTTTTTGCGCCGGTTCACGACCGGCGAGGGTCAGTTCAAGCAGTTTGCCGAGGGCGAGCATAAGCAGCTTCCTTAGTGGTTGCAGCCAGGACCATGGACGTGATCGTCATCATCACCCTCAACGTCGGCCGGTTCCATTTCCAGTTGCAGGCTCATCAGGTTGGTAGCCAATGGGCGCATCAGCAGATTGGCGTATTCGGCGTCGCCCTCTTCCACATCCACACCGATCAGCAGTTGGCCGCGACCGTCGTGCTGGATCCAGATCTCCTTGCCCTGCCACACCACGGCAACGCGAGTGCAGGACGTTTCCAGCTGGGTGCCGTCAGTGTCTTCAAGGATCAGTTTCAGGGTGTCGGTGGTCATAAATAGTTCTCAGCCGTACGGCGTTAATTGATCTGGAAAGGATAAACCGAGCCCAGTTTAAGGATTTGCGTCAGTTCATCCAGTGCCGTCCGGCACTCAAGCAGCAACTGCGGATCAGCCAGGTCGGTTTCGCGCAGGCTGTCGCGGTAGTGTTTGTCGACCCATTGGGCCAGCGTGTCGTACAACGACGCCGTCATGATAACGCCTGGATTCACCGCTGCCAGCTCAGTTTCGTTCAATGCCACGCGCAGACGCAGGCATGCCGGCCCACCACCGTTCTGCATGCTTTGCTTGAGGTCGAAGACCTTGACCTCGCGGATCAGCCCTCCGGAGGCGGTCAAGCCCTGCAGGTATTGCCACACGCGCTCGTTGGCGCGGCACTCTTCCGGCACAATCAACAGCATCGAACCGTCAGGGCGGGTCAGCAACTGGCTGTTGAACAGGTAGGAGCGCACCGCGTCCTCGACACTGACCTGGGCACGGGGCACGCAGACGGACTGGAAGTTGCCGCCCAGCTTGCCCAACTTGGCTTGCAGCTCGGCGAGCATCTGTTCGGTGTTGAGGAACGCATCTTCGTGGTAGAACAGCATCTCGCCGTTACCCACCGCGATGACATCGTTGTGGAACACGCCGGCATCGATCACCGCCGGGTTCTGCTGGGCGTAGACCACGCCGTCATCCTTCAGGCCGTGCAGGCGCGCGACCGCCTGGGACGCTTCAAGGGTCTGGCGCGCCGGGTACTTCTGCGGGGCCGGGTAACGGGTGTCGAACGCGCTGCGGCCAAACACGAAAAACTCAACGCCGGCCTCGCCGTATTCACGGCAGAAACGTGTGTGGTTGGCCGCGCCCTCATCGCCGAACTGCGCCACCGCCGGCAAGGCGGCGTGGTGAGCGAAGTGTTTCTGATCGGCGAACATCGCCCCCAGTACGCGGCTGGTGGTGGGGTGTTCGATGCTGCGGTGGTACTTGCAGTTGAGGTTCGCGGCGGTGAAATGCACGCGGCCATCTGCCGTGTCGGCGCTCGGGCTGACGGTTGCGGCGTTGGCCACCCACATGCTGGATGCCGAGCAACTGGCCACCAGCAACGGCATCGCGTGCTTGGCCGCTTGCTGGATCACCTGGGCGTCGCTGCCGCTGAAACCGAGTTTGCGCAAGGCGGCTACGTCCGGGCGTTCCTGAGGCGCCAACACACCTTGCACAAAGCCCATGTCCATCAGGGCTTTCATTTTCTGCAAACCCTGCAACGCCGCTTCCTTCGGATTGGAAGATTGTTGGCTGTTGCTCTGGGACGCGACGTTGCCGTAGGACAACCCGCCGTAGTTATGGGTCGGCCCCACTAGACCGTCAAAATTGACTTCATAGGATTTCATCGGCGAGGCTCCACGAACATCTGTTTTTATAGGCATCAAATTACTTAAACACACCACTGAACCGGTGTGGGAGGGGGCTTGCTCCCGATAGCGGCAGCTCAGTCACCTGATTTATCAACTGATAGATAGCTATCGGGAGCAAGCCCCCTCCCACATTTAGATCAGTGTAATGCCAGGGGTTAGCGTGGCTGGAACCACCAGACTTGGAGTCTCCAGCGACGCCACCGGGTACGCGCAATAATCGGCCGCGTAATATGCACTGGCGCGATGGTTGCCCGACGCACCTACCCCGCCAAATGGTGCCGTGCTGGCGGCGCCGGTCAGTTGCTTGTTCCAGTTGACGATGCCGGCACGGCTTTCCAGCCAGAACTGCTGGTAACGCGCTTCGGAATCCGACAACAAACCAGCGGCCAAGCCGTATTGAGTGTTGTTGGCCTCGGCGATCGCCGCGGCAAAATCAGCGTAGCGGATCACCTGCAACAGCGGGCCAAACAGTTCTTCGTCTTCGCGCTCGGTCACGCCAGTCACGTCGATAATGCCTGGGGTCAGCAGAGCCGCTTGATCCTGTGGCTGGGTCATCTCCAGCAGCGCCACGGCGCCATTGGCCAGCATCAGTTCCTGCGCTTCCATCAGCGCTTTGGCCGCCGCAAGGGAAATGACCGAGCCCATGAAGGGTGCCGGTTGCTGGTCGAATGCGCCCACTTCAATGGTCGCGCTGACCGCCACCAGCCGCGCCAGCAACGCATCGCCCCAGGCACCTTCCGGCACCAGCAAGCGACGGGCGCAGGTGCAACGCTGGCCCGCCGAGATGAACGCCGACTGGATGATGGTGTAGACCGCCGCATCCACATCGGCCACTTCGTCCACGACCAGCGGGTTATTACCGCCCATTTCCAGGGCCAGGATCTTGTCCGGGCGCCCAGAGAACTGCTGGTGCAGGTGATTGCCGGTGCGGCTGGAGCCAGTGAAGAACAGGCCGTCGATGCCAGGATTGGCCGCCAGGGCGATGCCGGTTTCCCGCGCGCCTTGCAGCAAATTCAGCACGCCCGCCGGCAAGCCGGCTTCGACCCAGCATTGCACGGTCAGCTCGGCGACTTTCGGGGTCAGCTCGCTCGGTTTGAACAGCACGGTATTGCCCGCCAGCAACGCCGGGACGATATGGCCGTTGGGCAAGTGCCCGGGAAAATTGTAAGGGCCAAACACCGCCACCACGCCGTGAGGCTTGTGGCGCAACACGGCGGTGGCGTCGCCCAGCGGGCCGCTCTTCTCGCCGGTACGTTCGCGGTAGCTCTGTACCGAGATCGCGATCTTGTTGGCCATGCTGGTAACTTCAGTCGCCGACTCCCACAGCGGCTTGCCGGTTTCCTCGCCGATACAACGGGCGATTTCATCGGCGCGGCTTTTAAGCGTGGCGGCGAACCTTTCCAGCACACTGATGCGTTCTTCCAGCGGGCGCCTGGCCCAGGCCGGGAATGCCTGGCGCGCGGCCTGCACGGCGGACTCGACCTGTTCGACGGTGGCGCCATTGCCGGCCCACAGCACCTGCTGGGTCACCGGGTTGCGCGATTCAAACAGTTCACCCTGGCCGGCCAGCCAGCTACCTGCGATATACAACGAATTCATTATTTCGACTCCCGAGCAGCGGACAACGGAACAGCACGCACTTGATCCCCCACCACCAGCTGCAGGCGTTTGGCGGTCTGCGGATCGACCACCAGGGTGCCTGCGGCCAGGCGAGCTGGAGCGGCGGTAATACGACACTCTTCACGCTTGCGGTTATGAATCAGGAACGGCGTGGCATCGTCCCCCGGCGTGCCGATGGCCAATACCAGTGACTGGCTGTCGCGCACCGCGCGGATTTTGCTGGTCTCACACTCCACCGCCGGGCCGGCGTCAAAAATGTCGACATAGCCCTGGTAGCTGAAGCCTTCGCTCTTGAGCATGCTCAGCGCCGGTTCGGTGTCCGGATGCACCTTACCGATCACATTGCGCGCATCCTCGGAAAGAAAGCAGCTGTACAACGGAAACTTCGGCATCAGCTCGGCGATAAACGCTTTGTTGCCCACGCCAGTGAGGTAGTCGGCCTGGCTGAACTCCATCTTGAAGAAGTGCCGGCCCAGGCTTTCCCAGAACGGCGAGCGCCCGGCGTCGTTGGACACACCGCGCATCTCGGCAATGATCTTGTTGCCGAACAACTGCGGGAACTCCGCGATAAACAACATGCGCGCCTTGGCCAGCATGCGACCGTTGAGGCCATTGCGGTAATCGGCGTGCAGGAACAACGAGCACAATTCGGAATTGCCGGTGAGGTCGTTGGCCAGGAACAGCGTCGGAATCTCACGGTAGATATTCAGTTCCTGGGACGCGCTGACGGTCAACCCGACCCGGAAGTTGTACCAGGGTTCACGCAGGCCAACGGCACCCGCAATGGCGGAAATTCCCACCACGCGGCCTTCGTCGTTTTCCAGCACGAACAGGTAGTCGGCATCGCCGCGCCCGGCTTCGCCGCGAAAGGTTTTTTCCGCCCAGCCAACCCGGTGGGTCAGGCGCTCTTCGTTGGCCGGCAAGGTGGTGAGGCCGGTGCCGGTGCTGCGCGCCAGATCAATCAGGGCCGGTAAATCGCTGCTGCGTACGGGACGAACGATCATGCTATCTCCTCGAACGGGTCGCTTTACAGCCACCCGCGAAACTCTGTTTATACCGGCGCTTAAACTGCAACCAGGCGCACACTCGCGCCTTCGCCGACGCCCAGGGCTTCAGCGGTTGCAAGGTCCAGGATCACCGGTTTGCCCGGCGCGTAATCCAGTTCCAACATCACCGCACGGTAGTCCTGCAACTGCGCGTTGCTTACCAGATACTGGCGGCCGACGCCCTTGATCATCTCGCCGACTTTCACCGGCACCACGCGGCTCTGGGCAATCGAGCGAATGCCCGAAACCTTTGCATGCAAGGTCGGGCCACCGTCAAAGATGTCGATGTAGTGATCGGTCTCGAAGCCTTCACGCATGAGGATATCGAAGGTGATCTGTGCACGCGGGTGCACCTGGCCCATGGCTTCCTGCGCTGCGTCCGGCAGCAGCGGCACGTAGATTGGGTAATGGGGCATCAACTCGGCGAGGAAGGTACGGCTTTTCAGCCCGCACAGGCGCTCGGCGGCGGCATAGTTGAGGTCGAAGAAGTTGCGCCCAATGGCGTCCCAGAACGGCGAATCACCGTTCTCGTCGCTGTAGCCGACAATCTCGGTCACCACCGAGTCGGCAAAGCGCTCGGGATGGCTGGCGACAAACAACAGGCGACCACGGGAATTGAGCTCCGACCACGGCGAACCGACCAGTTCCGGCACGACGTAGAAACTGGTGAGCAGGCTATTGCCGGTAAGGTCGTGGCACTGGGAAAGCACGTGGATTTTGTTGTGGATCTTCAGCTCGCGGGAGGCGTGCACGAAGGTTTCGTTACGGAAACTGTAGAACGGCTCGGAGTAACCCGCCGAGGCGACGATCGCCGAACAGCCGGCGAGCTTGCCGGTCTCGGTATCTTCAAGCACGAAGAAATAACTCTCTTCACCGTTGAAGCTTACCTCGGCCGCGAAGGAGGCTTCGCTGGCGGCGATCTTGTCGCTCAGGCGTTCCACATCATCGGGCAAGGAGGTGACACCAATCGGGCTGTCCGCAGCCAGACGCTGTACCTCGCCCAGATCAGCCATTTGCGCGGGGCGCATCACCAGCATGGTGTCACTCCTTAACTCGAAAAACTCATAGAAAAAAATACCGGACAGGCCTGAAAACAACACCTATCCCCATGTAGGGCTAATTTCAATGTGGGAGGGGGCTTGGCCCCGATAGCAGTGTGTCAGTTGATGAATCCAGTGACTGATCCACCGCTATCGGGGGCAAGCCCCCTCCCACATTTGATCCGATCAAGCCAATCAGGCTTGCGTCAATGCTTTTACAGCACGTTCAAAACGGTCCAGGCCTTCGTTGATGTCCGCCTCTTCCACCACCAGGCTCGGCGCAAAACGCACCACGTCCGGGCCGGCTTGCAGAATCATCAGGTTCTCTTTCTCGGCGGCGTTGAACACGTCCTTGGCCTTGCCCTTGAACGCATCGCTGAGTACACAACCGATCAACAGGCCCATGCCGCGAACCTCGGTGAAGATGCCGTACTGCTTGCCGATCTGCTCCAGGCGCGCCTTGAACAGGTCGTGTTTGGCGTTGACGCCAGCCAGCACCTCGGGGGTGTTGATCACGTCGATCACCGCTTCGGCCACCGCGCATGCCAGCGGGTTGCCGCCGTAGGTGGTGCCGTGGGTGCCGACCACCAGGTGCTTGGCCAGGTCTTCACGGGTAAGCATGGCCGCAATCGGGAAACCGCCGCCCAAGCTCTTGGCGCTGGTGAGGATGTCCGGCACCACGCCGTAGTGCTGGTAGGCAAACAGGTGGCCGCTGCGGCCCATGCCGGTCTGCACTTCGTCGAACACCAGCAATGCGTTGTTGGCGTCGCACAGCTGGCGAGCGCCTTGCAGGTAGGCCAACTCGGCCGGCAGTACACCGCCCTCGCCCTGGATCGGCTCCAGCACCACGGCGCAGGTCTTGCCCGACACGGCGGCTTTCAACGCAGCCAGGTCGTTATAAGGAACGTGGGTGATCCCGGTAATTTTGGGCCCGAAGCCGTCAGAGTACTTCGACTGACCGCCGACGTTGACGGTGAACAGGGTACGGCCGTGGAAGCTGTTCAGCGCGGCGATGATCTCGTACTTTTCAGTGCCGAAACGGTCGAACGCCACGCGACGTGCCAGCTTGAACGCGGCCTCGTTGGCCTCGGCGCCGGAGTTGCAGAAGAACACACGTTCGGCAAAGGTGGCGTCGATCAGCTTATGCGCCAGGCGCAGGGCCGGCTCATTGGTGAACACGTTGGAGACATGCCACAGCTTGTTGGCCTGTTCGGTCAGTGCCCCGACCAGCGCCGGGTGGGCGTGGCCCAATACGTTAACAGCGATGCCGCCGGCAAAGTCGATCAGCTCGCGACCGGCCTGGTCCCAAACGCGTGAACCTGCGCCACGCACGGGGATGAAGGCAGCAGGTGCATAGTTGGGCACCATGACCTGGTCGAAATCGGCACGTTGCACCGGGGCTTGCTCAACGGACATCGGAGTCTCCTGAAGAGGAACGCCTGCCTGGAATTGGCGGGCGATGCAGGGATTGTAAGGACAGTTTTCAGCGCCACCTTGTCGCCAAGCGACAACTTCTTATAGCGCCAACCCCGGTTTTATGCGGGTTTACGGCAATGCGACAAATTGCGTCGCAATGGCGCAGTGTAAACCAGCACCGCCTGTTTCGGCAGGACGCCCCCAAACTGATTATGCCGAGCCCTTTGCAATAACCCAGTAGTCCCCCCACCTCTTCTTGCGCCGATTTACTGGAGCTTTACCACGCTCAAGGATCGGCACCATGCTTGACTCTGCAGAATACACTTCGCACACCAATCTCTCGTCCCAGCCCGACAGCCACTACGAGCCGCTGAAAAACGCGATTCCCCGCTGGCTGGGCGACACCTCTCTACGCCGTCGCGAGGCCCTGGGACGGGTACCTCCAAACCTGCCGCCGGCCTTGCGCGACGCCTCCGCGGTCAGCCAGGGCGAACTCAAGCAGCTGGCCACCGCCCACTGGGAGGCACAAAACACCGTCGACAAGGCACTGGCCGGCCTGCTGAGTGCCGAGGATTTTGCCAACCCTATCCTCACCCTGGCCCTCAAGGCCCAATTCGGCCTGGAACTGGACGTTCGGGAAACCTTCCTGCGCCTGTATATCCCTCAAACCATTCCGGGATTTGCGATCCGCTCGGGGGCGGCGCGCACCTGGACCGTGTCCCTGCTGGAAGCCGCGTTGCACAACTTCGAACAACCGGAAACCCAGGCCGACGCCCATGAAGCCGTATCGGCCTTCATCACGCGTCCTGATGCCCGGGGCCACTTCGACACCTTGCCGGCGATCAAGCGTGCATTGTCCATCAGCGCCTTTATCCAGCTGTGCCGCGACCTCGACATCGGTGCGCTGTATGAGGTTTACCTGCAAGAACAACTGGGCCTGAACGAACCTGTGGCCGAAGCCGCCTTGCGCTTGAAGGTCGAGCGCAGCCAGAAAGCCGAATTGCAGGCCGCCCTGCATTGGGCGTTGATCACAGGTGACATCCAGCCCGGCTACCAGCGCTTGATCCAAGGCATGCTCGACGGCGTGAGCGGGCTGCGCTTGAACGGCCAGCTCCTGCGTTATCACGACCTGAAACTGATGGATGCAAACCTGCCTGGCATCATCGTGTTCGCCCCTGACCTTGAGCGTTCCCGCACCGCGACGCGACTGGTGGCTTATGTGCCGGGGGACCCCGAACATCCGATAAAGGAATATTCCTCGTCCCAGGCGATGCAAAAAGAACTGGTGCGCCAACTGCGCGATGAACAGTACCAACGCTTTTTCAGCCGGTTTGTGCCCCATGAACAACGCGGGCATTTCTTCGCCAACCTCAGCCAATTGCTCGGCCAGGTCACCTGGCACCCGCATGAGGCCGGCAGCAGCCAGCCAAGCTGGCGCCAGACCCCAACCGACAACCCCCGCGTGCGTTTCGTCGCGACCCCCGGCGGCCACGACTTTTGGCAGCATCAGTACCAGCGCAAGCTCAATCAAATACTCAACGACGCGCGCAGCACCGCCGTCAGCACGGCAAGCGCCGATCGCAAGGCGCGCTGGGCGCTGTGGGATTCATTCGTGAATGTCGCGTCCTCGATCCTGAATGCGGCCGCGCTGATCATCACCCCCTTCGTGCCCTTCGCCGGTGAATTAATGATGGGCTACATGGCCTACCAATTGCTCGATGAGGTGTTCGAAGGCGTCATCGACTGGGCCGAAGGCTTGGGCACCGAGGCTGCGGGGCACCTATTGGGAGTGGTCGAGGCGCTGGTGCAATTGGGGGCCTTCGCGGTGGGCGGCCAGATCGCCACCGTGGAGTTGCGCAAAATCCTGCCCCAGAGCGTCATCGACTTCATTGACCGCTTCAAGCCAGTGCGACTGCCCAAAGGCCAGACCCGCTACTGGAAACCCGACCTCAGCGCCTATGAGCACGCCATCAGCATACCGTCCGGCAGCTATCGTGAGCCGACAGGCCTGTACCCGTACCAACGTAAAAACCTGCTGGCGCTGGATGGCAAAATCTATGCGGTGGAAAAAGACCCGGTATCGTCCACCTTGCACCTGCAACACCCGTCCCGCCCCGACGCTTATCGCCCATGGGTGCGCCACAACGGCCACGGCGCCTGGCATACAGAGCTGGAACAGCCGCTGCAATGGGACAAAAAAACCCTGCTGCAACGCCTGGGTCACCCGGTAGATGGGCTCAGCGAAGCCGATCAGGCCCTGGCACTGAACATCAGCGGCGTGGACCCGGACGTGCTGCGCAAAATGCACGTCAACGGCGAGGCACCACCGGCACTGCTGATCGATACCCTTGACCGGCTGCGGGTCGACCGCGAGATTCAAAGCCTGATCACGCGACTCGCCAGCGATGACCCCGCGCAGTACAGCCGCGTTGACCCGCAAGCCATCGTGCAATTGCTCACCAGCTACGGCGAATGGCCGCCAACCCGGCGCCTGCAATTTATCGATGGGCGAGGCAATGTGGCCTGGTCCTTTGGCGAAGAGCATCTGCCCGCCATGCAGGTGCCCGAAAGCCAGTTGAACAACGGTGACCTGCTCAAGACCATCCTCAAGCTGTTACCTGCCCAGGAAGCCGGCGAGGCCTATGGCGCCAGCGTCGGCGATACGCGCCTGAGCCTGGAGGCACGCGCCAGCCACCTGCGCCACAAACTCGCGGCCACCGCCGAGGAAAACCGTGCGGGGTTGTTCGAGTCCCACTATGGCACCCTGCAGGCCACTTATGACCCACGCGCCCAGCGCCTGATCGATGCCGCACCGGGGCTGCCCGCCAAAGTTGCACAGGCATTGCTGAGCCACGCTACGGTCGAGGAACTGCAAGCGCTGGGCAACCAGCAGACACCGTTGCGCCTGCGGATACTGGCCCGCAGCGCGCAGGCGCAAGTGCGCGTGTGCCGTGCCTTCGAAGCCTGGCATCTCGGCACACCGACCTGGGACAGCGAGCGCCTGGCCTTGCATTCATTAACCAAGCTGCCGGGCTGGTTGCATTCACTTCGCCTGGAGGTGCGCGACTACAGCGTGGAGGGCACCGTGCGCGACCGGATCGGCGATCCCGAGGCGTCGCAGGTGCGCACCCTGGTGCGCAACGAAAATGGCCAATACACGCCCTACGACGACAGCGGGGCGCTGTCCCCGGCGTCCGACCTGTACTCCGCCATCCTGGGCGCCCTGCCAGAGACACAACGCAACGCTATACAAATGGATGCGGGCTCGGGCTCACGACTGCGCCAGCACCTCCTGCGCCATCCCATCATGCGTGACGCATTACGCGAGCTGCTCGCCGCCGACCCCGTGCGCAAACCTTTCTATGACCCGCAAACCATGAAGCTACTGGGCGGTATGGACGGCTATCGCGCCCAGCCCGCCCTGGGCGACAGGCTACCCACAGCCGCCGAGCGATTGCGCGACCTGTTTCCTCAACTGGACGACGGGCAGATACAGGCCGTGCTCGAACAGATGCAAACACGGCCAGGCGGTGTCGCCAACCAGCTCGCCGTGTTGCGCCAAGAGCGCCAGGCGCTGCGCCACAACCTGCAAGCCTGGCAGGCCGCCATTCCGGCGCAACTGCCTGCCGAGCAACGCTATTACGAAACCCATACGCGCCGGCTGATCGCCGAGCAGTTGGAACAGTGCTGGCGCCGGGACACCGAGAGGGATGAGTACTTCACGGATACCGAACTGAACGGTTCTACGCTGAGGCTTCACGCCCCGCAGCTGACCAATCTGCCTGAGGTGGGCACAGCCTTTGGTCATGTGTCACTGTTATCGCTGACCGGCGGCGCAGGCCTGCAGGGTGTCGAAGTCTTCTTGCGCGGGTTTCCCTGGCTGCGCCACCTGGAACTGCGCGATATCCCGTTGGGCGACCTGCCGTCACCGATCAGCAGCATGCGCAGGCTGAACAGCCTGATCCTAAGCAACTGCAACATCACCTTGACCGAGCCCAGCCGTACGCGGTTGAACGCAATGAGCAGCTTGAATTCGCTCGACCTGCACAACAACCCCCTTGGGCTGATACCGGATGTCGGGGGCATGCCCGACCTGACGCTGCTGGACCTGTCAGCCACACAGATCGAGCAATTGCCCAACGGCTTGCTGAGCCGTCCTCATCTGAAGGCCGTGTGGCTGAACGACAACCGTATCACCGAGTTGCCCCTGGGCCTGTTCAGCCTGACGCCCGACGTTGCACATGGTTTCGACCTGTCCGGCAACGCGCTGGAATTGCCGGCCCTGGAACAGATCAAGCGCTATGCCCAGAACTACAATGAGTCGTTCACCGCCCGAGCGCCCGACGAGGAGCGCGCCAGGATCATGCAGCTGTACCCGACCTTTCTCGACGCCGAAGCCGATCACTTTATCTTTCGCCTGCCCGGCACCATGGCCGACATCGCCCCAGCCCTGACCCGCCTGGAGGCCGAATACGCGCAACTGGGCACCGACCTGCAGCAGTGGGCCCTGGACGTACCGGCTCGCCATCCAATTCTCGACATCAGCCTCGACGAACAAACCGCCGCCGAGGAGCAACTGGCGCGCCAACGTTTTAAAAGCTTGCTGGAAGACGCCTGGCGCCGCGAAAGTGAGCAGGACGAAGAAAACCTGGATGAGCAATTCACCCATTCCGTGGTGATCGAGACCACCACCATGGGCCCGCTGCCGCAATTGCATGCCCGGTTTGATCATGTGACCTCCCTGGAGCTTATCGGCAACGGTCTGACCAATGGTGTCGAAGGGACCCTGCGCTGCTTCCCTAAACTGCAAACCCTGATACTCAGCCGGTGCAACCTGGGCAAGATCCCCGACGCCATTGGTCAGATGCCCGGGCTCACCACCCTGAGCCTCGAAGACTGCCAGATCACCCTGACCCCGGCGGACATGGACGTACTGGGCAACGCACTCAATCTCGAATTTCTCAGCCTGAGAGACAACAGCCTGGTGGTCGCCCCGGATGTCAGCGCCCTGAACCACTTGGGCTCACTTTATCTGGGCAACACACAGATCAATGAAGTGCCGCAGGGGCTGTTCCAACTCCCCGAGCTGCACACAATAGACTTGAGCAATAACCTGATTCGCGACATTCCGGCCGCCCTGCTGGAATCCACCACGCCCTACAGCGACGAATGCGATTTCAGCAGTAACCCTTTGTCACCCCAAAGCCTGGATTATCTGCGGCAGCACTACGTGCGTACCGGCACTGACTTTCGAGTAGCCGAGGCTACCGTCGATGCGCAAGGCGTGCCGTTGGTGGTTGAAAACCCGCCGCCGATGGAAGAGTGATCAACCGCGCTCGGAAGGCACTGAGGACAACTCGAAGGGGCTGCTGCTGCGCCGCTGGTTGCGATCTTCACGCGGGGTGGCGCCGAAGAAGTTGCGATAGGCGCTGGAGAAGTGCGGGCCGGAGGAGAAGCCGCAGGAGAGGCCGATCTGGATGATCGACTTGCTGGTTTGCATCAGCATCTGGCGGGCCTTGTTCAGGCGCAGTTCCAGATAGTACTGGCTGGGGACGCGATTGAGGTATTGCTTGAAGATCCGTTCAAGTTGTCGTCGCGACACGCATACGTGCTGGGCGATTTCGTCGGTGGTCAGCGGCTCTTCGATATTCGCCTCCATCAGCAACACCGCCTGGGTCAGCTTCGGGTGGCTGGAGCCCAGGCGGTTCTGCAACGGGATACGCTGGCGCTCGCCACCCTCGCGGATGCGCTCTACCACCAGCTCTTCCGACACCGCACCGGCCAGCTCGGCGCCGTGATCCCGGGCCAGCACCGCGAGCAGCAGGTCGAGTACCGACATGCCACCGCAGGCGGTCAGGCGATCACGATCCCAGTCGAACAGATGGCTGGTAGCGATGACCTTGGGGAACCGCTCGGCAAAATCGTCCTGCCAGCGCCAATGCACTGCGGCACGGTAGCCGTCGAGCAACCCCAGCTGGGCCAGCGGGTAGACACCGGCGGACAAACCACCGATGACACAGCCTGCCCGGACCAGCTGCTTGAGTGCAGTGCTGAGCTGAGAGGCAATGACGGTGGGTGGTTCGTCCGCCAGCAGGAACAGCTTCTGGAAACCTTCGAGCTTACCGCCCCATGGCTCGCCGGGCAGTTGCCAGGCACCCGGGGTTGCCGGCTCGGCGAGCAAAAAAGACAGTTCGTAGACCACGTCCGGATGCACCCGCTGAGCAACGCGCAAGGCCTCCTCAGCCAGCGCAAGCGTGAGTGCTTTTGTGCTGGGCCAAATCAGGAAACCAATTTTGTGGGCGGTCATGGAGTGCTATCCGAAGCGAAAACAGTGAAAGAAGCGTGGGCCAATGCTAGCCCGTAAACCAACACAAATCTCAAAAACAATGACGATCCAATGTGGGAGGCGGCTTGCCCCCTCCCACATAAGGCACCAGCAATTTCAGCAGGGAATGACTATTTCAAGCTGCCGGAGAGAAACTGCTGAAGGCGCACAGACTGCGGGTTGACCAGCACTTCCCGCGGATTACCACGCTCTTCAACAATGCCTTTATGCAAAAACACCAACTGGTTCGACACTTCACGGGCAAAGCCCATTTCGTGGGTGACGACCACCATGGTGCGGCCTTCCTGGGCCAGGTCCTGCATGACTTTGAGCACTTCGCCCACCAACTCAGGGTCCAGCGCCGAAGTAGGTTCGTCGAACAGCATCACCTCAGGTTCCATCGCCAGGGCACGGGCAATCGCCACGCGCTGTTGCTCGCCGCCGGACATATGCCCAGGGAACGCATCCTTGCGATGGCCTACACCGACCTTGGCCAGATAGTGTTCGGCTTTTTCACGGGCGTCTTTCTTCGACATGCCCAGCACGTGTACTGGCGCTTCCATCACGTTTTCAAGCGCGGTCATGTGCGACCACAGATTGAAATGCTGGAACACCATGGACAGGCGCGAACGCATGCGTTGCAGTTGCTTGGGGTCGGCGGCCTTCATGGCGCCGTCCTTATTGGCCACCAGTTTCAGCTCTTCGTTATTGAGCAGAATCTTGCCGGCATGGGGCTGCTCCAGCAGGTTGATGCAGCGCAAAAAGGTACTTTTGCCCGAGCCACTGGAGCCGATGATGCTGATCACATCACCGGCCGCGGCGGCCAGGGACACTCCTTTGAGCACTTCATGACTGCCATAGCGTTTATGCAGGTCTTGGACTTCAAGTTTGTACATGCGGTCGGTTCTCACAAAAACAGGTGGTCAGTCGTTGAGCAAGCGCCCGTGACGCAGCGCTTCGCGCCCCGCCACCTTGGCCAGCCAGAAACCCGCTTGGGCATAACGCAGCCGTTCAACGGCAAACAATACCCCTGAGGTACCCGCGCAAATGATGCTGACGCGGTCTTCCAGGGGGTCAATCACTTCAAAAATCGGCTCGCCGCTTTCCACCCAGTCACCGGCCTTACGCAGGTAGCTGATCACCCCGGCGTGGGGTGCAAAGAGCAATTCGGTGCCTTCGAAGGGCACGCCCTCACAGGGTTCGTGTTGCGGCGCAGGCCACTCACCCTTGATCAGGCCCTGTTCGGCGAGGAACGCCAGGATGCCTTCGGCGTGGAAGACGGCTTCATCGCGGCCGGTGTCGGCCTGGCCGCCCAGTTCCAAGGTCGTGGCCAGGCACGCCAACGGAATCTGCGCTTCGGGGAACGCCCGGGACAAACGCAGCCATGGTAGCGAGCAGGCTTCGTCAAACGAGCTGCCGCCGGAGTCTTCCGCCAGCAGGCCGACCTTCACATTCAAATGTGCCGACAACGAGCGCCACTGCGGCCAGTGCTGGGGCAGCGCGTACATGTGCAGCGCGGCTTCGGCATCGCAATGCAGGTCGAGCACGATGTCGGCGGTACAGGCGTGGCTGAGCAGGATGCGCTGCATGCCTTGCAACTGGCTGCTCGGTTCGGGCAAGGCGCAGAGCGTATCGCTCATGGCCTGGCGGATCATGCGTACGTTGGCGTGGGGATCATCCCCCAGTTTGCCGTCGAGCAAGGCCGCAACGGGCTCGCTCAACTCGACAAAATCACGGTTGAAATTCTTGCCGCTGCCGACCTCGAAACGCCCCTGGTGACTGCCTTGCAGCAACTGGCCCAGGCCCATCGGGTTAGCCACCGGCACCAACTCGATCACGCCGTTAAGGGCGCCCTGCTGTTCCAGCTCTGTGAGGCGTTTTTTCAGCTCCCAGGCGGCGCGCATGCCGGGCAATTCATCGGCGTGCAGGCTGGCCTGGATATAGGCCTTGCGCTCACCGCTGCCGAAGCGGAACACGCTCAGTTGGCGCTCGCAGCCCAGGTGGCCCCAGGGCAACAGATGATCGATACGTTCCATATCAGTGCTTCCGTGGAGCCAGGTAGCTCAGCCAGCGGCGCTCGGCCAACTTGAACAGGCGTACCAGGATAAAGGTCAGGCACAGGTAGAACACACCAGCGGTGATATAGGCTTCAAACGGCAGGTAGTACTGGGCGTTCACCGTGCGCGCGGCACCGGTGATGTCGATCAAGGTCACGATGGAGGCCAGGCTGGTGGTCTGCAGCATCATGATCACTTCGTTGCTGTACTGCGGCAGCGCGCGGCGCAGGGCCGACGGCAGCAGGATCCGGCGGTACAGCTTGTAGCGCGACATGCCCATGGCCTTGGCCGCTTCGATCTCACCGTTAGGCGTGGCCTTGAGGCTGCCGGCAATGATCTCGGCAGTGTAGGCGCTGGTGTTGATCGCGAACGCCAGGCACGCACAGAACGTGGCGCTGGACAGCAGCGGCCACAGGAAGCTCTCGCGCACCGCTTCGAACTGGGCCAGGCCGTAATAGATCAAGAACAGCTGCACCAGCATCGGCGTGCCGCGGATCACATAGGTGTAGAGCCAGGCCACACCGTTGACGATCGGCTGCTTGGACACCCGCATCAAGCCCAGGGGCAAGGCCGCGAGCAAACCGAAGAACAGCGAGATGGCGAGCAGTTTCAGGGTGGTCAGCAAACCGCCAAGGTACAGCGGCATGGCCTCCCAGATGACGTTGTAGTCGAAGATCATAGATCAGCCGCCCTTACGCCTACCGAGTAGCGCTTCTCAAGATGACGCAAGGCCAGCAACGACACACTGGTGATCACCAGGTACATCGCCGCCACTGCGAGGAAGAAGGTAAAAGGCTCGCGGGTGGCATCTGCCGCCTGCTTGGCCTTGAACATCATGTCTTGCAGGCCCACCACCGAAATCAGCGCGGTGGCCTTGGTGAGTACCAGCCAGTTGTTGGTAAACCCGGGGATTGCCAGCCGAATCATCTGCGGCACCATCACCCGGAAGAACACCTGGAAACTGCTCATGCCATACGCAAGGCCTGCCTCGGCCTGGCCTTTGGGAATGGCCATGAAGGCGCCGCGGAAGGTTTCCGAGAGGTAGGCGCCGAAGATGAAACCCAGGGTGCCGATACCGGCCGCCAAGGGGTTCAAGTCGATATAGTCGTCGTAGCCGAGCATCGGCGCAACGCGGTTAAGCAAGTCCTGGCCGCCGTAGAAAATCAGCAGGATCAGCACCAGGTCGGGGATCCCGCGGATCACCGTGGAGTACAAGTCACCCAGCCAGGCCAACCAGCGCACCGGCGACAGGCGCAACGCGACCCCGATCAGACCCAGAACAATGGCCAAGGCCATGGACGACAAGGCGAGCTGAAGCGTCAACCATGCGCCATCGAGGATGACGGCCCCGTAGCCTTTCAACATGATTCAGGTCCTCGAAAAGGGGGATGAAAAAATGGCGCAAACCGCAGGAATTCTGGTGCTTGCGCCATTCTGGACAGACAGCCGCGAGTCCTTACTTGGTTTCCGGGCCGTAGATATCGAAGTTGAAGTATTTGTCCTGGATGGCCTTGTACTTGCCGTTGGCGCGAATCGCGGCAATGGCAGCGTTGATGCGCTCCAGGTTTTCCTTGTCACCCTTGCGAACCGCGATGCCTATGCCGTCGCCGAAGTACTTGGCGTCGGTGAAGGACGGGCCGGTGAACCCGTAGCCTTTACCGGCTGGGGTATCAAGGAAACCTTCCTGCAGCAGGGTGGCATCGGCCACGGTACCGTCAAGGCGACCGGCTTCCACATCCAGGTAGATCTCGTTCTGCGAGCTGTAAGGCACGACCGTGGCACCTTTAGGGGCCAGGACTTCCTTGGCGAAACGGTCGTGGATCGAACCACGCTGCACGCCGATCTTCTTGCCCTTCAATTCATCCAGGCTTTCAGTGACGGCAGTGCCTTCCTTCATCACCAGGCGCGCAGGGGTCAGGTAGTAGCGGTTAGTGAAGTCCACGGATTTCTTGCGGTCTTCGGTGATGGACATGGACGACAGGATCGCGTCGATCTTGCGCACTTTCAGCGCCGGGATCAGGCCATCGAATTCCTGTTCGACCCAGGTGCACTTGACCTTCATCTCTTCGCACAGGGCGTTGCCGATGTCGTAGTCAAAACCGACGATGCTGCCATCCGGCGCCTTCGAGGCAAACGGAGGGTAAGCCGCTTCGATACCAATTTTCAGTGGCTTGCCTTCGGCGAAAGCCTGCATGGACAGCACGGACAGCGCCAGGGCGCCCAACAGCACGAGTTTCTTCATCTTGGGACTCCATCGGTATGGGGCAAAACAGCAGTATGAGCCATGGCCCACGATGCGGCGAAGGTGTAACCGAATAGCGGTGCTGCGTCCTGCGCGGGCAACACCTGCGACGACGAGCGAGTGATCGGCATTCTAACGACAGCCCGGAAGCCGATATTTCCTCAATGCGACAACAATTTACAGAAGCACTGAGAAAGCGGTTCCAGCACATTGACAGCCTCTGGATTTTGTGCAGAGACAAAAGACATTAAACCCATTGGTACTGCAAATTGCGGGCCTATTATTCGCAAACCCTTCTGGCACGGCAAGTGTGGCGTTTAATCTTATTTATCAGGGTGTCTAAAACGCAGTTTTTAGGAGCGCAGGCGTGGTGCAATGCCCCAGGTTTGGCCGGGAGGTTACACATTTGCGCCTGGCGGTAACATTCTGAAACGTCCCACAGGAAAAACCGATATTTATTGGCTTGGTGGTTATGCGCTCTGCCATACCACCAACGAGTCTCGACATGGAATACATTCAAATGTGGGAGGGGGCTTGCCCCGATAGCAGTGGGTCAGCTGAAAATATGCTGGCTGACACCCTGCCATCGGGGGCAAGCCCCCTCCCACATTGGTTTTTCGGTGGTTTCAAGATCTCATTAAAAAGCCCCACCCGGCTCACACCGAATGGGGCTCTTTCCCACCAACCCGCCTTACGCGACGTTCATGGTCTTGTGCGTCTCAATCAAATGCGCCACCACCCCTGGATCGGCCAGGGTGGAGATATCCCCCAACCCGTCATATTCAGCCGTGGCGATCTTGCGCAGGATGCGCCGCATGATCTTCCCCGAACGCGTCTTCGGCAGCCCCGGCGCCCACTGGATCACATCCGGCGAAGCAATCGGGCCGATTTCCTTGCGCACCCAGTTCTTCAGTTCCAGGCGCAACTGCTCGCTCGGTTCCTCGCCACCGATAAGGGTGACGTAGACATAGATGCCCTGCCCCTTGATGTCATGGGGCACACCCACCACCGCCGCTTCGGCGACTTTCGGGTGAGCGACCATGGCGCTTTCGATCTCGGCGGTACCCATGCGGTGGCCGGACACGTTCAACACGTCATCCACACGCCCGGTGATCCAGTAGTAACCATCCTCGTCACGACGGGCACCGTCACCGGTGAAGTACATGCCACGGAAGGTCTTGAAATAGGTATCGACGAAGCGGTCGTGGTCGCCGAACAGCGTACGCGCCTGGCCCGGCCACGAATCGAGGATCACCAGATTGCCTTCGGCGGCGCCTTCGATCAGGTTGCCCAGGTTATCCACCAATGCCGGCACCACGCCAAAGAACGGGCGTGC
This sequence comes from Pseudomonas sp. FBCC-B545, assembly GCF_059134095.1. NCBI lineage: Bacteria > Pseudomonadati > Pseudomonadota > Gammaproteobacteria > Pseudomonadales > Pseudomonadaceae > Pseudomonas > Pseudomonas sp. FBCC-B545. Next base: position 1,434,684 of record NZ_CP101441.1, on the reverse strand, counting down.
CGCAGAACCCGGCTTGAGCGCATGCGCGCCCGGCAGCGGGCTCATCATGTTGCCGCCGGTCTCGGTCTGCCACCAGGTGTCGACGATCGGGCAACGGGATTGACCGACGTTCTTGTAGTACCAGTCCCAGGCTTCCGGGTTGATCGGCTCGCCCACTGAGCCGAGCAGGCGCAGGCTGCTGCCGTCGGCGCCTTCGCAGGCGGCGGTGCCGGAGGCCATCATGGCGCGGATCGCCGTCGGTGCGGTGTAGAGGATATTGACCTTGTGCTTGTCGACGATCTTCGCCACCCGGGTGATGTCCGGATAGTTCGGCACGCCTTCGAACAACAGGGTGGTCGCGCCATTGGCCAACGGGCCGTAGACGATATAGGTGTGACCGGTGACCCAGCCGACATCGGCGGTGCACCAGTAGATTTCGCCTGGGCGGTAGTCGAACACACGCTCGTGGGTCAGGGCTGCATACAGCAAGTAGCCGCCGGTGGTGTGCTGTACGCCTTTAGGCTTGCCGGTTGAGCCAGAGGTATAGAGGATGAACAGCGCTTCTTCTGCGCCCATCTCTTTGGGCGCGCACACGGTGCCCGCCACTTTCATCAGGTCTTCGTACCAGATATCGCGATGCTGGTTCCACTTGATCGCACCGTTGGTGCGCTTGCACACGATGACCTTCTGGATGCTGCTGGTTTCCGGGTTGGTCAGGGCGTCGTCGACATTGGCCTTCAACGGAATCTTCTTACCGGCGCGGATGCCTTCGTCGGCGGTGATCACCACCTTCGACTTACAGTCGATAATGCGACCGGCCAGTGCTTCCGGGGAGAAACCGCCAAATACCACCGAATGGATCGCACCGATGCGAGTACAGGCCAGCATGGCGACTACGGCTTCGGGGATCATCGGCATATAGATAGTCACCACGTCGCCGCGATGCACATCCTGCCCACGCAGGGCGTTGGCAAACTTGCAGACTTCTTCATGCAACTCGCGGTAGGTGATATTGCGGCTCTCGGCAGGGTCATCGCCCTCCCAGATGATCGCGATCTGGTCACCACGCTCGGCCAGGTGACGGTCCAGGCAATTGTAGGAAACGTTCAAGGTGCCATCGGCGAACCACTTGATGTCGACATGGTGGTCGTCGAACGAGGTCTGCTTCACCGCGGTGAAAGGCTTGACCCAGTCAAGGCGCTTGGCTTGCTCACGCCAGAAGCCATCGGGGTTGACCACCGACTGCTGGTACATGGCCTTGTAGGTTGCCTCGTCGGTCAGCGTGTTGGCTGCTACTTCGGGGCGAACGGGGTACAGGGAAGCCGCACTCATCTTTCTTACCTCGGTGACATAGTTGTTGTTGTATGGCCCCTGTTGTAGCCGGGGTGGGCCTATAGAACCATTCGACGATGGTAGTAACAAGACCCTACAAATTGCCCTGCTATGCCGGTTTACCGCTCTGGCCCACAGCCTGTGGCGCTTTGCGGGTGATTGAAAAAACTTTGATTGACCGATTGTTACAAAAACCGCCAAAGGTGTTTATCAAAAGCACGGGTATATGAATATAACCCGCAGGCTTAGAATCACTTCCGCCAACCAAGGCACTGTGATTAACAACGTAACAGCCCCACGAAGGCACGTTAATCCGAACTTCCCAACTTTTAAGTTACACACGCGGCCTCACAAGGGCCCCGTGACCCCTTTCGCCCTGAAGAAGGTAATGAAGAAATGAAAGCTTTATTAGTTATGGCCCTCAGCAGCCTGTGCGCCACCGCCGCCTTGGCCGACGAGGCCCCGACTGAGCTGGCTGGCCAGAATGCACCGATCGTTGAGGACTACACCTATAGCACTCACTTGGATGTGGCCAAAGTATTATCCATGAGCAACATCCCGGAAGTATGCGAAGTTGTACCGGTGAAGATGGAATATGAAGACTCACAAGGTCAGCGGCATATTCTTAATTATCACGTGATGGGCAATGGTTGTTCTAACGGATAACAGCGATTCAAGTTGGAAGCTTATTCGCCGCAAGAAATCGTTCTTGCGGCAAAGGCTCGATTCCTGACGCCTCCGCGATCAAACTGTGGGAGGGGCGGTGAGACGATTCGACTTGCTCCCGATAGCGGCGCCAGCCGTACCGATGCCATCCGATCTTTCAGTGAACCCAGTCCTCGTAAGACAACCCCGCTACACGACTGAATTCCCGGACGTTGTTGGTTACCAACGTACATCCCGCAGCAATTGCATGCCCGGCTATCGCCGTGTCATTTTGACCGATGATCGACCCTTGCCCAGTCAAGCTTCGCTTCACCTCAACCGTCGCGTCCACCGCTGCCAAGCCCCAAGGCAATACCTCATCGAGCCGCTTCACAAACTCATCGACTAACGTCTTGTGTTTGGGCGAAGCCTTTTTCCCAATCTGTCCATATCGCATTTCGGCATAGGTTATGGCCGAAATCACGATTCGATTGCTCCTCGCGACCTCCAATGCCAGTCGCTCAAGCACACACTCTGGCCGTTCACGCATGATGAATGAGCAAATGCAGGTATCCAGCATGTATGTCGTCACAGATTGAACCTGCCTTCATCGCCAATAACGTCCTGACGCTCCTGTAGAAAATCTTCGTCCGCCTTGGGCAGTTCACGCAACGACCCCCAGCTAGGTCGTACAGGTCGCAACGTAATCGTATCTCCGTTGCGGGTGATTTCGAGTTCGCCGACTCCCTCATAGGCCATGTCGTTTGGGAATCGAATAGCCTGGTTCTTTCCGTTTTTAAAAATCGAGACTGTGCGCATGATTCAGCTCCTACCTATGCCTGACATATGCAATGTAGAGATACGTAGAAGCCTATGCAAGACATATGGCAATTCGCCGACAATCGGAGATGTGTGCCAGTTGCTAAAAAACTTGCGGCAGCAACACCCCGTAAACTCTCACCCCGACTTAAAAAGCGTCCTTTTTGTCTCTGATCAGTGACCATCCGCCACAACACAAACCCAAATTTTTCCCTATAATGCGCGGGTAAATCGGGCCTGCAATATCCCTTTACACTGGGATGAAGAGCCAGACCTGAGGCATCCCGCGCGAGCTTGCACCTACCGCTGCGCACCTCAAGCCTCACGCAGAGCACCCGTAGCCCTATTCCGTTTAATGCGTGCGCTAGCTGCAACAAACGATTCCTTAAGATCCACCGCGGCCATTGGGCCGTGTGAACACCCAACCATCCGGTTTCACACGGGCACCTTTGAGCCCTCACGCAGGAGACGACACGTCATGCTGAGCTGGGACGAATTCGACAAAGAAGAAGAAGGCGAAGTAGCCGCTAAAGGCGCCAACGCCGGCCACGCCACCGAAGCCAACATGGACCGCCTCGACGGTGCCGGCGCCGCTGCCGCCATCGAAGCCCGCGCCGTCACCGCCAGTGACTCGGCCGCCATCGTGCGCGCCAAGGCTGCCCTGGACAAACTCGACGTCGCCGAAGGCCTCGCCGAACTCGAAGGCGCCTCCGCCCGCGTCGCCGTTGACGAAAAACGCATGATCAACTGCCGCGCCGACCTCAACCAACTCGTACCCTTCAAGTACGACTGGGCCTGGCAGAAGTACCTCGACGGCTGCGCCAACCACTGGATGCCGCAAGAGGTCAACATGACCGCCGACATCGCCCTGTGGAAAACCCCCGAAGGCCTGACCGACGACGAACGCCGCATCGTCATGCGTAACCTCGGCTTCTTCTCCACCGCCGACTCGTTGGTCGCCAACAACCTGGTGCTGGCCGTGTACCGCCTGATCACCAACCCGGAATGCCGCCAGTACATCCTGCGCCAAGCCTTCGAAGAAGCGATCCACACCCACGCCTACCAGTACTGCATCGAATCGTTGGCCATGGATGAAGGCGAGATCTTCAACATGTACCACGAGATTCCATCGGTCGCCAAAAAGGCAGCCTGGGGCCTGAAGTACACCCGCTCGATCTCCGATCCGAAGTTCGAAACCGGCACTGTCGAGACCGATAAAGAACTGCTGCGCAACCTGGTCGCCTACTACTGCGTACTGGAAGGCATCTTCTTCTACTGCGGCTTCACCCAGATCCTGTCCATGGGCCGTCGCAACAAGATGACCGGCGTGGCCGAGCAGTTCCAGTACATCCTGCGCGATGAGTCGATGCACCTGAACTTCGGTATCGATGTGATCAACCAGATCAAAATCGAAAACCCACACCTGTGGGATGCCGAGATGAAAGAAGAAGCGACCCAGATGATTTTGCAGGGGACGCAGCTGGAGATTGAATACGCTCGTGACACAATGCCTCGCGGCGTGTTGGGCATGAACGCGGCGATGATGGAGGACTACCTCAAGTTCATTGCTAACCGTCGGTTGTCGCAGATTGGTTTGAAGGAAGAGTACCCAGGGACGACGAATCCGTTCCCGTGGATGAGTGAGATTATGGATTTGAAGAAAGAGAAGAATTTCTTTGAGACTCGGGTGATTGAGTATCAGACTGGCGGCGCGTTGAGCTGGGATTAAATCCTACGGCAAGTAACACTAAAAAGCCCTGACTTGTTCAGGGCTTTTTTATGCACGCTGAATTGAATAGGACCCTTCCCACAAGACGATCATCCATGGAACGGTTGATGCGAATTTCGATGTTATTTAGGCTCATCCGCCGGTGCCTAAGAAACGCCCAACGTAGAAGCAAGCCTTAATCACACAGCAAAAATCCCGCTCGACATCAGTCATGCGTAATTAATGCTGCAATAAGGCTTCAGTCGGTTGGAGTTTCTTAAAACCGTCTCTCTACGTTGGGTCTGGCCCTTCAGAAATCACGTAGAGGTCATAGGGAATGTCCAATCACCATTTATTCAACTCGCCGTCGACCCAAGAAGCAGCGGCATCTGAACCTTTTATCGCCGCCGTCTTCACTCGTCACAGTCTCCATTTACATACTCTTCTTCTGGAAAACCAACCCTGGTTCTGCGCCCGCGATCTTGGGCGCTTGATGGGCTGGTATCTAGATGAACGAACTACTCGAAAGCTCGATGAAGACCAGCGAAGAACGGTAACCCTGTTGTTCCACGGTCAACCGGAAGAAATATTGATGGTCAGCGAATCCGGCGCGTACGCGCTGCTGGTCTATCACTACACACCGGGGAATCGCCTGTTACGCAGCTGGCTCACTCACGAAGTGGTTCCTACCTTGCGAGACGAGCGTCAGCCACGGACGGTAGAGAGGCCGTTGTTGAGCATGCTGGATTGGCCGGAGATGTCTTTGAACTTACTGCACTGGCAGGACGAAGGCTGGATTAGGCTGCGGGATATGCCTTACCTGTTGGTGAACCGGCCCCATCGGCCACAGCTCTCAAAAACGCCATGGTGGCGAAAGCTCATGCAATCTTTCCGAAACAAGCAGCGAATTTATTAACGAAGATGACCGCTAACTCTGACCGAACTGTAGGAAATTTCGTAGACGCAATAATGGCTACTCAGTATCGTCCGAGGGTTATCTACCCTCGGCGCCTGTATGGACATTACGAAAGACAAAACGGATTGGAGCGACGCGGAGCTGGCAGCGGCGGTCGAGGCTTACCTAAAGATGTTGGCCTGGGAAAAGAACGGCCAGCCTTTCAACAAAGCCCTCGAAAACCGCCTTCTGCGCGAAGGTCCGGTGGCAGGCCGGGCAAAGGGCTCTATCGAATTTCGCATGCAGAATATCTCCACGGTGCTTGTGCGTATGGGCTGGGACCGCATCGAGGGCTATAAGCCCGCCAAGAACGTAGGCTCCGGCGTAGAACAACGCATCCGCCACGCCCTCGCCGCACAAGGCGTATTCGAATCCGAAGACGCCGCCCAAACCGCCGATGAGCAAACGCTTATCCGCCGCGCCTCCAAACTCCAGCAACAAGCCTTCCCGAAACCGCCGGATGGCATTGCCCAACCGCAGAAAGTATCCACCGTCAGCACTGCCTTCGTTCGCGATCCAAAGGTACGTGCTTGGGTGCTCAAAGAAGCCAACGGCATCTGCGAAGGCTGTGGCTCAAACGCGCCGTTCGAGGTCGACGGTTTGCCATTTCTTGAAGTACATCACGTCAAGCACCTAGCCCAGAAGGGTTCGGATCGCATCACCAATGCTGTAGCCTTGTGCCCCAACTGCCATCAGCGTTGTCACCGGTCGAGTGATCGGGACACCTTCACCGAAGGGCTTTACGCCAAAATCGGAAGATTGGCACGGGAGTAGACTCCTGCTGTCACACCTGATGCATGCACAAAAATACTAGATAGGACCGAGGCCAACCCGTGAACCCAGACATGCTCGAAGCCGGCCCCGCAGACGCCAAAGTACTTTCCGTCTTTGACTTCGACGGCACCCTCACCCACCACGACAGTTTCGTGCCCTTCCTCAAGTTTGCCTTTGGCCCCGGTGAGTTTTATGGCCGGATGGTCAAACTGGCGGTGCCGGGGCTGCGCTTTTTGGTGCGGCAGATCAGCCGGGATGAGTTGAAAGCGCAGTTGATCCGCACCTTTATGACCGGGGTGGAGAAGACGTGGGTGCAGCAGAAGGCCGAGGAGTATTGCCAGCGCAATTGGGCGCGGTTGATGCGCCCGGCTGGGGTGTTGTCGGTGGAGCAGGAGTTGGGCTCGGGGGCGGTGGTGACGCTGTGCTCGGCGTCGCCGGCGTTAGTGTTGCAGCCGTTTGCCGATCGGCTTGGGATCCGCTTGATCGGGACTGAGCTCGAGGTGGTCGACGGGGTTCTGACTGGTAAGCTCACCGGGAATAATTGCCGGTGTGAGAATAAGGTGCTGCGGCTTGAGGCGGTGTATGGGGATTTGGGCGAGTATCGGCTGCGGGCCTGGGGCGATACGCGGGGGGATAGGGAATTGTTGGCGGCGGCGCAGGATGCGCATTTTCGGCATTTTCATGCGAAGAAGAAAAAGCGGGCTCGGTTGCAGCGTTGATGCGGGTAATTGGGATCGGTGGAACACCGAGTCGATCCCTTCGCAGCCTCGCAGGGGCTCGACAGCTCCCACAGTTGAGCGGTTCAGGCTTGAGGGTCACGCACTAGCATGGGGTGCTTGGGGTTGAGCGGTTAAACCAGGTTAACTCAATGCTTTTTGATAAAGCCCACTCTTAAAAGATTGGGCTTTTCTGCGAAAGGTACCAGTCGATATCGAATTCGAGACTCACGAGCGTTTTTATAGCCTTCAGCCGCTTCTGAATCACCTGCCTTAATTCCAGATCATCCAATCGCTCATCCTCAGACATAAAATCGTCAGAAACTGATTCGCCATTGAGGAAATAGCTGTCCCAGGGGTTTTCTGCTGGGGGGCTGTTTTTTGTTTGAGTCATGGACACCCTCCTATGGGTTGGCTGAAGACAATACAAGTCAGATGGCTTGTTGCCTAGGCGGAAAATGTATCGATGCAGATGGCGAGTTCGGTATGTAAACCGAGTTGATCCCATCGGAGCCTCGCTAAAGCTCGACACCTCCCACATTTGACCTGTGTTGCTCGGGAGAGCTATGTCGTAGCTTTGAGGTCCACGCCCAAGGTTGTGGCGAAGGCTTTGACCATCGGGCTTCGTGGCGCGTTGTGGCGCAGGATCAGGTTGAACGCGGTGCTCAGGTGAACCTGTTCCGGGCACAGTGCGCGCAGGCGCCCTTCGCTTACCAGTGGCGCGGCGTAGTGTTCCGGCAGGAAGCCGAGGAAGCGGCCGGTGAGGATCAGGATGGCGACGGCTTCAACCTGGGAGGCAGAGGCTGACTGGCTGTCGTAGTTGACGAAGGTGGCCTTGTCGCGATGGATCGCATACCGATGGTTCACCACCTCATAGTGGCGCAAGACTTCGGGCGTAATATCGCTCGCAGTGAACAGCGGGTGCCCTACGGCGCAGTAGGCGTGGGCCTTTTCTTCGTAGAGCGGGAAGTAATCGAATTCTTCGCGGCGCTGGTACACGGGGACGATGCCGACGATCAGGCGGCCTTCGACGACGCCGCGTTCCACTTCGTCCAGTTGCGAGGCATGTAGGCGTAATCTTATTTTTGGCGATTGCCGATGTAAGTTACCCAAAGCGGTAATCAGCGGGGAATTAACGTCAGAAACGGTGTTATCAATAACGCCGACACTAAGGTCGCCAATCAGCTCATTTTGAGCTGAACTAAGCTTGTCGCGAAAACTGTCCACCGAGGTGAATAACTCGATGGACGCTTGATACACCAACTTGCCTTCTTCGGTCAGCCCGAAGCCTTCCCGGCCCCGTGTACACAGGCGCATGCCGATGCGAATCTCGAGGTCGGAGATCTGTTTGCTGATCGCCGCCAGGCCCACATTCAATTCGTTTTGCGCGGCGCTGAAACCACCGGCCTCGACCACGGCCATAAATACCCGCAGCAGTTTGAAGTCCAAACCACTCAGTTGCAGGGGCGGCCTTGTGCCGGGTTTGGGTGGCAGGTTTCCAGAAGTGGAAAGTGGAGTTTCCATAATACGCGTTGACCTCAAGTGCCATATTCAACAGGCTTCAACCCAATCCTTGAACATAGCCAGGCGGCGATAATGAACATAAACATCCGCCCTTGGCAACCATGAATACGGCGCGTCAGACGCTGGTTCTGCATCGCTGAAATTCTGTTGTTACTGCCTCCGACTCTTCTAAAAACAAGCGTGAGGAACACCCATGTCCCAGCCCACCGACCGCCTTTGGGGCGCTCGTTTCAAGACCGGTCCGTCTGCCGCCTTGGCGGCGTTGTCGCGCTGCCCTGAGCGCTATTTTCGCCTGACGCCCTACGATTTGGCCGGCTCCCGTGCCCATGCCCGAGAGTTGCAGCGCGCCGGGTTGCTGGATGAGTCGGAGACCCTGCGGACCCTCGAAGCCCTGGACCGTATCGGTGATGATTTCGCCGCCGGCCGCCTGCATCCGACCCTGGATGACGAGGACGTGCACACCTTTATCGAACGCGTATTGACCGAGCGCCTGGGCGCCCTGGGCGGCAAGTTGCGCGCCGGACGTTCGCGCAATGACCAGACGGCCAACGATTTGCGCCTTTTCCTACGCGACCATGCGCGCACCATCACCACCGAGGTGTTGGGTTTGCAGCAAGCATTGGTGGCGCAGGCCGAGCAGCATATCGAGAGTATCTGCCCCGGCTTTACCCACTTGCAGCAGGCGCAACCGATCGTATTCGCCCACCACTTGCTGGCCCATGCGCAGTCAATGTTGCGGGATGTGCAGCGCTTGGTGGACTGGGATGTGCGTACGGCATTGTCGCCGTTGGGTGCAGCGGCGATGGCAGGGTCAGCGATTGCCCGCCAGCCGGAGCATTCGGCCAAGGAAATGGGCTATACCGGGCCGTGCGAAAACTCCATTGACGCGGTCGCCAGCCGTGACCATGTGGCGGAGTTCCTGTTTGTAGCGGGCATGCTCGGGGTGAATATTTCACGGCTGTCGGAGGAGTTTTGCCTGTGGTCATCGCAGCAGTTTCGCTGGGTGGTGCTGGACGATGCCTACGCCACCGGCAGTTCGATCATGCCGCAGAAGAAGAATCCGGATATTGCCGAGTTGGCACGGGGCAAGGCCGGCCGCTTGATTGGCAACCTGACCGGGTTGATGTCGACGCTTAAATCCTTGCCGCTGTCGTACAACCGCGATTTGAGTGAAGACAAGCACAGTGTGTTGGACAGCGTGGACACCCTGTTGCTGGTGTTGCCGGCGATGGCTGGGATGGTGGCGACCATGAAGGTGCAGGTCGACGAGCTGCGGCGTCAGGCGCCGATGGGTTTTACCTTGGCGACGGAAGTGGCGGATTGGTTGGCGACCCGTGGTGTGCCGTTCAAGGAAGCGCATGAGATTACCGGCGCTTTGGTGCAGGCCTGTGAGAAGCATGAAATTGAGTTGTGGGAAGCCTCACCGGCGATGTTGGCGGAGGTGGATGCGCGGCTTACGCCCGAGGTGCGCGACTGCTTGACCTTAGAGGCGGCGATTGCGGCGCGCAGTGGCTGGGGTGGGACGGCGCCGGAGCGGGTTCGCGAGCAGATTGGGCGGTTGAAGGTGGCGTTGGCGGCTCAGCAGGAATGGGTTGAGCGTTATCAGGGATTCAGGATTTAAGGCAGAGAGATTTGTGGTGTTTGGGCTGGCGCTTTCGCGAGCAAGCCCGCTCCCACATTTGGACCGCGTTACAGCAGTTAGAGCGTTAATAGTTTTGGAGAATCACCATGAACCAAACCCCGGCCGAGCGCTTGGAAATAGAGCGCAAGTTGTCCGAGAACCAGTTCGATATCACCCAGTATGAACACGTGCCGCGGCGCTATTACGGGCGGATGTTTTTTGCCACGTTGATCGTGATCGTGTTGGCAGCGCTGCTACGCGCATTCGCCAACGGCCAGATCGAATGGTCCTACATCGGGCAGTTTCTGACGTCTGAAGCGATCCTGTGGGGCTTGGCCAATACCATCATCATGTCGATCCTGGCGATGGCGCTGGGTGTGGTAATCGGCGTGATCACGGCAATCATGCGCATGTCGGCCAACCCGATCCTGCGCTACGTGGCTATCACCTACACCTGGCTGTTTCGCGGCACGCCGCTGATTCTGCAGTTGCTGCTGTGGTTCAACCTGGCGCTGATTTTCCCGGTGATCGCGATTCCCGGCCTGTTCAGCATCGACACCGTCGACTTGATGACGCCGTTCGTGGCCGCCCTGCTCGGTTTGAGTATCAACCAGGGCGCGTATACAGCCGAGGTGGTGCGCGCCGGTTTGCTGTCGGTGGATACCGGCCAGTACGAAGCCGCCAAGTCCATCGGCATGCCGAGCCTGCAGGCGCTGCGCAGGATCATTCTGCCGCAGGCCATGCGGGTGATCATTCCTCCGGTAGGCAACGAGTTCATCAGCATGGTGAAAATGACCAGCCTGGCCAGCGTGATTCAGTACTCGGAGCTGCTGCACAACGCGCAAAACATCTACTACGCCAACGCGCGGGTCATGGAGCTGCTGATGGTGGCGGGTATCTGGTACCTGGCGGTGGTGACCGTTCTTTCATTTGGTCAAAGCCGCCTCGAGCGTCGTTTTGCCCGCGGCGCCGGCAAGCGTTCGTAAGCCTGGGTTGAGGAGATTTGCCCCATGAGAAGCATCGTCAAGGCCGTCAACCTGAACAAGTATTACGACCAGTATCACGCGCTGCGTGACATCAATATCGAAGTCGAGCAAGGCGAGGTGATGTGCATCATCGGCCCATCCGGCTCGGGTAAAAGCACGTTGCTGCGCTGCGTCAACCAGTTGGAAAAAATCGACAAGGGCGGCCTGTGGGTCGATGGCGAGCTGGTCGGTTACCGGGTGGTCGGCAACAAGCTGCATGAGATGAATGAAGTGCAGATCGCCCGCCAACGCCTGGCCACCGGCATGGTGTTCCAGCGCTTCAATTTGTTCCCGCACATGACCGTGTTGCAAAACATCATCGAAGGCCCGTGCCAAGTGCTCAAGCGCTCACCCAAGGAAGCCATCGAAGATGCCCTGGAGCTACTGGCCCGCGTCGGCCTGGCGGACAAGCGCAATGCCTACCCGGTGGAGTTGTCCGGCGGGCAGCAGCAACGCGTGGCGATTGCCCGTGCGCTGGCGATGCGCCCCAAGCTGATGTTGTTTGACGAACCCACGTCAGCCCTCGACCCGGAACTGGTAGGCGAAGTGCTGTCGGTAATGCGCGACTTGGCTACCACTGGCATGACCATGATCGTGGTCACCCATGAGCTGGGCTTTGCCCGCGAAGTCTCCAACCGCATGGTGTTTATGGATGCTGGCCAGATTGTGGAGGCCGGCAGCCCGGAAGAAATTCTAATAAGCCCACAAAACCCGCGTACCCAAAGCTTTATTTCTGCCGTTCGCACTTAACTAAAAAACTAACGAGAACGCCCCCATGAAAAAAATGTTTATCCCCACCTTGCTCGCAGGCCTGATGGCCTCCACCGTTGTTTTTGCGGCATTGCCGGCGGCCATCAAGGACAAAGGCGAGATCAGCGCGGCCATCGTGCCGAACTATCCGCCGATGGATTTCAAGGACCCGGCCACCAACAAACTCACCGGTCTGGACTTTGACCTGGGGAACGCTCTTGCCGAACGTCTGGGCGTGAAGATCAAGTGGCAGGAAACCGGCTTCGAGCAGATGCTTAGCGGCCTGACCACCAAGCGCGTGGACATCGTGTTGTCGGGCATGACCGACACGGCCGAGCGTCAGAAGGCCGTGACCTTCATCGACTACTTCACCAGCGGCCCGCAGCTCTACACCCTGGCCAAACGTGAAGACCTCAAGGAACTGACCGACCTGTGCGGTAAAAAAGTCGGCACCAGCCGCCGTACGACCTGGCCGTCGGAAATTACCGCGTGGAGCAAGGCAAACTGCGAAGCAGCGGGTAAGCCGGCGATTGTGGTGATCGGCACTGAAGGCTCGGCGGATGCGCGGGCGCAGTTGCAGCAGAACCGTTTGGATGCGGCGATGCAGGGCAGCGAGACCATTCCTTATCTGATGTCGCTGGATAAGGGGAAGTACAAGCCGGTGGGTCAGGCGATTTCCAAGCAATTCACCGGGCTTGGGATTGAGAAGAGCAATACCGAGTTGGTCACGGCGATCAGTGAGGCGTTACAGGGGATGATTGACGATGGGACCTACGGCAAGATCCTGAAGAAGTGGGATCTGGAGCAGGGTGCGGTGGAAAAAATCACCATCAATTCCGGCCAGTAAACCACGGTCAAAAAATGTGGGAGGGGGCTTGCTCCCGATAGCAATGGTTCAGTCACCTGATGCTTGTCTGATGTATCGCCATCGGGAGCAAGCCCCCTCCCACATTTGACCTGTATTGTCTTTAAGTAATAACTAGGACGCTCTCCCCATCGTGGCCACCTATTCCCTGGTAATCCGCCGCCTGCTGATCTGCTCGGTGACCATCGTGGTCAGCCGCGCCATGACCAGCCCGTTGCTGGCCCTCTGGCTGAGCACACGCCTGGGCCTCGACCAGCAGGACATCGGCCTGTTGATGGGCACCGCCGTGTTCATCGCCACGTTGCTGGGTTTGTACGGCGGCTACATCATCGACCGCCTGGAAAAGCGCAAACTGCTGATCCTGGCCATGCTCTCCAGCTCCATCGGTTTTCTGTTGCTGACCTTTGCCAGCAACCTCTACCTCACCACCCTGACCCTGGTGATCACTGAAGCCGCGTCGGCGCTGTTCCTGATCGGCTCCAAGGCGATCATCAGCGAGAACCTGCCGGTAGGTGAGCGCGCCAAGGTATTTTCCCTGCGCTACACCCTGACCAACGTCGGCTACGCGACCGGCCCGATGCTGGGTGTGGTGATCGCCGGACAGTTACCCTGGGCGCCGTTCCTGATCGCCAGCGCCATTGCCTTTGGCAGCCTGTTCCTGATGATCGGCATTGCACCGACCCAACGGGATGACAGCCATAAACCTCAGAGTTTCCTCAGCACCCTGCACACGTTGCGCAACGACCGCACATTGATACTGTTCACTGGCGGCAGCTTGTTGAGCACCATTGTCCATGGCCGCTACACCCTGTATCTGTCACAGTTTTTGCTGGTGGCCTACAAACCTGAGCAGGCGTTGAAAATTCTGTCTGCGGTGCTGGCCTGCAACGCGGTAACGGTAATTTTGATGCAGTACCAGATCGGCCGGTTCCTCAAGCGTGAGCAGTTGCGCCATTGGATCGTGCTGGGCACCTTGCTGTTTATCGGCGGGTTGATGGGGTTCAGCCAGGCCGACAGCCTGGTCACCTGGTGCCTGGCGATGTTCGTGTTCACCTTGGGTGAAATGATCATCTACCCTTCTGAGTTCCTGTTTATCGACACCATTGCGCCGGATGCGCTACGGGGTAGTTACTACGGCGCACAAAACCTGGCAGCGTTCGGTGGAGCGATGAGTCCGGTGATTTGTGGCTATTTGCTGATCAACGCTGCACCGACCAGCATGTTCTACGCACTGGCGGCACTCACCGCCATGGGCGGCACCCTGTGTTTCTTGAGCGGGCGGCGCGTAGCAGGTTCTTGCTGATATTTAGCTGGGATCCCGCTATTAATAGCGAAACTTCTCACGGACCCGAGCCCATGAAATTCGACACGGCCTACAGCCTGAGTCTCGATGACAAATTGTCGATCTACGATGTTCGAGACCTGAATTTCGACGAAACCGCCGATTTCGATTCCGACAAGGACAGCTTCCTCTGCCCCAACGATGCCTGCCGCGCCGTGTTCGATGCGGACAATGTGTTGAGTACGTTCAACGCCAAGAACGTCAACTACCTGCGCACGCCGCACTTCAAGAACAAACCCGGCACCCGGCATATCGACGGGTGCCGCTATGCCAGCAGCCAAAAGACCGCGACCGGTGAAAATGACGACGAGCGCGAGGACAATTTCCCATCGGAATTTGTACTGACACGCCGTCAGTACGAACGTAAAACGCCTGTTGTCGGCATCGATGAAAGCGTCCCACAAGAGCCAACGAAAGCGCCTTCAAACCGTTTTACGACATCCCACAACGACGGCGACACAACCCCGGACAAAACCAGCGTGTTCGCCCACCCGGTGGAGTGCTATGTATCGAACATTGATGACAAGAACAAGCTCAAAGCCATGCCCTTGAAGATCGGTGAGCACACGGCGACCTACTGGGCGTTTTTCAAGAAGATCGAATACCTGCAAGACAACAAGGGCTTGATCTACTGGGGCAAGATCAAGGAAATCAAAGACTACACCAGCAGCTTTCGCATCGATTTCGAAAAGAAGGTGTGGCTCGACAAGAAGCCATACTCGGTCAACGTCTACCTGAGCAAAAAACTCATCGAGAACTATCGCAAGCGCAGCGCATTCCTGGAGCAGATCAAGGCGGCGGCCAGCAGCGAACGGCCGCTGTATTGCTTCTTCTACGGGGTTACGCCGCAACTCAAGCAGGTGCCCAGCAAGAAAAACCCCGAGCAAACGTTCGGGGTATTCAGCGCGAATATCGAGAACCTGGATCACTTGATCATCCGGGAGGCGCCAGGAATGGAGTGACGGGGGGCTGAAACACCCGCGAAATAATCCAGATGATGAGCGGTATAAACAACTGTACAAAAACACAGTATAGTTGCGCTTCAACCGTCGAACCTGGAGAACCCCCATGTCCTCTCTGGCAATGAGCTCTTTCGTAGAACAGCAGATCGTGCTGCATCAATTCACCGCCAAACACTGCGCGCAGGCGCGCGTCATGCTGGGCTGGAGCCGCGAAGAACTGGCTCGCCAGGCTGGCGTGGCGGTGGAGGCGATTCAACAATTGGAAGGCCACGGCGACATCGACGATCAAACCCGTTTGATCCTGGCGTTTCGCCTCGAGGCTGAAGGGCTGGTATTTTTCCCGGGGTTCGCGCCGGGATGGGGCATGACTGCGCGCCGGTTTGACACACCCACAGCCGAACCCACATCCCAAGGCCTCATGTCTCGGTTGCTGGGCACAACAACGGCAACAATTGACTCAGCAACGCCTCAACCGAATGGTGCGTAGAGTCGAGCCGCAGCACCGGGCAACGCAATGGTTTCAACCAGGTTTCGTGCCGGCGCAGGCTACGTAGGCTGTGATTGCCAGCATCGTAACGCGCCGCCCAGGCGAGGAATGCGACGCTGTTTTGGTGACGGCTGCCACCTTCCAGTATCTGCTCGCCGTAGCGCTCCACCTCCCGCAAGCGCAGGCGGTGCAGGCGCACTTCGGGGTCCAGGCGCAGGAACACTACGTGGGTGAACTGCGGGATCATGGCGTCGCCCCAGCCGCACAAAGAGCCAGAGAGCACCCAGCTTTCATGGCCGACAGTGTGTTCCTGCAGTAGCCGAATGCGTTCGTCCCGGGGTCGGGCGATGGTGAAGGGTTCCGGGGTTTGCTGCCAGTAATAGAAATCCGAGTCGAAATAGGCAATGTTCAAATGTTCAGCCAGGGCCTTGCCCAAGGTAGTAGTGCCGGCTCCCGCAGCGCCGAGGATGTGGATTCTGTAACTGTCCATGGCTTTCCCCCCTGGCATGGAGTGTAGCCCCTGGCCGCGTCATGCCTGCGATGGCGAGACGGAGAAATTGAAGTTACCCCTTAGGCGACCTCTGCGGGCATCAGCCAGCAGAGGTTGATTCAAACTCACGCGTCAGTGGCGGGGACCTCAACGGTTTTATCTGCGCCTATCGGGGCCGGCGTGAAGGGAGCCCCTGGCAGAAAAGCCGGTTTCTGGATCGCTTGCGAGGCTAGCTCATAACCATAGGCGACTGAGAGCAAGGTGGCTTCGCTGTTGCCCGAACCATAAAAGTAGAGTGCGGTCGGCATGCCTTCATCATCCATTCCAGACGGAACCGACAGGCCTGGATAGCCGGCTGCCGCACTGAAGAAATAATTATGGGATAGGAAGTTCGACACCATGGCGTCGAGTTTGTGTTCCTTTATTGGATCGTCGACGGTTTTCTGAAAGATGGGAAGGATCTCCTCCCACAACTTGTCGCGCTGTTCCGAAGTCGTTTCCAGGCTGTTGATCAGCTCCAACAGCTTCTGGTCAGGCTCACCGGGCTGCTGGTTGCGCTTGATAAAAGCAATCAGCTCCGAAAGTGATTTGACCGGCAAACCTTCTCGCCCAGCCAGGTAGTCTTCCAGTTGTTGCTTGACCTCTGCGAACAGCACTTCGGTGTAACGCTCGTAGGTCTCATCAGCGACACCCTCCTCCAACGGCCTCACCGGCACCAGGATCGCACCTTGGTCCTTCAACACATCGAGCGCCTTTTCGTAATGCTTGCGATCTGCGCGTTTGGCCGGGTCCTTGGCCGCCTCCTCGGACAATTCAGGCAAAGGCGTGTAGCCAATTCGCTTACCTTTCAGGGCGTCGGCATGCAGGCCATCGGTATAGGCATTGGTTCCGGTCATTGCGTTGAGCGCTTCCGCCGCATCACAGACATTACGGGTGAAAGTACCGATCGCATCCAGGCGTGTACTGGTCATGACGCCCTCGGTACTGAGAAGGCCTACCGTTGTTTTCAGACCAAAAACGCCGTTGTAGGCTGCTGGGCTGATAATCGACCCGTTGGTTTCCAACCCCAAGGCCAAAGGCACATGCCCTTGGGCAACAGCGACTGCCGAACCCGAACTAGAGCCCGCCACCTGCCCTCCCAGGCGATGCGGGTTCAGCGTCTGGCCGCCGCGGGAACTCCACCCATCAGCCGGTGATTCAGAGCGAAAGTTGGACAACTCGCTCATATTGGTTTTACCCACAATCACCACCCCGGCCTTCAACAAATTGTCGACAACCTTGGCGTTTCTAGTTGCGGGCGCTCCAACCAAGGCCTTCGAGCCTGCGCTGGTCTGCATACGATCATTGGTTTCAAATACATCCTTGAGCGCTATCGGTACGCCGTGCAAATGCCCGCGCACGTGGCCGTTGGCACGCTCCTGATCACGCGCCTTCGCCTCACGGAGGGCATCCGGGTTTGTTTCCAAAAACGCGTTGCCGCCCTGTAGCCCACGATCAATGCTGGCTATTTGCTTGAGCGAATCCTTCAACAGCGACTGCGCGGTGACACCGCTTCCCTGGGCCATTTCCACTGACATTTGACAGGCGCTCTTAAAGCCTTGCGGTGGGTTTGAAAGCTCCTGGAACAAGCCTGTCCCCCATCCGCCTGCCGACACGGGTCCGATCATGAAGTGCCTCTCTACGTGACTGAGTGTGAGGGTTATCGGTCGATAACCCCACACCAGTCTAAGAAGCGCCGCCTGCGCACTATTTCAGGCGAATCCTGCCACGCCGTCCTATCATTCCCCGCCTGGCGTAGGCTCCGATACAACCTTTGGCCGTAGGTGGCGGTAAGCGCGCAACAGGGCCGTCAAGCGATCACCCGCCCAACGGGCGCCGTAAAACCAGACTTTCGATCCATCCTCCAGCGTTTCACAGACACTGGGATACCCGCTTCTGCACGCGTTATGAAACCCGGCATTCGGATCGTCTGATACCAAGGCATCAAGGCGAAGGCCAGCCACCAGCTCGTCAATTTCGTGACCCGCCTGGCCGCTGTCGCTGTCACGCTGCACGTCTACCGCCACCCATTGCGCACCGGCCTGGCGCAAGGTGTCGAAGACTCGGCGCAAGGCTGCACTGTGTTCGACGAGCTCAGCCTGCTTGCCCTGCACATACCGTTCGGCGTAGCCGAGACGATACCCCGCCAGCTCCAGTGAAGCGGTGAATGTGGTGTTATTCAATACCAGGGGAACCTCCACCATCACCGGTTCGGTAGGGTCTATGCCACTGATGGCGATAAGGGATAGCGCGGGGTCACGCACCGGGTTTATCCGGGGGGCCAGGGCGTTATACCCTGGCACGGGTGCAGCGCCCGTGCGTTGCCCGGCACCAAAAACGATAGAAACCGGAGCGGCGTTGAACAATGGGGCAGGAACGTCGGCAACGTTGACGGGCCCGAGTGAAGGCTGGCCGATGGCGCAAGGCAAACCCATCTTCCAAAGTTTCTTACAATGGCTATCCATCGAAATATCCTCCCCGAAATAAAATTCCCGGAGATCATCGCACTCTCGTCTGACGTTTGTCGCAGGGCTGAAATCCTCTGAAAAGCTCTTTTCCTTAATCCACTTGGCTCAGCCTGTTGCCCGCTCCTGCACAAGTTGAGGCTCCACCTCCAACCACCAGGCATACCCGCGCTCGGGCAGGCTCAAGCGGAACGCCTGCCCCATCGCCGGGGTGGTGATCGATACGTTGCGTTCCCAGGCCAGGGCCATGATGCGGTCGAAGGGTTCGTGCCAAGCGTGGAATGCCAGGTCGAAGGTGCCGTTGTGGATCGGCAGCAGCCAGCGCCCCTTGAGGTCGATATGCGCCTGCAGCGTTTGCTCCGGCTGCATGTGTACGTGGGGCCAATCGACGTTGTAAGCGCCAGTTTCCATCAGGGTCAGGTCAAACGGACCGTATTGCTCGCCGATGCGTTTGAAACCGTCGAAATAGCCGGTGTCGCCACTGAAAAAAATTCGGCGCGCATCGTCGATCATTACCCAGGAGCACCACAGTGTCTGGTTGCTATCAAACAAGCCACGTCCGGAAAAGTGCTGCGCCGGGGTGGCGATAAAACGAATGCCGTCCACCTCGGTGCCCTGCCACCAATCCAGCTGGCAGACTTTGCTGGCGTCTACTCCCCATTTGATCAGCGTGTCGCCGACGCCCAGGGGTGCCAGGAAGTAGTTTGTCTTGTCGGCCAATTGGACCACCGCCTTATGGTCGAGATGGTCGTAATGGTTGTGGGAAAGAATAACCGCCTCCAGGGGTGGCAACTCTTCAAGGCTGATGGGCGGTTGGTGGAAACGCTTGGGGCCGGCCCAACTGAATGGCGAGGCACGCTCGGCGAATACCGGGTCGGTGACCCAGAATTTACCGCGCATTTTCAGCAGTACGGTCGAATGCCCGAGGCGGTACACACTGTGATCGGGTGCGGCCAACAACTGTTCACGGGTCAGGGGCTGCACCGGAATCTGCCCCACCGGCCGTGTAGTGCGCGGCTTGTTGAACAGCATGTTCCAGAAAATACGCAGGGTCTTGCCCAAGCCGCCGTGCTGCACCGGGGCGTCATTGCTGAAATGCTCCTGGCCCTGCGCGACAGGCTTGAGCGCCACAGGCGCAGGGTTCAGACGGTTTGAAATCGTGGCCATTACAGAGTGACTCCTACGGTCCGCTCAAAAATTACACTGCACAGTGTAGTTTCTAGATTGCAACAAAAGCCGGAGCAAGTAAACTGCCGAGTGTAATTTCCATTTTGAGTCGAATGCTATCCATGACTGCCCCCAAGCGCCTCACCGAGCGTAAACGCGAAGCCATCGTGGCTGCGGCGATCGCCGAATTTCGCGAGAACGGCTTCGAGGTCACCAGCATGGACAAAATCGCCGCCACTGCCGGTGTTTCCAAGCGCACGGTGTACAACCACTTCCCCAGCAAGGAAGAGCTGTTCGCCGAGATCCTCCACCAGCTATGGGCCAGCAGTGTTGCGCAACTGGACGTGAACTACGCCTGCGACCGTCCTTTGCGCGATCAACTGCGCAGGTTGCTGGAAGCGAAAATGAAGATGATGTCGGACACCAACTTCCTCGACCTGGCACGTGTGGCTATCGCTGCCACCATCCATTCGCCGGACCGCGCGCAAGATATGGTCAACCGCCTGAGCGCACGGGAGGAAGGCTTTACCCAATGGGTACGCGCCGCCCAGGAAGACGGCCGCCTCACCTGTACCGATCCGGCTTTCGCTGCCCACCAGATCCAGAGCCTGCTCAAGGCTTTCGCATTCTGGCCGCAGATAACCCTCGGCCAGCCCACCCTTGACGCTGCCGCCCAAGCCGGTGTCATCGAGTCGGCCATCGACCTGTTCCTCGCCGGCTACGAAGTCAGCGCGCCGCGTGCGCACTAAGTCCTGTTGCCTGGGCGACATTGCAAGTCGTATTTGGCGCATTCACCCGCTGTTTTGCGCAAATGGCCTAGAAGGACACTGATTATTCCCACAGGAATAATCGACAATCGCTCGCATTTGTCGATCAGCGGTTCCGCCCGCTGACGCACGCGACCGTACCCGCACAAAACAGCTGACCCAGGACACTATGGAAAACAGACGAGGCAAAGGGCTTTCATTTGCCAGGCGTATCTACAAGCCAAGGATTATCGGCCTTGGCATCGGCAGCATCAGCGTGGTTGGCGCGTTGTACCCCTTGTCCATGCCCGCTTGGGTCTGGGCGTTGCTGTTGTTCAATGGCTTGGCCTGGGCGCATGTGGCGCACCAGCTCTCAACTCGCTCGCCGTTCCCCTACCAGGCCGAGCAACGCAACCTGTTGTATGACTCGTTGGCCGGCGGTTTCTGGGCGGCTGCCACCCAGTTCTCACCACTGACGACCGTCACCATTCTGTCGATGATGGCCATGAACAATGTCGCCGCCGGCGGCAAACGCCTGTTCCTGCTCGGGCTGCCGGCGCAGGCGGCCGGTATCGCGGTGGCTTGGGGCCTGTTCGGGATCAAGTTCGACCCCAGTGTCAGCCTCATCGAGGTCTACACCTGTTTGCCGATGCTGACGCTCTACCCGATGGCCATCGGCATGGTCTGCTATCAGCTGGCGATTAAACTGTCGGACCATAAACGCGCCCTCAGCGCCCTGAGCCGCATCGATAGCCTTACCGGCCTGCTCAACCATGGTTCGTGGAAAGACCTGCTCAATCTCAAATTCCATAAATGCCAGCAGCAACAAGGCCAGGCGACCATCGCCTTGATCGATATCGATCACTTCAAAAACATCAATGACATCCACGGCCACACCGTCGGAGATACGGTACTGCGCCAGTTGAGCCACGAGCTGCGCCAACACCTGCGGGAAGACGACCTGGCTGGCCGCTATGGAGGCGATGAGTTCTGTGTGATCCTTCCGAGGATGCCACTGGAAGAAGCGGCGCAAGTCATGGAGCGGCTCCGCGAAACTTTCGGTAACTATCGGCATCCGCAAATCCCTGAGCTGCGCGTCAGCCTGAGCATTGGCCTGGCGGATTTCCATCCCTCTTTCAACGATGCGGTCGCGTGGCTCAACGCCGCGGATCTCGCGCTGTATGCCGCCAAGGACAGCGGCCGCGACCGCGTCAAGACCAGCGACTGGATAGCCGCCTCTCCAGCCTGAGTTGTCCGATAACACCTCGTCCGAATCCAACGCCGCCCACCTGCCGCAATAGCATAATGCCGCCATTGGTCGCCTGCCCAATAATGGTCCTGCCCAACGGGCGAACTTCTTGGCAGGCTGATTACTCTGAAACCGTTGTTCCACCCCCTCTGTCAGCACCAGGAAGCTGGCAATGAGCAAGTCAACCGTACGGCCAGGAGCCCTACGGGGTCAGGCGCAAATACATGGATACCGCATATGCTTGCATGCCCGAGCCTCTAACATGCTATTCAACGCCCACAAGAAAACCATCAATGCCCTGCAACACCGTATCGCCCAACAAGCCAGCCTGCTGGATGCGATCGAACGCTCCATGGCCGTCATCGAATTCGACCTGCAAGGCAACGTGCTGCGGGCCAATGACAACTTCCTCAAGACCATGGGTTATCGCGCCGAACAGATCCTGGGCCAGCCCCACCGGATGTTCTGCCCCCCCGCATTCGCCCGCAGCGCCGAGTACAACCAGCTGTGGACGCACTTGCGCAACGGCCAATTCCAGTCAGCCACCTTCGAGCGGGTGGGCGCCAATGGCGCATCGGTGTGGCTGGAAGCCAGCTACAACCCGGTGCGGGATGAAGCCGGTCGCGTGATTAAAGTGGTGAAGTACGCCATGGATGTCACCCCACGCCTGCAGGCCGAAAGTGAGGCCAACGCCAAGATTGCAGCTATCGACCGCGCCATGGCAATGATCGAATTCAACCTCGACGGCACCATCATCAGCGCCAACGCGAATTTCCTGCAGCGCATGGGCTACAGCCTGGCGCAGATCCAGGGCAAGCATCACCGCCTGTTCTGCAAACCGGAGTTGGCCAACGGTGCCGCCTACAGCGAGTTCTGGAAACGCCTGAACCAGGGCGAGCTGTTCAACGGCCAGTTCGAGCGGTTGGATAAAAACGGCCAGGTGGTGTGGCTCGAAGCCAGCTACAACCCGGTGTACGACGCCAGCGGGCGCCTGTGCAAAGTGGTGAAGTTCGCCTCGGACGTCACCGCCCGCGTGCAACAACATGCCACCGACGCACAGAGCGCGGCACAGGCTTATCACCTGTCCTTGAACACCCAGGAGATGGCCGAAAAAGGCGCCGAGGTGATTCAGAAAACAGCCAGTGGCATGCGCGACATTGCCCAGGATATCGATACCTCTTCGCAGCTGATCGCCAAACTCGGCGAGCGTTCGCAACAGATCACCACCATCGTCAATACCATCCGCGGCATCGCCGACCAGACCAACCTGCTGGCGCTCAACGCCGCCATTGAAGCCGCCCGCGCTGGCGAGCAGGGCCGTGGCTTTGCCGTGGTCGCCGATGAAGTGCGGCAATTGGCGGCGCGCACCAGCGGCTCCACTGCGCAGATTTCCGGGATGATCGCCATGATCCAGGATGAAACCCGCCAAGCCATCGACAGCATGGACGCCACTCGCGACCGCGCGGCTCAGGGCGTAGACCTGGCCAACCAGGCGGGCACGGTGATCCTGCAGATTCGCGAGGGCACCGGCGAAGCGGTGCAGGCGGTGAGCGCCTTTGCCAATGAGCGGGGCAATCGCTGACCGGTTATTCATGTGCGCGCCTGGGAGCTCGGTCTATAGTGTTGGCTGTCTTTACGCCAAGGATCCGAGCTCGCCATGACCCCAGACAAGCCAGACGCCACCCCCACTGACCACCTGCGTTTCCACCGAGGTCACGCGCACCTGGCACCGACCTTCGGCAACGACACTTTTGCCCTCAAGGCTGAGGCCTTTGCGCGCTTCTTTGGCACGCCGACCTTCCTCGGGGCACAAACCGCGATCGTGGTGTTGTGGGTGGTGCTGAACATAACCGGCGTTACTCACTTTGACGTCTACCCCTTCATCCTGCTCAACCTGGCCTTCAGCCTGCAATCGGCCTACGCCGCGCCGCTGATCCTGCTCGCCCAGACACGCCAGGCCGCCCGGGACAAAGCCCAATCCGACGCCGACGCGCAACACCGTGAAGCCCTCGCCACCGCCAATACCGAACGTCAGGCCCAGGCAGCACAAACCACCAAACAGCTGATGGAATTGTTGGAGCAGAACACCCGGTTGACGGAAATGACCAAGCAACTGACCGAGCGCATCGAAACCCTGACGTGTGAAATGCATGAACAATTTGTGCGTAAAGCCTAAGGTCGCAACCCGCGCACATGCCGCCCCAGCTCATCAAATAGCGTCACCACCGAACGCAACGCCCGGCAATCAGGGCGCGTCAACAGCCACAGCGAGGTGTCGTGCCCCGCCAACGCAGGGCCCAGTGGTTGCAAGCCATCGCCCATTAGAAAATCCGGCAACGCCGCCACGCCCAGCCCGGCACGCACCAGTTCAGTCACCGACTGCATGCTGTTGCAGCGGTAACTGGGGCGCACGCCCGGCAAATGCTCACGGCGCCAGGCCACGGTGGGGTGGTCGGGCAAAAAGTCATCCGGTGCGATCCAGGCCAGGTCGGTTAGATCCTGGCCTGCATGCCGACGTGCATAGTCGGCACTGGCACACACTTGGTACGCCACGGTCCCCAGGCAACGTCCGACCAGGTGCTCTGGCGGCTTGCTGGTCAGGCGCAGAGCGATATCCGCATCACGCCGGCTGAGGTTGGCGAAGTCATTGGATGTGCTCAGTTCCAGGGTCAACGCTGGGTAGGCCGGCATGAACTGCGCCAGGGCCGGCAGCAGCAAGCCTTGCAATACCGCGTCGGTGCAGGTCAGGCGCACGGTGCCGCTGATTACCTCGCCGCCCTGCTCCACCCCTATGCGCGCAGCCTCCAGTGCGAGTTCTGCCCGTTCGGCCTGTTGCGCCAGGTTGCTCGCCAGGCTGGTGGGCAAGTAACCGGCGCGGCTTTTTTCAAACAGGGTCTGCCCCAGTGCCGCCTCCAGCCGCCGCACCGCCCGGAATACCGTGGACACGTCTACCCTCAACAACGCAGCCGCCCGCGCCAGGGTGCCGCCACGCACCAGGGCAAGGATCAATGACAGGTCGGGGTAGTCGATTTGATAGTGCGTGGCTGCATTGAGCATATGGGCAAACGCCAATATTGATTGCGTGAACGCCAATCTATAGTGCGTATCAGCCCACCACAAGCCAAGGGACGTACACGATGACAACCCCCGCTCTGCACCTCGCCCTGATCGGCGACTACAACCCTGATGTGATCGCCCACCAGGCTATCCCGGTGGCACTGCAGCAGGCCGCCGCCGCACTGGGCCTGAGCGTCCATGTGCAATGGCTCGACACCGACACACTCACCTGCACCTCTGCCCTGCAGGGTTTTGACGGTTTCTGGTGCGTACCCGCCAGCCCCTATCGCGACACCGAGGGCGCACTACGGGCGATCCGTTTTGCCCGCGAGCAAAAACGCCCTTTCCTCGGCACTTGCGGTGGCTTTCAACATGCCGTGCTGGAATATGCCCGCAACGTACTTGGCTGGGCAGATGCCGAGCATGGCGAGCTGGCTCCGGACGCTGAACGCGCCGTCATTACGCCACTGAGCTGCACACTGGTAGAGGTGAACGACACAGTGCGCCTGGCCCCTTACACGCGCATTGCCCAAGCCTACGCCAGCGTGGACATCGACGAAGGTTATCGATGCCGCTACGGCATCAACCCAACGTTTGCCGACGCACTGCTGGAAGGCGACCTGATTCCCAGCGCTCATGATTCGGCGGGCGACCTGCGCGCTGTGGAATTGCTCGACCATCCGTTCTTCGTCGCCACCTTGTTCCAGCCCGAACGCGCCGCGCTGAAGGGCGTCACCCCGCCGTTGGCGCTGGCCCTGCTGAAGGCTTGCCGAGGGGCATCGGTATGATCGCCAAGACACCCGCCCCGCCTTATTACGCGGTGATTTTCAGCTCACTGCGTACCGAAGGCGACCTGGGCTATGGCGAAGCCGCCGCACGCATGCTGGAACTGGCACAGCAACAACCGGGTTTTCTCGGCGTGGAGTCGGCGCGGGAAGAGGGGTTGGGCATCACCGTGTCCTACTGGGCCAGCGAGGCGGCGATCCAGGCGTGGAAACAACAGGCCGAACATCGACAGGTACGTGAGCAAGGACGCGCCACCTGGTACACAGCGTTTCATACACGGGTGTGCAAGGTGGAGCGGGCCTACTCATTCTCAAATTGAGAGGTTTCCATCCGGTAAAAGCGCCCGGGCAGTTTGACCGGTCAGCTCACCAAACTGCGCAACGCACTGATCTGCGGGATCTCCACCCGACGCATGTACACCCGCAACGGTTCGGTGATGTTGATGCGGTCATCGATATTCTGGTCCAGCAGCAACTGTAGGCGTTCACGGCACAGGGTCATGGTGTGGTCGGCGGCGGGCAGCCAGACGAATTCGGCGGTGGGAATAATGCCGTCATCGGCCACGTCCATGCCGAAGGCATCTTCGCTGAAACGCACGATGTACTGGCCAGTCTTGCGATTGAGGCCGACAAAGCCATGGAGTTGGTCGGCGGCCTGGCAGATAAGCTCGGAAGTGATGCGCATGGTAAACCTCACTGAAAAGTCCCACAGGGACTGGAAAGATGGTTTACACGCGTGGCAAAAAATACCGTCCTCTAATGGGGCAGCTACGGCCAAGAATACTGCAATGCCCCTAAAAAAAACCGACAAAATTGGACTGCGCGCACGTTAATGTCGGTTTGGTGATAGCGCCTTTCGCAATCAATTGTTAAAAAGGACGTCTTCTCAAAGTTACCTCCACGAAAGGACTTCGCATATGCCTGTCACGTTTACCAAGAGCGCCTTGCTGCTGGCGTTGATGCTCGGCCTCGGCCAGGCTCAGGCTGCCGACCCAGTCAGCCCGGCTGAATTGGCGACAAACGAAGGCATTCCCTACCCTGCCGTAATCGCTCACCGTGGCGCTTCCTACGACGCGCCGGAGTCCACCGCCGCCGCCTACAAAGTTGCACGCGACCTGGGCGCCGACTATTTGGAACTGGACCTGCAACGCAGCAAGGACGGCGTGCTGTTTGCCCTGCACGACAACAACCTGCAGCGCACCACCGACGTGGCCACCAAGTTCCCCGAGCGCAAAGATGCGCCAGCCAACGAATTCACCTGGAAAGAACTGCAAAGCCTCGACGCCGGCAGCTGGTTCAACGCGGCCTACCCGGACCGCGCCCGCCCAGGCTTCGTCGGCCTGAAAATCCTCAGCCTGGACGACATCATCAAGATCGCCGAAGGCAACCCCTCGCACAAACCCGGCCTGTACATCGAGACCAAGGAGCCCAAGCAATTCCCGGGTATCGAAGCCGACCTGAAAAACAAGCTGCTGGACAAGGGCTGGCTGAGCTCCGCCGGTTCCAAGCTGGGCAAGAGCAACACCGGTGTCGGCCAGGGCAAGGGCCGTGTCGTGCTGCAAACCTTCGAGGTAGCCAGCCTCAAGGAGCTGCAGAAGGAAATGCCGAACACGCCGAAAATCCTGCTGTTGTGGGTCGGCGAAGGCAGCATCGAACCCAAGTCCAAAGTGACCTTCGCCGAATCCGGCGAACCGACCAAGGCCGCCTACTACGCCAAGCAAGAGCCGAAGGATGCCGCCGAGTTCGAAAAATGGGTCGACCAAGCCAAGAGCCTGGGCGCCATCGGCACCGGCCCGTCGGCTGAGCTGACCGACCACGGCGACCAGAGCTATACCGACCTGGTCAAACCTGAAATGAACAAGCTGACCCACGACAAGGGCCTGCTGGTGCATGTGTACACCGTGGATGAGCCGGTGGACTTCGAAAAAGTGATGAAGGCTGGCGTCGACGGTATTTTTACCAACCGCGCCGCCGAACTGTTGAAGTTCTACAAGCGCTGGCCGTCGTCCAGCGTGCAGGACCTGCTCAACGACCATAAGTACTGAGTGAAGCCCGAATGGTCAGGCCGCCTGTGGTTGGGGCGTGACCACGGGCTGGTGCTCGGCGAGCTGGGGCGCACCGCGCCCCATGCACACTACGCACACCAATTGATGTTCTGCCCCGGCGCACCGATCACGGTCAGCCTTGATGGTCATGTCACCACGGCCCATCGCCTGTTTATTCCTTCGCGTCACAACCACGCCATCCTTGAGACAGAGGGTGAGGTGTGGGCGTTGTATGCCGAGCCCATGATCTTTGACATCCAGCCATTGCAGCAACTGCTGGCAGACGGCGATTTATCCCCGCAGGCCCTGCTCAGGCTGCCCCGACGACGCCTTGACGACCCACGTATCGAACGCGCACTGGCCGCCCTTGATCAGCATCTGGTCGGCAAGGTATCGGCCCAGGCGTTGGCCGCAGCGGCGCATCTGTCATTGAGCCAACTGGAGCGTCTGTTCAATGATCGACTGGGCGTTCCCATACGCCGCCTCGTGTTGTGGCGACGGTTGCGCATTGCCCTGCAACTGGCCCTTGCCGGCAGCACGCTGACTGAGGCAGCCCACGGCGCGGGGTTTGCTGATTCCGCGCATTTTCGCGGACCATGAAGCACTTGTTCGGGGTGACGGCGGGCGCGTCTTTGCGCCAACTGCAGGTGCAGTTTCTAGTGTAGATCGTCAGGCAGCGGCGGCTCCTTGGCCAGGCGTACCACCAGAAACGGGTCACGCAACTGTGCCGCATAGGCCACGGGGAAATGCGGTCGACTGCCAATGCCCAAGTCCCCCGGCCCTATGCGATAGCCTTTGCGATAAAACGCCGTGCCCAACAGCCAATCCCACAAATTGAAGAACAGGCCGAAATTCACATCCCCTGCGCGGCCGTATTTCATGTGGTGGAACCGATGCACCGGCGCCCAGGCGAATACCCAGCGCAGCGGCCCCAGGCGCATATCCACATTGGAATGTTGCAGCAGCAACTGAATGGCGATGGCCAGGGCCAACAATTGCGCGACCTCCAGTGGGATCCCCAGCAGGATCAGTGGCAGCAGGCCCGCCGTTGCTTCCAGCAACTGGTGCAAAGGATGCTTCATCAAACCATTGAAACCATAAAGCCGCTGCACGCTGTGATGCACCGCGTGCAACCGCCACAGGGGCGCGATGCGGTGGCTGGCGTAATGCATCAAGGTGATCCCGGCATCGGCCAGGAAGATCGCCATCAACAGTTGCTCCCACAGCGGCCAGCCTCGCGGCCATAGCCCCTCGAATGCCAGCAGCACCGTAAGGCCCGGCAGGACCAACAAACCCACAACATTCAAGCTTTCGTTGATCAACGCATGCAACGTATCGCGCCAGCGATCGCCCAGGCTGCGATTCCACTGCGGCTCGTAGGGCAGCCATAGTTCCACCACAAACGACACCGCCACCGCCACCGCGAATATCACCAGTAGCCATCGGGGCTGGTAGAGCCCCCATCCGACAAACCCCAACAAGCATGCAGGCGCATAGAGCCAACTGACTAACCGTTTCATCCGAGTTTCCCTTTTTTGGTGAGGCCTCAGCATGAAATCCTGCATCCGTCCTGGATTGAATAAACTGCGCAACTGTTTGAAATAATTAAGGGTGAGTTAAGTTGCACGGGATAACCTGAGGCCACTTAAACAGCTCAACCCAGAAGGACACACCATGAAAACTCTGACTGCCTTTTTCGCTGCCACTGCCCTGACCTTGACCGCCGGCCTGGCCCAAGCCGATGTTCGTCCGGATCATATCGAAGGCCTGCTCAAGTCCGGTGCGGTGATGCCTTTCGACAAACTCAACGCTGCCGCCGTGGCTAAACACGCCGGTGCCACCATCAACGACACCGAGCTGGACCACAACAACAGCGGCGTGCTGGTGTACGAAGTTGAACTGACCGATACCGCCGGCAAGCAATTTGAAGTGAAGCTCGACGCCAAGACCGGCGCTGTACTGGAAGACAAGCTCGATACTTGAGACCACACTCTATAAAACACACGCGCCACCTTCGGGTGGCGCGTTTTTTTTTGCGCAGTAAGAAACCGTCACATAACCGTCATCCCGCCTTGCAATGATTCGCGCCTGAGTGCCTGTGAAACGTCCTACAGGCCCTTTCTCTGCGAGCCGCCATGAACCACAGCATCGACCACGCCCATCAGGATCCCGACCTGTTTGGCCTGCTTTACGGTTTTCGTTTTCGCCCTGGTGAAAAAGGTCTGCAGATTGACTCAGCCGCCGCCCTCGCCGCCTTGCAGCAGCCGCAAGACCCGGAAGAATTCCTGTGGCTGCACCTGAACCTGGCCCACGCCGCCTGCGAGCGCTGGATGCAGGCGCACCTGTCGCTGCCGGAGGAGTTTTTCGAAGCCCTGCATGAAGGCTCGCGCTCCACGCGGATTGAACATGTGGATTCGGCCTTGCTGGCCGTGGTCAACGACGTGGTGTTCAACTTCAGCAGCATGGTCTCGTCGGATATTTCCACGCTGTGGGTGTGTGCCCGCAGCCGCTTGCTGGTCAGTGCGCGCCTGCAACCGTTGCACTCAGTGGATAAATTGCGCTCATCGGTGAAAGCCGGTGAGCACTTTCGCTCGCCCCTGGAACTGCTGGTGCACCTGCTGCGGGACCAAGGCGAAGTGCTGACCCAGATCGTACGCAAGACCAGTATCAGCGTTGACCATATCGAAGATCAGTTGCTGTCTTCGCGCCTATCCACAAACCGCGCCGAACTCGGAGCCGCACGCCGGGTGCTGGTGCGTCTGCAACGCCTGCTGGCGCTGGAGCCGGGCTCGTTGCTGCGCCTGCTCAACCGCCCGCCGCAATGGCTGCAAAAGGAAGACGTGAAGGAGTTGCGCAAATCCACCGAGGAATTTGCGCTGATCATCAACGACCTGACTGCCCTGGGCGAACGCATCAAGCTGTTGCAGGAAGAAATCGCCGCCAACCTCAATGAGCAAAGCAACCGCACGTTGTTCACTCTTACTGTGGTGACGGTGCTGGCGTTGCCGATCAATATCATTGCCGGTTTTTTTGGCATGAACGTGGGGGGTGTGCCGCTGTCCCAAGACCCGGAAGGTTTCTGGATATTGGTTGCGCTGGTCGCGACTTTTACCGTGATTGCCGGGCGCTGGGCGTTCCGAAAGCGCAAAGACTACTGACCTGAAAAAAAATGCGGTCAAAATGTGGGAAGGGGCTTGCTCCCGATAGCGGTGGGTCAGTCAATAATTTATTAACTGACACTCCGCCATCGGGAGCAAGCCCCCTACCACATTGGTTCTTCTGCGTTTGGTAGACCGGCGGTGCACTCGATTTCCGAAAACACTGACCTGCCGCAGCATCGCTGTAATATTTTGCAATGATCATTAAGGCCATCCTCCTCACACTGGATGCTCCGGCATGGCCACCCCTTCCCTGACTGCCTCCCCCCACGCTTTACCCGCCTCCCAACCCCGGTCGGACACAAGACCAGGCTTGTTGACGGTGATCATGTTCTTCGCCGTACTTGCCATGGGCCTGTTGTTCACCGCCTACAGCCTGATGCACGACATGCACGAAATGGGCGCCCAGCTCACCACCTGGACGCCGTTCCTGTTGCTCGGCGTGGCGCTGTTGATCGCATTGGGTTTCGAATTCGTCAACGGTTTCCACGACACCGCCAATGCGGTGGCGACGGTGATCTACACCAACTCGTTGCCGCCGCAGTTTGCGGTGGTGTGGTCGGGATTTTTCAATTTCCTCGGGGTGTTGCTTTCCAGTGGCGCGGTGGCGTTCGGCATCATTGCCCTGCTGCCGGTGGAGCTGATTTTGCAGGTGGGTTCCTCCGCCGGTTTCGCCATGATCTTCGCCTTGCTGATCGCCGCAATTCTGTGGAACCTCGGCACCTGGTGGCTGGGGCTGCCGGCCTCGTCCTCCCACACCCTGATCGGCTCGATCATCGGCGTCGGCGTGGCCAACGCCCTGATGCACGGGCGTGACGGCACCAGCGGTGTGGATTGGAGCCAGGCGATCAAGATCGGCTATGCCTTGCTGTTGTCGCCGTTGATCGGCTTCGCGTTCGCCGCCTTGCTGTTACTGGCCCTGCGCGCCTTCGTGAAAAACCGCGCGCTGTACAAGGCACCCAAAGGCGACACGCCGCCGCCCTGGTGGATTCGCGGCATGCTGATTGCCACCTGCACTGGTGTGTCGTTCGCTCACGGCTCCAACGATGGGCAAAAAGGCATGGGCCTGATCATGCTGATCCTGGTGGGTACTTTGCCGATGGCCTATGCGCTGAACCGCACCATGCCTGCGGACCAGTCGCTGCAGTTCGCGGCAGTTGCGCAAGTGACGCAGGTTGCCTTGGTCAAGGCAGCACCGCAGCCGGCACCGAGCGACTCTCGCACCACCTTGTCGACCTACGTGCGCACCAAGGAAGCCACGCCGGAACTGGTGCCCGCCCTCGCCGCCATTACCGGCCATATCGGCGAAGAAGTGAAAAGCTATGGCTCCCTCGCCGCCGTACCGGCCGAAGCCGTCGGCAACGTGCGTAACGACATGTACCTGACCAGCGAAACCATTCGCCTGATGGATAAGGGCAAGGTCGGCAACTTCGACGCCGATACCCAAGGCAAGCTGCAACTGTTCAAGCAACAGATCGACAACGCCACGCGCTTTATCCCGCTGTGGGTGAAGATCGCCGTGGCCATTGCCCTGGGCCTGGGCACCATGGTCGGCTGGCGGCGCATCGTGGTAACGGTGGGCGAGAAGATCGGCAAGACCCACCTGACTTACGCCCAGGGCGCGTCGGCCGAGACGGTGGCGATGCTGACCATCGGCGCGGCGGATATGTTCGGGCTGCCGGTGTCGACCACCCATGTGCTGTCCTCGGGGGTGGCCGGGACCATGGTGGCCAACGGCGGGGGTTTGCAGATGAAGACCATCCGCAATTTGCTGATGGCGTGGGTGCTGACATTGCCGGCGGCGATTTTACTGTCGGGTAGCCTGTACTGGCTGTTCACCCAGCTGTTCTGACACACAGAAGGTCGAAATGTAGGAGGGGCGGTGTTTCTTCAGGGTGTGAAGAGTCCAGCCATGGCCTTCAAGCGCTTCTTGTAGACCCGCCGCGCCTCCAACGCTTGCTCCAGTGTCACCGCCACAAACCCTGCCCGCTGGTTCGGCTGCATCTGCCCGATCAAATCCAGGTCGGCGCTGATCACCGTGCCAATCATCGCGTAGCCACCGCCCGACACCGCATCGCGGTGCAGCACAATGGGTTCAAGCCCAGCAGGCACTTGAATCGAGCCAATCGGGTAGCAACTGTCGACGATATTCGACGGATCGGAGCCAGCGCCAAAGGGCTGCTCCCGCGGCTGGAAGCTCAACGCGCTGCCGCCCTTGAAGCGATAGCCAATGCGATCCGCCTCGGAGCCGACCGTCCACGGCTCGGCAAAAAAGCTGCTTTTCGCGCCGTCGGTCAAGCGCTCGTAATACAGGCCCGGCACCACGCGCAAGGTCACATCGCCGCCCACCGAACGACGCAACGCCATCGGCAAGCTGTTACCCGCACGTCCATTACCGCTGGCCGTGCCGATGGGCAACTGATCCCCCTCCTGCAAGCGCCGCCCGTCAAACCCACCGAGGGCGCCAAGGGTATAAGTGGAGCGACTGCCGAGCACCAACGGCACGTCGATGCCTCCGGCAACGGCGAGGTAAGTACGCGCGCCTGCCTTGGGAAACTCAAAGCGCAGCACCTGCCCGGCACGCACGGCGAAGGCGGTGTCCTGGTGCACCACTTCACCGTCCAGGCGCGGCGACATCAAGGCGCCGCTCAACGCCACCAACGCGTCCTGCTGGAACTCCAGCTCAGGCCCAATCAGCGTGCATTCCAGGCCAGCCGCACCCACGGGGTTACCCACCAGGTGGTTGGCCGCGCTCAGCGCGTACTGGTCAAGCGCACCCGAGGGCGGAATGCCCAGGTGGTAATAGCCTTCGCGGCCGAGGTCCTGCACGGAGGTGGCGAGGCCGGGTTTGAGGACCTTGATCATGCCAGCGCCTCCTGCAGGGTTTTTGGATAGCCGATGGGGTCGGCAAGAAACGCATCGAGGGAAAACTCCACCGGGCGGATGCGCAAATCGAAACGCCCTGCTTCCACCTCGGCGACGGCCAGGTCGTAAGCCTCACGGTCCATGGGCTTGAACTGCACGATATCGCCGGGCCGGAAAAACACCATGTGTTCCTTGAGGTACGCCAGTTGCTGGGCCGGGTCGTAGATCGGTGCAGGGGTGACGCCAAACATCTGGTAGCCCCCCGCGCCGCGCACCGAATAGATACACCCAAAGCAGCCGCCATGGCCCAGGGTCAACTTGGGCGTGTCGGTGCGTGGCCGCAGATACTTGGGCACTTGCAATTGTCGCTCGCGCTCGACCATTTGGAACATGAACGGCAAGCCCGCGACAAAGCCGACCATCGACACAAACCACGGTGCGCCACTGTGGGCGGTGATAAACGCGTCCACGTCGGCCAGGCCATTGATGCGTGCGGCGTACTCCAGGTCAGTGCCGCTGGGGTCTTGGTGGCGGTCACGAAAGCGCATCAGGGTTTCATGGGTCCAGGGGTCGTTATAGAGCACCGGGATTTCGATGATGCGCGTGTGCAAGGTGCGCTCGGTCACGGCCTGGGCCTCGGCGCTTTGTACCGCGTCGAGCAGTACATGGGGCGCGATGCGGTCGGGGTCAAAACGAATCTGGAACGATGCATTGGCCAGGCACACATCCAGAACGCCTTCCAGTGCCATACGCTCCACGGCGCGGGTTACCGCCATGCCCTTGAAGAAGGCCTGCAGGGACATGCTGTCGCTGACCTCGGCAAACAGGTGTTCATCAGCGCCGAAGCTGTAGCGGATGGGGGACATTTCAGCCATGTCTGTTCCTCTTGGAATCATTGTAGAAAGGCAGGCAAAAAAGTGATGAGGCGATCTTATTGGGGTGGCCTGACGTCGATGCCCGCACGGTCCAAGACTTCACGGGTCGCTTCCACAAGTTCCAGGGCACCGGGGGTGTCGCTGTGCAGGCAGATGGAATCAAATTCGATCAACAGGTCTTCGCCTTCCACGGTACGTACAAGCCCGGTCTGACAGGCACGCAGGACACGCGCTGCGACAGTGGCAGGATCCAGCGCCCGAACCTGGCGGGTAAAGACGATGGAGCCGCTCAAATCGTACTCGCGGTCGGCATAGAACTCGCGTACCACAGGCTGGCCCAGTTCCTTGGCAATGCGCCAGATCACCGAGTTGGGCATGCAATACAGCAACAGCGTCGGCTCGAGGATCTGCAGGTTCTGCACCAGCAGCCGTGCGGCTTCTTCATCGCGAGCCAGGTGCATGTAGAGCGCGCCATGGGGCTTGATATGTTGCAAGTGGACGCCTTGGGCACGAGCAATTTCGCGCAGGGCGCCGAGCTGGTAGAGCATGTCGTCCACCAACTCCTGGGCCGGTGCATTGATATGCCGACGACCGAAACCCACCAGGTCACGAAAGCCCGGGTGCGCGCCGATGGCCACCCCCAGTTGCTTGGCGCGCTCGACGGTGCGGCGCATGGTGCCGGGATCGCCGGCGTGAAAGCCGGTGGCGATGTTGGCCGAGCTGATATAGGCCATCAGTTCTGCATCGACGCCGTCGCCGATGGTCCAGGGGCCAAAGCCTTCGCCCATGTCTGAATTGAAATCCACTGCCTGCATCGAAGTTGCTCCGCCGAAGGTGATGCCAGGAAAGTAGGCTGGGCTTGACCCCTTGGGAAGATCTATTATCAGATGACCCATCTTCTGAAAATCAGATATCACCCATGTCCCTCACCTTGCGCCAGGTTCGCTATTTCGTCGCCACTGCGGAAATTGGCCAGATTTCCCAGGCAGCAATTCACCTGAATATTTCCCAATCGGCGGTGACTACGGCGATCAAGGAGTTGGAAGCCATGCTTGGCGTGCAGTTGTTCGTGCGCTCGGCCCAGGGCATGAACCTCACCGACGCCGGGCGGCATTTTCTCAACCGCGCCTACGTGATTGTGCGCAGCGTGGATGACGCCCTCAACAGCCCGTTGCCGGACTACCGCGCCAGTGGCGTATTGCGCGTAGCGGCCAGCTACACGGTGCTGGGTTATTTCCTGCCGCACCATTTGCAGCGCATGGAGCATTGGCATCCGGACGTGACCATCGAAGTGTTCGAGCAGGAGCGCCAGGCCATCGAACACGGCCTGCTTGACGGCCAGTTCGACATGGCCGTGGTGCTCACCGCCAACCTCACCCACGCGGATATCGTCTCTGAAATCCTGTTCAACTCCGAACGCCGCCTGTGGCTGCCCAGCCATCACCCATTGTGTGAACGCGGTGCCGTGAGCCTGGCGGATGTGGCGCAAGAGCCGTACATCCTGCTCACCGTCGATGAGGCCGAACACAGCGCCATGCGCTACTGGGAACAGGCCGGGCAAACACCCAAGGTGCGCCTGCGCACCAGCTCGGTAGAGGCGGTACGCAGCATGGTTGCCAATGGCAGCGGCGTGGCGATCCTGTCGGACCTGGTGCACCGGCCCTGGTCCCTGGAAGGCAAGCGTATCGAGACACTGGCCGTGACCGACCCGGTGACGCCCATGAGCGTCGGCCTGGCCTGGCACCGCGAGCGCGCATTCACCCCGGCGATGCAGGCGTTCCGCGATTACTTCCACGATGCATTCCTGGCGCCGCAGCAGTTGTCGGCGCGCCGTTAAAGATGGGTCACCAGGGTCTCGGTCAACCAGTCTATGAACACCCGCACCCGCAGCGGCAAATGCCGTTGGCCGGCATACAGTAAATACACGTCCAGGGGCGGTGCCTGGTAATCCGGCAGTACCGCCACCAACTCGCCGCTGGCCAATAGATCGCGGATCCCCAGTTGGGGCACCTGGGTAATGCCAAACCCACCCAGGCACGCCGACTGATAAGCATCGGTGCTGTTGACGGTCACCCTTCCTGCCATCGGCAACCGTTGCACCTTGTTGCCCACCATGTATTCAAACCCTGCCGAGCGGGCGCCCAGGGGACGTACGTAATGCACCAACTGGTGATTTGCCAGGTCAGCCAGAGTCTGCGGCACGCCATAACGTTGCAGGTACACCGGGCTCACGCAGTTGACCATCGGCATGCTGCACACCCGTCGCGCCACCACAGTTTGATCGGGCTGGGCACCGACGCGCACGACACAGTCGAAACCTTCGGCGATCAGGTCCACCTGGCGATCCGAGCCGCTGATCTCCATGTCGATAAGCGGATGGCGTGCCATGAACGTGGGCAAGTTCGGCAGGATCAAGCCCCGCGCCATGACATTGGGCATGTCCACCCGTATGCGCCCGGCCAATTGGGCTTCGTCCTGGCGGAACAAACCTTCCAGCTCTTCCATATGCGCCAGCAGATCCTTGCTGCGCTCGTACAACACACGACCATCCTGGGTCGCCTGCACCTTGCGCGTGGTGCGTTGCAGCAGCCGCGCACCGAGCAGTTCCTCCAACGCCTGCACGTGCTCGGACACCGTAGAGCGCGGCAGGCCCAGGCTCTGGCCGGCCTGGGTAAAACTCGACAACTCAGTGACGCGCACGAAGGTGCGCAGTAACTCAAGCTTGTTCATGGGATTGTTCGCCTTATCCGGCCAGTGATTCCGATATCCGCCTGTTTATCACGTTATGACCGGACAAATACACTCAGTCCCACTGACCCCACCTGAGGACTGCACCATGACCCGTAAAATCGCACTTATTACCGGCGCCAGCCGCGGCCTGGGCAAAAGCGCCGCACTGCACCTGGCTGCGCAAGGCGTAGACATCATCGGCACTTACCACAGCGCAGCGGCCGAAGCCCAAGCGGTGATTGCCCAAGTGCAGGCATTGGGTGGCCGCGCCGCCATGCTGCAACTGGACGTTAGCCAAAGCGCAAGCTTCGATGGCTTCGTCGCCCAGGTCGGCGCACTGCTCAAGGAGGTTTTCGCCCAGGATCACTTCAACTTCCTGATCAACAACGCCGGGATCGGCGCCCACGCCAGCTTTGCCGAGACCACCGAAGCACAGTTCGACCAGTTGGTGGCGATCCACTTGAAGGCGCCGTTTTTCCTCACGCAGAAACTGCTGCCGCTGATCAGCGACGGTGGGCGCATCATCAATATTTCCAGCGGCCTGGCGCGGTTCAGCCTGCCGGGCTATGCCGCGTACGCGTCGATGAAGGGCGCCATTGAAGTGCTTTCGCGCTACCAGGCCAAGGAGCTGGGCCCACGCGGTATTACCGTGAACACCCTGGCACCGGGCGCGATTGCCACCGACTTCGGCGGCGGCGCAGTGCGCGATAACACCGATCTGAATACGATGGTTGCCAACAATACCGCCCTGGGCCGTGTCGGCTTGCCGGACGATATTGGCGGGGCGATTTCGAGCTTGCTGGCCGATGGCAGCAACTGGATCACCGGCCAGCGGATCGAGGCGTCGGGGGGGATGTTCCTGTAGGCGACAAACGCCTACAGGGTGACTGGGGTTTTGTTGGCGATTTTTTCGCGCAGTACGTCATAACCCCAGTGGTACACATAGGTATACGGCAGGAAGAACAACAGCACGCCGATGTCGAGGATGAACGCCTCCAGCAGGCTGATCTTCATCAAGGCGGCAATCAACGGCACCGCCATCAGGATCAGGCCGCCTTCGAACAGCAGCGCGTGCAACACCCGGGTCCAACCGCCATTGACCAGTTGCAGGCGTGTTTTAAGGCGGTCGAACAGGCTGTTGAAAATAACGTTCCAGCTCAAGGCCAGCAGGCTGATGCCCAAGGTAACGGCGCCCATCTCCAGCGCCGGCCTGCCGGTGACCCACATCAGCAACGGCGTACAGATCAACAAGGCCAGCCCTTCGAACCCAAGGGCTTGTAAAACACGTTCAGTAATGGATTTGGTAGGGGTCATGACCCGGCTCCGTGAGTGACGAGGGTTGCCATGATCAGGCTTTGTCTCGATACTTCATAACCAATAACCATCGATCAGGGCGATAGTCGTGGCCTCCCATGAAGTGCTCCAGGCGTTCGTCCAGGCTGCTACCCAAGGTTCGTTTTCCGCAGCAGCGCGCAAGCTGGGCAAGAGCCAGTCCACCGTCAGCGCGGCGGTGGCCAGCCTTGAGATTGACTTGGATGTAGTGCTGTTTGACCGCAGCAGCCGCAAACCGACATTGACCCCGGCAGGCCATGTACTGCTGCAACGCGCCGAGCAGGTGCTGGAGGCCAGCAGCCGCCTGGAATTGACGGCGAGCCAATTGGCCACGGGGTTGGAACCGAAGCTGACCATCGCCATGTCAGACACCTACCAATCGCAGCGCTTCGAAACCACCATCATCGCGTTTGCCGAACGTTATCCGGACCTGGAACTGGAATGGCTGATTGCCGAGTGCGATGACCTGATCGACCTTGTACAAAGTGGCCGGGCGCAAATCGCATTTATCGAGCAGCAGGAGGAGTACCCGCCGGACTTGACCCATTCGCCGGTCGAGGAACGTACCGAAACGGCCCTGTTCGTTTCCCCCCAGCATGCCTTGGCCAGGCTGGAAAAGGTTGACCAGCAGGCATTGAAACAGCATCGGGAATTGCGCCTGGCGAGCATCGTCAAACCCTATGACAATCGCGCTGCCGGGCGGGTCTGGTCGGCAGCCAGTTACCTGATGCTGATGGAAATGGCGCAGTTGGGTTTCGGCTGGGCGCCCCTGCCCCGCTGGCTGGTGGAACGTTTTGGCAATGGCAGCCTGCAGGAGCTGAGGGTGCGTGGCTGGCCACGCTCGGTGACGGTGGATGCGTTATGGTCGCGCCAGCATCCGCCGGGGCCGGCGGGGAGTTGGTTGCTGGGACAGATGCTCGATTGAGCCAGTGAGAACAATGATGTCCAAATGTGGGAGGGGGCTTGCTCCCGATAGCTGAGTGTCAGTCAGCTAATCTTTACCTGACACACCGCAATCGGGGGCAAGCCCCCTCCCACATTTGGAGCTTCATTGTCTGGGGGATTTGAGTTCGGCCAGGCGTCGCTCCAGGAAGCGTTTTTCCGGGGTTTGCTGGGTCAGGGACAGGGCTTTTTCGTAAGCTGCACGGGCCTCTTCAACCCGCCCCAACTGCCGGCAAAACTCCCCACGCGCCGAATGCGCCAAGTGATAATCCTGCAACTCATCGCGTTGCAAAATGCTGTCCACCAACGTCAATCCAGCCGTCGGTCCCTGTTCCATCGCCACCGCTACCGCACGGTTCAACTCGATCACCGGCGATGGCATGGCCCTGAGCAATACATCGTAAAGCCCCACAATCTGCCGCCAATCAGTCTCCTCGGCACTCGGCGCCTCGGCGTGCACCGCCGCAATCGCTGCTTGCAGGCAATACGGCCCGAAGCGTCGCGTGGTCAGCGCCCGCTCCACCAATGCGCAACCTTCAGCCATCAATGCCCTGTCCCACAGCGCACGGTCCTGGGCATCCAACAGCACCAACTCACCGCTGGCCGAGGTGCGTGCCGGGCGGCGCGATTCGTGCAGCAGCATCAACGCCAGCAAGCCCATGACTTCCGGCTCCGGTAGCAACTCCATCAGCAAGCGGCCCAGGCGAATGGCCTCCGCGGTCAAGTCTTCACGGGTGAGATCGGTGCCTGTGGAGGCCGAGTAGCCTTCGTTGAACACCAGGTAAATCACCCGCAGCACGCTGTCCAGGCGCTCGGGCAACTCGGCACGGGACGGCACTTGATAGGGGATTTTCGCTTCACGGATCTTGCCCTTGGCACGCACGATGCGCTGGGCGATGGTGGTGGGTGTGGCGAGAAACGCGTGGGCAATGGCCTCGGTACTCAGGTCGCAGATCTCGCGCAAGGTCAGCGCCGCCTGGGCATCGGGCGCCAACGCCGGGTGGCAGCAGGTAAAGATCAAGCGCAGGCGATCGTCTTCCACGTCTTCATCACTCCACTGCGCCGCTTCCAGTGTGTCGGCCTGCTCTTGCAGCAACGGGGTAAACCGCGCCTGGCGACGTAGACGGTCGATGGCTTTGAAGCGACCGGTTGATACCAGCCAGGCCCGTGGATTATCCGGCACACCATCCTCGGGCCAGCGCTGCACGGCGACGAAAAATGCCTCGTGCAGCGCCTCCTCGGCCAAGTCGAAATCACCCAGCACACGAATCAGCGTCGCAAGCACACGCCGTGACTCGCTGCGGTAAACCGCTTCGACCTGGCCATTGAGCGTCATTAAGCTAGGTTCAATTCACGTACGGGGCGTACTTCCACACTGCCGACCCGGGCCGCTGGAATGCCGCCGGCCACCTGTAACGCTTCATTGAGGTCCTTGGCCTCGATCAGGTAGAACCCGGCAAGCTGCTCCTTGGTTTCGGCAAATGGCCCGTCGGTGATCGACACCTGGCCATTGCGCATGCGCACGGTGGTGGCAGTATTGACCGGCTGCAGCGGCTCGGCGGCAAGCATGCGTCCGCTGGCCTGGATGGCCTCGGCGTAGGCAAGACACTCCGGGTCCCTAGGGCTGTCGGGCGAGGTGTGCAACAGCTGTTCGTCGCTGTAGATCAGGCACAGGTATTTCATGATGCTCTCCGTTTTCGGCCTCCTGACTATAGTTCGCCGTGCTCAAGGTTTCAGGTCGAACAGCGCCGTGCCGCTTTGCATATCGAACGGCGCCGACCAGTGCTCATGCACCACTTTCCATTGGCCATCGATACGCTGGTAAGCGGCGGTGACGCGCATCCAGCAGGTCTTGAGTACACCATCCGGGCCGGTGCCACCGCAGTGCGCGAGCCAGTGGGCGAAGGCGCTGTCCTGGGCCTGGTTGATGCGCAACTCATGAAACTCGAAAACGCCCGGGCCCGGGCAATGTTCCATGCACGCCTTCCAGTGTGCACGATAGGCCTCCCTGCCTCTGAATTGCAGCGCGCCAACCGCGTCGAACGCGACGATATCGTCGGCGTAAAAGCTGACAATCTTGTCGATATCCTGGGATACCACGGCTTGTTTCCATTGCTCGATCAGGGTGTTGATTGCAGTACTCATGGCGATGACTCCTGGGTTGTAAAATCACGGAAGACACCCTTAGTCGAACGGCCTTGTGGCAAATCGACAGGCCATGGAAAAATAATTTACCCCGCCACAAACCCGATAGACTGCAGTCTTCATTGCAGCCGTTCGGATAATCCGATGCAAACCCGCCTTGTTACCTATGAGGCGCTCAATGCTGTGCAACAACAGCAAGTCAGCGCCATCGAAGTTCATCCTGAACAACTGCCGTTTTGCGGCGATATGTATTGCGCCCTCAATACGCTGCTGGTCAACCCGAGCCCTGGCGTCAAAGGTTTTGCGCTGTTGGCCGATGATATCCCCGTGGCCTTTCTCCTACTCAAGCGCCCACCCTGCCTGCCCCATTGGGCCGATGAACACTGCGCCACACTGCATGCGTTGCAAGTAGATCGGCATCAGCAAGGGCGTGGGTTCGGCAAGGCGTGTTTGCAGGCACTGCCAACCCTGGCGCTTGAGGTGTGGCCGCAGATCAAAGGGTTGGAGTTGTCTGTGGACACGCACAACCCGGCGGCAATGGGGCTGTATCTGGGGGCTGGATGGGTGGACAGCGGCGAAGCGTACAAGGGACAGGTTGGGTATGAGCGCCGGTTGAGTTGGATCTTCAATTCATAACGGTAATGTCACGCAAACACGACGTTGACGCGTGCCTGTCGTGTTTACATGACATCGGCGAGCGTCAGCCCCGCTCTCCAACCGGCAACCAGATCTCCACCGCTCCCGTGCCCTTTCTCGCGTCAAAATCTGCGCTATAGCGCTCGAAATCCGCGCCCATCACCTTGTAGCCCGAGTGCGGCAGCCATTCGAACATAATGCGCTCGTAGGTTTGCTCAAGCGCCTGCACCGGCCCGTAATGCGGGAACACCGCATAGTTGAGCGGCGGGATTTCGATGAACTCAAAGTTGCTCGGCACATCGCCCTTGCCTGGGACTTCTACCCCGGCCATGTAATCAAACTCGCCGTGGTGGGGGTTGTGGCAAACGCCGTAGGTCACGCCGCCAACGCGCTTCTTGATGTCTTTAATGCACGTGTCAAACAACTCCCATAACTTGGGGATATCGCCCACGGTGGCCTTCGAATAACGCCCTTGTACACCGGCGATCACCAGGGCTTTGCCGGCTTCCATGCGTGGCTCCAACGGTTGTTTTGTCTGCTGATCCATACGA
The DNA here is from genome assembly GCF_059134095.1 of Pseudomonas sp. FBCC-B545. Taxonomy (NCBI): domain Bacteria; kingdom Pseudomonadati; phylum Pseudomonadota; class Gammaproteobacteria; order Pseudomonadales; family Pseudomonadaceae; genus Pseudomonas; species Pseudomonas sp. FBCC-B545. The sequence goes on along the minus strand of NZ_CP101441.1, from coordinate 1,391,903 downwards.
ACAGTCTCCTTCTTATGAGGGAACAAACCCGCATCGAGTATAGGGGCATATCCCGGTCGCGCTCCATGTACAATTTTTTCCCGCGCCATCTGGACAACACGCCATCATCGCCCGTATTGTCTGCCCCGCAGGCCACCGCAGTGGCCGACGTCGCTCGGACGGTTCCGGGCGCTTACGTACTCTCGAGGCAACAATGGCCGACCAAGGTTCGCCGCGCCGCTTTGCGCGCATAGATCGACTCCCCCCTTACGTTTTCAATATCACTGCCGAGCTGAAGATGGCTGCGCGTCGGCGCGGCGAAGACATCATCGACTTGAGCATGGGTAACCCCGACGGCGCCACGCCTGCGCATATCGTGGAGAAAATGGTCACCGTCGCCCAGCGTGACGACACCCACGGCTACTCCACTTCCAAAGGCATTCCACGCCTGCGCCGGGCGATTTCGCGCTGGTACAAGGACCGTTACGAGGTGGATATCGACCCTGAGTCGGAAGCCATCGTCACCATCGGTTCCAAGGAAGGCCTGGCGCACCTGATGCTGGCGACCCTGGACCAGGGCGACACCGTGTTGGTGCCCAACCCCAGCTACCCGATTCATATCTACGGTGCCGTGATTGCCGGCGCCCAGGTGCGTTCGGTGCCGCTGGTGCCTGGCGTGGACTTTTTCGCCGAGCTGGAACGGGCGATTCGCGGCTCGATCCCCAAGCCAAAGATGATGATCCTGGGTTTTCCGTCAAACCCTACCGCACAGTGCGTGGAGCTGGATTTTTTCGAGCGAGTGATCGCCCTGGCCAAGCAATACGACGTGCTGGTGGTTCACGACCTGGCCTACGCCGACATCGTCTACGACGGCTGGAAGGCCCCCTCAATCATGCAGGTGCCGGGTGCCAAGGATATCGCGGTGGAGTTTTTCACCCTGTCCAAGAGCTACAACATGGCCGGCTGGCGCATCGGCTTCATGGTGGGCAACCCGGAACTGGTCAACGCCCTGGCACGGATCAAGAGTTACCACGACTACGGCACCTTTACCCCGCTGCAAGTGGCCGCCATTGCCGCGCTGGAAGGCGACCAGCAGTGCGTCAAGGACATCGCCGAGCAGTACCGCCAACGCCGCAATGTGCTGGTCAAGGGCCTGCATGAGCTGGGCTGGATGGTGGAGAACCCGAAGGCGTCGATGTATGTCTGGGCGAAAATTCCCGAGCAGTATGCCGCCATGGGTTCCCTGGAATTTGCCAAGAAACTGCTGCTGGAAGCGAAGGTGTGTGTTTCGCCGGGGATCGGCTTTGGCGAGTATGGGGATGATCATGTGCGCTTTGCGCTGATCGAAAACCAGGACCGGATTCGCCAGGCAGTGCGCGGGATTCGCGGGATGTTCAGGGCGGATGGGCTGGTCACGAAAGCCTGAGCCTGACCTGGTCAAAATGTGGGAGGGGGCTTGCTCCCGATGGCGGTGGATCAGTCACCAGATGCAGTGACTGACACTCTGCTATCGGGGGCAAGCCCCCTCCCACATTTGTCTTGCGGTGTGGCTTACACCACCAACGACAGCAACATGATGAAGATCAGCGCCACGATCGACAGGATGGTCTCCATCGCCGTCCAGGTCTTAAACGTCTCGGCCACGGTCATGTTGAAGTACTGCTTGACCAGCCAGAACCCGGCATCGTTGACGTGCGACAGGATCAACGACCCCGCCCCCGTCGCCAGCACCAGCAACTCGCGGTTAACCCCCGGAATCATCCCCACCACCGGCACCACAATGCCCGCGCCGGTAATGGTCGCGACCGTCGCTGAACCCGTGGCAATCCGAATCACCGCCGCCACCAGCCATGCCAGCAGGATCGGGTTGATCTGCGCGTTCACCGCCATATGGCCGATCACGTCACCCACGCCGCTGGTCACCAGCATCTGCTTGAAGCCACCACCGGCACCGATGATCAGGATGATCGCCGCGGTCGGTGCGAGGCTGGCGTCGAGCAGCTTGAGGATCTGCTTGGAATGGATGCCCTGGCGATGGCCAAAGGTGTACAGCGACAACAACAAGGCCAGCAACAGCGCGGTGATCGGGTGGCCGATCATGTCCATCCAGTTGCGCACCACGTTGCCTTCGGCAAAGGCGATGTCGGCAAAGGTTTTCAGCAGCATCAGGAACACCGGCAGCAGTACGGTGACCAGGGTAATGCTGAAGCTCGGCAGGTCTTTGTTTTCAGGCTCGCGGGCCAGTTGATCGACCAGTTCCTGGGACGGGTTGCCCGGGATGTACTTGGCGATAAAGGTACCGAAGATCGGGCCGGCGATAATGGCCGTCGGCAGCGCAACGATCAGGCCGTACAGGATAGTCTTGCCGATGTCCGCGCCAAACACGCCGATGGCCAGCAGCGGGCCCGGGTGCGGTGGTACCAGGCCGTGCACCGCCGAGAGGCCGGCGAGCAGCGGGATGCCGATCTTGATCAGCGACACACCAGTACGCCTCGCGACGATAAACACCAGCGGGATCAGCAGTACAAAACCGATCTCGAAGAACAGCGGGATGCCCACCAGGAAGGCGGCGAACATCATGGCCCACTGGACTTTCTCTTTGCCGAAGGCCCGGATCAGGGTCTGGGCGATCTGGTCGGCACCGCCGGATTCGGCCATCATTTTGCCGAGCATCGTGCCCAGCGCGAGGATGATGCCGACAAAGCCGAGCACTCCGCCGAAACCGTCCTGGAATGCCTTGATGATCTTGTCCACGGGCATGCCCGAGGTCAGGCCGAGGAAGCCGGCCGCGATGATCAGTGCAATGAACGGGTGCACCTTGAACTTGGTGATCAGAACGATCAACCCGATGATAGTGACCACTGCATCTAGCAGCAGGTAAGACTCGTGGGACATGCCAAACATGGGGGGTCTCTCCTGTTTGTTGTTGTTATTAAAGCGGGTGTTGAATTTCCTGCCGGGGATAGCGCTATCTTTTCCGGCAAAAAATTAATGAGTTGGTTCAAAGCCGTGCTTGAGCCACCAGGCGTTGGTCTGCTCGGCCAGTTCCTCAACGCTGTCTTCACTGGCGTTGAGCGCCAGGGTCAGCGGCTCGCCCTTGGGCGATTCGAGGGTGGCGAACTGGCTGTCGATCAGGCTGGCCGGCATGAAATGGCCGGGCCGGTGGGACACACGGTCGGCGGCGACTTCACGGGTCAGCTCCAGGAATACAAAGCCCAGGCCCGGCGCGGCTTCGCGCAGGTGGTCGCGGTATTTCTTTTTCAGGGCCGAACAGGTGAGCACCGGATGCTCGCCCGCCCTGAGCGAGCGGCGCAGTTCATCGCACAGGATGTCGAGCCAGCCGGCGCGGTCGTCGTCGTTAAGGGGGTGGCCGGCGCTCATCTTTTCGATGTTCGCGGCGGGGTGAAAGCTGTCGCCTTCAATGGCAGTGGCGCCGTTCAGGCGGCACAGGGCTTGGCTGACGCTGGACTTGCCACAGCCGGAAACACCCATGATGACCAGGGCGGTAACAGGTTGACTCATGAAACACCTCAGGACGCAGATAGCGCTACCTTTGCACGCTATAAGGCTAGTGCAAAAGACAGGCTTTTCCCGCGCCGACTTGTCATTTTTATGGAGTGACGCGTGCATCTGCTCCAATCATTCGAACCGGATCAGGCAACCCTAGGTTCAATAATTTGCAGCCCTTTGGAGACAGCGCTACCTTAGTGCCTCGATTTTTGTTTGGCAAGCCGCCTGATGACCTCCAAGAACGATAAAAATACCCGCACGACGGGCCGCCCTACCCTCAATGAAGTTGCACGCCTGGCCGGGGTCAGCCCGATCACCGCCTCCCGCGCCCTGCGCGGTATCAGCACCGTCGCCACCGAACTGGTGGAAAAAGTCCAGCAGGCCGCCGCCGAACTCAGCTATGTGGTCAACCCCGCTGCCCGCGCGTTGGCGTCTGCACAGAGCCATTCGGTGGTGGTGCTGGTGCCATCGCTGTCCAACCTGTTGTTTATCGAAACCCTGGAGGCCATCCATCAAGTACTGCGGCCCAAGGGCTTCGAAGTGCTGATCGGCAACTCCCATTATTCGCGCGATGAAGAAGAAAACCTGCTGCGCAACTACATGGCGTACCAGCCACGGGGTTTGCTGCTCACCGGGTTCGACCGCACCGAAAGCGCGCGACGAATGGTCGAGACCAGCAATGTGCCGTGCGTGTACATGATGGATCTGGACCCCAATGCCGGGGTGAACTGCGTGGGTTTCTCACAGTTGGCCGCAGGCGAGACGGCGGCGGCGCATTTGCTGTCCCGGGGGCGTAAGCGCCTGGCCTACATTGGCGCGCAGTTGGATCAGCGCACGTTGTTGCGCGGTGAAGGTTTCCGCCGCGCCTTGCAGCAGGCGGGCATGTACGACCCGGCGCTGGAGCTTTTGACACCCCGCCCCTCCTCAGTGGGCCTGGGCGGCGAACTGTTCCTGCAATTGCTGGCAGCGCATCCGGATGTGGATGCGATCTTCTTCGGTAACGACGACCTGGCCCAGGGCGCCCTGCTCGAAGCCCTGCGCCACGGCATCAAGGTGCCGGAGCGTGTCGCAGTGCTGGGCTTCAACGACTTGCCCGCGTCGTCATTCATGGTGCCGCGCCTGAGCAGTATCAGCACGCCACGAGAAGCCATTGGCCGCAGGGCGGCGGAGCATTTGTTGACCATCATGGCGGGCAACAAGATCGCCAAGCCGGTGGTGGATATGGGGTTTGAGTTGCAGGTGCGGGAGAGCACCTGACCCGCTCGTTCCCACGCTCTGCGTGGGAACGATCAGAAGTCTGCCTGTGTTAATGGCGGCTGTGCGTAGGGCACTTTCGGGTGCGCCGGCTTTGAGTGTCCACCGGTCTACTAACCTGCGTACAGCTGCCACCCTCGTTTAACTCGCTGCTCGGCAAGGCCATGGACCAGCACACACCACGCTGCTGTGACCTTACTCGGTCCAAATGTGGGAGGGGGCTTGCTCCCGATGCAGTGGGTCAGCTATCTGTAAGTTGACTGACCCACCGCTATCGGGAGCAAGCCCCCTCCCACATTTTTTAACCATGCCCGCTTGCGCCCTGCTAGATTGACCACTTTCCATCGCCAGGGAAGCACCATGGGACATTCACTGAAAATCTTGGGCCGCACTTCCTCCATCAACGTGCGCAAAGTGTTGTGGACCTGCCAGGAACTGGGCATCGACTATGTGCGCGAAGACTGGGGCATCGGCTTCAAACCCACCCAATCGACCGAGTTCCTCGCCCTGAACCCCAACGCGCAGGTGCCGGTGCTGATCGATGACCACGGCGTGCTGTGGGAATCCAACACCATCTGCCGCTACCTCGTCGGCCTGTATCAACGTCACGACCTGCTACCGACCGAGCCCGCCCCCAGGGCCCGTATCGAACAGTGGATTGACTGGCAAGCCACGGAATTGAACCGCGCCTGGGGCGACGCCTTTACCGCACTGGTACGCAACAACCCAGATGGTCTGGACGCTGCGCAGATCGCCGCCGCGGTGCAGGTATGGAACGACAAGATGGGCATTCTCGAACAGCAGCTGGCCAAGACCGGAGCCTATGTGGCCGGCGAGGAATTCACCCTCGCCGACATTTTGATCGGCCTCTCGGTACACCGCTGGCAGGCAACACCCATGCAGCGCCCACCCTACCCCGCCATTGCCGCCTACTATCAGCGGCTCAGCCAACACGCCGGTTTCAAAACCTTCGCCCTCGACGGCCACAACTAAGCACAGGGACCTCACGTGAACGGACTCAACGTACTGCTCACCGGCGCCTGCGGCAGAATCGGCAAGACATTTTTCCAAGCCTCGCAAGACCGCTACCGCTTCACCCTCACCGACCGCATCGCGCCGGACTTCGACCTGGGTGGACACCGCTTCGTACACGCCGACCTCAGCGATAAATCCAGCCTGGCGACCCTGCTCGAAGGCATCGACGTAATCGTGCACCTGTCGGGCATCCCCCACGCCAGTGCCTCGTTCGACGAATTGTTGCCCAACAACATCCTCGCCACCACCTACCTGTTCGAAGCCGCCGTGGCTGCCGGCGTGCAGCGCCTGGTGTTCGCCAGCAGCGCGCAAACCATCGAAGGCTATCCGGTGGACCGGCAGATCACCCCTGGTATGCAGGTGATGCCCGCGAATATGTATGGCGTGAGCAAATGCTACGGCGAGGCGTTGTGTGGCTACTACGCAGCCAAGACGCCGCTGTCGACCATCGCCCTGCGCATCGGCGCTTTTGAATTCCCCGAAACCCACGACCTGAACAACGCCCGCGACCTCAGCGCGTGGCTCAGCCCGCGGGATGCCGTGCATCTGCTGCAACGCTCAGTGGAGGTCGTCGGCGTGAAGCACGTGATCGCTCACGGTATTTCCAACAACCGCTTCAAGCGCCTGGATTTGAGCGAAACCACACGTGTGCTGGGCTACCAACCGCAGGATGATGCGTTCCAGATATTTGAAACCCCCATCACTTACTGAGTTTTCACCATGCCCGCCCACTCCACCACAGAAGGCCTCGACCCGCTCCGCGCCGCCCATATCAGTGCACGCATCGACCGCCTGCCCGCCGTGGCCACCATCTGGCGCCTAGTGGCGCTGCTATCGATCGGTGGTTTTTTCGAGCTGTATGACCTGTTCCAGACCGCCTATATCAGCCCCGGCCTGATCAGCGACGGAATTTTCCATACCGGCAGCCAGGGCGTGTTTGGCTTTTCGGACCAGGCCGCATTCGCCTCGGCGACCTTCCTCGGCCTGTTCCTCGGCGCCAGCCTGCTCAGCCCCATCGCCGACCGCTTCGGGCGCCGGGCAATCTTCACCTTTGCATTGATCTGGTACACCGTCGCCACGGTGCTGATGGGTATACAAACCTCCGCCCTGGGCATTATCTGCATGCGCTTTGTGGTGGGCATCGGCCTGGGCATCGAACTGGTGACCATCGATGCCTACCTCTCGGAACTGGTGCCCAAGCGCATGCGCAGTTCGGCGTTTGCCTTTGCGTTTTTCATTCAGTTTCTGTCGGTACCGGCGGTGGCCTTGATGTCGTGGTGGCTGGTGCCCCAGGCGCCGTTCGGCGTCGCCGGCTGGCGCTGGGTGGTATTAAGCAGTGCGGTGTTTGCGCTGTTTATCTGGCAACTGCGCAAGCGCCTGCCGGAATCGCCGCGCTGGCTGGCACAGAAGGGCCGTTTCGAAGAAGCCGGTGTGATTATGGATAGCCTGGAAGCACGCTGCCTGAAAGATCACGGCAAGCCCTTGGATGAGCCGGAGCCCGAAGCCGTCAGCGTGCAGGGCAGCGGCCGTTTTGCTGATATCTGGCAACCACCGTACCGGCGTCGCGCCTTGATGCTGATCGTGTTCCATGTGTTCCAGGCCATCGGTTTTTTTGGCTTTGGCAATTGGTTGCCAGCGCTGTTGTCGGGTCAGGGCGTGAGCGTGACCCACAGCTTGATGTACGCCTTTATCATTACCCTCGCCTACCCGCTCGGCCCCTTGCTGTTTGTGAAAGTGGCCAACCGCTTTGAGAACAAATGGCAGATCGTCGGTTCCGCCATGGGCGCGGTGATCTTCGGCAGCCTGTTCGCCCTGCAAACCAGCGCATTGGGGCTGGTGTTCTGCGGGGTGATGATCACCTTCTGCAATGCCTGGCTGAGCTTCAGTTATCACTCGTACCAGAGCGAATTGTTCCCCACGAATATCCGCGCACGGGCGGTGGGGTTCTGCTATTCGTTCAGCCGCTTGTCCACGGTGTTCAGCAGTTTGTTGATCGGCTTTATCCTCGAACACCTGGGTACGCCAGGGGTGCTGGCGTTTATCGCCAGCAGCATGCTGATCGTGATGATCACCATCAGCTGGTTCGGGCCGCGTACGCGTAACCTGGCGCTGGAAAATATCGCCCACTGACGGCAATGCTTGGCCGCCAGCGGCAGCATGCTTGCCGCGGCAGCAAAGCCACTCTCAATAAACATTGGGGTTTGCATACCCGGCACGCTATTTGCTCAAGCTGTGGCACCGACCATTTGCACAGGTGACCGATCATGCTGGTTAACAACAACACCCAAGCCATGTCGACCGTCCAACAGATCAAGCGACCCGACATGGACCCCGCCAACGCCGCCGCCAGCGCGTTGTACAGCGGTGCCCTGCAGACTGCGCAGCAGAACATCACGGTACCGGTCGTGCAGAAGGCATTGGATAAGGCCGGCGATCGCATTGATGAGGCGTTCGCCAAGACTCGCGTGCAGTTGCAGGCCACAGCGTCGAACAGCAATGTGCCAGCGACCAGCGTCGCCGGTTCAGCACGCAGTGAGTTCACCGATTACATGACCAAGACCCCGGCCGAGCGCATCCGCGACCAGTTGCTCAAAGAACGGGGGCTGACGTTGGAGCAGCTGAACGCGCTGCCGGTGGAAGAGCAAAATGCCTTTGCCAAGGAAGTGTCCGAGCGGCTCCAGCAGCAGCAAGCGCAGCAGGTAGCGGCGAAGTCTGCTGACCCGCAGGCGCAGACGGTGAAAGAAACCCTGGCGGCGATCTAAGCCCCCTCCCACATTTTGATCTTCTTCCACATGGGATCAGCAGGGTTTCAGTTAGTGCAATTGAAGCGTGGCGTTGAGCTGACGGATCGTATCCGCCTCCATGCCGCGAGCCTTCCTAGTCAGCCAGCATTGCCAGCAGGGCGCTGGCGGCGGCGGAAGGCGTACGGGCGGGTGCGCTGACCAGGGCGAACTCGCGGTGTATCGGCACGCTCAAAGGCATCACGCGCAAGCCCTGGCGCTGGGCCGGCAAGGTCGATTCCGGCACCAGGGTGACGCCTACGCCTTCGCGCACCAGGCTGAAGGCGCTGCTCCATTCCCTCACTTGCACCCGCACATCGCGCAACGCCAGACCGGCGTCGACACCCAAGCTGCGGGCATTGGCAGTGCACCCGCCGGTGGCAAGCACGAAGGGCTGCTCAAGCAGTTCCGCCAGGCTCACCGTGGCCCCCGCCGCACGCTGGGCCAGTGCATGCCGGGCCGGCACCACGGCCAGCCAATTGTCCCGCCCCAGCGGCGTTGCCTGGCACCCGGGCCCTGGGTTGAGCACCACCCCCAGGTCGATCAGGTCGGCGTCGAGCAAGGCTGTCACTTCATTGTCGGTGACTTCGAGGGTGGTGACCTCAATTCCCGGATAGAGCTGCGCAAAACGCTGCAACCTGGGGCTCAGAAACTTCGCCAGCACCTGAGGGAAACAGGCGATGCGCAGGTTCCCACGCAGCATGGGCCTGGCTTCGTCGACGCGGCTGCGAATCGCCTGCAAGGCACCGAGCATCACCCGCGCCTGTTCGATCACACTCAACCCGAGGGCAGTGGGCAGCGTCTTGCGCGGTTCGCGGATGAACAATTGCGCCCCCAGCGTGGCCTCCATGGACGCCATGGCCTGGCTGGCGGCGGACTGGGTCATGCCCACGCGTTCGGCGGCGGCGGTGATGCTGCCGTGATCGGCCACGGCCACCAGCAGGCGCCAGTGCATCAGGTTCATCATGGCAGTCGCTGTCCTTATGGGTGGGGCCTGAAGGTTTAATTTTACCCACGGTGCCATGCCCCGGAGACTGGCGCAAATCCTACACAGAGGCCCGCCATGAAACTGTATTTTTCCCCCGATGCCTGCTCGCTCGCGCCCCATATCGTCTTGCGCGAATTGGCCTTGCCTTTCGACCTGGTGCGCGTCGATAACCAGGCCAAGATCACCGCCAACGGCGAAGACTTCCTGCTGATCAACCCCAAAGGCTATGTGGCCGCACTGCAACTGGACAATGGCCAGGTGCTGACCGAAGCCAGTGCGATCCTGCAATACCTGGCCGATCTGAAACCCGACGCCCACCTGGCCCCGACCAATGGCAGCTGGGAGCGCGTGCGCTTGCAGGAGTGGTTGAATTTCATTGCCAGCGAAGTGCATGGCGGGCTCGCGGTGTTTTTCAACGCCGCGATCCAGGGAGAGGTGAAAGCCCAGTTCCGGGCCACGCTGTTCAAGCGTTTTGCGATTCTGGTGCAAACCCTTGAGCGTCAGGATTACCTATTGGGCTCGCACTATTCGGTAGCAGATGCCTACCTGTTCGTGGTGCTGCGCTGGGCCGCCGTGCACGCCATTGATCTGCGTGAGTGGCCGGCACTGGCGGCGTTTCAACAGCGCGTAGGCGCACGGCCCGCAGTGGTTGCGGCACTGGCTGTCGAACATCCATGAGTTGAGATAGGAGCACCGCCGCCGGCGGTGCTGGCCTTGGGCACCGACAGCGGGTGACTCAGTGACCGAACAGGCCGGTGTCGGATTTCTTGGCCTTTTTGTCAGCGCGTTTTTCATCGGCGGTCTTTGCCGGTTTTTTCTTCGCGGCTTTCTTTGAATCCATACCTTTGGCCATGATGCGTACTCAACTGAACGGGGATGTAGCACTGGGTATACCACCTATTGCCCGGCAGAAGGCGCTTATAATCCCCGGCCCTTGATAATGCTGGCCAGAAGACCATGCCCGAATTGCACATCGAACCGCTGGCAGAGCCCCTGTGGCCGCTGTTGAACAAGTTTTACCGCAGCCACAATTCCTCGATGAAGGCCCTCAAGGGTGGACGCTTGTGGGTGGCACGCGACAGCGCGATCGTGGCAGGGCTATGCCTGAGCCCGGTGGTGGGTGGGCAGTGGCTGACCGGCGTGTTTGTCGACCCGGCCTATCGCGGCCAGGGGCTGGCGGCGCGCTTGATTCAACAGGCGGTGGCTGAGGTGGAGGGTACGGTGTGGCTGCTGTGCCATCCGGATCTGGAGGGGGTGTATCAGCGTATGGGTTTCAGCCAGGACACGGTATTGCCGCAATCGCTCAGTGAGCGGTTGGTGCGCTACAAGCGGAACAAGCCGATGATTGCGATGGGGTTCTCAATCACCTGAATGATGCAGGACAAAAATGTGGGAGGGGGCTTGCTCCCGATGGCGGAGTGTCCGTCGCTGAAATATCGACCGGTCCACCGCTATCGGGAGCAAGCCCCCTCCCACATTGGGACCTCAGGTAGCCTGGTGTTTATTCGTCAGCCGTTGGGTCCATTTCCGGGAACATTACTTCGATAAACCCGAACTTGCTGAAATCGGTGATCCGCGATGGGTACAAGCGACCGATCAGGTGATCGCATTCATGCTGCACCACCCGCGCATGAAAACCATCGGCGAAACGTACGATTGGCTCGCCCTTGGGATCGAAACCTTCGTAGCGGATCTGCTGATAACGGTTCACCGCTCCACGCAAGCCGGGCACCGACAAACACCCCTCGTAATCCTCTTCCAGCACCGGGCTCAGCGGGGTAATCAGTGGGTTGATCAGGATGGTCTGCGGCACCGGCGGTGCGTCCGGGTAGCGCTCGCTGGCGTCGAAGCCAAAGATCACCAGCTGCAGGTCGACGCCAATCTGCGGCGCGGCCAGGCCAACCCCACCCACGTGCTCCATGGTCTGGAACATGTCATCGATCAGTTGCCACAGTTCGGGGCTGTCGAACATTTCCGGCGGCACCGGCGAGGCGATACGCAGCAGGCGCTCATCGCCCATTTTCAGGATTTCACGGATCATCGCTCTGGCACTTCATCAGGGGTGGGCTTGGAGTGGTCCCGGCCTAGGCCCGAGACGTGTTGTTTTTCACTGGTGTGGCTGGGTTCGTCGAATTCCTTTTCACCTGGGTCCTTGCCTTCGGCCGACATATGTTCGATCACGGCATTCATCTCCGCCCCCAGCAGCAATACGGCGGCGGAAATATAGAAGTACAGGAGCAGGACAATGATCGCACCGATACTGCCATACATGGCGTTGTAGTCGGCGAAGGTCTTCACGTAATAGCCAAAGCCAAGGGAAGCCACGATCCACACCACCACGGCCAATACCGAACCTGGGGTAATGAAGCGAAACTCCTGCTCCACATCCGGCATCACGTAGTACATGAGGGCCACGGCGAACATCAGCAGGATCACGATCAGCGGCCAGCGCAGGATAGTCCACAGGGTGACGACGAATTCCTGCATGCCGATCTGCCCTGCGAGCCACTCCATGACCTGCGGGCCAAGCACCATCAACGCCGCGGCGGCCAGCAACATGCCGGCGATACCCACGGTGTAGAAAATCGACAGAGGGAAGCGCTTCCAGATCGGCCGCCCCTCGACCACGTCGTAGGCCGCGTTCATCGCACTCATCATCAGGCGTACGCCTGCAGAGGCGGTCCACAGCGCGATGACGATACCCACCGAAAGCAGGCCGCCCTTGGACTGCTGCAACTGGTCGATCACCGGGTTGACCTGCTCCAGCGCCTGGGGCGGCAACACCAGTTCCGATTGCAGGCGCAGCCAGGTAAAGAAGTCCGGCAGGTGCAGGAAACCGATCAGGGCAATGAGGAACAGCAGGAAGGGAAACAACGAGAACAGCATCTGGTAGGCCAATGCCGAGGCGTAGGTAGGCATCTCGTCATCGACGAATTCCTTGACGGTGCGTACCAGCACCTTGTGCAGCTTGAGACCTTCGAGTACCGGAAAAATCATAGCGTCTCCTTTCGCCGCAAAGAGGGTGAGTTCGTGGGCGACTCAGGGTCCGTTTTCTACATCAAGGTAGCCCATTTGGCGACTTTGAAACAATTTCAAAAGTTTAGTTGCAACCGCTCACATAAAAACGGCCATCCGTGGATGGCCGCCATAATGCCGGGTAGAACCAGCACCACACCTTATTCAGTGGCTTTTTTTACCGCGTCCTTGGTCTTGCCCACTGCTTGCTGCGCTTCGCCTTTTTTCTCTTGGACCACGCCTTCAGCACGCAGCTTGTCGTTATCTGTGGCCTTGCCGACGCCTTGCTTGACGTTCCCGGCCGCCTCGTTAGCCATGCCTTTTACCTTATCGGAAGTGCTGCCCATGGTATTACTCCTGATAACAATCAATGGTTTTGGTCACTACCTGATGATTGACCCAAGGCCGTTCGGCAGAGTTTCAATTATTTTCCCCGGGCATTTCATCAGCCTTTGCAGGTTTGGCTTTATGTTTTGCCCCCAACCCACGAGAATGCCCGGCACATTCAGGCTACACGGCTGAATAACAGATCCCGTAGGAAGATTATGAAACTCAATAAAGCGCAGGCCATTGCCCGTAGAAACCAGGAACTGGGCGGTGCCGTACTCGGCGTCAACAACTGCCACTTCACCGACCTGGACCGCAAACGCAACATCTGGTGGTTCGACCTGCCAGTGGCGCGGATTGCCGTGGGCCAGTACGAGTGGCTCCACCTGTTGATGCACAACGCCGAGACCGACCAGTTGCTGCACCTGAAGGTGCCGACCGTGTTCCTGCGCGAAAAACTCGAAGGCCTGGTGGTGCGCAATGCGGGCAAGCGCAAGCCGGAGATTACCCTGGAGCTGAGCGCCGACAAGGATTCGTTCCTCAAGGATGTGCGCCCGGCGGGTGCGGGTGTGAGCTTCGCGCAGTTCGCGCTGTAACCTGGCAGGTAAAGGACCGTGGGCGAGAGCGTTACGCCCTCGCTCCTTTTCAGGCGGTTGCCACAGACCTGCTGGCAATACGCTGGGCCAGGGCGATGGCGAACAGGCAAAACAACGCCATGACCAAAATCCCCAGCATCAGTCCCATCGCCGTACTGGTGTGCCCCTCAGAGAAAAAGTACAGCGCCAATGCAGCGCCGGCCATCTTGATAGCCCCCTGCAGTGCACTCCCGGTGCCGGCGTGTTTGGCCTGGCCATGCAAACTGATCCCCAACAGCAGCGGTGAGGACAGCCCACAGCCAAGGGCAACCAAAAAGCCGTACACCACTATCGCCGGCGCCGTGACCAGGTTGAATGCCTGGAGCACCAGCGGCGCAAGCGCTGCCAACCCCGTCAGCGCAACCAGGGACGCCATCAGGATCCGCTCAGGCGAGTAGCGATTCAAGAAACGCTTGGTCAGGTAAGACCCCAGGACAATACCCGCAGAGTAGCCAACGAATAGCAGGCCGTTCTCCTGGCTCTCCAGATGGAACTGCAGCTGGTAAATAAACGGACTGGCGGTGAAATAGCCGATGGTGATCGCAAACAGCACCGCGGAAACCAGGCTGTAGACCATGAAGTTGAAGTCCCGTAGCAGCACCTTGAAGCCCTCGAGCCGCTTGGCAGGCACACCGTGGAGTGGAGCCGTTTCAACCAATGTAGCTTTGATAAATACCGCGCCAAGCAGCGTGATCAAGGTGAGGGCGTAGAAGTTGTATTGCCAGGGTAGCGCTGCAGTAATAAAGCCACCCAGCACGGGCGCAATCGCTGGCGAAACCTGGGACGCCATGGAAAAAACTGTCAGTGACTTGGACAGTTCGGTTTTATCCTTGAACGTGTCGCTCAAGATTGCCCGGCTTATTACGGGGCAACCGCCAGCACCGATGCCGGTCAACAAACGAAATAGATAGAGCGCCTGGATACTGTCTGCCGTCGACGTCAAGTAATTGCCCAAGGCGCCAAGGGCCAGGGACACCATAATCACCGGCACCCGCCCTTTTCTATCGGAGATCGGCCCATACACCAGTTGCGACAGTGCAAAACCTGCAAGATAGAAAACCACCAGGCTTTGGGACTGTGCGTCCGTCACCGAAAATACCCGTGCGATTTCGGGCAAGGCCGGGTTGTACAGATCGATTGAAAACAATCCCAATACCAGGATCAGGCAGGAGTTGGTGATGACCATTTTTGAATTCACAACAGGCTCCTCACAGTAAGGGGTGATCTTTCAGGCGTGAGCTGTATTCGCTGTTGGGCGTGGTATGTCGCCCGTCGCACTTGATTTCAATGAGATGAGGCCGAGCCGCGCTCATGATGCTTTCAATACAATCGTGCAATGCCTCCGGGGTACTGACGCATGTCGCGCTCACGCCCAGGCTCTCGGCAAACAGGCACCAGTTGTAGTCAGGGATTTGCGTCAGCGCAGGCAAGTTATCTTTGTTATTGAAGTAACTTGCCGAATACGACCTGTTGTTGAAAACGACAAAGACGATATTCAACCCATGTTTGGCGGCGGTGGACAGCTCAAGCCCTTGCATCAACATGCATCCGTCACCGGTAACCACCATGGTCTTGCCATGGGCACGGGCGAAGCTTGCACCTATGCCCGCAGGGATACTCCAGCCCATCGGGCCCAGGGTGGTTGCCGATAAATAAGCGCTGGGGCCGCGCGCGGTCCAATAGTGACCGAAGAACGAGCGATGCGATCCCGAGTCGACACACACCACGCCATCACTGGGGAAATACGACTGCAGCACGGGGATATAGGCCGCGGGGTGGTCTGCGATATTGCCTGTGGCCTTGGCATCGACCGGATAATGCAAAGGCACCCGCTGAAGATCATTCGACCACTTGGAACGACTTTCCTGAGTGGCGGCCAGTTCCTCTGCATGAACCTCGCAAACCAGGCGCAGGAACCCATCCCCCGTCGCCACCACGCCGTGATCAATATCGAGAAAACGCCCCAGGTAATCCGGGCTCTCGTCCACCTGGATAGCACCACACGTCGGCCTTAACTCATGGGACCACAGCATGGTGCTCCATTGAGTGGTGTCGAGCCCCAGTAAAATCACGCCATCCACACCGTTCTTGAAGGCTTCAATGGCGCGTTTATTTCCTGAATAACCGTAAACCCCGAGTGCATTGGGGTGGTCTTCCGGAAACAGGCCTTTGGCGCTCAAGGTGGTGGCGACCGGGATCGAAAAACGGTCGGAAAACGCCACGAGCGCGGCTGCCACCTTAGCGTTCTTGCAACGCAGCCCCGCGAGAATGACGAGATTGGTCGAGCGCTTGAAGACTGCCTTGATCGCAGCACTTTTGATCTTTTCGACGGCAAGCGCTTGATTGCTCCACGACTCCAGTACGCTTGGAGCGATATCAACGCGAGCCATGGACTTTTCATACAGCGCTTCTTTGCTGACAGCCAGGTAAGTCGGGCCTTTTTCCACGCCCCTCAATAGCCGGACCGATTCGCGCAGAAAGGCCGGCAAGGGTTGCCCGGCCTTGACTTCAAGGGCACTGCGGGTGATGGGTTTGAACACATCGCACAGATTGACGCCCGTTTGGCTGCCGTCCTGGAGCACGTTCTGCATTTCCAGGGAGGAAGCAATCTGGCCTGACAACAGCAAGACCGGTTGATGATCGGTATAGGCAGACGCTATCCCAGTCAATGCATTGGTGACGCCCGGGCCGCCGATGACCAGGCACACCCCGATTTTTTCACTGGCCCGCGCATAACCTTCCGCCATATAAGACGCACCTGTTTCGCAGGCAGTGACGACCGGCTCAATCTCCAGCGTTCCGGAACCATCATTGGGATAACAACGCATAAAAGCATTGATCAGTTTGCCGGGCACCATAAAGAAGTGCGTAACGCCAAAAGACTGAAGTTGGCGAAGAATGTAATGTGCACCGGTTTCGCCAGTACTTTGCAAGTCCATTGCAATCCCCTGTTCAGATCTCAATAAAAGCGATACTTTCGCGCTTCATCTTCAATACGGCATCCTGAGAAAAAGAGGATGGGTATCGCACATTGGGCATATCGGCAAAATACGGCTTAGGGCTATTCGGCAAATAGTCGGACACGTGCAGACTGCGTTCTGCCCGTGCGCGCAAGTAGGTAATATAGGAAGCGTTATGTTTGGTCGAAGCGGAGACAGTCCATTGAATGGCCAACTTCGTCGCCACCGGTGTTTCATCGGGTGCGCTGCTGCGGTGAGTAACTCGATTGTCCCAAATGACCAGGTCGCCAGCCTTACTCATGACGGTGCGCTCAAAGGCCGCCGGGTCGGCAAGCCTGAGTTTGACTTCATCCTTGCTGAGTTTATGCGAACCGGGTAATAACGTGATACCACCGCCCGAGACAGGGTCATTATCTTGAAGATAATAGGCACACTGCAAAAATTCAGGAGATGCACTGGGCTCAATTACTTCTTCAGGCAGGAAATAGGCATCGTTATGCCAAGGTATATAAACACTTTCACGCACCGTAAAGTTCGGCAACAAAGAAAAATCCGACTGGAGCATCTCTTTGAGAGCGTTGACGGCTCGAGGCTCGAACAGCGCGTTGATCATGTCACTGAATTGTAGAAAGGCCGTTGGCAGCAGCGTGCTTTGCCGAGTCTGCGCCAAACTGCGAGTATAAGTCTCACGCAATGTGGCCACTTGATCGCTGGAAAGAACTTTCGGAATAACGACATACCCTTCTTGTTGAAGCTTTTCTCGATAATTCATGTTTTATAGTCCGTTATAAAGAGGGTGACCCGGCCACCCTCAGTTCAATTCATGGATGATCAATCAGACTTCAACATGTTTGGCTGCTGTCGAAGACTCTTCAAATGACACCCCCAGGCGTTCAAACTCCTGGAAGAAATCCGGAAAGGAACAGTGAACATCCTGATAGCCATCCAACTCGTTGATCTGTTGGCACCGCAGGGAGGCGACAAACAGCGACATGAAGATTCGATGGTCACCCCAGGCCGACAACACTGCGTCACCGGCGTAACTCGGTTCTCCACGAATGACGAAGCCGTCGTAAACGCCGTTTTTAAATAACGGCTCTATGGCCACGCCCATTTTTACCAGTTCAGTCACCATCGCTTCGATGCGTGGCGACTTGTGCAAGCGGGTAATGGAGCCGCCAGTAACCTTGAACTCGCCTTGCACATAAGCACCGATCGCCGCCAGCGTTGGCACAATATTAGGATAATCACTCGCATCAAAATGATATTCGCCTTTCAATTCGGCCAAGTTATTAATAATGCGCACTTCATTGGTAGCGTCATTAAATTCGACCTTTACCCCCAGCGCCTCGGCCACCTTAAGAATTGCACGCTCCCCCTGCAAACTCTTGCTGTTCATGTTTTTCAGGGTCAACGTACCGGGGAAGATTATTCCAGCCGCAATCAAGTAGGACGAGGACGTGTAATCACCGACTATCGTGTAGTTTGCACTCTGGTACTGGCCTGGGTATACCGTGATCCGCGAATAGTCCGCGTTCACCTCAAAGGCAATCCCCGCTGTACCGAGTGTTTCCAGGGTTTGCTTGATATACGACAGCGACAGAATTTCACCACGGATATTCACCACTGTAGGTTGTTTGGCCAGAGGCGCGCAGAAAAGAATAGCGGTGATGAATTGCGAACTGATGTTGCCCTCAATCGTGCACTCCCCACCCTGATAGCCACCCCAATTGACGATAGGCGCCTTGCCACTGTGGTTGATGCATGAAATGTGTGCGCCCAGCCCTTCCAGCGCTACAAACAAGGGCTCCATGACACGTCCGCGCAGTACATCATCCCCGGTAATAACGGCCGGGGTCGTTGTAAAGCAGGTCAGCGCGGCAAACACTCGAAATACCAACCCAGAACCTAGCGCGTCGATCACCTTCTTTTCGGGCTTGATCAAGCCGCCGGTGCCCGTCACCACTAACCGTCCTGGTTGCTCTTCAATCACTGCGCCGATACTACGACAGGCCTTTTTCATTGTTTCGGTTTCGAGACAACGAAGGTCGTTGTAAATATAGGAAGTTCCTGATGCCAAGCTCGCGGCAATAATTGCCCGCTGCGTTTCAGGTTTTGAGGAGGGGATGGTAGCGATGTTGCCGATCGATGCAGTAGGAAAGACTTTCAAGCGTTTTTGGGTCGACATGCGTTGCTCCCTAAGACAGTAGATCCAACGTGATCGGCGAGTGGGCATAACACTCACCGGCTAGGCTGAAACATCTTGTTACAACCGCTTAAAAACCTAACCTAGGGATTGGCACGTTTCAAATAACAAAAAGGAATAAGATTGGATCCAATCTATGACGTGTTTTATTTTATTCTTTACTTTCAGTGCATTACGAACCAAAAAAAAAAGAAAAATCCATAAAAAAACCGCCATTGTTGGCGGTTTAAGATTGGAAATCTTGAATAAATCAGATGGCACAACGACACATATTGCTATTCATTAAAAGATACCAGGGTATGCGCCACCATCAATAAGGAGGTTCTGCCCCGTCATATAGGCGGCCTGATGACTGCATAAAAATGCGCACAATGCAGCGAACTCAGCGGGGTCACCAAAGCGCCCCATGGGAATGCTCGCCAGACGATTTCCAGCCACCGCGTCGAAGGTTTTTCCTGAACGCTCTGCTGTCGCTTGAAGCGTGTGCTCCAGGCGTTGCGTCTTGAACGCACCAGGTAAAATATTATTGATCGTGGTGTTTTTTGCAGCGAAGTCCTTTTGGCGTGCCAGGCCGGCAACGAAGCCTGTGAGCCCACACCGCACCGATGTTGAAAGCCCCAAGGCATCCAGGGGCGACTTGACCGCACCAGACGTTATATTAATGATGCGGCCGAAGCCTCGACTTGCCATTGCGTCGATCACCAACTTTATCAGCTCGATAGGCGCCAACATATTGGTGTCAATTGCTGAACGCCACTCGTCACCTGTCCATTCGCGAAAGTTTCCCGGCTTGGGCCCCCCGGCATTGTTAATCAAAATATCAACTTGCGGCGCGGCATCGACCAATGATTGGCGAATCGATGGATCCGTAATATCTCCGATAACCGAGATGACTTCGACCTCCGGATTTCTTTGCTTCAAGCGTTGCGTGGCGGCTTGCAAGTCAACCGCGCCTCGCGCGTTGATCACGATGTTTACACCTTCATCCGCAAGCGCCTGCGCACAGCTATAACCCAAGCCTTTACTGGCCGCACA
Organism: Pseudomonas sp. FBCC-B545; assembly: GCF_059134095.1. Taxonomy (NCBI): domain Bacteria; kingdom Pseudomonadati; phylum Pseudomonadota; class Gammaproteobacteria; order Pseudomonadales; family Pseudomonadaceae; genus Pseudomonas; species Pseudomonas sp. FBCC-B545. The sequence continues at coordinate 1,372,179 of NZ_CP101441.1, read as the reverse complement.
GACGACTGCCCATTTGCCTCGAATCCCTAAGTCCATCATCACTCCTCGATCAGTCGTTCATCTTGCAAACCCGGGTATTAAAAACCCTCACTTGTCCATTCGATATCACAGATGTCCGCAGAGAAACAAGCAGGGTATTTCACCTATAGAGAAGCAAAAAAATACCCCTCAGTGAGGGGTATTGTTCACGTGCGGCAGGACGCTTGACTGAGCTATTTTTTAACGCCCAGTTTTTTCAACTCTTCATCACGCAGTTCGCGACGCAGGATCTTGCCCACGTTGGTGGTCGGCAGCACATCACGGAACTCCACGGCCTTGGGCACTTTGTAGCCGGTGACATTGGCGCGCATGTGCTCCATGACTTGGTTCTTGGTCAGGGTGGCCCCTGGCTTGACCACGATGAAGATCTTGATGTGCTCGCCCGACTTCTCGTCCGGCACACCGATGGCCGCGCATTGCAGCACGCCCGGCAGGGTCGCCAGCACGTCTTCCAGCTCGTTGGGATAGACGTTGAAACCGGAGACCAGAATCATGTCTTTCTTGCGGTCGACAATACGCATGTAACCGTCTTGCTGGATGATCGCGATGTCGCCAGTCTTCAACCAGCCTTCACTGTCGAGCATCTCGGCCGTGGCGTCTTCACGCTGCCAGTAGCCCTTCATCACTTGCGGGCCCTTGACGCACAGCTCGCCGGTTTCACCCAGCGGCAGCTCGGTGCCGTCGTCGGCGATGACTTTGCACACCGTGGACGGCACCGGAATGCCGATGGTACCGATCTGGATATTTTGGATAGGGTTGACCGTGGCCACCGGGCTCGTTTCGGTCATGCCGTAGCCTTCACAGATGCTGCAGCCGGTCACTGCCTTCCAGCGCTCGGCCGCTGCCAGTTGCAACGCCATGCCGCCTGACAGGGTGACTTTCAGCGCTGAGAAATCCAGCTTGCGGAAGCCTTCGTTGTTGCACAGCGCTACAAACAGCGTGTTGAGGCCAACAAAACCGCTGAACTTCCACTTCGACAGTTCCTTGACCATCGCCGGCAGGTCACGCGGGTTGCTGATCAGGATGTTGTGGTTGCCGATCAACATCATCGCCATGCAATGAAAGGTAAACGCATAGATGTGATACAGCGGCAGCGGCGTGATCAGGATCTCGCAACCTTCATTGAGGTTCGAGCCCATCAGCGCCTTGCACTGCAGCATGTTGGCGACGAGGTTGCGATGGGTCAGCATCGCGCCCTTGGCCACGCCGGTGGTGCCGCCGGTGTATTGCAACACCGCCACGTCGCTGCTGGCCGGGCTGGCGTCGTTGACCGCCTGGCCATGCCCCTTGGCCAGCACGTCGTTGAACTTGATCGCCTGGGGCAAGTGATAGGCCGGGACCATTTTCTTCACATACTTGATGACACTGTTGATCAGCAGACGCTTAAACGGCGACAGCAGGTCAGCAACTTCAGTGACAATCACATGCTTGACGGCGGTCTTGGGCACGACTTTTTCAGCCAGGTGCGCCATGTTGGCCAGGCAGACCAGGGCCTTGGCCCCGGAATCATTGAATTGGTGTTCCATTTCCCGCGCGGTGTACAGCGGGTTGGTGTTGACCACGATCAGGCCGGCACGGATGGCACCGAACACCGCGACCGGGTATTGCAGGACGTTGGGCAGTTGCACGGCGATTCGATCGCCAGGCTTCAAGTCGGTATGCTGTTGCAGGTACGCGGCGAAGGCGCCGGACAATTCGTACAGTTCACCGTAGGTGATTGTCTTGCCCAGGTTACTGAAAGCCGGTTTGTTGGCGAAGCGCTGGCAGGACTGCTTCAGTACCGCCTGAATATTCGGATACTCGTCTGGATTGATTTGTGCAGCAATCCCGGCGGGGTACTTATCCTTCCAAAAGTCTTCATTCATGGAAGCCCACTCCTCAGCGACGCGAATTCATCATCGCATTTGATGCGATTATTATTGGTGTATGTCTTTTTAAGGTGAATCTGGCGCTTTCAAGCAGGCCGAGACGTCACAAAGCGCGCCGAGAGTAGCAGCTTTGCCAAGGGCCGCCTAGAGCCAAAAGAGGGCCCTACAGTCATAAACATGACTCAAGAACATCTAATGGTCATTTTTAGAGCAAAGATTCTATATCACTGAAATCCGCTCTGGAATGGGCCTCACGGGCGACAAATAACAACTGTGGGAGGGGGCTTACCCCGATAGCGGTGGGCCAGTCAATTAACCAGGTGACTGACACTGCGCAATCGGGGGCAAGCCCCCTCCCACATTTTGACTCTATTTCAATTCAGGCGATGTCGCGCAGCTCCCGCCGCAGAATCTTGCCCACCGGCGTCACCGGCAACGACTCCCTCAGCACAATATGCTTGGGGACCTTGTAGCCCGTGAAGTTGGTCTTGCAGTACGCCTTCAACTCCTCAAGGCTCACCCCCTGGGCCCGTGCCACCACGAACAATTTCACCGCCTCACCCGTACGCTCATCCGGCACGCCGATCACCGCGCAGTTGGCTACGGCCGGGTGGGCCATCACCACGTCTTCGATTTCGTTGGGGTACACGTTGAAACCCGAGACGATGATCAAATCCTTCTTGCGATCCACAATACTGACGTAGCCATCGGTATCGATCACCGCAATGTCGCCGGTCTTGAGCCAGCCTTCGGCGTTCAGGGTCTCGGCGGTGGCGACCGGTTGCTGCCAATAGCCCTTCATCACCTGCGGACCCTGGATGCACAGCTCGCCGCGTTCGCCCAGCGGCAGTTCGTGCCCCTCATCATCAATGACTTTCATTGCCGTACCGGGCACTGGAATGCCCACGGTGCCCAGGCGTGCCAGGCCGCCGTAGGGGTTGGTGCTGGCCACCGGTGAGGTTTCGGTAAGGCCGTAGCCTTCGCCAATGGAGCAGCCGGTCAACGCCTTCCAGCGTTCAGCCGTGGCCTTGACCAGAGCGGTGCCGCCGGAATTGGTGATCTTGAGGTGGGAGAAATCCAGGTTCTTGAAGTCAGGGTGATCCATCAGCGCCACAAACAGGGTGTTGAGCCCCAAGAGGCAAGAAAATCGCCACTGCTTGAGTTCCTTGATAAAGCCGCCAATGTCCCGAGGGTTGGTAATCAGCACATTGTGGTTGCCCGACACCATCATGCACATGCAGTTCGCGGTGAATGCGTAGATGTGGTACAGCGGCAGCGGGGCAATCATCACCTCCTGCCCTTCCTTGACCAGCGGGTGGCCGTCCTCGCCCAGTTGCGACATGCATGCGCGCACTTGCTGCATGTTCGCAACCAGGTTGCCGTGGGTGAGCATTGCGCCCTTGGCAAGGCCAGTGGTGCCACCGGTGTATTGCAGCACGGCAATATCGTCCAGGCTCACCGGATGTCGCGTCACGCCAAGCCCCGCGCCCATGCGCAAGGCGCGCTTGAACGACACCGCCCGTGGCAGGTGGTAGGCCGGGACCATCTTCTTCACCTTATCGACGACGGTATTGACCAGCCAACCCTTGGCGGCGGGCATGAAGTCGCCCATCCTGGCTTCAATCAGGTAGTCGATCTCGGTGTCGGTGCAAACCTCCTGCACCCGCGAACCGAACAGGTTGAGGTAGACCAGCGCCCGCACGCCCGCGTCCTTGAACTGGTGACGCATTTCGCGCGGGGTATAAAGGGGGTTGGTATTGACCACGATCAGCCCGGCGCGCAGAGCGCCGAATACCGCCACCGGGTAATGCAGCACGTTGGGCATCTGCACCGCGATACGCTCGCCAGGCTTGAGGTCGGTGTGCTGCTGCAGGTAACCGGCAAACGCCGCACTCTGGCGCTCAAGCTCAGCGTAGGTCAGGGTGATGCCCATGTTGCTGAACGCCGGACGGTCGGCAAAAGCCTTGCAGGAACGCTCGAAGACCTCGATCACCGACTTGTAGGTGCTGAGGTCGATGGCATTGGGGACGCCCGCCGCGCGTTTGTCATTCCAGAAATCAGGTTGCATTATTCTTGTCCTCTTACCTGAATGTGTCCGGCCGCTCTATCCATTTATAAGAAGCGGAGCCTTGGGGACGTTAGCAGCTATGGCCAAACAGGCAAATATGCTTAATCGTGTCATTGATTGTATGAATCTTGCGGCTAACGTGTAGGCAGATACTGCGTCCCTCTGCCAATGAGCGATACACTGCAATGATTCTGAGCAAATGGAGTCGCCATGAACCACAGCACCTTCTGGCTGACCGCGAACGACCGCAGCCGCCTGTACGTCAATCAATGGATACCCGACGGGCTGCCCAAGGCCGTGCTGATGCTCGCCCATGGCATGGCCGAGCATAGTGGTCGTTATGCTCGCCTGGCCGAAGCCCTGTGCAGCGCAGGCTATGGCGTGTATGCGCTGGACCAGCGCGGCCATGGCCGTACTGCTGACGAGGGTACCTTGGGGCTCTACGCCGAAAAGGATGGCTGGAACAAGGTGGTGGGCGACCTGGCCAGCCTCAACCAGCATATTGGCCAGCAACAACCGGGCCTGCCGATTATTTTGCTTGGCCACAGCATGGGCAGCTACATCGCCCAGGGTTATCTGCTGCACCACAGTGCCAGCCTGCATGGAGCGATTCTCAGCGGTTCGAATTTCCAGCCGGTGGCGTTGTACACCGCAGCGCGGTTGATCGCGCGTATCGAACGCCTGCGCCAGGGTGTGCGCGGCCGCAGTGCGCTGATCGAGTTCCTGTCGTTCGGCTCGTTCAACAAAGCGTTCAAACCCACCCGCACGGCATTCGACTGGCTCAGTCGCGACCCGGATGAAGTCGACAAATACATCAACGACCCGCTGTGCGGTTTCCGTTGCACCAACCAGCTTTGGATTGACCTGCTCGGCGGCTTGCAGCAAATCAGCAAAGCGTCCAATCTCGCCCAGATCGACCCGGGCCTGCCGATCCTGGTGATAGGCGGCGAATGTGATCCGGTGAGCGAAGGCAAGCGTCTCAAGGATCTGGCCCATGCCCTGCGTGAAGCCGGCTGCCAGAACGTGCAATTGAATCTTTACCCTCAGGCGCGGCATGAAGTGTTCAACGAAACCAACCGCGCTGAAGTCACAACGGATGTATTGACCTGGCTCGACCAGGCCCTGGCCCTCCGCAGGCCGGCCCGCTGTGAATAATTTTTCGTTTAAAATCAGTCAATTAATTACCGCTTAGCCACAGGATGCAGCTTTAGATGACCCAGGTAACCAACACCCCGTATGAAGCCCTCGAAGTCGGCCAGACGGCCAGCTACAGCAAGTTGGTAGAAGAGCGCGATATCCAGCTGTTCGCTGCCATGTCCGGCGATCACAACCCCGTGCACCTGGATGCCGAATACGCCAAGGCGACCATGTTCAAGGAGCGTATTGCCCACGGCATGTTCAGCGGCGCGTTGATCAGTGCAGCCGTAGCCTGCGAGCTGCCTGGGCCGGGCACTATCTACATCGGTCAGCAGATGACCTTCCAGAAGCCGGTCAAGATTGGCGACACCCTCACCGTGCGCCTGGAAATTCTCGAAAAGCTGCCGAAGTTCCGTGTGCGCATTGCCACGCGGGTGTTCAACCAGCGTGATGAGCTGGTGGTGGATGGCGAGGCAGAGATCCTGGCGCCGCGCAAGCAACAGATTGTGACCCTGACTGAGTTGCCGCCGATCAGCATCGGCTGAGGCTAAGCGCAACCTTAAAAGTCACTCAATGCAAAATGTGGGAGGGGGCTTGCCCCCGATGGCGGTGAGTCAGTCACTGAATAGGTCGACTGATTCATCGCTATCGGGAGCAAGCCCCCTCCCACAGTTACTACAGTGCAGGTCTTACGACTGAGCGCGAGCCTGGTTACGCAGGGCCTTCACCTGATCGTGGTTGCGCTGTACGCCATGGTACTGACGCTCTACCAGGTCACGAATGCCCAGCAGGTTGTGCTTGTTGATCTTCTCGATCGCTTCACGGTAAGCCTTCAGTGCGTGGTCTTCACCGCGCTCAGCTTCGTTCAGCACAGCCTCTTCGTCCTTGCCGGTGACCATCGACTTCACGTCGACCCAGCCACGGTGCAGGGCGCCGGCCATGCTGCCGGAATCCTCTGGATCGCCGCCCAGGGCACGCACGGCTGTTTTCAGCTCTGCGGCCGCCGTTGCGCAGTCGGCAGAACGCTTGGCGAACAGAGCCTTGAGTTCTGGATGCTTGATATCTTCAGCGCATTCCTTGAAACCCTTTTGGCCGTCGATGCTGGTCTCGATCAGGTCGTTCAGTACGGAGATCGATTCTTTATTGATGTCAGTCATTTTTCAATTCCTTATACGGGTTAGAAGGTTGTCTTGTTATTGCAGCGCCCGTGCCAGGTTTTTAAAAACAAAAATAACCTTAAATTTCAATAAGTTACGATTTATTGAACCATCTGTATTGACGTTATTTGCATGATCTGTCATTTGGCCTTCATGCAGAATGCCTGTATTTTCGAAGACCTCGCCTCAATCGCACGAAGCTCATGAACCCCGAAAAACTCGAATTGCTGATCACCCGCGAAATGCCCTTCGGAAAATACAAGGGCCGGATCATCGCTGACCTGCCTGGCCCTTACCTGAACTGGTTCGCCCGTGAAGGGTTTCCCCACGGTGAATTAGGCGGTTTGCTGGCCCTGATGCAGGAAATCGATCACAACGGCTTGTCTGAATTGCTCGAACCGCTACGCGTTAAACACGGTAAACCCGCCCCCCGCCATTAAGAGACTCGCCATGCCAAGGAATGCTGATAACGAACCCCACTGGCGCGCCATCGCCGAGCGCTTTGACTTGGAGCCTGGGCCGATCAACCTGGAAAACGGTTATTTCGGGCGCATGAGCCGTGCAGTACAGGCGCAGTACCTTGAACACATCAGCTATATCAACCGCAGCAACTCGGTGTATGTGCGCCAGCGCTTTGAGCAGGGTGAAAATATCCAGATCCGCCGCCAGTTGGCCGAACTGATCAATGTCGATCCGCAGGCGCTCGCCTTCACCCGCAACGCCACCGAAGCCTTGCAGTCGCTGATCCGCAACTACAACCGCCTGCAACCGGGCGATCAGGTATTGATCAGTGATTTGGAGTACGACACGGTCAAGGGGGCGATGCGCTGGCTTGCAAGCGTTCGCGGCGTGGAAGTGATTGAGATATCACACGCTCACCCGGCCAGTTTCGACAGCCTGGTGCAGACTTATCGCGACGCGTTCGTGCAGTACCCGCGCATCAAGCTGATGGCCCTGACCCATGTCACCCATCGCACTGGCCTGGTAATGCCCGTTGCAGCCATTGCCAAGGCTGCACGAGAACAGGCTATCGATGTGATCCTCGACGGCGCCCACGCGCTGGGCCAGATCGAGTTCAATCTGGCCGAACTGGGCATTCAATTCGCCGGTTTCAACCTGCATAAATGGATCGGCGCGCCGCTGACCCTGGGCTTTATGTATATCGCCCCGGAGCGCCTGGCCGATATAGATCCGGACATGGGCGAGTTTCACTATCCGGCCACTGATGTGCGCGCGCGTACGTCCTACAGCACACCGAATTTTCCCGCGCTGATGACCTTGCCTTTAGTGTTCGAAGAACATCGACAATTGGGTGGCGCTGCGAGCAAAGGCGCACGGGTAAATTACCTGCGCGATCTGTGGGTAAGCCAGGTAAGGCCATTGCCGGGGATCGAAGTGCTGACGTCGGATGATCCGCGACTGTATTGCGGGATCACAGCGTTCAAGTTCATCGGGCGGGATCAGCAAGTGATGGTGGATAGGTTGCTCAAGGAACACGACCTGTTTGTCACCACGCGCATGGGGGCCGCGTTTGGCACCTGTATCCGGGTGACGCCGGGGTTGGTGACGTCGGCAGCGGATATCGGCGTACTGGTCAACGCCATTACCGAGCTAAGCAAAGATTAAACTGTGGGAGGGGGCTTGCTCCCGATTGCGGTGTGTCAGTTACCAGACGCAGTGGCTGATCTACCGCTATCGGGAGCAAGCCCCCTCCCACAGTTTTTCGGTGAGCCTGAAGATTTTCTACGGGCAAAAAAAAGCGGCGCACCGACCAAGTGCACCGCAAAAATGCCGTTAAAGCACAGCAACAACGATTCGGTAAATCAACTCAATCCAGCAGCGCCAGCGCCTCGGCGGTGACTTCCTGGATACGCGCCCAGTCGCCGTTCTTGATCCACTCAGGGTCAAGCATCCAGCTACCGCCCACGCACATCACATTTTTCAACGCCATGTAGCTCTTGATGTTGGCGGGGCCGACGCCGCCGGTCGGGCAGAACTTCACTTCGCCAAACGGGCCGCCAAGGGCCTTGATGGCCGCGACGCCGCCGCTGACTTCGGCCGGAAACAGCTTGAAGCGGCGATAACCCAGGCCGTAGCCTTCCATGATGCCCGAAGCGTTGCTGATCCCAGGCAGCAGCGGGATCGGGCTGTGTACCGAGGCTTCCAGCAGGTCGCGGGTGATGCCGGGGGTAACGATAAATTGCGAGCCGGCCACTTCAGCCGCTTCGAGCATATGGCGGTCAAGCACGGTGCCGGCGCCGGTGCACAGCTCGGGACGCTGCTCACGCAAGACCTGAATGGCCTTGAGGCCGAACTCCGAACGCAAGGTCACTTCCAATGCGGTCAAACCGCCAGCTGCCAGGGCGTCGGCCAGCGGCAGGATGTCCTGTTCGCGGGCAATGGTGATCACCGGCAGGATCCGCGCCTTGGCGCAGAGGCTGTCGATCAAGGCAACTTTATCCGCCATGGACACGGTCGGTTGAGGGCTTTTCATAGCGGCTGATCCTTGGCTCATGGGCACCAGTAAATCTCTAGAGTAGGTTGCAAAAACGCGCGAATCGGCATGGCAGCAACATCGTCACTGGCCAGGGCGGCGCTCAAGGTGGTCAATTTCGAACTGCCGGAAATCGACAGCACGGTGTAGTTGGCCGTGGCCAGCAAGGCGCGACTCATGGTCAGGCGCTGATGTGGCACGGTGGGCGCCAGCATCGGCCAGCAACGGCGGGTTCCGTCGGCCTTAAGCGCCTCACCCAGGTTCGGGCTGTTGGGGAACAACGATGCGGTGTGGCCGTCATCACCCATGCCCAACACCAGCACATCAATGGACGGCAGTTCGGCCAGCAAGCGATCAGCCTGCTCGGCAGCGTCTTCAAGATTAGCGGCAGCGCTGTACAGGCTGAGGAACCTGGCCTTGGCCGCCGGGCCTTGCAGCAGGTGCTGCTTTAACAGGCCGGCGTTGCTGTCGGCGTGCTCTACCGGCACCCAGCGTTCATCAGCCAGGGTGATGGTGACCCTGGACCAGTCCAGGCCCTGCTTGGCCAGGTTCTGGAAAAACGCCACGGGGCTGCGGCCACCGGACACCACCAAGGTCGCCTCGCCACGGGCACTGATGGCTGCGCGCAGCTGTTCGGCCACGTCATTGGCCAGGCCATCGGCCAGCAGCGCGGGCGTACGGTACTCATGGGCAGTCACGCCCTGAGGCAGTTTCAATTCAGATATCGCCATACCACGACCTCCCATCCCGCGTGATCAGTGCAATCGAGCTCATCGGCCCCCAGGACCCTGCCGCATAAGGCTTGGGCGCATCGCCGGACTTCTTCCAGCCGGCGATCAACTGGTCGCACCACTTCCACGCGGCTTCGATTTCATCTTTGCGAACAAACAGGTTCTGATTGCCGCGCATTACTTCCAACAGCAAACGCTCGTAGGCATCGGGGATCCGTGCGCTGCGATAGGTGTCGGAAAAATTCAGTTGCAGTGGCCCGCTGCGCAGTTGCATGCCCTTGTCCAGGCCCTGCTCCTTGGTCATCACTCGTAAGGAAATGCCTTCGTCCGGCTGCAGGCGGATTATCAGCTTGTTGCTGATCTGCAGGCGCTGCTCGGGAGCGAAGATGTAGTGGGACGGTTCCTTGAAGTGGATGACGATCTGCGACAGCTTTTGCGGCATGCGCTTGCCGGTGCGCAGATAGAACGGCACCCCGGCCCAACGCCAGTTACGTATATCGGCACGCAGGGCGACGAAAGTCTCGGTGTCGCTCTGGGTGTTGGAATTGTCTTCTTCCAGGTAGCCCGGCACGGCTTTGCCGGCACTGTAGCCGGCGATGTATTGGCCGCGCACCACCTGGGTGGTCAGGCCCTCGGGGCTGATCGGCGCCAGGGCCTTGAGCACCTTGACCTTCTCGTCACGAATGCTGTCGGCGGACAGGTCGGCGGGCGGGTCCATGGCAATCAGGCAAAGCAGTTGCAACAAGTGGTTCTGGATCATGTCACGCAGCTGGCCGGCCTTGTCGAAGTAACCCCAACGGCCTTCGATGCCGACCTGCTCGGCCACGGTAATTTCCACGTGGGAGATGTAGTTCTGGTTCCACTGGGTTTCGAACAGGCTGTTGGCGAAACGCAGGGCGATCAGGTTCTGGACGGTCTCTTTGCCCAGGTAGTGGTCGATACGGTAGGTGCGGTTTTCCGGGAAAAACTGCGCCACGGCGTCGTTGACCTTGCGCGAGGACTCCAGGTCCGAACCGATGGGCTTTTCCAGCACCACACGGGTGTTGTCCGCCAGGCCGACCTTGGCCAGGTTCTCGCAGATCGCGCCGTACACCGCCGCCGGGGTGGCGAAATAGGCAATCAGGCGTTGTTCGCTGCCGACGTTCTCGGCCAGGGCGACATAGTCGTCAGCCTTCATGAAGTCGACATGCACATAGGCCAGGCGTGCGAGGAAGCGTGTGGTCACGGCTTCGTCGAGTTCCTTGCCGACGTATTTACGCAATTGTGTTTCGATATGGGCCAAGTGTTGCTGCTCGCTGCCGGCTTCACGGGCCAGGGCCAGGATGCGCGTGTCATCGTGCAGCAACCCGGCGCCATCGAGTTGATAGAGAGCAGGAAATAACTTGCGCAGCGCCAGATCACCCAAGGCGCCAAACAGGGCAAAGGTGCAGGGTTCTACGGTTATCGAAGGCATGATGTTTGTTCTTTTATCAAGTTAAGCTACAAATACCTTTTTTCAAGGCATCACTCAAGGAAAAATGTAGTAATAACCACAACATTTTCCCGAAATACGCATTCCGAGTGGTGGTGTTCAGCTACCCTCAGTAGGATAGGCCACCGCAAAGGACCACTCATCGATTGGTCATTGCCCCTTATTTGCATCGTCGCCCGAAGGAAAGACTGAATGGACCGCGTGCGAAATCTTCTGGAACAGATCCGGAACCGCCTCGAAGAATTGAACAAGGCCGAGCGCAAAGTCGCTGAAGTCATCCTGCTTAACCCGCAGCAGGCCACACGCTTCTCGATCGCCGCACTCGCCCAGGCCGCCTCGGTCAGTGAACCGACGGTCAACCGCTTCTGCCGTTCGTTCGGTGTCAGCGGTTACCCTGAACTTAAATTGCAGCTGGCGCAAAGCCTGGCCAGCGGCGCCGCGTATGTCAGCCGGGCCGTGGAGGCTGATGATAACCCCGAAGCCTACACCCAGAAGATCTTTGGCAGCGCCATTGCCTCCCTGGACAGCGCCTGCCAGGCCCTCGACCCGGCCCTGATCAGCAAGGCGGTGGACTTGTTGATCCAGGCGCGGCAGATCCACTTCTTCGGACTCGGGGCCTCGGCACCGGTGGCGATGGATGCGCTGCACAAGTTTTTCCGTTTCAACCTGGCGGTGACCGCTCATGCGGATGTGCTGATGCAGCGCATGATCGCTTCGGTGGCCCACACCGGTGAGTTGTTCGTGATCATTTCCTACACCGGACGTACTCGCGAGCTGGTGGAAGTAGCGCGTATTGCCCGCGAAAACGGTGCTTCAGTACTGGGCGTCACCGCCGAGAACTCGCCGCTGGCCAAGGCCAGTACAGTGAGCCTGAACATCCCCTTGCCCGAAGATACCGACATCTATATGCCGATGACTTCGCGGATTATCCAGTTGACAGTGCTGGATGTGCTGGCGACCGGCATGACCCTGCGCCGCGGGGTGGATTTCCAGCCACATTTGCGCAAGATCAAAGAGAGCTTGAATGACAGCCGGTATCCGGTGGGGGATGAGTTCAACTAGGCCTGGACTTGTGTTGGCTGTACTGGCCTCATCGGGAGCAAGCCCCCTCCCACATTTGAAGGTATTCACAAATCAAACTGTGGGAGGGGGCTTGCTCCCGATAGGGCCCTCAGCCATACACCTAAACCCCAGCCCTGGCCTGCAAACTCAAATGCGCCCTCTCCCCCGGCGCCAGGCTGGCCCCGGCCATCGCCGATTCCACGCACACAAACCCCGACGCCTCGTTAAAGCTCACGCCCAACAGCGGCCGGCTACCCGGATGCCACACCACCGTGTCGGCGCTGTCGCCGGTGTCGATGCACAGTTCGCGCTGCCAGGCATGATCCTTGAGCTGCAATTCGCCCTCATGCTGGAACACCCGCTGGCAACCGCCATCGACCCTTAGCTCGCCTTCCTGCTGGCAAACCTGGCGATTGAGCTGGTCGTAGCCCTGCGCTCCATCAAGCCCAGACAGCGCTACCTCATCAACGTGACCAATACGCCAGTAAGCGTGCAATGCATGGCTCAACTGGCACGGCAGTTCGTCCTGGTGCTCGGTGCTCAGGCGCAGGTCCAGGGTCTCGCCCAGGTGCGCGCGCAAGTCCACCTGCCAGTCACACAGCTGCAATTGCCAGTGCAGGCGCACGCCGTCGTCGTCGGTGCTGCTGTCGAGCAGCTTCCAGTCGATCAAGCGCGCCCAACCATGGGAAGGCCAGGCGTTTTCGCTGGGATGGCGGCCATACCAGGGCCAGCACACCGGTACGCCACCACGAATGGCACCGACTTGCGGCCATTTGGCGGCGCACCACAGCCAGGGCTTCTGGCCCGAGGGTTGAAAGTGCAGCAATTGCGCGCCCTGGCGACTGAACACTGCCTGGCACAGGGGATGGTCGATCACCAACACGTCGCGCATCTGAAAGCGCTCCCAGGCGAACACTGGACGTTCGCGCAGGGATTTGAAAAAGCGTTGCAGCGGTTGCTCATGCATGTGCCCAGGTCCCGAATATCACAGTGCAACCCAAAAAAAAGCGGATAGCCATGGCTACCCGCAAATGCGCACAGAGAGAGGAGCTTATCGCAACAGCGTTAGAACGTAGACTGAATTTTCAGGCCAGCGACCAGAGCATTGTCGACTTTATCCACGCCGCCAGGCTGGACCACGTATTGCAGGTTAGGACGCACGGTCAGCCAGTTGGTGACATGGAAACCGTAGTTGAGTTCGACGTTGTACTCGGTCTCACGAATGGGCGTGTACAGCGGATTGTCATAGTCGCTCACACCATTGGCGGCGTTGAGCAGCTCAGAGTTCTTCTTCACGTCATCGTTGACATGCAGGCGAGCGACGCCAATGCCGACATCATCTTTTGGACGCGCGTCGAATGGGCCCTTGTACACCAGCATCAACGACTGGTAGTTGTCGACCAGGTTGGTTTCCTTGTCGTGGAAGGTCGCGTTGGCAGCGATGTTCAAGCCACGGGAAGCGTCGCCGTTATGCGTGGTCAGTTGCTGTTGCGCAACGAACCAGTAACCTTTCTTGCTGCTACGGGTACGGAAGTCTGCGCCAGAAAGGACAGCATCGCCGCCGTTGACGTCTTCACGGACATCCGGGGCATCGGCGGCGCTCTTGTAGAAGCCCACACGGTATTCGCCCGGCAGGTTATTAACCTTCGGCGACCAGACCAACTCCACCGGAATCACAGTACCCTTGGTACCGCTACCGCTTAGTTTGAAGCCGTTGCCGTGCTCCAGCTGCGATGGGTTCTGGTTGTAGGCGCCGATTTGCGCATACAGCTCAGGCGTGATGTTGTACTTCACGCGGATCGCGGCCTGGGCAACCGGCCAGTTGTACCAGGTGTTGACGTAGTTACCCACCTGGGAGCCACAGAACGACAGGTTCTGGAAGTCGCACGGGAAGGTGTTGAAGTCTTCGCCTTCACCAAAGTAGCCGAGTTTCACGTCCAACTTGTTGTCGAACATCTGGTGCTGAATCCAGAACTGGGTCAGACGTACCATGTGGCCACGACCGTAGACTTCCTGGGAAGAGCTCAAGGTGCCGGCACGCGGGTCACCAATACGGTCATTGGAGATGTTCTGGCCATTACGATTGGTCAACTGGATCTTGGCCTGGGTGTTATCCCAGCCCCACAGTTTTTGCAGGTCCAGTGCCACGCCCAGACCGAACTGGTCAGAGTAGCGACCGGTCTTGTCGTCGTTGTAGCCGCCGTGGGCGTTGTAGCCCATTTCCCCAACGTAGTCGGCCTTGATGTCGATACCTTGCTCGATCAGCTTGGTACGCTCACCACCCCAATCGCCGGTCATCCACTTGGAATCGGCGCTGAACGCATCGGCCGCCATCGCATTGGCGGACAATACAAGGGCTGCTGCTGCTGACAGTTGGCAGATCAGCCGAGTGTTGTTGTGTTGCTTTTTCATCCCTACATCCTCGTCTTTATTGTTATTAAACTGTTTTTATCTAACGCGGGTTACATTTTTTAACTAAAACAACTGCTTATCTGCTTCAGCGACCCTTGAACTGGGCCACGTTGTCGGCATGCCCCTGTGCCGGCAGTGAAGCAGCGGTACCCAGTCGCTCACCGGTCTTGGCGTCAAACAGCAACACCTTGGCCGGGTCGAATTGCAGGGTCAGGGTCTCGCCTACCTGCGGCGCCACGTCCGGCGCCAGGCGGCAGCAGACCTTGGTGTCGTTGAGCTGCACGAATACCAGGGTGTCCGGGCCGGTCGGCTCGGTGACCTGGACTTCGGCACGAATGCTCGATGCGCTGTTGCCCTCGCCCGCCGCCAACATGATTTGCTCCGGGCGCAGGCCCAGGATCACATCGCGGTCCTCAAGGCCGGCGTCCGTCATGTTAAGCGCCAGCTCGCAACGGGCCTGGCCGCTGTCGAGCAGCGCCACCAGGCGGCCGTCCTTGCGTTGCAGGCGCAGAGGCACGAAGTTCATCGGCGGCGAACCGATAAAACTCGCCACGAACTGGTTGGCAGGGTTGTTGTAGATCTCTTTCGGCGTACCGAACTGCTGGATGATGCCATCCTTCATTACCGCCACTTTGTCGCCCAGGGTCATCGCTTCGATCTGATCGTGGGTGACATAGACGGTGGTGGTTTTCAGGCGCTGGTGCATCAGTTTCATTTCGGTGCGCATCTCGACGCGCAGCTTGGCGTCGAGGTTGGACAGTGGTTCGTCGAACAGGTAGATCTTCGGCCGACGCGCCAGGGCACGGCCCATGGCCACACGCTGTTGCTGGCCGCCGGACAACTGGCCGGGCTTGCGGTTGAGCAGGTGTTCGATCTGCAACAGCTTGGCCACCCGTGCTACTTCGGTATCGATATCGGCCTGGGGCATCTTGCGGATTTTCAGGCCGAACTCGATGTTCTCGCGCACGCTCATGGTCGGGTACAACGCGTAGGACTGGAACACCATGGCGATGTCACGGTCCTTGGGGCTCATGCCGCTGACGTCCTGGTCGCCGATCATGATCGCGCCGCCGCTGATGGTCTCAAGGCCGGCGATGCAGTTCATCAGCGTGGATTTGCCGCAACCCGACGGGCCGACCAGGATCAGGAACTCGCCTTCCTTGATCGACAGTTCGATGTTCTTCAAGGTGTCGGGCAGGCCGGCGCCATAGGTCTTGTTTACATTGCGAAGTTCAAGCGTAGCCATGATTACCCCTTGACCGCGCCGGCCGTAAGGCCGCGCACGAAATACTTGCCTGCGATCACATAGACCAGCAGGGTCGGCAGCCCGGCGATCATCGCCGCCGCCATATCCACGTTATATTCCTTGGCCCCGGTGCTGGTATTGACCAGGTTGTTCAGCGCCACCGTAATGGGCTGGGAGTCGCCGCTGGAGAACACCACGCCGAACAGGAAGTCGTTCCATATCTGGGTGAACTGCCAGATCAGGCAGACCATGATGATCGGCGTCGACATCGGCAGGATGATCTGGCGGAAGATAGTGAAGAACCCCGCGCCATCCAGGCGTGCGGCCTTGATCAGTGCATCCGGAATGCTCACGTAGTAGTTACGGAAAAACAGCGTGGTGAACGCCAGGCCGTAGACCACGTGCACAAACACCAGGCCGGTGGTAGTGCTGGCCAGGCCCATCTTGCCGAGGGTGAACGACGCCGGCAGCAGCACGGTCTGGAATGGCAGGAAGCAGCCGAACAGCAACAGCCCGAAGAACAACTGCGAGCCCCGGAAACGCCAGAACGACAGCACATAGCCGTTCAAGGCACCGATGGCGGTGGAAATCAGTACCGCCGGCACGGTGATCTTGATCGAGTTCCAGAAGTAGCCATCCACGGTGGCCCAGGCCTTGACCCAGCCGATGCCGCTGACCACGGTCGGCCAGCTCAGCAGGTTGCCGGTGCTGATGTCTTCCGGGGTCTTGAAGCTGGTGAGCAGCATCACCACCAGCGGTACCAGGTACAGCAGCACCGCCAGGATCAGCACCGCGTAGATCGCGATGCGGCTCAGGCTGATGGCAGGTTTGGCAACGAGACTAGTCATTACGCTTGGTCCTCAGCTCGGAATACAGGTACGGCACGATGATCGCGAGGATCGCACCGAGCATCAGGATTGCACTGGCCGAGCCCATGCCCATCTGGCCACGACTGAAGGTGAACGAGTACATGAACATCGCCGGCAGGTCGGACGAATAACCCGGGCCGCCGGCAGTCATGGCGGCCACCAGGTCAAAGCTCTTGATCGCAATGTGCGCCAGGATCATTACCGCACTGAAAAACACCGGACGCAGGCTGGGCAGCACCACGCTCCAGTAGATACGCGGCAGGCTGGCACCGTCGATCTGAGCGGCGCGGATGATCGACTGGTCGACGCCGCGCAGGCCGGCCAGGAACATCGCCATGATGAAACCGGAAGCTTGCCACACGGCAGCAATCACCAGGCAATAGACCACGCGGTCCGGGTCGATCAGCCAATCGAGACGGAAGCCTTCCCAGCCCCAATCGCGCAGGAGTTTGTCCAGGCCCATGCCCGGGTTGAGCAGCCATTTCCAGGCGGTACCGGTGACGATCATCGAGAGCGCCATCGGGTACAGGTAAATGGTACGGATGAAGCCTTCACGGCGGATTTTCTGGTCGAGGAAAATCGCCAGCGTCACCCCGATCACCAGGGTGATGCCAATGAACATGCCGCCGAACACGGCCAGGTTCTTGCTCGCGACCCACCAGCGGTCGTTGTCGAACAACCGCTCATACTGCGCCAGGCCCGCCCACTTGTAGCTGGGCAGGAACGTGGAGGTGGTGAACGACAGCACGAACGTCCACAGGATGTAGCCATAAAAGCCCACCAACACGATGAACATGCTCGGCGCCAGCACCAGTTTGGGCAGCCAGCGTTGCAGTGCATCGAACGGCGAGGCCTTGCTGAACACAGCAACAGAACTCATGGGGAAATCCAGTACAGGGAAAAAGAACTAACAGGTAGACCGAACCCTGTAGGAGCGAGCTTGCTCGCGAAGGACTTCAACGATAGCGCGTGCATACAGGATGAACGCGGTGACCTTGAGTTTTTCGCGAGCAAGCTCGCTCCTACAGATAGCTGCGTTACTTGGCCGACTTGATCGCCGCGCCAAGCTTCTTGGCGGTGTCGGCCGGGTCGGCTTTCGGGTCGTTGATGTAGTTGGTCACTACGTCAAAGAACGCACCTTGCACCGCCAGGGTAGTGGCCATGTTGTGCGCCATGCTTGGCTGCAGGCCACCGGTCTTGGCATCGGCCAGGAAGTCCTTGGCGGCGGTCTGGGCGCAGGAATCAAAACCGTAGGAATCCATTTTGTTCAGCATGTCGTTACGCACAGGGATCGAGCCCTTGTTGATGCTGAACACCTTCTGGAAGTTCTCACCCAGCACGACTTTGGCGATGTCCTGCTGACCCGCGGCAGTGCCTTTGTCTTTCTGCTTGAACACCGCCAGGGAGTCGATGTTGTAGGTGAAGGCTTTGTCGGTGCCCGGGAAGGCTACGCACTCGTAGTCCTTGCCGGCGACTTTCTTGGCCGCAGTCCACTCGGACTTGGCCCAGTCACCCATGATCTGCATGCCGGCCTTGCCGTTGATGACCTTGCCGGCCTCGAGGTTCCAGTCCTGGCCTTTGCCGTCGACGTCCATGTAGGTCGCGACTTTCTTCAGTTCGGTGAGGGCCTTGACCATTTCCGGGCCAGTCAGTGCGCCGTTATCCAGGTCGACCAGGGCTTTCTTGTAGCCATCGGCGCCCATCACCGACAGCACCACCGCTTCGAACACGGTGCTGTCCTGCCAAGGCTGGCCACCGTGGGCGAGCGCAATGAAACCCGCGGCCTTGAGCTTGTCGCCGGCTGCGTAGAATTCTTCGAGGGTGGTGGGGTTCTTGGTGATACCGGCTTTCTTGAAGACTTCCGGGTTGATCCACAGCCAGTTCACGCGGTGGATGTTGACCGGTACGGCAACGTAGTCACCGTCGTACTTGACGGTGTCGGAGACTTTCTTGTCGAGCAAAGAATCCCATTTTTCTGCTTTGGCGACGTCCTTGAGCACGTCGGTGTCGAGCAGGCCAGTGGACGCCCATTCCTGGATGTCGGGCCCCTTGATCTGGGCAACACCTGGTGGGTTGCCGGCGACCGCACGGCTTTTCAGCACGGTCATCGCGGTGGCACCACCGCCACCTGCTACGGCACCGTCTTTCCAGGTGAAGCCGTCTTTCTCAACTTGGGCCTTCAGCACATCCACAGCCGCTTTCTCACCGCCTGAGGTCCACCAATGCACCACTTCAACCGTACCCTTGGAGTCGGCGGCAAGTGCACTGAGGGGAAACAACGAGGCAATGGAAATAGCGACGGCGAGGCGATTAATCGCGTTCATCTGAGTACCTTTTCTTGTTGTTATGCATGCAAGTCTAGAGCTTGCGCTGCACGGAGTTTAAACATGGATTTCCAGGGTGCAGGTAACAAAGGGACGTACAAATGTCACCACTTGGTGACATAACCACCCTGAGCTAAAGCGCTGGTCATGCTGGGTGACAAGGGTAGCGCCGGCAGCATCACCGCTTGCCAGGCATGGTACAGGTCCGGTTTGCCACCCCAGATCTTGCTGCTGGGCTGGTTGTGGGGGCTGAGCTCGTGGTGCCAGCTGCCGTTGATGCGGTCGATAAAGTGGGT
Organism: Pseudomonas sp. FBCC-B545; assembly: GCF_059134095.1. Classification (NCBI taxonomy): domain Bacteria; kingdom Pseudomonadati; phylum Pseudomonadota; class Gammaproteobacteria; order Pseudomonadales; family Pseudomonadaceae; genus Pseudomonas; species Pseudomonas sp. FBCC-B545. Next base: position 1,353,005 of record NZ_CP101441.1, on the reverse strand, counting down.
TTCGCAAAACTCCCAGAATCGCCGGTACCAGGTCTCGTAATGCAGCTCGCCGGTACGCTTGAGCAAGGCTTGCGCGGCGGCGCTGGCTTCGGCGTGGGTCCAGTGCAGACGCTCGCGCACCACCGGGCGATGGTCCCAGTCCAGGGTGTAGACGATGCCGGCAGCGCCATCCACCGCCCAGGCGTATTCACAGGCACTGGCAAACAGGTTTTTCGCGTCGCTTACCAGCCAGTCTGGCGTGCTGAGCCCTGCCTGCAAGCGCGAGGCTTCAAGGTGCAACACCAGCCGGGCCCATTCGAAACCGTGGCCAGGGGTGATGCCATAAGGGCGAAAGCCATCGGCGGGGTTGTCCTGGTTGTAGCCCGGCAGCGGCTTCCACTGCGCGTCGAAATGCTCGATCACCATGAACTGGCTGCCGGCGGCGTGGGTATGGATCACCCGTTCGACGATGCGCAGCGCGCGGTCCAGCCAACGGGTATCTGCGGTGACGTCGGCCAGGGCCAGAAAGGCTTCCGTCGCGTGCATGTTGCTGTTGGCGCCGCGATAGGCTTCGACGCCGCTCCAGTCCTGGGCGAAGGATTCGAGCATGACGCCCTCCTCCTCGTTCCAGAAGAACTGGTCGATGATATGGATGGCGTCGTTCAATAAGGCCTGCGCGCCGGGCGCGCCGGCCACTGCGGCAGAGCTGGCGGCCAGGGCGACGAAGGCATGCAGGTAAGCAGCCTTGCCGGTGTTGCCATCAAGGGCTTTAGGTGCGGCAAACCAGCCACCGTGCTCACTGTCGCGCAGCGGGCCGCTGAGGGCCGTCACACCATGCGCTACCAACTCGGCGTAACCAGGCAGCCCCATGGCATGGGCCATGGCGAAACTGTGGGTCATACGGGCGGTGTTCATGGTTTCGGCGTGGGCATTGGCCGGCAGTTGGCCTTTATCGTCCAGGTTGCCGAAACCGTCCGGCAGCCGCGATGCCTTGGCAAACGCCAGCAGGCGCTGGCCTTCGGCGGCAAGCCAGGCATGATGGGCAGGTGCGTTCAGCCAACTGCTGGCAGGCAGTGGTTGGGTGGTCATGGGTGGCCCTTATTGTTTTTTGTGGAATGACCGGAGTCTAAACAAGGGCGCAGGAGGGGCAAGTAACGAAGGGGAAAAGAAATGTCACTACTTGGTGACAATCAATCTCCAAGTGAAAATCCAAAATGTGGGAGGGGCGGTGCGACGATTCGACTTGCTCCCTCCCACATTTGGATATCACTCACAGCCTATAACTGTGGTCATTGACCCAACGGAGTAATCGCCGCAGGTGCATTCAGGCGCTGGTTAAGATTCTGCACCTGACTCTGCAAGGTGGTGATATTGCGGGTGGTCTGGATGCGGAACACATCGAACTCCTTGTTGGTCGGCGCATCGAGGTTGGCAGGCTGGTTTTCCTGGGCGCTCTTGAGTACCAGCACGTCCTGCTCGAGGCGGGCGATGGCCGCGCTTGGGTTGCCCTGCTTTTTCAAAGCCGCCACCTCGGTGGACAGGTCCTTGATCTCGCCTTGCGCCGCCTTGAGCGTAGCAACGGCATCGGTCAGGGCTTGCACCTCGCCTTGCAACTTGGCGTTCGCCGCTGTCAGTTCGGTGGTGCTGGCGGTCATCTGGGCCAAGCGGCTGTCCAGCTCGGTAGCTTGGCCGGCAACGCCCATCTGTTGCTTGCCCTGCTCCTGCAACTGGTCCTGCAACTGCTTGATCTGCAGTTTCAACGCTTCGCTGCCGTTGTTCACGTTGGCTTCGCTGGCTACCACCTTGCCCGAGATAGCCTGCAGGCGCCCCGCCGCTTCCTCGCTGATCCGGGCGAAGCTTTCCTGGGTGGCGACCAACTGCTGGCCCATCAGCGAAATCTGCTGGAAGCTCCACCAGGCGAGGCCAGCAAAGGCGATCAACAGTGCGCCGACCAATGCCCACAATGGGCCGGTGCTGGCGCTCTTGACCTTGACCACGGGCGTCGCTCGCGAGCGCACCGACGTGGCGGGCGTCGGCACGAAATCATCGTCGTCCCCATGGTCGGCCCGCAGGGTGGGAACGTTATCGAGATCATCGTTTGCATCGTTACGCATGAATCTACCCTGAATCAATGAGATGGCTGGCTGCAAAGCCGAGCGGCAGGAGTATAAACCGTACTCGCGGCGCATGGATCGACCCGGAACCGCGAATTCGGTTCCCCATATATTGCTGGTTATGAGCTTATTTGAAGCCCGAGTCCTGGGCCTTCCACCAGCTGCAGAATTCGTCGAGCGCGGTCCACAGGCTGACCTTGGGCTCGTAGTCGAGATAATGCCTGGCGCGGCTGATATCGAGGGTGAAATCCTTGTTCATTACCTGCATGCCCAGGCGCGATAACGCCGGCTCCGGCCGCCCCGGCCACATGGCGCAAAATGCCTCATTCAAGGCTGCCACGCTGTAGGACAAACCGTAGGATTGATACCGGGTCACTTGGGGCAGCTCCATTTGTCGCATCACGTAGTTGACCACGTCCCACACTGGCACCGGCGCACCGTTGCTGATGTTGTAGGCCTTGCCTAACGCCGAGCCGGGGGCGAGCAGGCTGCTGAGCAACGCCTCATTGAGATTATGCACGCTGGTGAAGTCGACCTTGTTCAGACCGTTCCCCACAATAGCCAGGCGATTTTTGCGCTGCATTTTCAACAGGCGCGGGAAGATGCTCATGTCGCCGGCACCGGTAACGAAACGCGGGCGCAGGGCCAGCACCTCAAGGCCAAACTCCTGGGCTCCGAAGACTTTCTGCTCGGCCAGGTACTTGGTGGCGGCATAGGGATGCTTGAAGCGCTTGGGCACTTGCTCTTCAGTGAGCCTCAGGTGATCGCGACCATCGAAGTAAATGGATGGCGACGACAGGTGCACCAGGCGGCCGACACGCTGCTTGAGGCAGGCTTCGACCACGTTTTCGGTGACCAGCACATTACCCTGGTGGAAGTCCTGGTACTTACCCCACAGCCCGACGGCGCCCGCACAATGCACCACGGCTTCGACATCGCGGCACAGGTCGCGCACCAAGTCGGCATCATTCAAATCACCCTGGATAAACTCGGCACCACGCCGTACCAGGTGTTCCACACCTTCGGCGCGCCGCCCGTTGACCCGCACATCCAGGCCCTGCTCAAGGGCGAAGCGCGCAAAGCGCCCGCCGATGAAGCCGCTTGCGCCGGTGACCAGAATTTTCATGTAGTGCTCCGTGTTCTTTCGTTTTTCATCGCTGTTGCCTTGACGCCTGCCGCTACTCCAACGGCACCAACCATTGGCCACACGCCTGGGCCAGATGTTCAGTCAACAGGCCCAACAGTTGCCCGCCACTGCGCCAATGATGCCAGTAGAGCGGCACGTCGATGGGCTTATCTGGCAATAACTCGACCAATGCGCCGGTTTCCAGCTGGTCACGCACCTGCAATTCAGGCACCAGGCCCCAGCCCAGGCTGGCTTCCGTCAGGCGGATAAATCCTTCGGATGACGGGCATAGATGGTGTTCGAAACCGCCGTCCACCCCGAGGGATGCCAGGTAGCGGTGTTGCAGGAAATCATCCGGGCCGAACACCAGCGCAGGCGTGCGCGCCAATTGATCGGCCCGCACGCCCTCGGGAAAATGCCGGGCAATAAAGGCCGGGCTCGCCAGCGCGCGATACCGCATGGCGCCCAGCAACAGGCTGCGCGCACCGGCCACCGGGCGCTCGCTGGCACAGATACAGGCGGCCACTTCACCGGCACGCATGCGCTTGAGGCCAACCGTCTGGTCTTCCACCACCAGGTCCAGCAGCAAGTGCTGTTCGGCGCAGAAATCGCTGACGGCCTCTGCCCACCAGGTGGCGAGGCTGTCCGCATTTAGGGCGATGCGCAGGCGTTCGGGCATGCCCTCCTCGTCGAGGGCCGGCACCTGGCTTTGCAGGTCGCGCTCGAGCAAGCGCACCTGTTGCACATGGTTGAGCAAGCGCCGACCGACATCGGTGGGCGTCGGCGGCGAAGCGCGCACCAGCACCGGCTGGCCGATACGCGCTTCCAGCAACTTGATGCGCTGGGAGATGGCCGACTGCGACAACCCCAATACATGGGCGCCACGTTCAAAGCCGGCCTGTTCCACCACTGCCGCCAGGGCAGACAGCAATTTATAGTCGAACATCAGTTTCTCTAATGAGCGATCAGCAATATTGGTTTTTCTTATACAGGCACGATGCGCATCATAGCCAGCACCGTTTGAGCATTAAAAAGGATCTTTCAGTATGTGGCAGAGCTATATGAATGGATTGCTGGTGGCCCTCGGGCTGATCATGGCAATCGGAACGCAGAACGCATTCGTCCTCGCGCAAAGCCTGCGCCGCGAGCATCATTTGCCCGTCGCGGCCTTGTGCGTGATCTGCGATGCGCTGCTGGTGGCCGCGGGAGTGTTCGGCCTGGCCACTGTCCTGGCCCAAAGCCCGATACTGCTGGCGGTGGCGCGCTGGGGCGGTGCGGCGTTCCTGCTCTGGTATGGCGCGTGCGCGCTGCGCAGGGCCTTTTCGAAGCAAAGCCTGGATCAGGGAGCCAGCCTCAAGACCCGCTCGTTGCGCGCCGTCCTGTTGAGCGCACTGGCGGTGACCCTGCTTAACCCTCATGTGTACCTGGACACCGTCCTGCTGATCGGCACCCTGGGCGCGCAACAAACAGAGCCGGGCGCCTACGTGGCCGGCGCAGCCAGTGCGTCGCTCCTGTGGTTCACCACCCTGGCGCTCGGCGCGGCGTGGCTGGCGCCCTGGCTGGCACGCCCGGCCACCTGGCGCCTGCTGGACTTGCTGGTCGCGGTGATGATGTTCACGGTGGCCTATCAATTGATCAGCGCCTGACAAATATTCCAAAACGCTCTGGAACCTCTATCCCACACAGTTGTTGCGTGGTTATGCCGCACCCCCGGTGCTATGATCGGACTCCTGCGCCGCAAAGAGTACAAACTCCCCGGCGCATGTCTGGCCGCCCGTGATCGGCCTTGCGCTCACCGCAACTGACCTGATTAGGAGAATCATCATGGCTTTCGAATTGCCGCCGCTGCCCTACGCACACGATGCCCTGCAGCCGCACATCTCCAAGGAAACCTTGGAATACCACCACGACAAGCACCACAACACCTATGTCGTGAACCTGAACAACCTGGTGCCAGGCACCGAGTTCGAAGGCAAGACCCTGGAAGAGATCGTCAAGTCTTCCTCGGGCGGCATCTTCAACAACGCCGCTCAAGTCTGGAACCACACCTTCTACTGGAACTGCCTGGCGCCAAACGCCGGCGGCCAACCGACCGGCGCATTGGCTGAAGCCATCAACGCAGCGTTCGGTTCGTTCGACAAGTTCAAGGAAGAATTCACCAAGACGTCCGTTGGCACCTTCGGTTCCGGCTGGGGCTGGCTGGTGAAAAAGGCTGACGGCTCCCTGGCCCTGGCCAGCACCATCGGCGCCGGCAACCCGCTGACCAGCGGCGATACCCCGCTGCTGACCTGCGACGTGTGGGAACACGCTTACTACATCGACTACCGCAACGTGCGTCCGAAGTATGTGGAAGCGTTCTGGAACCTGGTCAACTGGAAGTTCGTGGCTGAGCAGTTCGAAGGCAAGACCTTCACTGCCTAAGCAGCACGTGCATTGAAGAGAGCCCGGCGATTGCCGGGCTTTTTTTTGCGCGCCAGATAGACACGCCAGAAACACGGAACTCAACAGTAACAATTCACCACACAAACGCCAGGAGGAATAAGCCTCCTAATTCAAATGTGGAGAATGACGATGGATCCTATTTCGATGGCAGCAGGAATTGCAGGTGCAGCCCCAATGGTAGCGGGTATTGTTGATAAAGGGCTGGACCTGGCAAACGGCGCAATGGACGCTTGCAACAAAGCTCTGGACATGGCCGGTGAAGGCGCGAAGATCGGTGGGGAAGAACAACAGCCCGAGGGTCAGGTCAACTTTTAATCGTCCCCAACTCGAAGGCGGATCTCCTCCGCCTTCTCCCCTGGCCGGGCTTTGAGCCCCCTACCCTTCTATAAGTTTGTCCAGCCAAAACCTCAATTGAGCCCAGGCCCCAATGTCCCTTTGACTGCCATCATCAGATTGCCAATACTCATGGCATATTGAAGGCCACCCGCATGAGACAAGGAATGCCCCTTTGAAGCTGGAACTCAAGAACAGCTTGTCGGTGAAGTTGCTACGGGTTGCGCTGCTGTCGGCCTTAATCGTGGGCGTGGCGCTGAGCGTGGCGCAGATCGTTTTCGATGCCTACAAGACACGCCAGGCCGTGGCCGGCGATGCCCAACGTATTCTCGACATGTTTCGCGACCCCTCGACCCAGGCCGTCTACAGCCTGGATCGCGAAATGGGCATGCAGGTGATTGAGGGCCTGTTCCAGGACGACGCGGTGCGCATGGCTTCTATCGGTCACCCCAACGAGACCATGCTCGCGGAAAAAAGCCGCGCCTTGCAGCAGTCCCCCAGCCGTTGGTTGACCGACCTGATTCTCGGCCAGGAACGCACATTCACCACTGCATTGGTCGGCAAGGGTCCTTATAGCGAGTATTACGGCGACCTGAGTATCACTCTCGATACGGCCACCTACGGCAACGGCTTTATTGTCAGTTCGGTGATCATCTTTATTTCCGGCGTCCTGCGCGCGCTGGCCATGGGCCTGGTGCTGTACCTGGTCTATCACTGGCTGCTGACCAAGCCGCTGTCACGGATTATCGAGCATCTGACCTCGATCAATCCCGACCGCCCCAGCGAGCACAAGATCCCTCAGCTCAAGGGGCACGAACGCAACGAGCTGGGACTGTGGATAAATACCGCCAACCAGTTGCTCGAATCCATCGAGCGCAATACCCACCTGCGCCACGAAGCGGAGTCGAGCCTGTTGCGCATGGCCCAGTACGACTTTCTCACCGGCCTGCCAAACCGCCAGAAGCTGCAGGAGCAACTGGACAAGATCCTCACCGACGCTGGCCGGCGGCAACGACGTGTAGCTGTACTGTGCGTGGGGCTCGATGACTTCAAGAGCGTCAATGAACAATTTACCTACCAGGCCGGCGACAAACTGCTGCTGGCCCTGGCCGACCGCTTGCGCGCCCACAGCGGCCGCCTCGGTACGCTCGCCCGCCTGGGCGGCGACCAGTTCGCCCTGGTACAAGCCGATATCGACCAGCCCTACGAAGCCGCAGAACTGGCGCAAAGCATTCTCGATGACCTGGAAGCGGAATTCGCACTCGACCATGACCTGATTCGCTTGCGCGCCACCATCGGCATTACGCTGTTCCCGGAAGATGGGGACACTACCGAGAAGCTGCTGCAAAAAGCCGAGCAGACCATGACCCTGGCCAAGAGCCGCTCGCGCAATCGCTATCAGTTCTATATCGCCAGTGTCGACAGCGAAATGCGCCGACGCCGCGAACTGGAAAAGGACCTGCGCGAGGCCCTCGGCCGTGAGCAGTTCCACTTGGTGTACCAGCCGCAGATCAGCTACCGCGACCATCGAGTGGTCGGCGTGGAAGCCCTGCTGCGCTGGCACCACCCTGAACACGGCCTGGTACCGCCGGATTTGTTTATTCCGCTGGCGGAACAAAACGGCACCATTATTCCGATTGGCGAATGGGTGCTGGACCAGGCGTGCCGGCAACTGCGCGAATGGCATGACCTGGGCTTCACTGAACTGCGCATGGCCGTCAACCTGTCCACCGTGCAATTGCACCACACCGAGTTACCGCGGGTGGTCAACAACCTGATGCAGATCTACCGCCTGCCACCACGCAGCCTGGAGCTGGAAGTGACCGAGACCGGCCTGATGGAAGACATCAGCACCGCCGCGCAGCACCTGCTGAGCCTGCGCCGCTCCGGGGCGCTGATTGCCATCGACGACTTCGGCACCGGTTATTCATCCCTGAGCTATCTGAAAAGCCTGCCGCTGGACAAGATCAAGATCGACAAGAGCTTCGTCCAGGACCTTCAGGATGACGACGACGACGCCACGATCGTGCGCGCCATTATCCAACTGGGCAAAAGCCTGGGCATGCAGGTGATTGCCGAAGGCGTGGAGACCGCCGAGCAAGAGGCCTACATCATCTCCGAGGGCTGCCATGAGGGCCAGGGCTATCACTACAGCAAACCCCTGCCGGCACGGGAGTTGGCCGCTTATTTGAAACAGTCCGAGCGCAATAACGCAGTGAGTCTCTGACCGCGAAAAACGATACTGAATATTTCCCACGCATAAGCCTTTACACAAAATGCAAATCTTTCGCATTATGTCGCAGCTTTTGCGCTCCCCGCGCGCCCTATTCACCACCGAAGCAGGATGTTCGCCATGATTCGTATGCCCCTGGCCACCGCCAGTCTGCTGGCCATTGCCATTTCTCTCGCCGGCTGCGGCGAAGGTAAAGACAAGGCCGCCGCGCCTCAAGCTCCCGCAGCCGCCAGCGCTACCGCACCTGCAGCTGCCCCGGCAGGCCAGGTCGACGAAGCGGCTGCCAAAGCCGTGGTCGCGCACTACGCAGACATGGTGTTTGCGGTGTACAGCGATGCCGAATCCACCGCAAAGACCCTGCAGACCGCAGTCGATACGTTCCTCGCCAACCCGAACGACGAAACCCTCAAAGCGGCCCGTACCGCCTGGATCGCCGCCCGCGTACCTTACCTGCAGAGCGAAGTGTTCCGCTTCGGCAACACCATCATCGACGACTGGGAAGGCCAGGTGAACGCCTGGCCCCTGGACGAAGGACTGATCGACTATGTCGATAAATCCTACGAGCACGCCCTGGGCAACCCAGGCGCCAACGCCAACATCATCGCCAATAACGAGATCCAGGTCGGCGAAGACAAGGTCGACGTCAAGGACATCACCCCGGAAAAACTCGCCAGCCTCAATGAGCTGGGCGGTTCCGAAGCCAACGTTGCCACCGGCTACCACGCCATCGAATTCCTGCTCTGGGGCCAGGACCTCAACGGCACCGGCCCTGGCGCGGGCAACCGTCCGGCCTCGGATTACCTGACCGGTGACGGTGCAACCGGCGGTCATAACGAGCGCCGCCGCACTTACCTGCGCGCCGTGACCCAACTGCTGGTCAGCGACCTGGAAGAAATGGTCGGCAACTGGAAACCCAACGTCGAAGACAACTACCGCGCCACTCTGGAGTCGGAACCTGCCACCGACGGCCTGCGCAAAATGCTGTTCGGCATGGGCAGCCTGTCCCTGGGCGAGCTGGCCGGTGAGCGCATGAAGGTATCCCTGGAAGCCAACTCGCCGGAAGACGAGCAGGACTGCTTCAGCGACAACACCCACTACTCGCACTTCTACGATGCCAAGGGCATCCGTAACGTCTACCTGGGCGAATACACTCGCGTTGACGGCACCAAGATGAGCGGTGCCAGCCTGTCATCCCTGGTGGCCAAGGCCGACCCGGCAGCCGATTCGGCCCTCAAGGCTGACCTGGCGGCGACCGAAGCGAAAATCCAGGTCATGGTCGACCACGCCGAGAAAGGCGAGCACTACGACCAACTGATCGCCGCCGGCAACGATGCGGGCAACCAGATCGTACGTGACGCCATCGCCGCACTGGTCAAGCAGACCGGTTCGATCGAAGCCGCTGCGGGCAAGCTGGGCATCAGCGACTTGAACCCGGACAGCGCTGATCACGAGTTCTGATCCGTACGCTGTTGAAAAGGCGACCTTCGGGTCGCTTTTTTTATACCTGTTTCAAACACTGCAGATCCCCTGTGGGAGGGGCTTGCTCCCGAACAGCAGCGGACCAGCAACCACATGCTTCACTGACCCACCGCTATCGGGGGCCCCCCTCCCACATTTTGCTCCGTGTAACCTCAAGCACTCTGGTTTACATGCCCTGCACCGCAGGTAGAATGGCGCCTCTGCCCAACCACCCGAGCGAACTTCATGGCGTTGCCGACCCTACGCATCATCGGTTTCATCATCGGCATCTTCCTGATCACCCTTGCGGTCGCCATGGTCATCCCGATGGCCACCCTGGTGATTTTCGAACGCACCAGCGACCTGCCCTCGTTCCTGTGGGCCAGCCTGATCACCTTTATCGCCGGGCTGGCCCTGGTCATCCCCGGTCGCCCCGAACACGTGCACCTGCGTCCCCGGGACATGTATCTGCTGACGGTCAGCAGCTGGGTGGTGGTGTGCATCTTCGCCGCCCTGCCGTTTTTGCTGACCCAGCACATCAGCTATACCGACTCGTTCTTCGAAAGCATGTCGGGCATCACCGCCACCGGCTCCACGGTATTGAGCGGCCTGGACAGCATGTCACCGGGCATCCTGATGTGGCGTTCGCTGTTGCACTGGCTTGGCGGTATCGGCTTTATCGGCATGGCGGTGGCGATCCTGCCGCTGCTGCGCATTGGTGGCATGCGCCTGTTCCAGACCGAATCCTCGGACCGCTCGGAAAAGGTCATGCCCCGCTCGCACATGGTGGCGCGGCTGATCGTGGCGGCGTATGTGGGCATCACCATCTTCGGCAGCCTGGCATTCTGGTGGGCCGGCATGGGCTTGTTCGATGCGATCAACCACGCGATGTCGGCAATTTCCACCGGTGGGTTTTCCACGTCGGATGAGTCCCTGGCGCACTGGAAACAACCGGCGGTGCACTGGGTCGCCGTGGTGGTGATGATCCTCGGCAGCTTGCCGTTCGCCTTGTATGTGGCCACATTGCGCGGCAACCGTAGGGCGCTGATCAAGGACCAGCAGGTACAAGGCTTGCTCGGCCTGTTGTTCGTGACTTGGCTGGTACTCGGCACCTGGTACTGGTGGACCACCGACCTGCATTGGCTAGACGCCTTGCGCCATGTGGCTCTGAACGTGACTTCGGTGATGACGACTACCGGATTTGCACTGGGGGACTATAGCCTTTGGGGTAACTTCTCACTGATGCTGTTCTTCTACCTGGGCTTTATCGGCGGCTGCTCGGGCTCCACGGCGGGCGGCATCAAGATCTTTCGTTTCCAGGTCGCCTATATCCTGCTCAAGGCCAACTTGAACCAACTGATTCACCCACGTGCAGTGATCAAGCAAAAGTACAACGGCCATCGCCTCGACGAAGAAATTGTGCGCTCGATCCTGACCTTTTCGTTTTTCTTCGCCATTACCATCTGCACCATCGCCCTGGCCTTGTCACTGCTGGGCGTGGACTGGATGACTGCCCTGACCGGCGCCGCCAGTACCGTATCCGGCGTCGGCCCGGGCCTTGGCGAAACCATTGGCCCGGCCGGCAACTTCTCCACCCTGCCGGATGCGGCCAAGTGGATCCTGTCACTGGGCATGCTGCTGGGCCGGCTGGAGATTATTACCGTGTTTGTGCTGTGCATTCCGGCGTTCTGGCGCCACTGACCGCCGACATTGCCAGCAACCGCGCCCGGTATTCGCCGGGCGTAGCATCAAACCAGCGACGAAACGCGCGAAAAAAGTTGCTCGGGTCGGCAAAACCCAGCAGGTAGGCAATTTCCAGCAAGGTCATGTTCGGCTGTGCCAGGTATTGCTCGGCCAGTTCGCGACGGGTGTCATCGAGCAAAGCCTGGAAGCTGGTGCCCTCTTCCTGCAGACGCCGCTGCAAGGTGCGCTGGGACAGGTGCAACGTCTGGGCCACCGCTTCGCGCTTGGGTTCGCCCTGGGGCAGCAGACGGCACAATACCTGCCGTGCCTTGTGGGTCACGCGACTTTCGGAAAAACGCGCCAGGTATTCACCGGCAAAGCGGTCGTGCAACAGCGCCATGGCTTCGTTGGCGGTGGGCAGTGGCGCCTCCATGTCGGCTTGCTCGAAGATCAGCGCGTCGTAAGGTGCATCGAATTGCAAAGGCGCATGAAAGGCCTGTTTGTACGGCGCCAGGTCCGCGGGTTGATCGCCCTGCAGCAGCACTTTGCGCGGTTGCAGAGTGCGACCGGTAAGCCAGCCACACAAGGCCAGGGCGCTCGCCAACGAGGCTTCGGCGCTTTGTCGGGTCGGCGGCAGGTGATCGCCATGAACCGTCAGAATCAGCGCATAGCCTTCGGGCAAGAGTCGGAAGCTCAAGTCAGCGCTTTCGGCGATGATGCGCTGGTAGCGCACCAGTCGCATAAAGCCTTCGGCCAGGGTGTTGCTGGACATCAAGGCATAACCGGCGACATGAAACGAGGCAGGACGCGCTACCTTGCCCATGTTCAGGCCAATCGCCGGGTTGCCCGACAATTCCACCGCCCGCTGCCACAGACGAGTCATGGCATCCTGAGGGAATCGCGCGTCGGGGTCATTCAGCGCCGCATAATCCAGGCCCAGTTGCCTGAACAAGGCACGGCAATCCAGGCCGTCCATTTCCAGTGCCTTGACTATCCCCATCGCCCAGCTTGCAGAAGTTGTTCGTTCGCTCATGGCGTCTTCTTATTGGAAAGCAGGCTCAAACGGTAGCCAGGAAGCCAAGGATACTAAAATGGCATCTATTGTCACTGGCCGTTACCTCCGATGACTCTAGACTCAAATAAGCTCCCCGCCGAACATCTGTTGGGCGGTATAACAACCCGAGGGCCGGCAGTCGTGGAAAACGTCAGGAAATTCAACAGTTTTGCCGAGTTCTACCCGTACTACCTGAGCGAGCATGGCAACAGCACCTGTCGGCGCCTGCACTTTATCGGCACCACCTTGGTGATCGGCATTCTTGCGTATGCCATTGGCAGGGGCTCACTGGTTCTTTTGCTGGCCTTGCCCGTCGCTGGCTACACCTTCGCCTGGATCGGCCACTTTTTCTTCGAAAAGAACCGCCCGGCGACCTTCCAGCATCCGCTCTACAGCTTGTTGGGGGATTTTGTGATGTACCGCGACATGATCCTGGGCAAGGTGCCGTTCTAAGGGTGTGACCTCATGTCACTTGCGTTTGAACCATGAAAAAATATGAATTCGCCGAGATAAAAGTCTTTTTGTCATTTACGGTGCTGTATCCTGCCAAGGCTTTTTGAGAGCGCGGAATCACCTGCGATTGAAAAAACAGACCTTGCGAGGAGCGACGACGATGCACGAGATACCTAATCTCCCCTTCCCAAGCCTGCACCCAACTGAGCAGCCAACACCGCAGCAGGCCAGCGACAAGCAGCCTGAGGCCAAAGAAGCAAAACCAGTCGACCGCGAAAGCCAGGACTGACGCCGTACCAGACCGTGTGGAAAGCGCACCTTTGAGCGCTTTCCACACTGCCTGAATCACTCGAGACCTTCATCATGACCACGACCCTTCCCGATGCCCCGGACGCCGCCGTGCTCGACGCTGCCTTGCAGATGGTCGAAATCTGGAACCGCCTCAGTGCAGACAAGCAGGCCGCATTGCTCAAGCGCTTCGGCACCCAGGAAAACGCCCTGGCGGCCCTGGTAACAACTCAACTGTTGGCCCCTGCCCAGGCTTGATGTGTTGTTGATCTGACGTTTTACATTTTTCCCGCCCTGCCCGGCCTGCGCGCCGGTATCATTAGCAGCCTATCTTTGCCTGCTGCGACAGTGGACCTCTCCCATGCCAGATTCCCAGCGACCCATGGCGGTCACGCTGCAAGTTGTCTCCATCGTGCTGTTTACCTTTATCGGCTACCTGAATATCGGCATTCCCCTGGCCGTCTTGCCGGGCTACGTCCATAGCCAGTTGGGCTATGGCGCGGTGATCGCCGGGCTGGTGATCAGCGTGCAATACCTGGCCACCCTGCTGAGCCGTCCCTATGCCGGCAAGATTATCGACAACCTGGGCAGCAAGCGCGCCGTGCTGATTGGCCTGGCGGGCTGCGGATTGAGCGGGGTGTTCATGCTGCTGGCAGCGTGGTTTTCCAGCCTGCCGGCGCTCAGCCTGATCAGCCTGCTGATCGGTAGACTGGTGCTGGGCAGCGCTGAAAGCCTGGTGGGCTCGGGCGCGATTGGCTGGGGCATCGGTCGCGTCGGTGCGGCGAATACGGCCAAGGTCATCTCCTGGAACGGCATCGCCAGCTACGGCGCGCTGGCGGTCGGAGCACCGCTGGGGGTGCTGATGGTCAGCCATTTCGGACTGTGGAGCATGGGCTTCAGCATCATTCTGCTGGCGGTAGTGGGCGTGCTGCTGGCCTGGAAAAAGCAAGCGGCGCCAATTGTGCCTGGCGTCCGCTTGCCGTTCATGAATGTGCTGGGCCGGGTACTACCCCATGGTTGCGCGCTGGCGTTGGGCTCAATCGGCTTTGGCACCATCGCCACCTTTATCACCCTGTACTACAGCACCCAGCACTGGGACAACGCGGTGTGGGCCCTGAGCCTGTTCGGCGCCAGCTTTATCGGCGCACGCTTATTGTTCGGCAACTTGATCAACCGCATTGGCGGCTTTCGGGTTGCGATTGCCTGCCTGTCTGTGGAAGTGCTCGGCCTGCTGCTGCTGTGGCTGGCGCCAGATGCCCAGCTGGCACTGGCAGGTGCGGCGTTGAGTGGCTTCGGCTTTTCCCTGGTGTTCCCGGCGCTGGGGGTGGAGGCGGTCAACCTGGTGCCGGCCTCCAGCCGTGGCTCGGCGGTGGGCGCCTATTCGCTGTTTATCGACTTGTCGCTGGGCATCACCGGGCCGCTGGCTGGCGCCGTGGCGGCAGGTTTTGGCTTTGCGTCGATCTTCCTGTTCGCCGCCCTCGCTGCTGCAGCGGGCTTGCTGCTGAGCCTCTACCTGTACCGCCAGGCGCCCAAGGCCCGCGAAACACGCGACGCCTAGAAGTCGACCTTGCCGCGCCCCGCCTTGATGCTGCCGCGCTTGGTCTTGGACTCCAGGCGGCGTTTCTTCGAGCCCAGGGTAGGCTTGGTCGGACGACGCTTTTTCTCGACCTTGGTGGCACTCTGGATCAACTCCACCAAACGTTCCAGCGCATCGGCGCGGTTCTGTTCCTGGGTACGGTATTGCTGGGCCTTGAGCACCAGCACGCCTTCGCTGGTAATACGGCTATCGCGCAACGCCAGCAGGCGCTCCTTGTAGAACGCAGGCAACGACGACGCGGGAATATCAAAGCGTAGGTGCACCGCACTCGAGACCTTATTGACGTTCTGCCCGCCGGCACCTTGGGCGCGAATGGCGGTCAACTCGATCTCGGCATCGGGCAAGTGTACGTTGTTGGAAATCACCAGCATGAGCAACAAGGTCCTCCAGAAGGAGTCCCAGGATACGCGAATGCACCTTGCCCATCCTCTCAAACAACAAACCCGGCGCAAGGCCGGGTCTGCTCAACAGCATTGGAAGATCACTTCACCGCAGGAGCGGCCATATCCAAGGGTTGTGGCCCCCTTCGCTTGTTCTTGATCCAGTAGCAAACGCCCATGAACGCCACCCAGACCGGGATCGCGTACACAGACATCTGAATCCCCGGGATCATCAGCATGACCACCAGGATAAACACCACGAATGCCAGGCACACATAGTTGCCATACGGGTACCACAGCGCCTTGAACAGCGGCACCTGGCCGGTGCGGTTCATGTGCTGGCGGAACTTGAAGTGCGAGAAGCTGATCATCGCCCAGTTGATCACCAACGTGGCCACCACCAGGGACATCAGCAATTCCAGCGCGTCATGGGGCATCAGGTAGTTCATCAGCACCGCCACCAGGGTGATCGCCGCCGAGGCCAGGATCGAACGCACCGGCACGCCGCGCTTGTCGATTTTCGCCAGGGCCTTGGGCGCATCGCCCTGCTCAGCCATGCCCAGCAGCATGCGGCTGTTGCAGTAGGTGCCACTGTTGTACACCGATAACGCTGCGGTCAGCACCACGAAGTTGAGGATATGCGCGGCGGTGTTGCTGCCCAGCATCGAGAACACCTGCACGAACGGGCTCCCGCTGTAGGCATCGCCGGACGCATTGAGGGTCGCCAGCAGGCTGTCCCATGGTGTGAGCGACAACAGCACCACCAAGGCGCCGATGTAGAAAATCAGGATGCGATAGATCACCTGATTGATCGCCTTGGGGATCACGGTACGAGGCTGGTCGGCTTCGGCCGCGGTAAAGCCGAGCATTTCCAGGCCGCCGAAGGAGAACATGATGATCGCCATGGCCATCACCAAACCGCCGACACCATGGGGGAAGAAGCCGCCGTGGTCCCACAGGTTGCTGACCGAGGCTTGCGGGCCGCCGCTGCCGCTGACCAGCAGGTAGCTGCCCAGGGCGATCATGCCGACGATGGCCGCCACCTTGATGATGGCGAACCAGAACTCGGCTTCACCGAAAACCTTGACGTTGGCCAGGTTGATCACGTTGATCAGCACGAAGAAGGCCGCCGCAGACACCCAGGTCGGGATCTCCGGCCACCAGTAGTGCACGTACTTGCCCACGGCCGTCAGCTCCGACATGCCCACCAGGATATACAGGATCCAACAGTTCCAGCCCGACAAAAAGCCGGCGAAGCCACCCCAGTACTTGTGGGCAAAATGGCTGAAGGAACCGGCGACCGGTTCTTCTACGATCATTTCGCCGAGCTGGCGCATGATCATGAAGGCGATAAAGCCGCAGATGGCATAGCCCAGGATCATCGACGGGCCGGCGGACTTGAGCACCCCGGCCGAGCCGAGGAACAGGCCGGTGCCGATGGCGCCCCCGAGGGCGATCAACTGGATATGCCGGTTTTTCAGGCCGCGTTTCAGCTCGCCTGAAGAAGAATGGGGTCCACTCATGAAAAGGGTCTCACGCAAGGTTTGAGGATGTTGAATGCAGGTTGCTGCCTTGAATTACCGACTCAAGCAGCGCCGCTCAAACCCCAGCGCAGGCACCAGGAGTACAGCGTCTTTCTAACGGTCATGCGTCACCTGTTTGTTTTTATCTGTGACGAAATCGAACCCGTCCGGCTCGTGGCCAGGCGGAGTGATCAGGGCGAACAAACCCTGGGTCTTGGCCTTTTGCGTGGGTACGCAAGGGGGGTCACAGTAAAACGCGGCGCATTGTACACCGCTCGACGGCTTCAGGCCGAGCCTGCAAAGCGCCCGCGACAAACTGGCAGATATTCCTTACGCGTTGGGCACACGCTGAATTAGCAGGGCGAACTCGTAAACTTATCGTTACATCATGGAAAATCTACGTTACAGCCGGCTTTTACCGTCAGCTACCAGAAAATTGTCGGTGAGAATTTTCCGCAGAATCGGTTCAGCCAATTCACTGTTTTGCTTGAATAAAAAAATCCGCAAAAAAACAGAAGAAAAAATCCAAATGAAACCGTGTCAATAAATTTTTTGCATTCTGAAACACACTCTTCTAGGTTCTTTGCACTTGCCCGCGAAGCCCGCTGGCAAGCCGTTCTCAAACAACGTCCTCTAGGAGATACACCATGCAAGCACTGGAAAAAGACCTGGAAACCGAACTGCAACTCGACGATTGGTTTGAAGCGCCGACCCATGAGGCCGCCGTTGAAATGATGCAAGCCGATGCCGTTGTGCCTTTCGGCACCGCGATGTGGCCTTTCTAATACCCGGCAGGCATCCGGCAGGTGCTGTGCACGGCACCTGCCCCCTTACCCAGGCACAGAAGGACACACGTCATGGACAAGGCCCGCGCCGTCGAACACTTTCTCTACTACCTCGCACACCACCCGGCCCTCAGCGGCCTGCATCGTCCCACCGTGCTGCTGGGCCATACCGAGCGCTACGACGCCATCGCCCAGGCAATCACCCACGGTAGCGCGGCGCGCTTCAACTTCCAGCTGCAACGCCTGGACCTGGCACCCAGCGACACTCTGGTCAAAGCCATCGAAGCCTGCGACCTGTACCTGTTTCTCTACGACTCCTCGACCCTGCCCAATCCACGCGCTGAAGGCCCTGACTTTATCCGAGCCCTGCACGGCGTGATGGCCGAGCACTGGAAGAAATCCCTGCTATTCAAGGATTATGGTGATTACTTCTACGACACTTTCAGCGTCGAGCCGCAGCGCATCGCCGACCTTAACGCCACGCTGATCCGACGCATGTCCCAGGCCAATGTACTGAGCTTCACCGACAAGCACGGCTCGCGCCTGGAAGCGCCGATGAGCAGCATCAAGAAGTGGACCAATATCAACGGCGTCGGCAACCATGACCTGGCCCCCGGTGAAATTGCCACCCACAGCGAAGCCATCAACGGCCAGGTGCGGTTTGTCGGCACCTTCCTCAGCACCATTCCGTTTGCGCGCAAATACGGCGTGCTGCAATCACCGCTGGAATTGTGGATCGAAAATTCGACCATTTGCAGCGTGGCCAGCGACGTGCCGGGGCTGGCGGATGACTTCAACAAATACCTGAATGCCAACCCGTCCAACCGTCGCGTGGAGGAGTTGGGCATTGGCACCAATGAAGGGGTCAAGGATCTGTATGCGCGCAACGCCGGGTTCGAGGAGCGCCATTGCGGGTTGCACCTGGGCCTGGGCGGCGGGCAGAAAGGCAGCCATCACCTGGATTTGATCTTTGCCAGTGGGGTACTGGCGCTGGATGACAAGCCGGTGTTTGATGGGACTTTTGCTTTCTGAGCGCCCCATTTCAAATCTAATGAAGATCCAAATGTGGGAGGGGGCTTGCCCCCGATAGCATTATGTCAGTCATCACATCCGTGACTGATACACCGCTATCGGGAGCAAGCCCCCTCCCACAGTTGATTGCATTGCAACCTTAGATCACTGCGGCTTCTTGCGACCAAAACCAGGACGCTGACCGGAGCCTGCCGGTGCGCCACGGCGCTTGCCCGATGGCTCATCGGCTACCAGTTTCGGGCCAGGGCGTTTGTTCGCCGCTGGCTTGGCTGGACGCTTGGTACTGGCGCTGTCGGCCGGGCGATCCGCTTCACCACGGTTGCTGCGACCACCGCTTGGCGCTTCGCCACGAGCAGGACGTGGTGTGCGGGGAGCACGCTCACCTTCCTGACGGGACGGTGCGGTAGGGCGACGCTCACCTTCGATCTGCGGCTCACGGGAGATACGACCGCCCGTGGCCGGTGCATTCAGCGCCGGGCGCAGGGTACGGGCCACGCGCTCGGTACGCGCTACTGGGCGCGAGGATTTACGCTGCATACGCTCAAGCTTGTCCTTGCTCTTGGCATTCATCTGCGGCATCGCGACCGGCGTCAGGCCGACTTCGGCGCTGAGGATGTCGACTTCGTACTGGCTCATTTCGCGCCAGCGGCCCATCGGCAGGTCGGAATTCAGGAACACCGGGCCGAAACGCACGCGTTTCAAGCGGCTGACCACCAAGCCCTGGGATTCCCACAGGCGACGCACTTCACGGTTGCGGCCTTCCATCACCACGCAGTGGTACCAATGGTTGAAACCTTCACCGCCTGGAGCCTGCTTGATATCGGTGAACTTGGCAGGGCCGTCTTCCAGCACCACGCCGGCCTTGAGGCGTTCGATCATCTCGTCATCGACTTCACCGCGTACACGCACAGCGTATTCACGGTCCATCTCGTAGGACGGATGCATCAGGCGGTTAGCCAGTTCACCGTCGGTGGTGAACATCAGCAAGCCGGTGGTGTTGATGTCCAGGCGACCGATGTTGATCCAGCGGCCTTCTTTAGGCTTTGGCATCTTGTCGAACACGGTCGGACGGCCTTCCGGGTCGTCACGGGTGCAGATCTCGCCATCGGGCTTGTTGTACATGATCACGCGGCGCACCGATTCGGCAGCCTCTTCACGCTTGATCACCTTGCCATCGATGGTGATTGCATCGTGCAGGTCGACGCGCTGGCCGAGGGTGGCCTCGACGCCGTTGACCTTGATGCGCTTCTGGGTGATCCAGGCTTCAACGTCGCGGCGCGAGCCCACGCCGATACGCGCCAGCACCTTTTGCAGCTTTTCGCCTGCTGGGCCGATTTCCTGGCTGTCGTTCTGGTCTTGGTCATTCATCGTAAGCACCTCCCGGTGGGTCGATTCAGGCGTGGCCTGAAGGGTATTGAAAGCGGGGCCTTGGGCGAATAGGTCGCCAAGGGGTCGCGAATCATACGCGCATGGCGCGTGTTGCGCATCACAGACTAGTCGATAAAGCCCAAGTCATTTGCTTTTCCGCCGACCGGTGGCGCCGAGGGCCAACAACCGCAGCTCGGCTTCGGCGAGAACCGTGCGCTTGTCGACTTTGTCGAGTTTCTTCCAGGCGCGGATTTCACGCTTGCTGCGACCGCAGCCGACGCAGATGTCGTCGCTGAATTTGCAGATGCTGATGCACGGGTCTTTGGTTGAACTCATTTTTTCTCCCAGACCATCCAGACCATCCAGACAATGGAGATCCAATGTGGGAGGGGGCTTGCTCCCGATAGCGGTGGGTCAGTTGTTGCATATGTTGCTGATACACCGCCATCGGGAGCAAGCCCCCTCCCACACTAAATCAGCATCAGTCTTCGAGTTGGCGGCGTTCGTTTTCGATGGCCTCTGCCAGTGCTCGGGCTTCGTCCTCTTCGTCGCTCAGCGGCGGTTGTTCGAGGGCGGCGACGGCGGCCAGGAGCTTTTCCCGGGCATCGGCGACGCCGAGGATGTCTTCTTCGACTTCGGGCTCGGGTTCAACGTTCACCTCGGTCTGCGGCTCGTCGGCAGCATCGCGCAATAAATCGTCAAAGTCGGTCTTGATCCCCTGCTCCATATCGTCCAGCTCCAACAACAGCGTATGGAAACTGGTCTCGTCCTTTGGCTCCTCCGGCTCGGCACTGGCGTCGGCCAGTTCCTGCAGGCTGGCCGGCACCGGCGCGTCGTCGAAGTCGAGCACCGGCTCTGCTTCCATTTCGCGCAGTTCGGCCAGGGGCGGCAGGTCGTCGAGGTTTTTCAGGTTGAAGTGGTCGAGGAACACCTTGGTGGTGGCGAACATCGCCGGTTTACCCGGCACATCACGGTAGCCGACGATGCGGATCCACTCGCGCTCCAGCAGGGTCTTGACGATATGACTGTTGACCGCTACGCCACGCACGTCTTCGATTTCGCCCCGGGTGATCGGCTGGCGATAGGCGATCAGCGCCATGGTCTCCAACATTGCCCGGGAATAACGTTGCGGGCGCTCTTCCCACAAGCGGCCGACCCACGGCGAAAATTTCTCGCGGATCTGCAGGCGGTAACCCGACGCCACTTCGCGCAGTTCAAAGGCACGGCCGTCGCAGGACTTGCGCAGGATCTCCAGGGCTTTCTTGAAGACCGGCGGCTCCGGGCGTTCGGCTTCTTCAAAGAGTTCGAACAGGCGCTCCAGGGATTGCGGTTTGCCCGAGGCCAGGAGAAAGGCCTCCAGCAAGGGTGCCAGTTCGCGGGGTTCAGTCAGATTCATCGATTCAGCTCGTTATTCGGCTCGCGCCCGCACGTGGATAGCCGCAAAAGGCTCATTCTGGACCAGCTCCACCAAGGACTCCTTGACCAGTTCGAGGATCGCCATAAAGGTCACCACCACCCCAAGTCGCCCTTCTTCGGCAGTGAACAGCTCGACAAACGGCACAAACCCACCGCCCTTGAGACGTTCCAGTACATCGCTCATACGCTCGCGAGTGGACAGGGCTTCACGGCTGACCTGGTGGCTTTCGAACATATCGCCACGGCGTAGCACTTCGGCCATGGACATCAGCAATTCTTCCAGGCTCACATCCGGCAGCAGTTTACGCGCACGCGCTTCGGGTGCATCGAGCTTGGGCACCACCACATCGCGGCCCACACGGCTCAGGTTGTCGATGCCTTCGGCAGCGGCCTTGAAGCGCTCGTATTCCTGCAGGCGGCGGATCAGCTCGGCGCGCGGGTCATCCTCTTCGGCTTCCACCGTTTCCGAGCGCGGCAGCAGCATGCGCGACTTGATCTCGGCGAGCATGGCGGCCATCACCAGGTACTCGGCAGCCAACTCCAGGCGCACCGACTGCATCAGCTCGACATAACCCATGTACTGGCGCGTGATTTCCGCCACCGGGATGTCGAGGATATTGATGTTCTGCTTGCGGATCAGGTACAGCAGCAAGTCCAGCGGGCCTTCGAAGGCTTCGAGGAACACCTCCAGGGCATCCGGCGGGATATACAGGTCCAGGGGCATTTCCATGACCGCCTGGCCATACACCATGGCAAACGGCAGTTCCTGCTGGGCGCCGGCCTGGGGGTCAGCGGTTTCCACGGCCGACACTCAGGCCTCGACCATGAACGGGGTCGGGTCGCCGCAACCCACGCGCACCACCTCCGGTTCGCCATCGGCGAGGTTGATCACCGTGGAAGCCTTGTTGCCGCCATAACCGCCGTCGATGATCAGGTCGACATGTTTTTCCAGCAGGCGGCGCATTTCGTAAGGGTCATACAGCGGCTCGGTTTCACCCGGCAGGATCAACGACACGCTCATCAACGGTTCACCCAGCTCGGCCAACAAAGCCAGGGCTATCGGATGCTCCGGCACACGCAGGCCGATGGTGCGTTTCTTCGGGTGCAGCAACAGGCGCGGCACTTCGCGGGTGGCGTTGAGAATAAAGGTGTAGGGCCCCGGCGTGTGGGCCTTGAGCAGGCGGAAGGTGCCGGTATCGACCTTGGCAAACAGCCCCAGTTGGGACAAGTCGCTGCAGATCAGCGCAAAGTTGTGCTTGTCATCCAGTTGGCGCAGGCGCCTTACGCGTTCGACCGCGCCCTTGTCGCCGATCTGGCAACCAATGGCATAGGACGAATCAGTCGGGTAGATCACCACGCCGCCAGCGCGGATGATCTCTACGGCCTGCTTGATCAGGCGCGCTTGCGGGTTTTCCGGATGAATCTGGAAGAATTGACTCACGTGTTCTACCTGTTCAGACGGTGGCAATAATGGGGTCATGCTTGAATCGCCCCCACAACAGCGGCAGATCTTCCGGGACCTGGCGATACTCGCCAATCTCGGACCAGCCGCCTGGGCCATGGAAATCACTGCCGGCACTGACCAGCAGACCAAATTCGCGGGCAAGAATCGCCAGGCTGCCGACCTGTTCGGCAGGTTGATACCCGTTGACCACTTCGATCGCGTGGCCGCCCGCTCCAATATAGTCGCTGATCAGCTTGCGACGCTTGCTGCGGGTGAAATCGTAATGCCAGGGATGCGCCAGGCTGACCCAGGCCCCGGAGGCCCGCAGGGTCTCGACGGTGTCTTCAAGGGTCGGCCAATGCAGCTTCACATCGCCTAACTTGCCGGCGCCCAACCATTTGCGAAAGGCCTCGGCGCGATCCTTGACATAGCCTTCACGCACCATCCAGTCGGCAAAGTGCGGACGGGCCGGTGCGTTGCCACTGTCGCCCAGCTCCTGCTGGATAGTGCGCGCACCGTCCAGGGCACCGGGCATGCCTTTGAGGCTGAGCTTGCGGCTTATTTCTTCGGACCGCAGCCAGCGGCCATCGTGCAATTGGGCGATGGCGGCCACCAGGGGTGGGGCATGCTGGTCGAAGCCGTAGCCGAGCACATGGATGGTGGCACCGCCCCAGGTGCACGACAACTCCACGCCGTTGACCAACTGCATGCCCAGGGAATGGGCGGCGTCACGGGCTTCATCGAGGCCCTCGAGGGTGTCATGGTCGGTCAACGACAGGACTCGCACGCCTTTTTCAAACGCCCGCGCAACCAGTACCGCGGGCGCCAGGGCGCCGTCGGAGGCCGTGCTGTGGCAGTGCAAATCAACATTCACGTGGGTATGTAACCTCAAGTCAGCTGGCGCTATCGCAACCAAGGATGTTTGTTATTATGCCGCCACATCCAGCTTCTGGCTCTTACTGTGAAACAATTCATCGACTTCATCCCGCTGTTGCTGTTTTTCATCGTTACCAAACTCGACCCCAGGGTCATCGAAATCGCCGGTCACGAGCTGTCGTTCGGCGGCATCTACAGCGCCACCGCGGTACTGATCATCAGCTCCATCGTGGTCTACGGCGCCATCTTCATCTCCCAGCGCAAGCTGGAAAAAAGCCAATGGCTCACGCTCATCGCCTGCCTGGTCTTCGGCGGCCTGACCCTGGCGTTCCACAGCGAAACCTTCCTTAAATGGAAAGCCCCGGTGGTCAACTGGCTGTTCGCGCTGGTGTTTATCGGCAGTCACTTTATCGGTGACCGCCTGCTGATCAAGCGCATCATGGGCCATGCGCTGACCTTGCCGGAACCGGTATGGGTGCGCCTGAACGTGGCCTGGATCGTGTTTTTCCTGTTCTGCGGTGCCGCCAACCTGTTCGTGGCATTCACCTTCCAGGACTACTGGGTCGACTTCAAAGTGTTCGGCAGCCTCGGCATGACCGTATTGTTCCTGATCGGCCAGGGTATCTACCTGTCGCGTCACCTGCATGACACCGCCCCTACCACGCCGAAAACCGAGGACTGACATGCTCTACGCCATCATTGCCACTGACGTTGCCAACTCGCTGGAAAAACGCCTGAGCGTGCGCCCGGCCCATGTCGAGCGCCTCAAACAACTGCAGGCCGAAGGCCGGATCGTACTGGCTGGGCCGCATCCTGCGGTAGACAGCAATGACCCGGGCGAAGCCGGTTTCACCGGTAGCTTGATCGTCGCCGAGTTCGCCTCCCTGGCCGACGCCCAGGCCTGGGCCAAGGCAGACCCTTATGTCGCGGCCGGCGTGTACGCCGAAGTCGTGATCAAGCCGTTCAAGCAAGTCCTGCCTTGAGCCCGGCGGCGCCGAACCAAATCGATTCGGCGCACTGCCAATGGCTCATTATTCCCGGTGACCTGCCGACAACGTTCTGAATATTCGTGTGGAATCAGGAGTTCCGATGCGCTTACGTCAGTTGTGTCTGTTGGCAGTGTTAACGATCGGGGCTACGGCCCACGCTGAAGAGCCCTCGTACAGCGGCGGTTCCGCGCCCTTGTCCTTGAGTGCCGACGCCCAGGTCACCGAGTTGCAGCAACGTTTGAAAGAAAGCGAACGCCAGCGTGAAGCACTGGGCAAGCAACTGCAAAGCGCAGACGCTGCCCGCGAAAGCGTCCAACTGAGTCGTTTGCGCCAAGAGAACCAACGCCTGGCCCAGCAACTCAAAGAGACACAGGGCGGCGCCTTGACCCGCTGGCTGACCGAACAGCAGCAGTGGTTCGTCATCGGCGCGGCCGTCGCGCTGATCGCCCTATTGTGTGGGATCTTCGCCAGCGGTGGGCACCGTCGCCGTCGACAATGGCTAAATTGAGTGAGTCATGAGCGAGCTGTTACTGATAGATGATGACCAGGAGCTCTGTGAGCTGCTGACCAGTTGGTTGAGCCAGGAAGGTTTCCAGGTGCGCGCCTGCCACGACGGCTTGAACGCCCGCAGAGCATTGGCCGAGGCCGCCCCGGCGGCGGTGGTGCTCGATGTGATGCTGCCCGACGGCAGCGGCCTGGAACTGCTCAAGCAATTGCGCAACGACCACCCGGAGTTGCCGGTGCTGATGCTCTCGGCCCGGGGCGAACCCCTGGACCGTATCCTCGGCCTGGAGCTGGGGGCCGACGACTACCTGGCCAAGCCCTGCGATCCACGCGAATTGACGGCGCGCCTGCGCGCGGTATTGCGCCGCAGCCACCCGGCCGCGGTGTCGACCCAGCTGGAACTGGGCGACCTGTGCTTCAGCCCGGTGCGCGGCGTGGTCAGTATCGATGAGCAGGAATTCACCCTCACTGTTTCCGAAAGTCGCCTGCTCGAAGCCCTGTTGCGCCAACCCGGCGAGCCTCTGGACAAACAGGAACTGGCGCAGATCGCCCTGGGCCGCAAGCTGACACTCTACGATCGCAGCCTGGACATGCACGTCAGCAACCTGCGCAAGAAAATCGGCCCGCACCCGGATGGTCGGCCACGCATCGTCGCGTTGCGCAGTCGCGGGTACTACTACAGCCTCTAGAGGCAGCCTTACCAAATCTTTACCCTCTGCTGACGGCGGCTGACCTTGATCTCCCTAATCTACTCACATCCGGACTCACCGGAATAGAGACAGGAGAATCACCATGCGCAAGACCCTTATCGCTTTGATGCTCGCCGCTGCCCTGCCTACCGTTGCCATGGCCATGCCAGAAGGCCCAGGCCCAATGGGCGAACCTTCCGGCCACATGATGGGTGGCCCGGGTCACGGTGGTGAACATGGTCCGCGTGGCAAAGGTGGCCCGTTCAGCCAACTGGACTTGAGCAAGGAACAACGCGAACAGGTCCGCAAGCTGATGGGTGACCAATGGCACGCTCGCAAAGACCTGGTCAAGAAGTACCTGGACAAACTGCCGGCCGCCGACCAGAAAGCCATGCAGGACGAAATCGCCGCCGGCAAGCAGAAAACCCAGGCCGATATCCGTGCCGTGCTCAAGCCCGACCAACAGAAGAAGTACGACGAGATCGTCAAGAAGCAAGCCGAGCGCCGCGCCGAGTGGAAGGAATTCCAGGCCTGGAAAGCCCAGCAGGCGCAAAAAGCGCAATAATGCTCTAGCTTCATCTCTACAGCCCAGTGGTTCACGCCGCTGGGCTTTTCCTGTTTGAGGGTTTCCTGTGCGTTCATTGTTCTGGCGTATCCTGGCAAGTTTCTGGCTGGCCATCGCCCTGGTTGCCGGCTTGTCGATCCTGCTCGGGCATATGCTCAACCAGGACGCCTGGATTCTCAGCCGCCACCCCGGCCTCAACAACCTGGCGCAGGAGTGGACCCAACTCTACGAAGCCCAGGGCGAGGACGCCGCCCAGGACTTGCTGCAACAACGCAAACGCCAGTACCACATCGACGTGCAAGTACTCAACGAAAGCGGCGAGCCGGTGGTGCGCGGCACCTTCCCGCGCCGCGCCGCCGCCTTCGAGGCCCGGCAGAATGACAGCCAGGACGGCCACCTACCCTGGCGACGGCTGACGGCCGAGTACACCAGCGACAAAACCGGCGACACCTACCTGTTGATCTACCGCATTCCTCACCCCGAGCTGGATGCCTGGCACCGTAGCAGCCTGTTGTGGCCGTTCAGTGCCCTGGCGATTGCCCTGGTGGTGCTGACCCTGTTCAGCCTGCTGGTGACGCTGTCCATCACCCGCCCACTCAGCCGCCTGCGCGGCGCAGTGCATGATCTGGGGCAAGCCACTTATCAGCAAAACAGCCTGGCGCAATTGGCCAATCGGCGTGACGAGTTCGGTGTGTTGGCTACCGACTTCAACCGCATGGGTGCGCGCCTGCAAAGCCTGATCGGCAGCCAGCGCCAATTGCTGCGTGATGTGTCCCACGAGCTGCGTTCGCCGCTGGCGCGCTTGCGGATCGCCCTGGCCCTGGCCGAACGTGCGAGCCCCGAGGAGCGGGAGAAACTCTGGCCACGCCTGACCCGCGAATGCGACCGCCTGGAAGCCTTGATCAGCGAGATCCTGGTACTGGCGCGGGTCGATGCCGACAACGCCAGCGCCGAAGACATCGACCTCAACCCGCTGCTCAAGACCCTGCAAAAGGACGCCCAACTCGGCGCGCCGGACCAGATGGTGCACCTCACCACCGAAGCCGACCTGCACCTCAAAGGCTGGCCGACCATGATCGAACGCGCCGTGGATAACCTGCTGCGCAATGCCCAACGCTTCAATCCCGTCGGCCAACCGATTGAATTGCAGGCCCAGCACCAAGGCGGGCGCATTCTGATCAGCGTGCGTGACCACGGCCCCGGCGTTGAAGCCGAGCACCTGAGCCAACTCGGCGAGCCGTTCTACCGCGCCCCCGGCCAGGTTGCCCAGGGCCATGGGCTGGGCCTGGCCATCGCCCGTCGCGCCGCCGAGCGCCATGGCGGCAACCTGATTCTGGCCAATCACCCTGACGGCGGTTTTGTCGCCAGTATCGATCTGCCGCTGGAACCCGGCGTTGTCACAGCTGTGTGAAGATCTTCTATAGTGGCCCTTCTCTTACGGAGGGCCTTTGATGACTGACCTGCTGACTCCCATCCAAGCCGCACTCGATTTACCACACGCAGCAATAGCCATGACCGAAACCGGGGCCCTGCCCTCGGCCTTCGCCGTCACCGACCTGGCCGCTGCCAGCATCGGCGCCGCCGGCCAGGCCATCGCCCAGTTGCTCCAGCAGCAGACCGGGCGTTTGCCCAATGTCAGCGTGGACCGGCGCCTGGCCTCCTTGTGGTTCTCTTCTTCAATTCGCCCCGTGGGTTGGCAAGTGCCGCCGCTGTGGGACCCGGTGGCCGGCGACTACGCCAGCGCCGATGGCTGGATTCGCTTGCACACCAACGCGCCCCATCACCGTGCAGCGGCCGAGCGGGTGCTGGGGCCTGTGGCCGACCGCGCCGAAATGGCAACCAAAGTCGCGGCATGGAACGCCGCCGAGCTGGAACAGGCCATTGTCGACGCCGGCGGTTGCGCCGCGCAGATGCGTGGGTGGCAAGCCTGGCAGCAGCATCCACAAGGCTTGGCGGTAAACAGTGAAGCGCTGATACAGCGCAAGGTTTTCGAAAGCCGCACCGACAAACCCTGGCTCGGTTCGCCTGCGCGCCCGCTGGCCGGTATCAAGGTGCTGGACTTGACCCGCGTATTGGCCGGCCCGGTGGCCAGTCGTTTCCTCGCCGGGTTGGGTGCCGATGTACTGCGCATCGATTCGCCGACCTGGAACGAACCCGGCGTGGTGCCGGAAATGACCCTGGGCAAGCGCTGCGCACGCCTTGACTTGAAAAGCTCCGAGGGTCGACAGGTATTCGAAGCCTTGCTCAAGGATGCTGACGTGCTGTTCCACGGTTACCGCGCCGATGCTCTGGAACGATTGGGCTACACCATCGGCGAACTACAAGACCTCGCCCCCGGGTTGATCGACGTCAGCCTCAACGCCTACGGCTGGAGCGGCCCATGGCGCAACCGTCGCGGCTTCGACAGCCTGGTACAGATGAGCAGCGGCATTGCCGAGGCGGGCATGGCCTGGAAGCAGGCGGACAAGCCCGTGCCGCTGCCAGTGCAGGCGCTGGATCACGCCACCGGCTACCTGATGGCTGCCAGTGCGATCCGGGCCTTGGGCGAACGCCTGGCATCCGGCCGCGGTGGCTCGGCGCGCTTGTCATTGGCGCGTACGGCGAAGTTGCTGGTGGATGCAGGGCAAGTGCCGGAACAAGCGGCGTTGCGTGCCGAAGAGCCAGGCGATCAGGGTTTGGTGGTGGAGCAGACAGCGTGGGGGCAGGCCCATCGGTTGCTGGCGCCGCTGAGCATCAGTGGCACGCCGTTGCAGTGGGATTTGCCGGCTGGAGAA
This sequence comes from Pseudomonas sp. FBCC-B545, assembly GCF_059134095.1. NCBI lineage: Bacteria > Pseudomonadati > Pseudomonadota > Gammaproteobacteria > Pseudomonadales > Pseudomonadaceae > Pseudomonas > Pseudomonas sp. FBCC-B545. The sequence goes on along the minus strand of NZ_CP101441.1, from coordinate 1,323,900 downwards.
TTGGGCGCGCACCGGCCTCAGTGGTGAACTGAAGACCGCCATCGGGGGCAAGCCCCCTCTCCCATTTGATTTGTGAATAAATTCAAAAGTGGGAGGGGGCTTGCCCCCGATGAGGCCAGTACAGCCACCATCAATCCCCCCGACTCAACGACGTCCACAGATGCTGCGCCGCATACGCCCTCAACGGTCTCCACGCCTCGGCCCGGGCCAGCAGCTGTCGCGCCGACACCGGCCCACCCTCCAGCGCCGCCAGCGCATTGATCAAACCGATATCCCCTGATGCAAACGCATCCGCTTCGCGCAACTGGCGCATGGCGATGTACTGCGCGGTCCACTCGCCAATCCCCGGCAACGCCACCAACCGCGCAACGCCGTCCTTGAGGCTGGCCTTGGGTTGGAACACCTGGGGGTCATCCAACACTGCCTGGGCCACGGCAGACAAGGTACGGCCTCGCGCCTTGGGCATGCCCAGGGTCGCCAGGTCTGCCGCCGCCAGCACTTCGGGTGTCGGGAAAACATGGGTGATACCGGCGTATGGGGTGTGCAGCGGCTGGCCATACTGCGCCACCAGCTTGCCCGCCAGGCGAATGGCCGCCACCACTGTAATCTGCTGGCCAAGCACCGCACGAATCGCCAGCTCCAGCCCGTCCCAGGCCCCGGGCACGCGCAGGCCAGGACGGGCCGCAACCAGTTGTGCCATCAACGGGTCGCCAGCCAATTGGGCATTAATCAGCTCGGGGTTGGCATTCAGGTCGAACATGGCCCGCAGGCGTCGCTCGATCTTGGGCAGGGCCGCCGCGTCAGGAAACTCGACGCCCACCTCCAGCCAATCGCCGGCGCCCGGCGCCACGCTTAGCCAACCCTGTTGCCCGTTCACGCTGATGCTGCGACGGTACGCACCAGCCTCAACGATTTCTAATCCATTGATGGCTCGAGCTGACAAAAACGCCAACATTGCCGCCCAATCGTAGGGCGGCTGATACGCCAATCTCACAACGACAATACCCCGCTGTATAACCCATATGCCGCCAACCCGGCGCCCGCGATCACGCAGCTGAAAATGCCTTTTTCCACGTGGGTAAACAAGGGTTGGCCTTGCTCGCGCTTGGCCTGGGCGAACAGGATCACACCCGGGGCATACAGCAGCGCCGACAGCAGCAAATACTTCAAGCCTCCGGCGTACAACAGCCATACCGCATAGCCGAGGGCAATCAGCCCCACTGCCAAGTCTTTCAGGCGCTGGCGCTGGGCGCCGGCATAGGTCTCGCCGCGCCCGCTCAACAACACCGCATAGGCCGCCGACCACAGGTAGGGCACCAGGATCATCGACGACGCCAGGTAGATCAGAGTGGTGTAGGTGCTGGCCGAAAACAGCGTGATCACCAGGAACGCCTGGATCATCACATTGGTCAGCCACAACGCGTTAACCGGCACCTGATTGGCATTTTCCTTTTTCAGGAACGCCGGCATGGTCTTGTCCTGGGCAGTGGCGTAGAGGATTTCCGCGCAAAGCAGCGCCCATGAAAGCAACGCCCCGAGCAGCGAAACCGCCAGGCCGATGCTGATCAATACTGCGCCCCAGGGCCCGACGATGTGTTCCAGCACGCCCGCCAGGGAAGGGTTCTGCAACTGCGCCAATTGCGGCTGGCTCATGATGCCCAGGGACAGCACATTCACCAGCACCAACAGGGCCAGCACGCCCAGGAAACCAATCACCGTGGCGCGGCCTACATCCGAGCGTTTCTCGGCCCGCGCCGAGTACACGCTGGCACCTTCGATGCCGATAAACACAAACACCGTGACCAGCATCATGTGGCGCACCTGCTCGACCACGCTGCCCATCTGCGGGTTACCCAGGCCCCAGATGTCGCGGGTGAAGATATCCGCCTTGAATGCCACCGCGGCGATCACGATAAACATCAACAACGGCACAATCTTCGCCACCGTGGTGACCTGGTTGATAAACGCCGCCTCCTTGATCCCGCGCATCACAAGGAAATGCACCGCCCACAGCAACAGCGACGCACAGCCGATGGCCAGCGGGGTATTGCCCTGGCCGAACGCCGGGAAAAAGTAACCCAGGGTGCTGAACAGCAACACGAAATAACCGACGTTGCCCATCCACGCGCTGATCCAGTAACCCCAGGCGGATGAGAACCCCATGTAATCGCCAAAACCTGCCTTGGCGTAGGCGTACACCCCGGAATCCAGTTCCGGTTTGCGGTTGGCCAGGGTCTGGAACACAAAGGCCAGGGTCAACATGCCGACCGCCGTGATTGCCCAGCCAATCAGCACGGCGCCCACTTCTGCACGGGCCGCCATGTTTTGCGGGAGCGAGAAGATCCCGCCGCCAATCATCGAACCCACGACCAGGGCGATCAGGGCACTGAGCCTAAGTTTCTGGGCTGGTTGGGACATGCAGGTTCCTCGCAATAAAAGTTTGAGCCGACCACTGCGAACTCAACTAATTCAATTTAATCACGCTAGCGCTTCATAACATAAGTGCATGTAAACGCGAGAAGTTTAGGCTTATTTAGAATTTAAATAAGTCAATTATGAAGCGTTCGTCAGACGCCGTACAAAAAGTTTGCACATCCGCAAATACGAACTAGCGTCAACCTCCATGTCCCGGACGAAATGATTAACCACATCGGAGGAGCCCGCTCTAGCAAGCGCCCCCCCGCGGACTGCGTCGCCCAGCAACTTCTACCCCCCTAAGTCGTTAATTCACAATGGAATGTGCCAATGAAGTGATCTGAGTCAGCTGTTTGATTAGCGCACGGAATTATTCTGTGATCTCTCTTCTCCTGCATTGGAGTCACGCAATGTCTGATTCTCCCGGAAAACTTAGGCTTGGTGCGCTGGTTGCACTTGTCGTGGGCTCAATGATTGGCGGCGGGATCTTCTCGTTGCCGCAAAACATGGCCGCCAGTGCCGATGTAGGCGCAGTATTGATTGGCTGGGTAATTACCGCCATCGGCATGCTGACCCTCGCATTCGTCTTCCAGACCCTCGCCAACCGCAAGCCTGACCTCGACGGCGGTGTGTACGCCTACGCCAAGGCCGGTTTCGGCGACTACATGGGTTTCTCATCCGCCTGGGGTTACTGGATCAGTGCCTGGCTGGGCAACGTGGGGTACTTCGTACTCTTGTTCAGCACCCTCGGCTACTTCTTCCCGATCTTTGGTGAAGGCAATACCCCGGCGGCGGTGATCGGTGCGTCGGTGCTGCTGTGGGCCGTGCATTTCCTGGTGCTGCGCGGGATCAAGGAAGCGGCGTTCATCAACCTGGTGACCACCGTGGCCAAGGTGGTGCCGTTGCTGCTGTTCGTACTGATTGCGCTGTTCGCGTTCAAGCTGGATATCTTCACCGCTGACATCTGGGGCGTAAAAAACCCCGACCTGGGCAGTGTGATGAACCAGGTGCGCAACATGATGCTGGTCACCGTGTGGGTGTTTATCGGTATCGAAGGCGCGAGCATCTTCTCCTCCCGTGCAGAGAAACGCAGCGACGTGGGCAAGGCCACCGTGATCGGCTTTATCACCGTGCTGCTGTTCCTGATGCTGGTGAACGTGCTGTCCCTGGGGATCATGACCCAACCGGAATTGGCCAAGCTGCAGAACCCGTCGATGGCCGCCGTGCTTGAGCATGTGGTGGGCCACTGGGGCGCGGTGCTGATCAGCGTCGGCTTGATCATCTCGCTGCTGGGCGCGTTGCTGTCCTGGGTGCTGCTGTGTGCGGAGATCATGTTTGCCGCTGCCAAGGACCACACCATGCCGGAGTTCCTGCGTAAGGAAAACGCCAACCACGTGCCGGTCAATGCCCTGTGGCTGACCAACGCGATGGTACAGGTCTTCCTGGTGATCACGCTGTTTTCCGCCAGCACCTACCTGTCGCTGATCTACCTCGCCACCTCGATGATCCTGGTGCCTTACCTGTGGTCGGCGGCCTATGCCCTGTTGCTGGCGGTGCGTGGCGAAACCTACGAAAACGCCCTCAAGGAGCGCAAGAAAGACCTGTTCATCGGCGCCGTCGCGCTGATCTACGCGATCTGGCTGCTCTACGCCGGCGGCACCAAGTACCTGCTGCTCTCCGCCCTGCTCTACGCCCCCGGCGCGATCCTGTTCGCCAAGGCCAAGCGTGAACTGGGCAAACCGATTTTCACCAACGTCGAGAAGCTGATTTTCGCCGCAGTGGTCATTGGCGCCCTGGTGGCGGCCTATGGGCTCTACGACGGCTTCCTGACTTTGTAATTGTGTGTTCACTGGAGGATCTGTAATGACCACGGAAAAAGTTAAGTACGGCGTACATTCCGAAGCCGGCAAACTGCGCAAAGTCATGGTGTGCTCCCCAGGCTTGGCCCACCAGCGGCTGACCCCCAACAATTGCGACGAACTGCTGTTCGATGACGTGCTGTGGGTGGCCCAGGCCAAGCGCGACCATTTCGACTTCGTGACCAAGATGCGCGAGCGGGATATTGATGTGCTGGAAATGCACAACCTGCTCACCGACATCGTTGCCATCCCCGAAGCCCTGGACTGGATCCTGGAGCGCAAGATCACCGCCAATACCGTAGGCCTTGGCCTGGTTGATGAAGTCGGCTCGTGGCTGCGCAGCCTGGAGCCGCGCAAGATCACCGAGTTCCTGATTGGTGGCGTGTCGGCCGATGACCTGCCGAGCAGCTTCGGTGGCAAGACCATCGAGATGTTCCGCGACTTCCTCGGCCACGCCAGCTTCATCCTGCCGCCGCTGCCCAACACCCAGTTCACCCGCGACACCACCTGCTGGATCTACGGCGGTGTAACGCTCAACCCGATGTATTGGCCGGCGCGACGCCAGGAAACCCTGCTGGCCTCCGCCATCTACAAGTTCCACCCGGAATTCACCAACGCCGACTTCCAGATCTGGTACGGCGACCCCGACCAGGAACACGGCGCCGCCACATTGGAAGGCGGTGACGTCATGCCGATTGGCAATGGCGTGGTGTTGATCGGCATGGGCGAGCGCTCGTCCCACCAGGCCATCGGCCAACTGGCGCGCAACCTGTTCAAGAACAACGCCGTTGAGCGGGTGATCGTTGCCGGCCTGCCCAAATCCCGCGCAGCCATGCACCTGGACACCGTGTTCAGCTTCTGCGACCGCGACCTGGTCACCGTCTTCCCCGAAGTGGTCAACCAGATCGTGCCTTTCACCCTGCGCCCTGACGACAGCAAGCCCCACGGCATCGATATCCAACGCGAGACCACCAACTTCCTCGATACCGTTGCCGCGGCCCTCAACCTCAAGGCCCTGCGCGTGGTCGAGACCGGCGGCAACAGCTTCGCCGCCGAACGCGAGCAATGGGACGACGGCAACAACGTGGTGGCTGTAGAGCCTGGCGTGGTAATCGGCTACGACCGCAACACCTACACCAACACCCTGCTGCGCAAGGCAGGCGTGGAAGTCATCACCATCAGCGCCGGTGAGCTGGGCCGTGGCCGTGGCGGCGGCCACTGCATGACCTGCCCGATCATCCGCGACCCTATCGACTATTAAGGAGATTCCATCATGGCTTTCAATATGCGCAACCGCAGCCTGCTGTCGCTGATGCACCACACCACCCGCGAGCTGAATTACCTGCTGGACCTGTCCCGCGACCTCAAGCGCGCCAAATACACCGGCACCGAGCGTCCGCACCTGCAAGGCAAGAACATCGCACTGATCTTCGAAAAAACCTCGACCCGCACCCGTTGCGCCTTCGAAGTCGCGGCCCATGACCAGGGCGCCCACGTCACCTACATCGACCCGGTGTCGTCGCAGATCGGCCACAAAGAAAGTATGAAAGACACCGCCCGCGTCTTGGGCCGGATGTTCGATGCCATTGAGTACCGTGGTTTCGAACAGGAAATCGTCGAGGAACTGGCCAAGTTCGCCGGCGTGCCGGTGTTCAACGGCCTCACCGCCGAATTCCACCCAACCCAGATGATCGCCGACACCCTGACCATGCGCGAGCACAGCGACAAGCCGCTGCATGACATCAGCTACGCCTACTTGGGCGACGCGCGCTACAACATGGGCAACTCGTTGCTGATGATCGGCGCCAAGCTCGGCATGGACGTGCGCATCGGCGCACCAAAGGCCCTGTGGCCGCACGAGGACTTCATCAAGCAATGCCAGGCGTTTGCCGAGGAAAGCGGCGCACGCATCACCATTACTGAAGACCCTGCCGAAGCGGTCAAGGGCGTGGACTTCATCCACACCGATATCTGGGTGTCGATGGGCGAGCCAGTGGAGGCCTGGGACGAGCGTATCGAACAACTGCTGCCCTACCAGGTCAACGCCAAGATGATGAAAGCCTCGGGCAACCCCCGGGTGAAGTTCATGCACTGCCTGCCGGCGTTCCATAACAGCGAAACCAAGGTTGGCAAGGACATCGCTGCGCGGTACCCGAACCTGGCCAATGGTGTGGAAGTAACCGAGGACGTGTTCGAGTCGCCAGCCAACATTGCCTTTGAGCAGGCGGAAAACCGCATGCATACCATCAAGGCGATTCTGGTGTCGGCATTGGCGGATATCTAACTCTCACTGTCGGAACAGGGTTCAAAAATGTGGGAGAGGCTTGCTCCCGATAGCGGTGGCTCAGCTATAGATAAATTGACTGTCCCGCCGCCATCGGGAGCAAGCCCCCTCCCACATTGGGCTCTGTGCTCACACCCTAGAAGGATTGCATTATGCGCATCGTCGTAGCCCTGGGCGGCAACGCCCTCCTGCGCCGTGGTGAACCCATGACCGCGGACAACCAACGCGCCAACATCCGCATCGCCACCGAACAGATCGCCAAGATCCACGCCGGCAACGAGCTGGTGATCGCCCACGGCAATGGTCCGCAAGTGGGCCTGCTGTCGTTGCAGGCGGCGGCCTACACCAGCGTCTCGCCCTACCCGCTGGACGTGCTGGGCGCCGAGACCGAGGGCATGATCGGCTATATCATCGAACAGGAACTGGGCAACCTGCTGGACTTCGAAGTACCGTTTGCCACCCTGCTCACCCAGGTTGAAGTCGATGCCAAGGACCCGGCGTTCCAGAACCCGACCAAACCCATCGGCCCGGTGTATTCCAAGGCCGAAGCAGAAAAACTCGCCGCCGAAAAAGGCTGGGCCATCGCCCCCGACGGCGACAAATACCGCCGTGTGGTTGCCAGCCCGCGGCCCAAACGCATCTTTGAAATCCGCCCGATCAAATGGCTGCTGGAAAAAAACGCCATCGTGATCTGCGCCGGCGGTGGCGGCATCCCGACGATGTATGGCGAAGACGGCAAGCTCAAGGGCATTGAAGCAGTGATCGACAAAGACCTGTGTTCGTCGTTGCTGGCCACCCAACTGGACGCCGATCTGCTGGTGATTGCCACCGACGTCAACGCCGCCTTTATCGACTTCGGCAAGCCAACCCAGAAGGCCATCGGCCAGGCTCACCCGGACGACATGGAAAAACTCGGCTTCGCCGCCGGCTCCATGGGCCCCAAGGTGCAAGCGGCTTGCGAGTTCGCCCGCCAGACTGGCAAAACCGCGGTGATCGGTTCACTCTCGGACATCGAAGCCATCGTCCAGGGCAGCGCCGGCACCCGCATCAGCACGGCGAAACCTGGCATCACCTATCTGTGAAGTAGAGGAGATACGCCTATGGCTACCTTTGAACCCGGTCACTTGCACGTTGAACGCCACGCGCTTAACAAAGACGACTACAGCTACAACCTGTGCATCGACTATGAAGTCAGCCAGGACCCAAAGGAAGGCAAGGGAATGCTCTTCAAGCTGCACGGCTCGGTGCAGGGCAAGGACCTCAAGGAAGAGTTCTTCCTGCCCAAGGACCAGGCCTTCGATTTTGCGCGGCATGCGATGAACATTGCGCAGAAATACGGCATGCCGAAAGCCGCGGTGTTGAATGGGTCGATGCACAAGCAGTACGACCTGATGTTCGAGGATGTAAGGCATCAGTTGGATGTGAAATCAGGTGATCCAGTCAAACCCGAACATCTGGAATAACACGCCTGCACTCACACAATGCAGTTCAAAATGTGGGGGGCTTGCCCCCGATGGCAGTGTGTCAGCAACAGATTTATTAGCTGATCCACCGAATCGGGGGCAAGCTCCCTCCCACATTTTGATCTCCATCATTTGTCAGATTTCACCTGCGCCCCGCGCCAAGGCATACTTGCCGCATCTCGCTCCCCAGAATTGCTAGCACCCCATGCGTATCCACGTCAGCTTCATCGACCGCGTCGGCATCACCCAGGAAGTCCTGGCCTTGCTCGGTGGGCGCAATCTCAACCTGGATGCGGTGGAGATGGTACCGCCCAACGTCTATATCGATGCGCCGACCCTCAGCGCCGAGGTACTCGAGGAGCTGCGTGACGCCTTGTTCAGCGTGCACGGCGTACAAGCGGTAAAGGTGGTCGACATCCTGCCGGGCCAACGCCGCCACCTGCAACTCGACGCCCTGCTGGCGGCCATGACCGACCCGGTACTGGCCCTGGACAGCGCGGGCAAGATCCTGTTGGCCAACCCGGCGTTGATCGCCCTGTACGGGCGCGAGCCTGCCGGGGAAAGCATTGCCGAGCTGTTCAATGACCCAACGCTGCTGGACACCTTGCTGGAACATGGCTTTCGCTTACCGTTGCGCGAGATCAGCGTCAACGGCCAGACCCTGTTGCTGGACGCCACGCCAATCACTGACGCAGGCGCCCTGCTCACCCTCTACCAGCCCAATCGTATCGGCGAGCAACTGTCGGCACTGCACCACGACCATGCCGAAGGTTTTGATGCGCTGCTGGGCGAATCCCCGGCCATCCGCACCCTCAAGGCGCGAGCGCAACGGGTGGCGGCGTTGGATGCACCGCTGCTGATCCAGGGCGAAACCGGCACCGGCAAGGAGCTGGTGGCCCGCGCCTGTCACGCCACCAGCGCACGCTACAGTGCGCCGTTTTTGGCCTTGAACTGCGCGGCACTCCCGGAAAACCTCGCAGAGAGCGAGTTGTTCGGTTACGCCCCGGGCGCCTTTACCGGCGCCCAGCGCGGCGGCAAGCCGGGGCTGATGGAACTGGCCAACCAAGGCACGGTATTTCTGGATGAAATCGGCGAGATGTCACCGTACCTGCAAGCCAAGTTGTTGCGCTTTCTCAATGACGGCAGCTTTCGCCGTGTGGGCGGTGACCGCGAAGTGAAGGTCAATGTGCGCATCCTCAGCGCCACCCACCGCAACCTGGAAAAGATGGTCAGCGAAGGCACTTTTCGCGAAGATCTGTTTTACCGCCTCAACGTGCTCAACGTCGAAGTACCGCCCCTGCGCGAACGCGGCCAGGATATCCTGCTGCTGGCCCGCTACTTCATGCAGCAGGCCTGCGCGCAGATCCAGCGCCCGGTCTGCCGCCTGGCGCCCGGCACTTACCCGGCACTGCTGGACAATCGCTGGCCGGGCAATGTGCGGCAACTGCAAAACGTGATCTTCCGCGCCGCTGCCATCTGTGAAAGCAGCCTGGTGGACATCGGCGACCTGGACATCGCCGGCACCTCCGTAGCACGCCAGAACGATGGCGAAATCGACAGCCTGGAACAGGCCGTGGAGGATTTCGAGCGCGACCTGCTGGAAAAGCTCTACACCAGCTACCCCTCGACCCGCCAACTGGCCAGCCGGTTGCAGACTTCCCACACGGCGATCGCCCATCGCTTGCGCAAGTACGGCATCCCCAACAAGCCCTGATTCAAGTTGGAATACAAACAAATGTGGGAGGGGGCTTGCTCCCTCCCACATTTGCAGAGCATTCCAAATTTTGGTCCAGGAACGACATTGCGTGTACTGAAAGCGCTACAGCGTAACGATATCGCTACAACCCTGTTTTTTGCGCGCCATGCAAGGCTTTGATCCACATAGGCTTTTTTTCAAGCACCCGACTGTAGCGAAATCGCTACAGCAAAATGCACTAACGCCATAACCAATTTTATTAAATTATTGATTTATAAGGATTTAATAACCTTGGCCGCAATATTGCTAAGCAACTCCCTATTATTCAAATCCCGTCCACCAGACGATTCTGGCCCTGAGGAGTTTCCATGAGCGAGTTGCGTTTCACTGAAGATCACGAATGGCTGCGCGCCGAAGCCGATGGCAGCGTCACCGTGGGCATTACCGCTTTTGCGCAGAATGCGCTGGGTGATGTGGTTTTCGTGCAACTGCCGGAGTTGCAGGCTTACGACAAAGGCGCTGAAGCCTCCACCGTGGAATCGGTAAAAGCCGCCAGCGGCGTGTATATGCCGTTGAACGGTGAAGTGTTGGAAGTGAACGAAAAGCTGAGTGACAGCCCGGAACTGGTCAACGAAGACCCAATGGGCGAAGGCTGGTTCTTCCGCTTTAAACCAACCGACGCCGAGGCAGTGGCTAAGCTGTTGGATCAGGATGCGTACGACCGCCTGATCAAAGCCAACGCAGAAGCCTGAGGAGCGCGCCATGACCGTTAATCTGAACACCGCCAACGAATTCATCGCCCGCCACATCGGCCCTCGCCAGGCAGATGAGCAGCAGATGCTCGCCAGCCTGGGCTTTGACTCCCTTGAGGCCCTCAGCGCCAGCGTGATCCCGGAAAGCATCAAGGGTACCAGCGTGCTCGGCCTGGAAGACGGCTTGAGCGAAGCTGAGGCCTTGGCCAAGATCAAGGCCATCGCCGGCCAGAACCAACTGTTCAAGACCTACATCGGCCAGGGCTACTACAACTGCCACACGCCGTCGCCGATCCTGCGCAACTTGCTGGAAAACCCTGCCTGGTACACCGCCTACACGCCGTACCAGCCTGAAATTTCCCAAGGCCGCCTGGAAGCGCTGCTGAATTTCCAGACCCTGATCAGCGACCTCACCGGCCTGCCGATCGCCAACGCGTCCCTGCTCGACGAAGCCACCGCCGCCGCCGAAGCCATGACCTTTTGCAAGCGCCTGAGCAAGAACAAAGGCAGCAATGCCTTCTTCGCCTCAGTCCACAGCCACCCGCAAACCCTCGACGTACTGCGCACCCGTGCCGAACCACTGGGCATCGACGTGGTGGTCGGCGATGAGCGCGAACTGACCGACGTCAGCCCGTTCTTCGGCGCCCTGCTGCAATACCCGGCCAGCAACGGCGATGTATTTGATTACCGCGAGCTGACCGAACGTTTCCACGCCGCCAACGCCCTGGTGGCCGTGGCCGCCGACCTGCTGGCCCTGACCCTGCTGACCCCACCGGGTGAGTTCGGTGCCGACGTCGCCATCGGCAGTGCGCAACGCTTCGGCGTGCCGCTGGGCTTTGGTGGCCCGCACGCGGCGTACTTCTCCACCAAGGATGCGTTCAAGCGCGATATGCCGGGGCGCCTGGTCGGTGTTTCCGTCGACCGCTTCGGCAAGCCGGCCCTGCGCCTGGCCATGCAGACCCGCGAACAACATATCCGTCGCGAGAAAGCCACCAGCAACATCTGCACCGCCCAAGTGCTGCTGGCCAACATCGCCAGCATGTACGCCGTTTACCACGGTCCTAAAGGCCTGACTCAGATCGCCCAGCGCATACACCAGCTGACCGCGATCCTGGCCAAGGGTTTGACCGCCCTGGGCCTTGAGGTCGAGCAGAAAAACTTCTTCGACACGATCACACTCAACACCGGCGCCAACACCAAAGCCCTGCATGACAAGGCTCACGCCCAGCGCATCAACCTGCGCGTAGTGGACGCCGAGCGCGTTGGCCTGTCGGTCGACGAAACCACCACCCAGGCCGATATCCAGGCCTTGTGGGCGATCTTCGCCGACGGCAAGGCCCTGCCCGCCTTCGCCGCCACCGACAGCGCACTGCCTGCCGCCTTGCTGCGCCAGTCACCAATCCTCAGCCACCCGGTATTCAACCGCTATCATTCGGAAACCGAGCTGATGCGCTACCTGCGCAAGCTGGCCGACAAGGACCTGGCCCTGGACCGCACCATGATCCCGCTGGGCTCGTGCACCATGAAGCTCAACGCCGCCAGCGAAATGATCCCGGTGACCTGGGCCGAGTTCGGCGCCCTGCACCCGTTCGCCCCGGCTGAGCAAAGCGCCGGTTACCAACAACTGACCACCGAACTGGAGGCCATGCTCTGCGCGGCCACCGGCTACGATGCGATCTCCCTGCAGCCAAACGCCGGCTCCCAAGGTGAATACGCAGGCCTCTTGGCTATCCGCGCCTATCACCAGAGCCGTGGCGAAGCACGTCGCGACATCTGCCTGATCCCATCGTCGGCCCACGGCACCAACCCGGCCACCGCCAACATGGCCGGCATGCGCGTGGTGGTGACCGCCTGCGATGCGCGTGGCAACGTCGATATCGAAGACCTGCGCGCCAAGGCCATCGAGCACCGCGAGCACCTCGCCGCACTGATGATCACCTACCCGTCCACCCACGGCGTGTTCGAGGAAGGCATCCGCGACATCTGCGCGATCATCCACGACAACGGCGGCCAGGTGTACATCGACGGCGCCAACATGAACGCCATGGTTGGCCTGTGCGCACCGGGCAAGTTCGGCGGCGACGTGTCCCACCTGAACCTGCACAAGACCTTCTGCATCCCCCACGGCGGTGGCGGCCCGGGTGTCGGCCCGATTGGCGTCAAGTCGCACCTCACGCCATTCCTGCCAGGCCACGCGGCCATGGAGCGCAAGGAAGGTGCGGTGTGTGCCGCACCGTTCGGCAGCGCGAGCATTTTGCCGATCACCTGGATGTACATCAGCATGATGGGCGGCGCCGGCCTCAAGCGTGCTTCGCAGCTGGCGATCCTGAATGCCAACTACATTTCCCGTCGCCTGGAAGAGCACTATCCAGTGCTCTACACCGGCAGCAACGGCCTGGTGGCCCATGAATGCATCCTCGACCTGCGCCCCTTGAAAGACAGCAGCGGCATCAGCGTGGATGACGTGGCCAAGCGCCTGATCGATTTTGGTTTCCACGCGCCGACCATGTCGTTCCCGGTGGCTGGCACCTTGATGATCGAGCCGACCGAAAGTGAGTCCAAGGAAGAACTGGACCGCTTCTGCGACGCCATGATCGCCATCCGCGAAGAGATCCGTGCGGTGGAAAACGGCACGTTGGACAAGGACGACAACCCGTTGAAAAACGCGCCACACACCGCCGCTGAATTGGTCGGCGAGTGGTCGCACCCCTACAGCCGTGAACAAGCGGTGTACCCGGTCGCGTCACTGATCGAAGGCAAGTACTGGCCGCCGGTTGGCCGGGTCGACAACGTATTTGGCGATCGCAACCTCGTCTGCGCATGCCCCTCGATCGAGAGCTACGCATAACCTGAAGGATCAAAGGTGGGAGCGGGCTTGCTCGCGAAAGCGGTGTATCAGTTACAGATGCATCAACTGACGGCCCGTTTTCGCGCAAGCCCGCTTCCACATTTTTGACAACATTATCGAGTGCTGACGCCTACCCGCGCGCCAGCACGTTGTTCAGGAGCTGAATATGTCCACCGAAACCCTGTTGAAAACCCCATTGCACGCCCTGCACCTAGAACTGGGCGCGCGCATGGTGCCCTTCGCGGGCTATGACATGCCAGTGCAGTACCCGCTGGGCGTAATGAAGGAACACCTGCACACCCGTGAACAGGCCGGGTTGTTCGACGTGTCCCACATGGGCCAGATCCGCCTGACCGGCGCCAATGCCGCCAAGGCCCTGGAAACCCTGGTGCCGGTCGATATCATCGACCTGCCGGTGGGCATGCAGCGCTACGCGATGTTCACCAACGAGCAAGGTGGCATCCTCGACGACCTGATGGTCGCCAACCTGGGCAACGACGAGCTGTTCCTGGTGGTCAACGCCGCGTGCAAGGACCAGGACCTGGCGCATCTGCGCAAACATATCGGCGACCAATGCACCATCGAGCCGCTGTTCGAAGAGCGCGCCCTGCTGGCCCTGCAAGGCCCATTGGCGGTGAAGGTACTGGCGCGCCTGGCGCCGGAAGTGAATAAGATGACCTTCATGCAATTCACCACCTTGCGTCTGCTGGGCGTCGACTGCTATGTCAGCCGCTCCGGCTACACCGGTGAAGACGGTTTTGAAATCTCGGTACCGGCGGCCAACGCAGAAAGCCTCGCCCGCAGCCTGCTGGCCGAAACCGAAGTACAGGCCATCGGCCTGGGCGCCCGCGACTCCCTGCGCCTTGAAGCTGGCCTGTGCCTCTATGGCCATGACATGAACACCGACACCACGCCAATCGAAGCCAGCCTGTTGTGGGCGATCTCCAAGGCCCGGCGTGCCGATGGCCCACGTGCCGGCGGTTTCCCAGGTGCGGACCGCATCTTCACCCAGCAACAAGCCGGTGTGAGCCGCAAGCGCGTAGGCTTATTGCCCCAGGAACGCACCCCGGTGCGTGAAGGTGCCGAGATCGTCGACGAACAAGGCACCGTGATCGGCAGCGTATGCAGCGGTGGCTTTGGTCCAACCCTTGGCGGTCCGCTGGCCATGGGTTACCTGAACAGCGCCTTCATTGCACTGGACACCGAAGTCTCTGCGCTGGTGCGTGGGAAAAAGGTGCCATTGCGTGTAAGTAAAATGCCATTCGTGCCACAACGTTACTATCGTGGCTGATTATTTGTTTCCATAAGTAACGCGACTGCATCAAGACGCACTAAACTGTAACGCAGCCGCCATAAAACAGTGCATGTACGATAGGCATTTCTGTAGGAATCCTTCTATAACAAGTGAATAACTCTATCGAATAACTCGGCATTACGACATTCAACAAAGTGTCATATGACCGAGTAAAAACAGGCCCTTTCGCGGGGCTTGTTTTTTTCATATTAGTTGGCGTAGAGTTTGCTCACTGTGTTTGCATGGGTCGCTTGGAACCTGGACCTGGGCAGTAGCTGAAGTAGTTTGCTACAACCCGTTCGACGTCTCTTACTTTCCTGCAACCCAGCCCAGTACTCTTTCGTGTGAAAGGGGCTGTCATTAATTTTTAGCGTCAAAGGAAAGAAGAAAATGGCTGAACGTCAGAGCGGTACCGTCAAGTGGTTTAACGACGAAAAAGGGTTTGGTTTTATCACTCCTGAAAGCGGCCCGGATCTGTTCGTGCATTTCCGCGCCATTAAAGGCAGCGGCTTCAAGAGTTTGAAAGAAGGCCAGAAAGTAACTTTCGTTCCGGCACAAGGCCAGAAAGGCATGCAGGCTGATGAAGTAGAAGCAGAAGCCTGATCCTTCCTGCGACAAAAAGCCCCTGATATGACATCAGGGGCTTTTTTATGGGCGAGATTCCGTAAAATGCGTTTTTTCTCCAGAGAGTCCTGCCATGTCCAAGCAACTGCTGAGCCCCCAGGGCCAATTCCCCGCCGTTGGCCTTGGCCGTCGCCTGGCAGCGATGTTCTACGATTTCCTGTTGTGCACGGCGCTGCTGATCGTCACCGCCTTTATCTACAAGCTGGCGTGGATCGCTTTTGTGGGCGAAGCGAAAATGCGCACCCTCACCGAATCCGGCGCCCTGGACGGTGACCCGCTGCTATCGACGATCCTGTTGTTTGTGCTGTTCGGTTTCTTCGCCAAGTTCTGGACCCATTCCGGGCAAACCTTGGGCATGCAGGTGTGGGGCGTGCGTGTACAAAACGCCGACGGTTCGCGCATCAGCTTGTGGCAGGCGTTGTTGCGTTTTGTGGTGTCGATTGCGTCATGGCTGTGCGTGGGGTTGGGGTTTGTCTGGTCATTGTTCGACAAACAGAAACGCAGCTGGCATGACATCTATTCGGATACGCAGTTGGTGCGGATCCCGAAGCAAAAGAAGTAATCGCACAATAGCGTAGATCCAAATGTGGGAGGGGGCTTGCTCCCGATGGCGGTGTGACAGTCACCAGATATATTGACTGATCCACCGCTATCGGGAGCAAGCCCCCTCCCACATTTGGAAAGTGTTCACACCTGGGCTATGCGTTGCCGGCCAGCTTGAGGCGCGCAGCCTGGGTGAAGTCGAGCATGCGCTTGAGCGGCCGCACCGCCTGTGGAATCACCGACGGCTCGACGAAAATCTCATTACTGCCCTCACGCAGACACTGCAACGTACGCTCCAGCGTATTCATCGCCATCCACGGGCAGTGCGCGCAACTGCGGCATGCCGCGCCATTACCTGCAGTCGGCGCCTCGATGAAGACTTTGTCCGGGCACAGCTGCTGCATCTTGTAGAAAATGCCGCGATCAGTTGCCACGATAAAAGTCTTGTTCGGCAGACGCTGCGCCGCAGCAATCAGTTGGCTCGTCGAGCCTACGGCATCCGCCAGCTCGATTACCGAGGTCGGTGACTCCGGATGCACCAGGATGGCCGCGTCCGGGTACAGCGCCTTCATGTCTTCCAACTGCTTGGACTTGAACTCTTCATGGACGATGCAGGCACCGTCCCACAGCAGCATGTCGGCACCGGTCTGGCGCTGGATGTAGGTGCCCAGGTGTTTGTCCGGGCCCCAGATAATGGTCTCGCCGTTGTCCATCAGGCTTTCGACGATTTCCAGCGCGCAGCTGGAGGTCACGACCCAATCGGCACGGGCTTTGACCGCCGCCGAGGTGTTGGCATACACCACCACGGTGCGCTCCGGATGCTGGTCGCAGAACGCTGAAAACTCATCCACCGGGCAACCCAGGTCCAGGGAGCAGGTGGCTTCCAGGGTCGGCATGAGGATGCGTTTTTCAGGGGTGAGGATCTTGGCGGTCTCGCCCATGAACCGCACACCGGCCACCAGCACGGTCTTGGCCGGGTGGGCGGCGCCAAAGCGCGCCATTTCCAGGGAGTCGGAAACACAGCCACCGGTTTCTTCGGCCAGGGCCTGGATCACCGGGTCGCAATAGAAGTGGGCAACCAGCACCGCATCCTGAGCCTTGAGCTCGGCGGCGATGGCGGCGCGCAGGCTCGCCTCTTGCGCGGCGCTAAGCACCTTGGGCTGCTTGGCGTCGAGGTGGGCTTGAACCAGTAGGCGTTCGGAAATGTGCGTCATGTTCGCAAGACCTGCAGGCGCAGTAGCGCGAAAGTCGAGTGTACCACCGGCTCTGGAGCCCTTCGGGCGCCGCCGGACGAAGTGTTTGTGTTCATCAAGCACGGGTAACGATGAAGCCGCGCAAGGCTACAGAATATCGAATGGATTCAAAAGCCTAATCTGGTATGCCGGTACGCGGCTGTTGGGCGCACAGCCGCCTGCTATAAACACAATGATTAAGCGCAATAACTGCAACAATCCAAAAAACCTCCACCCCCTCCTTCGCCCCCAACCCCCTTGAAACACTGACACTTCAGGTTACCACTCGCCAATTACGCACTATTTTTGTGCCTTATTTCCCTAAATAACGTGGTACTCCTCACGTTTTGTGCAATAAATCCCCCACTCATGTAACGAACCGTTTAATGATGACTCCAGTGTGGCAACTCCCCCGAGATCACGGTTTGGCTCGGGAGGCATAGATCGTGTGTATTTCTACGTTAAGGATGTCGAGTGCCAATTCAGCCCACAACCGGACACTGGTGTCGTATTCAAAAATTGGGCGCCACCCTGCTCTGCCTGTGCGCGCTGCCTGCGGCCGCCGCCGATGCGCCGCAGCCAGGCCAGGAAGCCCTTCGCTTGCAGCAGCAACAGCAGCGCGACCTGCAGCAATTACAACTGGAGCAGCGCCAGCGCCAGATGCAGCGCGGCCGTTTCGGTACGCCGCCGATCACACCGACCGCGCCAAAGGACGTCGCCAAGGATGAACGCTGCTGGCCCCTGCGCGGTACACGCCTGGCCGGGGTCACCTTGTTCAGCCGCACCGAGCTGGACAAACACATCGAGCCCTACGTTGCCCCCTGCATGGGCGTCACTCAGATCAACCGACTATTGGCCGAGATCACGCGTCTGTATGTCGAGGCCGGCTATATCGCCAGCCGTCCCTACCTGATCAGTGCGCCGAGCGCCGGGCACCCGCTGGATATTCACGTCGAGGAAGGCTACCTCGAAGCCATCGAACTGGCCGACCAGAGCCTGCCCGTGTCGTTAGGCGCAGCGTTTCCCGGGATGCTCGGCAAGCCGCTGAACCTGCGCGACCTGGAACAGGGCCTGGACCAGCTCAACCGCCTGCGCTCGGTCGACCTCACCGCCGATATCGCCCCTGGCAGCCAAGCGGGCGCCTCGCGCATCATCCTGCGCTCGCGCAGCAGTGCCTCGCGTTGGGCCCTGGGGCTTGGGCTGGATAACCTTGGCAGCGCCGGCACCGGGCGTGATCGCAATGCCCTCAGCCTGAACCTGGACAGCCCGCTGCAATTGGGCGATTCGCTCAACCTGAGTTTCAGCGACACGCTCAACCATGGGCCGCGCTACAGCCGCAGCACCAGCCTGTTCTACTCGATCCCCTATGGCTACTGGACCTACAGCCTGTTCGCCAGCCATGCCGAATACCGCTCGCCGTTCAAGCTCAGCCGCACGACGCTCTACAACAGCGGTCGCACCGATCAGGTCAGCCTGCGCAGCGATCGGGTGCTGTGGCGCGACCAGGGCCATCAACTGAGCGCCAACCTGCAACTGGCCTACAAGGACGTCGACAGCTACCTGCAGAAAGCCCACCTGGACATCCAGAGCCCGACGCTGACGGTGGCCGAGGCCGGCCTGAACCTGTTCTGGCTCAACAGCGCGGTGTGGAACCTGGACGTCAATTACGCCCAGGGCCTGACCTGGTTCGGCGCCGATCGCGATGCCGACCAGGTGCAGAAAAACCGGCCCAAGGCGCAGTTTCACAAGTACCGCGCCAACCTCAGCCAATGGCGCAACGGCCAATGGTCGGCGCAACCGTGGCAGTGGCAGAGCCAGCTGTCGGTGCAATACAGCCCGGACGCGCTGCCTGCCATCGAACAGCTGCTGGTCACCGACGACTCGGCCGTGCGTGGCTACCGCGACAACAGCAGCTCCGGCGCGATTGGCGCGGTGTGGCGCAACACTTTGCGCCTGCCGCTGAACAGCGATTTGCCGGTGAAAATCACCCCGCGCCTGGGCCTCGACAACGGCTGGGTCAAGCGCGAACACGGCGTCCAAAGCCAACGCCTGAGCGGCGCCAGCGCGGGGCTCAACCTGAGCTGGAAGAACGTGCAGCTCGACTTCGATTACCAACGCAACCTCAACACCCCAACAGGTTTTCGCCAGGAGCCGGAGGTCTGGCTGACACGCCTGAGCTTGCAAATATGAGCCTGAAAATATGAGAACACCGCTGTTTTTTTAGCCTGAGACAACCGCCGTACCTGACCCGCCCAACAGCGTTGCAACGAACAACGCACGCCGTGGATCAGCCAACACAGAGCGAGATCATTTATGCCGAGTACTTCCCACAGCTTTCGCCTTTCGCCCCAGGGCAAACTGCGCTGGGCCATTGCCAGCCTGTTCCTGCTGCCCCAGCTTGCGCTCGCCGCGGGCGTGACCGTTGCCGAAGGGCCTGGCGGTACGCCGCAACTGCAAAACCAGGGCGGCGTGCCGATCGTCAATATCGTTGCGCCGAATGCCGGCGGCCTGTCCCATAATCAGTTTCTGGATTACAACGTCGACCGCCAGGGGCTGGTGCTGAACAATGCCTTGCAGGCCGACGTGTCCAAGCTCGCCGGGCAACTGGCGGCCAACCCGCAGTTCCAGGGCCAGGCGGCAAGCGTGATCCTCAACGAAGTGATCAGTCGCAATGCCTCGGCCCTCAACGGCGCCCAGGAGATTTTCGGCCAGGCCGCCGATTATGTGCTGGCCAACCCCAACGGCATTTCTGTGAATGGCGGCAGTTTCATCAACACCCCGAATGCCAACCTGGTGGTCGGCCGCCCTGAATTTGACAACGGCAAGCTGCAAGCCTTGAGCACCCGGGATGCCACCGGTCAGCTGACGGTGCAAGGCCAGGGCCTGCACAACCGCGAAGGCTCCATCAACCTGATCGCGCCACGTATCGACAGCAACGGCAGCATCAGTGCCCATGATCAATTGAACCTCACGGTCGGGCGCAACCAGGTCGATTTCGCCAGCGGGCAAGTCAGCCAGGCAGACCCGGCCAGCAAGACCCAGGACCAGCGTATCGACGCGCGCCTGTTCGGGGCGATGCTGGCCGGGCGCATCAATATCATCAGCACCGCCGATGGTGCCGGTGTGCGCGTGGGCGGCGTGCAGGTGCAAGGCACTGACAGCGTAAAGATCAGCTCGGCCGGCGACCTCGATATCAGCGGCCAGGTTCACGCCAACAGCCTCGACGCCACTCGCGCCGGTGTGCAGAGCCGCCAGGGCGATGTCGACTTGCACAGTGCCAGGGACTTGAACCTGGCGGCCACCGACGTCAGCGGGCGCAACGTCAAGCTTGCTGCCAGCCGCAACCTGACCCTCAGCAGCCTGGAAAGCCGCAAGCTTCAGGAAAAGCGTGAACAGTGGGACAACAGCAACTTCCTGTTCACCTACGAAACCTATGACCGCACCACCACCGACAAGGACTCGCGCCAGCACGGCAACAAGATCGTCGCGCAACAGGATGCCGCGCTGTCCTCCGGCGCCAGCACCGAGATCAAAGCCGGCCAGGTGCAAGCCGGTAGCGCCTTGCGCATCGACAGCGGCGCCGACCTGCAAGTGAACGCAGCCACCGAAACCCATGAAACCCGCGAACAGGGCAACCATCGCAAGCATTTGTGGAAAGCCAACTGGGACAAATCCAGCAGCGAACAGCGCAGCGTCACCAGCAGCCTCAAGGCTGGCAACTCACTGGTGCTGACCAGCAAGCAGAAACTGCAACTCCAGGGCGCCGAGCTGAAAACCCCGGGTGATATCCAGTTGGCCGGTGGCCAAATCGAAATCGCCAGCGCCAGCCGCACCCAAAGCAGCAGCGATAACGCCTACTCCGGCGACCTGACCGGTGGCAGCTTCTTCGGTAAGGAAGGCAACGGTAACCAGGGCAAAACCCTGAACACCGGCAGCAAGGTCAACGCCGACGGCAAGCTGATCGTCAAGGCCGACGACGTGCGCATCAGCGGCAGCCAGGCCCGTGGCGGCAAGCAGGCCAGCGTCATCAGCGACAACGGCTCGCTGGTGATCGACGGCGTACAGGACACCTCCCACGACAACCGCTACAGCAACGACAGCAAGTTCTTCGGCATCTCCAAGGACGAAAGCCGCAAGAACCTCAAGGACAGCACCATCGTCGCCAGCCACCTGCGCTCGGACAGCAACCTCAAGCTGCAAAGCGCCCAAGACATCACCGTCACTGGTTCCCAGGTGTCTGCCGGCGACGAACTGCAGGCACAGGCCAGGGGCGATATCAAGGTGGTTGCGGCCGAGAACACCACCCACGACACCACCAGCACGCACACCCGTGGCTTCGATAGCTACGCCAGGGAAACCGCCGACGGCAGCCGTCAATACCGTGCAGGGGTGAGCTATGAAGACCAGCAGCAAACCCGCAAGACTGACACCACCCGGCAGCAGGCTTCGAGCCTCAAGGGCGCCAGTGTGGCGGTAAGCGCTGGCGGCGATGTGAGCATCAAGGGCTCGGACCTCAAGGCGACCCAGGGCAATGCAAGCCTGAACGGTAAAAACGTCGCACTGTTGGCGGCCGATGACAGCAGTACCCAAGCCGTCGACAAGACCACCACCGGCGGTAGTTTCTACTACACCGGCGGCCTTGATCGGGCTGGCAGTGGCGCGCAATTCAGCCACCAGAGCAGCCACGACACAAACAGCAAAACCACCGCGCAAACCAGCACCGTGGCAGCGGCCGGCAAGCTGACCATCAACGTCAGCGACACCCTTACCAGCCAGGGCGCGCAGGTCAAGGCCGGCACCGAGTTGCAGGTCAACGCAGGCCGAATCGACAACCAGTCAGCCCATTCCACCGAAGCCAGCACCCATAAGGAAAACGGTTGGGCCGCCGATGTCGGCGCCAATGTGGAGTACAAAGGCATCACCCGCCCAATCGAAAAAGCCGTCGAAGGCGTGGCCCAGGTCAAGTTCCATCAGCCCGGTTTGCTGGACGCGCTCGAACAACCGAATGTCGGGCTGGACGTGGAAGTCGGACACACCCACAACACCCGCACACAGCAGGACAGCACGGCGGTGGTCAGCCAGTTCAGTGGCGCCACGGTGCAGGTCGATACCGCTGGGAAACTGCAGGATGCAGGCACTCAATATCGGGCCACCGATGGCGGGCTGACAATCAAGGCCGGCGAACATGTCGCCACGGCAGCGGCCAATACCTACGACAGCAGCGAGCAAGGCGTGGACGCCAAGGCGGGCGTGCGGATCTACACCACCACCGGTGAAGACCTGAATGTGCGCGGCAGCGGCTTGGGCGGCAGCAGCGATGTGCGTGAAACCAGCAGCACGGCGGTGGTCGGCAGCTATGCCGGCACCCAGGGGGTGAGCATCGAGGCCAAGGGCGATGCACGTTATGAAGGCAGCCAGTTCAACGGCGGCCAGGCCGGCGTCAACCTCAAGACCGGCGGTGAGTTGGCGCTCAACCAGGCCAACGACACCCAGAGCAAAAACAGCGGCACCTTGCGCGGTAACGGTTCATTGACCGTGGGCACCGCGCCGGGCGCCAATGGCAACAACGTCAACCTCGGTGCCGGTGTGCAACTGGATAACAAGCGCCTGGACACCCAGGACCGCCAGGCCCGCGTCGCGACGGTCCAGGGCAACGGGGCGATCCAGCTCAGCAGCGGCGGCGACATGACCCTGCAAGGCACGCAGATCGGCACCGCCAACGCCAAGACCGGCGATATCAGCCTCAATGCCGGGGGCAAGCTGGACCTGCAAGCCGCCACCAACAGCCACATCAGCAAAGGCAGCAACCTGGGCGGCGGCCTGACTGCCGGCGCCGGCAAGACCAGCACTGCCGAAAGCAGCAGCAAGACCGGCAGCCTCAGTGCCAATTTCAACATCGGCAAGGTGGCGGAAAATGACCAGGGAGTAGTCGTCGGGCAGGTGCACAGCAACGGCAAGGTCAGCCTCGCCAGTGGTGCCGACGCGGCCGATGCCCTGCACTTGCAGGGGACTCAGGTCAACGCGGCCAGCGTCGACCTCGACGCGCAGAACGGCGGCGTCCTGCAAGAGTCTGCACAGTCAACCCAGGCCCATGACAACTGGGGCGTGACCCTGGGCGCGGGTGGCAGCGTTGGCAAGACCACCTTGGCCGATGCCGGTGAGCACGCCACACCCAAGACCCAGCGCGGCATCAATGCGCGAGCCAAGGTCGACGTGGATCACCTGCAAAGCACCACCCAGCACGACAGCCTGATCAAGGCCGCCAACGTGGTCATCAACAGTGCCGGCGACATCCACCTGGCCGGGGCACGCATCGAAGCCGAGCAGGTGAGCGGCAAGGTAGGTGGCGATCTCATCGTCGAAAGTCGCAAGGACCAGGTCAACAGCACCCAGGTGAATGTCGATGCCAGGCTGGATGTGGAAAAAAACCAGCCCGGCGTGGTGGATAAACTCGCCACTGCCACCGGCCCGCTCAAGGACAAAGTGCAAGCCAAGGCCGAAGGTGCGTTCGACAAGCATCGCGACAAACTGGAGAACGTCGTCGACAAAAGCACCGGGCACCTGGCTTCGGCCAAGGACAAAGTGGTCAACGGCGTCGTCAACGCCAAGGAACGCCTGGAGGAAAAATTCACCCGCAGCGGTAGCTACGACGTGAACCCCGAGCCCCGTGGCGCTTTCGGCACCCGTGTGGACAAGGCCAAGGCTTACCTGGCGGACAAGAAGGAGGCCCTGGGCACACGCCTGTCGGGCTTCAAGGATAAGGTCTGGCCGAGAAACAGCGACAGCTACGTCGTCAGCGGCAAGAACACCACCGGCAGCTCGGTAGCCAATACCGCCGAAAGCGTGTTGTTCGGTGACAAGAGTGGCAACACCAACTACACCCCGACCCTGTATCTGGACGTCAGCCATGTGGTCAAGGACAGCGTCACCCAGGCGTCAGGCATTCGCGCAAGCCAGGGCGTCAATCTGCAGGTGAGCGGTGATACGCGCCTCACGGGTGCGCGGATCGGCGCCGAGCATGGCAAGGTCGAGCTGGGCGGTTCCAAAGTCACCGCTACGGCATTGGCCGGCAGCGGCTACCGTGCTGATGTCGGGCTGAACGTCTCGAAATCACCGGTCAACCTCGCACTGGGGGCCAAGGATGAATTGACTCAGAAACAGGACGACGCCACGCGCAAGGATCAAGCCTTCAACCTGGGACCACTGCGAGCGGGTGGGCACAGTGAAAGCCAGGTCTTGCAGGCAGGGATTGATCAAAGCATCAACTGAAGGTTAAGCACCCGATTTACTTAACGAAACAGATCCAAATGTGGGAGGGGGCTTGCTCCCGATTGCAGTGTGTCAGTCAGCTTATCTGTATCTGACCCACCGCTATCGGGAGCAAGCCCCCTCCCACATTTGTAGAGCTAATTCCTGGCTTGTTGCCGCAAGGCAAGGGCCGCCACACCACACAACACCAACGCAACACAGGACACGTAGAACGCGTCGCTGTAAGCCATCAGGTACGCCTCGCGCCGCACGGTACGGATCAGCCCCTCAAGTACCTGCTGCTGGGCGGGTAGCAATTGATTGAAAATAAACGCTTCGCTGTCGGCCATGCTGGCGCGCAAACGCTCCTGCAAGGACGGCGAAAACAAGGTGATCGACTCCCCTACCCGCTCGGAGTGAAAGCGTTCGCGCATGGCGACAATCTGCGTCAACCCCGCGGTGCCCACGGCACCACCCAGGTTACGCAGCATGGAGAACAAGGCAGAGGCGGAACCAGCTTCATCCTTGGCCAGGCCGGATACCGCCAGCACCGACAGCGCCACCATGATCAGCGGCTGTCCGATACCGCGCACCACCGTGGAAGGAATGATCACGTTGGCAGCGCTATCCACATCCAGATGCGCCCCCAGATAACACCCCAGCGCCATGATGAAAAAGCCGCTGGCAACCATCAGTTTCGGGTTGAGCCACTTCATCAGGCGTGGCATGAACGGCGCCAGCACCAGTTGCACCATGCCGTAGGCGATCAGGCTGATGCCGATCTCCCGTGCGTTGTAGCCCTGCAACTGCGAGAGGTAATTGGGCACCAGGAACACCAGGCCGAAGGTCGCCCCGCCGAAAATGAACATTGCCGCACTGGCCACCCCGAAGTTGTAGCTTTTGAGCAGGCGCAGGTTGATGAAGGAGCGGCTGCCATACAGCTGCGACAGCACGAAATACACCAGGGCAACGCCTGCAACCAGTGACATCCACACAATGAAATCGGAGCCGAACCAATCCTTGCGCCCGCCTTCTTCCAGTACGATCTGCAAGCCACCCAGGCCGACGATCATGGCCAGGATGCCGCCCCAGTCGCCGCGCTTGAGCAGGCTCAACTGCATAGGCTTGGCGTCGATGGACCACGCCACCGCCAGCAGCAACAGAATGCCCGGGGCCAGTTGCAGGTAGAAAATCCAGCGCCAGGAATAAGCATCCGTCAGCCAGCCACCGATGGACGGCCCGGCGGCCTGGGCAACGCTGTTGGACAGGGCGAACAAGGCCATGCCCATGGCAATCTTGCTCGGCGGCAGCTCGGTGATGATCAACTGGAATGACAACGGGATCAGCACCGCGCCGGCCGCGCCCTGGATCACCCGAATGATGATCATCACTTCCAGGTTGGGCGCCCAGGAGCAGGCAATGGACGCCACCAGGAATACAAACGAACCCACCAGCATCACCCGGCGCAGGGAGAACACCTGCACCAGCCAGGCGGTCAGCGGGATCATTACGATCTCCGCGACCAAATAGGCGGTGGAGATCCACGAGCCCTCCTCGAACGTCGCCCCCAGGGAGCCTTCGATTTCCGGCAATGCGGCGCTGGTCACGTGCACGTTCATGCCGGCCATGAAACAGCCGAACAGCCCACCGATCACTGCGACCCAGGCGCGAAAGGAGACGCTCTTTTCAGCGGCTTCAGTCATTTGCCGCGCCCTGGTTGGCTGGCCGGGTATCGACCGTGGTGACCACCGACATACCAGGCAGGATAGGCCCGCCCTGATCATGCTCATCGATGACAATCTTCACTGGGAAGCGCTGCACGATCTTGGTGAAGTTGCCGGTGGCGTTGTCCGACGGCAACAATGCGAACACCGCCCCCGAACCTGGCGAGAAACTCACCACGTGGCCCTTGAGCTTGCGTCCTGAATAACTGTCGATGCTGATGTTCACGGGTTGGCCGGCGCGCATGTCGCGCAACTGGGTTTCCTTGTAGTTGGCCACCACGTAGGCCTGCTGCAAGGGCACCACCGCCAGCAGCGGCAGGCCTGGCGCGACGTACTGTCGGGTGCGCACTTTACGCTGCCCCACCACCCCGTCGATGGGCGAGCGGATCAAGGTGTCTTCCTGGGCATGGGTCGCCAGGTTCAACTGCGCCTGGGCCTCGCTGCGCCGGGCAATCTGTTGTTGGAGCGAAGCTTGGGCCAATTGGCGACGACTGATGGCAACGGTCAACCGGGCTTCCTGTTGACGTTGCATGGCCTTGGCAATTTCCACCGCGGCATTGGCCTGGGTGTAGCTGGCGGCCGCCGTTTCCAGACGCTGGGCACTGGCGGCGTGTTCGCGCACCAACCCTTCGTAGCGGCGCTGGTCGAGGCGTGCGCGGTGCAACTCGGCGGCCACGCTGCGGGCGTGGGCCTGAGCCTGGGCAACGCCGGCCTGTTGCTGGGCGATCAGGCTGTCGGTGACGCGCAGGTTGGCCTCTTGCGCCGCCACCGAGGCCTGGGTTTCGGCCAGTTGTGCACGGGCCTGTGCCAAGCGTGCCTGGTAGTCACGGTCCTCGATGCGCACCAGCACATCCCCGGCCTTGACGGGCTGGTCGTCCTCCACCAACACCTGGGCCACATACCCGGAGACCTTGGGGCTGATGGGAATCCAGTCGGCACGCACATAGGCATCATCGGTCTGTTCCAGATACCGGCCGACCGTCATCCAGTACACGCCGAACGCCACCGCTGCGATCAACAGCGCCGCGCCGCCCAGCAGGATCAGGTGCCGTTTGCGACGTTGCTTGCGCGTATGCGCCGATTCATCCTGGACAGCAGTTGTTTCATCAACGGCGATATTCATGGCTGGGTACCGGAAAAAGTGGTGTAAGCGTGGGTGGGAGCTGAAGGCTGCCAACCACCGCCAAGCGCCCGAAACAGGCTGATCTGGCGTTGAAGCAACTGGCCGTCGGCGTCGGCGCGAGTGGCCTGCAAGCGGATTAGTTCACGCTCGCTGTCCAGCACGTCCAGGAAATCGATAGACCCCGCGTCGTAGTTGAATTGGGCCAACCTGTAGGCGTGGCGGCTGCTGTCCAGCGCCTGGCTCAAGGCCGCGTGGCGCTGGCGTTCGCCGTCGTATAACGCCAGGGCCTGGCGCACCTCCTTGAGGGCGTTGAGCACGCTGGCCTCGAATTGCGCCACCTCTACCTGCTCAAGCGCCCGCGCCTGCTTGACCCGCGCGCGGTTGGCGCGCCAATTGGGGAACTGCCAGGTGATCAGCGGGCCAATGCCGAACATCACCGCGCTGCTGTTGCCCAGCTCATGGGGCCTGTTGGCCGATGAAGACACCGAGGCGCCGAAGGTCACCTTCGGATACAGGTCGGCCTGCACGATATCCACTTGCAGCGTGGCCGCCTGCAACGCTCGCTCGGCCTGACGGATATCGGGGCGGCGTGCCAATAATTGCCAGCCATCACCCACCGGAAGTTCGGCATTGAGTTGTGGCACCACTTCACAGCTCGCAGCGCCAGCGCTTTGTTCCAGATCAGCCACGCCGGTCAGCATCGCCAGCTCGTACAGCGCCGCTTGCCGACGCGCCTCGAGCATCGGCAGCAAGGCCTGGGTTTCGCTCTGCAGGGCTTGCATGCGCGTGTATTCAAGGTCCGTCACCACACCGGCCTGGCGCTGGCGATCGATCAACGCCAGGCTGCGCCCGACCACGTCCAACGAATGACGCTGGACCTTGGCACGTGCACCGAGGGCGCAAGCATTCACATAGGCGCGGGTGGTTTGCGCCACGATTGTAATGCGCAACAGGTCTTCGGCGTCCTGCGCCGCCGCGGCTTGCACCTGGGCTCGTTCGATCGTGCGCTGGACCTGGCCCCACACATCCACTTGATACGCCAACTCCATGCCGGGGTTGAACGCCCATTCCGACGGTGCATGGCTATCGGTGGCCTTGGCCAGGGTCTGGTCATCGGCGGTCTTGCCGTAAGCGGCACCCAATGACGCTTGGGTGGACGGCCAGCGCTCGGCATCAGCCTGCATGATCCCGGCCAGCATCGCCTGCACATGGGACTGGGCCGCCGCCAGGTCACGGTTGTGCAGCAATGCCTGCTGCACCAGCCCATCGAGCTGTGGATCGTTGTACAACTGCCACCAGCGCTCGGGTAATGCCTGGGCCGAAACACCTTGCGGCAAGTGGCTCAGGGCATTGATGCGCTCTGGATGTGACTGTGCAGGCGGGTGAGCAACCCAGGACGAACAACCCGCCGACAACGCCAGCGCAATGCCCAGCAGCGCAAGACGGCCATGCCATGGGGGAAAAGAAGGCGAACCCATCGAAGAAATCCAGAAGGCCAAGTAGAGACCCAGCGTAAGAGCGCAACGGGGTGCGAATCTCCCGAGTTCCGGACAACCATCGTTTTGATTGGGACAAAGTGCGCAGTGGCTTGGCAGTACTCAATCCAAATGTGGGAGGGGGCTTGCCCCCGATGAGGGAGTATCAGTTAGCAAATCTGTAACTGACCTACCGCCATCGGGGGCAAGCCCCCTCCCACTTTGGACCGAGGCTGACAGGTAAGCCTGTCGCCAAGTTAAATCACACCAATCGACAGTTACTCGGGGTGTAACCCATGGTGCGCTTGAACATCGCAGTAAACGCACTCGGGCTCTGATAACCATGCTCCAGCGCCACTTCCAGGATCGACACGCCACAGGCCAGGCGCTGCATGCTGAGCAACAGCCGCGTGCGCTTGCGCCATTCGCCATAACTCATGCCCAACTCTTTCTGGAACAGCCGCGCCAAGGTACGCGAACTCATATTGAGCTGCAGCGCCCAACTCTCCAGTGTCGACTCCTGGGAAGGGTTGTCGATAAAGCCCGCACACAACGACTTGAGCCTCGGCTCATCCGGGATCGGCACATGCGCCAGCACACGTTGTGCCCGGTCGAGCTCCGAGAAAATCAACTCGACAATCTGCGCGTGGCGCAACAACGCCGGCTCACTGTCGAGCTTATCCCCCGCAGAGACGATCAGCTCACGCAACAGCGGCGAAACCCTGATGACCTCGCACTCCGTCGTCAAGCCACGATGCGCCCCCGGCGAGATCAACAAGGTACGCATACGCACTTCACCGGTCATGCGGATCTGATGCTCCCTCCCCGAAGGCACCCACAATGCATGCCCGGAAGGCACCACCCAGGCCGTCGCCTCCACCGACACCAGCATCACGCCGTTGATGGCATAGACGAGCTGGCCCTCGTCATGTCGATGGGGCGCCACGATGTGGCCATGTTCATAGTTAGCGGCGAGTGCGGCTAATGGGGTATGTGCGTTCATTTCAGCAGGCCGCGAGCAGGTCAGGTCGGCCACTGTTGGACGGATCCTTGGGCATCATGTCGCCTCTCCTTTTTTTGAACAGCGTGACCCATTGGGCCTCAGTGGCCACTGGATCCAATACTAAACAAAGAAAGGGTAAGGGGAATTGCGTATTGGGGTGGGTAGCGTGAAAAAACGTCGAGTAAAAATTAAAAAAACCAAAATATCGGCGAGTAGATTTCAAGGAAAAAAAATTATTGCTTTGGGGATAACAGGGGCTCGCAAAGAGTCCCTGTTCGGGGTTAACCCTAAAACGCATGACGCGCCTTGACCATCACCCCATCAGCATCAAACCCACTACGCGCCTGCCGGGTATAGCTGGCGCCCACCGTCTGCCAGCCAAGCGCACACCCACGGCTTCACGATTATCACGCTGGCCCGACCCGACTCTCTGGTCAGTACCGGCCCAGGATAGGAAAATTTTGGATTGAAGGCTGCTCTTGATCGACAATCAGCATCTGATCGCAGCTGGCACCGCGTCGGTGTGGACAGGCCAAGTTCCAGGCAAAAAAAACCGGCCTCATGTTCAGGGATCAACTTGCGAACTTGAGTACCGCCTCAAGTTCATCTTCATCGTCACCGTAGGTGCCCCCGGTCAGTTCAAAGCCCATGCGTGGGATCAGAGAGAGGAGTAAGGGGCTACATGCGGCGACAGCTAGAATGGTCACCGAGCGCGCAGGAATGGAAACCGGTGGGCTACAAAAAAATGATGTGAGCGCTGACGGCTGCATATCAGACAGGTGGGGCGGTTTTTCTGCAAGCTTGCAGCTTCGCCCTCAATTCACAGGCAAAAAAAAACCCGGAAATCCTCACTTGCGTGGGCCTTCCGGATTTTCTAAACCGCCAAAAATGGTGGGTCGTGTGGGATTCGAACCTACGACCAATTGGTTAAAAGCCAACTGCTCTACCAACTGAGCTAACGACCCGCTGTGTGGTGGCGCGTATAATACTGATTTCTAAGGATTATTCAACACCTTATTTGAAATAAATCAGAAAAAACGCATTTGAACTGTAATTCGGTCGGTAGAACGCCTCTCGCAGCCGCGTGATCAGCGCCCTGGCTCGTCATTCCACAGGTATTTATGCAACTGCAGTTGCAGGCGCACCGGCAGGTTGTCCGCCACGACCCAATCAGCCAGGTCGCGAGCGTTGAGGTCGTGGTGGCTGGGCGAGAACAGCACCTCGCCCGCACGTCGATCCAGGCCGTATTGGATCAGCTTGGAGCTGGCCCAGTCATAATCGTCACGGGAACAGATCACGAATTTGACCTGATCATTGGCCGTCAGCAGGTCCATGTTTGCGTACAGGTTGCGATGCGCTTCCTTGGAGCCTGGCGTCTTGAGGTCGACCACCCGGCTTACACGCGGATCGACAGCGGAAATGTCCAGGGCGCCACTGGTTTCCAGTGAGACCTCATAACCGGCGTCACACAACTGCTTGAGCAAGGGAATGGCATTGGGTTGCGCCAGTGGCTCACCGCCCGTCACACAGACGTAGCGCGGCCGGTAGCTGGCAACCTGTTCCAGGATGTCGTCGAGGGTGCGCACGGTGCCGCCACTGAAGGCGTAGGCGCTGTCACAGTATTGGCAACGCAATGGGCAGCCGGTCAACCGCACAAATACAGTGGGCAGGCCGGCAGTACGCGTTTCACCCTGCAACGAGTAAAAGACTTCGGTAATACGTAATGTGTCTTGCATAGTCGCCACGGGCGTAACAGCTAAACAGGCTGTCCGCCTCCGTCAGGCACTTCAAGGGATTGCGCCAACGCGCCAACCCCAGGAAGCGTGTTTCATAAAAGGGCGTGGATTCTAACGAAAAAACCCGCGCCAGGCGCGGGTTTCTTCTCAACGGGAAAGATGCGCTTACAAGCGCTGCAGATCCCGCTGGGCCAACTGGGCGGCGGACGTCCCCGGATATTGGGCAACCACCTGTTGCAGAATGCCTTTGACCTTGTCGGTATGACCCAGGCGGCGTTCTACGTCAGCAAGCTTGTACAGCGAATCCGGCACCTTGGCGTGCTTGGGGTACAACTGGCTGACCTTGGCGAAAGCCTGGCCTGCCCCCTGCAAATCGCCCTTTG
The DNA here is from genome assembly GCF_059134095.1 of Pseudomonas sp. FBCC-B545. NCBI lineage: Bacteria > Pseudomonadati > Pseudomonadota > Gammaproteobacteria > Pseudomonadales > Pseudomonadaceae > Pseudomonas > Pseudomonas sp. FBCC-B545. Next base: position 1,292,198 of record NZ_CP101441.1, on the reverse strand, counting down.
CCAGGTTGACCTCGCCCAACCAGTACTGGGCGTTGCCCGCGTACTGGCTGTTGGGGTACTTGCGCAGGAATGCGGTAAAGGCCTGGCTGGCCTTATCGAAATCCTTGGCTTTGATCAGGTCGAAGGCTGCATCGTAATACAGCTTTTCCTTCGCTGGATCACCCGGTTCGCTGCTGGCGGCAGGGGCAGCCGCGGCGGCCCCAGCTGCTGCGCCACCGGCGGCAGCGCTTGGCGCGCCACCGGTAGAAGAATTATCAGGAGTAGCGGCAGGTGCAACACCGGCTCCAATACGACGATCAAGATCCTGGTATCGCTCCAGGCCTTCCTGCTTGAGCTGGTTCACCTGATTCTGCAGCACTTCAATGGCGCCTTGTTGCTGCGACAATTGATCCTGCATGCGTTGCAGTTGGTTGAACAGCTCGCCCTGTGCCGAGGGAGCGGACGTAGCCGCTCCCCCAGCATAGGCGCCGTTCGTGCCATAACCCGCTGGCGGATAACTGCTCCCGCTATTGTTATAGCCTGAGTTGCTATCCGTTACAGGAACCGCAGCCCACACCGCAAGCGGTGCGAGGCTGAGAGCCAATACAGTTAGAGCACGACGGCACGTTCGCATGACGAATTACTTACGCAGTTCGACGCGACGGTTCTGAGCCCACGACTGTTCGTCGTTGCCAGTTGCAACTGGACGCTCTTTACCGTAGGAAACCAGTTCCAGTTGGCCTGGAGCAACACCTTGCAGTACCAGGTAGCGCTGAACGGCTTTCGCACGACGCTCGCCCAGTGCCATGTTGTACTCACGAGTACCACGGGCGTCAGTGTTACCTTCCAGAACAACGCGAGCGCCGTTAGCTTTCAGGTCCTTGGCGTGAACGTCCAGAGCGCGCATGGCTTCTGGCTTCAGGTCCGAACTGTCGTATTCGAAGTAGAAGGTGGTGATAGCGCGCAGAGCAGCTTCTTCGCTCAGGGAGCCGTCAACTGCACCAGTGTTAGCGCCGTAACCAGCGTTTGGATCAACAGCAGCGCCTTCACCGGCATTGTCGCCGCCTTTAGAGGAGCAACCAACGGCTACGGACAGAGCCAGAGCCAGAGCAGCAAACTTACCAAACTTCAGCATTTCCATCGTGAAACTCCTAATGAACCCCAGTGTGTTAAGCAAATCTTTTTGTAGCGCCGCGTCAGTTCAGGTAAGGGGACCAGGATGGTTCTCTGACTTCGCCTTGTGCGGTAGGAAGCGGGAGCCTTACGCGTCCGTTAATGGACACGAGCATCAAGACTCCCCGGCCCTGCTGGCGGGTGGCGTAGATTACCATGGTGCCGTTGGGCGCAACAGTGGCTGACTCATCAAGGTTGGTATCTGTAAGGATTTTCACGGTTCCGCGCTGCAAATCCTGGGCCGCAACCCGGAAATTAGTGAAACCATCCTGACGGTGAATCATCACCAACGTCTTTTCATCGGCCGAAAGCTTAGGGTTGGCGTTGTAGTTACCGATAAAGGTCACACGCTCAGCACCCCCACCGTTCACGTTTGCCTTGTAGACCTGAGGCTTGCCGCCGCGGTCGGAGGTGAAATAGATGGTGGAACCATCTTTACCCCAGAACGGTTCGGTGTTGATACCCGGGCCGCTGGTCACGCGACTCAGTTGGCGCGAGGCCATGTTCATCACGTAGATATCCGGGTTGCCGTCCTTGGACAGTACGAAAGCCAGGCGCGAACCATCCGGCGACCAGGCCGGTGCACCATTAAGGCCTTCAAAGTTGGTGATCTGCTCCCGGCGACCCGTATCAATGTGCTGCACGAAGATACGCGGACGGCGCTGTTCGAACGATACATAGGCGATACGCTTGCCGTCCGGCGCAAAGCGCGGCGACAGGATAGGCTCACGGGACTGCAGCAAGGTCACTGCACGTGCGCCGTCGTAGTCCGAACGTTGCAAGGTGTAGCGGGTGTTGTCCACCGAGAAACGCTCAGCCGTCACATACAGCAGGCGTGTCGAGAAAGCGCCCTTGATACCGGTAAGCTTTTCAAACGACTGGTCCGAGATGTAGTGGGCCATGTCGCGCAGTTGCTCTGCGGTACCCGATACGCTGCCGGTCAGGACCTGCTGCTCGGTAGCCACGTTGAACAAGGTGTACTGGATCTGCAGGCGACCGCCGGCCGGCGTGATGTTGCCGACCATCAGGTACTGCGCGCCCACGGCTTTCCAGTCACGGAACACGACTTCGCTGGCCTGGTTGGGCTGGCTGATCATGTTGCCTTTGGGAATCGGCGCGTAGTAACCGGAGTTACGCAGGTCGTCGCTGACGATCTGGGCCATGTCGTCCGGCAGCACGCTGCCGCCCTGCCAACCGAAGGGTACGACTGCGATCGGGGTGGCCCGATCGCTGCCGCTGGTTACCAGGATGTTCTTTTCATCCGCCGCCGCTATCCCTGCCATACAGCAAATAACGACAAGCATTCCTCGAAGAAGGTTTCTCACAAGGCTAGATCCTCAGGTGTGAATGTCATCTTGAATGAACGATAGGGAGCGAAGTCACTTGGTTTCATTCCCTGCATCTCGGTCAACCGGCCAATATTCTTGACCGCGGCAACCGCCGAACTGTCGAACGAACCGTCACCACTGGACTTGGCCACGCTGACCGAAGTCACCGTACCGTCCGGCAACATGCCGATCTGCAGCACTACTGTCATGCCTTTGCGTGCCGAAGGTGGACGTGTCCAGCCTTCCGCTGCCCGCGCCCGAATCAGGTCGTCGAAACTGCCCGCGACTTCATCACCACGCTCATCGGCCAAGGCTTGCTGACGCTGCGGCGTGTCGGAAAGCAAATCTGCCAGGGCCTGGGCCTTTTTCTCTTCGGCGGATTTGCGTGCTGCTTCCTGGGCCTTCTTCTTGGAGGCGTCGGCGGCAGCTTTCTTCTTCGCTTCGTCGGCGACTTTCTTTTTCGCCTCGTCTGCTTCAGCTTTTTTCTTGGCGTCTTCGGCGGCTTTCTTCTTCGCGTCTTCGACTATCTTTTTCTTGGCTTCTTCAGCGGCCTTTTTCTTGGCCTCTTCTTCGGCAGCCTTCTTGGCTTCTTCTTCAGATTTCTTCTTGGCTATATCAGCCAGTTGTTTCTCTTCGGCCTTTTTCGCTTCGGCAGCTTTCTCGGCTTTCTTGGCTTCATCAGCCTTTTTCGCCTCGTCAGCTTTCTTGGCTTCGTCAGCCTTTTTCGATTCCTCGGCCTTTTGAGCCGCCTCTTCTTTCTTTTGTTCCGCAGCAGCCTTCACCGCTTCCTGCTCGACCTTCTTCTGTTCCATCTGCTCGACTTCAGTCTGGCGCGCAGCCGACTTCTGGGCCTCACCCGCAATCTTCTGATTGGTCTGGGTGGTGGCCTGGCTTTTCGATTTCAGCTGATACAGGGTCGCCTGCACGATCGGCTTGGCTGGCGGCAGGTCGGGAGTCATGGCAAAGCTGACGAACAGCATGCCGAACACCAGCACGTGCAGGGCAATTGCCCACACGCCAGGCCAGAAGTAGCTTTCCGAGGCGGACGGCTCTCGCTGTTGCTGCATCAGGGCGCCTCGGTAATCAAGCCAACGTTACCGACGCCGGCCTTCTGCAGCCCGCCCATGGCGCCCATGACGGAACCGTAGTCGACCGATTTGTCGCCGCGGATGAACACCTGGGTGTGCTTGCCGCCTTCGTTGCCGGAGCGAATGATCTTGGTCACCGCATCGGTCATCGCCGGCAAGGTCAGGGCCTTGTCCTGCTGCTTCTGGGTGTCGACTTCGCTGCCAAGGTTCCAGTAGTAGGTCTTGTCAGCCTTGATCGAAATGGTCAGGACCTGAGTGTTGTTGTCCTGCGGCAAGGCTTCACTGGAAACCTTGGGCAGATCAACCTTCACGCCCTGGTTGAGCATCGGCGCGGTCACCATGAAGATCACCAGCAGCACCAGCATCACGTCGATGTAGGGCACTACGTTCATCTCGGCGACCGGCTTGCGCTTTTTGCGAGCTCGAGCGATTAAAGCCATTGGGAATTACCTGCTTATTCTTCGCTGGTGTGCACTTTACGGTGCAGGATCGCCTGGAATTCATCGGCGAAGGTGTAGTAACGGCCGATCAAGGTTTCGCTGGTTGCAGCAAAACGGTTGTAGGCGATTACTGCGGGGATCGCGGCGAACAGGCCGATCGCGGTGGCGATCAGGGCTTCGGCAATACCCGGGGCCACGGTGGCCAGCGTTGCTTGCTGGGCCTGGGCCAGGCCGCGGAAGGAGTTCATGATCCCCCACACGGTACCGAACAGGCCGATGTACGGGCTGACGGAACCTACGGTGGCAAGGTACGGCAGGCCTTGCTCGAGCTTTTCTTCCTCACGGGAGATGGCCACGCGCATGGCGCGGGCGACACCTTCCATCACGGCTTCCGGGTCAACCCCAGGCTGCTGGCGCAGGCGCGAGAATTCCTTGAAGCCGGCGCGGAAGATCTGCTCGACGCCCGAATCCGGGTCCGGGTTGCTGCCGGCCTGGCGATAAAGCTTGGACAGGTCGATACCCGACCAGAAGCGCTCTTCAAAGCTCTCCAGGGCACGTCGACCGGCGCGCAGCATATTGCTGCGCTGAAAAATCATGACCCAAGAGGTAACCGATGCGGCTACCAGGGTCAGCATGACCAGTTGAACCACGACACTGGCATTGCTGACCAGGCTCCACATGGAGGAATGGTCGACGACGGTAGGTTCCACGCTAAATCTCCTGCTTTGATTGTTGACCCGCGCCGCTCACGGCAGCAAAGGCCGCACGTAGAGTTTCGGGAATGGCCCGAGGTTTCAAGCTGTTGGTGCGCACACACGCCACCAGGAACTGCCCCTCGCAGAGCAGCGTTGCATCCGTGGCCCGCCTGACCTGCTGTTTGAAGCGCAGGCTGACACGGTTCAATTCGATGACTTCAGCGCTGACCAGCAACTCATCGTCCAGTCGCGCCGGTGCGTGGTAACGCGCCTCGCTGGAATGCACGACGAATAACAGGTCCTCCCCTGCAAGCTGGGATTGGGCAAAGCCCAGCTCCCGTAGCCGCTCGGTGCGAGCCCGCTCCATGAACTTGAGGTAGTTGACGTAATACACGATGCCGCCGGCATCGGTGTCCTCGTAATAAACGCGACAGCGATGTGCGAACGACTGATCCCCGTTTTGCGCGCGCATACTCTAGTGCTTACTCCTCAGGTTGCCAATTGGCTGGACAACTGTTTTTTCAATACCTGAAAACATTTCCACTGCCTGAATGACGACACCAGACACTGGGACAGCACAAACTTCAGATAAATCGTCTGGCGTGACCTTTTTAATCGTCCCCTGCATCGAGGAATTCGTCTACAGCAGGCATCTCCCCCAATCGTGACGGAATATTTAACCCGAAGTGCAGGTAAGCGTGGCGCGTGACCACCCTGCCCCTCGGTGTACGCATGATGTAGCCCTGCTGGATCAGGTATGGCTCCAGCACATCCTCGATAGTATGGCGCTCTTCACTGATGGCCGCGGCCAGGCTGTCCACGCCGACCGGGCCACCGTCGAATTTCTCGATCATGGTCAAGAGCAGGCGCCGGTCCTGGTGATCGAAGCCATGTTCATCCACGTCCAGCAGGTTCAATGCCAGGTCCGCCACCGCCTTGGTGATATGACCCTTGGCACGCACCTCGGCAAAGTCGCGCACCCGGCGCAGCAAGCGGTTGGCAATCCGTGGCGTACCGCGGGCGCGGCGGGCGATTTCAAAGGCACCCTCCGGGTCCAGGGGCAAGCCCAGGATGCTCGCCGAACGGCTGACGATGGTCGCAAGGTCGGCAGTGCTATAGAACTCTAGACGCTGAACAATGCCGAAACGGTCTCGCAGCGGGTTGGTCAGCATGCCCGCGCGGGTGGTCGCCCCGACCAGGGTGAACGGTGGCAGGTCGAGCTTGATCGAACGGGCCGCCGGGCCTTCGCCGATCATGATGTCGAGCTGGAAGTCCTCCATCGCCGGGTACAGCACCTCCTCGACAATCGGCGACAACCGATGGATCTCATCGATAAACAGCACATCGTGGGGTTCAAGATTGGTCAGCAGCGCCGCCAGGTCGCCAGGCCGCTCCAGCACCGGGCCGGAGGTGGACTTGATCGACACGCCCATTTCCTGGGCGATGATATTGGCCAGGGTGGTCTTGCCCAACCCCGGCGGGCCGAAGATCAAAGTGTGGTCCAGGGACTCACTGCGACCCCGCGCAGCCTGGATGAACAGCTCCATCTGCTCGCGCACGGTAGGCTGGCCGATATACTCGGCCAGGCTCAGGGGGCGGATGGCCCGGTCCTGGACTTCTTCACGGTCACGCGGGCCGGTGGCCGCGATCAGACGATCAGCTTCAATCACTTAAATCATTCCCTTCAGGGCTCGGCGGATCATGTCTTCGCTGCTCAGGTTCTTGTCCTTGATGGCCGATACCGCCTTGCTCGCCTCCTGGGGCTTGTAGCCCAGGGAGATCAGCGCACTGACCGCATCGCTTTCGGCGCTGGCGACCTGGCCTGCCGGCATATCCGGCTGGTTCGGTACCAGAGCGAACATGCTCGGCACCACCTCCCAGGCCTTGAAGCGATCCTTGAGCTCCACCAACAGGCGCTCGGCGGTCTTCTTGCCCACGCCCGGCACCTTGGTCAGGGCCGAGGTGTCCTGGGCGGAAACGGCACGTACCAGCTCATCCACTTCCAGGCTCGACATTAACGCCAGCGCCAGTTTCGGCCCCACACCATTGAGACGGATCAGTTCGCGGAAGAAATCGCGGTCGCGCTTGCCGATGAAACCATAGAGCAGTTGCGCGTCTTCACGCACCACTAAATGCGTGTGCAAGGTTATCGGCTCGCCGACCGACGGCAGGCGATACAAGGTGGTCATGGGCACTTCCAGCTCATAACCCAATCCATTCACATCCAGAATCAGGTGCGGCGGCTGTTTCTCAGCCAGGGTGCCGCGCAAGCGTCCAATCACGGTTCAGATCCTTAAGGCTTGAGGGTCAGGTCAGGGCCTGACCGCAAATAACGAATGCGCTGATGCTATCAGAGACGTAGCCGCCCGCCACGACTACGTGCAGTGCCCAAGCCGTGAGGCAACAGGCTGGAGCGGGTGTGCGCATGGCAAATGGCGATGGCCAGGGCATCGGAGGCGTCGATCTGCGGCTTTGACGTGAGCTTGAGCATGTGCATGACCATCATCTGCACCTGCTCCTTGTTCGCTGCACCAGTGCCAACGACGGCCTGCTTGACCTGGGTCGCGGTGTATTCGGCGATCTCCATGCCCTCCTCGGCCCCCGCCACGATAGCAGCGCCGCGGGCCTGGCCGAGCTTCAACGCAGAGTCGGCGTTCTTGGCCATGAACACCTTTTCGATGCCCATGGTAACCGGGCCGTAAGTCTGGATGACTTCACGTACGCCGCGATAGACGATCTGCAGCCGTTCGGCCAACTCACCGGCGCCGGTGCGGATGCAACCCGAGGCCACATAGATACAGCCGCGCGGGGTGTGCTGCACCACGCCAAAACCGGTGATGCGCGAACCGGGGTCGATACCTAGGATTAAAGTCATAACGCCTGCGGTTGGGGTAAACACATTTTTTGATACACAGAGACTCTAATGTGGGAGGGGGCTTGCCCCCGATGAGGGAGTGTCAGTAAGTAAATTTGTGACTGACTCCCCGCCATCGGGAGCAAGCCCCCTCCCACACAAGCCCCTCCCACATTGGGATCTACATCGTTCTTCAGCCTAGCTGTTCAGCCACCGATTCCGGGATGTCGGCATTCGAGTAGACATTCTGCACATCATCCAGGTCTTCAAGCATATCCAGCATCTTCAACACCTTCTGCGCACCCTCCAGGTCCAGTTCAGCACTGGTGGTCGGCAGCATCACGATTTCTGCATCGGTGCCGTTGAAACCAGCGGCTTCCAGGGCATTACGCACGGCGTAGAAGCTGGCGAACGAGGTAAACACGTCGATGGATCCGTCTTCGTTGGTAACCACGTCGTCGGCGTCCGCTTCCATTGCGGCCTCCATCAGTGCGTCTTCATCGGTGCCGGGGGCGAAGGTGATCTGCCCTTTGCGTTCGAACAGGTACGCGACCGAACCATCCGTGCCGAGGTTACCACCGCACTTGCTGAACGCATGGCGTACGGCTGCGGCGGTCCGGTTGCGGTTGTCGGTCATGCACTCGACCATCACCGCCACGCCGCCCGGGCCGTAGCCTTCATAGGTCAGCTCGACCATGTCGTCGGTATCGGCCGCACCAGCACCACGGGCCACGGCGCGGTCAATGATGTCGCGGCTCATGTTCGCGCCCAGCGCCTTGTCCAGCGCCAGGCGCAGGCGCGGGTTGGAACCCGGGTCACCGCCACCCTGGCGGGCAGCGACGGTCAGTTCGCGAATCCACTTGGTGAAGATCTTGCCTTTCTTGGCATCCTGACGCTCTTTGCGGTGCTTGATGTTCGCCCACTTGGAATGGCCAGCCATAACACAACTCCGAATTCTCTAGAAACCTTATCAATCCCGCCCCAGGCAGGATTTCCTTCTTTTAAACGCAAAGGCGCATCCGAAGATGCGCCTTTTTGACTGCGTACAACCTTATCGCGCTTTCACGCCGCAGCCTTACTCAGCCTTCGGCGTCTCGCGCAGGCGGATATGCAGCTCGCGCAGTGCCTTGGCATCCACCACACCCGGAGCCTGGGTCATCACGTCCGCAGCGCTCTGGGTTTTCGGGAAGGCAATCACTTCACGGATCGACTGGGCGCCGGTCATCAGCATGACCAGACGGTCCAGGCCGAAGGCCAAGCCACCGTGGGGCGGTGCACCGTACTTCAGGGCGTCGAGCAGGAAGCCGAACTTCTCTTCCTGTTCCGCTTCGTTGATGCCCAGCAGGCGGAACACCGCTTGTTGCATCTCTTTGCGGTGGATACGGATCGAACCGCCACCCAGCTCGGTACCGTTCAACACCATGTCGTAGGCACGGGACAGCGCGCCTGCCGGGTTGGCTTCCAGCTCCTGCGGGGAGCACTTTGGCGCGGTGAACGGGTGGTGCAAGGCGCTGAAGCTGCCGTCGTCGTTCTCTTCGAACATCGGGAAGTCGACGACCCACATCGGTGCCCATTCGCAGGTCAGCAGGTTCAGGTCGTGACCGAGCTTGATGCGCAGCGCGCCCAGGGCTTCGCTGACGATCTTGGCCTTGTCGGCGCCGAAGAACACGATGTCGCCATCGACCGCACCGACGCGATCGAGGATCGTGTTCAGGTTGGCTTCAGGGATGTTTTTCACGATCGGCGACTGCAGGCCTTCAACGCCGTTGGCGCGCTCGTTGACCTTGATGTACGCCAGGCCCTTGGCACCGTAGATGCCGACGAACTTGGTGTAGTCGTCGATCTGCTTGCGCGGCATGCTCGCGCCGCCAGGCACGCGCAGGGCGGCGATGCGGCATTTGGGGTCGTTGGCCGGGCCGCTGAACACCTTGAAGTCGACGTCCTTGAGCTGGTCGGCCACGTCCACCAGTTCCAGCGGGTTACGCAGGTCTGGCTTGTCGGAACCGTAGCGGCGCATGGCCTCTTCGAAGGTCATGTGCGGGAATTCGCCGAACTCCAGGTCCAGCACTTCCTTGAACAGGTTGCGGATCATCTGCTCGGTCAGGCCCATGATCTCTTTTTCATCGAGGAAGCTGGTCTCGATGTCGATCTGGGTGAATTCAGGCTGGCGATCGGCGCGCAGGTCTTCGTCACGGAAGCATTTGGCGATCTGGTAGTAACGGTCGAAGCCGGCGACCATCAGCAGCTGCTTGAACAACTGCGGCGATTGCGGCAAGGCAAAGAAGCTGCCAGCGTGGGTACGGCTAGGCACCAGGTAGTCACGTGCGCCTTCCGGGGTAGCCCGGGTGAGGATCGGCGTCTCGACGTCGAGGAAGCCGTTCTCATCCAGGAAACGGCGGATGCTGGTGGTCATGCGCGAACGCAGGCGCAGCTTCTCGGCCATTTCCGGACGACGCAGGTCCAGGAAGCGGTAGCGCAGGCGGGTTTCTTCGCCCACGTCGGAGTATTCGTTGAGCGGGAACGGCGGGGTTTCCGACTCGTTCAGCACTTCCAGCTCATAGCCCAGCACCTCGATGCCGCCAGAAGCCATGTTCTTGTTCACGGCACCGGCCGGACGCAGGCGTACCTTGCCGGTGATCTTCACCACGTATTCGCTGCGCACACGGTCGGCGGCGGCGAAGCTCTCGGCGCGGTCCGGGTCAAACACCACTTGGGCCAGACCATCACGATCACGGATATCGAGGAAGATTACCCCGCCGTGGTCGCGGCGACGGTGAACCCATCCGCAAAGGGTGATTTCCTGACCTTCCAGGGTCTCGTTCAGTTGGCCGCAATAGTGGCTGCGCATCATGGTCGTGGTTTCACTTCTCGTAATTCGAATTTCGGTGGCAGGCTTGCCTCGTCACCGTACATTAAAGCAGGGGACGGATAATGCAGGAGCCTGCGCGTAGAGTTCAACTCAGTCTGCTTTGTCGCCGCCCGCCAGGTTCTTCTTGGCGCCGGTCTTGAAATCGGTCTCGTACCAGCCGCTGCCGCTCAGGCGGAAGCCCGGCATGGACAACATCTTCTTCAACTCAGGTGCCTGGCAGGCAGGGCAATCGACCAGCGGCGCTGCGCTGATCTTCTGAATGGCTTCCAACTGGTGACCACAGGAAGCGCATTGATAGTCGTACATGGGCATGGGGATGTCTCGGCGATCAGAACGTTACAGCGCCACGCCCTGCCCTTTGCATAAAGCCCGGCATGCGCAGCAAAGCGCGGGATTATATCTGGTAAATCGAGGCAGCGCAGCCGGCTTTCTGCCCCAGGCCCGGCCCGCGAGGTTGAAGGGCCGGCCCCGAAGCCAGCGGACTATTGCACAAGCGTGTCCGCAGACGCGGCGGCGGCGCGGCCTTTGAGTACATGAACCACGCACACCACCCTCACCAACCCACTGAAGTTCTTCACTCCTCCATAGCGCAAATGCACTTCCCGATCGACATAGGACAACAAGGCACTGACTGAGCAGGTATTGATCCTGGCGATCTCCGTCAGAATATTCCAATAGATCTGCTCAAGCCGCAGGCAGGTAGAAAACCCGTTGAGCCTGACCGAACGGGACAATGGCTTGGCCATCCCCATATCAAACCCCTTGTCAAAGGGGTCGACCTTTATCTTGTGAAAACCACAGGTTTCCATCACTCCCTTACCTACTCCACGTGACATACACCTGACACTCCATTGCCAAACAGCAGCCAATGGGCTTCTCCCATTGGGCGATGGGCCTATAAAACCGCAGGACGCGCGGGGCAGCCAGAAGACGGGGAGTTGTTAGTCGTAGGACAACGCCAGGAAGCGCAGGGAAACAGGCAGGCAGCGCCCAGAAGGCGCCGCCCGGGTTCGACAGTTACTGGTTTTCGAGCAGGGAACGCAGCATCCACGCGGTTTTCTCGTGGACCTGCATACGCTGGGTCAGCAGGTCCGCCGTCGGCTCATCACTGACCTTGTCGAGCAATGGGAAGATGCCACGGGCGGTACGCGTGACTGCTTCCTGGCCTGCCACCAGTTGCTTGATCATCTCTTCGGCGCTCGGCACGCCCTCTTCTTCCTTGATCGAAGACAGGCGGGCGTAGATCGAATAGGCGCCAGGTGCCGGGAAACCCAGGGCCCGGATGCGCTCGGCGATGGAGTCCACTGCCAGCGCCAGTTCGTTGTACTGCTCCTCGAACATCAGGTGCAGCGTACGAAACATGGGGCCCGTGACGTTCCAGTGGAAGTTATGGGTCTTCAGATAAAGAACATAGGTATCGGACAGCAGCCGCGAGAGTCCGTCGACGATGGATTTACGGTCTTCTTCACTGATACCAATATCGATTGCCATGTTTTTCCCCTTCAATTGACGAGCATTCATTGATCAGGTGCAGGATCACTGTAGCAAGAGAGCGGGCGTCGTGCAGCCCGACACACCCGGGCAGCGTGCGGCAAATCGCCCCTGCACCGCCTGCAGATGTGAATTGGCAAGCCTTTCTCCCCGTAGGAAGAGTCTCTGCAGGCCACCAAAAAAACCTGCACCTGTCTAGGACAAGCGTTTGCCGCAGAAATGCCGTACCCGGCGCAACACGCCGAAATGCTTGATTTGAGTAGGCACGGCCTTTGCTGTTAAATAGACGCCGTGTGGCTGCCGTTTATTTCTGCGGCACGCCACATAGGCTGATACCGCGTACGTGCTCAACGCCTCCCATTGTTCAGAAGCGAACCGTGCCAGTCAGCTCTTCCTTGTGATCCGTCTTAACGTGAGTTAATCAAAATGTTGAAAATCGTCCACCTGCTAACGGGCGTTGCAGCTTTGCTGCTGTCCTTTATCCCGAGCCTGCAGCCTGAAAGCCTGCCCTACCTGCAACAACACGACGCTCTGTACCTGGCCTTGTTCGGCCTGCTTAACCTGACGCTCGCACCGGTAATCCCTTACTGGAACAAAGGCACGCGTCATCAACTGCAAAACCTGGTCAGTGCGCTGCTGGTGCTGACTGTTGTCGTACAAACCCTCACCCTCCTGGCGCCCATGCCTGAAGTCGGTGGCCATCCGGCTATCCTGCTCAGCCTGGTGATTGCTCTGGTCGCCATTGTTCTTCACCTGGCCATCAGCTTCTACCGTTCGTCCCCAGCGGCCGCGTCGCAAAACTACGACATGACCAACCGGGATACCGGGACCGTCAAGTGGTTCAACACCTCCAAAGGCTTCGGCTTCATTTCCCGCGATTCGGGCGACGATATCTTCGTCCACTTCCGGGCTATCCGTGGCGAAGGCCACCGCGTCCTGGTCGAAGGCCAGCGCGTGGAGTTCTCGGTGATGAACCGTGACAAGGGCCTGCAAGCTGAAGATGTCATCGCTGCCCTGCCGCGTCGCTGATCCCAGCCCTCGCAGCAAAAAAAACCGCGATCCAGCGTTGCCTGGATCGCGGTTTTTTATTGCCTGCCAGTTCAATAGTGCGGCGGCGGCGCTTCTTCTTCGGACGACTCGAACTGCCCGCCCATTTCTTCCTGGCGCTTGAGCAGGGCCGTCATCTGCAATTGCAGGCGCTCGACCGCACGCTGCTGGGTGACCAGGATGTCATTGAGGGTCTCGATGGTGTCGTCCTGGAAGGCCAGGCGGCTTTCCAGGTCGGTGACGCGATCTTGCAGGTCCATGGTTCAGTCCTGGGTAAAGATGAATTCGGCGGGCAATAGCTCACGCAAAAGAGCGCGCATCGCCGACACTTGCTCGTGGTTATAAGGCTGGGCGGGATGTTTGCCCCACACCGGAGCCGGCCAGGCGGCGTCATCGCGTTTACGCACGATCACGTGCACATGCAACTGGTTGACCACGTTGCCCAGCGCGCCGATGTTCATCTTATCGGCGGCCAGCCCTTCATTGAGCAGCTGCGCCAGGGCCGTCGTCTCTTGCCACAAGGTTTGTTGATCTGCGACATCCAGTTGAAACACTTCGCTGATATTGTCGATGCGCGGTACCAGGATAAACCAGGGGTAGTTCGAGTCATTGGACAGCAGCAGGCGACACAGCGGGAAGTCCCCAATGGCCAGGGTATCTTGTTGCAGGCGTTGATCTAGGGCGAACACGTGGGCACTCCGTTCGGCAGGTCAGTTTCAGGCGCCCAGCATACCTTCGAATGCCCACGCGTTCACGGCGAATGGGCACAAGCCTTGAGGCAATCGGATAAAAACTACGCACCCTTTCGAGGCAGGCGCACAGTCGAACACGCTACCTCGGGCCTCGGCGGCACGCACCAAAATGACTCGCTTGTGCATCAAAGGGATCCGCCAAGTACCCACTGATGGGGTGGACCGGTAACGTTTTACCCAGGCGAACGCTTTTGTGAATGAACGCACAGGTGTAACAGCCCGGCGCCAAGCTCGAACCAAAGGGTCTAAAGGCCCCGTGTTTATGCGGTTTTTACACTCTCTTCACGCTTTTCACGAAAAAATGACATTCGGCTACCCGTTTGAGCACGCTTGTTGCATTCACCCTCATATCGTCGGCAACGGCACCCGTTTGGAAGCAGGTGTTTCGCGATAAAAACCAGCGGCGGTTCAATGCGCATCAAGGAAGCCTTCAAAGTTAGAAAGATGTAGGAAAAGAGCATTGAAGTTGTCAGCCCGGTTACATTCGGGCTGTGAATTTGCGACATGGATCTAGCGATTTACGACAGCCTCGTAAAGAAGCTGAAAGGAAAGATGGGTAAGTATCGTCATTAGAGTCTGCGTGATATAACTTTGCGCCGACACAAATAAAGAAAGAGCCGCCCAGATAAAAATATAGGTGGGACGGCAGTACTCTTCCTAAAACCAAAGGAGCAAATCACGATGCGCGTGATGAAGTGGAGCATGATCGCCCTGGCTGTTTCAGCAGGCACCTCGCAGTTCGCAATGGCGTCCGCCCAGGACGATTCCAAGGGCTTTGTTGAAGACAGTACTTTCAGCATCAACACCCGCTTGCTGAACTTCCGTCGGGACTTCCGCAACAACGACTCCGGCAAGAGCTACACCAACGAGACAGGTCTGGGTTTCAACGGTCTGTATCAGTCGGGCTTCACTCAGGGTACCGTCGGTTTCGGTGTTGATGTCATTGGCCTCTTGGGCGTGAAACTGGACAGCGGCAAAGGCCGTTCCGGCACCGGTCTGTTCCCAACCGGCTCCGATGGTCGTTCGCAGGATGAATACTCCAAAGGCGGCGGAGCGGTTAAATTCCGCATCTCCAACACTGTGCTGAAGGTCGGTGATCAATACACCACCGCGCCAGTGTTCGCCTCCGATGACAGCCGCTTGCTGCCGGAACTGCCTCAAGGCATCTCCATCACCAGCAACGAAATCAAGGATCTTAAGCTGGAGGCCGGTCACTTCACCTCGATTGTTGCTCAAGACCACACCTACAAAGACAGTATCTCCAGCGCTGAACCCGGTACCAGTACTGGCCTGCGAGACGCCAACTTCGTCGGTGGCGTGTATTCCTGGACACCAGAATTCACCACCAGCCTCTACTACTCGAAAGTAGAAGACTACTGGAAGAAACTCTACGCCAACGTGAACTGGACTCACGCCCTCAGCGATGACCAATCCGTTGCTGTCGATTTCAACATATACAGTACCAAAAGCGATGGTGCGGGCCTGACCCGCGCAGAAAAAGATGGCACCACCAAGCTCGACAACCGTGCGTTCAGCTTGCAAGGCGCATACACCCTTGGCGCCCACACCTTCACCCTGGCAGCCCAAAAGGTCAGCGGTGACGGCGATTACGCATACGGCGTAGACGGTGGCGGCACTGTGTTCCTGGCTAACTCCATCGCCCGTTCCGACTTCAACGCCGAGGGCGAGAAATCGTTCCAGGCGCGCTACGACATCAACATGGCAACCTTCGGCATTCCTGGCCTGAGCTTCATGACTCGTTACGTAACCGGTAGCGGCGCCAACACTGGCACCACGTCGAACGGTAAAGAGTGGGAACGCGATATCGAAGGCAAGTACGTGATCCAGAGCGGCCCAGCTAAAGACCTGAGCCTGCGTATCCGTCAGGCAACCTATCGTTCGTCTGATGGCGTTTACTATGGTTCTGCCTCTATCGACGAACTGCGTCTGATCGCGCAATACCCGTTGAACATCTTGTAATGACAGGTTTCGTTACAGCGATGACTTGAGGCTTCGGCCTTAAACAAAAAAGCCGCTCCCTGTTTAAACAAGGAGCGGCTTTTTTATTGCAGTTTTGTTTCAACCAAAAAAACAACTAGCAAGCTAAGTAACTAGTTTACCGAAGCTGACCTATCGGCCAAGTTCGACAGTCTAGCGCCAAATTATTTCGCCGCACTTTCCTGCATCACACGAATAACCCGCTGCGGAAACGGAATATCAATCCCCGCTGCTTTCAAACGATCACGCGCCAGTTCGTTAAACATGAACATCACGTCCCAATAATCCGGGGTACTGGTCCAGCAGCGCAGGGAAACGGTAATGGAGCTGTCGCCCAAGGTCGAAACCACCGCCACCGGTGCAGGGTCAGCCAGCACCCGTGGGTCTTTGGCCAGTTCCAGCAGCACTTCGCGAGCTTTTTGCAGGTCTGCCTCGTAATCCACACCGACGTCAAACACTACCTTGCGGGTTGGCTGGCGGTTGGTGTTGGTGATGATGCCGTTGGACAGGATGCCGTTAGGCAGGATCACCGTCTTGTTGTCGCCGGTACGCAGCACTGTGTGGAAAATCTGGATGCTGTCGACGGTGCCGGAGGTGCCTTGGGCTTCGATCCAGTCGCCAATGCGGAACGGGCGGAACAGCAGGATCAGCACGCCACCGGCGAAGTTGGCCAGGCTGCCTTGCAATGCCAGGCCGATGGCCAGGGTCGCGGCGCCGATAGCGGCGACGAACGAGGTGGTTTCCACACCGATCATCGAGGCCACGCTGACCACCAGCATGACCTTGAGCACGATGTTCGCCAGGCTGGTAATGAAGTGCTGCAGCGCAAGGTCAGCGTTGCGTACCGCGAGCAAGCGGCCCACGCGATGGGTCAGTTTGTTGATCAGCCACCAGCCGATGGCCAGGGTCAGCATGGCCAGCAATACACGGCTGCCGTATTCCATGATCATCGGGATCCAGGACTGGGAGGTCTTGATCAAATGATCCACTTCTGCGTTTAAATCCATGTAGCTTCTCCTGTCTTTGCGGATATGCGGCTTGATTGACTGCCTGAAAACGCAATTGAGCCCCGTAGGGCTCAATTGTAGGCGCTGAGTCTGGGGCGTGGGACGTCAAAAACCCCCACAGGTTCCCCAAAGTGCCATCAGTCGCGGAAGTTATTGAACTGCAGCGGCATGTCGAAGGTCTTGGCACGCAGGGCCGCGATGGCCTCTTGCAGGTCGTCGCGCTTCTTGCCGGTGACACGCACCTGCTCGCCCTGGATGGCGGCCTGGACTTTCAGCTTGGCATCCTTGATATGCGCGACGATCTTCTTCGCCAGCTCCTTGTCGATGCCTTCCTTGAGCACGGCTTCCTGCTTCATCAGCTTGCCGGAGGCGTAGGCGTCCTTGACTTCAAGGCACTGCACGTCGATCTTGCGCTTGACCAGGGCCAGCTTGAGGATCTCGATCATCGCTTCCAGCTGGAAATCGGCTTCAGCGGTCAGGTTGACGGTCAGTTCCTTTTCCTTGAATTCGAAGCTGCCCTTGCCTTTCAAGTCATAGCGACGGTCCAGTTCCTTGACGGCGTTCTCGACGGCGTTGGTGACTTCGTGTTTGTCCAGTTCAGATACCACGTCGAACGAAGGCATGTGATTTCTCCAATATAAGGGGCGGGCTCAGTAAAGATGGAGCGCGCCCGAGCTAAAATGCCGAGGCATTATAGCGGTTCTTTCGCCCCGTTCACTGTGAGCGACCCTACGGAGCACAAACTGATGTCGACCCCCTGGCATATTCTCGGCGCAGGCAGCCTGGGCACCCTCTGGGCCACGCGACTGGCGCGTGCCGGCGTGCCGGTCAGGCTGATCCTGCGTAATGAGGCGCGCCTGGCCAGCTATCGAGCCGGTCAGGGCCTGACCCTGGTTGAGCACGGTGTGGAACACACCTATGCGGTGATTGGCGAAACAGCCGAAAGCCCGGAGCCGATTCATCGGCTGCTGGTGGCATGCAAAGCCTACGACGCCCAACGCGCTATCGCCCAATTGCAACCTCGACTGGCACCGGATGCCGAACTGATCCTGCTGCAGAACGGTCTCGGCAGCCAGGACGCCGTGGCTGCACAAGTGCCGTCGGCCCGCTGCATCTACGCGTCCAGCACCGAAGGCGCATTTCGCGATGGCGATTGGCGGGTAGTGTTTGCCGGCCATGGCTACACCTGGCTGGGCGACGCAAACCATCCCACCCCACCGCTATGGTTGGACGACCTGCAAGCTGCGAGCATTCCTCACGAATGGGCCACCGATATCCTCACGCGGCTTTGGCGCAAGCTGGCGCTCAATTGCGCCATCAACCCGTTGACCGTGCTTTACCAATGCCGCAACGGCGGCTTGCAAGACCATCAGTGTGAGGTCGCCACGCTCTGCGCCGAACTGGCCGAACTGCTGGAGTGCTGCGGCCAGCCTGCGGCGGCACAGGACCTGCACAACGAAGTGGAGCGTGTGATCCAGGCCACCGCCGCCAATTACTCGTCCATGTACCAGGATGTCGCCAACGCCCGGCGTACCGAGATCAGCTACCTGCTGGGCTACGCTTGCCAGGCCGCGGCCCGCCACCGGTTGGCATTGCCGCATCTGCAACAGTTGCAAGCGCGCCTGGTGGAGCATTTGCTCGCACGCGGATTCGCCAGCGACTGAGGCACGCGCTACCCTGCCTACCTGTCTATCACCTGGGAAAACCCTGATGCCACTGCGCCAGCGTCTTGAAAATCTACCGGTAGGGCAGAAACTGCTGGTGGCTCTGCTGGTGCTATTGACCACGGTGTTGCTGGTGGCCAATCTCACATTTATCAGCGCCGCCTACTGGATCTCCCAGGAAAGCATGGCGCCCCAGGCATTGCAGGCCATTGGCCGACTGGTGTCCAACCCATCGCTCGCCGCCGACGCGCTCGAATCCCCGGCCAAGGCCGAGGCGCTGCTCAATGAACTGACCAGCTACTCACCACTGCGCGCCGCCGCACTCTACGACGGTGAAGGCAACCGTCTGGCGCAGATGCAGCACGGCGACCGCCTGCACCTGCCGGACAATTACCGGCATATCGAGGCCTGGCGCCTGACCGAGTTTCGCAGCAACCAGGTCATCACCCTGCCCCGCGGCACCCAGCCTTCCGGGCATTTACTGCTGGTGGCCAGCAGTGAGCTGCCGGTGGCCTTCTATACTGGCACGCTGACCGCGAGCCTGGGCATCCTGATTTTCAGCGTGCTGTTGTGGCTGGTCATCGCCCGGCAAATCAAACGTCTGATCACGCGGCCCATCCACGAACTGGAAGAACTGTCGCGGCAGGTCACCCGTGAAGAGAACTACGCCCTGCGCGCCGGGCCTGGCAACCATGACGAGATCGGCAGCCTGGCCGAAGCCTTCAACACCATGTTGTCGCGTATCGAAGCCCGCGAGCAGCAGCTCAAGCGTGCGCGTGACGATTCCCAGGCTGCTTACGACCAGGCCCAGGGGCTGGCCGAAGAGACCCGGCATACCAACCGCAAGCTGGAACTGGAAGTCCAGGTGCGCAGCAAGATCGAGAAAAAGCTCACGGGCTTCCAGAACTACCTCAACAGCATTATCGACTCGATGCCCTCGGCGCTGATCGCCCTGGATGAACAGCTCTATGTCACCCAGTGGAACCAGGAAGCCACCGCCCTTTCCGGCACGCGCCTGGACGAAGCCCTGAACCAGCCGATCTTCCTTGCCTTCCAGCCGCTCAAACCATACCTGCCGCAAATCAAGGCCACGGTGGAGCAACACACAGTTGAACGGATCGAGCGGGTCACCTGGATCAAGGACGATGAACCCAAGCATTACGCCCTGACGTTCTACCCGTTGATGGGTGGTGCCGGGCGTGGCGTGGTGATCCGAATCGACGACATCACCCAACGCCTGTCCCTGGAAGAAATGATGGTGCAGTCGGAAAAAATGCTCTCGGTGGGCGGCCTGGCCGCCGGCATGGCCCACGAAATCAACAACCCACTGGGCGCGATCCTGCATAACGTGCAGAACATCCGTCGCCGCCTGTCTTCGGAGCTGCCCAAGAACCTGGAGTACGCCGAGCAGGTGGGCATCGAGCTGGACACGGTCAATCGTTACCTGCAAGGCCGCGAAGTCCCGCAGTTGCTCGACGGTATTCAGCAGGCCGGGGCGCGGGCGGCGAAAATCGTCACCCATATGCTCAGTTTCAGCCGCCGCAGTAATCGCCAGATGGCCCCCTGCGACTTGCCGGCCTTGATCGACCAGGCCGTGGAAATCGCCGGCAACGATTTCGACCTGACCATCGGCTTCGACTTCAAGGGCCAGGCGATCATCCGTCAGTTCGACCCGCAATTGGGCCCCGTGCCCGGCACCGCCAACGAGCTGGAACAAGTGCTGCTCAACCTGCTGAAGAACGCCGCCCAAGCCATTCACCTGCGCGAAGACGACAGCGAGCCGGGGCGTATTATCCTGCGCACCCGCCTCAACCCGCCGTGGGCAGAAATACAGGTGGAAGACAACGGCATCGGCATGAGCGAAAACGTGCGCAAGCGCACCTTCGAACCGTTCTTCACCACCAAGGAAATTGGCCAGGGCACCGGGCTTGGGTTGTCGGTGTCGTATTTCATCATCACCAACAACCACAAGGGCCAGATGGAAGTGCATTCCACCCCAGGCCAAGGCACCTGCTTTACCTTGCGCCTGCCCCTGGCCGGCAGCCAATTGTCCCCTACAGAACTCACCCAACTGGAGCACTGACCATGGGCTTTCGCCTGTCGAAAATCTACACCCGTACCGGCGACAAGGGCGAAACCGGCCTCGGTGACGGCCGCCGCGTGCCCAAGGACCACCCGCGCGTGGAAGCGATCGGCGAGGTGGATACGCTGAACAGCCAGTTGGGCCTGTTGCTGGCCAACCTGGAAGAACAAAGCGGCAAGCACCCGGCGTTAAATGATGTGATTGAAGTGCTCACGCCGTGCCAGCATCGCCTGTTCGATCTGGGCGGCGAGCTGGCGATGCCGGTGTACAAGGCACTGAACGCGGCGGAAGTGGATCGGCTGGAAGCGGCGATTGATCGCTGGAACGAAGAAGTGGGGCCGCTGGAGAACTTCATCCTGCCCGGTGGTTCGGCGCTGATCGCCCAAGCCCATGTGTGCCGTAGCCTGGCGCGCAGTGCTGAGCGGCGGTGTCAGCACCTGAATGCGCTGGAGCCGTTGGAAGGGGTGGGTTTGGCGTATATCAATCGGTTGTCTGACTTGCTGTTTGTGGCGGCCAGGGTGATTGCCCGGCGCCAAGGTGTTGCCGAAGTGTTATGGCAGGCCGCTGCCAAGCCACACTGAGATCTATCGGGTGACTGGCAAGGCCCTATCGGGGGCAAGCCCCCTCCCACACTTGAATGTATTTAAAATTCAAAATGTGGGAGGGGGCTTGCCCCCGATTAGGCCCGTCAGGGCACCATCAAACCTCAGGCCAGAAAGCCCGAATCCCAGCCACACCTTGCGCTCCGGCTTCCCACGCCTGCTCCCGCTGCGCAGGCCCAACCCCGCCCAGCAGGAATACCGGCTTGCTGAACCCGGTGATCAACTGCGCCGCCTGCTCCCAACCCAACGGCTGCGCATCCGGATGGGTCTGGGTCGGCTGCACCGGCGACAGGGTGACAAAGTCCACGTCCATCATCTCTGCCAGCGCCAGCTCTTCAGCATTGTGGCAAGAAGCCGCCAACCAACGGTCCTTCGGCAGCGGGCGGCCCTTGCTCGCGTATTTGCGCAATTGCGCCGAGGTCATGTGCCAGCCAGCAGCAGGGAAATCCCCCAGCCACTCGAAGGGCCCCTTGAGCATCAATTGCGCCTTGCCGGCACACAGGCCAACCGCATCCACCGCCAGATCACGGTATTTAGGGTCGTAGCCGTTGGGCGCACGCAGTTGAACCAGCTTGATACCCCCTGCAATGGCCTTCTGGATGCCGCGCAACAGCGTTGGGGTTTCCAGCTCGCCCGGGGTGATCAGGTACTCGGCGGGCAAGCGCGCAGCGGCAACAATCGGCGCATTTGCCGCCGGGAACGCATAGTTGACCAAGTCCCGTTGCGTCACCCATTCCAACGGCTGCCCTTCGGCACCATGGGGTTCGCCGGTAAAGGCCGAGACTTCCCAGACGTCCAGCAATACCTGCTTGTCCGGGTAATCATGCCGCACCTTGATCAACGGCCGCGCCGTAGTGACCTGGATACCCAGCTCTTCCTGCAGTTCTCGTGACAAGGCCGTGGCGACCGACTCATCGGCCTCCACCTTGCCGCCGGGAAACTCCCAGAGCCCGCCCTGATGCTGGGTGTCGGCACGGCGCGCCAGCAGGATCCTGCCATCGACACCGCGGATCACCGCTGCTGCTACATGCACTCGTTTCACCGCCAGTTTCCTCTTGGTATCAGGTACGGTATTCCGCATTGATCTTCACGTACTCGTGGGACAGGTCGGTGGTCCAGATGGTTTCGCTGCACGCGCCGCGCCCCAATTCGATGCGGATGGTGATTTCTTCCTGCTGCATCACCGCCGAGCCCTGGGCTTCGGTGTAGGTTTCGGCGCGAGCACCGCGGCTGGCGATGCACACGTCGCCGAGGAACACGTCGATCTTGCTCACGTCCAGGTCCGGCACGCCGGCACGACCGACAGCCGCCAGGATACGGCCCCAGTTCGGATCCGAGGCAAACAGCGCGGTCTTGATCAGCGGCGAGTGCGCCACGGTGTAGCCCACGTCCAGGCATTCCTGATGGTTGCCGCCGCCATTGACTTCAACCGTCACGAACTTGGTCGCGCCCTCGCCGTCGCGCACGATGGCCTGGGCCACGTCCATGCACACTTCAAACACCGCCTGCTTCAACGCCGCGAACAGCGGGCCGCTGGCTTGCGTGATGGGTGGCAGGTCGGCCTGACCGGTAGCAATCAGCATGCAGCAGTCGTTGGTCGAGGTGTCGCCATCAATGGTGATGCGGTTGAACGACTTGTTGGCCGCGTCCAGGATCAGGCTCTGCAGCACGTCGCGGGAGACTTTGGCATCGGTGGCGATATAGCCGAGCATGGTGGCCATGTTCGGGCGGATCATGCCCGCGCCCTTGCTGATGCCGGTCACAGTGACCGTCACGCCGTCGTGCACAAACTGACGGCTTGCGCCTTTTGGCAAGGTGTCGGTGGTCATGATGCCAGTGGCCGCAGCCGCCCAGTTATCTACAGACAGGTCATCCAGCGCGGCTTGCAGGGCGCCTTCGATTTTTTCCACAGGCAGCGGCTCACCGATCACGCCGGTTGAGTACGGCAGCACTTGGCTGGCGTCCACGCCGGTCAGTTGGGCCAGCTTGGCGCAGGTGCGCGCCGCGGCCACCAGGCCAGGCTCGCCGGTGCCGGCGTTGGCATTGCCGGTGTTGGTGAGCAGGTAACGGATCGTGCCGGCCACGCGCTGCTTGGCCAGGATCACCGGCGCGGCGCAGAAGGCATTGAGGGTGAACACACCGGCGACGGTCGAGCCTTCGGCACAGCGCATCACTACCACATCCTTGCGCCCCGGGCGCTTGATGCCGGCCGAGGCGATACCGAGCTCAAAACCGGCAACCGGGTGCAATGTGGGCAAAGGACCAAGACCAACAGCCATGAATGCGCTCCTCAAAAATAGGTGATGTCTGTGCCGTCGCGATCGACGGTGGGAATTAATGGCAAAACGCCGCGACGGCTAGTGCCGGTCGCGGCGCGGGGTGTTGCAGCGTCAGGGGAAAATCTTAGTTGATTTCGCCATGGCAGTGTTTGAACTTCTTGCCCGAACCGCACCAGCACAGTTCGTTGCGGCCCAGCTTCTGATCGTTGCGCACCGGGGTTTGCGCAAGGGCCACATCGACCTCTTCGCCCAATGCCTCAGGCGCTTCCAGGCCCGGTGCTTCGTCATGCTGGAACTGCATGCGCGCAGCCAGTGCCTCGGCTTCCTGGCGCAGGCGTGCCTCTTCCTCGACCGGGTCTTCGCGACGCACCTGAACGTGGGACAGCACGCGGATCGAATCGCGCTTGATCGAATCCAGCAGCTCGGAGAACAAGGTGAACGACTCGCGCTTGTACTCCTGCTTTGGGTTCTTCTGGGCATAGCCACGCAGGTGGATGCCGTGACGCAGGTGGTCCATGGTCGACAGGTGGTCTTTCCACAGGTCGTCCAGCACGCGCAGTACGATTTGCTTCTCGAAGGTGCGCAGTGCTTCGGCACTCGCCTGCTCTTCTTTTTCGTTGTACGCGGCCAGCAGCTCGGCCATCAGTTTTTCGCGCAGGGTTTCTTCGTACAGGTGATCGTCTTCGTCCAGCCATTGCTGGACCGGCAGATCAACCCCGAAGTCGCTCTTCAGCGCGGCTTCCAGGCCGGCGACATCCCACTGCTCAGGCAGGGATTGTGGCGGGATGTGGGCGCTGACGGTGGCGTTGAGCACGTCCTGACGGAAATCGGCGATGGTCTCGCCAATATTGTCGGCGGCCAGCAACGTGTTACGCATGTGATAGATCACTTTACGCTGTTCGTTGTTGACGTCATCGAACTCGAGCAATTGCTTGCGAATGTCGAAGTTACGGCCTTCGACCTTGCGCTGGGCCTTCTCGATGGCGTTGGTCACCATGCGGTGCTCGATCGCTTCACCGGACTGCATGCCCAGGGCCTTCATGAAATTCTTCACGCGGTCCGAGGCGAAGATGCGCATCAGGCTGTCTTCCAGCGACAGGTAGAAACGGCTGGAACCGGCGTCACCCTGGCGACCGGCACGGCCACGCAGCTGGTTGTCGATACGACGCGATTCGTGGCGCTCGGACGCGATTACCTGCAAGCCACCGGATTCGAGCACAGCCTGGTGGCGTTTCTGCCAATCAGCCTTGATCTGGGCGATCTGCTCGGGGGTCGGGTTATCGAGGGAGGCCACTTCCACTTCCCAGTTACCGCCCAACAGGATGTCGGTACCACGACCGGCCATGTTGGTGGCGATGGTCAGCGCGCCTGGGCGACCGGCCTGGGCGATGATCTCGGCTTCCTTCTCGTGGAACTTGGCGTTGAGGACCTTGTGCTCGATACCTTCCTTGTTGAGCAGGTTGGACACGTGCTCGGAAGTCTCGATGGTGGCGGTACCCACCAGGATCGGACGGCCCTTGGCCATGCCATCCTTGATGTCGTTGATGATCGCCGCGTATTTCTCTTCGGCGGTCAGGAACACCAGGTCGTTGTAGTCTTTACGGGCCAGCGGCTTGTTGGGCGGGATGACCACCACCGACAGACCGTAGATCTGATGGAATTCGAACGCTTCGGTGTCGGCCGTACCGGTCATGCCGGACAGTTTGTTGTACAGACGGAAGTAGTTCTGGAAAGTAGTGGACGCCAACGTCTGGCTTTCAGCCTGGATGTTGAGGTGTTCCTTGGCTTCGATGGCCTGGTGCAGGCCTTCGGACAGGCGACGGCCCGGCATGGTACGGCCGGTGTGTTCGTCGACCAGTACGACCTGGCCGTCCTGGACGATGTATTCGACGTTGCGATGGAACAGCTTGTGGGCGCGCAGGCCGGCATACACGTGGGTCAACAGGCCCAGGTTGTGCGCCGAGTACAGGCTTTCACCTTCTGCCAGCTCGCCGATCTGGGTCAGCATCTCTTCGACGAACTGGTGACCGGCTTCGTTGAGTTCGACCTGGCGGGTCTTCTCGTCGATGGTGAAGTGACCTTCTTTGGTCACCACGCCTTCGACTTCTTCGATGTGCTGTTCCAGGCGCGGGATCAACTTGTTGATCTCGGTGTACAGGCGCGAGCTGTCTTCGGCCTGGCCGGAGATGATCAGCGGGGTACGGGCTTCGTCGATGAGGATGGAGTCGACTTCGTCGATCACGGCAAAGTTGAGTTCGCGCTGGAATTTTTCTTCCATGCTGAACGCCATGTTGTCGCGCAGGTAGTCGAAACCGAATTCGTTGTTGGTGCCGTAGGTGATGTCGGCGGCATAGGCGGCGCGCTTTTCTTCCGGCGGCTGGAACGGCGTTACCACGCCGACGGTCAGGCCGAGGAATTCATACAGCGGGCGCATCCAGTTGGCGTCCCGGCGGGCCAGGTAGTCGTTCACCGTCACAACGTGCACGCCCTTGCCGGACAGTGCGTTGAGGTAGACACCCAGGGTGGCTACCAGGGTCTTGCCTTCACCGGTACGCATTTCGGCAATCATGCCTTCATGCAAGGTCATGCCGCCAATCAACTGCACGTCGAAGTGGCGCATGCCCATCACACGCTTACCGGCTTCACGGGCGACCGCGAAGGCTTCGGGGAGCAGCTTGTCGAGGGTTTCACCTTTGGCTATGCGGGCCTTGAACTCTTCGGTCTTGGCGCGCAATTGCTCGTCCGACAGGGCAACCATCTGCTCTTCGAAGGCATTGACCAGCTGCACCGTCTTGAGCATGCGTTTGACTTCGCGCTCATTCTTGCTTCCAAAAAGTTTCTTTAACAAAGGCGCAAACATATCGGCAGGTTCTTCCACACATAGGGATGGAGGGCGCACCGTCAGTGGCCCGAGCAGCCCTCACGGCCGCATGCGAACGCGCATTCTACCCGGAATCGTGGGTGAGGAAAGTGGCGTTGTTCCCCGATGCTGGCATGGGCCTGTGAGAGGGCTTGTTTAAAATAAGGGCTTTTGCTGGAACTTCAACCCATGAAGTGAAGAAGTTACCTATTGATTTCATGGGAAAAGCCCTGCAGAAGCATGGCTCCGGGCCGTACCGGCGCTTTCTGTTAAGATGAGCGCTCTGTTACTTAAGGTGTCCAGACATGGCATTTCGCCCTCTTACAGCCCGCGCTCCCGGCGTGTTGCTCCGCGAAGCCAAGCCGTTGAAAGCCATCTACGGCCAGGCGCAACGCTTGGGTCATTTGCAACGCCTGCTTGAAAGCCAATTGCAACCAGCCGCCCGTGAACACTGCCACGTGGCGTCCTGGCGAGAAGGCAACCTGCTGTTAATTGTGACCGACGGCCATTGGGCGACCCGTTTGCGTTACCAGCAAAAACGCTTGCAGCGGCAATTGATGGTATTCGATGAATTCGCCGGTTTGACGCGCATTCAATTCAAGGTACAGCCGCCCGCCGTGCCGCAGCGCACGGTGGGACACACGCTGGACCTGTCGGTAAATGCGGCCGAAACCCTGCAGGCAACGGCCGACGGGATCAGCGACCCGGGCCTGCGCGCAGCCCTGGAACGGCTGGCCGCCCACGCCCGGCCCAAGCCCTGAGTCGCTATTTGCGCTTGCTGCCGCCCAGCAGCGAACCCAGCAAGCCACGCACCAACTGGCGCCCCATCTGGTTGGCGGCTTGCTGCATCGCTGACTTCAACGCCTTGCCGGCAGTGGTGCCGAGAAATGCACCAGCCTTGTCGGTAAAGCTCGGCTCTTCGGCGGTCGGTGCAGCCTCTGCAGTAGGCCCAAGTTCCTTGCGCGCCATCAGCACCTCATAGGCCGACTCACGATCAACCGGCTTGTCATAGCGCCCCAGCAGTGGCGAACTGGCGACCAAGGCCGCACGTTCGGCTTCGCTGAGCGGCCCGATCCGCGATTGCGGGGGGGCAACCAACACACGCTGGACGACTTCTGGCGTGCCTTTTTCCTGCAAGGTGCCCACCAACGCCTCACCGGTGCCCAACTCTGTCAGCACCGACAAGCTATCGAACGCCGGGTTGGGCCGAAAACCATCCGCCACCGCCCGCAGGGATTTCTGTTCTTTTGCGGTAAAGGCGCGCAAGCCGTGCTGGATACGCAGGCCCAGCTGCGCCAGCACCGTATCAGGCAGGTCGCCCGGCGATTGGGTGACAAAGTACACGCCGACACCTTTGGAGCGGATCAAGCGCACCACTTGCTCCAGGCGCTCCTGCAAGGCTCTGGGCGTATCGGCGAACAACAAATGGGCCTCGTCGAAAAACAGCGCCAACAGCGGCTTTTCGGCATCGCCGCGCTCCGGCAACTGTTCGAACAACTCCGCCAGCAGCCACAACAGGAAGGTCGCGTACACCTTGGGCGCTTCATGCACCAGGCGGCTGGCGTCCAACAGGTGGATGCGCCCACGGCCATCGCTGGCGGGCTGCAGAATATCTTCGAGTTGCAGGGCAGGCTCGCCAAACAGGGCTTCAGCGCCTTGCTGCTCCAATACCGCCAGGCGCCGCAACAGCGCCTGGCTGGAACCCGTGGTCATCAACGCCGCGTCTTCGCCCAGCAGTTCCGGGTGGTAACGCAGGTGGTTAAGGAGCGCCTTGAGGTCCTTGAGGTCCAGCAGCAACAGGCCTTCGCGGTCCGCCACCTTGAAGGCCGCGTAGAGCGCCGATTGCTGGCTGTCGGTGAGTTCCAGCAGGCTGCCAAGCAATAACGGGCCCATTTCGCTGATGGTGGTACGCAGCGGATGACCGGACTGGCCATGGATATCCCACAGGGTAACGGGGTACGCCTGGGCCTTGTAGCCAAGGAATGGCATGCCGGCAATCCGCTCGGCGACTTTGCCCTGCGGATTGGCAGCGGCGCCCAGGCCGCAAAGGTCGCCCTTAATGTCGGCGGCGAACACCGCCACACCCGCATCACTGAAGGCTTCGGCCAGGCGCTGCAAGGTGACGGTCTTGCCGGTGCCCGTGGCGCCGGCGATCAACCCATGACGGTTGGCCAGGCGCATGGGCTGGGCGATGGGCTGGCCGTCTGGGCCGGCACCGATAAGCAGTTGTGTGGAGTCAGGCATTTCGTCACCTATGGTTAATCTTTAGTGCCGCAAGGTCGATATAGACAGATGTAAGCCCGACAAAGACTAAAAAATGGTCAGATAATTCCGATATGGACCAACGGAGCTATCACCAGAAATACCACACCTTTTTTGACGCTGCCATTTTGCGCCTCCCGTCCAGGACGCGCCTCGGATATTAAGACCTTAGCGGACCCTACAAGCCATGAATAAAAATCTGCGCTTCAGCCACAAAATCCTGCTTGCAGCCTCCCTTATCGTCATCGCCGCCTTCGCGTTGTTCACCCTCTACAACGACTACCTGCAACGCAATGCGATTCGCGACGACCTCAATAACTACCTGCATGAAATGGGCGACGTTACCGCCGGCAATATCCAGACCTGGCTCACCGGGCGTATCGCGCTGGTGGAAAACGCAGCACAAAATATTGCCATCAACCCTGAGCCCTCCGTGGTCGCCAGCCTGCTGGAACAGAAAGCGTTGACCTCTTCATTCATGGCAACCTACGTCGGCGACAGCCAGGGCACTTTCACCATCCGCCCTGATACAAAGATGCCCGACGGCTTCGATCCGCGTGTTCGCCCCTGGTACAAGGGCGCCCAGGCCAGCAACGGCTCAACCCTGACCGAACCCTATATCGACGCGGCCACCGGTCAACTGATCATTTCTGTAGCCACCCCCAGCGCCAAGGCCGGCCAGAGCATCGGCGTGGTAGGCGGCGACCTCAGCCTGCAAACCCTGGTGGATAACATCGGTGCGCTGGACTTCGGCGGCATGGGCTATGCGTTTCTGGTCAGTGCCGACGGCAAAGTGCTGGTGCACCCGGACAAAACCCTGGTGATGAAGACCCTGGCTGACGTGTATCCAAAGGACACGCCGAAGATCAGCGGCGACTTCAGCGAAGTACAAGCCAACGGCAAAACCAACATCGTGACCTTCACCCCGATCAAGGGCCTGCCATCGGTGAACTGGTACCTGGGTGTGTCGGTGGATAAAGCCAAGTCGTTCGCCATGCTCAGTGAATTTCGCACCTCGGCCGTGATCGCCACGATCATTGCGGTGGTGATCATCATCGCCCTGCTGGGCATGTTGATCCGTGTCTTGCTGCAACCGCTGCACCTGATGACCCGCGCCATGCAAGACATCGCCGACGGCGAAGGCGACCTGACCCGCCGCCTGGTCATCCAGAACAACGACGAGTTCGGCACCCTTGGCAATGCCTTCAACCGCTTCGTCGAGCGTATCCATACCTCGATTCGCGAAGTGTCTTCGGCCACCGAGCAGGTCAATGAAGTGGCGCTGCGCGTGGTCAGCGCCTCCAACTCGTCGATGGTCAATTCCGACGAACAGGCCAACCGCACCAACAGCGTTGCCGCCGCCATCAATCAACTGGGGGCAGCTGCCCAGGAGATCGCCCGCAACGCCGCCCAAGCCTCCAACCAGGCCAGCGATGCGCGCCACTTGGCCGAAGACGGCCAGCAGGTGGTTGAACGCAATATCAAGGCGATGACGCAGCTGTCGAGCATGATCAGCGCCTCGAGCAGCAATATCGAGGCACTTAATAGCAAAACCGTGAATATCGGCCAGATTCTTGAAGTGATCACTAGCATTTCCCAGCAAACCAACCTGCTGGCGCTCAACGCGGCCATCGAAGCGGCACGCGCCGGAGAAGCCGGACGCGGCTTTGCAGTAGTGGCCGATGAAGTGCGCAACCTGGCCCACCGCACCCAGGAATCGGCGCAACAGGTGCAGAAGATGATCGAGGAACTGCAGGTCGGCGCACGAGACTCGGTGAGCACCATGAGTGAAAGCCAACGCCACAGCCTGGACAGCGTGGAAATCGCCAACCTGGCCGGCGAGCGCTTGAACAGCGTGACCCAGCGTATTGGCGAGATCGACGGCATGAACCAGTCGGTCGCCACTGCCACCGAAGAACAGACGTCTGTAGTGGAGTCGATCAATATGGACATCACCGAGATCAACACCCTCAACCAGGAAGGCGTGGAAAACCTGCAATCGACACTGCGCGCCTGCTCGGACCTGGAACGGCAAGCGTCACGCCTGAAGCAATTGGTGGGCAGCTTCCGTATCTAATAGACAGAGGGGCCTGGTGGTACTCAGTCAAAATGTGGGAGGGCGGCGCGACGATTCGACTTGCCCTCGATGGGAGTGGGTCAGCCACAGATGTGCTGACTGACCGGCCCTCACCGGGGCAGGTATCGACACAACTTCGGGTACGCCGCTGGACCCTGTGGGAGGGGGCTTGCGCCCGATGGCGGCCCTGAGGGCCGACCAGAATGTTGGATCAGACCGAGTACATATCCGTTATTTGGGCAACGGCTACTTATGGTTCCGCTTTTACAGCGGGTCACTTTTGGAAAAGAGCCCCAAAAGTAACCAAAAAGGCTCTTGCCCCACCACTCGGCACCTCGCCCAGGCTCGGTGTGCCCGTAATCCGACAGGGATTTGGGGGGCCGCCGCCACGCGCCATCCATGGCGCGGGGCGGCTAAACCGGCATCCCTGCCGGTTTACCCCCCAAATCCCTGTCGAATTCCGGCCAGCGTGGTTTGACGGGGCGCCTGAGATCAAAAGCAGATCAAGATCAAGATCAAGATCAAGATCAAGAGCGGCTCGCTTCGCATCGTGGTTACTGACGGTCACTATGTGAGAGTTGTAGATACCCACGCTCATCAGGGGCAAGCCCCTCCCACATTCGCCAGCATTTCAAACTTGAACATGCAGCACAGCATCAATCCCAATCGAACATCTCTGCGCGTCTCAGGTCCACGTTAATGAGAGCAATGGATCGGAGGGATGTTTATCGTGCATATCGCTGACATAACCATGTTCTACGCCCCGGCGAGTGGCGGCGTACGCACTTATCTCGACGCCAAGCACCGACGCCTGGCGCTCAAGCCTGGGATTCGCCACAGCCTGCTGGTGCCTGGCGCTCACTTGAGCGAGCACGATGGGATCTTCAAGGTGCCGGCTCCTGCCCTGCCCTTTGGCAAGGGCTATCGCTTCCCCCTCCGCTTGGCGCCCTGGCGAAATGTACTGCACGATCTACAGCCCGATCTTATCGAAGTCGGCGACCCCTACCTCACCGCCTGGGCCGCGCTCGATGCCCGGCGCCAGCTGGACGTACCCGTCATCGGCTTTTACCACTCCGACCTGCCGCTGCTGGTAAGCAACCGCATGGGGCCCTGGTTTACGCCCAACGTCGAGGCCTATGTCAGCAAGCTCTACGGGAATTTCGACCGGGTACTGGCCCCCAGCAAGGTGATGGCCGACAAACTTACCGGCCTCGGGGTCAGAAATGTCTTCGTCCAACCGCTGGGGGTGGACCTGCAGACCTTCACCCCAGACGTGCGCGACCCTGGCCTGCGCGCCGAGCTGGGGATTGGCGAAGACACCCGATTGTTGATCTTCGCCGGGCGCGGTTCCAAGGAGAAAAACCTGCCGGTGCTGCTCAATTGCATGAAGCGCCTGGGCGACGGCTACCATTTGCTGCTGGTGGGTTCGGGCATGCCGGCCAACGTGCCGGATAATGTCACCGTAGTCGATGGATTCCGCCCTGCCCAGCATGTCGCCCGGCTGATGGCCAGCGCCGACGCCTTGCTGCATGGCGGCGACCAGGAAACCTTCGGCCTGGTGATCCTGGAAGCCATGGCCTGTGGCATCCCGGTCGTCGCCGTTGCGGCCGGGGCCTTCACTGAAATTATCGACGAGCGCTGTGGCCTGCTGTGTGCGCCCAACAACCCCAAGGCGATGGCTGACGCGGTGCGCGAACTGTTCGGTGCCGACAGCCGACGCCTGGGCGTCCAGGCGCGGCAGCACGTTGAGCAGCATTATGCGTGGGACACCGTAGTCGATAGCCTGCTGGGCCATTATCACGCCGTGCTGGGCACGCACAAACCGATGCTCGCCCATGGCTGAGCGTTCGGTCATGCTGGTGTTGCACGATGTAGCACCGAGCACCTGGGCTGACTATCGGCCGTTTGTCCAGGCCGTGGATGCGCTGGGCAACGTGCCCATCACCTGGCTGGTGGTGCCGGACTTCCATCACCATGACGACCTGGCCGCCCACGCCGACTTTCGCCGCTTGCTCGACAGCCGCGTGGCCAAGGGCGATGAACTGACCTTGCACGGCTACTATCATTGCGACGACCAGCCCAGGCCACGTACACCAAAAGACTGGTTCATGCGGCGCATCTATACCCATGAAGGCGAGTTTTACCAGTTGTCCCAGGCCGAAGCCTTAAAGCGGCTTACTGCCGGCATCGAGATATTCCAGCGCAATAACTGGCCGCTGCACGGGTTTGTCGCCCCCGCCTGGTTGATGAGCGACGGCACCCGCCAGGCATTGCGCCAGTTGCCGCTGAGTTACACCAGCGACCCGCAGCATCTTTATCGACTGCCTGACTTCACGCGCATCGACGCCCCAGGCCTGGTCTGGAGCGCCCGCAGCGCATGGCGCCGCGGCCTGTCCAAAGTCCTCAGCGACCAACGGGAGCAGCGCTGGCAGACCGCCCCGGTGATCCGGTTGGGGCTGCACCCGGTGGACATGCGCCACGAGTTTTCTCGTCGCTCCTGGCTACAAACCCTGCAACGCCTGCTCAATGCTGGGCGCACTCCACAGACTAAGGCCGCCTGGCTGGCGACGCAGCCATGAGCCGACTGATCTGGTTATTGCTGGCCCTGCTCATCGCGCTGGTGATTCCCGTTTGGCTGGGCGGCGGCGAAACCCTGTTGCGCCTGCGGCAGTTCCCCTTGCCCCAATTGCTGGGGATGTTTGCCATGATTATCGGCTGCTGGCTGATCAACAGCCTGCGCATCCGTCTGCTGCTCGGCGAGCAGCGCGGCCAGTTGGGGCCGCTCAAAAGCCTTGGCGTGGTGATCTCCACCGAGTTCGCGATGTGCGCTACGCCTGGGGGCAGCGGAGGGCCCCTGACACTGATGGCGCTCCTGGCGCGCAATGGCATACGTCCTGCCCATAGCAGTGCGGTGTTTGCCATGGACCAGTTGAGCGACTTGCTGTTTTTTCTCTGCGCGCTGGCGGGCATTCTCTTGTATGCGCTGTTCCATAGCCTCAACCCACGAATGGAGTGGCTGCTGGGGCTCAGCGCGGTATCGATGGTCGGCGGGATCATCAGCGGCTGGCTGGTCGTGCGTTTTCATCGCCGCCTGATTCGCCTTACGGGCCTGGCGCTCAAGACCCTGAAAGTACGCGCCAGCACCCGCCGACGCTGGGCGCGCAAGTTACTGCGCTTTCTCGCGGCCTTTACCCAAACCCTGAAATTGCCTTGGCACACGCTGTTACGAGTGTTTGCGCTGACCAGCCTGCATTGGTTATTGCGCTACAGCGTGTTGTACCTGGCGCTGCGTGGCCTGGGCGGCGATGTGCAGTGGGCCTGGAGCTTCCTGATCCAGATGCTGGCATTGACGGCAGGGCAATTCAGCCTGTTGCCGGGCGGGGCCGGGGCGGCCGAACTGACCTCGGCGGCACTGTTGGCGCCCATGGTGGGCAAGTCCACGGCCGCGGCGGCGATTCTGATCTGGCGGGCGGTGACCTATTACTTCTACCTGCTGGCCGGCGCACCGGTGTTTCTATTAATGGTCGGCAAACCACTGCTCAAACGTCTTTTTCGGGGGGCACGCAAGGTTCGTCCTGCTGCAGCTGTTCCCACAAGCGGGCAGCCCCGGGGAAATCAGTACCATCCTCGGCATCCAGCGCATCCGGGTCGTAGCGACTCAGACAGCCCTCGCCCAAGGTAGCGGGCGCCCTGGAGGTGGCTTTATCGAGGGGGTCGGTCATGTGGGTGTCCTACAAATAAAAAGGGCCTGGGGAGTTGTACCCCCAGGCCCTTTCTTATTCAACTATTCAACCCAACGGGCTGATCAGAACACCACGGTCTTGTTGCCATGCACCAACACGCGATCTTCCAGGTGATAACGCAGGCCACGGGCCAGCACCATCTTCTCGACGTCACGGCCGAAACGCACCATGTCTTCGATACTGTCGCTGTGGCTGACGCGTACCACGTCCTGTTCGATGATCGGGCCGGCATCCAGCTCTTCAGTGACGTAGTGGCAGGTCGCGCCAATCAACTTCACGCCGCGCAGGGAAGCCTGGTGATAGGGCTTGGCCCCGACAAACGACGGCAGGAAGCTGTGATGAATATTGATCACCTTGCCGGCGTATTCACGGCACAGTTCCGGCGGCAGGATCTGCATGTAGCGCGCCAGCACTACCACGTCTGCGTCGTGCTGCTTGACCAGGCGCGATACCTCGGCGAACGCAGGCTCCTTGTCCTGGGGATTGACCGGCACGTGGTAGTACGGGATGCCATGCCATTCGACCATGCTGCGCAGGTCGTCATGGTTGGAGATCACGCAGGCAATCTCGCAGTCCAGCTCATCGCTGTGCCAACGGTGCAGCAGGTCCGCCAGGCAGTGGGATTCGCGGCTGGCCATCAGCACCACACGCTTCTTCTGCTCCGTGTCGGTGATGTGCCAAGTCATCGAAAACTCTTCGGCGATGGGCGCAAACGCCTCGCGGAAGGCTTGCAGGCCAAAGGGCAGTGTATCGGCACGAATTTCGTGACGCATGAAAAACCAACCGCTGAGATCGTCCGAGTGATGGCTCGCCTCGGTGATCCAGCCATTGTGGGAAGCCAGAAAGTTACTGACCTTGGCAACGATGCCAACCCGGTCCGGGCAAGCAATCACCAGCCGAAAAGTGCGCATTAGGGGGAAACTCCAGAACTTCGCAAAGGCCGCTATTCTAGCGATTGCGCAGAAAAACTGCAGTATTCCTTACGCCTTATTCGCGGTGCTGGTCCTGGCAACACCCCTTAATCGCGTAAGGTTTTTACCATCGCTGTTTGACCGTATAAGGCAAACTCGAGCAGTTAACAGGAAATTAACGCGATTATCTTTCTGCCCAGCGCCTATTAATTAACTCGTTTGCATCGCTTTGCCACAAACATTCAATGTAATTCACACAAATACCGTCTTAAATGTTTACTTGGCGAAATTGCCTGACTATTATTGGGCCACTCACCCTGCCAATCAGCGTTCTACATAAGGTAGTCCACATGTCTCTGATCAACGAATACCGCGCCACCGAAGAAGCCATCAAAGAGCTGCAAGCTCGTTTGAAGAACCTGTCCCAAGACGACAAGCTGCAAACCGAGCTGGAATTCGAAGGCAAATTGCGCACCCTGATGGGTGAATACTCCAAATCCCTGCGTGACATCATCGCGCTGCTGGATCCAGAGTCGAAAGTTAAAGCACCACGCGGCGCTGTGAAAACTACCGGCACCAAGCGTGCTCGCAAGGTCAAGCAGTACAAAAACCCGCACAACGGTGAAGTGATTGAAACCAAAGGTGGCAACCACAAGACTCTGAAAGAGTGGAAAGCCAAGTGGGGCGGTGATGTGGTTGAAGGTTGGGCTACCCTGCTGGGCTAAGCCTGGTCGGACCTTCGGCCGATACGCAACACATTAAAAACGCCAGCTTGCTGGCGTTTTTTATTGTCAGGATATTCTGTAGTTATCCACCTACAGGTTCAGTCGAGCGGCTAAAGAGTCGGCATAGTCCTGCCATTGCTCGAGTACCCCACACTGAAACGATGTAGCACTAACTGCCAACTCCTCACGCGCCTGCTTAAATGCCAGCAAGGTATTCGGTGCTCCCCACTGCGGATCCGACAAGCGTTGCTGACAGAAAAGTTTCCAGCGCTGTTGCTCCTCATTGTTCAAGGTTTCAGGAAAGTTACGCGCGCGGTAGCGAAATAATAATTCCGGCAAACGATGATCATCGAACGGCCACTGCTGGCGCGCTAACTGCGCGGGCTCTGCCATGCGAACTTGTTCACATAAACGCCGGTCACGGTCGCCAATAAAGCCATCGTAGAGCTGCTGCTCCGGGTCTTGGTTCGCCGCAAAGTCTTCTTCGGCGTAAATGGCCGCCAACTTGTCACGCCAAACTGCTTGTGCGTCAGTTAGCCGCAGCGCCCGCGCCTGAAAAGTATCCATATCCAATTGCAGACGCTCGCGATCTTGCGGGCGCAGCACCTTCAACGGCGCGACCACCGGGCAGCGGTTGATATGCAACAACTTGAGAGGCACCGGCAGTTCACCTTCGGCCAACTCACCACGGCGCATGTAAAGGCGCTCGCGCAGGGTCTCGGCGTCCAGATCCAGCAACCCCTGGGGGTCGAGCCCCAGGTCGCAGACGATCAAGGCATTGCGATTGCGCGGGTGCCAGGCCAGAGGCAACACCACCCCCAGATAATGGCGCTCGGCAGAAAAACGCCCGGAGATATGCACCATTGGTTGCAGCAACCGCACCTGATCCATGACCCGCTGCTTGCTGCGCAGTTGAAACAACCATTCATACAACTTGGGCTGTTTCTCCCGGACCAACCGCGCCAGGGCAATAGTCGCACGCACATCAGATAACGCGTCGTGGGCCTGGCCGTGCTCGATACCGTTGGCTTCGGTCAACCGCTCGAGCTTGAGCGTCACGCGCCCGTCCTGCTCCGGCCAGGTAATGCCCTCGGGCCGCAATGCATAGGCCGTACGCATCACATCGATCAAGTCCCAACGGCTGTTGCCGCCTTGCCATTCCCGCGCATAAGGATCGAAAAAGTTGCGATATAGGCTGTAGCGCGTCATTTCATCGTCAAATCGCAGGGTGTTGTAGCCGGCGCCGCAGGTGCCTGGCGTGGCCAGTTCGGCGTGCACCCGGGTCATGAAGTCGGCTTCGGCAAGGCCTTTTTGCACCAGGACGCCAGGGGTAATCCCGGTGATCGCGCACGCAGCCGGATGGGGCAGGA
This sequence comes from Pseudomonas sp. FBCC-B545, assembly GCF_059134095.1. Taxonomy (NCBI): domain Bacteria; kingdom Pseudomonadati; phylum Pseudomonadota; class Gammaproteobacteria; order Pseudomonadales; family Pseudomonadaceae; genus Pseudomonas; species Pseudomonas sp. FBCC-B545. The sequence continues at coordinate 1,254,901 of NZ_CP101441.1, read as the reverse complement.
TATCGTCGCTGGGCTGGCAATAAAGGTTGATCGGCGCACCGACCTCGTTGAGGTCCAGGTCAGTGCGGATACCGGCTACCTGGAGCGGGCGATCATTACGCGGGTTGATACCGGTGGTTTCATAGTCGTACCAGAAAATCGAGGTCACGGGCTATTCCTGTGCTGAAGACCGACAAAGTCTAGGCGCTGCAAGGCGCTCGGGGCCAGCGATACCTTTACTGTATAAATATCCAGCAAAACCTTGAAGGGTTGCTTCCACCGTCGACACTGCTAGCATCCGTGTCTCTTAGTCGTAATGCAAAGGACCGCAATGGCATCAACACCCCTGGATACCCACTACCAGATCGAGACGCCGGAAGGTATCGACCTGCCCTTGCGTCCTGCCGGCCTGCCACCCCGGGCACTGGCCTTTGCCTTCGACCTGGGCGTGCGTGGGATCATCATGGGTATCCTGCTGGTGCCCCTGGCGCTGCTTGGTAACATTGGCGTCGGGCTAGGCTCGCTGCTGCTGTTTGTGGTGAGCTGGTGGTACATGGTGCTGTTCGAAGTCCTCAACCAGGGTTGCTCCCCGGGCAAACAGGTGATGGGCTTGCGGGTAGTACAGGACGACGGCACGCCCATTGGCTGGTCGGGGTCGTTGATTCGCAACCTTTTGCGCTTTGTCGACATGCTGCCCTTCGGTTACTTCCTCGGTGCGATCAGTTGCCTGCAACACCCGCATTTCAAGCGGCTTGGCGACCTGGCCGCGGGCACGCTGGTGGTCTACCGCGAACTGCCGCTGGTACGCCCGCGAATCCCTCAAGCCACCGCCCTGCGCCTGCCCTTCGCACTGCAACTGAGCGAACAGCGGGCCATTCTCGGTTTCGCCGAGCGTCAGGCCGAGCTCTCTGCCGAACGGGTGCATGAGCTGGCCGCGATCCTCGCCGAGCCCCTGCAAGTACCCCCGGCCCGCGCCGTGGAGCAACTCAACGGTGTGGCCCGTGGCTTGTTGGGGCCGACATGAAGCAGAGCCTTTTTGAAAGCCGCCACCAGCCAGAATGGCAAGCCTTCGCCGAACAGCTCAAGCAATTGGAGCAAGGCAAAGCCAAGGCCGCCGATGTCGCGGGCTTCCCTCATCAATACCGCCGCCTATGCCAGCACCTGGCCCTGGCCCAGGAGCGCGGCTACAGCAGCTACCTGGTAGACCCGCTGCAACAACTGGCGCTGCGCGGCCACCAACAACTGTACCGTCATCGCAGCCAGCTGCCGGCAAACGTGCTGGCGTTCATCCTCGCCGACTTCCCACGCCTGGTACGCCAGCAGTGGCGCTTCGTGCTGATCGCCGGCCTGCTGTTCTTTGGCAGCCTGGTGGGGATAGCGCTGCTGGTCTACCTGTTTCCCGATCTTATCTACAGCATCGTCAGCCCCCAACAAGTAGCTGAAATGCAGGGCATGTACGACCCCCAGGCCAGCCGCCTGGGCCGTGCCGCCGAGCGGGCCGCCAGCGAAGACTGGATGATGTTTGGCTACTACGTGATGCACAACATCGGCATCGCCTTCCAGACGTTTGCGGCCGGCCTGTTGTTCGGCCTGGGCAGCGTGTTCTTCCTGATTTTCAACGGTTTGGTCATCGGCGCGGTCTCCGGGCACCTTACCGAGATTGGCTATGGCCAGACCTTCTGGTCATTTGCCATTGGCCATGGCGCATTCGAGCTCACCGCCATCACCCTGGCCGGTGCCGCGGGCCTGCAATTGGGCTGGTCACTGGTCGCGCCGGGGCGGTTGGCACGCGGCGAGGCCCTACGCCTGGCGGCCCGTAAAAGTGTGCGAATGCTCTGCGGTGTCATGATGCTCCTGCTCATCGCTGCGTTTATCGAAGCCTACTGGTCCTCCACCACCAACATTGCCCCCTGGATCAAATACCTGGTGGGCGCCGCGTTCTGGCTGCTGGTGGCCGCCTACCTGATATTCGCCGGGCGGACTCATCATGCGCCTGACTGACTCCAGCGTGATGATTCGCCCGCGTACCGCCTGGGAAGCCATGGACCTGGGTGTGTTGATGGCCAGGCAACACCGCCTCTTGCTGATGGGCAGTTGGGCACTGGTAAGCCTGCCGGTATTTATGGTGCTCACTGTGCTGCTGTGGCGTTACCCGTCGCTGGCCATGTTCCTGTTCTGGTGGCTCAAGCCGGCCTTTGACCGCTTGCCGCTGTACATCCTGTCCAAGGCTCTGTTTGGCGAAACACCCAGCCTCAAACAGGCCGTTCGCCATTGGCCGCACCTGCTGAAGGGGCAACTGTTCGCCAGCCTGACCTGGCGGCGACTGAGCCTGAGTCGCAGCTTTACCCTGCCGGTCAGCCAACTTGAAGGTCTCGATGGTCATGGGCGCCAACAGCGCCTGGGGGTATTACTGCAACGCAATGCCGGGGCCGCACGCTGGCTGACGATCATCGGTGTACACCTGGAAATCGGCCTGTGGTTCGGCGCCATGGCCCTGTTCTATCTGTTCATCCCGCAAAACGTGGAACTGGACTGGGATTGGCAACGGATGGCCTTGGCAACGGGCTCGGACGTGCTATGGCTGGGGCACCTGAGTAACGCGTTCTATGCCATGGTGCTGGTGTTCTGGGAGCCCATCTACGTCGCCTGCGGCTTCAGCCTGTACCTCAATCGGCGTACGGTCCTGGAGGCCTGGGACCTGGAGCTGATATTCCGGCGCTTGCGCCAGCGCCTGAGCAGTGTTGCGCCAGCATTGTTGCTGGTCGTGGGCCTGGCACTGCTACAGCTCAGCCCATCTGCCATGGCGCAGGAACCGCCTGGCCCCAAGTCGCTCAATACCCAGGCCGCCAGCCAATCCATCAAGGCGATGCTGGAAAAACCACCCTTCAAGAACCCGGAAACCGTCACACGCTATCGGTTTGGCGAAGAAAAGGCGCCGGTTGGAAACCAAGGCCATGGCGATGGAAAACTACCCCGCTGGCTCCAGGCCTTGCTCGACAACCTCAACAGCGATGCCTTCAGGCACGTCGCTAAAGCCTTGGAAATACTGCTATGGAGCCTGGTGATTGGCGGGTTGGCGCTAGTGGTGTGGCGTTACCGCGAATGGTTGCGCACCTTTGTCAGTCGCAGCCGACAGCCTCGCCCGAAAACGGCCAGTGCCATGCCCACCCAGCTGTTCGGCTTGGAATTGGGCACCGACACATTGCCCGATGACCTTGCCGGCGCCGCCGAACAGCTATGGCCCACCCAGCCACGGGAAGCCCTCGGCCTGCTGTATCGCGGCCTGCTCAGCCGGCTATTGCACGAATACGACCTGCCGCTGAAAAGCGCCGACACTGAAGGCCAGGTGCTGGGGCACGTGCATCGCTTGCAGCAGCCGCAGTTACTGGCATTCAGTGACGAACTGACACGGCACTGGCAAAACCTCGCCTATGGTCATCGTCTGCCTCCCTCCTCGGCCCAGCAAAAGCTATGCAACGATTGGCGTGCACTGTTCAGCGACGGAGCGGGCCAATGAACCGCCCATTAGTGTGGGTAGCACTGCTGCTGGTTTGCCTGCTAGGCGCCGGCGGCTTGTATGCCTGGCACAAGGCAATTCCCTACGACGAAGTGGTGGATCGCGGCCCATCGCCGGTTGCACGGGCCAACCCCTATCTGGCTGCCGAGCATTTCCTGCGCGAGCAAGGCCTCACAGTGGCGCACGCCAACGGTCTTGAACGCCTCGCCGACCTGCCCGCGAAAGGCCATAGCCTGTTACTGCTGGGGGAACGCAGCAACATGACTCCACGCCAGGTCGAGCAACTGCTTGGGTGGGCCAAGGCCGGTGGCCACCTGCTGCTGGTCGCCGAGGCCTTGTGGGACGAAGAAACCGGTAAAAGCGGCGATCTGTTGCTCGATCGCCTCAATATCCGCCAAACCTTGAGCGAGACCTTCGACGAACCGCCACGGTCTCGTAAAAAGCCGGCACCGGACCTGACCAAACTCTACGTCGACAACGAAACCGCCCCTACGCATTTCAGTTTTGACACCGACTTCAACCTCATCGACCCCAAGCACCTGGCGCAATTCTCTGCCAACAGCGCGCACTCCAGCCACCTGATGCAGCTGAACCTGGGGCAAGGCCGTGTCACGGTGGTGACCGATAGCGACCTGTGGAAAACCCCTGGCATCGGCAACCACGATAACGCCTGGCTGCTCTGGTACATTAACCAGGGCACCCAGGTAACCTTGCTGTTCAACAGTGACGTGGACGATCTGTTTACCCTGTTGCTGCGTTATTTCCCCCAGGCCCTCGTCGCCCTCGCAGCACTGGTTGCCCTGACGCTGTGGCAGGCCGGCATGCGCCAAGGCCCGGTCCAGGCACCGGCGCCCAAGGCTCGTCGGCAGCTACAGGAACACTTGAAGGCCAGTGCCGATTTCCTGCTACGCCGAAGCGGCCAGGGCACCTTGCTGCAAGCCTTGCAGCTCGACCTCCTGCGCGCCGCCCGGCGACGCCACCCAGGCTTTGAACACCTCGACAGCGCAAAACAACGGCAGGTGCTGGAACACCTGACACGGCAACCTTCCCATATCATCAGCCAGGCGCTCGAGCCACTTGCGCTGAAACGACTCTCCAGTGCCGATTTCAGCCGACAGGTAGCGTGCCTGCAAACCCTCAGGAATGCCCTATGAGCGACTCTCCAATGGCCACCCCCCTGACCGCCGACAACCTTGGACATGCCAGCCAGCAGGCCCAGGCCCTGCGTGTGGAATTGCGCAAGGCCGTGATAGGCCAGGACCAGGTGATTGACGACGTGCTCACCGCCTTGATAGCCGGTGGTCATGTCCTGCTCGAAGGTGTGCCAGGCCTGGGCAAGACCTTGCTGGTACGTGCCCTGGCCCGTTGCTTTGGCGGTGATTTCGCACGTATCCAGTTCACCCCGGACCTGATGCCCAGCGATGTCACCGGCCACGCGGTGTACGACCTGCAGACCGAACAGTTCAAGCTGCGCAAGGGGCCGTTGTTCACCCACCTGTTGCTGGCCGACGAAATCAACCGCGCTCCGGCCAAGACCCAGGCGGCGCTGCTCGAAGCCATGCAGGAACGCCAGGTTACCCTGGAGGGCGAGGCACTGCCCATCGGCCAGCCCTTCATGGTGCTGGCGACCCAGAACCCCATCGAGCAGGAAGGCACCTACCCGCTGCCTGAAGCCGAGTTGGACCGGTTCATGCTCAAGGTGCGCATGGACTACCCCGACGCCCGACAGGAACTGGAGATGGTCCGCGAAGTGACCCGCTCGTCCAGGGCCGACATGCTGGATGTACAGCCGTTGCGCACCGTGCTGCAAGCCGAGGACGTGGTGCTGATGCAGGAAATTGCCAGCGCCCTGCCCCTGGATGAACAGGTACTCGACTACGCGGTGCGGCTGGCGCGGGCCACGCGCAGTTGGCCGGGGCTGACCATAGGCGCCGGCCCCAGGGCCTCCATCGCCCTGGTACGTGGCGCCCGCGCTCGAGCGCTATTGCGCGGTGGCGAGTTCGTGACACCCGATGACATCAAGGGCTGTGCGCTGGCGGTGCTGCGTCACCGGGTGCGCATTGCGCCGGAACTGGACATCGACGGCCTGGAAGTTGACCAGGTGCTCCAGCAGCTACTTGACCAGATTGCTGCACCAAGGCAATGACGCAGCCATGAAACCGACCCGTCTGTTGCTGACCTGGCTGGGTGTGCTGCTGGGCCTGAACACCCTGTTGGGCGCTTCGATGGCGCTGCAGGTCAAGGTCCCTCAAACCTTGCACTCCATCGCTTGGGGCCTGCTTCTGGCCCTGCTGCTATTGGCGACGCTGGATGCGGCACGCTTGCGCCGCCGGCCCTCGGCGCGCGTAAACAGGAAACTGCCCGGCAGCCTGGCGTTGGGGCGCTGGGAAGAGGTGCGCCTGTGCCTGGAGCATGACTATCCTCAACCACTGACTGTAGGGGTGTTCGACCACGTGCCCGACGGCCTGAGTGTGGATAACCAGCCCCAATCCATACAACTGCGCCCCGGCGAACGCGCTGAGCTGGGCTATCGCGTTCGCCCCTTGCGCCGCGGGCATTTCAGCTTCAGTCGCTGCGAACTGCTGCTGCCCAGCCCATTGGGGCTGTGGTCGGCGCGCAGACTCGTCGAAACCCATGATGCCACCCGGGTCTACCCGGATTTCGCCCGTTTATACGGCGCGCAGTTGCTGGGTGTGGATAACTGGCTGAGCCAACTGGGCGTGCGCCAACATCAGCGGCGAGGGTTGGGCCTGGAATTTCATCAACTGCGCGAGTTTCGTGAAGGTGACAGCCTGCGCCAGATCGACTGGAAGGCCACCGCTCGCCAACGCACGCCGATTGCCCGTGAATATCAGGATGAACGCGATCAGCAAATCGTGTTCATGCTCGATTGCGGCCAGCGCATGCGCAGCCAGGACGATGAACTGTCCCATTTCGACCACGCCCTCAATGCCTGCCTGCTGCTCAGTTATGTCGCCTTGCGCCAGGGCGATGCCGTAGGACTGTGCACATTCGCCAGCGACCAGTCGCGCTACCTCAAGCCGGTCAAGGGCAGTGGCCAGTTGAATAGCTTGCTCAATGCGGTCTACGACCTGGACACCACCCGTAGAACCGCTGACTACCAGGCTGCCGCCAGCCAATTACTGGCGCGTCAAAAGCGCCGGGCACTGGTGATCATCGTCACCAACCTGCGCGATGAGGACGATGAAGCGCTGATGACTGCCGTCAAACGTATTGGTCGGCAACATCGGGTACTTGTGGCGAGCCTGCGAGAGGAAGTCCTTGACCGGTTACGCCAAGCCCCCGTGCAGACCTTGCCCGAAGCCCTGGCTTACAGTGGCACGGTTGATTACCTCAACACCCGCAATCAACTCCATGATCGTTTGAGCGCCCATGGGCTTGCAGTATTGGATACGTTGCCATCAGACCTGGGCGCCACGTTGGTGACGCGTTACCTGGGGTGGAAAAAAGCCGGTACGTTCTAATATGCCTGCATTCAGACGGGGGCCTGCTGGGGATCAAAGCTGAAGTACTGCACCAGCGCGTTGATCAGTTGCCCATACGCTTGGGGTGGCTGATGCACCATGAACCCGGAATCGTAATGCTGCGGGTTGACATCTTCATGGCTCCACAAGCAGGTCGCCGTCAGATCAATCGTCTGGAATTCGCCTTGCGCCACTGGAATTTTCAAGCACAGCTGAAAATCCACATCGACCATCATGGGTAATTGGCTGATCAGCATCAGCCCATTTTCAGACACATTGCCCAGAAAGCCGATCGGCTTGTCGGTAACACGATTGAACACCTGCAAAAAATAAGGCAGTTGATGCCGTTCGATCCGTCGCTCGGTAAACATGCTGAAGTCGCCATCCAATAGCCAAGAGTCTGGCCGTGCCAGTGATTCGCAACGAGCAGTCGCTCGCCCTCCCTGGATCTCGGTGTGACGACAGGTACCGTTTGTCACCAGCCAGCTGCCGAATCCAGGCCCTGCATCCGTTCGAATAGAAACTTGTACAAACGAACATTCAAAGAATAGCCCAGGACTGGCGACCGGCCAGCTATAAAATGACAAATTTCATTACAAAGATGCAGGCCGTGGTTTTACGGCGCCTGCACTCGGAAAATGCCCCAGTTGCTGCAAGGTATCGAGCCGCGCACGGGCGCGATAGGCGTACTCACTTGAAGGGTATTGGCTGATGATGAACTGATAGGTTTGGGCGGCGTCGACAAACAGTTTCTGCCGTTCCAGGCACTGCCCGCGCAGCATCGACACCTCCGGCTGCACATAACGACGGGTACGGCTTTCGCGATCGACCTGGGACAACTCCAGAGTGACGCGCGCGCAATCGCCCACCCCATAGGCGCGGTAAGCGTTGTTCAAATGATGGTCCATCGACCAGCGAGTACAGCCGACAACACTGACGGCCAGGGCAGCAACGAGCAAAATTCGCATGGGGGTTCTCCTGTCTTGTGCAGTGTATCGACCCCTGGTCGAAAATCTTCAAGGATGTTTGCCCAGTCAAGCGCAGCAAAAACAAGCCAATCGTCGATAAGTAGTGCAAACGAACAATGACTACAACGAAAGAGCATAGTAGCCTTCTCCAGCGCTTGAACTCAGGAGTCTGTGCATGTCCGTCCGTCGCACCAAAATCGTCGCCACCCTTGGCCCGGCCAGCAACTCGCCGGAAGTCCTCGAACAGCTGATTCTGGCTGGTTTGGACGTCGCCCGTCTGAACTTCTCCCACGGCACCCCGGACGAGCACAAGGCTCGCGCCAAGCTGGTGCGTGACCTGGCCGCCAAGCATGGCCGCTTCGTTGCACTGCTGGGTGACCTGCAAGGCCCGAAAATCCGTATCGCCAAATTTGCCAACAAGCGAATCGAGCTGAAGATTGGTGACAAATTCACCTTCTCCACCAGCCACCCGCTGACCGAAGGCACCCAGGACGTCGTGGGTATCGACTACCCGGACCTGGTCAAGGATTGCGGTGTCGGTGACGAACTGCTGCTGGACGATGGCCGCGTGGTCATGCGCGTCGACACCGCGACCCCGACCGAGCTGCACTGCACCGTGATCATCGGCGGCCCGCTGTCCGACCACAAAGGTATCAACCGCCGCGGCGGTGGCCTGACGGCGCCAGCCCTGACTGAAAAAGACAAGGCTGACATCAAGCTCGCCGCCGAAATGGAAGTCGACTACCTCGCCGTGTCCTTCCCACGCGACGCCGCCGACATGGAATACGCCCGTAAACTGCGCGACGAAGCCGGCGGCACCGCCTGGCTGGTGGCGAAGATCGAACGCGCCGAAGCCGTGGCCGACGACGAAACCCTCGACGGCCTGATCAAGGCGTCCGACGCGGTGATGGTTGCCCGTGGCGACCTGGGTGTGGAAATTGGTGACGCCGAGCTGATCGGTATCCAGAAGAAGATCATCCTGCACGCACGCCGCCACAACAAGGCCGTGATCGTTGCGACCCAGATGATGGAGTCGATGATCCAGAACCCGATGCCGACCCGTGCCGAAGTGTCCGACGTGGCCAACGCCGTGCTCGACTACACCGACGCCGTGATGCTCTCGGCTGAAAGTGCCGCCGGCCCGTACCCGCTGGAAGCCGTGCAGGCCATGGCGCGCATCTGCGTCGGCGCTGAAAAGCATCCGACCAGCAAGACCTCCAGCCACCGCATCGGCAAGGTCTTCGAAAGCTGCGACCAGAGCATCGCCCTGGCTGCCATGTACACTGCCAACCACTTCCCGGGCGTGAAGGCGATCATCGCCCTGACCGAAAGTGGCTATACGCCGTTAATCATGTCGCGCATCCGCTCCTCGGTGCCGATCTACGCGTTTACCCCTCACCGCGAAGCCCAGGCCCGCGCGGCGTTGTTCCGTGGTGTGTACACCATCCCGTTCGACCCGGCTTCGCTGGCACCGAACGAAGTCAGCCAGAAGGCTATCGACGAGCTGGTCAAGCGCGGCGTGGTAGAGAAAGGCGACTGGGTCATCCTCACCAAGGGCGACAGCTACCACACCACCGGTGGCACCAATGGCATGAAGATCCTGCACGTGGGCGACCCGCAGGTCTGATTGACACGCTGAAAACAAAAGCCCTGCCATGTGAATGGCGGGGCTTTTTGCATTTCAAATCAGAGTCATCTGCTGCTAGCCCCCAGCGCGGCATGGATATGTAAGCAACCATGTAGCAGCCACCGGTAACCACGATGCGCAGCGAGCCGCCCTTGATCTTGATCTGCTTTTGATCTTGATCTTAGGCGCCCCGTCAAACCACGCTGGCCGGAATTCGACAGGGATTTGGGGGGTAAACCGGCAGGGATGCCGCTTTAGCCGCCCCGCGCCATGGATGGGGAGTGGCGGCGCCCCCCCAAATCCCTGTCGGATTACGGGCACACCGAGCCTAAGCGAGGTGCCGAGTGGTGGGGCAAGAGCGTTTTGCTTACTTTTGCGCTTTTTTGTACGGACCGGACACATGGTTGACGGGTGTGCGGGGACATGGTGGACACTTTGCGGCGAACTAACTTCGCCGGGAAGCCATCATGCCTTGGACTACGAGAGACACCATGAGCCTGAAAGAAGAGTTCGTTGCCTTAGCACGGCAACCCGGCAGCAACAAACGTGAGCTGTGTCGACGATTCGGTATCAGCCCACAAACAGCGTACAAGTGGCTCAAACGCTACGAGGCGCTGGGTCAGCCTGGTCTGCAAGAGAAATCCCGCAGACCAGCGAGCAGTCCCAAACTGACCCAGACGGCCTTGGAAGCACAAGTCATCACACTTAGACAGGCCCATCCAGCATGGGGCGGACGCACAATTAGTAGCCTGTTGGAAAAGCGCATCGCCCCCAGCACCGTCACCAATATCTTGCACCGGCATGACCTGATTCAACCGTCTCTGAAGGAGCATTCGGCGACGCTGCGATTTGAACACGACGCGCCTAATGATCTTTGGCAGATGGATTTCAAAGGGCATTTCGCACTGCAGCAAGGTCGATGCCACCCCCTGACGCTGTTGGACGACCACTCCCGGTTCAGCCTAGCCATTGAGGCCTGTGATAACGAACGGGGAGCCACGGTGAAGGAGAAGATGATTGAGGTTTTCCAGCGCTATGGCTTGCCGGTTCGGATCAACGTTGATAACGGTGCTCCCTGGGGCTCGCCACGCAATCCAGGTGAGGTTTCAGAGTTGAGTATTTGGCTGATTCGCCTGGGAATCCGGATCAGCTTCAGCCGTCCTCGCCACCCTCAAACCAATGGAAAGATCGAACGTTTCCACCGCTCGCTCAAAGCAGAAGTACTTGATGGACGGTACTTTTCCACACTGATGGACGCTCAATCGGCTTTTGATCAATGGCGTGAGGTTTATAACCTGCAGCGCCCTCATCAGGCGCTGGGCTACAAGGTGCCGATGGACCGCTATCGGAGTAGCCCCTGGGCATATCCACAGCAACTGTCGGACTTTGAATATGGCCCAGATGATGTATTGGCAAAGGTTTATGACAGTCGATTTCGCTTTCAGAAACGCTACTTCAGCATCGCCAAAGTCCTGCGCGGGCAACACATCGCAATACGCCCTAACGCTGAAAGAGATGGCTTGTTTGACGTCTATTTCTGCCATCAATTTCTACGGACCTTCGACGTAAACAACCCTGACTACGGGGCATAATGTGTCCACTATGTCCCCGCACAGGTGTCAACCATGTGTCCGGTCCGTACACGCTTTTTCAAAAGTGAGCCGCTGTAAAAGCGGAACCATAAGTAGCCGTTGCCCAAATAACGGATATGTACTCGGTAAAAGTCCAACATTCTGGTCGGCTGTCAGGCCGCCATCGGGGGCAAGCCCCCTCCCACATTTGGATTGCAGTGCATCAGTTAGATAGCTATAAGCTGCCCGGGAGCAGATACCCATGCCCACCGCGGACAAGCCCGACTCCCACATTGGAATGCGGTCAACTGTGGGAGCCGGGCTTGCCCGCGATGGCGCCAGAACAGCCAACACCGTTTTATCGCCGGGTGATAAACCCCGACAACGCCGCAATCGCCTCCGGCGATCTCAAGCGCTGGGTAAACAACGCCCCCTCCTCCTCGATCACCTGCCGCAACTGCTCGCGATCAACGCTTTTCATCAACTGCTTGGTGACCTGCACCGCCCCCGGCGCCAGGCTTTCAAAACGTCCGGCCATTTCTCGCGCCTTGGCCAAGGCCGCCTCGCCACTGCCCAACGCCTCGGTGGCAATCCCCCACGCTGCGGCTTGTTCGCCAGTGAACCCCTCGCCCAACAACAGTAGTTCAGCCGCCTTCGCATGCCCCAGCAACCGCGGCAGGATCAGGCTCGAGCCAAACTCCGGGCACAAACCCAGGTTAACGAACGGCATGCGCAAGCGTGCATCGCGGCTGATATACACCAGGTCGCAATGCAGCAACAGCGTGGTGCCAATGCCCACCGCCGCTCCAGCCACGGCGGCGATCACCGGTTTGCGGCAGTTGAGCAGGCTTTTCATAAAGTGAAACGGTGGGCTGTCGAGATCGTTGGGTGGCTGTTCGAGAAAATCGCTGATGTCATTGCCGGCGGTAAAACACTCGCTGCTGCCCTGGAGCAGTACGGCGCGAATATCCGAGTCTGCATCGGCCTGTTCCAGCGCCTCGGCCAGTTGCGTATACATGGCACGGGTCAGGGCGTTTTTCTTGTCAGGGCGATTGAGCTGCAAGGTCAGCAACCCGCGTTCGCGTTGCTGCAGGATGGCGTCGGTCATGGCGAATCTCGCGGCAAAAGGTTTCAGCGCTCAACCACGGGGCAGGAACACATCGGCCAGCAGTTGATTGCGCGGCAGCCCGGCCAGGAACAGGCGCTTGGAAAAAGCCTCGACGCTGACAGGGTGACCGCAGAGTAAAGCCAGCGTTTGCCGCGAAACAAGCCGCAGTTGCGCCAATGCCTGGTTCAACTCTGCCGCCGTCCATAGCTCCACCGTCAGGTTCCCATGCTGCGTGGCCAGCGCCGCCAGGGGTTCGGCCAGGTAATGAGCCTCGGCATCATGGGCCAGGTGAATGACACGGATGGCACCTTGGTGATCCTGGCGCAGCGCTTCGCGCAATATGCCCCACAACGGGCCCAGGCCGGTGCCGGCGGCCAGCAGCCACAACGGCCGCGATTGCCAGTCAGGGTCATAGTGCAGCGCTCCGCCCCGCAACTCGCCCAGGCGCAGAGGCTCACCAACCTTGAAATGGCGAGCGGCATCGCTGAATTCACCGTGTTGGCGGCAATCGATATGAAACTCCAGGTATGCATCCTGCTGGGGCAAGCCCGCCAGGGAATACGGGCGCGCCACCTGCCCCGCCCACAACACCAGATGCTGCCCGGCCCGATACCGCAGGCCACGCTCCGGTAGCAGGCGCAGGCGCAGCACCGTGGAACTCAACCAATCAGCGCCCACCACCTGTGCCGCCAGGCCGTCACGCAACGGTTCAAATGCTTCGACCTGGAGGTCGCCGACGACCCGGCACTGACACGCCAGGCGCCAACCCTGCTGACGTTGTGTCGGCCTCAGGGCTTCGGGCTGCTGGTCATCGACCTCGCCCTGGCAACGCACCAGGCACGCATGGCAGCTGCCGGCCCGGCAACTGTAGGGCACGGCGACTCCCGCCTGGTTCAAGGCATCCAGCAGGTTAGTGCCGGTGGGCACCGACCAATGGCGTTCGCCGACGTGCAGTTCAGGCATATGGAGGCTCAATCAATAGGTTTGCGCACAGGGAATCACGCCCGGCAGAGTTTGACCATAGTCGGGTGTATCGGCCACCGCGCCGGGTTATACTGCCGCGCCTTTTTAGCGTCGCGCCTGCACCACTTTGGCGTGCCTTGGAAAGATGGTTTCAGCCGACCGACGCAACACTGAAGCCACCTTTATTGAATGTTCCCTTATAGAGGAGCGCGACTCATGACCGTGATCAAGCAAGACGACCTGATTCAGAGCGTTGCCGACGCCCTGCAATTCATTTCCTATTACCACCCCGTTGACTTCATCCAGGCTATGCACGAAGCCTACCTGCGCGAAGAATCGCCGGCGGCCCGTGACTCCATCGCCCAGATCCTGATCAACTCGCGCATGTGCGCCACCGGCCACCGCCCGATCTGCCAGGATACCGGTATCGTCACCGTGTTCGTGCGCGTAGGCATGGATGTACGCTGGGACGGCGCCACCATGGGCCTGGACGACATGATCAACGAAGGCGTGCGTCGCGCCTACAACCTGCCGGAAAACGTCCTGCGTGCATCCATCCTCGCCGACCCGGCGGGCGCGCGGAAAAACACCAAGGACAACACCCCGGCGGTGATCCACTACTCCATCGTCCCGGGTAACACCGTGGAAGTGGACGTGGCGGCCAAGGGCGGCGGTTCCGAAAACAAGTCGAAAATGGCCATGCTCAACCCGTCCGACTCCATCGTCGACTGGGTGCTCAAGACCGTTCCGACCATGGGCGCCGGCTGGTGCCCGCCGGGCATGCTCGGCATCGGCATCGGCGGCACCGCCGAGAAAGCCGCGGTGATGGCCAAGGAAGTGTTGATGGAATCCATCGACATCCACGAGCTGAAAAAGCGCGGCCCGCAGAACCGTATCGAAGAGATGCGCCTGGAGCTGTTCGAGAAGGTCAACCAACTGGGCATCGGCGCCCAGGGCCTGGGTGGCCTGACCACCGTGCTCGACGTGAAAATCATGGACTACCCGACCCACGCCGCGTCCCTGCCGGTGTGCATGATCCCCAACTGCGCCGCCACCCGTCACGCGCACTTCGTGCTCGACGGTTCGGGCCCGGCGTCGCTGGAAGCGCCATCGCTGGACGCCTACCCGGAAATCGTCTGGGAAGCCGGCCCGTCGGCCCGCCGCGTCAACCTCGACACCCTGACCCCGGAAGAAGTGCAAAGCTGGAAGCCGGGCGAAACCGTGTTGCTCAACGGCAAGATGCTCACCGGCCGCGACGCAGCGCACAAGCGCATGGTCGAGATGCTCAACAAGGGCGAGACCCTGCCGGTGGACCTCAAGGGCCGCTTTATCTACTACGTCGGCCCGGTTGATCCGGTGCGCGAAGAAGTGGTCGGCCCGGCTGGCCCAACCACCGCGACGCGGATGGACAAATTCACCCGCCAGATCCTCGAGCAGACTGGCCTGCTGGGCATGATCGGCAAATCCGAGCGCGGCCCGACCGCCATCGAAGCGATCAAGGACCACAAGGCCGTGTACCTGATGGCCGTGGGCGGCGCCGCTTACCTGGTGGCGCAAGCCATCAAGAAGTCGCGCGTGGTAGCGTTCGCCGAACTAGGCATGGAAGCCATCTACGAGTTCGACGTAAAAGACATGCCGGTCACCGTTGCAGTGGACAGTCAGGGCGAGTCGGTACACATCACCGGTCCTGCCATCTGGCAGAAAAAGATCAGTGAGAGCCTGGCGGTAGAAGTACAGTAAGTCGATGTGGGAGGGGCTTGCCCCCTCCCACACACGTTCCAGACAGCTCATGGTATGGTGCTCGCCCTTACCGTGCCTGTTCATCATCGTATGATCGTGATCCCTCGCCCCCTGCGCCTGACCTTTTACTCGTTATTGATCATCGCCGGTGCGGTGCTTGCCGCTGCCTTGGCCACACGCCATGCCGAACGCCAGGCCCTGGTGGATGACGCCGCTCGCGCCAATCAGCAACTTGCGCTGTATGCCAACTCCCTGCACACCCTGATCGAACGCTACCGCGCCCTGCCCGCCGTGCTGGCCCTGGACTCGGAAATGATCCGCGCCTTGAAGGGCCCGCTGGATAGCACCACCCAGGACGTGCTCAATCGCAAGCTCGAACGCATCAACGGCGCCGCCCAATCATCCACCCTGGAGCTGATGGACCGCAGCGGCCTGGCGGTGGCCGCCAGCAACTGGAATTTGCCCAGCAGCTATGTCGGCCACAACTACGCATTTCGCCCGTATTTCAGCCAGACCCTGAGCCAAGGCACCGGGCGTTTTTACGCGGTGGGGGTGACTACTGGCATTCCGGGTTACTTCCTTTCCAGCGCGGTGGTCGATGAGCACGAGCAGTTCCTCGGCGCCATGGTGGTCAAGCTGGAATTCCCTGAGCTTGAACGCGAATGGGCCCAGGGTAATGACTTGCTGTTGGTCAGCGATGCGCGGGGCATTGTGTTTATCGCCAACCAGCCGGGCTGGCGTTATCGCAACCTGCGACCGTTGTCCGAAACTGACCTGGCTGAACTCAAGGCCACCCGCCAATACGACAAGAAACACCTGCAGCCGCTGGAGACCAGCGTCTTGCAGCGCTTCGACGACAACAGCCATTTGATGCGCGTCAATGGCCCCGACGGAAATGCCAACTACATCTGGGAGTCCCTGCCGTTGAAAGCCGAGGGTTGGACCCTGCACCTGCTGCGCAAACCCCAGTTCCCGTTTGAGGACCAACGCAACGCCGGTCTCGCCGCCGCGGGTTCCTGGCTGGCGCTGGTATTCCTGGCGCTGTTCCTCAGCCAGCGCTGGCGCCTGGCCCGCTTGCGTCAGCGCAGCCGCGAAGAGCTGGAACAGTTGGTCGAGGAGCGCACCCAGGCGCTGCGCACCGCCCAGGACGGCCTGGTGCAGTCGGCCAAGCTGGCGGCACTGGGGCAGATGTCCGCCGCCCTCGCCCATGAAATCAACCAACCGTTGACGGCCCAACGCATGCAACTGGCAACACTGCGCCTGTTGCTCGACCACGGCCGCGTCGACGATGCCTACAAGGCACTCACGCCGCTCGATGACATGCTCACGCGCATGGCCGCGCTCACTGGGCACCTCAAGACCTTCGCCCGCAAGAGCCCCAGCGGCCTGCGCGAACGCCTGGACCTGGCCACCGTGGTCGATCAGTCCCTGCACTTGCTCGACGCGCGCCTGCGTGACGAAGCCATCGGCGTCGTGCTCAACCTGACGCGCCCGGCCTGGGTACGCGGCGACGCGATCCGCCTGGAACAGGTACTGATCAACCTGCTGCGCAACGCGCTGGACGCCATGGCCGACAAGCCGCGCAAGCGCCTGGAAATCCGCCTGCATGCCGATCAGCAGCTGTGGCAGTTGACTGTCAGCGACAGCGGCGGCGGGATTGCCGAAGAACACCTGAACAGCGTGTTCGATCCGTTCTTCACCACCAAGCCGGTGGGCGATGGCCTCGGCTTGGGGCTGGCGGTGTCCTACGCTATCGTGCATGAATTGGGCGGGCGCCTGAGCGCCGGCAACCGTGGCGACGGCGCAGTGTTTACCCTGACCTTGCCGATTGCATTGGAGACGCCAGCGCCATGTTGAACGCCGTAATTGTGGTCGATGACGAAGCCAGCATTCGCACCGCCGTCGAGCAATGGCTGAGCCTTTCGGGGTTTGAGGTGCAATTGTTCAGTCGCGCCGAAGAATGCCTGGCGCACCTGCCCAAAGACTTTCCCGGTGTGATTTTGAGCGATGTGCGCATGCCCGGGCTCGGCGGCCTTGAGCTGCTGGCCGAGGTAAAGCGTCGCGATGCCGACCTGCCGGTGATTTTGCTCACCGGCCATGGTGACGTGCCGATGGCCGTCGAAGCCATGCGCGACGGTGCCTACGATTTCCTGGAGAAACCCTTTAGCCCCGAGGCCCTGCTCAACAGCCTGCGCCGGGCATTGGACAAGCGTGGCCTGATCCTGGAAAACCGCCGCCTGCATCAACAGGCCGATCACCGCGCACAGCTGGAATCCAGCCTGCTGGGGGTGTCCCGCAGCTTGCAGAACCTGCGCCGCCAGGTGCTGGACCTGGCGACCCTGCCGGTCAACGTGTTGATCCGTGGCGAGACCGGCAGCGGCAAGGAATTGGTTGCTCGCTGCCTGCATGACTTCGGCCCCAGGGCGAAAAAGCCGTTTGTAGCACTCAACTGTGCCGCCATCCCCGAGCAGCTGTTTGAAGCCGAGTTGTTCGGCCACGAAAGCGGCGCCTTTACCGGCGCCCAGGGCAAACGCATCGGCAAGCTGGAATACGCCCATGGCGGCACGTTGTTCCTGGATGAGATCGAAAGCATGCCCCTGGCCCAACAAGTGAAATTGCTGCGGGTGTTGCAGGAACAGAAGCTGGAGCGGCTGGGTTCCAACCAAAGCATCCATGTGGATCTGCGCATCATCGCCGCCACCAAGCCTGACCTCCTGGAAGAGGCCCGCGCCGGGCGTTTTCGTGAAGACCTGGCCTATCGCCTGAACGTCGCGCAACTGCGCCTGCCGCCGTTGCGCGAGCGCCGCGAAGATATTCCGTTGCTGTACGACCATTTCGCGCAAAGTGCTGCTGAACGTTTGGGGCGTCATGTCGAACCCTTGAGTGGGCCACAGTTGGGGCGCCTGCTCAGTCATGACTGGCCGGGGAACGTGCGTGAACTGGCCAACGTCGCCGAGCGCCAGGTGTTGGGGCTCGGCGATCCGGAACCGGACGGCATCGAGGCCGGGCAATCGTTGGCGGCGCAACAGGAAGCGTTCGAGGCACATTGCCTGAAAGCCGCATTAACTCGGCATAAAGGCGATATCAAGGCAGTGCTGGCCGAGCTGCAACTGCCGCGCCGGACCCTCAATGAAAAGATGCAGCGGCATGGGTTGGCAAGGGAGATGTTTCTCTAGCGACCTTCCGATCGCCATCAGGGCTTGCCCCAGATGGCGCCAGCAACCATAAGCGGATTTCCGCTTACCAGCCGAAAATCATCGGCAACTTTCCGCTCAAAAAAATCCTGCAACCCTTCTATTCCGGGCCTTCATCTATCTGGCACAGCTCCTGCTATAGCCCGAACCAGGCAGTGCTCAAGCACGCTCCATAAAAACAACTAGATGAAGGATCCTTCAATGGATAACTCCAATACCTTGCCTCTGGGGTCGGCGGCTGCGCCGGCAAAAGAACGCACCACTTCCAGCCGAATCAAATCGATCTTCAGCGGGTCGGTGGGCAACATGGTCGAGTGGTACGACTGGTACGTCTACGCCGCCTTCTCGCTGTACTTCGCCAAGACCTTCTTCCCCAAGGGCGACACCACCGCCCAATTGCTCAACACCGCCGCGATCTTCGCCGTGGGCTTCCTGATGCGCCCGATCGGTGGCTGGCTGATGGGCCTGTATGCCGACAAAGTCGGACGTAAAAAAGCCCTGATGGCCTCGGTCTACCTGATGTGCTTCGGCTCACTGCTGATTGCCCTGAGCCCAAGCTATGAAGTCATTGGTATCGGCGCGCCGATCCTGCTGGTGTTTGCCCGTTTGCTGCAGGGCCTGTCGGTCGGTGGCGAATACGGCACCTCTGCCACTTACCTCAGTGAAATGGCGACCAAGGAACGCCGTGGCTTCTACTCCAGCTTCCAGTACGTGACCCTGATCTCCGGCCAGCTCATCGCGCTGGCGGTGCTGATCGTGCTGCAACAACTGCTGACCACCGAGCAGCTGTATGCCTGGGGCTGGCGTATCCCGTTCGCCATCGGTGCCTTGTGTGCAGTGGTCGCGCTCTATCTGCGTCGTGGCATGGAAGAAACCGAGTCGTTCACCAAGAAGGAAAAAGCCAAGGAAAGCGCCATGCGCACCTTGATGCGCCACCCCAAGGAACTGATGACCGTGGTTGGCCTGACCATGGGCGGCACCCTGGCGTTCTACACCTACACAACCTACATGCAGAAATACCTGGTGAACACGGTCGGCATGAGTATCTCCGACTCCACCACCATCTCGGCGGCCACGCTGTTCCTGTTCATGTGCCTGCAACCCCTGGTCGGCGGGCTGTCGGACAAGATTGGCCGGCGGCCGATCCTGATCGCCTTCGGTGTCCTCGGCACCCTGTTCACCGTGCCGATCCTCACTACCCTGCACACCATCCAGTCCTGGTGGGGTGCGTTCTTCCTGATCATGGCGGCGCTGATCATCGTCAGCGGCTACACATCGATCAACGCCGTGGTGAAAGCCGAACTGTTCCCCACCGAAATCCGCGCCCTGGGCGTGGGCCTGCCGTATGCCCTGACCGTGTCGATCTTCGGCGGTACCGCTGAATACATCGCCCTGTGGTTCAAGAGCATCGGCATGGAAACTGGCTACTACTGGTACGTGACCGCGTGTATCGCAGTGTCGCTGATGGTCTACGTGACCATGAAGGACACGCGCAAGCATTCGCGGATTACCACGGACTAAAAAATGTGGGAGGGGCAAGCCCCCTCCCATATTGGATATGATGTGGGCTTCAGAATTGAGAGCAGAACAGGTCATGTCCGACGATATCCACTTCTACGAACCCGCCAACGGCCACGGCCTGCCCCATGATCCGTTCAACGCGATTGTCGGCCCGCGGCCGATTGGCTGGATTTCGTCACACGACCGCGAAGGTCGCCTGAATCTGGCGCCCTACAGTTTCTTCAATGCGTTCAACTACATTCCGCCGATCATTGGTTTTTCCAGTGTCGGGCGCAAAGACAGCCTGAACAACATCGAACAGACCGGCGAGTTCGTATGGAACCTGGCCACCCGCCCGCTGGCCGAGCAGATGAACCAGAGCTGCGCGGCGGTCTCGCCTGAGGTGAACGAATTCGAGTTATCCGGCCTGACACCGGTGGCTTCGAAAGTCGTCGCTGTACCCCGCGTCGGCGAGAGCCCGGTGTCGTTCGAATGCAAAGTGA
This sequence comes from Pseudomonas sp. FBCC-B545, assembly GCF_059134095.1. Taxonomy (NCBI): domain Bacteria; kingdom Pseudomonadati; phylum Pseudomonadota; class Gammaproteobacteria; order Pseudomonadales; family Pseudomonadaceae; genus Pseudomonas; species Pseudomonas sp. FBCC-B545. Next base: position 1,234,746 of record NZ_CP101441.1, on the reverse strand, counting down.
CGCAGATCATTCAACTACAACGCGCCGACAAGGAATTGGTACCGAGCTGGCTGGTGCTGGGCGAAGTGGTGGCGGTGCACATTGCCAAGTGGTTGCTAAAGGATGGGATCTACGACACCGCTGCTGCCGAGCCAATTTTGCGGGGGGGTGGCCCGGCAGATTACTTCCAGCTGGGGCCGGAAGCCCTGTTCAAAATGTACCGTCCAGGCGCCACAAAACCCTGATTGAAATGCAATAAAAATGTGGGAGGGGGCTTGCTCCCGATAGCAGTGTGTCAGCCAATAAATTTGTAGCTGATACATAGCCATCGGGGGCAAGCCCCCTCCCACATTTGCTCATCTGCGTTGTTTAGTTCGCAGCAGGTGCCCAGCTCAGCTGGCCTTCTGCATCCACATCGACCAGGCACTCAAGTTGCAGCGTCGCCGCATCATCGGCATCGGACGCCGTCTTGAACGTCTGCCCTTCAAGGATCTTGTGAAACTGCGGGGCGCCCATGCCATCCAGTGCCTTGACCGCGACGGCGGCGCTGTAGCCACCTTCTCCCGGTACTACGGCGGAAACGGCTTCGTGGTGGGCAAATTGTCTACGTGCCATGTTGCAGGTCCTGGCCAATGGAAAGTCGGCCATTGTAACCCTCAACCGGCCAGTTGCAGGTACTCGCCGTAGGCATGGGCGGCAGATGCATCGGTGAAGGTCTGGAAGTCCATGCTGCGGATCACCATGTCGTTCAACAGCTCGGTGAGGATCATCAGGGCCGGAGAGTTGAAGTAGGCGCTCATGGCCTGCTCGCTGCTCCAGAACCCCGAGACCAGCCAAACATCGGGGTCGACCTGGGAATGCTGCAACGAGAATTGCAGGCAACCCTCGGCCTGGCGTCCTGGTTCGATCAAACTGCTCAAGCGTGCACCGAGTTCGGTGCTGCACCCGCTACGGGCGCGGATAAAGGCCATATGGCTCGCGGGAATGGGGGTGGACATGTTCGACTCTCCCGTTGAGAAGTGATGCTCGGCAAGCACTGTGGGGGCGTGTTGCCACAGGATCAAAGATAACGGCGCGGGTGTGGACGCGGTTAGTCGATTCCTGCCGGCTTATTGCACAATCCTGCGAAAAGCGTAGATAAGACGTTTGCCCCACAGGATTTATTCCACGCGCCTGCCCAGTGTTTCAGGGAGATGACAGGCCTGGCGCTTGCCTGATTCACGACAGATCGCAGGATCAGGCAAGGATCAGGCAGAATCGACGTAACACTATTTAAAAAGCCGCCGCTAAGCTGAGCCCATCAAAGTAGCGTGTAGAGGACGCCCCATGCCGTCGCCCGATCCGAAGTCCACTCCCCTCGATGCCGAGATGGAAAAGCAACGCGCCGAGTTGGCCAGTATCGTGCACCGCCATACCTGGGAAGACGGCTCCTACGGCACCGCGATTACCTCGCTGTACCTGAACCGCCACAACACACCGCGGGATTTCATGCCGGTGCTGGTGGAACCTGCGCTGTGCATCCTGGCCAGCGGCAGCAAGGAAGTGCGCCTGGCCGACGAAATCTTCGCCTACGACCCGCTCAACTACCTGGTGTTCTCGGTGGCGATGCCGGTGGCCGGGCGGATTATCGATGCCACCGCCGAGAACCCCAACCTCTCCGTGCGTATCAACATCGACCCAACGCAACTGACGGCCCTGATCGCAGAGGCCGGGCCCATGGGCGTGCCCTCGCGCCCGTCGACCCGCGGAATGTACGTCGACCGCATCGACCACCAATTGCTCGACGCCGTGCTGCGCCTGACCCGGCTGCTGGATACGCCCAAAGATATCGCCATGCTCGCGCCGTTGATCAATCGGGAAATCCTCTACCGTTTGCTACGGGGCCCGCAGGGTTATCGCCTGTATGAAATCGCCGTGGCCAACAGCCAGAGCCATCGGGTCAGCCAGGCGATCAAATGGCTGAACGGCAACTATGAACAACCGCTGCGCATCGACGACCTGGCCAAGGAAGTGAACCTGAGCGTCTCGACCTTGCACCATCGTTTCAAGGCGATCACCGCCATGAGCCCGCTGCAGTACCAGAAACAACTGCGTTTGCAGGAGGCGCGGCGACTGATGATTGCCGAAGGGCTGGAAGCCTCGGCGGCGGGCTATCGGGTAGGGTATGAAAGCCCGTCGCAATTCAGTCGGGAATACAGCCGGTTGTTTGGCGCGCCGCCGCTGCGCGACCTGGCCCGGTTGCGCCAAAGCATCTGATGTACGCAGAGCAAAATGTGGGAGGGGGCTTGCTCCCGATGGCGGCGTGTCAGCCAAGGATTCATTCCCTGACACTCCGCTATCGGGAGCAAGCCCCCTCCCACATTTAATCAGCGTGTGTTCAGTCAAGTCCGCGGGGCAGTTGCAGGGTGACGCGAAGGCCGCCTTCGCGCAGGTTTTGCAAACTCACTTCCCCTCCATGACTATGGGCAATATTGCGCGCAATCCCCAATCCCAACCCATACCCCTGCTGCTGGCCGGCCAGGCGAAAGTGCGGTTCGAAGACTTGCTCCAGGCGCTGCTCCGGCACACCTGGCCCTTCATCATCCACATGCAGGATGAACTGCGCGCCATCGTCCTCGATATGCAAATGCGCGTTCTGCCCATACTTCAAGGCGTTGTCGATCAGGTTGCCGATGCATCGCTTGAGCGCCAGCGGCTTGCCCGGGTAGGTCGTCAGGGCCGCGCCATCCAGGGACACGCGACCGTTGCCGTTGGGTGCCAGGTACGGCTCCACCAGGCATTCGAGTACATGGTTGAGGTCCACCGGCTGGATGTTTTCGTGAATGTCGGTGTCTTTCACGCATTGCAGCGCGCCCTTGACCAGCAACTCCAATTCATCCAAATCGCGGCCGAACTTGGCTTGCAGGTTTTCGTCTTCAAGCAACTCTACCCGCAGCCGCAGGCGAGTAATTGGTGTGCGCAAATCGTGGGAAATCGCGCTGAACAACTGGCTGCGTTCGGTCAGGTAACGGCTGATGCGTTCGCGCATCGCATTAAAGGCACGGCCTACCTCCACCACTTCGCTGCCGCCGCCTTCGGCCACCGGTTCCACATCGGCGCCCAGGGACATGTCACGCGCCGCCCGCGCCAGACGCTTGAGCGGCCGGCTTTGCCAGTGCACCAGCAGGCCGATGAACAGCAGCAGCAAGCCGCTGGTCAGCACGATAAACCACACCTGCTGGGACGGCAGGCTCTGCTCCTCGAGGCTGGTATAGGGCTCGGGCAACAGTGAGGCGATGTACAGCCATTCTCCGGGGGCAAGCTGGATCTGGGTGACCAGTACCGGCGGGTTCACCGGTTCCAGGGTCAAGGCGTAATGCGCCCAGGAACGCGGCAGCTCGTCGAGCTTCAAGCCGGCATTGAAGATACGCAGGTCCTCGGCGCTGACGAACTCCACCGAGATAAGCACGTTGGCGCCCAGGGTCTGGCGCAACACGTCATCGACCGCTTCCAGCACCGCCTGCTTGCGCGGGGTTTGCGGCAGCAAGGCCATATCCAGCGGGCGATCATTGAGGGTCACGACAAAACGCGTGCCGCCCATGCTGCGCAACTGGTCGAGCACCAAGGGCCGATAGGCCACCGGCAGCGAACGGAAATAACTTACGCTGGCGGTCATCGAATGCGCCAGGCTACGGGCGCTGGTGACCAGGCCCTCAAGTTGGGTGGCGCGCAACTGCGAGACCCAGATCACGCTGGACAATGCCTGGGCGAACAGCACCACCAGCAAGGTCAGCAGCAGCATGCGCCCCAGTAGGGAGCGCGGTACCGGAAAGCGGCGACGGCGTTCGGCCGGGTGTTCAGTGGGCATTGCCGGCAACCACGCTGGCTGCCAGCTGGTAACCGCTGCCGCGCACGGTGCGGATCAGCCGCGGGGGTTTTTCAGTATCACGCAGGCGCTGGCGCAGGCGGCTGACAGCCATGTCGACGATACGGTCCAGGGGCATCAGGTCACGGCCACGAGTGGCGTTGCCGATGGTGTCGCGGTCGAGGATCTGTTGCGGGTGATCGAGAAACAATTTGAGCAAGGCAAAGTCGGCACCGGAGAGGATCACCTCTTCACCATCAACGTGGAAAAGCCGATGGCTGATCATATCCAGACGCCACTCGTCGAACACCAGCACGTCGCTACTGCTGCCGCGTTCCTGGCCAAACTGGCAACGGCGCAGCAGCGCCTTGATGCGCGCCTGCAATTCTCGGGGGCTGAATGGCTTGCCGATATAGTCATCGGCGCCCAGCTCCAGACCGATCACCCGGTCGGCTTCGTCGGAACTGGCGGTGAGCATGATGATCGGCACCTGCGCCTGGCGAGGGTGCTGGCGGATCCAGCGACAAAGGCTGAAACCGTCTTCGTCCGGCAGCATTACATCGAGAATGACCAGGTCGCACGGCGCCTCGTTCATCGCCTGGCGGAACCCCGCGCCATCCGGCACGCCACGCACCTGGAAGCCGGCGCGACTGAGGTAGGTTTGCAGCAATTCGCGGATTTCCTGGTCGTCGTCGACGAGGAGAATGGATTTACTGATTACGCTCACGGGGTCCTCCTTGTTGTTATGGGGGTGCTCTTCAGGGCCTCATCGGGGGCAAGCCCCCTTCCACACAAGTGGGAGGGGGCTTGCCCCCGATGAGGCCATCACTGCCTACGCAAAAGCCTGTTCAAGCGCCACACCCGCCCCGGTCAACCCGGAATATGGCGCGGTCACCAACCACACCGGAATGCCCTTGAAGTAGTCGCTCATGCAACCTTTATCCGCAAAGCTCTTGGCGAAACCGCTGGCGATAAAGAAGTCGGCAAACCTCGGTATTACCCCACCCACGATGTAAACACCACCGCGCCCACCCGTGGTCAGTACGTTATTGCCCGCCACCCGGCCCAGCCAGATGCTGAACTGGTCCAGCACTTCCATCGCCACCGGGTCACCGGCCAGCCCCGCTGCGGTAATAGCCTCGGGACTGTCCAGCACCGGAGTATGCCCGTCGACCGCACAGATGGCGCGGTACAGACGCGGCAACCCACCGCCGCTCAACGCGGTTTCGGCGCTGACATGGCCAATCTCGTTGTAAATGTGCTGCCACAGCTGGGTTTCCCGCGGGCTGCTCAGGGGCAGGTCGACATGTCCGCCCTCCCCCGGCAGCGCCGCGAAGCGGCCAGCGCCCAAATCCAGCAACGTCCCCACACCGAGGCCGGTGCCCGGGCCGATCACTACGGCCGGGCGCAACGGTTCCGGCGTGCCTTGGCAGACCACGCGGAATTCATCGGGCTTGAGGCGCGTCATGCCCAGGGCCATGGCGGAAAAATCGTTGACCAGCAGCAGTTCTTGCACCTGCAGCGCTTGGCAAAACGCAGTCTTGCTCAGGCGCCAATGATTGTTGGTGAATTTAAATTCATCACCGCTCACCGGCCCGGCTACCGAGAGGCACACCGCGCCGATATCGCCGACTTGCAGGCCCTCTTCCTTGAGGTAGACCTTGATGGCCTCCTCAGGGCTCGAGTGATCTGCGGTGGCATGCACGCGGATCGAATGCAGCTCCTGGTCCCGCCACAACGCAAAGCGGGCGTTGGTACCGCCGATGTCACCGACCAGCGCAAGTTTCACTTAAGCGTCTCCAAGGCACAGGTAAAGGCGCTGGCGCCCTGCTCTGCGGAGCTTGCGGCCAAGCGCATGAATGCAAACAGCTCACGACCGGCGCCCACGTTATTGCCCAACAGGCCCGTGGCAGGCGTGCGCGCTGCAAAGGTTGCGGCGTCTACCTTAAGCTCCAAGGTGCCGGTTACGCCATCCACGCGGATGATATCGCCATCCTGCACTCGCGCCAGTGGCCCGCCGCTCTGGGCTTCGGGGTTGACGTGAATCGCGGCGGGGATCTTACCCGAGGCGCCGGACATACGCCCGTCTGTCACCAGCGCAACTTTGAAACCACGGTCCTGCAACACACCGAGGAACGGCGTCATCTTGTGCAATTCAGGCATGCCGTTGGAGCGCGGGCCCTGGAAGCGCATCACTGCAACGAAGTCTTTTTCCAGCAGGCCGGCCTTGAAAGCGTCCGCCAGGTCCTGTTGGTCCTGGAACACCACCGCCGGCGCTTCGACAACCTGATGCTCCGGCGCCACCGCCGAGACTTTCATGACGCCACGGCCAAGGTTGCCTTCCATCACGCGCAGGCCGCCTTCGGGCGAGAACGCACGGGCCACCGGGCGCAGGATGGTTTCGTCGAGGCTTTCGATGGGGCCGTCGCGCCAGACCAGCTCGCCGTCCACCAGGAACGGTTCCTGGATGTATCGGCTCAAGCCCTTGCCGGCCACGGTGTTGACGTCTTCGTGGAGCAGGCCGGCTTCGAGCAGTTCGCGGATCAGGAACGACATGCCGCCCGCCGCCTGGAAGTGGTTGATGTCGGCCTTGCCATTTGGATACACGTGGGACAGGGTCGGCACCACCTCGGAAAGGTCGGCCATGTCCTGCCAGGTCAGGATGATGCCCGCCGACATGGCGATGGCCGGCATGTGCAGGGTGTGGTTGGTGGAACCGCCCGTGGCGTTGAGGGCGACGATGGAGTTGACGATGGACTTCTCGTCGACAATCTCGCCGATCGGCGTGAAGTTGCCATTGGCCTTGGTCAAGCGGGTGACCTGGTGCGCGGCCTCGCGGGTCAACGCATCACGCAGCGGCGTGTACGGGTTGACGAACGACGCGCCCGGCAAGTGCAGGCCCATCACTTCCATCAGCAACTGGTTGGTGTTGGCGGTGCCGTAGAAGGTGCAGGTACCGGGGCTGTGGTAGGACTTCATCTCCGATTCCAGCAGCTCCTCGCGACTGGCCTTGCCTTCGGCGTAGCGCTGGCGCACATCGGCCTTCTGCTTGTTGGAGATGCCCGACGGCATCGGCCCGCCGGGCACGAAGATCATCGGCAGGTGGCCGTAGCGCAGCGCGCCCATCATCAAGCCGGGGACGATCTTGTCGCAGATCCCCAGCATCAGCGCGGCGTCGAACATGTTGTGGGACAGCGCTACCGCCGTGGACATGGCGATGACTTCACGGCTGAGCAGGCTCAGCTCCATCCCCGGCTCACCCTGGGTCACGCCGTCGCACATGGCGGGCGTGCCGCCGGCGAACTGGCCAACCGAGCCCACTTCACGTAGGGCTTTCTTTATTTGTTCAGGGAAATGTTCATAAGGCTGGTGCGCCGAGAGCATGTCGTTATACGAAGAAACAATTGCCACGTTCGCGGCATTCATCATGCGCAGGCTGTTTTTGTCTTCGGTGCCGCAACCGGCCACGCCGTGGGCGAAGTTGGCGCATTGCAGCTTGCCGCGCATCGGACCGTCGCTGGCGGCGCCGCGAATGAGCGCAAGGTAGGCCTCGCGGGTGGCGCGGCTGCGGGCGATAAGCCGTTCGGTGACCTCAAGGACGCGGGGATGCATGTATAGAACTCCAGGCTAACGGATGTGGCGACCTGAGTGTCTATGCTGATCAAACGCCCACGGCTCATGGGATGGCAGGGGGTCGTTTGGATCATCGGACCAGTTGATTCAGGTCACTCGTTGTAGATTGAACAAAATATTGCCACTAAAAAGGCTTGTTTTCTATTTTTATGCGAATAATCTTGTAATTCTTACAACAAATCGACGACAGGCACTTTCCAATGACTCTACGTATCGCAATCAATGGTTTTGGCCGTATCGGCCGTAATGTCCTGCGCGCACTGTATACCCAAGGCTACCGCCAGGATTTGCAGATCGTCGCCATCAATGATCTGGGCGACAGCTCGATCAATGCCCACCTGCTCAAGTACGACACCGTGCATGGCACTTTCGATGCAGAGGTCGCCCACGATCAGGAAAGCCTGACCGTCAATGGTGACCGGATTGCCGTCAGTGCCATTCGCAACCCCGCCGACCTGCCGTGGGCTGCACACAAGATTGACGTAGTGTTCGAATGCACCGGTCTGTTCACCGACCGTGACAAGGCTGCCGCCCATATTACCGCCGGCGCACGCAAGGTGATCATCTCGGCACCGGCCAAGGGCGCGGATGCCACTGTGGTTTACGGGGTAAACCATGACATTTTGCGTCAATCCCACCAGATCATCTCCAACGCCTCGTGCACCACCAACTGCCTGGCGCCGGTGGCCCAGGTGCTGCACCGCGAACTGGGCATCGAAAGCGGCCTGATGACCACCATTCACGCCTATACCAACGACCAGAACCTTACCGACGTCTACCACACCGACCCGTACCGCGCGCGTTCGGCCACCCAGAACATGATCCCGAGCAAGACCGGCGCCGCCGAAGCGGTGGGCCTGGTGCTGCCGGAACTGGCGGGCAAGCTGACCGGCATGGCGGTGCGTGTACCGGTGATCAACGTGTCCCTGGTGGACCTCACCGTGCAATTGAAGAAAGAAGCCACTGCCGATGAGGTCAATGCCCTGCTGAAACAGGCCAGCCAACATTCGAAGATCCTCGGCTATAACACCCTGCCGCTGGTTTCCAGTGACTTCAACCATAACCCACTGTCGTCGATCTTCGACGCCAACCACACCAAGGTCAGCGGCAAGCTGCTCAAGGTGCTGGCGTGGTACGACAACGAGTGGGGCTTCTCTAACCGCATGCTGGATAACTGCCTGGCGCTCTGCAACGCCGAGTAACTCCACCTGTGGGAGGGAGCAAGCCCCCTCCCACAGTTACATTTTGTCCAGAGTAGGTTCAGGGAAATAGCCACTTGCCATTTCAGTTGATGATAAGCATTATCATTCACTGCAAATCGGTCTGGTATCACTGTGAGCCAATCTCGCTTCAACCACGTCTTTCTCACCCAACGGGTGATTCTGCTCCGCACTCTGCAGCGCATGGTCAATAACCACAGCACTGCCGAAGACCTGTTGCAGGAAACCTACCTGCGCGTGACTCGGGCCCTGAGCGAGCGGCCAATCGACCACCTCGAACCTTTTGTCTACCAGACAGCGCGCAACCTGGCGCTGGACCACTTGCGTTCACGCCGGATCCAGGCCCGCACGTTGCAGGAAGATGTGCCACTGGACGTGCTGCAAAGCGTGGCCGCCCCGGTCAGTACGCCCGAAGAGGCCACCCAGGCCGAGCAACTGCTGGAACACTTGAGCGTCAGCCTCGGCCAGTTGAGCGCCCGCCAGCAACGAATTTTCATCCTCAGCCGCCTGCACGGTTGCAGCTATCAGGAAATTGCCGATCAGTTGAACGTGTCCTTGAGCACCGTGCAAAAGGAACTGAAATTGATCATGGCCATCTGTGTAGGTGTGGCCGAACGGTTGGATCAGCCTTAAGCTTCACCCGACAGAGCTATCGATCCAGGCTGTAGGAAAAATGAATAGAACGTGGCGAAGACCCGAGGAACACCGTGACGGACCGGAATAAACTGCCCCCTCATGAGCTGGCTCATGAGGTGTTGCAAGACGCGGCCATGGACCAAGCCCTCGATTGGCTGATCGCCTTGCAGTGCCCGCAACCCGGGCAGCAGGCCGCGTTCGACGCTTGGCTGGCCGCAGACCCGGCCCACGTTCACGCCTTCAGCAAGGCCCAGGCCGCCTGGAGTGGTGCGCCAGTACACAGTGCCGCCGTGGCTCTCGCTGCGCCGCGCAAGCCAAGGGGTTGGCGCCGGGTCAAACCGCATTGGAAACCCCTCGCTACCGCCGCCGTGCTGCTGATCGGCCTGTTCAGTTTCAGCAACCTGCCGGTGCGCCTGCAGGCTGACCACCTCACCGTGGTCGGCGAGCGCCAGCGCCTGCAACTGGACGATGGCTCCAAAGTGCTGCTGAACACCAACTCGGCGTTTTCCAGCAGCATCAAGGACCACCAGCGCATGGCCCGCCTGTACCAGGGCGAAGCGTTTTTCGAAGTAGCCCCCAACCGTGGCCTGCCCCTGGAAATCGACGCCGGCCCCGTACGCGCCAGCGTGCGCGACACGGCGTTCGCCGTGCGCTACCTCAATGGCGAAGCCCAGGTACAGGTGCAGCGTGGCGATGTCGACTTGAGCAACACCTTCGACGATGCCCGCGTGCGCCTGAGTGCCGGGCAAAGCATCCGTATCGGCCCCAAGGGGTTCGGGCAGCCGGCCATGCTGGATGCCAGCAAAGACCTGGCCTGGGTCCAGGGCAGACTGGTGTTCGAAAACTGCCCGCTGAGCGAAGTGCTGGCCGAGCTGCGGCGCTATTACCCTGGTTGGATCGTCAACAACAACGAGCAACTGGCCAGTGTCGCCGTCACCGGCAACTATCGCCTCGACCAGCCCCTGGACGTGGTGCGCTCCCTCGCCCACATCACCTCGGCCAAGCTGTCGGAATACCCGGCGTTGGTGATCTTGAACTAAATGAGAATTATTTTTACTCGATAGTACGCGGTGGTACGTCTCGTCTTAGCCAATGCAACTGATTCCTATTTGGTTCGGTTCGCAACTATAAGATACGTATTCCCGGAGCGTTCTCGATGTCCTCTCGTTTCAACCGCCGGTGTTCTTCGCCCGTCTTGTCCTTGCTGGCCGCCGCGATCCTGCTGGCTGGCGCGCCCGTCATGGCCGCCACCGCCGCCGAGCCGACCCCGCGCAGCCATGCAAATTACAATTTCAGCATCGAGCAGCAGCCGCTCGTGTCTGCACTCAATGCCTTTACTGCGGTAACCGGCTGGCAAGTCGGCCTGCCGGCCGAGCTGGGCCAGGGTGTGTCGTCCCCTGGCGTACGCGGCCCGCTGCCGCCAGAAAAAGCCTTGGACCGGCTGTTGGTGGGGACCAACCTGAGCTATCGCAAACTGGGCGATAACAACATCGTGCTGGAGAAACGGGCCGCAGGCGGCGCCCTGAACCTGCAACAGGTGACCATCAGCGCCACCCGTAACGAACAGGATGTGAACAGCGTACCGAGCACCGTCAGCGTGCACGACCGCGAGGAACTGGACCGCCAGAACGTCAACAACATCCGTGAACTGGTGCGCTACGAACCCGGCGTCTCGGTCGGCGGCGCCGGTACCCGTTCAGGTAACGCAGGCTACAACATCCGCGGCATCGACGGCGATCGCGTCCTTACCCAGGTGGATGGCGTCGAAGTGCCCGACAACTTCTTCAATGGCCCCTACGCCAAGACCCGCCGCAACTACGTCGACCCGGAAATCGTCAAGCGCGTGGAGATCCTGCGCGGCCCGGCCTCGGCCCTGTACGGCAGCAGCGCCATCGGCGGCGCGGTGAGTTATTTCACCCTCGACCCGGACGACATCATCAAGCCAGGCAAAGACGTCGGCGCCCGCCTGAAGACCGGCTACAGCTCCGCCGATGAAAGCTGGCTGACCTCCGGCACCTTCGCCGGGCGTATACAGGACTTTGACGGCTTGCTGCATCTGAGCCAGCGCAACGGCCATGAAACCGAATCCTACGACGGCAACAACGCCACCGGCCTGGCCCGTACCGGCGCCAACCCGGAAGATGCGCGCACCACCAACGTACTGGCCAAGCTGGGCTGGAACTACGGGGATGACAATCGCCTGGGCCTGACCTACGAGAAGTTCAAGGATGACCGCGACGTCAACCTGAAGAACGCCGTAGGCGGCCCATTCATCGGCGGCCGGGGCATGAACCTCTACCGCGCCCGCTCGGGCAACGACACCATTACCCGCGAGCGCTTCGGCCTGGAAAACAGCTTCGCCCTTGATTCACCGATTGCCGACCGCATCAAGACCAGCCTCAACTACCAGATCGCCAAGACCGACCAGACCACCGCCGAAATCTACCAGGCTGGCCGTCGTGTCCTGCGCACCCGCGATACCCTTTACGAAGAAAAACAGTGGGTCTTCGACGCCCAGCTGGACAAGGCTTTCAGCCTCGGTGAGACCGATCACCAGGTGACCTACGGCACCACCCTCAAGCAGCAAAAAGTCACCGGCTCCCGCGAAGGCTCGGCCTCGTGCCTGGCCGTTGGCGCCGGCTGCACGGCCATCGGCGCGCCGAGCCCCTCAGCCGGTGACAGTGTGAAAAAGGCCAGTGACTTCCCCGATCCGACCATCAACACCTACTCGCTATTCGCCCAGGACCAGATCACTTGGGACAAATGGACCTTCCTGCCCGCCGTGCGTTATGACTACACCCGGCTCAAGCCCAAGCTGACCCAGGAATTCCTCAACACCGTCAACCCGACCGGCGCCTATGCCGTCGACGGCAAGGACAAGACCTGGAACCGCGTAACACCCAAGTTCGGCCTGACCTACGCCTTGACCGATAACTACACCTGGTTCGGCCAATATGCCGAGGGCTTCCGTACCCCATCGGCCAAGGCCCTGTACGGGCGTTTTGAGAATCTCGATCTGGGTTACACCGTCGCCCCTAACCCCGACCTCAAGCCGGAAACCAGCAAAGGCATCGAAACCGGGATTCGCGGCAAGTTTGACCAAGGCTCCTTTGACATCGCGGTGTTCTACAACAAGTACCGCGACTTTATCGACGAAGACAACGCCGTGGTCGGCGGCACTGTGGAACAGTTCCAGGCCGTGAACATCAAGCGCGCTACCATCAAGGGCGCGGAAGCCAAGGGCCGCCTGAACCTGGATGCCTTCGGTGCGCCGAAAGGTCTGTATACCCAAGGTTCGATTGCCTACACCTACGGTCGCAACGACGACAATGGCGAACCGCTCAACAGCGTCAACCCACTCAAAGGCGTGTTCGGCCTGGGCTACGACCAGGACAACTATGGTGGCCTGCTGAGCTGGACCCTGGTGAAGAAACAGGACCGCGTCGACAGCACCACCTTCCACGCGCCCGACGGCAACACCGACGGCCCGTTCAAGACCCCGGGCTTCGGCATCCTCGACCTGACCGCCTATTACAAGGTCAGCAACGACGTGACCATCAACGGCGGCCTCTACAACCTGACCGACAAGAAGTACTGGAACTGGGATGACGTGCGTAGCTACGACAGCGTCGGCGAAGCCGCGGTAACCGGCCCGGCCAACCTCGACCGCCTGACCCAGCCCGGTCGCAACTTTGCGATCAACCTGATCTGGGACATCTGACCCACCCGCCTCACCTCGCCGGAATCCACAGCGGCGGGGTGAGGATTTTTTACTGTGCCGCGTCTTCTTGTTCGTCTAGTTGATAACAGCTCTCTTTAAGGGCACCCAGGCGCTTACCTTCTCAAGGACTTTTTACATGACCGCTTCTCCTACCGCAGAACGCCCGAGCCTGCGCTCCCAGCGCCTGAACCAGATCACCAATGAACCGCATACCAAGCTGGATGCGTTGGTGAAGGCTCATGCGCCGTTCGAAACCCAAGCCAACTTCGCCCGCTTCGTAGTGGCCCAGTACCTGTTCCAGTCAGAACTGGTAGCGCTGTACAACGATGCCGAACTGATCAAGATCGTCCCGGACCTGGCCGCACGCTGCCGCGCCGAAGCCGCCAAGCTCGACCTGGCGGACCTGGACACTGAAATCCCGGCTCCGGTGGCCGGTGCAGTAAAGAATCCGAGTAAAGCCGAAGCCCTGGGCTGGCTGTTCGTGTCCGAAGGCTCCAAACTGGGCGCCGCGTTCCTGATCAAGCGCGCCGTGGGCTTGGGCCTGAGTGAAACCTTCGGCGCCCGTCACCTGGGCGAACCGGCCGGCGGTCGCGCCGAAGGCTGGAAAAGCTTCACCCGCACCCTCGACAGCCTGGAATTCAGCGCAGAAGAAGAAGCTGCGGTAGAAAAAGGCGCGATCGATGCGTTTGTGCGCTTCACCGTGTTGCTGGAACAGGCGTACGCTAGCGCCCCTGAAATGGCCTGACCTCCAGATTGAAATGCAATCAGAAAATGTGGGAGGGGGCTTGCTCCCGATGGCAGTGTGCCAGCTAAACATAAGCTGACTGACACTCTGCCATCGGGAGCAAGCCCCCTCCCACACTGAGCACTCATTTCACATTGATTTTCTGTGATATTCCTACCTATGACCGGCAAAACCCAATCCACCTCCAAAGTCGCCCAAGTCCTCTTCGGCCTGCTGGCCTACGCCAGCCTGGGGATCGGCCTGGTGGCGATTGTCATACCGGGTTTGCCGACCACCGAATTCATCCTGCTCGCCGCCTGGGCCGCCACCAAAAGCTCACCGCGCCTGAGCGCCTGGCTGGAAAACCACCGCCTGTTCGGGCCGATCCTGTTCAACTGGCGCAACGGCAAGATCATTGCGCGCCGGGCCAAGGTCAGCGCCACCGTGAGTATGTTGCTGTGTGCCATCCTGATGCTGGTGATGCTGGATCACGGCTGGCCGGTGTACCTGGCCATTGCCGGGATGAGCCTGGGCAACCTGTGGATCTGGTCTCGCCCCGAGCAGCTGGCACGGCCCATATAGGGCTGCATGTAGGCGTTATCCTACCGCTCATCGCCTATTTCTCATGAATCGATTTGTGACGCCGATGTTTCAGGCATGGCGCCGAATGGACTTGGCTCTGCTGCCTGCATTCCAACAAGTCATTCGTGAGTGAACCTATGTTCGACACCCTCTCCATTCGCTTGAAAATCGTGCTGCTGTCCGGTCTTTGCCTGTTGGGGGTCATTGCACTGGTGGTCGGCATCAATATCTACAACACCAACCAGAATGACCTATTGGTCAGTGACTCAAGCTCACGAATGCTGACCGCCAGCGTGGAACAGCTGCTGCAAGCCAAGGCAGCCGAACAGGCCGGGCACTTACAAAAGACCTTCGGTGAAAACCTGCTGGTGGTTACTGCCCTCGCCGACCAGATCAAAGACCTGCGTCAGCTGGGGACCAAGCGCTCTCTTGACGCCGGCGCCCTGCGCGAAGAAATCAACCAGAGCGTAAAAACCGCATTCGAGCGCAACACCAAGGTGCTGGGTATCTGGCTGTCATTCGAACCCAACGGGCTGGACGGCAAAGACAGCGAATTCGTCGACGACAAAGCGCGCGTCTCCAACGAAAAAGGCCGCTTTTCCAGCTACTGGAGCCGTGCAGGTGGTGAAGGCCTCAACACCATCATGGTCGAGGATGACTTGACCAAGACCACCCTCAACCTCAGCGGCACGCCCTACAACATTTGGTATACCTGCCCACGGGACACCCGCAGCACCTGCCTGCTGGACCCGTACGAAGACACTGTGGCTGGCAAACCTGTGCTGATGACCACCATTTCCCTGCCACTGATCGTCGATGGCAAAGTCATTGGCGTCGTCGGCATCGATATCGCCCTCACGGCCCTGCAAGCGACTACCGATGCCGCGCAGAAAGATCTTTTCAACGGCGCAGCGCACCTGGAGATTCTGTCCAGCACTGGCTTGATCGCGGCCTATAGCGGTGAACCGGCCAAGGTAGGCAAGAACCTGATCGATAGCCTCGGCGCCGAAGGCAAGGAAATCGTGCAACTGCTCGCCAATGACCGGCCAGTGATCCGCGGGCAGAACGACATCATTCGCGCCGTGTACCCGGTCAAGCCGATTGCCGACGCCAAGTCCTGGGGCGTGGTGATCAAACTGCCGAAAGCCGTGATGCTGGCCGATAACGTCAAGCTGCAAGCGGTACTCGACGAAGCCCAGGCCAGCGGTACCCTCAAAGCCTTGCTGGTGGCGGCGGCTGCCGGCCTGTTGGGCTTGCTGCTGATCTGGCTGACCGCCACCGGCGTCACCCGGCCGATCAACAGCGTGGCCGCCATGCTCAAGGACATCGCCAGCGGCGACGGCGACCTCACCCAACGCCTGGCGTACGCCAAGAAAGACGAACTGGGCGAGTTGGTGAACTGGTTCAACCGCTTCCTCGACAAGCTGCAACCGACCATCGCGCAGATCAAGCAAAGCATTACCGAAGCCCGTGGTACGGCGGATCAATCGTCGGCCATTGCGCGCCAGACCAGCGAAGGCATGCAGGTGCAGTTCCGCGAAATCGACCAGGTGGCGACCGCCTCCAATGAAATGAGCGCCACTGCCCATGACGTCGCCAACAGCGCCTCGAATGCTGCCAGCGCGGCACGCGGTGCCGATCAGTCGGCCCGCGAAGGCATGTCGATCATCGAGCAGAGCACCCGTGATATCACCACCCTTGCCGAGGAAGTCAGCAAAGCGGTGACCGAAGTCGAAGCCCTGGCGGTCAACAGTGAACAGATTGGCTCGGTTCTGGAGGTGATCCGCAGCATCGCCGAACAGACCAACCTGCTTGCATTGAACGCCGCGATTGAAGCGGCACGCGCCGGCGAAAGCGGGCGTGGCTTTGCGGTGGTTGCCGACGAAGTACGCAACCTGGCCAAGCGCACCCAGGATTCGGTCGAGGAAATCCGCCTGGTGATCGAACGTATCCAGAGCGGCACCCGAGGCGTGGTAGCGACCATGCACTCCAGCCAGCAACAGGCCCAGAGCAATGCCGGGCAGATCCACCAGGCGGTGCAGGCCCTGGGCAAGATCAGTGACGCGGTCACGGTGATCAGCGACATGAACCTGCAAATCGCCAGTGCCGCCGAAGAGCAGAGCGCAGTGGCCGAAGAGGTCAACCGCAACGTCTCGGCGATTCGCACCGTGACCGAAACCCTCACCGGCCAGGCCACGGAATCGGCGGCGATCAGCAGCCAGCTCAATGCACTGGCCAGCCAGCAGATGAAGTTGATGGATCAGTTCAGGGTGTAATTCACACCACAGGTCCAATGTGGGAGGGGGCTGCGCGACAGCCCCATGTTGACGATGTGACCGGTCCGTACAAACAGCGCAAAAGTAAGCAAAACGCTCTTGCCCAACCACTCAGCACCTCGCCCAGGCTCGGTGTGCCCGTAATCCGACATTGATTTGGGGGGCCGCCTGAGATCAAAAGCACAGCGAGGCGGCCTTAGAGCCGACCTGATCGTTGAGGCGTACGCGTACCTCTGTGGGAGCGGGCTTACCCGCGATGGTCGTTAACGATGACGCGGGAGATCAGAATGAACGCGGCGCCCTCAAGTTTTTCGCGGGCAAGCCCGCTCCCACAGAAAAGCAAAGGCGCCCCAAGCGTATCCACGATGCGAAGCGAGTCGCTCTTGATCTTGATCTCAGGCGCCCCGTTAAACCACGCTGGCCGAACGCAGGCTTGAATCCGTGGGTAACCCGGCAGGACGCCGGGTTAGCCGCCCCGCGCCATGGATGGCGCGTGGCGGCGGCCCACGGATTCAAGCCGGAGAGAGGGCATGCCGAGCCTAGGCGAGGCACCGAGTGGTGGGGCGAGGACCTTTTGCTTACTTTTGGGTCCTTCCAAAAGTAAGCCGCTGTAAGAGCGGAACCAATAGCAGCCGTGACCTAAATAACGGATATGTACTCGGTCCCCCCCAACATCCTGGTTAGCTGTCAGGCCGCCATCGGGGGCAAGCCCCCTCCCACATTTTGACCGCACACCGCTTAGCGTCCGGTCCAGGCCTGGACGAACGGCGTCAGGTCTTCCTTCGGCGCCGTACGCGGCGGGTTCTGCGGCGTACCGAGGTAAAGAAAGCCAATCACTTCTTCACCCGCCGTCAGCCCCAAGCCTTTGGCCACATGGGCCGAGTAGGACAACTCCCCGGTCCGCCACACCGCACCAATCCCCTGGGCATAGGCCGCCAACAGGATGCCGTGGGCCGCACAGGCCGCCGCCAGCAATTGCTCGGACTTGGGCACCTTGAAGTGCTCCTGCAGGCGTGCAATCACCACCACCACCAACGGCGCACGCAGCGGGCCGTTGTGGGCCTTGTCGATGACCGCCTGGGGAGCGTCGGCATCCTGCAGGCGGGCGGCCTCGGCCAACAGCGCGCCCATCTGCTCACGGGCTGCGCCTTCTACGGTAAGGAAACGCCAAGGGCGCAGCTGACCGTGGTCGGGCGCACGCATGGCGGCGGCGAACAACAGGTCGCGCTGCTCCTGGGTCGGTGCCGGTTCCAGCAGACGTGGCACGGAAACACGGTTGAGCAAAGCGTCGAGAGCCTGCATTGGCCACCTCCAGAAAAAAATGTGCAGTCATTCTAGCGGGAATGAATCCGGATGCCACCAAACGATAATTGCTCTTATTCAAACCGCCCTGCCCTGTTAGACTTTGCGACCGTATTTTCCGCCCTTGTCCAGGAATCTCGATGTTCCGTTCGCTCCTCTGCCTGTCCGCAGCGTTGATGGCTTTAAGCCTGACCGCTTGCGACGATGCCCCCCGCTTCACCAAGGCCGAGCCTGGTGAGTCGCGGTCAGGTGGTGCAACGACGGTGAACAAGCGCGACCAGAACGCCTTTTCCCTGCCCTCGGCCAACCTGGCGCCCACCCGCCGCCTGGATTTCAGCGTCGGTAACAGTTTCTTCCGCAGCCCCTGGGTGATTGCGCCGTCCACCACCACGGCACGGGATGGCCTGGGCCCGCTGTTCAATACCAACGCCTGCCAGAACTGCCATATCAAGGACGGTCGGGGCCATCCGCCGCTGCCTGATGCGCCGAATGCGGTGTCGATGCTGGTGCGCCTCTCCATCCCTCTCTCCATTACAGAGCAGCCCCCCTACGCCAAGCTCATCGAACAGCTCGGCGTGGTGCCCGAGCCGGTGTATGGCGGGCAGTTGCAGGACATGTCCGTGCCGGGCGTCGTGCCGGAAGGCAAGGTGCGGGTCGACTACAGCCCTGTCCAGGTCAGCTTCAAGGACGGCACCGTCGTCGAACTGCGCAAACCCGACCTGCAAATAACCCAGCTCGGCTACGGCCCGATGCATCCTGATACGCGCTTCTCCGCCCGGGTGGCACCGCCGATGATCGGCCTGGGCCTGCTCGAAGCAATCAGTGACGCCGATATCCTGCGCAACACCGACCCCAAGACCGCCGACAAAGACGCCATCGTCGGCCGCGCCAACTGGGTCTGGGATGACGCCCAGCATAAAAGCGTACTCGGGCGTTTTGGCTGGAAAGCCGGGCAACCCAACCTCAACCAACAAAATGTTCACGCGTTCTCTGGTGATATGGGCCTCACGACCTCCCTGAGACCCTTCGATGATTGCACCGATGCCCAAGTGGCCTGCAAGCAGGCGCCCAACGGCAATGGCCCAGATGGCGAGCCGGAAGTCAGCGACAACATCCTGCGCCTGGTGCTGTTCTACACCCGCAACCTCGCGGTGCCCGCGCGCCGAGGCGTCAACACGCCGCAGGTGCTGGCCGGCAAGAACCTGTTCTACCAGGCCGGTTGCCAGGACTGTCACAAGCCGACATTCACCACGGCCGCCAACGCCGCCGAACCGGAGCTGGCCAACCAGGTGATACGCCCCTACAGCGACCTGTTGTTGCACGATATGGGCGAAGGCCTGGCCGACCACCGTACCGAATTCAAAGCCACTGGCCGTGACTGGCGCACCCCGCCGTTGTGGGGCATTGGCCTGACGCAAGCCGTGAGTGGTCACACCCAGTTCCTGCATGACGGCCGCGCCCGCAACCTGCTCGAGGCCGTGCTGTGGCATGGCGGGCAAGCACAAGCGGCGCAGCAACATGTGTTGTCGTTCAATGCCGAGCAGCGTGCCGCGTTGCTGGCGTTCCTGAATTCTTTATAAGCTTTGCCCCACTTACAGAAGGGAGCTCGACATGTTTCGTCCCAAGTTGTTGTTCACCAGCCTGGCCGCCCTGGCGCTCGGTGCCTGCTCGCCCCAGGACCCGCAAGCGGTGACCTCGGCGGCCATCGCCAAGCAAGTGATCCTGCCGACCTACAGCCGCTGGGTTGAAGCCGACCGCCAACTGGCCGTCAGCGCCCTGGCCTACTGCCAGGGCAAGGAAAGCCTGGACACCGCCCGTGCCGACTTCCTGCACGCGCAAAAAGCCTGGGCCGAGTTGCAACCACTGTTGATCGGTCCGCTGGCCGAGGGCAACCGTGCCTGGCAGGTGCAGTTCTGGCCGGACAAGAAGAACCTGGTCGGTCGCCAGGTCGAGCAACTCGTCAGCGCCCAGCCGCAGATCGATGCCGCCGCCCTGGCTAAATCCAGTGTCGTGGTGCAGGGCCTGTCGGCCTACGAATACATCCTCTACGACGCCAAGCCGGACGTCGCCGACCAAGCACAGAAAGCCCGCTACTGCCCACTGTTGATGGCGATCGGCGAACGCCAGAAAGTCCTGGCCGAAGAGATTCTCGCCAGCTGGAACAGCACCGACGGCATGCTCGCGCAGATGACCAAGTTCCCGAACCAGCGCTACGCTGATTCCCACGAGGCCATTGCCGACCTGCTGCGCGTGCAAGTGACTGCCCTGGACACCCTGAAGAAAAAACTCGGCACGCCCATGGGCCGCCAGACCAAGGGCATCCCGCAACCGTTCCAGGCCGATGCATGGCGCAGCCAGTCGTCGCTGCAAAGCCTGGAGGCGAGCCTCGCCGCGGCCCAGACCGTGTGGGTCGGCGTCGACAACAAAGGCTTGCGTGGCCTGCTGCCGGCGGATCAGAAGCCGTTGGCCGAGAAGATCGACGCTGCCTATGCCGCATCCCTGAAACTGTTCGCCAGCAACCAGCGCAGCCTCAACGAACTATTGAACGATGACGCCGGGCGCCAGCAGCTCAACGACATCTACGACAGCCTCAACGTGGTCCACCGCCTGCACGAAGGCGAGCTGGCCAAGGCCCTGGGAATCCAACTGGGCTTCAACGCCAACGACGGTGACTGATGATGCTCAGGCGACAGGCTTTGGCGGTGGGCAGCGTGCTGCTCAGCGCCCTTACGTTGGGCGGCTGGACGCTGTTCAAAGGCAAGGATAAAGGCCCGCTGCTGCTGTCGGCGCGGGATGATGCCGACGGCAAGCACTACGCCGTCGGCTATCGCCTGGATGGCAAGCAGGTGTTTGCCACCCAGGTCGACCAGCGTTGCCACGACATCGTCAACCATCCGACGCTGCCGATTGCGCTGTTCGTCGCCCGCCGCCCGGGCACCGAGAGTTACCTGATCGACCTGCGTGATGGCGCGCTGCTGCAAACCATCAGTTCGAACGCCAACCGCCATTTCTACGGGCATGCGGTGATCCATAGGAGCGGCGACTGGCTGTACGCCACCGAGAACGACACGTCCGACCCCGGCCGCGGCCTGTTGGGTGTGTATAAGTTCGAAGGCGAGCGGCTGGTGCATAGTGGCGAGATTTCCACCCACGGCATCGGCCCGCATCAGGTCTCCTGGATGCCCGACGGCGAAACCCTGGTGGTGGCCAACGGCGGTATTCGTACCGAAGCCGAAAGCCGGATAGAGATGAATCTCAACGCCATGGAGCCGAGCCTGGTGCTGATGCATCGCGATGGCACCTTGATCAGCAAGGAAACCCTGGGCCAGCAGATGAACAGCGTGCGCCATATGGGCATCGCCAACGATGGCACTATCCTTACCGGGCAGCAGTTCATGGGGCCGTCCCAGGAACGCTCGGAGTTGCTGGCGATCAAGCGCCCAGGCCAGCCTTTCGTGGCGTTCCCGGTGGCTGATGAGCAGTTGCAGGCGATGGGGCACTACACCGCCAGCGTAGCGGTACACAGCGAACTGCGCCTGGTGGCCCTGACCGCGCCACGGGGCAATCGTTTCTTCATTTGGGACATGGACAGCGCCGAGCTGCGCCTGGATGGGCCGCTCCCCGACTGCGCCGGTGTGGGTGCAGTGGCCGATGGGTTCGTCGTCACGTCAGGCCAAGGGCGTTGCCGCTTCTATGATTGCCGCCAGACAACGTTGCTGGCCAAGCCGCTGGAATTACCAGCCGGCTTTTGGGATAACCACCTGCACCTGATCTGAAATCCCCCTCTGTAGGAGCGTCAGGCGTAAAAAAAGGGCCTCGCATCGCAAGGCCCTTTTTTTGGGGGCAATCGTTTCAACTCTGCGGCTTCATCGCTTGAGACATCCCGAACATGAATAACAGCAACTCATGATCAGGCTTGGCCGCCACACTTGCCTTGGCAATGCGTGGCAACAGGCATTGCCCACCGCCATCTACCGCACTGAGCACTTGTGTGCGAGGTTGTTCCCACACCGCCAGGGCCAGGGCTGAAACGCCCAACGCCCCGACCAGGAACAAACCTCGTGCTATTTCTAGCTTCATCTGATTAAACCCTTGATAGCGCTGCCAAACGCCGTCTCGTAAAAATAGCTGAGTTTTTTCCAGTCGGTATCATTCCACGACGAATGGCGGCGCAATTGCAGCATGTCATGGGAAGCGGCCCGATAAGCGGTCAAGCGTTGGCGACATTTTTCAAAGTCCAACAGGGCCACTTCTACAGTCGCCGCCTCGGGCTCGCCGGTGACCCGCACGAAGATGTGCTTGATATACAAGCAACCGTGCTGCCAGCGGCCTTTGTGCATGCGGGCCAGGGTGCCGGCCAATTCCTGCAGCAAGCGCTCGTGGACGGCCTCGCCATACTGCTCACGGCCGCCAGCGGCGTACCAGTTTTCGATCTCGTCGAAACCGTCCAGGGACGCAGTGACCAGCAGGGCCTTCCATTGGTGCTCCGGGTCGCGTCGCGCCTCGCAGAACACCAGCTCCGGCACGCGCACATCCAGCAAACGCAGGCCCTTGAGGGCATCACGTTCACGTAGCACGGTCGGGCGCCCAAAGGGGTGCAGCCAACTGCGGTAAATGTGGCCGGTCTGGCGCTTGCTATAGAGCAACCGCCCGTTGGGGCCTACCACACGCTGCACGCCGCTTTCGCCACCACGTCGGCGATTGGGTTCTTCAACCCACTCGCCTTGCTGACGCCAGAAAAAATCAAATCGTTCTTCGGGAGCTACATGACTGCCTGCTACGCACTCAACTGCCATCCTGTTACCTCTTGCGCAATACATATACTCGCCACATGGCGTAGAGCGGTATGAAGTCCAGGGATTCCTGAACACGGAAACCGGCCTGCTCGAATTCTGCCTCGACAGTAGCAGCCGGTAACACAAACCGGTTTTGGTAACCTTCCTGCTCACCTCGTTTGCGACGACGTACTTCGCTGCGCTTGCGCTTCCAGGCCTTGAAATTGCCGTCTACCCACAGCGAAATAATCACGCTGTCACGGGTAACCCGCTGAAACTCGCGCAATATTGTCAGCCTGTGCTCAGGTTCACCGATGTGGTGCATCAAGCGCATGCAGAAAATACTGTCGACGGAGTTATCTGGCAAATCGATATCAAAGGCAGATGTCTGCAAAGGGCGTACCCGTTTCACCACATCCGCCGGTTGGGCGGTGGTGGCGATCTTCAACATCGACGCCGAATTGTCAGCCCCGATAATTACACGATTGGGTTTTTCGGCCAGCAACGGCCAGAAGCGTCCAGCGCCACAAGGCAGATCCAGCACCAGGCCGGGTTCACCGGCCATGGCCAGCGCACCGCGCGCCAGTTGCTCGTCGCGTTTGTGGGACAACCGGCGAGCCAGATTGTCCTGATGTTTGAGCAAATATTGTTGCGCGTGTTGATCGTCGTACTTTTCGGAAAATTCCAACTTGATTGGGGAAGGCATCGCACGTCTCCAGTAACTGATGCCTACAACCTTATGCAGCGAACTGTGATCAACAGGTCAACTCATTGTGAAAATCTTGTCCTGTCCAACTGCATACATTTCAAGACTTTACAGAAACATTCAGTAGCATGGGGCCATCTTCGCTGAAAAGCGGGCAGTCTGCATTAGCAAAACGACAGACTGAACGGTCAGGATTTGACCTGGCTCAATTCCACGTGAAATCGGCAACCATTGGGCTCCATCGTCGTCAAGCTCACGCTCCAGCCCTGGCTCTCGCAGATCCGTTGCACCAGCGACAGGCCGAGCCCCAGCCCCTCGCCACGGTTCTCGCTGCCGCGTACAAACGGCTCGAACATCGCTTCGCGTTTTTCTTCGGGAATGCCGACACCGGTGTCCTCCACCACGAAGCCACTGGGCTCCAACGTGAGGCGGATAAACCCGTGCTCGGTGTAGTGCAGGGCGTTGCGCAGCAGGTTGCCCATCACCGCATGCAAGAAGGTGGTGTTGTAGCGGGTGTCCAGCGGGTTGCCTGGTCGGTAGATCAACTCCAGGCCTTTTTTCTCGATAGGCTCACGCCAGATGCCGAGCAGGTCTTCGGCGACCTGGCTGAGGTTGCCCTGGGGCGCAACGGCAGCATCATCGTGCTTGGCGCGTGCCAGCATCAGGAAGGTCTGCACCAGCTCGCGCATTTCTTCACAGGCACGGGCGATGCGCTCCACCTGGCGGCGGCCACGCTCATCAATGGCCGGGTTTTCCAGCAACAGTTCGCAGGAGCTGGCCAATACCATCAAGGGCGTGCGCAACTCGTGGCTCACGTCGCTGGTAAACAGTTGCTCGCGAGACAGCGCCTGGCGCAAGCGGCCCAGGGTGGCGTCGAACGCCACCGCCAGCTCGCCCACTTCATCGGCAGCATAATCCGGAGCCAGGGGCGGGGCCAGGCCCAGCAGTTGGTCACGGTGACGCACCTGACGAGCCAACCGCACCACCGGCGCCATCACCTTGCGGGCCAGCACCCAGCCGAGGAACACCGCCAGCGCCAGGCTGAGCACGAACCCCACCAGCACCACGGCAAACAGCACACGCTCACGTTCTTCGAAATCGCTCTGGTCTTGCAACAACACATAACGCCGGCCATCAATCACTTCGACCATGGCGTGGTACGACAGCGACTCGCGAAACACCTCGTGAAAACCCGGCTCCAGGTGGCGCAGATCCTTGGGCAGTTCGAAATCGCCGCGCCCGCCACTGAAGTAAAACAGCTGGTCCGGCTCCGGCCGGTGGCTCCAGTCTTCGACGCTGTCCATCAACAGCAGGCGTTGCAGGTCACCGCCCAGGCCCGCCGAGATCAACTTCTCTTCCACCAGGTGCACCGTCGCAACGATCCCCATGGCGAAGGCCCCCGCCACCAACGCACTCATCAAGGCAAAGGCGATGATGATCCGCTGGGCAAGGCTTTGCTTAAACTCCATCACGACCCTCGGCCAAGCGGTAACCCACGCCGTGCACCGTTTGCAGCAACGGCTTGGCGAATGGCTTATCGATCACCTGGCGCAATTGGTGAACGTGGCTGCGCAGGCTGTCGCTGTCCGGGCAATCATCGCCCCACAGCGCTTCTTCGAGTATTTCCCGGCGCAGTACGTGCGGGCTCTTCTGCATCAACACCGCAAGCAATTTCAGGCCAACGGGGTTGAGCTTGAGCAGGCGCCCTTCGCGGGTGACTTCCAATGTGTCGAGGTCGTAGTTCAGGTCACCCACCTGCAGGGCACGGCGTCCGCCACCCTGGGCACGACGCAGCACCGCCTCGATACGCGCGGCCAGTTCCGACAAGGCGAATGGCTTGAGCAAGTAATCATCGGCGCCAGACTTGAAGCCCTGCAGGCGGTCGTCCAACTGGTCACGGGCGGTGAGCATGATCACCGGCGTATCGCGGCGCGCGTCCTCGCGCAGGCGTTTGCAAAGGGTGTAGCCATCAATGCCGGGCAGCATGATATCGAGCACGATCAGGTCGTAATGCTCGGTGGCCGCCAGGTGCAGGCCCGACAAGCCGTCCTGCGCACAGTCCACTGTGTAGCCTTTAAGCCCCAGGTAATCGGCCAGGTTGGCGAGGATATCGCGGTTGTCTTCAACCAATAGAATTCGCATGGGCAGTGTCTCCGTACGCGGTAACAGCCGTGTTGGCTCGCGCAGCTTAAGGCCAAGCGGGGCTCAGGGATAGAGCTGAAAGACCCACCGATAACGGTATTCAACTGATTACAGGAGTAAACGAGTTTTTCACTATAGCTTCACAAACCCACCACAGCTTCAGGCAGAAGATCGCGCCCATCGATTTCAGGAACATAGATATGGGCCTTCTCAAAACAGCGCCAATGCGCTATCTGCTGTTGATAACCGGCGCCTGGTTATTAGTGTTCCTGCTCACTCGCAGCGTGCTGCTCGTGACTCATGTGAATGAAGTGGGCGGCAATTGGCTGCCAGTGTTTGGCGTGGGAATGCTCTACGACCTGGCCTTCCTTGCCTACGCAGCTTTACCGCTGGGCCTGTATTTACTGCTCTGCCCACCTGCACTCTGGCGCCGCCGAGGTCATCGCTGGTTCCTGCAGGCGCTGCTGACGGCCAGCCTGTTCGCCATGCTGTTTACTTCGGTGGCCGAATGGCTGTTCTGGGATGAGTTTGGCGTACGCTTCAACTTTATTGCCGTTGACTATCTGGTGTATTCCGATGAGGTGCTGAACAACCTGCTGGAATCCTATCCGATCGGCAAGTTGCTGAGCCTGTTGGCAATGCTGGCGATCCTCATGAGCCTGGCCCTGCGTAAACCTTTCAATGCCGCCATGGCAGCGCCGTTGCCGGCACTGCGTGGCCGGCTGCTTAATGGTCTGGGATTATTGGTGGTCGCCGGCCTCAGCCTGCAACTGATCAGCCAGGACAGCCCACGTGCCCAAGGCGGCAACGCCTACAAGAACGAATTGGCCAGCAACGGCCCTTACCAATTCTTCGCTGCGTTCCGCAATAACGAACTGGACTACACCCAGTTCTACAAAAGCCTGCCTACCGACGTGGTCGCCCGGCAATTGCGCGCCGAACTCAGCGAGCCGAATGCCCGCTTTATCGACCCGGACCCGCTGGATATTCGCCGCGCCATCACCAACCCGGGCACGCTGCGCAAGCCCAACATCGTGCTGGTCACCATCGAAAGCTTCAGTGCCAAGTACATGGGCAGCAACGGCGATCAACGCAACCTCACACCCAACCTGGATGCATTGCGCAAACAAAGCCTGTACTTCAATAACTTCTATGCCACCGGCACACGAACCGACCGGGGCCTGGAAGCCATTACCCTGGCCATTCCACCAACGCCAGGTCGTTCGATCGTCAAGCGCATCGGCCGTGAAAGCGGGTTCGCCAGCCTTGGGCAACAACTCAAGGCCATCGGCTATGACAGCGTGTTTGTCTACGGCGGGCGCGGTTACTTCGACAATATGAACGCGTTTTTCAGCGGCAATGGCTATCGGGTCGTAGACCAGAGCAGCGTGCCTGAGTCAGACATCTCATTCAAAAATGCCTGGGGCATGGCTGACGAGGACCTGTTCAAACAGACCCTGACACTGGCCGACGCCGACTACGCCAAGCAGCAGCCGTTCTTGCTGCAGCTGATGACCACCTCTAACCACCGCCCCTACACCTACCCGGACGGGCGTATCGATATCAAGTCAGGCAAGGGCCGCGACGGTGCGGTGAAATACACCGACTACGCCATCGGCCAATTCCTCGAGGCCGCACGCCAGAAACCGTGGTTCGATAACACGATCTTCGTGTTCGTCGCCGACCACACCGCCGGCAGCGCAGGCAAGGAAGACCTGCCGATCACCAACTACCAGATTCCTTTGTTTGTCTATGCGCCCAAGCTGATCGACCCACGGGAATCCGCCCAACTGGCCAGCCAGATCGACCTTGCACCGACCTTGCTGGGTCTGATCAACCTGAGTTACGAATCGACCTTCTTTGGCCGCAACCTGTTGCAAGACAACCCGCTGCCACCGCGAGTGGTGATCGGCAATTACCAGCATTTGGGCTTGTTTGACGGCAAGGACCTGGCGATCCTCAGCCCACGCCAAGGGCTGCGTCGCCACGACCAAGCCCTTGGGGAGAGCCAGGAGTTGCGCGTGGGCAGCGATGATCCATTGGTCCAACGGGCGATTACCTACTACCAAGCCGCCAGTTACGACTTCAAACAACAACTGCTGAGTTGGAGGGTGCCCAAGGACGCGGCCCCGACGCTGAGCACACGCTGAACAGAGCGTCTCGTACAGGTCAGTACGGGACGGTTTACATTAAGGTCTGCCATGCGCTCTCACCCCGCTGCACCGGCTTCCAAGCCCCTTGATTTCTGGCTGTGCCTGGGTATTCCCGTCGCCGCTGCGCTGGTATTGCTGATGCTGGAGCTGACTTCGCTGGACATGGATCTTGCCAAGCAGTTCTACAACGCAGCCGATGGCGGCTTCATCGGTCGCTACAGCTTCTTCCTCGAAGACATCCTGCATGACCGTGCCAAGGAGTTGGTGATCCTGTTTTCGGTCCTGGCGATCCTTGGGTTTGTCGGCACCTTTATCTTGCAGCGCCTCAAGCCTTACCGCCGCGAACTGGGGTGCCTGGTGCTTTCCCTGGGGCTGGCGACAGCCTTCGTATCGCCGCTGAAAACCATCACCGCCGTGCAGTGCCCCTGGAGTCTCAAGGAATTTGGCGGCCAGGAAACCTATAGCGAACTGCTAAGCCCTCGCCCGCCTACCGACAAGCCAGGTCGCTGCTGGCCCGGTGGGCATGCGGCAACCGGGTTTGCCTTGTTCGCCTGGTTCTTTGCCCTGAGGGATCGCAAGCCGAAGATGGCGCGCAACGCGTTCATCGTTGCAGTCGGTTTGGGCAGTGTCTTTTCGGTGAGCCGCATGCTTCAAGGGGCGCACTTCTTTTCCCACAATGTGTGGACAGCAATTTTTTGCTGGCTGATTTGCCTGGCCATGTATTGCCTGCTGCTGTACCGGCCATCAAGGCAAACAACATCCATCGCTACCCACCCCCTATAAAAAAACCCCGCCTGCATCACTGCAGGCGGGGTTTTTCAGTGCCGGGTAAGGCTGGCTTACATCATGCCGCCCATGCCACCCATGCCGCCCATGTCTGGCATGCCGCCGCCAGCTGCGCCTTCAGCCTTCGGCTTTTCAGCGATGGCAGCTTCGGTGGTCAGGATCAGGCCACCGATGGAGGCTGCCGCTTGCAGCGCCGAACGAGTCACCTTGGTAGGGTCCAGGATGCCCATTTCGATCATGTCGCCGTAGATGCCAGTCGCAGCGTTGTAACCGTAGTTACCCTTGCCGTTCTTGACTTCGTTGACCACAACGCTTGGCTCGTCACCGGAGTTGGCAGCGATCTGGCGCAGCGGTGCTTCAACGGCACGACGCAGTACCGCGATACCGACGTTCTGGTCAGCGTTGTCGCCGGTCAGGTTAGTCAAGGCTTCCAGAGCACGGATCAGCGCAACGCCGCCGCCAGGTACCACGCCTTCTTCAACGGCTGCACGGGTTGCGTGCAGGGCGTCTTCAACGCGGGCTTTCTTTTCTTTCATTTCGACTTCGGAACCAGCGCCAACCTTGATCACTGCAACGCCGCCGGACAGCTTGGCCAGGCGCTCTTGCAGTTTTTCACGGTCGTAGTCCGAGGAGGTTTCAGCAACCTGTGCGCGGATCTGGGCGATACGGGACTCGATGTCGCCTTCAACGCCAGCACCGTCAACGATGATGGTGTTTTCCTTGGAGATGGTTACGCGCTTGGCGCTACCCAGGTTTTCCAGGGTGGCGCTTTCCAGGCTCAGGCCGATCTCTTCGGAGATAACGGTACCGCCGGTCAATACAGCGATGTCCTGCAGCATGGCCTTGCGACGATCGCCGAAGCCTGGAGCCTTGACGGCCGCGACTTTAACGATGCCACGCATGTTGTTCACGACCAGGGTCGCCAGGGCTTCGCCTTCAACGTCTTCGGAAACGATCAGCAGTGGGCGGCCGGCTTTGGCAACGGCTTCCAGCACTGGCAGCATTTCGCGGATGTTGGAGATCTTCTTGTCGACCAGCAGGATCAGCGGGTTGTCCAGTTCGGCAACCATGGTCTCAGGCTTGTTGACGAAGTACGGGGACAGGTAGCCGCGGTCGAACTGCATGCCTTCTACAACCGACAGTTCGTTTTCCAGGCCCGAGCCTTCTTCAACGGTGATCACGCCTTCTTTACCGACTTTTTCCATCGCTTGGGCAATGATGTCGCCGATGGAGCTGTCGGAGTTGGCGGAGATGGTGCCTACCTGAGCGATGGCCTTGGTGTCGGCGCATGGCTTGGACAGGTTCTTCAGCTCAGCGACGACGGCGATGGTCGCCTTGTCGATGCCGCGCTTGAGGTCCATCGGGTTCATGCCGGCAGCGACGGCCTTGTAGCCTTCGTTGACGATCGCCTGGGCCAGGACGGTAGCGGTGGTGGTGCCGTCGCCTGCGTCATCGTTGGCACGGGAGGCAACGTCTTTGACCAGCTGCGCACCCATGTTTTCGAAACGGTCTTCCAGTTCGATCTCTTTGGCTACGGAAACGCCGTCCTTGGTGATGGTCGGAGCGCCGAAGCTCTTCTCGATGATCACGTTACGACCTTTCGGGCCGAGGGTCGCTTTTACTGCGTCAGCCAGGACGTTGACACCGGTGAGCATTTTCTTGCGGGCGGAATCGCCGAATTTAACTTCTTTAGCAGCCATGATCGATATTCCTTAAATACTTTGTAGTAACGGGAAAATGAACGGGGAATCAGTCTTCCAGAACGGCGAGAATCTCGCTCTCGCTCATGACCAGCAGGTCTTCGCCGTCGATTTTCACAGTGTTGCTGCCGGAGTAAGGGCCGAAAACAACCTTGTCACCCACTTTCACGGCCAGCGCACGTACTTCACCGTTTTCCAGAGCCTTGCCTGGACCCGCAGCAAGAATCACACCGTGGTTGGCTTTTTCAGCAGCCGAACCTGGCAGGACGATGCCGCCAGCGGTTTTCTTTTCTTCTTCACTGCGACGGATGACGACGCGGTCATGCAGAGGACGAAGCTTCATTGTCGATCTCTCCTAATTGTGATTTTCATCGGCCGGTATCAATTCCGGCGGGTTAAATTCCGGCGGTGCCGGTCGCGACTCGCTGGGCGAATCGCGGAAGTCTGTCTAGTGTCACCACCAGAAACCTTGCGGTGACCGTTACATAAGGGCGGCTGTGGTTATTACAAGGGGGCAAGGATGAAATTTTTTGTGTCGGCGGCGGGGTGAATGCAACACGGCACCCGAGGGTGCCGTGCCAGTGAATCGGTTATTTGCTGTCGCGGTGTTCGAATTCGCCTTCGATCACATCGCCTTCGCGTCCCAGGGGCTGGCGCGGGGCCGGACCGCCACGCGGTTGCAGGTCGTCGGCGAAGGCGCGTTGGCGAATCGCTGCTTCTTCGGCGCGCTGGCGCATCTTGCCGGCCAGCAGCTTGCGCGTGAACGGCAGCAGCAGGACCAGGCCGACCACATCGCTGACAAAGCCCGGCAGGATCAACAAGCCACCTGCCAGCGCCATCATCAGGCCCTCCAGCATGGTCTGGGCGGGTAACTCGCCGCGGTTCAGGCTCTCACGGGCACGCAACGCCGTAGCCAGGCCGGCGACGCGCAGCACGAGGACGCCGAGCATCGAGCCGGCGATGATCAACAGCAATGCCGGGAAAAACCCGATCGCACCGCTGACTTGAACGAATACGAACAGCTCCAACACCGGGAACAGCAGAAAGAGCAATAAAAAAGGGCGCATCAAATGGTTCCTCAACGCAAGAATGCCTTGCCAGTCCACCTTAGATGACGTCGCCATTTCGTGAATTCAAGCATTGGCGGCGGTTATTTTCGGCCAGGCCTCGGCGTGAGCCAATGAAACCAAGGCTTCGCGCACTTGTGTCGGCGTGTTGCAAGGCGTTGCGAAGGGCAACCAATGCAGGGACTGGCCGATACGCAGGTGCATGCCTTCGCTGTCGATGCCAGCCAATTGCGCAGGCTCGGACGCGGGCAACCCGCTGAGCTCGACGTAATGGGCAATGGCCTTGGTGTGATCGCTGTTCATGTGCTCGATCATGCTGCGTTCGGCCTTGCCGGCAAACGGGTTGGCCAAGGTCAACTGATCGACCCAGTGAATCGCGCCAAACCCGCCGATATACCGGTGGCGCACCGGCTTGAGCATCCAGAAATCGAAATCGTGGGCCTTGTGGTAGTTGGCCGAATCGGGGAAATAGCGGTAATAACGCTCGGCAGCGGCTTCAATCGCTGCTTGGTCTTCAAGCTTTTCGGCTTCGGCCAGGTAGGTCAGGCGCCCCACGGCCTGCACATCATCGGCCCCGCGCTCACCTACCAGCAGCGAGCACTTGGGATCTTTTTGCAGGTTGTGGGTGTGCTGGGCGATGCGGCTGATCAGGATCAGCGGGCGGCCTTGTTCGTCAAGGCAATAGGGCACGACCGAGCCAAAGGGAAACCCGGGCATGGCCTTGGACAGTGTGGAGAGAGCCCCACGGTATTCCTTGAGCAACAGCTCTCGGGCGTTCTTGGCAACGTGCGCGCTCAACGTATGACTCCTCGGTGTTGCGCCGTCCATGGCATATGGGAATGGATCTCAACACAAGGTAATCAATATCCGCGCAGGTTGCCAGGGTGGCCGACGCAGGTTTTACCAGGCCACACCAAAGCCTGCGGTGTAGCGGGTCTTGCTCAAGCTGCTGTCGGAGTTGCCGCTGACCTCGTTGCGCTCAGCCTTCAAGTTCAGCGAAGCCCACTCGGTGACCTTGTAGCGCAGGCCCATCTCGGCATCCAGGGAATACTCGGCCGGTCCGGCCAGCGGCTTGCCCAATTCACCGTTGGTGAAGAATTCAACGGTCTTGCCCACCAGGTAGCGGTTGTAGTTCCACTTCATGGCCAGGGAATAGAAGTTGTCCTTGCCGCCGTCGGCATATTCATAATCGGTGCGGTTGACCAGCGAACCCAGGGAGAAGGCGCCCAGCTCATCGTCCCAGAACTGATAGCCCGGGCCGGTACCGACAACGCGCTGGCGAGCCAGGTCTTCGACCTTGTCGCGCTTGTAGGTCAAGCGGCCCTGCCAGAACCAGTGCTCGGTGATGAAGCGGTCCAGGCTGTATTCCAGCGCCCAGTTGTCGGTGGTGGTGACGTCATCCTGGAACTCGCGGTTGTATTCACCCTTGCCCGTATGACGCCACTGGCCGTGACGGGCCGAGGTCTTGAAGTCGACGTCGTAGTCGTTGGTGTCTTTGTCCGCACGCTTGTAGTCGAGCGCCAGGTCGACGTTGCCCTTCCACACCAGGTCTTCGATCACTGGCTTGGGCTTCATGATCTGTTGGATACTTGCCAGCTCCACGGTCTTGGGTGCCTCGCCATTGGCCAGCACCACCTTCCCATCATCCGAGGCGTGCAAGGACTTGGCCTTTTCACCGCTGTAGGCGTCCTGCTTGACCAGCAGCTCCTGGTCGCTTTCCAGGGTCTTGACCTGCTTCCAGTCCACCGGGATAGAGCCTGCGTAGGTGGTCTGGATCAGCAATTTGCCGCCGTCGAAGACTTTGATCTTGCCGGTCAGGCGGTCACCGTTTTTCAACCACACGGTATCGGCGAGCAAGGGCGTGGAAGCACTGAAAACAGCAAGGCACAACAGGGTTCTGGACAACATAAGCAGATACGGGGCTCAGGGGTGGCGAAAATAAGGGGCGTTATAGTGTTACATGGCTAGAACTGACTCAAGGATTTATATTGAGTTCAATTCTCATCGCCATGTTTACAGACGTTTCTGACAAAACAACGACGATCTCAACGGATATCCCCACACAGTGAATCTACCTGCCGATACGCCGCAGAACCCCGCCGACATGCGTCGTACCGCCTTGTACCTGACACTGGCGCAAGTGCCGGAAGGCTGCGTGGTGAGCTACGGCGAGCTGGCCCAACTGGCCGGCCTGGGCCGCGCCGCCCGCTGGGTCGGGCGCACCCTGAGCCAGTTGCCCGAGGACACGCGATTGCCCTGGCATCGGGTGCTGGGTGCCGGCGGTCGGATAAGCCTGCCGGTGGGCAGTGCCTCGGGTGACGAACAACGTGCGCGTTTGCGTAGCGAAGGCATCACTATCCTGAACAATCGCGTTGATATTCAGCGTCATGGCTGGCGCCCGGTAGAGCACAGCGGTTAGAGTGCGCGCTTTGTTTCCGCAAATCTGAGGCAGACTCCAGCCCATGCCCCGTAAAACCTGGCGCGCCGCGCTCGCCGCCTATGCCAGCCCCTCGACGTTAGTGCTGTTGTTGCTCGGTTTCGCCGCCGGCATGCCTTACATGTTGGTGTTCTCGACGCTTTCCGTGTGGCTGCGTGAAGCCGGTGTTGCTCGCGAGACCATCGGCTATGCGAGCCTGATCGGTCTGGCCTACGCCTTCAAATGGGTCTGGTCGCCGCTGCTCGACCAATGGCGCCTGCCGTTACTCGGAAAACTGGGGCGTCGTCGTTCCTGGCTGGTGCTGGCCCAGTCGCTGGTGATCCTCGGATTGATCGGCATGGGCTTCTGCGATCCGCAAAAACACTTGTCCTGGTTGATCGCCATTGCGGTGGTAGTCGCGTTCGCGTCGGCCACCCAAGACATTGCCGTCGATGCCTATCGCCTGGAAATTGCCGACGACAGCCGCCAGGCCGCCCTAGCCGCAAGCTATATGTCCGGTTATCGCATCGCCGCCCTGCTGGCCACGGCCGGCGCACTGTTCTTTGCCGAAGGCTTCGGCTCCACCGGCTTCAACTATAAACACTCGGCCTGGACCGGCACCTACGTGCTGTTCGGCGTGTTGATGGTTCCGGCGCTGCTGACCACGCTGTTGATGCGTGAGCCCGATGTGCCCCTGCGCACCCAGTTGCAGGCCGGGCGCTACAGCTTCGTTCACCAACTGGTGTCGGTGTTCGTGTTGATCGTGCTGCTGGTGTCGGTGCCCGCGATGTTCACCCAGCTGTACAACACTGACTTCGCCAGCGTGCTGTTCCAGGGTGTGAGCCTATGGGAATTGCTGATGGAAGACCGCGCATTCCTGCGCGCCATCCTCTATATCACGCTCACTTCGCTGTGCCTTTCGGCCATGGGTCGCCGGGGCCTGGCGCCGGTGCTGACGCCGGTCAACGACTTTATCCTGCGTTATCGCTGGCAGGCACTGTTGCTGCTCGGGCTGATTGCCACCTATCGCATGTCCGACACGGTGATGGGCGTGATGGCCAACGTGTTCTACATCGACCAGGGCTTTACCAAGGACCAGATCGCCGGGGTGAGCAAGATCTTCGGCCTGATCATGACCCTGGTCGGCGCCGGCATGGGCGGCCTGTTGATTGTGCGGTTCGGTATCCTGCCGATCCTGTTCATCGGCGGCGTGGCCTCGGCCGGCACCAACCTGTTGTTCGTGATGCTCGCCGACATGGGCCCCGACCTGCAGATGCTGATCGTCACCATTTCCCTGGATAACTTCAGCTCGGGCCTTGCCACGTCGGCGTTTGTCGCCTACCTGTCGAGCCTGACCAACCTCAAGTTCTCCGCCACCCAGTACGCGTTGCTCAGCTCGATCATGCTGTTGCTGCCACGCCTGATCGGTGGGTATTCGGGGGTGATGGTGGAGAAGTTCGGTTACCACAACTTCTTCATGATCACCTGCCTGCTGGGCCTGCCGACGCTGTTCCTGATTGCGTTGCACTGGTTCCAGGAAAACCGGCGTGCACAGCTGAATCCGCCGCAGGAAGATTGAAATGTGGGAGGGGGCTTGCCCTCGATGGGAGTGTGTCTGTCAGTACATCTGACACTGACACACCGCCATCGAGGGCAAGCCCCCTCCCACATTGGATCTCCCACAGTCAGTCAGCCCCCCGCAACGTCACGCCTGTACTCCAGCAGCAAGCGCCCGTACAATCCCAAGTCATTTCAAGTCCAAGCAACCGACAACGGCCTACCATGCGTACCAGTCAATATTTGTTCGCCACACAGAAAGAAACGCCTTCCGACGCGGTAGTGATCAGCCACCAGCTGATGCTGCGCGCCGGTATGATCCGCAAACTGGCCTCCGGCCTGTACACCTGGTTGCCCATGGGCTTGAAGGTGATGCGCAAGGTCGAAGCCATCGTTCGTGAAGAAATGAACGCCGCCGGCTCTCTGGAAGTGTTGATGCCGAGCACCCAACCGGCTGAGTTATGGCAGGAATCCGGGCGCTGGGAAGAGTACGGCCCTGAGTTGCTGCGCTTCAAGGACCGTCATGGCCGCGATTTCTGCGCCGGCCCGACCCATGAAGAGGTCATCACCGATCTGATGCGCAACGAGTTGAGCAGCTATAAGCAGTTGCCACTGAACCTGTATCAGATCCAGACCAAGTTCCGTGATGAAATCCGCCCACGCTTCGGCCTGATGCGTGGCCGCGAGTTCATCATGAAGGATGCTTATTCCTTCCACGCCGACCTCGCGTCGCTGCAGGTCACCTACGACCGCATGCACCAGGCCTATTGCAACGTGTTCACGCGCCTGGGCCTGAAATTCCGCCCGGTTGAAGCGGACAATGGCTCCATCGGCGGTGCCGGCTCCCACGAATTCCACGTGCTGGCCGAATCCGGCGAAGACGATATCGTGTTCAGCAACGGTTCCGACTACGCGGCCAACATCGAGAAAGCCGAAGCCGTGCCACGGGAAACTTCCCGCCCCGCACCGGCCGAGGAACTGCGCCTGGTCGATACCCCTGACACCAAGACCATCGCGGCACTGGTGGAAAAATTCAATCTGCCGATTGAAAAGACCATCAAGACCTTGATCGTGCACGCCGAAGAAGAAGGCAAGCTGATCGCCCTGGTCATCCGTGGCGACCATGAGCTCAACGAAATCAAGGCGGCCAACCAACCTGGCGTGGCCAGCCCACTGGTCATGGCCTCCGACGCCGAACTGCGTGACGCCATCGGCGCTGGCGCCGGCTCCCTGGGCCCGCTGAACCTGCCCCTGCCGATCATCATCGACCGTTCGGTGGAGCTGATGAGCGACTTCGGCATCGGCGCGAACATCGACGACAAGCACTACTTTGGCGTGAACTGGGAGCGCGACCTGCCGGTTCCGACCGTGGCCGACCTGCGTAACGTTGTCGCCGGCGACCCAAGCCCGGATGGCAAGGGCACCCTGGAAATCAAGCGCGGCATCGAAGTCGGGCATATCTTCCAGCTGGGCAACAAGTACAGCAAGGCGATGAAGTGCGAAGTGCTGGGCGAGAACGGCAAGCCGATCACCCTGGAAATGGGTTGCTACGGCATCGGCGTTTCTCGTGTGGTAGCCGCTGCCATCGAACAGAATAACGACGAAAAAGGCATTATCTGGAGTGACGCCCTGGCACCGTTCCAGGTGGCTCTGGTGCCACTGCGCTACGAAACCGAGCAGGTACGCGAAGCCACCGACAAACTGTATGCCGAACTGACGGCCGCCGGTTTTGAAGTGCTGCTGGATGACCGGGACAAGAAGACCAGCCCGGGTATCAAGTTTGCCGACATGGAACTGATTGGCATCCCGCACCGGATCGTGGTCAGTGACCGCGGCCTGGCCGATGGCAACCTGGAATACAAGAGCCGGACCGAAGCCGAAGCCCAACCGTTGCCGGTGGCTGACGTGCTGTCTTTCCTCCAGGCGCGCATTCGTCGCTGAAACCAGACCAAGAGACGTCATGTTCAAGCCACACAGCAGAACCCTGGGGGGCGCCGCCTTGTGCGGCGCCCTGCTGGTCAGCGGCTGCGCCAATCAGATGTCGCAACGCAGTGAGCACGAGGAGCGGATCGAGCGCAAGTTGCTCGACCACAGCCTGCAGATCGATGTCGGCGAACCCAAAGTGTTGGAGCTGCCGCAACGCCGGGTTCGCATTCATGAGCAGAAGACCTTCGAGGTCACCGAATTCGAAGTCACCCGTCGTTACGACCGCTACACGCCCTACCAGCCCTGGCGCAAACTCTACGAGATGCCGCTGGGCGCCGTGGCGTTGGTGGCCGGCGTGGGCGCCAACGTGGCGAATATCTTCGCCCTCGGCAACTTGCCCACGAGCGTGACCCGTGACTGGTTGAGCTACGGCGTGGACGGCATCAACCCGTTCATGAACGTGCAATCCCACGGCCGTGCGCAACAGAACCTGGCAGCTATCGATGAAGTCCAGCGTGACAAGCGCCTGGAGTACTCGAGCCTGCCCTGGAGCGAACGCCCGGTACAGGTCACCGCCGGCAAGCAGACCCATGAGCTGACCACCGACCGCAACGGCATACTACGCCTGAACCTGTTGGACAGCCCATTTGCCGAGCAAGACCTGAACCGCGTCACCACCTTGAAGATCAGCGTCGAAGACGGCCAGGATGACGTGCATACGGACTCGACCCTGGCGGTCAGCAACAGCCTGCGCGGCAAATTGCTGGAAGCCCATGGGCTGATCTACGACGACCTGGAAGATGACGAAGTGAACCAGTGGGTACACCGGGTCAAGCGCCTGTCGGAACTGGGCCTGGAAGAAGAGGCCAGCGAACTGGAACAAAGCCTGATTGAACTGACCCGCAATGATCCGGAATTGCAGCAGGAATTCCTGCAGGCGTTGACCAAGGATGCGGGGCGGTTGGTGGCGGATCCTGGCGCACGCTGAAATCTGCAGCCTGATGGAGATCAAATGTGGGAGGGGGCTTGCTCCCTCCCACACTTGAATCTCCCACACTCTTTAATCCCGGTTTCTACCAGGAGAACTCGAGTTGTTCGTTGCCGCCACTTAAATCCAGCAACCGCACCCCAATCCCCAGCAATCGCACCGGTTTCCCCCCACGGTTAAACGCCTGGGTCAGCAACTGTTGATAACTCTCCAGATCCCGCCCTGCCCCGGCCTGTTCCAGTGTCGTCTGGGTAAAGTCATGAAACTTCACTTTTACAAACGGCTTGCCCGCCCGGTAGCTGCTGTCTATGCGCGCCATCCGCCCGGCCAGGGTTTCCATCAGCTCAGGCAGTTTCG
The DNA here is from genome assembly GCF_059134095.1 of Pseudomonas sp. FBCC-B545. Taxonomy (NCBI): domain Bacteria; kingdom Pseudomonadati; phylum Pseudomonadota; class Gammaproteobacteria; order Pseudomonadales; family Pseudomonadaceae; genus Pseudomonas; species Pseudomonas sp. FBCC-B545. The sequence goes on along the minus strand of NZ_CP101441.1, from coordinate 1,196,256 downwards.
CCAGGCAGCTTGAGAGATCCGGCAAGTCCACGTCGTAGGTATTTTCCACACTGATGGATTGTCGACGGCTGTCGTTCTGCACCACGCGGTCATCAATCCCACGGGCCAGGCTCCACAGGCGCTCGCCAAAACTGCCGAATTCGCGCACCAGCGCCAGTTTGTTCCACTCGCGCAACTGCAGGCAGTCTTCGATACCCAGGCGTGCGAGCTTATCCGCCGTGACCTTGCCGACGCCGTGCAACTTGCTGACGCGCAACTGCGAAACAAAGTTTTCGACTTGGTCCGGGGTGATCACGAATAGGCCGTTAGGTTTTTTCCAGTCGCTGGCGATCTTGGCCAAAAACTTGTTCGGCGCCACACCGGCAGACACGGTGATATGCAGCTGGTTGGAAACGCGGCGGCGTATATCCTGGGCAATGCGCGTGGCACTGCCGCCAAAATGCGGGCTGTCGGAGACATCAAGGTAGGCTTCATCCAGCGACAACGGCTCGATCAAGTCGGTGTAGTCGCGAAAGATCGTCTGGATTTCCTTCGATGCTTCTTTATAGGCATCCATGCGCGGCTTGACGATGGTCAGGTCCGGGCACAGTTTCAAGGCGTGGCGCGACGACATGGCAGAACGAACCCCGTACGCCCGCGCCTCGTAGTTACAGGTAGCGATCACGCCCCGACGGTCCGCCGAGCCACCCACGGCCAAGGGCTTTTGCGCCAGGCTCGGGTCATCGCGCATCTCAATGGCGGCGTAGAAGCAATCACAATCGACGTGGATGATTTTGCGCTGCGTCATATAAACGGGGTGTGAACCAACGGGTGGGCAGTATCGCATTCACACCTGTATATAGCACCAGTAGTTTGATTCTTCCTTCCAAATGGTAGGAAGTTTCCCAGATGAATTTATTTTCTCAATCGAATTCAGCCTTCCGATAGAGCTGAAAGCCTCGGCCTGACTGGCCCCGAGCGGTTCAAGGCCGCACTTTGCTGAGCTAACCGATTGAAGCACAAGCGCTTTTCTTCGATTAACGGGTTGACACACTCGCGTTCCTCTGTAGAATGCCGACACACAGACGCGGGATGGAGCAGTCTGGTAGCTCGTCGGGCTCATAACCCGAAGGTCGTCGGTTCAAATCCGGCTCCCGCAACCAAACATCAAGAAAGGCTACTCGAAAGAGTGGCCTTTTTTGTGCGCGTCTGTTTTTCATCACCCCTCTTACCAAAAACGCGCCAACGCCTTGATTTCAGGATAATTCGCACTAATTGGCCCCATCGGTGCATTAACGGTTGACACCTTGCCGCTGGGCTGTAGAATGCCGCCCACAGACGCGGGATGGAGCAGTCTGGTAGCTCGTCGGGCTCATAACCCGAAGGTCGTCGGTTCAAATCCGGCTCCCGCAACCAAACATCAAAAAAGGCTACTCGAAAGAGTGGCCTTTTTTGTATCCGGTGAAAAAGTTCTCCTGAAACAATGACATGGCATCTTTCATGAAACCGTACAGGGTTTGTAGAGTCCATCTCATTGCACGCTAGGCTCGATGCTCAAGCGCTTCCCTCTACGACCAATGGCCGCAGTCGCCCCACCCGGTGATCCGCGTTAATATTTGTAATTATTTTGTCCATAGGGATTGGTAACTTGGCTGGATACCCCCATCCTGTCGCGCACAATCCACGAGGTGATTGATGCGCGCCAACTCGTCTGAACCACAAGACACCGTCACAGCAGAACAACCGATCACGCCCACCCGCTTGCGCTGGCTGGATCTGTTGAGCAAGTACCGGCAGCCCATCGGCCTGGCGGTTACGCTGCTGTTGTTTGCTATCGCCCTGATCGCTTGCCGACACCTGCTGCTGGAACTGGATCTCTATGCCCTGCATGACTCGATCCTGGAGGTGCCCAAGCCAGCCCTGCTCGGCGCGTTTGCAGCGGCGGTCGCCGGCTTCGTCATCCTGCTCGGCTATGAATTCTCCGGTGCCCGTTATGCCGGGGTGAAGTTGCCCGCCAAGACCCTGGCCCTGGGTGGCTTCACCGCCTTTGCCATCGGCAACGCCATTGGTTTGTCGATGCTCTCGGGCGGCTCGGTGCGCTACCGTTTATATGCACGGCATGGCATCGGCGCTTCGGAAGTCGCCCGCATGACCGTGTTTGCCAGCCTGGCCCTGGGTTGTGCTCTGCCGCCACTGGCTGCATTGGCCACCCTGAGCAACTTGCCGGCGGCATCCACTTACCTGCATCTACCGCAAAGCCTGTTGGGCGGTGTCGCCGGTGCCGTGCTGTTGCTGTCGGCCGCGTTGTGCATCGGCATCTATCGTCGACGCCTGCCGGAACAACCCTACCCCGACAACCTGCTGGTCAAGGCCGGGCGTCGCACCCTGCGCCTGCCGGGCCGACGCCTGACTTTCCTGCAACTGGTCATCACCGCGCTCGACGTCGCCGCCGCTGCCGCCGTCCTTTATATGCTGCTGCCGGAAGCGCCGCCCTTCGGCCCGTTCCTGTTGGTGTACCTGTTGGCCCTGGCCGCCGGGGTACTCAGCCACGTACCGGGAGGCGTGGGTGTATTCGAAGCGATCCTGCTGGCGGCCTTCGCCGACAAACTCGGTGCCGCGCCCCTGGCTGCAGCCTTGCTGCTGTACCGGATGATCTACGTGGTCCTGCCGCTGTTGATCGCCTGTGTGTTCCTGCTGGTCAACGAGGCCCAGCGTCTATTCCAGACCCAGCAAAGCCTGCGGGTGGCCTCGGGGCTGGCGGCGCCAGTACTGGCCGTACTGGTTTTTTTGTCCGGCGTGGTCCTGCTGTTTTCCGGCGCCACGCCAGAAATCGACTCACGCCTGGAAAACATCGGCTTCCTGATTCCCCACCGCCTGATTGACGCTTCGCACTTTGGTGCCAGCCTGATCGGCGTGTTATGCCTGCTGCTCGCCCAGGGCCTGCGTCGACGTTTGTCGGCGGCCTGGATGCTGACCATGGTGTTACTGCTGGTAGGCGCCCTACTCTCGTTGCTTAAAGGTTTCGACTGGGAAGAAGCCAGCCTGATGACCATGACTGCGGTGCTGCTGGCGATCTTCCGTCGCTCGTTCTATCGCGCCAGCCGCCTGACCGAATTGCCTTTTTCGCCGTTGTACCTGGTGGCCAGTGTCTGTGTACTCGGCGCTTCGATCTGGTTGCTGCTCTTCGCCTATCAGGACGTGCCCTACAGCCATCAACTGTGGTGGCAGTTCACTCTCGACGCCAACGCCCCACGTGGCTTGCGCTCATTGCTGGGTGCCGCGGTACTGCTGGTCATCGTGTCGCTGACTTGGCTGCTGCGCACTGCACGCCCGGTCATCCACTTGCCGACGCCGGAAGAACTGGAGCGCGCCACCAAGATCCTGATGGCCTCCTCCCAGCCCGACGGCGGCCTGGCGCTGACTGGCGACAAGGCGCTGCTGTTCCACCCCAACGACGAAGCCTTCCTGATGTACGCTCGTCGCGGACGCAGCCTGGTGGCCCTGTACGACCCGATCGGCCCGACCCAACCGCGTGCCGAGATGATCTGGCAGTTCCGTGACCTGTGCGACATCCATCATGCCCGCCCGGTGTTCTATCAGGTCCGTGCCGAGAACCTGCCGTACTACATGGACATCGGCCTCACCGCGATCAAGCTGGGCGAAGAAGCCCGCGTCGACCTGAAACGCTTTGACCTGGAAGCCAAGGGCAAAGAGATGAAGGATTTGCGCTACACCTGGAACCGTGGCACCCGGGACGGCCTGTCCCTGGAAATCTTCGAACCCGGCCAGGCGCCGATGGATGAATTAAAAGTTATCTCCGATGCCTGGCTGACAGGTAAGAATGTGCGGGAAAAGGGCTTCTCCCTGGGCCGTTTCAGCGACGACTACCTCAAGCACTTCCGTATCGCGATCATTCGCTTCGAAGGGCGCCCGGTGGCCTTTGCCAACCTGCTCGAAACCTACAACCATGACCTGGCCAGCCTTGACCTGATGCGTGCCCACCCGGACGCGCCCAAGCTGACCATGGAGTTCATGATGGTGGGCCTGATTCAACATTATAAGAACCACGGCTACGCCCGCTTCAGCCTCGGCATGGTGCCGTTGTCGGGCCTGCAACCGCGGCGTGGCGCACCGTTGACCCAGCGCCTGGGCTCGATGGTGTTCCGTCGTGGCGAGCAACTGTATAACTTTCAAGGTCTGCGCCGCTTCAAAGACAAGTTCCAGCCTGACTGGGAACCCCGTTACATGGCCGTGCCCGCAGGACTTGATCCGCTGGTGGCACTGGCCGATACCGCCGCCCTGATCGCGGGCGGCTTGACTGGATTGGTGAAACGCTGATGATTCGACGCTCCTGGCGGTATGTATTGGCCTTTGTAGTGCTGCTCGCCCTGATCCTGGGTGGCGGCTATTGGTACTGGAACCGCCCTGCTCCGCAACCGACCCTGGAGCAATTGCCCCAGGCCGACGGCTCGGTGATGACCCGCGTGACCCCGGCCAGCAACGCGAAAGCTCGTGTAGCCGTGGCGGTGATGGCTGATGAAGCCCTGACCGACAGCCAGCTGATTGCCCTGAGCCAGGGCGGCGCGGCACAGATCATCCAGGTGGTGCTGCCCAAGGCTGACTGCACAGTGCAGGAACAAGCCCTGCAAGGCGCCCTGGCCCAGCTCAAGGGCCCGGCGAGCCTGGTCAGCGGCATCGGCCCTGGCGCCGCACTCGCCTGGCGCTGGCTGGCCACCCAGAACGATGACAAGGCCAACGCCATCTCGGTGGGCTTCGCATTGACCCAGGAAGGCTGCAAGGACCCGCTGCCGAAAACCGCCGCCCATGGCAACTGGCTGGTGGCGTGGAACGATAATCCTGACGATGAAAGCGCCAGCTTCGTACGCGACACTCCGCGTGCCACTACCAGCATCAGCGACTACGACATTCATTACCCGCAAATCCTGAACAACGAGTTGCGCAAGCAACTGGTAGGTTCGGACAACGGCGGCCTGGCCATTCCAGTGGTGGAAGTACCCGCTGGCCAAGCCAAGGACACCGTGACCCTGTTCCTTTCCGGTGACGGCGGCTGGCGCGACCTGGACCGCGACGTGGCCGGCGAGATGGCCAAGATCGGTTACCCGGTGGTCGGCATCGACACCCTGCGCTACTACTGGCAGCACAAGACCCCGGAACAAAGCGCCAAGGACCTCACTGAGCTGATGCAGCACTACCGGCAGAAATGGGGCACCAAACGCTTCGTGCTGACCGGTTATTCGTTCGGCGCCGATGTACTGCCAGCCATTTACAACCGTATGCCGGAAAACGAACAGCAACGGGTCGACGCAATCATCCTGCTGGCCTTCGCCCGCACCGGCAGCTTTGAAATCGAAGTGGAAGGCTGGCTGGGTAACGCCGGCAAAGAAGCCGCGACCGGCCCGGAAATGGCCAAGCTGCCGCCAGAGAAGGTCGTATGCATCTATGGTGCGGAAGAAGTCGACGAGAGTGGCTGCACCGACAAGACCGCAGTGGGCGAAGCCATGAAGCTGCCGGGCGGGCATCACTTCGATGAGAACTACCCGGCGCTGGCTAAGCGCTTGGTGGATATTATCGTCAAGCACCAGGCCAAAGCCGAGTAGCTCCAGGCTGCACACAGGACCCAATGTGGGAGGGGGCTTGCTCCCGATAGCAGGGTGTCAGTCAATGATGTATGACTGATCCACCGCTATCGGGAGCAAGCCCCCTCCCACATTTGTCTTGCATTGTCAGGAATATCTAACGTGGTTCGATGTGGGCAATCATCAGCTGTACAGTCTCATTGCCGCGAAACTCGTTCACATCCAGCTTATAAGCCAACTCTACCCACCGCACGGTCGGGTTCGGCCACACCTCGCGGTCCACGCCAAAGGCGATACCATCGAGCTTCACTGACCCGCATTCGCTCTTGAGCACCACCTTCAGATGCCGCTCCCCCACTACCCGCTGCTCCACCAACTGGAACACACCGTGAAACAACGGCTCCGGAAAGTGTTGCCCCCAAGGACCGGCGTGACGCAGGGCGCGGGCCAGTTCCAGGTGAAACTCTTCCACAGCCAAAGTGCCGTCGGAGAGCAAGCGGCCGGTAAGGTCTTCTTCGCGCAGCTGCCGGCGCACTTCGGCATCAAAGGCTTGCGCAAACAGCGGAAAGTTCGCCTCGGGCAGGGTCAGCCCGGCGGCCATGGCGTGACCGCCGTACTTGCTGATCAGGTTGGGATGCTGGCTGGCGACAACCGCCAGCGCATCGCGGATATGAAAGCCTTGCACCGAACGCCCAGAACCCTTGAGCAGGCCGTCACCCGCGTCAGCAAAGGCAATGGTCGGGCGGAAGTAACGTTCTTTCATGCGCGACGCGAGGATGCCGATCACCCCCTGGTGCCACTCCGGGTCGAACAGGCACAAGCCGTACGGCATCGACTCCACCGGCAAGTCCTTGAGCTGGGCCAGGGCCTCGCGCTGCATGCCTTGTTCGATGGATTTGCGGTCTTGATTCATGCCGTCCAGTTGCGCGGCCATTTCCCGTGCGGCGGCAACATCGGTAGTGAGCAGGCATTCGATGCCCAGGCTCATATCATCCAGGCGCCCGGCCGCATTCAGACGCGGGCCGAGGATAAAACCCAGGTCGGTGGAGGTGATGCGGGCATGATCGCGCTTGGCTACTTCGAGGATCGCCTTGATCCCGGGTCGCGCCCGACCCGCACGGATACGCTCCAGGCCCTGATGGACGAGGATGCGGTTGTTGGCGTCCAGCGGCACCACGTCGGCGACACTGCCCAGGGCCACCAGGTCGAGCAGTTCACCGATGTTCGGCTGTGGGCTGTTGTCATACCAGCCCAAGCTGCGCAAACGCGCACGCAAGGCCATCAGCACGTAGAAAATCACCCCGACCCCGGCCAGGGCCTTGCTGGGAAACCCGCAGCCCGGCTGGTTCGGATTGACGATGGCGTCCGCCGCCGGCAGTTCATCGCCCGGCAGGTGATGGTCGGTCACCAGCACTTTTAATCCCGCCGCCTTTGCCGCCGCCACGCCTTCGACGCTGGAGATACCGTTGTCCACGGTGATCAGCAACTGCGGTTCGCGTTGCAGCGCCACCGCGACAATCTCCGGGGTCAGGCCGTAGCCGTATTCGAAGCGGTTGGGCACCAGGTAGTCGACATGGGCCGCCCCGAGCAGACGCAGGCCCAGGGTGCCCACGGTGCTCGCCGTGGCGCCATCGGCGTCGAAGTCACCAACGATCAGGATGCGCTGGCGCTGCTCCAAGGCGGTCACCAACAAGTCCACCGCCGCGTCGATGCCTTTGAGCTGCTGGTAGGGAATCAATCGCGCCAGGCTCTTGTCCAGCTCGGCTTCCGATTGCACCCCGCGTGCGGCGTAGAGACGGGTCAACAGCGGCGGCAATTCACCGAGGAATGGCAGGACGGCGGGCAATGGGCGGGGATCGATACGCATGGGGCGACGGGTGCTTCTCTTCTAATACATCGGTTAAACACAGATATTGAACGCAACAAAAATCAAGTGTGGGAGCTGGCTTGCCTGCGATGGCATCCACTCGGTGTGTCTGATGTACCGAGTGGTATGCATCGCAGGCATGCCAGCTCCCACCTTTTCAACCACGCTCGCCAACCAGCCATTGCAGTTGCACTTCATGCTGACCACGGTCGTCGGTCACGAAGATTGTGCCTTCACTGATCATCACGTCCCACTTGATCACCCGCGGCATGTCCTTGGCCAGGGTCTCGAGCACTTCCTGGGGCACGGCGGCGATGTGCACGTTCTTCAGGTTGTTGGCCACCGGCACCACCTTGCCTTCCCACACACGCAGGCTGCCATAGGCCAGCAGGCTGGTGCGCTCGGTGCGGCGCGAGCACCAGGTCAGGCGGTCGGCATCCGGCTGGCCGACTTCGATCCAGTGCAAAACCCGATCATCCAGGCTTTTTTCCCACAGGGCCGGCTCGTCTACATCTGACAGGCCACGCCCGAACGCCAACTGCTCGTTGTACCAAAGGGCGTAGGCCAGCAGGCGCACGGTCATGCGCTCTTCGGTTTCCGAAGGGTGGCGGGCGATGGTCTGTTTGACGCTCTCATACACCGAGCGGTCGAGGTCGGTGAGGTTGAGTTCGAATTTGTAGGTCGTGGACGGCTGGGCCATGAACGGGCTTCTAGAGACAAGGAAAGGAGGCCAGTCTAACCGATGGCGAGGTCATTCAACGAATACTGCGCTGCATCCGGGCAGCTCGCCTATGTTAAAAAGCAAGATACCTCCGTCCCGCACTTGTAAGGATCCCCATGTCGCTGAATGCCAAACCCCTTGCCGGTCTGAAAGTCATAGAACTGGGCACATTGATCGCCGGCCCATTCGCGTCGCGGATCTGCGCTGAATTCGGTGCCGAGGTGATCAAGGTCGAATCGCCGGACGGCGGCGACCCGCTGCGCAAATGGCGCAAGCTGTATGAGGGCACCTCGTTGTGGTGGTTCGTGCAGGCGCGTAACAAGCAGTCGCTGACCCTCAACCTCAAGCACCCCGATGGCCTGGCGATCCTCAAGCAACTGCTGGCCGACGCCGACATCCTGATCGAAAACTTCCGCCCCGGCGTGCTGGAAAAGCTCGGCCTGAGCTGGGAAACCCTGCATGCATTGAACCCCAAGCTGGTGATGGTGCGCCTCTCGGGTTTCGGCCAGACCGGGCCGATGAAGGATCAGCCCGGGTTTGGTGCGGTGGGCGAGTCCATGGGGGGCTTGCGCTATATCACCGGCTTCGAGGACCGCCCGCCCGTGCGCACCGGGATCTCCATCGGCGACTCGATTGCCGCGTTGTGGGCCGTGATCGGTGCGTTGATGGCGCTGCGTCATCGCGAAGTCAACGGCGGCCTGGGCCAGGTGGTGGATGTGGCGTTGTATGAAGCCATCTTCGCCATGATGGAAAGCATGATCCCCGAGTTCGACGTATTCGGGTTTATTCGCGAACGCACCGGCAACATCATGCCCGGCATCACCCCCTCCTCGATCCACACCAGTGCGGACGGTAAGCATGTGCAGATCGGCGCCAACGGCGATGCGATTTTCAAACGCTTCATGGCCACCATCGGGCGTGACGACTTGGCGAATGACCCACAGTTGGCCAGCAATGACGGGCGAGACCTGCGCCGCGACGAGCTGTACGGCGTGATCGACCGCTGGGTCAATTCGCTGCCACTGGACCAGGTGGTTGAGCAACTGAACAAGGCCGAGGTGCCCGCCAGCCGCATCTACAGCGCCGAAGACATGCTGGGCGACCCGCAATTCCTGGCCCGGGAAATGTTCCTCAAGGCGCAACTTCCAGGCGGCAAGGACTTCAAGATGCCGGGCATAGTGCCCAAGCTCTCGGATACACCGGGCAGCTGCGAATGGGTCGGGCCGCAATTGGGTGAACACAACAGCGTGGTGCTCAATGCCCTGGGCTACGACGCGGCGGCTATTACCCGCCTGCGTGAGAATGGTGCGATCTAAAAATCGCGGGCAAAAAGAAACCCCGAGCAGTGGGGAGACAACTCGGGGTTAAACGTGGCCTACAAAAAAGGCCCGCACAGCAAGCAACAAACACCGGAGCACAATGATTGCTCTTGCTGATACCAACTCTGACTGACCGCCCCGTAGGAAGGTTCCGAAGAAAAATAATGTTTCATGCCAGTGCGCCGCCTCGGGTCTGGGCGGCGTTGCGCAAGGCTGCAATGACCGAGGGTTCCAGACGCCCTTCGGCGATCTTCAGGTCGCGAAGCAGGCAATCCACCACATCTACCAACGCACGTTTATCGATCAACTGCCCACGGTCGACTTCACGTTCAACCACAATGGCGCCACCGGGATTCTTCACGGTTACCAGGCAGTCGTCCCGCACACCAGAAGTGGTCAGCGTAACCTGATAAGGGCTCAGTGCCTCACTGAGCAATAGGTTGATACTTTCCATCTCGATCACCACTCAATCATTCGAAAAAGGTTCGAAAAACAAAAATGTCACGAAGATGCTGACATTCAAGTGACCCGTGCTCAAAGCAGAAAGTTCTACCTTTTGTGTAATCCGCTGCTTGAGGGAAACGAGCATGCACGGAAAACATGACAGAGAAAAAACACCCGCTCACAGGCTAGAATCCCTGGATTATCCTGGGAGCCTGCCTTGAGAGCCGCGTCTGAAACACCTTTGCGCGTCGTCATTGCCGACGATCATCCGATTTTCCTGATTGGCCTGCGCGCCGTGCTCGAGCGTGACCCGCACCTCAGCATTGTCGGCGAGGCGAACTCACCCCAGGCTCTCAGTGCGTTACTGCAACACTGTGCCTGCGATGTGCTGGTGACCGACTTCATGATGCCCGCCGAACCGGAGGCCGACGGGTTGCGCCTGATCGAGCAACTGCGCCGGCACCATCCGAACCTGCCCGTTGTGGTGGTGACCATGCTCAATAACGCCGGGCTGTTTCATTCCATCCTGGCGTTGGGCGTCATGGGCCTGCTGAGTAAGGCCAGCCTGGCCGATGAATTGCCGCAGGCAATCCGCCAAGTGCGCCAGCAACGCACCTATGTGGCCCAGACCATTCGCCAGGCGCTGAGCCTGGCCGGGGAAGTCGGCGCTGATCGCCTGCATTCCCAGGAACAGCTGTCACCCCGGGAGCTGGAAGTGATTCGCCTGTTAGCCAGTGGCATGACCGTAGGCGCGATCGCTGCACACCTGCATCGCAGCAAACAAACCGTCAGTGCGCAAAAAGTCAGCGCCATGCGCAAGCTGGGGCTGGGCAACGATGCCGCACTGTTTATTTATGTGCAGGAACACGGGCTGGCCTAGCCTGGAACGCGATCCATTGCTTGAGCGCCTCGGCGTCCATCGGTCGGGCAATGAAGCAGCCTTGCAGCCACGCCGCTCCCAGCTCACTCACAGCGTGATAATCGGCGGCAGTTTCCACGCCAGTGACCACCACGGCGATGTTCAGCCGCTTGGCCATGCTCATGGCACCCGCCACCACCGCGGCCTTACGATCGTCATTGGCCATCCCGCAGGCAAAGGCCGGGGGGATCTTCAGTTCGGTGAACGGCAATTCCAGCAAATGTTGCAAGCTGGTGCCGCCCATGCCGAAATCACCGATAGATAACTGGCAACCCAACATGCGCAGGCGCAGCAGGCCGGTGACATGCGCGCTGTCGGTTTTCAACGTTGAGGTTTCCACCAGTTCCAGGGTCAGGCTGTGGGCGGGCACGCCGTGAAGTTGCAGCAAGCCTTGCAGCACCTGGGGAAAGTGCGCTCGCTCGAGCATGCGCCCAGGAATGTTCACCGCTACCGGCAACACTTGGCCGGTCTCGCCCATGACCAGGTTCGCGAGGCCGAGCGCCTGTTCCAGCACGTGCCAGGTAAAGGCCTCCTCCATGCCGGCAAACTCGAGCACCGGCAGGAATTCATCAGGCAGCAACAGTTCGCCTTCCGATAACTGCCAACGCGCTAGCGCCTCTACACCTTGAAGCACACCGGCCTGGCTGACGATGGGCTGATACCAGACCCTGCCACACGCCGCGATAGTGGCCTGGCTGATATCGGCCGACGGCGGCAACTGCTCGCTGTCGCTCAAGCCCAGCAACTGGCGCACGCGCTCCCAGGACAGCACCAGTGGCCCAGGGCGCAAGTGCGCCTGGCAGTCGGCCAAGACTTGCCCGATCAACGTTGCCGAGGCCGGCTTGGGCAGGCACGCCAATACCTTGAGTCCCATCTGCCGTGCCATATTCGCAACGCCTTCCAACACATCAGGCTCGGCATTACTGAGCAGAACCAGCACTTGGGCCAGACGGCGCTCGGCCAATTCGCGGATCAGCTCCAGGCCATCGCCCTGCTCCAGGTATAGATCGCAAATGGCGATATCCACCGGGCCTTTGCTGTCCAGGGATTGGCGGGCCGTTTCGACATTCTCGGCGGTCAGTACGTTGAACACGCCATTGGCATTGAGCATCTGGTGCAGTGCCATCAGTTGAAACGGGTTGTCTTCGAGGATCAGGACGTTGAGAGAGCGCATGGGTCATTGAGTCGGCATTGGGGGCAGAGGCTGACACACTACTCAGATGTCCCGCACAGCCCCATAGGACATGTCCTAAATGCAGTCTCAGGGATGATCAAATGTGGGAGTCCCCACCACATCTTCGATGTGACACTGTCGCGCAGCAAACCAGGGAGCTTGCTCCCGTGGCGGCCTGACAGCCGAGGATGTTGGTTTTCGTCCTGGGTACATATCCGTTGTTTAGGTAACGGCCACTATTGGTTCCGCTTTTACAGCGGGTCACTTTTGAAAAGACCCCCCGTGTCAGCCTATCTGTCACCTCTGATGTTTGACTCAATCATTCAAGGGGGCGAAGGTGTTTGGCAATGCCGAAATGTTATGACAATGACTTCAAAGATTGGGCGGTTCTGCAAATGATGCCGCCCCTTAATCGAGCGGTGGCAGAACTCGCCGTTGCAATCGGCGTCACCCCACAGTCACTACGAGATTGGAGACAAATGGCTAGAGATAAAGGTTTGGTCGTTCCAGGCAATAACAAGACAAGTGATCAGTGGTCCAGTACCGATAAGTTTAATGCCGTTATGGAAACCGCACCGTTGAGCGAGGTTGAGCTTTCTCAATACTGCCGAATCAAAGGCATTTATCCTGAGCAGATTCAACAATGGCGCCTAGCGTGCCAGAACGCCAACGACACACTTGATCCTCAGCCCTCTAAGAAGCAATCCGTCGAGCAAACAACAATTAAGGAGCTTGAGCGGCAACTGCTTCGCTCCGACGCTAATCGCAAGGAGGCGGTGGCTTTGCTGGAGCTCAGAAAAAAAGCCAATGCGATTTGGGGCAAGGACGAGGAAGACTGATCAGCGCCTCCGATCGTATACAGGTTTTAGGGCTGATCGCCGAAGCAGTAGCCAGTGGGGCGCGCCGATTTCGGGCGTGTAATGAACTTGGGCTTTGTCTGCGGACAGTCCAGCGCTGGCGAACCTGCGCAGTAGACAGACGCCAGACAGTCCAGCGCGAAGCGCCGCCAAACAAACTTAGCGCTCTAGAGCGTCAGGCTGTTTTGGATGCCGCCAATCAACCTGGTTATGCGAGCCTGACACCGCATCAAATCGTCCCAAAACTAGCGGACGAAGGCATTTATTTGGCATCGGAGTCCACGTTTTATCGGGTGATGAGAGAAGCGAATCAGAACACACGCCGTGGTCGAGCGAAGGCGCCCAAGCGCAGAGTTTTGACCACACATCGTGCCGACGGCCCTAATCAGGTGTGGTGTTGGGATATCACTTGGTTACCCACCACCATCAAGGGCCGTTTTTACTACTGGTACATGGTCAAGGACATCTACAGCCGCAAGTTGGTGACCAACGAAGTACATGAGTCCGAATGTTCAGAACATGCTTGTGCACTACTTGAAAAGGGATGTTTACGGGAGCATACCGCGGGTCGGCCGTTGATTCTGCACTCGGACAACGGGCATGTGATGAAGGGCTCGCTGCTGCGTGAAAGCATGATCTCGCTGGGTGTTGAACCGTCCTTCAGCCGCCCTCGGGTTAGCAACGATAACGCATACGCCGAAGCGCTTTTCCGCACAGCCAAATATTGCCCGCTGTGGCCAGACCAGCCGTTCGACGACCTGACTCAAGCGAGGCTCTGGGTGCAGAAATTTGTTGAGTGGTACAACGAAGAACACCGCCACAGCGCCTTGAAGTACGTGACGCCGAACGAGCGCCACGAGGGTAAGGCGCCGGCTTTGCTGCTAGCCCGCAATGATCTGTACAAGTCCGCTAAAGCGGCTAATCCCAGCCGCTGGAGCGGGGACACACGTAACTGGCAGCTTGCAGAAGCTGTTTATCTGAACCCGGAGCGACCGGATGCTAAGGCCGCAATGGGTTGCTAAAACAGTAGTAAGGCGACAGATACATTGACACGTACCGAAGAGCCCAAAAGTAACCAAAAGGCTCTTGCCCCACCACTCGGCACCTCGCCCAGGCTCGGTGTGCCCGTAATCCGACATTGATTTGGGGGGCCGCCGCCACGCGCCATCCATGGCGCGGGGCGGCTAAACCGGCATCCCTGCCGGTTTACCCCCCAAATCCCTGTCGAATTCCGGCCAGCGTGGTTTAACGGGGCGCCTGAGATCAAAAACACAGCGAGGCGGCTTTATAGCCGACCTGAGCGTTGAAGTGTGCGCGTACCCCGTGGGAGCGGGCTTGCCCGCGAAGGTCGTTAACGATGAGACGGGCAACCAGAAAGAACGCGGCGTTCTCAGGTTTTTCGCGAGCAAGCTCGCTCCTACGGAAAAGCAGAAGCGCCGCCAGCGTATCTGCGATGCGCAGCGAGTCGCCTTTGATCTTGATCTCTGGCGCCCCGTTAAACCACGCTGGCCGAACGCAGGCTTGAAGCCGTGGGCAACCCGGCAGGACGCCGGGTTAGCCGTCCTGGGCCAAGGATGGCCCATGACGGCGGCCCACGGATTCAAGCCGGAGAGAGGGCACACCGAGCCTGGGCGAGGTGCCGAGTGGTGGGGCAAGAGCGTTTTGCTTACTTTGCCGCTTTTGCAAAGTGAGCCGCCGTAAGGGCGGAACCCATAGACGCCGTTACCTAAATAACGGATATGTACTCGGTCTGATCCAACATCCTGGTCGGCTCTCAGGCCGCCATCGGGAGCAAGCCCCCTCCCATACTTGGATCGCGGTGCATCAATCATATAGCTATAAGCTGCCAGGGAGCAGCAGCGCACCAAAGTTGTGTAGATACCTATGCCCCGATGAGGGAGTGTCAGCAAGCAAATCTGTGACTGACCCGCCGCCATTGGGGGCAACCCCCCTCCCACATTGCATGGCATCGGCAGTCAATCCAGATAGGGCTGCAGGTCGCGACGAAACACCTTCAATACCTCGGACAACTTCAACCAAGGCTCCTCCAGATCGGCGCCGCGCTGTTCGCGCGCACATTTTTCCAGGGCCATGCACGCCTTGGCCAGTGGCAGGGCATCCACCAGCGAGCAAATGCCCTTGAGCCGATGCAGCGCCGCATTCAGGCGCGCAACGTCACGCTCGGCCAGGGCGCTCGCCAATACCTCATGTTCGTGATCCAGGCTCTTCGCCAGTTCCTGCAACATGCTGCGCAGCACCGGCCCGTCGGCCTGGGTCATGGTGCGCAAGGCCTGGATGTCGAACGACCGCTGCGACGCCACGCGGGCCAGCACACGGGTCCAGTGCTCCAGGGTCACAGGCTTGACCAGCAGCTCATCCATGCCAGCCTCCTCGCAGCGTTGCAGCTCATCGTTCATGGCGTTCGCGGTACAACCGATCACAGCGCAACGAGACCGTTGTTGCTCGGCTTCGATGCACCGGATAGCCTCGCTCAAGGCATACCCGGACATGCCCGGCATCTGGCAATCGGTCACCAGCACGTCGAAATGTTGCTCACGCCAACGTTGCAACGCGGCGTCGGCTGAATCCAAGGCAATCACCTGATGCCCGAGGAACTGCAACTGCTGGGCCAGCACCAGGCGATTGGCCGCCAGGTCATCGACCACCAGCACCGAGAGGCTGCACCCCATGGGTGGCAACGTTGCGGTCGGCGTCGCCGGCACATCATCGGTGCTGACCCGATCCAGGCGCAGGTCAATGCATACCACCGTGCCCTCGCCCATCACGCTGTCGAGGTGAATGCGCCCGCCCATCAACTCCACCAATTGCTTGCAGATACTCAGGCCCAACCCGGTACCGCCATGTTCCGCCGCGGTCAATGCGCTCACCTGGGTAAACGGCTTGAACACTCGCGGCTGCTGCTCGGCGCTGATCCCCGGGCCGCTGTCCTCGACGCAAAGGTGCAGATGCTCGGCTTCGTTCTCATCGCGCTGGCAACTGACACTGAGGCGAACCCCGCCCCGCTCGGTAAACTTCAACGCGTTGCCCAACAGGTTGTGCATGACCTGGCGCAAGCGCAGCGGGTCGAACCAGTAATAGCCCTGGGCGGCCGGATCAAATGCCAGGGTCAAATGCAGGCCCTTTTTTTGTGCCGTTGCTTCGAACAGGCGCTGGATGCCTTCAAAAAAGCCCTTCAACTCGACGGTCTGCGGAACCAGTTGCAGGTGACCGGCCTCGATCTTGGCCAGGTCCAGGCTGTCACCCATCAAGGCGATCAGCTCGCGTGCGGAACGATGGGCCACCTGCAGCGCTTCAGACACCGCCTGGCCGCTTGCCAGGCAGCGCTCTTGTTCCAGCTCGAGCAAACCGATGATGGCGGTCATGGGTGTACGAATCTCGTGGCTCAAGGAGGAGAGAAAGGCACTTTTGGCGTAGTTCGCTTCGTCGGCGGCCTGGCGGGCATCCATCAGTTGGTGCTCCAGGTCTTTGCGCTCGCTGATGTCGATCCAACCGCCCAGCAGCCCCTGCAAGCGGCCCTGGGCGTCAAAGAAGGGGACGGTCCACTGATAGACGTGCAAGCTGCCGCCGTTGAACTCCAGCTGCCGGTCGACAAACAACGGCTGCTGCGTGGCCAGTTGCTCCATGTGGCCTGCGTGCAAGCGCGCCGCCGTGGCTTCGGGCATGACCCCGCTCTCCATCAGCGTCAGGCCCTGAATCAACTCCAGCCGGGTCGCCAGTTGCTGTTCATAACTCTTGTTGCAGGTCATCAGCCGTCCGGCCAGGTCGCGGACGAACAGCGGGTTGGGCATGCCATCGAGCAAGGCGCGCTTGAACGCCAATTGGTCATTGAGGCGCTGCTCGGCTTCCAGCCGCTGGCGGATCTGGCGCTTGAGCCGGCTGTTCCACACCAGCGACACCAGCACAAACAACAGCGCCGTGGCCACCGTCCAATAAGCCCATGACGGCACCCGCTGCCAGGCCGGCAACGGAATCGCCACGGCGCCGATCCAACGCAGGCGCAACGCGCTCAACTCGGCCACCGGCAAGGCCTCCAGGGCTTTGTTCAGGATGCTCAACAGCTCAGGCTGATCCTTGCGCACCGACAGGCAGTTTGACGACCACTTGCCATCGACACTGCGGCCGATTCGCAAACCGTCCTCGGTATAACTCTGTACCTCCACTTCGGTCTGCACGGTGGCGGCCGCTTCACCCCGTTGCACCAACTCACGGGCCTGGGCGTAATTGTCCACCAGCCGCAGCTCGATCCGGGGGTACATCTGGCGGATATCATTCTCCAGCACATGGCGCGCCGGCAGCGCCAGGACCTTGCCCTCCAACTGCTTCAAGCCGGTCAGCGGCGCCGTATCGGCGCGTTCAACAAACACCCAGCCGGAGCCGCCAAAACCGTGGCTGAAGTCGAGCAACGCCCTGCGCTCCTGATTCGCCGCCAGGGTGGTGTTCATCTGCGCCCTGCCCGTTTCCAGCCACTCCAGGGTTTGCGCGGTGGAATGCACTTCTTCGATGACAAACTGCAAACCGGTCATACGCGAAATACGATGCAACAGGTCGACGTTCAAGCCCACCCAGTGACCGTCTTTGTCCTTGAATATGTAGGGCGACATCTGTTGGGCCACTACCACGACATGGGGATGCTGCAATAACCAGGTGCGTTCCGAGGCCGACAGTTCAACACGCTCGCCACTGAAACCGACGCCGAGCCCGGTGGTCCAGCGTGCGAGGATTTCACGCTGCACCGACTCATCGATACTCGCCAGGGCACGGTTCATCATCGCCCCCAGCAACGGCTCGGCCGCACGGGTGGCGAAGGCAAAGCCGATGGGCGCCAGCCGGCTCTGCTCCTTGATCTGCAAGCCCAGATAGGGCCGCAGCGACTTGTAGGCGCGCACGATCACTTCATTGCCGATAAACGCATCGGCATCGCCTTGCTTGAGTGCTTCCAGGCCGCTGTAAAGGTTGGGCGCAAGCATGATGTGGCTGTCGGGATAGGCAGCTTGCACGTTATGCACATTGGCGTAGCCGTCGAGCAACACCACTTTCTTGCCCACCAGGTCGTCGTCTTGAAACTCGTCACGACGCAACACCACCACGGATTGATCGGGCATGTAGTCCTGGGTGAAGTGCAACCCGGGGACATCGCGTTCATAGCCATTGGCGCTGGTCAGGATATCGATAGTCCCACTGCGCAGCGCCTCAACCGCCTGGGCCCGCTCGGCAAAGCCCAGTACCTGCATGGGCACCTGCAACCGAGCACCGACCAGGCTCAGGTAATCGGCGCTGATGCCCTGGTAGCGATTGCGGTCGCGGGTGATATCAATCGGCTGATAGTCATCAATGGAAATGCCCACCTTCAATGTTCGGTGCGTCGCCAGCCACTGCTGCTCGGCGGGCGCCAGGGGCAACGGCTCAAGGGGGATAAATGCCGGCACCAGTTTGAAGGGCAGGCTGACGGCCGCCAGGCCTGCCGGTATTTGGGTAAGCCACAGCATGCACATCAGCCGCCATGTCCATTGGATCAAAACCTGCACCGATTGGATTTCCTTGATTGGGCAAGTGAGCAAGTATGGCTCGCCAAAATAAAAAAGCCCGTCACGAGGACGGGCTTGGCCGACTGCAAAAAAGCTAACTGCCGGATGTAATCTGATCAACTGCGGGCATCAGAGCGGCTTGCCGCGATTACCGTGTTGGCTGACAAACGCCTGCACTGCCTTCAGGTCGTTAGCCAGCACGGTGCAGCGCTCTTCACGTTCGAACAGGTCGACCAAGTGCTCCGGCAATTCCAAAGCCTTGCCAACACCGGCCTTCTCCACCGCTTCGGGGAATTTCACCGGGTGCGCAGTGCCGAGGATCACCATCGGGATGTCCAGGCTGCGGCGGCATTCGCGGGCGGCCTTCACACCGATGGCCGTGTGCGGGTCGAGCACTTCGCCGGTCTGGGCATAGACCTCAGCAATGGTTTGGCAAGTCTGCGCATCGTCCACGGCCAGGGAGTCGAACAGCTTGCGGGTTTCGGTCCAGCGTTCCTCATCAACGCTGAAACCGCCACCTTGCTTGAAGCTGCTCATCAGTTCGGCCAGGGCCGCGCCGTTGCGACCGTGCATGTCGAACAGCAGGCGTTCGAAGTTCGACGACACCATGATGTCCATGGACGGCGACAGCGTGGCGTGCAGGGTTTCCTTGACGTACTGGTTACCGCTCATGAAGCGGTGCAGGATGTCGTTGCGGTTGGTGGCGACGATCAGCTGGTTGATCGGCAGGCCCATGTTGCGCGCCAGGTAACCGGCGAAGATGTCGCCGAAGTTGCCGGTGGGCACCGAGAACGACACCGAACGCGCCGGGCCGCCCAGTTGCAGGGAGGCGTGGAAGTAGTAGACGATCTGGGCCATGATCCGCGCCCAGTTGATCGAGTTCACTGCCACCAGGCGTGTGCCCTTGAGGAAACTCTGGTCAGCGAAGCTGTTCTTGACCATTTCCTGGCAGTCGTCGAAGTTGCCTTCGATGGCGATGTTGTGGATGTTCTCGCCGAAAATGGTGGTCATCTGCCGGCGCTGCACTTCCGACACGCGCTTGTGCGGGTGCAGGATGAAGATGTCGACGTTTTCGCAGTGCTTGCACCCTTCGATGGCCGCCGAGCCGGTATCACCGGAAGTGGCGCCGATGATCACTACGCGTTCGCCGCGCTTCTCCAGCACATAATCGAGCAAACGCCCCAGCAGTTGCAGGGCGAAGTCCTTGAACGCCAGGGTCGGGCCGTGGAACAGTTCAAGGACCCACTCGTTGCCGTTCAGCTGGCGCAGGGGTGCGATGGCGTTGTGGGAAAACACGCCGTACGTCTCTTCCAGGATCTTCTTGAAATCCGCATCCGGAATGCTGCCGGTGACGAACGGGCGCATCACCCGGAATGCCAGCTCGTGATACGGCAGGCCGGCCCAGGAGGCGATTTCTTCCTGGGTGAAACGTGGCAGGTTTTCCGGCACGTACAGGCCGCCGTCGGTGGCAAGGCCTGCCAGCAGGACGTCTTCGAAATTCAGGGCCGGTGCCTGGCCGCGAGTGCTGATGTAACGCATGACTGGCTCCTCTAAAACATTCTCGAACAGGGGCCGCCGAAGAGACGGGGCCCCTGGAACAAATCGTTAGTTCAGGTGTTCGACGCGAATACGCACCACCGGGCCAACCACACCTTGCAGGGCTTCCAGGGCGTGGATGGCATCGTTGATATGCTGCTCGAGCACGCGGTGGGTCAGCAGGATCATCGGCACCTGGCCGTTTTGCTCCTCGACTTCCTTCTGCATGATCGACTCGATGTTGATACCACGCTCCGACAGGATGCTCGCCACCTGGGCCAGCACGCCGGGGTGATCCTGGGCCTGGATGCGCAGGTAGTAGGCGCTTTCGCAGGCTTCGATCGGCAGGATCGGATGGGCCGACAGCGAGTCCGGCTGGAAGGCCAGGTGCGGTACGCGGTTTTCCGGGTCGCTGGTCATGGCGCGGACCACGTCCACCAGGTCGGCGATCACCGACGAGGCGGTCGGCTCCATGCCGGCGCCGGCGCCGTAGAACAGGGTGGAGCCAGCGGCGTCGCCGTTGACCATCACCGCATTCATCACGCCATTGACGTTGGCGATCAGGCGGTCGGCCGGGATCAGCGTCGGGTGCACACGCAACTCGATGCCTGCCGGGGTGCTGCGCGCCACGCCCAGGTGCTTGATGCGGTAGCCCAGGGCTTCGGCGTAGTTCACGTCGGCAGTGGTCAGCTTGGTGATGCCTTCGGTGTAGGCCTTGTCGAACTGCAGCGGGATACCAAAGGCAATGGAGGCCAGGATGGTCAGCTTGTGCGCTGCGTCGATGCCTTCCACGTCAAAGGTAGGGTCGGCTTCGGCGTAACCCAGGGCCTGGGCTTCGGCCAGTACGTCTTCGAAGGTACGGCCCTTCTCGCGCATTTCGGTGAGGATGAAGTTACCGGTGCCGTTGATGATGCCAGCCACCCAGTTGATACGGTTGGCAGACAGGCCTTCACGGATCGCCTTGATCACCGGGATACCACCGGCCACCGCGGCTTCGAACGCGACGATCACGCCTTTTTCGCGGGCCTTGGCGAAGATCTCGTTGCCATGCACGGCGATCAGCGCCTTGTTGGCGGTGACCACGTGCTTGCCGTTCTCGATAGCCTTGAGCACCAGCTCGCGGGCCACGGTATAGCCGCCCACCAGTTCGATGACGATATCGATTTCAGGGTTGGTGGCTACGGCGAAGACATCGTTGGTAATAGCAATACCGGTCGTTTCGTACTGAGGCTTTGGCGAACGCGTGGCAATTTGCGCCACTTCAATCCCACGCCCTGCACGGCGGGAAATTTCTTCAGCGTTACGCTGAAGTACGTTGAAGGTACCGCCACCGACGGTCCCTAACCCACAGATGCCTACTTTGACCGGTTTCACTGAAGAACTCCCCATGAAACGGCCGACTCAAGGTCGGCCGTGAAAACAGCCGCACAACTGCGGCTCTCAATTAATGACCCGTCGACGGTTCGCCGGGTCATGATCGTCAAAGGCTCGACGATTAATGCTTACTTGGCACCCAGTGCCAGTTTGGCAACTTGCGGCGCCGGCTGGTAGCCCGGAATCACCTGGCCGTCGGCCAAAACGATGGCCGGTGTACCGTTCACACCAATGGACTGGCCGAGGGCGAACTGCTTGGAAACCGGGTTGGCGCATTTGGCCGCCTTGATTTCCTTGCCGTCGACCATCTTGTCCATGGCCGCTTTCTTGTCGGCCGAGCACCATACGGCTTGCAACTGCTCGTCACCCGGCGAACCCAGGCCCTGGCGCGGGAAGGCGACGTAGCGCACCTCCACCCCCAGCTTGTTCAGCGCAGGCACTTCGGCATGCAGCTTGTGGCAGTACGGGCAGGTAGTATCGGTGAATACGGTGATATGGGTCTTGGTTTCGCCGATGGCCGGGTAAACCACGGTTTCCGCTACCGGGATACCGTTGATCAGCTTGGACACGCCCAGGCGCTCGGCTTTCTCGGTCAGGTTGACCGGCTTGCCATCCTTGAGCTGGAACAGGTAGCCCTGGACGATGTACTGGCCGTCGGCACTGGCGTACAGCACACGGCTGCCCTTGAGCTTGACTTCATACAGGCCGGCCATGGGGCTGGCGCTGATGCTTTCGATAGGGGTGTCGAGCGCCAGGTTGGCCAGGCTCTTGCGAATGGTCTGCTCGGCCGCATCATCGGCGACGGCAAAGGTGGAAACCAACGCAATGGCTGCGGCGGCAATAATCTGGGTCAAGCGCATGGGAACTCCTGAAGGCAGAGGCAGGGACGGGGGCAGAATATCGATCTGGAACCCAACTCGGGTCGTCCCCTTTGCGAACCGGCAAAGCCTACCACAGTTGGGCCGAGGGGCAGACTGTGGCAGGTAAATTGGGCCGTTTCCGACAGTTTTTATCCCCGTGGGTGATGCTTGGCGTGCATGTCCTGCAAACGTGCGCGGGCCACATGGGTGTAGATCTGCGTGGTGGATAAGTCGCTGTGACCGAGCAGCATTTGAACTACACGCAAATCGGCGCCGTGGTTGAGCAAATGGGTGGCGAATGCATGGCGCAAGGTGTGGGGCGACAGGGCTTTGCCGATCCCGGCCACTTTGGCCTGATGTTTGATGCGGTGCCAGAAGGTCTGGCGCGTCATCTGCTCGCCGCGCAGGCTGGGAAACAGCACATCGCTGGGGCGCCCGCCGAGCAGCTCGTGGCGCGCATCGCGCATGTAGCGCTCGACCCACACAATAGCCTCCTCGCCCATGGGCACCAGCCGCTCCTTGCTGCCCTTGCCCATCACCCGCAGCACGCCCTGGCGCAGGTTGACTTGCTCCAGGGTCAGGCTGATCAGCTCGGTCACACGCAGGCCGCAGGCGTACAACACTTCCAGCATGGCGCGGTCGCGTTGACCGATGGCTTCACTGAGATCCGGCGCAGCCAACAGAGCATCCACGTCAGCTTCCGACAAAGATTTAGGAAGAGGCCTACCTAATTGCGGCATATCGATTTGTAGAGTGGGATCGGTCGCAATGAGCTTTTCCCGCAGCAGGTAGCGGTAAAAGCCGCGCACGCCGGACAGGAATCGTGCGGTGGAGCGTGGTTTGTAGTTCTGCTCAAGGCGCCACGCCAGATGATCGAGGATCAGCTCACGCCCGGCGTTGATCAACTCAAGGTTTTTGTCCTGCAACCAGCCATTGAACAGGGCCAGGTCGCTGCGATACGCCTGGCGCGTGTTGTCCGACAGGCCTTTTTCCAGCCAGAGGGCGTCAAGGAAACGGTCGATCAAAGGGTGGTCGATGGCGGGCATGGGCTCTCAAGCGACGCAGCACGGGGCTTTGCGCAAATTATTTAGTGAACTGTGACAAGGGTCGCTAGTCTTTCATAGCCCGCTACTTCAAGGAACAGGAAGCTTCAATGAATGAACAACAGATTTTGCTGGCCTTTGGCGGCATTGGAGTGGCGGCATTGGGTTGCCAATGGCTGGCGTGGCGGCTCAAGTTGCCGGCGATCCTGTTTCTGTTATTGACGGGTATTTTGGCGGGGCCGGTACTGGGCTGGCTCGACCCGCAGGAGATGTTCGGCCCTCTGTTAATGCCGTTGGTGTCCCTGGCCGTGGCGTTGATCCTGTTCGAAGGCAGCCTGACCCTGCACCTTTCGGAGTGGAAGGAGATCGGCAGTGTGGTACATCGCCTGGTAACGGTCGGCGCCCTGTCGACCTGGGCAGTGATCACCCTGGCCACCCACTGGCTGCTGGGGTTCGACTGGATGCTCGCCCTGCTGTTCTGCACCCTGACCCTGGTGACCGGGCCGACCGTGATCGTGCCCATGCTGCGCGTAGTACGCCCCAAGGCCTCCATTGCCAACATCCTGCGCTGGGAGGGCATCGTCATCGACCCGATTGGCGCGCTGCTGGCGGTAGTGGTCTACAGCTTCATCATTGCCCGGGCTGCGGGCGACGGTTTGAGCCATAGCCTGCTGACCTTCGGCGGTGTGATCCTGTGCGGCAGCCTGTTCGGCATTGCCGGCGGCTGGGTACTGGGGCAGATCATGCGCCGGCAATGGTTGCCGGAATATCTGCATAACCTGGCGACGCTTGCCGGCGTGCTGGGCATCTTTATCGCTGCCAACCAGGTGATGCATGAATCCGGCCTGCTGGCGGTCACGCTGATGGGCATGTGGATGGCGAATATGAAGGGCGTGGATGTCAGGCACATCCTGCATTTCAAGGAAAACCTCAGTGTGTTGCTGATTTCCGGGCTGTTCATCCTGCTAGCGGCGCGCCTGGACTTGAATGCCTTGATCGCATTGGGCCCATTCGTGTTGATCTTGCTGCTGATCATCCAGTTTATTGCGCGCCCGTTGAACGTGGCGCTTTCAACGTTTGGCTCCGGGCTGAACTGGCGCGAGCGCGCGCTGCTGGCCTGGATCGCCCCACGGGGCATTGTGGCCGCGGCAGTGTCGGCGATCTTTGCGATCCGCCTGGATGAGGCGGGTCATGAAGGCGCCTTGCTGCTGGTACCACTGACTTTCGCAGTCATCATCGGCACGGTGGTGCTGCAAAGCGCCACGGCACGCCCCTTGGCGCGCCTGCTGAAAGTCGCCGAGCCTGCGCCCAGCGGTTTCCTGATTGTCGGCGCAAACGGCCCGGCGCGGGCGCTCGGCAAGGCGTTGCAACAATTGGGCAGCCGCGTGTTGCTGACGGATTCGAGCTGGGAAAATATCCGCGCCAGTCGCATGGAGGGGCTGCCCACTTATTTCGGTAACCCCGCTTCCCAGCATGCCGAATCCCATCTGGACCTGGTCGGCCTGGGGCATTTGCTCGCGCTCTCGCCTTCCGGCGAACTGAACGCCTTGGCCACCATGCGTTTTCGCCATGACTTCGGCCATCGCCTATTCGCCCTGGCCAGCAGCCAGGAAAACCGCCGCACCGACAAACACAAGGCCAGCCACGAACACCGCGGCCAACTGCTGGGCAGCCAACCCTTGAGCTACACCAAGCTGGCCAGCCTGTTGGGCCAAGGCGCCGAGCTATATAGCACTAACCTCACAGACGGCTTCGGCTGGGAGCAGTACCAGGCACTGCATGGAGAGCGCGCCACCCTGCTGTTTGCCCGCGACACCAGCGGCTGGGTGCATGTGGTCACGCCCCAGAGCAGCTTGAAACCTATGGCCGGCTGGACCTTACTGGCCGTGATTCAGCCAGAGAACAGCACTGCCACGTAATCAGTCGGCAAACCCAGGCAATACCGGTACAGGGCGTTTGTCCGCGTCAATAGCGACAAAGCTGAACACGCCCTGGATCGCCTTTTCACGGCCATCGACACTCATGCTCTCGACAAACACCTCTACTTCGACCTTGAGGCTGGTGTTGCCGACCTTGATCACCCGACCGATCAGCTCAACGATGGAGCCGGCCGGGATTGCGTGATTGAAGTCGATACGGTCGGTGGACACCGTCACCAAGGGCAAGCGGCAGAAACGCGTGGCAGTGATGAACGACACTTCGTCCATCCACGCCAGGGCGGTGCCGCCGAACAGGGTGTTGTGGTGGTTGGTGGTGGGCGGGAACACGGCCTTGGTCACGTGGGTAACGGACAGGTCGGTGCGGCGCTGGATTTCTTCGAGGCGGGCGGTCATGGACAAATACCGGCAGATAGACAAATTTCAGGCACAAAAAAGCAGCCCCTAGGCTGCTTTTTTCTGCATCGGGAAGCTGGACTTAAGCCAGTTTTTCCTTGATGCGAGCTGCTTTACCGGACAGGTCACGCAGGTAGTACAGCTTGGCTTTACGTACGTCACCGCGACGCTTAACGGCCATGCTGTCGATTTGCGGGCTGTAGGTCTGGAAAGTACGCTCTACGCCAACACCGTTGGAGATTTTACGAACAGTGAAAGCACTGTTCACACCACGGTTACGCTTGGCGATTACCACGCCTTC
Organism: Pseudomonas sp. FBCC-B545; assembly: GCF_059134095.1. Lineage (NCBI taxonomy): Bacteria > Pseudomonadati > Pseudomonadota > Gammaproteobacteria > Pseudomonadales > Pseudomonadaceae > Pseudomonas > Pseudomonas sp. FBCC-B545. Next base: position 1,170,386 of record NZ_CP101441.1, on the reverse strand, counting down.
GAACGCTTGCAGACGCGAACGGTCGCCTTCCTTCACTTTCACCTGAACGACAATGGTGTCGCCCGGGGCAAAGGTAGGGATCTCTTTGGTCATCTGCTCTGCTTCGAGTGCAAGGATGATTTTGTTAGTCATGCTGTGCTCCTAAGGTAAGTCAATGGACCTACCATCGATACGTTGTTAACTATCGTCCCGCGCGAGGATGTATTCCTCGAGCAGCTTCTTCTCTTCTCCAGAAAGCGAGCGGCTTTCCAGAAGATCGGCGCGTCGTTCATAGGTCCGACCAAGGGACTGCTGTAAACGCCAACGCCGGATGTGTGCGTGATTGCCACTTAGCAATACGTCGGGAACACGCTGATCCGCATACACCTCCGGTCGGGTGTAGTGCGGGCAATCCAGCAAACCATCCGTGAAGGAATCTTCCTCCGCAGAGTCCACATGCCCTAAAGCTCCAGGCAGCAGTCGTGTAACCGCATCTATCAGGACCATTGCCGGCAGCTCGCCGCCAGACAATACATAGTCCCCAATCGACCACTCTTCATCGACATGAGCTTCAATAAAACGCTCGTCAATGCCTTCATAGCGACCGGCAATCAGGATCAAACTTTCCTCATTCGCCAGTTCGCGTACCGCCGCCTGTTTCAGCTGACGGCCTTGAGGGGACAGGTAAATCACCTTCGCCTTCTCCCCGGCGGCTGCCTTGGCCTGAACCAACGCATCTTCCAGGGGCTTGATCTTCATCACCATGCCCGGGCCACCGCCAAATGGGCGGTCATCCACAGTGTGATGTCGATCCGTCGTGTAGTCTCGCGGGTTCCAACAGGTAAGCTGCAACAGCCCCTGTTTCACCGCCCGACTGGTGATGCCGTACTCGCTGATGGCGGAAAACATCTCGGGAAACAAACTGATCACTTCAATGCGCAAATTAGCCACGCCTAGAAGTCCGCGTCCCATTCCACCTTCATCTCGCCCGCTGCCAGGTCGACGGCCAACACGCATTGCTCGGTATAGGGCAACAGGCGTTCGCGATCATCCAGGCTGCCAGCGCAAGGCTTGACCACCATTACATCATTGGCGCCGGTTTCCAGAAGATGGTCGATTTTCCCCAGCAATTGCCCGAGTTGATCGATAACCTTCAGACCTTCGAGCTGGTACCAGTAGTACTCGCCGTCGGTCAATTCAGGGAACAGGTTGCGCGGCACGCAGATCTCATAACCGGCCAGAAGACGAGCTTCTTCACGATCATCAAGACCCTTGAGCTTCGCGACCAGGAACTTATCGCTCCCGCGTCCACTGACCAGCTCAACCTGTTTCACACTACCCTCGCGCTTGAGCGTCCAGGTCTTGTACTGCAACAGGTTTTCAGTCGGATCAGTAAAGGAATACACCTTCACTTCGCCGCGAACGCCATGAACAGAGTAAATCTTGCCGATAACGATCAAATCATCAGCAACAGCTGGCGTCGCGTTCATATTGCTCAGGCTGCGGCCTTAGCCGAGTCCTTCAACAGTTTTGCAACGCGCTCGGATGGCTGTGCGCCAACGCTCAGCCAGTAGGCTACGCGCTCTTGGTTCACGGACAGACGAACTTCTTGACCACGAGCAACAGGGTTGAAGAAACCAACCTGTTCCTTGTGCGAACCGTCGCGCGGGTTGCGGCTGTCGGTTACGGTCAAGTGGTAAAACGGGCGCTTTTTGGAGCCGCCAAGGGCAAGACGGATTGTTAGCATGTGAACATCGTTCCTGTAGTCGGTGCTGCAAATCTAAATGCACAGCGGGCATAGGTGCCCGAAAGGCCGCATATTCTAAGGAATATCCGGACTTTTGCAAATGTCTTTTTCTGGCGCCTAGTCAGCGTGCCACTCAGATCTGCTATAGAGCCGTCGGTTAAAACGGCGAGTCAGCCCCCGCCAACGGCGGGTTTGCTGGAGATCCCACATCCCTGTGGGTCGGAGCAGGAGTGAACTCCCGCTCGAAACTTTTACATTTTCGGCATGCCGCCGCCGGGCAACATACCGCCCATGCCGCGCATCATCTTGGCCATACCGCCTTTGGCGGAGAATTTCTTCATCATCTTCTGCATTTGCTTGTGCTGCTTGATCAAGCGACCGATGTCCTGCACCTGGGTGCCGGAGCCCATGGCGATCCGACGCTTGCGCGAACCGCTGATCAGCTCAGGGTCGCGGCGCTCGGCCGGGGTCATGGAGTTGATGATGGCTTCCATCTGCTTGAACTGCTTCTCTGCCGCGCCCTGGGCATTGCCCATCTGCGCCAGGTTCACACCACCGATGTTCGGCAGCTTGTCCATCAGGCCGCCGAGGCCGCCCATGTTCTTCATCTGTTGCAACTGGTCACGGAAGTCTTCGAGATCGAAGCCCTTACCCTTCTTCAGTTTCTTGGCCAGCTTGTCGGCCTTGTCCTTGTCCAGCGTGGCTTCGGCCTGCTCGATCAGGCTGAGCACGTCGCCCATGCCGAGGATGCGCGAAGCGATACGCTCGGGGTGGAACGGCTCGAGCGCGTCACTCTTCTCGCCCATACCGATGAACTTGATCGGCTTGCCGGTGATGGCACGCACCGACAGCGCAGCACCGCCGCGGGCGTCGCCGTCGACCTTGGTGAGGATCACGCCGGTCAGCGGCAGTGCGTCGCCAAAGGCCTTGGCGGTGTTGGCCGCATCCTGGCCGGTCATGGCATCGACCACGAACAGCGTCTCGACCGGGTTGATCGCGGCATGCAGCGCCTTGATCTCGCCCATCATTTCTTCGTCGATGTGCAGGCGACCGGCGGTATCGACGATGACCACGTCGATGAACTTGAGCTTGGCTTCTTTAATCGCCGCGTTGGCAATGTCGACCGGCTTCTGGCTCAGGTCGGACGGGAAGAAGGTCACGCCCACTTCGCCTGCGAGCATTTCCAACTGTTTGATGGCCGCCGGACGGTACACGTCGGCCGACACCACCATCACGGATTTCTTCTTGCGCTCTTTAAGGAAGCGCGCCAGCTTGCCGGCGGTGGTGGTTTTACCCGCGCCCTGCAAACCGGCCATCAGCACGACAGCCGGTGGCACGGCGCTGAGGTTCAAATCTTCGTTGGCCGCGCCCATCAGGCTTTCGAGCTCGGCCTGGACGATCTTCACAAAGGCCTGGCCCGGGGTCAGGCTGCGGGACACTTCAGTGCCGACCGCACGTTCCTTGACCGAGTTGACGAAGTCCTTCACCACCGGCAAGGCCACGTCGGCTTCCAGCAACGCCATGCGCACTTCACGCAGGGTGTCTTTGATATTGTCCTCGGTCAGCTTGGCCTTGCCGGTAACGTGGCGCAGCGTCTGCGAGAGACGGTCAGTCAGGTTTTCAAACATGCGCGATCCTTTCAGGCCCTAAGATAGACCGAGGTAATGGCGGCCCAGGCTGTGGTAAATCGCTATTAAAAACAGCGCTCGGCGAGCCTGCGGCGTGGGCAGGTCGCGGATTATAGCGAAGACTGCGCCCATGCACACCCGCTGTCTGGCCCGGGAGTCTTTCTTGCAGCGCAGGTGTGTGCCAAACTCAGCGCCTTTCGGGCTTGTCTATCAGGATTTATGCTCCCCTTGTCACCCAGTTTGCTACCCAGCCTCGCCGCCGCCATCTTGTATGCCGCTGCGACCCTCTATCAGGGCACTCGTCTGGCCCAAGGCACCAAAGCGGACAAACGTCTGCTCGTCGGCCTTGGCGTGCTGGCCCTGCTGGCCCATGCCGCCAGCCTGTTCACCCACCTGATGACCCCGGTGGGCCTGGGCCTGGACTTTTTCAGCGCCGCCAGCCTGATCGCCGCGGCCGTCATCGCGCTGACGCTGCTGGCCTGCTACCGCATTCCAGTCGAGAACCTGCTGGTGCTGCTATTCCCCTTGGGCATGCTGACAGTGCTGCTGGCGCAGTTCGCGCCCACTGGCACCGTGCAGGTGATTGACGAGGAACCGGGCATCCTTGCCCATATCCTGTTGTCGATCCTCGCCTACGGCATGTTCACCATCGCGGTGTTCCAGGCCCTGCTCCTGCTGCTGCAGGACCACCAGCTCAAGCACAAGCACCCGTCCGGGCTGATCAAGAACTTCCCGCCGCTGCAAACCATGGAAAGCCTGCTGTTCGGGTTCCTGTGGGCCGGCTGGACCCTGCTGTCGCTGTCGCTGATCTCCGGCTGGCTGTTCGTCGAGAACCTGTTCGCCCAGCACCTGGTGCACAAGACCTTGCTGGCGTGCCTGGCCTGGGTGGTGTTCAGCGTGTTGCTGTGGGGCCGCAACCGCCTCGGCTGGCGCGGCCACAAGGCAATCCGCTGGACCCTGGCCGGTTTCTGCCTGCTGATGCTGGCCTATTTCGGCAGCAAGCTGGTTCGCGAATACATCCTGCATATCTGACGAGCGGCGATCATGGACAACTTGCCCTTAGGGCCGATGCTCGCCGTAATTGCCTTGCTGGTTTTATGGGCGGCGCTGTTTACCGCCATTGAAGCCGCGCAGCAACACCTGCTGGCCCTGCGCCCCGGTACACGCCAGGGCGACAAGGCAGCCGCACGCCTGAGCTTCCCGCGCCATAGCCTGATCCTGTGCAACAGCCTGTGCCGTGCCGCGGTGGTGATCCTCTGCACGCTGCTGGCAATCTATGCCTGGGCACAGAACGGCCCATGGCTGGGCTGGCTGATCTCCTGCGCCCTGCTGCTGATACTGGCCGACTACCTGCCCCGCGCCCTGGCTACCCGCCATCCGCAAGCGGTGCTGGGTTTTGGTAACACCCTGCTGGGTGTACCGCTGAAAATCCTTTACCCCCTGGCCTGGCTGCTCAATGGCATCAGCCTGTTGCTGCTGCGCCCGTTTGCCCGCAAGGCCGGCGTGGTGAAACACAGCGACGAGCCGCAGCCCCACCACGACAACGAACCGCAGCCCGAAGCCGACGAAGACCGCATGTCCGGCATGCCTGGTATCCACGCCCTGGATAACATCACCGTCAACGACATCCTGGTGCCGCGCAGCGAAGTGGACGGTATCAACCTGGATGACTCGATCGAGGAAATCATCGAGCAACTGCGCAGCTCCCAACGCACTCGCCTGCCAGTGTTCCACAGCGATATCAACCAGGTCGAAGCGGTGCTCAACACACGGCAGGTCCAGCACCTGCTGCCCGACGCCAGCCTGACCAAAGAGGCGCTTCTGGCTGCCTGCCACGAACCTTACTTCGTCCCGGAAAGCACGCCATTGCAACTGCAACTGCTGAACTTCCACAAGCAGCAGCGGCGCCTGGGCATGGTGGTGGACGAATACGGCGAAGTGCTGGGCATCGTTACCCTGGAAGACATTCTTGAAGAGATCGTCGGCGAATTCGAAAGCGACCAGGCTGTGGATAACCCGCATATCGAAGCCCAGCCCGATGGCCGCTACATCATCGACGGCGCCGCCTCGATCCGCGAACTGAACAAGAGCCTGGGCTGGCACCTGTCCAGCGATGGCCCCAAGACCCTCAACGGCCTGGTGACCGAGGCGCTGGAGACCATCCCGGATTGCGCGGTGTGCCTGAAGATCGGCCGCTATCGCCTGGAAATCCTCGAAACCGAGGACAACCGGGTGAGCAAGGTGCTGATCTGGCATACCAGCCATGTGCCCGTCGCTGCATAATCCCTGACACACCAAATCCAATGTGGGAGGGGCGGTGCGACGGTTCGACTTGCTCCCGATAGCAGAGCGCCAGTCACTGCAGTAGGTGACTGATAAACCGCTATCGGGAGCAAGCCCCCTCCCACATTTTGATTTGTGGCACTCCCGCCACTTGTTGTAATTCCAAACCCCTTCCTATAATCCCTGCGGCTTACCCAAGCCCCCGCCCGACCGCGTGCTACCCGCACTCAGCGCGTCCAGGCACCGCTTCATCATGTCCGACCGGTGTTTGCTCCCATCCCGAGCCGCTCCGCGCATAGCCCTGATCCATGGGTGTTCGACCAATAATAATCCGCGTCCAAACGCGCAATGACCGTCAGGGATACTGCCATGAGCACCACCTACCAAGAGGCTGCGACCGCCGCCCCTACCAATTCGACCGCCCGTGTGGCCACGGCGAGCATCGTCGGCACCGCCATCGAGTTCTACGATTTCTATATCTACGCCACGGCTGCCGCACTGGTGATCGGCCCGGTGTTCTTTCCCCAGAGTTCCGGTACGGCGCAGATGCTGGCCTCGTTCCTGACCTTCGGCATCGCCTTTATCGCCCGCCCGCTGGGCTCGGCGTTGTTCGGCCACTTCGGCGACCGTATCGGGCGTAAATCCACGCTGGTGGCCTCGCTGCTGCTGATGGGCGTGTGCACCACCTTGATCGGCTTGCTGCCGGGCTACGACAGCATCGGCGCCTGGGCACCGATCCTCTTGTGCGTATTGCGCTTCGGCCAGGGCCTGGGCCTTGGCGGGGAATGGGGCGGCGCGGCATTGCTGGCGACCGAGAATGCGCCCAAAGGCAAGCGCGCCTGGTTTGGCATGTTCCCGCAATTGGGCCCATCGATTGGCTTTTTGGCGGCCAATGGCTTGTTCCTGATCTTGGCCATGAGCCTGGATGACGAGCAGTTCCGCAGCTGGGGTTGGCGCATTCCGTTCATTCTCAGCGCCGCACTGGTGATGGTGGGCCTGTATGCACGCCTGAAGCTGCATGAAACCCCAGTATTCGCCAACTCCGTAGCCAAAGAAGCACCGGTGAAGGTGCCACTGGTGGAACTGTTCAGCCAACATTGGCTGCCGGTGCTGCTGGGCGCTGCGTCGATGGTGGTGTGCTACGCGCTGTTCTACATCACCACGGCGTTTTCCCTGAGCTACGGCGTTTCCACACTGGGCTACAGCCGCGAGACGTTTCTCGGTTTGCTGTGCTTTGCCGTGCTGTTCATGGGCTTGGCGACGCCGCTGGCAGCGCTGGCCAGTGATCGTTATGGACGTAAGCCGGTGCTGATCGTTGGGGCGATCCTGGCGATTCTCTCGGGCTTTACCATGGAGCCACTGCTGACCCACGGCTCGACCTGGGCCGTGGCGCTGTTCCTGGCGTTGGAGCTATTTCTGATGGGTGTGACCTTCGCACCGATGGGTGCCCTGCTGCCGGAGTTGTTCCCGACGCGTGTGCGTTATACCGGTGCTTCGGCGGCGTATAACCTGGGCGGGATTGTCGGGGCGTCTGCAGCACCGTTCTTCGCGACCAAGCTGGTGGCGATGGGTGGGCTCAGTTATGTCGGAGGGTATGTGTCGGCGGCAGCGTTGTTGAGTTTGATTGCAGTGCTGTGCCTGAAAGAGACGCGGGATAATGATTTGAATCGCGTGGGCTGATAGACCGCTATCGGGAGCAAGCCCCCTCCCACATTTGAATGTATTCACAAATCTAACTCAGTGAACTGGATCAAGTGTGGGAGGGGGCTTGCCCCGATGCTTTTAGAGCTCTACCACCACTGCCTGGGAAGCCCGGGTCGCCTTGGCACGAGCCGCTTCAATCGACTCATCCCGCGCCAGTGCCACACCCATGCGGCGCTGGCCATTCACTTCTGGCTTGCCAAACAGGCGCAATGCCGTATCTGGCTCACTCAACGCCGCGCCCAGGTTGGCAAACGCCGTCTGGGTCGATTGCCCTTCCACCAGGATCACCGCCGACGCCGAAGGCCCGAACTGACGGATCAATGGGATCGGCAGGCCGAGGATGGCGCGAGCGTGCAGCGCGAACTGCGACAGGTCCTGAGAAATCAGTGTGACCAAACCGGTGTCATGTGGGCGCGGCGACACTTCGCTGAACCACACCTGATCGCCCTTGATGAACAATTCCACGCCAAACAGGCCACGGCCACCCAGGGCTTCGGTCACTGCCTTGGCAACTCGTTCGGACTCGGCCAGGGCAATCGGGCTCATGGCCTGTGGCTGCCAGGATTCCTGATAGTCGCCCTTTTCCTGACGATGACCGACCGGGGCGCAGAAGGTGGTGCCACCGACATGGCGCACGGTCAGCAAGGTGATTTCGTAGTCGAAGTCGATAAAACCTTCGATGATCACCCGGCCTTTACCGGCACGCCCGCCTTCCTGGGCGTAGTCCCAGGCTTTCTGTACGTCATCAGCGCTGCGCAGCAAGCTCTGGCCCTTGCCCGACGAACTCATCACCGGCTTGACCACGCAGGGGAAACCCAGGTCCTGGACGGCCTTGCTGTAGTCTTCAAAGGTGTCGGCGAAGTGATACGGCGAGGTCGGCAGATCCAGCTCTTCGGCGGCCAGGCGACGGATGCCTTCACGGTTCATGGTCAGTGATGCGGCACGCGCAGTCGGGATCACGGTGAAGCCTTCGGCTTCCAATTCCACCAGGGTCGCAGTGGCGATGGCTTCGATTTCCGGCACGATGAAATGCGGCTTCTCCGCCTCGATCACCGCACGCAGAGCGGCGCCGTCGAGCATGTTGATCACATGGCTACGGTGCGCCACCTGCATGGCTGGCGCGTTGGCGTAGCGATCCACGGCAATCACTTCAACGCCCAGGCGTTGCAGCTCGATTACCACTTCCTTGCCCAGCTCACCGCAGCCACACAGCAAAACGCGGGTCGCGGTTGGCGACAATGGAGTTCCGATTCGGGTCATCTCAGGTCCTCAGGGGAGCGGATCATGGGGAGAAAGGCCGGCATTTTACATGAACTGCAAGAATTGGCCTCAGTTGGCGACGGCACGCTTGCGCAGGCGCCAAGCCATGATCAACCACACCACCGTGACCCCGGCGAACTTCGACACCAGCGCCGTGCCCGCCACCGCCGGCGTCAGCGCGCCGATCAGGCCGAAAAAGATAAACGTATCGAGGGGAATGCTCAGCGCCGAACTTATCCACAGGCGGTCATGCAGGGGGCGCCGGGTGATGCTGAACACCAGCCAGTCGATGCATTCGGACACTGCGAACGCCGTGGCGCTGGCCAGGGCGATGGATGGGTCGGAGGTGATATACGACAGCACCAGCGCCGCCAGCATGGCGATGATTGCGCCATGGCCGAAGCGGGTTTGCACCATGTCGCGCAGGATGAAGACCAGGCCACCCCAGGCGGACCAGATCACATCCAGGTGCGGGGCGGTGGAGAAGGCGAAGTTGATCAGCACGACGCTGCTGATGTAGGCGATCAGGAAAAACATGGATGAATGACCTGTGAACAAGGGACACAGGGTACTTCACAATTAGACATATGTCGTCTGGGAGGGCCTCATCGGGGGCAAGTCGAACCGTCGCACCGCCCCTCCCACATTTTGATCTGTGAACACATTCAAGTGTGGGAGGGGGCTTGCTCCCGATAGCAATAGATCAGGCACCCGAGCTTTTGGGCGTCATCCACACCATCCCACTGGCCACCGCCCGCTCATGACACAACCCCAACACCACCCGCCGCTCGGCGTTATCCATGCGGCTCCAACGCGTAATCTCGTCCACACTACGCTGGCAACCAGTACAGATATCGTCCTCATCCAACGCGCAGATACTCACGCACGGCGAGGCAACAGGCCGTTCAACCGCACTCATTCTTCCTGCTCAACCAAGTCTCGGGCATAGCGCTGCGAGTTATGTACATAGTGCGCGGCACTGGCCTCGAGCATACGTTTCTGCGCCTCGGTCAGCTCACGCACGACTTTGCCAGGCGAGCCCATCACCAGCGAACCATCGGGAATTTCCTTACCTTCGCCGATCAGCGAATTGGCGCCGATGATGCAATGTTTGCCGATCTTGGCGCCGTTGAGGATCACGGCGTTGATGCCGATCAAGCTGTAGTCGTCGACGCTGCAGCCGTGCAGCATGGCGTTATGGCCGATGGTCACGCCGGTGCCGAGGGTCAGCGGGTAGCCCATGTCGGTGTGCATCACGCTGCCGTCCTGCACGTTGCTGTTCTTGCCGATCAGGATCAGCTCGTTGTCGCCGCGCAACACCGCGTTGAACCAGACGTTAGCACCCTCCTCCAGCTTGACCTTGCCTACCAGCGTGGCATTCGGTGCTACCCAACTGTTGGGATGGGTCTCGACACGGGCGTCGCCCAGGCGGTATTTCATGGTTTTTCCTCACGGCTCGCCATTCAAGCGATGGCTTAGATATTGATGAAGCTCTTGGGCGGCTGGTGCAGGCTGATCTTGGCGTCGTCATAGAGCAGATTGATCAGCTCGACAATCATGATCGCCGTCAGGCCCCAGATCTTGTATTCGCCGAACCGGTAGCTGGGCACATACCAACTGCGGCCCTGGTAATCGATCCGGTGGGTATGTTCGCGTGGGTCCTGTCGGAAAAACTCCAGGGGTACGCTGAAGACGGCGGCGATTTCGGCGTCATTGGCCAGGTATTCGACGTAATCGGGAATGACGCCCACGTAGGGCGTTACGCGAATGCCATGCAGGGAAATCAATGGGCTCAATGGCCCGATCACCTCCACCAACCCGGGTGGCAGGCCGATTTCTTCTTCGGCCTCGCGCAAGGCGGTGAAGATCAGGTCCGGGTCGTCAGGGTCGCGGCGCCCGCCAGGGAAGGCCACTTCGCCACCGTGGGTCGACAGGCCGCTGGCGCGCAGGGTCAGGATCAGCTCAGGTTCGTCACTGCGGGTAATCGGCACCAGTACCGCGGCCTCGGGGAAACGCCCGTCAGTTTCCAAGGTGTGAGGGGTGTGATTGCTTACCCGGCGAAGTAGCTCGTCCAGCATGAGTCATCTCGGTCTGTTGGCTACCTTGCATCATGCACCAAAGCGTGCGGGCGCCCAAGCCCAAAACCCGGTGCATGTCGCGAAACGACAACTTGCAGGAACGCCCGGCACCAAGCCAAGATGTGCCCATTCTCCAGGAACCCCAGCATGAATTTCTGCAGCCAGTGCGGTAAACCGGTTACCCAACGTATTCCCGAAGGCGACGCACGCCTGCGTTTTGTGTGTGATCACTGTTCGACCATTCACTATCAAAACCCCAATATCGTCGCCGGCACCGTGCCCGTGTGGGGCGATCAAGTACTGCTCTGCCGCCGTGCCATCGAGCCGCGCCTGGGTTACTGGACCCTGCCCGCAGGCTTTATGGAAAACGGCGAGACCGTGGAACAGGCGGCCATGCGTGAAACCCTGGAAGAAGCCTGTGCCCGGGTGCGTAACCTGAGCATCTATACCCTGATCGATGTGCCGCACATCAGCCAGGTGCACATTTTCTACCGCGCCGAGCTGATCGACCTGGACTTTGCCGCAGGCCCCGAAAGCCTTGAGGTGAAGCTGTTCGATGAAGCCGATATCCCGTGGTCCGAGCTGGCTTTCCGCACCGTCGGGCGTACCTTAGAATGCTTCTTCGCGGACCGCCGGCAGCAGCTGTTCCCGGTGCGCAGCGAGTCGGTGCCACCGATGACACGCCCAGCCAAATAACCTTCCAGGCAGCACCTTTATCAGGGATACCGTTTCAATGCGTTGGTTGCTTGTTCTTATCTGCCTGTCGTTCGCCACGCTGTCCCCCGCTTCCACGGTGGAGACGCTCGGCGGTAAAACCGTCGAGAAAGTCCTGGTGCTCAAGTCTGCCCACCAGTTGCAACTGATCAACGACGGCAAGCCCCTCAAGACCTATCGCATCTCCCTGGGCAAGAACCCCAAGGGCCACAAGCTGATCGAAGGCGACCGCCGTACCCCCGAGGGTTTCTACTGGATCGACTGGCGCAAGACCAGCGACCGCTTCAACCTGGCCATGCACATCTCCTACCCGAACATCAGCGACGCCGCCCGCGCCCGCCGCGAAGGGGTGAAACCGGGCAGCATGATCATGATTCACGGCACCCCCGACACAGAAGACTACCCGGAGCAGTGGTTCCACACCCTGGACTGGACCGACGGCTGCATCGGCATGCGTAATGTGGATATGCGTGAAGTCTGGAACCTGGTCAAGGACGGCACCCTGATCGAGATCCGGCCGTAATCTCGTACCGTTCGTAAATTAATTCGAAAATAATTCCTGCCTCCAGCAGCGCCTGCCGGTGAATACCAGTTCACCGCGCGGGACAGCGCACTTGTGCGCGACACAAAGACCTCTCTAATACCACTTGATACCAAGCCCCATTAAAGAGCCCTGAAACCGGGGTTCGAACCGTTTTGGTAGCATTGACATGGTATTTAAGTGGTATTAATTTCCGGCCATTACCGGGCGACAACACTCCAATAACCGCATCGGAAACTTCACAGATGAACCCCATCCTGACGCTGCGCCCCGACGACAAGCAATCCACGCCGCTGTACCTGCAACTGGCCCGCAACCTTGAAGCGGCGATCCACGCCGGCCAGTGGAAATCCGAGCAGGCCCTGCCGTCGGAACGCGCTCTCAGCGAGCAGTTGAGCATCTCGCGGGTCACCGCCCGCAAAGCCTTGGAAGTGCTGTTTGCCCAGGGTTTGATCCGACGCAGCCAAGGCTCTGGCACCTTCATCACACCGCGCCTGGAACAACCCTTGTCGCGCTTGTCGGGGTTTAGCGAAATGCTGCGGCTCAAGGGCTTTGTTCCCACGTCACAGTGGCTGGAGCGCGACATCACCCCGCCGACCCACGAAGAGCTGATCCGCCTGTGCCTGTCGCCCACCGACAAAGTGGCGCGCCTCAAGCGTTTGCGCAAAGCCGATGACACGGTGATGGCGATTGAAATGACCGCCATGCCCGCCTCGGTGTTGCCACACCCGCAAGCCATCGGCAATTCGCTGTACGAATACCTGGAAGGTATCGGCAAGCCCATCGTGCGCGCCCTGCAACATATCCAGGCAATCAATGCCTCGGACGAATTCGCCAAGCTGGTGGGCATCGCCCCCGGCACCGCCATGCTGCTGATGACCCGCGTGGGCTACACCGCCGACAACACGCCGATTGAAATCACCGACACCTACTGCCGCAACGACTACTACGACTTTGTCGCAGAGCTGCGTCGCCATGACTATTCCGCTGAATTGCGACTCTAGGGAACTGCCCATGCCAGAAGACAATATCCTCACGCCCAGTGGCTGGATTCGCGGCCGCCTGGTGCACGAGCACGGCAAGGTAGCTGCCATCGAAGGCACGCCTTGCGACCCGGCTGACAACGACCTGCCCTACCTGCTGCCAGGCTTTATCGACCTGCATGTGCACGGCGGTGGCGGTGCCGACATCATGGAAGGGGCGCAGGCATTCGAGACCATTACCCGCACCCACGTGCGCTTTGGGACCACCTCGCTGCTGGCCACCACCATGACTGCTCCGGTGGATGAAATCTCCCGGGTCCTCAGTGAACTCGGCAACTTCTGCGAGCAACGCCCTGCCGGCAGTGCGCGGGTGCTCGGTGTGCACCTGGAAGGCCCTTATATCAACCCGGGCAAACTCGGCGCGCAACCCAACTTCGCCCACACCGCGTTGATGGCCGAAGTCGAAGCCTATTTGCGCCTGGCGCCGATTCGGGTAATCACCATCGCCCCGGAAATCGCCGGCCATGACGGCCTGATCCGCGCCCTCAGCCAACGCGGCGTGCGCATGCAGATCGGTCACACCCTGGGCAGCTATGAAGAAGGCGTCGCCGCCCTCGCCGCCGGCGCCACCAGCTTTACTCATTTGTACAACGCCATGAGCCCGCTGCATCACCGCGAACCCGGCATCGTCGGTGCCGCGCTGGCCCATGCCCAATACGCCGAGCTGATCCCGGACCTGCTCCACGTACACCCCGGCGCCATTCGCGTGGCCTTGCGTTCGATCCCGTGCCTGTACTGCGTCACTGACTCCACCGCCGCCGCCGGCATGCCCGACGGCGAATACAAGCTGGGCAGCCACACCGTGACCAAATGCCTGGGTGGCGTACGCCTGGCCGACGGCACCCTGGCCGGCAGCACCCTGACCATGGATCAGGCGCTGCGCAACCTGGTGAAAATCGGCCTGCCGATCAGCGAAGCCTCACAGCGCCTGTCGCAATTTCCTGCGGACTACCTGGGCCTGGAAGAACGTGGCCGTCTGCAACCCGGCAGCTTTGCCGACTGCGTGCGCCTGGACCGCGACCTGACACTTACCGACGTAATGGTCGAAGGAGACACCATTGACTTCAAAAATGCTTGAAGAGGCCCTGGCCTCCTGCGACGCCGTTACGGCACAACTGCAACGCCTGAATCCCATGCTGAAAGAAGTTGCCGGTCGCCTGCGCCGTCAGCCGCCGCAAGTGGCGATGACCATCGCCCGCGGCAGCTCCGACCACGCCGCCAGTTACTTCGCCTACCTGGCCATGCAGCATGTGGGCATCCCGGTGGCGTCGTTGCCGATGTCGGTGGTGACCCTGCTGCAGGCGCCGATGAAAGTCAGCGGCCAGGTGGCGTTTGGTTTCTCCCAGTCGGGGCAGAGCCCGGACCTGGTCAACAGCCTGCGCCTGTTGCGCAAGCGGGGCGCCCTGAGCATCTCGCTGGTGAACGCCGAAGACTCGCCGCTGGAAGCCGCCTGTGAATTCCATGTGCCGTTGTGCGCCGGCCCGGAACAAAGCGTGGCCGCGACCAAGAGCTTTATCGCCACCCTCAGCGCCAGCGCACAATTGATCGGCCACTGGAATCAGGAAACCGAGTTGCTTCAAGCCTGCCAGGCGCTGCCCGACGGCTTACGTGAAGCCGCCAGGCAGGATTGGACTCAAGCTATCGAGGCCCTGCGCGGCTGCCAGCAATTGATGGTGATCGGCCGCGGCGCCGGGTTTGCCATCGCCCAGGAAGCTGCGCTCAAGCTCAAGGAAACCTCGGCGATCCAGGCCGAAGCCTTCAGCAGCGCCGAGGTGCGCCACGGGCCGATGGCCTTGATCGACGAAAATTACCCACTGCTGGTGTTCGCCCCACGCGGCGCCGAGCAGCCCGGCCTGTTGAGCCTGGCCGCCGATATGCGCCAACGCGGCGCCCGCGTGTTGCTGGCCGCGCCGGACGATATCGCTGAACGTGACCTGACCCTGAGCCGCGCCGAACACCCGAGCCTGGACCCGATCCTGGCGATCCAGAGTTTCTACGTGATGGCCGCCGGCCTGGCGGTCGCCCGGGGCATGGACCCGGACCAGCCGCGTCACCTGAGCAAAGTCACCCGCACTCACTGAGTGGCGTTTTCCTGATGAGTACCGTGCCCATGTCCAACAACAATAATGTACTGACCCTCAGCGCCCCCTTAAGCGGGCCGGTGCTGGCCCTGGGCAACGTTCCCGACGAAGTGTTCGCCAGCGGCGCCATGGGCGATGGCCTGGCCATCGACCCGCTGAATGATTGCCTGCACGCGCCCTGTGACGGCGTGGTCATCCATGTCGCCCGCACCGGGCATGCGCTGACCATCCGTGCCGACAACGGTGCCGAAGTGTTGATGCATGTGGGCATCGACACCGTGGAGCTCAATGGCGAAGGCTTTGCCTTGCTGGTGAAGGATGGCGCACGGGTGAGCGAGGGCCAGCCGTTGGTGCAGTTTGATCTGGACCGTATTGCGCGCCAGTGCAAAAGCCTGGTGAGCCTGATCATCCTGACCAACAGTGAGCACTTCGAGCTGCAACCGATTGCGAGCAAGACGGTGAAGGTCGGTGAAGCGCTGATGCGCATTGCCCTGCGCACATCCGCGCCGGTTCAAACCGCTGTGGATAACTCGGTCGCAGAAGTGAGCGCCACGGTACGCATCACCCATCGTGGCGGCTTGCATGCGCGCCCTGCCGCGCTGATCCGCAAGACTGCCCAGGGCTTCAGCAGCCAATCGCAGCTGCACTTCGGTGATAAGACCGCGGCTTGCGACAGCCTGATCGGCCTGATGGGGTTGGGTATTGGCGAAGGTGACGAGGTACGGGTGACCTGTCGTGGCAAGGATGGCGAGGCGGCGTTACAGGCACTGGTCGCTGCGCTGTCCGTGGCGATCCACGAGGAGCCTCACGCGCCGGTCGTTGCCACGCCACGCCGGGCGAATACCGAAGCCGATGTGCTGCAAGGCGTATGCGCGGCACCCGGTCTGGTATGTGGGCCATTGTTCCGCCTCACGGGCATCGAACTGCCGCAAGACAGCGGCAATCATAGCGTCGACGAACAACTGCAACGCCTGGATGCCGCCCTTGAGCAAGTGCGCGGCGAAATCCGCAATACGCTGGGCCAGGCGCGCCAACGCAAGAACGTCGAAGAGGAAGAGATCTTCGCCGCCCACCTCGCCCTGCTGGAAGACCCGGCATTACTCGACGCAGCCACCGCTGCCATCGAACAAGGCAGCGCCGCCACCCATGCCTGGCGTGATGCGATCCAGGCCCAATGCGCCGTGCTGCTGGCGTTGGGCAAACCACTGTTTGCCGAGCGTGCCAATGACCTGCGCGACCTGCAACAACGGGTGCTGCGTGCGTTGCTGGGTGAAGCCTGGCACTTCGAATTGCCGGCGGGGGCGATCGTCAGCGCCCATGAGCTGACGCCATCGGACTTACTGCAACTGAGCGCGCAACAGGCGGCAGGCATCTGCATGGCCGAAGGCGGTGCGACCTCCCATGTGGCGATTTTGGCCCGGGGCAAAGGCCTGCCGTGTCTCGTCGCCCTGGGCAATGAAGTGCTCGATGTGCCTCAAGGCCAACGGGTGGTACTCGATGCCTCCAACGGCCGCCTGGAACTGGCCCCCAGCGAAGCGCGTCATGCCGAAGTTCACCAGACTCGCGAAACGCAGAAACAGCGGCGCCAACAGCAACAGGCCCAAGCCCGGCAACCGGCGAGCACCACCGACGGCGTGACGGTTGAAGTGGCGGCGAATGTCGCCTCCAGCGCCGAAGCCCAAGTGGCGTTTGACAACGGCGCCGATGGCGTCGGCCTGCTGCGCACTGAATTCCTCTTCGTCGACCGCCGTACCGCGCCGGATGAACAAGAGCAACGCCAGGCCTATCAAGCCGTGCTGGATGCCATGGGCGACAAGTCGGTGATCATCCGCACCATCGATGTGGGCGGCGACAAGCAGCTCGACTATCTGCCGCTGCCCGTCGAGGCCAACCCGGTACTGGGCCTGCGCGGTATCCGCATGGCCCAGGTGCGCCCCGAACTGCTCGACCAGCAACTGCGCGCCCTGCTGCAGGTCTCGCCGTTGGCGCGTTGCCGCATCCTGCTGCCGATGGTCAGCGAAGTGGATGAATTGCTGCAGATTCGCCAGCGCCTGGATGAACTGTGCGTGGAGCTGGAGCTGACGCAACGCCCCGAGCTGGGCGTGATGATCGAAGTGCCCGCCGCCGCGCTTATGGCCGAGCAGTTGGCCAAGCATGCGGACTTCTTGTCCATCGGCACCAATGACCTGTCCCAGTACACCCTGGCCATGGACCGCGACCACGCAGGCTTAGCCGCCCGGGTCGACGCCCTGCATCCGGCTCTGCTGCGGCTGATTGCCCAGACCTGTGCGGGTGCGGCGAAACAGGGGCGTTGGGTCGGCGTGTGTGGCGCCCTGGCGTCCGACCCACTGGCCACTCCGGTACTGGTCGGCCTGGGGGTCAGCGAGCTGTCGGTGAGCCCGCCGCAGATCGGCGAAATCAAGGACCGCGTCCGCCACCTGGACGCGGCGCAATGCCGGCAACTGAGCCTTGAGCTGCTCGACCTGAGCAGCGCCAAGGCTGTTCGCCAAGCCTGTCAACACCACTGGCCGCTGAGCTGAAAACAACAAGAATAGGGAGACACGCCATGTACCAACACTTTATCGAAGGCCTGCAACGCCTGGGCCGCGCCCTGATGCTGCCGATTGCGATCCTGCCAATCGCCGGCCTCTTGCTGCGTCTGGGCGACACCGACTTGCTCAACATCGCGGTGATGCATGACGCCGGGCAGGCGATCTTCGCCAACCTGGCGCTGATCTTCGCCATCGGCATCGCCGTGGGCTTTGCCCGCGACAACAACGGCACGGCCGGCCTGGCCGGGGCAATTGGCTACCTGGTGATGATCTCGACCCTCAAGGTGATGGATACCACCATCAACATGGGCATGCTCGCCGGTATCGCCAGTGGCCTGATGGCGGGCGGGCTGTATAACCGCTTCAAGGACATCAAGCTGCCGGAGTATCTGGCGTTCTTTGGTGGACGACGTTTTGTGCCGATTGTCACCGGGTTTTCGGCGGTGGGCCTGGGCGTGATCTTCGGCCTGATCTGGCCGCCGATTCAGCACGGCATCAACAGCTTCGGCGTGTTGCTGATGGAAAGCGGCAGCCTGGGCGCCTTCGTGTTTGGCGTGTTCAACCGCTTGCTGATCGTCACTGGCCTGCACCATATCCTCAACAACATGGCGTGGTTCGTGTTCGGCAGCTTTACCGATCCGGTCACCGGCGCGGTGGTGACCGGCGACCTGACCCGCTACTTCGCCGGCGACCCGAAAGGCGGCCAGTTCATGACCGGCATGTTCCCGGTGATGCTGTTCGGCCTGCCGGCTGCGTGCCTGGCGATGTACCGCAATGCGTTGCCGGAACGCCGTAAAGTGATGGGCGGGATTTTCCTGTCCATGGCGCTGACCTCGTTTTTGACCGGGGTGACCGAGCCGATTGAATTTGCGTTCATGTTCCTGGCGCCGTTCCTCTACTTGCTGCATGCGCTGCTGACCGGCCTGTCGATGGCCGTGACCAACCTGCTCAATATTCACCTTGGGTTTACCTTCTCCGGCGGCTTTATCGACATGGTGCTGGGTTGGGGCAAGTCCACCAATGGCTGGCTGGTGGTACCGGTGGGCCTGGCCTACTCGGTGATCTACTACACGGTATTCAGCTACTGCATCCGCCGCTTCAATCTGAAGACGCCGGGCCGGGAAGATATCCAGGTGGTGCAGGCTGAAGCAATGAGCGATAACCAGCGGGCGACGGCTTATATCCAGGCGTTGGGTGGTGCAGAGAATTTGCTGAGTGTGGGCGCCTGCACCACGCGGCTGCGGTTGGACATGGTGGACCGCAACAAGGCGGTGGATGCAGAGTTGAAAGCGCTGGGCGCCATGGCTGTCGTTCGACCGGGCAACGGTGGCAGTTTGCAGGTGGTGGTCGGGCCGATGGCCGACAGCATTGCTGATGAAATCCGCTTGGCGATGCCGGGGTTTGTTGCCGCAGCGCCTGTAGCGGTCGCGCCTGTGGATAAGCCGGTGGCGGTGAATGTACACGAGGCCGAAAAATGGCTGAATGCGCTAGGTGGCCGAGGGAATGTGCGCCAGCTGGAAGCGGTGGCGATGACCCGGTTGCGGGTGGAGTTGGGGGATGATTCGGGATTGTCAGAAGCTCAGCTCACTGCGCTGGGTTGCCAGGGTGTGAGTCAACTTGAAAGCGGTGTTTGGCACTTGTTGATTGGTGACAAGGCGTCCGGGTTGGGTGAGGCGTTGGAACGGTTGGTCAGTGAGGTCGGCGCCAGGGTTTAGAGCTGTAGTGGCTTTTCTGGCCTCATCGGGGGCAAGCCCCCTCCCACATTTGAAATGTGTTCGCCGTTCAAAATGTGGGAGGGGGCTTGCTCCCGATTGGCCCTCACAGGCGCCTGATTACTTCTGCTCAGACACCTCAACTAAATCCAGCACCCGATCCACCATCAACTGGATGCCCTCAACCATCCGATGAATCCCCAGCACGGCATCACGCTGGGGGCCGTCGATATCAAAAGCCAGATTACCCGCCAGTGCCTGCACGGATGCCAGGTCTTGGGAGGCGTTGGCGAGTAGGGTTTCGGTGTTCAGACTGGGTAGTACGGTGAAGATCTGGTCGGACGGTGAATCACCAGCTTGGCGGGACTCGGCTTGAGATGAGATTGAACCAGTTAGCAAGTTGTCGCTGATCATCATTAAACTCCATATGGAATAGGCTCCTAGTGATTTTTCAGGCTTGCAGTCCCGGTCACTGAATTGGCAGCGACTCGAGAAGGTTAGTTGTGCGAGTTCCGACGGACAACCTGAAAGGTTTGTCGGAAAGGTCTGCGGCGCATGGGCCGAAGCCATCGGGGGCTTGCTCCCGATGAGGCCCTGACAGACAACAAAAAACCCGCTGACCAAACTGGCCCAGCGGGTTTCTTGTTTATGCAGCCAGCCAATCAAAAATCCGCCAACTGCCACACCTCATACGCTGGAGTCTCATACGGGTGGCTAAGTTTGAGAGCAGCCACAACAGCCACAATCAACTCATCCGCCACCACCAGCTCAACCTTCCACTCCTCAACCACTTCAACCTGCCCCACCTGCCCGATAAACGGCTGACTGCCGTCCAACGCGCGGAATTGGCCCTGGCCCAGCACTTGCCAGGCGCAGTGGTCGTAGTCGCCGATGCGCCCGCCGCCGGCTGCGAAGACGGCGGTTTTCACCGTCTCCACATGGCTGTCGGGCACGAAGAAGGCGAGCTTGTACACGGCCTTAGTTCACCCACACGCGAGCGTTGCGGAACATGCGCATCCAGGCGCCGTCTTCGTTCCACTCTTCCGGGCGCCACGAGTTCTGCACGGCGCGGAATACGCGCTCCGGGTGCGGCATCATGATGGTCACGCGGCCGTCGCGGCTGGTGAGGCCGGTAATGCCGCGTGGCGAGCCGTTCGGGTTGGCCGGGTAGGTTTCGGTGACCTTGCCGTGGTTGTCGACGAAACGCAGGGCCACGGTGCCGGACAGGTCGGCTTCAAGCAGGGCTTCTTCGCTGGCGAACTCGGCATGGCCTTCACCGTGGGCGATGGCGATGGGCATGCGCGAACCGGCCATGCCTTGCAGGAAGATCGAGTTGGACTCCTGCACCTGCACCATGGCGACACGGGCTTCGAACTGCTCGGAACGGTTGCGCACAAAGTGCGGCCAGAACTCGCTGCCCGGGATCAGTTCGCTGAGGTTGGACATCATCTGGCAACCGTTGCACACACCCAGGGTGAAGCTGTCGTTGCGTTCGAAGAAGCCCTGGAACGCGTCGCGAGCGCGGCTGTTGAACAGGGCCGACTTGGCCCAGCCTTCACCGGCACCCAGCACGTCGCCGTAGGAAAAACCACCGCAGGCCACCAGGCCTTTGAACTCGTTGAGATCAACGCGACCGGCGAGGATGTCGCTCATGTGCACGTCAATCGCATTGAAACCGGCGCGATCGAACGCCGCGGCCATTTCCACCTGACCGTTGACGCCCTGCTCACGCAGTACGGCAACCTGTGGGCGAATGCCCTTCTTGATGTAAGGCGCGGCGATGTCCTGGTTGACGTCGAAGCTGAGCATGGTGCTCAGGCCCGGGTTGTCTTCTTCCAGGATCACGTCGAATTCCTGCTCGGCGCAGTCGGCGTTGTCGCGCAGGCGCTGGATCTGGTAGCTGGTCTCGGCCCACTGGCGTTGCAGCAAGCGGCGCTGACCGGTAAAGACCGTGTCGCCGTTGAACGAGATATTGACTTCGCCGTTGTTGATCGGCTGGCCAATCACCGCCACGCATTCGGCAAGGCCGGCAGCGCTGAACTGGGCGAGTACATCAGGGGTAGCGTCCTGACGCACCTGAATCACAGCGCCCAACTCTTCGTTGAACAGGATGCCGTTGATTTCCGCAGCATCCTCGGCAACGCTGTCGAGCACGATGTTCAGGCCGCAGTGGCCAGCGAAGGCCATCTCGACAACGCTGGTCAGCAAACCACCGTCGGAGCGGTCGTGGTAAGCCAGCAGGTGACCGTCGGCGTTGAGGCCCTGGATCACGGCGAAGAAGGCTTTCAGGTCTTCGGCGTCATCGACGTCCGGCGCCTGTTTGCCCAACTTGCCATGGGTCTGCGCCAGGATCGAGGCGCCCATGCGGTTCTGGCCACGGCCCAGGTCGATCAGGATCAGGTCGGTGGTGCCCTTGTCCATGCGCAGTTGCGGGGTCAGGGTCTGGCGGATGTCGGTGACCGGTGCAAAACCGGTAACGATCAGCGACAGCGGAGAAGTAACGCTCTTGTCGGTGCCATCTTCGTTCCAACGGGTGGCCATGGACATGGAGTCCTTGCCCACCGGAATGGTGATGCCCAGTTCCGGGCACAACTCCATGCCGACAGCCTTGACGGTGTCGTACAGGCGCGCATCTTCACCCGGGTGGCCGGCAGCGGACATCCAGTTGGCCGACAACTTGATGTCGGACAGCTTGCCAATGCGCGAGGCGGCGATGTTGGTCAGGGTTTCACCAATGGCCATGCGGCCCGACGCGGGTGCGTCCAGCAGAGCCAGCGGCGTGCGTTCGCCCATGGCCATGGCTTCACCGGTGTAGACGTCGAAGCTGGTGGCGGTGACGGCAACGTCGGCCACCGGCACCTGCCATGGGCCGACCATTTGGTCACGGGCCACCAGGCCAGTGATGGTGCGGTCGCCGATGGTGATCAAAAAGCTTTTGCTTGCTACGGCCGGGTGGTGCAGCACGCGTTCGATGCTGTCGGCCAGCTCCAGCGTGCTTGGGTCGAAATCATCGCCCAGCTCGGTTTCGCGCACGGCCGAGCGGTGCATGCGCGGCGCCTTGCCCAACAGCACTTCCAGCGGCATGTCTACCGGGCTGTTGCCGAAGTGGCTATCGGTAACCGTCAGCTGCGGCTCGGCAGTCGCTTCGCCGACCACGGCAAACGGGCAACGCTCGCGTTCGCAGATGGCCTGGAAGCGTGCGAAGTCTTCAGGGCCGACGGCCAGCACGTAGCGTTCCTGGGATTCGTTACTCCAGATTTCGTGCGGGGCCATGCCCGGCTCGTCGTTTGGAATGTTGCGCAGTTCGAAGCGGCCACCGCGGTCGCCATCGTTGACCAGTTCCGGGAAAGCATTGGACAAACCGCCGGCGCCGACGTCGTGGATGAAGCTGATCGGGTTCTTGTCACCCAACTGCCAGCAGCGGTCGATGACTTCCTGGCAGCGGCGTTCCATTTCCGGGTTTTCGCGCTGTACGGAAGCAAAATCCAGGTCTGCCGAGCTGGTGCCGGTAGCCATGGAGGAAGCCGCACCGCCGCCCAGGCCGATCAACATCGCCGGACCGCCGAGTACGATCAGCTTGGAGCCAACCAGGATCTCGCCTTTCTTGACGTGTTCTTCGCGGATGTTGCCCATGCCGCCGGCCAACATGATCGGCTTGTGGTAACCGCGCACTTCATCGCCACGCGGGGTGGTGATGGACTGTTCGAAGGTACGGAAATAACCGGTCAGCGCCGGGCGCCCGAATTCGTTGTTGAACGCGGCGCCGCCAAGCGGGCCTTCGATCATGATGTCCAGCGCGGTGACGATGCGCTCAGGCTTGCCGTACGGCACTTCCCACGGCTGTTCGAAGCCTGGGATCTGCAGGTTGGATACGGTGAAACCGGTGAGGCCAGCTTTTGGCTTGGCACCACGGCCGGTTGCGCCTTCGTCGCGGATTTCGCCACCCGAACCGGTGGCTGCGCCCGGGAACGGGGCAATTGCGGTCGGGTGGTTGTGGGTCTCTACCTTCATCAGGATGTGCACCGGCTCCTGCACCGCGCCGTACTGGCGGGTTTCCGGGTCCGGGAAGAAGCGGCCGGCGACGGAGCCGACGATGACCGAGGCGTTGTCTTTATAAGCCGACAGAACGCCTTCGCTGTGCATCACGTAGGTGTTCTTGATCATGCCGAACAGGCTTTTTTCCTGGCTCTGGCCGTCGATGTCCCAACTGGCGTTGAAGATCTTGTGACGGCAGTGCTCGGAGTTGGCCTGGGCAAACATCATCAGTTCGATGTCGTGGGGGTTGCGCTTCAAGCCGTTGAAGGCGTTGACCAGGTAGTCGATCTCGTCTTCGGCCAGGGCCAGGCCCAATTCGGTATTGGCCTTCTCGAGGGCGGCGCGGCCACCGCCAAGCACGTCAATCGCGGTCAGCGGCTTGGGTTCAGCGTGGCTGAACAGGCCGGCAGCCTGTTCCAGCTGGCCGACGATGATCTGAGTCATGCGGTCGTGCAGGCTGCTGGCGATCAGCTCGGCGTCGGCATCACTGAACTGGCCGGCGACATAGAAAGCGATACCACGCTCCAAGCGCTGGATTTTGTCCAGGCCACAGTTGCGGGCGATATCGCTGGCCTTGCTCGACCAGGGCGAGATGGTGCCGAACCGCGGCAGAACCAGAAACAAGCGGCCGGTCGGCTCTTGCACGGGAACGCTTGGGCCGTACTTCAGAAGGCGTGCCAGCACTTGCTGTTCGTCGGCGGTCAAGACGCCGGTTACGTCGGCGAAGTGAGCAAATTCAGCATAAAGGCCTGTAACAGCTGGAACCTTCTGGCTCAGTTGCTCAAGGAGTTTGCTGTGGCGAAAGGCAGAAAGGGCAGGAGCGCCGCGCAGGATCAACATCTTCGGGACAGCCTCGGAAGGGGGTGTGCTTTGAGGCCGTGCATTCTAGCGTAAACCTTCGCCAACGGCACCCGAAACGCTACCGGTGGCCGCTGCCGAACGTCAGTTGGCAGGGTTTGCACGCGATCGTGGCGTTATCCACGGCGTTGGGCGCAGTTATTTTAACCGTCACAATCGCTCGCCAAGCCGCGTTTCTGCGGGCTGCAGCACAGTTTGAGCGGCGCTAGCAGACAAGTGCGCCGCTGTCGAGATATGGCGCCGTGGGCCGTTTGCGTATACTGCGCAGATGTTCTCCCCAACCGTTTTGCGCCCGCGATGGGTCAAATGGCTCGTCGCCACCTTGCTCTTCCTGATGCTCAGTGCCTGTGTTGACAAACCCAGCACCCTCGAGCGAATTAAGGAGGATGGCGTATTGCGGGTGGTCACCCGGAACAGCCCGGCCACCTATTTCCAGGACCGCAACGGTGAAACCGGTTTCGAATACGAACTGGTCAAGCGCTTTGCTGACGAACTGGGCGTGAAGCTGGAAATCGAGACCGCCGATAACCTCGACGACCTGTTCAACCAGTTGGGTAAACCCAACGGCCCGGTACTTGCCGCCGCCGGCCTGGTCAGCAGCGAACAGCGCCAACAGCAGGTGCGATTTTCCCACCCATACCTGGAAGTGACCCCGCAGATCATTTATCGCAACGGCCAATCGCGCCCGACCAATGCCGCTGACCTTGTGGGCAAGAAGATCATGGTGCTCAAGGGCAGCACCCACGCCGAGCAACTGGCGGCGTTGAAAAAGCAGAATCCAGCAATCGAATACGAAGAATCCGACGCCGTTGAGGTAGTCGATCTGCTGCGCATGGTGGACGAGGGGCAGATCGACCTGACCCTGGTGGACTCCAACGAAGTGGCGATGAACCAGGTGTACTTTCCCAACGTGCGCGTGGCGTTCGACCTCGGCAATGCCAGCCACCAGAGCTGGGCCGTGGCCGCCGGCGACGACAACAGCCTGCTCAATGAGATCAACGGCTACCTGGACAAGGTCGAAAAGAATGGCACGCTGCAGCGTCTGAAAGATCGCTATTACGGGCACGTCGATGTACTCGGCTATGTGGGCGCTTATACCTTCGCCCAGCACCTGCAACAGCGCCTGCCCAAGTACGAGAAGCACTTTCGCGCCTATGCCAAGGCTGAAAAGGTCGATTGGCGGCTGCTGGCAGCCATCGGTTACCAAGAGTCACTATGGCAGCCGACCGTTACCTCCAAGACCGGCGTGCGCGGCCTGATGATGCTGACCCAGAACACCGCGCAGGCCATGGGCGTGTCCAACCGCCTGGATGCCAAGCAGAGCATCATGGGCGGCGCCAAGTACCTGGCCAAGATCAAGGATGAACTGGACGACAAGATCGCCGAGCCCGACCGCACCTGGTTCGCCCTCGCCGCTTATAACGTGGGTACCGGCCACCTGGAAGACGCACGCCTGCTGGCGAAGAAAGAAGGCCTGAACCCGAACAAGTGGTTGGACGTGAAGAAGATGCTGCCACGCCTGTCGCAGAAGCAGTGGTACAGCAAGACCCGCTACGGCTACGCCCGGGGCGGCGAGCCGGTGCACTTTGTGGCGAACATCCGGCGTTACTACGACATCCTTACCTGGGTGACCCAGCCGCAGCTGGAAGGCGACCAGGTGGTGGAAGGCAACCTGCATGTGCCGGGTGTGGACAAGACCAAGCCGCCGCAGGACAGCCCGCAATTATAAGAACACTGAATACCAATGTGGGAGGGGGCTTGCTCCCGATAGCAGGGGGTCAGTCACTGCATGTGGTGACTGACAGTCCGCCATCGGGAGCATGCCCCCTCCCACATTTTGATCTGCGCTTGACTTAGAGGCCGGTGATTAGATGGGCTACGCCGCCCGACAACACCATCACGCCTGCTACACCCGCCGCCTTCAACGCCGCCTCATCCAACCGCCCCGCATCCTGCAACTGCACCCTCACCCGCGTCAGCGCCACACGCTGTTGTGACTTGAGATTCTCGGCGCCGCCCAAGGCACTCAGCACATCGGCGGCCAACAGGCTGGGGGTCGGCGCTTCAAGCGTCTCGGCAATCAGGTCCGGGGTCAGGGCTTTCCAGAATGCCCGCTGCAATTTCTCGAACATGCTCAGTGCTCCATGACAGGTGAGGTTTCAACGGTGGCCGCGTGGTACAGGCGTAGGGCCTCACGCACTTGGCCGGCTTCTTCCAGGCCCAGCACCTGGCGGGCGATGAGTTGGCAGTCGACCAGTTCCAGTTCGCGCACGGTGGCCTTGATGCTCGGGATCAGCGGCACGCTGACCGACAGTTCATCCACGCCAAGTCCGATCAACACCGGCACCGCCAATGGTTCAGAGGCCAGCGCACCACACACGCCCACCCACTTGCCATGGGCGTGGGCCGCCTTGACGGTGCTGGCGATCAGGCGCAACACAGCGGGGTGGAAGCTGTCGGCCTGGCTGGCCAGGCGCGGGTGATCGCGGTCCATGGCCAGGGTGTATTGGGTCAGGTCGTTGGTGCCGATGGAAAAGAAATCCACATGGGGCGCAAACACATCCGCCATCAACGCCGCCGAAGGCACTTCAATCATGATGCCCAGCTTGGGCAATTCGGTGAGCCCGAGCGCCAGCGCTTCTTCTTCGAGCATCCGGCGCGCCAGGTGCAGCTCGCAGAGCTGGCTGACCATCGGCAGCATGATATGCAGCCGTGCCAAGCCCGCACTGGCGAGGATCGCGCGAAACTGTTCGCGCAGCAGTTCGGGGCGTTCCAGGCACAGCCGAATACCCCGCAAACCCAGGAACGGGTTGGTCTCGCTTTCCATCGGCACATAGGCCAAGGGTTTGTCGCCTCCCACGTCCAGGGTGCGCACCACCAGATTGCGCTCGGTGCCAAGGGCACGGGCGATGGCGCTGTAGGTGCCGGCTTGTTCCTCCGGGCTCGGGGCACGGCTGCGGTCCAGGTAGAGGAACTCCGAACGCAGCAGGCCCACGCCTTCACCGCCCAGGGTCAGGGACTGCTCGACTTCCTGCAGCGAGGCGACGTTGGCCGTGACTTCGACGTGATGGCCGTCGCGAGTGATTGCCGCCAGGGATGCCTGTGCGATTTCACGCTGCAACCGCAGCTTTTGCTGCTGGCGAACCGCTTGCAGTTGTTCGATTTCAGCCAGGTCCGGTTCCAGGTGCAGCTCGCCTTTATCGGCGTCAAGCAGTACCCGTTTGCCGTTGGCCAGAGCCAATACTTGAGCCGGCACCCCGCAAATGGACGGCAGGCCGAGCGCCCGAGCGAGGATGGCCACGTGGCTGGTAGCCCCACCGGCAACGGTGACGAAACCCAGCACTTTACTGGTATCCAGGCCGGCGGTTTGCGAGGGTGTCAGTTGTTCGGCGACCAGGATGGCGCATTCAGGCAGGTCCAATGAGCGTTCGGGAACACCCAGGATCAGTTTGAGCACGCGCTGGCCGACGTCGGCCAGGTCCGCCGCACGCTCGGCGAGCAGCGCCTTGCCCAAGCCTTCGAAGAGTTTCGCCGTCGCCAGCGTGGCGCTGTTCCAGGCAAAGGCGGCGCTCTTGCCTTGGGCGAGCAGGCCGTGGGCTTGCTCCAGCAGGGTCGGGTCTTCGAGCAATTCCTGGTGGGCGCGGAAAATTTCGGCCTGGGCACTGCCGGCAGCCTTGGCTTGCAAGGCTTGCAGCGCTTCGGCTGCCGTCCGCAGGCCTCGCGCCAATGCGGCACGCTCGAAGGTTTCGCCGGCACCGGCTTCAGGAATATTCAGCGCCGGTTCGGCCACTTGGACGACCTGCCCAAACGCCGAGCCTGGCGATGCACACACGCCCCGCATCAAGGTTGCCGATGACACCGGCGCGGCAGGCTTGACTACTTCGACCGCCGCCACCGTCTCGCCACAGCCGTCCAGCAACAACGCGACCAGCGCCTGGATCGCCGCCTCGGCATCCGTGCCCGCCGCGCTCACTTGCAGGCTGTCTCCCCGGGACGTCTGCAGCGCCATGATCGCCACCAGCGACTTGGCATTCGCGCTCTGGGTTTGCTTGTGCAGGTAGATGCTTGAACTGAACCCTTTCGCCGCCTGGGCAAGCACTGCCGCTGGGCGAGCGTGCAAACCGTTGGCGTTGGGCAAGGTCAGGGGCTTGGAGAACAGCGCATCGCCCTCCTCTTCATCGGCTTCCGATGACGCTTGCCCGGGGGACACTCGTAACAGTGGCTGGCCTTCCTCGACGGCGCCCTGATCGGGCACCAGCAACACAAATGGCTCGCCACTGACGACCAGCATCAGGGTCAGCAGGCTACGTGCATGCAGTGCCACATAGTCGGCGTCGAACTCAATCAGCGGCTGCCCGGCTTCCACCCGCTGTCCCTCCTCAACCAGGCGAGTGAAGCCCTGACCCGCCAGGTTCACGGTGTCCAGGCCGATATGCAACAGCACCTGCACGCCGTTGTCGTCGGTGACACTCACCGCATGACCGCTGTCCTGGATATTGCTGATCACCCCGGCCAGCGGCGCGCAGAGCGTCTGCGAGGTGGGATCGATGCACAGGCCGTCGCCGATCACGCGGCTGGAAAACACTGGGTCGGGTACCTGATCCAGCGCCAGCAGCATCCCGGACAGGG
This sequence comes from Pseudomonas sp. FBCC-B545, assembly GCF_059134095.1. Lineage (NCBI taxonomy): Bacteria > Pseudomonadati > Pseudomonadota > Gammaproteobacteria > Pseudomonadales > Pseudomonadaceae > Pseudomonas > Pseudomonas sp. FBCC-B545. The sequence continues at coordinate 1,141,542 of NZ_CP101441.1, read as the reverse complement.
GCGCCAGCAGTTCCAGGGGTTGAGATGGGGTCATGACTTCACCTGTTGGGTTGTTCTGTAAAAATCATTGGGTGGGATGGCACAGATCAAATGTGGGAGCGGGCTTGCGCGCTCCCACATTAGTTCGCGGTTATTTCCACCAGTATTCGACTTGCACGCCCATGTTCGAACCATGCCGTGCCGTGCCATAGGCGCCGGTATCGGATAACGCCGAGCCCGCCGCGAGTTCATTCGCCGCGCGCTTGGCCGCCTGGTTCCAGCTGGCATAGGTGTAGTACAACCGCACTTCCGGCCGCGCCCAGAATTCCGGGCCTTTGGGCGACCAGGTCGGCGCGAACGTGAATTTGCTCAGCTTGCGTGTACCGCCGGTAGCCTCGACCTGATCGTGACCCAGTTCAGCGACCAGCTTGAATTGCTCGCTGATGGCATACGCCGGGCGTACACCCAGGGACATCCAGTTCTGGTCCTGACGCCCCGCACGTACATCCTTCTGGTACACCGCCTGGACTTGCCCGCCGAAACGCGGGGTCACCTGCCAGTCAAAGAACTCCACGGCACGGTAGCTTTTGCTGCTCTTGTCCAACCGGGTATTGCCGGTGTAGCCCAGCCCGGTGCCTGGGCCTTCGCCGTACTGCAAGGCAAACTTGTTCTTGCCGCCCAGGAACGCGGTTTGCACATGCTGCGCGGTCAGCGCCCAACCGCTGTTGGTATCACGCCCACCGGCCTTGGCGATATAACTCAGGCCAAGCTCCAACTCGCCGCCCGGGTTGGTGTTGAAGCCTGCTACGTTGAAGTCGTGGCGGGTGGCGTATTCCTTCTGGTACAGGTTGTCCTTGCGCGACAGGGCGTAGCTGTATTTCAAGCCGCCGATCAGCACGTCCTCGATACCGCCACCGGTGGCGCTCTGGTTCCAGTAGTAGAAGTCGGAGATATGGATGTCGTTACGTTTGTAGTAACGCCGCCCGGCCCACAGCGAACCACCGTTGAGACCGGGCAGGTTGGACCATTGCGCATACATCTGCGGCATGCGCGCCGAGCCGTTGTTTTCACCCTGGAACTTCAGGGAGCGGTCGTACTTGTTGTAGAGGGAGGCCATGGCATCCACGCTGAGCACCGAACCGTCATCGAACGTCAGCAGGTCCTGGCGCAGTTCCAGTTCGGCATATTGCTCGCATTCGTTACCCAAGCGGTATTTGGTTTGCGCCCCCGGCAGCTGGAAACATTGCTGCTTGCCACTGCCTGTAGACGTGCCCGCGCCGCTGCGCAAGTAACCGGCGAACTCCAGGGCCTGGGCGCCAAACGGTACAGCGAGACACGAGGCTATAAGGCCCAGTTTTATGGTTGTTTTCATGAAGCGCTCCTTTTATTTTTATTGTTTTTTCTTACTTTGTTGCGTGACGCGATTACCGGTAGAGGCGGCTCAGTCCTTGAGATGCAGCACAAACGATTCGTAAGGGCGCAACACCACCGTGCTCGTGCGCGCCGGGCAATCGGGGTAATTGCTGATGAGCAGCCGCTGCGCGCTCGACGGATTGATCACCTGGTCGGGCAGCTGGATTTCGCACGGCGTGCCGTAGAAGTTGTTGAGCACCAGCAGGCGCTCGCCATGGCCTTCGCGCAGGTACGCCCAGACCTGGCGATGGTCTTGCAGCAGTGGGCGGTAAATGCCTTCCTGGATCAGCGGTTCGCGGCGCCGCAGGGCGATCAGGGCGCGGTAGTGATGCAGCACCGAATCCGGGTCATCCAGCTGGTTTTCAACGTTGATCTGCGCAGCGTTGGCAGCAATGCCAATCCAGGGCTCGCCACGGCTGAAACCGGCATTGGCCTGGCTGCTCCACTGCATCGGCGTGCGACCGTTGTCGCGGGATTTCTGCATGATCGCCGCCATGCTCGACGCCTCGGACTCCCCGGCATCACGCTTGAGGCGGAAGATGTTCAGGGTTTCCACATCGCGGTACTGTTCGATCTTGTCGAAGCCCGGGTTGGTCATGCCCAGTTCCTCGCCCTGGTACACATACGGCGTGCCCTGGAGGAAGTGCAGCGCCGTGGCGAGCATCTTGGCCGAGACCACGCGGTATTCGCCGTCATCACCAAAGCGCGAGACCACCCGCGGCTGGTCGTGGTTACACCAGAACAGCGCGTTCCAACCGCCACCGGCCTGCATGCCCAGTTGCCAGTCGGAGAAAATCTGCTTGAGTTGCAGGAAATCGAAGTCGGCCTTCACCCACTTCTGCAGGTTGGGGTAATCGACTTTCAGGTGGTGGAAGTTGAAGGTCATCGACAGCTCTTTCGAGGCCGGATTCGAGTAGCGAATGCAGTGTTCCAGGCTGGTGGACGACATCTCGCCGACGTTGATCAGGTCATGGCCTTCGAAGACTTCGCGGTGCATCTGCTGCAGGTATGCGTGCACATTCGGGCCGTCGGTATAGAAACGGCGGCCGTCGCTGTTGTCTTCGGGGAAGTCGGCGGGCTTGGAGATCAGGTTGATCACATCCAGGCGGAAACCGCCCACGCCCTTGTCACGCCAGAAGCGCATCAGCTTGAACACTTCGGCACGCACCTTGGGGTTGTCCCAATTGAGGTCGGCCTGGGTGTGGTCGAACAGGTGCAGGTAGTACTGGCCGGTCTGCGCTTCGTATTCCCAGGCCGAGCCGCCGAACTTGGATTCCCAGTTGTTCGGTTGGTCGCGCCAGATGTAGAAGTCGCGGTAAGGGTTGTCGAGGCTGCTGCGCGCCTGCTGGAACCACTCGTGCTCGATGGAGGTGTGGTTGACCACGATATCGAGCATCAGCTTGATGCCACGCTTGGCCGCCTCGCTGATCAACAGGTCGCAGTCGGCCATGGTCCCGTAGCTGGGATCGATGGCGTAGTAGTCGCTGATGTCGTAGCCGTTGTCGCGTTGCGGCGAGCGCAGGAACGGGGTGATCCACAGGCAATCCACGCCCAGCCATTTCAGGTAGTCGAGCTTGTCCACGATGCCCAGCAGGTCACCGGTGGCGTTACCCGCGTGGCTATGGAAGCTTTTGGGGTAGATCTGGTAGATCACCGAGTGTTGCCAGTTTTGCATGGTGGGGTTCCTTCAATTAATTGTGTGCTGGCTTTGAGGGCCTCATCGGGGGCAAGCCCCGTCCCACATTTGAAATGCATTCCCCTGTGGGAGGGGGCTTGCCCCCGATGGCGTTGGATCAGGCGACCCGATACCCAGGCCGGATAATCTTCATGCTCAACACACAGGTCAGCACAAAGGGCACAACGATCGCGACGGCCATGCCGATCACAAACACCGGGATGTACTGCGGGATGATCGAGATAAACCCGGGCAGGCCGCCGACGCCGATGGCCGAGGCCTGGACCTTGTTCAGCGAGAGGAAGATGCAGCCAAGGGCAGACCCCACCAGTGCCGCGTAGAACGGAAATTTGTATCGCAGGTTGACACCGAACATCGCTGGCTCAGTGATGGCGAAATACGCGGAAATCGCCGACGTCGAGGCCATGCTTTTTTCCCGCGCATTGCGGCTCATGTAGAACACCCCCAATGCCGCACTGCCCTGGGCCAGGTTGGACATGACGATCATCGGCCAGATAAAGGTGCCGCCCTGGGTGGAAATGAGCTGCAGGTCCACGGCCAGGAACATATGGTGCATGCCGGTGATCACCAGCGGTGCGTAGAGCACGCCGAAGATCAAGCCGCCCAGTATCGGCGCCAGCTCAAACAGCGTGACCACGCCTTCGGTAATCAGGATGCCGAGGTGGCGGGTCACCGGGCCAATGATCGCCAGCGCCAGGACACCGGTGACAACGATGGTGGTGATTGGCACCACCAGCAACTGGATGGCATTCGGCACTCGTGCCCGCAGGTATTTCTCGATCACGCTCATGACATAGGCGGCCATCAGGATCGGCAGGATCTGGCCCTGATAGCCGACTTTCTCGATCTGGAACCAGCCCAGGATGTCGAAGTACGGCAGGCTCTGCCCATCGAGCCCGGCGACCGCCTTGCCGTAGTTCCAGGCGTTGAGCAGGTCGGGGTGCACCAGCATCAGGCCGAGCACGATGCCGAGGATTTCACTGCCGCCGAACCGCTTGGCCGCCGACCAGCCCACCAGCGCGGGCAGGAAGACGAACGAGGTATTGGCCATCAGGTTGATCAGGTTCCACAGGCCATCCAGGTTCGGATAGGCCTCCAGCAAGGTCATGTCCTGAATGAACATGCCCTTGGCCCCCATCAGGTTGTTCACGCCCATCAACAGGCCGGCAATGATCAGCGCGGGCAGGATCGGCATGAACACATCGGAAAATACCCGCACCAACTGTTGCAAGGCATTGACCTTTTCGCCACCGGCCTTCTTGACATCGGCGATGGTGGACGCGGCGAGACCGGTCTGTTCACGCAAGGCGGCATAGACCCTTTCCACTTCGCCGGGGCCAATCACCACCTGGAACAGGCCACCGGTAAAGAACGATCCCTTGACCAGGTCGACCTGGTTCAACGCACTGCTGTTGACCAGGCTCGGGTCCTTGAGCGCCAGGCGCAGGCGGGTCACGCAATGGGCAGCTTGCTCAAGGTTGTCGCGCCCACCGAGGTTTTCGAGAATCTCGCGGGCGATAGTCGGATAGTCGTGGCTCATGCTCGTTTTCCACTGTGATTGTTTTTATGGGTGGCAGTCGTTGGCAGCACGCCGAGGGCAAAAGTACTCGTCTGTACGAGTTAAATCAACAACTCGTCTGTACGAGTTACACTTTTGTTTATAAATGCGAACTTCCTGTCAGATTTTTCCTCTGGCTATAGGGCTGCCCAATGGACAAACCCCACCTCTGCCACTAAGGTTCCTGCCTTGAATGCAAGCCGGGCATAGAGCCATCTCATGAGCAAATACAACCAGATCTATACGGATCTGCTTGCCAGCATCACCACCGAACGTCTGCAACGCGGTACGCGCCTGCCCTCCGAAACCGAGCTGATGGACGCCTACCAAGCCAGCCGCGGTACCGTGCGACGCGCCATCGAGCAGTTGCAGGAACGTGGCTTTGCCCAAAAGATCCATGGCAAGGGCACCTTTGTGTTGTCGCCCAACCCGATCGAGTTCCAGCTGGGCGGTATCGTCAGCTTCCATGAGACCCACGCCGACCTGGGCAATGACGTACGCACCGAGGTGGTTGAATTCACCCAGCTCCCATTGGAAGGGCCACTGCTGCAACACTTCGAGGCCGAGCCAGGCACACTGATCACCCGTATCAAGCGGGTACGACGCATCGGCGGCAAACGGGTAATCCTCGACATCAACCATTTCATCGCCGAGCTGATTCCCGGCCTGGATCGCGAGATCGCCGAACAGTCGATCTATGCGTTTATCGAGCAGACGCTGCAGCTGCAGATCAGCTATGCACAGCGCACCATCGAGGCACTGCCGCGCAGCAAAGATGACCAGGCGCACCTGGACCTCGACGGGCAAAGTCATGTAATCGTGGTGAGTAACCAGACGTTCTTGCAGGACGGGCGGCAGTTCGAGTACACCGAGTCGCGCCATACGTTGGACAAGTTCTACTTTTCGGATATCGCACGGCGCTGAGCACGGCCCGTTAGCCTAACTATGTAGCGCCCTCCCCACGCCGGCCTGGGGGAATCTCGCCCTTCATTTTTGAAGGATGAGCACTCCCATGAGTTCGAGCGAAACCCGCACCCTGCCCAACGCCGCCGACAAGGCAGCCCTCAAGGCCCTGGCCGGACGCGTGATCCTGGCTTGCCCCAGCCTGCACGATACGGCTCACGAAACCGCCCGCGGCATATTGAAAAAACACGGGATCGAGAGCCTTGACCCGGACGAAGTCTATTACCACCGCTTCAAGGCTGCCCAAAGCAGTTCGCTGACCTTTACCGGCTGGGAACATGTCCTGGAAAAACCCTACGAATCGACGACCCTGACCGAGTTAGTGATTCATCGGTTCCGCGCCACCGACTATGACAACGCCGACCTGCTGGACCTGTACGGCGGTTTCTACACCAAAGGTCCGGAATACGGCGACTTCAATCAAACCAATGAAGTGCGCCTGCATGCCAACGAAGTGCTCAAGGACTTCTGGGCCCTCAAGTTCAGCGACCTCTACCGCGACAAACTCGACAGTTTCTGGCGGGACCACGCCGACGCCTTCCGCACCCAAGCCAAATGCAATTTCCTCAGCAAGGCGGTGCAAGCCCTCGAACTCAAGCATCTGAGCGCCGAAGACTTCCACACTTGCATCACTGCCGTGGCCCCGCACCTGAGCTGGCCGGTCAGCCTGGCCATGCTGCAAACCGACTTGGCGCCAGGCGCCGATGCGCAGGTCGCCGCCCTCGACCTGGACGGCCATGTCGCCACCAACCTGTTGCGCATCACTGACACAGCCGGGCGACAAGTACTCTATGTGCCGGGTGATCAGCAAGCCTTCAAAGTGTTCGAGACCGCCGCGCAATTGCACTGGTGGATGCTCGGGATCATGGATGACAAAAAGACCCGTGACCTGTTCCTCTGCCACTTCTCCCTGACTGACCGCGAGGCCATGACCGACGGCATCACTGACCTGATGAATCGCCTGGTGCAGACCTGGGGCAAGTCGGATCATCACATGATCAACCAGAAGAACCAGGCGGTCACCACGGACGCCTTCAGTTGGTTGCGGGACCGCACCCGCGCAGCGATGTATGACGAAGCCGAGCAGTTGCTGACCACCAATGCGCAACTGAGCAAAAAAATCTGGATCGGTTACCTGAGTGCCGGCCTCAAGATATTCGGGCCGCTGGCCGTCATCGGTTGGCCGGTAGCCTTGCCGGTGCTGGGTGCCAGCATCGCTAACCTGGCCCTGAACATCGACCAGGCGGTCAATGGCCGAACCAGTGCCGAGCGCAAGGCCGGGGTGAAAGGTTCGGTGTTCAGCGCGATCGATACGCTGTTCAACCTGGCAGCACTGCATGGGCCCGGGCCCATCGCCGAAGTGGGTGCCGACGTCGACGCGGCGGAAGCGGCCGAGATGGCCAAGTACGACGAGGCGTTGAACCCCGAGACTGCCGAACCTGCAAGCCCTTCCGTGCCGGCGCCACCCGCATTGCCCCAACTGCCCGGCGACGGCCTGGGGCAAATACCGTCGAGCTGGCGGCGCCTGCAAGGGCTGGACGGTGCCACGGCGATGACCGAAGGCGGACGTTTTGAACAGATCTACCGCATCAATGCCAACCCTTCGACCCTGATCAAGCTCAAGGACGCCGTGTTTTACGTGCGTTATGAAGCGGACGTGAACGGCGGCGGTACCTGGGCCATCATCGACCCGTTGAACCCGCATGCCAGCACCGGCTCACTGCCCGTACGCCTGAATGCCGAGGGCGAATGGGAGCGGGTGCTGCGCCCCTCCGAGGCGATGCGCGGCGGCAGCCCCATGGACACCCCGACCACGAGTACACGGCCGCCACTTGCATCCGACTATCGCCGGCCAAGCGCCTATGGGGAGCCGGGTTTTAGAAACCCGTCCTCCAGCCTACCGACCCCTTTTGACCTGAAGAACCAGAGCAGTTTCGACATCGGCCTCGCCATGTCTGGCGGGCCGGACTACATTAAGCCGATCATCACCCCCACGGGCGAAGCTGGCAGTTTCAGCACCTCGGACTACTTCATCAACCCCATGCGGGCAAAAATCCTCAGCAGCGCGCGCAATTTCTTCTCCCGGCCATTCTTCGCCAGCACCCTGCCCGAGCGGCCGGCACTGCCTGCCATCACGCCAGGCATGAGTCCCGAGCAACTGATTGAAAAAAGCCTGGCAAATGCCAAGGGCCTGGTCATCGCCGAGAGCCCGAACCGGGTCGCCAGTACCTATCTATTGATCAAGCAAATGCCCAACCTGGCCAAGCAAGGCGTCAAGACCTTGTACCTGCACAGGTTCTACAACGACCTGCATCAGTTGGACCTGGACACCTTCGCTCGCAGTGGCGTCATGCCCGACCGCTTGGGCAAGTATCTACGCGAGCTGGACCCGACCAATATGGGCCGCTTCAACACCCTGGAACTGCTGCACGCCGCCCGCGACAACCAGGTGCGTATCCAGGCCAGCGAATGCCTGGCCAACTACCTGCCCAAGGGGTCGGCCATGGATGAGCAAATGTCGAAGAACTTCGTCACCAGTGAAATCCTGCGCCTCGACCAAGCCAAAAACGGCGTCGGCAAATGGGTGGTGCTCACGGGGCCGGAAAACACCAACACCTTCAGAGGCGCGGCCGGCATCAGCGAAATAAACGGCGGGACCAGTCTGCGCGTTACCGAGGAACTCGGCGGCGAAGGCAGCCAGATCAAGATCACTTATGGCCCCAAGGTGAATAACCTATCAGCGTTCGATCAGGAGAAACCCCCACTCGATGCGCTGGACACCGACCTTTCCCTGCAAGTGCCCATGCGTGAGAGCGAACAAATACACCCCTACATCTTTGAACAGAGAGACCTTGAAAGAACCCTCAGCTCACCTGGGGACTGCGTCATGCAACAAACCCGTGATGAGCTGACGCTTATTCACCGCAACCGCCTGAACAACCTGGTACACAACCGCATCCAGCACTCGGACGCCGGTTATTTCATTGATCGCGATGCCTTCCCAAGGCTCAACGGGGCTGTCTACAAGACGCTGCCTGAGCTGCGCGGCGCCCTGCGCGCAAACGGCCTCACGCTCAAAGGCCTGCCGCCGGCCAAGACGCTGGTTCCCACAATAGAGCTGGAGCGCCCGGCCGTGCAGGCTGCCGTAGAAACCACGGTCGAGTCAGGCGCAGCCCTGGCACCTTCGGCCATTCCCACCGGCGCGGTGGAAGCCAGCCTACGGCCAGAAATCCCCCCATCGTGGGAAGCCAATGAAATCCTCGAAGGCCGCAACCCGGTCAGCGAGCCCGGCCGGTATCAAGGCATCTATCGCTTGGAATCCAACCCCGCGGCGGCGATCCTGCTCAACGACACGCCGTATTACGTGCAGTACATCAATGACGTCAATGGCGGCGGACATTGGGCAATCATCAACCCTGAAAAACCCTTCTCCTTCTCGGAAGCCATCCCGGTGCGCTTCAACGCACAAGGCGAATGGGAAGTGCTGCCCAGGCTTGGCCTGAAAGGCGGCGCCGGGCAACTCCTGAACCGGGTGCCTGGCCGCCGACCGGTGCCGACGGTGCAAAGCCCGGCCATCGCCTATGAAATACCGCCAGACCTGCGTCCCCCCCTGGAAAATGCCGCCGCCGGACCGGGCACTGCAAAATATGCCCTGAGCGACGAGGGCGTGAACCTCTTTGACAACGGCGCCGACCCGTACGCGCCGTTCAAAAGCAGAAGGCAGCAACTGTTCAAGGATGCGGTGGCCTTCCTGCGTCGGTTCCGTGCAGCCAATCGCCCGCCCATTCCCTCGGTGCCAGCCAAGGCCCCCACGGCAACCTGGCTGGAGGCACTGCTGGAGGATGGCCGTGGCATCGTGGTCGGCGAAGCCCACAGCGGCGTGGGCAGCAAACAACTGCTGATCGAGCACATGGAGTTACTGGCGCAGAAAAACGTCAAGACGTTGTACTGCGAGCACCTGCTGCGCGACTTTCACCAGGCAGCCCTGGACAGCTTCTTCGAAAGCGGCGAAATGCCCGAGACGCTCAGGCGCTACCTGCAGAGCCTCGATAACGGCATGGGCACCGATCCGTTGGGGCAATACAACTTCATGGAGCTGATCAAAGCCGCCCGCACGCACAAGATCCGCATCCAGGCCATTGATTGCCTGGCCAGTTATCGGACCGATGGGTTTATCCCGGCCGTGGCCGATAGCCAGATCGCCCGAGGTGCGCAACGCCACGCCTTGATGAACTACTACGCGAGTACCGTGATTCGCGCCGACCAGGCGGCCCAGGGTGCGCACAAATGGGTGGCGCTGGTGGGCAATACCCACGTCAGCAGCTACAAAGGGGTTCCCGGGCTGAGCGAACTGGAAGAAGTACATGGCCTGAGGGTAGAGGATGTTGCGCCCGGGCAATCCCAGGGCATCATCCCGGACCCTGGCATCCCGGCAGCCGGCGAGGAAGGCGCGGTGAAAAGCGACCTGTTGTTTCAGTCGCAGATCCCCCGGAAACCTGCAACCGCCGCGGAGTTCGACGCTCTGCTGAGACGTTCCGGGATGTTTACCGTCGACTCTTCGTCGGTGTCGCCCATCCTGAAACATCGCAGCAAACTGGGAGAGCTGGTCTCTACGGATATTCGTAACCAGAACGGCTACTTCTTTATTGAAAGACCCAATTGGCCGAGCGTTAGCGGCAAGCGCTTTGACAGCCTCAAAGGATTGTTTGCCGCGCTTGAAGACATGGGTATGGTAATGGTTGGCAAACCGACACCGCTATGAGCAGCAGCTGAACCAGGAAATGAGAACACCGTGAATATCCCGAGCAAATGGCGCGAACAGTTTCCCCACGCACTGATTGAACAACAGGCCATCGGCGAGTCGCGCGCAGACGTCTATCGACTGCGCAGAGAACAAGGCGAGGACCTGTTCCTGAAGTCCGAGCCCCTTGGGGAATTCGCTGAACTGGCAAACGAAATCGAGCGCCTGCGCTGGCTGCGGCAACAAAGGCTACCGGCACCGATGGTCGTGGATGAGGTGATAGACCAGGATCGCCACTGGCTACTGATGAGCGCCATGCCAGGAAAGGACCTGGCGACGGTCGACGACCTTCCTGTGGCGCACATCGTAGAGATCCTGGCGAATGCCCTGCGCAAGCTGCATCAGCTTCCCATCGCCCTTTGCCCCTTCGATCACACCCTTGACCTACGCATCGCCACCGCCCGAAACCACGTCAACGCCGGCCTGGTCGACGAGACCGACTTCGACGATGAACGACTAGGGCAAAGCGCCGAGCAAGTGTTGGACGAACTGGTATCGACACGGCCAATCATCCAGGACTTGGTGGTGACCCATGGCGACGCCTGCCTGCCGAACTTCATGACAGCAGACGGCCGTTTCAGCGGTTTTATCGATTGTGGTCGCTTAGGCGTCAGTGACCGCTACCAGGACCTGGCCCTGGCAGCGCGCAGCATTACCCAAAACTTTGGACAGGCATGGGTGGCACCGTTCTTCGAGTGCTACGGCGTAGAGCTCGATGAGCAGCGCATTGCGTATTACTGCTTGCTTGACGAGTTCTATTGAAGGCTGCCGCGAATCCAGAAAGCAGCGGCTCGTAAGGTATGGCCGCTTTCAGCCCCTTTTCTGACGAAGCAGTTTGTTACCGTTGGGACACGCAGCAACCTGCCAAACAGATACAACCTTACGTAGAATGCCTGCGTGGCTATGGAACACCTTCCTTCTAACCTCCTATGACCTAGGGGTTTCGCTCTCCACACCGCGCCTGCGTCTTGCAGGCGTTTTTACATCCGTTGTAGAACCACGCAGCTCATCCATTACGGCGCCGAAGGGAGAAAATCAAGCATGAATCAAGATATGTTCCTGAATCGCCGTAGCAAAGTCCACGTTCCGGTGGGCACTGGCGGTGCCACGCGCGCACAGGTCGCATCGGCTGTCCGCGAAGTCGCAGCGTTCGGATGCGTATTTTCAGAGCCTCTGATTGAGCAAATCGGCACATTGTCGCCGATAGAACTGAAGTACTGGCTGCGCGAAATCGTCGGAGTCCTTCGCAGGGAAAATGGCGCTCATGTACACCACAGGCCATTTTATCCTGATTTTCCAGAGCAGGTTCTGACGGCCTCAGAGGCGCAGTTGTACCTAAATGCCGTCCTGCATTACCTCACGCTTCAGCGCCTACCACCGACTGAAAACTCTCGACCTGCAATGCTTGAGGGCAACTGCCTAGCCCGCGTGATCGAACCGGGAAGCATCCCCGAGTTCGAGTCACTGCTCGAGCCGCTGGTTTCAGCGCGTACCTCGCTCTCCGAGAGGGACACTGCCGACGTCGTCTGGTTTATCCGAAAGTACAAGAGTGATGTATTCCGGCTACTGCCGGACACCGTCCCGTTCCGGGAGATCCGTGCGCAGGTTGGCAGCGCACTTATTCAGAATGTAGCCGGGGATGCACGGGTAGACGCATTCCTGCTGCGAAACGTCGAAACAGCGACTGACGTGCTACGGCTCGCTGTCGCGCTGAATGGTGGAGACGTGTCACTCGCGACAGCTTCGACACGTTTCACGGCGATGAAGCGCTCAATGCGCCGCCTGCTATTACGCTTGCTCGATCATGTACCCAACGCTGCAGAAGACGTAATGCGCCATGCTGAGCGATGGAAACGCTTGGCTGAAGTACTGCATCCGGGCGATTACGCCGACAAGTACCCACGAGCCCTAACCGCCATCACGGCAGCGCGTCGCAATGAAGCGCCAGACTCATTTGGATCACGTGTCGAAACATTACTTGCCCAGCGTCAAATCGCCACGCTTACCCCCATACTACAAAACCGTCCTGGCGAGTTCGCACGACGGCTGGACGTGACCCTAAGGCGCGCGACGGAACCAGAATCGGTACTCGACGCGTTCGAGGCGGTTGCGCCCCTAGTGTCCTCACCAATTCTGCTTCAATTACTGGCCCACGTACGTGCTCCGCGCCCCCTACCCCTGCGAGCGTTCACACCGAAAGGCGCATTCGCCAAGGTCTATGGTGTTGAGGATCGACGTGAACATCTCGCTCCAGAAATATTGGCTCGTACGGCCAGGATCTGCGAGGAGGCTCTCGTAACGCGTTTTGCATCGCTTGTGCCATTAGGCCGCTGTTTCATCGATCCTGCATTACGCGAATATAACGTGCCGCTGGCGCAGCGGGCCTCATCGAAGTCGCTACGTACGCTGGTGCGGGGCAGTCGGCTGCCTATGCCTGACACTCGTTTCATACGCCTGTTCCTGTGGTGGAAGAACGGCCGTGGACGCACGGATATCGACTTGTCTGCCGCATTTTTTGACGCCTACTTCGTGTTCAAACAAACGGTGGCGTACTACAACCTGAAGGGCTTCGGCGGCTACCACAGCGGCGACATCGTCGACGCGCCCCAAGGGGCTTCGGAGTTCATCGACCTTGACCTTGATGTCCTCGTCAAAATGGGCGTTCGTTACGTGGTCACCTCTATCAACTCATACACCGAGCAGCCGTATTGCGATCTTCCAGAATGCTTCGCTGGTTGGATGGCCCGTGCCGACGTAGCGTCGGGTGAAGTATTCGAGCCGCGCTCTGTGTTCGACCGTATCGACATCGCCTCCGACACAGGCATCTGCCTGCCATTCGTGATGGACCTGCAGGAAAGGCGCATGATCTGGGCCGATCTCGGGCTTACTTCATCTGCGCGATGGAACAACGTCCAGAACAACCTCAGTGGGGTATCGTTGATGCTGCGAGCGCTGGTACATACACCAAAGCCGGATTTAGAGACACTGTTCGATTTACATGTTCGAGCACGGGGAGAACGAGTGACTTCACCGCAGCAGGCAGAGACGGTGTTTTCACCTGATCAGGGGATAACGCCGTTCGATACGGACTTGATCCGGTCACAGTTTCTCTGATACCTAACCCAGCCTTTGCCACTCATTAAAGTAACAACTCTTGCTTCGGAGCTTATGCCCCAAAAAATGCCAGTCAGCATAACTAACTAGCATTGTTAAACCCTTCCTGCACTACTCCGGACTTAGCACTACACTCTAGTAAGAGCCGGGTGCCCTATTCCAGCCAGTCGCTCAACTGCATAGACGGATCAGCGTGGAAAGCTAAGCTATTGCCTAATCATGACTACGCTAATCGAACCAGTGAAATTGACATGCTTTCCTAGCGCTAAGCCGGATTTTGAGAAGCGATGAAGCAGGAATAGAGAATATCAGCGAAATCATGCTCGTTGATATCGCCGGTAACTAAATCCCTGACAGCATCCGCTATCAGATCATTATCTAGAGTAATTTCATAATCATTTAGCGAAAGGTACTCCAAACCCACTGCAAGCCCGGTGCGCTTGTTGGCATCGGGCAGTGCATGGCCTTGCGCGATACTGGCAGTGTACTTCGCGGCGATTTCAAATACATCGTCGAGGCCATTATAGGCGATCGCATTGTCAATCCGGGCCAGCGCGCCTTGTAAGGTCGGAATACTTACCGCCCCCTTCATGCCGGGCTCGGTAGTCAAGATTTGAGTATTTATCTCAATGACCCGTTCAAATGGAAAGAAGATCAATTCCATTACATATCAGCCAACTTCTGAAAGGTCTTCTTGTGAGTTCTGAGAACAAGCTTGGTTTCTGAATAAACGATCTGTTTACCCGACTCGCCACCCAAGTCCAGCTTTTTGATGGCTTTAACTTTGGGTCTGTCTACTATGGATACACCATAGGTGTTCAGCTTGTGGTTCATGACTTGAGTACCCCAAACGGTTTGATCAATTTCTGCTCATACGGTAGCACACTGGGAGGCAAGATACACCGAGCCATCGACAGCTTCGTACGTCGCTTGCCGATTGGCATCAGCACCACGCCAGCGCGCAACTCAGCATCAGCCACTGCTGACAGATAAAGCATCTGCAGCGGTAGTGTGTCGATACATTCAATCAAGTTGGCCTCAGGCGAACACCCTAACGGCTTCGAAATCACATTCGTATCAAGAACGTCATTGAAAGGCTACCGTCTGAGCGGGCGTCTAGTCGCGCGTACTCTCAAAGGCCGCAAACTCTTCATCCGTCGGGCTGGCCTTACCCACCTCAGCTCGCAGCGAACCCTGCTTCACCCGGCCTTGCGGCTTCACCGAGGATTCCAAAATGTCTCGCATTTCGGCATCGAGACTGCGACCGTGCTGAGCAGCCCGCAATGGACTTCATCAAGTGCATCTCGAACGGTAACAGAATGCGCCGGTTTCGGAAGGTGACAAATGCAAAATACCAAAAGCCCGCAATTACGCGGGCTCCAGAGCATTTCTTGCTAGTTGGTGCCGGACAATGCCGGACATCCAATCATTCCCACTCAATAGTCGCCGGCGGCTTGCTCGACACATCATAAGTAACGCGGGAAATACCTTCGATCTCATTGATGATCCGGCCACTGACGGTTTCCAGCAGTTCGTAAGGCAGGTGCGCCCAACGCGCGGTCATGAAGTCGATGGTTTCCACGGCACGCAGGGCCACGACCCAGGCGTAGCGACGGCCATCGCCGACCACACCAACCGATTTCACCGGCTGGAACACCACGAAGGCCTGGCTGACCTTGTGATACCAATCGGCCTTGCGCAGTTCTTCGATGAAGATGTGGTCGGCGCGACGCAGCAGGTCGGCGTATTCCTTCTTCACTTCACCCAGGATGCGCACGCCCAGGCCCGGGCCTGGGAATGGGTGGCGGTAGACCATGTCGTATGGCAGGCCGAGTTCCAGGCCCAGGCGGCGGACTTCGTCCTTGAACAGTTCACGCAGCGGTTCTACCAGCTTGAGGTTCATTTCCTCAGGCAGGCCACCGACGTTGTGGTGGGACTTGATCACGTGAGCCTTGCCACTTTTGGCGCCAGCCGACTCGATCACGTCAGGGTAGATGGTGCCCTGGGCGAGGTACTTGATGTTGTCCAGTTTGTTGGACTGGGCATCGAAGACGTCGATGAAGGTGCGACCGATGATCTTGCGCTTTTTCTCCGGGTCGGACTCGCCGGCCAAGTTGTTGAGGAACTGCTCCTCGGCGTTGGCACGGATCACCTTGACGCCCATGTTCTCGGCGAACATGGCCATCACTTGCTCGCCTTCGTGCAGGCGCAGCAGGCCGTTGTCGACGAATACGCAGGTCAGCTGGTCGCCGATGGCCTTGTGCAGCAGCGCAGCAACCACCGAGGAGTCAACCCCGCCGGACAGGCCAAGCAGCACGTTGTCGGTGCCGACCTGGGCGCGCACCTGGGCGATGGCGTCTTCGGCGATTTTCGACGGGGTCCACAGGGCTTCACACTCGCAGATGTCGAGGATGAAGCGCGACAGGATGCGCCCGCCTTGCTTGGTGTGGGTCACTTCCGGATGGAACTGCACGCCGTAGTAACGACGTTCGTCGCTGAACATGCCGGCAATCGGGCAGCTCGGGGTACTGGCCAGGATGTGGAAGTCCTGCGGCATCTTGGTGACCTTGTCACCGTGGCTCATCCATACGTCGAGGCCGAACAGGCCGTCAGCGTCGATGTGGTCTTCGATGCCGTCCAGCAGGCGGCTCTTGCCGACCACGTCGACACGGGCATAACCAAATTCACGCAGCTCGGAACCTTCGACCTTGCCGCCCAGTTGCTCGGCCATGGTCTGCATGCCGTAGCAGATACCGAAGACCGGCACGCCCAGGTCGAATACCGCTTGCGGGCAGCGCGGGCTGTCGGCTTCGTGCACGGACTCGGGGCCACCGGCGAGGATGACGCCTTTAGGGGCGAATTCGCGGATCGCTGCGTCATCCATGTCGAACGGGTGCAGTTCGCAGTACACGCCGATTTCACGCACGCGGCGGGCGATCAGTTGGGTGTACTGGGAACCGAAGTCGAGGATCAGGATGCGGTGGGCGTGAATGTCGAGGGCCATGAAGTCAGTCTCGTCTAATGAATCAGAAACAACTCGGGGCTGAAAGAACAGCCCCGGTTACTTAACGTTTTGCTGGAAGCCTCAACCTACGCGGTAGTTTGGCGCTTCCTTGGTGATCTGCACGTCGTGGACATGGGATTCAGCCATGCCGGCGCCGGTGATCCGTACGAACTCCGGCTTGGTGCGCATTTCTTCGATGTCGGCGCTGCCGGTGTAGCCCATCGAGGAGCGCAGGCCGCCCATCAGTTGATGGATGATCGCGCTCAGGGTGCCTTTGTACGGCACACGGCCTTCGATGCCTTCCGGGACGAGCTTCTCGGCGCCTGCCGAGGAGTCCTGGAAGTAACGGTCGGAAGAACCTTGCGCCTGGGACATGGCCCCCAGCGAACCCATGCCGCGGTAAGCCTTGTACGAACGGCCCTGGAACAGTTCGATCTCACCCGGCGCTTCTTCGGTACCGGCGAACATCGAGCCCATCATCACGCAGGAAGCACCGGCGACGATGGCCTTGGACAGGTCACCGGAGAAACGGATGCCGCCGTCGGCGATCAAAGGCACGCCTGTGCCTTCAAGGGCAGCGGCGACGTTGGCGATGGCGCTGATCTGCGGCACGCCCACACCGGCGACGATACGCGTGGTGCAGATCGAGCCAGGGCCGATACCGACCTTGACCGCATCGGCGCCGGCTTCGGCCAGGGCCTTGGCCGCAGCGCCAGTGGCGATGTTGCCGCCGATCACTTGAACGTCAGGGAAGTTCTGCTTAACCCAGCGCACGCGGTCGATCACGCCCTTGGAGTGACCGTGGGCAGTGTCGACCACCACCACGTCAACACCGGCAGCAACCAGCGCCGAAACGCGGTCGCCGGTGTCTTTACCGGTACCCACGGCGGCGCCAACACGCAGACGACCTTGGTCATCCTTGCTGGCCAGCGGGTAAGCCTTGGCTTTTTCGATGTCGTTGACGGTCATCATGCCTTTGAGGGCAAACTTGTCGTCGACGATCAGCACGCGCTCGATGCGGTGCTTGTGCAGCAGTTCGCGCACATCGTTCTTGTCGGCGCCTTCCTTGACAGTGACGAGGCGCTCTTTAGGCGTCATCACTTCGCGGACGGTGACTTCAAGGCGGTTCTCGAAACGCACGTCACGGGAAGTGACGATGCCGACCAGGTCGCCATCGTGCAGCACCGGAACGCCGGAGATGTTGTGCAGACGGGTCAGGTCGAACAGGTCACGCACGGTAGCGTCAGCTTCGATGGTGATTGGATCTTTCACCACACCGGCTTCGTAACGCTTGACCTTGCGCACTTCGGCAGCTTGCTGCTCGATGGTCATGTTCTTGTGGATGATGCCGATGCCGCCTTCCTGAGCCATGGCGATGGCCAGACGGGCTTCGGTGACGGTGTCCATGGCAGCGGAAACCAGGGGAATATTCAGCTCGATGCCACGGGTTAGGCGGGTCTTGAGACTGACTTCGTTAGGAAGCACCTCGGAATAACCGGGCACTAGGAGAATGTCGTCGAATGTCAGAGCTTCTTGGCTGATACGCAGCATCGCGGGGGCTCCCGAGCGGGAAAATGGAAGCGCGCCATTATATACATGCACCCTGCCAGGCTCAATGTAAAACTCTGACAAACTTGGTATTACTGATAGATGGAGAAAACCTTCTACATGGGTATCGCTTAAAGCTCGACTTTGACCCAGGCGATCTTCTGGTCCAACCAATCGGCAAATTCGTCGATAAAGCTCTGCTTGAAGCCCGCCTCTGCCCAGTTGTTGAAGATGAACCCCAGGTTGGAAAACCCGCATTCCTGCAGGAACAGGAAGCCGTTGATGTCATCTTCATGCCCACACAGCGGGCAGGTGAAGTTGTCGGTGTGGCCGGGCATCCAGTCTTCCAGGCTTTCGAACAGCGCCTCGCCGACTTCCTTGAGGCATTCCGGGCAACCTGCCTCTTCGAGAAAGCCCTTGGCCGGCGTATAGATGCAACGTTTGTAGATGATCTCCAGGCCATTGACCGGCTCATTGAACGGCAGCGCCTCGGGATGCAGCACCACGGCGCGGGCACCATCGGCCAGGGCGTAGGCCATGCGGTTACCCGTGCGGCCGCAGGTGGTCAGCTCTTCCTTGACGATGTTCTTGCGCACCAGCCAGCGCACGATTGCCCGAGCGCGGGGTTCGTGGACGGGCAAGGTGGAGATTTTGGGGACGAGGATGCTTTGGGAGTTCATGGAAGTCCTGCGGTGTGGCGTCTGGCGCCATCGGGGGCAAGCCCCCTCCCACATTTTGAATTGTGAATACGTTCAAAGGTGGGAGGGGGCTTTCCCCCGATGGGGCCCTAAAGGCTGGCAGCTTAATCCCTGCTCCACACAGGTCAAGTGCTCAAATACCGCCCGATCAACGCAATACCACTGGCCAGCACCAACCAGGTCACCAAACGCACAAACGCCTCACGAGACATGCGCATCGTCAGCCTGCGTCCACACCAAAGCCCGAAGACCATCGCGGGCAACAGGCAAACCGCCAACATCAACAAGGGCAGATCCGCATATACCCCGGCAATCAGAAACAAACTCAGGCGCACCACCGTGCTGCAACTGATCAGCGCACTTTGTGTGGCCCGCGCCGCGTCCTTGGATAATCGGCTGTTGAGATAAATGGCGTATAAAAAGCCGCCACTGCCAAACAACGCACCAAACAAGCCGCCCACCGTGCCCATGGGGATCGACCAACCTGCCGCCAGCTGCGTCGGCCGGGCTTTCACCGCCAGGCTATAAAGGGCGTAGGCACTGATAAACAGCCCCATCAACAGCAGCAACAGATCCGAATGCAGATTGAGCAAAAACACCACGCCCAGGGTGCAGCCAATCGCCATGCATGGCAGCAATCGCAGCAGCTCCGACGTGTTCACCTCCCGTCGCGTTTGCAGCAGGCCGCCAAAAGCCGCGACAAAATCCAGCAGCACCAGCAGCGGGATTATCTTCGACAGCGGCATAAACATCAGCAGGACCGGCCCCGCCACCAACGCCGTACCGAAACCGGCGATGCCAAACACGATATAGGCCACCACAATGCCCAGGCCGATCACCAGCCAATCCACCGCTCCGAACGACCACTGACTCATCCACTCAACCGCGCTCATGGCTTATTCCTTGAAAGACCTGGCCTTCACTTTAGCCATGGGTGAGTGTTGCGACTAATATCTTCAAAGCCATCCAGCCATCTCAAAAAGGCATGACCCGTGATTTCTAACCGGCAACTGCGTTACTTCGTCGAAATCGTCGACAGCGGCAGCTTCAGCGCTGCCGCCGAGCGTCTGTTCGTGGCGCAGTCGGCCTTGAGCCGGCAGATCAAGGCGCTGGAAAACCAACTGCAGACCTCCTTGTTCGAGCGCACCGCTCGCCAGCCGCGACTGACGGCGGCCGGTGAAGCCTTTTATCCCCGGGCGCGCAATCTGTTGAGTGAGTTACTCAAGGCCAGCGAAATGGCCATGCAGGTGGGCAATGGCCAACTCGGCACCTTGCGCCTGAGTCATTCAAGCACCGTGCCGATGAGCGGCGCGTTATTGCAGGGCATCAGCACCTGGCTGGAACGCTGCCCCGGAGTGTCGATGGATATTGTCAAACTCTCCTCCGAGGCCCAGCTGGAAGAAATCGCCGACGGTCGCCTGGACGTCGGCCTGTTGCGCTTGCCGGTGTTGCGCCAGCGCGAAGGCGTGCGCGTGGTGCCGTTGTACACCGAGCCGTTGGTGTTGGCGGTACCGCCGAATCACCCAATGGCACACAGCGCCACACCGGTGGAATTGGCCCGGCTCAAGGATGAAGCGTTTATCTCGATCCCTCATCCACAACGTGGCGGGCTGAGTTATTTGTCGGCAGAGCTATGCATGCGCGCCGGTTTTTTCCCCAGGGCGGCGCGAGTGATGTCTCGCAAAACTACGCAGTTGCAATTGATCCAGGCCGGCTTCGGCATTGCCCTGCTACCCAAGTCCATGCAGGACATCGCGCCTGCGAACCTGCACTTCTTGCCCCTGGCCGACCCGGACTGTCACAGCACCGTAGCCTTGGCCTGCGCGCAACTGCCGAGCACGCTGGTGGAGCAATTCTGTCAAACCCTGCACGAATGCCTATAAACTGCCGCCCATGATTAAAGATCCCTTTGCCCGCCTGGGCCTGGACCGCGAAGTCCTGACTGTCAGCCAGCTCAACGGCCGTGCGCGGGTGTTGCTGGAAGACGTGTTCACCAATATCTGGGTCGAAGGCGAGATCTCCAACCTCGCCCGCCCGGCCTCCGGCCATGTGTATTTCACCCTCAAGGACAGCGGCGCCCAGGTGCGTTGCGCGCTGTTTCGCAATAACGCGGCACGGGTGCGCCAGGCGTTGAAGGACGGCCTGGCGGTCAAGGTGCGCGGCAAGGTCTCGTTGTTCGAGGGCCGCGGTGACTACCAGTTGATTCTCGATACGGTGGAGCCCGCCGGTGATGGCGCGCTGCGCCTGGCCTTCGATGCGCTGAAAGAGAAGCTCAGCGCCGAAGGGTTATTCAGTGCCGAGCGCAAAGTCTCATTGCCGGCGCATCCACAAAAGATCGGCATTATCAGCTCACCGACCGGTGCGGTGATCCGCGACATCATCAGCGTGTTCCGCCGTCGGGCACCGAACATTGAACTGACCCTGATCCCCACCGCCGTGCAGGGCCGCGAAGCCATCGCGCAGATTGTGCGCGCATTGAAACTGGCCGACGCGCGTGGCTTCGACGCGTTGATCCTGGCCCGTGGCGGCGGCTCGCTGGAAGATCTCTGGTGTTTCAACGAGGAAGCCGTGGCCCGAGCGGTGGACGCCTGCGTTACGCCCATCGTCAGTGCCGTCGGCCATGAAACCGATGTGTCCATCTGCGATTTTGTCGCGGACATGCGTGCGCCTACGCCCTCTGCCGCCGCCGAGTTGCTCGCACCGGACGCCAGCCACCTGGTGCGCCAGGTCGACAACCTGCACCGCCGCTTGGTGATGCTGATGCGCAACCGGTTGACCCACGACCGCCTGCGCCTGGAAGGCATGGCCCGGCGCCTGCGTCACCCGGGCGAGCGTTTGCGCCAACAGGCCCAGCGCCTGGATGATCTGGACATGCGCCTGCGCCGCGCCTTCGAGCGCAGCCTCAATACCCGTCGCGAGCGCCTGATCCGCCTGGAAACCCGCCTCGCCGGCCAGCATCCGGGGCGTCAACTGGCGCTGTTGCGCCAGCGCCTGGACAGCCTCGCCGAACGCCTGCCCCGTGCCATGCGCGAAGGTCTCAAGGCGCGGCGCCTGCAGCTGCAAAGCCAGGTGCAGACGTTGCAGGTGGTCAGCCCGTTGGCAACCCTGGGTCGTGGCTACAGCATCCTGCTCGACGAGCGCGGCCAGGCCATTCGCAATGCCGCACAAACCCACACCGGCCAGCGCCTGACCGCGCGTCTCGGTGAAGGCCAATTGCAAGTGCGGGTGGAAGACAACCACCTGACACCCGTCACCCTTTCGCTACTGGATTGATTGATGCCACGTCTATTGAGCTTGTTGCTGTTGTTGTGCCTGGCCGTTAACGCCCACGCTGACAGCTATATCACCCGCACCTTGAACAAGCCGGTGCCGGGTGGCGTGGCGGTGGTCGAACTCGGCCCGTCCGCCACGGCGCCGAAGGCCACCTACCAAGGCAAGCCGGTGCTGGTGGTCAAGGAGCAGGACAACTGGCTGGCGATTGTCGGCATTCCATTGACGGTCAAGCCTGGTAATGAGCGCATCAGCAGCGGCGGGCGCAACCTGCCGTTTGTCGTCGGCTATAAAAAGTATCCGGAACAGCGCATCACCTTGAAAAACAAAAGCCAGGTCAACCCCGACCCCGCGCAGCTCAAGCGCATCGAAGGTGAACTGGCCGTGCAGCTCAAGGCTTACCGCAGCTTCAGCCCCAACCTGCCGAGCAACCTGGTGCTGGACAAACCGGTAAACGGCCCGCTGTCGAGCAAGTTCGGCGTGCGCCGTTTCTTCAACGGTGAAGAACGCAACCCGCATTCGGGCCTGGATTTCGCCGTGCCGGCGGGCACGCCCATCAAGACACCGGCAAATGGCAAGGTGATCCTGGTCGGCAACTACTTCTTCAACGGCAATACCGTGTTCGTCGACCATGGCCAGGGCTTTATCAGCATGTTCTGTCATATGTCGAAGATTGATGTGAACGTGGGCCAGCAACTGGTCCGCGGCGCGGTAGTGGGCAAGGTCGGGGCAACCGGCCGAGCGACCGGGCCGCATATGCATTGGAATGTCAGCCTTAACGATGCCAGGGTCGACCCGGCAATTTTTATCGGGGCATTTCAGCCTTAACCGGCATGCCTGGGCGCCGCCTCCCGCGCGCCCTTCTATCTCCCCGCCTACCCTGAACCGCGCTGATTTCGCTGCGGCACGCTCGCTCCTGCTTACATTTGCAGCAGGAACCGCCGGATGGTCAATACGCACCCAACCTACGCGTTACCGGGAGCGTAACGACGATATGAACATTCCATTCATCCTGCGAGTGTCCGCTTATGCCTATCCTTCTCAAGGCTGTTCCGCACAGCCCCCTTGACGCCTTTTTTCGTCGCTCTCTCGACGACGTCAGCCCCAACCGCCCCGCGGATACACACGTGCCCGCCGACTCCCCGCCAGCTGTCTTGAGCTACGCTCCAGACGATCTGACGCTGCCCACGTCTTCTGGCATTGCCCCCGTTGGTGTGCATTACCCCAAGCTCGTGAAGCAGTTCAACGTCAGTCAACAACGCGCGTTCCTCACCCAGCACGACAGCCTCACGCAGGACATGCAGCGCCTGCAAAGCGAACAACCGAGTTTCAAGGCCTTTGTGCAGGCGCAACTTGAACAGGCCTTTCCAGACCTGCGCCCCCTTGACGCCGACACCATCAGTTTCAATCGCTACCGCAGCGACGGCGACGAGGAAACACCGCTGTCATCAGAACCTCTGATGAAGGCCCTCGGTGAACAGGTGCGCAACATCCTGGCCAACCCGAATACGCTCCTGCACGCAGAACGCAAGGTACGCAGCGAATTCTCGACTCGCCCCACGCCTGCCGATGAGCCCCAGGCGCTGAGTACCTCCAGCACATTGCAATCGATTGCCCGCGCCATTGCCACGCAATATCCGGCTTATCTTCAAGCGTTCTGGAGTACGCCACGGCAAAAGCCGATGGATGCGCAGATCGAGGAAATCCTGAACGCCCCGCAACCGCCTCATATTCCGCAAGACAGGTTGTTGAGCCTGCACAAACACCAACTCTCGACCCTGGCCGCGCTGCGTGTCAGCGATGGCACCCTGAGCCCGGCCAGCAAACGCTTGATTGATATCGCCTTGCAATATCCCACGCTGGCCGATCGCGAACGTCAGTTCCCCAATGGCGCACGCCCGGGCGTGTACCCCATCACCTTGGATGACGGCACCGAGCACGGTGCCATGCTGGCGGGCAGTTTCCTCATCACCAGCACCGACGGCTCCTCTGCCACCCCGCCAACCTGGTCGAAAGACGGCAGGCGCCTTGCGCTCAACCACCTCAATGGCCCCGTCGTGCTGTACACCCCCGGTGAGGGTTTCGAGGAGTTCGCAACCCCGGCTCAGGCACGCCAGGCGTTGGCAGCGCGCCTTGACCAGGGCGGGATAGATGCCGAACTGCTGCGGCAAACCGCGCCGCAGTCAGTACATGACCAACCCGAAGCGCCTTCAGGCAATGACCTGATGCGCAGTGTTGAACCCTTGGGCGGCGATGTGCTGGCGGAAGCAATCCCCTTGATGCTCAAACGCCAGGAGGCGCAGATCAATGCGCGCCTGACCCAGGCACTGGCGCCGCCAGCCACTGGTAGCAGCAACGCATTGCTGGATCCGGCGGCAATGCAAAGCCTCAATGACGCGGCAAACGCACTTTTTGTATTCGATGGCACCAATGCCATGCTGGCACGCGACGTCAAACTGGCTGAAAAGCTGCAACCCGAATGGTTGAAAAAGCTTGAGCCGGCTCAAGAGGCGCTCTACGAAAAGCTGGAGCATGCCGAGCAGGAAAGTTCGAACCAGCTGGCGTCACTGCTGGAAAAGATCCCATCCCTGGCGGATTTTTCCCGGGATCGGTTGAATCAAGCGCTCAGCCGACAGTACCCGACGGCACAGCTGAGCGCTGACCAGCTGATGGTGCGGGTCGACACCCGCACGACCATTCACAGCGGCCGGGGCAGTGGCCCCAAGACAACGTTCCCCGCACAGCACTCTGTGTCCCTGACCGACCTGGCATTGCAAAACCCCAGTGGTTTCCCAGCCGTAGAACGCGGCCAGTCCACCCATATCACCCTGACGCTGGCGCTGGTCGACACCCAGGGCAAGCCCATCCTCAATGCCAAGGGCGAGCAAGTCATCCTTGATACCGAAGCGCTTAAAGCACTGGTCAACACCACGGATGTGGGCGGCGAATACACCAAGCGGCTTGAACAGGAACTGGCGACTGACACCTCGTCGGGCCCCTCAGCCCAACTGCGCGCAGCCTGGAAAGCCAACCTGAATGACCTGATGGCCAAGGAAGGTTTTCTCGCCCAACTCAACCCCGACGCCTATCAGACAGAGGCCAGCCAGGACAAATCGACAAAACGCGCTGCGCAATGGGTCGCAGCGGTCCTGGATTATCCCGACCCGGCCAATCGCCCTCAGGATGATGGCAAGACCATCGTCGCCAACAGCCTGGTGCAATACGGTTTACCTGTCCAAGGTGTGCTGGTGATAGGCAATCAGGTGGATTCATCATTAGTGCTGTACACACCCGATGCTCCCGATGGCCTCGTGTTTCGCGAAGTCGCGGACCGGGCCGCGCTGAACGCGCTGCTGGAAAAAGATGAGTGGAAGGCTTACGCCGCACGAAGAAAGTCACCGGTGAACAAAGATGACTTCGTCTCGTTCATTGACGCCGCCAAGAAGCGCCTGGCTAACCCATTGGCAATAAAGGATCCCTATGAAATGACCAGCCTGGCCGTCCAGGCGCTGAAACTCAAGGGAGGCGATATGACCCTCGAGCCGATAACGGGCAATGTCGAGGATCACCTATACAAGCAGCATGTGCAGCTGGTGATAGACAAGGCCGACTACCAATCCGTCAGCAGCGCCGAAGTGGCGGCCCAGTCGAAAATCAACAAAGTCGAGTTCGGAATTGAAGTAGGCATGCTGCTGCTGGACCTGGTGCCGATACTCGGCAAAGGTTTATCTGCTGGCGTTCGCCTGGGCAAAGCGGCGGTAACTGCGTTGCGCGCCAATAGCCGACTCTTGCCACACCTGATCAAGAATCCTGGCCTGGGCCGTGGGATCTACGCCGACTTTTCCTTGGCTGCAGCGCGCATCCCCAACCTTCGCGCTGCGCCAATGCGGCCGGTATTCGGTGCGTCAAAGGCTGTAGACTCCAACCCGTTACGCCCTGGTGCAAGGGCGCTGCCGGCGCCAGCCGGCCCCGCGCCAGCTATCGCCTCCACCAGCAGTGGTGTCGGGCGCGCTGTCGTGCAGCCACCACCCCTGCCGGCCACGCCGAGTCGTGACCTGAGTGCATACGCCAGGCCCAATGATATTATCCAGGGCCGTACGTTAGGCACCAACGGTACCTATAACGTCGACGGTGATTGGTACATCCACTTTACCGACAGTACCAACGTAAGCAGGGTCTACCAGATCGATTCGGCATTTCATGCACGCAGCGGATGGGTCAATATCATCGACCCCAACGCCCCGCAGACAGCGCCTCGAAGCAGCAGAATCGTGGCCACCGTGCAACACGCAGGCAACGGGGAATGGCGGCTGAATCACCGACCTGGAGGAGCGCCGACGCCGGTAGCGCAAGCATCAACACTGGCACCAACTGCAGGGGCTGAGGGGGCTGCGGGGGCTGCTGGAGCAGAAGCGCCCGCCAAGAAAGGATTGCCCGATATCGAGTACTTCAAACTCAATAACGGCCGGCTGGTCGAGAGTGACTTCACTCAAAAGACCCTGCCGGTGGCCCGATATTGGTTTCGGCGGGACTTATATGACTTCTACAGGAAAATGCTCACCCCAGGCCAGATGCCACCGCGTCCGCCTCGACTGGAGCTAGCACCCGGTACATCGCCAGCGGACCTGCTGCGCAGGGCCTATGAGATCAGCGACGTCGTCATATTGGGCGAGTCCCATCGCGACATTGCCAGTTTCCAGATGATCAAGGAGAGCATGCAGGCCCTTAAGGACGCCCATGTCACTGCCCTCTATCTAGAGGGCACCGAAGCCGATGCAGCAGGCCAACTCTTGGATACCGGCCTCGGTGCTCACCGGCCATCAGGCGCGTCGCCCTCACTTCAGGAATTGGTGAAACTTGCCAATGACTACGGCATATCCGTGAGACCCCTTGAACACCGCTACCTGACACGGCGAGCGGACATGCCTGATTTCTACAAGTACGTGGGGGACAACGACAACGGCATCATGCGCCTGCAGGAATTCAACTACTACGCGACGCGTCTCCTGCAAAGCCGCAGGCCAGGTGAGAAAGTACTGGCCTTGGTCGGCAGGGCTCATATGAATACGGCCCGCAACGTTCCAGGCCTGGCCGAACTCAATGGCGGAGTAGGGATAAGCGTGTACCCGAATACAACATTCAACAAGAGTACTGCCATCAATGGCCCCACAATCCAACGGGATCCCGGAGCCAGCGTAATGAATGGCTATACGGCGGGGGACTATCAGGTTTTCCAGAAAAGCACCTGAATGCTCCTCGTCATTACTGGGATGCAATGGTGAAGGCATCACCATTGCATCTCTGAATACCTAACGAGACAATAAATCCGTCCAACATCAAATTGCGCTCGCCTTGCAACCTCCGCAATAACACCAACGAAAAACCCTAAAGACAGCAATAAATACCTCAAAATTTAAATTTATACAGAAAACCTATCAATTTTTTCCGATCACTTGCCATCTCCCCTGCCCACGGTTAGGGTTGGGCTTATGAAAACCTCTCACACCCTCATTCAGCTCCGCCAGCACCGCAGCCTGTGCCTCGTCAGCGCACGACTGCCAGGCTGAATCGATCTGCCTCGTCCTTCGCTCCATCCCCAATAACAGCTCCATGGCAGGCCGCCTCTTCTCGGCCCCTACACAAAGGATTTCCCGATGAGCATGCTTAAAGACCCGTCTTCCAAGTACCGCGCGTTCCCGACTATCGATATTCCGGACCGCACCTGGCCATCCAAGACCATCACCGCCGCGCCGATCTGGTGCAGCTCCGACCTGCGTGATGGTAACCAGTCGTTGATCGAGCCGATGGATGCTGCGAAAAAACTGCGTTTCTGGAAGACCCTGGTTGCCGTCGGCGTGAAGGAAATCGAAGCGTCGTTCCCGGCCGCATCGCAAACCGACTTTGATTTCGTGCGCACCCTGATCGAAGACAACCATATCCCCGAGGACACCACCATCCAGGTGCTGACCCAGGGCCGTGAAGACTTGATCGCACGCACCTTCGAATCCCTGCGCGGTGCCAAGAAGGCCATCGTGCACTTGTACAACGCTACGTCACCGTCGTTTCGCCGCATTGTGTTCAACCAGGACAAGGACGGCATCAAGGCCATCGCGGTCAACGCAGCCAAGCTGTTTGTCAAATATGCTGCCCAGCAGCCGGAAACCCAGTGGACCTTCGAATACTCCCCGGAGACCTTCAGCGCGACCGAACTCGAGTTCGCCAAGGAAGTCTGCGACGCAGTGATCGAAGTGTGGAACCCGACGCCCGAGCACAAGATGATCCTCAACCTGCCGGCCACGGTTGAATGCGCCACGCCGAACATCTATGCCGACCAGATCGAATGGTTCGGTCGCCATATCAACCGTCGCGATAGCGTGATCATCAGCCTGCACACCCATAATGACCGTGGCACTGGCGTAGCCGCCACCGAGCTGGGCCTGATGGCTGGCGCCGACCGCGTCGAAGGCTGCCTGTTCGGCAACGGCGAGCGTACCGGCAATGTCGACCTGGTGACCGTGGCGCTGAACCTCTACACACAAGGGGTTAACCCCGAACTGGACTTCTCCGATATCGACGGCGTGCGCAAGGTCGTCGAAGAGTGCAACCAGATCCAGGTGCACCCACGTCACCCGTATGTGGGCGACCTGGTCCACACCGCGTTCTCCGGCTCCCACCAGGACGCGATCCGCAAGGGCTTCGCCCAGCAGAAAGACGACGCGCTGTGGGAAGTACCGTACCTGCCGATCGACCCGGCCGACATTGGCCGCAGCTACGAAGCCGTGATCCGCGTGAACAGCCAGTCGGGCAAAGGCGGCATCGCCTACCTGCTGGAGCAGGAATACGACATCAGCTTGCCGCGCCGCATGCAGATCGAATTCAGCCAGGTGGTACAGGCCGAGACCGACCGCGTTGGCCTGGAAATGACCGCACCGCAGATCTACGCCCTCCTGCAGCGCGAATACTTGCAAGCCAACACCCCGTACGCGCTGGTCAGCCATCGTTTGCAGGAAGAAAACGGCAACAGCTTTGTCGAGGTGGAAGTCTCCGGCAAGGGCCAGGGCGAAACCAACCTGCACTGGAAAGGCAAAGGCAACGGTGCGCTGGAAGCCTTGGTGGCTGGCCTGCCGATTGGCGTGGAGATCATGGACTACAACGAGCATGCAATCGGCGCGGGCACCAACGCCAAGGCGGCAGCCTACATTGAACTGCGTGTGAACGGCGAGCGTCCGGTGCATGGCGTGGGTATCGATGAGAACATCACTACAGCCAGCTTCAAGGCGCTGTTCAGTGCGCTGAACCGCTCGTTGAGCCAGCAGGAAGCGAAGGCGGCGTAAGTTATCGGCGCAATGCAAAAGGCCCCTGGGTGAGAATCCAAGGGCCTTTTTACTTGGGCTATGGTGGTGCTGCTGATGGCCTCATCGGGGGCAAGCCCCCTCCCACATTTGAAGGTATTCACAAGTCAAAAAGTGAGAGGGGACTTGCCCCCGATGGCGGCCTGTCAGACAAACTGAAAACTATCGGCATCCAGATTCGCTGGGAATTTGGTGCGATACGCTGCCAACTCAGCCGCCTCCAGGCACACCTGAAACACTCCGTCCGCCTCGCCTGCACTCAGCAAGGTCTCGCCCTGGAAATCCAGTACCTGGCTATCCCCCGTATACGCAAAGCCCTTGCCATCCGTCCCGACCCGGTTCACTGCCGCCACGTAACACAGGTTTTCAATCGCCCGCGCCGGCAGCAAGCGGTTCCAATGCTGACGCCGCGCACCGGGCCAATTGGCGGTGTACAGCAGCAGGTCGGTGTCCTGGGCATCCCGACTCCATACCGGGAAGCGCAGGTCGTAGCAGATCAGCGGACGAATACGCCAGCCCTTCAACTCAAACTGCACCTGACGCTCGCCGGGGGTGTAGTGATCGTGTTCACCGGCCATGCGGAACAGGTGGCGCTTGTCGTAATGCAGCACCTCGCCATCCGGCCTGGCCCACAGCAAGCGGTTGCGATGGCTGCCATCAGCGGCCTGGATAATCACGCTACCGGTGATCACCGCGTTGTACTTGGCCGCCTGGGCCTGGAGCCATTGATGGGTCGGGCCGTTTTCCGGCTCGGCCAGAGTGGCCGACTCCATGGAGAAACCGGTGGTGAACATTTCCGGCAGCACGATCAAATCGGCGCCGATGGCCTGCTCAAGCAGCAGTTGAAAATGCTCGAGGTTGGCCTGGCGGTCATGCCATACCAGGGTGGTCTGGATCAGGGCGATATTGAGGTTCGGTAGTGCACTCAGATCACGCATAGTTTTTCCGCCGCCTGTTGCAGCGTCTCCTCGCGTTTGGCAAAGCACAAGCGCACCAGGCGCTGGCCTTGGGGTGGGTGCTGGTAGAACACCGAGACCGGAATGGTTGCCACGCCGTGTTCGCGGGTCATCCACAGCGACATGGCAACGTCATCCAGGTCCGGCCGAATCTTTGAGTAATCCACCAGTTGGAAGTAAGTGCCGGCCACCCGGGTAAAGCTGAAGCGCGACGGCGCCAGCAGGTCGCAGAACAAGTCACGCTTGGCTTGGTAAAACGCCGGCAGTTCTTCAACGTGCTCCGGGTGCTCGGCCATGAAGTCTGCCAAAGCGTACTGCAAAGGGGTCACGCCGCAGAAGTTGACATATTGATGCACCTTGCGCAGCTCGGCGCTGAGGGCCGGGGGAGCGACCACGTAGCCGGTTTTCCAGCCGGTTACGTGATAGGTCTTGCCGAAGGAGCTGACCACGAAAGCGCGCTGATACAGCTCTTCGTGGGCAAGAACACTGATGTGGGGCACACCGTCGAACACCAGATGTTCGTAGACCTCATCGCTGACCAGGTAGATATCGCGGTCGCGGATCAGTTCGGCCAACTGGTCCAGCTCGGCACGGCTGATCAGTGCGCCAGTCGGGTTAAGGGGCGAGTTGATGATGATCATGCGGGTGCGCGGTGACAGCGCCGCCTTGATCTTCTCGAAGTCGAGGGCAAAACCGTCCAGGCTCAGTTGCACGTGCACGCAACGACCACCGGCCAGCTCCACCGAGGGCTCATAGCTGTCGTAGCTGGGGTCGAACACGATGACTTCATCGCCATTGCGAATCACCGCCTGGATCGCACAGAAGATCGCCTCAGTGGCGCCAGGGGTGATGGTCACCTCGCTGTCGGCATTGACTATGGCGCTATAACTGCGAGCAACCTTGGCGGCCACCTGCTGCCGCAACACGGGCAAGCCGGTCATGGGCGCGTATTGGTTGTGACCCAGAGCGATATGCTTGCCCACTGCGTCGAGCAAACCTTGCGGGCCATTGAAATCCGGGAAACCCTGGGACAGGTTGAGCGCGCCGGTTTCAGCAGCGAGTTGCGACATGGTGGTGAAAATGGTCGTGCCGACGTTCGGCAGCTTGCTGGTGATCATCGAAGGCCCCTGCAGGTGAGCCCCAAGTTTTAAGCTGCCAATTGCATCGGGTCAAGGCACAAACGGTCGCGCATAAAAAAGGGCTCCAAAGGAGCCCTCTCTTGCAGCTTGTCGCTCACAACTTAAAGCGCCTGCTATTTCTTGTCGCGACGCTTCTTGTCGGCCTTCTTGTGGTGAGTCATCAAACGACGCTTCTTGTTCACCTGACGGTCGGTCAGTGTGTTCTTGTTGCCTTCGTATGGGTTCTCGCCACCCTTGAACTCGATGCGGATCGGCGTACCGACCAGTTTCAAGACTCGGCGGTAAGTGTTTTCCAGGTAACGCACGTAGGACTTGGGCACCTTCTCGATCTGATTACCATGGATCACGATAATCGGCGGGTTGGCACCACCCAGGTGGGCGTAACGCAGTTTGATCCGGCGGTTGTTGACCATCGGCGGGGCGTGCTCGCCCACGGCGTCTTCGAGGATCTGGGTCAGGCGGTTGGTCGGCCAGCGGGTAACCGCAGACTTGAACGAGTTCTGTACGGAGGCGTAGAGGTTGCCTACGCCGGTACCGTGCAGTGCCGAGATAAAGTGGATATCGGCAAACTCAACGAAGAACAACCGACGCTGCAGCTCAATCTTGACGAAATCGCGCTCGCTCGGCGTCATGCCGTCCCACTTGTTGATCGCGATCACCAGGGCCCGACCGGCTTCCAGGGCAAAGCCCAGCAGGTTGAGATCGTGGTCTACCACGCCCTCGCGGGCGTCCATCACGAAGATCACCACGTTGGCGTCTTTGATTGCCTGCAGGGTTTTGACCACGGAGAACTTTTCAACTTCTTCGTGGATCTTGCCGCGCTTGCGCACACCCGCGGTGTCGATCAGCGTGTACTTCTCGTCGTTACGCTCGAACGGGATGTAGATACTGTCGCGAGTGGTGCCGGGCTGGTCGTAGACGATAACGCGGTCTTCACCGAGCATGCGGTTGACCAGCGTCGACTTGCCGACGTTCGGGCGACCAATGATGGCGATCTTGATACCGTCTTTTTCGCTCGGGCCAGGAATGCGCTTGGCTTCCTCGCCTTCGGCAACGATCTCTTCATCACCCTCTTCTTCCTCGACGTCATCCTTGGGGAAATCGCGCAGGGCGATTTCCAGCATCTGGGTGATGCCGCGACCGTGGGCACCGGCGACCGGGATCGCGTCTCCCAGGCCCATCGGGCTGAATTCGGCACGGGCCGCCTCAGGATCGATGTTGTCGATCTTGTTGGCGACCAGATAGGAACGCTTGTTACGCTTGCGCAGGTGCTCGCCAATCATCTGGTCGGCAGCGGTGTAGCCGGCGCGGGCGTCCACCAGGAACAGCACGACATCGGCTTCTTCAATAGCCAGCAGCGACTGCTCGGCCATCTTTTCGTCCATGCCATGCTCGTCACCGGAGATACCACCGGTGTCGACAATAATGTAGGAGCGCCCTTGCCACTTTGCCTCACCGTATTGGCGATCACGGGTCAGACCGGACAAGTCGCCGACGATGGCGTCGCGAGTCCTGGTCAGGCGGTTGAACAAGGTGGACTTGCCGACGTTAGGTCGGCCCACCAGGGCGATTACGGGAACCATGCGGCTCTCCACTTCGTTATTTCAGAAAATACAAAAGCCGCTGCAGGGCAGCGGCTGGTGCTCGGGGCAGCATCGTCAGATGCCGCATGCCCCGCCGAAGCAGGGCCGCCTGGGTGTTACCCCAAGCATAGTTCTTACTTGATGGTCAGGGCTTCCAGCGTGCCGCCGTTGCCATACACATAAAGCATGTTACCTACCACCAGCGGGCGTGCACGCAGGCCGTCGCTGTCAATACGCTGGCGACCCACAAAGCGACCGTCCACCTGGCTCAGCAGGTGCAGGTAACCTTCGAAGTCACCTACCGCTACGTAGCTGGAGAAAACTTCCGGAGCCGACAGTTGACGGCGAGCCAGTGAGTCGTTGCTCCACAGTGCGGTGGTGGAACGCTCATCGACGCTTTCAACCGTACCGGAGGCCAGGCTCACATAGACGCTGCCAAACCCTTGGGCGACACCCGCATAGCTGGAAGCATCACGCTGCCAGTTGACGCGACCGCTTTGCAGGTCCAGCGCGGCAACACGGCCCTGATAGGTGGCGACGTAAAGGGTTTCACCCGACAGCAGCAAGCCACCGTCGATGTCCACGACGCGATCCAGCTCGGAACGACCTTGTGGGATAGCCACACGGGTTTCCCAGGCCGGCACGCCGTTCTGGGTATTCAGGGCGACCACTTTACCGGTCGACAGGCCGGCAACGGCGAGGTTGTTGGTCACAATCGGACCACTGGTACCGCGCAGGGTCAACACCGCCGGAGTGCTGTCGTACAACCAACGCTGGTCGCCGGTGGAGGCCTCCAGGCCGATCACGCGATCATCCTGGGTTTGTACCACGACGATATCGCCGTTGGTCGCAGGTGCCGAGAGCACTTCACTGGTCACGCGAGCGCGCCATTTCTCTTCGCCGGTGCTGGAGTCGAGTGCGACCACATCACCTTTGAGCGTGCCGATCAGAACCATGCCGTAGCCGACGCCCACACCACCGGAAACCGGCAGTTCGAGGTCTTTTTTCCACTTCACATCGCCATTCATGCGATCCATGGCAATGACGACGCCGGTGGAGTCGGTGGCGACGATGTTGTCGCCGTCAATAGCCGGCTGCAACAGGTTGTAGAGGTCGCCCTGACCATCACCGACGGAGCGGCTCCATTGCTTTTGCAGGACCACTTCTTCCTTGAAGCTGGTCAGCTCGGCAGGCGGCAGTTCTTTTTTGCTGTTGCTGCTGCAACCCGCGGCCAAAACGGCCAGAGCCAGCAATGCTGCATGTTTCCAACGGATCACGTCACGCATCCCCTTTGGCCAAGTCGTCGAGCTTGATTTGTAAGCCACCGACCGCCGCTTCATCAGACAGCGCCGCCTTGGCTTTTTGGTACGCAGCATGGGCTTCGTCGGTACGACCCAATTGGACCAACAGGTCGCCCTTGAGCTCTTCGCGAGTGGCCACGAATGCCTTGTCAGCATCGCCGTCGAGCAGTTTGAGTGCTTCGTCAGCCTTGTTCTGTGCCGCCAATACCTGTGCCAGGCGCTGACGTGCGATTTCACCCAGGGTCGGGTTGGTCGGCTTGTCGGCGATGGCCTTCAGTTCGGTGGCGGCGTCATCCAGCTTGCCGGTGTCGACCGCGACTTTCGCGACGAACAGGCTACCGTACTGGGCGTAAGTGCTGCCGCCGAATTCGTTCTTCAGCTTGCCGGCCAGGTCTGCAACCTGCGCGGGGTCAGGCTTGCCGTCCGGCGTCAGGGTAGTTTCCAGCAATTGCTGATAAACGATTGAGGCGCCCTGGGACTGGTTGGCCTGATACTTGGTCCAGGCTTGCCAGCCGAACACCACCACTAACGCCAGCAGGCCGCCAGTGACCAGGGGCTTGCCGTTACGCTGCCACCAGTCCTTGAACTCGGCCAGTTGCTCATCATCAGTACTCGACACCCCAATACTCCTTAATCGCTAAATTCGGCTGTTCGACAGCTTCAACCCTGCACGACGCAGGTGGCCAAGTGCGCAGCGAGCGCATCAAAGGCAATGTTCTGTTGTTCGCCCTGGCCACGCAGGGGTTTGAAACCTATCACCTGCTGGGCCAACTCGTCATCGCCGAGGATCAGTGCATACAGCGCACCGCTCTTGTCGGCCTTCTTGAACTGGCTCTTGAAGCTACCGGCGCCGGCATTGATCTGCAGCCGCAGGTTCGGCAGTTGGTCGCGCACTTTTTCGCTCAAGGCCAGGGCAGCCAGTTCGGCGGCCTCGCCAAAGGCGCACAGGTACACATCCACCTGACGGGAAATCTCTTCGGGGACCTGCTCGAGGGTCTCAAGCAGCAGGATCAGCCGCTCGATGCCCATGGCAAAGCCTACACCGGTGGTCGGCTTGCCGCCCATTTGCTCGACCAGGCCGTCATAGCGACCACCGGCACACACGGTACCCTGGGCGCCAAGTTTGTCGGTGACCCACTCGAACACAGTCTTGCTGTAGTAATCGAGGCCGCGCACCAGCTTCGGGTTGATCACGTAGGGAATACCCGCAGCATCCAGGCGAGCCTTAAGGCCCTCGAAGTGCACGCGGGATTCGTCGTCCAGGTAGTCGGCCATCTTTGGCGCATCGACCAGCACGGCCTGGGTGTCGGCGTTCTTGGTGTCCAGCACGCGCAACGGGTTGGTCTT
The DNA here is from genome assembly GCF_059134095.1 of Pseudomonas sp. FBCC-B545. Classification (NCBI taxonomy): domain Bacteria; kingdom Pseudomonadati; phylum Pseudomonadota; class Gammaproteobacteria; order Pseudomonadales; family Pseudomonadaceae; genus Pseudomonas; species Pseudomonas sp. FBCC-B545. Next base: position 1,105,820 of record NZ_CP101441.1, on the reverse strand, counting down.
CAGACGGCGCTGGCTGTCTTCGTCCAATTTGTCCAAGTGCGCGGACAGGTACTCGACCAGGGCTTCGCGATAGCGGCCCCGGGACTCGCTGGTGCCCAGGCTGTTGAGTTCGAGCTTGACCGCATCGCGGATGCCCAACTGGCCCCACAGGCGCCAGGTCAGTACGATCAGCTCGGCATCGATGTCCGGACCGTCAAGGTTGAAGACTTCACAACCGATCTGGTGGAACTGTCGATAGCGACCTTTCTGCGGGCGCTCGTGGCGAAACATCGGGCCGATGTACCAGAGCTTCTGGGTCTGGCCACCGCCGGTGATGCCATGCTCAAGTACGGCGCGCACGCACGCAGCAGTGCCTTCCGGACGCAGGGTCAGGGAGTCGCCGTTGCGGTCTTCGAAGGTGTACATCTCTTTTTCGACGATGTCGGTCACTTCACCGATGGAGCGCTTGAACAGCTCGGTGAACTCGACGATCGGCATGCGGATCTGCTTGTAACCGTAGTTATCCAACAGGCGCGCGACCGTGCTCTCGAAGTAGCGCCACAGTGGCGTCTGCTCCGGCAGGATGTCGTTCATGCCACGAATGGCTTGCAGAGACTTGCTCACATCAAATCCTTAAATTCGTTCGATCAGCCGCGAGCGATCAGCGCTGCGTCAGCGGCGACCTTCTCGGCCGCTTTCTCGCGGATCAGCTTTTCCAGCTGATCCACCAGATTGTCATTCGTCAGTTTCTGCGACGGCTTGCCGTCGATGTAAATCAGGTTCGGCGTACCGCCAGTCAGGCCCACATGGGCTTCCTTGGCTTCGCCCGGCCCGTTGACCACACAACCGATCACTGCGACATCCAGCGGCACCAGCAGGTCTTCGAGGCGCAACTCCAGATCGTTCATGGTTTTCACCACGTCGAAGTTCTGCCGCGAGCAGCTCGGGCAGGCAATGAAGTTGATACCACGGGAACGCAAGCGCAGGGACTTGAGAATGTCGTAACCGACCTTCACTTCCTCTACGGGGTCTGCCGCCAGGGAGATGCGGATAGTATCGCCAATCCCTTCGGCGAGCAGCATACCGAGACCCACGGCAGATTTCACTGTGCCTGAGCGCAAACCGCCCGCTTCGGTGATACCCAGGTGCAACGGCTGCACGATTTCCTTGGCCAGCAGGCGGTAGGCTTCTACCGCCATGAACACGTCGGAGGCCTTTACGCTGACCTTGAAGTCCTGGAAATTCAGGCGTTCGAGGTGCTCAACGTGGCGCAGTGCCGACTCGACCAGGGCCGCCGGCGTCGGCTCGCCGTATTTTTTCTGCAGGTCTTTTTCCAGGGAGCCGGCGTTGACACCGATGCGGATCGGGATACCACGATCACGGGCAGCATCCACCACGGCGCGCACACGGTCTTCGCGACCGATATTGCCCGGGTTGATACGCAAGCAATCCACGCCCAACTCGGCGACGCGCAACGCGATCTTGTAATCGAAGTGAATGTCGGCAACCAACGGCACCTTGACCAGCTGCTTGATACGGCCGAAAGCCTCGGCGGCATCCATATCCGGTACGGAAACCCGCACGATGTCCACACCGGCCGCTTCCAGACGGTTGATCTGGGCCACGGTAGCTGCCACATCGTTGGTGTCGCTGTTGGTCATGCTTTGAACTGCAATGGGGGCATCGCCGCCCACCGGCACAGAGCCGACCCAGATCTTGCGCGATACGCGACGTTTGATTGGAGATTCGCCGTGCATGACTATTGTCCCAACTTGAGGCGAGCAGTCTCGCCACTGGTGAACGGCGCCACGTCTACAGGCTGGCCGTTGTAGGCCACTTGCGCGCCACGGGCAAAGCCCAGACGCAGCGTCAAAGGAGGCTTGCCGCCCTGGTCCAGCGTATCTCCCTTACGCTTCAAACCGCTGAACAGCACTTTGCCGTTGCCATCGGTGACCTGCGTCCAGCAGTCAGCGATGAAGGTAATCTGTACGCGCCCATCACCGGCGATCAACGCTGGGGTGGTGGGAGGCGACATCGCCGGCGCTGTCGGTGCGGCTGGCGCGGGGGCAGGTGTCGGTGCGGCCGGGACCTGGGCCACAGGCGCTGTCGGAGTCGCTGGAGCCGGTACCGCAGGCGTCGCAGCCGGCGCCGTGGCGGCTTCTGGCACAGGCTGTTCAGCCGTGGCCGGCGCTTGCGGCGTGGTTTGCCCTTCTGCAACGGCCTGGTCTTCCGGCTCATCCAGCGGATGAATCTGGGTAGTGCCGTCGGCGCTTTCGACTTCGACGTGCTCCATGGCGTTGCTGGTCAGGTCTTTGCTGCGTTGGGAAGCCTGGTCTTGCCACCAGACGAAACCGCCGCCAATCACGGCAATCAGCAGTAACAGGCTGACAATTCGCAAAATCGTATGGGAAACCCGAGTTGGTTCTTCGATGCGCCCCAGGCCATGGACGTTACTGCCCTGGGAGTCGGTACCGGTGAACAGGTCGAATTCCTGCACCAGCACGGTCTGGTCGATCCCCAGCAATTTGGCATAGGCGCGGATATAGCCGCGGGCAAACGTATGCCCGGGCAGCTTGTCGAACGCGCCGGCTTCCAGGTTGGCCAGGGACGTGCTGGTCAAATTGAGCTTGAGGGCCACTTCCGCCAGCGTCCAACCATTGCTTTCGCGGGCCTGACGCAAGGTTTCGCCTGGGTTTACGCGATTAGCTGCTACATCTTCCGGGTGCGCGGCTTTCATCATTGCTCCGACAGGTATTGCTGATATTCCGGCGTACCGGGATAGAGTCGTTCGAGTTGCTGGCCAAAACGTGCGGCCGTGTCGTGTTCTTCATGAACCGTCGCCAGGCGCACACCGAGCAATAGACTACGTGCATTTTGCCCGCTGAGCAGGCTAAAACGCTCGTAATAGTCTCGTGCCGGCACATAATGCCTGTCTTCGTACGACAACTCAGCCATTTCGAGCAATGCCCGTGGCTGGCGGCTGTTCAGGTGCAAGGCTTTTTCAAGGTGCTGGCGTGCATTTTCACGCTGGCCGAGATGCATCGAGGTCACCCCGAGGTTCTCGAACACCCGCGAACGCTCCGGGTAAAGGGTATCGACGGCAGCCTGCTGGAAATAACGCGACGCCAGGTCATAACGCTTCTGCTCGAACAGGAAACTGCCGTAGTTGTTCAGCAGCCGTGGGTCGGCAGGGCGTGAAGCCAGGGCCTTGTGGAAATAGCGGTCGGCCAGTTCAGGCTCGGCCTGGGCCTGGAATACCTGGGCCAGTGCGGCATTGGCGTCGGCATCATCGTTGTCCAGCTCAAGGGCCTTTTTCAACGGCACCTTGGCCTGCTCGCTCATGCCTTGGCGCAGGTACCCCAAGCCCAGCTGCACATAGGCAACTCGCGCCTCATCACGGCCTTTATCCGTTTGCAAAGGGCTGACATGGCCCGATGAAACGCAACCGGCCACAAGGCCGGTAACCAGTAAAAGCAGCGCAAGGCGCAAGGGCATAGAGGTCCTCTCTCAGATTCGATTCACAGCAATTTGCGGCAAATCTTCAGCGGCGTTAAGTTCGCGCACGGCGATATAACGTTCGCTGCGGCGGGTGCGATCCATCACCTGCCCTACCAATTGACCACAGGCGGCGTCGATGTCTTCACCACGGGTGGTGCGCACGGTGACGTTGTAGCCGGCCTGGTGCAGTTGATCCTGGAAACGACGGATAGCGTTGTTGCTCGGCCGCTCGTAGCCAGAATGTGGAAACGGGTTGAACGGAATCAGGTTGATCTTGCACGGGGTATTCTTGAGCAGTTCGATCATCTCGACCGCGTGCTCGACCTTGTCGTTGATGTCCTTGAGCATGGTGTACTCGATGGTCAACACGCGCTTCTCGCCCAGGGTCGCCATATAGCGCTGGCAAGATTCGAGCAACATCTTAAGCGGATACTTCTTGTTGATCGGCACCAATTGGTTACGCAATGCGTCATTGGGTGCATGCAGCGACAACGCCAGGGAGACGTCGATGTGCTTGGCCAGCTCATCGATCATCGGGACCACACCGGAGGTCGACAGGGTCACGCGGCGCTTGGAGATGCCGTAGCCCAGGTCGTCCATCATCAGGTGCATGGCCGCAATCACGTTGTCGAAGTTCAGCAGCGGCTCACCCATGCCCATCATCACCACGTTGGTGATGGCACGGTCGACGGTTGCCGGGACGCTACCAAAGGATTTGTTGGCAATCCACACCTGGCCGATGACTTCGGCGGCGGTGAGGTTGCTATTGAAGCCTTGCTTGCCGGTGGAGCAAAAACTGCAATCCAGGGCACAGCCTGCCTGGGACGAAACGCACAATGTGCCGCGTTTGCCCTGGGGGATGTACACGGTCTCGACGCAGCTGCCGGACGCCACGCGCACCACCCATTTACGGGTGCCGTCGCTGGAAATGTCCTCGCTGACAACCTCGGGACCACGCACTTCGGCAATGGCCTTGAGCTTGTCGCGCAGGGCCTTGCTGACGTTCGTCATGGCGTCGAAATCGTCGACGCCAAAGTGGTGAATCCACTTCATTACCTGACCGGCACGGAAACGCTTCTCCCCGATTGAGTCGAAGAATTTCTCCATTTCCGGCTGAGTCAGACCCAGCAGGTTGGTTTTAACAGTCGATGTAGTCATGGATTCACCCTCACTCTTTAAGCCGATGCTTAGCGAGCGGTTACTTCAGTAGCAGCGAAAAAGTACGAGATTTCGCGAGCAGCAGCGGCTTCGGAGTCCGAACCGTGAACAGCGTTGGCGTCGATGGATTCAGCGAAGTCAGCACGGATGGTGCCGGCAGCGGCTTCTTTAGGGTTGGTAGCGCCCATCAGCTCACGGTTCAGAGCGATAGCGTTTTCGCCTTCCAGTACCTGGACAACAACAGGACCGGAGATCATGAAGGCAACCAGGTCGCCGAAGAAGCCACGAGCGCTGTGCTCAGCGTAGAAGCCTTCAGCTTCAGCCTTGGACAGTTGCTTGAGTTTCGAAGCTACAACCTTCAGGCCGGCTTTTTCGAAACGAGTGGTGATCTCGCCGATGACGTTTTTTGCAACAGCGTCAGGCTTGATGATGGAGAAAGTACGTTGAACAGCCATGGTGTAACTCCAGAAACGGTAATTTACGAAAAATTAAACCCGCGAATTATACGCGGGTTATTGGGTATTGCCTAACTGCGTAAAAAGGCGGCTCAGTCTGCTTCTTCGATCCACAGGCCTTGAATCGCCTCCAGGACCTTTTCGCCACCCCGATCCGGGACGTCGTCAAAATCCGGCAGTTCCATTACGAGGTTGCGCAGCTTGACGAAGTTCACGGTAAGAGGATTGACCTCAGGGTGAGCTTCGGCAAGTTGTATAGCGATTTCTTGTACATCAACCCATTTCAGGCTCATGACAGTTCCTTGAATCAATGCGGCGCTTCGGCCGCATGGTTGAGCGAATATTTCGGAATCTCGACAGTGAGATCTTCGGTGCCGACCTTCGCCTGACAGCTCAGGCGCGACGTTGGCTCCAGGCCCCACGCCCTATCAAGATAGTCTTCTTCAAGGTCATCGGCCTCGTTGAGGCTATTGAAACCTTTACGAATGATGCAGTGACAAGTGGTGCAGGCATTCACGCCACCACAGGCACTTTCGATCTCGATATGGTTGTCATGCGCGACGTCGAGCAGGGACTTGCCGGTCTCAGCCTCCACGACCATGCCGTCCGGGCAATGCTCGGCGTGCGGTAGAAAAGTGACCTGCGGCATCAGTTATTCCTCGATTTCATTCAGGTTGCGCCCCGCCAGTGCGGCTTTCACCGTCTGATCCATGCGGCGGGCGGCAAAGGCGTCAGTGACCTGCGACAAGCGCTTGGTCTGCTGCTCGATGGCATAACCATCGTTGCCTTTCATCAGTTCGGCCAACTCCTGCATCTGCAGGTCGATGACCATGCGTTCCTCGGCGTCCAGCAGGCGCTCACCGTCAGCATCCAGGGCCCCCTGAACCGCTTCGAGCAGGCGCTGGGCATCGACTTGCTGCTCACGCAGCACACGGGCGACCTTGTCGTCGCCGGCGTACTGGAACGAGTCCTTGAGCATCTTGGCGATTTCGCCGTCGGTCAGGCCGTAGGACGGCTTGACCTGGATGCTGGCCTCAACGCCCGAACCCAGCTCACGGGCCGCCACGCTGAGCAGGCCGTCGGCGTCGACCTGGAAGGTGACACGAATCTTCGCTGCGCCCGCGACCATGGCCGGGATACCGCGCAATTCAAAGCGCGCCAGAGAGCGGCAATCGCTGATCAGCTCGCGCTCGCCCTGCAGCACATGAATCATCATGGCCGTCTGGCCGTCTTTGTAGGTGGTGAAATCCTGGGCGCGGGCGACAGGGATGGTGGTGTTGCGTGGAATCACCTTCTCCATCAGGCCGCCCATGGTTTCCAGCCCCAGGGACAACGGGATCACGTCGAGCAGTAACAGTTCGCCACCGTCGCGCTTGTTGCCGGCCAGGGTATCGGCCTGGATCGCAGCACCGATGGCGACCACTTGATCCGGGTCGATTTCAGTCAGCGGCTGGCGACCGAAGGCTTCGGCCACGGCCTCGCGAACGCGCGGTACGCGGGTGGAACCGCCGACCATGACCACGGCAGCCACATCTTCCAACTCGACACCGGAATCACGCACGGCACGGCGACACGCCCTGAGGCTGCGAGCGACCATCGGTTCGATTAGCGCATCGAAGGCTTCGCGGGTCAGCTGTGCCGACCAACTACCGTAGCAAACTTCAACAGAAGCAGCGTCAGTCAGTGCCTCTTTGGCCGCGCAGGCGGTTTGCAGCAGATTACGCTGCGCGCCTGGGTCCAAGTCGGCAGACAAACCGGCGCTGGTGATGATCCAGCCTGCAATGGCGTGGTCAAAGTCATCGCCGCCCAGGGCACTGTCGCCACCGGTGGCCAGCACTTCAAAGACGCCGCCGGTCAGGCGCAGGATTGAAATATCAAAGGTGCCGCCGCCCAAGTCATAGATAGCAACCAGGCCCTCAGCATGCTGATCCAAGCCATAGGCTACAGCGGCCGCAGTCGGCTCGTTGAGCAGGCGCAGCACGTTCAGGCCGGCGAGTTTCGCCGCATCCTTGGTAGCTTGGCGCTGCGCGTCATCGAAATACGCGGGAACGGTGATCACCGCACCGACCAGTTCGCCGCCCAAGGTGGTTTCCGCACGCTGGCGCAGCACCTTGAGGATATCGGCCGACACTTCCACCGGGCTCTTAGGCCCTTGGACGGTGTCAATGAACGGCATATGGGATTCACCGCCGACAAAGCGGTACGGCAGCTGGTCGCCCAATTGCTTGACGTCGGACAGACCACGACCCATCAAGCGCTTGACCGACAGCACAGTATTCAGGGGGTCCGAGGACGCGGCCAGCTTGGCCGATTCACCGACTTCGGTGCGATCAGCGTGATAACGCACGGCGGACGGCAGGATCACCTGGCCATTGGTGTCGGGCAGCGGCTCGGACAGGCCGCTGCGCAAGGCGGCGACCAGGGAATTGGTAGTGCCCAAGTCAATCCCGACCGCCAGGCGACGCTGGTGCGGTTGAGGGCTTTGGCCGGGTTCGGCGATTTGCAGTAGAGCCATGGTAATCAGGTCTTATCTGTCTATCAGGCGTGCATCACGGGCAGCACTGGGTTAATCGTCGAGGCGCTCTTCTAGCTGGCGCACTTCGTAGGTGAGCTTGTCGAGGAACTGCATGCGCCGCATCAGGCGTTCAGCCTGCTCGCGTTGCGCAGCATCATCCCAACAGGCTGCGAAGCTTTCGTTGAGCTCATCCTGGGCAGTTTTCAGACGACGTTTGAAAACCGCGACACCCGCCACATCGGCTTCGTCCTGCAAGTCTTCGAGCTCTTCGCGCCACTGCATCTGCTGCATCAGGAAGTCCGGATCGTGCACCGTGACTTCCAACGGCAACTCACCACCGTTCATCGCGAGCAGGTAGCGCGCGCGTTTCGCAGGGCTTTTGAGCGTCTGATAGGCTTCGTTGAGGCTGGCCGATTGCTCCAGGGCCTGGCGTTGTTCACGCTCGGAAGCGTCAGCAAAACGGTCCGGATGCACGCCACGCGCCAGTTCTCGATAGCGCGTGGCAAGCTGATCGAGGTCCAGGCGAAAGCTCGGCTGCAGCTCGAATAAAGCGAAATGACAAGGAGTACCCACGAGTAGCCTCAGATGTTGAAGCTTTCGCCGCAGCCACATTCACCGCGCACGTTGGGGTTGTTGAACTTGAAGCCTTCGTTCAACCCTTCCTTGACGAAATCGAGTTCGGTGCCGTCCAGGTAGGTCAGGCTCTTAGGGTCGATGATCACTTTCTCGCCGTGACTTTCGAACACCTGGTCCTCTTCAACCACCTCGTCGACAAACTCCAGCACGTAGGCAAGGCCGGAACAGCCTGTGGTGCGAACACCCAGACGAATCCCCTCACCTTTACCGCGCCCATTCAGGGAGCGGCGAATGTGCTGCGCAGCCGCTTCTGTCATGCTGATAGCCATCGTTGACTCCTTACTCGTCGCCAAATGCTTAGATCAAGCCTTTCTTCTGCTTGTAGTCGCGAACAGCCGCCTTGATGGCGTCTTCCGCAAGCACCGAGCAGTGGATTTTCACTGGCGGCAGGGCCAGTTCTTCGGCCAGCTGGGTGTTGCTGATGGTGACAGCCTCATCCAGGGACTTGCCTTTCATCCACTCGGTCGCAAGGGAACTGGAGGCGATGGCCGAACCGCAGCCATAAGTCTTGAACTTGGCATCTTCGATAATGCCCTGTTCGTTGACCTTGATCTGCAGGCGCATCACATCGCCGCACGCCGGAGCGCCGACCATGCCGGTGCCGACGTCAGGGTCTTGCGCGTCCATCTTGCCGACGTTGCGCGGGTTTTCGTAGTGGTCGATGACCTTTTCGCTGTAAGCCATGGTACTGAATCCTCACTCATCAGGGCCGCTCTGGAACCCTGTAGAAACGCCTGCGTTTTCCGCCACGTTCCTACAGAGCTTGGGTGGCGGCTTCTATAGTTAGTGTGCCGCCCACTCGATCTTGGAAATGTCGACGCCGTCTTTGTACATGTCCCACAGCGGCGACAGAACGCGCAGCTTGTTGACGGCTTCGCAGACTTTCTGCGCGGCGTAGTCGACTTGCTCTTCGGTGGTGAAGCGGCCGAACGTAAAGCGGATCGAGCTGTGAGCCAGTTCGTCGTTGCGGCCCAGGGCGCGCAATACATACGAAGGCTCAAGGGACGCCGAGGTGCAGGCCGAGCCGGACGATACCGCCAGGTCCTTGAGCGCCATGATCAGCGACTCGCCTTCGACGTAGTTGAAGCTCAAATTCAGGTTGTGCGGTACACGGGCGGTCATGCTGCCGTTGATGTACAGCTCTTCAAGGTTCTCGACCTGCTTGTAGAAGCGATCGCTCAGGGCCTTGATACGCACGTTCTCGGCAGCCATGTCTTCCTTGGCTACGCGGAAGGCTTCGCCCATGCCGACGATCTGGTGGGTTGCCAGGGTGCCCGAACGCATGCCGCGCTCGTGACCGCCGCCGTGCATGGTGGCTTCAATGCGTACGCGTGGCTTGCGGCTCACGTACAGCGCGCCGATGCCTTTAGGGCCATAGGTCTTGTGGGCCGAGAACGACATCAGGTCGACTTTCAGCTTGGACAGGTCGATGTCGACCTTGCCGGTGGACTGGGCAGCGTCGACGTGCAGCAACACACCTTTGGAGCGGGTCAGCTCGCCGATGGCCGCGATGTCGTTGATGGTGCCGATTTCGTTGTTCACGTGGATCACGGAAACCAGGATGGTGTCTTCACGCATCGCGGCTTCGATCATGGCCGGGGTGACGATACCGTCGGTGGTGGGCTCGAGGTAGGTGACCTCGAAACCTTCACGCTCCAGTTGGCGCATGGTGTCGAGGACAGCCTTGTGCTCAATCTTGGTGGTGATCAGGTGTTTGCCCTTGGTCGCGTAGAAATGCGCGGCGCCCTTGATAGCCAGGTTGTCGGACTCGGTAGCACCGGAGGTCCAGACGATTTCACGTGGGTCGGCATTGACCAGGTCTGCGACCTGACGACGAGCATTCTCCACCGCTTCCTCAGCCTTCCAGCCGAATACGTGGGAACGGGAGGCCGGGTTGCCGAAGTTTCCGTCGACCAGCAGGCATTCGCTCATTTTTTGCGCGACACGCGGATCAACCGGGGTGGTCGCTGAGTAATCAAGGTAAATCGGCAATTTCATGGACTTTCTCCTAAATCAGGCTGGCTGGCGTGCCGGTAGCTCTGCGGCTGTCACTCGACGGCGGACGCTTCGATCTTGTCCAGGCGCGGCGCCTTGGTGTTGCAACGGCGCTGGTCCTGACGCTGGGCTACTTCTTGCACCTCACGGCGAGTCACAAGATCAGCCAAGCTGATACCACTCAAAAACTCATGGATCTGCAGGCTCAAGTCACACCACAAGTGGTGCGTCAGGCAGGTGTCGCCAGCGTGGCAATCACCCAGGCCCTGGCACTTGGTGGCGTCGACGGATTCGTTGACCGCGTCGATCACCTGGGCTACCTGGATGCCCTGCATGTCGCGGGACAATTGATAACCGCCACCTGGACCACGAACGCTGGAAACCAGGTTGCTGCGGCGCAATTTGGCGAACAGCTGTTCGAGGTAAGACAGGGAAATGCCTTGGCGCTCGGAGATATCGGCCAGGGACACCGGCCCAGTTTGCGCGTGCAAAGCCAGGTCAAGCATGGCGGTCACCGCGTATCGGCCTTTTGTAGTCAGTCTCATGGACAAGGTACCAAGGTGTTTCAGAATGGGAGCAAGTATGCGATTCCCGAGTATTTAAGTCAACTATAAGACCTAGTGCTTTAGTCGGGATTACCCGTAAAAAGGGCGCGCGAATCATAGCAGTATGGGGTGGGATGGACCAGCGGGAACAGGGCCTGGCAGAGATCTCGAGACCAATGGAGATCAAAATGTGGGAGGGGGCTTGCTCCCGATGACTGAATGTCAGTCACTTATCAGTTAGCTGACCCACCGTTATCGGGAGCAAGCCCCCTCCCACAGGGATCTCTGGCGGCCTTGGGACTTCAGCTTGCCTTGGTGGCGGCCTCGTCCTTGATCTCGGCGAAGTCCTCTTCGCGCAACTCAGGCAACTCCTTGGCACAGTAGGGGCTGCCCAGGTCCTTCAGTGCGCCACACATGCCGTCCAACTTGCCATCCACCGCCTGCAGGTGGTCGAGCAATTGGCCAATGGCGCGGGCCACCGGGTCGGGCATGTCTTCGCTGATACCGTAGGCATCGAAGCCGATCTTCTCGGCCATAGCCTTGCGCTTGGCCTCCTGCTCGTCGCCGACTTCCGGCTTGACGATGATGCGACCCGGAATGCCCACCACGGTGGCGCCAGCAGGTACAGCCTTGGTTACCACGGCATTGGAGCCTACCTTGGCGCCGGCGCCCACGGTAAATGGCCCCAATACCTTGGCGCCCGCCCCTACCACCACACCATTTTCCAGGGTCGGGTGGCGCTTGCCTTTATTCCAGGTGGTACCGCCCAGGGTCACACCCTGGTAAAGCGTCACGTCATCACCAATCTCGGCGGTCTCGCCAATCACGATGCCCATGCCATGGTCGATGAAGAAGCGGCGACCGACCTTGGCGCCAGGGTGAATCTCGATGCCGGTCAGCCAGCGACCGAAGTTCGACACCAATCGCGCCAGCCATTTCCAGCCCATGCCCCACAACACAGCAGACAGGCGATGGATCCAGATCGCGTGCATGCCCGGGTAGCAGGTCAGCACTTCAAAGGCATTGCGCGCCGCCGGGTCTCGGTGGAAAACGCTCTGGATGTCTTCTCGCAAACGCTCGAACATTGTTAATCCTTCCGCTTAAGAAGCTCGCCACGGGCCGCTTTCTGGGTTTCCGTGAGGATGCCACGCAATATATTCATCTCAGCCCGGCTCACCGAGCTGCGACCGTACAAGCGACGCAGGCGCGCCATTAAATGCCTTGGCTTTTCAGGATCGAGGAATTCGATGGCTACCAGGGTTTGCTCCAGGTGCTCATAGAAGCGTTCCAACTCGTCCATGGTGGCCAACTCGCCACTTTTGGTCGATGCGACTTCATCCTTCTCAACCTTGCTCGGCTGGCCTTGAGCAGCCAGCCAGGCCATGCGCACTTCGTAACTCAATACCTGCACCGCCGCCCCGAGATTCAGCGAGCTGAATTCAGGGTCGGATGGAATGTGCACGTGGTAATGACATCGCTGCAGCTCTTCATTGGTCAGGCCGGAGTCTTCACGGCCGAACACCAGGGCGATCTCAGCGCCACCGGCAGCTTCTTCCACCACTTTGGTGCCGCATTCGCGCGGATCCAGCAGCGGCCAGGGGATGCGTCGGTCACGGGCGCTGGTGCCGAGCACCAGGTTGCAGCCAACCAAGGCATCTTCCAACGTCGCAACAACCTGAGCGCTTTGCAGGATGTCATTGGCGCCGGACGCACGGGCATCGGCCTCGTGGTGCGGGAATACCCGCGGCTCGACCAGCACCAGGCGCGTCAGCCCCATGTTTTTCATGGCTCGCGCCACCCCGCCGATGTTGCCGGGATGACTGGTATTGACCAAGACGACACGAATGTTTTGCAGCAAGGGAGGCGCTCTCGGACATGGGAAAGGGGAGCAAATCTTACAGAACAGCCTAAGGTTATGCCATGAAAGCTAACGTCGTCCTTCACCTGAAGAAAGTTTCTGCTAGAATGCCCGGCTTTCTTTAACAACCTTAGGTGACACATCCATGCAGCCCATGCTGAATATCGCGCTGCGCGCCGCCCGCAGCGCCAGTGAATTGATCTTCCGCTCCATCGAGCGCCTGGATACCATCAAGGTCGACGAAAAAGACGCCAAGGATTATGTATCCGAGGTGGATCGCGCCGCCGAACAGAAGATCATCGACGCCCTGCGCAAGGCCTACCCTACCCACGGCATCCTCGGCGAAGAAACCGGCCTGCACAAAGGTAGCGGCGAAGGCGAAGACTACCTGTGGATCATCGACCCACTGGATGGCACCACCAACTTCCTGCGCGGCATCCCGCACTTTGCCGTGAGCATCGCCTGCAAATACCGTGGCCGTCTGGAACATGCCGTTGTGCTGGACCCGGTTCGCCAGGAAGAATTCACCGCCAGCCGTGGCCGTGGCGCCCAACTGAACGGCCGTCGCCTGCGTGTCAGCGGTCGTACCAGCCTGGAAGGCGCCCTGCTGGGCACCGGCTTCCCGTTCCGTGACGACCAGATGGATAACCTGGAAAACTACCTGGGCATGTTCCGCGCCCTGGTTGGCCAGACCGCCGGCATCCGCCGCGCGGGCGCAGCCAGCCTGGACCTGGCGTATGTCGCCGCGGGTCGTTTCGATGCATTCTGGGAATCGGGCCTGTCCGAGTGGGACATGGCTGCAGGCGCCCTGCTGATCCAGGAAGCTGGCGGCCTGGTGAGCGACTTCACCGGTGGTCACGACTTCCTTGAGAAAGGCCACGTGGTTGCTGGCAACACCAAATGCTTCAAGGCAGTACTGACGGCGATCCAGCCGCACCTGCCGGCTTCGCTGAAGCGTTAAGCGAGCGAGCACAAAAAAGCACCCTCAGGGGTGCTTTTTTTATGCCTGGGATTTGTGCCAGACCCGTGAATCAGCAGCAATACATATCAAATGTGGGAGGGGGCTTGCCCCCGATGGCGGCGGGTCAGCCAGCTAATCAGGTACTGACCCACTGCAATCGGGGGCAAGCCCCCTCCCACATTTTGAACTGCACCAGAGCTTTGAATAAGTGCCAGGCCCGGGATTACTGCTGGTTCTGACCGAGGATCAGACGCCCTTCCTTATCCACCGGGATCTGGCTGCCTGGCTCACGCTCCATACGCACAGTGCCTTCCTTGCCATCCAGGTTGTAACGCACGTCATAGCCAACAACCTTGTCGCTGATGTCATTGACGGTGTTACAGCGGGTTTGCGTGGTGGTGTAGGTATCGCGGTTCTGCATGCCTTCCTGAACCTTGTTACCGGCGTAGCCACCACCAACTGCACCGGCCACGGTGGCCAGCTTCTTACCGTTACCGCCACCGATCTGGTTACCCAGCAGGCCACCTGCAAGGGCACCCACTACGGTACCGGCGATTTGATGTTGATCCTGCACCGGACGCTGCCGGGTCACGGTGACGTCCTTGCAGACCTCACGAGGGGTTTTAATCTGGGTTTTCACCGGCTGCACCGCCAGCACTTGCGCATACTCAGGGCCGCTTTTTACCAGGCTGTAGGTGGCAACAGCGCCCCCGGCAGTCACACCGACAGCACCCAATACCGCACCAACCAGCAACGACTTGTTCACATGAACCTCCTGACCATCACAAGCGGACCGAAACGTCCGCGCTATACCCAGCCTTGGAGCCAAAAAAAAGGCACGAGTTCAATCTCGTGCCTTCTTTGTAACAGCGTATCAACGAACATCCATCAAGGACGGTCGTCGACCTCCTTGTCGGTAGCAGCAGGAGGGATCAGGTCTTCGCTATTGAGGTTCAGCCAGATCAGCACCACGTTGGCGATGTAGATCGACGAGTAGGTACCCGCCAGAACACCGATGAACAGCGCCAGGGAAAAGCCCCAAAGGTTGTCGCCACCGAAGATCATCAGCGCAGCAATCGCCAGCAAAGTGGAGATCGAGGTCGCCATGGTCCGCAGCAGGGTCTGGGTGGTGGAGATGTTGATGTTCTCGATCAACGTCGCCTTGCGCAGTACCCGGAAGTTCTCGCGAACCCGGTCGAATACCACGATGGTGTCGTTGAGCGAGTAACCAATGATCGCCAGCACGGCCGCCAATACGGTCAGGTCGAAGGTGATCTGGAAATAGGCCAGGATACCCACGGTCACGATCACGTCGTGGATCAGCGACACAATGGCGCCGACACCGAACTTCCACTGAAAACGGAAGGCCAGGTAGATCATGATGCCGACCAACGCCATCAGCATGCCGAGGCCGCCCTGGTCGCGCAGCTCTTCACCGACCTGCGGGCCCACGAACTCGACGCGCTTGACCGATGCCGGGTTGTCGCCGCCGACCTTCTGCAAGGCCTCAGCCACCTGGTGACCCAGTTGCGGGTCTTCGCCAGGCATACGCACCAGCAGGTCGGTGGTCGCACCGAAGCTCTGCACGACGGCTTCGTGATAGCCGGCCTTGACCAGCTCGTCGCGCACCAGGGTAACGTCGGCCGGCTTCTCGTAGGTCAGCTCGATGAGCGTACCGCCGGTGAAGTCCAGGCCGTAGTTCAGGCCCTTATGGAACCAGCTGAACAACGCCAGAACGGTAAGGAGCACGGTGACGCCGAACGCAATGTTGCGAACGCCCATGAAGTTGATTGTACGTAACATGGCAGCCCCTTAAATCCACAACTTCTTGAAGTCACGCCCGCCAAAGATCAGGTTGACCATTGCGCGGGTCACCATGATGGCCGTGAACATCGAGGTAAAGATACCCAGGGACATGGTCACCGCAAAACCTTTGACGGGGCCGGTGCCCATGGCAAAGAGAATCCCGCCGACCAACAGGGTAGTCAGGTTGGAGTCGAGAATCGCGGTAAATGCCCGGCCGAAGCCTTCGTTGATTGCACGTTGTACGGTCATGCCCGCCGCGATCTCTTCACGGATACGCGAGAAGATCAGCACGTTGGCGTCTACCGCCATACCCATGGTGAGGACGATACCGGCGATACCCGGCAGGGTCAGAGTTGCACCCAGCAGCGACATCAGGGCCAGCAGCATTACCATGTTGCCCGCCAGGGCGACGGTGGCAATGACACCGAAGAAGCGGTAGATGGCGATGATGAACAGCGACACGAACAGCATGCCCCACAGCGCCGCATCGACACCTTTGGTGATGTTGTCGGCACCCAGGCTCGGGCCGATGGTACGCTCTTCAGCGAAGTACATCGGCGCCGCCAGGCCACCAGCACGCAGCAACAGCGCCAGTTCGGACGACTCGCCCTGGCCGTTCAGGCCAGTGATGCGGAATTGAGCACCCAGCGGCGACTGGATGGTCGCCAGGCTGATGATCTTCTTCTCTTCCTTAAAGGTCTGTACCGGCACGTCTTTTTCGACGCCGTTGACCATTTGCTTGGTGTAGGTGGTGACCGGGCGCTGCTCGATGAAGATCACCGCCATGCTGCGACCGACGTTGCTGCGCGTGGCGCGGCTCATCAGTTCGCCGCCGTGACCATCCAGGCGGATGTTCACTTCAGGAGTGCCGTGCTCGCCGAAACCGGCCTTGGCATCGGTCACCTGGTCACCGGTGATGATCAGGCCACGCTCGATAAGTGCTGGAGGACGGTTGCCTTCGCGGAACTCGAACTCTTCGGAGGTCGCGCGGGTGGCACCCGGCTCAGCCGCGAGGCGGAATTCCAGGTTGGCGGTCTTACCCAGGATACGCTTGGCTTCAGCGGTGTCCTGCACGCCCGGCAGCTCAACCACGATGCGGTTGGCGCCTTGACGCTGCACGATCGGCTCGGCCACACCCAGCTCGTTGACGCGGTTACGTACCGTGGTCAAGTTCTGCTTGATGGAGTATTCGCGGATTTCGGCAATCTTGGCCGGGCTCATCGCCAGGCGCAGTACCGCCTGGCCATTGAGGTCGGCTGGCACGATGTCGAAATCATTGAAATTCTTGCGGATCAGCGCACGGGCCTGTTCGCGAGAGGCTTCGTCAGCAAAGCCCAACTGGATGGCACCGTTGAGCTGCGGCAGGCTGCGATAACGCAATTTCTCTTTGCGCAGCAGGCTCTTCACGTCGCCTTCGTAGACTTTCAGGCGCGCATCGAGGGCCTTGTCCATGTCCACTTCCAGCAGGAAGTGCACACCACCGGACAAGTCCAGACCCAGCTTCATCGGGTGCGCGCCAATGCTGCGCAGCCATTGTGGCGTGGTCTGTGCCAGGTTCAACGCAACGACGTAGTCGTCACCCATGACCTTGCGCACGACATCTTTGGCCGGCAACTGGTCTTCTTGCTTGGTCAGGCGCAACAAGCCGCCTTTGGAACCAGCCGCCAAGGTTGCCGCTTTAACCTGGATACCCGCGTCGTTGAGCGCTTTGCTCGCACGTTCCAGGTCAGCCTGATTGACCTGCAGCGAAGTGCTGGCGCCAGAGATCTGGATCGCAGGGTCATCAGGATAGAGATTGGGAGCGGAATAAATAAAACCGATCGCCAGCACCGCCAGGATCAGTACGTATTTCCACAGAGGGTATTTGTTCAGCATCACGCCGCCCGCTTATAACGCGGGGCGCCTTGCGCGCCCCGTCGATTGGTAAAGGTTGTTACTCAGATCGCTTTGAGCGTGCCTTTAGGCAGCGTGGCGGCGATGGCGCCCTTCTGGAACTTCATTTCTACGGTGTCGGAGACTTCCAGTACCACGAAAGCGTCGGAAACCTTGGTGATCTTGCCGGCGATACCGCCAGTGGTCACGACTTCGTCGCCTTTCTGCAGGCTGCCCAGCAGGTTTTTCTGCTCTTTGGCGCGCTTGGCCTGTGGGCGCCAGATCATCAGGTAGAAGATGACCAGGAAGCCGACCAGGAAAATCCACTCGAAACCACCGCCCATAGGGCCGGCAGCAGCAGGCGCAGCGGCGTCAGCCATGGCGTTAGAGATAAAAAAGCTCATTTAGCACTCCAGTTGCAAATAGTGAATCTTAGGGTCGGGAAACTCAGTCCAAGGGCGGCACAGGGAGCCCGCGCTTGGCATAGAAGGCATCGACGAAGGCGGCCAATGTACCCTGTTGAATAGCCTCGCGCAAACCAGCCATCAGGACTTGGTAGTGACGCAAATTGTGGATGGTATTCAACATGCTACCCAGCATTTCCCCGCATTTGTCCAAGTGATGCAGATAAGCACGGGAGAAGTTCTGGCAGGTGTAGCAGTCACAGGTGGAATCGAGCGGCGAATCATCATGGCGATGGAACGCGTTACGGATCTTCAGCACGCCTGTATCGATGAACAGATGCCCATTGCGGGCATTACGGGTTGGCATCACGCAATCGAACATGTCCACACCGCGGCGCACACCCTCTACGAGATCTTCCGGTTTGCCAACGCCCATAAGGTAACGAGGTTTGTCAGCGGGCATCAGGCCCGGCAGGTAATCGAGCACCTTGATCATTTCGTGCTTGGGCTCGCCCACCGACAGACCACCAATGGCCAGGCCGTCGAAGCCGATCTTGTCGAGGCCTTCCAGCGAGCGCTTGCGCAGGCTTTCATGCATGCCGCCCTGGACGATACCGAACAACGCCGCGGTATTGTCGCCATGGGCATTCTTCGAGCGCTGGGCCCAACGCAGCGACAACTCCATGGAGATGCGTGCCACGTCTTCATCGGCCGGGTACGGCGTGCATTCGTCGAAAATCATCACGATGTCGGAGCCCAGGTCACGTTGCACCTGCATCGACTCTTCCGGGCCCATGAACACCTTGGCACCGTCCACCGGCGAGGCGAAGGTCACACCCTCCTCCTTGATCTTGCGCATGGCGCCCAGGCTGAACACCTGGAAACCGCCTGAGTCGGTGAGGATCGGGCCTTGCCACTTCATGAAGTCATGCAGGTCGCCATGCTTCTTGATCACTTCCGTGCCCGGGCGCAGCCACAGGTGAAAGGTATTGCCGAGGATGATCTCGGCGCCGGTGGCGACGATGTCACGGGGCAGCATGCCCTTGACGGTGCCGTAGGTACCGACTGGCATGAAGGCCGGGGTCTCTACGGTGCCGCGCGGGAAGGTCAGGCGACCGCGACGGGCCTTGCCGTCGGTAGCCAGCAGTTCAAACGACATACGACTCATAAGTTGTCCTCAGGGCCGCGCGGCGCCGGGTTACGGGTGATAAACATCGCATCACCGTAGCTGAAAAAACGGTACTCGTTGGCGATGGCGGCTTGATAAGCGGCCATGGTTTCCGGGTAACCGGCAAAGGCCGACACCAGCATCAACAGCGTGGATTCCGGCAAATGGAAATTGGTGACCAGGCAATCGACCACATGGAATGGCCGACCCGGGAAAATAAAGATGTCAGTGTCGCCACTGAACGGCTTGAGCACGCCATCACGCGCCGCACTCTCAAGCGACCGTACGCTGGTAGTGCCCACCGCCACCACTCGCCCACCGCGCGCCTTGCACGCGTTAACCGCGTCCACGACGTCCTGGCTGACTTCCAGCCATTCGCTGTGCATATGGTGGTCTTCGATGTTCTCCACACGCACCGGCTGAAACGTACCGGCCCCCACGTGCAGGGTCACATAAGCGGTCTCGACGCCCTTGGCGGCAATCGCATCCAGCAGCGGCTGGTCGAAATGCAGGCCGGCCGTCGGTGCTGCGACCGCACCGAGACGCTGGGAGTACACCGTCTGATAGCGCTCGCGGTCCGAGTCTTCGTCGGGGCGGTCTATATAAGGAGGCAACGGCATATGACCGACACGTTCCAGCAGCGGCAACACTTCCTCGGCGAACTTGAGCTCGAACAAGGCATCGTGGCGCGCCACCATCTCGGCTTCGCCACCGCCATCGATCAACAGGCTCGAACCCGGTTTCGGTGACTTGCTGGAGCGCACATGGGCCAGCACGCGATGGCTGTCCAGCACCCGCTCCACCAGGATTTCCAGCTTGCCGCCAGAGGCTTTCTGGCCAAACAGCCGCGCCGGAATCACCCGGGTATTGTTGAAAACCATCAAATCGCCTGGGCGCAAATGCTCAAGCAAATCAGTGAATTGACGGTGTGCGAGGGCACCGCTCGGCCCGTCCAGGGTCAGCAGTCGACTGGCGCGACGCTCGGCCAAAGGGTGGCGAGCGATCAGCGAATCAGGGAGCTCAAAAGTAAAGTCAGCAACGCGCATGATGGGGTTCGTCTAGCAGGGCCGGGAAGTCTAGCGGAAATAGTCAAAATTGACCATGAAACGTGATTGACCAACGGTAATCTCATCTCTATACTTCGCCGCCATTGAGCCCTGATGGCGGAATTGGTAGACGCGGCGGATTCAAAATCCGTTTTCGAAAGAAGTGGGAGTTCGATTCTCCCTCGGGGCACCATCTTAAAGAAAGACCTTGAAATTCAAGGTCTTTTTTTTCGCCTGTAGAAAAGTGGGCAGCCGGCTGATCCCTCGCTCACCGCCAATTACCACCTGAAACACGGCCCAATGTGGGAGCTGGCTTGCCTGCGATTACCATGGGTGTCTACAAAACTTCGAGACGCCGCTGGACCCTGTGGGAGGGGGCTTGCTCCCGATGGCGGCCTGACAGACGACCAGAATGCTCGATCAGGCCGAGCACCTATCCGGTATTTAGGTAACGGCCGCTTAAGGTGACCGTTATCGCAGCAATAGATATGTACACCGACAGGGCCAATCGGGAGCAAGCCCCCCCACAGGGTCCAGCGGCGCACCCGATGAAGTTGTGTAGATACCTATACTGCGATTAAGCCAGCCCACATACCGTCAAACCATCGCCTTACACACCAACAGATACCACCTCCTCCACCACCCCATTCGGCAACATCCCATTCGCCAAATCATCCACCACCGCCTTCGCCATCTCTCCCAAATAATGCGCCGCCCAGGCATACCGATCCGCGCTGTTATCCATCGCCGCATCCAACGCCAGCATTTTGGAACAATGCAGAAGCTCGGAGGCATGCTCCAGGGCGTCGCGGATGGGCACGCCGGAATTGACGCGGAATAGACGGTGGAGGTTGGGCTGTTTGCCGCAGGTGGAAAAGGTGATGACACCGAGGGTTTTGTTGAGGGGTGGGTTGATCATTGGGCACCTCCGATCTGAGCGGCGGTGTCGATTGCGGAAGTGCGAGGATACGACCTATCAGAAACGCTCATTGCTTAAGCTCCTATGTAGTGAGCTGCCACGTTCGTTTCTCATGCGAATGGGTGGCAGCTATGCGCGGGCTGAGAAACCGGGACAATAGGAACCCGGCAGACCCGAAGGTCTCCCACGCATAGCCGCCATTACACAGACATGCGGACACAAAAAAGCGCCAACAGTCTAATGGATGGTGGCGCCTATGCGCCTATTGTTTCTCGGATTCTCAAGTCCGGTCGCTGGGTTGGAAGCGACGGGAGAAAAGTAGCGCAGGAGTGGTTGGAGATGAAAGTTAGTATCTGTGGCGAGAGATTTCCGGCGGGCAGCCAAAAGGGTTGCGGGCGTTAGGAAGAAGAAAGTCTTGCTCTAATCCCGATTATTCGTTGCGCGCTGGTATCCACCCCTTGATGTTTGTCGTCTCTGTGGCAGTTGCAGGGCCACTGCTAAATCTGCTCCGACATTAGTTTGTCGGCTTCCATCTCTATGATGGGCCGCGCCTGGTGCGTTCGTGGCACTCGTCAGATAACACCCTAAAGCCCATCGCTGCCGCACAATCAGATGGCATCTTGGTGCCGGATGAAATTGGCATGTGTGATCTGCACATCATTAGCAAAACGGTGTACATGCTCGGCAACGGCACGGGTAAAGCCCGAGCAAATGACCGAGGGCAAGCGGGCCGACAGGTGCAGGGGTGGCGCTTGCTGTTTCTCTCGACCGGCGAGAAGACGTTGGCGCAGCACATGGCGGATGCCAACAAGGAGCTGAAAGCGGGCATGGAGGTGCGCATGCTTGCGGTGCCAGCGGATGCCAGCAAGGGCCTCGGCATGTTCGATGTGCTGAACGGTTTTGAGGACACCGCCGCCCTCTCCGATGCGCTCAAGGCCCGTGTCGCCAAATACTACGGCCCCCCCTCACCGCCTTCCTCCACGCGCTGTGTGCACCTGGAGAAATGCTCAGATGGTCGGTGATCGTGCGCCGCACGGTGGAGCAGTTCATCACCCAAAACCTGCCCGCCTCGGCCAGCGGTCAGGCCCAGCGTGCCGCCCTTCGCTTTGGACTCGCCGCTGCTGCAGGTGAGTTGGCCACCGCCTTTGGCGTCACCGGCTGGCCCGATGGCACGGCCACGACCGCCGCACGGGTGTGCCTGCATGCGTGGCTGGCCGAACGTGGCGGCGCCGGTAACTTCGAGGGTGATGCGATATTGGCGCGGCTGCGCCAGGTCATCGAGCGCTTTGGAGAAAGCCGCTTCACCCGCTGGGAATCTGCCGCCGCCAAGATCGACGAGCATGGTCCACGCACGATTGATCGATTGGGCTTTCGCAAGACGATGGAACACGGCATGGGCGATGCCCTGCACACCACCAACACCTACTACGTGCTGCCTGAAGCCTGGAGGGCCGAAATCTTCAAGGGCATGAACATCAGCGCGGTCAACAAGGAGCTGCTGCAACGGGGCGTGCTTGAGCCGGGAAGTGACGGCAAGGCGTACAGCTTGATTCGCCTTCCCGGGTTAGGGCCTCAACGCTGCTACGTGGTGAAGACGGTTCCAGGAACGAATGAAGGTGAGGCCAAGGCCGCCTGACGGCATGCCTGCTGATAGAGGTAGCGCCGGCTCATTCCCGGCCTCGCCAGCCGTTCGACAACAATCCCTATCAACCGCAATACCCAGAGACAATACAGATGAACACTATCCAAGAACTGAAAGACCGCCGCGACCAACTGACACTCGAAGTGGAGAGCATTCGGCTTGACCTGGCTCCCTTCGAAGAGGCGCTGGAAAGCCCAGAGGTCATCCAGCAGGGCAGTCAACGGGCCGTGCAAGATGAAATCAACGATCACAAAAGGCGCATCGACTCGCGAAATCTGGAGATCAGAACACTGAACCAGAAGATTGATCGCCTTGAAACATTGGCAAACCGTGAGAGCCTGGCTGCCGGCTATCTCAGCGATATGGCGAACTGGAAAGCGGACGAGATGGAACTCAACGAAAAGCGCAGCAGCATCGAGACCCGGTTGCAGCAGGTCCGCCAAAGCGATCAGGAAGACATGGCAAAGGCTCGACAAGCTGAAACGGACGCAGCCACCGCTTATGCACAGGCTGTCGCCTGGGGCGATGTGGAGGGCGAGAAAGCGGCAAACGCCGAAGCTCAAAAGGCAGCAAAAAACCTCACGGCTGCGGTTGAGCATCATCGCCGTCAACAACTGCTCATCACCGCGCTGGAACAAGAGTTGATGACGATTGATCTGCACATCACGGAGGCACAAAAAGAACACGCCAAGATCGAGAACAAAGCGGCTCATCTGGCGAACACAGTGTTAGAAGAACAATGGAATGAGGCCGCGAAAACACTGCTGGAGACAGGCGGTAAGCTGTGGGCAGCACGCAACCTGATTAGTCGTGACCCGGTTGCACTGATGAAGCTGGATATCCCTGAACAGGGCGAGCACTTTGGAAGCTGGACCTGGCGAGAACTCTCAGATCGCTCTAGCCAACACAGCCTGATTGACCTATTAGCAGCCTAACCCAAACCTTCCCCGAAGCAACCGGCGAGGGTCGGCTGCTTCGGGCCAACCATAGGTCTAACCATGAATAAACCACCACAGAATAGTGCTCAGATGCCTGATTACCTGAAGGCCCGCAAGCTTCACTTGAGCCGAATAATTGCCGTCATAGCCGGCATGAAAAAGCTCAATGTAAGGGCAAACAAAGACACCAAAGTCGAGACGCTCACGATTGATGCAATCAAAGCAGAGCTCAATTTTATTGACCTCCAGCTCAAAAGAAAGAGCGGGTGATGGAGAAGCGGAAGCTTAAGCAGCTTCCGCTTCGCTAGATCCCGTACTTACAAAAATGGTTCACGCCTTTCGGTTAGTGGTCTATAGCGGGCCCTGGGCTTATGAGCACTTCGGCCAAAGATGGTCGTTCACGCCAGCGAGCCGCGCCCGTTATCACTACAAATTACTGTGCTATTAAAAACATATAGTTAAGCCCTTATAGCAGTACGAGACTCAAAGTGCCAGTAATTCTAAACCACAACAACAACTAACTCCGAAAGCCCCGCGAACTTGGAAAAAGATTACCAACAGATAATCTTTTGACAATCGCCCCCCTATATAACCGCTGACAAATTACACTATATGTTTCTAAAAATCTAAAAATCTACTCTAGATGCTTTCTTTGCAGACCACAACCTCATCGACCTATCATTCGACCTCAGACCAACAAGAACAGACCTGGCTCCGTTAGAGGGATTATAACTTCGTGAAGACTTATACTTATGAAGTGTCACGACAAAAATAAGTTTCCGATTTAGACTGAGCAATGTTTTATCAAGCCAATCATTTGAGGCCCATAAAATCTCACCATCTTCTTGGTGATGAGATTGTCGATGATCAGGATCAGGCACCCAACGGCCCCAAACCTGGCTTCTCAGCGCGAGGCTTCCATCTCCTACACGCCACTCTCCATTTAGTGGCTCATTCATCAACTCGAATTCTTTAGTAAGTTCTATTCCAAGACGTGGCCGTCTTCCTGGGCCCGTAGCAGCAATTTTCTCGCCTTGGTCAAGGCCTAGATTTTGAGAGTCGGGTGCCCACACAAATGGATCAAATTGATTCCCTCGTCGAGACCGAACATCATAATATCCGTCATCCCAAAACTGTGGCAGCCAAATGTCGTGATTGGCTTTCTTCGAGAAAGCGACGCATTGGGACGATGCGCCCTTTCGATCCGTAAGCGCGGATGTAATCGTTACAGATACTCCATCGGGCGATGACCAACGACCATACAATGGAAACATCTCTTCGCTAGAACTGAATACGAGACCTAATTTTCGCAACACCGCTTCTTGATCTAACAATATATCTTGTCGATTGACTTGATTACCTAACAATTCTTCCTTTGCTTGTTGGGGAACTGGATCCTTCCGATCAGACAACCATGAGCCATCGTCGAATGTTACATCGTAGCATCTGCGCCACCTTAGCCAAGGAGACTCTTCTTCAACCTCATAGCTACGGACCACTACTGGCAGCAACTTTGAAAAATTAGTAGCGACAGTTAACAGAGCATGCCTCTGAACATGCTCTCTAAAGAATTCGAATCTATCACTCTGACCTAAATCGTATCGCTCATTGCCGGAAAAATAACTCATTGAAGAAGCTTCCGGCCATAGACGTTTGATTTCCGCTGCAATAGCATCCTCAACAACTGCCTCAGCCACACCAAACAGTTGCGCAAGAGATCTGACCTCATGCTTTGTAAACTCATAATCAAAGCTAAAGTCTGATGTCGACTTTACAGCAACGGGGTAGCTATCGGAAACGATGATGCCGTGCCTAGGCTCATTTATCTCATTAATTAATTCATCTAAAAATGAATTTTGTATATCTGGGTCAATTATATGGGTTAAGCATCTAGCAATATGAAGCTTATTTACAACGTGCACATCGGATCGCTTTGCTAAATCCATTAGTTTGGGTTTGAGAAAACGTACCGACAGCCCATGTCGCAGGGTTACACGCGCTAACCCCATTAGCAGCCATTGCTGAGAATTTTGGAACGACAGATTTTTCTCAGCCGTTGCCATTGACGCAACTGATCTATAGTCGAAGCGATCAAGCAGTAGACTGAGTTCATGAGTCAGCCCAAGCTCATGAAGGCTATTTAAATGTCGGGCGACGTTCCAGCGCATGTAGCCATCGTCGTTACCTAAGAGGTGCCAAATGAGATCCGAAATGAGTTCTTCTTCGGAGCCAACAGTTGCTTGCTCGGAGCAAAATGCGCCCTCCCCAATTTCGTCGGCCATGCGAGCCGTAGGACCAGACAATAAATGTTCCAGCGCATCTAAAGCGGATTTCCCTGTCGTAACCTCGCATAGTGCAGTGGCCAGTTGCAACCAATGGTCCCCGTCGAGATCAACTCCGTCTGCTGTGATCTTACGAAGAACGAGTTGCATCACAAAACGCTTGTCTCCGCACAGACTGGAAATCTTGCGTAGGTCGCGGACAATATTAGGAAATTGATCTTCAAAAAGCTCAGTGCTCCTTGCCGTAAAAAGTCTTTCGACCAGCTTTTTTGCTTCCAAAACAAGATGCGTTGATGAGCTACTCCAAAAAGAAAAACTCTCGTTCAATATGTCTATTGACTGATCAAATCGAAGCTCAGCAGCATCACAAATTGCGAGCAAAAAATCCAAACGCTTAGAGTAAGGGCATGCTAAACGCAACTTAACTATAAAGCGCTGTTTAGCATCATAAGGGAGTTTCCCTTCGGTCAATATGGACTTGAGAGAGTTGTCAATTGCGATAGAGGAGGAAGGATCACATGCTGCAACGAGTGTTGTGATGAAATGCTCAATATAGTTTTCACTAGGCGCATTTATTTGAGCGTGTACAACGTTAGGTGAGGAGCTACTACGTTTATTGAACTCATCCTGCTTTCGCTTTGCATCCTTCCAGAGTTGATCGATCTCTTTCAACTCATCGCTGGTGATTGCATTTGGGTATTGCTTACCAGTCTCAAGCATGCTCTCCCAAAGCGAAGCCCATCCACCAAAAGAATTAACTTCGCGCAACTTATTGATAATCGTATGAAAAATCTTCCTCTGATCCGATAGTTTAGCTTTTTTTAGGAGATCCGCTACGCCTCTTCCAGTCTGCCAATCCCACCACCCATGATCCTCACAAATAGCGAGAATAAAAGCGGCTCGCCGCGGATCGAGATGCCCGGCCTGTGCAAGAAAACAAGCGAGCTGTGGTAGTCCATACGAAAAATCGGCAACATCTTGGTCGTGCCAACGTACCAACTTAGCGAGAGCCGGGAATCCTATAGTTTTTGCAGCAGCTTGTGCAAACAGCTTCCAACCAAACTTTTTAGGTTCATTATTGATGATAGGCTGGCATAAATTCATAAGCCGCTGAGCTAGTTCAGGCTTTAAAAACCCACCTTGCTGTTCACTCGCAAAGTTAAGTAGTGAATAGATTTGCTCATAACTCTCCCCACCTATCTGATCTAACTCTGACAAACCCTGTCGATAATAACCACGGGCTTCGTCAATGCTCATCGACACTATGGAAGCAGCGAGATCTACATATGTTTCTCCACGCCGCCCTATATCATCGTCCAGGCGTATTTGTGCTGCAATATACTGAGCAAACGCCCCTGCAAGATTATGGAGGGATGACCAATGAGCAATTTGACGCAATACACTGATTTTTTGCTCAATCCCAAATCCTGTTGTAGAGACCAAGCTGATTAGGCTCTTAACGTCTTCAACTGAAGGCTCGGACGAATGTAGCAACAATATACTCGCGCAGCCAAATCCCACTGCACGAACAAGTGCGTCAGCGGCCGTTTCAGATCGCAAGTTAATTCCCGACCTAGTTTTTTCATTCCATATAGCCAGGAAATCGGAAAAGGTACTACCTGATAGGCTTTTGTGCACGAAGATCGCGTTTTCGATCGGCGCGATCAACTCATACGCAAGGAATATACCTTGGCTAATGTCCTCACACTCACGATCATTGAATTTTGTTTTAAGCTTACGATCTCGACGATCACTAACTCCGTTGGCTGCTGGCTCACGAAGACCCTTCAAAAATCTCAGCAAATCTATTCGATTCGCAGCTGCCTTAGCATGCTTAGTTATCTTGACGTTTTGCGGCAGTAGATCATGGAATGCCAATCGCTTCCCGGAGGACCACGCACGAATACAGGATCGGAAAATAGAGGGCCAGATTTTAGAGTGGCCAAAACGCTCGCCGTACTCGTAACTTAACGGGCGAGAAATTGGTGCTGCATTTATGATAGTCCTTGCGCCGGTTCGGGAGCTGTAGAGCAATGCGGCAAAGGCGGCGTTGGTTTCATAAAAACTGGCTTCATCGCTATTCGAAAAACTTTCGGCCCGGTCGATTTTAGAATTTTCGGGAGCAGCAATTGATTTTATCAACCCTTTTACTTGCGACCTATTAAGCAAGCAAGGCCTCAAAAGAAATGACAGCTTCAGCGCTCGAGACTTGCAAACATCAGAAGCCGCAAATGAAGAAAATAAAGAGAATATTTTCGTATTATTTACTTGATCAAACAACTCCAACAACTGCAGAAGTTTTTCACTTGCATCTAGCGAGAAACGAGTATTCCAATTAGATAGATTACGGTCAATTTTAGCGAACTCTGCTTCAACGCTATGCTGAAATAATACCGCAACATAATCCTCCACATTTGGTGCTTCAAGGTCTCGGCTTGTCTCGTCGCGCCGCTGCCCCATATACCAATTAATCCAGCGGATCGTACTTTCACATTGTATCTGGGCTTCATCGGGGTTACCCGCAAATCGGTGCGCGATTGTCAATCGAGCATTTCTCGCACCACGCCAGCCTGAGCGATTTGCGAAAAGTCGGCGGTAGGAATCGAAGTCGCCAAGGATAATCGCAAGCGCTGGTGATTTAAGAATATAACCATCACCTCTCATGTTGGCAGTTTCAACTTGTCCAAGCCGCATGCTCAAGCCGAGCACTCGATCCAGGTCATCTTGCGCGACCGCCAGTCTGAAAGCTGCACGTAGTCTTGCGAGTGAAAGTCTTCGACGTCCGAATTCAGACTGTACAGCTGTTGGAAAGTTGGACGATTCAGCAAGGGCAAATGCTCTATCGCTGTCATTGATAACAACTAAAAAGTGCGGCAATGCTTCAGCCGCGTAGCTCGACGTGGATTGTGAAGAAAGGAGCCGATCAGCAATAACTGTTTGAGCTTTCGTTTGCTTAGAGTAAGTCTCCCGTACGAATGTTTCAGTAGGCTCGTCCCTAAAGATCGCTCCGTGCGAGGAAATCTCTAGCATCGGAGCCAGATCAGAAGCGGCTGTATTTACTTGAGCCACAGACCATCCGAGCGCATCCGCTAGTTCTTCGAGGGGAATTGGCGGAGGGAGAAGTGATAGTGCGACGAAAAATTCCGTTATATCTGTATCACACCAACCTGCTATATGGAGATCAGAAACGATTTTCTTGCAGCGCTGAGCAATGATCTCAGGGACAGAAATTGGATCTGCCGTAACATCTGCGACTACGTTCTTATCCCACGTTTGCACGAGATAATCGAGAACTCGTGCGTTCCGCCCAGATCGCGCCAAAGCGGTAGATATTTCCACGCTGGTAGCATTTGGCTTACGAGCAGCTAGAAACTCTCGAGCCTCCAAATCATTGAAGGGTCCGAGCTCCACCTCATTTACTTGCGCTCGCCCAATGACAGAGTTCTTGCGATGAGTGCGTGCCGTGTACATCAACTTCACACTGTCGATCGGATCTTCATCTATTGCTGACAAAAGACGTGTCGGAAAAGACTCCTCGTGACGATATTCCGCCTCAAGTTGAGCATTGTCCGATGCGTCTATTATAATAAGCAGGCCAAGCTTTTTTGATTGAGTTCGGATTGCCAATGCCGCCTGTGCAAAACGTCTGCACGCCGCCTTAATAATTCTGCGACTATCATCGCCCCCCGGGAGCATTGGATCACATAGTGCTCGTGAAGCAAGTTCGTTGACGATTTGAACTAGCCCAATCTTAGGTAAGTGCCGCGCTTGATTTTCTGATCGATAGGCCCCGCCGCCGAAGCAATCAAAAATAACTATCTCATACTCTGTCGCCATCCTTTCAGCCAGGCTTTGGACAAAAACAGTTTTGCCCACCCCACCCTCTGCATGGGCGAAGATAGGTAAATCTGACGCCCTTATCAAATCACTTATTATCGTAAGCTCTGCTCTCTCTACAACTGCTCCAACGTCGATAAAACGAGACTCCGCTGGAAAAAGATCCTCTGGTTCGCAATCCATTGCATCCAGAACATCCTCACGTCGAATCAAATTCTTACCTTGACCAGTTGGTCCGGCCTTCTTTAAAACTAAATCCTGCAGGTCATAAAGTCGAAGCCGAGCTTCTGAATCTGAGCCTGGTGACCAGTCAGTAAGAGTTCTCTTAAGTAAGCTCTCTTGACCCGCAAGACTCTTTTCTCCTGCTCTAAAAACTATTCTAGAAAAAAGACGACTTACGTCAGACAAACCACGATCGGCGCACCATTGTCTGAGGTTCCTAGCCTGCGTGGACGCACCCGAGGACTTAGGTTTAGATCCGTCAATCAGAGAGCTGATTGCTTCCCATAGACTCTCCGTAAAATTTGAATTTGTCACGAAAACGAAGGATAGTTTTTTATCTACCTTAGTTACCGAAAACTCTTTTTCATAACCTAAGATCGTATCACTAAATTTCTCGATTGTTTTGCGAAGATAAATTGCTGTGACAGCTTCCGCTCGCAATTTGTATTTAAATTGAACCGTCTCCAGCCGATCACATGTCCTAAAATTATCTCCATTACCATAATATAGAACGAGATCAGCTACCTCTTCCGCTTTAGCTCCTGGGCTCGCGGTCTCCGTAGAGGAAATGCCTTCCACAGCGATCGCAAATAAGCAGTCATCGGGAAAGACTAGTTGGAGAGCTTTCCTCGCAGCCCAACGCTCATGAAAGGTGTGACCCGCGCGGGAAGCGCGGACTGAATCGACCTCTGTTGCGATCATCGACATTAGTGTTGTTTCGTCCTTTTCCCAACAGCATTGAGTTCTTTAATTTCCCAGCATCCAGGACCGATCTTGGCGTCAGCTTGAAGCAATACGGCTTGGTGCTCTGACTATTTTTGGCCATTCAACACTGATATAGGGGGCGCTTCAATCACTAAGATTTACCAGATCCACTCTCAACTGCAAGGCCAGGCAAGGTCGGATCGCATCCGTTCCCTGATCCCCCCTCGTCGTGTAGACAAATTTAGACGTCAGCTTTTCGCGAGGGCCAAGACTAATCGACTGCTTCTCGTCGTCAGCTGACCGTCTAAGCGCGAGCTCTGGTCAGATGACAGTCTTTTTAGTCATCGTAAAAGCTGCTGCCAAAGCAGTTATTGATGTAACACCTATTTGTCATGTAACACGTCTATCGGCAAACAACGAATCAATGTGTAACAATGAATAAAGCCTTTAAAATCATATAGTTAAATATTGACGTAACGCGTGTAACACCCGTAACACAGTTTTAAATGGATACCCCCGAACCCCATTGGTGAATAGTCCACCAGCGAGGGACAGATCGATAAAGCTTCTGGCTTCGGTGAGGTAGCGGGACACTGAGCATTTCGGATAGACACGAGGCATAGAACCCGCCGGATCTCGTTAGTGGCTGGGCTCCCCGAAGTTAGTTGACCGGGCCAATCCTTCTCTATCCTGAACGAAACCCATAACCGTTACAGATCCGGTAAGGATGCCCTTTTCTCTTCAAGATCCTTTCAATTTCAACGTTGAAATTTCAGTAAGCTGGTGCGGCTGCCGCTACCAGGATCCCGCGGGTTTCATGCCCCTTATGCTTCGGAGTACCGCAGGGTCCCCAGCAAGTTTTAGCCAGGGGTACGTGCTACTCGCGGGTTGTTCCACAGGATCCATGTTGACACTACACCTAGCGCTAGGCCCGAAAAGTAGTGTATCCAGTGAGCTTGACCAATAAACGGATGATGAGGGCACCGATGACCAAGCGTGAACGGATTCGCAAGGAGCTCTTAGAGCTGGCCTCAGAAGGTTACGAGCTCGCATCCAAATTCAACAAAGATAAGGAGGTAGATTTTCGAGACGATTACCAGGTGTGGTATTCGAAAGCTGTAAAGGCTGTAGCGACGCTTGCACCCGACCGGTATGCAGAATTCAAGGGCTACTACGAAATCGACCCGAAAAGAAAAAGTCTCGGATATGGCACATACGTAATACAAGATTTTATGAAGGGGGTTTCCCCTGCGTCTTGGGATACGAACGACTCAAAAGTCCGGGTGGTTACCTGCTTCGTAAATCAGCTTACGATTCTCACCTCCCTAAAAGCGCGCATTGACTCAGTAATTTCCAATATAGAAAGTGAACTCTACGCTGAGTTGCAAGACGGCGAGCTAGTAATCGCCGCACAGCTAGCGAAGATCAGCCCACGAGCTGCAGGTGCGCTGATGGGAGTTGTGATTGAGGGGCACCTCCAGAAAGTCGCAGATGCTCACTCAATCAAAATTGCCAAAAAGCATCCCACCATCGCAGACTTGAACGAACCACTAAAAGCTGCTGGCGTGATTGACGTTGCCGTATGGAGAAAAATTTCATTCTTGGCAGATCTCCGTAATCTTTGCTCTCACAAAAAGGATGTCGAACCGACAAAGGAGCAGGCTGAAGAGCTGATACAGGGTGCTGAGTGGCTGACAAAAAATATCTTTTAGAGCCCGTCAATACCCCTCTAAAGCCGTTGCGCCAGGAGTATCGGATCAGAATTTAATGAATACGTCGGTTATTTGATCAGCTATAGCAGATGCCGACGTGTATCCCTACCTGTATCCCTATACGATACAATAACGCTACACACCGTGAATTACATGGTTCTTTATGGTCTCCCTCGGGCACCATCTTAAAGAAAGACCTTGAAATTCAAGGTCTTTTTTTTCGTCTGTGAAAAAGTGACCGGCATGGCAGTAGAGGTAACGGGACCATGGAATTGACGCTTGAAGCAGTTGCACTGTTTGCCCTGAAACTGGTGCATGAGACCGAGGACGGCAGCCCGCTGCTGCGCGATGACCCGGCGATGGATGGGTATGAACGCGAGGTGTTTGGGCTGCTGGTGCGCCAGGGTGATTTGGCGCGGATTCAGTTAAAGCTTGATCAGTGCCTGACGTTAGCGCTCGACTCTCTGGGCGGCGCCCATACCGTGATGGGGCGCGAGCTGCAGCGGCTTGCGCTGGACGTGCATCAAGCAGCGACCCTGGAAGCACTCAATGCTCCGCTCCAGGCACTCAAGGATTACCTCAAAGCCATCCTGTAACGCGCAGCTAGCGTCGCCCCTCCACCGCCATCCGCACCGCCAACCCCATCAACACCGACCCCATCACCCAGCGCTGCACCACCTGCCAGCCTGGCCGGGTGACGAAGAACACCGCGATGGAACCCGCCATGCAGGCAATCACCGCGTTGACGCTCACGCTGATAAAAATCTGCAGGGAGCCCAACACCAGGGATTGCATCAGCACACTGGCATGACCGTTCGGATCGATGAACTGCGGCAACAGCGACAAATACATCACCGCTACTTTGGGATTGAGCAGGTTGGTGATTAGGCCCATGGTGAACAGCTTGCGCGGGCTGTCCTTGGGCAAATCCCGCACCTGGAATGGCGAACGCCCACCCGGCTTGACCGCCTGCCAGGCCAGGTACACCAGGTACAGCGCCCCGCCGAGCCGCAGCGCGTCGTAGGCGAAGGGCACTGCCATCACCAACGCAGTGATACCCAGTGCCGCGCAAACCATATACACCACAAAACCCAACGCCACCCCGCCCAGGGAAATCAACCCGGCGGTGCGGCCCTGGCAGATCGAGCGGGAGATCAGGTAGATCATGTTCGGCCCAGGCGTCAGCACCATGCCGAGTGAAATCAGGCCATAGGCAAGCAAGCTGGACATATCGGGCATTGTTTCGCTCCTGGATTTTTATTCTGCCAGCGTGAATCCTTCGCCAACGCCGTAGGGTTAAGCGCCATGCTAGGGCCTTGAAGGGCCGGGCGTTAGATACAGATCCGCGAGCAAAACGTCATACACAGGCGGCCCCACCGAACCCAGGACAGGCACATGATCGACTTCAACAACAAAGGCTTCTTCAAGCTCAAACAAAACAATGAATACGCCGAACGCGTTTCGGCCCTGCTGCTCGACGGCGAGGAAGTGGTCGACGCCTACAAAGCCATGCGTGACGGCGTGGTATTCACCACCAAGCGCATCATTGCGGTGAACGTGCAGGGGATTACCGGCAGCAAGAAGGACTTCACGTCGTTGCCGTATAAAAACATCGTGGCGTATTCAGTGGAGACGTCCGGGACGTTTGATCTGGACTCGGAATTGGAGGTTTACTTTTCGTCACTGGGGAAGGTGAGGTTTGAGTTCACCGGCAAGACCTCGATTGTGGAAATATCGCGGTTGATTTCCAAGCATCTGCTGGGCTGATCAACACAAGGAGGCTTGCCCGCGACAGCGGTGAATCAGTGACTAGATCGGATACTGATACTCTGCCATCGGGGGCAAGCCCCCTCCCACATTTTGATCGCGCTGTATCAGCTGAATACGCAGGCGAGGCCGCTCACTTGGGCTGGAATGTCTCCAAGTAGGCCAGGATGTTTTCAATCTTCTCCTGATCGCTGATCCCCCAGAAAATCATCCGCGTCCCACTCACCACCTTCTTCGGCGCTTCGATATAGGCGGCAAGCTTTTCCCGCGTCCACACCACCCCGGAATTCTTCATCGCATCCGAATACTGATAGTCGGTGGTAGTTCCGGCAGGCCGGCCAATGATGCCGTTAAGCTGCGGCCCGAAACCACCGCGGGCGCCTTCGCCGACGCTATGGCAGCCACCGCAGGTCTTGGTGAAGAGTTTACCGCCCGCCTCCGCGTCGCCGGCGGCGAAGGCAGGGCTGGTGGCAAGGGTCAGGACGAGGGTGAACAGGGCGTACTTCATTGAGGGCTCCACTTCGGCTATTACCGGCGATTATGCCTGTTTAAGCGGGCATGCCCCCAACCGTTCAATCAGGCGCGTCAGATAACCTCGCTCCAGTAGCAACCACGTCAAATGACCACCCATCGTTTAAAAAACATCCAATCGAACCTATAAGCGCGCGCTCCACTCCACCCTACTGAACCCCTGATGGTGGAGTAAGGATCATGGCTCAGCCATCGATTTTGGTGTTGGAAGACGACGAGATCATTCGTTCGTTGATGGTGGATGTGCTGGAGGAGTTCGGGGCGCATGTGACGTCGTTCCCTTCGGCGGATGACGGGATGATTTTCCTGGAGCGCGATGATGAGCAGGTGGACCTGATTGTCAGCGATATCCAGATGCCCGGGCTGTTGAACGGCTATGACTTGAGCAGGGTGGTGGCGCATCGTTGGCCATCTATCCAGGTGCTGTTGACATCCGGCAATACGTCCCTGGCGTCTGAGTTGGGTGGCAGGGTCAGGTTTTTACCCAAGCCATGGAGCACCGAGCGTCTGCTGGAGTGTGTGGAGTCGGCGTTGACTCAGCAGGGTGCGTCCATGCATTGATAGCGCTGCGACATCGTTCAAACCGAACTTCCGGTCAGGCGAAGGGGTCATTAACCATGCATGGAGCGACTTCTCGGATCTGACGGTCAGCCTTTTCGCTCTGTGCGCTCAGCTGATTGCCATGAGTTGTGTAGAATCGTTGCCGACTTTTACCCGTCATGGATGGCTGACAAGCCCACAGTTCGAGCTCATTGAATGCATTCACAGGCCCATGACATTGGTGCGCCCTCCTTGCTGGAAGCTTTGCGCACAGGTACGGGCTTGCTGCACGTAGCACTGGAAAAGCGCCTGCCGTTTTTCTGTGCAAGCCTGGATGCCGATTGGTACCGACGCTTGCTTGAAGCGTATTACGGGTTTTACGCGCCGATGGAATCGACGCTGTACAACAGTGGCTTGATCCCCGATGGTTTCGACTGCGTATTGCGTGCGAAAACCCCGACATTAGTCTGTGATCTACACGCCCTTGGCCTGGATGACATTGGGATCAACGCCCTGCCCCGCTGCACCCACCTCCCCGACCTCGACACCGCGGCGGCCTGCCTGGGCGTCCTCTATGTGCTGGAAGGCGCGACCCTCGGCGGCCAGGTGCTACGCCGGGAAATGGCCCTGCGCCTGGACGTGGGTGCCGACAACGGCGGCGCGTTTCTCAATGTATATGGCGCCGAGACCGGTCGACGCTGGAAAGACTTTCTCGATTATCTGGGCCGTTTGCCGTTGGACGCACTCGCCAAACAGCACGCGGTGAACGCGGCCCGTTCGACATTCAGCGGCTTTGAGCAATGGCTCGACAGCCAGGAGGTACTGCTATGAAACCCGAAGATTTTGAAGAGTTGCTTGCCAACTGTGCTGACGAGCCCATCCGCTTTCCGGGGGCGATCCAGCCCCATGGGGTGCTGCTGACCTTGTCGGAGCCCGGCCTGGAAATCATTCAGGTGAGTGCCAACGTAGGCACCTTGTTTGGCCACGCGCCTGAGACCCTGTTGAACCAGCCGTTGCACACGCTGATTGGCGACGAGCATGCCCAGGCTGTGCAAACCATGGCTGCCAACAACACGTTTTTCGATGCTCCGCCCCTGCACGTCACTTTCAACGGTGCGCCATTCGAGGGCCTGCTGCATCGCCATCAGGATGTGTTGGTACTGGAATTCGAACCACGGCTCGAGAACTTCAAGCCACAGGCGCGCAATGGCCGCACCAGTGACCTGGGCAAGATGCTGCAACGCCTGCAATCGGCCAAGACCCTGCAGGCGCTTTACGCCATCAGCGTGAATGAAATCCAGGCCATGACCGGTTATGACCGGGTACTGATCTATCGCTTCGAAGAGGAAGGCCATGGCCAGGTGATTGCAGAAGCGTCGGCACCGTCCATGGAGTTGTTCAATGGGCTGTTCTTCCCCGCATCCGACATCCCCGAACAAGCTCGCGAGTTGTACCGCACCAACTGGCTACGCATCATCCCGAACGCGTCCTACGAACCGGTGCCGCTGCTGCCCAAGTTGCGGCCGGACACCGGCCAGCCCCTGGACCTGAGCTTTGCCACCCTGCGCAGTGTCTCGCCGATTCACTGCCAGTACATGCAGAACATGGGTGTGCTGTCGTCCATGAGCATCTCGCTGATGAAGGGCGACAAACTCTGGGGACTGATCAGCTGCGGCAACCGCGAACCGCTGCTGGTGCCCAACGATCTGCGTATGACCTGCCAGACCATAGGCCAAATACTGTCGTTGCAGATCAGTGCCATGGAAGCCCTGGAGCTGAGTGGTCAGCGCGAAGAGAAAATCGAAACCCTGGCGCTGCTCGATCAAGCCATGAAGTCCAACGAAGGCAATGTGTTCGACAGCCTGGCCCACCACGGCAAAAAACTGATGGACCTGACCCTGTCCGGCGGCGTGGCGATCATTGAAGACAAACAGTTGCACCGCTACGGCAACTGCCCGGAACCGGCGCAGATACGCACGTTGCACAAATGGTTGCAAGAGAGCGACGAGCCGGTGTTTTCCAGCCATCACCTGGCCTCGGTGTACCCGCCTGCCGCCGAGTACCAAACCGTCGCCAGCGGCGTACTCGCCATGAGCCTGCCCAAGCCTGTGGATAACGGTGTGCTGTGGTTTCGACCGGAGGTGAAAGAGAACATCAACTGGAGTGGCGATCCGAAAAAGCCGTTGAACCTGGAAACTTCCGACGCCGGCCTGCGCCTTCGCCCGCGCACGTCGTTTGAAATATGGAAGGTGGAAATGGCCGGCATCTCCACCAAGTGGAGCCATGGCGACCTGTTTGCCGCCAACGACCTGCGCCGCTCGGCCTTGGAAAACGACCTGGCTCGCCAAGTGCTGCGCGAACAGCAGGCAGTGCGCGCCCGTGATGAATTGGTCGCGGTGGTTTCCCACGACCTGCGTAACCCGATGACCGTCATCTCGATGCTCTGCGGCATGATGCAAAAAGCCTTCAGTTCCGAGGGCCCACACACCTCACGGCGGATTTCATCGGCCATCGACACCATGCAGCAGGCCGCCGGACGTATGAATGTGCTGCTGGAGGACTTGCTCGACACCTCGAAAATCGAGGCCGGGCGCTATGTGGTCAAGCCGGTGGCACTGGATGTCAGCCAGATTTTTGAAGAGGCGTATTCACTGCTTGCACCACTGGCCACGGAAAAAGCTATCGACCTGTCGTTCAATGCCGAGCCTGGCCTGCAGATCAATGCCGACCCGGAACGTTTGTTCCAGGTACTGTCGAACCTGATCGGCAACGCAATCAAGTTCACACCGCGCCAGGGCAACATCGGTATCAGCGCCATGAGCAACGGCGAAGAGATCGTATTCTCTGTGCGTGACTCCGGTGAGGGCATTGCCCCTGAGCAACTGCCCCATGTGTTTGAACGCTACTGGACCCAGACAGAGAACAACCCTACCGGCAGCGGGTTGGGACTGTATATCACCCAAGGCATTGTCCAGGCCCACGGCGGGCGGATTGAAGCCCAGAGTGAGTTGGGCCGTGGCAGTGAGTTCAGGTTTACGGTGCCTAAGCCCGCCTGAAACGCGCCCAAACATTTGATTACCTGAGGCCGGGAACGACGAACCCGGCTTATGCCACTGATTAAGTGCGCACTCAAAGGGAGCATTGATGCGGGAACAATCCTCCAATTGAGCAAAGGGTTTATCATGATTATCGGTCAGCCGTTCCACGCCTATAACATCAACCAATCGACGGAGGTCCAGCAGGACCATCAAGCGCCCCTAAATCCTGCGGATAACCCGTCGACAACTGAAAGCAATCAATCAGAGCCCGTGACGACGGGGAAATCTTCTCACTCATCCCTGGATTCCCTCGGACAGGGCCGGCTGCTTTGACCCTACCCACAGCACCAGGCCTGTAGCACGCCTGGTCGCCCCCAAGGAGTGCAGCGCCGGTGCTGCACTCTGTTGACAAAACACCGACATCCGCCGCGCTACCCTTTCACGTCCTAGACTTCGTGTGAGCCACCACCTCAATGCTTCAACCCGACACTCTGCCCGCAGTCATTGCAGGACCGCTGTTAAGGCGGCTGGAACCGCAGCGCCTGGTTATTTGGTTGGTGGGCAGTCGTGTCCTGCCGTTGTACTTGGAACTGCGTTTACCCCACGGCGAGACGTTGGATATCCCTTTAGATACCACGCACTGCCAAGTCGTGCCCGTCGGGCGCCATGCCTTCATCCACCTGATCGATGTAGCGCTGGACCATGCCCTGCCCCAGGATGTGGTCATCGGCTACGACCTGTTGATCGACGGCGTAGGCATCGCCGACTGGGCATCACATTTGCTGTACGCCGATACGACGATGCCGAACTTCGTGCTGCACAGCCGCATCCACCAGTTGGTACACGGCTCCTGCCGTAAGCCCCACCACCGTGCCGACGAAGGCTTGTTGTGCGTTGACCGCCTGCTGGCGGATGCCCGCACACAGACCGAACGCCCGGCCCTGCTGATGATGAGCGGCGACCAGGTCTACGCCGACGATGTCGCAGGCCCCATGCTACGGGCAATTCATGCGCTGATCGCGCGCCTGGGGCTGTTCGACGAATACCTGGAAGGTGCCGTGGTGACCGACAGCGCCACCCTCTACGACCATCGCGCCAGTTACTACCACCGAGCGGATTTGCTCCCTGCGCTGGACAGTAACGAGACCTTGCGCGAACGCTTTTTCGGCGGTGTGAGAAAACCTATCTTCACCAGCAGCACCGCGGACAACCACCTGGTGACCTTTGCCGAAGTGATCGCCATGTATCTGCTGGCCTGGTCACCCACGCCGTGGACGCTGATCACGCCACAACCGCCGCAACTGAGCCCCGAAGAACAACAGCGTTATGCCCGCGAGCAGGCGCAGATTGACCTGTTCCGCAGCGGTCTGCCTGGAGTCGCTCGAGTGTTCGCCCGCCTGTCGACGCTGATGATCTTCGACGATCACGACATTACCGACGACTGGAACCTCAGCGCCCAATGGGAAGAAACCGCCTACGGCCACCCCTTCTCCAAACGCATTATCGGCAATGCGTTGCTGGCGTACCTGTTATGCCAAGGCTGGGGCAACCAGCCCGAAGTGTTTGGCGAACTGCTGAGCCAAACCCAGGCCATGGCCGGCCAGGCACGCGACAATCATCTCGACGCCGTCGCGCAAGATGACCTGCTGGAAGCGCTGTTGAAATTCCAGCACTGGCACTACGTATTGCCTACCACGCCCGCCCTGGTGGTTTTGGACACCCGCACCCGACGCTGGCGCAGCGAGTTCACCCTCAAGCAACCCTCCGGCCTGCTGGACTGGGAAGCCTTGAGCGAACTGCAACAGGAACTGCTCGACCACCCGTCGGCCATCATCGTCTCGCCCGCGCCGATTTTTGGCGTAAAGCTGATCGAGACCGTACAGAAAATCTTCAGCTGGTGCGGCTTCCCCTTGCTGGTAGACGCTGAAAACTGGATGGCCCATCGCGGCGCCGCCCAGGTGATATTGAATATCTTCCGACACTCGCGCACCCCGGGTAACTACGTGATCCTCTCCGGCGACGTGCATTACTCGTTCGTCTACCAAGTGCTGATCCGCCATCGCAACGGTGGCCCGAAGATCTGGCAAATCACCAGCAGCGGTATCAAGAACGAGTTCCCGCCACGCTTGCTGGAATGGTTCGACCGCCTCAATCGCTGGCTCTACTCCCCACGTTCACCGCTCAACTGGTTTACCCGTCGTCGCACCATGCAGGTGGTACCGCATATTCCGGAGCATGCCGAGGCGGGGGAGCGTTTGTGGAATTCGGCGGGCATTGGCCAGGTGTTTTTCAATGAGCACGGCCAGCCAGAGGCTATTTACCAGCACAACGCCAATGGGAAGCCCCGGACAAAAATGGCGACCCCCGAACAATAGCCTATTGCCACTAGCCAAAAGCAGCACACCCGCCCTATTCAAAGCGCGCAAGCTGCGATGTACAGTAGCGCCAGCCACGGAGTATCGGCGACAACAATGACTGGCCTTAAGCCAGCCCCCGCAGGAAGCGCGCTGATGGACGATACATCCGGCAACGAACCACTACGCAATGACATAACCGACCTCAACGTCGACCTGTTGCACGCCATCATGGAACTGGTCAGTGACGGAGTCTGGGACTGGAACGCCAATACCGGTTTCGTCTACCGCAACCCCGGCTGGTACGAAATGCTTGGCTACTCCCGCCACTCCCTGGAAAATAGCGTGTTCACCTGGGAGAACGTGATCCACCCCGAGGATTACCCCCGCGTGATGGCGATGTTTGACGACTACATCAGCCAGCGCTCGCCCCATTACCGGGCTGAATACCGCTGTCGAAAAGAAGATGGCACCTATCTCTGGATCGAGGACTGCGGTTATATCATTGCACGTAACCCCGACCACTCCGTTGCCCGCATGGTGGGCGCGCAGCGCAATATCCATACGCGCAAATGCTCCATCGAACAGTTGCAAAGGCGCAATAAATCCCTTGAGGCACTGGTGGCCGAACGTACCCTGGAGCTGTCGCGGGTCAATCAGCAACTGCAATTGCAGCTGGACGAAAACCGCTCCCTGGCCGAACGGGATGCGCTGACGCGCATCGCCAACCGTTATCGCCTGGAAAAAGTCCTGCTGGAAGAATGCGACCGCGCCGAGCGCTTCCGCTTGCCCCTGGCGCTGGTGGCGATGGATATCGATGATTTCAAGCCGATCAATGACCGCCACGGCCACGGCGTCGGCGACCAGACGCTGATACAGGTGGTCGAAAGCCTGGAAACCTGCATACGCACCAGCGACTTGCTGGCCCGGTGGGGGGGCGATGAGTTTATGATCGTGCTGCCCAAAAGCACCCTGGAGATGGCCAAGGAACTGGCCGAAAGGATTCGCCATACAGTCAAGCTAGCGCCCACCGTAGGCGGCTTCAACGTCACCCTGAGCCTGGGTGTGGTGGAGCGGCTCATGGGTGAGTCGCCGGCCGCCCTTATGGCGCGGGCCGATCAAGCGCTGTATCGGTCAAAGGCGGCGGGCAAGGACGGGGTTTCGGAATAATGCAGGCAACCGCTCCTTCCGATTTGGAATGACCCGGCGACTTTATTTCGTTTGCGGTAAGACCAGGCGCGCGGCTTAGATAAACACGCCTGCCCTTGCCGAGTCCCGGATTCATGAGCCACGCCACCATCAGCCAATCAATTTCCATCGTTCACCCCATCAGCCTCAGCCACGGTAAAAACGCCGAGGTCTGGGATACGACGGGCAAGCGCTATATCGATTTTGTCGGCGGCATCGGCGTACTCAACCTGGGCCATTGCCACCCGGCTGTGGTTACGGCGATTCGCGAGCAAGCGACCAAACTCACTCACTACGCGTTCAACGCCGCACCACATACACCCTACATCGAGCTGATGGAACGCCTGACTGCGTTTATTCCGGTGGGCTACCCGGTCAGCGGCATGCTCACCAACAGCGGCGCGGAGGCCGCGGAAAACGCCTTGAAGATCGTGCGTGGCGCCACCGGGCGCACGGCGGTGATTGCCTTTGACGGTGCTTTCCACGGCCGCACACTGGCGACCCTCAACCTCAATGGCAAGGTGGCGCCCTACAAGCAGAAAGTCGGCGTACTGCCCGGCCCGGTGTACCACCTGCCCTACCCCAGTGCCGACAACGGCGTGACCGGTGCCGAAGCACTGAAGGCCATGGAGCGCCTGTTCAGTGTGGAAATCGACGTAAACGATGTGGCCTGTTTCATTATCGAGCCGGTGCAGGGTGAAGGCGGCTTCCTCGCCCTGGATATCGAGTTCGCCCAGGCCTTACGCCGGTTCTGCGACGAGCATGGCATCCTGCTGATCATCGATGAAATCCAGTCAGGGTTTGGCCGCACCGGCCAGCGTTTTGCCTTCTCGCGCCTGGGCATCGAACCGGACCTGTTACTGCTCGGCAAAAGCATTGCCGGCGGCGTGCCGCTGGGCGCGGTGGTCGGGCGCAAAGCGCTGATGGACAACCTGCCCAAAGGTGGCCTGGGTGGCACGTACTCCGGCAACCCCATCGCCTGTGCGGCAGCGCTGGCCACTCTTGAGGTGATGACCGATGAGCATCTGCAGGCATGGGGATCACAACAGGAAGCGGCGATTGTCAGCCGCTATAACACCTGGCGTTCGCGACAACTGTCGCCCTACCTGGGCCGCCTAACCGGCGTCGGGGCCATGCGCGGCATTGAGCTGGCCCATGCCGACGGCACGCCCGCGCCCCAGCAACTGACCCAATTGCTGCGCCTGGCGCGGGAGGCCGGCTTGCTGCTGATGCCCAGCGGCAAGTCGCGGCACATCGTGCGCCTGCTGGCACCATTGACCACCGAGCCGGCGGTGCTGGAGGAAGGCTTGGATATTCTCCAGGCCTGTCTCGCACAACTGGATGAATAGCACGCATGCCAAGGCAGGGCCTGGATGGTGGTACAGGCATTGATGCGCCGCTATCGGCACTGAAAGTATTCACCCGCCCGAACCTGCCTTGACCTGATCCCTCTCCCCGCCGAAAATGCCCGACGTTTTTTGTCTCCCCGCTTACTACGCAGTGAAATTTTAATGTCCGATTCCTACACCGCAGAATCCGCCGAAGAATCCGTAGCCGCCTTGCGATCCAAAGCCGAATACGAAAACGCCATCAATCTTTCACAGCATGTGCCAGCGGCCAAGATCATCAGCGAGATGGTGCTGGACGCGTTTCACACCTCCAAGGAAAGCGACCAGATCCGCGAGTTGCGCGTTGCCATCCGCCAGGCACACGACGCCTTCGACGATGACAAAGCCTATGACCTGATGGGCCAGCTCAAGCAATTGAAAGACGCCGAAGCCGCCGATAACGCCGCCCTGGAAAACCTGAGCAGCCAGTTCTCCATCAGCCGTATCCTGTCCTGCTTCAAGGACGACCCAGAGTTCCAGGAACTGGTGTACGGCCTGGCCCTCAAGGTACTGAACCAGTCGCACCAGGCCATCAGCAACCCGAGCGCCGGCAAGGGCAAGGCCGCGCGCGCCAAGAAAGACACCGAAGTGTTTGTGATCAGCAAGGATGGCATCAGCGTCACCCTGCCGCTGCGCACGCCGCGCTCCAAGCTCAATGTGGACCGCGAAGCACTGGAGTTCCTCGGCTTTACCTTTGTGGGCGAAGGCAGCGAGGCGGAATTGGCGAGTGAAACCTTCATCGACAACAGCGGCGCGCAGCAGCCGGTCACGCGCAAGAGCATCATCACCGCACTGCAACAGCAAAGCGCCTTTGACGGCTATACCATCG
The DNA here is from genome assembly GCF_059134095.1 of Pseudomonas sp. FBCC-B545. Lineage (NCBI taxonomy): Bacteria > Pseudomonadati > Pseudomonadota > Gammaproteobacteria > Pseudomonadales > Pseudomonadaceae > Pseudomonas > Pseudomonas sp. FBCC-B545. Next base: position 1,062,032 of record NZ_CP101441.1, on the reverse strand, counting down.
CCGCCCAGTAACACGATGTGCAGCACACATCGAGCAAGCGCCGAAGGTCGTCGGGCAGCATCGGTCGGGTTTTATCGGGGAAGACATTTCGTCGCACAGCTGTCGTCCTTGATCATTCAACCCGCACGAAAACGAAGCGTGCCCGGCAGGCCTGTCCAGGCTTGGTGTAACAGCCCTGGTGCCTAGGCCCGGGCCAGCTGCGCCGCGAAGACCTGGCGAAAGCGTTCCATTTCCTGCTGGTTACCCACCGTCACCCGCACCCATTGCGGCCAGTTCTGCCACACCCGCCCGACCAGTACATTCTGGGCTTCCAGCCGCTCGACCACCTGTTCTGCCGGTTGCTTCACGTCAATCATGAAGCAATTGCTCTGGGAGGCCGTGCAGGCAAAACCCCGGTCCTTGAGCCAAGCGATCGTCTCATCGCGCAACCTGGCATTGAGCACTTTGCGTTGGCCCACCAGTTGGGCTTCTTCCAGGCTGGCAGTCGCACCCAACAAGCTGGCGCCAGCCGGGACGTTGTCGCCGCCGAACACGGCCAGCCGCTCCAGCAGTGCCGGATGGCCGATTGCCAGGCCCAGGCGTGCACCGGCCATACCATAGATTTTCGAGAACGTGCGCAGCACCAGCAGGTCATCGTGGTCGTTGGTCCAACTCACGCAGCTGCGGGCGTCGCAGAAATCGATGTAGGCTTCGTCTACCACCAGCACACTGCCCTTGGGTTTGTTCACCAGGGCTTGGCGGATAGCTTCAGTCGGGGTCAGGGTGCCGGTCGGGTTGTTGGGATTGCACAGGTACAGCATGCCGGCTTGTGGGTCGGCCTTGAGCATGGCCTGCACATCATGGGCATGCTGCGTGTCGAGGTCCACTTCATGCACAGGCGCTTTGTTTGACTCGGCCGCCTGGCGTGGGACTTCGTAGGACGGTGTGGCCATCACCAGGCCGCGGTTTTGACTGGTGAACGCCAGCACCGCATAACGCAGGGCCGCCATCGAGCCGGCAAATACTGCGACGTTTTCTTCAGCGATCCCCTGTTGCCGGGCAAACAGCTCGGCCAGTGCGTACATGTGCGGGTAAGGATAACGTCCGGACATTGCAATCGCCCGCTGCATCGCCGCACGGGCTGCGTCTGAAGGGCCGTAAGGGCTTTCGTTGTAGTTGAGCAGCACCTTGTCAGAGGTCGTCGGCGTCGGGCTGGCGAGCGCCCAATCCAGATGCCCCAGCACGGGCAAGGCGGCTCCCAGGGCGAGAAGCGACCGACGACTGACACTGACCATAATTACTACTCCTTGTAGAGGGCGAGGGATCGCACGAGGTCGTACACAAGAGTATGACGAGATAACCGTTGCTTGATTTAGCGTCACCTCGTATCCGTACATTCAGCACTTTATTGTTATGCCGGGCCCATGCAACACTTCCATTGCCGCGAACCTGAAAGGACAGGTTCTGCCGGACATGGATTGACGACTAAATGGAAGTGGTGAGCACTTGATACACAGACGGGAAAAAACCGAGCACTTGAAAAGCAACATCAAGTACTTGATCAAGAGCCGTGGCGAAACCCAGCTTTCGTTAAGCAATGCCGCCGGGCTGACCAGGACCACCATCTACAACATCCTGGGAGGCAAGGTCCTCAACGTACAGCAGTCGACCATTCGCAAGATCTCTGACTTCTTCGGCGTCTCGTATGAGGAAATCGAGACCATCAATTTTGAAGCCAAGGAAATCATCGAGAACAATGTCTCGCCGCTGGGCAATATGAACCCGGCAGCGGTGCCTGTGCTCAAGGAAAGCCTGCTCATGCAGGACCTGGGCAAGCGCGTGGGCGAATTGGCCACGCTTTACCCGCTGACCTACTACTTCGGCACGTCCTGCAACTTGATCGGCGTGCGCCTGGAACATGCGATTCCCGGCATCAATGAGGTGGGCGACTTGTTGATCGTACAGAAAGGTTCATCGAGCGACGATAAAGAGAAACTGGTATACGACCGCGCGACCAAAAAGCTGTTTATCACCCTGGAGCCCTGTGCCAATTCAGACCGTTTATGTGTCATCGGCGATATTCTTGAGGAACGCTTCAATGACCACATATGAAGGGGCTGTTGAAAACAGCAGGTACAAATTGCTGGGCTTTGAAAATGACAAGCGCCTGGCGGTGATCATGGTGCTTGCCACGGGCAAAGTCATCAAGATCAAACTGAGTGAAGTGCTCAACAGCGAGATCATGGATGACTTCAATAGAATGGAAGTCAAGAACGTCTACAAGAAGTTCTATGCCCAGGGCGGCACACTCACCGCCTACGATATAAACGATCGCAATGAAAACTCGTGGATGATCTACATCATCCTGAACTTGCTGCTGTTCACGTTTTATATCTTCACCAGCATTGCCGCGACCAAGCCGATCTACCTGGAGTCCATGGGCATCATCGTGACGCCGGGCACGTTCCTGTACCCGCTGACCTTTCTGATCGTGGACCTGCTGAACGAGAATTTCGGCTTGCGCCTGGCGCGACGGGCCATTCTGTTTGCGTTTGCCAGCAACGCGATGATCATCATCCTGCTATATGGCTCGACCTTCCTGCCGGGGCTGCCGGGCTGGAAACTGGACGGGCCGTATACCGACGTGATCCTGCAAGTGTCGTCGGTGCTGGTGGCCTCTTCGGTGTCGTTCCTGGTGTCGGAGAATATAAACTCCTACCTGCTGTGCAAGATCAAGGAGCTGACCAACTCCAAATACCTGTACCTGCGGATTTTCCTCAGTACATTCTTTGCGGTCATTATCGACAGCTTCCTGTTTTGCTTCATTGCCTTCTACGGCGCCATGGAGACCCGCGACATCCTGGGCATGATCTATGTACAGATCGCGATCAAAGTCGGCTTTGCGTTCTTCAATATCCTGCCTGCGTATGGGGCGCGCTCGTTGTTCAAGCGCTACCTGACCAGCAGCACAGCATGAGCATTTGAGCTGACAGATACCTGGGTGGTAGGGGGCTTGCCCCCCTACCACATTTTGCTCCATGCATCAGGTGGATCACACCAGTTGCAATTTGTGCTTCAGGCTCTGCATGACATCCGCCTTGTTCTGCAGATACTCATTCAAGCCCCGCGCACGCAGGTTGCACGCATCGCAATTGCCGCAGCCTGTGCCGATGATGCCGTTGTAGCAAGTCAGCGTCTGCTCGCGCACCAGCTCCAGCTGGTCGTGGTAATCGGCCAGCGCCCAGGTCTCGGCCTTGTTCAGCCACATCAGCGGGGTATCGAGGCGCAGGTTGTATTCCATGCCCAGTTCAAGGGCCTTGTTCAGCGCTTTGACGAACTCATCCCGGCAATCGGGGTAGCCCGAGAAGTCGGTTTCGCACACGCCGGTAATGACGGCCTCGGCCTTCACCTGGTAGGCGTAGATCGACGCCAGGGTCAGGAACAGGATATTGCGACCCGGCACAAAAGTGCTTGGCAGGCTTTCGCCCGAGCTGTTCACGGTCGGCACGGGAATGTTGTCACGGGTCAGGCTGCTGATGGCCAGCTCGTTGAGCAAGGACACATCCATCACTTTGTGGACCGTGGCTCCCAGCTGCTTGGCAAGCTTGCGGGCCACTTCGATTTCCGCCACATGGCGCTGGCCATAATCAAAGGTAATGCAGTGCACTTCGTCATACAGCGGCAGTGCCTGGATCAGGCAGGTCGTCGAATCCTGCCCGCCGCTGAATACCATAACGGCTTTTTTACTCATTGCTTTGCTTCCTGCACTCGTAGAATTGGGGAGTAGTTTAAAGGGCATGTCATAAAAAACCCCGCGCTTCTTGCGAAGGCGGGGCTTTTTATTGCTTACACCACTCAGTGGGCGTAGGTCAGCAACAGCTCTTTCGGCACTTGGAAATCCAGGGACATCATCACGCTGAGCGCGGTGATGGTGAAGATCGAGAACACGAACAGCTTGCGCGCCCAGACGGTGTCATCCACCGCCTTGTAGCCGGTCCAGGCCATGTACAACCAGTACATGCCCATGGCGGCGGCCACGGCCAGGTAGCTCATGCCGGCGTAGCCACTGAAGGTCAACATCAAGGTCGCCACGAGGAAGGCCAGGATGTAGAGCAGGATGTGTTTCTTGGCCACCTGGATGCCACGCTTGACCGGCAATACCGGAATCGACGCAGCCAGGTAGTCATTGAAGCGGAAAATCGCGATGGCGTAGGAATGCGGCATCTGCCACAGGCTGAACATCACCAGCAGCACCAGCGCGGCCATGTCGAAGCTATTGGTTACAGCCACATAACCAATCACCGGCGGCATCGCACCCGACAGGCTGCCCACCAGCGTACCGTGTACCGACTTACGCTTGAGGTACAGGCTGTAGAGGCCGACGTAGATGACAAAACCGATCACGGCAAACAGCGCCGCCAACGGGTTGGCCACCTTGTACAACAGCACCACACCGGCAACACCCAGGACGGTCGCAAAGATCAGTGCCAGTTTCAGGGAGATAAGCCCCTGCACCAGCACGCGATTCTTGGTGCGCTCCATCTTGATATCGATGTCACGGTCGATGCAGTTGTTGAACACGCAACCGGAAGCAACCACCAGGGACGTACCGATCATTGCAGCCAGGAAGATGGCCAGATCGACATGTCCCTTGGAGGCCAGGAAGAAACCGCCCGCCACAGAAAGCACGTTACCGAAAATGATCCCCGGTTTGGTGATTTGGATAAAGTGCTTAAGCGACATCGGGTCTTACCTCACTTCGCCATCATGAACGTATGGATGCTGAACATGATCCATATCGACAGGCCAACCAGCAGCACGATTACGATCCCTGCAAACACGAACGCAACCACGTTGTCGCGCTGTTCTTTGGAACGATCCAGGTGCAGGAAGTACACCAGGTGAACCAGCACCTGAATCACCGCGAATGCCAGCACGATCATCAAGGTGATCGACTTCGGCAGGGTCGGGTACATCACCAGACCAAACGGGATGATCGTCAGGATTACCGACAGGATGAAGCCGATAGCGTAGGACTTAACGCTGCCGTGGCTCGCATCATGGCTGTCATGGTCATGGGAGTGTGCATTAGCCATTACAGAGTCCCCATCAGGTAAACAACGGTGAAGACGCAGATCCAGACCACGTCCAGGAAGTGCCAGAACAGGCTCAGGCAAGTCAGGCGAGTCTTGTTGGTGTTGGTCAGGCCGTGCTTATTGACCTGATACATCATCACCGCCATCCACAGCAGGCCGGCCGTTACGTGCAGACCGTGGGTGCCGACCAGCGTGAAGAACGCCGACAGGAAGCCGGAACGGTGCGGGCCGTAGCCTTCGGAGATCAGCAGGTGGAACTCGTTGATCTCCATGCCGATGAAGCCCAGGCCAAACAGGAAGGTCAGTGCCAACCAGCTCAGTACGCCCTTCTTGTTGCCCTTGTAGAAGGCCAACATGGCGAAGCCGTAGGTGATCGAACTGAACAACAGCAAGGCGGTTTCGCCGAGCACGTAAGGCAGTTCGAAGATGTCGTGGCCCGACGGGCCACCCGCTACGTTGTTTACCAGTACCGCGTACACCGCGAAGATCGACGCAAACAAGATGCAGTCGGTCATCAGGTAGAGCCAGAAACCGAAGACGGTCATTGGCCCCGAGTCGTGGTGATGGTCATCGTGCCCATGGTCATCGACATGGGCGTGTCCAGCATTGGTCACTAAGTTCGACATGGTTTAAGCCTGTTCCAACGAGGTTTCTACACGGTTGGCCGGAATCTTCTTCTCGGCTACCAGGCGAGCGTGCTGCTCGGCTTCGATGCGTTCGATCGTTTCGACCGGCACCATGTAGCCTTGATCATCACGGGCAGCGTGAATGATGAAGTAACCGATAGTGCCCACCAGGCTCGCGATTGCCAGCCACCAGATGTGCCAGATCATCGCGAAACCGAACACGGTCAACAGCGCGCCCATCACCACACCAGTGGCGGTGTTGCTTGGCATGTGGATCGGTTCGTAGTGCTTGGGCTTCTGGTACGCAGTACCGTCTTCCTTGGCTTCGGTGAACGCATCGATGGTGTTCGCAGTCGGGATCACGGCGAAGTTGTAGAACGGTGGTGGCGACGAGGTCGACCATTCCAGGGTGTGGCCATTCCATGGGTCGCCGGATTCGCAAGCGTTCTGCTTACGGTCACGGACGCTCACGTACAGCTGGATCAACTGGCAGGCGATACCCACGGCGATCATCACCGCACCGAACATGGCAACGTACAGGTACGGTACCCACTCAGGGTTGGTGGTGGCGTTCAGACGACGGGTCATGCCCATGAAGCCCAGTGCATAGAGCGGCATGAACGCGACGAAGAAGCCCGAGATCCAGAACCAGAATGCAGCCTTGCCCCAGCCTTCGTGCAGCTTGAAGCCGAACGCTTTCGGGAAGTAGAAGCTGAAGCCAGCGATGTAGCCGAATACCGCACCACCGATGATCACGTTGTGGAAGTGCGCGATCACGAACAGGCTGTTGTGCAGGACGAAGTCAGCACCCGGGATGGCCAGCAGTACGCCGGTCATGCCGCCGATGGCGAAGGTCACCATGAAGCCCAGGGTCCACAGGACCTGGCTGGTCATGCGCAGACGACCGTGATAGATGGTGAACAGCCAGTTGAATAGCTTCACCCCCGTCGGGATGGAAATCAGCATCGTCGCCAGGCCGAAGAAGGCGTTGACGCTGGCCCCCGAGCCCATGGTGAAGAAGTGGTGCAACCAGACCATGAAGCCCAGTACGGAGATTGCGCCCGATGCGTAGACCATCGAGTGGTGACCGAACAGGCGCTTGCCGGTAAAGGTCGAGATCACTTCGGAGAAGATACCGAACGCTGGCAGGATCAGGATGTACACCTCAGGGTGACCCCATGCCCAGAACAGGTTCACGTACATCATTGGATTGCCACCAAGTTCATTGGTGAAAATGTGGAAATCCAGGTAACGGTCAAGCGACAGCAGCGCCATGGTAGCGGCCAGGATCGGGAACGAGGCCACGATCAGTACGTTTGCCCAGGTGCAGGTCCAGGTGAAGATCGGCATGTCCATCAGTTTCATGCCAGGGGCGCGCATTTTCAGGACGGTGGCCAGGAAGTTGACCCCCGTCAATGTCGTCCCTAGTCCTGATAACTGTAGCGCCCAGATGTAGTAGTCCACACCAACGCCCGGACTGTATTGCAAGCCCGACAATGGCGGATACGCAACCCAACCGGTCTTGGCGAATTCGCCGACGCCCAGGGACACGTTGATCAGCACCACGCCGGACACCAGCAGCCAGAAGCTCAGGGAGTTCAGGAACGGGTAGGCAACGTCACGCGCACCGATCTGCAGCGGCAATGCCAGGTTCATCAAGCCGGTGAAGAAAGGCATCGCCATGAAGATGATCATGATCACACCGTGGGCGGTGAAGATCTGGTCATAGTGTTCAGGTGGCAGGTAGCCAGGCGACCCCTCGGTGGCCATTGCCAACTGGGTACGCATCATGATGGCGTCGGCAAAACCACGCAGCAGCATGACCATGGCAACGATGACGTACATGACGCCGATTTTCTTGTGGTCGACCGAGGTCAGCCATTCGGTCCACAGGTAGGACCATTTCTTGAAATAGGTGATACCCGCAACCAGTGCCAGACCACCCAGCGCGATCATGGCGATAGTCACCATTACGATCGGCTCGTGGAATGGGACCGCGTCCCAACTTAATTTACCAAACATCGTTTACTCCTCTGCCCCAGCAGTTGAATGCGCGCCTGTATCAGAACCTTCAACCGCGGCCACTTCTTTCTTCTCGTGCTTGACCGGCTTGCCTGGCTTCATACCTTCGTACTTGTCGACGATTTTCTGAAACAGGTTCGGCTCATACGTGGAGTACAGGGCGACTGGGTTGTTCTGGCTTGGTTTGGTCAGGGCGTCGTATTCAGCTTGATCAAGCTGTTTAGGTGCGGCCTTGACTTCGGCTACCCAGGCGTTGAAATCGTCCTGGCTCGTCGAGATCGCTTTGAATTTCATGCCGGTAAAGCCAGCGCCGCTGTAGTTCGCGGAGATGCCTTCCATTTCAGCTTTTTCGTTGGCGATCAGGTGCAGGCGGGTCTGCATGCCTGCCATCGCGTAGATCTGGCCGCCCAGGGCTGGGATGAAGAACGAGTTCATCACGGCGTCGGAGGTGATCCGGAAGTTAAGCGGGGTGTTCTCCGGGAAACGGATCTCGTTGACCGTGGCGATACCCAGGTCCGGATAGATGAACAGCCACTTCCAGTCCAGCGCGACCACTTCGATGTTGATCGGCTTGACGTCGGATTCAAGCGGACGGTACGGGTCCAGCTCGTGGGTCGACTTATAGGTGATGTAACCCAGGGCGATGATGATGAGGATCGGTACCAGCCACACCGCAATTTCGATCTTGGTGGAGTGCGACCACTTGGGCGCGTAGGTCGCCTTGGTGTTCGACGCGCGGTATTTCCAGGCGAAGGCGAACGTCATGATGATCACAGGCACCACGACCAACAGCATCAGCAGGGTGGCAGTGATGATCAGGTTTCGTTGATCCAGACCGATCTGTCCTTTCGGGTCCATCAAGGTCCACTTGCAGCCTCCCAGCATTAACATCATGCCAAGCAGCGGCAAAAAGCCTAGTAATCGGGGGTACCTGTTTTTACTCATCTCACGACCTCTAAAGCAGCTTGCGCAATGCAGTTGGGTTTTGATCGCCAACACTTCACCCTGCCAAGGGTTGGCATTTCTCTTCGATTGAATAAGAGCCTGCCCGACACGTCATGACTGTACGTTGCACGGACCAGCAGTGAGTTCTTATTCGATTTCGTGGCTAAAGGCCTTGTTACAGACCAATTCCATTTGGTGCGGATAGTTGAAAGGCTGCCGGAACCTGGGGTCGCACAGAGCCTTCCATCTGCCCCTCGACCGCTCCAATGCTCAAAGATTGAACAGCACCGGACATTCAGTGCGGGCGATTGTAGTTAGCTAGCGATGTATAAACCATGTCTTATAAAGAAATAATTTTTATCGATTCCAGCAACAATCCTTCACCAAAGTTGCAAAGATTCGCGATCTTATCGCGTTCGATTCTCAACAAAAACCACAAAAATTGCCCTGTTATTGGGCAGATTGCCACTCCCCTTACAGCCTGTAAGGGCATGCCGAAGCTATCCAAGTCCCCATAAAACAAGGCATTCATAGCTCCGTCGAGCGCTCGGACCACAGGTGCGGCGCGGCGCCGCTCCCACCACGAACTGACAGCACAATTTGTGCGCTGGGTGCAAATTTAAGCGCCGATTTCACGGGTCAGAAACGTCCTGCGACAGTGTCCGTGTGACAACATGTCGCACACTGTGCACACCTTAAGTTGCTCCTCGTCACGGCGCTTTCACAAATCCCTACAAACAAAAACGCTCCGGCCTTCACAAGAAGGACGGAGCGTCTTAATGGAGCGAAGGCTCAGGCTTTGGGATGACGATTGCGATAGATGCACAGTGGCACCAGGATCACCGTCAGCACGAACGCCACCAGCGCCCATTGGGCCAGCGACAGGCCGAGTATCGGCGGGTAAGGCGTGCTGCAGAAGCCGTCGACCTGGAAGCCCAGGGGGAACACCTTGGCCAGGGGCAGGTCATCGACGATCGGTTGCAACACATCAACGCCGCAACTGACCTGTGGAAAAAACTGGGTGTACACATGGTGGCCGGCAGCAGCCACTCCACCCAGGGCACTGAGCACGACCAGCCCTTCGAAAACCGTGACCGCCCCTTTGGTGCGCATGGCCGCCCCGATGAACGCGAAGAGTGCGATCAGCAGCAAGGCGTAGCGTTGCAGGATGCACAGCGGGCATGGTGCTTCGCCCAGTACCACTTGCATGTACAGCGCCCCGCCAATCAGCGCCAGGCAGATGATGCCCAGCAACACCAGAAAGCGCCGCTCCCTGCCCAAACGCATATCGTCAATCATCCCCGTTTTTCCTTTGCCTGATTATGGTTGTGCCTGATGGCAACAAGTTTACACACAGGCAGTGGTTTAAACAGAGAGGGGTTAACAGCAGATTAATCAGGAAAAATAGAGCACTTAATGTGGGAGGGGGCTTGCTCCCGATATAGGTGTATCAGTCAGCATAGAGGTAGCTGGCCCACCGCCATCGGGAACAAGCCCCATCCCACATTGGGATAGTGCCGCTACAAAAAGATTATTCCAGCGCCGCAGCCGGGCCGAAGAACTCATAGCGCGCCTGCTTCTCCGGTACGCCCAGCGCCTTCAGGTGCCGCTTGATCGCCGCCATGAACCCCTTGGGCCCCAGGAAGTACGCATCGACATCCCGCTGCTCAGGCAACCAGGCCTCCAACTGCTCCTGGTTCAGCATTCCAACCTTGTCCGCCGCCGGGCTGATACCGTCATCCTCGGCATAACAGTAGAAACGCTTGAGCTGCGGATGCTGGGCCGCCAGGCTGTCTACCCAGTCACGAAATGCATGCACCCCGCCATTACGGGCACAGTGGATAAAATGCACCGGGCGCTGGGTCGCCAGGGCTGCTTCGAGCATCGGCAGGGTTGGGGTGATACCCACCCCGCCGCTGATCAGCACCAGCGGTTTATCACTGGCGGCCAGGGTGAACTCGCCCGACGGTGGAAACAGGTCAATGGTGGCACCGATGTGCATCTGGTCATGCAGGTAGTTGGACACCCGCCCACCGGCTTCGCGCTTGACGCTGATGCGGTACATGCCGTTATCGGTGAGGGCCGACAGGGAATAGTTGCGACGCACTTCTTCGCCATCAAGCACCAGTTTCAGGCCGATGTACTGGCCAGGTGTGGCAGCCAGGATCGGGCCGTTATCCACCGGGGCGAAATAGAACGAGGTGATCTCGTCGCTCTCCTCCACGCGCTTGACCAAAAGGAACGGCCGCGCACCGCGCCAGCCGCCGGGCGCCTGGGCTTTTTCATCGTAGATGGCCGCCTCGGCGCCGATCAGGATGTCCGCCAACTGGCCATAGGCCGCGCCCCAGGCACTCATTACCTCTGGGGTGGCAATCTCGCTGCCCAGCACTTCGGATATAGCTCGCAGCAGGCAGGCACCGACGATGGGGTAATGCTCGGGCAGGATCTGCAAGGCCACGTGCTTGTTGATGATCTTGGCCACCAGGTCGCCCAATTGGTCCAGCTGGTCAATATGGCGCGCGTACATCAGCACCCCATTGGCCAGGGCGCGGGGCTGGTCGCCGCTGGCCTGGTGAGCCTGGTTGAACAGCGGGCGCACTTCGGGGTACTCGGAGAGCATCATGCGGTAGAAATGGGTGATCAGCGCTTCGCCGCCACTTTCCAGCAGAGGCACGGTGGATTTGACGATGGCACGGTCTTGGGCACTAAGCATGGGGGACTCCTAGGTCTTTTTACTCATTACCCTTTGGTACTCAGTATTCGTGCCAACTAATAAATCCTTTATTTTCAATAGCTTAAATACAATCTAGTCAATATGACTTCCTACACCTTATAGTCATAAGGACTACAAGGAGTCATTATGACTGCACAACCGTTGCTCACCACCCTGCTGCCGCTGGTTGCCGATCTGTCTCGGGAATTGCCCGAAGGCGAGCGTTACCGACGCCTGCTACAAGCCATGCGCGCCCTGCTGCCCTGTGACGCCGCCGCGTTGCTGCGCCTGGACGGTGAGTGGCTGGTACCGCTGGCCGTGGATGGCTTGAGCCCCGACACCCTGGGCCGACGCTTCAAGATCAGCGAACACCCACGCTTCGAGATACTGCTGAGCAGCCCCGGCCCCACCCGTTTCGACAGCGACAGCCAATTGCCTGACCCCTATGACGGCCTGGTCGCCGGTTTGCACGGGCACTTGCAGGTTCACGACTGCATGGGTTGCCCGCTGTTTGTCGACGACCGGCCCTGGGGCCTGCTGACCCTGGATGCCCTCGACACCGAACGCTTTGAACGGGTCGAACTGGACGCTTTGCAAGCCTTCGCCAGCCTCGCCGCGGCCACGGTCAATGTGGCGCAGCGCATCGAACGCCTGGCGTTGCGGGCTGAAGACGAGCACCAACGCGCCGAGATCTATCGCCAGGCCAGCGGCCAGCAGCACAAGGAAATGATCGGCCAGAGCAAGACACATAAACGACTGGTTGAGGAAATCAAACTGGTGGGTGGCAGCGACCTGACCGTGCTGATCACCGGCGAAACCGGGGTAGGCAAGGAGTTGGTGGCCCAGGCGATCCATGCGGCTTCGTCCCGCGCCGACAAACCGTTGATCAGTCTCAATTGCGCTGCCCTGCCCGAGACCCTGGTGGAAAGCGAACTGTTCGGCCATGTGCGCGGCGCCTTTACCGGGGCGCTGAACGAGCGGCGGGGCAAGTTCGAACTGGCCAATGGCGGCACCTTGTTCCTCGATGAAGTGGGTGAGTTGTCGTTGACCGTGCAGGCCAAGCTGCTGCGTGTACTGCAAAGCGGCCAGTTGCAGCGCCTGGGGTCGGACAAGGAGCATCAGGTGGATGTGCGCCTGATCGCCGCGACCAACCGCGACCTCGCCGAAGAAGTGCGCAATGGCCGTTACCGGGCGGATTTCTACCACCGTTTAAGTGTGTACCCGCTGCAAGTACCAGCCCTGCGGGAGCGCGGGCGTGATGTGCTGCTTTTGGCGGGGTTCTTCCTCGAACAGAACCGTTCGCGCATGGGCCTGGGCAGTTTGCGCTTGACCGGCGACGCCCAGGCGGCGTTGCTGGCCTACAACTGGCCGGGTAATGTGCGTGAGCTGGAACACTTGATCGGACGCAGCGCGTTGAAAGCCCTGGGCAACTGCCATGAACGCCCGAAGATTCTCAGCCTGAGCGCCCAGGACCTGGACTTGCCCGATGTCGGTGCAGCGGTGACTGAAGCACCGGTCGAAGCGGCGCCCATCGCGACTGGCGACCTGCGCCAGGCTACCGAACACTACCAGCGCCAGGTCATCAGCGCCTGCCTGGAACGTCATCGGCACAACTGGGCCGGCGCCGCCCGGGAACTGGGCCTGGACCGCGCCAACCTTGGGCGCATGGCCAAGCGCCTGGGCCTCAAATAGGCCAGGCGACTCAGTAAAGTGTGGGAGGGGGCTTGCCACATTAGATTTGTTTCGCATGAAAAGTCGGAGCTACCGGCTTGGGTTTACGAAACACCAATACGTTCCCCAACATCACCAATATCAGCCCCACCAGCGCCGGCGCTGTCCACTGATAGCCCTCGGCAAACGCCGACACATTCAACGCCACCACCGGGAACAACACGGTGCAATACGCGGCTTTCTCCGGCCCCATGCGGCCAACCAAGGTGAGGTAAGCAGTGAAGCCGATGACCGACCCCGGGATCACCAGGTACCACAGGGCGCCGATATACCGTGCACTCCAGTCCATTTCGAACGGAATACCGCGTACCGCGCAATAGGTGGCCAACATCGCCGCGCCATAGGCCATGCCCCAGGCGTTGGTGGTCAACGGCTTGAGCCCGGCCTTCTGTTGCAGGCTCGAGAGCATATTGCCCGCCGAGAAACACAGTGTCCCCAGCAGCGCCAAGCCCAGACCCAGCAAGGTCTGCGGGCTGGCGGTATGCCCGGCCAATTGCGGCCAGAACAGAAAGCCCAGGCCCAGCAACCCAAGCGCGCCGCCCATCAACACGTTACGTGCAACCCGCTGGCCGAAAAACACCCGGGCATTCAGAGCGTTCCACAAGGTCGCCGTGGAAAACACCACCGCCACCAAGCCGCTGGGTATCCACTGACTGGCAGTCAGAAAGCACATGAAGTTGACGCAGAACAGGCACAGCCCTTGGGCCAGGCAGATCAGGTGCCCGCGCCTGTTCATCACCTGCAACTTGCCGCTGAGCAGCAACAGCCCGAACAGCACCAGCGCAGCCAAGCCGAAGCGATAAACGATCGACACAGGAATGGCGACCACGCCCAGCTGCCATTTGAGCGCGATCCAGGTGGTGCCCCAGATCAGCACGGTCAGTAAATACAGGAAAAGGTTCATAGCGGGCTCCATCGATTGAGCCACAGTGTCGCCTCCAGCCCTTGAAAGGCTCTTGCACATTCTTGCGCTTTTGTCGGGCAGTGGGCTCACAGCGCCAGCCGTGGAGCGTAGGATGCAAGGTGTCGGAGAACACACCATGCCAGAGCTGGAATCCCTGCAAGTCTTTCAATCCCTCAACCGTTCGCCCCATGCGCGCCTCGAGGCCTGCGCCGAACTGGGCGATGGCTTGGCTGCAGCCGTGTGGAGCAACCACCATGACGCCCAGGATTACCAGGCGCCCAGCCATCACACCTTGTCGTGCTACATCGGCGGCGGCACCGGCACGTTTCGCCGTGAGCGGCCGGGCACCAAGGGCGGCCCCGACAAGCTGTGCATCCTGCCGGCAGAACATCAGTCGGCCTGGGTGATCAATGGCGAGATTCGCCTGGCTCATGTGTATTTCAGCCCGGAACAATTCGCCCTCGGCTGCATCACCCTGCTCGACCGCGAGCCGCGTGCACTGCAATTGCGTGAGGGCACCTTCCTTGAAGATGCCCACCAGGCCCGGCGTTTTCACCAATTGGTCAGCCTCGACTGGCACGAGCCCGGCGAGCGCCTGCTAACCAGCAGCCTGGCCCATGAAATGCTCAGCCATACCCTGCTCAGCCAGGTCGGCGCCCGCGAAGGCTTGCGCCTCAAAGGCGGGCTGGCGGCGTACCAGCGGCGGCTGTTGGTGGAGTACATCGACCACCACATCGAAGCCCCCATCAGCCTCGGCCAGTTGGCCGCAATGTGTGCACTGTCGGAATACCATTTCGCCCGGATGTTCCGGCAAAGCTTCGGCCTGCCGCCCCATCAATACCTGTTGGCACGACGCCTGGCGCGGGCGCAGACCTTGCTGCGCAGCAGCGCGTTGCCGATGGGCGAGGTTGCCCTGCTGTGCGGTTTTTCCAGCGCCAGCCATTTCAACCAGCGCTTTCGCCAAGCCATGGGGGCCACGCCGGGCGAATACCGCCAGGCTTTCTGCGCCTAGACCATCAAGCCCAGCGTCTTGGCCTTGGCCACCGCCTGGGTGCGTCGCTCCACTCCGAGTTTGCTGTGGATACGCCGTGCGTGGGTCTTGACGGTATGCAGGGAGATATACAGGCGCTCGGCGATTTCCAGGTTGGAATTACCGAGGGCGATCAACTCCAGCACTTGCAGCTCGCGCTGGCTCAGTGGGTTTTCCACGGCACCGACAGGCGCTGCCTGTGGCTCCAGGCCCAGTTCACTCAATAGCCCGGGGGCGCGCAAACGCAACTCGCGAATGGCCTGCTGTACCTGGCAACGCCCCGCCAGCGCCAACCCGGCCTGCAACGCCCGACGAGCCAAGGCGGGGTCACCGAGCTGCCAGGTCACTTCTCCCAGCACCAGGTGCAGTTCGGTTTCCAGGCAGAGCATGCCGCGCTGCCGGGAGGTGTCGAGCAAGGCATTGAGCCGCGTAATGGGTTGTTCGGCACAGCCCAGCTTGACCTCGGCCAACACCAGCAAATATTCCAGGCGCGGGATCAGCTCCAAGGTGGCCGGTGGCGCCTGCTTGGCGCAAGGCCCACGAAAATGACGCAACACCCGCCGCACCGCTTGCACTGTCAATTCAGCACGTCCCTGCTGCAACCAGAAGTGCCCGCTGACCAATAGCAGCACCGCGCGATACACCGTGTCCGGCACATGGCGCTGCTGCATCAGGCGCTCGGCGTCACGCAGTTGGATAAAGGCTTGGGCGTAGTCGCCCCGATTGGCGGCCAACAGCGCCAGGCCAAGAAAGCCGTAAAGTACGCGCTTGTCCTGGCTCTGCAGGCACATCGTCAAGCCCGCTTCAAAACACTCGGCCGCCAAGCTGTCTTGGCCCTGCCGCAAGGCCAAGTGCCCGCGACGCAGCACAATACGCCCCACCAACGGCCCAGCCTTGAGACGTTGGCGAGCCAACATCGCCTGCACCGTCTCCAACAGGCTTTGTGCCCGGTAGGGTGCGCCGCGCTGCTCCAGCAATTGAGCATGATCCAACTCCAGCAGGGCCTCCAGCACCAGCGAATCATGGGCACGGGCCAGGCACAGGGCTTCGCGGTTCAAGGCTTGGGCGACATCCAGCTCACCGCGCAACAAGGCTTGCTGGGTCAGGCCCGACAGGCACATCAAGCGCGACGTCCAGGCATTCTCAGGCAAGGCTTGCAACGCTTCGAGGAAATGCTCGCGGGAGCGTCCGGCATCGCCGCTCAAATGCAGCAGCCAGCCCCATTGGGCCTGCCAGCGCGCCAGCAGATAGCGTTGTCCAGCGGCCGTCGGCTGGGGGGCAAACCGGGCCAGTTGATCGATACACAACGCCGCTTGCTCGAAGCGCCCGGCAAACAGCAAGGCGGCCGTGACCAACCCCACCAATTGCGCAGACCCCAGCATCAACTCATCGCCGTGCTGCTCATGCAGACGCAACAGGAGCACAGCGTTTTGCTGGCGAAACAAATCTTCGAAACTGAAATGCTGCAATAGGCTTACCGCCAGTTCGTATTCCTCTGCCAGCAGCGCCTGCTCGAAGGCCGCCTGCCAGTCGGTTTCGGCGGTAAACCACTGGCACGCACGTCGGTGCCATGAATGCTTGGTCGGCCAGGGGGCGTCGCGCATCAACCGTGCCAGCGGGGGGAAGACTTGCAGCCAGTCACTGGTGCCTTCCCAAGGTTGGATAAACGCACCGAGCGTCTGCAACTCGTTCAAGTACTGAGCGCCGTCGTCAATGCCGAATAGATGCTCACACAAGCTTTGATTGAAGCGTGGCAGATGGGCCAGCACGCGCCAGGCATCCACCAATGGCGTCGGCAAGGTGTTGAAGAGTTCATGCTGCAGGTAATCGAGCAAGGTTTTGTCGGGATGGCCGTCGCCCAGCAAGGCAATACGTACCCCGGCACACCAACCGGCGCTGAACTGCATAATGCTGTCGACGCTCTGCCCTGGTGCGAGCAGCGTCTGGATCTCCGCAGCGCTGAATGACAACTCACTGCACTCCAGCAATTCATCGTCGAGCAACAGGCGTGGCCAGTTGCACAACGGACGTCGCCGCGCACCCAGCCACCAGGTCAGGTGTGGGCTGCTGGCGGTGAGCAAACGGTCAAGCAAGGCGTCCAGCTCGGGCGCCGGCAGACGACAGAAATCATCGAGAAACAGCCACGTGGGGTTTGGCCAACGGCTGAGGTCGAGCAGCAATGTGGCTTCGTCGATAAATCGCAGACCCAGGTATTGCGCCAGCCGTGCGCAGAAATCCAGAGGGGTGAGCGCCGCACCATTGAGTGGCATCCAGTAGACCTGGCACTCCTTGGGCGCCTGCAATGCACACTCGGCGAGCAGCGCACTCTTGCCACTGCCCCCAGGCGCGCACAGCAACTTCACCCGCGCCGGTGCCGCGAGCAGCGGCCCAGCCAGGCGCGGGCGCAACAGGTGGTGAGCGGACAGCCTTGGCATGAGTCCAGGACGGTCCAGGCAGCGGGTCATGGCGGTCATTGCTGCATCCTGCTTTTTTATTGTTATGCAACCGTAGACCCGTGGTTGGTGGTTGTTGAAGAAGTATTCAGCGGGGTGATTAGTGACCATGCACAAACCCGACATTGCAGTGGGCTGTCAGGCCGCCATCGGGGGCAAGCCCCCTCCCACACGTTGATCGCATTTCACAAAGGTACTATCGAACGCCTGCCGACCTCAGTGCGGCCGGGGTGTAGTCCGCCGCCTTGGCCGCGAAGCCGAATACGAAGCTGCTCTTCTCCTCGTTCTTCATGCCCAGTGCGATATAGCGTCCCGCGATGAGGTCGTACAGGGTTTCCACGGTGTAGGCCGGCACTTGGTGGTCGTAGTAGAACTGCGCGTGACCTTCGGCGACGCGCCACAGTTGGCCGCGACCGTCGTAGTGATCCACCAGGGCGACCTGCCAGCTGTCTTCATCGATGTACATATGGCGCTTGGCGTAGATGTGCCGCTCGCTGGGCTTGACGGTGCCGACCACTTCCCACACGCGGTGCAGCTCATAGCGGGTCAGGTCCTGGTTGATATGCCCGGCCTTGATGATGTCGTCGTACTTGAGCTTCGGCGAATCGAGTTTGTAGCTGTTGTAGGGGATGTACATTTCCTTCTTGCCCACCAGCTTCCAGTCATAACGGTCGGGGGCGCCGGAGAACATGTCGAAGTTGTCGGTGGTGCGCAGGCCGTCGGAGGCCGTGCCCGGACCGTCATAGGACACCTGCGGCGCCCGCCGCACACGACGCTGGCCGGCGTTGTAGATCCAGGCCAGGCGCGGCTCCTTCACCTGATCGAGGGTTTCGTGCACCAGCAGCACATTGCCGGCCAGCCGCGCCGGGGCGGTGACCGACTGCTTGAAATAACTCAGTACGTTGGCCGCCTTGGCCTGGTCGATATCCGCGATGGCCTGGGGCACCGCGACTTCTTCTTCGAAGCGGATCGGCGTATAGCTGCCGTTGGTCTGCGGCGTGGCCTGGGTGATGATGCGGCGCAGGTTGCCACCGTGATAACGGGTGATGTGGTTCCACAGCACCTCCACACCGTTCTTAGGGATCGGGAACGCGTAATAACGATTGCCGGTGAAGTTTTCCAGGCCGTTGCCGTCATTGATCGCATGCACATTCAGGGCGCTGCGCTTGATCGACTCATAGATGTCCGCCGGCAGATTGACCGTGCGATGGCTGGGGTAGACCGGAATCTTGTAGGTCTCGGGGTAGCGCTTGAACATCGCCACCTGACCGTCGGAGAGTTTGTCTTTGTACTTGTCCACGGTGGCGGGCGTGACCACGAACAGCGGTTTTTCATTGGCAAAGGGGTCGGCGAGAAAGCCCTTGCTGTCTACCGCGCCGGCGTTTTTCGGGATGCCGCCGGTCCAGGCCGGGATCGATCCATCGGCGTTGCCGGCCTTCTCGGCGCCGACCGGGGTCAGGGTGGTGCCGAGCTTGGCGGCTTCTTCGGGCGACACCGCCGCCATTACGTTAGCGGCCAATACACTCAGGGCCATCACTGCAATCATCTTACGCATAGGGTCTTGTCCTTCTTTTAAGCCAGATCAGAAGTTCACGCCGAAGCTGAGGGCGAGGAAATCGCGGTCGGTCAGGGTGTTGTAGTCACCGCCAAAGAAGTCGGTGTAGCTCAGGCTGGCGGTGTAGGTGCTGCGATAGTCCGCATCCACGCCGACGCTGATGGCCTTGGCGCCTTTGTTGAACAGGCCGTTGGGGCCGTAGCCAGCCACGTCATGGGACCAGGACAAGTTGGGCTTGAGGTTCACCCCGGCAATCGCGTTGTTGTAGTCCAGGATCGCCCGCGCGCGGTAGCCCCAGGAGGTGGAGGTGACGAAACCGTCAGTGTCGCCCTCGAAACCGTAGGCGCCGTACACCGAATCGCGGCCGTAACGCAGCTTGCTTTTATCTTCCAGGCCCGCGACGTGCACCACCGCCGCTTCGCCAACCAGCGTCAGGCGTTCGGCGCCCAGCACCTGGTCGAAGAACTGGGTCATGGTGCTTTGGATCTGGGTGATTTCCTTGCGGCGGTAACCTTTGTTGTCCGCGCCAAATGCGCTGCGGATCGGCGACGCGGTATTGCCAGCAATCGGGTTGACCAGCGCCAGAGTCAGGTCGGTGGTGTTGAGTTGTACCGGTGCATTCGGCCGATAGCTGATCTCGCCGGTCCACGCCGTGCCGGTAGACAAGGTGGTGGAAAAACTGGCACCGAACAGGCGAATATCTTCCGGATAATCCAGGTAGTACTGGCCACGGCCGAGCATGGTGCTCTGGGCCAGAGCCGACCCGAAGCCGGGCGGAGCAGCGGCACCAATGGCGCCGATGGTCGCAAGGTTGGTATTGGCGGTAATCGTGCCCACGGTCGGGGTACGGCTGTGGTAATTCATGAAGTACAGGCCGTATTCAGTGTCATCACCCAGCCAGCGCAAGGCCGCGCCAAACTGGCCGGAGTCTCGTGCATCACGGTCGGCGGCACGCTGCACCACCACACCTTCGCGGGTCACCACAAAGCCTTGGCCACGTGCTGCTGCTATGGGTTGCAGAGGGGCAATCGCCGGGTTACCCACCGTGTAGTTACCGGTACAGCCGTCCGCCGCCACATCCCCTCCGAAGAATGTGCCGCAGTTGTCCAGCACGGTCTGGTCCCATTCCAGCTGGTAGAAACCCTCCACGGTCAGCTGGTTGGTCAGGCTTTGTGACGCAAACAGCATGTTCACCGGGATCAACCCTTCCTTGATCTCGGCCCCTGGGCGGCGAAAGGCCGAGACGTCAATGGGGTTGATGCTGTTGATGGAGTTACCGATGAAGGTGCTTTCGCCCCAGCTGACCACCTGCTTGCCGGCGCGCACGGTGCCGGGCAGGTCGCCCAGGGAGTAGTTGTGGTAGACGAAGGCATCGAGGATTTGCGCGCCGCTGGATTTGGCGCCTTCTTTGCGGTTGTGATCGCTGATCTGCTTGAACTCGCGGTCTTCGTCCTTGAGTTCGAAGTCATACCAGTACTTGCCGCGCACGAACACGCCGGTGTCGCCGTATTTCAGCTCGAGGTCGTGCAGGCCCTTGAAGATCTTGGAAAAGGTCTCGCCCTTCTTGAAGTTGAGGCGCCCGTCATCCCCGGTCGACGCCTGGCCGGTGCCGCCGTTGACGGTGCTGACCAGGCTTTTATCGGCATCGCGCATGCCCCAGCTCGCGCCCACCGAGAGCGAAGAGTCGAATTGCCCTTCGATCTCGCCAATATTGAACGAAACAGCCTGTGCCTGGGCACAGCAACCCAACGCAACTGCAGTGGCCAGCGCCTGTGGCGTGAAGATGGCGCGCATTATTGTTTTTGTCATGCGTCTTCCCCGGTGAGTGACAGAAGGCCCCACCCTACTGCCGCCCTGAAGGAGCGATAAGCGCACCAAGGAGGTATTCGTGTTGTCACTCGAAAGGATGAATGGCCCAGCAGGACGGGGCTTGCACAGGGGGCATGCGTTGGACGGATAAGGGGCTATCAGGAGAATCGATGGCGGGGGCAATTATTGTCATTTATGTAACAGTCCTTGTCCCGAACTGCTATTACTCATTTTGTTACAACCGATTATTCTTGCCTGGCTTTCAGGGCAAACAGTCCGCTTCCAAGGTTGGGAGAAAAAGCTTATTTACTACAGATTGATCCTTTATTCAGTCTGTTGCCGGTGTTCACTGACGTTGATTTGTCGCTCCTTGATCCAACGTCTTACTTCGGCCGCTGCTTATGCAGCGGCCTTTTTTATGCCTGGAATAAAGCGGGGCGTCATCGACGCCCCGTAGGATTCAGTGTTTTTCCAGCAACGATCAGAGGCTGAACTTCTGTAAGTTAGCCATCATCTCCTTCAGTGCCTCGATATTGTCCCTGGGATGTGCCGCCCCTTCAAAATCGCAGATCTGCTGCCAGTGAGCTGCCACATCATCCGGAGAGAAGCCAGCCTCAGGATCAAACCCCACCCCCAGGCTGCGCTCCCAGCGGGTCTTGCCGATCCAACCGCCACCGACTTCAAACAACCCCGCGGTTTCCTCGCAGGCTTCACTGCCCAGGTACACCACCAACGGGCTGACCAGCTCCGGCTTGAGCCGCTCGAACACCTGCGGCGGGATCAGCCCTTCGGTCATGCGCGTACCACCCGTGGGGGCAATGGCGTTGACCAGGATATTGTTCTTGCGTCCTTCCAACGCCAGGGTACGGGTCAAGCCATACAGGCCCAACTTGGCCATGCCGTAGTTGGACTGGCCGAAATTGCCGTAGATGCCTGAGGTGGAGGCGGTGAAGATCACCCGGCCATAACCCTGCTCGCGCAGATGGGGCCAGGCGGCGCGGGTGACTTTGTAGGCGCCTTCGACATGCACCCGGTAGACCAGGTCCCAGTCGCTGTCGTCCATTTTGTGGAAGGTCTTGTCGCGCAGGATCCCGGCATTGTTGACTACCACGTCGATACGGCCGAATGCATCCAGGGCATTTTGTACGATCTTGTCGCCGTCAGTGACGGAATCATGGTTGGCTTCAGCAATGCCGCCCGCTGCGCGAATCTCTGCCACCACCCGGTCGGCCGCCGAGGCGTTGGCGCCCTCGCCCTGGGCTGAGCCTCCCAGGTCATTAACCAGCACTTTGGCTCCGTGTTTGGCAAACAGCAGCGCATGGGCCCGACCCAGGCCACCGCCGGCACCGGTGACGATCACGACCTTATCCTGGAACTGCACTGACTCACTCATACCGAACTCCGCTGGCGACAATGGGAATAGCCAGAGTGTCACGCACAGCGCCTTTGGTCACAATAAAGACGGCTGAGGCTGAATGGTGCTCGATAAGGCAGCAGGATGATGCCTTTTCAGGAATAGACCGCGCGCGGCGCCGGCTGGCCGAGACGATCACGGAACGCCTGGTAGTTTTTGAGCACCTGCACCGGCGCCTCGATCTGCGGGTAGTGGCCGATATTGGCCAGCAGTACCGTGTCGGCATGGGGTACCAGTTGGTGATAGCGTTCGACCATATGGGCACCGGAAATGGGATCAACCTCACCATTGATCACCCGCAACGCTACATCGCCCTGCTGCATGGCGGCTACCCAGCGTTCGCGCAGGCGATGGCGCTGGGGAATGTAGGCAATCAGCTTGTGCAGGATGCGTGGGCCATCGTTGCAGTTGATCAGGCTCCAGAAATCGTCCAGGGCGCTTTCACTGGGGCGTGTGCGCGGGCCGAAGATCTGGTTGAAACTGCTGGCCAGTGCATTGCGGCCAAAGGCCCGGCCAATCATCCAGCCCAGGGGGCTGAGCAATAATTTTTGCACCAACGTCGGCCGATGGGTTTCCGGGAACAGCCCACCGTTGAGGAACACACAGCTGGCCATCTGGAAACGCCCCTCGTAATGCCGGGCCAGTAATTCCTGGGCGACGCTGTCACCATAGTCATGGGCCAAGACATGCACCGGTTGCTCCACACGCAGGTGATCAAGCAGCGCCTGTTGCAAGTCGGCTTGTTCCAGCAGGCAATAGTCGTGATTCAGGGGCTTGGCCGAGTCGCCAAAGCCGAGCATGTCGCAGGCAATCACTAGATGGCGCTGGGCCAACGGCTGCCACAGATAGTGCCAATCCCAACTGGCAGTGGGGAAGCCATGGATCAGCAGCAACGGCTCGCCCTGCCCGGCGACCCAATAACGCAGGGTATGGCCACGAAAGATGAAGTCCTGGCCGCGTTTGCGCCAGGCTCTGAGTGGTATCTCGGCGAGTGGCATCAGCTTTTATATCCGGGGTCCTGGTGGTCCAGTTTGCGCAGCAGCGCCGGCCAGGCCAGCGCACCACCCATACCTTGGGCGCTTTTTGTGACAGCTGCCACCATCGCCTTGGCGCCAGCGAGGATTGACGGCCCTATGGCAATCAGATCGGTTGCGCCGTTTTGCGCCAGTACCTGGATTTCGCAGGCGCGCTGGAAGGTGAACATCATCAGGAAGGTATCGGCGATGGTGCCGGCGCAGGTCAGCAGGCCATGGTTGTTCAGCATCAGGAAATTATTGTTGCCCAGGTCCGCCTGCAGACGAGCCTTTTCCTCGTGATTGAGCGCCACGCCTTCATAGGCGTGATAGCCAAGGCTCGACAACACAAACAGCGATTGCTGACTGATAGGCAACACCCCCTGCTTTTGTGCAGAGACCGCCACCCCCGCAGCGGTGTGGGTATGCAGCACGCACATCACGTCATGGCGCACTTCGTGGATGGCGCTGTGGATGGTGTAGCCCGCAGGATTGATCTCGTAGGGACTGTCCATCTGCTTGTTGCCGGCCTGGTCGACCTTGACCAGGCTCGAGGCGGTAATCTCGTGGAACATCAGCCCATAGGGGTTGATCAGGAAGTCCTCGGTACCTGGCACCTTGGCTGAAATGTGCGTGAAGATCAGGTCATCCCAGCCATGCATCGCCACCAGGCGATAACAGGCCGCCAGGTCGACGCGGGTCTGCCATTCGGCAGCACTGACCTGGGCTTTGACATCCTGTGGCGATAAAGCGGGGGCTAGGCTCACGGCAATGACCTCCTTGGCGCACTTCTTATTGTGTCGAAAGTGAGAGCCAGTCTAGTCAGACGCCGAGGCCGAAGGAGTTGCCTTCGCAGCCAGCTTGATGACTGAGCGAGTCAGCCAACAGAATAGTACAAATTTGTGTCAGGGAAACGCCGTCAATGAAGGCAGGTCTTCACTGACGACGCTGACTGCGATCAACCACGCAGTGCAGTGACGAGCTCGGCCAGCCACGGCTCGGCATCGGTTTCCGGGGTGACGCTTTCGCTGGCGTCCAGGCGCAGCATCGATAGCACCTCACGTACGCCCAACTCAGCGAACAATTCGCGCATCTGCTCCCCGCCACCACAGAAAGTATCGCCATAGCTGGCATCGCCCAAGCCAATGACCGCACCGGGCAGGCCGCGCCAGGCCGTGGGCAGTTGATCGCGAATGGTCGAATACAGGGGTTGCAGATTGTCGGGCAACTCGCCCATGCCGGTGGTCGAGGTCACCGCCAGGAAGGCCTCAGGGCCAAACGCCTGCACGTCGGCCAAGGTAGCGCGAGGGTTATGCCAGGCTTCAAAACCGGCTTCTTTGAGGATTTCTTCGGCATGGCGAGCGACTTCTTCAGCCGTGCCATAGACCGAGCCGGAAAGGATGGCGACTTTCATCAATCTGATCCTGTAGTTGAGTCAAAGCCTGGGATATTAGCAGCCTGTGCCAATATTTCAGTGCGCACCGTGCAACATTCAAGACTTGCCATAAACTTGCAGGGTCAACACAAGCCATGGACCGCTCAATGATTAACGCCAAGCTGCTGCAAATGGTCGTCAATGCGTCCAACGACGGCATCGTCGTTGCCGAACGCGAAGGCAGGGACAAACCGCTGATCTACGTCAACCCGGCCTTCGAACGGCTCACCGGCTATACCCTGGACGAAATCCTGTATCAGGACTGCCGCTTCCTGCAGTCGGGCGACCGCGACCAGCCGGCGCTGATGGCCATTCGGGAAGCCCTCGACAGCGGTGGCACGTGCCGGGAGATCCTGCGCAATTACCGCAAGGACGGCAGCCACTTCTGGAATGAGCTATCGCTTTCGACGATGTACAACGAGGCCGACAAGCAGACGTACTTCGTCGGCGTGCAAAAAGACGTCACCCTTCAAGTCAAGGCACAGCAACGCGTTGCCCAGCTGGAAGCCCAATTGGCCGAACTCAAAGCCGAGCTCGCGGCTCTCAAGGCGACGAGCGGAATTAACAAACTGTAAAAGATGCAGCCTTTAGAGCGATAATGGCTCTTTAATGCCTTAGCCTTGAGCCAGATCAATGCAGCGCCACACGCTATTGACGCAGGACGAGCTGGATTTTATCCAGGACATGCAGCACAACCCGCAGCTCAACCTGCGGGATGCGTGGTCGAGCCTGACGGTCAATGGCGGAGCGCAGATTCGCGATTTGCTCACCCGGCTTGCCGCTCACGACCAGGTCACCATCCAGGCGCAGTTCGACAACCAGCAACTGACCTTCCCCCTGCATTTGGTGGAAGATGAATTTCATGCCGTGCATTTGCGCCTGGGTGTGCCGAGCATTTTCGAAGACGGCCCGATGATCCGCCCCTGGCGGCTGGCCCTGGAAGCGCCCGTGGCGCTGGAAAACGTCAAGGGCTACGCCAGTGCATTGTGGGTGCACGAAGTATCATTCAAAGGTGTGTTGGTAGAAGTACGAGGCAGGACCACACCACCCAAGACCTTTTCCCTGTGGTTCAGCCCTTCCGGCTACGAACGTATCGCGCTACGCGGTACGTTGGAGCGGGAAACGGCCCGAGGCCTGTTCGCCTATCGCCTGAATCAGAGTGATGCCGGTGAAATCGAGCGCCTGCGCCAGTTCATCCTGCACCAGCACCGCCTGGTCCATCCCCAGGTGCATGCCTGAGATCAGGTATCCAGGCGACCGCTGAGAAACTGCTGCAAGCGACGCGGCATCACACGGCCGTCGTTGCCCAGGCAACCAATCGACGAGCCCGCCAGGCTTTGTTCGGCCAGGTCCGAGGCATCTCCAGCCAGCAGCAACGGGCAATTGAGCGTCAACGCCAGGCGATTGAGCCGCGATGGCAGTTCAGCGCCGGGAGCGTGGTTGGAAAACAGCACCAAGGCTTGCGGCCGAGTTCTCTCGCAGATCAGTGTTAACTCATCGAGAGGTTGGCCAACACCCAGCACTTTGACCGCCAGTTTATCGCTCGACATCAACAGCCCCGCCACCAGCAGTTCCAGCTCCCGGCACTCTCCGGCAATCGCGGCCAACGTCACACTGGGCACCGGCGAGGTATGGGCCATTTGCAGGCATCGAGCGGTGCGCAAACGCAGGAAGTTGTCGAAGAACAGCCACTCGCTGGCTTGGCCGAACCGGCCTTGGTGACGCAACAGTTGCTGCCATAGCGGCATCAGAATGTCTTGAAATACGACGGTCGTTGAGTAGACGCTGAAGATCTGGCCATACAGGTGGCCCAGCTCATGATCATCAAAGGCGCTGATTGCCAACCTCAGCTGCGCCTGCCACTGGCGCCACTCCAGTTCGGTATCGCTGCGTGACGCCGTGGCGGGCTCGCCAGGCAGTAGGTCACGCGCCAGGATCTTGCCCACCTTGCTCACCGCTACGCCACGCTCGATCCAGTCGAGAATGCGATGAACCGTATCGATATCGGTGCTTGAATACAGCCGGTGCCCACTTTCGGTGCGCACGGGCTGGATCAAGCCATAGCGACGCTCCCAGGCGCGCAGTGTCACCGGGTTTACACCGGTAAGCCTCGCCACTTCACGAATCGGAAACAGCACCTCGGCGTCAGCGTGATTGTCGGGTGTCGCTTCTCGAACAGGAGCAATGATTTCGGACATCAGCGGTTAAAAAATCCGTGTGGGCTTGGAACTCATTTAACGCCCATTAAAGCCAATGATTCAAGATCTACGGCAAACCATCCGAAGTTTCTGGCGTATTTCGGCAAAACAGGAATAATCCTTGCCTGTTTTTTACGTCGCTGCATCACCCCGCAGCTTCGTTCGTGCGCCGCTTACCCGGCCCAGCGCACCTGATTACTTGGAGATACACCATGTCTACCTCACCCGTCACCTTGATGGTTGCGCGACGCGTAGCCAAAGGTCGCTACGAAGAATTGATGGCCTGGCTGCGCGAAGGCGAGCAATTGGCCACTGACTTCCCGGGTTACCTGGGTTCCGGCGTGTTGGCCCCACCACCTCATGACGATGAGTTCCAGATCATCTTCCGCTTCGCTGACGAAAAGACCCTGCACGCCTGGGAGTTTTCCGCGTCCCGCAGCGCGTGGCTGAGCCGCGGCAGCGAACTGTTCGCCGACCCATCCGAGCACCGTGTAAGCGGTATCGATGGCTGGTTCGGCGCCGTGGGTGCTCGCCCTCCACGCTGGAAACAGGCAGTGGCGATCTGGCTGGCGTTTTTCCCGGTGTCATTGCTGTTCAACTTCGGCCTGGGGCCGCTGCTCAACGAGTTGGACTTGTTCAGCCGGGTACTGGTCAGCACGGCTGCGCTGACACCGTTGATGGTTTACCTCTTTATCCCGCTGTCGACCCATCTGCTGGCGAACTGGCTACAGCCCTCGCCTTCACGCAAAGTCACCGAAGCCGCCGCTTGAGTACAGGGGGCCGGGGCGCTGGTATAGTTTCAGCCTGCCCGCGACTTGAGCCTCCCATGACTGCAACCAACGCCCCGATCCTGATCACCGGTGCCGGCCAACGGGTCGGCCTGCATTGCGCCGAGCGCCTGCTGGACGAGGGCCAATCGGTGATTTTCAGCTACCGCAGCGAACGCCCCGGCGTGCAGGCACTGCGCGATCGGGGTGCCATCGGTGTGTTCGCCGACTTCTCCAGCGAAGCCGGGACGCTTGCCTTTATTGCCGAACTGCACACCCATACCCGAAGCCTGCGCGCGATCATCCACAACGCGTCGGCCTGGGTCGCGGAAACCCCAGGCGACGAAAGCCGCGCCTTTATCGACATGTTCAGCGTGCACATGCTTGCGCCGTACCTGATCAACCTGCATTGTTCACCCTTGCTGCATCGCTCGACACCCGCCGACATCGTGCATATCAGCGATGATGTGGTGCGCAAGGGCAGTCGCCAGCACATCGCCTACTGCGCCACCAAGGCCGGGCTCGACAGCCTCACGTTGTCGTTTGCCGCGCAGTTCGCGCCGTTGATCAAGGTCAATGGCATCGCTCCGGCGATGGTGATGTTCAATGAGGGCGATGACGCGGCCTATCGCGCCAAGGTCCTGGACAAGTCGGCCATGGGCATCGAGCCCGGGCCCGAGGTGATCTACCAGAGCGTGCGCTACCTGCTGGACAACCCCTATGTCACCGGTACCACCCTGACCGTCAACGGCGGGCGGCATATCAAGTAAGCCGTCTGTGAGGATGTTGTATGACCTTATCCCTGCCCCACCACTATCGCGAAATCCTCAAGGGCTTGGGCGAAGACCCGCAGCGCGAGGGCCTGCTCGACACGCCCAAGCGTGCCGCCAAGGCCATGCAGTACCTGTGTCATGGCTACGAGCAGAACCTGGAAGAAATCGTCAACGGCGCGCTGTTCGCCTCCGATAATGACGAAATGGTGATCCTCAAGGACATCGAGCTGTACTCGCTGTGCGAGCATCACCTGCTGCCCTTTATCGGCAAGGCCCATGTGGCCTATATTCCGACCGGCAAGGTACTGGGCCTGTCGAAACTGGCGCGCATCGTGGACATGTTTGCCCGGCGCCTGCAGATCCAGGAAAACCTCACGCGCCAGATCGCCGACGCCATCCAGGACGTGACCCAGGCCGCCGGCGTGGCTGTGGTGATCGAAGCCAAACACATGTGCATGATGATGCGCGGCGTGGAAAAACAGAATTCAACCATGAACACCTCGGTGATGCTCGGCGCCTTCCGCGAATCGAACACCACCCGCATGGAGTTCCTGCAACTGATTGGACGGAGCAAGTAGCAATGCCACAACTTCAACCAGGCATGGCGCGTATCCGGGTCAAGGACCTGCGGCTGCGCACCTTTATCGGCATCAACGAGGACGAAATCCTCAATAAGCAGGATGTGCTGATCAACCTGACCATCCTGTATGCCGCCCAGGAAGCTGTGCGCGACAACGATATCGACCACGCCCTGAACTACCGCACCATCACCAAGGCGATCATCGCCCATGTCGAAGGCAACCGTTTCGCCCTGCTGGAGCGCCTGACCCAGGAATTACTGGACCTGGTGATGAGCAACGAGTCGGTGCTGTACGCCGAGGTCGAAGTGGACAAGCCCCATGCGCTGCGTTTTGCCGAATCGGTTTCGATTACCCTGGCGGCCAGCCGCTAACCCCCTGAATCTGCAGTGAGCCCTATGAACGACCAACAACGCCTCGAACTAGAAGCCGCCGCCTTCCGCCG
Source organism: Pseudomonas sp. FBCC-B545 (assembly GCF_059134095.1). NCBI lineage: Bacteria > Pseudomonadati > Pseudomonadota > Gammaproteobacteria > Pseudomonadales > Pseudomonadaceae > Pseudomonas > Pseudomonas sp. FBCC-B545. The sequence continues at coordinate 1,032,546 of NZ_CP101441.1, read as the reverse complement.
GCTGGTGGCCCACCTGGACAGCCGCAAGGATGTACAGAACATAGACCTGATGAACCTCGCCGGCTTCTGTCGCAATTGCCTGTCCAAGTGGTACAAGGCCGAGGCCGACGAGCGCCAGATCGAAGTCAGCCTCGATGAAGCCCGTGAAGTGGTGTACGGCATGCCGTATGCCGAGTGGAAAGCCCAATACCAGCAAGAAGCCAACGCCGACCAACAAGCAGCGTTTGCCAAAGGAAAACCCCATGACTGATTTGAATACCCTGCGTGCCAGCCTCGACAGCGGCGAGCACGTATTTGCCGATACCCTGGCCTTTGTCGCGGCCAATTACGACTACCAGCCGCAGGCGTTCACCAATGGCGATGTGGAAAATGCTGCCGGACAAAACGAAGGCTCGTGCAAGACCTTGGGCCTGGCACTGCTGGAAGGCTTGAGCGACCAGCAAGCCTTGCTGGCGTTTGGCGAGCATTACCGCTCGGTGATGGCCACGCCGGACGGCAGTGACCATGGCAATATTCGGGCTTTGATTGCCCATGGTTTGGCTGGGGTAAAATTTGCCGCGCAACCTCTGGCTCGCAAATCCTGAGTCAAATACATATCCAAATGTGGGAGGGGGCTTGCTCCCGATAGCGGTGGGTCAGCTAACTAATACTTGGCTGAAAACCCGCTATCGGGAGCAAGCCCCCTCCCACATTTTTTTGCAGCGTTGTTTAGAACGAAGCGTCCTTCAAACCGTCGAGGTAACGCTCGGCATCCAGGGCCGCCATGCAACCGGCGCCGGCCGAGGTAATGGCCTGACGATAAACATGGTCAGCCACGTCGCCGGCAGCAAAGATACCTTCGATGTTGGTCGCGGTAGCATTGCCTTCACGGCCGCCCTGCACCACCAGGTAGCCATCTTTGGCTTCCAGCACGCCTTCGAACAGCGATGTGTTCGGGGTGTGGCCGATAGCGATGAACACGCCGTCGACTTTCAGCTCGTCGAAGCTGCCGTCGTTGTTTTTCAGGCGAGCACCGGTCACGCCCATGTTGTCACCCAGGACTTCATCCAGGGTGGCGTTGAGCTTGAGAATGATCTTGCCTTCAGCGACACGGGCGTGCAGCTTGTCGATCAGGATTTTTTCGGCGCGGAAGGTCTCGCGGCGGTGGACCAGGGTCACGGTGCTGGCGATGTTAGCCAGGTACAGTGCCTCTTCCACGGCGGTATTACCACCGCCAACCACGGCAACCGGCTTGTTGCGGTAGAAGAAACCGTCGCAGGTGGCGCAGGCAGAAACGCCCTTGCCCATGAAGGCTTCTTCCGAGGGCAGGCCCAGGTAACGTGCGCTGGCACCGGTGGCGATGATCAGTGCGTCACAGGTGTACACGCCGCTGTCGCCGGTCAGGCTGTAAGGCTTTTTCGAGAAATCGACTTTGTTGATATGGTCGAAGACGATCTCGGTCTCAAAACGCTCGGCGTGCTCTTTCATACGCTCCATGAGCACCGGCCCCGTCAGGCCGTGGACGTCGCCCGGCCAGTTGTCGACTTCCGTGGTGGTGGTCAACTGGCCGCCCGCCTGCATGCCGGTGATCAGCAGCGGCTTGAGATTGGCCCGGGCAGCGTAGACGGCAGCGCTGTAACCGGCAGGGCCGGATCCGAGAATAATCACTCGGGAATGACGGGTATCAGACATGACTCACTCCTATCGACCGCTCGAACCACAGAGCGGCTGGAATAAAAAAGGACCGCGAAGCACTTGGGGAAGGCTTTGACTCGCCAGGTCCTGAAAAATAATGGGTGCAGGGTATCGAGGGGGGCAAGATTAAGGAAATACGCATTAACAATCCAGCTCATAGCGACTCTCTATGTGCTTGATCGAGTTAATCGACACCTTTGTTACCGTGGATGTCGCCTACGTGCCTGCGCTTTCACATCCTGTGCAAAGCCGGTAAGGTCGGCGCGTTCGTCATCCTGCTCGGAGTTGTCCATGCCTGCCCCTGTTCTTTCCGGCCCGCAATACCTGCGTGAAGGCCTCAAGCTGGTGTTGAGCCCCGGCCTGCGCCTGTTTGTATTATTGCCGCTGGGGATCAACCTGGTGCTGTTCGTCGGGTTGATCTATTTTGCCGGCCATCAGTTCAGCCTGTGGGTCGATAGCTTGATACCGACGCTGCCCGGTTGGCTAGGTTTTTTAAATTACCTGTTGTGGCCGTTGTTTGTGGTGCTGGTGGTGCTGATGGTGTTTTTTACCTTCACCATGCTTGCCAATATCATCGCGGCGCCATTCAACGGCTTCCTCGCCGAGAAAGTCGAGGTGGTGGTACGAGGCACCGATGACTTCCCGCCTTTCAGCTGGGGTGAGCTGATCGCCATGGTCCCACGTACCCTGGCCCGGGAAATGCGCAAGCTGGGGTACTTCCTGCCACGGGCCATCGGCCTGTTTATCCTGTCGTTCATTCCGGTGGTGAACCTGATCGCGGCGCCGCTATGGTTGCTGTTTGGCGTGTGGATGATGGCGATCCAATACATCGACTACCCGGCCGACAACCACAAGCTGGGCTGGAACGAAATGCTCGCCTGGCTGCGCCAGAAGCGCTGGCAGAGCATGAGCTTCGGCGGCATCGTCTACCTGGTGCTGCTGGTGCCGGTGGTCAACCTGCTGATGATGCCGGCGGCGGTCGCCGGGGCGACGTTGTTCTGGGTGCGCGAGCAGGGCGCCGAGGCGATGGCTCAGCAAGCCGTTGCCAAGTCATAAATCCATCATCCCACTGACACAATGACGACATGGCCCACGGCGACACTGTGGGTCATGACGACAGCCTCGCTTCACATCACCCTGATCACCGAAACCTTCCCGCCGGAAATCAACGGGGTGGCCAATACGCTTGGCCGTCTGTGCGAGGGTTTGCGCTTGCGTGGCCATCAGGTCGAACTGGTACGCCCTCGCCAGGGTGCCGACCAGAGCCGGTCGAGTGACGACCAATTGCTGCTGTGTCGCGGCTGGCCGTTGCCGGGTTACCCAGGATTGCAATGGGGCCAATCGTCGATGCACAAATTGCTCAGGCGCTGGAGCCGCCAACGTCCGGACGTGCTGTATATCGCCACGGAAGGGCCGCTGGGCTTATCGGCCCTGCGAGCAGCGCGTCGGCTGGGTATCAGCGTCGTCAGCGGTTTTCACACCAACTTCCAGCAGTATTCGAACCAGTATGGCTTGAGCTTGCTCAGTCGCTTGGTCACCCATTACCTGCGCTGGTTTCATAACCGTTCGAGCCTGACCCTGGTACCGAGCGCCAGCCAACGGCTGGAACTGGAACGTCGACATTTCGAGCGCCTGGAGATGTTGTCACGGGGCGTCGACAGCCAATTATTCCATCCGGCCAAACGCGACAACGCACTGCGCGAAACATGGGCGTTGAACAATGAGCAAATCGCCGTGCTGCATGTAGGAAGGCTTGCACAGGAAAAGAACCTGGGCCTGCTGAAACGCTGCTTCGAGACGCTGCAGGACCGTTACCCAATGCGCCAGATGAAACTGATCATCGTTGGTGATGGGCCGCAACGGGCGATGCTGGAAAAGGAACTGCCCGAAGCGATTTTCTGCGGCGCCTTGCGCGGTGAAGAACTGGCGCGGCATTACGCGTCCGGCGATGTGTTCTTGTTCCCCAGCCTGACCGAAACCTTCGGCAACGTGGTACTGGAAGCCATGGCCTCGGGGCTGGGCGTCGTGGCCTATGACCAGGCAGCCGCTACCCAGCACATTCGTCACGGCTACAACGGCGTGCTGGCGATGCCAGGGGATGAAGATGCGTTTTGCGATGCCGCCAACTGGCTGCTGGAGGATACGGAGAGTTTAAGGCGCATGCGCCTTAATGCTCGCCAACATGCCAGCCGCCAAGGCTGGGCAGCGATTATCGAGCAATTCGAGCATCACTTGCGTGGTGTGTGCGGGGAGCGTTTCGCCCTTCCAACGCAACCTTACGTGCGCTGAGCAACCTGCCATTTACGTGCAAACCGCGATGAGCCCGCTGCAGGCCACTCAAGTTTTGCCTGGTATTTAAAAGGGGAACCCTTGGGCCGCGAAACGCCAACCATTGATACCTGCCGGTCAAGCAGGCCCTTTTAAATAATGGAGATATTTAACAATGCCAATTTATGGAATGGGTGTACGCAATGGCGTCAATATGCCAACAGCGGAATGGACACGCCAGCAACAATGGCTGGATCAATCTCGTGCAGAGCCGCCAACCTATGGTCAGCCCGGGCATAAAGATGCGCTCAAGGCTGATCACCACAAAGAGCTGAATAAGCGTCCAGAGTATTAATCACTAGAGCCGCAAAACTCCCTGTGGTCGACACAGGGAGTCCAGCCCTTATACCAACGTCGTCAACGCCTCACGACTGAAGGGCAAGATGTCGCCCTCGCGCCCTTCGCGCACCTTCACGGCCCAATCCGGGTCGACTAGCAGTGCACGGCCCACCGCCACCAAGTCGAACTCATCATTGTTCAGGCGCTGCAGCAGGTTTTCCAGGCTGGCCGGCTGCGCGACCTTGTCGGTGTTGACCATAAACTGCAGGAACTCGCCATCCAGGCCGACGCTGCCTACGGTGATCGTCGGCTTACCGGTGAGCTGGCGCGTCCAACCGGCCAGGTTGAGATCGGAGCCTTCGAATTCGGGCTCCCAGAAACGGCGGGTGGAGCAGTGGAAAATATCCACGCCGGCGTCAGACAACGGCTTGAGAAATTCACCCAATGCTTGCGGGGTCTGTACCAGGCGCGCCGTGTAGTCTTGCTGCTTCCATTGGGAGAAACGCAGGATGATCGGAAAATCCGGGCCCACTGCGGCGCGGGTCGCCTGGATCAGCTCGATGGCAAAGCGCGAACGGTTGATCAGGCTGCCACCGTATTCGTCGGTGCGCTGATTGCTGCCCTCCCAGAAAAACTGGTCCACCAGGTAACCGTGGGCGCCGTGGATTTCCACACCGTCCATGCCGATGGCCTGGGCGTCCTTGGCGGCTTGGGCGAAGGCATTGACCACGTCCTTGATGTCCTGGGCCGTCATGCCATGCACGACCACCTTGCCGTCCTTGAGTTTTTCCATCGGGCCGTAGGCCGGCACACTGGCGTCAGGTTCGGTGCCGATGCGACGCACGCTGCCTACATGCCACAGCTGTGGGACGATCTTGCCGCCTTCGGCATGCACGGCATCCACCACTTTCTTCCAGCCAGCCAGCGCCGCCTCACCATAGAAGTGCGGGACGTTGGGATAGCCGTTGGATGCAGGGTGGCCGACCACCGTACCTTCGGTGATGATCAGGCCCACACCGGCAGCGGCGCGACGGCGGTAGTACTCGATGACCTTGGAGTTGGGTACGCCCCCCGGGGAGAACGAACGGGTCATGGGGGCCATGACCACGCGGGTAGGCAGCTGCAATGCACCGAGTTGGAACGGTTTGAACAAGGCTTGGACAGGCATGGCAGCACTCCACCGCAAAAAAAATTATGATGCGGATAATATGGGCAGTGCAGCGTGCCGAATAGCACTATTGATCTGGGTGATTAAGGGGATAAAAGTAGCCGAATACTTGTAGGAGCGAGCTTGCTCGCGAAGAACACAAACACACGCGTTAAGTCAGGATAAACGCGTTACCGTTGGCGATCTTCGCGAGCAAGCTCGCTCCTACAATGGGTGTGTTTCAGCTCAGGGCTTTTTCGATGGCCTGCACGATTGTCGGGTCGTCCGGAGCGGTACGCGGCGAGAAGCGCGCCAATACCCGGCCGTCTTTACCCAACAGGAACTTCTCGAAGTTCCAAGTGATATCCCCCGGAAACTCTGCACCCTCGCCCGCCAATAGACGGTACAACTGGTGACGGTCAGGACCGTTCACCTCGAGCTTGCTGCCCAGAGGAAAGGTCACGCCGTAGTTCAGACTGCAGAACTCGCGGATCTCTTCCTCGGTGCCCGGCTCCTGGCCTGCAAACTGGTTGCACGGCAAACCAAGCACCGAAAACCCCTGGTCTTTGTATTGCTGGTAGAGGTTTTCCAATGCCGCGTACTGCGGGGTCAAACCACATTTGGACGCCACATTGACCACCAGCACAACCTGGCCCTTAAAGGGCGCCAGCGGCAGCTCTTGTCCGTCCAAGGCTTTGAGTTTCAGATCGTGGAAAGCACTCATGACGAACTCCAGATATCCCATGTTCTTTGCATTGCAGCCCTTGGAGCTTACAACCCGCAAGACTGCAATCATAGACGTCGGTGACGAAACACGCTTGCCGGTTACTGAGCGGTCGGCCACGGCAAGATCGGAATCGCCGTCACCGCATTCTGCGGGCTGCCTTCGATCAGACGGTCGCTGTAGACCAGATACACCAGGGTATTGCGTTTCTTGTCGAGAAAACGCACCACCTGCATGGTCTTGAATACCAGGGAGGTGCGCTCCTTGAACACTTCGTCACCGTCCTTGAGCTCGCCCTTGAAGCGGATCGGGCCGACCTGGCGGCAAGCAATCGAGGCTTCGGCGCGGTCTTCGGCCAGGCCCAGGCCGCCTTTGACGCCGCCGGTCTTGGCGCGGGAGAGGTAGCAGGTCACGCCGTCGACCTTGGGGTCGTCAAACGCTTCGACCACGATCCGGTCGTTAGGGCCGACAAACTTGAACACTGTCGAGACCTGGGCAATCTCTTCGGCCGAGGCCAGCAGTGGCATGGCGAGCAACAGGCCAAGCAATCCCTTCATTACGCGCATCAGGTATTCCTTCGTTTAAACCAGAATGAGGTTATCGCGGTGCACCAGTTCCGGTTCCGCCATATAGCCCAAGAGTCCGACAATGGCGTCAGACGATTGTCCAATAATCTTCTGCGCTTCAAGGGCGCTGTAGTTGGCCAGGCCACGGGCGATCTCGCGCCCGTCCGGTGCCACGCACACCACCATCTCGCCACGGCGGAAGCTGCCCTGCACCAGTTTGACGCCCACCGGCAGCAGGCTCTTGTTGCCCTGGGACAACGCCGACACCGCACCCGCGTCCAGCACCAGGGTGCCACGGGTTTGCAGGTGCCCGGCCAGCCACTGCTTGCGCGCAGCCAGCATGCCGCGCTCCGGCGACAGCAGCGTACCGATGCGCTCACCGGCCTTGAGACGGTCCAGCACGCGCTCCAGGCGCCCACCGACGATGATGGTGTGAGCACCGGAACGTGCGGCCAGGCGCGCGGCGCGTAGCTTGGTCTGCATGCCGCCGCGGCCCAGGGCACCACCGACACTGCCGGCGACTGCATCCAGCGCCGGGTCATCGGCGCGGGCTTCGTAGATCAACTGGGCATCGGGGTTGTTGCGCGGGTCGGCGTCGAACATGCCATCGCGATCGGTGAGGATCACCAGCAGGTCGGCTTCCACCAAATTGGCCACCAGGGCGGCCAGGGTGTCATTGTCGCCGAAGCGGATTTCGTCGGTGACCACCGTATCGTTCTCGTTGATCACCGGGATGACCTTGAGCTCCACCAAGGCGCGCAACGTGCTGCGGGCGTTGAGGTAGCGCTTGCGGTCGGACAGGTCGTCGTGGGTCAGCAGGATTTGCGCTGTATGGCGGCCGTGCTCGGCAAAGCTGGATTCCCAGGCTTGCACCAGGCCCATCTGGCCGATAGCGGCGGCAGCTTGCAGTTCGTGCATCGCGCTGGGTCGCGCGGTCCAGCCGAGGCGGCTCATTCCGGCGGCAACGGCCCCGGAGGAGACAAGCACCAACTCGACGCCTGCTTCATGCAAGGCCACCATCTGCTCGACCCAGACGCTCATGGCTGCGCGATCCAGACCTTTGCCATCCGCCGTCAGCAGCGCACTTCCGATCTTCACGACCCAGCGCTGCGCACCTGTCACTTTGCTCCGCATCATCTTCAACCTTAGAGTGAGGGCCGCGCGACCCAGCGCCGCCCATAACGTTATACCCGGATACCAAAACGCCGCTCCTGGGAGCGGCGTTCAAGTTTATCGCAACGGATCAGTCGCGCACGTAAATGATTTCCGGGCCATCTTCATCATCCACGTCTTCTTCGTCCCAGTCATCGTCGCCGATGTCATGGACCGACTTCACGCCGCTGCGGCGCAGGGCACGCTGGTCGTCCAGGGCCTGCAACTGGGCACGGGCTTCGTCTTCGATCTGCTGGTCGAGCTCGGCAAGCTCGGCCTTGAATACCGGGTCGGCCGCGAGGCGGTCGGCGCGGTCTTCCAGGTAACGCATGATGTCGCGGGTCAGGCGCTCGGTGCCTTCTTTGGCAATCGCCGAGATCACATAGACCGGACCTTCCCACTCCAGGCGATCAACGATTTCCTTGACGCGTTCTTCGTGCTCTTCCTCGAGGATCTGGTCGCACTTGTTCAGTACCAGCCAGCGATCACGCTCGGCCAGGGCCGGGCTGAACTTGGTCAGTTCGCTGACGATCACTTCGGCGGCGTCCGCAGCACTGGTGTCATCCAACGGCGCCATGTCGACCAGATGCAGCAGCAAACGGGTGCGGGACAAGTGCTTGAGGAAGCGAATCCCCAGGCCGGCGCCATCGGAAGCGCCTTCGATCAGGCCGGGAATATCGGCAACTACGAAGCTCTTCCAACGGTCGACGCTGACCACGCCCAGGTTTGGCACCAGGGTAGTGAACGGGTAGTCGGCGACCTTCGGCTTGGCGGCCGATACCGAGCGGATAAAGGTACTTTTGCCGGCGTTCGGCAGGCCCAGCAGGCCCACGTCGGCGAGTACTTTCATTTCCAGCTTCAGGTCACGCTGCTCGCCCGGCTTGCCCGGCGTGGTCTGGCGCGGTGCACGGTTGGTACTGGACTTGAATCGGGTGTTGCCCAGGCCGTGCCAGCCGCCCTGCACAACCATCAGCTTCTGGCCGGCCTTGGTCAGGTCGCCAATCACTTCCTGGGTAGCGGAGTCGATGATCGTGGTGCCGACCGGTACACGCAGTACCAGGTCTTCACCTTTTTTACCGGTGCAGTCGGTGCTGCCGCCGTTGGAGCCACGCTCGGCATCGAAATGCCGGGTGTAACGATAGTCGACCAGGGTATTGAGGTTTTCGTCGGCCATCATATAGATGGAACCGCCGTCACCGCCGTCGCCGCCGTTAGGGCCACCGTTTTCGATGAATTTTTCGCGACGGAAACTCATGCAACCGTTACCGCCGTCGCCTGCTTTTACTCGGATGGAAACTTCATCAACGAACTTCATAACAAAACGCCTCTCGCCGCATGGGCGAGCTTAAGAAACCAAGACATAAGACTCTTGCAAAAATGAGCGCAGCGACCTCAAGCAACGACCGCAAATCCTGCTGCCCTCGCCCATTACAAACAGCTTTGCAAGAGACTCACTCCACAAACGAAAAAGCCCCGTCGCAAGACAGGGCTTTTCCAGCGATCTCGCAATTAAGCTGCGACAACGCTCACGTAACGGCGGTTGAACGCGCCCTTTACTTCGAACTTGATCACGCCTTCGATTTTCGCGAAGAGGGTGTGATCTTTACCCATGCCTACACCGTAACCGGCGTGGAATTGGGTGCCGCGCTGACGCACGATGATGTTGCCCGGAATGATTTTCTGGCCGCCATACATCTTCACGCCAAGGCGTTTGGCTTCTGAGTCGCGACCGTTACGGGTACTACCACCAGCTTTTTTGTGTGCCATGAGTCAATTCTCCTAGTGAGGAATTAGGCTGAAATTAAGCCTGAATACCGGTGATTTTGATCTCGGTGTACCACTGGCGGTGGCCCATACGCTTCATGTGGTGCTTACGACGACGGAACTTGATGATGCGGACTTTATCGTGACGACCTTGGGAGATCACTTCAGCCACAACGGTAGCGCCAGCAACGACTGGAGCGCCGATGTTCACGTCATCGCCATTGGCGACCAACAGAACGCGATCAAAAGTAACGGATTCGCCGGTAGCGATTTCCAGTTTTTCGATCTTCAGGTATTCACCTGGGGCGACCTTGTATTGCTTGCCACCAGTAACAATTACTGCGTACGACATGGTATTTCTCCGATAATCCTGCTCACCCAGCGCTTTATAAGAAGAGGTATTGGCTGGCATGGCTGCATGGGATGGACGTCCCGAATGCAATTGCGTAAGGCAGGTGCTGCCCAGGAAGTTCAGGGTGCGCGATTGTACGCAAGGTAAATGGGTGTTGCAAGGGGCCGTCTATCGCGCCTTGACACCCGGGGGTCAGGGTCCTAGCATGCCGCGCAACCCTTCTGGAGCGACTGTCGCTGATGCAACCCCAAGCTTTCTACCGCGCGGTCGCGGACGATTTTAGCGCCGTCGACGGCATCATCAAGCAGCAGCTGACGTCTAACGTGCCGCTGGTCTCCAAAATTGGCGACTACATTACGTCGGCGGGCGGCAAACGCCTGCGTCCTTTATTAGTGTTGCTGTGTGGCAAGGCCCTGGGCCGCGAAGGCGATGACCTGCGCCTGTTGGCCGCCACCATTGAGTTCCTGCACACCGCCACCCTGTTGCATGATGACGTGGTCGACATGTCCGGCATGCGCCGTGGTCGCGAGACCGCCAATGCCATGTGGGGCAACGCGCCGAGCGTGCTGGTGGGTGACTTCCTGTATTCGCGCTCGTTCGAAATGATGGTCGAGCTGGGCTCGATGCCGGTGATGAAGATCCTTTCACAGGCCACGCGCATCATCGCCGAAGGCGAAGTGTTGCAGCTGTCTAAAGTCCGCGACGCCAGCACCACCGAAGAAACCTATATGGAAGTGATTCGCGGCAAAACCGCGATGCTCTTCGAAGCGTCCACTCACAGTGCCGCCGCGCTGTGTGGCGCCACCGCCGAACAGGCCGAAGCCCTGCGCACTTTTGGTGATCACCTGGGCGTGGCGTTCCAACTGGTAGACGACCTGCTCGACTACAAGGGCGACGCCGAGACCCTGGGCAAGAACGTCGGTGACGACCTGGCCGAGGGCAAGCCGACCTTGCCGCTGATCTACACCATGCGCGAAGGCACGCCGGAACAGGCCGCCCTGGTGCGCAAGGCGATCCAGAAAGGCGGGATCGAAGACCTGGAGGCCATCCGCGCTGCCGTGGAAGCGTCCGGTTCCCTGGAGTACACCGCGCAACTGGCGCGTGACTATGTGGCCCGTGCGATCCAGTGCCTGGAAGCCTTGCCGGCCAGTGAATACCGGGATGCATTGGTTGAGCTGAGCGAGTTTGCGGTCGCCCGCACTCACTAAAATCACCAGCAGACGCAGGACAATGTGGGAGGGGCGGTGCGACGATTCGACTTGCTCCCGATAGCAGTAGGTCAGCCAATATATATAAGGTGGCTGGCACACCGCCATCGGGAGCAAGCCCCCTCCCACATTTGGAATCCATTGCCAATTCAAGATCCCGCCCGTGCTACAAAACCCTATATAATGTGCGACTTTTAGTCATCCCTGAACCTCAAGGAGCTTTAGTGAGCACGTTGCCACCCTGCCCGAAATGCAATTCCGAATACACCTACGAAGACGGCACCCAACTGGTCTGCCCGGAATGCGCCCATGAGTGGTCCGCCACTGGCGAGGCCGAAGTGGCCAGCGATGAAACCGTGAAGAAAGACTCTGTGGGCAACGTCCTGCAAGACGGCGACACCATCACCGTGATCAAGGACCTCAAGGTCAAGGGCACCTCCCTGGTGGTCAAGGTCGGTACCAAGGTCAAGAACATCCGCCTGTGCGACGGTGACCACGATATCGACTGCAAGATCGACGGTATCGGCCCGATGAAACTCAAGTCCGAGTTCGTGCGCAAGGTCTGATCCTGCTGCATCCATCCCGCGCCCGCCGCGGGATGGCGTTTCGCCCTCTCGATTGATCGACAACAATATCCACACAAAAAAAACCGGAAACCGCCAATAGATACTTGCTATTCTACGAATAAGAATTATTCTCATTGAAACCCATCAAGGAGAACGACCATGACTTATTTGATAGACGCCTGGCTGGATCGCCCACACCCTTACCTGCGGATCCTGCATCGGGAAACCGGCGAAGTCTGTGCGGTGCTTGAGGAAGAAGCGCTGAACGAACTGCAGGATCAGGGCGACCTGGACGTCAATGGCCTGAGTTCCAGTGAGCCTGGAGTACTGAAGGAAGTGGTAAGGAATCTGTTTCTGTTCTGCTATGCCCGAGCGTTGCGCCCGGCGGCGGATCTGAATGGCAAGTTCCATCCATGAACAAACTGGCAAATCCCTGTTGGGGCGAACGCGTTCGCCCCAACAGGTAATCAGCAACAGGTCTTACAGAACGTCGAGCAGTTCGACGTCGAATACCAGAACGCTGTGCGGCGGGATGCTGCCAACGCCTTGAGCGCCGTAAGCCAGTTCGCTCGGCACGTACAGACGCCATTTGCTGCCGGCATTCATCAGTTGCAGGGCTTCGGTCCAGCCGGCGATCACGCCGCCAACCGGGAATTCTGCAGGCTGGCCACGCTCGTAGGAGCTGTCGAACACAGTGCCGTCGATCAGGGTGCCGTGGTAGTGGGTACGCACTTGATCTTCACGGGTCGGCTTGGCGCCGGTACCGGCTGTCAGCACTTCAAATTGCAGGCCGGAAGCCAGGGTGGTGATGCCATCGCGCTTGGCGTTTTCAGCCAGGAATGCCAGGCCGGCGCCAGCGGCTGCTTCAGCCTTGGCAGCCGCTTCGGCTTGCATGATTTCGCGGATCACTTTGAAACTGGCAGCCATTTGCTCCTGGTCAACACGGCTTGGCTTGCCCGCGAACGCATCGGTCAGGCCGGCCAGGATCGCGTCCAGGCTCACGCCCGGTGGCGGGTTGTCGCGCAGTTGGTCGCCCAACTGACGGCCGATACCGTAGCTGACGCGGGTTTCGTCGGTGGACAGATTAACTTCGGACATGAAGAGGCTCCGCTATAGGACAACACGGTTTCCCGCGCCGCCCAGAACTAAAAGGGCCCGCAGACTAGCACACAAGGGCGGCCCATGATCAGCCCCTCCCCCGTCTACCAGAGCGCCAGATCGTAGGTCAGGTACAGCCGAATGACGCCCCTTCGTCGCCAGGCAAGAAAAGTATTTCAGAATTGTCCACTGCCGCCGATACAGCCCTACACATCTTGGCTGGCTCAAACAACAACACACCGTCCAGCAGACAGACATCACTCTTCAAGGAGCTTTCGATGAACAGCTGGTTCGGTAACATCAGCGTCAATCTCAAACTCGGCCTGGGCTTTGGCCTGGTGCTGGTCCTCACCTCGATCCTGGCACTCACCGGCTGGACCAGCCTGGGCGGCCTGATCGACCGTAGTAACTGGATGAGCGACATCACCCAGCTCAACGCCTCGTTGACCAAGCTGCGGATCGTGCGCTTGCAATACATGCTGGCCAACGGCGACGAAGCCGTGGCGCAAAACGTGCAAACCAGCCTTGACGCCTTCGCCGCTCAACAACAGAAGCTGCTGGACAGCTTCAAGAGCCCGGAAAACCTCAAGCTGCTCAATGAGCAGAAAGCCGTCATTACCGCTTACCGCCAGTCCCTGAACAAAATGCGCGAGGCCTACCGTAATGGCAACGCTGCGCGCGACGTCATGGGCGCCAAGGCTGACATCGCCAATGCGCAAATCAATGCGCTGGCAACCAGCGTGCAGCAAGCGCCCGATAGTCCGGAGCGCTTCGCTCAGTTTTCGGCCGTGACCCAAGCCAAGAATGAGTTCCAGCAAGCTCGTTATGAAGTGCGTGGCTATACCAATAGCCCCAGCGCAGAAACCGAAGCCCGCGCCGCTGCACAAATCGAAAAAGCCGTCGCTGGTTTGAAAACCCTCAGCGCCGCATTCGGTACTGGCCAGCAAACCGCATTGACCGCACTGGAAACCGCGCTCGGCGACTATCGCAGTGCCGTGCAGAGCTACAAGGCCGCCAACGCCAATATCGTCACCGCCCGCGCCGAAATGACCACCCAAGGCGCCGACATCGTGACGATCAGCGATAAGCTGTACGACATCCAACTGGAACGTCGCGACGCTGAAAGCACCCAGGCCCGTAGCCTGCAATTGATCAGCACCTTGCTGGCCCTGCTGGTCGGCGTCATCGCTGCGTGGGTCATCACCCGCCAGATCACGCGCCCGATCCAGGACACCCTGGCCGTGGTCGAGCGCATCGCTTCCGGCGACCTGAGCCACAACATCCAGGTGACCCGTCGTGATGAACTGGGCGTGTTGCAACAAGGCATCCAGCGCATGGGCACGACCCTGCGTGAACTGATCAGCGGCATTCGCGATGGCGTGACTCAGATCGCCAGCGCCGCCGAAGAACTGTCGGCCGTGACCGAACAGACCAGCGCCGGTGTGAACAGCCAGAAGATCGAGACCGATCAGGTCGCCACCGCCATGCATGAAATGACCGCCACCGTACAGGAGGTCGCGCGCAATGCCGAGCAGGCTTCCCAGGCGGCTTCCGACGCCGACGGCCAGGCCCGTGAAGGCGACAAGGTGGTGGCCGAAGCCATCGCCCAGATCGAACGCCTGGCCGCCGAAGTGGCACGCTCCACCGACGCCATGACGCACCTTCAGCAAGAGAGCAATAAGATCGGCAGCGTGATGGACGTGATCAAGGCCGTGGCCGAACAGACCAACCTGCTGGCCCTCAACGCCGCCATTGAAGCTGCACGTGCCGGGGAAGCCGGCCGTGGCTTTGCAGTGGTCGCCGACGAAGTGCGTGGCCTGGCCCAGCGCACGCAGAAATCCACCGAAGAAATCGAAGGCCTGGTGGCCGGCTTGCAGAACGGCACCCAGCAAGTAGCCAACGTGATGAACAACAGCCGCAGCCTCACCGACAGCAGTGTCGAACTGACACGCAAGGCTGGCGTGTCACTGGAAAACATCACCCGTACGGTGTCGAATATCCAGTCGATGAACCAGCAGATTGCCGCGGCCGCCGAGCAGCAGAGCGCCGTAGCGGAAGAGATCAGCCGCAGTATCGTGAATGTGCGGGATGTGTCTGAGCAGACGGCGACGGCCAGTGACGAGACGGCGAAGTCGAGTGTGGAACTGGCACGGCTGGGTAGCCAGTTGCAGCAGATGGTCAGTCATTTCCGGGTGTAGACACCAAAAAGCCGCCTCGATCTAGACCGAGGCGGCTCCACCTCTCAGACCTTAACGGTCATCGAAGCTGTCCCGCAGGAACTTCCATACGTGATACGCACGCAGGCAGTTCACTACGAGGTTCCATGTACGTCGTGCAAACTTAGACATACTCGGCCCTCCGTGAGTTGGGCCTTACCTCCAGCGCACTTACCGGAACATGTGGGCCTTTGGACGCGGGTCAACGCTTCCTGTGAGGCGGCCGGGCTCTGGTTCCTCCCGCATGAAATCCGGCACGGATTACTAGCCCGTGGCGTTCGGTCCATAATTCCGCGCGCATACCCAGCCACCACAAAACGACATACTTGGAACGGGGGTGATACTAACCAATATTCCGATCAAAGGTGTGACGGACGAAGATAAACGAGCCATCGAAACTAGATCATTTATTGCAATTTTTTACCGCCAAAATTAGCTCTAAATAAGATAGACGAATAAAACCACCGACCCTCGTCAAGCCTTGCGCGATCCAGTAACTCACATTAGTATCAACGCAGTGGGTCAACGCTTCCTGAGAAGCCGCAACCCCAGCCACTAACTGGGTTTGCAAAAAAAACCGCCTTACCAAGGCGGTTTTTTATTGCCTGCCATTTGCCACTTAGCCCTCGCTGTCCTCGACAAACACCAAGCGATTCCCGAACGGATCCCGGATGCTCATTTCCCGCGATCCCCAAGGCGTTTCCTCGACCGCAGGCTTGGCATAGCGGTAATCCTTGCCGAGCAATTGCTGCTGGTACGCATCCACCCTTTGCGCCTGGATCCGCACCGCCGACCCCGGCGAAGCATCGCCATGGTGCTCGGACAAATGCAACACGCACTCACCCAGCGACACTTGCAGGTACAACGGGAAATTCGCCTCGAAACGGTGCTGCCAATCGACCTTGAACCCCAGGAAGTCGACGTAGAATTCCAACGCTTTGGTCTCGTCGAAAATCCGCAGGATGGGGGTGACTTTTCCTAAGTGCATGGCGACCGCTCCGTGTATGAGAACGCCCACTATAAAGACGAAAAGCCGCCACGCAAATCCCCACTGCGCGCCAGGAATCGCCCTGGCCGCTGGCCGTTGGCCTGCCCATTGCTGTAGCTCAGTACGCCGTTAACCCACACACCGTCGATCCCTTCCGCTGCACGTTGCGGTGTGTTGAAATCTGCCACATCACGCACCCGCAACGGGTCGAACAACACCAGGTCGGCCCAGTACCCTTCGCGAATTTCGCCACGCTCGGATAAGCCAAAGCGCGCTGCCGACAGACCAGTCATCTTGTGCACCGCCGTGTGCAACGGGAACAAGCCGACATCGCGGCTGAAGTGCCCCAGCACCCGCGGGAACGCCCCCCACAAGCGCGGGTGGGGAAACGGGTCTTCGGGCAAACCATCGGAGCCCACCATCGACAACGGATGGGCGAGGATGCGCCGCACATCGTCTTCGTCCATCCCGTAGTACACCGCTCCCGCCGGTTGCAGGCGACGGGCAGCGTCTATTAGCGAAACGCCCCACTCGGCAGCGATAGCCTGCAGATCACGCCCACCCATTTCTGGGTGCGGCGTCGACCAGGTGATGGTGATGCGAAACGCATCGGTCACCTGTTTGAGGTCCAGGGTCGAGGAGCTGGCGGCGTAGGGATAGCAATCACAGCCCACCGGATGATTTTTGGCCGCAGCCTCCAGTGACGCCAACAACTGCGGGCTACGCCCCCAATTACCGGCACCGGCGCATTTAAGGTGGGAAATAATCACCGGCACCTGGGCATGGCGGCCGATCAGAAACGCCTCGTCCATCGCCTCCAGTACCGGCTCGAATTCGCTGCGCAAGTGGGTGGCGTACACCGCGCCGTAGGCCGTCAACTCTTCGGTGAGCTGCAACACTTCATCGGTCTCGGCATTGAACGCGCTGGCGTAGGCCAGGCCTGTGGATAAGCCCAGGGCGCCAGCTTCCAGGCTCTCTTGCAGTTGTATACGCATCGCCGTGATTTCACCGGGCGTGGCAGTGCGGTGCAGGTCATCCATATGATTGCTGCGCAACGCCGTGTGGCCGATCAACGCGGCGACGTTTACCGCCGGATGGGCGCCCTCCACGGCGTTGCGATAGTCGCTGAACCGCGGATAGCGGAACGCCTCACGGCCGCCCAACAAGTTCATCGGGTCTGGCGGGGCACCGCGTAAACTCACCGGCGAGGCACTGATGCCACAGTTGCCGACAATCACCGTGGTCACGCCCTGGCTGAGCTTGGGCAGCATCTGCGGCTGGCGGATCACCACGGTGTCATCGTGGGTGTGCACGTCGATAAAACCCGGTGCCAATACGCGACCATGGGCCTGGATAACATGCTCGGCCTCGGCTGTGGTCAAGTCGCCAATGGCCTTGATACGCCCTTGATGCACTCCCACATCGGCGAGATAGCCCGGGGTGTTGCTGCCATCGATGATCAGCGCCTGGCGTATCAGCGTGTCGTACTTCATATCAGTCTCCAAGCGGCAGGCTGTCAGGGCCGCCGCGGTAATCGTCCAGGGCCAGTTTGATCCGGCGCAGGCGCTCCTGGTTTTCGTCCGGCAGGGCCAGCGCCAGCTCGGTGGCGAGCAGGTCGATAGCCAGCAGCATGCCGTAGCGGGCTGCGGTGGGTTTGTAGATAAAACTGGTTTCCGCCGGTTGCAGCGGTAGCAACACATCCGCCAACTGCGCCAGAGGCGAATCGGCGAGCGTGATGGCGACGATGCGGGCGTCGTAGCTGCGTGCCAGCTTTACCACCTCCAATAACTCGGGGGTCAGTCCAGTGAGGGAGCAGACGATCAATGCGTGCTCCGGTCCCAGGGTGGCCGCCGTGACCCGCATCATCACCGGGTCATGGCTGGCGGCAATCGAGTAGCCCAGCCGCACCAGGCGTACCTGCAATTCATCACTGCACAGGCTCGACGGGCCGCCCATGCCGAATGCATGGATCATCCGCGCCTTGCCCAATAGATTGACCGCATCAACGAAACTGGGTTGATTGAACCCCGACAGGTGCTGACGCAGCGTCGCCTCGATATCGCCGAGGATCTGCCGATGAAACGCCGATTGTTCCGGCAACCCCGCAGGGTCCAAAAAGCGGCTACCCACACCACTGGCCTGGGCCAGTTGCAGGCGCAAATCGCGCAAGTCGCGGCAGCCGACGCTACGGGCAAAGCGTGACAAGGTGGCGGTACTGACTTCGGCCCGCTGGGACAATGCTTCCAGGCTGGCCGAGGCGGCAAAGCCCACATCCTCAAGCATCAGCTTGGCGATACGCCCTTCGCCGGCGCTGAAAGAGTCCTGGCGGGCGCGGATCTGGTAAAGGATGTCCATGGGGGCTCCGGGTCTTATAAAACCAGTGACAGGCCGTAGGTAAGACCGAAGGCGACCAGCGAAATCAGGGTCTCCAGCACGGTCCAGGTCTTGAAGGTCTGGATCACCGTCATATTGAAGTATTCCTTGATCAGCCAGAAGCCGCCGTCGTTAACGTGGGAAAAGATCACCGAACCCGCGCCGGTCGCCAGTACCAACAATTCTGGGTGTGGATAACCCAAGCCCAGGGCGACGGGGGCGACTACACCAGACGCCGTGGTCATGGCGACCGTGGCCGAGCCGGTGGCGATACGCATCAGGGCGGCGAACAGCCAGCCCATCACCAGCGGCGACAAGTGGAACGCATGGGCCAGGCCGAGGATTTCGTTGGTCACCCCGGCATCTACCAGGATGCGGTTCAAACCGCCGCCCGCGCCCACCAGCAAGGTGATGCTGGCCGTCGGCGCCAGGCATTCGTTGGTGAACTTGAGAATCGACTCACGGTTGAAGCCCTGGGCCAGGCCCAGGGTCCAGAAGCTCACCAGGGTCGCCACCAACAGGGCGATCACCGAGTTGCCGATAAACAGCAGGAACTGGTTGAAACCAGTGCCTGGGGTGGAAATCACGTTAGCCCAACCACCGATCATCATCAGCACCACCGGCAGCAGGATGGTGCCCATGGTCAACGCGAAGCTGGGCAGGCGGGTACGCGGTTCGCGCTCGATGAACTGGCGCTCCAACGGGTTTTCCGCCGGCAGGTGAATATGCGGCACGATGAACTTGGCATAGACCGGACCGGCGATGATCGCCGTGGGGATACCGATCAAAATCGCATACAGCACTGTCTGACCGACCGAAGCGTTGTAGGCCAGCACCGCCATCATCGCCGCCGGGTGCGGCGGCACCAGCGCGTGCACCACCGACAGGCCGGCGACCATCGGCAGGCCGACCATCAGGATCGACACCCCCACGCGCCGCGCCACGGTAAAGGCAATCGGCACCAGCAGCACAAACCCGACCTCGAAAAACAGCGGCAGCCCCACCAGGAACGCAATGCACACCATCGCCCAGTGGGCATTGCGCTCACCGAAGCGGTTGATCAGCGTGCGGGCCACCTGCTCGGCGCCACCGGACTCGGCCATCATCTTGCCGAGCATGGTGCCCAGCGCCACCACCAGGGCGATATGCCCCAGGGTTTTACCCACGCCCGCCTCGTACGAACCCATGATGGTATCGGCCGGCATGCCGGCCATCAGCGCCAGGCCGATGGACACCAGGGTGATGACAATAAACGGGTTGAGTCGGTAACGTGCAATCAGCACGATCAATGCAATGATGGCAATGGCAGCGTATGCCAGTAGCCCGAAGCCCGGTGATGCGGCCATGCGGTACTCCTCGGAAAGGGTCACGTCGAATTGGTTGTGAAACTCATAAATCATTGCCGAGGAATATTTTCAATTTTTATGAAAGTAATTTTCGCCCACAGATAAGCGCTGTCGCTTGGGGATATGTCCAGCGCCAGCCCATGAAAATTCGGGGTGTGTTCTTACATGAAGATCAGAGGATGTCGGAAACTCAAGCGCCGCCCTCGAGTCATAGAATGCGCCCTCACTCTGTTCAGGAAACCGCTCATGATTCGCACCACAATCGCCGCCAGCGCCCTGCTTCTGTCCCTGTGCGGCAGCGCTTTTGCCGCTGACAATGGCGCATTGAAGAAATGCATGGACAGCGCCAACACCACGGCAGACATGGTCAATTGCAACGCCAAGCAAACCAAGGTGCAGGACGAACGCCTGAACCGTGCCTACAAGACCGCCCTCGCCGCCCAGGAAGGCGCGCGCAAGCAGCAACTGCAAGATGTGCAGCGCCTGTGGATCAAGTACCGCGATGCCAATTGCGCCTTTGCCGGCAGTGCCACCGGCGGCACTATCGATCAGGTCAACGGTTCCGGCTGCGTGCTGGACATGACCCAGACCCGCGCCCAGGAACTCGAAGACCTGGTCGGGCCTTAATATCAGTCGTGGTGAACCTTCGCACGCTTGAGCAGCTTCTTGCAGCGCTCGGATAAATGCAGCACCCGCAGGTGCTTGCCGGCCTTGGAGTAGCGTTCACGCAGGGTCATCAGCGCGGCAATCGCCGAATAGTCGACAAAGCTCAGGTGACGGCAATCCAGCGTCACCTGGGCCGGGTCGTTGGCCGGGTCGAATTGATTCAGGAACGGCGTGGTCGAGGCAAAGAACAAGGTGCCATGCAGGCGGTAAAGCTTGCTGCCGTCAGCCTCCAGATGTTCATCCGCGTACAGCTCCCGCGCCTGCTGCCAGGCGAAGTTCAGCGCCGCGATGACGATACCGCACAACACCGCGGTGGCCAGGTCGGTGAACACCGTGATGATCGTCACCGCCATGATCACCAGTACGTCATTGAGCGGCACCTTGTTGATCACCCGCAGCGATGCCCAGGCGAAGGTCTGCTGCGACACCACGAACATCACGCCCACCAGCGCCGCCAGCGGAATTCGTTCGATCAGCGGTGATAGAAACAGAATGAACAACAGGATCATCACCCCGGCAAACACCCCGGAGAAACGCCCGCGCCCGCCGGAGCTGAGGTTGATCACGGTCTGCCCGATCATCGCGCAACCACCCATGCCACCGAACAGGCCCGAAACCATGTTCGCTGCGCCCAGGGCCACGCTTTCGCGGTCGGGGTAGCCACGGGTCTCGGTGATTTCATCAGTGAGGTTGAGGGTCAGCAGGGTTTCCAACAGGCCAACCATCGCCATCAGGAACGCGTAGGGCGCGATGATGCCGAGGGTTTCCAGGGTCCAGGGGATCTGCGGCAGGGCGAAGGTTGGCAAGCCGCCGGCGATATGCGCCATATCGCCCAAGGTGCGGGTCGGCAGGCCAAGCAGGTAGACCGCCAGGCCAACCCCCAGGATCGCCACCAGCGCGGGGGGCACGGCACGGGTCAGGCGCGGCAGCAGGTAGACAATTGCCATGGTCACCACCACCAGGCCGGTCATCACATACAACGGCGTACCACTGAGCCAGTGTTCGCCGCTCTTGAAATGCTCCAGTTGCGCCAGCGCAATGATGATCGCCAGGCCGTTGACGAAACCGAGCATCACCGAGTGCGGCACCATGCGCACCAGCTTGCCCAGGCGCAGCACGCCGAATGCGACCATGATCAGCCCGCCCAGCAGCACCGTCGCCAGCAGATACTCCACCCCGTGCTGCACCACCAGCGCGACGATCACCACCGCCATCGAACCCGCTGCGCCCGAGACCATGCCGGGTCGGCCGCCGAACAGCGCGGTGAGGGTGCAGATGATAAAGGCGCCGTAGAGCCCCATCAGCGGGTTGAGATGGGCTACCAGGGCAAAGGCGATGCATTCGGGCAGCAGCGCGAAAGACGTGGTGAGGCCGGCCAGGGCATCGGCGCGCAGACGGGTGAGGTTCATGGAGTACCAGGGAGATGCGGGGATAAGGCGGGGAATGGTACGGAATTGCGGCGGGTGGGGCTAGCCTCGAAGACCGAGTCGCCTCAATCGGGAGCAAGCCCCCTCCCACACTTGAATGCATTCCAAAGTTGGAATTCGGTCAAATGTGGGAGGGGGCTTGCTCCCGATAGCAGCACCTTGGTCTCAAGCGAACATCACACCATTTCGTCGCGAATCCACTCCACCACCGACGTACGCTTCGGCACCCAGCCCAACAACTCACGGGCATGCTTGCCACGCACCCGGCTGTTGGAACCCAGCCCGTAGTTGGCCATTTCATAGCCCCATTCGGCCTCAGCCTCGGCCAATGGCCAATCCTGCGGCTCGCCCAGGTTCAGCGCTTGGGCAATGGCCGTGGTCATATCGATAAACGCTGCTTCGCCGCTTTCCACAAAGTAGAACGTACCCGGCACGTTTTTGGTCAGCGCCAGCAGGTACAGGGCCACCACGTCTTCGATATGCACATTGGACCAGATGTTCTGCCCCGGGCCCACATGGCGCACCACACCACTTTTGCGCGCCTGCTTGAGCAAGCGCGGCAATTGCACGCTGTCACGCTTCACGCCCAGGCTGTGGCCGTAGATCAGGGTGTTGCAGATCACCGCCGAATTGACGCCGTCGCTGGCGGCCGCGAGGATCAAGTTGTCGATCGCCACGCGCGCGGCCTTGTCGACAGTCGGCTCCGGCAGATTGTCTTCAAAATAGATGACATCGCTGGCCTTGCCGCCCGACGCATCGCCGACAATGCTCGAGCCGCTGGTGTGCAGGAACGGCTTGTTCGAGCCTTTCAAGGCGGCCAGCAGGGTTTCCACTGCGGCGCGATGGTCGCTGCTGGCGGCATTGATCACTGCATCGGCCTTGTGCGCCTGCTCGGTCAACACGGCGGCGTCGTCAAGGGTTCCGATCACCGGGGTGATACCCAGGGCGGTCATCTCGGCAGCTTGCTCGGCGCTGCGCACCAGGCCGGTGACGTGGTGGCCGGCCTTGACCAGGCCGGTGGCGATGGAACCGCCGATAAACCCTGCGGCGCCGGTAACGAATACGTTCATGGAGGTTGCTCCTGACTGGGTAAGTGATGGAGCCAGTATCAAGCACCCCTCCCAGCCGAATAAGCCCGTCTCACCCAATTCACTCTTGCGTGCAGATCACGAATCAGCGGGCATACCGCGCCAGTTTGGCCTGAATAAAATCCAGGAAACACTGGATGCGCAGCGCCAATTGCGAGTTGCGGTAGAACACCGCATGGATCGGCTGGCGATAACCGCTGTTGAACGCCTCCAACATCGGCATCAGGCGCCCGGTGTCGATGTCGTCGATAGTCATGAAGTTCGACAGGCAGCAAATGCCCTGCCCTTCCAGCGCTAATTGCCGCACAGTTTCGCCACTGGAGGCGCTGACGCTGGGCTGGATCAGCCAGCGATCACCGTCCACATGGCGCAGCGGCCAGTGGTTGAGGGTTTCGGTGTGGGTGAAGCCAAGCAGCGTGTGATCGGCTAACTCGGCTACCGTCGTCGGCGTGCCGTACCGCTTGAGGTAGTCGGGGCTGGCAAGGATATGCAGCGGGGTCGACCCCAGGAAACGCGCATGCAGGGTCGAATCGGCCAGGGCGCCGATGCGAATGGCGATGTCGGTGCTTTGCTCCAGCAGGTCGATGATCAGGTCGTCGCTGTTGAGCTCCAGCTGGATTTCCGGGTAGAGGCTACGGAATTCGGCGATGTACGGCACGATCCCATGCAGCATGAACGGCACGGCAGCGTTGATACGCAGGCGGCCGGCCGGTTTTTTCTGGCGCGACGACAGGCGCTCTTCCAGCTCATCCATCTGTGCCAGAATCACCTTGGCCTGCTCGAAGAAGTACTTGCCCTCTTCGGTCAGGTCCATGCGCCGGGTGGTGCGGTTGATCAAGGTGGTGTCGAGCTTGGCCTCCAGGCGCGACAAGGTGCGGCTGACCGCCGAAGGGGTCTGTCCGACCTGCTCCGCCGCGGCGGAAATCGAACCGCACTCAATCACGCTGACGAAAATCTGTAGCTCATCGGACCGGGCTTTCACAGGCGCTCCTCGTAATCGGTTCAGCGCAGCTTACACCGAGCGGTTGGCGACTCAGCCACTGATCAACAGGTGGCCACCCAACAGCGCCATGCCGATAAAAAAAACGCGCTTGAATAACACTGCGCTGATGCGCTGGCGCAGCGCCTGGCCCAGCCACATGCCCAGCAGCGCCGGCAGCAGTGCCAACATTGAAGCACTGATCTCACCGCCGCCCAAGGTGCCCCGCCACGCCAGGCCTGCGGCGAGCGCCAGGGTCGATACGCTGAACGACAGGCCCAGTGCCTGCACCAACTGATCGCGATTCAAACCCAAGGCTTGCAGGTAGGGCACAGCGGGAATCACGAACACGCCGGTCGCCGAGGTGATAAGGCCAGTGACGGCGCCGCACAGCGGCCCCAGCCAACGTTCGGTGGCCGGGTCTACCCGCAATGCCGGCAGGAACAGCCCGCTCAACGCATACACCAGCAACGCCGCACCCAACCCACGCACCACCCAAGGCCCGCCACCCATGCCCAGCCACACGCTGCCAAGCCCGGTGCCGAGGAAAATCAACAACAGCATCGGCCACAAGCGTTTGACCAAGGCGCTCAAATGGCCGCCAAACGCCAGTTGCCAGAGGTTGGTCACTGTCGAAGGAATGATCAGCAACGCTGCAGCCTGCGCCGGCAACATAGCCAGGCCGAGCATGCCCATGGCCACGGTGGGCAGGCCCAGGCCAATGATGCCCTTGACCGTGCCGGCCAGCAGGAAGCTGCCGATCACCAGCAGCGTCAAGGCAGGACCAAGGTTTTGATAGAACGAGAGAAAGGTATTCATGCGCGTCATTGTGGGAGCTTTCGCCGGGTTCGAAAATTCGCCATATACTGACCCTGACTCTTGATTTGCCTGAGGCTGACGCCATGCACTTTGATCTGATCGACCTGCGCCTCTACCTGCACATCCTCGACACCGGCAATATCACCGCTGGCGCGGCTCGCAGTCATTTGTCCCTGGCTGCCGCCAGCGCACGCATCCGGGCGATGGAGTCTTCACTGGGCATCGCGTTTCTTGACCGTGGCCGCCGTGGCGTCACCCCAACCCCTGCGGGCAAAGCCTTGGCCCGGCACGCTCGCCTGCTGCTGCAACAGGCCGAACACCTGCGACAGGACCTGGCCGAATACGCCAATGGCGTCAAAGGCCAGGTCCGTCTGCTGTGCAACACCACCGCCCTCAGCGAATACCTGCCTGAACTGCTCGCCGGCTTTCTGCGTGAACACCCCAACCTGGATATCGACCTGCAGGAACTGCCCAGCCTGCGCATCACCCAAGCCTTGCGCCAGGGCACGGCCGACCTGGGGATTATTTCCGATGCGGTGGACACCCACGGCTTGCAAACCTTGCCGTTTCGCGATGATCCGTTGGTGCTCATCGTGCCCCTTGACCATCCGCTGACCACAGCCAGCTTCATCGACAGCTTGCAGTACGACTACGTAGGCTTGGCGGCCAACAGTGCGCTGGCGGTGTACTTGGAGGAGCAGGCATTGCACGCAGGCTTTCGCCTGCAAACCCGCATCCGTGCCGACGGTTTTGATGGCTTGATTCGCATGGTCGCCGGCGGCGCCGGCCTGGGCATCGTGCCTCAGGCCGCCTTGGATCGCTGGCCGTCGGAGCGCCGTTTCAAGGTCCAGCCTCTGCGAGAAACCTGGGCCTGCCGCAAGCTGCTGTTATGCGCACGCGACTTCGAACAATTGCCGGGTTACGCCAGAGCTTTGTTCGATGCCTTGGCCCTGCCCTTGCGGAAAAACCCGTAATACACCGCCGACAGTATCAGCAGGAACGGCACGCCAAACACCAGGGTCATCTTGAACGCCTCGGTGAAATAGGTGGTGATCATCACGGCCCCCATCAGCACCAGCCCCAGCAACGTAGTGTACGGAAACAAGCGCAGCTGGAATGACAACTTCGCCCCGCCATGGCGCTTGCGATAGCGGCGGAAGAACAGGTGCGTGAGGAAGATCATGAACCAGGTGAAGATCGCGCCGAACATCGAGATCGCCATCATCAGGGTGAACGAGCTTTCCGGGTACACCACGTTAAGCAAGGTCGCCAGGGCGATGCCCGAGCTGGACAGCAACAGGGCATTGAGCGGGATGCCGTTCTTGCTCAAGGCGCCCATGGCCTTGGGCGCAAAGCCTGCGCGGGACAGGCTGAACATCATGCGCGTGGTGATGTAGAGCTGGCTGTTCATCGCCGACAGCGCCGCGATCAGGATCACGAAGTTCATCACCCCGGTGGCACCAGGAATGCCGATGGTCTGCATCACCGTGACGAATGGGCTCTGGGTCTGGCCCGCCTGGTTCCACGGCACGATGGCGAGCATCAGCGTCAGGGTCAGCAGGTAGAACACCACCAGGCGCACAATGGTAGCGCGAAAGGCTTTCTTCACCGCCTGTTCCGGATCGGCGGCTTCACCGGCGGCCACGGCGATCATCTCGACGCTGAGGTAGCTGAAGATCGACACGATCACCGCGATCCACATGCCGCTTAAGCCATGGGGAAAAAACCCGTCGTGGGCCGTGTAGTTCTGCACCCCGTAGTCCGGGTTGCCGGAGCCGAACACCACATACACGGCGAGGATGATGAAACCGACGATGGCACTGATCTTGATCGTCGAGAACCAGTATTCGAAGTTACCGAAGGTCTTCACGCTGATGGCATTGAGCAGGATCAGCACGCTGGAAAACGACACGATCCACACCCACTCCGGCACGTTGGCAAACCAGTATTTCATGTACATCGCCACCGCCGTGACCTCGGCGCCTACGGCCAGCACAATCGCCGCCCAGTAGGCATAACGCACCAGGAAGCCGGCCAGTGGGCTGATGTAGAACTCGGCATAGGCGCCAAAGGAGCCGGAGGTGGAATGAGCCACCGTCATCTCCGCCAGGCAGCCCATCAGCAACAAGGTGATCAGCGCGCCGATGGCGTAGCTCACCAGCACGCTCGGCCCGGCATAGCCGATGGCATAGGCGCTGCCCATGAACAGCCCGGTGCCAATGGCGCCACCGATGGCGATCATGCTCATCTGGCCGGAAGTGAGCTGGCGCCGCAGGCCCAGTTCGCGGTGGGTGATCTCTGCAAAGCCGTTGTCTGGCGTGGTCACTGGAGTGCCCCTTTTATTATTGTGATGGTTGCTTGACTGTTGTCACAGATCCCCTGTGGGAGGGGGCTTGCCCCCTCCCACATTGGGTCTGTGGTGCTATTAGGTGACGCTGTTGCGCACTTTGAATTGCGGCTGGTCCCAGGTGGCGTTGTCGAGGATTTCACCGAGGATTTCCACAGCCTCCCAAACCTCGGTGAAGCTTGTGTACAACGGTGTGAAACCAAAACGCATGATCCGCGGCTCGCGGTAATCACCGATCACGCCCCGAGCGATCAGGGCCTGGATCACGGCGTAACCTTCGGGGTGCTCAAAGCTGACGTGGCTGCCACGCCGGGCGTGTTCACGTGGGGTGATCAGGGTCAGGCCATGGGCGGCGCAGCGGCTTTCGACAAGCGCAATAAACAGGTCGGTCAATGCCAGGGATTTAGTCCGCAGGCTGGCCATATCGGTCTGGGCAAAAATCTCCAGGCCGCACTCCACCATGGCCAATGAGGTGATCGGCTGGGTGCCGCACAGGTAGCGCGCAATGCCGGTGCTGGGTGCGTAGGTGGACTCCATGGCGAACTGGCGGGTGTGCCCGAACCAGCCCGACAACGGCTGGCGCACTACGTCCACCAACGCCGGGTTGACCCACACGAACGCCTGGGATCCCGGGCCGCCGTTAAGGTATTTGTAGGTGCAGCCGATCGCATAATCAGCGCCGGCCCGATGCAGGTTGACCGGCACCGCACCCGCCGAATGCGCCAGGTCCCAGATGCTCAGCGCGCCGCACTCGTGGCTCAAGGCTGTAAGCGCCTGCATGTCGTACATGTAGCCGGTCTTGTAGTTGACGTGGGTAAGCATCACCACCGCCACGTCCTGATCGATTGCCTGCGGCAGCTCGTCGGGGCTGTTGACCAACCGCAGGGAATAACCCTGCTGCAGCAATTGCGCCAAGCCCTGCGCGATATACAGATCGGTGGGAAAGTTGCTCGCCTCACTGACGATCACCTTGCGCCCAGGCGCACGTTGGCGCTGCACACTCAACGCCGCACTGAGCACCTTGAACAGATTGATCGAGGTGGTATCGGTGATCACCACTTCACCGTCCCGCGCACCGATCAATGGCGCCAGGCGATTACCCAGGCGCAGGGACAAATCCGCCCAGCCGGCGCTGTTCCAGCTGCGGATCAAACCATTGCCCCACTCCTCGGCAATCACCTGTTGCGCCCGCGCCAATGCCGCCACCGGGCGTGCGCCGAGGGAGTTACCGTCGAGGTAGATCACCCCCTCGGGCAAGGCGAACTGGGCGCGCAGTGGCGCCAATGGGTCCTGGGCGTCGAGGGCTTGGCAATGGCTTGGAGTGGTCATGGGTCGTCCTGGTTTTTATAAGTGAGGATGCAGCAAATAATGAACGAAGCTTTAGAGAATTTTCGTGCAAAGTGGTGGGTAACAGGCTAATTAAGCTGTAGGAAATTCGAATTTAACCTCTAAATACGCGGATTTATTCAAAGCATGATTCTCGACGCCACCGACCTGCGCCTCCTGCATTTCCTGCAACAGGATGGCCGTATCAGCAACCAGGAACTGGCGGAAAAAGTCGCACTTTCGCCCTCTGCCTGCCTGCGCCGTTTGCGCCTGTTGGAAAGCGAGGGCATCATCAGCGGTTACCGTGCGGTATTGAATGCCGAGCAGTTGGGGATCGAGCTGGAAGCCATCGTGCACCTGTCGTTGCGCCAGGATGTAGAGGACTGGCATGAGACCTTTATCAAGAAGGTGCAAGGCTGGCCGGAGGTGGCAAGCGCCTATGTGATCACCGGCGCCAGCAACTATGTGCTGCGGGTGCAGGCGCGCAATCTCAAGCACTTTTCGGACTTTATCGTGAACCACCTGAACCGCACGGCGGGGGTGATGGATATCAGGTCGGAGATTGTGCTGCAGAAGATCAAGGACCGGGATGAGGTGTTGGATCTGGTCGTGCGCAAATAGCACCAACACCACAAATCAAATGTGAACTAAATGTGGGAGGGGGCTTGCTCCCGATAGCGGAGGATCAGTTAGTAAATAAGTGACTGACACACTGCTATCGGGGGCAAGCCCCCTCCCACATTCTGCCCGCGCTCAGTCCTCGAGAGCCCGTACGCGTTGCATGCGTTTTTGCTCCACCGGCGCATCAGCCACCTGCAACTCAAAGTCAAAATCAATCTGCGCAAACCGCCCTTGCACACCAAACTCCCGTGCCAGCTGCGGATCGTCACTGAAGCGAATCTCGGCAATCAGTTCATCGCGCGTGGCATAGGCAAAGTCATCATGCAGGTAAGGATCATCCGACAGGTTGATCTGCGTGGTCAGGTGCCGGTGCCCAGGCGCCGAGATGAAGAAGTGGATATGCGCAGGGCGTTGTCCATGGCGCCCCAGTTGGTCGAGCAATTGCTGCGTCGGCCCGGTGGGCGGGCAGCCATAGCCGGAGGGCACGATGCTGCGAAAACGGTAGTTGCCCTGGGCGTCGGTTTCGATGCGTCGGCGCAGGTTGAATGCCGACTGAGTCGGATCGAACCATGAATAGGTACCGCCCGTATTGGCCTGCCATACATCGACAATCGCCCCCGCCAGTGGCTTGCCATTGGTATCGCGCACTTGCCCACGCATGAACAACGGCACCGCGTCATCCTGGCCATCATCCAACCGCGCTTCGTACTTCGACAACGGCGCGCCGGCTACGTACAACGGGCCTTCGATGGTGCGCGGTGTGCCACCGGACTTGCCGGCCTGTTCATCGGCGGCGTCCATCAGCAGGTCGAGGTAATGCTCCAGGCCCAGGCCTGCGGCGAGCAAGCCGGCTTCCTGGTTTTTGCCCAGTTCATTGAGGTAGTTGACCGCCTTCCAGAATTCTTCCGGGGTCACTTCCAGGTCTTCGATGATGTTCACGGTGTCGCGCAGGATCCGGTACATCAGCGCCTTGGCGCGCGGGTTGCCGGCGTCATTGAGGTTACCGCTGGCTTCTTCGAGAAACCGTTGGGCGTGAGCAGTCTGGGACAGGCGGATGGTCATGGTGCATTCCTCATCTTGTCATTATTAGCTTTTTAAAAGGCGCTTAGCGGTCGTCTGCATGGATCGACGACGGGTGCCGGCACAGCGCATTCACTTCGATGGCCATGTAGGGAAACAGCGGCAGTTGCATCAGCAGGTCGTGCAGGTCCTGCACGCTGTCGACATCGAACACGCTGTAGTTGGCGTAGTGCCCGGCGATGCGCCACAGGTGGCGCCATTTGCCCTCTTGCTGCAGGTGCTGGGCCAGGGCTTTCTCTTCGGCCTTGAGGCTGTCGGCACGCTCGGGGTGCATGTCGAGGGGCAGGTTTACGGTCATTTTTACGTGAAACAACATGGCAGCGCCTCTTAGTGTTTGTCACGACGGAAGAACGCCAGGCGCTCTTCATCGAGCGCCAGGCCCAGGCCCGGCGCAGCGGAAATATGCAGCTGGAAATCGCGGTACAGCGGCTGCTCGGTGAGAATGTCTTCGGTCAGCAACAGCGGGCCGAACAGCTCGGTGTCCCACGCCAGTTTGCTCAGGGTGAGGAATGCATGGGCCGAGGCCAGGGTGCCGATGCCACCTTCGAGCATGGTGCCGCCGTACAGGCCAATGCCGGCCGCTTCGGCAATCGCCGCCGTGCGCAACACAGCGCGAGGCCCGCCGTTCTTGGCGATCTTGAGGGCGAACACCGAGGCCGCGCCTTCGCGGGCCAGGTTGAAGGCATCCTCGACACACTCAATGGACTCATCGGCCATGATCGGCACCGGGCTCGACAGGTTGAGCCGGGCCATACCGCCGCGGTTATTGCGCGAAATCGGTTGCTCGATCAAGTCTATGCCGTTGTCACCAAGCACTTGGCACGCCCGCAGGGCCACGGCTTCATCCCAGGCCTGATTGACGTCGACACGTACACTGGCACGCTCGCCCAGGGCCTTCTTGATCGCGATCACATGGGTCAGGTCACGGCTGATTTCACCGGCGCCGATCTTCAACTTGAAGATGCGGTGGCAGCGCAGGTCGAGCATCTTCTCGGCCTCGTCGATGTCTTGTTCGGTGTTGCCGCTGGCCAGGGTCCAGGCCACCGGCAGCGCATCGCGTACACGCCCGCCGAGCAGTTCGCTGACCGGCAGGCCCCGGCGTTTGCCGAGGGCGTCGAGCAAGGCGCTTTCGATGCCGGACTTGGCAAAGGTGTTGCCGCGAATACTGCGTTCCAGGCGCAACATGGCGGCGTTGATATTGTTCGCATCCTGGCCGATCAACAGCGGCGCGAAATGGCGGTCGATGTTGACTTTGATGCTGTCGGGGCTCTCGTTGCCGTAGCTAAGGCCGCCGATGGTGGTGGCTTCGCCGATGCCTTCGATGCCGTCGGCGCAACGCAGGCGGATGATCACCAAGGTTTGGTTTTGCAGGGTGTGCATCGCCAGCTTGTGCGGGCGAATGGTAGGGAGGTCGACGATGATGGTTTCGATCGACTCGATGACGCAGGTCAGCATGGCAATACCCATTGGGTTCTTTATAGGTTTTGGCCGATTCTGTGCCGTATTTTTGCGGGGTTCCAATATAGAATGGGTCTCAAGCAATACCTTCAAGGTATGAAAGGAGCCGATATGGAACTGCGACACCTGCGCTATTTCCAGGTGCTGGGCGAGACCCTCAACTTCACCCGCGCCGCCGAACGCCTGCACATCGCCCAGCCGCCCTTGAGCCGGCAGATCCAACAGTTGGAGGATGAACTGGGGGTCATTCTGCTGGAGCGTAGCCGCCCCTTGCGCCTGACCGAGGCCGGGCGATTTTTCTATGAGCATGCCAATGTGTTGCTCGAACAATTGGACAAGGTCTGCGACAACACCCGGCGCATCGGCCTGGGTGAAAAGACCTGGTTGGGCATCGGCTTTGCGCCCTCGACCTTGTACGGCGTGCTGCCGGAATTGATTCGGCGCCTGCGCAATCATGAGGCCCTGGAGCTGGAGCTGGGCTTGTCGGAAATGACCACCCTGCAGCAGGTCGACGCGCTCAAGGCCGGGCGCATCGATGTGGGCTTCGGACGGATTCGCATCGACGACCCGGCCATTGTCCAGCGCGTATTGGTGGAGGATCGCCTGGTAGCCGTGCTGCCCAGTGGTCACCCCTTGCTGGACGCCCCCGCCACCCTCGCCCAGTTGGCCGCCGAACCCTTTGTGCTCTACCCCGGCAACCCGCGCCCCAGTTATGCCGACCATGTGTTCGCGCTGTTTGACGCCCATGGCTTGAGCCTGAAGGTTGCACAGTGGACCAACGAGTTGCAGACCGCTATCGGCCTGGTGGGTGCCGGGATGGGTGTGACATTGGTGCCGGCGTCGGTGCAAGTGCTGCATCGGGCGGATATTGGCTATACACCGGTGGTGGAAGCTACTGCGACCTCGCCGATCATTCTCAGCCGGCGGGTAAATGATCAGTCGCTGGGGCTGAGTCATTGCCTGCAACTGGTGGAAGAGTTGATCTGAGATTCCATATGCACCACAAATCCAGTGTGGGGGCTTGCTCCCTCCCACAGTTTGATCCTCATCGTTTTCAAAGGCTGCGCAGGCGCTTGCGTTGCAGGGTTTGGCTGGGGGATTCATCAAACTGCTTGCGGTACTCCGCTGAAAACCTGCCTAAGTGAGTAAACCCCCAACCCAACGCAATTTCCGAGATGGTACGCACCGAGCCCTGCTCAAGAATCTCCTGACGCACAGCCCCCAGCCGATGCTTCTTCAGATAAGCCATGGGCGAGAGCGCAAAGTACTTGCGAAACGCATCGAACAGCTTGAACCGCGACACCCCGGCCGCCGCCTCCAGATCCTCCAGGTGCACGGCTTCGCGGGCGTTGTCATGGATGTACTGGCGCGCACGGATCAGGTAATGCGGCAGTTTTACGCCCAGCACGTCACGCAGCTCTTCGGAGTAGTTATTCGGCTGGGCCAGGATCAGGCCCTTGATCAGTGAGCTTTCCAGGTCGCGGGTGAACGCCGCCTGCTCGTACAACTCGCTGCGGCATTCCAGCTCGGCGATGAAGTAACGCGCCATGCGCCACCACGCAGCCGGGGCGCCCTCCACCGCATCCATCACCGATTCAAAGCGCAGCGGCGCGTCGATGGGCCGTTGCAACAAACCTTCCAGCGATTCACTCATGGCTGCGCGGGTAATCACCACCTGCAACTTGCGGCAGTCACCGGAAATCGCCAGCACCTGGTGTTCATTGGGTGAAATGATCACGCCCTGGTCGCGGTTGGAACTGAGGCGTTCACCGTTCTTGCTCAGTTCCTGCTCGCCCACCAATGGCAGGCTCAGGCTGTAACTGCTGAAGTGCTCGGCGTCTTCGATGTCGATGGTCACGTCGGTGCCGTATTCGATCACGCCCAGGGTGGTGGCGCGGGACTTGAACACGTTGGCACTGTGGTGAAAACGCAGGCGTTCGGGCGTCGCCGTTGCCAGGCGATGGGGGCCGCAAATACCGGACATC
The DNA here is from genome assembly GCF_059134095.1 of Pseudomonas sp. FBCC-B545. Lineage (NCBI taxonomy): Bacteria > Pseudomonadati > Pseudomonadota > Gammaproteobacteria > Pseudomonadales > Pseudomonadaceae > Pseudomonas > Pseudomonas sp. FBCC-B545. Next base: position 998,969 of record NZ_CP101441.1, on the reverse strand, counting down.
CAGCTGCGGGCGCCCTCCAGGTCGAAGCGTTGGATATGAATATCGCGTGTCTGGCTACTCATCGGGCTGCACCCACGGCGGTTAGGCGTTTGCGCGCTCTGGCGGCGCGTCGTTGAACATCAACAGCAAGTTCCAAGCCACGCCAGCACCATCACCACCGGGTGGATAGCAAAGGTCGACTATGTGGATAAAGCCCAGGCTTTCGTGACCTTCACCTGCAATCACAGTAGCGCATGCTGTCACTTGCGCGCACCGCCGTGGGTATTTGCTGCCCAACTTTGCGGCCCAGCTTCCCCCATTAAGCGGATAGCCCGCCACCACCTCACAGGCTCTTAATGGCTCACCGTTTAGCCATGATCAAAAGGTGCCTCCCATGAGTGGTGCAAGAAGCGTCGAGCAGTGGAAGAGCTTTATCGAAAGCTGCCTGGATTTTCGCCCGGCCGATGCGGTGTTTCGCATCGCCCGCGACATGTTTACCGAGCCCGAGTTGTTCGAGCTGGAGATGGAACTGATCTTCGAAAAGAACTGGATCTACGCCTGCCACGAAAGCGAGCTGGCGAACAACCACGACTTCGTGACGATGCGCGCCGGGCGCCAGCCAATGATCATCACCCGCGACGGCGAAGGCCGGCTCAACGCGTTGATCAATGCCTGCCAACATCGCGGCACCACCCTCACCCGGGTGGGCAAGGGCAACCAGTCCACCTTTACCTGCCCGTTCCACGCCTGGTGCTACAAGAGCGACGGCCGGTTGGTGAAGGTCAAGGCACCGGGGGAATATCCGGAGGGGTTTGATAAAGCCACCCGAGGCCTGAAAAAAGCCCGCATCGACAGCTACAAGGGCTTTGTGTTTATCAGCCTCGACGTGCAGGGCACGGATAGCCTGGAAGACTTCCTCGGCGACGCCAAAGTGTTTTTCGACATGATGGTGGCGCAATCCGCCACGGGGGAGCTGGAGGTGCTGCCGGGCAAGTCCGCCTACACCTATGACGGCAACTGGAAACTGCAAAACGAAAACGGCCTGGACGGTTATCACGTCAGCACCGTGCACTACAACTACGTGGCCACGGTGCAGCATCGCCAGCAGGTCAATACCGAGAACGGCACAGGCTCCAGCACGACCTTGGACTACAGCAAGCTCGGCGCCGGCGACGCCAATACCGACGACGGCTGGTTCGCCTTCAACAACGGCCACAGCGTGTTGTTCAGCGACATGCCCAACCCCAGCGTGCGCTCCGGCTACGCCACGATCATGCCGCGACTGGTACAAGAGCACGGCCAGCAAAAGGCCGAGTGGATGATGCACCGCCTGCGTAACCTGAACATCTACCCCAGCCTGTTCTTCCTCGACCAGATCAGCTCACAGCTGCGCATCATCCGCCCGGTGGCCTGGAACAAGACCGAGATCATCAGCCAGTGCCTGGGTGTGAAGGATGAGTCCGATGCGGATCGCGAAAACCGCATTCGCCAATTCGAAGATTTCTTCAACGTCTCGGGCATGGGCACGCCGGACGACTTGGTGGAATTTCGCGAAGCCCAGCGCGGTTTCCAGGGCCGCCTGGAGCGCTGGAGCGATATCTCACGGGGCAGCCACCGCTGGGAAACCGGGCCTACGCCCAACAGCGAAGCCATTGGCATCCAACCAGCCATGACCGGCACCGAGTTCACCCACGAAGGTTTGTACGTCAACCAGCATCGCAACTGGCAACAGTTCCTGCTCAAGGGCCTGGACCGGCAAGCGCTGACACTGCGGGAGGTGAAGTGATGAATGCACAGTTGCAGTACCAGATCGAGCAGTTTTTCTACCGCAAATCCGAACTGTGCGACGCCCAGGACTGGGATGCCTATGTGCAGTTGTTCGACCCGCAGAGTGAATTCCACCTGCCGCAATGGGACTCGGAACACGTCTACACCCGCGACCCCAAGCGCGAGATGTCGTTGATCTACTACGCCAACCGTTCGGGCCTGGAAGACCGCGTGTTCCGCCTGCGCACCGGCAAGGCCGCCTCGGCCACACCGATGCCGCGCACCTTGCACCTGATCAATAACGTACGCATTGCCGAACAAAGCGACGGCACCTTGGAGGTGCGCTTGAACTGGCACACGCTGTTTTATCGGTTGGCTACGTCCGAGCAGTTCTATGGGCACGCAACCTATCGCCTCAAGCCCGAGGGCGACAGCTGGCTGATCACGCGCAAGCACGCCTTGCTGCTCAACGACACCATCAACTCGGTGCTGGATTTCTATCACCTCTGAAGCACCGGAGCTGTTCAGATGACTCACAAAGTGGCCTTCAGCTTTGCCGATGGCAAAACCCTGTTTTTTCCGGTGGGCGCCAATGAAATTCTCTTGGATGCGGCCCTGCGTAACGGTATCAAGATCCCATTGGATTGCCGCGAAGGCGTGTGCGGCACCTGCCAGGGCCGCTGCGAATCGGGAAACTACACACAAGACTATGTAGACGACGAAGCCCTCTCCAGCCTCGACCTGCAACAACGCAAGATGCTCAGTTGCCAGACCCGGGTGCAGTCCGACGCCACCTTCTACTTCGACTTCGATTCAAGCCTGTGCAATGCGTCCGGGCCAGTGCAGGTACGCGGTAAGGTGAGCGACGTGCAGCAGGTCTCCACCAGTACAGCGATCCTGCAAGTGCAACTGCAGCAGCCACTGGATTTCCTGCCCGGCCAATACGCTCGCCTCGCGGTGCCCGGCACCGACAGTTGGCGCTCCTACTCCTTCGCCAATCGGCCGGGCAACCAACTGCAATTCCTGGTGCGCCTGCTGCCGGATGGGGTGATGAGCAAATATTTGCGCGAGCGCTGCCAGGTGGGCGACGAGATGCTGCTGGAGGCGCCATTGGGGGCGTTCTACCTGCGCCATGTCACCCAGCCGCTGGTGCTGGTGGCGGGCGGCACAGGCTTGTCGGCGTTGCTGGGTATGCTCGATGAGCTGGCGGCCAACGGCTGCGCGCAACCGGTGCACCTGTACTACGGCGTGCGCGGGGCCGAGGATTTATGCGAAGCGGCGCGTATCCAGGACTACGCGGGGAAAATCCCGGGCTTTCGCTACACCGAAGTGCTCAGCGAACCCTCCGATGACTGGTCCGGCAAGCGCGGTTACCTTACCGAACATTTCGACCTGGCCGAATTGCGGGATAGATCGGCGGATATGTACCTGTGCGGCCCCCCGCCAATGGTCGAATCCATCCAACAATGGCTGGCGGATCAGGCACTTGATGGCGTTCAGCTGTATTACGAAAAGTTCACCCAGAGTAATATCTGACCCTCAGCACTTCTGAGGGGCCGATGCGGCGTGCACTCACCCTTGAGAAAAACAAGTAGAAGGGAATGTTAATGGCGGATGACATGGTTAACCCGGTGGGCCTCAAGCGTGGCCTGAAGAACCGGCACATTCAGCTGATCGCCTTGGGAGGGGCGATTGGTACAGGCTTGTTCCTCGGCTCGGCCGGGGTACTCAAGTCGGCGGGGCCGTCGATGATCCTGGGCTATGCGATTGCAGGCTTTATCGCGTTCCTGATCATGCGCCAGCTCGGCGAGATGATCGTCGAGGAGCCGGTGGCCGGTTCATTCAGCCACTTCGCGCACAAATACTGGGGCGGCTACGCGGGCTTCTTGGCGGGCTGGAACTACTGGGTGCTGTATGTGCTGGTGGGCATGGCCGAACTGACGGCGGTGGGCAAGTACATCCAGTTCTGGTGGCCGGAGATTCCGACCTGGGTGAGCGCGCTGGTGTTCTTTGTCGCGGTGAACCTGATCAACACCCTGAACGTGAAGTTCTTCGGCGAAGCCGAGTTCTGGTTCGCGATCATCAAGGTGGTGGCGATTGTCGGCATGATCGTGCTCGGCTGCTACCTTTTGTTCAGCGGCACTGGTGGCCCGCAAGCCTCGGTTAGCAACCTGTGGAGCCATGGCGGTTTCTTCCCCAATGGCGGCATGGGGCTGTTGATGTCCATGGCCTTCATCATGTTCTCGTTCGGTGGCCTGGAGCTGGTCGGCATCACCGCCGCCGAGGCCAGCGAGCCACGCAAGGTGATTCCCAAGGCGATCAACCAGGTGGTGTACCGCATCCTGATTTTCTACGTCGGCGCGCTGACCGTGCTGTTGTCGCTGTACCCGTGGGATCAACTGCTGCAGACCCTCGGCGCGTCCGGCGATGCCTACAGCGGCAGCCCGTTTGTGCAGATCTTCTCGCTGATCGGCAACGACACCGCCGCCCACATCCTCAACTTCGTGGTGCTGACCGCGGCGTTGTCGGTGTACAACAGCGGCGTGTACTGCAACAGCCGCATGCTGTTTGGCCTGGCCGAGCAAGGTGACGCGCCCAAGGCGCTGATGAAGCTCAACAAGCAAGGCGTGCCGCTGCGGGCGTTGGCGATTTCAGCCTTGGTGACGATGCTGTGTGTGGTGGTCAACTATGTCGCGCCGCAGAGTGCCCTGGAGTTGCTGTTTGCGCTGGTGGTTGCTTCGCTGATGATCAACTGGGCGCTGATCAGCATCACCCATATCAAGTTCCGCAAGGCCATGGGCGAGCAAGGCGTGACGCCGTCGTTCAAGACCTTCTGGTTCCCGTTCAGCAATTACCTTTGCCTGGCGTTCATGCTGATGATCATCAGCGTGATGCTGGCAATCCCGGGGATTCGCGAGTCGGTGTATGCGATGCCGGTGTGGGTGGGGATTATCTATGTGGCCTATCGGCTGCGGATGAAAAACGCGACGGTTGCAGTAACGCAATAAACCATGTGGGAGGGGGCTTGCTCCCTCCCACATTTTTAACTGCATTCCAAATGAAAAGCCCCGGTAATCCGGGGCTTTTTGTTTAGAGGGTGGAACGTACTCGCCAGAGTTCGGGGAACAGCACCGTGTCGAGCATCTTGCGCAAATACCCCACGCCTTCGGTGCCACCAGTGCCCGGCTGGAAGCCGATGATCCGCTCCACCGTGGTCACATGCCGGAAGCGCCATTGGCGGAACGAATCCTCCAGGTCGATGAACTTCTCGGCCAACTGATACAAATCCCAATACCGGCTCGGGTCGCGATACACCTCACGCCACGCCGCCTCCACCGACTCATCATGCACTGTGGCCGCCGTCGGGTCGCGCTCGGCGCGCTGGGGGTCAATCGCCAGCCCCGCCTTGATCATCAGGTTGATCGCCTCGTCATAGAGCGACGGCGTGGCAATCGCCACCTGAAGCTCCTGCAACAGTTCCGGCCGATGAGCATGGGGGCGCAGCAATGCCGGGCTCTTGTTGCCGAGGATGAATTCGATCTCGCGGTACTGGAACGACTGGAACCCCGACGACTGCCCCAGGAATGGGCGAATTGCCTTGTACTCCGACGGCGTCATGGTCGCCAGCACCGCCCAGGCGTGCACCAGTTGGTCGAAGATCCGCGAGACTCGCGCCAGCATCTTGAACGCCGGCGGCAACTCACCCAGGCGCACGTGTTCGCGGGCGGCCTTGAGTTCGTGGAGCATCAGTTTCATCCACAGCTCCGAAGTCTGGTGCTGGATGATGAAGAGCATCTCGTTGTGGTCAGGCGACAGCGGGTGCTGGGCGCTGAGGACTTTGCCCAGGTCCAGGTAGTCGCCATAGCTCATGGACTCGGAAAAATTCAGTTCGGCGTTATGCCATTCTTCCGGTGGCTGGTAATCGGCAGAGAAGGGACATTGGCTCATCGCGTGGGCTCCTTGAGCGGGCGCAGGATTGCGCGGACCGGGCTGGCATCGAGGTTGGCAAAGCGCAGCGGCAGTGCGATCAGTTCATAGTCGCCCTCCGGTACCTCATCGAGCACGATGCCTTCGAGGATCGCCATGCCGTGACGGGCTACCGCGTTGTGGGAATCCATGGTCTTGGACTGTTGCGGGTCCAGGGACGGCGTGTCGATACCGATCAGGCGCACACCCAGGCTGGCGAGCAGTTCAATGGTTTGTGGGGCGATGGCGGTGAAATTCGCATCCCATTCGGTGAGCGGCGCTTGTGGATAAGTGCGCAGCAGCACGCGCTCCGGCAGGTTATCCACACGGCCTTGCAACTGGTGTGGCTGCACCAACGCGCCGCTGCCCAGGCAATGCAGCACCCGGCACGGGCCCATGTACACGTCCAACGACACCTCGCCAATCGGCGCACCGTCAGCACTGTAATGCAGCGGAGCATCCACATGGGCACCGGTGTGCGGCGACAAGGTCACGCGCCCCACATTCACCGGGCACTCCGGGCCGAACTGCCACACGCGCTCTTCCTGGAACGGCGTATCGCCAGGCCAGGTCGGGGTCGCCGTGCTCAAGGGCGGGCTGATATCCCACCACGTTTTTATTGGGTTCATTGCAAGGCTCTCACGGGGTACTGGGGTGAATGATACGAGGGCCAGCTCTGAATTTTCTTGCGAATTCTGGCGTCATAGGCGAATTCTTTCGCAGTTACTGCGATAAAAAGACAAATTACCGAACAATTCACACAGATCCAATGTGGGAGGGGGCTTGCTCCCGATAGCGGTGTGTCAGTAGCCATAGCAGTGACTGACACACTGCTATCGGGAGCAAGCCCCCTCCCACATTAACTGCGCTTCTGGGCATACCGATGTCGAGTCCAGACCACCAGCCCCGGCCGCGACGCTATAGGGTTCGACTCTTCTACCCTTGCCTCGGAGGCATCATGTCCAAGCCTATCACCGTACTGCGCGACACCCACCCACTGCCGGTCCTGGATGCCTGCAAATGGGAAAAGCTTGAAGGCGACCCGCACACCGTCAATCTCAACGCCTACACCAGCGAAGACGGCAGCAAGATCATGGGCACCTGGATCTGCACACCGGGCAAGTGGTACGTGGAATACGTGAAGTGGGAATACTGCCATTTCCAGGAAGGCTACTGCGTGATCACGCCGGAAGGCATGGAGCCGATTCATTTGCGCGCTGGGGATATCTTTGTGGTGGAGCCGGGGATGAAGGGCACGTGGGAAGTGGTGGAGACCGTGCGCAAGTACTTCGTTTTTGCTTGATCCCGTCACCTGAAAAGGGCCATCCCGGCCCTTTTTGCTGCAACGCCATGACCTCGTGTCTACGCCCTTTATTGCCCCGCACCACAAAAAAAAACATACAACAGCCGTTTTTCCGAGCTATATTTTTCAGCAATACGCTGGAAAAAAACCTGAATATGCAAAAAATCACCTGCCCTATCTATCAGCGCGCACATACACTACTTTAGTTATAGCTAGTATTAATTTTGACAGCATCGCCTGCTTCGTATAATTTCATTGGAACCTCGTTAATACCCAGACTCATCGGATTATAATCACATGATAATAGCGGCCTGAGCAAAAGGTGCAGACGTTCACATTATCTCAACTTTCAACCCACACCCGTGGAAAATGCCAGGAGAGTTGAATTAGAATCCTGTTGTATTGGCTGCACGGTTCTAAGCTTTCCAACTTCTCGAAACATTACTGTCCGCGGCAGTTGAGACCGCGCTTTTGTATGTAAAAGGACTAGAAAAATGCCTGATAAAACTACGCGCCTGACCATCCTCATCGACGCGCCGACCAAACAACGGCTGGAATCCTTGTCCAGCGACGTTGACCTTACTATCTCTCAGGTCATTCGCAAATTGATTCGCGACCATCTTCAACAACACGACAATCCCATTATTTCTCCTGTCCGAGAGCCGGCAAAGGAAGATTCGTCGCTGTTTTCCTGATAGCTATATGTAGACCTCAGCACACTTACGGACAATAACTCTGTAGCGACAAAGTTTGCATTTTTTGACCAGCCTGCACGTCAAATAATAATTATTGTCGTCAAGTTATGATGCATGGAGAGTTTCGCCTATGAAACAGCAACTGCTCGCCTGCTACACTCTTTTGAGCAAAAACGTTAAAGAGCTGACTGTCTCGCCAGACGCCCCGCACACCTGCACCTTATTTTTTTCAATAAGTGATAGCGCCCACCGTGCGGTGGTTTTTCATATGACGGCTGATAACTTCGAAACTGCGTGGCAATTGGGCGAACTTGAACTGCAACGTCGCTACGCCCAGGCTGTTTGCCAGCGTACGAATGAAACCGATCGTTCGTGGATCCGTGTCGAACGTGCATTCAACGTGACGCCAATAACCTGGGACAAGTTATGTGAGCGTCTCAAGCGTCATAAGCGCAACTATTTCAGGCACGGCCTGGCGTTTGATGCGGATATGCAGCTGGCAATCACCGAACAGGAATTGAATGCCAATGCCATCCTGTACGGCGGCAGCAATATTGCCCACGCGACCTTCAACGCGAATAACTTCGCCATCTATGCCAAGCGACGGTTCAACGGCTCGCAGGCCGCTGCCGTCATCGCAGGGCTTACCCCCGAAACTCGTGTATTTACCTTCAACACAACCGGTGTGTTCTGCGCCGAAGATGGCATTGCCCACGCCCTGAACAGCAGCGGGCCGCAAAGCGGCTGGCGTGCACTGGGAGCGCTCGCGCCTGATGACATTCGGGCCTGTATAAACAGCGCATCCAGCTACCTGAGCACACAAGTGCAAGACAGCGGGCAGTTTATCTATGGCTATTTCCCCTGCTTTGACCGAACCATCAAAAACTACAACACGCTGCGTCACGCGAGCACCACTTACTCGATGATCGAGGCCTGGGCGCTGACCGGCGATAAACCGCTGAAAGCGGCTATCGAACGTTCACTGGCTCACCTCACTGAGGTGCTGATCAGGCCCTCTTTGCTGCCCGATGGCAGCGTGGCGGCATTTCTTATCGACACCGACAACGAAATCAAGCTGGGCGGCAATGCGGTGTGCCTGCTGGCGCTGGTCAAGTACAGCGAAGTCACCGGCACTCGCCGTTATCTGCCGCTGCTCGAAGCCCTCGCCAACGGCATGGCCTGGATGCAGGATTCCGCCAGCGGGGCGTTCGTGCACGTATTGCATGCCCAGGACCTGAGCGTCAAAGAGCCCTTTAGAATTATCTATTACGATGGCGAAGCCGCGTTTGGGCTGATCCGCCTCCATGGGCTGACCGGCAACGAACGCTGGCTGACCATGGTGGAAAAAGCCTTCGATTATTTCATCGAGAAAGAGCATTGGCGCGAGCATGACCACTGGCTCAGCTGCTGCGTGAACGAGTTGACGCGCTACCGGCCTGACGAAAAATATTTCCGCTTCGGCCTGAACAACGTCGCTGGCTACCTGGGGTTCGTCCAACAACGCATTACCACCTTCCCTACATTACTGGAACTGATGATGGCAGCGCAGCAGATGTTGACGCGCATCGCCCAGCAACCGCAACTGCGCCACCTGCTTGAAGAGATCGATCTGCACGCGTTCTATGGCGCTTTGCATCATCGCGCACGCTACCTGCTCAATGGCTACTTCTGGCCGGAACTGGCGATGTATTTTGCCAACCCCGCGCGCATCGCCGGAGCATTCTTTATCCGTCATCACGCGTTCAGGGTGCGGATCGACGATGTAGAGCATTATCTTTCCGGGCTGATCGCTTACCACCGTTACCTGCTCGATGGCGCGCCCCAGGTCAGTTTGGCCCAGGGCACAACCGGCATGGATCGAACCTGGGACGCTCATACCCTGGCCCAGGTGACCCAGGGCACTTGGGCAATCCCACCGCCGTCCGACTGGTGTGCAACAGGGCTGACGCCCTCCATGCAGTTCTTCAAGCCGCAACGCATCCTGAGTCGCCATCCCAGCCGGGTCGGCCCCAATGAAGCGCAATCGGCGCAACGCTGGGCCCAAGCCCGACCCGAACGTCGGCCGTCAGCCTTCATGTGTGTGGACCCGACTCCCTATCTGGGTAGCGGGCTGCCGGTATTGCAAGTGGCCGACACCAGCGAAGCCATGTTGCAGATGGGCCGCCACTCCCGGCAGCACTTCAGTGGAACAGTGTTTGGCGTGACCGGCAGTTTCGGCAAGACCACCGTCGTGGCAATGCTCGCCCAGGCATTGAAACACTGGGGCGAAGTGGGGCAGACCGAAGCCAACGCCAACCTGCCCCATGGCATTGCCTGGAACCTGGCGAGCATGACTGAGCCGGCAGAATTCTGGGTGCTGGAAATGGCCGTCGGGCGCATGCCGATCAACTCGGCGCTGGTTCGCCCGCACGTTGCAATAGTCACCGGAATCGCACCAGCGCATTTGGAATATCACGGGACCCTGGAAAACCTGGCGCGCAAAAAAAGCGCGATCTTCAGCGCCATGGCACCGGGTGGCCATGCGGTACTCTGTCGCGATATGCCTTACTACGAGCTGTTCGCCGAAGCGGCCAGGGTGGCCCGGCTGCACGTGATCAGCTTTGGCGAACACCCCGAAGCGGACCTGCGCTTGCTGGATTGGAGCAGCGAGGACGCGCAGGTAACCGTCAACGCACTCATCGCCGGACAACCGATGAAGTTCAGCCTGCAGGCACGCGGCAGGCACATGGTGCTCAACGCGTTGGCGGTGCTGGCTGCGCTGTCTGCGGGCGGGCTGGCGGCCGCGCAGGCGTTGGAAGCGCTGGGAGCCTTCATGCCGATCGAGGGCCGCGGCAATGTCCTGACTGTCGCCTGTACAGGCGGTCATTTCCAACTGATCAACGATGCCTACAACGCCAATCCGGGCTCGATGAATGCCGCCCTGCGCTCCATGACCGACGTGCCTGCCCTGCCTCACCAGCGTGTGCTGGTGCTGGGGGATATGCTCGAACTCGGTGCCGACGCCCAACGTTATCACCTGGAGATGGCCGATTCCTTACGGGCCGTGGCGCCACGGCAGGTGCTGCTGTGCGGGCCGTTGATGCACGCGTTGTACCTGTCCCTGCGTGATGAGCTACCTGTGCAATGGTTCGAGAATGCCAAGGCGCTGACCCAGGCACTGGCGAACGACCCCGACCAGTGGTTTCAGCCCGGCGATTGGGTCATGGTGAAAAGCTCGGGCGGGACGGGCTTGTCACACCTGTGTGATGGCTTGACCTCTCGCCAGCCGGCGCTGCAGGCCTAGCCTGCGCACTGCGCCGCAGTCTTCAGCCCGATGTCATGGCGCAGTTGGTGAAAGGTCGTGGGCACGCCTTGCGCCCTGATCAAATGAGCCTGGTGCCCGGCACGCATCAGCGCCTGGAAAAAAGCCTTCTGCAAGGCAAACGGTGCGATTTGATCGCCCGTGCTGCCAATCACGTACAGCTGGCGTGTCGGCGCGGCGGCAATGCCAGCGATGTGCTGGGCCGGGTCATAGGGATGCAGCAATCCATTGGTGTCACGCCCCGGCCTTGAAGGCAGGCCCTTGCTCTGGCGGATCATTTGCGCCCGCTGCACCAGCGAGAAAGCCCCGGAGGTCATCACCGCGCATTTCACGTCGGTGCGGCCCAGCGTCAATAGCGCGGCAGCAACCGTAGCGCCGCCGCTGTGCCCGAGCAACACGAACTGGCCAATACCATAGCGCTCGCGCAACTGATCCAGCGCCCCATTGAGCGCAATGAATTCCTGCGCCTGACGCCGTTGCCCATGGTCACCGCTGGAGCCGTAGGTACCTGGGCGCGCCACGATCACCAAGGGCACACCGACGCGTTTGGTCAGCGCCCTGGCCTGGTTCACTTTGGCGGCCAAAGTATTGCCGGCAATCGCCTGCGGCGCGCGATTCATTTCGGTCGTGCGATCACCGTGAAACATCACAATGACCACGGGCGCATGCTCAAGGGCGGCGCCAGCGAAGTAACGAATGCACGCCTCGGCTCGGCCAGCCTCGACCCACAGCGCCGAGCCCGGCTCAGTGCAGGTGGCACGGTCGGCAGGCGTATTCCAGCGCAGCGGCGTCGTGGCGTCATTGAACGCCTGCGCCCAGGACGCACAGACCATCGTCAGTCCGAATAGTACACAGGTGCCGAACGTTCTACCCACCTTGCCTCCCTAGCGTTCTCGCAACGCTTCGCGTGCCCGGTTCATTGGTTTGATCAGGTAGTCGAGCACGGTTTTCCGGCCGGTCTTGATGTCCACCGACGCGATCATGCCCGGCACGATCGAGAACGACTTGCCGGCTTTGTTTTTCAAGGTGTCGGCATCCGTGCGAATGAACACCCGGTAGTAAAAAACTTCCGGTTTGACTTCGTCCTGGATGGTATCCGGAGAAATGGTCACCACCTTGCCGTCCATTCCGCCGTAAATGGCATAGTCATAGGCCGTGATCTTGACCTTGGCCACCTGGTCGGGATGGATGAAGGCAATGTCCCTCGGCGAGACGCGCGCTTCAATCAGCAGTTGTTCATCCAACGGCACAATCTGCATCAGCCGCCCGTTGGGAGGAATGATCCCGCCGATGGTGGTTACCTCAATGTCCTTGACGATACCGCGCACCGGCGAGCGCAACGTCAAGCGGGTGACCGAATCCGAACGCCCGCGCATCACCGACGACAGCGTCTGGACATCCGCGTTGACCTTGGCCAGGTCCTCACCGGCGCGCACCAGGTAATCGGAGCGCGCCTGGCTGAGCTTCAATTCCAGTTCGGCCTTCTGGCGCTTGAGGCGCAGCACCTCGACATTGCTGGCGGCCCCGACCTTGGCCAGGTTCTCGGTGATCTCCAGCTCGCTGCGCACCAGCCCCAGGGAAGAACGCACGCCGGCCAAGGATTCCTCCAGGCCTTTGCGCCGGGTGTTGAACAGATCGGTTTCAGCACTGATCAGTGCCGGATAACGTGCCAGCTCCGCTGGGAATGCCAACGGCTTGCCGTTCACTTCGGCCTGCAACCGAGCCACGCTGGCCAGGGACGCCCGGTACTTGGAGGCGCTTTCATCGAAGTTGGATTCAGTCTTGGTCGGATCGAGCTTGGCCAGGATCTGCCCCTGCTTGACGATATCACCCTCCCCCACATTCAGCTCGGTAACGATCCCGCCTTCCAGGGACTGGATGATTTGCTCGCGGGAGGTCGGAATGACCTTGCCGCTGCCGGTGGAAACCTCGTCCACTTCAAACACATAGGCCCAGGCGCCAAACACCAGAAGCATGACCGCCACCCACGCCACCACGCGTGTGGAGCGCAGCACTGTGCTGTCATCCACACCCTCGTGGGGACGCCCGATTTGTTCGTCTTCACTGGCGAGCAGGGGGATTTTTTTCAGCGTATGGGTTTTCACTGGTTTTTCCCCTTGGGTTTGGATAGCCGCGCAATGGCGTTGTCCTTGCTGTCATCGACGATGATCCGGCCGTTGTCGACCACAATGATGCGGTTAACCAGGCTCAATACGCTCATGCGGTGGGTGGCGATAATCAGCGTGCGATGGGCGGCCCAGCGGTCCAGGTTCTGAATCAATTGGCGCTCGGTGGCTTCATCCAGGGACGCGGTGGGCTCGTCGAGCAGGACGATCTGCGGTTGGCGAATGATCAAGCGTGACAGCAGCAACGATTGGCGCTGGCCGCCAGAGAGGCCGAGGCCGCCTTCGAGGATCAGGTGATCCATGCCGTCGGCGAATTTGCCAATGAAGTCGGCGGCCCCAGTGAGGGCCAGGGCCTGGAGGATTTCCTGATCCGACGCATGGGGAGCCCCCATGATCAGGTTGTCGCGCAGGGTGCCGTGGAACAGACGCGAGTTTTGCGTCATCAGCCCCACATCCCGGCGCACGTCCGCCGGGTCGATATGGCTCAGGGCAACCCCATCCAGGCTGATACTGCCGCTCTTGAGATCGAGCATTCCGGCCAAGGCCTGCAACAAGGTCGATTTGCCCGCGCCGTTACGGCCGAGAATGGCGATACGCTCACCCGGCTGGATCTGCAGATCCGCCACCAACAACGCCGGCACCGGGGCTTCGTCGCAATACTGGAACGCCGCCTGATTGAGCACGTAATGACCGCGCACCACCGGTAAATGCACACGCTTGCTGTCTTCAGCGTGGTCCACCGGCAATTCCATGATGCGGTTCAAACTCTGCAGCGCCACCTTGGCCTGCTGCCAGCGTGTCAGTACCTGGGTGATCTGCGACATCGGCGCCATCATTCGCGAGGCCAGGATCGAGGCGGCCACCAGGCTACCCGTCGTCATATCGCTGGCCATGACCATGGGCGCACCGAACACCACGACCACGGCAAACACCGAGCCCTGTACGTTGTTGCTCCATGCCACCAATTTATTGGTGAGCAGCCGCAGCCGCAGGCTGGCATCGCCACAGGTGGCGTTGTAATGGTTCCATTGCTGCGAAAAGCGCTGCTCGGCTTGCAGGGCCTTGATGTCGTCAAGGCCTTGTACGGTTTCGACCAGCATTGCGCTGCGCAACGAGCCCTCACGCATCGACTCGGAGGCCAACGCCGCGAGTTTTTTCTGCGCCAGCAAGCCCGGCACCACCAGAAACAGTACGGCCACCAAGGGTACGGCGACCAACGGGCCGGCGATCAACCAGTAGATCACCAGGAACAGCAGAAAAAACGGAAGATCTGCCAGTGCTGTCGCCGTGCTCGAGGTGATCAGTTCACGCAGTTGCTCCAATTCCTTGAGCTGGGAAATGAACGAACCGGTGGACCTGGGCCGGGCGCTGTTACGCAGGCGGATGGCGTGACCGAACACCAGGTCCGAGACGCGCAGGTCGGCGCGTTTACCGAGCATGTCGGTAATGCGCACGCGGGTGATGCGCATGATGAAGTCGAAGATCAACGCCAGCATTACCCCGCCAAACAGCACATACAGGGTGGGCATGGATTCGGCGGGAATGACGCGGTCGTACACCTGCATGGAAAAGAGCACCCCGGCCAGGCCGAGCACGCTGGTGACCAGGGACGCAAGCATCACGTAGCCGTACGGCCGCAAGTCACGCAGCACGATGGAGGTAAACCAGTCCTTTTGATAGGGCTTGATGTAGCCGTCGACCCGAGTATCGCGCACCGCGCGCATTGGCCGCAGGATCACCGTCTTGCGTGCCTGCTCCAGCAATTCGCGGTGAGTGAGGCGACTTTGCAAACCGCCATCACCGCTGTAGGCGATGCCTACGCTGTCATCCTCACCGAGGATTTCCAGCACACCGACCTGGCCATCATCGAACTGCAACACCAGCGGCAACTGGCGTTGCATCAAGGTCGATGCGCAAAAGTCGCCGATCACACAATTCAACCCGGCCTGACGCGCCATACGCCGCACGACGTCTTCCACCGACGCACTGTCGCTCCATTGGGCTGCGAGACGCACGCTTTGCGCTGAACACTCCAGGCGGTAATGCCGGGCGACGCCAAGAATTGCCTCCAGCCATACCTCGTAATCAAACGTCGGCGGCGAGGTGTGGGGGGGCTGCACTGCACTCAAGTCGTCATCAAGTTTCACGGCTTCATTCATGGCCGAATCTCCACACCCTGCAGGGTGCTGTTGTCCAAATGGAACGCCGTGCGAAGCCCGCCCGTGTTGTAGAGGCAATCGATATTCAGGCGACGCAGGTCAGCCGCGGTGTTTTCCCGATCCATGCGCGCCTGGTGGATTTCCTGCTCGGCATTGAGCAAGTCGAGCAACGGCCGCGTACCCAGCTCGAGGTATTGCTGGCGATAAAGGTCACGGGTCTCGGAGATGCTGCGTTCACGAAAATCCAAGGTCGACAAGCGTTGCGACAAGCTCCCTATCTGGTCGCGGGCTTCCAGCAAACCCTGGCGCACGGCAAGCCGTGCAGCATCGTCGGCCGCCTCGGCCGCGCGCAGCGCCTGTTGCGCCGCGCTCTTGCGTGCGGTGATTGCGCCGCCCTGGTACAGCGGCATCTTTACGTTGAGAAACACGCCATAGCGGGTGCGATCGCGGCCGCCGGGCAGGTTGCTCTCATCGTTGTTGTCCAGGTAGTGGGTGATGGATGGGTCCAGCGAAACCGTGGGCAAGGCTTCGGCACGTGCCTGTGCAATCAGTGCCAAGGCATCGACCCGCTGGGCCTGGGCGATCAGCAATGTCGGCGTGACCGCTGCATCGGGCACCACGCCCACGCAGGACTGTTCCAGGCTGGCCGGAAAACCGCTGGTCACATTCACCGGTGACTGTGCACCAAGCAAACTGCTCAAGGTGCTGCGCCAGCGATTGAATTGCGCGGTGAATTGCATCTGGGTCGCCATTGACGCCTCGACCCGCGAACGGGCCTGGATCAGATCGGAGCGAGTGCTGGCGCCCATGTCACTGCGTTTTTTGGCCAATTCGGCAATCGCCGAAATACCTTCGATCTGCTCACGTGCCACGGTTACCAACCGTTGCGAGCGTTGCAGTTCGATCATCGCAAACGAGGTGTCGCGGGCCACCTGATCAATCGACAGCAAGATGGCCGCCTGGCTGGCGCTGACCCGCGCCAGTGCGCTGTCCACTGAGCTGGAAACCTTGCCGAAGTCATAGAGCATCTGCGACGCCGACAAGGAAAACGCTCGGCTTTGGCCATTGCCACTCAAGCCGCTGTCATAGCCCGAATTGAAGCCACCACTGACTTGCGGGTAGTACCCGGAACGGGCGATGTTCACGTTCTCGTTTTGTTGGTACAGCTGGCCGATCGCCTCGGCAATCGCCGGGTGCCACTCCACGGCCAACTGAATGGCCCGCATGAGGTCGAGGTTGCTCGGTATAGTGCGTTGGGGTGCCACCGGTGCGCTGACGCCCGTTGGCCCTCCCGGTAAATTCGTGCCCAGGTTGCTGGGGCTGATGATGTTGACGGGTTCTTCATCGTCGAAAAGCGACGTGGCCGTGACCGGGTCAATCCCTGGCGCGATCATTGCGACTGCCAGAACCGTGGCAGACAGTTGGTTGGCCAAACTCTTATGCCTCACTGCAAGTCACCTGACTATTGTCAAACCGGATGGGGATAACAACGGACCGTGACTGGCATCAGTCACGCTCCATCGCTGCACTATCGTTGGTGAGGAAAACCGGGCCTTGCGGCCCGGTCATCGGGGGTGGCGTTACACCACATTGATGCCGCTTTGTACCCACAGCTGATGGGCCTGATCTTCCGGGCTGGTGTAGATCACGTACTCCAGACCGTTCTCTACTTGCGTCACACCGCCAGTCCAGTCGCCTGTCAGGTGCACGCTGTCCTGATCATCGCCCTGGATCATCAAGCGCTCCGACTCAGGCCCAGTGATGGACACCAGGTCTTCCAGGCTCAACGTCAGGTCTACCGCGCTGACGTCGTTCAGGTCGATACTGTGCACATCGCTGACTTTGCCAATCAGGTCGGTGAGGTTAATGGCGGCATCCCCCCCTTCCCACAGCAACCCGTTTGCACCCGCGCCGGCATCGACATGGGTGAAGTCGGTGTCATCGATCGCCA
This sequence comes from Pseudomonas sp. FBCC-B545, assembly GCF_059134095.1. NCBI lineage: Bacteria > Pseudomonadati > Pseudomonadota > Gammaproteobacteria > Pseudomonadales > Pseudomonadaceae > Pseudomonas > Pseudomonas sp. FBCC-B545. Next base: position 981,722 of record NZ_CP101441.1, on the reverse strand, counting down.
CGGCATCGTGGTGCTCAGCATCGACGTTGGCGTCGTCATCCGCAGTCTGTTCCGCCGCACCCAGGGTGGCGGCAATGCCGGCGCCCTCAGTGGCAGGCGCACCCGGGTTGGCGTCGTCCCAGACCAAGTCACGGTCTGGCGAGTCGATGCGGATGTACACGTCTGCGGTCTCTTCCTGCCCCGTCGGCGTGGTGAGTTTGTAGGTGAATTTATCCACCTGGCCAATCTCGTCCAGCGTCAGGCCGGCATCCGGCGTATAGACGTATTTACCATCGGCAAAGACGGTCAACGTGCCGTGTTCACCGACGATTTTCGCCCCCGTCTGCCCAGGCACCACATAAGCCCCGGCTACCAGCACGCTCAACACCGTCAATGGCGAGCCGAGCACATCCGGCCCGGCCAGGCTGCCAGCCAACAGGTCGCCTGTGGCGTTGGTCATTTCACCTGCCACAAATTGCGTGGTGAAGGTAGTGGTCAACGTCTGAGCCACCGTGATGGTCGACAATGACAGCACCGAGCCTGTGGATGCGGTCACCCGATACGAACCGGCATCCAGCCCGGTGAACGTATGCGACGACTGGGTGGTGGTCTGTTGCGTTTCCCATACACCTGCAATCAGCTTTTGCAGATTGACGGTCGTGGATGGCAGCAGGGTCAAGCCGGAAGCACTGACATCGACTTTCAATGCAGCAACAGAGTCGGCAGCCACCACTATGACTTCGCCCGTGCCCGTTCCCGTGCCGATCGCCGGTAGGTTGTAGGTCAAGGCCGGCGCGTTGGCCTCAGTCACCAGGTTGACGATCGCAATCTGCGCCGAGCCCAGGTCATCGTTCGCAACCGTGTTGACCGTCCCTGGAGCCGATGGGTCTGTAGCGTTCCAGGTCACGTCGACACTTGGGCTGTCGATGCGCACATACAAGGTGGCGGCGGCAGAACCACCGGCACCGTTGACCAAGTGGTATTCGAAGGCATCCACTTTGCCGATGTTGGCGACATCGCCGTTCGGGGTGTACTTGTAGTCACCATTGGCAAAAATAGTCAGTTGACCATATTGGCCTTGCAGCACCGTGCCGGTGGTGGCGTCTGCATCGACGAACTCACCGCCGACCTCGACCTGCACCTTGACGGGCCCACCGTTGCCCGGCACATCCGGGGTACCTCCAACGCCAGGATCAGTGATGACGTTGCCGGACACCTCGGGACCGGCTTCGCCAGTGAACTCGGTCAGGCTGTCGTTGGTGACGCTCAATACAGCCGTCGCACCCGCGCCGATGCTGACCAGGTTCGGATCCAGCTTGAGCGTGAAGCGGTATTGCCCGGCCTGCAGCCCTTCGATCTCGGCAGTGGTGCTTTGACCGAACAGGCCCAACAGATCCAGCAAGCCCGAACCGTTACTGCCCTGCTGAACCGGCAACCAGCCACCCGCACCGTCGCTCACCTCCAGAGCCGCGGTGAACCCGCCCCCTAGCAGCGAAACCAGATCGGCCTGGGCAAACTGCAGGTTCAGCGTGCCACTGGAGCCTTCGGCAACGGAGAACTCCTGCACCTTGGTGTGATCGCCCAGGATGATCCCGCCCACACCCAGCAGGGTGAAGACACGCATATCAGCCAGGCCGGTGTTGGAGGTGACGGGTTTGATGGTCACTTCGCTTGTGGCGAGATCGTCGAAGGCTTCCAGGTCGGCGTCGGCATCCGCATCAGCGTCGGCATCGGCATCCGCATCCGCATCGGCATCGGCATCGGCGTCAGCATCAGCATCAGCATCAGCATCAGCGTCGGCATCGGCATCAGCATCAGCATCAGCATCAGCATCAGCATCGGCGTCAGCATCGGCATCGGCATCGGCATCGGCATCAGCATCAGCATCGGCATCGGCATCGGCGTCGGCGTCGGCGTCGGCGTCAGCATCAGCGTCGGCATCCGCGTCGGCATCAGCATCGGCATCAGCATCGGCGTCGGCATCCGCGTCGGCATCGGCATCCGCGTCGGCATCGGCATCGGCATCGGCATCCGCGTCGGCATCGGCATCGGCATCGGCATCCGCGTCGGCGTCGGCATCCGCGTCAGCATCGGCATCCGCGTCGGCGTCGGCGTCGGCGTCAGCATCGGCATCGGCATCGGCATCGGCGTCAGCATCAGCATCGGCATCGGCATCGGCATCGGCATCGGCGTCGGCGTCAGCATCAGCGTCGGCATCCGCGTCGGCATCCGCGTCAGCATCGGCGTCGGCATCAGCATCAGCATCAGCATCCGCGTCGGCGTCGGCGTCGGCGTCAGCATCGGCGTCGGCATCGGCATCGGCATCGGCATCGGCATCAGCATCAGCATCGGCATCCGCGTCGGCGTCGGCGTCGGCGTCGGCGTCGGCGTCGGCGTCGGCGTCGGCATCGGCATCCGCGTCGGCGTCGGCATCCGCGTCAGCATCGGCATCGGCATCGGCATCGGCGTCGGCATCCGCGTCGGCATCCGCGTCAGCATCGGCATCGGCATCGGCATCGGCGTCGGCGTCGGTATCATCGATATCAACGGCGACCAAGTTAGTCGGTACAGACTCATTACCCGCGGCGTCCTTCAAGGTGACGGCGAGTGTTTCGCCGTTGACCTGAGGCGTGTTCAGGGTGACTTGAAAGGTGCCGTCATCCCCCACCGTCCCAGTGCCGATGACATTGCCATCGATACCCTTGACGGTCACGGTGGTATTGGGCTCGCCTTTACCACTGATCGTTGCGCCGTCGGCGCTTAGCGCCAGATCGTACGGGGCGGAAGGTGCAGTTGTGTCACCCGCCACCACAGGGCTGGCAGGTGATACGTTGCCGGCAGCGTCCTTGAGTACGACGCTCAGTGTTTCGCCATTAGTCTGTGGCGTGTCCAGCGTGACCTGGAAGCTGCCGTCGGCCCCCACTTTGCCGGTACCTATCACATTACCGTTGGCGTCGCTGATGGTAACGGTGGCGTTGGGTTCGCCTCTGCCGCTGACGATAGAGCCATCGGGGCTGACCTGCAGCTCTGAAGCAGCAGCAGGCCCCGTGGTGTCACCGGCGACCACGGTCGCAGGCGGTGAAACTTGGCCCGTAGCGTCTTTGAGGGTGACTTGCAGTGTTTCACCATTGGTCTGCGGCGTGCCCAGGTTGACCTGGAAATTGCCGTCTGCACCGACAGTGCTGGTGCCGAGCACATTACCCGCAGCATCTTTGACGGTCACCGTCGTACCGCCCTGGCCCTTACCGGTGAGTAGGGTGCCCGCACCGTTGACGGCCAGGCCGCTCGCGGCCCCTGGAGCGGCGGGTGGTGAATCGTGATGACCACCGCCTCCGCCGCCGCCGCTCATTGCCGCAGCGGCGCCACCCACGGCAAGTATCCCCAGCCCCCACAGCACCCAACTCGGGATGGAACTGTCCGCGGCGATGGCTGCGACACCCAGGCCATCGAGGGTCGAAATTTCAGTGAAGGTGAAGCCCGAATAGGGTGTGGAGTAGTTGCCGAGCAACAATGTACCGTCTGCACTTTCCAGAACCAGTTGGTTCGTCGCACCGTCAGCGCCCACCACAAAAAAGTTCTGGACCGTAACGGTCTCACCTGACTTCAACGTGACTACCAGATTCTGCCCGGACTGTTGAAACGACTGAACGCTTTCAGGCCCGAAGGGCAACTTTACAATGCTGGTGCCTTTGAGACTGGTATTTCCAAAGGCATGTTCCGTTGCCGTCCCAGTCGCCTTGTCGACAATTGTTATGTTTTTCATCTCTCACCCGTTCTATTTATGGACACACAAAGCTCAGCGCGAGCGAATACCCGCGGCGGTGATTACCGCCGAGCGCTAAATTTGTTTTCGCGTTATTAGTGAATTGCCCAGAATAAGTGGCGATCAACCCACGCCCGTTTCTTCACGCAGTCGCGAGTTGATGGGCTCAGACTCGCCGCTCACTGGCGCCAATTGATGTGGCTGGTTCGCAAGTTCAGAGGGCGCTGCTACAGGCAACAAGTGGCTGCGCCCGCAAGCCCATAACTCAAGCAATCTGGAGAGATGGAGGACCGTAAGGCTGGCCTTCTCGAGTTCCCGGCTGGTTTGGGTCGAAGCAGTCGACCGTGCGGAAAAACTCGCTGTTCGCTTCCTTTCGCTAGCCATTTCTTAGGCACCTGCACAACTGGAAAAAGTACAACGCTTCGGTAAAAACTGCGCAGGCACACCCACATGACAACACCCGCCAACCCGATACTAGCGAGGCAATTGCCGACATCAAAGGGAAAACTAAACCGGTGCGAAGCAGGTCTATTTAGTGATCAGATTTGTCACACACATGAGACGCATCGGTTATGTTTGCATTATCACAACATGATAATTAAGCACTCTCCACATGCATTCCACATGATGAATTGATGATCAAAAAGCAGCGAAAACATACCAAGCCTCTTAAGTTGTAATAATTTATTTCAAGGTGACACACACACAAAACAAGCTCATGCGAACCAGTTAGTCCATTAGTAATAAAACGCCTATAGCTGCAGAGCTCGCGTAATGCGAGGCAGCAAAAATCATTGATCAGAACGGGGATGGGTATTAAGAGGAGACATCGAGGGGTTGGCGCGTGAAGTGCCTGAAGTGAAGCGAACGCAGATGCACGTCAATATCCGAGAACCCACCCGAAGGGGGCTCTCGGAACATACCTTTATTGAGGTTTGCGATAACTATTGATGATGGCCGAGAAGTCTTTACCGCCCTCCCCGCGCTGACTCATCGACTGGTACAACTGCTGGGCCACTGCCCCCAGGATCACCGGCTGATGCGCCTGGCGCGCAGCCTCAGTGGCCAGGCCCAGATCCTTGAGCATCAGATCGGCACCAAAACCACCGGTGTAACCCCGCGATGACGGCGCGGTCTCGATCACGCCGGGCCAGGGGTTATAGGTATCGGAACTCCAGCAGCGCCCGGTGGAGCTGTTGATGATGCCGGCCAGTACTTGAGTGTCAATACCGAGTGCATCTCCCAGGGCCATGGCTTCACTGACGCCGACCATGCTGATACCCAGCAGCAGGTTGTTGCAGATCTTGGCGATTTGCCCGGTGCCGACATCACCGCAGTGCACGATATTGCGGCCCATCTGCGCCAATACCGGCTGAAGGGTGGCGAACAGTTCCGGGTTGGCGCCGACCATGAAGGTCAACGTCCCGGCTTGCGCGCCGCCAGTGCCGCCGGAAACCGGTGCATCGGCCACGGCCACGCCCTGTTTCGCCGCCGCTGCCGCTACATCACGGATGGTCTGCGGGTCGATGGTGCTGCAATCCACCGCTGGCACGCCTTTGCCGATGCCTGCCAGCACGCCGTCTTCATTGAGCCAGACGCTGCGCACGTGGGCGGCGGCCGGCAGCATGGTAATCACCAGTTCCGCGCCTTGGGCCGCGTCACGGGGCGAGCTGCTGATGGTGCCGCCCAATTCGGCGAGTTCCTTGAGTACCGCCTGGTTCAGGTCGAACAGCTTAAGCGCGTGCCCAGCCTTGATCAAGTTACGGGCCATGGGCGCGCCCATGTTGCCCAGGCCGATAAATGCAATCTTCATGGTCGTCTCCCAGATTCAGCGCAGGTTGATGGTGGTGTTGACACCATCGTTGACGGTGTCGTCATCGAACCAACGGCTGGTGACGGTTTTGGTTTGGGTGTAGAACTGCACCACTTGCTTGCCATACGGACCAAGGTCGCCGAGCTTGGAGCCCCGGGAGCCGGTGAAGCTGAAGAACGGTACTGGCACCGGGATCGGGATGTTGATACCGACCTGGCCCACATCGATTTCGCTCTGGAACTTGCGCGCCGCCGCACCGCTCTGGGTGAACAGGCCAGTGCCGTTGCCGAACGGGTTGGCGTTGACCAGGGCGATGGCTTGATCGAGGGTGTCGACTTCCAGCACCACCAGCACCGGCCCGAAGATTTCCTCGGTGTAGATGCGCATGTCGGTGGTGACGCCCGAGAACAGGGTCGGACCGACAAAGTTACCTTGTTCGAAGCCCGGCACCTTGATATCGCGGCCATCCAGTTCCAGCTTGGCGCCTTCCTTCACGCCGCTTTCGATCAGCTCCAGGATGCGTGCCTTGGCGCGCTTGGAGATCACCGGGCCGACATCCGTACCGGCTTCGCTGCCGGCGTTGACCTTGAGCTTCTGCGCCAGGGCCTTGAGGTCCGGCAGCCACTGCTTGGCCGCGCCCACCAGCACCACCACCGAAGTGGCCATGCAACGCTGGCCCGCCGCGCCGAACCCGGCGCCGACCAGGGCATTGAGGGTGTGTTCGCGGTTGGCATCCGGCAGCACAACGGCATGGTTCTTGGCGCCCATCATCGACTGCACACGCTTGCCGTGCTTGCCGGCCAGGTCGTAGACATGGGTGCCCACGGCGGTCGAACCGACGAAGGATACGGCCTTGATGTCTTTGTGGGTACACAGTGCATCCACCACGTCCTTGCCGCCATGCACCACGTTGAGTACGCCGGCCGGTACACCGGCTTCCAGGGCCAGCTCCACCAGCAGCATGGTCGACAACGGGTCCTGCTCGGATGGCTTGAGTACGAAGGTGTTCCCGCAGACGATGGCCATCGGGAACATCCACAGCGGAATCATCGCCGGGAAGTTGAATGGGGTGATGCCGGCGCACACGCCGATAGGCTGGCGCAGGGTGTAGGTGTCGACGCCACCGGCTACGTTCTCGGCGAACTCGCCCATTTGCAGGGTGCCGATGGAGCAGGCGTGCTCGACCACTTCCAGGCCACGGAAAATATCGCCTTCGGCATCGGCAATGGTCTTGCCCTGCTCAGCGCTGAGGACCACGGCGATACGCTTGGAATGTTCACGGATCAAGGCTTGCAGCTTGAGCATGATGCGCATGCGTGCGCCGATAGGCGTCAGCTTCCAGGTCTGGAAGGCACGATGGGCGGCGTCGATGGCAGCGTTGACTTCATCGGCAGTGGCGAACGGGACTTTGGCCAGCACTTGCTGGGTGGCCGGGTTGACGATGTCTTGCCACTGCGTGGTCTTGGACTCGACCCACTCGCCGTTGATCAGCAACTTGACCTGTTGCACGGAAATATCGGCAGATGCGTTCATGTGGTCTCCAGAATCTTGTATTTATGCAGAGAACCAAGGCGTTGAATCGCCTTGAAGAATGAGGCGTTCGGACTGTTTTTGGAGTATAGATGTGCAAACTTCTAATAAGAACGCACATAAAAGCCGGTCCAATATGCAAAAAAACATCACCTCCCTGGGCTCCCTGAACTGGGATGACCTGAAGTTTTTCCTCGAAGTAGCCCGCACCCGCAAGGCCAGCGTGGCCGCCAAGCGTCTGGCAGTGGACTACACCACCGTGTCGCGGCGCATCAGCTCGTTGGAAGTGTCGCTCGGTACCCTGTTGTTTGAAAAATCCCGGACCAACGGCTTTGTCCTCACCACCGAGGGCCAGCGGCTGCTGGGCTACGCGGAGACCATCGAAAGCACCTTGCACATGGCCTGCGAACAAGTCTCCGGCTCCGGCGTGGCGCTGTCCGGCCACGTGCGCATGGGCTGCACCGAAGGCTTCGGTAGCTTCTTCGTCACCCCGCAATTGAGCCATTTCGTCGACACCTATCCTGCGATCTCAGTAGATATCCTGCCGCTGCCGCACTTCATCAGCCTGTCCAAGCGCGAAGCCGACATCGTCATCGCCCTGGAACGCCCGGAGCACGGGCCCTATGTGTGCTGCAAACTATGCGACTACAAACTGCAGCTTTACGCGACCCAGGATTACCTCGACCAACACCCGCCGATCCGCAAACCCGCGGATTTGGCCGAGCACCCGTTTATCAGCTATGTGGATGACCTGGCGTTCAGTTCGGAGTTGCTGTACTTGGCCAACGTCGTGCCAGGCGCCAGCGCCAGTTTGCGCAGTACCAGCGTGATCGCGCAGTACGTGGCGGCACAGCAAGGGCGGTCGATGGCGATATTGCCGTGTTTTTTGGCGGCGCAGGATCCGCGCCTGTTACCCGTGCTGGGCGAGCAGATTGCGATTACGCGGCAGTTCTGGATGTATTGCCGGGAGGATTTGCGCAAGTTGAAGCGGATTACGTTGTTGTGGGATTACATCAGGGAGGTGACGGAGCAGAATCAGGGGTTGTTGATGGGGGAGACGCGGGAGATGCGGTTTGCCGATTGAACACACCGCAAAACAGATGTGGGAGGGGCGGTGCGACGATTCGACTTGCTCCCGATGGCGGTGTGTCAGTCACTGAATGTGCTGACTGACACACCGCCATCGGGAGCAAGCCCCCTCCCACATTTTGAATGTATTTCAGGTTGAGGCGGGTGAATTGCCTTAGTCCGCGATCACCACGATCGATACCCGCCGATTCTCGGTTCGGCCTGCCGTTGTCGTATTCGATGCCACCGGCTCGCTGCTGCCCAGGCCGCGCAGTTGGACGTTCTCTTCTTTCATACCCACGCGGGTCAGCACGTTGCCCACGCTTTTGGCGCGGCGCAGGGACAGCGCCACGTTGTAGGGTTCTTTGCCGGAAGCGTCGGTGTGGCCGTCAACGCGCACGCGCTCGATGCCTGCGCCAACCAGGGCGCTGCCGATGCGCTCAACGATGTCGGTGCTGGGTTTGTTGAGGGCTTCAACGTCGCTGCCAAACAGCACTTTGCCAGACAGGCCGAAGGCCCAGCCCTCGTCGGTCAGCTCGAAGCCTTGTTGTTTGAGCACGGCGACTTGCGCCGGGGTCAGGCCCTTGGGCGGTGGCGTCTGGCAGCCGCTGAGGGCCAGGAAAGCAACGAGTAAGGAAATAAATAAACCGCGTGTATTAGCGAACAAGGGAATCAACTCCTGTGTTGAACATTGACGACGGGGCGCTCCGACTCCGCCGTTTGCTGGCCGCCCGAGGACAGTCGTTTGGCCTGGTACATCGCCGCATCGGCGGCGTTGAGCAAGGTGCCGGGAGTGGCGCCATGATCGGGATAAATGGCAATGCCAATACTGAGGGAGGTCAATACCTGGGTCTCCCCAGGCAGTGGGATCGCCACGTCCATGCTGGCAATGATCTTGTCGGCGATGCGCTGGGCGTCTTCGGCCTTGTGCAGGGGCGCCAGCAACACCGCAAATTCATCGCCCCCCAGGCGCGCCACCAGGTCATCCTCGCGCAGTTGCGCACGCACGCGATCGGCAACGGCTACCAGTACGGCATCGCCGGCGGCGTGGCCGAACCTGTCGTTGATGTCTTTGAAGCGGTCACTGTCGAGAAACAGCACCGCCACTTGCTCGTTGACCTTGGCTGCGCTGCGCAAGGCACGGATCAACCGGCCTTCGAAGAACGCGCGGTTGGGCAGGCCGGTGAGGCTGTCGTGGCTGGCTTGGTGAGCCAGGGTTTCGTTCTCGCTTTGCAAGTGGCTCTGCCAGGCTTCCATCTCGCCAAGCAAGGCGTTGAAGTCGCTGCCCAGGCTGTCGAGTTCGGCGATCTGCGCGGAGGGAACGCGGCGGTCGAAGTCACGCTCGCTGCGGGCTGCGTGGGCCACAGCGGCCAGGCGTTGCAGTGGCACGGTGATGCCATTCAACAGACGCCGTGACAAGTGCAAGGCCACCCAGGCGCTGAGGGCGGTACAGATCAGAATCCCGACCAGGCCGCTGAGCAAGAAGCGCAATAGACTGCCACCGTGGCCGACCAGGTGAATGCTGCCCACGGTTTGCCCTTGGCGCAGGATCGGTTGGCTGATGGGCTGTTCAAGCAGGGCGTGCGCTATTTGCAGCTCGACACGTGACAACATGCCGGTTTCCGGGCGTACCCATCGCGCCAGCAACTTGCCATTGATATCGAAAACTTCCGCCTGGGCCACTTCCTCGGTGGAGGCAATCAGGCTCAGGGCTTCGGTAGCCGCCGCGCTGTCATTGAACACCACCGCCGCTTCCACGGTGTAATTGATGGAACGGGCGATCAGATGCAGGTTGTGCTCGGCGTAGACCCGTAGGGCAAGTACGCCGAGCAGGGTCAGGGACACACTGGCCAGGGTGACCGCCACCAGGGCCAGGATCATATGCCCACGGGCAATCACCGAGCGCAGGGTCGGCCGCACCTTAGTGCCGCTCATGACCCTGGCGCTCGACGGCGAGATAACTGCAACACGCTGGGGTGGATGCGCACGCCGCTGCGGGCGACGGAATCCAGGTTGACCTCGAACGATACTTGCTCATCGCTCACTCGCAGGCAGAACAGACTGCCCACCGTGCATTGGTCGCCGCCTTCGCTGATGCTGAGTACCGGGTGGCCAATCAGTGAGGTGAACAAGCGGCTGCGTTCGTCCGCGGTGAGCTTGCCGATGTAGACGGCGTCGCAGGCGTTGACGATGTCGGGATGATCGACCAGCAGGCGCCGCACCAGCACCGGACGGCCGGTAGCCTGGGTGGTGCCTTTGACCAGGTCGTCTGTGTATTGGGTCGGCCCGACAACGCACAGCCGCAACTGCGCAGGCTCTACCGGCCATCGGGCGTAGCTGAGGATACCGAGCACCACTTGGGTAACCGCCTGGGCACGCTGCTCGGCAAGGCTTTGGGTCTGTGCCCATAGAGGCGTCACCAGCAGGCACAGAACCGCCACCAGTAACATGCGTCTCCAGCTCAAACTACGCTCAGTGGGCGAGCCAGCCACGTTCATGCAGCAATTCTCTCAGGTGTTTTTCCAAGGTGATGCCGCAACGATAGCACAGCGGCGGAAAACCCCACGAAACACGGTTTGCGGGGGGCGCACTATTTTTTCAGAAAAATCAGACAGCTGAATAAGAAATATTGCATGACCTATCAGTCAGTTTTTTCAGGCACGGCATCCAATTCCAGCATCAGCCCGCTCAAGCGTTTGACCTTGCGGCGCACGGCCTCCTCAAACACGCCGCTGCGCGGCTCGATCAGGCTGAACCAGCGCTTGGCGCGGGTAATACCGGTGTAGATCAACTCTTTGGTCAGCACCGGATTGAGCGCATCCGGCAAGATCAGTGCGGTATGGGTGAACTCAGAGCCCTGGGATTTGTGCACGGTCATTGCGAAGACGGTTTCCACGTCATTGAGCCGGCTGGGCAATACAAAGCGCACGCCGCCCTGGCCATCGTTACGCGGAAAGGCCACGCGCAGCACCTGGGGGCCACCGTCGCTTTCGGGCAATTTCAGCGCGATGCCGATGTCGCCGTTCATCAGGCCCAGGCCGTAATCGTTACGGGTCATCAGCACCGGACGGCCTTCGTACCAATGCTCATCGCCTTCGATCAGGCGCACTTTGCGCAGCGCCGCGGTGATGCGCAGGTTGAGCCCTTCAACGCCCCAAGGGCCCTTGCGTACGGCGCAAAGCAGCTGGAACGCGTCGAAGGCTTGCAGCAACTGTTGCGCCCAATGGGTCCAGGCAGGGTCGTCCCGCCGCGTATCCAGCGATGGACGTGCCGATTGCAGCAGGTTCAGATAGTAGCGATAACCTTGGGCACCCTCGCCCTGCCCGTCCAGAACCAGACGCTCAAGTGCGTGGTCATGTTCACCCTTGAGGCTGACGCAGAAGAGGTCGTCGTGGCGGCGTGCGGCCAACAGCTGGCGGGCCTCTTCGGCGTTTTGCTGGTTAACCCAACGCGCCAGTTGGCCGATGCCGCTGCCCTCACCGAAGCGGCGCGAATAGCGCAGCATCACTACTTGCTGGGCCAGGGGATGACTGCCATCGAGGTCTTCTTGCAGGCCACTGGTACTGAGGTCTTCGCCGCTGACCGCTTGCAACCATTGGCGCGTTTGCGGGCTGTACCAGCCGGCTTCGGCATCGCGGCACAAGTCGCCGAGTACGGCTCCCGCTTCCACCGATGCCAGTTGGTCCTTGTCGCCCAGCAGTATCAGGCGTGCATGGGCCGGCAAGGCGTCGAGCAGGTTGGCCATCATTTCCAGGTCGATCATCGAGGCCTCATCCACCACCAGCACATCCAGAGGTAACGGGTTACCCAGGTGATGACGGAAATGTCGGGTTCCCGGGCGGCTGCCCAGCAGACGGTGGACAGTGGTGACCTGAGTGGGGATTTTTTCCCGCACGTTGTCGGCCACTGTCAGCGACAGCACTTGCTGGCTGATGGATTCGGTCAGGCGCGCGGCGGCTTTACCGGTGGGCGCGGCCAGGCGGATACGCAACGGGTTGTTGGACTCCACAGCGGGCGCTTGCAACAGCGCGAGCAGGCGCACCACCGTGGTGGTCTTGCCGGTGCCGGGGCCGCCGGTGACGATGCTGAATGGGCCGCGGGTCGCCAGGGCACAGGCGAGTTTTTGCCAGTCGATCACGCCATCCGGAGCCGGTTGATCGAACAGGCGATTGAGGCGCTGCGGTAGATCATCGGCAACGCTCTCCACGCTCGCAAGACGCTGACGCAAGGCACTGTCGATACGCCGCTCGTAGGTCCAGTAGCGGCGCAGGTACAGGCGCTTGCCGGACAACACCAACGGTCGGCTCTGGGCGGCTGCGCTGCCCTCGACCGCCAGCGCGACCAGTTGGCTGGACGCCAGGGCATGACACCAATGAGCGCCGTCCAGGCCATGCAGCAGCTGCGACGGCAGCAGCATGGCGCCGGTGTGCGGGTCGCCCTCGGGCGGCAGTGACAGGGCGAAGTCCGGGGCCTTGAGGGTTTCGAACAAATCCAGACAGACGTGACCATGACCCAACTGATGGCTGGTCAAGGCGGCCGCCAACAGCACCAGAGGATCGGCCTGTGGATCAAGCTCATGCAGGAAGCCGACGAAGGCTTTGTCCAAGGCACGCAACCAGCCACGGTCGACCCAACGCTCCAACAGTTGCAGCAGGTCGGCGGCGCGGCTCAGGGGCGCCAGCTCTTCCAGCGGTAACGGCGACAGGTTCATAGCAGCACTCCTTGTTCCCAGGCGGGCTCAACCTTGGGCGGGATAGGCTTGCCTTGGAACAACAGGTCCAGCCCCTCGATCAGCTCACGGGGGGGCCGGGTGAAATACGCGCCCTGGCTCACCGACTGGGTACCGCGCAGGAACAGGTACAGAGCGCCGCCGACGTGCTGGTCGTAATCGTAATCCGGCAGGCGTGCCTTGAGCTGACGATGCAGGGCCAGCAGGTAAAGTACGTATTGCAGGTCGTACCGATGCTCGAGGATCGAATGCTCCATGGCATCAACGGTGTAGGCTGAATCGTCGGGACCGAGCCAGTTGGATTTGTAGTCCGCCACGTAGTAGCGGCCATCATGCTCGAACGTCAGGTCGATAAAACCCTTGAACATACCGTTGAGCAACACCGGCTCAGCGGCCACGCGGGAGACACCGCCGTGGGTGTGCTGGCACACCAGCTTGTCGAGGGCGAGCACATCGACCTTGTGGCTGGCGAACCAGAATTCCATTTCGATCTGGTACTGCTTCAGGCCGCTGAGGGTGACGTGGTCGTTGCACAGGGGCAGCGGCGTTTGCAGCAGATGACCCAGCCAGCCGCTGAGGGTGACGATCCAGCCCTCCCAGTTGCGGCGATTACAGCGTGCGCCCACGGCTTTTTCGATCGCCTCAGGCGTCACGTTGAAACCCTCTTCACCGGCCCACTCCAATAACCCGTGAAGGAAGGTGCCTGGATTAGGGCCGCGTGGGAAACGGTGAATGTCACCGCCGGACGCCGCCACTTCCCGTGGTGCATCCGGGTCGAGGCGTTCGTCGTCGAACAGCTTCTGGGCCTGCGGGCTTTCCGGTGCTTCGAGGCTGGCGGCGCTCATGCTGTCGCCAATGCGCAAGGCGCTGTAGGAAGCGATCCACCAGTTTTCCGCAGCCTTGCGCTTAGGCAGCAACGGCGCCAGCAGGGTCGCTTCATTGCGTGGCGGGTGGAACAGGATGTCTTGCGCATCTGGCACAGGTGCATAACTGATGGCCGGGCAGCCTTGCTGCAAGTCCAACAGCCAGCGCGCCAGGTCGGCGGATTCGCCTAGCGACGCACCGGCGCCCAGCAGATAGCCCAAGGCCGAGAGGTGCAAAACCGAACTGCTGTTATTGCCGCGCTTGAGGTCGGCGATGCCCAGCCAGCACGCGTGTTTGGCGCGGGTCAACGCCACGTAGAACAAGCGCAGGTCTTCGGCCAGGCGCTCATCATCGGCCTGGGCAATCAGCTCGGCCGTCGGCCGCAGGCTCACTTGGGACTTACCCTGTTCATCGTGGTAATGCAGCGGCAAGCGACTGCCATCCACCGGTTTGGCCGAGCAGATGAACGGCAGGAACACCAAGTCGTATTCCAGGCCTTTGGATTTGTGGATGGTCACCACCTTGACCAGTTGCTCATCGCTTTCCAGCCGCAGGATCTGCTCTTCGCCAGCCTGGCCCGACAGCGCCAAGTGTTCGGCCAGATGACGGATCAACGCCTGTTCACCATCGAGTTCCGACGCGGCTTGTTGCAACAACTCACTGAGGTGCAACAGGTTGGTCAGCACACGCTCGCCATCACTGCGGGCGATGAGGGTTTGCGGCAACTTGAAGTCGTGGAGCAGGCGGCGCAGCATCGGCAGCACGCCTTGGGTACGCCAGATCGAGCGGTAACCCCGGAACTGCATAACGCGGGATTCCCACGCCAATTCGTCCTGGTTCAGGCGCTCCAGTTCCGCCAACGACAGGTTCAAGGTGACGCAGGCAAGGGCAGCGCGTAGCGGGCGCTCGACATCCGGCTCGGCGCACGCCTTGAGCCATGCCAACAGGTCGTGGGCTTCCTGGGCGGCGAACACCGAGTCTTTATCCGACAGGTACACGCTACGCACGCCACGGCTGGCCAGTTCAGCACGTACGGCCTGGGCTTCCTTGCCGTCGCGCACGAGGATGGCGATGTTTGAGGGCAGCACACCGGTGAAACTGTCTTTCGTGACAAACCCCGTCGTGCCTTGCTGCCCGCCGTTGAGCAGCGCGACGATCTGCGTGGCACAGGCAGCAGCCAGTTGTTGGCGATAAAGCGCGTTGGAAATCGGCTGGTCGGTGGGCAGGTGCCAAAGGTTCATGGCCGGCAGCGTCTGGCCGTCGACCTGCAACTGTTCTTTGCGACCCTGGGACAATACCGGGTGGAACGGCACTGGATTCTCGCCATTGGACTCGCGAAACAGGAACGCCCCCCGGCCGGTTTCAGCCCGCTGGAACACATGGTTCACCGCCTCTACCATCGCATGGCTGGAACGGAAATTGGTGCCCAGGGTGTGATGACGGCCGGTGGTGGACTGCCGGGCGCGCAGGTAGGTGTAGATGTCGGCGCCGCGGAAGGCGTAGATCGCCTGCTTGGGATCGCCGATCAGGAACAGGCCACTGTCGAGGTGGTTCTCCTCGATGCGGTAGATGCTGTCGAAGATGCTGTATTGCACAGGGTCGGTGTCTTGGAACTCATCAATGAGCGCCACCGGGAATTGCTCACGGATCACACTGGCCAGGCGCTCGCCCCCGTCGGCTTGAAGGGCCGCGTTGAGGCGAATCAGCATGTCGTCGAAGCCCATCTCTGCGCGGCGACGCTTTTCTTCTTCGAAGCGTTTGCCGACCCAGCCGGCAGCATGTTGCAACACCGCTGCGTCTGGTGTTGGCAAGGCGTCGAGGCTGGCTTTGAGGCTCGCCATGGCCTCGATCCCTGGGTGCTGCGGCGGCTCACCTTTCCAGGCTTCGGCCATGCCGTCGGGCGTCAGGCGCGTGAAGCCGGTGCCGATGTCCAGTTGTTCCAGAGCTTCATCAGCGGCCCAGGCGCTGATCTTCTCGAACCAGGGTTCGAAGTAGCGCGCTTGCATTTTGCGACCATCGACAGCTTTGGCCGCAACAGCTTGCAGGCAGATATCCCGCAGCTCGACGGCCCATTGTTGCCAAGGCGCCTTGAGGCTTACCAGCGCTGCGCGACGTTCTTGCAGGCAGGCGTTGATCAGCTCCGCCGGCTCACGACTTTCATCGGTGGGTCGTTCACTGCCGAACAGCGCACGCACTCGCGGCATCAGTGCAGCGGGGCCGCCCCAATGGCTGCGCACCCAGTTGAGCGCGTCGTCGTGCATCGGGTAGCAGAACAGCCGCCAGTAGTCGCGCAGCACTTCGCCCAGCAGGTCGCTATGGTCGGTTTCAAGGGTCTGGGTGAACAAGCTGCCGCTGTCGAAGGCGTGTTCACGCAGCATGCGCTGGCACCAGCTGTGGATAGTCGAGACGGCGGCTTCATCCATCCATTGCGCGGCGATGTCCAGGCGGTTGGCGCAGGCGGGCCACTGCTCCGGGGGGTACTGATCGCGCAGGTCGGCGATCAACGCATCGGGCTGCTCGATTTCGTCGCGAAAGAAACGCGCGGCCTCGGCCAAGCGGATGCGGATGCGCTCCCGCAGCTCTTTGGTAGCGGCGTCGGTGAACGTCACCACGAGGATTTGTGGCGGCAGCAGTTCGCGCCCGAAACCGGACTCATCACCGCCGTGGCCAAGCACCAGGCGCAGGTACAAGGCGGAGATGGTAAACGTCTTGCCAGTGCCGGCACTGGCCTCGATCAACTGGCTGCCTTTGAGCGGGAATGCCAGGGCCAGGGATTTGCCGATCATGAGCCGGCCTCCGCGCTGGTGAGTGATCGCCACGGGGCGTTGAGCAGTGGGCGATACAGGGTTTCGCACCAGCCTTCGAACTCTTCGCTGGCAACCAAGGCGGCGTAGTCGGGAAATTGCCGCGTGAGCGCGGGCGTTTCGCGGCGTTCGCCGTCGGTGGTGATGCCATCGCCTTCGTAGGCTTTGCTGGCCGCGGCCTGGGCCTTGACGGGATCGGTCTGGCCGAGCCAGGCAAAGGCGGTTTTCACCGCGACGGGTAGCGGCGTGCTCATGCCGGTGTGCCAGGCCAGCAGCAGGTTGCCAAGGATTTCCTGCGCAATGGGCTTGTCCAGCGGAGCCAGCAGCAAGGTGTCATCACTTGCCACCAGGCCGGTGCTCAATGGCAGGCCACAGGCGCAGGCCACCACATGATTGACCCAGGGTCGGATCAGGCGATGCCACTTGCGGCTCTTGATTGAGCCAATGCTGTTGGGGATGGTGGTGACACTTAACAAACCGCCATCACTGCGTCGATGCAGGCCGCTGATCCAACCTTCCAGCTGGATGCCCTGATACTCAAAACTGATCGGTTCAGCAGCGGTATGCGGGGTTGGCCAAAGGGCCAGAAGGTGTTGATAGCGCTGCACCAGGTCAGGCAATGGCTCGATCAGTTCGTTACGCAGGCACTCACCGAAACCGACCATCGGCAGTAGTCCGCTGCCTTGCAGGCGCAGCGCCTGGGCATTGAGGGCCTGATCGAGGTGATCGGGTTGGGTCAGTGCGGCGCTCAGCAGGCTGTCACTGAGGCTGTAGCGTTGCAGTGCGTCCAGCACGAAGGGCTCTTCGTCGGCCAGGGGCGCTTCGGCAGCTTCAAAGAACACTTTCAGGCGCTGGCTGAAGAAGTGTTTAACCGGATTACGTAGGAAGTCCTGCAACTGGCCAAGACTCAGCGGCTCGTCCTGTTGGTGTTGCGCCAGCGTATTTTCTGGGCCGGCGGCGACCGGGGTTTCATGCAGCAATTGCCATTCGCGGGCATAACTGAACAGCGGATCGCCTTCGTGAAAGTAGCGGGCACTGAAGGGCTGCAGAGGATGTTCCTGGGTCATTGCGTCAATCAGCGGTGTATCGGTTTTGGCGTGCTGCCAGCCGCTGGCGAGGTGATCGCGCAGTTGACCAATCAACACCGAGGCTGGGCGATCGCTGTTATCGCGGATGCTGCGCCCTACCCAGCTGATATATAGCTGGCCGCGGGCCGAGAGCAGCGCTTCAAGCAGTAAGTAGCGGTCGTCTTCGCGGCGTGAACGGTCACCGGGGCGGTAGTCGCTGCCCATCAGGTCGAAGTCCAGGGGCGGCTGGGCCCGCGGGTAATCACCATCATTCATGCCGAGCAGACAGACCAGCTTGAACGGGATTGCACGCATGGGCATGAGGGTACAAAAATTGACAGCTCCCGCTAGGAAGCGTTGGGACAGGCGCCCCTGATCCAGTCCGGCCAACCACGCCTCACGGACCACGGTAAGCGGTAACTCGTCCTGCAAGCCAACGGACTCGCAGGTTTCCAGCCACGTCTCTCTTAGTTGTTCGAGCTGACCTAGCAGGTAGTCATCGTGCTCACTGCTGGGCAGGAAAAACAGCTGCATCAAGCGTTGCAGTCGCTCGCCCCAGGCTTGGGGGGAGGCGGGTTGGGACAACGCCTGGTGGGCATCGCTCAAGGCGTCGAGCAAGGCGACCAGCGGGCCGATCAATGCCGCATCAAGGCCGCCGATTTCATCGTAGGGCTCAATCCCATTACAGGCCATGCCGGTGCCCACAGCGTAGCCCAGCAGCATACGACGCAAGCCGAATCGCCAGCTGTTTTGTTCCAGCTCTGTGGGTAGGCCTAAACCAGCGCGTTGCTCAGCATTCAGGCCCCAGCGGATGCCGGCGCCTTCGATCCAGCGATGCAAGGTGGGCAAGTCGCGCTCTTTGATAGCGAAACGTTCGCGCAGGGCGGGCACGTCGAGCAGGTCGAGGATCTCGCTGACGGGGAAACGGCTGTCGGGAAGTTTCAGCAGGTGCTCGACGGCGATCAGCAGAGGGTCGCGGCCGCGCTGGCCTTGGTCGGTAAGCGTGAAAGGAATGAAGCGTGGATCATTTCGTTCGAGCTGGCCGAAGACTGCGCGAATGTGTGGCGCGTAGCTGTCGACGTCGGGGACCATGACGATGATGTCCCGGGGGCGCAAAGTTGGTTCGGCGCTGAAGCGTTGGAGCAATTGGTCGTGGAGGATCTCCACTTCGCGCTGGGCGCTGTGGGCAATGTGGAAGCGGATCGAAGCATCGTGCTCCAAGTCAACAGGGGGCCACAGCTCACGAGTTTCATTCAGCGGGCGCAGTTCGAGGATATCGTCCTGGAGCTGGTTGAGCAGCGTGGTGGGTTCACTGTCGCTGAACAGGTCGATGCGACCGTCACGGAATGCGGCCCGATAGCTGTTGGGGTCATCGTAGCTGTCCAGCAGGCTGATGTAATCACGGCCTTGCTTGCCCCACGCGGCGAGCAACGGATGGGCGTGCTGATGTAGGGTTTGGGGGTCGATGATGACCGGCATACCGGCTTTGCGCGCCTGGCGTTTGTATTCGTTTCGCAGCAGGTCCTTGTCGGCGACAATGTCGGACCAGTGGTGGCGGCAAGGGTTATGCACGCAAAGCAGGACTTGGCTGAAACGGGCCAGACCCGCCAGCGCTTCCAATGCCTGGGCCGGTAACGATGAAATGCCAAAGACAATCACCCGGGAAGGCAAGCCGGACGGCGCTTTTTCAAGGCTATTGATACGTTCGATAAAGCGTTGGTGAACGCCGGCTCGACTTTGGGCCATGCCCTCTGCTCCCACATCCAGCAACAACGCACGCCATAATTCGGCTTGCCAGCAATTGGCAGGGTCGAGCGGTTTGGATTCGCCTCGACCATTGCGTAGTTGGTGGCGGCCTGCGGCCCAATCCTCCAGCCAATCAGCGCGGTAGACCTGGTATTGGTCGAACAAGTCAGCCAGGCGCTCGGCAAGTTGGTAGCGTTTGCGCAGGTCGGTGTCTTGAGTCAAAAAGCGTTGCAAAGGCTCGAAGTGCGGCTGGTCAATCAGCTCGGGTAACAGGCGCATGAGGCGCCAGGTCAGCGGGGCTTTATCGAGCAGGGATTTCGGAGGGATTTCGTCACGGCCCAGGACCATGCGGTAGAGCTGCCACATGAAGCTGCCAGGCAGTTGCACGTCGATTGCAGCAGCAATGCCACAACCGCCCATATCGTCTTCTTCCGGATCTTCGGCCAGGGCCAGCTTGAGCCATTGGGCGATACCGTTGCTTTGTACCAGGGCGATTTCGTTTTCCAAAGGCGCCAGTGGGTAGCGGCGCATCCAACTGACCACCAGGCTACGCAGTTCGTCCAGGCGATTGCCGTGGACCACCATGAATCCAGCGCTGAGGGACGTTGCGTCCGGCATAACGGTTTCCTTGGGAAAAGCAAAATCGAGGGGTGGACTTTAGCACTGTGGTGTACAGGCCGGACACATGGCTGACAGGTGCGCGGGGACAGGGTGGACACTTTCCGAGCGCCCAAAACAAAACCCCAACTGCTTTCGCAATTGGGGTTTCGGAATTTAATCTTGACGATGACCTACTCTCACATGGGGAAACCCCACACTACCATCGGCGATGCATCGTTTCACTACTGAGTTCGGGATGGGATCAGGTGGTTCCAATGCTCTATGGTCGTCAAGAAATTCGGGTACTGAGTCGTGACCAGCTGGCCTCGCTTCAGCAAATTGGGTATGTGACAGTTGTCGGTGTTTTGTGAGCTTCGAACTTTCGGTTCATTTCGTCTTCACACACCGCAATCTGATGCTCGTTAGAGTAGTCAAATTGCTTGGGTGTTATATGGTCAAGCCTCACGGGCAATTAGTATTGGTTAGCTCAACGCCTCACAGCGCTTACACACCCAACCTATCAACGTCGTAGTCTTCGACGGCCCTTCAGGGGACTCAAGGTCCCAGTGAGATCTCATCTTGAGGCTAGTTTCCCGCTTAGATGCTTTCAGCGGTTATCTATTCCGAACATAGCTACCCGGCAATGCCACTGGCGTGACAACCGGAACACCAGAGGTTCGTCCACTCCGGTCCTCTCGTACTAGGAGCAGCCCCTCTCAAATCTCAAACGTCCACGGCAGATAGGGACCGAACTGTCTCACGACGTTCTAAACCCAGCTCGCGTACCACTTTAAATGGCGAACAGCCATACCCTTGGGACCGGCTTCAGCCCCAGGATGTGATGAGCCGACATCGAGGTGCCAAACACCGCCGTCGATATGAACTCTTGGGCGGTATCAGCCTGTTATCCCCGGAGTACCTTTTATCCGTTGAGCGATGGCCCTTCCATACAGAACCACCGGATCACTAAGACCTACTTTCGTACCTGCTCGACGTGTCTGTCTCGCAGTCAAGCGCGCTTTTGCCTTTATACTCTACGACCGATTTCCGACCGGTCTGAGCGCACCTTCGTACTCCTCCGTTACTCTTTAGGAGGAGACCGCCCCAGTCAAACTACCCACCATACACTGTCCTCGATCCGGATAACGGACCTGAGTTAGAACCTCAAAGTTGCCAGGGTGGTATTTCAAGGTTGGCTCCACGCAGACTGGCGTCCACGCTTCAAAGCCTCCCACCTATCCTACACAAGCAAATTCAAAGTCCAGTGCAAAGCTATAGTAAAGGTTCACGGGGTCTTTCCGTCTAGCCGCGGATACACTGCATCTTCACAGCGATTTCAATTTCACTGAGTCTCGGGTGGAGACAGCGCCGCCATCGTTACGCCATTCGTGCAGGTCGGAACTTACCCGACAAGGAATTTCGCTACCTTAGGACCGTTATAGTTACGGCCGCCGTTTACCGGGGCTTCGATCAAGAGCTTCGCGTTAGCTAACCCCATCAATTAACCTTCCGGCACCGGGCAGGCGTCACACCCTATACGTCCACTTTCGTGTTTGCAGAGTGCTGTGTTTTTAATAAACAGTCGCAGCGGCCTGGTATCTTCGACCGGCATGAGCTTACGGAGCAAGTCCTTCACCCTCACCGGCGCACCTTCTCCCGAAGTTACGGTGCCATTTTGCCTAGTTCCTTCACCCGAGTTCTCTCAAGCGCCTTGGTATTCTCTACCCAACCACCTGTGTCGGTTTGGGGTACGGTTCCTGGTTACCTGAAGCTTAGAAGCTTTTCTTGGAAGCATGGCATCAACCACTTCGTCATCTAAAAGATAACTCGTCATCAGCTCTCGGCCTTAGAATCCCGGATTTACCTAAGATTCCAGCCTACCACCTTAAACTTGGACAACCAACGCCAAGCTGGCCTAGCCTTCTCCGTCCCTCCATCGCAATAACCAGAAGTACAGGAATATTAACCTGTTTTCCATCGACTACGCTTTTCAGCCTCGCCTTAGGGACCGACTAACCCTGCGTCGATTAACGTTGCGCAGGAAACCTTGGTCTTTCGGCGTGGGTGTTTTTCACACCCATTGTCGTTACTCATGTCAGCATTCGCACTTCTGATACCTCCAGCAAGCTTCTCAACTCACCTTCACAGGCTTACAGAACGCTCCTCTACCGCATCACTTACGTGATACCCGTAGCTTCGGTGTATGGTTTGAGCCCCGTTACATCTTCCGCGCAGGCCGACTCGACTAGTGAGCTATTACGCTTTCTTTAAAGGGTGGCTGCTTCTAAGCCAACCTCCTAGCTGTCTAAGCCTTCCCACATCGTTTCCCACTTAACCATAACTTTGGGACCTTAGCTGACGGTCTGGGTTGTTTCCCTTTTCACGACGGACGTTAGCACCCGCCGTGTGTCTCCCATGCTCGGCACTTGTAGGTATTCGGAGTTTGCATCGGTTTGGTAAGTCGGGATGACCCCCTAGCCGAAACAGTGCTCTACCCCCTACAGTGATACATGAGGCGCTACCTAAATAGCTTTCGAGGAGAACCAGCTATCTCCGAGCTTGATTAGCCTTTCACTCCGATCCACAGGTCATCCGCTAACTTTTCAACGGTAGTCGGTTCGGTCCTCCAGTTAGTGTTACCCAACCTTCAACCTGCCCATGGATAGATCGCCCGGTTTCGGGTCTATTCCCAGCGACTAGACGCCCTATTAAGACTCGCTTTCGCTACGCCTCCCCTATTCGGTTAAGCTCGCCACTGAAAATAAGTCGCTGACCCATTATACAAAAGGTACGCAGTCACCCAACAAAGTGGGCTCCCACTGCTTGTACGCATACGGTTTCAGGATCTATTTCACTCCCCTCTCCGGGGTTCTTTTCGCCTTTCCCTCACGGTACTAGTTCACTATCGGTCAGTCAGTAGTATTTAGCCTTGGAGGATGGTCCCCCCATATTCAGACAAAGTTTCTCGTGCTCCGTCCTACTCGATTTCATGACTAAGAGATTTTCGCGTACAGGGCTATCACCCACTATGGCCGCACTTTCCAGAGCGTTCCGCTAATCTCAAAGCCACTTAAGGGCTAGTCCCCGTTCGCTCGCCACTACTAAGGGAATCTCGGTTGATTTCTTTTCCTCAGGGTACTTAGATGTTTCAGTTCCCCTGGTTCGCCTCTTGCACCTATGTATTCAGTACAAGATAACCATCTTATGATGGCTGGGTTCCCCCATTCAGACATCTCCGGATCAAAGTCTGTTTGCCGACTCCCCGAAGCTTTTCGCAGGCTACCACGTCTTTCATCGCCTCTGACTGCCAAGGCATCCACCGTATGCGCTTCTTCACTTGACCATATAACCCCAAGCAATCTGGTTATACTGTGAAGACGACATTCGCCGAAAATTCGAATTTCTCAGTTAAGAGAACTCACAAATTTTACCTTAGCCTGATCCGTTACCAGTGAAAGTAACGTTCAGTCTATCTTTCTATCACATACCCAAATTTTTAAAGAACGAACTAGTCAAAGACTAGAAATCAACATTCACCATCACAGCGATGGAATGCTCATTTCTAAGCTTTATACAAACAGAAGCAGTAGTGGTGGAGCCAAACGGGATCGAACCGTTGACCTCCTGCGTGCAAGGCAGGCGCTCTCCCAGCTGAGCTATGGCCCCGTATTTCTACAGGCGTTTCCCACACAAAATTGGTGGGTCTGGGCAGATTCGAACTGCCGACCTCACCCTTATCAGGGGTGCGCTCTAACCAACTGAGCTACAGACCCAATTTCGGGCTGCTTCTTATCGTCTTCTTCAATGAATCAAGCAATTCGTGTGGGAACTTATGGAGCAGCTGATGTCGTCGATTAAGGAGGTGATCCAGCCGCAGGTTCCCCTACGGCTACCTTGTTACGACTTCACCCCAGTCATGAATCACACCGTGGTAACCGTCCTCCCGAAGGTTAGACTAGCTACTTCTGGTGCAACCCACTCCCATGGTGTGACGGGCGGTGTGTACAAGGCCCGGGAACGTATTCACCGCGACATTCTGATTCGCGATTACTAGCGATTCCGACTTCACGCAGTCGAGTTGCAGACTGCGATCCGGACTACGATCGGTTTTCTGGGATTAGCTCCACCTCGCGGCTTGGCAACCCTCTGTACCGACCATTGTAGCACGTGTGTAGCCCAGGCCGTAAGGGCCATGATGACTTGACGTCATCCCCACCTTCCTCCGGTTTGTCACCGGCAGTCTCCTTAGAGTGCCCACCATTACGTGCTGGTAACTAAGGACAAGGGTTGCGCTCGTTACGGGACTTAACCCAACATCTCACGACACGAGCTGACGACAGCCATGCAGCACCTGTCTCAATGTTCCCGAAGGCACCAATCTATCTCTAGAAAGTTCATTGGATGTCAAGGCCTGGTAAGGTTCTTCGCGTTGCTTCGAATTAAACCACATGCTCCACCGCTTGTGCGGGCCCCCGTCAATTCATTTGAGTTTTAACCTTGCGGCCGTACTCCCCAGGCGGTCAACTTAATGCGTTAGCTGCGCCACTAAGAGCTCAAGGCTCCCAACGGCTAGTTGACATCGTTTACGGCGTGGACTACCAGGGTATCTAATCCTGTTTGCTCCCCACGCTTTCGCACCTCAGTGTCAGTATCAGTCCAGGTGGTCGCCTTCGCCACTGGTGTTCCTTCCTATATCTACGCATTTCACCGCTACACAGGAAATTCCACCACCCTCTACCATACTCTAGTCAGTCAGTTTTGAATGCAGTTCCCAGGTTGAGCCCGGGGATTTCACATCCAACTTAACAAACCACCTACGCGCGCTTTACGCCCAGTAATTCCGATTAACGCTTGCACCCTCTGTATTACCGCGGCTGCTGGCACAGAGTTAGCCGGTGCTTATTCTGTCGGTAACGTCAAAATTGCAGAGTATTAATCTACAACCCTTCCTCCCAACTTAAAGTGCTTTACAATCCGAAGACCTTCTTCACACACGCGGCATGGCTGGATCAGGCTTTCGCCCATTGTCCAATATTCCCCACTGCTGCCTCCCGTAGGAGTCTGGACCGTGTCTCAGTTCCAGTGTGACTGATCATCCTCTCAGACCAGTTACGGATCGTCGCCTTGGTGAGCCATTACCCCACCAACTAGCTAATCCGACCTAGGCTCATCTGATAGCGCAAGGCCCGAAGGTCCCCTGCTTTCTCCCGTAGGACGTATGCGGTATTAGCGTCCGTTTCCGAACGTTATCCCCCACTACCAGGCAGATTCCTAGGCATTACTCACCCGTCCGCCGCTCTCAAGAGAAGCAAGCTTCTCTCTACCGCTCGACTTGCATGTGTTAGGCCTGCCGCCAGCGTTCAATCTGAGCCATGATCAAACTCTTCAGTTCAAACATCTTTGGGTTTTTAAGAAACCCTAAACTTGGCTCAGCAATCGTTGGTTACATCTTTGATTTCTCGCGGAGTAACTTGTGATGCTGATAATCTTGTTGACTATCAGTCTGACTCCACAAGCACCCACACGAATTGCTTGATTCAGTTGTTAAAGAGCGGTTGGTTAAGAGCTTTCGTCTCAACCGAGGCGCGCATTCTACAGCAGCCTCATTTGCTGTCAAGTGATTATTTTCAGAAGCTTTCGAAGATTTCTTCAACAACTTCAACCACTTGCGCTTCTGATCTCTCATCAGCGGGAGGCGAATTCTACAGCGTTACACGCTGCTGTCAACACCTCTTTTTCAACTTCCTTTGGGCTTCGATGAACTGAAGCTACTTGCTGCCGAAAACTTCATAACTCTTTGTTTACCAAGGAGTTTTCCGTTTCGACTGCGCCGGAAGTGGGGCGAATTATAGGCTTCCAGAATCTGTCGTCAAGGGTTAATTACACTTTTGTGGCAGAAGGTGCTTTTTTAGCAATAAGGCGGGGGATTCGCCGCATAACTGGAGGCACCCGCAGCAGAAGAAGCAGCGCACCGATGGAAGCGTAGACAGCCCACTCCTTCAAATCAGCCCGAACTATCCAGAGCATGTGCAGCAGACCAAGCCCGAGAATCACATAGACCAAGCGATGCAACTTCTTCCAACGACTACCCAACCGTCGCTGGCTGTAGCGATTAGATGTGACAGCCAGCACTAATAAAGCAAGAAACCCCAACGCCCCCACAATTATGTAAGGCCGCTTGCGCAGCTCCACGCCGAGCTGGGACCAATCCAGCCCAAGGACGAACACGCAATACGCCGCCAAATGCAACACAACATAGGCAAAGCACCACAAGCCCAATTGCCGGCGTACCGCGATCCACCCCGCCCAACCGCTCAACTTCTGCAGCGGCGTCATCCCGAGCGTGACCAGCAGTAGAATCAACGTACCCAGGCCCAGGCGATCGACCAGCACTTTGCCCGGATCAGGTCCAAGGGCAAAACTCCATGCTTCATATAGCCAGAGCAATGGCCAAACCGCCGCAGCTATGAAGACCCCAATGCGCCAGATTGGAAAGCGCATCAGTAGTTCTTCCGCAGGTCGAGACCTGTATATAAAGAAGCGACCTCATCGGAATAGCCATTGAACATCTGCGTGTCGCGCACATTCGGACTGAACAGGCCGCTGGGGAGACGTCGCTCCCTCGCCTGGGTCCACCGCGGATGATCGACCGTGGGATTCACGTTCGCATAAAACCCATACTCATCAGCCGCAATGCTTTGCCAGGTGGTTTTCGGCTGCTCGCTGACAAGACTGATCCGCACGATGGATTTCACACTCTTGAAGCCGTACTTCCACGGCACCACCAGGCGCAACGGCGCGCCATTCTGGTTAGGCAATTCGCGCCCATACATGCCAACAGCGAGTATCGCCAGTGGATTCATCGCTTCGTCCAGACGCAACCCTTCTACATAGGGCCAATCGATCAAGCCAAAACTTGAACGCTGCCCCGGCATGCTTTTCGGATCCTGAAGGGTCTCGAACCGGATGTACTTCGCTTTGGAGGTCGGCTCAACCTGCTTGAGCAACGCCGAGATCGGAAAGCCGATCCACGGGATTACCATCGACCAGGCTTCAACGCAGCGCAGGCGATAGATGCGTTCTTCCAGTTCATAGGGTTTCATGAAGTCTTCCAGGGCATAGCGCCCCGGCTTGGCTACCTCACCATCAATCACAACGCTCCAAGGCTCAGTCTTGA
Organism: Pseudomonas sp. FBCC-B545; assembly: GCF_059134095.1. Taxonomy (NCBI): domain Bacteria; kingdom Pseudomonadati; phylum Pseudomonadota; class Gammaproteobacteria; order Pseudomonadales; family Pseudomonadaceae; genus Pseudomonas; species Pseudomonas sp. FBCC-B545. The sequence continues at coordinate 954,582 of NZ_CP101441.1, read as the reverse complement.
GCGAACCCGCATTCTGCGCAGGGTCACCCTTGTCGGTACCGAACTCATAAAAGTTGTTGTAGTGAGTTGCGTCCTTGAACGGTGTGATCGCCTCGTCCTTGACCGTCACCGCCTGCCACTTCGTCCCAGCAAGCTTCTCGGCAAACCAACTGGGCGCCCTGCCCGCCTCGACATCGGCATAGCGCGCCGCATCACCCGCACTGGCCCACCGCGGCAAGCTGCTGGCAGCAATACCGGCCAGCGCACCACCGAGCAAGCTGCGGCGAGAGAAATAGAGGGATTCAGGCGTGACATCCGATTCGTGACAATCGGACGCTTTAGGCAATTTGATTAACATGGCAACTCCGCAGCATTGGAGAACTGATGCACCAATAGACTGCGGAGTATGGGGGAAATTACATTAAGACAATGTTTTGTCCCGACGCAGATGCAGCAAGTACTGAATCGGCCCCGAAGCCGCGTAGACGAGGAACGCCAACAGCAGAATACGCGGCGGATCGCTGAACACTACTGCAAACACCAGTACCACCACGAGGATCGCCACAAAAGGCACGCGCCCCTTGAGATCCAGCTCCTTGAAGCTGTTGTACTTGATATTGCTGACCATCAGCATGCCGGCCGCCGCTACCATCAAAGCGACCAGGAACGACATTTTCGAGCCCTGAATACCGTAGTCACTGAATGCCCACACAATACCGGCTACAACACCCGCCGCTGCCGGACTGGCCAGACCGATGAAGTAGCGCTTGTCAGCGGTCCCGACCTGGGTATTGAAGCGCGCCAGGCGCAAAGCGGCACCGGCAACATAGATAAAGGCAACCATCCAGCCGACCTTGCCCATGTCACCCAATGCCCAGGCAAACGCCAGCAGCGCAGGTGCGACACCAAAGGCGACCATGTCCGACAACGAGTCGTATTCGGCGCCGAAGGCACTCTGGGTATTGGTCATCCGCGCTACGCGCCCATCCAGGCCGTCGAGCACCATGGCCACAAAGATTGCGATGGCAGCAAAACCAAAATACTTGCTGGCACTCGCCGCATCACCTGCAGCCAGTGCACTTTGGGCACTCATGGAGTTGATGATGGAATAAAAGCCGGCAAACAGGTTCGCCGTCGTAAACAGATTGGGCAGAAGATAGATGCCACGATGCCGGACCTTACGGCCTTCGGCGTCATGCCCTTCTTCGACATGTTCATCGATCGGCAGCATGCTTTCGGCGTCGGAAGCCTGGTTTGGCTCTTCGGGACGTTCGCTCATGGACTTTACCTTGCAACGGTGTGAAAAAATTCGACAGATACTTGCGGCGAGTGTTCGCCCGCAAACGATGCAGCTTTATACCAGAACCGGCCCCTCAAACGAAAAAACGCGGCCTAAGCCGCGTTTTCCCTTGATGCGTACGACTTAGTTCTTGGCTTTGTCGACGATCTTGTTGGCACCGATCCACGGCATCATGGAGCGCAGTTGCTCGCCGATGACTTCGATGCCGTGAGCTGCGTTGTTACGACGCTTGGCGGTCATCGAAGGGTAGCCGGTAGCGCCTTCGCTGATGAACATTTTGGCGTATTCGCCGTCCTGAATACGTTTCAGGGCGTTGCGCATGGCCTGGCGGGACTCGGCGTTGATCACTTCCGGGCCAGTCACGTACTCACCGTACTCGGCGTTGTTGGAGATCGAATAGTTCATGTTGGCGATACCGCCTTCGTACATGAGGTCAACGATCAGCTTCAGTTCGTGCAGGCATTCGAAGTAGGCCATTTCCGGCGCGTAGCCAGCTTCAACCAGGGTTTCGAAACCGGCCTTGACCAGTTCAACGGTACCGCCGCACAGAACGGCTTGTTCGCCGAACAGGTCGGTTTCAGTCTCGTCCTTGAAGGTGGTTTCGATAATGCCGGTGCGACCACCACCAACGCCAGCAGCGTAGGACAGTGCAACGTTCTTGGCGTTACCCGAAGCGTCCTGGTAGATCGCGATCAGGTCAGGGATACCGCCGCCTTTGACGAACTCGGAACGCACGGTGTGGCCCGGGGCTTTCGGCGCGATCATGATCACGTCCAAGTCAGCGCGTGGCACAACCTGGTTGTAGTGAATCGCGAAACCGTGGGAGAAGGCCAGGGTGGCGCCTTTCTTGATGTTCGGCTCGATTTCGTTCTTGTACAACGCGGACTGGAACTCGTCCGGGGTCAGGATCATGACCAGGTCGGCAGCTGCAACGGCGGAAGCGACGTCTGTCACTTTCAGGCCATGGGCCTCGGCCTTGGCAACGGTGGCCGAGCCTTTGCGCAGGCCAACAGTGACGTCTACGCCGGAATCTTTCAGGTTGCACGCTTGGGCGTGGCCCTGGGAACCGTAGCCGATGATGGCGACTTTCTTGCCCTGGATGATCGACAGGTCACAATCTTTATCGTAATAAACTTTCATGAGGTTCCTCTATATATCCAGGCCGTAAGGCCATTCGCTAATTTGGGTTAGATGCTGAGTACTTTGTCGCCACGGGCAATCCCGGTGACACCACTGCGTACGGTTTCCAGAATCGAGGCCGTCCCGATCGACTGGATGAAGCTGTCCAGCTTGTCGCTTGTACCGGTCAGTTGAACGGTATAAACGCTGGCGCTCACATCGACGATCTGCCCACGATAAATATCGGTAGTCCGTTTGATCTCGGCACGTTGGGCACCCGTGGCCTTGACCTTGACCAGCATCAGTTCGCGCTCGATGTGGGCACTTTCCGACAGGTCGACCAGCTTGACCACTTCGATCAGCTTGTTGAGGTTCTTGGTGATCTGCTCGATCACCTCATCGTGCCCCACGGTGGTCAACGTCAGGCGCGACAGGGTCGGGTCCTCGGTCGGGGCCACGGTCAGACTTTCAATGTTGTAGTTGCGTTGCGAAAACAGGCCGACAACACGGGACAGAGCGCCGGGTTCGTTCTCCAGAAGCAGGGAGATAATATGCCGCATGATTAAGTACGCTCCGTCTTGTTCAGCCACATGTCGCGCATAGAGCCGTCTTTGATCTGCATCGGATAGACGTGCTCGCTGGTATCCACCTGAATATCGATGAACACCAGGCGGTCCTTCATGGCGAACGCCTCTTCCATCTTCGGCTTCAGATCTTTCAAATCAGTGATGCGAATGCCGACGTGGCCATAGGCTTCAACCAACTTGACGAAATCCGGCAACGATTCCATGTAGGAATGGGAGTGACGGCTACCGTAGCTCATGTCCTGCCACTGGCGAACCATGCCCAGTACACCGTTGTTCAGGCAGACGATCTTCACCGGAAGACCATATTGCAGGCACGTCGACAGTTCCTGGATGTTCATCTGGATGCTGCCTTCACCGGTGACACAAGCCACGTCGGCATCCGGGAAGCTCAGCTTCACGCCCATGGCAGCAGGGAAACCAAAGCCCATCGTGCCCAGGCCACCGGAGTTGATCCAGCGGTTAGGCTTGTCGAACGTGTAGTACTGGGCTGCGAACATCTGGTGCTGGCCCACGTCGGAAGTCACAAAGGCGTCGCCCTTGGTCACTTCGCACAGGGTTTCGATCACGGTTTGTGGCTTGATGATGCTGCCGTCGCCCTTGTCGTAAGGGAACAGGCCACGATCACCACGCCATTCGTCGATCTGCTTCCACCAACTGGCAACGGATTCCTTGTTCGGTGCCTCGCCAATGTCCTTCAGTGCAGCGACCATTTCGGTCAACACGCTTTCCACCGGCCCCACGATCGGCACATCGGCCTTGATGGTCTTGGAGATAGACGCCGGGTCGATGTCGATGTGGATGATCTTGGCATTCGGGCAGAACTTGCTCGCGCCGTTGATCACACGGTCATCGAACCGCGCGCCCACGGCCAGGATCACGTCGGCGTGGTGCATGGTAAGGTTGGCGGTGTAGCTGCCGTGCATGCCAAGCATACCGACGAACTGACGATCCGAACCCGGGAATGCACCGAGGCCCATCAGGGTGTTCGTCACCGGCAGGTTGAGCAACTTGGCCAGCTCGGTCAGCGGAGCAGAACCACCGCCCAGAATCACGCCACCACCGGAGTAGAGCACTGGACGCTTGGCCGCCAGGAGCATTTCTGCCGCCTTGCGGATTTGCCCCGAGTGCCCACGCACGGCCGGGCTGTAGGAGCGCAGCTTGGCTTTTTTCGGAAAGACGTACTCGAATTTCTCGGCCGGGTTGGTCATGTCTTTCGGGATATCAACCACCACAGGGCCCGGGCGACCGGACTGTGCGAGGTAGAACGCCTTTTTCATGATTTCCGGGATTTCCGATGCATGCTTGATCATAAAGCTGTGTTTCACGATCGGGCGGGAAATACCGATCATGTCGGTTTCCTGGAATGCATCGGTACCGACCATGGTGCTGGCGACCTGACCGGAAATGATCACCATCGGGATGGAGTCCATATAGGCAGTCGCGATGCCGGTAATAGCGTTGGTTGCGCCTGGACCGGACGTTACCAGTACCACGCCGGCTTTACCGGTGGCACGGGCGTAACCGTCAGCCATATGGGTCGCGGCCTGTTCGTGGCGAACCAGGATGTGGGTAACAGCTGGTTCCTTGAACAGTGCGTCGTAGACATGCAGCAGAGCACCACCTGGGTACCCGTAGATATAGTCGACGCCTTCGTCACGCAAAAAGCGGACGAGCATCTCACCGCCAGATAAAAGCTCCACGTTGTTCACCTCTAAAACGCCAGAATACCGTCCGTTAAAAACCGACGGGTCTTAATAGGTTTACTTCTCAACAGAGCATGAGCGACGGTGGTCGCCGACTACGTCAGCACTGACTGAGCAAGTATTGGGATCGTCCCAAGTGTTGCGGGCTTTTCCCACCCAGCGCGAGGTAACGCGTTGCGGGTGTTACAGGTCGGCGCGGATGTGCGCCTCATGATCTGCTGAGCGGGCCTGCTTCTGGCAGTCCCGATACAGCGGACTTTGGATTCTTCTGTTTCAGGCCGTTCAAGTCAAGCAATAATTGCGCTTTTTTCCAACTAAGCGCATGAGAACGTAGAAGAAATGGCTTTGAGGAGGGATAAAACTCGCCTGAATGTCGTCAAGCGGTAGAAATGTGCGCAAGACTGCCGAAAAAACCGGCAGTCAGGCAATTAACGAGCGTCGACGATCAATTGGTCGAACTTTTTCAGCGCATTGCGCAAGCCAAGGCTCTCCAATGGACGGTCGGCATAGACCATCTCGGCCATTTCCAGGATCCCCGACGCATTCGGCAATGGCAGGTCCTGCTCCAGGATCTGCTTCATGCGCACGAGGAAGATCCACTGCAGCCATTGGTAGAAGTCCAGGGTATCGACTGAAAAGGGCTCGACACTGCTAAGCGCTTCGGCACTTGGGGGAACGTCGTCCCACCAGCCCTGCATACGCAGTTCGCGCTCAATCAGCAATAACTGTTCGGCAATCGCTGGAAAACGCGCATCCATCAGAGGCTGACCTTGGCTTTCTGTCGTGCCTGGGCGGCACCCGCGGCATCACCCTGAGCAGCACGCGCATCACCGATCAAGGCCCACAGGCTGGCTTGCAGGGCCGGGCGACCATTGGCCAGGGACAGGCCACGGCGAGCGAATTGCTCCGCTTGGGGTGCATCGCCCTGGGCCATGCGCACCTGGGCCAGGCGATACAACACTTGCGGCTCGCGAGGCGCCACGCGCTGGGCACGTTCAAGGCTCGACGATGCGCCATTCAAGTCGCCCCCCGCCTGCTGCTGTTGAGCGGTGGTGAGCAGCGCCAGCACCGGGCCATCCAATTGTTCGTCAGCCGACAACCCACCTGCGCTGGACGCCGACGGAATCCCGCTTGGCGCCGATGGCATGGTGTAGGTGCCCTGGTTGACCGGCGCGGTTTGAATCGGCGCGGAATCCACCGGCCCGGAGGTGCTGGGGCCTGGGGTCCATGGCTCGGCACTGATGGGCGCCGAGGTCGCAGCACCACTGCCAGGCACCATAACAACCACGCCTGAATCCTGTGGTATCGCTTGGGTCGCAGCTTGGGCAGGACGTTTGACCACGGTCTGGCGAAAGCCGCCGTTGGCCGAGATGCGGTCGTTATTGGAGACGGACGTGCTTGAGTCCACCACGGGAATAGAGCCGCGCTGCACGCTGGAGCAACCGCCGAGCAAAGCCAGAGCCGCAATCGCTGGAATCCACAACTTGTTCACTTGAAACCCTCTTTGCTTAATTCATCCAGCCCTTGACCCAATCCATCACCGATTCCGCGTCAGCAGGTGCACTGCCACCGCATGCGGCGCCGGGAGGTGGTTCGCTGCCGCGAATATACGGCATCTGTACCGCGCCAGGACAGTTGGCATCAGAGCCTTGGCCGGTGTGCGGGTCGATCCAGGCCTGCACGATATTGTCCGGCTGCGGCATGTTGAGCGGCAACGGGTCGGCCTTGCGCATGAAACTGGTCCACACCTGCAACGCACCGGTGGCCCCGGTAAACGGCGTCTTGCCGTTGTCGTCACGCCCCAGCCACACCACCGCCAATACATCCTGGCCGAAGCCCGCGAACCAGCTGTCACGCGAATCGTTACTGGTACCGGTCTTGCCGGCCAGGGTCAGGTTCGACGGCAACACGTTATAGACCGAACGCCCAGTACCCTCACGCATCACGCGCTGCATGGCGTTCTGGATCAGGTAGATAGAGCCCGCGTCGAAACGCTGCTGGATCTGGAACGGATAACGCTTGAGCGGTTCGCCATCAGCGGTCAGCACACTCCGGATACCGCGCATGGGCGTATTGAAGCCGCCATTGGCCAGGGTTTGGTACATGGTGGCCACTTCCATGGGAGTCATGGCCGCAGCGCCCAGTAGCATGGACGGAAACGCCGGAAACTCACGCTCGACCCCCAGTCGCGCCAACGTCTTCAGCACATTCGGCACACCGACCTCAAGCCCAAGGCGTGAGGTCGAGATGTTGTAGGAGTGCGCCAACCCCTGATACAGGAACACCGTGCCGTGGGAGCGGCGGTCGAAGTTCTTGGGCGTCCAGACCTGGCCGTCCGCGCCTTTGACCGACAGCGGGTCATCCGACAGCCAACTGGTCAGCGTGTACTTGCTGGGTTTTTCCAATGCGCTCAAATAGACAGCAGGCTTGACCAGCGAGCCTATCGGACGCACAGCATCCAGCGCACGGTTGAAGCCGGCGAAGCTGGCCTGGCGGCTACCGATCATGGCCTGGACTTCACCGGTCTCCGGGTTGGTCACGACCATGGCGGCCTCGACTTCATCCGAGCCTTTGCGGCCGGTCAGGCGCTTGAAGGTGTCGTTGACCGACGCCTCGGCCTTCATTTGCAGGATCGGATCGAAGCTGGTGAAGATCCGCAGGCCCTCTTCGGTCAAGTCTTCGTCACGGTAGTCTTCACGCAGCTGACGCTTGACCAGGTCGATAAAGCCGGGGAATGAGCTGTCCGCCAGCTTGCCGCGGGTGGTTACACCCAGCGGCATTTTCTTCGCGGCGGCCACCTGCTCGGCCGTGGCAACACCTTGCTGCTCCAGCACATCGAGTACCAGGTTACGGCGCTCAAGCGCACGCTCCGGGTTGCGACGCGGGTTGTAATAGGACGGCCCCTTGACCATCCCCACCAGCAACGCGACTTGATGCAACTTCAACTCGGACAATGGCTGCCCAAAGAAGAATTGGCTGGCCAAGCCGAAACCGTGCACCGCGCGCTGGCCATCCTGACCGACGAATACCTCGTTGAGGTAGGCCTCGAGGATTTCCTGCTTGCTGTAATGCAGCTCCAGCAACATCGCCATCATGGCTTCAGTGAGTTTACGGGTCAGGCTGCGTTCACTGGTCAGGTAGAAGTTCTTGACCAGTTGCTGCGTGAGCGTACTGCCGCCCTGGGTCATCTTGCCGCCGGAGGTGTTGACCCAAATGGCGCGGGCAATCGACTTCGGCGAGACGCCCCAATGGCTGTAGAAGTCGCGGTCTTCCACAGCCACCAGGGTTTCCAGCAGGTACGGCGGAACCTGATCGAGTTTGATCAGGATGCGATCTTCAAGATTTTTCGGGTAAATACCGCCGATCATCAAAGGTTCCAGGCGCACCACCGGCAGCTTGGAGCCATTGAGCGACGACAGCTCAGCCACATAGTCGCCGGAAAAACGCACGCGCACAGGCTGAGCTTTTTCCAGGCCTTCGTAGAACTGGAAGCCACGGGTGTTCAGGTCGACGGTATTACCGCTGACGGCCGCCGCGCCTGGGCCATTGCTCACGGGCTCGCGACGGTAGCCCAGTGCGTCGAGCTCGGTCAGAAAGTCTTCCTTGCTCAGCTTCTGGCCGGAGAACAACTCCAGCGGGCGTGCGTACACCTTGGCCGGAATGGTCCAGCGCTTGCCGGAGAACTTTTCCTGCACCACGGCATCGAGGTACACCGCAAAGCCGGCGATCACCACAAGGCCCACCAGGCCAAGCTTGAGCGCCCAGCCCAGCCAGGGGCGCAGGCTGCGGGAAGGAGGTTTTTTACGGGAACGGGGAGATCGGGTTCGAGTCATGGCGGCGGATTATACGCACTTTATTGATGATCAACATGAGCCGGACAGCGGTTTGCACGACTGGCATCAGCAGCCATAATGCCCACCATGATTTCTCCCCGACTTTGAAGGATCGCCCGTGAGCCAGTCCCTGATCGCTGCCCTGCAAAACCCGGCTTTGTACCCTCATCCGGTTGAAGCGTTTCAAGTCATCGAGACCCATATTTCCTGGGTGATACTGACAGGCGCCTACGCATATAAACTGAAGAAGCCGATGAACTTCGGCTTCCTGGACTTCACCCAACTGGAGGACCGCGGCCACTTCTGTCGCGAAGAACTGCGCCTCAATCAGCGCCTGACCGCAGATTTGTATCTTGAAGTGTTGCCAATTACCGGCACCTCCGAGGCACCGCAACTGGGCGGCGATGGCCCGGTGATCGAGTACGCGCTGAAGATGCGTCAGTTCCCGCAAAGCCAGATGCTCAGCACCCTGCAAGCCAACGGCGAACTGACCTGCGCGCACATCGACGAGATGGCCCAGCAGATTGCACACTTCCACCTCACCGCCCCCAAGGTTCCCCAAGAGCATCCGGCCGGCACGCCGGAGGAAGTGATGGCTCCGGTGCGCCAGAACTTCGACCAGATCCGCCCGTTTCTCAGCGACAAGGCCGACCTGACTCAACTGGAGGCCCTGCAAGCCTGGGCTGAAAGCAGTTTTGAACGTCTCAAGCCCCTGCTGGAGCAGCGCAAGCTCAATGGCTATACCCGCGAATGCCACGGCGATATCCACTTAGGCAACGCAACCCTCATTGATGGTCACGTGGTGATCTTCGACTGCATCGAGTTCAACGAGCCCTTCCGCTTTACCGATGTGTACGCAGACACCGCGTTTTTGGCCATGGACCTGGAAGATCGCGGCCTGAAAAGCCTGGCACGGCGTTTTATCAGCCAGTACCTGGAACTGACCGGTGACTACCAGGGCCTCGAGCTACTGAACTTCTATAAAGCCTACCGTGCGCTGGTTCGCGCCAAAGTTGCGCTGTTCAGCATGCCGAGCGAAGCAAGCCCGGTGCAACGCGCCAACACCCTGCGCCAGTACCGCAATTACGCCAACCTGGCGGAAAGCTACAGCACCATTCCGTCTCGCTTCCTGGCAATCACCCATGGCGTTTCAGCCGTGGGCAAGAGCCACGTCGCCATGCGCCTGGTCGAAGCCCTGGGCGCCGTGCGCCTGCGCTCGGATGTGGAACGCAAGCGCCTGTTTGGCGAGCAACAGATCGAAAACACGCCACAGGCTGGTATCTACAATCATGACGCCAGCGCTGCCACCTACGCACGCCTGAACGAAATGGCCGACACCGTGCTGCGCGCCGGTTACCCGGTGGTGCTGGATGCGACCTTCTTGAAACGCGCTCAACGTGACGCGGCTGCCCAAGTCGCCGAAGCTACCGGGGCGCCGTTCCTGATCCTCGATTGCAACGCGCCTCAAGCCGTTATTGCCAGTTGGCTGGCACAACGTCAGGCGGATAAAAACGACCCGTCCGACGCAACACTGAGCGTTATCGAAGAGCAGCAAGCCAGTCGTGAGCCGCTGACAGCACAGGAGCTGTTGCTGAGCAAGCGTGTCGAGACCAATGAAAGCGGGACCCTCGACGCTTTAGTCGCTCATATCCGTCAGCGCTTGCCGGGCCTGTAAGAAATATTTCTTGGTCGTGTCGTCTACTTCGACGCACGACCCAGAAATAGTGGCACTATAATGGCGTCATAATTCCAACAGGAGTCGCCATTATGAGTCAGCCCAAGCTTCTCGACACCCCGCTCTACGCGCTCCTGCACAAGGACGACATCCGCGGCTTCAATCAGGAACGCCCTGAGGGTGGCCCCATTGACATGCGTGGTGGCGACTTCCGGGGCTTGGACCTGCGCGACCTGAACGCCAAGGATGTTGACTTCACCGACGCCTATTTCCGTTCGGCCGACCTGCGCGGTCTGGATTTACGCGATTGCTCGCTGGAGGGCGCCAGTCTGGCCCACGCGCAGATTTCGGGGACTTATTTCCCACCCGAGCTCACGGCTGACGAGATTCTGATGTCAGTCAATTTCGGAACACGCCTGCGCTACCGTACCAAGTAGCCTTCGCTCAGAACCCCGGCTAAGTCCCAGGCGCGCCGGGCGGTTGCCGCCTGCCTGTCGCTAAAGCCATCACACCATTCTTATAAGCTTTTCGCCCGCTTCTGACCAAAGAACCACGCTTTTCCTACTGAGCGCTACACTCATTTTCAGGCTGCCTGGTCACGACACCCACCGCACCATTCGGCCGTCGCAAGGAGGCTTGATGAACGATGAGCTGCAACACCTGAAAAACCTTGGCAAGACGTCAGCGCAGTGGCTGCATGCGGTGGGCATCCACAGCGCGTCCGACTTGCGTCGCCTGGGAGCGGTCGATGCTTACCGAGCCGTGCGAACTCGCGGCTTTCGAGCATCGAAAGTCCTGCTGTATGCAATTGAAGGCGCATTGATGGATGTGCACTGGAACGACATTCCCACGGAGCGCAAGGAGGCGTTGAACCGTCAGCTGGATGCTATGTCAACGCGTCAGAAAAACTAGATTGGTGCAGACCCAATGTTTACGGGCATTACAAACGGGCGTTTGAGAAAACTGGATGAGCATGCAAAAACAAATGTTGACTCTCAAATGAGAATCGTTATGATTATCACAACTGGTCGCGAGATCAGCCGATAACTGAAAGACCATTGGTTCGGACTCTCAGATTATCTCCTCATCAGGCTAATCACGGTTATTTGACCCGGCTCTTGCCGGGTCTTTTTTTGCCCGCACATAACTGAGCTCAGCGCGCAATAATCAGCGGGTGCCCCCGCTCCGGATGTCGCTGTACCAGAACCTCCAAGCCAAAGACGGCCTTTAGCGGTTCAGGTTGCAGGACTTTAGAGGGCGTATCCAAGGCATGGGGGCGTCCGTCTTTCAGCAACAGGATCCGGTCGCAGTAACGCGCGGCCAGGTTCAAGTCATGCAGGATCACCAGCACGGCAGCGCCTTTGTCGGCAAAGCTGCGAATGGCCTGCAATGTGGTGTGCTGGTGCAAAGGATCGAGCATCGACGTCGGCTCATCCAACAGCAACGTATGCCCCGCCTCACCCGGCCATAACTGCGCCAATACCCGCGCGAGATGCACACGCTGCCGTTCGCCCCCCGACAAAGCCAGGTAACTGCGACCACTCAAGTGGCCGACATCCGCCGCTTGCAGCGCCGCATTGATGATTTCGTCATCGCGCACTCGCCCGGTCTGATGGGGCAAGCGCCCCATGCCTACCACCTCTTCGACACGAAAAGCAAAATCCAGGGTTGAGCTTTGCGGTAACACCGCCAGGCGCTGGGCACGCTGCGCGCCGTCCAGGCTCTTCAACTCTTGCTGATCCAGCCACACTCTGCCCTGATCAGGCTGCAACTCCCCGCAAAGCGCCCCCAGCAAGGTACTTTTGCCGGCACCGTTCGGCCCCAGCACGCCCAGTACTTCGCCCGGCAACAGGTTCAAGGTGACATCGGCCAGCACGGTTTTACGCCCACGCCGTATCTGCAACGCATCGACTCGCAGCATCAGGCGCGCCCCCGCAGTAACAGGTAGAGGAAAAATGGCGCACCGATAAATGCAGTAACAATACCAATCGGCAGCTCCGCGGGCGCCAGCGCCAGGCGTGCCACCAGGTCCGCAAACAACAACAAACTTGCCCCTGCCAGCACCGAGGCCGGTAGCAACACCCGATGATCCGGCCCCGCCAGCAGCCGTACCAGGTGCGGCACCACCAAGCCAACAAAGCCAATCATCCCTGCCGCCGCCACCGCCGCACCGACGCCCAAGGCCGTGCAGAACACCAATTCACGCTTGAGCCCCTCTACATCGATGCCCAGATGATTGGCCTCAGACTCTCCCAACAACAGCGCATTCAATGCCTTCGCCCGACGCGGCAACCACAGCGCCACGCCCGCGCTCACCAGCAGCAAGGGCCACAACCGCGAATAGCTCGCACCATTGAGGCTGCCGAGGTTCCAGAACGTCAGGGTGCGCAAAGTGGCGTCATCGGCCAAATAGGTAAACAGCCCGACCGCCGAACTGGCCAGCGCCGTAAGCGCGATACCAGCAAGCAGCATCGTCGCAACATTCGTCTGGCCATTGCGACGCCCCAGCCGATAGACCAGCGCCGTGACGCCCAGGCCACCGAGAAATGCGCACAACGACAACAGGTACGGCCCGAAGGCATCCGGCAGCCCGCCAAAAAACGAACCGCCGACAATCGCCACCGCCGCCCCCAATGCTGCGCCGCTGGACACCCCCACCAACCCAGGATCGGCCAGCGGGTTGCGAAACAATCCCTGCATCGCTACCCCTGACAACGCAAGCACCCCGCCGACCGCAAGGCCCAGCAAAGTTCGTGGCAGGCGAATCTGCCCCAGGATCAACTCGGCTTGTTCCAAGCCTGCTGCTTCAATCGGCACCCCCATCAGTCTTAAAGCAGCCCTGAGCGTGTCCACCAATGGCAGGCTGACCGGGCCCAGGGCCAATGAGAGCCAGATCGCCAATAGACATAACAGCGACAGCCCGATGAACAGTGTTTTCGGCTTGACCAGAGTGGTCATGGAGCAGGCTTGGCCTGGGACGGATAAAACCCGGCGGACAGCTTCACCAAGCTTTGTGGCAACCGCGGCCCCAGGCCTCCCACCAGTAGGGTCGGATCCAGCTCAAACACTCGCCCGCTCTTGGCTGCAGGTGTAGACGCAAGGATCGGATTTTCCTTGAACAAGGCTGCCCGCGCCGCATCGCCGGTGAGGGCGCGATCAGCAAACACCAGCACATCCGGGCTCAACCCTGCCAGCGACTCCACTGAAAACGGTTTGTAGCCCGTGTGCGTGGCCAGATTACGCCCGCCGGCCTGCTGCAACAGCCAATCGGCGGCCGTGTCCTTGCCAGCAACCAGCGGCTTGCCACCGGCATTGCCCAGCAGCAACAGAACACCCGGCGCCCTTTGCGTGGCCTGGGCCTTGTTCACCCAATTCTTTTGCTGCTCAAGCGCCTGCTCATATCCGGCAAACAACGTGTTGGCCTTGGCCTCACTGCCGAGCAACTTCCCCAGGTGTTGAAGGTTGTCTTTCAAGGTCGGCAGATCCGGCTGGGCCGAAAACATATCCACCTGCACGCCAGCATTGCGAATCTGCGCCAGAACCGGTGGTGGCCCCATTTCCTCGGTGCCCACGAGGATTTGCGGTTGCAGGCTGAGAATACCTTCGGCCGACAACTGCCGTTGATAGCCAATGCTCGGCAAAGCCTTGAGCGATTCGGGATGCTGACTGGTAGTATCCACCCCGACCAATTTCGATTCACCGCCCAGCGCCGCTACCCACTCCGATAGCGCCCCTCCGGCACTGACCCAGCGCTGTGGCAGCTCAGAGGCTTGCGCCCCGTGGTTGACCAGCAGTGAGGCAACAAGCGCAATTGCGCTGGTACTCAGACGCATAACAGGGTTTCCTTCCTAGGCAGGGCCACTCAAGCACTCATCGATGTGACAGATAATCCCTGCCAGGCATCGTATTGAGCACCCAGTCAACTGACGGGCGAAGCGGGCATTTGATAATTGTTTGCATTTGAACGTCAAGGCACTTAAGGATTGAAATGAAGTTTCTCTGCGCCTCAGGCGGCCTCGCCCCCAACAGCAGCCGCAGTTTTGAGATCGACGGCTGCAAGCTGCTGGCTGTGCGCCGGGACGGCATTGCCTACTTCTATCTCAACCGCTGCCCCCATCGCGGTATCCCGCTGGAATGGCAGCCCGACCGCTTCCTCGATGCCAGCGCCAGCCTGATCCAATGCGCCACCCATGGCGCACTGTTCCTGATCGAAAGCGGCGAATGCATCGCCGGCCCCTGTGCAGGCCAGAGCCTCACGGCCTTGCCTGGTCGGGAAGACGCACAGGGATTATGGGTAGAACTCTAGCTACCAAGCAGCACATGCAGTGGACGCTCGATGTAAATCTCTTGCGGCGTGACCCGTACGCCATACGCCAGCACCTCGACGCCCGCGGCCTTGGCCTCACGTAAAGCGCCAGCGTAGGCAGCGTCGATTTCCACGGCGGGGCGCACCGCATCGATTCCCGATAGATTCACGCAATACAACTGCACCGCTCGCACGCCTGTTCGTGACAGGTAAGCCAGCTCTCTCAGGTGCTTGGCCCCGCGCTGCGTCACCGCATCAGGAAAGGCCGCCACCGAAGTGTCGTCAAAGCCCAAGGTCACGCTTTTGACTTCGACGAACGCGGCACCCTGCGGGTAATCCAGGCGAAAATCGATCCGGCTCTTCTCCTGACCATAAGGTACTTCACGCTTCAACGCCGTGAAGCCATTGAGTTCAGTAATCACACCGGCACGCAGTGCTTCTTCCACCAGTTGATTGGCGCGTGCCGTGTTGACACACGCCAGCCGTCCCTGAGGCGTTTCAGCAATTTCCCAAGTGCCCGGCAACTTGCGCTTGGGATCGGAGGAACGACTGAACCAGACCTGGCCACCTTCGACCATGCAATTGAGCATCGAGCCGGTGTTCGGGCAGTGAATGGTGAGCAACTCGCCGGTAACGGTTTCGATATCGGTGAGAAAACGTTTGTAGCGACGAATCAGCCGCGCTTCTTCGAGAGGAGGATGAAATCGCATCAGCCTTGCCAGCTCCGCAAGCCACGCGCGATGCGTTCCACCGCCTCTTGTAGCCGATCGAGGTTTTGCGTGTAGGCAAACCGCACATGGTGACCGGCTTGATAACGGCCAAAGTCCAACCCAGGCGTAAAGGCCACATGTTCGGTTTCGAGAAAATGACGGCAGAACGCGAAGGCATCACCGCCGAACGCGCTGATATCGGCGTACAGGTAAAATGCACCCTCCGGCTCTACAGCAATGCCGAATCCCAACTCGCGCAATGCAGGCAGCAAGAAGTCGCGACGTCGACCGAATTCAGCGCGGCGCTCTTCAAGAATGCCCAGTGTTTGCGGGGTGAAACAGGCCAAGGCGGCGTATTGGGCCATGCTCGGCGCGCTGATGTAGAGGTTTTGCGCCAATTTCTCCAGTTCACTGACCGCGTCCGGCGGCGCTACCAGCCACCCCAGGCGCCAGCCGGTCATGCCGAAATACTTCGAAAAACTATTCAGGACAAAGGCGTCATCGTCGACTTCCAGTACGCTGGCGGCGTCTGTGCCGTAGGTCAACCCATGGTAGATCTCGTCGACCACCAAGTGCCCGTCGTGTGCCTTGATTGCATCGGACAGCCCGGCCAATTCGCCCCGCGTAAGAATAGTCCCGGTGGGATTGGCCGGAGACGCGACCAGCGCACCCACACTGTCCTGGTCCCAATGCCTGGCAACCAAGTCTGCGGTCAATTGGTAGCGCACCTCCGGCCCCACCGGCACCAACTGGGCCGCGCCTTCTACCAACCGCAGGAAATGTCGGTTGCAAGGATACCCCGGGTCCGCCAGCAACCAGTGCTTGCCTGGGTCTACCAGCAGACTGCTCGTTAACAACAAGGCGCCGGAGCCACCGGGGGTGATCAGAATGCGCTCGGGATCGACACTCAAACCGTAACGCTGCTGATAAAACCCGCTGATGGCCTCGCGCAATTCGGGCAACCCACGGGCGGCGGTATAGCGGGTCTTGCCGTTCGCCAGTGCGGCCTGGCCGGCCTGGATGATCGGTTCGGCCGTGGTGAAATCCGGCTCGCCGATTTCCAGGTGGATCACATCATGGCCGGCGGCCTGCAGCTCATTGGCCCGTGCCAGTAACGCCATGACATGAAAAGGTTCGATAGCGCGACTGCGCGCACTGTAGGGCTGAGCCATTAGCCTTCCTTAACGGTGAGGACAAAATCAGGATTCTACCGAACCCTCGCGGTAAAACATGCTCTATTGCCTGCTCGGCCATCCAAGATGAGCCCGGCAGGCGCCTGTAAAACGACTAAAATCAACATTCGAGCGGGTACATCCCCAGCCATGGCGGGCTGTTGCAGTTTGCAACCCCTTTGTCGTGGAGCTCGACAACCGGGAGTGGCGCACCCTGAATCTATCTGGTAAGTTCGCCCGCTTGCAGCCGCAGGGCCGGCAGGTGTCGGTGACGTTGCAATCCTGCGCAATGGATTAGAAGAGTGAGAGGCGGTCTATTCATGTCCACCCAAGCAAAGCAACAGAGCATCAGCGGCTTCCAACCCTACGTTGAGTCGAAGGGCGAGGAATACATGGGCAAGCCCATGCGCGAGCACTTCTCCAAAATCCTGAAGCAGTGGAAACAGGACTTGATGCAGGAAGTCGACCGCACGGTTGACCATATGAAGGACGAAGCAGCCAATTTCCCGGACCCGGCCGACCGTGCCAGCCAGGAAGAGGAATTCGCCCTCGAACTGCGCGCCCGTGATCGCGAGCGTAAACTGATCAAGAAGATCGACAAGACCCTGCAACTGATCGAAGACGAGGAATATGGCTGGTGCGAATCCTGCGGCGTCGAGATCGGTATTCGCCGCCTGGAAGCCCGCCCAACCGCGGACCTGTGCGTAGACTGCAAGACCTTGGCTGAAATCAAGGAAAAACAGGTCGGCAAATAACCCTGCCGAACTGAACGAATGGGGCGTGCTAACGCCCCATTTTTGTTTCTGGCGTTTACCGCTTTTGCAGTAGTATCCGGCCCATGACAGCCTCTACCTATATCGGGCGTTTCGCCCCCACGCCCAGCGGCCATTTGCACTTCGGCTCCCTGGTTGCCGCCCTCGCCTCCTACCTCGATGCTCGCGCCCACCAGGGTCGCTGGTTGATGCGCATGGAAGATCTCGACCCACCGCGTGAAGAGCCCGGCGCCCAGGCAGCGATTCTGCATGCTCTGGAAAGCTACGGCTTTGAATGGGATGGCGATCTGGTCCGACAGAGCAAGCGGCATGATGCCTACGCCAAAGTGCTGAATGACTTGTTCAACCACGGCCTGGCGTACGCCTGCACGTGCTCACGTAAACAGCTGGAACCCTATAACGGGATTTACCCCGGCCTGTGCCGTAATGCCGGCCACGATCAGCAAGATGCCGCCATCCGTCTGCGCGTACCCGAACTGGAATACCACTTTACCGATCGCGTACAGGGTGAGTTCCGACAGCATCTGGGCCGCGATGCGGGCGATTTCATCATCCGTCGCCGCGATGGCCTCTACGCCTACCAATTGGCCGTGGTCCTCGACGACGCATGGCAAGGGGTTACCGACATCGTGCGCGGCGCCGACCTGCTCGACTCCACACCGCGCCAGCTGTACCTGCAAGAGCTACTGGGCCTGCGCCAGCCGCGTTACCTGCATGTGCCGCTGATCGTACAGCCGGACGGCCACAAGCTGGGCAAATCCTACCGTTCACCGCCGTTGACGGCCGACCAGGCCACGCCTTTGCTGCTCCGGGCCCTGCGCGCCCTTGGCCAGCCAGCCGGCGATGAACTGCTGCACGCCAGCCCACGGGAACTGCTGGATTGGGGCATTGCACACTGGGACGCCACCCGCATCCCACGCACACTCACGTTGGCTGAAGCGCAATTGAGCTGAAGGCGCTTGCAGGTTGCCAGCCATCCGTTACCATCGCCGCAGATTTTTAATCAGAGGCCAACATGTACATCTATCGATTGGTCCTGCTGCTGGTCGTCGGGATCTACCTGTTTTCCCCCGCCATCATGGATTGGTGGATCGACGCCACGGGCGCCTGGTACCGCCCCTATCTGCTGTGGCTGATCCTGATCGTCGTGACTTTCATCCTGCAGAGCCAAAAAGATGCCGATGAGCTTTAGCCTCACCCAGATGCTGCTGATCAGCGCCGCCTACCTGGCTGCGTTGTTCGGCGTGGCCTGGATCAGTGAGCGCGGGATGATTCCGCGGGCGATCATTCGCCATCCGCTGACCTACACCTTGTCCCTGGGCGTGTACGCCAGTGCCTGGGCGTTCTATGGCACGGTAGGCCTGGCCTATCAGTACGGCTACGGCTTTCTCTCCAGCTACCTGGGGGTGTCCGGCGCCTTCCTGCTGGCGCCGGTGCTGCTCTACCCGATCCTGAAAATCACCCGTACCTACCAGTTGTCGTCCTTGGCGGACCTCTTCGCCTTTCGCTTTCGCAGCACCTGGGCCGGCGCGCTGACCACGATTTTCATGCTGATCGGCGTGCTGCCATTACTGGCCTTGCAAATCCAGGCGGTAGCCGACTCCATCAGCATCCTGACCCGCGAGCCGGTACAACACCTTGTTGCCCTGGCTTTCTGCGCGCTGATCAGCCTGTTTACGATTTTCTTCGGCTCGCGTCATATCGCCACCCGTGAGAAGCACGAAGGCCTGGTGTTTGCGATTGCCTTTGAGTCGGTCATCAAGCTGATCGCCATCGGCGGCGTCGGCCTTTATGCGCTTTACGGTGTGTTCGACGGCCCGCAACAGCTGGAACTCTGGCTGCTGCAAAACCAGACTGCCCTCGCCGCCTTGCATACTCCCTTGCAGGAAGGCCCCTGGCGCACACTGCTGCTGGTGTTCTTCGCCTCGGCGATCGTAATGCCGCACATGTATCACATGACCTTCACCGAAAACCTCAACCCCCGTTCGCTGGTCAGCGCCAGCTGGGGATTACCGCTGTTCCTGCTGCTGATGAGCCTGGCGGTGCCGCTGATCCTGTGGGCCGGCCTGAAACTGGGGGCCACCACTAATCCTGAGTACTTCACCCTGGGCATCGGCATTGCCGCCAACAGCCCGGCCCTGGCGCTGCTGGCGTATGTCGGCGGTTTGTCGGCGGCCAGCGGGTTGATCATTGTCACTACGCTGGCGCTCTCGGGCATGGCGCTCAACCATCTGGTGCTGCCGCTGTACCAGCCGCCGGCCGAAGGCAATATCTACCGCTGGTTGAAATGGACCCGCCGTGCGCTGATCATCGCGATCATCATGGCTGGCTACGGGTTCTACCTGCTGCTTGGCGCCGGGCAAGACTTGGCCAACCTCGGCATCGTCGCGTTTGTTGCCACCTTGCAGTTCCTGCCGGGCGTGTTGTCGGTGCTGTACTGGCCAACCGCCAATCGCCGTGGCTTTATTGCCGGGCTACTGGCGGGAATCCTGGTTTGGGTTGTCACCATGCTGCTACCGCTGGTCGGAAATTTGCAGGGTTTCTACATCCCGTTGCTGAACATGATCTACGTGCTCGACGACACCAGTTGGCACATGGCGGCCATTGCATCGCTGGCTGCCAACGTACTGATGTTTACCCTGATCTCACTGTTCACCAACGCCAGCCCCGAAGAAACCAGCGCCGCCGAAGCCTGCGCGGTGGACAACGTACGCCGCCCGCAACGCCGCGAGCTGCATGCTGCCTCGCCCCAGGAGTTCGCCACGCAGCTGGCCAAGCCCCTGGGCGCGAAGGCGGCGCAAAAGGAAGTCGAGCAGGCACTGCGTGACCTCTACCTGCCGTTTGACGAGCGCCGCCCCTACGCCCTGCGCCGTCTGCGCGACCGTATCGAGGCCAACCTCTCCGGCCTGATGGGCCCCAGCGTCTCCCAGGACATGGTGGAAACCTTCTTGCCCTACAAGGCTGGCGGCGAAAACTACGTCACCGAAGACATCCATTTCATCGAAAGCCGGCTGGAGGATTACCATTCGCGCCTCACCGGCCTGGCCGCCGAGCTCGACGCCCTGCGCCGCTACCACCGCCAGACCCTGCAGGAACTGCCAATGGGCGTCTGCTCCCTGGCCAAGGACCAGGAGATCCTGATGTGGAACAAGGCTATGGAAGAACTCACCGGCATCGCCGCGCAACGAGTGGTGGGTTCGCGGCTTAATACCCTGGGCGATCCCTGGAAAGAACTGCTCCTGGGCTTTATCAACCTGCCCGATGAGCACCTGCATAAACAACACCTGGCCCTCGACGGTCAGACCCGTTGGCTCAACCTGCACAAGGCTGCCATCGATGAGCCCCTTGCGCCTGGTAACAGCGGCCTGGTATTGCTGGTGGAAGACCTGACCGACACACAAATGCTCGAAGACAAGCTGGTGCATTCCGAGCGCCTGGCCAGCATTGGCCGCCTGGCGGCGGGCGTGGCCCACGAAATCGGCAACCCGATCACCGGTATCGCCTGCCTTGCGCAGAACCTGCGGGAAGAGCGTGAAGAAGACGGTGAAATCACCGAAATCAGCGGACAAATCCTCGAGCAGACCAAGCGCGTCTCACGCATCGTGCAGTCACTGATGAGCTTCGCCCACTCCGGCGCGCATCGGAATCAGGATGAAGCGGTGTGCCTGGCCGAAGTGGCGCAGGATGCCATTGGGCTGCTGGCCTTGAACCGACGCAATTTCGAAGTACAGTTCTTCAATCTGTGTGATCCGGAACATTGGGTCGATGGCGACTCACAACGCCTGGCCCAAGTGCTGATCAACCTGCTGTCCAATGCACGCGACGCGTCGCCGGCCGGCAGCGCGGTACGCGTCAAGAGCGAGGCTTTCGAGCATACGATCGACCTGATCGTGGAAGACGAAGGCAGCGGCATTCCACAGAACATCATGGACCGATTGTTCGAACCTTTCTTCACCACCAAGGACCCCGGTGAAGGTACCGGTCTGGGCCTTGCACTGGTCTATTCCATCGTTGAAGAGCATTATGGACAAATCACCATCGACAGCCCGGCTGACACAGAAAGCCAACGCGGCACCCGTATCAGGGTGACCTTGCCGCGTCATGTCGAAGCGACGTCCGCTGTGAACTGAGACCGTCGAGAGAATTGAATCAATGCCGCACATTTTGATCGTCGAAGACGAAACCATTATCCGCTCTGCCTTGCGCCGCCTGCTTGAACGTAATCAGTATCAGGTCAGCGAAGCCGGCTCGGTGCAGGAAGCCCAAGAGCGATTCAGCATTCCCACGTTCGACCTGATTGTCAGCGACCTGCGCCTGCCAGGAGCCCCGGGCACCGAGCTGATCAAGCTGGGCCAAGGCACCCCGGTGCTGATCATGACCAGCTACGCCAGCCTGCGCTCGGCGGTGGACTCGATGAAGATGGGCGCGGTGGACTACATTGCCAAGCCTTTCGACCACGATGAAATGCTCCAGGCCGTGGCCCGCATCCTGCGTGACCGTCAATCGGCCAGCAGCGCGCCTGCCGAACAGCGCCCAGCCGGTAAAACGACCAACGGCGCCGACAAGCCAAGCGTCGACAACAGCAACGGCGAGATCGGCATCATCGGCTCCTGCCCACCGATGCAGGATCTGTACAGCAAGATCCGCAAAGTAGCGCCGACCGACTCCAATGTATTGATCCAGGGCGAGTCGGGGACCGGTAAGGAACTGGTAGCCCGCGCCCTGCACAACCTGTCCAAGCGTGCCAAGGCACCGATGATCTCGGTGAACTGCGCGGCGATCCCCGAATCCCTGATCGAGTCCGAATTGTTCGGCCACGAAAAAGGCGCGTTCACTGGCGCCAGCGCCGGGCGCGCGGGGTTGGTGGAAGCCGCAGACGGCGGCACCTTGTTCCTCGATGAGATAGGCGAGTTGCCCCTGGAAGCCCAGGCCCGCTTGCTGCGGGTGCTGCAGGAAGGCGAGATTCGACGCGTAGGTTCGGTGCAATCGCAAAAGGTCGATGTGCGACTGATTGCTGCGACACACCGTGACCTCAAGAGCCTGGCCAAGATCGGCCAGTTCCGTGAAGACTTGTATTACCGTCTGCACGTGATCGCCCTCAAGCTGCCGGCCCTGCGCGAGCGCGGCGCCGACGTCAACGAGATCGCCAGTGCGTTCCTGTTGCGCCAGAGTGCGCGCATCAACCGTACCGACCTGAAGTTTGCCGCAGACGCCGAGCAGGCGATCCGGCATTACTCGTGGCCGGGTAACGTGCGGGAACTGGAGAACGCTGTCGAACGCGCGGTGATTCTGTCGGAGAGCCCGGAGATTTCCGCCGAGTTGCTGGGTATCGATATCGAGCTCAGTGACCTGGACGACGATGATTTTATTGGCTTGGCCCCGCAACAGGGCGGCGCTAGCAATACCAGCCATGAACCGACGGAAGATTTGTCACTGGAAGACTACTTCCAGCATTTCGTCCTCGAACATCAGGACCATATGACCGAGACCGAGCTGGCACGCAAGCTGGGGGTGAGTCGCAAATGCCTGTGGGAACGGCGTCAGCGCCTGGGCATTCCACGGCGCAAGACCGGAGTCGCCAGCGAAAGCTGAGGGTGCGCCCCTCCAGGTAACACCTGCTGATGTGAAAAAACTGTTACCGCTGACTTTTCACGTAACAGAAGCCGGGGCTTACGGTAACGAAGCCCCGGCTTTTTTTCGGCCCCCAAAACCACAAAACCACCTCAACCCCCCGTTTTTGCTGGCCGGCGCAAAAGTTGGCACGCACCCTGCTATATGCTTAGTACAAAAACAATAACAAGCTTTGTACAAGACAATAAAAATAAGACGAATCGACTCACGCATAACAAAAACAACACGGCGGAGGCGCAGCTAACTGATTCTTTTGGAGAGGCGTTGCATTTGGGGCTTGCCCCGCAACCAGGCCGAGAACAACAAAAACTGCCCTAAGGCAGAGCCTGTACTGGTTGGATCGTAGATCAGCAACACAGCGACCAAAGCAATCCGTTTGCTCTTGACTCCCAATTGGGAGTGTCATGAAGGTGAAGCTTCATGGCGAGGGCGATCAACAAAAACAAGAAGCCCGAAACCAATAATAAAAATAGAGCACGCAACTACTTCTGGGGGAGCTTCGGCTCCCCTTGTAGTTTCCGGCATTTGACGT
This sequence comes from Pseudomonas sp. FBCC-B545, assembly GCF_059134095.1. Taxonomy (NCBI): domain Bacteria; kingdom Pseudomonadati; phylum Pseudomonadota; class Gammaproteobacteria; order Pseudomonadales; family Pseudomonadaceae; genus Pseudomonas; species Pseudomonas sp. FBCC-B545. The sequence goes on along the minus strand of NZ_CP101441.1, from coordinate 931,262 downwards.
TCTGAAGCTTATGGCGCAATGCCTGTAGCTTGTTCCTACACCATCCCCCGACTAAATGCTAGAATCCCGGCCCATCATGCGGTCATTCTTCGTTATGGCCGAACATTCCTTCAAACAGTGCATCCCATGCTGAAGAAGTTGTTCCAGTCATTCCGTTCTCCCTTGCGTCGAACGCAACACAAACGCAGCACGCCTGAAGTGCTCAATAGCAGCCAGCATTCACTGCAACGGGCTCAATTCAGCCGTTATGCAGTGAACATCGTCGAACGTTTGCAGAACGCCGGCTACCAGGCTTACCTGGTGGGTGGTTGCGTACGCGACATGCTGCTCAATATCACGCCCAAGGATTTCGACGTCGCCACCAGCGCCACGCCTGAACAGGTACGTGCCGAGTTTCGTAATGCACGCATCATCGGCCGGCGCTTCAAGTTGGTGCATATCCACTTTGGACGCGAAATCATCGAGGTCGCCACCTTCCGCGCCGGCCACCCGCAAAACGACGAAGAGGAAGACACCAATCAGTCTTCCCGCAACGAAAGCGGGCGCATCCTGCGCGACAATGTCTACGGCACCCTGGAGGAAGACGCGCAACGTCGCGACTTCACCATCAATGCCTTGTATTACGACCCGGTCAGCGAGCGCATCCTCGATTACGCCAATGGCGTACACGACATTCGCAATAACTTGATCCGCCTGATCGGCGACCCGACGCAGCGCTACCAGGAAGATCCGGTGCGCATGCTGCGTGCCGTGCGCTTCGCGGCCAAGCTCAACTTCGGCATCGAGAAACACACCGCTGCGCCGATTCGCGAGCTGGCGCCAATGCTGCGGGAAATTCCCTCGGCGCGCCTGTTCGAGGAAGTGCTCAAGCTGTTTCTCTCGGGCTATGCCGCCGACACCTTCGAAATGCTTGTCGACCTGCAGTTGTTCGATCCATTGTTCCCGGCCAGCGCCGAGGCCTTGGAATACAACCCAACGTATACCCACACGCTGATCAGCGAAGCGTTGGTCAACACTGACCTGCGCATTAAGCAGAACAAACCGGTAACCCCAGCGTTCCTGTTTGCCGCCCTATTGTGGCCTGCCCTGCCCAAGCGGGTGCTGCGCCTGCAGGACCGTGGCATGCCGCCGATCCCGGCCATGCAAGAAGCGGCACACGAGCTGATCACCGAACAGTGCCAACGCATCGCCATCCCAAAACGCTTCACCATGCCGATCCGCGAGATCTGGGACATGCAGGAGCGCCTGCCGCGCCGCAGCGGCAAACGTGCCGACCTGCTGCTGGACAACCCGCGCTTCCGTGCTGGCTACGACTTCCTGCTGCTGCGCGAAAGTGCCGGCGAGCAGACCGATGGCCTGGGCGAATGGTGGACCGACTATCAGGACGCCAATGACAGCCAGCGCCGCGAAATGATTCGCGAGCTGGGTAGTAAAGGCGATAGTACCGGTGAAGGGCCGAAAAAGCGGCGCCGCAGCGGTAGCAAGCGTAAACGCAGCGCCGCCGACGCCTCGGGCGCCGCAGGGGAATAAGCGTGGAGCGTATCTACATCGGCATGGGCAGCAACCTCGCTGCCCCGGACCAGCAATTGCGCCGCGCGATCACAGCCCTGGCGCAACTGCCAGACACCACCCTCGCCGGTGTCTCCGCGTTCTATCAAAGCGACTCCCTGCTTCCAGGCCAACCGCGCTTCACCAACGCGGTGGCGGCCCTGGACAGCAACATGGCCCCGTTGGATCTGCTCGATGCACTGCAAACCATCGAGAAGGATCAGGGCCGCGAGCGCCATGAGCGTTGGGGCCCACGCACGCTGGACCTGGATATCCTGCTGTTTGGCGATCACTTGATCGATGAGCCGCGCCTGAAGGTGCCGCACTACCAGATGCACGTGCGGGCGTTTGTGTTGTATCCGCTGGCCGAGTTGGCTCCCACCACCCTGCAACTGCCTGACGGGCACCGCTTGAGCGACCTGCTCACCACCTGCCCATTCGTCGGCCTGGAACGCCTCCCTCAAGAATGACTCGGTCAATGTGGGAGCTGGCTTGCCTGCGATACAAACGACTCGGTGTGTCAGCTATACCGACCTGATGCCGTCGCTGGCAAGCCAGCTCCCACACTTGATCGCCTGTGCCGCGATACTGCGCTCAAGTTGCTGAATCGCGTCAGTAACAGCGGTAACACCGCCATCGTAACAATGCGGTAACACATCCAATTGACTTCCCGTGTCCTCCTCACGACTATAGGCGTCCCGCTGCCGCCAACCCGGCGCTACAGGGCGCAATTCAGGCCTTATAAGCACTGCTTTCAAGACAGTGCGCCTGTATAAACGAAGACTCACGCGCGTTACTCGCTGTTTCCAAGCGCCTGAACGAGGACCCTTTTCATGCCAGACATTACCCTGACCACCTTGCAGAGCCTCAAGCTCAAGGGTGAAAAAATCACCATGCTGACTTGCTATGACGCCACCTTCGCCAACGCCTGTTGCCAGGCCGGGGTTGAAGTATTGTTGGTAGGCGATTCCCTGGGCATGGTTCTTCAAGGGAATGACAGCACCCTGCCCGTGACCACGGATGAACTTGCCTACCATACCGCCAGCGTCAAGCGTGGCAACGACGGCGCCTTGATCATCGCGGACCTGCCGTTCATGGGGTACGCCACGCTGGAGCAAACCTTCCAGAACGCCGGCAAGCTGATGCAAGCCGGCGCCCACATGATTAAGGTCGAAGGCGCCGTGTGGCTGGCCGAGTCGATCCGGCTGCTGGCTGAACGCGGTGTACCGGTATGCGCGCACATGGGCCTGACACCACAGTCAGTGAACATCCTCGGCGGCTACAAGGTACAGGGCCGCAATGAAGCCCAGGCGCGCCAGATGCGCGCCGACGCAATCGCCCTGGAACAAGCCGGTGCCGCGATGATTGTGCTGGAGTGCGTGCCCAGCGAACTGGCCGCAGAAATCACCCAGGCCGTCAAAGTGCCGGTGATCGGCATCGGCGCCGGTTCCGCCACCGATGGCCAGGTGCTGGTACTGCACGACATGCTCGGCCTGTCGATGACCGGTCACGTACCGAAGTTCGTGAAGAACTTCATGGCCGGCCAGACCAGCATCCACGCTGCGCTGAGTGCTTACGTAGGCGAGGTCAAAGCCGTCATCTTCCCGGGCATCGAACACGGGTTCTCGGCATGAACACCGTTAAAACCCTGCGTGAACTGCGCGCCGCGGTTACCCACGCCCGCAGTGCCGGCAAGCGCATCGGCTTCGTGCCCACCATGGGCAATCTGCACAGCGGCCACGCGACCCTGGTGACCAAGGCCGCGCAGCAAGCGGATTTCGTGGTGGCGAGCATTTTCGTCAACCCGTTGCAATTCGGTGCCGGCGAAGACCTGGATAAATACCCGCGCACGCTGGCCGCCGATCAGGAAAAACTCCTGCAAGCCGGCTGCAACCTGCTGTTCGCGCCTACCGTCGAGGAAATGTACCCAGGTGGCATGACCGGCCAGACCCGCGTCAGCGTTCCACAGCTGTCCGAAGGCTTGTGTGGTGCCAGCCGCCCAGGGCATTTCGAAGGCGTGGCCACGGTGGTCAGCAAGCTGTTCAACATGGTCCAGCCGGACATCGCCGTATTTGGTCAGAAGGATTACCAGCAACTGGCGGTGATCCGCGCCATGGTCCATGACCTGAACATGCCGATCCAGATCATCGGCGAACCCACCGTACGCGCAGAGGATGGCCTGGCGCTGTCATCGCGCAATGGTTACCTCACCGAGGAGCAACGCGCCGTCGCGCCGGTGCTGTATCGCGCCCTCAACCAGATAGCCACGGCCATCAAAAGCGGAGAGCGTGATTTCGCCAAGCTGCGCGCCGAACAGATCCAGCACATTGAGAACGCCGGGTTGCGCATGGATTATCTGGAAATACGCCAAGGTGTGCACTTGCGTCCGGCCACAGCGCAAGACCGTGATGTGGTGATCCTGGTCGCCGCTTATCTGGGCACGACACGCCTGATTGATAACCTGCACCTGAATCTCGCCTGACCCTCTTTAAATCCACAACCTGTTGCCCCCACCGCCGTGCCGGTATAAAAAAGTACCGGCCACAGCGCAGACAAAGCCAAGACATATCGACACGCTAGGTTTAATGTAATCGCCCTGCGCTACGGTTAGCGCTGTCTGGAACCCAATCCTTGATATAAGACTGGATGTTCCGGGCTTTGAAGTGTCCTAAAGGCAGTCCCTGTAATAAAAAGGAAACCCGCAGCGATGGCGTACTACCGCACCCCTCATGACGTTACCGCGCTGCCCGCCTGGCAAGCGCTTACCCAACATCGCCAAGCCATGCAGGATTTCAGCATGCGCGACGCGTTCAATGCCGATCCCCAGCGTTTTTCCCAGTTCACCCTGAGCAGCTGCGGACTTTTCCTCGATTACTCGAAAAACCTGATCACCAGCGAAACCCGCGACCTGCTGGTGGGCCTGGCCAAGGAAGTGAACCTCAAAGGGGCGATCGACGCGTTGTACGCCGGTGAGCCGGTCAACTCCTCCGAAGGCCGCCCTGCCTTACACACTGCCCTGCGCCGCCCGGTGGGCGACAAGCTGTCGGTCAACGGCGTGAACATCATGCCGGACGTGCACAAGGTGCTGAACCAGATCACCGACCTGGTCGGCCGCATACACGACGGCTTATGGCGTGGCTACACCGAGAAGCCGATCACCGACGTGGTGAATATCGGTATCGGTGGCTCGTTCCTCGGCCCGGAGCTGGTCTCCGAGGCCCTGCTGTCCTACGCCCATAAAGGCGTGCGTTGCCACTACCTGGCGAACATTGATGGCAGCGAGTTCCACGAGCTGACCATGAAGCTGCGCGCCGAGACCACGCTGTTCATCGTTTCGTCGAAATCCTTCAACACCCTCGAAACCCTGAAGAACGCCCAGGCCGCCCGCGCCTGGTACCTGGCCCAGGGCGGCTCGGAAGCCGAGCTGTATCGCCACTTCATCGCGGTCTCGAGCAACAACGCCGCAGCCGTGGCCTTCGGGATTCGCGAAGAAAACATCTTCCCGATGTGGGACTGGGTCGGCGGGCGTTACTCGCTGTGGTCCGCCATCGGCTTGCCAATTGCCCTGGCCATCGGCATGTCCAACTTCAAGGAACTGCTGTCCGGTGCCTACACCATGGACCAGCATTTCCAGAACGCCCCGTTCGAAGACAACATGCCGGTACTACTGGGCTTGCTCGGCGTGTGGTACGGCAACTTCTGGGGGGCGCAGAGCCATGCGATCCTGCCGTACGACCATTACCTGCGTAACATCACCAAGCATTTGCAACAGCTGGACATGGAATCCAATGGCAAGAGCGTGCGCCAAGATGGCACGCCGGTGTCCACCGATACCGGCCCGGTGATCTGGGGTGGCGTAGGCTGCAACGGGCAGCACGCCTACCATCAGCTGCTGCACCAAGGGACTCAACTGATCCCGGCCGACTTCATCGTGCCGATCGTCAGCTTCAACCCGGTGTCCGACCACCATCAGTGGCTATACGCCAACTGCCTGTCCCAGAGCCAGGCCCTGATGCTCGGCAAAACCCGCAGCGAAGCCGAAGCCGAGCTGCGTGAGAAGGGCCTGCCGGAAGCCGAGGTGCAGAAGCTGGCACCGCACAAGGTGATCCCGGGCAACCGTCCGAGTAACACCATCGTGGTCGAACGCATCAGCCCTCGTCGCCTCGGCGCGCTGGTGGCGATGTATGAGCACAAGGTGTTCGTGCAAAGCGTCATCTGGGGCATCAACGCCTTCGACCAATGGGGCGTGGAACTTGGCAAGGAGCTGGGCAAGGGCGTGTACAACCGTCTGACCGGCGCCGAAGAAACCTTGGCAGATGATGCCTCGACCCAGGGCCTGATCAACTACTTCCGCGGTCGCCACCGCGGCTGAAGCTTGTCTCAAGGCCAACGTGCGTTTGGACGTTGGCCTTGAACCCACCTGCCACAGGGTGCATCTTTATTACTTGTCGCAAAAACAAGAATAAGGATCGCTCATGTTCGATATCAGCACGTTCCCCGCCGCCGATGCCGTCCGCCGGGCTGCGCAACTCAGTCAAGAGGACTACCAGCGCCTCTATCGCCAATCCATCGAACAGCCGGACACCTTCTGGGCCGAACAGGCCAAGGGCTTTCTCGACTGGATGACTCCATGGCACAGCGTCCAGCAGTCAGACATCAAGACCGGCGCCGCCCAATGGTTTGCCGGCGGCCAACTGAATGTCAGCTACAACTGCATCGACCGTCACCTGGCAAAGCGCGCCGATCAGCCGGCCTTTATCTGGGAAGGCGACGATCCGACAAAGTCCTGCAAAATCACCTACCGCCAGCTTCATCAAAACGTTAGTCGCCTGGCCAATGTGTTGAAAAGCCGTGGCGTGAAAAAAGGCGACCGCGTGTGCATCTACATGCCAATGATTCCGGAAGCGGCCTACGCCATGCTGGCCTGTACGCGAATTGGCGCGGTGCACTCGGTGGTGTTTGGCGGTTTTTCACCTGACGCCCTGCGTGACCGTATTCTCGACGCCGATTGCCGTACGGTGATTACCGCCGACGAAGGCGTACGCGGGGGCAAGCCCGTGGCGTTGAAGCAGAACGTCGATAAAGCCCTGGCCAGTTGTCCGGATGTCAGTACCGTAGTGGTGGTGGAGCGCACCGGGGCCAGCGTGAACTGGAACGAGGGCCGCGACCTCAAGTATCAGGCCGCCCTGGAAGCCGCCAGCGACAACTGCCCGCCCGAGCCGATGGATGCCGAAGATCCACTGTTCATCCTCTATACCTCCGGTAGCACCGGCAAACCCAAGGGTGTACTGCACACCACCGGCGGCTACCTGCTGCAAGCAGCGATGACCTTCAAGTATGTGCTCGATTACCAAGAGGGCGAAGTGTTCTGGTGCACCGCCGATGTCGGCTGGGTCACCGGCCACAGCTACATTGTCTATGGCCCGCTGGCCAATGGCGCGACCTCGCTGATGTTCGAAGGCGTGCCAAGTTACCCGGACAGCTCGCGGTTCTGGCAGGTGATCGACAAGCACCAAGTGAATATTTTCTATACCGCGCCCACCGCGTTGCGCGCCCTGATGCGTGAAGGCCACGGTCCGTTGGAGAGTAGCTCCCGCGCCAGCCTGCGCCTGCTCGGCAGCGTCGGTGAGCCCATCAACCCGGAGGCCTGGGACTGGTATTTCAACGCGGTCGGCGAACAACGCTGCCCGATTGTCGATACCTGGTGGCAGACCGAAACCGGCGGCATCATGCTCAGCCCGCTGGTCAGCGCCCAGCGCATCAAGCCTGGATGCGCCACCCAGCCAATGTTCGGCGTACAGCCGGTGCTGCTGGATGAGCAGGGCAAGGAAATCAGCGGCGCCGGCAGCGGCGTGCTGGCGATCAAGGCCAGTTGGCCTGGGCAGATTCGCAGCGTCTATGGCGACCCGCAACGCATGATCGACACCTACTTCAAACCCTATCCCGGCTACTACTTCACCGGCGACGGCGCGCGACGCGATGAAGACGGTGACTACTGGATCACAGGGCGAATCGACGATGTGATCAACGTATCGGGCCATCGCATCGGCACTGCCGAGGTGGAGAGCGCCTTGGTGCTGCATGACCAAATCGCCGAAGCCGCTGTGGTCGGCTACCCCCACGACGTCAAAGGCCAGGGCATCTATGCCTTTGTGACCCCAATGAACGGTGTCGAGCCCAGCGATGCGTTGAGAAAACACCTGCTGGACCTGGTCAGCAAGGAAATCGGCAGCTTTGCCAAGCCAGAACTGATCCAATGGGCGCCTGCCCTGCCGAAAACCCGCTCCGGCAAGATCATGCGGCGCATCTTGCGCAAGATCGCCTGCAACGAACTGGACAGCTTGGGAGATACCTCGACCCTGGCCGACCCGAGCGTCGTAGACGGTTTGATCGACAAGCGCCTGAACCGATAGGAACCCCCGAGTCGCCATGGAATTTATCCGCAGCCGTATCGAAACCCAGTTGATGAGCCTGACGGGTTTGTCACTGGGCCAACTGGACCTGGAGAATCCCAAGGGCGATCCGGGCCTGTTCGGGCCGAACTCGGTCAGCTGGCAAGTGCATGGCGACTTCAGCAGCATGCTGATCGGCGGCATCAGTGCCTTGATGCTGCAGGCCTTGCACCCACTGGCCCTGGCCGGCGTATGGGACCATTCGAACTTCCGCCAGGACATGCTCGGGCGCTTGCGACGAACCTCGCAGTTCATTTCCGGCACCACCTTCGGCTCACGCAAGGATGCAGAGTGGCTGATCGAAAAAGTGCGCACCATTCACCTGCAGGTGGTCGGCCACGCGCCGGATGGGCGACCTTATGCGGCCAGCGATCCCGAGCTGCTGACCTGGGTGCATGTGGCCGAGGTGAGCAACTTTCTGGCCGCTCACCTGCGTTATCGCAACCCACGGCTTTCGGGTCGCGACCAGGATCGCTACTACAGCGAAATTGCCCTGGTCGCTGAACGCCTGGGCGCGCGGCATGTGCCACGTTCACGCCAGGAAATTTCGGATTATCTGGTGCGTATCCGCCCACAACTGCTGTGCGACGAGCGCAGCCGTGAGGTGCTGCGCCTACTGCTCGAGGCGCCTGCCCCGAGCACCTTGGCCAAACCCTTCGGCAGCCTGATGATGCAGGCCGGAATCGACCTGCTGCCCGACTGGGCAAGCGCGATGCTCGACCAACAGCAGAGCCCGCTGCAACGCCAGATGATCCGCGCCGGGGTCAAGCACAGTGCGCCACTGCTGCGCTGGGCGATGCGCAACGGTTCGGTGCAGCGCGCCCATCGGCGGATGGGGCTGATGTAGGTAGCGGCCCATAGCTGTTAAACTCCGCGCCCACAATGCCCTCATTTACCGCAAGCAAGGCGCGCTCCATGACTCCCTTGAATCAGGCGCTGCGCGCCGCCCTCGATTATCGCCAAGACCTGATCAACCAACTGCACGCCCAGGGTACGGACTGCTATCGGTTGTTCCACGGCAGTCAGGAAGGTGCCGGTGGCCTGACCATCGATCGCTACGGTCCGCAATTGCTGGTGCAGAGCTTCCACCAGTCCCTGGAAAGCGCAGACTTGCTGGACCTGCACCAGATGATCAACCAGCACATGGGCCTGGAATTGCTGCTGGTATACAACGACCGCGCCCGCGGTAACTCGCGCATCGACCGCGAAGACACGGTGTACCGCGCAGCGCCCGCGGCACTGGAAGACCTGGTAGGCCACGAATGGGGCCTCAACTACCGTGTGCGTGGGCGTCATGCCGGACAAGACCCCCTGCTGTTCCTCGACCTGCGCAATACCCGTGGCTGGGTCAAGGACCACAGTGCCGGTAAAAGCGTGCTGAACCTGTTCGCCTACACCTGTGGCGTAGGCTTAAGCGCGGCGGCAGGCGGGGCACGCGAGGTATGCAACCTGGACTTTGCCGAAGGCAACCTGGCGGTTGGGCGTGAAAACGGCCTGCTCAACCCGCAGTTGCCAGCAATGGATTTTGTGCAGTCTGATTACTTCCCGGCGATTCGCCAACTGGCGGGCCTGCCGATCACCCAGCGTCGCGGCCAGAAATTGCCGAGTTATCCACGCCTGGAACAGCGCCAATATGACCTGGTACTCCTCGACCCTCCCGCCTGGGCCAAGAGCGCCTTCGGCACCGTCGACTTGCTGCGCGACTATCAGAGCCTGCTCAAGCCCGCACTGCTGGCCACCGCCGACAATGGCGTGCTGATTTGCTGCAACAACCTGGCGAAGGTCAGCATGGATGACTGGCGCGAGCAGGTGCTGCGTTGCGCAGAAAAAGCCGGCCGCCCTGTGCGTGACTGGCAAATCATGACACCCGGAGCCGACTTTCCATCCAGAGATCAGCAACCGCCATTGAAGACCTTGATCCTGCATTTGTAGGAAGTTTCCCAGCGCCCACGGTTCTTCGGAACCGAATTCCCGTGCCATACTCCAAGGCACTCTCGTTTGACATAGATGGCGTCACCCATGCCCAAAGGATTGATTCGCGCCGCAGGCGCCTTGTTGACCGCCCTTGCTTTGTACAGCTTGCTGGGCTTTCTGATCTTACCGGGCATCGCCCTTCGCATTGCCAACCAACAGTTGGCCAACTACGCCACGGTGCCGGCGCGAATCGAGCGCATCGAGCTCAACCCGTTCAGCCTCGAACTGACACTGTGGGGCCTGAAGATCGGTGAGCCGGGCAAAGAACAAGTGGGTTTCGAGCGCTTCTACGCCAACCTGCAAGTGGACAGTCTCTGGACCCGCGCCCTGCACCTGGCCGATGTGCAACTGGACCAGCCCAAGACCGAACTGCTGTTCGACAAATCCGGCCAACTTAACCTGGCGCAGTTGTTCAAGCTGCCACCGAGCGAGCCGACCCCGGCCGATCCCGATGCCAAGCCGTTCCCACTGCGTATCGACAACATCAAGCTGGCGGGCGGCAATCTGCACTTCCAGGACCTGCGCCCCAGCGAACCCATCGAATTTCTCTACGACAAACTCGACTTCGAGCTGAAAAACCTCAGCACCTTGCCCGAAGACAACGCCGACATGACCCTGGTCGCCGCGGGCCCTGATGGTGGGCAGATCGACTGGAAAGGTAATTTCAGCCTGGTGCCGATCACATCCGAAGGCACCTTGAAAGTCACCGACGGCAAGATGAAAGCTTGGTGGCCCTATGTACGTGACGCCTTGCCCTTGGTGCTGGAAGACGGTGTGCTCAACTTCAGCACCGACTATAAATTCAGCCTGGCCAGAGAAACCGAACTGAACCTGACCAACACCGCCGCCAGCATCGCGCCCTTCGCGATCAAGGCGCCGGATGGCCGGCCATTGGCCCGCCTGGAGCGCCTGGACGTCAGCGAAACCACGGTAGACCTGGCCAAGCAGCAGGTGGTTGTCGGCAAGATTCGCAGCAACAAGCTGGAAACCTGGGCGGCCCGTGAAGCCGATGGGCAGTTGGATTGGCAGAAACTGTTCGCCAGCCAGCCGAGCAAACCAGCCACGACACCGGAACCAGCCACTGCGCCGGCCACTGCCGATGCCCCTCAGGCACCACCGGCAGCCGCGAATAAACCCTGGCAAGTGCTGCTCAAGGATGTGCAACTGCGTAACTACCAGGTGCACCTGGCCGACCGCCAGGCCCAGCCTGCGGTCGCGCTGGAGCTGGGCCCATTGAATGTCGACGTACAGAACTTCGACAGCCTCAACCAGAGCCCTTTCAGCCTGAAAGTCGACACCGGCCTGGGCAAGCAAGGCAAGATCCAGGCTACTGGTGAGGTTAACCTCAACCCCGTCAGCGCCAAGCTGAAAGTGACCACCCAGGACATCGATCTGCGGGTTGCCCAGTCTTATATCAGCCCGTTTATTCGCCTGGAACTGCGCAGCGGCATGCTGGGCAGCAACCTGGATGTGAACCTCAAAAGCACCGAGCCCCTGGCCCTCCAAGTCACCGGCCGCGCCCAGGTTGATCAGTTGCATACCCTGGACACCCTCAAGACCCGCGACTTCCTCAAGTGGCAGCGCCTGGTGCTGGAGGGCGTGAACTACCAGCACGGCCAAAGCCTGTCGATCGACAAGGTCAACCTGCTGCAACCGTATGCGCGCTTCATGATCAACGACGATCGCACCACCAACATCGATGACTTGCTGGTCCCACAACCGGCAGACAGTGGCAATAAGTCGGCCGCCAAACCCGCAGCCAGCAACGAGAAGCCACTGGGCATTCATATCGGCCAGATCGCGATCAACGATGGTTCTGCCAACTTTGCCGACTTCAGCCTCACCCCCAACTTCGCCACCGCGATCCAACAGCTCAACGGCCAGATTGGCACCATCGACAGCCGCCAGGCCAAGCCGGCCAGCGTCGACATCAAGGGTAAGGTGGACCGCTACGCGCCGGTGACCATCAAAGGCAGCGTGAACCCGTTTGATCCGATGGCGTCGCTGGATATCGCTACCAGCTTCAAGCGTGTCGAGTTGACTAACCTGACGCCTTACTCAGGCAAGTTCGCAGGTTTCCGTATCCGCAAGGGCCGTTTGAATCTCGACTTGCACTACGTGATCATCAAGGGCCAGTTGAAGGCTGAAAACAAAGTGGTGGTCGAGCAACTGCAACTGGGTGAAAAAGTTGACAGCTCCGACGCGGTGGACTTGCCGATTCGCCTGGCGGTTGCCCTGCTCAAGGACTCCGATGGCAAGATTTCCATCGAACTGCCGGTGAGTGGCGACCTGAACAACCCGCAATTCAGCGTGATGCCGATTGTGTGGCAGACCCTGCGTAACCTCGTAGTACGGGCAGCAACAGCGCCGTTCAAGTTTATCGGTGGGCTGGTGACCGGTGGCGGCTCGGAAGACCTGGGTAATGTGTCGTTCGCCGCCGGCTCCAGTGAGCTGAACAAAGATGCCGAAGGCGCTTTGAACACCCTGGCCAAGGCGTTGAAAGAGCGCCCTACCCTGCGCCTGGAAATCGAAGGTACGGCTGCCGCAAGCAGCGACGGGCCGTTCCTGGCCGCACAACGGCTGGAGCGTGAATACCAATACAACTACTACAAGATCCTCCAGCGCCGTGGCGACAAAGTCCCGGCCCAGGCCTCATTGCTGGAGGTACCAGAGAAGGAAAAGGCACCTTTGCTGGAAGGCATCTACCGCACCCGCTTGAAACAGCAGCCACCGGCCGAATGGAAAGACCTGGGCAGCGATGAGCGCACGGCGAAGCTCAAGGACGGCGTGATCAAGTTCTGGAGCGCCAATGATGTGCTGTTACGCAAACTGGGCCAGGACCGCGCCAGCACGATCAAGGATTACCTGGTGGACAAGGGACAGCTGGAAGACGACCGGGTGTACTTTATTGATGCGCAGCTGGGGCAAGCCGAGAAAGATGGTCGTGTCATCACCCCAATGCATCTGGATGCTGAGTAACGAAAAACTTGGCATAAAACTGAATGTGGGAGGGGCGGTGCGACGATTCAACTTGCCCCCGATAGCGGTACCTCAGTCAATTACATATTGACTGTCACACCGCTATCGGGAGCAAGTTGAATCGTCGCACCGCCCCTCCCAGGCTTTTATTCCGTGCCTGGCCGCAAGTCATTGCGCCCCAGAAATAGAACAGGCCCCGACACAAGTGCCGGGGCCTGTAATGACCACATCCGTGTGGTCGGTCGCATGAACTCCAGAGGTGCATCGGGTGGATATCTAACTCACCCTAAGCCGCCGCCGTCTAGTTCAGACGAAAAGAGCGCGTTACTCTGCTTTCAGGCCATCGGCCGATACAGCTTTAACGCCTTTGATTTTCTTGGCAATTGCCACTGCGGTTTCTTTCTGCGATGCAGTTACAGCAGTCGCGGACGACAGGGAAACCACACCCTTATTGGTCTCTACCTTGATATCGGTACCAGGAATACCTTTCTCGGTCACCAGGTCAGCCTTCACTTTAGTAGTGATCCAAGTGTCGCTGGTCGCGCCTTTGGCATCAGCAGCAGCACCTTGGGTTTTATCAATACCGTCAGCCTTGGTAGCGCCGCCAGCCAGCAGGCCGTCAGCAGAAACAGCAGTTACGCCTTTGATTTTCTTGGTAATGGCTACAGCGGTCGCTTTCTGCGAGTCGGAGATAGCTACGTCGGAAGAAAGGGAAACCACGCCTTTGTTGGTTTCTACCTTGATGTCCGAACCAGGAATGCCTTTTTCAGTCAGCAGATCAGCTTTTACTTTAGTGGTGATCCAGGTATCCGAGGTGGACTCTTTGGCCTTGGTCATTTCACCAGCCGCCAGAGTCATAGGGGCTTGGGAAGTCTGAGCAAAGGCCACGCTAGCACCCATGGCCAGGGTCAGAGCGGTAGCAGTAGCGAGAGCGAACTTCTTCATACGAGTAACTCCTGTTTTATTAAAAGTCTGCAGTGTGTAAACCTTGATGCTGCAGCGTTAACAGGGATAGTGCAGACGGCGTGCCAAGTCAAAAACGCGGCATAAACTCTTATAAATCAACGAGTTAAAAAAACACCCAATTTTCGAAATCGTGCAACTTGCATGAAACCCGCCACACCTGCATGCAAGTTGCGGTTTTTGGCGGTTGGCTAAATGGCTGATTTTGCTTAATTTTCCAGCACCCATAAAAAAAGGACTCCGAAGAGTCCCTTTTCCAGCCTGAGCTACGAGTGATTAAACGCCCGAAGCCTTGGCTGCTGCTACGTCCTTGATGGACAGCTTGATACGGCCGCGGTTGTCCACGTCCAGTACCAGCACTTCGACTTCCTGGCCTTCTTTCAGAATGTCGGTCACTTTCTCAACGCGAGCGTCGCTCAACATGGAGATGTGAACCAGACCATCCTTGCCCGGCAGGATGTTGACGAATGCGCCGAAGTCGACGATGCGTTCAACCTTGCCGACGTAGATCTTGCCGATCTCGGCCTCAGCGGTGATGCCCAGGACGCGCTGGCGTGCAGCTTCAGCCGCTTCCTTGGTTTCGCCGAAGATCTTGATCGAGCCGTCGTCTTCGATGTCGATCGAAGCCTTGGTCTCTTCACAGATCGCACGAATGGTCGCGCCGCCTTTACCGATAACATCACGGATTTTGTCGGTATCGATTTTCATCGCGATCATGGTCGGAGCATTTTCCGACAGTTCGGTACGGGACTGACCAATGATCTGGTTCATCTGGCCGAGGATGTTCAGGCGCGCTTCCAGGGCTTGGCCCAGGGCGATTTCCATGATCTCTTCGGTGATGCCCTTGATCTTGATGTCCATCTGCAGCGCGGTAACACCTTTAGCGGTACCGGCTACTTTGAAGTCCATGTCGCCCAAGTGGTCTTCGTCACCCAGGATGTCGGTCAGGATGGCGAACTTCTCGCCTTCTTTGACCAGGCCCATGGCGATACCGGCAACCGGTGCCTTCATCGGCACACCCGCGTCCATCAGCGCCAGGGAAGCACCGCAGACCGAAGCCATGGAGCTGGAACCGTTGGACTCGGTGATTTCCGATACCACACGGATGGTGTACGGGAACACGTCGGCGGCCGGCAGCATGGCCTGGACCGAACGGCGGGCCAGACGGCCGTGACCGATTTCGCGACGACCAGCACCACCCATGCGACCACACTCGCCTACCGAGAACGGTGGGAAGTTGTAGTGCAGCATGAACGGGTCTTTTTTCTCGCCTTCCAGGGTGTCCAGCAGCTGTGCGTCACGGGCAGTACCCAGGGTCGCAACCACCAGGGCCTGGGTTTCGCCACGGGTGAACAGCGCCGAACCGTGAGTCTTCGGCAGAACGCCGACTTCGATGTTCAGCGGACGCACGGTGCGAGTGTCGCGACCGTCGATACGCGGCTTGCCGTTAACGATGTTTTCGCGAACGGTGCGATATTCGATTTCACCGAATGCAGCTTTGACGTCGCTGGCGGAAGGCTGGCCTTCTTCACCGGACAGCTTGGCTACAACCTGATCCTTCAGCTCGCCCAGGCGAGCGTAACGGTCGGCCTTGACAGTGATGGTGTAGGCGTCGGAGATGGCAGCGCCGAACTCGGAGCGGATCGCGCCCAGCAGCTCGGTGGCTTCCGGGGCAGCAGCCCAGGTCCAGGTCGGCTTGGCAGCTTCGGCAGCCAGTTCGGTGACAGCCTTGATAACAGCCTGGAATTCGTCGTGGGCAAACAGTACAGCGCCCAGCATCTGGTCTTCGGTCAGCTCTTTGGCTTCCGATTCAACCATCAGTACGGCTTCCGAGGTACCGGCAACGACCATGTCCAGGCTCGACGCCTTCAGTTGCTCGTAAGTCGGGTTCAGCAGGTAGCCGGTGCTTTCGTGGAAAGCAACGCGCGCCGCGCCGATCGGGCCATCGAAAGGAATGCCCGAGATGGCCAGGGCAGCCGAGGTACCGATCATCGCAGCGATGTCCGGATCGGTTTTCTTGCTGGTGGAAACCACGGTGCAGACGACCTGCACTTCGTTCATGAAGCCTTCTGGGAACAGCGGACGGATCGGACGATCGATCAGTCGGGAAGTCAGGGTTTCTTTCTCGGAAGGACGGCCTTCGCGCTTGAAGAAACCGCCAGGGATCTTACCGGCAGCGTAAGTCTTTTCCTGGTAGTGAACGGACAGAGGGAAGAAGCCTTTGCTCGGGTCAGCGGTCTTGGCGCCAACAACGGTCACCAGTACGGTAACGTCGTCGTCAACGGTAACCAGCACTGCGCCGGAGGCTTGACGGGCGATACGGCCTGTCTCGAGGGTAACGGTCGACTGACCGAACTGGAATTTTTTGATAACCGGGTTCACGGTGTCCTACCTTCTTTGTGGCTCTTGGGGGAACTTGTCTTCTTGCGAAATTCTTGGGCAATGTCGGGAATCGGCCCAACCCTTGTCCAGGGGTAAAACGTGTATCCAGATAAAACTTGAGGCTGGGAGCCTACCATGGGCCAGCGGGAATCCCACTGACACACGGCAGACAACCAACCTCTAGCGCAATCGCTGATTAGCGACGCAGACCCAGGCGACCGATCAGAGCCTGATAACGACCCAGATCCTTGCCTTTCAGGTAGTCCAGCAGCTTACGGCGCTGGTTTACCATGCGGATCAGACCACGACGGGAGTGGTGATCTTTACCGTTGGCCTTGAAGTGACCTTGCAGCTTGTTGATGTTGTGGGTCAGCAGTGCAACCTGCACTTCTGGCGAACCAGTGTCACCAACAGCCTGCTGATAGTCAGCTACGATTTGTGCTTTTTCTTGAACGTCGAGAGCCATGAGGCAATCCTTTTTTCAGGAAACTACCCAAGGGTAGTTTCAACAGGCCAGGGACAAATCCCTGTATCTAAAAATGAGAAGTGACCATGCCTGTTAACAGCCACCCTCGTTCGGTCATTCTGACCGAATCAGTCGACGCGGCGCGATACGCCCGTCTTCGCTCACTTCACCGATACCGATGAAGCGACCGTTATGATCCTGTACGCGCACCATGCCGAACTTCGGGGCATCCGGGGCGCGTACCGGCTGGCCGTTGAGCCAGTAGAACGCGCTGTGCTCCGAGAAGTGCAGCAATGGCCAATCGAGCAAACCGCTGTCCGATGGCATCAGGAAGCGATCAACCGCTTCGTTGCCGCCTTCGGCGTGCACGGCTTCCAACTCTTCCAGCGTCACCGTCTGGGCCAGGCTGAAAGGGCCGGCCTGGGTGCGTCGCAGTTCTGCAACGTACGCGCCGCAACCGAGCTTTTCACCGATATCTTCCACCAGGGTACGGATATAGGTGCCTTTGCTGCAGTCAACGGCCAAACGGGCAGTGTCGCCTTCACAGGCGAGCAATTCCAAGCGCGCAATAGTAACAGAACGCGGTTCACGCTCCACTACTTCGCCCGCACGCGCCAGCTTGTAAAGTGGCTGTCCATCCCGCTTGAGGGCCGAGTACATCGGTGGTATCTGACTGATTTCCCCACGAAAAGCGGGTAAAGCAGCTTCGATATCAGCACGACCAACGGTCACGTCGCGAACCTGCAGAACATCACCTTCGGCGTCGGCCGTGGTGGTGGTCTTGCCCAATTGCATCAGGGTTTCATAGCCCTTGTCGGAATCGAGCAGGTATTGGGAGAACTTGGTGGCCTCGCCAAAGCACAACGGCAGCACGCCGGTGGCCAGCGGATCAAGGCTACCGGTGTGCCCTGCCTTCTCGGCATTGAGCAACCAGCGGACCTTCTGCAGCGCGGCATTGGAGGTAAAGCCAATAGGCTTGTCGAGCAGAATGATGCCGCTGACGTTGCGACGGATACGTTTGACCTGAGCCACCGCTTACTCCTTGGCGTCTTCAGGTGTGGACGGGTGCTGGCTGTCTTCAGCAACGGCGCGCTCGATCAATGCCGACAGGTGCGCCCCACGCACGACGCTTTCGTCGTAGTGGAAGTGCAACTGGGGGACGCTACGCAGCTTCATTTCACGGGCCAACTGCATGCGCAGGAAACCTGCGGCCGAGTTGAGCACCTTGATGCTTTGTGCGATTTCTTCGCTGTTGTCCTGCCCCATCACGGTGATGAAGATCTTGGCGTGACCTACGTCACGGCTCACTTCAACGGCGGTGATGGTGACCAGGCCAACGCGAGGGTCTTTGACTTCGCGACGGATCAGTTGGGCCAGCTCACGCTGCATCTGATCGCCGATACGCTGGGTACGGCTGTATTCTTTTGCCATGTCTTGTTACCTGTTACTGCCACACGGTGAAACCCGTGGGGTCTGAAAGCGGCAAACGCCCGGCCTGACAAAAGCCAGACCGGGCGTTGCGTTTAGAGTCCTGACGCTGCGCGGGGCATTTGCATGCCCACACGCGGCGTGGCTCCTGAAGTGCGCGAGTTAGAGGCTGCGAGCAACCTGAACCTTCTCGAAGACTTCGATCTTGTCGCCAACCTTGACGTCGTTGTAGCTCTTGACGCCGATACCGCATTCCATGCCGGCACGCACTTCGGCAGCGTCATCCTTGAAGCGGCGCAGGGATTCCAGCTCGCCTTCGAAGATAACGATGTCTTCACGCAGTACACGGATCGGACGGTTACGGTACACAGTGCCTTCGACAACCATGCAGCCGGCGATCGCGCCGAACTTCGGCGAGCGGAACACGTCACGCACCTCGGCGATACCCAGGATATTCTCCCGGACGTCGCTGCCAAGCATGCCGGTAAGGGCTTTCTTGACGTCTTCGATGATGTCGTAGATGACGTTGTAGTAACGCATGTCCAGGCCTTCCTGCTCGACGATCTTGCGAGCGCCAGCATCGGCACGCACGTTGAAGCCGAACAGTACAGCGTTGGAAGCCAGTGCCAGGTTGGCGTCGGATTCGGTGATACCACCGACACCGCCACCGACAACGCGCACTTGCACTTCGTCGTTACCCAGGCCATTCAAGGCGCCGTTCAACGCTTCGAGGGAGCCACGTACGTCAGACTTGAGGACGATGTTAAGCGTCTTCTTCTCTTCCTGGCCCATGTTCTCGAAGATATTTTCCAGCTTGCCGGCGTGAGCACGGGCCAGCTTGACTTCGCGGAACTTGCCTTGACGGAACAGAGCCACTTCACGGGCTTTCTTCTCGTCGGCAACTACACTCATCTCGTCGCCAGCGTCCGGGGTACCGTCCAGGCCGAGGATCTCGACCGGGATAGCTGGACCTGCTTCCTTGATTGGCTTGCCGTTCTCGTCGAGCATGGCACGTACACGGCCGTAGTTCGAACCGACCAGCACCATATCGCCTTGGCGCAGAGTACCGTCTTGAACCAGCACGGTTGCAACCGGGCCACGGCCCTTGTCGAGACGGGATTCAACCACGACACCACGGCCAGGAGCCGATGGAGTAGCAGTCAATTCCAGGACTTCGGCTTGCAACAGAACCGCTTCGAGCAGTTCGTCAACGCCGGTACCCATCTTCGCCGAGACTGATACGAATGGAGTCTCGCCACCCCACTCCTCGGAAGTCACGCCGTGAACCGACAGCTCGCTACGGATGCGATCAAGATCAGCGCCCGGCTTGTCGATTTTGTTCACGGCAACGACCATAGGAACACCGGCAGCCTTCGCGTGCTGGACCGCTTCAATGGTCTGCGGCATTACGCCGTCGTCCGCTGCAACGACCAGGATCACGATGTCGGTCGCCTTGGCACCACGGGCACGCATTGCGGTAAACGCGGCGTGACCCGGGGTGTCGAGGAAGGTGACCATACCGCGTTCGGTTTCAACGTGGTACGCACCGATGTGCTGGGTGATACCACCGGCTTCGCCAGCGGCTACCTTGGCACGACGGATGTAGTCGAGCAGGGAAGTCTTACCGTGGTCAACGTGGCCCATTACGGTCACGACTGGTGCACGGGAGACTGCCTCACCTTCAAACTTCAGGGACTCGGCCAGGGAATCTTCCAGGGCGGTGTCGCTGACCAGGGTCACTTTGTGGCCCAATTCCTCAGCCACAAGCTGGGCAGTTTCCTGGTCCAGTACCTGGTTGATGGTGGCCGGAGTGCCCAGCTTGAACATGAACTTGATGATTTCAGCAGCCTTGACCGACATCTGCTGGGCCAGATCGCCCACAGTGATGGTCTCGCCGATCTTCACTTCACGCACGACAGGGCCGGTTGGGCTCTGGAAACCGTGGGCGTTGCGTTTTTTCAGCTTGGCCTTGCCGCGTCCACCACGACGGAAGCCATCGCTTTCTTCGTCGGTAGTACGTGGGGCAACGCGTGGAGCAGGCGCCTTCTCTTTGACCGAAGCACGATGCGGAGCGTTTTTGCGCTCGCCATCGCCACCACCACCGCGACGACTGTTATCGTCGGCACGGGGTTTGTCTGGACGACGAGGTTCGTCGCGCTTGCGGGCATCTGCTGCAGGAGCAGGTGCAGTGGCAACCGGGGCGGCCTCACGCACAGCTTCAACAGGGGCGGCGACCGCTTCAGTGGCAGCTGGTTGCGCAGCAGCAGGCTGGCGACGCGCTTCTTCTTCGGCGCGACGCTTGGCTTCTTCTTCAGCCTTCTGACGAGCAGCATTTTCTACTGCGCGACGTTCTTCCAGTTCGCGTTTGCGCTCGGCTTCGATTTCTTCCGGGCTGCGCTGTACGAAGACTTTCTTCTTGCGCACTTCAACGCTGATGCTCTTGCTACCCGCAACACGCAGGGTGCTGGTGGTTTTGCGCTGCAATGTAATCTTGCGCGGTTCTTCCACTTTCGCCTTGTGGCTGCTCTTCAAGTGAGTCAGCAAAGACTGCTTCTCACTATCGCTCACACCTTCATCGGCGGCGGTGTGCGGCAGACCTGCCTCACGCATCTGCTGCAACAGGCGCTCTACCGGTGTTTTGACCTCATCGGCCAGTTGTTTCACCGTGACTTGCGTCATGCACTTCTCTCCTCAGGCCGCGCCTAATTACTCGAACCAATGGGCTCGGGCGGCCATGATCAACTTGCCGGCACGATCATCGTCAATGCCGTCGATGTCGAGCAGATCGTCAATAGACTGCTCGGCCAGGTCTTCGCGGGTAATTACGCCGCGCACCGCCAGTTCCATCGCCAAATCCTTGTCCATACCCTCAAGCGAGAGCAGGTCTTCGGCCGGATGGGCGTCTGCCAGCTTTTCCTCAGTAGCGATGGCTTTAGTCAACAAACGATCCTTGGCCCGAGCGCGAAGCTCGTTGACGGTGTCTTCGTCAAAGCCGTCGATGTTGAGCATTTCTTCCAACGGTACGTAGGCAATCTCTTCCAGGCTGGTGAAGCCTTCATCTACCAGCACCTGCGCCAGGTCTTCATCGACTTCCAGCTCTTCGATGAAGTTGCGCAGGATGTCACCGGTTTCAGCTTGCTGCTTAGCCTGGATGTCCGATTCGGTCATCACGTTCAGGGTCCAACCGGTCAGTTGGCTGGCCAGACGCACGTTCTGACCACCACGACCAATGGCCTGAGCCAGATTGTCTGCGCCAACGGCGATGTCCATCGCATGGGCATCCTCGTCAACGATAATTGCCGCCACTTCAGCCGGCGACATCGCATTGATCACAAATTGCGCAGGGTTATCGTCCCACAGGACGATGTCTACACGCTCACCGCCCAATTCGCCCGACACTGCCTGGACGCGCGAACCGCGCATACCGATGCAGGCGCCTTGCGGATCAATGCGCTTGTCCTTGGAGCGGACCGCGATCTTGGCACGCGAACCCGGGTCCCGGGATGCAGCCATGACTTCGATCAGACCTTCGGCGATTTCCGGCACTTCGATACGGAACAGCTCGATCAGCATTTCCGGCGCGGTACGCGACAGGATCAACTGAGGGCCGCGGTTCTCGGTGCGGATTTCCTTGAGCAGCGCACGCAGACGCACGCCAACACGGAAGGTTTCGCGAGAGATGATGTCTTCACGGGCCAGCAACGCTTCCGCATTGTTACCCAGGTCGACGATCACGTTGTCGCGGGTGACTTTTTTCACGGTGCCGGAGATGATTTCCCCCAGGCGCTCACGATAGGCGTCAACGACTTGAGCGCGCTCGGCTTCGCGAACCTTCTGCACGATGACCTGCTTGGCAGTCTGTGCAGCAATACGGCCGAACTCGATCGATTCGATCTTTTCTTCGACGACATCACCGACCTGGGCACCAGGGTGCGTCTGCGCAACCTTGCTCGGCCAGGTTTCGATGGCCGGATCATCAAGATCGGCTTCTTCGACGACCGTCCAGCGACGGAAGGTCTCATAGGCACCGGTGTGGCGGTTGATTTCCACACGCAGATCAACTTCATCTTCAAAACGCTTTTTGGTAGCAGTGGCCAGGGCCAGCTCCAGCGCTTCAAAAATCACGTTTGCCGGTACGCCCTTTTCATTGGATACCGACTCAACAACCAGCAGTACTTCTTTGCTCATCGTACGCCTCGCCTTTCGCAAGCCATTGGATCCGCGGGATCCGCGTCTCAGTCAAAACTGGGAATAATGTTGGCCTTGTCGATCATATCGATCGGCAACAGGAACTCATGGTCTTCTACCTGCACCACGACATCCTGTTCTTCTACACCGCGCAGAAGGCCCTGAAAGTTGCGTCGCCCTTCGAACGGGGAGCGCAGCTTGATCTTCACTTGTTCACCGACATATTTAGCAAACTGCTCGATAGTGAACAGTGGGCGTTCCATGCCTGGCGAGGAAACTTCGAGGGTGTATTCAACGGCGATTGGATCTTCAACATCCAGCACACCGCTGATCTGACGGCTGACAATGGCACAATCGTCGACCAGCACGCCGCCCTCTTTATCGATATAAACGCGCAACATTGAGTGGCGACCTTGAGCCGAAAACTCAATACCCCAGCATTCATAGCCTAGGGCCACGACCACCGGGGCCAGCAAGGCCTGCAACTCTTCTAGCTTGCTCGACACCTGAACCCCCTCGTGCATGTATGTGCATGCTGTGCAAAATAAAAAAATGGGCGAAACGCCCATCCTTGAAACGCCGTCGAACAGCGGCGTTGAAAGTGTCCAGCTAACAAAAAGCCCCTTAAAAGGGGCTCCGCTAAAACTGGTTGCGGGGGCCGGATTTGAACCGACGACCTTCGGGTTATGAGCCCGACGAGCTACCAGACTGCTCCACCCCGCGACAAAGCTGGGGCGGAAGTATACGACCGATCCCTTACAGGGTCAATGTAACCTTCCACCTACAAGAAAGCCCGCAACAGCGGGCTCTCCTGATAATTGGTACCGAGAAGGGGACTCGAACCCCTACACCCTATGGGCACAACCACCTCAAGGTTGCGTGTCTACCAATTCCACCACCTCGGCAATACAGCGTTTACAACCTTCTTACTTCTGCTCTTGAGCTGGAGGCACGTCAGTCGCTGGAGTAGCCGACTTTTGCTCTTGAAGCACCGGGACATCATCAGAAGCCGGTTTTGCTTTTGGTACTTCCAACACTGCTGGGTTTGGGAGACCTACTTGAGTCAGCACATGAGCCTTCTCTTTAGCAAAGTAACCTAACCCCAAGCTGGTTATGAAGAAACCGGCGGCAAGTATAGCAGTAAACTTACTAAGAAAGGTAGAGGAACCTTGGCTTCCGAACACAGTATTTGAAGCACCTGCACCGAAAGACGCACCAGCATCCGCACCTTTACCCTGTTGCAACAAAACCAGAGCAACTACGCTCAGGGCAGCCAACAGATGAAAAACGACTACGACTGTTTCCAGCATTTTTTCAGTTTCCCGCGGCGCGACAGATCGCACCGAACTCATCTGCATTCAGGGAGGCTCCACCAATGAGCCCCCCATCGATATCCGGCATGCCGAACAGTTCGACCGCATTGGCCGCCTTCACGCTGCCGCCGTATAGAAGCCGCACACCTTGTGCGACCTCAGAATTCTCTGCCGCCAACTGCGCGCGAATGGCTGCATGCACATCCTGCGCTTGTTGCGGTGTAGCAGTCAGCCCGGTACCAATGGCCCAGACCGGCTCGTAAGCAATGACTGCCTTTGCAAACGCACCAACACCCAGCTCCTCAATGATGCTGCCCAGCTGACGCGAGACAACTTCAAGAGTCTTGCCCGACTCGCGCTGCTCCAGGGTCTCCCCTATGCACAACACTGGAATCAAGCCACAAGCCTGTGCCGCTGCGAACTTGCGGTTGAGTGTCCCATCACGCTCGCCCATCATCTGACGACGCTCGGAGTGCCCGACCAGCACATAGGAACAACCCGCATCCACCAACTGACTTGGCGAAATCTCGCCAGTCAACGCACCTTGCATGGGCTCCACCGCAGAGTTCTGCGCGCCGACCTGAATCGACTTACCTTTCAAGCCGTCAACCACTTGGTTGATATGCAAGCAAGGCGGGAACACCGCGACATCAACACCGCTAGGCAAGGCCAAGTGACGAAGGCCGTTGATCAGCTCAGCGACACTGGCGCGGGTACCGTGCATCTTCCAGTTACCAGCTACCATAGTGCGACGCATGCTGTACCTCGTCGGTCAAAGTGGGCGCAGATGTTACCCAACCACATCATCACTGGCAAGCCGAATTCAGGCGCAAACTTCAGTTACCAGTTTTGCCAGGTCTTCGGCATGGCCGCGAACCTGGGTTTCGTCTTCGCCTTCGACCATGACGCGCACCAGAGGCTCTGTGCCGGACTTGCGCAATAACACACGCCCACGCCCAGCCATTGCCTGGGTCACACGCTCGCAAGCCTCTTTGACTGCCGGGTGCTCGATTGGGTTTTCGCCACCGGCAAAACGCACATTCAGAAGCACTTGCGGGCATTTGCGCAGGGCTTGGCGTGCCTGGGCCAGGCTCTCTTCACGACGACGCAAGGCCAGCAAAACCTGCAACGCGGCGATGATCGCGTCGCCAGTGGTGGTGTGCTGGAAGCAAACAACATGCCCCGAATTCTCCCCACCGACCAGCCAATTACGTTCCAGCAACTCGGCGATCACATAACGGTCACCAACATTGGCACGAATAAAGGGGATACCCAGTTCTGCCAGCGCCAGTTCGAGCCCGAGGTTACTCATCAGGGTACCAACGACACCACCGTGCAGCTTGTTACGCTCATGCAGGTCACGAGCAATGATGAACAGCAGGTCATCACCATCCACGATCATACCGGTGTGATCCACCATCAGGACCCGGTCCCCATCGCCGTCGAAAGCGATGCCCAGGTCTGCGTGCTCGGCCAGGACCGCCGCCTGCAGCTGCTCCATGTGGGTAGAGCCACAATTATCGTTTATGTTCAAGCCATTAGGCTGTGCGGACAGTACCGTGACCTGCGCGCCCAACTCCTTGAAGACGCTCGGCGCTACCTTGTAGGTCGCACCATGGGCGCAATCGACGACGATCTTCAACCCGGCAAAATTGGTACTGCTTGGAACGCTGCTTTTGCAGAATTCGATATAACGCCCGGATGCGTCATTAATACGCGACACCTTGCCTAGCTTGCTGGATTCAACCACCGTCATCGGCGCATCCAGCAACTCTTCGATCATCAGTTCGATCTCGTCAGGCAGCTTGGTGCCCTGCCCGGAAAAGAACTTGATGCCATTGTCATCATGAGGGTTATGAGAGGCACTGATTACAATCCCAGCCTCAGCGTGGAACGTGCGCGTCAGATATGCGATCGCCGGTGTGGGCATAGGCCCCAGCAGCATCACATCGGCTCCGGCGGCCGACAAGCCGGCCTCCAGCGCTGACTCAAACATGTAACCCGAGATACGGGTATCTTTGCCTACCAGGATGCGACAAGCGCCCATGCTGCGGAACGCCATGCCTGCCGCCCAGCCCAGCTTGAGCATGAAATCAGGAGTAATCGGAAATTCGCCGACCCGACCACGAATACCGTCGGTGCCAAAATATTTTTTAGTCATAAGTGCTCCATCATTCTTATTCGGCTGATTCTACAGCAGCGAGCATGCGCACCACATCGACCGTTTCGGCGACATCATGCACACGCAAAATACGTGCGCCCTTGGTCACGGCAAGCGCCGCAAGCGCCAGGCCGCCATACAAACGCTCACCCACCGGGCGATTCAAGGCGAGCCCGATCATGCTCTTGCGCGAGACGCCGACCAACAGCGGGCGACCAAGGGCATGCAGGGCATCCATGTGTTTGAACAGGCTCAAATTGTGCTCCAAGGTCTTGGCGAAGCCAAATCCCGGATCAAGGATGATCTTCTCAGGTGCAATTCCCACAGCCACGCACCGGGCCATCCTGTCAGCAAGAAACTCACTTACTTCGCCGACCAGGTCGTTGTAATGCGGATTATCCTGCATATTGCCGGGCTCACCCAGCATATGCATCAGACAGACAGGCAGGCCGGTCGCTGCGGCGGCATCAAGGGCACCATCACGTCGCAACGAACGTACGTCGTTGATAAGTCCCGCCCCCAGACGAGCAGTTTCGCGCATCACTGCCGGAGTGGAAGTGTCCACCGAGATAATCACATCCAGCTCGCGGGCGATGCGCTCGACAACCGGCGCCACTCGCTCCAACTCTTCCAATGGCGAAACAACACGAGCGCCAGGCCGTGTCGATTCACCACCGACATCAATCAAAGTTGCGCCAGCGGCCACCATCGCCTCGGCGTGGCGCAACGCAGCATCTACCTGGCTGAAACGGCCGCCATCGGAAAAGGAATCAGGGGTTACATTGAGAATGCCCATGACATGTGTATGGGCCAAATCAAGAACCCGGTTGCCGCAAGGCAACCGGGTAGAGGACAACGCAGAAGTCATTTCAAACCTTAATGGTCAGCCGCCGGGCCACCGATTGGGGCTTCAGGGAGTTCATTCTGAACTACGGGCGGGGTGCCCGAGGTACCCGAACCACCTTCCCAGTCACGAGGCTCACGCGGCGTACGGCCAGCCATGATGTCGTCGATCTGATCGGCATCGATGGTCTCATACTTCATCAGCGCATCAGCCATGGCGTCAAGTTTGTCGCGGTTATCAGTCAGGATCTGCTTGGCCGTACCGTAACACTGGTCAATGATGCTGCGAACCTCGGAGTCGATCAGCTTGGCTGTCTCACCCGAGAAGCTTGCGCTCTGACCGCCACCACCACGACCCAGGAACACCTCACCCTCTTCCTCGGCATACATCAAAGGACCCAGTTTTTCCGACAAGCCCCACTTGGTCACCATGTTCCGGGCAATCTGGCTGGCACGCATGATGTCGTTGGACGCGCCGGTGGTCACACCGTCGAAACCAAGGGTCATTTCTTCCGCAATCCGGCCGCCGTACAGCGAACAGATCTGGCTGATCAGTGCCCGCTTGGAGAGACTGTAGCGGTCCTCCTCCGGCAGGAACATGGTCACACCCAGGGCCCGACCGCGCGGGATGATCGACACTTTGTAGACCGGGTCATGCTCAGGCACAACGCGACCGACAATAGCGTGACCCGCCTCGTGATAAGCGGTGTTCTGCTTCTCTTTCTCGGACATGACCATGGATTTGCGCTCGGCGCCCATCATGATTTTGTCTTTGGCCAGCTCGAACTCTTTCATTTCAACAATGCGCTTACCGGTACGGGCAGCGAACAAGGAAGCCTCGTTGACCAGGTTAGCCAGGTCAGCACCGGAGAAACCTGGCGTACCACGGGCAATCACAGCCGGTGCCACGTCGTCACCCATTGGCACTTTGCGCATGTGTACTTTCAGGATCTGCTCACGGCCACGGATATCCGGCAGGCCAACCACGACCTGACGGTCGAAACGGCCCGGACGCAGCAGTGCAGGGTCCAGCACGTCCGGACGGTTGGTTGCGGCGATGACGATAATGCCGTCATTCATCTCGAAACCATCCATCTCGACCAGCAACTGGTTGAGGGTCTGCTCACGCTCATCGTGACCACCACCCATGCCGGCGCCACGATGGCGACCAACGGCATCGATTTCGTCGATAAAGATGATGCACGGCGCGTGCTTCTTGGCCTGCTCGAACATATCGCGAACACGGCTTGCACCCACGCCGACGAACATCTCGACGAAGTCAGAACCGGAAATGGTAAAGAAAGGCACCTTGGCTTCACCGGCAATCGCCTTGGCCAGCAAGGTTTTACCGGTACCCGGAGGACCCACCATCAACACACCGCGAGGAATACGACCACCCAGGCGCTGGAACTTGCCCGGATCGCGCAGGAACTCAACCAGCTCGCCGACTTCTTCCTTGGCCTCGTCGCAACCGGCAACGTCAGCCAGGGTGGTCTTCACCTGATCTTCGGAGAGAAGGCGCGCCTTGCTCTTGCCGAAGCTCATCGGCCCGCCCTTGCCTCCCGCGCCGCCTTGCATCTGGCGCATGAAGAACATGAACACAGCAATAATCACCAGGATCGGGAAGCTGGCTACCAGGAGCTGGGTCCAGATACTCTGCTGCTCCGGCTGCTTGCCTTCCACGACGACCTTGTTATCCACCAGGTCGCCGATCAGCCCATTGTCCTGAATTGCCGGACGAATGGTCTTGAAGCTGTCGCCATCAATGCGCTTACCGGTAATCACGTAGCCATCAACCGCTACGCGCTCGACCTTGCCATCCTTAACTTGCTGGATGAAGTCGGAATAGTTGAGGGTCTGCGGCTCGTTAGGGCTGGAGAAGTTGTTCATCACCGTCACCAGGACAGCCGCGATGATCAACCACAGGATCAGATTCTTTGCCATATCGTTCAATTAACTACCCTCTGAAGCAAGCTCCGCTACTGGCGCGCGCTTCGCATGATATTCACCGGCCTAACTTACTACATTACCTACATCTCTGGCAGGCGCCGTCTGTAACCCTTTGTGAAACTTTGACCACACAATATTCGTAAAGCCTCATGACGAAAGCGATATAAAAAAACCTATCGCCCTCCTCGAAATACTCAAAAACGCTCTTCGCTCGCCGCGCCTTCGACGCCGCGGAAGCCGCGGCACAACAGGTATTGCTCCCTGGACCTGTCCCGGGAGGAGTCCGGCTTACGCGTCTGAACCTTGTCGAACAACTTGCGGATGTTCTTGTGGTACTCGTCGAAACCTTCACCCTGGAACACTTTCACCAGGAAATCACCACCTGGACGCAATACGCGCCCCGCCAGATCCAATGCCAATTCACACAGGAACATGGCTCGCGGCATATCAACAGCCGGTAATCCACTCATATTGGGGGCCATGTCGGAAATCACAAGGTCTACCTGCGAATTTCCTACAGCCTCCAGAATCTCGGCCAGCACCGCGTCCTGGGTAAAATCACCGTGGACGAAGGTGACATCCGGGATGCTGTCCATCTCAAGGATGTCGGAAGCGATCAGTCGACCTTGCCCACCAATCAGACGACTGGTCACTTGGGACCAGCCACCGGGGGCCGCACCAAGGTCGATAACGCTCATGCCCGGACGAATCAACTTGTCCTTGTCCTGGATCTCCAGCAACTTGTAGCTGGCCCGGGAGCGATACCCATCCTTCTGCGCCTTTTTGACGTAAGGATCGTTGAAATGTTCTTGCAGCCACTTAAGGCTAGTTTTGGAACGGGCCACGGGCCACCTCGAAAAATAAAACGGGTCGTGATTAACTGGGCGGTCCCGGACTCGCTCGGGTAAACTGGCCGCCGCTTTTTACAAGATCAGACGCAGGGGTCAGATTATGCCGCTCACTCAAGAGCAGAAGAAACAGTACAAATCCATTGGCCACCATCTGAAACCAGTTCTGATTGTGGCAGACAACGGGTTGACTGAAGGTGTGTTAGCCGAATTTGAACGCGCACTGAACGATCACGAACTGATCAAGATCAAGGTCAATATCCTTGATCGCGAAGCGCGCCTGGCTGCCGTCGCAGAACTGTGCAAGGCGGGCAAGGCGGACCTGGTCCAGGTCATCGGCAAGATGGCGCTGCTGTATCGCAAGAACTTCAGCGTCAACAAGCAACTGTCGAACGTACACCGCTTCAAGTAACAAAAAGGGTCACGGGCGTGCTTCGCGCGCCCTGCCACTCCATCCCGGGACCGGCTGCATCACCAGCACCAGGCCGGAGAACCCTAGCACAAGATAGCTGAACAGCCGCCAGCGCAACGCTTCCGGCAGCCATACATGCACCACGCAAAACATCGCGCACGCATACAGCGCCATCAACAGCAGTTGCCCACGAATATCTCGCCACAGACTCCCCAAGCCTTCAGCCTGGATCAGCACTAACGCCTGAAGCATTACGCACGCCGCCGCAAAACCTACCAGCAGCGCACTCAATAATCCGTCGACCTCGTCGATCAGCAGCGGTGCCAGGCCAATCAGGCCCAGCGCCGGTAACACGCCAATATGTAACAGCCACAGACCGCCGACCCAAAGCATCTGGGAGAGCTGCCAAAGCATGGCGCCCGCACGAAGCGGGCGCCTTTTTTCAGATGTGACGAACTTCGACAATCTCGTACTCGATCACGCCACTCGGCGTCTTCACAGCGACCACGTCGCCCTCTTCCTTGGCAATCAATGCACGAGCGATCGGCGAACCGACGGAGATCTTGCCTTTTTTGAAGTCAGCCTCATCCTCTCCCACGATCTGGTAGGTCACGCTCTCGTCGGTCTCGACGTTGGCGATTTCCACCGTAGTACCGAAGATCACCTTGCCAGTATGTGGGATGGTCGTGACATCGATAATCACCGCATTCTGCATGCGGCCCTCAATGTCACGAATCCGCGCCTCCACCATACCCTGCTGCTCGCGGGCAGCGTGGTATTCGGCGTTTTCCTTCAAGTCACCCAGCTCGCGGGCCGTACCGATGTCCTGGCTCAGCTTTGGACGTACGACCTTGGTGAGATGGGCGTGCTCCTCTTCCAGGGCCTTGGCACCCTGAACGGTCATTGGGTATTTGGTTATGCTCATGCCTTCAATCCCGCATGTAAATCCTGCAAGCGACGCACGGTCTTTTCCGGACCGAACTTGAGCGCTTCGCAGATGGCTTCGCCAGCAGCAATGGTGGTGGTGCAGTAGATCTTGTGCTGCAAGGCATTACGACGAATGGAGTAGGAATCCGCGATCGACTGGCGACCTTCGGTGGTGTTGATGATCAGGGTGACTTCGTCATTCTTGATCATGTCGACCACGTGCGGACGGCCTTCCGTCACCTTGTTCACGCGACGGACTTTCAGGCCGGCAGCTTCGATCAGCTTGGCGGTCCCGGCGGTAGCCACGACTTCAAAGCCCAAGTTGATCAGATCACGGGCAACCCCTGCAACCAGTGGCTTGTCGTCATCACGCACGCTGATAAAAGCAGTACCGCCGGTCGGAAGCACTTCACTGGCCCCCATCTGAGCCTTGGCGAACGCTTCACCGAAGGTATCGCCCACGCCCATCACTTCACCGGTGGACTTCATCTCCGGGCCCAGGATCGGGTCCACACCAGGGAATTTGGCGAATGGGAATACCGCCTCTTTCACGCTGTAGAAGTTTGGAATGATTTCCTTGGTGAAACCGATTTCCTTCAAGGTCTTACCGGCCATCACACGGGCCGCGATCATGGCCAGGGACACACCGATGCACTTGGAAACAAACGGCACGGTACGCGAAGCCCGCGGGTTGACTTCGATGACGTAGATGTCTTCGCCTTGCAGCGCCAACTGTACGTTCATCAGGCCGACCACACCCAGCTCCAGAGCCATTTTCTTGACCTGCTCGCGCATCTCGTCCTGGATATGCGCCGGCAGCGAGTACGGCGGCAGCGAGCATGCGGAGTCACCGGAGTGAACGCCCGCCTGTTCGATATGCTGCATGATTGCGCCGATCACCACGTCGGTACCGTCGCAAACCGCATCCACGTCCATTTCGATAGCGCAGTTGAGGAAGTGGTCCAGCAGCACCGGGCTGTCGTTGGACACTTTCACCGCATCACGCAGGTAACGCTTGAGCTCGTCTTCTTCATAGACGATTTCCATCGCGCGACCGCCCAGCACGTAGGATGGACGCACCACCAGCGGGTAGCCGATCTTGCTGGCCGCACGAATGGCTTCGTCTTCGCTGCGCACGGTGGCATTTGGCGGCTGACGCAGGTTCAGGCGCTCAACCATCTGCTGGAAGCGCTCACGGTCTTCGGCGCGGTCGATGGCATCAGGGCTGGTACCGATGATCGGCACGCCAGCCGCTTCCAGGGCACGCGCCAGCTTCAGCGGAGTTTGGCCGCCGTACTGGACGATCACGCCTTTGGGCTTTTCGACGCGACAGATTTCCAGGACGTCTTCCAGGGTTACCGGTTCGAAATACAGACGGTCGGAAGTGTCGTAGTCAGTGGAAACAGTTTCCGGGTTGCAGTTGACCATGATGGTCTCGTACCCGTCTTCGCGCAGCGCAAGGGCGGCGTGTACACAGCAATAGTCGAACTCGATGCCCTGGCCGATACGGTTCGGACCGCCACCCAGGATGATGATCTTGTCGCGGCCTGTCGGCGCGGCTTCGCACTCTTCCTCATAGGTGGAGTACATGTAGGCCGTGTCGGTGGCGAATTCTGCGGCGCAGGTGTCAACGCGCTTGTAGACCGGGAAGATATCCAGCTTGTGGCGATGAGTACGCAGGTTCTTCTCGGTCACACCCAGCAGCTTGGCCAGACGCTGATCGGAGAAACCTTTGCGCTTGAGGCGGAACATCAAGTCGCGGTCGATAGACGACAGACCCAGCGTCTTGACCTTCTCTTCTTCCTTGATCAGATCTTCGATCTGCACAAGGAACCACGGGTCGATCATGTTCATGCCGAAGATATCTTCGACGCTCAGGCCGGCACGGAAGGCGTCAGCCACATACCAGATACGCTCGGCGCCCGGCACGGTCAGCTCGCGCTTGAGGATGCTCATGCTTTCCGGGTTGCTCAGGTCGAGCTTTTCGTCCAGGCCGCAAACACCGACTTCCAGGCCACGCAGGGCTTTCTGCAGGGACTCCTGGAAAGTGCGACCGATCGCCATGACTTCACCGACAGACTTCATCTGGGTGGTCAGGCGCGCATCAGCCTTGGCGAACTTCTCGAAGGCAAAGCGCGGCAGCTTGGTCACGACGTAGTCGATAGACGGCTCGAAAGACGCCGGCATAGCGCCGCCCGTGATTTCGTTTTGCAGCTCGTCCAGGGTGTAACCGATCGCCAGCTTGGCAGCGATACGCGCAATCGGGAAGCCGGTAGCTTTCGAAGCCAGTGCCGAAGAGCGCGATACACGCGGGTTCATCTCGATCACGACCATGCGACCTGTGTCCGGGCAGATGCCGAACTGAACGTTGGAACCACCGGTTTCAACGCCGATCTCACGCAATACCGCCAACGAGGCGTTGCGCATGATCTGGTATTCCTTGTCCGTCAGGGTCTGCGCCGGAGCAACAGTGATCGAGTCACCGGTGTGCACACCCATCGGGTCGAAGTTTTCGATGGAGCAAACGATGATGCAGTTGTCCTTCTTATCGCGGACAACCTCCATCTCATACTCTTTCCAGCCGATCAGGGACTCGTCGATCAACAGCTCTTTGGTCGGAGACAGGTCCAGGCCACGGGCACAGATTTCTTCGAACTCTTCACGGTTGTAAGCAATGCCACCACCGGTGCCGCCCATGGTGAAGGACGGGCGGATGATGCATGGGAAACCCAGCTTTTCGAGAACCGCGTTGGCCTCTTCCATGCTGTGGGCAATACCGGAGCGCGGGCAGTCAAGACCGATGGACTTCATGGCCTTGTCGAAGCGCGAACGGTCTTCAGCCTTGTCGATGGTGTCGGCATTGGCACCGATCATCTCTACGCCGAACTTCTCCAGGACACCTTCGCGCTCCAGGTCCAGGGCGCAGTTCAACGCCGTCTGGCCACCCATGGTCGGCAGCAGCGCGTCCGGACGCTCTTTCTCGATGATCTTGGCCACGGTCTGCCACTTGATCGGCTCGATGTAGGTAGCATCGGCCATGGCCGGGTCGGTCATGATGGTGGCCGGGTTGGAGTTCACCAGGATGACGCGGTAACCCTCCTCGCGCAGGGCTTTACAGGCCTGGGCGCCGGAGTAGTCGAATTCGCAGGCCTGGCCGATCACGATCGGGCCAGCGCCGAGAATCAGGATGCTTTTTATGTCTGTACGTTTTGGCATGGGTTTGTCACTCAAATCCGCAGGTCAGTCGGCAAGCCGTCTTGAACAATCTTTGAAGAGCCTGCGGGGGCCACCGAAGCTCGGGGCCGCCCACAGGCCAGTCAGTCAGCGTCGCTTGGCCATCTCATTGATGAAACGGTCGAACAGCGGCGCTACGTCGTTCGGGCCCGGGCTGGCTTCAGGGTGGCCCTGGAAGCTGAACGCGCTCTTGTCGGTGCGCTCGATGCCCTGCAGGGAACCGTCGAACAGCGACTTGTGAATGGCGCGCACGTTGCTTGGCAAGGAGGCTTCATCTACCGCAAAACCGTGGTTCTGGCTGGTGATCATCACAATGCCGGTATCCAGATCTTGTACCGGGTGGTTTGCACCATGGTGGCCGTGCCCCATTTTCAGGGTCTTGGCGCCGGAGGCCAGGGCCAGCAACTGGTGGCCCAGGCAGATGCCGAATACCGGGATCTCGGTTTCCAGCACGTCCTTGATGGCCTGGATGGCGTAGTCGCATGGCTCGGGGTCACCCGGGCCATTGGACAGAAACACACCGTCCGGTTGCAGGGCGAGCACTTCGCTGGCCGGGGTCTGTGCCGGCACAACGGTCACGCGGCAGCCGCGCTCGACCAGCATGCGCAGGATGTTGTACTTGACGCCATAGTCGTAGGCGACCACGTGGTAAGGCAACTCGGCAGCATCGATGGTCGCATGGCTGTCAGTCTTCAAATCCCAGACAGTGGAGCGCCACTCGTACTTTTCTTTGACGCTGACGACTTTCGCCAGGTCCATGCCCTTCAGGCCAGGGAAACCTTGTGCTGCGGCAATCGCCGCCTCTTCGGAAATATTGTCACCGACCATGATGCAGCCGTTCTGCGAGCCTTTCTCACGCAGGATGCGCGTCAGGCGGCGCGTGTCGATACCGGCGATCGCCACAACGTTGTTGGCTTTCAGGTAATCGGACAGCGACATCGTGTTACGCCAGTTGCTCGCAACCAGTGGCAGGTCACGAATTACCAGACCTGCTGACCAGACACGATCAGACTCGACGTCTTCCGGTGTTGTCCCGGTGTTGCCGATGTGCGGATAGGTCAGGGTAACGATCTGTTGGGCGTAGGAAGGATCGGTAAGGATTTCCTGATAGCCGGTCATGGCAGTGTTAAACACTACCTCTCCAACGGTTTGACCGTCGGCTCCAATGGCTTCGCCGCGAAAAATGCTGCCATCAGCAAGGGCGAGTATGGCTGGCTTAGTCAAGAAGACCTCC
The DNA here is from genome assembly GCF_059134095.1 of Pseudomonas sp. FBCC-B545. Lineage (NCBI taxonomy): Bacteria > Pseudomonadati > Pseudomonadota > Gammaproteobacteria > Pseudomonadales > Pseudomonadaceae > Pseudomonas > Pseudomonas sp. FBCC-B545. The sequence continues at coordinate 895,960 of NZ_CP101441.1, read as the reverse complement.
CGTAAATAAAGCCTGAAAGGGCGATCGCAGGTTGTAAAAAAGCGGAGTGACGTATGGACACGTCACCCCGCTTCTTCACTGAATTATTCTGCGCGCTTTTAGTGGACACACTAAAGCTGTAGCTTACAGAAAAAGGCTTTTTTGGTCCACCGCTAATGAGCCTTAAAGGCAGGAGAATGCGACAGGACGTCGCTTAGCGGTTAAAAACGGGGCCTCAGGATAATCCTGGAGCCCCGTTTTAGCTACTGATTAGTGCAGATCCAGCACATCGCGCATGTCGTACAAGCCAGGCTCGCGCCCCTCCAACCAGAGCGCAGCACGCACCGCCCCCTTGGCAAACGTCATGCGACTGGAGGCTTTATGCGTGATCTCCAGGCGTTCACCTTCGGTGGCGAACAGCACTGTGTGATCGCCCACTACATCACCACCGCGCACAGTCGCAAAGCCAATGGTGTCGCGCGCACGCTCACCTGTATGACCTTCGCGCCCGTACACAGCCACTTTCGACAGATCGCGACCCAACGCATCAGCTATAGCTTCACCCATGCGCAGTGCGGTACCGGAAGGCGCGTCGATCTTGTGACGGTGATGGGTCTCGATGATTTCGATATCCGCCTCATCACCCAGCACACGCGCCGCCAGATCCAGCAATTTCAGCGACAGGTTCACACCCACACTGAAGTTGGCGGCAAAGACGATAGGGATGTCCTTGCCCGCCTCCACCAGCAACTGCTTCTGTTCAGCACTCAAGCCCGTCGTGCCAATCACCATCGCCTTGCCCGCCTTGCGGCAAAACGCCAGGTTTTTCAGCATCACATCCGGCAAGGTGAAGTCGATCAATACGTCGAACTCGTCAGCTACCTGCTCAAGACTGCCCGACAATGAAACACCGATGCGCCCCAGAGAGGCTAACTCACCGGCATCCGCACCGATCAACGTGCTGCCCGGGCGAACAATCGCCGCGGTCAGCCCAGAGGCCGGCGAACGCTGCTGCACCGCTTCGACCAGCGTCTTGCCCATGCGCCCGGCAGCGCCCATTACGGCTATACGTCGCATATCACTTCCTTACAGGTCGCCGAAGAAGCGCTTTACGCCATCGAAAAAGCCAGTGGTTTTCGGCGAGTGGGAATCGTCACCTTCCAGCGAACTACGGAACTCTTCGAGCAATTCGCGCTGACGACGCCCCAGGTTAACGGGGGTTTCCACCGCTACGCGGCACATCAGGTCGCCAGCAGCACCACCGCGTACCGGCGCAACGCCTTTACCACGAATGCGGAACTGCTTGCCGGTTTGAGTACCTTCAGGAATCTTGAGCTTAACCCTACCATCAAGGGTCGGAATTTCCAGCTCGCCACCCAAGGCCGCATCGACAAAGCTGATCGGCACTTCGCAGAACAAATGCTTGCCATCGCGCTGGAAGATCGAATGCTCGCGCACATTGATCACCACGTACAGATCGCCCGTCGGACCGCCTTGGGTACCCGCCTCGCCTTCGCCCGACAGGCGAATACGATCACCGGTATCCACACCTGCCGGCACTTTCACCGAGAGCGTCTTGTACTCTTCGACGCGGCCTTCGCCGTGGCAGGAGTCGCACGGATCAGAAATGATCTTGCCCTGACCATGGCAACGCGGGCAGGTTTGCTGCACCGAGAAGAAGCCCTGCTGCATGCGCACCTGACCGATACCACCACAGGTCGGGCAAGTAATCGGCGAGGAACCTTTCTTCGCACCCGAACCGTCGCACGGCTTGCAATTGACCAGCGTCGGTACACGGATATTGACGCTGGTACCGCGCACGGCCTCTTCCAGGTTCAGTTCCAGGGTGTAGCGCAGGTCACTGCCACGCTGGGCACCGCCACGCTGACCACCGCGACCACCACCAAAGAAGTCGCTGAACACGTCGCCAAAAATATCGGAGAAGTTCTGGCCACCAAAACCGGCACCGCCGCCGCCCATGCTCGGGTCGACGCCGGCATGCCCATACTGGTCGTAAGCCGCACGCTTATTGGGATCACACAGGCATTCGTAGGCCTCGTTGGCCTCCTTGAACATCTCTTCGGATTCTTTGTTATCCGGATTACGGTCCGGGTGGTGCTTCATCGCCAGGCGGCGGTAGGCCTTTTTCAGGTCCGCCTCGCTGGCCCCGCGCTCCACACCCAATACTTCGTAATAGTCACGCTTTGCCATAAGTCTTTGCACTCTTAAGGACGTCCGGCCTGGCCCTCCTGAACCCTGCCAAACTCGTTGAGCCCCAATACAGGCCCGGACCCAACTCACGTCAATTCAACGATCCTGGTCATTACTGCTTTCAGCCAGGGACCCGGCCAAAAACGCGGTGATTGTCATTCGGAAAGCAGGAGCATTCCCGGTCACACCGCCAGCATCCGAGCGTTGTCGCATGCTGTAAAAATTCGCATACCCCAGACACGCCAACGCGGGAGCTAGCTCCCGCGCGGCGACATCCTACCAGTCACCGCTTGTCAGCGGTCAACCGGACAACCAACTTACTTGTTGTCTTTAACTTCTTCGAACTCGGCATCGACAACATCATCGTGCTTGGCTTCAGGCTCTGCTTGTTGCGCAGCACCGTCAGCCGGCTGAGCTTGTTCGGCGTACATTTTCTGAGCGACCGGCGCGGAGACTTTCGACAGTTCCTCAACCTTCGCCTCGATGGCAGCCTTGTCGTCGCCCTTGATGGCGGCTTCCAGGGCAACCACTGCTGCTTCGATTGCAGTTTTCTCTTCGGCAGTCACTTTGTCGCCAGCATCAGCGATCATCTTGCGAGTCGAGTGAACCAGCGCATCACCCTGGTTGCGAGCACCGGCCAGCTCTTCGAACTTCTTGTCCGCTTCAGCGTTGGTTTCGGCATCACGGATCATCTGTTGAATTTCTTCATCAGACAGGCCGGAGTTGGCCTTGATAGTGATCTTCTGCTCTTTGCCGGTAGCCTTGTCCTTCGCACCAACGTGCAGGATGCCGTTGGCGTCGATGTCGAAGGTCACTTCGATCTGTGGCACGCCACGTGGTGCTGGCGGAATCTCAGCCAGGTCGAACTTGCCCAGGGACTTGTTCTGGGCGGCTTGCTTACGCTCACCTTGCAGCACGTGAATGGTCACGGCGCCCTGATTGTCATCAGCAGTCGAGAACACTTGGGATTTCTTGGTAGGAATCGTGGTGTTTTTCTCGATCAGCGCAGTCATCACGCCACCCATGGTTTCGATACCCAGGGTCAGCGGGCTTACGTCCAGCAGCAGTACGTCTTTCACGTCACCGGCCAGTACCGCACCCTGGATCGCAGCACCCATGGCAACGGCTTCGTCAGGGTTGACGTCTTTACGTGCTTCTTTGCCGAAGAACTCGGTTACCAGCTTTTGCACCAAAGGCATACGGGTCTGGCCGCCGACCAGGATCACGTCGTTGATCGAGCCAACGTCGATACCGGAGTCTTTCAGCGCGATACGGCAAGGCTCGATAGTGCGCTGAACCAGGTCTTCAACCAGCGCTTCGAGCTTGGAGCGCGAGATCTTCACGTTCAAGTGCTTAGGACCGGTAGCGTCTGCAGTGATGTACGGCAGGTTGACGTCGGTCGACTGAGCGGAAGACAGCTCGATCTTGGCTTTCTCAGCGGCTTCTTTCAGGCGCTGCATGGCCAGCGGGTCACCCTTGAGGTTCATGCCGCTTTCTTTCTTGAATTCATCAACGAGGTAGTCGATCAGACGAATGTCAAAGTCTTCACCACCCAGGAAGGTATCGCCGTTGGTGGCCAACACTTCGAACTGGTGCTCGCCGTCAACTTCAGCGATCTCGATCACGGAAACATCGAAGGTACCGCCACCCAGGTCATAAACGATCACGGTGTGATCGCCCTTGGCCTTGTCCATGCCGTAAGCCAGTGCGGCTGCGGTAGGTTCGTTGATGATGCGTTTTACGTCGAGGCCCGCGATGCGGCCGGCGTCCTTGGTTGCCTGGCGCTGGCTGTCGTTGAAGTAGGCCGGAACGGTGATCACCGCTTCAGTCACAGCTTCACCGAGGTAGTCTTCGGCAGTCTTCTTCATCTTTTTCAAGATTTCAGCCGAGATTTGCGGCGGCGACATTTTCTGGCCGTTTACTTCAACCCAGGCGTCACCGTTGTCGGCCTTGGCGATTTTGTAAGGCACCATCTTGATGTCTTTCTGTACGACTTCTTCGTCGAACTTACGACCGATCAGACGCTTTACCGCGTACAGGGTGTTATGCGGGTTGGTTACAGCCTGGCGCTTGGCCGACTGACCGACGAGGATTTCACCGTCGTTGGCGTAAGCAATGATCGACGGAGTGGTACGTGCGCCTTCGGCGTTTTCGATAACCTTTGCAACGCCGTTTTCCAGCACGGAGACGCAGGAGTTGGTGGTCCCCAGGTCAATACCGATAATTTTGCCCATGATTTACTCTCCCGAAACTTGAATTTTTTTGCCGCAGCAGTGGTGGCTAACCGCGGTAGCACTTAAACGCTTGACTTATAGATGGGGGCCTTGCGGCGGATTTCAAGCCTGCTCATCGATAGAAGGTGCAGGAGGTGCATCGGCGGCAGGAGCCTTGCTCACCACCACCATTGCCGGGCGCATCAAGCGACCATTGAGTTGGTAGCCCTTCTGGAACACCTTCATAACGCTGTTAGGCTCCAGGTCGTGACTTTCCTGCATGGCCATGGCCTGGTGGTGCTCAGCGTTGAAAGGCTCACCGCCTTGCGGATCGATAGCTTCCAGCTGATAACGCTTCAGGGTGTCCTGGAACATTTTCAGGGTCAGCTCGATGCCTTCGCGCATTGGGCGGATGTTTTCGTCGTCCGGGTTGGACAACTCAAGACCACGCTCCAGGCTGTCGATGATCGGCAACAGATCACCGGCGAATTTTTCCAGCGCGAATTTGTGAGCCTTCTCTACGTCCTGCTCGGCACGGCGGCGGACGTTCTGCAGATCGGCGGCAACACGCAAAGATTGATCCTGCGCAGCGGACAATTGCTCTTCGAGCACTTGCACGCGTGTCGCCAGCTCATCACCGGCAGCCGCGTTGGCGTCTGGAGTTTGCGTATCCTGCGTCTGTTCGTCAGCCATAGATCTCTCCTTTCAAAATCATGCGCGAACTCAACTCGCGCTTCTGTTCCGGTATATGGGGCCACAATTTCCAGGTTCAAGGGCGCAGGCGTTACCAAAAGTCTTTCGCATGCTCTGGATCATTTCCTGCGCCTTCATTCCGCATCGCGCTAAAAAAACGCATTGATCAAGCAAATCGAGCTAAGCCTCAGGATTGTCAGGCCTGAACAAAACACTGTATAAATAACCAGACCTAAAGCCTGGGAGCGGCCGTCATGCTGGTGCACCTGTCTGTACACAACTACGCCATTGTTGAACACCTGGACCTTGAACTGGATCGCGGGATGAGCGTAATCACAGGCGAGACCGGCGCCGGCAAGTCGATCATGCTCGACGCTCTGGGCCTGACCCTCGGCGACCGTGCCGACAGTGGCGTGGTACGCCCCGGCTCCGACAAAGCCGATATCCTGGCCACCTTCGACCTTGCGGATATTCCTGAAGCCGAGGCATGGCTGGCCGAGCGCGACCTCAATAATGAAGGGCCCTGCATTCTGCGTCGGGTGATCACTGCCGAAGGGCGCTCCCGCGGCTATATCAACGGCACCCCTTGTCCCCTAGGTGACTTGAAAGCGCTGGGGGAGCTGCTTATTGATATCCACAGCCAGCATGAGCACCAATCCCTGCTGAAAACCGATACCCACCGCCGCCTGCTCGATGAATACGCCGGCGCCACCGATCTTGCCCGTCAAGTTCAACTCGCGGCCCAACGCTGGCGCCAGACGCGCCAGGAGCTGGAACGCCTCTCCAACTCTGGCGACGAACAACGTGCCCGCCACCAGTTGCTCAGCTATCAGCTGGAAGAGCTCGAAAGCCTGGGCCTGGGTGAGACCGAGCTGGAGCAGCTTGAACAGGAACACAAGAACCTGACCAATGCCGAGACCCTGCTAGGTATATGCCGCCAGGTGGTCGAGCAATGCAGTGAGAGCGATTCCGGCAATGTACTCAACGCACTGACCGCCAGCCTCAATCGCCTGTCCAGTGTGAACAACGCTTCCGGTTCGCTGAGTGAAGCCACCACCCTGCTGACCAGCGCACAGATCCAGGTTGAGGAAGCGGTCGGCGAACTGAATCGTTTTCTGGACCATTTCGATGCCGATCCAGCGCGCCTGCAGGAAATAGAAGAGCGCCTGGATACTATCTATACCCTGGCACGCAAGCATCGAATCCAGCCCACTGAAGTCGCCGCCATGCAGCAGAAACTGCTGGATGAAATCGAGACTTTGAACGCGAACGACGAATCCATCGAGCGGCTGGGCGAAGAGCTCGCCTCGTTTGCCCGCCACTACCAGGAAAAGGCCCGGGAACTCAGCGACCTGCGCCAGCAAGCAGCCACCAGCCTGGCCAGCGCCGTTGAGCAAGAAATCCAGCGCCTGGGCATGCCGGGCGGGCGCTTCACCATCGAACTACGCGCAAACGCCAGTCACGAACTGCAACCCCATGGGCTGGAGCAAGTAGAACTGCTGGTCAGCGCCAACCCCGGGCAACCACTCAAGGCCCTTGCCAAAGTCGCGTCTGGCGGCGAGCTGTCGCGAATCAGCCTGGCGATCCAAGTGATTACCGCCCAAACCTCACGAGTGCCGACGCTGGTATTCGACGAGGTAGACGTTGGCATTGGCGGGCCGACCGCAGAGATTGTCGGCCAGTTGTTGCGCCGCCTGGGGGATCGCGGCCAGGTGCTTACGGTAACTCACTTGCCGCAAGTGGCCGCCCAGGGTCATCAGCATTTATTTGTGCACAAGGTGCGTGGCAATGACGCGACGCATACGGCCGTCTCCAAGCTGAACAAATCGGAGCGGGTAGAGGAGGTCGCGCGGATGCTCGGCGGCATCGACTTGACCAAGGAGTCCTTGGCTCACGCGAAAAAAATGGTCGTGGCCGCGAAGGCCTGAACGGGTATTTCCGTCTTATAGAAAGCACGAAGGCGACCCTGGGGTCGCCTTCAATCGTTTCACAGAGCAAATCTGCGTCGATTTTTACTTTTTCTTACGGATGTACAAGACCAGATTATGGTCGACCAAATCGAACCCATGCTCCTCAGCAATCTTATGCTGCAGCGCCTCGATTTCAGGACTGGTGAACTCGATAACCTCATTGGTATCCAGGTCAACCATGTGGTCGTGGTGACCACCGTCGGCCAATTCAAACACCGCATGACCGCCGTCGAAATTATGACGAACCACCAGCCCTGCGGCTTCAAACTGGGTCAGCACACGGTAAACCGTGGCCAAGCCGACGTCCTCGTTAGACTCCATCAGCGCCTTGTAGACATCCTCGGCACTCATGTGACGCTGCTCAGCAGAATCGAGCATTTGTAGAATCTTGACTCGTGGCAGAGTCACTTTGAGACCGGCTTTGCGTAGTTCGCTATTTTCAACCATGGTTAGCTTTCTCGCGGATGCTGCTTCGCAGCTTCTCTTAATACGGGTATGATCGGCGTTTACGTTGTCCCAGCCAAGATAGTGGAAGTCGCCCACCGATGCAAAACACCAAGCTCTTGCTAACCAGTTTCACCTTTGTGGGACTGCTCGCACTCGCCGGTTGTTCATTCCCCGGGGTTTACAAAATCGACATCCAGCAGGGCAATGTCGTCACGCAGGACATGATAGACCAGTTACGCCCGGGAATGACCCGACGGCAAGTACGGTTTATCATGGGCAACCCCCTGCTGACCGACACTTTCCATGCCGATCGCTGGGATTATCTCTATAGCCTCCAGCCAGGTGGCGGTGAACGCCAACAGGAGCGCGTCAGTGTCGTCTTCAACGGCAATGACCAGCTTGTCAGCCTGTCCGGTGACTTCATGCCCGGCGTGAGCCGCGATGAAGCGCTGCTGGGCAAAGACAGCGGCACCAACGTGACCGCACCTGTGCAGGAAGCTGGAAAACCGAAATCCGAAGTGCCGGCCAAGCCGGGCTCGCTGTTGGACCAGATCCAGAAAGACGTCGACGGCGTGGAAACCGTGCCCGTTCCGACGCCACAACCTCTGGACACCGACCCGCAGTAATTTTTCGTTGCTCGATAAAAAGCCCGGCATGCCGGGCTTTTTGTTGCCTGCCATTTGGCCGGCTTATGAGTTTTGTTGCCTGCTAACCGCAGCTTTAGCCGCACGCAGCCTGCGCACTTCCTTGGGGTCCGCAAGCAGCGGCCGGTAGATTTCAATTCGATCACCTGGCTGCACAGCACGCACATCAGCATCCGCCACCACCTTACCGAAGATTCCCAAAGGGCAGTCGGCCAACACCAGATCCGGAAATTGCCGTGCGATTCCCGACGCCAGGACCGCCGCCCTCAGGCTGGTGCCCACGGGCATTGTCACCGCCAACAAAACCTGGCGATCCACCGCGGCATACACCACTTCAATCTCAACCATGCAATTGCTTGGCCCGCTGGCAGAACGCATCCACCAGCGTATTAGCGGCCTGATTGAACAAAGGCCCCAGCGTGGCACGCACAATAGGCCCGGCATAATCAAATGACAGATCCAGGCTGATCTTGCAGGCCTTATCCGTCAGCGCCTTGAATACCCACACCCCATGCAACTGAGTGAAAGGCCCCTCCTGCAGATTCATTTCGATGGATTTGCCAGGCACCAGCACATTGCGCGTCACAAAATGCTGGCTAAGACCGCCCTTGGCGACCCCGACACTGGCAACCATGTGCTCGTCACTGCTCTCCAAGACCTCGGCAGTCGAGCACCAAGGCAGGAATTCCGGGTAACGCGCCACGTCGTTGACCAGGTCATAGAGCGCCTGCGCTGGATAGGGCAACAGGGCCGAACGTTGAATATGCGTCGTCATGTGAGCGTTACTTCCACTGCTGAGCGGCAAACATCGCGAAAGTACAGCCCGATCCGCGAGAGAAAAAAACCTAAGAACTGCCCGTATTGTCCGGGATTCGTCCAACACGCTCAAGCACGCAGGTTGACCGTAGCCGACACGCTCGCAACTCCCTATAATGCCGCCCCTATGGCTAAACAAAAGAAACACCCCACAGGGACCATCGCGCAAAATAAAAAGGCGCGACACGATTACTTCATCGAACATCGGTTCGAGGCTGGTCTGGTCCTGGCCGGCTGGGAAGTAAAGAGTCTGCGTGCCAGCAAACTGCAGCTGGTCGACAGTTATGTGCTGCTCAAGGATGGCGAGGCATGGCTGCTCGGCAGTCATATCACCCCGCTGACCACCGCGAGCACTCACGTGATTGCCGACCCGGTGCGCACGCGCAAGCTATTGCTTAACGCCCGCGAACTGGAAAAGCTCGCCGCGGCCGTGCAGCAAAAAGGTTACGCCTGCGTCTGCTTGTCCTGGTATTGGAGCAAGCACCTGGTCAAGTGCGAAATCGCACTGGGCAAGGGCAAGAAGGAATACGACAAGCGCGATACCGAACGCGAGCGCGATTCCAACCGTGAACTGCATCGCGCCGTGCGCAACAAGGGCAAGGAAGAATAACCCTTGCGACGATGTAGCCTCGGGCACCTTGCCCGGGGCTACATGCCCTTGCGTCGTTCCGCCCGCGCTACACGCTGAACCTCCTGACGTACTTCCTCCAGCACTTCCTGCACATACAACAGGTGACGTGTCGAGACTTCGCGCGCCTGCTCGGCTCGCCCCTCAATGATTGCCAGGTACAAATCCCGATGCTGGCTGATCAGCATGTCGCGGGTCTCTGTACGCTGTTGATACATGCCGCCGATGTTGGTCACCACGTTTCGCTTGAGCAGATCGAACAAGCCGCGAATGGTGTGCAGCAACACAGCGTTATGACTGGCCTCGGCAATCGCCAAGTGAAATCTCGCATCCGCGGCGCCCTCCTCAACTCGGCTCACCTCGTCGGCTCGCGCATAACAATCCTGCAGCGCCTCAAAAGCCGCTGTCAGCCGTTCACGGTCGACCTCCGTGGCACGCAACGCCGCGTAATAGGCACAAGAAGCCTCCAGGGTCTGGCGAAACTCCAAAAGGTCCCGCTGTGCCTCGGGATTGTTTTCCAACAAATGCAGCAGCGGATCGCTGAAGGTCGAACCCAGGGAGTCCACCACATAGTTGCCACCGCCCTGGCGACTGACCAGCAACCCCTTGGCCGCCAGTTTCTGGATCGCCTCACGCAATGACGGGCGCGACACACCAAACTGTTCAGCCAAAGCGCGCTCGGCCGGCAAGCGCTCGCCTGACTTCAACGTGCCCTCAAGGATCATGCCCTCAAGCTGCTCGACAATGTCATCAGACAAACGGCGCTGACGCACCTGATCAAACCCCATAACTCACTCTCCACGATCCCGACCACTCGCCGGGCCTTCTATTCTGGCCTATCGCTGCGCTTGCAGCACCTATCAGAACACCTTTGATTCATCCGATCAGAGCACCGCCCATCACGGCCTCAGACCAAAGTTTCGCGAGCGGCAAATTGACACACCACTGCAATGCCTTTTAATCTAGCCCACAGCGAATGTAAATTGGTATTACCAATTATCCAAGCACACAAACAACAACAAAATCAGGGGCCACCCCATATGCAAACCTGGCAACAGCTCTACAGCCCTCTCGGCAGCCTCGGCCTGTCCGCAATGGCCGCCGTAATTCCCATCGTGTTCTTCTTCCTGGCCCTGGCTGTGTTTCGTCTTAAGGGTCATGTGGCTGGCAGCATCACCCTGGCGCTGTCGATCCTGGTGGCCATCTTCGCCTTCCAGATGCCGGTGGACATGGCCCTGGCTGCAGCCGGTTATGGCTTTGCCTACGGCTTGTGGCCCATCGCCTGGATCATCGTGGCAGCGGTATTCCTCTACAAATTGACGGTCAAGAGCGGTCAGTTCGAGATCATCCGCAGCTCCGTCTTGTCGATCACCGACGACCAGCGCCTGCAGGTCCTGTTGATCGGCTTCTGCTTCGGTGCTTTCCTGGAAGGCGCCGCCGGTTTTGGTGCGCCCGTGGCGATTACCGCCGCGCTGTTGGTCGGCCTGGGTTTCAACCCGCTGTACGCCGCCGGCCTGTGCCTGATTGCCAACACCGCGCCAGTGGCCTTCGGTGCATTGGGCATTCCGATCATCGTCGCAGGCCAGGTCACCGGCATTGATGCGTTCAAGATCGGCGCCATGACCGGCCGGCAACTGCCGTTGCTGTCGCTGTTCGTGCCCTTCTGGCTGGTGTTCATGATGGACGGCCTGCGTGGCGTTCGCGAAACCTGGCCAGCGGCATTGGTGGCTGGCTTGAGCTTTGCCATCACCCAGTACTTCACCTCCAACTTCATTGGCCCGGAACTGCCAGACATTACCTCGGCACTCGCCAGCCTGATTGCCCTGACGCTGTTCCTGAAAGTCTGGCAGCCCAAGCGCACCGCAGGCGCACAGATTGCCGGCGCCACCTCCAGCGTAGCGGTCACCTCCAGCGCCGGCGGCTTCGGCTTGCCACGCAGTACAGTGGTTTCGCCCTACAGCCTGGGGCAGATTTTCAAGGCCTGGTCGCCGTTCCTGATCCTGACCGTGCTGGTAACCATCTGGACCCTCAAGCCCTTCAAGGCCATGTTCGCCGCGGGCGGTTCGATGTACAGCTGGGTCTTCAACTTTGCGATTCCTCACCTGGATCAACTGGTGATCAAAGTCGCCCCCATCGTGACCAACCCGACCGCCATCCCGGCCGTATTCAAGCTCGACCCGATTTCGGCCACCGGCACTGCGATTTTCTTCTCAGCACTGATCTCCATGCTAGTGTTGAAAATTGACGTCAAAACTGGTCTTACCACTTTAAAAGAAACCTTCTTTGAGCTGCGTTGGCCGATCCTGTCCATCGGCATGGTGTTGGCGTTTGCTTTCGTCACCAACTATTCGGGCATGTCCTCGACCATGGCTTTGGTGCTGGCCGGCACCGGCGCAGCTTTCCCGTTCTTTTCGCCATTCCTTGGCTGGCTGGGGGTTTTCCTGACAGGCTCCGATACTTCATCCAACGCCCTGTTCAGCTCATTGCAAGCCACCACCGCCCACCAGATTGGCGTCAACGACACCTTGCTGGTAGCGGCGAACACCAGCGGCGGCGTGACCGGCAAAATGATCTCGCCGCAATCGATCGCCGTGGCCTGCGCCGCCACTGGCCTGGTAGGCAAGGAATCCGACCTGTTCCGCTTTACCCTCAAGCACAGCCTGTTTTTTGCCACCATCGTCGGGCTGATCACCTTGGCGCAGGCCTACTGGTTCACCGGTATGCTGGTGCACTGAGACCTGCACGTAATAGGGTAAGAATCGACGCCGGATAACGATTCCGGCGTCTGCTATTTCTGGAGGACCGATGAGCCTGCCTGCTGCTTTTATCAGCGACGTCGCACAACTGATCCCGAAAGACCGCCGTTTCGACGACGCACTCTCCACCCTGGCCTTCGGCACCGACGCCAGCTTTTACCGACTGGTCCCACAGTTGGTGATCCGCGTGGAGTCAGAAGACGAAGTGGTCGCACTGCTGCAGCTGGCCCAGCGTGATCACGTGCCAGTGACCTTCCGTGCCGCCGGTACCAGCCTGTCCGGGCAGGCCATCAGCGACTCGGTGCTGATCGTGCTGGGAGACAACTGGAACCATCGCGAAATCCGCGGGCAAGGCACTCAGATACGCCTGCAACCGGGCGTCATCGGTGCCCAGGCCAACGCCTGGCTCGCGCCATTCGGGCGCAAGATCGGGCCGGACCCGGCGTCGATCAATGCCTGCAAGATTGGCGGGATCGTCGCCAACAATGCCAGTGGCATGTGCTGCGGCACGGCGCAGAATACCTACCACACCCTGGCGGGCATCCGCCTGGTACTGGCCGACGGCAGCCGCCTGGACACGGAAGACGCCGCCAGCGTGCAAGCCTTTCGCCAGACACACGGCGCGCTGCTTGAACGCCTGGCCACATTAGGCCGTGAGACGCGGGAGAATACTGAACTGGCGGCAAAGATCCGCCACAAATACCGTCTGAAAAATACCACCGGCCTTTCACTCAATGCCCTGGTGGATTTCGATGACCCGCTGGATATTCTCAGCCACCTGCTGGTGGGCTCCGAGGGCACCCTGGGGTTTATCAGTGCCGTCACCTACGACACGGTGGTCGATCACCCGAACAAAGCCTCGGCACTGATCGTATTCCCGGATGTCGAGACGTGCTGCAACGCGGTAACGGTGCTGAAAACCCAGCCCGTCTCAGCGGTCGAACTGCTGGATCGACGCAGCATGCGCTCGGTGCAGAACAAGCCGGGTATGCCTGCATTCGTACAACACTTATCGGAAAATGCCTGCGCACTGCTGATCGAATCACGGGCCGCCTCACCCTCATTACTGCACGAACAACTGACGCTGATCATGGCTTCCCTGGCGGCGTTTCCCGTAGAGAAACAGGTCGACTTCACCGAAGACCCCGTGGAAAACGCTCGCTTGTGGGCAATCCGCAAAGACACCTTCCCCGCCGTAGGTGCCGTGCGCAAGACCGGCACCACCGTGATCATCGAAGACGTCACCTTCCCCGTAGAGCAACTGGCGATTGGCGTGAACCGCTTGATCGAACTGTTCGACAAACATCACTACGACGAAGCCATCCTGTTCGGACACGCTCTGGAAGGCAATCTGCACTTTGTGTTTACCCAGGGCTTCAACAGCCGCGAAGAAGTCACACGCTATCAAGCGTTCATGGATGAAGTCGCGCAACTGGTGGCGGTTGAATTCGGTGGCTCGCTGAAAGCCGAACACGGCACCGGCCGCAACATGGCGCCGTTCGTTGAACTGGAATGGGGCAGCGATGCCTATCAGCTGATGTGGCAACTCAAGCGCCTGCTCGACCCCAACGGCATTCTAAACCCGGATGTGGTGCTCAGCGACGACCCACAGATTCACCTCAAACACCTCAAGCCCTTGCCTGCCGCCGATGAACTTGTGGATAAGTGCATTGAGTGCGGGTTCTGCGAGCCAGTGTGCCCGTCAAAGGGCCTGACGTTGAGCCCACGTCAACGCATTGTTATCTGGCGCGACATCCAGGCCAAGCAGCGCGCAGGCATCGATACCACCGAACTGGAAGCGGCCTATCACTACCAAGGCATCGACACCTGCGCGGCCACCGGTTTATGCGCTCAACGCTGCCCTGTCGGCATCAACACGGGTGACCTGGTGAAAAAGCTGCGCAGCCGCGAGGCCGACCGTACGAAGACCGCCGAATGGCTTGCCAGCCATTTCTCCATGGCGCTGCAAGGCGCACGCTTTACCCTGCACGTCGCCAATGGCGCACGCATGCTGCTGGGCGCACCACGCCTGGCTAAGTGGTCGGCCACGGTGACCAAATTGTCCAAAGGCCAGGTTCCGCAGTGGACCAACGCCATGCCTCAACCGGAAAAAGCCATTCGCTTCAGCCCGGCAGTGTCGGACGAGCGCCCGCGGGTGGTGTATCTGGCCGCCTGCGTCTCACGCGCCATGGGCCCGGCAGCCGGGGATAAAGAGCAGATGTCGCTGTATGATAAAACCCGCAATCTATTAGAAAAAGCCGGTTACCAAGTCGTATTCCCCGACAACCAAGACAGCCTGTGCTGCGGTCAGCCCTTCGCCTCCAAAGGTTACGCCGAGCAGGCTGAACACAAGCGTCAGGAACTGATCGGCGCCCTGCTCCACGCCAGCCGTGGCGGCCTTGACCCGATCTACTGTGACACCAGCCCATGCACACTGCGACTGGTGCAAGACCTGGGCGAAACTCGCCTGGACCTCTACGACCCGGTGCGCTTCATCCGCACCCACCTCATGGACCGCCTCGACTTCACCCCCCAGGAAGCGCCCATCGCCGTACATGTCACCTGCAGCACCCAGCACCTGGGCGAAAGCCAGGCGCTGATCGAGCTGGCCCGGCGTTGCGCAAAAACCGTGGTAATCCCCGAAGGCATTCATTGCTGCGGCTTTGCCGGCGACAAAGGCTTTACCACGCCGGAACTCAACGCCCACTCCCTGCGGTCGCTCAAGGACGCCGTGCAACATTGCAGCGAAGGTATCTCCACCAGCCGCACCTGTGAGATAGGGCTGAGCCAGCATGGCGGCATCGATTACCACGGTTTGGTGTACCTGGTGGACCGGGTCACCCGCGCACGCGCTCACTAACCTGCAAAAAAACAGAACCCTGGCGCGCCAGCGCAGTCATCTGCATAGGCCTCGACAAACGAGGCTCATCAGTGATGTCGCTGGCAGCGGTTGAACGCCAGCAGCGTCGAGCCCTTTTGCGCAAGGAGATACCCTATGAAGCGTTCCGCTCTTGCTGGCTTGTTTATTACCGCTGCGATGCTGGCCTCCCCTGTGTTTGCGGCCGGCAGTGACAAAGACCTGTGCCAGATCAATCTGGATAAAATCAACAACGGCAAGGCCCTGCTCTCCACCGATACCAGTGGTAAAAGCGGCGAAATAGACACCGCCGTTTCCCAGGCCAAGGCCGCCCTCGCGGCAGGTGATGAGAAGAAGTGCATCGAAATCACCTCCAAGGCCCTGCAGGACCTGCAAAACAGCGACAAAGGCGGTCAGTAAGCGATAGGGCCAACCTTCGGGTTGGCCTAGCTGACCTTTTGGCGTACACTGCACAGGCTTGTCACTCACTAAGAAACAACGAGTTACAAGCACGGGGCCGTTTAGGATTCGACGCCGGTTGCGAAACTTTAGGTGCATGCCGAGTTGGTAACAGAACTCGTAAATCCACTGTTGCAACTTCTTATAGTTGCCAATGACGAAAACTACGGCCAGGAATTCTCTATCGCTGCGTAAGCAGCCTTAGATCCTGAGCTTCTGGTACCTTCGGGTCCAGCAATCACCAGGGGATGTCTGTAAACCCAAAGTGATTGTCATATAGAACAGAATCGCCGTGCAGTACGTTGTGGACGAAGCGGCTAAAACTTACACAACTCGCCCAAAGCACCCTGCCCTTCGGGTCGCTGAGGGTTAACTTAATAGAAACGGCTACGCATGTAGTACCGACAGCGGAGTACTGGCGGACGGGGGTTCAAATCCCCCCGGCTCCACCACTTCATCATCTAAAGACGTCCACGGACGTCTTTTTTTGTGCCTGAAACCCAGCAAATACGGGGATTTCAGGGCTACGGGAGGCCTTTATCGTTTTTTGAATCCCTGCGGAGCGAAAAAAATCGTCGTCCGCACATAATCCCGCAGACCGAACATGCTCTCTCGTTATTGGAG
This sequence comes from Pseudomonas sp. FBCC-B545, assembly GCF_059134095.1. Taxonomy (NCBI): domain Bacteria; kingdom Pseudomonadati; phylum Pseudomonadota; class Gammaproteobacteria; order Pseudomonadales; family Pseudomonadaceae; genus Pseudomonas; species Pseudomonas sp. FBCC-B545. The sequence continues at coordinate 879,663 of NZ_CP101441.1, read as the reverse complement.
AAGCTTAAGCCCCATAGCGGCCACAGGGGTTATGTGTTCCCGTCAGATAGAAACCCGTGCACCCACGCGAATAGCTAGACAGCCAACATGGCGTTAAACGAATGGGCTTTCAGGACCGTTTGGTCAGCCACGGCATGCGCTCCATGGCCCGCACAATCCTCAACGAGCATGGATGGGATCCGGAGCTAATCGAAGTGGCGCTGGCGCATGTCGATAAGATAAAATTCGAAGCGCTTACAACCGGGCGGATTACATCGAACGCTGACGCCCAATGATGGCTTGGTGGAGTGAACATATCCAGAAGGCGGCCACCGGCAGCCTGTCGGCATCTGACATCAATCAAATCAGGGATCACAATGTCGTCTCGATACGCTGAGTGACCACTGGATTGGCAAAGCAAATTCTTGCTACTGGCAAAACGCCGGCGAGTGTGGGGGGATTAAAAGGCCACGCTGGTGTTGATCAAGGAGCCCGTCAATCGGGAAAGGATCGCCATCGCGAAGCAGCCGATCACCACAGAGGCCGTGCGGTTGATATTCAGCGGCGTCAGCCAGGCATGCCCGCTGCGTTTGATGCGTGCCCCGAACAGCACCCAGGTGCAGCCGACCGGAATCACCACCACGCTGAATTGTGCGACAAAATGCAGGTACAGGGTGATATCCGCAAAGGTCTGCACCGGCACGATGAACGAGACCACCAGTAAACCCTTGGGGTTGATCAGGGTGAGCAAAAAGAAATGCAGCCGCGAGACCCGCGCCTCGGGAAAGGGATTGCGCGGGTTATCGGGGTGACGCCAGAGTCGGTAGGAGGTCTTGATCAGATACGCCACCGACGCCAGTTGCACCCACTTCAGGCACCAGGGCGCACTGTCGCCGATATGGCTGAGCAGGTAGCCCCAGAAGGAAATCTGCAGCAGGTAGGCCAGGCACTCCAGCAGGCTCAGGGGCCAGGCGCGCCGGAAGCCGCTGAGCACTCCGGAGCGCAGCAATAGAGTATTGGTTGGCCCCGGCATCAATAGCAGCAACCCAAGTGCAGACATGACGTTGAGCATGATGGTTGTCTCCTGAAACCGCTGCTGTGCGGTCAGTCCACCAGGTAGATTTCGACGCGTTCTTTGTGCGCGCCAATGTTGTTGCGCTTGAGGCGAATACGCCCGACCTCGCCTGTGGTGCGCAGGTGTGTGCCGCCACAGGGCACCTCTGAAAACCCCTCAATGTACCAGCAACGGCGCAAGCGCTCTGCATCGGTAAAGCGACTTTCAATCGGCAGGTCGGCCGCCACTAGTTGCTCGACGTCCTGCAATATCTCGGGGAAGTACTGGCTGATATTGCCCATCAGCGCAAAGTCGATCCGCGCCTTGCTCTGGCTGATGTGCGCGCCGATCTTTTCCAGGGCCGGGAATTTCTTGTAGAACAACTCCAGGACGATCTCGGCGGCGAAATGCAGGCGCATCAGCGCATACCGCCGGGGCCAGTCGATCTCCACGCTGACCAGGTCACCCACGGCAAAGTCCGGCTCCTCGGCGAGGCGGTAGATGATGCGATCATCGGCAACCGTGGCCTGGCTGACGTCGATCCGGTTGATGCGGCCCTGATCTGACTCCTGGCCGCCGGATTCGGCGAAGAAAATCGTCGGGCTGATCACCACGTCGCGCCCTTCGATGCTCAGCACGCGAGCGTCCAGGGACGAGAGATAAGGGGTGTTCCAGAATGCACGTTCCATAACGCTTAGCTGCCTTGTTCATTGAGGGCGGTTAAAAGGGGTGAATACAAACGTTGAAAATCGCTGTTGAAGAAAAAATGCCCGCCGGGCACGCACTCGCTATGGAAGCCGGCACTGGTGTAGCGCTGCCACTCGTCCAGGCGTAGGGGGTCAAGCAACGGGTCGTCCCTACCGTTGAGAATGTGCAGAGGCACCGGCAGCGGGCGGATAAAGTGATAAGTGAGTTGCGCGTTGAGCGCCAGGTCGGCCTTGAGCTTGCCCAGGGCGTGGCGGGCGAAACTGCATGAGGCATCCGTCGGCAGCGGCAACGGGCTCTCTGCACACACGTGCTGCCACAGTTGATGGTCGTCCATCGCCCCCAGCAGCGGCGAGTAGCCGGCATGGGGCGGCATGCGCCCGGACAGGATCAAGTGCGTCGGCAACGGTCGGTCGCGTTCGGCCAGCGCGTGGGCGACGTCCAGTGCCAGCCCGGCCCCGAAACTGTGACCGTAGAACGCATACGGTACGCTCACGCCTCGCAGTTCATCGATAATGGCCTCAATCAGCATTGCGATCTGCGTGGCTGATGCTTCATGGCCGCGTTCCTCGCGCCCGGGCAGCTTGACGGCCCACGCCGCGATACCGATATCGGCCAAGCGGCTCAAGTCATTAAACGCCGAGGCCCCCCCACCGCCATAGGGAAAGCACAGCAGCAAGCGGTCGGCGTTTGCGAGGGCACCGGGCAGCGGTGCAAGCCAGCGCTGTTGCGCCAAAAGGGCAGCGACCATGGCCAGCTCCTTAACCGGTGATCTCGAACAGGCCCACTGCTGGGTGGAACATGTGCGAGGTGGTCAGCGAACGATGTTCCGCGGTAGCCGGGTACGGAATGGCCATGGGCGTGGTCACCGTAACGCCGCCGAGGCTCGCCAGGGACGCCTGGGTGGCCTGCATGTCGCCGACCCTGAAGGCCACGTGGTAAACGCATGCCTCCACATTCACCAGCAACCGGCTGACGACGCTGTCGGCGCGTAAGGGTTCGACCACTTCCACGATTTCCCCCGCCGGAGAGCGCAGCTTGGTGATCAGCACACCAAACGTATCGATCGGTTGTTTATGGAACAGCACCTCGAACCCCAGGGCCGTGAAGAACGCCGAGGTTTTCTCCGTGGACCGGGTGGCATACGCAATGTGGTCAATGGCCAGGTAAGAGGGCTGTTCCATGGTCAATCCTCAGTATGTGGCCAGGGGTTTGAGATCCAGGCCGCTAAGGCTCTTGGCCGCCACCCGGTTCTTGTGGTCGGTGGCGGTACCGGCCACCTGCACCACGCCGAACCGGTCCAGGCGATACTCGCCACCAAACTCCTTCACGTAATCGGTATCGGGGTAAACCTTGACCCGTCCGGGCACGTAGCGGGCCACATAACCCAGGCGGGTCTTGTCGGTTGTCGAGTTGGGTAGCGAGCAGTGCATGAGCATCGAGCGGAAGATCACGAATTGGCCTGCCTTCATCACGATTGGCACCGCCGCCGCCTCATCCGGCTGCCACGACTTGTCCTTTTGCAGGGTGCTGTAGTCATAGCCGTTGAACCCCCGTGCGTACTGGCCCTTGACCACGTCCTTGTTGGCCACCGGGTCGAACGTCATGCCGATGGACTCGTCGTAGTTCATTTGCTTGTGGGTGCCGGGGATAAACAGCATGCAGCCGTTTTCCTGGGTGGCATCGGTGAAGCCGGTCCAAACATTGATGGCGCCGCCGAACGACTCGTCCTCGGGCCACACCAGTTGCGGCTCGCCGGAAGCGTGGCCGAAGGTGTCTGCCTGGTGCCAGTCGGTGCCTTCGTTGCCCGGGTACTTGGGGATGAACTCGCTGCGCCAGCAGATCACGTCCGGGCCGAGGATGCTGCGCAGGCGGTGCACGATTTCCTTTCGAAACACGTGGTGGGTCAGCAAGTCCACATCCAGGTGGCGGTCGTAGTTGGTGATCGCCACATCCAGCGGTGCGTCGTAGGGCGCGTGGGTGCGGTTGAACAGTTGAGCGCGCACGGTTTTGTGCATCTGTTTCATCTCTTCAGGCTCATAAAGCGTGAAGGGACCGATAAACCCATCCCGGTCGAATTGCTGAAGTTCCTGTTCCGTCAACGAAAAGTCAGTGATGTCCATGTCGGCTCCTAAGAGAAGTTACTGAGGTTTTCATGCGTTGCGTAGTACTGCACCCACTCTTGCAAGGTGTTCAGCCTGGCGACTTCGTCGAACGGGGTTCTTCTGCCAAGGGTCTGGTTGATTCGACTATGGGCCATGACCACACTCAAGGACGAGGCGCCATAGGCGTAAATAGAGTTTTCCAGCTGCAGGTTGCGGGTGCCGAGGATGCCGGACCAGGCCTCGAGCACGGCTGAACCGGCCTGACGGGGTGACGCTGCCGGTGCTGTCTCCAGCGTCTGCAAACGGCGCTTGTCGACCTTGCCGTTGGCCGTCAGCGGAAGTTCCGGCAAGTGGTGGATCCGGGTCGGCACCATGTAGTGGGGAAGCTGGCCGCCCAGCAGGCTCATCAGCTTGCCTTCATCGGTATTTGGCCAGCCATGCTGGAATACGATGAACGCGTGCAGGCTGTTTTCCAGTGCATTCATGGCGCGTGCCAGCACCACGGCCTGGGCGATGCCGGGCAGTTGGGTCAGGGCGTGTTCAACCTCGGCGATTTCCACGCGGTAGCCTTTGATTTTCACCTGTTCGTCGATGCGGCCCTGGTAAAAAAGCAATCCGTGCTTACCTTCTGTCACGTAGTCGCCGGTGCGGTAATAGGTACCCTCCGGCAGCTGCAGGAAGCGGGTCTCAGTCAACGCTTCGTCAAGGTAACCCAGGGCCAGGTTGGCGCCCGCAAGCAGCAGCTCGCCGGGCGTGCCGGGGTCGACTTCTTGCAGTTGGGCGTCGACGATTTTAGCGTGTACCTGGTTGAGCAATTGCCCGATGGGCAGTACATCCAGCTCGGCGTCCTGGGGTTTGTTCAGGCTGTACCAGGTGGAGAACACCGTGTTCTCGGTGGGGCCATAGCCATTCACCAAGGTAATGCCGGGGTTGGCCACCAGCAGGGCGCGGGCATGCACTGGCTTGAGTACTTCGCCGCCCACGTAAAGCACGCGCACCGAGTCGAGCATCGACAGGCGGTGCTGCGCCACCAGGTGGAACAGCGAGGTCGTCAGCAACAGCACATCGCACCGGGCCGCGAGCACGCATTGAGTGAGGCTGTCGATATTGAACGCACCGTGTTGCAGGGTGACGCGGGCGCCGGTCAGCAGCGGCACCCAGACTTCAAACAAGGCGGCGTCGAAGCCGATGGACGAATGATGCACATAGCTGCGAGCCATGCCCTGGACCTGACGCTGCACGTTGTCCACCAGGTTCAGCAGCCCGTCATGGCTGATGCGCACACCCTTGGGAACTCCGGTAGTGCCGGAGGTGAACATCACAGTGATCACCGAGGCGTCAGCCAAACACCGCTGGATGGGCGGGCGCAAGGCCGGCCCTTCGGCGTTCAGGGTTCCGCTGGCATCCAGGCGAAAGCAGGTCAGCCGTGGGTCAAGGCGCACGTCTGCTGGCTGGCCGAGCAGCAGCAAATGGCTGCAGCCCAGTTGTTCCAGCAAGGCGATCAGGCGTTTGCCTGGCGTGCCTGGTTCGATGCAGACGTAGGCAATGCCCAGTTTGCAGCAGGCCAGGACTGTCACCAGATATGCCAGGCACCGGCTGGCCATCAGCGGTACGTAAGGGTGCTCGGCTAAACCTTGGCGCGTCAGTTCCGCGCAACGTTCCAGCACCTGCGTGTGGAGCTGTTGATAGGTGACCGACTGTCCTTCGTCGACCACGGCAATCGCATTGGGCGTTTGCGTGCAGATCGACTGGAACCGGCGGTAGGCTTTGGTGGGCAGCGAGTTGTGGGCATTCATTGAACGGCCCTCTGCTGGTGATGGGTCAGAAAACGGGTTATGGCCTGGTACAACTGTTTGTGGCCGTCGACAAAGTCGTGGTGCTGGCCGTCTGGGTCCTCCACCAATTCACTGTGGGGCAGCCATTTGGCGATGTACCGGGAAGACGCAGTGTCGGTATAGCGGTCCTGGCTGCCGCACCACACCAGCGTGGGCGCCTGTACGGCCTGTGCCGTCCTGACCACTTCCAGGCTCGCCAGGCTGTTGAGGAACGTCAGGTACTGGCGGAATGCGGGCAATTCCCGCAGAGGGCGCACCTGCTGGTAGCGATAGTCGCTGGGGGTATAGGCGCTGTTGGCGTGCACCAGGCTCACGGCCTCGTACACCCGGGCGCAATTGCCCTGGGGAATCGACTGCATCATGCGCTCCACATCGCGTTCGTACTGGCTCTTGCTGACCTCGTCATTCTTGAGAAAGTACGCGCCATTGAGCAGCAGCAAGGTGCGACAAGCGCCCAGGCTGGCGGCCAGCAACGCCAGTGGCGCCGAGGAGCAATAACCCACCAGCGCATCCACGTGCACGGCCTTGGGCAGCGCTGCATGGAACTGGCGGAGAAAGTCGGCGACGCCTTCGTCGGGCGCCAGGTCGGCTGCCGCGGCGTATGCCAGCAAGGCGTCGCTTTCGAGGATGATCAGGTTGAAACGGCTGATCAGAAACAGCGCTGCGTTCTTCATGTAGAAGCACTGGGTGCCCACCGGCGACAGCAACAATAGGGTTGCCCGCGCAGGGTCGAGCGGCAGGCTCTGGACACAGATCACCTTGCCAGCACGTTCCAGATTCAGGGTCAGGGTGAACAGGCTGTGCATGGCAACCCTCTCAGGCCGTGTGTGCTGTGTGGGTGGCTTGCAACTGCGCAAGTACCGTTTGTTTGCAGGGCATGCGGAAAAACTGCTCCATGTTGATGTTGGCGCCGAACGCCTCGTTGACCTGGCCGATCAACTGGATCGCTGTGAGGGAGTTGGCGCCCAGGTCGAAGATGTCTTCATGGTCGCCCACCGGGCGCTGGAAGATGGCTTCGAAGATCTTGTCGAGTTTTGCTGAGCTCATGGTCTACCTGCCTTGTTGTCATTAAGGGGGCCGGTTGCCCGGCCCGACGGTAAGGTTCACGCCGCGACGCGGTCGCCCTCGGCCTGCAGCAGGGTGGCATCGAGCAGATCCCACAGGGCTTCCAGGTTGTTGAGGAAGTCATCGGCGCCCTGCACGATCGCCGCGCTGTTGTCGGGGTTGAGTACCGAGCCTACGGCCTCGATGGCGTTTTGTTCGTGCTGACATTCGGCGCCGGTTTCGCCGTAGTGCTCCACCAGGTAATGCATCGCCGGCTCGTCGAAACTGGCGCGGTACAAACCGCTATCGATCAGGCAGGCCTTTTCGCCGGGAATCAGTTGCCGGTTGGAAATGATCTCCAGAGCCAGGGCCGTACCGAGGCTTTTGTACACGTCTTGGGCGGCCGTGGACTTGCGCGCTTCGAAGGTCTGGATGGCTTTTTTGGTCTGGGGCATCAGGCCGGTGCTGAAGTCATACCCGGGCAGTTGGCCGAGCAGTTCGTCGGAGCAGCGCTTGAGCATGGACTCGATGTGGATCTGGTCGGTCAGGTCGTCGAAAACCGGCTTGCCAGGCACCGAGCGGTTGATGATATGCCCGGCCATCATGGCCAGTTCCGGGCCGTGGTTTTCCTCGCTGTCGACGATCTCCTGGAGCAGGTGGCTTTCCGTGGACAGGCCGATCTGCTTCAAGCCCTGGGGCAGGTTCCAGCCGGGACGGGTGGCGTCGCAAAAACTGCGGATATGGTGGAAAAGGGCGCCGATGGCCTCGGTGCCGGGGTTGACCCGCGCCCAGTTCTGGAAAATCGGATGGCTGTAGCAACGATGGGTTTTGACGCGGTCCACAAGGTTTTCTATACGCATGATCGATCTCCCGATGAGTGGTTACTGCATAGGATTTCTTACTGCTTGAGGTTAGGTGTTGCTCTAGTGACCGACGATCAGGCGACTGCCGGAAAGGCCGGGTTTGCTGATAGTCACGTCGCTGAACCCGGCTTTTTCAAGGAGCCCGCGCCAGCCGTCTTCCGTCGGGAATTTGCGGTCCATGAAGTGGGTGTGCAAAAACGTGAATGCCAGCGAGTAAGCGTTGTTTTCCCAGGGCGCGTCATCAGGGATGGCGTCGGCAATCACCAGCTTGGCCTGGGGCGAGGCGGCCTTGATGGCGGCCAGCAGGCGCGGCAGGACTTGGCTCTGGGTGGGGTTGAGGTCGTGGAACACGAAGCCTGCGTGAATGACATCGACATCCTTGAGCAGGCTCGGGTCAGTGATCAGGCTCTCCACCGGTGCGTGGATCACCTGAATTCGCTGGCTCAGGCCTTTGCCCTCGATAATTTCCCGGGCCTTCTCGCAGGCGCTCGCGCTCAGGTCGATGCCTATGGCAGTGGCGTTGGGCAGTTGCTCCAGCAGGCGGATCAATAATCCGCAGGTGCCGGAGCCGAAGTCGATGATCTTCTTCGGGTTGGCCTTCAGGATTTCCTTTTCGGCATGGGGATAAAAGTCGGTCGCCCCCATCCACTTGGACGTCCTGGCCACGTGTTCGCCGTTACGCACGTAGGTATCGATCGAACCGGGCAAGTCGTTGGCGAACTGCACCGGGTGTTCGATCAGCGGTGCACAGGACTGCAGGGCCCAGAGCAGGTAGCCGCAGTTATTGACCGCTACCGGCAGCTCGGCAGTGCCGGTGTAGTGGCCCGCACGCTCAGTCGCCAGCCCCAGCTTGCACAGCGCCTTGAGGTAAGACTCTACGAAATGCTGTTTGGCGCCGCTGATACGCACCACTTGCCCGGCCTCGAACGGCTCGCCCTGCATCAGCAGTTCGACGACCCCCAGGCGTGCGCCCATCTCCAGGAAAATCGACTTGCCTGCCAGGTTTTGCGCAGAGTCTATGGCTGTTGCTGACATGACCTGGGTCATGATCCACCTCCGTGTGTGATGAGCCTGCGCTCAGGTTTTTCGGTCGAAAAAGTTTTCCAGTGCAATGGCTGCCTTAATCAAATGCTTGCGCACCAACGCTTCGGCGCGATCAAGGTCCTGGTGGGTTGCAGCTTCAACCATCGCCAGGTGTTCATCTTGTGACATGTGCTCGCGTCCCATGGCCGACAGGTGAAAGCGCAGGTATCGATCCTCCACCGACAGCTGTTTCTCCACCAATTGCAACAACTTCACATGGGGCGTCTTGCCGTACAGGCACATGTGAAAACGTTTGTTCAGTACACCCAGTTGGTCCATTTCCGTTTCGTCATGCATTTGCTGGATCAAGTCCCGGGCCAACTGCAGATCGTCACTTGTCAAAAAAGGAATCGAATACCGAATGGCGGCCGGTTCCAGTGCCAGGCGGATGGCGTAGTTATCGAGGCCATCGGCTTTGGAAATCTGCGTCACGATCGCGCCCTTATAGGGTACGAAGTCCACCAGTGCTTGCGCTTCCAGCTTCTTCAGGGCCTCGCGAACTGGCATCCGACTGACGTTGAAGGTTTGCGCCAGCTCTTCCTGGCGCAAGACCTCTCCCGGAGGAAGACGGCCCTCCAGAATTGCCTGCTTTAACACCTGTTCAATCTGCTCGCTGGCAGTCCTGTGTTGAATCTCTCCGAGGTCGCTGAGCAGTTTGCTTTTCAAATCCACTTCTCACTACTATTGGACAACATATCCAATATCCAATGGATATTGGTTTTAGCATCGAATATTTTGGATTGCAAGATTGGCCCTTTTCTTTCGTCGCAAATCCGACGAGCGAGGTGGCAGCATGAGTGCTTTGAGTAAGACTGGCGTCGCAGGGGGCCAGGTGCCCGGCGAGTGGGTGAGCCTGGTCAGCACGGGCGCGAGTGCCGCGCTGATCGGCTTTATCAGTACGTTCTTTATCGTCTTGCAGGGTTTTTATAACGTGGGTGCCACCCCCTCCCAGGCGGTGAGTGCCTTGGCGGTGTTGTGCCTGTTCCAAGGGGTGATGGGGATCGGGTTCTCCCTGGCCACTAGAAAACCTTATGCCTTTGCCTGGTCGACGCCGGGGTCGGCCATTTTGCTCAGCTATAACCAGCCGCTGGGTGGGTTCGATGAGGCCGTGGGGGCTTTTTGCATGTCGGGGGCGTTGATGCTGGCCCTGGCCTCGGTGCCACGTATTGCCCGCTACATCGAGAAAATTCCCGCCAGCCTGTCGTCGGCGATGCTGGCGGGGGTCTTGCTGTCACTGGCCAAATCCTTTGTGCCAGCGTTTGAGACCTACCCGCTGATCGTCGGGTTGGTAAGCGGCATCTGGTTGCTGCTGTTTATCTACAAGCCGTTGGTCGCTTTGCCGGTGGCGCTCGGTGTGCTATTCGCCTATTTCCTGTTCCAGCCGGCGGTGCAACCGGTGGTTGCGGCGTCGGTCCACGGGGTCGAGTTTGTCGCACCGGTGTTTACCCTCTCATCCTTTATCAACCTGTCGATCCCGTTGTTCGTGGTCACTTTGTTTTCGCAAAACATCCCGGGCTATCTGATTTTGCGCAACAACGGCTACGCCACTCATTTTCCCGGCACCCTATTCGTCACTGGGCTAGCCACCTCGTGCGCGTCGTTGTTCGGTTGCCACAACCTCAACCTGGCGGCGCTGACGGCGGCCATGTGCGCCGGCCCGCTGGCGTCCCATGACAAATCCCTGCGCTACATTGCCAGTTGCGCTGCAGGGGGGACCTACCTGGTAATGGCGTGGTTTGCGGCCGGCCTGGTCAGCCTGCTGTCAGTGATCCCGTCGCAGATCATTCTCGCGCTGGCGGCACTGGCCCTGTTCAGCACCCTGGCAGATGCGTTGCGCGATTCGCTCAAAACTGAGCCGTACTACCCGGCCGTGGCGACGCTGATGATCACCGTGTATTTCCCGAATTTCTTCCATGTGTCGTCATCATTCTGGGGATTGTTGCTGGGCACCCTGTTTTATCTGATCTACAACAAAAAAAGGCTGGGCTGAAAGCGCTTATCAATCTGCCCGGCTCGGTTCAGCCATTGAACTGCAAGGCATCGGTAGGATTGGGGCCTCTTGCAGCCAAAGCCCTCATGGACAGGAACGCCATCTTCTGCCGCTCGCCACTTAGAGGGATGTCCAACTGGTTTGCCCTGCATCCGCGTGCAAGGCACCTGCAAAGACCGGCAGCAGCGCCTGGTTAACGTAAACATTGGCCACCGACAAGCCGCACAGTAAAGCAATGCCCGCCAGAATCAGCGGCGTAAAGTGTGTATTGGGCGACATCAGCATGGCTCCGGAGCGGCTCTCAGGTATCAGATGAAAAACGCACGGCATCGGGCGCGGATTCAACACCGGCCTCGCTTTGGCGCCCCAGGAACAGGAAGACCACGGCAGCAGTGAACAGCGTGAACATCGCCAACAGCTGCAACAAGGTGTTGAACCCTGAGGTATAAGCAGAGCTCAGCACCGCTAATGGAATTTGACCGGCGTCGGCGCTCGCGTGTTGGATATCACCCATTACCAGGCGTTGCGCGATACCCGAATAGTCGACAGCAGACAGTTTGACCGCGTCACTGAGACTCAGATGATGCGCCACCAGCGCCGTCAGCACCGCAACCGTAATTGCCAGGGCGACACCTTCGTTGGCCACCCGCGTGGTGTTGAAAATACCCGCGGCCATCCCCGCTCGTTCTTTGGGAATAACACTGATCGACAAACCATCCATCAAGCCCCACGGCAAGCCGGTGCCGATACCGGTCAGCAGCATAGCCGCGATAATCTGCGCATGGGCGCCGACCGGAATCGTACTCAGCCAGTAGAGTCCGGCCGCCGCGATCACAAAGCCGATCGCGCAAAGTATCCCTGCCGACAGCCAGCGCGTCAGCGACGCGGCAGCCATCGGTACAAACAGCATTGGGGCAGAGAGTGCCAACATCATCAACCCCGCCTCAAACGCGCTGGCCCCTTCCACACCGATAAACCGAAATGGCAGCAAGACGATCAAGACGATGTAGCAGTAGCAGGTGCCGATCGGCAGGATCTGTACACCGACAAAGCGCGGAAACAGGAACAGCCCCAGTTCCAGCATCGGATGTTCCGCCCGATTTTCAACCATGATAAACAGCAGCAAAAACACCGCCGCCCCACCCAGCAAATCGCCCGACTATCTGCAGCGTAAGGGGCGCCCCGTCACGCTCATTGAGCTTGAGCATCACGAGTGCTTGCGTTACCGATTTGTCACCACGGGTAAAATCATGGACTGGAGTATGTCTTCGGCGCCCCAGTTCACGCAGCTGCGCCTGCCCACCGCACTGATCTTGAACAACATGGAGGCCATGCTGATGGCCGCGGTGGATAGGCATGGCATCGCATTTGTCCCGGATTTCCTCGCGCGCGAAGCCATCGCCCAGGGGCGCCTGGAAACCGTGCTCGAGGGTTACAGTGAAGATCAGGGGCAGTTCTGGGCGCTGTGGCCGTCCAGCCGCCATCTTTCACCGAAAATTCGCGTATTCGTAGACTTTGCCGCCGAGCATCTATTTGCCACTCCTGGCGTCGACAATCCGGGAGCAACGCGTTCATGAAGCATTGTCGCCACCGTGTCGCCCAGGTATCGGCCTTGTCAGCCCGCAGCGATATTGCTAGTGTCGACTCATGAGTAATTATTGCCTCACCTCGACAACCACCACCATGACCGCTTCAAGCGGAGCGTGCGAGGTGTCGTGAGCCAATAACAGACGAACACTTCAAAGGCCCGCCAGCGATGGACAGGGCCTTTTTTTATGCCCTTGTGTCGCTGGTTCATACGCAAGGAGATGCACCTATGTACGCCCTGTTGATACTCGATATCCAAGTCGGACTCATCCACGGCCCGGAAAAACCATGGCGTTGCGACGAACTGTTGGAAACGCTGAATACCCTGATGGACAAGGCCCGCAGCGCAGGCGCGCCGATTTTTCTCGCCCGTCACATCGGCCCCGCTGGCTCGCCAATCGAATCGGGTAGCCCGCTTACGCTGGTTGCAGAGGAACTGAAGTTGCTAGGTGGAGAAGTGATGTTCGAAAAGCGGCGGCCCAACGCTTTTGCGATGACAGACCTTGCTGATAATTTGCGCTCCAGCGGCGCCACCGGCGTGGTAGTCACTGGGATGAAAACGCAATACTGCGTCGACAGCACCTGCCGCGCCGCGCGTGATCTTGGCTTCGATGCGGTACTTATCGCCGACGGTCATACCTGTTCTGACACGCCCTTGATGAAAGCAGAGGTGATCGTGGCTCATCACAATGCCACGCTCAATGGGCCGTTCTGCCAGTTGGTTCGGGCTGAGGAGTGGAGCTTTTAACAGAGCCTGACGACGGGGGACGCCAACAGGGCCGAGCTTCGGAATTTTCCCGCAAGTTGCCGCGCTGTTGGTGAACTAGCGCAAGCCACCTCACAACGCTAACTTCTTTGCGTCGCTGATGATCAGCGACCGGCTTTGACAGGCCGAAAAGTGTAACCTTTCACACCCCGTGATAAGGCGGCATGCTTACGCATTCCGCCCCGTTCATGGCGGCTGTGCGTGGGGCATCTTCGGGTGCGCCGGGTTCCTACACTTCCGGTCTGTCAACCCGCGTACAGCTGCCACCCATTCCTGTTTGACAGCAGGGAGAGGCAGCTCCTTAAACAGTGTGGGAGCTTCATCATGAAAAAAATCACCCCCAATCCCCCAACCACCCTCTTCATCCTCGCCGAAGACATCCACCCCGAAACCCTGCTAATCCAAGCCAGCGAAACCCTCGCCTCTCTCAACGCCATGACCACCGACTTGGCTTTCGAGCTTGAAGGCGCGCACCGCCACAAGTTGCTGGCCGCTCAGCAATTGATCGTTCTGGGTGAGTTACTCGTAGAACGAGTCCTGAACACCCAGCCATTCACTAGCCAGACGCCACAGCCCTAAAACACGAAAAAGGGCGAGACGCCTCACCGCACCTCGCCCGCTGGCATCCCCTCACACTTCCCATTACCCTGACGGCCTTTATCAGACAACCGGAAGTCAGATACCCGTGTTCAAGCCCTTCGCCGTCATCGCACTCGCCTTTATCCCTTCATTCGCAACCGCTGCCGAACTGGCCGGGGTCTGGCAAGGCACCTTGGGCAAGTCCGCTATTACCGTCTGTTTCAATGGCGCCGACGGGGAGCATGGCAGTTATTACTACCAGCGCATCCGTACTCCTATCCAGCTGACTCAGGCCAACGACAACGCCCCTTGGGTGGAGGAAGGAAACACCGGTTTCTGGGCCCTGCAAAACCCCCAGGGCGATACCCTCTCGGGAGCCTGGAGCAAAACCGCCGACGGCAAGCCGCTACCCCTGGCCTTGCGCCGCATCGGCACGGACGGCTGCGGCAGCGATGCCTATAACGCGCCCATGGAAGCCGCGCCGCTGCCGATCAAGACCGAGAAGAAGACTTTCAAAAACCACTCCTACGCGCTCAAGACCCAAGGCCCCCATGTCACGCTCAAGCTGGAAGGTGACAGCCCGGCAGTGCAGAAGATCAACCAGCAGCTCGCCGCCCTGGCCGTCAATGACGAGGACCTAACCGACTATTTTTATGAACGACGTGAATACCTGGGTCGAAACGGGTCTGTCTATACCAGTGAAATCGAGGTTGAACCCGCCTATTGGTCATCGCAATTCCTCACCGTGCGGTTCTACCGCTGGGCCGCAGGCCAAGGCGCCATGGGCATCAGTTGGGGCCTGCACTCCTGGAACCTGCAAACCGGTGACAGTGTGGACCCATGGACCTGGCTCGGCGGCCATCAGCAATGGTATGACGCTTATTCCGGCCACTTGAAGCTGCCGGCCGCCTTCAGCACTTGGCTGGCCAAGCAAACCACCACCGACGAGGGCTGCCCCGCGATTACCGATTACTCCAACTTTCACCTCAGCTTCAACACCCAGGGCCTGCAACTCTCGACACCGGCCAATGGTGACGGCTGCGACAACGACTTGGCCTTCACCTGGGAGCAGTTGGAGCCGGTGCTGACCGCACAAGGCAAAGCGGCAGTGCCCAGCTTGAAACTGCCTTGATACGCCGGAGAAAAACCCCACGGCCGTTCACCAAAGGTTAAGAATCGCGCTCGTATACTCCCTGACTACCCATGACCGGTCGCCCGATCGGTCTCATGCCCCGGTAGCCAGATTCCATGACGCGTCCCGCTCCCCTGCTGCTCCTGCTTGCTGGTCTGCTGTTCTTCTTTGCCCTTGGCAACCATGAGCTGCAAGGCTCCACCGAGGCCCGGGTTTCCGGGATCGCCATGGCCATGCACCTGGACGATGACTGGGTGGTGCCGCGTCTGTTTCGCGAGCCGTTCCTGGAAAAACCACCCCTGAGCCTGTGGCTGGACGCCGGGGCGATTCGCCTATTTGGCGCCAGCACCGGGGCCGTGCGTTTGGCCTCGGCGTTCGCCGGTTTGTTCAGCGTGATGCTGCTGTACGGCATGCTGCGCCGCTTTGGACGACCGCAGACACTGGCATTCAGCGCTGCGCTGATCCTGGCGACCATGGCCAGTTACTGGGGCAATGTGCGAGGGGTGGGTGAGGATTCGTTGCTCAGCCTCGGCGTGACCACTGCCCTGCTGGCGTTTTACCAGGCCGTGCGGCCGGAACGCCAAGGCTCCAGTGTGGGGGCCTGGGCGTTGTTTACCGCTGGCATGGTCATCGCCACCCTGAGTAAAGGCGTGTTGGGCCTGGCGATGCCGGGCATCGTGATCTTTGTCTACTTGCTCAGCACCAGCCTGATGGATAGGCGCCTACGCATCGGTGACTGGCTCAAGCCGGCACTATTCACGCTGCTGGCCTTGGTGCCCTTGCTGATCTGGCTGGGGTTTCTGTTTCAGCGCGGCGGGATGCAGGCGGTGGGTGAAGTGTTATGGACCAATAGCGTCGGGCGCTTCAGCGGTTCGTTCGTAGAAGCCGGGCATTACGAGCCGTTTTACTATTACCTCGCGAAACTGCCCGAGGCCTTCCTGCCCTGGAACATCCTGGTGTACCTGGGCCTGTGGCACTTCCGTAAAAGCCTGGTGCGTAATCGCTACCGGTTGTTTTTCAGTGTGTGGCTGGTGGCGCAGTTCACCCTGCTGACCCTGGCTTCCAGCAAACGCACCGTGTACTTGATGGCGCTGACGCCAGCCGCGGCGGTACTGGCCGCCGAATATGCGCGGGTGTTGCTGGAGTGGGCCAAGGCACACAGGCCGGCGCTGTACCGTTACCATCGGCGCATCATCGCCGGGGTTTTCAGCCTGGCCATCGCTTGTTACCTGAGCGCGGCATTCTGGTTCGCGCCTAAAGCCGACGTGCGCCACTCATTCGTACCGGTGATGAGCCAGATCCAGACGCTGCAGGACGAAGGGAAAGCGGTGGCGATGTTCCAGCCCAACGAGCGGATCGCCGGCGCCAGCGTGTTCTACCTGCAAGCCTACCTGCCGATCCTTAAGACCGAAGCCGAGCTGCGCGCCTTCCTCACTGTCAAGCCCGGCAATGTTGCGCTGATGGATCACACCGACCGGCTGAATGAGAAGGTCACGGTGATCAAGCAGATGGCGATCAACCGCCAGCCTTACTACTTCGTCGAGCAGTAAGGCCGGCGCGGGGCATCAGTGCTTGGTGAGCTTGTCCAGGTAGCCCATGGCAAACGCCGAGACTACGAAGGTCATGTGGATGATCACATACCACATCAGGTGTTGCGGATCGACGTTCTTGGCGTCCATGAAGATGCGCAGCAGGTGGATGGAGGAAATCGCCACGATGGAGGCCGCCACTTTCATCTTCAGCGACGAAGAGTCCATGGTGCCCAGCCAGTTGAGCTTTTCCTTGTTTTCATCGATATCCAGCTGCGAGACGAAGTTCTCGTAGCCGGAAATCATCACCATCACCAGCAAGCCGCCCACCAGGGCCATGTCGATCAGCGACAGCAGCAACAGGATCACTTCCGCTTCCAACATGGTGAAGATGTTGGGAATCACGTGAATGATTTCCTGGAAGAATTTCAGCGCCAGGATCAGCAAGCCCAGCGACAGCCCCAGATAGATCGGCGCCAGCAGCCAACGCGAGGCGTACATCGTATTTTCGATAAAGCGTTCCATTGAATCTCACACAGCTTGGCTAAAAATGGCGCCGAGTATACCAGCCGCCACCCGGCCCCTGTCACCGCTAGAAAACTGACCCAAGTGGCATCTGTAAGAGAGTTTTTCTGCTAGTGTCGAGACCATTAACTCGGCTCGATGATGTCGGACAGGAAAACTCAGATGATGGATGTGCGATCCCCTTTGGCCACTCTCGGCCTGTGCGCGGCGTTGCTGATGGCCAGCGGCTGCTCCCCCAAAGAAGAGCAGAAGCAAGCCACCCTCGAAGAGAAAACCGCCCAATTCGAACAGTCTCTGGACGACATCCAGGATCCCAAGCTGCGCGACGCCATTGCCGACCTCGGCGGCTCGCTGCTGTTGCTGGAGCGTGCGCGCCTCAAGCTTGCCAGCAAGCCCATTGAAGCCGAGTACGGCGAAGACAGCCTGGCCCTGCTCAAGCACTACCCTACCCCGCAGGCCCTGGTGGACACTTATATCAACGGCCTGTTCGTGCTGCGCAAGACCTCTCATTCGGACTATCTGACGGATTTGCAGCCGGTCTTCCCGTTCAACTTCAATGCCCCCGACCAGTTCCCATTCCCCCATGGCCTGGAATGGCAATCGGTCACCCTGAGCAACAATAAAGTCATTCCTTTCCAGCCGGAGTGGTCGGAAACCGATCCTGGCATCCAACTGAGCCCCAGCAGCTCCAACCTGACCAATCCCGACGACCTGACGGTCACGTATCCGTTTATCGAGGGCATCGAGACGGAAAACAAAAGCCAACCACAGCCGGTCAGCCTCAAAGGCGCAGTCGAAGTGGTCACCCCGGGCAAGGTGCTGACTTTCGATCTGACGAAAAAAGACGTCGGCCATAAACGCACCGAGGGCAATATCACGCTCAACCTGCTGGCGCTGGAAAAGAACTACGCCGAGATCGAACTGACCAACAGCGCCCCCCTCGCCGCCGAACTGGGCGACGAGTCGCCGAACCCGCTGCTGGTGCAGGCACAGGACAGCACCGGGCAATTTCTCACGCGCTCAGGCTCGATCAACGAGAGCGCCGCGCAGGTGGCGTTCTATGAGAAACAATTGGCTGAAATGCAGAAACAAAAGACCTGGTCCGAGGCCCTCGAGAAACAGCTTACCGACGAGCAAAAAGCCTTCGAACACAAGCAGAGCAGCCATTACGCCAAGGTGTATTTCAATGGGCTGATCGACAATCTGCAGGTCAATGTGCTGGATTTTTCTACAGCTACGGTCACCCACAAAGACCTGAACCTGCCGGTGCTGCGCTTCGACAGAAACAGCCTGCAGAAAACCGTGCAGGCTCTGCCGATGCCGGTCACGGTGTATGACGACAGCGCCGCCAGTTGGCTAAAAGATGCCTCGATGAGCGAAGACCAGCTCAAAAGCAGCGTCACCATCAGCCAATCGACCGAAGACGCCAGTGCGGCGAAAATCGTGTTTGATCACCCCTACACGTTCAATGACGACTTGGTCGGCGCCGAACGTAACAACAGCGATGCGCCTATCACCTTCTTCACCGCCGACGACAAGGGCGAACGCGGCGAGCCTATCGAGTTGCCGACCGAGGCGTTTGAGCTGAACGCCGTCAGCGGCACGCTCACATACGACCTCAACCTGTTCCCTGAGACTCCCGCGTTTGTAGTGGGCTCCGTACCGCTCTTCCTGGCCAGCATTGAAAAAACCACGATTGACGCGGCCAAGCTGCCCAAGGGCCTGTCGCTCAAGGACAACGCACTGATCGTCGACCAGAAGGATTTCCCATCCGATAGCTGGCGCTTCTATGCCAAGGACGCCAGTGGCAAGTACCTCAAGGAGATCCTCAGCGTCAGCCACCGTGCCGAGGAATACGGCACGGCGTTGTTTGACGTGCATTACTTCTACGGCCAGCCGACTACGCTGGAAAGTTACCAGCGCACTGACCTCAGCACCGTGCAATACGGCTTTGAGGTCAAGCTGGACAAGCCTGAGAGTAAATAGCCGTCGCTACAGGGCCAGCCGCTCTTGACTGCCATTGAGTTGGCGCAGATGGGCTTGCAGGTGCAGGCACCAGATCTGCGGTTCGTCCATCTGCTCATAGCCATGCAAGGTCAGGTTATCGACGATGGAATCCAGCATTGTTTCAGCCACCCAGGGCCCATTAAACGGGCCCTCGGACTTGACGGTGGAAGGCTGTTCGCCCGACATTCCAGCGGCAAACAATAACGTCCACATGCCGTTATCCCCGGCGAGTGGGCGAATGGAGCATTCAATACGGGTGACCAGGCCCAGGCACTGGCGGGTAAGGCAAAGGTTGCGCGACATGGCGGCGACCCTCGGTAGATCGGTGTTCAGCCCCAGCGCAAGGCGAGGCTGTCTCTATCCTGCGACTCCTGTGGATATCCCTGAATTGAGAATAGAAGAAAAACGCGCCAAACCAAGGTTGTAGGGACCAACGGGCGTTTTCCCGGGACAACTGTCAATTTAGTGACATACGCAGGAGCAAATGTGGGAGGGGGCTTGCTCCCGATTGCGGTGTGCCAGTCTAAGTAATTTTGACTGACCCACTGCTATCGGGAGCAAGCCCCCTCCCACATTTTGATCTCCATCGAGCTTGAGGGATCAGGTCGGCTTGGCTTCTGCCAACGCCTGCTGCGCCAGCTCCTTCTCCGCCTCCTTAAGATCTTCCTCGCTGATCATCTCGGCAATCGCCCGCAAACGCTCAACCACCCGCGCATTCACGGTGCCTTCAGGAAATTGCCCCTCTGCGTCCGGCTCACCGGCATCCTCGCCCACCAACAGGCTCAACGCCTCATCCGCCTGGCGTACCGCATAGATATGGAATTGCCCGTTGCGCACGGCCTGCAACACCTTCTCATCGAGCATCAGCGTGGCAACATTGGCCTGGGGGATGATCGCGCCCTGCTCACCGGTCAAGCCGCGGGCTTCGCAGAGCCGGAAGAAACCTTCGATTTTCTCGTTGACCCCGCCCACCGCCTGCACTTCACCAAACTGGTTGATCGATCCGGTGATGGCGAAGCACTGCTTGAGCGGCGTCTTCGACAAGGCCGAGATCAAGGTGCAGGCCTCGCCCAGGGAGGCACTGTCGCCGTCCACATAACCGTAGGATTGCTCCAGGGCGATGCTAGCGGAGATGGCCAACGGGAATTCCTGGGCATAGCGGCTGCCCAGGTATCCGGTGAGGATCATCACCCCCTTGGAGTGGATCGGCTGGCCGAGGTTAACTTCGCGCTCGATGTCGACAATCCCGCTGCCGCCCGGGTATACCGTGGCGGAAATCCGCGCCGGGACACCGAATGCCGAGTCGCCGACCTCCAGCACCGTCAGCCCATTGCACTTGCCCACGGCGGCACCAGCCGTGTCGATGAGAATCACCCCGGCGAGCATGTCGTCGAGAATCCGCGCCGACACGCGACCGGTACGCGTGGCCTTGGCCTTGAGGGCGCGCTCGATATGCCCGGCATCGGTCATCTCGTCGCCCGCCAGGTGGCGAATGAAGTCTGCTTCGCTGACCAACTGGAACAAATCGCCAATTCGCGCCGACAACCGGCCCTGGTGTTCCGCCAGGCGGGCACTGTAGGTCGCCAGGCGCGCCACCGCGTCCGAGGTCAGTGGCGCCATGCCTTCTTCCGAGGTGCGGGTTTTCAGCAACTGGGCGAACTGCTCCAGGCTTTCGTCGACCATCGGGATGTCTTCGTCGAAGTCCACCAGTACGCGGAACATCTCCTGGAAGTCCGGGTCGGCATCTTGCAACGCGTAGTACAACTGGCGCGAGCCGATGATGATCACCTTGACCTGCAGCGGGATCATTTGCGGGTTGAGGGTCACGGTGGCCAGGCGGCCCAGTTCGCCCAGGGGCGATTCCATCTTCAGCTTGCGCGATTGCAGGGAACGCTTGAGCGCATCCCACACGAACGGCTCGCTGAGCATTTTCTCGGCTTCAAGAATCAGGAAGCCGCCATTGGCGCGGTGCAAGGCGCCCGGGCGCAGCTGGCGGTAGGTGGTGTAGAGCGCGCCTTGGTCGGTGCTGTATTCGATGCGGCCAAACAGGTTGTCGTAGGTAGGGTGCGGTTCAAACACCACTGGCGCGCCACCGTTGAGCGGATGGCCCACCACCAGGCTCGGGCAATACTGCTCTTCGAGCAGCTTGCGCGCCTGGGCATCGGTCTTGGCGTCATCCACCAATTGCTCGACCACGGTTTTGAGCAGGTACACCTGCATGGCTTGCAGGTAGCCGCAGACGCCGGCGTTTTCTGCGTATTTTTCCGACAGCGGCGCCAGCAAAGGCTGCAGGGCCAGTGTGATGGTTTCTTCGTTGAACTGGCGCAGTTGGTTGTTGGACTCACGCTTCCACTGCGGCAGGCTGGCGAGTTCTTCGTTGAGACGTTCTTCCAACTCGGAGATATCGGTGTGGAAGCGCTCGCGATCGGCCTCAGGCAGTTGCGAGAACTCGGCTTCGTCCAGCGCCTTGCCATCGAGCATCGGCGTGAAGGCGATGTTGGAGCTGTCGCGGTACAGCGCCACGTCCTTTTCCAGGGCCAGGCGTTCGATCACGTCCAGCGCCTTGTCATAGCGCTGGTTGAACGCCCGGTCGATGGCGCTTTTGCGCTGTTGATAAGTCGGGTGTTCAAACACTGCCGGGAAGGTCGCGACCAGGTTGTCGACCAAGCCGTTGATATCGGCGATAAACGCCGCAGCGCCGCCCCCCGGCAATTCCAGGGCGCGGGGTTCGCGCGGCTCATCGAAATTATTCACATAGACCCAATCTGCCGGGGTCTGCAGGCGCTTGCCTTCGGCTTTCAGGTAGCGTTTGACGAACGAAAAGCGGCCGGTGCCCGGCTCGCCCATGACAAACACGTTGTAACCGGGGCGTGGCATGGCCACGCCGAACTGCAAGGCTTCAACCGCACGTTCCTGGCCAAGCACACCGCGAAAGGGCTCCAAATCATTGGTGGTCGAGAAGCTGAACTGTTCAGCGGAGAAAGGGCGAGTCAGCGCTTCGGGCGCTAGACGCAAGCTGGCAGCAACAGGATCAGGCATCGGGCTTCCTTACATCAGGCGGGGCAGATGGGCGCATTCTGGCTCCCGGTTGAGCGCTCTGGCAAGGCGCGCTTTCGGGAAAGCATAGCCACCGCACGCGCCCTACAAAAAAATCGCCGGAGATTGAATGTTTATAAAAAAACACGGAACCCCGGGAACGTGCCTAAACTCCAAATTGCGCGGGTTGGACTAATAACTGGCCCCTAGGGCGTTGCGAAGCGCCTGAACCCTTGTCCATTGGTTTGCACACAAAGAGAACAAAGCTATGAAACGGATCCTTCTTGGTACTCTCTTCACCGTCGTCTCCCTCAATGCAATGGCAGAAGCACCAGGTGGCCCGAACTGCGGTTGGGGCAACATGTTGTTCGAAGGCCAGCGCGGCACTCCGGCCCACTTCCTGGCCTCCACCACCAACGGCACCTCGGGTAACGCCACATTCGGCATGACCTCGGGCACCAACGGTTGCAGCACCAACAGCGCCCTGACCTACGGCGGCAAGTCCTGGATTGCCATGAATGGCATGATGAACGAGCTGTCCGAAGACATGGCCAAAGGCAACGGCGAAGCACTGACCACCTACGCGGTGGTACTGGGTGTTGCCCCGGAAGATCGCGATCACTTCGCGGCCGTGACCCACGAGCACTTCCAGCAGATCTTCAGCAAGGCTGACGTGACCGCTGACGACGTGCACAACAACACCATCGCAGTACTGAAAAGTGATGCCCGTCTGGCGAAATACGCAACCCAGGCTTAAGCTCGACCCGCCCGCGTCTTTCGAGGCGCGGGTTTTATTTTTTCGACCTGCCCCCCTTGGGTCTTTTTTTCAGTCCGACTTAAGTAGCCCCAATGCTCAAACGCCTCGCTTGCCTGGCTCTCTTCGCCTGCGCCCCGCTGCATGCGGCCCCGCACCTCGACGATCAACGTTTGCAGCAACTGGCCAATGACCCGTTCTGGCTTTCGCTGGGGCATTACGAAGCCGGCAAGATCAGCGGCTGGCGCAGCTATGTCAGCGACAAGAAGTTCTTCCTCGCCGCCGATGGCGCCCACCATCCAGACGCGGAACTCAGGGCCTCCGTCGATGCGCTGTACGCCCCGGCCAGCCTGGGCGAAAAGCACGCCCAATGCGTCTACCCTGCACGTACCCGCTGGCTCAAGGATCAGTTGCATCTCACCGACCTGCCCGCCCTGGACTGCAAAGAATTCACCCAATGGTTCAAGGACGTTGCGCCCCATAGCGCGGTGATGATCTTCCCGGCAGCCTACCTCAACAGCCCGTCGTCGATGTTCGGCCACACCCTGCTGCGTATCGACCAGGCCGACGTGCAAAGCAACAACACCGCGTTGCTCAGCTATGCGATTAACTTCGGCGCCTACATCGAAGGCTCCGACAACAGCATACTCTACGCCTGGAAGGGCCTGATGGGCGGCTACCCCGGCCTGTTCGCCCTGGTGCCATACCAGGAGAAACTCTCCGAATACCGTAGTCTCGAAAACCGCGACCTGTGGGAATACCGCCTGAACCTCACCGAAGTCGAGACCAAGCGCATGGTCGAGCACGTATGGGAACTCAAGCAGATCCAGTTCGACTACTTCTTCTTCGATGAAAACTGCTCCTACCGCCTGCTGGAGCTGCTGCAAGTGGCACGCCCCGGCCTGCGCCTGACCGAGCAATTCCCGCTTACTGCGATCCCTACCGACACGGTCAAGGCCGTCAAGGAAGCGGGCTTGGTGGAGAAGATCGACTATCGGCCCTCCCGTGAGCGCGAACTGCTGGAACGCGCCAAGCCGTTGGATGGCGATGAGCAACAGTGGGTATTGAAAATCAGCGATGACCAGAAGCAATTGCAGGAGCCGGCCTTCAAGACCCTGCCCCGCGATCGCCAGGCCCTGATAGTCGACGCCGCCTACCGCCTGGGCCGCTATCGCGCCAACGGTCTGGAGCGCGACAGTGCACGCTCCCAGCGCAGCTTCGAGCTGCTGCGAGCGATCAACCAGAACCCTGCGCCCGACCTCAAGATCACGCCCCCAGGCTTGCCCGAGAACGGCCACCAATCGCGCACCTGGCAAGCCGGCGTCGGCACCCGAGGCGACAAAGCCTTCGGCGAATACGGCCTGCGCATGGCCTATCACGACCTCAACGACAACGCCGAAGGCTTCCCCCTGGGTGCCCAGATCGAAATCCTGCAAATGAAACTGCGCCAGTACGAAGGTAACCACTGGCAGCTGCAGCAACTGGACCTGGCCACCATCCGCTCCCTGACCCCGCGCAATGCGCTGCTGCAACCCTGGTCATGGCAAGTCACCGGTGGCCTGGAGCGGGTACCGGGCAAGCACGACGATGAAACCCTGGTCGCCCACGTCAACGGCGGCGCCGGCGGCACCTGGCAACTGAGCGACGACATGCTCGGCTTCGCCCTCGGCACCGTACGCGTAGAGCACAACAACGACTTCAGCGAAGCCATCTCCCCCGCCGCCGGTTTCAACACCGGCGTGCTATGGAAGAACCCGCTGGGCAACCTGAGCCTGGAAGCCAAGGGCGATTTCTTCACCAACGGCGAAGTGCGGCGCAGCATCAGCCTCAACCAGCAGTGGGAACTGTCGCGCAACCTGGGCCTGCGCCTGAGTGCGCAGCGCGAATACAGCCACTTGTCCACGCCGGTAAATGAAGTGATGCTCGAAGTGAAGTGGTACCACTACTGACTCAAGCCTGATGAAACTCAAAATGTGGGAGGGGGCTTGCTCCCGATAGCAGAGTGTCAGTCTCAGTATTTTTGACTGACCCACCGCAATCGGGAGCAAGCCCCCTCCCACATTTTGTTAGCATTGCTCACATAATCAGGAGCCCACTTACTATGGCCGTTCACTGCACTACCCTCGAAGAAGTCCGCAATAACATCGACCTTCTTGACCAGCAAATCGTCACTCTGATCGCCGAACGCGGCCACTACGTTTCCCAAGCCGCACGCTTCAAAAAAAACACCGATGGCGTCAAGGCGCCACAACGGGTTGAACAGGTGATCGCCAAGGTGCGGGGGTTATCTCAGGTGGTCGGCGCCAACCCTGAGGTCACTGAGCAGGTGTATCGCGCGATGATTACGGCGTTTATTCGACAAGAATTAGCTGAATATGCTGTGCTGGACAAAGCTGACAAACCATGAGCCTGATCCCTCCATCACTGACGAGATTTACGAATACGCCGATCAGCTAAAAAAGACAGTGGGTTACTACGAATAAAGCCTGCAGCGGGAGACGGGAGTTATGGATAAAACTGTGGGAGGGGGCTGCCCCCGATAGCGGTGGGTCAGGAACAAATAGACTGACTGACACCCTGCCATCGGGGGCAAGCCCCCTCCCACACTTGGTTTTGTACTTGGCCAAAAGTCCTGCACATCCCTCTGACACCACTTTCACATACAGCTGACAAAACCCCTTCTAGACTCTCCTTAACAGCCGTGAACCGGCCAGGGAGTACGCCATGTGGCGGTATGCGCTAATGCTGTGTGCAGTGGTATGGCTGGCGGGTTGCCAAACAACCCATCAGGATTTGTTGGCCAAGGGTTATCCACCCGCCTTTGCCGATGGCTTTGACGACGGTTGCAGCAGCGGTCGCCAGGCTGCGGGGGTGATCACGGGGGAGTTTCGCAAGAACGTGCCGCGCTATCTGAAAGAAAAGCACTACGCCGAAGGCTGGGAGGATGGTTTCCGTCAGTGCAAGGCTATGCGCGAGAGCGAAGAGCTGCGCGACTACCAGGACAACCGCAACAACGACCGCGAGCACGAGTGGCAGCAAGAAAAAGACCGCGATGCGGCCAAGGCCTATCGCTCGCAATAGGTCGTTTGCAGACATCCATCGAAACTAAAGCACGGCGAATATGGCCCAAACGCCATAGAGGGAGAACGCCATGAGCCGAGCTTTTGTAAATGAAGACAATGCTGCCGCCCAGGCCGATCAGCCGGTGGAGCGTCAGGTCAGCGAACAGCCCAACCGCCTGACCGCGCAAGGGTTGGCGCAGTTGCAAGCCAAGGTTGCGCAATTGCAGCTTGAGTACAGCGCCGAGTCCGCCAAGGGCGACAAGGCCGATAAACAGCGGCAAGCCGATCTTGAGCGGGATCTGCGCTACTTCAACCAGCGAGTGCAAAGCGCCCAGGTTGTGCCGCCTGCCACGTCCACCGACAAGGTGCAGATCGGCAGCTGGGTCACGTTCGCCAACGAGCAGGACGAGCAGCAGCGCATCCAGTTGGTCGGTGAAGACCAGGCCGACGCCAACGCAGGGCTGATCAACTGGGGGTCGCCCCTGGGCCGCGCCCTGCTGGGTGCCCAGGTGGGTGACGAGGTGCTGTGGAAACGCCCCGTCGGCGATCAGTTGATCGAAGTGCTGAGCATCGAACCCGAGGTCTAGACGATGCCCTGGGCCAGCATCGCGTCAGCGACTTTCACAAAGCCGGCAATGTTCGCGCCCTTGACGTAGTTGACCCTGCCGTTTTCCTCGCCGTAATGCACGCAGGCATGGTGGATCGACTGCATGATGTTGTGCAGCTTGCTGTCCACTTCCCCCGCGGTCCACAACAGGCGCATGGCGTTCTGCGACATTTCCAGGCCGCTCACCGCCACGCCGCCGGCGTTGGATGCCTTGCCCGGTGCGAACAGAATGCCCGCATCGATAAAGATATCCACAGCCTCAAGGGTGGTCGGCATGTTGGCGCCTTCGGCCACGCAGAGGCAGCCGTTGTGCAGCAGGGTGCGGGCGGCGTCGCCGTCGAGTTCGTTCTGGGTGGCGCATGGCAGGGCAATATCGCAGGCCAGTTCCCAAGGCGTCTTGCCTTTACGGAACTCCAGGCCGAAGCGTTCGGCCAATTCACTGATGCGCCCGCGTTGCACGTTTTTCAGCTCCAGCAGGGCTGACCATTGCGCCTCGGTCAAACCACTCTCGGCGTACAAGGTGCCTTCGGAGTCCGACAGGGAAATCACCTTGCCGCCCAGGTCCATCACCTTGCGCGCCGCGTATTGCGCCACGTTACCGGAACCGGACACCGCCACGCGCTTGCCTTCAACGCGCTGGCCTTGGCGCTTGAGCATTTCCTCGGCGAAATAGACGCAGCCGAAACCGGTAGCTTCCGGGCGGATCAGGCTGCCGCCATAGGTCATGCCTTTGCCGGTCAGCACTGAGGTGAATTGGTTGCTCAGGCGCTTGTACTGGCCAAACAGGAAGCCGATTTCCCGTGCGCCCACGCCGATATCACCGGCCGGTACGTCCACGTCCGCACCGATGTGGCGGTACAACTCGCTCATGAACGCCTGGCAGAAGCGCATCACTTCGGCGTCACTCTTGCCCTTGGGGTCGAAGTCCGAGCCGCCTTTGCCGCCGCCCATGGGCAACGAGGTCAGGGAGTTCTTGAAGGTCTGCTCGAAGGCGAGGAATTTCAGCACACCCAGGTTCACCGACGGGTGGAAGCGCAGGCCGCCTTTGTAGGGTCCGATGGCGCTGTTCATCTGGATACGAAAGCCGCGATTAACCTGGACCTTGCCATGATCGTCCACCCACGACACCCGGAAGGTAATCGCGCGTTCCGGTTCGCAAATGCGCTCCAGGATGCCCGAGGTCAGGTAATGGGGGTTGGCTTCAAGAAAAGGCCACAGGCTGCGCAGGACTTCTTCTACGGCCTGGTGGAATTCCGGTTGGTCCGGGTCGCGTTTCTTGAGGCGGGCCAGGAAGGATTCGACGGATTCGATCATGAAAAGTCTCGGCAAATTGATTGTTGTTAAACGGAGATTGGGCCGGACTTTATCAATTCGTTTCGCACCGTGACAGGGCAAAATGTCGCCTTTGTGAAATTAAATGGTGCACTGGATATAACTGTATCCAGTTTTACAGGGTTTTATGCACTTAAAAGAGGATTTCAAATCAAGGGAGTGCACCAGCAGGTAAACCGCTATCGGGGGCAAGCCCCCTCCCACATTCGACCGTATTAAACACACAAAAAACGGAGCCCGAAGGCTCCGTTTTTTCAAACCAACCTGAATCAGGCCAGTTTCTTGTGACGCACACGGTGCGGCTGGGCAGCGGCTTCGCCCAGGCGCTTTTTACGGTCTGCTTCGTACTCGGTGTAGTTACCTTCGAAGAACACCGCTTGGGAGTCATCTTCGTACGCCAGGATGTGGGTCGCGACGCGGTCAAGGAACCACCGGTCGTGAGAGATCACAATGGCGGCGCCCGGGAAGTCCAGCAGGGCTTCTTCCAAAGAACGCAGGGTTTCCACGTCGAGGTCGTTGGACGGTTCGTCGAGCAGCAACACGTTGCCGCCCTCTTTCAATGTCAGGGCCAGGTGCAAGCGGCCGCGCTCACCACCGGACAAGTCCTTGACGAACTTCTGCTGGTCGCCGCCTTTGAAGTTGAAACGGCCGACATAGGTGCGCGACGGGATTTCATAGTTACCGATGCGGATCTGGTCGGAACCGTCGGAAATCTGCTGGAACACCGTCTTGCTGCCGTCGAGGTCTTCGCGGCTCTGGTCCACGCATGCCAGTTGCACGGTGTCGCCGATCTCAATGCTGCCGGAGTCCGGAGTCTCCTTGCCCATCAGCATACGGAACAGCGTGGATTTACCCGCGCCGTTACCACCAATGACGCCGACGATCGCGCCTTTTGGCATGGAGAACGACAGGTTGTCGATCAGCACGCGGTCGCCATAGCCCTTGCAGACGTTCTTGAACTCGATGACCTTGTCACCCAGGCGCGGGCCGGCCGGGATGTAGATTTCGTTGGTTTCGCTGCGCTTCTGGAATTCCTGCGACTGCATTTCTTCAAAGCGTTGCAGACGTGCCTTGGATTTGGACTGGCGGGCCTTGGCGCCTTTGCGCACCCACTCCAGCTCTTCCTTCATGGCTTTTTCGTGAGCCGATTGCTGCTTGGATTCGGCAGCCAGACGGTCGGACTTGGCTTCCAGCCAACCGGAGTAGTTGCCCTCGTAAGGGATACCGGCGCCGCGGTCGAGCTCGAGGATCCAGCCGGCAACGTTGTCCAGGAAGTAGCGGTCGTGCGTGATTGCGACCACGGTGCCCGGGAAATCGTGCAGGAAGTGCTCCAGCCACGCGACGGAATCGGCGTCCAGGTGGTTGGTCGGTTCGTCGAGCAGCAGCATGTCGGGGGCCGACAGCAGCAGGCGGCACAGGGCCACGCGACGCTTCTCACCACCGGACAGGTGCTCGACCTTGGCGTCCCACGCCGGCAGACGCAGCGCATCGGCGGCGACTTCCAGCTGGCGCTCCAGGTTGTGACCGTCGCCGGCCTGCAGGATCGCTTCGAGCTTGGCCTGTTCGGCGGCGAGTTTGTCGAAGTCGGCATCCGGTTCGGCGTAGGCGGCGTAGACCTCGTCCAGACGTGCCTGGGCGTCCTTGATCACGCTGACGGCCTCTTCGACCACTTCGCGCACGGTCTTGGTCGGATCCAGGATCGGCTCTTGCGGCAGGTAGCCGATGTTCAGGTCCGGCATCGGGCGGGCTTCGCCTTCGAACTCGGTGTCGACGCCGGCCATGATTTTCAGCAGCGTGGACTTACCCGAACCGTTGAGGCCGAGCACGCCGATCTTGGCGCCTGGGAAGAAGGACAATGAAATGTTTTTCAGGATTTCCCGCTTCGGCGGAACAACTTTTCCCAGCCGATGCATGGTGAAGACGTATTGAGCCATGGTGAACCTAGCGTCAGTGACTGATGAATTAAGCGGGCGAAGCCCGTGCCAGGCCATGCGCCGCGCGGGCCGTTGACGGTGATCAATGCCTGCGTGGGGAAAAGCCTGAGTGTCTGGGGCTGGAACGCCCCCGCGTAACCGGCAAAGCTACCTGAATGCGCTGGGGCAGTCCAGCCAGGCGGGACTGGCACTTTGCCACAACTCAAGGCATGCTAGCCGCCCTCCGGGCGTCCGGCTTATAGTGCACGTCGCGCGCCAGTCCAGCCAAACCGCAGGATCACAGCTTGTCCAAAGTCACGCCGCCAACTCCCTTGCGCGCCGCTCATATTGCGCCGGGAGCGCCCCTGCACGGCACCTTGAAGGGCGCATTGGCGACGCTTGTCCTGTTGCTGCTCGCGTTATTGTTCTGGCAACTGCTCGACCAATTGCAGCAAAACCAGAAAAACCAGCAGCAATACACTATCGACTATAGTGCCGACCTGGCCGAGCAAATCAGCCAGAGCATGGCCCTGAGCGCGCAGATCGCCCTGAATCTGCTGCCCATCGTCGAACCACCCCGCAATGCCGAACAGCAGCAGGCCTTGATGCGCACCTTGCAGCGTTCGTTACCAGAACTACGCAGCTTCGCCCTGCTGGCGCCCAGCGGCGCGCTGATCAGTGACACCGACGGCGACAGCCGCGACAGCGCCTGGCTTGAAGAGCTGGTCAAGCGCAGCCACTCCCAGTCCTATTACCTGAGCAACGACAATGACGGCACCGTCATCTATCTGTTGCTGCACCAGCCCAGCGGTGGCTCCAAGGTGTACTGGGCATTACGCCTGGCACCCAGCTACCTGGCCGGCCTCACACGGCAGGATGCCCAGGCCCAGCGCCCGATGTGGGCGATCGAGAACCGTCTGAACCGCCGCGTGGTCAGCCGGGACAGCGGCATGCCGGCGCATTGGGCCGGCGCTCTGACCCCGGAGGAGTTGAACAAAAGCGTGCTGGTCACGCCCTTGAGCAAAAGCGACTGGCAACTGCGCGGGCTGTTCGACCGCAGCGCAGTGCTTGAACAACTGCTGCCGGCGTTTATCGGCAAATGCCTGCTGGGGCTGGCGTTCTCGCTGATACCGGTGATCGTGCTGCTGAACATGCGTCGCCGCCAGCGCCAGGTGAACGAGGGCCGACGGCGTTACCAGGACATTTTCGAAGGCACGGGCGTGGCCTTGTGCGTGCTTGACCTGTCGGGGCTCAAGACATTCTTCGACAAAACCAAAGTGCACAGCCGCGAGCAACTGCATGCCTGGTTGCAGGCCAACCCCAGCGAGCGCCAGCAACTGCTCAAGGAACTGCGGGTCACCGAGGTCAACCAGGTGGCGGTGCGCCTGTTGAACGTAAACTCATGCGAACAAGCCTGGGAACGCCTGATCGATGATTGCCCACGTAACGCCACCGCCATCGGTTACCCGGTGCTGGAAGCGGTACTGGCCCAGCAGAAACAGCTGGAGCTGGAAATCCAGCTCAACGATGTAGCCGGCAACGAGCAATACCTGTGGCTGGTGATGCGCCTGCCGGAGCAACAGGATGACTTCAAGGCGGTGATCCTCAGCATCAGCGACATCACCAGCCGCAAGCTGATCGAGCTGTCACTTGTGGAACGCGAGAGTTTCTGGTCGGACGTGGTGCGCACCGTGCCTGACCACCTGTATGTGCAGGACGTGATCAGCCAGCGCATGATTTTCAGCAACCATCACCTGGGCCACACCCTGGGCTACAACAAGGCCGAACTGCAGCAAATGGGCGAGTACTTCTGGGAAATCCTGCTGCATCCCGAAGACGCCGAGCATTACCACGACTTGCGCCAACAGCAGCGCCGGGTCGGCTATACAACGCAACTGCATTGCCAGCTGCGTTTTCGCCACCGCAATAACCAATGGCGCCGCTTCGATATCCGCGAACAAGCCCTGGCCCGAGACACGTCCGCGGTGGTCACGCGGATCATCGGCGTGGCCAAAGACATTACCGACCAGATCGAGGCCAGCGAATCCCTGCGCGACAGTGAACAGCGCTACCGCATGCTGGCCGAAAGCATCAGCGACGTAATCTGCTCCACCGACAGCCAACTGGCCCTCAACTACGTCAGCCCATCGGTCAACGCCGTGCTCGGCTATGACGTGGACTGGGTGTTCAAGAATGGCTGGCAGTCAATCATCGCCAACCCGCAACAGCTGACCGGCATCTATAGCCTGATGGAACAGGTCAGCCGCGCCCTGGGCAACCCCGAAGCCTTGAACACGCTGCGCGATGACGTCCAGACCCAACTGTTTCTGTTCGACTGCTTGCGCGCCGACGGGCGCAAAGTGCCGATCGAACTGCGCCTGGTACTGGTATGGGATGAACATGGTGCGTTTGAAGGCATTCTCGGCGTGGGCCGCGATATCAGCCAGCAACGCCGCGCCGAAAAAGACCTGCGCATGGCGGCCACGGTATTCGAGCATTCCACCTCGGCCATCCTGATCACCGACCCGGCGGGCTATATCGTGCAGGCCAACGAGGCGTTCAGCCGGGTCAGCGGCTATGCCGTGAGCGATGTGCTCGACCAACTGCCGAACATGCTCACGGTCGACGAGCAGCAGGAAGCCCATCTGCGCTATGTACTCAAACAATTGCACCAGCACAGCACCTGGGAAGGCGAAGTGTGGCTCAAGCGCCGCAATGGCGAGCATTACCCGGCCTGGGTCGGCATTACGGCGGTGTTTGACGATGAGGGCGACCTGGCCAGCTACGTCTGCTTCTTCAGCGACATCAGCGAGCGCAAGGCCAGCGAACAGCGTATCCATCGCCTGGCCTACTACGACGCCCTGACCCACCTGCCCAACCGCACACTGTTCCAGGACCGCCTGCACACTGCGTTGCAGTCGGCGGAGCGGCAGAAGTCGTGGGTGGTACTGATGTTCCTTGACCTCGACCGCTTCAAGCCGATCAACGACTCACTGGGACACGCCGCCGGCGATCGCATGCTCAAGGAAATGGCCACGCGCCTGCTCGGTTGCGTGGCCGAGGACGACACCGTGGCGCGCATGGGCGGTGATGAGTTCACCCTGCTCTTGCAGCCGCGGGTCAGCCGCGAGATGGCGTTGAACCGGGCGATTCATGTGGCCGAGCAGATTCTCGCCAGCCTGGTGAAGCCGTTTGTACTGGAAGGCCGCGAGTTCTTCGTCACCGCCAGTATCGGCATCGCCCTCAGCCCGCAAGACGGCAACGAGCTGAGCCAATTGATGAAAAACGCCGATACCGCGATGTATCACGCCAAGGAGCGCGGCAAGAACAACTTCCAGTTCTACCAGGCCGACATGAACGCCAGCGCCCTGGAACGCCTGGAACTGGAAAGCGACCTGCGCCACGCCCTGGACCAAAATGAATTCGTGCTCTATTACCAGCCGCAGTTCAGCGGCGACGGCAAACGCCTGACCGGCGCCGAAGCCCTGCTGCGCTGGCGCCATCCGCGTCGTGGCCTGGTGCCGCCGGGTGACTTCATTCCTGTGCTGGAGGAATTGGGCCTGGTGGTGGACGTGGGCGACTGGGTGATCAGCGAAGCCTGTCGCCAGCTCAAGAGCTGGCATCAGAACAAAGTGCGGGTGCCGAAAGTCTCGGTGAACATCTCGGCGCGGCAGTTCTCCGATGGCCAATTGGGCACGCGCATCGCCACCATCCTCAGGGATACCGGCTTGCCGCCGGCGTGCCTGGAACTGGAACTGACCGAAAGCATCCTGATGCGCGAAGTCAACGAAGCCATGCAGATCCTCGCCAGCCTGAAGAACCTGGGCCTGAGCATCGCGGTGGATGACTTCGGCACCGGCTACTCATCACTCAACTACCTCAAGCAGTTTCCCATCGACGTGCTGAAGATCGACCGTACATTCGTCGATGGCCTGCCCTCGGGTGAGCAGGACGCGCAGATTGCCCGGGCGATCATTGCCATGGCCCACAGCCTGAACCTGGCGGTGATTGCCGAAGGCGTGGAAACCCATGAGCAGTTGGATTTCCTGCGCGAGCATGGCTGTGATGAGGTGCAGGGTTACCTGTTCGGGCGGCCGATGCCGGCGAATCGGTTCGAGGCGCAGTTCAGCAATGATGCGCTGTTCATGTTCGACTGAGCTGCTGTTGTGAGGCTAATGGCCCCATCGTGAGCAAGCCCCCTCCCACATTTGAAGGTATTCACAGTTCAAAATGTGGGAGGGGGCTTGCTCACGATGAGGCCAGCACAGTCACCACTCATCTCCAGATGAGCCCCACTTGTCCGCGACATGATGTCCTTTCATATGCCATCCAAAACCCATTGGGTTAGAATGCCCTCCTTTTCTGCCCCCGATCCTTGAGGACCGCCATGTTCAGCCGTGATTTGACTATTGCCAAGTACGACGCCGATCTCTTCGCCGCCATGGAGCAAGAAGCCGTGCGCCAGGAAGAGCACATTGAGCTGATCGCTTCGGAAAACTACACCAGCCCTGCGGTGATGGAGGCTCAAGGTTCGGTTCTGACCAACAAGTACGCCGAAGGCTACCCAGGCAAGCGCTACTACGGTGGCTGCGAGTACGTCGACGTAGTTGAGCAGTTGGCTATCGACCGTGCCAAGCAACTGTTCGGCGCCGATTACGCCAACGTCCAGCCACACGCCGGTTCCCAAGCCAACAGCGCGGTATACCTGGCCCTGCTGCAAGGCGGCGACACCATTCTGGGCATGAGCCTGGCCCATGGCGGCCACCTCACCCACGGCGCCAGCGTTTCCTCCTCCGGCAAGCTGTACAACGCCGTCCAGTACGGTATCAATGCCGACGGCCTGATCGACTACGACGAAGTCGAGCGCCTGGCGGTTGAGCACAAGCCGAAAATGATCGTGGCCGGTTTCTCTGCCTACTCGCAGATTCTGGATTTCCCACGCTTCCGCGAAATCGCTGACAAAGTCGGCGCCTACCTGTTCGTCGACATGGCCCACGTGGCCGGCCTGGTCGCCGCTGGTGTCTACCCGAACCCGGTGCCTTACGCTGACGTGGTGACCACCACCACCCACAAGACCCTGCGCGGCCCACGTGGCGGCCTGATCCTGGCCCGCGCCAACGCCGAGATCGAGAAGAAGCTCAACTCCGCAGTATTCCCGGGCGCCCAGGGTGGTCCGCTGGAGCACGTGATCGCGGCTAAAGCAATCTGCTTCAAGGAAGCCCTGCAGCCTGAGTTCAAGACCTATCAACAGCAAGTGGTGAAGAACGCACAGGCCATGGCCAGCGTATTTATCGAGCGCGGTTTTGACGTAGTGTCCGGCGGTACTGAAAACCACCTGTTCCTGCTGTCGCTGATCAAGCAGGACATTTCCGGTAAAGATGCTGACGCTGCCCTGGGCAAAGCCTTCATCACCGTGAACAAGAACTCGGTACCGAACGACCCACGTTCGCCGTTCGTCACCTCCGGCCTGCGCTTCGGCACTCCGGCAGTGACCACTCGTGGTTTCAAGGAAGCCGAGTGCAAGGAACTGGCCGGCTGGATCTGCGACATCCTGGCAGACCTGAACAACGAAGCCGTGATCGACGCGGTACGTGAGAAGGTCAAGGCCATCTGCAAGAAGCTGCCGGTATACGGCGCTTGATTGCAATTGCTTGAATGAAAAGCCCGGCTCTTGAGCCGGGCTTTTTTATGCCGATTCCGATTTGCAATGCATTCAACTGTGGGAGGGGGCTTGCTCCCGATAGCAGTGTGTCAGTCACTTATATGTTTACTGACCCACCGCAATCGGGAGCAAGCCCCCTCCCACAGTTGATCGTATTTCAAGTCAGGATTGGTAGACGCGCTGGAAGCCTTCTCGGATCTTGTCCTCCGGCAGCTCATCGGCAATAAACACAATCACACTCTCCCGCGCCTCGCCGTCGGCCCATTCGGTGTCCCAATCGAACCCGTAGAGTTTCAGCACGCCCTGGAACACCATGCGCCGATCTTCCCCGGCAATATTCAGCACGCCCTTGTAGCGCAGCAGTTGCTTGCCGTGGTCTTCCAGCAACTCGTTCATGAACTCGCTGAGACGATCGATATCCAGCGGCTGCTCGGTGCGCAGCACCAGGCTGGAAATACGGTCGACCGATGGCGCCGCGCTGACCGGGCGCAGGCTCATGCCGGCATTGAGGTTGAAGCCGCGCACATCCAGCAACTCGGCCAAGTCAATCTGGCCGTGATCGACCACACGAATTGGCGCACGACGGTTGATGCGGGTCAGGCGCTGGCTCAGGGCGTCGAATGTGGCGTCGTCCACCAGGTCGCGCTTGCTCACCAGCAGGCGGTCGGCAAAGCCGATCTGGGCCTGGGCGATGGTTTGGGTCAGGTGATGCTCGGCGTGGGCCGCGTCCACCAGGGTAATGATGCCATCGAGGATATAGCGCTCGCGCAGTTCTTCGTCGATGAAAAAGGTCTGGGCGACAGGGGCTGGATCCGCCAGGCCCGTACACTCGATCACCAACCGGTCGAAAGCGATTTCGCCACTGTCCAGGCGCTCGAGCAGCAGGTACAGGGCCTTGGTCAGGTCGGTGTGGATGGTGCAGCACACGCAGCCGTTGGACAGGGTCATGACTTGTACCGGCTCTGCGCCCAACAGCTGGGTGTCGATGCCGGCGTCGCTGAACTCGTTTTCGATCACGGCGATTTTCAAGCCGTGCTCGGCCTTGAGCAGGTGGCGCAGCAAGGTGGTCTTGCCGGCACCGAGGAAGCCGCTGAGGATGGTGACAGGGATGGGAGAGGACAAAATTACCTCCTGATAACTGAATAAACACAAAACAAATGTGGGAGGGGGCTTGCCCCCGATATCGGTGTGTCAGGCACTTATAGGTCACTGACACAAAGCTATCGGGGGCAAGCCCCCTCCCACAGTAGATCCACCGCCAGCCCGAATTAACGGGTCAGCAGCACTTGGGCCCACCCTTGCCGCCGTAACGGGCCTCCTGGCGTTCCCGGAAGAACGCCTTGTAGTCCATCACCGGCTTGTCCGGGTGCTTGGTTTGCATATGCTCGACGTAGGTGTCGTAGTCGGGCATGCCGACCATCAGGCGCGCGGCCTGACCGAGGTATTTACCGAGGCGACTGATGTCATTGAACATGTTTGCAATCCTCGTTTACGCGTCCGGTACAGCCTGGAACGGGGCTTCTTTATCCGTACGCTCTTTGTTGCCCCAGGCGGCGACGCCAACCTTGAGCGCATAGAACAGGATGCTGAACACCACGAACAGGAACAGCGCCGTCAGCGTTGCGTTGGTATAGGCGTTCCAGATCACGTGCTGCATCTGGTCGATGTTCTTGGCCGGGGCCAGGATCTGGCCATTAGCCAAGGCATCGCTGTATTTCTTCGCAAGCGACAGGAAGCCGATGGCCGGGTTGGCGTCGAACAGCTTGATGAAGCCTGCGGTGGTGGTGCAGATCAGCAGCCAGACCGCCGGCAGCATGGTTACCCAGATGTAGCGCTGGCGCTTCATTTTGATCAGCACAACGGTGGCCAGCATCAGCGCGATACCCGCCAGCATCTGGTTGGAGATACCGAACAGCGGCCACAAGGTGTTGATGCCGCCCAGCGGGTCGATCACGCCTTGGTACAGCAGGTATCCCCACATCGCCACGCAGCCTGCGGTAGCAATCAGGTTGGCAGTCCACGACTCCGTGCGTTTCAGCGCGGGCACGAACGAACCCAGCAGGTCCTGCAGCATGAAGCGACCGGCACGGGTACCGGCATCGACTGCCGTGAGGATGAACAGCGCTTCGAACAGGATCGCAAAGTGGTACCAGAACGCCATGGTGTTTTCACCTGGCAGCACACTGTGCAGGATCTGCGCGATACCGACCGCCAGTGTCGGTGCACCGCCGGCACGGGCCAGGATGGTGGTTTCACCGATATCGTGGGCGACGGCTGACAGCGCCTCAGGGGTAATTGCAAAGCCCCAGCTGCTGACGGTTTGCGCCACGGTCACCACGTCGGTGCCGACGATTGCAGCCGGGCTGTTCATGGCGAAGTACACGCCTGGCTCGATCACCGAAGCGGCAACCATCGCCATGATGGCTACGAACGACTCCATCAGCATGCCACCGTAGCCGATGTAACGGGCGTGGCTTTCACTGGCCAGCAACTTGGGCGTGGTGCCCGAGGAGATCAGCGCATGGAAGCCCGAGACCGCGCCACAGGCAATGGTAATGAACAGGAACGGGAACAGGCCGCCCTTCCACACCGGACCGGTGCCGTCGATGAACTGGGTCAGTGCTGGCATTTTCAGGTCGGGCATGGTGACCAGGATGCCAATCGCCAGGGCGATGATGGTGCCGATTTTCAGGAAGGTCGACAGGTAGTCACGGGGCGCCAGGATCAGCCAGACCGGCAGCACGGCGGCAACGAAGCCGTAGCCGATCAACATCCAGGTGATCTGGATGCCGGTGAAGGTAAAGGCCTTGGCCCAGACCGGGTCGGCGGCAATCTGCCCGCCCAGCCAGATCGAACCGAGCAGCAACAGCACACCGATGATCGAGATTTCACCGATGCGGCCCGGGCGGATGTAGCGCATGTAGATGCCCATGAACATCGCGATCGGGATGGTCGCCATCACCGTGAAGATGCCCCATGGGCTCTCGGCCAGGGCCTTGACCACGATCAGCGCCAGCACCGCGAGGATGATGATCATGATCAGGAAGCAGCCGAACAGCGCGATAGTCCCGGGAATGCGCCCCATCTCTTCGCGGACCATGTCGCCCAGGGAGCGACCGTTGCGGCGGGTGGACAGGAACAGGATCATGAAGTCCTGCACCGCACCGGCCAGTACCACCCCGGCAATCAGCCACAGGGTGCCGGGCAGGTAGCCCATTTGCGCCGCCAGTACCGGGCCGACCAAGGGGCCCGCGCCGGCAATCGCCGCAAAGTGGTGACCGAACAGGATGTGTTTGTTGGTCGGCACATAGTCCAGACCATCATTGTTGACCACTGCGGGGGTGGCCCGCCGTGGATCGAGTTGCATCACGTTATTGGCGATGAACAGACTGTAGTAACGGTACGCAACCAGGTAAATGGCCACGGCAGCGACCACGATCCACAAGGCGTTGATCGCCTCGCCGCGGCGCAAGGCCACTACGCCCAGGGCGCACGCTCCTACGATTGCCAGCACCAGCCAGGGTAAGTGGCGTAGCAGGCTATTATTATTTTTCATTTTTATATTCCAGCCAGGGTGGACAGAAAGGACAGCCATCCGGAGTTTAGCGCTACTGGCATCAAAGACCAGCCCCCTACGTTGGTCTAGAGCCTTGCCATGGCCAAAAAAAGCGGAAATAAACGCTGGAGGGTGGCGCAGGGCTACACTGCTCCTATCCAAAGAGGGCCTCACCATGATCGAGCAAGCGCCTGACCGCCGCAATTTTCGCCGGATAGCTTTTGACGCCAAGACCGAACTTCGGCAAAACGGATGGGAATTGCCGGTTAAGTTGGTAGATCTCTCGTTAAAGGGCCTGCTGATAGAGCGCCCCGAGGGCTGGAAGGGAAATAAAGCGCTGCCGTTCGACGTCGACATACGTCTGGATCCGAAGGCACATATCAAGATGCAGGTACGGTTGACCCATGAAGATCCCGGGCAACTGGGCTTCGTGTGCCAATACATCGATCTGGATTCGATCAGCCATTTACGGCGGCTGGTTGAGTTGAATCTGGGGGATGAGGATGAGCTACACAGAGAGCTGGCGGCATTGCTGGAAATCTAGAAGCCAACAGAGCTCTGAATTTGGGAGGGGGCAAGCCCCCTCCCACATTGGTTTTGCGGTGTCGCTTGCTACTCGAACAGTGCATCCAACGCCTGCTCCAGGCGTGTCACCCCAATCACCTGCAAGCCCTGTGGCATTTCCTTCGGCGCATTACCCTTGGGCACAATCGCACGCTTGAAGCCATGCTTGGCTGCCTCCTTCAATCTCTCCTGCCCGCTGGGCACCGGGCGCACTTCACCCGACAAGCCCACTTCACCGAACACCAGCAGGTCGTGAGGCAACGGCCGATTGCGCAGGCTGGACATCACCGCCGCCATCAGCGCCAGGTCGGAGGCGGTCTCCAGCACCTTGACCCCGCCGACCACGTTGAGGAACACGTCCTGGTCGTGGGTCGGGATACCGCCGTGGCGGTGCAATACCGCCAGCAACATCGCCAAACGGTTCTGGTCCAGGCCGAGCGTGACCCTTCGCGGGTTGGCCAGATGGCTGTCATCCACCAGCGCCTGGACTTCCACCAGCATTGGCCGGGTGCCCTCCCACGTGGCCATCACCACACTGCCCGGGACTTCTTCTTGGGCGCGGGTCAGAAAAATCGCCGATGGATTGGAGACCTCTTTCAGCCCTCGGTCGGTCATGGCGAACACACCCAGCTCGTTCACCGCGCCAAAACGGTTCTTCACCGCCCGCAGCAAGCGCAGGCGACCATCGGATTCACCTTCGAAATACAGCACGGTGTCGACCATGTGCTCTAACACCCTTGGCCCGGCCAACGCGCCTTCCTTGGTCACATGCCCCACCAGGAAGATCGCCGTGCCACTCTGCTTGGCATAGCGCACCAGCAGTGCCGCACTTTCCCGCACCTGGGACACGCCACCCGGTGCCGATTGTAATTGCTCGGTAAAAATCGTCTGGATCGAGTCGATCACCATGACCTTGGGCTTTTCGATCCGCGCCGTGGCAATGATGCTTTCGATGCAGGTTTCGGTCATGACCCGCAGCTGGTCCTGGGGCAAGCCCAGGCGCCGGGCGCGCATGGCCACTTGTTGCTGGGACTCTTCGCCCGTGACATACAGCGCCGGCATGCGGCTGGCGATGCTGCACAGGGTCTGCAAGAGGATGGTCGACTTGCCGATGCCTGGGTCACCACCAATCAGCACCACCGAACCGTCCACCAGGCCACCGCCGAGTACGCGATCCAGCTCACCGGAGGCGGTGGAGAAACGCGGGATCTCTTCGACACTGACCTCGGCCAGGGTCTTGATCTGCGCCTGTTGGCCGGTCCAGCCGGCGCGGCCAGTAGGCGCTGCTGCCCCGCCGCTCTCGATCATGGTTTCAGTCAGGGTGTTCCACGCACCACACTCGGAGCACTGGCCTGCCCATTTGGGAAAGGTCGCGCCGCACTCTGTGCAGCCGTACATGCGCTTGGCCTTTGCCATGTGAGAACCTCCAACCGAAAAACCGCGATGATAGCTCAGCGCGACGCCGGGGTCCGGATTTCACCGTTAGCCAAACGTGAAGCGCTGTTGCCGATGGGGTCTTCGGCGTTCAAGTCGGCGCCTTTGGCTTGCAGCTCGCCCAGCAGTTCAATGCGCTTGAATAGCCCGGCGTACATGGCGGCAGTCTGCCCCGCACCGTTGCGTTGATCGGGGTTGCAGTCGGTTGCCAGCAGACGCTGGGCAATTTTCAGCTCGCCTTTGAAGATGGCGCCCATCAACGCCGTGTTGCCGCGCTTGTCTTGCACACAGGCGTCGGCCCCCGCGTCGAGCAAACGTTCTACATACGGGCCTTGGCCGTGATAAGCGGCGAGGATCAGCGCGGTGTAGCCTTTATCGTCCTGGGTGTTGAGGCCGTAGCCAGACTCGATGAAGGTGTTGAGCATGTCGAGGTCACCACGGCGGGCAGCATCGAAATAGTAATCCTGTAACTGCGCCTTGAGCGCCATCGGGTCGGTGGATTCGGCATGGGCGACAAAGGCCAGCATGGCCATCAGCAAACCGATAGAGATACGCATAGGGTTTTCTCCTGCAAAGGGTCAGCGCCCCATCAGGGCGCCGACCACAACCAACGGATCAGTCGGTCAGTTTTTCAGCCAGCGCCTTCACGCGAGCCAGGTCACCCTTGGCGACCTTGGCCACGCCGGTGCCGTATTCCGGATCAGCCTTGTAGAGGAACGACAGGATGATGTGCTTGCTCTCGTCATCGGTGGTGGCCAACGAGCCGCCGAAGTTGTCGATCAAGTCCTGACGCTCTTTCTTGGAGTAGGACCGGTAAAGGTCACCGGCCTGCTTGAAGTTCTGCTCACGCTGGATCTTCGCCTGCTGGGTGTTGCCCGACAGCGCAGACTGGCTGTAGCGCGCGGTCTGCGGCTCGTCCCGTGGCAACAGACGACTTGGCTGGTAGTTCACGCCGGTGGTGGTCTTGCCGAAGTTCATCGCGCCGTCCTGGTTGCCGTTGTTGACGGCCACCCGTGGGGCGTTGATCGGCAATTGCAGGGCGTTCGCCCCCAGGCGGTACATCTGCGTATCGGCATAGGAAAATACCCGGCCTTGCAGCAGGCGATCTTCCGACGGCTCGATGCCGGGTACCAGGTTGGCCGGGGCCATGGCGACTTGCTCGGTTTCCTGGAAGAAGTTGGCCGGGTTGCGGTTCAGCACCATTTGCCCGACTTTACGCTGCGGTACATCCGGCCAGATCTTGGTGGCGTCCAGTGGGTCGAAATCAAACTTGGCCAAGTCCTCGGGCTTGAGGACTTGTACATATAAGTCCCACTTGGGGAAATCGCCCTTGTTGATATGAGTGACCAAGTCATTGGTCATATGGCTGTAGTCACGGCCCTGCACTTGGGTGACTTGCTTGGGATCAAGGTTCTTGATGCCTTGCAGGCTCTTCCAGTGGAACTTGACGTAGTGCACTTCGCCCTTGGCGTTAATCAACTTGTAGGCATGCACGCCATTGCCGTCCATTTCGCGGTAACTGGCTGGCGTGCCCGAGTCCGAATACAACTCGGTCAGTGTACGAGTGGACTCTGGAACATGGGAGAAGAAGTCGAAACGACGCGAGTCATCATCCAGGTTAGTGCGTGGGTCCGGCTTGAAGGCGTGGACCATGTCCGGGAACTTGATGGCGTCACGGATGAAGAAGGTCGGGAAGTTATTGCCCACCAAGTCCCAATTACCGTCGGCGGTATAGAACTTGGTGGCGAAGCCACGGGGGTCACGCAGGGTTTCCGGGGAATGGTTACCGTGGACCACCGCCGAAAAGCGCACGAACACCGGCGTGGTTTCCCCGGCGGCGAATACCTTGGCCTTGGTCAGGTCGCTGAGGTCGTCAGTCACGGTAAACGTGCCATGGGCGCCGGTACCACGGGCATGAACCACGCGCTCAGGAATGCGCTCGCGGTCGAAGCGTTGCAGTTTCTGTATCAGTTGTACGTCCTGCAACAACACTGGGCCGTTAGCGCCGGCGGTTTGCGAGTTCTGGTTGTCACCGACGGCGGCGCCGTTATCGCGGGTCAGGTTGGCGGCTTGCACAGAAAGGGAAAGCAGGCTGGCGGTCACCAGTGCCAGCGCGTGGCGCGCGGACACGGGCCTGCGGCTGAGTGAAGTATTCATCGAGATTTCCTCTGGTTTTTTCAGTGCACATTCGTTGTGCTTGCCAGAGGCTAGTGACCCGCGAGTCAGAAGATAAATAGAAAAACACCACAGGCCCGATTAAGAAAATAATCTGGTAACTCGCTGAAATGACGGGTAATTCGCGCGCGACTGGTGGCACTTTGCAAACTA
This sequence comes from Pseudomonas sp. FBCC-B545, assembly GCF_059134095.1. Classification (NCBI taxonomy): domain Bacteria; kingdom Pseudomonadati; phylum Pseudomonadota; class Gammaproteobacteria; order Pseudomonadales; family Pseudomonadaceae; genus Pseudomonas; species Pseudomonas sp. FBCC-B545. The sequence goes on along the minus strand of NZ_CP101441.1, from coordinate 836,632 downwards.
TTTGCGATTTAATGTGTCGATTAAAATCGACAGTGTTAACAGTTGTGTCGAGCAAGCCTTGACCGACTGAATTACACTGACCTCCACCCTTTTCAACTGTAACAAGGAATAACCTATGGGCGTGATCAGTGAATTCAAGGCCTTCGCGGTCAAAGGTAATGTGGTCGACATGGCCGTCGGTATTATCATCGGCGCCGCCTTCGGCAAAATTGTTTCCTCGTTTGTAGGCGACGTGATCATGCCGCCTATCGGCCTGCTGATCGGGGGTGTGGACTTTGGCGACCTGGCCATAACGCTCAAGGCCGCACAAGGTGATGTACCGGCTGTGGTCCTGGCCTATGGCAAATTCATCCAGAGCATCATCGACTTTGTGATCGTCGCTTTTGCGATTTTCATGGGGGTAAAGGCCATCAACCGCCTGAAGCGAGAAGAGGCCGTAGCCCCGAGCTTGCCACCGACGCCGAGCAAGGAAGAAGTGCTGCTGGGCGAGATTCGCGACCTGCTCAAGGCACAGAATGACAAGCCACTGTAACCAGCGGCTGCAGAAAGAAGGCGCCTCGTAGGGCGCCTTTTTTCTACCAGTAGTTTTCTACTGCAACCTGGCCCGGACGTCGACTCAGGCTCAATTGCATGTCCCGTTGCTTGAGCAACTGGCGGGTGTCATCGACCATCTGCGGGTTGCCGCAAATCAGTACGCGCGAGTGCTCCGCCGTCAGCTCGACGCCAGCCGCACGCTCCAACTCACCGTTTTCTATCAAGGCCGTGATGCGCCCGTTCAACGCACCCGGGTGCTGTTCACGGGTGACGATGGGGATGTAGACGAACTTATGGGCGTATTCGGCAAGATACTCACGTGTCCCCAGCTCCTTGATCAGCGACTGGTACGCTAATTCCTTGGCCTCCCGGGCGCTGTACACGAGGATGATGCGCTCGAATTTCTCCCAGGCCTCGAAGTCCTGCAGGATCGACAGGAACGGTGCCACGCCGGTACCGGTACCCAGCAGCCACAGGTCACGCCCATCCACGAAGCGGCTCAGAGTTAGGAAACCCGTGGCTTGGCGTTCCACCAGCAAGGTATCGCCTACCTGCAGGCGGCTCAATTCACTGGTGAACTCGCCGCCTGGGACGACAATGGAAAAGAAATCGAGGTACTCGTCGAACGGCGACGACACCACGGAATAGGCGCGCCATACCGTGCTGCCATCTGCCTTGGTTACGCCCAGGCGCACGAACTGGCCCGCAGTAAAACGAAAACCGGGGTCGCGGGTGGTGCGCAGGGTGAAGAGGCTGGGGGTCAGCGATTGCACGTCGAGCAAGGTCTGGCGGGTAAATTTCTCAGCACTGGCCGTCATGGGGGGCTCCGTTTTGCACAGGCGCCTAGTGTCCCTCAAAGCAGGCCGCGCAAACACCGTTGATTTGTACTGGCATTGCCCAGAACGCCAAACCCTGGACAGTCTGCCGCGTAACGAAATGCGCCGAGGGAGCGACGGGGGCCCACCTGAACGCAAACTAACTATTTTGCTATTAATCGATTGCCAACCTACTACCGTCGAGCACATCGCATTGCAGATGCCATGAGTCTGACACCATTTATAAGCCCTTATATCTAATAAAAAACCACCTTCCTGCCGGGTGGGGCTTATACAAAAACCGCTACACCGTACAAGATGAAACAACTGTTAGATTTGACTGCATATAACATCTTTTTCACATGCATTCGCAGGCAGTGTCCTACACTCATTTCCGTTAAACGCCGGGATCAGGACGTACCCACGTAACACAGCAAATAATGGAGATTCACCATGGAAAACTGGCGCACTACTCGACTCCCCAAACTGGAAGGGGAAAGCGAGATCACCACTGTCTTTGAGATGGTGCTTAACCATACCTATGAACTAGGCTTCCAATACTGCTCATTCACGATGGGCTGCCAATCAAATAGTCCCCAAGCAAAGCCCGTTCAGATAAACAACTATCCAAACGAATGGAACAAACTTTATCAACGAGCGCATTACTTCGAAGTGGATCCAATTGTGGCCCACTGCAAGCGCTGCGTATTGCCTATCGTCTGGGAGGAAAAGGCATTCGAAACCGCACCTGAATTGTGGTCGATGGCCCAATCGTACGGCGTGCATTTAGCCTGGACACAACCGGTGCATGACTTCCAGGGCGTCTACAGCATGCTGACCTTGGGCCGCAGTACTGGCGAAATCACCCCGCAGGAATTATATGAAAAGGCAGGGCAGGCCTTGTGGCTATGTCATGCGCTACACGCGGTGGTAGCGCAAAAATATGCCGATAACTCCGACGTGCATTCTCCGAGCAAACTGACCCCGCGGGAAACGGAAATCCTCAAATGGTCAGCCATGGGCAAGACCGCCTCGGATATCGCCACCATCCTCTGCCTTTCGGAGCGCACGGTAGGTTTTCACATCAGCAGTACGTTCAAGAAACTGGGGGTCAACAACAAGATCGCTGCCGTACTCAGTGCCTCCAAAGCGGGTCTGTTTTAGTGTTTTAGCTGACGCAAGAAACACTGCATGCCATCGGGTTCAAAAAAAAGTAACATTTGTGGTCAATTCTGAGTGTTGACGCAGCCCTTGCAGGTATTGCTTCGCGGTTCACTCAGACGGCCCGCCGATTACCCAGAGCCTCCCCTGCCATGCCCCTGCTCGACAGCCCCTTCGCCCAGCTCGATCTGATTCGCCAGCCAGAGCAGCATAATGATCCGCTGCAAGCCTTCGATGCCGCCGACGAGTACCTGCTGAGCTACCTTGCCGAACAACAGCCCCCTGCTGCCACCCGCGTGTTGATCCTCAATGACAGCTTCGGCGCCCTGGCAGCCAGCCTTGACGGCCAGGTGCAGGTGACCTCCAGCGGTGACTCATTCCTCGCCGCACAGGGGCTGGAGAAAAACCTCGTGCGCAACGGCAAGGCCTTTGATGCAGTGAAGTTTACGCCGGCCAGCCAGGTCGCGACCGGGCCGTTCGATCGCGTGTTGCTCCGTGTCCCAAAAACCCTGGCGCTGCTGGAGGAACAACTGATCCGCCTGCAGGGGCAATTGGCGCCTGGCGCACAAGTGATCGCCGCAGCTATGGTCAAGCATCTGCCACGGGCCGCAGGCGAGTTGCTGGAGCGTTACATCGGGCCGATGCACGCCTCATTGGCGGTAAAAAAGGCACGGTTGCTGATCGCCACCGCTGCCGAACGCCCCGTGGCGGTCTCGCCCTACCCGACCCGCTACACCCTGGACACACCAGCCATCGAGTTGCTCAACCACGCCAATGTGTTCTGCCGCGAAGGCCTGGACATCGGCACCCGCGCCTTCCTGCCCCACCTGCCCAAAGACCTCGGCAGTGCCCGCGTGGCGGACCTGGGCTGCGGCAATGGCGTGCTGGCGATTGCCAGTGCCCTGCAAAACCCCGACGCCCACTACACCCTGGTAGATGAGTCCTACATGGCCGTGCAGTCCGCCGCTGAAAACTGGCAATCCGCTTTGGGTGGGCGTGAGGTCATAGTACGCGCCGATGACGGCCTGGCCGGCCAGGAGGCGCAATCGCTGGACGTGGTGCTGTGCAACCCGCCGTTCCACCAGCAACAGGTTGTCGGTGACTTCCTCGCCTGGCGTATGTTCCAGCAGGCACGAGAGGCCCTGGTCGTCGGCGGCGCCCTGTATATCGTCGGTAACCGTCACCTGGGCTACCACAGCAAGCTGGCGCGGTTGTTCCGCGGTGTCGAGCAAGTGGCGGCCACGCCGAAGTTCGTGATTCTCAAGGCACGCAAATAAAAAAGCCCTGCCCTTCCAAAAGAAAAGCAGGGCTTGCCCCTCAAGTCAGCAGGCAGCGGGCTGCAAAGCCCGGATGGGGATGTCAGTGGGTGGTCAGGCCGGCGGCATTCATGAACATGCGCATCAGGCTGGCCACAATGAACAGGGCCACCACGCTGGTGGTCCAGATCATCGCCAGCCAACCCAGGCGCCGCCATAACGGCTGCTTCTCGGCCTGTTCAATCTCGTGCAACGTAGGTTTGCCGGGCATGTTTCGACCCTCCTAGTGATAGCCGTCTTCATGGGTGACCTTGCCGCGGAACACGTAGTAGCTCCAGAAGGTGTAGCCCAGGATGAACGGGATGATGAACAACGTGCCCACCAGCATGAAGCCCTGGCTTTGCGGCGGCGCGGCGGCATCCCAGATCGACACGGACGGCGGGATGATATTCGGCCACAGGCTGATACCCAGCCCGCTGTAGCCGAGGAAGATCAACACCAGCGTCAACAGGAACGGCGTGTAGTGCGCATGGCGGGCCACGGCGCGGAACAACCCGTACATGGTCACCAGCACCAGGATCGGCACTGGCAGGAACCAGAACAGGTTCGGCAGGGTAAACCAGCGCGAGGCGATTTCCGGGTGGGTCAGCGGCGTCCAGATACTGACGATACCGATCACCGCCAACACCACGAAAGCCAACGGCCGCGCCAGGTTATGCATCTGCTCCTGCAACTTGCCTTCGGTCTTCATGATCAGCCAGGTGCAGCCGAGCAAGGCATAGGCCACGATCAACGCCACGCCACAGAACATCGTGAAGGGTGTGAGCCAGTCCAGTGAGCCACCGGCAAACTGGCGGTTGACCACCGGGATGCCGTCGATGAAGGCGCCCAGCGCTACGCCCTGGAAAAAGGTCGCCGCCAGCGAGCCGCCAATAAACGCCTTGTCCCACAAGTGGCGCTTGTGGTCCTTGGCCTTGAAGCGGAACTCGAAGGCCACGCCACGGAAGATCAACCCGATCAGCATCAGGATCAACGGCAGGTACAACGCCGACAACACCACCGAATACGCCAGCGGGAACGCGCCAAACAACGCCGCGCCGCCGAGTACCAACCATGTTTCGTTACCGTCCCAAACTGGGGCCACGGTGTTCATCATGACGTCGCGATCGACCTTGCCCGGGATAAACGGGAAAAGGATGCCGATACCCAGGTCGAAGCCGTCCATGACCACGTACATCATGATGCCGAAGATGATGATCACGGCCCAGATCAGCGGAAGATCAATACCCATCTCAATTCCCCTTGTGCTGGATGTGGTCGTGGTCGTTATCGCTGCCATCGTCGGCGGCGGACAGCGGCCGCGCCGGGGTGCGTTTCTGGCCAGGGCCACCGTGGGTGGGTTCGCTGCCTTCGTGAGTCTGAGGCCCTTTGCGCACCAGGCGCATCATGTAGCCCAGGCCCGCGCCGAACAGCGCGAAGTACACCACCACGAACAACACCAGGGTGATGGTCATTTGCGCCAGGCTATGCCCGGACGAGGCATCCGCCGTGCGCATCAACCCATAGACCACCCATGGTTGGCGCCCGATTTCAGTGGTGAACCAACCGGCGAGAATCGCGATCAACCCGGACGGGCCCATCCACAACGCCAGGTACAGGAACGGCTTGGACGTATACATCTTGTCGCCCCGGCGCAGCCAGAGGCTGAACAAACCGGTGAAGATCATCAAAAAGCCCAGGCCGACCATGACCCGGAATGACCAGAACACGACCGTCGAGTTCGGACGGTCCTCAGGCGGGAACTCCTTGAGCGCCGGCACCTGCTTGTCCAGGGAGTGGGTCAGGATCAGGCTGCCGAGGTAGGGAATCTCGACCGCGTATTTGGTTTTCTCGGCTTTCATGTCCGGCCAGCCGAACAGGATCAGTGGTGTCGGCTCGTTGCCGATGTTTTCCCAATGGCCTTCAATCGCGGCGATTTTTGCCGGTTGATGCTTGAGGGTATTGAGACCATGGAAGTCGCCGATCACCGCCTGGATCGGCGCGACGATCAAGGCCATCCACATGGCCATCGACAGCATTTTGCGGACCGCCGGGTTGTCCTTGCCGCGCAGCAGATGCCAGGCCGCCGAGGAGCCGACGAAGAACGCCGTAGCCACAAAGGCCGCCGTGGCCATGTGCATCAGGCGATAGGGGAATGAAGGGTTGAAGATCACCGCCAGCCAATCGGTGGGAATCACGCGGCCATCGATGATTTCAAAGCCCTGGGGCGTCTGCATCCAGCTGTTGGATGCCAGAATCCAGAACGTGGAAATCAACGTACCGACCGCCACCATTACCGTGGAGAAAAAGTGCAGCTTGCGCCCCACCTTGTTCCAGCCGAACAGCATCACACCGAGGAAACCGGCCTCAAGGAAGAAGGCCGTCAACACTTCATATGTCAGCAACGGCCCGGTAATGCTGCCGGCGAAGTCCGAGAAGCGGCTCCAGTTGGTGCCGAACTGATAGGCCATGACCAGGCCCGAGACCACCCCCATGCCGAAGTTGACCGCGAAGATCTTCGACCAGAAATGGTAGAGGTCACGGTAGGTGTCGTTATGGGTCTTGAGCCACAAGCCTTCCAGCACCGCAAGGTAACTGGCCAGGCCAATGGTGATCGCCGGGAACAGGATGTGGAATGAGATGGTGAACGCGAATTGAATTCGGGCGAGATCTAGCGCCTCCAAACCGAACATAAGTCTTCCTCTGTCAGGTAATACCGGCTGCTGGCTGGGAGCCTGCAACCACTGCCCCCACGGATATGGAGTGCGGCGAATTTCAATTCGTTTCTTTTTTTACCCATCTCGCAGGGAATCTGGTCTTGCGACCGCCAGAACAATCCCGGGGCAGGTTTTGATCTGGATCAAGCATTGCTCAAAAGAGTAGTCTCATTTTCGCGATCAGACTGTGTGGTCTTTTGCCGCGTGACAGCTTGCCTCAGTCCTGTTCTCGCAACTATTTGTTACAGCTTGGTGCTAATCTCGCCATTCCCACAACCTGACCTGAGTTCCCGATGCCCAGTGAACCCGCGTTATTGTTACGTCACCACCGCCCTTTCATCGCGTTCTGGCTGGCGCGCATCTTTACTGCCAGCGGCTTCCAGATGCTCACCGTGGCTATCGGCTGGAACCTCTACCAACTGACCGGCAATGTGCTGGACCTGGGCTTGGTGGGTCTGGTGGAATTCGTACCGCGTGTGCTGTTCATGCTGCACACCGGGCATGTGGCTGATCGCTATGAGCGACGCAAAGTCGCCGCTATCTGCCAGACCCTGCAGGCGCTGATTGCCTTGTCCCTGGCCATCGGCGGCCTGACCGGCAACGTGACCCGCGAGATGATCTTTATTCTCGCGTTCCTGCTCGGCGCGGCGCGTTCGTTTGAAATGCCCACCACCCAGGCTCTGCTGCCAAGTATCGTGCCGAGCGCCCTGTTCCCGCGGGCCGTGGCCTCCTCGCAATCGGCCCAGCAATTGGCGACCATCGTCGCCCCGGCCCTTGGCGGTTTGCTCTATGCGTTTGGCAGTGTGTGGGTGTACGGCCCGACCGTGGCGCTGTACCTGATCGCCTGCGTGCTGACCCTGAACCTGCCCGCCCGCCAGACCCCGCTGAACAAAGGCAAGGCCACCCTGGATTCGTTGCTGGCCGGCATTCGCTTTATCCGCAGCCGCCCGGACATCCTCGGCGCTATCTCCCTCGACTTGTTCGCCGTGCTGCTGGGTGGCGCCACCGCGCTGTTGCCGGTGTTCGCCAAGGACATCTTGTTGACCGGCGCCTGGGGCCTGGGCCTGCTGCGTTCGGCACCGGCGGTGGGGGCGTTGTTGATGTCGTTGTGGTTGGCGCGGTTCTCGGTGGATCGCCAGGTCGGCCGCGTGATGTTTACCGCCGTCGGCGTATTTGGCGTGGCAACCATCGCCTTCGGTCTGTCGACCTCGTTCTGGTTCTCCCTGGCAGTGTTGGTGGTACTCGGCGCGGCGGACATGATCAGCATGGTGATCCGCGCGTCGTTCGTGCAGCTGGAAACGCCGGATGAAATGCGCGGGCGGGTCAGTGCGGTCAATGGCCTGTTTATCGGCGCATCAAATCAGTTGGGCGAATTCGAATCCGGGATTACTGCTCATTGGTTCGGCACTGTGCCGGCGGTGGTCATGGGTGGTATCGGCACGCTGGTGGTGACTGGGGTGTGGATCAAGCTGTTTCCGACATTGGCTAATCGGGACCGTATGCATGTGCCGGTGGAAGAGCCCATTCAAAAAGCTACCGCATAGCTAATGTGGGAGGGGGCTTGCCCCCGATAGCGGAGTGTCAGGCGACGATGCTGTGACTGACCTGACGCCATCGGGGGCAAGCCCCCTCCCACATGGGTGATGAGGTGTTTTTTTAAAGCACCTTGTCCAGGGTGATCGGAAACTCCCGTACTCGCTTGCCGGTGGCGTGGTAAATCGCATTCGCCACCGCCGCCGCCACCCCGACGATCCCGATCTCTCCCACCCCCTTGGACCCCAGGGCATTGACGATCTCGTCATGCTCTTCGACAAACACCACGTCAATCTCGCCGATATCGGCATTCACCGGGATGTGATACTCGGCCAGGCTGTGGTTCATGTAGCGCCCCAGTTGGTGATCGACCTGGGTCTCTTCATGCAGGGCCATGCCGATGCCCCATACCACGCCGCCGAGTATCTGGCTGCGGGCCATCTTCGGGTTGACCACGCGCCCGGCGGCAATCGCGCTGACGACACGGCTGACCTTGATAGTGCCCAGGTCCTCATCCACCCGCACCTCGACGAATACCGCAGAGTGGGTGGCGGTGGCATAACCCTCGCGCTTCTTGTCGGGCTCACTGTCGACCTGCACCTCCAGGACGTCCTCACCACTGTCCTTGACGAGCTGGGCCAACGCTACACTCACGTCACCGGCATGCAGCTTGCCGTCCTCGAACCTTACGGATTCGGCATCCTTGAACACCGGATAAGTCTGCCGGGCGATTTTCAGCAATTTGGCGTTCAGTGCTTCGCACGCTTGCTGCACAGCGGTGCCGACGGAGGACACGGTAAACGAACCGCCCTGCAGCGGCGCCGTGGGTAGGGAGGAATCACCCAACAGGAAATTGATATCGGCCAGCGCCACGCCACTGGCCTGTGCCGCGATCTGGGTCATCACTGTGTAGGTGCCCGTGCCAATATCCGTGGTAGCGCTGCTGACCGTGAGCTTGCCATCGGCGTCGATGCGCGCCTTGGCGCTGGCCTTCATCTGCATGGCTTCCCACACGCCGCCGGCCATGCCCCAGCCGATCAACTGGCGGCCGTCGCGCATGCTACGCGGTTCCGGGTTGCGCTGGCTCCAGCCGAAGCGATCGGCGCCCTCGCTGTAACACTCGCGCAGAGCCTTGCTTGACCAGGGCTTGTCTTCGTTCTGGTTGCGCTCGGCGTAGTTGATCAGGCGCAGTTGCACCGGATCGATAGCCAGGGCGCAGGCCAGTTCATCCATGGCGCATTCCAGGCCGATCACGCCCAAGGCGGCGCCGGGTGCGCGCATGTCCAAGGGCGTGAACACATCCAGCGGTGCCAACTTGTAGGTCAGTTGCACGTTGTCGCAGTGATAGAGCATGCCGCTCCACTCCACTACGTGCTCGCTGAAATCCTCGAAGCGCGACGTCTGGCCAATTGCGGTATGGCCCAGAGCCAGCAATCGGCCGTTGGCAGCGGCACCCATTTGCAAACGCTGCAAGGTGCGCGGGCGATAACCGAAAGTGAACATTTGCTGGCGGGTCAGGGTGACGCGCACTGAACGCTTGAGCGCCAGGGATGCCATGACGGCCAGTGGCAATTGGTATTGCGGGCGCAGGCCTGAACCAAAGGCGCCGCCGACGAACGCAGCGAAAATGCGCACCTGGGTTTTATCCAGGCCAAAGACTTTTTGCACATAGGCCTGGCAGTTCTGCGGGCCCTGGGTCTTGTCGTGGATATGCAAAGTGCCGTCCGGCTGATACAGCACAGTGCTGGCGTGGGGCTCCATCGGGTTGTGGTGCTCGATGGGGGTGCTGTAGTGCAAATCGAGGCTGACCGCGGCGCCCGCCCATTCGGCCTGGAAGTTGCCGCGTGGCTTGGGCGGCGTCTGTGGCGAAGGGTGGGCCTGCTCCTGTTGGGTGAGCAAATCCGTCTCGAAGCTATCGCGTTCGTATTCGATCTGCACCAGTGAGCCGGCATGCCGCGCCAGCTCCAGGTTATCGGCGATCACCAGGGCCAGGGGTTGGCCGCTGTAGAGCACACGATCGTTGTAGAGCGGGCGAAACGGCGAGCCATCAGCGGCATCGGCGTCGGCGAAGGCATCGTCGTAGCTGGCGATCTTCGGTCGATTGAGGTGATGGATCACCGCCACCACGCCCGGCAACGCCAGGGCCTTGGCAGTATCAATGCTGACGACCCGGCCCTTGGCGATCGTGCTGGAGACTACGCTGCCATGCAGCAGGCCATCTTCAGGAAACTCACCGGCATAACGCGCTTGTCCGGTGACTTTAAGCAGGCCGTCGACACGGTCCAGGGGTTTACCGATGGCACTCATGGCTGTTCTCCTGCGACCGCTGCATCGCTCAGGGCACGAATGATTGCGCGACGCGCCAGCTTGATCTTGAAGCCGTTGTGTTCCAGCGCCTCGGCATCTTGCAATAGGGCGTCGGCGGCGTTGCTGAAGGTTTCGCGGCTGACGACCTGGCCGATCAATGAAGCTTCTACCGCACGGTCACGCCAGGGTTTGTGCGCCACGCCGCCCAGCGCCAGGCGCGCATCGATGATCGTCTCGCCATCAAGCTCAAGGGCTGCGGCGACGGACATCAAGGCAAAGGCGTAGGACGCCCGGTCGCGGATTTTCAGGTAATGGCTGTGCCGGGCCAGATGGTCGGCGGGCAACTCGATGGCGGTGATCAATTCGTCGTCGGCCAACTGGTTATCGCGCTGCGGCGCATCACCGGGCAGGCGGTGGAAGTCGGCAAACTCGATGACTCGCGCACCGCCGCGCCCCTCGACATGTACCCGCGCCTCCAGCGCCGCCAGCGCCACGCACATGTCCGAAGGATGGGTGGCCACGCAGTGCTCGCTGGCGCCGAGGATCGCATGGATGCGATTCAAACCGCTGCGTGCCGGGCAGCCGCTGCCGGGCTCGCGCTTGTTGCACGGCACCGTCGCGTCATAGAAGTAGTAGCAACGGGTGCGCTGCAACAGGTTGCCGCCGGTACTGGCCATGTTGCGCAGCTGCGGCGAAGCTCCGGCCAGGATCGCCTGGGACAGCAACGGGTAGCGCTGTTCGATCAGCGGATGCCAGGCCAGGTCGGCATTGCTCACCAGCGCGCCGATACGCACACCGCCCTCGGCAGTTTCTTCAATCCCATGCAGTGGCAGGCCAGTGATATCGATCAGGTGCTCGGGGCGGCTGATGTTTTCTTTCATCAAGTCCAACAGGTTGGTGCCGCCGGCAATGAAGCGCGATACCGCACTGCTCAACTGCACGGCTTCGTGCACATCTGCAGGTTTGCTGTACTGGAAAGGGTTCATTGCTCACCTCCCGTGGTGCGGCACGCTGGCAGCGCCTCTTCGATGGCATCACGGATATTGGTGTAGGCGCCGCAACGGCACAGGTTGCCGCTCATCAGCTCCTGGATCTGGGCACTATCGTGTGCGCGGCCTTCATTGGCCAGGCCCACGGCGGAACAGATCTGGCCGGGGGTGCAATAGCCGCACTGGAAGGCATCGTGCTTGATAAAGGCTTGCTGCATGGGGTGCAGCTGGTCGCCTTCGGCCAAGCCTTCGATGGTGGTCAGCTCGGCGCCATCGCACATCACGGCGAGGGTCAGGCAGGCGTTCACGCGCTTGCCATCACGCAATACCGTGCAGGCGCCACATTGGCCGTGGTCGCAGCCTTTTTTGCTGCCGACCAGGTCCAGTTGTTCGCGCAACAGGTCCAGCAAGGTGGTCCAGGGCAGCACGTCCAATTGGCGATCCTGGCCATTGAGGGTCAATCGAATCGAGTGGGCGACGAACGGTTGGGCCGCCGCGCCATTAGGGGTCGCGCTCATAAAACACCTCACGGGTTGGTGTACATCCGCGGCGTTCAGGAAAGTCGCCGTCTTAGGGGTACGACTTCCCGGGGTTTTGAGCGTTCAAGATGATTGATCAGCGGATATTGAGCTGGGCTTTCAAGGTGTTTTGCGGCGGGTTGATCGAGGTGTTGGTGAACTCGAACCAGCCCTGGGCCTGCACATTCAGGTCGAATACATAGATGTAGCCCATCAACGTGCCCACGCCGTTGCACGCCTCACTGATGTTGCCGACCTGGCATACCGCCGTGCGTTGCCCGTTCAACTCTGCGCCGTTGAAGCGCCCCATCGGGCTGTTGCCCAGGCCGACTTCCATCACCGAGACCTTGGTGGGCCCGCGGTGCTCGCACATCTGGGTGGTGTTGACCCGTTCCGGGATCGCTTCGCTGCACTTGGCCGATTCCACCTTGAACACCCGCACCTCGCTCAAGGCCGGTGCAGCCGCGCCCCACGCCGGTGCTGCACCCAGCCACAGGCTGATACTGGCGATCAGAGCTAGACTCCACGCGTTGGCTTTTTTCATGCTGGCAATGACCCGGTATTGAACGTCGGCGCAGTATGCCTCAAGGCCATGCGCCACACAGCCTCGGCTGCTGGTATGATGCGCCGCTTTTTCCGATCCTCTCTGAAACCACAGGCGCTTGGCGCAGTTTGTGCTTTGACTTAGAGGTCAACAAATAACGACGCAAGATAGCGTCACAGGGAGCCGGCATGCTGGAAAAGCTGTTTCAACTCAAAGCACACAACACCAATGTGCGCACCGAGATTCTCGCGGGTATCACTACGTTCCTGGCCATGGCCTACATCCTGTTCGTGAACCCGAGCATCCTCGGCGAGACCGGCATGGACAAGGGCGCGGTGTTTGTCGCCACCTGCCTGGCCGCCGCCATCGGCTCCACCGTGATGGGCCTGATCGCCAACTACCCGATTGCCCTCGCACCGGGCATGGGCCTCAACGCCTTCTTTACCTACACCGTAGTCCTGCACATGGGCCATACCTGGCAGGTGGCGTTGGGTGCGGTATTCATTTCGGCGGTGCTGTTCTTCCTGCTGTCGATCTTCCGTATCCGCGAGTGGATCATCAACAGCATCCCCCTGCCCCTGCGTTCGGCAATTGCCGCCGGTATTGGCCTGTTCCTGGCGCTGATCGCCCTGCACAACGCCGGTATCGTAGTCGCCAACCCGGCCACCCTGGTGGGCCTGGGCGACCTGAAGCAACCCGCGCCGATCCTCGCCACCCTCGGTTTCGTGCTGATCGTCGCGCTGGAAGCCCTTGCGGTACGTGGCGCCGTGTTGATCGGCATCCTGGCGGTGACGATTGTCTCGATCCTGTTGGGCGTCACCCCGTTCGGCGGCGTAACTTCGATGCCACCGTCCCTCGCCCCGACCTTCCTGCAGCTGGATATCAAGGGCGCCCTGGATATCGGCCTGGTCAGCGTGATCTTCGCCTTCCTGTTCGTCGACCTGTTCGATAACTCCGGCACCCTTATCGGCGTCGCCAAGCGGGCCGGCCTGATGGGCAAGGACGGCCATATGCCGAAAATGGGCCGTGCGCTGATCGCCGACAGCACCGCCGCCATGGCCGGCTCCTTGCTGGGCACCTCGACCACCACCAGCTATATCGAATCCGCTGCGGGCGTGAGCGCTGGTGGTCGCACCGGCTTGACCGCCATCGTGGTTGCGATCCTGTTCCTGCTGGCGCTGTTCTTCTCACCTCTGGCGGCCAGCGTACCGGCCTTCGCCACCGCGCCAGCGCTGCTGTTCGTTGCAGTATTGATGACCTCTGGCCTGGCCGAAATCGACTGGGATGACATTACTGTTGCAGCGCCGGTGGTGATCACAGCCCTGGCGATGCCCTTCACTTACTCCATCGCCAACGGCATCGCCTTCGGTTTCATCGCCTGGACCGCCATCAAGCTGCTTTCGGGCCGCTACCGTGAGCTGAATCCGGCACTGGTGATCCTGTCGATTCTGTTTGTGATCAAGCTGGGCTGGTTCAACGCATGATTTTTGACGCCGCAACCTACACCGTTCAACTGCAAGACAAGGTCACGCGCCTGCGTGACCTGCTGGCACCCTTCGACGCGCCGGAGCCTCAGGTTTTCGACTCGCCCTTGCAGAACTTCCGCCTGCGCGCGGAGTTCCGCCTGTGGCGCGAAGGAGGCGAGCGCCACTACGCGATGTTTTCCCAGGACGACAAGCGCACGCCGATCCTGATCGAAGCATTTCCTATCGCCAGCCAGCGTATCAACCACCTGATGCCGCAACTCAAGGCTGCCTGGCAAGCCAGCGCTGCCCTGAGCCACAAGCTGTTCCAGGTGGAGTTCCTTACCACCCTGGCCGGCGACGCGATGATCACCCTGTGTTATCACCGCCCCCTGGACGAACATTGGCACACCGCCGCGAACAAGCTGGCGGCGGAGCTGAACGTGAGCATCATCGGCCGCTCCAAGGGCAAGCGCGATGTGATCGGCCAGGACTACGTGGTGGAAAAACTCGATGTCGGTGGCCGCACCTTCAGCTACCGCCAACCCGAAGGCGCCTTCACCCAGCCCAACGGCACGGTGAACCAGAAGATGCTCAACTGGGCCTATGAAGCCCTGGGCGATCGCCCGGACGATCTGCTGGAGCTGTATTGCGGCAACGGCAACTTCACCCTGCCGTTGGCCACCCGCGTGCGTAACGTGCTGGCCACCGAGATCAGCAAGACCTCGGTGAATGCAGCCTTGAGCAACCTTGATGAAAACGCGGTAGGGAATGTCACGCTGGTGCGCCTCTCCGCCGAGGAACTCACCCAAGCCCTGAATGAAGTGCGTCCGTTCCGCCGCCTGCACGGCATCGACCTGAAAAGCTATGAGTTCGGTAGCGTCTTCGTCGACCCGCCCCGCGCCGGCATGGACCCGGACACCTGCGAACTGACCCGGCGCTTCGACAACATCCTGTACATCTCATGCAACCCGGAGACGTTGGCGGCGAACATCGCGCAACTGCACGACACGCACCGGATTACCCAATGTGCGATGTTTGACCAGTTCCCGTGGACGCACCATATGGAGTCGGGTGTGTTGCTGACCCGCCGATAATTGCTCAAGACACTGAGATCCAACTGTGGGAGGGGGGCTTGCTCCCTCCCACATGGGTTATTCATGTGTCTGAGGTATCCGGTGTTTGCTTGCGCGGCCGCCCGCCCTTCTTGCCATTGGCGCGGGCGGCGGCGGATTTGGCCGCGCTGCTTTTGCGACCATTGCGCGATGCCACCAGGCTGGTTGCCAGTTCCATCAGCGGTTGGCTTGTGGCGATCAGGCCGGTGATCGAAACATCCAGGTCCTGAGCCTCACAGCTGATCGCTTTGCCACCGAAAGTCACCTCCAACTGCTGGAAATCTTTCTCTGAAAAGCCTTCGAACTCCGGCAGGCCAGCCACCGGCAACATGATGCGGCTGCCGTCGCTGAAGCCAATGGAGAGACAGTCGTTTTCATAACGTACGTTGCTGGCGTTGGCGTACAGGCGTTTCAACCTGCGCCCTCGGGCGATTGCCTTATCAACGTCAGCTTCAGTGAGAGGTACATAAGGTTTGACCTTAGCTTTTACGATCTTCATAAATTAATCCCCACGCAATCTGGCGCTCTTACCAGATTCAAAATTGTCCGTTGCTCGACAACGTCGTGCCGTGCGCTTGCGATGACGTAGACACCCGGTCGAATGACCACCCCTGGAACCAATTCACCTGCGTCCCAATTCCGGGAATGATTCTCCAGGCAAACCGTTTGCAGTTTTTCCCACCAGATCCTGCGTGCCCGCGCCAGGTAGTGCCGCTGCATGATCGCCCCGCGTATGTCATTCAGAACCGCTATGGGTGGCCGCCTCCGTTCAGGCTCTACATCCCACAACTCAACGTCTCCATCCAAAAAACTGAAACGAAACCGCGCATCCCACTCCTTGCCCCTGACATGTACATGGGGTGGACAATGCTCATCCCTGACAAACACCGAAATCACGTAGCCTTTGTAGGCACCTACTCTCATCGTAACCCATCCGTTAGGTTATTTTCCGCCAGGTAACAATTTCCCTCTGCCACCCGACAACCGGCTCCCTATTCCCGAAGCTGTTTCACAGATTAGTAACCACAAAAAACCCGGCGAATGCCGGGTTGTAACCACTCATGCCGACGGCTGGAAATACCCGGCCAGCGCTCGCAAATCCTGCTCGCTCAGCAACCCCGCGTAATACTTCAACTGAATGCGCGCCAGCAGGTAGGCATGCCGCGCATTGGCCAGGTCGCGGCGGGCGGTGAAGAGTTGTTGTTCGGCATCAAGCACGTCGAGGTTGACCCGTTCGCCGCCACTGACGCTTTTCTTCGTGGCGGTCACCAGCGCTGTCGCGGAACTCACCGCCATTTCATAGGCCCGCACCTTCGCCTCGCCGCTGGTATTGAGGTTGAATTGCTTGCGCAATTCCACCAGCGTGGCGGCGGTTTGCGCGTCGAGCTCGTATTGGGCCTGGGACAGCTGGTTGGCCGCCTGGCGCGTGGAAGCCGAGACCGAGCCGCCCGCAAACAGCGGTAGGCTGACCTGGATGCCGACGCTGTTGGTGTCGTACTTCTGGTTGTAGCTGCTTTCTGAGTCGGAGCTGGTCTGGCGGCTGCTGGCGTACAGGCTGACCTTAGGCAAGTGCCCGGCGCGCTTGCGTTCCACTTCATAAGAAGCCACGTCCAGTGCGTGGTGCTGGGACTTGAGTTCAGGGTTGTTGGCCATGGCCAGTTCACGCCAGGTTTCGAAGCGATTCGGTTCCAGCGGTGCAATATCGAATTGGCGGGCCAGGGGCGCCAGCGCTTCGATCTGCAGCGGCTGGCCGACAATGGCCTCCAGCTCGCGCAAGGCGCTGTCCTGGGCATCCAGGGACTCGATTTCCTCGGCCTGGGCCAGGCTCAGGCGCGCCTGGGTTTCGAGCACATCGGTGCGCGTGCCTTCACCGCCTTTGAGCAGGCGATCATTGAGT
Source organism: Pseudomonas sp. FBCC-B545 (assembly GCF_059134095.1). Lineage (NCBI taxonomy): Bacteria > Pseudomonadati > Pseudomonadota > Gammaproteobacteria > Pseudomonadales > Pseudomonadaceae > Pseudomonas > Pseudomonas sp. FBCC-B545. The sequence goes on along the minus strand of NZ_CP101441.1, from coordinate 819,744 downwards.
TGCAGACGTTCGGCATAGGCGCGTTTCTGCGCTCGGCTCAACTCGATGCGCTCCTGGGCCAGCAACGCCTGGCTGTAGGCGCCCAGCACCCGCACCGCCAGTTCCTGGCTCTTGCCGCGAAAGCGCTCATCAGCCATCAGCGCCTGGGCCGTGCCTTGGCGAAAGCGTGCGTAGGCTTCGTAATCCAGCAGCGGTTGCTGCAAGGTCAGGGTCGAGGCGTAGCTGCGATAGTTACGGTCGCTGGTGACATTGCCGAGCGCGGTGCTCTGGGTCACTTCCGATTCATTGCGCGAATTGTTGTAATTCCAAGACAGGTTCGGCAGCAGGGCCGCCCGCCCGATCACGCGGTTTTCTTCACCGGCTTCACGCTCCTGGATCGCGGCCTGAAAAGTTGGATCATTGCGCAGGGCCAAGTCATAAACGTCCAACAAACCCAAGGCCTGCGCGGCCGATGTACAGCTGAAACAGAGGGTGAACAGCAACGCCTTCATTCTTCCACCAGGGCCATATGGGTGCGGTCCAGCAAGGGCTTGAACAGGTAGTTGAGCATCGAGCGCTCGCCCGTCTTGACGAAGGCTTCCACCGGCATGCCCGGGCGGATCTGCACGCCGTCCAGTTGCTGCATGCCGGCCGCACTGACCTGGGCCCGCAACGTGTAGTACGGCTCGTCGGTGCGCTCATCGACCTGACGGTCGGCGGACACCAGCGTGACTTCACCCGCCACCCGTGGCGTAGTGGACTGGTTGAACGCCGAAAACATCAATTCCACCGGCAACCCGGGGTGCACCTTGTCGATCATCTGCACCGGCACCCGTGCTTCCACCAGCAGCGGCTCGCCCTGGGGCACGATGTCCATCAGGGCCTGGCCGGGCTTGATCACGCCGCCCTCGGTGTACACCTCCAGCCCCACCACCACGCCGGATGCCGGTGCGCGTACCAGGCTGTTGGCCAGTTCAAACTCAGCCGAGGCCAGGCGATTGCGCAGGTCGTCGCTGCGAGTGCGGGTCTCGGCCAACTGGCCGCGCAAGTCTTTCTGGAAGTCTTCACCGAGCTGGCGGATGCGCAAACGCAATTCCAGCACCTGGCGCTGCATCTGGCCGATGCGTCCAGCATCCTCGGCGATAGCGCCATCGATTTGCGCGTACAACCGCTCGCTGTCAAGCAGGCGATTGCGTGGGATGTAGCCGTCGCGCGCCAACTCACGCAGGCCCTGCAGTTGTTCATTCAACGCCGCCCGCTGTTGCACTTTGCTTGCCTGGGAATCCCGCGTACCGCGCATTTGCGCCTCAAAGCCGGCGATGGTTTCGCGCAGGCCCGCCTGTTCGGTGGCCAGTGCCTGGGCACGGCTTTCGAACAGCCGGCGTTGCAGACTCAGGGTGGAGGCGGCTTCAGGATCGGCCAGCAGCTCAGGTGCAAACTCGATGGCCGGCAAACCTTCGCTTTCTGCACTCAAGCGCGCCTCGCTGGCCAGGGACGCCAGGTATTGGCTGCGCAGCGACTGCATCTGCCCGCGTAACGGAGTTTCCTTCAAGCGCAACAACACTTGGCCGGCACTGACCCGGTCACCGTCACGCACCTCGATACGCTCGACGATCCCGCCCGCCGGGTGCTGCACCGTCTTGCGATGGCCCGAGACCATGACCTTGCCCGGTACGGCCACGCCCTTGTCCAACGGTGCCAATGCTGCCCAGCCGAGGAACCCCGCAAAGCCCCCGAGCACCAGCCACCAGCCCAGGCGCGAGTATTTCTGGTCATCCAGCGCCAGCACGTTGTGCGGCTGTTCACTGACCCATGCGGGTTTACTCTGGCTCATGCGTGTTTCCCTTCACCGAGGCGGTAGCTCATGCTCATGGTCGATACCGGCTTGCTCGCCAAAGGTTTCTGCCGCGCTTCCAATACCCGCGCCGTCGGGCCAAAGGCCTGCATCTGGCCGTCCTTGAGGATCAGCAACTGGTCGGTCAGGCTCAGCACGTTGGGCTTGTGGGTAATCAGGATCAGGGTGCGGCGCTGTTGCTTGAGCTGGGCGATGGCTTGCAGCAGCGCCTGCTCGCCCACTTCGTCGAGATTGGCGTTGGGCTCATCCAGCACAATCAGCGCCGGCAGGCCGTACAGCGCACGCGCCAGGGCGACGCGTTGTTTTTGCCCACCGGACAAACCCGCTCCGCCTTCGCCCAGCAGGGTGTCGTAGCCTTGGGGCAGTTGCAGGATCAGCTCATGCACGCCGGCCATTTGTGCCGCAGCGAGGACTTTGTCGGCTTCCACCGTTTCAAAGCGCGCGATGTTTTGCGCGATGCTGCCGGCGAACAAATGGATGTCCTGGGGCAAGTAACCGATATGCGGACCCAGTTGCTGCTTGTCCCACAGGGCCAGGTCGGCGCCATCGAGGCGCACCTTGCCGGCCATCGGTGCCCAGGCGCCCACCAGCACCCGGGCCAAGGTCGACTTGCCGCAGCCCGACGGGCCGATAACACCGAGTACGTCACCCGCTGGCAGGCTGAAACCCAGGTTGGCCAGCGCCGGCCGGCGGCTGCCAGGGGCGCAGGCGCTGATCTGTTCCACGCTCACCTGGCCCATGGGCACCGGCAGGCTCATGCGTACCGGGCGTGCCGGGTTATCCTGGAGCATCAGCGACAAGCGTTCATAGGCTAGGCGCGCCGAACTCCATTGCTTCCACACGCCGATCAACTGGTCGATGGGGCTGAGCACCCGGCCCATCAGGATCGACCCGGCAATCATCATCCCCGGGGTGATGTCGCCGTTGACCGCCAACCAGGCGCCCAAACCCAGTACCAGGGATTGCAGGGCCAGGCGTACGCCCTTGGACCAGGCGGTAACCACGGCAGTCTTTTCACTGGCCAGGTTCTGCTGCGCCAGAAATGCCTGGTGTTGGCTGAACCAGCGCCCGCGCAAGGTCGCGAGCATGCCCATGGCTTCGATGGTGTCGGCATTGCGCAGGTTGGCTGTGGCCTGCTGGCTGGCGCTGATCGACAGTTGGCTGGCCAGGGCCATTGGCGCCTGGCTGACATGATGGTTGGCCCAGGCCAAGGCAATCAACAGCAGCGCACCGCCCAGCGCCAGCAGGCCCAGCCAGGGGTGGAACAGGAAGATCACCAACAGGTACACCGGAAACCATGGCGCATCGAAAAAGGCGAACAACGCCTGGCCGGTGGCGAACTGGCGCAAGGTGGTCAGATCGTGCAGTGCCTGGCCCGCGGCCTGGGTGCCGCCCTTGAGCTGCGCTTCATAGGCGGCGTCGAAGACACGCTGGTTCAAGCGCATGTCCATCTGCGTGCCGAGGCGAATCACCACCTGACTGCGCACCCACTCCAGCGCCCCCATCAAGCCGAACAGGCCGAGGATCATCAGCGTCAGCATCAGCAGCGTCATCTGGTTGCCCGAGGCCAATACCCGGTCATACACCTGCAACATATACAGCGCCGGAGCCAGCATCAGCAGGTTGATCACCGCCGAGAACAGGCCGATGTTGAAGAAGGCACTTTTATAGGCCGTCAGTGCAGCCAGCATCTCATTCGTGCGCTTGGCACCGGGCCGAGTCATGGTGGTTGTTCCATTGAAGAGTCGAGCAAGGGCCCGCCCGGTGCGTTGACAGCACCTGCGGCGTGCCCACTGGATTCGCAAGGCCGATGAAGGCGTGATCCTCCACCGGCTTTTATGCATCAGGCGGCCATGGCGAAGTCTTGAGGCGCGTCCTGAATGCCGACCAGACCCACATCGGCTGCGGCGAATGCAGCCGAGTCCTGATGTGCCACACCGGCCGCGGCCAGTTGATCGAAGGTGGAATTGACCGACAGGCTTGGGTCGATGCCCTTGAGCAAGGTATCGATGGCCGAAGCCAATGCCGAACTGTCACCGCTCATCAGGCCGTACACGATTTTGTGCACCTGGCCGTCACGGCCTTCGGACTGCAGGCTCGACAGGCCCAGGTTGGTGAAGCTGACTTCCTGGTTGGCGATGCTGTAGCCACCGCTGCTTGCGCCACCGGCCAGGGTGTCGCCCAGGGTCAGAGCGTCGAGCGAACCCCACAGCGTGTGAGTCGGCGGATTGAACAAGGTGTAATGCAGGCTGCCTTCGGCGACCACGGCGGCATCACTGACACTGCTCGAAACGCCGTATTGAGTGCCATCGAACGGTCCAGGATTGAAACCACCGGTGTTCACACCCTCTTTGACCGAACCTTCACGGTGGTTGAGATCACCGAAGTAGGCCGACCAATCGCTCAGATACTGGGCAACGGTGCTAGCGGCGTAGGTCGTGCTGTATGAAATAGAAATGCTCATGCAAAACTCCAAGTCATGGGGTAGTCACTCCGCAGCAAGCCAGTGCCTGCTGTGGTTTTGCCCGTCACTGGGCAAAAGCGGTCAGAACTGATATTCAACGGTGCCCTGCAAGGTGCGCCCGCGCCCCAGGGTGAAGGCCAGCACATCGCCCAACGGCACCAGGTAGGCGCGGTCGGTGACGTTTTCCATGGCCAGACGCAGGGTCAACTGGTCGGTGGCGCGATAGCTGCCGTACAGGTCGTAGACGGTGTACGGCTTCCAGTCGGCGGGGTAGACGCCGGTTTGCGAAGTGGTCACCCCGGCGCCGCCTTTGACGTAATAACCGGCGCTGTAGCGGGCGCGGACGCCCACATCCAGCTTGCGTTCGAAGAACCGTGCGCCCAGGGTCGCGGTGCCGCGGTCCATGGGCATGTGTTCGGAGGAGCCCAGGATCGCGCTGCAGCCCACGCCGGCATTGGCCGCGTCGTCCGGCACCATCGCGTCCACCGGCGCACGGTTGCCCGGGCGTTTCTGGGTCTTGGTCACGCCGCCGAGCCAGGCGGTCTTGCTACAGAATTTGTTGCTGCCGAGCATGCGCGTGTAGTTGAACTGGCCGTAGGCAAACCCGGCGTCGTAATCGAGCTGGTATTCGAGACCACGAAAACGTGTGGTCTCCAGGTTGTTCACATACGCTGCACTGCCGATATTGACGTTGCCATAACCGGGCGGCTGTACGCCCAGGGCCATATAGGAAAAATCATCGACCCGGGTGTTGAAGTAGGACACCTTCATGCCCACGCGATCCTCGGCGAACAGCAGGTCTTCCCTGAGCACATTGAAGCCCACTTCCCACGCGGTGGATCGCTCCGGCTTGAGGTAGGGGTTGGGCAGAATCGACTCCGAACCACCGCCATGGGGCCGGCCGCTGACCATGGTTTCGGTCACCGCTGGCGGGCGCCAGCCCTTGCCGTAGGTGGCGAACAGTTGCAGCCAATCCACGCCTGGCTTGATCGACAGGCCGAAGGTCGGCGAGAAGCGACCTTCCTCGCGATCCACGTCGTAGTTCACCGGCACGCCGATCTGGCGGGTGGTGCCGATGATGAACGTGCGGGTGTTCAAGCCGGTTTCGCCGCGCAGCCGATAGCGGTCATAACGCAAGCCGGCGTTGAGGTTCAGCCAACCGTCGTAGTCGAAATCCAGGCGCCCGAACACGCTGCCCATCGCACGGTCGCCCTTGGGCGTGATGCTTTCGGCTGCCGAGGCCTTCACCGCAGAGCCAGCTTCCACGGCCTGATTGGAATCCGGCCGTACCTTGTCGTAGAAAAACTCCAGCCCATAGTTGGCCTTGAGTGCGGCCAGTTCCGTCAGAGCAAAGGTCGAAATGTTCTGCGCCTGCAAGCCGTAGGTATTGGTTTGATAGGTGACGTCGTAAGCCTTGTTGATACCCCGGGCCAGGGTGGATTGCTCATTGCGGGTGTCTACGTAGTAGAGCTTGGCCTTGAAGTCGATCAGCGGGTTGTCCGGCGCATAGCTGTAATCCAGCGCAACGTTCTGTGCCCTGACGTCGCTGCTGCCGAGCTTTTCCCATAACTGCGCCTTTTCGGCGGTCATCATGTTGACGTCGTCGTAGTCGACGTCGGTGGCCAGGTAACTCAGTTGCAAACGCTGCTCAGACGGCAGGTTCAGCCCCAGCTTGAGCAGGCGCGAACGCATCACCGAACCCGAATAGGCCACGGTGGTGTTCTTGATGCGCTCTTCACTGGCCGGCATGAACGCCGCGCCGGTACGCAACTCGCCAATGCTGCCCTTGGTGCCAGGGTTGTAATCGCCCAGGTGACGCTCACTGGCGGCCACCAGCATGTCCCACACATCGGTGCCCACGGCAAACGCCGAGCTGCCGATGAAATGGGTACCGTTGCTGCGCCCGCCCAACCCTGAGGTGAGGCGAATGCGCCCGCCGATTTCCTTGCCGCCCTTGAGCAAGTCAGCGGCCTCCACCGTACGAAAGTTGGCCACCCCGCCAATCACGCCCGCACCGCCCTGGGTGGAGGTCGCGCCCTTTTCGATCACGACTTCGGACAACAATTGCGGGTCGACATACAACGTGCCATTGCGTTGCTGGTGACCGCTCTGCTGGTAATTCTGGCGCATGCCATCGACAGACATATTGACCCGGCCATAGTCCTGGATACCGCGGATATTCACGGACAGCCCTGGGTCTTGCTGGCTGACGGCGGAGTAGACCCCAGGCGCCTCTTCAAGCATCTCGGCGGCATGCCGAGGCGGGTTGCGGTCCAACTGTTCGCGACCGACCACGCTCACCGAGCGCGGGGTTGAATACACCCAGTCCTGCTTATGCAGGCCGGTGACTGTAGTGGTCGCCAAGGCCAGGGCACCGGCCTGTTGCTCAACCCGGTTCAAGGTGACCTGGCGCTCCCCGGTAAAGCGGTATTCAACCGGCGCGGCCCCCAGCAGGCGGCCAAGCCCTTCCTGCACGCCAAAGCTACCCTTGAGCGCGGTGCTGCTCAGGCCTTGCAGGCGTTGACTGTCGAACAGCACTTGCAGCCCGGCCTGGTCGGCGAAAGCCAACACCGCACTGCCGAGCGATTGCGCAGGGATATCGAACCGCAGCACCGCGGATTGGGCGGCACCGGCCGCAGGTTCCACGGCATGGACCGGCGCGGCGACGGCCAACACCCCCAGGTGAATGGCCAGGGCCAACCGACTGCCGGTGATACGCCCCTTGGTGAGTGCTGACATGTGTGTGATCCCTGCGCTGAGCTTTTTTGTTTATGCGAATGCTTCTCACCTAGCAAGACGTGCGAGGCGCGGGAAGTCAGTAATATTTTTTTGCAGGAGCGAGCTTGCTCGCGAAAAACGTCAACGAAAACGCGCTGCCCTCGGGTTTTCGCGAGCAAGCTCGCCCCTACAAGGGCAGCGGTTTTAAAGGGGAAAGATCAGTAGATCAGGCTGAGGCCGGCCAGATCCAGGCGTTGCACTTGGAGCTCCCGGGTCAAGGTGCCGAGGGCGGTGTCGAGCATGTCGAGGCGGAATACGCCGCTGACTTCACGCTCGCCCAACGCCGGGTTGGTCAATACCACACGCCCGGGGCGGTAACGGTTGAGTTGCTCGATAACCTTGGCCAACGGCTGCCGATCGAAGATCAACATACCGCGCCGCCAACTGGTGGCGCGATCAACATCAAGCTGATCAAGGCTGAGCACACCGTCCTGGGGGTTGTAACGCGCAGCCTGGCCTTGCTCGAGGATACGCTTGGCCGTGCCATTTTCCGGTGAAGCCTGCACTGACACCTCGACGCTGTGCTGCAACACGCCGACCCAGGCTTGACTGTCACCCTCGTGCTCGACCACAAACCGCGTGCCCAATGCCCGGGTCTGGCCCGCGGCGCTGTGCACCACGAAGGGCCGGGTCTCTTCGCCCGCCATTGGCGCCACGTCAAATACCGCTGAGCCCTGAAGCAGGCTGATGCCCCGCTGTACCCCATCGTAATCCAGGCGAATAGCACTGGCGGAATCGAGCTCCACGGTACTGCCGTCGGCCAGGTGCACCGTGCGCACTTCACCTTTGCCCGTGACGTAGTCGGCCTGCATGCGCAGCAATACATCCGGCCCGCGCATCCAGCCGGCACCCGCTACCACTGCGACCAGCGCGGCGGCGGCCACACGCTGCCACGGCCTTCGGCGCCTGGAACGGCGTACGGGGGTAGCCACTGCGGCTGGGCGCGGTCGATGCACAGGCTCGCCTATGTGCACGTCTCCCAGCGCCGCCCAGGTCTGCTCGGCAAAGCGCAAGGCCGCTTCGTGACGACTGTCGCGGGCGATCCATTGGCGCAACTCGGCCTGTTCCTGTTCGCTCAAGGCACCGGCGTGCAGGCGCACCGCCCACTCGGCCGCCTCCTCGGTAATGCTGTGCTGTTGCGGACCTTGGCTATTCACGTGTGAATCTCGAATTTTCGTTATATAGACGCTGTGACGCCTGGCCTGGCATTTTTCGGTAATTCATTCGTCGGATGGCTTCACCTCGTCTTCCTGCAGGCGCTGCATCACATACGCCAGGGCCTTGGCCAGGTGCTTTTGCACGGAACTGTCGCTGATGTCCAGGTGCTGGGCGACCTGGGCGTGGGTCATGCCTTCGATACGGTTCAAGCGGAAAATCTGCTGGGTGCGCTCCGGCAACTCTGCCAGTGCCTGCTTCAACGCCTGTCGCTGTTGCTGCGCCATTGCCTGAGCCTCCAACCCGGCCACGTCATCTTCAATCTCGGCCAGCGCCTCGTGGGGCACGGTGTCAGTCTTGCGCCGTGCCTCCTGGCGAATATGGTCGATCAGCAGATTGCTCGCCGTTCGATAGAGATAGCCCTGGGAGTTGTCGATGCGCTCGCCGGCCGGCTTTTGCGCCAGGCGCAGGAAACTCTCCTGCACCAGGTCGGCGGCCAATTGCGGGTCCCGTACCTTGCGGGCCAGATACCCGCGCAGCGTATCGGCATGCTTGAGAAACAAGCCCTTGAGATCCACGTCCGACAAACCGACTCCCTGGAATGTTAAGGAAACAGGCGGGCATCTTAAGCGTTGTCGAGAATGATTTTCAATTGATATCTAATCTGATTGCCATGTGCCGTAGCATTGATTAACGGTTCGATAATCGAACGGAACCGCTGCCGACAATTGACCAAATTAACCATCCAGTACATTTTGTCTCCACAACCAATAAGAAACTGTGGAGAACCCTCTATGCCGCCCATCGTGCTGGTGCTCAACGGCCCCAACCTCAATCTGCTTGGCACCCGCGAGCCCGCTACTTATGGCCACGAAACCCTGGCCGACATCGCCGCCCTGTGTGGTCGCAGCGCAGACAAGCTCGGGCTGAAAATCGAGTTTCGTCAGACCAACCATGAGGGCGAACTGCTCGACTGGATCCACGGTGCCCGCGCCCGCTGCGCTGGTATCGTGATAAACCCGGCAGCCTGGACCCACACCTCGGTCGCGATCCGCGATGCACTGGTGGCCAGTGAAGTGCCAGTGATCGAAGTGCATTTATCCAACGTGCATGCCCGCGAGGCTTTTCGTCATCACTCGTTTGTATCCCCTATCGCCCAGGCGGTGCTGGCCGGGTTTGGCAGCCACGGCTACCACCTGGCCCTGGAGCATTTCAGCCATACGCTGAAGGGACGCGCTTGATGAAATCACGCATTCTCGCCGGCCTGATCGGCGCCGGTATCCAGGCCTCCCGCACCCCGGCGCTGCATGAAGAGGAAGGCGACGCTCAGGGCTTGCGCTACCTGTATCGACTGATCGACCTTGAGCCGCTGCGACTGGACCTCAATGCCCTGCCCGACCTGCTGCGGGCCGCCGAATTGATGCACTTCAACGGGCTGAACATTACCTACCCGTGCAAGCAGGCGATCCTACCGTTGCTCGATGACTTATCCGACGAAGCCAGAGGCATTGGTGCAGTCAACACGGTGGTGTTCAAGGACGGTAAACGGATCGGCCACAATACCGACTGCCTGGGGTTCGCTGAAGGGTTTCGCCGCAACTTGCATGACGTCGCCCGCCGGCACGTCGTGCAGATGGGTGCCGGCGGCGCAGGGGCGGCGGTGAGCCATGCGCTGCTGGCAGAAGGTGTTGAGCACTTGACCATTTTCGATGTGGACGCCTCCCGTGCCCACGACCTTGTCGATAACCTTGCGCAGCGTTTCGGGCCCGGTCGCGCCCAGGTCGGCACTCATCTGGAAAATGCGATGGCCGAGACCGATGGGTTAGTGAATACCACGCCGATGGGCATGACCAAGCTGCCCGGGACACCGGTGCCAGCTGCGTTGTTGCGCACAGAACTGTGGGTGGCTGAGATCGTATATTTCCCACTGGAAACCGAGCTGCTGCGCGATGCCCGCGCCTTGGGCTGCCGTACCCTGGATGGCGGCAATATGGCGGTGTTTCAGGCGGTGAAGGCGTTTGAGTTGTTCTGCGGCCAAGTGCCGGACGCCGATCGAATGCTGGCGCACTTCCAGAGCATGAATGGCTGACTGCCGAAACAGAGTTCAAATGTGGGAGGGGCGGTGCGACGATTCGACTTGCTCCCGATTGCGGTGTATCAGTCAGCACATGCTTGGCTGACAGACCGCTATCGGGAGCAAGCCCCCTCCCACATTGGCCCTGCGCTGAACTCAGGCCTGCAGGTAGCGCAACACCGACTCGCAAATCATCTCCCGATGCCGCTGCTTGATCGCCTCGTCCGACAGTTCGATCTGGAAGATCTCACTGAAGGTATGCCGGTTGGATACCCGGTAAAAGCTGAACGAATTGATCAGCAGGTGCACGTCCAACGGCTCGAGCCCTTCACGAAACAACCCCAATTCGGCGCCACGGCGCAAGGTCTCACCCAGCCCCTCAAGGATCTTGCTGTTCATCGCCTTGATGGTGTCGGTGCGTTTGACGTACTCGGCGTTGTGGATATTTTCAATGCTGACGATGCGTACGAAATCCACGTTCTGGTCGTGGTGATCAAACGTGAACTCCACCAGCCGGCGAATCGCTTCACGCGGTTCCAGGGCGGTGAGGTTCATGCGGGTCTCGGTGTTGCGAATATCGCCGTAGAGCTTCTCCAGCACCTCGACGTACAACTGCTCCTTGCTGCCGAAGTAGTAATAGATCATGCGCTTGGAGGTGTGGATGCGCTCGGCGATGGCATCCACGCGGGCACCGGCCAGGCCCTGCTGAACAAACTCGACAATAGCTTCCTGGAGAATATTCTCGCGGGTCTTTTCCGGGTTGTTCTTACGACTCTTACGCGGTGCGTCTGACACCGCGGGAAGATCGGGACTCGAGGTCATGGGGCGCTCACAGCCATTGTTGTGCAGGCGCTGATTATGGGCTGCGGCGCTCGCCGAAGGAAGCACCCGGCCGGCAGTTATAAACGCGCCTGGCGCACCGCACCGCTGCGCGACTTGGCCATCGCGGCCAAACGCACTGCCACGTTGGCTGCGCCATAGCCGGCATAGCCGTTCTTGCGCTGGATGATCTCGAAGAAAAACCGCCCTTCGAACGGCTCGGTGTACACATGAAACAACTCACCGCCCTGGGAGTCGCGATCGTACAGCACGTTGTAGTACGCCAACTCGCTGAGAAACTCATCGTCAAAATCGAAGCGTGCCGCCAAGTCGTCATAATAGTTGAGCGGAATATCCAGCAACGGCACCCCGGCCTCCTTCGCCCGACGTACTTCGGCGAAAATATCCGCGCAATCGAAGGCAATGTGATGTACCCCCGAACCACGATAACTTGAAAGTGCGTGGGAAATCGCGGTGTTGCGGTTTTCGGAAATATTCAATGGCAGGCGGATCGAGCTGCAACGGCTGCGCAACGCACGGCTTTTCACCAGGCCGTACGGGTCGGGCAACACCACTTCGTCATCGGCTTCGAAATCCAGCAGGCTCTTGTAGAACAGCACCCAACTGTCGAGGCTGTCGGCCGGCAAGGCCATGGCCATATGGTCGATGCGCAGCAAGCCACCGCTGGCGACAGAGGCCGGTTGCAGGTTGAAGTCAGTATCGTAGAGCCCGCCTTCACTGGGGTCGACCAGGTAAATCAGGCTACCATCCGGCGCACGTACCGCGGCTAATTCCAGCTCGTTGGGGCCGACCAGGCCGCGATACGGCTGCCCTTTGAAGGCCACCGCCCGCTCCAGGGCCTTGGCGCTGTCTTTGACCCGAATCGCCGTGGCACACAAGGAAGGGCCATGGGCCTCGAAAAAGTTGTGGGCGAAGGAATAAGGCTCGCAATTGAGGATCAGGTTGATGTCGCCTTGGCGCAGCAGGCTTACATTCTTGGAGCGATGCTGGCCGGCCTTGGCGAAACCCAGGCGCTGCAGCCAATGGGTGAGCTTGGCGCCAAGGCTTTCATCCACGGCAAACTCCAGGAATTCGATGCCGTCGTATTCACTGGCCGCCGGGGTTTCAAACAGGATATCGACGGGCTGGGTGGGCTGCTCCTCGGCCAGGCGCTGACGGGTTTTCTCTTCCAGGTACAGCAGCGAACGCAAGCCATCCGCCGCATTCGCGCGGGTCGGCGCGGCGCGAAAGCCATCGTTGAAAATCTCCAGGGACAATGGCCCGGTGTAGCCGCTCTGGATAATCGGTGCCAGAAAACCGGCCAGGTCAAATTCGCCCTGGCCCGGGAAGCAACGGAAGTGCCGGCTCCACTCCAGCACATCCATGGCCAGGATCGGCGCATCAGCCATTTGCACAAAGAAGATCTTGTCGCCCGGGATCTGGGCGATGCCGCTCGGGTCGCCCTTGAGCGACAGCGTGTGAAAACTATCGAGCAACACACCAAGGTTCGGGTGGTCGACCTTGCGCACCAGGTTCCACACCTGCTGCCAGGTGTTCACATGCTTGCCCCAGGCCAACGCTTCATAACCAATGCGCAGGCCACGCTTGCCGGCATGTTCGGCCAGCAGGCCCAGGTCATCGAGTAAAATATTTTCGTCGCCCACACAATCGGCCGACGCATTGCTGCACACCAACACCAGGTCGGTGCCCAGTTCATGCATCAGGTCAAACTTGCGCTCGGCGCGCTCCAGGTTGCGCGCCAGGCGGTCGCGGCGGCAACCTTCGAAGTCGCGAAACGGTTGGAACAGGGTGATGGCGATGCCCAGGTCAGCGCACATCTGTCTAACTTCGCGGGGGCTGCCGTCGTAATACAACAAGTCGTTCTCGAATATTTCCACCCCATCAAACCCGGCGGCGGCAATAGCTTCGAGCTTTTCCGGCAAGGTGCCGCTCAACGAAACAGTGGCAATGGAACGTTGCATGGATGACTCCCGGCGATTGTTGTTTGTGACAAATTATTCGCCCCCAGCCTACATGCAGCAATTAAAATGTACGAACCGGTTAGTTTTTGGTGCGATTATCGAACACTATGCCCCTTTGGCGAATTGACGACTTTTTAACCACTGCGCACCATCGACCGGGCAACTCGTTCAAGTAACAAGACCCAGAACACACCATAAAAATTTCAAAAAACGGGTACGACCTCATGCCTCTGCAAAACCCAGCCCTGGCCGCGCGCCCGGGCAACCCGCACGCCGGCATCGGCGACAAGATCCGCGGCGCCCTGGCCGTGGGTAAAACGCGCTGGGGCATGCTGGCCCTGGTGTTCTTCGCCACCACTCTGAACTACATCGACCGCGCCGCCCTCGGCGTCATGCAGCCGATCCTCGCCAAGGAAATGAGCTGGACGGCGATGGACTACGCCAACATTAACTTCTGGTTTCAGGTCGGCTACGCCATTGGCTTTGTGCTGCAAGGCCGCTTGATCGACCGGGTCGGCGTCAAGCGCGTGTTCTTCTGCGCCGTGCTGTTGTGGAGCCTGGCCACTGGCGCCCACGGCCTGGCCACCTCGGCGGTGGGCTTTATGGTCTGCCGCTTTATCCTCGGGCTGACCGAAGCCGCCAACTATCCGGCTTGCGTCAAGACCACCCGCCTGTGGTTCCCCGCCGGTGAGCGTGCGGTCGCCACCGGTATCTTCAACGCCGGTACCAACGTCGGCGCGATGATGACGCCGATGCTGCTGCCGTTGATCCTGCACGTGTGGGGCTGGCAGGCAGCGTTCCTGTGCATGTCGGCACTCGGCGGCATCTGGCTGTTGTTCTGGGGGCTGAAGTACTACAACCCGGAAGACCATCCCACCGTCAAACAATCCGAACTGGACTACGTGCAACAGCAAGTCGAGCCGGAACAACCCCGCGTGCCATTCAGCCGCATCCTGCGCATGCGCGGCACCTGGGCCTTCGCCCTCGCCTACTCGCTGACCGCGCCGGTGTTCTGGTTCTACCTGTACTGGCTGCCGCCGTTCTTGAACCAGCAATACAACCTGGGCATCAACGTGACGCAAATGGGCATTCCGCTGATCATCATCTACCTGACCGCCGATTTCGGCAGCGTGGGGGGTGGGATCCTGTCATCGTTCCTGATCGGTCGTGGGATGAACTCGATCAAGGCCCGCTTGCTGTCGATGCTGCTGTTTGCCTGCTGCATCGTCGGTGTGATCATGGCGGCCGGTTCCAGCCAGCTGTGGGTCGCGGTGTTCGCCATCTCCCTGGCCATCGGCGCGCACCAAGCCTGGACCGCCAACATCTGGAGCCTGGTGATGGACTACACGCCCAAGCACATGATGAGCACGGTGTTCGGTTTCGGCGGGATGTGCGCGGCCATTGGCGGCATGTTCATGACTCAGGTCGTAGGTCACATCCTCACCGTGACCAATAACAACTACACCGTGCTGTTCACCCTGATCCCGGCGATGTACTTCATCGCGCTGGTATGGATGTACTTCATGGCGCCGCGCAAGATTCCGACGGTAGACGTCTAATCAACGCCGCCGCTGCTGCCAGGCAGCGGCCAACCCGCTCATGCAGATCACCCCGATGCCGACCACCGTGGTTGTATCGGGGGTATGACTGAACACCAGCCAGCCCAACAACCCCGCGAACACGATCTGGCAATAACCGAACGGCGCCAGCAAGGCCGGCGCCGCGAAGCGGAACGCCTGGGTGAGCATCAGATGCGCGGTCATCCCGCAAGTCCCCAGCGCCAGCATCAACACAGCGTGCCACAAGCTCGGCACCTGCCAGAAGAACGGCACCATGGCGCTCATCACCAAGGTATTGCATAACCCGGCGAAGAAGTTGCTGGTGGTGGGCGTATCGAACTTACTGAGGATGCGCGTAAGCAGCTGGTAGAAGCAGAAGAACGTCGCCGAACACAAGGGCAACAGTACCGCCGGCGTGAACAGTTCGCCGCCGGGATGAATGATCACCAGCACCCCGATAAAGCCGCAAATCACCGCCAGCCATTGACCGCGTGTGACGTGCTCACCCAGCAGCGGCACCGACAGCGCCGTCACCAGGATCGGCGCGAGAAAGTTGACCGCCGTGGCTTCCGCCAACGGGATGTAATGCAGCGCCGCGGTGAAAAACAAGCTGGTGCCCAACAGGCACAAGGCGCGCACCACCTGCATGCCCGGCCGCTTGCTGCGCAGCACACGCAAGCCCGATTGCGGCAGGAAGATCCCGGCCATCAGCAAGGTGTGCACCAGGTAGCGCGCCCACACCACCATCACGATGGGGTAGAACCCGGCCAGGTATTTGGACAAGGCGTCATGGCTGGAGAACAGGAACGTCGCCAGCACAATCAGCAGGATGCCTTTGAAGGGATGGTTGACGCCGGAAAGCGGGGTACTGACAGTCATGGAATTCTCTTGCGTGGCGAGTTCAACGCGGTAGCACTCAACCGAGTAATCTAGCAGCCGGGCATGGGTCTGCCCCGAGAGCATAACCAAACAGTGGGCGAACAGCGCACTAAATCACCGCAATCGAGTCCAACCCTGCACGCTCGCCCCGGCGTTGCACACTTTTTAATCAAGGCCTTGCCGCTATGAAAAAAATCCTCTTTGCTCTTTCTGCTGTCGCCCTGCTTGCCGCCTGCGATAAAGCCAAGGAAGCGCCCAAACCTGCGCCCCCCTCTGTACAGGCGGCCCTGGTGCCGGAAACGCCCCCGACCGATCAATGGGTTGGTAAGTGGATCGGCGTCGAAGGCTTGAACCTGACCATCGCCAAAGACGACAGCATTGGCCGCGGCCACTACCTTCTCACCATGCAATACGGCCTCGATGCCGATGCCTCCGGCACCTTCAAAGGTGAAGCCGCCGAAGACGGTATCGCCTTCACCCGCCCCGACGGCCCACACCTGTTGCGCGCCGGCGACGGTGTCACCACTGGCCTGAAATGGCTGGCGGATAAAAAAGACTGCCTGATCGTCGCCACCGGCGAAGGCTATTGCCGTTAATACCGACCATAATCACTCACGGTTAGCACACAGAGGATTGCTCCCATGCTATGGAAAAAAGGCCGACGCAGCGACAACGTGGTGGATGCCCGCGATGACAGTGGTGGTGGCGGTGGCGGCATGCGCTTTGGCGGCGGCAAGGGCCTGAGCCTGACGGCGATCGTGTTGATCGTGGGCATTGGCTGGTTGACCGGCCAGGACCCGATGCAGATCCTCGGCCAGTTGAGCGGCCAGATGGAGCAGGCACCGTCGGTCAGCACCCAGCCACGCCAGGCGCCGCCGGCCAACGACCAGCAGGCCGATTTCGTACGCGCCGTGCTGGGCGACACTGAAGACACCTGGGGCCAGGTGTTCCAGGAAAACGGCCTGGCCTACAAGAACCCGAAGCTGATCCTGTTCCGTGGCCGGGTGAACTCGGCCTGTGGCGGCGCCACCTCCGCCAGCGGCCCGTTCTATTGCCCGGCTGACCAACAGGTGTACCTGGACCTGGATTTCTTCCGGGAAATGTCCCAACGCTTCCAGGCATCCGGCGAATTCGCCCAGGCTTATGTGATCGCCCACGAAGTCGGACACCACGTGCAAACGCTGCTGGGCATCTCATCCAAGATCCAGGCAGCGCGCCAGCAAGGTCGGCAGATGCAAGGCGATGGCGGCCTGCTGGTACGCCAGGAACTGCAAGCCGACTGCTTTGCCGGGGTATGGGCCAACCGCGCACAGAAACGCCTGAACTGGCTGGAACCGGGTGATATCGAAGCGGCACTGAACGCGGCCAACGCCATTGGCGATGACCGTTTGCAGCAACAGGGCCAAGGGCGCGTAGTGCCGGACTCGTTTACCCATGGTACCTCGGCCCAGCGCGTGCGCTGGTTCAAGACCGGCTTCGCCCAGGGTCAGATCTCTCAATGCGATACCTTCGCGGCCAAGAGTCTCTAAATGATCAAACGATTGGGGTTGCTGCTGGGTGTGTTCGTGTCCTGCTGCACCCTGGCGGCCGAACACGGCGTTAAGGTGGTCAGCCCCGATCGCTTTCATCTGGAGGCCGGCGACCTCAGCCTCGGCGTGAGCCAGGACTGGCGCCAGCCGCTGCCCAAGGTCACGCGTGCGCTGATCATCGTGCATGGCCGCCTGCGCAATGCGCAGACCTACCTGCAAAGCGGCATCGACGCCGCCACCCATGCCGGGGTTGGCGGCACTACGCTGGTGATCGCGCCGCAGTTTCTGAATCAATCGGACGTGAAGCGTAACCATCTGGGCAATCAGGTATTGCGTTGGAAGGGCAACGACTGGATGGCTGGCGAAGCTTCCACCGCGCCTGGGCAGGTCAGTTCTTATGGCGTTCTGGACCAGATCATCAAGCACCTGGGCAACCGCAAGCTGTTCCCGGCGCTGAAAGAAATCGTGATCGCCGGGCATTCCGGTGGCGGCCAAGTCGTCCAACGCTTCGCCCTCACCGGCCATGACCACCCGTTGCTGAAAACCGAAGGCATCAGCCTGCGGTACGTGGCGGCCAACCCATCGTCCTACGCCTACTTCAGCCCGCAGCGGCCGGTGCCGTTCGATACGGCCAGTTGCCCAAGCTTCAACGACTGGAAATACGGCATGCAAAACCTGCCGGATTACGTGGGTGAGCGAGGCGCCCAGCAACTGGAACAGGCCTACGTTTCACGCGACATCACTTATCTGTTGGGCCAGCAAGACACCGACCCCAACCACCCGGCATTGGATAAAGGCTGCGAGGCCGAAACCCAGGGTGCGTATAGGCTGATTCGTGGGCACAACTACTTTGACTACCTCAAACTGCGCCATCCGCAGTTGAGTCACAAGCTGGTGGAAGTGCCGGGGGTGGGGCATGACGGGGATAAGATGTTTACTTCGCCAGAGGGAGAAAAGGTGCTGTTTGCCCAGTAGCACCTGAAGGAACCCAATCAAAATGTGGGAGGGGGCTTGCTCCCGATTGCGGTGTGCCAGCTAAACATAGGCTGGCTGACACACTGCAATCGGGAGCAAGCCCCCTCCCACATTTGATCTCTATTGTCTGGGCTAGATCATTCGGCGCAATACAGCGCAGTTTGCCGCATGCCAATCCGCCAACTCCGGCCATGGGTTCTCCGGCAGGTTCACCAACACGGTCTTCGTCCCCGCCGCCCGGCCACTGTCCAGGTCAAAACGATAATCCCCGACCATCACCATCTCACTCGGCGCTACCTTCCACGCTGTCGCCAACTTCAACAAACCACCCGGATCAGGTTTGTGCGGCGCATCATCACGCCCCAGCACATCCTCAATGGCAAAACAGTCCGCCAGGCCTATGGCTTCCAGGGTGATATGGGCCAGCTCGCGCGCATTGCGGGTCAGGATACCCAGGCGATAACCGCGCCCGGCCAATTCACGCACCAGGTCCACTGCCCCTTGTGCCGCGACCGAACCGAGTGCCAGCTCGCGTTCATGCTCCAGTAGCCAGGCATGCTTGGCTGCTGCAACGTCTGCGGGCAACGCAGCAAGATGAGTGAGAATGTCGTCCTCAGTCGGAATATCCAACGCCACGCGGATGGCGGCAAAATCATGCACGGCCACCGTGAGAGTGCCGTCCATGTCGAACACCCAATGCTTAATGTCCGACAGGCTCATGCCCAGTCCTTGCGATGGCGGATCAAACCTTCCTGGGTCACCGAGGCCACCAGTTGCCCGGAGCGGTTGTACACGCTGCCACGGGAAAAGCCCCGGGAGTTGCCGGCCCACGGGCTATCCATGGCATACAGCAACCAGTCATCGGCGCGCAGGTCAGCGTGAAACCACAGCGCGTGGTCGAGGCTGGCGACCTGCATGTCTTTCTGCCACACGGTCTTGCCATGGGGCAGCAACGAAGTCGTCAGCAGGCCGAAGTCCGAGGCGTAGGCCAGCAGGTACTTATGCAGCGCCGGCGCGTCCGCCAGGGCGCCATCGGCACGAAACCACACGTACTTGACCGGATCGGACGGTTGCGGGTTGAACGGGTCTTTTTCGGTGACCGGGCGCACTTCGATGGGCTTGGGGCACAGCAACTTGTCGCGCATGTGTTCGGGGATAAGGTGCGCACGTTGCTTGGTCAGCTCCAACTCAGAGGGCAGGTTTTCCGGGCCGACCACCACCGGCATGGTGGTCTGGTGATCGAAGCCTTGTTCGTCGTACTGGAACGAGGTGGTGCACGTAAAGATCGGGTTGCCCTTCTGGATCGCCGTTACCCGCCGAGTGCTGAAACTGCCGCCGTCGCGTACGCGGTCCACCGAATACACCACTGGCAAGGCTGCATCGCCAGGGCGCAGGAAATAACCGTGCAGGGAATGCACATGCCGCGCTTCTTCTACCGTCTGGCTGGCCGCCGACAGCGACTGGCCGAGCACTTGGCCGCCGAACAACTGGCGAAAGCCCAGGTCCTGGCTGCGGCCGCGAAAGAGGTTTTCCTCGATCGGTTCCAGGGTCAGCAAGTCCACCAGATCTTCCAATACTTGGCTCATAGAGCAACTCCTACAATCAATAGAGCATTCCGGGCTGCTTATCCATGCAGCGTGTCCAACCATTGGGCGCGGGTGATGCGGTACAAAACATGAGGGCGCAGCGGGTCACCGGCTGCGACTTTAGGGTGTTCAAAATCTGCCTGCGGATCGTAATGCATACCGATGGCCTGCATGACTTTTTGTGAAGGCTGATTGGCCTCTGTGGTAAAGGCTACAACCTCATCCAGTTGCAAACGGTCGAAGCCGCAACGCAACGCGGTCCAGGCGGCCTCACTGGCGTAGCCCAGGCCCCAGTGTTCGCGGGCCAGGCGCCAGCCGATTTCCACTGCCGGTGTAAAGCCGGCTTCGAAGCTGACATTTTGCAGCCCGGTCAGGCCGATAAATTCGCCGGTATCCTTGCGCTGCAAGGCCCAAAAACCGAAGCCGTATTCCGCAAAATGCCCGCGAATACGGCCGATCAATGCGGCGCTTTCCAGATGGCTCAACCTGGCCGGAAAATAGCGCATTACTTGCGGATCGGCGCACATGCGCGCAAAGTCCGGCAGGTCGCTGTCGCGCCACTGGCGCATCAACAGGCGTGCACTTTCCAATTGCAATATCGGCTCCATGGGTCCCCCTCCCTTGCCATGTGCGTGAGTGTACAGCGCTGTTAAGATCCTTCGCAGGTTCCCGTCAGAAAATCCCATGCCTTTGCCATTGATCTACCACGAAGACTACAGCCCTGAGTTCCCGGCAGACCACCGGTTCCCCATGGACAAGTTTCGTCTGCTGCGCGACCACCTGGTGGACACTGGCTTGACCCAAGACAGTCAATTGTTGCGCCCGCAATTGTGCCCGGCGGACATTCTGGCCCTGGCCCATGAACCTGGGTATATCGAACGCTACATGAGCGGCCAATTGTCCCGCGAAGATCAGCGCCGCCTCGGCCTGCCCTGGAGCGAAGCACTGGCGCGGCGTACCGTGCGCGCGGTAGGCGGCTCGATACTGGCGGCTGAACAAGCCCTCGAACATGGCCTGGCCTGCCATTTGGCCGGCGGCACCCATCACGCCCACTACGATTACCCTGCGGGCTTCTGCATCTTCAATGACCTGGCAGTGATCAGCCATTACCTGCTGGCCAGCGGTCGGGTCAATCGCGTGTTGATCTTCGATTGCGACGTGCACCAGGGCGATGGCACCGCTCGCATCCTCCACGACACGCCGGACGCCATCACCGTGTCGCTGCACTGCGAAAAAAACTTTCCGGCGCGCAAGGCCCAGAGTGATTGGGATATCCCGCTGCCCATAGGCATGGGCGATGCCGACTACCTCAAGGTGGTGGACGACACGCTCAACTACCTGTTGCCGCTCTACCAGCCCGACCTGGTGCTGTACGACGCCGGCGTGGATGTGCACGAGGATGACGCCCTCGGTTACCTCAAGCTGACGGATGAGGGCGTCGCCGCCCGTGATGAAAGCGTGATGCGCCACTGCCTGGGTCGCGACATTCCGGTGATGGGCGTGATCGGCGGCGGCTACAGCAAGGACCGCCTGGCCCTGGCCCGCCGCCACGGCATCCTGCACCACAGCGCCCAGCGGGTATGGGCGTCATCAGGTTGTCACTGAACTGTGGGCGTTACCCACAATGCCTGTGGAACGGCCTGTGGATAACTTGAGCGTAAGCGGCTGCAAGCTAGCAGCCGTATGGTCTGTAGGAAAGTGTACGTTTTTTGATCAGGCAACCGCGCCTTCGTCGGGTAGAATGCTCGGCCTGTTCAAGCGACCGTAGCCCTGCCATGCCCAAGACCTCTTTTCATCACGTCACCATTATCGGCGGCGGCCCCGCCGGGCTGATGGCCGCTGAGGTCTTGAGCCAGGCAGGCGTGCGGGTGGACCTGTACGACGGCATGCCCTCGGTGGGGCGCAAATTCCTGCTGGCCGGTGTGGGCGGGATGAATATCACCCACTCCGAGGACTACCCTGCGTTTGTCTCCCGCTACGCCGAACGTGCGCCGCATATGGCACCGTTGCTGCGGGCGTTCGGGGCGCAAGCGTTGTGCGAATGGATTCACGGCCTGGGCATCGAAACCTTTATCGGCACCTCCGGGCGCGTATTTCCTACCGACATGAAAGCCGCTCCCCTGCTGCGAGCCTGGCTTAAGCGGCTAAGGGACCAAGGCGTGGTTATCCACACTCGGCATCGCTGGCTGGGCTGGACTGCCGAAGGCGGCTTACTTATACACAGCCCGGACGGAGACAAAGTTGTCCACAGCGATGCTGTGCTACTCGCTCTGGGTGGCGGCAGTTGGTCGCGCCTGGGTTCTGACGGGGCTTGGCTCAAGCTGCTGGAAGATAAAGGCGTGACCTACGTGCGCTTGCAACCGAGCAACTGCGGTTTCGACGTGTCAGCCTGGAGTGAGTTGCTGGTCAGCAAATTCGCTGGGGCACCGTTGAAAAATGTCGCCATTGGCCTGGCCGATGACCTGCCTCGGCTCGGTGAATGCGTGATCACTGCCACGGGCATCGAAGGTAGTTTGATCTACGCACTGTCGGCCCCCATTCGTGAAGCGATCAACCGCGACGGTTCAGCCACGGTGCATATCGACCTGCTGCCGAGTAAATCGCTGGACAAAATACAGACGGCATTGGCCAAGTCCCGCGGCTCGCGGTCGATGAGTAAGCACCTGCACAGTCAGTTGGGCTTGGATGGGGTCAAGGCGGCGCTGTTGCGCGAGTTGGCACCGGCTGGACATTTCAATGATCCGGCGAAATTGGCTGTGGATATCAAGGCGCTGCCCCTGACACTGGTGCAAACCCGACCGCTGGATGAAGCAATCAGTACCGCAGGCGGCGTACCCTTTGAAACATTGGACGAACGACTGATGCTCAAGCAAGTGCCTGGCGTTTTTTGTGCGGGGGAAATGCTCGATTGGGAAGCGCCGACCGGTGGGTATTTGTTAACGGGGTGCTTTGCCAGTGGGTACATGAGCGGACAAGGCATACTGGCATGGCTGGAGGCGTCAGGTGACTGAACCTGTATTAACTTGAGTTGAAGGCTCGTCCTTCAGCCACCTGCCTTAATGCTTATAAAAACTGGCTTCTCAGCCCGCCATGAAGACGGCGCTGATAACTGGTCTGTCGGCTGGACAGATCATTTTCTATCGACTGCGCGGCCCGTTGCAAGGCTAGCAAGGAGGTGGTGAGTTGCTCCTCCGCTGAAAGTCGCTCTACAACTTTCTTATTTGAAACGCGGTATGAGGTATTGTCGTCCTTTGCTTTGCTGTCGAGCTCACTGGGCAACTCTCGCAGTACACCATAAGTTCTACGGGTATTCTCCAACACGTACTTTCCCCCCTGGCAAATATGTCTAAACGCCGAAAAATCTGACAGCCTTCTATGAAATATCTTTAATTAGTAGCTCAACCATATTTTAGAGCCGCGCAATTTACGTTGAAGCATGTCTCTATAGTTTTAATTTGCTGCACTTAAATAGCTTGGGCATCGGGGTACTTCTGCTCAAACCCTTCCAGTTCCCTTCGTAAAAAGTCGTCACCTTCTGGCAGGGCTACCGACAGTGCGTCTATGTAAGTGCGGTGCGCAGTTTCAAGCGCCACGGGTTGATCTTTCAAACTCTCCTGCTCAGCTTTGAAGCCACGACTGAGAGCTAGCCCCTTCTCTTGGCTCTTATATTCAACCTCTTTGATAAACTGATTCAGCGGCAAGGTTTCGTGAGCATTTACGCCGACATGATGCTGCAAAGAAGCCAATTCTTTATACAACCTGATTTGGTGCGCATAAGCCTCAGGTTGGGTTTTTTTAATATCGGTCAGCTCTTTCTCCAGCGCGCTGATACGCGCCTCATGACTCCTCTCTGACGCGGCAGCAGTGTCTCTATGCGTTTGCGCTGCGCGCCTCATGTACTGCCCGAATGTTTCCTCTCCCGGCTTGAAGGATAGCGATGCAAAAGAAGCCGCAAATTCCATATCAATTACCTCCACTCAAAGGCTGCTGATTAACGGTCAGTTTCCTGCCGCCTACCTGAGTGGCGATCGAGCGTTTTGAGTTCAGTTTTACCACGCGGAAAAAATTTACAAGAAGATTCCTTGCGCAGTGGACGGGATTGCCCCGCCCACTCTGTGCGCCAACCCTTATAAAACCTTTACTTCCTCTTGCGCGGCCCGGTATTGAACACTGGCACCTTGCGCACCGGTTTGATCGAGGGCTCTGCCGGCGCCACTTCACCACTGTCCACCCACTTGCCCAGGTTGCGCTTGCCGCCGCCGCCGGACGTTTTAGGTTTCTTCGGCTTTTTCGGTTTCTTCACCACCTGGCCGCTGGCATCGGTATCCGGCACACGATGCTCCGGCTCGAAATCCGGCTCCATCTTGCGGGTCAAGGTCTGGCGGGTCAGCATCTCGATGGCCGAAAGCATGTTCACCTCGTCGGCACACACCAGGGAAATCGCCTCACCGGTGTTGCCCGCACGACCGGTACGACCGATACGGTGGATGTAGTCCTCGGCCACGATTGGCAGATCAAAGTTGACCACCAGCGGCAGATCTTCGATATCCAGGCCACGGGCTGCCACGTCGGTGGCGACCAGGATCTGCACCTCGCTGGCCTTGAAGCGGTCCAGCGCGCGTTGGCGGGTGGCCTGGGGCTTGTCGCCATGGATGCCGTCGGCATTGATGCCCAGGCCCTGCAACTTGTCCACCAGTGCGTCAACGCCGTTGCGGGTCTTGGCGAACACCAGCACCTGCTTCCAGCGGCCTTTGCGCATCAGATGTACGAACAGCTCGGCCTTGCGCTTCTTGTCCACCGGCACCACCCACTGCTTGACGGTGTTGGCGGCGACGTTGCGCGGGCTCACTTCGATGCTCAGCGGGTCGTTGAGCATCTGCCCGGCGAGCAGGCGGATGTCGTCGGAAAAGGTCGCGGAAAACAGCAAGGTCTGGCGCTTTTTCGGCAGCATCCGATAGATATTCGCCAGTTCTTCGGAGAAGCCCAGGTCGAGCATGCGGTCGGCTTCGTCGAGCACCAGGGTTTGCAACTGGTTGAGTTTCAGCGCGTTCTGGCGGAACAGGTCGATCAGGCGGCCAGGGGTGGCAACCAGGATGTCGACGCCCTTGCGCAGCTTCATCATCTGCGGGTTGATGCTCACGCCGCCGTACACCGCGTAAGTGGTCAGCGGTAGATGCTGGGCGTACTCGGCGACGCTGGCGTGAACCTGCTCAGCCAGTTCGCGGGTCGGGCACAGAATCAGCGCGCGCGCCGAGTTGGCGGCGACTTTCGGCCCTTCCATGGTCAGCAATTGCAGCAACGGCAAGGCGAAGCCTGCGGTCTTGCCGGTGCCGGTCTGGGCCGCAGCCATCAGGTCGCGACCGGCCAGCACCGCCGGAATGGCTTGCGCCTGCACCGGCGTCGGGGTCTGGTAGCCAAGCGTCTCAAGGGCGCGCAGCAAGGGTTCGATCAGGCCAAGGGTGGCGAAAGTCATGTGTTTACCGTAGGAAAAATTCAGCGCAAAGGCGTAATGCGCGGCAGTTTACCTTATTTCCGCCTTGGGCTTACGCCACTGGGGCAGGCTGATCAACAGCACGGCGCTGATGATCACCAGCATCGCCAGGGCTTCTTCCAGGCCGATGGTCTCGCCAACGAACACAATCCCCAGCAACACCGCCACCGCCGGGTTCACGTAGGCATAGCTGGTCGCCGCCGCCGGGCGCACGTGCTTGAGCAGATACATATAGGCGTTGAAGGCGATAATCGAGCCGAACACCGTCAGGTAGGCCAGGGCCAGCCAGCCTTCCAGCGGTGGCATGGCCTGCAGGTGCTCACCGGAGAGCGCGCTGACGCACAGCAGCGCCACGCCGGCCACCAGCATTTCCGCGGCACTGGCCATGGCGCCTTGGGGCAGCGGCAAGTGTCGGCTCCATACCGAACCGAAGGCCCAGGAGGCCGCCGCCGCCAGTAGCAAGACCGCACCCAATGGGCTTGATTGCAGGGTACTGCCCATATTGAGCATGGCAATGCCGATGATGCCCAGGATCACCCCGGCCCATTCCAGCCGCGTATTACGTGCGCCCCAGAAAAAACCACACAGCAGCGTGAACAGTGGCACGGTGGCCACGGCCAGTGCCGCCACGCCGGACGACACGCCCATATGTTCGGCCACGCTGACGCCGCCATTGCCCACGGTGAGCAACAAAATGCCGATCATCCCGGCCGCCTTCCACTGCGGCCACGTCGGCGCCGGCACCCCGCGCCACCGGAGGAAGCCATACATCAACACGCCTGCCGTGCAAAACCGAATGCCCGCCAGCAACAGCGGCGGCCAGTACTCCACGCCGATACGGATCACCAGGTAAGTGGAACCCCAGATCACATACAAGGCAAAAAACGCGGCGATCAACGGTAAGGGAAAACGACGTGGGCCAGGCATTGGGTGGCTCTATGGCAGGAGATGGGAGGCTTATTCTAGAAAGACAGGTGGATAAACATAAGTTACAAAACCTGTTTAAACCGCCCATACACTTTTCAAACCATGGTTATCAGGGCTATAACCCTTGCTTTCGAAAGCCACACGCCACTGGAGCCTTACCATGGACAAATACGACCGCATGCTCCTCAGCGCCCTGCTCGAAGACGGCCGTGCGTCCTACGCGCAACTGGCCCGCACGGTGAACCTCTCCGCCCCCGCCGTGGCCGAACGGGTCGCCAAACTGGAAGCCAGCGGCGTGATCACCGGCTACCAGGCCAAGGTGGATTTGTCCAAAGTCGGTTTGCCGATCCAGTGTGTGATCGAACTGAGGCTGACCAATCACGGCAGCCAGAAGGTTTACGACGCCCTGGCTGAAATTCCCGAGCTGACCGAATGCCACCGGGTCACGGGTGATCCGTGCGTGATCATGCAAGCGGCGGTGGGCACCATGCCGCAGCTGGAAGACCTGATTAATCGGGTGGCCAAGTTTGGGTTCAGCAAGACCTCGATTATTTTGTCCAGCGCCATAGAGCGGCGGGTGCCGTTGGGGCAGTTGGAAGCCAATGGGAAACATGGTGGCTGACCTATCGCCATCGGGAGCAAGCCCCCTCCCACATTTGATGTGTGAACACCTTCAAAATGTGGGAAGGGGGCTTGCTCCCGATGGGGTCAGTAGCCTCACCGAAGATTCGAACGCAGAACAATCAAATCGACTATCTGCTCAATCGTAGTGATGTGATCCCAATCCTCCTGAGGCGCTTGCAGCTTGAACTGCCACTTGATCTGCATGATAAAGCAGGTCAGGTCGTCATCAATGATGTCGAAATCATGGATGAAATCGGTTTGCTCCGTCACATCGCTTTGGTCGATAAACCCGATGATATCGACGAACAGCTGGAGCACTTTTTCGCTGATCTCGGCTCTGGTCAGGTTACCTTCCATTTCTCGCCTCATAGGCACACTTACCAATACTGACTAGATCAAAAACTGCAAGCCCGGCAGCAACGAAGGGTATGCCTCGCCCGATGATGCCAAATACCCGGACCGTGCCAAACGTTGCTTTTGCCATTCTGGCCATGGTGGGTTGCCTGATCAATGTACGAGGGAAAAAACGCATTCCGATCAGGCTAGCCAGATTCGTGGTTTTGCTGGAGCCGACGTGAACCCAAGTATCCACAGCGATTTTGCTTATCGGTATGCCCGCCGCGCCCGTATCAACTGTTGCTGCCGTGAGGCCGTAGTGTTGCTGTGTACATTTCCAGAGTTCATCAAACGTCGTATCGGGCACAGCGGGATCAGCGTGAAGGGGCTTGAGTAACTGGTAATGAGAGCCATGACTCCAAGCTGGCAAACTCGGCAACACCATGACTGCCGGGCAGCTTGTCATTGTGTTGCCCACATGAAACGCCATGCTTGAACTTGAACCCAGATCAATGCCATTTGATTCAAGTTCCAACTTGCTTCGCATGATCGCTGTATGAAGATCGCTTTCCTGCATGACTGTGATCCCTGTGCATGAGTGGCAGAAGGGATGGTAGGTCGCAGTAGTACGCGATAGGTGAGTAAAGAGGAAAACCAGAAAGGTCCTAGATCATATCCGGATTTAGCCTACCGACCATTCAGCGCTCAGGTGAAAGAGACCTCAAAACCCCGTGATTCAGTGGCCAGCAAGACCAGTCCCTTTCATTTGCGGGACGTTTCCGAGAGAATCCCACGGCCTTGTTTCCGTCGGATTCGGTAGCTAGTCTCGCCCTGTCATCGAATTTTCGGTGGCCGGACGTGCAAGTCCGATGGCAAGCAAGATCATAAATAAACCTACAGCCAATATGCATGTTATGGCGGCTGTGCGTGGGAGGCCTTCGGGCCTGCTGGGTTTGGATCCTTGCCCCGGTCTTGCACACCTACGCACAGTTGCCACCCTAATTCGCGTGCAAGCGAACGGTGTCGACTTCTTCCAGCAAGGAGTTTCACCATGGTCAAAGTCACCCCCGATCCACCCAAGTCCAAACCCGGCTTCCTCAGCGAAGACGCCCTGCTCCACCGTCGCGCCATCGATTACTACCTCAAGGCGTCCGCTCCGGATGCACCCATTTTTATCCTGAATGACAACCTGAGCTTCGAAGAGGCCTTGGCCCATGCGGCGGATTTGTTGCATTGCGCGGTGGAGACGGCTCATGCCTCGGGAGAGGTAGTGAAGGCGCCACAGCGGGCGGTGATGCATTTGGTGGAGATGGCGAAGGGAGTGGTGGACCAGGCGTTGGCGTGCACACAGCCTCGATAGGCGCTGCATAACTGAATGTGGGAGGGGGCTTGCTCCCGATGGCGGTGTATCAGCCAGCTTATTTTTAGCTGACACACTGCTATCGGGAGCAAGCCCCCTCCCACATTTGGATCTTTGGTGTGCTTGAGAGGGTGGCTGGTTTAGAACCCGCGATGCTTTTTCAGGTGCTCATTGATTTTGGCGGCAGGCACTTTCTGCAAGGTGCATAACAGGTCATGGGACAGTTCACGCAGGCCGTGGGTCTGGCGCAGTTCCTGGGCCAGGTGGGCGGTCAGGTTGGCGGCCATTTCCGCATCCGCCAGCGCCCGGTGAGCCTGGCCGGTGTGGGGCAATTTGGCGTAGGCGTTGAGGGTGCCGAGCTTGTGGTTGGGCGCAGCCGGCATGAGGCGGCGGGCCAGCAGCAGGGAGCAGGCGAATTTCTGCAGGCGGGTGCGGCGGATCAGGCCCAGCTCAAAGTCCCAGAACTTCTGGTCGAAGGCGGCGTTGTGCGCCATCAAGGGCGTGGTACCGACGAATTCGTTGACTTCGTTCATCACCCGCTCAGCCGGTGGCGCGCTGCGCAGCATGGCGTTGCTGATGCCGGTGAGTTGTTCGATAAAAGCCGGTACGCGCACGCCGGCGTTCATCAGGCTCTGGTAGCGGTCCACGATTTGTCCGCGCTCGAGGATGACGACGCCAATCTCCGTAGCCCGGCAGTGGCTGCTCGGGGTGATGCCGGTGGTTTCAAAGTCGATGACCGCTATACGTTCCAAACCTGTTCCCACTTTGTCTAACAATTTATTTAAGCAGCAACGCGCCTTCGATCGGCACATAGCGGCTGGCGGCGCGGATCAATGAATTGGCCGTCAGCCCGGGCACGCCATAAGCCACGGCTTCGACACCATGCTTGTGAATGACACGGTCAAGCAGCATGTCGAAATCACCGTCACCGGAGGCCAGCACGATTTCGTCGACATGGTCGGCGGCGTCCATGATGTCGATGGTGATGCCTACGTCCCAATCACCCTTGGCTGAACCGTCGCTGCGCTGGATATACGGTTTGAGTTTTACCGTAAAGCCCAGGTTGCGCAGGATCTGCTGGAATTGCTGCTGCTTGCTGTCGCCACGGTCGATGGCATAGGCATAGGCCTCGACGATCTGCCCGCGGGCGCTGATGTCAGCCCACAGGGCGGCGTAGTTGAAGTGGCAGCCATAGGCCTGGCGCACGGTGTAATAGAGGTTTTGTACATCGGCGAACACCGCAATTTTCTTCACCGCACTTCCCCATGGCTGCCGCTTGGACCTCGGACGCGAAGGCCCGCAAAGGCGCCAGTATGACAGCCATGGGAAGG
Organism: Pseudomonas sp. FBCC-B545; assembly: GCF_059134095.1. NCBI lineage: Bacteria > Pseudomonadati > Pseudomonadota > Gammaproteobacteria > Pseudomonadales > Pseudomonadaceae > Pseudomonas > Pseudomonas sp. FBCC-B545. The sequence continues at coordinate 790,041 of NZ_CP101441.1, read as the reverse complement.
TTTCCGCGAAAAATCAGCCCGAAGCGACGAAGCGACCCAGGCCTTGGCGTGTCAGACGAAGGAATCGTCGTCGCCAAAGGAAGAGGAATCGTCGGAATAATCGCTGTCAGCGAAGCTGTCAGCATTGTTGCTGCCCCAACTGTCATTGCCGGCAAACTTCTGGTCATCGTTGCCCCAGTCACCCTGGTCACTGGCCGGTGCCGGTTGTTCAATGATTTCTTCCACCACCTGCGGCTGCTGGTTGTGATGGAACAGGCTGCTGATGCCTTCGGCGAGCAACACACCACCGGCCACACCGGCAGCGGTCTTCATGGCGCCGCCGAGAAAACCGCTGCCCACCGGCGCGGCGGCCGGTGCTTGCGGTTGCTGGTAGTTCTGCTGCGGTGCAGGCGGGTTGAACGATGGCCGCGCCGGCTCACGCCAGCCGCCACCGGAGTTGCTCGGCGCAGGTTGCGGATCGCGGGAGCTACCGCCAAAGATGCTCGACAGAAACCCACCACCACTGGCCGGCGCCGGTTGCGTCGACTTGGCCCGCTGCAGTTCGTCCTGCAATTGCTGGATCTGTTGCGCCTGCTGCTTGTTTTGCGCATCCAGAGCCTGAAGCGCGTGTTCCTGCACCAGTAACGACTGGGTCATGTAGTACCCGGCGGCCGGTTGGCGAGTCATGTGCTCCTTGATCCGCGCTTCGGCCTGGGCGTCGCGGGGGGCTGAGTCCGTTTCGGCTTGCTGTAACCGTGAAAACAGTCCATCGATCAGGGTTTGCTCTTCGCTGTTCATGGCGACCTCGTTAGATTGCCGATAAAAAATTCTGGTCCCGCCTGTGGTCAGGCCGGGTGCCTTCCAGTTATGGGGATGTTACGAGTTGTTTCAATGGTCTTTACTCAAGGTTTACGTTTGCGCCCCTTGGACCCTGATCGGTTAAAGTGTCGCCCTCTGCTTCCAGGCCTGTGATGACCCTGATGAATCCGTTAGACGTTTTGCGCGACTCCTTGCGTTTTACCCAGCGCAACCTGGGCGCCATCGTGCAGTTGTGCCTGCCGTTGGTGATCCTCGAAGCCCTGCTGCAACAGATACTGGACCACACGCTGGGCCCGGATGCATTTCCCGGCTACAGCGTGGTCGTGGGTTTATTGGTGTACCCGCTGTACACCGGCGCCCTGATCCTGTTTCTCGACGCCCGCACCCGTGGCGAATCGCCCCGTATCAAGGACGTGTGGGCCATGGCCTTGAGCCTGTGGCCGCGCTTTGCCCTGCTGACGGCCCTGAGCACGTTGTTGATCTTGCTCGGCCTGTCGCTGTATTTCCTGCCGGGCTTGTGGCTGATGGTGGTGCTGGCGTTTGCCGAATACCTGCTGGTGCTGCGCGGCATGCCGGCCCTGGAGGCGATGAAGGAGAGTTTTCGCCTGACCCGCGGGCATTTCTGGCGCATCCTGGTGTGCCTGCTGTGCGTGATGACCCCGTTGTGGCTGCTCAAGGGCGCCAGCGTGGCGGCCTATCCCGAGCCCGCGCCGTGGCTGGGGTTGCTGATGGACAGTGCCCACAGCTTCCTGCAATTGTTCACCAGCGTGGTGCTGTTCCGTTTATTCATGTTGATCGGTGGCGACGCCGACGCGCGGTGATATGCTCCGTGCCTCTTCTGACACGCAAATAAGCCGAGCCGATGACCCGTTTATTGCGCATCACCCTGTTGAGCCTGTTGATCATCGCCGGCCTGCTGGCGGCGCTGATCCACAGCTTGACCTGGCGCCCCGCCGACAAAGAGACCTTGCCCGTCAGTTGCGTGGCGCCCCGCGCCCCGACCCTGCTGCCGGGGCAGGCGCTCAAGGTGATGACCTGGAACGTGCAATACCTGGCTGGCAAGAACTACGTGTTCTGGTACGACACCCCCGACGGCAGCGGCCCGGATGACCGCCCCACCATTGAAGACATGGCGTTCAGCCTCGACGAAGTGGCACGGGTGATCCGCGACGAACAGCCCGATATCCTGTTGCTGCAAGAGATTGACGAGGGCGCCAAACCCTCTCACTACCAGGACCAGCTGGCGCTGTTGCAGGAGCGCCTGGTCGACCTCTACCCCTGCAGCGCCCAGGCGTTCGACTGGAAAGCCGACTTTGTACCCAACCTGCACATTTTCGGCAGCGTCGGTCGCAAGCTGGCGACACTGAGCCGCTACCAGATCGAACATGCTGAGCGCCTGCAATTGCCGGTCGCCGACGCCAACTTCATCAGCCGCCAGTTCCAGCCCAAGCCCGCCTTGCTGTTGACCTACCTGCCGCTGAGCGACGGTGGTCAGCTGGCGGTGCTCAATACGCGGCTAGAGGCCGGCATACCCGGACGCGGTGCCATGCAAGAGCAAGTCGAGGCCACGGTGAAGCTGCTGGACAAGTTCGAAGGCCGCGGCACGCCATGGCTGATCGGGGGAGATTTCAACTTATTGCCACTGGGGCAGTTCCTGCGTTTGGATGCGCAAAAACGCGGGCAGTACTCGCCGGACAGTGAGCTGCACCTGCTGTGGGACAAATACCCGATGATCCCGAGTAACAATGAATCCAGCGGAATAAACCGTGAGCAATGGTTGAGCTATTACCCTAATGATCCGAGCCTGGACGGCCCGGACCGCACCTTGGATTACCTGTTCTTCAGCCCAAGGATCAAGCGGGTGGAGGCGAAAGTACGGCAGGAAGATACATTGCGTATTTCCAACCATATGCCAGTGATCGCTCGTTTTCTCCTGCCCGCTACGTTTTAAACGCTGAACTCAATCTGAAAGTCGACTTCCCGAGAGTTGTTGTGCACTGCCAAAGAAGGTGGTCCTGGACAGACTGATCAGCGCCGCTCGCTTGTGTGGGAAGTCAAACTCCTTGAGTTTCTCGAAGCCGAGCATTTCGCTGCAACGCAACAAACGTTCATTGTCTGCGCGGGGCTCAGCCATAACGCGTTGGGTGCGAACGTCATCAAGAAACATGTAGTGGAGCAAGGACGGGTACCAGGCCTCCAACCATTGGCGACCCCTGAAGGCCTCTTCGCCCACCAGCAGGTGGAAGCCACGGTCAAAGTCCGTCGCCTGGCAAAACGGCGCGAGCCTGTCCTCCTTGGCCCAATACACCTCAAAATAGCCAAATGGCTGCGCATCAAAAAAGCCGATGAGAGGAATAACCCGCGAGTCGGCAAGCTGCGTCTCAAGGAACGCCCGGTGATAGTCCAGGTTCCCCTCTTCCTCCCAGAAAAATGAAACCCGGGGGTCATTCATCCAGCGATTGAACTGGACTAGGTCCCTGTCAATATCAGCCACTTTGAAAGTCAGGGTTTTACCGAGCCAGGGAATATACCTGGCGTAAACGTCACCGGTAGGCTGCTGAGGGCGAACCGGGATGTTGGACTCTCCCGACTCGGCATAACAAAGTGGATAACTGTTGATCATGCCCTTCGAGCACCATGGCAATGACAACTGCCAAAACATCTCAGCCGTTACCAAACACTTTTCATTCTGAAAGACGGCGATGCCCAATTCGCACAGTTGGGCACTCAATGGATCAGGCAACAGCACCTCGACCCTGTCGCGCAGAGGGTTATCAGCAAACCATGCCTCGAGCGCCGCGAGCACGTGACTGAGAGAGGTTGATGTCTCAATGGCCATGTTGCTGGCTGAGCAAGAGGGGTCAATAATTTTAAAATCGCCGTGCGCGCTCTGTAATTCGAAACAGACGGTCCCGGACTCAAGATGCACGGCGATTTCTGAGCGATCAACGATGACATGGGCTGCTGCCCCGGTAATCTGGCCAACCCTTATGATTCGCTTTGTATGTTCGTTCGTAAGCATCACAGTCTCTCTCTTAACCCAGCCCCATAAGGTCAAGACGTGGTGCGCCCACATAAATTTAAGTGGGCCTTATACAGTGAGCGCGAATAAACGCCGTTGGCTGCTCATGGCTTCCTGGGCTTCGCCCTGGCCGTCGCTTCGGCCACCAAGGGATCTTCGGGCCAATAGTGTTTTGGGTACCTGCCTTTAAGGTCTTTCTTTACTTCGGCATAAGTACTGCGCCAGAAATTGGCGAGATCCTGGGTCACCTGCACCGGCCTGCGGGCCGGTGACAGCAAGTGCAAGGTCAGTGGCTGTTTTCCCTGGGCAATTGTCGGTGTTTCTGACAGCCCAAAAAGCTCCTGCAGCCGCACTGCAAGCACTGGAGGGTGTTGCGAGTAGTCAATGCGAATGCTCGAGCCCGAGGGCACCTGGATGGACTGGGGCGCTTGAGCGTCCAATGTCTGCGCAAGCTGCCAGGGCAGCAGATTCCTGACGATCGAAGACAAGTCCAACTGACTGAAGTGACTGAGCCGGGTGATCTTGCCCAGATAGGGCGTGAGCCACTCTTCGAGCGTATCCAGCAGATTGGCATCGCTAAGGTCGGGCCATTGACTGGTGCCCTGGCCATTCTGGATATCGAACTGACGCAACAACTCGACTCGAGCCTGCCACTGACGCAACTCAGGGTTCCAGGGCAGCAGTTCAATGCCCTTGCGCCTCACGAGGTTGACCAGCGCGAGCGAACGGGCGTGCTCGTCGAGGTTGGGCAGCGGCGTTGTGGAAAGCAGCAGTTGCCCCACCCTCAATTGCCGCTCGGCCTTGAGCACCCCTTCCCTATCATCCCAATCGATCTCATCGACTGACCTTACCAGGTCGCTTAGCTGATCCTCGAACAGTGCCGGGTCCAGGTCGCTCGCCAGGTAAATCCGTTCCTCACGCTGGCCCTGCCGACTGCCCAGGTCTGCCACTACCAGCCACTCATGCTTGGTGAGCGCATCGGGTTCGGCGAAGACTGCCGCGCGCCCGTTGGAAAGACGATACTCCGCTACGCTTGCACGCCGTTGCAGGCCAATTCGATCAGGGTAGGCGAATGCCAACAGGCAACCGACCCAGCGTGGATGATCAGGCGTGCTGACCGGGCTGGAGGCACATCCTCGCAGCAGGGATCGATACTGCCGGGCAGACTGCTTAACGCGTTGGACGGCGCCGCTGCCACGGCGTGCGTTCTGCTCGCCCGATAATGCACTGAGCCGGGTATGAAGATCAGCACCTGCGCCACGTAGAATGTCCTTCTCCCCCAGCAGGGCTGCGATGTTGCAGGCCAGGTCATCCAGGCCCATGGCGTGGCCCTTGATGAGCAGATGAGCGATGCGCGGATGCGCCGGCAGCTCGCTCATGGCCGACCCGTGAGGTGTGAGCTGACCCTTATCATCCAGCGCGCCCAGGCGCTTGAGCAGGTCCCTGGCTTGGGCAAAAGGCGCCGAGGGTGGTTGGTCGAGCCAGGTCATTTCATCTGGCTTCATGCCCCACCGGGCCAATTGCAGCGCGAGGCCAGCCAGATCGGCTTGTAGAATTTCGGGGGTGCTGTAACCCGCCATTTGCTCGTGTTGCGACTCTGACCATAGTCGGTAGCAGACACCCGGTTCCAGGCGCCCGGCTCGCCCCATCCGCTGAGTCGCACTGGCCCTGGAGATACGCTGGGTATCAAGCCGGGTCATGCCACTACGCGGATCAAACTTCGGCACCCGTTCAAGACCGCTGTCCACCACCACCCTGACCCCTTGGATGGTCAAGCTGGTCTCGGCAATGTTGGTTGCCAGCACGATCTTGCGCGAGCCTGCGGGTGCCGGGTCAATGGCAGCACGTTGTGCGTTCAGATCGAGGTCACCGTACAGCGGACAGAGCATGACGTCTGGACGACTGCCCAGTTGCTCCTTCAGGGACTCGGCCACGCGCCGAATCTCTGCCTGACCCGGAAGGAACACCAGGATACTTCCCGGCTGCTCATGGAGGGCGGCCAGGCAGGTGTCAGTGACCCGTGTGTCGAGAGGCTGGCCTGGCTGATAAGGGCTTCCCCAGAGGGTGGAGACCGGATACATCCGCCCTTCACTGGTGATTACCGGCGCGTCATTCAAAACCTTCGAGAGCCGAGCGCCTTCCAATGTTGCAGACATCAGCAGCAGCTTGAGTGGCGGCTCATCACGCAGCAGTTCACGCGCACTCACGCACAGGGCCAGGGCAAGATCGGAGTCCAGGTTGCGCAGGTGATACTCATCGAAGATGACCAGCCCTACACCGTCCAACGCCGGATCGGCCTGAAGGCGGCGCGCCAGGATCCCTTCGGTGACCACTTCGATCCGGGTGCGAGGGCCTACTCTACTCTCGAGGCGGATGCGGTAGCCGACGGTATCACCAACCTTTTCGCCCAGCTCGCTGGCCAGCCGCTCAGCAGCGGCCCGCGCGGCCAGGCGCCGGGGTTCGAGCATCAGGATGGTCTGCCCGGCGAGCCAGGGCTCGTTCAATACGGCCAAGGGCACACGGGTGGTTTTACCGGCGCCGGGTGGCGCTTCCAGCACCACTTCATGGCGATGCGCCAAGGCGTCACGCAGGGCGGGTAAAACATCATCGATCGGCAACGAATTCATACTGGCTCCAAAGCAGAGCGGCGAGTATAACGGCGAACTGCTGAAAGCCGGCTGTGGTCTCAACAACACCTGCCCCTCCCACATTCGATCATCGGCGCCCGGCAGATCTGGCTTATAGTCACCCATAAACATGTTCAGGAGACTTTTCATGCGTATCGCTTCCCGTGTCATCGGCGCTGCATTAGCCGTCACCCTGCTGAGCCAACTCACCGCCTGCGGGTCGATTTTCTATCCCGACCGCCGTGGCCAGATCGACGGCAAGATCGACCCGGCCATTGCCGTACTCGATGCCGTCGGCCTGCTGTTCTACGTCATCCCCGGCTTGATCGCGTTTGGGGTCGACTTCGCCACGGGTGCGATCTACTACGAACCCGGCAAGACCGCTCAGGTCGCCCCCGAGAAACTGCACCAGGCCATCGGCGCCGACGGCCAGGTCGACAACGCCAAGCTGCAGAGCATCATCCAGAAGGAAACCGGCCGTACCTTGCCGCTGGACGACCCACGGCTGATCCAGTTCAAGGGCAGCGTGCAGCAACTGGCGTCCCTGGGCCTGCAACCCGCCGCGTAAGGACAGCCCATGACCAGCAGCCCCGAACACGCCAGGCTCCTGCGCCTGGCCACTCGCGCCTCGGTGGGCGTGGCCTGTGTGCTGATTATCACCAAGGCCATTGCCTGGTGGCTCAGCGGCTCGGTGAGCATGCTCGCCGGGTTGACCGACTCGCTGCTCGATGGTGTGACCTCGCTGTTGAACCTGCTGGCGGTGCATTACGCCCTGCGCCCGGCCGATGACGATCACCGTTATGGGCATGGCAAGGCGGAATCGCTGGCGGGTATGGCCCAAGCGTTGTTTATCGCTGGCAGTGCGGTGCTGATTGCGCTCCAGGCGTTTGAACGGCTCAAGCATCCCGAGCCCGTGGGCGCGCCATGGCTGAGCATTGGCGTGATTGTCTTGTCCCTGGCGCTGACCGTGGCCCTGCTGATGCTGCAACACCGTGTGGTGCGCGAGACCGGTTCGAACGCGGTGCGCGCCGACTCGCTGCACTACCGCTCGGACTTGCTGCTCAATGGCAGCATCCTCATCGCACTGGTGTTGGCGGGCTTCGGCTTTCATCAGGTCGATGCATGGTTTGGCCTGGGCATCGCCGCCTACATCCTGTGGAGTGCGATCCAGATCGCCCGGGAAAGCTTCGCGGTGTTGATGGATGAAGAGCTACCACCGGACGTCAGCCAGCACATGCTGGAACTGGCCCGTGGCGTGCCCGGGGTCCTGGGCGCCCACGATTTGCGCACGCGCATCTCCGGCAGCCACTGGTTTGTGCAGTTGCACCTGGAACTGCCGGGGGAACTGACGTTATCGGTGGCCCATGGCATCAGCGACCAGGCCGCCGACGCCATTCACCAGGCCTACCCGCGTGCCGAAGTGCTGGTGCACGCCGACCCGCTGGAAGTGGTCACCGGCAACAAGACCTAGTACTGCACCTGATACCCGCGACTGCCCAGGCAGTTGCCCTGGGCCTGGCGGTAGGTTTGCACCACCGCCGGGTCGGGGGCATAAGTGACGGTGCGCGGGTCGAAGCCACTTTGTTGCACGGCCCAGCGATAACAGTCGTAGCCGTCCTGCTGCACCTGGGCCGGGGACTGGCCGTTGGCGGGATAGGCAACCACGTCATAACCATTGCCTTGCGGCGCCGGCTGGGGTGATGGCACTTGCGCTGGCGGTTGCACCACCACGTATTGCTGGGTGCTTTGCTCATAGGCGTAATAGGCGCCAGCGGCAAGGAACAAGAGTGAGCCACCTACCCACACTTCACGCGCGTAGTCCGGCAGGTACTGCACACGAATGCCATATGGCGGCGTCACCACCACGTAGCGCGGCCCTTGGGGACGATACCAGTAGCCGCCGGAAAAGAAGTAGTCCTGGCCACGGTAAGGCACGCGGTAATTACGGTCAGGGAAGCGATCCACCACGTAACCGGGACGGTGCTGCGGGCCTGGGCCCCAGCCATTGCCGTGCCCGTCGGGGCGGCCAGGCCAGCGGTTATCACCGGGACGATCATAACCAGGCCGCGAACCTGGGCCGCCAGCCTCCCAATGCCGGTTGTCGTCGTTGCGTCGGGGGATATCACGGTAATAACCCTGGCGCGGCTCCTGGGTCTGACGCACGGTATCGGGCCGGCCCTGGATCGGCAGGTTATTGGAGGGTTGCGGCTGCGGTGCCGGTCGCCCTGGCTCATTACCTTGAGGGCGGCCTTGCCATTGACCCTCGTGCTGGCCGCCGCGATCAAAATGCGGGTTTTGTGGGCGTGGTTGATTGTTTTCAGGCCGTTGCCCCGGGCCCGGTGAGTTATCGCGCTCGTCAGCCATTACCTGCGTGCCGACGCTGACCACCAGCAAACCAACACCTGCCATACGCCAGATGCGCTTCATGCTATTCCTCACTGCGGATTAGGGCCTTACAGATGAGACTGGAAAAGCCCCACCCGGTTCTCAGGCAGGTTATCAGTCGCGGGCAGTATTTTCTCAAGGCAAAAGAAAAGGGGTGACCCGTCGGCCACCCCTTGAGAACTTCGTCCATGCTCAACGCTTTTGACGTTGGCTCACCTCACGCCGTCTTGTGGACAGTGTGCAGCCTGGAGGCCGGCTCAACCCTGCTGGGGCGGCGGCCGCAGCGGGCCTGATTGGGCGCGCTGCTGTGGACTGTTGTCCAGGCGGTGATTCTGTTGATAAAGATACCCGCCAACGCCCGACGGATGATTGCGAAGATTGCGTTAATAAACAGTGCTTGCGCAATTTTTAACCCTTCATGGATAATTCAACGCAATAGTTACGACAAAGGCCAACCCAATGAGCAAGCTTGACCGATACGACCTGAGTATTTTGGCGGAATTGCAGCGCGACGCGAGGATCTCCAACCAGGAGCTGGCCGAGCGTATCGGCCTGTCGCCTTCGCCCTGCTCACGCCGGGTCAAGCAGCTGGAAGACGACGGCTACATTGCGCGCCAGGTTGCCTTGCTGGATCGCAAGATGCTCGGTCTGAGCCTGACGGCCTACGTATTGATCGGTATGGACCGGCACACGCCGGAGCGCTTCGAGAACTTCGAGGCGGCAATCCGCACCTTGCCCCAGGTGCTGGAATGCAGCCTGGTGACAGGCATGGATGCGGACTATCAGCTAAAGGTCGTGGTGCCGGATATGGATCACTATCAAAAACTGCTGCTGGGCCATCTGACCCGCATCGAAGGCGTGACCAGCGTGCGTTCCAGCTTTGTTCTCAACCAGGTGCTCAACAGCACCGAACTGCCCCTGACCCACCTGCGCACTTAAGGTCGGTGAAGGCCAAATGTGGGAGGGGGCTTGCTCCCGATAGCGGTGGGTCAGTTGATAAATAACTCACTGACACTCAGTCATCGGGAGCAAGCCCCCCTCACATTTTGACCGCGTACGACTCAAGTCAATGTTGCGTCTGTGACGCTGCCGTATACTGCTCGCTTGTCTTGCTGGAAGAGTCCCATGAACAACATCGACCCCGCCCTGTTTGAAGAATGGATGATGACCGGCCTGGTCACCATCCTCATTATTTTCATGGGCTTCATCGTCTGGGACCTGGCAAAGAAATCCAAGGCCGGGCGCTTTGGTTCGTTCATCCTGTTCTTCGTGCTGGGCCTGGGCGTGGCCGCGTTCATCATCAAGAGCGTGGTGATCGGCCTGATCGAGTCCGGTGCTCTATAAACGCGCCGGTACCGCCTTCCATTGGCCTTGGTCCAGGCCGTCGATAGACCAGTCACCAATGCGCACGCGCACCAGTCGTAACGTCGGCAGGCCCACCGCCGCGGTCATGCGCCGGACCTGGCGGTTACGCCCTTCGCGAATGACCAGCTCCAGCCAATGGGTCGGCACACTTTTGCGAAAGCGTACCGGCGGGTTGCGCGGCCATAACGCGGGTTCATCCAGTAGCCGCGCCTCGGCAGGCAAGGTCATGCCGTCATTGAGTTCCACGCCATCGCGCAGGCGTTGCAGCTGTTCTTGCGTCGGCTCGCCTTCCACCTGCACCCAATAGGTTTTCGCCAGCTTGTGCCTGGGGTCGGCAATACGTGCCTGCAACTGACCGTCATTGGTCAGCAACAGCAGGCCTTCGCTGTCACGGTCCAGGCGCCCCGCCGGGTAAATGCCGAGAATGTCGATAAAGTCCTTGAGGGTCGCACGCCCACCTTCGTCGCTGAACTGGGTCAGCACGTCGAACGGTTTATTGAACAGGATCAGCTTCGGCTCGGACGGTGGCGCCTTGGCGACACGACGGGCAGCGGCATGTGGAGGTTTCACGCCAGGGCGGCGTGAATCAGGTCGGGTAGGACGGGGCATGGCAAAAGGAACATCTAGCGGTCAGGACCCACAATGCTAGTGGCCTGACCGCCAAATGACCACCCCAACCGTTTAGCGGAACGGCGGCTCGTCGAAGCTGCGCAATTTACGCGAGTGCAACGAGTTGAGTTCGGTGCGCAACAGATCGACCGCCTCGATGCCGATTTTCAGGTGCTGGCTGACCGCACGCTCATAAAACGCGTTGGCCGACCCCGGCAGCTTGATCTCGCTGTGCAAGGGTTTGTCCGAGACGCATAACAAAGTGCCGTAGGGCACGCGCAGACGGTAACCCTGGGCAGCGATGGTGCCGCTTTCCATGTCCACGGCCACGGCGCGGGACAGGTTGATCAACGGACGTTCCTGGGCCCAGCGCAGTTCCCAGTTGCGGTCGTCGTAGGTCAGCACGGTGCCGGTGCGCAGGCGTTTTTTCAGTTCTTCACCTTTTTCGCCAGTAACATTCGCCGCGGCTTGCTGAAGGGCCAACTGCACCTCGGCCAGGGCCGGGATCGGGATGTTCGGCGGCACCACACGATCAAGAATGCCGTCACGACGCATATAGGCGTGAGCCAGTACGTAGTCACCGATGGTCTGGGATTGGCGCAGGCCGCCGCAGTGGCCGATCATCAGCCAGCAATGCGGGCGCAGCACCGCCAGGTGGTCGGTGATGTTCTTGGCGTTGGATGGGCCGACGCCGATATTCACCAGGGTCACGCCGTGACCATCGCTGGCTTGCAGGTGATAGGCAGGCATCTGGTAGCGGTGCCAGACCACGCCTGCGGCAATCGCCGAGGCCTCGCCGTGGTCCATGCTTTTGTCGATCACCACGTTGCCCGGCAACACCATGCGGATAAACCTTGGGTCGCTGCGCAGTTGTTCCAGGCCGTGCAGGATGAACTGGTCAACGTAGCGGTGGTAGTTGGTCAGCAGGATCCACGGCTGTACATGGCGCCAGTCGCTGCCGGTGTAGTGCACCAGGCGACGCAGGGAAAAATCCACGCGGGCCGCATCGAACAGCGCCAAGGGCAACGGATCGGTGTTTTCCCAATCGTAGAGGCCGTCGGCGATGCCATCCGTGGCGGCGGACAGGTCGGTACTGGGGAAGACCCGGGCCAGGGTCGCGGCGGTTACGCCGGAGCCGGCCAGTTCGTCGCCCTGCTCCACCACGTAGGGGTAAGGGATGTTCTGCTGGCTGACGCCCACTTCTACCGTCACGGTGAAATCGTGCATCAGCGGCACCAATTGTTCGAGCAAGTACTTACGGAACGCGGCCGGGTGGGTCACGGTGACGCTGTAGGTGCCGGGTAACTGGACCTTGGCATACGCCCGGGTGGTCTGTGGGACTTCGCCATGGCAGTGGTAGGTCAGGCGCAGTTCCGGGTAGCGAAACAGCGCGCGTTGTGCGGCGTCGGGTTCTATGCGGTCCTTGAGGTATTGCTTGAGGGCTTGATTGAGCGCACCGGTAGCACGCTCATGCAGGGCCGCCAGCCGGTCCACGGCCTCTTCGGCGGTTTTAACGACAACAAAAGCTTCGGTCACGGTAAGCATCCTGTGTTCTGGACTTGCAGGTCTTTATCTTGCCTGTATCCAGGCTTCACCGAAACACCAGGATTGGATTGCATTTAAAATGTGGGAGGGGGCTTGCCCCCGATAGCTGAGTGTCAGTCAGTATATTATCAACTGACACGCCGCTATCGGGGGCAAGCCCCCTCCCACATTTGACTGTGTTTATTCAGGAGAATGGGGGTGTAGATCGCTGGACGATCGCCTCCACATCCACTCCACGCGGCAAGGTGCCGTACACCCGACCGGACGATTCGCCCAGGCGGCTGGCGATAAACCCATCGCTGACGGCTGCATTCCCGGCCTCCAACAACAACTTGGCCTGCACTGCCACAGCGATATCCTCGGTCAACTGCCGTGCGCGGTACTGAATGTCCTGGGTGTCCATAAAAGCCGACTTCAGTTGCTCGATATGCCGCGTCAACAGCCGGTCGCCGTGCCCATCGCCCAGTTCGACAAACAGCACCTCCAGCACACCCGGTTCTTTCGACAGTGCGCGCAGCACGTCCAGGCATTGCACGTTACCCGAGCCTTCCCACGTCGAGTTCACCGGCGCCTCACGGTACAGGCGCGGCAGGATGCTGTCCTCCACATACCCGGCACCGCCCATGCATTCGGCGGCTTCGTTGATCATCGCGGGCGCACGCTTGCAGATCCAATACTTGCCCACCGCCGTGACCAGCCGGGCGAACTTGGCTTCCTGCTCATTATCAAGATGATCCAGCGCGCGGCCCATGCGCAGGCTCAAGGCCAGGGCCGCTTCGCTTTCCAGGGCCAGGTCGGCCAAGACGTTTTGCATCAGCGGTTGTTCGCTGAGTAGGCGGCCGCCGACCAAGCGATGGGCACAGTGATGGCTGGCCTGGGTCAGCGCCTGGCGCATCAAGGCGCTGGAGCCGACCATGCAATCGAAACGGGTCATGGCAACCATTTCGATGATGGTCGGTACGCCACGGCCTTCTTCGCCGACCATCCAGGCCAGGGCGCCGCGAAACTCCACTTCGCTGGAGGCATTGGAGCAGTTGCCAAGTTTGTTTTTCAAACGCTGGATATAGAACTGGTTGCGCGTGTCATCCGGGCGCTGTCGGGGCAGTAGGAAACAGGTCAGGCCCTTGTCGGTCTGGGCCAGGGTCAGGAAGGCATCGCACATCGGCGCCGAGCAGAACCACTTGTGGCCCACCAGTTCGTAGGCCTGGCCGGGACCGCCTGCGCCAACAGGATAGGCGCGAGTGGTGTTGGCGCGCACGTCGGTGCCGCCCTGCTTCTCGGTCATGGCCATGCCGATGGTGGCGCCGGCCTTGTGGGCGATACCGACGTTGCGTGGGTCGTATTGGGTATTGAGGATCTTCGGCAGCCAGAGGTCCGCCAGGTCCGGTTGCAGGCGTAGCGCCGGGACGCAGGCGAAGGTCATGGTCAACGGGCAACCGGTGCCGGCTTCGGCCTGGCTGTGCAGATAGGTCATCGCCGCACGCGCCACATGGGCGCCGGATTGCGGATGAGCCCAGGGCAGCGACGGCAGGCCATGCTCAACGGCGGTACGCATCAGTTCGTGATAGGCCGGGTGAAATTCCACCAGGTCAATGCGGTGGCCGTAACGGTCATGACTGCTGAACACCGGTTTGTTCTGGTTCGCCAGGAACCCGGCCTCCATCAACGGCCCGCCGGCCAGCGCACCGTAGGCATCGATACGCGATTGCGCCCAGCCGGCGCCAAAGCGGCGCGACCATTCTTGCAGGGGCAGATCGATGCGGTACAGGTTGGTGCCGTCCAGGGACGGTGGCTGGTTGGTGACGTCGTGGGTTTCAGCAAACTGATGCAGGTTCATGACGGGCCTCCTGGAAAAAGGCCACATCGATTTCAGGCTGTCTGTAGGAGCGAGCTTGCTCGCGCCTACACAAGGCACCGTTCGATTGAGGCCGGTTATTTCAGTTAAGCACCGACCTTACGCTCAAAAAAGTGGCATACCCGCCGAATGTTCGGCGCTTTCGCCCTCTGTCGTGCACAGCACATGGCGCTCCAGCACGGCCTGCAAGGCGTCGAAACGCAGGGGTTTGGCCAGGCGATCGGTCATGCCGATGCCGTGGCAACGCTCACGTTCCGGCCCATCGGGCGAGCTACTCAGGGCGATCACCGGCAACTCACCGCAGCCGGGCAAAGCACGAATCTGACAGCACAACGAGAAACCACCTTCAGGTATGTCCAGCAGCACTGCATCAAAACGCTCACCCTGCAGTTCTACCAGTGCGGCCGGGCCGTTAACCAAGGTTTTGACCCGGTAGCCCAGTTTGAGCAGCATGCCACGCACCGCCAACTGGCCTACGCTGTTGTCGTCCACCAGCAGCACCTTGCATTCATGGGGCGAACGTTGGGCGTGGTGCACCGGCGCGCTCTGCCTGAGTTGCCCAGGCGCAAGGCCGACGTCCAATTCCAACTGAAAGCGGCTGCCTTTGCGCGGCTCCGAATGATGGGTCAAACGCCCGCCCTGCAGTTCAATCAACTGCCGGCAAATCGCCAAGCCAATGCCCAGGCCACCGTATTCACGGGTCGTCGAGCCGTCGAGTTGGAAGAAGCGCTGATACAGCGTGGCCTCGTCTAGAAAGGCAAAACCGATACCGGTGTCGGTCACGATAAAGCTCAGGTGCAGTCCGCCATCCGCTTGGGGCACACCGACCACACGCAAGCGCACAACACCTATATGGGTAAATTTGAACGCATTGTCCAACAGGCAATCCAGGCATTGGAGCAGCTTGCCCGCATCGCCGATAACGCGGTCCGGCAGTTCATCCGCGACGTCGATGGAAAACTCCAGGCCCTTGGCTTGGGCACTGGCGGTAAACTGCTGGCGCAAAGTATCAAGCTCCCCCCGCAGGCTGAACACTTGGGGCTGTGCCACCAGGCGGCCGGCCTGCAGTTCGGTCAGGGTGAGGATGCCGTTGACCATGCGCATCATGTCCCGTGCCGAGCCGGCGGCGGTTTGTTGGTACTGCGCCAGATCATCGGCCAGGGGGACGGTCTGCATCAGCTCCAGAGAACCGATCACACCGTTCATCGGCGTACGCAGTTCGTGGGTCAGGGTGGCGAGGAATTCATCTTTGAGGCGATTACTGCGGGCCAGTTGCTGGTTGAGCGCCTCGAGCTTCTGGCTGGCGTCGAAGAGGATTTGCGCCTGCTGCTCACGCATGCCGTTGATGCGGTCGGCCAAGGCCAGGGACAGCAGCGCCACTTCAATGGCCGAGCCGATCTGGCTGGCATACATGGTCAGGAACACGTTAGGCAGGTAGCCCAGCACCATCAGGGTGTTGACCACCCCGCCAAGCAGGAATGCCGACCAGGCGATGATGAAGTAGCGCGCCATACGCTGCCCGCAGTACCAAGCCTTGATGGCGGCGACAAAGATGGTCACGGTAAATACCAGCGCCAGGCCCGTGGCCAATCGCAGGGCCACGGCGTAGCTGGTCAGCAGCGCCAGCGCCATCACCAACCCACCACAGGCTGCCAGCGCCAGCAGCATCCGGTTGAGCCAGCGACTGTGCTGCGCGGTGTGCAGGAAGCTGCGGGCGAACAGACTGCCGAACAACGCCGCCGAACCGATCAGGAACGGCACCGCCGCATTCGCCCACCATGGGTTGTTCGGCCAGAAGTACTGCACCGCGACGCCATTGACCGAGAGCTGGTACAAACCGAACGACGCAATATAGAGGATGTAATAAAGGTAGCTGGTGTCGCGCACGCTCAGGTAGATGAACAGGTTGTAGATCAACATGCCCAGCAACACACCGTAAATCGCCCCGAGCACATACAGGCGCAGCGGCTGTTCTTCCAGGTATGCCGTACCCGCCCATAACGTCAACGGCGCCTGGATCGAGCCTTGGCTTTGCAAGCGTAGGTAGAGCGTCTGTTGCTGGTCGGGCAGGAAGTTGAGCTTGAACAGGTAGTTGCTCTGGCTCACTTCACGGCTGGAAAACGGCAAGGCGCTGCCGGTCCGGGCGGTCAGGCGGTAGCTACCGGTGTCGTCGCTCTGGTACAGGTCCAGGCGATTGAGCGGCGGATAGGCCAGCTCCAGAAACCAGGCGCGTGGTGCACGAGGGTCCTTGGCGGTGTAATGCAGGTTGACCTTGAGCCAGAACACCGAGCGCGAATAACCGGCGTTGAGGGTGGCTTTGTCATGGGTCTTGAACTGGGCGGCGTAGGCGGGGGAGCTGACATCGGCGATGGTGAGGGTATCGGTGGGGTCTTCCAGCACTTGCATGACCCGGCCCAGCGGCAGGCTTCGCGTGTCCGGGTGGAACTCGACGGCGCTGGCGAGCATCGGCAGCCCGCACAAGATAAAGATCAGCAAATAGCGCATAAAGCCCCAGCGTGGCCTGCCCGGCTGTGTCAAAAGCCCCCCATTCCTTTTGAGAAGACGTACACCGGCGATACAGTAAGTTGTTTGGGTGCACTTTAGCATAGCCATTAAAGGCCATTGGACAGCATTGAAATATTTTTTTGAAAGGCTCTAGATCAAGGCTTTCAGCATTTAAACTGCAGCTTCGAGCCGCAGAAAAACGTCGTAACTGCGGGCAGACTTCAACCATCGCCAGACGGCCACGCAAAAAGCGTTTGGTGGTAAGCTCGCGCACCATGAATATCTACAGCTCTCGCCCCGTTGTCCTCTGTCTCTCCGGCCACGACCCCAGTGGTGGCGCCGGCCTGCAGGCAGATATCGAAGCCCTGCTCGCCCAGGGCTGCCACGCCGCTGCGGCCGTCACCGCCCTGACCGTGCAGAATACGGTCAATGTCAGTGACTTCCGCGTGCTTGATCGCGAGTGGGTCATGGCCCAGGCCAATGCCGTGCTCAGCGACTCCGAAGTGGCGGCAGTCAAGCTGGGCATGCTCGGCTCCACCGCGATGGTCGACACCGTGGTCGAACTGCTGCAGGCGCACCCGCATCTGCCGGTGGTCTGCGATCCGGTGCTGCGCGCCGGCGGCGGCGGTAGCCTGGGCAAGGATGAAGTCGGCTACGCAATGCGCGAACGGCTGTTGCCACTGTCGTTGATCGCCACGCCCAACCTGCCGGAAGCCCGCATCCTGGCCGAGTTGCCCGACGGCAGCGCGGACGAGTGCGCCGAGAAGCTGTTGCCGTACATCAAGCACCTGCTGATCACCGGTGGCCATGGCGACGAGCATGAAGTGCACAACCGCCTGTACAGCCGCGACGGCACGCGCCGCACCTTTACCTGCCAGCGCTTGCCAGGCAGCTATCACGGTTCGGGCTGCACCTTGGCCAGTGCATTGGCCGGTCGCATCGCCCAGGGCGAAAGCTTGGCCAGCGCCGTGCAATCGGCCCTCAACTACACCTGGCGCACCCTGCGTGACGCCGAGCGACTCGGCCAGGGCCAGTACGTGCCGCGTCGGTTGCCGCTGGATTTCTGCTCGTAACCTATCGCCTGTCACAACAAGGGGCTTGCCCGATGAAACTACGTGGCCTTTACGCCATTACCGACAGCCAGCTCTTGGCCGGCAAGTTCCTCGCCTACGTCGAAGCAGCGCTGGACGGCGGCGTGACCTTGTTGCAGTACCGTGACAAAAGCAGCGACGAAGCGCGGCGCCTGCGTGAAGCGGAAAAACTGCACGAATTGTGTTCCCGCTATAAGACCCAACTGATCATCAACGACGACGCCGAGCTGGCGGCGCGCCTGGGCGTTGGTGTGCACTTGGGCCAGACCGACGGCCCACTGACCCCGGCCCGTGCACTGCTGGGCTCCAAGGCGATCATCGGCGCCACCTGTCACGACCAGATCGAACTGGCCGAACAGGCAGCCAGGGAAGGCGCCAGCTATGTCGCCTTCGGTCGCTTCTTCAATTCAACGACCAAACCCGGCGCACCTGCCGCCACCGTTGAAATGCTGGCCCAGGCCCGCGCGCGCTTGCAGCTGCCGATCTGCGTGATCGGCGGCGTCACCCTGGACAACGCCGAACCGCTGGTGGCCCACGGGGCCGACCTGCTGGCGGTGGTGCACGGCCTGTTCGGTGCCGACAGTACCCAGGAAGTCACGCGCCGCGCCCGCGCCTTCAACGACCTTCTTAAATATTCAGCTTAGAGAGCCCGATCATGTCCCGTTCCGAAACCCTGTTTGCCAATGCCCAGAAACACATCCCCGGCGGTGTGAACTCCCCCGTACGTGCGTTCAAGAGCGTGGGCGGCACGCCGTTGTTCTTCAAGCATGCCGAAGGCGCCTATGTCACCGACGAAGATGACAAGCGCTATGTCGACTACGTCGGCTCCTGGGGCCCGATGATCCTCGGCCACAGTCACCCGGACGTACTGGATGCGGTGCGCCAGCAGCTGCAACACGGCCTTTCCTACGGCGCGCCGACCGCCATGGAAACCGAGATGGCCGACCTGGTCTGCGCGATCGTGCCGTCGATGGAAATGGTGCGCATGGTCAGCTCCGGCACCGAGGCCACCATGAGCGCCATCCGCCTGGCCCGGGGTTTCACCGGCCGCGATAACATCATCAAGTTCGAAGGCTGCTACCACGGCCATTCCGACAGCCTGCTGGTGAAAGCCGGCTCCGGCGCGCTGACCCAGGGCGTGCCGAACTCTGCCGGTGTGCCGGCAGCCTTCGCCAAGCACACCCTGACCCTGCCGTTCAACGACATCGCCGCCGTCGAGCAGATGCTCAGCGAAGTCGGCCAGGACGTGGCGTGCATCATCGTCGAGCCGGTTGCCGGCAATATGAACTGCGTACCGCCGGCCCCGGGCTTCCTCGAGGGCCTGCGCGAGCAGTGCGACAAGCACGGCGTGGTGCTGATCTTCGACGAAGTGATGACCGGTTTCCGTGTCGCCCTCGGCGGCGCCCAGGCGCACTACGGCGTTACGCCGGACCTGAGCACCTTCGGCAAGATCATCGGTGGCGGCATGCCAGTAGGCTGCTTCGGCGGCAAGCGCGAGATCATGCAGCACATCGCTCCCCTGGGCCCGGTGTACCAGGCCGGCACCTTGTCGGGTAATCCGCTGGCGATGGCCGCCGGCCTGACCACCCTGCGCCTGATCAGCCGCCCGGGCTTCCATGCCGAGCTGACCGACTACACCACCCGCCTGCTCGACGGCCTGCAACAACGCGCCGATGCCGCCGGTATCCCGTTTGTCACCACCCAGGCTGGCGGCATGTTCGGCCTGTACTTCAGCGGTGCCGACGATATCGTCACCTTTGATGACGTGATGGGCAGCGATGCCGACCTGTTCAAGCGCTTCTTCCACCTGATGCTGGAAGGCGGCGTGTACCTGGCGCCGAGTGCCTTCGAAGCCGGGTTCACCTCGATCGCCCATGGCGAAGCCGAGCTGAAACTGACCCTCGATGCTGCCGAACGCGCCTTCGCGGCCCTGAAATAACTGACGGCACTCACTGACGTTGCCCCAGGCAGCGTCAGATTTGCTACTTTGCCTACAGATATTTCCTGCATTTTTCGAGAATTATCCTACAAACCGGCAGATATCTTGCCCAAGCAGCAGAAAAACGAGTAAAGACTTTGTAAGCAGGGGCCTGCTTATTTCATAATGCGCGCTGATTGGACTCCCCCGAGGGTCCGCGTGCCCCGTCAGAGGTAAGTCGATTCCCATGAAACGCACCGGCCGCACCCTGGTTCTGGGCTGCCTGTTGCTCCTTCAGCCGCTGCTGGCACATGCCCAGGCAGGCGGCAACTCGTTGTTAATCCCAGCGATGGGTCGCTGCACCCTCAATACCCAGCCAGACAGCCAGGCCGAAGCGCTGAGCGCGTGCCAGAAACAGGCTGATGACGGGGATGCGCAGGCGCAATACGAGTTGGGCGAGTACTACCACGACAGCAAGAACCCGGCCCTCGACCTCAACAAAGCGTTGAGCTACTTCGAGAAAGCCTCATTGCAGGGCCATGCCCAGGCGCAATTCCAGCTGGGTAAGATGTTCTTCCGCGGCGAAGGCGTGCCGGCCAATAACGTCCAGGCGTACATCGTGCTGAAAATGGCCGCAGTCAACGGTGCCGAAGACGCACTGGATACTGCCGACGAAGTTGCCGAGCACATGCAGCGCGATGAGCTGGAAGTGGCCACCCAAGTGCTGGGGCAGATTTTCCGCAATTACCTGCAGGAACTGCAGAGTGCCGATGGGCGCTCGCCCTTCTCACCCCTGCCCTGATTTCGGCCAGCCCCTTCTATTGCCATCGGTCTAACGCCCTACTTCTCAGGCATCGGCATCGGAAACGGCATGACATTGCTAGTGCCCCGCGCCTCGCTGATCTTCGGCGTGCCCAGGCGCTCGACTTCATCGATGCGTACGATCGAATGCATCGGCACAAAACTGCGCACCACGCCTTCGAACTGGGCCTTGAGCTTTTCTTCGCCCGGGTCGACGACCAACTGGGTGCGCTCGCCAAAGACGAATTCTTCCACTTCCAGGAAGCCCCACAGATCACTTTGATAGATCTGCTTGGCGTACATTTCGAACACCTGGCCCTGGTTAAGGAAAATCACCTTGTAGATTGGAGCTTCACGTTTGGTCATGGTGGGCGCGGAACACATGGGGATATAAAAGAGGGCGCGAACTATAGCATGGCACCCGATGCACAGCGCTAGGAACCGATGGGCATGCCCCCTATAATGCGCGGTTCTTTACCACCAGTTGACGATACCCATGGCCAAGAAGCTTTATATCGAAACCCACGGTTGCCAGATGAACGAGTACGACAGCTCGCGCATGGTCGACCTGCTGGGCGAACACCAGGCCCTGGAAGTCACCGCCCGCGCCGAAGATGCCGACGTGATCCTGCTCAATACCTGCTCGATCCGCGAGCGGGCCCAGGACCGTGTGTACTCCCAGCTGGGCCGCTGGCGCGAATTGAAACTGGCCAACCCGGACATGGTGATCGCCGTCGGCGGTTGCGTGGCCAGCCAGGAAGGCGCTGCGATCCGCGATCGTGCGCCCTATGTCGACGTGGTCTTCGGCCCGCAAACCCTGCACCGCCTGCCTGACATGATCGACGCCGCACGCATCACCAAGCTGCCCCAGGTGGACGTTTCGTTCCCGGAGATCGAGAAATTCGACCATCTGCCCGAACCGCGCATCGACGGGCCGAGCGCCTACGTGTCGGTGATGGAAGGCTGCAGCAAGTACTGCACCTTCTGTGTGGTGCCCTACACCCGCGGTGAAGAAGTCAGCCGGCCGTTTGACGACGTACTGTCGGAAATCATCCACCTGGCTGAAAACGGCGTGCGTGAAGTGACCCTGCTGGGCCAGAACGTCAACGGCTACCGTGGCCTGACCCACGACGGGCGCCTGGCCGACCTGGCGGAGCTGATCCGCGTGGTCGCCGCCGTCGATGGCATCGAGCGCATCCGCTACACCACCTCGCACCCGCTGGAGTTTTCCGACAGCCTGATCCAGGCCCACGCCGAAGTGCCGGAATTGGTCAAGCACCTGCACTTGCCGGTGCAATCGGGCTCGGACCGCATCCTGTCGGCGATGAAGCGCAACCACACGGCGCTGGAATACAAATCCAAGCTGCGCAAGTTGCGCGCCGCAGTACCGGGCATTTGCATCAGTTCGGACTTTATCGTTGGTTTCCCGGGCGAAACCGAGAAAGATTTCCAACAGACCATGAAGTTGATCGAGGACGTCGGTTTCGACTTCTCCTACTCGTTTGTTTACAGCCAACGCCCAGGTACACCTGCCGCGGACCTACTGGATGAAACCCCGGAAGCGCTGAAAAAGGAGCGTTTGAACGCGCTGCAACATCGCCTCAACCAACAGGGTTTCGAGATCAGCCGACAAATGGTCGGTTCGATCCAGCGCA
Source organism: Pseudomonas sp. FBCC-B545 (assembly GCF_059134095.1). Lineage (NCBI taxonomy): Bacteria > Pseudomonadati > Pseudomonadota > Gammaproteobacteria > Pseudomonadales > Pseudomonadaceae > Pseudomonas > Pseudomonas sp. FBCC-B545. Next base: position 767,865 of record NZ_CP101441.1, on the reverse strand, counting down.
TCCTGGTTACGGATTACTCGAAAAAGGACCCGGGTGAATTGCAGGGCCGTACCGAGAACAACCGCATCGTCAACTTCCGTTGCGATGACCCCACCCTGATCGGCCAGTTTGCCGATGTGCATATCGATGCGGCGCAGCCACACTCGTTGCGCGGCTCGCTGATCAACTGATCTCGCGGACCGGATGAAGATCAAAATGTGGGAGCGGGCTTGCCTGCGATAGCGATGTATCAGTGCCATATGCGCCAACTGACCCACCGCTATCGCAGGCAAGCCAGCTCCCACAGGAGTTCTTCATGGTTATCGAGAGTGGGGCCAGTCTATTTAAGTGCTTTCGCACACCGGCGCCTGGCGTTATTCTCTCTCTCACCTCATCAGCCAAAGGGCGGCTAAAAGCAACCTTGAACGCACCCATAGCAGAACCCCATCGTTTTCTCCTCGAGCCTTTTGAGGCTCGCCGTTTCGCCAACCTGTGCGGACAGTTCGACGAGCACCTGCGCCTGATCGAACAACGCCTGAGCATCGAGATCCGCAACCGCGGCAATCAGTTCGAACTCATTGGTGAACCCCAACACACCACGTCTGCAGAAAACCTGCTGCGTCGCCTCTACCGCGAGACCAAGGGCAGTGAGCTGTCGCCGGAAACGGTGCACCTGTACCTGCAGGAGTCCGCCGTGGAAGACCTGGCCAACAACCCGGTGGCCGAAGCCAGCGTGGCCCTGCGTACCAAAAAAGGCATGATTCGCCCACGTGGCTTGAATCAGCAGAAGTACGTCAAGGAAATCCTCGGCAACGACATCAACTTCGGCATCGGCCCAGCCGGTACTGGCAAGACCTACCTGGCCGTGGCCTGTGCGGTCGATGCCCTGGAGCGCGAGCAGGTGCGACGCATCCTGCTGGTGCGCCCGGCGGTCGAGGCCGGCGAAAAGCTTGGTTTCCTGCCCGGCGACCTGGCCCAGAAAATCGACCCGTACCTGCGCCCGCTCTACGACGCACTCTACGAGATGCTCGGTTTTGAATACGTCGCCAAGCTGATCGAGCGCCAGGTGATCGAGATCGCTCCGCTGGCCTACATGCGTGGCCGTACCCTGAACAACAGCTTCATCATCCTCGACGAAAGCCAGAACACTACCGTCGAGCAGATGAAGATGTTCCTCACCCGTATCGGTTTCGGCTCCACTGCCGTGATCACCGGTGACGTCACCCAGGTCGACCTGCCCAAGGGCACCAAGTCGGGGCTGGCTCAGGTGATCGAGGTGCTCAAGGACGTGCCGGGCATCAGCTTTACGCACTTCATGCCCAAGGACGTGGTGCGCCATCCGCTGGTGCAGCGCATTGTCGAGGCCTATGAGCGCTTCGACCACAAGGACGACGCTCCGGCCAAGGACGTTCACCGCGATGCTTGAGCTAGACCTGCAGCTGGCCACCGAAGCGCCCGCCCCCAGCGAAGAACAGTTTCGTCAGTGGTGCACCCTGGCCTTGCGCCAACGCACTGCCGACTCGGAACTGACCATTCGCCTGGTGGACGAGCCCGAAGGCCGCGAGCTGAACCACACCTGGCGCCAGAAGGACTACGCGACCAACGTGCTGTCCTTCCCCGCCGACGTACCGGATGAGCTGCTGGATATCCCGTTGCTGGGCGATCTGGTGATCTGCGTCGAGGTGGTCGAGCGTGAGGCGAAGGAACAAGGCAAGGAACTTGAGGCCCATTGGGCCCATCTAGTCATCCACGGCTGCTTGCATCTCTTGGGTTACGACCATATAGACGATGATGAAGCCGAAGAAATGGAAACACTGGAACGAACGTTGCTTGCAGAACTGGGTCACCGTGACCCTTATGCAGACGACGAAAACTGATCAACACTCAACTGTCATATCAAAGGATTTAGAGTAATCGCTATGAGCGAAGACCGATCGAGCAACGGGCAGAAGTCATGGCTGGGTAAACTGACCCAGGCTTTTGCCCACGAGCCGAAAAACCGCCAGGAGCTGCTGGAGCTGCTGCGCGAGGCCCACCAGAACAAGTTGCTGGACAGCGAAGCGCTGGCCATCGTCGAAGGCGCCATTCAGGTGGCTGACCTGCAAGTACGGGACATCATGGTCCCGCGTTCGCAGATGATCAGCATCAAGGCGACCCAGACCCCACGGGAATTCCTCCCGGCCGTAATCGACTCGGCGCACTCGCGCTACCCGGTGATCGGTGAAAGCCATGACGACGTCATGGGTGTCCTGCTGGCCAAGGACCTGCTGCCGCTGATCCTCAAGGAGAACGGCGACAGCTTCAACATCAAGGACCTGCTGCGTCCGGCCACCTTCGTACCTGAATCCAAGCGCCTGAATGTGCTGCTGCGCGAATTCCGCGCCAACCACAATCACATGGCCATTGTGATCGACGAATACGGCGGCGTGGCGGGCCTGGTGACCATCGAGGACGTGCTGGAACAGATCGTCGGCGACATCGAAGACGAGCACGACGTCGAAGAAGACAGCTACATCAAGCCGCTGCCCAGCGGTGACTTCCTGATCAAGGCGCTGACGCCAATCGAAAACTTCAACGAGTTCTTCGACAGCGAATTCTCCGACGATGAGTTCGACACGGTCGGCGGCCTGGTGATGAGTGCGTTCGGGCATCTGCCCAAGCGTAACGAGACCACCGAGATTGGCGCCTATCGCTTCCGCATTTTGAATGCCGATAGTCGTCGTATCCATCTGATCCGTTTGACACCTATTGCCCGCTAAGGAATGACATGCAGCGCCTGAACCGCCCCGGCTGGCCCGGTAACTTGCTGGCCGTGGTGGCCGGCGCCATCACTACCCTGGCGCTGGCGCCGTTCGATATCTGGCCGTTGGCTCTGGTAGCGGTCGGCCTGTTCTATATCGGCCTGCGGGAGCTGACCCCCCGCCAGGCCCTGGGCCGCGGCTGGTGTTTCGGTTTCGGCCTGTTTGGCGCCGGCACCAGCTGGATCTACTACAGCATTCACCACTTCGGCGGCGCTTCGGTGTTGCTGGCGGGGTTCCTGATGCTGCTGTTTACCGCCGCCATCGCCTGGTTCTTTGCCCTGCCCGCCTGGTTGTGGGCGCGCTGGCTGCGCCGCAATGAAGCGCCGTTGGCGGATGCCCTGACCTTCGCCGCGTTATGGGTTGGCCAGGAAGCGTTTCGTGGCTGGTTCCTCACCGGCTTCCCCTGGTTGTACTCCGGTTACAGCCAACTCGACGGCCCGCTGACCGGCCTCGCGCCGCTGGGCGGAATGTGGCTGATTTCCTTCGCCCTGGCACTCACGGCAGCCCTGCTGTGCAACCTGCCGCGCCTGCTGGCAAGCAAGCGCAACGCCTTCATTGGTGCGGGCCTGGTGTTGCTGGTCGCCCCCTGGGCTATCGGCCTGGCGCTCAAGCACCACGCCTGGACCTCGCCCTCCGGCGATCCCCTGAGCGTCGCCGCCATCCAGGGCAACGTCGAGCAAAGCATGAAGTGGGACCCCCAGCAGCTCAATGCGCAGTTGGCGCTGTACCGCGATATGAGCCTGAGCTCCAAGCGTGTCGACCTGCTGGTATGGCCGGAAACCGCCGTGCCGGTGCTCAAGGAGTCGGTCGAGGGCTACCTGGGCATGATGGGCAAGTTTGCCGCCGACCGGAACACCGCGCTGATTACCGGGGTACCGATTCGCCAGGAAGTGCACCATGAGAAGCGTTACTTCAATGGCATTACCGTAGTCGGCGAAGGTGACGGCACCTATCTCAAGCAAAAGCTGGTGCCGTTTGGCGAATACGTGCCGTTGCAGGACATGCTGCGCGGGCTGATTGCGTTCTTCGACCTGCCGATGTCGGACTTCGCCCGCGGCCCTTCAGACCAGGCCATGCTTCAGGCCAAGGGCTATCAGATTGCGCCGTTCATTTGCTATGAAGTGGTGTACCCGGAATTCGCTGCCGGCCTGTCGGCCCAGAGCGACTTGCTGCTGACCATCAGCAACGACACCTGGTTCGGCCGCTCCATCGGCCCATTGCAGCACCTGCAAATGGCGCAGATGCGTGCACTGGAAGCCGGGCGCTGGATGATCCGCGCCACCAACAACGGCGTGACCGGGCTGATCAACCCGTTTGGGCAGATCACCGCACAGATCCCGCAATTCGAGCGTGGCATTCTCTACGGCGAAGTGGTGCCGATGCATAACCTCACGCCGTACCTGCAGTGGCGTTCGTGGCCGTTGATCATTGTGTGCTTGGCATTGTTTGGCTGGGCCCTGTTGGCTGGCCGGATGTCCAAAACCGTCTAACCGGACAAACACCAAACAAATGTGGGAGGGGGCTTGCTCCCGATAGCAGAGTGTCAGTATCAAATGTACTGACTGACACACTGCTATCGGGAGCAAGCCCCCTCCCACATTTTTATCCTACGGTGTTACTGATAAAACACCCGGTATCCCACCTGCCCCACCGCCTCATTGATCAACTGCCCGCTCTGCCACACCGCCTTGACCTCCGGCATCCAGCCGCCGAGCGGCCGGCCGTGGTCTACGCCCAGAAAGCCCACCGGCCCGGGCACCACAGTAAAACCGGCCTTCTCAAAGCTCCACACCGAACGCGGCATGTGCCAGGCTTGAGTCACCACCACCACACGCTTGATACCTTCCGGTAATAGAATCTCAGCGCTCATCTGGGCGTTTTCCCAAGTGGTACGACTACGCTCTTCCTTCCAGCGCACGCTGACACCGAAGTCATCCTGCATCGACACGGCCATCATCTCGGCCTCACTGGGCGGCGTGCCGTAGTGCAAGCCGCCACTGGTCAGCACCGGCAAACCTGACGCCTTGGCCAGTCGCGCCGCATAACGCTCACGCTCCAAGCCAATGCCGGTGGGCTGGTCGCTGCCCCAGGCAATATCCCCACGCTCACGTCCCGAGCCCAGCACCACAATTGCATCGGCCCGCTGGGCCAGCGTAGCCCAGTCTTCGCGAGCCAAAGGCGGCTCAGTCTCGAGGGCACGAGCGCCCCATTGCACCATCACCGGCAGGCTGATCAACCACATCCCGCCCAGTCCGAGGGCAAAACATAATCCGGCCAGGCGCGGGCGACTGCGACGAAACCACCAGGCAAGAACCAGCAACAGCAAGAAAATACCGGGCGGCAACAACAATTGCTTAATGAAATAACGAAAAGGCATCGGGCATCTCCAAAGATGCCCGAAGCCTAGATGCAACGGGGTTGAGCGACAATCTTTCTTTACCAGCCTGTTTCGAGAAAATTAACGGATGGCACTGTGCTTCACTTGCACCGTACGGACCGGGATTTTTCCGGGTCGCGACCGGCCGCCAGATCCTTCAGCCAGACAACCTTGGCCGAACGAAGAGGCTCTTGGGCTGGCGGGGAGGCCTGCCCATGAGAGGCGCGGTTGTGATTCAACTCCAGGTAGTTCTTGATCAGTTCAAGCTCCGCCTGGCTCAAGCCTCGCAACTCCAGCTCCAGAGGCCGTTCATCACGCAATCGGCCTGCGGTTCTTGCGGCATCCAATGCCCGACCCAAACGGTCGATCAATCCCTCATACAACTGCGGTTTCGTTAAAGTTCGCTGCGATTCAACCATCCCCTCACCTCATTGAAGAAATACTTGCTCCCCAATAAACAGCGTAGCCCCCGTTGCTGCGCCTGCCCGCTGCCGCGACAGACGGCCCTTGCCGCGCAATCAGGGTTTCCCTCGATAGAGTGGGGTCATGTATGCTACGGCGCTTCCTGTAACTCCACTTCCCGCAGGGTTTGGGCACGGACGCGCCGCTTCTTGGTGTCGAACAACCCGGACAGTGCACCGAAGAGGATTAGGCCACCCCTATCCAGTTCAAAAGTAGCCATGCACGAACAATATCAGCCCCGTGAAATAGAAAATGCCGCCCAAACGTTCTGGGACGAGCAGAAGTCCTTTGAAGTCAGTGAACAGCCAGGCAAGGAGACTTACTACTGCCTGTCGATGTTCCCTTACCCCAGCGGCAAGCTACACATGGGGCACGTGCGTAACTACACCATCGGCGACGTGATTTCCCGCTACCAGCGCATGCTCGGCAAGAATGTCCTGCAACCCATGGGCTGGGACGCCTTCGGCATGCCGGCGGAAAACGCCGCGATGAAAAACAACGTGGCCCCCGCCAAGTGGACCTACGAAAACATCGCCTACATGAAGACCCAGCTGCGCAGCCTGGGCCTGGCGGTGGACTGGTCCCGCGAAGTGACCACCTGCAAGCCGGACTACTACCGCTGGGAACAATGGCTGTTCACTCGCCTGTTCGAAAAAGGCGTGATCTACAAAAAAAGCGGCACCGTGAACTGGGACCCGATCGACCAGACCGTACTGGCCAACGAGCAGGTCATCGACGGTCGCGGCTGGCGCTCCGGCGCGCTGATCGAAAAGCGCGAAATCCCGATGTACTACTTCAAGATCACCGCCTACGCCGATGAACTCTTGTCGAGCCTCGATGACTTGCCGGGCTGGCCTGAACAGGTCAAGACCATGCAACGCAACTGGATCGGCAAATCCAAGGGCATGGAAGTACAGTTCCCGTACAACGTCGATTCCATCGGCGAAGCCGGTGCACTCAAGGTCTTTACAACCCGTCCGGATACCCTGATGGGCGCGACCTACGTCGCAGTGGCCGCCGAACACCCGCTGGCCACCCAGGCTGCACAGAACAACCCCGAGCTGCAGGCATTCATCGCCGAATGCAAAGGCGGCAGCGTGGCCGAAGCAGACGTCGCCACCCAGGAGAAAAAAGGCCTGCCGACCGGATTGTTCGTCGAGCACCCGCTGACGGGCGACAAACTGCCGGTCTGGGTCGCCAACTACGTGCTGATGCACTACGGCGACGGCGCCGTCATGGCGGTGCCGGCCCACGATGAGCGCGACTTCGAATTCGCCATCAAATACAACCTGCCGATCAAGTCTGTGGTGCGCACCAGCTCGGGCGACACCAACCCTTCACCATGGCAGGACGCCTATGGCGAGCACGGCACCCTGATCAATTCCGGCGAGTTCGACGGCCTGGATTTCCAAGGCGCCTTCGACGCTATCGAAGTCGCGCTGATCAAGAAGAACCTCGGCGCCTCGCGCACCCAGTTCCGCCTGCGCGACTGGGGCATCAGCCGCCAGCGCTACTGGGGTTGCCCGATCCCGATCATCCACTGCGAGAGCTGTGGCGACGTGCCCGTACCGGAGAACCAGCTGCCTGTCGTGCTGCCGGAAGATGTCGTGCCAGATGGCGCCGGCTCGCCGCTGGCGCGCATGCCGGAGTTCTACGAGTGCAGCTGCCCGAAATGCGGCGCGCCGGCCAAGCGTGAAACCGACACCATGGACACCTTCGTCGAGTCCTCGTGGTACTACGCCCGCTACGCCTCCCCGCACTATGAAGGCGGCCTGGTGGAAAAATCCGCAGCCGACCATTGGTTGCCGGTGGACCAGTACATCGGCGGCATCGAACACGCCATTCTCCACCTGCTGTATGCGCGTTTCTTCCACAAGCTGATGCGCGACGAAGGCCTGGTGAGCTCCGATGAGCCGTTCAAGAACCTGCTGACCCAGGGCATGGTGATCGCCGAGACCTACTACCGCCGCGAAGCCAATGGTGCCTACACCTGGTTCAACCCGGCGGATGTCGAGCTCGAGCGTGACAGCAAGGCCAAAGTGATCAGTGCCAAGCTGAAATCCGACGGTCTGCCGGTGGAGATCGGCGGCACCGAGAAGATGGCCAAGTCGAAGAACAACGGTGTCGACCCGCAGTCGATGATCGACCAGTTCGGCGCCGACACCTGCCGCCTGTTCATGATGTTCGCCTCGCCGCCTGACATGAGCGCCGAATGGTCCGACTCCGGCGTCGAAGGCTCGCACCGCTTCCTCAAGCGCGTCTGGCGCCTGGCCCATGCCCATGTCAGCCAGGGCTTGCCGGGCAAGCTGGACGTCGCGGCCTTGAACGACGAGCAGAAAGCCATTCGTCGCAGCACCCACCTGGCCATCCGCCAGGCCAGCCAGGACGTAGGGCAGCACCACAAGTTCAACACCGCCATCGCCCAGGTGATGACGCTGATGAACGTGCTGGAGAAAGCCCCGCAAGCTACAGAACTTGACCGCGCGCTGATCCAGGAAGGCCTGGAAACAGTTATTCTGTTGCTCGCACCGATCACGCCGCACATCAGCCATGAACTGTGGAGCCGTTTGGGCCACAGCGGCGCCGTAATCGATGCCGCCTGGCCAGTGCAGGATGAAAGCGCCCTGGTACAGGACACGCTGCAATTGGTCATCCAGGTCAACGGTAAACTGCGCGGCCAGATCGACATGCCGGCCAGCGCCAGCCGTGAAGAGGTTGAGGCCGCTGCACGCATCAACGAGAACGTGCTGCGCTTTACCGAAGGCCTGACGATCCGCAAAGTGATCGTGGTGCCCGGCAAACTGGTCAACATCGTCGCCAGCTAAATCGGATCGGGCGCGGGGCTTGGGCCCTGCGCCGAACTAAACCTTTAGGGCCTCGATATGGCCCACATGGTTTCAAGGGGAGCAACAAAATGATCAAACGCAATCTGCTGGTTATGGGCCTTGCCGTGCTGTTGAGCGCTTGCGGCTTCCAGCTGCGTGGCACCGGTACCAATGAGCTGTCGCTCAAGGAACTCGACGTCAGCGCCCGCAACGCCTATGGCGAGACCGTGACCCAGCTGCGCCAGACCCTGGAAAACAGCGGCGTGCATGTGTACAACGGCGCGACCTACAAACTGATCCTGACGGATGAGAAAGAAACCCAGCGCAATATCAGCTACGCCAGTGCCGGCCGTGCGTCCGATGTCGAGTTGAACACTGCGCTCTACTTCGAAGTACAAGGCCGCGATAACTTGCCGCTGATGGGTGACAAGATCCAGGTGCAGAAGGTTGTCAGCCACGACGGCAACAACCTGGTGGGTTCAGACTCCGAGACCCTCCAGGTGCGCAAGGAAATGCGTCGCGAGCTGATCCAGCGCATGATGACGCGCCTGCAAATGCTGACCCCGGAAAAGCTGGCCGCCCTGCAGCAAACCGCCGACAACAAGGCCAAGGCTGATGCCGATGCCCTGAAAGCCGCGCAAGAGTATGAAGACAACACGCCGAAACAATCGCCTGTTGAAGTCCCAGTCGAGTAAGCCAGGCGGGGCGCCCCTGGCGCCCCGTTCGACCCGTCTATGAAACTTGCCCCTGCCCAACTCGCCAAGCACCTGCAAGGTGGCCTCGCGCCTGTCTATATCGTCAGCGGCGATGACCCGCTGCTGTGCCAGGAAGCGGCCGACGCGATCCGCACCGCCGCACGTCAGCAAGGCTTCGACGAACGCCAGGTCTTCAGCGCCGACGCCAGTTTCGACTGGGGTACATTGCTGCAGGCCGGCGCCAGCATGTCGTTGTTTGCCGAAAAGCGCCTGCTGGAACTGCGCCTGCCCTCGGGCAAGCCGGGCGACAAAGGTGCGGCGGCGTTGATGGAATATTGCTCGCGTCCTGCCGAAGACACGATCTTGCTCGTCAGCCTGCCCAAGCTTGACGGCAGTGCGCAGAAAACCAAGTGGGGCAAGGCGCTGGTAGAAGGCCCACAGACCCAGTTCATCCAGATCTGGCCAGTGGACAGCAACCAGTTGCCGCAGTGGATTCGTCAGCGCTTGTCACAATCGGGGCTGGCAGCGACACAAGATGCCGTAGAGCTGATCGCCGCCCGGGTCGAGGGCAACCTGCTTGCCGCCGCCCAGGAGATCGAAAAGCTCAAGCTGATGGCCGAGGATGGTCAGATCACTGTCGAAACCGTACAAGGCGCAGTCGCTGACAGCGCTCGCTTTGATGTGTTCGGCCTGGTGGATGCGATCCTCAACGGCGAGCCCGCCCACGCCCTGCGTATGCTCGAAGGCCTGCGTGGCGAAGGGGTGGAACCGCCCGTGATTCTCTGGGCCCTGGCTCGGGAGTTGCGGGTACTGGCGAACATTGCCCTGCAATACAGCCAGGGCACACCCCTGGATAAATGTTTCAGCCAGGCCAGGCCTCCGGTGTGGGACAAGCGCAAACCGCTGATGAGCAAAGCTCTGCAACGGCACTCGGCGCAACGCTGGGCGCAACTGTTGCTGGAAGCCCAGCGCATCGACGCCCAGATCAAGGGCCAGGCCGCCGGCTCGCCGTGGATGAGCCTGAGCCGTCTGTCGCTGTTGATGGCCGGCCAGCGCCTGACGCTGCCCGCTGAATAACCCACCGATCCAATTGTGGGAGGGGGCTTGCTCCCTCCCACATTCGACCGCGTACCTTTCCTACATGTCGTCAGGCTTTACAGCCGGGCAACTTCGGCAGATGATTTGCACCGCTCCATTCCACACCCTAGCGAGAGAACCATCATGAGCAAAAAGCCATCCAAGCATGGCCCCAACAAGGCTAAATCCATCATCGCCCAGCCCTTGTTCCGCAGCCGCCAGGAACGCGCCGGCAAGGGCAAAGGCAGCTACCGCCGCGAAGCCTTCCAGTCTAATAGCTGGGAGGCTTCTTACTTTCTGGCTGCCTGAAGGCAAGCGCCCCTCTGGCATGATAAGGTCTATACCTGATTTGTAACCCCCTGGACCTGTGCATGCCCTCTAGTCTTTCTCGTCGTTGGCACCTTCGCCAATTGATCGCTGCCTCCAGCCTCATTCTGCTCGTCGCCTGCGCGGAAAAACCTACCGCCGCGGATGCGCAACCCCTGCCCAAGCTCCAGACCGCACCGGCCATCGCGCCAGCCGTCGTTGCCCCGCTGGCGGTGGACAATCTTGACATCCAACCGACCCAGACCTTCGCCGAATGGCAGGCGGGCTTTCGTGCGCAAGCCCTGCAGGCCGGGATCACAGCTGACGTCTTCGATAACGCCTTTGCTGGCGTCACCCCTGATATGGCGGTAATTCGCGCCGACCGCAGCCAGCCGGAGTTTTCCCGCCCTGTGTGGGAATACCTCGACGGCGCCCTGTCACCAGTGCGCGTGCGTAATGGCCAGGCGCTGTTGGTCAAGTACGCCGATATCCTGCAAAGCATTGAGCAGCGCTATGGTGTCGACCGCCAGGCGCTGGTCTCGGTTTGGGGCATGGAGAGCAACTTCGGCGCGTTCCAGGGCAACAACTCGGTGATCCGCTCCCTCGCCACCCTGGCCTACGAAGGCCGTCGCCCGGCCTTTGCCCAGGCGCAACTGCTGGCGGCACTGCAGATCATCCAGCATGGCGATATTCAGGCCGACCAGATGAAAGGCTCATGGGCCGGTGCAATGGGCCAAACCCAGTTTATCCCGACCACCTATAACACCCATGCCGTGGACTTCGACGGTGACGGTCGCCGTGATATCTGGAACAGCCCGTCCGATGCCCTCGCCTCCACTGCGCATTACCTGCAAAGCTCCGGCTGGCAAAAAGGCCAGCCTTGGGGTGTTGAAGTGCAGCCGCTTCCCTCGGGCTTCGATTACAGCCTTGCCGATGGTGGCGTGCGCAAGAGTGTTGCCGAATGGCTGCAACTGGGGATTGAGTTGCCACCCGGTGTGAGCCTGCCGGCCAACGTCGATCAATTGTCCGCCGCCCTGCTGTTGCCGGCGGGTTACCGCGGCCCGGCATTCCTGGTACTGGATAACTTCCGCGCGATCCTCAAGTACAACAATTCGTCATCCTATGCGCTGGCAGTTGGCCTGTTGTCGGAGCGATTTGGCGGCGGCGGTGTGATTCGTGGCAGTTGGCCCAAAGATGAGCTGCCGCTGAGCCGCTCACAGCGTATCGACCTGCAAACGGCGCTCAGCGCCAAGGGTTATGACGCGGGTAATGCGGATGGGATTATCGGCGCCAACACGCGCAAGGCGATTCGAGCGGCGCAGCAGGCGTTGGGCTGGCCGGCGGATGGGTATCCGACGGTGAAGTTGCTGGAATCCCTGCAAGGCCGGTAGATTGACTTATGGCGACTACCGCAATCGGGGGCAAGCCCCCTCCCACACTTGGAATGCATTCCAAAAATGTGGGAGGGGGCTTGCCCCCGATTGCGGTTTAGCAGACTGTAAGAAACTCAGTGGTTGAACACTACGCCCTGCTCCAGCACCAGCTGCTGCTCCCCCGCATCCAGGCGCACCAAAGCGCCCATCGGCAACGTCAGGTTCGGGTCGCAATGACCACTGCGCCAGCCTGCCAGCACCGGAATGCACAGCGGCTCGAAGGTCTGCTTGAGCAACCGCTCCAGCGCGACGTTATCCACACCCGCCACGTCCCCGACCAGCACACCGGCAACCTGGGCCAGCTTGCCCGCCAGGCGCAGGTGAGTCAGCAGGCGGTCGATACGATAAAGCGGCTCGTTGACGTCCTCGATAAACAGGATGATGCCTTCGGCGTCTATTTCGTACGGCGTGCCCATGACCGCCGCGATCATCGACAGATTACCGCCCAGCAAGCGCCCACAGGCAATGCCTGGTTCGATCGTGGTCAATGGATAGGCCGCAGGGTGCGCAAGCACGCTGCCGGCGCCCAGCTGACCACGCAGCAGGCTGAACAAGGAGGACTCGGTGGGTTGTTGCTTGCCACCCAGCAGGTCGGCATTGAGCATCGGCCCGTGGAACGTTACAAAACCGGCATAACGGTTGATTGCCAGGTGCAAGGCGGTGATATCGCTGTAGCCCACGAATGGCTTGGGGTTGGCGCGCAGCAGGTCGAAGTCCAGCGCGTCGAGCAAGCGCGGCGTGCCGTAGCCGCCACGCAGGCAGAGGATGGCATCGATGTCGGGGTTGGCGAAGGCGGCGTGCAGGTCGCGCAGGCGCACTGCATCGCTGCCGGCCAGGTAGCCGTCGCGTTCGTATACACCGGGATAAATGCGCAGGTCGTAGCCACGGGCACGCATCCATTGCCCGGCTTTTTCAACGTCCAGTGCAGCAGGGCCGGCGGGGGCGATCAGGGCGATGGTGCCTTCAGAACGAAGGGCTGGAACGGCTGCTGTCATCTATAACTCTCCCTAGTCAATGCGGAACGAAATGTGGGAGGGGGCTTGCCCCCGATGGCGGTGTGACAGTCAATACATGAGTGACTGATACACCGCCATCGGGAGCAAGTCCCCTCCCACATTGGACTTAGGAAACCAGGCTTGCCTTGACCAGCTTGGCCTGCTCATCGGCATGGTACGAAGAACGCACCAACGGGCCGGACGCCACGTTCTTGAAGCCCATCTTGTAACCTTCCTCAGCGAACCAGGCGAAGGTGTCCGGGTGCACGAAACGCTGCACTGGCAAGTGGCTGCGGGACGGTTGCAGGTACTGGCCCAGGGTCAGCATGTCGATGTCGTGCTCGCGCATGCGCTTCATGACTTCGATCACTTCTTCATCGGTTTCGCCCAGGCCGAGCATCAAGCCGGACTTGGTCGGGATGTGCGGCATCATCTGCTTGAATTTCTGCAGCAGGGTCAGCGACCACTGGTAGTCCGAACCCGGACGCGCAGCCTTGTACAGGCGCGGCACGGTTTCCAGGTTGTGATTGAACACATCCGGCGGCTCGGCGGCGGTGATTTCCAGCGCGACGTCCATACGCCCACGGTAGTCCGGCACCAGGGTTTCGAGCATCACGTTCGGCGACAGCTTGCGGATTTCGCGGATGCAGTCGGCAAAGTGCTGGGCACCGCCGTCACGCAGGTCGTCACGGTCAACCGAGGTGATCACCACATACTTGAGTTTCAGGTCAGCGATGGCGATGGCCAGGCTTTCCGGTTCGTTGACGTCCAGAGGCTTCGGACGGCCGTGGCCGACGTCGCAGAACGGGCAACGACGGGTGCAGATGTCGCCCATGATCATGAAGGTGGCGGTGCCGCCGGAGAAGCATTCGCCCAGGTTCGGGCAGGACGCTTCTTCGCACACGCTGTGCAGCTTGTGCTTGCGCAGCAGCGCCTTGATACGGTCGACTTCCGGCGATACCGGGATGCGCACGCGGATCCAGTCAGGTTTCTTCGGCAGTTCGGTGGTCGGGATGATCTTGACCGGGATGCGTGCAACCTTCTCGGCGCCGCGCAGCTTGACGCCGGCTTCCACCTTGGCACGCGGGGCCGGGGCTGGACGCTCGGTGATGTCCAGCGTCGGGATCATGGTTTGCACTGCATCAGTAGTCATAATCAGTCGATTCCGCCCGTGAGGGTCGTCTGCTCAGCATAGTCGAGGTGTTTGACGAGCTGCGCACGCAGCCGGGCACTAACCTCGGCAAATTTAATCGGTGTGGCGTGGTCACTCAGCTGTGTCATCGCCAGCCCGGCGTAACCGCACGGGTTGATGCGCTGGAACGGCGCCAGGTCCATGTCCACGTTCAGGGCCAGGCCATGAAAGGAACAACCATGGCGAATCCGCAAGCCCAGGGAGGCGATCTTCGCGCCATCCACATACACACCGGGGGCATCGGGCTTGGCTGCGGCGCTCACGCCATAACTGGCCAACAGCTCAATCAGGCAAGCCTCCATGCGGCTGACCAGGTCGCGCACGCCAAACCCCAGCTTGCGCACGTCCAGCAATAGATAAGCGACAAGCTGACCGGGCCCATGGTAAGTCACTTGACCCCCTCGGTCGACCTGCACCACCGGAATATCACCCGGAAGTAGCAGATGCTCTGCCTTGCCGGCCTGGCCCTGGGTGAATACCGGTGGATGTTCCACCAGCCAGATTTCATCCGGAGCCGAGGTGCCGCGCTCGTTGGTAAAGCGCTGCATGGCATGCCAGACCGGCTCGTAGGCCATCCGGCCGAGCTCGCGAAAGCCCAGGACTTCTGACATCACAGCACCATGTGCACGAAGCCGGTGGCCCGCAGTTCGCTGTTGATGTTGTAGAGCTGGTCTTGATCGGTCGCAACGATGTGCAACTGAATCGTGGTGTACTTGCCGGTGGAGCTTTGACGCTCGTCCACGCGGTTGTCGTTGATCGTCGCATGCTTCCTGACGATTTCGAGAATCTTGTCCTTGCGGCCGACACCGGTATCGCTGATCACCTTGACGGGATAATCCGTCACCGGGAATTCGATCTTGGGCGCCTTTACTTCTACGTCTTTATCGGTCATGGCAGAACAGCCTCGTAAGCGCTAAGCCGTGGCGACGGGCAAAGCCCCGCGCTGGATCAACGCGGGGCTTTGCAGGTGCACACAATCAGTTGAACAAGCCGTAGAAGAATAGACGGATGCTATCCCATACGCGGCGGAAGATACCACCTTCGTCGACCGCGTCCAGTGCGATCAGGTCGGCGCTGTGCACCACCTTGTCTTCCAGCTTGACTTCGACTTTACCGATCACGTCGCCCTTGGCGATTGGCGCAACCAATTGCGGGTTCAGGGTCATGCTGGCAGCGAGCTTTTTCAGCTGGCCCTTAGGCATGGTCAGTGTCAGATCGTCGGCCAGACCGGCCTTGACTTGGGAGGTCGCACCTTTCCAGACCGGCGCGGTCGCAAGCTCAGCACCCTTCTGGTAGAAGGTCTGGGTTTCGAAGAAGCGGAAGCCGTAGGTCAGCAGTTTCTGCGTCTCAGCCGCACGGGCCTGCTCGCTGTTGGTGCCAAATACCACGGCGATCAGGCGCTGGCCATCACGTACGGCGGACGACACCATGCAGTAGCCGGCTTCGTCGGTATGGCCGGTTTTCAGGCCGTCGACGGTCTTGTCGCGCCACAGCAACAGGTTGCGGTTAGGCTGCTTGATGTTGTTCCAGAAGAATTCCTTCTGGGAGTAGATCGCATAGTGCACCGGGTCGACACGGATGATTGCGCGCGCCAGCAGCGCCATATCGTGAGCCGACGAGTAGTGCTCAGGATTCGGCAGGCCCGTCGGGTTCATGAAGTGGCTGTTGGTCATGCCCAGGTCGCCGGCCGTCTTGTTCATCATGTCGGCAAAGGCGTCTTCGCTGCCGGCGATATGCTCGGCCAGGGCGACGCTGGCGTCGTTACCGGACTGGATGATGATGCCGTGCAGCAGGTCGCTCACGGTGACTTGCGAACCCACCTTGATGAACATCCGCGAACCGCCGGTGCGCCAGGCGTTTTCGCTGACGGTGACCGGATCGTTTTCGCCGATCTGGCCGCGACGGATTTCCAGGGTCGCGATGTAGGCAGTCATCAGCTTGGTCAGGCTCGCCGGCGGCAGGCGCTGGTCACCATTGCTCTCGACCAGCACGTTGCCACTGGCGGCATCCATGAGGACCCAGGACTTGGCGGCCAGTTGCGGGGAGGCCGGCACCATTTCAACCGCCCAGGCGGCCGGGGTGATGATCAGCGAGATAAGCAGGCACGTGCGTTTGGCTAAGGTGGTGATGTTCATCCGTCTCTCGAAATTGCTTATGGAAACTTGCCCTCGCGGGCAAAACTATTCAGACAGCCCGCTTCCAGGCTGTCACGTATTCGGTTGCCCGCTCACCCCTTGCCCCTGGGTTTTTATTGTTCACGAGCCAACAACCTGGGCTCGAGCGCGCATGCGCGCCTGAGCCATCAATCCATTACTGCTTATTCTGCGGTGACCACGCTGGGTTGCCCCAGGTTAGCCAGGCGTACGCTGTTCTGCACTTTGGCTACCTCGCTCGGCGAGCCGATCGGGCCCATGCGTACACGGTGCAAGGTTTGCTGGTTACGCACGATGGAGCTGATGAAGACTGGCGCGCTGACCATGCCGCTGAGCTTGGACCTTAACAGTTCTGCCGCATCCGGGTTGGCGAAAGCGCCCACCTGCAGGTACTGCCCGCCCACAGTAGAAGCGCCCGGCGCTGCATGGGGTACCACCACAGTATCCGGGGCATGCTGCGCCGGCGGCGGCGTCCACTGCTCGATCTTGCCGGTCGATGCCGTCACTTGCGGTTGCGGAGCCTGCGGTTCGTTGAGCATCAACGGCGCCGGCTTGCCGCGCTGGGCCCAGTACTGCGCGGGGTCGATACCTTCGACTTTCACCCGTGCGGTGCCGGTTTCGGCATAACCGAGCTTCTTCGCCGCGGCATAGGACAAGTCGATGATCCGGTCCGAATAGAACGGCCCACGGTCATTGACGCGCAGGATCACCGTGCGGTTGTTGTCCAAATTGGTCACGCGCACATAGCTGGGCAGCGGCAGGGTCTTGTGGGCCGCGCTCATGCCATACAGGTCATACACTTCGCCATTGGCGGTGTTCTGGCCATGGAACTTGGTGCCGTACCAGGACGCGGTACCCGATTGCACGTAGGTCTTGGATTCCTGCAACGGGAAGTAATTCTTGCCGAGCACGGTATAGGGGTTGGCCTTGTAGGGGCCGGTGTGCAGGGTCGGCGTGGCATCCGGGATTTTCGACACATCCACATCCCACCACGGCGCGCCGTCTTTGTGCGCGCGATTGATGTCCAGGCCCGGTTGGGCGCGGACCACCGCACCGCCGGCCTTCTTGGCAGGCGCACGGTTAGGGCTGGTGGAGCAACTGGCGACCAGCAGGCACAACGCGGTGAACGCCACCAGCTTGAGCGGTTTTTTGAACGGCGATACCCGCATTACTTGTTGCCCCGTGCTTTGACCAGCTCGTCTGACAGCTGATGTACGGCCATGGCGTACATCACACTGCGGTTATAACGCGTGATTGCGTAGAAATTCTTCAGGCCCATCCAGTATTCCGGGCCGTTTGCGCCTTCCAGGCGGAATGCCGTTACCGGCATGTCATCGCGTGGCGCATTCTGACTCGACCAGCCCAGCGCTCGCAACTCCCCGACGGTCTTGACCGGCTCGATACCCTGGGTCAGGCCCTCATCGGCGCGCTCACCGCTGACATCGGCGCGAATCACCACCGGCTCACCGGCTACCCAGCCGTGGTGCTTGAAGTAGCTGGCTACGCTGCCAATGGCATCATCGGGGTTGCTCCAGATGTTGATATGCCCGTCACCGTCGAAATCCACCGCATAGGCGCGAAAGCTGCTCGGCATGAACTGCGGCAAGCCCATCGCACCCGCGTAGGAACCCTTGAGGGTCAGCGGGTCGACCTGCTCTTCGCGGGCCAGCAACAGGAATTCACGCAGTTCCTTGCGGAAGAATTCAGCGCGGGGCGGGTAATCGAAGCCCAGGGTCGACAAGGCGTCGATCACCCGGTAACTGCCGGTATTGCGCCCGTAGAAGGTTTCAATGCCGATGATCGAGACGATGACCTGGGCCGGTACGCCGTATTCCTGCTCGGCGCGGGCCAGCACCGCCTCGTGCTGGCGCCAGAAGTCGACGCCACGGGCTACGCGGGCGTCGGTGAGGAACATCGGGCGATATTCCTTCCACTGCTTCACACGTTCGGCGGGACGGGAAATGGCGTCGAGAATCGCCTGTTTCTTCTGGGCTTCGCGGAACACGCCCATCAGTTGCTCACCGGCAAAACCGTAGTCGCGGGTCAACTCACCGACAAATTCGGCGACCTGGGGTGAACCATCGTAGTCACCGGCCTGCGCCTCTTGCGTTGCGCCCAGGAGCCCAATCAGGCCCACACAGGTCGCATGCCGAGTCGCCCAGCCGCGCATTAGTTGCATTGACATCTTCACCTTATTCAAACCTGTGCGATCCATTTGCGATGCGTATGAATCGACATCAAAACCCCAAACGCTGACATCAATGTCACCAGCGAAGTTCCGCCGTAGCTAATGAATGGCAACGGCACCCCAACCACCGGTAACAGGCCACTGACCATACCGATGTTGACGAAAACGTAAACAAAAAAAGTCATGGTCAGGCTGCCGGCAAGCAATTTGCCGAACAGCGTCTGTGCCTGGGCAGTGATCACCAGGCCACGACCAATCAACAGCAGATAGATCAGCAACAAGGCGCAAATGCCTACCAGGCCGAACTCTTCGCCCATCACCGCAATGATGAAGTCGGTGTGACTCTCGGGCAAGAAGTCCAGGTGGGACTGGGTGCCCAGTAACCAGCCCTTACCAAATACTCCGCCGGAACCGATGGCCGCCTTGGACTGGATGATGTTCCAGCCGGTGCCCAATGGGTCGCTCTCCGGGTCAAGGAAAGTCAGGATCCGTTGTTTCTGGTAGTCGTGCATAAAGAAGAACCACATGGCCACGGCCACGGGGATGGCCGCAGCCAGCACGCTGAGGATCCAGCGCCAGCGCAAGCCGCCCATAAACAGCACAAATGCGCCGCCGGCGAGAATCAGCAACGAAGTGCCGAGGTCCGGCTGGCGCACGATAAGAATGAAGGGCACGCCAATCAGGATCAGGCTGATGCCCACATGCTTGAGCTGTGGCGGCAAGGTGCGCTTGGACAGGTACCAGGCAATGGTGGCCGGCATCAGGATCTTCATGAATTCCGACGGCTGGAAGCGGATCACCCCCGGGATGTTGATCCAGCGCGTGGCGCCCATGGCGTTGTGGCCCATGACATCCACCACCACCAACAGCAGCACGCCGGCGACATAACCCAGGGGCACCCAGCGTGCCATGAAGCGCGGCTCAAGCTGGGCGATCACCACCATCGACAACAGGCCCAGGCCGAACGAGGACGCTTGCTTGATCAGCAGGTCCCAGTTCTTGCCGCTGGCCGAATACAACACGAACAGGCTACCGGCCGCCAGGGTCAGCAGCAGGATCAGCAGCGGCCCATCAATGTGCATGCGTTGCAGCAACGTCGCACGGCGACGCATCACGTCCTCGCTGGAGAGGATGCGGTCAAAATTACTCTTCACGGGCCGTAACCTCGGGGCTTGAAGGGGGGCCGCCATATTCGGGCTTGAGCTTGCCATCGGCGGCCAGCAGCCAGGCGTCCATGATCTGGCGCACCACAGGCGCGGCGACGCCGGAGCCGGACTCACCGTTCTCGACCATCACCGCCACCACGATCTTCGGGTCCTCGGCCGGGGCAAAGCCGACAAACAAAGCGTGGTCGCGGTGGCGCTCCTGAACCTTGGAGCGGTCATATTTCTCGCCCTGCTTGATCGCGACCACCTGGGCCGTACCACTCTTGCCGGCGATGCGGTATTGCGCGCCGGCCGCCGCCTTGCGTGCGGTGCCACGGGCGCCGTGCATCACTTGCTGCATGCCATGGTTGACCTTGGCCCAGTCGGACGGGTCGCGCAGCACAATGTCGGGGATCGGGTTTTCATCCACTGGCTTTTCGCCTTCGATGGTCTTGGCCAGGTGCGGACGGTTCCAGATGCCCTTGTTCGCCACCAGTGCCGTGGCCTGGGCCAGTTGCAGCGGCGTGGCCTGCATATAGCCCTGGCCGATCCCGAGGATCAGGGTTTCACCCGGGAACCATGCCTGGCGGCGGGTCGCACGCTTCCACTCACGCGACGGCATCAGGCCAGGAGATTCTTCGAACATGTCCAGGGAGACTTTCTGACCGAGGCCGAACTTGCCCATGTAGGCAGACAGGCGATCAATCCCCAGCTTATGGGCCAGGTCGTAGAAGTAGGTGTCGTTGGAGCGCATGATCGCGGTGTCCAGGTCGACATAGCCGTCACCGGAGCGGTTCCAGTTACGGTATTTGTGGTCGTAGTTGGGCAGCATGTAGTAGCCGGGGTCATAGACGCGGCTGGAGGCCGTGACCACGCCGGAATCCAGGCCGGCAATCGCCACCGCTGGCTTGATGGTCGAACCTGGCGGATACAGGCCGCGCAGCACCCGGTTGAACAGCGGCCGGTCAATGGAATCGCGCAGCTCGGCATAGGCCTTGAAACTGATCCCGGTGACGAACAGGTTAGGGTCGAAACTCGGCTGGCTGACCATCGCCAGTACTTCGCCGGTCTTCGGGTCCAGGGCCACGACCGCACCACGCCGGCCACCCAGGGCCATCTCGGCCGCTTCCTGCAGCTTGATGTCCAGGCTCAGCACGATGTCCTTGCCCGGGATCGGGTCGGTACGCTTGAGCACGCGCAATACACGGCCACGGGCATTGGTCTCGACTTCTTCGTAACCCACCTGGCCGTGCAGTTCGGGCTCGTAGAAACGCTCGATGCCGGTTTTGCCGATATGATGGGTGCCGCTGTAATTGACCGGATCGAGGGTTTTCAGCTCTTTCTCGTTGATCCGCCCCATGTAGCCGACCGAGTGGGCAAAGTGCGGGCCTTGCGGATAGTGCCGCACCAACTGCGCCACCACTTCCACCCCTGGCAGGCGGAACTGGTTCACCGCAATGCGGGCGATCTGCTCTTCGGTCAGCTCGAACAGGATCGGCACCGGCTCGAACGGCCGGCGCCCCTGCTTCATGCGTTTCTCGAAGATCACCCGGTCTTCCGGCGTCAGTTGCAGTACCTCGACGATCACATCGAGCACCTGCTGCCAGTCGCCGGAACGCTCGCGGGTCATGCTCAGGCTGAAGCT
This sequence comes from Pseudomonas sp. FBCC-B545, assembly GCF_059134095.1. Lineage (NCBI taxonomy): Bacteria > Pseudomonadati > Pseudomonadota > Gammaproteobacteria > Pseudomonadales > Pseudomonadaceae > Pseudomonas > Pseudomonas sp. FBCC-B545. The sequence goes on along the minus strand of NZ_CP101441.1, from coordinate 746,592 downwards.
GGGGCGGTTATCCGCGACCACCACGCCATTGCGGTCGAAGATCAGCCCCCGGGTCGGTGGAATCGGCTGCACATGCACCCGGTTGTTTTCCGACAGCGTGGAGTGATAGTCGTACTGGATCACCTGGAGGAAATACAGCCGCGCAATCAGCACGCCCATCAACGCCACCACCAAGATGGCACCGAACACGACCCGCGCGCGTACCAGACGTGCGTCTTTCTCGTGGTCCTTGATGCGGATCGGCTGGGTCATCGGGGGCGGCGCAGACTATTTGTGGTAAGGGTGCCCGGACAGGACTGTCCAGGCGCGATACAGCTGTTCACCGATCAGGATCCTTACCAACGGGTGCGGCAATGTCAGGGCCGACAGCGACCAACGCTGATCAGCGCGGGCGCAGACTTCCGGCGCCAGCCCTTCCGGGCCACCCACCATGAAATTGACCGTGCGCGAATCCAGGCGCCAGCGGTCCAATTCCACCGCCAACTGCTCGGTACTCCAAGGCTTGCCGTGCACCTCGAGGGTGACGATGCGCTCGTTGGGGCCGACCTTGGCCAGCATGGCTTCGCCTTCCTGACGGATAAAGCGCGCCACGTCGGCATTCTTGCCCCGGGTATTGAGCGGTATTTCCACCAGCTCAAGCGACAGCTCGGCGGGCAGACGCTTGGCATACTCGTGCCAGCCTTCTTCCACCCACTTGGGCATGCGTGAACCGACAGCGATCAGACGCAGGCGCACAGCCGTTCCTTATTCCTGGTCTTTGTTGAGCTTGTCGAAGTGCGCGTGGCCCACTTCCGGGCTGTGGTGCTTGCCATCGGCGGCACGGCTCTGCTCAGCGCCTTTCCACAGACGCTCCAGGTCGTAGAACTGGCGGGCGTTGGAGGTCATCATGTGAACGATCACGTCGTCCATGTCCAGCAGCACCCAGTCGCTGTCGCCCTTGCCTTCTTCACCCAGTGGCTTGACGCCTTGGGCTTTGACGGCTTCGCGAACCTTGTCCAGCATCGCGCCGATCTGGCGGTTGGAAGTACCGGTAGCGATGATCATGAAGTCGGTGATGCTTTGCTTGTCGCGTACGTCGAGCACCTGGATGTCCTGGGCTTTAACGTCTTCCAGGGCGGCCACGGCGACTTTCACCAGCTCTTCGCCAGCCAGTTCCGGGCCAACGTGGGCTTCAACCGGCAGCGGCGCGCTTTTGAAGGTGCCTTTGCGCTTAACTTTGCTTACGTCTTTGTTCGTCATATAAAACTCGTTTTGCTCGTATGTTCGGGCGCTTGCTGCACAACTCGTGCGTTCAAGCGCGCCTTTTCAGTTCGACGCACGGTAAAGCCCGTGCGCATCGATGTAGGCCAGGACCGCGTCAGGCACCAGGAAACGTACCGACTTCCCGCTGGCCAGCAGTTGACGGATCTGGGTGGCGGACACCGCAAGCGGGGTCTGCCAGACGAATGCAATATTCCCGTTCGGCCCGGTCAGGGCCAAGGGGTCACTTACCGACCGCGCGGCCAGCAGGTTGCGCAAGGCATCCGGCGGTTCGCTGTCGGCATCCGGGCGTTGCAAAACCAGGATGTGGCAATGCTGGAGGAGTTCCTCCCAGCGGTGCCAAGAGGGCAGGCCGCAAAATGCGTCCCAGCCCAAAAGCAGAAATAACTGGTCATCCGCGGCCAACTCGGCGCGCATCAACTCCAGGGTGTCGACAGTGTAGGACGGTTTATCGCGCTTGAGTTCGCGATCGTCCACCACCAGCGGCGCTATGCCCTCTACCGCAAGGCGCACCATTTCCAGGCGCTGTTGCGCCGACACTTGCGGCGTATCACGATGCGGCGGCCGGAAATTGGGCAGCAGCCGCACCTCGTCCAGCGCAAGGGCATCCGCGACTTCCAGGGCACTGCGCAGGTGGCCGATGTGCACGGGGTCGAAAGTACCACCGAGCAGCCCGATGCGTTTAGCCATCAACTGCGCACGTGACCGTCACCGAACACCACGTACTTCTCGCTGGTCAAGCCTTCGAGGCCAACCGGGCCGCGCGCGTGGAGCTTGTCGGTGGAGATACCGATCTCCGCCCCCAGGCCGTACTCGAAACCGTCGGCAAACCGCGTCGAGGCGTTGACCATCACCGAAGCGGAATCCACTTCGTTGAGGAAACGCCGGGCATCGCTGAAGTGCTCGGAAACGATAGCGTCGGTGTGCTTGGAGCCGTATTTGTTGATGTGTTCGATGGCCTGATCCAGGTCATCGACGATACGGATCGACAGGATCGGCGCCGTGTACTCGGTGTACCAATCCTGCTCGCTCGCCTCGATCACGTCCGCGCCGAGCAACGCCCGGGTACGCTCGCAACCGCGCAGCTCCACGCCCTTGTCGCGGTAGATGGCAGCCAGCGGCGGCAGCACGCGCTCGGCAATGCCGGCGTGCACCAGCAGGGTTTCCATGGTGTTGCACGGAGCATAGCGGTGGGTCTTGGCGTTGTCGGCGATGCGAATCGCCTTGTCGAGGTCGGCGGCGATGTCGATATAGACGTGGCACACACCGTCCAGATGCTTGATCACCGGCACCTTGGCATCGCGGCTGACGCGCTCGATCAGGCTCTTGCCACCCCGGGGAACGATCACGTCGACGAATTCCGGCATGGTGATCAGCGCACCAACGGCGGCGCGGTCGGTGGTTTCCACCACTTGCACCACTTCGGCCGGCAATTCGGCCACGGCCAGGCCTTGCTGGATGCAGGCGGCGATGGCGCGGTTGGAATTGATCGCCTCGGAACCGCCACGCAGGATGGTAGCGTTGCCGGACTTGAGGCACAGGCTCGCGGCGTCGATGGTCACGTTTGGACGCGACTCATAGATGATGCCGATCACGCCCAGGGGCACGCGCATCTTGCCGACCTGGATACCGGATGGCAGGTAGCGCATATCGCGGATTTCACCGATGGGGTCAGGCAGCTTGGCCACCTGACGCAGGCCTTCGATCATGTCGTCGATACGTGCCGGGGTCAGCGCCAAGCGATCCAGCAGGGCCGGTTCCAGGCCATTGGCACGGCCGTTGGCCAGGTCCAGCTCGTTGGCGGCGGTCAACTCGGAGCGCGAGGCATCCAGAGCATCGGCAGCCGCCAGCAGCGCACGGTTCTTCTGCGCAGTGCTCGCACGGGCGATCAACCGTGAAGCCTGACGGGCAGCGCGACCCAGGCGGGTCATGTAGTCAAGAACGGACTCAGTCATGGTCAGGGAGTCTTGGCAAAGAGGAAAGCGGCAGATTATAGCTGTGACGCAGCACGACTGACAGCGGTGAGGGGCGGATGGTCGAAATGAACTGTAAAAACCTGCGGTTCAGGCGTAATTAAGCTGGGAGTTGTTATTATTCGGTCACATTTAGCCGTAATAACCCTGAACGCCATGTCCGGTTTTACCCCTCTGCTCCCCGCCAGCGCCCTGCCCGACTGCTTCTTCGACCGCGATGCGCAACTGCTTGCGCGAGAATTACTCGGCAAAGTCATTCGCCATCGCGTCGGTGATATCTGGCTTTCGGCGCGAATTATTGAAACCGAAGCCTATTACGTGGCCGAAAAAGGCAGCCACTCCTCCCTCGGCTACACAGAAAAGCGTAAGGCTTTGTTTCTGGACGGTGGCCATATCTATATGTACTACGCCCGCGGCGGCGATTCGCTGAACTTCAGCGCCCATGGCCCGGGCAATGCCGTACTGATCAAATCAGCCTACCCATGGGTCGATGAAATCTCCGGCCCGGCCAGCCTGGCCCAGATGCTGCTGAACAACCCGAACGCCGATGGCAGCCCTCGCCCGACGCAAAAACTCTGTGCCGGCCAGACCTTGCTGTGCAAGGCGCTGGGCCTGAAGGTGCCGATGTGGGACGCCAAGCGCTTTGACCAGGAGCTGTTGTATGTCGAGGATGTTGGCCAGGTGCCTACGCAGATTATCCAGACCACGCGGCTGGGCATCCCCAGCGGGCGCGATGAACACCTGATGTACCGCTTCGTAGATGCTGGCTATGCGCCTTATTGCACGCGGAACCCGCTGCGCCGGGGGCAGGTCGAAGGCCGCGATTATTTCTTGATTTGAACAGGTGGACCCACGCAACACATCCAATGTGGGAGGGGGGCTTGCTCCCTCCCACAGTTGATCATCAGCGTTTCAGCATATGCATTACAGAGATGGAGTGGATTGTATGGGCCAATGGCTCGATAGCATTACCGGCTGGCTGACCCTGAACCCGCAATGGCTGGCAGCGGCGGTGTTTATCGTCGCGTGCGTGGAATGCCTGGCCATCGCCGGGCTGATCGTGCCGGGCACGGTATTGCTATTCGCGATTGCCGCGCTGGCCGGCAGCGGCGCGCTGTCCTTAAGTGAAACGCTTTTGCTGGGCTTTCTCGGCGGCTTGTTGGGCGATGGGGTTTCCTACTACCTGGGACGACATTTCCACCAGAACATCCGGCGCCTGCCCGGCCTTCGTCACCATCCTGAGTGGATGAACGGCGCGGAAACCTATTTTCACAAATACGGAATCGCCAGCCTATTGGTCGGACGTTTCATCGGCCCGTTGCGCCCTATGCTGCCAATGGTCGCCGGCATGTGCGACATGCCCTTCCCGCGCTTCGCTGCCGTGAGCATCCTTGCCGCAGCGGGCTGGTCGGTGGCTTACCTGATGCCGGGCTGGGCCGCTGGCGCCGCGTTCCGCCTGCCTCTGCCTGAGGGTTTCTGGCCGGAAGCGGCGGTTATCGCGGCCTGCCTGGCGGTCCTGCTGGGGCTGAGCTTGAACAGCAGCTGGCGCGGCCATCGTCGCGCCACCTTGTGGATCGGTTGCGCCAGCCTGGTCTTGTTGATTGCGCTGTTTATCGCCTACCCCCACCTCAACGACTTCGATCAGGGCCTGAGCGCACTGGTGCAGGAGCATCGCAGCCCTTGGCTGGACGAGGTCATGGTGCGGGTCACCCAACTGGGTGAGTTCAAGAAGATGTTTGTCGCCAGCGCGGTATTCACCGGCTTGCTGCTACTGGCACGGCAATGGCGCCACGCGCTGTTTGTCGGCGCCACGCTCGCCGGCGCGGCCGTGATCAACACCGGCACCAAGCTGTTTTTCGCCCGTGGGCGCCCGGAAATCCTCACAGACCCGTTGACCAGCTTCAGCATGCCCAGCGGCCATGCCTCCGGCGCCTTTGCATTCTTCCTGGCGCTTGCGGTGCTGGCCGGCCGTGGCCAACCCACACGTCTACGCCTGACCTGGATGTTGCTGGGTTGTATTCCCGCGGCCTTCATTGCCCTGTCGCGGGTTTACCTGGGCGCCCATTGGCCCACGGATATCCTGGCCGGCACGTTGCTGGCGATGACCGTATGCGCGTTCAGCCTCACCGTCAGCGAACACCGCAGCCCATTGCCTGCGATGTCGCAAAAAGCCTGGTGGCTGGTGTTGCCGGCCGTGGTGGCCGTACTCGGCTTTATCGCTTTTACCGGCACGCCCCACGCACTGCTCAGGTACGCCTATTGACCCTTGGCCGGGCCGATCCAGTCCACCGAAGCGCTGCGGCGCTCAACACAACGTTCGCGCCGCTCCAGTAGCATCTCATCGGCAATTTCAGCGGCGCGCTCGGCGATGTACTCCGGGCCCCGCGTTGCATCCTGCTGGAGCAATTGTGTGGTCACGCTGACAAAGTACGCGTCCCAGGCAACTTGCTCCGATGGTGTCAGACGAATCATGGTCATCCCCGATCAATTAGTGTGATCGGAAAATATTGCAGGCGGCGCAGCTGAGATGGCCGAGCAAACTCTGAAAGCTCCGTCAGATAAATCTGATTCAGGTGAACAGTTCGCCCTGGAGTTCATCCAGCAACATTTGAATCGCATCCAGGCGTTGCTGCGGGTCGTCGAGTTGCAGCAGGTCGACCTTGTCGGCCTCGGTGAACGGCAATAGATAAGCCAGCTGATTGCCCAGAGCTTGCTGCCCCTCGGCTTGGCCGCCCATGTCCAGAGAGGCGACCATCGGGTGCTCGGCCAGGGCCTGGAGCAACGCGAGCAAGTCGGCATCCTCTTCTTCAAGCGGCCGGTCCGGCAACTCTTGCAGCCATTGCACGTCGGCCACCAGCAGTTGGTCTTTCTGCACGCCGGCATCACGCACACGGAAACGCCGACCGCCTTCGACACGAATCCCCAGCAGGCCGTTTTCCTGCTGTTTGAAGTCGCGGATCAGCGCTTCACAGCCAATCAACGCGTAGCCCTCCGGCGCCATGCCGACTTCCTTGCCGTCGAGGATGCACACCACGCCGAAGCTTTCGCCCTTTTTCATGCAGCGGCTGATCATGTCCAGATAGCGCGCCTCGAACAGTTGCAAGTCAAGGGTGCAGCCAGGGAACAGCACGGTGTTGAGCGGGAACAGCGCCAGACTCATAAAGGTTTCCTTAAACCTGGGTTAAACAATTACCGACACTGCCAGCGGCAGGAACACTGCCGTGGCCACGCCCATCAGGCTCATCGCCAGCGCCGCGAAGGCGCCACACTCTTCGCTTTCCTGCAGGGCCACCGAGGTGCCGACGGCGTGGGCAGTCATGCCCAACGCCATGCCGCGCGCTTCGGGGCTGTGTACACCCAGGCGTGTCAGGTACGCCGGGCCGATCATCGCGCCGACCACCCCGGTGATCAGCACAAACACCGCCGCCAAGGCCGCAACGCCACCAATCTGCTCGGCGACCAGCATGGCGATCGGCGACGTCACCGACTTGGGCGCCATGGTCATCAGCACCATATGTTCGGCTCCGAACCACCACCCCAGCCACACACACAAACCTGTGGCCAACACCCCACCTATCACCAGCGTAGTAAAAATCGGCCAGAACAATTGGCGAATCCGTCGCAGGTTGAGATAAAGCGGCACCGCCAGGGCCACTGTTGCAGGCCCGAGCAGGATGCCCATGATCTCGGTGCTCTTGCGGTATTCGGCATAGCTCAGGCCACAGGTGAGCAGCACGCCGATCACCAGCAGCATGGACACCAGCACCGGCTGCAGGAAGACCCAGCGGGTTTTCTCGAACCCCGCCAGCACCAGTTGATAGGCGCCCAGGGTGATGCCGATGCCGAACAGCGGGTGGTGAATGACGGCCGTCCAGGCACCCTGCCAGTCAAAGATCACTGCCCTCGCTCCTTGCGCTTGACCATTTGCTGCATCAATACGCCGATAAAGCCCATGGCGATCACCAGCGACAATACCAGCGCACCGACGATGGCCCAGAAGTCGGCGGCGATGTCCTTGGCATATACCATCACGCCCACGGCCGGGGGCACCAGCAGCAGCGGCAGATAACGCAACAGGCTGCTGGCCGCCAGGCTCAGGGGCTCGCCGACTTCACCGCGCCAGACCAGGAAACCCAGCATCAGCAACAGGCCCACAATCGGCCCCGGCAGCACTGGCAACAGTAAATGATTGATCGCCGTGCCGATCAGTTGGAACAGCACCAGCCAGGTCAGGCCACGTAACAGCATTCGCTCTCTCCCCTTCAAAGCTCGCCCGCATTATAAGCATGCCCATTCTATGCCCCGGCATTCGCCAAAAGCATGGTGGGTTGACCGGGCGGGGTGCCCATGATGATCTACATTGGTTCTCTGTAACCCATAAAAAGCCCCCATTCTCGGGCGGATAAAAACGATGAACCCAGGAGAGACGCAATGCCCTATGTACCTGTAGCGCAGCTCAAAGATTATGTCGGCAAGGAACTGGGACGTTCCGAATGGCTCACCATCGACCAGGCGCGTATCAACCTGTTCGCAGAAGCCACCGGCGATCATCAGTTCATCCACGTCGACCCGGTCAAGGCCGCCGAGACCCCATTCGGCAGCACCATCGCCCATGGTTTCCTGTCGCTGTCGCTGATGCCCAAGCTGATGGAAGACATCCTGATCATGCCCGAAGGCCTGAAGATGGCAGTCAACTACGGCCTGGACAGCGTGCGTTTTATCCAGCCGGTGAAGGTTGATTCCAAGGTGCGCCTGAACGTCACCCTCACCGATGTCACCGAGAAAAAACCGGGCCAATGGCTGTTCAAGGCCACCGCCACCCTGGAAATCGAAGGCCAGGAGAAGCCCGCCTACATTGCCGAGTCGTTGTCGCTCTGCTTCGTATAAGGCCCGGACTGTGGTGAGGCGATAAACCTTGCCACAGTGTATGTAAATTTATGTATGAATCCTGCGGCTGCGGCATACTCGGCGCTCAATTATCCGGATCCCGCTATGCGCCCACTCGTTCCCCTCGCCTTTGCCCTGTTGCTCACCGCTTGCGGAGACGGCGAATCGCTGTTGCCGCCCGATGCGCGCCTGCCCGATGGCGGCCGCTACCGGGGTGACGTGGTCAACGGACTGCTGCAAGGCCAGGGCCGCGTGGATTACCCCAATGGCAGTTGGTACGCCGGCCAGTTCGACAAAGGGCAGTGGCACGGCAAGGGCGAATGGCATGGTAGTAATGGCGAAGTCTATAAAGGCGAATTCCAGCAGGGCCTGTTTGAGGGCCAGGGCAGCCTGACCACCGCGGGCAGCAGTTACGTCGGAGGTTTCAAAAAGGGTCGACGCAACGGCGAAGGCACCCTCAAAGAGGGGCAAATGACCTATCGCGGCGAATTCAAGGACGACCAGTACGCAGGCCTCGGCCGCCTCGAGCTGGCCGATGGCAGCCAATACCAGGGCCAATTCGCCCACGGCAAGCCCAATGGCGAAGGCCAGCGTAATGACGACAGCGGCAATCAGTTCAGTGGCCGCTTCGTCGATGGCCAACTGGAAGGCAATGGCACCTTCAACAGCGCCGAGGGCGATATCTATGTCGGCCAATTCAAGCAGAACCAGCTCAACGGCAAAGGCCGCTACGAAAACGCTGACGGCGACGTGTGGATCGGCCAGTTCAAGGAAGGCGCCCTCAGCGGCCAGGGTGAATTGATCGGGGTGGATGGCAGCCATTATGTCGGCCAGTTCAGCGATTGGCGCTTTACCGGCGAAGGCCGCCTGAATCTCACCGATGGCAGTTTCTATATCGGCGGTTTCGACAGCGACAACTACCAGGGCCGCGGCACCCTCGTCCTCACCGACGGCACCGTACAGGCGGGCACCTGGGTCAATGGCCTGCGCGTACGCGATGCCGATGGCACGCTGCTGCCCGACCCACTGGAAACCGGCGTACTGGCCCAAGGCCGCTTGCTCGATAACGCCCTGGCCGCCGTGCCGCTGTCCACCCCTGCCGTCGAGCTGTACACCTTGGCATTGGCGGGCGACGGCAAGCAAAGCGTGTTCCTGCGCGAAGCCGATTACGTCAGCAACATGCTCGCCACACGCTTCGGCGCACGCGGGCAGGTGCGCCTGGTCAACCACCGCGACCATATTACCGACCGCCCGCTGGCCACCCGCGAAAGCCTGCGACGCGCCGTGCAAACCCTGGCCGAACGTACCGGGCCGGAAGACCTGATCTTCATCTACATGACCAGCCATGGCACACACGAACACGAACTGGTGCTCGACCAACCGCGCATGGAACTGGCCGACCTGCCCGCCGATGAGCTGGCCGCGGTGCTCGCACCGCTGAAAAACCGCGACAAGATTATCGTGATCTCAGCATGCTATTCCGGAGGCTTCATACCGGCACTCAAGGATGAACGCACCCTGATCATGACCGCCTCCCGTGCAGACCGCGTGTCGTTTGGCTGCTCGGAAGAAGCGGACTTCACCTACTTCGGTGATGCCCTTTTCGCACAAGCTTTTAACCAGACGGATGATTTGCAACACGCCTTCAAACTGGCACAACTGCACGTGGCCGAACGCGAACAGGCGGACAACTTCGAAGCCTCCGAACCGCAGATCTGGGCCCCCAAAGGCGTGATCGCCCGCTGGCAATTATTACGCAAACAGCAGGCACGAAAGGCGCTCGAAAGCGTCTCAATGAATAGCAAGGAAGCCAAAGGCAACTAAGCTGTAACGTGTAACAAGGGGGAAACACCATGTACCTGACACCTCAGCACATCTTGCTGGCCGGGGCCTCCGGGCTGACTGGCGAGCACCTGCTCGACCGCCTGCTCAACGAACCTACCGTAACCCGCGTACTGGCACCGAGTCGCAAGCCGCTGGCTGAGCACCCGCACCTGGAAAACCCCGTAGGCGACCCCGCCGTATTCCTGCCGCAACTGAGCGGCCAGGTGGATATCGCCTTCTGCTGCCTGGGCACTACCATCAAGCAGGCGGGCTCCGAAGCGGCCTTCCGCGCTGTCGACCTGGATCTGGTCGTGGCCTTCGCCAAGCGCGCACGGGAACTGGGCGCGCGGCACCTGATCGTGATCAGCGCTATTGGCGCCGACCCGAAATCCTCGATCTTCTACAACCGGGTCAAGGGCGAAATGGAACAGGCATTGAAGGCCCAGGACTGGCCGCAACTGACCATCGTGCGGCCTTCGCTGCTATTGGGCGAACGCTTGGAACCACGCCTGGCCGAGCAACTGGCCGGGCCGTTGTCGCGTTTGATCCCAGGCAAGTATCACGGCATCGAAGTCTGCGAACTGGCCCGCGCCATGTGGCGTCTGGCGCTGGAAGAGCAGGATGGGGTACGGGTGGTCGAGTCGGATGAGCTGCGCAAGCTCGGCAAGTAAATGTAAACACAAAACCAATGTGGGAAGGGGCTTGCCCCGATTACGGTATGTCAGTCACCAAATAGTTGACTGGACTACCGCTATCGGGGGCAAGCCCCCTCCCATATTGTTTTGTGTTGCTGGCGGGATTTGCGTTACAGCCCACCAGTGGCGTTGAAGCCAACGCCCAGCACCGTCAACACCGACAAGGGCAACAACAGCGTATCGAGCAATGCACTGGCCGGCAGGTCGACATGGGGATAGCGCGGCGCCTCGGTACCAAAGCGGTCCTTGGCGCAACAGCCGCCATTGATCGCATACAAATCCAGGCGCGTACCTGCATACACCACCGGCGCGCCAGGTTGCGCGGCGTCCAGGGTGCGCGCCGTGGCGCAGCCCATCAGTTGCAGCGCCAGCAATAGCAGCAGCGTTTTATTCATCGCCGCCCAAATGGTGCTCGCCCCAGCGCGGCAGCATGTCCTGGGGAATGTTCAGCAGGTTGAGGATGCGCGCCACCACGAAGTCCACCAGGTCATCAATGGTCTGCGGCTGGTGATAGAAGCCCGGCGAAGCCGGCAAAATGGTCACGCCCATGTTCGACAACTTGAGCATGTGCTCCAGGTGGATGCTTGAATACGGCGCTTCGCGGGGCACCAGGATCAATTGGCGGCGCTCCTTCAAGGTCACGTCCGCTGCCCGTTCGATCAGGTTGTTGCAAGCCCCCGTGGCAATTGCCGACAGGGTGCCGGTGGAGCACGGCACCACCACCATCGCCGCAGGCGCACCGGAACCGGAAGCTACGGGCGACATCCAGTCTTCCTTGCCGTAGACCTTGATCTGCCCTGCCGCTGCGCCGGTGTACTCGGTGAGGAACGCCTGCATCGTCTGCACCTTGGCTGGCAGTGCGACATCGGTCTCGGTAGCCATTACCAACTGCGCCGCCTTGGAGATCAGGAAGTGCACCTCCCGGTCCTCGCGCACCAGGCAATCCAGCAAGCGCAAGCCATATGGCGCGCCGGACGCGCCGGTCATCGCCAAGGTGATGCGTTCCGGGCCGCTCATTTCAGCGCCTCGGCCAATTTGCCATGCAGGCCGCCGAAGCCGCCGTTGCTCATGATCACTACGTGGGTGCCCGGCTTGGCGTGATGCTTGACCTGTTCAATGATGGCTTCCAGGGAATCGCACACCACCGACGGCACGGTGCACAACGCAGCAATCGCTGGCAGGTCCCAGCCAAGGTTGGCCGGTGCGTACCACACCACCTGGTCGGCATCGTTGACGCTTTCCGGCAGGCCATCGCGGTGCGCGCCGAGCTTCATTGAGTTGGAACGGGGCTCAACGATCGCAATGATCTGGGCGCCTCCGACGCGCTTGCGCAAGCCATCCAGGGTCGTGGCAATCGCGGTTGGGTGATGGGCAAAGTCGTCGTAGATGGTAATCCCATTCACGTCCGCCACTTTCTCCATGCGGCGCTTCACGCTTTTGAATGCGCTCAATGCCGCAATGCCCATGGCTGGCACTACGCCTACATGCCGAGCTGCGGCCAGCGTCACCAAGGCGTTGGCCACATTATGCTGGCCGGTCATGCCCCAATCGACGATGCCTTGAGCTTCGCCTTCGAACAGCACTTCAAAGCGCGAACCGTCTTCGCTGAGCAACCTGGCCTGCCACTGCCCGCCGGCACCGGTGGTCTGTACCGGGGTCCAGCAGCCCATGTCGATCACACGCTGCAAGGCCGGCTCGGTAGTCGGATGGATAACCAGGCCTTCACTCGGGATGGTACGCACCAAGTGATGGAACTGCCGCTCAATGGCCGGTAGGTCGGGAAAGATATCGGCGTGATCGAACTCGAGGTTATTCAGGATCGCTGTGCGCGGGCGGTAATGCACGAACTTGGAGCGCTTATCAAAAAAGGCGCTGTCGTATTCGTCCGCCTCAATCACGAAAAACGGCGTATCACCCAGCCGCGCCGAGACCGAAAAATTCTGCGGCACACCGCCGATCAGGAAACCCGGGCTCATGCCCGCATGCTCCAGCACCCAGGCCAGCATGCTGCTGGTGGTGGTCTTGCCGTGGGTGCCGGCCACTGCAAGTACCCAACGGCCCTGCAACACATGGTCGGCCAGCCACTGAGGCCCTGAGACATAAGGCAAGCCCTTGTTCAGTACATACTCTACCGCTGGGTTGCCGCGGGACATGGCGTTGCCGATCACCACCAGGTCCGGGACCGGGTCGAACTGCGCCGGGTCATAACCTTGGGTCAACGCGATACCCTGCGCCTCGAGTTGCGTGCTCATGGGCGGGTAGACATTGGCATCAGAGCCGGTGACGTGATGGCCCAGTTCTTTGGCCAGGACCGCCATCGAACCCATGAAAGTGCCGCAAATACCGAGAATATGAATGTGCATAGTCGACCTCGTAAAACATCGAGGCAGGTTAGCGTAACGTGAGTAAAGTCGCACTCTTTAGCTTTGGCTCCCGCTATGCAGGGCTTGCCAGGGAGGTGCCAGCTCTCGGGCTTGCTGGATATAAAGCGCCACTCGCGCACTGATTAAATGGTGACCTATTCGTACGCTGAGTGGCGAAAATCACAAACACACTCAAAAAATCGAGGAAGATTTACCCTGATAATTCAGGAAAGATCAAAAAGCCCACCATTCGATGGGCTCTGCTGATATGACCGACCTTAGCCGGTGCCCGCAATCTTCGATTTCAGCGAGCCCATCAACGCAGAAAGGACTGCCATACGGGTCTCCATGGCGATTGCACGGGGCTTGATATCATCTTCGTCAGCCCCCGTGAAAGCGGGCTGAAACGGAATATTGTGCTTGCGCGCTTCTTTAGCGAACTCGCCCTCGGCAAAGTCAAGCATGGCTCCAAGCGCATCCAGACGCGTGTCGTTATCCAGCATCAGCCATTTCACCGATATAGGAACAGGCTCCTCATTACGCAGTTCGCCCAAGGTATTGACGATCTTAAATACACTGCTTTGAATATGATCGACGATCCGGCCCTCTTCTACACTTTGTACGGTGGCATTGGCGGGTGGAGGGTTGATAATTGGCTTGAGCGCTTCGTTAGCAGTTCCGGCAATAAACAATCCCATCGTACTAAAGGGCGCGCTGATTGCTGTGGTGATGGCAGCGGTCTTGAGGAGCGTCTTGGTCGTGGGCGGAAGCGCTGTCTCTTTGGCTTTCACCAGTTCATCGGCATTCTTCTCAAGCTTGGCCGCAGAAAAGGGCTCGACCTCCTGCCCATCGACTCGTCCTGCCGTGGGCTGGCCAAATAACTTGTCGCGAGCTTCAGCGTCTTTACGGGCTTGCCATTCTTTTTGCTGTTTGGCTTTGTATTCGACCATCGCTGGCGATTGATAAATACTTCCCTGACTAGCTTCCCCCGGTAGTCGGGTGCCTACCGAATGCCCTGGCCCCTCGAAGCTTCCAACTTTGGAATCAACGAACGCTTGATCTAGCGTTCGGTCGAGGCTCCCTGACTTGCTGCTGCCAGGTGTGTCGCCTACTTTCGGGGCGTCTAAAGACCGAGTCGGAATTGGAGTACTGCCTCGCGCCCCGCCCATAACGCTGTCTAAAAACCCGCCTATTCTTGAATACTTTGTGTGCAGGTGGGCCTGTGTAGAAATTGAAAGTATCATAATGAGTTACCTGATGATTAATAATTATTAGAAAGCCATCCATTACCTTCATTTGATAAGTGAGCAATATGCCGGAAACAGTTCCTGCTCTTCATTAATAAAAATATCGAAACACACCTACTGCCCAAGCAGCATTAAATACCAACCCAGCACTATTTTTCCAAGGCACTAACAACACCAAACTGTGTAGCTTGCACACCAAAAGGCGTCTTGGTAATAACATTATATGCATACCACCCTCCGGCTTTCAGGATCGCAACGGTGGGTCGCCACACATTATCTTCCGCCGACTTGAAAAACCTTTTGACGATATCGCCCTCCTTGTAAGCTTTGGAGACATCATAACTTTTATAATTTCCTCTGAGCTTTGACAGCACCTCATCGCTTTTTCCCGCGATGTGTTTGATATCCCGATAGCCCGCGTGCGCGCCCTTATTCAAGTTTTTAGCAATATCTACAGTATCGGTGTACCCCACCGACGCACCAACACCGGCAAATACTCCGCGCGTGAGAATAGTCAGCAAGCCTTTGCCTGCCTTGGATGCTTTACGACCAGCATTGGCGGCCGGAAGGGCAAAACCTAAAATATCGAAACCGATATTAAACACTGCCCCCTTGATATCCCCTTTAATCGCATCTTGAACTCCATCATAAAAAGGCACGAGGCTCAGGAAAAACTCCTTGAGGTTTTCATCAATTGCCCGCCCTTTCTCAATCTCCGTAACTCCCGCAGCCTTGAGCTTGAGATCCTCATAAGGCTGCACAGAGAAACTACCCACTGCCTGAGCAAGCGCATTGGTTTTTTTTGAGAAGTAGGAGCCCGGCATGTCACCCGTCACATCTGGTGGGTCACGATCTTCGTTGAGCGTTCCATAGGCGTTGTAAACATGCAATGAGCCCGGAACATAGCCCTTGCCTTGGTCGCTGAAATACGAACTGTCGTCAAAGCCGGTTCGGCTAGCTGGAACCGTATTTTCCTTGACAATTCGCCCTTCGAAAGGAAGAACGTTATAGGTAGAAACGTTACCCCCCCCGTCCACTACTTTCATCAATAAACCCTGAGTCCCCTTAAGCGCTTTAAGTTCCTGCTCGGTGGGTTCTCTAGGCCAAAACCTCATGCTGGTAAGCACTTCAAGTGCAGAGGGGACTCTATCTAGAAAAGGACGAGATACTTCGAAAAAGCTCACGTCCGACTGGCTAATCTTTTCTCGTTCGACAATTGGCAACAATGAAAGCTGATATTTAAACTGGATACCCCATGCACTCTCATGGGTTTTCCGATAATCCTGGAACGCCGCAGAAAATACTTGGTTGATGTCAGGCTCAAGTTCCTCAATTCGAGACTTAACCTTACTGTATGGAAATTTGTTTTCGTCCAATGACTTCCATTTACCCACCTTGACAGGCCCACTCATGTAAATATCAAGCAGCGACAACGGTGCATGCTTCACCTCCGTGTCCTGCAGCACTTTGAGGGTCGGGTCAATATCGGGAAAAACGCGCCTGAGCTCCTCCAAGGCCAAGGCCTCTCGCGTTTTGGGGAGTGTTTTCAATACTTCACTCGCCCATGAAATTTCTCTTACCTGTTTGATGGATGCTTGTCTTATCCGCTCGAGCTCAGTCGTCGTAACGGTAAACTTCGAATTGTTTACAGTGATTCTGTTCGCGAAGCCCCAGGCGACAATAGCGTCGTGCATTGCCGCGCTCAACTCGCTCTCGCCCTCAAACGAAACAGGCGGCACCTTACCAAAAGCCATCACTTGGCTATAGGTCATGTTTGCCGATGCACCAGGTACTTGCAGCTCAATACGCATTACTTGAATGCAAAAATTCATCCATGCAGCAGAGCCATAAATAATGCCGGGCGGTATGTTTTTTACCAAGAATTCAGGAGCAACCGCCGATAGTAGTAAGCGCGCAGACAATGCAGCCAATTCAACCCCAACCCTGGGTTCAAGATGAGCGACAAAGCGTTTGACGATTTCAGCGGGAGAGGCGCCAACATTATCTTTGTGATACAGGTCATAGCCCGCCACATTGAAACGCGATTTGTCCGCACTGGCATCCAGCTCATGTACCAATGCGGCGTTCACATTTTCAATTGCGCTGGTCGAGGTTTTGATCGACTTGAGCGTGTTTTGAATATCCTCACCCAGCGCCAGCGCCTTGGGCGAGCGAATGAGCTGATCCATTATCAACGCGGGGTGATCTGCGATCATTTGGCTGGTGGCGTGGGGAAGCGCCTTGATCAACAAGCTTAATACACTGCTTGCACCTGGCCCGGTCTGCGTACCAGGCACCTGGGCAAGTTGCTGTCTCTTCCACTCATCCACCAAGCCTTGCCTCTTGCGCAAGGCAGTACGGCCCAACTTTATGCTCAACTGCTTGGTACCCCCCGACTCAATACCTGGTGCCCGATGAGCGAGGTCAACGGACAACCCCAGTGCCGTTTCAAGCGCCTGTTCACTATTGACGGGTACCTTGTTGCCTTCCAGCGTGAGGATTTGTGCGGCACTCATCTCACTGCGCTGTTCGCTGGCGAATAGGCTTGAACGAGGGTCAATGGGAATCTTGACTGCATCCAGGTCAATATGCCCACTGGCATCATCTACCTGGGAGCGCAACGCCGTAATAAGCGCATGACGATTAGCGTTATCCCCCAGCGCCTGCCAGTGTGCAGCCAACGCTTCATCAGAACGCGGCGTTACATAGTTATCGGGTAAGTCAAAGCCAGGCTTTTCGAGCAACTGCCGAATACGGGCATGCACTTCAGTCGTGCTAGAGCTCTTGGGCTCGCCGTAAAACTGCTCGACCACAACAAGCGGTACTTGGTCGTCACGTCCGTATAACGGGTATACAAATGTCTGCCCGGTTTCTGGCGCAAACACTTTGGAAATGGACAATAACGTGCGCGAAATATCGGACCACCCTGAATCATCTGATAACGAAAAGGTTTTGATCGCACCGCCGACATAACCAGAGATTTCACCGCGTGATGGATTGACTTTCAAATAGCCCGTGTTGAGATTTTGCTCCCGGGCCCATGCCAGAAACCCTGGCTCTTTGAACGCGTGATCCAACTGTGTACGCCAACGTCCCACGGTCGATTCCCGGCGTACATCAACCAAAGGCGCGTGGCCAAACGTTTTGTTGATACCCGCAGCCAATGTCTTGGCATAAGATCTTGCCACTTCTGCATCGGCGCCAGCCCGTGAAAATGCCGTTGGCCCGCCAGCGCGTTCGGGCAGCTCGGTGCGGGTGTCAGCCCGCAATTCATCTGCAGCATGATCGCGATGCGTGCCAATTATCTCTGTAACGGGTGCCAGAACGGCGTTGAAAGCGGATGGGAGCAGAGGCGCGGAGAGTTTTGGAATAGTCATGATTCACCCTTAGTGCAGACATTAAGATTTCCTGTAAAGGAGCCTTCATACATGTCCTTAGTGGATCATTGAAAAAAAATCGCGCGGTTAAACCTCGACCAAATAAGACAGCCCTCAAAAAACCGCAACTCAACGCGCTTGCACACTGCGAATATCAAGGGCTCAGTATATTTTCAACAATATGATACCAATACGCCTGTCGCCACTTAAGACACACACGCATCACTCTTTAAAGAATAAAAGAGAAAACCGAACGTAGTCTAAACCCCGACATTTCGTGAGATCCCGTGCTTGCGCAACTTTCTATAAAGCGTATTGCGGCTTAAACCCAGGCTTGCAGCCGTTTGTGTCATGTGCCAACCCTGCCGCTCCAGTGTGCCAAGCAGTACCAAGCGCTCCGCATCTTCCAGCGCCAGCCCGTTGTGGGTTCCCCTGGTCGGTTCGGTTCGGCCTTGACGCATTGTCGCGGGTAGATCTGCAACGCTGACCGTGCCGCTCTCGTTCAGCGCGACCAACGTGCGCAGCACTGTGCGCAACTGCCGCACATTGCCTGGCCAAGCGTACGCCAGCAGGGCTTGGCGAGCCTGGACGTCGAGTACAACAGGCTGCGTCCCGGCTTCCTGTGCCAATAAAAAGTCGAGCAATTGGGCTTTGTCACTGCGCTCGCGCAGCGGCGGCAGCTCAATCTCCAGACCGTTGAGCCGGTAGTACAGATCCTCGCGAAAGCTGCCGTCTTGCATGCGCTCGAGCAAATTTCGGTGTGTGGCACTGATGATCCGCACATTCACAGCGTGCGGCTCACCGCCGATGGGCACCACCAGGCGATCCTCCAGCACTCTTAGCAGGCGCGTCTGCAACGCCAGCGGCATGTCGCCGATTTCGTCGAGAAACAGGGTGCCGCCATCGGCTTGTTGCAACTTGCCGCGCATGCCGTCTTTAAGGGCCCCAGTAAAACTGCCGCCGCGATAGCCGAACAATTCGCTTTCGATCAGGCTTTCCGGAATGGCGGCGCAGTTGAGGGCGATAAAAGGTTTATTGGCACGCTGGCTGGCCTGGTGTATGGCCTTGGCGAAAGCCTCCTTGCCGGAACCCGTCTCACCATTGACCAGCAGCGGAACGTCGCGCTCGAAGACTCGCAGCGCCTTGCGAAACTCATTTTGCAAGGCCGGGTCGGCCAGGCAGATGCCGGGCATGCGCGGCGGCTCGGGCGCCTTGAAGACGGGGGGCGGCACAGGGCGCGGCTGACCGCGCAACGCGGCGAACAAGTGCCGCCCGTCGCGGCTGCGTAACGGCCAACTCGCGGTGGCATTGGCACTGGCGCGACCGAACAGTTGGTCCAGGGAGCAGTCGAAAAACGCCTCCACCGGTTGCCCCAGCAAGCCCCCGCGCACTTGCCCCAGCAGGTTCAACGCACTCTGGTTGACCGCGCAAATGCGCCCTTCCCCATCGAACGCCAACAGCCCTTCACTGAACAGGCCCACCGACTCGGCCTGCAGGTGGAAACGCAACAGCCAGTGGTGCTCAAAATGGCGCAGGAAGTAGCAACTCTCAATCATCTTCGCCGACAGGTTCACCAGCGCCATGGTATGGAATTGGCTCTGGCGCGATACCGCTTCGCGTGCCGAGGACACATCGAGTACCGCCAGCAGCTCACCGTGGGGGTCGAACACCGGGCTTGCCGAGCAGGTCAGCCCGGTATGGCGGCCACGGAAGTGTTCATCGCGGTGAATGGTCAAGGACTGACGCTCCACCAGGCAGGTGCCAATGCCGTTAGTGCCCTCGCAGGCTTCGCTCCAATCAGCGCCCAGCCATAGCCCGGCGCGCTCGAAAATCTTGCGTTCGGACGGCGCGGTAACGCAGTTGAGGATCACGCCCCGTGCGTCGGTGAGCAGAACCGCATGGCCGGCGCCGGAGAGCTGCTGATGCAGGCTGTTCATCTCGCTGCCGGCGATGTGCAGCACTTGGCGCAGGCGCTCGCGGCTTTCCAGCAGGCGGCCGTGTTCAAGCACCGTGGGGGCGATGGTCTGCGCAGGATCGAGGTGATAATCCTCCACGCAACGCAGCCAGGAACGAGCGATGGACGGATCGCTGCCCGGCCCCTGGGACAGCTCCTGTCCGCGGGTGACGGTCAAGACTTGCTGGGCATGGCGACTGAAATGATCGTTATGCATATTCTTATTATTCTCCCTGCGTGAGAGCGCCCAGCATCCCCCAGCCCTCTGCCCATTGCAATCCCGGGCCGACCCACCGGTCACAGGCTGTACCGTTTATGGCACAAACTGTCACAGCACCTGTACCACGAGGATGACAACGACGCAGAGCGCCAACGCCCAACCCGTTGATTTGATTGGCCGGCGCTGCAGTGGCCCAACCTTTGCTCTACGCTTTATCACGCGCTTGTCGCGATGTACTCCAATAAACATAAAAGCAGGAGATGCCACCATGCGTTACGCACACCCCGGTACTGAAGGCGCGATCGTTTCGTTCAAGGCCAAGTACGGTAACTACATCGGCGGCGAATTCGTTGCGCCGGTCGATGGCAACTATTTCACCAACACCTCGCCGGTCAACGGCAAGCCTATCGCCGAATTCCCGCGCTCCACGGCCAAGGACATCGATAAAGCCCTGGACGCCGCCCACGCCGCCGCCGATGCCTGGGGCAAGACCTCGGCCCAGGACCGCTCCCTGGTGCTGCTGAAAATCGCCGACCGCATCGAACAGAACCTCGAGCTGCTGGCCATCACCGAAACCTGGGACAACGGCAAGGCCGTACGCGAAACCCTCAACGCCGACATCCCCCTGGCCGCCGACCACTTCCGCTACTTCGCCGGCTGCATCCGCGCCCAGGAAGGCAGCAGCGCCGAAATCAACGAACACACCGCCGCCTATCACTTCCACGAGCCGCTGGGCGTGGTCGGCCAGATCATCCCTTGGAACTTCCCGCTGCTGATGGCCGCATGGAAACTCGCCCCGGCCCTGGCCGCCGGCAACTGCGTAGTGCTCAAGCCCGCCGAGCAAACACCGCTGGGCATCAACGTGCTGATGGAAGTGATCGGCGACCTGCTGCCGCCGGGCGTACTCAACGTGGTACACGGTTTCGGCAAGGAGGCCGGCGAAGCCTTGGCCACCAGCAAGCGCATCGCCAAGATCGCCTTCACCGGCTCGACGCCTGTGGGCTCGCACATCATGCATGCGGCGGCTGAGAACATCATCCCGTCCACCGTCGAGCTGGGTGGCAAGTCGCCGAACATCTTCTTCGCCGACATCATGAAAGCCGAACCTGCATTTATCGAAAAAGCCGCCGAAGGCCTGGTGCTGGCGTTCTTCAACCAGGGCGAAGTATGCACCTGCCCATCTCGCGCACTGGTGGAAGAATCGATCTACGACGACTTCATGAAAGTAGTGATGAAGAAGGTCGAGTCGATCAAGCGTGGCGACCCGCTGGACACCGACACCATGGTCGGCGCCCAGGCCTCCGAGCAACAGTTCGACAAAATCCTGTCCTACCTGGAAATCGCCAAGGGCGAAGGCGCGCAGCTGCTGACCGGCGGCAAGGTCGAGAAGCTGACGGGCGACCTCGCCACCGGCTATTACATCCAGCCGACCCTACTCAAGGGCACCAACGAAATGCGCGTGTTCCAGGAAGAAATCTTCGGCCCGGTGGTGAGCATCACCACCTTCAAGGACGAAGCCGAAGCCCTGGCGATTGCCAACGACACCGAGTTCGGCCTGGGCGCCGGCCTGTGGACCCGCGACATCAACCGCGCCTACCGTATGGGCCGGGCGATCAAGGCCGGCCGTGTGTGGACCAACTGCTACCACCTGTATCCGGCGCATGCCGCGTTTGGCGGTTACAAGAAGTCCGGCGTGGGCCGCGAGACCCACAAGATGATGTTGGATCACTACCAGCAGACCAAGAACCTGCTGGTGAGCTACGACATCAATCCACTGGGCTTCTTCTAACCCGCAACACCCCTCCTACCTTTGAAACGCAATCAAAGGTGGGAGGGGCTTGCTCCCGATAGCAGAGTGTCAGTCGACATCTAAGTGACTGACCCACTGCTATCGGGAGCAAGCCCCCTCCCACATTTGGATCTTCATAAGTATTTGCGATGCGCATTCGGCATACAGAGGCCGAGTTAAAACAATAAGAATGAAAGGTACTTCCCCATGCCTAGCGAACCCACTGGCTCTTCCGTCGACTTCGAAAAAGTCGGCACCGAATACTTCCAACAACGTGAACTGAAAAAAGGCGCCGCCGGCTGGGTACTGCTGGTGGGCCTTGGCGTTGCCTATGTGATCTCCGGCGATTACGCCGGCTGGAACTTCGGCCTGGCCCAGGGTGGCTGGGGCGGCATGTTCCTCGCCACCTTGCTGATGGCGACGATGTACCTGTGCATGTGCTTTTCCCTTGCAGAACTGTCGTCCATGATCCCCACCGCCGGCGGTGGCTACGGTTTTGCCCGCAGCGCCTTTGGCCCTTGGGGCGGGTTTCTCACGGGTACCGCGATCCTCATCGAATACGCCATCGCCCCTGCGGCCATCGCGGTATTTATCGGCGCCTATTGCGAGTCACTGTTCGGCATTGGCGGCTGGATGATCTACCTGGCGTTCTACATCATCTTTATCGGCATCCACATCTTTGGCGTGGGCGAAGCCTTGAAACTGATGTTCGTGATCACCGCCGTCGCCGCAATTGCCCTGGGCGTGTTCCTGGTGTCGATGGTGCCGCACTTCAACGTCGCCAACCTGCTGGACATTCCGGTGACCGAAGCCAAGGGCGCCAGCAGCTTCCTACCGTTCGGCTACGTCGGCGTGTGGGCGGCGATCCCTTATGCCATCTGGTTTTTCCTCGCGGTGGAAGGCGTTCCATTGGCCGCCGAAGAAACCAAGAACCCAAAACGCGACCTGCCCCGCGGCCTGATCGGCGCCATTGTTGTGCTGACCAGTTTTGCCCTGCTGATTCTGGTGATCGCGCCGGGCGGTGCGGGCACTTACGCGCTGATCAAATCCGGCAACCCGCTGGTTGAAGCACTGGCGTTGTCCTACGGCGGTTCGACCTGGATGGGCAGCTTCGTCAACCTGGTCGGCTTGGCCGGCTTGATTGCGAGCTTTTTCTCGATCATCTACGCCTATTCGCGGCAGATCTTTGCCTTGTCCCGCGCTGGCTACCTGCCGCGCAAACTGTCCGAGACCAACAAGAGCAAGGCGCCGGTGCTGGCGTTGGTGATCCCCGGGATTATCGGTTTTGGCCTGTCGCTGACCGGCCAGGGTGACTTGCTGATTTTGGTGGCGGTGTTTGGCGCGACGATTTCCTACGTGCTGATGATGGCCGCGCACATCACCCTACGCATCCGTCGCCCCAAAATGGACCGCCCGTACCGCACGCCGGGCGGCATCTTCACTTCGGGCGTGGCGCTGGTACTGGCCTGCGTGGCCGTGGTGGCGGGCTTCCTGGTAGATCCACGAGTGGTGATTGGCGCCGCGGTCATCTATGGAGTATTAATTGCTTACTTTGCTTTCTACAGCCGGCATCACTTGGTAGCAGGCACGCCGGAAGAGGAATTCGCGGCGATCCAGGCCGCAGAAGCCGCCTTGCACTGATTGCCGAAAACCTCGACGCGGGCGCGTACTCTATGTTTGCCCGCGTCATCCAGGAGACACTGTATGGCAAGCTTTTCCCACGCGGTGGGTGCCCTCACCTACCGCTTCGACGACCTCAAGGACGTGATGGCCAAGGCCAGCCCCGCCCGCTCCGGGGACTTCCTCGCCGGTGTCGCCGCACAGAACGACGGTGAACGGGTGGCGGCGCAGATGGCGCTGGCGAATATCCCGCTCAAGCACTTCCTGCAGGAGGTGCTGATCCCCTATGAAAGCGATGAAGTCACCCGGCTGATCATCGACACCCACGATAAACAGGCGTTTGCGCCGGTCAGCCACCTCACCGTCGGC
The DNA here is from genome assembly GCF_059134095.1 of Pseudomonas sp. FBCC-B545. Taxonomy (NCBI): domain Bacteria; kingdom Pseudomonadati; phylum Pseudomonadota; class Gammaproteobacteria; order Pseudomonadales; family Pseudomonadaceae; genus Pseudomonas; species Pseudomonas sp. FBCC-B545. The sequence goes on along the minus strand of NZ_CP101441.1, from coordinate 723,014 downwards.
GGCCTGCGCGACTGGCTGCTTAGTGATGCCGCCGATGAACACGCCCTGCGTGCATTGGCGCCAGGGCTGACCCCGGAAATGGCCGCCGCCGTGTCCAAGATCATGCGCGTGCAGGACCTTGTGCTGGTGGCGCAAAAGATCCGCGTGGTTACCCAGTTTCGCGGCACCATGGGATTGCGCGGGCGCCTGTCCACACGCTTGCAGCCCAACCACCCCACCGATGAACCGGCAGGCATCGCCGCGAGCATTCTCGACGGCCTGCTCTACGGCAACGGCGACGCCATGATCGGCATCAACCCGGCCACCGACAGCATCGCCTCGATCTGCGCCATGCTGGAGATGCTCGACGCGATCATCCAGCGCTACGAAATCCCCACCCAGGCCTGCGTGCTGACCCACGTCACCACTTCCATCGAGGCGATCAACCGGGGCGTGCCCCTGGACCTGGTGTTCCAGTCGATTGCCGGCACCGAGGCGGCCAACGCCAGTTTCGGCATCAGCCTGAGCGTGCTGCAGGAAGGTTACGACGCCGGCCTGAGCCTCAAGCGCGGCACCCTGGGGCAGAACCTGATGTACTTCGAAACCGGCCAGGGCAGCGCCTTGTCGGCCAATGCGCATTTTGGCGTCGACCAGCAAACCTGTGAAACCCGCGCCTACGCCGTGGCGCGGCACTTCAAGCCATTTTTGGTGAACACCGTGGTCGGCTTTATCGGCCCGGAGTACCTCTACAACGGCAAGCAGATCATTCGTGCCGGCCTCGAAGACCACTTTTGCGGCAAGCTGCTCGGCGTGCCCATGGGTTGCGATATCTGCTACACCAACCACGCCGAAGCCGACCAGGACGACATGGACACCCTGCTGACCCTGCTGGGCGTGGCCGGTATCAACTTCATCATGGGCATTCCCGGTTCCGACGACATCATGCTCAACTACCAGACCACCTCGTTCCACGACGCTCTGTACGCCCGTCAGACCTTGGGTTTAAAACCGGCGCCGGAGTTTGAACAGTGGCTGGCGAAAATGGGCATCTTCACGCAAGAAGGCGGCAAGGTGCACTTCGGCAACAGCCTGCCACCGGCGTTTCGCCATGCCTTGGCGCAACTGGGATGAAGGAGCCGACCGTGCAACCAGAATTGCCTGACAACCCGTGGCTGGAACTGCGCCGCCTGACCCCGGCGCGCATCGCATTGGGCCGCACTGGCACCAGCATTCCCACCAGCGCCCAGCTGGACTTCCAGTTTGCCCACGCCCAGGCGCGGGATGCGGTGCACCTGCCCTTCGATCACGCCGGGCTCAGCAGCCAATTCGCCGAACGCGGCCGTGACAGCCTGCTGCTGCACAGCGCCGCCCCCGACCGGCATATATACCTGCAACGCCCGGACCTTGGACGGCGCCTGAGTGATGAGTCGGCCCAGGCTTTGCGCGACTACGCCTTGGCGCATCCCGGTGGGGTGGACTTGGCGATTGTGGTGGCCGATGGGCTGTCGGCGCTGGCGGTGCATAAACATACCGCGCCATTTCTGGCACGCCTGGAAGAACAGACCCATGTCGAAGGCTGGTCCTTGTCACCGGTAATTCTGGTGGAACAAGGCCGCGTAGCGGTGGCCGACGAGATCGGGCAACTGCTCGGGGCAAAAATGGTAGTGATCCTTATCGGCGAACGCCCGGGGCTCAGTTCGCCGGACAGTCTGGGCCTGTATTTCACCTACAACCCCAAGGTCGGCCTCACCGACGCCTATCGCAACTGCATCTCCAATGTACGGCTAGAAGGCTTGAGCTATGGCATGGCGGCCCATCGCCTGCTGTACCTGATGCGCGAGGCGTGTCGCCGGCAGTTGTCGGGGGTCAATCTCAAGGACGAGGCACAGGTTCAGACCCTCGAAACCGACGATCCGGACCTGATGAAGGGCAATTTCCTGCTCAGCCCACCGGCTGACCGATAGCCGCACGATTGCGCTTTTTGGCGGCATTAGGCAGCATCAAGCCACGGCCGCTCGCGTGGTCATACCCCATTAGGAAGTTGAGGCCTGGCATGCGGATTACTCAAGCGACCCTGGAACACCTGGACCTGCTGACCCCGTTGTTCGTCAAATACCGCGAGTTCTTTGGGGCCCTGCCGTTCCCGGACTCATCCCGGGCCTTCCTGGAAAAGCGCCTGCGGCGCAAGGAGTCAGTCATCTACCTGGCCCTGGCCGACGATGATGACAAGCGACTGCTGGGGTTCTGCCAGCTGTATCCGAGCTTTTCCTCGCTGTCGCTCAAACGGGTGTGGATCCTCAACGACATCTACGTGGCCGAGGATGCGCGTCGGCAACTGGTGGCCGACAACCTGATGCGCACCGCCAAAAAGATGGCCAAGGAAACCCATGCCGTACGCTTGCGGGTCTCCACCAGCAGCGACAATGACGTGGCGCAGAAGACCTATGAATCCATCGGTTTTCGTGAAGACACCGAATTCAAGAACTACGTACTGCCGATCAACGAAGACTGATCCACCCCCCCAAACACCTCAGACCCCCTGTGGGAGGGGGCTTGCCCCCGATTACGGTGGGTCAGGCGCAGATTGGTTACCTGACACCCCGCCATCGGCAGCAAGCCCCTCCCACAAAAAACCAAGCCCAACCGCTTCACACTTTCACGACACTCCCCGCTACAAAAGCCGCACGCTTTTCACCATTCAATCCGTATAATGCCGACCTTTCAGGGCCGTAAGAATCGCGACAACTATTTGTAGCCTTATTGCCCGAGCTTCCGCACAGGCCTGCTGAGCCGGGCCGTTCACACAGGTGCCATCCATGGATTTCAACCCGCTCGACCTTATCCTGCATCTCGACGTCTACCTCGACATGCTGGTAACCAATTACGGTCCGTGGATCTACGCCATTCTGTTCCTGGTTATTTTTTGCGAAACCGGCCTGGTAGTCATGCCCTTCCTGCCGGGTGATTCCCTGCTGTTTATCGCCGGTGCCGTAGCAGCCGGTGGCGGCATGGACCCAGTACTGCTGGCCGGCCTGTTGATGCTGGCGGCGATCCTCGGTGACAGCACCAACTACGTCATAGGCCGAACGGTCGGCGAGCGCTTGTTCAGCAACCCGAACTCCAAGATCTTCCGTCGCGACTACCTGCAAAAAACCCACGATTTCTACGACAAGCACGGCGGCAAGACCGTAACCCTGGCGCGCTTCCTGCCGATCCTGCGGACCTTCGCACCGTTCGTCGCCGGCATCGCCAAAATGCCCTATCCGCGCTTCTTCGGTTTCAGCGTGCTGGGCACCATCCTCTGGGTCGGCGGCCTGGTGACCCTGGGCTACTTCTTCGGCAACGTGCCGTTTATCAAGAAAAACCTCTCGCTGCTGGTGGTGTTCATCATCCTGCTGTCCCTGGTGCCGATGATCATTGGCGTGGTGCGCAGCCGCTTTGGCCGCACCTCCTCCGAAGCCAACCCGCACTGACCGGCAATGTGGTCCCTCAGCGCCTGGCGTCGCCGGCGCCTGCTGGCCAAGCACCCGATTGCCGATGACACCTGGCAGCGGGTGCGCCAGCACCTGACCTTCCTCGACGGCATCAGCGCCGAGCAAGACCAGTGGCTGCGCGAAGCCTGCGTGATCTTCCTCGCCGAAAAACACCTCACCGCCCTGCCCGGCGTCGAACTGCACCAGGAACAACGCCTGCTGCTCGCCGCCCAGGCGCAATTGCCGCTGATGAACCTGGGCGATCTCGACTGGTACCAGGGCTTTCATGAAATCGTGCTATACCCCGACGACTTCCTCAGCCCGCAACGCCATCGCGACGCCAGCGGCGTCGAGCACGAGTGGGACGGTGAACACAGCGGCGAAGCCTGGCAACAAGGCCCGGTCATCCTGGCCTGGCCCGGCGTACTCGCCAGCGGTCAATGGGAAGGCTACAACCTGGTCATCCACGAACTGGCCCACAAGCTGGACATGCTCAACGGCGACGCCAACGGCCTGCCGCCCCTGCACCACGACATGCGCGTACAGGAATGGGCCAGCGTGATGCAAAGCGCCTTCGATGACCTCAACCGCCAACTCGACGCCAACCCGGACGCCGAGACAGAAATAGACCCCTACGCCGCGGAAAACCCGGCGGAATTCTTTGCCGTTACCAGCGAGTATTTCTTCAGTGCCCCGGATTTGCTGGCCGACAGTTATCCACAGGTGTACTCCCAACTCAGCCGCTTTTACCGCCAGGATCCCCTGGCGCGCCTGACCCAACTGCAAGCCCACGACCCGCGCTACCAGCCACACGGCGAATGACCGTACGACGCTTGGCGCATGGCATCGGCGTCAGAATATGCCTATAATCGCCGCCACTTTTAGGCCAATCCGGCCATGTCATATGGCCAACTACGGGGGCAACGCCCAATGAGCTACAGCAAGATTCCGGCTGGCAAAGACCTGCCGAACGACATCTACGTCGCGATCGAAATTCCGGCCAACCACGCGCCGATCAAATACGAAATCGACAAAGACAGCGACTGCCTGTTCGTTGACCGTTTCATGGCCACCCCGATGTTCTACCCGGCCAACTACGGTTTCATCCCCAACACCCTGGCTGACGACGGCGACCCCCTCGACGTGCTGGTCGTGACCCCTTACCCGGTTACCCCAGGCTCGGTCATCCGCGCACGCCCAGTCGGCATCCTGAACATGACCGACGACGGCGGCGGCGATGCCAAAGTCATCGCAGTGCCACACGACAAGCTGTCCCAGCTGTACGTGGACGTGAAGGAATACACCGACCTGCCGCCACTGCTGCTGGAACAGATCAAGCACTTCTTCGAGAACTACAAAGACCTCGAAAAAGGCAAATGGGTAAAGATTGACGGTTGGGGCAACGCAGAAGCCGCCCGCGCCGAGATCATGAAGTCGGTTGCCGCCTACAAAGGCTGATACCCGCGCTTCATTGCCACGGCAAATAAAAAAGCCCCGTTAATTCGGGGTTTTTTTATGGGCAAGATTAAACATAAAGTTCAATGTTTATTTAATGGCGTTTAACTAAGCGCCACACCTGAAAAACCAAGCCACAACTAAGCCAAATCCTACATATGCAATTCAACGCATGGTTTATTTGATTAGTTTTTCCGGCCAGTAAACTCTGCGTTTATGAATACATCAGGTGATCGTTTAAAAGCGCTACTTCGGGAAGTTCATCTTTCCGCCTCCGACTTTGCCAAGAACCGCGGCGTCACGCCTCAACACGTGAACAACTGGTTCAAGCGCGGAGTTCCCATGGGCCGACTCAACGAGATCGCAGAACTGCTCTGCGTCTCCAGTCGCTGGCTGCACGACGGCCGAGGCCCCAAACATCCGCCTGCCAACTACCTGTTGGAAGGCCCCACCGCAAGGATTGCAGCCACCCGCGAAGACACTGGCAAATACCTCACAGGCCCCGCCTGCCGCCCGGAAAAAACCGACGTGGAGATCGCCCTCCACCCCACATTCACCTCAACCGAACGCATCCGCATCTCGCTGCATACCCTCGAAACCCTCAACGTCAAACCCGACCGCGCGGTAGGCGCCTACATGGTCGACAACAGCATGATCGACATCATCCAACAAGGCGCCACCCTCGCCATCGACCGAGGCCGCACCCAAATCATCGACGGCGAAATCTACGCCGTCGAACACGACGGCATGCTACGCATCAAATACCTCTACAACCGCCCCGGCGGCGGCCTGCGCATGCGCAGCCACAACGCCGCCGAACACCCGGACGAATATCTGAACCACGAAGAACGCTTCGAACAAAGCTTCAAGATCATCGGCTGGGTATTCTGGTGGTCCACCCTTAACAACCGCCGCCCACCCGTACCGCTGGATGAACACCTGCTGGGCTGGGAAGGCTCTAAATCGGAACCGGAGGTGGGCAACTGAAGTGAATGTGGGTAGAATGCGCCGCACATTTGGCAGGGGGATGGCTTAGCTATCTGCCCTGCCAGGCGATGCGGAGGAGTTCCCGCAGATGCCCCTACTATTCAGCCAGACGCGATGTTGGCTGAGCGATTTGAAGGCTGGTGAGGTTTGTCAAAAACAAGCTGAGGCAGTCCCCGAGAAGCCGGCCACAAGCCGGCTTTTTAATGCCCCCCCTTAAACATCAATCACGTAGCCTTAAAGATCCACTCTGCGCTCCCTGAACATGTCTCTGGTGCAATAGGCAGCCATTCAAAGGCCAGTGGGCTCCAGCAATATCAAAATGACTCGACGCAATTTAGGTGTATTACCCCTTCTTCATTGCTTCACCCAAATAATCAGCAACCTGATCGATATCTAACATGTCGCCAACAGCGACACGAGGATGAAACATGTCGCAAAAATACAAAAATAACGACACGTTATGCACGCGGGCTTACACTAGCGACATGACAAGGGCGCTTATAAAAGCGGCCTCACCTTTAATTGGACGTCCTAGTGAGCGTGCGCCCATGACTAACCCCCAGCGGCCTTGGCAGGCGGATAGACCCTATAACCAGCTTCCACCCTTGCCGCCAAAGGCTGAACTGGAAACCCGAGCAGTCCTCAAACGCTGCATCGAAGCTCGAGCAGCCTTGGCCGAATTGAAACAAGCAGCCGAGCTGATTCCTAACCAAACGATGCTGATCAATACGATCCCGCTGCTGGAAGCCAAGGACAGCTCCGAGATCGAAAGTATTGTCACTACTACAGATTTACTCTTTCAGCATGCCCAGGATGGCGCCAATCATGCAGATCCCGCGACCAAAGAAGCCCTCCGGTACCGCAAGGCTCTACATAACGGTTTCCAGTCGCTGGCTGAACGTCCACTCTCTACCGGCACAGCAGTAGAGATCTGTCGAACGCTCAAGGGGGTAGACATGGACATCCGTCGAGTACCAGGCGTCCAGCTAGCCAATGATCGGACCGGAGAAATCATCTATACCCCACCAGAGGGCGAAGATCGCTTACGCGACTTGCTCGCCAACTGGGAACGTTTTCTACACAACGAGACAGACCTCGACCCGCTGGTTCGCATGGCTGTCGGGCACTATCAGTTCGAGGCTATTCATCCATTCACAGACGGCAATGGTCGTACCGGGCGCGTGCTAAACACCCTGTATCTGATCCAGGAAGGTCTGTTGAATCTACCGATTCTCTACCTTAGTCATTTCATCATTGCGCATAGAGCCGATTACTATCGACTACTGCTTGATGTCACACGCGAACAGGCCTGGGAGCCCTGGCTGCTGTACATGCTTACTGCCGTGGAAGAAACCGCTCGCTGGACCAGTGCCAAAATTGCCGCCATTCGCAGCCTGTCCGAGCACACCAGCCAATTTGTTCGCGAGCGTCTGCCGAAAACCTACTCACGCGAATTGGTGGACGTGATTTTTGAGCAGCCCTATTGCCGTATTAGCAACGTCGTCGACAAGCAGATCGCCCAGCGCCAGGCTGCTTCTCGCTACCTCAAAGAGCTGGTCTCCATTGATGTTCTGCAAGAGGTTCAGGTCGGAAAGGAAAAACTGTTCATTCATCCAAAGCTGATGCAGTTGCTGATTCGCGACGGCAACGAATTCAAGCCGTATTTCTGAGCCGAAATTAAGGAAATCGTGAATAAGTCGCCTGGACGATAAAAACGAACAGGCGACGTCATATCACCTAGGCTGCAAACACTCCACAGCCCGATCCGCCACCATCTTCGCCATCTCCACCAAATGCATCACCGCTCTCTGTGGCGCAGCCAGCGGTTCTCCGACCACCTGCGACGTAGCCACCGCACACTGCAGCAACTCCGCCACACGCACCCAAGCATCCTCGAAGCTCAACTCTTCATTAACAGTAAATGGGTTAGGCCCACGCGAAGAAGGCATATCTGAAACAACGTTTTCCATGGCACAACTCCAATTAAAAAGTGTGTACCAATCGACTCCGGGCGACTAAACCCGATCACTGAATAGACAGTGACAGTTCGCAGCCTAGTCACCCATTCCCGCTGGCGCAATGCAGTTTGGATTCTCTCGGAAACGTCCTGCAAATGAAAGCGATCAGCCCTGCTGGCCCTTTAAGCCGTCGCCTCAATCCAATATCAAATGCGGCAAAAACCGACTCGAATCCTTGGTAATCAAACTATCGTCCTCCCGCACGCCAATCCCCGCCGCTTGATCCCCAATCACCCAAGACCCAATCAACGTGTAGCTGTCCCCAAACCGTGGCAACGGCGCAAACTCCTGAAGAATAAATGGCGCATCCGTGTAGGGCCCGTCCTCTTTCACGATCAACCCATCAGCCGTTTGCAGTTCAATATTGGCGCCTTCCCGCGAGAAGAACGGCTTGCGTACCCAGCCCTTCGGCACGGCCTTGCCTGGGTCAGTATCCAGGTGCGACGCGAGCAAATTCGGGTGGCCTTTGTTGAACTCCCACAACAACGGCAGGATGCCTTTGTTGGAGAGGATAGACTTCCACGCCGGCTCGAAAAACTGCGTATCGCTCTCGGCAATGGCGGCGCCGAAGGGTTCGTGGAAGATGAACTCCCAGGCGTGCAGTTTGAACAGGTGGGGGATCCAGCGATCTTGTAGGTCGACGAAGCGGCCTTCGTTGGTCAGGCCGATGTCTTCGATGTCGATGTGGCGGGATTCGATGCCGACTTTTTCCGCGACCAGACGCAGGTAGTCGGTGGTGCCTTTGTCTTCGATGGAGTCTTTCATCGAGGCGAAGTAGAACGGCTGGTTGACCTGCAGTTGGGCGAAGGCCTGGTGCAGTTTGGTGTCGATGCTGTTGAATTGGTCGGCGTGTTTGGGCAGCAGGCCGCGTTCGATGCATTGCTCGAGCCAGCCCCACTGGAATGCCGCGGCCTCGTAGAGGCTGGTGGGGGTGTCGTAGTTGAGCTCGAGCAGTTTGGCGGGGCCGGTGCCGTTGTAGGAGAAGTCCATGCGCCCGTACAGGTGCGGGTGGCCTTCAAGCCATGAGGTGCGGATCATGTCGTAGAAAGGCGCGGGGATGCTCAGGCGTTCGAGCAGTTCTTCACTGTGGACCACGCGGGCCACGAGGTCCATGCACATGTCATGGATCTCGGTGGTGGGGTCTTCGAGGTCGCGCTCGATTTGCTGGAGCGTGAACTGGTAATACGCGCGCTCGTCCCAGTAGGGTTCGCCGTCGATGGTGTGGAACAGAAAGCCGAGGCTGTCGGCGGTCTGTTTCCAATCATGACGCTCTGCGCAGTGGATCTTCTTCATGCCTGCCTTCCTTAACTGCTCGACCCGCCGCCGCCCCAGCCGCTGCGGGCGCTGGCCTTGCTGCCGAAGCCGCCACGGGAGGTGGCCGAGGACACCGAGCTGGACTTGTTGGTGGAGCGCAGCGTGTTGGTGTAATTGCTGCTGCCGTACCGGGCCTGGTTGGAGCGGCCGAAGGTGGCCCCATTGGAGACGCGCTGGTTGAGCGTGGAGTTGCCGTAGTTGCCGCGATCATCGCGGTAGCGGTACACCGGCTCGGAACGGTAGCTGTTGCGATTGCTGCTCAGCATGTTGCCGATCAGCAGGCCGGTGAGCAGGCTGCTGGTGGAGAAACCCGAGCCACCGCCGCTTGCTTGGGCATTGGTCGCTTGGGCATTGGCGGCGTCGACCTGGGATTGAGTCACCTGGCCTTCGGCGGTCAGCTCAAAGCCGCCGAGCCTTGGGATGAACTTGCCGGTGGAGTCTTGCTGGCACCAGTCGGCGACGAAGTCAGCATCGCAATCGGCCTGGCTGTCGTACACCGGCGCAATGCGGCGATGCTCGGCCATGGCGGTCATGTAGGCGTCCGAGCAGACGTCTACCGGGAGTTTTTCATCGGCGCATTGCTGCACCGACTGGAAGTTGTACTTCTTCTGCAAATCGTAGGTTTTTTCCGTTGGCCCGCAGCCGGATATCGCCATGGCGACCGACGCTGCCAGCGACAGCTGGACGTACTTGCTTCGTTTCATCGAGAGCTCCGTGCGCAATCAGTTCGAGGTGGGCGTCATGCACGCGGCATTCAACATGCCGACGCTGATGGCCACGGCGGCCACGTAGATGCCGGCCGCAAGCTCGCCCTTTTTGATGCGCTCGGACGTGCCCTTGAGCACCAGGCTGGTCAGCAGAAAGGCCAACAGTTGGACGACGGCTGCAATCACCGCCCAGACCACAAAGTCGACGAGGCTGACCGAATAAGCAATCACGTTGCTGGCCGGAATGGCGAAGCCGACGATGGCACCGCCCAGGGCGACCGCTGCGGATGTGTTGCCCGCCCGGATCAGCTCGAATTCCTTGTGCGGGGTGATGCGGGTGTAGATGAACTGGAACAGCGCGAACAGTACCGCAGCCCCCAGGATGTAGAGGACAAAGCCGAACACGGCAGCTTTGTTCAGGGAAATGGAGAGAGCTTCTAGCATGGGATGCTTCCTTTTTTAGAGCGCAGTCAGATCGGTTGTGTACAGCGAAATGCCCAGCGACGTGCTCAGGCTGATGGTGCCTTCGGCGTCTTCTTCGACGGAAAACAGCAAAAACTCGCGGCGGTCGGTCAGGCCGGTGTCGCGTGCATATAGCATCGAACGGTGCTCAATGCTGTAGGCCGCCTCCGGGCTGACGATTTGTTCGCTCATTGCTACCAATTCGGTCTGGCCGTCTTCGCTGCCCCACTCACGGAAGAACTCGACGCCGTCATGGGTGTAGGTCGGCAACCCGATCAGGCTCTGTGGGCCCGCCAGCCGGCGCAGTTCCGCTTCACTGCTGACGGTGACGTTACTGAGGTAGTTGAACAGGATCACCGACTCGACCTGCCCGGCGATGTCACCCGTGGTGTGCACCTGCAGCCAATAGTCTTCGTCGTTCATGTAATAGCGCGACAGCCAGGTCGACTGCCCGAGGTCAACGGTGCCGTTGGCCCAGATTTCCTGGGAACCGGGTATTACCACCGAGGTTTTCTCATCGAGCAACAGTTTCAGGCTCGTGTCGAACATCAGACCTTTGCCCGGTGCCAGGCCCAATGGCCCGGTGACCGGCAGTGCCTGGCTGGTCGGCGCTTTCGAGTCAGTAGTGGCGTTCGGAGCTTCGAGCCCCATCAGTTGTTTAAACCATCCCATGGGAGATTTCCTTGAGCCGGGTGGAGGCGATATAGAAGAGTTCACCGCCCTCGACGCGGGTGGCGCTCGGCGGGTTGATCGCGGGTTGCTGGGCATCTTTGGCGCGATAGCCGATAAGGGTGGCGTTGTGCTGTTCTTTCAGTCGGGTATACAGCTCGCCAAACGTGGCCTCAAAGGCCTCGGGCAGTTTCATCAGGTATTGGGTGGCACCCTGCCCCACGCACAGCAGTTCATTGATGACCACTGATGAACCGGGGTCCTGGGAGGCACGCACCAGCATTTCAATCGCCATGCTTGAGGTGCATTCCAGGCGGGGTGCGTAGGAACTGGCGAGTGCGGCGATTTCACTTTCGTTGAAGTGGGCGACCACATGCCCGACGGGGCTTAATTGATTGACCGCCAGTACCGTAGCCAGGGTCAGGTCGTCAGATGGGGTTCGCACCAGCACACGTTCGGCACCGGGAACACCGGCACGCAGCAGCAACGCGGTGGAGGACAGGCTCTCACCGCGGATGAACGCCGCTTTGCCCGGCATCGGGTTTTCTTCGAGGGTGCAGTCGCAAATCACGATCAGGTTGTCGTTGGAGGTTTCATCTTGCAGCAACAACTCGATGACCCGCTCACTGGATGCGCCCTCCCAGCCGATCAGCACGGTATGGCCGGCCTTGCCGGTGAAATCGCCTTTGCCCTTCATGCCTTTTCTCCATGCATCGATGACACTGCTGGTGGTTTTGCCGATGGCGGCCGTGAGCAGCGCAATGCCGCCGAGCATGACCCAGGCTGCCACGAATATCCGCCCCACCGCGGTCTGCGGTGCGAGATCGCCATAGCCGACGGTCAGTGTGGTGGTCAGATAAAAGTAAATAAAGGTTGCGGGGGCGGTGAGGTGTTGCTCGCCCAGGAACACCAGGCCCAGATAAGCCACGCCCAGGTGTACGCCCAAGGCAACGACCAGGCATGCCCAGCCGAAGCGGTGAAAGAGGGACGAAGCGTACCGGCGCAATAAAAGAAAGATCGACATTTCATCCCTGGTTCCGTGGGTACTGGGTTCCTGACGAGGCGCTCGCCTCGGCATTTGGATGCTTAAGTGCGCTCACCCGGCATTAAACCTGCTGCGCGGTGCAGAGAGAAGTACCTTGGCGGCAATAAACCCGGCGAACGCGCCGAAGAGGTGACCTTCGAAGGAGACTCCCTGCCGGGGCAGGAAGCCAAGGATCAGGCCGCCATACAGTACCGCCACCACACCGGCGGTTATCAGGTTGCTCCAGCTTCTGTGGAACCAGGCGCGCGCTAGCAGGTAAGCCCATAGCCCGAATACCCAGCCGCTGGCGCCGACGTGAATGCCTGCAAAACCGAACAGCCAGACCAACGCGCCACCCAGCAGAATCACGATTGCGCTGACGGCAATAAAGCGGTGGAGTCCGTCGAGGATAACCAGGGTGCCCAGGACCAGAAAGGCAATCAGGTTTGCGCTCAGGTGGGCAAAGGACGCGTGCAGAAACGGTGAGGTGAGGATGCCGAACAGGCCGTGCAGCGTTCTCGGGACCAGGCCGAAGGCCATGAGGCTGTAACCGGTCGCTACATTGAGCAGTTGCAGCGCGACCATCAAGAGGGCCAGGCCTGCGATTGTCTTGAAACCCTTCAAGGCGTCCATCCTCACCTCGGCATAAAAAAGAAGGGCAGAAATGCCCTCCTCCTTTCGGCGACGTTGCTTACTCGGCCGACTTTTGCTTCAGACGCTCAAGAATCGCATTGGCGCTGCCTTCGTTCGGCGTGATGCCAGCGTCGCGCAGTTTGCGTTCCAGGTCAGTACCCGTCGACGCCTCAGCCAGTTCGTCCTGGGCTTGCAATTCAGCGGCGCGTTGCTGCTGCTTGGCCTGTAAGCGATTCAGCGTACCGACAGCGGTTTCCAGCTTGCCGTTGGCACCGCCGCTGGCAATGGATGCGCTGACCTGGGCCTTTTGCACGCTGTCGCGAGCCTTGGCCATGTCCACTTGCTGGCGCAGGCTTTTGATCCGGCTCTCGGCCTTGGTGATGTCCTTGCGCATGCTCTCGGCGTAGCCACCGAACTCGGCGGTCTGCTTTTGCTCGACGTCCCGCTCGTTGGTCAGGGTCGAAATGGCTTCGGCGACTTCCAGGGCCAGGTCTTCACGGTTGGCCTGGATCGCGGCCATCGCCTTGGTCTCCAGGTCTTTGATCTTGGCGTCGTACTCGCCGACACGATCAGCGGCCAGTTTGTGCTTGGCCATGATGCTGACCAGCTCACGCTTGGCATTGGCCAGGGCGCTGTCAGCATCGCGGATTTCCTGGTCCAGGATGCGCAGGGCCTGTTGGTCGACGATCGATTCGCCGACTTCATTGGCACCGCCACGCAGCGCGGTGAACAATTTGCTCCAGATGGACTGAGTCATTAGGTTTTCCCGAATAATTAGTTGAAGAAACGTTCGAAGGCTTCGCTGGCGCGCTGCACGTTGTCGACCAGGGTTTTCACCTCGGTCACGATGTTGGTCAGGCTGGAGTCGGAGCTGAGCGCACCGAACATGTTGTAGACCACCTGCCCGTTGGGCATGGACTCGATGCCGATGGAAGACAACGGGAACATCTCCCGGCTGCGCAGCACCGCGTCGTTGAACTTGGCGACATCGTTGATGGACTCGACGTCGACCAGCACGGTGTCCACGATGATCTGCTCGCCCACCACTGCGATGTAAATCGGCAGGCCCCCGAAGTCGTTCATTTCCAGCTTGATGCTGGACTCGGAGCCTTGGACGAGGGAAAGCGTAATGTCTTTGGACGTCACTTCATCCAGGGCCTGCAGCGCACTGAAGAGGCGATCGATGTTCCAGTTGGTACCTGCGCTCATGAAATTCTCCGACATGAATGAGCCAGCCAGAATCGGTTGGCGAAGCTGTTTCTCCATCTGCTTGAGCAAGCTTCGGTTTTCGGGAAGCACCCAAGCCTCGTGTTTCACATAACCGGCGGCCGCCAGGCCCGCGCGCATCTGCTTCATGTAAAAGCTCGATGGCTTTTTCGCAGACTGTTTCAAGCGCTCTCCCTGAAGGCTGGCTGAATCGGTATCGGGCCCTGCAGCAGGGCTCGATGGAGAGCTGCTTTTCATCGTACTGACCTCGCTGTGAAAAACTCACGCGTGAGAAAATCTACAGGCAATGTTCGTTGCACTCAATAGCTCACGCGTGAGATTTTTCCGAAGCTGTTTCCGCCCATGGACAAGACCATATCTTGTGAGTGACCAGGTATTGTCTCTTCTGAGTTGACGGTATTACCTATTCCAGCCGATTTATCCCCCATTACCCACCCATTAATCTGTGCCCATGTTGAACGCAACGCCCAACCAACCTAAACAAAAAAGGATTCAACCATGAGCACTGCAACCTACAACCGCTTGAACAAAGACGACGCCATCGTACTGCTGGTCGACCACCAGACCGGCCTGATCTCCCTCGTGCAAGACTTCTCCCCCAACGAGTTCAAGAACAACGTGCTGGCCCTGGCGGACCTGGCCAAGTTCTTCAACCTGCCGACCATCCTCACCACCAGCTTCGAGCAAGGCCCGAATGGCCCGCTGGTGCCGGAGTTGAAGGAGATGTTCCCGGACGCGCCGTACATCGCCCGTCCTGGCCAGATCAACGCGTGGGACAACGAAGACTTCGTCAAGGCTATCAAGGCTACCGGGCGCAGGCAGATCATCATTGCCGGCGTGGTGACGGATGTGTGCGTGGCGTTCCCGACCTTGTCGGCGCTGGCGGAAGGCTTTGAAGTGTTTGTGGTGACGGATGCGTCTGGCACCTTCAATACCACGGTGCAGCAGGCGGCGTGGAGCCGGATGACCCAGGCCGGTGCGCAGTTGATGAACTGGTTCTCGGTGGCCTGTGAGCTGCACCGCGACTGGCGCAACGACATTGAAGGCCTGGGGAATCTGTTGTCCCAGCGCATTCCTAACTATCGCAATTTGATGAATGGCTATGCGGCGCTGACTGCACAGCAGAAGTAAGCCAGCCGAGTGTGACGATAAGCCTGCCCTGAGAAGCAGGCTTTCGGTGTTTGAGCCGGTCCTACCCCGCCAACTCTCGCTCAATCTGTTCAATGCTGGGCAAACTGGCTTGCAGCTCTGCCGGCAAAGACTCCACCAATTGATATTCCGCCACGCCGATAGGCCGGTTGTTATCGCGCAGTGCATATTCAGCCACCACCTCATTTTTCCCCTTGCACAACAACAGGCCGATGGTCGGGCCATCCTGTGGGTGCTTCAGCTCGGCATCCACAGCTGCGAGATAGAAGCTCAACTTGCCCAGATGCTCGGGCTTGAACTTGCCCGCCTTGAGTTCGATCACCACGTAGCAACGCAGCTTCAGGTGATAGAACAACAAGTCAACGAAGAACTCATCACCGCCCACATTCAGCAGCACTTGCCGGCCAACGAAGGCAAAGCCTGCGCCCAACTCCAATAAGAAGTCAGTGACATGCTTGATCAAGGCGTTTTCGATATCACGCTCTTGTGCATTCAGGCCCAGGCTGAGGAAGTCAAAGCGGTAAGGGTCCTTGAGGGATTCGCGGGCCAGGTCGGATTGAGCTTTGGGCAGGTGGCTTTCGAAGTTGCTGACTGCTTTGCCACTGCGCTCCAGCAGGCGGTTTTCAATGTGCATTACCAGCGTGCTGCGCGACCAGTTGTGTTTGATCGTTTGGGTGATGTACCAACGACGCGTTTCGGGGCCGGGAAGTTTGTCCAATAGCGCGATCTGATGGTACCAAGGCAATTGTGCAAGCACCCCTTGCACAAATTCCGCATCCGGCCACGCCTCGGCAAAAGCGCGCATGTACTTGAGATTGCGCGGCGAAAAACCCTTGATGTCGGGAAAAGCCGCGCGCAGATCTTGCGCAAGGCGGTCGATCACTTTGCTCCCCCAGCCTTGATCGTTTTGACGGGTCAGAATATCGCGGCCGATCTGCCAGTAGAGCAGCACCAGCTCACGATTGACCGCGATTGACGCGCGCTGCTGTGCGTTATGGATACGGCCCTTGAGGTCTGTCAGCCAATCGCTGTAGCCCTCGGGAGGCGCGGACAGCCCGATAGCGGTTTCGCTCATGCCTTTTTACTCTTGTGTTTTCAGCAGGCTAGTCAGGCCATCGTGCCGTCACAAGGGTTCATGAATACTCCAGGAAGGGTCCTGCGCACCTTACGGAACGGTCCTGCTGGCACTGGCTGTGGCCCTTGACTCTCCCCTATACGGCACACCCTACCCTGAACGCCCCTTTCAGGAGCCTTCTGCATGAGTCAGCGCATCCTGGTCATTCTCGGCCACCCGTCCACCGATAGTTTTTGTTCAGCCCTCGCGCAGACCTATATCCACGCCGCGAAAACGGCGGGTCACGACGTACGCGTCCTACGTCTGGGTGACCTCAGGTTCGACCCCATCCTTCACCACGGTTATACCCAGGTCCAAGCGCTGGAGCCCGACCTGCTCAGCGCCCAAGCCGACATCCTTTGGGCCGAGCACCTCACATGGGTTTTCCCTGTTTGGTGGGGTGGTATCCCGGCCTTGATGAAAGGCTTCATCGACCGTGTTTTCCTACCCGGCTTCGCCTTCAAATACCGCGCAGGCAAGGCATTCCCTGACAAGCTGCTAAAGGGCCGAACCGCGCACTTGCTAGTGACCCTGGACACGCCGGCGTGGTATTACCGCTGGGTCTACCGCATGCCGGCCATCCACCAGATGCGTCGCACCACGCTGGCGCTGTGCGGCATCACGCCGAGCAAGACCCTGCTGTTCGGGCCGGTGCTGGGCGCTACGCTGACGCAGCGGGCCAAGTGGCTGAAACAGGCCGGCGCATTATTTGAGAAAGGGAATTTTCATGTACATCGGCAAAGCCGCGCAGTTGTCCGGCACGACCATCAAGGCGATTCGTCACTATGAGGCGATTGGATTGATGCCCGAGCCTCAACGCCAGGGCGGCTACCGCGTTTATACGGCGCAGAGCGTGGAGCGATTGACCTTTATCAAATGCGCCCAGCAGCTGGGGTTCAAACTCAAGGAGTTGCAGGAGATTTTGCTGGGGTACGACGGTGACGCCCTTCCCTGGGACCGGGCGGACCAAGCCATCGCCAACAAAAAGCGCGCACTGGCCGCGCAGATCGCCGTGTTGCAACGGATGCAGGCGGGCTTGATTGAGTTTGAAACCCAACTGAAAGACGCACAAGGGCACTGTTCGTCAATCAGCAGCGTCGCCATTTGACGCAGCCTTTACGCATGAGTTGGCGCTGACTTTTACGGGCCCCTTGTAAGGGCAATCTGATTTTCCAAACCGTTCATCCAGCCGCTTTTCGCTGCGGCAGACTCCGACGCCTTGCCTTCTGTCGAGACGTCATGGATGACCCACGCTGCCCACATCGCCGCTATCGAACACGAGCTGGATGGCTTCCATCAAAGCCTGGTGGAGTACCGCCAGCAGATGGGTGCCTGGTATTCGCGTGCGCTGAATTCGGTCAGCCATGCAGCGGATATGCCGTCGTTGCTGGGCATGGACCGGGTGTTGCGGGTTGGGGATTCCCAGCGTTCGGTAAGCCTTAGCGACGCGGATTTTTCTACCGTGGCCCGCTGCCCGGTGGGTGGCGTGCTGAAGATCGAGAGCAAATTCGAATCAGCGTATGAGGTGCCGATTGGCGATATCCCGGTTGAGGTGATTGGCCTGGATGACGGCAGTTCCACGCGGGTGATGCTCGATAAGCACGGCAAGGGTTCGCACTACTGCGCCGCCGGCGGGCGCTATCAGGTGCGGGTTCAGGGTGGTGTTTCAGCGCAGCAAGTGGACGACTTGTTTACCTCCTATGCCGGGCTGACGGCGGACTTGGAACAGTGGCTTCGGTCGCAGTGGAAAAGCTTCAAACCCCACTGGGAAAGCTCTACTGCCAGCGCGATTGGCAGCGGCGTGCTGGCAGGCAGCTGGGCGGCGATCCATGACGTGTGGGACAGCCTCAAGCTGGTGCAGGCGATGCTTGAAGACCCGTTGAAGTACGTCGAGCAACTGGGCAGCGAGGCGGCCAAGTTGGCGCAGATCGCCACCGATGCGCCCAGGGTCATGGAGCAGGCGATGCTGCTGGCCAGTGATGAAGCGGCGCTGTACCTGTTACTGCGCACCGCCATGATCTGGCTGGACGCGTTACCGCCCAGTGAAGTTGCGCAGGCAGCCGCCAGATTTATGGTGTCGCTGCTGATTGATCTGGTGATCGGCGCAGTGTTGACCATCGCGTTGCCAGCGGCGGGCGTGGCGTATTTGAGCATGCGCCTGGTCAAGTACGGCAAGCAGATTCTTGCGGCGGCAGTGGGCTTTGTGAAGGGCGTGCTGGCGATTCTCACGAAGTTCATGCAGGCGGTGGACCGCTACAAAGCGGTGGCGGTTCGCGGGGTGGTCGGCGGGCTGAAGCAAGGCACGATGCAGATGCGCTGGAAGGCGCGGCAGAACGCAGTGCTGAAGCAGAAAGAGCGTGTGGATGATGTGCCTGTCGTGGCGTCGAATCCCAAGGGGGATGCGGCGGCGCCTGCGGACAAGACGGTCACTCATGGCTGCCCGGTGTCGATGGTCACCGGGGAGGAATTGCTGACCCTCACCGATGGTGCGCTGGACGGGATCTTGCCGTTTGAGTGGACACGCTTGTATCGCACCAGTGCGGTGGAAGTGGATTGTGGGTTGGGGTTTGGCTGGAGTCACGCGCTGGCGCACAGGCTTGTTGTGTCGGGCGAGTCGGTGGTGTGGACCGACCATGAGAATCGCCGTACGCAGTTTCCGTTGCCCACAGATTCTCGACCGGCGATCACCAACAGCCTGGCCGAAGCGGCGATCTACCTGGGCTCGGCACCTGATGAGTTAGTGCTGGCCCAGGCGTCGCGGTTTTATCACTTTCGTGACGGTGTGCTGGTCTCGATCAGTGATGCGTATGACAACCGCCTGAGGATTGTGCGTGATCGTTCCGGGCGGATCGAGCGGTTGGATAACGGTGGTGGCCGTTCGCTGTTGCTGCGCTATGAGCTGGATCGCATCGTCGCGGTGGACTACCAGGTTCATCGCGCCAAAGACCGTAAGCCCTACGTCTGGGAGACCGAGCAGAACGTTGTTTCCTACGCCTATGACGAAGACGGACGACTGGTTTGCGCGACCAATGCCGTAGGGGAAAGCGAGCGTTATCGGTACGACGATCAGCACGTCATTGTCGAGCGGCAGTTGGCCGGTGGGGCGAGTTTCTTTTGGGCGTGGGAAGGCGCCGGCAAGGCGGCACGCTGTGTCCGGCATTGGGCGAGTTTTTCGCAGATGGACACGCGTTATGCCTGGGGGGATGACGGTCGTGTCACGGTGCATAACGCCGATGGTAGCCAGGAAGTTTATGTCCACGATGATCGGGCGCGCTTGGTGCAGCGCATCGATCCGGACGGCGCCCAGCACTTCAAATCCTACGATGACCAAGGCCGGCTGACCGTCGAGCAAGACCCGCTGGGCGCGGTGACGGCCTATCAGTACGACGAAGCCGGACGCTTGGTGGCGCTGTTTCCGGGGGATGACGAGCCGACGTCCTACGAGCATGACAATGGCTTTGTACGGATTGTCAGGCGCGGTGAAGCGGTCTGGAAATATGAGCGTAACAGCCAGGGCGACGTTACGCGTAGGACCGATCCCGATGGCCAGGTGACGGACTACAGCTACAACAAACGCGGGCAGTTAACCGGAGTTTGGTACCCCGATCACAGTTGTCATCGGCTGGTGTGGAATGAGCGTGGGCAGTTGCTTGAGGAGCAATTGCCCACTGGCGGGATCAAGCGCTATCGCTATGACGATCTAGGGCGGCAAGTAGCGTGTGAGGATGAATATGGCGCGCTAACCCAGTATCAGTGGGACAGCGTCGGGCGCTTGATTCGCCTCGTCTTGCCAGGCGGCGCCACTCGGGAATTCAGCTACAACCCCTACGGCAAAATCATCGCCGAGCGCGATGAACTCGGCCACGTCACCCACTACGAATACGCCGACGGCCTGCACCTGATCAGCCGCCGCATCAACGCCGACGGCACCCAGGTCCACTACCGCTACGACAACGCCCGGCTGTTGCTCACCGAGATCGAAAACGAAGTCGGCGAAACCTACCAGCTCACCTATCACCCCAACGGCCTGCTCCAACAGGAAACCGGCTTCGACGGCCAGCGCACCGCCTATGCCTACGACCTCAACGGCAACCTGCAGGAAAAGACCGAATACGGCGACGACAACAGTCAGCTCATCACCCGCTACGAGCGCGACCACGCCGGGCGTCTTGTAAGAAAAACCCTGCCCGATGGCAGCGTGGTCGATTACACCTACGACCGCCAAGGCAACCTCCTCAGCGTCGAAGACGGCCACTGGGCCCTGGCCTACGAATACGACCAGCAAAACCGCCTCGTCGCCGAACACCAAGGCTGGGGCACCTTGCGCTACGGCTACGACGCCTGCGGCCAGCTGAAAAATCTGCGCCTGCCCGACAACAACCGCCTCACCTTCAACCACGACAAAGGCGGCCACCTCGCCACCGTCGAGCTCAATGGCGAAGTGCTCACCTCGCACCTGTTCCGTGCCGGTCGTGAACACCAACGCCAACAAGGCCAGCTGCTCAGCCACTACCACTACGACGACCAGCACCGCCTGCACGCCCACGCCATCACCCAACACCAAAACCACCGCTACCAGCGCCAATACGACTACGACAAATCCGGCAACCTCACCCGCCTGCTCGACACCCGCAAAGGCGAACACCGCTACCACTACGACCCCCTCGCCCGCCTGACCCGCGCCGACCACTCCCAAGACGTGCAAGAACGCTTCGCCCACAACCCGGCGGGCAACCTGCTCATGCAAGACCGCCCCGGCCCGGACATCGTCGCGGCGAACCGCCTGGTGATTCAGGGCGACCGTCATTACGACTACGACGCCTTCGGCAACCTGATCCGCGAACGACGCGGTAAGGGCAAGCAGCTCGTCACTGAATATGGTTACGACTGCCAGCATCGGCTGATCAGCGTGACGAAGCCCAACGGCGAAACCGCCAGTTACCGCTATGACCCCTTTGGGCGGCGCATCAGCAAGACCGTAGATGGCAAGACCACCGAATTTTTCTGGCAAGGCGACAAGCTGATTGCCGAACATCATGCGGACCGCCACCGCAGCTACATCTACGAGCCCGGCAGCTTCCGCCCACTGGCGCTACTGGAAGGCTTCGGCCCACAAGCCACAACGCCCTACCACTACCAACTCGACCACCTCGGCACACCACAAGAACTCACCACGCCCGCAGGCGAAATCGTCTGGTCCGCCCACTACCGCGCCTACGGCCAGATCGCCCGACTCGACGTAGGCAAGATCGACAATCCACTGCGTTTCCAAGGGCAGTATTTCGATCAGGAAAGCGGGCTGCACTACAACCGTCATCGCTACTACAATCCGGATATCGGTCGTTACCTGACGCCGGACCCGGTGAAGTTGGCGGGTGGGGTCAATGGGTACCAGTACGTGCCCAATCCGACAGGGTGGGTGGATCCGCTAGGCTTGAGTAAGTGTCTTGGGGAGGACGGATGCAAATCGCAAGCAGACGTTGAAGAGCCGGCAGATACAGCTAAGGTAAATACAGGCGAACCAAACCAGCCAACCGTAACAACCCGTCCAACGGAGTTTGCCAGCAAGCAAAAACTAAACGAGCATTACGAAAAGCACGGGCCAGAATTCGGAGTAGAGACCCCAATGAATATTTACTCACGGCACGACATGTCGTGAGCGAAGGCATTCCTGTCAATTACCTCTACAAAAGCAAATCGACAACAGGATATGTTTTACTCATGGGAACGAATAGAACGGGCCAAGCGAAATTTGCATTCGCGGGTACGAATGCAGATGGCAACATAACCACCTTACATACCAAAAGTGGGAAAGACTTCTGGAGGATGATAAATGGCGACGCCACTGACAAAACCATCAGACCTTACAACCAATAACTATAAAAAAGCAAAAGTTGTAGCGCTCAACGAACATATAGAAGAAGACGTAACTTTGATCATCGAAGGGACGACTATAAACTGCTTCGCCAGCTATTGCCCCTATGAGCTTGAAGTGGGTAAGACGTATGACGTGGAACTCACATTAAATCTTTCAGAAAACTACGAAATTGAACGAACTGGCGAAACTAACACACTGATAAAACATACAAATCGCGGTTATTCATATGTACTGTACGGAGACCTGCACAATGAAATCTTAATGTCTTTCACATCTCTTAATGTCGAGGGCGTACATTACGACCATCCCGAATGCAACGACCATTTTATCAAACTAAAAGTTGAAAGAATCGACGCCTGTTTTCACTGACATGCGAAATAGCTCGCACAATCGGCTCACCAAATGAGCCGAATAACCCCCTCTATTCGGCTCGCCCCACCCATGCATTCCTCCATGGATCACCCACGCTGAACCTGGCAACACGCCACTGCCGACCTACTGGAAAAAAACTGCCTGACACGCCTCCCCGGAGGCGGCCGCAGCACGCGTTATCAGATCAATCCCACCCACGAGTAGCCCCCTAGTCATTTGCCCCCATCCCCCATGTCTGCTAGTGTCGCGCCGGTTTACCGTCTACCGGAATTGCCGCCATGGCCCGCAAAAAAGTTGCACTGGATTTCGAACAATCCCTCGCCGACCTGCAAACCCTGGTCGAGCGGCTGGAGAACGGCGAGTTGTCGCTGGAGGACTCGTTGACGGCGTTTGAGCAGGGCATCGGCCTGACCCGCGACTGCCAGAGCGCGTTGGCGCAGGCGGAGCAGAAGGTCCAGGTGTTGCTGGAGCGCGATGGGGAGTTGGCCGAAGAACCTTTCGATGCGGAACAGCCGGAATGATCGACGCGTACCAGGCCAGTAGCCAAGCCCGGGTGAATGCCGCGCTGGAGCCCTTGTTTGTTGCGCCAAGCCCGGAAATGGCGCGCCTCTATGAAGCCATGCGCTACAGCGTGATGAATGGCGGCAAGCGTGTGCGCCCGTTGCTGGCCTATGCGGCCTGTGAAGCCCTGGGTGCGCCTGCCGAAGAAGCCAATGGTGCCGCGTGCGCGGTGGAGCTGATCCACGCCTACTCCCTGGTACATGACGATTTACCGGCAATGGACGACGACGATCTGCGTCGCGGCCAGCCCACCACCCACAAAGCCTTTGATGAAGCCTATGCGATCCTGGCCGGTGACGGCTTGCAGAGCCTGGCGTTCAGCGCATTGCTGGACCCGCGCTTGAGTAGCGTCAACGCCGAGATCCGCCTGCGCATGGTAACCACCTTGGCCCAGGCCGCAGGCCCAGCCGGCATGGTCGGCGGGCAAGCCATCGATATGGGTTCGGTCAGCCTCAAGCTGGATCAAAAAGCTCTCGAACACATGCATCGCCACAAGACCGGCGCGCTGATTGAAGCCGCTGTGCACCTGGGCGCCTTGGCCAGTGGCCGTGCCCAAGCCGCGCAGTTGGCGGCCCTGCAAACCTATTCCCGGGCTATCGGCCTGGCGTTCCAGGTACAGGACGACATTCTCGACGTAGAAAGTGACACGGCTACCCTGGGCAAGCGCCAAGGCGCCGATATTGCACGGGACAAGCCGACATACCCTGCGTTGCTTGGGCTGGAAGCCGCCAAGGCATATGCCATTGAACTGCGTGACCAGGCCCTGGATGCCCTGCGACCTTTCGACGCGGCGGCCGAGCCCCTGCGGGACCTGGCGCGGTATATCGTCGAGCGTCGCCACTGACAACCCCGGCCATTTGCGCCGCATATCGGCCAAGTTCGGCGCTCTGCGTGGGCAGTTTGCACGGCTTGAGGTAAACTGCCGCCTCTTCTATACCTATAACGATTCGCCTGATGCCCACGACGTTTCAAGAGATTCCCCGCAAACGCCCGTCCACGCCCTTGCTCGACCGCGCTGCCACGCCGGACGGCCTGCGTCGACTGGGTGAAGCCGAGCTGGAAACCCTGGCCGATGAGTTGCGCCTGGAATTGCTCTACACGGTCGGCCAGACCGGTGGGCATTTCGGCGCCGGGCTGGGCGTGATCGAGCTGACCATCGCCCTGCATTACGTGTTCGACACCCCGGATGACCGGCTTGTGTGGGACGTGGGCCATCAGGCGTATCCGCACAAGATTCTCACCGGCCGGCGCGAGCGCATGGGCAGCCTGCGCCAGAAGGACGGCCTGGCCGCCTTCCCGCGACGTTCGGAGAGCGAGTACGACACCTTTGGCGTTGGCCACTCCAGCACCTCCATCAGTGCAGCGCTGGGCATGGCGATTGCCGCTCGCCTGCAAGGCAGCGAGCGCAAAGCCATTGCCGTGATCGGCGATGGTGCGCTGACCGCCGGCATGGCCTTTGAAGCGCTCAACCACGCGCCGGAAGTGGACGCCAACATGTTGGTGATCCTCAACGACAACGACATGTCGATCTCGCGCAATGTCGGGGGGCTGTCCAATTACCTGGCGAAGATCCTTTCCAGCCGCACCTACGCCAGCATGCGCGAAGGCAGCAAGAAAGTGCTCTCGCGCCTGCCTGGCGCGTGGGAAATTGCCCGTCGTACCGAAGAATACGCCAAGGGCATGCTGGTGCCCGGCACCCTGTTCGAAGAGCTGGGCTGGAACTACATCGGCCCTATCGACGGCCACGACCTGCCGACCCTGATCGCCACCTTGCGTAACATGCGTGACCTCAAGGGCCCGCAGTTCCTGCATATCGTCACCAAAAAAGGCAAAGGCTTCGCCCCGGCGGAAGTCGACCCGATTGGCTACCACGCGATCACCAAGCTTGAGCCCCTGGACGCCCCCGCCGCTGCGCCTAAAAAAGCCAGCGGGCCGAAGTATTCCGGTGTGTTCGGCGAATGGCTGTGCGACATGGCCGCCGCCGACCCGCGCCTGGTGGGCATCACCCCGGCGATGAAGGAAGGCTCCGACCTGGTGGCGTTCAGCGAGCGTTTCCCGCTGCGTTACTTCGACGTGGCGATTGCCGAGCAGCACGCCGTCACCTTCGCCGCCGGCATGGCCTGCGAGGGAGCCAAGCCGGTGGTGGCGATCTACTCCACCTTCCTGCAGCGCGGTTATGACCAGCTTGTTCACGATGTGGCGGTGCAGAACCTCGATGTGCTGTTCGCCATCGACCGCGCCGGCCTGGTGGGCGAAGACGGCCCGACCCATGCCGGTAGTTTCGACCTGTCCTACCTGCGCTGCATCCCCGGCATGCTGGTGATGACGCCGAGCGACGAGAACGAACTGCGCAAGATGCTCAGCACCGGCCACCTGTACAACGGCCCGGCCGCCGTACGTTACCCGCGGGGCAATGGCCCGAACGCGATGATCGAGAAAGACCTGGAACCGATTGAGATCGGTAAAGGCATCGTGCGCCGCCAAGGCAGCAAAACCGCATTTTTGGTATTTGGCGTGCAACTGGCCGAAGCGCTGAAAGTCGCCGAGAAGATCGACGCCACTGTGGTCGACATGCGTTTCGTCAAACCGCTGGATGAAGCGCTGGTGCGCGAGATCGCAGCTAACCATGAGCTGCTGGTGACGGTTGAAGAAAACGCGATCATGGGCGGCGCAGGGGCGGCGGTCAGCGAATTCCTGGCGCGGGAGAATATCCTCAAGTCGGTGCTGCACCTGGGCCTGCCGGATCTGTACGTCGAGCACGCCAAGCCGGCGCAGATGCTGGCTGAGTGCGGGCTGGATGAGGCCGGCATCGAAGCCTCGGTTCGCGAGCGCATGGCAATGCTGGCCCTGTAGAAACCGGGACTAAAATGTGGGAGGGGGCTTGCTCCCGATAGTGGTGGATCAGTTAAAAATACTGAGACTGACACACCGCTATCGGGGGCAAGCCCCCTCCCACATTTATTTTGTGTCACCTTCAAACGCTATGGACAGCCCATGAACCGCCGCCTGTGCCTTGCCCTACTGCTTCTACCTTGCGCCGACCTGCTCGCCGACACCCGCGACCAGGCGCTTAAGCTCTCCGACGTGGTTATCAGCGCCAACCGCCAGGTGCAGGCGCGCAACGACAGCAGCGCTGCCAACACTGTGTTCACCCGCGCCGACATCGACCGCCTGCAGCCCACCAGCGTCACCGACCTGCTCAGCCGCGTGCCTGGTGTGCAGGTTGCGCCGACCGGTGGGCGTGGCAGTTTGCCGGGGATCTTCATTCGCGGCACAAAGGCCGCACAAAGCCTGGTACTGGTGGACGGCCAGCGCATTGCCAACACCACCACCGGTGACAGTGGCCTGCAATACCTGAACGTCGATCAGATTGAGCGCGTAGAAGTGCTGCGCGGTTCACGTTCGGTCATTTACGGCAGTGACGCGATTGGCGGAGTAATCCAGATTTTTACCCGGCGCAACGCCGAGCAAGGCCTGCAACCAAGGATGAAGCTTGGATTTGGCAGTAACCAGACATGGGAGCGCAGCCTGGGGCTATCGGGTGGCGATGAACACACGCGCTTCAATCTGGGGGCGAGCCTGGATGAAACCGCTGGCATCAACTCGAGCCACGCGTCGTTCCCCAGCGACGGCGACCATGATGCCTACCGCAACCAGTCCATCAGCCTGAATCTCAGCCATTCGTTCAGCGATGAGCTGGAGGTAGGTTTCAATCTACTGGATAACCGCGGCAAGTCGGAATATGACAATAGCTTTGGCCGCTACGACAGCGTCACCGAGCAAAGCGTTGGTCAGAAACCCTACACTGACTACACGGTGAGCAGCGCCAGCGGTTATGTCGATGCCAAGCTCAATGAGACCTGGCAGTCGCGCCTGGAATTGGGCCACAGCGAAAACCGTGACACCAAGCGCGATACGCTCAGTGATGATTTCAGCGTGTTCAATACCTATCGCGATTCGGTCAACTGGCAGAACGACCTGACCCTGAATGAGCAGAACAACCTGATCGTCGGTGGCGACTGGTATGAAGACCGCTTCCACGGCTCCACCACCTTTACCGAAAACAGCCGCTGGAACCGCGCCGCCTTTGTGCAGCACCGCTTCCACAGCGAGTGGTTTTCCACCGAGCTTGGGCTGCGTCGCGACCAGAACCAGCAGTTCGGCGGTCAGAATAGCTGGAGCGGCACGCTCACCGTGCCGGTCAACTCTGACAATGACCTGCTCTTGAGCTACAGCGAAGGCTTCCGTGCACCGACTTTCAACGATCTCTATTACCCCCTCACGCAATACAGCAACCCTAACCTGCAGCCCGAGACATCGAAGAGCTATGAGCTGCAATGGCGCAGCCAACTGACAGACAGCACGCGCCTCGAAGCCTCGCTGTACCGCACCGACCTGAGCGACGCGATCATCCTCGACGCCGGCAAGCCGCAAAACGTGGCGTCAGCGCGCATCAACGGCCTTGAAGCAGCGCTCAAGCAGGAGCTGTTTGGCTGGCAGGGCAACCTGGGCCTCTCGATCATCGACCCGCGTGACCGTGAAAGCGGGCATACCCTGGCGCGTCGCGCACGGCGTACATTGAACCTGGACCTGGATCGGCAGTTCGACGAGGTGGGCATCGGCGCGAGCTGGCAGGCGATCAGCAGCAGCTACGACGACGAAGCCAACCGCGATCGTATGGGCGGCTACGCCTTGCTGGGGCTGCGCAGCAGTTGGGCATTAAACCGGGAAGTATCATTGTCGTTGAAGGTCGATAACGTGCTGGACAAGTCCTATGCGCGGGCGAAGTACAGCTACCTCGAGGAAAGTCAGAATTATCGCGAAGAAGGCCGGGTGTGGATGTTTGGGGTTACTTGGACACCTGAGATCTGAATTGTCTGAGCCGGCCTCTTCGCGAGCAAGCCCGCTCCCACATTTGAAATGCATTCCCCTGTGGGAGCTGGATTGCCTGTGATAGCGGTGTCACAGGTCAGGTGATAACACCTGACACAACCGCGCCACCGCCTCCAACATCTGCCCACTGGGCCGTTCCAATCCCTTGTCCGGCACTAACAAGAGGCGTGCCGCCATCGTCGGCCATGCTTTCCACGCATCCATCTGCGCCTGGTCACCCACCAGTATCACCTCGGGATTACGCTGCAACACCGACTCCACACTGACCTGCGGGGCCGGCAGCTTAAGATCATCAAACACATTGCGCGCCCCGCATACCCCCAGCGCATCGCTGATGATCTGCCCACCGCCCACGGTATACAGCGGCTGGTTCCACACTTGATAAAACACTTGCAAAGGTTCGGTGCGCCGATAGCGCTGTCGCAGTTCGGCGAGGCGTTTACTCAGCTTATCGGCCAACACTCGACCAGCCTGCGCGCGGCCCAATTGCTCGGCAATGGCCTGGACCTGGGTGGTCAGCTGTTCAAGGTTATGGGGTTCGGCGACGTACACCGGGATATTCAGGCGCTGCAATTGCTCGCGCTGGGCCGGGCCAACACTGCCAGGCCACAGCAGGATCAAGTCAGGCTTGAGGCTGAGCAGGCGCTCCATGTCCAACTGGCCGTAATGCCCGACCGACGGCACTTTCGCCAACGCTGCCGGCCGTTCGCCGCCATCGAGTACGCCCACCAGCAGGTCGGCAGCGCCCAGTTCAACCACGATTTCAGACAGTGACGGCGCCAGGCTGACCACTCGCTCGGCCGCCACCGCCTGAACACTGAATACCAGCAGCAGTGCCAGCCAGTAACGGCTCATCCCAGTTGACGCGGAATGCGGTAGAGGTAAAACAGCACCATGGTCGACATTGCCAGCAGAAACAGCGGCACCGCTTCCAGCCCGACAAACACCGCCAGCGCACCGATCCAGGCCGGCAGCGCGGCCACCAGCAAGGCCGTGCGCCGACGCGCCGCCAGGGTGATCCAGGCAGCGGGTTCCTCAGGGGTATCGAGGGCTTTGGAGGTAGCGATCAGCGCATGTTTATAACCGTGGAAATAACGCAGGCTGAGAAACATCGACCCCACGCCAGCAATGAAAAACGGCATGGCCAGCACGGGAAGCAGGGATTCGGCGCGGCCAAATACCAGGTTGATCACAAACAATGGGAGCAACGCCAGGGCCAGGTACTGCCACCAGTTGAAAGACAGTCGCCGCTTTACCTGGCCTCGGGTCACGCGCGGTCGACCTCGCCCTGGTGCTCGTTGCCCATCATGTGGTCGAGCTTGCTGGCCTTGGTGGCCAGGTAGAGCTTGTTGTGCGGGTTGTGCCCGGTATGCAGCGGCACGCGCTCGGCCACGGTGATGCCCATCTCGGTCAAGGCCTTGACCTTGCGCGGGTTGTTGGTCATCAAGCGCAGGGATTTGACACCCAGGTGCTCGAGCATCGGCAGGCAGATCGCGTAGTCACGCTGGTCAGCGGCGAAGCCCAGGCGTTCGTTGGCTTCCACGGTGTCGGCGCCGCCATCTTGCAGTTCGTAGGCACGGATCTTGTTCAGCAGGCCAATGCCGCGGCCCTCCTGACGCAGGTACAGCAGCACGCCACGGCCTTCACGGGCGATGGCTTGCATTGCCGCTTCCAGTTGCGAGCCGCAGTCACAGCGCTGGCTGAACAGCGCATCGCCGGTCAGGCACTCGGAATGCACACGCCCCAGCACCGGCGCGCCATCGGTGATGTCGCCGAGGCTGAGCACAACGTGCTCGCGCCCGGTGGCTTCTTCGAGGAAGCCGTGCATGGTGAACGTGGCAAAGGGGGTAGGTAGCTTGGAAGCAGCGACGAAAACGACGGGCACCGTGTGCTCCTGATTTCAGATTTCACAGAGACGGCCATTGTAACAGTACGTTCCTACAGACGCTTAAGCTGAATTATCGCTGATAAAGATCAATAGGTTCGATTGGCCTTCGGATTGATTCTATGTAGGCGCGAGCTTGCTCGCGAAAGTCGTCGACGTTAACGCAGGCATTCTGAAGCAACGCGGCGCCTATGGGTTTTTTTCGCGAGCACGCTCGCTCCTACAGTGAACTAGAACGGATAGGGCTGGTTCCAGCGTGCGAAAATCCCTTTCAACTCGCCCGTCTTGACCAGACTGGTCAGGCGCTGGTCATACACCGCCATCAACGCCCGCCCGCGCTCGGAATCGGCGAAGCCAATGTAAAGCGGCAACTCGGCGATATGCGTGAGTTTGAACAGCGCCGGGTCCTGGGATTGGCTGAGCACGTACTTGGCTTCAGTGAGGGCGTCGATATAAAAATCGGCGCGGCCGTGTTGCAGCATCGGCAGGATACCGCTGCGCCGCTCGATCTGGTTGAAGCGACGCACGCTGGGCAGGTATTGCTCGTACTTGTAGCCCCGCACCCAGGCGAGGCGGTAGTCGCCCAGCGTCGCCAACGTCGGCGTTGGCGCTGTTGCCAGCCCGAGGGCGTAAATGTGGTCGGCGTCGAAGTTCCATCGGGGATACAACACTGCGCTTGCCTCATTGCGATAGCTGCCGACATAACCATCCACCTCGCCGCGCTGCGTCAGGCCGACCGAGCGGGTATAGGGCACGCTGCGGGTTTGCAAGGTGATACCAGCGGGCTCGAAAATCTGACGCAACAGGTCCCAGGCCAGGCCGCTGCCATCTTGGTTGGTGTAGTCGTTCCACTGCTCACTGGCCAGCACGATCCTGCCAGGCACAGGCATCTGTTCCGCCTGAGCCATGACGGCAAAGGCACACAGCACGGTCAGCAGCCAGCGGCGCACAGCCATAGTGACGGCCTCTCCTGGAGTAAACCTATTAAGGGTAGCAGGACGCCAGCTTAGGGCGCCCGGCGAAAATGCTGGTAGCCGCGCACCGCCGGGGTGACGTCCTGGCCGTTGGCATCGAGCAGCGTCACGCCCTGCCCGGCTTCGACCCGACCGATCACATGCACTGGCCAGTTGTCCGCCTGCAACGGCAACAACTGAGACGCTGGCAAAGTGAACGCCAGCACGTAGTCATCGCCGCCGCTCAATGCCGCCACACGGGCCTGGTCTTCGCCGACAAATGCCAGCAAGGCCGTGGACAACGGCAACCTGTGACGTTCGACCACCAGGCGGACCGCCGAGGCCTTGGCGATATGCCCACAATCGGCCAGAAGCCCGTCGGAGATGTCCATCGCCGCAGTCGCCTTGCCCCGCAGCGCCAGCCCCAAGGCCAACTGCGGTTGCGGCGACCAGTAATGGGCCAGCAGCGGCTCGGCGATTGCCGCATCCGCCGTGCGCTGGCCCAATACCAGCGGCAAAGCGCCGGCGGCATTGCCCAGCTCACCGCCGACACATAGCAGGTCACCCGGCCGTGCACCGCTGCGCGTCAACGCCTGCCCGGCCGGCACACGGCCAAACACGGTCAGGGTCAGGCTCAACGGCCCACGGGTGGTATCGCCGCCTACCAGGCCCACGCCGCAGCTTTGCGCCATGGCGTTCAAGCCTTGGGCATAGCGATGCAGCCAATCGGCGTCGACGCTCGGCGTGGTCAGGGCAAGGGTGAATGCGAGGGGATTGGCGCCCATGGCGGCCAAATCGCTCACCGCCACAGCCAGCGAGCGCTGGCCGAGCAGGAACGGGTCACAGGGGTCGGCAAAATGCACGCCGGCCACCAGCGTATCGGTAGAAACAGCCAGTTGCTCCCCGGCGGGGAGCGCAAGCAAGGCGCAGTCGTCGCCGATCCCCAGGGCAATGCCTTCGCCGCCCTGCGCACAGGGCGCGGCGGCGAAGAACGTGCGGATCAGCTCGAATTCACCCATGGGAACTCAAGCGCGAATCAGCGCTTGTGTTCCTTCACTTCGGCTTCGCGCAGGCGCGGGGCCAGCTTGTCGAGTACGCCGTTGACGAACTTGTGGCCGTCGGTCGAACCGTAGACTTTCGCCAGTTCGATGCCTTCGTTGATTACCACGCGGTACGGTACGTCAACGCGCTTGAGCAGCTCCCAGGTAGACAGGCGCAGTACCGCCAGCTCAACCGGGTCCAGCTCTTCGAGGGTCAGGTCCAGGCATGGCGACAGCGCAGCATCGATCTCGGCCTGGTTGGCCGGAACACCGTGCAGGATATCGTGGAAGTAGCTCTGGTCAGCAAAGGTGAAGTCGTTATCGACGCGAAATTGCGCTTCGATCTCGTTCAGCGAAGTGCCGGCCATGTGACGCTGGTACAGGGCCTGGGTGGCGAGCTGACGGGCCGCACGGCGCTTTTCGCTTTTAGAGGGCTTGCCGGCATCGGCTGGACGCTCGTCGCGCGGGTTGAAACGATCGCTCTCGTCGGA
The DNA here is from genome assembly GCF_059134095.1 of Pseudomonas sp. FBCC-B545. Lineage (NCBI taxonomy): Bacteria > Pseudomonadati > Pseudomonadota > Gammaproteobacteria > Pseudomonadales > Pseudomonadaceae > Pseudomonas > Pseudomonas sp. FBCC-B545. The sequence continues at coordinate 690,730 of NZ_CP101441.1, read as the reverse complement.
AATCACTTGGCCTCCAACTGCGACAGCAGGCTGACCATTTCCAGCGCGGACAAGGCAGCTTCAGCGCCTTTGTTGCCGGCCTTGGTGCCGGAGCGCTCGATGGCTTGTTCGATGGAGTCAACGGTCAGCACGCCAAAGGCAACCGGCACGCCGAACTCCATGGACACCTGGGCCAGGCCCTTGGTGCATTCGCCAGCCACGTATTCGAAATGCGGGGTACCGCCACGAATGACCGCGCCCAGGGCGATGATCGCCGCGTACTCGCCCTGTTGAGCAACTTTTTGCGCAACCAGTGGAATTTCGAAGGCGCCAGGGGCACGGATAAGGGTGATGTCGCTCTCGCTCACACCGTGGCGAACCAGGGCGTCAACGGCACCGCTTACCAGGCTTTCAACCACGAAGCTGTTGAAGCGGCCAACCACCAGGGCATAGCGGCCTTTGGGGGCGATGAAGGTACCTTCGATGGTCTTCAGGGTCATTCGACAAATCTCTTAAAGAGCCGGGACGCGAAAAGTGCGTCCCTCAGTGATGATTTAACCGCGAACAAGGGGCAGAAATCGCCAGCCTTTATTCGGAGGGCACGTATTCTACAACTTCCAGGTCGAATCCGGATATCGCATTAAATTTCATCGGTGCGCTCATCAGGCGCATTTTGCGTACACCGAGGTCGCGCAGGATCTGCGAACCGGCACCGACGATGCTGTAGGTGGTCGGTTTTTTCACCGGCACGGCGTCAGCGGTTTCGCGGATATGCGCCAGCAAGACATCGCCGTCCAATGGGTGACCGAGCAACAACACCACACCGCTGCCCGCCTCGGAGACCGCAGCCATGGCGGCGCGCAGGCTCCAACGACCCGGTTGCTTGACCATCAGCAGGTCGCGCAGGGGGTCCATATTGTGCACCCGCACCAGGGTCGGTTCTTCGGCGCAAATATTGCCCAGGGTCAGGGCCATGTGTACGTCGCCTTCCACTGAATCACGGTAGGTCACCAAATTGAATTGGCCCAGTTCGCTGTCCAGCGGCTGCTCGGCAATCCGCTGAACGGTACGTTCGTGGATCATGCGGTAGTGAATCAGGTCGGCGATGGTGCCGATCTTGAGGTTGTGTTCGGCGGCAAAGGCTTCAAGCTCAGTACGACGGGCCATGGTGCCGTCGTCGTTCATCACTTCGCAGATCACCCCGCTCGGCTCGAAACCGGCCATGCGCGCCAGGTCGCAGGCGGCTTCGGTGTGGCCGGCGCGTGCCAGTGTGCCACCGGGCTGGGCCATCAGCGGGAAGATATGGCCCGGGCTGACGATGTCTTCGGCCTTGGCGTCTTTCGCGGCAGCGGCTTGCACGGTGCGGGCACGGTCAGCGGCGGAAATACCGGTGGTGACACCCGTGGTGGCTTCAATCGATACGGTGAACTTGGTGCCGAAACCCGAGCCATTGCGCGGCGCCATCAGTGGCAGCTTGAGCAATTCGCAGCGTTCGCGGCTCATGGGCATGCAGATCAGCCCGCGGGCGTGCTTGGCCATGAAGTTGATGTGCTCAGGCAGGCACGCCTCGGCGGCCATGATGATATCGCCTTCGTTCTCGCGGTCTTCGTCATCCATAAGGATGACCATCTTGCCTTGGCGGATGTCTTCAACCAGTTCTTCGATGCTATTGAGCGCCACGCGGCACCCCCTTGGTCAGGATTTCAGGTAGCCGTTAGCGGCCAGAAAACTTTCAGTGATGTTCCCGGATGCAGGCTCTGCGGCCTTTTCGCCCATCAGCAGGCGCTCCAGGTAACGGGCAAGCAAGTCGACTTCGAGATTCACCCGGCGACCTGGCTGGTATGACGCCATGATGGTTTCGCTCAAGGTGTGGGGAATGATGGTCAGTTCAAATTCGGCGCCATTGACGGCGTTCACGGTCAGGCTGGTGCCGTCGACGGTGATCGAGCCTTTGTGGGCGATGTACTTGGCCAGCTCTTTGGGAGCGCGGATACGGAATTCCACGGCACGCGCATTTTCGCTGCGGGCCACCACTTCGCCGACACCGTCGACATGGCCGCTGACCAGGTGACCGCCCAGGCGCGTGGTAGGCGTCAGGGCTTTTTCCAGGTTGACCGGGCTGCCGGCCTTGAGGTCGTTCATCGCGGTGCAGTCCAGGGTTTCCCGGCTGACGTCGGCGGCAAAGCCGTTGCCCGGCAGGTCGACAACGGTCAGGCACACGCCACTGACGGCAATGCTGTCGCCCAGCTTGACGTCGCCCAGGTCCAGCTTGCCGGTTTCAACCAGCAGGCGGACGTCGCCACCTTTGGGGGTCATTGCACGGATGCTGCCAATGGCTTCGATAATGCCGGTGAACATGTCGTTCTCCTGAAAACGAGGGCGGGCGCTCAAGCGCAGGCCGGGAATTATACGCTCGCTGCCGGGACGGGAATGGCAGTGACTCGCCAATCGTCGCCTACAGCACGCATTTCAGTGATCTTGAGTCGAGGGGCGTCGGCCAGTTTTTCAAGCGGCCAATCCAGCAGCGGCCGGGCGGCGGAGCCGAGGAATTTGCCGGCGATGAAAATCACGTATTCATCCACCAGGCCCTGCTGGGCAAACGCACCCGCCAGGCTCGGGCCGGCTTCCACCAGCACCTCGTTGACGCCACGTGCGGCCAACGCCACCAGAGCAGAACGCAGGTCAACCTGACCGTCCACGCCCGGCACCACCAGGCACTCGGGGCCACGGGGGTATTGGTTTTGCGCGGTGACGCAGGTGATGACCAGTGCCGGTCCTGCCTTGAAGAAGGGGGCGTTGAGCGGCACCCGCAGCCGGCCATCGATCAACACGCGCAACGGTGGGCGCGACATGGCCAGGGCCGTGGTGGCTTCATCCAGACCCAGCTCAGCGGCACGTACGGTCAAGCGGGCATCATCGGCCAGCACCGTGTCGGCACCGGTCAACACCACACTGGCCTCGGCACGCAGGCGCTGGACGGCGGCGCGGGCAGCGGGGCCGGTGATCCATTGGCTTTCGCCGCTGGCCATCGCGGTGCGGCCGTCCAGGCTCATGGCCAACTTGACCCGCACAAACGGCAGGCCGTGCTCCATGCGCTTGAGAAAGCCCGGGTTTAGCGCCCGCGCCTCAGCTTCCAATACGCCGCTGCGCACTTCGATACCGGCCTGGGCCAGGCGCTGCATACCGCGCCCGGCCACTTCCGGGTTGGGGTCCTGCATGCCTGCGACCACCCGCGCCACGCCAGCCGTCACCAGCGCATCGGCGCAGGGCGGCGTATGGCCATGGTGGCTGCACGGTTCAAGGGTGACGTACACCGTCGCGCCACGGGCCTTGTCACCGGCGGCGCGCAAGGCATTCGGCTCGGCGTGGGGCTCGCCGGTGCGCTCGTGCCAGCCTTCGCCGACAATCTGCCCGTCACGCACAATCACGCAGCCTACCCGCGGGTTGGGGTGAGTGGTGTACAGGCCCTTGCGCGCCAATTCGAGGGCGCGGGCCATGTAATGGGCGTCAAGGACCGCCTGTTCAGCGCTGGGTGGGTTCATTTCTTCACCGGCTCACGGGCCAGGCGGTCGATTTCTTCGCGGAACTCATTGAGGTCCTGGAAGCGTCGATACACCGAGGCAAAACGAATATAGGCGACTTCGTCGAGCTTTTGCAGCTCGCCCATCACCAGCTCGCCGACGACCAGGCTCTTGACCTCGCGCTCGCCGGTCGCACGCAGCTTGTGCTTGATGTGCACCAGCGCCGCTTCCAGGCGCTCGACACTCACCGGGCGTTTTTCCAGGGCGCGCTGCATACCGGCGCGCAGTTTTTCTTCGTCGAAAGGCTGGCGGCTTCCGTCGGACTTGATCAGACGGGGCAATACCAGTTCGGCGGTTTCGAAGGTGGTGAAACGTTCACCACAGGCCAGGCATTCGCGCCGACGACGCACTTGATCGCCCTCGGCGACCAGACGCGAGTCAATGACCTTGGTGTCGTTGGCACCGCAGAAGGGACAGTGCATGGTTGGCAGGCAACAAAAAATGGGAGGGCCATGGTAGCGCATCCCCGTGGCAAGACAAGCCATAGCCTTTACGGTATATAGGCAGGCCTATATGTTTCATATTTTTAAGCCACGGATTTTGTCCTTTCTGGAGCCGTACATGCAGTTACGACCATTTGTTCTACTCACCCTGTTCAGTTTCCTGGTCGCCTGCAGCAGCGAAGCCCCCAAGCCGGCCGCGCCTCAACCGACACCGGCGCAAGAGAAAAAAGTCCCGGGCATTGAAGACCTCGGCCCCCTGCCCGCCTATCAACGGGAAATCAGCGGCAGCCTGACCAACGTGCCCGCCGGCGCCGAAGTCGAAATGGCACTGCTGGTGATCGATGACCGTTCGCGCCCGCAGCAACTGCTCGCCAGCAGCGTGCTGAGCGGCAATGGCAAGCCCTTGGCCTTCCGCCTGCGCTTCAACCCTGAAGCCTTCCCGGCCGGTGCGCGGGTTGAATTGCGTGGCCGCGCCAGCCAGTCCGGCCAGTTGATCCTGCACCTGCCTGCGGTGCGCGTCACCCAGGCGATCACCCAGACCACCGGCCCCCTGCAACTCGTCAAGGCGCCATGACGCCACCGCTGCACCTGCAAAGAGCCCTGAGCGAGTTGATCGGCGACGCGCAATTGGTGCCCTGCCCGCTCCCGGGCACTGACTTGTCGTTGTGGCTGCTCGACGCCGACAACATGGACCGTGCCTTCAGCCAGGAAGAAACCCGGCGCATCCTGCATGAGCCGCCCTACTGGAGCTTTTGCTGGGCCAGCGGCCTGGCATTGGCGCGTTACCTGACGGCGCACCCCGAGTGGGTCGTCGGCAAACGCGTGCTGGATTTCGGCGCCGGCTCCGGCGTGGCCGGGATTGCCGCCGTAAAAGCCGGCGCCCTCGAAGTGGTGGCCTGTGACCTCGACCCGCTGGCCCTGGCCTCTTGCCGCGCAAACGCCGAACTCAACCAGGTGGAACTGGGTTATTCGGCAGACTTTTTCGCCGAAGCCGACCGCTTCGACCTGATCCTGGTGGCCGACGTACTTTACGACCGCGCCAACCTGCCGCTGCTGGATCAATTCCTCAGCCGTGGCCGCGAAGCGCTGGTGGCGGATTCGCGGGTGCGGGACTTCCGTCACCCACATTATCAACGGCTGGGTATCCTGGATGCGCTGACCCTGCCTGACTTGGCCGAGCCTTGGGAGTTTCGCAAGGTGAGCCTGTACCATTCGCGGCGCCAGCCCTTATAGTTGCCCCATTCCCGCTTTATTCGAGACGCCCCATGAGTGAGCCCACGCCGTACATCTTCGACGTCACCACCGCCAACTTCGACCAGGCGGTGATTCAGAACTCTTTTGAAAAACCCGTGCTGGTGGACTTCTGGGCCGAGTGGTGTGCGCCGTGCAAGGCGCTGATGCCGATGCTGGCGCAGATTGCCGAGAGTTATCAGGGCGAGTTGCTGCTGGCCAAGGTCGACTGCGAGGCCGAGCAGGACATTGTGGCGCGCTTTGGCATTCAAAGCCTGCCGACGGTGGTGCTGTTCAAGGATGGCCAGCCAGTGGACGGGTTTGCCGGTGCACAACCGGAGTCGGCAGTGCGGGCCATGTTGGAACCCCATGTGCAGATGCCACCACCGGCTGCGGCGGATCCGTTGGAGCAGGCCCAGGCGTTGTTCAGCGAAGGGCGTATCAGCGAGGCCGAAGCACTGCTGGTGGCGCTATTGGGTGAGGACAACACCAACGCTGGCGCACTGATCCTGTACGCACGCTGCCTGGCCGAACGCGGTGAATTGGGCGAAGCCCAGGCCGTGCTCGACGCGGTGAAGGGCGACGACCACAAGGCTGCCCTGGCCGGGGCCAAGGCGCAAATCACCTTCCTGCGCCAGGCTGCGGACTTGCCGGATGCTGCCGACCTGAAAAGCCGCCTGGCGCAAAACCCGCAGGACGATGAAGCGGCCTATCAGCTGGCGATCCAGCAACTGGCGCGCCAGCAATACGATGGGGCGCTGGAAGGCCTGCTCAAGCTGTTTATCCGCAACCGCAGCTACAGCGAAGGCTTGCCCCACAAGACCTTGCTGCAGGTGTTCGAACTGTTGGGCAATGATCACCCGCTGGTCACGGCGTACCGTCGCAAGTTGTTTGCTGCGCTGTACTAATCACCGATCCAACTGTACAGCGGCGTATCACCGCCGCTGCTCACCTTGACCTTGGCGCTGTGGCGCAGGCGGACCAGCAGGCGCTTGCCTGCCCCGGCATCGCCAGCCAACCCTTCCAGTTGATCGAGCAATTCCAGACCATTGAGTTGCCCGGCCTTGCGCAGCAGATCCTGGGCGTGCTGCCACAGATCCTCGTTCTGTTTGACTGGCGTCGGCGTTGGCGCACTTGGCGTTGGAGCGGTCTGTAACTGTGCGCCCAGCCGCGCCCAATCACCGTCATCCAGTTCCAGGGTCAAATCTACCGGCAGGTCGCCGACGGTTCCACGAATTCGCAACATCGTCCTTACTCCTGCATTTTTCTGATGGGCATGCTCCCATGCCGCTTGCGCAACGCCAAGCGGGCGGTCAAACTCTCAAACTTATTGTTATAAGATCACATAACATAACTTTCATCTTGGAGCCGTCCCATGCGCCGTTTGCTGCTCGCTTTGCCGTTTGCCCTGCTGCCACTGGCTGTCGCACATGCTCACGAAGATCATGACCACGAGCATGGCAGTCTTGGCGCCCACGAACACGGCGTCGCTCGCCTCAACGCGGTTCTGGACGGCCAAGCCCTGGAGCTTGAGCTGGACAGCCCGGCCATGAACCTGGTGGGGTTCGAGCATGCGGCGACCAGCGCCGCCGACAAAGCCAAGGTCGCCGCCGCGCGCAAGCAGCTGGAGAACCCGCAGGCACTGTTCAACCTGCCCAAGGCCGCAGGCTGCAAGGTCAGCAGCCAGGAACTCAACAGCCCGCTGTTCGGTGACAAGCCCGAAGCCGAGCATGACGACGATGACCACGCCACCGACGGCAAAGGCGCTGCCGCCCACGAGCACCATCACGACCACAGCGAGATCCACGCCCACTATCAGTTCACCTGCGCCACGCCGACAGCCCTGGGCAACCTCGACCTGAGCCAAGTGTTCAAGACCTTCCCTGCGACCACGAAAATTCAGGTACAACTGATCGGCCCAAGCGGTCAGCAAGGTGTTGACGCGACGGCCACCGCAGCCACCCTGAAGTTCTGAGTTCACATGACCCACCCATTGATCGAACTGTCCAACCTGGGCTTCAACTGGCCCGGTCACCCGCAGTTGCTGGACATTCCCGCGTTCCGCCTGGAGCCCGGGGAAACCCTGTTTCTCAAGGGCCCGAGCGGCAGTGGCAAGACCACGCTGCTGGGGCTCTTGGGTGGCGTGCAGAAACCCAGCCAGGGCAGCATCCGCCTGCTCGGCCAGGAATTGACCGAACTCTCGGCCGGCGCCCGTGATCGCTTCCGCGTCAACCACACCGGCTACATCTTCCAGCAATTCAACCTGCTGCCCTTCCTGTCGGTGCGTGAAAACGTCGAGCTGCCTTGCCACTTTTCCAAGCTGCGCGCACAGCGGGCCCGGCAGCGCCACGGCAGTGTCGACCAGGCGGCCGCGACCTTGCTTGCGCACCTGGGTTTGAAGGACAAGGATCTGCTTGAGCGGCGCGCCGACTCGCTGTCCATCGGCCAGCAACAACGGGTCGCCGCGGCCCGTGCGTTGATCGGCCAACCGGAGCTGGTGATCGCCGACGAACCCACCTCGGCCCTGGACTATGACGCCCGCGAAGCCTTCATCCAGTTGCTGTTCGCTGAATGCCGCGACGCTGGCGCCAGCCTGTTGTTTGTCAGCCACGATCAGAGCCTGGCGTCGCTGTTCGACCGCAACCTGTCGCTGGCCGAACTCAATCGCGCCGCCACGCCCGCAGAGGTTTGAGATGTATCTGTTTCGTCTAGCCATGGCCAGCCTGGCTAACCGCCGCTTTACCGCGATCCTCACCGCCTTCGCCATCGCGCTTTCCGTGTGCTTGTTGCTCGCCGTGGAGCGCGTGCGCGTCGAGGCACGCAACAGTTTCGCCAGCACCATCAGCGGCACCGACCTGATCGTCGGTGCACGTTCGGGCTCAGTGAACCTGCTGCTGTACTCGGTGTTCCGTATCGGCAACGCCACCAACAATATTCGTTGGGACAGCTACGAGCACTTCGCCGCCAACCCCCAGGTGAAATGGGCGATTCCGATTTCCCTGGGTGACTCCCATCGCGGCTACCGGGTGATGGGCACCAACGAATCTTATTTCGAGCACTACCAGTACGGGCGCAAGCAAAACCTCGAACTGGCCAGCGGCCGCGCTTTCGCCACCGACCCGTTCGAAGTGGTGCTCGGCGCCGAAGTCGCCGATGCCCTGCATTACAAGCTCGGCGACAAGCTGGTGCTGGCCCACGGCGTGGCGGTGGTCAGCCTGGTCAAGCACGACGACAAACCCTTCACCGTGGTCGGCATCCTCAAGCGCACCGGCACTCCGGTGGATCGCACGCTGCATATCAGCCTGGGCGGCATGGAAGCGATCCATATCGACTGGCACAACGGCGTACCGGCCCAGGGCAAAGGCCGCGTCAGCGCCGACCAGGCGCGCAATATGGACCTGACTCCACAAGCCATCACCGCGTTCATGCTCGGCCTGAACAACAAGATTTCCACCTTCGCCCTGCAAAGGGAGATCAATGAGTTCCGTGGCGAGCCGATGCTGGCGATCCTGCCGGGCGTGGCCCTGCAAGAGCTGTGGAGCATGATGGGCACCGCCGAGAAAGCCTTGTTCGTGATCTCGCTGTTCGTGGTGCTGACCGGTTTGATCGGCATGCTCACGGCAATCCTCACTAGCCTCAATGAGCGCCGCCGCGAGATGGCGATCCTGCGTTCGGTGGGCGCGCGCCCGTGGCATATCGCAACGCTGCTGATCTTCGAAGCCTTTGCCCTGGCCTTGTCCGGCGTGGTGGCGGGCGTGGGGCTGCTGTACGTATGCATCGCCGCGTCACGGGGTTACTTGCAGGCCAACTACGGGTTGGACCTGCCGATGTCCTGGCCGAGCGAATATGAATGGACCCTGCTGGCGGGTATCCTCGCGGCAGCGCTGTTGATGGGCAGCGTGCCCGCGTGGCGTGCCTATCGACAATCTTTGGCCGATGGCCTGTCCATTCGTTTATGAGGAAGGCTTCGATGCGTCGTGCCCTGTTTGCCCTGTTGCTGCTGGTGAGCGTGCCCGTGTGGGCGGATGAGCCGCCCAGGGACTTGTCTTGGCAGGAGATGATCCCGCCGGACGCACCGCCGGAAATCCCCAATATGAAACCGCTGCACGACCTGTCGAACATGGCCGACGCCTTGTCCGTGGAAGCTGCGCCCGCGGCCAAGCAGGACCTGCCCAATGCCCCGGTGGTGCAAGGTCTCGACGGCCAACATATCCGCCTGCCGGGGTATATCGTGCCGCTGGAGGTCAGTGAGGAAGGTCGTACCACCGAGTTCCTGCTGGTGCCGTATTTCGGCGCATGCATTCATGTGCCGCCACCGCCGTCGAACCAGATCGTGCATGTCAAAAGCGAAGTGGGCGTGAAGCTCGATGAGCTGTATCAGCCGTACTGGATCGAAGGCGCGATGCAGGTCAAGCCGTCGTCAAGCGAGCTGGCCGACGCCGGTTACCAGATGGATGCCGAGAAGATTTACATGTATGAGCTGCAGGAGTAGCGCTGATCACCCTTTCATTGAGCTGAGTCAAAAGACCAGTCGGAACGATCTTTACCATTGGACGTACAACTTCTAAACGTCCTCTGGAGCTCCCATGAACAAGTCTCTGCTCGGCGCGTCCCTCTTCGCGCTCGCCCTCGTCGCACCGGTCGCACACGCTCACCAAGCGGGCGATATCCTGGTGCGTGCCGGTGCAATCACCGTGAACCCGGACGCCGACAGCGGCAAAGTCAAGGTTGACCAGGGCCCACTGGCCGGCACCAACCTGGGCGGCAAGGCGACCATGAGCAGCGACACCCAGTTGGGCTTGAACTTCGCCTACATGATCACCGACCACGTGGGTATCGAACTGCTGGCCGCCACGCCGTTCGAGCATGACGTGAAACTCAAGAACACCGCCCTGGGCGCCGCCAACGGCAAGCTCGGCTCGCTCAAACACCTGCCGCCGACCCTGAGCGTCGTGTACTACCCGCTGGACAACAAGTCGGCGTTCCAGCCCTACGTGGGTGCCGGTATCAACTACACCTGGATCTACGACGAACACGTTGGCGGTCGTGCCGAACAAGCCGGTTTCAGCAACTTCAAGGCCGAAAACTCCTGGGGCTGGGCCGCACAGATCGGCGCCGACTACATGATCAACGACAAATGGATGATCAACGCCCAGGCGCGCTACATCGACATCAGCACCAAGGCGACTGTGGATAACAATGCGCTGGGCCAGGGCACTCGCGCCAAGGTCAATGTGGACGTGGACCCAATGGTTTACATGGTGGGTATCGGCTACAAGTTCTAAGCGATATTTCACGAACACCACACAACCAATGTGGGAGGGGGCTTGCTCCCGATAGCGGTGGATCAGTCCATGAATCTGTTGACTGACACTCTGCTATCGGGGGCAAGCCCCCTCCCACATTGGTTTTGTGTGGTGTCAGCTATGGCGATAGAAGCGGTCCAGCAACGCCGGCAACCCTGCCCGCCACGCCCTGGGCTTGATGCCGAAGGTGTGGAGGATCTTCTTGCACGCCAACACCGCGTGCTGCGGTTCTTCTGCGGCATCCGGCCGCGCCGCGTGGGCCTGGGCGGTGGGGGATTCAATGGCCAGCGCGTGGAAGTTGCGCGCCTCGGTCAGGATCGCCTGGCCCAGGGCCAATGGCGTGGTCGCTTCATGCCCGGCATAGTGGTAGGTGCCCCACAACGGCGCCGCGCAATCGAGTTGCTTGAGCACCGAGATGATCACCCGTGCGGCATCGTCCACCGGCGTCGGGTTGCCGCGACGGTCGTCCGCCATCAGTAACTCATCGGGTTTCTCGGCCCGGGCCAGGAAACGCCCGAGAGTGCCGTCAACGCTGTCATCCAGCAACCAGCCAAAGCGCAACAGCACATGCTGTGGGCAAGTGGCGCGCACGCTTTGTTCGATACGCCACAACGCCTGGCCGCGCAGGCCCAGGGGCACCGGCTCGTCTTTTTCGCTGTAGGCGGTGGCGCGAGAGCCATCGAACACACGATAGCTGGACGGTTGCAGCAGGGTGATGCTGTGGTGCTGACACAGTTCGGCCAGGCGCTCGATGGCGAATTCCTGGCCGGCCAGGCGGGTTTCGCTTACGGCTTCGGCCTGGAACCAGTCGAAATAGTAGGCGAGGTTGATCAACGCATCGGGACGGGTGTCGTCGAGCAATTGGGTGAGGCTTGCGGCATCCCAGCCGTCTTGGGGCGGTTTGGGTGCGAGGAAACCGATGTCTTCCTCTGCACCGAGGCGAATCAGCGCCTGCCCGAGGGCATTCCCGCCGCCCAGTAACATAAGGCGCATTCGCATAGATTGAGCAGGCCCGGTCTGTTTGGAACGATGGTTGTTGTCGGCAGGCGCGTGAGCCTTGCCGTAGGTTTATTCCAGAATCGTTGCATTTTGCGGGTTTGTAGCGCAACCGTCACGGATAAAGTGCGGGGTTGCAACTTGGCCCCGCCGGTTGCATATAGGGTGAATGAACCTTCCCGAATCAACGGACAAGGGTTTGCACGGCTTTCACCCCGCCGTCAGCACTTGGTTCCGTAGTACCTTTCCTTCGGTGACCAACGCCCAGGCCCAGGCGTGGCCGTTGATCCGCCAGCGCCGCTCGACACTGGTCGCCGCGCCCACCGGTTCCGGCAAAACGCTGACGGCCTTCCTGGCGGTGCTGGACGACCTGGTGCACCAAGGCCTGGCCAACGGCGGCGAACTGCCGGACCAAACCCTGGTGGTGTATGTGTCGCCGCTCAAGGCGCTATCCAACGATATCCAGATCAACCTGCAAAACCCGCTGGCCGGCATTACCGAACATCTGGAGAAGCTGGGGCTGCCGCCGCTGGTAATCCGCACCGCTGTGCGCACCGGCGACACCCCGCAAAAAGACCGCGCCCAGATGCGCAAACGCGCACCGCATATCCTGGTAACCACTCCGGAATCGCTCTACGTGTTGCTCGGCTCGGATTCCGGCCGGCACATGCTCGCCAGCACACGTACGGTGATCGTCGATGAGATCCACGCCATCGCCGCCGGTAAGCGCGGCAGCCACTTGGCCTTGAGCCTGGAGCGCCTGCAAGGGCTGTGTGCCGAGCCATTGACCCGGATCGGCTTGTCGGCCACGCAAAAACCCATCGAAGCCGTCGCACGCTTTTTAGTCGGCACCGAACGTGATTGCGCCATCGTCGATATCGGCCACGCCCGTCCCCGCGACCTGGCGATCGAAGTACCGCCGGTGCCCCTCTCGGCGGTGATGGCCAACGATGTGTGGGCGCTGGTCTACGATCGCCTCGCGCAATTGGCCCGCGAACACCGCACCACCCTGGTATTCGTCAACACTCGGCGCCTGGCCGAACGCCTGGCCCGGCATTTGAGCGAGCGCCTGGGCAAGACCGCCGTGGCCGCTCACCATGGCAGCCTGGCCAAGGAGATGCGCCTGGACGCCGAACAGCGCCTCAAGGCCGGCGAACTGCAAGTGTTGATCGCCACGGCGTCCCTGGAGCTGGGGATTGATATCGGCGAGGTAGACCTGGTCTGCCAGATCGGCTCGCCGGGTTCGATCAACGGCTTTCTGCAACGGGTCGGCCGTTCCGGGCACCAGGTCGGCGGCACGCCCAAGGGGCGCCTGTTTGCCACCACTCGCGACGACCTGATTGAGTGCGCCGCGCTGCTCGACTGCGTGCGCCGTGGCGAGCTGGATACCTTGCATATTCCGGTGGCGCCGCTCGATGTACTGGCCCAGCAGATCATCGCCGAGGTCAGCGCCCAGGAATGGCCGGAACAGGCGCTGCTGGCGCTTATCCACCGCGCCGCGCCCTACGCCGAACTGGATGAACGCCACTACCAGGCCCTTTTGCAGATGCTCAGCGAGGGCTACAACGGCCGCCAGGGCATGCGCAGCGCCTACCTGCACCGCGACGCCGTGACCCACACCCTGCGCGGGCGCCGTGGCGCCAGGCTCACGGCGGTAACCAGCGGCGGCACGATCCCCGACAATGCCGACTACAGCGTGTTGCTGGAGCCGCAAAGCCTGAATATCGGCAGCGTCAACGAAGACTTTGCGGTGGAAAGCATCGCCGGGGATATCTTCCAGCTCGGCAATACCTCCTATCGAATCCTGCGGGTCGAAGCCGGCAAGGTGCGGGTCGAGGATGCCCAGGGCCAACCTCCGACCATTCCGTTCTGGCTGGGTGAAGCCCCTGGACGCAGCAACGAGTTATCGGTGGCCGTGGCCCGCTTGCAAGGGCAGTTGGACAGCTTGCTCGGCGCCACGCCCGGCGACCTGCAACCGGCCCTCGACTGGCTTACCGGCACCCTGGGCCTCAATGCCGCCAGCGCCGACCAACTGTTGGACTACCTCGCTCGGTCGCGCCAGGCCCTGAGCGCCCTGCCGTCCCAAGACACATTGATCATGGAACGGTTCTTCGATGCATCCGGCGGCACCCAACTGATCATCCACACGCCGTTTGGCAGCCGCATCAACCGCGCCTGGGGCCTGGCCTTGCGCAAGCGCTTTTGCCGTACCTTCAATTTCGAGCTGCAAGCGGCGGCCAGTGAAAATGCCATCGTGCTGTCGTTGTCCACCAGTCACAGCTTCGCGCTGGATGAGGTGTGGCGTTATCTCAACAGCAACAGTGCCGAGCACATCCTGATCCAGGCCGTGCTGGATGCGCCACTGTTCGGCGTGCGCTGGCGCTGGAATGCCGGCGTGGCCCTGGCGCTGCCGCGTTATACCGGCGGGCGCAAGGTGGCGCCGCAAATCCAGCGGATGAAGAGCGAAGACCTGATCGCCAGCGTGTTTCCCGACCAGATCGCCTGCCTGGAAAACCTTGCCGGCGAACGCGAAATTCCCAACCACCCGTTGGTAGAGCAAACCCTCGACGACTGCCTGCACGAAGCCATGGACAGCGACGCCTGGCTGGCGCTGCTGCGGCGCATGGAGCGCGGCGACGTGCGGTTGATCAGCCGCGACCTGCCCGCGCCCTCGCCCATGGCCGCAGAAATCCTCAGTGCCAAACCCTATACCTTCCTCGACGACGCGCCCCTGGAGGAGCGCCGCACCCAGGCCGTGCTCAACCGCCGCTGGAGCGACCCGCAGAGTACTGACGACCTGGGCGCCTTGGATGCCGACGCCATCGCCGGTGTACGCGATGAAGCCTGGCCGGCGCCCAATGGCCTAGATGAAATGCATGAGGCGCTGATGAGCCTGGCCTGCATCGCAGCGAGCGAAGTTACGCCGCAATGGGCCCAATGGTTGCAGGCATTGCGCAAGGCCGGGCGGGCCTATCAGTTGTCTAACGGAATGTGGGTCGCCGTGGAGCGCTTGAGTTGTTTGCAGGCGCTGTATCCCAACGATCTGCCGTTGCTGCCGGGGTTCGATGAGCCCTGGTCCTTCGATGAAGCGCTGGTGGAAGTGCTGCGTGCGCGCCTGAGTGGTTTTGGCCCGCTGACCCTGGCCGAGATCGCAGCGCCCCTGGCCTTACCGGTGGTGTCGATTACCCAGGCCCTGGCACGCCTGGAACAGGAAGGCTACGTGCTGCGCGGCCACTTCAGCCCCGGCGTGGGTGAAGAACAATGGTGCGAACGTCATTTGCTGGCGCGCATTCATCGCTACACGGTCAAGCGCCTGCGCCGGGAAATCGAGCCGGTGGCGTTGCAGGATTTCATGCGCTTTCTGTTCGATTGGCAGCACCTGTCCGACAGCACCCGCGGCCAGGGCAGCGCGGTGTTGCCGCAGATTGTCGGCCAGTTCGAAGGCTATGCCGCCGCCACGTCGGCCTGGGACACAGACTTGCTCAGCGCCCGCATCAAGGATTACTCATCGACCTGGCTCGATGACCTGTGCCGCAGCGGCAAGCTGGTCTGGACGCGCCTGAGCAACAAGGCCGGCGCCATGGCGTTGCGCAGCACCCCGGTGGTTTTGCTCCCCCGTAGCCAGGTAGCGTTGTGGAGCGGGCTGCCCGAGCCTACCGACAGCACCACCTTGTCGCCCAAGGCGCAGAAGGTCCACCTGGCCCTGCGCGAGCATGGCGCGCTGTTTTTCGATGAACTGGTGCACGAGGCCCATTTGCTGCGCAGCGAGCTGGAGACAGCCTTGCAGGAACTGGTAGGCGCCGGCCTGGTGAATGCTGACAGCTTCGCCGGCCTGCGCGCCTTGACCACCCCCGCCAGCAAACGCCAGGCGCGCAGCAGTCGACGTGGGCGCGGGGCGTTTGTCGGCGGTATGGACGATGCCGGGCGTTGGGCTTTGGTTCGCCGCTCGGCGACCGCCGCCGGCGCGCATTCGGCCGAGACCCTGGAACATGTGGCAATGACCCTGCTGCGCCGTTATGGCGTGGTGTTCTGGCGGCTGCTGGAGCGTGAGGCGGACTGGTTGCCAAGTTGGCGTGAGCTGCTGCGCACTTTCCATCGGTTGGAGGCGCGGGGCGAAATTCGTGGCGGGCGGTTTGTCAGTGGGTTGGCGGGGGAACAGTTTGCATTGCCGGAGGCGATACCGTTGCTGCGCGAGGTGAGGCGGCGGCCCCATGATGGGAGTTTGATTGCGGTGTGTGGGGCCGATCCGTTGAATCTTGTCGGCACGCTGCTGCCGGGAGCCAAGGTGCCAGCGGTAAGCGGTAATCGGGTCGTTTATCGTGATGGGGTGCCGGCGGCGGTGATGGTCGCCGGCAAGCAGCAGGTGTTGCTGGAGGTGGAGCAGCAGGCGGTGCAGGAGAAGTTGATCAGGCGCTGACCTTCAGGGCCTCATCGGGGGCAAGCCCCCTCCCACACTTGAAATGTGTTCACAAATCTAAATGTGGGAGGGGGCTTGCTCCCGATGGGGCCAGAACAGCCACCCTCATCATTGAGACCTGGGCTGCTCGGTCAGCACCAGCGCGTCCGGCTCTTCCACCTGCGCCACACGCTTAGGCAACAACACCTGCTGTGGATAAGTCTGCGCAAAGTGCACCTCATCACAGTTATCCACCAGTTTTTTCAACCGCTGGTTAAACGCCCGACTGACCGCATATTGCCCACCCGACACCGTACGGAACTGTGCAGTAAGCACCACGCCATTGAGGTCCATCTTGTCCACGCCAAATACTTCCAGCGGCCCTTGCAGGTTGTACTTGAGGAACACGTCGTCGCGAATCGACTGGCCCGCTTCGCGGATCAGCTCAACGGCCTTGTCCACGTCGGTGTCGTAGGTGAATTGCACCGAGAAGAAGGCATAGGCGAACTGCCGTGACTGGTTGGTAACCGCCTTGATCTGGCCGAACGGCACCGAATGCACAAAACCCTTGCCGTCGCGCAGGCGCAGGGTGCGGATGGTCAGGCCTTCGACGGTGCCGGCGTGGCCGGAGTCGAGCACTACCCAGTCGCCGATGGACAGGGTGTCTTCGATGATGATGAACAGGCCGGTAATCACGTCCTGCACCAACTGCTGGGAGCCGAAACCGATGGCCAGGCCCACCACCCCGGCACCCGCCAGCAACGGCGCGACGTTGATGCCCAGGTTAGCCATGGTGGTGATCGCGCAAATCACCACCAGGATAATCTTCACCGCATTGCGCAGCAGCGGCAGGATGGTTTTCACCCGGGTGCTGGGCTGGCGGCTGGAGCGTTTATTCACCGGCGGCTTGAGGGCTTCCTGGATCGCCGTATCGAGTACCACCCAGAACAGCCAGGTCACCAACAGGATCAGGCCGATGCTGCTGAGGGAATCACTGATGGCCCGGCCCACTGAGTTGCGCTGGGCGAATTCGAATAGCGATACGCCCCAGATACGCCCGAGGATTTCGATAAAGGCAATGGCCATGACGATACGCAGGATCGCGTGCAGCAAACTGAGGAAGCGTTCCTTGTAGGCGCTGCTGCGTTGGATCGACACTTGGCTGCGGGACTTGAACAGGTGTTGCAGCACGGTGCTGAGAAACACTGTGCCGATCAGCAGCAGCGTGGTGAGCAGTGCGCAACGCAGGGCCTTTTGGTTGTCGTCGCCGGCGCCAATCAGGTTGACCGCCGACACCAGCACCATCAACAGGATCGGCCAGTACCAAAGCCCGGAAAACACCCGCAGCGATTGCTGCAAGGCCGGATGTTTGAGGCGTTGGGCCAACGGCCGGTTACGGATCAAATGGGCCACCGGACGGCGCAGGCGCACCACCAGCACACCAAAAATTACTGCGGCAAACAGGCCGGTAAATACCGCA
Organism: Pseudomonas sp. FBCC-B545; assembly: GCF_059134095.1. Taxonomy (NCBI): domain Bacteria; kingdom Pseudomonadati; phylum Pseudomonadota; class Gammaproteobacteria; order Pseudomonadales; family Pseudomonadaceae; genus Pseudomonas; species Pseudomonas sp. FBCC-B545. The sequence continues at coordinate 673,319 of NZ_CP101441.1, read as the reverse complement.
ATACTGCTGGTGATATTGCCGCCCAGTTGACGAGCGATCTGCGGGCTGGTCAACGCGTCGCTGAGGGCGGCAAGGAAGCCGATCAGGAACAGCGGCTTGGGGCAGTAGTCACGAATAATCTGCACGGCGGGCCGTTTGTGCCCGACGTTAAACATCACAATGACGCACAGCAGCATCGAGGTCGAAAAGATGCCGCTGCTGGTGGCATAGGCAAAACACAGCGCCAGCGCACGGCCCACCGAAGCGGCCAAGAAGTGGCTCACATAGAGGGTCAGCGGCAGGCAGATCAACGCTGGAATCGTGTAGGGCACTATGTAGCCGAGCAAGCCTTGCAAGCGCTGGCGCCTTGCGACGAACGAGCGGCGGCTGGAGCGCTGCACGACCCAGTGCCCCAGTAACGTCAGCACGGCAAAGGCACCGATCCACACTCCGGACAACAGCAGAAAATCGCCGGCCACACTCCACGGCGAGCGCGCGGCGGTCTGGTCGACCAGGCGCCCCACTTCATCCGCCGCCCGGTCGGCACGCAGGCGCCAGGCGTCGACGAGGTTCTGGTTGAGGTCGAGCTTGTCCTGCACGTCATCAATACTGGAACTGATGGCCCCGAGCAGCCCGCCCTCCACCAACAGCTCAGGCTTGGCCGGCGTTTCGGCGGCAGGCGCAGTGGCCGCGGCTTGCAGTGCACCGTTGCCGCACAGCAACAGCGCGGCGAGCAGTAATGCAGTCTTTAGATTCAGCAAAACAACGGGCTCCTTCAGCAGGGTCTGTAAGGAACTGACGGGTTTGGTCTTGGATCGTTCCCTGCGCTTTTTGGGCATGTGATTTAAAACGGTGGGAGGGACTTGCCCCCTGCCACATTTGGTACCCCGTACCGTCTGTAGGAATGTGGAAACTTTCAGGCAAATATCGCAGTCATCCCATAACGGAGGTCAATCCACCCATCATTTACGGGAGCAAGCATGGCGGCGATTCATATCGGCATTTCCGGCTGGCGCTACACGCCCTGGCGCGGGGACTTCTACCCCGAGGGGCTGACCCAGAAACGCGAGCTGCAGTTTGCGTCACGTGCCGTCAACAGCATCGAAATCAACGGCTCGTTCTACGCGCTGCAAACCCCCAAGCGCTATGCCGAATGGTATGCCGATACGCCTGAGGGCTTCGTGTTCAGTGTCAAGGCGCCGCGCTATATCACCCATATCCTGCGCCTGCGGGAGGTGCACAAGCCGATGGCGAATTTCTTTGCCTCCGGGGTATTGGAGCTGAAGGAAAAACTCGGCCCTATCCTTTGGCAGTTCCCGCCCAGCTTCAAGTTCGACGCCGCGCTGTTCGAAACCTTCCTAGCCGAACTCCCCACCGACACCTATCAGGCCGCCGCCCTCGCCCGCCAACATGAGTCGCGCCTGAACGGCAAGGCCAGCATGAAAGCCTATGCCAAGAAGCCGTTGCGCCACGCGGTGGAGATTCGCCACAAGAGTTTTGCGGTGCCGGAATTTGTGCAGATGCTGGACAAGCACGGCGTCGCTCTGGTGGTTGCGGACACCGCCGGCAAGTGGCCGTATATCGAAGACGTCACCGCCAACTTCATGTACTTGCGCTTGCACGGCGACAAGCAGTTGTATGCCAGCGGCTATAGCGCCGAAGCGCTCAAGCGCTGGGGCGATCGCATCGAGCACTGGGCCCACGGCAAGCAACCTGCGGACGCGCGCCTCGTCGCTCCCCAGCATAAGCCTCGCGCCCGTAAACGGCGCGACGTGTTCTGTTTTTTCGACAACGACATCAAGGTTCGCGCGCCCTTCGATGCACGCCAATTGCTGCAGCGTTTCGAACTGGACAAGCACCTGGCCACCGAGCCCGGCAAGTTGCCGGAACCCGGAGTATTGCCATGACCCAGCCCGAATTGATCCCGATCACACCGACCACCGCCATCACCCGCTTCACCGTGCTGACGGTCAATATTCACAAGGGCTTCACGGCCCTGAATCGGCGCTTCATCTTGCCCGAGCTGCGCGAGGCAGTGCGTAGCGTGGGCGCCGACATGGTGTTCCTGCAGGAAATCCACGGCACCCACGAACGTCATCCCCAGCGCTATAGCGACTGGCCGAAAATGCCGCAGTATGAATTCCTCGCCGACAGCATCTGGCCGCAGTTTGCCTATGGTCGCAATGCGGTCTACCCCCATGGCGACCATGGCAATGCACTGCTGTCGAAATTCCAGATCATCCGCTACGACAACCTCGATATTTCCCAAAGCGGCCACGAAAACCGTGGCCTGCTGCATTGCGTGCTGCGCTTGCCGGGTGGCGAGCGCGAGATACATGCGATCTGCATCCACCTGGGCTTGCGCGAGGTACATCGCCAGCAGCAATTGCGTTTGCTGGAGCAGCGCATCCTCGAGATCCCGGCCGATGCGCCGTTGGTGGTCGCCGGCGATTTCAACGACTGGCGCCAAAAGGCCGACCTGAGCCAAAGCGGCCTCCATGAGGTGTTTGTCCATGCCCATGGCAAGCCGGCGCGCACCTTCCCGGCGCGCCTGCCATTGCTGCCTCTGGATCGAATCTATGTGCGCAACCTGACGATCCATAATCCTCGCGTGCTCACCACGCGGCCCTGGTCTCACCTGTCGGATCATGTGCCCCTGTCGGTGGAGATTGAGCTATGAACGTTGCGGTAGAGCATATCGCCACCGACCAGCCGCCGGACGACAGCAAAGCTCGCGACCTGGATTACGGCTGGCAGAGCGGCAACCGTGTGGAGTTGCTGGAGAATGGCGAGGCGTACTTTCCCGCCGTGTTCGACGCCTTGCGCGGCGCCCAGCGCGAAATCCTGTTGGAGACCTTCATCCTGTTTGAGGACAAGGTTGGCCATGAGCTGCAAGGCATCCTTATCGAAGCGGCGCAGCGCGGGGTGAAAGTAGTGGTGAGCCTCGATGGATTTGGTTGTGGCGAACTGAGCCCGGCCTTTCTTGGCGAATTGGCCGAAGCCGGGGTTGCGGTGCAGATGTTTGACCCAGCCTCCAAGACCCTGGGCATTCGCACCAACTGGTTCCGCCGCCTGCACCGCAAGATTGTGGTAGTCGACGCCAACGTGGCGTTTATCGGCGGGATCAATTTTTCCGCCGACCACTTGGCGGACTTCGGCCCCGAGGCCAAGCAGGATTACTCAGTACAGGTGATCGGCCCTGCGGTGGCTGACCTGCACCACTTTGCCCTGGCCCAAAGTGGTCGCCAGGTGCGCACCCGTCGTGGCTGGCGACGGCGTCAGCAGCGGCCTTCGCCCTGGACCAACGAGCAAGGTGACGGCTTGGTGCGCCTGATTTATCGCGACAATATCCAGCATCGCGACGACATCGAAGAGGCGTATATCCACGCCCTGAGCCAAGCCCGCCAGCGAGTAGTGATTGCCAACGCCTACTTCTTCCCTGGTTATCGCCTGCTGCGCGAGATTCGTAACGCGGCGCGCCGTGGCGTGCATGTGCAATTGATCATGCAGGGCCAGCCCGATGTGCTGCTGGCCAAGCTGGCGGCGCGCATGCTCTACGACTATTTGCTCAAGGATGGCGTGGTGATTCACGAGTATTGCCAACGCCCGTTGCACGGCAAGGTTGCGCTGGTGGACGACGAATGGAGCACCGTGGGCTCCAGCAACCTCGACCCACTGAGCCTCGCGCTGAACCTGGAAGCCAATGTGCTGATTCGTGACCGGGCATTCAATCAGCAGTTGTACGAACGCCTGGAGGCACTTGCCAGGAATCATTGCCAGACCATGCCTGCCAAGCGCAAGCCGCGCCTGTGGCTGTGGCGCCTGACCGTGGGCTTTTTGGTGTTCCATGTGATGCGCCACTTCCCTGCGCTGACCGGCTGGTTACCGGCGCACAAGCCGCGCTTGAAACCTTTTGAGAGTAGGCCCCATGACGCCTGAAACCAGCGGTTCGCGGTTCAAGCGCTGGAAGAAACCGCTCACGATTGCGTTCTTCCTGCTGCTGATCGTGCTGTTCACCCTGCTCGCCCGGCGTATCGACTGGAGCGAAGTGTTCCAGACCCTGGGCGACTTCAAGCTGCGCACGTTGCTAATCGCCGGCACCCTGACCTTATGCAGTTTTATCGTCTATGCCTGTTTCGATCTGATCGGCCGCACCTACATTCGTCAGCCGTTGCGCTGGAAACAGATCCTGCCGGTGGGCATCATCAGTTACGCGTTCAACCTCAACCTCAGCGCCTGGGTAGGCGGCATCGCCATGCGCTATCGGTTGTACTCCCGACTGGGAGTGAGCACCAGCAATATCGCCAAGATCCTCGGCCTGAGCCTGGCCACCAATTGGTTTGGCTATATGGCACTGGCCGGGGTGGTGTTCAGCAGCGGACTGGTCACCATGCCGCCCGGCTGGAAGCTCAGCACTGGCGCTTTGCAAGGTGTCGGCGTGCTGTTGGTAATCGCAAGCCTTGGGTATCTGGCGGCGTGCCGGTTTTCAAAAAAACGCGCATGGTCGATCCGTGGCATCGAGATCAACCTGCCGTCGCTGCGCATGGCCTGCCTGCAACTGGCCCTGGGCGCCTTGAACTGGTCGCTGATGGCAGCGGTGATCTTTACCTTGCTGCCGGCCAAGCTGGATTACCCGCTGGTGTTGGGGGTGCTGCTGATCAGCGCAATTGCTGGAGTGGTCACCCATATACCTGCCGGGCTTGGGGTGTTGGAGGCCGTGTTCATTGGCCTGCTGCAACATGAAGCGTCACGAGGGAGTTTGTTGGCAGGGCTGATCGCATATCGGGCGATTTATTTCATCTGCCCGCTGTTGATTGCGTTGGTGATGTACCTGGGCGTGGAAGCCAAGGCCAAGGCCCTGCGAGTGAAGAAAACACCCGCTTAGCGCGTCAGCGGGATTGAATGATGCTTAACCGCTCGCCCACCACCATCTCGGTAATCCAGTCCACCAGGATCGAGGTGTAGGCCTGTTGCGACACCAGGTCACTCAGGGAATGGTCGGCACCATCGATGATGCGGTGGGTCAGGGAGTGAGTCTGCTGGCAGGCCGCACGATAGCTCATGATGGTGGCGTGGGGCACATGATCGTCGGTTTCCGATTCGACGATCAGCACATCGCCAGTAAATTGTGCGCAGGCATGCAGGGCACGGTTGGTCTCGGCATGCACGAGGGTGCCGCGGTAATCCATCAAGTCGGCTTTATCCAGGTCGCGCTTGGGCTTGAGCCATTCCTGGTCGCGGTACAGTGCGGGCACCCGCAGCGCCAGCCAACGCACTGGGCGTAACGAGGTGAGGATGGCCGCCAGGTAGCCGCCATAGCTGGTGCCAACCACCGCCACCGCCGAGGTGTCGATAGCCGGGTGAGACAGCAGGCGGTCGTAGGCCGCTATCAGGTCGCGCAGGTTGTCTTCACGGGTAACGCGGGATAACGGAATGCCGGTGCCGGCGTGGCCGCGCAAGTCGAAGGTCAGGCATACGCAGCCCAGCCCGGCAATGCCTTTGGCTCGCTCCAGGTCGCGCTCCTGGCTGCCGCCCCAACCGTGCACGAACAACACGCCGGGCACTTTGGATTTTGGACTGAGGAATGTCCCGCTCATCTGTTCGTCGTCTATATCGATGGTGATGCTCTCGCTTTTAGCCGTCATAAGGTTTGACCGTCACGTATTTGAGAAGAAATTCGCTGTTTTCGGCCGGGCCTCGGTATACCTCGATGGCATCCGCCGGCAGCGCTTGATCCACGTAGGTTTCCACCGAGGACACACGAATGGCCTTGAGGCCCGGGTTGTTGATAAAGCTCTGCAGCGCCGCGACCTCCGCGCTGCTTGCCCCACCCATGCGCCAGGATTGTTCGAGTACACCACTGCGGCGCTGCCCATCGCTGTCCAGGCCTTGGGCAATGTCGTAGTTGCGCCGCGAGGCGTAGAAGCCTGGGTAGGCTTCGTCGGCAGCGTTGTCGAACACCCGAGCCTGCTCGATGGCTTCACGCACATCCTCTGGCAAGTCCAGGTTGAGCAGGTCTTCGTAGTAACCGCGCACGACCAAGAGGTTGGAGCCGCCGTAAACCTCTTCGCCCTGCCCGTCCTGGGTCAGGTACTGCTCGCCGCAGTAGCTGAATACGTGAGCGCCGATAAAGCTCTGGCCCACACTGTGGGTGACTACGTCGTGCAGGTCCTGTTCCAGCACCACGCCCTCGCTGAACATCTTGCTCGCTTCTGGACGTGCCAAGACCGCGTCGAATTCATCGAGGCTGTGGATAACTTCCTGGCCACGTCCTGCGCAGGCATGCACGGGCTTGAGGCGAATAGGTCCGCTGTAGAGCAGACGAGTAGCGGCGGGCCTGGCGTTCTCGAGGCTGAACACAGTCAAGCCATCCAACACGACGTCGCGCACTCGCTCGCAGAACAGCGGCGACCAACCTTCAGGCGCTTTTGCCTCAGGGCCCAGCAGGCCATGGCTGATGGCTTTGGTGCAGATAAAATCGTGGTCGACATAACCGCCCCACAAATCTTCGGGCCCTTTGATATTAAGCTGATGCGCTTGAGCGGGACCGACCAGGGTTTGCGTGGGCAAAAGATACAGTTCACGCCCGGTGTGCAAATCGGGATCGTAATTGCCACCGAATTTGAGTCCGAGTATCTGCGCCAGCCAGCGGGCCAAGGCGCGGTTGGTTTCAACTTCATGCTGCGGCGCGCCCTCTCGCGTGGAGTGTGCGACCACCAGTTTCTTGCGATTCGTTGGGGTCATGCGTTCCCCTTGGTTATCCCGCCCTTATGTGTAGCACAAAGGCTGCATGGATCAGGCCAACGCGCGGCTGGCAGGGATAGTCTTTAAATCAATCAGTTGCGGCGAAAGTGATGGCCGTTAGCCTGTCTTATTCTGCACGACCTGCGTTACACCACACGGCGTTCTGCACGATTCAAACACCAAACCGGTTGCGGTAATCGCTGGGGGCCAGGCCGGTAATCTTCTTGAAGATCGCACGAAAGGCGCTGGGATCCTGATAGCCCACGGTCCAGGCGATGTGGTCGATCGTGCCGTTGGTGAACTCCAGCATCTGTCGCGCCTTGCCTACCCGCAGGTGCTGGCAGTATTCGGTGGGTTTCAACCCGGTCGCAGTGCGAAACCGTCGCAGGAACGTGCGCTCCTCAAGGTTCGCCTCCCGTGCCATTGCCGCCACGCCGACATCCACCGCGCCACTGGCTTGCAACCAATGCTGGACCTTGAGGATTGCGCTGTCGCCATGCCTGAGAATCGGCGCAAAGTTGCTGCCGCACTGGCTGGCGCTGTCGCGGTGTTCGATCACCAGAAACCGCGCCGTGTCGGCCGCGATGCTGGGGCCCATCAGCCGGTCGACCAGGCGCAGGCCCAGCTCGGACCAGGCCATCAGCCCAGCGGTGGTGATCAGGTCGCCGTCATCGACAATGGGTTTATCCGCTTCCAGGCGCACCGCCGGGTAACGGGCCGCGAAGGTTTTCGCGGATGACCAGTGGGTGGTGGCGCTGCGCCCGTCCAAAAGCCCGCTGCGCGCCAGCATGATCGAGCCGATGCACACGCCGCCAAGCACCGTACCGGCGGCATGCTGCTGGCGGATCCACTCCAGCAGCGCGGGCGGCGCCTGATCTTCGGTGAATTCACCAATCGACGGGGGCACCAGCACGGCCATCATCGATTGGTCCGGACCTGGGTGGCTGTCAAACCCGCGCGCAGGCGTACCGTGGGCATGCACCTGCCAGTGGCTGACCCGCAACAGGGGCAGTTGCCCGGCTCGATGCTCGGCGGCGATGCGATTAGCCACCCCGAACAGGTCCGTCAGGCCATGCACCGCCGCCAGTTGCGCGCCCTGGTAGATCAACACCCCCAGCTCGACGGTCCCGCGTTCCACGGTCATTGTCAGTTTTCCCCCTGTTATTGTCGGTGCAGCCAATCCTCGGCCTGATCGCCAGCTAAGATACTAGGCCCATCAACCCATCACGAGGCGATACACATGGCCAAGCAGGCGCTCATCCTAATCGATATCCAGAACGACTACTTCCCACAAGGCAAGTGGCCCCTCGACGGCGTGGAAGCCGCGGCGGACAAGGCGGCGCAAGTGCTACAGGCGTTTCGCCAGGCCGGCGATGCAGTGATTCATGTGCGGCATGAATTCGAAGGCGACGACGCACCGTTCTTTACACCGGGCTCCGAAGGCGCGCATTTGCATGCCAAGGTGTTGAACGAGGGCGATGAACCGGTCGTGCTCAAGCACTTCGTGAATGCGTTTCGCCAAACCAACCTGCGCACCGTGCTGGAACAGCGCAGCATCACCGACGTTGTGGTAGTCGGCAACATGAGCCATATGTGCGTGGATGCCGTGGTGCGAGCGGCGGCGGACCTGGGCTACAAAGTCACGGTGATCCATGACGCGTGTGCCACTCGCGATCAGGAATTCAACGGGCAGGTCATCCCGGCGGCTCAAGTACAAGGCGCGTACATGGCAGCCCTGGCCTTCGGCTATGCGGGCGTGGTGTCAACGGATGAATTCTTGAAGGCGCAAGCGGCGGCCGCGTGACCGCCACTCGGATCGATGGCTCTAGCGTGTAGCAATGATGAACAGGCGCGGGAACGGCAGCAATACAGTGCCATCGCCCAGGGCCGGGTAGGCCTGGGTGATTCGCGCCCGGTACTCCTGCAGGAAAGCGGTTTTTTCATCGCTGCTCAACGGCGCGAGAAAGGGCCGCAATGCCGACGCCTTGAACCACTCCACTACCGCCGCGTGATCCGCCAGCGGGTGCTGATAAGTGGTGCGCCACACATCTACGGCACCGCAATGCTTACTCAGCAGTTCGTAGTAGTAGTTGGCGGTGTGCCGCTCATTGTGCTTGACCGCACCGATCTTCGCGGACCATGGGCCCTCGGCCGCGACTTCGCGGGCGAGGCGATGGGCTGGCTCGTCAAGGTTGTCTGGTGTTTGCACCGCCAGCGTGCCGCCTGGGTTCAGTTGGTTGACTAAGTGCGGGTAGAGTGTGGCGTGGTCGGGCAGCCATTGCAGCGAGGCATTGGCCAGGATCACATCGAAACTCTGTGCCGGACTCCAGGCACCGATATCTGCCAGCTCAAAGTTCAGCGCCGGCAGGCGCTTGCGGGCGTCGGCCAACATGTCATCGGAGCTGTCCATGCCGGTCACCTGCGCCTCGGGGAAGCGTTTGGCCAGCACTTCAGTGGAGTTGCCCGGCCCGCACCCCAAGTCAACGGCTGTGCGCACGTCAGCAGTGGGAATGGCCGCGACCAGATCTCGGACGGGGCGAGTGCGTTGCTGTTCGAACAGCGTGTATTGCTTGGCAGACCAGGTCATCGCAATTTTCCTTGTTCTAGAGATGAACGACAGCCTAAAACTTGAGAGCCATGAGAACAAATAGCCGAATTGATCGCCACCCCTGTTAAAAGCCTGTCCGTGAACGGAAAACTCGGCGCTGTCGCCACACGCCTCGCCTGTACAGACTAGAATTATTATCGACCCAAACAGGTTGAGTCTTCTTAGGGTCATCTACTTAACGCCAGCGTAGTGTCCACGGACGATTTTTCTGGCCTCCATCAGCCAAAAATTATCCACACGTCAATGGAGCTGAGCCATGGCCTATTTGAAAACCCGCGAAGGTAACGACCTTTACTACAAGGACTGGGGCAGTGGTCAGCCCGTTGTGTTTTGCCACGGCTGGCCGCTGAACAGCGACAGTTGGGAGTCTCAAATGCTGCACTTCGCCAACCATGGTTTTCGTGCCATTGCGCATGACCGCCGCGGGCATGGCCGATCAAGCCAACCGTGGGCCGGCAATGACATGGATCACTACGCAGATGACTTGGCGCAACTGATCGAGCACTTGGATCTGACCGCCGTGATTCTCTTCGGCTTCTCCACCGGGGGCGGGGAAGTGGCACGCTATATCGCACGGCACGGCACTGCACGCGTGGCCAAGGCAGGGTTGATCTGCGCCGTGACGCCCCTGATGTTAAAAACCCCCAGTAATCCGCAGGGGACGCCGATAGATGTTTTCGACGGCCTGCGCGCCGACTCCATTGCCAACCGTTCGCAACTCTATCTTGACCTCGCAAGCGGACCATTCTTCGGATTCAACCGAACAGGGGTCGAGCCGTCGCCAGGCTTGATCAATTCGTTCTGGATGCAAGGCGTAATGGGAGGGCACAAAAATACGTTTGACAGTATCGAGGCTTTTTCGGAAACCGACTTCAGGGATGATCTGAAGTACTTCAACATCCCCACGCTGATCATCCATGGAGGCGACGATCAAATTGTACCGATCCAAGCTTCGGCCCTGGAGAGCAAGCGCTTGATCCCACACGCCCAACTGCTGGTATACACAGGCGCCCCTCATGGGTTGACCGACACGCACAAGGAGCGAGCCAATCAAGATATGTTGCGCTTTGCGCAATTGTAGTCGGCAGCAGTACACAAAAAAAAACGCGCGGCCTTAGGCAGCGCGTTCTTTTGCAGCGAGTCGCTTCGATATGGCCTAGAACGGAATATCGTCATCAAAACTGTCGAAATCCTGGGCCGGTTGCGGCGCAGCCTGTTGTGGCGCTGGGCGCGATTCACGCTGTGGCTGCTGGGCTGGCTGCGGACGCGACTGCTGTGGACGCGGTGCCGAGTTGGACATGCCGCCCTGGCCCTGTTGGTCGCCCTGTGGACGGCCGCCCAGCAGTTGCATGGTGCCTTGCATGTCGACCACGATTTCGGTGGTGTAGCGCTTGATACCGTCTTTTTCCCACTCGCGGGTTTGCAGCTTGCCTTCGATGTATACCTGCGAACCTTTGCGCAGGTACTCACCGGCGATCTCCGCAACCTTGCCGAACATCGACACGCGGTGCCATTCGGTCTTCTCGACTTTCTGGCCGGTCTGCTTGTCGGTCCACTGCTCGCTGGTCGCCAGACTCAGGTTGGTCACGGCGTTACCGTTAGGCAAGTAGCGAACTTCGGGATCCTGGCCGCACGTACCGACCAATATGACTTTGTTAACCCCACGGGCCATAACGTTCTCCTAAGCTGGGCGCGCTGTCGGCACTGGGTTGACCAGTTGCTCGAGCGTCGCGCGATCCAATAATTCGGTGTCTAGTTTGATGTAGATGGCGGCTTCTTCAGCGACAACCACGGCATCGGTAACCCCGGTGACGGTCTTCAGGCGCTCGGCCAGGCCTGCTTCGCGCATCGCGTCGGGCGATAACGGCAAGCGCAGACTCGTCACATAGGGAGGTTCGCGCATGGTAACAGCAAAGGCCAGCCAAAGTGCAGCCAGCCCGGCGCATCCCAGGAAAACAACCGACAAACCGCCATGCTGGAACATCCAGCCACCCATGATGCCGCCCAGTGCGGAACCCAGGAACTGGCTGGTGGAATACACCCCCATCGCCGTGCCCTTGCCGCCGGCCGGTGAAACTTTACTGATCAGCGAAGGCAATGAAGCCTCCAGCAGGTTGAACGCGGTGAAAAATACCACCGTGCCGGTGACCAGCGCCCGCAGGCTGTCGCCGAACTGCCAGAAGAATAGCTCAGTGAGCATCAGCGTCGCGACGGCGCCGAGCAGAACTCGTTTCATTTTGCGTTTTTTCTCGCCATAGATGATGAACGGGATCATGGCGAAGAACGAAATCAGCAGCGCGGTAAGGTACACCCACCAATGCTGTTCTTTGGGCAGGCCGGCTTTTTGCACCAGAGCCAGGGGCAAGGCGACGAAGCTGCACATCAACATGGCGTGCAACACAAAGATACCCAAATCCAGGCGCAGCAGGTCTGGGTGTTTGAGCGTGGGCAGCAACGCCTGGCGGGCGACACCGGATTCACGATGGGCCAGCGTGCCAGTAGAGCGCGGCACCATAAAGGCCACTATCACGATACCGAACAATGCCATGCCACCGGTGGCCAGGAACAACCCGTGCAAGCCAAACGCACGGGTCAGCAAAGGGCCGACCACCATGGCCACGGCAAACGACAGGCCGATGGTCATGCCGATCATGGCCATGGCCTTGGTGCGGTGCTGTTCACGGGTCAGGTCCGACAGCAAGGCCATGACCGCAGCGGAAATCGCGCCCGCACCCTGCAGGATGCGCCCGGCGATCACGCCCCAGATCGAGTCGGATTGGGCCGCGAGCACGCTGCCGAGGGCGAACACGATCAACCCGAGATAAATCACCGGGCGACGGCCAATGCGGTCGGAAATGATCCCGAACGGAATCTGGAAAATCGCCTGGGTCAGGCCATAGGCGCCAATCGCCAGGCCGATCAAAGCGGGGGTCGCGCCTGCGAGATCCATTCCATAGGTCGCCAGTACCGGCAACACCATAAACATGCCCAGCATACGGAAGGCGAACACCAGGGCCAGACCGCTTGCCGCTCGGGTCTCGCCGCTACTCATGCGTTCGCTGTGGGGATCGTGCATGGAAAAACCTCGTGTGAACCGGCGGCGATTCTACCAGTCCCATCGATTGAGAGGGTATATGCGGCGCTTTGCCGCGCAGCTTTCATGTAAGGCTGCAAGCGGCCTTTTGACAGTGTATATTCATCCAGTCTTTAGCCGTATACTCCGGCATTATTTACGCCCGCCGTGCGAGGCCATCTTGGACAAGATCCTGATTCGTGGGGCTAGAACCCACAACCTGAAGAACATCGACCTGACCCTGCCCCGGGACAAACTGATCGTCATCACCGGTTTGTCCGGCTCCGGCAAGTCGTCCCTGGCGTTCGACACGCTGTATGCCGAAGGTCAGCGTCGTTATGTGGAATCGCTGTCGGCCTATGCCCGGCAGTTCCTGTCGATGATGGAAAAGCCCGACGTCGACACCATCGAAGGGCTGTCGCCGGCGATCTCCATCGAGCAGAAGTCGACCTCCCACAACCCACGTTCCACCGTGGGCACCATTACCGAGATCTACGACTACCTGCGCCTGCTGTACGCGCGGGTTGGTATTCCGCGTTGCCCGGACCACGACATTCCTCTGGAAGCCCAGACCGTCAGCCAGATGGTCGACCTGGTGCTGGCCCAGCCGGAAGGCGCCAAGCTGATGCTGCTGGCGCCCGTTATCCGCGAGCGCAAAGGCGAACACCTTTCGGTCTTCGAAGAGCTGCGGGCCCAAGGCTTCGTACGCGCACGCATCAACGGCAAGCTGTATGAGCTGGATGAAGCGCCGAAGCTCGACAAGCAGAAAAAGCATTCGATCGATGTGGTGGTCGACCGTTTCAAGGTGCGCGCCGACTTGCAGCAGCGGTTGGCGGAATCCTTCGAGACCGCGCTGAAGCTGGCCGATGGCATTGCCCTGGTGGCCCCCATGGATGACGAGCCGGGCGAAGAGATCATCTTCTCCGCGCGCTTCGCCTGCCCGATCTGTGGCCATGCCATCAGCGAGCTGGAACCCAAGCTGTTTTCCTTCAACAACCCGGCCGGCGCCTGCCCGACGTGCGATGGCCTGGGCGTGAAGCAGTTTTTCGATATCAAGCGCCTGGTCAATGGCGACCTGACCCTGGCCGAGGGGGCGATACGTGGCTGGGACAGGCGTAACGTCTACTATTTCCAGATGCTGGGGTCATTGGCTTCCCACTACAAGTTCAGCCTGGAAGTGCCGTTCAACCAACTGCCGGCAGACCAGCAGAAGGTCATCCTCAATGGCAGCGGTTCGCAGAATGTCGACTTCAAATACCTGAACGACCGCGGCGATATCGTCAAGCGCTCGCACCCGTTCGAAGGCATCGTGCCGAACCTGGAGCGCCGCTACCGCGAAACCGAATCGGCGAGCGTGCGTGAAGAACTGGCTAAATTCCTCAGCACCCAGCCTTGCCCGGATTGCCGGGGCACGCGCCTGCGCCGTGAAGCACGACATGTGTGGGTAGGCGAGAAAACCCTGCCGGCGGTGACCAACCTGCCGATTGGCGATGCATGCGAATACTTTGGTGTGCTTAAGCTGACCGGGCGTCGCGGGGAGATTGCCGACAAAATCCTCAAGGAGATTCGCGAGCGGTTGCAGTTCCTGGTCAACGTCGGCCTGGATTACCTGTCGCTGGATCGCAGCGCCGATACCTTGTCGGGTGGTGAAGCACAGCGGATCCGCTTGGCCAGCCAGATTGGTGCGGGCCTGGTAGGCGTTCTGTATATCCTCGATGAGCCGTCGATTGGATTGCACCAGCGGGATAACGATCGCCTGCTGGGTACGCTGAAACACCTGCGGGATATCGGCAACACCGTGATTGTGGTCGAGCACGACGAAGACGCTATCCGCCTGGCAGATTATGTGGTCGATATCGGCCCGGGTGCTGGCGTGCATGGTGGACATATCGTTGCCGAGGGTACGCCTGCCGAAGTAATGGCCCACCCCGACTCGTTGACCGGCAAGTATTTGTCTGGCCGGGTGAAGATCGAAGTACCTGCCAAGCGTACTCCGCGTAACAAGAAAATGGCGCTGCATCTCAAAGGCGCGCGCGGGAACAACCTGCGCAATGTCGACCTGGAGATTCCGCTGGGCCTGCTGACCTGCGTGACCGGTGTTTCCGGCTCGGGCAAGTCGACGCTGATCAACAACACGTTGTTCCCATTGAGTGCCACCGCCCTGAACGGCGCGACCACCCTGGAAGCGGCTGCCCATGACAGCATCAAGGGCCTGGAACACCTGGACAAGGTGGTCGATATTGACCAGAGCCCGATCGGCCGCACACCGCGTTCCAACCCGGCGACCTACACCGGATTGTTTACGCCAATTCGCGAGCTGTTTGCTGGCGTTCCAGAATCCCGCTCGCGGGGATATGGGCCTGGCCGGTTCTCGTTCAACGTCAAGGGCGGGCGCTGTGAAGCATGCCAGGGCGACGGCCTGATCAAGGTAGAGATGCACTTCCTGCCGGACATCTACGTACCGTGCGACGTGTGCAAGAGCAAGCGCTACAACCGCGAAACCCTGGAGATCAAGTACAAGGGCAAAAGCATCCACGAAACCCTCGAGATGACCATCGAGGAAGCCCGGGTATTCTTCGACGCGGTACCGGCACTGGCGCGTAAGCTGCAGACGTTGATGGATGTAGGCCTGTCGTATATCAAGCTGGGGCAATCGGCGACCACCTTATCGGGGGGCGAGGCGCAGCGGGTCAAGTTGTCTCGCGAGCTGTCCAAGCGAGATACCGGCAAGACCCTGTACATCCTCGATGAGCCGACCACCGGCCTGCACTTCGCGGATATCCAGCAATTGCTTGACGTACTGCACCGCCTTCGCGACCACGGCAATACCGTGGTGGTGATCGAGCACAACCTCGATGTAATCAAGACCGCTGACTGGTTGGTGGACCTGGGGCCGGAAGGTGGCTCCAAGGGCGGCCAGATCATCGCCGTGGGCACACCGGAGCAAGTCTCCGAGATGTCGCAGTCACACACGGGTTATTACTTGAAGCCGTTGTTGGCGCGCGACCGGGCCTGATTTTCAGGTCCCAATGAAAAGCCCCTGTCACGTTGCGGTGACAGGGGCTTTTTTGTAGCCGGAAGTTAGAACTGCGATTGCAGGTAATTCTCCAGGCCAATCAACTTGATCAGGCCCAACTGCTTTTCCAGCCAGTAGGTGTGATCTTCTTCGGTGTCATTCAACTGGACACGCAGTATTTCCCGGGTGACATAGTCGTTGTGCTGCTCACACAGCTCGATGCCCTTGCACAGGGCCGCACGGACCTTGTATTCGAGGCGCAGGTCGGCAGCGAGCATGTCAGGCACCGTTGTGCCCACATCCAGGTCATCGGGACGCATGCGTGGCGTGCCTTCGAGCATCAGGATACGGCGCATCAGCGCGTCAGCATGCTGTGCCTCTTCTTCCATCTCATGGTTGATACGTTCGTAAAGCTCGGTAAAGCCCCAGTCTTCGTACATACGCGAGTGGATGAAATAT
Source organism: Pseudomonas sp. FBCC-B545 (assembly GCF_059134095.1). Lineage (NCBI taxonomy): Bacteria > Pseudomonadati > Pseudomonadota > Gammaproteobacteria > Pseudomonadales > Pseudomonadaceae > Pseudomonas > Pseudomonas sp. FBCC-B545. The sequence goes on along the minus strand of NZ_CP101441.1, from coordinate 657,440 downwards.
TGGTCACGAGCTGCCAGTTCGCCCGTCAGCAACGTGTTGAGGTAATCGATTACGTCGGGGTGACCTTGCATCGCCCTACATCTCCCTACTTGAAAGGCTGTAGTTTGAACCATGATGACTTTAAGGTCACGGGATCAACGGCAGAAAAGTGAAGATTTCCGGAGAAAAGTAGCTGAAATAACGCAAAAACCGCCCAAATGAGGGCGGTTCTGCTTATCGTTTAGAGTCAGTTAAGCGATACACCCAGTGCCTTTGCGATTGCTTCTCCATAAGCCGGGTCGGCCTTGTAGAAATGCTGCAATTGACGCTGGACCACATCGCTGGAAACCCCCGCCATCGCACCGGCAATGTTGCTGGTAAGCAGAGCTTTTTGCTCATCGTTCATCAGGCGGAACAACGCACCCGCATGGCTGTAGTAGTCGGTGTCTTCACGATGATCGTAACGATCCGCGGCGCCGCTCAGGGCAAGTGCAGGTTCGGCATATTGCGCAGCTTGCTTGGGTGCATCGGCGTAGCTGTTTGGCTCGTAGTTGGGCGCCGCACCACCGTTACCGCCGAAGGCCATCGAACCGTCACGCTGGTAGCTGTTCACCGGGTTGCGTGGCGCATTCACCGGCAATTGCTGGTGGTTGGTGCCGACACGGTAGCGGTGGGCATCTGCGTAAGCGAAAACCCGACCTTGCAGCATGCGGTCCGGCGACAGACCTACACCTGGAACCATGTTGCTTGGGCCGAATGCAGCCTGTTCTACTTCAGCGAAGTAGTTCTGCGGATTGCGGTTGAGCTCCAGCTCACCCACCTCAATCAACGGGAACTCTTTTTGCGACCAGGTCTTGGTCACGTCAAACGGGTTCTCGTAATGAGCATTCGCCTGGGCCTCAGTCATGATCTGGATGCAGACGCGCCATTTCGGGAAGTCACCGCGCTCAATCGCCCCGAACAGATCACGCTGGGCATAGTCAGGATCAGTCCCTGCAAGTCGGGCAGCCTCGGCTGGCGCCAGGTTCTTGATACCTTGCTTGGTCTTGTAGTGCCATTTCACCCAATGACGTTCGCCCTTGGCATTGATCAGGCTGTACGTGTGGCTACCGAAGCCATGCATGTGGCGATAGCCATCTGGAATACCGCGGTCCGAAAACAGGATGGTGACCTGGTGCAGCGCCTCAGGAGAGTGCGACCAGAAGTCCCACATCATCTGCGCGCTTTTCAGGTTGCTTTGCGGCAGGCGTTTCTGGGTGTGGATAAAGTCCGGGAATTTCAATGGGTCGCGGATGAAAAACACCGGGGTGTTGTTACCCACGATGTCCCAGTTGCCTTCTTCGGTGTAGAACTTCAAGGCGAAGCCACGTGGATCTCGCTCGGTGTCAGCCGAACCGCGCTCACCACCTACAGTGGAGAACCGCAGGAAGGTCGGCGTTTGCTTACCAACCGATTCGAACAGCTTGGCGCTGGTGTACTGGGTGATGTCTTTTGTCACAGTGAACGTACCGTAGGCACCCGAACCTTTGGCGTGCACACGACGCTCAGGGATGTTTTCACGGTTGAAGTGAGCGAGCTTCTCGATCAGGTGAAAATCGTCGAGCAGCAACGGGCCGCGAGGGCCGGCGGAACGCGAGTTCTGGTTGTCTGCGACGGGGGCGCCGCTGGCGGTGGTAAGGACTTTATTCTGGCTCATGCGCAATCTTCCTCAGGTCGGGCTTGGAACTGCCGGCTAATCGGCTTGGAGGGAGTATTGATCATCAACATGACGTGTACAAATTCATTAAATCGTACGCATCAATAGAAAATAACTAATAACCCTCCAGTAGCCATAGTACCCAGCGCCGATGAGTGAAAGCTTGTATCTATTGAGCTTTTCTTGCGCGCACAAAAAACCGGGCACTAGGCCCGGTTCTTCGTTACAGCTTGTCGTCTTACTCGGCGGATACAGCTTCGCCAGCAGTAGCACGATCAACCAACTCGACATACGCCATAGGCGCGTTGTCGCCAGCGCGGAAACCGCACTTGAGGATGCGCAGGTAGCCACCCTCACGGGTAGCGTAACGCTTGCCCAGGTCGTTGAAGAGCTTACCAACGATAGCTTTCGAACGAGTACGGTCGAAAGCCAGACGGCGGTTAGCCAGGCTGTCTGTCTTGGCCAAAGTGATCAGCGGCTCAGCAACGCGACGCAGTTCTTTAGCTTTCGGCAGTGTAGTTTTGATCAGCTCGTGCTCGAACAGCGACACCGCCATGTTTTGGAACATGGCCTTGCGGTGCGAGCTGGTACGGCTCAGGTGACGACCACTTTTACGATGACGCATGGTTCATTCCTTACCAAACTCACGTTCGGTGATTACGACGATCAGGCAGTCGCCTTGTCGTCCTTCTTAAGACTTGCAGGCGGCCAGTTGTCGAGGCGCATGCCGAGGGACAGACCGCGGGAGGCCAGAACGTCCTTGATTTCAGTCAAGGATTTCTTGCCCAGGTTCGGAGTCTTCAACAGTTCTACTTCGGTACGCTGAATCAGGTCGCCGATGTAGTAAATGTTTTCCGCCTTAAGGCAGTTAGCCGAACGTACAGTCAGTTCCAGATCGTCAACCGGGCGAAGCAGGATCGGATCGATCTCGTCTTCTTGCTCGATTACCACTGGCTCGCTGTCACCCTTGAGGTCGACGAACGCAGCCAACTGCTGTTGCAGAATGGTTGCAGCGCGGCGAATAGCCTCTTCAGGATCCAGGGTACCGTTGGTTTCCAGATCAATAACCAGCTTGTCCAGGTTAGTACGCTGCTCGACACGGGCGTTTTCCACCACGTATGCGATACGGCGAACCGGGCTGAACGAAGAGTCAAGCTGCAAGCGACCAATGCTGCGGCTTTCGTCTTCATCGCTCTGACGCGAGTCGGCCGGTTCATAACCACGACCACGAGCTACAGTGAGCTTCATGTTCAGGGCGCCGTTAGACGCCAGGTTAGCGATTACGTGATCGGGGTTAACGATCTCGACATCATGATCCAGCTGAATATCGGCAGCGGTAACCACCCCCGAACCCTTCTTCGACAAGGTCAGCGTAACTTCGTCACGGCCGTGCAGCTTGATAGCCAGACCTTTAAGGTTCAACAGGATTTCAATTACGTCTTCCTGTACACCTTCGATGGCGCTGTACTCGTGGAGCACACCGTCAATCTCGGCCTCGACTACTGCACAGCCGGGCATTGAGGACAACAGGATGCGGCGCAGCGCGTTGCCCAGGGTGTGGCCAAAACCACGCTCGAGAGGCTCGAGAGTGATCTTAGCGCGGGTTGGACTGACAACCTGCACATCAATGTGGCGGGGTGTCAGGAACTCATTTACCGAAATCTGCATGGATGCACCTATTTTCTAGCCCTTACTTGGAGTAGAGCTCGACAATCAGGCTTTCGTTGATGTCGGCGGACAGATCACTGCGAGCAGGAACGTTCTTGAAAACGCCCGACTTCTTCTCAGTGTCTACTTCTACCCATTCTACGCGGCCACGTTGGGCACACAGATCGAGAGCTTGGACAATGCGAAGTTGGTTTTTTGCTTTCTCGCGAACTGCGACCACGTCACCAGCACGAACCTGGTAGGACGGAACGTTTACGGTCTGACCGTTAACGCTGATCGACTTGTGCGATACCAGCTGACGGGATTCGGCACGAGTCGAACCAAAGCCCATACGGTATACAACGTTGTCCAGACGGCATTCGAGCAGTTGCAGCAGGTTTTCACCGGTTGCACCTTTCTTGCCAGCAGCTTCTTTGTAGTAGCCGCTGAACTGACGCTCGAGAACGCCGTAGATACGACGGACCTTCTGCTTTTCACGCAGTTGGGTGCCGTAATCGGACTGGCGACCGCGGCGTTGGCCGTGGATACCAGGTGCTGCTTCAATGTTGCACTTCGATTCGATCGCGCGCACGCCGCTCTTCAGGAAGAGATCGGTGCCCTCGCGACGAGCGAGTTTGCATTTTGGACCAATGTAACGAGCCATTCTTTACAATCTCCTGGATTACACGCGGCGCTTCTTCGGCGGACGGCACCCGTTGTGCGGGATTGGCGTCACGTCGGTGATGCTGGCGATCTTATAGCCACAGCCGTTCAAAGCACGGACAGCAGACTCACGACCTGGACCTGGACCTTTGACGTTAACGTCGAGGTTTTTCAGGCCGTATTCCAGCGCAGCTTGACCAGCACGTTCAGCAGCTACTTGAGCAGCAAACGGGGTGGACTTGCGGGAACCGCGGAAACCCGAACCACCGGAGGTAGCCCAAGAAAGCGCGTTACCTTGACGGTCGGTGATGGTCACGATGGTGTTGTTAAAAGATGCATGGATGTGGGCGATGCCATCAACCACTGTCTTTTTAACTTTTTTACGAGGACGAGCAGCAGGTTTTGCCATGATAATTTTCCTGTCGATTCGCTGGGGCGATTACTTGCGGATCGGCTTACGCGGACCTTTACGGGTACGCGCGTTAGTCTTGGTACGCTGACCGCGTACTGGAAGACCACGACGATGACGCAGACCGCGATAGCAACCGAGGTCCATCAAACGCTTGATTTTCATGTTGATTTCGCGACGCAGGTCACCTTCAGTGGTGAACTTCGCCACTTCGCCACGCAGCTGTTCAATCTGCTCGTCGCTCAGATCCTTGATCTTAGCGGCTGGGTTTACCCCAGCAACTGCGCAAATTTTCTGCGCAGTAGTGCGACCAACACCATAGATGTAGGTCAGCGAGATAACAGTGTGCTTGTTATCTGGAATGTTAACGCCTGCAATACGGGCCATTCAGTGGGACTCCAATTGACAGCTACCTACGCCCCGGAAGCCAAGAAATAGGGCGCGAGATAATATCGCTGTAATAACAAATAATCAACCCGGCAGCGCACTAGCTGCCGGGCTTCAAGCGGATCACACTCAGCCTTGGCGCTGTTTGTGACGCGGTTCCGCGCTGCAAATTACTCGAACAACACCTTCGCGGCGAATAATCTTGCAGTTACGGCACAGCTTTTTCACCGATGCACGAACTTTCATCACCAACTCCTCGAACCTTATGGGTACTCAGCGCAACATGCCGCTGCCGTAACCCTTCAGGTTGGCTTTCTTCATCAGGGATTCGTACTGGTGCGAAACGAGGTGCGATTGTACTTGGGACATGAAGTCCATCACAACCACGACCACGATCAGCAACGAGGTCCCGCCAAGGTAGAACGGAACGTTTGCTGCAACCACCAGGAACTGGGGCAACAAGCACACGGCCGTCATATATAGAGCACCGAACAGGGTCAAACGAGTCAGAACGCCATCAATGTAGCGTGCCGACTGCTCACCTGGACGGATGCCCGGAATAAAGGCACCGGACTTCTTCAGGTTTTCCGCTACGTCTTTCGGATTGAACATCAACGCCGTATAGAAGAAGCAGAAGAAAATAATCCCTGCACTAAACAGCAGAATATTCAACGGCTGACCAGGAGCGATCGACTGAGAGAGGTCCTGCAGCCAGCCCATATTTTCGGACTGACCAAACCAGGTACCCAACGAAGCCGGAAACAGCAAGATGCTGCTCGCGAAAATTGCCGGAATAACGCCGGCCATATTCACTTTCAGCGGCAAGTGGCTGGTCTGCGCAGCAAAGACCTTACGGCCCTGCTGACGCTTGGCGTAGTGAACAGCAATACGACGCTGGCCACGCTCAATGAACACCACAAAACCGATAATCGCTACTGCCAGCAAACCGATGGCAACCAAGGCGAAGATATTGATATCACCCTGACGCGCAGACTCGAAAGACTGCCCGATTGCTCTCGGAAGACCGGCGACGATACCTGCGAAAATCAACATCGAGATACCGTTGCCAACACCACGCTCAGTAATCTGCTCACCCAGCCACATCATGAACATCGCACCAGCCACAAAAGTGGATACTGCGACGAAATGGAAGCCAAAGTCACCAGTGAACGCAACGCCCTGCCCGGCCAGGCCAACGGACATGCCGATAGCTTGAACCAAGGCGAGGACGACAGTGCCGTAGCGGGTGTACTGGCTAATCTTGCGACGGCCAGCTTCACCTTCCTTCTTCAACTGCTCCAGTTGCGGGCTGACGGCTGTCATCAGTTGCATGATGATCGATGCCGAGATGTACGGCATGATCCCCAGTGCAAAGATGCTCATTCGCTCCAGCGCGCCACCGGAAAACATGTTGAACAAGCTAAGAATGGTCCCCTCATTCTGTCGAAACAGGTCTGCGAGTCGGTCCGGGTTGATACCTGGAACCGGGATGTGTGCGCCTATTCGGTAGACGATAATCGCCAGGAACAGAAAACGCAGACGAGCCCAAAGTTCAGACATACCGCCTTTGCCGAGCGCTGAGAGAGCACCTTGCTTAGCCATTTATTCCTCGAACTTGCCGCCAGCTGCTTCGATAGCCGAACGCGCACCTTTGGTGGCGCCGATTCCCTTGCCGATAGTGACAGCGCGAGTCACTTCACCGGACAGCATGATTTTCACACGCTGTACGTTGACGTTGATCACGTTGGCATCTTTCAGGGTCTGCACAGTAACGATGTCGCCTTCCACTTTGGCCAGCTCGGACAGACGCACTTCTGCGCGGTCCATGGCTTTCAGGGATACGAAACCGAACTTAGGCAGGCGACGATGCAGCGGCTGTTGACCGCCTTCAAAGCCTGGAGCGATGGTGCCACCGGAGCGGGAGGTTTGACCTTTGTGGCCACGGCCACCAGTCTTACCCAAACCGCTACCGATACCACGGCCCGGACGATGCTTTTCGCGACGGGAACCCGGCGCTGGACTCAGATCATTGAGTTTCATCGATTAACCCTCTACACGCAGCATGTAGTAAGCCTTGTTGATCATCCCGCGATTCTCGGGAGTATCCTGGACTTCTACAGTGTGACCGATGCGACGCAGACCCAAACCTTTAACGCACAGTTTGTGGTTAGGGATGCGGCCGGTCATGCTTTTGATCAGCGTTACTTTAACGGTAGCCATGATCAGAAGATCTCCTTGACAGTCAGACCACGCTTGGCAGCGATGGACTCAGGAGATTGCATAGCCTTCAGACCCTTGAAAGTGGCGTGAACCACGTTTACCGGGTTAGTCGAGCCGTAGCACTTGGCCAGAACGTTCTGAACGCCAGCAACTTCGAGGACAGCACGCATAGCGCCGCCAGCGATGATACCGGTACCTTCAGAAGCAGGCTGCATGTACACCTTCGAAGCGCCATGGGCGGACTTCATTGCGTACTGCAGAGTGGTGCCGTTCAGATCAACTTGGATCATGTTGCGACGAGCAGCTTCCATTGCCTTCTGGATCGCAGCAGGCACTTCACGTGACTTGCCACGGCCGAAGCCAACACGCCCTTTACCATCACCCACCACGGTCAACGCGGTGAAAGTGAAGATACGGCCGCCTTTAACGGTTTTGGCTACGCGGTTAACTTGAACCAGCTTCTCAATGTAGCCTTCGTCGCGCTTTTGGTCGTTATTTGACATAACTTAGAACTCCAGCCCAGCTTCACGAGCAGCATCAGCCAGCGCTTTCACGCGACCGTGGTACTTGAAGCCAGAGCGGTCGAAAGCCACTTGCGAGACGCCAGCGGCCTTAGCACGCGTAGCGACCAGCTGGCCAACCTTTGTGGCCGCGTCGATGTTGCCAGTGGCACCATCACGCAGTTCTTTATCCAAAGTCGAGGCGCTTGCCAGGACTTTGTTGCCGTCGGCCGAGATGACCTGGGCGTAGATGTGCTGCGACGAGCGGAACACGCAGAGACGCACGACTTCGAGTTCGTGCATTTTCAGGCGTGCTTTGCGAGCGCGACGCAGTCGAGTAACTTTTTTGTCGGTCATTTGCTATGCCCTACTTCTTCTTGGCTTCTTTACGACGGACGACTTCGTCCGCGTAGCGCACACCTTTGCCTTTGTACGGCTCTGGTGGACGGAAGTCGCGGATCTCAGCGGCCACTTGACCTACCAGCTGCTTGTCGATGCCCTTGATCAGGATATCGGTCTGGCTAGGGGTCTCAGCAGTGATGCCCGCTGGCAGTTCGTAATCCACAGGGTGCGAGAAGCCAAGGGCAAGGTTCAGAACCGTGCCTTTTGCTTGCGCTTTGTAACCAACACCGACCAGCTGGAGCTTACGCTCGAAGCCTTGGCTTACGCCTTGGACCATGTTGTTTACCAACGCACGCGTGGTACCGGCCATTGCGCGAGTTTGTTGATCGCCATTGCGAGCAGCGAAACGCAGCTCACCAGCTTCTTCAACGATCTCAACGGACGAATGGATGTTCAGTTCAAGAGTACCCTTGGCACCCTTCACCGAAAGCTGTTGGCCTGCGAATTTGACTTCGACACCGGCTGGCAGCTTAACGGGGTTCTTAGCGACGCGTGACATGCTTATCCCCCCTTAGAACACAGTGCAAAGAACTTCGCCGCCGACACCGGCAGCGCGCGCAGCACGATCCGTCATCACACCTTTGTTGGTGGAGACGATAGACACGCCCAGACCGCCACGAACTTTCGGCAGATCTTCAGCGGACTTGTACTGACGCAGGCCTGGACGGCTAACGCGCTTCACTTCCTCGATGACCGAACGGCCTTCGAAGTACTTCAGCTCGATGGACAGCAGTGGTTTGATTTCGCTGCTGATCTGATAACCCGCAATGTAGCCTTCGTCTTTCAGGACTTTGGCAACAGCTACCTTCAACTTGGAAGATGGCATGCTTACGACGGACTTTTCAGCCATCTGGGCATTACGGATACGAGTTAGCATGTCCGCTAACGGGTCCTGCATACTCATGGGCTAGACGCTCCTAATACAAAAAAATTAGCCTTGCGGCTACATATGTCGCCGAGAATCTCCGAGCATAGAACACACGGGCTCAGGCGAGCCGGGTATTCTAGACACACTCCGGAAATGAAACAAGCCCCAAAAGGGGCTTGTTCCAGATTCAAGGTCACCGGCGGTCAGTATCTTGCGATCCGAACCGCCTGGACTTCGAACGTACTTACCAGCTGGCTTTAACCAGACCTGGTACGTCACCACGCATTGCCGCTTCACGCAGTTTGTTACGGCCGAGGCCGAACTTGCGGTAAACGCCGTGTGGACGACCGGTCAGGCGGCAGCGGTTACGCATGCGCGAGGCGCTTGCGTCACGTGGCTGCTTCTGCAGAGCAACTGTAGCTTCCCAACGCGCTTCTGGACTTGCGTTCAGATCAACGATGATAGCTTTCAGTGCTGCACGCTTCTTGGCGTACTTGGCAACCGTGAGCTGACGCTTCAGCTCGCGGTTTTTCATGCTCATCTTGGCCATGGTCCTACTCCAATCAGTTGCGGAACGGGAATTTGAAAGCACGCAACAGGGCGCGACCTTCATCATCGTTCTTGGCAGTGGTGGTCAGGGTGATGTCCAGACCGCGGAGAGCATCGATCTTGTCGTAGTCGATTTCCGGGAAGATGATCTGCTCTTTCACGCCCATGCTGTAGTTACCACGACCATCGAAGGACTTGGCATTCAGGCCGCGGAAGTCGCGAACCCGAGGCAGGGAGATCGACAGCAGACGATCCAGGAATTCGTACATACGCTCACGGCGCAGAGTCACTTTGACGCCGATCGGCCAACCTTCACGGACTTTAAAGCCAGCGATGGATTTCCGAGCGTAAGTCACAACGACTTTTTGACCGGTGATCTTTTCCAGGTCAGCAACAGCGTGCTCGATGACTTTTTTGTCGCCGATCGCTTCGCCCAAACCCATGTTCAGGGTGATTTTGGTGACGCGCGGAACTTCCATCACGTTCCCGAGCTTAAGTTCTTCCTTAAGCTTGGGGGCGATTTCCTTCCGGTAAATCTCTTGTAGTCGTGCCATGGTCTAATCTACCTAGCAGTGTTCAAGCATCAACCGCTTTTTGGGTCGACTTGAAGACACGAATTTTCTTACCGTCTTCTACTTTGAAACCAACGCGGTCAGCCTTGTTGGTTTCGCCGTTGAAGATGGCGACGTTAGAAGCGTCCAGCGGAGCTTCTTTCTCGACGATACCGCCCTGCACGCCCGACATCGGGTTAGGCTTGGTATGACGCTTGACCAGGTTCAGACCACCGATAACCAGACGGTTATTGGCGAGAACCTTAAGCACCTTACCGCGCTTACCTTTGTCTTTGCCGGCGATCACGATGATCTCGTCGTCACGACGAATCTTTTGCATGTCGGATCTCCTTACAGCACTTCTGGGGCGAGCGAGACGATCTTCATGAACTTCTCAGTACGAAGTTCACGGGTCACTGGCCCAAAGATACGGGTGCCGATAGGCTCTTGCTTGTTGTTCAGAAGAACAGCAGCGTTGCCATCAAAGCGGATAATGGAGCCATCTGCACGACGTACGCCGTGACGAGTGCGGACTACGACAGCAGTCATCACTTGGCCTTTTTTCACCTTACCGCGAGGAATTGCTTCCTTCACGGTAACTTTGATGATGTCACCGATACCAGCGTAACGACGATGGGAGCCACCCAGCACCTTGATGCACATAACACGGCGAGCGCCGCTGTTATCGGCCACATCGAGCATGGATTGAGTCTGAATCATATAATTTCTCCGACCCCTAGTCCTTAGACTTCCACAGCGCGTTCGAGAATATCAACCAGCGCCCAAGACTTGGTCTTGGCCAGCGGACGAGTTTCACGAATAGTGACTTTGTCGCCGATGTGGCACTGGTTGGTTTCGTCGTGCGCGTGCAGCTTAGTCGAACGCTTAACATATTTACCGTAGATCGGGTGCTTAACGCGGCGCTCGATCAAAACGGTGATGGTTTTGTCCATCTTGTCGCTGACAACACGGCCAGTCAGCGTACGGACAGTCTTTTCGGCTTCAGCCATGATCACTTACCTGCCTGCTGGTTGAGCACAGTCTTCACGCGAGCGATGTCACGCTTAACTTGCGAGAGCAGATGAGACTGCCCCAACTGGCCAGTTGCTTTCTGCATACGCAGATTGAACTGGTCGCGCAGCAGGCCGAGCAGTTGCTCGTTCAGCTGCTGTGCGGATTTTTCACGAAGTTCATTCGCTTTCATCACATCACCGTCCGCTTAACAAAGGAGGTGGCGAGCGGCAGCTTTGCAGCAGCCAGGGCGAAAGCCTCACGCGCCAGCTCTTCAGAAACGCCCTCGATTTCATACAGGACTTTGCCTGGCTGAATCTGGGCTACCCAGTATTCCACGTTACCCTTACCTTTACCCATCCGAACCTCGAGAGGTTTTTTGGAGATCGGCTTGTCCGGGAATACACGGATCCAGATCTTGCCGCCACGTTTTACGTGACGGGTCAGGGCACGACGCGCTGACTCGATCTGACGAGCGGTGAGACGACCACGAGCTACAGACTTCAGCGCGAACTCGCCGAAGCTGACTTTGCTACCGCGCTGAGCCAGACCACGGTTGTGGCCTGTCATCTGCTTGCGGAACTTCGTACGCTTAGGTTGCAACATTTGGCGTACCCCTTACTTAGCAGCTTTTTTACGAGGCGCTGGTGCTTGTGGTTTCAGTTCTTCTTGGCGACCACCAATTACTTCGCCTTTGAAGATCCAAACCTTTACACCGATCACACCGTAAGTGGTGTGAGCTTCGTAGTTGGCATAGTCGATGTCGGCACGCAGGGTGTGCAGTGGCACACGACCTTCGCGATACCATTCAGTACGTGCGATTTCAGCACCGCCGAGACGACCGCTCACTTGGATTTTGATGCCTTTGGCACCAATACGCATGGCGTTCTGTACGGCACGCTTCATAGCGCGACGGAACATTACGCGGCGTTCCAGCTGCTGAGCTACGCTCTGCGCAACCAGCATACCGTCGAGCTCCGGCTTACGGATCTCTTCGATATTGATGTGCACAGGCACACCCATTTGCTTGGTCAGGTCCTGACGCAGTTTCTCAACATCTTCACCTTTCTTCCCGATAACAATACCTGGACGAGCGGTGTGGATGGTGATACGTGCAGTTTGCGCCGGACGATGGATATCGATACGGCTTACGGACGCGCTTTTTAGTTTGTCTTGGAGATACTCACGCACCTTCAGATCAGCGAACAAATAGTCCGCATAAGTCCGACCGTCTGCGTACCAGACGGAGGTGTGCTCCTTGACGATTCCCAGGCGAATGCCAATGGGATGTACTTTCTGACCCATCTCTTCGACTCCGTTACTTGTCAGCAACCTTGACAGTGATATGGCAAGACCGCTTGACGATGCGATCAGCACGGCCTTTGGCACGCGGCATGATGCGCTTCAGCGAACGCCCTTCGTTGACGAAAACGGTGCTGACCTTCAGGTCATCAACGTCTGCGCCTTCGTTATGCTCGGCGTTGGCTACGGCCGACTCCAGCACTTTCTTCATGATCTCGGCGGCTTTCTTACTGCTGAAAGCCAACAGGTTGAGCGCTTCGCCCACCTTCTTCCCGCGGATCTGGTCGGCGACCAAGCGGGCTTTCTGGGCGGAGATTCGAGCGCCCGACAACTTAGCGGCTACTTCCATTTCCTTACCCCTTAACGCTTGGCTTTCTTGTCTGCCACGTGCCCACGATAAGTGCGGGTACCGGCAAACTCGCCTAGTTTGTGGCCGACCATGTCTTCGTTAACGAGAACTGGGACGTGTTGGCGACCGTTGTGTACTGCGATGGTCAGACCGACCATTTGTGGCAGGATCATCGAACGACGCGACCAGGTTTTAACTGGTTTGCGATCGTTCTTTTCCGCCGCCACTTCGATCTTCTTCAGTAGGTGAAGATCAATAAAAGGACCTTTTTTCAGAGAACGTGGCACTGTCGTATCCCTCTATTTACTTGCGACGACGGACGATCATTTTGTCGGTACGCTTATTACCACGAGTCTTCGCGCCCTTAGTCGGGAAGCCCCATGGCGATACCGGATGACGACCACCAGAGGTACGACCTTCACCACCACCGTGTGGGTGGTCAACCGGGTTCATGGCAACACCACGAACGGTTGGGCGAACGCCACGCCAGCGTTTGGCACCAGCTTTACCCAACGAACGCAGGCTGTGCTCGGAGTTCGAGACTTCACCCAGGGTCGCACGGCATTCAGCCAGCACTTTACGCATCTCACCAGAACGCAGACGCAGGGTCACGTAGACACCTTCACGAGCGATCAGCTGAGCCGAAGCACCAGCGGAACGAGCGATTTGCGCGCCTTTACCTGGCTTCAATTCGATGCCGTGTACGGTGCTACCAACTGGAATGTTACGCAGCTGCAGAGCGTTGCCCGGCTTGATCGGTGCCAGGGCACCTGCGATCAGCTGGTCACCAGCACTCACGCCTTTAGGGGCGATGATGTAGCGACGCTCGCCATCTGCGTACAGCAGCAGAGCGATGTGAGCAGTACGGTTTGGATCGTATTCGATACGCTCGACAGTGGCAGCGATGCCATCTTTGTCGTTGCGACGGAAGTCGACCAGACGATAATGCTGCTTATGGCCACCACCGATGTGACGAGTGGTAATACGACCATTGTTGTTACGACCACCAGTCTTCGATTTCTTCTCGAGCAGCGGTGCGTGAGGAGCGCCTTTATGCAGCTCCTGGTTGACCACCTTGACCACAAAACGGCGGCCAGGGGAAGTCGGTTTGCATTTAACGATTGCCATGATGCACCCCTTCCTTACTCAGCACTGCTGCTGAAATCGAGATCTTGGCCTGGCTGAAGGGAGATAACTGCCTTCTTCCAGTCATTACGCTTGCCCAGACCGCGAGCAGTGCGCTTGCTCTTACCCAGAACATTCAGGGTAGTAACACGCTCTACTTTCACGCTGAACAGGCTTTCGACGGCCTTCTTGATTTCCAGCTTGGTTGCGTCAGTTGCAACCTTGAAAACGAACTGGCCTTTCTTGTCAGCCAGAACCGTAGCCTTTTCGGAAACGTGCGGGCCAAGCAGAACTTTAAATACGCGTTCCTGGTTCATCCCAGCAGCTCCTCGAATTTCTTCACGGCCGACACGGTGATCAACACCTTGTCGTATGCGATCAGACTAACTGGATCGGAACCTTGCACGTCACGTACATCGACGTGTGGCAGGTTGCGAGCAGCCAGGTACAGGTTCTGATCAACAGCTTCAGACACGATCAAAACGTCGGTCAGGCTCATGTTGTTCAGTTTGCCCAGCAGATCTTTGGTTTTTGGACTTTCAACAGCGAAGTCTTGAACCACGACCAGGCGATCAGTACGCACGAGTTCAGCAAGGATGGAGCGCAGTGCTGCGCGATACATCTTCTTGTTGAGCTTCTGAGAGTGATCCTGAGGACGAGCTGCGAAAGTGGTACCGCCGCCGCGCCAGATTGGGCTACGGATAGTACCGGCACGAGCACGGCCAGTACCTTTCTGACGCCAAGGGCGCTTACCGCCACCACGAACGTCGGAACGGGTCTTTTGCTGCTTGCTACCTTGACGGCCGCCGGCCATGTAGGCCACGACTGCTTGGTGAACCAGCGTCTCGTTGAATTCGCCGCCAAATGTCAGTTCGGAAACTTCAATCGCTTGAGCGTCATTTACATTTAATTGCATGTCAGCTTCCCCTTAACCGCGAGCCTTGGCCGCTGGACGTACAACCAGGTTGCCGCCAGTAGCGCCAGGAACAGCACCCTTGACCAACAACAGATTGCGTTCAGCGTCGACGCGCACTACTTCGAGGGACTGCACGGTCACGCGCTCAGCGCCCATATGACCGGACATTTTCTTGCCCTTGAATACACGACCAGGAGTCTGGCACTGGCCAATAGAGCCCGGGACGCGGTGGGAAACGGAGTTACCGTGAGTGTTGTCTTGACCACGGAAATTCCAACGCTTGATCGTACCCTGGAAGCCTTTACCCTTGGACTGACCGGTTACATCAACCAGTTGACCAGCGGCGAAGATTTCAGCGTTGATCAGATCGCCAGCCTTGTAGTCGCCGTCTTCAAGACGGAACTCCATGACGGTGCGACCAGCTGCAACGTTTGCTTTAGCGAAGTGACCTGCTTGAGCAGCAGTCACGCGCGAAGCACGACGCTCGCCGACAGTGACTTGCACTGCACGATAGCCATCGGTTTCTTCAGTTTTGAACTGGGTGACGCGATTCGGTTCGATCTCAATGACCGTGACCGGAATGGAGACACCTTCTTCGGTGAAAATACGGGTCATACCGCATTTACGACCGACTACACCAATAGTCATGTTGTAAACCTCATGAGTGTACGGGGCTTTCACCCGCTATGGCCGCCCATTTCAGAGCGTTACACGACTAAGACCCAAGTCTTAGCCGAGGCTGATCTGTACTTCCACACCGGCCGCCAGATCGAGCTTCATAAGTGCATCAACGGTTTTATCCGTTGGCTGGACAATGTCCAGTACGCGCTTATGAGTACGGATCTCGTACTGGTCACGCGCGTCTTTGTTGACGTGCGGGGAGACCAGAACGGTAAACCGCTCTTTACGGGTAGGCAGTGGAATTGGACCACGCACTTGAGCACCAGTACGTTTCGCGGTTTCCACGATTTCCTGGGTGGATTGGTCGATCAGGCGATGGTCAAAAGCCTTCAACCTGATACGGATTTGCTGATTTTGCATTGGATTTCAGACTCCGGCTGCTATTCCCAGCGAGCGCAATACGCCCGTTAAAAGGAGGCGCAATTCTATAGACGGCCCTGATAGGTGTCAACCCAATAAAAAAGGCCCCCGCTGAGCGGGGGCCTTTTCAAAACATCGAGTCATCTCAGAAGAGATAATTACTCGATGATTTTAGCTACAACGCCAGCACCAACGGTACGGCCGCCTTCACGGATTGCGAAACGCAGACCGTCTTCCATAGCGATGGTTTTGATCAGGGTGACAACCATTTTGATGTTGTCGCCTGGCATTACCATTTCTACGCCTTCCGGCAGTTCGCAGTTACCAGTTACGTCGGTAGTACGGAAGTAGAACTGTGGACGGTAGCCTTTGAAGAACGGAGTGTGACGGCCGCCTTCTTCTTTGCTCAGCACGTACACTTCAGCTTCGAACTTGGTGTGCGGCTTAACCGAACCCGGCTTAACCAGAACCTGGCCACGCTCAACGTCGTCACGCTTGGTACCACGCAGCAGAACGCCGCAGTTCTCGCCAGCACGACCTTCGTCGAGCAGTTTACGGAACATTTCAACACCGGTGCAGGTGGTGACAGTGGTGTCACGCAGACCAACGATTTCCAGTGGATCTTGAACCTTGACGATACCGCGCTCGATACGACCAGTTACAACAGTACCGCGACCGGAGATCGAGAATACGTCTTCGATTGGCATCAGGAACGGCTTGTCGATAACACGGACTGGATCTGGGATGTAGCTGTCCAGAGTCTCAACCAGTTTACGAACGGACGTGGTGCCCATTTCGTTATCGTCTTTGCCTTCCAGAGCCATACGAGCAGAACCGATGATGATCGGAGTGTCGTCACCTGGGAAGTCGTAAGTGCTCAGCAGATCGCGCACTTCCATCTCAACCAGTTCCAGCAGCTCAGCGTCGTCTACCAGATCAGCCTTGTTCAGGTAAACCACGATGTACGGAACGCCAACCTGACGGGACAGCAGGATGTGCTCACGGGTTTGTGGCATCGGACCATCAGCGGCCGAACAAACCAGGATTGCGCCGTCCATCTGGGCAGCACCGGTGATCATGTTCTTCACATAGTCAGCGTGACCTGGGCAGTCAACGTGAGCGTAGTGACGGATCAGCGAGTTGTATTCAACGTGCGCGGTGTTGATGGTGATACCACGAGCTTTTTCTTCTGGTGCGCTGTCGATTTTATCGAAATCAACGATTGCAGAACCGAATACTTCGGAGCAAACGCGAGTCAGAGCAGCAGTCAGAGTGGTTTTACCGTGGTCAACGTGACCGATGGTGCCAACGTTGACGTGCGGTAGGGAACGATCAAATTTTTCTTTAGCCACGACAATTAACTCCTTGCCTAAAGGACTGAATCAGCCTTGTTTTTTGGATACAGTTTCAGCGATGTGCGCCGGAGCTGTGTTGTATTTTTTGAATTCCATAGAGTAGCTTGCGCGACCCTGAGACATGGAGCGAACGTCGGTCGCATAACCGAACATCTCACCCAACGGAACCTCAGCGCGAATCACTTTGCCGGAAACCGTGTCTTCCATACCCAAGATCATGCCGCGACGACGGTTAAGGTCGCCCATGACATCACCCATATAGTCTTCAGGTGTAACAACTTCTACCGCCATGATTGGCTCAAGCAACTCACCACCGCCCTTCTGGGCCAGTTGCTTGGTTGCCATGGAGGCAGCCACCTTAAACGCCATCTCGTTGGAGTCGACGTCGTGGTAAGAACCGTCAAAAACGGTTGCTTTCAGGCCGATCAGCGGATAGCCGGCAACAACACCGTTCTTCATCTGCTCTTCGATACCCTTCTGGATAGCAGGGATGTATTCCTTAGGAACAACACCACCTACTACTTCGTTCACGAATTGCAGACCTTCCTGACCTTCGTCAGCAGGGGCAAAACGGATCCAGCAGTGACCGAACTGACCACGACCGCCGGACTGACGAACGAACTTGCCTTCGATTTCACAGTTCTTCGTGATGCGCTCACGATAGGAAACCTGAGGCTTACCGATGTTGGCTTCGACGTTGAACTCACGGCGCATCCGGTCAACCAGGATGTCCAGGTGAAGCTCGCCCATGCCCGAGATGATCGTTTGACCAGTCTCTTCATCAGTCTTGACGCGGAAAGATGGATCTTCCTGAGCAAGCTTGCCCAGAGCGATACCCATTTTTTCCTGGTCATCCTTGGTCTTAGGCTCTACGGCAACCGAAATAACCGGCTCCGGGAAGTCCATGCGAACCAGGATGATTGGCTTGTCAGCGTTGCACAAGGTTTCACCAGTGGTGACGTCCTTCATGCCGATCAAGGCCGCGATGTCACCAGCGCGTACTTCCTTGATCTCTTCGCGGGCGTTTGCGTGCATTTGCACCATACGACCCACGCGCTCTTTCTTGCCTTTAACCGAGTTGATCACGCCGTCGCCGGAGTTCAACACGCCCGAGTAAACGCGGACGAAGGTCAAGGTACCCACGAATGGGTCAGTGGCAATTTTAAATGCCAGAGCGGAGAACGGTTCTGCGTCGTCTGCATGACGCTCCAGCTCGATGGTCTCGTCATCCGGGTCAGTACCCTTGATGGCAGGAATATCGATTGGTGCAGGCAGGTAGTCGATCACAGCATCGAGAACCAGGGGAACACCCTTGTTCTTGAACGAGGAGCCGCAAACAGCCAGGACGATTTCACCAGCGATAGTACGCTGACGCAGAGCGGCCTTGATTTCCACGTTGGTGAGCTCTTCACCTTCGAGGTACTTGTTCATCAGCTCTTCATTGGCTTCGGCCGCAGCCTCAACCATGTTGTTGCGCCATTCGTCAGCCAGTTCCTGCAGCTCGGCAGGGATAGGCTTGCGAACAGGGACCATACCCTTGTCGGCATCGTTCCAGTAGACAGCTTCCATGGTCAGCAGATCGATCTGCCCCTGGAAGTTATCTTCGGAACCGATAGCCAACTGGATTGGCACCGGAGTGTGACCCAAGCGCTGCTTGATCTGACCGATCACGCGCAGGAAGTTCGCACCGGCACGGTCCATCTTGTTTACGTAAACAAGGCGTGGAACGCCGTATTTGTTGGCTTGACGCCATACGGTTTCCGACTGCGGCTCAACACCCGAAGTACCGCAGAACACAACGACAGCGCCGTCGAGTACGCGCAGGGAACGCTCAACTTCAATAGTGAAGTCTACGTGGCCCGGGGTATCGATTACGTTGAAGCGGTGCTCATCCTTGTACTGCTTCTCGGAACCTTTCCAGAAGGCGGTAATAGCAGCAGAAGTAATGGTAATACCACGCTCCTGCTCCTGAACCATCCAGTCTGTGGTCGCGGCGCCATCATGCACCTCGCCCATCTTGTGACTTTTGCCGGTGTAAAACAGTACGCGCTCGGTGGTGGTGGTTTTACCAGCATCCACGTGAGCAACGATACCGATGTTACGGTAGCGGCTAATCGGAGTAGTACGAGCCATAAAGCCCTCGCAAAATTAGTGAAGCTAAAATTAGAAGCGGTAGTGCGAGAAAGCTTTGTTAGCTTCAGCCATACGGTGCACGTCTTCACGCTTCTTAACAGCAGCACCTTTACCTTCAGCAGCGTCCAACAATTCGCCGGCCAAACGCAGAGCCATAGACTTCTCGCCGCGCTTACGGGCGAAGTCTACCAACCAGCGCATTGCCAGAGCGTTACGACGGGACGGGCGAACTTCAACCGGAACCTGGTAAGTAGCACCGCCTACACGGCGCGACTTCACTTCGACCAGCGGAGCGATGGCGTCGAGAGCTTTCTCGAAGATTTCCAGGGGGTCGCTGTTCTTGCGTTCTTTAACCTTTTCCAGCGCGCCATAAACGATACGCTCGGCAACGGCTTTCTTGCCGCTTTCCATCACGTGGTTCATGAACTTGGCCAGGATTTGGCTTCCGTATTTTGGATCGTCAAGCACTTCGCGCTTGGCTGCTACGCGTCTTCTTGGCATGGATAAGCCCTCAAACGGTCTTCAGGTTCGCTCGGAATCGGTGCCCTTTCGGGACGCCTCCGACCTTACTCTTATCGACTCAGAAAATAAGATGATTCAGGTTTACAAAAAGCCGCTACTACTTAGGCTTTTTAGTACCGTACTTCGAACGACCCTGGTTACGACCTTTAACGCCGGAAGTATCCAAGGAGCCGCGTACGGTGTGGTAACGAACACCTGGCAAGTCTTTTACACGACCGCCGCGGATCAGTACCACGCTGTGCTCTTGCAGGTTGTGGCCTTCACCGCCGATGTACGAGGAAACCTCGAAACCATTGGTCAGACGCACACGGCATACTTTACGCAGTGCCGAGTTAGGTTTTTTCGGCGTGGTGGTATACACACGAGTGCATACGCCACGACGTTGCGGGCAGTTCTGCAGCGCAGGCACGTCGGATTTCTCGACGATACGCTTACGCGGCTGACGTACCAGCTGGTTGATAGTTGCCATCTACTAGCTCCACTGTTGTCTTGCGACGCTATTGTCTTGCAAGAAAAGCAAAATGGCAGGAACGAATTCCCGCCAAATTTAGGGGTACAAGAGTCTAAAGAGGATCTTGTCCCCAGTCAAGGCAAGGCCCCGACCTCCCCTCTCGTCGAACCAGGGCAAAAATGCCTCGATCCGACGAATGGGACTGCCAGGGCCCAGACTTATCTACTGCAGAACTCAGTTACCGCTTGAGTTCAGCGCTTCGGTCAGTGCAGCTTCCACTTCACTGGCGCTTACGCGCAACGGCTTGTCAGCATCACGGCGACGCTTGCGCTCGCTGTGGTAAGCCAAACCGGTACCGGCTGGGATCAGACGACCCACAACCACGTTTTCTTTCAGGCCACGCAGGTAATCGCGCTTGCCGGTTACCGCTGCTTCGGTCAGTACGCGAGTGGTCTCCTGGAAGGAGGCCGCCGAGATGAACGACTCAGTGGACAACGACGCCTTGGTGATACCCAGCAGCACGCGAGTGAACTTGGAAACGAATTTCTCTTCGTTCGCCAGGCGCTCGTTTTCTACCAGTACGTGAGTCAGTTCCATCTGGTCGCCCTTGATGAAACTGGAATCGCCGGATTCAGCGATTTCAACTTTACGCAGCATCTGACGCAGGATGGTCTCGATGTGCTTGTCGTTGATCTTCACGCCCTGCAGACGGTAAACGTCCTGGATCTCGTTGACGATGTACTTGGCCAGCGCACTCACACCCAGCAGACGCAGGATGTCGTGTGGATCGCTCGGGCCGTCGGAGATAACTTCGCCGCGGTTTACCTGTTCGCCTTCGAAGACGTTCAGGTGACGCCACTTCGGAATCAGCTCTTCATACGGATCGCTACCGTCGTTCGGGGTAATGACCAGACGGCGCTTGCCCTTGGTCTCTTTACCGAACGCGATGGTGCCGCTGACTTCAGCCAGAATCGACGCTTCTTTCGGACGACGAGCTTCGAACAAGTCAGCAACACGCGGCAGACCACCGGTGATGTCACGAGTCTTCGAAGTTTCTTGCGGGATACGCGCGATAACATCACCGATCGCGATCTTCGCACCATCCGCCACACCGACCAGGGCGTTGGCTGGCAGGAAGTACTGAGCGATTACGTCAGTGCCTGGCAGCAACAGATCCTTGCCGTTGTCGTCGACCATCTTCACGGCAGGACGGATGTCTTTACCGGCAGCTGGACGATCTTTGGCGTCGAGTACTTCAATGTTGGTCATACCGGTCAATTCGTCAGTCTGACGCTTGATCGTGATGCCTTCTTCCATGCCCACGTAGGTCACGGTACCTTTCATTTCGGTAACGATTGGGTGAGTGTGCGGATCCCACTTGGCCACGATTGCGCCAGCGTCGACCTTGTCACCTTCTTTAACCGAAATCACAGCACCGTACGGCAGCTTATAACGCTCGCGCTCACGACCGTAGTCATCAGCGATTGCCAGCTCACCGGAACGGGAAACAGCAACGAGGTGGCCATCCACTCGCTCAACGTGTTTCAGGTTGTGCAGACGGACGGTACCGCCATTCTTCACCTGAACGCTGTCGGCTGCGGAGGTCCGGCTTGCCGCACCACCAATGTGGAACGTACGCATGGTCAGCTGAGTACCCGGCTCACCGATGGATTGGGCAGCGATAACGCCGACCGCTTCACCGATGTTCACCTGGTGACCACGAGCCAAGTCACGGCCGTAGCACTTGGCGCAGATGCCGTAGCGGGTTTCGCAACTGATCGGCGAGCGAACGATCACTTCGTCGATGCTGTTGAGTTCGATGAACTCGACCCACTTTTCATCTACCAGAGTGCCGGCAGGAACGATAACTTCCTCAGTACCTGGCCTGAACACGTCACGGGCAATCACACGACCCAATACGCGCTCACCCAGCGGTTCTACAACGTCACCGCCTTCAATGTGCGGAGTCATCAGCAGGCCATGCTCGGTGCCGCAATCGATCTCGGTTACAACCAGATCTTGTGCAACGTCTACCAGACGACGTGTCAGGTAACCGGAGTTAGCGGTTTTCAACGCGGTATCCGCAAGACCCTTACGAGCACCGTGAGTGGAGATGAAGTACTGAAGTACGCTCAAACCTTCACGGAAGTTCGCGGTAATCGGCGTTTCGATGATGGAACCGTCCGGCTTGGCCATCAGGCCACGCATACCGGCGAGCTGACGGATCTGCGCAGCAGAACCCCGTGCGCCCGAGTCGGCCATCATGTACATCGAGTTGAAAGATTCCTGGTCGACTTCGTCGCCGTGACGGTCGATGACTTTCTCTTTCGAGAGGTTGGCCATCATCGCCTTGGAAACTTCGTCGTTGGCCTTGGACCAAAGGTCGATCACTTTGTTGTACTTCTCGCCCTGGGTTACCAGGCCGGAGGCGTACTGGCTCTCGATCTCTTTCACTTCGTCAGTGGCGGCACTGATGATGCGAGCTTTTTCATCCGGAATAACGAAGTCGTTAACGCCGATGGAAACGCCGGAAATAGTCGAGTAAGCGAAACCTGTGTACATCAACTGGTCAGCGAAGATCACGGTCTCTTTCAAACCAACCACGCGGTAGCACTGGTTGATCAGCTTGGAGATCGCCTTTTTCTTCATTGGCAGGTTGACGACGTCGTACGACAGACCTTTTGGCACAACCTGGTACAACAGCGCACGGCCGACAGTGGTGTCGACGATACGGGTGTTGCTCACGCTGCCGCCGTCACGGTCGTTGACGGTTTCGTTGATCCGCACCTTGACCTTGGCATGCAGTGCGGCTTCGCCGGCACGGAACACACGGTCAACTTCCTGCAGGTCAGCGAACACACGACCTTCGCCCTTGGCGTTGATCGCTTCACGGGTCATGTAGTACAGACCCAATACAACGTCCTGCGACGGAACGATGATTGGCTCACCGTTGGCTGGCGACAGAATGTTGTTGGTCGACATCATCAACGCACGCGCTTCCAACTGGGCTTCCAGTGTCAGCGGTACGTGCACGGCCATTTGGTCGCCGTCGAAGTCGGCGTTGTACGCAGCACAGACCAGCGGGTGCAGCTGAATCGCCTTACCTTCGATCAGTACTGGTTCAAACGCCTGGATACCCAGACGGTGAAGGGTCGGTGCACGGTTGAGGAGAACCGGGTGTTCGCGGATCACCTCGGCGAGAACGTCCCAAACCTCTGGCAGTTCGCGCTCGACCATTTTCTTGGCCGCTTTGATGGTGGTCGCGAGACCGCGCATTTCCAGCTTGCCGAAGATGAATGGCTTGAACAGCTCAAGTGCCATCTTCTTGGGCAGACCGCACTGGTGCAGACGCAGGGTCGGGCCTACGGTAATTACCGAACGACCGGAGTAGTCAACGCGCTTACCGAGCAAGTTCTGACGGAAACGACCTTGCTTACCCTTGATCATGTCAGCCAGGGATTTCAAAGGACGCTTGTTGGAACCGGTGATAGCGCGACCACGACGACCGTTGTCGAGCAAGGCATCGACCGCTTCTTGCAACATACGCTTTTCGTTGCGCACGATGATGTCCGGAGCGGACAGATCAAGCAGGCGCTTCAAGCGGTTGTTACGGTTGATCACGCGGCGGTACAGGTCGTTAAGGTCGGACGTCGCGAAACGACCACCGTCCAACGGCACCAGCGGACGCAGGTCTGGCGGCAAAACCGGCAGAACGGTCAGTACCATCCACTCTGGCAAGTTGCCGGAACCCTGGAAGGCTTCCATCAACTTCAGGCGCTTGGACAGTTTCTTGATCTTGGTTTCGGAGTTGGTTTGCGGAATTTCTTCGCGCAGACGACCAATCTCGTGCTCCAGGTCGATAGCGTGCAGCAGCTCGCGGACAGCTTCGGCACCCATGCGGGCATCGAAATCGTCACCGAATTCTTCCAGCGCCTCGAAGTACTGCTCATCGTTCAGCAGCTGGCCCTTTTCAAGGGTGGTCATGCCTGGATCGATAACGACATAGCTCTCGAAGTAGAGAACGCGTTCGATATCACGCAGGGTCATGTCCATCAGCAAGCCGATACGGGACGGCAGTGATTTCAGGAACCAGATGTGGGCAACTGGCGAAGCCAGTTCGATGTGCGCCATGCGCTCACGACGAACCTTGGCCAGTGCAACTTCAACGCCGCACTTCTCGCAGATCACACCACGGTGCTTCAAGCGCTTGTACTTACCGCACAGGCACTCGTAATCCTTTACCGGGCCAAAGATCTTGGCGCAGAACAGGCCGTCACGTTCAGGTTTGAACGTACGGTAGTTGATGGTTTCCGGCTTTTTAACTTCACCGAACGACCACGAACGGATCATCTCAGGCGATGCCAACCCAATACGGATGGCGTCGAACTCTTCGACTTGACCCTGGTTTTTCAGCAAATTCAGTAGGTCTTTCAAGGCCTTTCCTCCTGGCGGAGCAGAGAGCGGGCCAAACGGCTCCGCTCTCGATTCGCGTCACGTGTTATTCGGTTTCCAGATCGATATCGATGCCGAGGGAACGAATTTCTTTGATCAACACGTTGAAGGACTCGGGCATGCCCGGCTCCATACGGTGATCGCCGTCCACGATGTTTTTGTACATCTTGGTACGACCGTTCACATCGTCCGACTTCACTGTGAGCATTTCTTGCAGAGTGTATGCAGCACCGTATGCTTCCAGTGCCCAAACCTCCATCTCCCCGAAACGCTGACCACCGAACTGAGCCTTACCACCCAGCGGCTGCTGGGTAACCAGGCTGTACGAACCAGTAGAACGAGCGTGCATCTTGTCGTCTACCAAGTGGTTCAGCTTCAGCATGTACATGTAGCCAACAGTAACCGGACGCTCGAACTTGTTGCCGGTACGGCCGTCGAACAGCTGCATCTGGCCGCTTTCTGGCAAGTCTGCCAGCTTGAGCATGGCCTTGATTTCGCTTTCCTTGGCACCGTCGAACACCGGGGTAGCCATTGGAACGCCGCCGCGCAGGTTCTTCGCCAGGTCCAGGATTTCCTGGTCGGAGAAGGTATCCAGCTCTTCGTTGCGACCGCCGATCTCGTTGTAGATCTCGTGCAGGAACTTACGCAGGTCTGCGACCTTGCGCTGCTCTTCGATCATGCGGTTGATCTTTTCGCCCAGACCTTTGGCCGCGAGGCCCAGGTGGGTTTCAAGGATCTGACCAACGTTCATACGCGAAGGTACGCCCAACGGGTTGAGGACGACGTCGACCGGGGTGCCATTGGCATCGTGCGGCATGTCTTCAACCGGCATGATCACGGAGACCACACCTTTGTTACCGTGACGACCGGCCATCTTGTCGCCCGGCTGGATGCGGCGACGGATTGCCAGGTAAACCTTGACGATTTTCAGCACGCCTGGAGCCAGGTCATCGCCCTGCTGCAGTTTGCGCTTCTTGTCTTCGAACTTGTCGTCCAGCAGACGACGACGATCAACGATATAGGCCTGAGCCTTCTCGAGCTGCTCGTTCAGAGCATCTTCAGCCATGCGCAGTTTGAACCACTGGCCATGCTCAAGACCGTCGAGGATTTCGTCGGTGATGTCCTGACCTTTCTTCAGACCTGCGCCGCCTTCAGCCTTGTGGCCTACCAGAGCGGAACGCAGACGTTCGAAGGTCGCGCCTTCAACGATACGGAACTCTTCGTTCAGGTCCTTGCGGATCTCGTCGAGCTGGGTCTTCTCGATGGACAGTGCACGAGCATCACGCTCAACGCCGTCGCGGGTGAAGACCTGTACGTCGATGACAGTACCTTTGGTACCGGTAGGTACACGCAGGGAGGTGTCTTTAACGTCGCTGGCTTTTTCACCGAAGATGGCACGCAGCAGTTTTTCTTCCGGAGTCAGCTGGGTCTCGCCTTTCGGAGTGACTTTACCGACCAGGATGTCGCCTGCGCCAACTTCAGCACCTACATAAACGATACCGGCTTCGTCCAGCTTGTTCAGTGCGGCTTCACCCACGTTAGGGATGTCCGCAGTGATTTCCTCTGGCCCAAGCTTGGTGTCACGTGCCACACAGGTCAGTTCCTGAATGTGGATCGTGGTGAAACGGTCTTCCTGAACAACGCGCTCCGACAGACAGATGGAGTCTTCGAAGTTGTAGCCGTTCCAGGCCATGAACGCGATACGCATGTTCTGACCCAGTGCCAGCTCACCCATGTCGGTGGACGGGCCATCGGCCATGATGTCGCTACGCTGAACGCGATCACCCTTACGCACCAGCGGACGCTGGTTAATGCAGGTGTTCTGGTTAGAACGGGTGTACTTGGTCAGGTTGTAGATGTCGACACCAGCTTCACCGGTTTCAACTTCGTCATCGGCAACACGAACCACGATACGGCTGGCATCAACAGAGTCGATCACGCCACCACGACGAGCCACGACGCAAACGCCGGAGTCACGGGCTACGTTGCGCTCCATGCCGGTACCTACCAGCGGCTTGTCGGCACGCAGGGTCGGTACAGCTTGACGCTGCATGTTGGAACCCATCAACGCACGGTTGGCGTCATCGTGTTCCAGGAACGGGATCAGCGACGCTGCAACCGAAACTACCTGCTTCGGCGAAACGTCCATCAAGGTGACGTCTTCCGGCGCCTTGACGGTGAACTCGTTCAAGTGACGAACAGCTACCAGTTCGTCGATCAGGACTTTCTTGTCGTTCATCGTGGCCGAAGCCTGAGCGATCACATGATCAGCTTCTTCGATAGCGGACAGGAATACGATCTCGTCGGTGACCAGACCCTCTTTCACCACACGGTACGGGCTCTCAAGGAAGCCGTACTGGTTGGTGCGCGCATAAGCGGCCAAGGAGTTGATCAGACCGATGTTCGGACCTTCCGGCGTTTCGATCGGGCAAACACGACCGTAGTGCGTCGGGTGTACGTCACGAACTTCGAAGCCTGCGCGCTCACGGGTCAGACCGCCCGGGCCCAGTGCAGAGACACGGCGCTTGTGGGTGATCTCGGAGAGCGGGTTGTTCTGGTCCATGAACTGCGAGAGCTGGCTGGAACCGAAGAACTCTTTCACCGCCGCAGCCACTGGCTTGGCGTTGATCAGGTCTTGCGGCATCAGGCCTTCGCTTTCTGCCATCGACAGACGCTCTTTGACCGCACGCTCAACACGTACCAGGCCAACGCGGAACTGGTTCTCGGCCATTTCGCCAACGCAGCGAACACGACGGTTACCCAGGTGGTCGATGTCATCGACGATGCCTTTGCCGTTACGGATGTCGACCAGGGTCTTCAAGACCGCAACGATGTCTTCCTTGCACAGCACACCCGAACCTTCGATCTCGGTACGACCGATACGACGGTTGAACTTCATCCGGCCGACCGCAGACAGGTCATAGCGCTCAGGGCTGAAGAACAGGTTGTTGAACAGGGTTTCGGCAGCGTCTTTGGTTGGTGGCTCGCCAGGACGCATCATGCGATAGATCTCGACCAGCGCTTCCAATTGGTTGCTGGTGGAGTCGATCTTCAGTGTGTCGGAGATGAACGGACCGCAGTCGATGTCGTTGGTGTACAGGGTCTCGATGCGAACAACCTGGGCCTTGGCGATTTTAGCCAGGATCTCGGTGTTCAGCTCGGTGTTGCACTCGGCCAGGATTTCGCCTGTGGCCGGATGAACGATGACCTTGGCGGTAGTACGGCCCAGGACATAGTCCAGAGGTACTTCCAGCTCCTTGATACCGGCTTTTTCGATCTGATTGATGTGGCGCGCAGTGATACGACGGCCAGCCTCAACGATGACCTTGCCTTTTTCATCCTGGATATCCAGGACAGCAATTTCACCACGCAGACGCGAAGCGATGAGCTCCAGCTTGAGGGTTTCATCCTTCAGGCTGAATACGTTGGTGGTGTAGAAAGCGTCCAGCACTTGCTCGGTGGTATAGCCGAGCGCACGCAGCAGTACCGAGGCCGGCAGCTTGCGACGACGGTCGATACGCACGAACACGCAGTCTTTCGGATCGAACTCGAAGTCCAACCACGAACCGCGGTACGGAATGATCCGCGCGGAGTACAGGAGTTTGCCGGAGCTGTGCGTCTTGCCGCGGTCGTGGTCGAAGAACACGCCCGGGGAACGGTGCAGCTGGGAAACGATTACACGCTCGGTACCGTTGATAACGAAGGTACCGTTCTCAGTCATCAATGGGATTTCGCCCATGTAGACTTCTTGCTCTTTGATGTCCTTGATCGCTTTGTTCGACGATTCTTTGTCGAAAATGATCAGGCGGACTTTTACCCGCAAAGGTACGGCGTACGTAACGCCACGCAACACGCATTCTTTGACATCAAATGCCGGTTCGCCCAGGCGATAACCGACGTACTCCAGCGCAGCATTGCCGGAGTAGCTGATGATCGGGAAAACGGATTTGAAGGCCGCATGCAGGCCCACGTCGCGGAACTGATCTTTGGTCGCTCCCGCCTGCAAGAATTCACGATACGAATCCAGCTGGATAGCCAGAAGGTACGGGACATCCATGACGTCCGGCAACTTGCTAAAGTCCTTGCGGATACGTTTTTTCTCAGTATATGAGTAAGCCATCAGCGTTCCCCAGCTTGGTCACCTGCTTGTTTGGCCCTCCCGACGGGAGCAGCCAGAAAATCTTGCAAACCCCATGGTTTGCACCACCGCATCGGGTGGCTACAGCGCGTTAATGGCGGCGACCGAGTCGACAGCCAAGAACGGAAAAAGGCCGGTGGCAAGAGCCACCAGCCATCAGCCTTCAGCTTAACGCTTGGGCTGGAGACGCAAGGTCGATGCTTACTTCAGCTCGACTTTAGCGCCTGCTTCTTCCAGAGTAGCTTTGGCTTTGTCAGCAGCGTCTTTCGACACAGCTTCCAGAACCTGGGCAGGAGCGCCGTCAACTACAGCCTTGGCTTCTTTCAAGCCCAGACCGGTCAGTTCACGTACTGCCTTGATCACGTTTACTTTCTTCTCGCCAGCTTCCAGCAGCATGACGTTGAATTCGGTTTGCTCTTCAGCAGCAACAGCAGCAACAGCTGGGCCAGCGGAAGCAGCGGCAGCGGAAACGCCGAATTTTTCTTCGAAAGCTTTGATCAGCTCAACAACCTGCAGAACCGACATTTCAGCTACGGCGTTGAGGATATCGTCTTGGGAGATAGACATTGCTGTATTTCCTGAATTGGGGGACGGCCTACGCGGCCATCGAAATAAACAAAAATACGCGAGAGAGGTTGCTCAGCCTTAGGCTGCGGCAGCTTCTTTTTGCTCGCGAACTGCAGCCAGAGTACGAGCCAGCTTGCTGGTAGCGCCTTGAATCACGCTCATCAGCTGCGAAATGGCTTCGTCGCGGGTCGGCAGTGTTGCCAGTACGTCGATTTGGTTAGCTGCGAGGAACTTGCCCTCGAACGCAGCTGCCTTGATCTCGAACTTATCCTGACTCTTGGCGAATTCCTTGAACAAACGGGCAGCAGCGCCTGGATGATCCTTGGAGAACGCAATCAGAGTCGGGCCAGTGAACACGTCGTTGAGAACACTGTATTCAGTGTCAGCAACAGCGCGCTTGAGCAGGGTGTTACGTACAACACGTACGTATACGCCAGCTTCACGAGCCTCTTTACGGAGTCCGGTCATAGCGCCTACTGTCACACCACGGGCATCAGCCACGACAGCGGACAGAGCAGCTTTGGCAGCCTCGTTGACTTCAGCGACGATGGCCTTCTTGTCTTCGAGATTAATTGCCACGGGTTTAACTCCTGCTTGTTACCGTTTCATCTGGCCGGAGCCGGATGTCGTTTTGGTGTCTGATTCGGTAAGGAACCGGGAGCACCATCTGCGTAGGCTTGTTGGTTTAAGACTTGCGTCGCCTACGGTCTTGGATAGCCCCCGCCAGGCAGGGACCCCAATCTTTCAATTGGCGCAATCGCTTGCGCCAACTTGTGTCTTATACGTCCAGCGAGCCTTGGTCGATGACCAAGCCTGGGCCCATAGTGGTGCTCAGGGTAACGCGCTTGACATAGATACCTTTCGAGGAAGCCGGCTTGATACGCTTCAGATCAGCGATCAGGGCTTCAACGTTTTCCTTCAGCTTGACGGCATCGAAGCCGACTTTGCCAACGGAGGTGTGAATGATGCCGTTTTTGTCGGTGCGATAACGAACCTGACCAGCCTTGGCGTTTTTAACCGCGGTAGCTACGTCTGGCGTTACGGTACCGACCTTAGGGTTAGGCATCAGACCACGTGGGCCGAGGATCTGACCCAACTGACCTACTACGCGCATTGCATCCGGGGAGGCAATAACTACGTCGTAGTTCAGGTCGCCGCCTTTCATTTCGGCGGCCAGGTCGTCCATGCCAACGCGATCAGCGCCAGCTGCCAGAGCAGCTTCAGCTGCCGGGCCCTGGGTGAAGACGGCAACACGTACAGTCTTGCCAGTACCGTGTGGCAGCACAGTAGCGCTACGAACGACCTGGTCAGATTTACGTGGGTCAACACCCAGGTTCACAGCAACGTCAACAGACTCGCTGAACTTGACAGTCGACAGCTCGGTCAGCAGGGCAGCAGCGTCTACAAAGTTGTAGGACTTGCCTGCTTCGATCTTGCCGGCGATAGCCTTTTGGCGCTTGGTCAGCTTAGCCATTACACACCCTCCACGTTAAGGCCCATGCTACGAGCAGAACCGGCGATGGTACGCACGGCTGCATCCATATCAGCTGCAGTCAGATCCGCGTTTTTGGTTTTCGCGATTTCTTCCAGCTGAGCACGAGTTACGGTGCCAACCTTAACGGTGTTAGGACGAGCGGAACCGCTAGTCAGACCAGCAGCCTTCTTCAACAGAACCGAAGCCGGGGTCGACTTGGTTTCGAAAGTGAAGCTACGATCGCTGTATACAGTGATGATCACAGGAGTCGGCAGACCTGGCTCAAGACCCTGAGTACGGGCGTTGAAGGCCTTGCAGAATTCCATGATGTTCACGCCGTGTTGACCCAGAGCTGGACCGACGGGTGGACTTGGGTTGGCCTGAGCGGCCTTCACTTGCAGCTTGATGTAAGCGGTAATCTTCTTGGCCATGAGGCACTCCAATTACGGGTTCAAACGCCTCGAAAGGCTCCCCGGTTACTTGCGCGTTTATCCCAGTGACGACAAAACCCCACAGCCTAAGGCTGCGGGGTTGGGATACTTGCTCAGCTAGACCTTCTCGACCTGGCTGAACTCCAACTCTACCGGAGTAGAGCGACCGAAAATGAGCACTGCCACTTGGATCCGGCTCTTTTCGTAGTTAACTTCTTCGACGGTGCCATTGAAATCAGCAAATGGGCCATCAGTCACACGAACAACCTCACCCGGCTCGAACAACGTCTTCGGCTTGGGCTTGTCGCTACCATCAGCAACGCGACGCAGAATTGCTTCCGCCTCTTTGTCGGTGATCGGAGCAGGTTTATCAGCAGTACCGCCAATGAAACCCATGACACGAGGAGTGTCCTTGACCAAGTGCCAAGTACCTTCATTCATGTCCATCTGAACCAGCACGTAGCCAGGGAAGAACTTGCGTTCGCTTTTGCGCTTCTGGCCATTGCGCATTTCAACCACTTCTTCAGTGGGGACCAGAATCTCGCCGAAGCCATCTTCCATGCCTGCAAGCTTTACGCGCTCTAGCAAAGAGCGCATAACATGCTTCTCGTAACCCGAGTAAGCATGCACAACGTACCAACGCTTAGCCACGGGACACCCTTAGCCAACAATCAAGGAAACAAGCCAGCCGAGCAGGGAATCAAGCCCCCACAACAGCAACGCCATAACCAGAACAACAGCCACGACAATCAATGTGGTCTGCGTGGTTTCTTGGCGAGTCGGCCAAACGACTTTACGTATTTCGGTGCGAGCTTCCTTTACCAGGACCGCGAAAGACTTGCCTTTGGCAGTCTGCAGGCCTACAAAGGCAGCTACAGCAGCAAGGGCGAGCAAAGCGAGCACACGGTACAGGATCGGCGAAGCAGAATAGTACTGATTGCCAACAACGCCTACGACCACCAAGGCGACTACAGCGAGCCACTTGACCAGATCGAAACGAGAGCTTTGAGCTTCAGCCTTAGGAGTCATCTATGAAGATCCTGTGAAAAGAAAGCCAGACACACCACGTGAATCTGGCAGGTCAGGAGGGAATCGAACCCCCAACCTACGGTTTTGGAGACCGTCGCTCTGCCAATTGAGCTACTGACCTAAAACAAAATCAGGCCGACCATTATGCAGGCCTGAAAAAGACTTTACAACAACCAACCCCAACAGACTTGAAATCATCCGACAACCAAAGCCAGACACAACACGAAACAAGCCGAGGCAGCTGTTAAAACAAAGGCAGATATTTTCATATCTGCCTTGTTATATGGAGCTCTTGAGCGGATTTGAACCGCTGACCTCACCCTTACCAAGGGTGTGCTCTACCAACTGAGCTACAAGAGCAAAACACCGTGCACAACCTGCAAACTTGGAGCGGGTAGCGGGAATCGAACCCGCATCATCAGCTTGGAAGGCTGAGGTTCTACCACTAAACTATACCCGCGGAGCTTGCAGCTCACGCTAAAATGGTGGAGGGGGAAGGATTCGAACCTTCGAAGTCGTAGACGTCAGATTTACAGTCTGATCCCTTTGGCCGCTCGGGAACCCCTCCTAAGCGAGCCGGCATTCTACATCACGCCGGCCTTCTGTCAAGCATTTTCTCATTAAAAATATGAGGTTAGCTGCGTTGACCTTCGCTTCGCTATGTAGCCCTTAAAGGTCTTCACTGCGAAGCGGGCGCCATTCTATGCAAACTATTCGAGAGTTGCAATGCCTTCGCACAGCATTATTTTATGTTTTAACTCATTGAATTCCTTAGCAAGGTTTTCAAACGGCAGATCATCAGCCAGGCGCCGGCTTTCAGGGGCTACACGCAACCAGTAACCCGAGGCATCAGGCGCACTCAACAATTGAACCTTGACCTTTATATCCAGGCTCGTCAGTCGCTGCTCGACAGATAGGGCTTGGCGCCGATCAGAGAAACCACCGATGTATAGACAGGTATTTTGCCCATCAGATGGCTTTATTCGATCACGCCGAGCCATCCCATCTGCAGATTCACTCAAGAGCCGAATGTCTTGCTGCGCTCCACGATAAAGACTCAAAGGCGTGACATCCTTGGCACGCAACGGAGCTTCTTGCTGATGCCAGACGTAATAGAAAGCATTGAGGACAAGTAAAAGCAAAAACAGCCAACGCATAATCACCTCAAGACAAAGGACATGCCATCGCCAGACCAACAAATACAAGGTCCGGAACCAGCTGAGCCTGGGGCGCAGCATCCGAGACCAACTCAGCATCCCCCCCTGTCAGGAAGACGGTGAAATCGTCACCCCAGTAGCTTCGCGCCAACTCAAGCTGGGTCAGCACAAACCCTCTAAGCATAAGCGTACAGCCTCGCTCGACGGCCTCCACGGTGGTCCGCCCCGGAGAGAGGTGCTCCAGAGCCCTCTCAGCCGCCGCGTCGCCATAACGTATCTTGCGCGTATGGGTACGCAGCTGATTGCGCATGAGGGGCATGCCTGGGCAAATAAACCCTCCCAGGTGCTCACCATCTGAACTGATAAAATCTGCGGTCGCCGCGGTGCCAAAATCGAGCACCAGGCATGCACCTGACGCCAATTTGAATGCCCCGAGCATCGCCAACCAACGATCAAGCCCGAGACGCTCGAAATCTTCGTAGCCGTTGCGCACCCCAGCCATTTCCCGCGCAGGGCCGGCACATGAAACGGTAACGCCAAATGCATCCACCAACGCAGCTACCAGCTTGTCGGTTTCTTCAAGCGCACGAACACTGACTAATCGGCAACGCGTAAGCAGAAGATCGGGAAGAGCCACCAAGCTGTCAATCAATGATGCATCCGAACCTGCTATGCCTTCCGCGCATGCGCTTGCCTCACTCGACTCAAGTACACGCCATTTAATGAAGCTGTTTCCACAGTCGAGCTCAAGAATCATCACGCAACCTCAGGCTTAGCTCACCGCCGCTATATATTTTCTCAACTCCATCGACATTCAAACGCAAGGCGCCCTGACGATCCACGCCCAGTACCACCCCCTCAATCCGGTTGGTGCCGGCAATGAGAGATACAGGCCTGGCCTGCCACAAGTGATGCTGCTCCCACTCTTCTTGCAATCCGGCAAAACCAGTAGCCTTATGGCGATCAAGATAGACTTGCAGCTGTCCTCCCAGGCGCGCCACCAGGTGGTTGCGGTCAATAGAGGTTCCAGTCTCAAGCTGCATCGACGTCCACTGTTGATCGACCTCAACAGCCTTCTGCATATTCACATTGATACCGATGCCAAGCACAACGTGACAGATGTCTCCAGGATCCCCGACTAGCTCGAGCAAGATGCCAGAAATTTTCTTGCTCCCAACCAAGACGTCGTTTGGCCACTTCAAAGCCGCACCCTGGACCCCCGACTCGCGCAAAGCCCGCATGACAGCCAACCCCACTACGAGGCTCAACCCCTCCAACTGTCGCAAGCCGCCTTCGATGCGCAACACGAGACTGTAATAAAGATTTTGCGCATATGGACTGACCCATTTTCGGCCACGCCTCCCCCTTCCAGCCGTTTGTTGTTCTGCCAAGACAACAAAGGGTGGCACGCAGCCCGACTCCACAAGACGCAAAGCCTCGGCATTGGTGGAATCAACGGAATCGTAAATGTGAACCGGCCAGGCTGGAGAACCCGCCTCCAGAGAAATGTCCTCTGCATTCAAAAACACCAGCGGCGCAGCCAATTGATACCCACGGCCACGGACCTTATGAATAGGCAGGTTCATCTCGGCTTCAAGATGCTGGAGCTGCTTCCACACAGCACTTCGACTAATTCCCAGGGCAGCGCCAAGCGCCTCTCCAGAATGGAATCGACCATCTTTCAGAAGTTTCAACAACATCAGCATGCAGGTATCGCCTCACAATGAGGCACGCATGATAGCCATGCATAGAGTCATTGCATAGAAAGCCCGTTCGTTAGCACTCAAGGCATAAGCGATATTTCTTAGATTTTCCGAGCGCCCAAAACAAAACCCCAACTGCTTTCGCAATTGGGGTTTCGGAATTTAATCTTGACGATGACCTACTCTCACATGGGGAAACCCCACACTACCATCGGCGATGCATCGTTTCACTACTGAGTTCGGGATGGGATCAGGTGGTTCCAATGCTCTATGGTCGTCAAGAAATTCGGGTACTGAGTCGTGACCAGCTGGCCTCGCTTCAGCAAATTGGGTATGTGACAGTTGTCGGTGTTTTGTGAGCTTCGAACTTTCGGTTCATTTCGTCTTCACACACCGCAATCTGATGCTCGTTAGAGTAGTCAAATTGCTTGGGTGTTATATGGTCAAGCCTCACGGGCAATTAGTATTGGTTAGCTCAACGCCTCACAGCGCTTACACACCCAACCTATCAACGTCGTAGTCTTCGACGGCCCTTCAGGGGACTCAAGGTCCCAGTGAGATCTCATCTTGAGGCTAGTTTCCCGCTTAGATGCTTTCAGCGGTTATCTATTCCGAACATAGCTACCCGGCAATGCCACTGGCGTGACAACCGGAACACCAGAGGTTCGTCCACTCCGGTCCTCTCGTACTAGGAGCAGCCCCTCTCAAATCTCAAACGTCCACGGCAGATAGGGACCGAACTGTCTCACGACGTTCTAAACCCAGCTCGCGTACCACTTTAAATGGCGAACAGCCATACCCTTGGGACCGGCTTCAGCCCCAGGATGTGATGAGCCGACATCGAGGTGCCAAACACCGCCGTCGATATGAACTCTTGGGCGGTATCAGCCTGTTATCCCCGGAGTACCTTTTATCCGTTGAGCGATGGCCCTTCCATACAGAACCACCGGATCACTAAGACCTACTTTCGTACCTGCTCGACGTGTCTGTCTCGCAGTCAAGCGCGCTTTTGCCTTTATACTCTACGACCGATTTCCGACCGGTCTGAGCGCACCTTCGTACTCCTCCGTTACTCTTTAGGAGGAGACCGCCCCAGTCAAACTACCCACCATACACTGTCCTCGATCCGGATAACGGACCTGAGTTAGAACCTCAAAGTTGCCAGGGTGGTATTTCAAGGTTGGCTCCACGCAGACTGGCGTCCACGCTTCAAAGCCTCCCACCTATCCTACACAAGCAAATTCAAAGTCCAGTGCAAAGCTATAGTAAAGGTTCACGGGGTCTTTCCGTCTAGCCGCGGATACACTGCATCTTCACAGCGATTTCAATTTCACTGAGTCTCGGGTGGAGACAGCGCCGCCATCGTTACGCCATTCGTGCAGGTCGGAACTTACCCGACAAGGAATTTCGCTACCTTAGGACCGTTATAGTTACGGCCGCCGTTTACCGGGGCTTCGATCAAGAGCTTCGCGTTAGCTAACCCCATCAATTAACCTTCCGGCACCGGGCAGGCGTCACACCCTATACGTCCACTTTCGTGTTTGCAGAGTGCTGTGTTTTTAATAAACAGTCGCAGCGGCCTGGTATCTTCGACCGGCATGAGCTTACGGAGCAAGTCCTTCACCCTCACCGGCGCACCTTCTCCCGAAGTTACGGTGCCATTTTGCCTAGTTCCTTCACCCGAGTTCTCTCAAGCGCCTTGGTATTCTCTACCCAACCACCTGTGTCGGTTTGGGGTACGGTTCCTGGTTACCTGAAGCTTAGAAGCTTTTCTTGGAAGCATGGCATCAACCACTTCGTCATCTAAAAGATGACTCGTCATCAGCTCTCGGCCTTAAGATCCCGGATTTACCTAAGATCTCAGCCTACCACCTTAAACTTGGACAACCAACGCCAAGCTGGCCTAGCCTTCTCCGTCCCTCCATCGCAATAACCAGAAGTACAGGAATATTAACCTGTTTTCCATCGACTACGCTTTTCAGCCTCGCCTTAGGGACCGACTAACCCTGCGTCGATTAACGTTGCGCAGGAAACCTTGGTCTTTCGGCGTGGGTGTTTTTCACACCCATTGTCGTTACTCATGTCAGCATTCGCACTTCTGATACCTCCAGCAAGCTTCTCAACTCACCTTCACAGGCTTACAGAACGCTCCTCTACCGCATCACTTACGTGATACCCGTAGCTTCGGTGTATGGTTTGAGCCCCGTTACATCTTCCGCGCAGGCCGACTCGACTAGTGAGCTATTACGCTTTCTTTAAAGGGTGGCTGCTTCTAAGCCAACCTCCTAGCTGTCTAAGCCTTCCCACATCGTTTCCCACTTAACCATAACTTTGGGACCTTAGCTGACGGTCTGGGTTGTTTCCCTTTTCACGACGGACGTTAGCACCCGCCGTGTGTCTCCCATGCTCGGCACTTGTAGGTATTCGGAGTTTGCATCGGTTTGGTAAGTCGGGATGACCCCCTAGCCGAAACAGTGCTCTACCCCCTACAGTGATACATGAGGCGCTACCTAAATAGCTTTCGAGGAGAACCAGCTATCTCCGAGCTTGATTAGCCTTTCACTCCGATCCACAGGTCATCCGCTAACTTTTCAACGGTAGTCGGTTCGGTCCTCCAGTTAGTGTTACCCAACCTTCAACCTGCCCATGGATAGATCGCCCGGTTTCGGGTCTATTCCCAGCGACTAGACGCCCTATTAAGACTCGCTTTCGCTACGCCTCCCCTATTCGGTTAAGCTCGCCACTGAAAATAAGTCGCTGACCCATTATACAAAAGGTACGCAGTCACCCAACAAAGTGGGCTCCCACTGCTTGTACGCATACGGTTTCAGGATCTATTTCACTCCCCTCTCCGGGGTTCTTTTCGCCTTTCCCTCACGGTACTAGTTCACTATCGGTCAGTCAGTAGTATTTAGCCTTGGAGGATGGTCCCCCCATATTCAGACAAAGTTTCTCGTGCTCCGTCCTACTCGATTTCATGACTAAGAGATTTTCGCGTACAGGGCTATCACCCACTATGGCCGCACTTTCCAGAGCGTTCCGCTAATCTCAAAGCCACTTAAGGGCTAGTCCCCGTTCGCTCGCCACTACTAAGGGAATCTCGGTTGATTTCTTTTCCTCAGGGTACTTAGATGTTTCAGTTCCCCTGGTTCGCCTCTTGCACCTATGTATTCAGTACAAGATAACCATCTTATGATGGCTGGGTTCCCCCATTCAGACATCTCCGGATCAAAGTCTGTTTGCCGACTCCCCGAAGCTTTTCGCAGGCTACCACGTCTTTCATCGCCTCTGACTGCCAAGGCATCCACCGTATGCGCTTCTTCACTTGACCATATAACCCCAAGCAATCTGGTTATACTGTGAAGACGACATTCGCCGAAAATTCGAATTTCTCAATTAAGAGAACTCACAAATTTTACCTTAGCCTGATCCGTTACCAGTGAAAGTAACGTTCAGTCTATCTTTCTATCACATACCCAAATTTTTAAAGAACGAACTAGTCAAAGACTAGAAATCAACATTCACCATCACAGCGATGGAATGCTCATTTCTAAGCTTTATACAAACAGAAGCAGTAGTGGTGGAGCCAAACGGGATCGAACCGTTGACCTCCTGCGTGCAAGGCAGGCGCTCTCCCAGCTGAGCTATGGCCCCGTATTTCTACAGGCGTTTCCCACACAAAATTGGTGGGTCTGGGCAGATTCGAACTGCCGACCTCACCCTTATCAGGGGTGCGCTCTAACCAACTGAGCTACAGACCCAATTTCGAGCTGCTAAGGCCGACCTCACCCTGCTCTTTACCACAAAGCATGGGGTGCGCTCTAACCAACTAAGCTACAACCCTTTAGGCTGCTTCTTTATCGTCTTCTTCAATGAATCAAGCAATTCGTGTGGGAACTTATGGAGCAGCTGATGTCGTCGATTAAGGAGGTGATCCAGCCGCAGGTTCCCCTACGGCTACCTTGTTACGACTTCACCCCAGTCATGAATCACACCGTGGTAACCGTCCTCCCGAAGGTTAGACTAGCTACTTCTGGTGCAACCCACTCCCATGGTGTGACGGGCGGTGTGTACAAGGCCCGGGAACGTATTCACCGCGACATTCTGATTCGCGATTACTAGCGATTCCGACTTCACGCAGTCGAGTTGCAGACTGCGATCCGGACTACGATCGGTTTTCTGGGATTAGCTCCACCTCGCGGCTTGGCAACCCTCTGTACCGACCATTGTAGCACGTGTGTAGCCCAGGCCGTAAGGGCCATGATGACTTGACGTCATCCCCACCTTCCTCCGGTTTGTCACCGGCAGTCTCCTTAGAGTGCCCACCATTACGTGCTGGTAACTAAGGACAAGGGTTGCGCTCGTTACGGGACTTAACCCAACATCTCACGACACGAGCTGACGACAGCCATGCAGCACCTGTCTCAATGTTCCCGAAGGCACCAATCTATCTCTAGAAAGTTCATTGGATGTCAAGGCCTGGTAAGGTTCTTCGCGTTGCTTCGAATTAAACCACATGCTCCACCGCTTGTGCGGGCCCCCGTCAATTCATTTGAGTTTTAACCTTGCGGCCGTACTCCCCAGGCGGTCAACTTAATGCGTTAGCTGCGCCACTAAGAGCTCAAGGCTCCCAACGGCTAGTTGACATCGTTTACGGCGTGGACTACCAGGGTATCTAATCCTGTTTGCTCCCCACGCTTTCGCACCTCAGTGTCAGTATCAGTCCAGGTGGTCGCCTTCGCCACTGGTGTTCCTTCCTATATCTACGCATTTCACCGCTACACAGGAAATTCCACCACCCTCTACCATACTCTAGTCAGTCAGTTTTGAATGCAGTTCCCAGGTTGAGCCCGGGGATTTCACATCCAACTTAACAAACCACCTACGCGCGCTTTACGCCCAGTAATTCCGATTAACGCTTGCACCCTCTGTATTACCGCGGCTGCTGGCACAGAGTTAGCCGGTGCTTATTCTGTCGGTAACGTCAAAATTGCAGAGTATTAATCTACAACCCTTCCTCCCAACTTAAAGTGCTTTACAATCCGAAGACCTTCTTCACACACGCGGCATGGCTGGATCAGGCTTTCGCCCATTGTCCAATATTCCCCACTGCTGCCTCCCGTAGGAGTCTGGACCGTGTCTCAGTTCCAGTGTGACTGATCATCCTCTCAGACCAGTTACGGATCGTCGCCTTGGTGAGCCATTACCCCACCAACTAGCTAATCCGACCTAGGCTCATCTGATAGCGCAAGGCCCGAAGGTCCCCTGCTTTCTCCCGTAGGACGTATGCGGTATTAGCGTCCGTTTCCGAACGTTATCCCCCACTACCAGGCAGATTCCTAGGCATTACTCACCCGTCCGCCGCTCTCAAGAGAAGCAAGCTTCTCTCTACCGCTCGACTTGCATGTGTTAGGCCTGCCGCCAGCGTTCAATCTGAGCCATGATCAAACTCTTCAGTTCAAACATCTTTGGGTTTTTAAGAAACCCTAAACTTGGCTCAGCAATCGTTGGTTACATCTTTGATTTCTCGCGGAGTAACTTGTGATGCTGATAATCTTGTTGACTATCAGTCTGACTCCACAAGCACCCACACGAATTGCTTGATTCAGTTGTTAAAGAGCGGTTGGTTAAGAGCTTTCGTCTCAACCGAGGCGCGCATTCTACAGCAGCCTCATTTGCTGTCAAGTGATTATTTTCAGAAGCTTTCGAAGATTTCTTCAACAACTTCAACCACTTGCGCCTCTGATCTCTCATCAGCGGGAGGCGAATTCTACAGCGTTACACGCTGCTGTCAACACCTCATTTTCAACTTCCTTTGGGCTTCGATGAACTGAAGCTACTTGCTGCCGAAAACTTCATAACTCATTGTTTACCAAGGAGTTTTACGTTTCGACTGCGCCGGAAGTGGGGCGAATTATAGACAGATATAATTCGCCGTCAACACCTAATTTCAGTCTTATTCGGATTTGAGCGTAATGCGCGCAAATGCTTTCTTTCCTGCCTGGCACACATGAGT
The DNA here is from genome assembly GCF_059134095.1 of Pseudomonas sp. FBCC-B545. Taxonomy (NCBI): domain Bacteria; kingdom Pseudomonadati; phylum Pseudomonadota; class Gammaproteobacteria; order Pseudomonadales; family Pseudomonadaceae; genus Pseudomonas; species Pseudomonas sp. FBCC-B545. Next base: position 616,397 of record NZ_CP101441.1, on the reverse strand, counting down.
AGCGCCCAGCTCGTATATAAAGGTGCGATCAACTACCTCACCATCTATACGCACGCCGCCCGACCCCAAGAGATCACGAGCGACCGCCGAGTTCTTTACCAGGCCCGCCTTATTAAGAACAGCCGCAATCGGCATCGCCTCAACAGCCGTCAACTCAATTTCCGGCAGATCGTCAGGCAGCTCGCCATCCTTCATACGATTACCCGCAGCGCGGTGAGCATTGGCCGCAGCCTCCTCACCATGGAAGCGCGCAACAATCTCTTCTGCCAGCTTGATCTTCACATCGCGAGGATTGGCACCTGCCTCTACATCCGCACGCAGCGCGTTAATTTCGTCCATCGAGCGGAAGCTCAACAGTTCGAAGTAACGCCACATCAAAGCATCCGGAATGGAAACCAGCTTGCCGTACATCACACCCGGCGCTTCCTGAATGCCAACATAGTTACCCAAGGACTTGGACATCTTCTTGACGCCATCCAACCCCTCAAGCAACGGCATGGTCAGAATGCACTGAGCCTCCTGACCATACGCACGCTGCAGCTCACGCCCCATCAGCAGGTTGAACTTCTGATCGGTGCCACCCAGCTCAACATCCGCACGCAGCGCTACCGAGTCATACCCCTGAACAAGCGGATAAAGGAACTCATGGATCGCAATCGGCTGATTGGTGGAGTAGCGTTTGTCGAAGTCATCGCGCTCAAGCATTCGCGCCACGGTGTACTGGGAAGTCAGACGAATGAAGTCTGCCGGCCCCATCTCATCCATCCAGGTGGAGTTGAACGCCACCTCGGTCTTGGCTGGATCAAGGATCTTGAATACCTGTGTCTTATAGGTCTCGGCATTATCGAGCACCTGCTCGCGAGTCAGCGGCGGGCGCGTCGCGCTCTTGCCACTCGGATCACCAATCATTCCGGTGAAGTCACCAATGAGGAAGATGACCTGGTGACCCAACTCCTGGAACTGACGCAGCTTATTAATAAGCACGGTGTGACCCAGGTGCAGATCCGGCGCGGTCGGATCAAAGCCAGCCTTGATACGCAGGGGCTGGCCGCGCTTGAGCTTTTCGATCAGCTCAGACTCGACCAACAGTTCGTCCGCACCACGTTTTATCAGCGCTAGCTGCTCTTCAACCGACTTCATAACAGACCCGCAAGGCTCAGATTCAAAAGGGAACCAACCATACAAGATCAGGGACTAATTACAAGTTTTGCCCTGCGCACGGACACCGTTCAGCAAGCCCAGCATTCGCGAGCTTGCGCCACAGATGATTTGGTTATATTTTATACAGTTATTTCATCTTCATCATGTCATTCATCTTTTCCATTTCATCTTCAAAGTCAAAATTACCTATGACCACTGAACCGTCTAAAGCGCCGCCGCTTTACCCGAAGACCCACCTGCTCGCCGCAAGTGGTATCGCCGCCCTTCTCAGCCTGGCACTCCTGGTATTCCCTTCCAGTGACGTAGAAGCCAAACGAACATCCCTTAGCCTCGACCTCGAGAGCCCTGTTGAGCAACTGACACAAGATCAAGACGCTTCCGACGCCCAACAAGCCACAAATACCTCGACCGAATCGCCTTTCGCACACATCGAAAGCGCGCCCGAAGACACCCAACAAGCCACCCAGGACCAACCTGCGGTAGCCGCAGCCAAGAGCCCTCAGCATCGCGAGGTCATCGTCAGCAGAGGCGACACGCTATCAACGCTGTTCGAAAAGGTCGGACTGCCTGCCGCTACCGTCACCGAGGTGTTGGCCAGCGATAAGCAAGCCAAGCAATTTACCCAGCTCAAACACGGTCAAAAGCTTGAGTTCGAACTGACGCCCGACGGGCAGTTGAACAACCTGCACACCAGCATCAGCGACCTGGAAAGCATCAGCCTGAGCAAAGGCGCCAAAGGCTTTGCCTTCAACCGCATCACCACCAAGCCGGTCATGCGTTCAGCCTATGTACACGGCGTGATCAACAGCTCCCTGTCGCAATCGGCCGCCCGCGCAGGCCTTTCGCACAGCATGACCATGGACATGGCCAGCGTATTTGGCTACGACATCGACTTCGCCCAGGACATCCGCCAGGGTGACGAATTCGACGTAATCTACGAGCAAAAAGTCGCCAACGGCAAAGTAGTAGGCACAGGCAACATTCTCTCTGCACGCTTCACCAACCGCGGCAAAACCTACACCGCTGTGCGCTACACGAACAAACAAGGCAATAGCAGCTATTACACCGCTGATGGCAACAGCATGCGCAAGGCCTTCATCCGCACACCTGTGGACTTCGCCCGTATTAGCTCGCGTTTTTCCATGGGTCGCAAGCATCCAATTCTGAATAAAATCCGCGCGCACAAGGGCGTCGACTATGCCGCTCCGCGCGGTACGCCTATCAAGGCAGCTGGCGACGGCAAAGTACTGTTGGCGGGACGTCGCGGCGGTTACGGCAATACGGTGATCATCCAGCACGGCAATACCTACCGAACGCTGTATGGCCACATGCAAGGGTTCGCCAAGGGCGTCAAGACAGGCGGCAACGTGAAACAGGGCCAAGTCATCGGCTACATCGGCACTACTGGCCTGTCCACAGGGCCGCACTTGCACTATGAGTTCCAGGTCAATGGCGTACACGTTGACCCATTGGGCCAGAAGCTGCCAATGGCCGACCCGATCGCCAAAGCCGAACGTGCGCGCTTCATGCAACAGAGCCAACCGCTGATGGCGCGGATGGATCAAGAGCGCTCCACCTTGCTGGCTTCGGCGAAGCGTTAAGGTATGCCGCTCTATATCGGTGTGATGTCCGGGACCAGCCTCGACGGCCTGGATATCGCCCTCATTGAACAAGGCACGGCGATCAATCTGATCGCCACCCGCTACATTCCCATGCCCGACACCTTGCGCACTGAGCTATTGAGCCTGTGCGCCAGCGGCCCTGATGAAATCGCCCGGTCTGCTATTGCCCAGCAACAGTGGGTCACGCTGGCCGCCCAAGGCATCCACGCCTTGCTGGATCAGCACAACTTGAAGCCTCAAGACATTCGCGCGATTGGCAGCCATGGCCAGACGATTCGCCACGAACCCGCCCGAGGCTTCACCGTGCAGATCGGCAATCCCGCCCTGCTCACTGAGCTGACTGGCATCACCGTAGTCAGCGACTTCCGCAGCCGTGATGTTGCCGCTGGCGGCCAGGGTGCGCCCTTGGTTCCTGCGTTTCATGAAGCCTTGTTCGGCGAACACACGGGCAACCGCGCGGTGTTGAATATTGGCGGGTTCAGCAACCTCAGCCTGATTGAGACGAACAAACCTGTCGCCGGCTTCGACTGCGGCCCGGGCAACGTCCTCCTGGATGCCTGGATTCACCTGCAGCGCGGCGAACACTTTGATCGCGACGGGCAATGGGCTGCCAGCGGCAAGGTCCAGCCCCGGCTACTCAACACATTGCTCAGCGACCCGTTCTTCTTGACCAAAGGCCCAAAAAGTACGGGTCGCGAAGTATTCAACCTCGCCTGGCTGCAGGAGCACCTTGCCCGTTTGCCTGTGTTTGAACCCCAGGACGTACAGGCCACGTTACTGGAACTGACGGCCCTCACCATCGTCGAGTCCCTGCAAAGCGCCCAACCAACCACAGAGACCTTGCTGATCTGCGGCGGCGGCGCCCATAACAAAACACTGATGGATCGATTGACAGCGCTGTTGCCCACCACCCACGTCAGCAGCACAGCCACCTACGGCGTAGACCCCGACTGGGTAGAAGCCATGGCCTTCGCCTGGCTGGCTCATTGCTGCCTGGAAGGCATCGCCGCCAACCGCCCCAGTGTCACAGGTGCCAGCGGCCTTCGGGTACTCGGCGCGATCTACCCCGCCTGAAGCCCAGACAGCAAAACGCCGCCTGGCTTAATCAAAGCCCTGCGGCGTTTTTTTGTTGCGGACGAGGTGACCGATCAGATCGAGAACGAAGACCCACAACCACAGGTAGTGGTGGCATTAGGGTTCTTGATCACGAAACGCGAGCCTTCCAGACCTTCCTGGTAATCCACCTCGGCACCTGCCAGGTACTGGAAACTCATCGGGTCCACGACAAGGCTGACGCCCTCGCGCTCGACGATGGTGTCGTCATCGGCCACATCTTCATCGAAGGTAAAACCGTACTGAAACCCTGAACAACCGCCGCCCGTAACGAATACGCGCAGCTTCAAGCGATCATTACCCTCTTCATCGACCAGGCTCTTCACCTTGTGCGCAGCACCGTGGGTAAATTGCAAAGCCGTGGGGGTGAAGGACTCAACGCTCATGCTGATAATCTCCCGGCGTAGCGCCGTCATATGCGTAATGGCCGGTATTATCCGCTTCTCCTAGAAAAGCGGTCAACTATTGTTACGGTATATCAATCTGAGCAGCCGCCATTAAAGACGCAAAAGGCCCGATCAGCGGGCCTTTTGCGCAACAGCCTATCAGCGTTAAGGCAGCATGCCCGCATGGGAGAGACCCAGCTTCTCATCCAGGCCGAACAGGATGTTCATGTTCTGCACCGCCTGGCCCGACGCGCCCTTGACCAGGTTGTCGATCACCGACAGCACCACGACCAGGTCGCCATCCTGCGGGCGATGCACTGCAATACGGCACACATTGGCGCCACGCACACTGCGGGTTTCCGGATGGCTGCCCGCCGGCATTACATCGACGAACGGCTCATTGGCATAACGCTTTTCAAACAATGCCTGAAGGTCTACCGAGCGGTCAGTAACGGTCGCATACAGCGTGGAGTGAATCCCACGGATCATCGGAGTCAGGTGTGGCACGAAGGTCAGGCCCACGTCCTTGCCGGCAGCGCGACGCAGCCCCTGGCGGATTTCTGGCAAGTGACGATGCCCCTTTACCGCATAGGCTTTCATGCTTTCCGACGTTTCAGAGTACAGAGAACCTACCGCCGCGCCGCGCCCCGCCCCGCTGACACCCGACTTGCAGTCGGCGATCAGGCGCGAAGCATCCGCCAAACCAGCTTCCAGCAATGGCAGGAAGCCCAGTTGCGTAGCAGTCGGATAGCAACCCGGCACCGCAATCAGGCGTGCTTGCTTGATCTGCTCACGATTGACTTCCGGCAGGCCGTAGACCGCCTCCTCCAGCAACTGCGGCGCACCGTGGGGCTGGCCGTACCATTTGGCCCACTCATCGGCATCCTGCAGGCGGAAGTCCGCCGACAGGTCGATGACCTTTGTACCGGCCGCCAACAACTCACCCGCCAACGCATGGGCAACACCGTGAGGCGTGGCAAAGAACACCACATCGCAGGCGCCCAGGGTCTTGATATCCGGCACGCTGAACGCCAAGCCGTCATAGTGGCCTCGCAGGTTCGGGTACATATCGGCCACGGCCAGCCCAGCTTCGGATCGGGAAGTGATGACCACCACCTCAGCCTGCGGATGCTGGGCCAACAGACGCAGCAATTCGACACCGGTGTAACCCGTGCCGCCGACAATACCGACCTTGACCATAAACCTGCCCTCAACGAACCCACTGGAAAGCCGTCGATAATAGGGGCCGCATCGTTCTGCGGCAACCGTCAACGTGACGTACGGGCGCATGAGCCACTACTATCTTCGTTACCGTGAACCTGGGAATAACTAAAATGCTCTATCTATGGATAAAAGCCTTCCACATCGTCAGCATCGTCTGCTGGTTTGCCGGGCTGTTCTATCTGCCGCGACTGTTCGTCTACCACGCTCAAAGCGAAGACACCGCCAGCAAAGAACGCTTCAGTGTCATGGAGCGCAAACTGTACCGGGGCATCATGGGGCCGGCGATGGTTGCCACACTGGTCTTCGGCATCTGGATGCTGGCGCTCAATCCAGGCATTTTCCAATCCGGTGCCTGGATCCACGCCAAGTTGACCTTGGTCGTGCTACTTATCGGCTACCACCATATGTGCGGCGCGCAGGTGAAACGCTTCGCCCGTGGCGAGAACACCCGTAGCCATGTCTTTTATCGCTGGTTCAATGAGGTGCCGGTTCTGATATTGCTGGCTATCGTAATTTTGGTCGTGGTCAAACCGTTCTAACTTCAATTACTCGGGGAACCTCCAATGTCGCTGCCCGCTTTGCTGGAACAACGTCTGCGCCTGCCCGTGGTGGCTGCGCCGATGTTTCTGATCTCCAACCCGCAACTGGTCCTGGCCTGCTGTCGCAACGGGGTGGTTGGGAGCTTCCCGGCGCTCAACCAACGCGAGAGCAGCGGTTTCAAGGCTTGGCTGGAAGAAATCGAAGCTGGCCTGGCGCAGCTGGACAACCCAGCGCCCTATGCCGTGAACCTGATCGTGCATAACAGCAACCCCCGGCTGGAGGCCGATTTGGCGATCTGTGTGGAGCACAAGGTGCCTATCGTCATTACCAGCCTCGGTGCGGTGAAGGAATTGGTAGATGCCGTCCACAGCTACGGCGGCCTGGTGTTTCATGACGTCACGACCCGACGCCATGCCGAGAAAGCCGCTGAGGCGGGCGTCGATGGCCTGATCGCCGTAGCCGCTGGTGCCGGCGGCCATGCTGGCACCTGGAGTCCCTTCTCGCTGATTGCCGAAATTCGCCAATTCTTCGACAAAACCCTACTGCTGGCCGGTTGCCTCAACCACGGCCACGAAATTCTCACAGCCCAGTTGCTGGGAGCCGACTTGGCGTATTTCGGCACGCGCTTTATCGGTACTACCGAAAGCCACGCGCCAGATGCCTATAAAGAGATGCTGCTCACATCGCGCGCCGCCGACATCGTGCACACTCCCGCAGTCTCCGGCGTACCTGCGAGCTTTATGCGCCAGAGCCTGGAAAATGCCGGTTTCGACCTCGCCGCGCTGCAAGGCAAAGGTGAAGTCAATTTCGGCTCCAAACTCAAACCATTGAGTGATGAGGCCAAAGCGTGGAAAACTGTATGGTCCGCCGGTCAGGGCGTCGGTGAAATCGATGATTTACCCAGCGTCGATGAACTCGTCGCCCGCCTGGATGCCGAATACCGCAAAGCACGCGAGCATGCCGCGCAACTGCGCTGGCCACGCTGACCCACTGCACGGCCCGCCGATTGGACGGGCCTGCACACCCTCCCTGATTAAGTGACAAGGATGCCCGCATGAGCGACAACCGTTTCAAGATTGTGTTTGACGGAGCCTTGCTCCCGGGTGTCGAAAGCACCACCGCCAAGCTGAACCTCGCCGAGCTGTTCAAGAGTGATGTCGAGGCGATTGAAAAACTCTTTACCGGCCGCCCGGTCGCGCTCAAACGCGACCTTTCCCGCCCCGATGCCGAAACCTATCTGACGGCATTGAAAAACGCCGGGGTCGACGCACGCATCGAAGCCGAACAACCCGTAGCATTCAGCCTGGCCGAAACCCACGAGACGAGCTCTCCTGGCTCCGACTTTTCCCGCTCCGAAGCTTCACCTTATGCCCCGCCACGCGCTGCGGTTGGCGATGACTTGCCGGAGTTCGCCACCCTCAAGGTATTCACAATAAACGGGCGCATAGGCCGCCTGCGTTACCTGGCCTGGACGCTGGCACTGACCGTCGCGATGCTTGTGGCTGCTGGCATCATCAGTACCGTCGGCTTCGCGGTGGCGACTGCCTCGCCAACAATCGCCATCATTCTCGGCTCGCTGCTGGGTTTCGCGCTATTTGTTGGACTCGTCGTGGTGAGCGTGCAAATCGGTGTGCAGCGCCTGCACGACCTGGGCTGGTCTGGCTGGCTGTACTTGCTGAACCTGGTTCCACTGGTCAATAGCGTTTTCCCTATCCTGTTGCTGGTATTGCCGGGGAACGCGGGTGCCAACCAATACGGCGCACCGCCACCACCGAACTCTACTGCGGTGAAAATCCTGGCCTCGCTGTGGCTGGCGTTTATTCCATTGATGCTCATCATCGGCCTGACCCTGGGCATGAACGGTTATCTGGACCAACTTGAAGCCAATATGGACAGCAGTTACGAAAGCAGCTCCATCACCTCCGATGAAGACGTCGACCAAAGCGTGATTGTGGATGAAGCCGCAGCGCAAAGTGCTGACGACGCGGCCGAACCTGTAGACTCTCCAGAACAGTGAAGAAACGCCCGCCACCTGTGATGCCACTGTCACAGGTCGGCGGCGTTGCGATGGAGAAAGGCATGACCCGTTACGCTCTGATCACCGGTGCCTCCAGCGGCATCGGCCTGGCTTTGGCCGAAGCCCTGGCTCGACGCGGCCGCAGCTTGATTCTGGTGGCCCGCCAGCGTGATCAGTTGGAAAGCATTGCATTGGAATTGACCCAACGCTTCGGCGTCGAGGTGCTGTTTCGTGCCTGCGACCTGGGCGAGCCGCTGCGTTTGTCCGGTTTTTTGCTGGAGCTTGAAGAGGGCGAGCGACAGATTGATCTTTTGGTCAACTGCGCCGGCATTGGTACCAGCGGGCCGTTCCTGGCCCAGGACTGGATGACCGAGCAGGACCTGATCGAAGTCAACATCCTGGCCCTGACCCGCATGTGCCATGCCCTCGGCAATGCCATGGCGCTGCACGGTGGCGGGCAGATTCTAAACGTTGCTTCGGTCGCAGCCTTCCAACCGGGCCCATGGATGAGCAGCTACTACGCCAGCAAAGCCTATGTACTGCACTTTTCAGAAGGCTTGCGCGAAGAGTTGAAGACGTGTGGCATCAAGGTCTCGGTACTTTGCCCGGGCCCTACGCGCACCGCCTTCTTCGGCACCGCGCAGATGGATACGGCGAAACTTGACCACAGCCAGCAACTGATGAGCCCGGAAGAAGTCGCGCTCTACACTGTGCGCGCGCTGGAAAAGAACAAAGCCATCATCATTCCCGGGCGCCGCAACCGCTGGCTCGCATTCAGCCCACGCCTCAGCCCGCGTTGGCTGACCCGCAAGATTGCCGGCGCCATCAACAAGGCCTATTGCCCGCGCTGATCGCCTGGGTACACTCACCCTGCATTTTCATAATGGAGAAACAGCTGTGGATACTCTGTTCACCAAGATCATCAACAGAGAAATACCCGCGAAGATCATCTACGAAGATGATCAAGTCCTCGCCTTCCACGATATCGCCCCGCAGGCGCCGGTACATTTTCTGGTTATTCCGAAAAAGCCCGTCCGCACCCTGAATGATCTGACTGAAGATGATAAGGCCTTGGCCGGCCATATCCTCTTTACAGCCCAACGCCTGGCCCTGGAGCTAGGTTGTGAAGAGGGTTTTCGGGTCGTGATGAATTGCAATGAGTTGGGCGGGCAGACCGTTTATCACATCCATATGCATGTGCTCGGTCAGCGTCAGATGAACTGGCCGCCAGGCTGAGGGCCGGAGTCGAATTGACTCAGCGCAAACGCTTCGCCCTCTCTTGCGGTAAACTGGCCGCCGAGATTCTTCCCGGAGGTCAGCATGACTACCCAACGTCACTACTCGCCGATTGACCGTCTGTTGCTGCAAGCCGACATGGCCATGCGCACACTGCTGCCATTCAGCGGCCAACCCTACCGCCCATCGCCCGCCATCGTGCAGCCCGATGCGCAGCTGAGCGAAACGGATACCCGTCACGTGGCCGGCCTGATGCGTATCAACCATACGGGTGAAGTCTGTGCCCAGGCGCTGTATCAAGGCCAGGCGCTGACCGCCAAGTTGCCGCAGGTACGTGCAGCGATGGAGCATGCAGCCGAGGAAGAGATCGACCATCTGGCCTGGTGCGAACAGCGTATCCGCCAGTTGGGCAGCCACCCCAGCGTTCTGAACCCACTGTTTTATGGCTTGTCGTTTGGTATCGGCGCTGCCGCCGGGTTGATCAGCGACAAAGTCAGCCTCGGATTTGTCGCCGCGACGGAACATCAGGTCTGCAAGCACCTGGATGAACATCTGGAGCAGCTGCCGGCCGAAGACGAAAAGTCCCGGGCGATTCTTGAGCAGATGCGCATCGATGAAGAACACCATGCAGAAAGCGCTCTAGACGCCGGCGGCTTCCGTTTTCCAGCACCGGTGAGGTTCGGAATGAGCCTGATGGCCAAGGTCATGACCAAAAGCACCTATAGAATCTAAAAGTGCGTCAAATTCAAACCCGAAAAAGGGCGCTCGCAGCGCCCTTTCTCTTGCCTGCGATTCCAGCAGTCAGCCCAACTCAATGATTTCGTAATCATGAGTGATGACCACACCTGCGGCACCCAGCATGATCGACGCCGAGCAGTACTTCTCGGCGGACAACTCAATGGCACGCTTGACCTGGGCTTCCTTGAGCGCACGGCCCTTGACCACGAAATGCATATGGATCTTGGTGAATACCTTGGGGTCCTCAGTGGCGCGCTCGGCTTCCAGAAAGGCTTCGCAGCTTTCCACGGCCTGGCGCGACTTCTTCAGGATGCTGACCACATCGAAATTGCTGCAACCACCGACGCCCAGCAGCAACATTTCCATCGGGCGCACCCCAAGGTTACGGCCTCCGGCTTCCGGCGGGCCGTCCATGACCACCACATGACCGCTACCCGACTCACCGAGGAACATGGCTTCGCCCGCCCATTGGATGCGTGCCTTCATCGCCCAGACTCCACTGCTAAAAAAGGGTCGCCAGCTTAGCACAGGGCCTCAAAACCGCAGCGCTCTGGCTGAATTTGATAAATCACAGCGTTTGCCAAGCAATTTCGCTAATCGAGGCAGAATGTGTCTGGTAAGCTGGCGCCAAATCAATGGCGCATTGCCATGATTTTACAGTGCGTATCAATATTGAGACCACTGGATAAAAACAACGCCAACCACACCGCGCAGTCTTTCGGGAAACAACCATGGTTGCTCTTACTCCCACACCCAAGATCAAGAACCTCGACAAGCTGTTGATGCATTGCCAGCGCCGACGTCATCCGGCCAAGCACAACATCATCTGCGCCGGCGAGCGCTCAGAAACCCTGTTTTTCATTATCAAGGGCTCGGTCACCATCCTGATCGAGGATGAAGACGGCCGCGAAATGATCATCGCGTACCTGAACACCGGAGATTTTTTCGGGGAGTTGGGGTTGTTTGAGCAGGCGGGCAAGGAACAGGAGCGCAGTGCTTGGGTACGCACCAAGGTTGAGTGCGAAGTCGCCGAGATCAGCTATGCGAAATTTCGCGAACTGGCCCAGCATGATCCGGATATCTTGTATGCCCTGAGCGGTCAGATCGCCCAACGCCTGCGTGATACCACGCGCAAGGTCGGCGACCTGGCGTTCTTCGATGTCACCGGTCGCGTAGCGCGCTGCCTGCTGGAGTTGTGCAAACAGCCCGACGCCATGACCCATCCCGACGGCATGCAGATCAAGGTCACGCGCCAGGAGATCGGGCGTATTGTCGGCTGTTCACGGGAAATGGTCGGTCGTGTGCTCAAGGACCTGGAAGAGCGCAACCTGGTACATGTCAAAGGCAAGACGATGGTGGTATTCGGCACCCGCTAACCCGGCAGGAAGCTGGCCAGCATCTGACGGTACAACCTGTCGAGCCGACTGATCGCATCCGGTGCGGGAAACGCTTCGTGCAGGGCGATATGGCTCTCGGCACGCACCCGCTGTTCCAGGCCACAGGCTTGATTGAAGCGGTTGACCGCATTGATCAGTTCTTCACGATCGTTATCCAGCAACAAGGCGCCGTGGATCAAGCCCACCGGACGACCGCCACTTTGGCGCCAACGCTGGGCGGTACCGACCATCTTGCGGCCATTGAGATTAACGTTATACCGACCATCGCAAAAAGCTCCGTCGATTTCGCCAACGGAGGCATCGCCGCCCAACTCGAGCAGAAAATCGCAGATCGGCTGGCACAAGCGCTGGTAACCGGTTTCGATGCGGCCTTGGTCGCCCTCACTGCGCGGCGGCGCATACACCAAGGCGATATTGACCGTGGCAGCGGACTGCGGCACGGGTTCACCCCCAGTTTCCCGCAGCAACACCGGCCAACCGGCATCCGCCGAGATTTGGCTGGCCACCGCAAATGCCGGCAGCCGACTCAAACGGCGCGGCATGACCAGCGCCTGATCGCTGGGCTGCCAGAACAACAGCCCGAAGTCCTGCTCGCCCGCGCCAACGGCTGCCAACAGCTGCTGCTCGGCGGCAAGGCCCGCTTCTACAGTCATGATCACGGGCTGAGTCATCGAACACCTACCTCTCAGATTAAACACAAGGCCCAATGTGGGAGGGGGCTTGCCCCCGATAGCGAACCGTCAGCCGACTGATCATCAACTGAAGGAATGCTATCGGGGCAGGCCCCCTCCCACATTTTTAGCGCATTTGGATCAGTCTAATGTCGAACCGCTGACTGTCACGCCACGCTCTGGGAAGAACAGGCGTTGCAATTCCGCCCCTGGGTTCTCGGCACGCATGAACGTCTCGCCCACCAGGAACGAGTAGACGCCGCTGATTTCCATCAGCTCCACGTCGGCACGATTGACGATGCCACTTTCAGTAATCACCAAGCGATCACGGGGAATACGCGGCAACAGATCCAGGGTATTTTCCAGGCTGACTTCAAACGTATGCAGGTTACGGTTGTTGACCCCCACCAGCGGAGTGTCGAGGGTTTTCAGTGCGCGCTCAAGCTCGTCGCCGTCATGCACTTCGACCAGTACGTCAAGACCGACGCTTTTGGCCACCGCCGCCAACTCGGCCATCTTCACGTCATCCAGTGCGGAGACGATCAATAACACGCAGTCAGCGCCCAAGGCTCGGGCTTCGACGATCTGGTAAGGGTCAACCATGAAGTCCTTGCGGATCACCGGCAACTTGCATGCAGCACGAGCCTGTTGCAGGAACAGGTCGGAACCCTGGAAGTAATCAATATCGGTCAGCACGGACAGGCAAGTCGCACCGCCCTTCTCATAGCTGGCGGCGATTTCAGCCGGTACAAAGTTTTCGCGAATGACGCCTTTGCTCGGCGAGGCTTTTTTCACCTCGGCGATCACGGCCGGCTGCTTGAGCTTGGCCTGGGCGATCAAGGCATTGGCAAAACCCCGTGGCGCATCGGCGGCCTTCGCCTGCGCCTCCAGCTCGGCCAGGCTCACGCGGGCGCGGCGCTCGGCCACCTCTTCGGCCTTTCGGGCCAGGATCTTTTCCAGAACGGTCGGCACACTCATCCTTCATTCTCCATCTTGAATACGGCAGTGAAGGCTCCCAGCTCTTCGAGCTTCTCACGAGCCAGACCAGTGTGCAGCGCATCGTGGGCCAAGGCGACACCTTCCTTAAGACTATAGGCGTGGTCGGCTGCGTAAAGTGCCGCGCCAGCATTCAGAACAATCATCTCCGCGGCCTTCTGACCGTTTTCGGTCTTACGGCGCCCCAGAGCATCACGAATCAGTTCCAGAGAAGCTGCCGGGCTTTCCACCGCCAAGCCGTGCAAGCTCTGACTCTTCATACCCAAGTCCTCAGGCTCGACCCAATACTCAGTGACCTCATCGTTCTTCAGCTCTGCGACAAAGGTCGGCGCCGCCAGGCTGAATTCGTCCAGGCCATCCTTGGAATGCACCACGAGCACATGCTTGCTGCCCAGACGCTGCAAGACTTCGGCCAGTGGCCGGCACAACGCCTGACTGAACACACCCACCACCTGATGCTTCACACCGGCCGGATTCGTAAGCGGGCCAAGCATGTTGAACAGGGTACGCAGGCCGAGGTCCTTGCGTGGGCCGGCAGCGTGCTTCATCGCGCCGTGATGGGACTGGGCAAACATGAAGCCAATGCCAACGCTGTCAATGCAGCGTGCTACTTGTACCGGCGTGAGGTTCAGGTAGATACCCGCCGCTTCCAGCAAATCGGCACTGCCGCTCTTGCCGGATACCGCACGGTTACCATGCTTGGCGACGGTGCAGCCAGCGGCAGCCACCACAAAAGATGAGGCTGTCGACACGTTGAAAATATTCGCACCGTCACCGCCGGTGCCGACCACATCGACAACGCCGTCGAGGGTCTTGAGTTCGACCCTGTCCGCCAGCTCACGCATCACCGACACCGCACCGACGATTTCATCGATGCTTTCGCTCTTCATGCGCATTGCCATCATAAAAGCGCCGATCTGCGCGTCGGTACATTGACCGGTCATGATCTCGCGCATTACATCGCTCATTTCGGCAGTGCTCAGGTCCAGATGGCCGACGATACGGTTCAGGGCAGTCTTGATATCCATGAAAAGTCCTTAGCGCGTGCCGCCGCTCTGCTTGAGAAAGTTGGCGAACAGCTCGTAGCCCTGCTCGGTCAGGATTGATTCAGGGTGAAACTGCACCCCTTCGATATTCAGTGTCTTGTGACGCAGACCCATGATCTCATCGACCGAGCCGTCCTCCAGCTGGGTCCAGGCGGTCAACTCCAGGCATTCGGGCAAGGTTTCGCGCTTGACCACCAGCGAGTGATAACGGGTCACCGTCACGGGCAGGTTCAGGCCATGAAACACACCCAGATCCTTATGGAACACCGGGCTGGTCTTGCCATGCATGACCTGGCGCGCCCGTACCACGTCACCGCCAAACGCCTGGCCGATGGACTGATGGCCCAGGCATACGCCCAGGATCGGCAGCTTGCCGGCGAAATAGCTGATGGCTTCAAGAGAGATGCCCGCTTCGGTCGGCGTGCAAGGGCCTGGCGAAACCACGATACGCTCCGGATTCAGGGCGGCAATTTCGGCGACGGTCAGTTCATCGTTGCGCACGACCTTGACCTCGGCACCGAGCTCGCCAAGGTATTGCACAACGTTGTAGGTAAAGGAGTCGTAGTTATCAATCATCAGCAACATGTGGGGTTCAAGCCTCTTGAATTCACTGATTTCAAATGACGGCCTTCCTAGAGAGTGACCCGCTGCCAGACGCACGTTCCGATTGCCGGGGGTAGCCGGCAAGGGGCGTCAGACAACGGGTGAAGAAGGCAAATCGTTACAGGTCCGGCCGGGCCGGCGGAGAAAAATGTCAGGCGCGCCAACGCCAACGGGCGTGTGCCTTGACTACTCGCATCAAGAGTTTGCTGATGATCAACACGGGGAGGGTCTCATTCATACGTTCAGGCACAGTAACGTAGCCTAGCCAGCGGTGCAATATGGAGTAGCAAATACGGGGGGGAACGTAGGCGAATTCGGTATATCCCTACAGAAAATTCCAGAAGTTTTGCTAGTGTTTGAGTTCCGATACAAAAACAACCAAATGGAACCTTGCATGTTCAGACCAGCATTTTTCGCGCCCCTTGCCAGCTGTCTCTTGTCACTGGCATGCGCCCAGGCGTTCGCAGCGCCGTCACCGTATTCAACGATGGTGGTTTTTGGTGACAGCCTGGCCGATGCGGGCCAGTTTCCCGATGGCTCGAATGGCTCCACGCTACGCTTTACCAACCGCACAGGCCCGACATTCCAGGGTGAATACGGCCTGGTTTCATCGACCCTGTTGGGCGCGAAACTGGGAGTAGCCCCCAACGACTTGAACGCCTCCACCTCACCGGTTCGCGCAGCCCAGGGGTTGCCAGATGGCAACAACTGGGCCGTCGGTGGCTACCGTACCGACGATATCCTCGACTCCATTACCTCGGTTTCAGATGCCGCCATCCCACCCGGCAACCCTGGTGCGGGTACAGTTTTGCGCAGCCGCCAGGGATATCTGCCAGCCAACGGCGGACGGGCCGACCCCAATGCACTGTACTTTCTCTCCGGCGGCGGCAATGACTTCCTCCAAGGTCGCGTACTGAGCCCCGAGCAAGCGGTCGCCGCCGGCGGGCGCCTGGCTGACAGCGCCCAGGCGCTGCAACAAGCCGGTGCGCGTTACATCATGGTGTGGATGTTGCCCGACCTTGGGTTGACACCCGCCATCAATGGCACCCCGCAGCAGGCCGCAACCTCGGCCCTGAGCACTATATTCAACCAGTCATTGGTCCAGCGCCTGTCGTACGTCGACGCCCAGGTTATCCCTTTGAATATCCCGTTGTTGCTGAAGGAAGCCTTCGCCGATCCAGCGCGCTTCGGCCTGGCCACTGGGCAGAATCTGACCGGTACCTGTTTCAGCGGAAACAGTTGTACCGCCAACCCAACCTATGGCATCGGCGGCACCAACCCGGACCCGACCAAGCTGATCTACAACGACTCGGTCCACCCCACGGTGGCGGGACAACGGTTGATTGCCGACTATGCCTATTCACTGCTGGCGGCGCCCTGGGAGCTGACCTTACTGCCGGAAATGGCCCAAGGCACATTGCGCGCCCACCAGGACGAGCTACGCAATCAATGGCAAGCAGACAACGGCAACTGGCAAGCCGTCGGTCAATGGCGTGCAATCGTGGCCGGCGGTGGGCAGCGTCTGGATTTCGACGACCAGAGCAGTTCGGCCAGTGGCGACGGCAGCGGCTACAACCTGAATATCGGCGGCAGCTACCGGCTCGATGAAAACTGGCGCGTAGGGGTTGCCGCCGGCCTGTATCGACAGACACTGGAAGCTGGCACCAACGATTCGGACTACAAGCTCAACAGCTACATGGGCACGGCCTTCGCTCAATACCAGCAAAATCAATGGTGGGCCGATGCCGCCGTGACCGGCGGCAAACTGGACTTCGACAGCCTCAAGCGCAAGTTCGCCCTGGGCGTGAACGAAGCGTCCGAAAAAGGCGATACCGATGGCTGGCTCTGGGCCTTTAGCGGCCGGCTGGGCTACGACCTTGCTGCACCGGGCAGCGACTGGCACCTGTCGCCGTTCATCAGCGCCGATTATGCACGCGTCGAAGTGAATGGTTATTCGGAAAAAAACAGTCGCTCCACCGCACTGACCTTCGATGATCAACAACGCGACTCCAAGCGTCTTGGCGTCGGCCTGCAGGGCAGCTACCGCATCACACCGCAAACCCAGGTGTTCGGCGAAGTGGCTCACGAACACGAGTTCGAAAATGACACACAGAAGGTGAATATTTCGCTCAACAGCGTACAGGGAATCGACTTCAAGCTGGACGGGTATACGCCTCGCAGCAACTCTGACCGCTTGAGCCTGGGTGTCAGCCACAAGCTGACTCAGGACCTGGCGTTGCGGGCGGCGTATAACCTCAGGAAGGATGACAATTTGACCCAGCAAGGGGTCAATGTCGGGGTCAGTCTGGATTTCTAAATACTGCACAAAACAAATGTGGGAGCTGGCTTGCCTGCGATGGCGGTAGATCGGTCACTGAATATCTCGAGTGACACACCGCCATCGCGGGCAAGCCCGCTCCCACATTTTTTATTTCAGCTTTAGTCTTGCGGAGTTTGCTCTGCCAGCGCCACGGCACGGAACATCGCCCGGCGCTTGTTCAGGGTTTCTTCCCATTCAAGGGCCGGCACCGAGTCAGCCACAATCCCTCCTCCGGCCTGCACATGCAGCTCGCCGTCCTTGATCACCGCGGTGCGGATCGCAATCGCAGTGTCCATATTGCCGTTCCAGGCAAAATACCCCACGGCACCGCCATAGACACCACGCTTGACCGGCTCCAGTTCATCGATGATTTCCATGGCGCGGATCTTCGGCGCACCCGACAGCGTGCCCGCCGGCAAGATCGCCCGCAACGCATCCATCGCCGTCAATCCGGCTTTCAGTTCGCCGGTGACGTTGGACACGATATGCATCACGTTGGAATAGCGCTCGATGACCATCTTCTCGGTCAGTTTCACCGAGCCGATTTCAGAGACACGCCCGGTGTCGTTGCGGCCCAGGTCGATCAGCATCAGGTGCTCGGCGATTTCCTTATCGTCGCTGAGCAGGTCTTCTTCCAGCGCCACATCCGCCTCTTCGGTCGCGCCGCGCGGGCGAGTACCGGCGATCGGGCGAACGGTGATCAGGTTGTCTTCGACACGTACCAGCACTTCCGGCGAACTGCCTACGACATGGAAGTCGCCAAAATTGAAGAAGTACATGTAGGGGGTCGGATTGAAGCAACGCAGCGCCCGGTACAGGTCAATCGGCGCAGCCTTGAAGTCGATGGACATACGTTGCGACGGCACCACCTGCATGCAGTCACCGGCAAGGATATATTCCTTGATGGTGTCGACCGCACGCTCGTAGTCGGCCTGGGTAAAGCTGGAACGGAACACCGGGTCGGCCGCCGGTGGTCGGCTGAGGTCCAGGCCGCGACGCGGGGTGATCGGCCGGCGCAGTTTTTCCAGCAACGCTTCAAGGCTGGCCTGGCCTTGCTCGAAGGCGGCCTCTTGGGCAGGGTCGGCGAGAACAATCGCATGCATCTTGCCGGCAAGGTTGTCGAACACCACCACCGCGTCGGACACCATCAGCAAAATGTCCGGTACACCCAAAGGGTCCGGATTCGGACATTTCCCCAGGCGCTTTTCTACATAACGCACGCAGTCGTAGCCGAAATACCCCACCAAGCCACCGTTGAAACGCGGCAGGCCAGGAATAGTTGGCACGTTGTAGCGTGCCTTGAAGGTTTCGACAAAGGCCAGCGGGTCTTCTACGTCATGGCTTTCGATCTCGACGCCGTCATGGGTGATGCTCACATGATGGTCGTGTACCCGCAACACGGTGCGGCATGGCAGGCCGATGATCGAGTAACGGCCCCACTTCTCGCCGCCCTGTACCGACTCGAGCAGGTAGGAATTGGGCTCGTCGGCCAGTTTCAGGTAGATCGACAGTGGCGTATCGAAGTCGGCCAGGGTTTCGCAGGCCAGGGGAATACGGTTATAGCCGGCAGCGGCCAAACGCAGGAATTCTTCACGGATCATGGGGTGCCTCGTGGCATGAGGGACAAACGGTCAGGTAGGCAAACGTGCCGCAGCGCGGCGAGGATCAGTCAGGCGCGCCAACGCCAGCGGGCCAGGGCCTTGATGACTTTCATCCAGAGTTTGCGAGTGACCACCACGATGACGTTTCCAGAAGGGGACGGATCAATGTCGGGCAACGTTATCTCAGCGCCCGCTTCCAGGCAACCGGGGATTAACAGTCGCAGGTCGTCAATCACCAGGGCCGGCGATTCTTCTGCAATCGGCCGCCCATGGTTGTAGCCGTAGCTCAGGGCCACGCACTTGACTCCGGCGGCCTTTGCCGCCAGCACATCGCTGCGCGAATCGCCGACAAACAATGATTGGGACGCGGGGATATTGGCCATTTTCATCACGAAGAACAGCGCAGCCGGGTCAGGCTTCTTCTGCGGCAAGGTGTCGCCACCGATGATCCAGCGGAAATAACGACCGATCTTCATCTGGTCCAACAAGGGTGCGACAAAACGCTCCGGCTTGTTGGTGATCAAGGCCATTTCCACACCCTGCTTGCTCAACCATTTGAGCGTGTCACGTACACCGGGGTAGACAACGGTGAGCTCATGGCCATTTTCATAGGCCACATTGAACAACTCCAGGGCATGTTCGGCCTCGACGTCATCCACGCCTTCGGCGTAGATATGGTTGGCAAGGGCCCGGCGCACCAGCATCTGCACACCGTTGCCCACCCATTCACGCACCGATTCGACCCCCGCCGGCTTGCGTCCCAGCTTGAGCAGCATCTCATCCACCGCCGCCGCCAGGTCGGGCACCGAATCGATCAAGGTACCGTCCAGATCGAACATCACCAGCCGTGGCAGTTTGCCGGGGAACAACTGCTCAAAGCCGCTCATGGACGCGCCAGCGCCAGTTCGGCGCGCATTTTGTCGATGACGGCCTGGTAGTCCGGGGCGTTGAAGATTGCTGAGCCAGCCACGAAGGTATCAGCGCCAGCAGCAGCGATCTCACGGATGTTGTTGACGTTAACCCCACCGTCGATTTCCAGGCGGATATCGCGGCCGGACGCATCGATCAGTGCGCGAGCTTCGCGCAGCTTGTTCAGGGTGCCCGGGATGAACTTCTGTCCGCCGAAGCCTGGGTTGACGCTCATCAGCAAGACCATGTCGACCTTGTCCATCACGTACTCAAGCACGCTCAGCGGGGTGGCCGGATTGAACACCAGACCGGCCTTGCAGCCGCCTTCATGGATCAGTTGCAGGGTACGGTCGACATGCAACGATGCCTCCGGGTGGAAGGTGATGTAGGTCGCGCCGGCCTCAACGAAGTCGCCGATGATGCGGTCCACCGGGCTGACCATCAGGTGCGCGTCGATCGGTGCGGTGATGCCGTACTTGCGCAGCGCGGCGCAGACCATCGGGCCGATGGTCAGGTTGGGCACGTAGTGATTGTCCATGACATCGAAGTGCACGAAGTCGGCGCCGGCGGCCAACACTTTGTCCACTTCTTCACCCAGGCGGGCGAAGTCGGCGGAGAGAATCGATGGAGCGATGACGAAGGGCTGCATGACGCACCTTTTTGAGCTAAATCACGATGGCGCGCATTGTATACCTCATGCTTTGCTGCGCGCACGGTGACCTATCTCAATGGTTAATAAGCCGCTCGGTAGATTTTCTCGATATCCGCCGCGCTGAGCTGACGCGGATTATTGCGCATCAGGCGCTCGATACCTGCCGCCTCCGTGGCCATGGACGCAATGGCATCCTCGGGCACTCCGAAACTGCGCAGCCCCGCCGGGATCTCCACTGCGGCACACAAGCGCGTCATGGCCTCCACGGCACGGTCGGCAGCATCGTTGACACTCAAACCGGCCACGTTCACACCCATGGCCTGAGCAATATCCTGCATTCGTTCAACACATGCCAATTTGTTCCAATGCATCACATAGGGCAGCAGCAGCGCATTGCTCACACCATGGGCGATATTGAAGCGCCCACCCAGCGGATACGCCAGCGCATGCACGGCGCCGACCCCAGCGTTACCAAAGGCCATGCCGGCCATGAGGCTGGCGGTGGCCATGTCGTCACGGGCCTGCAGATTGGCCGGGTTGGCGTAAGCCTTGGGCAGCGCGCGGGCAATCAACTTGATCGCACCGATGGCCAGGGCGTCGGTAATCGGTGAGGCATTCAGTGACAGGTAGGATTCGATGGCATGCACCAAGGCATCCACACCACTGGCGGCAGTGACGCTGCGCGGGCAGGTCAGGGTCATTTGCGGGCTGATCAGCGCCACATCCGGCAGCAGGTAGTCGCTGACGATGCCTTTTTTCAGCTGTGCGGCCTTGTCGGAGAGGATCGCCACATTGGTCACTTCCGAGCCGGTGCCGGCCGTGGTGGGGATGGCGATCAGCGGCGGGCCCTTACGCGGCACCTGGTCGACGCCGAACAAGTCCGCCAGCGCGCCGTGGTAGCCGGCATAGGCTGCCACGCTCTTGGCAATATCAATGGCACTGCCGCCGCCCACGCCAATAAGACCGTCATGCCCACCCTCGCGATACGCACGCATGCAGTCTTCGACGATGGCGATTTCCGGGTCAGGCAGCACACGATCAAAAATTTCGTAGGCGCGATCACCCAGGTGCTCCAGGGCCAACGCTACGGTGCCGGACTTGACCAGCGCGGCATCGGTGACGATCAGCGGGTTATCGACATCCAGGCGCGTGAGCTCAGCGGCCAGTTGTTCAATGGCGCCCGCGCCGGTCAGCAGTTTGTGGGCGATCTTGAATGAGGAAGTACTCATGTGCGCGGCCTCTTATTAATGTTGGGCTGGCACAAGAATAGCTGCCCACAGGATGTTGTCTGCCATTCATTGGCTGAATGGTCAGAGGGCTCAGACGACGCCCTACCCTTCAAGGCAAACTACAAACAGCCGATAACGAGTTGAACGCGAAAACCACTCCTCACGCCACTGACAAATACCGACCAACCCATTAGGCTGCTGGAATCACTTCTGGCCGGGAATTAACGATGCTTTTTCCTCACCACTCGGCACTGTCAGCATTGTGCCTATCGCTACTATTGACCAGCGCCCCGCCCGTGCAGGCCGCCGAAGCGCCAGCGCCTGCAGACGAAAAACCGGTTGAACGCCACCCCCTGCCCGAGCGTAGCCAGGCAGAAGCCAGCGCGCTCGAACGGCAGGTGCCGCCACAGGAACAACAACAGTTGCAGGCTGGCAGCGATTCGTTTTTGGCACTCTGGAAACCTGCCAACAGTGCCGAAGCTGAAGGTGTGGTGATTATTGTGCCAGGGGCCGGAGAGAACGCTGACTGGCCGCAAGCCATCGCCCCCTTGCGGAGCAAGTTACCAGACGCCCACTGGGGTACCCTGAGCCTGTCGTTGCCGGACGTGAATGTGGACACTCTGCCGCCACGCGTCATCGAGCCGCCCAAGGCTGCGGTCGATACCAGCAGCAAGGAGGGCAGCACGGCGGCCAAACCCGTCGAACAGGCCGCCAGCGCCGAGGCCGAAGGTACTGACCCGGCGGTGGTACCGGGCGCGGATGAACAGGACAAGACCGACGCCAAGCGCATCTTCGACCGTATCGATGCCGCCGTCGCCTTTGCCCAGACCCAGAGCGCCCGCAGCGTGGTCTTGCTCGGCCATGGCACCGGCGCCTGGTGGGCGGCACGTTACCTGGGCGAGAAACAGCCCTCGCAGGTGCAGAAATTGGTCATGGTGGCCGGAAAGACGCCCGCCGCCCGTCAACCAGACCTGCAACAACTGGCGCCGAGCTTGAAAGTGCCTACGGCGGATGTGTTCTATCAAGATGGCGCCCAGGAACGCAAAAACGCCCAGGAACGCATTCAGGCCGCCAAACGCTCGAAAAATGACGCCTATAAGCAGGTATCACTCACGGCTTTGCCCGGCAATAGCGCAGCAGAGCAGGAACAGTTGTATCGGCGGGTTCGTGGGTGGCTGAGCCCGCAGGCCGGCGCCGACTGATCACAAATTCGAAATCAATATAGACCAATGTGGGAGGGGGCTTGCTCCCGATAGCGGTGTATCAGTCAACATATTCATTGGCTGACAGCTCGCAATCGGGGGCAAGCCCCCTCCCACATTAGCTGGGGTTTTCAGGCCAATCGCCTCAGCGAAAATCCCGCCGCTCGCGAATCAACGCATAGGCGTTATGCAGCTCCCGGGTGCGCTCCGTCGCCTCCCGTACCTGCGCGGGGCTGGCACCGCTGCCAGCGATCTTGTCCGGATGGTGACGGCTGAGCAGGCGGCGGTAGGCGCGCTTGATCACTGAAGGTTCGGTAGTTGCCGTCACGCCTAGAATCCGCAACGCCTCCTGATAAGCCCCGCCACGACTCGCCAATGGCTTACGCTCCGGCGCGTAATCGACTGCCAGCGCCTGGAGTTGTTGCGGTGTCCAGCCCAGCCACTTGCCCCACTGGTCGATCAGGTCGCGCTCGGCATCATCCGCCCGGCCGTCCGCCCAGGCCATGCGCCAACAAGCACGCAAGACGCCTTCCGCCGCATGGGGCTGGGCCTTGAGTACACGTAGGTAGCTGCGTACACGGACACTGCCGGATTTACCACGGTTGAATGCCATGATGGCGCGGCGCTGGGCCGGCTCGCTCATGTCCAACGAACGCATTTCCTGACGCGCCTGCTGGATATGCCCATCGACAACCCGTCCATTACTCTTGGCCAGCCGCCCCAACAGCACAAACAACAATTCGTCGTTGCGCAATGCCGGCCGCCCGCCCAGGCGTTCGCGCAACTGCGCCCAACTGTGCAGCTGCAGGCGACGATCCAATGCCTGCCCCAGCAATGCACCCAACAATGCCCCCGGGATACTGGCAATGGCAAAGCCAGCCCCGGCGCCAATCAGCGTCCCTGGCCACAACATCCTACTGCCCCGCTGTCAGCAGAGTTTCGACCTGTGCCAGGCGCTCCAACGTGCCGACATCAATCCAACGTCCTGTCATGTGTTCTCCCGTTACCAGCCCTTTAGCCATGGCCGCCCGCAACAGCGGGGCCAGCTTGAAGGCACCCGCGCTGCAACCCGCGAACAATTGAGGGTCTAGCACTGATATGCCACTGAAGGTCAGGTTATCGGCACCGGGCGCCGCATCATGAAGCACACCATGATCCAGACGGAAATCACCTGCGGAGGGGTGATGCG
The DNA here is from genome assembly GCF_059134095.1 of Pseudomonas sp. FBCC-B545. Lineage (NCBI taxonomy): Bacteria > Pseudomonadati > Pseudomonadota > Gammaproteobacteria > Pseudomonadales > Pseudomonadaceae > Pseudomonas > Pseudomonas sp. FBCC-B545. The sequence continues at coordinate 592,545 of NZ_CP101441.1, read as the reverse complement.
CCGGGTTGTCGACCATCACCAGATGCGCCAGGCCCTTGAGCGGTTGCTTGAGCCGGGCGAAATCGTAGTCGGTCCAGATATCGCCATTGACCACCAGGAACGGCTCATCCCCCAGTAACGGGAGGGCCTGGAAAATCCCGCCGCCGGTTTCCAGCGGTTCGCCCTCCGGTGAATAGCGGATGCGCAGGCCGAACTGCGCACCATCGCCCAGGTAACTCTCGATCTGTTGACCGAGCCAGGCGTGGTTGATCACGATATCGGTGAAGCCGGCCTTGGTCAGCGCTTCCAGGTGATATTCGATCAGGCGCTTGCCACCGGCCTGCACCAGCGGCTTGGGCGTATGCAGCGTGAGCGGACGCATCCGCTCGCCTTTGCCCGCCGCCAGGATCATGGCCTTCATACGCTCGCCTCGGCGGGTTGGCGAAGGCTGGCAAGCAGCTCGCCCAGTTCGCTCAACTCAGGCCGGTCGGCGAGCACGGCGTCTATATAAGCGAAGAAGCGCGGCACGTCCGCCAGGTAGCGTGGCTTACCGTCGCGGTGGCAAATGCGCGAAAAGATGCCGATAACCTTGAGGTGGCGCTGCACGCCCATCAGGTCGCTGGCACGCAGGAAATCTTCAAAGTCATCCTGTACGGGAATCCCCAGCTGCCCGGCGCGTTGCCAATAGCCACGCTGCCATTCTCTCACTCGGGCCTGGGGCCAGCTGAGGAAGGCGTCCTTGAACAGGCAGGTAATGTCGTAGGTTACCGGGCCGTAGACCGCGTCCTGGAAATCCAGCACGCCAGGGCTGGGCTCGCTGATCATCAGGTTGCGCGGCATATAGTCGCGATGCACCAGCACCTTGGGCTGCGCCAGGGCACTGTCGATCAACTGCTCGCTGACACGCTGCCAGAGGGCCTGTTGCTCGGTGTCAAAGTCGATTCCCAAGTGTCGGCGTACGTACCACTCCGGGAACAATTCCAGCTCGCGGCGCAACAAGGCCATGTCGTAGCTGGGCAGTGGCTGGTCCATCGGCAGTTGCTGAAACGCCAGCAGCGCATCGATGGCATCGGCAAATAACTGATCGGCGTTTTCACCGTCAATCACGTCCAGATAGGTTTTTCTGCCCAGGTCATTAAGCAAAAGAAAGCCACGGGGCAAATCTTCTGCATAAATTTTCGGCACATTTATTCCCGATTTCGCCAGCAGATGCGCGATATCGACGAAAGGTTTGCAGTTTTCCTGGGGAGGTGGCGCGTCCATGACAACGAACGTATGGTCACCGCCCTCCCAGCGGAAGTAACGCCTGAAACTCGCGTCACTGCTGGCCGCGGTCAATGTGGCCGGGGGCACGGCGCCCCAGTCCTGAGCGTTGAATAGGATTGGCAACTGCTCATCCAGCCAGACTTCCAGCTGTTGTAAACGTAGATCTTGCTCGGGCATTACAGAGGTCTCCGACGGCGCTAGCCGTCAAGCGGGGCATGCTTTATTATCACGCATCTTTTTCAGACCATCGAGAGGCGTGCGGCCCAAACCGCGGGCAGATGGCACGCAGGAAGCCCGGACTAATAAGATGGCATTGAAATCCCCCGCGTTTCGTAGAAAATTTCCGTTGCTGGTAACCGGCAGTCTGCTGGCCATGCAACCTTTCGCCACTTCACACGTGGTCGCCGCTGAGCAGTATGACTGCTCGGTCTCCGCTTCGGGTGCCTGGGATTGTGCGCCGAAGACCGCCGCCGCCCCGCTGCCGCCGCGTCCGGTACATGACGGTTCCGCCGTCAGCTCGGCCAACGGCACGCCGCAAGGCGAAGCCGGCGGCAAGGTCGACGCCGAGCCGAAGACCATGCTGGTCACCGAAGCCAAGGGCCGTGGCCTGCGTTCGCGCAGCGCCGACTACAGCCACCTGGACTGGGTGCCTCGCGAGAAGCTGACCGCAGCGCAGCTGGCCGAAACCGGTCCTTACTGCAGTGGTGCCTACATCGAGCCTGTTCGTCCTGGCATGAACGACAAGACGAACAAGAGCGATGCGCCGACCTTCATCGGCGCCAAGGCCTCTCGTTACGAGCAGGAGCAGCAGGTTGCGACCCTGGCCGGTGACGTGGTCATGCGCCAGGGCAGCATGCAGCTGGAGTCGGACGAAGCCAGCCTGTACCAGGCCGAGAACCGTGGCGAGCTGAACGGCAAGGTGCGTCTGCGCGACAACGGCGCACTGATCGTCGGCGACCATGCCGAAGTGCAGCTGGACACCGGCGCCGCCCAGATCGACAACGCCGAATACGTGATGCACAAGTCACGCATCCGCGGTAACGCGCTGTACGCCAAGCGTGCCGAGAACGCGATCATCCGTCTCAAGGACGGTACGTACACCACCTGCGAGCCAGACAGCAACGCCTGGCAGCTCAAGGGCAACAACATCACGTTGAACCCGGCCACCGGTTTCGGTACAGCCACCAACGCGACGTTGCGGGTCAAGAACATCCCGATCCTGTACACCCCTTACATCTACTTCCCGATCGACGACCGTCGTCAATCCGGCTTCCTGCCGCCGAGCTTCAGCACCGGTGGCGAGACGGGCTTCACCCTGGTGACGCCGTACTACTTCAACCTGGCGCCGAACTATGACGCTACGTTGTACCCGCAATACATGACCAAGCGCGGCTTGTTGATGGAAGGCGAATTCCGCTACCTGACCAAGTCCAGTGAAGGGCAGTTTGGTGGGGCGTATCTCAACGACGACAACGACGAGCGAAGCAAGCAGACCGACTCCGAAAAAACCCGTTATATGCTCAATTGGCAGCATCGGGGTGGGCTGGATTCACGCTTGTCGACACTGGTTGATTACACCAAGATCAGCGATCCGTTCTACTTCCAGGACTTGAAGTCCTATCAGGAAGGCGTTCAGAGCCAGGACTTCCTGAATCAGCAAGGTGCTTTGACCTATCGCGGGGACTCCTATCAGGCCCGTCTGAATGTCCAGTCGATGCAATTGGCGACGATTTCCCAGATCACTCCGTATGATCGACTACCGCAAATTACATTTAACGGTACCCTCCCGTTTCAACCAGCTGGGCTGAACTTCTCTTATGAGACCGAAGCAGTAAGGTTCGATCGTGACTTGCGCAGCGGTAGAGTTCGCGACCAAGATGGTGGCCCGTTTAATGCGGATGGCACCATCGGCGAGAGACGCCTGGATGAAAACGTGACAGGTCTGACCCGTGCAAACGGTACCCGTCTCAACGTTGCGCCAGCCGTCTCGTACCCGATGAACTGGAGCTACGGCTTTATCACGCCGAAGTTGAAGTACGTCTATACCAAATATGACCTGGATCTAGATGGTAAAGGCAAGGACCAAATGGCCCTGGCCGGCCAGACGTTTAACAGCTCGCAAGATCGCTCTGTGCCTATCGCCAGCATCGACAGCGGCCTGTATTTCGACCGCACGACCAATTGGTTCGGCAAAGACTACAACCAGACACTCGAACCTCGCGCGTTCTACCTCTATGTGCCGAACAAAGACCAAAGTGACATTCCGGTCTTCGACACCAGCGAAAACTCTTTCAGCTACTCCTCGCTATTCCGCGATAACCGCTTCAGCGGTTCCGATCGCATCGGTGACGAGAACAAGCTGTCCTTCGGCCTTACCAGCCGTTGGATCGAAGAAAATGGCTTCGAACGTCAGCGTGCATCCATCGGTCAAGCGGTGTACTTCAAGGACCGTGAAGTTCAATTGCCAGGCGTTGATGCCAAGACGCGCGATGATGCGCACTCCAATGTTTCTCCAATCGCATTGGAATACGAGTTTCGCTTCAACCGCGACTGGCGCGCAACTGCCGACTACAACTGGGATACCGATAGCCATAGCCCTCGCTCCGGCAGCGCAATGTTCCACTACCAGCCGGAAGACAACCCGAACAAGGTGGTCAACCTCGGCTACCGCTATCGTAACGACCAAGTGGTCTACAACCAGCTGACCGGCAAATGGCAGTTTGGTGGTGACTTCGGCCAGGAAGGTGATCCAAACTTCGTGAAGGATTACTACAAAATCCAGCAACACGACTTCTCGATGATGTGGCCGATCGTTCCGCAGTGGAACCTGATCACCCGCTGGCAGTATGACTATGCCCGCAACCGCACCCTGGAAGCCTTCGGCGGTTTCGAATACGACAACTGCTGCTGGAAACTGCGCGTCATCAACCGCTACTGGGTTTCCAACGACGAATACAGCCAGATCGCCCCGCAGAACGAAAAGGGTGACCACGGGCTCTTCCTCCAGATCGTCCTTAAAGGACTCGGCGGCCTGACCGGCGCCAAGGTAGAGAGCTTCCTCGACAAAGGCATTGAAGGTTATCGTGAACGTGAAGACAAAGCTTTCTGAGTGTTTGCGCCCGCTAGTGCTGGGCGCGCTGTTCCTGGGTACTGTGACGGCACACGCCGCGGTCCAACAGCTGGATAAAGTAGCGGCCATCGTCGACAACGACGTGATCATGCAGAGCCAGTTGGACCAACGGGTCAAGGAAGTACAGCAAACCATCGCCAAGCGTGGCGGTGGCGTGCCACCGACCAGTGTCCTGGAACCCCAGGTGCTGGAGCGTCTGATCGTCGAAAACCTGCAATTGCAGATCGGCGAACGCTCCGGTATCCGAATCTCGGATGAAGAACTGAACCAGGCCGTCGGCACCATCGCTCAACGCAACAACATGAGCATCGATCAGTTCCGCGCCGCCCTGGCTCACGACGGGTTGTCCTATGAGGACGCCCGTGAGCAAATCAAGCGCGAGATGATCATCAGCCGTGTGCGCCAGCGCCGCGTGGCCGAACGAGTCCAGGTGTCCGAACAGGAAGTGAAGAACTTCCTGGCCTCGGACCTTGGCAAGATGCAGCTCTCCGAAGAACTGCACCTGGCCAATATCCTGATCCCGACGCCAGACAGCGCCAGCGCCGAGCAACTCAACGCCGCAGCCGCCAAGACTCAAGCGGTATACGACCGTCTGAAGGCCGGTGCTGACTTTGCCCAGACCGCGATCGCCGTCTCCGGCAGCGATAACGCGCTGGACGGCGGTGACATGGGCTGGCGTAAGGCCGCGCAACTGCCACCTCCGTTCGACCGTGAACTGAGCGCCATGAACGTGGGTGACATCACCCAACCGGCACGTACGCCAGGCGGTTTCATTATCCTCAAGCTGCTGGGCAAGCGCGGCGGCGAGACCTCGCTGAAAGACGAAGTACATGTTCGTCATATCCTGGTTAAACCAAGCGAAATCCGCACCGAGGCACAAACCAAGGAACTGGCGCAGAAGATCTACGACCGCATCGAAAACGGTGAAGACTTCGCCACCCTGGCCAAAAGTTTCTCGGAAGATCCAGGTTCTGCCCTCAACGGCGGCGACTTGAACTGGATCGACCCAAAAGCCCTGGTACCAGAGTTCCAACAGGTCATGGCCGACACCCCGCAAGGCGTGTTGTCCAAACCGTTCAAGACCCAATACGGCTGGCATGTGCTGGAAGTCCTTGGCCGTCGCGCCACGGACAACACCAACCAGGCCCGCGAGCAGCAAGCCCTGACCGTACTGCGTAACCGCAAGTACGACGAAGAGCTGCAAACCTGGCTGCGTCAGATCCGTGACGAAGCTTATGTAGAAAACAAGCTGCCAGGCGCCGAGCAAACAGGCACCGACCAGGCCACCCAGTGAAACCCCAGCGTTTCGCGGTGACACCCGGCGAGCCGGCAGGCATTGGTCCAGACCTTTGCCTGTTGCTTGCCTCGCAACTCCAGCCACACCCCCTGATTGCCATCACCAGCCGCGACCTGCTCCTCGAGCGGGCCGCGCAACTGGGTGTGGCTGTCACCCTGCTGGACGTAGCGCCGGGCAACTGGCCTGACCTGCCGGCGCCTGCAGGCAGCCTGTATGTGTGGGATACCCCGCTGCACGCCAAGGTTGTTGCCGGGCAACTGGACAAGGCCAATGCGGCGTTTGTGCTGGAAACCCTGACCCGTGCGGGCCAAGGCTGTATCGACGGTGACTTCGCCGGCATGATCACCGCTCCGGTACACAAAGGCGTGATTAACGAATCCGGCATCGCCTTCTCCGGCCATACCGAATTCCTCGCCGAGCTGACCCACACCGCTCAAGTAGTCATGATGCTCGCCACCCACGGCCTGCGCGTCGCCTTGGTGACGACTCATCTGCCGCTGCGTGAAATCGCCGACGCCATTACCGCCGAGCGCCTCGAGCGTGTCACGCGCATCCTGCACGCCGACCTGCAACAGAAATTCGGCATTGCCCAACCGCGTATCCTGGTCTGCGGGCTCAACCCCCACGCCGGTGAGGGCGGTCACTTGGGCCATGAAGAAATCGACATCATTGAACCGACATTAGAGCGCCTGCGCCAAGAAGGCATGGACCTGCGCGGTCCACTGCCCGCAGACACTCTGTTTACCCCCAAATATCTGGAGCACTGCGACGCAGTGCTGGCGATGTACCATGACCAGGGGCTGCCCGTGCTGAAATACAAAGGCTTCGGCGCCGCAGTCAACGTGACGCTGGGCCTGCCGATCATCCGCACCTCCGTCGACCATGGCACCGCCCTGGACCTGGCGGGCAGCGGCAAGATCGATACCGGCAGCCTGCACGTGGCCCTGGAAACCGCCTATCAGATGGCCGAGACCCGTATATGACTGAGCATTACCAACACCGGGCGCGCAAGCGCTTCGGGCAGAACTTCCTGCACGACGCTGGCGTGATCGACCGCATCCTGCGCTCCATCCATGCCAAACCCGAGGACCGCCTGCTGGAAATCGGCCCGGGCCAGGGCGCGCTGACCCAGGGCTTACTCGCCAGTGGCGGGCAACTGGACGTGGTAGAGCTGGACAAGGACCTGATCCCGATCCTCAACCAGCAGTTCGCCGGCAAGCCCAACTTCAACCTGCACCAGGGCGACGCACTGAAGTTCGATTTCAACAGCCTCAACGCCGCGCCCAATAGCCTGCGGGTAGTGGGTAACCTGCCATACAACATCTCCACGCCGCTGATTTTCCACCTGCTGAACAACGCCGGGATCATCCGCGACATGCACTTCATGCTGCAAAAAGAAGTGGTGGAACGCCTGGCTGCCGGGCCTGGCGGCGGCGATTGGGGCCGGTTGTCGATCATGGTCCAGTACCATTGTCGTGTGGAGCACCTGTTCAACGTGGGTCCTGGCGCGTTCAACCCGCCGCCCAAGGTCGACTCGGCCATCGTGCGCCTGGTGCCTCACGCCGTGCTGCCACATCCGGCCAAGGACCATAAATTGCTGGAACGGGTGGTACGCGAAGCGTTCAACCAACGTCGCAAGACCCTGCGCAATACCCTCAAGGCCCTGCTGAGCACCGCTGAAATCGAGGCCGCCGGCGTCGATGGCAGCCTGCGCCCCGAGCAGTTGGACCTGGCCGCATTTGTACGCCTGGCCGACCAGCTGGCTATCCAGCCTGCTCCGACGGCGGAATAAGACAAAAGGACAACATGATCCAAATGTGGGAGGGGCTTGCTCCCGATAGCGGAGTATCAGTGGATATATTTTCAACTGACACACCGCTATCGGGAGCAAGCCCCTCCCACATTTTGGATCACGTTATCCCAGACGGCATGTCTGGCCTAGTGCCCACCTGATGGCCTAGACTGAGCCGCATCTGCTGTCCTCCGCTTTTAAGGCCTCTTGCATGTCCGATCCTCGCTACCAGATCGACGTCAGCGTCGTCACCCGCTTCCTGGCGGACCAATCGCAACCTGAACACAACCGTTTCGCCTTTGCCTACACCGTCACAGTGAAAAACAACGGGCTGGTACCGGCCAAGCTGCTGTCACGGCACTGGGTGATCACTGACGGTGATGGCCAGGTCGAGGAAGTGCGCGGCGCCGGCGTGGTGGGCCAGCAACCCTTGATCGACAGCGGTGCCAGCCATACCTATAGCAGTGGCACGGTGATGACCTCCAAAGTCGGCACCATGCAAGGTTCGTATCAAATGAAGGCCACCGATGGCCACTTGTTCGACGCCACCATCAAGCCCTTCCGCCTCGCGGTGCCCGGAGCCCTGCACTGATGGCGACGTACGCGGTCGGTGACCTGCAAGGGTGCCTGGAGCCCCTCAAGTGCCTGCTGGAGCGCGTAGCCTTCGACCCGGCTGAGGATCGCCTGTGGCTGGTGGGGGATTTGGTCAACCGTGGCCCTCAGTCCCTGGAAACCCTGCGCTATCTCTATAACCTGCGTGATTCCCTGGTGTGCGTACTGGGCAACCACGACCTGCACCTGCTGGCCGCCGGCAATAACATCGAGCGTCTGAAAAAGGGCGATACCTTGCGGGAAATCCTTGATGCGCCCGATCGCGTCGAGCTGCTCGACTGGCTGCGTCGCCAAAAAATCATGCATTACGACGAAGGCCGCAACATCGCCCTGGTCCATGCGGGTATCCCGCCCCAATGGACGTTGAAGAAAGCCCTCAAGTGCGCCGCCGAAGTCGAAAGCGCACTGGCTGACGACAACCTGTATACGGCTTACCTCGACGGCATGTACGGCAATGACCCGGTGAAGTGGGACAACGACCTCACCGGCGTGGCCCGCCTGCGTGTGATCACCAACTACTTCACGCGCATGCGTTTCTGCACCGCCGAGGGTAAGCTGGATCTCAAGAGCAAGGAAGGCGCCGACACTGCGCTGCCGGGTTATAAGCCCTGGTTTGCCCACCCGGAACGCAAGACCCGTGACACCCGGATCATCTTCGGTCACTGGGCAGCCCTGGAAGGCAAGTGCGACGAGCCTGGCGTGTTCGCCCTTGACACCGGTTGTGTGTGGGGCGGCGCCATGACCCTGATGAACATCGACACCGGCGAGCGTCATGACTGCCAGTGCCAAGCCCCCCTTCCCATTACCCAGCCGGCCACCGCCAAGCCTTAGGAGCCCGCCATGAGCGAATTCAAACGTATCCCTCCCGAACAAGCCCAGGCCTTGCGCGAGCAAGGTGCAGTGGTGGTTGATATCCGTGACCAGCCGACTTACGCAGCCGCCCACATCAGCGGCGCCCGGCACCTGGATAACGTCAATATCGCCGACTTCATCCGCGCCGCCGACCTTGATGCGCCCCTGATCGTAGCCTGCTACCACGGCAATTCCAGCCAAAGCGCGGCCGCCTACCTGGTCAGCCAGGGCTTCTCCGATGTCTACAGCCTGGACGGCGGCTTTGAGCTGTGGCGTGCGACTTACCCTTCGGAAATTTCCTCAGGCGATTCGCAATAATTTTTTTCACACCCCGCTACCCCGCGTGACGCTTGGGCTTGCGCCGTTTCTGACGAACGGCGCAGCCAAACTAATTGCGCATCACCCCTTTACCTCCCGGATTCCGAACTATCCTTAAGCGCAGGCCATCCGAATCAGGGGAGAGCCGGTACACCGGCGTACGGGTCATCGGTAGCGTTTCAGGGTGTTCTGGGGGGAAAACAGCCATTGGCGTCCGTCAATGACTGCCAGCATCGACTGATTGATCCGGCGTCGGCTCCACGTATCGAGCGAGGTGACGACGTCATGAGTATTTTCAGCCACTTCCAACAACGCTTCGCGTCCACGCAGCAGGAGGAACTCACCCTTCAAGAGTATCTCGAGCTGTGCAAGCAGGACCGCAGCACCTATGCATCTGCGGCCGAGCGCCTGCTACTGGCGATCGGTGAGCCGGAGTTGGTGGAAACCGCCAACAATTCGCGCCTGTCGCGGATATTTTCCAACAAGGTGATCCGCCGCTACCCGGCCTTTGAAGACTTCCATGGCATGGAAGAATGCATCGACCAGATCGTGTCCTACTTCCGCCATGCCGCCCAAGGCCTGGAAGAGAAGAAGCAGATTCTCTACCTGCTCGGCCCCGTCGGTGGCGGTAAGTCGTCCTTGGCCGAAAAACTCAAGCAGTTGATCGAGAAGGTGCCTTTCTACGCGATCAAGGGCTCTCCGGTCTTCGAGTCGCCCCTGGGCCTGTTCAACGCCACAGAAGATGGCGCGATCCTTGAAGAAGACTTCGGTATCCCTCGACGCTATCTCAATACCATCATGTCGCCGTGGGCTACCAAGCGCCTGGCCGAGTTTGGTGGCGATATCAGCCAGTTCCGCGTAGTAAAACTCTACCCGTCGATCCTCAACCAGATCGGCGTGGCCAAGACCGAACCGGGCGACGAGAACAACCAGGATATTTCGGCGCTGGTGGGCAAGGTCGATATCCGCAAACTTGAAGAATTCCCGCAGAACGACGCCGATGCCTACAGCTACTCAGGCGCGCTGTGCAGGGCCAACCAAGGCCTGATGGAGTTTGTGGAAATGTTCAAGGCACCGATCAAGGTGCTCCACCCACTGCTCACCGCGACCCAGGAAGGCAACTACAACAGTACCGAAGGCCTGGGGGCAATTCCCTTCACCGGGATCCTGCTGGCCCACTCCAACGAATCGGAATGGCACACTTTCCGCAACAACAAGAACAACGAAGCCTTCATCGACCGGATCTACATCGTCAAGGTGCCGTATTGCCTGCGGGTCAGCGATGAGATCAAGATCTACGACAAGCTGCTGTTCAACAGCTCCCTGGCCAAGGCCCACTGCGCGCCCGACACCCTGAAGATGCTCGCCCAGTTCACCGTGCTGTCGCGCCTCAAGGAGCCGGAGAACTCGAATATCTATTCGAAAATGCGCGTATACGACGGCGAAAACCTCAAGGACACCGATCCCAAGGCCAAGTCGATCCAGGAATACCGCGACACAGCAGGCGTGGACGAGGGTATGAACGGCCTGTCGACTCGCTTTGCGTTCAAGATCCTGTCCAAGGTCTTCAACTTCGACCCGCATGAGATTGCCGCCAACCCGGTGCACCTGCTCTATGTACTGGAACAGCAGATTGAACAGGAACAGTTCCAGGCCGAAACCCGCGAGCGCTACCTTCGATTCCTCAAGGAATACCTGGCACCGCGCTACATCGAGTTTATCGGCAAGGAAATCCAGACCGCATACCTGGAGTCCTACAGCGAGTACGGCCAGAACATCTTCGACCGCTACGTGCTGTATGCCGATTTCTGGATTCAGGACCAGGAGTACCGCGATCCGGAAACCGGCGAAATCCTCAACCGCGTGGCCCTGAACGAGGAGCTGGAAAAAATCGAGAAACCCGCCGGCATCAGCAATCCGAAGGATTTCCGCAACGAAATCGTCAACTTCGTACTGCGCGCCCGGGCCAACAACAACGGCAAGAACCCTACTTGGCTCAGCTACGAGAAGCTGCGGGTGGTCATCGAGAAGAAAATGTTCTCCAACACCGAGGACCTACTGCCGGTCATCAGCTTCAATGCCAAGGCCAGCAAGGAGGATCAGCAAAAACACAACGACTTCGTTACGCGAATGGTCGAGCGAGGCTACACCGACAAACAGGTACGGCTGCTCTCCGAGTGGTACCTGCGGGTGCGCAAATCGCAGTAAGGCAGCGACAAGTGTGCACTGCCAGGCCATTGGCCTGGCAGCCGACCGCTTGTCCCGAAGCTTCCAGCTAGCAGCTTGAAGCTTGTAACGTGAAGCTGCCCGGAGGGCTCCCTATGAGCTATGTGATCGACCGACGCCTCAATGGCAAGAACAAGAGCACGGTAAACCGCCAGCGTTTCCTGCGGCGTTACCGTGACCACATCAAAAAGGCCGTCGAAGAAGCCGTCAGCCGCCGCTCCATCACTGACATGGAGCATGGCGAACAAATCAGTATCCCGGGGCGGGACATTGACGAGCCGGTGCTTCACCACGGCCGCGGCGGCAAACAGACCGTCGTGCACCCCGGCAACAAGGAATTCACCACCGGCGAACACATCCAGCGCCCACAAGGTGGCGGTGGCGGTAAAGGCCCGGGCAAGGCCGGCAACTCCGGGGAAGGCATGGATGAATTCGTATTCCAGATCACCCAGGAAGAATTCCTCGAATTCATGTTCGAGGATCTGGAATTGCCAAACCTGGTCAAGCGCAACCTGACCGGGACCGACACCTTCAAGACCGTGCGCGCCGGGATCAGCAACGAGGGTAATCCATCGCGCATCAACATCATCCGCACCTTGCGTTCAGCCCATGCACGGCGCATCGCCCTGTCTGGCAGCAGCCGCGCCAAACTAAAGCAGGCCAAGGAGGAGTTGGCGCGCTTGAAGCGTGAAGAACCGGATAACTTCGGCGATATCCAGGAAATCGAGGCAGAAATAGAGAAACTCAGCGCGCGCATCCGCCGCGTACCATTCCTCGATACCTTTGATTTGAAATACAACCTGCTGGTCAAACAGCCCAACCCCAGCTCCAAGGCCGTGATGTTCTGCCTGATGGACGTGTCCGGCTCCATGACCCAGGCGACCAAGGATATTGCCAAGCGTTTCTTTATCTTGCTGTACCTGTTCCTGAAACGGAACTACGACAAGATCGACGTCGTGTTCATTCGCCATCACACCAGCGCCCGGGAAGTGGATGAAGAGGAGTTCTTCTACTCGCGGGAGACCGGCGGCACCATCGTTTCCAGTGCATTGAAGCTGATGCAGGAGATCATGGCCGAGCGCTACCCTGCCAACGACTGGAACATTTACGCCGCCCAAGCTTCCGACGGCGACAACTGGAACGACGACTCGCCGATCTGCCGTGACATCCTGATCAACCAGATCATGCCGTTTGTGCAGTACTACACCTACGTCGAAATCACCCCCCGTGAGCACCAGGCCCTGTGGTTCGAGTACGAGCGCATCGGCGAAGCCTTTGCCGATACGTTCGCCCAGCAGCAACTGGTCTCGGCCGGCGATATATACCCGGTCTTCCGTGAACTCTTCCAGCGCAGGTTAGTGACATGACCGCCAAAAAAGAGAACAAGCGTCAACCCATTTCCACCGGTTCCGAGTGGACCTTTGAATTGATCCAGGCCTATGACCGGGAAATCAGCCGTATTGCGGCGGGTTATGCCCTGGATACTTACCCCAACCAGATTGAGGTCATCACCGCCGAGCAAATGATGGATGCCTATGCCTCCGTGGGCATGCCGTTGGGTTACCACCATTGGTCCTATGGCAAACACTTCCTCAGTACCGAGAAGTCGTACACGCGAGGACAGATGGGCCTGGCTTACGAGATCGTGATCAATTCCGACCCTTGCATCGCCTACCTGATGGAAGAAAACACCATCTGCATGCAGGCGTTGGTGGTGGCTCATGCCTGCTATGGGCACAACAGTTTTTTCAAGGGCAATTACCTGTTTCGCACCTGGACCGACGCCAGCTCGATCATCGATTACCTGGTGTTTGCCAAGCAGTACATCATGCAGTGTGAGGAACGCCACGGTATCGATGCGGTGGAAGACCTTCTGGACTCCTGTCATGCCCTGATGAACTACGGGGTCGACCGCTACAAACGCCCCTACCCGATTTCCGCCGAAGAGGAACGCCTGCGCCAAAAGGAGCGTGAGGAGCACCTGCAGAAACAGATCAACGACCTATGGCGCACAATCCCCAAACGTGCCGGCAAAAACAACGACAAGGACAATGCGCGCTTCCCCGTCGAACCTCAGGAAAACATCCTCTATTTCCTGGAAAAACATGCTCCGCTGCTGGAGCCTTGGCAGCGGGAAATCGTGCGCATCGTACGCAAGATCGCTCAGTACTTTTATCCACAGCGCCAGACCCAGGTGATGAATGAAGGCTGGGCGACTTTCTGGCATTACACGCTGATGAACGATCTGTACGACGAAGGCTTGGTCACTGACGGCTTCATGATGGAGTTCCTTACCTCCCACACCAGCGTGGTGTTCCAGCCCGGCTTCGACAGCCCGTATTACAACGGCATCAACCCCTATGCCCTGGGCTTTGCCATGTACCGCGACATCCGCCGCATGTGCGAACACCCCACGGAAGAAGATCGCCGCTGGTTCCCGGAAATCGCAGGCAGCGACTGGTTGTCGACCATCAAGTTCGCCATGAGCAGCTTCAAGGATGAGAGTTTTATCCTGCAATACCTGTCACCTCAGGTGATTCGCGACCTCAAGCTGTTCAGCATCCTCGATGACGACCTCAAGGACGATCTGGTGGTCCCGGCCATCCACGACGAACCGGGGTACCGCATCATCCGCGAAACCCTGGCCGCCCAGTACAACCTGGGCAATCGCGAACCTAACGTGCAGATCTATAGCATCGATGTGCGCGGCGACCGTTCGCTGACCCTGCGTCACCAGCAGCATGATCGCAAGCCTTTGGGCGAATCCACCGAGGAAGTGCTCAAGCACCTGCATCGACTGTGGGGCTTTGACATCCACCTGGAAACGCTACAGGGCGATCAGGTCATGAAAACCCATCATGTGCCGCCACGCAGCGATCACAACGACAATGACTACGGCCGCCTGGACATGGCCGTCGTTCATCTCTGAAGCAGCAAAGCCTCCATTGGCCAGGCGCAGGCGTTATCCTGTGGCGCTAATGGAGGCTTTTTCATGAAAATCTACAAAGTCGGCGGCGCCGTGCGTGATCGCCTTCTGGGCATCAAGGTCACCGATATCGACCGCGTCGTCGTCGGCACAACCACCGAGGAAATGCTCGCCAAAGGCTATAAGCCGGTGGGCGCCGATTTCCCCGTATTTCTCGATCCGAAAAATGGTGATGAATACGCCCTTGCCCGCACCGAACGCAAGAGCGGCAGGGGTTACGGTGGCTTTGTGTTTCACGCAAGCCCCGAGGTCACCCTGGAAGAGGACTTGATCCGTCGTGACCTGACCATCAACGCCATGGCGGAAGATGACGATGGCAACCTGACCGATCCTTATCACGGCCAACGCGATCTTGAAGCGCGTATATTACGTCACGTTTCCCCCGCGTTCGCCGAGGATCCGCTCCGCGTGCTGCGCGTTGCCCGCTTTGCCGCGCGTTATGCACACCTTGGCTTCAAGGTCGCACCCGAGACACTCGAGCTGATGCGTCAACTCAGTGATTCCGGCGAACTCGAGGCCCTTACCCCCGAACGCAGCTGGAAAGAAATCTCACGGGCGCTGATGGAAGATCAGCCCCAGGTATTTATCCAGGTACTGCGCGACTGCGACGCACTGAAAACCCTGATGCCGGAGGTAAACGCGCTGTTCGGTGTGCCCCAACCCGAGGCTCATCATCCGGAAATCGATACCGGCGTTCACACTTTGAGCGTGCTGGAACAAGCCGCTTTGCACAAACAACCGCTGACAGTGCGCTGGGCCTGCCTGCTGCACGATTTGGGCAAAGGCCTGACGCCTGTGGATAAGTTGCCGCAGCATATTGCCCACGAACACCGCGGCTTAAAGCTGATCAAGGCGGTAAACGAGCGCTTCAAGGTGCCCAGGGATTGCCAGGAATTGGCCTTGCTGGTGGGCGAATTTCATACCCACGGCCATCGCGCACTGGAACTCAAAGCCTCGACATTACTGGAATTACTGCAGAGTTTTGACCTGTACCGGCGGCCGCAGCGCTTCGAAGAGTTTGTAGTGGCCTGCGAAATGGATGCCCGGGGCCGCAAAGGCTTTGAACAACGCAGTTATCCACAGGCAGATTATTTGCGCGGCGCGGCAAAGGCTGCACGCGAAGTACCGGTTGCACCATTGCTGGAAAAAGGTTTCAAAGGCCCAGAGCTGGGAGCGGCACTCAAGCGCGAACGGCTGAACGCGCTGAAAGCCTACAAGGAACAACACAAGCCTGTGTAGGAGCGAGCTTGCTCGCGAAAAACGTCAACGATAAGGCAGCGCCCTCAGGTTTTTCGCGAGCAAGCTCGGCTCTTACAAGAGAGCTTGCGGCGTCAGTTGTCGGCCTTGCCACTCAAAGCCGACAGGCGCCAGCACCTGGTCGATCTGCGCATCGCGCCACAGCTCGGCCATTGTCTTGCCTGCCTCAGGGTGCATACGATCCGGCGCCATCATCGACAGCGGCCACAATACAAAAGCGTTTTTCAGGATTTCTGCCCGTGGCAGGATCAATCCATCGAAATTACCTACCAAATCGCCATACAGCAACACATCGATATCCAGCGGCAGGCCCTTACGGTTAGGCGCATAACGGCCATTATCGGCCTCGATGAATTTCAATCGGCGATCCAACTCCAACAACGGCAGGTCGGTATAAGCCGACACCACCAGGTTGAAAAATGGCCCGCTCTTGATCCCCACCGGCTGGCTTTCGAACACCGCTGAACAGCGCATATCCGTCAAGAACCCCGCCAGCGCATCCAGGCCGGCGCATAGACGGCTTTCGCGCTCAACATTGCTGCCAAGCCCAAGGTAAATCTGAGTCAACGACATCCGCGCTCGATCTCCACGCCCACGCCCTTGGCAGCCGGCACGGCGCCTGGCTTGGTCAATTTGAGGTGCAGCCAGGGAATCTGGAATTCGCTCATCAGCACCTCGGCCAAGCGCTCGGCGAAGGTTTCCACCAACTGATACTGGGACTGCTCGGCAAAAGCCTGGATACGCGCGGACACGCTGGCGTAATCCAGCGCCAGCGCCAGGTCATCACCTGCAGCGGCCGGGCGATTATCCCAGGCGAAGCTCAGGTCCAGGCGCAAGCACTGCCGGATCCCGCGCTCCCAGTCGTAGGCCCCGATCACGGTGTCGACTTCCAGGCCTTCGATAAACACTCTGTCCAAGTACTCTTCTCCGCAGCACGACAAGGGCGCGATGCCCCGTTAGAATCAGGGCATCCTCGCCCGGAATAGTTAGCATGTTTTGGTCACTGGCGATTCTCGCCTACCTGCTCGGCTCGCTGTCCTTCGCCATTTTGCTCAGCCGCCTGACGGGAAACCCCGACCCGCGAATGAGTGGCTCAGGCAATGCCGGCGCCACCAATATGTTGCGCCTGGCCGGCAAGAAACTTGCCGTCCTGACGTTGCTGGGCGACGTGTGCAAGGGCTTGCTGCCCGTGCTGATCGCCAGCCTCCTCGGCCTTACCTTGCAACAGCAAGCCTGGGTGGGCGTGTGCGCCGTCCTGGGCCACCTGTTCCCGCTGTACTTCCGTTTTCGCGGCGGTAAAGGCGTTGCCACAGCGGCCGGTATGCTGCTGGGCATCTACCCACCGGCCGCGTTACTGGCCATGCTCGCCTGGCTGCTGACGTTCTACCTGACCCGAACCAGCTCGCTGGCCGCGCTGATCGCCACCCCGCTGACCCTGCCGCTGTTGGCCTGGCAGGAACCGCAGGCCTTGCTGCCGATGAGCATGCTGACCCTGCTGATCGTCTGGCGTCACCGCGGCAATCTACGCGACCTGTTTGCAGGGCGCGAACGGCATTTTTAAATCCGCCCTTGCGTCGGCTCTTACAACGGCGGCAACTGTTCCATTGGCCAACGTGCCTGCACGCTGATCGCCAGGCTTTCGTGCTGTCCGGCCTGCAAGCGCTGGCAACCGGCATAGGCGATCATCGCGCCGTTATCAGTGCAGAACTCAGGGCGTGCGTAGAACACATGACCATTCATGTCGCCGAGCATTTTCTCCAAGGACACGCGCAGTGCCTTGTTGGCACTGACGCCGCCAGCAATCACCAGCCGCTTCATACCCGCCTGCTTCAGGGCGCGCTTGCACTTGATGGTCAAAGTCTCCACCACGGCCTGCTGGAACGCCAGAGCGATGTCGCAACGGGCTTGTTGACCGTCGTCCCCGGCACTGACGTTCTGCTGCCAGGTGTTCAAGGCGGAGGTTTTCAAACCGCTGAAACTGAACATCAGGCCAGGGCGATCACACATCGGACGCGGGAAGGTGTAGCGCCCGGCCACGCCTTTCTCGGCAAGACGGGCGATTTCCGGGCCACCTGGATAATTGAGCCCCATCATCTTCGCAGTTTTATCGAAAGCTTCGCCGGCGGCGTCGTCCAGGGACTCGCCCAGCAAGGTGTATTGGCCGATACCATCGACCTGAACCAGCTGCGTATGGCCGCCCGAAACCAACAAAGCGACGAACGGGAACTGCGGTGGTGTTTCTTCCAGCATGGGCGCCAGTAAATGGCCTTCCATATGGTGCACGCCAAGAGCCGGAATGCCCCAGGCAAAAGCCAGCGCCTGGGCGCAAGAGGCCCCAACCAGCAGGGCTCCGACCAATCCAGGGCCCGCAGTGTAGGCGATGGCATCGATCTCGGTCGCCACACAATCGGCCTCGTCCAGCACCTGGCGAATCAACGGCAGCATGCGCTTGACGTGATCACGGCTGGCAAGCTCCGGCACCACGCCACCATAGGCGCGGTGCAGGTCGATCTGACTGAACAGCGCGTCGGCCAAAAGCCCGCGTTCACTGTCGTATAGGGCGACGCCGGTTTCGTCGCAGGAGGTTTCAAGTCCCAGTACTAGCATGGGTTTGCGCCTTGTAGAGGCTGAATTCGAAGGCGCGCATGATAGTCCCCGCTCCCCCTCCCGACTAGCGGTTTTCGATCAGAGGCTTTGCATTCCGGGCAATGAGGGGTTAACATCCGCAACCCTTAAAAACCGACGACCTCAGCCGCGAATTTTTTGCGACGAGAACGTTGATTCCCGGTAATGAAAGAAGGTAGCTCTGGATGCCAGCCGTCAAAGTAAAAGAGAACGAACCCTTCGACGTAGCTCTGCGTCGTTTCAAGCGCTCCTGCGAAAAAGCCGGTGTTCTGGCTGAAGTTCGTAGCCGCGAATTTTATGAGAAGCCAACTTCTGAGCGTAAGCGTAAAGCAGCAGCCGCTGTTAAGCGTCACGCCAAGAAAGTTCAGCGCGAACAGCGCCGCGCCGTTCGTCTGTACTAATACACAGACGTTCGTAGCAAGCTTCTGCCAAGCCCGGCCCTCAGCCGGGCTGTTGGCATTTGCGGATATCGCTTGATGCTTCACCGTCGACGCCGCACATGCGACCGAGACACTGCTTCAAACGTCAGGGCTGGCTCTTTTGCCAGCGGTGCACGTCTCTTCTGACGAGCCTAACAAGGCTACTGACGAGCACACCTATTCTTCAAGCAGGCGATCAACTGTGTCGGCTGTGCCCATCGATGCGTTTCCGTGGCCCTCATTGGCCAAGACCGGACGCCCGGGCAACATTTCCATGCCGAAGACTGATCAGAAACTACCGTCAGTGAATGCTCGGCAGATACACTTTCCTGACAACCCAAGCAGACGATGATGATCGAGCACTCGATACGTGCGCTTGAACACTTCACGGGCCCTCATTTACACGCAGTGATGACGAGAACGCCATGGCCGGGCTGATTCCCCAGAGCTTTATTGACGACCTTCTGAACCGCACCGACATCGTCGATGTTGTCAGCTCACGCGTACAACTGAAAAAAGCCGGCAAGAACTACACCGCCTGCTGCCCGTTCCATAAAGAAAAAACCCCATCGTTCAGCGTCAGCCCCGACAAGCAGTTCTATTACTGCTTCGGTTGCGGTGCCGGCGGCAACGCCCTCGGCTTCCTGATGGACCACGACAACCTGGACTTCCCCCAGGCCGTCGAGGACCTGGCCAAAGCCGCCGGCATGGAAATCCCCCGCGAAGAAAGTGGCCGCCCGCACAAACCCAGGCAGCCCACCGACTCGCCCCTGTATCCGCTGTTGACGGCCGCTGCCGATTTTTATCGCCAGGCCCTCAAGAGCCACCCGCAGCGCAAGGCCGCCGTCGATTACCTCAAGGGACGCGGCCTCACTGGTGAAATCGCCCGCGACTTCGGCCTCGGGTTCGCCCCACCAGGGTGGGACAATCTGTACAAGCACCTGAGCAGCGATACCCTCCAGCAAAAAGCCATGATCGATGCCGGCCTGTTGGTGGAGAACGCCGAGACCGGCAAGCGCTACGATCGTTTTCGCGACCGGGTGATGTTTCCGATCCGCGACAGCCGTGGCCGTATCATCGCCTTTGGTGGCCGCGTTCTCGGTGACGACAAGCCCAAGTATCTGAACTCCCCGGAGACTCCGGTGTTCCACAAGGGCCAGGAACTCTACGGCCTGTTCGAAGCGCGCAAGAACAACCGCAACCTCGACGAGATCATCGTGGTTGAAGGCTACATGGACGTGATCGCCCTGGCCCAGCAAGGCCTGCGCAACGCGGTGGCAACCCTCGGCACCGCCACTAGCGAAGAGCACTTGAAGCGCCTGTTTCGCGTGGTACCCAGCGTGCTGTTCTGCTTCGACGGTGACCAGGCCGGCCGCAACGCCGCCTGGCGCGCGCTTGAGGCCACGCTGTCGAGCCTGCAGGACGGGCGGCGCGCACGTTTCCTGTTCCTGCCCGAAGGCGAGGACCCGGACACACTGGTGCGCTCGGAAGGCACCGACGCGTTTCGTGCGCGCATCAATCAACATGCGCAGCCACTGGCGGATTATTTTTTCCAGCAACTGACCGAAGAAGCCGACCCGCGCTCCCTCGAGGGCAAGGCCCATATGGCCACCCTCGCCGCACCGCTGATCGACAAGGTCCCGGGCGCCAACTTGCGCACCCTGATGCGCCAGCGCCTGCTGGAGATCACCGGTTTGAGCGGCGAAGCCGTAAGTCAGCTGGTGCACAGCGCACCACAGGATGCACCGCCGGCCTACGACCCTGGCATGGATTACGACGCCATGCCGGACTATGCCGACTTCCATCAACCCCAGGAGGCCTTTGCGCCCCAGCAGGAGTGGACGCCAAAGAAACCCGGCGCCGGCGGCAAGAAATGGGACAAGAAACCCTGGAGCAAGAACGGCAAGCGCGGCGATCGCGATGAAGCCTACGCTCCACGCACGCCGGTGGCGGTAGAAGCCCCGACACTTATTGCGCTGCGTACATTGATTCACCACCCGCAATTGGCCGGCAAGGTTGAGAGTGCCGACCATTTTGCCAACGAGAGCAACACCTATGCCCAGGTGCTGATTGCCCTGATCGAGGCGGTGCAAAAAAATCCTAAGCTAAACTCAATTCAGCTGATGGCTCGCTGGCATGGCACGGAACAGGGCCGTTTATTGAAAGCCCTGGCGGAAAAGGAGTGGCTAATTGACGGAGATAACCTTGAACAACAGTTTTTAGACACCATTAATAGGTTATCCGCGGGTCAGCATACGCAGACCCTCGATGAGCTCATCAAGAGAGCCAGGCAGCCGGGATTGTCGGCTGAAGAGCAAATTCAGATAGCAAAACAGATGCGCGACCTCTTAAAACAGAATGTTTCCGCATCAAACCCGACCTCAGCTGGCGTGTGAGGTCATAGCTCGGGTATAATCCTCGGCTTGTTTTTTGCCCGCCAAGACCTTCAGTGGATAGGGTGTTATGTCCGGAAAAGCGCAACAGCAGTCTCGTATCAAAGAGTTGATCACACTAGGTCGTGAGCAGGGTTACCTGACTTACGCGGAGGTCAACGACCACCTGCCTGAGGATATTTCAGATCCAGAGCAGGTGGAAGACATCATCCGCATGATTAACGACATGGGGATCAACGTATTCGAAGTCGCGCCAGATAAGGACTCCCTTATGCTGGCCGACGCTGATACCGACGAGGCCGCCGCTGAGGAAGCTGCTGCCGCGCTGGCTGCAGTAGAGACCGATATCGGCCGCACGACGGACCCTGTACGCATGTATATGCGTGAAATGGGTACCGTCGAGCTGCTGACACGCGAAGGCGAAATCGAAATCGCCAAGCGTATCGAAGAGGGCATCCGTGAAGTGATGGGCGCAATCGCGCACTTCCCTGGCACGGTTGACCACATTCTCTCTGAGTACACCCGCGTCACCACCGAAGGTGGCCGCCTGTCCGACGTCCTGAGCGGTTATATCGACCCGGACGACGGCATTGCGCCGCCTGCCGCCGAAGTACCGCCGCCGGTCGACCCGAAAGCGCCGAAAGCGGACGACGACACCGACGACGACGAGGCTGAAGCCAGCAGCGACGAAGAAGATGAAGTCGAAAGCGGTCCGGACCCTGTTGTCGCGGCCCAGCGTTTCGGTGCGGTTTCCGATCAAATGGAAATCACCCGCAAGGCTTTGAAGAAGCACGGTCGCGGCAACAAGCAGGCAATTGCCGAGCTGATCGCCCTGGCTGAGCTGTTCATGCCGATCAAGCTGGTGCCCAAGCAGTTCGAAGGCCTGGTTGAGCGTGTTCGCAGTGCCCTTGAGCGTTTGCGTGCCCAAGAGCGTGCAATCATGCAGCTCTGTGTGCGCGATGCGCGTATGCCGCGTACCGACTTCCTGCGCCAGTTCCCGGGCAACGAAGTTGACGAAAGCTGGACCGACGCACTGGCCAAGGGCAAGGCGAAATACGCCGAAGCCATCGGTCGCCTGCAGCCGGACATCATTCGTTGCCAGCAGAAGCTGATCGCGTTGCAGACCGAAACCGGTCTGACGATTGCCGAGATCAAGGACATCAACCGTCGCATGTCGATCGGTGAGGCCAAGGCCCGCCGCGCGAAGAAAGAGATGGTTGAAGCGAACTTGCGTCTGGTGATCTCCATTGCCAAGAAGTACACCAACCGTGGCCTTCAGTTCCTCGACCTGATCCAGGAAGGCAACATCGGCCTGATGAAGGCGGTGGACAAGTTCGAATACCGTCGCGGCTACAAGTTCTCGACTTATGCCACCTGGTGGATCCGTCAGGCGATCACTCGCTCGATCGCCGACCAGGCCCGCACCATCCGTATTCCGGTGCACATGATCGAGACCATCAACAAGCTCAACCGTATTTCCCGGCAGATGTTGCAGGAAATGGGCCGTGAACCGACCCCGGAAGAGCTGGGCGAACGCATGGAAATGCCTGAGGATAAAATCCGCAAGGTATTGAAGATCGCTAAAGAGCCGATCTCCATGGAAACGCCGATTGGTGATGACGAAGACTCCCATCTGGGTGACTTCATCGAGGACTCGACCATGCAGTCGCCAATCGATGTTGCCACCGTTGAGAGCCTGAAAGAAGCGACCCGCGACGTGCTGTCCGGCCTCACTGCCCGTGAAGCCAAGGTACTGCGCATGCGTTTCGGCATCGACATGAATACCGACCACACCCTTGAGGAAGTCGGTAAGCAGTTTGACGTGACCCGCGAGCGGATTCGTCAGATCGAAGCCAAGGCGCTGCGCAAGTTGCGCCACCCGACGCGAAGCGAGCATCTGCGCTCCTTCCTCGACGAGTGATACCAGAACCCCCGGCCCAGGCCGGGGGTTTTGTTTTGAATAGATAAAATTCGTCGCAACCTCCCTCCCCTGAAATGCCCGTCTACACTCGATTCATTCCCCGTGCCATAACGAGACCGTTATGCCCAGATTGCCGACCGTGTTACTACTGTCGCTGCTGACCTGGACCGCAACGGCTGGCGCGTTGACTCTTACGGATGATGAGCGTAGCTGGTTGACGGACCATCAGGAGCTGCGCCTTGGCGTGGATGCGTCGTGGCCACCTTTCGAATACCGTGATGAAAACAGCCGTTACCAGGGCCTGGCCGCTGACTATGTACGCCTGATCCAGGACCGCCTGGGTGTGCGGATCAAGCTGATCGAGCCAGCCAACTGGACCGCTGCGCTTGAACAAGCCCGGAGCAACCAGCTCGACCTGCTACCCGGCATCATGTCCACCCCGGAGCGCCAAAGCTTTCTGGCCTTCACACGTCCCTACCTGGACTTTCCCATTGTCATCCTTGCCCATGAAGGTGGCGCGAAACCACGCAACCTCAAGGACTTGTACGGCCTGAAAATTGCTGTGGTGGAAAACTACGCGCCCCATGAGTTGCTGCGTACCCACCATCCGGACCTGAATCTCGTCGCAATGCCCAACGTCAGTTCGACGCTGCAAGCGCTGGCCACCGATGAGGTGGATGCGGTAGTCGGCGACCTGGCCTCCAGTGTCTGGAGCCTGCGCCAACTCAAACTCGATGGCTTGTACGTCAGCGGTGAAACGCCCTACCGCTACCAATTGGCGATGGGCGTCCCGCGGGATGAAAAAATACTGGTGGGCATCCTGGACAAAGTCCTCGCAGACCTCAGCCCAGCCGAAACCGAAGCGATCCAGCAACACTGGGTCGGCAGCTTCACGGATCACCGCACCCTCTGGGCGGACCTGCTGATGTACGGCCTGCCAGCGGTGTTGCTACTGAGCACCGTGTTGGCGGTGGTCATTCGGATCAATCGCCGGCTCAGCTCGGAAATCTCCCGTCGGGTCGCCCTTGAGCAAGAACTGCGTAGCAGTGAGTACCACTATCGTGGCCTGGTGGAGAGCTTGTCTGCCATTGCCTGGGAAGCGAGCATCAGCGACTTCACCTACAGCTATGTGTCACCCCATGCCGAAGACCTGCTCGGCTATCCCCGCGCCCATTGGCTGATTCCAGGCTTCTGGCGCAATATTATCCACCCCGCTGACCTGACCCAAACCGAGGCGTATTGCTACCGGGAAACCCGTGCCAATCGCGATCATAGCGTCGACTATCGCGTCATCACCGCTGATGGCCGCTGCCTGTGGGTCCGCGATATCGTGAGCCTGATCGAACATGGCCATGAACCAGTGCTACGCGGCTTGATGATCGACATCAGCGAAGCCAAGCGCACCGAAGAAGCCCTGCAACTGTCCGAGCAGAAGTTTGCCTCAGTGTTTCAGCAATGCCCGGACATCCTAGTGATTGCGCGGCTGTCCGATGGCTGCCTGCTGGAGGTCAATAAGGCATTCGAGGACCAGATTGGCCTGAGCGCCAACGAGGTCATAGGCAAAACTGCCACTGAGCTGAATATATGGGACGTTCAAGGTATTGGCCCGGATTTGCTGCACCGGGTGCAGACCACCAGTATCCGCAACCTGGAAATGCAATTTCTGCGCAGCAACGGCCAGGCATTTACCGGGCTGATCTCAGCTGAGCCCTTCCAACTCGACACCACCGAAGCGCTGGTGGTGGTGGTGCGCGACATCACTCAACTCAAGGAAACCCAACAGCGGCTGCAAACCTCCGAAGAGAAATTCGCCAAGGCGTTCCACGCCTCCCCTGATGGCTTGCTGCTGAGCCGCCAGAGCGATGGACTGCTGATCGAGGTAAACGAAGGTTTCAGTCACCTGACCGGCTTCACCAGCGCCACCTCACTGGATCAATCAACTTCGGACCTGGGCATCTGGGTCGACCTCAATGAACGTAAGCACATGCTGGAGTTGATGCATCGCGACGGCTTTGTCCGCGATTTCGTCTGCCATATCCGCCGCGCTGACGGCCAGATTCGTCTCTGCGAGGTGTCCAGTCGCCCGCTGCCCATTGGGGACGACGATTGCATGCTGACCATCGCCCGGGACATCACCGAACGCCAGTTAATGCAGGAAAAACTGCAACAGGCCGCCACGGTGTTCGAAAGCACCGCCGAAGGCGTCTTGATCACCGACACCCGACAGAACATCAGCGCCGTCAATCGCGCCTTTAGTGAGATTACCGGCTACAGCGAGACCGAAGCCCTCGGCCATACCCCACGCCTGCTTGCCTCCGGCCTGCATGACAGCGCGTTCTACGCGGCCATGTGGCACCAACTGACGGCCCACGGTCACTGGCAAGGCGAAATTTCCAACCGCCGCAAAAACGGCGAGGTGTATCCAAGTTGGCTGACCATCAGCGCCGTGCGTAACCGCGACCAGTTGATCACACACTTCGTGGCCGTGTTTGCTGACATCTCCAGCCTCAAGCTGGCCCAGGCACGCCTGGACTACCAGGCCCACCATGACCCGTTGACCGGCCTGCCCAACCGCACCCTGTTTGAAAATCGACTGCAGGCCGCCCTCAACGGCCAGCAGGAAAGCGGCAAACAGGGTGCCGTGTTGTTTCTCGACCTCGACCGCTTTAAACACATTAATGACAGCCTCGGCCACCCGATCGGCGACCTGCTGCTCAAAGACATCGCCGTACGCCTCAAGGAGCAATTGCGGGACGTGGACACCGTGGCCCGCCTGGGCGGCGATGAATTCATCATCCTGCTTCCCGGCTTGCAGCAGGCCAGCGATGCCCAGCACCTGGCGAATAAACTGCTCGATTGCTTTACACCGCCGTTCCAGGCCGCAGAGCACGAGTTCTTTATCAGCGCCAGTATCGGCACCAGCCTGTATCCACAGGACGGCACCGACGTTGCTACCCTGGTCAAAAACGCCGATGCCGCGATGTACCGCTCCAAAGCCAAGGGCCGCAACCGGGTCGAACACTACACCCGCGACCTGACAGCCCAGGCCAATGAACGCGTGGCGCTGGAACACGAACTGCGTCGCGCCATCGAACGTGACGAATTGAGCCTGTGTTACCAACCCAAGCGCAGCCTGGTGACCCAGGAACTGATCGGCGCCGAAGCCTTGATCCGCTGGCACCACCCGACCTTGGGCGAAGTCCCGCCCGAACACTTTATTGCCCTGGCCGAAGAGAACGGCATGATCCTGCAGATTGGCGACTGGGTACTGGAACAGGCCTGCCGCCAGCTGTACCTATGGCAACAGGCTTTCGACGATTTTGGTCCACTGTCGGTCAATCTTGCTGGCGCTCAACTGCGTCACCCCAAGCTGCTGTCACGCATCGAACAGTTACTGCGCGATTACCGCCTGGAACCCGGCTGCCTGCAGCTGGAGATCACTGAAAACTTCATCATGAGCCAGGCAGAGGAAGCCCTGGGGGTGCTGCATCAACTCAAGCGCCTGGGCGTCCAATTGGCAATCGACGATTTCGGCACCGGTTATTCGTCCCTCAGCTACCTCAAGCGCCTGCCCCTGGACTTCCTCAAGATCGACCAATCCTTCGTCCGAGGCCTGCCCGATGACCCCCACGACGTCGCCATCGTGCGCGCCATCATCGCCCTCGGCCACAGCATGCAATTCACCATCATCGCCGAAGGTGTGGAGAACACTGCACAGCAAGCCTTTCTCGCCGCAGAAGGGTGCGAACAGATGCAAGGCTACATCGTCAGCCTGCCCCTGCCACCGGCGCTTTTTGCCGCAAACTTCCTTCGTACAAGGCAGGAGGATTTTTCGGATGGCACAGTGAAGAAACCATCGTTATAATCCGCGACCTACTGAGGGCCTATAGCTCAGTTGGTTAGAGCAGAGGACTCATAATCCTTTGGTCGTAGGTTCGAGTCCTACTGGGCCCACCAAACAAGAAAGCCGCGCATTGCGCGGCTTTTGCGTGTCTGGCGTAGCGGTTCTTTCATCCGGACCAAGCCTGTACCATGCTTGCTCATTGCCGTCCGCACTGGAGCCTCCCCCTTGCCCCCCCTAGACGAAATCGACCGCCAGCTTATCGCCGCCCTGCAGCTCAACGCTCGCGAAAGCGTGGCCATGCTCGCCCGACAGTTGGGCATTGCGCGCACCACGGTGACGTCGCGCCTGGCACGCCTGGAGAAAACCCAGGTGATCACCGGGTATGGCGTGCGCCTGGGCCAACGCGTTGCAGATGGGGGATTGCAGGCTTATGTGGGGATCACCGTACAACCGCGTTCCGGTAAAGAAGTGCTGCGCAGGCTGAGTGCCATGGCGCAAGTACAGCAGTTGTGCGCGGTGAGTGGCGAGTTCGATTATGTGGCTTGGCTGCGCACCGATTCGCCGGAGCAGTTGGACCAGCTGCTCGACCAGATCGGTACTGTCGACGGTGTAGAAAAAACCACCACCTCGATCATCCTCAGCAACAAACTGGACCGCGGCCAACCAATTTGACCACCAAATTCGTCATATTGACAAAAATCAGTGCAATTCGACGACACATTGCGTCTTATTAACGAGCGCAACGTTCCCTAAACTGGCTGCCATCTTTTCCTATACTCAACGGGCCATCTCCCGCCGAGCCGTCAGTAAGGTCAGCCATGAGCATTCCGTCCAGCACCATCAGCAAGACCAATCGCCACCCCGCAGACGGCAAGAAACCCATCACCATTTTTGGTCCGGATTTCCCCTTTGCCTTTGATGACTGGATCGAACACCCCGCCGGGCTGGGCAGTATTCCCGCCGCCCACCATGGCGCCGAGGTGGCGATCGTGGGGGCCGGTATAGCGGGCCTGGTTGCGGCCTACGAGCTGATGAAGCTGGGACTCAAGCCGGTGGTGTATGAAGCTTCGAAAATGGGTGGGCGTTTGCGCTCCCAGGCGTTTGAAGGCGCCGAGGGCATCATCGCCGAGCTGGGCGGCATGCGTTTTCCCGTGTCGTCCACCGCGTTCTACCATTACGTGGACAAGCTGGGCCTGGAGACCAAACCCTTCCCCAACCCGCTGACCCCGGCGTCCGGCAGTACCGTGATCGATCTGGAAGGCCAGACCCACTACGCACAAAAACTCTCGGATTTGCCGGCACTGTTCCAGGAAGTGGCCGATGCCTGGGCCGATGCCCTGGAAGCCGGCTCGCAGTTCGGTGATATCCAGCAGGCGATCCGCGATCGCGACGTGCCGCGCCTCAAGGAACTGTGGAACAAGCTGGTGCCACTGTGGGATGACCGTACCTTCTACGATTTCGTCGCCACCTCCAAAGCCTTTGCCAAGTTGTCGTTCCATCATCGCGAGGTGTTTGGCCAGGTCGGCTTCGGCACGGGTGGCTGGGACTCGGACTTCCCCAACTCCATGCTGGAAATCTTCCGTGTGGTGATGACCAATTGCGATGAC
The DNA here is from genome assembly GCF_059134095.1 of Pseudomonas sp. FBCC-B545. NCBI lineage: Bacteria > Pseudomonadati > Pseudomonadota > Gammaproteobacteria > Pseudomonadales > Pseudomonadaceae > Pseudomonas > Pseudomonas sp. FBCC-B545. Next base: position 564,021 of record NZ_CP101441.1, on the reverse strand, counting down.
CATCAACACCTGGTCGTCGGTGGCGTGGCGCAAGTACCCATGGGCATCTGGCGACACGTGCCTGAGCGTTGCGCCCACTGGCCAGCCGGCACCAGCCTCAGCTCGCTGCATAGAGGCGCACCACGGGCAGGCGTGAAACGCATTGCCCACGCCGCCGACGGCCGTTTCGCCGTCACCGACAACTACGGCGACACCCGTGAATATGCCGCGGTATTAACCACCTGCCAGAGCTGGCTGCTGACCACCCAGATCGAATGCGACGAAACCCTGTTCTCGCAAAAAATGTGGATGGCCCTGGACCGCACGCGATACATGCAGTCATCGAAAACCTTTGTGATGGTCGACCGCCCATTCTGGAAAGACAAAGATCCGCAGACCGGCCGCGACCTGATGAGCATGACCCTCACCGATCGCCTGACCCGCGGTACCTATCTGTTCGATAACGGTGACGACAAGCCGGGCGTGATCTGCCTGTCCTACTCGTGGATGAGCGATGCGCTGAAAATGCTGCCACAGCCTATCGATAAGCGCGTCAAGCTGGCCCTCGACGCGCTGAATAAGATCTACCCGAAAGTCGATATCAAGGCGCGCATCATCGGCGACCCGATTACCGTCTCCTGGGAAGCCGACCCGCATTTCCTCGGCGCGTTCAAAGGCGCCCTGCCCGGTCACTATCGCTACAACCAGCGCATGTATGCGCACTTCATGCAGAAGGACATGCCCGCCGAACAACGTGGGATCTTCATCGCCGGCGATGATGTTTCCTGGACCCCAGCCTGGGTGGAAGGCGCGGTGCAGACCTCGCTCAATGCGGTCTGGGGCATCATGACCCACTTCGGTGGCAGCACCCACCCAGAGAACCCGGGGCCAGGTGATGTGTTCGATGAAATCGGGCCAATCGCCCTCGCCGAGTAAGGAGTTGACCATGCGTGTCGCCCTGTACCAATGCCCGCCACTGCCGCTGGATGTGGCCGCCAACCTCCAGCGTCTGCACCAGGTGGCCCATGAAGCGTGCGACGCCGATGTGCTGGTGCTGCCGGAGATGTTTCTCAGCGGCTATAACATTGGCGCCGAAGCCGTTGGCGCGCTGGCCGAGGCTCAGGATGGGCCGTCGGCACAGGCGATTGCCGAATTGGCGCAGAGTGCCGGGCTGGCGATTCTGTACGGCTACCCGGAGCGGGCCGAAGATGGCCAGGTCTACAACGCCGTGCAGTTGATCGACGCCCAGGGCAAGCGCTTGTGCAACTACCGCAAGACCCACCTGTTTGGCGACCTGGATCACTCGATGTTCAGTGCCGGTCCGGATGATTTCCCCGTGGTGGAATTGAACGGGTGGAAGGTAGGCATGCTGATCTGCTATGACCTTGAGTTTCCGGAAAACACCCGACGCCTGGCCATGGCCGGTGCCGAACTGATCCTGGTGCCCACCGCCAACATGGTGCCCTTCGACTTTGTCGCCGACGTCACTGTGCGTGCACGAGCCTTCGAGAACCAATGTTTCGTGGCCTACGCCAATTACTGCGGGCATGAAGGCGATATTCAGTACTGCGGGCAAAGCAGCATCGCCGCGCCGGATGGCCAGCGACTCGCCCAGGCCGGCCTGGATGAAGCATTGATTGTCGGCACGCTGGATCGTCAATCGATCCTCGACGCCCGCGCCGCCAATCACTACCTGCACGACCGTCGCCCCGAACTCTACGGCGCACTGCACAAGCCCTGACCCGGTGGGTTTGCTAGCATAGGCACTTCCCATGCCTCGGAAGTGCCCATGCCTGCGCCGGTTCACCCTCACCCCATCCACCTGACCCTGGCCAATGGCCTGCGGGTTGCCCTGCGCCATGCACCGCGCCTGAAACGTTGCGCCGCGGTTTTACGGGTGGCTGCCGGCAGCCATGACGTGCCATTGGCCTGGCCGGGGCTGGCGCATTTTCTTGAGCACCTGCTGTTTCTGGGTACTGAGCGTTTTCCGGCGGGCGAGGGGTTGATGGCTTATGTGCAGCGTCACGGTGGGCAGGTCAACGCCAGCACCCGTGAGCGCACCACCGATTTCTTCTTTGAACTGCCGGTGTCAAACTTTGCAGATGGGCTGGCACGCTTGGCGGACATGCTGGCCCATCCACGTTTGACGCTCGACGATCAACGGCGTGAACGCGAAGTGCTGGACGCGGAGTTTGTGGCCTGGTCCCAGGATGCCAAGGCTCAACTGCAAGTGGCGTTGATGAAGGGATTGGCGGCGGATCATCCGCTGCGAGGTTTTCATGCCGGCAACCGCGACAGCCTGCCGGTGGAAAGTGCCGCCTTCCAGCAAGCCTTGCGCGACTTCCACAGGCATTTCTATCAAAGTGGGCAGATGACCTTGAGCCTTGCCGGCCCACAATCGCTGGCAGACCTGCAAGCCTTGGCCCAGCAGTTCAGTGACGAACTGACCCCGGGGCCACTGCATCCGCAAGCCGCTCCCCCCGCCTTGATGCAGGGCCCAGCACACAGCTATCAACACGTTGCCCATCAACACCTGCATCAGGTCATCACCTGTAACGCCCCACGCCAAACGCTGGAGTTCCTCTGCACTTGGCTCAACGCTTCGGCACCAGGCGGGTTGATCGCGCTGCTGAAAGCACGACAATTGGCCACCGCGCTGCACGCGTCCGTGCTGTACCACTTCGCGGGCCAAGCGGTGCTGGATATCGACTTCACCCTCGATACCAGGAATGAATCGGCCACGCAGATTGAAGCGTTGCTATACGACTGGCTGGGTTTTTTCGCACGCAGCGATTGGACAGCCTTACGCGAAGAGTTCGCCTTGCGCAACGCTCGTCAACAACAGGTCCAAGGCGCCCTGGCATTGGCTCGCAACGACAGCGAAGACCTTTCTGAGCAAGGCGTCACAGCCCTCAAGGCCATGCTCGACGGGCTGCACCTGCCTGACTTCGAGCACAACTGGCAGCTGCCACCGAACAACCCCCTGCTGCGCCCGCCGGCCAAGGAAGGACGCGCCGGCCTGATCCGTGGCCAAACCAGCGCCCACCGTGGCTTGCGTAGCTTTGCCCAGGATCGCTCACGGGGTCGAAGGGAGTTAACGGCGCTGATATTCAGCCAGGCGTTGGCGGATGACACCGACGAAGGCGCGTTGTACCTGCACTGGCGGTTTGACGCTGGCGTCCCCGCCGGGCTCGAACCCGCGCTGCAGCCGTTGCGCGAACATGCTCGCCAGGCAGGCATCGAGTTGTCTTGTGAAACCATTGCCAATGATTGGCTGGTGAAAATGCACGGTCTTCACGAAACGATGCCGGCGGTGCTCGAAGAACTGGCACGTTGCCTGAACAGGTGCGATGAACCGCTATCCTCGCCCGAACCGGCGCCGCCGATCGCCATCCGGGAGCTGCTCAAGGCGCTGCCTGCTTGCTGCGCCGGGGTGCAACCCGAGTCCTTGGAAGCCCAAGCGTCGTGGTCTGGCGCACGCTGGCAGGGGCTGGGCTTTGGCCTATCCACCGCCAGTCAAGCGGCGATCAAAATCGCAGCCGCCCACTTGCCAGGGCAACCGGCGAACATCCCGTATACACCTCAGCCAATCGACGGCCAACACCTCTGGCACGAGATCAACACCGACTCCAGCGAAGCCGCCTTGTTGCTGTTTTGCCCAACACCGAGTCTATCGCTGGTCGATGAAGCCACATGGCGGTTACTCGGGCATGTGCTCCAGGTGCCGTTCTATCAGCGTTTGCGAGTCGAGCTGCAAATCGGTTACGCCGTGTTCAGTGGTATCCGGCAAATCAACGGGCAAACCGGTCTGTTGTTTGGCGTGCAATCGCCCAGCATGTCCCTGGACGGGATTGTCGAGCAGTTGCAAACCTTCGTGGGGCAACTGCCGTCCTTGATAGAACGCAGTCCAGACTTGGGCATCCAGGCCCTGGCGCAGCAGTTCACAGACCAGGCGCTGCCCATCAGCCAAGTTGCGGACTTGCTCTGGCACGCGCAACGGGCGGGTCATTCGTCGGGGTACCTGGATCAACTTCAACAGCTGATTCAAAGCCGCACACGCGAGGACTTGCAACACGCAGCCCAACAACTCAATAACGCGGCAGGCGGCTGGCGCTGCGTGGCAAACGGGCCGTGCATCAACCATGGCTGGCAAGCAGTGCATTGATCATTGCCAACCCTGCAACAGGCTTTTTCCACCGAGACAGCGCTAACTTGAAAAGAATTGCGTAATATTCCCTGGCACTATCTGAACATCTCCAATGGGAGGTGGACTATATGTATTACTTGGTAGTGAACGTCCCATCCCTTGATAGGAGTAAGAATATGACTTGGTCCAAACCTGCTTACACTGATCTGCGTATCGGTTTCGAAGTCACCATGTACTTCGCCAGCCGTTGATTGGCTGAGTAAGACAACGCCTCGGTTTGCCCGGGGCGTTTTTGTTTTGAGCTTTGCCTGATGGAGCGAACATGTTTGTCCAGATTCTAGGTTCCGCCGCCGGCGGTGGCTTCCCGCAGTGGAACTGCAACTGCGTGAACTGCGCAGGTTTTCGCGATGGCAGCCTGCGGGCCCATGCGCGCACCCAGTCGTCCATCGCGATCTCCGACGATGGCGTGAATTGGGTGCTGTGCAATGCGTCGCCGGACATCCGTGCGCAACTCCAGGGTTTTGCGCCCATGCAACCCGGCCGCGCCCTGCGCGACACCGGCATCAGCGCGATCATCCTGATGGACAGCCAGATCGACCACACCACCGGCCTGTTGAGCCTGCGCGAAGGCTGCCCACACCAAGTGTGGTGCACCGACATGGTTCATGAAGACCTGAGCACCGGTTTCCCGTTGTTCACCATGCTGACCCACTGGAACGGCGGCCTGGCCTGGAACCGCATCGAGCTGGACGCCAGCTTCACCATCCCGGCCTGCCCCAACCTGCGCTTTACCCCGCTGCCGTTGCGCAGCGCTGCACCGCCCTACTCGCCGCACCGCTTCGACCCACACCCAGGCGACAATATCGGCCTGATCGTCGAAGACCTGCGCACCGGTGGCAAGCTCTTCTACGCCCCGGGTTTGGGCAAGGTCGACGCGCCGCTGTTGGAAATCATGGCCGGCAGCGATTGCCTGCTGGTGGACGGCACAATGTGGGATGACGACGAAATGCAGCGCCGCGGCGTCGGCACCCGCACCGGCCGCGAGATGGGCCACCTGGCCCAGAACGGCCCCGGCGGCATGCTGGAAGTGCTGGAGCAGTTGCCCAAGCAGCGCAAGGTGCTTATTCACATCAACAATACCAACCCGATCCTCGATGAAGACTCCCCCGAGCGAGCCGAACTGGTGCGGCGCAATGTCGAAGTGGCTTACGACGGCATGAGCATTGAATTGTAGGAGCGACCGAAATGACTGATACAGCGTTGACCACGGCTGAATTCGAAGCAGCCCTGCGGGCCAAGGGCGCCTTCTACCATATCCATCACCCCTATCATGTGGCGATGTACGAAGGCCGCGCCACCCGCGAGCAAATCCAGGGCTGGGTCGCCAACCGCTTCTACTATCAGGTCAATATCCCGCTGAAGGACGCCGCGATCCTGGCCAATTGCCCGGACCGGGAGATCCGCCGCGAGTGGATCCAACGCCTGCTTGACCACGACGGCGCGCCGGGTGAGGACGGCGGTATCGAAGCCTGGCTGCGCCTGGGCCAGGCCGTGGGCCTCGACCCGGACCAACTGCGCTCCCAGGAACTGGTGCTGCCCGGCGTACGTTTCGCAGTGGACGCCTACGTCAACTTCGCCCGCCGCGCCAGCTGGCAGGAAGCCGCCAGCAGTTCACTGACTGAGCTGTTTGCACCGCAGATCCACCAGTCGCGCCTCGACAGCTGGCCGCAGCATTACCCATGGATCGACCCGGCCGGCTACGAATACTTCCGCACCCGCCTGGGCCAGGCACGTCGCGACGTGGAACACGGCCTGGCGATTACCCTGCAGCACTACACTACCCGTGAAGGCCAGGAGCGCATGCTGGAAATCCTGCAGTTCAAACTGGACATCCTGTGGAGCATGCTCGATGCCATGAGCATGGCCTACGAACTCAAACGCCCGCCCTATCACAGCGTGACCGAGCAGCGGGTCTGGCATAAAGGGATCACCCTATGAGCTTTGATCGCAGCAAGAAACCGACCTGGCGCCAGGGCTATCGCTACCAGTACGAACCCGCGCAGAAAGGCCATGTATTGCTCTACCCTGAAGGCATGATCAAGCTCAACGACAGCGCCGCATTGATCGGTGGCCTAATCGATGGCGAACGCGACGTGGCAGCGATCATCGCCGAACTGGACAAGCAATTCCCCGGTGTGCCTGAGCTCGGTGAAGATATCGAGCAATTCATGGAGGTCGCCCGTGCAGAGCACTGGATTACCCTTGCCTGAAAAACCAGAGGTCGGCTTACCGCTGTGGTTGCTGGCCGAGCTGACTTACCGCTGCCCATTGCAGTGCCCGTATTGCTCCAACCCGCTGGATTTTGCCGAGCAGGGCAAGGAGCTGAGCACCGAGCAATGGATCAAGGTGTTTCGCGAAGCCCGCGAGATGGGCGCCGCGCAGTTGGGTTTCTCCGGCGGTGAGCCGCTGGTGCGACAGGACTTGGCCGAGCTGATCGCTGAAGCTCGCAAGCTGGGCTTCTACACCAACTTGATCACCTCCGGCATCGGCTTGACCGAGCAAAAGATCAGCGACTTCAAGAAAGCTGGCCTGGACCACATCCAGATCAGCTTCCAGGCCAGCGACGAACAGGTGAACAACCTGCTGGCCGGTTCGAAAAAAGCCTTCGCGCAAAAGCTGGAAATGGCCCGCGCAGTGAAAGCACATGGCTACCCCATGGTGCTGAACTTCGTTACCCACCGGCACAATATCGACAAGATCGACCGCATCATCGAGCTGTGTATTGCGCTGGAGGCAGATTTTGTCGAGCTCGCCACTTGCCAGTTCTATGGCTGGGCGCAGCTCAATCGCGTGGGCTTGTTGCCGACCCGGGAACAACTGGTGCGCGCCGAACGCATCACCAACGAATATCGCGCCAAGCTGGAAGCCGAAGGGCACCCGTGCAAACTGATCTTCGTGACGCCGGACTATTACGAGGAACGCCCGAAAGCCTGCATGAACGGCTGGGGAAGCATCTTTCTGACCGTCACACCGGACGGCACTGCCCTACCCTGTCACGGGGCCCGACAGATGCCGGTGCAATTTCCCAATGTGCGCGACCACAGCATGCAGCACATCTGGTACGAATCGTTTGGCTTCAATCGCTTTCGTGGCTACGACTGGATGCCCGAGCCGTGCCGTTCATGCGATGAAAAGGAAAAGGACTTCGGCGGCTGCCGTTGCCAGGCGTTCATGCTTACCGGTGATGCCAGCAATGCCGACCCGGTGTGCAGCAAGTCCGAGCAGCACGGCATCATCCTTCAGGCGCGGGAAGAAGCCGAACACGCCACCCAGACCATCGAGCAACTGGCCTTTCGCAATGAGCGCAACTCACGGCTCATTGCAAAAGGCTGAGGGCCTCAACGCTTGGCGATGATGTACACCGCGTGAATGATGCCAGGGAAGTAACCGCACAGGGTCAGCAGGATATTCAGCCAGAAGGCGCCGCCGAAACCTACTTGCAGGAACACACCCAGTGGCGGCAGCAGAATGGCGATGATGATACGAATGATGTCCATGGGTCAGCTCCATAAAAATCGGCTCCTGTGAGCCGTGTAGCTAATCGACCTTGGGGGTTCGTGAGGGTTCAGTGGGATCTGGCACTGCGCCATCCTTTATTGAGCAGACAAAAAAACGCCCCCAGCCAAAAGAATCAGGCTGGAGGCGCCGCGTAGGCCGCGAGACGGTTCTGAAATACAGGGTTAAACGGCAATGCCCTTGCGACATTGCACTTGGGCAGTACGCACCCGTGAAAAGGCGCGGGCCAGGCGCTGGAGCATTTCGTCGATGTTGCCTTTGCTTATCGTCAGTGCCGGGGTGAAGCGCAAACAGTCGGGTTGCGGCGCGTTGAGGATCAGTCCCTCCTGCAAGGCGGCCTTTACCACCGCATCCGCAGAATCATCCGATAACGTCAGCCCCCACATCAGGCCATTTCCGCGCAACGGCCCGTGGTCGTAACGATAGGCCAGGCGGGCGAGACCTTCGCCCAGGTAACAGCCCGACTCACGTACATGCTCTAAAAAGCCGTGTCCCAGCACCGTATCGGTCACAGCCAACCCAGCCGCGGCCATCAGCGCATTACCATGGTGGGTGCCTCCCAGCTCACCCACATCAAAGCAACAAGCTTTGCCCCGCGCCAGCAGCGCCGCCAGCGGCACACCGCCGCCCAAGCCTTTGCCCAGGGTAATGATGTCGGCGCGTACGCCGTACTGTTGCTCGGCGAGCAAGTTGCCGCAACGGCCGATACCGGTTTGCACTTCGTCGAGGATCAGCAGGATCCCCAGTTCGCGACACAGCCTCTCGACGCCCTTGAGGTAGTGCTCGGTCGCAGGGATCACACCGGCTTCGCTCTGGATCGGCTCCAGCATGATGGCTACCGTCTGGGCATCTACCGCGGCATGCAAAGCGGGAAGATCGTTGAAAGGGACGTGGCTGAAGCCTGGCAGTTGTGGTTCGAAGCGGTTATCCGATAGACCTGCCGAAGCAGCCAGGGCAGCGAAGCTACGACCATGGCAACCGTTGCTCGTGCTGATAATGCGATAGGCCCCCCCGCGATGCAGCTGCCCCCATTTGCGCGCCAGCTTGATCGCCGCCTCGCAGGCTTCCGCGCCGCTGTTGAGCAGATAAGCCTGGTCGCTGCCGGTATGCCGGCAAAGACGCTCGACGAGATTGAGTTGGACGCTATTGTGCAAGCCGTTGCCGGAGTTGATCAGCGCCTGAGTTTGCTCGGCCAGGGCCTTGATCAACACCTGCGGACTATGACCGAGACTGTTGGCGGCATTGCCTTGGCTGAAATCCAGGTAGGCACACTCATTGCTGTCCCACAGCCAGGAGCCCTGGCCACGCACAAACACCTGAGGTGGGCGGGCCACGGTGGGCATCAGGGCTTCAGTGGAACGGTCGTCGTGCGGCGGATCCAGGATCAGATCGTCAAGGCTCGGCGCTGGGCGGCGCATGTTGAACAGGTTCACAAGTCAGCTCCGGTGGCAACCTGACCTTGGTCGGAATAACCTGGCCAATCCACATGGAGGTTTTTTGCCTTGCCTATGCAAACGCTATCAACACAAACGCTGTTCATTGTCCGATTCGGCCCTGTAAGCCCTGCGAATAGGCGCTAGACTAGGCGTCTGCGGGGCCAGCGGCCATTTCGATTTTCCAGCTTTTTCGATAAGTAAATCTTATGGATTTCAAGCAACTGCGTTATTTCGTCGCGGTGTATGAGGAGGGCCACGTAGGCCGCGCCGCGGAGCGCCTGTCGATCTCCCAGCCAGCCTTGTCGCAACAGATTCGCCAACTGGAGCAGAACCTTGACGTGAATCTGTTCGAACGCAGCAGTAAGCGCCTGTTACCGACGCTGGCGGCGCACACCCTTTACAACCATGCACTGCCGCTCATTGATGGCATGCAGCAAGCCGTCGAGGCGCTGCGCAACTTCAAGGGCCAGGCCATGCGCACCCTGGCCATCGGCGTGCTGCAAACCGTGCACACCAGCCTGGTGCCGCAGATGCTCGAGCGCGTGCGCAAGGCCCAGCCCCATCTGGTGGTGCAGATCTACGAATTGACCGGGCTTGAGATCGAGCGCCGGTTGCTCAACGGTGCCCTCGACATTGGCATCAGCTACCTGCCGCCACGTCAGCCGGGCCTGCACGGCGTGTTGCTGTACGAAGATGAGTTGAAGGTGGTGATTCCCGAGGACCATCCGCTGCGCGAATTCAAGAAAGTCTCGTTGAAACAGGCGGCCGAACTGCCGATGTTGCTGCTGGGGGAGGAGTTTCAAGTCAGGCAGATCTGGCAAGGCCAGTTGGCTAACCTGGGGCGGCGTCCGCAGGTGCAGGCCGAGCTCAATACCATGGTGGGCATCCTCGACAGCCTGCCCCACACCCGGCTGGCTACGGTACTGCCGGGCCGCTCCCAGGACGAACACAACAGCAAGGCGCTGCTATGGAAACCCTTGAGTGAACCCAGGGTGGCGCTGAAAGTAGGCTTGGTGTGCCGCGATGTGCAGCGCCAGCAGGCGACGATGGCGTTGCTGCGCACCTTGCTCGAAGATGTGATGAATGCCCCGCAGGCAGGCGCCTGACTTTTTCGCGGGCAAAAGAAAACCCCGCCGAAGCGGGGCTTTGCAGACTGTTTCCCTGACATCCATTTCACTCCGCCGTCCTGGCAGAATCCTACGTGTCCGTGTTGTTGCTTTGCGCTTCCTGCGCGACGTCCATGTGAAGTAGATTAGCCGTGGATCCAATTTGGCGATAGAGGACGAATAGCAGCACGTCATGTAAGAGAATGCTTACACGCCCTCCTCGCCCTTAGAACAAGGCCTCATCCATCAGGAACAACGATTCGCTACCGGCTTTTACCGATGCACTCAACGAGTGGATACGCGGCAACAAGCGGGCAAAGTAGAAACGTGCGGTACCCAGTTTGCTGGCGTAGAACGCTTCCTCGGTCTCCTTGCCCAACGCGGCCTTGGCCATGCGCGCCCACATGTAGGCGTAGGCCATGTATCCGAACGCATGCAGGTACTCCACCGACGCTGCGCCGATTTCATTCGGGTTGTTCCTGGCGCGATCCAGCACCCAGGCCGTCAATTCATCCAGGTTATCCACCGCTGCGCTGAGCGGCTCAGTGAACTCGGCCAACTCGGCACTTGATCCGGCGATGAACTGGCGGATCTCATCGGCGAACAGGGTGTAGAACGCACCGCCGCTGCCGACGATCTTACGGCCCATCAAGTCCAGGGCCTGAATACCATTGGTGCCTTCGTAGATCTGGGTGATGCGCACGTCACGCACCAACTGCTCCTGGCCCCACTCGCGGATGTAGCCATGGCCGCCGAATACTTGCTGGCCGAGCACGGTGGTTTCCAGGCCCAGGTCGGTGAGGAAGGCCTTGGCAACGGGGGTCAGCAACGCCACCAGGTTATCCGCGCGCTCCCGAGCAGCTGCATCGTCACTGAACTTGGCGATGTCCAGCTGCGTCGCCACGTAGGTGGAGAACGCCCGACCGCCTTCGTTCGCTGCCTTCATGGTCAGCAGCATGCGGCGCACATCCGGATGCACGATGATCGGGTCTGCCACTTTGTCCTTGGCCTGTGCCCCCAGCGGGGAGCGGCTCTGCAGGCGATCACGGGCGTATTCAATCGCGTTCTGATAAGAGCGCTCGCCGGATGCCAAGCCCTGGATCCCCACCCCCAGGCGCTCATAGTTCATCATGGTGAACATCGCCGCCAGGCCACGGTTGGGCTCACCCACCAGGTAACCCAAGGCCTCGTCGAAATTCATCACGCAGGTCGCGGACGCCTGGATGCCCATCTTGTGTTCAATCGAACCGCAGGTCACCGGGTTACGCGCACCCAGGCTGCCGTCGGCATTGACCAGGAACTTCGGCACCAGGAACAGCGAGATGCCCTTGGGCCCGGCCGGTGCATCCGGCAGCTTGGCCAGCACCAGGTGGATGATGTTTTCGGTCAGATCGTGTTCGCCACCAGTGATGAAAATCTTGGTGCCGCTGACTTTGTAGGAACCGTCTGCCTGAGGCTCGGCCTTGGTGCGGATCATCCCCAGGTCGGTGCCGGCATGGGCTTCGGTCAAGCACATGGAACCGGCCCACTCACCGGAATACATCTTCGGCAGGTAGGCCGCCTTGAGCGTTTCACTGGCGTGGGTGTTGATCGATACACAGGCGCCGGAAGTCAGCATGGGGTACAGGCCGAATGCCAGGCTCGACGAGTTGATCATTTCTTCGACCTGCGCCGACACCGCCTTGGGCATGCCCATGCCGCCATAGGTCGGGTCGCCGCCCACTCCCACCCAACCGCCTTCGGCATAGGTGCTGTAGGCCTGGGGGAAGCCGTCCGGGGTACTGACTGCGCTGTCCTTCCACTGGCAGCCCTGCTCATCGCCGCCGCGGCTGAGGGGGGCGATGGATTTGGCGGTGACTTTGCCGGCCTCTTCGAGGATCGCCTCAACGGTTTCGGCATCAACGCTGTCTGCCAATGCCGGCAACTGGGCCCAAGTCTTGGCGACCTCAAAAACTTCGTTGAGGACGAAGCGCATATCACGCAACGGCGCTTTGTAATCAGCCATGGCAAACCTCGTGAGAACGTGAAAAGTGATTCGATAGGATCGGTTTTACAAGCTCCGAGTGTACCCGAACAACTTTTCAGACACATAGGGTCCACTTGTGACCGACAGGTATTTTTAAGTCACTCCAGCTGAAATGCCGCCCCGGACAGACTCATCAGGCATTCGCTGCCCGCTTCCACGGCGGCGCGGTGGGTGGTGGTACGCGGCAGCAGGCGCTTGAAGTAGAAATCACAGGTGGCCAGCTTGGCCTGGGTGAACGCGGCATCGTCCTGGGACTGGGCGGCAATCGCCATGCGCAACCAAAGGTACGCCAGGATGATATAGCCGCTGTACATCAGGTAATCCATCGCTGCCGCGCCCACTTCGTCAGGATTCTTCATCGCCGCCATCCCGACTTTGGTGGTCAACTCACCCCACTCCTGATTGAGCTGATTGAGTTGCGTCACATGAGCCTTGAATTGCGGATGCTCGGCCTGCGCCCCACAGAATTTATGCACGATCTTGGTAAACCCGCGCAGCAGTTTGCCTTGGCTACCCAGCACTTTGCGCCCCAGCAAATCGAGGGCCTGGATACCGTTGGTGCCTTCATAGATCGGCGCAATCCGCGCATCGCGTGCCAGTTGCTCCATGCCCCACTCACGAATATAGCCATGGCCGCCAAATACCTGCATGCCATGGTTGGTCACCTCCAGACCGGTTTCGGTCATGAAGGCCTTGCAGATCGGCGTAAGGAAGGCCAACAAGTCTTCGGCCTCCTGGCGTTGGCCCGCGTCGCTGCCCAGATGAGCAGTATCGAGCAGTTGCGCGGTGAAGTAGGTCAGTGCGCGGTTGCCCTCGTTAAAGGCTTTCATGGTCAGCAGCATGCGGCGTACATCGGCATGCACGATGATCGGGTCAGCAGCCTTCTCCGGGGCCTTGGCGCCGGTCAGCGAGCGCATTTGCAGGCGTTCGCTGGCGTATTTGATCGCGCCCTGGAAGCTTGCTTCGCCATTGCACAGGCCCTGCATGCCGGTGCCCAGGCGGGCGTGGTTCATCATGGTGAACATGCAGTTGAGGCCCTTGTTCGCCTCGCCGATCAAAAAACCCTTGGCGCCATCGAAATTCAGCACGCACGTGGCCGAAGCCTTGATGCCCATCTTGTGTTCGATGGAGCCACAGTGCACCGCGTTGCGCTCACCCGAGTCGGCATGGAACTTGGGCACGATAAACAGCGAAATCCCCTTGGTACCCGCAGGCGCGTCCGGCAACTTGGCCAGCACGAGGTGGATGATATTGGCGCTCATGTCGTGCTCACCGGCCGAGATGAAGATCTTGCTGCCGGTGATTGCATAGCTGCCATCGGCCTGGGGCACGGCGCGGGTCTTGATCAGGCCCAGGTCGGTGCCGCAGTGGGCTTCGGTCAGGCACATGGTGCCGGTCCATTCGCCAGCGGTGAGCTTGGTCAGGTAGGTAGCTTTCTGTTCGTCGGTACCGTGGGCGTGGATGGCCGACATGGCGCCGTGGGTCAGGCCCGGGTACATGCCCCAAGAGGTATTGCTGGAACCGATCATCTCGCTCAGCACCAGGCCCAGGGAATGGGGCAAGCCCTGGCCGCCGTAGGCCGGGTCCGCCGCCACGCCGTGCCAGCCGCCTGCCACGTATTGGGCGAAGGCTTCCTTGAAGCCCTTGGGTGTGGTCACCACGCCATTGTCAAAATGGCAGCCCTCTTCATCGCCACTGCGGTTGAGTGGCGCGAGCACGTTTTCGCAGAACTTCGCGCCCTCCTCAAGGATCGCACTGACCATGTCCGGGCTGGCGTCCGTTGCGCCCAGGGCCGCGTAATGGCCGTGGAAATCGAACACGTTGTCGATCAGAAAGCGCATGTCGCGCAAGGGAGCTTTGTACTCAGGCATGGCAATGTCTCCGGCAGCAGATGCTTTCAAGCTACTGCCGGCACCGCCTGTGGACAATCACTGTAGCGCTGCTGAATACAGCGCCATTACTCAACCGGCAGCGCTTTCCATGCGTACCGCGCCACGTCGGGTCTGGCCGGCCGCGACCACACAGTTACGCCCCGCGCCCTTGGCGGCGTACAACGCCTGGTCGGCGCACTTGAGCACTTCCTCGGGGCTGCGCTGCTCGGCCTGGCGCTCGGCCACACCGATGCTGACCGTTACCGACACACTGGATGCACCGCTGCCAGCACGCCGCTGGCGGCCTTGATGGTCGTCATGGGGGCGGTCCGGGTTGCGCAACTTGATAGCGTAGCCGGCAATGATCTCGCGGATCTCCTCCAGATGCGGCATGCATTCATCCAGGGTCTTGCCGGCAAACACCACGGCAAACTCTTCACCGCCATACCGGTAGGCTCGCCCGCCGCCGCTGACCTTGGACAACTTGCTCGCCACCAGGCGCAACACCTGGTCTCCCACGTCATGGCCATGGGTGTCGTTGAAACGCTTGAAGTGATCCACGTCGCTCATCGCCAGCACATAGCTGCGCCCCAGCCGCTGCATGCGCTCGTTGAGGGCCCGTCGCCCGGGCAAGCCGGTCAGTTCATCGCGAAATGCCATTTGATAGGCCTCATGGGCCACACCGGCAGCGATCATCAGCATCACCTGGCTGCACATGATGTTAAGGGTGAACGGCAGGATGAAGGTTTGCGGCAACATCCAGAACATCCCCAGCAATCCCACCAGTTGCGCGGCGTGCAGCGGGCGCGGCTGATACCAGTACTGTGCGGCCAGGGTGAGAAAGCCGATCAGGAACATGGGGTATGAGAGTTGGATCAGGCTCATCCAGGTGCCATGCAGCGCCGGCCAGCGAATCTCCGCCAGCCAGTTAAGTAGCGCCTGGGGGAAACTTTGCTCCAAGGCCAATGCCACGCTGCCTACCGCCAGTAACACCGCGGCGCGTGCGATGAAGTCACGGAACAAATGGGTCTTCTCCTGCCACAGCGCGTAAATGCTGAACAGCAACGGCAACAAGAGGCAACACAGGTGAAACACCACCGCAGCGTCTTCGCGCACGCGACCGTTGTCGCGGTAAAAATCAGTCTGGGTATCCAGCAGGAAATAGGCAACGTACACCGTGATCATCAGGAACAGTTCACGCTGACGCCGATACACCGCACAGTAGGCACCGCCCAGCAGCAAGACCAGGGTGGGCAGCACGTTGAACAACGAGGTGAAGAAGACACTGAGGTCCTTGACGTACGCAGCCGAAAGCCCAGCCAGCAATAACAGCAGCGAGGGTAGGAAGTGGCTTAAACGTAGCGCAGACACGCGTGACAAGGGTAAAACTCCGACCCGCAAAAAATAATAGCACTGTGCCTCTATGCGATCAGTTAAGCACAACCGACCGACCATGTATCACATTGCCATCACTTTAACGGCAGGCGCTCCCAATCCCTGAGTGCTGTACGCGGGTTTTTTAACCGGCCATAAAAAACCGCCGGCTCCCGAGGGAGGCGGCGGTTTTCAGAAGGCTGCCGGAAGGCTTAGTAAGCCAGGCCGAAGTCTTCTTCTTTCATGTCCATCAGGTTGCCGGCGCCCGACAGCATGGTTGCTACGTGGGTGCGGGTACGCGGCAGGATGCGCTGGAAGTAGAAGCGCGCGGTCTGCAACTTGGCAGTGTAGAACGCTTCTTCGGTGGTGCCGGCAGCCAACTTCTCGGCAGCCAGGCGTGCCATGTCGGCCCAGAAGTAAGCCAGGCACGCATAACCGGAATACATCAGGTAGTCCACCGAGGCGGCACCGACTTCTTCACGGTCTTTCATCGCGGCCATGCCGACCTTCATGGTCAACTCGCCCCATTCTTTGTTCAACGCCGCCAGCGGAGCAACGAACTCTTTGACAGCCTCGTTACCTTCGTTGGCCTGGCAGAACTTGTGCACGATCTTGGTGAAGCCCTTGAGCGCTTCGCCCTGAGTCATGAGCACTTTACGGCCGAGCAAGTCCAGTGCCTGGATGCCGGTAGTGCCTTCGTACAGCATCGAAATGCGGCTGTCGCGAACGTTCTGCTCCATGCCCCACTCGGCGATGAAGCCGTGGCCGCCGTAGATCTGCACGCCGTGGTTGGCCGATTCAAAACCGACTTCGGTCATGAACGCCTTGGCGATCGGAGTCATGAAAGCCAGCAAGCCGTCGGCCTGTTTCTTGGCTTCGTCGTCGGTGCCGTACTTGACGATGTCCACTTGCTTGGCGGTGAAGTACACCATCGCACGGTTGCCTTCGGCGAAGGCTTTCATGGTCAGCAGCATGCGGCGCACGTCAGGGTGCACGATGATCGGGTCGGCGGCTTTGTCCGGCGCTTTCGGGCCAGTCAGGGAGCGCATCTGCAAGCGATCACGGGCATATTTCAAGCCGCCCTGGAAGCCGATCTCGGCGTGGGACAGGCCCTGCAGCGCAGTCCCCAGGCGAGCGGTATTCATGAAGGTGAACATGCAGTTCAGGCCCTTGTTCGCCGGGCCGATCAGGAAACCGGTGGCCGCGTCGAAATTCATCACGCAGGTGGCGTTGCCGTGGATACCCATCTTGTGTTCCAGGGAGCCACAGGTCACCGCATTGCGCTCGCCCACTGAACCATCGGCGTTGGGCAGGAACTTGGGCACGATAAACAGCGAGATGCCTTTGGTGCCGGCAGGTGCGTCGGGCAGGCGGGCCAGCACGATGTGGATGATGTTGTCGGCCATGTCGTGTTCACCGGCCGAGATGAAGATCTTGGTGCCGGAGACTTTGTAGGAACCGTCGGCCTGAGGCTCGGCCTTGGTGCGCAACATGCCAAGGTCGGTGCCGCAGTGCGGCTCGGTCAGGCACATGGTGCCGGTCCACTCGCCCGACACCAGCTTGGTCAGGTAAGCCTCTTGCTGCTCAGGGGTGCCGTGCTCGGAAATGGTGTTCATCGCACCGTGGGACAGGCCCGGGTACATGCCCCACGACCAGTTGGCGGCACCCACCATTTCGCTGACCGCCAGGCCCAGGGATTCCGGCAGGCCTTGGCCGCCGTGCTCCACATCGTGGGCCAGGCTTGGCCAGCCGCCTTCGACGAATTGCTTGTAGGCTTCTTTGAAGCCGGTAGGGGTCTTAACGCCTGACTCACTCCAGGTACACCCTTCGATGTCGCCCACGCGGTTCAACGGTGCCAGTACTTGCTCACAGAACTTGGCGCCTTCTTCGAGGATGGCGTCAACCATGTCCGGGGTAGCGTCCTGGCACGCCGGCAGGCTCTGATAGTGCGCTTCATAACCGAGCAGTTCGTCACGAACGAAGCGAATATCACGCAAGGGGGCCTTGTAGTCAGGCATAGCGATAAACCTCTGCTGATGTATCTGGGATGAACAACCGCGTGGATTTGTTATGGCGGTCAAACAGGTGTTTGAAACATACGTTTACGACCCAGGGTTGTCAAGCATCGGCCAGATGCCGTTTGTCTTGATGCAGGTCATCGTCAGGCACGGCAAGGCCCGCGGCAAGACGCCACGCTAAATTGAGTGCAGAGAGTGATCAGGGCTAGGCAAGAGAAAAAGGTGGCAGGGGGCTTGCTCCCGATAGCGGAATGTCAGTCAGTACTTTTGTAACTGACCCAGCGCTATCGGGAGCAAGCCCCCTCCCACATTTTGAACTACGTACATGAAAGAGGATCAGGCGTAGGTGTCGATCAAGGTGCCAAGCATTTCATTCGAAGCCTTTGCGACTTTCGCCCCCAGCTCCACTTGAAACTTGCCCTGGGCCATTTCCACCATATTGCTCGCCGAATTGGATGGCTGGGCGCGGTCGCTGGCTTGCAGGCGATCACTTTGTGCACCCGATGGCTGGGTCGTCGCGGCGCTGGCAATCTTGCCGGCCGCCTGGTCGACACGGTTCTGCCCGGCCTGAATGCTGTTCAGTCCCGAATAAAACGCGCTGCTGCCAGAGATTTCCATGGCGTAAACCTGCCTTTAGAGAATCGTGAAGTTGGATTGAAGCAGACATCTTGGCAAAAGGCCCGTCAAAAACACTAATGGCACATTGCCTTAGTGATAGCCAAAATCAGTCAAGCAGGTCCAATTCAAGGTATTCGGCCACTGCAGCCGCCCCGGCGTGCTTGAGTTTCGGCACCCTTCCCAGGCAAGGCGCCGGCAAGCGCTCAGCCAGGGTGGCGAGGTTTTCTTCCAGACGAGAGGTCTTGGGGTCGATGATGTTCGCCACCCAACCCGCCAGCGGCAAGCCGTCCCGTGCGATGGCTTCGGCGGTGAGCAATGCATGGCTGATACAACCCAGGCGCACCCCAACCACCAGGATCACTGGCAGCTTGAGCGCCATGGCCAGGTCCGACAAGTTGGCCTGGTCAGCCAAGGGTACGCGCCACCCGCCCGCGCCCTCGATCAAGGTGAAATCCGCGCCACGGGCCAGGACTTGCTGCATCGGCTTGAGCAACGATTGCACCGTCAACGCGACACCTGCCTCGCGTGCGGCCAGATGAGGCGCGATAGCCGGCTCGAATGCTACCGGGTTGACCTCGGCATAGCTCAGCGGCACTGAACATTCGGCCAACAGCGCCAAGGCATCGGTGTTGCGCAACCCTTGGGCAGTCAGTTGGCAGCCCGACGCCACCGGTTTTCCGGCTGCGGTACTTTTACCTGCCAGCCTGGCGGCATGCAGCAGGCCAGCCGCGATAGTGGTCTTGCCCACATCGGTGTCGGTGCCGGTGATGAAATAAGCGGCGCTCATGCAGGTTTCTCCAATACGGCATACACCACTTGGTAGGTGGCAGGCAGGCCATGGGTCTGACGCAACTGCTCGTAAGCATCGACCAGTGCCACCATCCGTGCGCGGCCCGTCAACCCTCCCGGGCGGCCCGGGTTGAGGTTATGGGCGCCCAACGCCTTGAGTTCGTGGGTCAGGCTGCGCACATCCGGGTAATGCAGCACATGGGGCTGTCGCTCCAGGCTCATCACCCGCAAGCCACTGGTCGCACACAGTTGTTGATAAGCCTCGAAGGTGCGGAAGCGGTTAACGTGGACCAGGCCATCCGCCGCCCGCCAGCTTTCGCGCAGTTCATCCAGCGTGCCTGTGCACAGGCTCGCGAAGGCCAGCACACCGCCCGGTCGCAGTACGCGATGAGCTTCACTGAGTACTGCATCGAAATTTGCGCACCATTGCACCGCAAGGCTGGAAAAGAGCAATTCGATGCTGTCAGCCTTAAGCGGCAAGCGTTCCGCATCACCGGCAATGAAGTGCTGCGCACCGCCCAAAGGCCGCGCATGGTTGAGCATGCCTTCGGCGATATCCAGCGCGATGCCTTCGCTTGCAGGCAAACGCTCACCCAGTACCCGGCTGAAGTAGCCCGTGCCGCAGCCCATATCCAGCCAGCATTGTGGCGAAAGGTTGGGCGGCAAACGGCTGAGCAATTCATGCCCCACCGCCCGCTGCAACTCGGCCACGCTGTCGTAGCTGGCCGCTGCACGGGAAAACGAGGCCGCGACCTGGCGCTTGTCCGGCAAGGCGCCCGGCAGGCAAGGATGGGATAAATCAGTCATCAACACACTCATGCAAAAAAGCCTGGATGGCCCCCGCTACACCGTGGGGGTCTTCCAGGAGAAACGCGTGACCGGCCTGTTCAATCAGGCCGACTTCTACATCGGGGAGCAAGGCCAGCAGATCACTGGCGGCTTCGGCAGGCACCAGCCCATCCAAGCCGGCAAACAAATGCAACTGCGGCCCGCGAAATGCCTGCAAGGCGGCTCGGGTATCCAGTTGGGCCAGCAGTTCCAGGCCAGGCATCAAGACACTGGGGGGTGTATTCGGCGCACCGCTGACCAGCAGCCGCGACAGTCCGCGGGGGTCTGCGGCGCCCTTGGCGCACAGCAGGCCGAAGCGCTTGAGGGTGACCTGGGAGTCGGCATGGCAGCCCGCCAGGAATGCATCAAAGGACTCGGCCGGCATCCCGTGGGGCCAGCTGTCATGGGCGACGAAACACGGATTGCTCGCCAGGGTCAGCAAACCGCAGCAACGCTCGCCGCGCCGCGCCGCCAGCTCTGAAGCGAGCACGCCGCCGAGGGACCAACCACCGAGCCAGACGTTGTCCGGCAGCGTCGCATCGAGCTCGTCGAGCCATTCACCCACATCACTGGAATCCAGCACCGGCAAAGGCTCGATCTGTACCCGCAGATGCTCGTTCAGGCCGTGCAGTGCAGCGGCCAGCGGCTCCAGCGGTGACACACCGAGCCCCCAGCCGGGCAGCAATATCAGTCGATTACGCATGGTCGGGCTCCGAGGCGCCTAACAAGCGGAAACACTCTTCCAACCCGTTCAACAATAGCTGCACCTGCGCCTCGCTGTGGGCCGCCGTTAATGTCACCCGTAAACGGGCGGTGCCGGCGGGCACCGTAGGCGGGCGGATCGCAGTGACCATCAGGCCACGCTCGCGCAGCATTTGCGACAGGCGCAACGCCCGGGCGCTGTCGCCAATCAGGATCGGCTGGATCGGCGTAAAGCTGTCCATCAACGCCAGGCCCATCTGCTCGGCGCCCTGGCGGAACTGGCGGATCAACCCGTTGAGGTGCTCGCGGCGCCAATGTTCATGGCGCAACAGTTCCAGGCTTTTCAGGGTGGCGCAAGCCAGTGCCGGGGGTTGGCTGGTGGTGTAGATATACGGGCGGGCAAACTGGATCAGGCTTTCGATCAACTCATCGCTGCCAGCCACAAATGCCCCGGCGGTGCCGAAGGCTTTGCCCAAGGTGCCCACCAGCACCGGCACGTCCTCCTGGCTCAAGCCGAAATGCTCGACGATGCCACCGCCCTGGGCGCCCAACGGACCGAAGCCATGGGCGTCATCCACCATCAGCCAGGCACCTCTGGCCTTGGCTTCACGGGCCAGTGCGGGGAGGTTGGCCAGGTCGCCGTCCATGCTGAACACGCCATCAGTGACCACCAGCGTATTGCCGCTGGCCTTCTCCAGGCGCTTGGCCAGGCTGTCGGCGTCGTTATGCAGGTAGCGATTGAAACGCGCCCCTGACAGCAAGCCGGCATCCAGCAATGACGCGTGGTTGAGGCGATCTTGCAGCACCGTATCGCCCTGCCCCACCAATGCCGTGACCGCGCCGAGGTTGGCCATGTAGCCGGTAGTGAACAGCAGTGCACGCGGGCGCCCGGTCAAATCAGCCAGGGCTTCTTCCAACTCATGGTGCGGCGTGGCGTGGCCCGCCACCAGATGCGAAGCGCCACCGCCCACGCCCCAACGGGCCGCTCCGGCGCGCCAGGCCTGGATCACCTGCGGGTGATTGGCCAGGCCCAGGTAATCGTTATTGCAGAACGCCAACAATGGCTGGCCATCCACCACCACTTCGGGCCCTTGAGGGCTCTGCAGCAGCGGGCGTTGACGGTACAGATGTTCGGCACGGCGGGCAGCGAGGCGCGCGGCGAGATCAAAAGACATGCTGGCCTCGATTTGGCGGGTTCAACTGGATCAAATAATGTGGGAGAGGGCTTTCTCCCTCCCACATTGGGATCCCATTCAATCAGACGACAGCGTTGTAGAACTGCTCGCTGCTCTTTTGCTCCACCAGCGCCTGCTCGATCGCCGCCTGGTGCACTTCATCGGCGTGCTCTTCGCGAGCTTCAGGCAGGATGCCCAGGCGTGCAAACAGTTGCATGTCCTTGTCGGCCTGCGGGTTGGCGGTGGTCAGCAGTTTGTCGCCGTAGAAGATCGAGTTGGCGCCGGCAAAGAACGCCAGGGCCTGCATCTGCTCGTTCATGGCCTCGCGGCCGGCGGACAGGCGCACGTGGGATTTCGGCATGAGGATGCGTGCCACCGCCAGCATGCGGATGAAATCAAAGGGGTCGATGTCGTCGGCGTTCTCCAACGGCGTGCCGGCAACCTTCACCAGCATGTTGATCGGCACCGATTCCGGGTGCTCGGGCAGGTTGGCCAACTGGATCAGCAGGTTGGCGCGGTCGTCAAGGGACTCGCCCATGCCGAGGATGCCGCCCGAGCAGATCTTCATCCCCGAATCACGCACATAAGCCAGGGTTTGCAGGCGCTCGCCGTAGGTGCGGGTGGTGATGATCGAGCCGTAGAACTCCGGCGAGGTATCGAGGTTGTGGTTGTAGTAATCCAGGCCGGCCTGGGCCAGGGCTTCAGTCTGGTCCTGGTCGAGGCGCCCGAGGGTCATGCAGGTTTCCAGGCCCATGGCCTTCACGCCTTTGACCATCTCCAACACGTAGGGCATGTCCTTGGCCGACGGGTGTTTCCACGCCGCGCCCATGCAGAAACGCGTCGAGCCGATGGCCTTGGCGCGGGCAGCCTCTTCGAGGACCTTTTGCACTTCCATCAGCTTTTCTTTTTCCAGGCCGGTGTTGTAGTGGCCCGACTGCGGACAATATTTGCAATCTTCCGGGCAGGCGCCGGTCTTGATCGACAGCAAGGTCGATACCTGCACGCGGTTGGCGTCGAAATGCGCGCGGTGCACGGTCTGCGCCTGGAACAACAGGTCATTGAATGGCTGCACGAACAGGGCTTTGACTTCGGCTAAGGACCAATCGTGACGCAGGGTGGCAGAGGTGCTGGCGCTCATGGGCGATTCCTTGATTATGCTTTGGCAAGCGCTGCGGGAAGGGTAATACCCACAGGCACGACACGGATGCCGGCATATTTAAGGAAGAATCATGCACTGTCAACCTGACCACAAACTCCAAGTTTACATGTGGTCAAAAAACATACAATCCTGCCTGATTTGCGATGAAAGCACTCAGTCAGCCGAACATATATGCAACGTCTGCGAAACAGACCTGCCTTGGCTAATGGAGCAGTGTGAACGCTGCGCCCTGCCCTTGCCGATGGATGGCTTGATTTGCGGGCAGTGCCAAAGGCATTCACCCGCTTTCAAGCAGGTCGTCGCGCCTTGGACCTATAGCTTTCCCATCGACGCCCTCATCAGCCGCTTCAAGCACCAGGGCCGTTGGCCACTGGGGCACATGCTGGCACGCCTGCTGGGGCAACACCTGCAACACCGCTTCGACAACGCTGAACTCGACCGACCCGACGGCCTGCTGCCGGTGCCCATGGCCCGCAGACGCCTGCGCGAGCGCGGCTTTAACCAAGCGTTGATGGTGGCCCGCTGGCTCAGTAAAGCCCTCGAGATTCCCTATCATGAACATGCGTTATTACGCCCTTATGAAACCGTCGCGCAGCAAGACCTGGATGCCAAGGCCCGCAAATGCAACCTGCTCAACGCTTTTGCCCTGGCACCCGACGCCCACGTAGCAGGGCAACATCTGGCGTTGGTAGACGACGTACTCACCACCGGCGCCACGGCCCACAGCCTGGCGCGGCTGTTGATAGGTGCCGGCGCACGCCAAGTCGACGTCTATTGCCTGGCACGTACACCAAGGTCCAGCGTCTGACTTGACTCCCCTGCGCCAGGACGGCAACGTCCGCTCATCTCATCCAGACGTATGCCCATGTCCCTGCCCAACCCCCTCAACCAGCACATCATCCGTCGGCCCCAGCGCATTGCCTTGCTGGGGCATATCGCCGAGCAGGGTTCCATCACCCGTGCGGCCAAAAGCGCCGGGTTGAGTTACAAGGCTGCTTGGGACGCCATCGACGAACTGAACAACCTGGCGCAAAAACCGCTGGTTGAACGCAGCGTCGGCGGCAAGGGTGGTGGCGGCGCCAAGCTGACGCAAGAAGGTGAACGGGTGTTGCGCCTCTATCAGCGCCTGCAAGTGTTGCAGGCCGAAGTACTCGGCTCGGACGAAGCGGCCAGCGACTTCAACCTGCTGGGCCGCTTGATGCTGCGCACCAGTGCGCGCAACCAATTGCACGGCCAGGTCAGCGCCATCGACAGCCATGGCCGCAATGACATGATTGGCCTGCAGTTGGCCGGCGGTCTGCATCTGGACGCACAGATCACCCACGACAGCACCCAACGACTGGAACTGCAGGTCGGCGTGGAGGTGGTCGCCCTGATCAAGGCCGGGTGGCTCGAATTGCTTGCGATCGGGCAGCCTGAAACACCTGGACACAATTGCATGGGCGGTGTGATCGAGATGATTCTCGACGCCGAAGATGGCCCCAGTGAGGTGCGTGTCGCCCTGCCCAACGGCCAGGTGCTATGCGCGCTGGCACCGCCCGCTGCACTCCAGGCCCTTGACGCTGCCGAGGGCCAACCGATCCGCGTGCAATTCGCCCCCAGCAATGTGTTGCTTGGCACGCCGGTATAGCGGGCCAAAGTCTTCGAACTGCAACAATTTGGTCACAAGCGCTGCTTAAGGTGTCTGCAAAAACCGCAGGGAGCCTGAGATGAGCCTATTAGAAGAAAACCAAGCCACCGACCTTGAACAGATGGTCGGCCTCACACGTCGCCGCTTTATTGGCGCAGGCGCCCTGTGCGGCGCGGCGATGTTCCTGGGTGGCAACCTGCTGAGCCGCAGCGCCCTGGCCGTGAACGCCGCCTCCGCCAGCCCATTGCTGGGCTTCACCAGCATTGCCGCTGCCACCAGCGACACCATCACCCTGCCTCCGGGCTACAGCGCTTCGGTGCTGATCAGTTGGGGCCAGCCATTGCACAAGAACGCGCCGGCTTTCGACCCGTCCGGCAATGGTACGGCCAAGGCGCAGGAACAACAGTTCGGCGACCACAACGACGGCATGAGCCTGTTTCCCTTCCCGGGCGACAACGGCCGCGCGCTGATGGCGATCAACAACGAGTACACCAACTATCGATACCTCTTCGCCCACGGCGGTGCACCGCAGTCAGCTGAAGAGGTACGCAAGGCCCTGGCCAGCGAAGGCGTGTCGGTCATCGAAGTGCGGCGCAAGGGCGACACCTGGCAGTTCGTCCAGGACTCGCGCTACAACCGGCGCATCCACGGCAACACACCGATCCGTTTGAGCGGCCCCGCCGCCGGCCATGACTGGCTGAAAACCCGCGCCGACAAAAGCGGCAAGCAAGTCCTCGGCACATTCCAGAACTGCGCCAACGGCAAGACCCCCTGGGGCACCTACCTGACCTGCGAAGAAAACTTCACCGACTGTTTCGGCAGCAGCAACCCGCAGCAAGCTTTCGACGCCGGGCAGAAGCGCTACGGCGTGGTAGCCGCCAGCAAAGACATCAACTGGCACCCGCACGACCCACGTTTCGACATGGCCAAGAACCCCAATGAACTCAATCGCCATGGCTGGGTGGTGGAAATCGACCCATTCGATCCGCAATCCACTCCGGTCAAGCGCACGGCACTGGGTCGCTTCAAGCACGAAAACGCCGCCCTCGCCGAGACCCGCGACGGCCGCGCCGTGGTGTACATGGGCGACGATGAGCGCGGTGAGTTCATCTACAAATTCGTCAGCCGCGATCAGATCAACCACGACAATCCGAAAGCCAATAAAGACCTGCTCGATCACGGCACCTTGTACGTGGCCATCTTCGACGCAGGCGACGGCGATGCCGATCATCCCAAGGGCAAAGGCCAATGGGTTGAACTCACCCATGGCAAAAACGGCATCGACGCCGGCAGCGGTTTCGCCAACCAGGCCGAGGTGCTGATCCATGCGCGCCTGGCCGCCAGCGTAGTGAAAGCCACGCGCATGGACCGCCCGGAATGGATCGTGGTCAGCCCCACCGACGGCCAGGTCTATTGCACCCTGACCAACAACGCCAAGCGTGGCGAAGACGGCCAGCCGGTGGGCGGGCCCAACCCACGGGAGAAAAACGTCTACGGCCAGATCCTGCGTTGGAGGGCCGACGCCGATAACCACGGCGCCACGGACTTCACCTGGGACCTGTTCGTGGTGGCCGGCAACCCTGGCGTGCACGCCGGTACGCCGAGGGGCGGTTCATCCAATATCAACCCCCAGAACATGTTCAATAGCCCCGACGGTCTGGGTTTCGACAAAGCTGGGCGCCTGTGGATCCTGACCGATGGCGACTACAGCAATGCCGGCGACTTCGCGGGCATGGGCAATAACCAGATGCTGTGTGCCGACCCGAGCACCGGGGAAATCCGCCGTTTCATGGTTGGGCCGGTGGCGTGTGAGGTGACAGGAATCAGCTTTGCGCCGGATCAGAAAACCTTGTTTGTGGGGATTCAGCATCCGGGTGAAACCGGTGGTTCGACCTGGCCGGAGCATTTGCCAAATGGCAAGCCGCGTTCGTCGGTGGTGGCGATTCGGCGCGATGATGGTGGGGTTGTCGGCGCCTGACAGGGCCTCATCGGGGGCAAGCCCCCTCCCACAATTCTGAATTGCGAATACATTCAAGTGTGTGAGGGGGCTTGCCCCCGATTGCAATAGCACAGCCACCACCTATCCCAGCCCCGGTGCGTTACCATACCCGGCCCGACGCGGCGCCCTGCTGCGCGCAGGAGTTCGCATGGCCCACCCGTTTGAAACCCTCACCCCTGACTTGGTCCTCGACGCCGTTGAAAGCATCGGTTTCCTCAGCGACGCACGCGTATTGGCGCTCAACAGCTACGAAAACCGCGTGTACCAAGTGGGTATCGAAGACGCCGAGCCGCTGATCGCCAAGTTCTACCGGCCCCAGCGCTGGACCAACGAGGCAATCCTTGAAGAACACCGCTTTACCTTCGAACTGGCCGAATGCGAAGTACCGGTAGTAGCGCCGCTGATTCACAACGGCGAAAGCCTGTTCGAACACGCAGGTTTCCGCTTCACCCTGTTCCCGCGCCGTGGCGGCCGGGCGCCTGAGCCAGGCAATCTTGATCAGCTCTATCGCCTCGGGCAATTGCTGGGCCGTTTGCACGCAGTGGGTTCCACCCGCCCGTTCGAACACCGTGAAGCTCTGGGTGTGAAGAACTTTGGTCACGATTCCCTCAACACCTTGCTCGAAGGCAACTTCATTCCCAAAAGCCTGTTGCCGGCCTATGAATCCGTGGCCCGCGACCTGCTCAAGCGTGTGGAAGAGGTTTATAAAGCCACGCCGCACAAGAACATCCGCATGCACGGCGATTGCCACCCCGGCAACATGATGTGCCGCGACGAGATGTTCCATATCGTCGACCTGGACGATTGCCGCATGGGCCCGGCGGTGCAAGACCTGTGGATGATGCTCGCCGGCGACCGCCAGGAATGCCTGGGCCAGCTGTCGGAACTGATGGATGGCTACCAGGAATTCCACGATTTCGACCCGCGCGAACTGGCCCTGATCGAACCCCTGCGCGCTCTGCGCCTGATGCACTACAGCGCCTGGCTGGCACGCCGCTGGGATGACCCGGCGTTCCCCCACAGCTTCCCGTGGTTCGGCAGCGAGCGGTATTGGGGCGACCAGGTGCTGGCGTTGCGTGAGCAGCTATCGGCCCTCAATGAAGAACCCCTCAAACTCTTCTAACCGCTTTTGCTTTTAATGTGGGAGGGGGCTTGCTCCCGATAGCGGATTATCAGGTGGCATATTTCTCAACTGACAGTCCGTATCGGGAGCAAGCCCCCTCCCACATAAAGCAAAGCGGGCCCCACTGCTGCACAAATATCCTTACAATCGCGCTTTGTTAGCTGCCTAAGCAAGGATTCTGCAATGCAAGCCGCCAACCCTCGCAAGGGGTACATCCTGGGCCTGAGTGCCTACGTCATCTGGGGTCTGTTCCCGCTTTACTTCAAAGCCATTGCCAGCGTACCCGCCGCCGAGATCATCGTGCACCGTGTGCTGTGGTCAGCGCTGTTCGGCGGTTTGCTGCTGATGGTGTGGAAACATCCCGGCTGGTTCCGCGAGTTGCGCGACAACCCCAAGCGCCTGGCGATCCTGGCCCTCAGCGGTTCGTTGATTGCGGCTAACTGGCTGACCTACGTATGGTCGGTGAACAGCGGGCGTATGCTCGAGGCCAGCCTGGGTTACTACATCAACCCGCTGGTGAATGTACTGCTGGGCATGCTGATCCTCGGTGAACGCTTGCGTCGCCTGCAATGGATAGCAGTGGGCCTGGCGGCGGTGGGCGTGGCGCAACAGGTCTGGCAGGTTGGCAGCTTGCCGTGGGTGTCGCTGGTGCTGGCGTTGACCTTCGGTTTCTATGGCTTGATACGCAAGCAGGCGCCGGTCAAGGCACTACCAGGGCTGGTGGTGGAGACCTGGATGCTGGTGCCTATTGCCGTGGCGTGGTTGCTGTTCAATCCGTCGGCCCACAGTGCGCAACTGGAATTCTGGAGTACCTCCGAAGCCTGGTGGCTGGTGGCCGCAGGCCCGGTCACGCTGATCCCGCTGGTGTGCTTCAACGCCGCCGCTCGGCATTTGCCCTATACCGCACTGGGCTTTTTACAATACGTCGCGCCGACCCTGGTGCTGCTGGAAGCCGTATTGCTGTTCGGCGAACACTTGGCGCCGGCCACACTGATGGCATTCGCCTTTATCTGGGCCGGCCTGGTGGTGTACAGCCTGGATGCCTGGCTGAGCGTGCGCAAACGCTGATCAAATAACGTACAAACCTCCGCAAGCCACGGACTTCGTGGCTTGCAGCGTTTCACCCCAAGGTTATCCACAACCTGATCCCCGCCATGTGTGCACAAGTCCTTGAAACTGCTCGTTTTTTGCTCAACTGACGGAGATGCACGGCCGGCGTGGGCTGGCGTCGGATCTCTACAGGTTATCCACAGCCCCATGCAAGTTTTCCATGCATAACCCTGTGTATCGTTATTCCTCCTGACGCAACTCCACCATCAAGTCATCGGCCAAGGTTTCCAGCGATGCTTGCAAAGTCTCCAGCGACAGGCTCGCTGGCACCTGCAACAACGCCTCGGCGTTAAACAGCGGATCGCCGCTCATGGGCGCCGGGCGCACATCGGTACTCAGGCGTTCCAGATTGACACTCTGCTGACTCAACAGCGCGGTGATCTCGCGCACGATGCCCGAGCGGTCATTGCCCACCAAGGTCATCAGGATTGGCTTGGACGCCGCCGCCTGCCCGCTGCTGCCCTCACCCACCAGCACGCGAATACCGTGTGTGGATAAGTCCTCCAACGCCGCGGCCAACGCTTGGCGTTGCTCGGCCGGCACGCTGACTCGCAGGATCCCGGCAAACTGCCCCGCCATATGAGCCATGCGGCTTTCCAGCCAGTTACCGCCGTGGGCGGCAATGGTCTGGGCGATGCGTTCCACCAGTCCGGGTTTGTCGGCAGCGATAATTGTGAGTACAAGATGGTCCATGGCAACGCCCTCTGGAATTCAATCTACAAGGTGGACCCGGGAGCCCTCGAAAACAAATCGTGTACCATTTTTAGATTTATCTGGAACAATCTAATAGTTTTTTGAGAACATCTGGTTCTCCGCTGTGACCGTACGACCAAAGTGGGTCGCTAAACGACGTATTTAGTCTAATTTTCACAACCGCAAATCATCATGTAGTATGCCCAACCGTGCACTACATAATGAAAATCTGAAAAAGCGCATAAGCTCCGCAGAGTGAGGCAAGCAATGACTGAACACGTTCAAGTCGGTGGCCTGCAGGTCGCCAAAGTCCTGTTCGACTT
This sequence comes from Pseudomonas sp. FBCC-B545, assembly GCF_059134095.1. Lineage (NCBI taxonomy): Bacteria > Pseudomonadati > Pseudomonadota > Gammaproteobacteria > Pseudomonadales > Pseudomonadaceae > Pseudomonas > Pseudomonas sp. FBCC-B545. The sequence continues at coordinate 534,339 of NZ_CP101441.1, read as the reverse complement.
CGTGAACAACGAAGCCATTCCCGGTACCGGCATCACTGCCGACCAGTTCTGGGCCGGTGCCGACAAGGTTATCCACGACCTGGCACCGAAGAACAAAGCCCTACTCGCCAAACGCGACGATTTCCAGGCGCGGATCGATACCTGGCACCAGACCCACGCGGGCCAGGCGCATGACCCGGTGGCCTACAAAGCCTTCCTGCAAGACATCGGATACCTGCTGCCAGAAGCCGCAGACTTCCAGGCCTCGACCCAAAACGTCGACGACGAAATCGCGCACATGGCCGGCCCCCAGCTGGTAGTGCCGGTGATGAATGCCCGCTTCGCCCTTAACGCTTCGAATGCGCGCTGGGGTTCGCTGTACGACGCCTTGTATGGCACCGACGCCATCAGCGAAGCCGATGGCGCCGAGAAGGGCAAGAGCTACAACAAAGTGCGTGGCGACAAGGTCATCGCCTTCGCCCGTGCGTTCCTCGACGAAGCCGCGCCGCTCAGCGCCGGCAGCCACGTTGACTCCACCGGCTACAAGATCGTCGATGGCAAGCTGATCGTCAGCCTCAAGGGCGGCAGTAACAGCGGCCTGCGCGACGATGCGCAATTGATCGGCTTCCAGGGCCCGGCGGCCGAGCCGATTGCGATCCTGCTCAAGCACAACGGCCTGCACTTCGAGATCCAGATCGACGCCAGCACCCCAGTCGGCCAGACCGACGCGGCCGGCGTCAAAGACGTGCTGATGGAAGCCGCGCTGACCACCATCATGGACTGCGAAGACTCCGTCGCCGCCGTGGATGCCGATGACAAGGTGGTGATCTACCGCAACTGGCTCGGCCTGATGAAGGGCGACCTGGCCGAAGAAGTCGCCAAGGGCGGCAAGACCTTCACCCGCACCATGAACCCTGATCGCGTGTACACCGGGGTGGATGGCCAGGACGTGACCCTGCACGGCCGTTCGCTGCTGTTCGTGCGCAACGTTGGCCACTTGATGACCATCGACGCGATCCTCGACAAAGACGGCCACGAAGTGCCGGAAGGCATTCTCGACGGCCTGCTCACCAGCCTGGCGGCGATCCACAGCCTCAATGGCAACAACACGCGCAAGAACAGCCGTACCGGCTCGGTGTACATCGTCAAGCCGAAGATGCACGGCCCGGAAGAAGCCGCGTTCACCAACGAGCTGTTCGGTCGCATCGAAGACGTGCTGAACCTGCCACGCAACACCCTCAAAGTCGGGATCATGGACGAGGAGCGCCGCACCACGGTCAACCTCAAGGCCTGTATCAAGGCGGCCAGCGAGCGCGTGGTGTTTATCAACACCGGCTTCCTCGACCGCACCGGCGATGAAATCCACACCTCCATGGAAGCCGGCGCGATGGTGCGCAAGGCAGCCATGAAGGCAGAGAAGTGGATCGGCGCCTATGAGAACTGGAACGTCGATATCGGCTTGAGCACGGGCCTGCAAGGTCGTGCACAGATTGGTAAAGGCATGTGGGCGATGCCCGACCTCATGGCAGCGATGCTCGAACAGAAAATCGCCCACCCACTGGCCGGCGCCAACACCGCCTGGGTGCCGTCACCAACCGCCGCGGCGCTGCATGCGCTGCACTATCACAAGGTCGATGTGTTCGCCCGTCAGGCCGAACTGGCCAAGCGCGAACGTGCGTCGGTGGACGACATCCTCACCATTCCGCTGGCCAGCAACACGGATTGGTCTGAAGAGGAGATCCGCAACGAACTGGACAACAATGCCCAAGGCATCCTTGGCTATGTGGTCCGTTGGATCGACCAGGGCGTTGGCTGTTCGAAAGTGCCGGATATCAACGACATCGGGCTGATGGAAGACCGTGCCACCCTGCGTATCTCCAGCCAGCACATCGCCAACTGGTTGCGTCACGGCATTGTCAATGAAGCCCAGGTGATGGAAAGCCTCAAGCGCATGGCGCCGGTGGTGGACCGCCAGAATGCCGGTGATGCGTTGTACCGCCCACTGGCTCCGGATTTCGACAGCAACATCGCGTTCCAGGCGGCGGTGGAGTTGGTGATTGAGGGGACCAAGCAGCCTAATGGGTATACCGAGCCGGTGTTGCACCGCAGGCGTCGGGAGTTCAAGGCCAAGAATGGGCGTTGAGTAAACGCTGAAAGGAAGAAAGCCCTGTTCGTGAGATCAGGGCTTTGTTCTTATTAGGAGGGCTATCAATTAAAAACAAAAGTGGCTTCACCTGTGCCGTTAATCGTGAGTTCTTGTCCTTCATATTCAAATTTCAAATTCACGTAGTTAATATAATTTATATACGTATCTGGCGAACCTGCGTTTTTGGAAACAACAAAAAACTTTCCAGACGTCGGCTTTATAAAGTAAACGCCATTTTCGTCTCTATAATCAATGTTTCCTCGATGCTTATCTTCATCCCGTGGAAAGTCGAACTCGTAGGGCTCGTCCCGCGGAAACAGTGTGTTCCCATACTGAGCTGTCAACGACCCGGCGCCTTCCATGATGACCACAAAATGTCTCAAGCTTGCTTCTACATTAGAAGATTTTAAAAAGCGCGCCTTTCCATCCCTGAGAATTAGAATATTTGCGTTGTCGCTGGCGGCTTGAACAGTAGGTGTTTGAATAGGCATAACGAGCTCCTTTGGAGGGTATAAGGTCCCGGCTGACGACCAGAACTCTCCAGTGCAGTAGACTCGCTGACCAGCTGCTTGCCTACTGTGAGAATTGACAGTTCAAACAAGGAAAAGATAAGCGGTAGTTATTGCACCATTCCCAACTCCCGCTTCACCAACTTCGCCAACTTCACGCTATCAATCGGCTTGAGCAAGAAATCCACCACGCTCAAATGCATCGCATCAATCACATCCGGCGCTTCCGCGTCCCCTGACATGATGATGATCGGCAACGCCGCCCGCGTCGACTCACGCACCTGGCGAATCAACTCCAGGCCATTGCTGGGCTGCATGCGCAGGTCAGTGATCAGCAAACCGATGGAGCTGCTGGACTTCAACAAATCCCACGCCTTCTCACCACTGTCGGCGGTCATGCAGCGAATACCGTCCAGGCCCAGGATCTCCGCCAGCAGTTCACGCGCATCCTTGTCGTCGTCCACGATCAACACGCGTTGTGGCGGTAAATCAGGCTCCAGCATCACGGCGCTCAGCGCCTCGCGCTCGGCATCACTCAAAATATCGTGGTCGGACATACGTTTCTCAGCAATTCTCATCAATCTCCCAGCACAGATGTCAGACATCGTCGGAAGGGCGAACAATGTGCACTTCGTCGGAAAGTTTGCCTAGTGGGCGTTCTACGGGGTTCGGACGATAGTCATGTAAGGTTTTTCCCTAGTTTTGTGCGGTTTTCATCAACCTAGACTTACGTCCAATGGGCACCCGCCGTGCAGGCGTCGACCATGCAGCACGATAACGACAAAAACTGCGGTCACTGTTATGAGTAAAGCTGATGCATTCGCACAGGCAGGAAAAACTGCGGTGTTGCAGAACATCCACGGCACCCTGCAATTCCTGCAACGCTTCCCGCCATTCAACCAGATGGAGCAGGCGCACCTGGCGTTTCTGGTGGAACAGTGCCAACTGCGCTTCTACGGACCCGGCGACAGTATCCTCAAGCCATCGGGCGGCCCGGTCGAACACTTCTATATCGTCAAGCAGGGCCGCGTAGTCGGCGAACGGCCTGACTCGCAAGAAACTACCTTTGAAATCACCACCGGCGAGTGTTTCCCCCTTGCTGCGTTGCTGGGTGAACGCGCCACCCGTACCGAACACAAGGCCGCCGAAGATACCTTCTGCCTGCAACTGAACAAGCCGGCCTTTATCAAGCTGTTCGCGCTTTCCAGCCCCTTTCGTGATTTCGCCCTGCGCGGTGTCAGCAGCCTGCTCGACCAGGTCAACCAGCAGGTACAGCAAAAAGCCGTGGAAACCCTCGGCACCCAATACTCGCTGAACACTCGATTGGGCGAATTGGCAATGCGCCACCCGGTCACCTGCAGCCCGCACACGCCGCTGTGTGAAGCGGTGACCTTGATGCACGAACAGCAGGTCGGCAGCATTGTGATCGTCGACCCGCACAAGGCGCCCCTGGGCATTTTTACCCTGCGTGATCTGCGCCAGGTGGTGGCCGATGGCACCAGCGATTTCAGCCAGGGCATTGAAGCTCATATGACCCAGGGGCCGTTTTCCTTGAGCCCGGACCACAGCGCTTTCGACGCGGCCATCGCCATGACCGAACGGCATATCGCCCACGTGTGCCTGGTCAAAGACCAGCGCCTATGTGGCGTGGTGTCCGAGCGTGACCTGTTCTCCTTGCAACGTGTGGACCTTGTGCACCTGGCCCGCACCATCCGCAACGCGCCCAGGGTGGAAAACCTGGTGGCGATTCGCGGTGAAATCGGCCAGTTGGTGGAGCGCATGCTCGCCCATGGCGCGTCGTCCACCCAGATCACCCACATCATTACGCTGCTCAACGACCACACCGTGTGCCGCGTGATCGAATTGACCCTCGCGGAAAAAGGCGACCCGGGTGTGCCGTTCAGTTGGTTGTGTTTCGGCAGCGAAGGTCGCCGCGAGCAAACGCTGTATACCGACCAGGACAACGGCATCCTGTTCGAGGCCAAGGACGCTGTCGAAGCTGCCGAAATCCGTGGCCGCTTGCTGCCCCTGGCGCAGCACATCAACCAGAGCCTGGCGCTGTGCGGCTTCAGCCTGTGCAAGGGCAATATCATGGCCGGCAACCCCGAGCTGTGTTTGTCGCGAGTGGAGTGGGCGCGGCGCTTCGGCGCGTTTATCCGTGAAGCGACACCGGAAAACCTGCTGGGATCGAGCATCTATTTTGATTTGCGCGCGGTGTGGGGCGATGAGCGCGGCTGCGAGCAACTGCGCCAGGGCATTCTCGATCAGGTGGCGGATAACCGCTTGTTCCAGCGCATGTTGGCCGAAAACGCTCTGCGCCAGCGCCCGCCGGTAGGGCGTTTGCGCGAGTTCGTGCTGACCCGCAAAGGGGGCGAGAAGGCTACCCTGGATCTCAAGGTGCAGGGCCTTACACCATTCGTGGACGGTGCACGCCTGCTGGCACTGGCCAATGGCATCCATGCCAACAACACCCTGGAACGCTTGCGCCAGTTGGTGGCCAAGCAAGTGATCGAGCCGCTGGATGGGGCGGCCTATGAAGAGGCCTATCACTTTATCCAGCAGACCCGTATGCAGCAGCACCAATTGCAGACCCGTGAAAACCTGCCCTATTCCAACCGCGTCGACCCCGACAGCCTCAACCATCTGGACCGGCGCATCCTGCGTGAAGCCCTGCGCCAGGCCCAGCGCCTGCAAAGCAGCCTGACCTTGCGGTATCAACTGTGAGTCTGTTCAGTTGGTGGCATAAGAAAAAACCTGGCCTGGATGCGGCGCAACAGCAGCGCCTGGCGCAATTACCCAAGCCTCGCGCCTTGGGCGACGGTTCGTTGCGCAGCCAGCGCTGGGTGGTGGTGGACCTGGAGACCAGCGGCCTGAACCTTAACCGTGACCAGGTGCTGTCCATCGGTGCCGTGGTCATCGAGGATGGTGCAGTGGATTTTTCCCAACTGTTTGAACGCACCCTGCAACGCACCGACACCAAACTCAGCCCCAGCGTGCTGATCCACGGGCTCGGCCCCAGCGCGATCGCTGCCGGCAGCGACCCGGCCGAGGCGCTGCTGGATTTCATGACGTTTGTCGGCGACAGCCCATTGCTGGCCTTCCATGCGCCCTTCGATCAACACATGCTGGGCCGGGCGCTCAAGGACAGCCTGAATTATCGACTGGCCCATCCCGTTCTGGATGTAGCCGACCTGGCCCCTCTGTTGTGCCCCGACGTCACGCTGCGCGAAGCCGGCCTGGACGACTGGCTCAACCACTTCAAGCTTCAGGCAGGCGAACGCCATCACGCCAGCGCCGACGCACTGGCCACGGCGGAGCTGATGCTGATCCTGTTCAGCCGTGCCAGGCAGCAGCAGATCGACACGCCCCATGCCCTGCAAGAGCGTTTGGCCCAATGGAAACGCCGCCAACAAGCGCCATCCTTTTAATGGCATCCCGACAGACGCCAATTGCACCCACCTCACGCCTCTGACACAATCGCGAATAATTCTCGTTAGTTAAAGCCCCTTATTTATTCGGTGATGCCGTGTCGTCGGTCCAGACCCCACACAGTGAGCTTGTTGGCGCGTTGTATCGCGACCATCGCGGCTGGCTGTTGGCCTGGCTGCGGCGCAATGTGGCATGTCCAAGCCGCGCCGAAGACCTGAGCCAGGACACCTTCATGCGCCTGCTGGGCCGGGATGAGCTGCGCGAACCCCGCGAACCCCGCGCGTTCCTGGTGGCCATTGCCAAGGGCTTGCTGTTCGACTATTTCCGCCGCGCCGCCCTGGAACAGGCCTACCTCACCGAGTTGATGCTGATCCCGGAAAGCGAACACCCTTCGCCGCAAGAGCAGCACCTGATCCTCGAAGACCTCAAGGCCATCGACCGCCTGCTCGGCAGGCTGTCGAGCAAGGCTCGCGCCGCTTTCCTCTATAACCGTCTCGACGGCCTGGGCCATGCAGAAATCGCCCGGCGCCTCGGTGTGTCGGTGCCCCGCGTGCGCCAGTACCTTGCCCAGGGCATTCGCCAGTGCTACATCGCGCTGTACGGCGAGCCGTCGTGACCGCCGTCAGTGCCAAACCGGTGTCAGCGCGGGTGCTGGATGCCGCGATTGCCTGGCAACTGTCCCTCGACTCGGGCGACGGCAGCGCGGTGGAACGCGAAGAGTTCGCCAAATGGCTGGCCAGCGATGAGGAACATGCCCGCGCCTGGCGCCAATTGGGCATGCTCGACCAGCGTTTCAGCGTGGCCTCGGGCCCGGCGCGGGCGGCATTGCTGCAATCGCGCCAAGGCATTCGCCAACGCGTGCGCAAGCTGGGCCGTGGCCTGGCGAGCATTGTGCTGGTGTGCGGCCTGGCGCTGTTTGCCGGCGAGCGGTACGTGCCGATCCACTATTGGCTGGCAGACCAGCGCACCGCCACCGGCGAGCAACGCACACTGAAACTGGCAGACGGCACGCAGATCAACCTCAACACCCATAGCGCCATTGATGTGCGCTTCGATGAAAAACGCCGGTTGATTGTGTTGCAGGAAGGCGAAGTCCTCGTCGAAACCGGCCATGACGATGCACGCCCGTTCTATGTGCAAACCCGCGACGGCAGCCTGCGAGCGCTGGGCACGCGGTTTATCGTCAAGCGCGAAGACCAGGCCACGCGCCTGAGCGTATTGCAGTCCGCCGTGGCCGCCCAGCCTACGGCACTGCATCAGGAACAGGTGTTCAAGGCCGGCCAGCAGGTGCTGATGCGCAGCGACGGCCTGGGCCCGACATCGGCTGTCACCCCGGCCTCCGATGCCTGGACCCGCGGCATGCTGGTGGTCGACAACGCCCGCCTGGGGGATGTGGTCAATGAACTGAGTCGCTACCGCGCCGGCTACCTGGGTGTGGATAACGACGTGGCCGAGCTGCGTATCACCGGCAGCTTCCCGTTGCACGACACCACCCTGGCGTTGAACGCGCTGCTGCCGACCTTGCCCGTGCAGATCAAGCAGCACACGCCGTGGTGGGTGACCGTAGCTGCCAAGCCTTAGATTCTGTGGTGACTGGGCAATCGCCATCGGGAGCAAGCCCCCTCCCACAGTTGACCGCGTTCAGCCAGGTAAAACGCGGTCAACTGTGGGAGGGGGCTTGCTCCCGATGAGGCCCTGAAACGCACCGCAAAAAAATAGTTTCACCCGGCCCTATCACTTTCCGCTTCTCGTTCGGCACCTAGGCAATTGAGAAATATTTCCATTCAGGAGCCGCCTTATGTCCCGCACGCTAGACACCCTGTTGCGCCCCAGCCTGTTAGCCCTGGCCATCGCCCTCGGCACCCCGCTGACCAGCACCGCACTGGCCGCTGCTGAACAAGCCTCCAGCATGCGTGCCTACAACCTGCCGGCCGCGCCATTGGCCGCCACCCTGAACCAGATCGCCAGCCAGGCCGGCCTGGCGCTGACCCTCAACCCGACACTCGCCGCCGGCAAGACCTCGGCCCCGGTCAAGGGCCAGTTCGATGCGCAGGGCGCGTTGCGTGAAGCGTTGCGCGGTACTGGCTTGCAGTTGGAACAAAGCAGTGCGGGCACTTACACCTTGGTGCCGGTTCCGGAAGGCGTCGTCGCCTTGCCGACTACCAATATCACCGGCCAGGACAGCTATGAGAGCGCTTGGGGCCCGGTGGAGGGCTACCTCGCAAAGCGCACCGCCGCCGGCACCAAGACCGATACAGCGTTGGTCGAGGCACCGCGCTCGATCTCGGTGGCCACCCGCGAGCAGATGCAGGACCGTAACGTCCAGAACCTCGACGACGCAGTCAAATACATGCCCGGCATCGTGTCCGCCAGCTACGGCAGCGACACCCGTTACGACTGGATGCGCGTACGCGGCTTCGAGCCGACGCAATTCCTCGATGGCCTGCCGCTGCCACGCGGGGTGTATGCCAACCCTAAAGCCGAAACGTGGAATCTGGATCGCCTCGCCTTGCTGCGCGGCCCGGCCTCGTCGGTCTACGGCCAGACCCCACCGGGCGGCCTGCTGGACATGGTCAGCCGTCGTCCCGGCGCCGAACAGAGCAGCGCCATCCAGGTGCAATACGGCAGCGACAATTATCGCCAGATCAACTTCGCCAGCACCGGCAAGATTGATGACGAAGGCCAGTTTCTCTATGGCCTCAGCGGCGTGGTACGTGATGCCGGTACGCAGGTCGACCATATCGACAACAAACGCTACAACATCGCGCCCAGCCTGACCTGGAACATCGATACCGATACCAAGCTGACCTTGCTGTCGCAGTTCACCCGTGACGATACCGGTGCCACCAGCCAGTTCCTGCCGATAGTCGGCACCAAGATCAAGTCGCCACTGGGTGACGTTTCGCATCATAAGAACCTGGGCGATCCGGATTACGAGTTCTACGACCGTACCTATTACGCACTCGGCTACGCATTCGAGCACCGTTTTAACGATACCTGGCAGTTCAAACAGAATCTTCGTTACACCAAATCAGAATTGTCGTTCCAGCAATTAACCGTAGGTGCCTATGGCTGGGCGCCGGTGGACGCTGCGGGCAATATCGACCGCTCGTCGACCAACGTGGACGAGAACATCGGACAATTGGCGGTAGATAACAACTTTCAGGCCGATTTCGCCACCGGTGACGTCACCCACACCCTTCTGCTCGGACTGGACCACCAGCGTACCGATACCTCGTACTTGTCGATTTACGGGCAGGCCGGAAGAGTCAACATCTTCAACCCGGTAAACACCACGCCGGTTGAACGCCCCGCACGCTCCGGCGCTTTCTACGACTACAACCAGAAAACCATCCAGACCGGCCTCTACGTCCAGGACCAGATGGCTCTTGATAACTGGCGCCTGACCCTGGGCGGCCGTGAAGACTGGGTGCACCAAGGCACCACGTACTTCAACAAAAACGACGCGACCAATACTGACCGCAGCAAGAATTTCAGCGGTAATGCGGCACTGAGCTACGTGTTCGACTCGGGCTTCGTACCGTATATCTCCTACGCCGAATCTTTCCAGCCGGCGAGCAACGCCAGCGCTTCACCTACAGAGTCCTATAAACCCACCGAGGGCAAGCAGTGGGAATTGGGGATCAAATACCAACCGCCCGGCTCGAACACGCTGCTCAGTGCCGCGGTGTATGACCTGACCCAGAAGAACGTTCTGGTCAGCAGTTTCCAGTCCGGTGGAGTGTCTGTCACCGACCAGACCGGCGAAGTGAAGGTCAAAGGCCTGGAGCTGGAAGCCATCTCTGACGTCACCGAAAACCTCAAGGTGATCGCGGCGTATACCCTGGCCAAATCCGAAGTGCAAAAAGGCGACTTCAAAGGCAACCGCCTGCAACTGATGCCCAACCAGCAAGCATCCCTGTGGACCGACTACACCTGGCACACTGGCGCGCTCGACGGTTTCGGCATTGGTTTTGGCGCCCGCTACACCGGCAATACCTACGGCGACCAGGCCAATACCTGGGCCGGCAAAGCCAACGCCTACACGGTGTTCGACGGCACCGTGCACTACGACCTCGGCCGCCTGGACAATAGCCTCAAGGGGGCGTCGGTAAAAGTGAACGCGACCAACCTGTTCAACAAGGATTACATTTCCACCTGCGACGGTTCCTACTGCTACTTCGGCGACCAACGCAGCGTAGTCGCCAGCGCCACGTACCAGTGGTAATCGCTTGAGTTAACCACCAGGCCGTCACCGTGGCGGCCTTGGTGTGTCTGAAGGCTAGAAAATGAAAAGCAAAACCATCCGCCGCTGGTCCTTCATCCACACCTGGACCAGCCTGATCTGCACCGTATTCCTGCTGCTGCTCGCCCTCACTGGCCTGCCGCTGGTGTTCCACCATGAGATCGACCATCTGCTGGGCAGCGAGCCTGAGCTGGCGCAGATGCCCGCCAATACACCGCAGCTCAACCTTGAGCAGTTGGTGACTAAAGCCCAGGCCCATCGCCCCGGCGAGGCTATGCAATATCTGGCTTGGGATGAGGACGACAAGAACGGTGTGATCGCAATCATGGCCGCCACAGCGGGCACTGAGCCGAACGCATCCCATACTTTCATGCTCGACGCCCGCACCGGCGAGGCAATGGAAACGCCAGCGGCGAACGGTGGGCTGACCCTGTTCCTGCTGCGCCTGCATGTGGATATGTTCGCCGGCCTGCCGGGCAAGTTGCTGCTGGCATTCATGGGTATTCTGTTTGTGCTGGCGATTATTTCGGGCACGGTGTTGTACCTGCCGTTCATGCGCCGCTTGAAATTCGCCACCGTGCGCCAGGACAAGTCCACCCGCCTGCGCTGGCTCGACCTGCACAACCTGATCGGCGTAGTCACCCTGACCTGGGCGCTGGTCGTGGGCGTGACCGGCGTGATCAGTGCCTGCGCCGACCTGCTCATCGCCGCCTGGCGTCAGGACAGCCTCAGCGCCATGGTCGAACCCTACAAGAACGCCGCGCCGCTGACCCATCGCGCACCGGCCACCGAACTGCTGAGCATTGCTGCCAGAGCCGCGCCCGGTATGGAACCGGACTTTATCGCCTTCCCCGGCACGCGTTTTTCCAGTGAACACCACTACGCCGTGTTCATGAAGGGCAGCACCCACCTGACTTCCCATCTGCTCACGCCAGTGCTGATAGACGCCAGCACCCTGGCCGTTACCGCCATCGCCGAACGACCGTGGTACATGGACGCCATGGGTTTGTCCCAACCGTTGCACTTCGGTGATTACGGCGGCATGCCGATGAAGATCCTGTGGGCGGTGCTGGATGTGCTGACCATCGTAGTACTGGTAAGCGGGATTTACCTGTGGATCGTGCGGCGCAAGGCGGCCAAGGTATGAAGCCGCGGCAGTCGAATTTCTGGAAGGTGTTTGGCCTACCAATGGGGATTGGCCTGCTCAGTGCCGCAGGGTTGTTTGCGGCGCTGCTGGGGGATGGGGTGTGGGATTCGTTGAGTTGGGTGGGGTTAGGCATACCTGCTGCCATTGGTACCTTGGCGTTGTGCAAGCGGCGCGGCTGAGGGCCTCATCGGGGGCAAGCCCCCTCCCACATTTGACTTGTGAACGCCGTCCACTGTGGGAGGGGGCTTGCCCCCGATGAGGCCCTCAGGATCACAAAAATCCCCCTCGCCAGCCACTGCGCAAGCATCTACGCTAGCCCCAGTCCATTTCGAGGAATGCCCATGTCCGCCCCCAGCATGACCTTGTTCCACAACCCCGCTTCGCCTTTCGTACGCAAAGTCCGCGTGCTGCTGATCGAGACCGGCCAGCAGGACCGCGTGGCCCTGCACGCTTGCCTGCCGACACCGGTCAACCCGGATGCCCAAGTGCTGCAAGGCAACCCCGTGGGCAAGATCCCGGCCCTGCGCCTGGCCGACGGTTCGGTGCTGCACGACAGCCGAGTGATCCTCGATTACTTCGATCACCAGCACGTCGGCAACCCGCTGATCCCCCGAGATGGCTCGGCCCGCTGGCGGCGCCTGACCCTGGCCTCGATGGCCGACGGCATCATGGATGCCGCCGTGCTGGTGCGTTACGAGACCGCCATGCGCCCGGTAGAAAAGCATTGGGACCAATGGCTGGATGAACAGCGCAACAAGATCCGTCGTGCCCTTGCCGAGCTGGAACAGGACGCCATTGCCGAACTGGCCAGCCACTTCGATATCGCCGCCATCAGCGTAGCCTGTGCCCTGGGTTACCTCGACTTCCGCCACCCGGACCTGCAATGGCGCACGGATAACCCCAAGCTCGCCGCCTGGTACGCCGAGGTCAGCCAGCGGCCTTCGATGCTGCAGACCCAGCCGCCCATCTAAACCTTACCGCCGTCCAATGTGGGAGGGGGCTTGCCCCCGACTGCGGCGTGTCATTGGGCACATCTGTTTCTGAACCACCGCTATCGGGGGCAAGCCCCCTCCCACATTGGACGGCGGTGTGATTGAGGAAGTTGACCATCCTCACCTTCATTTGCTGATCTTCGCGTAACCCAATCATTGCTCCTCCTCCACCTTGCGCTTGCCCACCCCATACCAATCCAGCTTGCGCGTCAGCACCATCACCGTGCCCAGCAGGCCAAACAGCAACAGCGAGCCCATCAGCAGCGCGTAATCCTCGGCACTCAGCAGCCCGTAAAGCAAGCCATACAATGCCGCCAGCCCCGCCGAGAACCCCAAGCCATGAGTGACGCTGCGCAGCACATGGCACACGTAGAAACCGATCAGCAATACGCAGGCGCTGGCGGATATCAGGTACGCCAGGGCAAAGCCCACATGCTCGGACAACGACAACAGCAGCAGATAGAAGAACGCCAGTGCGACGCCCACCAACGCATACTGGACCGGGTGCACCGCCAGGCTCTTGAGCACTTCGAACAGGAAAAAGCCGGCAAAGGTCAGGGCGATAAACAGCAGCGCATACTTGATCGCACGGTCGCTCTTGAGGTACTGGTCCACCGGGTCGATGAAGTTCACGCCAAAGCTGCGGTTGGTGAAGTCTTCACAGCCTTGCCCGTCCAGGCAGCTTTGCAGGGCCTGCTCCAGGTTGGTGGAGAAGAATGAGGTCTGCCAACCAGCGGTAAAGCCTTTGTCGGTGACGTCACGTTGAGCTGGCAGGAAGTTGCCGATAAAACTCGGGTGCGGCCAATTGGACGCCAGCGAAACTTGGCTGGCCTTGCCCACCGGCACCACTTGCAGTTGTTCGGTGCCTTGCAGGCGCAGGTCGAAGGCGAACTCCAGTACCGCAGGTTGCTTACCGTCCTGCTCCGGCAACGTCACATGCACGCCCTCGCCCAGCCAGTCCACTTGGGAGCCCGGCGAAAATTCCAGGCGTTGGTCACCCAGTTCCAGCTTCAGGGCGTTTTCAATCCCGCGAATATCGCTGATACCCACCGCCAGGAACGCCGGTTCAAAACGGTAATCGGCAAAGTTTTCCGTGATGCCCAACTGCGCAGGCAACTCGAAACGCCCGCTGATACGGTTGTCGGCGTGAAACAGCCGCGCCTGGTAGATGCCTCGTGAACGCAGTTCGGTTTGCACTTTGCCGTCAAGTTCAAAGCGGTCCGGCAGGAAATACAGACGACCGCGCTCTTCACGGGTTTCTTCATAGCGTTTGTTGAGCTTTTCATTGAGCTTCCATTCGCGCACGGTCTTGCGATACGGCACCACCATGACCGGCCCGGCCAGGCGCTGGGCGTAGCTGGAACTGCGGGCAATGTCCATCAAGACGCCGTCGCGCAGTTGCTGACGGTCGCTGATGATGCCGTTGATCATCAGTAGTGGAATCAACAACAGCAGGATCAGTAGCGCAATCGCGCCAAGTTTGAAAAGCAGGCTGCGGTTCATGAATCTCTCCCTGTTTGAATGGGAGAGAGTCTGGGGAATACGTGTGGGGGATTTATGTGGGTAATGTGGAGACTGTGTGGAGATGCAGCACCGCTTGCACACCGCCAGGCACATTGCCTATCTGCAACGAGCCGCCGTGCAGCTTCATGACTTCCTCGACAAAGTTGAGGCCCAGCCCAGTGCTTTTGCGCCCGCTGGCCGGACGTGGCAACGAGTAGAAGCGCTCGCTCAAACGCGGCAAGGCGTAGTCGGGAATTGGTGCAGCCTGGTTGAACAGACTGACCTGCACGTCGTGATGCTGCACCTGCGCACTGAACCGCAGCGCACCACCGGGCAGGGTGAAATCCAGGGCGTTGTCCAGCAGATTGCCCAAGGCCTGGCGCAGCAGGAAGGGTTCGCCAAACACCTTCACGTCGGCGGCAATCGCCTGCTCGACGTGCAAGCCGGCGCCTTCGATCCGCGCACACTGGGCCTTGAGTACGTCCTCGACCAAGGCCGCCAGCGGGATGTTCGACTGTTCTTCCAGCCCCTGGCGTTGCTCCACCTGGGCCAGGTTGAGCAAGCGCTCGATCAACTGCTGCAGGCGTGCACTTTCGCTGTCGATGTTGCCGACAAAACGCTGCTGCTGTTCACGGCTCATATCGCCCTGCAACAGCTCCGCCGCGCCACGAATCGCCGCCAACGGGCTTTTCAGTTCATGGGTCAGGGTGTGCACGTACCGCTCGACGTAAGCCTTGCCCTCCAGCTGCGTGCGCATGTGCTCCACGGCGGTGGACAACTGCTTCAACTCGCCGCCTCGGTAATGGGGCAACTCGGCGCGCCGTCCTTCGCTGACCGCCTCGGCATAAGCCGTCAACCGCCGCAGCGCCACGCTCAACCACCATGACAACAAAGCCCCCAGCAGCAAGCCGAGCACCACCAGCCCGGCGCCGTACCACAGCAGGCGGCGTTCGGTGCGGTCGACATAGGGTTGCAATGAACTGTTGGGCTTGGCCACGGTGACCACGCCGATAATCTGGCCGTTATCGCGAATCGGCGCGCCCACGTGCATCACCGATGAGGCAGCGTCCTCCGCCGCACTGCGGGTGGAACGCGCACCGTATTCGCCGCGCAGAGTCAGGTACACGTCGTTCCATTTCGAATAGTCCTGGCCCACCGCTTCACCCGAGGAGTCGAGCAGCACCGTGCCCTTGGCATCGGTGACGTAGATGCGATGGTTGACCTGGTTTTTCGGCAGGCCCCAAATGGTCGCACCCGGCTGGCGACTGCCATAGGCCTTGAGCAGCGCCGGCCAATGACTCTGGCCGAGAGTACCGTTCTTCACATCCTCGCGCAGGATTTCAGCCAGCAGGTTGGCGGTATCCACCAGGGTTTCTTCGGTGGACTGGCGCACGCCGGGGCGGATTTCCTTCATCACCGTATTGAGCACAAAGTAACCAGTCAGCCCGATAAACAGCGCATACACCAGGAAGATCCGCAGCCCCAGGCGCATCAGCCGTTGCTCGGGCTGTAGCTGTAGCCGAGGCCGCGGTGAGTCTGGATCGGCTCGGCGTCCGCCGCCACGCTACGCAGTTTGCTGCGCAGGCTTTTGATATGGCTGTCGATATTGCGCTCGTAACCCGCATCGGCCGGCACACCCACAGCGTCCAGCAATTGTTCGCGACTGAACACGCGCTCGGGTTGTTCCAGCAGGCTTTGCAGCAGGCGGAATTCATGGCGTGTGAGGCTCAAGGGGTGCCCGCGATAGTTGATCTGCATGCGCTCCAGGTCGACCTGGAACAGCGTCGGCGCCACGCCCGGGCCGACCCGCTTGAGGATCGCCCGGACCCGCGCCGCCACTTCCCGTGGGCTGAAGGGCTTGACCACATAATCGTCAGCACCGATTTCCAGCCCTACCACTCGATCGATCTCGGCATCGCGCGCGCTGAGGAACATCACCGGCACTTCGCTGAAGCGGCGCAATTGCTTGCAGGTTTCAAAGCCGGTGATGTCCGGCAGGCCGATGTCGAGGATGATCAGGTCGGCAGGGCTCTGGCGCTGATGCTCCAGCGCCGCCTGGCCGAGAGTCAGCCAGGTGGTGGTGAAGCCTTCGCCTTGCAGGGCAAAGATCAGCGTGTCGGCAATCGCCGCTTCGTCTTCGACAATCAGGATGTGCGGCATGGGTTCAATCAGCAGTCCGGTTTGTCGGCAGTGTAGCGACGTGCCGGGTTCACCGCCGCGCCAAATTCACGCAGGGCCTTGGCGCCGATCAGCAGCGGGTAATTGAAGCTGCTGCGGTCGGTGAGGTTGACCTCGACGGTGCGCTTGACGTTGCCCAGGCACATTTCCAGATCGACCACCGGGCGCTTGGCCACCGAGGGCTCGTCCTTGTCGTCGTCTTCGTCGGCACGGCTCTTGATCTTGCTGATACGCGACACCTTGTGCTCGTAGACCTTGTTGCCGGCGTCCTTGCCGCCGAGGCGGAAGCGTACCCAATCATCGCCATCGCGGGTGAAGGTCTCGATGTCCCGGGCCGACAATGAGGCGGTCAGCGCACCGGTGTCCATCTTGGCCTTGAAGGTTTCGCCGATCTCCGGCAACTGAATGTATTCGTAGCGACCATAGAGGGTCGGTTCAGCGGCCATGACAGGCAGGGCCACTAGAGCTAGGGAGGCAAATAACAGTTTCACGAAGTGAGTTCCTCGGAAAGAAGTAGGCGGATTCTAGACCGCAAACGCGGCACTTAGTTAGTGACTGCCACCCTACACGGCACATTGTGAAACATTCGTCCGCTGATTTGCGATTTGGCCTCTAGACTGACCTTGCTTATCATGACCCACCCACAAGATTCCAAGAGTTATTTATGCGCCGCCTGCTCACCGGCTGTTTTGTCACACTGCTGCTATTGCTCAACACCCTGGTGCTGTTCGGGCCGCTGATGGTGTTTGCCCTGCTCAAGCTGGTGGCCCCGGGTCGCTTTCGCGACTACATGTCCTGGGCGGTGATGTGGATCGCCGAGACCTGGGCCGAGATCGACAAGCTGATCTTTTCGCTGTGCATCCCGACCCAATGGGACATCCGTGGTGGCGACGAACTGCGCAGTGATACCTCCTACCTCGTCATCAGCAACCACCAGTCCTGGGTCGATATTCCGGCGTTGATCCAGGCACTGAACCGGCGCACGCCGTTCTTCAAGTTCTTCCTGAAAAAAGAGCTGATCTGGGTGCCCTTCCTCGGCCTGGCCTGGTGGGCGCTGGACTACCCGTTCATGAAGCGCTACACCAAGGCGTTCCTGGCCAAGCACCCGGAACTGGCGGGGCAGGACTTGAAGATCACCAAAGAGGCCTGCGAGCTGTTCAAGCGCCAGCCGGTGACGGTGGTCAATTACCTGGAAGGTACGCGCTTCAACGCGACCAAGCACAAACAGCAGAATTCACCTTTTACACGCCTGCTCAAACCCAAGGCGGGCGGCGTGGCGTTTGTACTGGCGGCGATGGGTGAACAGCTGGACGCGGTACTTGATGTGACCGTGGTCTATCCACAGCAAAAGATTCCGGGGTTCTGGGACTTGATCAGCGGAGCGGTGCCGAAGGTGATCATTGACATCCGCACTCACGATCTGGAGCCGGCGTTATGGCAGGGGGACTATGAGAATGATCCGGCGTTCCGCCAGACCGTCCAGAACTGGGTGAACCAGCTCTGGAAGGAGAAAGATGCGCGCATCGACCAACTGCGCGCGGGGCGGGCCTAGCTGCCAGTACCCCAGGCTTGGGCGAGTTTGCTAAGCACTGAATTGCTGGCGCCCTGGCCGCCCAGGTATTGCAGGATCACCGGGGCAAACTGGCTGACCATCCCGCTGTCCATGCCCAGCGCACTGAACGCGGTATTCAGGTCATTGGTGTTCTTCACGTCACCCAGCAAACCATCAAGGCCGCTGGTCTTGCTGCCACCCTTCTGGCCGAGCAGGCCGCTCAAGGCGCCAAGGCTGCCCAATGCGTTGTTGCCCGACAACTGATCAAGACCCGGCACGCTGTTGCCCAGTTGCGAATAGTCGTTGCCACTCAGTTTGTTCTTGGCCAGGCCCAGCATCGCGCCGGTACCACCGACAGCCTGTTCGGGGGTGATGTTGAGTTGCGAAGTCAGGGCGCTGAGCAAGCCGGCCGTCTCGGACGACGGTGCAGCGGCTGCGGCCTTGTTGTTACCGCCTTGCATGCCCGAGATGGCGTTGGCCGCGTCGCCAAGGCTGAAGCCTGCGGCGAACACCGGGCCTGCTGCCAGGGTCATCACACAGGAAAGGGCGAAACCGCGTGAAATCTTCATCAAGACAACCTCTGAATGTGGGAGCAAAAGCAGGCGTTGGACTGGGTATCTCGTCGGTTGTTCCAAGGCCACCCTGGAACCCATCGAGGATAAGGGGGTCCATGCACTGACTACAAAATTTGTCAGGAAGAGACTTATGACTGCGATCCAACCCCAAGTGATTGAGCAAAAGCCTCCATTCTGGAGCCGCCCACGCCTGTTCATCGGCGCCTGTGTGGTGGTGGTTGCCGGTATCGGCGGCGCTCTCTACACCCAGGACAGCGTCAAATCTGCGGCGACGTTGGTGACCACTACCCAACAGCCGGCTGCCCAGATCATGGCTCACAAGGATTACCTGGAAGTGCAGCCGATTGCCTCCACGGCGCCAGCACCGGACCAGAGCCTGGAGCTGTGGGCCATTCCTGAAGGCGGCACGCCTATTTCGCTAGGACTGCTGCCGGAAGATGGCAAGGGCATCATTGGCCTTAACCCGCGCCAGCAGGAGTCGATCAGCAAGCCGGTAGAGTTGATGGTGAGTGCGGAGACCAAGGGTGGCTCGGTGAGCAAACAGCCGACAGGCCCGACTGTCTACCAAGGCGCGCTGGCCACACGCTGATCCCCTAAACACCATAAAGCCCCCTCCCACATTTGATCTTCAGTGCAGGCTTAAGCGGCAGACGCAAAAAGGGCGACACACGGGTCGCCCTTTTTCATTTGCCCAACGCTTTACGCCGCACTGAACAACTTATGCGGATCAATCACAAACTTCTTCGGCACACCCGCATCGAACTCGCCATACCCACGTGGCGCATCGTCCAGGCTGATCACCTGTACGCCAACGATCTCGGCAATGTTGATCCGGTCCCACATGATCGCCTGCATCAGCTGGCGGTTGTACTTCATCACCGGCGTCTGCCCCGTGTGGAAGCTGTGGGATTTGGCCCAGCCCAGGCCAAAGCGAATGCTCAGGCTGCCCATTTTCGCAGCGGCATCCACAGCACCCGGGTCCTCGGTCACATACAGGCCGGGAATACCGATTTTGCCTGCCACACGTACCACGCCCATCAGTGAGTTGAGCACGGTGGCCGGAGCTTCGGCCTTGACGCCGTCGTGACCATGGCCGCGGGCCTCAAAGCCCACGCAGTCGACAGCGCAGTCCACTTCCGGCTCGCCCAGCAGTGCGGCGATTTGTTCGTGCAACGGTGTATCGGTGGACAGGTCGACAATCTCGAAGCCCTGGGCCTTGGCGTGTGCCAAGCGGATCGAGTTGACGTCGCCAATGATCACCACCGCCGCGCCGAGCAGGCGAGCAGAGGCGGCAGCCGCCAGGCCGACCGGGCCGGCACCGGCAATGTATACGGTGCTGCCTGGGCCAACGCCGGCAGTGACGGCGCCGTGATAACCGGTGGGCAAAATGTCAGAGAGGCAGGTCAGGTCACGGATTTTCTCCATGGCCTTGTCGCGGTCGGGCAGTTTGAGCAGGTTGAAGTCGGCATACGGCACCAGCACGTATTCGGCCTGGCCGCCCGTCCAGTCGCCCATGTCTACATAGCCGTAGGCGCCACCGGCACGGGCCGGGTTGACGGTCAGGCATACGCCGGTGTGCTGTTCCTTGCAGGAGCGGCAGCGGCCACACGCCACGTTGAACGGTACGGAAACCAGGTCGCCGATCTTCAGGTTCTCGACGTCGCTGCCCTTCTCGATCACTTCGCCAGTGATCTCGTGCCCGAGTACAAGGCCGGTCTGGGCAGTGGTGCGGCCGCGCACCATGTGTTGGTCAGAGCCGCAGATGTTGGTGGAAACCACGCGCAGGATGACGCCGTGCTCAATCTTCCTGCCACGGGGGTCCTGCATTTTGGGATAGTCGATTTTCTGTACTTCGACCTTGCCGTTGCCGAGATACACGACACCACGATTACCAGACATGCTTTCACCTCGCTGTTGTTTTTGTGGAACTGCGTTGCCGCTTGGGTGGGCAGCGCGTTTAAGTGCTCGGGTACAGATGCTGTTTTTGCGTTGTTTGTAAGGGCCTTATCGGGGGCAAGCCCCCTCCCACATTTGAAGGTATTCACAATCAAGGTGGGAGGGGACTTGCCCCCGATGACGTCCGTCAGAGCACCACCGTCCGATTGGCGTTCAAAAACACCCGTCGCTCAATGTGATAGCCAACTGCACGCGCTAACGTCAGCCCTTCGATATCCCGCCCCTTGGCAATCAAGTCCTCGGGGTAGTGGCTATGGTCCACCACTTCCACCCCCTGGGCGATGATCGGGCCTTCATCCAAATCGTTATTGATGTAATGCGCCGTCGCACCCACCAGTTTCACACCCTTGTTGTACGCCTGGTGATAGGGCTTGGCGCCCTTGAAACCCGGCAGCAACGAGTGATGGATATTGATGGCCTTGCCATCCAGCTTGCGGCACAGTTCCGGCGACAGCACCTGCATGTAACGCGCAAGGATGACCAGCTCGGCGCCGGTGTCTTCCACCACCTGCCACACCTGACGCTCCTGGGATGGTTTGTCGTTGGGGTCCAGCGGAAAATGGTAGTAGGGAATCTGGTGCCAGTCGGCCAGCGGCTTGAGATCGGGATGGTTGGACACTACCGCGACCACGTCCATCGACAGTTGCCCGATGCGCTGGCGATAGAGCAGGTCATTGAGGCAGTGATCGGCCTTGGAGACCATGATCACCACTTTCGGCCGGTAGTTCGGCGCGGTCAGCTCGAAGATCATGCCGAAGGCTTCACCGCGTGTCGCCAGGCCGTCGCGAAACGCCTGCTCGTCGAAACCGTCCGGTTGGCGGAATTCGACGCGAATAAAAAACCGGCCCGAGAGGCGATCATCGAACGAATGGTGTTCAGTGACGTAGCAACCCTGCTCGAACAGGTAGCGGGTGACCGCGTCCACCGTGCCGAGCACGCTGGGGCAGTCGGCGGTCAAAATCCATGTATCGGGTGCGCGGCTCATAGGTCTTTCCTCAGGCTTGAACGCTCAGGCCGAACTCGGCCGAGGCATCCTGCAACCACAACCACCAGTAATCCGAGAAGCTGCGACGAATCACCAGCTCCCAAGTGTCTTCAGCGGTATGGCGGATCACCAGTTGCGACTTGGCGAACACCGTGCCCACCGCTTTGCCCACCGGGAAGTTGTTGGGGTGTACGTCGTAGCTGGTGGACTTCATCAGCACGTCGCGCACGTTAGGGCCGCTGAGCTCAAGGAGCTGCTGGCCGCCGCTGACATTGACAACCTGGATATGCAGGTCACCCAGGGCGGCACGCAGGTTTTGTTCGGCGGCGAACTCTTCACCGCCTGGCACGATCAGCAACCACTCATCCGGACCGAGCCATTGCAGACTGGTTTGGCCGTTGACGATCACGCTCAAGGCGCCGGGCAGCTCGATGCCGACGGCCTGGTGCACACCGGCGGCAAACGCTGGGTCATGGGCGTCGCCACGCAGGGTCAGGTGGCCGAGGAGTTTCTTTTCGCGCACGGTCACGCCGGCGTTCTTGCGACCCTTGCCGACCAGGCTGGCGAGGTCGGCATGGTGCAGCGACGACTCGGCCTTGGCACCGGTGGTGGGGCGTTGTTGGTAAACGTTGGCTGCTGTCATAAAGCACCTTTCCTGAATTCTGTTGTGAGGCTGATGGCCTCATCGGGGGCAAGCCCCCTCCCACAGGGGAACGCATTTCAACATGTGGGAGGGGGCTTGCCCCCGATGGCTGCGACGCGGTCTATCAGATGTTCTGGCGATCTCCTTTCGGATCGAAGAACACCGAAGGCACAATTTCCGCCTCGATCACGCTGCCATCGGCCTGCGGTGAGAACACCCGCTCGCCGATGCGCTTCAAGCCGCCCTTCACCACACCCATGGCGAACGAATAACCCAGGGAGTTGTGCGCATAGCTTGAAGTGACATGACCGACCATCTTCATCGGGATCGTCTGCTTCGGATCGAACACCAGCTGCGCGCCTTCCGGCAGCCACACGTTCGGATCAATCGGCTTCAAGCCCACCAGTTGCTTGCGCTCTTCACGCACGCAGTCTTCGCGGTTCATGCCACGCCAGCCGATCCACGAGAACGGTTTGGTGCGGCCCACGCACCAGCCCATGTTCAGGTCATCCGGGGTCATCGAGCCGTCGGTGTCTTGCCCAACGATGATGAAGCCCTTCTCGGCACGCAACACGTGCATGGTCTCGGTGCCGTACGGGGTCAAGTTGTACTTCTTGCCCGCCTCGACGATCTGTTCCAGCACGCCCATGGCGTAGTCGGCCTGCACGTTGATTTCGTAAGACAGCTCACCGGTAAAGGAGATACGGAATACCCGCGCCGGTACGCCGCCGACCAGGCCTTCCTTCCAGGTCATGAACGGGAAGCCGTCCTTGTCCAGGTCGATGTCGGTCACTTCACTCAGCAGCTTGCGGCTGTTGGGACCGGACAGGGTCATGGTCGCCCAGTGGTCGGTGACCGAGGTGAAGTACACCTTGAGGTCCGGCCATTCGGTCTGTTGGTAGATTTCCAGCCACTGGAGAACGCGCGCCGCGCCGCCGGTGGTGGTGGTCATCAGGAAGTGGTTGTCGGCCAGGCAGGCAGTGACGCCGTCGTCGAAGACCATGCCGTCTTCCTTGCACATCAGGCCATAGCGCGCCTTGCCCACGTCGAGCTTGGTCCAGGCATTGCTGTAGATGCGATTGAGGAACTCGCGCGCGTCCGGGCCCTGGATATCGATCTTGCCGAGGGTGGAGGCATCCAGCAGGCCGACGCTGTCGCGCACCGCCAGGCATTCGCGTTTCACCGCGGCATGCAGGTCTTCACCGTTGCGCGGGAAATACCAAGGGCGCTTCCACTGGCCGACGTCTTCAAATTCGGCGCCATTCTTCACGTGCCAGGCGTGCAAGGCGGTGTAGCGCACCGGTTCGAAGATGTGCCCACAGTGACGTCCCGCTATCGCACCGAAGGTCACTGGCGTGTAGTTGGGGCGGAACATAGTGGTGCCCATCTGCGGGATGGTCACGTTCAGCGAGCGCGCCGCGATAGCCAGGCCGTTGACGTTACCGAGCTTGCCCTGGTCGGTGCCGAAGCCCAGTGCGGTGTAGCGCTTGACGTGTTCCACCGACTCGAAACCTTCGCGAGTGGCCAGTTCGATGGCAGCAGCGGTGACGTCATTTTGCAGGTCGACAAATTGCTTTGGCGCCCGTGCGGTAGCTTTCTCGTGGGGCACCTGGAACAGCGCAAGGGTCGGTTCTTCCAGACGGCTCAAGGCCTTTGGCAGCGTACCTTCCACCGGCGCAAAACCGGCTTCGCTGGCGGCGCGCACGCCGCCTTCAAAACCATCGGCCAGGGAATCGCCAAGCCCATAGACGCCGTTGATGCCGCCGACGCATACGCGTTTCTGTGGTGCTTCACCCGGGACGAAACCGAGGATGTCTTCGCGCCAGGTCGGCTTGCCGCCCAAGTGCGAGGCCAAGTGAACCACCGGGCTGTAGCCGCCGGAACTGGCCACCAGGTCGCAGTCCAGCCATTCGCCTGGGCTGGTGACTTTATGCGCTTTGACATCGATGGCGGCGACGCGCACACCGGTCACATGCTTGCTGCCACGGGCTTCGATCACGGCGCTGCCGGTGAGGATGCGAATGCCTTTGGCACGGGCCTCTTCAACCAGGGCGCCGCGGGGGTTGTGGCGTGCATCGGCCACGGCGACGACTTGCAGACCGGCATCGAACCAGTCCAGTGCTACGCGGTAGGCGTGGTCGTTGTTGGTCGACAGCACCAGCTTTTTACCCGGTGCCACGCCGTAGCGACGCACGTAGGTAGAAACCGCACCGGCGAGCATATTGCCCGGCACGTCGTTATTGCCGTACACCAATGGACGCTCGCACGCACCCGTCGCCAGTACCACGCGCTTGGCACGTACGCGGTGGATACGCTGGCGTACCACACCAATCGGCGCACGGTCGCCGAGATGATCGGTAAGGCGCTCGTGGATAGTCAGGAAATTATGGTCGTGGTAACCGTTGACGGTGGCGCGGGGCAGCAGCACCACGTCCGGCAGGGCTTTGAGTTCAGCGATCACGCTGGCAACCCATTCCGTGGCCGGCTTGCCGTCGAGGCTTTCGCGGGAGTCGAGCAAAGACCCGCCGAACTCTTCCTGCTCATCGGCGATGATCACCCGCGCCCCGCTGCGTGCGGCAGCCAGTGCAGCGGCGAGGCCCGCAGGGCCTGCACCGACGATCAGCACGTCGCAGTGACGGTTGAAGTTGTCGTAGGTGTCCGGATCATTCTCGGTCGGCGAGCGGCCAAGACCGGCGGCTTTACGGATGTACTTCTCGTAGGTCATCCAGAACGATTGCGGGTACATGAAGGTTTTGTAGTAGAACCCCGGCGGCATCAGCTTGCCGCCGACCTTGCCGAGAATCCCCATCATGTCGTTGTTGACGCTCGGCCAGCCGTTAGTGCTGGTGGCGACCAAACCCTGGTAAAGCGCCTGCTGGGTAGCACGCACGTTGGGAATCTGGGTGGCTTCGGTGGCGCCGATCTGCAGCACTGCGTTCGGCTCTTCGGCGCCAGCGGCGAAGATGCCCCGTGGGCGCGAATACTTGAAGCTGCGACCGATGATGTCGACGCCGTTGGCCAGCAACGCGGCGGCCAGGGTATCGCCTTCAAAGCCTTTGTAAGTCTGGCCGTTGAAACTGAAAGTCAGGACTTTATTGCGGTCGATCCGGCCACCGTTGGACAGGCGATTGATCTGGCTCATACCTTCTCTCCAGAAGCCTTGGCGGTGAACTGGGGTTTTTCGCCAATCTTGTAGGTTTCAAGAATTTCGTAGGTGACGGTGTCGCGGGTGGCGTTGAAGTACTGGCGGCAACCGGCGGCATGGATCCACAGCTCGTGGTGCAGGCCACGGGGGTTGTCGCGGAAGAACATGTAGTCGCCCCACTCTTCATCGGTGCAGGCATTCGGGTCCAGCGGGCGCGGGATATGCGCTTGGCCGGACGCATGAAATTCCTCTTCGGAGCGCAGTTCGCCACAGTGAGGACAGAAGATATGCAACATAGGGAATTTCTCCTGTTAGTGGGCGACGGCCGCAGCGCCGTGTTCGTCGATCAGCGCACCGTTGTGGAAACGGTCGATGGAAAAGGGGGCGGCCAGCGGGTGCATTTCACCCTTGGCCAGGCTTGCGGCAAATACGTTGCCTGAACCCGGGGTGGCCTTGAAGCCACCGGTGCCCCAGCCGCAGTTGAAGAACATGTTCGGTACCGGGGTCTTGGAGATGATCGGGCAGGCGTCCGGCGTGGTGTCGACGATGCCGCCCCACTGGCGGTTCATTCGCACTCGTGACAGCACCGGGAACATCTCGACGATGGCCTGAATGGTGTGCTCGATCACCGGGTACGAGCCGCGCTGGCCGTAGCCGTTGTAGCCGTCGATACCGGCGCCGATCACCAGGTCGCCCTTGTCGGACTGACTGATGTAACCGTGCACGGCGTTGGACATGATCACGCTATCGATAATCGGCTTGATCGGCTCCGACACCAAGGCTTGCAACGGATGTGATTCGATCGGCAGGCGGAAGCCGGCAAGCGAGGCCATGTGCCCTGAGTTACCGGCGGTGACCACACCGACGCGTTTGGCGCCGATAAAACCCTTGTTGGTTTCCACACCGATGCACACACCGTTTTCCTTGCGGAAACCAATCACTTCGGTCTGCTGGATCAAGTCCACGCCCAGGGCATCGGCGGCACGGGCGAAGCCCCAGGCCACGGCATCGTGACGGGCCACGCCGCCGCGCCGTTGCACGGTGGCGCCCAGGACGGGATAGCGGGTGTTTTTCGAGCAGTCCAGATACGGAATCTCATCCGCCACCTGCTTGGCATTCAGCAGCTCGCCGTCCACGCCGTTGAGGCGGTTGGCGCTGACGCGACGCTCGGAATCACGGATGTCTTGCAGGGTATGGCACAGGTTGTAGACGCCGCGCTGGGAGAACATCACGTTGTAGTTCAAGTCCTGGGACAAACCTTCCCAGAGCTTCATCGCGTGTTCATACAAATGCGCCGACTCGTCCCACAGGTAGTTGGACCGCACGATGGTGGTGTTGCGCGCGGTGTTACCACCGCCCAGCCAGCCCTTCTCGACCACGGCCACGTTGGTGATGCCGTGCTCCTTGGCCAGGTAGTAGGCGGTCGCCAGACCATGCCCGCCGCCGCCGACGATGACCACGTCGTAGACCTTTTTAGGCGTCGGCGTGCGCCACATTTTCTGCCAGTTTTCGTGATGGCTGAGGGAGTGCTTGAAGAGGCCGAAGCCTGAGTAGCGTTGCATAGTCATTACTCCAAAACCGCGCTCAGCGATAAACCGGGAAATCAGCGCACAGGGCAGACACATGCTTGGCCACGTTGGCCTCGACATCGGCGTCACCGAGGTTGTCGAGGATGTCGCAGATCCAGCCGGCCAACTCAATGCATTGCGGCACTTTGAAACCACGGGTGGTTACCGCCGGGGTGCCGATACGCAGGCCCGAGGTCACGAACGGCGATTGCGGGTCGTTCGGCACTGCGTTCTTGTTAACGGTGATGTGGGCGCGACCGAGGGCGGCGTCCGCCTCTTTACCGGTGAGGCCCTGGCGTATCAGGCTGACCAGGAACAGGTGGTTGTCGGTACCACCGGAGACTACGTCATACCCGCGCTTGATGAACACGCCGGCCATGGCCTGGGCATTGTCGATCACTTGTTGCTGGTAAGCCTTGAAACCGGGTTCCTGGGCTTCCTTGAAACACACCGCCTTGCCGGCGATCACGTGCATCAGCGGGCCACCCTGGGCACCAGGGAATACCGCGGCGTTGAGTTTCTTTTCGATCTCTTCGTTGGCCTTGGCCAGGATCAGGCCACCACGCGGACCGCGCAAGGTTTTGTGGGTGGTGGTGGTGACCACATCGGCGTAGGGCAGCGGGTTCGGGTACAGGCCGGCAGCGACCAGGCCGGCGACGTGAGCCATGTCGACGAACAGCAGCGCACCGACCTTGTCGGCGATGGCACGGAAACGTGGGAAATCCAGGGTCTTGGAATAGGCAGAGAACCCGGCCACCACCATCTTCGGCTTGTGCTCCACCGCCAGGCGCTCGACTTCGTCGTAGTCGATCAGGCCAGTGTCGGTGTTGATGCCGTATTGCACCGCGTTGTACAG
Organism: Pseudomonas sp. FBCC-B545; assembly: GCF_059134095.1. NCBI lineage: Bacteria > Pseudomonadati > Pseudomonadota > Gammaproteobacteria > Pseudomonadales > Pseudomonadaceae > Pseudomonas > Pseudomonas sp. FBCC-B545. The sequence goes on along the minus strand of NZ_CP101441.1, from coordinate 506,930 downwards.
CTTGCCCGAGGACGACACCTTGGCGCCGTGAGTCAGGTGACCGCCGTGGGCCAGGCTCATCCCAAGGATGGTGTCACCGGCGTTCAGCAGCGCCAGGTACACCGCACTGTTGGCCGAGGAGCCTGAGTGCGGTTGCACGTTGGCGTAATCGGCACCGAACAGTTGCTTGGCGCGTTCGATGGCCAGGGCCTCGACCTTGTCCACATGTTCGCAGCCGCCGTAGTAGCGTTTGCCAGGGTAGCCTTCGGCGTATTTGTTGGTCAGGCCGCTGCCCTGGGCTTGCATGACGCGCTTGCTGGTGTAGTTCTCCGACGCGATCAGCTCGATATGGTCTTCCTGACGCTGCTCTTCGGCATTCATCGCCGCCAACAGTGCGTCGTCATATCCCTGGATCTGGTCTTGTTTGCTGAACATCGCGTCTCTCCCAGCCTTTCGTATTGTTGAGGCCCGTGCAGGGCCCTTTGATGCGATGGTAGGGCTGGCGCAGACAGGCCAAATGCCTGCGCACGCCACGCAAAGGTGCGTTTACGACATTCCTTCAGAGACACAGAACAAATGTGGAATAGGGCTTGTGTGGGAGGGGGCTTGCTCCCGATAGCGGTGGGCCAGGCTCTATATGTGCAAGTGATACACCGCTATCGGGAGCAAGCGCCCTCTCACAAGGTTTAGGCGGTGATCTGACGGACGAGTAGCAACAGGAGGAAGTGCAGCGGATAGAGGGTGTAGGCCCAGCGGCGCATGGCTGGCGGTGAGGCGCTGCGGGCGTGTCGCAACAAGACCAATCCCGCCAATGGCGCAATCAGACATGCCGCCAGGCCCAGCAGCGCCACCGGCGTACCGCTATTGAGCAAAATCTGCCATTGATTAGCCGCTACGCACACTAGTCCCGGCAGCACGCTGAAATACCAGGGCCTGCGAAACACCAACAACATCGCCAGCGGCAGCAAAACACCAAAGAAACCGAACATCAACTGAGTTGAAAATACAGCCGCCATTGTAACGGCGATCAGCGCCAATCCTCGATCAACCAACGCCTTCTGCAGCCAACCTCGGGCAACCAACAGGCCCAGCGCCAGGGTCGGTAACACGTTCAATGTATCGGCATCATCGATAAACATTCGATACGGCACTTCGCTGATCACGCTAAACAGTAGCAACCAACCCAGGTAGCGCCAATGACCGGTCACCGGAGCGCTCCGGAGCCGATACACATTGGCCGCAATGGCCAGGCAAAACCATGGGAACGCCAGGCGCCCCGGCACATACAGGCCATCCAGGCTTAACCCGACGTAGCGCAGGTGGTCCAGCACCATGCTCAGCAACGCCAGCCACTTGAGCAAGTCCAATGCGCCATCGCGGACGCGTCCTACAGGAGCCGTTACAGTACCGTGCATAATTCCCCAGTGACTTTGCATTTACAGGGCGTGCGCCCTCCTCACAATCTTGGTTAAAGTGCGCACCAACATCGACCACAGGAATGGGCCATGACCGACAAGAGCCAACAATTTGCCAGTGACAACTATTCCGGCATCTGCCCGGAAGCCTGGGCCGCCATGGAACAAGCCAACCACGGCCATCAACGCGCCTACGGCGATGATGAATGGACCCACCGTGCCGCTGACGGTTTCCGCAATCTGTTCGAGACCGACTGCGAGGTATTCTTTGCCTTCAACGGTACGGCAGCCAACTCCCTGGCGCTCTCCTCGCTGTGCCAGAGCTACCATAGCGTGATTTGCTCGGAAACCGCCCACGTCGAAACCGACGAATGCGGCGCGCCAGAGTTCTTCTCCAACGGTTCCAAGCTGCTCACCGCCCGCACTGAAAACGGCAAGCTGACTCCGGAATCGATCCGCGAGATCGCCCTCAAGCGCCAGGACATCCACTACCCCAAGCCGCGCGTGGTCACCCTGACCCAGGCCACCGAAGTCGGCAGCGTCTACACCCCGGAAGAAATCCGCGCCATCAGCGCCACCTGCAAGGAACTGGGCCTGAACCTGCACATGGACGGCGCGCGCTTCTCCAACGCCTGTGCGTTCCTCGGTTGCTCACCGGCTGACCTGACCTGGAAAGCCGGTGTGGACGTGCTGTGCTTTGGCGGTACCAAGAACGGCATGGCGGTAGGTGAAGCGATCCTGTTCTTCAACCATAAGCTGGCTGAAGACTTCGATTACCGCTGCAAGCAGGCTGGCCAGCTGGCGTCGAAGATGCGCTTTCTGTCGGCCCCCTGGGTGGGCCTGCTGGAAAACGATGCCTGGCTCAAGCATGCACGCCATGCCAATCACTGTGCGCAACTGCTGAGCAGCCTGGTATCAGACATCCCCGGCGTGGAACTGATGTTCCCGGTACAGGCCAACGGCGTGTTCCTGCAGCTCTCGGAACCGGCCATTGCGGCGTTGACGGCCAAGGGCTGGCGCTTCTACACCTTCATCGGCAAAGGTGGTGCGCGCTTCATGTGTGCGTGGGATACCGAGGAGGAGCGTGTAAGAGAATTGGCTGCGGATATTCGGACAGTGATGGGGGCCTGAAGCTAACGAATACTGGCGGAGTGCCGAGACTGTTTTTTGATATTTCTGACAGGCACGCAGTTGGATTTTATTGTCTAGCCTCTTGTTACCCGCAAGGAAAAGCCGCTGCAGAGGCCGCCTTACGGGGACAACTGCCTGCCGAACAATCGGCCGGAAACGGAAATCCAGCAGAGAGCCAAACCATGGAATATCAAAGCAACAGCAACACTCTTCAGAGCGATGGCACTATCAGCACCACGGTGATTGATTGGGATGAGTTCAGGAAGTACGCCAAAGTCGGGGACACCATCCGTGAACCCTCGAGGACGCTGAGGATCTACGACAAAGTCTATGAATTGACAGCATCAGGCCAACACTTCGTGGTTCATATCTACGCTCAATAATCATTAACCCTGATTGTTCCCACGCTCAGCGTGGGAACAATCAACTGTCTTAAAACTCGATGCGCACATCCCCCTTCGGCACACTGCAGCACGACAGGATATAGCCCTCAGCTTCGTCTTCCTCGGTGATCCCGCCGTTGTGCTCCATCTCCACCTCGCCGCCCAGCTTCATCACCTTGCATGTCCCGCAGATGCCCATGCCACAGGCCTTGGGAATCAGCAGGCCGAGCTTGGCGGCCGCGGCGTGCACCGTTTCACCCGGTGCCACACGGATGCTCTTGCCGGAGGCAATGAACTCCACCTGGTGAAGATCCGCCAAGTCGATCTCCGGCGCATCCGCCGCTTGCTCGGCTTGCTCCACTGCATCGGCCCGCGCTTCCGGCGGGGTCGCGCCAAAGGACTCTTCGTGATAGCGCGCCATATCGAAACCAGCGGCTTCGAGCAGGCGCTTCACCGCGCTCATGTAGGGCGTCGGGCCGCAGCAGAACACTTCGCGCTCGAGGAAGTCCGGCACCATCAGTTCCAGCATCTTGTGGTTCAGGTAACCACGGTACCCGGCCCAAGGCTCTCCCAGACCATGCTTTTCGCAGATCAGATGCAGACTGAAGTTGTCGATCCGCGACGCCATATGTTCCAGCTCGCGGTGGTAGATGATGTCCTTGGGCGAGCGGGCGCTGTGAACAAAGGTCATGTCGACATTCGCGTTGGTGTCGTAGAACCAACGGGCCATGGACATGACTGGGGTGATACCGACGCCGCCGCTGAGGTACAGCACTTTCGGGCTGGGAAAGTCGATGGCATTGAACAGCCCCACCGGGCCGTGCACCGCCAGCTCCTGCCCTTCATGCAGCGTGTCGTGCAGCCAGTTGGAGACCTTGCCGCCCGGTACGCGCTTGATGGTCACCGAAAAGCTGTAGGGCACCGAGGGCGAACTGGAAATCGTGTACGAGCGCATGATCGGCTGGCCTTCGATCTCCAGCTCCAGGGTGACGAATTGCCCGGGCTTGAAAAAGAACAGGATCGGCTGGTCAGCCATGAAGCAGAAGGTGCGCACGTCCCAGGTTTCCTGGATGACTTTGACGCAACGGACGATGTGTCGACCATTGGCCCAGGTCTGGGTGGTTACCGGATTCAGGAAATTGCTAGACATGTTGTTCTCCACCGCCGACGTCGGCCTTATGGTGGCGATTCTGCGTAACGCCGGGGCCACCCATTTACCTATCTGCGACATTCACATACTTACGGCGACCAGCCCCCAACTACCGGGGGTTGCGCGTCGGGATCAGATTGGGCCATGTCGCCCACGGATAAGGTTCGACGCAACGCCGGGCCCACACTCGCTCCCAACAAAGACGCTTTCTTTACGCCTTGCAACGCAACAACCGTAGCCACTTATCCCGGCCACACAGAATGGCCACGAGGACACATACGATGGACGTCACCGCAACCTTAAGCTTGGGCGATCCGCTGGAACCCGCACGCAAGGCCACCGCGCAAATGCTGCACGAGCGCGAGCGCACCTTTTCACTGCCGCAGCCGTTTTACTCTGATGAGCGGTTGTTTGATATCGACATGCAGGAGATCTTCCAGAAAGAGTGGTTGATCGCCGGCATGACCTGCGAAATCCCTACCAAGGGCAACTACCTGACCCTGCAAGTGGGCAAGAACCCGATCATCGTGATCCGTGGCGCCGACGGTGTGGTGCATGCGTTCCACAACGTCTGCCGCCACCGTGGCTCACGCTTGTGCACCAGCGACAAGGGCAAGGTCGCCAAGCTGGTCTGCCATTACCACCAGTGGACCTACGAGCTGGACGGCCGCCTGCTGTTCGCCGGCACCGAGATGGGCGCCGATTTCGATATGAAGCAGTACGGCCTCAAGCCGGTGAACGTGAAGACTGCCGGCGGCTACATCTTTATCAGCCTGGCCGAGAACCCGCCGGCCATCGATGACTTTCTGTCGACCCTGAATCACTACATGGAACCCTACGACATGGAAAACACCAAGGTGGCGATCCAGACCACCTTGTTCGAAAAGGCCAACTGGAAACTGGTGCTGGAAAACAACCGCGAGTGCTACCACTGCAACGCGTCGCACCCCGAACTGCTGAAAACCCTGCTGGAGTGGGACGACGTCACCGACCCTCGCGCCGACCAAGCTTTCAAGGACCATGTGGCCGCTTCCGCCGCCGCCTGGGATGCCGAGAAGATTCCTTACGCCCACGCCAGTTTCGGCCTGCGCAACCGTATCGTGCGCATGCCGTTGCTCAAGGGCACCGTGTCCATGACGCTCGACGGCAAACAGGGCTGCGCCAAGCTCATGGGCCGTATCAAGAACCCGGACTTGGGATCGATGCGCATCCTGCACCTGCCCCACTCCTGGAACCACTGCATGGGCGATCACATCATTGTGTTCACCGTGTGGCCGATCAGCGCCCAGGAAACCATGGTCACTACCAAGTGGATCGTGCACAAGGACGCCGTGGAAGGCGTGGACTACGACGTGGAGCGCATGCGCCAGGTGTGGGACGCCACCAACGACCAGGACCGTCGGCTGGCCGAAGAGAACCAACGCGGCATCAACTCCACCGCTTACCAGCCTGGCCCATACTCCAAGACCTATGAGTTTGGCGTGGTGAATTTTGTGGATTGGTACAGCGAGCGCATGTTGAACAACCTGGGCGCCGCTCCAGCGCCGTACCTCAAAGGTGTGGCAGCACACGAGTAACTGACACGCCGTAGATCAAATGTGGGAGGGAGCTTGCCCCCTCTCACATTAAAATCCGAGCCGTTCAAAATTTGACCAACAATAGCCAAGCCCTCTGCGGTTGGGGCCTCCAGCGTTCGCCCAACAACTTATCCACAGAGGCACCCACAGCTATTGTGGGCAAGTGCCTGGTGCAGCCCAAATTAAATCAAGAAAATCCGTGACTTATTCATTTTTCCGAGTTCACACAACACCTGATCACTTATTGATCAACCCTTTGAAACCATTGATCCACGTGGCTTTCAGAGGTACGCGAACACCTTATCCACAGAACCACCAACAGACTTTGGGGGCAACTTTCGCAGTGCTGTGGAAAACCATGCCAAAGCCTCATGAATTGGGCTGTCCAGCGTTTTCAGTGGGCAAAAAAGCGCATCTGGTTAAATTTCGACCATCTCAGCCAAGCCCTTGTTATATAAGGCCTGTAGCCAACAACGAACATCTTACCCACAGCCAGGCTCACAGCGTTTGTGGGTAAAAATTATTGCTCGATGCGTTGTACAAAACGCCCTCTGTCTCGCAGCTCATCTACACTCATTGGGCAGCCATTGAACCAATGGCGCAGGAGTTGGTGCACACATCGATCGTTCCAGCAGTTCGGAACTTACCTATCTGAATTGAAGGAGCGCGAGCATGAATATACTCACGAAAAAACTTGGCACATGGGCGCTGGCAGCAATGTCTCTGCTACCGCTTGTAGGGTGGACGCACGGGGCGCTGGACATTCCGCCGTCACGCGCAGTGAACTGCCAGGCAACCGGGGGCTACTGGCAATCCGAGGATGGCTCCTCCATCGTCGACAGGGGTTGCCGAGAATCCGCCAGGATATTCAACACCCCCGCCGGAAAAGTATTTGCAGCCCAACAATGGAATGAAGTCGCTCATATTCCTGGCATCAACAATCCCTCGCTGGATCAGATCAAGGCCGTGATCAAGGATGGACTGATCTGTTCTGCGAATGACCCTAGAAAAGCCAGCCTGGACCAACCTACGCCCTACTGGACCAAGGCGGATGTCATTCCCGGCCATTCATTGACCATGCGTCTGATCGGTACGGCTCCCCACGTGCCCAGCAAGTTTTATGCTTTTGTCAGCAGGGCCGGCTTCAATACGGCCACTGACACGCTGAAATGGAGCGATCTGGTGCAGTTGGGCCAGGTCGAGACGTTCACTGTCGCCAGGACAGACTGGCAGACGCCACCCAAGATAGCGGGGGCAGCAGGTTTCTTCGAAATTACCAGAACGATTCCAACGGGCCTATCGGGTAACGGCCTGATCGTCGGTATTTGGGTAAGGAATGACCCGAATGGAGAGTTTTTCATCTCGTGTGCGGATGTGAGTTTCCAGGGAGGAAGCATACCCGAGCAATTTCACAATATCGGCACGTTTATCGCCGCCGAGATGCAGACCCTGAAGCCAGGCGACTCCGTACACTTCCGCATCTTTGATAACAAAGGGGAGAGAAAGGAGCTGGTGGATATCACCCATAAGATCACCACGGCTAATTTAGCGCCCGCCAAATGGGGCAAGGAAATAGCCGATAAAGTCGATCCTGCCATTGCCAGAATTGGCGAGCGACATGGCCAGGATATCGTGTTCAACCAGCAAAACCCGCTGATCAACGCGACGTTTGCCACGGTAAAAGATTACAGCCAGGCGATGTCGATTATTGCCGGGCAAGATCCAGGCCCGGTGGATCCGGCGCCACCGGTGGCACGCATCACCGGCCCGACATCCCTGAAATCGGGGCAAGCCTTTACGTTCAGCGGTACGCAATCGACTGGCGCCAACGGCCCTGTGCGTTATGAGTGGGCAGTTCCGGGCATGACTGGCGCAGAAGACGCCGCGACCGTCAGCGGCAAAGCCCAGATGGTTTCCGAACCGACACCGCTCAAGGCAAGGCTGACGGTTAAAGACCAGGAAAATGGCAAAACCGACACGGCTGAATTTGGCTTTACCGTTCTCCCCGCAGACCCTGGACAGTACCCGCCCTATGTGCCGGAAGGTCTACACGAAGCGGGCAAAACCTACTCCCATCAGGGTAAAAATTATAAGTGCAAACACGCCCCGTGGTGCTCAGGGTCGCCACGATATTACGAGCCCGGCGCGGGCCTGGCTTGGCAAGAGGCGTGGGACGAGCAATAAGACACGTATCCCCGCCTCACTACGCCGCACAGACCGTGCGGCGTTTTTTTGCCCTGTATCACTTGAATGCGGCACCTGCGTTCCCCCCACTGCTCAGCGAACCACGCCCTCCTCAAGCAATAATTGGAGAATCGCCTGGGCGCCCTCTTCAGCGCTGACGCCCTTGAGCACTCGTCCGCCGCCACCGCTGGCCTTGGCCGTGGCTGCCTTCATGCGGTCGGCGCCGCTCTTGGCCTTGATAACCTTGAGCCGCTTGGGTCGCGGCTTGGCTGGTTGCAGCTGCGCCCCTGTGAATAACTCATCCTGTTCGATCTCGACTTCATGGGCCGCCAGCTCCCCGCGCTGCGCCGGGCCGTAGGCGCTTTGGCGTGGTTTGGGTGCGGCGTTATCCACTGTCGCGAGAAATGGCAGGCGCACCTTCAGGCGGCGCCGCTGGCCACGGGGCAACGCTTGCAGCACATGCGCCACGCCAGCCTCGATGGATTCCACCTGGGCCAACCCTACAATCAGCGGCCAACCCAATTGTTCGGCCAACAGGAACGGCAGCATGCCCGAGCCTTCACCGGTTTCGGCCTGGCTGCCGGTGAGTACCACTTGGGCACCGGCATCGCGCAGATACTCACTGAGTATCGGCAAGGCATCGGAGCCTGGCGGTTGCTCCAGTACCTGCAGTTGCGCCAGGCCCATGCCCAGGTAGCTGCGCAGGGTCGGTTCAGCGATGTTGCCGGCGTGCAGCACCTGCAACTTATCCCCAGCCATTTGCAGGCCCAGCTCGACGGCACGCGCATCCTGCTCCGCACGGCGCGGACGCCCGGAAGTGGGGTGGGCGCCGATGGATACCAGGCTGATAACATTGCTTGTCATGGTCATGTCCCTAAGCTGCATCGCGCTTGGCGCCGTTGCGGTAGGCCTCGACCGCATCGATCAAGGCTTGCAGAATCGCGGCGCTCTCGCCGATTACCGACAGGTCGGCACGCTTGATCATGTCGCAACCCGGGTCGAGGTTGATTGCCACCACCTTGTCGCAGGTACCGATGCCTTGCAGGTGCTGGATCGCCCCGGAGATACCCACGGCCACATACACCCTTGCCGTGACCCAGGTGCCGCTGGCACCGACCTGCCGATCACGCGCCATGAAGCCATCATCCACTGCCACCCGCGAGGCGCCTTCGGTGGCGCCCAGGGCCGCGGCGGTCTGGTGGAACAGCGCCCAGTCCTTCACGCCGTTACCGCCGGAGAAAATGAACTCGGCCTCGGCCATCGGAATCGCCGCCGGGTCCACCGCTACCGCGCCGAGATCTTCGATGCGTGGCAGGCTGCGCGCCAGGCTTGTGGATAACTCCACGGGCAACACTTCATGGCGAGTATCGCTGACCGGGTCGGCACATTCGGCAGCAGCCAGAATCAGGCGTGGCAGTGGTCGGGCCAAGTCTTCCTGACCTGCGCCGGCACGGCCGATGCAGGTCTGATCCTTGATTTGCCACACCCGCGTGGCGGGGCGTTCCTTGAGGCTGGCGGCAAAGCGCCGGCCCAACTCGCCACCGCCACTGCGGCTGTCCGGCAGCAGCCAATGACGCGGGTTGAACTGGTTATCCACAGCACGCAGCCCCTGCACACGTTGCTCGGGTGAGTAACCGTCGAATTCATGGCCCTCCAACACCAGCAGGCGGTCGACACCGGCGGTGGAAAATCCAGCTTCCTTGGGTTCGCCGAATACCACCGCCAGTACTGCGCCGTCGCTGCCGGCCAGTTGTCGCGCCAGGCCGAGCAAGTCACGGTCGTGGCTGCTCAGGCGGCCACCGACCATGTCCGGCACCACGTTGACGTAGAACGCAGGCGCTTGCACCTGATGCAGTGGCAATTGCACTTCCACTGCTGCCGTGCGCTTGGCCGCACCACCCTGCTGGGCGCCGCTGCGGTCGATACGCTTGATGCCGTTGGGGCCGATAAAACCGACGCCATGCACATTCTTGCGGATGATCCCGTTAGGGCCCATCCAACTGTGTTGTACCGGCTGCATGGCCGCATGCAGCGGGTGCAGGCGGTTACGGGCGATCCATTCGGCCCGTGGGTCGCGGCGGATAATGTCGCTCATCAGTGCACCTCCGCAGGTTCACGTTTGATCGGGGTCTTGACCGGTGCCGGGTCCTCAAGCAAAGCGTCGGCCACCAGCTCCGCGATGTCTTTGATCAATGGGCGTGGTTCGACCACGCCCTCAAGCATCGCCGTACATTGCGGGCAACCTACAGCCACCAGCTCGGCACCGGTTTCGCGGATGTCATCCATGCGCATATCCGGGATACGTTGCTTGCCGGGAATATCGGTGATCGGCGCGCCGCCACCGCCACCGCAGCAGCGCGAACGGAAGCCCGAACGTTGCATTTCCTTGACCTCGATCCCCAACGCCCGCAGCACTTGGCGCGGTGCCTCGTATTCGCCGTTGTAGCGGCCCAGGTAGCAAGGGTCGTGGTAGGTCACGCTATTGCCCTTGTGCTGGCCCAGGTTCAGCGCGCCGTCGCCGATCAGTTCGGCCATGAAAGTGCTGTGGTGTTGCACGAGATAATTGCCGTTGAACGCACCGTACTCGTTTTTCAGCACATGGAAACTGTGGGGGTCACAGGTGACGATGCGCTTGAAGCTGTACTTGGCCAGGGTCTGGATATTGCGCGTAGCCAACAGCTGGAACGTGGCTTCATCGCCCAGGCGCCGCGCAACGTCGCCGCTGTCGCGCTCCTCCAGGCCGAGTACCGCGAAGTCAACCTTGGCGGCTTTCAGCACTTTGACGAATGCGCGCAGGGTTCGTTGGTTGCGCATGTCGAAGGCACCGTCACCGACCCAGAACAGCACTTCGCAGCTGCCGTTGTCGCTGAGCAGCGGCAGGTTCAAGTCCGCGGCCCAGTTCAGGCGGCCGCCAGGTGCGAAGCCGCCTGGGTTATCGGTGGCGATCAGGTTTTCCAGGACTTCGGCGCCCTTGTTCGGCGTGGCGCCTTTTTCCAGGGTCAGGTGACGGCGCATGTCGACGATGGCATCCACGTGCTCGATCATCATCGGGCACTCTTCCACGCAGGCGCGGCAGGTGGTGCACGACCACAACGTCTCGGCGTCCACCAGGCCGTTGACGATCGGTTGATGAGGATTGCCGCCATGCTCGCCTATGGGTTTGCCCGGATACGGGCTGCCGGCGAACTTGGCATCGGTGCCGCCGGCCAGGCCGACCACCATGTCCTGGATCAGCTTTTTCGGGTTCAGCGGCTGGCCGGCAGCAAAGGCCGGGCACGCCGCTTCGCATTTGCCGCACTGTACGCAGGCGTCGAAACCAAGCAGTTGGTTCCAGGTGAAATCCTTGGGTTTTTCCACACCCAGCGGTGCAGATTTATCGCTGAGATCCAGGGGTTTCAACCCCGTGGAGCGGCCACCGCCAAAGCGCTCGGCGCGACGGTGCCAGGCCAGGTGCAGGGCACCGGCGAAGGCGTGCTTCATTGGCCCGCCCCAGGTCATGCCAAAAAACATCTCGGACACGCCCCACAGCACGCCCACGCTCAATAGCGCAGCGAGCAGCCAACCGCCGAAGTCCGCTGGCAGGATCCCGGCCACCGGCAAGGTCACCAGGAAGAAGCTCACCGAGAAAGCCATCAGGCTTTTCGGCAGGCGCATCCACGGGCCCTTGGACAGGCGCGCCGGCGGATTGCGACGACGCAGGTAGACGAAGGTGGCGCCAACGAACATCAGCACCGAGGCCAGCAGCAGGGCATAGCCGAGGATACGGTTATGCAGGCCAAAGCCATGTACGAGAATGGCCAGCAGTGCCGACAGCACAAAGCCCAGCGCCGTGGCGACGTGGGTGTTGGCGATGTATTTGTCGCGGGCGACCACGTGGTGCAAGTCGACCATGTAGCGCTTGGGCATGGCCAGCAGGCCGCCGAGCAAGTCGACTTTGGATGCACGGCCACGACGCCACATGTTCATGCGGCGCAGGGCGCCAAGGACCGCAAGGCCCAGGGCAGCAAACAAGAGGATTGGCAGCAAGGTGTTCAACATGATGAAGCTCCCACAGACCACACAGGTCTACTGTGAAACTGGCCTTGAATGTGGGAGGGGGCTTGCTCCCGATGGCGGAGTGTCAGTTGATACTGTTGTAGCTGACCCATCGCTATCGGGAGCAAGCCCCCTCCCACATTTGGACCCAGTCCCACATTGGTTCGGTGTCGGGTCAGAAATCCTTGCACAGGCGCAGGGCGTCATAGATCGCAGCGTGGGTATTACGCTGCGCCACACAGTCACCGATGCGGAACAGCAAGTACCCCTCGCCCGCCTCGCTCAGGCACGGCTGCGGCTTGATCGCGAACAGGGCTTCGACGTCGATCTGGCCCTTGTTGCGCGACCCTTCCTTGAGCCCGTAGTAGATGGCTTCGTCCGGACGTACGCCGTTCTCCACCACCACCTGGTCGACCACCCGTTCCTCTTTGGCGCCGGTGTATTCGTTCTCCAGCACAGCCACCAGCTTGTCGCCCTCGCGATAGACCTTTTCCAGCATCATGTCGCCGGTCATGATCACTTCCTTGGGGTACATGCTGCGGTAGTAAGTCGGGAACGACGTACCGCCAACTGCCACGCCGGGTTTGATGTCATCGGTGACGATTTCCACCTGGCAACCTTTGTCGGCCAGGAAGTCGGCCACCGACATGCCGGTGAATTCACAGATGGTGTCGTACACCAGCACGTTCTTGCCTGGCGCGACTTTGCCATCGAGTACATCCCAACTGCTCACCACCAAACCTTCGGCGGCGCCCCAGTGTTCGTTCTGCTCGATGAACGGATGCCCGCCGACAGCCAGCACTACTACATCCGGACGCAGGTCCAGGATGGTCTCGGCATCCGCCGCCACGCCCAGGCGCAGGTCGACTTTCAAGCGCGCCAGCTCCAGTTGGTACCAACGAGTGATACCGGCGATCTGGTCGCGTTGCGGGGCTTTCGAGGCAGTGGTGATCTGCCCGCCGATAAATTCCTTCTTCTCCAACAGGGTCACATCGTGGCCACGTTCGGCGGCGACCCGCGCAGCTTCCATCCCGGCCGGGCCGGCACCGACCACCACGACTTTGCGTTTGGGTCCGGTGGATTTTTCGATGATGTGCGGCACGCCCATGTATTCACGGGACGTCGCGGCGTTCTGGATGCACAGCACATCCAGGCCCTGGTACTGGCGATCGATGCAATAGTTGGCGCCGACGCACTGCTTGATCTGGTCGATCTGGCCCATCTTGATCTTGGCGATCAGGTGCGGGTCGGCGATGTGCGCACGGGTCATACCGACCATGTCCACATAGCCGCCTTCCAGAATGCGCGTGGCCTGGTTTGGGTCCTTGATGTTCTGCGCGTGCAGCACCGGAACCTTGACCACTTCCTTGATACCGGCGGCCAGGTGCAGGAATGGCTCCGGTGGATAACTCATGTTGGGAATCACGTTGGCCAAGGTGTTGTGGGTGTCGCAACCCGAGCCCACTACGCCGATGAAATCGAGCATGCCGGTGTCGTCGTAATACTTGGCGATCTGCTTCATGTCCTCATGGGACAGGCCGTCCGGATGGAACTCGTCACCGCACAGGCGCATACCCACGCAGAAGTCATCACCGACTTCTGCACGCACGGCTTTCAAGACTTCCAGGCCGAACTTCATGCGCCCTTCGAAGCTACCGCCCCATTCATCGGTACGCTTGTTGACCCGCGGGCTCCAGAATTGGTCGATCATGTGCTGGTGCACCGCAGACAATTCCACACCGTCCAGGCCACCGGCCTTGGCACGCCGCGCAGCCTGGGCGTAGTTGCCGATCACGCGCCAGATTTCTTCCGGTTCGATGGTCTTGCAGGTGGCACGGTGCACCGGCTCACGTACGCCGGATGGCGACATCAGGGTCGGCCAGTTGAAGCCGTCCCAACGCGAGCGACGGCCCATGTGGGTAATCTGGATCATGATCTTGGCGCCATGCTTGTGCATGGCGTCGGCCAGGTTCTGAAAGTGCGGGATGATGCGGTCGGTAGCCAGGTTCACCGAGCTCCACCACTCCTGGGGGCTGTCGATGGCCACCACCGAGGAACCGCCGCAGATCGCCAGGCCGATACCGCCCTTGGCTTTTTCTTCGTAGTACTTCACATAGCGGTCGGTGGTCATGCCGCCGTCGGTGGCATACACCTCGGCGTGGGCGGTACTGAGCACGCGGTTGCGGATGGTCAGTTTGCCGATCTGGATCGGCGCGAACATTGCTTCGAAAGCCATGGCAGGGTTCCTCGACTTACAACGGCTTGACGGTGAACAGCCCGTCGTCATGGCCCTCTTCGGAGCCTCCATAGACTTGTTCGGCCACGGTGCGGATGTTGCTGCCGCGCGCTTGCAGAATCTGGTCCATGGCACCGGCAAACCAGCCGGTGAACATGTAGTCCACCTTGCGCCCGACCTTGCCGTACACATAGACAAACGCCGAGTGCTCCAGCTTGACGCTGGCGGTGCCTTTATCCAGGTCGATATCCTGGATCTTGAACAGGCCCCAGCCGCGTTGCGACAGGCGCTTCATGTAGTGCTCGAACACCGCGACACCTTCCAGGCCGTGGCATTCGGCTTCTTTTTCACACCAGTGCCAGGCGGATTTGTAGCCGGCCTTATAAAGGATTTCGGCATAGGCGTCGGCGCCCAGTACTTCTTCGATACCCATGTGGTTATTGACGAAGAAATGCCGCGGCACGTACAGCATTGGCAGGGCGTCGGAGGTCCAGACACCGGTTTCGCTGTCGACTTCAATAGGCAATTGCGGGGCGATCTTGGCCATGGAAACTTAACTCCAGAAAATTTGTTTTGATGCCCCCGCCGTCGGATGGCCGGGGGAAAAGAAGTGTCAGCGGTGGCTTATTCGCCCCAGACGTCCTTGAGCACGTTGACCCAGTTCTCGCCCATGATCTTGCGCACTACGCGCTCGCTGTGGCCGCGCTTGAGCAGGGTTTCGGTGAGGTTGGGGAACTCGCCCACGGTGCGGATGCCCAGCGGGTTGATGATCTTGCCGAAGCTGGTCAGGCGGCGGGCGTAGCCCTTGTCATGGGTGAGCATTTCGAAGAAATCCTGGCCATGGCCCTGAGTGAAGTCGGTGCCGATGCCGATAGCGTCTTCGCCGACGATATTCATGGTGTATTCGATGGCTTCGGCGTAGTCGTCGATGGTCGAGTCGATACCTTTGGCCAGGAACGGCGCGAACATGGTCACGCCGACAAAACCGCCATGATCGGCGATGAACTTGAGCTCTTCATCGGATTTGTTGCGCGGGTGCTCCTTGAGGCCCGACGGTAGGCAGTGGGAATAACACACCGGCTTTTTCGATTCGAGGATCACCTCTTCGGAGGTTTTGGACCCGACGTGTGACAGGTCGCACATGATGCCCACGCGGTTCATCTCGCCGACGATTTCGCGACCGAAACCTGACAGGCCGCCATCGCGCTCGTAGCAACCGGTGCCCACCAGGTTCTGGGTGTTGTAGCACATCTGCACCACCCCCACGCCGAGCTGCTTGAAGATCTCCACGTAGCCGAGCTGGTCTTCAAACGCATGGGCATTCTGGAAGCCGAAGATGATGCCGGTCTTGCCTTGTTCCTTGGCGCGGCGGATGTCGGCGGTGGTTTTTACCGGGATCACCAGGTCGCTGTTCTCACGGATCAGGGTCTGGCTGGCAACAATGTTATTAATCGTGGCCTGGAACCCTTCCCACACCGACACGGTGCAGTTGGCGGCGGTCAGGCCCCCCTTGCGCATGTCCTCGAACAGGTCGCGATTCCACTTGGCAATGATCAGCCCGTCGATAACGATGCTGTCGGCGTGCAATTCGGCTGGGCTCATCAGGCGTCCCCTTATTGGCGATTCATGCGCCGAATCGTGTGCCGGCGCTTTGGGGCCAGCATATGCCCAGGGATCGACGGAGCCGAGTGCAAAAACGACAGGGGAATTGCCGAAAGCGTCAATCCGCGACAAAGGCTATGTAGACATGCCTGCTGGGCGGCTGTTCTTTGTCTTACGCTTGAGCCAGAATTGCGCATCACCTGATATGAGACGGCGCAATGAAATCGATTTTCCTGGCTTTGGCACTCATCGCAACCACCGCCCACGCAGCCGAAGACACCGACAGCACACCGTGCGACGGCATCGAAAACGACAAACAGACCCTGGCCTGCGCCGCCTACAACAAAACCACTGCCGAGCAACTGCTCAAGGATAACTACCAGGGCCTGCTGGAACGCATGGGTTCGATCTATGGCAGCGACAAGACCAAGCTGGCCGACATTACCGCTCGTCTGAAGGACGCCCAGCAGAAGTGGGAAAAACTGCGTGACGCCGATTGCGCGGTGGACACCTTCCCGGCGGTGAATGGCAGCAAGGAATACGCGATTGCGCAGAATGATTGCCTGGCCCGGATGAGTGATGAGCGGTCGGAGTTTTTGGAGTCGATTGGGCAGGAGTAAATGCCCCCCACAGCCATGCCATGGGGGACACCCTTACATTCAAGTCATGAAGGGTGACTTGAAGCGGGGCTTGGGCAATACCAATGGAGGGCTGGGATCGTAGGCGTAATCCAATGCGGTGATATCCATTACATCGCGGATACGATTGGTCCAGGGTTTGAGTACGTCATCGAAATTGTGCCCAGGCGGACCACCCTCCATTGGACAATAATGAGGTGCCAGGGTGGGTTTACCCAGCTCCATCTTCGCCTGCCAATCGGCCCAGACCTTGTCGACGAAGCAGTGATGCAGAAAAAACACCGGATCCTCAGGTGAGGTCATCGCCAGCATGTTGCCACCGATCCACAGGTGAACTCGATTGTGCAACTGCGAACCCGGGGTGGTGACTTGCGGGTCACCCTTCTGGGTAATCCAACCTTCCAGACGGTTTCGAAAACCTCGATTGAACGGGCTGGCGTTGTAATAGGGCTCGTCATAGATTTCTTCGTTCATTGCCTTGTTCAAATCGTCAGGCGTCGGCAACGTAAAGACCCATTGCCCAAACTGCCGTTTCAGACCCGGCTCTGGTAGACCGTCTTGCGGATACCCGGGTACGTCCCAATTATTAAATTTGTGTGCAAAGGGTCCATCTTGCACCCTGAAGTAATCTTTAGGATCACCGTTACCGCCTATCAGCCCCCATACCGGTGAGATCCAGGGCTCTGCCGCGTCCAATGTCCAATCCCAGTAAGGGATCGCTATTTCTTTTTGAGTGACGCGCAGAATGACCGCTTCCAACTGCAGCAACATTTCACGGTGCCAAGGCAAAAAGGCAGGGCCCAAGTGCGCACCGTTACGATAGTCGGGGTCCTGGGGTTCATGAGGATGAACAGTAGGTACCATTACTGCGTGGTGCCAATGGACAAACTTGTCGTATTCTTTCGCGGCTTTGACCGCCAACAACGCATTGAGAAATTCCATCCACTCATGCCCGCTCAATGTGCGAATTTCCTTACGTATCTTCATTGCGCAACTCCTTTGTAGGAAGGCGTGGAGCTACGAGAACTCCTGTCCCGAATCTAGATGCGGGTCCCACTAAGATCTACTGTCAGATCTGACAGTTCAGGCACTACCTCCGACAAATGGTCGAAACCTCTGCACCTCGCCGAGCCTGTTACCATGCACGACTTCTTCTCGCGTTTAAGGCAACGTCCATGACTCTCTGCGGCATCGAAATCAAAGGCAGCGAAGCCATCATCGCCCTCGCCGCCCTGGACAACCAGGCGCTGACCCACGTCGCCCTGGCCACCAAGAAAATCGCCCTCGATGACGACGATGAGGCAGCCAACGTCAAAGCCTTCGCCGCCCAGGTAAAGGCCTTCGTGCAGGACAACGGCATCCAGCGCATCGCGATCAAGAAGCGCAGCAAAAAAGGTGAATTCGCCGGCGGGCCGACGACGTTCAAGATTGAAGGGGTGTTTCAATTACTGGAGGGCGTTGAAGTGACGCTGCTGTCGCCGCAGACCATCAATGCACAGAACAAGAAGCACACCTTTGATCTGCCCGCGACGCTCAACAAGTATCAGCACGAGGCGTATAAGACAGCCTGCTCATGCCTGATGAAGAAATAACCGCACATCAGCTTTTGACGCAGTGTTCCAGGCCGTGCCCGCCGCCTTCGTATTCAGGGCCGTAATAATACTTAACGAAGGACACTTTACCGTCTGGGGTTGGCGTCACTTGTGCCACGCCCACGCCAAAGTCTTTCAAGGCTGGGTCAGTATGGGCAAAGTAGATGCCCAGCGTATCTGCGGTCCCGGCGGCCATGCCGTCATAGCGGGACTTGTCCTCCAGGGTCAGGGTGAAGGTGTAAGCCGCGTACTTGCCAGTGCTTTGCTTGGCGTCGAGCTTCATATCGACAACACCCTTGAAGTTGCCAATATGTTTATCCTGGCCGTTACATTCATAACGCCCGCTGTAATCGGCTCCGGTGAAGGGTGCCGGAGCCGGAGCCGGAGCCGGAGCCGGAGCCGGAGCCGGAGCCGGAGCCGGAGCCGGAGCCGGAGCAGCCCAAACTGGGGTAGAAACGAACACAATCACAGCAACTAGTTTTTTCAGCATGCCAACCTCTTATGGTTAAGTAGTGACGCTCCCAGCACACGCGCCTTAACTTTCAAAGCACCGAGCCAAGAGCGACTTCAAGCCCATAGGACGTTAGCAGCAACTTTCTATACGTCGTAGTTAACGACAGAAAATAAGAAAATTCCCACGTACCAAATGTTTTTTTACGCCGGCTTATCCGAAATTTCGTTGCAGTAACAACCAAACACACCACGTCACAAGCGCTGAATCCAATTATAGTCACCACCATAATTGACTATAATTCGCGTCAAACCATCTCCCGTCGCCGATCCTCTCTCGGGCACTTGGCAAACCTGGCTCGATAGCTACGGGTGAAATACGACGGCGACTCAAACCCACACGCAATGCTCACCTCCAGCACACTCATGCCGCTCTGGCGCAGCAGTTTCCGGGCTTTCTCCAGGCGCAGGCCGAGGTAGAAGTTGCTCGGCGTGTCGTTGAGGTGCAGACGAAACAGCCGTTCCAGCTGGCGCCGGGTAACCTTGATCGCCTCGGCCAGGGCCAGGGTGCTCAGGGGCGGTTCAGTGTGTTGCTCCATCTCGCCAATCACCTGCACCAACTTCTTGTTGTTGATGCCATAGCGCGTGGCGATCTGCATGCGCTGGTGGTCTTTGCGTGGGCGGATGCGCCCCAGTACGAATTGCTCCGAGACCTGGATCGCCAACTCCGGGCCGTGGGCCTGGGCGATCAGGTCGAGCATCAGGTCGATGGACGCCGTACCACCGGCGCAGGTGATGCGGCGGCGGTCGATTTCGAAGAGTTCCTGGGTCACGCTCAGGTGTGGATAGGACTCCTTGAAGGCGTCGATGGCTTCCCAGTGCAAGGTCAGGCGGTGACCATCGAGCAGGCCGGCCTCGGCCAGCACGCAGGCACCGGTGTCGATGGCGCCGAGGGTTACGCCGTCATGATCGAGACGGCGCAGCCAGTGTTCCAGCAAGGGAGTGGCGAACTGAAGAGGTTCGAAGCCGGCCACCACCAATAACGTCGCGCCTTTTTTCAGCGGCTCCAGCGCGGCGTCAGCGTTGACCGACATGCCATTGCTCGCCAGCACCGCGCCGCCATCGGCGCTCAATATATGCCAACGGTACAGCTCTCCGCGAAAGCGGTTGGCAACCCGCAACGGTTCCAGTGCGGAGATAAAGCCGATGGCCGAAAAACCCGGCATCAGCAGGAAGTAGAAATCCTGGGACATGGTGGCGCTCTCGTAGTACGGGCAGCGTGGTCACTGTGATACGCCAGTTCAACCAGCCATTCAAGAGCACAGGTCGCTGCAGTGCAAGAGTCGGTCGCCGCCGTGCGTTTTGTTGGCACTCAAGCTGCGTAACTTGATGCCACGGCGCACAAAGACGCCGGAACCCACAATAACGACCTGCCGAGGGATCCACCATGAACCGACTGATCAGCCGCTGTGCACTTGCACTCAGCGCCAGCGCTATTTTGAGTACCCACGTCATGGCAGCGGACGCCGCTTCTTGCCAGAACGTGCGCATGGGCGTGGTGAACTGGACCGATGTAATCGCCACCAGCGCCATGACTCAAGTGCTGCTCGACGGCCTCGGCTACAAGACCAAGCAAACCAGCGCCTCCCAGCAAATCATCTTCGCCGGGATCCGCGACCAGCGCCTGGACCTGTTCCTCGGCTACTGGAACCCGCTGATGACCCAGACCATCACGCCGTTCGTCGATGCCAAGCAGGTCAAGGTCCTCGACAAGCCCAGCCTGGAAGACGCCCGCGCCACCCTGGCGGTGCCCACCTACCTGGCGGACAAGGGGCTGAAAACCTTTGCCGACATCGCCAGGTTCGAAAAAGAGCTGGGCGGCAAGATCTACGGCATCGAGCCAGGCTCCGGCGCCAACACCCAGATCAAGGCGATGATCGCCAAGAACCAGTTCGGCCTGGGCAAGTTCCAGTTGGTGGAGTCCAGCGAGGCCGGCATGCTCGCCGCCGTGGACCGCGCCGTGCGGCGCAAGGAAGCCGTGGTGTTCTTCGGTTGGGCGCCGCACCCGATGAACATCAACGTTGCGATGACCTACCTCAGCGGCAGCGAAGATGCCCTGGGCCCGAACGAAGGCAAGGCCACCGTCTGGACCGTAACCGCGCCGACCTATGCCCAGCAGTGCCCCAACGTGCACAGACTGCTGACCAACCTGACGTTCACCGCCGCCGACGAGAGCCGGATGATGCAGCCGTTGCTGGATCACAAGGACGCCCTGGAGTCCGCCAGGCAGTGGCTCAAGGATCATCCGCAGGACAAGGCGCGCTGGCTGGAAGGGGTGACCACCTTTGACGGCAAACCGGCTGCGACCAATCTGCAATTGACCAACCAATAACCTTTTTTCATCACCGCTTCGCAGCCCGTCACGGCTGCGAACGGCACCACCACGCCCGTAAGGAACCGCCCATGAACCACGACGTCATCATCACCTGCGCACTCACCGGTGCTGGCGACACGACCGCCAGAAGCCCGCATGTGCCGGTCACACCCAAACAGATCGCCGCCGCCGCCGTAGAAGCGGCCAAGGCGGGCGCCACCGTGGTGCATTGCCATGTGCGCGATCCGCAAACCGGCAAGTTCAGCCGCGACGTGGCGCTGTATCGCGAAGTGATGGAGCGCATCCGTGAGGCCGATATCGACATCATCGTCAACCTCACCGCCGGCATGGGCGGCGACCTGGAAATCGGTGGCGGCGAGAACCCGATGGAATTCGGCCCCAACACCGACCTGGTCGGCCCGCTGACCCGTCTGGCCCACGTCGAGGAGCTGCTGCCGGAGATCTGCACCCTGGACTGCGGCACCCTCAATTTCGGCGATGGCGACACGATTTACGTGTCCACCCCGGCACAATTGCGGGCCGGTGCCAAGCGTATCCAGGCGCTGGGCGTAAAGGCCGAACTGGAAATCTTCGACACCGGCCACTTGTGGTTTGCCAAGCAGATGATCAAGGAAGGCCTGCTCGATAACCCGCTGTTCCAACTGTGCCTGGGCATCCCCTGGGGCGCGCCGGCCGACACCACCACCATGAAAGCCATGGTCGACAACCTGCCCGCCGACGCGGTGTGGGCCGGCTTCGGGATTGGCCGCATGCAGATGCCGATGGCGGCGCAAGCGGTGCTGCTGGGCGGCAACGTACGGGTCGGTCTGGAAGACAACCTGTGGCTGGACAAAGGCGTGCTCGCCACCAATGGTCAACTGGTGGAACGCGCCAGTGAAATCCTCAGCAGGCTGGGGGCACGGGTCATGACCCCGGCCGAGGGCCGAATCAAGATGGGGCTGACCAAACGCGGTTAAAAAATGTGGGAGGGGGCTTGCCCCCTTCCACATTGAGCTGATTCCAAAACAGAACCTTGAATACTTCAGGAAATTCGCCAATGAGCTTTATTACTGAAATCAAAACCTTCGCTGCCCTGGGCAGCGGTGTAATCGGCAGCGGCTGGGTATCCCGCGCCCTGGCCCACGGCCTGGACGTAGTGGCCTGGGACCCGGCGCCCGGAGCCGAGATTGCCTTGCGCAAACGCGTCGCCAACGCCTGGGGAGCCCTTGAGCAACAAGGATTGGCGCCTGGTGCATCTCAAGACCGCCTGCGCTTTGTGAGCACCATCGAAGAATGCGTCAAAGACGCCGATTTCATCCAGGAAAGCGCTCCGGAACGCCTGGAGCTGAAGCTGCAATTACACAGCCAGATCAGCGCGGCGGCCAAGCCTGATGCACTGATCGGTTCGAGCACGTCCGGGCTGTTGCCGAGTGAGTTCTACGAAGGTTCCACACACCCGGAACGCTGCGTCGTCGGCCACCCGTTCAACCCGGTCTACCTGCTGCCACTGGTGGAAGTGGTCGGCGGCAAAAACACCGCCCCCGAAGCGATCCAGGCTGCAATCAAGGTGTATGAATCCCTCGGCATGCGCCCGCTGCATGTGCGCAAGGAAGTGCCTGGGTTTATCGCTGACCGCTTGCTCGAAGCGCTGTGGCGCGAGGCGCTGCACCTGGTCAATGACGGCGTGGCGACCACCGGCGAAATCGATGACGCGATTCGCTTTGGTGCCGGCTTGCGCTGGTCGTTCATGGGCACCTTCCTCACCTACACCCTGGCGGGCGGCGATGCCGGCATGCGCCACTTCATGGCGCAGTTCGGGCCGGCGTTGCAGTTGCCGTGGACTTATCTACCTGCGCCTGAACTGACCGACAAATTGATCGATGATGTGGTCGATGGCACCCGTGACCAATTGAGCAGCCACAGCATTTCGGCGCTGGAGCGCTATCGTGATGATTGTCTGCTGGCAGTGCTGGAGGCCGTCAAGGTTACTAAAGCCAAACACGGTATGACCTTCGCCGAATAACCCTCTCCCACATGTGATCGAGTTCATAACCGGAATTTATGCCATGCCCGCACTGACCACCTACACCACTCGCATCCGTCCCGATTGGGTGGACTATAACGGCCACCTGCGCGACGCGTTCTACCTGCTGATTTTCAGCTACGCCACCGATGCGCTGATGGACACCCTGGGCCTGGACAGCGACAACCGTGAAGCCAGCGGCCGCTCGCTGTTCACCCTGGAGCTGCACCTGAACTACCTGCACGAAGTGAAACTCGACGCCGAGGTGCAGGTGCGTACCCAACTGATCGCCCACGACGCCAAGCGCCTGCACCTCTACCACAGCCTGTATCGAGTGGGCGAAGACCGCGAGCTGGCGGGTAACGAACAGATGTTGCTGCACGTTGACCTCGCCGGCCCGCACGCGGCGCCGTTCACTGCGGCCACGCTGGAAAAACTCACGACCATCAGCGCCGAACAGGCCGAGCTGCCAAAACCTGCCCTCCTCGGCCGCGTCATCGGTTTGCCGGTCAGGAACTGAGCAAAAAAAGCCCCGGTCCAGCCGTGACTGGATCGGGGCAGAGTGCCTTGTGTGAGCCGTGCATCCCGAGGGTGACCAAACCATCAAGCTGCGTGCCTGGGATTGAGTGTGCCGAATCCTTCTAAGGGTGAGTGACCCGAAAACGACCTGTTCATAGCCATCCGAGCCATTCGTTGATTCTGCCCTTGCCGACCGGCCGGGGCCCTACCAGAATCCAAGTCAGTTCCCGCTCCCTACACCAGGATGAACGTCATGATGCACGCGGATTTGATTGACCAGGATGACCTGCTGAGCCAACTACGCTCGCTGGGTTTTGAAGTGTCCAGTGGTACCACCGCCGAGCAGGCTTGCGAGTGTGCGGTGCGCGGTTTGAGCGAGGCGCGGGCCAAAGCGCTCAAGGGTATGGTTGAAAAGATGTACAGCGGCAGTGCGACGATTTTGCCGGCGGTAAGGCAGGCGATCGACAAGCAGTTGTTGCCGGCTTTGATGCAGTTCAAACAGAATTCGGGCGCCTGACAGACCGCTATCGGGGGCAAGCCCCCTCCCACCTTACTGTGTTCACAAATCCAGATGTGGGAGGGGGCTTGCCCCCGATGCAGGCGACCCGGTTTAAAGCCTTACACTGGCAAACGTCGATTCATTCCTGGCCTGGCTCAACGCCGACATCGGCCCCGACAACGGTGACAGCACCAACGCCTGCGGAATCGGCATCATCGCCACCTGCTGGGTGGTATTGGAGCCGACGCGCTCATCCCGCGGCGGTATGCCGAAGTATTCGCGGTAGCACTTGGAGAAGTGCGGCGTGGAGACAAACCCGCACACCGACGCCACTTCGATGATCGACATCGGCGTTTGCTTGAGCAATTGCCGCGCGCGGATCAGGCGCAGCTTGAGGTAGTAGCGCGATGGCGAACAATGCAGGTATTTCTGGAACAGCCGCTCCAACTGTCGACGCGACACGGCGACATATACCGCCAGTTCATCCAGGTCGATCGGCTCTTCCAGGTTGGCTTCCATCAGCGCGACGATTTCCTGCAGCTTCGGCTGGTTGGTGCCGAGCATGTGCTTGAGTGGCACGCGCTGGTGATCTTGTTCGTTGCGGATGCGCTCGTACACAAACATCTCGGAGATAGCCGCCGACAATTCACGCCCGTGGTCGCGGCTGATCAGGTGCAGCATCATGTCCAGCGGCGCGGTGCCACCGGAGCTGGTAAAGCGGTTGCGGTCGAGGGTGAACAGGCGTGTGCTCATGGACACCCGCGGGAAGGCTTCCTGCATCGACGCCAGGCATTCCCAGTGCACACTGCAATCAAAACCGTCGAGCAAACCCGCGCAAGCCAGCGCCCAGCTGCCAGTACACACCGCGCCGAGGCGCCGGGACTGGCGCGCCTGGCTTTGCAGCCACGACACATGTTCACGAGTGACGGTGCGTTGGATACCCACGCCGCCGCACACGATGACAATGTCCAGGGCCGGCGCTTTATGCATGGAGGCATCGGGGGTGATCTGCAGGCCATCGCTGGCCCATACCTGGTTGCCGTCGACGCTCAGGGTCGTCCAGCGATACAGCTCGCGCCCGGACAACTGGTTGGCCATGCGCAGCGGTTCCACTGCCGAAGCCAGGGAAATCAGCGTGAAATTGTCCAGCAGCAAAAAGCCGATGGATTGAGGCGCACGGTTCTGGGGTTGGGCCCCGGAGTTGAACGACGTCATCGCGGTATCTCCTCACACAAAGCGGGTGTTGGCCTCAGGCGAGGCTCTTGTTATGGCGGTCGTCCTCAGGAAGGCGACGCTTTGAATTAATAGAGCAAATGCCATGCCTAAATTGGATGGCTATTCAATAACTCCTGAAAACGACCTGTTGACGCGTCTATATAAGCCCGCGCCTGGAGTGCCCGGCAGGTCGCATAACGAGTGATGTTCAAGGGGTGTGAGCAGATCGGTAGCACTTGTGGGAAGGCGCTTTGCGAGCGTAGGAGAAGTCTGTCACCCAAAGCACATTGCACGGGTGATCGTGTAGGAATAGTTCGGAAGCTACTTATCTATTTGCGACGCGCTAAAAGGTGGCGTTTTTGGTTGGAATGTTCACTTTTTGAGCAGTGTTGGCTGGACCACCGCTATCGGGGGCAAGCCCCCTCCCACCTTTGGACCCTGTTCACAGATCAAAATGTGGGAGGGGGCTTGCCCCCGATGCAGGCGGCTCGGTCTCAACACTCAACAGCACTCACCGCCAAACCACCCCGCGAGGTCTCTTTGTACTTGTCATGCATATCCGCGCCGGTATCGCGCATGGTGCGGATCACCCGGTCCAGGGAGATAAAGTGCTGGCCGTCGCCACGCAGGGCCATTTGCGCCGCGTTGATTGCCTTGACCGCCGCAATTGCATTGCGCTCGATGCATGGCACCTGCACCAGCCCACCCACCGGGTCGCAGGTCAGGCCGAGGTTGTGTTCCAAGCCAATTTCAGCAGCGTTGCACACCTGCTCCGGCGTGGCGCCGAGAATCTCGGCCAAGCCGGCCGCGGCCATGGCACAGGCGGAACCGACCTCGCCCTGACAGCCGACTTCAGCACCGGAGATCGAGGCGTTCTTCTTGCACAGAATGCCCACCGCTGCGGCGCCGAGCATATAGTCGACCACGTTGGCTTCGGTGACTTCCTCACTGAATTTCATGAAGTAATGCAGCACCGCCGGAATGATCCCCGCCGCACCATTGGTCGGTGCCGTGACCATGCGCCCGCCGGCAGCGTTCTCTTCGTTGACCGCCAAGGCGAACAGGTTCACCCATTCCATGGCGCTCAAAGTCGAGCCGATCACATTGGGTTTGCCCAGTTCCTGCAAGCTGCGGTGCAACTTGGCCGCGCGGCGGCGCACGTTCAAGCCGCCGGGCAGGATGCCTTCGTGCTTGAGGCCCTGCTCCACGCAATCCTGCATGGCGCGCCAGAGCTTCATCAGGCCACTGCGGATTTCCTCTTCGGAGCGCCAGGTTTTTTCATTTGCCAGCATCAGCTCGGCGACGCGCAGGTTATGGGTCTTGCACAGCTGCAACAGCTCCACTGCGCTGGAGAAATCGTAGGGCAGTTCGGTGCGATCCATGTCCGCCACTCCGCTCTGGGCCTGAGCCTCATCCACCACAAACCCACCGCCGACCGAATAGTAGGTATCACGGTGCAGTTCGCCGTCATCGCCCCATACCACCAGGGTCATGGCATTGGGATGAAACGGCAGGTTTTCGTCAAGCAGGCGCATGTCCCGCGCCCATACGAAAGGCACCGGCAGGCGACCGTCGAGCAGCAGAGTGTCGGTTTCGCGCAGGGTGTGGATGCGCACGCCGATCTGTGATGGGTCGATTGCGTCGGGCCACTCGCCCATCAGGCCCATGATGGTTGCGGTGTCGCTGCCATGGCCGATGCCGGTGGCCGACAGCGAGCCGTAGAGCTGAACTTCGACGCGCCGCACCTGTTCCAACACGTCACGTTCACGCAACGCCTGGACGAACAACGCCGCGGCGCGCATGGGGCCGACGGTGTGAGAACTCGAAGGCCCGATGCCGATCTTGAACAGGTCGAAAACACTGATAGCCATTGCGGTAGAACTCCTCGATAAGCACGGCCAGGCTTGAACGAGGTGCTACGCTCAGATCGCCCAGATGGCGGCATCATCAAGCTTTTGTCGCCGCTCACGGCGTCTCACACCGACGCATCCATGCTCACCAGCGTCGCTCGCGTGCGAACGCCTGTTTCGGCCGTTTTTTGCGGTGCAGAGGGGTAAAAACAGCGGTTTCACCTTCGGAAAAACCTGTAAGCGACGTCATCGGTACTGGATGCGACCCTCCCTGTACTGGATACGACGCCCCCTGTAGGCGTCAGATTTTCACTGGTACATGATCAGTTCCGACTCGTTTGCAAGGCACCGTGCCAGAGCTGTTGTCGCACGCTCCAACCGCAACACTTATAAAGCGCGGCAAATGCCGCCAGAAAAAACACAGGAGTCTAGCCTTATGAAAGCTTCACCCTCGTTGTTGTTGGCCGCCATGTTGAGTCTGCCAGCCCTGGCAAACGCTGCAGAACCGGAACAGTGCAAGACCGTCAACTTCTCCGATGTCGGCTGGACCGACATCACCGTCACTACCGCGACCACCAGCGAAATCCTCAAGGGCCTGGGCTACAAGCCGCGCACCACGATGATTTCGGTACCAGTGACCTACAAGTCCCTGGCCGACGGCAAGAACATGGATATCTTCCTCGGCAACTGGATGCCGACCATGGAAAACGACATCAAGCAGTATCGTGATGCCGGCACCGTGGAAACCGTGCGCGCCAACCTGGAGAACGCCAAGTACACCCTGGCGGTGCCCGAGGCGCTGTACGACAAAGGCCTGAAAGACTTCGCCGACATTGCCAAATTCAAGGACGAGCTGGGCGGCAAGATCTACGGGATCGAGCCGGGTAACGACGGCAACCGCACTATCCAGACCCTTATCGACAAAGACGCCTTCGGTCTCAAGACCGCAGGGTTCAAAGTGGTCGAGTCCAGCGAAGCCGGCATGCTCTCCCAGGTCGAACGCGCCTCCAAGCGCAACCAGGCCATCGTGTTCCTCGGCTGGGAACCGCACCCGATGAACACCCGCTTCAAGATGAAGTACCTGACCGGAGGGGACGACTCGTTCGGCCCCAACTACGGCCAGGCCACCATCTACACCAATACCCGCAAGGGCTACACCCAGGAATGCAGCAACGTCGGCCAGTTGCTGAAGAACCTGGTGTTCACCCTGAACATGGAAAGCACGCTGATGGGCAATGTGCTGGACGACAAAATGAAGCCCGACGCCGCCGCCAAGGCGTGGCTGAAAAAGAACCCCCAAGTGCTCGACACCTGGCTTGCAGGCGTCAACACCGTCGATGGCAAACCAGGGCTGGAGGCCGTCAAAGCCTACCTGGACAAGTAACCACTATCCCGGGCCGTTAAGCCGGTCCGGGATGTTTCCCCCCTTCGCATGTGGACATTCACTACCATGCTGACTGAACAGAAAATCCCACTAGGCCAGTACATCGCTGCCTTCGTCGAATGGTTGACCCAGAACGGTGCCAACTACTTCGATGCAATCGCATCGACACTGGAAACGATGATCCACGGCGTGACGTTTGCGCTGACCTGGTTCAATCCGCTGGCATTGATCGGTCTGATTGCGCTGCTGGCTCACTTTATCCAACGTAAATGGGGCCTGACGGTCTTCGTCATCGCCTCCTTCCTGCTGATCCTGAACCTTGGGTACTGGCAGGAAACCATGGAAACCCTCGCCCAGGTGCTGTTCGCGACCCTGGTCTGCGTGGTCATCGGTGTGCCGCTGGGCATTGTTGCCGCGCACAAGCCGATGTTCTACACCATGATGCGGCCGGTACTCGATCTGATGCAGACCGTACCGACCTTCGTCTACCTCATCCCTACCCTGACCCTCTTCGGGCTGGGTGTGGTACCTGGGCTGATTTCCACGGTGGTGTTCGCGATTGCCGCGCCGATCCGCCTGACCTACCTGGGTATCCGCGATGTACCGCAAGAGCTGATGGACGCCGGCAAGGCCTTTGGCTGCTCGCGCCGCCAGTTGCTCTCGCGCATTGAACTGCCCCACGCCATGCCGAGCATCGCCGCCGGTATTACCCAATGCATCATGCTGTCGTTGTCGATGGTGGTGATTGCCGCACTGGTGGGTGCCGACGGCCTCGGCAAGCCGGTGGTCAATGCACTCAACACGGCCGATATCGCCCTGGGCTTTGAAGCGGGCCTGGCCATCGTGCTGCTCGCCATCATGCTCGACCGTATCTGCAAACAACCCGACGCTAAAGTAGGGGGTGATGCATGAGCATTATCCGATTCGACAAAGTCGACGTGATCTTCTCCAAAGACCCACGCGAGGCGCTCAAGCTGCTGGACCAGGGCATGAGCCGTAACGAAATCCTGAAAAAGACCGGGCAGATCGTCGGCGTCGAAAACGCCAGCCTGGATATCGAGAAAGGCGAGATCTGTGTGCTGATGGGCCTGTCGGGCTCCGGCAAATCGAGCCTGCTGCGCTGCATCAACGGCCTCAACACCGTGAGCCGTGGCCAACTGTTTGTGGAGCATGAAGGGCGCCAGATCGACATCGCCTCTTGCACCCCCGCCGAACTGAAAATGATGCGCACCAAACGCATCGCCATGGTGTTCCAGAAGTTCGCCCTGATGCCCTGGCTGACGGTGCGCGAGAACATCAGCTTCGGCCTGGAAATGCAGGGCCGCCCGGAAAAAGAACGGCGCACCCTGGTGGATGAAAAGCTCGAACTGGTGGGCTTGAGCCAATGGCGCAACAAGAAGCCCGATGAGCTGTCCGGCGGCATGCAGCAGCGTGTCGGCCTGGCCCGCGCGTTGGCGATGGACGCCGATATCCTGCTGATGGACGAACCTTTCTCGGCCCTCGACCCACTGATTCGCCAGGGTCTGCAAGATGAACTGCTGGAACTGCAACGCAAGCTGAGCAAGACCATTGTGTTCGTCAGCCACGACCTCGATGAAGCGCTCAAGCTAGGCAGCCGGATCGCGATCATGAAAGACGGCAAGATCATCCAGTACAGCGTGCCGGAAGAAATCGTGCTGAACCCGGCGGACGACTATGTGCGCACCTTCGTCGCCCACACCAACCCGCTGAACGTACTGTGCGGGCGCAGCCTGATGCGCACGCTGGATAACTGCACGCGGGTCAATGGTTCAGTGTGCCTGGATCCGGGCGGCGATTCATGGCTGGACCTGGCTGAAGGCAACACCATCCAGGGCGCACGCCAGAACGGCGTGGTGATGAATTTGCAGAACTGGGCACCGGGGCAAGCGGTGGAAGATTTGGGTCGGGTCCCAACCCTGGTGGACTCCAATATCGGCATGCGCGATGCGTTGCAGATCCGCTATCAAACGGGGAACAAGCTGGTGCTGCATGACAACAACAAGGTGGTGGGGATCCTGGGCGACAGTGAGCTCTACCACGCGCTCCTAGGCAAAAACCTGGGCTGACAAACACTGCAAAACAACTGAAGAAACTGGGTCAATGTGGGAGGGGGCTTGCCCCCGATAGCGGTGTATCAGTAACAGATGTACTGACTGACACACTGCAATCGGGGGCAAGCCCCCTCCCACATTTGGACCCAGTGGTGTCAGCAAGGACACCACTGGCTTTCAACTATCAGCTATAGACACGGCCAAGGAGCTGCCGATGGCTTTCGAACTGATCGAGCACATCCCGGGTAATCTGCTCCTGGGTGAAGCCCATCAGGTCATATTCCTGCGGCCCGTTGTGCAGGTACACCTCGGCACGGTAGTAACGGGTGCGTTCTTCTTCAGGCAGGTCAGCCGGCGCCGCCGAGTAACCATCCAGGCTCACCTCGTAGACAAACGGGTTGCCCTCTTGCATCTCGATACGCACGCCGATGCAGCGCTTGGATTTGCCCAGCAAGGTCTGCACCTCCAAGCCTTGCTCACGCAGCGCAACCGCCGCTTCTTCCAGCGCCGGCGTTACGTGCTTGTCCATAAAGCGCTGCACGGTGGCCTGGCTCGGTTGCAGGTCCAGGGCGGTCAAGCGCTCGCTGAAACCACGGCGGCCACGCTCAGCCAGTTGCGCCTGTTCCAGTTCTGTCGCCACATCCTGACGCATGGCCTTGTGCAAACCGAACATAAACAGGATCAGCACCACCGAAAACGGCAGCCCCGCCAGCACGACCATGGTTTGCATGGCTTCGAAGTTACCGGCAAACAGCAGGCCGATGGTCACCAGGGTGATCACCACCGACCAGAAGATCCGCAACCAGTGCGGCGCATCTTCATCCACATTGCCGCCTTTGCAGGACAGGTTGGCCATCATCACCGCGCCGGAATCCGCCGGGGTCAGGAACAGCACAAAGCCTACGAAGATCGACACGCCGATGACGACTTTCGACGCCGGATAATGCTCAAGCAGTTGGTAGATGGCCATGGACGGTTGTTCCAGCGCCGTCTTGCCCAACTCCACGGCACCATGGTTCAACACCAGGTCCAGCGCCGAGTTACCGAAGATCGACAGCCATGCCAGAGTAAAGCCCAGCGGGATCAGCAAGACGCCGGCCACCAGCTCACGCACGGTACGACCACGAGAAATACGTGCGATGAACATGCCCACGAATGGCGCCCAGGAAATCCACCAGGCCCAGTAGAACAGGGTCCACAGGCCCATCCAGCGCTCGGTCTTGGCACCGTCGCCTTCATATACATACAGGTCGAAGGTTTTCAGCACGATGCCGTTGAGGTAATCACCGGTGTTCTGCACCAGCCCGTTGAGCAGGTGCAGGGTCGGGCCGAACAGCAGCACGAAGATCAGCAAGCCGCTGAACAGCACAATGTTCAGGTTGGACAGGCGGCGAATACCGTTTTCCACACCCGACACAGCGGCGATGGTGGCCACGGTGCTCATCACGATGATCACGATCAGCAGGTTGGTGTTGCTGTGCTCCATGCCAAACAGGTTTTCCAGCCCCGACGACACCTGCATCGAGCCGATCCCCAGGTTGGTCACCAGGCCCAGCAGGGTCACGAACATGCCGAAACCGTCTACCGCGTGGCCCGCCGCGCCCTTCACCCAACGCTCGCCCACCAGTGGGTACAGCGCCGAACGCAAGGCCAGCGGCTGATTGTGACGGTAGGCAAAGTACGCTACGGCCAGGCCGACCAGTGCATAGATCGCCCAGCCGTGCAGGCCCCAGTGCAGGAAGGTCAGTTGCAGCGCCTGGCGGGCCGCACCATTACTGGCCGCCGCGCCCTCGGGCGGGTTGAAGTAATGATCCAACGGCTCGGACGCACCGAAATACAACAGCGAAATACCGATGCCCGACGAGAACAACATGCCCGCCCAGGCGCCGTAACTGAAGTCCGGGGTGTCGTCTTTACTACCCAGTTTCAATTTTCCATAGGACGAAAACGCCAGGCCGACCACAAACACCAGGTAGGCGGCGATGACCACCATGTAGTACCAGCCAAAGCTTTTGGAAAGCCAGGCCTGGGCGACGCCGAGCATGCGCCCGGCCTCCTGCGGGGCGATGATCAGGATGGCGGTCAACAACAGAATCAGCGCGGTGGAGGTGTAGAACACCCAACCGTTGACCCGAACCTTTTCCGGCGGGGTCTTTATAAGAGAGGCAGAACTCATGGCGCAGATGCTCCAGGCAGTGCGAGAGAGAAACACAAGGCAGCGGTTATCCCGGGACATCGATTTTTCGGCAGTCGACGGACGGGTGTTATAAAGACACCCCGAAAATTCTTGAGCCGCCGAAGCGGTGATCAGGCTCTGAAATGGCCTGTTTCAAGGGTTTTTGCAGGTGTCAGCGGTTGCGGCCAGCAGGTAGGAAACATCTGTAGGTAGCGACCATTTGTCGCAGATCTTATTCTTTGTTGATTGAACGTTCAATCAAAACAAAATAGACTGGCCCTCAAGCCGACGGACGTTCTTCGTCCATCGGCAGGCCTAAGGAGAGGTGCTACATGCCCAAGGTCGGTATGCAACCCATACGCCGCCAGCAGTTGATCGAAGCCACATTGACGGCCATCGATCAGGTCGGGATGGGAGATGCCAGCATTGCGCTGATTGCGCGTCTGGCCGGCGTCTCGAACGGCATCATCAGTCACTACTTTCAGGACAAGAACGGCCTGATCGCAGCGACCATGCGCTACTTGATGAATGCGCTGATCGAGAACGTCCAGGAACGTCGGCGCACCTTGAAGGATGACAGCCCACGGGCACACCTTCAGGTGATCATCGAAGGCAACTTCGACGCCAGCCAGGTCAACGGCCCGGCAATGAAAACCTGGCTGGCCTTCTGGGCCACCAGCATGCACCACCCGTCATTGCACAGGTTGCAGCGGATCAACGATCACCGCTTGTATTCCAACCTGTGCTGCCAGTTCCGCCGTGCGATGCCGTTGTCCGAGGCTCGCAGCGCAGCCCGCGGCCTGGCGGCGTTGATCGACGGTTTATGGTTGCGCGGCGCCCTGTCGGGAGACGCTTTCGACACGGAGCAGGCGCAACGGATCGCTTACGAATACATGGATTTCCAATTGGCCAAGCAGGTGAGTTAGAGCACTTATAAACGCTCAACCCCTGAACGTCCGCCGCTCAGTGTTGCCACAACCCCATGGCCCACTGTTCGGCGGGTAACGCCAACCACTTATGCACTTGCGAGGACTTTATGGCCCGTTTCGACCTGCAAAAACTCTACATTGACGGCGGCTACAGCGACGCTGGCAGCGATGCCACCTTCGAAGCCATCAACCCGGCTAACGGTGAAGTTCTCGCCCAAGTGCAACGCGCCACGAAAGAAGACGTCGAGCGTGCCGTAGCCAGCGCTGAAAAAGGCCAGAAGGTCTGGGCTGCCATGACCGCCATGGAGCGTTCGCGCATCCTGCGTCGTGCTGTCGACATCCTGCGCGAGCGTAACGATGAGCTGGCCGCCCTGGAAACCCTGGACACCGGTAAAGCCTTCTCCGAAACCAAGTATGTCGACATCGTCACCGGCGCCGACGTGCTGGAATACTACGCCGGCCTGGTGCCCGCCATCGAAGGCGAGCAGATCCCGCTGCGCGATACCTCGTTCGTCTACACCCGCCGCGAGCCGCTGGGCGTGGTCGCCGGTATCGGCGCATGGAACTACCCGATCCAGATCGCCCTGTGGAAATCCGCCCCGGCCCTGGCCGCCGGTAACGCGATGATCTTCAAGCCAAGCGAAGTCACTTCGCTGACCACCCTGAAACTGGCCGAGATCTACACCGAAGCTGGCGTTCCAGCAGGCGTGTTCAACGTCTTGACCGGCAGCGGTCGTGAAGTCGGCACCTGGCTGACCGAGCACCCGCGCATCGAGAAAGTCTCGTTCACCGGCGGCACCGACACGGGCAAGAAGGTAATGGCCAGCGCTTCGAGCTCCTCGCTCAAGGAAGTGACCATGGAACTGGGCGGCAAGTCGCCGCTGATCGTGTTCGAAGATGCCGACCTGGATCGCGCCGCCGACATCGCGATGATGGCCAACTTCTACAGCTCCGGCCAGGTCTGCACCAACGGCACCCGTGTGTTCGTGCCTAAGCACCTGCAGGCTGCGTTTGAAGCCAAGATCCTTGAACGCGTTGCGCGCATCCGTGTGGGTGACCCGCAGGACGACAACACCAACTTCGGCCCGCTGGTCAGCTTCGCCCACATGGAAAGCGTGCTGGGCTATATCGCCAAAGGTAAGGAAGAAGGCGCCCGCCTGCTGTGCGGCGGCGACCGCCTGACCGACGGCGATTTCGCCAAGGGCGCCTTCGTAGCCCCGACCGTGTTCACCGACTGCACCGACGAGATGACCATCGTCCGTGAAGAAATCTTCGGCCCGGTGATGAGCATCCTCACCTATGAAACTGAAGAAGAAGTGATCCGCCGCGCCAACGACACCGACTTCGGCCTGGCTGCGGGCCTTGTGACCAAGGACCTGAACCGCGCCCACCGCGTGATTCATCAGTTGGAAGCCGGTATTTGCTGGATCAACGCCTGGGGCGAGTCCGACGCCAAGATGCCGGTCGGTGGCTACAAGCAATCCGGTGTGGGCCGTGAGAACGGCATCAGCTCGCTGAACAATTTCACCCGCATCAAATCGGTACAGGTTGAGCTGGGCGACTACGCCTCGGTGTTCTAAGAGCCGAGCCTTGTAGTGCCTTTGAGGCCGCCATCGGGGGCAAGCCCCCTCCCACCTTTGACTGTGTGAACCCGATCAAATGTGGGAGGGGGCTTGCCCCCGATGAGGCCTGACCTGACTAGACTTCAAAGAGGGTGCATCCAATGTCCCAAGAATACGATTACATCATTGTGGGTGCCGGCTCCGCCGGTAACACCCTGGCGACCCGTCTGACCGAAGACGAAGGCGTCACCGTTTTGCTGCTGGAGGCCGGTGGCCCCGACTACCGCCTCGACTTCCGTACCCAGATGCCAGCCGCCCTGGCCTTTCCGCTGCAGGGCCGCCGCTACAACTGGGCCTATGAAACCGATCCAGAGCCACACATGGACGGTCGTCGAATGGAATGCGGCCGCGGCAAGGGCCTGGGTGGCTCGTCGCTGATCAACGGCATGTGCTACATCCGTGGCAACGCCATGGACTACGACAACTGGGCGAAACTGCCGGGCCTGGAAGACTGGACCTACCTCGACTGCCTGCCGTATTTCCGCAAGGCCGAGACCCGTGACATCGGGCCCAACGATTACCACGGTGGCGAAGGCCCGGTCAGCGTGACCACGCCGAAAGCGGGTAACAACCCGCTGTTCCACGCCATGGTCGAAGCCGGCGTACAAGCCGGCTACCCGCGTACCGAAGACTTGAACGGTTACCAGCAAGAAGGCTTCGGCCCGATGGACCGTACCGTCACGCCGAACGGCCGTCGCGCCAGCACCGCACGCGGTTACCTGGACACGGCTAAAAAGCGTTCGACCCTGACCATCGTCACCCACGCCCTCACCGACAAAGTGTTGTTCGAAGGCAAGCGAGCCGTAGGCGTGCGCTACCTGATCGGCGCCGCCGAAGAGCGCGTCGAAGCCCGTGCGCGCAAAGAAGTGCTGGTGTGCAGCGGCGCAATCGCTTCGCCGCAACTGCTGCAACGCTCCGGCGTCGGCCCGGCCAAACTGCTGGAAAGCCTCGACATCCCGGTGGTCCACGACCTGCCAGGCGTCGGCGAAAACCTGCAGGACCACCTTGAGCTGTACCTGCAATATGCGTGCACCCAGCCGGTGTCGCTGTACCCATCATTGCTCTGGTACAACCAGCCTGCGATTGGTGCCGAATGGCTGTTCAACGGCACCGGCATCGGCGCCAGCAACCAGTTCGAAGCCGGCGGCTTTATCCGTTCGCGTCCGGAATTCGAATGGCCGAACATCCAGTACCACTTCCTGCCGGTAGCGATTAACTACAACGGCAGCAACGGTGTGAAAGAGCACGGTTTCCAGGCACACATGGGCTCCATGCGTTCGCCTAGCCGTGGCCGCGTGCAATTGAAGTCGAAGAACCCACGGGACTACCCGAGCATCCTCTTCAACTACATGGCCACCGAGCAGGACTGGCAGGAATTCCGCGACGGCATCCGCCTGACCCGTGAAATCATGCAGCAGCCGGCGCTGGATCCCTACCGTGGCCGCGAAATCAGCCCGGGCATCGAAGTGCAAACCGATGAGCAGCTGGACAAGTTCATCCGCGAGCACGCCGAAACCGCGTTCCACCCGTCCTGCTCGTGCAAGATGGGCACCGACGAGATGGCCGTGGTGGATGGCGAAGGCCGCGTGCATGGCATGCAGGGCCTGCGGGTGGTCGATGCGTCGATCATGCCGATCATCACCACTGGCAACCTGAACGCGCCGACGATCATGATCGCCGAGAAGATCGCCGACAAGATCCGTGGCCGCAAGCCGCTGCCGCGCAGCAGCGCCGACTACTACGTCGCAGGCGATGCGCCGGTGCGTGGCAAGCCGTTGCGTGAAGTGGGGCCTACTGCGCAGTAACTGAAACACCGCGGCGCCTTCATCGGGGGCAAGCCCCCTCCCACATTTGACTGTATTTACACATCTGGATTTGTGAACACAGTCAGTGTGGGAGGGGGCTTGCTCCCGATGAGGCCCTGACAGACACAGCAAAACCTTCCCCTACACTTTCCTTGATCAGCCCTCAGCCCCGGCCTACTCTGTTGGCCTGCCGCGCGCTGAGCCGCCCACAAGGAAGGCCCCATGTTCGAACACCACACCACACTCAAACAGCACTTCAGCGCCCTGCGCACCGGTGCTGAGTTCTTCTCGTTGCGTTACGTGCGCGAATCCGGCCAGTACCTGTCGGTGCGCAAGAACGTCGCCGAGCCGCCACACCTGGGTCACGACGAAGGCGCCATGCTTACCGTGCGTCTCAATGGCGTGGAAGCCTACGCCGCGACCAACGACATTTCCCTGGCCGGCCTGCAAGCGGCCCTTGAACGCGCCGAACAGCAAGCCCGGCTGATCCAGCCCCACGCCCTGCTCGATCTGCGCCAGCAGCCAGTTTCCAGTGATGTCGGCGACTACCTGTCTCCCGACCTTGAGCAGCCCTTCCCGTCCCTGAGCGATTGCTACCAACTACTTGGCGATGAGTCTGCCGCCGTGCCCAAGGATGAGCGCCTGGTGACCTGGGAAGTCAGCCTGGGCACCACCCGGGTTGAACAGATTTATCTCAACAGCGCCGGCGCGCAATTGCGCCAGGCCCAGCGTTTCGTCTTTCCCGGCCTGAGCGTCACCGCCTTCGACGGCAACGACAGCCAGACCCGAACCCTGGGCGGTACCAACTTCGGCCAGCAAGGCAGTGCCGGCGTGATCCAGCGCTTTGGCCTGGTCGGCGCTGCCAGCCAGGTGGCCGACGAAGCCCTGCAATTGCTGCTCGCACCGAACACGCCCCACGGCCCACGTGACCTGCTGTTGATGCCCGACCAGATGATCCTGCAGATCCACGAATCCATCGGCCACCCGCTGGAACTGGACCGTATCCTCGGGGACGAGCGCAATTACGCCGGCACCAGCTTTGTGAAGGCCAGCGACTTCGGCCATCTGCAATACGGCTCACCTTTGCTCAACGTGACCTTCGACCCGGACATCCCCGAACAACTGGCCAGCTACAGCCACGACGACGACGGCAGCCGCGCCAGCAAGCAATTCCTGATCCGCGACGGCCTGCTGCTCAAGCCCTTGGGCGGTGCGTTGTCGCAATTTCGCGCCAACCTGCCAGGCGTCGCCAACAGCCGCGCCTGCGGCTGGAACCGCCCACCCATCGACCGCATGGCTAACCTGAATATCGAGGCAGGCGATAAAAGCCTCGCGCGACTGGTGGGCGGCATCGAACACGGCATCCTCATGTCGACCAACCGTTCGTGGTCCATCGACGATGCGCGCAACAAGTTCCAGTTCGGCTGCGAGTGGGGCCAGTTGATCGAAAACGGCGAACTCAAGGGCGTGGTGAAGAACCCCAACTACCGGGCGATTTCCGCACAATTCTGGCGCAAGCTCAGCGCCGTCGGCGATGCCAGCACTTTCAAGGTATTGGGCACGCCGAACTGTGGCAAAGGCGAGCCCAACCAGGTGATCCGCGTTGGCCATGCATCGCCGGCCTGCGTGTTCAGTAACGTCGACGTATTTGGGGGAGATGCCTGATGGATGACTTCAAGGCATTGGTGGAGTGGCTCAAGCAAGCCATCACCGACAAGGAACAATTTCACCTCGGCTACGCGGATGAGTCGTCCGAATTCGTGCGCTTCAATCACGCCAAGGTACGCCAGGCCGGACAGGTGCAACAGGCCAGCCTGAACCTCAAGCTGATCGACGATGGTCGCCATGCGGACCTTGGCATCACCTTGTCCGGCGAGCCGGAACTGGACCGCCAGCGCCTCGCCGATGGCCTGGAACAGCTACGCCAAACCCTGCCGCTGCTGCCCCAGGATCCGTACCTGCTGCTCAACCACAACGCCTGGCAAAGCCACAACGAACAACTGCGACCGCTGCCGGACATGGCGCAAGTGCTGCAAGACATCAGCCTGGCTGCCGAAGGCGTAGACCTGGTCGGCTTCTACGCAGCCGGGCCCATCAGCCGTGGGTTCGCCAGCTCCGAGGGTGCATTCGGCTGGCATCGGGCCAATAGCTTCAACTTCGATTTCAGCCTGTTCCACGCCAATGGTGAAGCGGTAAAAGCCAGCTACGCCGGGCACACCTGGAACAGCGCAGAATTCACCGCCCGCTTGCAGCAAGCGCGCGAGCAGCTGGCGTTTCTCGGTCGCCCGCTGCACAACCTGGCGCCCGGCCAGTACCGTGCCTACCTCGCCCCGGCAGCGCTGGAAGAAATCATCAGCATCATCACCTGGGGAGGGTTTTCCGCCCAGGCCATCGCCAGCAAGAGCAGTTCATTGCAGCGCCTGTATGCCGCTGAGCAGTCGCTGAGCCCGCTGGTGACGATCGATGAGCAGATCAGCGGCTCCCTGAGCCAGGCGTTTTCCACCGAAGGCTACCCGCGCGAGGACGTTACCCTGATCTGCGCCGGCAAGGCGCGAAGCCAACTGGTGAATTCGCGCAGCGCCGCCGAATACGGCTTGAGCGCCAACGGCGCCAGCGGCGACGAATCGCCCAGTGCCCTGCAGATGGCACCAGGCAGCCTGGCCCAAGCCGATATCCTCAAGCAGTTGGGCACCGGCCTGTATATCAGCAACCTGTGGTACCTGAACTATTCCGATCTGCCGGCGGCACGCCTGACCGGCATGACGCGCTTCGCCACGTTCTGGGTGGAAGACGGCAAGATCAAGGCGCCGGTCAGTACCATGCGTTTTGATGACAGCGTCTTCCAGTTGCTCGGTTCGCAATTGGAAGCGCTGACCGCTGATCGGGAACTGCTGCTGTCGGCCAGTACCTACAGCCAGCGCAATACGGCCTCCAGCCTTCTGCCTGGCGCCTTGGTAAAATGCCTGACGCTGACCTTGTAATAACCAGCCCCTGCGGGAACGGGCTTGCTCGCTCCCACATTGGACTGTATGTGCCCTGTACGCTCGTGTGTTGTCGCCGGGAAAAAACCTCGATATAACGGTTGGTGGCCCCCCGCCACCTCACCCACGAGAGCACGACTTTGCCTGGGAACGGGCAAGCTGGAGCGTTGACATGAACCATGGAAGTTTTGTCATTGAAAAGCTGGTCAAGCACTACAACGTTCATGTTGAGCAGTTGGGAAACAATCCGGAAAAGAAAACCGTGCTGATGGTCAATGGCGCGTTGTCCACCACCCGCTCCTTTGCCCGTACCAGCAAATGCCTGGCCGAGCATTTCAACGTGCTGCTGTTCGACCTGCCGTTCTCCGGCTACTCCCGCGAGTACAATACCGACCTCGACCTGGTCACCAAGGATGACGAAGTACAAATCCTGCGCGCCCTGGTGGAACGCTTCCAGGTCAACCACCTGGTGTCGGCCTCGTGGGGCGGCATCTCCACGCTGCTGACCCTGGCGCACAACCCGCCCTCCATCGAAAGCTCGGTGGTGATGGCCCTGGCGCCCAACCTCAACCAAGCCATGCTCGACTATGTAGAACGCGTGCGCGTGCTCATTGAGGCCGATGACAAGTCTGCGGTCGGCCACCTGCTCAACGAGACGGTCGGCAAATACCTGTCTCCCCGCCTCAAGCGCAACAACCACCGGCACCTGTCGAGCATGGCCACTACTGAGTACCGCCAGGCACGCTTTCATATCCACCAGGTGCTGGCCCTGGGCGACGGTAACTACTTGCCAGCACTCCACAAGATTGAAACGCCAGTGCTCTTTCTCAACGGCGCCCTGGATGAATACACTCCGGCCACGGAGGCCCGATTGTTCAAACGGTATGTGGGCCATAGCAGCTTCGCCGTTGCCGCACACACCGGCCATCTACTGGACCTGGAGTCCCGCGAGGCGGCGTTGGCCGTGCACCGCGCGTTGTTGGATTTTCTAGTGGGCGAGCATGCGGCGTTATCGGACTTAGATGAACCGCCAGTGGGAAAAAACTTGAGGGTTAGCGCATAATCGCCAACACATAGCCTGCTAATCAAAGGGTCTCCATGCCGAATCGCGCCCCTCTCGATGCCAAGACCGCCCGCTGGCTACCCTGGGTGGTAGCGATT
Organism: Pseudomonas sp. FBCC-B545; assembly: GCF_059134095.1. Lineage (NCBI taxonomy): Bacteria > Pseudomonadati > Pseudomonadota > Gammaproteobacteria > Pseudomonadales > Pseudomonadaceae > Pseudomonas > Pseudomonas sp. FBCC-B545. The sequence goes on along the minus strand of NZ_CP101441.1, from coordinate 465,948 downwards.
GCCTTCTTCATGCAGTCGCTGGATGGGACGATTCTCAACACTGCGCTGCCTGCCATGGCTCGGGACCTCGCAGAAAACCCGTTGCGCATGCAAGGGGTAGTGATCGCCTACATGCTCACCGTCGCCCTGCTGATCCCGGCGTCAGGCTGGATCGCCGACCGCTTCGGCACCAAGAAAATTTTCTTTGGCGCGATCATGCTGTTCAGCATCGGTTCGTTGCTGTGCGCTCTGTCCAGCAGTTTGACCATGCTGGTGGGGGCACGGGTGATCCAGGGCTTGGGCGGCGCTCTGATGCTGCCGGTGGGGCGCTTGGTGGTACTGCGGGCTTATCCGCGTTCCGAGCTGGTGCGGATCATGGGTTTCATTACCATCCCCGGCCTGCTCGGCCCGTTGCTGGGCCCGACCATGGGCGGCTGGATGGTGCAGTACCTGACCTGGCACTGGATCTTCCTGATCAACCTGCCGGTGGGCATGATCGGCTGCTACGCCGTGTGGAAGTTCATCCCCGACCTGCGCGGCAGTGAGCGCACACGCTTCGACGGCCTTGGTTTCTTGCTGTTCGGCGCAGCCATGGTGTTGATCACCATCGCCATGGAGGGCCTGGGCGAACTGCACCTGCCACACCTGCGGGTGATGTTGCTGCTGTTCGGCGGGCTGGCGTGCCTGGCTGCGTACTGGTTGCGCGCCGGGCATATCGATAGCCCGTTGTTCTCCCCGATACTGTTCAAGACCCGCACCTTTGCCGTGGGCATTCTCGGCAACCTGTTTGCGCGGCTGGGCAGCGGCGCATTGCCGTTCCTGGTGCCGCTGCTATTGCAGGTGGCGCTGGGCTACTCGCCGTCGGAAGCCGGGATGAGCATGCTGCCGCTGGCGGCGGCGGCGATGTTTGCCAAGTCCGTGGCCAGGCCGCTGATCGAGCGCCTCGGCTACCGCATCGTGCTGACCGGCAACACCTTGGCCCTGGGCCTCATGCTGGCGAGCATGGGCCTGGTCAGCGAGCACACACCCTACCCGCTGCTGTTGACCATGCTGGCGGTCCTGGGGGCGATCAACTCCCTGCAATTCACGGCAATGAACACCGTGACCTTGATCGACCTCGACGACGCCCAGGCCAGCAGTGGCAACAGCTTGCTGTCGGTGGTGGCGCAATTGTCCCTGAGCCTGGGCGTGGCCTGCGCCGGTGCATTGCTCGGCGGCTTTACCGCCGAGACGGGCAACGATGGGGTGGAAAGCGTGCTCGGCGCCTTCCAGCTGACCTTCCTCACCGTGGGCATCATGGCGATGCTGGCGGCGGCGATCTTCCTGCAACTGTCGCCAAAAGACGGCAAACGGGTGGTCAGCCGCGAGCACGATATCGAGCACTGACGGGCTTCTCGTCGAGAACTTGCAGGGAAAATCCCACGGGGCTGGTACACTGCGCGACATTTTGTTTTGCAGAGCCAGTCCCGTGACTACCATCGCCACCGCTTTTAATACTTTGCCCCTGTCCGCCGCCATGCTGGCTAACCTCGACTCGCTGGGGTATGTCGAGATGACGCAGATCCAGGCGCAAAGCTTGCCGGTGATCCTCAAGGGGCTGGACCTGATTGCCCAGGCCAAGACCGGCAGCGGCAAGACCGCCGCCTTCGGCATCGGCCTGTTGAACCCGATCAACCCACGTTACTTCGGTTGCCAGGCACTGGTGATGTGCCCGACCCGTGAGCTGGCCGACCAGGTCGCCAAGGAAATCCGTCGCCTGGCCCGTGCCGAAGACAATATCAAGGTGCTGACCCTGTGCGGCGGTGTGTCCCTCGGCCCGCAGATTGCTTCCCTGGAGCATGGCGCCCATGTGATCGTCGGCACCCCGGGCCGTATCCAGCAGCACCTGCGCAAAGGTTCGTTGGTACTGGACGGCTTGAACACCCTGATCCTCGACGAAGCCGACCGCATGCTCGACATGGGCTTCTACGACGCCATCGAAGACATCATCAGCAAGACCCCGCCCCGCCGCCAGACCCTGCTGTTCTCGGCCACCTACCCGGTGAGCATCAAGCAACTGGCGTCCAAGTTCATGCGTGCGCCGCAACAGGTCAAGGCCGAAGCGTTTCACTCCGATGACCAGATCGAGCAGCGCTTCTACGAGATCTCCCCGGAAGAACGCATGGATGCGGTGACCAAGGTCCTGGCGCACTTCCGCCCGGCTTCCTGCGTTGCGTTCTGCTTCACCAAGCAGCAAGTGCAGGAAACCGTGGATCACCTGACGTCCAAAGGCATTTCCGCCGTCGGTCTGCACGGTGACCTGGAACAGCGCGACCGTGACCAGGTACTGGCCATGTTCGCCAACCGCAGCACCTCCGTACTGGTCGCCACAGACGTCGCCGCCCGAGGCCTGGACATCGACTCGCTGGACATGGTGATCAACGTCGAACTGGCCCGCGACTCGGAAATCCACATCCACCGCGTCGGCCGCACTGGTCGTGCCGGTGAGACCGGTATCGCCATCAGCCTGGTGGCGCCGTCCGAAGCGCACCGCGCCCAGGCCATCGAGCAACTGCAGAAGTCGCCGCTGAACTGGGACCAACTGGACAACCTCAAACCGCAAAGCGGTGGCCCGCTGCTGCCGCAGATGAGCACCCTGTGCATCGCCGCCGGGCGTAAAGACAAGGTCCGCCCAGGCGACATCCTCGGCGCGTTGACCGGTGAAGCCGGCATCCCGGGCGCCCAGGTCGGCAAGATCGCAATCTTTGATTTCCAGGCATTCGTGGCCGTGGAACGCGGGATCGCCAAGCAGGCGTTGCAGCGTTTGAATGATGGCAAGATCAAGGGCCGATCGTTGCGCGTGCGGATCTTGTAACAACATCTCCGACTTGTTGGAGATCCAATGTGGGAGGGGGCTTGCTCCCGATAGCGGTGTATCAGTTGATATATTTCTGGCTGACACACCGCCATCGGGAGCAAGCCCCCTCCCACATTTGACTGTATTTCAATTCAGAATTTGTATGAGGACACCGTTTTGCGCTCGACCGAAGTTGTGATCATTGGCGCCGGCGCCGCAGGCTTGATGTGCGCACTGACCGCCGCCGGGCGCGGGCGCAAGGTGATGCTGATCGACCACGCCAACAAAGCCGGCAAGAAGATCCTGATGTCCGGTGGTGGCCGCTGCAATTTCACCAATATGTACACCGAGCCGGCCAACTTCCTTTCGCACAATGCACACTTCTGCAAGTCGGCCCTGGCGCGCTATACCCAGTGGGATTTTATCGCGCTGGTCGCCAAGCACGGCGTGCCCTACCACGAGAAGAAACTCGGCCAGCTGTTCTGCGATAACAAGTCCAGCGACATCCTCGGCATGCTGCTCGATGAGTGCATCCAGACCGGCGTGAGCCTGCACCTGGAGACTTCGATTGAGGAGATTGCCAAGCTCGACAGCGGCTACCAGCTGCAGACCACCCTGGGCGAACTGCGCTGCGAATCCCTGGTGATTGCCACTGGCGGTTTGTCGATCCCCACGCTGGGCGCCACCGGTTTTGGCTATCAAGTCGCCAGGCAATTCGGCCATGAACTGTTGCCGACCCGCGCCGGGCTGGTGCCGTTCACCATCACCGACCAGCTCAAGGAATTATGCGGCGAGCTGTCCGGCACTTCGGTGGATTGCCTGGTCAGCTGCAACAACCAGAGTTTTCGCGAGAACATCCTCTTTACCCATCGTGGCCTGAGCGGGCCGGCGATTTTGCAGATTTCCTCGTATTGGGAATCCGGCGACACCGTGGAAATCAACCTGTTGCCCGACCACGATGCCCATGCCTGGCTGCAGCAGCAACAGGTCGAACGCCCTAACAGTGAGTTGAAAACCCTGCTGGGTGAAATTTTCACCAAGAAGATGGCCAACCTTTTGGCCGAAACCTGGTTTTTGTCCAAGCCGATGAAGCAGTACACCCACGCTGAAATTACCGACATCGCGCAAAAACTTGGTAGCTGGCAATTGGTGCCGGCGGGCACCGAGGGCTATCGCACCGCCGAAGTGACGCTGGGTGGGGTAGACACGCGGGAAGTGTCGTCCAAGACCATGGAATCGCTGAAAAGCCCGGGCTTGTACTTTATCGGTGAAGTGCTGGATGTGACCGGTCACCTGGGAGGGTTCAACTTCCAGTGGGCGTGGGCATCTGGTTACGCAGCCGCACAATACGTCTGACACAACGCAGCAAAAATGTGGGAGGGGGCTTGCTCCCGATGACGTGTATCAGCAACAGATGTACTGACTGACACGCCGCCATCGGGAGCGAGCCCCCTCCCACATTGGTTTTGTAGTGAACTTGAAAAATTTGCTGTTGGATGTGATCACCACCCTTGCCGTGGCGTCCTTGATAGCTCAATTTAGCGACACTGTCCCGGAAGACTCCAGACTTCATGTCATCGACCTCGTTCAAGCAGTCCATGCGGCGCCTGTGGGCGCTGGATAAATTCAGCTACAGCGTACGGGTGTTCATCGCCCTCACCGGCAGCATGGCGCTGTGTTGGTACCAGGATGAAATGACGCTGCTGATCCCGCTGTTCCTGGGGATTATCGCCAGCGCCCTGGCCGAGACCGATGACAGTTGGCAAGGCCGCCTCAATGCCTTGGCGGTGACGCTGGTGTGTTTCAGCATCGCTGCGCTGTCGGTGGAGCTGCTGTTCCCCTACCCGTGGATCTTTGCCATCGCCCTGGCCCTGGCCAGCTTCTGCCTGACCATGCTGGGCGCCTTGGGCGAACGCTATGGCGCGATTGCCTCGGCCACGTTGATCCTGTCGGTCTACACCATGATCGGCGTGGACCAGCGCGGCGGCGCCGTCACCGACTTCTGGCATGAGCCGTTGCTGCTGGTGGCCGGCGCCGCCTGGTACGGGGTGCTGTCGGTGCTGTGGCAGGTACTGTTTTCCAACCAGCCGGTGCAGCAGAGCCTGGCGCGATTGTTCCGTGAGCTGGGGCGTTACCTCAAGCTCAAGTCATCCTTATTCGAACCGATACGCCAGCTGGATGTGGAAGCACGCCGCCTCGAACTGGCCCAGCAAAATGGCCGGGTAGTCGCGGCGTTGAATGCGGCCAAGGAAATCATCCTGCACCGCGTCGGCAATGGTCGGCCGGGCTCGAAGGTCAGCCGCTACCTGAAACTCTACTTCCTGGCCCAGGACATCCACGAGCGCGCCAGTTCCTCCCACTACCCCTACAACGCCCTCACCGAAGCCTTCTTCCACAGCGATGTGCTGTTCCGCTGCCAGCGCCTGCTGCGCCAGCAAGGCAAGGCGTGCCAGACCCTGGCCGAGTCGATCCAACTGCGCCAGCCGTTCATCTATGACGACAGCTTCGCCGAAGCCCTGGGCGACCTCAACGCCTCCCTGGAACACCTGCGCATCCAGAGCAACCCGGCCTGGCGTGGCCTGTTGCGCTCGTTGCGCGCCTTGGCGGCCAACCTGTCCACCCTCGACCGCTTGCTGGGCGATGCCAGCAACCCCGATGCCCTGGCCGACGCCACCGACAGCAACCTGCTGGACCGCGCCCCGCGCAACCTCAAGGAAATGTGGACGCGCCTGCGCACCCAATTGACGCCGACTTCACTGCTGTTTCGCCACGCCTTGCGCCTGTCATTGGCGCTGACCATCGGCTACGGCACCCTGCATGCGATCCACGCGTCCCAGGGTTATTGGATCATCCTCACCACCCTGTTTGTCTGCCAGCCCAGCTACGGTGCTACGCGGCGCAAGCTCGGCCAGCGCATCATCGGTACCGCCATCGGCCTCACCGTGGCCTGGGCGCTGTTCGACCTGTTTCCCAACCCCGTGGTGCAATCAATGTTCGCCATCGCCGCCGGCCTGGTGTTCTTTATCAACCGCACCACGCGCTACACCCTGGCTACGGCGGCGATCACCCTGATGGTGCTGTTCTGCTTCAACCAGGTGGGCGATGGCTACGGGCTGTTCCTGCCGCGCCTGTTCGATACCTTGCTCGGCAGCCTGATCGCAGGGCTGGCGGTATTCCTGTTCCTGCCGGACTGGCAAGGCCGGCGCCTGAACAAAGTGCTGGCCAACACCCTGACCTGCAACGGCATCTACCTGCGCCAGATCATGCAGCAATACGCCGCCGGCAAACGCGACGACCTGGCCTACCGCCTGGCCCGCCGCAACGCTCACAACGCCGATGCCGCATTGTCCACCACCCTGGCGAATATGCTGATGGAGCCGGGACACTTCCGTAAGGAAGCCGATGTGGGCTTTCGCTTCCTGGTGCTGTCCCACACCCTGCTCAGCTATTTGTCAGGGCTGGGTGCGCATCGCGAAACCCAACTGCCGGCCGATGTGCGCGAGCATTTGATCGACGGCGCCGGGCACGCCCTGGCATTGAGCATCGATGAAATCGCCAGTGGGCTGGCGAATAAACAACCGATTGCGATTCAGAGTGATGCCGAGGAAGCGTTGGCGGCAGAGCTGGAGCAAATGCCCGATGAAATCGACGAAGGGCAGCGGCTGGTGCAGACGCAATTGGCGTTGATCTGTCGGCAATTGGGGCCGTTGCGCACGTTGGCTGCGCATTTGATCAAAGATACCAGCGCGGCTTAGGCCGCTATCGGGAGCAAGAACGCTACATCCCATGCGCCTTCATCAACCGCGCATAACTGCCATCCGCCTTCATCCTGGCAATCTCCCGATCGAAACCAGCGACGATCTGCGCATGCTCGGGGTTCCTCAGGCTGACCAGGATGTGCAGGCTGTTCTCACTCAATGGCTTGCCCACAAACACCACGGCATCGCGCACCCGCGGCGACTCCCGCGCCAGGTAATAGCGCGCTACGTATTCATCCTCCAGCGTCAGTCGCACACGCTGCGCCGCCAGCATGCGCACGGCCATGGCGAAGTTGTGCACCGGCACTTTCTGCAACTGGCTGTCTTGATCGAATGCCGCCGAGTAGGCATAACCGCGCACCACCGCGATGGCCTCGTCGTGCAGTGCGTCCAGGCTGTGATATTCGATGGTATCGTCGCTACGCTTGAGAAAGCGCACACGGTTAAGCAAGTACTCGCCGGAAAACTGCCCCAGGTGCGTGCGGTCCTCGTTATACCAGGCGTTGATCAGCACGTCGTAGCGCCCATCCCCCACGCCCTTCAATGCGCGCGCCCAGGGCACCTGTTCAAAATCACTGGCGTAGCCGGCGCGGGCCAGGGCCGTGCGGACGATATCAGTAGCCAAGCCGCCATTGACCAAGGTGGCATCAGTAAACGGTGGCCAGCCATCCGCCACCAGGCGCAAACGTTGTGCCAGCGCCGGTTGCGCCAGCAGCAGCACTGCGATCAAAGCAACGGCACGAGTCAATCGCGGCATGCTTAAAGTCCTTGGCGGGCAGGCGATGGCCTGATAACAGTAGCTCATCAATGAGCTTGCATTGCAGATTACACAAAGAAGCCCGCGGCGCATGCACAGAATGATGGCAAATTGACGCCATTCACAAAATGGCCGATTTTAGACAGCAGCGCCCGTCGCGCTTACTATCCCTGGCAGGTCTTTATAAGAGCGCACATCATGACGGTTGATTGGGTCTGCAAACATCACGACGACTTGGGCAAGGAACAGCTGTACGCCATCCTGCGCCTGCGCAGCGAAGTCTTCGTCGTCGAACAAAAATGCGTCTACCAGGACATAGATAGCCAGGACCTGGCGGGTGACACTCACCACCTCATGGCCTGGCAAGATGATGAGCTGGTGGCCTACCTGCGGTTACTCGACCCGGAGTCCCAGGGCGGCGATGTGGTGATCGGCCGCGTTATCGTAGCAAAGGTGGCACGGGGCAGCGGGCTGGGGCATCAGATGATGGATGAGGCGCTCAAGCGCGTAGAGGATATCTGGCCGCAAACGCCGGTTTACCTGTCGGCCCAAGCGCATTTGCAGGGGTATTACGGGCGGTATGGGTTTGTGGTGGCGGGCGAGGAATACCTGGAAGACGATATTCCACATATCGGTATGCGGCGGGCTTGAGGGCCTCATCGGGGGCAAGCCCCCGATGGCGCCAGACCAGTCCCCCCTGCCTCAGGGATAACCCAGCACTTGCTTGATCGCCGCAAGATTGGCCTCGATCCACCGCCGATCAATCGCGCCCCAATCACGAATTCGATAATTCCCCGCGTGGTTGCGCGCTCCCTCTTGCTGCTCAAACTCGCAGACGATATCCAGGTCCGCCAACGCCGCAATCGTGTCCTGGGCCGTACGCCGAGGCATGCCAGTGGCTTCGGTGAGCGCCGGCACGCTGCTGGCCAACTGGCTGTCGATCAGGTACGCCACGTACAGGCGCCGGTAGAAACTGCTTTTGGTCTTGCTCACATCCATGGTCAGTCGCCTTGTGCTCAGGGTTTGCCTTGCAGGTCTCGCCATGTGAGGTAGACCCGCAGGTCGAACTCCACTTGATGGTAGTCCGGCATCATGTATTGGCAGAGTTTGTAGAACGCCTTGTTGTGGTCCGATTCCTTGAAGTGGGCCAGTTCGTGCACCACGATCATGCGCAGAAACTGCGGCGCCGCCTCCTTGAACAGCGAAGCGATGCGAATCTCCTTCTTGGATTTGAGATTACCGCCCTGCACCCGCGAAATCGTAGTGTGCAAACCCAAGGCGCGATGAGTCAGGTCCAGCCGGTTATCGAACAGCACTTTATCGATAGAGGGTGCGTTGCGCAGGTGCTCCTGCTTCAAGGCCAGGGCATAGGCGTACAGGGCCTTGTCGCTCTGCACGGCGTGGCGTTCGGGGTAACGCTGTTCCAGGTAGGCGCCCAACTGGTCTTTGGCAATCAGCTGGCGCACTTGCTCCTGGAGCGCAGCGGGATAGGCCTGGAGGTATTTCAACGCGGTCATGGGGTCTGCAACGCAATTCGGACGGGCGCCAGTGTAGCAAATTCAAGGCAAACGCGGGTACGACCAACCAGCAACGTCCTCGGCCATCAATGGCGCCGCCGCCCACGGCCCCTGAATGTGCGTGCAACCATTGGCTTTGAGCCACTGGATTTGCTCAAGGGTCTGCACCCCCTCGGCAATCACCAGCACATCAAAATGCCCACACAACTGGATGATGCTGCGTGCCATCGCCGCATCCCGCGTCGAACCGGGCAGACGCGCCACCAGTTGCGGGTCAAGCTTGAGGGTATCGAACTGCAAGTCCCGCAAATGGGCCAATGAACAGTGACCTGAACCAAAGTCATCCAGGGCAATACGCACCCCAATCCGGCGCAATAGCTGCAGCTGTTTGGTCGACTCCTCCAGGTTACTCATCAGGCAGTTCTCGCCGATTTCCACCTCCAGTTGCCGCCCCTGCAGCCCATATCGCTCCAGGATCTGCTGCAGTTGGCTGGCCAGGTTGGGCATATTGAACTGGCTGCTGCTCAGGCTCACGCTCAGCACCAGCTCAGGGTCGAAGACGCCCTGCCAGGCTTGGCGCTGGGCAGCGACTTGCTGGTAGATCCAGGCGCTCAACTGGCTGATCAACCGCGCCTCTTCCAGCAGCGGCAAGAACAGACCCGGCGGTACATCGCCGACGCTTGGATGCTGCCAGCGCAACAACGCTTCGACACCGCGCAAACGTCCATCCACAACACAAACCTGGGGCTGGTACACCAGAGTGAAATCCTTGTTTTGAATGGCGGTGCGCACGCTGTCTTCAAGCATCAGCCGCGAACGGGCACGGCCGTTCATTTCCTGGTCGTAATAACGATACTGCTGACGGCCGGCCCGCTTGGCTTCGTACATCGCAATGTCCGCCGCTCGTAACAGACCATTCAGGTCCGAGCCACAATCCGGGAACGTCGCGATCCCGATACTGACCCCGAGCATCACCTCCAAACCGTCGACCTGCTGGCACACAGAGACTCGCTCGATGAGCTTTTCCGCGATCTTCGCCGCCTGTTCGGGAAATTCCAACTCAAGCAACGCGGTGAACTCGTCCCCGCCCATGCGCCCGAGAATGTCGTAGGAGCGCAGACAGGCTTGCATCTGTTCCGACACCCAGCGCAGCACCCGGTCGCCAGCGTCGTGGCCCAGCGTATCGTTGACCCGCTTGAAGCCATCCAAGTCCAGGTACAGCAAGACCAGCGCCTGCTCGTTGCGTTCGTTGCGCAACAAGGTGCTCTCTACCGCCTGATGGAATCCACGACGATTGAGCAGCCCGGTCAACGGGTCGGTCACGGCCTGGAATTCCAGTTGCTGATGAAGATGGCGCACTTCGGACATGTCCAGCACCGTCACGACCATGGCCTTCTGCTCGGCGGGCAACGGCGCACAGGACAATGCCACCGGCACCTGCTGGCCGCGCCCGGTGCGCAAAATGGCGTCATGCTGGCGCCATGTCTCACCTCTGCGATACGCCTCGTACATCGGGAAGCCCAACCAGGCGGGCACATGGGGTTTTTGCAGGAAACTCAGGAAACTCTCGCCCTGCAGCTCAGCCATCGTGGCGTTCAGCAAACGCGAGATAGCCGGGTTGGCGTACTCGATCACACTGCCTTCGCCCACCACCAGGATGCCCTCGGCAGCGTTATCCAGTATCGAGGCATTAAAGGCCCTGGCCAGCTCCAGGTCATGGCTCAGGCACTGCAAGGCACGGCGGTTGCGCTGATGCTCAAGCAACGCCTGCACCTTGGGCTTGAGGATATGCGGGTCAAACGGTTTGAACAGGTAGTCGATCGCTCCGCTGGCATAGCCTTCAAGCACCGCCGCGGGGGACTGGGCAGTGGCCGTCAGGAAGATAATTGGCGTCATGCGTGTGCGTTGGTTGCCACGCATCAGGCGCGCCACCTCAAAGCCGTCCATACCGGGCATGCGCACGTCCAGCAGCACCAGGTCGACATCGTGGGCCAGCAGCAACTCCAAGGCTTCCAGGCCGGACGTGGCGGTGATCACCTGCCAGTCTTCACGTTGCAACAGCGCACGCATGCTGACGAGGTTTTCCGGGTAGTCATCGACCACCAGAAGAACCGAACTTGCATCGCCGGGTTGTGGAGCGCCATCCATGCTACGTCTCTTCCTTAGGGAGCTGCACCGGTCACTTCTGATACAAAGGCCGGATAAACACTGAGGGCTCACTCTAGCCCCGGTTCCAAAAAAGCAGAAGTGACGCGAATGCCCTCATTGCACCAAAGCCAAGGTAGCCGACTAACGGTAAGGCCCTGTAGCCCGCGATTCATGGGCAACATGGCTTTTTGGCATTCCTCTGACGCCAATAAATTGCCAGCAATTGTTTAACAATCGTACGAGCAGCGCCTATAAAGAACCGGTAAGGCCTGCGGGCCAACGCTTTCACCCTCTGTAAAAGGCCAACACCATGATCGACCTTTCCACCTGGAACCTCAGCATTCCGGTCGGCTCCCCGCCCACGACCATCGACACCCCGAGGCTACTGAGCGGCTTCAACGATCAATACTTCCAGGCCGAAGGCAGCGACGTGCAGTTCTGGACCCCCGTTACCGGCACCCGCACCGAAAACGCCATCTACCCGCGTAGCGAACTGCGCGAAACCTACGCCGACGGCCGCCTGCGCAACTGGACCTACCCCGAGGCCGACAACTTTCTGCGCGCCACCCTGGCGGTCAATCAGGTGCCCTCGTCCGGCAAAATCGTGATCGGCCAGATCCACGCCTATGACAGCCAAAAGCCGCTGATTAAGCTGGAGTACCAGTTCAAGGAAAAAACCCAGACCGGCAATATCGTCGCCAAGGTGCGCATGCGCCCGGATGAAGCCGAAAGCCGGGTGATAATCGTCGCCTCCAATGTGCCGCTGGAGAAGAGCTTCACCTACGTGATCAACCTGAACAAAGCCGGGCTGCTCAGCGTGTATGCCGCCGACAGTGAGTGGAATGAACGCATCGGCGCGGCCTGGGGCGACAAGCCGTTGTACTTCAAGGCGGGGGTGTATGTGCAGGACAACAGTGGGGACAGCCAGGAGGGGGCACGGGTGACGTTTGCGAAGTTGGATATTGATCACGAGTAAATGGATTGGCCTATTTCGAGTAGGCAACGTCCGATAAGCACAAGGATCATTCCAGATCCCCTGTGGGAGAGGGCTTGCCCCCTCCCACACTTGCCCTGTGTGGCCTGAGGGCCTGAGGTTCGTCCTACAGGGCCGTCGCGGCCAGTTAAGCCGGCCACTGGCTGAACAGCGATAGGGTTTCGCAGCCATACAGCGTTAAACCGCACCCTTCAAAACAGTCCCGGTATATTAGAAATAACCTCAGCTTTTAATACCCTTCGGCATTGCTCGCTTGCGACCAATGGTCACTTAGATTACCTAAGTCCTGCTCGCTCAGCGCATCAACTCGAAACGGTATAAAAAACTGTCAACTTTGACAGGTGATCTCTATTGTCGGGCCCGCTAATTTAAACGCTCCCACACTTGAAGTTTCACCATAAGGAGCGCAGCTATGACAATGCCTAATCCAATGGGAACCTATGCAGGAGTTAGAGCCGGCAACGCCAATCAGAATTTTTACTTGACCATTACGGCAGCCAATAGCAGTACTGGCGAAATAAAGGCAGACTATCACGATGGCATCAGAGCCAACCCGCTCATTGGCAAATACAGTTTTGCGAATGCTGAACATGGAGGTCAAGCCAGCTTCGAGTTATCCAGCGCGCCCGGAAGCGCAGCAAATTATGCATTTTCACTGGTTTCAAATGCAGTAACCGTCTCTCAACCGTTCGACACGTTAAGCGGAAACTATTGGCTGAACGGCGGAAGCCATCGCATAGACTTGAAAAAGACTTATTAGAGCACTACCGATAATAAAAAAGCCCGCATCACTGCGGGCTTCTCTTCAACGCCTAAGGCTCAATTCACCTTAGCGTTCAACTCACCTTTCAAATACCGCTGGTACATCGCTTCCAACGAAATCGGCTTGATCTTCGACGCATTACCCGCAGTACCAAACGCTTCGTAGCGAGCAATACACACATCGCGCATCGCCGTCACAGTAGCACCGAAGAATTTACGTGGGTCAAATTCGCTCGGGTTAGTCGCCATCAGGCGGCGCATTGCACCCGTCGAGGCCAGACGCAAGTCAGTATCGATGTTGACCTTACGCACGCCGTACTTGATGCCTTCGACGATTTCTTCAACCGGTACGCCGTAGGTTTCTTTGATGTCGCCGCCGTATTGGTTGATGATCGCCAGCCACTCTTGCGGTACCGAGGAAGAACCGTGCATCACCAGGTGGGTGTTGGGGATGCGCTTATGGATTTCCTTGATGCGGTCGATGGCCAGCACGTCGCCGGTAGGCGGCTTGGTGAACTTGTAGGCGCCGTGGCTGGTGCCGATGGCGATGGCCAGGGCGTCGACCTGGGTCTTCTTGACGAAGTCGGCCGCTTCTTCCGGGTCGGTCAGCATCTGGCTGTGATCCAGCACGCCTTCGGCGCCGATGCCGTCTTCTTCACCGGCCATGCCGGTTTCCAACGAACCCAGGCAACCCAGCTCACCTTCAACCGATACGCCGCAGGCGTGAGCCATGGCGACGGTTTGTTGGGTCACGCGCACGTTGTACTCGTAGTCGGTCGGGGTCTTGCCGTCTTCGCCGAGGGAGCCGTCCATCATCACCGAGCTGAAACCCAGCTGGATGGAGCGCTGGCACACGTCAGGGCTGGTGCCGTGGTCCTGGTGCATGCACACCGGGATATGCGGGAATTCTTCGATGGCGGCGAGGATCAGGTGACGCAGGAACGGGGCGCCGGCATATTTGCGCGCACCGGCCGAAGCCTGGACGATCACTGGGGAGTCGGTCTTGTCAGCGGCTTCCATGATGGCGCGCATCTGCTCAAGGTTGTTGACGTTAAAGGCTGGGACGCCGTAGCCGAACTCGGCTGCGTGGTCCAGCATTTGACGCATGCTGATAAGTGCCATTGTGTTGTCTCTCCCGGTCGAGGGTCGTTAATCGTGCAAGCCTGCCGTAGCGGCGGCTGCTATTCAAGTTATTGCAGATCAAGGGGTTGAACCTTGTGCTGCTGAATCGTTATTGCAGTAACCGGCTCTCACTTTGGAACCGGATTTACTGTGGGAGGGGGCTTGCTCCCGATTGCAGTGTGTCAGCCAGCACATGGGTGTCCGGCAGACCGCTATCGGGGGCAAGCCCCCTCCCACATTTGGATCTCATTACAGTCAAAATTTCACTGAGCTTTGCAACCGCGCCCGATCAAATCATCGGTGGCCACCCAGTAAACCAGGCCTTCCTCACCTTTGGTGTGAAACGCCAACTGGCCGTCGCTGTACAACACGCCCGAGGCGGAAACCTCCTGCTTGAGACGGTAAACCTGGTCCGAACCACCGAGGCGTACATCCACCTCGCTACGGGCCTGGTTGGCAAAGCGCCAGTTGACCTCGGCCTTGCTGTCGCAGGTCCAGGTGGTCCACTTATCGGCAGGCTCTGCCTTGTTAAACATGTTCATGCTGCTGCAGCCAGCCAACAGGGCCAGGGCTGCCAGGGCGAAAACGCCTTTCATTGCCAATCCTCGAACGGCGACCCCGGAAGGCCGCCTTTGCTGTCGGTTAGTGGATCAGACCCGTCATGGGCAACCCTGTTCCTGACCGTTGGGCGCGGAATCGTATTTCTCCAGCCGTTCGTTGCCGATGCGCTTGTTGATCACCGGCATGGTCTCGGCTTGCCAGTCAGCCTGGTAACAGCTTTTTTTCAGCGGCGCCTTGGCGTTATCCGCCTCGGGCGCCGCACTTGGCGTGCTGCCGCAGCCGGCCAGCAGGCCTGCTGCGATTACCAGTGCCAACGACTTGATCATGGGAACACTCCTTTTCCTGATCACGCGAGCCTTAGCCCTTGGCTCGGGTTTCCAGCACTTCCACGGCTGGCAGCACCTTGCCCTCGACGAACTCGAGGAACGCGCCGCCACCGGTAGAAATGTAGGAGATCTGATCAGCAACGCCGTATTTATCGATGGCCGCCAGAGTGTCACCACCGCCGGCAATGGAGAAAGCCGAGCTTTCAGCGATCGCCTTGGCCAGTACCTTTGTGCCGTTGCCGAACTGGTCGAACTCGAACACGCCCACCGGACCATTCCACAGGATAGTCTGGGATGCCTTGAGCAGTTCGGCGAAGTTGGCCGCAGTTTGCGGGCCGATATCCAGGATCATGTCGTCAGCGGCCACGTCAGCGATGAGCTTGACGGTGGCTTCGGCGCTTTCAGCGAACTCTTTGGCTACGACCACGTCCACCGGCAATGGCACGCTGACTTTGGCGGCGATGGCGCGGGCGGTATCCAACAGATCCGGCTCGTACAGGGACTTGCCCACCGGATGGCCGGCTGCGGCCAGGAAGGTGTTGGCGATGCCGCCGCCGACGATCAACTGGTTGCAGATCTGGCTGAGGCTATTGAGTACATCCAGCTTGGTGGAGACCTTGGAGCCGGCGACGATGGCGGCCATCGGCTGGGCCGGAGCGCCCAAGGCCTTGCCCAATGCATCCAGTTCAGCGGCCAGCAGCGGGCCGGCAGCGGCAACCTTGGCGAACTTGGCCACGCCGTGGGTCGAACCTTCGGCGCGGTGTGCAGTGCCGAAAGCGTCCATCACAAACACGTCACACAGCGCCGCGTATTGCTGGGCCAGTTCGTCGCTGTTCTTCTTCTCGCCCTTGTTGAAGCGCACGTTTTCGAACAGCACGATATCGCCAGGCTTAACATCAACACCACCCAGGTAGTCAGCCACCAACGGCACGTCACGGCCCAGGGCCTTGCTCAGGTATTCAGCTACCGGCTTGAGGCTGTTTTCGGCAGAAAACTCACCTTCGGTCGGGCGACCCAAGTGGGAGCAGACCATCACCGCTGCGCCTTTTTCCAGGGCCAGCTTGATGGTCGGCAGCGAGGCCAGGATTCGCGCATCGCTGGTGACAACACCGTCCTTGACTGGGACGTTGAGGTCTTCGCGGATCAGTACGCGTTTACCTTGCAGATCGAGGTCGGTCATCTTCAACACGGTCATGGGTCGCAGTTCCTGAATTACTGTTGAGGTTGTTTAGAGGCGATGTGCAGATAATGTTCCGCAACATCCAGCATTCGGTTGGCAAAGCCCCATTCGTTGTCGAACCAGGCCAGGATGTTCACCAGCCTCGGGCCGGAAACGCGAGTCTGGCTGGCATCGACAATCGCCGAATGCGGGTCATGGTTGAAATCGCAACTGGCGTGGGGCAACTCGGTGTAGGCCAGCAGGCCTTTGAGCGGGCCGCTGGTGGCGGCCTCGCGCAGGATCCGGTTGACCTCCGTCGCATCGGTGTCGCTGACGGTTTGCATGGTGATATCCAGGCAAGACACATTCACCGTCGGCACCCGTACGGCTTTGGCCTGGATTCGCCCGGCAAGTTCCGGCAACAGTCGCTCGATGCCGCGAGCTAAACCTGTGGACACCGGAATCACCGACTGGAACGCCGAACGCGTACGGCGCAGGTCTTCGTGGTGATAAGCGTCAATCACCGGCTGGTCGTTCATTGCCGAGTGAATCGTGGTGATCGACACGTAATCCACACCGATCGCCTGATCCAGCAAGCGCAACAGCGGCACGCTGCAGTTGGTGGTACACGAAGCGTTGGACACCAGCAGCTCATCGCCAGTCAGGCAATCCTGGTTGATGCCGTAGACGATGGTGGCGTCCACATCCGCCTCGCTGGCCATCGGCTGGGAAAACAGCACACGCGGCGCACCGGCATCGAGAAAACGCTGGCCATCGGCACGGGTGTGATAGGCACCGGAGCATTCCAACACCAGGTCGACGCCCAGCGCCGCCCAGTCGATGCCCTCGGGGGTGGCACTGCGCAACACTTTCACGCAGTCGCCATTGATATGCAGACAATCGCCGTCGACCCGCACTTCGCCGGGAAAGCGGCCGTGGGTGGAGTCAAAGCGTGTCAGGTATTCGATGCTGGCCATATCGGCCAGATCGTTGATCGCGACAATTTCAAACCCGGCCGCCGTCCCTCGCTCGAACAGCGCACGCAAGACGCAACGACCAATGCGGCCGTAGCCGTTGAGTGCAACTTTGTAAGGACGCGGTTGGGGCATGGGGTTCTCGATCAAGGTTAGTTCGGTGCCGAATGCACTATCGCTATCGCGGGCAAGCCCGCTCCCACATTAGATCGCGATCCAAATGTGGGAGCGGGCTTGCCCGCGATAGCGCCAGTGCAGACAACGCAGACTGACTTAGTCTTCCAGCAGCTCTTCAGCCTGACCCAGGATATTTTCCAGGGTGAAACCAAACTCTTCGAACAACGCTGGTGCCGGCGCCGACTCACCGTAGGTGGTCATGCCGATCACGCGGCCTTCCAGGCCCACGTACTTGTACCAGTAGTCGGCGTGGGCCGCTTCGATGGCGATACGCGCGCTGACCTGCAAAGGCAACACCGACTGCTTGTAGCCGGCGTCCTGGGCTTCGAACACGCTGGTGCACGGCATGGACACGACGCGTACGTTGCGGCCCTGGGCGGTCAGCTTGTCGTAGGCCTGGACGGTCAGGCCCACTTCCGAACCGGTGGAGATCAGGATCAGCTCCGGCTCGCCGATGCAGTCCTTGAGCACATAACCACCACGGCTGATGTCGGCGATCTGCGCGTCGGTACGTACCTGGTGTTGCAGGTTCTGGCGCGAGAAGATCAGCGCCGAAGGGCCGTCCTTGCGCTCGATGGCGTGCTTCCAGGCCACGGCCGATTCAACCGCGTCGGCTGGGCGCCAGCAATCCAGGTTCGGCGTGGTACGCAGGCTGGTCAGTTGCTCGACCGGCTGGTGCGTCGGGCCATCTTCGCCCAGGCCGATGGAGTCGTGGGTGTACACATGGATCACGCGCTTCTTCATCAGTGCGGCCATGCGCACGGCGTTACGGGCGTATTCCATGAACATCAGGAAGGTCGCGCCGTATGGCACCAGGCCGCCGTGCAGGGACACGCCGTTCATGATGGCGCTCATGCCGAACTCGCGCACGCCGTAGTACATGTAGTTGCCGCTGGCATCTTCTGCCGAGACACCTTTGCAGCCTTTCCACAGGGTCAGGTTGGAACCGGCCAGGTCGGCCGAGCCGCCGAGAATCTCAGGCAGCAGCGGGCCAAACGCGTTCAGGGTGTTCTGGCTGGCTTTACGGCTGGCGATGGTCTCGCCCTTGGCCGCGACTTCGGCGATGTAGGCCGAGGCTTTTGCCGAGAAGTCGGCAGGCAGGTCACCGGCCAGACGGCGTACCAGCTCGTTAGCCAGTTCCGGGAATTCGGCGGAGTAGGCAGCGAAACGCTGGTCCCATTCGGCTTCGGTGGCCAGGCCTTTTTCCTTGGCATCCCATTCGGCGTAGATGTCGGCCGGGATTTCAAACGGGCCGTGGTTCCACTTCAGCGCTTCGCGGGTCAGGGCGATTTCCGCGTCACCCAGTGGGGCGCCGTGGCAGTCTTCTTTACCTTGCTTGTTCGGCGAGCCGAAGCCGATAGTGGTCTTGCAGCAGATCAGGGTCGGCTGTGCGCTCTTGCGCGCGGTGTCGATGGCGATCTTGATTTCTTCAGGATCGTGGCCGTCGACGTTGCGAATCACCTGCCAGTTGTAGGCTTCGAAACGCTTGGGGGTGTCGTCGGTGAACCAGCCTTCGACCTCACCGTCGATGGAGATGCCGTTGTCATCGTAGAAGGCGATCAGCTTGCCCAGGCCGAGAGTGCCAGCCAGGGACGCGACTTCATGGGAAATGCCTTCCATCATGCAGCCATCACCCAGGAACACGTAGGTGTGGTGGTCGACGATGTCGTGGCCAGGGCGGTTGAACTGCGCGCCCAGGACTTTTTCCGCCAGCGCAAAGCCTACGGCGTTGGCCAGGCCTTGGCCCAGGGGACCGGTGGTGGTCTCAACGCCTGGGGTGTAGCCGAATTCCGGGTGGCCCGGGGTGCGGCTGTGCAGCTGGCGGAAGCTCTTGAGGTCGTCGATGGTGACGTCGTAGCCAGTCAGGTGCAGCAGCGAGTAGATCAGCATCGAGCCGTGGCCGTTGGACAGCACGAAGCGGTCACGGTCGGCGAACGACGGGTTGCTCGGGTTGTGTTTCAGGTAGTCACGCCAAAGTACCTCGGCGATATCCGCCATGCCCATCGGGGCACCGGGATGGCCGCTGTTGGCTTTTTGCACGGCATCCATGCTGAGGGCACGAATGGCGTTGGCACGCTCACGACGGCTGGGCATCGCTGATCTCCTGGAGTTTGCTTAAAAGAAACGGAAAAAAGGACCGGCATTTTCCCTCAGCCACCGCCTGCGGGCAATGACAGATAGTCACTTGAAGAGCTTTTTCCCGAGGTTTCTACAGTTATCCCTTGCAGAACCCTGCCACAGGTTCGTCTAAGGGTTATAGCGGTGGCTTATAACCGCCACTTATCGATCAATATCAAAACTTTTTGATATTGGCCTTGCGGGGATCCCAACCCGTCACTAGACTGCTGGCCTTATGAACCTACCCGTGCCCTCCCTGCGTCCTGACGATGGCGATGAGCTTGCAACCTTGTGCAAGGCCGCTGGCGATCCGTTGCGCTTGAACGTATTGCGTGCACTGGCCAACGATTCTTTCGGGGTATTGGAACTGGCGCAGATCTTCGCCATCGGCCAGTCCGGCATGAGCCACCATTTGAAGGTGCTGGCCCAGGCCGACCTGGTGGCCACCCGCCGCGAAGGCAATGCGATCTTTTACCGCCGCGCCCTGCCCCATACCGAACAGCTGGGCGGCAAATTGCATGCGGCGCTGCTTGAGGAAGTGGACAACCTGGGCCTGCCAAGCGATGTGCAATCGCGGATCGGCCAGGTGCACGGGCAACGCGCCGCCGCCAGCCAGGATTTTTTTTCCCGGGTTGCCGACAAGTTTCGCGCCCAGCAGGACCTGATCGCCGGGCTGGCCCAGTACCGCGAAAGCGTGCTGGCGCTATTGGACAAGCTGAGCTTCAGTGATAAGGCCACGGCCCTGGAAGTCGGCCCTGGCGACGGCGGTTTCCTGCCGGAACTGGCGCGCCGCTTTGTGCAGGTCACGGCGCTGGACAACAGCCCGGCGATGCTGGAGCTGGCGCGCCAGCTCTGTGAGCGCGAAGCCTTGGGCAATGTGCGCCTGCAGTTGGCCGACGCCCTGGGTGACACCGGCCTGCGGGCCGATTGCGTGGTGCTGAACATGGTCTTGCACCATTTCGCCGCACCGGCCGATGCCCTCAAGCAAATGGCCGGGTTGCTGCACCCCGGTGGTAGCCTGCTGGTGACGGATTTATGCAGCCACAACCAGAATTGGGCCAAGGAGGCCTGCGGTGATCTCTGGCTGGGTTTTGAACAGGACGATCTGGCCCGTTGGGCCACCGCTGCGGGACTCGTTCCCGGGGAAAGCCTCTATGTAGGTTTACGTAATGGTTTCCAGATTCAGGTCCGCCATTTTCAGCGGCCGGCTGGCGACACTCACCATCGGTAAATATCAGGAAAACATCGAGATGAGCGAATACTCCCTTTTCACCTCCGAGTCCGTGTCTGAAGGGCATCCGGACAAAATCGCCGACCAGATCTCTGACGCGGTGCTGGACGCTATCATCGCTGAAGACAAGTTCGCCCGCGTGGCGTGCGAGACGCTGGTGAAAACGGGCGTGGCGATCATCGCCGGTGAAGTCACCACCACGGCCTGGGTCGACCTCGAGCAGATCGTTCGTGATGTGATCACCGATATTGGCTACAACAGCTCCGACGTCGGCTTCGATGGCGCGACCTGCGGCGTGATGAACATCATCGGCAAGCAGTCGCCCGACATCAACCAGGGCGTTGACCGGGCCAAGCCTGAAGACCAGGGCGCCGGCGACCAGGGCCTGATGTTCGGCTACGCCAGCAACGAGACCGACGTACTGATGCCTGCGCCGATCACCTTCTCCCACCAGTTGGTGCAACGTCAGGCCGAGGCACGTAAATCCGGATTGTTGCCATGGCTGCGCCCGGACGCCAAGTCCCAGGTGACCTGCCGCTACGAAGGCGGCAAGGTCGTAGGGATCGACGCCGTTGTACTATCGACCCAGCACAACCCGGACGTGTCCTACACCGACCTGCGTGAAGGCGTGATGGAGCTGATCGTCAAGCACGTGTTGCCTGCCGAGTTGCTGACCAAGGACACCCAGTTCCACATTAACCCGACCGGCCAGTTCATCATCGGCGGCCCGGTGGGCGACTGCGGCCTGACCGGGCGCAAGATCATCGTCGACAGCTACGGCGGCATGGCCCGTCACGGCGGCGGTGCGTTCTCCGGCAAGGATCCCTCTAAGGTTGACCGTTCGGCGGCTTACGCCGGTCGTTATGTGGCCAAGAACATCGTGGCTGCCGGCCTGGCCGAGCGCTGCGAAATCCAGGTTTCCTATGCCATTGGCGTGGCCCAGCCGACGTCGATCTCGCTGAATACCTTCGGCACCGGCAAGATCAGCGATGACAAGATCGTCAAGCTGGTGCGTGAGATCTTCGACCTGCGCCCCTACGCGATCACCACCATGCTTGACCTGCTGCATCCGATGTACCAGGAAACCGCAGCCTACGGTCACTTCGGTCGTACCCCCGCGCAGAAGACTGTTGGCGACGACACCTTCAGCACCTTCACCTGGGAAAAAACCGACCGCGCCAACGACCTGCGCACTGCCGCCGGCCTGTAAGCGTTCGCGCTACAGACAGAAACACCCGGTAAAAAGCCCCGTGCAATCGGGGCTTTTTTGTGGGCGCTTGAATGACTTAGGCTGGGCACCCTTTTCGAGCAAGGATGCTCATGATGCATAGGTTCATGGCTTTTTTTCTCAGTGTTCTTTCCAGCTGGGCGTGGGCAGAAACGTGCCCCGATGACGTTCGCACGCAACTCGATACCCTGGCCAGGCAGGTCAGCCAGTGGGACGACAGTTACCACCGCCAGGGCCAATCCTCCATCAGTGACGAACTCTACGACCAGGCCCGCCAGCGCCTGGCGCATTGGCGCGAATGCACCCTCCAGCCTACGCCGGAAGCTGATAACCCGCTGGCCAGTTCACGCGGCACATTACCTCATCCGGTCGCGCACACCGGCCTGGACAAGCTGCTGGACGAGTCGGCAGTCAGTGACTGGCTCAGCACCCGTCACGATGTATGGGTCCAGCCCAAGGTCGACGGCGTCGCGGTGACGCTGGTGTATCGACAGGGTCGCTTGCACCAGCTCATCAGCCGGGGCGATGGCCTGCTGGGGCACGACTGGTCGGCCTCCGGGCGCAGGATCCCGGGCATCGTGCAACAGCTGCCAGACGCGGTGGATGTGGTGTTGCAAGGCGAACTTTACTGGCGCCTGAGCCACCACGTGCAATCGATGAAAGGTGGGCTCAGTGCACGCAGCAAAGTGGCTGGCCTGATGAACCGTCGACAGTTGAGCGATGCCGAGGCAGCAGGGATCGGCTTATTCGTCTGGGCCTGGCCCGATGGGCCGAGCGATTTCAACGAACGCCTGGCCACCTTGGCGCACTGGGGCTTTACCGACAGCCAGCGTTACAGCCACCCTATCGAGAACATCAGCAAAGCTGCGCATTGGCGCACGCATTGGTACAACGCGCCACTGCCCTTCGCCAGCGATGGGGTGGTACTGCACCAGGCCGTGCGGGCGCCCGCCGAACGCTGGCAGGCCAGCGCCCCCTATTGGGCGGTGGCCTGGAAGTATCCGGCCGTGAAAGCCCTGGCGCTGGTGCGCAACGTCGAGTTTCGGGTCGGTCGTACCGGGCGCATTACCCCCATCCTCGAGCTGGAACCCGTGCGCCTGGATGATCGACAGATCAGCCGGGTCAGCGCCAGCTCATTGAAACGCTGGAAAACCCTGGACATCCGTCCCGGCGACCAAGTGTCCATCAGCCTGGCGGGCCAGGTGATTCCCCGACTGGATGAGGTGGTCCTGCGCAACGCCACAAGGGTGGATGTGCAGGTCCCCGATACCCGGGCCTTTCATGCCCTGAGCTGCTGGCAACTGGCCCCCGGCTGCGAGGATCAATTGCTCGCCCGCCTGACCTGGTTGAGCGGCAAACAGGGCCTGGCCTTGCCACATATGGGCCGTGAAACCTGGAACATATTGATCCAGGCGGGTCTAATCGCAGGCTTTCTCGATTGGTTAACCCTGGATGCGGCCCAGCTTGCTACCATTGAGGGCTTCGGTGATCGCACCCGTGCGCGGGTGCTCGACAATATTCAAAGCGCCCGGCAACGCCCTTTTTCAGACTGGCTCAAGGCCTTGGGCGTACCGCCTGCGGCGCGCAACAACCTGGAAGGCGACTGGCAGACACTGGTCGCCAAAGACACCCAAGCCTGGCTGGCCTCAGACGGCATCGGCCCGGGACGTGCGGCGCAACTCAGCGCTTTTTTTCGCGACCCGCAGGTACAAGCCTTGGCTGAAACACTACGCGGGGCCGGGATAGATGGGTTTTGAACGCCGCCCGGCCACCTGATTGCGACCTTGGAGCTTTATATGAAATTTCTCGCCCCCCTTGCCTTGCTGACCCTCGCAAGTTTCACAGCCACGCCACTACTGGCCGCCGAAGACGCGCAGCCGCTTACCGGCTGCGCCGCCAAGCGCCAGGCCATCAGCACCCAGATAGATCAGGCCAAGGCCCATGGCAACAGCGCCCAGCAAGCCGGCCTGGAAAAAGCCCTGGCCGAAGTCACCGCCCACTGCACTGATGCGTCCTTGCGTAAAGAGCGTGAAAACAAGGTGCTGGACGCCAAGCATGAAGTCAGCCGCCGTCAGGCCGACCTCGACAAGGCCATGAAAAAAGGCGATCCGGACAAGATCGACAAGCGTAAGGACAAGCTGGCCGAGTCGCGCAAAGAGTTGCAGGACGCGGTGGAAGAACTCGACCAATAAACCCGGTCAGTGGTCGCGGAACTGCTTATGACAGGCGCTGCAGGCATCTTCGACTTTCTGCACCGCAGGCTGGAGGTTGCTGGCCTTGTAGGGCTGCAATTGGCTGGCGATCACCAATTCACCGGTGGCCGCCTCAAGGTCGCGGGCCAATTGCTGAAATTGCGCCTGTTTTTGCCAGACATCGTCCTTGGCGCTGGTGTGGTCTTCTTCGCGCACACTCGGGAAATGCTTCCACGGTTCATGGGACAAGGCATCCAGCTTGACCGCTCCCTCGGCGAACCTGGCGCCGTCGAACGGGATACGTCCACGCAACATGCCGCCCAGGTCTTCGCCGGTCTTGAGCATCTGCTTGAAGATCGCCTTGCGCTGGCCCAGAGGGGAATTGGGGTCGACACCGCCACAGGCGGACAAGGCCAGGCAGGCCAGCAGTACAACGGTCAGTTTTTTTAACATCATGATGGCTTCAAGGTCACGGAAAACGGCGGCCAGTATCCTCGCACCGCCCACAAAGACCAATAGCCCTATTAATAATAAGGGTTGCCCGCCTGCAGCGACGCACGGGCAATCGTTTCAGGAATTGCCTAGATGAATGTCACCTTGAAACCCTGGAGCCGCCGCCTGGCGTGGGCTCTGCCGATGATCGCGCTGCTGGCCGGCTGCGATGCAGGTAAAGACACCGACAAAGAAGTCGCCAAAGAAGAAGCCAAGCCTCACGCCGTCGCCACCTATGTGAGTGCGCCTTGGGAAGCCTTGCCGGTTGTCGCCGACAGCGACTTGCTGGCCGGGTTTGAATCCTGGCGCAGTGCCTGCCAGCGCCTCAAGGCCGACCCGGTGTGGGGCACGACCTGCGCAGCCGCGACCAGCGTACCGGGCGATGCCGTGGCGGTCCGTGGCTTCCTCAAAGAGCACCTGGATGTATTCGGCCTGCGTTCGGCTGACAACACCCCACATGGCTTGATCACCGGCTATTACGAGCCGGTCTACCCTGGCAGCCTGACAAAAACCGCCAGCGCCCACGTGCCGGTATACGGTGTGCCGGATGACCTGATCATCGTCAACCTCGAAAGTATCTACCCTGAGCTCAAGGGCAAGCGTCTGCGCGGGCGCCTGGAAGGCCGCGTACTCAAGCCCTACGACGACGCCAGCACCCTCAACAGCCAAGGTTCGACCGCCAAGCCGATTGCCTGGCTGACTGACCCGATGGACCTGCAATTCCTGCAGATCCAGGGTTCGGGGCGTATTCAACTGGCGGGCGGGCGCCAACTGCGTGTCGGTTATGGCGACCAGAACGGCTACCCCTATCGCCCTATCGGCCGTTGGCTGGTAGAGCAAGGCGAGCTGAAAAAAGAAGAGGTGACCATGGGCGCCATCAGTGCCTGGGCCAAGGCACACCCGCAGCGTATTCCAGAGCTGCTGGCGAGCAACCCCAGCTACGTTTTCTTCAGCGCCCGCCCCGACAGCAACGAAGGCCCGCGCGGTTCGCTGAACGTGCCATTGACCGCCGGCTATAGCGTGGCGGTGGATCGCAAGGTGATCCCGCTGGGTAGCCTGCTGTGGCTGTCGACCACCAAACCCGACGGTTCACCGATCATCCGGCCCGTTGCAGCCCAAGACACCGGCGGCGCAATCACCGGCGAAGTGCGGGCAGACCTGTTCTGGGGCACGGGTGATGCGGCAGGCGAGCTGGCAGGGAATATGAAGCAACAGGGGCAGATCTGGATGTTGTGGCCAAAGGGTGCGCCATTGCCTCAGGTACCAGAGGCGCCAGCTGGTACCTGACAAACGCTGAAGATCAAATGTGGTGGGGGCTTGCCCCCTCCCACAAGGTTTCTGCATCAGGCTCTAGATCGAGACGAAGAAGAAACTCGCGATCAACGCCATCCCCACGAACCACACCAGCGATCGCAAAATGGCCCAATCCGCCAAGTAGCAGATGATGTACAACAGGCGACTGGTGATAAACAACACCGCCAGTACATTGATCGTCACCAGCTCTGCCGTGCCGGCCAGGTGCGCAATGATCACTGCTGCGGCAAACGCGGGGGTTACTTCAAAACTGTTGAGCTGGGCACTATGGGCGCGTTTGGCGAAGCCTTCGAGGGTATCGAGGAACGCACGCGGGTCGTGATTGTGCCGCAGCCCGAACTTGCCGCCACTGAACTTGGCCACGCCAATGCACAAGTAAGGCAGAAAAAATGCAATCAACACACACCAGAAAGCCACTGTCATCACTCATTCCTTTTTTGGATTTATCCGACGGTTAGAATTTCATCACGAACATGCCGATCAACACCAACCCACAGGCTATGAGCCGTGGCCGGCCGAAAGGTTCTTTCAAATAACGCATGCCGAACAGCACCACCAGAATCACGCTGACTTCCCGCAGCGCGGCGGCCTCGGCAATTGAGCCCAACTGCATGGCCCAAAGCACCAAAGCGTAGCTCAACAACACACATAACCCCACGCTCAGCCCCAACCGCCATTGGGTGCGCCAGAACAGGCCGAACGCTGCGCGTTTTCGCACCAATGCCAGCAACGGAAACGGCCAGGCGCTGAGCAGCGTCAGCCACACCAGGTAATCCAAGGGGTGCGCCCAGCGCCGCAGTGCCTGCCCATCCAGAAAGGTGTAACAGCCGATACACAGGCCGATCAGCAACACCACCGGCAGCATCGACCACGGCAACCGGTCGCCGCCCCCGCCCTGCCACAACAGGCACAACATGCCGAACGGGATCAGCAAAATGCCCAGGATCTGCTGGGTACTCAGCACCTCGCCGGCAAACACCAGGGTCAGCATCAGCACGACCAAAGGCGATAAGCCGCGCATCAGCGGATACACCAGGCCCAGGTCACCGACCCGATAGGCCTGGATCAACAAATAGCGGTAGAGCAATTCAAACAGTGCAGAGGCAATGATCCACGGCCAGATGCCCAGCGGCGGCAAGGACACAAACCCTACCGCGAACACCACGAACAGCAGCGCCACACTGTCCATGCAGGCGATGACCAACAAACGTTCGCCACTGAATTTGATCAAGGTGTTCCACGTCGCATGCAACAGCGCCGCTACCAGCACCAGAGCTGTCGCTACCACCAGGACCTCCGCAATTGATTCTTCATGTAACTGCACATGTTTATACTAAACCCTGCTTCGGCGCACCTCGTGTGCCTACACTTCCCGTTCCAAGGACCCCGGATGCTTGAACTTGTTGCCGCCTTCATTTGCCTTACCACCCTGCTCACCTATGTGAACTTCCGTTTCATCGGCCTGCCACCGACCATCGGCGTGATGGTCACCGCGCTGATCTTTTCGCTGATCCTGCAAGGCCTGAGCGTGCTCGGCTACCCGGGCCTGGAGGAACGCGTCCAGCAACTGATCGGCCAGATCGATTTCGGCGATCTGCTGATGAACTGGATGCTCTCGTTCCTGCTGTTCGCCGGCGCCTTGCACGTCAACTTGAACGACTTGCGCAGCTACCGCTGGCCCATCGGCTTGCTGGCAACCTTTGGCGTGCTGATCGCCACCGTCGTGATCGGCAGCCTGGCGTACTACATTTTCGCCCTGTTTGGCTGGCACGTTAGCTTCCTCTACTGCCTGCTGTTCGGCGCCTTGATTTCCCCCACCGACCCGATTGCGGTGCTTGGCGTACTGCGTACCGCCAAAGCATCGAAACCTTTGAAAACCACCATCGTCGGCGAGTCGCTGTTCAACGACGGCACCGCGGTAGTGGTGTTTACCGTGTTACTGGGCATCGCGCAGTTGGGCCAGACGCCCACCGTGAGCGCCACTGCGATGCTGTTTGCCCACGAGGCCATTGGCGGCGTGGCCTTTGGCGGGCTGATCGGCTACCTCGTGTACCTGATGATCAAGAGCATCGAACAGCATCAGATCGAAGTCATGCTGACCCTCGCCCTGGTGATCGGCGGCTCGGCCATGGCTTCGGAACTGCACGTCTCGGCGCCGATTGCGATGGTCGTCGCGGGACTGATCATCGGTAACCTGGGGCGCAAGCTGGCGATGAACGACATGACCCGTCGTTACCTGGATGGCTTCTGGGAACTGCTTGACGACATGCTCAACGCCCTGCTGTTTGCGCTGATCGGCATGGAGCTGCTGCTATTGCCGTTCAACTGGCTGCACGTGTTCGCGGCCAGTTTGCTGGCCGTGGCGATATTGCTCTCGCGCCTGTTGACGGTGGCCCCGGCAATCCTGCTCCTGCGGCGCTGGCGCACGGTGCCACGTGGCACTATCCGCATCCTGACCTGGGGTGGCTTGCGTGGTGGCGTCTCGGTCGCCCTGGCCCTGGCCCTGCCGCTCGGCCCGGAGCGTGACTTGCTGCTGAGCATCACCTACATCGTGGTGCTGTCATCAATCCTGTTGCAGGGCTTGAGCATCGGCAAGCTGGTCAAGCACGTGACCCAGGACGAGCCCCAGGTCACGCCTGAACCTCACTGATCCTTGTTGATCTGCTGCGGATGCCTTGGATCCGCAGCCGCTTTGCCCGGCAGGCTGCTTTCACTGCGGATCTGCGCGTGACTGATCAGTGCGAAGATGAAGCTGCCGCCGATGATATTGCCGGCCAGCGTCGGCCCGGCGAAAATCAGCCAGAAGTCCTTCCATGGCAACTCGCCGGCAAACACCAGATACGACACTTCCGCCGAGCCGACGACGATATGGGTGAAGTCCCCCAGCGCCATCAGGTAAGTGATCAGGATGATGATCCACATCTTCGCGCTTTCCATCGATGGGATCATCCAGACCATGGTGGCGATCATCCAGCCGGAGACAATGCCCTTGGCAAACATCTGACCGGGATCGTTTTCCATGATCTTGCGCCCGATGTCGAGGAAGGCCAGGTCGGTCTTGGTGTCAAAAATCGGCAAGTGCAGCATCACGTAAGCCACCAGCAAGGTGCCGCACAGGTTGCCCACCAGCACCACTGACCATAGCCGCAACAGACGACCGGCATTGCCCAGGGTAGGCTTGCTCATCACCGGCAGCACCGCAGTCAGGGTGTTTTCGGTAAACAGTTGCTGGCGTGCCAGGATCACTGCGAGAAACCCCGCGCAATAGCCGAAGCTGGCAATCACCTTGAAGCCTTCACCGTCCGGCAGGCGTGAATTGAGCAAACCCATGGCCATCAACGACAGCCCCATGGTGAGTCCCGCCGCCAGTGCCGACCACCACAAGGCGGCGACGCTGCGCTCCAGTTCCTGATCGCCCTGGGTGCGGATGATTTCGTGCAGAACCGCCGCGCGCGGCGGCTGGTTCTTGTCGACGTCCTGTTGCTCTTCCTGCGACAGGTTGGGGGTCTTGCCGTCTGCTTGAGTGGCCATGATGTACCAGAGTCCGAGAGGTGCTTGAAACTACGACCTGCCGCAACGATGGCTGTTCAATGGCTCGACAACTAAACGGGAATGCGCCAGGCCTTTGCCTGTTCTACGGTGGTAGAACTGAACGGGACGCTCCAGGGCTTATTACGCGCTTGATAGTACTTAATGATGCCGTTGAGCACATTGTTGAACTCTTGCGGTGTCGTCGCCTCCCCTAGGTCACGCGCCGCACGCTGTAACAGTTCAACGTTGGATGCCGGCTGGCCAGGACGGTATAGCGATGGGTAGATGACCTCCCGCGTAAAGTTCTCGGCCTTTACCCGCATATCCCGTCGTTTCATTTCACCGACAGCACTGTTCAACACTTTGGACATGTCTCGGGCGTTACCCGCTGCCAGCCTGGCACCCACCTGCAAAAGCTGCTGGAAATTACGATGGCCCGGTGCATTCAAGCGCTTGCCCAGCCACTCGATGTGCTCGGGCCTGCTGGCCAGAGCATCCAGGTTGCGTAGCGCCGAAGCCAGCTTCGGCGTAATCACCAGCGATGTGCTTGACTGATTGGCTTCGCTGATCGCAGCGTCCAACGCTTGCAACGCCTGTTGTGCCTCCTGGCGAAACCGCAGCGCATCTGCGCCGGCTGGATCCTTTTGCAGTTCATCCTGCACGCCGGCAAGCATTTGATCATCCATCGCCATCACAGCATCGTCCAAGGACGCGAACTCATGGCGCTCACGCACCAGTTCGCGCTTTTCCAGATGCCCCGACACCGCTTGGTGAGCCTTGGCTTGCAGATGCAGCTTCTGCTCAGGGGTCATGGTGAAGTTGACAGTGCCGTTGAGCAGGCCGCTGAAATCACCCTTTTCCGATTTCAGCGGCAAGGTTACCGTCTGCTCCGCAAACGCTTTGAGCCGTTCATCCTGGTAGGCCTCGGCGGCGGTGTGCGGGGTTGCCGTAAAGGTATCGCCCAGAAAGCTGAAAAAACCGCCACTTTTGGGCGGTTCGGAAGTCTTTTCAGACTCGAATTTTACGATCAGCGTTTCGTCCTTGCTCAGGGGACTTTCCGGGAAAGAACGTTCGATAACACCGGGAGCCGGCGTATTGAGCAACAGGCCGCCGTCCTGGAACGCCGTGACTTCTGCCTGCGCCTGGAACGCATGACCTTGTTCGGTTGGGCTCTTGAACAGGCCCGGCAGTGCACCCGAAATATGCGCAGCACGGGCGATATCCATATCCGGCGTCAAGCTGGCATTGAACACCACCAATTGCGGGCGGCCATCGAACATGCCCGTACCGGTGATGTTGAGCTGCTTGATTGCCGGGATATGGCGGCTCAACACCTCCAGGTCGCGAAAGGTGGGCCCTGCTCCCGCACTGAGCCGGTCGGCGATCTCCGTGACTTCGGTCGGTCGCTTGGCTGCGGGCACGTTCGCGATATGAGCAAGTGCCGATTGACGCGACTGGTCGCGGATCAATTCCTCCAGTGGCTGTGCCTCGGTTTGCAGGCGAGGCAACATGGTCAGCAACAGTTGAGAAATATTACCCGCCGGGCCAGGCAGCTTGCCGGCGAGCTTGCCAAGCTGGGAACTGACATTCTGCAACCAGGCCAGGACCGGGTCTTTGCTGTTGAGCAAGCTGGGCAGATCGAGGTTGTTCGACAACTCTGTGAAGGCCTTGGCGTCCATGCCGCTGGCGAGCAGCACTGCAGAGATCGCACCGGCAGATGAGCCGGAAACCACCTTGATGTCTTTCAGTTTGTCGGCCTCTTCAAGGGCCTGCACCATCCCCGCAAAAGCGATGCCCTTGGCGCCACCACCACTGAGCACCAAGTGAGCCGGGGGCGGCGGTGACAGCGCCACTTCCACACGCCCATCGCCGTGGCGAAAAACACTCACCTTGCTTTCGCCCACGCCTTTGACCAACGGCGTCCTCATCTCTTGATCGAGGTTTAGAGGTAATAGTGGCTGATTTTGTACGGCGGAATTGGAGACATTCATACACGAGGCTCTCTCTACAGGGTGTAGGCCTGAGTGATGAGAGAGCCTCGGAAAGATCCATGCGGTAGAATCTGGTAACGCAAATCATGCCGTGCAGTTGTTACTCAGAGAGACCGTCATCCTTGAACTGATCCTTCACGTACTTGATTTCGGTACGGCCGTGGGGTGCCGGCAAGCCGTCTTCGCCAAGGTTGACGAAGACCATTTTTTCCACGGTCAGGATGCTCTTGCGGGTGATTTTGTTGCGCACTTCGCAGGTCAGGGTGATCGAGGTGCGACCAAACTCGGTGGCGGTGATGCCCAGTTCGATGATGTCACCCTGGCGCGAGGCGCTGACAAAGTTGATTTCAGAGATGTACTTGGTCACCACGCGCTGGTTGCCGAGCTGGACAATCGCGTAGATGGCCGCTTCTTCGTCGATCCAGCGCAGCAGGCTGCCGCCGAACAGGGTGCCGTTGGGGTTGAGGTCTTCGGGTTTTACCCATTTGCGGGTGTGGAAGTTCATGGTCACTCCAAAGCGTCTTGCCGAATGATAGGCAACATCATGGCAGAGCCCGCGGCCAAGCTCTACGCGCCATTGCCTATCGAGCCCATGGGCGATGTGCATGCCGCCGACGGAAAGGCTTGGGAAGTGCCGCTTACGCGGCTATAATCGCCTCCGTTTCAAAACGGTCATCTTCAGTTGATACCGTTCTCCCGCCACCTGTCCGAGGGGCGCTGCAGCAGGTTCAACCTGTCAGGCTCGGATGGGGCGTTGTCCGGCCTGGTTGCCCTGGCCTGATACTAAACGCACAACGGCGCCCATTCGCACATTACGAATGGAGGCTCTTCATGAGCGCTGTCATCACGCCTGCAGATTTCACCGACTACAAAGTCGCCGATATGTCCCTCGCTGCCTGGGGCCGTCGCGAAACCTTTATCGCCGAATCCGAAATGCCTGCCCTGATGGGCCTGCGTCGCAAGTACGCCGCGGAGCAACCGCTCAAGGGCGCGAAGATCCTCGGCTGCATCCACATGACCATCCAGACCGCCGTACTGATCGAGACCCTGGTTGCCCTGGGTGCCGAAGTGCGTTGGTCGTCCTGCAACATCTTCTCGACTCAGGACCAGGCCGCTGCCGCTATCGCTGCCGCCGGTATCCCGGTATTTGCCTGGAAGGGCGAGACCGAAGAAGAGTACGAGTGGTGCCTGGAGCAAACCATCCTCAAGGATGGCGCGCCATGGGATGCCAACATGATCCTCGACGACGGCGGTGACTTGACCGAGCTGCTGCACAAGAAGTACCCGCAGATCCTCGACCGCGTCCACGGCGTGACCGAAGAAACCACCACAGGCGTACACCGTCTGCTGGACATGCTGGCCAAGGGCGAGCTGAAAATCCCGGCCATCAACGTCAACGACTCGGTAACCAAGAGCAAGAACGACAACAAGTATGGCTGCCGTCACAGCCTGAACGACGCGATCAAGCGCGGTACCGACCACCTGCTGTCGGGCAAGCAAGCCCTGGTGATCGGCTACGGTGACGTGGGCAAGGGTTCGTCCCAGTCCCTGCGCCAGGAAGGCATGATCGTCAAGGTTTCCGAAGTCGACCCGATCTGCGCCATGCAAGCCTGCATGGACGGTTTCGAAGTGGTTTCACCGTTCATCGACGGCATCAACGACGGCACCGAAGCAAGCATCGACAAAGCCCTGCTGGGCAAGATCGACCTGATCGTCACCACCACCGGTAACGTGAACGTGTGCGATGCGAACATGCTCAAGGCCCTGAAAAAGCGCGCCGTGGTGTGCAACATCGGCCACTTCGACAACGAGATCGATACCGCCTTCATGCGCAAGAACTGGGCATGGGAAGAAGTGAAGCCGCAGGTCCACAAGGTTCACCGTACCGGTGCCGGCCAGTTCGACCCGCAGAACGATGACTACCTGATCCTGCTGGCCGAAGGCCGCCTGGTTAACCTGGGCAACGCCACTGGCCACCCAAGCCGGATCATGGATGGCTCGTTCGCCAACCAGGTACTGGCGCAGATCTTCCTGTTCCAACAGAAGTACGCCGACCTGTCGCCAGCCCAGAAAGCCGAGCGCCTGACCGTGGAAGTACTGCCGAAGAAACTCGACGAAGAAGTGGCCCTGGAAATGGTCCGCGGCTTCGGCGGCGTGGTGACTCAATTGACCAAGACCCAGGCCGACTACATCGGCGTGACGGTTGAAGGTCCGTTCAAGCCGCACGCTTACCGCTACTGATACACCTGCTGCCCACTCTCCCTGTGGGGGAGTGGGCTTTAATGTGGGAGGGGGCTTGCTCCCGATGGCGGTGGGTCAGTCAATATATTTATTAACTGACACTCCGCCATCGGGAGCAAGCCCCCTCCCACATCGACGGTGTACACACTCCGCAATTCTGGGTTTCAAAGGGTATGACCATGTCCCAAGACCGTCGCTACAGCTTCGAGTTCTTCCCGACCAAGACCGATGCTGGGCATGAAAAACTGATGGCGACTGCCAAGCAGTTGGCCAGCTACCACCCTGACTTCTTCTCTTGCACCTACGGTGCCGGTGGTTCGACCCGCGACCGCACCATCAACACCGTGCTGCAGCTGGAAAGCCAAGTCAAAATTCCCGCCGCTCCGCACTTGTCGTGCGTGGGCGACAGCAAGGACGACCTGCGCGGCCTGCTGACCCATTACCAGCAAGCCGGCATCCAGCGTATCGTCGCCCTGCGTGGCGACCTACCCTCCGGCATGGGCATGGCCAGCGGCGAGCTGCGCTACGCCAACGAGCTGGTGAGCTTCATCCGCGAAGAAAGCGGCGATCACTTCCATATCGAAGTGGCCGCCTACCCGGAAATGCACCCCCAGGCGCGCAATTTCGAGGACGATTTGCAGAATTTCGTGCGCAAGGCCAATGCTGGCGCCAACAGTGCGATTACCCAGTACTTCTTCAACGCCGACAGCTACTTCTACTTCGTCGAGCGTGTACGGGCGATGGGTGTGAACATCCCGATCGTGCCGGGCATCATGCCAATCACCAATTACAGCAAGCTGGCGCGCTTTTCCGACGCCTGCGGCGCCGAGATCCCACGCTGGGTGCGCAAACAACTGGAAGCCTATGGCGACGATGTCAAAAGCATCCAGGCGTTCGGCGAGCAGGTCATTACCGAGATGTGTGAGCAATTGTTGCAAGGTGGCGCGCCAGGGTTGCATTTCTATACCCTGAACCAGGCTGAACCCAGCCTCGCCATTTGGAACAACCTCAAGCTGCCACGCTAAGGCTTGTCCGGTTGTGCCAAGGCCCTCGTCCAGACGAGGGCCTTTGTCGTTTTACGTTACCCACGGAACCCCGTAGTCCATGAATACAGTGTCCTCGCCTTCCCGCCCGCAGCTGGTCTACCTGGTCTTCGGTGCCGAGACCTACCACCAGGAGGCGGTATTCAGCATCGCCAGCGCACTTGCGTTCCTGCAGGAGACTGCGGACGCAAACGTAGACATTCAGGTATTCAGCGACAATCCCGAACCTTATCGCCTGCTGCCGGTGCGCGTGCGCCCTCTCGACGAGGCCACTCGCAAACGCTGGAGCGAGCCCCACGGCTATCACTTCCGCACCAAACACGTGGTGCTGCGCCAGGTGTTGCAAGAGTCCCCGGTGGCGCTGCTGATCGACACCGACACCTTCTTCCACCATTCGCCCATGGCTCTGTTCGAACGCGTCCAGCCCGGCACCCTGCTGTGCAATGCCTTCTACACCAAGTACGGCGATAATCACGAAAGCGTCCTCTACACTGCTCTGCGCCAGCGCCTGCTGGATATGGGCGTGGCCGACGATGAAATGATGACCCTCAATTCCGGCGTCATGGGCCTGACCCAGCAGGATGCGCACATCCTCGATCGCTCCATCGAATTGATGGATGAGCTGTTCCCCCATGCCCAGGGCGCGTACACCCTGGAAGAGTTCTGCCTGTCCATCGCCGCCTATCGCACCGTCAACGTGCGCGAGTGCCCGGACCTGATCCATCATTACTGGAGCCGCAAGCAGTTGTTCCGGGCCAAGGTCAAGGCGTGGATCGCCAAGCACGCCAGCGCCCCTACCAGTGCCCAAGCCCTGGCCGACACGCGGCAGGTTTCCTCGCACCTGCCGCGCCCGCCACGCTTGCAGCGCTTGATGTACAAGCTCATTACCCTGCTGCTGCCCAAGCATCAGCAACAGTTTATTCGCGAAATTCTTTACGGCTGCTACGAACACGAAAACGAATTCGACCAGGCCTGCGGCCCGGTGTGGTGGGATAAGGCCCGACAAAACCAGGAGGAGCGCCAGAAGCGCCCGCTCGATGCCCACCAGTTGGAACACTGGTTCGCCAACCCCGTGGTGCGCCTGATTCTGGGTGAGCGCCGCGCCGCGATCCACGAACACCTGCTGGACGTTCCGGCGAAATAGGACCGTCCGCCAATGCGCATGCCAGAGCTTCTCTTTCGCCCATGAGCGTCGTAACCTGAGGGCATGCCCGTCATTTTCAAGCTGTTGATCGCTGCGCTTTTTGCTTGCCTGAGCCTGGCCGCTAATGGCGAGAAATTGCGCATTGTTACCGAGCCCTGGGCCCCCTACGTCTACGACGACCACGGCCGCATGGCTGGCCTGGACTATGAAACCACCGTGATCGTGTTCCAGCGCCTGGGCGTCGAGGTGCAATGGCAGTTCCTGCCCTGGAAGCGCTGCCTGGCGATGCTCGATCAGGGCCACGCCGACGGCGCGCTGGATATTTTCCACAGCCGCGACCGTGACGCCCTGCTGCTCTACCCCGGCGAGCCATTGTCGGACGTTGAATTCGTACTGTTCTACGCCAACGAACGCCCGCATCCCGCCGAAACCCTCGATGACCTGCGCGGCCTGACCGTCGGTGTTTCCCCCGGCTACCTCTATGGCGATGCATTCAGCGAGTCCAGCGCCTTTGAGCGTGAGCCCGCACCCAGCCATGAAGCCAATTTCGGCAAGCTCATGCTCGGGCGCATCGATATGGTGGTTACTGACCGACGGGTGGGACAACACGTGATCAAGGCGCTGGGCCTTGAGGGCAAGGTCAGCCAGGCGTCGGTGGTGGTCAGCCGCCAGCCGCAATTTCTCGCGGTGCGGCGCGGCGCGGGCATGGACCTGCTGGTACAACGCTTTGCCGCCGAGCTCAAGCGCTTCAAGCAAGAGCCGGCCTATGCCGCCTTGAGCGCCAAATATGGTGGAATGCACACACAAACGGCGCCTATATCAGCGTCAGGACGTGCCGTTGAGCAGCAGGAAAGCAGCGCGCAGTGATTGCTCTGTTATACTCCGGCCTTTCCGCCAGGCTTACGCCCGGCCGCTCGGGTCTTGAAAAAGGCACCCAACCCAGCTACTGCGCAGCTTTGCAGCCCGCGCGAGCCGGTGGCGTGCCCGCCAGACGCAGCAGGACCGGACGGGATTGCGCTCCCCTAAGCGCCATTCACGCCCGGCAAGATTATCCCTTTGGGCCAAGCCCTAACTAAAACAGGATTACTCATGTCCTTTGCTTCCCTCGGTCTCTCCGAGGCTTTAGTCCGCGCCATCGAGGCGGCGGGCTATACCGAGCCTACTCCGGTGCAACAGCGGGCCATTCCCGCCGTGTTGCAAGGTCGCGACCTGATGGTCGCGGCTCAGACAGGTACTGGTAAAACCGGCGGTTTCGCCCTCCCGATCCTGGAGCGGTTGTTTCCCAACGGTCACCCGGACAAATCCCAGCGTCATGGCCCGCGCCAACCGCGCGTACTGGTCCTGACCCCAACCCGCGAACTCGCAGCCCAGGTGCATGACAGCTTCAAGCTGTATGCCCGCGACTTGAAGTTCGTCAGCGCCTGCATCTTCGGCGGCGTCGGTATGAACCCACAGGTTCAGGCCATGTCCCGTGGCGTCGATGTGCTGGTGGCTTGCCCCGGCCGTTTGCTCGACCTGTGCGGCCAGGGCAGCGTCGATTTGTCCCACGTGGAAATCCTCGTGCTGGACGAAGCCGACCGCATGCTCGACATGGGCTTTGTCCATGACGTGAAGAAGGTCCTCGCCCGCCTGCCAGCCAAACGTCAAAACCTGCTGTTCTCGGCGACGTTCTCCCAGGACATCACCGCCCTGGCCGGCAAGCTGCTGCATAACCCGGAACGCATCGAGGTCACGCCGCCGAACACCACGGTCGAGCGTATCGAGCAACGCGTATTCCGCCTGGCCGCCAGCCACAAGCGCTCGCTGTTGGCACACCTGATCACCCACGGCGCTTGGGAACAGGTGCTGGTGTTCACCCGCACCAAGCACGGCGCCAACCGCCTGGCCGAGTACCTGGACAAACACGGGCTCACTGCCGTAGCCATCCACGGTAACAAGAGCCAGAACGCACGCACCAAGGCCCTGGCAGATTTCAAGGCCGGCTCAGTACGTATCCTGGTCGCCACCGATATCGCCGCCCGCGGCCTGGATATCGACCAGTTGCCACACGTGGTCAACTTCGAGTTGCCCAACGTCGATGAAGACTATGTGCACCGTATCGGCCGTACTGGCCGCGCCGGTCGTTCGGGCGAGGCCATTTCCCTGGTCGCGCCGGACGAAGAAAAACTGCTTAAAAGCATCGAGCGCATGACCAAGCAGAAGATCGCCGACGGCGACCTGATGGGCTTCGATGCCAGCGCCGTAGAGGCCGAGAAGCCTGAAGCGCGCGAGCGTCCGGACGTGCGCAACCCACGCAACCCACGCGGTCCGAAGGGCGATGGCCCGAACGGTGGCGGTGGTGGCGGTGGTCGTCGCGACAAGGGCAAGGACAAGGGCAAGGAAAAGTCCGCAAGCAGCAGCCGTGGCGAACGCCCGGCCCGCGAGCAGAAGCCACGTGAAGGCACCCCGGCCCGCGAACAGCGCCAGCCGAGCCAGCCGCCACGCGCCGCCGCTGACCGTGCCCCGGACGAGTTCCTCGACGACGATGTGGATAACTTTGGTAACCGCGTCGACTACGTGCCGCAGGCCAAGCCGGCCCAGGGCCGTGGCCGTCGTCCAGGTGCCCCGGCACAAGGCGCCGGTGCGGGTGCTCCCCGTGGCGGCCAGCCTCAGGGCGGTCGCCAGAACGGCCCGCGCAACAGCAGCGGCGGCAGCACCGGTACTCCGCCTGCCAAGCGCAGCGGCCCGCGTAATGGTGCACCGCGTGACGGCCAGGCGCGTCGCGAAGATTCGCGCAGCAACAACCGCCGCCCGGCCCGTGACGACCAGCCACGCCTGTCTGAGCCCGCGGTGCAAAACCCGCGTGGTGGCCCGGCGCCGAAGATCATCCATAAGGAGTCGAAAGCTGATCGCTTCCCGACACCCGAGCAGTTGGACCAACTGCCCGGCCGTCCTCGTGGTGAAAAACCGGCACTGCTGACTCGCAACCGCGAGGCATAAAAAAAACCCGTATCGCGAGATACGGGTTTTTTTTGCCTATAGGAACGTGCTTGCTCGCGAAGGTCGTCAACGATAAAGCTGGCAGCCTGAAAAAACGCGGTGTCTCTACGTTTTTCGCGAGCAAGCTCGCTCCTACATACGGAGCATTACTTCGCTTTCACACCTTCAAAGGTGATGTACAGCTGAACCACGTCGGACTGTGGACCTACGTCCATGCCCTTCGGAACGAACTCTTTACGGCTGATCGAGGTGGTGCCTTCAAAGCCTGCACGGTAGCCGCCCCATGGATCCTTGCCTTCGCCCAGGAACGTAGCCTTGACCACGATAGGCTTGGTTACGCCATGGAAGGTCAGGTCGCCAGTGACATCAGCAGTCTGCTTGCCATCAGCGTTCTTCCCGGTTGGCTTGACGCTGGTGGAGACGAACTTGGCGTCAGGGAATTTGCCCGATTCCAGGAAGTCTGCGCTATTGACGTGCTTGTCGCGCTCGGCGTGGTTGGAGAACACGCTGGCGGTACGGACATTCATTTCAATCTTGGCGTCTTCTGGCTTGGCAGCGTCAAAGCTGAACTTGCCGTCCAGGTCCTTGAAGGTACCGGTGATGTAGCTGTAGCCCAGGTGGCTGATCTTGAAATCGACGAAGGCATGCTGGCCTTCCTTGTCGATCACGTAGTCAGCGGCCATCGCCGAACCAGCGGACAGCAGGGCAGAACCGATTGCCAGAGCAGCGAGTGTTTTTTTCAACATGCTTTCTATTCCTTGTGAGTCGAGGTTGAACATCAGGCTTTGCGCCCCAGCATTCGTGTCAGGGTCGCATCACGATCGATAAAGTGGTGTTTCAACGCAGCCACGCCATGCAACCCGGCGAAGACCACCAACACCCAGGCCAGGTATAGATGCACCCAACCGGCGGTATCTGCCTGGTCCGGTAGACCGGAAACCAGGGCAGGAATTTCAAACAGGCCAAACACCGGGATACCGACACCGTCGGCGGTGGAAATCAGGTAACCGGCAATCATCACGGCAAACAGCCCCAGATACAGGAACGCGTGCCCAAATGCAGCACCGATCCGCGTCATACGGCTATAGCTGGCCAGCGGCGGTGGCGGCGGGCTGATCAGGCGCCAGACGATACGTACCAGCATGATGGCGAATAGCGTGATGCCAATGCTCTTGTGCAAGTCAGGTGCATCTTTGCGCCAGGCGCTGTAGTAGTCGAGGCCGACCATCCACAGGCCCAATGCGAATAAACCAAACACCACCAGGGCAACGCCCCAGTGTAGAACCATGCTGACCCAGCCATAGCGGGCGGGCGAATTGCGTAGCTGCATGTACTTAATCCCGTAAGAACTGTGCCCAAGACTAGCGTTTTACCTATCGAATTAAAGCGGAAAATTTCGCTTTGAAATATCGAGAAATACGATGAAGAGGCTAGGTATCATAAATTAACAAGGGATTAAGACTATTCCCAAGAAACGTGACAGACCGTCCTGCATTTACCGTCAATTGCCCCACAATGGCTTGTGACAGGCGCCACCATTGCATAGGCTTGCGCGATTGTTTCGCCTGCGCCAGCCGCAGGACCGCTTCGAGGAGATAACCGATGGGCTTGAATAACCAGTGGATGCAACGCGACCTCGCGGTGCTGTGGCATCCCTGCACCCAGATGAAAGACCACCAGCAACTGCCGCTGATCCCGATCAAGCGCGGTGAAGGCGTATGGCTGGAAGATTTCGAAGGCAAGCGCTACCTCGATGCCGTCAGTTCCTGGTGGGTCAATGTGTTTGGCCACGCCAACCCACGCATCAACCAACGCATCAAGGACCAGGTCGATCAGCTGGAGCACGTGATCCTCGCCGGTTTCAGCCACCAGCCGGTGATCGAGCTGTCCGAGCGCCTGGTGCAGATGACGCCTGAGGGCCTGACCCGCTGCTTCTATGCTGATAACGGCTCATCCTGCATCGAAGTCGCATTGAAGATGAGCTTCCACTACTGGCTCAACCGTGGCCTGCCAAACAAGAAACGCTTCGTCACCCTGACCAACAGCTACCATGGCGAAACCATCGCCGCGATGTCGGTGGGCGACGTGCCGCTGTTTACCGAAACCTACAAGGCGCTGCTGCTCGACACCATCAAGGTGCCGAGCCCGGACTGCTACCTGCGCCCCGACGGCATGAGCT
Organism: Pseudomonas sp. FBCC-B545; assembly: GCF_059134095.1. NCBI lineage: Bacteria > Pseudomonadati > Pseudomonadota > Gammaproteobacteria > Pseudomonadales > Pseudomonadaceae > Pseudomonas > Pseudomonas sp. FBCC-B545. Next base: position 425,195 of record NZ_CP101441.1, on the reverse strand, counting down.
GGGAAGAACATTCGCGCAACATGTTCCTGGCCATGGAACAGACCCTGGCCGACCACCACGAGACCGTCGCCGCCGTGATCGTCGAGCCGTTGATCCAGGGTGCAGGCGGCATGCGCATGTACCACCCGGTGTACCTCAAGCTGTTACGCGAAGCCTGCGACCGCTACGGCGTGCACCTGATCCACGACGAAATCGCCGTGGGCTTCGGTCGCACAGGCAGCATGTTCGCCTGTGAACAGGCCGGCATCCGCCCTGACTTCCTGTGCCTGTCCAAAGCCCTCACCGGCGGTTACCTGCCACTGGCCGCCGTGGTCACCACCGACGATGTCTACGACGCGTTCTACGACGACTACCCGACCCTGCGCGCCTTCCTGCACTCCCACAGTTACACCGGCAATCCGTTGGCGTGCGCGGCGGCCTTGGCGACGCTGGATATCTTTGAAGAAGACAACGTCATCGAAAACAACAAGGCCCTGGCCCAGCGCATGGCGACCGCCACCGCGCACCTGGTCGACCATCCCCATGTCGCGGAAGTCCGCCAGACCGGCATGGTGCTGGCCATCGAGATGGTGCAGGACAAAGCCACCAAGACTGCCTACCCATGGCAGGAACGCCGTGGCCTGAAGGTTTTCGAGCATGCCCTGGAACGCGGCGCGCTGTTGCGGCCGTTGGGCAGCGTGGTGTACTTCCTGCCGCCCTATGTGATTACACCTGAGCAGATCGACTTCCTGGCCGAGGTGGCCAGCGAGGGGATTGATATCGCCACTAACAGCAAAGTCAGTGTGGCAGTGCCGAAAGATTTTCACCCAGGCTTCCGTGATCCGGGTTGATTGCCTACATACACCTTTTCAGAGAACAGAAATGAGACTGTCCCGCTTTTTCACCGACGCCCCGCTGAGCCTCGGCGACCATGAACTGCCCGAAGCCCAGGCGCATTACATCAGCCGTGTGTTGCGCATGGGTGAAGCCGATGCCGTGCAATTGTTCGACGGTTCTGGCCAGGAGTTCCGGGGCACCTTGCTGGAAGTCGGTAAAAAGCGCGTTACCGTACAACTGACGGAGTGCTTTGCCGGTCAGGCCGAATCACCGCTGCACGTCCACCTCGGCCAGGGCCTGTCCCGGGGCGAGCGTATGGATTGGGCGATCCAGAAAGCCACTGAACTGGGCGTCAACGCGATCACGCCGATCTTCACCGAGCGCTGCGAAGTGCGCCTCAAGGACGAGCGCGCCGACAAGCGTCTGCTGCACTGGCGCCAAGTGGCAATCAGCGCCTGCGAGCAATGTGGGCGTTCGACGGTGCCGGTGATTCATGCGCCGTTGCTGCTGGCAGACTGGCTCAAGCAGGTCGAGGCCGACCTGAAGCTGGTGCTGCACCCGGTGGCCGAGCCGATGATCAGCCATGCCAAGCCATCGCGGCTGGCGTTCCTGATCGGGCCGGAAGGTGGCTTGACGGATGGAGAAGTCGAAACCGCCCAGGGCGCTGGCTTCCATGCCGCGCGATTGGGGCCGCGAGTATTACGTACCGAAACCGCGCCGGTGGTGGCGCTGGCCGTTGCGCAGCAGCTCTGGGGCGACTTCTAAAGGTGGATGAGGTGATCACTCCACCGGGTCGCTGACCGGGCTGGCAATGATCGCCTTCAACTCACTGGTCATCGGAAACTCCAGGTTCAAGCCGTTCGGTGGAATCGGCTGCTCGAACCAGCGCTGGTAAATCCCGTTGATCGCCCCCGAGCGGTAAAGGTCGCCCAGGGCCTGGTTAACCACCGCGAGAAACTGTGGGTCATCCTTGCGCACCATGCAGCTGTAGATCTCCCGCGATTGCTCCTTGCCCACGACCACCCAATGGTGTGGGTCCCTGGCCTTGGCGCGTTCGCCGTAGAGCAGCGCATCGTCCATATAGAACGCCACCGCACGGCCGGTCTCCAGCATCTTGAACGCTTCGCCGTGGTCCTTGGCGCTGATGACGAACATATTGCTCTGATGCTCGGCGTTGTAGCGTTTGAGGAAGCGTTCGTTGGTGGTGCCGGCGGTGGTCACCACGTTCTTGCCCTTGAGGTCGGAGAGTCCGTGGATGCCGCTGGTCCTGGCCGTCAGTAACTGCCCCTTCACATAGATAAACCCATAGGAAAATGCCACCTGCTTCTGCCGTTCGGCGGTCACTCCGGTGGAGCCACACTCCAGGTCAACGGTGCCGTTCTGTACCAATGGGATCCGGGTCTGGGACGTCACCAGGCGATAATTCACACGCAAGTTTTTCAGGCCGGCCTGTTCCCGGACGCGCTCGACGATCCTGTGGGTGAGGTCCACCGAATACCCCATCGGCTTGCCGCTCTGATCGCCTATATACGAGAACGGCACTGACGCATCACGATAGCCAACGGAAATTTGCTGGCTGGCAGTGATTTTTTTCAAGGTTGCGCTGGATTCGCTCGCTGACGCCAGGGGTAGTCCCAGCGTCAGCGAAGCGAAAATGCAGACCTTGAAAATGCAACGGTTTACCGCTGTTTTTTGCATAGGGTAGTCCCGCTGGCTATAGCTATAGTTCGAGTCGGCAGCCAGCCGATCCAGGCATCGTTATTCATCTCTTTACACTCCAACAACCAAAGGTCAGGCCGCCTTGGGAAGAAACACATGTGCGTCAATCGAAGTCGACCGCTCTGCAATCATTTCGGCCAGCAACTGGCCGCTGGCGCACGCGAGCGTGAAGCCAAGAGCGCCATGCCCCAGGTTGAGCCACAGATTGCGATAGGAACTGGCACCAATCAGAGGCAGGCCGGTGGGCGTCGCTGGCCGCATCCCTGCCCATTCAACCGCAGCGTCATAGTTGCCGCCCATCGGAAACGTCTGGCGGGCCAAGCGTTTTATCACCGCCAGGCGCTTGGGCTCCGGGGCGCTGTTGAAACCCACCATGTCGACCATGGCGGCGACACGTAACTGATCGCCGATCCGGGCATACACAGCCCTGCGGTCGTAATCGGTCACATTGACCGTTGGCGCACTGTGCTGCTCGCCGATGGGCACGCTGAGGCTGTAGCCCTTGAGGGGGTAAAGCGGTAGACGCATACCTGGCAGACCCAGGCTCGAACTGTTGTGACCGGCTGCCAGGATCAGGTTCTCCACAGGGATGACTTCGTCCTCAAGCTCCACGGCTACAGCTGTATTAAACGCCTCATGGACACGCAATACTTTGCGCCCGTAGACAATGCGGCAGCGTCCCGATGCCTCCAAATGCCCGCCAAGCTGCTGGCAAAATGCATGGCAATCGGCAACCTCTTCATTAGGGTTGTAAATACCGCCGACAAAGGTCCCCTCCATCAGGGACGGTTCAAGCTTGCGGCAGTCTTCGGCCGATAGCACTTGTTGCTGGAGGGGGTCAGTCAATTTGCGCCGCCCCTGCGCGAAGCTGTCAGCGGAACGGAAGGTCACCAGTTTTCCATTGCGCTTCCAGTTGAACCCCTCCAGATGGTCCTCTACCCGCCAGCGGTTCAGGACGTCCTGGCTCATCGCTGCCAGGCGAAGCAAATGTGCGGAGTTTGTACGGTTTACCGAGGAGCGGCAGGCGCCGAGGAAAGAGGCGAGCCAGCGCCATTGTGAAAGGTCCAGCCGGGGCCTGAGCTTCAGGGGAGACTCCGAGCGCAGCAGAAAGCCAAGCGCCTTGAGTGGTACACCAGCATCGGCAAGGGGGGTGACATAGCGGTAGGACAGTTGGCCACCATTCGCAAAACTGGTGACATTACCCAGTTTTTTTTGCGCTTCGACCAAGGTGACTTCCATGCCTGCACGCACACATGCATAGGCACTCGCCAACCCGATGACACCGCCACCGATGATACATACTCGCCTTGCCATATTGACACCTCACATGGATTGAAACGAATTCCAGAGTAGGTTCAAGTGACAAAAGTTGAACAATGAATAAAGGTAAGCCACCTATAAGCTAAGGTTATGAAAACCCATGCGTCTGCGACATATCGAAATCTTCCAGGCCATCCGCCAGACCGGCTCCGTCAGCGCCGCCGCGCAGTTGCTGCACGTCTCGCAACCAGCGGTGACCAAGGTGCTTCAGCACGCCGAATTGCAGCTCGGCTTTCCGTTGTTTCTAAGGGTGCGTGGCAAGTTACAGCCCACACCGGAAGCCCTGGCCTTGGAAAGCGAAGTCGAGAAAGTCACAACGAGTCTGCAAGGGGTGCAACGGCTGGCCAAGAGCTTGCGCCATACGCCTGAACAAAGCGTGCGCATCGGCGCCATCCCGGCGCTGGCACAGTCGCTGCTGCCACCGTCAATCCTTGAGTGGAAGCGCAGCTACCCGGACATGGTCTGTGAGCTGTCCAGCGACCATAGCCGCGAGCTGGTGCAGCAGTTGTTGATGCGCGAAATCGACCTGGCACTGACCCTCAATTTCTCCGGCCACCCGGGGCTCACCAGCCAGATACTGGCGAACGGGGCGCTGGTAGCGTTGGCCTCCAAGGCTTACTGGCCTGAGGCTGAATCAAGCCAGCCATTGCCTTTGGCCGAACTGGCGAATACGTCGCTGATTGGTCTTTCCAGCGCTGATCCGTTGGCGGCAAAGCTCGACAGTTACCTGGAAAATATTGACCCACCGCCACAAATAAGCATTTCCGTACAAACCTATTCCCTGGCCCGGGCCATGGTTGAATCCGGTGCGGGAATAACGGTGATTGATCCCTTCACAGCCCTCGGTGCGTCCATGACGACGATGTGCATTCGCACGCTTGTCCCGCAGTTGCCGATCACCCTGTACGCCCTGACCCGCGCCAACGAACCGCCTCCGCATATGTTGGCCGACCTGTTGCATATCTTCGGCAACCGGGCACGTGCGTTGCTCGAGCGCCTTTAAGAATGTCCCCTTCATTCAGAGCACGTAATGCATGATCGCCACGAAATGCAGCAGGCTGCCGCCGATGACAAACAGATGCCAGATCCCATGGGAATGGCGCAGGCGGTCCTCCAGGGCAAAAAAGATAATACCGACGGTATACAACACCCCGCCCGACGCCAACCAGATGAACCCCGCCGTACCCAGCGCCGCCATCAGCGGCTTGACTGCCACGAGTACGATCCAGCCCATCACGGCATAAATCACAATGGACAGAATCCGCGCCTCCGAGCGCGGCTTGATCTCTTGCAGGATGCCGATCACCGCCAGCCCCCACACAATCCCGAACAGCGTCCAGCCCCACGGCCCGCGCAGGGTCACCAGGCAAAAAGGCGTGTAGCTGCCGGCGATCAGCAGGTAGATGGAAAAATGATCGACCTTCTGCATGATCGCTTTTCGCCGCCCCTGCACGCTGTGGTACACCGTCGACGCGCTGTACAGCACCATCAGGGTAAAGCCGTAGATCGCCACGCTGACGATCTTCCAGGGGCTGCCGTCCAGGCTTGCCACCACCAACATCCACACGGCGCCAATACACGCCGCGACTGCACCGAGCAAATGGCTCCAGGCGTTGAATCGTTCCCCGTGGTACATCTGTCACCGACCTCCCCATAACCTTCAAGAACAGGCTGGCAAGCGTCCAGCCTTGCGCATAAGAGTGCAAGCGGCTTGTGACGTTCCGAGGACGGCGCACGCGTTTGCGGGCACAATTATAGGTAATCGAACAAGAGCCCACGGCCATGCTGATCGACGAAGAGTTTACCCTCAAGAAGCTGGAAATCTTCCTGGCGTTCATGCGCACCGGCAACCTGGCCCGCGCCGCCGCCGAGTTGCAAACCAGCAACGTCAGCGTTCATCGCGCCATCCACTCCCTGGAAAATGCCCTGCGCTGCCCGCTGTTCAAACACGAAGGTCGCAACCTCACCCCGCTGGAAAGCGCCTATGTGCTTGAAGAACGCGCACAGAAACTGGTGGCCGATGTGGTCGACAGCGTACGCCTGACCCGCGAAGCCGCCGGCTTCTCCGCCGAGCGTTTCAAACTCGGCTCGCTGTATTCGCTGACGGTAAAAACCGTACCGCAACTGATCATGGGCCTGAAGATCCGCCGCAGCGAACTCAATATCGATCTGATCCTCGGCTCCAATTTCGACCTGCTCTACAAACTCAAGAACATGGAAGTCGACGCGATCCTCATCTCCCTCGACGAACACGCCAACGACCCCGACTGTGAGCAGATCGCCCTGTTCAGCGATGACATTTTCCTGGCCACTCCGGCCGATTCCCCACTGGACCGCAACCAGGAAATCGACCTGGCCGATGTACGCGACGCTACCTTCATCACCCTCACCCAGGGCTTCGCCACGCACCAGGACGGCAACCGGGTGTTCAAGCAAGCGGGGTTCGAGCCGAAGGTGGCGATGCAGGTGAACGATATCTTCACCTTGCTGAGCATGGTCAGTTCAGGGGTGGGTTATGCGCTGCTGCCGGGGCGGATTGCAGCGGTGTATGAGAACCGCGTGAAGCTGATACCGCTGCAACCCAGGTATCGGTTGCAGCAGCATATCGGCGTAGTGTTCCTGAAGGCCAAGGAACGCGACCCGAACCTGCTGGCGCTGCTGGCGGAATGTCGGATGTATGCCAATCGGCAAGTTTGAGACCGCTATCGGGGGCAAGCCCCCTCCCACATTGGACTGCATTTCAAATGTGGGAGGGGGCTTGCCCCCGATAGCGCCAGTCCAGACACTGAAAATCCTCAGGTCAGCCCACCAACCCCCTCATCACCAGAAACAACAACGACGGCCCCAGCAGACACCCCAGCGCCGTATAGAACGCCGCCGTCAGGCAGCCATACGGCACCAGCTTCGGATCAGTCGCCGCCAACCCGCCCGCCACACCGCTGGAAGTGCCCATCAAACCACCGAAGATCACCGCACTGCGCGGGTTGTTCAGCCCGATCAGCGGCGCCACGAACGGCGTCATCACCATCACCAGAATCGCCTTGATCAACCCGGCGGCAATGGACAGCGCCATCACCTCGGAACTGGCCCCGATCGCCGCGCCGGTCACCGGGCCGACGATATAGGTCACGGCCCCGGCGCCGATGGTGGTGAGGCTCACCGCATCGGTATAACCGAACGCCATCGCCACTCCGACCCCGGCAATAAACGACGAACCCACGCCGACAAACAACGCCAGTACGCCAACATACCCAGCGCGCTTGAGCTCATCGACACTCACGCCAAACGCCGTGGCGACAATGGCAAAGTCCCGCAGCATGGCACCGCCCAACAGGCCGATACCTGACAACAGCGGAATATCCACCACCCCTTTCGAGCCGCCGGTAAAGGCCCCGCCCACATACGACAGCACCAAGCCCAGCAGGATGGCGATGGCCGAGCCATGCAGGCGGCCTTTGGTAAAGGTGTCTGACATCCAGTAGGAGACCCACATGGTCAGGCCGATCACGGCAAAACCACTGATCAAGCCGTAGCCGGTGATCACTTTCATCATCGATTCGTACATGGCGATCACCCGGCTTCTTTGGTGGGAACAACCGCAGCAGGCTCACGGTTGCCGATGCGTACCAACACCGGCACCAGGGCAAAGCCCAGCACCACTGCGATGGTTCCGGCCAGAATTGCCATGGGCCCGCCGCTGATGGCGCCATATACGTTTTGCTGGGCCGCCATCGCCACCACAATCGGGATATAGATCGCGGCCCAAAAGCTCACGCCCTGCTCCGACTTGCCGGTAAACAAGCCGCGCTTACCGAGGTAACTGCCCAGGCCGATCAACAGCAACATGGCGATACCCACCCCGCCGACGTTGGCCGGGATACCCATCCATTTGCCCAGCAGCTCACCGATAAACAGGCCAGCCAATGTACACAGCGCCAGAAACGCCACACCGTAGATAATCATTATTGTTGTCCTCAAAGTGCTCGTTCGAAATTGTTGTTTTTGTGCTTCGAAAGCCTTGGGTGCTGCTTTATCGGTGGCGGCGTTCCTCCTCTTGCAGCAGGGCCTGCAAGGTATCCAGGCGTGCGCCTTCGCAGGCGATCACCGTGCCTTGGTCGAAGACCCGCCGTGACAGACCGGTGAGCACCGCGCCCGGGGGCAGTTCGATCTGCAGGCGTACGCCACGCTCGTAGGCGCTTTGCACGGTGCCGCGCCAGTCGACGACACGGCACATGTTGAAGGCCAGGTCGTCGCGCAGTTGCTCGGGGTTGTGGATGGGTCGTGCGCGGGTGCTGCTCAGGTAGGTGATGCGCGGCGCCTTGAGCGGCACGAAGGCTTGGGCCAGGACCTGAGCCGGCTGTTCCAGCAACGCGCAGTGGGACGGCACGCTGACGGCCAGGCGCTTGGCGATGCCGTTGCCTTTGATACGTTCAGCAACGCGCTTCATGGCTTCATCACTACCGGCAATGACGGTCTGGTTGTCGGCGTTGATATTGGCCAGGTACACCGGGGTCAGTGGACTGTGGATATCCGCCAGCAGCGCCTCGACGCTGGATAATTCAGGGCCAATCAGGGCGGTCATGCCGTAGCCCTGTGGATAAGCCTGCTGCATCAGCTCGCCACGCAGGCTCACCAGCTTTACCGCGTCAGCGAAGTCCAGGGCACCGGCGATGACGGCGGCTGGGTAAGCACCGATGGACAGGCCCGCCACGTAATCAGGCGTATGTTGCAACTGGCGGGCATGGGCGACGCCGACGATCAGCAGGCACAGTTGCACCGCACGCGTGCTCGCCAAGGCTTGCGCCGAATCGAGCTGACGCACATCTTCACCCAAGGCATCACTGGCTTCTTCCAGAACCTCGGCCGATAGCGCCTGGAGCATACCCGCCCGCTGGGCGCCCTGCCCCGGAAACACCAGGAGGCTGCTCATGCCACAGCCTGCCAAGGGTCGAGCACAAGGTGTGCGCCGTTGCTGGTTTTGAGCAGGACACGACGAGATATGCCCGCCCATTCGCGCAAGGCAACGGCACCAAACGGGGTTTGCAGTTGCAGGTCCACGGCGCACAGCGCGGTGTCCAGTTTTGCCAGCAACGCCCGCGCCTCAAAGCGATCAAGCGGTTCGGGGGTGCGCAAAATCAAATCCAGATCGCTCATGGCATGCAACGCTTCGATGCCGCTCGCCAATTCAAATCCGGCACTGCCGCTGACGCCCCAGTCCAGCTGCGCCAGCACTGGCCGCAGTTGAGCGAGCGCCCGCAGCGCGGGTAAATCCCGGGATGAGGTCACCTGGCGCAAGTCTTCAGGCGCCACGCGCCGTTGCACAGCGGTTATGGGCATCACCGCCGCAAACCGCTGCTCACGCAAGCGCCCACGCACGCCAACCGCCACTTGGCCCGGATCGGTGACGGCGCGACGCACTACCACCGGATGACCGGCGTCGATCGCTTCCAGCACCCAGGTCGGAGCATCCGCAGGCAGGTGCGCCGGGGTCATGCCCCAGAGCAAGTCATGGGCGTTCACCATTGTTCCCGCAGCAGTTGGCGTACGTGGCTTGAGGCGGCGCGATTAGTCGCACCGGAACGTCCTTTCAAATCGGGTTGCACGACATCTTTGATCGCCTGCACCAGGCAATCGCTGACCCGCGCCACATCGTCCGATGTCGGCTGTTCAATCTGGCTCACCGACAAGGTCTCCCAGAGCAAACCCAGGCTGGCATAACTGTCGATGTCATAGGCCATAGGCGGCACACTGGCGGCCAAGGCTTCCAGCTCTTCAACACTGCGCAAGGTCACCCGCGCCGCCGAGGCCTTGCCCATGGCATGCACCATTACCCCAGGGTCGCGCAGGGCGATCAAGCGGTTGGCCTGGTAACCATGGGCCAGAAACGCACCGGACATGGCCTTGCCCACCAGCAATGCGATGACCGGGTGGCCGGCCAGGCGTGCGCGGGCGTAGCTGTCGGCAGCGGCGGCCAGGGCCTGGTGGATGCCGAGGGCTTCTTCACGACGGCCATAGGCTTGGCTGGGCACGTCGACGATGGCGATGATGGGGCGTTTATCGCCCGCCGCGATGGCCTCATCCACGGCCTTGGCGAGCCCCCAACCTTCCAGCAACCCGACCTCGCCATTGCGCGCACGCGGGAAGCGGTTATTCGGGTCGGTGACCACCGCGATAAAGCGCACCGCCTGCTCACCCAATACGCCGTCTGCGACTTTCAACGAATCCGGCAAGCCCTCTACGGGTGTTGCGCCAGCGCTCAATGCATTGAACCACTGTAACCCTCTCATGGGCGTTCTCCCTGATACAGAGCGCGAACCGTCGCGGGCTCGATTTGCGCCGCTGTGTCGAGTTCGGCCAGGCGCGCCAGGTAGAAATCAGCGCGGCGGCTACGTGGTTGTTCGGGCGCGCCTTGTTGCAACAGCGCACTCACGGTCTGCTGGATCTGCGCCACATCGTCCGCCACGTAACGGTCGGCCAAACCACTGTTAAAACGTTGTTCGCCGCCCGTAAGGCTCCAGATGAAAGGCCGGTCGCGGGAGTCGTATTCTTCCAGGCCGGCCTCCTGCTCGATCACTTGCGGACCATTCAAACCCAGGCGCGCTTCGCGGGTGACCACCAGGTAACTGCACAGTCCGGCCGCGATGGACATACCACCAAAACAACCGACACTGCCCGCCACCACACCGACCACCGGCTGGTACTGGCGCAGGTCGACAATCGCAGCATGGATATCAGCAATCGCGGCCAGGCCCAGGTTGGCTTCCTGCAAGCGCACCCCACCGGTTTCCAGCAGCAGCACGGCGCGGGTCGGTATGGCGTTGCGGTTGTCTTCGGCGGCCAGTTCCAGTGCCCCCGCGATTTTTGCGCCACCGACTTCACCGAGGCTGCCACCTTGGAAATTACCCTCGATAGCGGCGACCACCACCGGCAAGCCGGCGATGTTGCCCTTGGCAATCACCACGCCGTCATCGGCCTGGGGCACCACGCCTTGGCGGCTGAGCCACGGCGACATGACCCGTTGGAACGGGTCGATCAGTTCACGGTAAGTGCCGGCATCCAGCAACGCCTTGGCGCGCTGCCGTGCACCGAGTTCGACAAAACTGTGCTGGTTGAGCAAGTCATTCATGGCCGATCTCCTCGAAGCCCTGCTCCAGGCGCAAACGCACCACGCCGGGGGTAGCGCCGAAATCGTGGATATCGATGTTCAATGCAGGCGGCGTCTGCTCTTGGAAGATACGTTCGAACAGATGCTGCCAGCGTTGCTCGGCGCCGTTGACCGAGGTCTGCACCTGGATCGTCAGCATGCCGGCCGTACCCGGTTCCAGCAGCACTTCAAGGTCGCCCGAGCCAACGCAACCCACCAACGCACGACCTTTTGGCGGCTTCCCGGCGGGAAATTCAAAAGATAAGGTTTCCATCACAACGCTCCGTCGAGGCGGTCGATAAACAGGCAGGCGGCCAACAGGTCGGCGGCGCCGCCAGGGGAGGCATTCAAGGCCAGGAGCTGGGTGTCCAGTTCGTGCAATTGGCGGCGGCCGGCGAGGGTTGCGCTACCACCCGCATCCAGCACAGCCTGGGCGCCTTGCTGCATGGCTTGAAGGCCTTCAGTGCCGGCGCGGTAGAGCACGCAGGTATCGGCCAGCTCGGTCATGATCGCGAGCAAAGCGTCCAGGCGGGCATTCTGTTCACCGGCGTTTTGCTGGCGGCTTCTGTGCAGTTGCGGCAGACCGCGTTGCATCACAGCGGGAAAGCCCAACTGCGCTTCTTCGCGGGCACCGCGTGCGCCGTAGCGCTGGGCAACCTGGGCGCCATGGCTCATGGGTTGTGGGGCATGGCGGTCATTGAGCAAGGCCAGCTTGGCTGCATTCAGTACGACGCCACGTGGTTCCAGGGCCGCTGCGGCGGTGAGCAAACCGAGGGCCCAGATTGCACCGCGATGGGTGTTCACGCCGTTGGTAGTGGCGAGCATCGCTTGTTCACCTTCGCGACCAATACGCCCCAGGGCTTCACGCAGGGGCAAACCGACTTCACCGAATTCAAACGCGGCCTCGGCCATTTCCTTGAACATCGGCCACAGCGACAGCGCCGACGCGTGCATCAGGCCCAGGTGCAAATCGCTGTGGGCACCGTTGCCGCGCCGGTCCACCAGGGCGGGTTTGGGCGATAAATCCGCTTCATCGATCAGCGCATCGACGGCCATATCCGCCAGGCGATCGGCAAGGCTGAGTTCATGCAGTTTGAGGGCGCGCATTTACCAGCTCCTGAACTTGGCGGGCGGGTTGTACAAGCCACCGGACCATTCCACCAGGTCGGCTACGCTCTTGGCGGCCAGCAACTCGCGAGTGGCGTCGGTGCGGCGGATACCCAGGTCTTCGGGCAGGGCGATCAAGCCTTCGCGGCGCATACGGACGGTGTCCTTGGGGTTATGGCGCATACCGATGGCCGTCACCCCGGCGACGGCAGCGATCATTGCCTGGCGTTCTTCCAGGGAGCGCGCCTTGTAGAGGTAAGCGATGCCCTCTTCGGTGAGCAAGTGGGTAACGTCGTCGCCGTAGATCATGATCGGCGCCAGGGGCATGCCGCTTTTGCGGGCCACTTCTACTGCGTCGAGGGTGTCGACAAAGGTCGGTTTGCCGCCTTCCTGGAAGGTTTCGACCATCTGCACCACGAGTTTTTTCCCGCGTTCCAGCAGGGCTTCGGGCGCATCGTCGTGGCGCATATCCAGCCAGGCGGGTGTGCCATGACGGCGACCGCGTGGGTCGTGCCCCATGTTCGGCGCTCCACCGAAACCGGCGAGGCGGCCACGGGTGACGGTGCTGGAATGGCCGTCGCCATCGACTTGCAGGGTTGCGCCGATAAACAGGTCCACCGCGTACTGGCCGGCCAATTGGCAGAACATGCGGTTGGAGCGCATCGAGCCATCGCGACCGGTGAAGAACACATCCGGGCGGGCGGCGATGTAATTCTCCATGCCCAGTTCGGTGCCGAAGCAGTGCACGCTCTCGACCCAACCGCTTTCGATGGCGGGTATCAGCGTGGGGTGCGGGTTGAGTGTCCAGTTACGGCAGATCTTGCCCTTGAGCCCCAGGGATTCGCCGTAGGTGGGCAGGATCAACTCGATGGCAGCGGTGTTGAAACCGATGCCATGGTTGAGCGACTGCACATTGTGCTTTTCGTAGATGCCACGGATCGCCATCATCGCCATCAGCACATGCACCGGCTTGATATGGCGCGGGTCGCGGGTGAACAGCGGTTCGATGTAGAACGGCTTGTCGGCCACCACCACGAAATCGACCCAGCTTGCGGGGATGTCCACGCGGGGCAAGTCGGTGACGTCGTCCACCAACTGATTGACCTGCACAATGACGATGCCATCGCTGAACGCCGCGGGTTCGATCAGCGCCGGGGTGTCTTCGGTGCTGGCGCCGGTGTAGATATTGCCGGCGCGGTCGGCCATGAAACCGGCGGAAAGCACCACGTTGGGGATCAGGTCCACCACCAGACGCGCATAGAGTTCGATGTAGGTATGGATCGCGCCGATTTCCAGCAGGCCATCTTCCAGCAGCTGGCTGATGCGCAGGGATTGAGTGCCGGCGAAGGAAAAGTCGAGCTTGCGGGCGATGCCCTTTTCAAACAGGTCCAGGTGCTCGGCGCGCCCGACACTGGGCATGATCATGTGCAAATCGTGGAGCTTGGCCGGGTCGGCCTTGGCCAGGGAGCGCGAGAGGAAGTCGGCCTGCTTCTGGTTGTTGCCTTCCAGTACCACGCGGTCGCCGGGGAGGATCAGCGCTTCAAGCGCCTCGACGATCTTGTCACTGGGCAGCACCGCCCCGTCTGCAATTTTTTTGACCAGCCCGAGCCGCCGCTGCTTCTCGTCGCGCCGCCGCGTCCAGCGCGAGTCGGGGGTGATGGTTGTTGTCATGGTCGCTCCACGGGGTTTGCTGTCGTGGGGCTGTACCTTAGGAGTGAATTCGGGGGCCATCAATCAAGCTCAGCGACAGACCGTTACGCCTGGAGTAACGAAGCTAAAAATGTGGGAGGGGGCTTGCTCCCGATTGCGGTGAGTCAGCAATAAGTTTGTCAACTGACACACCGCTATCGGGAGCAAGCCCCCTCCCACATTTGCTCAGTGTTGCTTGTTAGATATCGGTCCCAAACAAGGACCGATCAGTCCCTATTTGGGACCGTTTGAAAATTTCGGCGAAGGGCTGATTTGCTCAAGTGCCCTATCGACCAACAACTGACCAAACTCTGCCATTTGCTGAATCCCGAGCATGATGGCGCGCTGGGAAGTGTCCAGGTCGAAAGCCAGGTTGTAGGTGAGTGCGTTGAGGGAGGACAGGGTTTCGCTGGCGTTGACCAGCAGGGTTTCGGTGTTTTGGTGGGGGTTTACGGTGAAGAGGGGTGGATTGGGGGTAGGTTTGATCATGATGAAACTCCTAAACAGTCAGTAAGGAGCGCCACCGTTCGCTTGCACGCGAATGAGGGTGGCGACCGTGCGCAGGTGTGCAAGACCGGGCCTGTTTAGGACACCCAGCAGGTCCGAAGACCTCCTGCGCGCAGCCGCCATAAAGCAGCGAGCACAAAAAACGCCCGTGGTTGGCTGGGCGTTCGTACGCCTAAACAGTTTCGTCGGACTTGCACGTCCGTGTCACCGTTTTTTGCGATGACGGGACGAAGACTAGGCGTGCGGACCTCTCACCACAAGTTCATGCGCGGCCCAAAATCTTGCAGGAAAAATCCGAAGCCTTTTATGTCGAAGGGCGTGCAGGAAGTTTCATACAGCGTTTTGGATTGATTGAGATCTTGGGCCATCACAATTCAGTGTGGGAGCTGGCTTGCCTGCGATAGCGGTGGGTCAGTTGTTGATGCAGTGACTGACAAGCCGCCATCGCAGGCAAGCCAGCTCCCACATTGGAATTTCACAAGGCTTATGTTCAGGCCAGGCCGGACTCAACCAGCAGCGCCTCCAACCCCATCAAATCCGGCACCTTCGCCACCTGCTCCCCTACCTGCACCGCCGCCAGTTCCAACGGGCACAGCGGCACGTCCACATAGCTCAATTCGCTATCGAGCTTGTACGAACGCGGGATGCCTTGAATCACCAGTGCAATGAATTTCAACGTGGGCCTGCCACCCAACGCATTCAACACCACGATCCGCGAGCGTTCGCCGGTCACGCTGGCGTCACCGCACACGGCTTCAAAGCTGATCAAGGGGATTTGCCGATCGCGCCAGGTCACCTGGCGCAGATACCACGGCGGTGCATCGCTGGCCGGTTCGCCGCGCTGGAAGTCGATCAGCTCGGCGATGGCGACGTTGGGCAGCACCAAGTGGCGGTCGGCCAGGGGCAGTAGCAGGCCGGTGAGTTGGCTGGCGCGGTGGTCAAGCATGGGACTTGCTCCAGTAGGCGATGCTTTCCAGCAGCACCGACTCCTGGTACGGCTTGCCGAGGTAGTCGTTGACGCCGATGGCCATGGCGCGGTCGCGATGTTTCTGGCCGGTGCGCGAGGTGATCATGATGATCGGCAGGCGCATCAGGCGGGGGTCGTTGCGCACCTGGATGGCCACCTCGAAGCCGTCCATGCGCGGCATTTCGATGTCGAGCAGCATCAGGTCCGGGGTGTGTTCTTCGAGCACGGCGATGGCGTCGATGCCGTCCTTGGCGGTGAGCACGTTCATGCCGTTGCGCTCCAGCAGGCGGCTGGTGACTTTGCGCACGGTGACTGAGTCGTCCACCACCAACACTAGCAGCGGGCGCTTTTTCAGCGGGTCGTTGAGGATCAGCGGCGCATCCACCGCCTGGGCCGGCATGGCCGGTTGGCGGGCGCGGATATGCGCGAGCAGGTCGATGATCAACACCACGCGGCCATCGCCCAGAATGGTCGCGCCGGACAAACCTTGCACTGCGGCGAACTGCGGGCCCAGACCCTTGACCACGATCTCCCGAGTTCCGGCCATGGCGTCCACATGCACCGCCACGCGCCGTTCATTGCAGTGCACCAGCAGCACCGGCACCGGCTGGTACTGGCCGAGCAGTTTCGGGCGGCTGACGGTGTGCAGCAGGTCGCCCAGGTAGAACAACTCGTAGCGCTGGCCGGCATATTCATAGTGCGGCGGATCTTGCTGGTAGTGCCCCGCCAGCTCGTGGGGCAGCACGCGCACCAAACCTTCGATGGTGTTGAGGGGAATCGCGTATTGGTCGTCTGCGCATTGCACCATCAGCGCCCGATTGACCGACACGGTAAACGGCAAGCGAATGCGAAAATGCACGCCCGCCCCCGGCGTCGAATCGATCACCATCGAACCGCCGAGCTGGCGCACTTCTTCATGCACCACGTCCATGCCGACGCCGCGCCCGGAAATCTGCGTGATTTTTTCCGCGGTGGAGAAGCCAGGCTGCAGGATGAATTGCAGCACGTCGCGATCACTGATCTCTTGATCAGGGCCAAGCAGGCCGCGCTTTATCGCCTTGCGCCGCACGGCTTCAAGGGGCACGCCGGCACCGTCGTCGCGCATGTCGAAGACGATATCGCCGCCTTCGTGAGTCAGGTCCAGGGTGATACGGCCCTTCTCCGGCTTGCCCGCCTGCAACCGTATCTCGCGGGATTCCAGGCCGTGGTCCACAGCGTTGCGCAGCATATGTTCCAATGGCGCCGCCATGCGTTCGAGTACGTTGCGGTCCATCTCGCCTTCGGCATTGCCGACGATGAACTCCACGTCCTTGCCCAGCTCCTGCGCCACTTGGCGCACGATACGCTTGAGGCGCGGCAGCATGCGTTCGAAAGGCACCATGCGCGTGCGCATCAGGCCCTCCTGCAACTCGGTGTTGATGCGCGCTTGTTGCTGCAACAGGTCGTGGGCATCCTGGTTGCGGCGCTCGAGGGTGTCCTTGAGATCGAGCAGGTCGGAGGCCGATTCAGACAGCGCACGGGCCAACTGCTGCAGTTGCGAATGGCGGTCCATTTCCAGCGGGTCGAATTCTTCATAGCCCAGACGCTCGGCCTCGGCCTGCTGGCGACTGAGCAGGCGGCTTTGGGTTTCGCTGTCGAGTCGGCGCAATTGGTCGCGCATGCGCTCGATAGTCGTTTGCACCTCATTCAATGCGATGCGCGCATCGTTGACTTGCTGCTCGATACGGCCACGGAAGATCGAGGTTTCGCCCGCCAGGTTGACCAGGTCGTCGAGCAGGTCGGCAGAAATTTTCACCATGTCGGCAGCAGGATCGATCACCGCCTCACCCTTGCCTGCCGGCAACGCCACCGGCATGACTGGCTCATCACTGGGGTGCACCAGGCTCTTGATGCGTTCGATCAGTTTGTCCACCGAGCCGACGGGCAATCCATCCGCTACGGCGTCGATCATCTGCGCCAGGCGGTCATGGCAACCTTGCAGCAGCGCAAACAGCTCAGGGGTCGGCGCGAGCAAGCCGGCGGACAAGCCTTCGTAGAGAAATTCGAGCTCATGGGCCAAATCGCCAATCGGCCCGATCTCGACCATGCGTGCGCCGCCCTTGAGGGTATGCAGGTCACGCAGCAGGGTTTCGACTTCCTGGCGATTGCCCGGCTCGGCCTGCCAGCGCACCAGCGCGCTGCCTGAGCTGTCGAGGATATCGGCGGCTTCTTCGAGGAAGATATCCAGCAGCTCAGGGTCGGCACCCGAGGCCGGCTCCGCCGCAACCGGAGTTGTTGGTGTGCTGCTCTGGCGCAGCTCCCGCAGTTTGGCGACCAGCTCGGCGCCATCGCTCAAGGGCTGCCGGTGTTGCAGCTCTTCGAGTTGCAAGGCCAACCGTTCGTGGCTGGCCATCAATACCAGGGACAGCTCGGTAGAGTAACTGTAGCGGCGGTCCACCAGGCCCTCATACAGGCACTCCAGCTCATGGGCCAGGTCGCTCACCGGGTCGATTTCGGCCATGCGCGCACCGCCCTTGAGGGTGTGCAGGTCGCGTTGCAACGAGGACAACGGCGTCGCATTGTCGGGCTCCAGCAGCCAGCGCTTGAGGGACTGCCCGGCGCTGTCGAGGATATCCACGGCTTCTTCGAGAAAGATATCGACAATCTCGTCGTCCATCGCCGTCTGCTGGCCCAGCTGCGCAGTGGCGGCGCCCAGCTCGGAAATACTCAGCGCACGGCTGCCGTCGCTTTTGACCAGGCCGGTAGCCGAAGGGTCCAGCGCGTCATCCAGTAGCTCGCGCAGGGCTTGCACCCGCGCCGGCGCCGGGCTGATTTCCTGGCCGGCGGCCAACTGGTCGAGCATGTTGATCAAGGCTTCATGGGCCTGCTCGGCTTCCAGGAAAAACCGCTCGCTGACCGCCAGGCTGCTTTCTTCTACGGCGCCATACAGGTCGAGCAAGGCTTCGCACAGCGCATCGATGGGGTGCAGGTCGGCGATGTGCGCGCCCTCCCCCAAGGTCGTCAGTTCATCCAGCAGTGCGGTGAGCTCCTGGCGCTCGCCGGGGTGTTGCTGCCAGCGACGCAGCAGGCTTTCGGCATCGAGCAGGATGTCCATGCCCTGGGCCAGGAAATTGGTGATCAGTTGCGGGTCGCGCTTGATACGCAGGCCTGTGCCTGGGCCGTCGAGCAGTGCTGCAAGCTGCTGGTCCAGCAGGCTTTGGGTACGGCTGATCAGATCTGCCGCCCCTTTGATCGGTGCCAGGGGATCGCTGCCCAGGTCGCGCAACCCGCGCTGAAAAAGCCCTTGGGCCTCAAGCAGCAGCTCCACTTCATCCAGGTCCAGCGGCAGGCGGTGGGCCTTGTATTCGCGGGTCAGGCGATCGAGCGGCCGCGCCAGTTCGGCGATGGGTAGCACGCCGGCCATGTAGGCACTGCCCTTGAGGGTGTGCAGGGCGCGTTGCAGTTCATCACTGACCTGCAGCGGCACATGCTCTGCAGCCTGTTGCAGGAAGTGGTCAAGGCTGTCCAGGTGGCTCTGGGCTTCGTTGCGGAAGATCTCCAGCAGCATCGGGTCATGGGGTTCGGCAGTCGACACGGGTGCGCTGCTGGCCAAGGCGTGTGCACGGGCGGCCAGGGCGTCGACTTCGTCGCGCTGACGCTGGGCATCGGTAGCAAAATCGGCGATCAATTCCGGCAGCAGGGCCACCGTTTCATCCAGCACCTGCTGCACCTCGGGGCCAAGGGTGACGCTGCGTTCCAGTACACGATTGAGCAGGTTTTCCACAGCCCAGGCCAACTCGGCCAGCACCAGGGCGCGCACCATGCGGCCGCTGCCTTTGAGGGTGTGGAAGGCCCGGCGCATTTCACCCTGGGCGAATTTGTCCGTGGTGTTGGGCAGGTTGCGATGCAGCACCTCAAGGACTTCTTCGGTTTCCTCAAGGAAGACTTCGCGCAACTCATCGTCAATCGGCGCTTCATCAGCCGGCGGCGGTAACAGGCTGCCCGGACGCCGCAAGGCTGGAGGATTGAGGCGGGAAGTGGGGCTGGCCAACGCATCGAATTGGGACTGGCTCGGTGCGGTCTCGGTGGACAATGCGCCGTCGGGCGCGGCCAGGGCCTGGCGCCAGGGTTTTTCGGTTGGCAGGTAACCCAGTGCGCTCAAGCCCTGAGTCGCCAGTTCCAGCACTTTTTCGCCGGCCGCGTCAGGATCTTGGAGCATGCGTTCGAGGTAATACTCCAGGCTGCTGATCACCTCGGCGAAATGCGCCAGTTGCGCCTCGCAAGGCGCAGCGTCACTGACCATCAACTGCTCATCGACGTAGTCGGTGCAACCGCGCATCAGGCTCGCCGCCCGCGGCAGGGGAATCATCGCCAGGGCGCCGCGCACTTGGCTCAAGAGCTCCGGCAGGGATTCCAGGCGCTGGCGGTCCCAGTGGGCCTCGATGCAGTCGATCACCAGCTCCTTGGCCTGCTTCAAGCACTGGCAGGACTCACGAATCACCAATTGATGAATCTGAGTCAGGTCGGTGGTGGGCAGGCGATTCTCTTCGCGGCTTTCCGGCTCGACGGTGCCGATCATCCCGGCCAACGTCGCTTCGACGTAGAGCAAGGCACCGGCCACATCCATCAACACCGCATCACTGGGTTCACGCTGGCCCTGGACCAGGCTCAACACCACGGCGAGTTGGTCAATGATCACTTTGCGCGGCTGGCCAAACCCCAGTACGGCAAGGGTATCGGCGATCTGCCGCAGCGGCGCCAGCAGCGCGTCGAGGTCGTTGGTGTGTTGGCGGTCACTGCGTACGAACAGGTCGAGGCGCTCCTTGACCCGCACCAGTTCCTCGCACAAGGCGCCAAGCACCGAGCCCATGGCATTGCGATCCGGCCCGGCCAGCCGCGCACGCTCGGCATCCACCACGGCACTGTCGGGCAAGGCTTCGTCCAGGCCATAGCGTTCTTTCAGGCTTTGCATGCGCGGCGTCGGACGGGTGACTTTGGCGACGTAGAACAACAGGCTCTTGAGCAATTCATCCGGCGCCGGCTGGTTGATACCGCCGATGCCCTGGGCCAGCAGGCGCTTGAGTTGTTTGTCACTGGCCTTGAGCAGGCTGCGCAGCGCCGGGCTGTTGGCGATCACGCCAGTGAGCATGCCTTCGACCAGCGCCGAGGCGACCTGCCACAACGGCAACAACGGCGCGCCCTGGCACAGCGCTTCAAGGCGCGCGAACACCCGCGCCATGTCTTCCAGGTTGCTCGGGCCGTGGTCTTCGCGCAGCAACCCGGCGAGGGCTTGTTGCAGCAGTTGGTGCCACTGGCGCAATTGTTCATGCAAATCCGGTGTCGCACGCAGGGCCAGTGCTTCATCAGGCAGCGGCGTGATCGACAGCAGTTGCGGGCTGAACAGGCTGGTTTCCGACAACAGGCTTTCACCCCGGGCGCTGCGCAGGTCGTTGAGCAACGGCAGCACCACCAGTGGCAAGTCGCGGCGGGCGCTGTGTACGCGGTCGAGGTACAGCGGCAATTGGCCGAGGGCTTGTTGCAGCAGGCGGATGCTTTCATCGCGCTGGCCGACACGACCGGCCTGGAGGGCCAGGGCCAGCGCCTCGATCTCTTCGGCCAGCAACGCCGCGCCATAGAACTCGACCATTTGCAGCGCGCCATGTACCTGGTGAACACCGGCCAGGCACTCGTCGATGGCGTCGCCGGTTTCAACGTACAGATCCAGCGCCGAACGGGCCTGCTTCAGGGTTTCGGCAATGTCGCCCTTGACCCATTCGAGGGCCACATAGTCGTGCCGATCAACCATAACTGCTCCGCTTTGAATTCGTGGGTTGCTGGTGTTCTTGAAACCAATGGAGATCAAATGTGGGAGGGGGCTTGCCCCCGATAGCGGTGTATCAGCCAGCAGGTGTATTTACTGACCCGCCGCAATCGGGGGCAAGCCCCCTCCCATATATGGAGCGCATTTCAATCATCAGTCTGCTTGGGCGGCGGGAGCGTGAAACCCGACACCGACCTGCGCAACTGACTGGCCATCTTCGCCAGGTTACCAATGCTCTCGGCGGTGGCGGTGGAACCCGACGACGTCTGGGTGGTGATCTGCTGGATCACGTTCATGGTCAGGGAAATCTGCCCCGCCGACGAGGTCTGCTGCTGCGCCGCATTGGAGATACTCTGGATCAGCGCCGCCAGGGTTTTCGACACGCCTTCGATCTCTTCCAGCGCCACCCCCGCGTCCTGGGCAAGACGGGCGCCACGCACCACTTCGGTGGTGGTCTGCTCCATGGAAATCACCGCTTCGTTGGTGTCGGCCTGGATCGCCCGCACCAGGGTCTCGATCTGCCGCGTGGCCGCCGACGAGCGCTCGGCCAACCGTTGCACTTCATCGGCCACCACAGCAAAACCGCGTCCGGCGTCCCCGGCCATGCTCGCCTGGATCGCCGCGTTAAGGGCGAGGATATTGGTCTGGTCGGCGATGTCGTCGATCAGGCTGACGATGTCACCGATTTCCTGGGAGGACTCGCCCAGGCGCTTGATGCGCTTGGCGGTGTCCTGGATCTGTTCGCGAATGTTGTCCATGCCGTGGATGGTGTTGTGCACCACCTCGTTGCCTTTGTTGGCGATCTCCACTGAACGCTCTGCCACCGCCGAGGATTCGGCGGCGTTGGCCGATACCTGGTCGATGGACTGGGCCATCTGCTCAATCGCCGTCGAAGCCTCGGCAATCTGCTGGGCCTGATGCTCCGACGCCTGGGCCAGGTGCATGGCGGTGGCCTGGGTGTCCTGCACCGCCCCGGCGACTTGCCCGGCGGTGAGGTTGATGGTGGCAACCAGGTCGCGCAGCTGGTCTACGGAGTAGTTGATGGAGTCAGCGATGGTGCCGGTGAAATCTTCGGTGACCGAGGCCGTGACGGTGAGGTCGCCGTCGGCCAGGTCTTCGATTTCATCCAGCAGGCGCATGATCGCGTTCTGGTTGCGCTCGTTCTTCTCAGCGGTTTCATGCAATTGGCGGTTGGTCTCGCGCACCATGACCAGGCCGATCAGGATGATCGAGGCCAGCGCCAGCAGGCCCAGTACGTAACCACCGATGGTGTCGAAACTGCGCCCACTGGCAAGGTTTTCAAAACCGGTGGCCAGGTGCGAGGCTTCATCGAGCAGGGTTTGCGACAGATTGAAAATATGGCTCGCCGATGCCCGCACCTGGAACAGTTGCGGCGAAGTCTCGAGAATTTCATCCACGGAGCCGGAGACGAACTCGAACAGCTCGGCGATTTCCGTCAGTCGCGCACGGGCGTCCTGGTCTTCGACCTGGGTGATGCGCAGCCCCGGGTTGCCGTTGAGCATACCGTTGAGCACCACGCCGAAACGGTTGGCATCGCGGCCAAAGGCATCAGCGGCCTGCACCGCGGTTTCGTCCCCTGCGAGCACAGTGTTGACCGCCCCCAGGATACGTTCGGCCAGCAGTGATTGGCGCTGGGCCAAAGCCACCTGACTGGCCGGGGCGCCGCGTTGCAGGAGGATATCGACGACTTTTTCCGACTCCATCTGCAATTGCGGGACGGTTTCGGCCAGGGTCGCGGCCACTTGATGCAGGGACAGTACAGTCTGCTCGCTGGCAAGGATCGCGTCGGTGTTTTTCAGCAACGCCTCCCAATCGGTCTGCACCGCACGCATTTCGGCGCGTACCGCACTGGGCGCAGCCGGCAAGCCGGTTTGCGGGTCGCCTTTTTTCAGATAGCCCCAGCGCTGGGCAAAATCATTGCGCGCATCGCCCAGCAGTTTGAACGCGGCGGCCTTGCCGGCGGCCGCTTCGGTAGCGTTCTTGGCGATGCGCTGGGACAGCACGCGCAGCTCACCGGCGTGGCCGATGTACTGTTTATCGTAGGTGGACTGGGTGTTGAGGTACGCGAAGTTGGCGAACAACAGCATGATGAACACGATCAAGGCGATAAACAGCACGATGATCTGTGAACGGCTGCGCGAAGCGGCTTGGGGTTTGGGCGAGGTAGCGGTGCTCATGCGGCGACATCCATGAAGCCTGGGGCCTGGGCCAGGGCGAAGGGACTGATGACTTGCCACTGCGTGTCGCCGTCGAAGTGGCCCTGGATAAACGGCGCGCCGGAGGCGGTGCTGGCCATCCAGGCATCCAATGGGAAATGCTGCATACCCGCCACCTCGTCTACCAGCAGCCCGACAAACAGGTCGTTGAACTCCACCACCAATACGCGCCGTTGCTTGCGCGCCTTGGACAACTCAAGACCAAGGAAACCACCCAGGTCCATTACCGGCAACAAGCGCCCGCGCAGGTTGGCCACGCCCTTGACCCAGGGCTTTACCCCGGGTATCAGGGTGCAACGCGGCTCATGCAACACTTCGGCGACTTCGCCCATGGGCGCCACGTACCCGTTTGCCCCTACACGGAAAGCAATTCCGCTCCAGCGTTGCAGGCGGGTTTCCTGGGACGGCAGGTCGGCGGCCAGCAGGCGGCAGCGGCGGTCGATGTCCAGCAGCAGTTCGAAGGCGGTTTGCGACTCGGTCATGATCGCGAGCCTTAGCCGGCCAGTACCTTGTTCAGGGTGGCGATCAGGGTTTCTTCGTCCACCGGTTTGGTCAGGTAGTCCTTGGCGCCCTGGCGTGCGCCCCAGATCTTGTCGGTTTCCTGATCCTTGGTGGTGATGATGATGATCGGGATGCCGTTGGTTTCCGGCTCCTTGGACAATTGGCGCGTGGCCTGGAAGCCGTTGAGACCCGGCATCACGATGTCCATCAGCACCGCGTCGGGTTTTTCCTGGCGGGCCAGGGCCACGCCGTCCGCGCCGTTTTCGGCTTTCAGGACCTGGTGGCCGTGCTTTTCCAGCATGCCGGTAAGTTTGTACATTTCGGTCGGCGAATCGTCGACGATCAGAACACGTGCCATGGTTTTCCCCACTACATTGGTCGGCGCCGGCCCTTGTGGGGTGGCGTCAGTGTGCTTGTTCTACTGCGGCGAAGGCAGGCACATAGGCCTTTATCACGCCCAGCAGTTCTTCCTTGCTGAAAGGCTTGGTCAAAAACTGATCGACACCCACGATGCGCCCCTTGGCCTTGTCGAACAGGCCATCCTTGGAGGACAGCATGATTACCGGGATCGCCTTGAACGCCGGGTTGTTCTTCACCAGGGCGCAGGTCTGGTAGCCATCCAGGCGCGGCATCATGATGTCGACAAAGATAATGTGCGGGTGATGATCCACAATCCGCGCCAGGGCATCGAAACCGTCGATGGCCGTGATGACCTCGCACCCCATGTTCTTCAACAGGGTCTCGGCGGTGCGGCGGATCGTTTTCGAATCGTCGATCACCATCACCCTCAAGGCGTTGGAATGCTGTTCCATATCTGCTCTACCATCGCCACAGCGAATCGGTTTTCGGTGTGTACTGCCTGATGTTGCACAGGATGAACGCCGCAAGCCTTGGAATTCAAGGGCTGCTGCGCCGTGGCAGTCTTTTTAGCACAGTCTCGGGGAGCAATCTATCGAGGCACCCGCCCAGTGGTTTTTCCTTGACCCACAACAGCCGCAGCGCCACTCTGACGCCACTTTTATGCGCCCTAATTTGCTAGAGGAAATCCCCATGAGCGTTCGCGTCGGCATTGTCATGGACCCTATCGCCAGCATCTCCTATAAAAAGGACAGTTCGCTGGCCATGCTCCTGGCCGCCCAGGCCCGCGGCTGGACGTTGTTCTATATGGAACAGCGCGATCTTTACCAGGGTGACGGCCAGGCCCGCGCGCGCATGCGGCCGTTGCAGGTGTTCGCCAACCCTGAGAAGTGGTTCGAGCTTTCAGACGAAATCGACAGCCCCCTGAGCGACCTCGACGTGATCCTGATGCGCAAGGACCCGCCGTTCGACATGGAATTCGTATATTCCACCTACCTGCTGGAGCAGGCCGAACGGGCCGGCGTGTTGATCGTCAACAAGCCGCAGAGCCTGCGCGACTGCAATGAAAAGCTGTTCGCCACCCTGTTCCCGCAGTGCACGCCACCGACCGTGGTCAGCCGCCGCGCCGATGTACTGCGTGAATTCGCCGCCAAGCATGGCGATGTGATTCTCAAACCACTGGACGGCATGGGCGGCACCTCGATCTTCCGCCACCGCGCCGGCGACCCGAACCTGTCGGTGATCCTCGAGACCCTGACTGTACTGGGCACCCAGCAGATCATGGGCCAGGCCTACCTGCCGGCGATCAAGGACGGCGACAAGCGCATCCTGATGATCGACGGCGAGCCGGTGGATTACTGCCTGGCGCGTATCCCGGCAGCAGGCGAGACCCGTGGCAACCTGGCGGCCGGTGGTCGCGGTGAAGCGCGACCGTTGTCGGACAAGGACCGCTGGATCGCCGCCCAAGTCGGCCCGACCCTGCGGGAAAAAGGTCTGCTGTTTGTGGGACTCGACGTAATTGGTGAGCACCTGACTGAAATCAACGTCACCAGCCCTACCTGTATTCGCGAGATCGACAATGCATTTGGCACGAACATCGGCGAAATGCTGATGGCCGCCATTGAGCGCAAGCTACAAGCCAAGTGACATAGAACAGCCGGACACACACCAACATTGCGTTATCATGCGCCACCTGTGAAACGCGCGATGTTGGTTTTCTTGTCATGACACTCCCGTCCGATCTGCCCCCAGAACTCACCCACAGAGGCGTGCGCCCGGCTGATCGGCTCGGATTTACCTTGTTTCTCGCCGCATTGATTCACCTCGCCTTGCTGCTGGGCGTGGGCTTCACCATGGTCGAGCCCAAGCAGATCACCAAGACCCTGGAAATCACCCTCGCCACGTTCAAGAGCGAAAAGAAGCCCGAAAAAGCCGATTTTCTCGCCCAGGACAACCAGCAAGGCAGCGGCACCCTCGACAAGAAAGCGGTGCCCAAGACCACCGAAGTCGCGCCCTTCCACGACAACAAAGTCAATAAGGTCACCCCGCCGCCGGTCCCCAAACCCGAGGTCAAGCAGGCTGCGCCCAACGCGGCCGTGACTACCGTCGCGCCCAAGCCGCAAAAAGCCCCGACCCAGCGCGAAAAGACCAAGACCGAACCCAAGCCCGAACCGGTGAAACCCGCGCCAACCTTCGACAGCTCGACGCTGTCCGACGAAATTTCCAGCCTGGAAGCCGAACTGGCCCATGAACAACAGCTGTACGCCAAGCGCCCGCGCATCTATCGCCTGAACGCCGCCTCGACCATGCGCGACAAAGGCGCCTGGTATAAGGACGAGTGGCGCAAGAAGGTCGAGCGCATCGGCAACCTCAACTACCCGGAAGAAGCCCGGCGCCAACAGATCTATGGCAATTTACGCTTGCTGGTGTCGATCAACCGTGACGGTTCGCTCTATGAAGTGCAGGTGCTGGAATCCTCCGGCCAACCGTTGCTGGACCAGGCCGCCCAGCGCATCGTGCGCCTGGCCGCGCCCTTTGCGCCGTTCAGCGGCGACTTGAACGACGTGGACCGCCTGGAAATCATCCGCACCTGGAAGTTTGCCAAGGGCGACCGACTATCCAGTAACTGACGCCGCTCCTGCACTTGTCAGTTCGCCCCTCCAACGCCACACTAGCGGACATGAAAAACGTCAGCCCGACCTACCTCAAGCACCAATTCCTGATCGCCATGCCCCATATGGCCGACCCGAACTTTGCGCAGACCTTGACCTATATCGTCGAGCACACGGCCAATGGTGCCATGGGGCTGGTGGTCAACCGCCCGCAGGAGCTGAACCTGGCCGATATCCTCGAGCAATTGCGCCCGGAGATCGATCCTCCGGCCCGTTGCCAGAGCGTGCCGATCTAC
This sequence comes from Pseudomonas sp. FBCC-B545, assembly GCF_059134095.1. Taxonomy (NCBI): domain Bacteria; kingdom Pseudomonadati; phylum Pseudomonadota; class Gammaproteobacteria; order Pseudomonadales; family Pseudomonadaceae; genus Pseudomonas; species Pseudomonas sp. FBCC-B545. Next base: position 398,123 of record NZ_CP101441.1, on the reverse strand, counting down.
ATCGGCGGGCCGGTGCAGACTGACCGCGGCTTTGTGCTGCACCCCACCGGGCCGAAGTTCCAGGCCACGGTCGACCTTGAAGGCGTGTCACTGTCCACTTCCCAGGATGTGCTGTTCGCCATCGCCGACGGCGTTGGCCCAGAGCAAAGCGTGATCACCCTAGGCTACGCCGGTTGGGAAGCCGGGCAACTGGAGGCCGAACTGGCCAGCAATGCCTGGCTGACCTGCCCGTTCGACGCCGATATCCTGTTCAACACTGCCAGCGAACTGCGCCTGGAAGCGGCCGCCGCCAAGCTGCGGGTCAACCTCAACCTGTTGACCAGCCAGGCGGGACACGCCTGATGGCCTTGCGTCTGATCCTAGGTTTTGACTACGGCACCAAGCAGATCGGCGTAGCGGTCGGCCAGGTCATCACCGGCCAGGCTCGTGAACTGTGCACCCTCAAGGCCCAGAACGGCGTGCCGGACTGGAACCAGGTTGAAGCCCTTATTAAAGAGTGGAAGCCAGATGCGGTAGTGGTCGGCCTGCCCTTGAACATGGACGGCACCCCCAGCGACATGTGCCTGCGCGCCGAGAAGTTCGCCCGCCGCCTCAATGGCCGCTACAACCTGCCCTTCTATACCCACGACGAGCGCCTGACCACCTTTGAAGCCAAGGGTGAGCGTCGCGACCGTGGCGGCCAGAAGGGCAGCTACCGCGACAACCCCGTGGACGCCATCGCCGCCGCTTTGCTGTTGCAGGGGTGGCTGGATGAAAACACTGCTTTATTTGCATCCTGACCCGCCGCGATCCTGTGGGAGCGGGCTTGCCCGCGAAGAACGTTAACGATACCGCGTGAAGGCTGGATGAACGCGGTGCCCATGAGTTTTTCGCGAGCAAGCTCGCCCCTACACACTTAATAAGGAGCCCCCATGAGCCTGCCCAATCCCGCCGAACTGATCAGCCAGATGGCAATACGCCTCAAGGCGCACCTGAAACAACGCGCCATCAGCGAACCGCGCTTTATCGGTATCCGCACCGGTGGTGTGTGGGTGGCCCAGGCGTTGCTGGAAGAGCTGCGCAGCGACTCGCCCCTGGGCACCCTGGATGTGTCCTTCTACCGTGATGACTTCAGCCAGAATGGCCTGCACCCGCAAGTGCGTCCTTCGGCCCTGCCGTTCGAGATCGAAGGCCAGCACCTGGTATTGATCGACGACGTGCTGATGAGCGGTCGCACCATCCGCGCCGCCCTGAACGAGCTATTCGACTACGGCCGCCCGGCCAGCGTGACCCTGGTGTGCCTGCTGGACCTGGACGCCGGCGAGTTGCCGATCAGCCCGGACGTGGTCGGCGCGACCCTGTCACTTTCCGCCCAGCAACGGGTAAAATTGTCCGGTCCCACGCCGCTCGAACTCGAACTGCAAGACCTTGCCCTTTAAACCGCCTTGTACAGAGTCCCCGCGATGACGCCTCTAGATGCCAAGCGCCCGCTGCAGCTCAATGCTCAGGGCCAGTTGCAACATTTCTTGTCCCTCGACGGTTTGCCCCGCGAACTGCTCACCGAAATCCTCGATACCGCTGACTCGTTCCTCGAGGTCGGTGGCCGGGCGGTGAAGAAGGTACCGCTGCTGCGCGGCAAAACCATCTGCAACGTGTTCTTCGAGAACTCCACCCGTACCCGCACCACCTTTGAGCTGGCAGCCCAGCGGCTGTCGGCCGACGTGATCACGCTGAACGTGTCGACCTCGTCGGCGAGCAAGGGTGAGACCCTGCTCGACACCTTGCGCAACCTGGAAGCCATGGCCGCCGACATGTTCGTGGTACGCCATGGTGACTCCGGCGCCGCGCATTTCATTGCCGAGCACGTGTGCCCGAACGTCGCGATCATCAACGGCGGCGACGGCCGTCACGCCCACCCGACCCAGGGCATGCTCGACATGCTCACCATCCGTCGGCACAAGGGCAGCTTTGAAAACCTCTCGGTGGCCATCGTCGGCGACATCCTGCATTCGCGGGTGGCGCGCTCGAACATGCTGGCCCTGAAGGCCCTGGGTTGCCCGGATATCCGCGTGATCGCACCCAAGACCCTGTTGCCCATCGGTATCGAGCAATACGGCGTGACGGTCTACTCCGACATGACCACAGGCCTCAAGGATGTGGATGTGGTGATCATGCTGCGCCTGCAACGCGAGCGCATGGCCGGTGGCCTGTTGCCGAGCGAAGGCGAGTTCTACCGTCTGTTCGGCCTGACCACTGCACGCCTGGCGGGCGCCAAGCCGGACGCCATCGTGATGCACCCGGGGCCGATCAACCGCGGTGTGGAAATCGAGTCGGCGGTGGCCGACGGCCCGCAGTCGGTGATCTTGAACCAAGTGACCTACGGTATCGCCGTGCGCATGGCCGTGCTGTCCATGGCCATGAGCGGGCAAACCGCGCAACGTCAATTCGAGCAGGAGCAGGCCCAGTGAAGCTCAGCATTCTCGGTGCCCGAGTCATCGATCCAGCCAGCGGCCTGGATCAAGTTACCGATCTACATCTGGATGCCGGCAAGATCATCGCCATCGGCGCCGCGCCCGCTGGCTTCGGCGCCGTCGAGAGCATCGACGCCAAGGGCCTGGTAGCCGCACCAGGGCTGGTGGACCTGAACGTCGCCCTGCGCGAGCCGGGCTACAGCCGCAAAGGCAATATCAACAGCGAAACCCAGGCCGCCGCAGCCGGTGGCGTGACCAGCCTGTGCTGCCCGCCCAATACCAAGCCGGTGCTGGATACTTCGGCGGTGACCGAACTGATCCTCGACCGCGCCCGCGAAGCCGGCAATTGCAAGGTGTTCCCTATCGGCGCCCTGAGCAAAGGCCTGGATGGTGAACAACTGGCTGAACTGATCGCCCTGCGCGACGCCGGTTGCGTGGCTTTCAGCAATGGCCTGGACAATTTCCGCAGCACGCGCACCCTGTGCCGCGCCCTGGAATACGCGGCCACTTTCGACTTGACGGTGATCTTCCACTCCCAGGACCGCGACCTGGCCGAGGGCGGCCTGGCCCATGAAGGCGCAGTCGCCAGCTTCCTCGGCCTGCCGGGCATTCCGGAGACCGCCGAAACCGTGGCCCTGGCCCGTGACCTGCTGCTGGTGGAGCAAAGCGGCGTGCGTGCGCATTTCAGCCAACTGACCAGCGCCCGGGGCGCGGCCCTGATTGCCCAGGCCCAGGCCCGAGGTTTGCCGGTGACGGCAGATGTCGCCTTGTACCAGCTGATCCTGACGGATGAAGCGCTGATCGACTTTTCCAGCCTGTATCACGTGCAGCCGCCCTTGCGCACCAAGGCCGACCGTGATGGTTTGCGGGCGGCGGTGAAGTCGGGCGTGATATCGGCGATCTCCAGCCATCACCAGCCCCATGAGCGCGACGCCAAGCTGGCACCTTTTGGTGCGACCGAGCCGGGCATCAGCAGCGTGGAGTTATTGCTGCCGCTGGCGATGACGTTGGTGGAGGACGGCTTGCTCGACCTGCCAACGCTGCTGGCACGCTTGAGCGCTGGCCCGGCTCTGGCCCTGCGCCTGCCGGCGGGCAAGCTTGAAGTCGGTTCGCCAGCGGACCTGGTGCTGTTTGACCTGGGCAGCTCGACGGTGGCCGGGGAGCACTGGTTGTCGAAGGGCGAAAACTGCCCGTTCATCGGCCACAGCCTGCCGGCGACGGTGCGGTACACCTTCATGGATGGGCGTATCAGCTACCAGGCTTAAAACAAATATCAAGTAAGCACAGTAAATGTGGGAGGGGGCTTGCTCCCGATAGCGGTGGGTCAGCTAAAGATAAGCTGGCTGACCCACCGCTATCGGGAGCAAGCCCCCTCCCACATTTTGTTCTCTATGGGCCGAGAGATCAGCGGCCGTTATTGCGCTCAGCATTACGAATCGAAATCTGCGTATTCAACGTCCAGAAGTCATATAGCACCCCCAGCAGGAACAAACCGCCGGTCAGCAGGTAGATCAGGCCGGTGATCCATTTGCCTTGGTACATACGGTGCACACCGAACACACCCAGGAATGCCAACAGAATCCACGCGACGTTGTATTCAATCGGCCCGGCGGTAAAACGCAGGTCGGCTTCACGGTCCATGGCCGGGATCAGAAACAAGTCGATCAGCCAGCCAATGCCCAGCAGGCCGAAGGTGAAAAACCAGATCGTACCGGTCACGGGTTTGCCGTAATAAAAGCGATGCGCCCCGGTAAAACCGAAAATCCACAGTAGGTAACCGATCACCTTGCTGTGGGTATCTTGCTGCTGACCAACCTGTTGATAGGTGTTCATGAAGGACCTCTTTTGCTTCGATAGATAAATTTTTTCATTTTCTTTGTGACTTTTTTACGAGCGCCCGACGTACGGCAAATGGTATCTTCCTGCCCTCAAAGCCTTATGCCACCTGACTTGTGTAGGACAATTGCGGCAATTCGTCGCGTTTTTCCTGAATTTGACCCCAAGGTTCAGTCGACAAACGGCCTGAGAACGACACAAAAAGCTGTTATAAAGTTGCGCGCAAACCCATAAGAGCCACGCCTAATGCGACCATTTTTCAAGACATGGCTGACCATCTGCCTATTAATGCCACTGGCCGCCCACGCCACCAATCGTGAGCAACGACTTCCGAACGTCAATGGTTTCACCCCTAAAGTCCACAGCACAACCAGTACGGCCAAATCGGCAAAGCTGACCGTCAACCGCCCAACTCAACTGAGCAAGGCCCACGGTAAAGCAACTCCCGGCCTGATGGCGGTGAACACCAAGCAAAGCAGCAACGTGCTCAGCCGCGCCGTCAACGTGCTCGGTACTCCTTATCGTTGGGGCGGCAGCAGCCCAAGTAAAGGGTTCGACTGCAGCGGCTTGGTGAAATATGCCTTTAACGATGTAAAAGCGGTGGATTTGCCACGCACTTCCAACGCCATGGCGGCCGGTCACGGCTTGAAGGTTGATCGCAAAGACCTGAAGCCGGGCGATCTGTTGTTCTTCAAGTTGAAGAGCCGCCAGGTCAACCACGTTGCCATCTACCTGGGCAACGACCGCTTTATCCACGCGCCACGCCGTGGCAAGTCGGTAAGCATCGACACGCTGAAAAAGCCGTTCTGGGACAAGAACTACGTGATTGCCAAGCGGGTGCTGCCGAAAGAGCAGAACAGCAACCTGCGGATCGTGCAGCGCTGATCTTCAGCTGAAATACAGTAAACAATGTGTGAGGGGGCAAGCCCCCTCCCCACATGTGGTTTCATTGTTTGAAAAATTTCATATGTCTGCAGGCACCCTCGCCTTCTCTCGCGCATCGTCTCGACTGATCACGCCTCGCGCAACCAACGCCTTCAAACTCATATCCAGCGTCTTCATTCCCAACGCCCCACCGGTCTGAATCGCCGAAACCAACTGCGCCACCTTGTCTTCGCGGATCAGGTTCCGGATCGCTGGCGTGCCCAGCATGATTTCATGGGCAGCCACGCGCCCGCCGCCGACCTTCTTCACCAGCACCTGGGACACCACCGCCTGCAACGACTCCGACAGCATTGAGCGGACCATGGCCTTTTCCCCGGCCGGGAAGACGTCTATCAGCCTGTCCACGGTCTTTGCTGCCGATGAAGTGTGCAGGGTGCCAAATACCAGGTGCCCGGTCTCAGCGGCCGTCAGCGCCAGGCGAATGGTTTCCAGGTCGCGTAGCTCACCCACCAGTATCACATCCGGGTCTTCCCGCAGGGCTGAGCGCAGGGCGACCGAAAAGCTGTGGGTATCGCGGTGCACTTGGCGCTGGGTGATCAGGGATTTTTTCGGCCTGTGGATAAATTCAATAGGATCTTCCAGGGTGAGGATATGCTGGCGTCGATGCTGGTTAAGGTGGTCGATCATCGCGGCCAAGGTGGTGGACTTACCCGAGCCGGTGGGCCCAGTGACCAGTACCAGACCGCGTGGAAGCTGGGCGATACGCTGGAAAACCTCGCCCAGCCCCAGGTCTTCCAGGCTCTGGACCTCGGTCGGGATAGTGCGAAATACCGCACCCACGCCGCGATCCTGGCGGAACACGTTTGCCCGGAAACGCGCCACGCCAGGCAACTCGAAGGCAAAATCCGTTTCAAGAGATGTTTCGAAATCCTTTTGTTGGTGTTTATTCAGTAAAGGGCACACCAGGTCGACCATTTGCGATGCCTCAAGCCTCGGCCAATCCATGGGCCAGACCTCGCCATCGATGCGCAGCATCGGCGCCAGGCCGGCCGACAGATGCAGGTCGGAGGCGCCTCGGCTTACGCTGGCCGCCAGCAATTGCGTGATATCCATAGGGCTTTCCATTTCCAGTAGAATGCCGCGGACTCCATATCCACGGGTGCAACTTGAATGTCGACGATAGCAGACAACATCGGCCTGGTTAGCCAGCGCATTCGCGCCGCAGCCGAGGCCGCGCAACGTGACGCAAGCAGCATCCACCTGCTGGCCGTGAGCAAGACCAAACCTGCTCAGGCGGTGCGCGAAGCCTATGCCGCCGGTATGCACGACTTTGGCGAGAATTACCTGCAGGAAGCCTTGGGCAAACAGGCCGAATTGACCGATCTACCCTTGAGTTGGCACTTCATCGGCCCCATTCAATCGAACAAGACTCGCGCCATCGCCGAGAACTTCGCCTGGGTGCATTCCGTGGACCGCCTGAAAATCGCACAACGCCTGTCCGAACAACGCCCGGCCGACCTGCCGCCGCTGAATATCTGCATCCAGGTCAATGTCAGCGGCGAAGCCAGCAAGTCCGGCTGCACGCCTGCCGACCTGCCGGCCCTGGCCAATGCCATCAGTGCGTTACCGCGCCTGAAGCTGCGTGGCCTGATGGCGATCCCCGAGCCAACTGAAGACAGGGCCGCACAGGATGCAGCGTTCGCCAGGGTGCGCGACCTGCAAGCCAGCCTGGACCTGGCGCTCGACACACTTTCCATGGGCATGAGCCATGACCTTGAGTCGGCCATCGCCCAAGGCGCCACCTGGGTGCGCATCGGTACCGCCCTGTTTGGCGCCCGCGACTACGGCCAGGCGTGAAATGGCTGACTTCCCTCGAAAATAAGGACCTGTCATGAGCAACACGCGTATTGCCTTTATCGGCGCCGGTAACATGGCGGCCAGCCTGATCGGCGGCCTGCGGGCCAAGGGCCTGGACGCCGAGCAGATCCGCGCCAGCGACCCGGGCGCCGAAACCCGCGAGCGCGTCAGCGCCGAGCACGGTATCGAAACGTTTGCCGACAACGCCGAGGCCATCCATGGCGTCGACGTGATCGTACTGGCGGTCAAGCCCCAGGCCATGAAGGCCGTGTGCGAGAGCCTGCGCCCGAGCCTGCAACCCCATCAGCTGGTAGTGTCCATTGCCGCCGGTATCACCTGCGCCAGCATGAACAGCTGGCTCGGTGCCCAGCCCATCGTGCGTTGCATGCCTAACACCCCGGCGCTGCTGCGCCAGGGCGTCAGCGGCTTGTATGCCACCCACGAAGTCACAGCGCAGCAACGCGACCAGGCCGAGGAGTTGCTGTCTGCCGTGGGCATCGCCGTGTGGCTGGAGCAGGAACAGCAGCTGGATGCGGTTACCGCTGTTTCCGGCAGCGGCCCGGCCTACTTCTTCCTGTTGATCGAGGCCATGACCGCAGCCGGCGTCAAGCTGGGCCTGCCTCATGATGTCGCCGAGCAACTGGCCGAACAAACAGCCCTGGGCGCCGCGAAAATGGCCGTCGGCAGCGATGTGGATGCCGCCGAGCTGCGCCGTCGTGTAACGTCCCCGGGCGGCACTACGCAAGCCGCCATCGAATCGTTTCAAGCCGGGGGCTTTGAGGCCCTGGTGGAAACAGCACTGGGTGCCGCGGCACATCGTTCAGCCGAGATGGCTGAGCAACTGGGCAAATAGTCGTCCCTTACCAAGGTAATCAAACATGCTCGGAATCAATGACGCTGCCATTTTTATCATCCAGACCCTGGGCAGCCTGTACCTGCTGATCGTGCTGATGCGCTTTATCCTGCAACTGGTGCGGGCCAACTTCTACAACCCCCTGTGCCAGTTCGTGGTCAAGGCCACGCAGCCACTGCTCAAGCCGCTGCGCCGGGTGATCCCGAGCCTGTTCGGCCTGGACATGTCTTCGCTGGTGCTTGCGTTGCTGCTGCAAATCCTGCTGTTCGTGGTGATCCTGATGCTCAACGGCTACCAGGCGTTCACCGTGCTGCTGTTGCCATGGGGCCTGATCGGTATTTTCTCGCTGTTCCTGAAGATCATCTTCTGGTCGATGATCATCAGCGTGATCCTTTCGTGGGTCGCACCGGGCAGCCGTAGCCCGGGTGCCGAATTGGTGGCCCAGATCACCGAACCGGTGCTGGCGCCGTTCCGTCGCCTGATCCCGAACCTGGGTGGCCTGGATATCTCGCCGATCTTTGCGTTTATCGTGATCCAGCTGCTGCAAAGCTGGGTGATTCCACGCCTGGCGTACTTTGCATACATGCCCAAAGAGCTGTTCGGCCTGATCTGAAATATGCAAAAAATTGTGGGAGGGGGTTTGCCCCCTCCCACATTTGTATCTTTGTATTGAATTGAATCCGTGCAGGCCTTTGCTTGCCGCTGGGGGCCCCGCTCTTTAGACTTACGCCTCATTTAAACGAGAGCAGGGTCGATGCCAGCTGCCTTCCCCCCCGATTCCGTTGGACTGGTCGTGCCCCAAGTGGCGCACTTCAGCGAACCGCTGGCCCTGGCCTGCGGCCGTTCGTTGCCCGCCTACGACCTGATCTATGAAACCTACGGCGAACTGAACGCCACGGCGAGCAACGCCGTGCTGATCTGCCACGCCTTGTCCGGCCATCATCACGCTGCCGGCTTCCACTCTGTGGACGAGCGCAAACCCGGCTGGTGGGACAGCTGCATCGGCCCCGGCAAACCCATCGACACTAACAAGTTCTTCGTGGTCAGCCTCAACAACCTCGGCGGTTGCAACGGTTCCACCGGCCCCAGCAGCCTCAACCCGGAAACCGGCAAGCCGTTCGGCGCGGACTTCCCGGTGCTGACCGTGGAAGACTGGGTGCACAGCCAGGCACGCCTGGCCGACCTGCTGGGCATCGGCCAGTGGGCCGCAGTAATTGGCGGCAGCCTGGGCGGCATGCAGGCGCTGCAATGGACCATCAGCTACCCGGACCGCGTCCGCCATTGCCTGGCCATCGCCTCAGCGCCCAAGCTGTCGGCGCAGAACATCGCCTTCAACGAAGTGGCGCGCCAGGCCATCCTCACCGACCCCGAGTTCCATGGCGGTTCGTTCCAGGAAGCCGGCGTGATCCCCAAGCGTGGCCTGATGCTGGCGCGGATGGTGGGGCATATCACCTACCTGTCCGACGATTCCATGGGCGAGAAATTCGGCCGTGGTCTCAAGAGCGAGAAGCTCAACTACGACTTCCACAGCGTCGAGTTCCAGGTGGAAAGCTACCTGCGTTATCAGGGCGAAGAATTCTCCGGGCGTTTCGACGCCAACACCTACCTGCTGATGACCAAGGCCTTGGACTATTTCGACCCGGCCGCCAACCACGGCGACGACCTGGCGAAAACCTTCGAGAACGTCACGGCCAAGTTCTGCGTCATGTCATTCACCACTGACTGGCGTTTCTCGCCGGCCCGCTCCCGTGAGCTGGTGGACGCCCTGATGGCCGCCAAGAAAGACGTTTGCTACCTGGAAATCGATGCTCCACAAGGCCACGATGCCTTCCTGATCCCGATCCCACGTTACCTGCAGGCGTTTCGCAACTACATGAACCGAATCACGCTTATATGAATTGCTTACGCTTTGGGAAAACGCCATGAGAGCCGACCTGGAAATCATCCAAGACTGGATCCCCGCCGGCAGCCGCGTGCTCGACTTGGGCTGCGGCGATGGCGAACTGCTGAGCTGGCTGCGCGACAACAAGCAAGTTACCGGCTACGGCCTGGAAAACGACCCGGACAACATCGCCCAGTGCGTGGCCAAGGGCATCAATGTGATCGAGCAGGACCTGGACAAGGGCCTGGGCAACTTTGCCAGCAACAGCTTCGACATCGTGGTGATGACCCAGGCCCTGCAAGCGGTGCACTACCCGGACCGCATTCTTGACGAAATGCTGCGCGTTGGCCGCCAATGCATCATCACCTTCCCCAATTTCGGTCACTGGCGCTGCCGCTGGTACCTGGCCACCAAGGGCCGCATGCCGGTCTCGGATTTCCTCCCATATACCTGGTACAACACGCCGAACATCCACTTCTGCACCTTCGAAGACTTCGAAGCCCTGTGTGGCGAGCGTGAAGCCAAGGTGATCAACCGCCTTGCCGTCGATCAACAGCACCGCCACGGCTGGGCGAGTAAGCTATGGCCCAATCTATTGGGCGAAATCGGTATTTACCGGGTCAGCAGCCCTGGCCTGACCGACCACAAAGTTGCCGTCTAATCATTTTCAAGAGGGACGTTCATGAGTCGTTTGGCTGTTTTTCTATTGACTGCATGCCTGGGCGCCAGCGCCATGGCCGCCGATACTATCGATGCTAATCGCAAGAAAGACTTTGGCGATATCACCGTCCACTACAACACCTTCACCTCCAGCTTCCTGCCACCCGAGACCGCCCAGAAAGTCGGCGTGGTGCGCAGCAAGGAGAAGGGTTTGATCAATGTGACTGTGATCAAGGGCGTGGCCCCGGTCGCGGCCCAGGTGACCGGCACCATCAAGGATCTGGGCGGCAAGAGCGAGATCCTGACGTTCAAACAAATCGAAGAGAAAGGCGGGATCAGCTATCTCGCGCCCTATTCGGTGACCCAGCGCGAATACAAGACGTTTACCATCAACGTTGAAACCGGCGGCAAAGCCCATAGCTTCCAATTCAACCAAGAACTGTTCCCGGCCGAATAATGAATCTTACCCAACTCGTACTGGCCAGCCATAACGCCGGCAAACTCAAGGAACTGCAGGCCATGCTCGGTGAGTCCGTGCAACTGCGCTCGATTGGCGAGTTCAGCCAGATCGAGCCAGAAGAGACCGGCCTGTCGTTCGTTGAAAACGCCATCCTCAAGGCACGCAATGCCGCGCGTATTTCCGGCCTGCCGGCGCTGGCGGATGACTCGGGCCTGGCGGTGGACTTTCTCGGCGGCGCCCCGGGTATCTATTCGGCCCGTTATGCCGATGGCAAGGGTGACGCAGCCAACAATGCCAAACTGCTCGACGCCCTCAAAGATGTGCCGGACGCCGAACGCGGCGCGCAGTTCGTCTGCGTACTGGCCCTGGTGCGGCATGCCGATGACCCGTTGCCGATCCTGTGCGAAGGCTTGTGGCAGGGGCGCATCCTGCACGCCGCCAGCGGCGAACATGGCTTTGGCTACGACCCATTGTTCTGGGTGCCGGACCGCAATGTTTCCAGCGCCGAACTGAGCCCGGCCGACAAGAACCAGATCAGCCACCGCGCCCGCGCCATGGCCTTGCTGCGTCAGCGCCTGGGCCTGAAATGACCCAGAACACCTCTGCGCAGCCGCTGATCCACGGTGGCGCGCAAACACCACGGGCGGCTCTGCCCCACCTGCCGCCCCTGGCGCTGTACATCCACATCCCCTGGTGCGTGCGCAAATGCCCGTATTGCGACTTCAACTCCCACACCGCCAGCAAGGTGCTGCCGGAGGAGGAGTATGTAGATGCATTGCTGGCGGATCTGGAGCAAGACCTGCACGCTGTTTATGGCCGGGAGCTGAGTTCGATTTTCTTCGGTGGCGGCACACCCAGCCTGTTCAGCGCCGCCGCGTTGGGCCGCTTGTTAAAGGGCGTGGAAGCCCGTATTCCGTTCGCCGCTGATATCGAGATCACCCTGGAAGCCAACCCCGGGACCTTCGAGCAAGAGAAGTTCGTGGCCTACCGCAAGCTGGGGATCAATCGTCTGTCCATCGGCATCCAGAGCTTCCAGCAGGAAAAACTTGAAGCCCTGGGTCGCATCCACAATGGCGATGAAGCCGTGCGCGCTGCCGGTATGGCCCGCCAGGCAGGGTTCGATAACTTCAACCTGGACTTGATGCACGGCCTGCCCAACCAGTCCCTGGACGACGCCCTCGGCGACCTGCGCCAGGCCATTGCGTTGAAGCCAACCCACCTGTCCTGGTACCAACTGACCCTGGAACCCAACACTGTCTTCTGGAACCAGCCGCCCGCGCTGCCGGAGGACGACACGTTGTGGGATATTCAGGAAGCCGGCCAGGCCCTGCTCGCCGAGCACGGTTACGCGCAATACGAGGTGTCGGCCTACGCCCAACCGGGGCGGCCGGCGCGACATAACCTGAATTACTGGAGCTTTGGCGACTTTATCGGCATTGGCGCTGGCGCCCACGGCAAGCTCAGCCACCCGGACGGGCGTATTGTGCGCACCTGGAAAACCCGTGCGCCCAAGGACTACCTCAACCCTGCCAAAAGCTTCCAGGCCGGGGCGAAAGAACTGACCAACGAGGAGTTGCCGTTCGAGTTCCTGATGAACGCTTTGCGCCTGACCGAGGGCGTCGATGCCAGGCTCTACGCCGAACGCACCGGGCTCGAGCTGGCCAGCCTCGACGAAGGCCGCCGCGAGGCAGAACAAAGTGGCTTGATGCAGGTCGAACCGTCACGCCTGGCGGCAACCGACCGCGGGCAACTCTTTCTCAATGACCTGTTGCAGAAGTTTTTGAGCTGATAGCTCTTTTAAGGAAATCGAATGGATCTGGTACTCGACCTGCTCGCCACCGTATCCCGCTGGAGCCGTAGCAACCTGTCGGAAATCTCCCTGGCCCTCGTGGGCTGCTTGCTGGTGCTGTTCGGCGCCGATATCAAGGGCTGGGTCGAAGCGCGCCTGGGCAGCATCGCTGGCGCCTTGCGCGTGCCCTTGATGGCCCTGCTGTGCATGATCGGCAGCGGTGCAGCGTTGATCTACGCTACGCCGTGGATTGTGCGGGGGTTGAGCCAGTTCAATAATTACAGCCTGGCGCCGGTGCTGGTGGTGGTGCTGGTGTTGATTGGGGTGGTGGCAGACCGCCGCTAACCTAAAGCCAACACAGATACAAATGTGGGAGGGGGCTTGCTCCCGATAGCAGTGGGTCAGCTACAGATTAGCTGACTGATCCACCGCTATCGGGAGCAAGCCCCCTCCCACATTTGGTTGCATTTCAAGTCAGGGGGCGAGTTATGCCAACTTCTCAAACTTCAAATCCCACACCCCATGCCCCAACCGTTCACCACGGCGTTCGAACTTGGTGATCGGCCGCTCGGCCGGGCGCGGCACGCACTTGCCGTCTTCCGCCAGGTTGCGGTAGCCAGGGGCGACGTTCATCACCTCCAGCATGTATTCCGCGTACGGTTCCCAGTCGGTGGCCATGTGCAGGATACCGCCCACTTTCAGCTTGCTGCGCACCAACTCCGCAAAGGACGCCTGGACGATACGACGCTTGTGGTGACGGGCTTTGTGCCACGGGTCGGGGAAGAACAGCATCAGGCGGTCGAGGCTGTTGTCGGCGATGCAGCGGTTGAGCACTTCAATCGCGTCGCAGTCGTAGACTCGCAGGTTGGTCAGGCCCTGGGTGAGCACGCCGTTAAGTAACGCGCCAACGCCTGGACGGTGCACTTCCACACCGATGAAATCCTGCTCCGGTGAGGCCGCGGCCATTTCCAGCAGGGAGTGGCCCATGCCGAAGCCGATTTCCAGGGAACGTGGGGCCGAACGGCCAAAGACCTGGTCGTAATCAACCGGCGCATCGGCCAAAGGCAACACGAAGAGCGGCGCACCTTGTTCCAGGCCCTTTTGCTGGCCTTCGGTCATGCGGCCGGCGCGCATCACAAAACTCTTGATGCGGCGGTGCTTGTACTCGTCGCCTGCGTCCACGGTGTTCGGCGTTTCGTTTGATTCAGTCATCAATAGCTCTTACTTGATCAGACCATCCAGCGGCGAAGAGGCGCTGGCATAGAGTTTTTTCGGCATGCGCCCGGCGAGGTAGGCCAGGCGGCCCGCGACGATCGCGTGTTTCATGGCTTCGGCCATCATGATCGGTTGCTGGGCGTGGGCGATGGCCGAGTTCATCAGCACCGCGTCGCAGCCCAGTTCCATGGCGATGGTTGCATCGGAGGCTGTGCCCACGCCCGCATCCACCAGCACCGGGATCTTCGCTTCTTCAAGGATGATCTGCAGGTTGTACGGGTTGCAGATGCCCAGGCCGGAACCGATCAAACCAGCCAGCGGCATCACGGCGATACAGCCGATTTCTGCCAACTGACGGGCGATGATCGGGTCATCGCTGGTGTAGACCATCACGTCGAAGCCTTCCTTGACCAGGGTTTCAGCGGCCTTGAGGGTTTCGATCACGTTAGGGAACAGGGTTTTCTGATCAGCCAGCACTTCCAGCTTCACCAGGTTGTGGCCGTCGAGCAGCTCACGGGCCAGGCGGCAGGTGCGCACGGCTTCGATGGCGTCGTAGCAACCGGCTGTATTTGGCAAGAAGGTGTAGCGATCCGGCGACAGCACTTCGAGCAGGTTCGGCTCGCCTTCGATCTGGCCGAGGTTGGTGCGGCGCACGGCGAAGGTGACGATCTCGGCACCCGAGGCTTCGATGGCCAGGCGGGTTTCTTCCATGTCGCGGTACTTGCCGGTGCCGACCAGCAGGCGGGACTGGTAGGTACGACCGGCCAGGACGAAAGGCTTGTCGCTACGAACGATGCTCATGGGAAATCCTCTGTTTGGATGAGGTTCTGCAGAATGCGGGTTGGCGCACTTGGGCGCCGGTCGGCTAGCCGCCGCCGATGGCGTGGACCACTTCGACCTGGTCACCTTCGACGAGCGCGGTCTCGGCGTGCTGGCTACGCGGAACGATATCCAGGTTGAGCTCCACTGCGACGCGTCGCCCGGTCAGGTCCAGGCGGGTCAGCAGGGCCGCGACGGTTTCGCCATCGGGCAGTTCAAAGGATTCGCCGTTCAACTGAATGCGCATGCCACGGGCCGCCATCGTTTTTAGGGGCCAGTATTCTAGCTCGATTGGGACCTAAAGGTCAGCTCCAAGCGTCAAGCGGTCAGCTGCAAGCGCCAGGCCGCGAGGCCGAGGAAGAACCAGCCGAGCAGGAATGCCAGCCCGCCGAAGGGCGTGATGATCCCCAGTTTGCTGATGCCGGTCAGGGTCAGCACATACAGGCTGCCCGAGAACAGCAGAATACCGACAGTAAACGAGATGCCCGCCCAGCTGACCAACCGCCCGGGAATATGTGCCGCCAGCAAGGCCACCCCGAACAGCGCCAGGGCGTGCACCAGCTGGTAAGTCACACCGGTGTGAAAGATCGCCAGGTACTCGGCGCTCAGGCGGTTTTTCAGGCCGTGGGCGGCAAACGCCCCCAGGGCGACACCGGTAAAGCCGAAAAAGGCAGCCAGCATCAGAAAGCTACGCAGCATTGGGAACTCCAGTCAGACTCATCGGGCAGGGTCTGTATAATGGCCCGCTCAACGGGTTCGGCCAAGCCATCTCTATGCTGCGTGTCCTCTTCAAACGCTTTCTCAACGTCGTGAAATGGTTTGCCATCGGCAGTGTGTTGCTGGTGCTGCTGTTCAGGGTCGTCCCGCCACCGTTCACTGCATTGATGGTGGAGCGCAAGGTCGAATCCTGGATTGACGGTGAGCCCATTGACCTGCAACGCACCTGGGTGCCGTGGGATGAGATTTCCGACGACCTGAAAGTGGCGGTGATGGCCGGTGAAGACCAGCGCTTCCCGCAACATTGGGGTTTTGATTTTGGTGCGATCCAGGCGGCGATCCTGCACAACGAGCGTGGTGGTTCGATTCGCGGCGCCAGCACGCTGAGCCAGCAGGTGTCGAAGAACCTGTTCCTGTGGGCCGGCCGCAGTTATCTGCGCAAGGGCCTGGAGGCATGGTTTACCGGGTTGATCGAGGTGCTGTGGCCCAAGGAGCGGATTCTTGAGGTGTACCTCAACAGCGTGGAGTGGGATGAAGGTGTGTTTGGTGCCGAAGCGGCGGCGCGGCATCATTTTGGCGTGAGTGCCAAAGGCCTTTCACGGCAACAGGCCAGTTATCTGGCGGCGGTGTTGCCTAATCCGCGGGTGTGGAGTGCCGGCCATCCTACAGCCTATGTGGCGCGGCGGGCGGCGTGGATTCGTCAGCAGATGAGTCAGCTGGGTGGGGACGGCTATCTGGCTGAGCTGAACAACTCCCGAAAAGCCCCCTGGTCCAACTGACACAATACAAAACAACTGTGGGAGGGGGCTTGCTCCCGATAGCGGTGGATCAGTCACTCATATGTCGACTGACACTCTGCTATCGGGAGCAAGCCCCCTCCCACATTTTCAAACCAGCATTGCCAGCTGGATTAGGCGGCGATCGACAACTTCAGCTTGTTCATCGCGCTTTTCTCAAGCTGACGAATCCGCTCGGCCGACACGTTGTACTTCTGCGCCAGGTCGTGCAGCGTAGCTTTCTCTTCCGCCAGCCAGCGCTGGTAGAGGATGTCACGGCTGCGGTCGTCCAGCACTTCCAGCGCTTCATGCAGGTTGTGGTTGGAGTTGTCGCTCCAGTCGGCGTCTTCCAGTTGACGCGCCGGGTCGTACCGGTGGTCTTCCAGGTAATTGGCCGGCGATTGGAAAGCACTGTCGTCATCCGCTTCGGCGGCTGGGTCGAAGGCCATGTCATGGCCGGTCAGGCGGCTTTCCATCTCGCGCACTTCACGGGGCTCCACGCCGAGGCTTTCGGCCACGCGGTGGACTTCCTCGTTGTTCAGCCACGCCAGGCGTTTTTTCTGGCTGCGCAGGTTGAAGAACAGCTTGCGCTGGGCCTTGGTGGTCGCCACTTTCACGATGCGCCAGTTGCGCAGGATGAACTCGTGGATTTCCGCCTTGATCCAGTGCACGGCAAACGACACCAGGCGCACGCCCATTTCAGGGTTGAAGCGTTTTACAGCCTTCATCAGGCCGACGTTGCCTTCCTGGATCAGGTCAGCCTGGGCCAGGCCGTAGCCGCTATAGCTACGGGCGATATGTACGACAAAACGCAGGTGGGCGAGCACCATCTGCCGAGCCGCCCCCAAATCCTGCTCATAGTAGAGACTCTCGGCCAGTTCACGCTCCTGCTCGGGCGTCAGCAAAGGAATGCTGTTGACCGTGTGCACATAGGCCTCCAGGTTCGCACCCGGGACCAAGGCATAAGCAGGTTGCAAAGAAGTGGTCATACGAAAAAACCTCCGACTCACATAACTCGTGCAGTTCAGCACTGCGAAAATTGACCGGGAACCGTAGGACAAGTTCCCTATACCACTGATACGGTCAATACAAACGAAACTACATTACCCTGGCATTAACTACTTCGGCGCCAGCTCACGTAAATGCCGTGCTACCGCAATCCAGGCACCGATATACCCCAACAGGACCGCGCCAAGCAAGAGACTCAGACCATCGGCAACCGGCACCCCAGCCAGGGCAAAATCACTGCCATACAAACCGGCCAGCCCAACCACCGCGTCGTTCAGCCAATCAAGGCCAAACGCCAGTACGCCCCAGGACAAAACTCCTGCACCCAAGCCATACAGCGCGCCCATGTACAGAAAAGGACGACGCACATAGCTGTCCGTGCCTCCGACCAGTTTAATCACTTCTATCTCGGTGCGACGGTTTTCAATATGAAGACGAATGGTATTACCTATCACCAAAAGTAATGCAGACACCAACAACACCGTCAAACCGAACACAAAGCGGTCGCCCAGCTTGAGGATCGCGGCCAGACGCTCTACCCAGACTAGATCAAGTTGCGCCTGTTGCACCTTCGGCATCTCTGCGAGTTTTTGTCGCAGGGCCTCCAAGGCCGGCTTATCGACTTCGTTCGGCGTCACCAGCACCACGCCAGGCAATGGGTTCTGCGGCAGCTCCTTGAGCGCCTCGCCCAGGCCGGATTGCTGTTGGAACTCTTCAAGGGCCTGGTCGCGGCTGATGTACTCGGCCTCGGCAACGCCCGGGATGTTCTTGATCTCGTCGCGCAGCGCTTCGCCGTCCTTGCTGCTGGCGTCCAGGTTCAGGTACAGCGAAATCTGCGCCGCACGCTGCCACGAACCGCCCAGGCGCTCGACATTATTAAGCAGCAGCGACAAGCCCATCGGCAGGCTCAGCGCCACGGCCATCACCAGGCAGGTGAAAAAGCTGCCGATCGGCTGCTTGCCCAGGCGGCGCAGGCTGTCGACCAGGCTGGCCCGATGGCTTTCGATCCAGGCATGCAGCAAGGTGCCGAAGTCAGGACCGTCGTCTTCGTCGCGCTTTTTCTTCGGTGGCTGCGGGTCGGCCGGTTTCGGCGCCACGCGTTCGGACACTTTAGGGCTGCGAGTGGCACTCATACGCCGGCCTCCCCGTCACCAATCAGGCGACCGCGTTGCAGGGTCAGCATGCGATGGCGCATGCGGGCAATCAGGGCCAGGTCGTGGCTGGCGATCAGTACGCTGGTGCCCAGGCGGTTGATGTCTTCGAACACGCCCATGATCTCGGCCGCCAGGCGCGGGTCGAGGTTACCGGTAGGTTCGTCCGCCAGCAACAAGGCCGGACGGTGGACGATGGCGCGAGCAATACCGACGCGTTGTTGCTGGCCGGTGGACAAGTCGCCAGGGAAGAGATCGGTCTTGTCCGACAAGGCTACGCGCTCCAGGGCCGAGTCCACACGCTTGACGATCTCGGCCTTGGACAGCCCGAGTATCTGCAACGGCAAGGCCACATTGTTGAAGACCGTGCGGTCGAACAGCAACTGGTGGTTCTGGAACACCACGCCGATCTGGCGGCGCAGGAACGGAATCTGTGCATTGCTGATGGTCGCCAGGTCCTGGCCTGCCAGCAGCAACTTGCCGGTGGTCGGGCGCTCCATGGCCAGCAACAGCCGCAACAGCGTACTTTTGCCAGCGCCGGAATGGCCGGTGACAAACAGGAATTCGCCGCGACGCACGCGAAAGCTCAGCTCATGCAAGCCCACATGCCCGTTGGCATAGCGTTTACCGACCTGTTCGAATCGAATCATGAACGCTCCCGCTCGGCAAACAGTGCCTGTACAAAGGGTTCGGCTTCAAAAGTGCGCAGGTCATCGATGCCTTCACCGACACCGATATAACGAATCGGCAACCCGAACTGTTTAGCCAGGGCGAAAATCACACCGCCCTTGGCCGTGCCGTCGAGCTTAGTCAATGCCAGGCCGGTCAGTTGCACCGTCTGGTTGAATTGCTTGGCCTGGCTGATGGCGTTCTGGCCAGTGCCGGCGTCGAGCACCAGCAAGACTTCATGCGGCGCGTCGGCATCGAGCTTGCTGATGACACGGCGGACTTTTTTCAGCTCTTCCATCAGATTGTCTTTGGTGTGCAGGCGACCTGCGGTATCGGCGATCAGCACGTCGATATTACGGGCCTTGGCCGCTTGCACGGCATCGAAGATCACCGAGGCGGAATCGGCGCCGGTGTGCTGGGCGATCACCGGAATCTTGTTGCGCTCGCCCCATACTTGCAGCTGCTCGACGGCGGCGGCACGGAAGGTGTCACCGGCGGCGAGCATGACTTTCTTGCCCTCGCCCTGCAGCTTCTTGGCCAGCTTGCCGATGGTAGTGGTCTTGCCGGCGCCATTGACGCCGACCACCAGGATCACGAACGGCTTGTTCGGCGTAATCACCAGCGGCGCTTCCACCGGCTTGAGCATCGCCGCCAGTTCGGCCTGCAAGGATTTGTACAGGGCATCGGCGTCGGTCAACTGCTTGCGTGCGACCTTCTGGGTCAGGCTCTGGATGATCACGGCGGTGGCTTCGACGCCCACGTCGGCGGTGAGCAGGCGGGTCTCGATGTCTTCCAGAAGCTCATCATCAATGACCTTCTTGCCCAGGAACAGGCTGGCCATGCCCTCGCCGATGCTGGCGCTGGTCTTGCTCAAGCCCTGCTTGAGGCGGGCGAAGAACCCGGTCTTGCTGGTTTCAGCAGGGACGGTTGGCTCTTCGATCACAGCGGGAGCGGCAATCTGCACGGGCGCAGGCTCGACCGGTGCTTCGACAATCACCGGCTGCGGCTCGATAACCACCGGGATCGGCGGAGCCACATGTTCGGCCTGCACATCTTCAACCAGTGCCACAGGTTCTTCGGCCACCGGCAATTGCGGCCACGGTTTGTGCTCGGGTTCAGACTCGGGCTGTGCCTCGACCACCGGCTGCAATACCGGCTCGGCCATCGGCAACACCACCGGCGCCGGGGTATCGGCAACCGGTTCGGCTTGTACTAAAGGCTCAGGAACGGGCTCGGGTTGAACCTGCGGCTGTTCGACGACGGTTTCCTGCGGCTTTTTGCGCAGCCATCCGAACAGGCCTTTTTTCTCGCCAGCCGCAGCTGGGCTCTTCTTGTCGTCGTTGGAACCAAACATGGAGGACGGCTATCTCAAAGTAGCGATGCGCCAGGGCGCCTCGGTAAATAAATTCGATGCAGAACAGACTGCTTTAACGCCCGCTTGTTCATGCGCAACATTTTGTAAGGCGTAAATAAAGGCCTTGGCAAATCGTTTCAATATAGGACTGAAGCGATAACATCGGCGAAAAGCTGATGATCGTCGGGGAAAAACACCCTCTATTCCAACATTCCTACGACTGGATCCAGGACTAGATGACGACCGCAGTGGCCGTCCCTAAATCGGATCAGTATCCTAGCACCTCCTCGCCCGCCGACGCTAAGACCAAGCGGGCAGCCCAACAGGTTAAAAAACGAATGAATGCTCTAGCCCGCCGCGCCGCAGGCCTGCTGCTCAGCACAGTTTGTCTGCCCCTTTCAGCCTTGGCTGCCGACCCACAACCCACCCATGAATTCACCCTGGATAACGGCCTGAAAGTGGTCGTGCGCGAAGACCATCGCGCACCAGTGGTGGTTTCCCAGGTCTGGTACAAGGTTGGTTCAAGCTATGAAACCCCGGGCCAGACCGGTTTGTCCCACGCCCTGGAACACATGATGTTCAAGGGCAGCGCCAAGGTTGGCCCCGGCGAAGCCTCGCTGATCCTGCGTGACCTGGGCGCCGAAGAAAACGCGTTCACCAGCGATGACTACACCGCCTATTACCAGGTGCTGGCCCGCGACCGCCTGGGCGTGGCCTTCGAACTGGAAGCCGACCGCATGGCCAGCCTGCGCCTGCCTGCCGACGAGTTCAGCCGCGAAATCGAGGTCATCAAGGAAGAACGCCGCCTGCGCACCGACGACAACCCGATGTCCAAGGCCTACGAGCGCTTCAAGGCCATGGCCTTCCCCGCCAGCGGCTACCACACGCCGACCATCGGCTGGATGGCTGACCTGGACCGCATGAAGGTCGAGGAGCTGCGCCACTGGTACCAATCCTGGTATGTACCGAACAACGCCACCCTGGTGGTGGTCGGCGACGTGACCCCGGACGAAGTGAAAAACCTGGCCCAGCGTTACTTCGGCCCGATCCCCAAGCGTGACGTGCCACCGGCGAAGATCCCAATGGAGCTGCCCGAGCCTGGCGAGCGCCTGCTGACCCTGCACGTGCAGACCCAACTGCCGAGTGTATTCCTGGGTTTCAACGTACCTGGCCTTGCCACTGCCGAAGACAAACGCTCGGTGCAAGCCCTGCGCCTGATCTCGGCCCTGCTGGACGGCGGCTACAGCGCGCGCATCTCCGAACAACTGGAGCGTGGCGAGGAGCTGGTGTCTGCCGCTTCCACCAACTACGACGCCTATACCCGTGGCGATACGCTGTTCATGCTGTCGGCCACACCCAACCAGCAGAAGAAAAAGACCGTAGCCCAAGCCGAAGCCGGCCTGTGGCGCCTGCTTGATGAGTTGAAAGCCAAGCCGCCGACTGCCGAAGAACTGGAACGGATCCGTGCCCAGGTGATTGCCGGCCTGGTATACCAGCGCGACTCCATTACCAGCCAGGCCACGGCCATCGGCTCCCTGGAAACCGTCGGCCTGTCCTGGAAGCTGATGGACAGCGAGTTGGCCGATCTGCAAAGCGTCACGCCGGAAGATATCCAGAAAGCTGCCCGCACCTATTTCACCCGCGAACGTCTGAGCGTCGCCCATGTTTTGCCTGAGGAGACCGCTCATGAGTAATCGTAAAAGCAGCCGCCTGATCCTGCCCGGCCTGATCGCTGTCACCCTGGTCGCGGCCAGTGCCGTGTATTTCCTGCGCCCGAGCGAGTCGGTCGCCAGCCAGGCCCTGGACAAGGCCAAATCGGCCAGCACCCTGCAATCCCTGGCAGAACTGGACGGCAAGGCACCGACCAACCGCAAGCTCGATGTGCAGACCTGGACCACTGCCGAAGGCGCCAAGGTGCTGTTCGTCGAAGCCCATGAACTGCCGATGTTCGACATGCGCATCCTGTTCGCTGCCGGCAGCAGCCAGGATGGTGATACTCCGGGCCTGGCATTGATGACCAATGCCATGCTCAACGAAGGCGTGCCGGGCAAGAATGTCAGCCAGATCGCCAGTGGTTTTGAGGGCCTGGGTGCCGACTTCGGCAATGGCGCCTACCGCGACATGGCGCTGGTTTCTCTGCGCAGCCTGAGCGACAGCGATAAGCGCGAAGCAGCCCTGACACTGTTTGACCAAGTGATCGGCCAGCCGACGTTCCCGGCGGACTCCCTGGCACGGATCAAGAACCAGATCCTGGCCGGTTTCGAGTACCAGAAGCAGAACCCCGGCAAACTGGCGAGCATTGAGCTGTTCAAGCGCCTGTACGGCGACCACCCTTATGCGCACCCAAGCGAAGGCACCTCCGAGAGCGTGCCGAAGATTACCTTGGCGCAGTTGCAGGCGTTTCACGCCAAAGCCTATGCGGCCGGCAATGCGGTGATTGCGGTGGTGGGCGATCTGACCCGCCCTGAAGCCGAGGCCATGACGGCCAAGGTTTCTGCGTCGCTACCCAAAGGCCCGGCCATGGCGAAGATTGCCCAGCCGACCGAGCCAAAACCCGGCCTGAGCCGCATCGAGTTCCCATCCAAGCAGACCCACTTGCTGTTCGCACAACTGGGTATCGACCGCGCCGACCCGGACTACGCTGCTTTATCCCTGGGCAACCAGATCCTCGGTGGCGGCGGCTTCGGCACCCGCTTGATGAGTGAAGTGCGTGAGAAGCGTGGCCTGACCTACGGTGTGTACTCCGGTTTCTCACCGATGCAGGTGCGCGGCCCGTTCATGATCAACCTGCAGACCCGCGCCGAAATGAGCGGTGGCACCCTGCGCCTGGTTGAAGACGTGCTGGCTGACTATCTCAAGACCGGCCCGACGCAAAAAGAACTGGATGACGCCAAGCGCGAACTGGCTGGCAGCTTCCCGCTGTCCACCGCGAGCAATGCCGATATCGTCGGGCAGTTGGGCGCCATGGGTTTCTACAACCTGCCGCTGAACTATCTGGAAGATTTCATGAAACAATCCCAGGCCCTGACCGTAGAGCAGGTCAAGGCAGCCATGAACAAACACTTGAGCGCCGATAAGATGGTCATCGTGACCGCCGGCCCGACGATTGCGCAAAAGCCACTACCGCCCCCCACTGATAAACCTGCCGAGCAGCCGCTCGGGGTTCCGGAGCATTAATGGCCAGTTCATCTCGCCCGAAAAAACCTGTCCACAACGTACATAACGGTGTGGGCCAACTGCGCATCATTGGCGGTGAATGGGGCAGCCGCAAGCTGAGCTTCCCCGACGTCGTCGGCCTGCGCCCGACGCCGGACCGCGTGCGTGAAACCCTGTTCAACTGGCTCGCGCCATATATCGGCGGGGCCAAGGTGCTCGATCCGTTCGCCGGCAGTGGCGCGTTGTTCCTGGAGGCGCTGTCCCGTGGTGCCGCCCAGGGCCAGGCGCTTGATGCCAGTAATGTGGCAGTGTCCAGCCTCAAGGAGCACCTGGGCACGCTGCGCTGCACTACCGGCCAGGTGCAGACGGCTGACGCGCTGCGCTATCTGGAAACCCAGGCAGCCACGGAATATGACGTGGTGTTTCTCGACCCGCCGTTCAACCAGAACCTGCTGCCGACCGTGTGCGCATTGCTGGAAGAACGTCAGTGGTTGGCGCCGGATGCCTGGGTCTACACTGAAAGCGAGACCGCGCCGTCCACTCTCGGCCTGCCGGGCAGCTGGCGCCTGCACCGGGAGCAGAAATCCGGGCGGGTGTATTACGCACTGTGGCACCGGTTGATCGAAAACGCCGCTTAACCTGTGGTTAGGGAGCTTGCCACGGCAAGCTCACTGGCTACCGAGAGTTTCATGACACCCTCTTCCGACTTGTTCAAACCCGCCTTCGGCCTCGGCAATCCTCACCTGCAAACATTGTGGGGGCCGCTGTGGCGCCCGACGACCCACATCGAGCGCCAGCGCGAACGCCTGTGGCTGGAAGACGGCGACTTCCTCGACCTCGACTGGCACGGCCCCCACGATGCACAGGTACCGTTGGTGCTGGTGTTGCATGGCCTCACCGGTTCGTCCAACTCACCCTACGTGGCCGGCCTGCAAAAAGCCCTTGCCGCCCAAGGCTGGGCCAGCGTCGCATTGAACTGGCGGGGCTGCTCCGGCGAGCCGAACCTGCTTGCCCGCAGCTATCACTCCGGTGCCAGCGAAGACCTGGCGGCGGCGATTGCCCATCTGCGCGCCAAGCGGCCGCTGGCACCCTTGTATGCCGTGGGATATTCACTGGGCGCAAATGTGCTGCTCAAGCACCTGGGGGAAACCGGCATGGCTTCGCAGCTGCAAGGCGCGGCGGCGGTGTCGGTGCCATTTCGCCTCGATCAGTGCGCTGACCGCATCGGGCTGGGGTTTTCGCGGATCTATCAGAAACACTTCATGCGCGAGATGCTGGCGTATATCCGCGTCAAGCAGCGCCAGTTTTTGCAGGATGGCCGTGAGGAAGGGCTCGAAACCCTGAAGGCATTGGGCTCCCTGGAAAAAATGCGCACGTTCTGGGACTTCGACGGGCGGGTGACGGCGCCGTTGCATGGTTTTCTGAGTGCTGAGGATTACTATCGCCGCGCCTCCAGTCGCTACTACCTGGGCGATATCCGCACACCAACGCTGATCATCCAGGCGGCCGATGATCCGTTTGTGTTTGCTCATAGCCTCCCCGAGGCGAGTGAACTCTCGGAGTGCACCGAGTTTGAATTGCTGGCAAAGGGTGGGCACGTGGGGTTCGTGGAGGGCTCGCTGAAACGCCCAGGCTATTACCTGGAACGCCGCATCCCACAATGGCTACTGGCACAACATGGATAAAAATGTGGGAGGGGGCTTGCTGCCGATTGCAGTGGGTCAGCTAAAGATAAGCTGACTGTTACACCGCTATCGGGAGCAAGCCCCCTCCCACATTTTGATTGGGTTTACAGGGGCGATTGCTCAGTCGCCTGTTGCAATTTCCCGCGCCGGATCCGTAATCCACTCACTCCACGACCCCGCATATAACTTGCCCAACGGATACCCCGCCAACGCCAGGGCAAACAGGTTATGGCATGCCGTCACCCCCGAACCGCAGTACGCCACCAACTCCTCCGGCGGGCGCCCCTGCAACTGCGCAGCAAAGCGTTGCTTGAGCTGCTCGGCCGGCAGGAAGCGCCCGTCACTGCCCAGGTTTTCAGTGAATGCCGCGCACTGCGCGCCAGGGATGTGCCCGGCAATCGGATCGATGGGTTCAACCTCTCCACGAAAGCGCGGCTGGGCGCGGGCGTCGATCAGAGTCAAGCCAGGTCGACCCAGGCGCTTGTGCAAGTGCTCGGCATCCAGCACCAACCGGTGATCCGGCGTTCCGGCAAAGGTGCCTGGCTCAATCACCGGTGCATCCAGGCTCAAGGGGAAACCAGCGACATGCCAGGCCTTGAGGCCACCGTCGAGAATAAACACGCCCTCCCGCTTGCCCAGCCAGGCCAACAGCCACCAGGCACGGGCCGCATAGGCGCCTGGGCCATCGTCATATAGCACCACATCGGTGTCGGCACTGATGCCCCAGGCCCGTAGCTGCTTGGCGAACGTGTCTGCTGCTGGCAAAGGATGACGACCCGTCACGCCCTTGGTTACCGGGCCGCTGAGGTGGCGCTCCAGGTCGGCGTATTGAGCCCCCTCGATATGCCCTTCGGCGTAACTGCACAGCCCGTAGTCCGGGTCCTCCAGGGCAAAGCGGCAATCCAGGATCACCAGCCCGGCCGACTTCTGGCGCTCGGCCAATTGCTGGGGGCTGATCAGTTGGGCAAGCGGCATGACGGACTCCTGTGAATACAAAGGGGGAAAGGTCCTACTTCACTTCTTCCAGTGCCTGGTTCAACGGCACGTAAAACTCTTTGAACAAGGCGTCCACCGCCTCTTTGGCCTGGGGCGTGACAAACCCCGCCTCCAGCACCAGCACCTGGTACACCCCGCGCTTGATCGCTTCGGCGCTCAGGTGGGTGGATTTCTCATTGGTGGTGCACAGGAATCGCACCCACGAGGTCAGGATGATCCAGGCGTTCAGGGTCAGGGCCTCGGTTTGCACCGGGTCCATATTGAGAATGCCTGCGTCGACAAACCCCTGGTAGATAGCACCACCCTGGATCAGGCAACGCTGGGAAAACCGCCGGTAGCCAGTGGCCAGTTCCGGGTCGCTTTCGAGTAAATGTTCAAGATCGCGGTGCAGGAAACGATAACGCCACATGCCCGCCAGCACGGCCTGCAGATAAAAGCGCTTGTCTTCCACCACCATCGTGCGCCCCTGGGGCGGGCGCAGGAAACTGTCCACCAACGCTTCATATTCGCGAAACAGCACGGCGATGATCGCCTGCTTGTTGGGGAAGTGGTAGTACAGGTTACCCGGGGAAATTTCCATGTGGGCGGCAATGTGGTTGGTGCTGACACTGCGCTCGCCCTGCTGGTTAAAAAGCTCCAGGCTGGTTTGCACAATGCGCTCGCTGGTCTTTACTCGTGGTGCCATGGGGGATCAGCTTCTATACACGGGATGGGCCATCTTACGGCCTATGCCGGCCAGGATAAATCCGGATGTTACTGCAATGTTATTTGACAATTTAGAGCAATGACTCTAAAAATCCAGGCAGACAATAACAACCGGGACCGCGCCATGCCTGCCAACGTTGCCTACCTGCAAGACTCCCAGGCGCTGGATCACCTCCAAGACCTGTTCGACGCCCAACGTCGCGCCTACGCCGCCAACCCGATGCCACCGGCGGCGCAACGCCAGCAATGGCTCAAGGCCTTGCGGGACATGCTCAGCGATGAACGCCAGGCGCTGATCACGGCGATCAGCCAGGACTTCAGCCATCGCAGCGCGGACGAAACCCTGTTCGCCGAACTGATGCCCAGCCTGCACGGCATTCACTATGCCAGCAAACACCTCAAGGGCTGGATGAAACCCTCCCGCCGCGCTGTAGGCATTGCCTTCCAGCCCGCCTCGGCCAAGGTCATTTACCAACCCTTGGGCGTGGTCGGCGTCATCGTGCCGTGGAACTACCCGTTGTACCTGGCCATCGGTCCGCTGGTCGGGGCGTTGGCAGCCGGCAACCGGGTGATGCTCAAGCTCAGCGAATCCACGCCGGCCACCGGCGAACTGCTCAAGACGCTGCTCGCCAGGATCTTCCCCGAGGACCTGGTTTGCGTGGTACTGGGCGAAGCCGAAGTGGGCATGGCGTTTTCCAAATTGCGCTTCGATCACCTGCTGTTCACTGGCGCCACCAGCATTGGCAAGCACGTGATGCGCGCAGCCGCCGAACACCTCACGCCGGTCACCCTTGAGTTGGGCGGTAAGTCGCCAGCCATTGTCTCGGCCGATGTCCCCCTCAAGGACGCCGCCGAGCGTATTGCCTTCGGTAAAACCCTGAACGCCGGGCAAACCTGCGTGGCGCCGGACTACGTGTTGGTTCCGGAAGACCGCGTGGAGGGGTTTGTCGAGGCTTACTCCAAGGCCATTCGCGGGTTCTATCCGACCCTGGCTGACAACCCGGACTACACCGCCATCATCAACGAGCGACAACTGGCCCGGCTCCATGCGTACGCCAAGGACGCCACCGACAAGGGCGCCACCCTGATCCCGCTGTACGAGCAAGACCAGGCGCGGCGGATGGCCCACAGCCTGCTATTGAATGTCACCGACGACATGACCGTGATGCAGGACGAAATCTTCGGCCCGCTTTTGCCCATCGTGCCTTATCGCGGCCTTGACCAAGCCTTTGCCTACATAAACCAACGTCCGCGCCCACTGGCCCTATATTACTTCGGCTACAACAAGGGCGAGCAGGAGCGGGTGCTCCACGAAACCCACTCCGGTGGCGTGTGCCTGAACGACACCTTGCTGCACGTCGCCCAGGATGACATGCCGTTCGGTGGCATCGGCCCGTCGGGCATGGGCCATTACCACGGCCATGAGGGTTTCCTGACGTTCAGCAAGGCCAAGGGCGTGCTGGTCAAACAACGCCTCAACGCAGCGAAGCTGATCTACCCGCCCTATGGCAAATCGATCCAGAAACTGATCCAGAAGCTGTTTATCCGCTGATAACCGCCACCTTCGGGACGATAAAAATAATGAATCCCAGCCTGACTGACTCACCCGCGCTGTCGCGGCGCGGCGTCTTGAAAATCGGCCTGTGCGCCAGCGCGTTTCTCGCCACTGCCGGGCTTGGCGCCAGCCTCAGCGGCTGCTCCAGCAGTACACCGGCCAGTGGCTTTGCCATGCTGCGCGCCAGTGACTTGCCGTTTTTGCGTGCGGTGATCCCGGTGCTGCTGGAAGGCGCGGCCAGCGCCGAGGCGGTGGTCGCTGGCATTGACGACACTCTGAAAAAGCTCGACTACAGCCTGCAGCACTTGTCGCCAGAAATGTTCAAGCTCACCCAGCAGTTATTTGACGTGCTGAGCATGGGTATCACCCGCGGCCCGTTGACCGGTATCTGGGGCAGTTGGGAGAACGCCAGCAGCGAGCAAATCCGCAACTTCCTGCACCGTTGGGAGAACAGCTACCTGAACCTGCTGCGCATGGGCCAGGGCTCGTTGCTCAAGCTGGTAATCATGGCCTGGTACTTCCGGCCCGCGTCCTGGGCCCATTGCGGCTACCCCGGCCCGCCGAAGATCTGATTCGCATCCCTCACAATAAAAACCAGAGACGAACCTGATGCCCGTACCCGATCTGTTCCGCGACGGCCTGGCCCGAGGCTGGAAAACCCACAACGGCGCCGCCCTCGACAACGACCTGACCCTGGAAGCCGATGTAGCCATTATCGGCAGCGGTGCCGGAGGCGGCACCACCGCCGAAATCCTCAGCGCCGCCGGCTACAAAGTGTTGTTGATCGAAGAAGGCCCGCTCAAGACCAGCAGCGACTTCAAGCTGCTGGAGGACGAAGCCTATGCCAGCCTTTACCAGGAGGGCATCGGGCGTATGAGCAAGGACGGCGCCATCACTATCCTGCAAGGCCGGGCGGTGGGCGGCACCACCTTGATCAACTGGACCTCCAGTTTTCGCACACCCGACGCCACCCTCGCTCACTGGGCCAGCGAATACGCAGTGAAAGGTCATAGCAGCGCAGAGATGGCGCCCTGGTTCGAAAAAATGGAACAGCGCCTGGGCATCGCGCCGTGGGCGCTGCCGCCGAATGCCAACAACGATGTGATCCGCAAAGGCTGCGAAAAACTCGGCTACAGCTGGCACGTGATCCCACGCAATGTGCGCGGCTGCTTCAACCTGGGTTATTGCGGCATGGGCTGCCCGGTCAATGCCAAGCAGTCGATGCTGGTGACGACTATCCCCTCCACCCTGGAAAACGGCGGCGAGCTGCTGTATCTGGCCCGCGCCGAGCAGCTCAAATACAGTGGCGACACTATCAGCAGCCTGGAGTGCGTGGCCATGGACGAACGCTGCGTGGCACCCACCGGACGCAAGATCAGCGTGAAGGCCAGGCACTACGTGCTGTCGGGCGGCGGCATCAACAGCCCGGCCCTGCTGATGCGCTCGGACGCACCCGACCCGCATTCGCGGCTGGGCAAACGCACCTTTCTACATCTGGTCAACTTTTCCGCCGGGTTGTTCGACGAAGTGATCAACCCGTTCTACGGTGCGCCGCAGTCGATCTATTCCGACCATTTCCAATGGCAGGACGGCACCACCGGTAAAATGTCCTACAAGCTTGAAGCACCGCCTTTGCACCCAGGGTTGGCCAGCACCCTGTTCGGCGGCTACGGCGCGCAAAACGCACTGGACATGAATCGACTGCCCCACACCCACGCCATGCTCGCACTGCTGCGCGACGGTTTTCACCCCGACAGCCTGGGCGGCACTGTGGATCTGCGTGGTGACGGCACGCCGGTGCTCGACTATCAGGTCTCACCCTACGCCTGGGATGGCCTGCGCCGAGCCTTCCACAGCATGGCCGAGATCCAGTTCGCCGCAGGAGCCAAATCGGTCAAGCCCCTGCATCACGATGCAAGGTTCGTGAACACCTTGGCCGAAGCACGCAGCGTAATTGACGGCTTGAGCCTGGAACTGCACCGCACAACCCTGGGCAGCGCCCATGTGATGGGCGGTTGTGCCATGGGCGAAGATCCGAAAAACGCCGTGGCTGACAGCCTTGGCCGACATCATCAGTTGCGCAACCTGTCGATTCACGATGGCTCGTTGTTCCCCACCAGCATTGGCGCCAACCCGCAATTGTCGGTGTACGGATTGACCGCGCAACTGGCGACAGCGTTGGCCGAACGTCTGAAAACGGCATGAAAAAGCGTGGGATTAACGACCTCTATCTACATAAGTCGACTTGGCCGACCGGGATGGCTGCGATACCATCCGGTTCCCCAACGGACTCCGCCAGGACGACGCGATGAACCGAGTGTTGTACCCAGGTACCTTCGACCCGATTACCAAAGGCCATGGCGATCTGGTCGAACGCGCCTCTCGCCTGTTCGACCATGTGATCATCGCGGTCGCGGCCAGCCCCAAGAAAAACCCGCTGTTTCCCCTGGAACAGCGCGTGGAGCTGGCGCGTGAGGTCACCAAGCACCTGCCTAACGTGGAAGTAGTGGGCTTTTCGACGCTGCTGGCGCATTTCGCCAAGGAGCAGAACGCCAATGTGTTCCTGCGTGGCCTGCGCGCGGTGTCGGACTTCGAATACGAATTCCAGCTGGCCAACATGAACCGCCAACTGGCGCCGGATGTGGAAAGCCTGTTCCTCACGCCGTCGGAACGTTATTCGTTCATTTCCTCGACGTTAGTCCGTGAAATCGCGGCTTTGGGCGGAGATATCACCAAGTTCGTCCATCCTGCGGTGGCAGATGCACTGACCCTGCGCTTCAAGAAGTAAGACCGCTCAAGCGGCGCCTGCTCGCACTGCGGGCGCCAATGCGGCACAATTGCGCGCATTAGTTTTCAGATGCCTTGGCCGCGCGCCCTGGCAGGAGTTTCCATGTCCCTGATCATCACCGACGATTGCATCAACTGCGACGTCTGCGAACCCGAGTGCCCGAACGCTGCGATCTCCCAAGGCGAAGAGATCTATGTGATCGACCCTAACCTGTGCACCCAGTGCGTTGGCCATTACGACGAACCGCAGTGCCAGCAGGTTTGCCCGGTGGATTGCATTCCGCTGGATGAGGCACATCCTGAGACTGAAGAGCAGTTGATGGAGAAGTATCGGAAGATTACCGGTAAGGCTTAAGTTTTTTAGTGCCTGTGAGGGCCTCATCGGGGGCAAGCCCCCTCCCACATTTTGAATGTGTTCACAAATCAAAGTGTGGGAGGGGGCTTGCCCCCGATGGCGATATCAGCCATCACACAGCACTCAGCTCTGGCACTTGGGGCAAAACACACTCGCCCGCTGCCCCAGCACCACATTGCGCAACTCGGTCCCACAGACCTTGCACGCCTCGCCGCCACGGCCATACACGTACAGTTCCTGCTGGAAATACCCCGCCTGCCCATCGCCGCCGATAAAGTCCCGCAGCGTAGTACCGCCCCGCTCGATAGCAGCGGCCAGCACCCGTTTGATCTCAATCGCCAGCTTCAAATAGCGCCCGCGTGAAATGCCACCCGCCGCACGCCGCGGGTCAATACCCGCCGCAAACAGTGCTTCCGTCGCATAGATATTGCCCACCCCCACCACTACCGCGTTGTCCATGATGAACGGCTTCACCGCCATCGATTTGCCGCGCGACAGCTGGAACAAACGTTCGCCGTCAAACAGCTCGGTCAACGGTTCCGGCCCCAGGCGAATCAGCAGTTCGTGGTTGTGCGGGTCCTGGCTCCAGAGCATTGCACCGAAACGTCGAGGGTCGGTGTAGCGCAAGGCCAGGCCGGATTCGAGTTCGATGTCGACATGTTCATGCTTGAGCGCAGGCATGCCCACCTCCACCAGGCGCAGGTTGCCCGACATGCCCAAGTGACTGATCAAGGTGCCCACCTCGGCATTGATCAACAGGTACTTGGCCCGCCGTTCCACCAGCACGATACGCTGCCCCGACAGGCGCACATCCAGGTCTTCCGGGATCGGCCAGCGCAGGCGCCGGTCACGCACCACCACGCGGCTGACGCGCTGGCCTTCCAAATGCGGGGCAATCCCGCGCCGGGTGGTTTCGACTTCTGGTAACTCGGGCATGTGTACCTCTTGAATAACGGGTCAGTGCGCGCCCAGTTCGCGGATCGACAACTTCAGGCTCTCGAAGTCGTAGTCCGACAGGCCCACGTAATCCAGCACCAGATGGCCAATCGCGTTCCACTCATGGTCCACGGCCTGGTTGCCCAGCACGCGACAGGACGAACAGATATGCTCGGCCATCTTCAAAATCGCCAGTAGGTTCTTGAGCTGCGGATTGCGCGACGTCTCATCGCTGAAAATCGCCAGGGCATTGTGGTGATTGGCGATGGCATCGGTCACATGTTCCGGCAGGCGCCAGGACTTGGCGGTGTAGTAGCCGACCACCGCATGGTTGGTGTTGAACGCGTTGTTCTCGGTGTCGACCACGCGGCGCTCGGGGCCGGCGCTGGCATAAGCCTGCTCCAGCACCGCCATGTAGTTGGGGAAACGCTTGAGCATCAGCGGCACGCCACAATCATGGAACAAGCCCAAGGCATAGGCCTCGTCCACCGCCTGGGTGCCGGTGCGCTTGGCCAGGGTGAGGCAGGTCATGGCCACATCCTGGGCGGTGTCCCAGAAGCGGTTGAGGGTGACGATGGTGTCGTCGCTCATCTCGCCCTTGATCGACAAGGCATTGATCAGGTTGATGACCGACCGACTGCCCAACAGGTTAACCGCACGCTGGATGGAGGCGATCTTGTTGCTCAAGCCGTAATACGACGAGTTGACGATCTTGAGCAACGCGCCAGACAAGCCCGGGTCTTGGGCGATCAACCGTGCGATCACTTCCAGGTCCGGGTCGGGCATGTACTGCTCCATCTGCAAATCCACCATGATCTGCGGTTGGGGCGGCACGCTGATGCCTTGCAGGACCTGTTGGATCTGCTCGGCGGAAAGCTCTTGGGACATAAGTACACACTCTGGGCTAGACGCGAATTCTAACCCTTATGCGGACATGGCCGACACCCACAACCCAAACTGAAACCCGATCAAATGTGGGAGGGGGCTTGCTCCCGATTGCGGTGAATCAGTCACTTGGATATCAGCTTATACACTGCTATCGGGAGCAAGCCCCCTCCCACATGTCCGGTGCCGCCGCCAAATAATGCGCAACACGCTATACTCCCGCTCTTTTTTCCGGAGCGACGTCATGTCCCTGCCAAGCCTGCGTCTCAAAGCCAACGCCGATCGTCGTTTGCGCAACGGCCACCTGTGGGTCTACAGCAACGAAATCGACGTGGCCGCCACACCACTCCATGGCTTCCAGGCAGGCGACCAGGCGATCCTGGAAGCGGCCGGCGGCAAGATCCTGGGCATCGTGGCCATGAGCCCGAACAACCTGATCTGCGCTCGCCTGCTGTCGCGCGACATCAAGTTGCCGTTGGACAAGTCGCTGCTGGTGCACCGCCTGAACGTCGCCCTGTCCCTGCGTGACCGCCTGTTCGACAAGCCGTTCTATCGCCTGGTCTATGGTGATTCCGACCTGCTGCCTGGCTTGGTGGTCGACCGTTTCGGCGACATCCTGGTGGTACAGATCGCCTCGGCGACCATGGAAGCCCATAAAGAAGACGTGATCGCCGCGCTGACCCAAGTGCTCAAGCCGAGCGGCATCCTGTTCAAGAACGACTCCGCCGCACGTGACGCCGAAGGGCTCAACCGCTATGTCGAAACCGTGTTCGGCCTGGTGCCGGAGTGGGTGGCGCTGGAAGAAAACGGCGTGAAATTCGAAGCCCCGGTGATCCAGGGCCAGAAAACCGGCTGGTTCTACGACCACCGCATGAATCGCGCCCGCCTGGCCCCGTATGCCAAGGGCAAGCGTGTGCTCGACCTGTACAGCTACATCGGCGGCTGGGGCGTGCAAGCCGCCGCCTTTGGCGCCAGTGAAGTGTTCTGCGTCGATGCGTCGGCCTTCGCCCTCGACGGCGTCGAGCGCAACGCCGCGCTGAACGGTGTTGCCGAGAAGATGACCTGCATCGAAGGCGACGTATTCGAAGCCCTCAAGGAACTGAAAGCCAGCGAAGAGCGCTTCGACGTGATCGTCGCCGACCCACCGGCCTTCATCAAGCGCAAGAAAGACATGAAGAACGGCGAAGGCGCCTACCGCCGCCTCAACGAGCAAGCCATGCGCCTGCTCAGCAAGGACGGCATCCTCGTCAGCGCCTCGTGCTCCATGCACCTGCCAGAAGACGATCTGCAGAACATCCTGTTGACCAGCG
The DNA here is from genome assembly GCF_059134095.1 of Pseudomonas sp. FBCC-B545. NCBI lineage: Bacteria > Pseudomonadati > Pseudomonadota > Gammaproteobacteria > Pseudomonadales > Pseudomonadaceae > Pseudomonas > Pseudomonas sp. FBCC-B545. Next base: position 363,372 of record NZ_CP101441.1, on the reverse strand, counting down.
CCCGCCACCTGGACCGCAATATCCAGATGCTCGAGCGTGGCGGTCAGGGTCCGGATCACCCGGTACACCCAGCGATTGTCGAAACACGCTATATCAAGAGCATTACGTGCCGGTTGTTGCCTAATAGCTAATAGGCTATAGGCCCCGCAGGAGCACTCAACGGGTGTTCCTACGGGATTTTCGGAATTGTCCTGCCGCAGCATCCGTTGACTTTGCTTGCAGCCAGATCGACCCTCGTTTCCCCCTCACGGATCGAGCGAACAGGCTGATGCTGCATCGTGCGCCCTCATCAAAAAAGTCATCCATCATCCTTCTGCTGATGACAATGACGTTGCTGGCCGTCTTCCCGCTCGACGTGGTCCTGCCCTCATTCCCCGCCCTCTCCGGCCACTTTCTCACTACGCCTTCCGAGATCGCTCAATCCGTCAGTGTCTTCGCCATTGGCCTGGCGGTCTCGTTGCTGCTGATCGGGCCGTTGTCTGACCTGTTTGGCCGCAAGAAGCTGCTGCTGGCCGGTATTGCACTATCGGCGATTGGCGCAGCGGGATGCTTATTGGCTGAGAACTTTCGATGGTTCATTGGCTTTCGCGTAGTCCAGGCGGTGGGGTGCGGGGCATTTGCTTTGTCACAGGCGCTGATCCAGGACCTGTTCGCCGGTCGGGAACTGGAGCGGATTCGAATCTGGATGACCACCGCCGGAGGGATTTTCATCTCCAGTTCGCCGCTGATGGGGACTTGGCTGCAGCTCCTGGGCGGCTGGCAGGCCAGCTTTTACGTGTTTATCGCGCTGGCAACCGTGGTGTGGCTGTGGTCCGCACGTCTATTGCACGATGCCCGCAGCAGCCACCGCCCGTCCAAGCGACAGTTTTTCAGTGGGTATTGGCTGCTGTTCTCCGACATACGATTTATCGGTTACTGGCTGATTTCTGCCCTGGCCTTTGCCTGTCATTTCTCGTTCATTGTGATGTCGCCACTGATCTTCATGGAGCGCTTGAACCTGTCGGCGTATCAATTTGCCTGGGCACTGCTGCTATATGGCGCGGCCTACGTATTCGGCGGAGTGATTGCCAGCGTCCTGCATCGCAAGATGGACGCAGTCCGTCAAATCAATACCGGCCTGCTTTTGATCGCCCTTTCAGGCCTGGTCATGCTTTGGCTGGCCTGGCAGTTCGGCCTGTCTGCCGCCACGGTGCTGATCCCGATGTTGATCTGCACTGCCGGCACTACCATCTGCCGTCCCATCGCCAACTCCAAGGCCATGAGCCTCTATCCACAACTGGCCGGCACAGCGACCTCCGCCGGTAGCCTGCTGATTTTCATGTGCGGTGGCCTGATCAGCCTGGTGATCAACCTGGCCACCGACAACCTGACCATCGCCCTCGCCCTGTGCTTTCTAATCCTGAGCGCCGCAGGGCTCGCCCTGAATGCACTGATCAAGCCACGCCCACACGTCCCATAGCCGTTATCTTCACGGTTTCGGCCATTCCCTCCAGCCGCCAGCGGTGTAGAATCGGCCCTATTCATCGCCAGTCATCCCCCGGCGGGTTTATGAGCTCGAGGCCCAAGCACGCGGCGATCCCGCGACGCGAGTGGCAACTTCCGGACACACGGCCATTTTTCGGGTGTTCCAGTCGTCAATTAGAAGCTCACTCCCCTTTAGTACTTGATTAGCCGCCCGGAGTGCTCCAATGCCTGATTACCGCTCGAAAACATCCACCCACGGCCGCAACATGGCCGGCGCCCGCGCACTGTGGCGTGCCACGGGGATGAAAGATGACGACTTCAAGAAGCCGATCATCGCGATTGCCAACTCCTTCACCCAGTTCGTACCCGGTCACGTCCACCTCAAGGACCTGGGTCAACTGGTCGCCCGTGAAATCGAACGCGCCGGCGGTGTAGCGAAAGAATTCAACACCATCGCCGTGGATGACGGCATCGCCATGGGTCATGACGGCATGCTGTACTCGCTGCCGAGCCGCGAGATCATCGCCGACTCCGTGGAGTACATGGTCAACGCCCACTGCGCCGACGCCATCGTGTGCATCTCCAACTGCGACAAGATCACTCCTGGCATGTTGATGGCTGCCTTGCGCCTGAACATCCCGGTGATCTTCGTCTCCGGCGGGCCGATGGAAGCCGGCAAGACCAAGCTCGCTTCCCACGGCCTCGACCTGGTCGACGCCATGGTGATCGCCGCCGATTCCAGCGCCTCTGACGAGAAGGTCGCGGAATACGAGCGTAGCGCCTGTCCGACTTGTGGTTCGTGCTCCGGCATGTTCACCGCCAACTCGATGAACTGCCTGGTCGAAGCCCTGGGCCTGGCCTTGCCGGGCAACGGTTCCACGCTGGCCACCCACAGCGACCGCGAGCAGCTGTTCCTGCAGGCCGGCCGCACCATCGTCGAGCTGTGCAAGCGTTACTACGGCGAGAACGATGAGTCGGTGTTGCCGCGCAATATCGCCAACTTCAAGGCGTTCGAAAACGCCATGACCCTGGACATCGCCATGGGCGGTTCCACCAACACCATCCTGCATTTGCTGGCCGCGGCCCAGGAAGCCGAGATCGATTTCGACCTGCGCGACATCGACCGCCTGTCCCGCCACGTGCCGCAACTGTGCAAGGTCGCGCCAAACATCCAGAAGTACCACATGGAAGACGTGCACCGCGCAGGCGGGATCTTCTCGATCCTCGGCTCCCTGGCCCGCGGCGGCCTGCTGCACACCGACCTGCCGACCGTGCACAGCAAGTCCATCGCCGAAGGCATCGCCAAATGGGACATCACCCAGACCGACGACGAAGCCGTACACACCTTCTTCAAGGCCGGCCCGGCGGGCATCCCGACCCAGACCGCCTTCAGCCAGTCGACCCGTTGGGACAGCCTGGACACCGACCGTGAAAACGGCTGCATCCGCAGTGTCGAGCACGCCTACTCCCAGGAAGGCGGCCTGGCCGTGCTGTACGGCAACATCGCCCTCGACGGCTGCGTGGTGAAAACCGCGGGTGTGGATGAGTCCATCCATGTCTTCGAAGGCCGCGCCAAGATCTACGAAAGCCAGGACAGCTCGGTACGCGGCATCCTCGCCGACGAGGTCAAGGAAGGCGACATCGTGATCATCCGCTACGAAGGCCCGAAAGGCGGGCCGGGTATGCAGGAGATGCTCTACCCCACCTCGTACCTTAAATCCAAGGGCCTGGGCAAAGCCTGCGCGCTGCTGACCGACGGGCGCTTCTCCGGCGGCACCTCGGGCCTCTCCATCGGCCACGCTTCGCCGGAAGCGGCTGCCGGTGGCGCCATCGGCCTGGTGCAGGATGGCGACAAGGTGCTGATCGACATTCCGAACCGCTCGATCAACCTGTTGATCAGCGACGAAGAACTGGCTGCACGTCGGGTCGAGCAGGACAAGAAGGGTTGGAAGCCGGTGGAAAAACGTCCGCGTAAAGTCACTACTGCGTTGAAGGCCTACGCGTTGTTGGCCACCAGCGCCGACAAGGGTGCCGTACGCAACAAAGCCATGCTCGACGGCCTGTAAGCCCCGCGCATGAAAATGCCCCGCCAGGTGCGGGGCATTTTTTTTGCCTGGAGATAACCCCAAGCACAATGATGATCAAAATGTGGGAGGGGGCTTGCTCCCGATAGCGGTGGGTCAGCCAACATCAATGTTGGCTGGGCCGACGTCTTAGCGGGCAAGCCCCCTCCCACAGAAGTGATGCGTCAGGTTTTAGAACTGTGGGGTGTAGGTCATGGTGAACATCACATTGCGTGGGTCGCCGTAGTAGTTGCTGCCCCAGTTCGCGTTGTAGGCCGGGATGTAATACTTCTTGTCGAACATATTGTTCAGGTTCGCCGCGACGCTGAATTCCTGGTTGATTCTGTAAGCCACACGCGAATCCCACAGCGCATTGCCGGGCACGCTGAAGTTGCGGTCATAGGCTTCGGTGCTGCTTTGCGCAGTCACGCCGGCGCCCACGCTGAACTTCTGCCAGTCGCCCGGCAACTGGTAATCACCCCAGACCTTAAGTTGATGCTTGGGTGTCCAGGTGCTGAATATCTTGCCCTCGTAGGTGTCGTCCTTGAGGAATTTGGTGGTGTTGTAGGTATAGCTGGAAACCAGTTGCAACCCCGGCAACACCTCGCCGCTCAAGGTGGCTTCGAAGCCTTGGCTACGCACCTTCCCCGAGGCAACCGAGCAGTACCAGCCATTGCAGTTCATCGGCCCTTGAAGGTCCTGGACGCCACGGTTTTGCTGGTCGTAGCGAAAGATCGCAAACGAGGTGTTGAGCCGACCGTCCGCCAATTCACCCTTGATACCCAACTCGTAGTTCTTGCCCTCGATGGGCTTAAGCAAAGAGCCCGAGGTAGTCAGGTTGGTTTGCGGCTCAAAGGCATCAGCGTAGCTCGCGTAGGCCGACCATTGTTCATTCAGGGCGTAGACCAGGCCGGCATACGGAGTGACCTTGCCGGAGGTTTGCGTGGTGCTTTCCTCTGGCGCGCCATACGTACCGCGGGAACCGCTCTGGCCTATGTAGGAATACTCATACCAACTGGTGCGTGCGCCTAGGATAAGGGTCAAGGGGTCCAGCACTTTCACCCGCCAGGTGCCGTAGATGCCTTTCTGGCGTATGTCATACCAGCTATTCGACGCGTTGCCCTGGGCGAACAGCTGGTATTTGTCGCGCTGCGGGCGGTTGTGGTCAATGTTGAAGATATCCGCGCCCGCCGTTGCAGCGCGTGCCCATTGGTCATCGGTGGTCAGTTTGGAATAGTTCGCCCCCAGCACCATCTCCTGCTGGAAGCCCAGGCCCTCGAAGGTGCCGTTTACATACACGTCCGCACCGCGGCTCTTGGTATTGAAGTCGGTGACCCAGTCCACATACCGCACGTTGCCGGCGGTGCCCGGGTTGGGGATAGCGTCCCAGGTTGCCTGGTAGGTCGCGTCGTTATGTTCATCCATGGCTACCAGCGCGGCTTTGATCTTCCAGTCATCGTTGAAGTGATGCTCCACCTCGGCGAACACCTGGGTCTGGTTATTGACCGCACGGTTCCAGCTGGCGCCGACAAAGGTAGAGCGCGGCAGACCGATATCGTTGCCGTTGGCATAACGCGGCAGCGACATGAAGTTGGGGCGCGAATGCCCCTTCTGGTTGCTGATGCCCACACCGATAGTAGTGTCGGGAGTGAAGTCATAGTCGACGGCGGCGTACACCGTCTGGTTCCAGCCACCGGCGTAGTCGACGAATGAGTGGGTGGTGTCGTAGTCCGCTACAAAGCGGCCACGCAAAGTCCCTTCGGCGTTGAGCGGGCCGCCCGCGTCGACCTGGGTGCCGTAGTGGTCCCAGGAGCCGGCCTTGGCGGTGAGGGTGACGGTCGGGTCCTGCTGGCCACGCTTGCGCACCAGGTTCATGGTGCCGCCGGGGCTGTTGGCGCCTTGCAGCAAGGCGGCCGGGCCGCGCAGGGTTTCCACACGGTCATAGATCGCCATGTTTTCGGTGAGGTAACTGCCCAGCGCGTAGGTATTACGTGGGATTGGTACGCCGTCGTATTGCAGGGTGCCGATTTCGAAACCACGGGAGAAGATGAACATACCCGGCCCGGGGGATTTGGTCGCCGTCAGGCCCGGGGTACGCTTGACCACCTCGGAAAGCTTAGTGGTGTTCTGGTCATCCATTTGTTTACGGGTCATGACGCTGACCGATTGCGGGATGTCCTTGAGCTTCTGCTCGCCCCTGCCCAGCGTCACCGCACCGGTGGTATAGGAGCCACTGCCTTCGGTGGTAGCGCCCAGATGTGCGGCGCTGATGGTGGTGGCGCCGACTTCGATAGCGGCGCCGGTGGCTACGCGCTTCTCCAGGGTCACGGTGTCGGTGTTGATAAAGGCCGCACTCAGGCCCGTACCACCAAGCAATTGCGCCAAGGCTTCGCGCTGGCCGAGATGGCCACTCACCCCGGGCGACACCACCCCTTGGGTCAACTCACCGGACACCAGCACCTGCACGCGCGTCACCGCTGAAAATGCCGCCAGCGCGCCGTCGAGGCTTTGCCCGGGGATATCGAAACGGTAAGCCTGGGCCTGGGTGGCCTCGGCAGCTTGCAGGGATAGCGACGCAGTGCAGGTCAAGCAAATGACCAGCGCGAGCAAGGGCGATGCGGCGAATCGGTGTGCCATGGATGGAACTCCCCGGTGCAAAAAGTCTGTAATCGGCGCGGCACTACTTGAGAGTGCTTACTATTTGCGCCTCAGTGATCAAGGACGAATGCTCACCGGAAAACCCTGAAAGTATTTTCAAAAAAAGTTGCGACTACGACGCCTTGCCCTCGCGCAGCACCAGCAAATACGGGGTGTAATGCTCGGCACGCAGGTTGAGGGTGTGTTCCAGCGCCTTGATCACCGCGTCGGGTTTATCGATTTCAAACACGCCGGAGACCACGCGATTGCGCAATGCGTCGCCGAGTATCAGGGTCTTGCCCGGCCAATAACGGTTCAGCTCGCTGACCACGTCCGACAGCGGTTGCTGGCGAAACACCAGTTGCCGCTGGCGCCAGGCAAACCCGCTGGCCGCGTCGAAACCGTGGACTTCAGCCAGGCGTTTGTCCTGGTACTCCACCGCCCGTCCCGGCTCCAGATACACCGGTATGCCACTGCCGGAACTAACCTGCACCTTGCCCTGAGCCACTTGCACGTGGGTTTGCGCATCGCGTCGCGCCACACTGAACCGGGTGCCGACCACCTTCACCCAGCCGTCGCCGGATTGCACCACGAACGGTCGCGCCGGGTCCTTGGCCACCTCGAAGAAACCTTCGCCGCGCAACAAGCGCACCTGGCGCTCGCCTGCACTCATGCGCACCTGTATGGCACTGTCGGTATTGAGCTGCAGGTGGGAGCCATCGGCCAGTTCGATGCTGCGTGACTCGCCGGTGCCGGTGGCATAGTCCGCACGCATACGGTCAAGCCAAGGTGTGTTTTGCACAGTCAGGCCTACCGCCAGCAGCACGGCCGCGGCGCAGGCCCAGCGCCGTGCGGGCTGGCGCCAGGCAGCCTGTTCGGCGCGGCGAACTACCCGCGCCGGTTCGTGCAAGCCGTCGAGCATCGCCTGCACTTCCTGCCAGGCGGCATGCTGGGCATCGCCCCGCTCCAGCCAGATGGCGAAAGCCTGCAGTTCGCTAGGTGTGACATCCTCGGCCTGCAGGCGGAAATACCAGGCGGATGCTTCGTCGAACAGTTCGTCGGCTGTGGGGGTAGCGTTCATGACCGACGTCCTTGTTCATCACAGGCAAGCCGCTTCTTGATAAAGCCACGGCATTCAATCAAGGCGCGACGCAATTGGTATTCAACACTGCGCGGGCTGATCGACAGGCGTTCGCCGATCTCGCGATAGGAAAGTTCGTCGACATGATAAAGCAGGAAGATCTGCCGAGTCGCTTCGGGCAACGCCAGGATGGCAGCCTGAATTAACTGTTCCTGCTGGTAGGCCGCCAATTGTTCATCGGCGCCTGGGTTGCTGCACGGCAGTTCATCGCTGGGCTCCCCGGCATCCAGGCGCTCGCGGCGGATGGCCTGGCGCTGATGATCGCGCACCAGGTTGCTGGCGATGGTGAAAAGGAAGGCAGGAAGGTTATCGATTTTGTCGCCGGAATCCAGCCGCGCCAGGCGCAGGAAAGATTCCTGGGTCAGGTCGGCGGCCACTTGGGCACTGCCGGTGCGGCGAGTGACGAAGGCTTCGAGGGCTTTCTTCTGCTCCGCGAACAGGCGCGCGATCTGCGAATTCCAGGAGAGCACGGCACTACCTTGAGAAGAACATGGGGTTCAGGAGGTGTGCACGCTAGCAGAGGATGAGATTGGTTCGCAATTGATATCTATTTATTGCTCTGGGTTTTGTGGTGTTCTTCAGATAGCCATCGGGGGCAAGCCCCCTCCCACATTTTGATTTGTGAACACATTTCAAATGTGGGAGCTGGCTTGCCTGCGATAAGGACGACTCGGTTTTACTGAATCTCCTCCGGCTTGACGATCACCCAGTTCTTGTCCGCCGTCACTGGCAGTCCTTCCTTGGCTTGCGCCGCCGCGTGCTTGGCGATCATGCCGTTAAGCTGGGTCATGTATTTGTCCTTGCGGTTGATCCATAAATGGATGCCTCCCTTGGCCACGTCCACATCGTGGAACAGCATGTAGCCGTCGCTGGTGGGTGTATCACCGCCGACAATCACCGGTTTTTTCCATTCGTCGATGTAGGTGAGGATCGCCGCGTGCTTGCCGGCCATCCAGGTTGCCGGGGTCCACAGGTAAGGGGTCAGCTCCAGGCCGAGGTTGGCGTTCTGGTCATACTTGCCGGCGGCGATCTGCTTGCGGGCGGTGGTCAGCTCGCCGGTCTTGCGATCCTTGAGCAGGGTGCTCACGCCGATGACGTTTTCGGGTTTGACGTTGTAGCCGTACTTCGGATCGGCAGCGACCATGCGCACCAGTTCCTCGGAAGCGGCGGTCATCACGTACACCTCGATGCCGTTTTCCATCAGTTTGTTGTATAGCTCGGCCTGGCCAGTGAAGACTTTCGGCGGCTGCACTTCAGACTGCTTCACCGCATCGCCTTCGAAGTAACTGACCGGCACCGGCTTGCCGGACGCCATCAGCTCGTCCACCTGGACTTTGAGTTCCTTGAGGGTGAAGCCGGAGAACACCTGGGCGACCCACGGATAGCAGACCATGTCGTCGACTTCACAAAGACGATAGTAGTAACTGAACAGGCTTTCCTTATGTTCGGCGGTGTCCTTGAACGGCATCAGCTTGAGCGAAGGATCGAGGCTGTCGCGGGTGATCAGGCCTTTGTTTTCCATGTACGGCAGCAGGGACTCTTCGAGGTCGTAGCGGTAGCTGGTGTTGTCCATGTCGAACACCGCGTAGTTACCCTTGTTGGCGTTGGCGGCGATCATTGCGCTCAACTGCTTGGCAGCCGGCGCCGGCCAGTGTTTCAACTCGGTGGCGGCGAACGCCTGGCTGGCGAGTCCGAGGAGGAAAGCGGCGGATACCAGTAGTTTCGGCGCAAGCTTCATAGACGTTGTCTCCCTGAGTGAAAGACATCGACGCTAACAAATCCGTATGACAGTTATCGCCCGGGCGCGACTGCTGACGTCTTGATCACGCCAAGGGCATAGGTATGAGCGCCATTGGCTTATTCCAAAAACGACAGTCGCCATTCCATATCGGTATTAAATCATTATATTTCAAGCTGTTAGGCTTCCCGGTTCGCAATCGCAGGCTCACGCGATTGGCTGCCTTCTCAACGGAGCTTCAATGAATCTGCCCCTGATTCTCAATTTATTGGTGTTCGTGGCCCTCTTGCTGGGCCTGGCACAAACCCGTCGTACGAACTGGAGCCTGGCCAAGAAGGTGCTCTTCGCCTTGGTTCTGGGCGTACTGTTCGGTGCGGCCTTGCACACGATATACGGCGACGGCAACCCGGTGCTCAAAGCTTCCATCGGCTGGTTTGACCTGGTCGGCAATGGCTATGTGCAACTGCTGCAGATGATCGTGATCCCACTGGTGTTCGCCTCGATCCTCAGTGCCGTGGCACGCCTGCATAACGCTTCTTCCCTGGGCAAGATCAGCTTCCTGACCATCGGCACGCTGCTGTTCACTACCGCCATCGCGGCGTTGATCGGTATCGGCCTGACCAACCTGTTCGGCCTCACTGCCGAAGGCTTGGTGGCCGGCACCCAGGAAATGGCGCGCCTGCAAGTGATCCAGAGTGATTACGCCGGCAAGGTTGCCGACCTGAATATTCCGCAATTGCTGCTGTCGTTCGTGCCAGCCAACCCGTTCGCCGACCTGGCGCGGGCCAAGCCGACATCGATCATCAGCGTAGTGATTTTCGCCGCCTTCCTGGGGGTCGCCGCGCTGCAACTGCTCAAGGATGACGTGGAGAAAGGCCAGAAGGTTGTCAACGCCATCGACACCCTGCAAGCCTGGGTGATGCGCCTGGTGCGCCTGGTGATGAAGCTGACGCCGTACGGAGTATTGGCGCTGATGACCAAGGTGGTCGCCGGTTCCAACCTGCAAGACATCATCAAGCTCGGCAGTTTCGTGGTGGTGTCGTACCTGGCCCTGGGCCTGATGTTCGTGGTGCACGGCCTGCTGCTGTCCCTGGCCGGGATCAACCCGCTGCGCTTCTTCCGCAAGGTCTGGCCGGTGCTGACCTTTGCCTTTACCAGCCGCTCCAGCGCAGCGAGCATCCCGCTGAGCATCGAGGCACAGACCCGTCGCCTGGGTATCCCGCAATCCATCGCCGGCTTCGCCGCCTCGTTTGGCGCGACCATCGGCCAGAACGGTTGCGCCGGTCTTTACCCGGCGATGTTGGCGGTGATGGTCGCGCCGACCGTGGGCATCAACCCCCTGGACCCGCTGTGGATCGCGACCCTGGTAGCGATTGTGACCTTGAGTTCGGCGGGCGTTGCCGGCGTGGGCGGTGGTGCGACCTTTGCCGCGCTGATCGTACTGCCGGCCATGGGCTTGCCGGTGTCACTGGTGGCGCTGCTGATTTCCGTGGAGCCGCTGATCGACATGGGCCGCACGGCGTTGAACGTCAATGGTTCGATGACGGCGGGTGCTATTACCAGCCAGATCATGGGGCAGACGGATAAAGCGCTGTTGAATGCCGATGAGCATGCCGAGTTAGCGCAGGCCTGATAGACCCCTATCGGGAGCAAGCCCCCTCCCACACACTTGAATGTATTCACAAATCAAAATGTGGGAGGGGGCTTGCCCCCGATGCTTTTAGGCTTTTTCCCAGACTTCGAAGTTGTAGGCCGGCTTATCGCCTTCAGCTGGATTCTCCAGATTCGACACCAGCTTCCACTGGTTCGTATCAAACTCTGGAAACCACGCATCCCCTTCCGGGCTCAACGCCACCCGCGTCAGATATAGGCGATCGGCCTGCTCCAGCCCCTGCGCATACAACTGCGCGCCGCCGATCAGCATCAGCTCGTCCACGCCTTGGGCCTTGGCCCATTCCTCAGCCCGTTCTATCGCCGCTTCCAGTGACGGAAAAACTTGCGCACCTTCGAGCGCCAGATCGGTCTGACGGCTGACCACCAGGTTCAAGCGCCCCGGCAGCGGTCGGCCCAGGGAGTCCCAGGTCTTGCGCCCCATGATGATCGGCTTGCCGAGCGTGGTGGCCTTGAAATATTTGAAATCCCCCGGCAAATGCCAGGGCATGCTGTTGTCGACGCCGATCACGCGGTTTTCACCGAGGGCTGCGATCAGGCTTAAAGGGAGAGATTTTTTCATGGCGACGAGAATACCAGAGGCGCGAGCCAGCGGTTATGCTCCAACCTCACTGAAACAACAGGATGGCGCGTGACTGCACTGAACCCCCTGCACACACTCTGGCTGACCGAAACCGTGCGCCTGCGTGAAGAACACGCCGGCCCCCTGGAAGACCTGGAAGCCAACCGCCTGGCCCGTGCGGCTGGTGGCGACCTGTCGACGCGGATCCAGCAACGGGCCTTGCACCTGGCCGAACGCGATGGCCTGACCGGCGCCCTCACGCGCTGGCTGCAAGGCGCACGCCTGGCGCTGATGTTGCTGGCAGTAGTCGCAATCATCAGTGGCGCTGGCTTGGCTTTTGCCGCATTAGGCAACGGCTTGACGCCGGTGAATGTGTTCTGGGCCTTGGGCAGCCTGCTCGGTTTGAACCTTATTTTGCTGATCAGTTGGGCCCTGGGCCTGCTGTTTGCCGGCGAGCACGGCGCCAGCCTCGGGCGACTGTGGTTGTGGCTCAGCGAAAAACTCGCCCGCGACGCCAAGGCCGCGCAATTGGCACCGGCGCTGTTGCTGTTGCTGCAACGGCAAAAACTCAATCGCTGGGCGCTGGGTGTGCTGGTCAACAGCCTGTGGCTGCTGGCACTACTCAGTGCCCTGGTGATTTTGCTGACCCTGTTGGCCACACGGCGCTACGGCTTTGTGTGGGAAACCACCATTCTCGGTGCCGACACCTTTGTCGCCGTAACCCAAGCCCTCGGCACCCTGCCCGCGCTGCTGGGCTTCAACGTGCCGAGCGTCGACATGATCCGCGCCAGCGGCGATTCCGCGCTGAATATCGAAAGCGCCCGCCAAGCTTGGGCCGCCTGGCTGGTGGGCGTGTTGCTGGTCTACGGCCTGCTGCCCCGGCTGATCATCGCCCTGTTCTGCCTGTGGCGCTGGAACGTCGGGCGTGCCGCATTGCGCCTGGACCTCAACCTGCCCGGCTACAGCCAGTTGCGCGAACGCCTGATGCCCAGCAGCGAACGCCTGGGGGTCAACGATGTGGCGCCCGAGCAACTGCACCACGTCAGCGGTGGTGTCAGCGATCTGGACAGCGACGGCGCCTTGCTGGTCGCCATCGAGCTGGACGATCAACACCCTTGGCCGCCCAAGCTGCCGGCCAGCGTAAAGAACGCTGGCATTCTCGACAGCCGCGAATCGCGTAACAAACTGCTGGAGCAACTCAGCCGTTTCCCGCCCGCACGCCTGGCCATCGCCTGCGACCCGCGCCGCTCGCCGGACCGTGGCAGCCTGGCGCTGATTGCCGAACTGGCACGCAGCGCCACCGCCACCCGTGTATGGCTGCTGCAAGCCCCGCCGGGCCAGGCCTTGGACGCCGAGCGCCTGAGTGATTGGCACACCGCGCTGCAACAGCTTGATCTAATGTTTGCCGACTGTGCGCCGCTGAACTGGCTGGAGACCGGTCATGACTAAACCGCTGAAACTCGCCGTGGTCGGCCACACCAACGTCGGCAAGACCTCCCTGCTGCGCACCCTCACCCGTGACGTGGGCTTCGGTGAAGTCTCCCATCGCCCCAGCACCACACGGCATGTCGAAGGTGCACGCCTGTCGGTGGATGGTGAAGCCTTGCTGGAACTGTACGACACGCCCGGACTGGAAGACGCCATCGCCCTGCTCGACTACCTCGAACGCCTGGATCGCCCCGGTGAACGCCTGGACGGCCCGTCCCGCCTTGCGCGCTTCCTGGACGGCAGCGAAGCCCGTCAGCGTTTCGAACAGGAAGCCAAGGTATTGCGCCAACTACTGGCCTCGGACGCCGGCCTGTATGTGATCGACGCCCGCGAACCGGTGCTGGCCAAGTACCGCGATGAGCTGCAGGTGCTGGCCAGTTGCGGCAAGCCATTGCTGCCGGTACTCAACTTCGTCAGCAGCAGCGAGCATCGCGAGCCGGACTGGCGCGAAGCCCTGGCCCGCCTCGGACTGCATGCGCTGGTGCGTTTCGACAGCGTGGCGCCGCCGGAAGACGGCGAGCGCCGGCTGTATGAAAGCCTGGCCCTGCTGTTGGAAACCTCACGGCCGCAGTTGCAGCGCTTGATCCTTGACCAAGAGGCCCAGCGCCAGGCCCGCCAGCAAAGCGCTGCGCGATTGATCGCCGAGCTGCTGATCGACTGCGCCGCCTGCCGTCGCAGCGTGGTCACCGAGGATGAACAGCAAGCCATCGGCGATCTGCGTAAAGCCGTGCGCCAGCGCGAACAGAAGTGCGTCGAAGCCTTGCTCAAGTTGTTCGGCTTCCGCCCGCAGGATGCCGCCGCCAGTGACCTGCCATTGCTCGACGGGCGCTGGGGCGATGACCTGTTCAACCCGGAAACCCTCAAGCAGCTTGGCGTGCGGGTCGGTGGTGGGATTGCCGCCGGCGCTGCGGCCGGCGCGGGCGTGGATCTCTTGGTCGGCGGCCTGACCCTCGGCGCTGCAGCCCTGGCCGGTGCTATCGCCGGTGGCGCCCTGCAAACCGCACGCAGCTACGGCAGCCGCCTGCTCGGCAAGCTCAAGGGCCACCGCGAGCTGACCGTTGACGACAGCGTGCTGCGCCTGCTCGCCCTGCGTCAGCGCCAACTGCTCAAGGCCCTCAACCTGCGCGGCCATGCAGCGATGCACAGCATAAAGGTCGATACGCCCCAGGACAAAACCTGGCGCGAGGGCAAGCTGCCCGACGCCTTGGGCAAGGCCCGCGCCCACCCGCAATGGTCGAGCCTCAACCCCCACGCCAAGCTGAGCCAGGCTGAGCGCCAGGAGCAGATCCTGGCCCTGGCCCTGGAACTAAGTGTTGACTGACGATCAGTGCCAGTTGAATCGCAGGTACAACTTGCTCAAGGCATGGATAGTTTGTTGGTCCACGGTATCGAACAGTTCGAATTGATCGTCAGGCGCGAGAGGGTCCAAACCACCATCGCAATCCTGGTCGCCAGCCGTGCTGCTATACACCAGCTTGTCCTTGCCACCCGAACTGCTGCGCTGGAAAAAGTCCGAGCGCACTTCCCGCGGCGTGCCAAGCTCGTCATAGCGGCTCACGTAAAAGTTCAAAGAGCGCCCGGCACCCTCGCCCCTATTGAACCAGCTGAGTTTCAATGCCTCATTGGCAAAAGTCTTCAGTAACCGCCGATCCCTGAGCGTCGATGCTCCATTGAAATCGATATCCCCAGTCGACTGAAAATCCACCGCCCCGTCAGCCGTGGCGTCAAAAGCCACGGCTTGATGCATAAGCTCATCGGGTAAATCCGGATCCCTTTGAAAAAAGTACAGCTTAACGGTGTCTGCCCGGTCATTTTCAGTACGGTCTTGCACGATCACTTTCACATAACGCATCGGTATTGCCTCATTAGAAATATCAGGGACCAACATAGTGATGCCCCGCGTTTCTTTATAGGTGATACCGACGCCACACCCCGTAAGAAACCACGACATAACAACCTTCGCGACTTACTGCACCGGGCAAGACTCCTCATACCATTTGAAGGCAAGAAAAACATTGCACAGATGACGAACCAACTCCTGGCCACTTCGGTCGACTACGCCATTTCGATCGATATAGGAAAAACTGCGATCCTGGGCGGTAACTTTTAAATAGCGCATGGAATGTCTCACATAAAGAACAGGGCCATACGCTAGTTCAAGCTTCCTCTAACCGCTAGAGCGTGGCATCCGCCATGACGGTAGGAAACAGCGACTTGACTGCGCGTCAATCATTGCGCCGGAACATCGATAACCTTGACGTCGAAGGCTTCGGGCGTGTGCCAATTGAATTTCAAGTAGAGTTCGGCCAACTGCTGGACCAGGTGCTTGTCCACATCATCGATAACACCATCCCGGTTGATGTCGGAATGAATGTCCCACTCAAGTTCGCCATTGTTATCAAAATCATAGGCAGCGCTCCAAGAGACCTGAGTGTCCGAACTGAGCAGCCCAGGCCCTTTATGCAAATGCAGGCGCACGGTGTCGGGAGTGCCGTCTTTATAGAAGTCTTCGGAAAAAATCTTCATATAGCGCTTTGTACCAGTCCCGCGATTAACCCAATTGATTTTCAGATAGGCATTGGCAAACCTGTCCAACAGCACCCTGTCCAGGCTGTTTTCCTGACCGTTATTTGTAACGTCTCCCCGGCTATAGTCCACTTTCCCGTCTGAGGTGAAATCATAGGCCACCACCTCATTGAGCAAGCTGTCCTGATTGCATTGCGTACGTTGGTAGAACTGAAGCCGCACCGTATTGGCGCGGCCATCCCCGGTCTGGTCCTGTGCAATAACCTTTAAATAACGCACTTTTTTATTCCTTGTGTGCATAGCACTTGAACGCAATAAAGAGCTTGCACAACACTCTGATTAATACGTTATCCAGTTGAGAAATGTGCATCAACATGCCGCTGACACCGGGTCTGTGTACCATTTAAAGGCAAGGAAACTGCTGCACAGGGAACGGATCAGTTCTTTATCGACCTCATCCACCACACCGTTCTTGTCCACGTCGGTATTGGTAAACCATTCCAATACACCATTACCGTAACCGTCATAAGCGGCGGCCTGAAAAGCCAGGGTAGGTTTGCGCACCGTGCTGCGCCGTTCCAGAAAATTGAGTTTCACGCCATTGGGCGGGCGTTTTTCGTATTCATGGACGGCGACAACCACCAATGTGCGCTTCCAGCTTTCGCCACCGTTAAACCAGTTCAACTTAAGAAAGGCGTTGGCGAATAACGTAAGCAAGTGGCTGTCGATGACCATGCTTTGGCCTTCAACGTCGATGTCTACAACAGTTTGAAGATCCACGTTTTTATCACCGTTCATATCAACAGCGAATGCCTCATGAACCAACTCATCGAACCCGCCGGCACCGCGTTCGTAAAAATGCAGAAAGACGGTATCGGCCTTTCCATTACCGCTTCGGTCCTGGGCAGTGGCTTTTAAGTAGCGCATCGAATGCTCTCATTCGTGGTTGATAGAGGCGTGAGCGTATCGACGTGCGCCATCGCATCTCTAGCCGCCCCTTCCGCGTTGGACGTATGAATTCACGCTGTGGGCCCAGGGTTCATCGCGCCCCTCCCCACAGTGAGCTGATATTTCGCTCGGCCAGCGCCGGCCCTACACTCATACCCACGCCGGTGTGCATCCACGCGGCGCTGACACCGGGTGCCGCCTGCACAAACGAAAACGGACCCGGTCCGCGAGCTCCGTAGACGCCTTGCCAGCGCTCGACCACCTGGATCTTGCACCCCAGGGTGTGCTCGGCCAACTCGATCATCCAGTCATCCACCTGCTCAGCGTTGAAGGGTGACGGATCGCTGCCGTAATGGTGAGAGTCACCGATGATCAGTTCGCCGCGGGGCGTCGGGCTGATCAGCAGGTGGATACCGTGCTCATGCAGGTGCGGCGTTTCGCGCAGGATCTGCGCCTGCACCGCGCAGGCTTCCGGCAGGTCGGCGAAGGCGCCGTAGTGCACGCAGCTCAGGCCGGTGAGCAGGGCGTGTTGCAGCTCCAGGTTAAACATCGGTCGGGCGCGCAGCATTTGCAGGCGACAGGTTTGCAGGTTGAGCTGGGCGATGGATTCGGCCAACAGGGTCTGATAGTCATGGCCGGAGCAGACAATGATCTGCTCGCCGCGAAAGCTGCCTGCGGTGCTGTGCAACTGGCCGGGCTCAACGTCGCGCACCAGGGTAGAGAAGTGAAACTCCACGTTCAGCGCCTGGCTGAGGTAGTGGACCAGCGCCGGGATCGCCTCGCGAGAATACAGTTGCTGGTCGTCCTTGCCGTGCAGCGCAGCGCGGTGATGGCGGAACTGGCCGGCGTAGAGTTCCTTCATCGCATTGCCTTGCAGCAGCTCGACGTTGTAGCCGTGTTCTTGCGCACGATCGCTGCAGAAGGCTTCCAACAGATGCTCTTCGGCTTCGGTGCGGGCGAACAGATATGAACCGTTGCGCTTGAGCTGCAGGCCGGCCACCTGCGCCCACTGTGCCCAGATATCGCGGCTTTCCCGAGCCAGGTCGAGCATCTGGCCCGGCGGCTGGCCGGTGACCAGCGCTTGGCCGAAGTTGCGTACCGAGGCGCCCAGAGGCGTGGCGCTGCGCTCGAACACCTTGACCTTGAGGCCGCGCTTGGCGGCGGCATAAGCGTGGGACAGGCCGAGGATGCCGGCGCCGATGATCAGCAGGTCGCTGTGGTGTGTCATGGAGTGATGTCCTGAATTCGAAGCCGCTATCGCAGGCAAGCCAGCTCCCACATTTTGATGTGTGAATACCTTCAAATGTGAGAGCTGGCTTGCCTGCGAAGGGGCCATAAGCCCTAACGAAAACCTTACTGACCCGCCACCTTCTCCGACTTACCGTCATAGCGCTTGCGCCATTCAGTCAGGATGCTGTCTCGGTTCTTCGACGCCCAGGCAAAGTCGTTCTTGATCAGGCGCTGCTCGTAATCGGCCGGCAACTCGGTCTGCGGCTTGGCGATACCTGGTTGGGCAAGGATGGCGAAGTTGGCCTTATACAGCTCCATCGCCGCTGGGCTGGCGGAGAAGTCAGCGAGTTTTTTCGCGGCGTCGCCGTGGGCGCTGCCTTTGATCACAGCGGTGGCTTCAATCTCCCAGCCCAGGCCCTCTTTCGGCAGGATGATGTCCAACGGGGCACCCTGGCGTTTGAGTTGAATCGCCGGGTACTCGAAGGAAATCCCAATCGGGAACTCACCGGACGCCGCCAGCTTGCATGGCTTGGAGCCGGAGTGAACGTACTGGCCGATGTTCTGGTGCAGATCGTCCATGTATTGCCAGCCTTGCTTCTCGCCGAAGGTCTGCAACCAGGCGCTGACATCCAGGAAGCCGGTGCCGGAGGACGCCGGGTTGGGCATCACGATCTTGCCCTTGTACTCAGGCTTGGTCAGGTCCTGCCAGCTCACCGGCTTGGCCAGGCCCTGCTTTTGGGCTTCGATGGTGTTGAAGCAGATGGTCGCGGCCCATACGTCCATGCCGACCCAGGCCGGCGGGTTGGCGGCGTCGCGGTAGTGTTCGCCGATCTTGTCCAGGTCTTTGGGCGCGTAGTTGTCGAGCATGCCTTGCTGGTCGAGGATCGCCAGGCTGGAGGCGGCCAAACCCCACACCACGTCAGCCTGCGGGCGGTCTTTCTCGGCCAGCAGCTTGGCGGTGATGATGCCGGTGGAGTCGCGTACCCACTTGATTTCGACGTCGGGGTTGGCCTGCTCGAAGGCTTTTTTGTAGGTCTTCAATTGCTCGGCTTCGAGGGCCGTGTACACGGTCAGCTCGGTCTTGGCGAAGGCATTCAGGCTGAATGCCGTGAGTACCGCAGCGACCAGCGCCAGGGGTTTGAACATGGAGCACCTCCTTCAGGTTTGTTTATTGGCCGGGCGCGGTCTGGCGCCAGGCTTGGGAGCGACGCAGCGCGCCACGTGAGGCCCACGCCAACAGCAGCGAGACGCCGCCTGAGGTGAACAGGATCAGGGTCGACATGGCCGCGGCGCCGCCCACATTGCCAGCGTCGTCCATGTTCAGGACGGCGACGGCGGCGAGGATGGTGTCGGGGCTGTAGAGAAAGATCGCGGCGGACACGGTGGTCATCGCCGACACAAACAGGTAGCGCAGGATATCCAGCAGCGCCGGTAGGCAAATCGGTACCGTGACACGCAGATAGTGGCGATACAGCGGTGCCTTGAGGGACAGCGCAGCGGCTTCGAACTCGGCGTCCAATTGGCGCAGGGCGGTGGTGGCGGTCATCTGCGCAGTAGTGAGGTAGTGCGCAATGGTGCACACCACCAGCAATGCCATGCTGCCGTAGAACACATGCAGCGGGTTGCCGTTGAGGTTGAAAAAGAACACGTAGCCCAGGCCCAGCACCAAACCAGGCACGGCCATCGGTACGAAGCTGAGCATGCGCAGCGCCAGGTTCAGGCCCTTCTGGCCCTTGGTCTTTTCCATCAGGTAGGCGCCAGTGAAGATCAGTACGCTGCCGATCAACGCCGTGCACAGCGCCATGGTCAGGCTGTTGCGATAGGCCAGCCAGCCGCCGCCGGCGGTGTCTTCAAACTCGTAGTGATGGAGCGACAGCGACAGGTTGTACGGCCAGAACTTCACCAGCGACGAATACACCGCCATCCCGAACACCAGCAGCAACACCGCGCAAATCAGCAACACGATGGCCAGGTAGCAACCGTCGCGCAGCCGCGATGGCGCGGGCAGAAACACCTGGGCGCGACCGCTCATCGAGTCGCCATGCCGACGGCGCAACCAGGCATCCACGCCGAAGCTGAACAGTGCCGGCAGCAGCAACACCATGCCGATCAACGCGCCGCGCCCGAACTGTTGCTGACCGACCACCGCCTTGTAGGCTTCCAGCGCCAACACCTGGTAATCACCGCCCACCACCACCGGCACACCGAAGTCGGTGATGGTCAGGGTAAACACCAGGCAGAACGCGGCGAACACCGCCTGGCGCGTGGCCGGCCAGGTGATGCTGCGAAACGCCCGGGCCGGGCTGGCGCCCATGCTCGACGCGGCATCGAACAAGCGTGCATCCGCCAGGGACAGCGCCGAGAGCAAGATCATCAAGGCATGGGGAAAGGTGTAGATCACTTCACCGAGCACAATGCCCCAGAAGCCGTAGATATTGTCCGAGAGCAAGCCGCGCAACATGCCCTGGTTGCCGAACAGATAGACCAGGGCAATGCCCGGCAGCATCGATGGCGCCATCAACGGCAGCAACGACAAGCCACGCCAGACAGATTTGCCGGGAATCAACGTGCGTTGCAGGGCGTAGGCAAACAGATAGGCCAGCGGTACGACGATGGCTGCCACGCTGAGGGACACTTTCAGGCTATTGCCCAGCAACCAGTGGAAGTTGGCGCTGGTCAGAAGTTCGCCCGCGGCCACCAGACCACCGCCCTGCCCGGATTCGCTGCTGAAGCCGCGCCAGAAGATAGCCAATAGTGGCAGCAACACCGCCACCACCAAAAGGCCCAGCCAGAGCCATTTGCCGCCGACCACGAAGATACGGTCGCCCCACTCGGCGCGGGACACCTGACGCGGTACCGGCAGTGTCATGACAGCGGCCATCTCAGGCAAACACCTGCAGGCTGCGCGGCGGCAAGGCCACCCAGATATCCTGGGCGCCCAGGCGCGGCATGGCTTCGGGCGCAAGTTCGGCCAACAATGGATGGCCTGGCAACTGTTCCAGTTCAAAGCTCATGCGGCAACGGTTGCCGAGGAAAGTGATCTCGCGGACCTTGGCCGGGAACAGGTTTTCCTCATGCACTGGCGGGTTAACGCTGATGGCTTCCGGCCGGCAAAACAGGCGGCCGGAATTGGCCACGCCCGCATCGTCGGCCAGGCGCATGTTCAGGCCGCCGACTTGGGCATGGCTGGCGCTGTTGCGGCTGAACGGCAGCCAATTGCCCTGGCCAACAAACTCGGCCACGAACGGCGTGGCCGGACGGTCGTAGATTTCCTGCGGCGTGGCGTACTGCTCGACCTTGCCGTTGTTCATCACGGCAATGCGGTCGGCCATCAACATGGCTTCATCCTGGTTGTGGGTCACCATCAAGGTGGTGATGCCCAGGCGCCGTTGCAGTTGGCGCAGCTCAGTGCACAGATGCTCGCGCACACGGGCATCGAGGGCTGACATCGGTTCATCCAGCAGCAATAGCGACGGGGCCGGCGCCAATGCACGGGCCAGGGCGACGCGCTGTTGTTGGCCGCCGGAGAGTTGACCGGGGTATTTCTTTTCGCTGCCGAGCAGGCCGACCAGCTCGAGCATCTGCCCGACGCGCTTGCGTACTTCATCACGGCCGCTGCCGGTGAGGCCATAGCCGATGTTCGCTTCCACGCTGAGATTGGGGAACAGCGCATAGGACTGAAACAGGATGCCGTAGTCCCGCGCCTGGGGCGGCAGTAGGGAAACGTCACGCTCGCCCAGATAAAGCTCGCCGCTGTCCTGGCGCTCCAGGCCGGCGATGCAGCGCAGCAGGGTGGTTTTGCCACAGCCGGAGGGGCCGAGCAGGCACACCAGCTCGCCGGCGGCGACGTCCAAAGACACGTTGTCCAGCGCGGTGAAGGCACCAAAGCGTTTCTGGATCCCGCGCACCTTCATGGGCGCGCCGGGTTGGGTCAGGGCTGTGTTCATGCAAGGCACCTCATCAAACGGATGAAGGCCATGCTAGGCAGGCAATGCGTAGCTGATGTGGCAGAAAGGCAAAATGGGGTGATAGTGGTATTGGTGGATTTGTGTAGGACTCACAGAGATGAGTTGCCTGGACTACCGCTATCGGGAGCAAGCCCCCTCCCACAGTTGACCGGGTTCCAACATGAGAATGCGGTCAAAATGTGGGAGGGGGCTTGCTCCCGATTGGCCCTCAAGCCAGCCACAGAACTTAAATTGGCGACATTTCCTGAGCCAGGCCAAGGAATGCCGCCGGCAGCCGTGCACCTTTACGCTCTTTGAGGCAATACAGATACTCCGGAATCTGCGGCGCATTCTCGATGGTCAGCACCCGCAACTGCGGGTCATGGGGCACTTCCTGGCGGGCAATGATGCTGATGCCGATATTGCGCAGCACCGCCTCACGGATCGACTCACGGCTGCCAATCTCCAGCAAAGGCCCATAACCCACGCCGGAGCCCTGCAACATCTCTTCGGTCAGCCGACGGGTGGTGGAGCCCGCCTCACGCATCAGCAGCGTATGCCCGGCCAGTGCGCTCAACGGCACATGATCGAGCTTGGCCAACGGATGATTGCGATGCACCGCCAGCACGAGCGGGTCGGTGCCCAGCACGCGGCGGATCAGGCGCGGGTCTTCCAGCAATTGCGAAGACGCGGCGACATCGACGCGGTAATCATCCAACGCTTCGAGCACCTGCTGGGAGTTGCCGATTTCCACCGATACCTCCACTTGCGGCAGGCGCTCGCGAAAGGCTTTGACCAGATCGAGAATGTAATACGGTGCCGTCGCGGCAATACGCAGTGCGCCCTGGACCTGGCCGTTGTTGCGCAGGAAAAACTCGATATCCGCTTCCTGCTGCAACAGCGTCTTGACCATCGGCAGCAGCCGCGCACCTTCGTCACTGACGGTGAGGCGACGGCCGCCGCGATAGAACAGCTCAACGCCGTACTGGCTTTCCAGGTTACGAATCTGGGTAGTCACTGTGGGCTGGCTCAGGCCGAGTTTTTTCGCCGCCTGGGTGATGCTGCCCAGGCGGGCGACCATGAAAAACGCCTTTAACTCAGCACTCAGCACACCACCCTCTCATCCTCTATTTGCGCAACAGGCGCAGGCCGTTGAATACCACCAGCAGGCTTACGCCCATATCGGCGAAGACCGCCATCCACATGGTCGCCATGCCCATGAATGTCACCGCCAGGAAGATCGCCTTGATCACCAGCGCCAGGGCGATGTTCTGCTTGAGGATACTCGACGTTTGCCGCGACAACCGAATGAAAGCCGGAATCTTGCGCAAATCGTCGTCCATCAGCGCTACGTCAGCGGTCTCGATGGCCGTGTCAGTGCCCGCCGCGGCCATGGCAAAGCCGATCTCGGCCCGCGCCAGGGCCGGGGCGTCGTTGATACCGTCGCCGACCATGCCCACCCGATGGCCTTGACCGTAAAGGGTTTCGATAGCTTGCAGCTTGTCGGTGGGCAGCAAGTCGCCCTGGGCCTGGTCGATGCCGACCTGACTGGCAATCGCCTGGGCGGTGTGAGTGTTGTCACCGGTGAGCATCAGGGTCTTGATGCCCAAGTCATGCAGTTGCTGGATAGCTTCGCGACTGCTGTCCTTGACGGTGTCGGCCACGGCAAACAGCGCCAGCGGGCCGGATTTGTCCAGCAGCAGCACCACGGACTTGCCTTGTTTTTCCAGGGCGAAGAGTTTTTCTTCCAGGGCCGGGGAGCACAGGCCGAGGTCTTCCACCAGACGGTGGTTACCCAGGTGATAGGTCTGGCCGTTGATATCTCCGCGCACGCCGCGCCCGGCCAGGGCCTCGAAGTTAGCCACAGCATGAATCGTCAGGTTTTTATCCACCGCCGCATTGGCTATCGCCAGGGACACCGGGTGGTCGGAACGCCCGGCCAAACTGGCGGCCAGCGCCGGAGCGCTGTCTTCGAGGTTGGGGAACAGCGGCAGGTAATCGGTTTGCACCGGCTTGCCATGGGTAATGGTGCCGGTCTTGTCGAGGGCCAGGTAGTCGAGTTTGTAGCCCCCTTCCAGGTACACGCCGCCCTTGATCAGGATGCCTTTGCGCGCCGCCGCGGCCAGGCCGCTGACGATGGTTACCGGCGTGGAGATCACCAATGCGCAGGGGCATGCCACCACCAGCAGCACCAGGGCGCGGTAGATCCAGTCAAACCACACGCCAGCCATGAACAACGGCGGAATCACCGCCACGCCCAGGGCAAACAGGAAAACTGCCGGGGTGTAGACCTTCGAGAAACTATCAACAAACCGCTGGGTCGGCGCCCGTGCGCCTTGGGCCTGCTCTACCGCGTGGATGATCCGCGCCAGGGTCGAGTTGTTGGCCGCCGCAGTGACTTGGTACTCCAGGGAACCGGCCTGGTTGATGGTGCCGGCGAAGACTTTATCGCCGATGGTCTTTTCAATCGGCAGGCTTTCCCCGGTGATCGGTGCCTGATCGATGGTGGATTGACCGGCAGTGACCTCGCCGTCCAGGCCGATACGCTCGCCGGGCTTTACCCGAACGATCGCACCAAGCTCAATACTTTTAACCTCTTGTTCCATCCATGAGCCGTCGGCCTGTTTTACCGTGGCCTGTTCCGGCGTCATCTGCATCAGGCCGCTGATGGCATTGCGCGCCCGGTCCAGGGACTTGGCCTCGATCAACTCGGCCACGGTGAACAGGAACATCACCATCGCCGCTTCCGGCCACTGGCCAATCAGGATGGCGCCGGTCACCGCGATGCTCATCAGCGCGTTGATGTTCAGGTTGAGGTTTTTCAGGGCAATCCAGCCCTTTTTGTAGGTGGTGAGGCCGCCGCTGAGGATCGACACCAGCGCCACCAGCGCGATCACCCAGGTCGGGGCTACACCGGTGAAATGCAGCACTTCGGCGCCCAAGGCACCCACACCAGATACCGCCAATGGCCACCAATGTTTCTTGGCGGGCGGTGCGGCGGCAGGGCTGCCTTCTTCGATAGGGTCGGCCTGCATGCCGATGGACTTGATCGCATCAATGATCGGCGCTGTGCTCGGCAGGTCATGGGTGACGCCGAGGATGCGGTTGATCAGATTGAATTCCAGCTGCTGCACACCGGCGAGCTTGCCCAGTTTGTTCTGGATCAGCGTCTGCTCGGTGGGGCAGTCCATGGCTTCGATGCGGAAGGTGCTCAGCCGCGAGCCGGCGGTGGGCGCTTCGCTCAGGGTCACCACGGCAGGCCCGGCAGCGCCGGAGCAGCATGAGCCCGCGTGGCCGTGGTTATCCACAGGCGTCAGCTTTGCGGGGCCATGATCATGGTTGTGATCGTGACCGTGGTCGTGCTTATGGTCATGAGCATGGTCGTGATCGTGATCGTGCTTGTGCGGGGTGTGAATGGAGTGGCTCATCAGGTTGCGTCCGTAAAGGTGCCTGTTGCCAAGTAAAGACCCTGTAGCCACTATAGGGTCAAGCACCCATGTGGAGATTGCTGCGATGAAGATCGGCGAACTGGCCAAACTCACCGACTGCCCGGTGGAAACCATCCGTTATTACGAGAAGGAAAACCTGCTGCCGCCGCCGGCGCGCACCGAGGGCAACTACCGGGTCTATACCCAGGCACACACCGAGCGGCTCACCTTTATCCGCAATTGCCGCAGCCTCGACATGACCCTCGAAGAAATTCGCAGCCTGCTGGGGCTGCGCGACAGTCCCCAGGACCAGTGCGAAAGCGTGAATGCGTTGATCGACGAGCATATCCACCACGTGAAAGCGCGGATCGATGGGTTGCTGGCCTTGCAGGAGCAATTGCTGGACCTGCGCCAACGTTGCGGCGGTGGGGAACAGTGCGGGATTCTGCAGCAGCTGGAAGTCAGCGGAGGGATTGCGGCCAGCGAGGCCGAGCCTTCGCATGTGGGCAGAAGCCACGGCCATTGAACCTAAGTGAACACGATTAAAATGTGGGAGGGGGCTTGCTCCCGATAGCAGTGGCTGATACACCGCCATCGGGAGCAA
The DNA here is from genome assembly GCF_059134095.1 of Pseudomonas sp. FBCC-B545. Taxonomy (NCBI): domain Bacteria; kingdom Pseudomonadati; phylum Pseudomonadota; class Gammaproteobacteria; order Pseudomonadales; family Pseudomonadaceae; genus Pseudomonas; species Pseudomonas sp. FBCC-B545. Next base: position 337,925 of record NZ_CP101441.1, on the reverse strand, counting down.
GCCCCCTCCCACAGTTCTGACCGAGGCAGGCTTTAAATAGCCACGTCTGCCTTGATGCTTGGATCCGCGTCATAGCCCACGATCTCGAAGTCTTCGAATTTGTAGTCGTAGATCGAGGCAGGTTTACGCTTGATCACCAGTTCCGGCAGTTTTTTCGGCGTGCGCGCCAACTGGGTCCGGATCTGTTCCATGTGGTTACTGTAGGCGTGGGTGTCGCCGGTGGTGACGATGATCTCGTGGGGGATCAGGTCGCACTGCTGGGCCAGCATGTGGGTCAGCAACGCCAGCGCGGCGGTGTTGTATGGCAGGCCCAGGAACACGTCGGAGCTGCGGATATACAGCTGCATCGACAGATGACCGTCATGCACGAACGCCTGGTACAGCAGGTGACACGGCGGCAGGGCTTGCTTGCCGTTGCGCGCGTTTTCCTGGGGGCTCTTGGTTTCGTCCGGCAGGTATTCGACGTTCCAGCCGTGGAACAGGATGCGGCGGCTGTTGGGGTTGGTCTTGAGCGTGTGCACCATGTAGTCGATCTGGTTGATCGTGCCGCCGTCCTTGGTCGGCCAGGCGGTCCACTGCTCGCCATACACAGGGCCCAGGTCACCGTCCTCGGTGGCCCATTCGTCCCAGATACGCACGCCGTTTTCGTTCAGCCATTTGATGTTGGTGTTGCCGCTCAACATCCAGATCAGCTCGTTGGCAATGCTTTTGAAGTGAAGCTTCTTGGTGGTCAGCAGCGGGAAGCCGTCAGCCAGGTTATGCCGATACTGACGGGCGAACACGGCCTTGGTGCCGGTGCCGGTGCGGTCGCCCTTGGTCAGGCCATTGGTCACGACGTCGTGCAGCAGTTCGAGATATTGCTTCATGTGGTTACCCGTATCGTTGAAGCCGCGGCCCTTCAAGCAAGGGCCGCGGCATTCGAATTAAAGCGCGGCGTTCTTCAGCGACTGCGGGCGATTGTACGCCCACCAGAGCATGCCCAGGCCCGCGAGGATCATCGGCAGGCTGAGGACCTGACCCATGGTCAGCCAGCCCCACGCCAGGTAACCCAACTGCGCATCCGGTACCCGTACGAATTCGACGATAAAGCGGAAGATCCCGTAGAACAGCGCGAACATGCCCGACACAGCCATGGTCGGGCGTGGCTTGCGCGAGAAAATGTAAAGGATAAGGAACAGTGCCACACCTTCCAACGCGAACTGGTAGAGCTGCGACGGGTGGCGCGGCAGTTGCGCCGGGTCGCTGAACGGCGGGAATACCATGGCCCACGGCACATCGGTCGGCTTGCCCCACAACTCGGCGTTGATGAAGTTACCGATGCGCCCGGCGCCCAGGCCGATCGGCACAAACGGTGCGACGAAGTCCATCAGCTGGAAGAACGACTTGCCATTACGGCGACCGAACCACCAGGCGGCGATCATCACGCCGATAAACCCGCCATGGAAGGCCATGCCACCTTTCCACACTTCGAAGATCAGCGTCGGATTGGCGATATAGGCCGACAAATCGTAGAACAGCACATACCCCAGGCGTCCGCCGACGATCACCCCCATCGACATCCAGAACACCATGTCGGAGAGCTTCTCCTTGGTCCAGGTCGGGTCGAACCGGTTCAGGCGCCGGGAAGCCAGCAGCCAGGCACCGCCGATGCCGATCAGGTACATCAGCCCGTACCAGTGGATTTTCAGCGGACCGATGGCCAGGGCCACCGGGTCGATCTGCGGGTAAGGCAGCATTGCGACTCCTCGTTAAAACATTTAGTCATGACGCACCGGACCATGCCGAGGTGCGATTAAGCCTGCGTTACAGCGCCGATATCAAATTAAGAAGTTCACATACACACCAAACAGCCCGGCATGTTAACGGATGGAAGGTGCGCGGCCCAACTTCGTTGCGATGGAACGCTCGCGGTTCTGTGGGTAGAGTTGAGAAAAACACACAAGGGATCTCCCAATGTGCCTGATTGTTTTCGCCTGGCGACCGGGCCATGCCCAACCGCTGATCGTCGCGGCCAACCGCGATGAGTTCTACGCCCGCCCCAGCCTGCCGCTGGCCCAATGGCCGGATGCGCCACAGATCTATGCCGGCCGCGATCAGGAAGCCGGTGGCACCTGGCTTGGAGTCAACGCTGATGGGCGCTTTGCTGCGTTGACCAATATTCGCGACCCGCACCAGCCACCGGCGCGCAAGTCCCGTGGTGAATTGGTTGCGCGTTTTCTCAGCGGTTCGCTGCCCATTGACGATTATTTAGCCGACGTTAACGGACGCTCGATTGAATATGCCGGGTTTAACCTGTTGGTTGGCACGCGGGATGAGCTGTGGCATTACAACGCCAATGACACCCAGCCCACATTGCTGGCGCCGGGGATCTATGGGCTATCCAATGCCGGGCTGGATACGCCGTGGCCGAAGCTGGTCAAGGCCAAGGCGGCGTTGAGCGCAGTGCTGGAGAATCCGCAGCCGGAGGCGTTACTGGAGATTCTGAGCGATCCGCAGACGGCGCCATTTGCTGACCTCCCCGATACCGGTGTGGGGTTGGCTACTGAGAGTCTGCTGTCGAGTGTGTTTATCGCCAGCCCCAGTTATGGGACACGGGCGAGTACGGCGCTGATTGTGAATGCCGATGGAAGGCGAAAGATGGTGGAGCGTAGTTTTGGGCCGCACGGCGGACGGCTCGGCGAAGTCGAACTCAATTTCTAACTACACTACAAACCAATGTGGGAGGGGGCTTGCTCCCGATAGCGGTGGGTCAGTACCAGATATTCTGGCTGACACCCTGCAATCGGGAGCGAGCCCCCTCCCACATTTTGTTCAGTGCCAGCCTTTAGAGAGTTTTCGCCGAAGCCGGGTTGATCATCCGGGTCAGCCCCAGGTTCTTCAGCGCCAATTGCAGCGAGCTGTGGATAACTTGCGGATTGTCGATGGTCATCAACTCGGCGAGTAAATCCTTGGCCATGCCCAATTCAACCTGGCGCAGCATCCACTTCACTTTCGGCAAGTTGGTGGCGTTCATCGACAGGCTGTCAAAGCCCATTGCCATCAACAGCACCGCCGCCGCCGGATCGCCGGCCATCTCGCCGCAGATGCTCACCGGCTTGCCCTCGGCATGGGCGTCGCGCACCACGTGTTGCAGAGCTTGCAGCACCGCCGGGTGCAGGTAGTCGTAGAGGTCGGCCACCCGTGGGTTGTTACGGTCCACGGCCAGCAGGTACTGGGTCAGGTCGTTGGAGCCCACCGAGAGGAAGTCCACCTGCCGCGCCAGCTCCTTGGCCTGGTACACCGCCGCGGGGATCTCGATCATCACGCCAATCGGCGGCATCGGCACGTCGGCGCCTTCATCACGCACTTCGCCCCAGGCCCGGTGGATCAGGTGCAGGGCCTCTTCCAGCTCATGGGTGCCGGAGATCATCGGCAGCAGGATACGCAGGTTGTTCAAACCCTCGCTGGCCTTGAGCATGGCGCGGGTCTGGACGAGGAAGATTTCAGGATGGTCGAGGGTGACGCGGATGCCACGCCAGCCAAGGAAGGGGTTGTCTTCCTTGATCGGGAAATACGACAGTGACTTGTCGCCGCCAATGTCCAGGCTGCGCATCGTCACCGGCAGCGGGTGGAAGGCCTGAAGTTGCTCGCGATAAATCGCCAGCTGCTCCTTCTCACTCGGAAAACGCTGGTTGATCATGAACGGCACTTCGGTGCGATACAGCCCTACTCCTTCGGCGCCACGTTGCTGGGCACGTGCTACATCCGCCAGCAGGCCGGTGTTGACCAGCAGCGGTACACGGTGGCCGTCGAGGGTGACGCACGGCAGCTCGCGCAACGAGTCGAGGCCCTGTGCCAGTTGCTTCTCTTCTTCCACCACTTCGGCGTATTGCTTGCGCAGCACATCGCTGGGGTTGGTAAACACCTCACCGCGATGCCCGTCGACGATCATGTCGATGCCGTCGACCTTGGAATACGGCAGGTCCACCAGGCCCATCACCGTCGGAATGCCCATGGCCCGGGCCAGGATCGCGACGTGGGAGTTACCCGAGCCCAGTACCGAGACCAGGCCCACCAGCTTGCCCTCAGGCACTTCACCGAGCTGGGTGGCCGTCAATTCTTCACTGACCAGGATGGTGTTGTCGGGGAAGACCATGTTGGTGCTGCGGTCTTCCTGCAGGTATGCCAACAAACGGCGGCCGAGGTCGCGCACATCCGAAGCCCGCTCGCGCAGGTAGGCGTCGTCCATCATTTCGAAGCGGTTGACGTGGTCGGTGACCACCTGGCGCAACGCGCCCTGGGCCCACTGGCCGGTCTTGATCACGGTCTTGACTTCGTTACCCAGGGACGCGTCGTCGAGCATCATCTGGTACACGTCGAACAGCGCACGCTCTTCGGGGCGCAGCTGGGTGGCCAGCTTGTTCGACAGGTTGCGCATGTCGGCGCGCACGCCTTCGAGGGCAGTTTTGAACAGTTTGATTTCAGCGTCGATGTCATCGACGCTCTTGTCCGGCACCACGTCGAGGTCGGCCGGCGGCAGCATGACCACCGCCTTGCCCACCGCAGCCCCAGGCGAGCCCGGTACGCCGACGAACTTGGCTTCCTGGATGCCCTTGCCCTGGCGCCCCAGGCCGCGAATCGAACCGGTGGCCTCGGCGTGGGCGATAACCCCGGCGAGTTGCGCGCTCATGGTCACGAGGAAGGCTTCTTCACCTTCGTCGAACTGGCGGCGTTCTTTTTGCTGGATGACCAACACGCCGACTACGCGGCGGTGGTGGATGATCGGCGCGCCGAGGAACGAGGCGTAGCGCTCTTCGCCGGTTTCGGCAAAGTAGCGATAACGCGGGTGGTCGGCCGCATGTTCGAGGTTCAGGGGTTCTTCACGCGTCCCCACCAGGCCCACCAGACCTTCATTGGGCGCCATGCTGACCTTGCCGATGGAGCGCTTGTTCAAGCCCTCCGTGGCCATCAGCACAAAACGGTTGGTCTCTGGGTCCAGCAGGTAAACCGAGCAGACCTGGCTGCCCATGGCTTCCTTGACGCGCAACACAATAATCCCCAACGCCGCCTTGAGATCCTTGGCGGAGTTAACTTCCTGGACGATCTTGCGCAGCGTATTGAGCATGGCTCGGGGTCGAACTCCGTCGTCAGTCGCGCGCTAAAAGGCGCGGGGCAAGCTCTTTGAGAGCGCGACGATAAACCTCGCGCTTGAATGTCACCACCTGGCCCAACGGGTACCAATAGCTGACCCAGCGCCAGCCATCGAACTCCGGTTTACCGGTCAAATCCATCCGCACCCGCTGCTCATTGGAGATCAGGCGCAGAAGAAACCATTTTTGCTTCTGGCCGATGCACAGCGGTTGGCTGTGGGTACGCACCAGGCGTTGCGGCAAACGATAACGCAACCAGCCACGGGTACAGGCCAGAATCTGTACATCTTCACGCTCAAGGCCGACTTCTTCGTTCAACTCACGGTACAAGGCGTCTTCAGGGGTTTCGTCGGGGTTGATTCCACCTTGAGGAAACTGCCAGGCATCTTGGTTGATTCGGCGAGCCCATAGCACCTGTCCGGCATCATTCGTAAGAATAATCCCGACATTAGGACGGAAACCATCGGGGTCGATCACGGCAACAACCTCGCAAACGCATGTCGCCGCATTGTTCCACAAAGGTTGTTCCAGCGGCAACGAGGCTTCTTACCTTATGTGCACTCTTGTGAAAAGACCGTATTCTGGACGCCTTTTTACAGACTTTTCAGCGAGTAATTGCAATGCGCCTGGCTTTATTCGACTTGGACAACACGCTCCTGGGTGGTGACAGCGATCACGCCTGGGGTGATTACCTGTGTGAGCGCGGGTTTCTCGACCCGATCGCCTACAAGGCCCGCAACGATGCGTTCTACCAGGACTACCTGGCCGGCACGCTGGATAATGCCGCCTACCTGAACTTTTGCCTGGAAATCCTCGGCCGCACCGAAATGGCCCAGTTGGACGAATGGCACAACGACTATATGCGCGACTGCATCGAGCCGATCATGCTGCCCAAGGCGGTGGAACTGCTGGCCAAACACCGCGCCGCGGGCGACAAGCTGGTAATCATCACCGCCACCAACCGTTTCGTCACTGCGCCAATTGCCGCACGGCTGGGCGTCGAGTCCCTGATCGCCACCGAATGCGAAATGCTGGACGGCCGCTATACCGGGCGCAGTACCGATGTGCCGTGCTTTCGCGAAGGCAAGGTAACGCGCCTGAACCGTTGGCTGGAGGAGACCGGGTACAGCCTGGAAGACAGCTATTTCTATAGCGATTCGATGAATGACTTGCCGTTGCTGGAGCAGGTGACGCATCCGGTGGCGGTGGATCCGGATCCGAATTTGCGCGCTGAAGCCCAGAAGCGCGGTTGGCCGGTGATTACGCTGCGTAGCTGATGACCCTATCGGGGGCAAGCTCCCGCCCACACTTGACCGAGTTCCAACATGAGAATGTGGTCAAAAATGTGGGAGGGGGCTTGCCCCCGATGCAGTCGACGCGGTCTAAAGCCCTAAACCGGCTTGGCGCCCATGAGCCCCGCAATCGCCACAAACCCCACCAGACTGACCACCGCCAGCACCAGGGTGAAATTCAGGCTACCGCCCTCGCCTTTGCGCAGGCGATTAAGCCGCGCCACCAGCCAGAACCAGGCCAGCGCCGCTACGGTGTAGAGGATGCTGGAACCCAGGATCCAGGTTTGCCCCAACGGCCAGCCGAGCAGGTGCACCAGCCACCAGCCGGTGAACGGCATGCTGATCAGGCAAATGCCCATCAACAGCCAGACGAACGCCCACGGGCGTTGCACAGTAACAGCAGGGCCCGCGCCGCGCTTACGCCAGGCCAATACGGCCAGGCCGAGGCCACTGAGCAGCAGCAACACGGTGGCGGTGATGTGGATAACCTTGAGGGTGGTCAGCGTTTCCATGGTCTCGATTCCTTTAAAGGCCGCTCAGTCAGCGTAGTCGCTCAACCGAGGAACAACTGGTAGGCCGGGTTTTCGCTTTCATCCCAGTACGGATAACCGATTTCAGCCAGGGCCGCCGGCACCAGGTGACGCTCATCCGCCGGCACTTGCAGCCCGGCAACTACTCGGCCGTCGGCCGCGCCGTGGTTGCGGTAATGGAACATCGAGATGTTCCAGCGCCCGCCCAACTTGTTAAGAAAGTTGAACAATGCCCCCGGCCGCTCCGGGAATTCGAAGCGAAACACCAACTCGTCGCTGACTTTGGCCGCGTGCCCGCCGACCATATGGCGAATGTGCAACTTGGCCAGTTCGTTTTCGGTCAGGTCCAGCACCGGGAAACCCTGGCTGGTCAGGCTGGCGATCAGCGCGCTGCGTGGATCGTTTTCGGGGTGGGTCTGTACGCCGACGAAGATGTGCGCCTCGCTGCCGGTGTGGTAACGGTAGTTGAATTCGGTGATCTGGCGTTTGCCCACGGCCTCGCAGAACGCCTTGAAGCTGCCCGGCTGCTCGGGGATGGTCACGGCGATAATCGCTTCGCGGCCTTCGCCCAGCTCCGCACGCTCGGCCACGTGGCGCAGGCGGTCGAAGTTGACGTTGGCGCCAGAGTCGATGGCAACGAAGGTCTGGCCGCTGACGCCACGGGTCTCGACGTACTTTTTGATCCCGGCCACGCCCAACGCGCCTGCCGGCTCAGTGATAGAGCGAGTGTCGTCGTAGATATCCTTGATCGCCGCGCAGATTTCATCGGTGCTGACGGTGATCACTTCATCGACATAGTCCTTGCAGATGTCGAAGGTGTGCTGGCCGATCTGCGCCACCGCCACGCCATCGGCGAAGATCCCGACGGTGGGCAACACCACGCGCTCGCCCGCGGCCATGGCGGCTTGCAGGCAGTTGGAGTCGTCCGGCTCGACGCCAATGATCTTGATCTCCGGGCGCAGGTATTTCACGTACGCGGCGATGCCGGCGATCAGCCCGCCGCCGCCCACCGGTACGAAAATCGCGTCCAGGGGCCCCGGGTGCTGGCGCAGGATTTCCATCGCCACGGTGCCCTGCCCGGCAATGGTGTGCGGATCATCGTAGGGGTGAATGTAGACGTAGCCCTTTTCATCGACCAGCTTGAGCGAGTAGGCCAGCGCTTCCGGGAAAGAATCGCCGTGCAACACCACTTTGCCGCCACGGGAGCGCACGCCTTCGACCTTGATCTCCGGGGTAGTCTTGGGCATCACGATAGTGGCCTTGACCCCCAACACCTTGGCCGCCAGGGCCAGGCCCTGGGCATGGTTGCCCGCCGAAGCCGTGACCACGCCGCGGGCACGTTCTTCGCTGCTTAATTGGGTCAGCTTGTTATAAGCGCCGCGAATCTTGAACGAGAACACCGGCTGCAAGTCTTCGCGCTTGAGCCAAATCTTGTTGCCCAGCCGCTCGGAGAGCTGGCGGGCAGTCTGCAAGGGAGTTTCCACGGCAACGTCATAAACGCGCGAGGTGAGGATCTTTTTGACGTAGTGTTCAAGCATCGGCAGGCATCTACTTCACGGGTTGGGCAGGGCCAGGGAGTCTAACCCGGCTTTTGGCCGGGCGACCACACGAATCCCGAGGTTTTGTTGGGTTATACTCGCCGCCCTCGATAATTCCCCGCCCGTTCCGGAGCCCGCATGACCCAGGATCAACTCAAACAGGCAGTGGCCCAGGCCGCTGTCGATTTAATCCTTCCTAAGCTCGACGACAAGAGCATCGTCGGTGTCGGCACCGGTTCCACCGCCAACTGCTTTATCGACGCACTGGCCCAACACAAGGGCGCGTTCGACGGCGCAGTCGCCAGCTCCGAAGCCACCGCTGCACGTCTTAAAGGCCATGGCATTCCGGTGTACGAGCTCAACACCGTGAGCGACCTGGAGTTCTACGTCGACGGCGCCGATGAAAGCGACGAACACCTGAACCTGATCAAGGGCGGCGGCGCAGCCCTGACCCGCGAAAAGATCGTCGCAGCCGTAGCCAAGACCTTCATCTGCATCGCCGATGCCAGCAAACTGGTGCCGGTGCTCGGCGCATTCCCGTTGCCGGTGGAAGTCATCCCCATGGCCCGCAGCCATGTGGCCCGCGAGCTGGTGAAGTTGGGCGGCGACCCGGTGTACCGCGAAGGGGTGTTGACCGACAACGGCAACATCATCATCGATGTGTTCAATATGCAGATCACCAACCCCGTTGAGCTGGAGACGCAGATCAACGCAATCGTGGGCGTGGTCACCAACGGCCTGTTCGCGGCGCGCCCGGCCGATGTGTTGCTGCTGGGCACCCCGGAAGGCGTGAAAACCCTCAAGGCTTAACAACTGTGGGAGGGGGCTTGCTCCCGATGGCAGTGTGTCAGGCAGCTAATCTGTAGCTGACACTCCGCTATCGGGAGCAAGCCCCCTCCCACATTTGAGAGCCCTCGCTGTAACAAAAACGCTACCTTTCGCAGCACTCCTCGCCAAAACCGTGCGCTCTGTCACGGCATCCCCTGCCCCGCCTGGTATCCAATCCGTTACAAATTACAGCCACGCGACCCACGCGTTTAACAATGCGCCAATTTGCAGCCGCCCACGGAATGAGGCGCGCATTGTGCAAAGGGTCTGGGCTTTGAACATTCCCATCACCTCAAGGAAGACCTTGTGATAAAGCCCCTAGCCCTCGCCATCAGCGTTGCCGGTGCCCTGCTGTCCGCGCAAGCCCAAGCCTACGATTACGGCCAGCACGCCAACACCACCCTGGAAAAACTGATCAATGACTACCCCGGTCGTTATCGCGGTACGGCCAATTTTGCCGGCGCTGCGGATTGGATGCAGAGCCAGATGGGCACGGCCTATTCCATCAGCCGCCAGGACTTCACTTGGAACAACGGCAGCCGCGCTTCGCAAAACGTGGTTGCCTACGCCGCCGGCACCAAGCCGCAGTACGTGGTGATTGGCGCACATTTCGACACCTATTTTGGTCGCCCGACCCTGCAAGGCCTGGACGACAATGGCTCCGGTGCCAGCGTGTTGACCGAGGTAGCCAAAAACCTCGGCGGCCTGCAACTGGAAAATGGCCTGCAAATAGTCGGCTTCGGCGCCGAAGAAGAGGGCTTACGCGGCTCCCGCGCCTTTGTCGACTCGCTCAGCACCAGCCAGCGCGCCAATATGCTGGCGATGATCAACCTCGACAGCTTGATCACCGGCGACATGATGTACGCCCACGCCGGTCAGAACAGCACCGCCAACCCGGCCTTGGCGTCATTGCGCGAGCACACCTTCCAGATCGCCAAGGAGTTGAACATCCCGCTGTTCACCAACCCCGGCCTGGACCCGCAATACCCTCAGGGTACCGGCTGTTGCAGCGATGGCGAGGCGTTTGAACCGCTGAACATCCCGATCCTTTATGTCGAAGCCACTAACTGGGAACTGGGCGACCTGGACGGCTACACCCAGACCGATAACCCGAAAATCCCCGGTGGCTCGACCTGGCACGACCCGAACGAAGACAACAAGGCCGTGCTCACCGATGCCTTCGGCCAAGCGCGCATCGAGCAGCGCCTGCGTGACTATTCACGCCTGCTCAGCCGCCTGGTGCTGGAGTTGACCAACGCCGACCTGATGGCCTCAACGGCGTCCGGCGGCGCGGTCGCACGCAATATGCAAGACAACCTGCAGCGCCAGCATCAGGCCATGGTGCGCTTGCATGATCGCCGCTGGCTGACCCTGCAGGCTGCCAGCCGGGAGGTGGGCAGCTTTGATGGCGAAATCGGCGTGGATGGCGAATACAACCCGGACAGTGGCTTCGACAGCGCCCCCAACCCCGAAGCCCGGCGCCTGGGCCTGCATGCCCTCGGCGACTACCAACTGACCTCGAGCCTGAATATCGGCGCCAGCCTGAGCTACCTCAATGGCCGCGACAAACTCGAGCATCGCGGCAAACTGGACAGTGACACCTGGCAGGCAGCCGTCTATGCGCTGCTCAACGATGGCGGACCAAGCTGGCTGGCCGGTGACCTGAGCGTCGGCCGCACGCGCTTCGAATCCAAGCGCAACCTGGTGATCCAGGCCAGTGGCGGGCCGATCCTGCTCGATCAGCAACTGAGCGGCGAGACCGACGCTCTGGCATTGGGCGCACGGGTCCTTGGCGGCTATGACTTTGATTTCGGTGCCTTAAAGAGCGGGCCGTTCGCCGGCCTGGACTACAGCCATTACCGCATCGACAAATTCCACGAAAAACAGAACCTGCGCACGGCCCTGGAGTACGAAGAACAGTCTTTCGACTCCCTGGAAGCCAGCCTCGGCTGGCGCGTGCGTGGCGCGGTCGCCCTGCCCTACGGCCTGAGCCTGCTACCTTATGGCGACATCGCCTGGGTCAAGGAATTGGCCGACGGTCGCCTCGACGACCTGCAACTGAGCGCACGTGCCGATGGCCAAGCGCGCACCGCCAGGCTCGGTTCAGTGGACAAGAGCTTCGGCCGGGCGCAGATCGGCAGCCAATTGTCGATCACCCCAGAATTGGGCGTGTATGCCGAGGTCAATAGCCGCCTGGGGCATGCCGAAGGCAGCCAGACCGGCTATTCACTGGGCGTGCAATGGATGTTCTGATCAGGGTTTCTTGAACACGTAGAACAGGTTCGGCTCGCTGACCATGTACAAGGTGCCGTCGTCGTCCATGGCGATCCCTTCGGCCTGGGGCACGCGCTTGCTCAGGCCATGGCGCCCTTTAAGCAGCGACAGACTGCTTAAAGGGCGACCGTCGATATCCAGCTCCAACACCAGGAATGATTCATCCGATAGCGCCAGCAGATGGCCGCTGCGCTCGTCGTATTGCAGGCTCGACAGGTCGCGCACAAACAACCCGGCATCGCGCTTGGGGTTGTTGATCACGTGCACCGAGTAGGTTTTTTCCGGTTTGAAATGGGGAAAGCCGTGCACCTCGTAGATCAGCATCGGGTCACGCTCCTTGGCCACGAACAGACGCTTGCCCACCGAGTCGTAGGCCAATCCTTCAAAACCCTTGTTGCCGCCAATATGTACGCCGAGGGTCATTTGCTCGGCGTCGGCAGCGTCGAGAAATTGCGTGTCATCATCCACGTGCACCTTGATCAGCCGCTGCTGGCGCTCATCGCTGATGACATAGATGTTGTCGCTGATAAATTCCACTGCCTCGGCATCGCCAAAGCCCACCAGGGGAATGCGCCGCAGGATCTTGCCGTCCAGGGACAGCTCCACCAGCTCGGCGTTTTTATTGGTGACGGTAAACAGGCTTTTGCGCACCGGGTCGTAGGTCAGGGCTGAGACGTCGTCGTCGAGCCCTTCGATCACCTGGCCTTCGACGATGACGCGATAGTCCGCCAGGCCAATCGCGCGCTCATCGGCGGGCTGGCGCCACACCTGCCAGTTGAACCAGGCACGCTCGAACAGGCGGAACTGCTGCGCAACCACCCCGGCGGCAACCAGGGCAAGCAACAGCAGAATGAAGAAAGCAGGTTTGGGACGGGCAAGTCGACGCATTGGGGCGGGCTCAGAGAAAAAACTGGCGAATAGATATCAAGGTCGCCTGAATTTAAACTTAAACGCACCGGACTGTCTGGCGAATGCCGTTTATAAAGAAAAGTCTGACGTAATTCGTCAGTTATTTCCGCTTTTCAAAACGATAGAACAGGTTTGGCTCACTGACCATGTACAGGTTGCCGCTCTCGTCCATGGTCACCCCTTCGGCGCGGGGGATGGTGTCTTTCAGGCCATTGAAGCCACCGAGCAAGGTCATGAAGCTGACTTGCTCGCCTTTCTCGTCCAGTTCCAGCAACAAATGGGAGTCGGCTGACAGTGCCAATAAGTGCCCGGTACGGGAATCGATTTCCAGCGCCGAGAGGTTGCGCATGTCCAGTTCGCTACTGGCCAGCTTGGCCTTGCTGCCAGCCAGCCGCTGGCTGCCATCGCTTTTCCAGGTGAACAGCGCCGGCGGGCGCTCTTCGCCCAGTATGAGTTGCTGGTTGCGCCTGTCCCAGGTAATGGCCTCAAAGGCCTTGTTCTGGTCTGCGGATGGGCCAAGGTCATAACTGGGGAAGTCAGCCTTGTTCAACGCGGTGGTAGCGGCGTCGACCCTGACAATGGTCAGGCTGTGCTGACGCTCATCGACCACCGCCATCAGGCCGTTTTCCATCACCGTCAGGCCTTCCGGGTTGTTCCAGCCATTGAGCGGCATCTTGCGCAACACATCGCCTTGCAGGCTCAGTTCGACCAGGAACGGGTTCTTGCCCATGACGGAAAACAAGGTTTTGGTCTGGGGGTTGTAGGACAGGTCCGAAGCCTCATCCTTCTCCATACCGGGCAGCAACTTGGCATCGATGACCGCGTGATAATCCGGGAGCCATACGCTCTCCTGGCGTTCGGCCGGGCTCTCAAAGCGCTCCAGCACCCACAACACACCGCGATCGTCCCAATGCATGGCCCAGGCAACCCCATACAGAATCGCACCGGCCAAAAACACCCAGGAATACCAACGCATGGACAAGCGGGAGCGAAGCGAGGGTTTTGAAGTGGGCAGAGGCACGGCCATTGAGCGCTTTTCCGGAAAGTCAGCTGTAGGGGATAGCACAGGATTCAAAGGCCCGCGCGCAAGTGGCTGGAATTATCCGGATGGTGTGTGAAAAAAATGCAAAAGCCCATACTTGGGATATACACAAAACCAATGTGGGAGGGGCGGTGCGACGATTCGACTTGCTCCCGATAGCAGTGTGTCAGTCAGAATATCTGCTACTGATACACCGCAATCGGGAGCAAGTCGAATCGTCGCACCGCCCCTCCCACATTTTTCACCGCATTTCTTCAGGCAGTCAGCGAACGACGCTTTCGAAACGGTTCACACCCGCCAGCTCCAATACCAGTTCATCGCCGACGTTCAACGGGCCAACGCCAGCCGGGGTGCCGGTCAGGATCACGTCACCCGCCTGCAGGGAGAAGCACCCAGCCATATGCTGGATCATCGGCACAATCGGGTTGAGCATCTGCGCGCTGTTGCCGTCCTGGCGTACTTCACCGTTGATGCTCAGGCGAATGCCGATATCGGTCATATCCTCAAAGGTACTGCTGACCACGAAAGGTGCAATCACCGCCGCGCCATCGAAGGACTTGGCGATTTCCCACGGCAGGCCCTTGGCTTTGAGCTCAGCCTGCTTGTCGCGCAAGGTCAGGTCCAGGGCCGGGGCGAAACCGGAGATGGCGTCCAGTACTTCTTCACGGCTCGGCTTGGTCGACAATGGTTTACCGATCAACACGGCGATTTCCGCTTCGTAATGCACCGAACCGCGCTCGGTTGGAATGCTGAAACCGCCTTCCAGCGGTACCACGCAACTGCCCGGCTTGATGAACAGCAGGGGTTCGGTCGGCACCGGGTTGTCCAGTTCCTTGGCGTGTTCGGCGTAATTGCGCCCAATGCAGACCACTTTACCCACAGGGAAGTGGATATTGGTGCCGTCGACATACTTGTGCTGGTAGCTCATGGAACGACTCCTCAAGGTGCGGTTAAACAGCGAAGATCTTGCCGGGGTTCATGATCCCGTTCGGGTCGAACACGGCTTTCACCGCCTTCATGTATTCGATTTCAACCGGCGAGCGGCTGTAGGTCAGGTAATCGCGCTTGGTCATGCCCACCCCGTGTTCGGCGGAGATCGAGCCGTTGTACTTCTCGACGGTTTCGAACACCCACTTGTTCACAGTGGCGCACTTGGCGAAGAACTCATCCTTGCTCAGGTTTTCCGGCTTGAGGATGTTCAAGTGCAGGTTACCGTCGCCGATATGGCCAAACCAGACGATTTCGAAGTCCGGGTAGTGTTCACCGACTATCGCGTCAATTTCACTCAGGAACGCCGGCACTTTGGAGACGGTGACCGAGATGTCGTTCTTGTACGGCGTCCAGTGGGAAATGGTCTCGGAGATGTACTCGCGCAGTTTCCACAGGTTGTGCAGTTGGGTTTCGCTCTGGCTCATCACGCCGTCCAGTACCCAGCCCTGCTCGACGCAGTGCTCAAAGGTTTCCAGGGCGTGGTTGGCGACTTCTTCGGTGGTGGCTTCAAATTCCAGCAGCGCGTAGAACGGGCACTCGGTTTCGAACGGCGCCGGCACATCGCCGCGACCGAGGACTTTAGCCAGGGCCTTGTCGGAGAAGAACTCGAAGGCCGTCAGGTCCAGCTTGCTCTGGAACGCATGCAGCACCGGCATGATCGAGTCGAAGTCAGTGGTGCCGAGTACCATGGCGGTGAGGTTCTTCGGTGCACGATCCAGGCGCATGGTGGCTTCGACCACAAAGCCCAGGGTGCCTTCGGCGCCGATGAACAGCTGGCGCATGTCGTAGCCCGTGGCGTTCTTGATCAGGTCGCGGTTCAGTTCCAGCACATCGCCCTTGCCGGTGACCACCTTCATGCCGGCCACCCAATTGCGGGTCATGCCGTAGCGAATCACCTTGATCCCGCCGGCATTGGTGCCGATATTGCCGCCAATCTGGCTGGAACCGGACGATGCAAAATCCACCGGGTAGTACAGGCCGTTTTCTTCGGCGACGTTCTGCAGTTGCTTGGTGACCACCCCCGGCTGGCACACGGCGGTGCGGTCGGTGAGGTTCACGTCGAGAATCTGGTTCATATAGTCGAACGACACCACCACTTCGCCATTGGCCGCCACCGCCGCTGCCGACAGACCGGTACGCCCGCCGGACGGCACCAGCGCTACCTTGTGGGTATTGGCCCAGCGCACGATGGCCTGCACCTGTTCGGTGGTCTTCGGGAACACGATAGCGCTGGGCGCGGGTGCGAAGTGCTTGGTCCAATCCTTGCCGTAAGCCTCCAGGGAGTCTGCATCGGTCAGCACTTTGCCGGGCTCAACCAGGGTCTTTAGCTCATCAATCAGGGCAGGATGGGTCATCGACAGAACTCTCGAACAATTCATGGTCATCCTGAGAACGCTTCACGTCGCAGGAATAGGTGTTTAGCGGGGTGCGTATGCTAGCATACCGCCCCCGCAGGACAGACCCAAAGGGCGTTTCTGCGGTGACGGCTTTCCTGCCGTCCGGGTCAGCTTGCGCTGCTCGACTCCCTGCCAATTTTCTCCGGGATACAGGTTTACGCAGATGAGCAAGACTTCTCTCGATAAGAGCAAGATCAAGTTCCTTCTTCTGGAAGGCGTCCACCCATCGGCTGTCGACGTTCTGAAAGCCGCCGGGTACACCAGCATTGAGTACATCACCAGTTCTCTGCCGGAAGCCCAGCTCAAGGAAAAGATCGCCGACGCGCACTTTATCGGCATTCGCTCCCGCACTCAGCTGACCGAAGAGATCTTCGACCACGCCAAGAAACTCGTGGCTGTCGGCTGTTTCTGCATCGGCACCAACCAGGTCGACCTCAACGCAGCGCGCGAGCGCGGCATCGCGGTGTTCAACGCGCCGTACTCCAACACCCGTTCCGTGGCGGAGCTGGTGTTGGCCGAGGCTATCCTGCTGCTGCGCGGTATCCCCGAGAAGAACGCTTCCTGCCACCGTGGCGGCTGGATCAAGAGCGCGGCCAACTCCTTCGAGATCCGCGGCAAAAAGCTGGGTATCGTCGGTTACGGCTCGATCGGCACGCAACTGTCGGTCCTGGCCGAAGGCTTGGGGATGCAGGTATTCTTCTACGACACCCTGACCAAGCTGCCATTGGGCAATGCCACCCAGGTGTCGAGCCTGACCGAGCTGTTGGGCATGTCCGACATCGTCACCCTGCACGTTCCGGAAACCGCTGAAACCCAGTGGATGATCGGCGAGAAGGAAATCCGCGCCATCAAGAAAGGCGGCATCCTGATCAACGCTGCACGTGGCACCGTGGTCGAGCTGGACGCCCTGGCCGAGGCGATCAAGGACAAGCACCTGATCGGCGCCGCCATCGACGTGTTCCCGGTGGAGCCGCGCTCCAACGACGACATCTTCGAAAGCCCGTTGCGTGGCCTGGACAACGTGATCCTGACCCCGCACATCGGTGGTTCCACCGCTGAAGCCCAGGCCAACATTGGCCTGGAAGTCTCGGAAAAGCTGGTCAAGTACAGCGACAACGGTACTTCGGTATCGTCGGTCAACTTCCCCGAAGTGGCCCTGCCGGCTCACCCGGGCAAGCACCGCCTGCTGCACATCCACCAGAACATTCCGGGCGTGATGATGGAGATCAACAAGGTCTTCGCGGAAAACGGCATCAACATCTCCGGTCAGTTCCTGCAGACCAACGAGAAGGTTGGCTACGTGGTCATCGACGTCGACGCCGAGTACTCGGACCTGGCGCAAGAGAAGCTGCAGCACATCAACGGCACTATCCGTAGCCGCGTGTTGTTCTAAGGTTTCAACTGCACCACGAAAAAGGGAGCCCCATGGGGCTCCCTTTTTTGCATCTGAACAAATCTTACTTGACGTTAACCGTGATCACTTTAGAGGCTACAGTCGGGTTGAACTGCATGTGCAGTTTGTCGCCGGCCACCAGCTGCAAGGTGTGCTTGCCTGGAGTAAGAGTCACTTCAGTCTCGGTCTGGGCCTTGCCGTAATGGATCACGGTGTCGGTGGCCGGGATCGGCAGTTTCGCATCCGGCAGTTCTTTCTGATCGATCAGCAGATGGTGGTGGCCGGTGCCTGGCGCCTGGTCGGTCGCCGGGGCCAGTTTCAGGCCTTCCATGCCGAATTTCACGGTGAAGGTTTTATCGACGGTGGCGCCATCTTTCGGCGAGACGATAAACACCTTGGCACCTTCCGGTGGAGCGCTGCGCGGGATACCGTCGGCGGCTGTGGCCAACATCGAAGCACCCAGCAACAGGCTGGCCAGGGTGGCGCGGGATAAAAGGGCTTTCATTCGCTTCTCCAGTTTTTCGGTGAAATCTGTGGGGTTATGACAACTTCGCGACAAATTGCTGTCCAAGGCACTCGACACCATAGCAAAGCGATGCTGAACGGCGTCTCGCCCGTACGAATTCTTTAGGAGTGACCATGCGCTTTTCGCCTGGCCTGTTACTTTTGCTTCCCCTGCTGAGCCCCTTGGCCCACGCCGAACTGATCGACGACGTCAATGATCGCGGTGAACTGCGCATCGCCCTGGAAGCCAACACCGCGCCCTACAACTTCAAGGACGGCGACAAACTCACCGGCTTTGAAGTGGAGCTGGGTGAGCAGCTGGCCAAGGAAATGGACGTACGCCCGTCTTTTATCACCACCGACGACAGCGACCTGTTGCCAGGTGTGGAAACCGGCAAGTACGACGTGGCTATGAACCATATCGCTATGACTGCCGAACTCAAGGATCGGTTCGATTTCAGCAAGGCTTATCGCGAGAAGCCGGACCTTGTGATCCCATTCCAGAAAGGTAACCCGGCGTTCAAGAGCAGCCTGGACATGGCCCTGGAGCGGGTGAAGGCGGATGGCAGATTGAAGGCGCTGGCGCAGAAGTGGTTTGAAAGCAGTGCACCGATAGTCAAGACACAGTAGGTCAAATGTGGGAGGGGGCTTGCCCCCTCCCACATTTTGTTCAAGGCAAGACTTTGGAATCCTTTGCCGGCTTAAAACGGCTCGTTGCCCCGTCGGCGAAACCAACCAGTCAAGGACAGCCGCTCTCGGGTGGCAGGCAGTACCTCGTGGGGCACCTCGCCCGACAAAAACACCACCAGGCAACCACCGGTCGGCACCACGTCGTATTCAACGCCGCCCTTGAGGTACATGCGTAACTGGCCGCCGTGCTCGGGCAGCCAGGCGTCATTTAAGTAGATCACCGCCGAGACCATGCGCCGGTCATCATCGCGAAAACGGTCCACATGCTTAAGGTAAAAGGCCCCGGGCGGGTACATCGCGAAGTGGCTTTCGAAATCTTCCAGGCCAAGGAAAAGGCTGCGGTTCATCGCCAGGCGCAGACCATCCATCACCGCCATATAGGTGTCGCAGACCGCCGCGTCACCTTCCTCCAGCCACTGGATATGGTCACCGCGAATGCCCTCGCGAATCTCCTGGGCCGGCCCGCGCCCCACCGCTGCCGGTGCCAGTTCACCTTCAGCCGCACGTTTATGGCACTCAGCAGCGAGTTCCAGGGTCAGAGCCTGGGGCAGGAAGCCATTCTGCTGCGACCAGCCTTTTTCGGCCAGGTCGTCAACGATGCGTTGCAGCAGCGGGTGATCGAGGGGTATTTGCATGGCGCGCATAGTATCCATACGCCTGGGAATCCGACAGAGCCGCTGAGCGTCTGAATACACTTTAGTCAGGTGACTGATAGGACTTCTCGACAAATCCTACGCCCGACACGGACAATAGTGGCCGACTGACAGGAGTCCATATGCGTCGTTTGTTATTTTCCGTGTTGATGCTCTGCGTTTTGCCCGCCTGGGCAGACGGCTATGACCAGTTATACAAGGTCGCCGGCTGGGCCGAACAACGTGCGCATTTCAATGACGCCCTCAGTGCCGCCCAGCAACGCTATCGCAATAGTCTGCCGCCAGCTGTGTATCAGGCGCTGGTGGACAACAGCAATAAACGCTTTGCCGCCCAGGCCATGGACCAGCGTGCCGAGGCGCAACTGCGCAAGCACCTGCCAGACCCGAAACCGGCCCTGGCATTTTTCCAATCGCCCCTGGGGCGCAAGATTGTCGCCGCCGAATTGCTGGCTACCCGCCGCGACCAGTTGGCGAAGAACGCCCAGGGCCTGCCGAAAATCCAGGCCGAAGCCACCCGCAACCTGATCATCGGCCACCTGGCCCAGGCACTGCCTGCTCGTGAAGCCGGGGCGGAAGTCAGCCTGGCGATTGCCGGCGTGGCGGCCGACAGCTTGAGCCAGATGATCCCCGGCCTGCTTGGCGGCGGTCAGGCCCAAGGCATGTTGAATGGACAGCGTGAACGGCTGATGCAGCAGATTGATAAGGATCTGAACAATACGCTGCTGTATGTCTACCGGGATTTGTCCGACCCGGAGCTGGAAGAATTCGCCACGTTTGCCGAATCGGCGGAGGGGAAGGCGTATTACCAGGCCGCACTTGCAGCCATTCGCGCAGGACTGGCAGTAGGCCAGAGCACCTCAAGCCTGGCGCAGTAGAAAATGTGGGAGGGGGCTGGCTCCCGATAGCAGTGTGTCAAGCAAACATTTTTTGCTGACCCACCGCCATCGGGAGCAAGCCCCCTCCCACATTTGGATCGCATCAGGTCAGATGGTCCGTCAAGTATCGGAAGTATTCCTCGCGGATCTCTGGAATCTCATTGGCCAGGTGATGCCGGCCGCGCTTGAGCATCAACACCTCGGGCCGGTCGAACTTGCCCCGCAGCACTTGCAAGTTGTGCTGCCAATCCACCGTCATATCTTCCTCACCCTGCACGATCACCGGCCGCCTGGCGCTGCGTGGCGCGGCTTCGATGCGCTTGATCCAGCGCGCCAGCGCCCCCACCCAGGCGGTGGGCAATTGGCGGGGCTGGAGCGGGTCGGCTTCAAGGAACGGCTTGAAGTCAGGATCGTTGGAGTTATCGCTGAAACGCCGGGCGATGCCTTTGACGAACGGGCGCAGCAGGTAATAGCTGACCTGGGACCAACCCCAGGCCCGCGGCCGTACCAGTGGCGATAACAAAAAGGTCTTGCCCTGGGCCGGGCTGTCGGCACCGTGATTGAGCAGGTGATCCACCACAATGGCGCCCCCGGTGCTCTGCCCGAACAGGTGCCAGGGTTGGGGCAATTGCAAGGCCTTGGCCTCGGCGAATAGCCCCTGCACCACCCGCTGGTATACCGCAAACTCATCGATGCTGGCGCGGGGGCCGCTGGACAAACCGTGGCCCGGCAGGTCGCAGGCAATCACCACGAAGCCCTGGTCCAATGCCCAGTCCACCACGTGGCGGTACAGTCCCATGTGATCGTAGAAGCCGTGGAACATGAACACCGTCGCCACCGGCGCAGGCGGCCACCACACCTGGGCCACCACTTCGAACCCGTCCACCTCGAAACGCCCCAGGCGACTCACGGCCGGCACCTTGCGGGCGGCCAGGTCGAGCCCATAGAAACGTTGGTAGACCCGCGCTTCGGCGCTCAGCGGTTGCGCGTCCACCAACGGCCGCAAGCTTTCGCGCAGATGATCAGGGTCAAAGGTGACGGGCATAAAGGCTTCCAGACTGGCGGTGAAGATGAATATCGAGCTGCGATATTCATCTGTCAGGACAAGCATGGCAAGCTACGCGACCTGCGAGGATACCTCTGAATGCGACCGCCCTACCGTAATGCCCTGTTCGCCAGTCTGATCCTGGTTATCTGCGCCGGCGTGCTGTGGGCCGCGTATGACTGGTTCCAGGGCCGCTACCTGCGCGCCTTCAGCGAGCACACGGCGGTGTTCTCCGGCGATGCGCTGCAACTGCCTGCCGCCCTCAGTGGCCCTGGCCCGATTCGCCTGGTGCACTTCTGGGACCCGGCCTGCCCGTGCAATGTTGGTAACCAGCAACACCTGGGCGAGCTGATCGAGCAGTACGGGCCCCAAGGAGTGGAGTTCTATGCCTTGCAAAAACCCGGCAGCCACGGCCAGCTGCCCGACAACCTGCGCCACATGAAAGTCATCGACGCCCTGCCCGGCGCCGACCGGATACCCGCCAGCCCAGCAGTGGGCATTTGGGACCGCACAGGCAAGCTGGCCTATTTCGGCCCCTACAGCGAGGGGCTGACCTGCAACGCCAGCAACAGTTTTATCGAGCCGATTCTCAAGGCCCTTGGAACCGGACGCGAAGTGAATGCCACTCACACCCTCGCGGTAGGCTGCTATTGTTCGTGGCCTAAGGATCTGTAGCCCGTCCACTTTGGTAAGGAATATTCATGAAGCGCGTCTTGCAGGTTTTCGCGGTGCTGATTGTGCTGGTCGCCCTGGGCGCCGGTTGGTACCTCTACAGCAAGCAACCCACGCGCCAGGGCACGGTAACCCTGGCCCACCTGCAAGGCTCGGTCACGGTGCGCTACGACGACCGTGGCGTGCCGCATATCCGCGCCGAGAACGAGGCCGACCTGTACCGCGCCCTGGGCTATGTGCATGCCCAGGACCGATTGTTCCAGATGGAGATCATGCGGCGCCTGGCCCGGGGCGAGCTGGCCGAAGTGCTGGGGCCGAAGCTGCTCGAGACCGATAAGCTGTTCCGCAGCCTGCGTATTCGCGAGCGCGCCTCGAGCTACGCCGAGCACATGGACCCTGACTCAGCCTCCTCGAAAGCGCTGCAGGCCTATCTGGACGGAATCAACCAATATCAGGCCAGCCACGCCAGCCCCATGGAGTTCGATGTGCTGGGTATCCCCAAGCGCCCATTCACCGCCGAAGACAGCATCAGCGTCGCCGGGTACATGGCCTACAGCTTTGCCGCGGCCTTTCGTACCGAGCCGGTGCTGACCTACGTGCGCGACCGGTTGGGCAGCGATTACTTGAAAGTCTTCGACCTCGACTGGCAACCCAAAGGCGCCCTCAACCTGGCGAACGACGACTGGAACACCCTCGGCGCTATCGCCGCCCTGAGCGAACAGGCCCTGGCCGACAACGGCCTGCCGCAGTTCGAGGGCAGCAATGCCTGGGCCGTCAGCGGCAACCACACCCGTAGCGGCAAACCACTGCTGGCGGGTGACCCCCATATCCGTTTCTCGGTGCCGTCGGTGTGGTACGAGGCGCAACTGTCGGAACCCGGTTTTGAGTTGTATGGCTATCACAACGCGCTGGTGCCGGTGGCGTTCCTGGGGCACAACATGGATTTTGGCTGGAGCCTGACCATGTTCCAGAACGACGACCTCGACCTGGTCGCCGAGAAGGTCAACCCGGACAACCCCAATCAGGTCTGGTATCACGACCAATGGGTCGACATGACCAGCAGCGAGCAGCAGATCCAGGTCAAGGGCCAGACGCCGGTGACCCTCATCCTGCGCCGCTCGCCCCACGGTCCGATCATCAATGACGTGCTCGGCGAAAACGCCGGCAGCACGCCGATTGCCATGTGGTGGGCGTTCCTCGACAGCGAAAACCCGATCCTCGAAGGCTTCTACCAGCTCAACCGCGCCGATACCCTGGCCAAGGCGCGGGCCGCTGCGGCCAAGGTCTCGGCACCGGGCCTCAACATCATATGGGCCAATGCCAAGGGCGATATCGGCTGGTGGGCGGCGGCGCAGTTGCCGATGCGCCCGGCCGGAGTCAACCCGGCGTTCATCCTCGATGGCAGTACCGCCCAGGCCGACAAGCTGGGCTTCTACCCCTTCAGTGCCAACCCCCAGGAAGAAAACCCGTCGCGTGGCTATGTGGTGTCGGCCAACGCGCAGCCGGCCTCCCCTACAGGCATGGAAATTCCCGGCTATTACAACCTGGCCGACCGTGGCCAGCAGTTGAACGCGCAGTTGAGCGATAAGAGCGTGAAGTGGGATGTGACCAACAGCCAGGCGCTGCAACTGGGCACCACTACCGCCTATGGCCCGCGGCTGCTGGCGCCACTGTTGCCGGTGCTGCGCGAAGTGGTCAAGGACCCGGCGCAGTTAAAGCTGGTGGAACAACTGGCCAACTGGAAAGGCGACTACCCGCTGGACTCCACCAGCGCTACGCTGTTCAACCAATTGCTGTTCAACCTCGCCGAAGTGACCTTCCACCCGAAACTGGGCGACGCGCTGTTCAAGACCCTGATCAGCACCCGTGTGATCGACGCCGCATTGCCACGCCTGGCCGCCTCGGCGGATTCACCCTGGTGGAACGGCAAGCGTACCGACACCGTCAAACTCGCCTGGGACAATAGCCTCGCGCACCTCAAGAGCACCTTCGGCGATGACCCGGCGCAGTGGCAATGGGGCAAGGCGCACACCCTGACCCACGGCCACCCGCTGGGCATGCAAAAGCCATTGGATAAGCTCTTCAACGTCGGCCCGTTCCCGGCACCCGGCAGCCACGAAGTGCCAAACAACCAGACCGCCCCGATCGGCCCGGCGCCTTGGCCGGTGACCTATGGGCCTTCGACGCGGCGCCTGATCGACTTCGCCGACCCGACCCATGCCCTGACCATCAACCCCGTGGGGCAAAGCGGCGTGCCGTTTGATACGCACTATGGCGATCAGGCGCAAAGCTATATCGAGGGCGGGTATGAGCAGGCGCATTTCAGTGAAGAGGAAGTCACGGCCAATACCCGCGGAACCCTCAAGCTGCTGCCTGCCAGATAGACATGATCGCTACACCGGTGCCGCAAAGTTAAGCCTGAACTGTTGCGGCGTAACGCCCAGCCGGCGGTTGAACACACTGCGCATGTGCTGGGCGTCGCGAAACCCGCATTGATAGGCCACGGTCTTGAGCGGCGCGTGGCTGCTTTCAAGCATCACCCGCGCCGCATCCACCCGCGCACGCTCGACAAATTCGGCTGGCGTGATCCGCGCTTCTCGGGCGAACACCCGGGAGAAATTGCGCGCACTCATATTGGCGGCCCTGGCCAAGTCGGCGATGGTCAAATCGCCGGTCAGGTTGGCCAGCACGTACAACTGCACCAGCGCCACCGCCGAGGTAGTTTCGGCATGGGGCGTGAGGAACGGACTGAACTGCGATTGCCCGCCCGAGCGCTGGGTGAACACCACCAGGCGCTTGGCCACGCTCAACGCGACTTCCGGGCCGTGGTCCTGGGCCAGCAGGTACAGTGACAAGTCGATACCCGCCGTGACCCCGGCCGAGGTGTAGAGGTTGCCGTCCTGCACGTAGAGGCGGTCGGCTTCGACCCGGGCCGAGGGGCACACACGCGCCAGGTCCGCGGCATCGCCCCAATGGGTGGTGACGGTTTTACCCTCCAGCAGGCCGGCGCGGGCCAGCATGAAGGCACCGTTGCAGATCGAGCCGAAGCGTTGTGCCCTTGCGGTGGCAGCACGCAGCCAGTCATCAAACTGGGGACCGAAGTTTTCGAAGGGCAGTTGCGGGCCGCCGGCGACCAGCAGCAGGTCGTAGGATTGCAGAGCTTCGCTGTAGTGTTTGTGGGCCTGCAAGGACAGGCCGTTGGAGGCGGCCATAGAACCGTGACCGAAGCCGATGACCTCCAGTTGGTAGTGATCTTCGGGAGCCAGGAAGCGGTTGGCCTCGCAGAACACGTCCATCGGCCCGGTCACATCCAGTGACTGGACGCCGGGGAAAATCAGGATGGCGACGGTTTTGCTCATGAAGTCACACCTTTTCTAACTTGAAAAACACTAATCCCCTGTGGGAGGGGGCTTGCTCCCGATAGCGGTGGGTCAGTCACTGCATCTATTGACTGACCCACCGCTATCGGGAGCAAGCCCCCTCCCACATTTGGATCTTCGCAGGCAACACCCTAGCTGATTTGAGCTTGGCACGATGTATAGACAAATTGGCCGGGATCACTCCCTCGCCGTAATAGCCCTTGCGCGGGTGCACGACCAGACTGGAGTCCTTTCCAGAGGAGAACCACCATGAGCACCACCATCGCCGGCATCCAGATCCCCGACAGCGCCTTGGCCAAGGCCACCACCGAATATATCCGCGACGTCGAGTCCGACCTGCTCTACCACCACTCGCGCCGGGTATTTCTGTTCGGCGCCTTGAGCGGCGAGCGCAGGCAACTGGCCTACAACCCGGAGTTGCTGTACGTGGGCGCGATGTTCCACGACCTCGGCCTGGTGGAAGGCCATCGCAGTGACAACGAGCGTTTCGAAGTGGACGGTGCCAATGCCGCCGCCGCGTTCCTCAAGCCCTATGGGCTGAGCGATGACGACATCGAACAAGTGTGGTTGTCGATCGCCCTGCACACCACGCCTGGCGTGCCTAAGCACTTGCGCCCCACCGTGGCGCTGGTGACCGCCGGTGTCGAGATGGACGTGCTGGGCATGGACTACGCCGCGTTCAGCAGCGTGGAGCGCGAAGCGGTGGTGCATGCGCATCCACGGGGTGAAGGATTCAAGGAGTGCATCATCTGCGCGTTTGCCGACGGCTTGCGCCACCGCCCGCAGACCACGTTTGGCAACGTGAAGACCGATGTGCTGGTGGATCAGGAGCCGGGGTTCAAGCCGATGAATTTTGTTGAGGTGATTCGTAAGTCGCCATGGGCAGCATAACCAAATTGGAATGCCATCAATGTGGGAGGGGGCTTGCTCCCGATTGCTGAGTGTCAGTCACTGCATCTGTTACTGACCCACTGCTATCGGGGGCAAGCCCCCTCCCACATTTTGAGCCCAGTTCCGGCAGTCAGACCGGCGCTGGCGCCCGGCGCTTGTCCGGCTGCTGCCAGCCATCCGCCGCGGCTTCTTCGATGGCTTGCTGGATGGCTTTCTTGCGATGCTCTTCGGCCCGGCGGCTGAAGAACCACACCAGGAAGGTCACCAGCGATACCGCCAACAGAATCAGGCTCGCCACGGCGTTGATCTCAGGCTTGACCCCCAGGCGCACCGCCGAGAACACTTCCATCGGCAAGGTGGTCGAGCCCGGGCCCGACACGAAGCTGGCCAGTACCAGGTCATCCAGGGACAGCGCAAAGGACATCATGCCGCCCGCCGCCAGCGACGGCGCGATCATCGGGATGGTGATCAGGAAGAACACCTTCCACGGCCGTGCGCCCAGGTCCATAGCCGCCTCTTCGATCGACAGGTCCAGCTCACGCAGGCGCGCCGACACCACCACCGCCACATACGCCGCACAGAACGTCGTGTGCGCGATCCAGATGGTGACGATGCCACGCTCCTGGGGCCAGCCGATCATCTGTGCCATGGCCACGAACAGCAGCAACAGCGACAGGCCGGTGATCACTTCCGGCATCACCAGCGGTGCCGTCACCAGACCGCCGAACAGCGTGCGGCCCTTGAACTGGCTGATGCGCGTCAGCACAAAGGCCGCCAAGGTGCCCAGCGCCACCGCGGCCACCGCCGTGTAGCAGGCGATTTCCAGGGAGCGTGCCACCGAGCCCATCAACTGGGTATTGTCCAGCAGGCCCACGTACCACTTGATCGACCAACCGCCCCACACCGTCACCAGCTTGGATTCGTTGAACGAATAGATCACCAGGATCAACATCGGCAGGTAGATAAACAACAAGCCTGCGACCAGCATGAAGCTGGAGAAACGAAAGCGCTTCATATCTTGCCCTCCAGCTCTTTGGCCTGGCTGCGGTTGAACAGGATGATCGGCACGATCAGGATCGCCAGCATCACCACGGCCAAGGCAGAAGCCACCGGCCAGTCACGGTTGTTGAAGAACTCTTGCCACAGCACTTTACCGATCATCAGAGTTTCCGGGCCGCCGAGCAGTTCAGGAATCACGAACTCGCCCACCACCGGGATAAACACCAGCATGCAGCCGGCGATGATGCCGTTCTTGGACAGTGGCACAGTGATTTTCCAGAAGCTGTTGAAGGTGCTCGAACCGAGGTCGGAGGCGGCTTCCAGCAGGCTTTGGTCGTGTTTGACCAGGTTGGCGTACAGCGGCAGGATCATGAACGGCAGGTACGAGTAGACCACGCCGATATACACCGCGATGTTGGTGTTGAGGATCTGCAACGGTTCGCTGATCAGCCCCATGGACATCAGGAAGCCATTGAGCAAGCCGTTGTTGCTGAGGATGCCCATCCACGCATACACGCGGATCAGGATCGCGGTCCAGGTCGGCATCATGATCAGCAGCACCAGCACGGTTTGCATCTCTTTGCGTGCGGTAGCGATGGCGTAGGCCATCGGGTAGCCAATCAGCAGGCACAGCAGCGTGCTGAAAAACGCCATCTTCAGCGAGCCCAAGTACGCGGCGATGTAGAGCTCGTCGCCCGCCAAGAGGCTGTAGTTGGCCAGGTTCAGCACCACTTGCAGCTTTTGCTCAACGTAGGTGTAGATCTCGGTGTAGGGCGGGATCGCCACGTCGGCTTCGGCAAAGCTGATTTTCAATACGATGAAAAACGGCAGTGCGAAAAACAGAAACAGCCACAGGAAGGGAATCCCGATGACCACCTGCTTGCCATTGGGGATTATGCGATCCAAGCGCCGCTTGAATTTCTTCATGTTCATGAGCGAAGTACCACGCCGCTGTCGTCTTCCCACCACACGTAAACCTGATCACCCCAGGTTGGGCGCTGGCCACGGCGTTCGGCGTTGGCGACGAAGGACTGCACCAGCTTGCCGCTCGGCAGCTCCACGTAGAACACCGAGTGCCCGCCCAGGTAGGCGATGTCGTGCACCTTACCGCTGGACCAGTTGTGCTCGCAGGTCGGCATTTGGGTAGTGACCAGCAGTTTTTCCGGGCGGATGGCGTAGGTCACCGATTTGTCTTCCACCGCGGTGGCGATGCCGTAGCCCACGTAGATATCGCGGTCCAGATCAGCGCACTTGAGCACTGCGTGGCCTTCGGCGTCGTCCACCACCTGGGTGTCGAAGATGTTGACGTTGCCGATGAACTCGCACACCAGGCGGCTGGTGGGGGTTTCGTAGATATCGATGGGGCTGCCGATCTGGGCGATCCAGCCCAGGTGCATGATCGCGATACGCTCGGCCATGGTCATGGCCTCTTCCTGGTCGTGGGTCACCATCACGCAGGTCACGCCGACGCGCTCGATGATTTCCACCAGCTCCAGTTGCATCTGCGAACGCAGCTTCTTGTCCAATGCGCCCATGGGCTCATCGAGCAGCAGCAGTTTCGGGCGCTTGGCCAGGGAGCGGGCCAGGGCCACACGCTGGCGCTGGCCACCGGACAACTGGTGGGGCTTGCGCTTGGCGTACTGGCTCATCTGCACCAGTTTGAGCATCTCGGCCACGCGGGCGTCGACTTCGGCCTTGGGGATCTTGTCCTGCTGCAGGCCGAACGCGATGTTCTGCGCCACGGTCATGTGCGGGAACAAGGCGTAGGACTGAAACATCATATTGATCGGCCGCTCGTAGGGCGGCATGTCGGTGATGTCCACCCCGTCGAGGTAGATGCGGCCTTCGGTGGGGCGCTCGAAACCTGCGAGCATGCGCAGCAAGGTGGATTTGCCCGAACCCGAACCGCCGAGCAAGGCGAAGATCTCGCCTTTCTTGATTTCCAGGGACACATCGTCCACGGCAATCGTCTCGTCGAACTTCTTCGTGACCCGGTCGATTTTGACCAGCACCTTTTTCGGTGTCTGGTCGCCCTCGAGGGCTTTCTTATAGGCGCCGGAGGCAACTGCCATTTACGAAACTCCCAAAAAAAACGGTGCGGTTCGCCTTAGGCGGGCGAACCCAGGATAGTTTGAGCCTTACTTGCCCGTCTTGACCTTGGTCCAGCTACGGGTCATTAAACGCTGCACTTTCGGGGGTAGCTCGAAGTTGACGAAAGTCCGCTCGAGAACCGCCTGCGGTGGGTAAACCGCTGCGTCAGTGCGTATCGATTGCTCCATCAGCTTGTCCGCCCCTGGGTTAGGGTTGGCATAACCGACCTGATCACTGACCTGAGCGATCACCTCAGGCTGCAGCAAATAGTTGATGAAAGCGTGGGCCTCCTTGACGTTGCTGGCATCCTTGGGGATCGCCAGCACGTCAAACCACAGGTTGCCGCCTTCTTTCGGGATCGCGTAGGCGATATTCACGCCTTTGCCTGCCTCAGCCGCACGGGCCTTGGCCTGGAACACATCGCCGGAGAAGCCGGCCGCCACGCAGATATTGCCGTTGGCCAAGTCCGAGATGTATTTGGAGGAGTGGAAGTAGGTTACGTAGGGCCGCACTTTCAGCAGTTTTTCCTCGGCTTTCTTGTAGTCGGCCGGGTTGGTGCTGTTAGGGTCCAGGCCCATGTAGTTGAGCACCGCAGGCAGCATTTCGTCTGCCGAATCCATGAAGGACACGCCGCAGGTGGCGAGCTTCTTCATGTTTTCCGGCTCGAACAACACGGCCCAGGAGTCGATATGGTCGACGCCCAGCACTTCCTTCACTTTATCGACGTTGTAACCGATGCCATTGGTACCCCACAGGTACGGCACTGCGTACTGGTTACCCGGGTCGTTCTTTTCCAGACGCTTGAGCAGTACCGGGTCGAGGTTGGCGTAGTTCGTCAGCAGTGACTTGTCGAGCTTCTGGAACGCCCCGGCCTTGATCTGCTTGCCGAGAAAATGGTTGGACGGCACCACCACATCGTAGCCGGTACGCCCGGCGAGCAACTTGCCTTCCAGGGTTTCGTTGGAGTCAAACACGTCATACACGGGCTTGATGCCGCTGGCCTTTTCGAAGTTGGCCAGGGTGTCGGGGCCGATGTAGTCCGACCAGTTATAAATATGCACCGTCGGTGCGGCCTGCACGCTGGCAGCCAGCGTGATACCTGCACCCACCAGCATGGCTTTGCGAAATAAAGAAATTGGCAAGTGGAGGTCCTCTTAAATAGTTGGGCCTTAGAGTTGTTGCCCGGCAACAAAACCGGCGCGCAACTTACCCTCGATAAACCGATCCGGCAAAACTTTCTTTGATCTAATTTGTGGGAGGGGGGGAAATTGCCCCCTCCCACAACTAACAGGACTTACTTGCCCGACTTGATCTTGGTCCAGCTGCGTGTCATTTCCCGCTGGGTTGCAGCCGGCAGGTCAGCAATCGCGTAGAGCTTGGCCTGCACGTCCGCCGACGGGTAGATGCCCGGGTCGCTGGTGATGTCTTTGTCCACCAATGCGGTGGCCTTCTCGTTACCGTTCGGGAAGCGCACGCTGTTGGTGATCGACGCCATGACTTCGGGCTTGAGCAGGTAGTTCATGAAGGTGTAGGCCGCTTCGACGTTTTCGGCATCCTTGGGGATGGCGACCATGTCGAAGAAGCTGCCAGCGCCTTCTTTCGGAATGTCGTAAGCCACTTTCACTTTGCCACCGGCTTCAGCCGCACGGGACTTGGCCTGCTGAATGTCACCCGAGTAACCCACGGCTACGCAGATATTGCCGTTGGCAAGGTCGGAGATGTACTTGGACGAGTGGAAATAGCCGATCGAAGGACGGATCTTCAAGAACAGGTCTTCGGCCTGCTTGAGATCGGCTTTCTTCTGGCTGTCGGTCGGCAGGCCCAGGTAATGCAGCGCAATCGGCAGCATTTCGGTTGGCGAGTCGAGGAAGCTCACGCCGCAGCTTTTCAGCTTGGCGATATTTTCCGGCTTCATCAGCACATCCCATGAATCGATCTTGTCTACGCCCAGCGCAGCCTTGACCTTCTCCGGGTTGTAGCCGATGCCGATCGAGCCCCACATGTATGGGAACGCGTGCTTGTTGTCCGGGTCGCTGACCGACACGGCCTTAAGCAGGGATTTGTTCAGGTTGCTGTAGTTAGGCAGCTTGGACGTGTCCAGTTCCTGGTACACACCGGCCTTGATCTGCTTGGCCAGGAAGTTGTTGGACGGCACGACAATGTCGTAGCCGGACTTGCCTGCCAGCAACTTGGCCTCCAGGGTCTCGTTGCTGTCGAAAACGTCGTACACCACCTTGATGCCCGACTCTTTTTCAAAGTTGGCAATGGTGTCCGGTGCAATATAGTCGGACCAGTTATAGACGTGCAGCACTTTACTGTCTGCCTGGGCCGCGCCCGCCATTGCGCCCATCAGCGACAAGGCGAGGAGGGTCTTGCCAGCGTTTTTCAAACCTAATGCCTTCATTGGGTGATGCTCCGATTTTTTCTTTTTTGGGCCACAAGCTTTATATGTTTTACGGCCCAGCCAAAGGGCAACAAAACAGGGCGACAGTCTGGCAAGTTCCGAGGCCGGCTTTCAACCAAAGCCTCACATATAACTGCCCGGTGCGCAGCGCCCGAACGCCGCTGCGCACTGAGCCTAGCACTTAGCCCTGCAATGCCGCCAAGGTCAGGTCCAGGCACTGGCGAGCCTTGCTGACCAGCTCGTCAATTTCAGCCTTGCTGATCACCAATGGCGGCGAAATGATCATGGTGTCGCCCACGGCACGCATGATCAGGCCATTCTCGAAGCAGAAGGTTCGGCAGATCATGCCGACGCCCTTGCCTTCATAACGCTTGCGCGTGGCCTTGTCCTGGACCAGCTCAATCGCACCGAGCATGCCCACGCCGCGCACTTCGCCCACCAGTGGGTGATCTGCCAGTTCCCGCAGACGTTTCTGCAAATACGGTGCCGTTTCATCCTGAACACGCTTAACGATTTTTTCGTCGCGCATGATGCGGATGTTTTCCAGGGCCACCGCCGCCGCTACCGGGTGACCGGAATAGGTGAATCCGTGGTTGAAATCGCCGCCTTCATTCAGCACCTCGACCACTTCATCACGCACGATCAGGCCACCCATGGGGATGTAGCCCGAGGTCAGGCCCTTGGCGATGGTCATCATGTGCGGCTTGAGGTCGTAGAAATCGCTACCAAACCACTCACCGGTACGGCCAAAACCGCAGATCACTTCGTCGGCAACAAACAGGATGTCGTACTTGGCGAGGATTTCCTTGATGCGCGGCCAGTAGGTGGCTGGCGGCACGATCACGCCACCGGCGCCCTGGATCGGCTCGGCAATAAAGGCACCGACGTTGTCCACGCCCAGTTCCAGGATCTTTTCTTCCAATTGGTTGGCCGCCCACACACCGAACTCATCGGGGCTCATGTCGCCGCCTTCGCCAAACCAATATGGCTGGGCGATATGGGTGATGCCCGGGATCGGCAAGTCGCCCTGTTCATGCATATAGGTCATGCCGCCAAGGCTGGCGCCGGCCACGGTGGAACCGTGGTAGCCATTCTTGCGGGCAATGATGGTTTTCTTGTTCGGCTGGCCCTTGATCGCCCAATAGTGGCGGACCATGCGCAGCATGGTGTCGTTGCCTTCGGAGCCGGAGCCGGTGAAGAACACATGGTTCATGCCGGCCGGTGCGATGTCGGAAATCGCCTTGGCCAGTTCCAGCACCGGCGGGTGCGCGGTCTGGAAGAACAGGTTGTAGTAAGGCAGCTCTTTCATCTGCTTGGCGGCGGCATCGGCCAGTTCATCGCGACCGTAACCGATCGCCACGCACCACAGGCCGGCCATGCCGTCGAGGATCTTGTTGCCTTCGCTGTCCCACAGGTAAACGCCGTGGGCTTTGGTGATGATCCGTGGGCCTTTCTCTTTCAATTGCTTGAAGTCGCTGAACGGCGCCAGGTGGTGATCATTGCTCAAGGCTTGCCATTCACGGGTTTGCGGGTTGTTGCTGGACATACCAATCTCCTAGACTTTTCAGGTGAAGGCGCGTCTTTCCTACGACGCGCCCGGCGCATCAGACGGCGAAGAGCAGGAATTCCCGCTCCCACGAACTGATCACGCGCTTGAAGTTTTCATGCTCGGCCCGCTTGACCGCGACGTAGCCTGTGATGAATTTCTGCCCCAGGTATTTCTCGATGGTCTTGCTGTTTTCCATACGCTCCAGGGCGTCTTCGATGGTCAACGGCAAGCGCAGATTGCGGCGCTCATAACCACGGCCGACTACTGGCGCGCTCGGGTTGTGGCCTTCGACCATGCCGATGTAGCCGCACAGCAGGCTGGCGGCAATCGCCAGGTAGGGGTTGGCATCGGCGCCCGGCAGGCGGTTCTCCACGCGGCGGTTCTGCGGGCCGGCATCCGGTACGCGCAGGCCGACGGTGCGGTTTTCTTCGCCCCACTCCACGTTTACCGGCGCCGAGGTATCGGGCAGGAAGCGGCGGAACGAGTTCACGTTGGGGGCAAACAGCGGCAGCAATTCGGGGATGAATTTCTGCAGGCCGCCAATGTGGTTGAGGAACAGCTGGCTCATGGTCCCGTCTTCATTGGAGAAGACATTCTTGCCGGTGGCGATGTCGATGATGCTCTGGTGCAGGTGCATCGCGCTGCCGGGCTCGCCGGTCATCGGCTTGGCCATGAAGGTGGCGGCCACATCATGCTTGAGCGCGGCTTCACGCATGGTGCGCTTGAACACCAGGATCTGGTCGGCCAGGGACAGGGCATCGCCATGACGGAAGTTGATTTCCATCTGCGCCGTGCCGTCCTCGTGGATCAGGGTGTCGAGGTCCAGCTCCTGCAGTTCGCACCAGTCGTAGACGTCTTCGAACAATGGGTCGAATTCGTTGGCGGCTTCTATAGAGAAGGACTGGCGACCGGTTTCCGGGCGGCCGGAACGGCCAATCGGCGGCTGCAGCGGGAAGTCCGGGTCTTCGCAGCGCTTGGTCAGGTAGAACTCCATCTCCGGCGCCACGATGGGCTGCCAGCCACGGTCGGAGTAGAGCTTGAGGACTTTCTTGAGTACGTTACGCGGCGACAGCTCGATCGGGTTGCCTTGCTTGTCGTAGGTGTCGTGGATCACCTGGGCGGTCGGCTCGATAGCCCACGGCACCAGGAACACCGCGTTCTGGTCGGGGCGGCAGATCATGTCGATATCGGCCGGGTCGAGCAATTCGTAATAGATGTCGTCTTCGACATAGTCGCCGGTCACGGTCTGCAACAGAACGCTCTCGGGCAGGCGCATGCCTTTTTCGGCGATGAACTTGTTGGTCGGCGAGATCTTGCCCCGGGTGATGCCGGTGAGGTCGCCAATCATGCATTCGACTTCTGTGATCTTGTGGTCTTTCAACCAATCGGTGAGCTGGTCGAGGTTGTTACTCATAAATGCCTCTGGGCTGGGTTTCCTGGCATCCATTAAAAGGCCAGGCGTTGGTTGACGCAGCATCCGCGTCGTTTTTACATTCAGGGTAGGAGCTTACCTGCCATTTGCTGCAGCGTTGCATTCCTCACGCCAAACTTGTGCAGAATCATGAGCAACCCCGCAGGCGCAAGCCATTGAGAGGCAAATTCGAGGGCAGTGAAGAAGCAAAGAAGAGGTCGGCCCGGGCGTCAAGAATATTGATCGCGGCGCAGGGGTTCACGCAGGACACATGAACGGGTGAAAAAGCCCGACTGGAGCAGGCCAAGACGCCAAGTGGCGGCAGGAGAAACATGAAGCACCCCGGTATTATTGCTGTTATGGGTTTGAATCGAGCTTAGCCTTGTTCATTTTTTTACACAACACCCCCGTAAAAAATCCTAGACGGCCCGCTCAAACCTGCGAGTCCCAAGCACATCAAACCCGGAAAACCGCCCCAAAATCCCGCAAAAAAGCCCTCAAGGCGCTTTTTTAGGGCAAAAAAGCCCTCGCTTGACTTCGGCATGCCGTTCGGGTTGACTGAAACCAGAAAAGATCAATGATTGATATTTTTAACAACAAAGGTGTTGCATCATGTCGGTACCCCCGCGTGCCGTTCAGCTTAACGAAGCGAACGCGTTCCTTAAGGATCATCCTGAGGTTCTGTACGTAGACCTTCTAATTGCGGATATGAATGGTGTGGTGCGCGGTAAGCGCATCGAACGCACCAGCCTCCACAAGGTTTACGAGAAGGGCATTAACCTGCCTGCCTCTTTATTTGCCCTGGATATCAACGGCTCGACGGTGGAAAGCACCGGCCTGGGCCTGGACATCGGCGATGCTGACCGAATCTGTTATCCAATCCCCGATACCCTGTGCAATGAACCCTGGCAAAAGCGCCCTACCGCGCAGCTGCTGATGACCATGCACGAACTTGAAGGTGAACCTTTCTTCGCCGATCCGCGCGAAGTGCTCCGCCAAGTTGTAAGCAAGTTTGACGACCTCGGCCTGACCATCTGCGCCGCCTTCGAGCTTGAGTTCTACCTGATCGACCAGGAGAACGTGAACGGCCGCCCACAACCGCCCCGCTCGCCTATTTCCGGCAAACGCCCGCATTCGACACAGGTCTACCTGATCGACGACCTCGACGAATACGTCGACTGCCTCCAGGACATCCTGGAAGGTGCGAAGGAGCAAGGCATTCCGGCCGACGCCATCGTCAAGGAAAGCGCCCCGGCGCAGTTCGAAGTGAACCTGCACCACGTCGCCGACCCGATCAAGGCCTGCGATTACGCGGTACTGCTCAAGCGCCTGATCAAGAACATCGCCTACGACCATGAGATGGACACCACCTTCATGGCCAAGCCTTACCCAGGCCAGGCAGGCAACGGTCTACACGTGCATATCTCCATTCTGGACAAGGACGGCAAGAACATCTTTGCCAGCGAGGATCCCGAGCAGAACGCCGCATTGCGTCACGCAATCGGCGGTGTGCTGGAGACCCTACCCGCCCAAATGGCGTTCCTGTGCCCCAACGTCAACTCCTACCGTCGTTTCGGCGCACAGTTCTACGTGCCCAATTCGCCGTGCTGGGGCCTGGATAACCGCACCGTGGCGATTCGCGTACCCACCGGCTCGTCCGACGCCGTACGTATCGAACACCGTGTGGCTGGCGCCGACGCCAACCCTTACCTGCTGATGGCTTCGGTGCTGGCGGGCGTGCACCACGGCCTGACCAACAAGATCGAGCCAGGCGCACCGGTGGAAGGCAACAGCTACGAGCAGAACGAGCAAAGCCTGCCGAACAACCTGCGCGACGCCCTGCGTGAGTTGGACGACAGCGAGGTAATGGCCAAGTACATCGATCCCAAGTACATCGATATCTTCGTCGCCTGTAAGGAAAGTGAGCTGGAGGAGTTTGAACACTCCATCTCCGACCTTGAGTACAACTGGTACCTGCATACCGTGTAAGTGGTTGCGGCATTGAAGAAGCGCCACAGGCTCAGGGTCTGTGGCGCTTTTTTATGGGCTTATTCCGGGAGACCGAATTGGCCTCATCGGGAGCAAGTCGAATCGTCGCTCCGCCCCTCCCACATTTTGAATGTATTCACAGATCTAAATGTGGGAGGGGGCTTGCTCCCGATGGCGGCCTGGAAGACAACACACCTCCCTGCTCATACAATGCCCGCTGCCTTGTAGGAGACTTCCATGCCCACCCGTCCCGCCACGCCTCGCAAACCCCGCGCCCGCAGCCGGGCCCGGATCGACGCGATCCTCGATGCCGCCCGCACCTTGCTGGCCACCGAAGGCGTGGCGAGTTTGTCGATCTACAGCGTGGCCGACCGGGCGCAGATTCCACCGTCGTCGGTGTATCACTTCTTCGCCAGTGTGCCGGCGTTGCTGGAGGCGTTGACTTCTGACGTACACGCCGCTTTCCGCGCCGCCATCCAGGCGCCTATCGAGCATGAGTCACTCAGGCACTGGCGCGACCTGTCCTGCATCGTTGAACAACGCATGCTCACCGTTTATGACCAGGACGCCGCTGCACGCCAGTTGATCCTGGCCCAGCACGGGCTGACCGAAGTCACCCAAGCCGATCGTCAGCATGACCTGGAGCTGGGGGACTTGATGCTGGAGGTGTTCAACCGCCACTTCGAAGTGCCGAGCTTGCCCAAGGACGTGGATGTATTTGCCCTGGCGCTGGAGCTGAGCGACCGCGTGTATGCGCGCTCGGTGCATCAGCATGGGCTGATCACGCCGCGTATGGCGGAAGAAGGGATGCGGGTGTTTGATGCTTATGTGGGGCTTTATTTGCCGGCATATCTACCCAAGCGGTGAGCCTTGTGTTGGCTGGGCCGGCCCTATCGGGGGCAAGCCCCCTCCCACATTTTGACCTTATTGTTCCTGAATAAACGCGGTCCAGTGTGGGAGGGGGCTTGCCCCCGATAGCGGTCTCAAGCAATCACAACTTGGCAATCGACACCTCAGTGGATTTCACAAAGGCAATCACTTCACTGCCAATCACCAGCTCCAGCTCTTTCACCGAACGCGTAGTGATCACCGAAGTAACAATGCCGGACGCAGTCTGCACATCGATTTCCGACAGCACGTCGCCGACCACGATTTCCTTGATAGTGCCTTTGAACTGGTTACGCACGTTGATGGCTTTAATAGTCATGATGTTTTTCCTGTGTGGGTTATTGAGCCCAACGCAATTGCGTCGGCAGCGGTGAAACAGGTTCGGGTTCCGGCGGTGAGCCGGGCAGCGACAGCACGCGGTTGAGCACCTCGGCCTCCAACGCGGCCAGGCGGTGTGAACCACGGGCCCGTGGGCGCGGCAGGTCGACGTTCAGGTCGAGGCCGATTTCGCCGTCTTCAATCAGAATCACACGGTCGGCAATCGCCACGGCTTCGCTGACATCGTGGGTCACCAGCAACACAGTGAAACCGTGCTTGCGCCAGAGGTTCTCGATCAGTTGCTGCATCTCGATGCGGGTCAGGGCGTCCAGCGCCCCCAGCGGCTCGTCAAGCAGCAGCAGGCGCGGCTGGTGGATCAACGCACGGGCCAATGCCACGCGCTGCTTCTGGCCACCGGACAAGGCAGCCGGCCATTCATTGGCGCGCTCGGCCAGGCCCACCGCTTCGAGGGCCTCCAGCGCCCTGGGGCGCCAGTTGCCCGTAAGGCCAAGGCCGACGTTGTCGATGATCTTTTTCCACGGCAGCAAACGCGCTTCCTGGAACATCAATCGTGTGTCTTCAATCGCCTCGTGCAGCGGCGCGGAGCCGGCCAGCAGCTCGCCGCCACTGGCCTTGTCCAGCCCCGCCAGCAGGCGCAACAAGGTACTCTTGCCGCAGCCGCTGCGACCGACCACGGCCACGAATTGACCGGCCGGAATATGCAGGTCGATGTCCTTGAGCACTTCGCGAGTGCCGAAGGATTTGCGTAATTTGCGCACCGCCAGGGGGATGCCCTTGAGCAGGCGCGGGGGTTGTTGAGCTGTCATGCCGCACCTCCTTTGACTTGATACGCCGGGTGCCAGCGCAGCCATACCCGTTCCAGGCCACGCGCCGCCAGGTCGGCGAGTTTGCCGAGGATCGCGTACATCACGATGGCCAGCACCACCACATCGGTTTGCAGGAACTCACGGGCATTCATCGCCAAGTAGCCGATACCGGAGCTGGCCGAAATGGTTTCCGCCACGATCAGCGTCAGCCACATAAAGCCCAGGGCAAACCGCACGCCAACCAGGATCGACGGCAGCGCGCCCGGCAGGATGACTTGCCAGAACAGGCTGAACCCCGACAGGCCATAGCTGCGCGACATTTCCACCAGCGCCGGGTCGACGTTGCGGATACCGTGATAGGTGTTCAGGTAGATCGGGAACAACGTGCCCAGGGCCACCAGGAAAATCTTCGCGGTCTCGTCAATGCCGAACCACAGGATCACCAGCGGGATCAGCGCCAGGTGCGGCACGTTACGAATCATCTGCACAGAGCTGTCCAGCAAGCGCTCGCCCCACTTCGACAACCCGGTGATAAAGCCCAGGGCCAAACCGATGCTGCCGCCGATCACAAAGCCCAGGCCGGCACGCCAGCCACTGATGGCCAGGTGTGTCCAGATTTCGCCGCTGACCACCAGGTTGACCCCGGCCTCGATCACCGCACTCGGTGCTGGCAGGATGCGCGTCGACAGCCAACCCGCCGAGACTGACAACTGCCACACCGCCAACAACAAGATCGGCAGCACCCAGGGCGCCACGCGATGGCTGAATTTTTCAAAGTCCATGGCGGCGCCTCAACTCTGTGACGCAGCTTTGGGAAGGATATCGTTGGCGACCATCTCGCCGAACGGGCTGACGTAGCCAGCGCTTTTCGGCAACTCGGGACGTTCGATATCCAAATGCGGGAACAACAGCTCGGCGACCCGATAAGACTCTTCCAGGTGCGGATAACCGGAGAAGATAAAGGTATCGATGCCCAGGTCCGCGTATTCCTTGACCCGCGCCGCAACCGTTGGGCCATCGCCGACCAGCGCAGTCCCGGCACCGCCCCGCACCAGGCCGACGCCGGCCCACAGGTTGGGGCTGACTTCCAGGTTGTCACGGCTGCCGCCATGCAAGGCCGCCATGCGTTGCTGGCCGACCGAGTCGAAGCGCGCCAGGGATGCCTGGGCGCGGGCGATGGTGTCGTCGTCCAGATGGGAGATGAGTTTGTCGGCGGCTTTCCAGGCCTCTTCGTTGGTTTCGCGCACAATCACATGCAGGCGAATGCCGAAGCGCAGGGTACGTCCGAGTTTTTCGGCCTTGGCGCGAACCTGGGCGATTTTTTCCGCGACCGCAGCCGGAGGCTCGCCCCAGGTCAGCACCATTTCCACCTGTTCGGCTGCCAGGTCCTGGGCGGCTTCGGAGGAACCACCAAAGTACAGCGGCGGGCGTGGCTGCTGGATTGGCGGGTAAAGCAACTTGGCGCCTTTGACGCTGATGTGCTCGCCGTCGTAGTCCACGGTTTCGCCCTCCAGCACCCGGCGCCAGATGCGGGTGAACTCCACCGAGGCCTGGTAGCGCTCTTCGTGGCTGAGGAACAAGCCGTCGCCGGCCAGCTCTTCGGGGTCACCACCGGTGACCAGGTTGAACAACGCACGGCCTCCGGACAGACGGTCGAGAGTCGCGGCCTGACGTGCAGCCACCGTCGGGGAAATGATCCCGGGGCGCAGCGCGACGAGGAATTTCAAGCGCTGGGTCACTGGAATCAGCGAGGCCGCCACCAGCCACGAGTCTTCGCAGGAGCGACCGGTGGGGATCAACACCCCACCGAAACCCAAGCGGTCAGCGGCCTGGGCCACTTGCTGCAGGTAACCGTGGTCGACGGCGCGAGCGCCTTCGGCGGTGCCAAGGTAATGGCCGTCGCCATGGGTAGGCAGGAACCAGAAAATATTGAGGCTCATGGAGTTGTCTCCTGAAGAAGTCGAATTACGGCGCTTTGGCAACCGCGGCGGGTGGCGTCCAGATCACGTCCTTGATACTCAAGGGCTTGGGGATCAATTTGAGTTGGTAGAAGGTGTCGGCGATTTTTTGCTGTGCGGCGACTACTTCGGGCGTCAGGAACAGCGCGCCGTAACCCTGGCGTTTCACCGAGGTCAGGGTGATGTCCGCCGGCAGGCCCAGCAGTGGCGCGACTTGTTCGGTGACCTGCTCAGGGTTGGCCTTGGACCACTCGCCCACTGCGCGCACTTCTTCCACCAATGCCTTGATCACTTCAGGGTGTTGCTCGGCATAGGGCTTGGTGGCCAGGTAGAACTGATGGTTGTCGGCGATGCCAGTGCCGTCACGCAGGGTGCGGGCCTGCAGTTGATTCTCGGCGGCAGCCTGGTAGGGGTCCCAGATCACCCAGGCATCTACGCTGCCGCGCTCGAATGCGGCGCGGGCATCGGCGGGCGGCAGGAATACCGTCTTCACGTCGGTGTAGTTGAGGCCGGCATCTGCCAGGGCACGCACCAGCAGGTAGTGCACATTGGAGCCTTTGTTAAGCACAACCTTTTTACCCTTCAACTCGGCCACCGATTTGATCGGCGAGTCCTTGGGCACCAGGATCGCTTCGCTGGTGGGCGCTGGCGGTTCGTAGGCGACATAGAGCAGATCAGCGCCGGCAGCCTGGGCAAAGACCGGCGGGGTTTCGCCGGTGACGCCGAAATCGATGGCGCCGACGTTCAGGCCTTCCAGCAACTGCGGGCCACCTGGAAACTCGGTCCACTGCACCTGCACGCCTTGGGCGGCGAGGCGTTTTTCCAGGGAGCCCTTGGCCTTGAGCAGCACCAGGGTGCCGTACTTCTGATAACCGATCCGCAGGGTCTCGGCAGCTTGGGCTTGAACAATGGCGCCGAAGGACACAGCCGCAGCAAACAGTGCGACCAGACCACGACGCAAGATGACAGTGCGCATGGCGCTCTCTCCACAGTTGCGATTAAGGTTTTGGCTGCACCTGCTTGGCCGTTGGCGGCTGAGTAAGGTGAGTGTTTCTCGATATTGGGTAAGGCTCAGATGCTCCAGCGAGCGCTCAACAAACGTTCATTCAATACATCTGGGTCCAGTGGTTTCGGGCGCCGGGCCATGGCGCTGTAGAGCTGTTCCAGGGCCTCGTGCAGACGCTGCTCGAGCACTGGCACCAGTTGCGCCTGGGCGCTGCCTTCGCCATAGGCGATCTGGCTGTCCTCGGCAAAAATACCGTGGAGAAGCTCCTGGGCTTTGAGGGCCGACAACACCGGCTTCAAGGCGTAGTCCACCGCCAGCATGTGGGCGATGCTGCCCCCGGTGGCTATCGGCAACACCACCTTATGCGCCAGGGCGCGTTCAGGCAGCAGGTCCAACACGGTTTTCAGCGCGCCGGAGAACGACGCCTTGTACACCGGCGTGGCGATCACCAGGCCGTCGGCATTGGCCACCTGTTGCAGCAGGTCGATGACTTTGGGGCTGTCGAAGCGCGCATGCAGCAAGTCCTCTGCGGAGAAGTCCCGTATCTGGTAACTCACCACCTCCACGCCCTGGCGCTGCAGCCATTGACGGGTTTTATCAAGCAGCACCCCGGAGCGGGAACGCTGGCTGGGACTGCCTCCAAGTGTTACGACCAGCATGTAGGGAATTCCTTAAGCAAGTGTCAGCGGTTCGCGGTGTGGCGATGGCGCCAAGATGGAACAGACCTTAGCAGCAGATTTATATATCTATAAATCTTATTTATTCATTTGTTTATTCCATAAAAACATATGCGTTTTATTATTCGCCAGGCGAAAAAAAAGGCCGTTAAAACGGCCTGAAAACCCCTGCATGTGTGCTTTAAATGTGGGAGGGGGCCTGCTCCCACATGGGATCTATGTCATCGGTTGGGTTGCGGAGTGAGGCGCAGGTACGGCTTCACGGCGCGGTAGCCCTTCGGAAAGCGTTTCTTGATCTCTTCCTCATCCTTGAGCGACGGCACGATCACCACCTCATCCCCATCCTGCCAGTTGGCCGGCGTG
Organism: Pseudomonas sp. FBCC-B545; assembly: GCF_059134095.1. Taxonomy (NCBI): domain Bacteria; kingdom Pseudomonadati; phylum Pseudomonadota; class Gammaproteobacteria; order Pseudomonadales; family Pseudomonadaceae; genus Pseudomonas; species Pseudomonas sp. FBCC-B545. The sequence goes on along the minus strand of NZ_CP101441.1, from coordinate 295,413 downwards.
GCGACCTTGTGGTTGTCGGTCAGTTGCAGTGAGTCGATCACCCGCAGGATTTCATGGAAGTTGCGCCCGGTGCTGGCCGGGTAGGTGATGGTCAGGCGGATCTTCTTGTTCGGGTCGATCACGAACAAGGAGCGCACGGTGAGCGTGTCACTGGCGTTCGGATGGATCAGGTCGTAGAGGTCCGAGACCTTGCGATCAGCATCGGCCAGGATCGGGAAGTTGACGATGGTGTTCTGGGTTTCGTTGATGTCTTCGATCCACTTGTGGTGCGAGTCCACCGGGTCTACCGACAGGGCGATGGCCTTGACGCCACGTTTGGCGAATTCGTCCTTGAGCTTGGCTGTGAAGCCCAACTCGGTCGTGCACACCGGGGTGAAGTCCGCCGGATGGGAAAACAGCACACCCCAGCTGTCTCCCAGCCATTCGTGGAAACGAATCTTGCCGGCGCTGGAATCCTGTTCGAAGTCGGGGGCGATGTCGCCCAGTCTTAGGCTCATGGTGTGGCTCCTGATGGGTGCTTATGGAGCCCACTGTGCATGGATTTGGGATTATTTAAAAAGAATAAATATCGATTTATCTAGACGATAAAGGAATATTAAAAATGTGTTCATTGGACTTGGGTACAGGCGAGGATCAACATTGTTTTCAAGGTTCGAGAAGGCCTTGAGACGCTGTAAAAGAGAGTTCAGGAAGGGCTTGCGGGGGTTGAGCCCGACTTGAACAAGCAAGACACCTTGCCCGGCATTGCGCCGGGCAAGGCTTTACAGACTTACAACAGCGGGATCGAGTAGCTGACGATCAGGCGGTTTTCGTCCTGGTTACGTGCGTTGGCGATATCGCTGCGCCACATAGCGTTTTTCCACGCCACGCCGACGTTTTTCAGCGGACCTTCCGGTACGACGTAGGCAACAGTGATGTCACGTTCCCACTCGGACTGGCCGGTGAACTCGGCACGGTTGCTGGCAACGGTGTCGATATGGTCGCCCTTGAGGTACACGACGCCGGCGGTCAAGCCAGGTACGCCGACCTTGGCGAAGTCGTAGGAGTAGCGAGCTTGCCAGGTGCGCTCGCCAGCACGGGCGAACTTCTGGATCTGCATGTCGGTAGTGATGTAGGCCGACGAGCCGTCACCCTGGTTCAACCAAGGGAAGTCGCTGCTGCCGTTGCTGACCTGGTAACCGCCACCGAAGGTGTGACCGGCAACGGAGTACAGGAACAGACCGCTGTACAGGTTGTTATCCACCTTGCCACGACCGTTGTTGACGCCACCGTAGTTACCTGTGGAGAAGTAGGCAGACTGGTTGCCATTGTTACCGTCGTCGGAGCTGTTGAAGTAACGCAGGTCGGACTTCAGCACGCCAGGGCCGATAGCCCAGTTGTGGGTCAGGCCCAGGAAGTGTTGCTTGTAGAAATCTTCCAGGTTGCCGTAGTAGTACTGGGCGGTCAGGTCCTTGGTGATCTTGTAGTCACCACCGGCGTAGTAGAACTTGTTGCTCGAACGCCAGTTCGCACCACGGCTGTTGGCGCCGGAGATGGACAGGCTTTCATTGTTGCTGGAGTTACGGCCCTTGGCTTTTTCGATCTGGCCGGCGACCAGGGTCAGGTCCTTGATGTCGCTGGAGGTGATCTGGCCACCCTGGAAGGTCTGCGGCAGCATACGACCATCGTTGGTGACGATGACCGGCAGCTTAGGCTGCAAGGTACCCAGCTTCAGTTCGGTCTGGGAGATCTTGGCTTTGGCAGTCAGACCCAGGCTCGAGTAGTTATCAACGGCTTCGCCATTGGACTTGCTCGGGAAGATAGTGCCGCCGTAGGAGCTGGCAGTTGCGCCGTTGGTACCGCCGCCGGAATCCAGGCGAACACCCAGCAGACCGATAGCGTCAAGACCGAAGCCAACGGTGCCTTGGGTATAACCGGAGATAAAGCGCAGATCGAAGCCTTGGCCCCATTCTTCGTTCTTGCTCGGGTTGGCGGTGCCTTCACGGTTATCGGTGTTGATGTAGAAGTTACGCAGGCCCAGTGTGGCCTTGCTGTCTTCGATAAAGCCGGCAGCGCCTGCTTGCTGGGCAACTGCGCCCAGGGCTACAGCCAGTGCCAAGGTGGACTTATTCATGTACCGCTCCTCTCATTTCTAATTTTTGTATTTCTTTGGTCCTGGGTCTGACGCCCTGGATCCACAGATGCGCGATTAGCGCCAGATAGTGACTGCCAAGTCAATCGTAACCTTGTATGTCTACTACCTTGGTCTAATCGCAGTTGATTTGGTCCCTGCAGGGTAATGAGTTTTTCATACACCCAAAAAGAATTGTTTCATTCTTTTTTATACGATTCAGGAATAAGGCTTTCCATGCAGCAGACGGGTCAGGATAGACGTTCCGCTCCATAAGCTAATTCCTAAAGGGTATTTACCAGTGCTTTTTTAGATCGATTAGTGTGACTGCACGGTTGCATACGTCACTCACGATCAAAAAGGCGACGCCATCATGGCCAAACGCACATCCTCCCGTCAATTTGTTACAGTTTTTGTATCGCTAATACTTTCTTTTAGTGTCAGTGCCGCCGATTTAACCGTCGGTTATCAAACCGGCATCGACCCCAGCAAAGTCCCCCAGGCCGACGGCCTCTATGAAAAAACCATTGGCGAGAAAATCGCCTGGCGCCGGTTCAACAGCGGGCCGGAGGTGGTCACGGCCATTGCCTCGGGTGATGTACAAATCGGCAACCTCGGCTCCAGCCCCCTCGCCGCAGCCGCTTCGCGCAATCTACCCATCGTCGCGTTTATCGTATCGGCACAGATCAACACTTCTGAAGCCTTGGTAGTGCGTAATGGCAGTGGCATCGACAAACCCGCAGACCTGATCGGCAAAACCATCGCCACGCCCTTCGTCTCAACCTCCCATTACAGCCTGCTCGGCGCGCTGAAGCACTGGGGGCTGGACACTAAACAAGTCAAAGTGGTGAACCTGCAACCGGCCGAGATCGCCGCCGCGTGGAAACGCGGTGACATTGATGGGGCCTTCGTGTGGTCACCGGCCCTGGGCGAAATCCGCAAGACCGGCAAGACCCTGACAGACGCGGCGCAGGTGGGTCAATGGGGCGCACCGACGTTTGAAGTGTGGGTAGCGCGCAAGGATTTCGCCGAAAAACATCCTGAGGTAGTGGCCAGGTTTGCCAAGGTCACCCTTGATTCATTCGCCGACTATGCCGCCCATAAAGACAGCTGGACGGTGGATTCGGAGCCGGTGCAGAAGATCGCTGGGTTGACCGGCGCCAATGCGATCGACATTCCTGAGCTGCTGGCCGGCACAACGTTCCCGGATGCACAGGCGCAGCAAACCGATGCGCTGCTCGAGGGCGGCACGGCGAAGGCGATTGGGGAGACAGCGAAGTTCTTGAAGGAGCAAGGCAAGGTGGAGACAGTGTTGCCGGATTATTCGGCCTATGTGACCGACAAGTTCATCACAGAATAAACGCGGTCCAATGTGGGAGGGGGCTTGCTCCCGATTGCGGTCTGTCAGTTACTTATCTGTTAACTGACCCACAGCTATCGGGAGCAAGTCGAATCGTCGCACCGCCCCTCCCACATTTACAACGCTTTCTCGAAAATTTTCGAGTTGCGCTGATAGTTGTAAAGAGACGCCCGCGCCGACGGCAGGCGGTCCACGCTGCTCGGCACGAACCCGCGCTCTCGGAACCAGTGGGCCGTACGAGTAGTGAGCACGAACAACGTCTTCAACCCCTGGGCCCGGGCCCGGGTCTCAATGCGCTCCAGCAATTCATCGCCGCGCCCACCGTGGCGATATTCAGGGTTAACTGCCAGGCAAGCCAACTCCCCCGCATCTGAATCCGCAATCTGGTAGAGCGCCGCGCAGGCGATGATCATGCCTTCGCGCTCGACCACGCTGAACTGTTCGATCTCACGCTCCAGCACTTCCCGCGAGCGGCGCACCAGGATGCCCTGCTCCTCCAACGGGCTGATCAGGTCGAGCAAGCCGCCGACGTCTTCAATCGCCGCTTCGCGTACCAGCTCGAATTGTTCCTGGGCCACCAGCGTACCGCCGCCGTCCCGGGTGAACAGCTCAGTGAGCAAGGCGCCGTCTTCGGCATAGCTGACGATGTGGCTGCGCCCCACTCCACCCCGACAGGCTTGCGCAGCGGCATCAAGCAGCTCGGCTTGATAGTTGCTGCCCAGGCGTTGCAGGTGCGCTGGCACTTGCTGTGGGCGCAGCTCACGCACCAGGCGACCGTTTTCATCGATCAGGCCCAGGTCGGCACCAAACAACAGCAGCTTGTCGGCGCCCAAATCGATGGCGGCGCGGGTGGCGACGTCTTCGCAGGCCAGGTTGAAGATCTCGCCGGTGGGCGAATAACCCAATGGCGACAGCAGCACAATGGAGCGTTCGTCCAACAGGCGGTTAATGCCCTTGCGGTCGACCCGGCGCACTTCGCCAGTGTGATGGTAGTCGACGCCCTCAAGCACACCAATCGGCCGCGCGGTCACCAGGTTGCCGCTGGCCACCCGCAGGCGCGAGCCCTGCATCGGCGAGGAGGCCATATCCATGGACAAGCGCGCTTCAATGGCGATACGCAAATGGCCTACTGCATCGATCACGCACTCCAGCGTCGAAGCATCGGTGATGCGCAAGCCTTCGTGGTATGCCGGGGTCAGGCCGCGGGCCTGCAGGCGGGTTTCAATCTGTGGGCGCGAACCGTGCACCAACACCAGCCGCACACCCAGGCTGTGGAGCAGCACCAGGTCGTGGACGATATTGCCGAAGTTGGGGTGGTCCACACCATCGCCGGGCAGCATGACCACAAAGGTACAGTCGCGATGGGCGTTGATGTAGGGCGAAGCGTGGCGAAGCCAATTGACGTATTCGGGCATGGAACCTGGGCCTGTAATAAAAAGCAGCCGAAAAATGGATGAGTCGCAAAAACGCACAGCGGGCTGATGGTTATCGTCGGAACAGGCTTGGCGACACGCTCGCTCTCCTTATGTACGAATGGGCAAAGGTTAATTTATGCAGGTTTCAGGCAGTAATGTTCGACCAGTTCCCGCAATAGACGCACTGTAGGCGTCAAGCGTGACATTTCGAGGTACTCGCCCGGCTGGTGGGCACAGGCGATGTCGCCGGGGCCAAGCACCAGGGTTTCACAACCAAGGCGCTGAAGATAAGGCGCTTCGGTGCCGAACGCTACTGCTTCGGCACGATGACCGGTCAAACGTTCCGCCACCCGCACCAACTCGGCGTCCTCAGGCTGCTCGAAAGGCGGCACTTCGGGAAACAACGGCGCGTAATCGATCTTGACCTTGTGGCGCTCGGCCAGGGGTTCGAGCTTCTGCCGGATCGCCGCACGCAGCACCTCGGGGTCCATCCCCGGCAAAGGGCGCAGGTCGAATTCCAGGGAACACTGGCCGCAAATGCGGTTGGGATTGTCGCCGCCGTGGATGCAGCCGAAGTTCATGGTCGGTTGCGGCACGCGAAATTGCGCATTGCGATACTCGCGCTGCCAGGCCAGGCGCAGGCCGCGCAATTCGCCAACGGCATCGTGCATGGCTTCGAGGGCACTGTGGCCCAGGCTTGGGTCCGACGAGTGGCCGCTGCGGCCGAGGATATCGATGCGTTCCATCATCACGCCCTTGTGCAGGCGGATCGGTTTGAGGCCCGTCGGCTCGCCAATCACCGCCGCCCGCCCCAGAGGCCGCCCCGCCTCGGCCAGGGCGCGTGCACCGGACATGGAGCTTTCCTCGTCACAGGTGGCGAGGATCAGCAGCGGCTGCTTGAACGGCTGGTCCAGCAACGGCAACACCGCTTCAATGGCCAGGGCAAAAAAACCCTTCATGTCGCAACTGCCCAGCCCTACCCAACGGCCATCGACTTCCGTCAGCTTGAGCGGATCGGTCTTCCACAGCGCCTCATCATAAGGAACCGTATCGCTATGGCCCGCCAGCACTAAGCCACCGGGGCCGCTGCCGAAACTGGCGAGCAGGTTGAATTTGCCAGGGCTGACTTGCTGGATGTCGATAGCAAAGCCCAAGTCGCCCAGCCACGCGGCGAGCAGATCGATCACCGGGCGGTTGGTCTGGTCGAGCGACGCTTGGGTGCAGCTCACCGACGGTGCGGCGATCAAGGCGGCGAACTGCTCTTTCATGGACGGTAACGGCATGCGCGGTCTCCCAACTTCCCGGATGAAGCTCACTATAGAGGCATCTGCACGACACAATAAACCGTTGCGCCACGTTGCCGGGCTCAGTCCTGTACACTGCACGACCTTGGCAGCCACATTTTTCCCCGGCTGCGCTCCCGATCCTGGATTTTCCGGCCATGCAGAAAGAAACCGAAATCAAGCTCCGCGTCAGCCGCGAAACCCTCGCCGCGCTGCGTGAGCACCCGCTACTGAAAAAACGCAACAAAAGTGGCTGGGAACGCCGTGAGTTGATGAACCAGTACTTCGACACCCCCGAGCGCGACCTGGCCCAGGCCAAGGTTGCCCTGCGCCTGCGCAAGGACGGTGACGACATCATCCAGACCCTCAAGACCCGTGGCCAAAGCGTCGCCGGCTTGTCGGAACGCAACGAGTACAACTGGGACCTGCCCAAAGCCAAGCTCGACGTGAAGAAACTCGACGGCGAATGCTGGCCCGAGCAACTGGCTGAGCTGGACAAAAAGACCCTCAAGCCGATCTTCACCACCGACTTCGTCCGCGAACGCGCCGAAATCGCCTGGGGTCGCGGCAAGGCCAAGGTGGTGATCGAAGCCGCCCTGGACCTGGGCCATGTGGTGGTCGGCAAGCAGAAGGAAGAAATCTGCGAGCTGGAACTGGAACTGCGCGAAGGCGAACCCGCTGCCCTGCTGGAACTGGCCGCCGAACTGGCCGCAACCCTGGCGCTGATGCCCTGTGACATCAGCAAGGCCGAGCGTGGCTATCGCCTGTACGACGCCAGCAGCTACTCCCTGAGCCTGCCTGCGCCGCAGATCCACGCCGAAACGCCGCTGGACGATGCTTTCGCCGCAATCATGTGGCACCTGCTGGGCAGCAGCCAGCGCCTGGCCGAGCAATACCGTTTCAACGGCCACTGGCGCCTGCTGCAGGACTGGGTCGAAAACCTCGGCGAACTGCGCGCCCTGATCGGCAGCCTCGGCCAGGCCGCCCCGCGTCAGTCCACCAGCGAGCTGCGCAGCGCCCTGGATGCACTGCTGGAAGACTGGCGCCCGCTGGTCCAGGCCGGTGATGACGATGAAGACATTCGCAAAGCCGCGCCGGAGCAGTTCGTCGAAGAATTGACCGACGTGCGCTGGGGCCTGTTCTCACTGAACACCTCGCGCTGGCTGCTCGCCCGCACCTGGACAGCCGAGCGTAACGTGCGCGGTAACCGCCAGGGCGCTGCGCAAATCACCAACTGGCTGCCACGCCTGCTGGCCGATGACGCCGTCGCCCTGCAACTGCCACGCTACCAGCAACAGCCGGAAGACCTGGCCGAGCAACTGCCGCGCATCGAACGCATCCAGGCCTGGCTGCACCATGCGCGTCATGTGGTGGACATTCCAGAACTGGACCGCTTGTACGGCGAGCTGAACAAGCTGGCGCACCTGGCTAACCAGCCGATTACCGATGAGTCGCTGGATGCGCGTATGCATCAGGCGATTGCGGTGTATCAGAATCGGGCCTGGAAGACGCTTCTGCGCCTGTAATATTGCCATCGGGAGCAAGCCCCCTCCCACGGGGAATACATTCCAACGTGGGAGGGGCTTGCCCCCGATGGGGCCCTCCCTGTCAGCGCAATACTGGCAGGCTGGTAGTGGACTTGATCTCCGACAACGCCACAATCGAATTGACCTCCTGGATCCCCGGCACCATCGACAACTTGTCAAAGAAAAACCGTTCGTACGCCTCGATGTCCGATGCGACGATACGCAGCAGAAAATCCACCGCTCCCATCAGCACATAACACTCCAGCACCTCCGGAAACCCACGGATCGCCTCGGTGAACTCGGTGAAGTTGGAGCGGCCGTGGGCATTGAGTTTGACCTCGGCGAAAATCTGCGTATTGAGCCCGATTTTCTTGCGGTCCAGCAAGGTGACCTGACCGCGGATTACCCCCTCTTCCTTGAGCCGCTGAATGCGCCGCCAACAGGGAGACTGCGACAGGCCGACCTGCTCGGCGATCTGTGCGCTGGAGAGCGAGGCATCCTCTTGCAGCAGGGCCAGGATGCGGCGGTCATAGACGTCCAACTCGCTGTGCATAGAAATACCTGCAGATAAGCTTATTTTGAATTGCTCGATTTGATTAATCGCAAAAGAAGCTCATCTTAGATAAGAATTCTCCCGAGGCGAATGTAAAAATTTCTCCAGTCGAATCTGGAGAGTCAGCATGCATGCCGTTGAAACCAACCCCCCTGCCACCCGTGTCGATGCCTGGGCCGTCAACAGCGCCCATTGCCAGGCGCACTATCACATCGTCGCAGAAGCGGAACCGGACGTGCTGTGCCGGGTGCTGAACTATTTCGCGCTGCAGTTCCTGACCCCTGCCCAGGTCAGTGTGAGCCGGGCAGCCGACTTGCTGAACATCGATATCGTGATGGACGGGCTGAGCTGGCACCGTGCCCAAGTGATCGGTGAAAAGATTCGAAACCTGATCAGCGTATGCGACCTCAAGCTTTGGCCGGCTGATGCCGAGCGGCCTAAAGCGCTGGCGGCAAGTGCTGGGTAATAGCCTGCAAAACAACCAGGGAGGAGGAATTCCAGAGGCTGGCTAGCCTTGGATTTACATCCCAAGCCTCCCAGGAAAAACCTGCATGTCCGTTGCCTCTCGCGATTACCCCCTGGAACTGCATCAATTGTTGCCGGCATTAATCGAGCAAGGGCTGATCACGGCGCAGGCGGCGCAAAACGTTTCGGCAGCGCCCTGCGGCCTGCATCCCCTGGAATGCATCGCGGCCGAAGGCCCTTGCCTGGAGAGCCTGACCCAATGGCTGGCTGGGCATGTGGGCCAGCCTTACCTGCGCATCGACCCGTTGCAGATCGACGTAGCAACGGTGGTGCCCCTGATGTCCCATGCCTTCGCCCAACGCCACGGCATTCTTGCAGTGGCCGTGGATGCTCAGAGCGTCACGGTCGCCAGCGCCCAGCCCCATGTCAGCGCCTGGGAAGCCGGGCTCGCCCAGGTGCTCAAGCGTTCCATCAAGCGCGTGGTTGCCAACCCCCGGGATATCCAGCGCTGCATCAACGAGTTTTACCGCCTGGCCAAGTCAGTCAGTGGCGCCGATCAAAAGATGGCGACGCCCGGCAACGGCGAACTGCTCAGTCTCGGCGCCAGCGACAAGGAGCCGGAGGCCAATGACGCCCATATCGTCAACATAGTCGACTGGCTGTTGCAGTACGCCTTTGCCCAACGTGCCAGCGATATCCACATTGAGCCCTGCCGCGAGCAGGGCCGGGTGCGCTTTCGCATCGATGGGCTGTTGCACGACGTCTATCAATTTCCACCCCAGGTCACCACGGCGGTGGTCAGCCGTTTGAAAAGCCTCGGGCGAATGAATGTGGCCGAGAAGCGCAAGCCCCAGGATGGCCGCGTCAAGACCAGAAACCCGGCGGGCGTCGAGGTGGAACTGCGTCTGTCGACCCTGCCGACCGCGTTTGGCGAAAAGCTGGTGATGCGGATTTTTGACCCCCAGGTATTGCTCAAGGACTTCGACCAGTTGGGCTTGTCGAACGCGGACCAGCAGCGCTGGCACGCCATGACCCGGCAAGCCAATGGCATCATCCTGGTCACGGGCCCGACCGGCTCGGGCAAGACCAGCACCCTCTACACCACCCTCAAGCAACTGGCGACCCGGGAGGTCAACCTGTGCACCGTGGAGGACCCGATCGAAATGGTCGAGCCGGCGTTCAACCAGATGCAGGTGCAGCACAACATCGACCTGACCTTCGCCAGCGGCATCCGCGCCCTGCTGCGCCAGGACCCCGACATCATCATGATCGGCGAAATCCGCGATCAGGAAACCGCAGAGATGGCGATCCAGGCCGCGTTGACCGGGCACTTGGTGCTCTCGACCCTGCATACCAACGATGCGCCCAGCGCCATCAGTCGCCTACAAGAGCTGGGGATTGCTCATTATTTGATCAAGGCTACGCTGATAGGCGTTATGGCCCAGCGCCTGGTTCGCGTGTTGTGCACCCACTGCAAGCGCCCGGCAAAACTGGAAGACGTTGGCGGCTATGAGGCCGTCGGCTGTGTGGAGTGCCGTGACAGTGGTTATCGGGGCCGAGCCGGGCTCTACGAAATCATGCCCATGGACCCGGCGCTCAAGGGTTTGGTTACTCCCGGCGCGGACATACAGGCACTGCGCCGCCGGGCATTGGCACAGTGCATGAGCAGCCTGCGCATGGCCGGTATCGACAAAGTGAAGGCCGGCCTGACCACGATGACGGAGGTATTACGGGTCACGCCTGGGGATCCGGAAACAAATCCTTTGTTAGTTGGGCCGTGAAACCGTCTTTATTCGTGACCAGACCGTTACAATCGGCCTAATGTCGTTCACTGACACCTCCAGATAGGGAATCGTTATGCAGATCGGAACCGTACTGCTTCTTTTCGTGGGATTGGCCATCGCCATCCTGTTCATGGGTTTCAAAGTGGTGCCCCAAGGCTACCAGTGGACCGTCGAGCGTTTCGGCCGCTACACCAACACCCTCAAGCCCGGCCTGAATATCATCATCCCGGTCATGGACCGCATCGGTCGCAAGATCAACGTGATGGAAAGCGTGCTGGATATCCCGCCCCAGGAAGTCATCACAGCCGACAACGCCACCGTGCAGATCGATGCCGTGTGCTTCTTCCAGGTGGTCAACACCGCCCAGGCCGCCTACGAGGTCAACAACCTCGAGCACGCCATCCGCAACCTGCTGCAAACCAATATCCGTACCGTACTCGGCTCGATGGAGCTGGATGCCATGCTGAGCCAGCGCGACGGTATCAACGAAAAACTGCTGCGCACCGTGGATGAAGCCACCGCGCCGTGGGGCATCAAGATCACCCGTATCGAGATCAAGGACATCAGCCCGCCCGCCGACCTGATGGCGGCCATGTCCGGCCAGATGAAAGCCGAGCGGATCAAGCGTGCACAGATCCTCGAGGCCGAGGGCCTGCGTGCGTCGGCAATCCTGACCGCCGAAGGCAAGAAGCAGGCGCAGATCCTCGAAGCCGAAGGTAGCCGCCAGGCGGCGTTCCTGGAATCAGAAGCCCGTGAACGCCAGGCCGAAGCCGAAGCCCGGGCGACACAAGTGGTCTCGGAGGCGATCGCGTCGGGTAACGTGCAGGCGGTGAACTACTTCGTTGCGCAAAAGTACATCGATGCCCTGGGCAAGCTGGCATCGGCCAACAACAGCAAGGTCATCCTGATGCCGCTGGAAGCCAGCCAGGTGATTGGGGCCGTGGGTGGTATCGGCGAGATCGTCAAAGCAACTTTCGGCAACCAGAAAGTCTGAGGCGATCACTATGTGGGAGTTCCTGCTGCATTTGTCGTTCTGGGATTGGCTGGCGCTGGGCACCGTGCTGTTGATTCTTGAGGTGTTCGGTGCAGGAGGTTACCTGCTGTGGATGGGTATCGCCGCCGCCGCTGTGGGCGTGATCAAGTTCATGGTGCCGCCACTCGGGCTGGAATGGCAACTGCTGCTGTTTGCCGTGTTGTCGATATTGACCGCGGTGTACTGGTGGAAACGCCAGCGCAGCAGCGCCAAGGCCAGCGATCAACCGGGGCTGAATGAGCGTGGTACCGAGTTGATTGGGCGCACCTTCGTGGTGCATCAGGCCATTGTGGATGGTCGTGGCAAGGTCAAGGTCGGCGATGGGGTATGGATGGTCACTGGTGCCGACACGCCTGCAGGCGCTCAAGTACGCGTGGTTGGCCTGGAAGGGGTGATTTTAAAGGTTGAAACTGTTTAGTCAGTGATGGAACTCGATTGGCTTAACTACAATCAAAACGTACAGATAACCCACCGGAGTCACCCATCATGCGTCTCAAATATGCTGTCGCCACCCTCGCTGTGCTTTCCCTTCCTGTCGGCTCAGCCATGGCCGATAGCTTCTGGCGTAATGTCATCTCGTCGGGCGCCACCACCGGCTCGACGTACCTGACCTTCAAGGACCACAAGCTGGTCGTTGCCGCCCAGGATGATGCAGGCAGCTTCGTTGCCAGCGACGGCGGCATTCGCGGCCCGTACCTGGAAGCGGCCATGCAGAAAGTCCGCGCCGATAACCCTGGCCTCAAGGCTACTGACATGGAGCTGGCCAACGCCATCCTCGCGAAGAATGCCGTAGCCGAGTAACCATGCCTGATAAAAAATGCCGCTTTTACAAGCGGCATTTTTTTGCCTGCACGCTGACGAATCGTTCACGAGCGACAGGCTATATTCAGTCTCGTCGTGCAACCATGCGTTACTGACTCGCCTATTAGTACCTGTCGCCTACCTGAAACGGATGCCCTCTTCGACATGAGCCAACTGCCCTTCCTGCCGTTTTCCAAACCTACCATTGATGAAGCCACCATCTCGGCGGTGGGCGATGTCCTGCGTTCCGGCTGGATCACCAGCGGGCCGAAGGTGCAGGCGTTCGAAGCGCAATTGTCGGATTACTTTGGCGGGCGCCCGGTGCGCACCTTCAACTCGGGCACCTGCACCATGGAGATCGCCTTGCGCATCGCCGGCATCGGGCCTGGGGATGAGGTCATCACCACGCCAATATCCTGGGTTGCCACGGCCAACGTCATCCTCGAGGTGGGTGCCACGCCCATATTTGCCGATATCGACCCGGTAACCCGCAACATTGACCTGGCCCAGGTTGAAGCGGCCATCACCCCGCGAACCAAGGCGATCATCCCGGTCTATCTGGCCGGTTTGCCCCTGGATATGCCGATGCTTTACGCGCTGGCCAACAAGTACAACCTGCGTATCGTCGAAGATGCAGCCCAGGCCCTCGGGTCCAGTTGGGATGGAGAGCGAATTGGCGCCACCGGCGACTTCGTATCGTTCAGCTTCCAGGCGAACAAGAACATCACTTCGTCCGAAGGCGGCTGCCTGGTGTTGAACAACGCCGAGGAGGTCCGCCTGGCAGAGAAGTATCGCCTGCAGGGCGTGACTCGCAGCGGTTTCGACGGCTTGGATGTGGATGTGTTGGGCGGCAAGTTCAATATGACCGACATTGCCGCAGCCATTGGCCTGGGGCAGTTTGCGCATATCGAGAAGATCACCGCCCACCGCCAGAACCTGGCACGCCATTATTTCAAGTGCTTTGGCAGTGATTTTGAAGAGAAATACGGCGCGCAGCTACCGCCGCCGGACTTCGAAAACAGCAACTGGCACCTGTTCCAACTGGTGCTGCCGGAGCGTCACGATGGCCTGCCGGCACGTGCGACGTTCATGGAGCAGATGCAGGCCCAGGGCGTCGGCATTGGCTATCACTACCCGCCCATTCACCTGCTGAGCCTGTATCGGGCGCAGGGTTTCAAGGAAGGCATGTTCCCGGTGGCAGAGCGTGTCGGGCGCTTGATCGTGTCGTTGCCGATGTTTACGGCGATGACGGAGGCGGATGTGGAGCGGGCTGTGGCGGCGGTCGAAGCGGTATTGAAAGCAGGCTGAGCACTTATTAAATGTGGGAGGGGGCTTGCTCCCGATTGCGGTGTGTCAGCTACAAGTGAGCTGACTGGCACACTGCTATCGGGGGCAAGCCCCCTCCCACATGGCCTCTGCGTTTATTCGCCGATGGCGGCTGCGTAGCCGGCAGCGTCAAGCAGCTTGTCCAGCTCGGCCGGATTGCTTGGCTTGAGCTTAAAGATCCAGGCTTCATACGGATTAGCGTTCAGCAGCTCCGGACTACCACCCAACTCTTCGTTGACCGCAATCACTTCGCCCGCAATCGGCGAATAGATATCCGACGCGGCCTTCACGGACTCAACCACACCCGCCTGGCCTTGGGCTTCAAAAGTAGCGCCGACCTCAGCCAGCTCAACAAACACCACATCACCCAAGGCTTCCTGTGCATGGTCGGAGATCCCGACGGTCACGGTGCCGTCGGCTTCCAGGCGGGCCCATTCGTGACTTTCGGCAAAACGCAGGTCGGCAGGGATATTGCTCATAGTCTGTGTCCTCAAGAAGAAATGTCAGCGGCCTTCGGCCTGCCGGAAATAGTTAGATCAAGGTTTTGCCATGGCGCACGAAGGTCGGCTTGACCACTCGCACCGGGTACCACTTGCCGCGGATTTCCACTTCGGCCCGGTCGGCAGTCGCCGTCGGTACACGCGCCAGGGCAATGGATTTGCTTAGCGTAGGCGAGAAACTACCACTGGTGATCTCTCCTTCGCCAACATTGGCGATACGAACCACCTGATGAGCCCGTAAAACCCCGCGCTCCTCGAGCACCAGCCCCACCAGTTTGAACTGCACACCGGCGGCTTTTTCCGCTTCCAGCGCGGCGCGGCCGATGAAGTTGCGCCCGAAGGGCTCCCAGGCAATGCTCCAGGCCATGTTGGCCGCCAGGGGCGAAACAGCCTGATGAATGTCCTGGCCGTACAGGTTCATGCCGGCCTCCAGGCGCAAGGTATCGCGGGCGCCGAGGCCGATAGGGGAAATGCCGGCACCCACCAGATCGTTGAAAAACCCCGGGGCCTGGTCGGCGGGCAGGACAATTTCCAGGCCATCTTCACCGGTATAGCCGGTGCGGGCGATGAACCAGTCACCGTCGGCCTGGCCTTCGAACGGCTTGAGCTGATGAATCAGGGTGCCACGGGACTGGGTCACCAGTTCAGCGATTTTCTGCCGGGCGTGGGGCCCCTGGATGGCGAGCATGGCCAACTCGGGCCGCTCATGCAGTTGCGCCTGGTAACTGCCCAATTGCGCTTGCATCCAGGTCATGTCCTGATCGCGGGTGGCGGCGTTGACCACCAGTCGGTAACCGCTTTCGGTGCGGTAGACGATCATGTCGTCCACTACCCCGCCCTGCTCGTTGAGCATGGCGCTGTACAACGCACGGCCACAGCCGTGCAATCGATCGACATCATTGGCCAGCAAGTGCTGGAGCCATTCCTTGGCCTGAAGGCCGCTGACATCGATTACGGTCATATGAGATACATCGAAAACCCCGCAGTCGCGTCGCACCTGATGGTGTTCTTCAACTTGCGAGCCGTAATGCAAAGGCATATCCCAACCGCCAAAATCGACCATTTTCGCGCCGAGGGCGAGATGCAGGTCATACAGAGGCGTACGCTGTCCCATGGGTTTCTCCTTCCGGGCTTGGCGAAGGTGCGCAGAGCTGCCACCTGCGCCGAACACCTTGAATTACAAGGCCCACAGGCACATACAGCAGGTCGACCCGAAAGACGGAGCGCACCGAATGCCGCGCATTGTAGCCTCAAGCTGTAGGACTGGCACCTAACCGATTTGTCGGGCAGAGCGGCGAATCAGCCCGATGACCGGCAACAACCCGACCAGCACCAGGGTCAGGGCCGGCAAGGAAGCCCGCGCCCATTCGCCTTCACTGGTCATTTCAAAGATCCGCACCGCCAGGGTGTCCCAGCCGAACGGGCGCATCAGCAGGGTTGCAGGCATTTCCTTGAGCACGTCGACGAACACCAGCAGCGCCGCGCTCAAGGTGCCCGGCAGCAACAACGGCAGATACACTTTGCAAAACAGTCGTGGGCCGCTCACCCCAAGGCTGCGTGCAGCTTCGGGCAGCGATGGGCGAATGCGTGCCAGGCTGTTTTCAAGCGGCCCGTACGCTACCGCCAGAAATCGCACCAGATATGCCAACACCAGTGCAGACAGGCTGCCCAGCAGCAAGGGCTTGCCCGCACCGCCCAGCCAGCCGGAGAACGGCACCACCAGCTCACGGTCAAGGTAGCTGAACGCCAGCATGATTGACACCGCCAGCACCGAGCCCGGCAAGGCATAGCCGACATTGGCCAGGCTGATGCCGGAGCGAATCGCCCGGGTCGGCGCCAGGCGGTTGGAAAAGGCCAGTACCAGCGCCACGCTGACGGTGATCAGCGCCGCGATACCGCCCAGGTAGAGGGTGTGGACGATCAGGCCGGTATAGCGCTCATCCAGGTCGAAGCGCCCGCGCTGCCAGAACCAGGCCACCAGTTGCAGCATCGGGATCACAAATGCGCAGGCGAAGACCAGGCCGCACCAGGCGCTGGCCGCAGCCGCCTTGAGCCCGCGCAGGTGGTACAACGCCTTGCCTCGTGGTCGCTCATTGCTCGGTCGGCTCGCCCCACGCGCGCGCCGTTCGCCATACAGCACCAGCATCACCACCAGCAGCAACAGGCTGGCCAGTTGCGCGGCACTGGAAAGGCTGAAAAAACCATACCAGGTCTTGTAGATGGCGGTGGTGAAGGTGTCGAAGTTGAATACCGAGACGGCGCCGAAATCCGCCAGGGTCTCCATCAAGGCCAAGGCCACGCCAGCACCAATCGCCGGGCGCGCCATCGGCAAGGCCACGCGCCAGAACGCTTGCCAGGGCGACTGCCCCAGCACCCGCGCCGCTTCCATCAAACCCTTGCCCTGGGCCAGGAACGCCGTGCGCGCCAGCAAGTAGACGTAAGGGTAGAACACCAGCACCAACACGATGATCACGCCGCTGGTGGAGCGCACTCGCGGCAAACGCAGCCCATTGCCGAACCATTCGCGCAGCAGGGTTTGCACGGGCCCTGCGAAATCCAGCAGGCCGACGAACACGAAGGCCAGCACATAAGCCGGGATCGCAAAGGGCAGCATCAGCGCCCAATCAAGCCAGCGGCGCCCGGGGAATTCGCAGAGGCTGGTCAACCAGGCCAGGCTGACACCCAACAGTGTCACACCAAGACCGACGCCGAGTACCAGGGTCAAGGTGTTGCCCAGCAATCGAGGCATCTGGGTATCCCAGAGATGGGACCAGATCTGGTGGTCGATGCTTTGCCAGGACAGCAGCAGCACGCTCAGCGGCAGCAGCACCAGGGCGGCGACGGAAAAGACCGGCAGGTACCAACGGCGTTGGGCGGGGTGGGCCAAGGAAAAGCTCTCTATGAACAGACTATTCAAAGACAAACACAAAACAATGTGGGAGGGGGCTTGCCCCCGATAGCGGAGTGCCAGTCACTGATGATTAGACTGACACTCCGCTATCGGGAGCAAGCCCCCTCCCACATTTAGATCTGTGGCAATTTACACATTCAGTTCCAGCCGGCGCGATCCATCAAGCGAATGGCCTCGGCCTGGCGCTTGCCCGCCACTTCCACCGGCAAGGTATCGGCCACGAACTTGCCCCAGCTCGCCACTTCCGCCGATGGCGGCACCGCCGGGTTGGCGGGGAACTCCTGGTTCACGTCGGCAAAGATCTTCTGCGCCTCAGGCGTAGTCATCCACTCCACCAGTGCCTTGGCCGCTTCCGGGTGCGGCGCGTGCTTGGTCAGGCCGATGCCCGAAAGGTTCACATGCACGCCACGGTCGCCCTGGTTCGGCCAGAACAGTTTCACTGCCAGGTCCGGCTTCTGCTTGTGCAGGCGGCCGTAGTAGTAGGTATTGACGATACCCACGTCGCACTGCCCGGCGTTGATGGCTTCCAGCACGGCAATGTCATCGGAGAACACGTCGGTGGACAGGTTGTTGACCCAGCCCTTGACGATCTCTTCGGTCCTGGCCGCGCCATGGGTTTCGATCAAGGTCGCGGTCAGCGACTGGTTATAGACCTTTTTCGCCGTACGCAGGCACAGGCGGCCTTCCCACTGTTTGTCGGCCAAGGCTTCGTAGGTGGTCAGTTCGCCCGGTTTTACCCGGTCGGTGGAATAGGCGATCGTCCGTGCACGCAGGCTCAAACCGGTCCAGGCGTGGGCCGATGAGCGATATTGCAGCGGAATATTCTTGTCGATGACGGCGGAGGTGAAGGGTTGCAGGATGCCCATCTGTTCAGCCTGCCACAGGTTGCCGGCGTCGACGGTGAGCAGCAGGTCGGCGGTGGCGTTCTCGCCTTCGGCCTTGATGCGCTGCATCAGCGGCGCTTCCTTGTCGGTGATGAACTTGACCTGCACGCCGGTCTTCTGGGTGTAGGCATCGAAAACCGGCTTGATCAGTTCGTCGATACGCGAGGAGTAGACCACCACTTCGTCGGCCGCCTGCACGGTGGTGCTGCCGATCAGGGTGAGTGCCAGGGCAGTCAGGAGGCGCTTGGGTGCCAACATGGGTGCGGTCTCTCTCATTTGCAAATTGAGGGCAAATGATAAGGACTCACATTTGGTAACGCTCGGCGGAGGCGTTACCAGATGTTGCACAGCCCGAATATGCGCGAGGGTTGAGGGCCTCATCGGGGGCAAGCCCCCTCCCACAGGGGACTGTATTTCAATTCAGGGTTTAGCGAGTTCTGGTAGATCGCCAGTCAAACCTAGCGCTTGGCGCACAAACACCGCTTTGGCTTCGGGCATCTGGTCGACGATTTTCAAGCCGGCGTTACGCAACCAGCGCAACGGCAGTTGATCAGCCTGGAACAGGCGTTCAAAGCCTTCCATCGCCGCCATCAACGCCAGGTTGTGCGGCATGCGCCGCCGCTCGTAACGGCTCAGCACCTTCACGTCCGCCAGGCGCTCGCCGCGCTCGGTGGCCGCCAGCAACACTTCGGCCAGCACCGCCGCGTCGAGGAAGCCCAGGTTCACGCCCTGCCCTGCCAACGGGTGGATCACATGGGCCGCGTCGCCGATCAACGCCAGGCCCTCGGCCACATAGCGTTTGGCATGGCGCTGGCGCAACGGCACGCAGACCCGCGAGTCGGCGCTGATCACAGTGCCCAGGCGGCCTTCGAAGGCACGCTCGAGTTCCCGGCAGAAGCGTTCATCATCCAGAGCCATCAGGCGCTCGGATTCAGCCGGCGTGGTCGACCAGACAATCGAACACCAATCTTCCTGCCCATCCCGTACCAGCGGCAGGAACGCCAGCGGGCCGGTATCGGTAAAGCGTTGCCAGGCCGTGCGCTGGTGCGGCTGGCTGCTGCGCACGCTGGTGACGATCGCGTTATGCAGGTAATCCCACTCGCGGGTAGGGGTGCCGGTCAGGCGGCGTACTGCGGAGTTGGCGCCATCGGCGGCCACCACCAGCGGCGCACGCAACTTGCGACCATCAGCCAGGGTCAGCAGCCAGTCATCGCCGGAGCGGCGCATCTGCTCAAGGCGCGCATTGGCCAGCAGGCCGAGGTCGCAGTCGTGCAGGCGCTCCAGCAAGGCATCCTGCACTACGCGGTTTTCGACGATATGCCCGAGCACCTCGGCATGCACGCTGGCCGCCGAGAAGTGGATCTGCCCGGTGCCGCTGCCGTCCCACACCTGCATCTCGCCGTAGGGGCTGGCGCGGCGCTCGACGATGCCGTCCCATACGCCCAAGCGTTCGAGGATGCGCTGGCTGGCAGCCGACAACGCGCTCACCCGCGGTTCAAATGCCGCATCTGGCTCGAACGGTTTGACACTCAAGGGGCTGCCGTCGAGCAGCAGCACCTGCAGGCCACTGCCCTGCAACGCCAGCGCCAGGGCGCTTCCGACCATTCCGGCCCCGACAATCAGCACATCTGCGTGCATGTCCATGCTTTAAGCCTTGTCTCGTGTGCGGCACACGCCGCCGATAAAGTAGTGGGCCGGTTCAGACATCGGCGCGCGTGCCCAGGCCCATGGCCTGGCGAGCGAACCAGCGTTTGGCCGGCGGCAACAGGTCCAGGCCCAGCAGGCCCAGGTTGCGACCCAGCGCCATCAGCGGCTGGCCGCTGCCAAACAGGCGCGTGACCTGGTCGGAGAAACCCACGGTGAGTTGCTGGTCCAGGCGCTGGCGCTCGCGATAGCCTTGCAGGGTCGTCAGGTCGCCCGGCACGGCCGGCCCGGCCAGCAACGCCTCGGCCAAGGCATTGGCATCGCGCAGGGACAGGTTGAAGCCCTGCCCGGCAATCGGGTGCAGGCTGTGCGCCGCATTGCCAAGCACCGCCAGGTGCGAGCGCACTTGCTCTTCGGCTTCCACCAGGGTCAGCGGGTACAGGTGACGGGCACCCACCTGCTTGAGGGTGCCCAGGCGATACCCGAACACACCCTGCAATTCGCTCAGGAAGCTGCGCTCGTCAAGGCTGGCCAGGCGCTGGGCGTCCATGCCGATGCGGGTCCAGACCAGCGCGCAACGGTTGTCCGGCAGCGGCAGCAAGGCCATCGGCCCTTCATCGGTAAAGCGCTCGAACGCTTCGCCATTGTGGGCTTCGCTCGGAGTGATGTTGGCGATCAGTGCGCTCTGGTTGTAGGGCCGGGTTTTCACGCCAATGCCCAGTTGCTCACGCAAACCGGAGCGGCCGCCATCGGCCAGTACCGCCAGGTCGCACTCCAGCACGGTTTCATCGTTGAGGGTCAGGCGATAGCCATCGGGCAGTGGTTCCATGCGTGTGACTTGCGCCGGGCAGCGCCAGCTCACCACGTCCTTGTCCAGGCCTTGCCACAGGCATTGGCCGAGCCAGGCGTTTTCCACTACATAGCCCAGGGCCGGCACGCCCTCTTCCATGGCGGACAAACGTGCCGTGGAGAAACGCCCACGGTCCGACACATGGATTTGCTTGATCGGCTCGGCACGCCGAGAGATGGCCTGCCAAAGGCCCAGGCGCTGGTAAATCTGGCGAGCGCCAAACGACAGCGCCGAAGAGCGCGCATCGTAGCTCGGCTGGTAGCTGTCACCCGGCGCAAAGGGCTCGATCAACACGATCTTCCAACCCCGCGTCTTGGCCCCGGCCTGCAACGCCAGGGCGAGGCTGGCGCCCACCAGGCCGCCGCCGATGATTGCCAGGTTGACCCGGCTCATCGGGCAGCCGCCATGAGCGCTTCGATCTCGGCAACGGTCTTGGGCACGCCGCCAGTCAGGATTTCACAGCCTTGCTTGGTCACTATCACGTCGTCCTCGATGCGTACGCCAATGCCACGCCATTTCTTTGCCACGTTCTGGTTATCCGGGGAAATATAGATGCCCGGCTCCACGGTCAAGGCCATGCCGACTTCCAGCACCCGCCATTCACCGCCGACCTTGTACTCGCCCACATCATGCACATCCATGCCCAGCCAGTGGCCGGCGCGGTGCATGTAGAAAGCGCGGTAAGCCTCGCTGGCGATCAGCTCGTCGACGTCACCTTGCAGCAGCCCCAGCTTCACCAGCCCGGCGGTGATGACCTGCACGGTCGCCTCGTGGGCCTGGTTCCAATGTTTGTTCGGCGCGATCTGCTTGAAGGCGGCTTCCTGGGAGGCCAGCACAATCTCGTAGATCGCCTTTTGCTCGGGCGAAAACTTGCCGTTGACCGGCCAGGTGCGGGTGATGTCGCTGGCGTAGCAGTCGATCTCACAACCGGCGTCGATCAGCACCAGGTCGCCGTCCTTGAGCAGCGCGTCATTCTGCTGGTAATGCAGGATGCAGCTGTTGCGCCCGGCGGCGACAATGGAGCCATAGGCCGGCATTTTCGCACCGCCCTTGCGGAATTCGTAATCCAGCTCGGCTTCCAGGCTGAACTCATGCAGCCCGGCACGGCTGGCCTGCATTGCCTTCACGTGGGCCGCACAGGAAATTCGCGCCGCCTCGCGCATCACCTTCACTTCTGCCGCCGATTTATACAGGCGCATATCGTGGAGCAGATGATCCAGGGCAACGAATTCGTTCGGTGGCTGGGCGCCCAGGTGCGCCTTGGAACGGATCACGTTGATCCACTCCATCACATGCCGGTCGAATTCGGCGTTGCTGCCCATGGCCGAATATACCCGGTCGCGGCCTTCGATCAGGCCGGGCAGGATGTCGTCGATATCTGTGATAGGGAATGCGTCGTCGGCGCCAAAATCGCGGATCGCGCCTTCAGTGCCGGCGCGCAGGCCATCCCATAGCTCGCGCTCCGCGTTGCGCTCACGGCAGAACAACACGTATTCGCCGTGCTGGCGACCGGGCATCAGCACGATCACCGCTTCGGGTTCGGGGAAGCCGCTCAGGTACTGGAAGTCGCTGTCCTGGCGGTACACATGCTCGACATCGCGGTTGCGGATGACCACGGCGGCGGCCGGCAGGATCGCGATGCTATTGGGTTCCATCTGCGCCATGAGCGCCTTGCGGCGACGGGTGTATTCCGCTTTGGGGATATGAATCATGGGCAGATGGGCTTCCTTTCTTAGTGCAACAACGGCTTGGCCGCGACCGGTTCAGCGGACTTTCGGGTCTCGGTGAACAGCAGCAACGGCGCGACGCGCAGGTATTCCATGACTTCCATGTAGTCGCCTTCGCCGTCTTCGGATTCTTCCAGGGCATCTTGCACCTGGGAGATGGCTGCCAGGTCCTGCAGCACTTCCTTGGCGTCGGTGCTCAGCTCCAGGCCGCCGGCGTTAACGCCGAAACCGTGGAGGAAACCCTGGCACCACTGGCCCAGGGCGGCAGCGCGCTCGGTGAGCGGCGCGTCATCGGTCGGCAGCAGCAGGACCACGGTGACGTCGTCACCGGTCAGCTCGCCCTTGACCATCTCTTGCAGGCCAATCAACGCGTTGCGCACGTTTTCGTTGGGTTCGGTTTCCAGCAGCTCGGCTACATCAGCCAGCCAGTTGTCGGCATCAAAGCCCACACCGGTGCAACTGCGGCCCAACAGCACGCCGTGCAGTTCGGCAGGCGAGCAGGGGTGACCGCTGGTGCTCAGCAGTTTGGAAAAAGCGTCGTACGGGGAATTCTGAATGGGCATGGTGAGCTAGGCGCCAGACGGCGCAATGTCTAGAATGGAGCGCTGTATCCTAGCACCGGCAGACGCACCAAGACTATCGAGGGCGTCAGATCGTTTATCCTGCAGTTGCCATTCATCAGACAAATCCAGTGGAACCCAATGGAAGACACCGACCTGCAAGCGCTGATGGCCAGACTCGAACTGCTAATTGATCGGGTCGAGCAACTAAAGAGTCAAAACGGACTCCTATTAGCTCAGGAAAAGACCTGGCGCGAGGAACGCGCTCACCTCATTGAAAAAAACGAAATCGCCCGGCGTAAGGTCGAATCGATGATTTCGCGCCTGAAGGCCCTGGAGCAAGACTCATGAGTTCAAGCAATAGCGTAACTGTGCAGATCCTCGACAAAGAATATTCGATCATCTGCCCCCAGGAAGAACGCAGCAACCTGGTGAGTGCTGCCCGCTATCTGGACGGCAAGATGCGTGAAATCCGCAGCAGCGGCAAAGTCATCGGCGCCGACCGCATCGCCGTGATGGCCGCGTTGAATATCACCCACGATCTGCTGCATAAGCAGGAACGCCCTGACGTGCAGGCCAGCGGCTCGACCCGCGAGCAGGTACGCGACCTGCTGGAGCGCGTGGATCTGGTGCTTTCTACCGACTCAGACGCACCCAAGGGCTGATTGCCGAGTCGGTTTAAGGTATACTCGCGTCACTCCCTGGCGTGTTTGCCAGTCGGCGATGTCCCTGAGCCGATTCGCACTACCCTGGAAGTTGCACGTTGGGCTGGTGTGCATGTCCGCTAGACGGAAAGCCTTAAAGCCTACTGCTTCTTCCACCTTGAACTTTCGGGTTCAAGGGCTAAGTCGACAGCGGCTCTGTCGGGGAGCCTGAATTTCCAAACTCAATGCCAGTCCCAGGACTGGCATTGTTTTATGAGCCGAAAAACCATGACCGAACCTGCGCCGCTTTCCCGTCCGCAACTTCGACGCATGTTGCGCAAGGCCCGCCGGGCACTCACGCCGAGCGAGCAGCGCCAGGCCGCCCTTGGGGTGTATCGGCAACTGGCACAGCACCCGCTGTTTCGCCGGGCCAAACATATTTCCTTATATCTACCGACGGACGGTGAAATCGATCCGCGCTTGCTGCTGCGTGCAGCCCAGCGCCGGGGTAAGGCCACCTATCTGCCGGTACTGAGCGCCTGGCCGCGCACCAAGATGGTGTTCCAGCGCGTGCGGCCTGGGGAAAAGTTGTTGCCCAACCGCTTTGGCATTCTTGAGCCACGGGTCAATGCCCATCGCCAACGCCAGGTCTGGGCGCTGGATTTGGTGCTGTTGCCGCTGGTGGGCTTCGATGATGCGGGCGGGCGCCTGGGCATGGGCGGCGGGTTCTACGACCGTAGCCTGGCCTATCTGGCCCGCCGCTATAGCTGGCGCAAGCCAACGCTGCTGGGGCTGGCCCACGAATGCCAGAAAGTCGGGCGACTGGCGCAGGCAAGCTGGGATGTGCCGTTGGCGGGGACAGTGACCGATAAGCAGTGGTATGTCGCAGAAACGCCGCTGGAAACAGCGGCGCCTTAGTTAATGCTTCGAGTTAACGCTTGAACGGTTGTGGCTGCTGCTGAGCCAGTTCAACCGGTGCATCGGTCTTGTTCGACCACAGGCTCTGGGCATAACCGGTGGTCACGACGCCCAGACCAAACAAAATAACCAAAATCCATAGTAAATCCGGTTTACGTTGCATCGATTGCCCCCCTTCAGGCACCTCGTACACGATGACAACAACGTTCCAAAGTAGTCCGTTGCAGCTGCGTCAAGCCTAAAAGCGCGCATTCTGCGGCAACGTGATCCAACACGCAAACCTTGACGCCAACCGACTGTCGGTTTGTGATGGAATTGCCCGACAACTTGCCCAATGCCTTTTTCAGGAGCCCCAAAATGGCCTACTGGCTGATGAAATCCGAGCCCGACGAACTCTCCATCAACGGCCTGGAAACGCTCGGCGAAGCGCGCTGGGATGGGGTGCGTAACTATCAGGCGCGCAACTTTCTGCGGGCGATGGCCGTGGGCGATGAGTTTTTCTTCTATCACTCCAGTTGCCCGCAGCCCGGTATTGCCGGTATCGGCAAAATCATCGAGGCCGCCTACCCGGACCCTACTGCCCTGGAACCGGACAGTCCTTATTTCGACGCCAAGGCCAAGGCGGAGAAAAATCCATGGAGTGCAATCACCGTGGCCCACGTCAAAACCTTCCCCAAGGTGCTGAGCCTGGGCGATCTGAAGCAGCAAACCGCCCTTGCCGAAATGCCGCTGGTGCAGAAAGGCAGCCGGCTTTCGGTCATGGCGGTCACGCCTGAACAGTGGACGGCCATCCTTCATCTGCTTTAACTGACCGATATCAAGACCCTCACGGGGTAAACCCGTCACACTGGAACGCTAACGCCGCAGGATGCAGCCATGTCTACGAACCACCGCACCTCCCGTCTTTTCGCCTTCGCCCTGATCGTCCTGTTGCTGGGGGCCGGGGCCTTTGGTTACTGGCGCTCGACCCAGGACCGCCTGCCCGAAGGCTTGAGCATGGGTAACGGGCGGCTGGAGTCCACCGAAGTGCAGATCGCCGCCAAGATCCCCGGACGCCTGGCCGAAGTACGCGTGGATGAAGGCGACAAAGTGCTCAAGGGCCAGCTGCTGGCGCGTATGGACACCCGCACCCTGGAAGCCCAACGCGCCCAAGCCGAAGCCGAGGTGTTGCGCGCCAAGGAAAACTTCGCCGCCGCCGAAGCCAACGTGCAGTTGCGCCAAAGCGAGCAATTGCTGGCCAACCAGGAACTCAGGCGTACCCAGGAGCTGTACCGGCGCGGCTTCGCCAGCAGCCAGTTGATCGACCAACAGCAAGCACGCCAGAACACCGGCAATGCAGCGGTGATCGCGGCCCAAGCCCAAGTCAACGCAGTGAAGGCCGCCATCGGTGCGGCCCAGGCCCAGGTCGCCCAGCTCACCAGCGAAATCGATGACAGCAGCCTGCGTGCGCCCATCGACGGCATCATCCAGTTGCGCCTGGCCGAGCCAGGTGAAGTGCTCGGCGCGGGTGGGCGCGTGTTGCTGCTGATTGACCCCAATGACCAGTACATGAACCTGTACCTGCCCGCCTCCGTCACCGGTCGCCTGACCGTCGGCAGTGAAGCGCGCATTCTGCTCGACGCCCTGCCCCAGCAGGCGTTGCCGGCCAAAATCAGTTTTGTCGCAGCCAAATCCCAGTTCACTCCCAAGGAAGTGGAAACCCGCGATGAGCGGCAGAAACTGGTGTTCCGCGTCAAATTGCACCTGACTCAACCCAGTGCCGTGCCGCAAGCCAAGCCGGGCATGCCCGGCGCGGGTTATGTGCGCACAGCCGATATCGACTGGCCGGCCAACCTGCAATGAGCGGCCTGGCGCTGCACTCCACGGGGATCAACCACCGCTACGGCAAGCAACAGGCACTGCTCGACATTGCCTTCAGCCTGCCGGCCGGCACCCGCTGCGGGTTGATCGGCCCGGACGGCGCCGGCAAGTCGAGCCTGCTGGGGTTGATCGCCGGGGTTAAGAAGCTGCAGGACGGCCAGTTGCAGGTGCTCGGCGGTTCCATCCAAGACCGTCGCCATCGCAACAGCCTGTACCCGCGCATCGCCTTTATGCCCCAGGGTCTGGGCGGTAACCTGTACCCCGAGTTGTCCATCAGCGAAAACATCCGTTTCTTCGCCACCTTGTTTGGCCTGTCGAAAGCCGATTGCGACCAGCGCATGCACAACCTGTTGCTCGCCACCGACCTCGCACGCTTTGCCGAGCGCCCGGCGGGCAAGCTCTCTGGGGGTATGAAGCAGAAGCTCGGCCTGTGCTGCGCGCTGATCCATGATCCGGACCTGTTGATCCTCGACGAACCCACTACCGGCGTCGACCCGCTGTCACGCCGGCGGTTCTGGGAGCTGGTCGACAGCGTACGCAGTGAACGCCCGCAACTGACGCTGCTGGTGGCCACCGCCTACATGGAAGAGGCCGAGCAATTCGAGCATTGCCTGATGCTCGACCGTGGCAGGTTGATCGCCGATGGGCTGAGCCGCGAACTGGCGACGATTACGCCCAGCGGCAAGCTGGATGAAGCCTTTACTCACTTTCAGGGCGACAGCGCCCACGACAACCAACCACTGGTGATTCCACCACGCACGGGCGGCAACACCGATATCGCCATCCAGGCCCACGACCTGACCCTGCGCTTTGGCGATTTCACCGCGGTGAATAAGGTCAGCTTTGCCATTGGCCGCGGCGAGATCTTCGGCTTCCTCGGTTCCAACGGTTGCGGCAAGACCACCACCATGAAAGTGCTGACCGGGCTGATGCCGGCCACCGAGGGCAGTGCAATCCTGCTGGGCAAACCGGTAGACGCCAAGGACCTGGCGACCCGCAAGCGCGTGGGCTTCATGTCGCAAAGCTTCTCGCTGTATGGCGAGCTGAGCGTGCGCCAGAACCTGGTGCTGCATGCGCAACTGTTTGACCTGCCCAAGGCCGACAGCGGCCCGCGTATAGATGAACTGATCCAACGCTTCGACCTCGGTGAAGTGGCCGAGCAGCCCTCCGGCGAGTTGCCCCTTGGCCTGCGCCAGCGTTTGTCCTTGGCGGTTGCGGTGCTGCATCGCCCGGAAGTGCTGATCCTCGATGAGCCCACCTCGGGCGTCGACCCGGCGGCGCGGGATGATTTCTGGCGGTTGCTGATCGAGTTATCGCGGGAACAAGGTGTGACCATCTTCCTGTCCACCCACTTTATGAACGAAGCCCAGCGCTGCGACCGCATCTCCTTGATGCATGCCGGCAAAGTGCTGGCCTGCGACACACCCGAGGCGCTGCAACAGCAGTTCCACGGCGACACCCTGGAAGCGGCTTTCGTCACCTGCCTGGAACAGGCCCAAGGTGAACCCGAACCCGCCGCCCCCCGTGCAACCGTTAACGACACCCACGCGCCGCCGGTGAGCAAAAGCGGCTTCAGCCTGGCACGGTGGTTGGCCGTGGCCAGTCGCGAAGGCAAGGAGTTGCTGCGCGACAGGGTACGCATGGCTTTCGCCTTGCTCGGGGCGATGTTCATGATGGTGATCTTCGGCTACGGCATTTCCCTGGATGTGGAAAACCTCGCCTTCGCCGTCTACGACCAAGACCACACTCCGCAAAGCCGCGCCTACCTGGAAGCATTTCGCAGTTCACGCTATTTCGCCGAGCAAGCCCCCATCCGCGACGCCAATGAATTGCACCGGCGCCTGCAACGTTCGGAAATCAAACTGGCCCTGGAGATCCCGCCAGGTTTTGGCCGCGACCTGTACGCCGGGCGCCAACCGACCGTGGCTGCATGGATCGATGGCGGCATGCCGTTTCGCGCCGAAACCAGCCGTAACTACGTCGAAGCGGTACACCAAGGCAATCTCCAGCAGTTGGCCGAATTGAGCAGCCTGCCCCGCAGCACGCAAGCCGCGGTCAAGTTGGAAACACGCTTTCGCTACAACCAGGACGTGGTCAGCGTGAACGCTATCGGCCCGGGCGTGATGGCGCTGATCCTGGCATTTATCCCGGCGATGCTCACCGCCCTGGGCATCGTGCGCGAAAAAGAGCTGGGTTCGATCACCAATTTCTACGCCACGCCGCTGACACGCCTGGAGTTCCTGCTGGGCAAACAGGCGCCCTACCTGGCCGTCAGCCTGGTCAACCTGGCGCTGCTGGTGGCGATGAACCGCTGGTTGTTCGGTGTACCGTTCAAAGGCAGCGGCTTGACCCTGGCTTTCGGTGGCCTGCTGTACGTGCTGGCGACGACGAGCATGGGCCTGTTGATCTCGGCATTCACCCGCACCCAGATCGCAGCGATCCTCGGCACCATGATCATCACCAGCCTGCCGACCATTCAGTTTTCCGGGCTGATCGTGCCGCGCTCCTCCCTGGAAGGCGCGGCGGCACTGATGGGCATGCTGTTCCCCGCCGGGCACTTCCTGGATATTGCGGTGGGCACCTTCACCAAGGCCCTGGACCTGCGCCAGTTGTGGCCGCAGTGCCTGGCGTTGTTCGGGTTTTTCGTCGGTTTCACCGGGCTGAGCCTGGTGATGCTCAAGAAGCAGGAGGCCTGATGCACAAACTCGCCCATATCCTGCGCCTGGGGCTCAAGGAACTCACCAGCCTGCGCCACGACAGCGTGTTGCTGCTGTTTCTGTTCTACGCCTTCACCGTGGCGATCTATATGCCCGCTGCCGGCTCGGTGATTGGCGTGCACAACGCCAGCGTGGCCTTTGTCGATGAAGATCACAGTGCGCTCTCGCGACAAATGGCCGAGGCCCTGCAGCCACCAGAATTCCAGGCGCCGGCGCCACTGGCCTACGACCAGTTGGACAAGGTCATGGACAGCGGCCAGTACACCTTCGTCGTCAATGTACCGGCGAATTTCCAGGCCGACCTGTTGGCGGGGCGCCAGCCGGGCGTGCAGGTGAACGTCGATGCCACGGCAATGAGCCAGGCCTTCATGGGCGCCGGTTACATCGGGCGGATTTTCCAACGCGAACTGCTGACCTACAGCGGCCAGGCCGACGCTGCCGGCAAAGCCCCCGCCCTGCTGACTACCCGGGCGCTGTTCAATACCAATCTGGAAGGTGGCTGGTTCCTGGCGGTGATCCAGATCGTCAACAACATCACCATCCTCGCCATCGTGCTGACCGGCACCGCCCTGCTGCGCGAACGCGAACACGGCACCCTCGACCACCTGCTGGTGCTGCCCCTGACCGCGCTGGAGATCATGCTGGCAAAAATCTGGAGCAACATGCTGGTGGTGGTCTTGTGTACATGGCTGTCCCTGGAACTGGTGGTCAAAGGCTTGCTCGGCGTGCCGTTGGCCGGCTCCATGAGCCTATTCCTGTTGGTGACGGCGCTGTATCTGTTTGCGAGCACGGCGCTGGGCATCTTCCTCGCCACCCTCGCCCGCTCGACGCCGCAGTTCGGCTTGCTGGCGATCCCGGTGATCATCCCGATGCTGTTGCTTTCTGGCGGCAGTACGCCGCTCGACAGCATGCCCGAATGGTTGCAGTGGGTGATGCAGGGCTCGCCGTCGACGCACTTTGTGAGCTTGAGTGCGGCGATTCTATTCAGGGATGCGGGGCTGAGCGTGGTGTGGCCGGACTTGTTGGCGCTGACGGGGATTGGCTTGGTGTTTTTTGCGGTGGCGTTGGCGAGATTCAGAAGTACGTTGTTGTCTTGACGCTTGAATTATTAGCGCCAAAAAAACACTAAAAAACCCATGCTTATTTCTATATAGCCTAAACAACTGTTATTTATGACAGTAGTAAATTCCGCTCCAGAGAACTCTACTGACGATATAAAAATTTGCTGCGGAAGAATCAAAGCCTTAGCAACTTTTTCATACCCATCACTTAACGGAGATTCATCATGGCGGACACACAAGCCCCCAATGAAAACTACATCGAACTTCCTGCCGAAACTACAAGCGCCCCAACCACCACTGCGACGAAAATGGTGGTATCTGGCGCGTATGCACCATGGGGATTCGAAGGTTCGATAGAGTTCGAGTATTCTCTTATCGCTCCGGGCTCGCCGACAATCTTAATTAGAACCTTAAACTACTATCTCAAAGCGTCATACCAGCCGGCATCTTCGACATTTAATATCACAGCACCTAACTTATCACCCTTAAGTGTAAATCCAACAGCGATCAACAGATGGGTGCTTTGGGGTTCAAGCTCTCAAACAACTTCGCGATCATATAATTTTGATTTCATATTCCAGGCGATACAGAATGGCCCGAGTGCAACTGTCCGCAAAACTATAAATCTGCCCATTTGAATAATATCTACCCACCTGCGGCCGACAAACCAGCCGCGGGCGTGGTAAGTCTGCACTTATTGAATAATCAAGTTATTGAACAACAAATCCTCAACCACCGGCTTGCCGGTCTCATCGTTCATTACTTGCTGGGTTTGCTTCAGGGCTTCCTGGCGCAGTTTTTCCTTGCCTTCAACAGTGCTCATGGCCTCATTGGTCTGCTGGGTGAACAGCGCCACCAGTTGGTTGCGAATCAACGGGTCGTTGGCTTTGACCGCAGCAGCAGCTTCAGGGCCGGTCACACGCAGAGCGATATCAGCCTTGTACACCTTGAGCTTCGCCGTGCCATCCAGGCCGTAGTTGCCCACAAACGGTGGCGTCAGGCTGATATAGCTGACCTTCGGCGCCTCACCTTCCTTGGCTTCTTCGGCCTGGGCTGCCATCGGCAACGTCAGGGCCAGCATCAACAGGATCCACGCTTTCACAGTTCATTCCTCGAATTCGGTTGCCCGGTAGCATAACGCTAGCAAGGCTGAGCACAAGCTTATGGCGGCTTATCAGGCCCGGGCATGCTCGTTGACCCGCGGGCGTACCCTCCTACACTTATCGGCCACGACGCCAAAAGGAATAGTCCGATGAAAGCTGTGCTGTGCAAAGCCTTCGGCCCCGCCGAAACCCTGGTGCTGGAAGAAATCGCGAGCCCTGCGATCAAGAAGAACGAGATCCTGCTGGACGTGCACGCGGCCGGGGTGAATTTCCCGGACACCCTGATCATCGAGGGCAAGTACCAGTTCAAGCCGCCCTTTCCGTTTTCACCCGGTGGCGAAGCGGCGGGCGTGGTCAGTGAAGTGGGTGAGAAAGTCAGCCACCTGAAAGTCGGTGACCGCGTGATGGCGTTGACAGGCTGGGGCAGCTTTGCCGAGCAGGTTGCAGTGCCCGGCTATAACGTGCTGCCGATCCCGCCAAGCATGGACTTCAACACCGCTGCCGCCTTCAGCATGACCTACGGCACCTCGATGCACGCGCTCAAACAGCGCGCCAACCTGCAACCCGGCGAAACCCTGCTGGTGCTTGGCGCTTCCGGGGGCGTGGGCCTGGCCGCCGTGGAAATCGGCAAGGCCATGGGCGCCCGGGTGATCGCCGCCGCCAGCAGCGCCGACAAACTTGCGGTGGCCAAGGCGGCCGGCGCCGATGAGTTGATCAACTACAGCGAAGCCAGCCTCAAGGACGAGGTCAAGCGCCTGACCGATGGCAATGGCGCCGATGTGATCTACGACCCGGTGGGCGGCGATCTGTTTGATCAGGCCGTGCGCGCCATCGCATGGAACGGCCGGCTGCTGGTGGTGGGGTTTGCCAGCGGGCGCATTCCTGAACTGCCGGTGAACCTGGCATTGCTCAAGGGCGCGGCGGTGGTCGGGGTGTTCTGGGGCTCGTTTGCCCAGCGCCAGCCGCAGGATAATGCGGCGAACTTTCAGCAGTTGTTTGGGTGGTATGCCGAGGGCAGGTTGAAGCCGTTGGTGTCGCAGGTGTATCC
Organism: Pseudomonas sp. FBCC-B545; assembly: GCF_059134095.1. Classification (NCBI taxonomy): domain Bacteria; kingdom Pseudomonadati; phylum Pseudomonadota; class Gammaproteobacteria; order Pseudomonadales; family Pseudomonadaceae; genus Pseudomonas; species Pseudomonas sp. FBCC-B545. Next base: position 263,330 of record NZ_CP101441.1, on the reverse strand, counting down.
GCTGGAGCAGGCGGCCCAGGCGATTAATGACCTGGGGCAGCGCAAGGCAGTTGGAAAGGTTGTCGTACAAACCCGCTGACAGATTTTAAATGCTGTCCATGTGGAAGGGGGCAAGCCCCTCCCACATTTGTTCATCGATCTGGAGAACCCCGAACACGACCCACACTTATCTATTAGCGACATGTTCGTAAAAGAACATGCAATTGCTCCCCTTTCCTGTGTTTGCAGATAAGAGGCGATGCTATTTTCGGTAACGAAACTGTAACATTCGCATCCGCAGTCAAAACAAGAAATTTGGAGCTCTTGAATGTTTGCTTTCTTTCGTCCTGCCGCACACCAGGCGCCCCTGCCTGAAGAAAAAATAGACAGTACCTACCGACGCCTGCGCTGGCAGATCTTTGCCGGTATTTTCTTCGGTTACGCCGGCTATTATCTGCTGCGCAAAAACTTCTCTCTGGCCATGCCCTACCTGATCGACGAGGGTTATACCCGCGGTGAACTGGGCCTGGCGATGTCGGCGATTGCGATTGCCTACGGCTTGTCCAAGTTCCTCATGGGCCTGGTCTCCGACCGCTCCAACCCACGCTACTTCCTGCCCTTCGGCCTGCTGGTTTCAGCGGGTGTGATGTTCATTTTCGGTTTCGCACCCTGGGCAACGTCCAGCGTGACCATGATGTTCATCTTGCTGTTCATCAACGGCTGGGCCCAAGGCATGGGCTGGCCGCCGAGTGGACGAACCATGGTGCACTGGTGGTCGCAGAAAGAACGCGGCGGCGTGGTGTCGGTATGGAACGTGGCGCACAACGTCGGCGGCGGCCTGATCGGCCCGCTGTTCCTGCTGGGCATGGCGTGGTTCAACGACTGGCATGCGGCGTTCTATGTGCCGGCTACGGTGGCCTTGGCGGTGGCGGCGTTTGCCTTCATCACCATGCGCGACACCCCGCAATCGGTGGGCCTGCCACCGATCGAGCAGTACAAGAACGATTACCCGGAAGGCTACGACGCCAGCCACGAAGACGAATTCAGCGCCAAGGAAATCTTCGTCAAGTATGTGCTGCGCAACAAAATGCTCTGGTACATCGCTTTCGCCAACGTGTTCGTCTACCTGCTGCGCTACGGCGTACTGGACTGGGCGCCGACCTACTTGAAAGAAGCCAAGCACTTCACGGTCGATAAGTCGTCCTGGGCGTATTTCTTCTACGAGTGGGCAGGTATCCCGGGCACGCTGTTGTGCGGATGGATGTCGGACAAGATCTTTCGTGGCAACCGCGGCCTGACCGGTATCGTGTTCATGGCCCTGGTGACCGTGGCGACCCTGGTTTACTGGCTCAACCCGCCGGGCAACCCGATGATCGACATGATCGCGCTGTTCTCCATCGGCTTCCTGATCTACGGCCCGGTCATGCTGATCGGCCTGCAGGCGCTGGAACTGGCACCGAAGAAAGCCGCCGGCACCGCAGCGGGCTTCACCGGTTTGTTCGGTTACCTGGGTGGTTCGGTGGCAGCCAGCGCGGCCATGGGCTACACGGTTGACCATTTCGGCTGGGACGGTGGGTTCGTGTTGCTGATCGGTGCCTGCGTACTGGCGATCGCGTTCCTGATCCCCACGCTGTGGCACACCAACAGCGTCAGCTCGGCGCGTTAAGCACCCGGGCAATCCTTGGCACAACGCTTGAGCCGCGCCTCCAGGTTCTTATCTGGCATGGCGTGGCTACGCAGGGCGTTCACGGTCTGCTCGACATAATCGCGAGTGGTGCCGTAACGCCCGCAAGCGCTTTGCAGCACGTGATTGAGCACAATATCGGGCAGGTTGCCGGCATAGCTGGGCAAGTGCCGCTCCAACACAAACCCCAACGCCTGCACGGTACTGCCATCTTCCAATCGGCAGTTGAGCCAGTGCGGCCGATAAGAAGGGTAAGGCATCTCGCGCTGCCATAAGGCGTACAGCGAGGCCTCCAACTGGTCCTCCGGCAAGCGGTAGGCAAACCCGCTGCAGGATCCGCCGCGATCCAGCCCGAACACCAACCCCGGCAACTCCGGCGTACCCCGATGCTCGTGGGACCACAGGTACAAGCCGCGGTGATAACCATGAACCCGTGCGCGCACCCGTTCGGTCGACGAACATTCAGGGCGCCAGATCAGCGAACCATAGGCAAACAGCCACACCGGCCCACCCTTGTGCCGGGCCATAGTGGCCTGCATCGAGCTCATTAATTGTTCGTGAGTGAGTTGCGGCCCAAGATCGAGCCGCGGAGGGTAAGCCAACTGCAAAAGATCGGTTTCAATGGCGGTCATGGCAAAAAGCGGTGCGCCTCCTGTGTGTTACCAGTTGTAAGCGACTTTACCGTAATAAAACGCGCCGCTGTAACCGTACGGCGAAAAAGTGCTATAGGCCAGATTGCCGCCGCGCCAATACGGCGCCCAGCTCATCGGGGCCGGTGCTGCTTAGGGCTTCGCCGGTGATCAAGTCGATTGGCAACAGCGAAGCACTGGCCATGCGCCCGTTGCCATATAGCTTAAAGACATTCATCAGCCAGAATAAATACCTTAAAAGAATAAGAAAAAGCATAAGCACGCCCGCTCACTCGTCAGGATCTAAACCGGTAACTTCGGTAATTTCAGCCCCGGTTCAGCCTGGGCACGCGCCAAGCAGTCAAAATAGCGCACACATTACGACCCACTTAGCCGCTCATCACATCGACTATCGAGGTCGCTCCATGAAGACATTCCGCTTGCCTGGCCTGTTGTTCCTGGCCCAGGCCACCACCGCACTGGCTACCGAAACCCCACCCACCAATGACGACAAGGGCTTCTGGTATGCCCAGACCAGTGTCTACACCCGGCACTTCGCACCCGACCCGGAGCACAACAACAAGCAGGATTTGATCGGCCTGGAACGCAACGAGGCGTCGGGCCTGGTGTATGGCGGGGTGACCTTTCGCAACTCGTTCCGCCAGCGCTCGTACTACGCCTACGCGGGCAAGCGCTATGACATGGCCGACTACCCGGTGTATGCGAAATTGACCGGCGGACTGCTCCAGGGCTATCGCGGCGAATATCGCGACAAGATCCCATTGAACCGATTCGGCGTGGCGCCGGTGATCATTCCGTCGGTGGGTACCCACTATGGGCCGGTGGCGGCGGAGCTGGTGCTGCTGGGGTTCAATGCAGCGATGGTGACGACCGGCGTACGATTCTGACACTGACACGGCACGTGTCTACTGTGGGAGCTGGCTTGCGTGCGATAGCGGTGTTGGCTGACAGACCGCTATCGCAGGCAAGCCAGCTCCCACATGGATTCAACTTGAGTCTTTAGGGCCGTGGAGCGTAGGCGAACACATCGGCACGCATGCGGTGCGCATCCATGCCGGCGTTGACCAGTGCGTCCAGGGTGCCGTAGATCATCGCCGGCGAACCGCTGGCATAGACATACACGCTATTGAGGTCGGCAATGTCCTCGCACACCGCTTCATGCAGCAAACCACAGCGGCCTTCCCAGCCACACAGGTCGCTGACCACCTTGTGCAGGAACAGGTTGGGCAATTGCTGCCATTGCTCCCAATGCTCAATCTGGTAGAAATCTTCCGGGCGGCGTACGCCCCAGTACAGGTGCACCGGGTGCTTGAAGCCGGAAGCGCGGCAATGCTCGATCAGGCTGTGCATCTGCGCCATGCCCGTGCCGGCAGCCATCAACACCAGCGGCCCGTCCGGCAACTCGGCCAGGTGGGTGTCACCGAACGGCAGTTCGACGCGAGCCATCTGGTTGCGCTGCAATTGCTCGATGAGGTTGCGCGCACTGTCCTCACGGGCCAGTACATGCAGCTCCAGCTCACGTCCGGCATGGGGCGCCGAGGCCAGGGAAAACGCCGATTTCTCGCCATTCTCCCGCTCGATCATCAGGTATTGCCCGGCGTGGTAACGCACTGCCTTGCCCGCCGGGGCACGCAGGCGTACACGCCACACATCGCCGCCGACGTCTAAGCACTCAATCAATTGGCACGACAATTTGCGCAACGGCAACTCTCCCGGCGCCAGTACCCCATCCCACAACACAACGCAGTCCTCCAAGGGTTCGGCAATACAGGTGAAGAATTCACCATGATCACGCACCTCGCCGGCTTGGCGTACCCGCCCTTCCACCAGCAACGCCGCACACACATGGCATACACCATTGCGGCAGGCTTGGGGGCACTCATAGCCCAGGCGACGTGCGCCGTCGAGGATTCGCTCGCCAGGGTCCAGCTCCAGCACAGCGCCGGAAGGTTGCAGGGTTACACGCATCAATCTATTCCCAATTCTTTCCAGATCGCATCGACACGCGCCGTGACGGCTTCATCCTTGACGATTACCCGACCCCACTCGCGAGTGGTCTCACCCGGCCACTTGTGGGTGGCATCCAGGCCCATCTTCGAGCCCAGCCCCGAGACCGGCGAGGCGAAGTCGAGGTAGTCGATCGGCGTGTTATCGATCATCACCGTGTCGCGCTTGGGGTCCATGCGCGTGGTGATGGCCCAGATCACGTCGTTCCAGTCACGGGCATTGATGTCGTCGTCAGTGACGATAACGAACTTGGTGTACATGAACTGTCGCAAAAACGACCACACACCCAACATGACCCGCTTGGCATGTCCCGGGTACGACTTCTTCATGGTCACGATCGCCATGCGGTACGAGCAACCTTCCGGCGGCAGGTAGAAGTCGGTGATTTCGGGGAATTGCTTTTGCAGGATCGGCACGAACACTTCGTTGAGCGCCACGCCGAGGATGGCCGGCTCATCCGGCGGGCGGCCCGTGTAGGTACTGTGGTAGATCGGCTTGATCCGATGGGTGATGCGCTCGACGGTAAATACCGGGAAGCTATCGACTTCGTTGTAGTAGCCGGTGTGATCGCCATAAGGGCCTTCATCGGCCATCTCGCCCGGGTGAATCACGCCCTCGAGAATGATTTCGGCGGTGGCCGGCACTTGCAGGTCGTTACCGCGGCACTTGACCAATTCGGTGCGGTTACCGCGCAGCAAACCGGCGAAGGCGTATTCGGACAGGCTGTCGGGCACAGGCGTCACGGCGCCGAGGATGGTGGCCGGATCGGCGCCCAAAGCGACTGAAACCGGAAATGGCTGGCCGGGGTGCTTCTCGCACCACTCACGGAAGTCGAGAGCGCCGCCACGGTGACTCAGCCAGCGCATGATCACCTTGTTGCGGCCGATGACTTGCTGACGGTAGATGCCGAGGTTCTGGCGGTCCTTGTTCGGGCCCTTGGTGACGGTCAGGCCCCACGTAATCAGCGGCCCAACGTCGCCCGGCCAGCAGGTCTGCACCGGGAGCATGGCCAGGTCTACATCATCGCCCTCGATGACCACTTCCTGGCATACCGCGTCCTTGACCACCTTGGGGGCCATGGCAATGATCTTGCGGAAGATCGGCAGCTTCGACCAGGCGTCCTTCAAGCCCTTGGGCGGCTCGGGCTCCTTGAGAAAGGCCAGCAACTTGCCGATCTCGCGCAGTTCGCTGACCGACTCGGCGCCCATGCCAAAGGCCACACGCTCGGGGGTCCCGAACAGGTTGCCCAGTACCGGAATGTCAAAGCCAGTCGGTTTTTCGAACAACAGCGCCGGGCCCTTGCTGCGCAAGGTGCGGTCGCAAATCTCAGTCATTTCCAGCACCGGAGAAATCGGCATCTGGATACGTTTCAACTCTCCGCGCTGCTCAAGTTGCTGCACGAAATCCCGAAGATCCTTGAATTTCATTAACCATGCCACCCGTAAAATAGGCGTACATCCTACCTGCTCTGAGGGCGGCTGGCAGCTTAATTGGCCGTCAGCCCTCGTGATTGCAAGGAACTGAACAATGGTTCCAGGAAGGCTTCGATGTGCCGGGCACCAACGTCTGACAGATGGTTATCGTCGGTATACAACGCTCGACCATTGAGTTCGACCCGGCACAAACCATCGGCGCCGCACAGCAGGGGCGCAGGGTCCAGCACCTTGACACCGCTGTCGCCCGCCGCCAGTTCGTCAAACAACTGCGTGATAAAGGCCTGGCGCTTCACATGCTCGGCTATGGCGAGCCCTTCACCGTCCACTGGACGGTTCATCATCGCCAGGCGGCTCAGACGATAAGGCACGATGATCTCCTGCAGCGGCACTTCCTTGACCAGCCAGACCTTATGGCCGGCAGCACGCAAGCCCTGGATGCGTTCACGAAGGCCTTGGGCGAAGCGTTGCTCGGCGACAGCACGCACATACTGGCCAGTGCCGGGATCCTTAAGCGCATGCTCCTTGTCACCCGACATTTGCCCATAGACGTACAGGCTCCAACGGGCCGCCAGCACCACGTCGCTGAACGCCTGCTCGGTCATGGCCTTTTCGACGCGACGGTTGAAGTGCGCGCATCGAGCGATATTCTCCAGGCCGTCCAGCGGGATACAGCCGGCAAAACTGGCCTCTACCAGGCTGATATCGTGGCGATCAGCCCCCTCTCTGAGCGCGGGTATCAGCGCAGTGGCGTGACTGTCGCCCCATACCAGCGCTGAAACAGATTGGCTTCTCGGACCGAAATGGCAGAACAGCCGATCATCGGGGGTGTCTTTGTCAGCCATGCACGCCAGCAGGTCCGGGCTCCACTTCTTGGCCTGGGCAAAACGCAATGCCTGTTCGGACAAGCGCGAAGGCACACCGTCGAACTCACGTATCGCCAGGCCGGTAAAGCCAAGTGCCAGGATGCCGACCAAGGCTGATGCCAGAATCGCCTTGCGTCCGGCCAGCAGGCGTTTTTCCCGGAACGGCGTTTCCACGAAGCGCCAGGACAGGTAGCCCAGCACCAGCGACAGCAGCATCAATCCGGCCAGTTCCAGGGCGCTCAATCCATCCACTGCGGCATAGTTGGCGTACACGAAAACCGGCCAGTGCCAGAGGTACCAGGAATAGGAAATCAGCCCGATACCCACCATCACCCGCGTACTCAACAGACGCCCGACCCAGGTCTGCTGCTGGCCGTTGGCCCAGATCAAGCCGACGACACCCAGCACAGGCAATAGAGCGGTTGCACCGGGAAACGGCGTTTTTGCGTCATAACCCAGCACAGCGATCAGAATCAGTGCCATGGATGCCAGGCTGACCCCTTGCGCCAAAGCGGGCGAAGCGCGCCACTCACGCTTGGGCAACACTGCCAGCATCGCGCCGGCCAGCAATTCCCAGGCGCGCAGATGCAGCAGGAAGAAAGCTTTTTGCGGCTCATGCTCAACCGCCCAGACGCTCATGCCGAAAGACCCGAGCAACACCGCGAACAGCGCCATGCGCCAGTGTTTCAGGCGGCTCGACAGCAACGCCAGCAACAGCGGGAAGAAGATATAGAACTGCTCCTCTACCGCCAGCGACCAGGTATGCAGCAAGGGTTTGATGTCTGAAGACACATCGAAATAGCCATGCTGACGCGAGAACAGCAAGTTGGAGGTAAACGTCACCTGATAGTGCGCCGACCGGCCCAACTCCTCGTAGTCCTTGGGCGCCAACAGAAACCAACCCACTGCCAGTGTCGCGGCGATCATCACAAACAGCGCGGGCAAGATACGCCGGGCGCGGCGAGCCCAGAAGTCGATGAAACTGAAGCGGCCAGCCTGGCGCTCACGCCAGATAATTGACGTAATTAAAAAGCCGGAAATGACGAAAAACACATCAACGCCAACAAAACCGCCAGTAATGCCAGGAACGCCAAAATGAAATAACACGACTGCGAGGACAGCGATGGCACGCAGGCCGTCGATGTCTCTGCGGTAAGCAAGAGTGGTCATAAGGATGTGATCAGTCTGTGACGAAAGGAGTTAGCGTAGTCACGCGTCAATTTTTGTTACTTAACGGATACTTATGCCACAAATGCCGCAAAATCTCGACGCATAAAAAAAGGCGCCCCTGAGGGGCGCCATTTTTTTGGACCTGAAACGCCTTATTATTTGCGCTTCATCGACAGGAAGAACTCGTCGTTGGTCTTGGTGGTTTTCAGCTTATCGATCAAGAATTCGATGGCAGCCACTTCGTCCATCGGGTGCAGCAGCTTGCGCAGGATCCACATACGCTGCAGTTCGTCGTCTGCGGTCAGCAACTCTTCGCGGCGGGTGCCGGAACGATTGATGTTGATCGCAGGGAACACACGCTTTTCAGCGATCCGACGGTCCAGGGGCAGTTCCATGTTACCGGTACCCTTGAACTCTTCGTAGATCACTTCGTCCATCTTCGAACCAGTCTCGACCAGCGCGGTGGCGATGATGGTCAGGGAGCCGCCTTCCTCGATGTTGCGCGCAGCACCGAAGAAACGCTTGGGCTTCTCCAGGGCGTGGGCATCGACACCACCGGTCAGCACCTTGCCGGAGCTTGGGATCACGGTGTTGTAGGCACGCGCCAGACGGGTGATGGAGTCAAGCAGGATCACTACGTCTTTCTTGTGTTCGACCAGGCGCTTGGCCTTCTCGATCACCATCTCGGCAACCTGCACGTGGCGGGTTGGCGGTTCATCGAACGTCGAGGCAACCACTTCGCCGCGCACGGTGCGCTGCATTTCGGTCACTTCTTCCGGACGCTCATCGATCAACAGCACGATCAGGTGAACTTCAGGGTTATTACGCGCGATGTTCGCTGCGATGTTCTGCAGCATGATGGTCTTGCCGGCTTTCGGCGGTGCGACGATCAGGCCACGCTGGCCCTTGCCGATCGGGGCACACAGATCGATCACACGACCGGTCAGGTCTTCGGTGGAACCGTTGCCGGCTTCCATCTTCATGCGCACGGTCGGGAACAGCGGGGTCAGGTTCTCGAAGAGAATCTTGTTTTTCGCGTTCTCGGGGCGATCGAAGTTGATCGTGTCGACCTTGAGCAGGGCGAAATAACGCTCGCCTTCCTTCGGAGGACGGATCTTGCCAACGATGGTGTCACCGGTGCGCAAGTTGAAGCGACGGATCTGGCTCGGCGAGACGTAGATGTCGTCTGGGCCGGCGAGATAGGAGGCGTCTGCGGAGCGGAGGAAGCCGAAGCCGTCCTGGAGAATCTCCAGCACGCCATCACCGGAGATTTCCTCGCCGCTTTTCGCGTGCTTCTTGAGCAGGGAGAAAATCACGTCCTGCTTGCGCGAACGGGCCATATTTTCTATGCCCATTTCTTCGGCCAGCTGGAGCAGGTCGGTAATCGGCTTTTGCTTGAGTTCAGTCAGATTCATATAGGAATGACGTAATCATTTTATGGAGGGGGGAAATTAAGCTTTTGGCTTAATGAGGCCGCGCCGCAGAGAAGGCGACAGGATCGCGTACTAATCGAAAAGGAATGCGTCGGCGACGGCTTGCAGGGGGCAGTGGAGAAACCAGTGCGGGGCCGAATGTACCACCTGAATTTCTGAGCGTCTAGCCCTGTTTCACGAAAAAGCCCCGCGATTTGCGGGGCTTTTTCGACAACGCTTAAATGTTCGCGTCGAGGAAAGCTTGCAGCTGGGACTTCGACAGTGCGCCCACTTTAGTGGCTTCGACGTTGCCGTTCTTGAACAGCATCAGCGTAGGAATGCCGCGCACGCCATGCTTGGCTGGGGTTTCCTGGTTGTCGTCGATGTTCAGCTTGGCGATGGTCAACTTGCCTTCGTAGGTGGTTGCAATGTCGTCCAGGACCGGAGCGATCATTTTGCAAGGGCCACACCATTCAGCCCAGTAGTCAACCAGCACCGGGCCTTGAGCCTTGAGTACTTCGGCCTCAAAGGTCGCGTCGGTGACGTGCTTGATAAGATCGTTGCTCATGGATGTCTCCGGAATGTAAGCAAAAAAAACGTTGCTCATCATAGCTGCCCTTCCCCCGTTCAGGAAGCCGCGTCTGATTGAGTCTTGCTATGGCGCTGCATGAGTGTGGGTATGACCCACTCACGACGTGACGGGCGTCACAAATGCTATGCCGGTGCGCAATGCCGCCTTGCGCACGTGTTCCTGCATGGCTTTCTGTGCCGCCGTACTGGTACGCCGGGCCAGGGCGCGCAGGATTTTGCGATGTTCCTGCCAGGTCTCCATGGCACGTTCCGGCCGGATGAACGGTAGTTTCTGGCTTTCCAGGAACATCTCGGCGCAGGCACTGAAAATGCTCACCATCGCCTGGTTGCCGCTGGCCAGCAGGATGCGCCGGTGAAAGTCGAAGTCCAGGCCGGCGGCGGCTTCGAAGTTGCCGGCCTTGAGCATTTTGCGCATTGCTTCGACATTGTCTTCCAGGCCGTCCAGCTCGTCGATGGTCAGTGTCACCGCTGCCAACCCCGCCGCAAATCCTTCCAATGCGTACCGCAGCTGGAAAATCTCCGTTGGCGTGGCCTGCGCCGCGAAGGGCCAGGCGAACCCCGGCGCGTCCTGCAGGCCTTGCACGAATACGCCCTTACCCGGCTGCACGCTGACCACGCCCAAGGCGCTCAGAGACGACAACGCCTCGCGCAACGACGCTCGGCTCACCCCTAATTGCATCGCCAGGTCACGCTGGGAAGGCAACGCATCGCCCGGCCCGAAACCCTGCTCCTTAATCAGCTTGCGGATGGCTTGCAGGGCCGCCTCCGGTACGGCTTGGGTGATCGAATTCATAAAAAACCAGGTTTCCAGATCACTGTGCAGCTAGTTGTAAAGCTATTTACAACCGGCTGCAAGCCACGCCCCAAAGGGGCTCGCACGGTTTTATCGGCGCCCGAAAAGAGTGCGAAACGGGCAACAACTGTTCAGACCAGTAAGACCGCCGCCGCCCAGTAAAACCAAGCGTTGCAGGCCATTACAAGAGGAGTGGCATGGGCTGTGCACTGAGCAAATCCAGAAAATCCCTTCGCCTTTCTCGGAGAGTTGTCATGACCAAGCGCTACAGCGCCCTGCTCACTGCCCTGTTTGCCAGCCTGATGCTGAGCCAGGCTCCCGTCCAGGCTAATGGTCTGGATGACATCGTCGCCCGTGGCACCCTTAAGGTCGCCGTGCCCCAGGACTTCCCGCCATTTGGCTCGGTCGGCCCCGACATGCAACCACGGGGGCTGGACATCGACACCGCCAAGCTGCTGGCCGACCAACTCAAGGTCAAGCTGGAGCTGACCCCGGTCAACAGTACCAACCGTATTCCGTTCCTCACCACCGGCAAGGTCGACCTGGTGATCTCCAGCCTGGGCAAAAACCCCGAGCGTGAAAAGGTCATCGACTTCTCCAAGGCCTACGCCCCGTTCTACCTGGCCGTGTTCGGGCCGCCCGAGGCCGCCATTGGCAGCACCGATGACCTCAAGGGCAAGACCATCAGCGTGACCCGTGGTGCCATCGAGGATATCGAGCTGACCGCGGTGGCACCCAAGGAAGCCACGATCAAGCGCTTCGAGGACAACAACTCGACCATCGCCGCCTACCTGGCCGGCCAGGTCGACCTGATCGCCAGCGGCAACGTGGTCATGGTCGCCATCAGCGAACGCAACCCCAAACGCGTACCCGCGCTGAAGATCAAGCTCAAGGATTCACCGGTGTACGTGGGTGTGAACAAGAACGAGCCGGCGTTGCTGGAGAAGGTCAACCAGATCCTGGTCACGGCCAAGGCTGACGGCAGCCTGGAAAAGAATGCACTGCAGTGGCTGAAAGAACCGCTGCCTGCCGACCTCTGATGCGGAGCTGACAGATGGCCTATCAATTCGACTTCGTGCCAGTGCTGGCCAATACCGACCTGCTGCTGCGCGGCGCACTGTTCACCCTGGAGCTGACGGCCATCGGCGCGATCCTCGGGGTTGCCCTGGGCACCCTCGGCGCCGTGGCAAGGGCATGGAGGATCCAGCCGTTTGCGTGGATCTTTGGTGTGTATGTTGAATTGATCCGCAACACCCCCTTCCTGGTGCAGTTGTTCTTCATCTTCTTCGGCCTGCCGTCCCTGGGGTTGAAGATCACCGAGTGGCAAGCGGCGGTGCTGGCAATGGTGATCAACCTCGGGGCCTACTCCACCGAGATCATCCGCGCCGGGATCCAGGCCATCCCGCGCGGGCAACTGGAAGCGGCTGCAGCGTTGGCGATGACGCGCTTCGAAGCGTTCCGCCATGTGGTGTTGCTGCCGGCGCTGGGCAAGGTGTGGCCGGCCCTGAGCAGCCAGATCATCATCGTGATGCTGGGTTCGGCGGTGTGTTCGCAGATCGCGACTGAAGAATTGAGCTTTGCCGCCAACTTTATCCAGTCGCGCAATTTCCGTGCATTTGAAACCTATGCCCTGACCACCCTTGTTTACCTGTGCATGGCGCTGATGATTCGCCAATTGCTCAACTGGATCGGCCGGCGATTTGTGATGAGGAACAGCCGATGAGTGAGTTCACCTTGTGGGACATCGTGCGCAACCTGTTCACTGGCCTGCAATGGACGCTGCTCTTGTCAGTGGTGGCGTTCGTGGGCGGCGGCCTGATCGGCCTGCTGGTGATGACGATGCGCATCAGCCGTGCAGCGTTCCTGCGCAATAGTGCCCGCACCTATATCGAACTGTTCCAGGGCACGCCGTTGCTGATGCAGTTGTTCCTGGTGTTCTTCGGCGTTGCCCTGCTCGGCGTGGATATATCGCCCTGGCTGGCTGCGGCAATCGCCTTGACCCTGTTCACCAGCGCTTACCTGGCCGAAATCTGGCGCGGCTGCGTGGACTCCATCGCCCACGGCCAATGGGAGGCCTCCGCCAGCCTGGCCCTGAACCCACTTGAACAACTGCGCTATGTGATCCTGCCGCAAGCGCTGCGCATTGCCGTCGCGCCCACAGTGGGCTTTTCGGTGCAGGTGGTCAAAGGCACCGCCGTGACCTCCATCATCGGCTTCACAGAACTGACCAAGACCGGGGGCATGCTCGCCAATGCCACCTTCGAGCCCTTCATGGTCTATGGCCTGGTGGCCCTCGGTTATTTCCTGCTCTGCTACCCCTTGTCCCTCAGTGCGCGCTACCTGGAAAGGAGACTGCATGCCTCTGCTTAGAATTTCGGCCCTGCATAAGTATTACGGCGATCACCACGTCCTCAAGGGCATTGACCTGACGGTGGATGAAGGCCAGGTGGTGGCGATCATCGGCCGCAGCGGCTCGGGCAAGTCCACCTTGCTGCGTACCCTCAACGGCCTGGAGTCGATCAACGACGGCGTGATCGAAGTCGACGGCGAATACCTGGATGCCGCCCGCGCCGACCTGCGCAGCCTGCGGCAGAAAGTCGGCATGGTGTTCCAGCAGTTCAACCTGTTTCCGCATTTGAGCGTTGGTGAAAACGTAATGCTGGCGCCGCAGGTGGTGCAGAAAGTGCCCAAGGCCAAGGCGGCCCAACTGGCAAGGCAGATGCTCGAGCGGGTCGGGCTGGGCGAGAAGTTCGACGCCTTCCCCGATCGCTTGTCCGGTGGCCAGCAGCAACGGGTGGCCATTGCCCGGGCATTGGCGATGTCACCCAAGGTGCTCTTGTGCGATGAGATTACGTCGGCCCTGGACCCGGAACTGGTCAATGAAGTGCTCAGTGTGGTGCGCCAGCTGGCCCAGGACGGCATGACCCTGATCATGGTGACCCACGAAATGCGCTTTGCCCGGGAAGTCGGTGACAAACTGGTGTTCATGCACCAGGGCAAAGTGCATGAAACCGGCGACCCGAAAATGTTGTTTGCCGACCCAAGAACCGCCGAGCTTGCCAATTTCATTGGCTCGGTGGAACAGCCGAGCTGACCAGCTCAAAGCTGCCCTGCCCCTCCAAGTGGATCTCACTGCGCACCGCCAAGGCATCGGAGGGCAGTTCGGTATGGATATCCACCAGGGCAGTGAGCCGCCGACCGACCACCGGCCTGCCTGCTGCGTGCGCCACCACCGCCTGGCCGGGCAGCAATTGGCCGCTGGCTGGCGCGCCAGGCACATGGGCAACCGCCCAATCGACAGGGCGGCCGTCCACTTGGGCATTTTTGAGACTCAACCGGTAACGCCCCTCGCGACCAAACCGAAAACCCTGTCCATCGGCGGCAATGCCAACAAAACGCAGGGCCATGGCCGCTGGCTCAATGCAGAGTACATTCACGCTGATCGAACGGACAGTCAGCATCACTGTGGTGCTTTGAGCCTCTGCACCCCTGCGTATCGGGCCATAGTCGATGCGCGGCTGACTCAGCGACAGGCGACAGTTTTCAGCCAACGCCTCAGACGGCGCCAGCAACGTGCAACATAGCGCCAAGGGCAGGCTTGCAGCCTTAACCACCTTGGCAAACCGCCGATGCGGCTTCATAGAATTTGTCATTGTCTGGCTTGGTCTCGGGGTCAATGTTCAACAGGCAAGTGGAAGAGTCCGGCAATGAAACCCGCAGGGTTTGGGACTCAGTGACGTCGTTGAGGAAAATCATGCCCTCGCCCACCACGCTGGTGATGAAACGATTGCCTTTGCCGAATACCGAGGCGCCCTGAGGTAATGGCCGGCCGTGCTGATCGTTCGCGGTGACCAGCATTCGACGCACTTTCACTACGTCGAAATCCACGGTGTTGAACGAGCCGCGACCTGCGGCAAGTACCTGAGTGCCGTTTTTCAGGTCCACGCGCTTGGGCAACGATTGGGTCTGCACCTCGACTCGGCTGTTGGTGTAGGCCGGCAGGCTCGCGATCACTGCTTGCCCGCTGAAGTCGGTCCAGACCGGGCCCTGTGGTGTCTGGACTTTCGCAGAACCGATATCGCCGACCGAGACGACGCCGAACGTGTCCTGCACGGTATAAGGCGAGAAGGTCAGGCCGCCTGGGTGAGCCACTGCTCCGCCCTGCAACTGCCCTGTGTAGCTGGTGCCCAGGGGATCGCGGCTGACACCCAGGGCGACCCGGGTATAGCGTGGCAGCAGGTCCACCTGGCCCCGCACCGATTGCTCCCGGGCCCGGATGTCGCGCTCGACGCCTACTTCGTAATTCACATACTCGTTGACCCTTTCGCTCAGCGCAGTCCCCGCGGTGAACTGGTCCCCACGGCGACTGGTGAAGCTGCTTACACGACGATCCCCTCCCAGCGGCACACTGACCTGCAACCGCAAGGACAGGTCGTTACCCAGGGAACTGTCAGGCCCACTGTCGGCAAGTGAAGCGCCACGCCGGGTCCGAGTGCCACCCACCTGCGAATCTGCAATGATTGCAACATCGGCGTGGCCAAACGTCTTGTTCCAGGAGGCGAACACATGCTCGCTAGTTTGCCCGCCAAATTGAGCACTGCGTGTGTAGTTCAGAGAAAATATGCCCAGGGTAGAGTCGGACCAGCTCATGCCCGCCGTGTATTGGTTTTTGAAATGCGAGTTCAGTTCATCGGCTTTGAGCGAACGCCCCACGTCAGTGACTTCGCGGTAACCGCGCGTCTGGGTGGTTGCACTGAAGTTGACATCGATATTGGCAACCACCGGGCTGCTCGCGGACAGGCTGCTACGTGAACCGGACACGGCCTTTTGGCTGTCTCGGGACAGGTTATGTCGTGCGTTCACGGAAACCCGCTGGAAAAACACACTGCTGAGGCTGCCACCTGCAGCCCAATAGTCATCGGTGCTCAACAAACCAAAACCCACGGATGAATCGCGCCCCAGCCCCCAGGTGCCACTGCCCATGGCGATCACCGGTGATGGGCCCTCTTCACCGGCGGTTCTGCGCAGTTCGCCAAGCGAGAAATAATACCCAGGCGCGGCCGGGGCAGCCCCTGCGAACGACGCCGCTGGTACAACAAAACTGCGCCTGGCGCCCCGCACGTCAATCACGCTGACTTCAAGATCACTGGTGCTGTTGAGCAGGGGCAATCCCGTCAACCGGAACGGCCCTTCGGGCACCAGGGTACTGTGGACCAACACGCCGGACTGGCGCACCTCAACCCGAGATTGGCTTTGGGCCAAACCCTCGACCACCGCATTGTTGTTGCCTGCGGGTATCCGGGACTGCCCATCGGGAAAAAACTGCAAGCCGGAGAGCTGGATACCACCAAACAGCGGGTTATTGCTCGACAGCTGGCCCGCCTGGAAAGTCGAATGCAACGCGGCGATGTCCCGCTGCGCATAAGCATGCAGGTGTTCAGTGCGCGTCTTGCCGTTATCAGACACATAGAACTGGCGGCTGCGGACGATCCAGTCTTGCAGGTTGAAACCCGCTTCGGTATAGGCCGACACGAACCGTGTCGGCCCGCTGCGCGAGTGGCTGTCATATCCCAGCACGTCGTAGTTGAACAAGGCCGCCGCCCCGCCCCTGGAAAAACTTCCGGCTTCCCACTGCGGCTCACGCAGGGCCTGGGTGGGCACCACAAGCACCACTTCGTCAGTACCGGGGCGCAGGCGCACCATCGTCGCCGGAAACTGCCCGAGGAAATCATGACAAGCCTGGTCCGGCGTGACGCCTTCCAGAAGAATGCCCCGGGGCTTGACCAGTCCAGCCTTCTCCAGCAGCCCGGGGGTGAAACACAGCCCCCCCTGTGCGTCGAACCGGGCATCTACCAATCCAAGGGGGTTTCCATTGACGCGCAACCCCACCACCTGGACGCCTTCGCGAAAGCGCGCCGCACTGCGGAAATAGTCGGAAACCTTGGGGTCTATACCGTGGGTTGTGAGCGCAGCAAGATCGAATCCCTCCCCGATCTCCAGCGCAGCCACGAGACCAGGCATGCTCCATAACGCTGCAAACCCGATGAGCAATGTGGGCCTGCGGGGCAACGAAGGGGCGGCGACGCGGTTATTCAAAGGCATCATCATGGGTGATCAACCCTCATCGGTGTTGATCGGAGCCCGGTAGCTATCGACCGAAAACCCATAGACCGTAGCTGGCTGAATCTGAACTTCAGCGGCGCCGTCCAAGGCTACGTCAACCTTCGCCACCAGCACCTCGCCCGGCAAGATGTAGGTGCGCGGCAACGTGGCCAAGATATCGTTTGGCAGCAGTTGCACATCCGGCGCCAGGCGCACGACATAGGCGCTGTCGTTATGGACGGCCAGTTGTTGTCCCGTACGCTTCCACTTCAGCAACTCCCAAGGCGTGTGGTGCCGCGGCAGCCCCCGCGGATGCAGGATCAGCGGCAAATTCTGACGCAGGGTAATGCCGATGGTCGCACCACCGGCGGCCCGAGCCTGAGGGATGCCCTCGAAGGAGATACGCTTGAGCCGTTGGGTCTTGAGCGGCTCCTTCAAGGTACTGATGAAGCGCACCAGTTGGGTCTCCCCTGCCTCCACTCGAGTGATAGGCGGTGTGACAATCAGTAGCGGCTCCAGGTCCTCAGGCACGTTTTCAACAACTGAATGAAGCAGCGCCGGTCCCTCATCAGTATTCTTGATATTGATCGTGGCTTCGCCGTCTTCTTCATATAGCACCACCACTGTTGTTTCCGGCAACATACCGTCTGCCGTGGCAACAGCGCTGAAATAAACACTCCACAGCAGCGTACAACTTATTAAAAAACCACGCACTCGGCATTCTCCGCAACTCATGAAGTTGACGATCGGCTATCAACCGCCCACAGAAAAACAGCCAACAAGAAATAGTGGTTTCTTGATCGGCTGTTTTCAGTTGTTTAGATGTAACTCAATACCAGCGTGGCGCGACCATCAATGGAAACGTCGCGGCTCAGATCCAAGTCCTGAGCCCTGTTGATTACCGCCTTCACTGCAAGTGTGCCGGTCAGTTGGCTGATAGAGGCCGGTGTGATAGTCACGCTGTTACGCCAAGAATACTGGCTTGGCGACTGGGCAACTTTGCCATCACTGTTCTGCCAGGCCCCCAGGCCTGTGCGCATGATCGGATGCAGCACCGCTGCGGACGACCGCAGGTCCCTGAGGGTCACCGAATAACCACCGGTTCGCCGGCCTCCCACCATGCCCAAGCCAAAGTTTTGCGCTTCGCTAAAGCCTGCCCCCAGGATACCTGTCACCTTGCTGCCCGCTTGCAGGTCAGTAAGGGTGAGCCCGAACCTGGCCGGTGTGGCACCGCAATTGATGACAAGGGAAGTGGTCCTCTCCTCGCGCGGGTTGAACGACGTGCGGGACAACTCGCCGGAGCGAATCGTACCGTAGTCGATGATGCCACTGCCTGCCAGGCTGAGATTGCATGCAGCGGGGGTAATGGTGCCCCTGACGACCAACTGGGCACTGGTGGTTGCCTGGGCACTCAGGGTCGCAGCCAGGCACGCAATACCTAAGGTCAATCCAATAATTTTTTTCATGTTTGTCCTGTCACTTGAAGTTCTCAGGCGCTCTTTATTTTCGGTCTTGGCGACTCCGTCGCCCAACGCCTTATCTTCCGTAATACAAAACGATAAATAAATAACACCTAGGCAGAATTGCCGAGTGACAGTCTGGCGCCTTGGCGCTTAGCAATTGAATCAGACAACACGTCATTTATTGTGGTATCGGGTTAAATCAAGCAATAACCTTTATCCATTAGCAGAGTAGTCCCAAGCAAGGTATCGGACAAAAAACTATTCCAACCCCTGTAAGCAAAGTCATGGGTATCTTGGCACCGCATATGATTAAATACTCTTACCCCCCCGAAGCACCTCTTCAACGGCCACATACAAATTCTCCCTACATTTATAATGAAACACCCTTACAGACAGCATTCATAAAATTACCGAAGCACAACGCGTTGGCGTCAGCGGTCGATCGTGGCACGATGGCGAGGTTATCGACCGAGATCCCCAAACCATGCCGCAATCCCAAGCCAAGAACCTGTCCTTGATCGCCGCCATCGACCTGGGCTCCAACAGCTTTCACATGGTCGTGGCCAAGGCCCAGAACGGCGAGATCCGCATCCTCGAGCGGCTCGGCGAGAAAGTGCAACTGGCCGCCGGGATCGACGACGAGCGCAAGCTCAATGAAGAATCCATGCAACGCGGGCTCGATTGCCTCAAGCGTTTTGCGCAACTGATCAACGGCATGCCCCCTGGCGCCGTGCGCATCGTCGGCACCAACGCCTTGCGCGAAGCTCGCAACCGCAACGAGTTCATCCATCGTGCCGAGGACATCCTCGGGCATCCGGTGGAAGTCATCTCGGGCCGTGAAGAAGCCCGCCTGATCTACCTCGGCGTATCCCATACCCTGGCCGATACTCCCGGCAAACGTCTGGTGGCGGACATCGGCGGCGGCAGCACCGAATTCATCATCGGCCAGCGTTTCGAACCGCTGCTGCGTGAAAGCCTGCAGATGGGCTGCGTGAGTTTTACCCAACGGTATTTCAAGGACGGCAAGATCACACCGGCGCGCTATGCCCAGGCCTACACGGCGGCACGGCTGGAGATCATGAGTATCGAACACGCCCTGCACCGCCTGACCTGGGATGAAGCCATCGGTTCGTCCGGCACCATCCGCGCCATCGGCCTGGCCTTGAAAGCCGGTGGCCATGGCACTGGCGAGGTAAACGCCGAAGGTTTGGCGTGGCTCAAGCGCAAGCTGTTCAAGCTGGGGGATGCGGAAAAAATCGACTTCGACGGCATCAAGCCCGACCGTCGCGCCATTTTCCCCGCGGGCCTGGCGATTCTCGAGGCTATCTTCGACGCCCTCGAACTGCAACGCATGGACCACTGTGACGGCGCCCTGCGCGAGGGCGTGCTCTATGACCTGCTGGGCCGCCATCACCACGAAGACGTGCGCGAGCGCACCCTCAGCTCGCTGATGGAGCGTTACCACGTCGACCTGGAACAAGCTGCTCGTGTGGAGCGCAAAGCCTTGCACGCCTTCGACCAGGTCGCCGAGGATTGGGACCTTGAAGACGGTGTCTGGCGGGAGCTGCTCGGCTGGGCCGCCAAGGTGCATGAAGTGGGCCTGGACATCGCCCACTACCACTACCACAAGCATGGCGCCTACCTGATCGAGCATTCGGACCTGGCCGGCTTCTCCCGGGAGGACCAGCAGATGCTCGCGCTGCTGGTGCGCGGCCATCGTCGCAATATTCCCAAGGACAAGTTTGCCGAGTTTGGCAAAGACGGCATCAAGCTGATCCGCCTGTGCGCGCTGTTGCGCTTTGCGATCCTGTTCCACCACATTCGCGGAACCCAGGAAATGCCCCAGGTGAAACTGCATGCCGTTGGCGACAGCCTTGACGTGGTGTTCCCCAAGGGCTGGCTGGATGAAAACCAGTTGACCCAGGCGGACTTCGCCCAGGAAGCGGAATGGCTGACGCGGGTGGGGTTCAGCCTGAATCTGCGCTAAAAAGCACACCGATAGATAAATGTGGGAGGGGGCTTGCTCCCGATGGCGGTGGCCCTGCCGACTAATGTGTCGACTGATTCACCGCTATCGGGAGCAAGCCCCCTCCCACATTTTTTAGACCTCGCTGGTGCTGGGGTTTAGTTCACCGCAAGAATCGGGCTACCCAGCTTCTCCAGCAACGTTGCCTGCGCGCTGCGCGGGTTCTGGTTGCCGGTCGGCGTGTTACGCACGTAGCGACCGTCCGACTGCAGGCTCCAGCTGTGGGTGTTGTCGGTGAGGTAGCTTTCCAGTTCCTTCTTGACCCGCATGATCAGCTTCTTGCCTTCCACCGGGAAACAGGTCTCCACCCGCTTGTCGAGGTTGCGCTCCATCCAGTCGGCACTGGAGAGGAACATCTGCTCTTCGCCGCCGTTGAGGAAGTAGAACACTCGCGTGTGCTCCAGGAAGCGACCGATGATCGAGCGCACGTGGATGTTATGCGACACGCCGACAATGCCCGGGCGCAGGCAGCACATGCCCCGCACCACCAGGTCGATGCGCACGCCGGACTGGCTGGCCTTGTACAGCGCGCGGATGATCTTCGGATCGGTCAGCGAGTTGAACTTGGCAATGATGTGCGCCGGCTTGCCGTCGAGGGCGAACTGGGTCTCGCGGGCAATCATGTCGAGCATGCCCTTCTTTAGCGTGAACGGTGCATGCAGCAGCTTCTTCATGCGCAAGGTCTTGCCCATGCCGATCAACTGGCTGAACAACTTGCCGACGTCTTCGCACAGCGCGTCGTCGGACGTCAGCAGGCTGTAGTCGGTGTAGAGCTTGGCGTTGCCGGCATGGTAGTTGCCGGTACCCAAGTGGGCGTAGCGCACGATCTCACCGGCTTCACGACGCAGGATCAGCATCATCTTGGCGTGGGTCTTGAAGCCGACCACGCCGTAGATCACCACCGCCCCGGCCGCTTGCAGGCGGCTGGCCAGTTGCAGGTTGGACTCTTCGTCAAAGCGCGCACGCAGCTCGATCACTGCGGTGACTTCCTTGCCGTTACGCGCAGCATCCACCAGCGCATCGACGATTTCCGAGTTGGCGCCACTGCGGTACAGGGTCTGGCGCACGGCCAGGACATGCGGGTCCTTGGCGGCCTGGCGCAGCAAATCGACCACCGGGGTGAAGGATTCGAATGGGTGCAGCAGCAGGATGTCCTGCTTGCTTATCACGCTGAAGATGTTCTCGCTGTTTTGCAGCAGTTTCGGGATCTGCGGGGTGAACGGCTTGTATTGCAGCTCCGGGTGGCTGTCCAGGCCGGTGATGCTGAACAGGCGCGTCAGGTTCACCGGGCCGTTGACTTGGTACAGCTCGGACTCGGCCAGGTTGAACTGCTTGAGCAGGTAATCCGACAGATGTTTCGGGCAGGTATCGGCGACTTCCAGGCGTACAGCGTCGCCGTAGCGCCGCGAGAACAGCTCGCCGCGCAGGGCACGGGCCAAGTCTTCCACATCTTCGGAGTCCAGCGCCAGGTCGGCGTTGCGGGTCAGGCGGAACTGATAGCAGCCCTTGACCTTCATGCCCTGGAACAGGTCATCGGCATGGGCATGGATCATCGACGACAGGAATACATAGTTGTCGCCAGCGCCGCCTACCTCCTCGGGTACCTTGATGATCCGTGGCAACAGGCGCGGTGCCGGGATGATTGCCAGGCCGGAGTCGCGTCCAAAGGCGTCGATACCTTCCAGCTCAACAATAAAGTTGAGGCTCTTGTTCACCAGCAACGGGAACGGGTGCGTAGGGTCGAGGCCGATGGGGGTGATGATCGGGGAAATCTCGTCACGGAAGTAGCGGCGCACCCAGGTCTTGATCTTGGCGGTCCAGTGGCGACGGCGAATGAAGCGGACCTGATGCTTTTCCAGCTCCGGCAGCAGGATGTCGTTGAGGATTGCGTACTGGCGATCCACATGGCCGTGCACCAGCTCGCTGATGCGAGCCAGGGCCTGGTGCGGTTGCAGGCCGTCAGCACCGGCTTGTTCGCGGGCGAAGGTAATCTGCTTCTTGAGCCCGGCGACACGGATCTCGAAAAACTCGTCCAGGTTGCTGGAGAAGATCAGCAGGAATTTCAGTCGCTCCAGCAACGGGTAGGACTCATCCAGCGCCTGCTCCAGCACGCGGATGTTGAATTGCAGCTGTGACAGCTCGCGGTGGATGTACAGGCTGCTGTCATCCAGGTTGGTGACCACGGCCACCGGCGCAGGCGCAGGCGCTTCAACGACCACCGCAGGCGCGGCCGGCTCCAGTTCCGGCGGGGTCTCGGCGACTTGTTCAACCACCGGGTGAGCGTCTTTTACAGCCACTTCTGAGAGTCCTTCGGTATTCATCGAGTGTTCCTGTGAGGGCTATTGTTGCTCTCTAAGCAATTGGGCGGCGCGGGCGGCGAAGTAGGTCAGGATGCCATCGGCGCCGGCACGTTTAAAGGCAGTCAGGGATTCGAGGATCACCCCTTCACTCAACCAACCATTCTGGATTGCGGCCATATGCATGGCGTATTCACCGCTGACCTGGTAGACAAAGGTCGGCACCTTGAATTCCTCTTTGACCCGATAAAGGATGTCCAGATAAGGCATCCCGGGCTTGACCATCACCATGTCGGCGCCTTCGGCCAGGTCCGCCGCAACTTCGTGCAGGGCTTCGTGGCTGTTGGCCGGGTCCATCTGGTACGAGGCCTTGTTGGCCTTGCCCAGGTTCAGGGCCGAGCCCACCGCATCGCGGAACGGGCCGTAGTAGGCGCTGGCGTACTTGGCCGAGTAAGCCATGATCCGCACATTGACATGGCCCGCCAGTTCAAGCGCTTCACGAATTGCCTGGATGCGACCGTCCATCATGTCCGACGGCGCAACCACCTGGGCGCCCGCTGCGGCATGGGATAACGCCTGCCTGACCAGCGCATCGACGGTAATGTCGTTCTGAACGTAACCGTCTTCGTCAAGAATGCCATCTTGGCCGTGGGTGGTGAACGGGTCCAGGGCCACGTCGGTAATCACGCCCAACTCCGGGAAGCGCTCGCGCAGGGCGCGGGTGGCACGCTGGGCGATCCCTTGTGGGTTCCAGGCTTCTGCGGCGTCCAGGGACTTGAGCTCCGACGGCGTCACCGGAAACAGTGCCAGCGCCGGGATCCCCAGTTCGACCCAATTGGCCGCCTCGATCAGCAACTGATCAATGGTCAAACGCTCCACACCTGGCATCGATGCCACCGCTTCCCGACGATTTTCACCATCGAGCACAAATACCGGCAGGATCAGATCATTCGTCGTCAGTACATTTTCACGTACCAGGCGACGAGAAAAATCATCACGGCGATTGCGACGCAGGCGGGTAGCGGGGAACAGGCGATTGGCAGGGGTAAAGCTCACGACAGACTCCTGAGCCCGCGTTTACGGGCGAGCGTTGCAGTTATAAGCGGCCATTATGACGAAGGAATGACAGTTGTGCTTATCGATGCGACCTGTAGTCGCATTCGTCATTTATGTAGGAATTGTTCACTTCGTGACACATCTCGATACTTTCATGAATCTTCGTGAAGGCGTAGGCTGCGCGTTCATTTCGCCAGCACCCCAGACCATGCTTCAACAATTTCTGCATGACTTCGGTTACTTTGCCCTCTTCCTCGGCACGTTCTTCGAAGGCGAGACCATCCTCGTGCTCGCAGGCTTCCTGGCGTTCCGTGGCTACATGGATATCAACCTGGTGGTGGTCGTTGCCTTCTTTGGCAGCTACGCCGGCGACCAGCTCTGGTACTACATGGGGCGCAAGCATGGCCGCAAGCTGCTGGCACGCAAGCCGCGCTGGCAATTGATGGGCGACAAGGCGCTGGAACATATCCGCAAGCACCCGGATATCTGGGTACTGAGCTTCCGCTTCGTCTATGGATTGCGCACGGTGATGCCCGTGGCAATTGGCCTGTCCGGCTACCCGCCGTTGCGCTATCTGATCCTCAACGGGATCGGCGCGGCGATCTGGGCCGCTGCGCTGGGGGCTGCGGCCTACCACTTCGGCGCGGTGCTGGAGGGCATGCTCGGCAGCGTCAAGAAATACGAACTGTGGGTGCTGGGCGCCTTGCTGGTACTGGGCCTCGTCCTGTGGCTGCGCCGCCGCTTCAGGAATGCCCGTATCGCCCGCGAGGCCTGTGCCGCGGCCAAGGCCCGGCTCGCTGCAGAGCCAGCCCAGGTGGAAACACCTAAGACACCAGTCGAGTAAGCCGGCTTCTGCAACAGTAGAGGCCGATCACGCTCAGCAGACTGTAGCTCGCCAGCGCCAGCCAGGCCAGGTTGCTGGCGGGCCACAGACCGACCATCGGTGCCAGCCATACCAACGGCGCGTTCAGCGCCAACCGCGCCAGCTCGGCCTTCAACGCCCACAGGCGATTTTCCAGCGCCACCCCCAAGGTAAACAGGCCCAGCGCCATGGCTCCCCAACCCAGGACCAGCGCCGCCGAGGGCATCGCCTCGCCGAAATTCATCAGATAACTACCAAACCCCACGTACGCCGCAAACTGCAAGGCGACGTACACCTGCTGTCGCGCATCCAACTGCACCTCGAATTTGCGGAACTGGCTCAGGTCCGGCTTGGGCATCGGGTACTTGGCTTTGACGTCCGCCGGGCGCCAGCCGGTGCGCATGAACCAGATACGTAACTTGTCCCACCAGCTGTCAGTACGCCGGGCGTCATTCCATAACTGCGCGTAGAACTGCAGGTTGGCCCACAAGGGATTCCAACTGGCCAAGGGCGTGGTCACACCGAAAATGACCGGCTCGTTGTCGTCTTCCTCTTGGAACGTGCCGAACAGCCGGTCCCAAATAATGAACACCCCGCCGTAGTTGCGATCCATGTAGAGAGCGTTCTGTGCATGGTGGGCCCGATGATTGGACGGTGTGACGAAGAACCACTCGAACCACCCAAGCTTGGGAACGTGACGGGTGTGGACCCAGAACTGATAGAGCAGGTTGAGCGACGCCACGCTGATAAACACCACCAGCGGCACACCGACCACAGCCAGGGGCAGGTAGAAGATCCAGCTCAGCAGGAAACCGGTGCTGGTCTGGCGCAAGGCAGTGGTGAGGTTGTAGTCCTCGCTCTGGTGATGCACCGAATGCGCGGCCCAGAGGATATTGCGCTCATGACCCATGCGATGCAGCCAGTAGTAGCACACGTCATAGAACACGAAGGCGAACACCCAGGTCCAGGCACTCTGGGTCGACCACTCGAACAGCGCCAGATGCTTGAGGGCGAATGCGTAGGTCAGCAGACCCACACCCTTGGTCAACAACCCGGTGGTGGTGGACAGCACGCCGGTGCTGAGGCTGTTGATGGCATCCGCCACTCGATAGTTGCGCGCGCCGCGCCAACGGTCGGCCAGCAGTTCAACCACGATCAGGGCGATGAAAAACGGTACCGCGTAAGGCACGAAGTCCATGGGCTAGTCCGGTCTATTTTTGTTACATCAAGATTAGGTGCCCCGCCGTGAGATCCCATTGGCAACAGGTTACAAATTAGTAGACATTTAACGCCATGAATCAGGAGAAATGCCCATGAGCAAAAAGATTGCAGTGATCCTTTCCGGCTGTGGCGTGTACGACGGCGCAGAAATCCATGAAAGCGTGATCACCCTGCTGCGCCTGGACCAGCGCGGCGCTCAAGTCGAATGTTTTGCGCCGAATATTGCTCAGTTGCACGTGATCAATCACCTCACCGGTGAGGAAATGCCCGAAACACGCAATGTACTGGTGGAATCCGCACGCATCGCCCGGGGCGCAGTGAAGGATATTCGCGAAGCCAACGCCGCAGACTTTGATGCGCTGATCGTGCCTGGCGGCTTCGGCGCGGCGAAGAACCTGTCTGACTTCGCCGTGGAAGGCGCTGCCTGCAGCGTCAACCCGCAGGTACTGGAGCTGGCCGAAGCCTTCGCCGAAGCGGGCAAACCCGTTGGGTTGATCTGCATTTCGCCTGCGTTGGCCGCGAAGATCTACGGCCCGGGCGTGACCTGCACCATCGGCAACGATGCCGACACAGCGGCAGCCCTGGACAAGATGGGCGCCACGCATCATGAATGCGCGGTGGAGGACATCGTCGAGGACAAGGCGCGCAAGCTGGTGAGTACGCCGGCTTATATGCTCGGCAAAAACATCAGCGAGGTCGCGTCAGGCATCAACAAGCTGGTGGATCGGGTGTTGGAGCTGACCCACGAAAATGACTAACCCGTGCGCATAAGACGGGTAAGGAGGCGATCCAAGGCATTGGCAAATGCTTGCTTGTCCTTTTCCCCGTGGGGCGGTGGCCCGCCGCCCATCTGGCCCTGCTCGCGCAGGTCGGTGAACAGGTTACGCACCGCCAGGCGTTCACTCATGTTCGCCGGGCTGAACTCCTTGCCCCTTGGGTCAAGGGCCGTGACGCCCTTTTTCACCAGCCGGTCGGCCAAGGGCACGTCGCTGCAGATCACCAGTTCACCGGGCACAGCATGCTCAACCAAGTAGTCATCGGCCGCATCCGGGCCGCTGGGGACCACGATAAGCTTCACACAGGCGAAGCTCGGCTTGATCTGGCTCTGCCCGGCCACCAGCACCACCTCGAACTGGCGCTTGAGGGCAAACTTCACCACTTGGTCCTTGGCCGCACGAGGGCAGGCGTCGGCGTCGATCCATACTCGCATGCTACGCCGCCGCCCGGCGCTTCTCGGTCAGCCGGCTACGGCCATACAGCGCCACAATCGCCAGGATCGCCACGGCCTGCGCACCCAACGAATACGCATCGGCATGGATGCCCAGCCAGTCGAAGTCAAAGAACGCCACCGGCCGCGTGCCGAAGATGCCCGCCTCCTGCAAGGCCTTGACACCGTGCCCGGCGAACACCACCGACAGCGCGCACAGCAGCGCCGCGTTGATACCGAAGAACAGCGCCAACGGCAGCTTCGCCGAACCGCGCAGGATCACCCAGGCCAGGCCCACCAGCAGCACCAGCGCCGTGGCCCCACCCGCCAATACCGCGTTATGCCCGGCCGGGCCGGCTTGCAGCCACAGGGTTTCGTAGAACAGGATCACCTCGAACAGCTCGCGGTACACCGAGAAGAACGCCAGTACCGCAAAACCGAAACGCCCACCGCCGCCCACCAGGCTGCTCTTGATGTAGTTCTGCCAGGCCGCCGCATGACGCCGATCGTGCATCCATACGCCGAGCCACAACACCATCACGCTGGCAAACAACGCCGTGCAGCCTTCGAGCAGTTCGCGCTGGGCACCGCTGACGTCAATCACATACGCCGCCAAGGCCCAGGTGGCCAAGCCAGCCAACAGCGCCAGGCCCCAGCCGACGTTGACACTACGTACCGCCGATTGCTGGCCGGTATTGCGCAGGAAGGCCAGGATCGCCGCCAGCACCAGGATCGCTTCCAGACCTTCGCGCAGCAGGATCAACAAGCCGGAAATGTAGCTCAACGTCCAGCTCAAGCCATCGCCGCCCAGCAAGCCGGCGGACTCGGTAAGCTTGCCCTTGGCCGCGTCCAGGCGTTGCTGCACCTGCTCGATAGGCAAACCGTCCTGCAATGATTGCCGATAGGCCATCAGGGCCTTCTCAGTGTCTTTGCGCACATTGGCATCGACGTTATCTAGGGAGCTTTCCACCAATTCGAAACCTTCGAGGTAAGCGGCGACCGACAGGTCGTAGGCCTGCTCGTGGTCACCGTTGCGGAAGGCGGCAAGGCTCTTGTCCAGGGTGGTGGCGGTGTAGTCGAGCAACTGCGCGGGGCCACGCTGGACCTGCGGCGGCTGCGCACGCTGGGCGCGGAAAGCCGCGGCAGCGGCCGGACCATTGGCGGCGAGCACTTCATTGGGGGTCTGGCGCGCCAGGTCGGCCAAGTTGAACGCCTGCGCGCTTTTGGCGGCAGCCGGGTCGGCGGTGAAACCAGCGATGTAGGTAGCCAAGTCCCAGCGCTGGCGGTCGTCCAGTTGATCAGCGAACGACGGCATATCGGTGCCTTCGACACCCAGGCCGAGGGTGTTGTAGATCGCATACAGGCTCAAGCGATCCAGGCGTGCAGCATCGCGCAGGTTCGCGGGTGGCGGCGTGAGGCCCACGCCCGCCGGGCCATCACCGGCACCGGCCGTACCGTGGCAGACCGAACAGTGCTGAGCGTACAGCCGCGCGCCGCGTGTAGGGTCGGGCGTGATGGCCGGGGCCTGGCTGACTTCATAGGCCACCGCCAGCTTGGCGCCCAACTGACGGGCCTGACGGGCCACGCCTGCGCCGTCCTGGCGGGCGGTGACCGCTGCCAACAGTTCATCAACGCCGGTTACCAGCTCGGCCCGCTCGGGCTTATCCGGCAAATCGGCTACCAAGCCCTGCAATACCCCGAGAAACTCTACCTGCTCGCGGTATTCCGAGTCGTCCACCACCTTGCCCGCTTCTACCGTCGGTGGGTAGTCGGCGCCAATGTAGTCCAGCAAATGCAGGGCTTGTGGCGCGCCCTCGGCGGTTGCGGCCAAGAGATTAAAGCTGCACGACATCATCGCCGGCAACAGCAGCCAGGCGAGAAAGCGGAAAGGGGCAGTCATGAATGGATCTCAAGTGGAAATACGAAGTAACACTATTGTTGAGCTTTAATGGATTCGACTCAAGGTGTTATTTCATATCACCACAAAACCAATGTGGGAGGGGCTTGCTACCGATAGCAGTGTGTCAGCCAAAAATTTCTAAGCTGATACACCGCCATCGGGAGCAAGCCCCCTCCCACATTTTGATTTGGTTTCTTCAGTTATGCCGTAGCGCGGTGCAGGCTGGCGAGGAAGCCCGCCGCACCTACGAACAAACCTGCAAAGGTACGGTTTACGCGTTTCTGTTGTTTAGGTGTACGCAACAGGCGCAAGACTTTCGACGCCAACCCCGTGTACCCCGCCATCACGATCATATCGACGCTGATCATGGTCGCACCGAGGATCAGGTACTGGATCAACAACGGCGACTGCGGGTTCACGAACTGCGGCAGCACCGCCAGCATGAACACCAGGGCCTTGGGATTGCTGGCGTTGACCAGGAAACCCCGGAACATCATCGCCATCGGCTTGCCGATAGGGCGCACGGCGGCGTCATCGGTCATGTCCATGGGCAAGGCACGCCATTGCTTGATGGCCAGGTACACCAGGTAGGCCACACCAAACCATTTGATCGCATAGAACGCGGTAGACGACGCCGCCAGAATGGCGCCCAAGCCGCCCGCCACCACGGCAATTTGCATCGCCAGGCCAATCTGCAGGCCGATGGCGTTCCAGTAGCCACGCGCGAAACCGTATTGCAGGCCGCTGGACATCGAGGCGATGGCACCGGCGCCGGGGGATAGGGAAATGATCCAACTGGCCAGGAAGAAGGCCAGCCATGTGTCGAGAGCCATTGCGCACCTCAGAAGGGAGTTAGCGGTTGTGCCTTAAGCTAACTCCACCGAGCGAGGGCTGGCTATAGAATTTTGTTAGATGAAACGCTAACGATCGCCTGGAAACATATGTGTCCCTGGCCAACGTCGCACCGAACGCTGGAAGAACAAACTGTTGGGCACCTGCACCATCGCGCTGCTGGTGCCGGCTTCCTCGACTTCGATCAACGTGGTGTAGAGCAGGTTGATCGCAACCACCCGCCCCTTCACGCCGGGTTTGTCGACGGTGTCCACCAGTTCGACGATGTCACCGAGACGGAACGGCCCGACCGTAAAGATCAGGATCGCGCACAACAGGTTGGACAGCACCGACCACATGGCGAAGAACGCCACTGCCGCCACCGCGACAAACCCCGACAGCGCCGTCCATAAGACAGTGGCGGACACACCCAGGCGGCCCAGCACAAAGATCAGCGCACTGCCCATGATCAGCCAGCGCAGGCCGCCACGCAGGGGCATCAGTAACTGCGGCGGCAGCGGGTAGCGCTCACCCAGGCGGGTCAGGCCCTTGGCGACAAAGCGCTGGGCCAGGTAGCCGGCCAGCAGGATCAGCAGGATTTGCACGCCGATCCATACGGGCTCGACCCATTGCGCCGGCAACGGCAGTTGCAACGCTTCCATCAGGACAGCGCCTCCAGCTCCGCTTGCAGGGTTTCGAGCAACTCGAGGGCCTCCATCCAGGTTTCCTCCAACTGCCCTTCGCGCACCTTGAGCTTGGCCTGTTCGGCCAGCAGGTCGCGCAGTTCATCCTTGCGCGCGGCCTCGTACACGGCGCTGTCGCCCAGGCTGGCTTCGATCCTGGCCAGGCGCTCGTGCACCTTGCCCAGCTCGGCTTCCAGCTTGTCGGCTTCACGCTTGTGCGGGGCCAACTGCTGGCGCAATGCGGCGGCAGCCTGGCGCTGGGCTTTCTTGTCGGTCTTGTCTGGATTGACCGGCGTGTTACTGGCCGGCGCATTACGCAGGCGGTAGTCGGTCAGCCAGCGCGCATAGTCGTCCAGGTCGCCGTCGAACTCTTCGACCTTACCGTCAGCCACCAGCAGGAAGTTATCGGTGGTGCTCTTGAGCAGATGGCGATCGTGGGAGACCACCAATACCGCACCGCTGAATTCCTGCAGGGCCATGGTCAGCGCCAGGCGCATTTCCAGGTCCAGGTGGTTGGTCGGTTCGTCGAGCAGCAGCAGGTTCGGGCGGTCCCAAGCGATCAGGGCCAGAGCCAGCCGGGCTTTTTCGCCTCCGGAGAAATTCAGCACGGGCTCATCAATGCGCGCACCACGGAAGTCAAAACCACCGAGGAAATCACGCAAGGTCTGCTCGCGCTCGGTCGGTGCCAGGCGTTGCAGGTGCAGCAGCGGGCTGGCCTTGGAATCGAGCGAGTCCAGTTGGTGCTGGGCGAAGTAACCCACCACCGTGTTCTCGCCACGGGTCAGGCGACCTGCCAGCGGCTCAAGTTCGCCCGAGAGATTCTTGATCAGCGTCGACTTGCCCGCGCCGTTGGGGCCCAGCAAACCGATACGAGCGCCTGGCGTGAGCTGCAGCTTGACCTTCTCCAGGATGGTTTTGTCGCCATAACCCAGGCGGGCATCGGAGAGGTCCAGCAACGGGCTGGAGATCTTCACCGATTCGCGAAATACAAAGTCGAACGGCGAATCGACGTGGGCCGCCGACAGCTCTTCCATGCGCTCCAGAGCCTTGATCCGGCTCTGGGCCTGGCGGGCCTTGGTGGCTTGGGCCTTGAACCGGGCGATGTAGCTTTCCATGTGCGCACGTTGCGCCTGTTGCTTCTCATAGGCCTGTTGCTGCTGGGCCAGGCGCTCGGCGCGGGCGCGTTCGAACGCGGTATAGCCGCCACGATAAAGGGTGATCTTCTTCTGTTCGACGTGGGCGATGTTATCGACCACGGCATCGAGGAAATCCCGGTCGTGGGAAATCAGCAGCAACGTACCCTGATAGTTCTTGAGGAAGTCTTCCAGCCACAGGATCGCATCAAGGTCCAAGTGGTTGGTCGGTTCGTCGAGCAGCAGCAGGTCCGAAGGACACATCAGCGCTTGGGCCAGATTGAGGCGCATGCGCCAGCCACCGGAGAAGTCGGCGACCGGGCGGTCCATCTGTTCGTTGGTAAAACCCAGGCCGGCAAGCATCTTGCGGGCACGGGCGTCGGCGGTATAGCCGTCGGCACTGTCCAGCTCGGCGTGCAGGCGGGCCTGGGCGGCACCGTCCTGGGTTTTTTCGGCTTCGGCGAGGTCGTGTTGCACCTGGCGCAGGCGCAGGTCGCCATCGAGCACGTAGTCGATCGCGATGCGGTCCAGGGTGTCGATCTCCTGGCGCATATGGGCGATGCGCCAGTCGGCCGGCAGCAGGCAGTCCCCGGAGTCCGGGGTCAGCTCACCCAGCAACAAGGCGAACAACGTGGATTTGCCGGCGCCGTTGGCACCGATCAGGCCGGCTTTGTGACCGGCGTGCAGGGTCAGCTCGGCGTCTTCAAGAAGACGTTGCGGGCCACGCTGTAATGTTAGGCTTTGAAGTCGGATCATAATGGCGGCGGAGTCTACCAGCTTCGTTGGCCGCTGGCTTGGGTGTGAATATGTGCGCTGACCTGTGGAGCTTTGCCCTCTCGACCTACGCCCGCCCGGGTGTAGAGGCTGCTTGCCTGCGCTTGCAGGAGCAAGGAGCGGATGTGTGCCTGTTGCTGTGTGGTGCGTGGCTGGAACAACGAGGGGTGGCGTATACGTTCGAACGCGTGCAGGCATTGCAGCAGCTAGCTCGCCCCTGGCGGAAACAGGTGGTCGAACCGTTGCGACAAGTGCGTGTGCAATGGCGAACCATGGCGCAGCAGGATACGCAACTGGCATCGCTACGGGAGCGGGTCAAGACTCTAGAAATGGAAGCCGAGCGAGCATTGCTGATGCGCTTGGAAACGCTGGCGCAGGCATGGCCTATCAATGAGGGGGTGGGTCAGTACGGATGGCTTGAAGGCTTGGCGACCGAAGCCGCCAACCTTGACCACGACGCGCTGCAGCGGCTGCGCGTCGTAGTCGCCAACACTTAAGAAGCGTTGGTTTGGGTGGTGCTTGGCGCTATCGATGCAGGGGTGCTGCCGGTCGATGCGGTTGGAGCGGTTGAAGCGGTCGCAGTGGCAGCAGGTGCTACTGGAGTGGCTGGCTTGGCGGGTGCTGGTTTTGCAGCCGCGGGTTTGGCGGCTGGTTTCGCGGCAGCAGGTTTCGCAGCTGGCTTGGCGGCTGGTTTCGCGGCAGTAGGTTTAGCAACTGGCTTGGCGACTGGTTTCGCAGCAGCAGTTTTAGCAGCTGGCTTGGCGGCTGGTTTCGCAGCAGCGGTTTTAGCCGCTGGCTTGGCGGCTGGTTTCGCAGCAGCGGTTTTAGCCGCTGGCTTGGCGGCTGGTTTCGCAGCAGCAGTTTTAGCCGCTGGCTTGGCGACTGGTTTCGCAGCAGCAGTTTTGGCAGCTGGCTTGGCGACCGGTTTCGCAGCAGCGGTTTTAGCCGCTGGCTTGGCGGCCGGTTTCGCAGCAGCGGTTTTAGCCGCTGGCTTGGCGGCTGGTTTCGCAGCAGCGGTTTTAGCCGCTGGCTTGGCGGCTGGTTTCGCAGCAGCGGTTTTAGCCGCTGGCTTGGCAGCTGGTTTCGCAGCAGCGGTTCTGGCAGCTGGCTTGGCGGCTGGTTTCGCAGCAGCGGTTCTGGCAGCTGGCTTGGCGGCTGGTTTCGCAGCAGCGGTTTTGGCCGCTGGCTTGGCGGCTGGTTTCGCAGCAGCAGTTTTCGCAACCGGCTTGGCTGCAACTTTTGCAGGGGTACGAGCACCCAGCGCTTTCCCTACGGCTTCCTTCACACGACCAATGCCCTGGGCCAGCTTCAGGCTTTCCTGAGCGTCTTTCTTGAGTTGGGAAATGTAGCTGCGGGTCTCAGCTTGACGATCCTTGAGGGCATCCAGCAGGTCCTCAAGTTCTTTAACGGCATCCTTGGCTTTGGCTTGCGCCTTGGACTTGCCGGCTGTAGCGGCGTCTTGCAGTTTGGTGCGGGACTTGTGCAGTTTTTCTTGGGCTTTACCGCGTTGTTTTTCCAGTTTGGCGAGCAGTTTTTCTGCATCGGCCAACGCCTGGGAACATGCGCTTTCGAGATGTTCGAGCAGGCTGCCCGAAAGTTGTTGGAGCAAGTGCAACGGGGTATTTACAGGCTTCTGTTTGGCCGACATGGTTTACCTCCTGGCTGACGTGGGTGCGGCTCATACTAGCCCTCTGCTCTTACCGCCGCTAGGGCATGTTGACAGTATCGTTTGCCTTGCGTTGCACCGTACGAAAATTCTTGTCGATATAACGAAAAACCGCGCCACTTTTTACTCTCTCACACTGGCATAATCCGTCGCACTTAAGCCGGGAGACTGTCCATGTCGCGTTACCTTTTTCTAGTGCTTGGCTTAGTGATCTGCGTAGCCGATGCGAGCGACCAACCGTCGTCAAAAACCACTGCCTCGGATCCGCATGATCTTGCCTATAGTCTCGGCGCAAGCCTCGGCGAACGGTTGCGCCAGGAAGTCCCTGACCTACAGATCCAGGCACTGGTGGACGGCCTCAGGCAGGCCTACCAAGGCAAGCCGCTTGCGCTGGACAACGTTCGTATCGAACAGATACTCGCCCAGCACGAAGCACAGAACGCCGCCGACGCCCAAATCCCTCAAAGCGAAAAAGCGCTCGCCGCCGAACAACAATTTCTGACTCAGGAAAAAGCCGTCACTGGCGTGCGCGAATTGGCAGACGGGATCCTGCTCACCGAGCTGGCGCCTGGCACAGGCAATAAACCGCTGGCCAGCGATGAGGTGCAGGTGAAATACGTGGGGCGACTACCCGACGGAACTGTCTTCGACAAAAGTACGCAGCCGCAATGGTTTCGCCTGGACAGCGTAATCAGCGGTTGGAGCAGTGCGTTGCAACAGATGCCGGTGGGTGCGAAATGGCGCCTGGTAATTCCTTCACCCCAGGCCTATGGCGCAGATGGAGCGGGTGAGTTGATCCCACCCTTTACTCCGCTGGTGTTTGAGATTGAACTGCTCGGCATTCGCCACTGACCCATAAAAAAACGGTGCGACATGCGCACCGTTTTTTATATCGTCGCCAAGGTTCAGACCTGGGTGGCCGCCTCTTCCTTGTGAGCGTTGTGCAGCACTTCGATCAGGCAGTCCTCCAACTCGAAACGCTCATGCAGCAGCGCACCCAACTCTTTGAATTTTTCCGCTACACATTTACCTGCATCACACAGGTCGGTAAACGCCAGCAGTTTTTCCGTGATCACATCGATGCGCGGGTAAATAGTCTCTGCCAGGTCGAGGCCACGCTGGTCGTCGAAGGCTTCCGCCTCTTTGGTCAGTTGCTCGTAGACGCCGAAATGGCCTGCCGATACGTAATCCACCAGTACTCCACAGAAATCCTGCAATGGCTCGCGATTCGCACCCAATGCTTCGGGCTTGGCACCGAGAGCATCAAAGGCCCGAACCAGTTCGTGGCGTGCCTTCAACCAGCTGTCGATCAGCTTGTGCACCCCACCCCAGCGTTCCTGAGCATTCTGACAACTTTCCAGCATGATGATCTCTCTTCCCTATAGGGGTGCTGCTGCTATGTACCTGCGCAACACTTCGAGGATAAAGCAGCAGCCGGACAAGGCCGCGTCTGACAAACGGTTTGGATAACGCGTGCGGGCCAGATTATGCCCGCACGACTGTGGCTTCAAGGTACGCAGGAGAGAAAGTTCATACAAGTGTTTAATCCACTCCTACAACCTGCGTTGGGTTTTCATGGCCCTGCAGGGCGCAAATGCCTACAAAATAACAACCTTGAAAATTGCATGGAGCCCAGGATCAGCATGGTTACGAAGAACAACAGGCTCCACTCGGGAAGGCTCAGTTCAAATAGCGTCCAGGTGATTTCGACGCAATCGACAGTGCCGTTGAACACTGCGCGCATGGCCTGCCAGAACGACAGGCTCTCAATCATGGATTGCAGGTTGGGCCAGCAATCCCGGACCTGGCCTGGCGGCATACTCTGCAATAGCACTTGGCGCCCCGCGGTAATGGCGCCAAGCAGCGCACATCCCATGCTCGCCAGCCCATACAGGCAAACGCCCAAGCGCCCAGGGTTATAAAGAGCAGCGACCAGGTTGATCAACGTAAACGTGGCAAGCAACAGGCGTTGTACCTGGCATAAAAAACAAGGCTGTAGCAGCGCGCCATATTCCAGATAAAAGGACGCGCCCAACGTCAGCGCACCTGCCATGAACGCCAGGAAAAACAAAGAGCGTAAAGGGGCCAAAGACATTGTTTATCCGCACTGCAAGAGATAGGACGCTACGGTAGAGTAAAGGCCCGACCCCTTTCAATACGCCCTAGAGCAGACTATTCCGCGAAAACGTAAGGACATCCCGCCAGAGCCCGGAGGAAATCCAATTACAACAAGTAGGAATTAGTAACAACACCGCTTAAGCCAAGTGTTTACGGGGGCTTGGCGGACCGGGTGTCAGATAGGTCGGAGCCAATCTGTTCACCCTTTCCTACTTCAAACTCGCACAGGGACTGGCAGCGGCGAGGACAGCAGACGATTGTCCAGCAACCCCAGGCCTTCCTGAAACAATTGGTTGCTGCGCTCGGTGTCGCCCAACTGGGCCAGCAGGCGGGCCAGCTCGGCGCAGGCTTCAGGATTACGCTGCACTTGCAGGCTGCTTTCCAGATAGTCCCGTGCCTTGCCCCACAGACTGTTTTGCAGGCAGAGGCGGCCCAGCGTCAACAGCAAACTGGCATCGCCAGGATGATCCTTGAGCCAGCCTTCGGCAAACTTCAATTGACGTGCAGGATCACTGCCGCGCAGCAGGCCATACAGCCGGATCAAGTGGCTGTCATAGCCGCGCTTGAGCGTACCACGCAGTACCTCCTCGGCCTTGGCATCCGCGCCAAGTCGACGTAGCTGGTCGGCATACGCCAGCACCAGCTGTGGCTGCTGGCGCTGGGCCGAAGTCAATTGCTCCCAGGCCCGTTCGAGGGACTGCAAGCCCGCTTCACCTTGCTCTTCACGCTGAGCAGCCAGGCTGAGGTTCTCGCCCCAGGCGCGACGCTCCAGCTCGGCCAGCTCGCCCGCAGGCAACACTTTGTCCTTACGCAGTTCAGGCAACAGGCGAATCACCGACGACCAATCGCCACGCTGCTGATGCAGGCGTTGCAACTGTCGTAGCACCTGCGCGTTGTGCGGATGACGCTCGTGCATCGCCTGCAAGGTAACCAGGGCGCCTTCAGTATCGCCTCGGTCCATCTGCAATTGCGCATGGCTCAGTGCAACCGCCAGTTCGGCCTGGGGCTGGCGCTCCAGGGCGCGCTCGAGCAAGCCATCGGACTCCTCATAACGGCCCTGCTCATTGGCCGCACGGGCGGCGCCGATGTAATACAACAACGGCTGGCGCTCTGCTTCCGCGGCGCGGTGCAAATGCCGTTCGGCGCTGGCCCAGCGGCCCTCGGCAAGGTCCATCTGGCCTTGCTCGATAGCAATCTGCACACGGCGGCTGCGGTTGCGCCGCGACCAGGGATTGACCAAGCCACTGGATGTGGTGACTAGGCTCAACAACACGCGCACCAGGTAGATCGCCAGGCCGATGGCAAATACCGCCACCAAGGTAGCCCACAGGCTCGATTCGTAATGCAGCAAATGGGGATAGGTAATCAGCACGTAGCCGGTGTGTTTCGAAATGCCCACACCCAGCGCCAGTGCGACCGCAATCGCCAGCACCAGGATCACATAGAAACGCTTCATCAGCTCTACTCCTGGGTCGCCGGTTGGCCAGCCGAGGCCTTGGCATCATCGGCAGACTGATGACGACGTTCGAGGTACGCCTGCACTGCGGCCAGGCTCGCCGCCAGGTCTGGCGTCACCACCGAAACGGCCTTGGGTTCGAGTTCAGCGATACGCGCCAGCATCGCCTTGCTCTGCGGGTTGTCCTGGTTGAAGTTGTCTTGCAACACGCTGCGCGCTTCACCCAGCGAGCGGCTGTACACCGCCGATTCGCCATTCAGTGCGGCCCATTGTGCTTGCTCCAGCGCCAGGCTCAGGGCCAGTCGCACTTGGTTCAAGCCTTGGCCCGCCAACAATGGGCGGATGTTGTCATCCGGATTGAAGTCAATGCGGAAGTAACGGGAAACCTGCTCCCACCACTGGCTCAACCAGTTCTCCGTATCGCTGGTAGGACGCCCTTGGGAGGAAGGCTCGGTGAGTTGATACTCCGGCGCAATCGCCGCCAACTGCACGACCTGGTCACGCAAGGCCGCCAGCTGCAGGTAAAGGCCGGTACGATCCGGTTGCTCGGTGCTACGCAGCGCGGCCAGGCTTTTGGCCAGTTGCTCGCGCGCGGCGAAAGCGCCTGGGTCGCTCTGCTCGCGAAGAATTTCGTCGGCGCCCTGAACCAGCGACTGAGCGCTGTTGATGTCTTGTAAGGCGGACAAGCGCAAGCTGGCCAGACGGATCAGGTGCTCGGCTTCGGCCAGCCGCCAGTCCTTGCGGCTGGCGCCCAATACGGTTTCCAGACGCTGATTCAGGCGCTGCTGATCACCCTGCAGTTGGGCGACCAGGCGGCGGCGCTCTTCAAGCTCATCCGCGCCCGGCAACTGCGCCAGGCGAGCGGCCAACTGTTGCTGGCTTTGCTTGAGGCTCTGGGATTGGTCATCCAGTGTCTGCACCTGGCCCAGCTGATGCTGGCTGCTGGCTTGCAGGGCGCGGACCTGCCAGATCCCCCAGCCGCCGGCGGCTACGCCCGCAGCGCCCAGCAGCAAGGCGACAATGGCTAGGCCATTGCCACGGCGTGGCGCGCTGACCGGTGTCTCGACCGGCGCATCGAGCGCGGGCTGAGCTTCATCTTTAGGCAAGGCTGTTTCGCTCACGTATCCGTCCTTTGCGTATCAGAGAGTGGGAACGGGATAGCTCCCTAACGCCACTAACAAAGCCGCGGCACTCGCGCCACGACAATCCACAACTTTTTCTGCGCCAGCAGCCCGCGCAATCTCATAGACACGCGGACTGGGCACGAACAATGGCAGCTGTGCCACCTCTGGCCAATCGGGGCCGGCCATGGCCTGCAAGTGTAGAAAACCCTGCCCACTGCTGACCACCAGGCCGTTCAAGCGTTCCAACTGGATGCGCTGCATCAGCGTGCCCGTCTCGTAAGCCGGAAGAAAACGTCGATACAATTCCAGGTAGTCGACACTAGCACCTTGCTCGCGCAAACGCTCTGCCAGCAGCTCCCGCCCGCCTTCGCCGCGCAGGATCAGCACCCTTGCACCCGGCCGGGCAGTAGCCTCGCGCAATGCAGGCAATTGAAGCAAGGCCTCGCTGTCATCGCCAGTGGCTGGATAGTGAACATCGAGGCCATGATCGGCCAGTATCTGCGCCGTCGCCGCCCCAACGCTGAACCAGGGCATTGGCGCCGGAGTACTCTTCAATCGTTGCAAGGCCAGGCGCGCGGCCGGCTTGCTCACCACAATGATCGCGCAATAGCGCTGCAGCGCGCCGAACAACGCTTGTTGCTCGGGCGTGACCGGCAACGCTTCGGTTTCCAGCAAGGGTAGGCTGCTGCTGTAGATACCAGCCTCGGACAGCAAGGCCCCCAGGGCCATCGAGTCCTCGGCAGGCCGCGTCAGCAGCACGCGCCAATCGGTCACTGCGGGCCGGCCTCGCCATAGACTTTCTGCAGGATGGCGCCAGCGCCTTTGTCCAGCAACTCCTCGGCGACCTGGATGCCCAGGGCCGTGGCATCACGTTGCGGGCCGCGCACTTCGGCGGTCAGCAGCGTACCGCCGTCCGGGTCGCCGACCAGGCCACGCAGCCACAGGTTTTCACCTTCGAGCACGGCATAGCAGGCGATTGGCACTTGGCAGCCACCATTGAGATGCTTGTTCAAGGCACGCTCGGCGGTGACACGCACTTCGGTATCCGCGTGATCAAGGGGCTTGAGCAGTGCGTGGATTTCGCTGTCGGCGGTGCGGCATTCAATGCCGACCGCGCCCTGCCCGCCCGCGGGCAGGCTGTCTTCGATGCTGATGGCTGACGTGATGCGCTCTTCGAAGCCCAGGCGGATCAAGCCGGCAGCGGCAAGGATGATTGCGTCATATTCACCGGCGTCGAGCTTGGCAAGGCGAGTGTTGACGTTGCCGCGCAGGAAACGGATCTGCAAATCGGGGCGCCGGCTCAGCAACTGAGCCTGGCGACGCAGGCTGGAGGTGCCGACGATACTGCCCAGCGGCAATTCATCCAGGGATGCGTAGGTGTTGGAAACAAAGGCGTCACGCGGGTCTTCGCGCTCGCAGATGCAAAAAAGGCCCAGGCCTTCAGGGAAGTCCATGGGCACATCTTTCATCGAATGCACGGCGATGTCGGCTTCGTTCTCCAGCAGCGCGGTTTCCAGCTCCTTGACGAACAAGCCTTTGCCGCCGATTTTCGACAGTGGCGAGTCGAGCAGCTTGTCGCCGCGACTGACCATGGGCACCAGGGATACCTTGAGGCCCGGATGGGCCTGCTCAAGGCGTGCTTTGACGTATTCGGCCTGCCACAAGGCCAGGGCGCTTTTACGGGTGGCGATGCGGATTTCGCGAGAGGACATGGATCAATCCGAACTGAATAGTTACAGCGGATAATAACAGCTCAGGCAAATACGCTTTGATTTGAATCAGCAAGTGCGGGGCCTCCCTGGCCACATCGCACCGGGATAAGGAATGCAGACCGCGCCGCAGCCCTTGGGCTAAAGCTGCTGCATCATCTTGCGCACGCCGGCGACGTGGCGTCGACTGACAATCAGTGCATCGCCGTTGAGTCCCTTCAGGAATAGCTGAAAGTGCCCCAGGGGCGTACGTTGCAGGCGCTCGATACGTTCACGGGCTACCAGCGCGTTGCGATGGATGCGCACGAAGCGATCGCCAAACTCGTCCTCGAGAGCCTTGAGCGGCTCATCGAGTAATACCTCGCCCAACTCATGACGCAGGGTCACGTACTTGTGATCGGCAATAAAGTAGACGACCTGGCTAAGGGGGATCAGCTCGATGCCCTTGCGGGTGCGCGCACTGATGTGGCTGCGTGGCCCGTTACCACTTTGGGCGGCCGGCTGGGTCAAGGCAGCGAGCTGGGCGCGATTGGGTCGCTCGGCTTTCTTCAAAGCCTTGAGCAAGGCTTCGGCGTTGACCGGCTTGACGAGAAAACTGACAGTGCTGTCTTCGAGCGTCTGTGCAGAAAACTCATCCTGAGCCGCACACAACACCACGGCCGGTGGCGATTCACGCTCGCTCAGGCGAGCGGCCACTTGCAAGCCATCGAGGCCCGGCATGCGGATATCGAGCAGCACCAGGTCGGGCTTGAGGCTGTCGATCAGGGTCAACGCCTCCTCACCGTTGGCGGCACTCGGTTCAAGGATTGTATAACCCTCGAGTTCACTGACCAGACGGCTCAGTCGCTCGCGGGCTTGGGGTTCGTCATCAACGATCAGGACATTCATATTGCGCTGGATTCCTGCGTGAGTCTCGCACAAGGATAGCGTAGACAGGTGCGGTGACTTACGTCACAGCGATCCACGCTAAGACTAGCGCGAGCGGCAAAAAGTGCCCTGAGAGCGGCACCCAAATTTACCCGGACCTGTTCAATTGCGCCCAGGACCTGCTGCCGTCGGGCATCGTCGTAGGGTTCACTGATACACAATCCGAATACCCCCCTGTTTAATGGATAGTCTGGTTATGACCGCATCAGTCGACTTTGGTGCATTCACACACTATCAGTGCAACTGTAGACGCTCACCAAGACGATATTGCTCAATCGTCAAATATCGTTTCAACAAGTACCTGCCTCCAGTCTCGTCCCGGATGCGGTCGGCGGCAAGGCACTTAGCCATCTACGGCGCAAATAAAATTGCCAGGCACCCGCAACACCGCCACCAAGGGCAACCCTGTTATTATCGCCGGCACACCTCCATGCCTCTTTCAAACAGATCACGAGCGAATCCATGAGCACCGACAAGACCAACCAGTCCTGGGGCGGCCGCTTCAGTGAACCCGTCGACGCCTTCGTCGCCCGCTTCACCGCCTCCGTCACCTTTGACCAGCGCCTGTACCGCCACGACATCATGGGCTCCATCGCCCACGCCACGATGCTGGCCAAGGTCGGCGTGCTGACCGACGCCGAGCGTGACAGCATCATCGACGGCCTGACCACCATCCGCGGTGAGATCGAGGCCGGTACGTTCGATTGGCGCGTCGACCTGGAAGATGTGCACATGAACATCGAGGCGCGCCTGACCGACCGCATCGGCGTAACCGGCAAGAAACTGCACACCGGCCGCAGCCGTAACGATCAGGTAGCCACCGATATCCGCTTGTGGCTGCGCGATGAAATCGACCTGATCCTGGCCGAAATCACCCGCCTGCAAAAAGGTTTGCTGGAGCAGGCCGAGCGTGAATCGGACACCATCATGCCCGGCTTCACCCACTTGCAGACCGCACAGCCGGTGACCTTCGGCCACCACCTGCTGGCCTGGTTCGAAATGCTCAGCCGCGACTACGAGCGCCTGGTGGATTGCCGCAAGCGCGCCAACCGCATGCCATTGGGCAGCGCCGCGCTGGCGGGTACCACCTACCCGATCGACCGCGAGTACACCGCACAATTGCTGGGCTTTGACGCCGTGGGCGGCAACTCCCTGGATGGCGTGTCGGATCGTGACTTCGCCATCGAATTCTGCGCCGCCGCCAGCATTGCGATGATGCACCTGTCGCGTTTCTCGGAGGAGCTGGTGCTATGGACCAGCGCGCAGTTCCAGTTCATTGACCTGCCGGACCGCTTTTGCACCGGCAGCTCGATCATGCCGCAAAAGAAGAACCCCGACGTGCCCGAACTGGTACGGGGCAAAAGCGGCCGGGTATTCGGCGCACTGATGGGCCTGTTGACCCTGATGAAAGGCCAACCCCTGGCCTACAACAAGGACAACCAGGAAGACAAGGAACCGCTGTTCGACGCCGCCGACACCCTGCGCGACTCGCTGCGTGCCTTTGCCGACATGATCCCGGCGATCAAGCCCAAGCACGCGATGATGCGTGAAGCAGCCCTGCGCGGGTTTTCCACCGCGACCGACCTGGCTGACTACCTGGTACGCCGTGGCCTGCCGTTCCGTGATTGTCACGAAATCGTCGGCCACGCGGTTAAATATGGCGTAGACACCGGCAAGGACCTGGCGGAAATGAGCCTGGAAGAACTGCGCCAGTTCAGCGACCAGATCGAGCAGGATGTATTTGCCGTGCTGACCCTGGAAGGTTCGGTGAATGCCCGCGACCATGTGGGCGGTACTGCGCCAGCACAGGTCAAGGCTGCCGTAGTACGCGGCAAAGAATTGCTCGCCAGCCGCTAAAACTGTGGGAGGGGGCTTGCTCCCGATGGCGGTGGGTCAGCTAAGGTTTTCTTACCTGATACACCGCCATCGGGAGCAAGCCCCCTCCCACATTGATTATTTTTTGGCCGCAATCATCGCCATGAATGCCGGCATCGCCGCCTGCCTGTCCGCCTCCACCTTCTGCGCATTGGGCATTTCATTCAGGCGCCCCAGCAATGCCTTCGCTTGCGGCAACTGCGCCAGCAAGTCCAGCCCAAACAGCTTCTCACCCACGCCGCAGGCCAGGTTCAAGCTGAACATGAAATACAAATCTGCAATCGTGAAGCTCTCACCCGCCACATAAGGCGCGAACTTACCATGCCGACCTAACGCAGCGATCCCAAGCAACAACTCGGCCTTGGATTTTTCCTTGATCGCCTCCGGCACCGGCATGCCGAAAAACGCCTCGGCGAAACAGGCACGGGCAGGCAATTCGATGTACAGCTCGATCTCCCTGCATAACGCCAGCACCTGGGCACGCTGGAACGGCTCGGCCGGAAGCAGCGCTGGGCCTTCCTGGGTCTGCTCGATGTATTCGAGGATCACGCTGGTTTCGTTGATAAATCCCTGCGTCACGCCCAGCACCGGCACCTTGCCGCGGGGGCTTATCGCCAGCGCTTCGGGGGTTTGCCCGGCATAAAAAGGCACCTCTTCGAAAGGCAGCCCTTTCTCCAGCAGCGCCAGTTTCACCATGTTGTAGTAGTTGCTGACCGAAAATCCGTAAAGCTTGAGCATCGCAAAGCCTCCAGGCCGGGTGCGGGGTTGGCTGCAAGAGTTATAGATGCCCGAAGCCGGGCTGACCAGCAGCATCACCTAGCTGAATGGCGGTAGACTGACGTCCTTTCCTTAAGGAGCCTGCCATGAGCGAGCCGACCGATATTGATAACGACGAAGAAGAGTTCACCGAAAGCACGCTGACCCAGGCCATCGAAAACCAGATCGAAAGCGACAACCCGCCTGCCGCCAAGGCCACCTTCAATAAACTGACCCTGGTAGGTTACGAGCGCGAAGACATTTTGAACCTCATGGCCCATGTGCTGGCTGTTGAGATAGACAAGATGCTCGAGGAAGACCGTGCTTTCGATACCGAATGGTATGAAACGGCGTTGCGAGCGCTCCCTGAACTACCGCCTGAAAACAACTGAAACCAGCCTTGGCGTGGCCGGGAAGCCCGCTTCCTCGCCACAAATCTGCGCCATATCAATACCTACGACTTTCTCACTGGACAGCCCGCCAAAGTGCGTTCACCTTATGGCTTGCTAGCCTCTAATAAATTTAGAAAGTCTGGAGTCCTTATGTCGTATACACCCGAGTTGGTTGCCGAACTGGAAATCCTTGCACTCTTCAACCTGGGCAGTTCCCAGGAAGGTCTGAAAGTCCACCAGACTGCCGCTCCTGCCGCCATTGCCGCTGCCAAGCGCCTGTTCGAGAAAAAACTGATCGACCAGCCGGATGGCGGTTATCTGACCAGCCTGGGTCGTGACGCCGCCGAACAAGCGCAAACCCTGCTGACTATCCTGACCACCAGCTCGACCAAAGAAGCCGCCTGATAACTGATACCGCCCGTGGAGTACGCCCTTGCGGATTCCACGGGTGTTGCTGCGCAACGGCGAAAATTCTGACACCAAAATCATTTCCCCTCTAAAACTCCTACGCTTCTGGCTGTAAACTCCTACACGGCCGCCCATGTCGGGCCCTGCGAGCCGCCGAGTTCGACATGACCCGCACCCATGAAATCCGCCCCGACCTGGACGAAGGCATCGACCGCAAGGTGCTGACCCAGTTGCGCGCGCGCTTCATGGCACTCAATGAAGAGCGCATGGCCCGTGCCGTCGAGGGGCTGACCCCGCGCCAGCAAAGCGTGCTGACCCTCCTGCCGCTATTTTTCCACGTCAATCACCCGTTGTTACCGGGCTACGTCTCCAGCACCACCCCGGCCGGG
Source organism: Pseudomonas sp. FBCC-B545 (assembly GCF_059134095.1). NCBI lineage: Bacteria > Pseudomonadati > Pseudomonadota > Gammaproteobacteria > Pseudomonadales > Pseudomonadaceae > Pseudomonas > Pseudomonas sp. FBCC-B545. Next base: position 218,370 of record NZ_CP101441.1, on the reverse strand, counting down.
CTGTCGAATTTCGAACCTGACGATCAGGCCCTGACCGAAGCCCAGCGCCTGACCCGCTCGTTCTCTTATAAGCCCCGCCACGGCAACCCGCCTCGACCGATCCACGGCCTATTCCTGATGGGCAGCCTCGGCACGCTGGCCCAGGCCGATCAAAGCGATATGGATGTGTGGGTGTGCCATGCGCCCGATCTGAACGACAACGAACTGGCCGAGCTGCGCAAGAAGTGCCAATTGCTGGAGGCCTGGGCCCTGGGCATGGGCGCCGAAGCGCATTTCTTTTTGATCGAGCCGACGCGCTTCGTATTGGGTGAGCGCGACACGCAACTGAGTTCCGACGATTGCGGCACCACCCAGCACTACCTGCTGCTGGACGAGTTCTACCGCACCGCCATATGGCTGGCCGGGCGCACGCCGATCTGGTGGCTGGTGCCGGTGTATGAAGAACGCCGCTACGCCGAATTTACCCACACACTGATGTCCAAGCGTTTCATCCGCGCCGACGAGACCCTAGACCTTGGCCACCTGGCCCACATCCCGCCGGGCGAGTTCATGGGTGCCGGGCTGTGGCAATTGTTCAAGGGCATCGAATCCCCCTACAAGTCGGTGCTCAAGCTGTTGCTGACCGAGGTCTACGCCAGCGAACACCCAAACGTGCAATGCCTGAGCCTGCGTTTTAAACAGGCGGTGTTCGCCAACCAGGTCGATCTGGATGAGCTGGACCCTTACATCATGGTCTACCGCCGCATCGAGGAGTACCTCAAGGCTCGCAACGAGCCAGAGCGCCTGGAACTGGTGCGACGCAGCCTGTACCTGAAGGTCAACCGCAAGCTCAGCGTCGGCCAGCGCACTACCGGTTGGCAACGGCTGCTGCTCGAGCGCCTGGCTCTTGAGTGGGGTTGGGACCAACGCCAACTGGCCCTGCTGGACAGCCGCAGCCAGTGGAAAGTGCGCCAAGTCGCTTCCGAACGCCGTGCCCTGGTCAATGAGCTGAACTACAGTTATCGCTTCCTCACCCAGTTCGCCCGTACCGAACAGACCGTCAGCCTGATCAACAAGCGTGACCTCAATGTGCTGGGCCGGCGCCTATATGCAGCGTTTGAGCGCAAGGCCGGCAAGGTTGAGTTCATCAACCCCGGTATTGCCCCCGACCTGGCCGAAGATACCCTGACACTGGTGCAGTCGCCCAACCGCAAGGAAGCCGGCCAGCACCATTGGGGCCTGTATAACGGCAACCTCACGGCCCTGGAATGGGAGCACTTCGCGCCGATCAAACGCAGCCGCGACCTGCTGGAAATGCTTACCTGGTGCCACCGCAACGGGGTGATCGACAGCAGTACGCGCCTGGCGCTGCACCCTGGCACCAGTGACATGACCGAGTTTGAGCTGTTCAACCTGCTGGGTAGCCTGCAGCAGACCATTGCCCTGCCCCTGGCCAGCGTCGATGAAGTCCGTCTGTTGCGTCCGGCAGTGCCGGAAGAAGTGTTGTTGCTGATCAACGTCGGCGTCGACCCGCTCAAACATCATCGCGAACTGAATATCCTGATGACCACCGAGCGCACTGACTCCCTGAGCTATGCCGGTGTACGCGACAACCTGGTGCTGACCCTGGACCAGGTCACGCTCAATAGCTGGAACGAGGTGATGGTCAGCCGCTACGACGGTCCCCACGCGCTGCTCGACTGTCTACGCGACTACCTCAACCAACTGCCATCGGATCATCTGCCACGGCTGCGGGTGCGCTGCTTCTGTCACAACCGTGCGCAGTTCATTGCCCAGCGTGTGGAGGAGGTATTCGACACTGCGCAGAACCTGCTGCTCAGCCAGGGCAATCACCGCTACCTGCTTCAGGTGCAGCAGCACTATCACGTGATGGAACTGACACCGGGCCAGGCCACTCATGTGCCGCTGCCCACCCAGGACGCGCTGATTGCCTACCTCAGTGAGGAACTGGCCAGCTACAGCCCGTGGCACTTGGACGCCATGGCCCTGGAAGACCACGACCTGGCGTTGCTGCTACCCATGGGCCTGGCCGATTGCGTGCAGGTGTTCTATCGGGTCAACGAAGGCTTCGCCGAGCTATACGTGCTCGACGAATTCAATGCCCTTTGGCAGCAGCGCCTGCCATTCCACGATGAACAGAGCCTGCTGGCGCCACTGCAGCGCTTCCTGCAATCGATCCTTTATCGCCGAGAGGCGTTATCGTCCCTGGACGCGCAGCCACCCCTGGGTGAGATTCACACCCTGTACTACCAGCTATTGCCCTCAGGCAACTCCCGCGCGCGCCGCGTCGAGCCAAGGCCAGCCCCGCAAAATCCTGCCGACAAGCCGTTTTATGACGTGCAGGCGATTATCGGCAAGGGCGCGCCGGGCCAGGTGGGGATTACGTTGTACTGCAATCAGCGGGAATTTTCCGAGCTGGAATTCGGCGACCAACTGTTTGCCGTGGTAGCCCAGGAGATCGTCGCGCAGCGCCAGGAAACCGAACGATACCGCTGCTATATCACCGATCTGGATTTGTCGGGCCTGCTGGGGGACGTGCAGAGCCCGAGCAATCTGTACCTGCGCTACAAGGCAGAACTGGAACAGTCACTCAATGCGGCGCTGGATCAGATCTAGAGCGTGAAGGCGCCGCCATCTTTGGGCTGGCCTTCGACGTTGAGCAGTTCAAGCTTGAGTGTCTTGCCGCCCGGCGCAGGCCAGTCGATATGCTGGCCCACTTGCAAGCCCAGCAAGGCACTGCCCACCGGCGCGAGGATCGAGATCTTGCCTTCGTCGGCATTCGCGTCCTTGGGGTAGACCAGGGTCAGGTGGTAGTCCTTGCCACTGCCTTGCTCACGGCAGTGCACGCTGGAGTTCATGGTCACGACAGTTGCAGGCACTTCATCGTGGCCAACCACTTCTTCGGCGCGGTCGAGTTCGTGTTGAAGGGCTTCGACGCCCGGCGAGTCCTCGCCTACACGGTCGATCAGTTGCTCAAGACGCTGCACGTCGAGACGGGTAAGAATGATGGAAGGTGCGGTCATGATTCAGGCAGACTCCTTTTTTTCTGCACAAAAAAGCAAAACCCCGCCAGGAAAAGGCGGGGTTCTCGCGGACCTCGATGAGTTGAGGTGTATCCGGACACTACCACAGCGACACAAATAAACAAGACGACGTCAGGCGCGTGCCTTGCGTTGCTCAGCTTCGGCGCAGATCACCCGGCGCCGCGCATCGTCGGCGGAACGCCATTCGCGGATATCTTCCACATGGCGGAAGCAACCGAGGCAAACCTTCTGTTCGTCCAGGCGACACAAACTGATACAAGGTGACGGCACCGCCGGGCTGACATTGCTGAACAGCGGCTTGGGCGGGCGTACGGGTAAAGGCTGGGTCACGGTCAGATCTCGTCCTGCCCCAACTCATCAAAGTCCAGCTCGGTGCCGGTATATTCCTGGACCAGACGCGTGAGCATCTCACCCAACAACTCTTCACTCTTGTCGCACTGCCATTTGCCGCTTTCTTCGTCGTAGTCGAAGTGAACGCCACCGGAGCGCGCCGCCAGCCACAGCTGACGCAGCGGTTCCTGGCGACTGAAGATCAGTTGCTGGCCGCTCTCGAACTTGACGGTCAGCACACCGGCCGAGCTTTCCAGATCCACATCCAGGCCGCTGTCGTCGAAAATATCTTCCAGCTTCTCCTGTGTGGTATCCACCAGGTCGTGAAAACGGGCTTCGGTCAAACTCATCGTGGCAACCTCAAAAGTGTCTGGTTTTGCTCAAGCGCCGCACGATACGGACGCGCTTCGCCGATTGCAAAGGATACCGATTTCATTACAGATGGCAGTACGAAATATCCTCTAACAGCGTAACCCGCTTCCCAGTCATCTCGGCAAACCCCCGCCGGACGGGTATTGCGGCGCATAGGCAAGCTGGCGGGTGGTCGGTATACTCGGGCGCAATTAATGCATATTCAAGGATTTCGCCATGAAGCGCCTGATCTCTTCCCTTGCTGCGCTCGTCGCGGTCGCCTGTCTCGTCAGTGCCTGTGGTCAAAAAGGCCCGCTGTACCTTCCCGATGACAGCAAAGACCCGAATGAACAGGCGCAATCGTCGCAAAAGCCGTCAAAAGCGCATAAGCACGACACCTACTAAGGGACACTTATGGACGCTTTTAACTACCGGGACGGCGAGCTGTTCGCGGAAGGCGTGGCATTGTCCGCGATTGCCCAGCAGTTTGGCACCCCGACCTATGTGTACTCCCGTGCGCATATCGAAGCCCAATACCGCTCGTTCACCGACGCGCTCGACGGCGTACCGCACCTGGTGTGCTACGCGGTCAAGGCCAACTCCAACCTGGGCGTACTGAATGTCCTGGCGCGCCTGGGCGCCGGTTTCGACATCGTGTCCCGTGGCGAGCTGGAACGCGTACTGGCCGCCGGCGGCCAGGCTGACAAGATCGTCTTCTCCGGGGTCGGCAAGAGCCGCGATGACATGCGCCGCGCCCTGGAAGTCGGCGTACATTGCTTCAATGTCGAATCCACCGACGAACTGGAGCGCCTGCAAGTCGTTGCCGCCGAAATGGGCGTTCGCGCGCCGATCTCCCTGCGCGTCAACCCGGATGTCGACGCCGGCACCCACCCGTACATTTCCACCGGTCTCAAAGAGAACAAGTTCGGCATCGCCATCGCCGACGCCGAAGACGTGTACATCCGCGCCGCCCAACTGCCGAACCTGGAAGTGCTGGGCGTCGACTGCCATATCGGTTCGCAACTGACCACCCTGCCCCCCTTCCTGGATGCGCTCGACCGCCTGCTGGCGCTGATCGACCGCCTGGGCGAGTGCGGCATCTACCTGCACCACATCGACCTGGGTGGTGGCGTGGGCGTGCGTTATCGCGATGAGGAACCACCGGCGATCGCCGACTATATCCAGGCCGTGCGCGAACGCATTGAAGGCCGCGACCTGACCCTGATGTTCGAGCCAGGCCGTTATATCGTCGCCAACGCTGGTGTACTGCTGACCCAGGTCGAGTACCTCAAGCACACCGAACACAAGGATTTCGCCATCGTCGATGCGGCGATGAACGACCTGATCCGCCCGGCGCTGTACCAGGCCTGGATGAATGTCACCGCCGTGACGCCTCGCGCAAGCGTTGCCCGCGCCTATGACATCGTCGGCCCGATCTGCGAGACCGGCGACTTCCTGGCCAAGGATCGTCAGTTGGCCCTGGAAGAAGGTGACCTGCTGGCCGTGCATTCGGCCGGTGCCTACGGGTTTGTCATGAGTTCCAACTACAACACCCGCGGGCGTACCGCCGAGGTGCTGGTGGACGGTGATCAAGCATTTGAAGTGCGTCGCCGCGAGACGGTAGCCCAGTTGTATGCTGGCGAAAGCCTGCTGCCGGAGTAAACCATGCTGCTGCGTTTTACCAAGATGCACGGGCTGGGCAATGACTTCATGGTCCTCGACCTGGTCAGCCAGCACGCGCACATCCTGCCCAAGCACGCCAAACAGTGGGGCGATCGCCACACCGGTATCGGCTTCGACCAGTTGCTGCTGGTTGAAGCGCCGAGCAACCCGGAGGTGGATTTCCGCTACCGGATCTTCAACTCCGACGGTTCCGAAGTGGAACAGTGCGGCAACGGTGCGCGCTGCTTTGCGCGCTTTGTGCTCGACAAGCGCCTGACCGCCAAGCGCCAGATTCGCGTCGAGACCAAAGGCGGCGTGATCGAACTGGATATCCGCAGTGACGGCCAGATCAGCGTCAACATGGGCGCGCCACGCCTGGTGCCGGCGGATATTCCGTTCCAGGCCACCGAGCAGGCCCTCAGCTACCCGCTGGATGTGGATGGCAAGACCGTGGATATCGCTGCCATGTCCATGGGCAACCCCCATGCAGTACTGCGGGTCACCGACATCAATAACGCCCCGGTACACGAACTGGGGCCGAAGATCGAACATCACCCGCGCTTTCCGGCACGGGTCAATGTGGGCTTCCTGCAGGTGATCGACCGTACCCGTGCGCAATTGCGCGTATGGGAACGTGGCGCCGGCGAAACCCAGGCTTGCGGCACCGGCGCTTGCGCCGCTGCCGTGGCCGCGATCAGCCAGGGGTGGATGGATTCGCCGCTGCTGATCGACCTGCCCGGCGGACGCTTGTCCATCGAATGGGCAGGCCCAGGCCACCCGGTAATGATGACCGGGCCGGCCTCGCGCGTATACGAAGGACAGGTCCGTCTATGAGTGAGCCAAGCTAATGACCGATAAGCCTCAAGTACCCGCAGACGCTACCCCGAGTCAAAGCCTGGAGGCCGCTGCTGTCGCGGCGTACCTTGAGGCTAATCCGGACTTCTTCGTAGAGCACGAAGAGTTGCTGCCGGCCCTGCGTATCCCCCACCAGCGCGGTGACACCGTGTCGCTGGTGGAGCGGCAGATGAAGATCCTGCGCGAGCGCAACATCGAAATGCGCCATCGGCTCTCCCATCTGATGGACGTGGCCCGCGACAACGACCGCTTGTTCGACAAGACCCGCCGCCTGATCCTGACCCTGATGGACGCCGCCAGCCTGGAAGAAACGGTGATCGCCGTAGAGGACAGCCTGCGCGAGGATTTCCAGGTGCCTTTTGTCAGCCTGATCCTGTTCAGCGATAACCCAATGCCGGTGGGTCGCTGGGTCACAGGTGGCGAGGCGCAGACGGCCATCGGTGGCCTTCTTTCCGAAGGCAAAACCGTCAGCGGCACCTTGCGCGAACATGAACTGGACTTCCTGTTCGGGGCCGAACAGCGCAAGCAGATCGGCTCTACCGCAGTCATTGCCCTCAGCCATCAGGGCTTACACGGCGTACTGGCCATTGCCAGCCGCGACCCTGCACACTACAAGAGCTCGGTGGGCACTTTGTTCCTGACCTACATCGCAGAAGTGCTGGGCCGCGTCCTGCCACGCCACACCACCACCCTGCGCGCGGTGCGCTGACCATGGAGCGGCAACTGGACGCCTACTGCGCTCATCTGCGCAACGAGCGCCAGGTGTCGCCCCACACCCTCGAAGCCTATCGTCGGGACTTGAACAAGGTCCTGGCCTATTGCGAAAAACAGCACGTCAGCAGCTGGAAGGCCCTGGATATCCAGGCCCTGCGCAGTCTGATCGCACGGCTGCACCAGCAAGGCCAGTCCTCGCGCAGCTTGTCTCGCTTGCTGTCGGCGGTGCGTGGCCTTTACCACTACCTCAATCGCGAAGGCTTGTGCGACCACGACCCGGCCAATGGCCTGTCCCCGCCCAAAGGCGAACGACGCCTGCCCAAGACCCTGGATACCGACCGCGCCCTGCAGTTGCTCGATGGCGCCGTGGAAGATGACTTCCTGGCCCATCGCGAACAGGCGATCCTTGAACTGTTCTATTCCTCGGGCTTGCGCCTGTCGGAGCTGACCGGCCTTAACCTCGATCAACTGGACCTCGCAGATGGCCTGGTGCAAGTCCTCGGCAAAGGCAGCAAGACCCGCGTGCTGCCAGTCGGCAGGAAGGCCCGGGAAGCTCTCGAGCTATGGCTGCCGCTGCGCCTGTTGACCAATCCTGTGGACGATGCGGTGTTTGTCAGCCAGCAAGGCCGGCGCCTGGGGCCAAGGGCGATTCAGTTGCGGGTCAAGGCCGCTGGTGCGCGTGAGTTGGGGCAGAATCTGCATCCGCATATGCTGCGGCATTCTTTTGCCAGCCATCTGCTGGAGTCCTCCCAGGACCTGCGCGCCGTGCAGGAACTGCTCGGCCACGCCGATATCAAGACCACGCAGATCTACACCCATCTCGACTTCCAGCATCTGGCAACGGTGTACGACAGCGCCCATCCACGGGCCAAACGCATCAAGGGTGGCGACTTATGAGTATCAAGCTGATCACCTTCGACCTGGACGACACCCTCTGGGACAACGTACCCGTCATCATCAGCGCCGAAGCGTCAATGCGCGAATGGCTGGCGGTCAACGCCTCCAAGGTCGGGGACTTGCCCCTAGAGCATTTCGCCAGCCTGCGCCAGCAAGTACTGCAGCGCCATCCTGAACTCAAACACCGCATCAGCCTGTTGCGACATCGTGTTTTGGTGCATGCGTTCGAGGAAGCCGGTTATCCCCAACCAGAAGCTGCGCAGATGGCGGATGTCTGCTTTGAAGCGTTTATCCATGCACGCCACCAGCTCACCGTTTTCCCGGAAGCCGAGCCGATGCTCAAAGCGCTGCGCCAGCACTTTTTGCTGGGAGTGATCACCAATGGCAACGCGGATGTGCAGCGCGTGGGCCTGGCGGACTACTTTCACTTTGCCTTGCGCGCCGAAGATATCGGCATCGCCAAGCCGGATGCTCGCTTGTTTGAAGAGGCGTTGCAGCGGGGCGGCGTGGATGCCAGTGCGGCAGTGCATGTGGGCGATCACCCTGGAGATGACATCGCCGGCGCACAGCAGGCCGGGTTACGGGCGGTGTGGTTTAACCCGGCGGGCAAGACTTGGGAGGGTGACAAGCGCCCGGATGCGCAGATTCACAGCCTGACGGAGTTGCCGGAGTTGCTGCAGAGCTGGCAGTAACACCGCAGATCAAAATGTGGGAGGGGGCTTGCTCCCGATAGCAGTGGTTCAGCCAGCACATGTGGCAACTGATACACCGCGATCGGGAGCAAGCCCCCTCCCACATTTAGAACACCACAAGGCTTGAACAAGTCATAAGGCGTGAAAAAGCCCGCAGCGACGGCGGGCTTTTTCGGCAAGCAGGAGGCAGACCTCAGATGGGTCGGCTGCCGTACTTGTTGTCCGGCTTCTTCGGTGGATCAGCCACCACGTTGGGCTCGACTTCGACCACTTTGCCGCCTTTAGCGAGGAATTCTTCCATCGCACGGGCCAGGGCATCGCGCTCTTTGTTCTTGGCTTCAACGCTCGGCAGCTCGTCTACCGAGACCGCAGCCTTGGCTTTGCCTTTGGCTTTGGGGCTCGCCTCATCGACACTGCTCTCATCGACATCGTCAGCAACGTCTTCCGCTGCTACTTCAAGACCTTCTTCGGTTTCATCTTCATCACCTACTTCGAGGTCGTCTTGTTCCAGATCATCGTCGCTCATGTTCTACCTCATGACTTGCGAAAAGCAGATTAGTTATAGCCCAGCTTCACCCTCTGTCGAGGTCGCCGGAAAAAAATCAACATCCACCGGATAACCAGTGGCTTATGCCTCTTCACCCTGCAAGGTGGCGAGGACTTTACGAGCACCGCCATGATCACGGTGCTCGCCCAGATAAACACCTTGCCAGGTCCCTATCGCCAAGCGGCCGGCCTTGACCGGCAAACTCAGCTGGCAGCCCAGCAGACTGGCCTTGAAGTGCGCCGGCAGGTCATCCGGACCTTCGTCGTTGTGTTCAAACCCGGCGCTGCCTTGCGGCACCAGCAGGTTGAAAAACCGCTCGAAGTCACGGCGAACCGCCGGGTCGGCATTCTCGTTAATGGTCAACGAGGCCGAGGTGTGCTGCAGCCACAGATGCAACAGGCCCACACGACACGACTTTAATTCAGGCAAGCCGGCAAGCAACTCGTCCGTTACTAGATGAAAGCCCCGGGGCTTGGCCCGCAGGGTAATCAGGGTCTGTTGCCACATACAGTTCTCCGCCCATCGGCGCGCATTCTAGCGCGCTCTGGGAAAAAACAAAGTGCCGAATACGCCTTCATAGCTGTAAGACATTTGCACCCTTGAAAGTGCCGCGTGGATCCCATCACAAAGTCGACAAAAAACCCACGCACCTTTAGCCACAGACAAACGCCAGGCAAAAAAATGCCCGGCAAGCCGGGCATCTTTTTTTCATGTGCTTACAAGTTGTAGCCGCGCTCGTTGTGTTGCGCCAGGTCGAGGCCTACCGCCTCTTCCTCTTCGGTGACACGCAGCCCCATGACCATGTCCAGTACCTTGAGGATGACGAAGGTCACGATCGCCGTGTAGATCACAGTGAAGCCGACGCCTTTGCACTGGATCCAGACTTGGGCAGCAATGTCGGTCACGGTGCCGAAGCCGCCCAGGGCCGGGGCTGCAAACACACCGGTGAGGATCGCACCGACGATACCGCCGATACCGTGTACGCCAAAGGCGTCCAGGGAGTCGTCATAGCCAAGCTTGCGCTTGAGGCTGGTAGCGCAGAAGAAGCACACCACGCCGGCGACCAGGCCGATCACCAGGGCGCCCATCGGCCCCACGGTGCCAGCGGCTGGTGTGACAGCGACCAGGCCGGCCACCACGCCCGAGGCGATCCCCAGTGCGCTCGGTTTACCGTGGGTGATCCATTCGGCAAACATCCAACCCAGTGCCGCAGCGGCGGTGGCGATCTGGGTAACCAGCATCGCCATGCCCGCAGTGCCGTTGGCTGCCGCAGCAGAACCAGCGTTGAAGCCGAACCAACCGATCCAGAGCATGGCCGCGCCCACCAGAGTATAGCCCAGGTTGTGTGGGGCCATTGGCGTGGTCGGGAAGCCTTTGCGCTTGCCGAGCACGATGCACGCCACCAAGCCGGCCACACCGGCGTTGATATGTACGACGGTGCCGCCGGCGAAGTCCAGCACACCCCAATCCCACATCAGTCCACCGTTGCCGCTCCAGACCATGTGCGCGATCGGCGCATAGACCAGGGTGAACCAGATCGCCATGAAGATCAGCATCGCGGAGAACTTCATACGCTCGGCGAAAGCACCGACGATCAGCGCTGGGGTGATGATGGCGAAGGTCATCTGGAAGGTGATGAACACCGCTTCCGGAAACAGCGCCGCAGGCCCGGTAATGCTGGCCGGGGTGACACCCGCCAGGAACGCCTTGCCCATGCCGCCGAAGAAGGAATTGAAATTGACCACGCCCTGTTCCATACCGGTGGTATCGAACGCGATGCTGTAGCCGTAGACGACCCACAGGATGCTGATCAGGCCAGTGATGGCAAAGCACTGCATCATCACCGACAGGATATTCTTGGAGCGGACCATGCCGCCGTAAAACAGCGCCAGGCCAGGGATAGTCATGAACAGCACCAGTGCCGTGGCGGTCAGCATCCAGGCAGTGTCGCCGGAGTTGAGGACTGGAGCAGCCACTTCATCTGCCGCCATGGCCAGGCCTGGCATTACGATGGACAGCAGGGCTCCGAGCCCTGCGAATTTACGCAGAGTCATATTGTTTTCTCCTGGGGCGTTGGGGTTTGGCGGCTTAGATTGCGTCGGTATCGGTTTCGCCGGTACGGATGCGAATAGCCTGTTCCAGATTGACCACGAAGATCTTGCCGTCACCGATCTTGCCGGTGTTGGCCGCCTTGGTTATCGCCTCGATAACCCGATCAAGATCCTTGTCGTCAATGGCGACATCGATCTTCACCTTCGGCAGGAAATCGACCACGTATTCCGCGCCGCGATACAGCTCGGTATGACCCTTCTGCCGACCGAAGCCCTTGACCTCAGTAACGGTAATGCCCTGCACGCCGATCTCGGACAGCGACTCGCGTACATCGTCCAACTTGAACGGCTTGATGATGGCAGTGACTAGCTTCATGAAAACTCTCTCCCGAATTGGTGGACTTGCCCCAGGAAAACAAACCCGTCTCAAGTCTAAGCGCAGCGCCTGGCTTTGTAACGCATCGTCGCCTCGGCATATGCCGTCACGACGCCAGCGAACCACTGGTGACGAAACCTTTACCCCCTGATCCCTCGGCGCACTGCATTCGTCACAGCGACTGCGTCAGTGCATGGGTCATGATCGTCTAAGCAGAAACCTTGCCAGCTCCGTAAAAACCACTGAAAACAGTCCTTTGCCCACTTGTGCCCACCCTCGGGGCGTTTGCGCGGCGGCAATGCGCATCAAAACAGTGCGCGACTGCCCGCCCCACTGCGCGAAAAGCGTGCGCAGCGGGGACGTGAAAAGACTATGAGACGCTGCGTGATACACTGCCGGCCAACTGTTTTCCGGAATACTTCCCATGCTCGCGCCCAAAGACTTTCTCGACGCCCTGAGCGGCCACGCCTCTCGCCTGTTCAGCGGCGACACCCCGCTGCCCCGTAACGAAATCGAAAGCCAGTTCAAGGCCCTGCTGCAAAGTGGCTTCAGCAAGCTCGACCTGGTCAGCCGCGAAGAATTCGATAGCCAGATGGTGGTGCTCGCCCGCACGCGTGCGCGATTGGAGAGCCTGGAGGCGAAAGTGGCGGAACTGGAAGCGCGGCTGACACCAACGTCGACTGAATAAACGCAGTCCATGTGGGAGGGGGCTTGCCTTCAATAGCAGTGTGTCAGTCACCATTAATATTGGCTGATGCATCGCCATCGGGGGCAAGCCCCTCCCACATTTGTTTTGCATCGCACTATAGATACGTTCTGTAAAACCTCCCCCGCCTCGCTCTTCCACACCTCGTCTACCCTTGAAGAACCCGCAGGAAGCGGCCCTCCCTTTCAAGGAACGAGCATGTCCCTCGCCATCGTCCACAGTCGCGCCCAGGTCGGCGTCGAAGCTCCTGCCGTCACCGTCGAGGTGCATATGGCTAATGGCCTGCCATCACTGACACTGGTGGGTTTGCCGGAGACGGCGGTGAAAGAGAGCAAAGACCGCGTGCGCAGTGCCATTTTAAATTCGGCGCTGCAATACCCAGCACGTCGCATCACCCTCAACCTCGCGCCCGCCGACCTGCCCAAGGACGGCGGGCGTTTTGATTTGGCGATTGCGCTGGGGATCCTCGCGGCCAGCGTGCAGGTGCCGGCGTTGATGCTCGATGAGGTGGAGTGCCTGGGGGAGCTGGCGCTTTCCGGCGAGGTGCGGGCGGTGAAAGGCGTGCTGCCGGCAGCACTAGCAGCGCGCAAGGCTGGGCGCACCGTGATAGTGCCCCGAGCCAATGCCGAGGAAGCGTGCCTGGCGTCTGGATTGAAAGTGATTGCCGTGGATCATTTGCTGCAGGTGGTGGCGCACCTGAATGGACACGTGCCGATTGAACCGTACACATCCGACGGCCTGCTGTATTTGAACAAACCCTACCCGGACCTGAGTGAGGTACAGGGCCAATTGGCGGCCAAGCGTGCGCTGCTGATCGCGGCGGCCGGTGCGCATAACCTGTTGTTCAGTGGCCCCCCGGGCACCGGTAAGACCCTGCTCGCCAGCCGGCTGCCGGGCTTGCTGCCACCGTTGAGCGAGCAGGAAGCCCTGGAAGTGGCAGCGATCCAATCCGTGGTCAGCCTCCAGCCCCTGAGTCATTGGCCTAACCGCCCGTTCCGGCAACCGCACCATTCGGCATCCGGGCCGGCGCTGGTGGGTGGCGGCTCGAAGCCGCAACCGGGGGAAATCACCCTGGCCCACCACGGGGTGCTGTTCCTGGATGAACTGCCGGAGTTTGATCGTAAGGTGCTGGAAGTGCTGCGCGAGCCATTGGAGTCGGGGCATATCGTGATCTCCCGAGCCCGTGACCGGGTGAGTTTCCCGGCGCGCTTTCAACTGGTCGCGGCGATGAACCCCTGCCCTTGCGGCTACATGGGTGAGCCCAGTGGGCGTTGCCGGTGCACGCCGGAGCAAATCCAGCGCTATCGCAACAAGCTCTCCGGGCCGTTGCTGGACCGCATTGACTTGCACCTGACGGTGGCCCGGGAGACCACTGCGCTGAACCCCTCCCAACAGATCGGTGAAACCACCGCTCAGGCATCCGCCCAGGTAGCGCAAGCCCGCGAGCGTCAGCAACAACGCCAGGGCTGTGCCAATGCGTTTCTCGACCTGCCGCGGCTGCGCGAACACTGCCTGCTGGCAAAAGCCGATGAATACTGGCTGGAGGCCGCGTGTGAACGGCTGACTTTATCCCTGCGCGCCGCACACCGGCTGCTCAAGGTAGCGCGCACGCTAGCGGACCTTGAGCATGTAGACAGCATCGCTCGCCATCATTTGGCAGAAGCCTTGCAGTACCGGCCGGCCGCAATTGGCTAGCAGCGGTCAGGAAAATCCCAGCAACAGCCTCGCCACTTCCAGCACCTCATCCAATGCCGCCTCTGCCGACTCGGTGGAAGGCTTGAGCATCAGGTCATCGGCATAGCCCATTGCCAGGGCAAAAATCTGCCGGGCTGCGCGTTGGGGCGAATCGCAGTGAAACACACCGGCGGCAACGCCGCGCTCGATCACCTCGGCAAGCATGCCTTGCCATTGGGCGTTGATCACCAGGTAAGCCTGGGCCATTTGCGCGTCGTGCATGGCCTCGTCCCAGGCGTCGAGCCAGAGCGCCCAACCTGCATCGGCAGTGCTGGGCAGGCAGTCGTGCAAGAACCCCACGAGCGCCTGCAGCGGTGACGCATCGGCCAAGGGCTCGCGCACTTCGTCCAATTGCTCATTGGCAAAGCGCACAAAGGCTTCGCGGCGCAGTTCATCCCAGTCGCTGAAGTAGTGATACACATGACTGCGCGACAGCCCGGCATGTTCGGCCAGGTCACGGGTGGATACATCGGCAAAACCCTTGCTGCGAAACAGCTCCAGGGCGGCGGCGATGATCTGGTCTTTACGGTCGATACGCGACATTGAGCAATTCCTTCGAGCGTGGACAGATAAGCGGCGCTTGCTTTTTGAGCGATCGCTCAAGGATACTTGAGCAGTCGCTCAATAATAGCGTCTATCACTCCTTTGGTGCACCTCATGACATCCGTCACCCCACACATTCTGATCGAAGAAAGCAAGAAAATCGGTCAACAGTCCGCCAGCCAGACACTCAAGGCAATTGCCAAAGCCTATCCCGGCAAGCTGTCTTGCACTTTGTCGCTGGTGGCGCTTGAGAACGCACTGTTGTTGGCTTACCCGCTGTTTGCCGGGTTCGCGGTGGATTCGATTATCCGCGGCGATACCACCAGTGCATTGCTCTATGCCGCCGTGGTCATGGCGTTCTGGGCCGTGGGGGCGGCGCGACGAGCGCTGGACACGCGCACGTTCACGCGCATTTACGCCGATCTCGCGGTGCCGGTCATCCTCAACCAGCGCCTACAGAACCACAGCACCTCGAAATCGGCGGCACGGGTGGTGCTTGCACGGGAGTTTGTCGAATTTTTTGAAAAACACGTGCCAACCATTGCCACGGCGTTGGTATCGATTGTGGGCGCGGCGGTGATGTTGATCGTGATTGAGCCATGGGTAGGCATGGCGTGCCTGGCCGCGCTGCTGCTGTGCATAACCTTGTTGCCACGCTTTGCCCAACGTAATCAGACGCTGCACGAGCGCCTGAATAATCGTCTGGAAAAAGAGATCGGCCTGGTCGAAAAGGTCGGCGCGCCAACCCTGCGACGCCACTACCAGGTGCTGTCACGCCTGCGTATCTGGCTGTCAGACCGCGAGGCCGCGGCGTTCCTGTTTATCGGTGCGATCGCAGCCTTGCTGTTCGTGGTTGCGATCAGCCAGTTGGCCATGACCCCAGCGGTCAAGGCTGGCCACATCTACGCGGTCATGACCTATCTGTGGACGTTCGTCACCAGCCTGGACGAAGCGCCAGGCATGGTCGACCAACTGGCGCGGCTCAAGGACATTGGCAAGCGCGTGGATCCAGGGCTTGGGGAGCCCTGAGCCTCAACGAAACCGGTCGACCTCTTGACGCAAGCCAGCCGCCAAGGTCTCCAGCTCCTTGGCGGTAACGGCCAGGTTCGACACCACTTCGCGCTGCTCGCTGTTGGCCAGTGCAATGCTCTGCAGGTTGCTGCTGAGCAAGGTGGCGGTACTGCTCTGCTCCTGGGTCGCGGTGGTGATCGCAGCAAACTGCTGGCCGGCCGAGCGGCTTTGCTCGTCGATACGCGCCAGGGCCGAGGCCACGGCGGCGTTACGCGACAGGCCTTCCTGCATCAGCACATTGCCGTGTTCCATGGTACTGATGGCATTGCCGGTTTCCTGCTGGATGCTCTGGATCATCGTGGAAATTTCATCGGTAGCCTGACGGGTGCGCGACGCCAGGTTGCGCACCTCGTCGGCGACCACGGCGAAACCCCGACCCTGCTCACCGGCGCGGGCGGCTTCGATGGCGGCGTTGAGCGCCAGCAGATTGGTCTGTTCGGCGATGGCCGTGATTACGCCAACGATCCCGCCGATTTCCTGGGAGCGCTGGCCCAGGGTGTTGATCACCGCAGCGGTGCTGTTCAGGGCGGTGGCGATATGTTCCAGGGACGATGACGCCTCCTGCATCGAATCGCGACCGATGCGGGTCTGCTGGGCATTCTCTTGCGCCAGGCGCTCGGTATTGCCCATGTTGTCGGCGATGTTCAACGAAGTGGCGCTGAATTCTTCCACCGCGCCAGCCATGCTGGTGATTTCGCCGGACTGCTGTTCCATGCCTTCATAGGCACCACCGGACAAACCTGACAGCGCCTGGGCACGACTGTTGACCTGTTCGGCAGCGTTGCGGATATGCGAAACCATGGTCGACAGCGCGTCGCCCATCTGGTTGAAGCTGCGCGCCAACTGGCCGATCTCGTCATGGCTGGACACGTTGAGACGTGCGCTCAAGTCACCCGCGCCCAGGGCTTCTGCCTGGCGTACCAGGTCGCTCAGTGGCGCGAGCTTGCTGCGCAACAGCCACACCGTGGCACCCACTGCCAGCAACATCGCCAGCACACTGCCGATTACCAGGCGGATACCGACTTCCCAAGTCACGGCGCGAATCTCAGCCTTGGGCATGCTCGCGACCACCGCCCATGGGCCGCCTTCGAACGGCACCGAGACGCTGTAGAAGTCCTCGTGCTTGTCGCTCCAGAAGCGGCCAGCTCCCGGTTTCTTCGCCAGGTCGAGCATCACCGCAATGGCCTCATCCGGCGCCTGCACGCCAGCTGGCGCCACCAGCCAATGCTTCTGTTCATCCAGCAGCGCGAGGGAGCCCGTCTGGCCGATACGGAAGCGCTTGAGATTTTCAAACTGGGCGTTCTGGGCGTCGGTGTAATCGAAACCGATGAACAACACGGCGATGACCTTGCCGCTGCTGTCACGCACCGGGCTGTATTGGGTCATGTAGGAACGGTCGAACAACACCGCACGACCGATATAGGTCTGCCCCTCGGCAACGCGCTGGTAAGCCGCGCCCTGACGGTCCAGCACTGTGCCGATGGCGCGGTTGCCATCCTGCTTGGTCAGCGAGGTGCTGACGCGAATAAAGTCGTCGCCGCTGCGCACGAACACCGTGGCCACGCCGCCAGACATCTGCTTGAACTCATCCACCTCTTCGAAATTGTTGTTCAGCACCTCGTCTCCCAGGTAAAGGCTCGGGGTCTGCACGCCGGCCACCGCCACCGGTTGGTCAGCACGCACACTCAAGCCGGCGACGAAGCGCTTTTCAAACAGCCCGCTCAAACGCTGGGTACTTTCGCGCAAGGTGCTGTGGAAGGTATTGAGTTGGTCGGCAAGCAAACGCGCCTCGCTGGCCAGGTGTTCCTCACGGGTGTCGAGGTTGGCTGAGTCGAGGGAGCGCAGAGCGAAGACGGTACTGCCGCTGATAACGATAGCCAGAATCACGGCAAGTGCGAGACCTAACTGGGAGGCAATCCGGGCACGAGGTTGAGACATGGGAGCTCCTGGCCGAGGCCAGGATCATCCTGATCTCATAGCGATGCTCGGCAAATTATCTAGTGGGAAGCGTTGGTGCACGATAGTTCCAACATTCCTTCTTCGGCGGCATTTGCCAATACTTGAGCGAATCACAGGGGTATCGCGCAAACGATTGCACCATAGGCCTGCCACGCTCAATCGAGGTGCTCGACCCGGGGCAACTCCATCGCCTTGACTTCACCTTGAAGAAACTCCGCCAGCCTGCGCAAACGCTCGCCACCGGGACGAGTTTTCGGCCACACCAGGTAATAATTTTCCCCACTCGCCACTGCCGTTGGCCACGGTAGGCTGAGTCGCCCTTGCGCCACATCCTCAGCCACCATCAGCAGATCACCCATGGAAACGCCATAGCCTCGTGCCGCAGCGATCATGCCCAGTTCTAAGGTATCGAACACCTGCCCGCCCTTGAGGGATACCTGGGACGACAACCCCATGCGTCCCAGCCAGTTGCGCCAGTCGCGACGGTCGGGGGTGGGGTGCAGCAACTCGGCACTCGCCAGTCGGGCTGCGTCCCAGGGGCCATCGTCCAGCAGGTTCGGCGCGCCCACGGGAATCAGTAATTCCGGGAACAGATAGCTGGCTTCCCAGTCCGCCGGAAAGTGCCCGTAGCTCAGCAACACCGCACAGTCGAAGGGCTCCTGGTTGAAGTCCACCTCGTCTACGCTCATCCACGCGCTGGTCAGTTGCACCTCATTGCCCGGCTGCAATGCACGGAAGCGACTCAACCGCGCCAGCAGCCAGCGCATGGTCAATGTGGACGGCGCTTTCATGCGCAGGATGTCATCTTCGGCGTTCAGGGTATGACAGGCGCGCTCCAGCGCGGCGAACCCTTCGCGCACCCCGGGCAACAACAGACGTGCGGCTTCGGTGAGCTGCAGGTTGCGGCCGCTGCGCTGGAACAGGCGGCAAGCGAAATGCTCTTCAAGGGTGCGAATATGGCGGCTGATCGCACTCTGGGTAATGGACAATTCCTGCGCCGCACGGGTGAAGGAGTTGTGTCGCGAAGCGGCTTCAAATGCACGCAGGGCATACAGTGGAGGAAGACGACGAGACATTGGGAAAGCTCCGACGGCGCAATATCGGCACCCTACCAGAATCAATCCAGCATGAGTTTTAATCATGCGAACGATCGCATTTATCCTTTTGTGCAGTGGACGCAAAGCGCCGAGAATCAACCCTCTCCCAACACTCTGACTATTGAGCGTGATGATCATGCAACATCCGGCACGTACCGAGCTCTGGGCCATTCTGCGGCTGTCGGGGCCGTTGATTGCTTCACAGCTGGCGCACATGCTGATGGTGTTGACCGACACCCTGATGATGGCGCGCCTGAGCCCCGAAGCCCTGGCCGGTGGTGGCCTGGGCGCGGCGAGCTATTCGTTCGTGGCGATCTTCTGCATCGGCGTGATTGCCGCCGTAGGCACCCTGGTCGCCATTCGCCATGGCGCGGGCGATATTGACGGCGCCACCCGCCTGACCCAGGCCGGGCTGTGGCTGGCATGGTTGATGGCTCTGGCGGCGGCATTGCTGCTGTGGAACTTGAAACCGGTGCTGCTGATGTTCGGCCAGACCGAAACCAACGTGCACGCGGCCGGGCAATTCCTGACGATACTGCCCTTCGCCCTGCCCGGCTACCTGAGCTTCATGGCGCTGCGCGGCTTCACCAGCGCCATCGGCAAAGCCACGCCGGTAATGGTGATCAGCCTGTGCGGTACGGTAGTCAATTACCTGCTCAACCACGCGTTGATCGAAGGCATGTTCGGCCTGCCGAAGCTGGGCCTGATGGGTATTGGCCTGGTGACCGCCATCGTTGCCAATGGCATGGCGCTGGCCCTGATGTGGTACATCCGCAGCAACCGCGCCTACGCGGCCTACCCGCTGAGCACCGGCCTGCTGCGCCTGAATACCCAATACCTGCGCGAGCTGTGGCGCCTGGGCCTGCCGATTGGCGGCACCTATGCGGTGGAGGTCGGGCTGTTCGCCTTTGCTGCGCTGTGCATGGGCACCATGGGCAGTACGCAGTTGGCGGCGCATCAGATCGCCCTGCAGATTGTCTCGGTAGCGTTCATGGTGCCGGCGGGAATGTCCTACGCAGTGACCATGCGCATCGGCCAGCATTACGGCGCCGGCCAGTTGCTGCAGGCACGCATGGCCGGCCGGGTCGGCATCGGCTTTGGCGCCATGGTGATGTTGGGGTTTGCCGTTGTGCTGTGGCTGTTTTCCGACCCGCTGATCGGGTTGTTCCTCGATCATGACGACCCGGCGTTCCATGACGTCATCGTCCTGGCCGTCAGCCTGTTGGCCGTCGCCGCCTGGTTCGAATTGTTCGACGGCGTGCAGACCATCGCCATGGGCTGCATCCGTGGCTTGAAGGACGCCAAGACCACCTTCCTGGTGGGGCTGGGCTGTTACTGGCTGATCGGTGCACCTTCGGCCTGGCTGATGGCGTTCACGTTAGGCTGGGGGCCAACCGGCGTGTGGTGGGGCCTGGCGCTGGGCCTGGCGTGTGCGGCAGTGAGCCTGACATGGGCGTTCGAGGCGAAGATGAAGCGGATGATTCGGCAGGAGCCTGAAATGCAGCCTGCCTTTCAGGCCGCACAAACAGAATAAAGCCCTGCTCGGTCAGAACTGTGGGAGGGGGCTTGCTCCCGATTGCTGAGTGTCAGTCACTGCATTTGCTGACTGACGCACCGCTATTGGGAGCAAGCCCCCTCCCACATTTTTAATGGCGTTCGCAACTTAGCCCAGCAGTGCCTGCTGGCTTTGCCCAAACATCAGGTATTCGACCAATTCCGGCAATGGCAACGGTTTGCTGATCAGGTAACCCTGGGCCTGGTCGCACCCGAACAAGCGCAACAATGCCAACTGCTCCGGCGTCTCTACACCTTCAGCCACCACTTCCAGGTTGAGGTTGTGGGCCAGGTTGATCATCGCGTGCACCAACTTGCGGTTTTCCTCGCGTTCTTCCATGCCACCGACAAAACTCTTGTCGATCTTCAACAAGGCGATCGGCAGGCTGTTGAGGTGCACGAACGACGAAAAGCCGGTGCCGAAGTCATCCAGGGAGAACCGCACACCGAGTCGGCCAAGGGCGTCCATGGTCTGCTTGACCAAGTCGCTGCGGCGCATCACGGCAGTTTCGGTCAGCTCGAACTCCAGCCATTGCGCTTCCACACCGCGCTCGGCAATCAGGCGACTGAGCGTTGACAGTAATTGGCTGTCCTGGAACTGGCGGAACGACAGATTGACCGCCATGTGCAGCGGCGGCAGACCGCGTTCGCGCAGGTCTTGCATGTCGCGCAAGGCCCGGGAAATCACCCAGTAGCCCAATGGCACGATCAGGCCGCTCTGCTCGGCCAGCGGCACGAACTCGCTGGGCGGCAACAAGCCGCGCTCACCGTGGCGCCAACGCACCAAGGCCTCGAGACCGACGATATGGCCGTCGTCCAGATCCAGGCGCGGCTGGTAGTGCAGTTCCAACTCATCGCGGCGCAGGGCCCGGCGCAGTTCACTTTCCAGATCGGCCAGGCTGCGAGCATTGCGGTTGATGCGTTCGTTGAAGATATGAAAGGTGCAGCCCTGGGTGCTTTTGGCCTGCTGCATGGCGATATGGGCATGCCACATCAACGGGTCGGCGCCGGCTCGGGCACGGGCATGGGCCACGCCCAGGCTGCAGCCGATCAGCAGGCTTTCACCATCCACCCAATAGGGCTCGGCCATCACTTCGGTGATCCGCTCAGCCATCCACTCGGCACGCTGCGGCGCCCGGCGGGTATCGATCAGCAAGGCAAACTCATCGCTGCCCAGGCGTGCCAGTTGGTCGCCGGCTTCGAGCTGGCTCTTGAGCCGCGACACCACCTGCAGGATCAGGCGGTCGCCAGCCTGATGGCCGAGGGCGTCGTTGGCATGACGGAAGTTGTCCAGATCCAGGTGGCCGAGAGCCAGGCCGCGGCCTTCGTTTTCCACCAGCCGCGCCGCCAGCAGGGTCTGGAAACCCTGGCGATTGGCGATACCGGTGAGCGGGTCCTGCTCGGCCAGGCGCTGCAAGGTGTTCTCCAGCACGCCGCGCTCGCGCACATGGCGCAAGCAGCGGCGCAGTGTGTCGGCGTCCAACGCATCCCGGATCAACCAGTCGCTGACACCCAGCGGCGCAACCAATGGTTCCTGCTCCAGCAGCAATACACACGGCAAGCTGCAACGGCCGGGGCCGGGTTGCAGGCTTGGTGTGGTCAATAGCACAGCACCCTGGTCGTCATCGAACAGACGACTCACCGAGTCCCAGTTGGGCGCACTGATCAGCACAGCCCCCTCGCCCATCGGCGCCAGGCACTCGCGCAACAACGCTGCCCACGCAGGCGTATCGGCCAGCAGCAGCAAACGCAAGGGTTCGACAGGCGTAGACACGCTAACTCCCTAGACTCGGCAAAATTTCGTTGGCGGTGGCATTATGACGTGCGGCCTGGCAATGATAAATGCATGACAAATGCATGGCAGATGATAGGTGTTATCAAACACGCAGACTGTGAAAAATAGTCTGAGTATTCCCCACATCCTGCGGCAAAGTAGCAAAACCGGCAAATTTAGATCGAGTGGTACGTCACACCGTCGTTCTATGGCAGCAGAATCTTTCCAGCCTGTTAAAATGCCCGCCCTTTTGAACAACGACTCCTTAAATTCCGTATGTCCCGACTCAATCCCCGGCAGCAAGAAGCCGTGAACTACGTCGGCGGCCCTCTATTGGTGCTCGCCGGCGCCGGCTCCGGCAAGACCAGCGTGATCACCCGCAAGATCGCGCACCTGATCCAGAACTGCGGCATCCGTGCCCAGTACATCGTCGCCATGACCTTTACCAACAAGGCGGCGCGGGAAATGAAAGAGCGGGTCGGCACCTTGCTCAAGGGCGGCGAAGGCCGTGGCCTCACGGTGTGTACCTTTCACAACCTGGGCCTGAACATCATCCGCAAGGAGCATGTGCGGCTGGGCTACAAGCCGGGCTTCTCGATCTTCGACGAGACCGACGTCAAGGCCCTGATGACCGACATCATGCAAAAGGAATACGCGGGCGACGACGGCGTCGACGAGATCAAGAACATGATCGGCGCCTGGAAAAACGACCTGATCCTGCCCGCCGAGGCCCTGGAAGCTGCACGCAACCCCAAGGAACAGACCGCTGCCATTGTCTACACCCACTACCAGCGCACGCTCAAGGCGTTCAACGCGGTGGACTTCGACGACCTGATCCTGCTGCCGGTCAAGCTGTTCCAGGAACACAAGGACATCCTGGAGAAGTGGCAGAACAAGGTGCGCTACCTGCTGGTGGACGAATACCAGGACACCAACGCCAGCCAGTACCTGCTGGTGAAACTGCTGATCGGCACGCGCAACCAGTTCACCGTAGTGGGCGACGACGACCAGTCGATCTACGCCTGGCGCGGCGCCCGCCCGGAAAACCTGATGCTGCTCAAGGTCGACTATCCGTCCTTGAAAGTGGTGATGCTGGAGCAGAACTACCGCTCCACCAGTCGCATCCTGCGCTGCGCCAACGTGCTGATCTCCAACAACCCCCACGAGTTTGAAAAACAACTGTGGAGCGAGATGGGTCATGGCGATGAGATCCGCGTGATCCGCTGCCGCAACGAGGATGCCGAAGCCGAACGCGTGGCCGTGGAAATCCTCAGCCTGCACCTGCGCACCGACCGGCCCTACAGCGATTTCGCAATCCTGTACCGCGGTAACTACCAGGCCAAGCTGATCGAGCTGAAATTGCAACACCACCAGGTGCCATATCGCCTGTCGGGCGGCAACAGCTTTTTCGGGCGCCAGGAAGTGAAAGACCTGATGGCCTACTTCCGGCTGATCGTGAACCCGGACGACGACAACGCTTTCCTGCGCGTGATCAACGTGCCGCGTCGGGAAATCGGCTCTACCACCCTGGAAAAGCTCGGCAACTACGCCACCGAACGCAAAATTTCCATGTATGCCGCCACCGACGAAATCGGCCTGGGCGAGCATCTGGATACACGCTTCACCGACCGGCTGTCGCGCTTCAAGCGCTTCATGGACAAGGTCCGCGAGCAATGCGCCGGCGAAGACCCGATCAGTGCCCTGCGCAGCATGGTCATGGACATCGACTATGAGAACTGGCTGCGCACCAACAGCTCCAGCGACAAAGCCGCGGATTACCGCATGGGCAACGTCTGGTTCCTGATCGAAGCGCTGAAGAACACGCTGGAAAAAGACGAAGACGGCGAAATGACCGTCGAGGACGCCATCGGCAAGCTGGTACTGCGCGACATGCTCGAGCGCCAGCAGGAAGAAGAAGACGGCGCCGAAGGTGTGCAGATGATGACCTTGCATGCCTCCAAGGGCCTGGAATTCCCTTACGTGTTCATCATGGGCATGGAAGAGGAAATCCTCCCGCACCGCTCCAGCATCGAAGCCGACACCATCGAGGAAGAACGGCGCCTGGCCTACGTGGGTATTACCCGCGCGCGTCAGACCCTGGCCTTCACCTTCGCTGCCAAGCGCAAGCAATACGGCGAAATCATCGATTGTGCCCCTAGCCGTTTCCTTGACGAGCTGCCACCGGACGACCTCGCCTGGGAAGGCAACGACGACACCCCCACCGAGGTGAAGGCCGTGCGCGGCAACACCGCCTTGGCGGATATACGCGCGATGTTAAAGCGCTAGAATCGACTACTTTTTAATCTACTTTCGGCGCCTGTTGCGCCATCAGAGGAAGTTTCCGTGGAAGCACTGCACAAGAAAATTCGCGAAGAAGGCATCGTGCTTTCCGATCAGGTACTCAAGGTCGATGCCTTTCTGAACCACCAGATCGACCCGGCGCTGATGAAACTGATCGGCGACGAATTCGCCGCGCTGTTCAAGGACTCGGGCATCACCAAGATCGTCACCATCGAGGCCTCGGGCATCGCCCCGGCAATCATGACCGGGTTGAACCTGGGCGTGCCGGTGATCTTTGCCCGCAAGCAGCAGTCGTTGACCCTGACGGAAAACCTGCTGTCGGCGACGGTGTATTCCTTCACCAAGAAAACCGAGAGCACCGTGGCGATCTCCCCGCGCCACTTGACCAGCAGTGACCGCGTGCTGGTGATCGATGACTTCCTGGCCAACGGCAAGGCGTCCCAGGCGCTGATCTCGATCATCAAGCAGGCCGGCGCAACCGTGGCCGGCCTGGGCATCGTGATCGAGAAGTCGTTCCAGGGTGGGCGTGCGGAGCTGGATGCGCAGGGTTATCGGGTTGAATCGCTGGCGCGGGTGAAGTCGTTGACCGGTGGCGTCGTCACCTTCATCGAGTAATTTGCTACACAGTAAATACCAAGTGAACACAGTTTAAAATGTGGGAGGGGCTTGCTCCCGATAGCAGCGGGTCAGCCGACTTATTTGGTGACTGATACACCGCCATCGGGAGCAAGCCCCCTCCCACATTGGGTTCAGGGTGTTTGTTAGTGCGCGGTGGCCTGTAGGCCCGCGAGCAGCAGGCGCTGGTACAAGTCTTCCTTCAATCCCTCTGGCTGGTCCAAGCGCATGCGCTTGAGATGCTCGGGAAACGCCTCCGGCTCCGGTGCATCCAGCGCCGCCTTGCCCAGCTCCAGAATCTCCGTCAGCTTGAATTTGCTCTTGAGCCAGTTCAGCGCCCGCAACAAATCCCGCTCTTCACCTGTGAAATCACTGCCCAGCGGGTATTCAGGGAAGAGTCGTCGATGCCTGGCTTGAATCGCTTGCAGCCGTTCCGGCGTGTTGTCGCCAAAGCGCGGATCCAGTTGGAAATCCTTGGGCAACTTGCCGGCCTTTTGCGCCTGTTCGATCAACTCGCCCTGGAACCGTGAGTCGGTGACATTCAGCAGCGCTTCGATCACCTTGGCATCCGTCTGACCCCGCAAATCGGCAATGCCGTACTCAGTAATGACAATATCCCGCAGGTGCCGGGGAATGGTGCAGTGCCCGTACTCCCAGACGATATTGGAGCTGACCTCCCCCGCCGCCTCGCGCCAACTACGCAGGATCAGGATCGAACGCGCACCTTCCAGCGCATGCCCCTGGGCCACAAAGTTATATTGCCCACCAACACCGCTGAGCACACGACCGTCTTCCAATTGGTCGGCCACACCTGCACCGAGCAATGTCACCATGATCGCGCTGTTGATAAATCGCGCATCCAGGCGTTGCAAACGCTTGAGTTCTTCCTGGCCGTATAGCTCGTTGATATAGCTGATGCCCGTCATGTTGAATTCGAGGCGCTTGGCGTGGGTCATTTCCTGCAAGCGCTGGTAAAAGCTGCGTGGCCCCAGGAAGAAACCGCCATGGATCGACACGCCATCGGGCTGGGCCGCATCATCCAGCAAGCCGGCATTAGCCTGCGCCTGGGTCGCCACATCCGGGTACACCTTGCGCCGGATAATCCCGGCATCCGCCAGCACCAGCAGGCCGTTGACGAACATCTCGCTGCAACCGTAAAGGCCCCGGGCAAAAGGCTCGACACCGCCTTCACGACTGATCAACGGCGCCCACTGATACACATCCATGTCCGTCAGCAACAACCGGTAGGCTTCGTTATCGGCCTGGCGCGCCAGCAAGGCAGCGGTCAGCGCATCGCCCATGGAACCGATGCCGATCTGCAAGGTGCCGCCGTCACGCACCAGGGTGCTGGCATGCAGGCCGATAAAATGGTCCTGGAAACCCACCGGCATGTTCGGGGTAGAAAACAGCGTGGTGCTGTCTTTTTCATCGAGCAGGTAGTCGAAGGCGTCCATACCCAGTTCGGCATCCCCAGGCATGTAGGGCAGATCGCTGTGGACTTGGCCGACAACGAGGATGGTTTCACCGGCTTCGCGGCGCTTGGCGATCATCGGCAGCAGGTCGAGGGTGATATCCGGGTTGCAGCTCAGGCTCAGGCGGTCGGGATGCTCGGCGCTGCTGGCCACCAGTTGCGCCACCAGGTTCAGGCCCGCGGCGTTGATGTCGCGGGCGGCATGACTGTAGTTGCTGCTGACGTAATTCTGCTGCGCCGACGTGCTGTGGAGCAGGCTGCCGGGCTGCATGAAAAACTGCTGCACCTGGATATTCTTCGGCAGGCTGTCTTTATGCAGGTCGGCGAGAAAATCCAACTCGGGATAATCGCCAAACACCCGTTCGATGAAAGGTTCGAGGAAGCGCTTCTGCAAGCCATCGCCCAAGGTTGGCCGACCCAGGCTCAAGGCGGTGTAGATCGTCAGTGCCCGCTCCGGCAACTTGGCGATGCGCCGGTATAGCGCATTGGCAAACAGGTTGGGCTTGCCCAGGCCCAGCGGCATACCCATGTGGATATGCGCAGGCAACCGCGCCAGTACGTCGTCAACTGCTTGCTCGATTGAACACAACTGCACCATCCGACTGCTCCCGAACATTCCATGAATTGGAGTTGGACCGAGCTTGCCGGGTCTTTGCTGCAATGAACAGCCTCGAAACACAAATCGCACGCACAAAAAAGCCGCTCGTAAGCGGCGTTTTTGGCGAAGATCGGCTGATTACAGACCAGACATCTTCTTGATGGCGCCTTTGAGGTCATCATCCGAGCAATCAGCGCAGGTGCCTTTTGGTGGCATGGCGTTGATACCGGTGATGGCCTTGGCCAGGATGCCGTCGAGGCCGCCCTGATGATCGGCGCGCTCTTTCCAGGCAGCGGTGTCGCCAACTTTCGGCGCACCCAAGAGGCCAGTGCCGTGGCACGCGTTACAGTGCTTGGCGATAATCTCGTCCGGCGTCTTCGCACCGCCGCCACCCGCTGCCACGGCCACTTCCATGCCCTTGCACTCCTGGCCCTGGACGCACACCTGGCCCACGGGCTCCAGGCGCTTGGCAATATCATCATTGGTCGCAGCCTGGGCGCTGACAGCCCATAGGGCCAGTACGGTTGCTGGTGCAGCCAGCATTTTCATAATTAGGTTCACGCGTTCACCCTCAATGGTGGCTATTCACGCCTGCGGCCACGGTTTCGCAGGCGGCGAAAGTATAACGGTTAGCCCGCCTGGCCGAAACAACCCTATTAAATAAAGGGAGATTCAACCTCGCGGAATACTGCACGGGCGTCTCTACAACGTTGGCAGGACGCCTCTTCTGTTAAAAGTTCGCGGGCGTGGCTGCGCTGATTAGTCGCGCCGGCACGTCGAACGGGTTGCGAAAACGATGAGGCTTGGTGCTTTCAAAGTAGTAGCTATCGCCAGCTTCGAGCACAAAAGTTTCAAGACCGACCACCAGTTCCAGGCGACCCTCCAGCAGGATCCCGGTTTCTTCACCTTCGTGGGTGAGCATTTCTTCGCCTGTGTCGGCGCCCGGCGGGTAGATTTCGTTGAGAAATGCGATGGCCCGGCTCGGGTGTGCCCGGCCCACCAGTTTCATGGTGACTGCACCGTCAGAGATGTCGATCAGCTCATTGGCTTTATAGACGATCTGCGTCGGTATTTCCTGGAGGATCTCCTCGGAAAAGAACTCGACCATGGACATAGGGATACCGCCCAGCACCTTGCGCAAGGAGCTGATCGAGGGGCTGACGCTGTTTTTCTCGATCATCGAAATGGTGCTGTTGGTGACGCCCGCACGCTTGGCGAGCTCACGCTGGGAAAGACCTTTGAGTTTACGGATGGATTGCAGTCGTTCGCCGACGTCCAATGCAGGAGCCTCCTAGGATTCAGGCTTTGTTGTAATTGAGCGTTATCATGGCGACAGCGTTCAGTATTTACAACACTTGGGCCTAAATCCCGGACAGCTTGGTTCGTAGCCGGCGGCTAAGCCCCGGAATAGAGGCGTGGCACTCGGCGCAGGTTGCAGAAGATCTGGTAAGGAATGGTCTCAGCGGCCACGGCGACGTCACTGGCGAGGATAGTCTTGCCCCACAGTTCCACAGTGGAACCGAGGCCCGCCTGGGGTACGTCGGTGAGGTCGACACAGAGCATGTCCATGGACACACGCCCCAGCAGTTGGCTGCGCTGGCCCGCCACCAGCACTGGCGTGCCGGTTGGCGCATGGCGCGGGTAGCCGTCGGCATAGCCCATGGCAACCACACCAACACGCATCGGCTTGGGCGTGACGAACTTGGCGCCATAGCCCACGGGCTCACCGGCGGGTAGCTCGCGTACGCAGATAACTTTGGACTCAAGGGTCATCACTGGCTGCAAACGGGCAGCGAGCGCTTGATCTTCACCAAATGGCGTTGCGCCGTAGAGCATGATGCCCGGGCGCACCCAGTCGCTGGTCATCGTCGGCCAGCCCAGCACCGACGGCGAATTGCGCAGGCTGACTTCGGCCGCCAGGCCTTTTCGCGCCGCTTCGAATACGGCCACCTGTTCATCACTGCGCACGCAATCGAGTTCATCGGCGCGGGCGAAGTGGCTCATCAACACAATCTTGGCGACCTTGCCGCTGGCCAGCAGGCGCTGATAGGCCTCGTGGTAATCCTTGGGATGCAGGCCGACGCGGTGCATGCCCGAATCCAGCTTGAGCCAGACCGTCAACGGCTTGCTCAGGCGGGCCTGTTCGATGGCGTCCAACTGCCATAGCGAATGCACCACGCACCACAAGTCATGCTCGATGATCAGCGGCAGCTCGTCGGCCTCGAAAAACCCTTCCAGCAGCAGCACCGGCGCACGAATGCCGGCAGCACGCAATTCCAGGGCTTCCTCGATGCACGCCACGGCAAACCCGTCGGCCTCGGCTTCCAGCGCCTGGGCCACACGCACGGCACCATGGCCGTAGGCGTCTGCCTTGATCACGGCGAGGGCCTTGGCCCCCGTGACTTCACGGGCCAGTTGATAGTTATGGCGCAGGGCTTGGAGGTCGATCAGGGCACGGGCTGGACGCATGGCGGCAGGCTTCTAGGCAGCAAGGTGAAGAAAAAACCGGTGCCGACCAACAGCGTCGGCGCCGGGAGAGGGATCGTTATTAAGGCAGCGCAGCCACGACGGACAGCTCGACCAGGATTTGCGGCTCGCAGAGCTTGGCTTCAACCGTGGCGCGGGCCGGGGCGACGCCCTTGGGCAGCCACTTGTCCCATACCGCATTCATGCCGGCGAAGTCAGCGTCGATGTCTTTCAAATAGATCGTCACCGACAGCAACTTGCTCTTGTCAGTGCCGGCCAGGTCCAGCAGACGCTCGATATTGGCCAGGGTTTCACGTGTCTGCTGTTCAATCCCGGCGCTCATGTCGTCGCCGACTTGCCCTGCCAGATACACGGTACCGCTGTGGACAACGATCTGGCTCATGCGCTCATTGATGAGCTGGCGCTGGATTGACATGTTTCGCGGACTCCTGGTGGTTGCCATAACGGGAAATATCGAGGCCTGCGGCGCTGATCTGCGGGGTTTTCCTGGCCATCAGGTCGGCCAGCAAGCGACCGGAGCCACAGGCCATGGTCCAACCGAGCGTGCCGTGACCGGTATTCAGGAACAGGTTCTTGAATGGGGTCGCACCGACAATCGGCGTGCCGTCGGGCGTGGTCGGGCGCAAGCCGGTCCAGAAACTGGCTTGGGCCAAATCGCCGCCCTGAGGATAAAGGTCGTTGACGATCATCTCCAGGGTTTCACGTCGACGTGGGTTCAGCGACAGGTCAAAACCGGCTATTTCAGCCATGCCACCAACACGAATGCGGTTGTCGAAACGGGTGATCGCGACTTTGTAGGTCTCGTCGAGAATAGTCGAGGTCGGCGCCATGGCCGGGTTGGTGATCGGTACGGTCAGCGAGTAGCCCTTGAGCGGGTACACCGGTGCCTTGATCCCCAATGGCTTGAGCAGCTTCGGCGAATAACTGCCAAGGGCCAGGACGTAGCGGTCGGCGGTTTCCAGCTTGCCGTCTATCCACACGCCGTTGATGCGATCACCTGCATAATCCAGGCGCTGGATGTCCTGTTCAAAGCGGAACTCCACACCCGACTGCTTGCACATATCAGCCAGGCGCGTGGTGAACATCTGGCAGTCGCCAGTCTGGTCATTCGGCAAACGCAGGGCACCGGCGAGGATATCCGTGACGCTGGCCAGGGCCGGCTCAACCCGAGCAATGCCGGCGCGATCAAGCAGTTCGAACGGCACGCCGGACTCCTGCAGCACGGCGATGTCCTTGGCGGCACCGTCGAGCTGGGCCTGGGTGCGGAACAGCTGGGTCGTACCGAGGCTACGGCCTTCGTAGGCAATGCCGGTCTCGGCGCGCAATTCGTCGAGGCAGTCACGACTGTACTCGGACAGGCGCACCATGCGCTCCTTGTTCACCGCATAGCGGCTGGCCGTGCAGTTACGCAGCATCTGCGCCATCCACAGGTATTGATCGATGTCGGCGGTGGCCTTGATCGCCAGCGGCGCGTGGCGTTGCAACAGCCACTTGATGGCCTTGAGCGGCACGCCCGGCGCAGCCCATGGGGATGCGTAGCCAGGAGAGACCTGGCCGGCGTTGGCGAAACTGGTTTCCATGGCAGCGGCAGGCTGACGATCGACCACGACAACATCGAAGCCGGCCCGCGCCAAATAGTAGGCACTGGTCACCCCAATGACGCCGCTACCCAAGACCAGAACGCGCATTTTTATATCCTCATCACGGGCTTAGCCGCTGACGTGTGTTATTCGAGCAATGATGGCCGCAGTATAAAAAGCAATCGCCAGTGCATTTCACTATATAAATGCCTATATTTGGCGACAATTCTCGGCAAAAACCCTTTTGACAGAGGCGTATCCCCTATGCGTACCAACACCCAGACCAAGCGGGAGCTGGACAAGATCGACCGTAATATCCTGCGCATCCTGCAAACCGATGGGCGTATCTCGTTTACGGAGTTGGGAGAGAAGGTCGGGCTGTCCACCACTCCCTGTACCGAGCGGGTGCGACGCCTGGAGCGCGAAGGGATCATCATGGGCTACAACGCGCGGCTCAACCCCCAGCATTTGAAAGGAAGTTTGCTGGTATTTGTCGAGATCAGCCTCGATTACAAGTCGGGTGATACCTTCGAAGAGTTTCGCCGCGCCGTACTGAAACTGCCCCATGTGCTGGAGTGCCACTTGGTGTCAGGGGACTTCGACTACCTGGTGAAGGCGCGGATTTCCGAGATGGCCTCGTACCGCAAATTGCTCGGCGATATCCTGCTCAAGTTGCCCCATGTGCGCGAATCCAAGAGCTATATCGTGATGGAAGAGGTGAAAGAGAGCCTTAACCTGCCGATTCCGGACTGACTCACCAGCACAACTCATCCAAATGTGGGAGCAAGCCCCCCACATTGGCCGAGAACATCCGCTAGACCAATACCTGCCGGGTGCTCGCCATGTACTCATGAATCTGTTTTTCCACCCGTGGATGAATCAGCTCCACCGGTCCCCGTCCATTGGGGCATGGCAGGGTCTTGGTGGTGCCAAACAACCTGCAGATCAACGGCCGCTCGTCATACACCGTGCAACCGTTGGGCCCCAGGTGCACGCAGTTCAACTCGTCCATGGCCGCCTCCTGCTCTGCGGCGGTCTTGCGCGGCAGGCGCGACATTTCCTCAGGCGACGTCGTCACCGGCCCACAGCAGTCGTGGCAACCTGGGACGCACTCGAACGAAGGAATCTGTCGACGCAGCGCGCTGATTTTCTGCCTGTTGCAACTCATCGAAACACACACCGAACCGCGAATAAGCATGGATTCTGACGCAAAACGCCCTGCGCAGACAGCCTCGTCCGACCGCTGTATCCTGCGTCAAATTTTCCAAACAGGGATGCTCCCCATGACCGCCAGCGCCCGGCACACCGCTTCCTACTATGCCGCCAGCAGCCTGCCGCAACCGGATTACCCGACATTGACCGGCGATGTGCGTGCCGATGTGTGCGTGATCGGCGGTGGTTTCTCCGGGCTCAATGCCGCCCTGGAACTGGCCCAGCGCGGCTTCAGCGTGGTGTTGCTGGAAGCGCGCAAGATCGGCTGGGGCGCCAGCGGGCGCAATGGCGGCCAGTTGATTCGCGGCGTTGGCCACGGACTGGATCAGTTCGCCAATGTGATTGGCAGCGACGGCGTGCGCCAGATGAAACTGATGGGTCTGGAAGCCGTGGAGATCGTGCACGAGCGCGTGGAGCGTTTCCAGATTCCCTGTGACCTGACTTGGGGCTACTGCGATCTGGCCAACAAACCCCGTGACCTGCAGGCCCTGGCCGAAGACGCCGAAGAGCTGCGCAGCCTGGGCTATCGCCACGAGGTGCGCCTGCTGCAAGCCAGCGAGATGGGCAGTGTGATCGGCTCCGACCGCTATGTCGGCGGCATGATCGACATGGGCTCCGGCCACCTGCACCCGCTGAACCTCGCACTGGGTGAAGCCGGCGTCGCGCAGCAGTTGGGCGTGAAGCTGTATGAACAATCAGAAGTGACCCGCATCGACTACGGCCCCGAGGTCAAGGTGCACACGGCCCAAGGCTGTGCGCGCGCCCAGACCCTGGTACTGGCCTGCAACGCCTACCTGAACGGGCTCAACCCGCAACTAAGCGGCAAGGTGCTGCCCGCCGGCAGTTATATCATCGCCACCGAACCCTTGAGCCAGGCGCAAGCCGCCAACCTGTTGCCGCAGAACATGGCCGTGTGCGACCAACGCGTGACGGTGGACTACTTCCGTCTGTCCGCCGACCGCCGCCTGTTGTTCGGCGGCGCCTGCCACTATTCCGGTCGTGACCCGAAGGACATCGGCGCCTATATGCGGCCGAAGATGTTGCAGGTGTTCCCACAATTGACCGAGGTGAAGATCGACTACCAATGGGGCGGCATGATCGGCATCGGTGCCAATCGACTGCCACAGATTGGTCGCCTGGCCGATCACCCCAACGTGTATTACGCCCAGGCGTACGCCGGTCATGGCCTCAACGCCACCCACCTTGCGGGCAAGCTGTTGGCCGAGGCTATCAGCGGCGAGCAACAGGGGCGCTTCGACCTGTTCGCCCAGGTGCCACACATCACCTTTCCCGGCGGCAAGCACCTGCGCTCGCCGCTGCTGGCCCTGGGGATGCTCTGGCACCGCCTCAAGGAACTGGTTTGATCAATCGCGCCAGAAGGGTTTCAAACCTTCATGGCGCGCCTGTTCAGCGCTAAGCCCTACGTCGCGCAGTTGCTCACTGGTCAGGTCCAGCAGGGCTTTGCGTGTATGACGACGGCGCCAGAACATCCCCCAGCGACTCTCGGTCGGCGCGGTCATCGTCCGCGCTTGCCCCGCTTCCAGTTCCTGGCTGCGTAACGCCAGCCGCACATCGCTCATACCGTTCATTTTGCTGTCCCTCATTGGCGTGTTGCCTTGAGTGGACAGCATGCGCGGGCGGTCAAAACCATTACAGATTCAAACTATTTTTATTAAAACAATACAGACACTGCCTATGGGCGGCTGAATCCTGTATTTTCCCCCTATCTGTACTGGTCCCTCGGGAGCGACCATCATGACCCTCTACGTCAACCTTGCCGAATTGCTTGGCACCCGCATCGAGCAGGGTTTCTACCGTCCGGGGGATCGACTGCCTTCGGTGCGAGCCTTGAGTGTTGAACATGGGGTCAGCCTGAGCACCGTACAGCAAGCCTACCGGTTGCTCGAAGACAATGGCCTGGCGACGCCTAGACCCAAGTCTGGTTACTTTGTGCCAGCCAGCCGCGAGCTGCCGGCGCTGCCCGAGGTCGGTCGCCCGGCTCAGCGGCCGGTGGAAATCTCCCAATGGGACTTGGTGCTGGAGCTGATTCGCGCGGTGCCACGCAAGGGCGTCATACAGCTGGGCCGTGGCATGCCGGATGTACTGTCGCCCACCTTGAAGCCGCTGCTACGCAGCCTGGCCCGCGTAAGCCGACGCCAGGATCTGCCGGGGCTGTATTACGACAACATCCTCGGCTGTATGGAGCTGCGCGAGCAAATTGCCCGGCTGTCATTGGACTCGGGCTGCCAGCTGAACGCCGAGGACATCGTAATCACGACCGGCTGTCACGAAGCGCTGTCCGCCAGTATCCATGCGATTTGCCAGCCTGGGGATATCGTCGCGGTGGATTCGCCCAGCTTCCACGGCGCTATGCAAACTCTCAAGGGCCTGGGCATGAAAGCCCTGGAGATCCCCACCGATCCGCTCACCGGCATCAGCCTCGAGGCCCTTGAGCTGGCGCTGGAGCAGTGGCCGATCAAAGTCATCCAGCTCACCCCGAACTGCAACAACCCGTTGGGCTACATCATGCCGGAGGCGCGTAAACGCGCCCTGCTGACCCTGGCCCAACGCTTCGACGTGGCCATCATTGAAGACGATGTGTATGGCGAACTGGCCTACAGCTACCCGCGCCCGCGCACGATCAAATCCTTCGACGAAGATGGCCGCGTGCTGCTGTGCAGTTCGTTCTCGAAAACCCTGGCGCCAGGCCTGCGCATTGGCTGGGTCGCCCCGGGGCGCTACCTGGAACGGGTACTGCACATGAAATACATCAGCACCGGCTCCACCGCCACCCAGCCGCAGATCGCAATTGCCGAATTTCTCAAGGGCGGCTATTTCGAGCCGCATTTGCGCAGGATGCGCACGCAATACCAGCGCAATCGCGACTTGATGCTCGACTGGGTCAGCCGCTACTTCCCCGCCGACACCCGCGCCAGTCGGCCTCAGGGCAGCTTCATGCTGTGGGTTGAACTGCCGGAGGGCTTCGACACCTTGAAGCTCAACCGTGTGCTGGTGGAACAAGGTGTACAAATAGCCGTAGGCAGTATCTTTTCGGCCTCCGGCAAGTACCGTAATTGCCTGCGCATGAACTACGCTGCCAAGCCAACGCCACAGATTGAAGAGGCCGTGCGCAAGGTCGGCGCCGCCGCAAGCAAACTGCTGGCAGAAACGGCGGACTGACCTTTCCCGCTCAATTGCCGTCATATACCGACAAACGCCATGATCTGGAAGCAGCTCCCTTGATGATTCGACGGCTTTTACCGTTTTTCCTGTTGGGAGCCCTGGCCCTGGGTGGCTGCGCGACGGTCAACGTACCGCGCATTCCCAGCGATGCCCTGCCGGCGACGCAGTCGTCATTCGGCCGCTCGATCCAGGCCCAGGCAGCGCCGTACCAGGGGCGTTCGGGCTTCCGCCTGCTGCCCAACAGCAGCGAGGCCTTCATGGCCCGCGCCGAGTTGATCCGCAATGCCCAGACCAGCCTCGACCTGCAGTACTACATCGTGCACGACGGCATCAGTACGCGCATGCTCGTGGATGAACTGCTCAAGGCGGCTGACCGCGGGGTGCGCGTGCGTATCCTGCTGGATGACACCACCAGCGGCGGCCTCGATCAGGTCATAGCCACCCTCGCCGCCCACCCCCAGATCCAGATTCGCCTGTTCAACCCCCTGCACCTGGGCCGCAGCACCGGCATCACGCGTACCCTGGCGCGTGCGTTCGACCTGTCGCTGCAACATCGGCGCATGCATAACAAACTGTGGCTGGCGGACAACAGCGTGGCGATCGTTGGCGGACGCAACCTGGGCGATGAGTACTTCGACGCCGAGCCTAACCTGAATTTCACCGATATCGACATGCTCAGCGTCGGGCCGGTGGCCGAGCAGTTAGGCCACAGTTTCGACCAGTACTGGAACAGCGCCCTGAGCAAGCCGATCGACGAGTTCGTCTCCAACAAGCCCTCCAGGCTCGACCTCGCTACTGCCCGCGTGCGCCTGGAGGCATCACTGGCCGAATCGCGCCAGCAGAACCATGCCTTATATAACCGCTTGCGTACCTACCAGACCCAGCCACGCATGGACATCTGGCGTCGCGAGCTGATCTGGGCCTGGAACCAGGCGCTGTGGGACGCACCGAGCAAAGTACTGGCCAAGGCTGACCCTGACCCGCGCCTATTGCTCACCACCCAACTGGCACCGGAGCTGGAAGGGGTCAGCCAGGAGCTGATCATGATTTCGGCGTATTTCGTTCCGGGGCCTTCCGGGCTGGTGTACCTGACGGGGCGCGCCGATGCGGGTGTCTCGGTAAGACTGCTGACCAACTCCCTTGAAGCCACCGACGTACCGGCCGTGCATGGCGGCTACGCGCCCTATCGCAAGGCATTGCTGGAGCACGGGGTGAAACTCTACGAGCTGCGTCGGCAACCGGGCGATCCAAGCGCTGGCAGCGGCCCACACTTGTTTCGTCGAGGCAGCTTCCAGGGCTCGGACTCCAGCCTGCACAGCAAGGCGATGATCTTCGATCGAAAGAAGTCGTTTATCGGCTCGTTCAACTTCGATCCACGCTCAGTTCTGTGGAACACCGAAGTCGGCGTGATGGTAGACAGCCCCGAACTGGCGGAACACGTGCGCAACCTGGCACTGCAAGGTATGGCGCCGGCGTTGAGCTACGAGGCGAAACTGCAGGATGGCCAGATAGTGTGGGTGACCGAGGACAACGGCCAACTGCACACCCTGACCCGTGAGCCGGGCAGTTGGTGGCGCAGGTTCAATGCCTGGTTCGCCACTTCAATTGGCCTGGAACGCATGCTCTAAGACCAACGAAGCCCACGCCCACAAGTTCAGACCGGTTGCGCTGCTCCAAACGCCCCCTGGCGCAGCAACAACACCACCAGCCCCAACGCCCCAACTGCCATCAGCAGCGGCAACGCATGCCCGCTGATCCACTGGCTGCCCGCACCGGCCACCAGCGGCCCTACCAGGCAGCCAATGCCCCACAGCTGCGCCACATGAGCATTGGCACGCACCAGCGCATCGTCGCGGTAACGCTCGCCAATCAAAATCAGCGACAAGGTAAACAACCCGCCGGCACTGGCGCCGAACAGCACCCACACCGGCCAGATCAGCAGTGTGTGCATCAACATCGGCACCGCCAGGCTCGACGCCAGCAACAGCAAGGCACAGCCCAGGAACAGCGTGCGCCGTGGCAGGTAGTCGGCCAGCGCGCCGATGGGCAATTGCAACAGCGCATCACCCACCACCACCGTGCTGACCATCGCCAAGGCGATTTCGGCAGTGAAGCCCTGTTGCAGGCAGTACACCGGCAACAGCGTCAGAATCATCGCTTCAAACGCAGCGAATAATGCCACCGCCCAGGCAATCGCCGGCAGACTCAGGCAGAACCGCCACAGCTCGCTGAACGTGACACTGAACGCATCCGCCGTCGGTGCCCCGGAACGCCCCAGCAACAGCAGCGGCGCCACCACCAACAGGCCCACGCCCACCCAGAAACCGTAGTCATGGTCAGTCCCCATCAGGCCCAGCAACAATGGCCCCGACAGTTGGCTCAAGGCATAGGTACAGCCATACAGCGCCACCAGGCGGCCACGCCACTGCTCAACCACCAGCTGGTTGATCCAGCTTTCGCCCAGGATAAATACAATGGTCAGGATTACCCCGATCATCAATCGCAGCACCAGCCACACCGGGTAGCTGGGCAGGATCGCCAGCAGGCCGATGGACACCGCCCCGGCCCACAGGCACAGGCGCATCAGGTTGGCGGTGCCAAGCCAGGACGCCATTCGGCTGGAAACCTTGGCCCCCAGCAATACGCCGAACGCCGGCATCGCCGCCATCACACCGATGGCGAAACTGCCGTAGCCCCAGCTTTCAAGGCGCAGGGATACCAACGGCATGCTGACGCCCAACGCCAGGCCAACGCTGAGTACCGAGGCCAGGACGGCGAAGTAAGTCGCCCAACGCATTGCCACGCTCCTGTGGAGATTTAAAGGTTCACACAAAACAGTGTGGGAGGGGGCTTGCTCCCGATAGCTTGGTATCAGCCACCGCATGGGGTGACTGGTCTACCGCTATCGGGAGCAAGCCCCCTCCCACATTTGCCTGCGGCGTTTCCTGCAGGTTTAGAGCTTGATCCAGGTTGCCTTAAGCTCCGTGTACTTGTCGAAGGCATGCAGCGACTTGTCGCGGCCATTACCCGACTGCTTGAACCCGCCAAACGGCGCGGTCATGTCGCCGCCGTCGTACTGGTTGACCCACACGCTACCGGCACGCAGGGCCTTGGCGGTCAGGTGCGCCTTGGAGATATCCGCCGTCCACACCGCCGCGGCCAGGCCGTATTGGGTGTCGTTGGCGATGGCGATGGCTTCTTCGGCGCTGTCAAACGTAAGCACCGACAGCACTGGGCCAAAGATCTCTTCCTGGGCAATCTTCATGGCATTGGTCACGCCGTCGAAAATCGTCGGCTCAACGTAGGTGCCGCCGGACTCCTCCAGAGTGCGCTTGCCGCCTGCGACCAGCTTGGCGCCATCGGCGTGACCGGCCTCGATGTACGAGAGCACGGTGTTCATCTGCTGCGTATCCACCAGTGCACCGACGTTGGTGGCCGGGTCCAGCGGGTTGCCCGGCTTCCAGCCCTTGAGCGCCTCGATTACCAGCGGCAGGAAGGTGTCCTTGATCGAACGCTCCACCAGCAGGCGCGAGCCGGCGGTGCAGACTTCGCCCTGGTTGAAGGCGATGGCGCCAGCGGCAGACTCAGCGGCCGCTTGCAGGTCCGGCGCATCGGCAAACACGATGTTCGGGCTCTTGCCGCCGGCTTCCAGCCACACACGCTTCATGTTCGACTCGCCGGAGCGGATCAACAGTTGCTTGGCGATCTTGGTAGAACCGGTGAATACCAGGGTATCGACGTCCATATGCACTGCCAGGGCATTGCCCACGGTGTGACCATAGCCCGGCAATACGTTGAACACGCCTTTTGGAATGCCGGCTTCAACGGCCAGGGCAGCAATACGGATGGCCGTCAGCGGGGACTTTTCAGACGGCTTGAGGATCACAGAGTTACCGGTGGACAACGCCGGACCGAGTTTCCAGCAGGCCATCATCAACGGGAAGTTCCACGGCACGATGGCGCCTACCACGCCGACTGGCTCGCGGGTCACCAGGCCCAATTGGTCGTGCGGAGTAGCTGCGACTTCATCGTAGATCTTGTCGATGGCCTCGCCGCTCCAGCTCAGGGCATTCGCCGCGCCCGGAACGTCGATGTTCAGGGAATCGCTGATGGGCTTGCCCATGTCCAGGGTTTCAAGCAACGCCAGCTCTTCGGCATTGGCCTTGAGCAGCGCGGCGAAACGGATCATCACTGACTTGCGCTTGGCCGGCGCCAGGCGCGACCAGACACCGGAGTTGAAGGTGGCACGGGCATTTTCCACGGCACGCTGGGCATCGCTGGCGTCACAGCTGGCAACGGTGGCCAGCAAGCGGCCATCCACCGGGCTGATGCACTCGAAGGTGTCGCCGGAAACGGCGGCGGTGTATTCGCCATTGATATAGGCACGGCCTTCGATCTTCAGATCCTTGGCGCGTTGTTCCCAGTCGGCACGGGTCAGGGTGGTCATGCAAGTGTCCTCCTCTTATTGAATACAAGGGGCCTGGGGTTCAACCCGGCACCTTCACGAATTCTTGCCCGGCCAGCCTGCTGTTCGGCTCAAGGCAGCTGCCACCCTAAACCAGCGGCTGGGGATGTTTCAATATATTTGACATAACGGCGGCAAACGCCCTTGCGATGTTCATTTTAATAAACATAGACTTTGGGCTCTCCAACCCCAGGCCAGACGGGACACGCACATGAGCATCCAGGATATCGTCGATTTCAGCCAAGCCAACACGGCCCCCGACCGCTACCGCCCCGCCGCCGAAAAAGTTCTCAAGGGCGATCCGGAGCAGACGCTCTATAACCACTACAACAGTCCGTGCGGGCAGATGAATGCCGGGGTGTGGGAAGGCGAAGTCGGGCAATGGAAGGTCAACTACACCGAACATGAGTACTGCGAGATTGTGCAGGGGGTTTCGGTGCTGCGCGACGCCGAGGGCAACGCCAAGACCTTGCGTGCTGGCGACCGCTTTGTGATTCCCGCTGGTTTCAGCGGTACCTGGGAAGTACTGGAGCCGTGCCGCAAGATCTATGTGGTATTCGAACAAAAAGCCTGATCAGCAAATCACAGGCAAAAAAAAGCCCGCATCGTGAGATACGGGCTTTTTTTCACAAGGAAGAAAATCAATTACTTGATTTTGCCTTCTTTGTAGATCACGTGCTTGCGAACGCGCGGGTCGAACATTTTCTTTTCGAGCTTGTCCGGGGTAGTACGCTTGTTCTTGTCGGTAGTGTAGAAGTGACCAGTACCGGCGCTAGAGATCATTCGAATCAATTCACGCATGATAGAGCTCCTTAGATCTTGCCAGCGGCGCGGATTTCGGCCAGCACGACAGTGATGCCGCGCTTGTCGATGATACGCATGCCTTTGGCAGATACACGCAGGCGAACAAAACGTTTCTCTTCTTCAACCCAGAAGCGGTGATGCTGCAGGTTCGGCAGGAAACGACGACGGGTTTTGTTATTTGCGTGGGAAATGTTATTCCCAGTCACCGGACCCTTACCGGTAACTTGACAGACTCTCGACATGCCTCAGCCCTCTAAAACCACATGCCCAACCCGGCATGGGTTGGCCGCTTAATCTCTCAGTCATTTGGCGCCAGGCGCCGCGTTTCTTTAGGGTCTTACCGGCTACACCTACAAGCGAAGGAACCGGGCCCCTAGAAAAGAGCGCTGCTTTATACCAGAAAGACCCCAGTGCAACAACAGCTCGTGTGTTTTTACCACCGTAAATCTTAGTGGCAGACGCCTGAACCACTGCCAGGAGGGGCCGCTGTGACAGCCGACCGCTCGTCGCACAGAATGATTTACAGCGCCCACAGGCACGGCGAAGTACACGGCGAAACGCGCTGAGGCGCCATCAAAACAGCATTTTGGCCAAAAGCACAGGCAAAAATGGGCTAGTCATTTATCAATCAGACCTCTACGGTAGGCTTTTTCCAGACTGCACTCGCAGATGGGCCTTCGATCTGCACAGGAAACCGAATATGCGCCTCGCTGCCCTACCGCTATTGCTTGCTCCTCTCTTTATCGCGCCGACAGCTATCGCGGCCACCAACCTGAGCGTCTGCACCGAGGCCAGCCCCGAGGGGTTCGATGTGGTGCAGTACAACTCGCTGACTACCACCAATGCCTCAGCAGACGTGCTGATGAACCGCCTGGTGGACTTCGACGCAGCCAGCGGCAAACTGGTACCGAGCCTGGCGGACAGTTGGGAAGTCTCATCCGATGGCCTGACCTACACCTTCAAGCTGCACCCGGGCGTGAAATTCCACCGCACCAACTATTTCAACCCCAGCCGTACGTTGACCGCCGAAGACGTACGCTTCAGCTTCGAGCGCATGCTTGATCCGGCCAACCCGTGGCACAAGATCGCCCAGAGCGGCTTCCCCCACGCCCAATCCCTGCAATTGCCGGCACTGGTCAAGAAGATTGACGCCCTTGACCCGTTGACCGTGCGTTTCACCCTCGACCACGCCGACTCCACCTTCCTTGCGTCGCTGAGCATGGGCTTTGCCTCGATCTACCCGGCTGAATATGCCGATAAACTGCTCAAGGCCGGCACTCCCGAGAAGCTCAACAGCCAGCCAATCGGCACCGGTCCGTTCGTTTTCGTGCGTTTTCAGAAAGATGCCGTGGTGCGCTACAAGGCCAACCCGGACTACTTCGCCGGCAAGCCGGCGGTGGATAACTTGATCTTCGCCATTACTCCGGATGCCAACGTACGCCTGCAGAAGCTGCACCGCGATGAATGCCAGATCGCTCTTTCGCCCAAGCCATTGGATGTGGGCGAGGCCGAAAAAGACCCAGCCTTGAAGGTGGAAAAAACCGCCGCCTTCATGACTGCATTCGTCGCCATCAACAGCCAGCACCCACCGTTGGACAAGCCCGAGGTGCGCCAGGCGATCAACTTGGCCTTTGACAAGAACAGCTACCTCAAGGCCGTATTCGAAGGCACCGGCGAAGCAGCCAATGGTGTCTACCCGCCGAACACCTGGAGCTATGCCCAGGATTTGCCGGGCTATCCACAAGATCTCGCCAAAGCCAAGGCGCTGCTCGACCGTGCCGGGCTCAAGGACGGCTTCAAGACCACGATATGGACTCGCCCTACCGGTAGCCTGCTGAACCCCAACCCGAATCTTGGCGCACAGCTGTTGCAGGCCGACCTGGCCAAGGTCGGCATCCAGGCCGAAATCCGTGTGATCGAATGGGGCGAGTTGATTCGCCGCGCCAAGGCCGGCGAGCACGACCTGCTGTTCATGGGCTGGGCTGGCGACAACGGCGACCCGGATAACTTCCTGACCCCGCAGTTCTCCTGCGCAGCAGTGAAGTCCGGCACCAACTTCGCCCGCTATTGCGATCCCGCGCTGGATAAATTGATCCGCGCCGGCAAGACCACCAGCGAGCAAGGCGTGCGCACCAAGCTGTATCAACAGGCCCAGGCGCAGATCCAGCAGCAGGCCCTGTGGCTGCCGCTGGCACATCCGACGGCGTTTGCCCTGGCCCGCAAGAATGTCGAGGGCTATCAGGTGAGCCCGTTCGGGCGTCAGGATTATTCGAAAGTCAGTGTCAAACCGTAAGGCGCAACACCTTGCACTGTAAGAGCGAGCTTGCTCGCGAAGATCGTTAACGATAATGCGAAAACCCTGGTGACCCGCGAGATCATCAGGTTTTCGCGAGCAAGCTCGCTCCTAGATACGGGTGTCGTTATATCCACCCGTATTCAGCCATCGACAGCGGGTCACCATCTCCAACGATGATGTGATCCAACACGCGCACATCCACCGCCTCCAAGGCCTTTTGCAGCAACTTGGTCAATTTTCGATCAGCTGCGCTGGGCTCTACATTCCCGGACGGATGGTTGTGACACAGGATCAACGCCGCCGCGTTGTACGCCAGCGCGCGCTTGACCACTTGCCGCGGATAAACAATCGCAGTGTCGATGGTGCCCTGAAACATTGCCTCAAAACCCAACACCCGGTGTCTTGAATCAAGGAACAGGCAGCCAAAGATCTCATGGGGTTCGTGGCGCAGTAGTGCCTTGAGATACTCGCGCACGGCCAGCGGGCTCTCCAGCACCGAATCAGCGCGCAAGCGCTCGGCCATGTGGCGCCGGGACATTTCCAGCACCGCCTGCAGCTGGGCAAACTTCGCCGGCCCCAGCCCCAGATGCTGGCTGAACAGCGTCTGGCTGGCCTCCAGCAGTGGGCGCAAACCACCGAATTGCGCCAACAGATGGCGCGCCAGATCGACCGCACTTCTACCGGAAACCCCTGTACGCAGGAAGATCGCCAACAACTCGGCATCGGACAGGCTCGCCGCGCCGCCTTCCAACAACTTCTCCCGCGGGCGCTCCGCCACGGGCCAATCACGAATACTCATCCTACCTCCGTGTGTACCTGCTCCGCTGTTGCCCAGCGGGCGCTGTGTTATCGTAGGCGCTCTTTTTTGCATGCGATTTCACCTGGGGAGGGGTCATCGCAGGCGTCACTGAACTGGCATCACTGAACTGGAAAGGCAAACCAATGCAGCGTCTGTATCGGAAACGCATCGTTCTCGGCGTCGGCGGCGGCATTGCCGCCTACAAGAGCGCAGAGCTGGTTCGCAGGCTCCTGGACCAGGGCGCCGAAGTACGCGTGGTCATGACCCGTGGCGGCAGTGAGTTCATCACCCCACTGACCATGCAGGCCCTGTCCGGTCACCCGGTTCACCTGGACCTGCTCGACCCGGCGGCCGAAGCCGCCATGGGCCATATCGAGCTGGCCAAATGGGCCGACCTGGTACTGATCGCCCCGGCCACCGCCGACCTGATCGCCCGCCTGGCCCAGGGCATCGCCGATGACCTGCTGACCACACTGGTATTGGCCACCGACGCCACCGTCGCCATCGCCCCGGCCATGAACCAGGCCATGTGGCGCGACCCAGCTACCCAGGCCAATACCCAGCTCCTGCAAAGCCGCGGCCTCAAGGTGTTCGGCCCCGCTTCCGGCAGCCAAGCCTGCGGCGATGTCGGCATGGGCCGCATGCTCGAAGCCACCGACCTGGCACAGTGCGCCGCCGAGTGCTTCCAGCACCTGGCCCTGACCGGCAAGCACGTGCTGATCACCGCCGGCCCGACTCAGGAAAACATCGACCCGGTGCGCTACATCACCAACCATAGCTCAGGAAAAATGGGCTTCGCGTTGGCAGAAGCAGCGGTCGAGGCAGGCGCACGGGTCACCCTGATCACCGGCCCGGTGCATCTGCCCACCCCTGACCGCGTCACGCGAATCGACGTAGTCAGCGCCCGGGACATGCTGGCAGCCTGTGAAGCGGCCATTCCCTGCGACCTGTTCATCGCCTCGGCAGCGGTTGCGGATTACCGCCCGGAAGTCGTCGCCCCGCAAAAGCTCAAGAAAGACCCCACAAGTGGTGACGGCCTGCTCCTGCAGATGGTGCGCAACCCGGACATCCTGGCCACCATCGCCACTCGTCCGGATCGCCCGT
The DNA here is from genome assembly GCF_059134095.1 of Pseudomonas sp. FBCC-B545. Taxonomy (NCBI): domain Bacteria; kingdom Pseudomonadati; phylum Pseudomonadota; class Gammaproteobacteria; order Pseudomonadales; family Pseudomonadaceae; genus Pseudomonas; species Pseudomonas sp. FBCC-B545. The sequence continues at coordinate 173,498 of NZ_CP101441.1, read as the reverse complement.
TCAGTGTAGGTTTTGCTGCCGAAACCGAGCACCTGCTGGACTACGCCGCACGCAAACTGAAAGACAAAAACCTCGACCTGATCGTTGCCAATGATGTCGCCAACCCGAGCATCGGCTTCAACAGCGAGGAAAATGCGTGCAGCGTGATCGACCGCGAGCTGCACGCCACCCTTTTCGCCCAGACCAGCAAGGGCAAGATTGCCCGCCAACTGATCTCTTTTATCGCCCAACGGCTGAACCAGGTTTAATTTCCATGCACGCTTTGCAAGCCAAGATCCTCGATCCCCGCATCGGCAACGAATTCCCCCTGCCGGCCTACGCCACTCCAGGCTCCGCCGGCCTGGACCTGCGCGCCATGCTCAAGCAAGACACCGTCCTTGAACCGGGCCAGACCATCCTGATCCCCACCGGCCTGTCGATTTATGTTGGCGACCCTGGCCTGGCGGCGCTGATCCTGCCGCGCTCCGGCCTGGGCCATAAACACGGAATCGTGCTGGGCAACCTGGTCGGCCTGATCGACTCCGACTACCAGGGCGAGCTGATGGTGTCGTGTTGGAACCGTGGCCAGACCGCATTCAACATCGCAGTCGGCGAACGCATCGCCCAGCTGGTATTGGTGCCCGTAGTACAGGCGCACTTCGAACTGGTAGAAGAGTTCGACGAAACCCAGCGCGGCGCAGGTGGTTTTGGGCATTCCGGCAGTCACTGACTAAGCTGAATCAGGCCGGACACCCTGGTCCGGCCCGATGCCACCGCCCGGCGTTTCAGGATGAAGAATGCGCGGAGCTCACGAACGAGATTTATCCAGCAAAATCAATGTATTACTTGACCGTGCGGGCAAGCCAAAAGCCCCGATGGCACTTTTACACCACGAACTCTCTGCCGAAAACGCCGTCATACCCTTCAGTTTGAGCCTGCCGGCCAGCCCCATTCAGGCCAGCCCCGCCCCTTTCAGATGGAGTTTCCCCCGCGATGAGTACTGCAGCCCGCGTAGCCCCGACCTTCCCCGACAGCATTTTTCGCGCCTATGACATTCGGGGCGTGGTACCCAAGACCCTGACCGCCGAAACCGCCTACTGGATTGGCCGCGCCATCGGCTCCCAGAGCCTGGCCCAGGACGAACCCAACGTGTCAGTGGGGCGTGACGGCCGCTTGTCCGGCCCGGAGCTAGTCGAGCAACTGATCCAGGGCCTGGCCGACAGCGGCTGCCACGTCAGCGACGTCGGCCTGGTGCCGACACCCGCGCTGTATTACGCCGCCAATGTCCTGGCCGGCAAATCCGGGGTGATGCTCACCGGCAGTCATAACCCTTCGGACTACAACGGGTTCAAGATCGTCATCGCAGGCGACACCCTGGCCAACGAACAGATCCAGGCCCTGCACAAGCGCCTCAAAACCAACGACCTGACCAGTGGCCAGGGCACCGTCACCAAAGTCGACATCCTGCAGCGCTACTCTGACGAAATCACCCGCGACGTCAAGCTCGCACGCCGCATGAAAGTCGTGGTGGACTGCGGCAACGGCGCGGCCGGCGTGATCGCACCGCAGTTGCTCGAAGCCCTGAACTGCGAGGTGATCCCGCTGTTCTGCGAGGTCGATGGCAACTTCCCCAACCATCACCCGGACCCAGGCAAGCCAGAAAACCTGGTGGACCTGATCGCCAAGGTCAAAGAAGTGGGCGCCGACGTGGGCCTGGCCTTCGATGGTGACGGCGACCGCGTGGGCGTGGTGACCGAAACCGGCGAGATTGTGTTCCCGGACCGCCTGCTGATGCTGTTCGCCCGCGACGTGGTGGCGCGCAATGCCAACGCCGAGATCATCTTCGACGTGAAATGCACCCGCCGCCTGACACCATTGATAAAGGAATACGGCGGTCGCCCGCTAATGTGGAAGACCGGTCACTCGTTGATCAAAAAGAAAATGAAGGAAACCGGCGCGCTGTTGGCCGGTGAGATGAGCGGCCACGTATTCTTCAAGGAGCGCTGGTTTGGGTTTGACGACGGTATTTACAGCGCCGCTCGTCTGCTGGAGATCCTCAGCAAGGAAAAATCTACGGCAGAAGAGCTGTTTCAGACCTTCCCGAATGATATTTCTACGCCTGAGATCAATATCCATGTGACCGAGGAGAGCAAATTCAGCATCATTGACGCACTGCATGATGCGCAATGGGGTGAAGGCGCCGACCTGACCACCATTGATGGTGTGCGAGTCGATTACGCCAAAGGCTGGGGCCTGGTTCGCGCGTCCAACACCACACCGGTGCTGGTCCTGCGTTTCGAGGCGGATTCCGAGGCTGAGCTGCAGCGCATCAAGGACGTGTTCCACGTCCAGTTGAAACGTGTTGCCCCTGACCTTCAATTACCGTTCTGATTTTTTGCCCGGAGCCCTGAATGACCCTCGAACGCGAAGCCGCTGCCAACACCGCCAAGGTCCTGTCCGAAGCGTTGCCTTACATTCGACGCTACGTCGGCAAGACGCTGGTGATCAAGTACGGCGGCAATGCCATGGAAAGCGACGAGCTGAAAACCGGCTTTGCCCGCGACATCGTGCTGATGAAAGCCGTAGGGATCAACCCAGTGGTGGTGCACGGCGGCGGCCCGCAGATCGGCGAACTGCTCAGGCGACTGTCGATCGAGAGCCACTTCATCGATGGCATGCGCGTCACTGACGCGCAAACCATGGACGTGGTGGAAATGGTCCTCGGCGGCCAGGTCAACAAAGACATCGTCAACCTGATCAACCGCCACGGCGGCAGCGCCATCGGCCTGACCGGCAAGGATGCGGAGCTGATCCGCGCGAAAAAACTGACTGTTACCCGCAAAACTCCGGAGATGACCCAGCCGGAAATCATCGATATCGGCCAGGTCGGCGAAGTGATCGGCATCAACACCGATCTGCTGAACCTGCTGGTCAAGAGCGATTTCATCCCGGTGATCGCACCTATCGGTGTGGGCGCCAATGGCGAGTCCTACAACATCAATGCTGACCTGGTAGCGGGCAAGGTGGCTGAAGCACTGCAGGCTGAAAAGCTGATGCTGCTGACCAACATTGCCGGCCTGATGGACAAGGAAGGCAAGGTACTGACTGGCCTGTCCACCCAGCAAGTAGACGAGCTGATCGCCGACGGCACCATCTACGGCGGCATGCTGCCCAAGATCGGTTGCGCACTGGGCGCGGTACAGGGCGGCGTTGGTAGCGCGCTGATCCTGGATGGCCGTGTACCGAATGCGGTGCTGTTGGAGATCTTCACGGATACCGGCATGGGCACACTGATCAGCAACCGCAAGCGTCCTTAAAACGCTGCAAATAAAAGGCCCCGCTCAATCCGATTGAGCGGGGCCTTTTTGTATAGAGCGAAAGGACAATGGAGATCCCCTGTGGGAGGGGGCTTGCTCCCGATAGCATTGGATCAGCGAATGAATTGGGTGGCTGACACACCGCTATCGGGAGCAAGCCCCCTCCCACACAAACCCATTTCAACAAAAAGTCGGTATCAGACGCCAAACTGCTCGCGATACGCTCGCACTGCCGGCAAATGCTGCTTGAGCTGGGGATCATCCTCCAGGAACTGCAACACCTGGTTCAACGACACGATACTTACCACCGGAATGCCGAAATCCCGCTCCACTTCCTGGATCGCCGACAACTCACCGTTGCCGCGCTCCTGGCGGTTCAAGGCGATCAGCACCCCTGCAGCCTTGGCGCCGTCCTGGGACGCGATGATCTGCATCACTTCACGGATCGCGGTGCCGGCGGTGATCACGTCGTCGATGATCAGCACATCGCCGGCCAGCGGAGCACCGACCAGGCTGCCGCCTTCACCATGGGCCTTGGCTTCCTTGCGGTTGAAACACCATGGCAGATCCCGCCCATGATGTTCCGCCAGGGCCACCGCTGTAGCCGCAGCCAAGGGAATCCCCTTGTAGGCCGGGCCAAAGAGCACGTCGAAGGAGATACCGCTTTCAACGATGGCTGCCGCATAGAAACGACCCAGCTGAGCCAGGGCCGAACCCGAGTTGAACAGGCCCGCATTGAAGAAGTACGGGCTGGTGCGCCCGGACTTGAGAGTGAACTCACCGAAGCGTAGAACGCCGCGATCGATGGCAAAACGAATGAAATCGCGTTGATACGCCTGCATGAAAAAAGCCTCAGATACCACGGATTTAGCTAATTAGGTGGACGGCGTGTATCATACACGCACGCGATTTTTGGGGCCATTTATGCGGATCATCAGTGTGAACGTTAATGGTATTCAGGCTGCAGTCGAGCGTGGTTTGCTCAGTTGGCTGCAAGCACAGAATGCCGACGTCATCTGCCTGCAGGACACCCGCGCCTCCGCCTTTGAACTGGACGACCCAGCCTTCCAACTGGATGGCTACTTCCTTTATGCCTGCGATGCCGAAGTGCCCACCCAAGGTGGCGTGGCTTTGTACTCGCGGTTGCAACCCAAGGCGGTCATCAGCGGCCTCGGCTTCGAGACAGCCGACCGCTACGGGCGTTACCTGCAAGCCGATTTCGACAAGGTCAGCATCGCGACCTTGCTGCTTCCCTCGGGGCAGAACGGCGATGAAGACTTGAACCAGAAGTTCAAGCTAATGGACGACTTCGCCCGTTATCTGGATAAACAGCGACGCAAACGTCGCGAGTACATTTATTGTGGCTCGCTGTACGTGGCGCAACAGAAGCTGGATATCAAGAACTGGCGCGACAGCCAGCAATCCCCGGGCTTCCTGGCGCCGGAACGGGCCTGGATGGACGAGATTGTCGGCAACATGGGCTATGTCGATGCCCTGCGTGAAGTCAGCCGTGAAGGCGACCAGTACAGCTGGTGGCCGGATAACGAACAGGCCGAGATGCTCAACCTGGGTTGGCGCTTCGACTACCAGTTGCTGACCCCAGGCCTGCGTCGGTTCGTGCGCAGTGCACGCTTGCCGCGCCAGCCGCGCTTCTCGCAACACGCGCCATTGATCGTGGACTACGACTGGACATTGACCATCTGAGGTCGTTCTCCAGGCACAAAAAAACCGACAGCAATGTCGGTTTTTTTGTGGCCGGTCGGTTACTTGACCAGGCGCCAGGTCCACGGGTAGCGGTAAGCAACGCCTTTGTTGGCCTGGATCCCGGCGATGATCGTCAGTATCAGCGCCCCGATCACCAGCACGGTCATCAGCAAAAAGCCGATGACGACAAAGCCCAGCACCAGGCACACCAGCCAGGCGATCGCCACGGTAATCTGGAAATTCAGCGCTTCCTTGCCCTGATCATCGATAAGCGGGTCCACGTCCTTCTTGAACTGCCACAGGATCAGCGGCCCCAACAAGCTGCCGAAGGGGAATACCAACCCCGCAAACGCCGCGAAGTGACACAACATTGCCAACTGGCGTACTTCCTTGGACGGTGCCGGAACCGGCAACTGGCTGTCACTCATGGCGTTTCTCCTTGGCACCGGCTCAGTCGGCCAGCGCGGCGTTCTGCAGTTGGAAAATTTCGGTCATGCCTTTCTGGGCCAAAGCCAGCATCGCGTTCAGCTCAGCCGGCTGGAATGGCGCGCCTTCAGCGGTGCCCTGCACTTCGATGAAACCACCGGTGCTGGTCATGACCACGTTCAGGTCAGTCTCGGCGGCCGAATCCTCCAGGTAGTCCAGGTCCAGTACAGGCTCACCCTGGTACATGCCGACCGATACCGCGGCGATCATCTGCTTGAGCGGGTCACCGGCCTTGAGGCCGCCGCGTTTCTTGATCACTTTCAGCGCGTCGACCAGGGCCACCATGGCACCGGTGATGGAGGCAGTACGGGTACCGCCATCAGCCTGGATCACGTCGCAGTCGACGTACAGGGTCACGTCGCCCAGCTTGGACATGTCCAGGGCGGCGCGCAGGGAACGGCCGATCAGGCGCTGGATCTCCAGGGTGCGCCCACCTTGCTTGCCACGGCTGGCTTCACGCTGGTTACGCTCGCCAGTGGCGCGCGGCAGCATGCCGTATTCAGCGGTCAACCAACCCTGGCCCTGGCCCTTGAGGAAGCGCGGCACGCCGTTTTCGACGCTGACGGTGCAGATCACCTTGGTATCGCCAAACTCGACCAGTACGGATCCCTCGGCGTGTTTGGTGTAGTTGCGGGTGATGCGGATCGAGCGGAGCTGATCGGCAGCGCGACCACTTGGACGTTTCATAGGGGATACCTGTACGAAGGACGAAAAACTGCCGAGCATTATAGAGCCGCCAACCGATTCGGGGCACTTCTTAAAATTCGGTTACGAATGCGCATGTTTGGGCGCCTCCTGCGCACTGCGCTACAATCCTGCGCCTCGCTCCTACAGGTCGGCCTGGCCAATCTTTATTTATCCAACATGAGGTACCTCCATGGTGCACAGCATGACCGCCTTCGCCCGTGTCGAAAAAGCCGGAGCCCAAGGCACCCTCAGCTGGGAATTGCGCTCGGTCAACAGCCGTTACCTGGAGCCGCACCTGCGCCTGCCGGAGTCGTTCCGCGACCTCGAAGGCGCCGTCCGTGAAGCGCTGCGCCAGGGCATCTCCCGTGGCAAGCTGGAATGCACCCTGCGCTTTACCGAAGAAACTACCGGCAAGCCGCTGCAGGTCGACCGCGACCGCGCCGCGCAACTGGTGGCCGCCGCCGAAACCATCGCCGGCCTGATCAAGCAACCGGCCGCACTGAACCCCCTGGAAGTGCTGGCCTGGCCCGGCGTGCTGGTGGCCGACGCTACTGACCCGCAAGCCTTGAATGCCGAAGCCCTCGCCCTTTTCAACCAGGGCCTGAAGGAACTCAAGGCCGGTCGCGAGCGCGAAGGCGCCGAACTGGCGCGCCTGATCAACGAGCGTCTGACCTCGATCGAAGCAGACGTGATCACCCTGCGCGAACTGGTGCCGCAGATGCTCGCCACCCAGCGCCAGAAGGTTCTCGACCGCTTCACCGACATGAAGGCCGACCTTGACCCGACTCGCCTGGAACAGGAAATGGTCCTGCTCGCACAGAAGAGCGATGTGGCCGAAGAGCTCGACCGCCTGAGCACCCACATCCTTGAAGTGCGCCGCGTACTCAAGTCTGGCGGTGCCGCCGGTCGGCGCCTGGACTTCCTGATGCAGGAACTCAACCGCGAAGCCAATACACTGGGCTCCAAGGCGTTCGATCCGCGCAGTACCACGGCCGCGGTCAACCTCAAAGTGTTGATCGAGCAGATGCGCGAACAAGTACAGAATATTGAGTAAGGCAACCTCCATGACCCACAGCACCGGCACCCTTTACATCATTTCCGCCCCTTCGGGCGCGGGCAAGAGCAGCCTGGTCAAAGCCTTGACCGACGCTGACGAGCAGATCCGCATTTCGGTGTCCCACACCACCCGCGCCATGCGCCCGGGCGAGGTCAATGGCGTGCACTATCACTTCGTCGAACGCACCGAGTTCGTCAAGATGATCGAACATGGCGATTTCCTCGAACGTGCCGAAGTCTTCGGCAACCTCTACGGCACCTCCCAAAGCCACTTGCAGCAAACTCTGGACGAAGGCCACGACCTGATCCTGGAAATCGATTGGCAGGGCGCCGAGCAAGTACGCCAGCTGATGCCCAAGGCTCGCTCGATCTTCATCCTGCCGCCGTCGCTCGAAGCCTTGCACCAGCGCCTGACCAACCGCGGCCAGGACAGCGACGAGATCATCGAAGGCCGCATGCGCGAGGCCGTCAGCGAAATGAGCCACTACGTCGACTACGACTACCTGATCATCAATGACGATTTCGCCCATGCCCTGGACGATTTGAAGGCGATTTTCCGCGCCAACCAGCTCCAGCAAAAGCGTCAACAGCAACGTTTCGGCAAATTACTTGCCGAACTGCTCGGCTGATTGGCTCTTCCCAAAACTGCTGCAAGGGCCTTACATTGGCACTTGCAGCGGTTTTGCCAGGGTCTGCGAAAAATCAGCGCTTCCCTAAACGCTGGTGTTTTTTTAAACTGCTCAGTCCGCTCGCCCAACCGGGCAGCGCGCATCTTGCATTCGCTCCGAGGAATACCATGGCCCGCGTAACCGTTGAAGACTGCCTAGAACACGTGGATAACCGCTTTGAGCTGGTCATGCTCTCTACCAAGCGTGCCCGTCAACTGGCCACTGGCGGCAAAGAGCCTCTGGTCCAGTGGGAAAACGACAAGCCTACCGTTGTAGCCCTGCGTGAAATTGCTGAAGGCCTGATGAGCTACGAGTTCATCGCCAACGCCGAAATCGTTGAAGACGAGCCGCTGTTTGCAGCGTTCGAAGGCGAGTCCAACGAGGACGTCTAAGCCTATGCCTGGTCGACGTAGCACGGCGCGGGGTCACAGCCATCGGCAGGAGTTCACACTTTGCCGAGCATAGACGCCCTCGCCGATCGCTTATCGACCTACCTCGGCCCAGACCAGGTCAACCTGGTCCGCCGAGCGTATTTCTACGCCGAACAAGCCCACGATGGCCAACGCCGCCGCAGTGGCGAGGCGTATGTCACCCATCCTCTCGCGGTGGCAAATATTCTTGCCGACATGCACATGGACCATCAGAGCCTGATGGCTGCGATGCTGCATGACGTGATCGAAGACACCGGCATCGCCAAGGAAGCGCTCAGCGCGCAGTTTGGCGAAACCGTGGCCGAACTGGTCGACGGGGTCAGCAAACTGACCCAGATGAACTTCGAGACCAAGGCCGAAGCCCAGGCGGAAAACTTTCAGAAGATGGCCATGGCCATGGCCCGGGATATCCGGGTGATCCTGGTCAAGCTGGCCGACCGGCTGCACAACATGCGCACGCTGGAAGTGCTGTCCGGCGAAAAACGTCGGCGCATCGCCAAGGAAACCCTGGAAATCTACGCGCCCATCGCCAACCGGCTGGGCATGCACGCCATTCGCATCGAATTCGAAGACCTCGGTTTCAAGGCCATGCACCCGATGCGTTCGGCGCGCATCTACCAGGCGGTCAAGCGCGCCCGGGGCAACCGCAAGGAAATCGTCAACAAGATCGAAGAGTCCCTGAGCCATTGCCTGGCGATCGACGAGATCGAGGGCGAAGTCAGCGGTCGGCAGAAGCATATCTACGGCATCTACAAGAAGATGCGCGGCAAACGCCGGGCCTTCAACGAGATCATGGACGTGTATGCGTTCCGGATCATCGTCGACAAGGTCGATACCTGCTACCGCGTGCTGGGCGCTGTACATAATTTGTACAAACCCCTGCCGGGCCGCTTCAAGGACTACATCGCGATCCCCAAGGCCAACGGCTACCAGTCGCTGCACACCACGCTGTTCGGTATGCATGGCGTGCCCATCGAGATCCAGATCCGCACCCGCGAAATGGAAGAGATGGCCAACAACGGCATCGCCGCCCACTGGCTGTACAAATCCAGCGGCGACGAGCAGCCCAAAGGCACCCATGCCCGCGCCCGCCAATGGGTCAAGGGCGTGCTGGAAATGCAGCAACGTGCCGGCAACTCCCTGGAATTCATCGAAAGCGTAAAGATCGACCTGTTCCCGGACGAGGTCTACGTGTTCACGCCCAAGGGCCGGATCATGGAGCTGCCAAAAGGCTCCACGGCGGTCGACTTTGCCTACGCGGTGCACACCGACGTCGGCAACAGCTGCATCGCCTGCCGCATCAATCGTCGTCTCGCACCGCTGTCCGAACCGCTGCAAAGTGGCTCCACAGTCGAGATCGTCAGTGCTCCAGGCGCACGCCCGAACCCGGCGTGGCTCAACTTCGTGGTCACCGGCAAGGCACGTACGCATATTCGCCATGCCCTGAAACTGCAGCGTCGTTCCGAGTCAATCAGCCTGGGAGAACGCCTGCTGAACAAAGTACTCAACGGTTTCGACAGCGCCCTGGACAGGATCCCGCAGGAACGCGTGCAAGCGATGCTCCACGAATACCGTCAGGAAACCATCGAAGACCTGCTGGAAGATATCGGCCTGGGCAACCGCATGGCCTACGTGGTCGCCCGCCGTCTGCTGGGCGAAGGCGAACAGTTGCCGAGCCCGGAAGGCCCGCTGGCGATTCGTGGTACCGAAGGCCTGGTGCTCAGCTACGCCAAATGCTGCACGCCGATCCCTGGCGACCCGATTGTCGGGCACTTGTCCGCGGGCAAGGGCATGGTGGTACACCTGGACAACTGCCGCAACATCACCGAAATCCGTCACAACCCGGAAAAATGCATCCAGCTCTCGTGGGCCAAGGATGTCACCGGCGAATTCAACGTCGAGCTGCGGGTGGAGCTGGAACACCAGCGCGGCCTGATCGCCCTGCTGGCCAGCAGCGTCAACGCCGCCGACGGCAATATCGAGAAAATCAGCATGGACGAACGTGATGGTCGCATCAGCGTGGTCCAGCTGGTGGTCAGCGTGCACGACCGCGTGCACCTGGCCCGCGTGATCAAGAAACTGCGTGCCTTGACTGGGGTCATCCGCATCACCCGTATGCGTGCATGACTCCTCAGATAACTCATCACCCATTACAAGGAGTCACTCATGACCAAGACAGTTATCACCAGCGATAAAGCCCCAGCCGCCATCGGCACCTACTCCCAGGCGATCAAGGCGGGCAACACCGTCTACATGTCCGGCCAGATCCCACTGGACCCAAAGACCATGGAACTGGTTGAAGGCTTCGAAGCCCAGACCGTACAGGTCTTCGAAAACCTCAAGTCCGTGGCCGAGGCCGCCGGCGGTTCATTCAAGGACATCGTCAAGCTGAACATCTTCCTCACCGACCTGAGCCACTTCGCCAAGGTCAACGAGATCATGGGCAAGTACTTCGAACAACCCTACCCGGCCCGCGCCGCCATTGGCGTTGCCGCCCTGCCAAAAGGCGCGCAGGTTGAGATGGACGCCATTCTGGTCATCGAGTAAAACACCCGGCGCAGCCCAACAGGCTGCGCCGACTTCGTTTCAGAAGGATTTCGTGATGCGCAAAGCGCTTGTAGCCTCTTCGTTGCTCGCCCTGGTGCTGGGCGGCTGTGCCAGCAACCCCGCCGACCTGGATGTGAGCGGTACCTGGATCAACCAGGCCGCCATCGATGCGGCAGCCAAGGGCGGCCCTTTGCGTGAAGCCCTGCAGTCCTATGGCCCCAACCTTGAGTGGGAGGTCAACACCAAGGCTGCGCAGGCGCGCTACTACAATGGTTTTGAAGTAGCCGAAGGCAAGCTGACCGGTGAAAAGTCCGGCGCCTGGAGCGTCGACTTCTACGGCAGCACCGCTACCGAACTCAAGCGCAAAGGCAAGCAGCTGCTGCAAGTAGCCAATGACAATGAGCCAGAGCAACTGTTCGGCCGCGCCAAAGAGCCAGCCCCTGAAGGCGCGCCATTGGGCGCCAACTTCGAGCGGGCGCTGTACGCGACCTACATGGGTGGCGACTGGAAGATCACCGACGGCACGGGCAGCGGCGCCACGGTGCAGTTCCAGGCTGACGGCAAGGTCGCCGGCCTACCTGGCGTTGACCGTTACTCGCTGTGCCTGGCGGGTGATTGCGCCTCCATGAGCGGCGGTTACGACAGCATCTGGCTGCAACTGAACGGCCAGGGCAACCCGTGGATCTTCACGCGCAAGGGTGAACAGCTGGAAATCTTCCAGGCAATCAATACCGCGCAGGCGGATGAAGTGCCTCAGTTCACGCCGGGCCCTCGCCAATGGCTGCTGGAAAAGCAATAAGCGCTTTGCCTTAGCTCCAAAGGTGGGAGGGGGCTTGCCCCCGATGGCGGTGCATCAGCCAAAATAACGGTGGCTGACACTCTGCTATCGGGGGCAAGCCCCCTCCTCCATCTTCAGATTTATTTCAGCCCTTGAGTATCGCGGCATACCCTTCACGATAGGTCGGATACTTGGGCACCCAACCAAGGGCCTTAACCCTGGCATTGCTGCATTGCTTGCTGCCCGCACGCCGCACACTGGCGTCATCAGCCCATTCGGTCACACCCAGGTACTCGCGCAACCAGCCCACCACCTCGGCCAATGGCGCCGGCGCATCGTCGACACCGATGTAGACTTTGTCCAATGTACCGCCCTGCTCTACGTGCCGCAGTAAAAACGCCAGCAGCCCGGCCGCATCATCGGCGTGAATCCGGTTGCCATATAAAGGCGGGTCAATCGCTACCCGATAGCCTTGGCGCACCTGGGTCAACAGCCATTCGCGTCCCGGACCGTAAATCCCGGTCAGCCGCACGACACTGGCGGGGATGCCGCTGTCGAGCGCCACTTGCTCTGCCTCCAGCATCACCTGCCCGGAGTAACCCTTCGCTTGCGTCTCTGACGTTTCGTCGACCCACTCGCCGTTCTGCTGCCCATACACACTGCTGCTGGATACGAACAACAGGTGTTTCGGCTCCTGGCCGTAGTCCTTCAACCACTCCAGCACATGTTGCAGCCCCTGCACGTAAGCGGCGCGATAGCCGGTTTCGTCATGGTCGGTGGCAGCGGCGCAATACACCAGGTAATCCACCCCGCCGATAGGCCAGGTGTCAGGGCAATCCTTGTCGAACAGGTCGCCGGCGATGCCAATCACCCCCTCGGGCAGGCGCGAAATATCGCGGCGCAAGCCATGAACCTCCCATTCCGAGGCCAGCAATTGGCTAGCCAGCCGACTACCCACATCGCCGCAACCGGCAATCACAACAGAAGGCACAGACATCACAAAACTCCGTTCTTAAAGGCGCAGATTAGCCGCCAGACATGACCAGCGGCCAGAAAAAGCCAAATAAAGTTACTGTATTACTTCTGTTAACAAGAATTACTTGCAATAATAACCACCCATTTGTCCTCGCCCCCCCCCTGGGTTTGGAAGGACGATCACCCATTTTTTCTCTCAGGTCCGGCCAGCATGACACGTAATACAAAACCCGCTTCGCCAACCAAGCCTCACAGTCCATCCCGCGCCTGGCGTGCGATTGCTGCGATGCTGTTCAGCATACTGCTGGCACCGACCGCCGCATTCGCTGATGCCACGGCCCCCACCGCTCCGGCTGCCACCGAGCAAAATGCTGCTGCCCCGGCGGCCGCTCCAGCTCCAGCTCCAGCCGCTACCGACCCGGCCCAGGCTGCGGGCGACGCCGCACCTGCCGACGAAACCGGCGTGGTGCTGGAAGAAGACAACACCCTGGGCATGGCCCACGACTTGTCGCCATGGGGCATGTACCAGAATGCCGACGTGGTGGTGAAGGCCGTGATGATCGGCCTGGCCATCGCCTCGATCATTACCTGGACTATCTGGATTGCCAAAGGCTTCGAGCTGCTGGGTGCCAAGCGCCGCCTGCGTGCTGAAATCGTCCACCTGAAAAAAGCCACCACCCTCAAGGAAGCGAGCGAAACCGCGACCAGGAAGGGCACCCTGGCCAACACCCTGGTGCACGACGCCCTGGAAGAAATGCGCCTGTCGGCCAATACCCGCGAAAAAGAAGGTATCAAGGAGCGCGTGGCTTTCCGCCTCGAGCGCCTGGTTGCGGCCTGCGGCCGTAACATGAGCAGCGGCACCGGCGTACTCGCCACCATTGGCTCCACCGCACCTTTCGTCGGCCTGTTCGGCACCGTATGGGGCATCATGAACAGCTTCATCGGCATCGCCAAGACCCAGACCACCAACCTCGCCGTCGTTGCCCCCGGCATCGCCGAAGCCCTGCTGGCTACCGCCCTGGGCCTGGTTGCCGCGATCCCTGCGGTGGTGATCTACAACGTCTTCGCCCGTTCGATTGCCGGCTACAAAGCCCAGGTTTCGGATGCATCGGCAGAAGTCCTGTTGCTGGTCAGCCGTGACCTCGATCACCTGCCTACCGAGCGCAGCTCGCAACCGCACATGGTGAAAGTGGGGTAATCGGCCATGGGCCTGCATTTGAATCAAGGCGACGACGAGCTCGTCGAGAACCACGAAATCAACGTCACACCGTTTATCGACGTGATGCTGGTGCTGCTGATCATCTTCATGGTGGCGGCACCGCTGGCCACCGTGGACATCAAGGTGGACCTGCCAGCCTCCAGCGCCAAGCCGGCGCCGCGGCCGGAGAAACCGATCTTCCTCAGCGTCAAGGCAGACCAACGCCTGTTCCTGGGCGAAGAAGAAGTCAAGACTGAAAGCCTGGGCCCGGTGCTCGATGCCAAGACCCAGGGTAAGAAAGACACGACGATCTTCTTCCAGGCCGACAAAGGCGTGGACTACGGCGACCTGATGAGCGTGATGGATGCCCTGCGGGCAGCCGGCTACCTCAAGGTGGGCCTGGTCGGACTTGAGACGGCAGCCAAGAAATGATCACGACGCGCCACAAACTGACGCGTTATGGCACCAGCCTCGCCGTCGTGCTGGGCGTGCATGCCGTCGCGATCATCATCGCGCTCCAATGGTCCGCGCCGCAGGTGATCCAGTTGCCACCCGCCGCCATGGTCATCGACCTGGCGCCGATGCCGGCACCACCACCTCCGGCACCGCCCAAGGTGGTGACGCCGCCGCAGCCGCCTGCCCCCGTGGAAGAGCTGCCCCTGCCAAAAATGGCCGAGGCGCCCAAGCCAACGATCCAGGTGCCCAAGCCGGTCAAGCCCAAGCCTAAGCCGCAACCGCCCAAGCCGGTAGAGAAGAAGCCCGAGCCACCCAAGGAAAAACCTTCCGAGGAGCCGCCGAGCGAAACTCCACCGACCAATACACCGGCGGAAAAATCGGCCCAGCCCGCGCCTGGCCCATCGGCACAGCAGATAGCGGCCCAGGCGTCCTGGCAAAGCACCCTGCTGGCGCACCTGCAGAAGTACAAGAAGTACCCGCCCGCCGCCCAACAGCGCGGCAAGGAAGGTATGAACCGCTTGCGCTTCGTGGTCGATGCCGAAGGCAACGTATTGTCCTACGAGTTGGAAGGCCGCTCCGGCAACGCCGACCTGGACCGTGCGACCCTGGAGATGATCCGCAAGGCCCAGCCGCTGCCCAAGCCACCAGCCGACCTGCTGAAAAATGGCAGCGTCGAACTCGTTGCGCCGTTCGTCTACAACATCGACAAGCGCCGCCGTTAAACACATCTACAAGCAATGCGGGAGGAAGTTTTTACTCCCGCATTCGCCATCGCCAAATCAGCAAAATTTCCGACATTCCCCACTCAATCCCCAGCAAAGTTCTGATAACGTGCGTCTATCGATTGCAGCCGGTATGCTTGGCCTGCAACCTCATGGACGCCTGCTATGACTCTTACAGAATTACGCTACATCGTGACCCTCGCCCAGGAACAGCACTTCGGCCACGCGGCCGAGCGTTGCCATGTCAGCCAGCCGACGCTGTCGGTGGGCGTCAAAAAGCTTGAAGACGAACTCGGTGTGTTGATTTTCGAGCGCAGCAAGAGCGCCGTGCGCCTCACTCCGGTGGGCGAAGGCATCGTGGCCCAGGCCCAGAAGGTCCTGGAACAAGCGCAAAGCATTCGCGAACTGGCCCAGGCCGGCAAGAACCAGCTGACCGCGCCGCTCAAGGTCGGCGCGATCTACACTGTCGGCCCGTATCTGTTCCCGCACTTGATCCCGCAACTGCATCGCGTCGCGCCGCAGATGCCGCTGTATATCGAAGAAAACTTCACCCACGTGCTGCGCGACAAACTGCGCAATGGCGAGTTGGACGCGATCATCATCGCCCTGCCGTTCAACGAGGCGGACGTACTCACGCTACCTCTCTACGACGAGCCGTTCTACGTGTTGATGCCGGCCTCCCACCCGTGGACCAAGAAGGACACTATCGACGCCGCCCTGCTCAACGACAAGAGCCTGCTGCTGCTTGGCGAAGGCCACTGCTTCCGCGACCAGGTATTGGAAGCCTGCCCGACCCTGACCAAGGGCAACGACGGCGCCAAGCACACCACGGTGGAATCCAGCTCACTGGAAACCATTCGCCATATGGTCGCTTCCGGCCTGGGCATCTCGATCCTGCCGCTGTCAGCCGTAGACAGCCATCACTACGCCCAGGGCGTAATCGAAGTGCGCCCGCTCACACCTCCGGTGCCGTTCCGCACCGTGGCGATCGCCTGGCGTGCCAGCTTCCCACGCCCCAAAGCGATTGAGATTCTCGCCGATTCGATCCGCCTGTGCTCGGTGGCCAAGCCGCCCGTTGCGAGCTAAGCAACCGTATGACTGAGCTGTCGCAGGTGCCGGTGACGGCACTCAAGGGTGTCGGTGAGGCCATGGCCGAGAAGCTGGCCAAGGTCGGCCTGGAAAACCTCCAGGACGTGCTGTTCCATTTGCCCCTGCGCTACCAGGATCGCACCCGCGTGGTGCCCATCGGCCACTTGCGCCCCGGGCAGGACGCGGTGATCGAAGGCACCGTCAGCGGCGCCGACGTGGTGATGGGCAAGCGCCGCAGCCTGGTGGTGCGCCTGCAGGATGGCACCGGCGGCTTGAGCCTGCGCTTCTACCATTTCAGCAACGCGCAGAAAGAGGGCCTCAAGCGTGGTACCCGCGTGCGCTGCTACGGCGAGGCGCGCCCTGGCGCTTCGGGCCTGGAAATCTACCACCCGGAATACCGCGCCATTACCGGCGACGAACCGCCACCGGTAGATACCACGCTCACACCGATCTACCCGCTGACCGAAGGCCTGACCCAGCAACGCCTGCGCCAGCTGTGCATGCAGACCCTGACCATGCTCGGCCCGCAAAGCCTGCCCGACTGGCTGCCCCTGGAGCTGGCCCGCGACTATCAACTGGCGCCCCTGGCTGATGCGATCCGCTACCTGCACCACCCGCCCGCCGATGCCGACGTGGACGAACTCGCCCTCGGCCATCATTGGGCCCAGCATCGCCTGGCCTTCGAAGAGCTGCTGACCCACCAACTGTCCCAGCAGCGCCTGCGTGAAAGCATGCGCTCCCTGCGCGCCCCGGCAATGCCAAAGGCCACCCGGCTGCCGGCGCAATACCTGGCTAACCTCGGCTTTGCGCCGACCGGAGCGCAACAGCGTGTGGGCAATGAAATCGCCTACGACCTCAGCCAGCAAGAACCGATGCTGCGCCTGATCCAGGGCGACGTAGGCGCAGGCAAGACCGTGGTGGCTGCCCTCGCCGCCTTGCAAGCACTGGAGGCTGGTTATCAAGTGGCGCTGATGGCGCCCACTGAAATCCTTGCCGAACAACATTTCATCACCTTCAAGCGCTGGCTCGAACCGCTGGGCCTGGAAGTGGCGTGGCTGGCCGGCAAGCTCAAAGGCAAGAACCGCGCAAGCGCCCTGGAGCAGATCGCCGCGGGCGCCCCTATGGTGGTGGGCACCCATGCGTTGTTCCAGGACGAAGTGCAGTTCAAGAACCTTGCCTTGGTCATCATTGACGAACAGCACCGCTTCGGCGTGCAACAGCGCCTGGCCCTGCGCCAGAAAGGCGTGGGCGGGCGCATGAACCCGCACCAGTTGATCATGACCGCCACCCCGATCCCGCGCACCCTGGCCATGAGCGCCTACGCCGACCTCGACACCTCGATCCTCGACGAACTGCCGCCCGGGCGTACCCCGGTCAATACCGTGCTGGTCACCGACACCCGGCGCGTTGAAGTGATAGAGCGCGTGCGCGGCGCCTGTGCCGAAGGCCGTCAGGCGTACTGGGTGTGCACCTTGATCGAAGAGTCCGAAGAGCTGACCTGCCAGGCCGCCGAGACCACCTACGAAGACCTCACCAGCGCCTTGGGCGAACTCAAGGTCGGGCTGATCCATGGGCGCATGAAACCTGCGGAGAAGGCCGCAGTGATGGCCGAGTTCAAGGCCGGCAACCTGCAATTGCTGGTGGCGACCACGGTGATCGAAGTGGGCGTGGACGTGCCCAACGCCAGCCTGATGATCATCGAAAACCCCGAGCGCCTGGGCCTGGCGCAACTGCACCAACTGCGCGGCCGGGTCGGCCGGGGCAGTGCTGCCAGCCACTGCGTGTTGCTGTATCACCCGCCGCTGTCGCAGATCGGTCGTCAGCGCCTGGGGATCATGCGCGAAACCAATGACGGTTTTGTCATCGCCGAAAAAGACCTCGAACTGCGCGGTCCGGGTGAAATGCTCGGCACGCGCCAGACCGGCCTGCTGCAATTCAAGGTTGCTGACCTGATGCGCGACGCCGATCTGTTGCCTGCCGTGCGCGACGCCGCCCAGGCCCTGCTCGAACGCTGGCCCGATCACGTCAGCCCGTTGCTGGATCGCTGGCTGCGGCACGGGCAGCAATACGGCCAAGTGTGACGCCTGACGCACTTATCCGACCAACACCTGTATCAAGCTGGTTATACTCCAATGAATGTAAGAAATTGGATCAGGCCATGTCAGAAGTTGCCCTCGCCACAGCCCCACTGACCGCCCCGCCGGTCATTCGGGCGCTGCTCGCCAAGCTCGCCATCCCCTACACGGAAGTCATCGAACAACCTGGCATGAACCCTGCGCAAAAGGTCCAGGCGGTGTTGCTTGAAGATGCGGTTGGCGCACTCATGGTGCTGTTCCCCCAAAGCCAGTTGCTCGACCTCAACCGCCTCGCCGAACTCACGGGTCGCCGCCTCACGGCCGTTGCCCCTGAGCGCGTCGAACGCATGCTCGGCAAGCATGCCCTGAGTCTGCTGCCGGGCCTGCCGGCACTCACCAGTTCACCGTGCCTGTATGAAGGCAGCCTGCTCAACGAGCCGAGCCTGCTGGTGCATTCGGGCGAAGCCGGACTGTTGCTGGAAATCCCCGGCGACGCGTTCAAGGGTATGCTGACCAAGGCCAGCGCCGCGCACTTCGGTGAACCGCTGAGCAATATCCGCCCAAACCTCGACCGCCCCAATGATGACCGCGAGGAAATCACCCAGGCGATGCAGGCGTTCACCGCCCGCCGTATCCAGCAACGTCTTGAGGCGACCATCGAGATTCCACCGCTGGCCGACACGGCGCAAAAGATCATCAAGCTGCGCGTCGACCCCAACGCCACCATTGATGACATCACCGGCGTGGTGGAAACCGACCCGGCCCTCGCCGCCCAAGTGGTGAGTTGGGCCGCGTCGCCCTACTACGCATCGCCGGGCAAGATCCGTTCAGTCGAAGATGCCATCGTGCGCGTACTGGGCTTCGATCTGGTGATCAACCTGGCCCTCGGCCTGGCCCTGGGCAAGACCCTGAGCCTGCCCAAGGACCGTCCGCATCAGTCCACGCCCTATTGGCACCAGTCGATCTACACCGCCGCCGTGATCGAGGGCCTGACCCGCGCCATACCGCGCGCCCAGCGCCCGGAAGCCGGCCTGACCTACCTGGCCGGCCTGCTGCACAACTTCGGCTACCTGCTGCTGGCCCACGTGTTCCCGCCGCACTTTTCGCTGATCTGCCGGCATCTGGAGGTCAACCCGCACCTGTGCCACAGCTATGTCGAACAGCACTTGCTAGGTATCACCCGCGAGCAGATCGGTGCCTGGCTGATGCGCTATTGGGACATGCCCGACGAACTGTCCACCGCCCTGCGCTTTCAGCACGATCCGACCTATGACGGGCAATACGCTGAGTATCCGAACCTGGTGTGTTTGGCCGTACGCTTGTTGCGCAGCCGGGGGATTGGTTCCGGGCCCGACGAGACCATTCCAGATGCGCTGCTTGAGCGTCTGGGCCTGAGTCGTGAGAAGGCTGAGGAAGTAGTCGGCAAGGTGCTGGATGCCGAGGTGTTGTTGCGCGAACTGGCTTCCCAGTTCAGCCAGGGCTGAATGTGTAGCCCCTCAGGCCGCTATCGGGAGCAAGCCCCCTCCCACATTTGCCTGCATTCCAACGTTGGAACTCAATCAAATGTGGGAGGGGCTTGCTCCCGATGCATCCAACTCGGCCTACCTGAAACCCTACTTCTTCTTTTTCGGCTTCAAATACTTGGTCAACCCCTGAAACCAGATTACCAGCGCCGGGTTGCCCTTGATCTGGATCTATTGATCGTTCCCACGCTCTGCGCTCATCGCTCTACACAAATCTCGATGAGCACAGAGCGAGGGAACAATCACTAACCGAGTAACGGAAGGTAGATCAGTCGTGGTTCTTATCAATCAATGTAAACACCAACGCCTTTACTTGAAAAGTGGGGCTGTACTTGCAGATCAACTTGATATTCGGATATGTACTTGGATCAAGGCGATAGGCATCCCATCCTCCAGTCATGCCCACGGGCTGTGGCATTTTTACAGGAGCACTCGATTCTATCGGGACGCCGAAATGAGACCGAATGTCGGATTTTGTCATCGTAGAAGCGAGCGGTTTGGGCAGCTCGCCCTTATATTCAACCGTTGAGGGAGTGCTTTTGATCAGAGTGATGAATAGCGTTTCCAATCGCTTGGTTTCTGCCCAAAAACTCAAGGAAAGACCCAATGCCGGTTCCAAGTGTAGGCGATCCCGCCCTTCATAAAGTTCCTGTAATGGCTGGTTCGGTATCAACCCTTCGGCAATCAAAACGTCGTAGCGCCTGCCAAGACTCCTGATCCAGCCCTCGATAGTTTTCGCATTCATCAATACCACCCCTGTTCTTTAGCGAGCCTATGCAGCTGCTCTCGAGCCACTTCAATGTCCGCATCGGTGAAGCCTTCTTCAAGAAGGCCGCGTTTAATCGCATTGAAATTGCTGTCCACTGCTGCCCTAAGGTCGGAGGCATCCTGCACCTGCTTTGCTTTGGTACTACGCCCCCCGTAGGTCTCACTGTATTTTTGATGGACTCGGGCAGGAATAGCGATGCTTGGGGCTCGTCTAAGGTAATCCCTTATTTCCCGTGGATCCATTTCTCCGTCAAGTTTTAATAAAACGGCTTCAAGCACTTTACGAGCCGGAAGATGATCGATGTCATAACCATCTTTGATGCTACGACTGCTCAAGTCGTCATATGCCCCAACTTCCAGTGGAGTAACCATTGGCTTGGCAAACACCAAATACAACGGCGGCAGACCCGAATCAGCAGGAAACGAAATGATCGTATCCTGCCAGGTGACGTCCTCAGCTTCCCGACCTGGGTAGTGACTGATTACCGAATCTTGCCCCACTGCAACCGGATGAACGAACAAATTATCCAAGCGCTCCGGTGTACCTGGGTATGGGCTCGGCGCACTGACCACCGGTCCACGGTTCGGCGTCCAAGTGATGCTGATGCCATCCAGCACCGCCACCATCGCGCTGTTGTCCGCATTCCATCCGGCTTGCGCAACGGGCACGCGATCAACACCACTCTCAGGCTTGGTATGTATGCCGTAAACACGCAGTTCACCTGACTCATCCTGGCGAAACTGGAAACGCACCCGCGTACTGGCCGAGCGCATACCGGCCAACTGTGCGGGGCTGTACAGCGTTGAATCACCGATATCTCGCGGCCAAAAAGCCAGAAGCACGACGTTGAGGGCCGAACTGGCGCCGGCCAGCCCTCGTACAGCCCAGGCCCCGAGGTCGCTGCCGAGCGTTCCGGAGACCCTGCCGACGGCGCCCGTCGTACCGGTTGAGGCCATGACGGCCGTGGTGCCGAAGTTCCTGGCGTTTTCCGGGCCGGTTCCCGCAGCGGTAGAACCGGCCGGCACCGAAACGCATGATTTGGCGAAAACGCATGCATCAGCGGCACGATTCGGCGCAACGGGCGCGGAAAAGCTGGGAGGGGGCGAGACGGATGCGGTCGATCCCATTCCAGCGGCGGTGAATCGTTGAGGCTGGGGGCCGAACTGCTGAGATTTGAAGCTCTGATTGGCAATCAACTCCGGCGGCGGATCGCATTTGCAGATACACAGATCCCCCTCAAGCGCCGCCTGCTTGCCGTCCCACTCTTCGTGCAGATGAGGGCCGGTGAGCGCGATGAAGCCTTCAGTGCCGCAGGCTGGACAAGCGACCCGGTCACCCTCCCTTGAGATCAATTCGCCGTTGAAACTGGTGCGCTCACAACCGCTGATCACTTTGCCACCCGCCGTGGTGGTTGAACCCGTGGTGATGTTGTAGCGCCTCACATCTGGCTCTGCACGCGGTCGTTGAGAGGGGTGTTGACTGGGCCGATTGACTGCAGGACCTGAGTATCAGTGCTCTTCATGGTTTGTCCTTTTTTACGCGTACGGGTGCTCAAACGCGGTCGTGGCGTTGAGTTATGCAAAGAGGAAATGGCAAGGAAGATGTTGCTGACTAGCACAGAGCCAAACAACTGTCCGTTCGGCTAGGTATTGGGAAAAACAGAAACATCCGACAACTCTTTGAGGTTGCCCCTAGGAAACGCGGCCTCTAGTCTCCGTACACCGCTGCAAACTCAGCGGTCGGGCGTCGCGGCCCGGATTGATTAAGTACTGCCTCCTTTCAGTTGACGCTTTTTTATCGTCTACTGTGCTGCGTTATGGTGGCTGTGCGCGGGATACCTTCGGGTATGCCGGTTTCCTTAATCTCCGGTCCGCGAACCTGCGCACAGCTGCCACCCCATCGCATCGCGGCGATCAATGGCAGCTCCACTTAGATTAAGGAATTTCACAATGATCAAACCCACCCCCAACCCTCCCATCCGCCTGTTCACCGTTGCCGACAGCATCAGCACCGAAGACCTGTAGATCAACCTCAGCGAAACACTTGCTTCGGCCAACGCGCTGAGCTGCGACCTGGCCTTTAACTTAGAAGGTTCACCACGAGAGGAACTGCTGGGCGTTGCGCAATTGATTGAGCTGGCACAGTTGTTGGCTGATCGAGTACTCACTGTCTCAGGACAGGTAAGCCCGTGAGATGACGGACTGACCCCTTTTGAGAGCAAGTCACTTCCCACATTTGACCGAATTCCAGCTATGGAATGCATTCCAAGTGTGGGAGGGGGCTTGCTCCCGATGAATCCACCTCGGTTTTACTGAAAACCTCAGCTCTTCTTTTTCTTCGGTTTCAAATACTTGGTCAACCCCTGGAACCAGATCACCAGCGCCGGGTTGCCCTTGATCTGGATCGACTTATCCTGAATCCCCGTCATGAACGCCAGTTGCTTGTTCTTCGCCTGCATCGTGGCAAAACCGTAGGCGGCATCCTTGAAGGCAATCGCAAAAGCAGGCTCAGGGTGAACACCTGAACGGCTGGTGATGCGCTGGTCTTTGACAATGAAGTGACGGGCAACCTTGCCGTCGAGGGTCTGCAGCTGGAAGGCCAGGTCTTTGTCACCCAGTTGCTGCTGGAACGCGGGGTTGGTGCGGCTGGCTTTGCCCATCATCAGGCCCAGCACCCACAGGAGAAGACGAAATTTCATGCACACGGCCTCGGTGTATTTATTGGAGTGGCCGCAGCAGTGTAACGATTTGCAAAAAGAACGCCACCGATCTCGCGCTTTAGACGCAGATCGGCGGGCGTTTAACGCTTATAGCAACAAGTGCTTAGACGTTAGGGCAAGGCACCGGTGCCCAGTCGACCAGGTTCGGGTTGGTGCAGTTGAGCTTGAGCTGGGAATCACCCGCGTTGGCCACCTGCTTGCTTTCAGCCTGCTTGGCCTGGGCCGTTTGCAAGGTCTTCTCGGTGGTGACCGCTTCTTTCGGCACGGTTGGCAGCACTGGCTTTTTCGGTGGCTTGGTGCCGCCTTTCTTCTTCGTCGACGTCACAACGGGGGCTGCATCGGCCTGGGCCACGGTGACCACGTCGGCACGCTGTACGCCGACTTGTTGCAGGTCTTTTTCGTAGGCCTGGGTGTAGTTGTTCAGATCTTCGCTGGCTTTGCCGTTGACCGCGACGATCAGGTCATTGGATTCCTTCAGGCCCGCAACGATTTCCGCCAGGCGCTTGCGGCCTTCGGTGTCGTTGACAGTCTTGGCCTTGCGGTCGGCCACCAGCTTGGTGAACGCGCTCTGGTAGCACTGTTGCGAGGCCTTGGCGTAGGCGGTGCTGCGGTCGATGTCGGAAACGCTTTTGTTCACGTCAGCGGCATAGGAGGCAATGCGCTGGTTGTCATCGGCAATCTGCTTCTGACGCTCGGTGTAGTAACCCGCCGCGCCGCCGGCCAGAGCGCCGCCCGCAGCGCCGATGGCGGCGTTACGGCCACGCTTTTCCTTGTCGCCGGTCAGGGCGCCCAACAACGCACCGCCGGCCGCGCCGATGGCGGCACCGGTCACCACCGACTTGGTCATGTTCGAATCGGTAGCGCGCAGGTGCTGCACCGGCTCGTAGCAGTTGGGGTAGTACTCGACCTTGGTGCTCGATGCGACCTTGGAGGCTGGCGACGTAGCGCAACCAGTCAACACGGTGCTGAAACCGGCTGCGATCAGCAGCAGGTGACGCTTGGAAACCGCCTTACGGGAAAAAAGCATAGGTGTGATCTCTATTAAGTTTGACTTGCCCAGCACGGCCCACCGCCGCCTGAGTCCTTTCCAAGCTCGCTAGACAGCCAACGATCAAGACCGCTGACCGCTCGCTGCGAGCAATTCCTTCAAGATCGTTGCCGGGTCGGCCCGCTGTTGCTTGCGGTAGTTGCCGACATGGCGAACGAACAGTGTCGCGCGCGTCACCAGGCTCTTGCCGAGCACTGGCTTGCGATCCAACTCTTCCTTGATTCGTTGAAACTGCGCCTGGATCACCGCATCGGTATAGCGCGTGCCGGTGGCCAGGTTGTCGATATAGATAGCCACCGCACCGTCGAGGGCGCTGCGTCCATTGGTAATGGCCGTGGCGAACAGCTGCGCGCTGGCCTCGTCCTTGCTGTCCACGGCCTGCTGGCGACTCTTCTGCAGGTTGGCCAGGCGGATGTTGTAGTTGCTGATGGTCTCGGCCACCAACGCCGCCGACTGAATCAGGTTGCCCGCCGCTTCTTCACGTTGCTGGGCGATCAGCGAAACGTTGCGCTTGAGCTCTTCGTTGACCAGGCCCAGCTCGGCTTGCAGCTTGGGGTCGACGCTGGCGGCGATGATGCTGTCCAGGCGCTTGGTCGGGTCCTGGGCGTCGTCGATGGCGTCAGTCAATGAGGCCAGGCGCCCTTCCTTCTGCCATTGGGCAAACAATTCCTTGTAGCGCGAACGCGGCGCCGACAATGCGCCAATCGCCACGCGAAAGCCGGTGGTCTCGTTGCTTTGTTCGGTGCCATCGGCAGCAAACAGCGGGTATTCGCGGCGCATGCCGGTGAACAGCGTGCCCTCGCCTTCCAGGTAGTTGCCGCCCTTGACCACAAAGCCACCATAGGTGCCCTGGCGCCGGCCGGCGTGGACCAGTTGGAAGGATTCCTGGACCATTTCCGCAGCGTTGCCGATCACGTCAAACAGGCCGATGGGGTTGGGCAACTTGGTACCGATGGGCATCAGCCGTGCTGCCTGACCAGTGCCACCGGCCACCTGGTTGAACACCGCGTAGTCGGCCAACGGGCCATCGCTTTCGCTGCCCTCGGCGCGGCGTGGGTACAGGCGCCCTTCCAGGTCCTGGCGGCTGACCGCCTGGCCACCGCGTGCGGCGTACTCCCATTCCACTTCGGTGGGCAGGCGCACAAAGCCCAGGCCGCCGTCTTCGGCCGACGATCCACGCCCACTCACCGGCAGCAATTCACGGTGGTACTTCATCAGCCAGGCGCTGTAGACCGCCGAAAACCGCTCGGCTTCAAAGCGCGACAGTTTCACCTTGGGCAAACGCCCGGCCATACCGGCAGGCGCGTCACAGGCCGGGGCCGGCTCGCCGCTGGCCAGGGACTGCGCCTGGGCCATCACCTGGGCGTACTGGCGCGCGGTCACTTCGTATTTGCCGATGAAATACAGCATGGGCTTGAGCGGGGTCTTGGCGTCGGTCTTCGGCATCAGCGGCGCGATGACTTTATTCCAGTCCTTGGGCAAGTCCTTGAGGGTGAACTGGCCATTGATGAAGTCGCGGCGATAGCCGGAAATAAACGACTGCTGATAACCGGCCTCGCCTTCGGCAAAGGGGTAGCCGAGGCTGATTTCGCGGTCATCCAGGGTGCCCTGGGCCAATACATAGGC
Source organism: Pseudomonas sp. FBCC-B545 (assembly GCF_059134095.1). NCBI lineage: Bacteria > Pseudomonadati > Pseudomonadota > Gammaproteobacteria > Pseudomonadales > Pseudomonadaceae > Pseudomonas > Pseudomonas sp. FBCC-B545. The sequence continues at coordinate 147,645 of NZ_CP101441.1, read as the reverse complement.
GTAGCGGAACACCATGTTGCCGTCGCAGGGCAGCGGCAGGCTGACGTCATCCGGCAACGGCTTGGGGTTGTCGAGCTTGTCGCTTGCCTCATCCGCCCAGGCCAGAGAGGCCAGGCTCAGCGCCACACAGACGCCCAATAACTTATACATCTCTGATTCCCTCAGAAGCCTGAATACGCGCCACTCGCCAACCACCACAGGCGGCCGCCACGGCGCTGACGCCGAACACAGCAGCCAGGGCCAGACCGTAATGACGCGCCAACAGGTGGCTGGCGTATTCGCCCGGCACCTGCACAAAAAGCTTATTCAGCGCGGCCTCGGCCAGGCCATACAGCCCACCACTGAGCACGGCGGCAAAGCCCGCGCTGTACAGCGCCTGCAGCAGCACAAATAACAACAGCGCCCCGGTGGAAAACCCCAGCAGACGCAACACCGATAATTCCCGGCGCTTGCGCGCCACCGCCGCCAGGGTTGCGGCGAAGATCGCCGCAAACGCCCCGGCCAGGGCCAACCCGGCGATGACCCAGAACACAATCGACAGGTTGCGACTCAACGACTGCACCTGGGCGATGGTGTTCGCCTGGGTCGACACCAGTAGATTCTGCCCGGCGAAGAACACCCGCAACGGCTCTACATCGGTGAGGTTGCGCGCATACAAGCGAAACGCCGGATACACCCGCTGTTCGCTTACCGCCACCGCATCCCCCGCCCAGCCCAACGCCGCTACTGCACGGCCATCGCGGTAATCTTCCGCCGCTTCCAACAAGCCCAGGCCTGCAAACAAACCGTCACGGGCGAACGCTTCCAACGGCAACACGGCCAACACCTGCAATCGCGTGTGCTGGGCTTGGACCTGCCCGGCCACCTGCCGCGCAAAGCTGGTCTGCAGCCAGTCGCCAGGCCTGGCCGCGAGCTTTTCGGCGGCGGTATGGCTCAGCACGATCTGGTCCAGACCATGGGGTATCGGCAAGCCGGTCAACAACGGATCACCCGCGGCGGTCGGCAGCATTTCCAGAGTCAGCGCACCCACCTGGGCCGTTGCCGCAATCTGCCGTGTACGCGGCAAGGCGAACGCCACATCGCTGCGCTGCCCCAGCTGCTCGATAAACGCCGCGCTGAACCGTCCACCACCCAACGGGATGATTTCACGGGTGGCGGGGTCAGTCTCCAAGCGTTCGGTCAAACTGCTGACCAGTCCAAATTTCAGGCCGAATAACACCAGCAACGGCGCGATGACCGCCACCAGCGCCAGCACCGAACAGGCCGACAGCCAGCGATCGTTGCGGTAGTCCTGCCAGGCGAGCGATGTGATCAGGCCGATGCGCATCAGCACACCTCCCCGAGGGTCGCAGTGACGCCGCCGTCAGCATCGCGACGGCAACTGATACGCCGCACCTGCAAGCCACTGGCACGGGCCAGAGGCTCGTCATGGGTGGCGATCACACAGGCAGTGCGGTGCTCGCGGGCCTGGGCCAGCAACGCCTGCATCACACGCTCGGCGTTGAGCGGGTCGAGGGACGCAGTCGGTTCATCCGCCAGCACCAGTTGCGGCCCATGGGCCAAGGCCCGGGCACAGCTCACGCGCTGGCGCTGGCCCACCGATAACGCGGCCGGGCGCTTACCCAACTGGTCGCTGATCTGCAACTGCTCGGCCAGGCGCGCCACGCGGCCGTCGTCTTTCAAGCCCAGCAATTGCCGGGACAAGGCGATATTGCCGCGCACATCGAGAAACCCCAACAAACCACCGGTTTGCGGCACATAGCCCAGGTGCTGGCTGCGCAATGCAGCCAGGTCGGATTGCCGGTCGGCACGCCACAGCGCGCCGATGTCCTGCTGGTTGAAGTCAAACTGCTCGGCCTGATCCGGCGCCAAGACCAGCGCCAGCAGGTCCAGCAAAGTGCTTTTGCCGCAACCGCTGGGCCCGACAATCGCCAGTTGTTCACCTGCGTCCAGGTGCAGCGCCGCAATCACCAGGCTATAGCGCTGGCTGCCGACTCCCCGGCTCTTGTGTACCGCGTTCAGGCTCAGCATTAAGGCAGCGTCGACAGCGGCACGCGGTACAACGCGTCGCCCGGTTCGGCATCGCCGAAACGGACCCAGTTGGCCACGTCGTTATGGAAGGTTTCATACAGGCGGATCTTCGAATCCAGCTCGTCGATAAAGTCTTCCTGCTCGGCCACGCTCAACGACAACCACAAATCCTGGGTCATGTTCAGCGACTTGCTGCGATACGGCAGGCCCTCCAGGTATTCGCCGAGCAAACCGCCATCGGCCAGGTTGCCGCCCTTGCGCAGGGCTTGGGGGTCACGGCTCATATAGGCCGAGGCGCTGGCAATTTCCTGGAAGAAATCCTTGGGTGAGCTTTGGGTCTTGCGCGCCGCATCCACGATCAACTTCAGCGACTGCTGCAGATCGTTGAGTTGCAGCTTGGTCAGCATCACGCACACCTGGAACGCCGGCAGCGCCGGGTTGGTCAGGTCGCGGTCGGCGGTCCAGGCGTTGACCAGCTGCGGCGCCTGGCTGGCGGTTTTGCGCCCGAGGAAATCCATGTGCATGGCATAACCGACGGCTGCGGATTTATCCGCCAGGCTTGGCGCCGAACTCAGCAGCGGCACCGGTTGTGGCGTGTTACTGCGCACCTGATGCACCAGGTTGGCGAACACCGTGCCGATCTCATCCACGCGCTCACCCAGTTTGCGCACATCACCACCCGGCACCGGCGTATAGAGGTCGCCAATCTGCGGGTTGGCGTCGGCGGTAAGGATCCGGTATTGGCTCTCGGCACCGGCGTGGGTTTTCTTGCCGGCGTCGGTGCGCAGGTGCAGCGCATAGATCTTGATCTGCTTGCCCAGCGCCGCCTGGCGCACTTCGGCTTCGTTCATCTGGGTGGCGGCGAACGGGTCGTTCTTGCGCAACGCGCCCGCGTCGGTAACCAGCAGGATGATGCGACCGCCGTAGCCCGACCAATCCATTCCATCCACCGCCTGCATCACGCCGGCAAACGCATCTTCGTTGAAGGAATGGCTGGACACCGTAGAAGCCTTGACCTGACGCGCCATGTCGAGGAAGCGTTGCGGGTCGCGGCCTTGGTCGAGGCTGATCAGGGTTTTGGCGACATATTCCAGGCCCGGGGTTTTCTTGATGCTGCTGCGGAAACCCACCAGGCCGAAGCTGACACTGTCCAGCTCGCCACGTTCGGCAATGCGGGTTTGCAGTTCGTGAACCACATCGCGCACCTGATCGATATACGGCTGCATCGACACGGTGGTGTCCACCACCAGCACCACGGCGGTGCGGAAGGCGTCGGCGTTTGCGCTGATCAGCGGCGTGGCCGGTTTGGCCTGCGCGCTGCTGCCCGGGTCGATGGAGGCGATGTTAAGCAACTGCACCGGCTGGCCGTTTTCATCGAAGCTTTCTTTGGCGTCGAAGATCGGCAGCAGGTAGAACTGGTCCTGTGGCACCGCGCTGGCCGTCGGCTCCAGAGCCAGCACCTGCTGGTTGTCTTCACGGTTGCTCTGCGCCTTGGCCAGCACGCTTTTCGCCGCGGCGGGATCGGCCAGCAGTTTTTCCACTTCGGTCGATTGACGCAGGAACATCACCGGCGCCCGACCGGAGCGTTCGGTGAACTTGAGCACCAGGCTCTGCTTCCAATCGCTGACCTGGGAGGCCGGCAGCCAACCGTCGCTGCGACCATCAGTGGCAGCGCCGACGCGTACCCACGGGCTGCCATCGACATCCTTGCGCTGGTACACGTAGAGCACCGAGAACGCCGGCAAGGTTTTGCCTGGCGCACTGCCCGCATCGGTGGACAGCTTGGCGCCGGGCTTGCTCAGCACGCGCTGGAATAGAGTTTTCTTGCCCGCCATCAGCAAGGGTCGCTGGCCGCCGTCCACTTCAGCGGCGGCCACGGGTGGTGTCACCTTCGGCACGACGGCAGCCGGCGGCTGGGCCGGTTCATCGCTGCCACTCAACCACCAGTAGCTGGCTCCCCCAATGGCCAAGGCAACCGCCACCGCAACAGCAGCCAGTGCCAACACCGGTCCACGGCGCTGCTCGGACGGCGCGTTGTGCTGCGTCGGCGTCACCACCGGCTGGCGCACTATCGGCTGCGGCTGTGGTTTATCGGTCGGGATATCGATGGTGACGGGCGTCATGCCCGCCAGGTCGAAACTCAATGGAATCGGCAGCGGCCGCACCAAGGTGGCTTCTGCCGAGTCCGCCGGCAGTTGCTCCAGTGCCTCCAGCAACGCCGCCGCGTTCGGGAAGCGCTCCGCCGGGTCCTTGGCAAGCAACTTGCGCAGCACGCCCTGATAACGCCCGTGGTGCACCGGCAGCTCCGGCAACGGCTCGGTCAGGTGCGCCAGTGCGGTAGAGAGCGCATCGGTGCCGCTGTAGGGCAGCTTGCCGACGAGGATTTCGTACAACACCACGCCGAGCGCGTAGAGGTCGGCACGACCATCGATCTCCTGGCCTCGCGCCTGCTCCGGGCTCATGTAGCTTGGCGTGCCCACGGCAAACCCGGCCTGGGTGAATTGGGTGCGGTCGTCCAGTGACTTGGCGATGCCAAAGTCCGAGAGCACTGCGGTGCCGTCGGCGCGGAACAGGATGTTCGCCGGCTTGACGTCGCGGTGCACCAGGCCTTGGGCATGGGCATAACCCAGCGCCGAGGCAATCTGGCGGATCAGCGTCACGCCCTGCTCCGGCGTCAGGCCGGCGGCAATGCGCTCCTTGAGCGTGCCGTTGGGCAGGTATTCCATGGCCATGTAATACAGCTCACCGACGTTGCCGATGTCATGGATGGTCACCGTGTGCGGATGCGACAAGCGCGCCAGGGTCTTGCCCTCGCGCAGGAAGCGTTCGCAGAACGTCGGGTCGGCCGCCAGCGCTGCCGCCATCACCTTCAACGCCACCTTGCGCTCCAGCGAACGCTGGGTTGCCAGGTACACGCTGGCCATGGCACCTTCGCCGATCTCGCCTTCGATGTCATAACCCGGGATGACGATGTTCATGACGAGACCTTCACGACAATGGCGGTGATGTTGTCCGGTGCGCCGCGATTGAGCCCCAGGTGCACCAGGCTGCGCACGATTTCATCCGGCGCGTCATGGCTGAGCACTTCGCGGATTTCATGGTCTTCGACGGTCTTGTTCAGTCCATCGCTGCACAACAGGTAGCTGTCGCCGGGGGCGATCAACAGGTCCACCGAGGCGACATCCAACTGGGCTTCCACGCCAACAGCGCGGGTGACGATATTGGAGCGTGGATGTGTGCGGGCGTCGGCTTCACTGAGCAAGCCGCTGTCTTGCAAATCCTGGACGTAGCTGTGGTCGCGGGAAATGCTTTCCAGCACACCGTCGCGCAGGCGATACAAACGACTGTCGCCGGCCCACAGGCACACGCCGCGCAAGCCGCGTGCAACGAACACCACCACGGTGCTGCCCATCATGGTCACGCCACGGTTGGCGGTTTCTTCGCGCACAGTGGTGTTGATGCGCATCAGGTCGTTGCGCAGCGCCGCCGCGTATTCGTCGAGGGAGCGGCCCAGCGGCACGTTACGCAAACTGTCGACGATCAAGCTGCTGACATAGTCCCCCGCCGCGTGCCCGCCCATGCCATCGGCCACCACCCACAGGCGGTGTTCCGGCAGGTCCAGGCAGGCATCTTCGTTGACTTGGCGAACCATGCCCACATGGCTTTTGCTCGCGGATTTGTACGTCGCCCCCATCTACACCACACCTTCTTGTCCGAGCAAAAACTGCGCAAAATCGTCGGCGGCAGGCAAACCCTGGCACCGTAATAAACCTGGGGAAATATGCTGCGAACCCCGGCCCCACCACAGGCTCGCGCCCTCGCATGCCTGTTCGGCCAGTGCGGTCATGCGCTGATGGGGCTCGCTGGCTGCCACCCGTTGCAGGCCGGCGAAACGGCTATCCACTGCACGCGGCTCAGTCGCCGGCACGCCCAGGGTGTCGAGGCCAGCGTTGAAGTTTTCGAAGGTGGCGCCGCTGTCCAAGGTGCCGAGCAATAGCGCTTCGGCCTGCTCGAACCAAGTGTCCGGGCCGCCCACCAGAGAGGCGGGGTTGGTGTCGCGATCCAGCAAGCTGACCACCGTCAACGGAAAATACCGCCCGACCCGGTCAATGCTCGGCATCACCACCCCGGCCGCCGCATCCGGCCCGCAAACGTCCGGTGCCAGCACAAAACGCCATAACGGGCTGACCAGGTATGCCTTGAGCCAGTCACCGCCCAGGCTGTTCTGGCTGGCGAGCAACCCCGCCGCCAGCCAACTGTCCCAGGGGCCGATAAAACTCTGGGGCAAGGCGCGGCTGACAAAGTCCCCGCGGCTGGCCAGCTTGCCGTAGAAACCCAGGGTCGTCATAGGCGCTCCGGCAGGCTGAAGCCGCTGAGTACCCGGCTCTTGAACGGGTTGAAGGCACTGTTGGCACGCAATTCGTAGGCGATGCTGGCGCCGTCGACCCGCAAGCGCAGGTTGAAGCGATCCGGCGAGTTGCCGGCGGTAAGATCCGATTGCTCCAGCAGGCGGAACCAGGCCCATGGGCCATCCAGGGTGATGCCGGAGCGACCACTGGCCGACGGCGGCATGATGGAAATGCGCACCACGCCAATACTGCCGGGGTTAGGCCATTGCATCGCCACCGGGCGGCTCGGGCCGTGGTCGTAGCTCAATTGTTGACCGTCCAGATCGAGCAGGAACTGAGTGATGGTCGGGTCCATAGACACTGGCTTGAGTTCGAAACGCACGATGGGCTGGGTGCCCCCGGATCTGAAAAACGCATCCCGGATAGTCGCTGCACGCTGGAAGGTTTGCAGCACGCCCGGGGCAATCCCAAGCTTCTGCGCCGCACCCGGCTGCCAGCGCCAGGTCTGTGCCGATGTGTCCACATAGGGCTGCAGGTATTTGCGGAAGTAGTTATCCATCACTCCGCCCACGCCAAAGAACTGGCCGAAGTCATCCAGGGTCGCGTCCCGCGCACTGCCCGGCGACATCGGATAGCGACCAGCCAACGACTGGCGATACACGTTGACCACCTCGCTGACCCAGGCCGCGTTCAACTGGTTGCGCACGCCGCCCATCATGCTGTTGGTGGTGGAATTGACCACCGACTTGACCATGCCCTGCACCAGCGGCGGCTGGCGCTCGGCATTCAGGCTGACCCGCGTGGCCGCAGCCGCTGCCTGGTTCTTGGCCTCACCGAGCAGCGCATCGCCGCTGGCGCCGACCATGGCGCTGACTTGCACATACAGCGCATTCATGTCCGAGAGCAGGCCGTCGATGGCCGCCGGCTCACCTTCGTTTTTACTGACGATGCTGTTGAGTTCGGCAAAGTGCGCGGTCACTGGATCGTCCGCAACCACCGGGGCATTCGCCGTGGTTTGTTCCTGGCCGAGCAAGCTGCCCAGGCGCTCCTTGAGTTTGTCGACACCGCCCTCCACCGCCACACCTTTGGCGGCCAATTGACGTTCTTCAGCTTGCAGATCGGTTTCCTTGGCCACCGCCACCAACAATTTTTTCAGTGGCGAGGTCGGGCCGGAGATCACCCGCAGCACATCGGCGGCCTGGGCCACGCTGGTGATCGGCACGAAGTCGATGTCGGCGAGCAGCGCATCCCACTGGCGCTGGTAGTCCTGGAAGTACAGGCGGCGCACATCGGCGGCCAGGCTCACCACGTTCTGCTGATCGGCCTGTTCGTGGCCCAACACCCATTGTTCTTCGGCCAGGGTGCCGGTCTGGTTCAGGCTGCTCAGCAGGAATGCCTGGCGATAGCCCTTGGCGGTGAAGAAACCACTCAACGGCTCGCCCAAGGGCTTGCCGCTTTTGCGGCTGAACACCAACGCCGCGTCACGCCCGGCGGCCTCGTTGAGGCGAAAGTCCGGGATACCTTCGGGCAGTTTCTGACGCTTGACCCGGTCATACACCCGCTGCGCTACCGGCAGTTGCTGCAACTGGCGACGCAGGTCATCGATCAGGCGCGGGTCCAGGCGGGCACTCGGCGGGTGCCGCTCGAACAGTGCCTGCAAATGCCCAGCCAGTGCCTGGCGTTGGTCGGCCGGCAGGTCGCGGGGCAGGTTGCGGTCCCAGTCCAGGGCGATCCAGGCCTTGATAAAGTCCGCGTCGTAATGCTCGGTGTCGGCGAGCATCAGGTAAGCCTTGAGGCCCTCATAGAGGAAGTCCGAGTTACCGCCGCCGTGCAGTTGCTCTTCGATACGCGTCACCAGGCGCGGCGCAAAGACGGCGATCAACAGCTTGCGGTACACGCTGGCAGACTCGGCTTCAAGCATATCGCCTTGATACAACCCCAGCCCTTCGGACCAGCTTGGCGAGTCCGCCGCCAGGTTCTTGACCGCATCGAGCAACGGCAGCACGGCAAGCACTTCCCGCTGTGCCGGGCTCAGGTTTTGTACCGTCTGCCCCAGGGGCGCGACCTTCTGGTCGACCTGGGCGATGTACGCCTGGTTGGCGCGATAACTCACCCACCACAGGCTGCTGACCACCACGACCAAGGCGACGGTGGCGGCCAGTACGCCACGGGCGATCCACTTGCGGCGCCGTTCGACTTTCGGGTTCACCCCAACCAAGCCACGCTCGGCGAAGGCCACGGCGGTGAAGAGTTTCTCGATGAAGTAACTGCGCCCGGTGCCGCTCTGGCGCGCCAGGTGCTGGCGGTCCAGATTCATGCTCTGGGCCATGGCGCCGATCAAGCGGTCAATCGGGCTGCCTTCCTGGGTGCCGCTGGTGAAATACACGCCGCGCAGCAACACGCGCTCTTCAAAGGCGTTGGGTTTGAACACAGCTTCGAGGAAGCTTTGCAGGCAGTCCTTCAATGCGCCGAACTGCTGCGGGAAACCGTAGATCAGGTCGCGCCGCGCCGGGTCGCGTTCCTGTTGCAGGCGCTCGACCAAGCGTTCGTTCAGGCGCTGTTCCAGCCCGGCAAATTCACTTTGCAGGTGCGCCAACGGACTGTCGCTGTGCTTGCCGTCATCAAGGGCAAAGGTCATTCCCCATACCTGGGCGCGCTCTTCCTTGCTCAGGTTATCGAAGAACTCCATGAAGCCCGGCACCAGGTCGAGCTTGGTGAGCATCAGGTAGATCGGGAAACGCACGCCCAGTTGGGTGTACAGCTCCTGGATGCGTAGGCGTATCGCGGCGGCATGGGCAGCGCGCTCGGCGTCTGTACCCAACAGCAGATCCGACAGGCTGATGGCGATGAACGCACCGTCGATGGGCCGGCGCGAGCGCTGTTTTTTCAGCAGGTCGAGGAAGCCCAGCCACGCGGCTTTGTCCACCGTGGAGTTGCTGTCCTGGGTGGTGTAGCGGCCAGCGGTGTCGAGCATTACCGCTTGATCGGTAAACCACCAGTCGCAGTTGCGCGTGCCCCCGACGCCGCGCACCGCACCGGCGCCCAATTGTGCCGCCAGCGGGAAATGCAGCCCGGAATTGACCAGCGCGGTGGTCTTGCCCGAACCCGGCGGGCCGATGATCACGTACCAGGGCAGCTCGTAGAGGTTGCGCCGCTCATCGCCACCAAGCTTGGCTTTTTTCAGCAGCGTCAGGGCTTCGTCCATGCGCTGGCGCAGGGTCGACAATTCTTCGGCAGTGGCGACGCTGTTGGGGTCGGCCGGGGTTTCGGCGGCCAGGCTGCGCATCACTTCGGCGGCCTGGCGGCGGGCCTGGATAATGCGGAACACGCGGTAGGCGATCCACAGCGCAAATACCAGGATGATCAGCGCCCAACGTCGCCCCTCGGGCATCAGCACATCGAGCAACGGCCCGACAAACCAGATGATCAGGCTCAGGGCAATCAGGCCCAGCACGGGGATCACCCAGCGAATCATGAAACTGAAAAACGCCTTCACTCGACGCCCTCCGCCAATACGGTGATTTCAACCCGACGATTGCGGGCACGTCCTTCGGCAGTACTGTTGGTCGCCAACGGCTCGGTGTCGCTGCGGCCTTCGGCGCTGAAGCGATCACCCTGGCCGGTCTTGGCCGCGAGAATCTCCAGCACCGACTTGGCTCGGGCTTCGGACAGCGCCCAGTTCGACGGAAAGCGCAACGTGGCAATCGGGCGGTTGTCGCTGTGACCGGTGACGCGTACCTGGCCCTTGACCTTGCGAATGGCGTCAGCGATACGCAGCATCAGCGGCTGGTAGGCATCGACGATGCTGGAGCTGGCGGACGCGAACAGCTCATCGCCACGAATGGTCACCACAGAGCGGTCCACCTTGTCTTCCACGGCCACGCGACCGGCCTTGATGTCTTCGGCCAGGAAGCCGGCCAGGCGCGGCCGCTCGATGACTTTCGGTTGCGCCACCGGACGGTCGATGGCCTGCACCGGGATCTCACCCAGGGCATGGATATTCTTGAATACCGGTTCGGCATCCGAGGCCAGCTTCATGCGCAGGCCGAACAGCAACGCCAGCAATAGCGCCAGGCCAATCGCTACGGCGATCCACGGCGGCATGAATTGCGCCAGGCGGTCACGGGCCACGGTCACGCCGCGCCAATGTGGCGACAGCTCACGCTCGAGTTCGCCACGGGCGCTGCGAATCGCTGCGGCGGTGCGCTCGCGCAAAGCCTCCAATTGGCTGCGCCCATCGGTCATCACGCGGTAGCGGCCTTCGAAACCCAGGCACATGCACAGGTACAGCAGCTCCAGCAGGTACAGGCGTTCCCGTGGGCTTTGCAGGCAATGGTCGAGCAACTGGAAGACCTTTTCACCACCCCAGGCTTCGTTGTGCACAGTGATCAGCAGGCTTTGTTTACCCCAGTCGCTGGTGCTGCCCCACGGCGTACTCAGTACCGCTTCGTCCAATGCAGTGCACAGCGCGTAACGGGCCAGCAGCACTTCATTGCGCGCTACGCCGGCGGCCTCGGCGCGCTCTTCGAACTGGCGCAGGTAGGCCAGCAACTGCGCACGCAGGCTGGCTGGCGCCGGGTGGGCGATGGTGTTGCGCAGCCGCGTCAGCAGTGCCAACAGCGGGCCGGCGGCGCTTTCCAGTGGGTTCAGGCCGTGGCTCTTGCCAGTGAGGATCGGCGCGGCCGGCATCGACAAAGGTGCCGGCTCTGCACGTGCAGGTTCTGGCGCACGGCCACCCGGGCGCGGCATGAACTGGGTGCGGTCATCATCATTGGGATGCATCGCGGATTATCCTCGGATCGCCCAGAAGGCCAGGTTCAAGCCCGGGAACTGCCCGGCGATATGGAAGGCAAAACCGCCGGAATTGCTCAACTGCTGCCAGTGCTCGCTGCCCCGGTCCAGTTCGTAATAGGTGCTGCCGGCGTGGTACGGCAGTTGGCGCGGCGCTACCGGCAACGGCAGCAGGCCAATGCCCGGCAGTTGCAGGTTGACCATGTCGCGGATGTGCTCCACCGAGCCGACCTTGCTCTGCTGGCCAAAGCGCGCACGCAGGGTTTCGCCGGGCACATCGGCACGCACCACGAGGATGAAACTGGCGTTATCGAGCAAGGTCTTGTCGGCCAACATGGCCACGTGGATGCCGTAGGCTTTCTCGACAATCGGGATTGGCGTGGCCTTGCTGTCGATCAGCATCGACAGCGCCTCACGCAAGGCGGCCATGACCGGCGTGAAGCTCAGGGCCAGGTCGTCGTGCTGGTATTGCGGGTATTCCTGGGGGCGCCGACCTGAAGTTGAGAAGGTGGAAAACTCACCGGCCAGGCTCACCAATTCACTGAAGAAGCGTTCCGGGTGCAGCGGGCTCAACTGGTTGAAATGCTGGATCAGCGGCTGGGCGCGATTGACCAGTTGCAACAGCATGAAGTCGGCAATCTCCGAGGCGCCGCCAGCGCCGGAAGCCACAACGCGGCCGGCCAGGGCTTCGCCACGCTGGTGCAACAGGCCGAGCAGTTCGCTGCGAAAGGCCGTCAACGGTTTGCTTGCGGCCACATCCAGCACCGGCGGGATATAGGTGTCATCCAGCACCAACGCACGGTCGGCGCGTTTTTCCTTGATGCGTACCAGGCCGATGGCGGCGTAGTCGCTGATACCGTCCTGCGCCGTCAGCAGGCGTAACGCTCGCGAACCCACTGCCACTGGTGCGCGGTTTTCGAAAGGCGCGTTGTCGTCGCGCACTTCGCGTACCTGGCTCACATAACGTGCGGCCTCCAGGGCTTCGCCCTCGTCGACAGTGTCGCGGGCACCCGCACGCTTGAGCGGCAGGGCCAGGTACACCAGGCCGTCGCGCAGATTGTCGTCGATATTCAACGGGCTCGGCGCCAGGTCATCCTGGGGGATATTGAACGGCGTGCCGTCCGGCAACAGGCCACGGGCCGACACAATCGCCAGTTTACCCTGGGCCAGCAGGCCCTGGTCGATCAGCAATTCGGAAAAGCCCCAGGCCCCGGCCGACAACGGGCGGCTGCGGGAGTCGATCAGGTTTTCCAGGTAACGGTCATGCTGCTGGAAGTGCTGCGTTCCGATGAACATGCCTTCCGACCAGACCACGCGATTGTTCCAGGACATGGGGGCTCCGATTGCTTGTTATTGGGCAGGGCTGGATGGGGGAGCCACGACATCGGCGCGCACGGCACGCACATCGAGGCTGATCTGGTATTCACTGGATTGGCGCGGCGGCACGTTGATGACGGTGCGCCATTGCGCACGGTCCAGCTCGCGATAGCCCACCAGCACGCCGATCTGACGCGTGGCCGGGTCGAGGTCGCGCTGGATGCTCAGTTGCTGGCCGGGTTGCACCATCACTTCATCCTGGTCCAACAGGTCGAGGCCGAGGGTCGATTGCGCACGGTCCGCCAGGGCGAAGTAATCGGAGCGGGAAAAGGTCGCGGCGTTTTTCAGTTCGAAAATGCGCACCCGCACCGGCGCGGCCTGGCCGTTGGCGCCGGGGTTAAGCCCGGCAATCGCGTGGAAGTGCAACTCGACAGTGGTGGTACTGGCTTGCGCGCCGGCAACCGCTTCGGGTTTGACCGCGTCGTTGGCACACGCCGTCAGCAGCAGCGCGGTAGCGGCTGCGAGTAAAAACCTGGGAATCATCCTGCGTCCTCAATGACGTACTTAGCTATCCGTTTGATCCATTCGTACAACGCGTTTTTAGCGTCGCTGTCGTGCGCTGTGTTCTTCGTAGGCCCGACTGAATTCGCGGCCGAACAGGTCCTGAAAATCCTCCTGGGCCTCGCGGGAAATATTGCTGTAGAGCTCGGTGAACTGCTGCCAGTACTGGGCCTGACGCGAGCCGTTGAAAATACTCGAAAGGCCACCGGGCTTGCCCATGCGCTCTTCCAGCTGCGCCGGCTCAAAGCGCATGAGCAGGTGCTTGATCGCCGCTTCCACTCCGGCCATCACCGCCAATTGGTGGGCCCGCAAGTCGTCGAAGCTGTCACGCACCGCAACGTCCGGCGCCATAAACGCCTGGTTGCCGTGACGAAGCAACAGCAGTAAGGCTTCATCGGCATTCGGGGCGAATTTCAACGGGTTGTTTTCGGCGGGACGGATCATCGTCTGCTGCATGCGGAACTCGCCCTTGAGGCTGGCCCGGGCACGCAATACGTCAATCAGGCCCTCGACCATCAGCCGGTAGCTGCGGCCAATGCTTTCCATCTGGGCGCAGGCGTCGGCTTTATCCAGGCGCAGCTGGTCAAGGCCGGCACCGCGCAGGAAGGCTTGCAACAGGTCGGGTTGTGGCTCGGAGCCGGCCACGGGGAGCGCAACAGGCTCGACCACAGGTGGCGGTGGGGCAATAGGAGCAGGAGGCGGCGCAGTATTGACCACCGCCGCGGGTGCGTCGCCGAACAGGTCCCAGTCTTCGGGAATAACCGAGCCTTGCACCTGAGCTTTTTCAGGCTCGGGCGCAGGCACAGCAACCGGCGCCGGCGGGCGGAAATCGTGCTGCTCGGACGGCACATGGTCGGCCACGGTGGGCGGCGGCACGGCGCTGGGGCTGAGGAAGTCGAACAGATCGGGCAAGGTTTCCATCGACGAGGCGCCGTGGAACTGCGGTGCGATCATCGGCGTTGGCGCGGGCGGGCTCGCCACAGCGCCCATCAGCGCTTCAAAGCTGTTCGGCGAATCACCGGCAAATGGCTGGCTGCCAACGGCCTGCACGTTGAAGTCGATACGCGCCTGGATTTCGTAATCGCCAATGCGGATCAGCTCGCCATCATGCAGCGGCTCGCTATTACCCCTGCGCAAACGAATACCGGCGTTTACCAGTTCCACACCGTTGGTACTGTTATCAGTTAAGTAATAACGACCATCTTTGTATTGAATAACGCAATGTTGGGAGGAAACGAGACGTTCCGGGTCAGGCAATACCCAGTCATTCTCTGAACTGCGGCCGATAGCCATCACGCCCTGATCCATGGACTTCTCGGGGCACTGCCCAGGGGTAATCTTGTGATAACTAGTGATAGTCAAACACAGCGCCATCTTGCCTCCTTGCTGATACATCGCGCGCGGTCTATCCAAAGGGACACGCTTCCCTGAAGACTTGCCCACGGTCGCGCAAAAAACGACCGCCAAAACTGTCTTTACCAGCATGATCGATGATCTTAACTGGCTTGCATGACAAAAATCCTCTACGGGCACGCCTTTCGACCCGTCAGTCGCGCAGGTTGTTAAACACCGCACATCTGTCACAGAGGGCGAATAGCTTACCTTGACAAGGCATAAGTACTACACCAAAAATGCACAACTTCTTGAACATCAGTGATGGCGCAATAGTGGCGCCCTGATGTTATGACCAAGAAAACATGCAAAGTTCATCGCGTAACTCGTGCATGCGTTGCTCGCCGTTCAGCGGGCTGATAAGGAGATCGAATTCAGTGGATGTGCCGTTGCTGCTCACCGCCGTTTCTGCGACTTCGCCTTGTGGCGAAGACATGGAGTATGACGCGCAATTCTTGCAACTGGAGCGTGATGCCAAAGGCCAGCCCGAGCGCAGCATGGGCGACTCGATCCTGCCCGCTGAACCGCCGGAATGGCGCAGCATCCAGCAGCAAAGCCTCGACTTGTTGCAGCGCAGCAAAGACCTGCGCATCACCCACTTCCTGCTGCAAAGCTCCCTCGCCCTCCAGGGCGTGGCCGGGCTGGCCGAAGTCCTTACGCTGATCAACGCCCTGCTGCGCGAATACTGGCCCGACCTGCATCCGCGCCTGGATGCCGACGACGATAACGACCCCACCGTGCGCATCAATGCCCTGTCCGGCTTGACCAGCGACACGACGATTCGCCTGCTGCGCGAGAGTATTCTCACGCGCTCGCGCACCTTCGGCCCCGTGAGTCTGCGCGCCGCGCTCAACGCCAGCGGCCTGCTGAGCTTCCCCGATGAGCAACTGGGCAGCCAGCAGCTCAATGCCGCGTTCCTCGACAGCGACCCCGAACTCCTGCAAGCCACTCGTGACGCCTTGAGCGCAGCACGTACGGCCTGCGAAGCCATCGAACAACAGGTCAATGACCAGGTCGGTTCCGCCCAGGGCGTGGACCTCAGCGCCTTGAAGCAACCGCTCAAGCAGGCCCTGCAAATCCTCAATCAAGCGGTGCCCGGCACCGACAGCAGCAGCGATCCCGAGGCCGTCAGTGACGACAATGCCCCCTCGGTCGATTGCGCCGCTGCGCCCGCAGCCCCACGCCCGACGGGCGATATCGCCACCCGTGATGACGTGCTGCGCAGCCTCGACAAGATCCTTGCGTACTACACCCGGCACGAGCCATCGAGCCCGCTGCCGGTGTTGTTGAACCGGGCCAAGAACCTGGTGCACGCCGACTTCGCGGCCATCGTGCGCAATCTGATTCCCGACGGCATGTCCCAATTTGAAAACCTGCGCGGCCCGGACAGCGACTAAGCCGCCGGACCGTGCAGTAACAACACCGTCGCTCAAGCGACCAGGAGCAGCAACGTGGCGAAGCAAAGTTCTCAGAAATTCATCGCGCGCAACCGTGCGCCTCGAGTGCAGATCGAGTACGACGTCGAGCTTTACGGCGCCGAGAAAAAGGTCCAGCTGCCTTTTGTGATGGGTGTGATGGCCGATCTCGCCGGCAAGCCTGCCGAGCCTCTGGCTCCCGTGGCCGACCGCAAGTTCCTTGAAGTGGATGTCGATAACTTCGACTCGCGCCTCAAGGCCATGCAGCCGCGCGTGGCGTTCCACGTACCCAACGAGTTGACCGGCGAAGGCAACCTGAGCCTGGACATCACCTTCGAAAGCATGGACGACTTCAGCCCGGCCGCCGTGGCGCGCAAGGTCGACTCCCTGAACCAGCTGCTCGAAGCCCGCACCCAGTTGGCCAACCTGCTGACCTACATGGACGGCAAGACCGGCGCTGAAGAAATCATCATGAAGGCGATCAAGGACCCGGCACTGCTTCAGGCACTTGCCAGCGCGCCCAAGCCTGCAGGGGAGCAGTAAGCATGACTGACAATACCGTACGCGAAGGCGCATCCAGCCTGGGCGCCACCGAAGAAACCAGCGAGTTCGCCTCGCTGTTGATGCAAGAGTTCAAGCCCAAGACCGAACGTGCCCGCGAGGCCGTGGAAACTGCGGTGCGCACCCTGGCCGAACAGGCCCTGGCGCAAACCGACTTGGTGTCCAACGACGCAATCAAGTCGATCGAATCGATCATCGCCGCCATCGACGCCAAGCTCACCGCCCAGGTCAACCAGATCATCCACCACCAGGATTTCCAGCAGCTGGAAAGCGCCTGGCGTGGCCTGCACTACCTGGTCAACAACACCGAGAGCGATGAGCAGCTGAAGATTCGCGTGCTCAACATCTCCAAGCCGGACCTGCACAAGACCTTGAAGAAATTCAAGGGCACCGCATGGGACCAGAGCCCGATCTTCAAGAAGATGTACGAAGAAGAATACGGCCAGTTCGGCGGCGAACCTTATGGTTGCCTGGTAGGCGATTACTACTTCGACCAGTCGCCACCCGATGTGGAATTGCTGGGCGAACTGTCGAAAGTCTGCGCAGCCATGCACTCGCCTTTCATCGCTGCAGCTTCGCCAACCGTAATGGGCATGGGCTCCTGGCAGGAGCTGTCGAACCCCCGTGACCTGACCAAGATCTTCACCACCCCGGAATACGCCGGCTGGCGCTCGCTGCGTGAATCGGAAGACTCGCGCTACATCGGCCTGACCATGCCACGCTTCCTGGCGCGCCTGCCGTATGGCGCCAAGACCGATCCGGTGGAAGCCTTTGCCTTCGAAGAAAACACCGACGGCGCCGACAGCTCCAAGTACACCTGGGCCAACGCCGCGTACGCGATGGCGGTGAACATCAACCGTTCGTTCAAGCACTACGGCTGGTGCTCGCGCATCCGTGGCATCGAGTCCGGCGGTGAAGTGGAAAACCTGCCGGCCCACACCTTCCCGACCGATGACGGCGGCGTGGACATGAAGTGCCCGACCGAAATCGCCATCAGCGACCGCCGTGAAGCGGAACTGGCGAAGAACGGTTTCATGCCGCTGCTGCACAAGAAAAACACCGACTTCGCCGCGTTCATCGGTGCGCAGTCGTTGCAGAAACCGGCCGAATACGACGACCCGGACGCCACCGCCAACGCCAACCTGGCCGCACGCCTGCCGTACCTGTTCGCCACCTGCCGTTTCGCCCATTACCTGAAGTGCATCGTGCGCGACAAGATCGGTTCCTTCAAAGAGAAGGACGAGATGCAGCGCTGGTTGCAGGACTGGATCCTCAACTACGTCGACGGCGACCCGGCGCACTCCACCGAAACCACCAAGGCCCAGCACCCGTTGGCGGCTGCCGAAGTGATCGTGGAAGAAGTCGAAGGCAACCCGGGGTACTACAACTCCAAGTTCTACCTGCGCCCGCACTACCAGCTGGAAGGGCTGACGGTGTCGCTGCGCCTGGTATCGAAGCTGCCTTCGGCGAAAAGCGCTTAAGTAACTCGCTCTCGCTCTTCTGTGGGAGGGGGCTTGCCCCCGATGCAGGCAACTCGGCCTGTCAGTCAGACCGAGGTGATGCTATCGGGGGCAAGCCCCCTCCCACACAAAAGCATTGCCCCTTTTGGGGCATAACCAAATTCAGTGGCAGAGTCCACACAGGGAGAAAACATGGCTGTTGATATTTTCATCAAGATCGGCGACATCAAGGGCGAGTCCATGGACAAGGCCCACAAGGACGAAATCGACGTATTGAACTGGAGCTGGGGCATGGCCCAGTCCGGCAACATGCACGTCGGCGGTGGCGGCGGTGCGGGCAAGGTGAATATCCAGGACCTGTCGCTGACCAAGTACGTCGACAAGGCTTCGCCCAACCTGATGATGCACTGCGCCAGCGGCAAGCACATCGACAAGGTCAAGCTGACCGTGCGCAAGGCCGGTGGCGAAAGCCAGGTCGAGTACATGGTGATCAACCTGGAAGAAGTGCTGGTCACGTCCCTGAGCACCGGCGGCTCGGGCACCGATGATCGCCTGACCGAGAACGTCACCCTGAACTTCGCCCAAGTAATGGTCGACTACCAGCCGCAAAAAGCCGACGGCACCAAAGATGGCGGCGCGATCAAGTTTGGCTGGAACATCCGCTCCAATACCAAGCGCTGATAGCCCCTGTGGCCGTGGCCTCGCGCCACGGCCACAGATACCTTGTCCCTCTCGCAACCCGTCCGTGGAGCTGCTTTGGTGGTAACTGAAATCGCTTCCCGCGACCGTCTGCAACCGTCCCTGCTGGACCGGTTGACCGATGACGACCCGACCAACCCCAAGGAAAGCGCCGACAAGCGTGTGCTGTCCCTGACCCAATTGAAAGCCTCGGTGCTGCGTGACCTGGCGTGGCTGCTCAACACCACGTCGTTGCTCGATGCCGATGCCACGCTGCACACCCCAGCCGGTACCTCGGTGGTCAATTACGGCCTGCCGGCGCTGGCGGGCAACAGTGTTTCCAGCGTCGATATCAAGGCACTGGAAGCCCTGATCTACCAAGCCATCGCCACCTTCGAGCCGCGCATCCTGCGTCACACCTTGCGGGTCAAAGCCCGAGTCGGCCATGGCGAAATGAACCACAACGCCCTGAGCTTCGAGATCGAAGGCGACCTGTGGGCACAGCCAGTGCCTTTGCGCCTGTTGCTGCAAACCGACCTCGACCTGGAGTCGGGCCATGTACGCGTGGTCAACGCCGACCAGCGGAGGCGCCCATGAACCCGCGCCTGCTGGAGCTGTACAACCAGGAACTGCACCACGTGCGCGAAAGCGCCGCCGAGTTCGCCAAGGAATACCCGAAGATTGCCAGTCGGCTGACCCTGTCCGGTATGGACTGCGCCGACCCCTACGTCGAACGCTTGCTCGAAGGCTTTGCCTACCTGACGGCCCGGGTGCAGCTCAAGCTCGACGCCGAGTACCCGACCTTCACCCACAACCTGCTGGAAATCGCCTACCCGCATTACCTGGCGCCGACGCCGTCGATGACCGTGGTGCAGCTGCAGACCGACCCGGATGAAGGCTCCCTGGCCAGCGGTTTCCCGCTGCCCCGCGACACCGTATTACGTGCTGCCCTGGGCCGCGAAACCCAGACCTGCTGCGAGTACCGCACCGCCCACCCGGTGACGTTGTGGCCGCTGCAGGTCAGCGCCGCCGAATACTTCGGCAACCCCGCCGCCGTGCTCGGGCGCCTGGCCGCCAGCGAGCCAAAAGCCAAGGCGGGCTTGCGCTTGACCTTGCGCACCGGCGCCGAACTGCCATTCAACAGCCTCGAGCTGGAAAACCTGCCGCTGTACCTCAGTGGCGCCGATGAGCAGCCGTTCCGCCTCTACGAACAACTGTTAGGCAACGCCTGCGCAGTGTTTGCACGCAAACCCGGTGGCGATTGGGTCGAGCGCCTGCCCCAGGGCGCGTTGCGCTCGCGGGGTTTCGACGATGCCGACGCAGCCATGCCGGTGGTGGCGCGGGCATTCCAGGGCTATCGCTTGTTGCAGGAATACTTCGCCCTGCCCCATCGCTTCCTGTTCGTCGAGTTCGCCGAACTGAGCCGTGCAGTCAAGCGTTGCGACGGCCAGGAACTGGAGCTGATCGTGCTGTTTGACCGTCATGAGCCGAGCCTGGAGGGCAGTGTCGGTGCGGCACAGTTCCTGCCGTTCTGCACCCCGGCGATCAACCTGTTTCCCAAGCGCGTAGACCGCATCCACTTGTCCGACCGGGTCAACGAACACCATGTGATCGCCGACCGCACGCGGCCGATGGATTTCGAGATTCACTCATTGAGCGGCATCACCGGCCATGGCACTGGGCCGGAACAGCCGTTCTTGCCGTTCTACGCGGTGCGTGACCCGTCGCGCTATGGCCGTGACCTGGCTTACTACACCGTGCGCCGCGAGCCACGGGTGTTATCCAGCGACCAGCGCCGCAACGGCCCGCGCTCCACCTATGTGGGCAGCGAAACCTTCGTCAGCCTGGTGGACAGCCGCCAGGCGCCCTACGGCCATGACCTGCGCCAGTTGGGTGTCACCGCGTTGTGCACCAACCGCGACTTGCCGCTGTTCATGAGCGTGGGTAACGGCAAGACCGACTTCACCCTGGCCGACAGCGCCCCGGTGCTGTCTGTGCGCTGCGTCGCCGGGCCAAGCCGGCCGCGCGCCAGCCATGCCCATGACGCCAAGGCCTGGCGCCTGATCAGCCAGTTGTCGCTCAACTACCTGTCCCTGAGCGAACAGGGCCAGGGTGCCGGGGCCTTGCGTGAACTGCTGCGCCTGTACGGCGACAACAACGATGCGGCCCTGCAATTGCAGATCGAGGGCCTGCGCGAAGTCAGCAGCAAGGCCGTGACCCGGCGCCTGCCGATGCCTGGCCCGATTGTGTTTGGCCGTGGCTTGGAAATCACCTTGGAGTTCGATGAAAACGCGTTTCGCGGCACCGGCGTATTCCTGCTCGGTGCGGTGCTGGAGCGCTTCCTGGCACGTTATGTGTCGATCAACAGTTTTACCGAGACGGTGATCCGTACCACCGAACGCGGCGAGATCATGCGATGGAAAGCCAAGCCCGGACGGCGTCCGACCCTGTGAGTACCCTGGATGCGATGCACCAGGAGCCCTGGGAATATGACTTCTTCCAGGCGCTGCGGCGTATCGAGTGCGAATCGCCGGACCTGCCGCGCCTGGGCCATTCCCTGCGCCTGGCGGATGACCCGTTGCGCCTGGGGCAACAAGCCGATTGCACCTTCGCCCCGGCCACGCTGGCGTCAGTCGACCCCGGTGGCGACGGCAAGCCGGCGCGGCTCGAGCAATTCTTCTTCGGCCTGGGCGGCCCCAACGGCCCGCTGCCGTTGCACATCACCGAATACGTACGCGAACGCCAGCGCAACAATGCCGACAGCACCAGCAAGCAGTTCCTGGATGTGTTCCACCACCGCTTGCTGAGCCTGTTCTACCGGGCCTGGGCCGAGGCGCGGCCGACGGTCAGCCACGACCGCCCGGATGATGACTACTGGTCTGCACGCCTCGCCGCCTTGAGTGGCCGTGGCATGCCAAGCCTGCAGAATCAGGGGCTTATCCCGGATACCGCCAAGCTGCACTACAGCGGCCACCTGTCGGCACAGACCCGCTACCCGGACGGCTTGAAAGCCATTCTCAGCGAATACTTCGGCCTGCCGGTGGAGATCGAAGAGTACGTCGGCCAATGGCTGGAGCTGCCCGAACGTAGCCGCGTGGGCGTGAGCGCCAATAGGCTGGGCGTGGACTTTTGCCTGGGCCGCTTTGTGTGGGACCGCCAGCACAAATTCCGTATTCGCCTCGGCCCGCTGAAACTCAATGACTACATGGGCATGCTGCCCGGCAGCCAGCCGTTCAACGAACTGGTGGCGTGGGTGGCCGAGTACCTGGGCCATGAATTGGACTGGGACTTGAACCTGGTTTTGCAACAACCCGAAATACCGGCGCTGCAACTCAACGGCCAGTTCCGCCTGGGCTTCAACACCTGGCTCGGCCGCCCTGCGCATGACGCCAACGACCTAATCCTGGCCCGGCATTACGCCGATCACGCCACCACCTCAAGGAATCCAGAGCATGGGTGAAATCAGTCGCGCCGCACTGTTCGGCAAACTCAACAGCGTGGCCTACAAGGCCATCGAAGCCGCCACCGTGTTCTGCAAGTTGCGCGGTAATCCGTATGTGGAACTGGCCCATTGGTTTCACCAGTTGCTGCAACTGCAGGACTCGGACCTGCACCGCATCATCCGCCAGTTCAACGTCGAACCGGCGCGCCTGGCCCGAGACCTGACCGAAGCCCTGGACCGCCTGCCACGCGGCTCGACCTCGATCACCGACCTGTCCTCCCATGTGGAAGAAGCCGTGGAGCGCGGCTGGGTGTATGGAAGCCTGATGTTCGGTGAAAGCCAGGTGCGCACCGGCTATCTGGTGCTGGGTATTCTCAAGACGCCGAGCCTGCGCCATGCGCTGCTGGGGTTGTCGGCCGAGTTCGACAAGATCAAGGTCGAAGCCTTGAGCGAGCGCTTTGACGAATACGTCGGTGACTCGCCGGAAAACGCACTGACTGCCAGCGACGGTTTCAATGCCGGCGCCGTGCCGGGCGAAGCCAGTGGCGCGATGGCGCCAAGTGCGATGGGCAAGCAGGAAGCCCTCAAGCGCTTCACTGTCGACCTGACCGAACAGGCCCGCAGCGGCAAGCTCGACCCTATCGTCGGCCGTGACGAAGAGATCCGCCAACTGGTGGATATCCTCATGCGTCGGCGCCAGAACAACCCGATCCTCACCGGTGAAGCCGGGGTGGGCAAGACTGCCGTGGTCGAGGGTTTCGCCCTGCGCATTGTCGCCGGTGATGTGCCACCGGCCCTGAAGGATGTAGAACTGCGCAGCCTCGACGTGGGCCTGCTGCAAGCCGGCGCCAGCATGAAAGGCGAGTTCGAACAGCGTCTGCGCCAGGTCATCGAAGACGTGCAGGCGTCGCCCAAGCCGATCATCCTGTTTATCGACGAAGCCCATACCCTGGTGGGTGCCGGTGGTGCTGCCGGTACAGGTGACGCCGCCAACCTGCTCAAGCCCGCCCTCGCCCGTGGCACCTTGCGTACCGTGGCCGCCACCACCTGGGCCGAGTACAAGAAGCACATCGAGAAAGACCCGGCCCTGACCCGCCGCTTCCAGGTGGTGCAGGTTGCCGAGCCGTCGGAAGACAAGGCGCTGCTGATGATGCGCGGCGTGGCCTCGACCATGGAAAAACACCACCAGGTGCAGATCCTCGATGAAGCCCTGGAAGCCTCGGTGAAGCTGTCGCACCGCTACATCCCGGCGCGCCAGTTGCCGGACAAATCCGTGAGCCTGCTGGATACCGCCTGCGCCCGCGTCGCCATCAGCCTGCACGCGGTGCCCGCCGAAGTGGACGACAGCCGCCGCCGTATCGAAGCGCTGGAGACCGAGCTGCAGATCATCGCCCGCGAACACGCCATCGGCATTGCCATTGGTGCGCGCCAGAGCAACAGCGAAGCCCTGTTAAGCGCCGAACGTGAACGCCTGGCGACCCTGGAAAGCCGCTGGGCCGACGAGAAAGCCCTGGTGGATGAGCTGCTCGCCACCCGAGCGACTTTGCGCGAAAAAGCCGGCATGGTGGACAGCGGCAACGATGAATTGCGTGCGCAACTGGTCGACCTGCAACAGCGCCTTACCACCCTGCAAGGTGAAACCCCACTGATCCTGCCGACCGTGGATTACCAGGCGGTGGCCTCGGTGGTCGCCGACTGGACCGGCATCCCGGTGGGCCGCATGGCCCGCAACGAACTGGAGACCGTGCTTAACCTCGACCAGCACCTGAAAAAGCGCATCATCGGCCAGGACCACGCCCTGCAAATGATCGCCAAGCGCATCCAGACTTCCCGCGCCGGCCTCGACAACCCGAGCAAGCCGATTGGCGTGTTCATGCTCGCCGGCACCTCGGGCGTGGGCAAGACCGAAACCGCCCTGGCCCTGGCTGAAGCCATGTACGGCGGCGAGCAGAACGTGATCACCATCAACATGAGCGAATTCCAGGAAGCCCACACCGTGTCCACCCTCAAGGGCGCGCCACCGGGCTATATCGGCTACGGCGAAGGCGGCGTGCTCACCGAAGCGGTACGGCGCAAACCCTACAGCGTGGTGCTGTTGGACGAGGTGGAAAAAGCCCACCCGGACGTGCACGAGATTTTCTTCCAGGTGTTCGACAAGGGCGTGATGGAAGACGGCGAAGGCCGGGTGATCGACTTCAAGAACACCCTGATCCTGCTGACCACCAACGCCGGGACAGAGCTGATCTCCCAGGTGTGCAAAGACCCGGCGAACATCCCCGAGCCGGAAGAGATCGCCAAGGCCCTGCGCCAGCCGCTGTTGGAGATTTTCCCGCCGGCCCTGCTCGGGCGCCTGGTGACCATTCCGTACTATCCGCTAAGCGACGAGATGCTCAAGGCGATCACCCGCCTGCAACTGAACCGCATCAAGAAGCGCGTGGAGAGCACCCACAAAGTCGCCTTCGACTACGACGACGCAGTGGTCGACCTGATTGTCTCGCGCTGCACTGAAACCGAAAGCGGTGGGCGCATGATCGACACCATCCTCACCAACAGCCTGCTGCCGGACATGAGCCGCGAATTCCTCACGCGCATGCTCGAAGGCAAGGCGCTGGCGGGGGTGCGGATCAGCAGCCGGGATAATGAATTGCACTACGACTTCAGCGATTGACCTGACGGAATGCGATAAAAATTGTGGGAGGGGGCTTGCCCCCGATTGCGGTGGATCAGTCACCCAATGCATCAACTGACACACTGCTATCGGGGGCAAGCCCCCTCCCACACTTGGACTCGGTTTCTTCAGTTATTACGACACTTACGGGTTAACCGATGCTATTCAACCAAGCCTCACGC
Source organism: Pseudomonas sp. FBCC-B545 (assembly GCF_059134095.1). Taxonomy (NCBI): domain Bacteria; kingdom Pseudomonadati; phylum Pseudomonadota; class Gammaproteobacteria; order Pseudomonadales; family Pseudomonadaceae; genus Pseudomonas; species Pseudomonas sp. FBCC-B545. The sequence continues at coordinate 122,798 of NZ_CP101441.1, read as the reverse complement.
CTGGCCAAGATCACCAGCCCCCTCGGGCCGGATGTGCTGTTGCTCAATGAAATGGGCGGCGGTGAAGAGCTGGGCAGGCTGTTCAACTATGAGCTGCAACTGACGTCCCTGGACGCCAACATCGACCTCAACCAGTTGCTCGGCAAGCCCATGAGCGTGGGCTTGCAACTGGCAGACGGCGAGCGGCATTTCCACGGCATCGTTGCCCGTTGCAGCCAGAACATCGACCAGGGCCAGTTCGCCAGTTACCAGGTGACCCTGCGCCCATGGCTGTGGTTGCTCAGCCGCACCTCCGATTGCCGGATTTTCCAGAACCTGAGCATCCCGCAGATCATTAAGCAGGTGTTCCGCGACCTGGGCTTTTCCGATTTCGAAGATGCCCTGAGCCGACCGTATCGCGAGTGGGAATACTGCGTGCAGTACCGCGAGACCAGTTTCGATTTCGTCAGTCGCCTGATGGAACAGGAAGGCATCTACTACTTTTTCCGCCATGAGCAGGACCGCCATGTGCTGGTGCTGGCCGACGCTTACGGCGCCCACACCACCGTGCCAGGCTACGCGTCGATCCCCTACTACCCCAAGGACGAGCAGCAGCGCGAACGCGACCATATGCACAACTGGCATCTGGCGCAGGAGGTGCAGCCCGGGTCGCTGGAGCTCAACGACTACGACTTCCAGCGCCCCAGCGCCAGCATCGACGTGCGCTCGGCCATGCCACGCCCGCACACCGCCGGCGACTACCCGCTGTACGACTACCCGGGCACCTATGTGCAAAGCGCAGATGGCGAACACTACGCACGCACCCGCATCGAAGCGCTGCAAACCCTGCATGAGCAGATCGAGTTCGCCGGCAATGCGCGGGGCCTGGGCTCCGGCCATCTGTTCAGCCTCACCGGCCTCAGCCGCCAGGACCAGAACCGCGAATACCTGATCGTCGGCTGCCGCTACTACATCGTCCAGGAAAGCCTGGAAAGCGGCGGTGGCTCGGGCTCGGCGCAGTTCGAAAGCAGCCTGACCTGCATCGACGCCCAACAGAGTTTCCGCCCGCTGGCCAACACCCACCGCCCCATCGTCAAAGGCCCGCAGACCGCCCTGGTGGTCGGCCCCAAGGGCGAAGAAATCTGGACCGACCAATACGGCCGCGTAAAGGTGCACTTCTACTGGGACCGTCACGACCAGTCCAACGAGAACAGCTCCTGCTGGATTCGCGTATCGCAATCCTGGGCCGGCAAGAACTGGGGTTCGATGCAGATTCCACGGATCGGCCAGGAAGTGATCGTCAGCTTCCTCGAAGGCGACCCCGACCGTCCGATCATCACAGGCCGCGTCTACAACGCCGAGCAGACCGTGCCCTACGATCTGCCGGAAAACGCGACCCAGAGCGGCATGAAAAGCCGCTCGAGCAAAGGCGGCACACCGGCCAACTTCAATGAAATCCGTATGGAGGACAAGAAGGGGCTGGAGCAGTTGTACATCCATGCCGAACGCAACCAGGACATCGTGGTAGAGGTGGATGAAAGCCACTCGGTGGGGCATGACCGCAACAAGAGCATTGGCCACAACGAGACGGTGACCATCGGGAGTAACCGCCTGCGGGTGGTGCGCAACAACGATACCGTGATTGTGGGTGGGGCCAAGTCGGACAGCGCCGCCACCCACTACACCATCGAAGCCGGAGAGTGTCTTCGCCTGGTGTGCGGGGACAGTGTGATCGAGCTCAAGGCAGGCGGGGACATCAACCTGACCTGTGGCTCGTTCAACCTGTTTTCCACCGGCAGCAGCAAGATCCAGACGAAGGGCAAGCTGGATATCAACCTGGGCAGTGACAAGGGCACATCGCCCGGCGCCCAAGGCGTGCAAGACACGATCAAGTCCGCCGTCGAATCAAAATTCCCCGGCAAGCCCGGCGCTGGTCAATAACGAGATTTCTTCACCATGAATTACCTGATCAACGAAGCACAGTTCACCCTGCCTGATGCCGAGGTACAGGACACTTCGATCAATATCCTCAAGTTCGCCAAGCTGGGCACCACCCTGGTGGTAAGCCGCAGCCCGTTGGCGGACGGCGAAAGCCTGCAAAGCAACTTCGAGGGCCAGCTGAAAAAGCTCGAGCAGCAGGTCAAGGATCTGCGCTATTCCCCCGCCCAAGCGGTCAAGGTCGGACCGACGCAGGACATCGACGCCTTTGAAGTACAGAACCGTTTCAACAAAGGCAGCGACAACATTTACCAATATCAGCTGGCAATGCAGATACCCGGCACCCGCCAACTGATTGCGCTGAGCTACGTCAAGACCCATCCCCTGGGCCCTGCCGAGGCAGCTCATTGGGCGACACTCAAAAACACGCTCAATTTTACTGCTACGCCCTGAGTCGAGCCTGAGCGATGAGTGACGATCTTTGGGCTGCCCGCGAAGGCGACGCACTGCTGCACACCTCGGTGATGGCCGATATTCTCGGCGGTGTGCTGGAAGTGGCCGCCTATGCGGCGATCACTACTGTGGGCTGCCTGGCCGTTGCCGGAGCGGTTTTCCTCGCGACCGGTGCGACCATTGCCACAGGCGGTGTGGCATTGGTGTTGGTGGTCGGCGCTGTCGTCGGCATTACCGCAGGCCTCACGGGTGCGGACTTGAAGATATCCAGTTGGTGCGAGTCCGCCGCCAACTGGGTGTTCCCGCCGGTGATCGATGCGTTCATCACCAGCGGCTCGCACAACGTGTTCATCAATGGCAAAAAAGCTGCCCGTGCAGCCGGCAAAATGACCGCCGTGCCGGTCGCGCCCAGCGAGCCGCCAGCGCCAAGCTTTCTGGATATGGCCGGGGAGTTTTTCTCGCAGATGTGGCGCCCGACCGTCGCCTCGCCCGCCCCCGGTACCGAGCCGTGCCCGCTGGACACCGTGGCGTGCAACAAGCACCCGCCCATGCCCCTGCAGTTTATTGCCGAAGGTTCCAGCTCGGTGTTCATCAACGGGCAGCCTGCGGCACGCAGCGGTGATCGCAGTACCTGTGACGCCAAGATTGGCACCGCCCAGGGCTTGATTTCGCCGGATGTGCGCATTGGCGGCGAGACCATTGTGGTACAGGAGATTCGTAGCGGGAAAACGCCGGGGGTGGGGCTGGCGATTGCCGTGGTGATGGCGTTGCGGGGCAATCTGAAATGTTTCTGGACCAAGCTGCCGTGCATGATCGGAGGTGCGTTGGTGGGCGGCGCGATCTCTTACGGGACCGCCAAGGTCACCTCGGCACTCAAGAGCGCCATGAATGGTTCGCCCAATCCGGTGCACAGCGCAACGGGGGCCAAGGTACTGGGCGGGGAAGAGGAGCTGGATTTCATCCTGCCAGGCCTGCTCAACATCGTATGGCAGCGTTTTTACAGTAGCCTCGACACACGCCAGGGCAGCCTTTTCGGTGCGGGTTGGAGTGTCGGCTATGAGGTAGCCGTAGAGATTGATGCCGATGAAAACCTGACCTATATCGATGAGCAAGGGCGCCGCCTGGAAATTGGCTATATCCCGTTGTCTGGCGGCGCTTTCAGCCCTGGCGAGGGCTTGGCCGTCAGGCGCAGCGCAGAGGGGGCGGTACTGATCGAGAGTACGGAAGGCTTGTACCGGCTCTTCGAAACCGACCCGTTGAACAGCACGCGGATGCGCTTGCACCTTCTGGGTGATCGTAACGAAGGGCGGATCTTCCTCGACTACAACGCTCAGGGCCGATTGTGCCGGTTACGCGACACCCATGACTTGATGCACGTCGACCTGATCTACTCCGTAGAGCATCCTGGGCGCGTGAGCCATATCGAACGACGTTACCTGCGCCAGGACCATTTCGATGCGCGCAGCGACGTGCTCGTCAGTTATCGCTATGACAGCAACGGCGATCTTGCCGAGGTCTTGGACGCACAAAGTACAACCCAACGACGCTTCGCTTACGACGCCAGTCGGCGCTTGATCGAACACCAATTGCCGAGTGGCCTGCGCTGTTTCTACCAATGGGCTGAAGTGGAGGGGCCAGGCGGCCCGGAATGGCGCGTGAGTCGGCACTGGACAGACGCTGGAGACGAATACACCTTCGAATACGATCTCGATGCCGGCATTACCCGCGTGACCGATGGCCTGATGCGCGTCAGCACCCGGCATTGGAACCCACAGTTCCAAATCACTCGCTACGTGAACAACCTAGGCCATATCTGGCAGTTCGAGTGGAGCGACGACCGCCAACTGCTGGCCGCAATTGACCCGCAAGGCGGCCAGTGGAGCTTCAACTACGACGAGTCAGGTAACTTGAGCGCGGTGATCGACCCGCTGGGCAGGACCAGTGCTACGCGATGGCTGGCACACTGGGCATTGCCCGAGGTAGAAACCGACACTGCGGGCCACAGTTGGCATTACCGCTACGATCAGCGTGGCAACTGCATCGAGGAAGTCGACCCTCTTGGCAACCGTACGCGCTATGTCTACGACGGTTTCGGCCAGCCGGTGCGCATCTTCGATGCGACGGAAAAAGCCAGAACATTGCATTGGAACGAATGGAGCCAACTGGTCGAAGAAGTGGACTGCTCGGGTTATCCCACTCGCTATCAGTACGACGCCTTCGGCAATTTGGTGGTGCAGACCAATGCCGAGGGTGAATCGGTGCGCTATCGGTATAGCCCGCAGGGACTGCTTTTGGAATGCAGGCTTCCGGATGGCCGCGTGGAACAACTTCAACGTAGCACCAGCGGCTATTTGACGGCCTATATCGACCCGGCCGGCAGCACCACGCGCTATGCCTATGACGTACGCGGCCTGGTCAAACAACGCTGGGATGCACACAACCGGACGATCATGTTCGATCACGACGCCTATGGGCGACTGCGCAGACTGACGAATGAAAATGGTGAAAGCTATCGCTTCGAGTGGGATGCAGCAGATCGTCTGGTGCAGCAGCAAGACCTAGACCAAAGCCGGCGCTGCTACACCTACGATCAGTTGGACGACGTTATCGCCGTAGACTACCTGCCGGGAATCGAAGGCGAGCCAGTTGCTCCACTGTCCCACCAGTTTCAGCGGGATCCTCTAGGACGCCTGATCAGCAAAGTTACTTCAGACGGTACCACCGTTTATGAACATGATCTGAACGATCATCTGGTGGGTGTCAGTTTCACCGCTCTGGACGGTCGCCAGCAGGCCCTCGCCTTTAGCTATGACGCGTTGGGTCAGTTGCTTGAAGAGCAAAGCGCGGCAGGGTCTGTGCAGCATCGTTACGACGAACTGGGAAATCTGATCCAAACCGGCTTGCCCGACGGTCGATGGTTGAACAGGCTGTACTACGGTAGCGGCCACCTGCATCAGTTGAACATCGATGGAAAAGTCATCAGCGACTTCGAGCGTGATCGCGTGCATCGCGAAGTGCAGCGTACCCAGGGCCAATTCAAGACGAGTACCGCATATGACCGAAGCGGTAGAGTTCGCTCACGCCAACGCCGCAGTATTGACCAGCCGTGGCAACTGCCCCCGTTAGTCGAGACGGACTACACCTACGATCCCAGTGACAACCTGATCGGGCGACGTCGGATAAGCCGACAATACGACCGTCAAGAGCTACTGGGCTATGACAGTACCGGGCGTATCCTAGTCAGCCATTCGATAGGACGGAGCGAAACATACGCATACGATGCAGCGGCAAACCTGCTGGATGCGCCGCAACAGAGCGGGCTGGTACGGTATAACCGGCTGCTGACTCATCAGGACAAACGTTACAAGTACGACACTCTTGGCCGGATGATTGAAAAACGTAGCGCTGCGCGTGGCTTACAGCGGTTTGCGTATGATGCAGAAAGCCGACTGGTAGAAGTGCGAAATGAAAACGGCAGTGTAGTCAGGATGACCTACGACCCGCTGGGGCGACGCATTGAAAAGAGCGAGCATGGTGCCAATGACTATCCGCTGGGACGCAGCTCTTTTACATGGGACGGCCTGCAGCTCCTGCAAGAGCAACGAAACAATCAATCAAGCGTGTACGTCTACGAAGAAGGCGATTATGAGCCGCTGGCCCGAATCGACGGCTTCGGCGTACTACAAAGTATCCGTTACTACCATAACGATATCATTGGCCTCCCAGAGCAGCTTACCGAAGCCGACGGTCATATCGTCTGGCAAGCCAAATATCGCGTATGGGGCAATACCGTCGAGGAAATAAGTGAGCCTTATTATCTTGAGCAACAGAATCTGAGATTCCAGGGGCAATACCTGGATCGAGAGATTGGACTGCATTACAACATATTTAGATTTTATGACCCCGATGTGGGACGCTTCACAACGACGGACCCTATCGGGCTAGCCGGGGGCTTCAACCTCTACCAGTACGCAGCAAACCCGATAGGTTGGCTTGATCCTTGGGGGCTCTCCGCCTGCGCCCCGACACACCATATCGCTACGAATAAACATGCAAAATGGACACCGAAATACCGTGTTCTTTTTGAGAAAAATGGGTTGGGTAAATTTAAAAACGGAAAATCCCGCAGGGACGTACTCAATGACCCGTTAAACAAAGTGGACGTGCCCGGGCATAAAGGTCCGCACCCAGAGGGAATGCATGCAGAGATTTATAAACGACTGCAAAATGCAAGCCGAAAAGGGCCGGATCAATTCAAGGCCGAGCTCGCAGAGCTTAGGAAGGAGGCACTGGACCCTACCTCCACGCTTAATAAGATTTTGAGGAAAGTAGACTTATGAATTACTTCAAACTTAATCCAAACGTCACCAGTAAAAAGTGGGAAGGTTATGTAAATCTGGGAGGGCTCGTTTATAAAGGAGAGGAAGTAGACGATGTTGAGCTATCTAATAGTAGAATGCCTTGTGCCTTCGAACCTCTGCACTATGAGATTCTCGTAGATGGGAACACAGCCCCGGTCAACACCATCGGGGCTGACTTTTTTGTATTTGACGAAGCTCTCCAAGGATTGGATAACTTGCTGACGGAGCATGTGCAATTTGTGCCCATCAGCCACAAAACACAAAACGTGCGTTATCGTCTTCTTCACGCTTACAAACATGTCGATTGCGTCGATTGGGCGCTGTCTGAATACGAGGCTTGGCCCGAATCACACGTGGTCAAAGAGTGGCAAAACCCAAGAGGTCGTTTCTTTTTCAACCCAACATTAAGCATAGACAAAATCCCAAAAAACACAGAGGTTTTTCGCTTAGAGGGCTGGGGCGGAGCTTTCAACATCGTCATTTGCGAAGCGTATAAAAATAAATTGCTGAGCCTTGACTTCGACCATTCTTTTTTGGAATTTCACCCTATTATGCTTGTGTGACCCAGACCTATTCATTAGGCAGCTTATTTAAATGAAGACCCATAAGATAAATTAAATTAATCCGTCCCTGTCTGTCCGAACATACAGTGGACAAAAAATAAGGCTTTTTCAACGAGATGGATGAGAGGTTTATTCAATAAATAACGGCGGCCTAAGCAACTGCCAATATCGAATAACCTCCCCGCCTATTCGTCCCTTTACTTAAACGCCTGCTTTTTTCTTTGCCTTTTGTTCCTGGATAGTTTTCAGCAAGTCGACTTTTTCATCTATATAAGCTTGGCGCTTTTCAATATTGTCCATACGAGACTGCTCAGTCGGCGCTTCTGATGACTCAGGAGTTACATACGGCTTGTAGAGAATGTCGAACCGCTCGGCGAGCTCTGGCATTTGCTTTTCGATTTCATCCAGCGTCTTCTCAAGATTGCTCAAGCGCCCTTCTGTATCAGTAGGCGCATCATCGCTCGGCTGCACCCCTTTCGCGTCGCTCCCTAAAGCCAGAAAAATAAACAGGTTGGACGTTGCCTCGTTTTTTATTTCAGCGCCTTTAAGCCGAGCATCCATTTTTTGCGCCTCCGTCGCGTTAGGATCCACGGTTCCGATCGTGCCATCTGCATTCACTACTGGCGCTCCAGGCATTTCAGATTGTGCTTCAAGTTTGCTCTGGAAGTAACTGGACGCGAATTGATTTCCCACAGTGAAGGGGCTGGCGACCACGTTGTTTGCCCCGGCGGTTATAAAAGCATTGCGTATACTAGCGGCTACTGACGGAGGCGCTGCCGGTAAACTCTGTGGCTGGTTGGCAATACTTTGCGCGGCACTCACGTTACTGCTCGGACTGTTCGGCGCAACCTTTGGCTTAGGTGCAGGTGCGCTAGTCGACTTAGCTGTGCTCGACGTGTCAGATGCACTAGATTGCTTAGACTGAGTTGTTTGCTTAGACTGAGTCGTTTGCTTAGATTGAGTCGTTTGCTTAGATTGAGTCGTTTGCTTAGATTGAGTCGTTTGCTTAGATTGAGTTGTTTGCTTAGATTGAGTTGTTTGCTTAGATTTACTAGTTTGCTTAAATGTACTAGATTGCTTAGCCGTCTTAGGCTTAAAGGAACCGGCAGCGCGACGAAGACGACTTGTGCCTTGCAGTTGCCCGGCCTCTCCCGGCTCGATCCTACTTACAGCGGCATCATCTTCACGTCTGGCTTTAGCATTGATCTCCTCAGGCGTGGCTGCGGGGTATCTGAATACCTTCTCCTTAGCCGCTTCTGATGCGGGGCTCGAACTGCCTGCGGCTGCTCCAATATTTCCAGGAGCTGCTGAAGCACCTGCTTCCGTCTTTTTTTCCTGGGGTAACAGATTGGAATAGGGATTAATAGGCTGATCAACTTTCATACATACACCTCTAAAAATGAGTTTAGAGAGCGTTCCCTGCTGTCTCGCGCTATAGGTGACAATTGCTTAGATATGGTTCCAAATCGAATGAACAATTTACATAACCCAACCAACTTTCGACTTGATTCAGCCTCTACATTGACTGCTCACAACAATGCAATAGGCAACTACTTTTATTCCGCCGGCACTCTTTTTCGCACCCAACAAAAATGGGCACCCGACTCAATCGGGATGCCCATTCTTTTACCGCCCACCTCCCTTCGAGGCGGCCTCGCTTACTTACGGGTTGACGCTGTCTTTGAGCGACTTGCCCGGCTTGAACGCTACGGTGTTGCTCGCCTTGATTTTCACTGGCTCACCGGTTTGCGGGTTTTTGCCGGTGCGGGCGCCACGGTGGCGTTGCAGGAAAGTGCCGAAGCCCACCAGGGTGACGCTGTCCTTGCGGTGCAGGGCGCCGGTGATTTCTTCGAGAACGGCGTTGAGCACGCGGTTGGCCTGCTCTTTAGTGAGGTCTGCTTTTTCAGCGATGGCGGCTGCGAGATCTGGTTTACGCATATGAAGCCTCTTTGACGGTTTTTTGTTGTTATGTCCGTGCTGCTCTCTGGTGGAGCAGCGCCCAAGGCGCCGCAGGCTCTACTCTGCGGCAGACGGGAGTGAGGATGGCATGCCCTCGGGCGCCGCGCCAGTCTCGCAGCGGCCTTTCTCGGGGTTAGAACGTGCTGATTCCGACAGAACGACCGGTATTTACGCCAGCAACGGTGGAAGTTCTTTGTTCAGGGCCAGTTTTTCCATGACAGCACTGCCGGTCAGCGCGTAACCCAGCAGGCGCCCGCTGGCGTCGCGGCACAGGGCCTTGATATCGCCGCCCTGCCCTTCGACGCTCCATACGCCTTCGGTGCCCCGTGGGGCGGGTGATACTACCAGCGGGCAGATAGGGGTTTTCACCGTGATCGGCATCGGCCCGTAGCTCACGGCCGTGGCATTACCGGCCAGGGTTTGCGCCAGGGCGCGGGCGCAGCTCATGAGCGGCATCACGTACAGCAGGTTCAGGCCATCGACCTCGGCGCAGTCGCCCAGGGCGTAGATATTGGCATGGGAGGTCTTGAGGTGGCGGTCCACCATGATCCCGCGATTGATTTGCAGGCCGGCGGCCGCAGCCAGGTCTACGCGAGGGCGCAGGCCGATGGCGGAGACCACCAGGTCGCACTGGATCACTTCACCGTCCGACAGGTGCGCTTCAAGGCCGTCAGCGGTGCGTTGCAGGCGATTGAGCACCGGGCCCAGGTGGAAACGCGCACCAATGCCCTCCAATCCAGCCTGCACTGCTGCGGCTGCCGCCGGGTGCAGCAGGGTCGGCATGACTTGCTCGCATGGCGCGACCAGGTCGATTTCATAACCACCAACGATCAGGTCGTTGGCGAATTCGCAGCCGATCAGGCCGGCGCCGAGCAGCAGCACGCGACGTTTACCCGCAGCGGCGGCGCGAAAGCGCGCGTAGTCTTCGAGATCATTGATCGGGAAAATCAGTTCAGCCGCGTCGCCTTCGACCGGTACGCGTACGGTTTCTGCACCCCAGGCCAGGATCAGGTCGCGGTAGGCCACCGCTTCCTCGCCGATCCACAGGCGTTTGTGGCCCGGGTCGATGCCGCTGACACGTGTGTGGGTGCGCACTTGGGCCTTGAGCTGCTCGGCCATGGCGCCGGGTTCAGCCATGCTCAGGCCGTCGGCTTCCTTGTTTTTGCCAAAACCGGTGGAGAGCATGGGCTTGGAGTAAGAGCGCCCGTCATCCGCGGTGATCAGCAGCAATGGGGTCTCGCTGTCGAGCTTGCGAAATTCCCGGGCTACGTTGTAACCGGCCAATCCTGTGCCGATGATCACGACAGGTGCGTTCATTCCTTTCTCCTTGTAGTACGTTTCGTAAACTAAAAATCAGCCGATTTCGATCATTTCGAAATCCATTTTGCCCACACCGCAGTCAGGGCATAGCCAGTCTTCCGGAACGTCCTGCCAGAGGGTGCCCGGTGCGATCCCATCATCCGGCCAACCGTCCTTTTCGTCATAGATCAGGCCGCAGACTACACATTGCCACTTCTTCATTACTTACTTCCTCAGGTCCAGGCATCTTGGCCGGCGGTCGATGAATCCAGCATTGCCGCGCGGCTCAGGGCGTTTTGTACTGATCGGAGCCGGCAGATGCAAGCACGATCGGCGCAAACGGCGGGTTGGGCGCGGCAAAAGATCAGGGTGCCATGGTAAGCTCGCCGCCTCTTTTGCTGCCAATACTGACTCACTGTGCCGCACTCAATCGCCCTTCCCGATGCTTGCCAATGGCTGACCCAGAGCCTTCTGAGCCCCTTGCCCACGCCCTTGACCCTTAATTGGCTGTTTGATGAGGGCTCGCTGACGCGACGGTTGACGTGGCTGTCCAACGACGGTTTCAGCGTGACGCCATTGTTCGAAGGCTGGCAGCCGTTGCGCGAGGATGAATGTGCAGCCCTGGGCCTTGCCCAGGCCAGTGTCGGCTGGGTGCGCGAGGTGTATCTGCGTGGGCATGGCCAGCCGTGGGTGTTCGCCCGCAGCGTGGCGGCCCGCAGTGCCTTGCAGGGCGATGGCCTGCACATGGACGAGCTGGGCAGCCGTTCGCTGGGCGAGTTGCTGTTCTGCGACCACGCGTTTACCCGCCAGGCCATTGAGGTGTGTCGCTACCCTCGCCCATGGCTGCCAACAGAGGACCAGACCGACGGTTTATGGGCGCGCCGTTCGCGCTTCGACCGTGGGTCGTTGAGCGTGCTGGTGGCGGAAGTCTTCCTGCCGGGTTTCTGGCACGCGCTGCATGATCATCCGGAGAATTGCTGATGTATCAACGTCTGCTCAAGTCCTTAAATCGCCTGAACCCAAGGGCCTGGGATTTCATTCAGTTGACGCGCATGGACAAGCCCATCGGCATCTACCTGCTGCTGTGGCCGACACTATGGGCACTGTGGATCGCCGGCAAAGGCTCGCCATCCCTGCTTAATATTGTGATTTTTGTACTCGGTGTCGTACTGACCCGCGCCGGCGGCTGTGTGATCAATGATTGGGCCGACCGCAAGGTTGACGGCCATGTGAAGCGCACCGAGCAACGCCCACTGGTAAGCGGCAAGATCAGTTCGAAAGAAGCATTGGTGTTTTTTGCCGTGCTGATGGGCATCAGTTTCCTACTGGTGCTGCTGACCAACGCCACGACTATCCTGCTGTCCCTGGGCGGCCTGGCATTGGCAGCCAGCTACCCGTTCATGAAGCGCTACACCTATTACCCGCAAGTGGTGCTGGGCGCGGCGTTTTCCTGGGGCATGCCGATGGCGTTCACTGCCGAGACCGGCCATCTGCCCGCTACGGCGTGGTTGCTGTATATCGCCAACCTATTGTGGACGGTGGGCTACGACACTTATTACGCAATGACCGACCGCGACGACGACTTGAAAATCGGGGTGAAATCCACCGCCATTCTGTTTGGCGATGCTGATCGCGTGATCATTATTACCCTGCAAGGGCTGTCGCTGGTGTGTCTGTTGCTGGCCGGCGCGCGGTTCGACCTGGGCGGCTGGTTCCACCTCGGCCTGCTGGGGGCGGCGGGCTGTTTTGCCTGGGAGTTCTGGTACACCCGTGATCGGGACCGTATGAAGTGCTTCAAGGCGTTTTTGCACAACCATTGGGCGGGGTTGGCGATTTTTGTCGGGATTGTGGTGGATTACGCGGTTCGGTAGTGCAGGACTGACGCCATCGGGGGCAAGCCCCCTCCCACATTTTGATTTGTGAATACACTCAAGTGTGGGAGGGGCCTGCCCCCGATGGATTCAGCAGCGCCGCAGACTCAAGGCTTGATGATGTGCCAGGTGCCACCTTTGCCATCACCAGTCTTGTCACCGGCCTTCTTGTCGTCCTTGTAGGTATAGACCGGCTTGCCTTTGTAAGCCCATTGGCTGGTCTGGTCGTCACGGGTGATGACCTTCCAGTCGCCCGTCGCAGTGTCAGTGGACTCGGCCTTCAACGGCGGCCAATTGGTCGCGCATTGGTCTTTGCACACTGACTTGCCGTCGGCATCCTTGTCGAAGGTGTAGAGCGTCATGCCCTTGTGATCCACCAGCATCCCGTCTTTCGTCATCGCCGGCTCCGCCGCAAACGCCAGGCCCGGCAGGGCCAACACTGCCGTAACCAGCAGGGCTTTCCAGGAAACAGTGCTGTAAGTCATCGGAACCTTCCTTTTGTGGTTGTCAGGATTCGGACCCAAAGGGTAGTCCAGAGTGCCGTAAATTGCCCAGGCGACTAAATTACTGTCACACGACTGCAATAATTCCGTTATCTAATGCGGCGCAAGACAGTTAAATGACAAGAGGATTGAGCATGGTTGGCAGGAGCATTCTGATCGTTGACGACGAAGCGCCCATCCGCGAGATGATCGCCGTTGCGTTGGAAATGGCCGGCTACGACTGCCTGGAGGCGGAGAACTCCCAGCAGGCCCATGCCATTATCGTCGACCGCAAGCCCGATCTGATCCTGCTCGACTGGATGTTGCCCGGCACTTCGGGCATCGAGCTGGCCCGCCGCCTCAAGCGTGACGAGCTGACCGGGGATATCCCGATCATCATGCTCACCGCCAAGGGCGAAGAGGACAACAAGATCCAGGGCCTGGAAGTCGGGGCCGATGACTACATCACCAAGCCGTTTTCCCCACGGGAACTGGTCGCACGCCTGAAAGCCGTGTTGCGCCGCGCCGGCCCGACCGATGGCGAGGCGCCAATCGAAGTCGGTGGCCTGCTGCTCGACCCGATCAGCCACCGCGTGACCATCGACGGCAAGCCCGCCGAGATGGGCCCAACCGAATACCGCCTGCTGCAATTCTTCATGACCCATCAGGAGCGCGCCTACACCCGTGGCCAATTGCTGGACCAGGTGTGGGGCGGCAACGTCTATGTGGAGGAGCGCACCGTTGACGTGCATATCCGTCGCCTGCGCAAAGCCTTGGGCGATGCCTACGAGAATCTGGTACAAACCGTGCGCGGCACCGGCTATCGGTTCTCTACCAAAGGCTGAGCCAGTCTTTTTCCTCCCTTAACAGCTGACAAGGACGCATGTTTAAGTGAACCAGAACTGGCACGGCACCCTGATCCGCCACATGCTTCTGTTGATCACTGCCTGCCTGCTGGTCGGGCTGATCAGTGGCTATTACGGCTGGAGCCTGGCCGCCGGCATCGCGTTGTACCTGGGCTGGACCCTCAAACAATTGCTGCGCCTGCATGAATGGCTGCGCCAGCACAAACCCGACGAAGCACCGCCCGATGGCTATGGCCTGTGGGGCGAAGTGTTTGACAGCATCTACCACCTGCAGCGCCGCGACCAACGGGTACGCGGGCGCCTGCAAGCGGTGATCGACCGGGTGCAGGAGTCCACCGCCGCACTCAAGGACGCGGTGATCATGCTCGACAGCGACGGCAACCTCGAATGGTGGAACCGCGCCGCCGAGACCCTGCTGGGCCTCAAGACGCCCCAGGACAGCGGCCAGCCGGTGACCAACCTGGTACGCCACCCGCGCTTCAAGGAATACTTTGAGCAGGACAACTACGAAGAAGCCCTGGAAATCCCCTCGCCCACCAATGACCGCGTACGCATCCAGCTGTACCTGACGCGTTACGGCAACAACGAGCACCTGATGCTGGTGCGCGACGTCACCCGCATCCACCAGCTGGAACAGATGCGCAAGGACTTCGTCGCCAACGTCTCCCACGAGTTGCGCACGCCCTTGACGGTGATCTGCGGCTACCTGGAGACGCTGCTGGACAATGTCGACGAGATCAACCCGCGCTGGAGCCGCGCCCTGCAGCAGATGCAGCAGCAGGGCTCGCGCATGCAGACCCTGCTCAACGACCTGCTGTTGCTGGCCAAGCTTGAGGCCACCGATTACCCCTCGGATAACCAGCCGGTGGCCGTACACAGCTTGCTGCAGACCATCAAGAACGATGCCCAGGCCCTCTCCGGCGAGCGCGGCCAACAGATAACCCTGGAAGCCGACCCACGGGTGTTGCTCAAGGGCAGCGAAGGCGAGTTGCGCAGTGCGTTCTCCAACCTGGTGTTCAACGCGGTGAAGTACACCCAGGACCAGGGCAATATCCGTATCCGCTGGTGGGCCGACGAACAGGGTGCACACCTGAGTGTGCAGGACTCCGGCATCGGCATCGACGCCAAGCACCTGCCGCGCCTGACCGAACGTTTCTACCGCGTCGACTCCAGCCGCAACTCCAACACTGGCGGCACCGGGCTCGGCCTGGCGATCGTCAAGCATGTGCTGTTGCGCCATCGGGCACGCTTGGAAATCAGCAGCGTGCTGGGGCACGGCAGTACGTTTACCTGCCATTTTCCGGCGACGCAGATAACGCGTTAGCCAGTGATCGACAATGATGAATAACTCAAATACAGCACAAATCTAAATGTGGGAGGGGGCTTGCCCCCGATGGCGGTGTATCAGTATCAGATGTGCTCACTGACATACTGCTATCGGGGGCAAGCCCCCTCCCACATTGGATTTGTATGCTTTTGGAGAACAGCTTCCAGGCCCCACCTGGCAGCAGGCACTAGGCAAGCGCCCCGCCAGCCGCTACATTGGCCGACTTGCGCCTGTCTTTCAGGCCCACCTGCCATCCCTTATTGAACACACGGAACCTGCAAAACCCCATCATGGACCCTTCCCCTGGTATCACCCTCGCGACACTCTTCGCCGATTTCGGCATGATTCTTTTTGCACTGGTCTTGGTACTGCTCAACGGTTTCTTCGTTGCGGCGGAATTTGCCATGGTCAAGCTGCGCGCCACCCGGGTCGAGGCCATTGCCCACAAGAACGGCTGGCGCGGGCAGATCCTGCGCACCGTACACAGCCAGCTCGACGCCTACCTGTCGGCCTGCCAGCTGGGTATCACCCTGGCTTCCCTGGGCCTGGGCTGGGTCGGTGAGCCGGCCTTTGCGCACATCCTCGAGCCTATGCTCGGCGCCATCGGCGTGCAGTCGCCGGAAGTGATCAAGGGCGTGTCGTTCTTTGCCGCCTTCTTCGTGATTTCCTACCTACACATTGTGGTCGGTGAGCTGGCGCCCAAGTCCTGGGCGATTCGCAAGCCCGAACTGCTGTCGCTGTGGACGGCGGTACCGCTGTACCTGTTCTACTGGGCAATGTACCCGGCCATCTACCTGCTCAACGCCAGCGCCAACGCCATCCTGCGCGTCGCCGGCCAAGGCGAGCCTGGCCCGCACCACGAGCACCATTACAGCCGCGAAGAACTCAAGCTTATCCTGCACTCCAGCCGTGGCCAGGACCCGAGCGACCAAGGTATGCGCGTACTGGCCTCGGCGGTGGAAATGGGCGAGCTGGAAGTGGTCGACTGGGCCAACTCCCGGGAAGACCTGGTAACCCTGGACTTCAACGCCCCGCTCAAGGAAATCCTCGCGCTGTTTCGTCGCCACAAGTTCAGCCGTTACCCGGTGTACGACGCAGTGCGCAATGAGTTCGTGGGCTTGTTGCACATCAAGGATCTGCTGCTGGAACTGGCCGCCCTGGACCATATTCCCGAATCGTTCAACCTGGCCGAGCTGACCCGCCCGCTTGAGCGCGTCTCGCGGCATATGCCGTTGTCGCAGCTGCTGGAGCAGTTCCGCAAAGGCGGCGCGCACTTCGCCCTGGTGGAGGAAGCCGACGGCAAGATCATCGGCTACCTGACCATGGAAGACGTGCTGGAAGTGCTGGTGGGCGATATCCAGGACGAACACCGCAAGGCCGAGCGGGGCATCCTCGCCTACCAGCCTGGCAAACTGCTGGTGCGTGGCGACACGCCGTTGTTCAAGGTAGAACGCCTGTTGGGCGTCGACCTGGACCATATCGAAGCAGAAACCCTCGCCGGGCTGATCTACGACACGCTCAAGCGCGTACCGGAAGAGGAGGAAGTGCTGGAAGTTGAAGGCCTGCGGATCATCATCAAGAAGATGAAAGGGCCGAAGATCGTGTTGGCCAAGGTGTTGCTGCTGGACTGACAGCAGGTGCGCGGACTCAATGTGGGAGGGGGCTTGCCCCCGATGGCGGAGTATCAGTCACTGCATCTGGTGTCTGACCCATCGCTATCGGGAGCAAGCCCCCTCCCACATTTTGTGTCAGGTGCCGCTGTGAGGATTACGCACCCGGCACAAAATGCTTCTGCGCCGTACCGCGCGCGATCAGGCGCGAGATGTAGTCCAGCTTCTGCGCGTCCTGGTCGATAAAGCGGAAGGTCAGTTGCAGCCAATCACTGTCCGGCCTGGGTTCGAAAGCGACGATGGCGTGCAGGTAGCCATTGAGGCGTGCGACTTCGGCGTTCTCACCCTGCTCAAGGTCGAGCACGGCGCTTTCCAGGACCTGGGGCAGGACTTCACCACGCCGCACCACCAGCAACGCTTCCTTGATGCTCAGGGCCTTGATCACGCATTGCTGGGTGCCACTTGAAAGGCGCAACTGCCCCTGGCCGCGACCGCCAGCCGGCGACGCTGCCGCTGGCGCTTGTACCGGTGGGTTGTTGAGCAGGCCTTTGTTGGGGGCCGCCGCGACGGGAGCCGACTTGACCGCTTCGGGCTTGCCGCCGGTCAGGGCACTCAGGGAATCGTTACCAAAGGCCGAATTCATCTTGGTCGGCGCACTGGCGATCAGTGCATCGAGGCGGCCGATCTTGTGCAGGGCCTGCTTGACCTTGTTCAGCAACTGTTCGTTGGTGAACGGCTTGCTCACATAACCGGAAACGCCGGCCTGGATCGCCTGCACCACGTTTTCCTTGTCGCCACGGCTGGTCACCATCACGAACGGCATGGCTTTCAGATGGGCTTGCCCACGGCACCAGGTCAATAGCTCAAGACCGGACATCTCCGGCATTTCCCAGTCACACAGCACCAGGTCGAAGGTTTCGCGCATCAGGATGGATTGCGCCTTTTTGCCGTTCACCGCATCTTCGATCTTGATCCCGGGGAAGTAATTGCGCAGGCACTTCTTCACCAGGTCGCGAATGAACGAGGCGTCATCCACCACCAACACACTGACTTTGCTCATCGACCCTTTATCCTATAAAAACTTCGGCACGCAAAACGCCTGACTGATGGCATTTTGCCAAAACTCGCCAGTCACAGCGGGGCTTTTTTCACTATCGCGTTCAAATTCAGCCCGCGCAAAAAATTCGGTGCCACAAACAAAAACGCCCGGCCAAAGGCCGGGCGTTAATTTCTCGGGCAACTTACTTATCGTCAGTTTCACCCGGAACATTAGGGATTAGATCAGCAGTGCCTTCAACTTCGGCTTTCATGCGCTTGAGGCCCATGTGCCGTACGTCGGTGCCGCGCACCAGATAAATCACCAATTCCGAGATATTGCGCGCATGGTCGCCGATACGCTCCAGGGAACGCAGCACCCAGATAATGTTCAACACCCGTGAGATCGAGCGCGGGTCTTCCATCATGTAGGTGGCCAGTTCGCGCAACGCGGTCTTGTATTCGCGGTCGATGATCTTGTCGTACTGGGCCACCGACAACGCCAGTTCGGCGTCAAAACGGGCGAAGGCGTCGAGGGCATCACGCACCATGTTGCGCACCTGGTCGCCGATGTGGCGCACTTCCACGTAGCCGCGGGGCGCTTCACCTTCTTCGCACAGCTGGATGGCGCGGCGGGCGATCTTGGTGGCTTCGTCGCCGATACGCTCCAGGTCGATCACCGACTTGGAGATGCTGATGATCAAACGCAGGTCGGAAGCCGCCGGCTGGCGACGGGCAAGAATGCGCAGGCACTCCTCGTCGATATTGCGTTCCATCTGGTTGATCTGGTCATCGATCTCGCGCACCTGCTGGGCCAGGCCCGAGTCGGCCTCGATCAGCGCGGTGACCGCATCGTTGACTTGCTTCTCCACCAGCCCACCCATCGCCAGGAGGTGGCTGCGCACCTCCTCGAGCTCGGCGTTGAACTGCGCGGAGATGTGATGGGTAAGGCCTTCTTTGCTAATCATGTTGGCGTCCTTGGAGCGTCCGGTAAGGTGCGGAGAACCGCAGCGTCAGTGCAATCAGAACCACAGCGTCCTAGCCGTAGCGACCGGTGATGTAGTCTTCGGTCTGCTTTTTCGCCGGATTGGTGAACAGGGTATCGGTATCGCCGAATTCCACCAGCTTGCCCATGTACATGAACGCGGTGTAGTCGGACACCCGCGCCGCCTGTTGCATGTTGTGGGTCACGATAACGATGGTGAACTTGGACTTGAGTTCATAGATCAGCTCTTCGACTTTCAGGGTCGAGATTGGGTCGAGGGCCGAACACGGTTCGTCGAGCAGCAGCACTTCCGGCTCCACGGCGATGGTACGAGCGATCACCAGGCGTTGCTGCTGGCCACCGGACAGGCCGAGAGCCGACTCGTGCAGGCGGTCCTTGACCTCATCCCACAGGGCCGCACCCTTGAGGGCCCATTCAACCGCTTCGTCGAGGATGCGCTTCTTGTTGATGCCCTGGATGCGCAGGCCGTAGACCACGTTTTCGTAGATGGTCTTGGGGAACGGGTTGGGCTTCTGGAACACCATGCCCACGCGGCGGCGCAGCTCGGCCACGTCTTCGCCCTTGCGATAGATGTTGGTGCCGTAAAGGTTGATCGCGCCTTCCACACGGCAACCGTCGACCAGGTCGTTCATACGGTTGAAGGTGCGCAGCAGCGTGGACTTGCCGCAGCCGGACGGGCCGATAAAGGCGGTCACGCGCTGCTTGGGGATGTTCATGCTGACGTCGAACAGTGCCTGCTTGTCGCCGTAGTAGAGGCTCAGGCCCGGCACTTCGATGGCCACGGTTTCCTGGGCCAGGCTCAGGCTCTGCTTGTCGCGACCCAGGGCAGACATATTGATGCCGTGGGAATGGTTTTCGTGTTGCATGGGATGCTCCCTGTGCTACCAATTTGTTGTGTGGGAGGGGGCTTGCCCCCGATAGCAGTGCATCAGGAACATGTGTGCTGGCTGGCACACCGCAATCGGGGGCAAGCCCCCTCCCACATTGAATGGTGTTAGCTGTCCAGCGCCTTGTATTTTTCGCGCAGGTGGTTACGGATCCACACCGCCGACAGGTTGAGCGTGGCGATCACCAGCACCAGCAGCAACGCGGTGGCGTACACCAGCGGCCGTGCAGCTTCGACGTTGGGGCTCTGGAAGCCGACGTCATAGATATGGAAGCCCAGGTGCATGATCTTCTGGTCCAGGTGCAAGTACGGATAGTTACCGTCCAATGGCAGCGACGGCGCCAGTTTCACCACACCCACCAGCATCAGCGGCGCCACTTCACCGGCGGCGCGGGCTACGGCGAGGATCATGCCGGTCATCATCGCCGGGCTGGCCATCGGCAGCACGATCTTCCACAGCGTTTCCGCCTTGGTCGCGCCCAACGCCAGGGAGCCTTCGCGCACGGTGCGAGGAATCCGCGCCAGGCCTTCTTCGGTGGCCACGATCACCACCGGCACCGCCAGCAGCGCCAGGGTCAGCGAGGCCCACAGCAAGCCCGGGGTACCGAAGGTCGGAGCCGGCAGGGCCTCGGCGAAGAACAGGCGGTCAACCGAGCCACCCAATACATAGACGAAGAAGCCCAGGCCGAATACGCCGTAGACGATGGCCGGTACGCCAGCCAGGTTGTTCACGGCGATACGGATAATCCGCGTCAGGGTGTTCTGCTTGGCGTATTCACGCAGGTACACCGCCGCCAGCACACCAAACGGGGTCACGATCATCGCCATGATCAGGGTCATCATCACCGTGCCGAAGATGGCCGGGAAAATCCCGCCTTCGGTGTTGGCTTCCCGTGGGTCATCGCTGAGGAATTCCCAGACTTTGCTGAAGTAGAAGCCGATCTTGGTCAGGGTGCCCATGGCGTTAGGCTGGTAGGCGTGCACTACCTTGCCGATGCCGATCTCCACTTCCTTGCCGTTGCCGTCGCGGGCGGTCAGGGCGTCGCGGTTGAACTGGGCGTGCAGGTCAGCCAGGCGCGCCTCGATGTCCTGATAGCGGGCATTCAGTTCGGCGCGGTCGGCATCCATATCGGCCTGGGCGGCGGCGTCGAGCTTGCCCTCCAGTTCCAGTTTGCGGCCGTGCAGGCGGATGCGTTCGAGGCCGGCGTTGATCGCGCCGATATCGGATTTTTCCAGGGTCTTGAGCTGGGCGGCGAGCTGATTGACGCGCGCGACCCGGGCTTGCAGCTCCGGCCACGCGGCTTCGCCTTCAGCAATGACCTTGCCGTCCTGCTTGACGTTGACCAGGGTGCCGTAGAAATTGCCCCATTCGCGACGCTCGATGGCCATCAGGTTGGTCGGCTTGGTCTGATCCTTCAACCACTCGCCGACAATCCAGGTGAAGTCGTTGCCGTTAAGGTCGCGGTTGCCGACCTTGATCAGCTCGCGGGTCATGAACTCAGGGCCTTCGTCCGGCACCGGCAGGCCGGCGCTTTTCAGGCGCTCACGCGGCACTTCTTCTTTCTGTACCACTTCGCCGATGACGATGTGGTTGGCCTGGCCCGGCACGTTGTAGTTGGCCTGGATCAGGTCGGCCGGCCAGAAATGGCCCAAGCCACGCACCGCAATCACAGCCAGCAGACCAATGGTCATGATGACCGCGATGGACACCGCGCCACCGCTGATCCAGACGCCGGGAGCGCCGCTCTTGAACCATCCATTCAGGGAGTTCTGTTTCACAGACTTCTACCTTTCTTAAAGCGACGAGTATTTCTTGCGCAGGCGCTGACGAATCAGCTCCGCGAGGGTGTTCATAATGAAGGTGAACAACAGCAGCACCAGCGCCGAGAGGAACAACACGCGGTAGTGACTGCCGCCGACTTCCGACTCGGGCATTTCCACCGCGACGTTGGCCGCCAGCGTGCGCAGGCCCTCGAACAGGTTCATCTCCATCACCGGGGTGTTACCGGTGGCCATCAGCACGATCATGGTCTCGCCCACAGCACGGCCCATGCCGATCATCAGTGCCGAGAAGATGCCCGGGCTGGCGGTGAGGATGACCACGCGGGTCATGGTCTGCCAGGGCGTGGCGCCCAGGGCCAGGGAGCCCAGGGTCAGGCCGCGTGGCACACTGAACACGGCGTCTTCGGCGATGGAGTAGATGTTCGGGATCACCGCAAAGCCCATGGCGAGGCCGACCACCAGGGCGTTACGCTGGTCGTAGGTGATGCCCAGGTCGTGGGAGATCCACATGCGCATGTCGCCGCCGAAGAACCAGGTTTCCAGGTACGGGCTCATGTACAGCGAGAGCCAACCCACAAACAGGATCACCGGGATCAGGATCGCGCTTTCCCAGCCATCCGGCACCCGTAGGCGAATGGACTCGGGCAAGCGGCTAAAGACAAAGCCGGCGACCAGGATGCCAATTGGCAACAGCATCAACAGGCTGAAAATCCCCGGCAGATGCCCTTCCACATACGGCGCCAGGAACAGGCCGGCGAAGAAGCCGAGGATCACGGTCGGCATGGCTTCCATCAGCTCGATCACCGGCTTGACCTTGCGGCGCAGGCTCGGAGCCATGAAGTAAGCGGTGTAGATCGCGGCGGCAACCGCCAGCGGCGCCGCCAGCAGCATGGCATAGAACGCGGCCTTCAAGGTCCCGAAGGTCAGCGGGGCCAGGCTCATCTTGGGTTCGAAGTCGGTGTTGGCGGCGGTGGACTGCCAGACGTATTTAGGCTCGTCGTAGTTTTCGTACCAGACCTTGCTCCACAACGCGCTCCACGAGACTTCCGGGTGCGGATTGTCGAGCAGCAAGGGTTGCAGCTTGCCGCCGGCCTCGACGATCACACGGTTGGCTCGAGGCGACATGCCGAACAGACCCTGGCCGTCGACCACCGGGTCGACCAACAGGGTGCGATGGGCGGTGCTGTGGAACACGCCGAACTGGCCAGAAGCGTCGAGGGCGGTGAAGCCTTTGCGGCGCTCTTCAGCGCTGATTTCGACGATGGGCGCAGTGCCCATCTGGAAGGTACGGATCTGCTTGAGGCGTTGTTCGCCATCCGGGTCGCGAGCCATGAACCACTGGGCCAGGCCACCTTTGGAATCCCCCATGATCAGCGAGATGCCGCCCACCAGCTGGGTGCTGGCGGTGATTTCGGCATCGCCGTTTTCCAATAACTTGTAGCGACCGTTGAGGCTCTTG
This sequence comes from Pseudomonas sp. FBCC-B545, assembly GCF_059134095.1. Classification (NCBI taxonomy): domain Bacteria; kingdom Pseudomonadati; phylum Pseudomonadota; class Gammaproteobacteria; order Pseudomonadales; family Pseudomonadaceae; genus Pseudomonas; species Pseudomonas sp. FBCC-B545. The sequence goes on along the minus strand of NZ_CP101441.1, from coordinate 99,922 downwards.
TCGCGCAGGCTGAACACGTCGGCCAGGGCGCGACCGTTGATCACATACAGCCACTGCTGGCGCGGGTCGATGAAGATCGCCTTCACCGGTTCAGTCATCTGTGGCAGTTCGACACGCTTCTGCTCACTGGTGACTTCACCGGTCATCATGTTTTCTTCGCGGCTCAGGGTCAGCACGTTCAGGTGCGAACCCGCTGAACCTGCGACCACCAGCGAGGTGTCGGTGGCGTTGAGGGCAACGTGTTCCAGTGGGCGACCGGCGTCATCCAGCACGATCGGCGTTTCGCCGTAGGGGTATTCGATCGCCGGGCTGATGGTTTTCTTGCCGTCCGGATACGACACTTTATAGGTGTGGCGAAACACCAGGGACTGGCCATTGGATAAGCCGAGGATCACCAAAGGGCTGCCTGGCTGGTCTTCACCAATGGAGGCCACGCTGGTACCGGCCGGAAGCGGCAGGTCGACACGCTTGAGTTCAGCACCGGTGTCCACTTCAAAGAACAATGCCTGGCCCTTGTCGGAAACCCGCATGGCAACTTGGTTCTGTTCTTCGAGGGAGATCATCAACGGCTTGCCGGCGTCCTGCATCCAGGCGGGCGTCAGCGCGTCTTCCTTGGTCAGCGAGGCGCCTTGGAACAGCGGCGCGACGACATAGGCGAGGAAGAAGAAGATCAGGGTAATGGCCGCCAGCACGGCGAGGCCGCCGATCAGCACATACCAGCGGGTAAAGCGATCCTTGAGCGCGCGCATGCGGCGCTTGCGTTGCAGCTCAGGCGTATTGAAATCAATGCGCTTGGGGGGAGAAGTTGTCGTCATGGTGGAATTGGCCAGATCATTCATGCGCACACCCTAGCGATCCTGTATGACAGAAAGATGACAGTGCAGTGACGCAACAAATCCGCCGCGAAGCAAAGCTGGCAGCGGACTAGAAAATTCGGATGCGGAGCCGGTAAGCCGGCCCCGCAGAGGCAATCAGCTGCCTTCTTTCAGACCCAGGTCAGCCAGTGCCTTGGCGGCCACTTTGGCTGGCAGTGGGATGTAGCCGTCTTTCACCACGACTTCCTGGCCCTGCTTGGACAGCACCAGTTTCACGAACTCGGCTTCCAGCGGTGCCAGAGGCTTGTTCGGGGCTTTGTTGACGTAAACGTAGAGGAAGCGCGACAGCGGGTATTTGCCGTTCAGGGCGTTTTCTTCGCTGTCTTCGATGAATTCAGTGGTGCCTTTCTTGGCCAGAGGCACGGTCTTCACGCTGGCGGTCTTGTAACCGATGCCCGAGTAACCGATGCCGTTCAGCGAGGAGCTGATCGACTGCACGACCGAAGCCGAGCCAGGTTGTTCGTTCACGTTTGGCTTGTAGTCACCTTTGCACAGGGCCTCTTCCTTGAAGTAGCCGTAGGTGCCGGACACCGAGTTACGCCCGAACAGTTGCACTGGCTTGTTGGCCAGGTCGCCGGTCACACCCAGGTCGCCCCAGGTTTTCACGTCAGCCTTGCCACCGCATAGGCGAGTCGAGGAGAAGACCGCGTCGACTTGTTCCATGGTCAGGTGCTGGATCGGGTTGTCCTTGTGCACGAATACCGCCAGGGCGTCCACGGCAACCGGAATAGCGGTAGGCTTGTAGCCGTACTTCTGCTCGAAGGCCGCCAGTTCCGTGTCCTTCATCTTGCGGCTCATCGGGCCCAGGTTGGAGGTGCCTTCGGTCAGCGCAGGTGGCGCGGTGGCGGAGCCGGCAGCTTGAATCTGGATGTTGACGTTCGGGTATTCCTTCTTGTAACCCTCGGCCCACAGGGTCATCAGGTTGGCCAGGGTATCGGAACCGACGCTGGACAGGTTGCCCGACACACCAGTGGTCTTGACGTAAGCCGGAATTGCCGGATCAACACCAGCGGCCACCGCGTTGGCGGTCGCAACGCCAGCAGCGACAAAAGTCATTGCCGCCATCAAACGTTTCAGTTTCATGCCTTGCTCCTAGCAGATAGGGATAATTGGATCGGGGCCAAGTATCGGGAGGCCGTGTGAACACTCTATGTCTTAAATATGACAATTAGATGAAAGGCCACTATCGGAAAGCGAAGGCTTGTAAGGAGCGAGACATTGAATGAATGCCTCGCCACAGTGGATTAGGCTAACTCTAGCGGCCGCGTTTCCACAGATACCCACCCACCAACATCCCCATCACACACAAGACGGCCACGTAGTAAGCCGGGCCCATGGGGCTCTCCTTCATCAACAGCGATACAGCCAATGGTGTCAGCCCACCGAACACGGCATAAGCGACGTTGTAGGAGAATGACAGGCCACTGAAACGCACCACTGGCGGGAAGGCCTTGACCATCACGTAGGGCACCACACCGATGGTGCCCACGAACAAACCGGTCAATGCGTACAACGGGAACAGCCAGTCCGGGTGAGCCATCAGGCTGTGGTAGAGCGTCCAGAAGGTTGCCAACAGCAGCGCGCAACCGGTGACCAATACGCGGCCGGCGCCAAAACGGTCGGCCAGGGCGCCCGAGGCGATGCAACCCAGGCTCAACGTTACGATGGCCAGACTGTTGGCTTGCAGCGCAACCGTAGGGCTGAAGTGATAGACGGTTTGCAGCACGGTCGGCGTCATGAGGATGACCACTACGACGCCGGCCGACAACAGCCAGGTCAGCAGCATCGACAACACAATGGCGCCGCGATGATCGCGCAGCACTGCACGCAACGGCAGCTCGGCAGCCAGGGTCTTGCGTTGCTGCATCTCGGCGAAGATCGGTGTTTCATGCAGCCAGCGGCGCAGATACACCGACAGCAGCCCGAATACACCGCCGAGCAGGAACGGGATCCGCCAGGCGTAATCGGAGACCTGCTCCGGGGTATAGGCCGTATTGATGGCGGTGGCCACCAGCGAGCCCAGCAAGATACCGGCGGTGAGGCCGCTGGTCAGGGTGCCGCAGGCGTAGCCGATGTGGCGCGGCGGGACGTGCTCGGAGACGAACACCCAGGCGCCCGGTACCTCGCCGCCAATCGCCGCGCCCTGGATGACGCGCATCAGCAGCAGCAGGAGCGGCGCCCACAGGCCGATCTGCGCGTAAGTCGGCAGCAGGCCCATGATCAGGGTCGGCACGGCCATCATGAAGATGCTCAGGGTGAACATCTTCTTGCGCCCCAGCAGGTCACCGAAGTGCGCCATGATGATGCCGCCCAGGGGGCGCGCCAGGTAGCCGGCGGCGAAGATGCCGAAGGTCTGCATCATGCGCAGCCATTCGGGCATGTCGACGGGGAAGAACAGTTTCCCGACCACGGTGGCGAAAAACACGAAGATGATGAAGTCGTAGAACTCCAGCGCCCCGCCCAAGGCAGACAGCGACAGGGTTTTGTAGTCGTTGCGGGTCAGCGGGCGCGAGGGTTGCGCACTGCTTGCGGGCACGGAAGACATGGTAAGGTTTCTCTTATAGTAGTCAGGACGGCAAGCCCGGGACTTGCGGCAGGCTTGGCAAGATAGCAAATCGCTCCAAAAAGCACAGCGTCGAGCCCTTAACAGTTCAGTGGCAGGCAATCTTACCGACGCAGGCCAGCGCTCAACTCGGCCAGGAGCACAGTTGCCGGAAAAAGCCCCGATACAGCGCCTATTTACCGACCAAATGAGCCTTGGGAGGTCGTCGCGGCGCCAGCGTCTCGATATACTCGGCCCTTGCAAGCGCAGAACCGCGGTCTTGAGGGCTGCTGTGCCAAACGCCGTTGGGGCCGCCCAGCCGGTTTGGCAGAGTTTCCCTTTAGCACGCCTTACGAGAAACGCGTCGAACGCGTATGTTTGTGCTGAAACGTTTTTCCAATAGTCGGCTATCCACTTTGCACCACTTATAAGAAGCGTCACGGGTCAGAGGCACCCCCGGCATGATCGAACTCGAACAAGAAGATCCTATCCCGCAAGGCGATCTCGCCCTGCAAATCACTGCACTCCCTCGTGAAACCAACGGTTTTGGCGATATCTTCGGCGGCTGGCTGGTCGCGCAGATGGACCTGGCCGGCACGGCAATGGCCAGCAAGGTTGCCGGTGGGCGAGTGGCGACTGTAGCTATTGACCGCATGGCCTTCCTGGTACCGGTGGCGGTGGGCGCGCAGCTTTCCTTCTATACCCAGGCCCTGGAAATCGGCCGCAGCTCGATCCAGATGATGGTCGAGGTGTGGAGCGATGACCCGCTGTCCAGCGAATGGCGCAAGGTGACCGAGGCGGTATTTGTGTTCGTCGCCATCGATGGCAGCGGCCGCACGCGGTCTGTGCCGTCACGGGCGCGTTAAACATCGCCGGGTTTTGACGGTCAATTGCCCCATTGCCTGCCATTGAGAGAGCTTTGTTATGCCTACGCCCCACGTTGAAACGGTGAAAGTCGACGAGCTGGACTGCTGGCGCATTCGCCACAACGGCGCCGAACTGATGGTGGCCCGGCAGGGTGCGCACATCTTCAGTTACCAGCGCCAGGGCGAGCAGCCGCTGATCTGGCCGAACCCTGAAGCGGTGTTCAAGCCGGGCAAGGGCATTCGTACCGGCGTGCCGGTGTGCTGGCCGTGGTTTGGCGTGTTTGATCGCAACCCGCAAAGCGTCAAGGCGATGCGTCAAAGCGATCAACCGGCTGGCGCGCATGGTTTTGTGCGCACCGCCCTCTGGGAATTGACCGAAACTGCAATTGAAGGTGAAGCCCTGCGCATCGAGCTGGCGCTGCCGGTTCCTGCGGGCGGCTTTCCCGACTGGCCCCATCAGGTCAACTTGACGTTAAGCCTGCTGCTGGACGACCAACTGCACATCCAACTGACCAGCCACAATCAAGGCACCGACACCGTGACCCTCAGCCAGGCGCTGCACACCTACTTTGCTGTGAGCGATGTGCGCAATGTGCAGGTCGAGGGCCTGGACGGCTTGGCGTATATCGATACCGCCGACGGCTGGACCGAGAAGCAGCAAGCCGGCCTGCTGCACTTCACCGCCGAGACGGATCGCATCTACCTGGATACGCCGGCGCAGTTGAGCATTGTCGATAAAGACTGGCAGCGCCGCGTCCAACTCATCAGCCAGGGCTCGAGCTCGACGGTAGTCTGGAACCCCTGGACCGAACGGGCCAAGGCGCTTGATGACATGGCTGACGATGGCTGGCAGGGCATGTTGTGCATCGAAACGGCAAATGTGCTGGATGATGTGGTGAGCCTGGCGGCCGGTGAAAGCCACACCTTGGGCGTGAGCATCACCAGTATCACCTTGTAAACCCGATCAAATGTGGGAGGGGCTTGCTCCCGATAGCTTCGGTTCAGTCAATATCTCAAGTGACTGAAGCACCGCTATCGGGAGCAAGCCCCCTCCCACATTGGTTATGTGTAGGGTTTTAGAGATCGGATTCCTTCACTACCCGCACTTTCCCCGCCTCCAGCGCATACGCTGCGTCCGCCAAGTCATTGTTGACCTTCTCCACCTTCAACGTGCCCGTGACCCACAGCGGCGTGTAGATATCGTCAAGCTTCAATCCCTTGGGATACCGCACCAGCACCAGTTGGTTAGGCGGCGGTGGCGGCACGTGGATGCAGGCGCCAGGGTAAGGCACCAGGAAGAACAGTGTGCTGCGACCCTTGGCATCGGTTTCCAGCGGCACCGGATAGCCGCCGATACGGATGTTCTTGCCGTTCATGGCGGCCACGGTCTTGGTGGAATACATCACCGCGGGCAAGCCTTTGCTCTGTTTCAAGCCACCTTTTTCGGTGAACGTGCCTTGGGCTTCGGGGGAGTTGTGGTCGATCTCGGGCATGGCTTCGAGGGCTTTCTGGTCCGAAAGCGGCATCAGTTCAAGCCAGTCAGTTTCCGGCAGTTCGCCAGCATGGGTCAGGCCAGGGGCCAGCAGCAGAAGGGTCAATAGAAGACGGCGCATGGAGAGGCTCGGCAAATACAAGTGTCGAGCATTCTAGCCCCCTGCGCCTGCGCAGCGCAGAGGACTTTGTCGGCTGATTACTTCTTTTTGATCAGGCCGTAGATCACCAGCAACACGATGGCACCCACCAGTGCGCCGATGAAGCCCGCACCCTGGCCTGCCTGGTAGATCCCCAGTGCCTGGCCGCCGTAGGTCGCGGCCAGGGAGCCGGCGATACCCAGCAGGATGGTCATGATCCAGCCCATGCTGTCGTCGCCAGGCTTGAGGAAACGCGCCAGCAGGCCAACGATCAAGCCGATAAAAATGGTTCCAATGATACCCATGGCATTTCCCTCTGATTGAATATGAGTCATGACAAAGCCTAGCCAGGCTTTGTCATCCTGCAATCAGAGAGACGACGGCCACCAATGGTTCCCGCCGAACCTCGGGTTATTGCTCGGCGATCAGCGCCTCGACCTTGAGGATCTGTGCCTGCAGGGTCGCACGGTCCTTGCAACGCAGGTTGGCATGGCCGACTTTGCGCCCGGCCTTGAAGGCCTTGCCGTAGTGGTGCAGGTGGCAGTCGTTGATCGCGATTACCCGTTCAACCGGCGGTACCACGCCAATGAAATTGAGCATGGCGCTCTCGCCGACCTTGGCCGTAGAGCCTAACGGCAAGCCCGCGACCGCCCGCAGGTGGTTTTCGAACTGGCTGCACTCGGCGCCTTCGGTGGTCCAATGCCCGGAGTTATGCACGCGGGGCGCGATCTCGTTGGCCTTGAGGCCGCCGTCGACCTCAAAGAACTCGAACGCCATCACGCCGACGTAATCCAGCTGCTTGAGCACACGACTGGAGTAGTCCTCGGCAAGGGCCTGCAGCGGGTGATCGGTGCTGGCCACGGACACCTTGAGAATGCCGTTGACGTGGGTGTTGTGCACCAAGGGGTAGAAACGGATCTCGCCATCGCGGGCTCGCACGGCAATCAGCGAGACTTCGCCGGTGAACGGCACGAAGCCTTCCAACAGGCAAGGAACGCTGCCCAGTTCGGCGAAAGTACCGACCACGTCGGCTTCGCTGCGCAGGACTTTCTGGCCCTTGCCGTCGTAACCCAAAGTGCGGGTTTTCAACACGGCCGGCAGGCCGATGCTGGCGACAGCGGCGTCCAGGTCTGCCTGGGACTGGATGTCGGCGAAGGCCGGGGTAGGGATGCCCAGGTCCTTGAACATGCTCTTTTCGAACCAGCGGTCCCGGGCGATGCGCAAGGCTTCGGCGCTCGGGTAAACCGGCACGAACTGCGACAGGAAGGCCACGGTTTCGGCCGGGACGCTTTCGAATTCGAAGGTCACCAAGTCGACTTCGTCAGCCAGTTGGCGCAGGTGATCCGGGTCGCTGTAGTCAGCGCGCAGGTGTTCACCCAGGGCGGCGGCGCAGGCGTCTGGCGCCGGGTCCAGAAAAGCGAAATTCATTCCCAGCGGAGTGCCCGCCAGGGCCAGCATGCGGCCCAGTTGGCCGCCACCGATTACACCGATTTTCATCGTCAACAACCTCAGGCGATACGTGGGTCTGGATTGTCCAGCACGCTGTCTGTCTGCTCGGCACGGAATTTTTTCAGCACCGCGTGGAACTGCGGGTGCTTGGCGCCCAGGATGCTGGCGGACAGCAACGCGGCGTTGATCGCGCCGGCCTTGCCGATCGCCAGGGTCGCCACCGGGATACCGGCTGGCATCTGCACGATGGACAACAGCGAATCCACGCCCGAGAGCATCGCCGACTGCACCGGCACGCCAAGCACCGGCAGGTGGGTCTTGGCTGCACACATGCCTGGCAGGTGCGCCGCGCCACCGGCACCGGCGATGATCACCTCGATGCCACGGGATTCTGCTTCATCGGCATACTGGAACAGCAAGTCCGGCGTGCGGTGGGCGGAGACCACCTTCACTTCATACGGAATGCCGAGTTTTTCCAGCATATCGGCGGTGTGGCTAAGGGTGGACCAATCGGACTTGGAGCCCATGATCACGCCAACCAATGCACTCATCGTCGTGCCTCTTCTCTCTGGGCGCCCGCAGGCGCGTCAAAAAACAACAAGCCACGCGGGAGACCGGCGTGGCTTGTTGTACGAATTAGTTTCGGGCCAGAACTGCCTACGCTCAATCAGGCTGCGTTGAAAACAAACTCGGAATGCTCATTGGCTAAAGCCAACTCCGCTTCCTCGCTTGTTTTTGCCTTGCCTGATCTTCGCTCGGCGAGTTCTGACCTCGAAACGCGGCCGGTTGGACCGGCCGAAGGCCGCGCAGTATACCGTAATAATCCAGATAAACAGCCCCTGGAATGACCATCTGTCTAGCCGCTCAAACCGGCGGTTTTATTGACTCTTGAGTCAGTCCCCTACACCGCAAAACCCTGTGGGAGCAAGCCCCCTCCCACATTGGATCTGTCAGGCTCAGGTACTTTGCGCCGCGCCTCCTTCCAGTTTGCGCCACAGCAACCGCACATTCGCCTTGCGCACCAATGCACAGCGATACAAACGAATCTCCAGCGGCACATGCCATTGCGGCCCTCCGCACACCACCAGTTCACCGCGTGCCAACTCCGCACGCACACTCAGCTGCGGCACCCAGGCGATACCCAAGCCTTCAAGGGCCATGCTCTTGAGGCTGTCGGCCATGGCGGTTTCGTAAATGGTCGTGAAGCGCAGGGCCCGCTGGCGCAGCAGCAGATTCACCGAGCGGCCGAGGAACGCTCCGGCGCTGTAGGCGAGCAGCGGCACACTGCCCTCGCCTTCGAGGTCGAACAGCGGCTTGCCGTCGGCATCGGCAGCGCAGACCGGGAGCATCTCGGTGTTGCCCAGGTGCAGGGACGGGAAGATCTCGGCGTCCATCTGCATCGCAGCGTCGGGATCGTAGAACGCCAGCATCAGGTCGCAACCACCTTCGCGAAGAGCGTGTACCGCATCGCCGACGTTGGTGGCGACCAGTCGCGTGGCGATGTTCAGGCCCTCGTTGCGCAGCTGTGCGATCCAACGTGGGAAGAACCCCAGTGCCAGCGAGTGCGCGGCCGCCACCTGCATGACTTCGCCCTGCCCGCCTTCCAGGTGATGCAAATGGCGCAGTACTTCGCCCAGCTGTTCGACCACCGTGCGCGCGGTCACCAGAAACAGCTGCCCCGCCGCCGTCAACTCCACTGGCGTACGCGAGCGGTTGACCAGGGTCAGGCCCAACGCGGCCTCAAGGCTACGGATACGGCGGCTGAACGCCGGTTGGGTGACAAAGCGCCGTTCCGCTGCCTGGGAAAAACTGCGGGTGGCCGCCAGGGCGCTGAAGTCTTCCAGCCATTTGCTCTCAAGGTTCATCACTTCCTCCCAAGGGTATGCACCATTTTGGCACGCACGCCCGCCATCATAGCTGGGTCACATCCACATTATGCCGTTTGTGCATAGGCCAGTGCTTAACAGCATTGGCCCAAAAAGTTCTACAAGCCTAGCATTCGCAGCGTTCCGGCCAGTTCCGGGTCCATATCGAGATGATTTCCGTCATGTCCTCTGCTGCATCTTTCCGTACAGAAAAAGACCTGCTTGGCGTACTCGAAGTACCTGCTCAAGCGTATTACGGCATCCAGACCCTGCGAGCGGTGAATAATTTCCGCCTCTCGGGCGTTCCGATTTCGCATTACCCGAAATTGGTGGTCGGCCTGGCGATGGTCAAGCAAGCAGCGGCGGACGCCAACCGCGAACTGGGACAGCTCAGCGATGCCAAGCACGCTGCCATCAGCGAAGCTTGTGCCCGCCTGATCCGCGGCGATTTCCACGAAGAATTCGTGGTGGACATGATTCAAGGCGGCGCCGGCACTTCAACCAACATGAATGCCAACGAAGTCATCGCCAACATCGCGTTGGAGGCCATGGGTCACCAGAAGGGCGAGTACCAGTACCTGCATCCCAACAACGACGTGAACATGGCGCAGTCGACCAACGACGCCTATCCGACTGCGATCCGCCTGGGTCTGCTGTTGGGCCACGACGCACTGCTGGCCAGCCTCGACAGCCTGATCCAGGCGTTCGCCGCCAAAGGCGCCGAGTTCAGCCACGTGCTGAAAATGGGTCGCACCCAATTGCAAGACGCCGTGCCGATGACCCTCGGCCAGGAATTCCGCGCCTTCGCCACCACCCTGGGTGAAGACCTGGCCCGCCTGAAAACCCTGGCGCCGGAGCTGCTCACCGAAGTCAACCTGGGCGGCACAGCCATCGGTACCGGCATCAACGCTGACCCGCGTTACCAGGCCCTGGCCGTACAACGCCTGGCGACCATCAGCGGCCAGCCGCTGGTGCCGGCAGCCGACCTGATCGAAGCCACCTCCGACATGGGCGCCTTCGTGCTGTTCTCCGGCATGCTCAAGCGTACCGCGGTGAAGCTGTCGAAGATCTGCAACGACCTGCGCCTGCTGTCCAGCGGCCCACGTACCGGCATCAACGAGATCAACCTGCCGGCGCGCCAGCCAGGCAGCTCGATCATGCCCGGCAAGGTCAACCCGGTGATCCCGGAAGCGGTCAACCAGGTGGCGTTCCAAGTCATCGGCAACGACCTGGCCCTGACCATGGCAGCCGAAGGCGGCCAACTGCAACTGAACGTGATGGAGCCGCTGATCGCCTTCAAGATCTTCGATTCGATCCGTCTGCTGCAACGCGCCATGGACATGCTGCGCGAGCATTGCATCGTCGGCATCACCGCCAACGAAGCCCGCTGCCGCGAACTGGTGGAGCACTCCATCGGCCTGGTCACCGCGCTGAACCCCTACATCGGCTATGAAAACGCCACCCGCATTGCGCGTATCGCCCTTGAAAGCGGCCGCGGCGTGCTGGAACTGGTGCGTGAGGAAGGCTTGCTCGACGACGCCATGCTCGACGACATCCTGCGCCCCGAAAACATGATCGCTCCACGCCTGGTCCCGTTGAAGGCCTAAGCGTTTGTTACACCGCTCACCAGGTTGAGGGACTAGACACCTCTCACCTTTTGAGGGCCTGAAGGCTCGTTCTTCAGGCCCTTTTTTTTGCCTCAAGGTTGTGAAATGAAGCCCATAAAAACTCCAATATCGCCCTGCAAACCCACCTTGCTTGCCACCGCGTGGCTGAAACCTTTAATCAGCCCGTGCAGACGGATCAGTCTCGCCTAGGTATAGTGCCGCCCCTCTCGCGTCTGCGGCCATCGGTAACGAGGCCCGGGTACCACGCGACACCGCATGAATAACAACACCCGCAAAAGGATTGGGGTCGAACGGTCGTGCACTGCCTGGTGCCATACGACGTGTCGAACCGTCCTGCGTTTGCCATCAGAAAAATCAGCGAGGAACACTCCATGCTCGAAGTCATCAACGACTTCCTCTCAGGGAAAGTACTGATCGTGCTCATAGTCGGGCTCGGCGGTTATTTCACGATCCGCTCGCGTTTCGTTCAACTGCGCCACTTTTTCCATATGTTCTCGGTGTTTAAAGACAGCCTGAAGAGCAGTGCCGGCCAACTCAGCTCGTTCCAGGCGCTGATGCTCAGCCTGGCGGGCCGCGTGGGTGCCGGTAACATTGCAGGCGTCGGTATTGCCGTGACCCTGGGTGGCCCGGGCGCCGTGTTCTGGATGTGGGTCACCGCACTGGTGGGCATGTCCTCGAGCTTTATCGAGTGCTCCCTTGGCCAGTTGTACAAGCGCACCGACGCCGAAGGCACCTACCGTGGCGGCCCGGCGTATTACATCCAGCATGGCCTGCACAAGCGCTGGCTGGGCATGGTCATGGCGTTCCTGCTGCTGGTGACCTTCGGCTTTGCCTTCAACGGCTTGCAAGCCCACGCCGTGACCCATTCGCTGAACAATGCCTTCGGCCTCGACACCACTTACACCGGCCTCGCGCTGGCGGTGTTGCTGGGCCTGGTGTTCATCGGCGGGATCAAGCGTATCGCCTCGATCGCCGACTTGCTGGTGCCGGTCAAGACCCTGGTTTACATCGCCGTGACCCTGTACGTGATCGTGCTGCAATTCGACCACGTGCCCGCCATGCTCGCGACCATCGTCAAGAGCGCGTTCGGCCTCGACCAAGCCTTCGGCGGCCTGGTCGGCAGCGCGATCATCATGGGTGTGAAGCGCGGCGTGTTCGCCAACGAAGCAGGTTTAGGCAGTGCGCCTAACGTGGCGGCAGTCGCTTCGGTAGAACACCCGATTGCCCAAGGTGTGGTGCAAGCGTTCAGCGTGTTCCTCGACACATTCATCATCTGTACCTGCACCGCGTTGCTGATCCTGCTTTCCGGTTTCTACACGCCGGGCTTTGAAGGCGATGGCATTGCCCTGACCCAGAACTCCCTGGCGGCGGTGGTCGGTGACTGGGGCCGGATGTTTATCTCCGTGGCCCTGGCGTTGTTCGTGTTCACCTCGATCATGTACAACTACTACCTGGGCGAGAGCAACCTGCGCTTCCTGGTCGGCAATAACCGCAAGGTGCTGATGGGCTACCGCGCATTGGTACTGGTGCTGATCTTCTGGGGCTCCATCGAGAACCTGAGCACCGTGTTCGCCTTCGCCGACATCACCATGACCATGCTGGCCTTCGTCAACCTGTTCGCCCTGGCGTTCCTGTTCAAGATCGCCATGCGCATCCTGAACGACTACGACAACCAGCGTGCGGCAGGCATCAAGACCCCGGTGTTCGATTCCAGCCAGTTCCCTGACCTGGACCTGGACCGCAAAGCCTGGCCGGCCAACCCGGTAAAACCGGAGCCTGCCATGCAAGCCACTGCTGAATCGGTCGCCCAAACGCAACGTTAAGCGTAGATAGATGACACGCCGCCCGGCCTTGGGCATGCTCTGGGCCCGGCGGCGTTTTTCGTTCAGGAGACTTTTCAATGCAACCAGCTAATAACGTCATGGTGCTCTACACCGGTGGCACCATCGGCATGCAGGCCAGCGCCAATGGCCTGGCCCCGGCGTCGGGTTTTGAAGCACGCATGCGCGAACAGCTTGCCAATCAATCGATACCCGCCTGGCGCTTTCGCGAAATGTCGCCGCTGATCGACAGCGCCAACATGACCCCGGCCTACTGGCAGCATCTGCACAGCGCCGTGGTCGAGGCGGTGGACGAGGGCTGCGATGCCGTACTGATCCTGCACGGCACCGACACTCTGGCCTACAGCGCGGCAGCCATGAGCTTCCAACTGCTGGGCCTGCCCGCACCAGTGCTGTTTACCGGTTCGATGTTGCCCGCCGGCGTGCCGGACAGCGATGCCTGGGAAAACGTCAGCGGCGCCTTGACCGCGTTGGGCGAAGGCTTGGCATCCGGAGTGCAGCTGTATTTCCACGGCCAACTGCTACCGCCGACCCGTTGCGCCAAGGTGCGCAGCTTTGGCCGCCATCCGTTTGCAGCCTTGCAGCGTATGGGTAACCAGCCCCGCGCCGAATCACTACCGGCCGCGCTGGATTACCGTCAGCCCAAGACCGTGGCGGATATCGGCGTATTACCGCTGGTGCCGGGCATGCGGGCCGCGCTGGTGGACAGCCTGGTCGACAGCGGGGTACAGGCGCTGATCCTGGAGTGCTATGGCAGCGGCACCGGGCCCAGCGACAACCCCGAGTTCCTCGCCAGCCTCAAGCGCGCACAGGTCCGGGATGTAGTGGTGGTCGCCATTACCCAATGCCATGAAGGCGGTGTCGAACTGGATGTCTATGAAGCCGGTAGCCGCCTGCGCGACGCCGGCGTGCTGTCGGGTGCAGGCATGACCCGTGAAGCGGCGTTCGGCAAGCTCCATGCCCTGCTCGGCGCCGGCCTGGCCAGCGAAGAGATCCGCCGCTTGGTGGAGCTGGACCTGGGTACCGAGGCCTGTCCTAGATAACTACCCCCTGCCCTGTCTTGCGCCTTTCTAGCATGGAAACCCCGGGCCTGACCCTCGGGTTGTTCCCCTCCATCGGCAAGACAGGGATGTACCATGACCACCTCAAGCGCCACCGCGCAGGCTGCCAAATCCGAAGACCTCACCCTTAAACTCATCACCCAGCTGTGCGTCGGCCCCTCGATCACCGAGGTGGCCGGCCAACTGCTGCGCGACTCCCTGGCAGAAAAATACCCCGACCTGCACATCAATCCGGACACCACCCTGCTGGGCACGCCAGTGTGGGAGTTGGTCGACGACAAGATTATCTCCAGCCCCCCGCAGTATCGAACCCTCAGCACCCTGCTGGCCAGGCAGGCCGTGTTGAAGGAGCCCACCTTGTGCATCGAAGGCGAGCATTTTCTTACCCCGCTGCCCCTCACGGAACCCGCGGTGCATGTGCCGGTGCGCATCGTCGAAGTGGCTAATACCATCAATGTCCTGGCGCCGGTGGTATTTGAGGCGTTCAAGGAACAGTTGGTGACGTACTGGAACAACAGCAACGGCATCGGCCCGCGTTGGCACGAATTGTCCAGCACCTTGCGCAGCACCTGGAATGTGCAGCAGGTGGACGGCTGGACCGACGACGACTGTGCACTGGCGCGCCGTTTGTACCACTCGCCCGACCCGGCGAACCGCACCGCAGGCAGCAAGCTCCAGGCTTGCCTGGTCGACGTTGACCTGGTGAGCGACGGCAAGGCCAGCCACACCCCGCAAGTATTTATTGCGGTACTGCTGGGCCAGTCCGGGGGGCAAGACGTAATCCTCTGCCAATCCCTCGACGGCTACAAAAAATTCGACACCCAGGACCAATTGGGCGAATACCTGGCGACGCTGGTGTATCAGCCAACTGTTTATGAACGTTTGCAGTGGCGCCTGTATGAACCCGTCGGCAACTTTTTCGAGCAGTTGGCCTTCTCCCTGATCACCCTGCAAATCGACGCCCTCACCACCGTCTCCATCGACACACCGGCCACACCCACCAAAGCGCCGTTGAGCGTGCTGACAGGGACGATCGGGCAGGTCACCCCAAAAGGGCCGGATCTTGAATGGTATCGACAAGTGCTGCCGGACTGGCTCGCCCAAGCCACTGCTTCGGATCGCGCGTTTTATTCGCGGCACCTCAAGGACCTGGCCGCGCTGCACGGCCGGAACGAGGGCAAGACGTACCAGGATGATATTCCCCCCCTCCAGCAGTATGCCCGCGACACGCTCAGGGCACTCACCATCAAGGAGCATCCCAAGGCCGCGTACCTGGCTTTGGACACCCTGACCATCCAGGTACAGAGCCAGGTGGTGTGGGGCACGTTCACGGTACCGGGGCAGGTCGAGACCCGCGCCTTCAGCCTGGCCGAACTGGCCCTGCAAAATCTGATTGCACTGCCCTTGGGTAATCAAAGCCTGCGCATGCAGACGCGCAAGGCCCTGCCTGAGTGGCTGAGCGTCGACTACGTGAAAACCCTCATCACCAAGGCCGATATTGGCCGTGCCTATCCGGCACTGATACGCAGCAAATTGATCGACGACACCACCGAGTCGACGCGGCGCAAAGCCTT
Organism: Pseudomonas sp. FBCC-B545; assembly: GCF_059134095.1. Lineage (NCBI taxonomy): Bacteria > Pseudomonadati > Pseudomonadota > Gammaproteobacteria > Pseudomonadales > Pseudomonadaceae > Pseudomonas > Pseudomonas sp. FBCC-B545. The sequence continues at coordinate 84,590 of NZ_CP101441.1, read as the reverse complement.
GTACACCCAGCACCTGCGCATCCAACTGCCGCTGCTGGCCTTGCAGCACAAGATACGCCAGGAGGGCGGGATCGATGAGCGCGGCTATCGCTACGTGGCAGCAGTCATGCAAGCTGAAAGTGCCGACCGCTATGTAGATGGGCAAGCAATCGTCATCCGCCCCCTGGCCTTCGTGCCCAAGCGCCGACAAAGCAATGGACAGGATGTGGTGAGCAACATGTACGTCATTGGCCCGCAGAACGCCGAAGCCGGTCCCTGCCTGTTGTACCGTCCGCTGTTCGAGCCGGTACTGATGCAATTCCCGTCACCGGCGAACCTGCTATATGCCATCGCACAGTCACCGACGCTGCGTGACTCGGTGGTGGCCTGGCTGCCCGACGCCGTGCGTACTGACTACTCCAACTATGTATTTCCCGGCGACTTGCCTTCACCCTGGGCAGTGGCCGACTTCCTCGTGGAACCGAACAAGCTCTGGACCTACAGCGGCCCCATGAGCCTGGGCCAGCAAGCCCTCAACGGCGACCTGTTTAACACCCTGTTTGATGCGAACGCCAAGGCACTGGTGGAGTTGGCGGACCGCCAATCGGTATCCAACGCGGAAAGCCGCTGGGCCACGCTCAAGCAGGCCGGTTGGCTGATCTTCAATGCAGCGTTGCCCTTCATGGGCCGTATTGCAAATACGGGTGCCTGGATCTGGCAGATCCTCGACCAGGTGCAAACCCTGGTCGAGGCCCACAAACACGGCGAGCAACAGGCACAATGGTCGGCGCTCACCGATGTACTGCTTAACCTGGGCATGGCCGTCACCTTGCATGTGGCCACCGGCACCCGCCCTGCCACCAGCGCTGCCAAGGTCGAGCCTGAAACACCCCGCGTCGGCGCTGAAACTTCGATCAGCGTGGAACAGCTCCCCACGCGCACCAAGGAGCAGCCGCCTGCCGACCATGACCTGCCGCTCAACACCCACGGCGCGCTCACCCGAACCACCAGCAGCCTGGCGACGGTACTGGACACGTTTAAAATCGAAAAACCCGAGGGCCTGGCAAACGCCATCAGCGAAGAAGGGGCTTATCAACATCTCTATCTACATGAACAGCGTTACTACGCGCCGGTGGGCGCACGCTGGTTCGAGGTCAAGCTGGTCGGTGACGAAACCGTGGTCATTGTCGATCCCAAGCAGCCCAACCGCACAGGCCTGCCGCTGATTCACAACGCCCGGGGCGATTGGTTTATCGACACACGCCTACGCCTGGCCGGCGGCGGTCGCAAAGGCAAGCAGAAAAAGGCGGCTGACAAGGCAAAGGCCGAATCCGAAAAGCTGAGTACCAACTTGAAGGCCTTTGAGCAAACCAAGAAAACGGTCCAACGTGACCTGCAGCAGGCGTTCCAGGCGCTGCAGGACGCCTCTGGCAGTTCAACCCAGTCCAAACGCGAGGCCTATCTGAACAAACTCGACAGCCACAGCCTGGAATACGAAGAGGTACGCCAACAACTGATGACCTTGAATGTCTTCACCCAGGTGCCTGATTTCCAGCAAAAAGCCCTCGGTTATGTGAAGGCACAACTGGACCTCAACGAGGCCGGCATCCGAGAGCTGCAGACCCGGTTCACCCCGCAGCTCAAGACAGTGCTGGACCAGATCGAAACCCCATCGACTTCGTCCCAGGCCAACCGCATCACCGACGCGCAACTGATGACGGACCTGTGCGGCGACATGATCAAGCGCCTGGACTACACCCAGACGCGCTTTACCGAATTACGCGAACTCGCCCGGGCGGGCACACAGCTGATTCAAACCGCCAAGGCCAAACTGCCGCTTTATACCAGCGATCACCTGCGGGCCCTGCAAGTGACGCTGACGCGAAACCTGTGCCTGAGCCCGCAATCGATCACCACTGAGCCTGACGCCTGGAACCTGATCAGCAAGATTATCGACAAGGCCGATATTGCGGTGGAGACCCTGCAGGACGCCCTGAAAGAGCGCAGCAAGTCGCGCCTGGACGAACGCATTGAAGCCCTGGCCAGCCTGGTGGAGCAGTTCCAACTGATTGACGAACACCTGCAGGACTTCTGCGAGGATTACCCCCAGCAGGCCCTCGATACGTCCATTGAAAACCTGCGAAGCACGCTGGGCACATTTGCAAATCGAGCCAAGGCCGCACTGGCGCCCCTGCACTTTGAGCAGGCGCAAGCCCGTATCCGACCAACGCCACCGCCGACACCGCCACGGCCGACCAAAAAGTTCATCCATACCCGCTTCAACGGCATGCTGATTGGCGAGCCACGCCTGACGTCAGTGGGGCTCGAGACCGACCTTGTCGACATCAAGTCACCCTTGACCCATAAACTCATCGCCACCTTTCATGAAAAAAAACCGGGTGTCTGGGTCGAGCACGTTTCGCCCACCACTACCCAGCCCGCACTTGCCGCCCCCACAGTCGAAGCCAGTGTTGCCCATGGGCAATCGCTGATCGACCAACTGCCGGCATTCCAGGCCCGGGCCACGGCGCAAATCGGCAAGCCGTCCCGCACCCCGATCGGCATCGAGCATATGTTTCATCAACATGCTCAAGTGCTGGAGCAGGCCGCGGAGACTATCGAGAAAGCGCTGACCAAGGTCAATGCCACGGAAAGCGAGCAGCCCGCCGCCGCCGCGCTGGGCAAAGAACTCAATGATGCGGCGCAGGCCCTTTACCAGCAGGCCAACGAGCAGGTGCAGACGATGATCAAGCAACAGCCGCCTACGCTCTCACGGGTCGAATGGCTCACGAGCCATGACCTGCTCAGTATCAAGAAACCGGGCAAACGACGCAGAATCAAGAGCGCGACCAAAGATTATCTGGATGAATACATCCTCACCGATGCATCGACAAAAGACGTGCTTTGGTATGCCCACTTCCATTACTCGACCTCCGATGCGCCGCTCGATCGGTTTCTCTCTGCTCGCTTGAAGACCCCGCAAGAGCATGCGCAGGGCGACCAGGCCGATGACGTTCATGGGCTCAACGCACAGCAACAGGTCGATTTCTATCGCAGCACCATCAACTTGGCACAGGCCAAGCGCGTGTTCTTCCCACCCGTGCGGGATTGATCGCCAACGGCACATAATTTGCTCCAGCCTGGTAAACCCAGGCCGGAACCCATCATGCTGCATTCACACCTGACTACCCTCAATGCGGTCTCGCGGGTGCTGGACACCTTCAAGGCCGAAGGCGTGAGCTATGACACGCTGCTGGCCGGCAGCGGTATCCGCCAAGCCGACCTGGCACGCGCCGACACCCATATCACCACCCATCAGGAGATGCGTGTGTGCGCCAACGCCGTGGCGTTGCGCCAAGACGTGGGCCTGGAACTGGGGCAACGCATGCATGTGTCGTCCTACGGCATGCTCGGTTATGCCTTGCTCACCAGTGCCACCTTCGGTGACGCCCTGCGCCTGGCCCTGCGCTACCCGGCGCTATTGGGAACACTTTTTGAACTGAGCCTGGAGCAGGACGGCCAGCGCATCTGGTTGACCGCCGGCGATTACCGCGAGGACCCGGCCTTGACCCAATTCAATGTGGAGTTTTGTCTGGTTTCGCTGAAGGTTATCTGCGCCGATCTGCTCGGCCAGCCCCTGCCGCTTCTCGGCGCCCGCTTTGCCTACCCCAGCCCCGACTACCAGGCACGCTATGTCGAGCACTTCGCCTGCCCGTTGGAGTTTTCCGCCCAGGCCAATGCCTTTGCGTTCGATCGGCACTGGCTCGAGCAACCCTTACCGCTGGCTGATGTCATCACCCATCGCGCCATCGCCGAGCGTTGTCGCAAACAGAACACCGAGTTCACCGGGCGCCAGGCCTGGCTGGGCCGGGTTCGCCATCTGCTCGGCGCACAGCTGGACGCCGCGCCAGGTCTTGGTGGGTTGGCGGAGCAGATGAACTGTTCCTCGCGTACCTTGCGCCGGCATCTGCATGAGTTGGGGTGCAGCTATCAGGAGCTGTTGGACGAACTACGCTTTGAACGCGCCAAACAACTGCTGGGCGGCAATGAGCTGCCGATCTATCGAATCGCCGAGCAACTGGGTTTCAGTGAGACCGCGAGTTTCCGGCATGCCTTCGTGCGCTGGAGCGGCGTGGCGCCCAGTCAGTTCAGGCTGTGACCAGGGGGGCGAATAACGGACATGAACATCGGCCCTGTCGATCCCCTTTTGGCCGCTCCTGCCGTTCTCCAACGGCCCGCTCGCCGCAACACTGCAGGCATAGCACCCAGCCTGCGGAGACCAACACAATGCTGACGATCTACTCGGACGATCACCATCTGCACCACGGCCGTTGTGAATTGATGGACGGGCAACTGATGCCCTGCTTCGAAATGCCCGCGCGCGCCGACCATGTATTGCAACGGGTCAAGGACCGCGAACTGGGCACGGTGCAGGCACCACAGGACTTCGGCCTGGCACCGCTGCAACGCATCCACAGTCCCGATTACCTGGATTTCTTCAAAAGTGCGTGGCAACGCTGGACCGAATTCGGCCAGGACGGCGACCTGTTGCCCTACACCTGGCCGGCACGCACCTTGCGCCGGGTGTTACCCACCAGCCTGCACGGCCAGCTGGGTTACTACAGTTTCGATGGCGGCGCGCCGATTACCGCCGGCACCTGGCAAGCCGCGTACAGCGCCGCCCAGGTTGCGCTCACTGCGCAACAGGCGATCCAGCAGGGTGCGCGCTCGGCCTTCGCCCTGTGTCGGCCACCAGGCCATCACGCCGCCAGCGACTTGATGGGCGGCTACTGCTACCTCAACAATGCGGCCATTGCCGCCCAGGCGTTTCTCGACCAGGCCCATACGAGGGTCGCGATCCTCGATGTGGATTACCACCACGGTAACGGCACCCAGTCGATTTTCTATACTCGCAACGACGTGCTGTTCACCTCGATCCATGGGCACCCGGAAGCGGAATTTCCCTTCTTCCTCGGCTATGCCGACGAGTTGGGGGAAGGCGCCGGGGCCGGCTTCAACTTCAACTATCCGCTGCCGGCGGGTTCAGGTTGGGAGCGCTGGAGCCAGGCGCTGGAACAAGCCTGCCAGCAGATCGAACGCTACGGCGCCGATGTGATCGTGGTGTCCCTGGGTGTGGACACGTTCAAGGACGATCCCATTTCCCAATTCAAGCTCGACAGCCCGGACTACCTGGCCATGGGTGCACGCATCGCACGCTTGGGCAAACCCACGCTGTTCGTCATGGAAGGCGGCTACGCCGTAGAAGAAATCGGCATCAACGCCGTCAATGTGCTCGAAGGCTTTGAGGAGTGTGTGCAATGAACCTGTTCAAGGTATTCGCCCTTTGTATTGCCGTACTCGGCAGCGCGGCCCACGCCGAAGAAAAAACCCTGAAGGTCTACAACTGGTTCGACTACATCACCCCAAAGGCACTTGAAGACTTCAAGGCACAGAACCCGCAGATCAAGCTGGTGTACGACATCTTCGACACCAACGAGGCGCTGGAAGCCAAGCTGCTCACCGGCAACTCCGGATACGACGTGGTGGTGCCGTCCAATGTGTTTTTGGCCAAGCAGATCGAAGCAGGCGTGTTCCAGCCCCTGGACCGCAACCAACTGCCCAACTGGAAGCACCTGGACCCCAAGCTGATGAAGCTGATCGAGGCCAACGACCCTGGAAACAAGTTTGCCGTGCCCTATATGTACGGCACCATCCTTATCGGCTTCAACCCGGCCAAGGTCAAGGCAGCGCTGGGTGACAGCGCGCCAGTGGATAGCTGGGACCTGATCTTCAATGAAGCCAACCTCAGCAAGCTCAAGCAGTGCGGCGTTGCCTTGCTGGACTCGCCCTCGGAAATCCTGCCCCTGGCCCTGCAGCACCTGGGCCTGGACCCCAACAGCAACAACCCCAAGGACTACGCCAAGGCCGAAGCGCTGATGATGAAGATCCGCCCCTACATCACTTATTTCCACTCATCCAAATACATGGCCGATATCGCCAATGGTGACATCTGCGTGGCCGTCGGTTATTCCAGCAGTTTTTCCCAGGCTGCCAATCGCGCCAAAGAGGCGAAAAACGGCGTGACCGTGGACATGCGCCTGCCCAAGGAGGGCGCACCGATCTGGTTCGATATGCTCGCCGTTCCCAAGGGCGCCCAGAACCCCGAGGACGCCTACACCTTTATCAACTACCTGCTGCAGCCGGACGTCATTGCGCCGATCAGTGATTTTGTCGGCTACCCCAACCCCAATAAGGACGCCACCGAACAGGTCGCCCCGGCAATCCGCAACAATCCCAACCTGTACCCCACCGAAGCGGCCATGGCCACGCTCTACACCCTCAAGCCCCTGGGCCGGGAGGCCGAGCGCGCCCGGACGCGGGCCTGGACCAAGATCAAGTCCGGTACCTGACCGGCTGCGGGGCGAGCCTGCTCGCCCCCGTTATTTATCTACCGTTGTCGCCACGCCTGAAAGGCTTACCTTGCGCCCTCCAAGGTCCGTTGCAGCCCGCTCGGGCCAACGCCTGCCAAGGAGCTGCAGATGCCCGACAACACCGTCGCCACGGACACTTCGCAAACCAACCGGCCGCCCACCGTCGATGAACTGCTCATCCAGCTGACTACCGGCCCCACCAGCCGGGAAGTCGCGGCCAACACCTTGCGCACTGCCCTGCGCGAGCAATATCCGAAGCTGGATATCGACCCGGACCTGGCCATGGTCTGCCATCCGCGTTGGCGAGTCATCGACGATCTGATCGTCTCATCCAGGGGTACAGCCGAGTCCCTGACCTCAGTCTTGGCACACCAGGCCATATCGCCCAGGCCGGTGGTCTATATCGACGGCGAGCACTACCTCTCGCTGCAATCCCATGCCTGGGAGGCCGTGCACCTGCCGGTGAAGATCGACGCTGTCGGCCGCTTGATCAACGAGCTGGCGCCGTTGCTGTTCACCGCTTTCCAGGAACAACAGCTCGATTACTGGAACCAATCCAGCGACGGTAATGGCCCGCGCTGGCAAGTGCTCGCCAACTCACTGCGCAAAGTGTGGAACGTGGATGTGGATACTGTAGAAGGCTGGGACGCAGACGACTGCGCCATGGCCAGAACGCTGTACCACTTTGCGCAGAAAGAAACCCGCAGTGCCAAGGACCCGTACAAGAGCCGTGCCTGCCTGATCGATATAGACTTGCTGCACGATGGTCAGGTTCGTCATATCGGCGTGCTGGACAAGACGCTATTGATCGGCGAGCACGAGGAAAAAACCAAGATCCTCGCCTACTCCCTGGTCGACGGCTACGAGAAATTCGCCTCACTGGAGCAGGTCGGGGCAAGCCTTCCGTCCAAATTGAGCCAGATGCCCCACGGCACGATATTGCAATGGCGCCTGATTGAGCCGGCCGACAACTTTTTCGACAGCCTGGCCTGCGCCTTGATCTCCATGCAAATCGAAGCCATCGGCATGCTCGATGACCGCGAGGGCCGCGCCGCCCTCGGCCAGCCCGGCGTCCCTTCGACCATAACCCGTGCCCTGCCCGCCCTCGAAGACCTGAGCGGACAGTCCTTGTCGCGCGTTCACCAAGTCCACCAGCAAATGCCCGACTGGCTGGCCGACGCCAGTGATGCCGATGCAGCCGCCTATGGCCGTTACCTCATTGACTTGGCCCAGGTGCACACCTCCAGTCATGGCCGCTTGTTTCAGGACGGTATTGCGCCGATACGCGACTATGCCCGCGCGCAATTGCAAAGCCGGTTCAAGGCCGACAAACAGAGCACCAGGCTGAACCCGGACAAGGTCGAAGTCATCATCCAGAGCCCGGTCATATGGGGCACCTTTGCTGTGCCTGGACAGATCGACATCACCCGTCGCAACCTGATCGACCTGGCCCTGGAAAATCTCACCGGGCTGCCCACCGGCGAGACCAGCGTGGCGTATAACGGCGGTCCCGCGCCTGAATGGCTGACATACAGCTACCTCAAGGACTTGATTACCCAACTGGATATCGGCGAGCACTATCCGGCGCTGATCAAGCGCACACTGCTTGAAGACCCGGTGCAATCCCAGGCACGGCAACAGCTCTACACCAGTCACCTGCGTGTGCAGCTGCCGATGCTGGCCCTGCAATGGAAAATCCAGGGACGCTATGGCCTGGATGAGCTTGGTTACCGATACGTTGCCGCCTTGATGCAACCTGACGCCCATGACCGCCAGTTCGATGGGCAGGAAATCGTCATCCGTCAGCTGGCCTTTATTCCCACCTTGCGCCCCGGGCACGAACAGGACGGGGTGACCAACATGTTCGTGATCGAGCCCCGGTCCGCCGACCAGGGCCCGTGCGTACTGTACCGCCCGCTGCTTGAACCGATGCTGCGCCAATTCCCCTCGCGGCAAAACCTGCTGTATGCGATCAAACATGATCGGCATCTGCGCGAATCGGTGCTGGCCTGGTTACCCGAAGCATCGCGTTTCAACTACGCACAGTACGTGTTCCCCGGCGCCGTGCCGTCGCCCTGGACACTTGCCCGCGTGCTGGTCGAGCCCGCCACCGTGGTGTACATGAGCGGCGCCATTGCCTTGAGCGACGAAGTGCTGGGCAATGACATACTGGGTTCGCTCTTCAAGGCCAACGCCAATGCCATGGTGGAGCTGGCGACTCGTCAATCGGTGTCCAACGTGCAAAAACGCTGGGCGACCTTTCGCCGTGCCGGCTGGCAGATTTTCAATGCGACCTTGCCGTTCCTTGGCCCTACGGTGGGAATCGCGGCCTGGATGTGGCAGATCATGGATGACCTGGAAGAGGTCGGGCAGGCAGTCAATGCCGCCGACAAAGCCACGCCCTGGACCTCACTGGTGGACCTGTGGCTCAACCTGGGAATGGCCCTGGCGCTGCATGTGGCCCTGCGTCATCCGTCCGCCCCGGCGACAGACGAAACGCTCAAGCCCAAGGTGCCCGAGGAGCCGCTGTCGAACACCAACACAGAACAACCGGCGCTGCCCGCGCCCTCTATCAGCGCGGTGCAGCTGCCGGACTTGCCCAGCACCGAACTGTTCGCCTCGCACCAGGGCTCCCTGCACGTCAGCGGCGCACTCAGCCGCACCCCCACGAGCCTGCGCACATGGCTGGAGAGTTTCAATGTGGAGCGGCCCGCCGAATTGGGCGAGCAGAACAAGCAAGCCGGTACCCACCACCATCTGTATCCCGCCGCCAACAAATGGTTCGTACCAGTTGGCAAGCGCTGGTTCGAGGTCAAGGTAGACGCCAACGACAACGTGGTTGTTATCGACTCGATAATCCCAAACCGTACCGGCCCATTGCTGATCAGTAACAGGGCTGGGCAGTGGTTCGTCGATCCCCGCCTGCGCCTGCGTGGCGGCGGTTTCCGCAACCGCCTGCGCACGGCCAGGCAGCAGAAACCGCCGCGCATTGAAGAACTGCGCAGAAGTATTGACCGCTTCCAAATCACCGACCGGGATCGACAACAACAGATGTCCGATACCCTCGCTGCCATCGGCACACAGCCAGGGCCCTCCACTGACTTACGCCGTGAAAATTTCATCAGAGATGTGAATCAACGCCTGCTGGAGTACGAAGAGCCCATTCGCCAACTCAGGTCCCTGGGCCACATCGACGACGTGCCTGAATACCAGAGCATGATGATTGGCTTCCTGAAAAACCAGTTGGCGCTGACGCGAGCCGCCATTAATGAACAATTGCCCGCTTACCGCGATGCCTTGTTGGGTTCCCTCAATGCGCTCGAATTACCCGCCTCGCTGGAGAGGCGAACCGCCGAGACTATTGCGACTCAGACCCTGGAAATGATCATGCGCCTGGAATATGTGGCTGGTCGCTTCAAGGAACTGGAAAACCTTGGTGTCGATGGTGCAGAAGTTATCCAGTCGACGATGCGCGCCTTGCCCAATATCACGCTCCCCGACCTGAAGGCGCTGCACATCACCCTGATGCGCTATCTGTGTGTCAAAGCCGGTAACAGCGCGGTGTTGACCCATGTCCGCGCACAGCTGAGCGATATCATCGACGCCGCCGACCTGCATGTGCAGAGCGTGATTGACATCCTCGGCGAGCCCGAAGGCAGCAGCCTGGATGAGCGCATCGAAACGCTCAACAGCTTGGCCGAGCAATTCGACATCGTTGACCATCGCTTGCTGGACCTGCACGCCGAATATCCAGAGCAACTGCAACGTGACCCCGTGGAAGTACTGCGCCAGCGCATCGAAGAATTTCATCAACGCGCCTTGCACGAACTGGCGCAGCTGTTGCGTCAGCGCAAAGCCCTTGAGCCAAAGCCAGGACCGTCGAAACCGCCCGAGCGGCCTCGACGCAAAATCATCAAGACCTGTTTCAAGGGCATCGTGGTCGGAGAACCACGGGAAAGCGATGCCGCCCTGGTAGACGTCAAGGCCCCGCTGACCGGCAAGGTGATCGCCACCTTCCACGAAAAAACCCCAGGAGTCTGGGTGGCACACAACGAAGCCACCTCAAGGCCGACAGTGACCAAGCCGGTGGACCTGGGGATAAGCCTCAATGCCGGGCAACGGCTGCTGGATGAAGAGCCGGTGGCCACCCAGCGTTTGTTGGCGCACTCGCGCAGACCGGAGCGCATTCCGGTAGAGATCGAGGAAATGTTCCACCAGCAAGCGGCACGCCTGGAGCAGGCCGTGACGGATGTGGAGTCGGCCCTGACCCAGCTCAACCTCACCGAAAGCGACCGCCCTTCGGCCGCCACGCTCAATCGTCAGCTCAATGACAAAGCCAAGCACCTCTATGAGCTGGGCTCACAGACACGCATCAACATGACCAAGCAACAATTGCCCACGGCGGCACGGGTGCAGTGGCTGCATGAGCAAAAGCTGGTGAAAATTGTCAAGGTGCAGAGCCGTCAGCGCCTCAAAAGACCGGGTAACGACTATATGGACGAATATGAGATTGTCGATAAACAGAGCAAAACCGTGCTCTGGTACGCGCACTTTCACTACGCCTCGCCCCAGGCTGAGGCCGAGCACTTTACAGCTGGACACCTCAAGACCCGCAAGCAGCAAAAGCTCCGCGGAGCGGTGCAGCGCACCGGCACCAGCGACAAGGACCAAATCGCGATTTACCGTAGTGAAATCAGCTCGGCACTGGCCAAATCACTGTTCTTCGACAGCCCCCCTAACCCTGCCATGCCGCCCGCAATCGCACCAGCGCTTGGGTAATCGCCGCCTCCGGCACAGCGGCGAACCCCAGTACCAGCCCGGCGCGTTGGTCGGCGGGGGTAATTGAGTCTGCCAGCCAATAGTTGCTCAGGCCATTGACCTCGACCCCCGCGGCCAACGCCTGGGCCAGCAATTGCTGCTCATGGGCCAGGCTGTCCAGCCTCACCGTGAGGTGCAACCCTGCCGGTACATTGGGCAGCGGGCCAAGGCCAGGCAGGTCGCCCGGCCAGCCGGCGAGCAACGTGTTGCGTCGGCTCAGGGCCGCACGCCGCATGCGCCGGATATGCCGCTGGAAATGCCCGGCCGCCATGAACTCAGCCATCACCGCCTGGGTGCTGACCTCCGAATGACGCATGTCCACGGCGCGACGTTGGGCAAAGGCGTCCACCAAAGCCGACGGCAATACCAGGTAACCCAGGCGCAGGGCCGGGAACGCCACCTTGCCGAAGGTGCCGACGTACAGCACGCGCCCGCTGCGATCCAGCGCCGCCAGTGGCGACAGCGGCGCACCGCTGTAGCGGTACTCACCGTCGTAATCATCCTCAACCACCCAACCGCCCGTGCGCTGCGCCCAGTCCAGCAGTTCCAGGCGACGCGCCAGGCTCATCACCACGCCCAGCGGGTACTGGTGGGAAGGCGTGACATAGGCCACCCGGCAATCGCCCAGGGCATTGAGCGCCTGGCAGTCGATGCCTTCGCCGTCCACCGGCACGCCGTGCAGTCGCCCGCCGGCCAGGGCGAACGCGTGGCCTGCCGCGCGATAGCCAGGGTTTTCCACCGCAATGCCGTCGCCAGGCTCCACCAGCAGCTGTGCACAAAGGCTGATCGCCTGCTGTGCGCCGCTGGTGATCACTATTTGCTCAGCACTGCACTGCATGCCCCGCGAGCTGCGCAAGTAGGCGGCGATCAATTCGCGCAGGCGACCATCACCCGCCGGGTCGCCGTAGCACAGTTGTTGCGGGTCCGGTTTGCGCCAGAACGCCGCGCTCAGCTTGGCCCATACCTCGAACGGAAACAGGTCGAAAGCCGGCACTCCCACGCGAAATGCCCGTGGTGGCCCCGATGGCGGCTGGGGCAGGTGGTTATTTTTTACCCTCACCAAGCCGCCGCTGTGGATAACTTCATCGTCCAAATTTCCAGAAAAATCCATCCATTTTGTGGATAAAGCTGGGGATAAGCCTGTTGTTAACCCTGTGGATACTTTTGTGGATAGTTTTTTGGGGGCGGGTAATTGAGCGACGTAAGTGCCGTCTCCGACCCGGCTCTCGATAAACCCTTCTGCATACAGCTGGTCATAGGCACGCACTACGCTGTTGCGCGAAATTGATAATGCCGTTGCCAAGTCGCGGGTGGCGGGTAACCGCGTGCCGCTCACCAATCTCCCGTCCAGCACGCGCTGGCGCAAGGCTTCATAGAGTTGGCGCGTCAGGCCCTGGCGGCGATCCAGCTCGATGCCGGCAGGATTGAATGACAACGGCGGTGTAGTGCACGACATATTGGACCTATGAAATTGGCGCTAGATGGCTCTTACAACGAACCATTAGCCTGCCTAGGATGCAGGCATTCGCCAAGGAAAATTTCCATGTACACACCTCGCGCCTTTGCCCTCGACGATTTGCCCGAAATCCAGCAATTGATCCAGCATACGCGCCTGGCGCAACTGGTGACCTTTGGTGAGCAAGGCCTGCAAGCCAGCCACCTGCCGCTGCTGCTCAACCCCGATGAAGGCCCCCATGGCACCCTCTACGGGCACTTGGCCAAGGCCAATCCCCAGTGCAAAGACCTGCAAGACGGCAGCGAAGCGTTGGTGATCTTTGCCGGCGCCGACGCCTACATCAGCCCATCGTTCTACCCGGCCAAGGCCGAGCACGGCAAGGTGGTGCCAACCTGGAATTACATCGCCGTGCATGCCTATGGCAAGCCCGAAGCGTTTACCGACGCCGAGCGTCTGCTGGCCGTGGTTACCGCGTTGACAGACCGCCATGAAGGCAACCGCGCCCAGCCGTGGAAAGTCAGCGACGCCCCGGCCAACTACATTGACGGCATGCTCAAGGCCATCGTCGGCTTTGCCCTGCCGATCGAACGTTTGGTAGGCAAGCGCAAACTCGGCCAGAACCGCAGCCAGGCTGACATCAACGGCATTCGCGAGGGCTTGGCCACCAGCCTCGACGTGCGCGACCAGACCCTCGCCCGCTTTATGCCCCAAGGAGTTTTAGAATGAGCCCGATCGACATCCGCCCGGTCACCGCCACTGATCACGCCGCCTGGTTGGCGCTGTGGCAAGCGTATTTGCAGTTCTACAACACTGAACTGCCGGAGGCCGTCAGCCTCAGCACCTGGCAACGCTTGATCGACGCCAGCGAGCCGACCCACTCGGCCCTGGCCTGGCAAGACGGCAAGGCCGTGGGCATGGTCAACTTCATCTACCACCGCTCCAACTGGAGCATCGAGAACTCCTGTTATCTGCAGGATTTGCTGGTAGTTCCGTCACAACGCGGCAGCGGCGTGGGCCGCCAGTTGATCGAGTACGTCTACGCCACCGCCAAGGCCGATGGTTGCTGCAAGGTGCATTGGCTGACCCACGAGACCAACGCCACCGCGATCCAGCTCTACGAACGCATCGCCGAACGCCCAGGCTTCATCCAATTTCGCCAAGGTCTTTAAGGAGCGCAATATGTCCACTTCCCTCGCCGACTGGAAAGGCGTCCCGGCCCCCACGGCTCAACTGCTCGAAGGGCGCTTTATCCGCCTGGAAAAACTCGACCCGGCGCGCCACGGCGATCAACTGTGGCAAGCTCTTGAAGGCCCCGGTGCCGACCCGAAGTTGTGGGACTATTTACCCTACGGCCCATTTCCAGAGCGCAGCGCCTTCGATGCCTGGCTGAACAACCATGCAGCCGGTAGTGACCCATATTTCTTCAGCGTGATCGACCGCGCGACCGGCCAGGTCCAAGGCATCCTCAGCCTGATGTCGATCGTGCCCGAGCAGGGCCGCATCGAGATCGGCCACGTCACCTTCGGTGCTTCGATGCAACGCTCGCCCAAAAGCACCGAAGCGGTGTACCTGTTGGCCAAGTATGCCTTCGAGCAGGGCAATCGCCGCCTGGAATGGAAGTGCAACAACGCCAACGCCCGCTCCAAGTATGCGGCCGAGCGCTTGGGCTTCAGCTTTGAAGGCGTGTTCCGCCAGCATACGGTGGTCAAAGGCAGGAACCGGGATACCGCGTGGTATTCGATCATCGATTCGGAATGGCCAAAGGTAGGCGCAGGGTTTGAGGCATGGCTATCGGAGGCGAACCAGAGCGGCTCGGGCCAGCTGAAAACCCTGGCCGAATGCCGGACCTAGGCCTCACAACCCATACAAAACCAAATGTGGGAGGGGGCACCCCCTCCCACACTTTGAAGTGCGGTAAATCAGTTGGTCAGGCGCTGCGCCAGCACCGCAATATGCTCCGGCCCGATGCCACAGCACCCGCCCAAATGGCTGGCGCCACGCACCTGCCAATCAGCAGCCCAATGCAGGTAACCTGGCGGGTCGAGATCGTCGCGTAACGGGTCCAGGCCGTCGTTGGCCGTGGCTTCCTTGGGTTGCGGCGGGAAGGCGTTGGCATAGGCGCCGATCTGGATCGCTACACCCAATCGCTCGAAGGTTTCACGCGCCGCATCGATCGCTGCACCGATCACTTCCGGCTGGCTGCAATTGAACAGCAACACCTGCACGCCCAACTGCGCGGCAGCCTCGGCCGCCTCCGTCACTGGCTCGCCGGAGCGCAGGCGTGGTACGTCGTCGGTGTCTTCGTCTTTCAAGGTAAACGACAGCCAAAATGGCTTGCCGTCCTGCGGCAGGCCGGCATGAATCGCTCGTGCTTCAACGATTGAGCTCTGGGTTTCCGCCAGCCACAGGTCGACGTGAGGAGCCAAGCCTTGCACCAGTGGTGTCAGCAACTCGCTGACCCGTTCGGCCTGGAACAAGTCGGGGCGATAAGAGCCAAACAGCGGTGGCAATGAACCGGCGACCCGTACCGCTTTGCCGGATGCATCCACCGCCCGTCGCGCCAACTCACCGGCCAGTGCCGCCAGCGCCTTGCCTTCGGCGGCGAATCGCTCTTCGCCGATATGAAACGGCACCACCGCATAGCTATTGCTGGTAATCACGTTGGCGCCGCTGTCGATATAGGCCGCATGCACGGCCTCCACTGCTTGCGGCGCTTCGCTCAAGGCCAGGGCCGACCATTCCGGCTGGCGGAACGGTGCGCCACGGCGTTGCAGTTCACGGCCCATGCCGCCATCGAGAATTACTGTGTTAGCTGCGCCCATATGCTTTTTACTCATATGCTTATGAAAATAACTCACTATGAGAGTCGTTCTTATAACTATTTAATGCGTACCATTCGGTTAATAACAACCACTTTTTTATTCAGGTGCTCGATTTTGAAATTCAGACTGCTGCAGGCCCTCGGCCTGACGATGTTGGCCGCTTCCACCCAAGCCTTTGGCGGCGTCACCCTGGACCGTATCGAGCAGAAAAAAGAGTTGGTCGGCGTGTTGATGGAAAGTTACCCGCCGTTTTCATTTCTCAACGAGCAGAACCAGCTCGACGGTTTCGACGTGGACGTGGCCAAGGCCGTGGCGCAAAAACTGGGGGTGAAACTGCGCCTGGAAACGCCGTCGTGGGACGTGATCGCCGCCGGCCGCTGGAGCGGGCGCTACGACATTTGTATCTGCTCCATGACCCCGAGCAAGGCGCGTGCCGAGGTGTTCGACTTCCCGGTGCAATACTATGCCTCGCCCGCCGTGATCGTGGTCAATGCCAAGGATGATCGTATCCACGAAGCCAAAGACCTGAGCGGCAAGAAAGTCGGTCTCACCAGTGCCTCCAGCTACGAAAGTTATCTGAACAAGAACCTGGTGATCGAGGGCGCCGAAGATACCCAGCTGCAGTATCCGTTCGAGGATGTGCAGATCGCCCCGTACGACACCGACAACGTGGCGTTCCAGGACCTCGGCCTGGGTGCGGGCGTACGCCTGGATGCGATCCTTACCAACCTGGTGACCGCGCAGCCGCGCCTGACGCAAGATAAACGCTTCAAGCTCGCCGGCACGCCGTTGTATTCGGAGCCCAACTCGGTAGCCATCGAGAAAGGCGACGCGCAATGGGACAGCAAAGTGCGTGAGGTCTTCGCCGAGCTCAAACAGGACGGCACCTTGAGCAAGTTGTCGCAAAAATGGATCGGCGCCGATATCAGCCAATGAGCTTTCGTATACGGCTATACCTGACCTGGGCGGTACTGTTTGCACTGTTTGCCAGTTTTTTCCTGAGCTTTGACCTGAAGTTCTCGATCATCCTCGACAAGCTGCCCAACCTGGTCGGTCTGCACCTGGCGCCCAACGGCTTTGTGCAAGGTGCGGCGCTGACGCTGTTTCTCTGCCTGTGTGCCATAGTTGCCTCATCGGTGCTGGGCTTTATCACGGCGCTGGGGCGCCTGTCGAAAAGCGCAGTGGCGTTTGGCATTGCCAGTTTCTACGCCTCGTTCTTTCGCGGCACACCGCTGCTGATCCAGATCCTGCTGATTTACCTGGGCCTGCCGCAACTGGGCCTGGTGCCAGGCGCCATCGTCGCCGGGATCATTGCGTTGTCGCTGAACTATGGCGCGTACCTGAGTGAAATTTTCCGCGCCGGCATCCTCGGCGTCCCCCATGGTCAACGCGAAGCCGCGCTGGCGCTGGGCATGCGCGACAGGGAGATCTTCTGGCACGTCACCTTGCCCCAGGCTATGCGCACCATCATCCCGCCAGCCACCAACCAGTTCATCTCGATGCTCAAGGATTCGTCGTTGATTTCGGTGATGGGGGTATGGGAAGTGATGTTCCTGGCGCAGTCCTATGGCCGCTCCAGCTACCGCTATATCGAGATGCTCACCACGGCGGCGATCATTTACTGGGTGATGTCATTGGCCCTGGAGCTGATCCAGGCGCGTATGGAGCGGCATTTCGGCAGAGGTTATGTGCGCCGCGGTTGAGGTTGCGCCTGCCTGGACCACGCCCATCTGGTCGCAAGGCCGCGTTCAGCGATTTCACGGTCTGATAATGCTGTCGAGCCCATGAGTTTTTAATCGCATCTCACTGAAGACAACTCCCGCAAACCAGCGGTCAATGGCCTGACAGTTATCGTCCCGCGCCCCCGCTAAATTCCCGGCCTCATTCATCAGAGGTTGGGAATTCATGCCCTTTACACTGCAAAGAATCGCGATAGTCATCAGCCTTGCGGCAGCCGCAAGTTTTCAACCTGTGCACGCGCGCGGCGATATCGAATATCGGTCACCCTACGACGCCGCTCCCGCTCAGTGGGAGTTCATGTCCGGGTTCGGCGCCCCGCCCATTCCTCCGCCTTTCGACGGTTTCCTTACGCAGCAGGCCACCTCGCACAATGGTCTGCAAGTCGCCAAGGTGCTGGAACCGGCCTTGATTCAGCTGGTTGCATCCGGCGAGATGAGCGCCGAAGAGCTCAAGGACATGCAGAAAAAACTCGACCAACTGAGCAAACAGCCCGGAGGCATCGGTGCAGTCCTTGAGCAATTGGCCGGTAGTCAAAACGCCAACCTGGCCGCCGCGACCCAACGCACCACGCAGCACCTGAGCAGCCAATTGCTCTCCACCTTGCGCACACTGCCTACTGACGACGCTGGCCACTTCTGGGTGCAGGGCCTGGGCAATGGCGGCAGCCTTGGTTCACAACACGGCAGTGCTGGCTTGAAACACGATACCCAAGGCCTGCTGCTGGGTGCCGACTGGGCAATCGACCCAGCCTGGCGGGTAGGTGTCATGGGCGCCAAAACCTCCAGCCGCTTAGACGCCTCACGTTTCGCCGCCGATCTGGACAGCTGGCACCTGGGCGGCTATGCCGTGCGCCAGGATGGCCCATTGGCCCTGCGCCTTGGAGCGATCTACAGCAACCATGCCGGGCAGAACAAGCGCAGCGTCAGCCTTCTGAATTACGCGGAGTCGCTCAAAGGCAGCTACAAAGCTCACAGTCAAACGCTGTTCTCCGAACTGGGCTATCAACTGGGCAGTGGCGATTCCAGCGTCGAACCCTTCGTTGGCCTCGGTTACCAGCGCTACCAACGCGAACGCTTCAAAGAAAGCGGCGGCTTTACCGCGTTGAATGTCGGCCCACAAACCCAACGAAACCTGAACAGCACCCTGGGCCTGCGCCTGGCGACGGTGTATCAGTTCGACAACAAGATGAGCCTCACGCCCCACCTGAGCACCAGTTGGAAACACCTCTATGGCGACGTCGCCAGCCAGGTCCGCCAATCCTCGCGCTATGCGCCGGCCCTGATCGATGCGTTCAGCATCACTGGTACGGCCCTGGACCGCGACAGCCTGGACCTGCAAGCCGGCCTGGACCTGACCTTCTCGACCCAACACAGTGTCGGCCTGGCCTATACCAGCCAAAGCGGCAACCACGGTCGCGACCAAGGCCTGATGGGCCAGTGGAAGGTGAGCTTCTAACGCTGCCGAACGCTCAATAGCGGGCAAAAAAAAGGGGGGCACCTGCCCCCCCGAGGATTAAACGTTAGCCTCGAAGGCTGTAATCAGCCTTCGATCTCGATCAGGATTTCGCCAGGGTTGACCCGGTCGCCCTTGGCCACATGAACGGCGGTCACCTTGCCGGCAATCGCTGCCTGCACTTCGGTTTCCATCTTCATGGCTTCGGTAATCAGTACAGCCTGGCCAGCCTTGACCACATCGCCTTCCTTGACCAACACGTCGACGATATTGCCCGGCATCGCCGTGCTCACATGGCCCGGCTCGGTGGCGTGCTCGCGCTTGCTGCCGCCGCTGCTGACAAACTCATTGAGCGGTTCGAACACCACTTCTTCCGGCATGCCGTCGATGGACAGGTAGAAGTGGCGCTTGCCTTCGGCCTTCACCCCCACGCCGGTGATGTCGACGCGGTAGCTTTCGCCATGCACATCGATGACGAATTCGGTCGGCACACCTTCGCCGCCGGCACGGGCCACGCCGCCGGCTTCCGGAATCGGCAGCAGCACTTCCGGTGCCAGGGTGCCCGCGTCGCGCTCTTCAAGGAATTTACGCCCAATGTCCGGGAACATGGCATAGGTCAGCACGTCTTCTTCGGACTTGGCCAACGCGCCGATTTCGCCGCGCAGCTTGGTCATTTCCGGCTTGAGCAAATCGGCCGGACGCACGTCGATCACTTCTTCGCTGCCGATGGCCTGGCGACGCAGTTTCTCGTTCACGGTGCCGGGCGCCTTGCCATAGCCGCCTTGCAGATAGAGCTTCACTTCGTTGGTGATGGTCTTGTAGCGCTCGCCGGCCAGCACGTTGAAGAACGCTTGGGTGCCGACGATCTGCGAGGTCGGGGTGACCAGTGGGGGGAAGCCCAGGTCTTCACGCACACGGGGGATTTCGGCCAGCACTTCACTCATGCGGTTGAGGGCGCCCTGCTCTTTCAACTGGTTGGCCAGGTTGGAAATCATCCCGCCCGGCACCTGGTTGACTTGCACGCGAGTGTCGACCGCGGTGAATTCGCTTTCAAACTGGTGGTACTTCTTGCGCACTGCATAGAAGTAAAGGCCGATCTCCTGCAGCAGTTCCAGATCCAGGCCCGTGTCGAATTCGCTGCCTTTAAGCGCGGCGACCATCGACTCGGTACCCGGGTGGCTGGTGCCCCAGGCGAAGCTGGAGATGGCGGTATCGATATGATCGGCACCGTTTTCGATGGCCTTGAGCTGGCACATCGCGGCCAAACCGGCGGTGTCGTGGGAATGGATAAAAATCGGCAGGTTCTGTTCGGCTTTCAGCGCCTTGACCAGTTCGCCGGTGGCGTACGGGGTCAGCAGGCCGGCCATGTCCTTGATCGCGATCGAGTCGCAACCCATGGATTCCAACTGCTTGGCCTGGGCCACAAAAGCCTCGACGGTGTGCACCGGGCTGGTGGTGTAGGCGATGGTGCCCTGGGCATGTTTGCCAGCGGCCTTGACGGCTTCGATAGCCACACGCAGGTTACGCACGTCGTTCATGGCGTCGAAGATACGGAACACGTCGATACCGTTAACCGCCGCCTTGGCCACGAAAGCCCTCACCACGTCATCGCTGTAGTGGCGGTAGCCCAGCAGGTTCTGGCCGCGCAGCAGCATTTGCAGGCGCGTGTTGGGCAACGCGGCGCGCAGTTTGCGCAAGCGCTCCCACGGGTCTTCCTTAAGGAAGCGCACGCAGGCATCGAAGGTCGCGCCGCCCCAGACTTCCAGGGACCAGTAGCCGACTTTGTCGAGCTTGTCGCAGATCGGCAGCATGTCGTCGGTGCGCATGCGGGTGGCCAGCAACGATTGGTGGGCGTCGCGCAGGATGGTGTCGGTTACGAAGATCTTTTTAGTCATTGGAATGTTCCTCACAGGCCTGCGTGGGCGGCGATGGCGGCGGCGATGGCCAGGGCCAGCTCTTCGGGTTTGCGCTTGATCGAGTAGTTGGTCAGCTCAGGGTGGCTTTCCACGAAACTGGTGTTGAACTGGCCGCTGCGGAATTCCGGGTTGCGCAGGATTTCCTGGTAGTAGGCGGCGGTGGTCTTCACGCCTTGCAGGCGCATGTCGTCCAGGGCTCGCAGGCCGCGGTCCATGGCCTCTTCCCAGGTCAACGCCCACACCACCAGTTTCAGGCACATGGAGTCGTAGAACGGCGGGATGGTGTAGCCGGTGTAGATCGCCGTGTCGGTGCGTACGCCGGGGCCGCCGGGTGCGTAATAACGGGTGATCTTGCCGAAGCTGGGCAGGAAGTTGTTCTTCGGGTCTTCGGCGTTGATACGGAACTGCAACGCGAAACCACGGTGCTGGATATCTTCCTGTTTCACCGACAGCGGCAGTCCCGAGGCTATGCGGATCTGCTCACGCACGATGTCGATCCCGGTGATTTCTTCGGTGATGGTGTGTTCCACCTGCACCCGGGTGTTCATCTCCATGAAGTACACCTCGCCCTCGGCGAGCAGGAACTCCACGGTGCCGGCGTTCTCGTAGCCAACGGCCTTGGCGGCGCGCACCGACAGGTCGCCGATATAGGCGCGCTGTTCGGGGGTCAGCTGGGGGCTTGGAGCAATTTCGATGAGTTTCTGGTTGCGACGCTGGATCGAGCAATCACGCTCGAACAAATGCACCACGTTGCCAAAGCTGTCGCCGAGGATCTGCGCCTCGATGTGCTTGGGATTGACGATGCATTTTTCCAGGAACACTTCCGCCGAACCGAACGCCTTGGTGGCTTCGGAGATAACACGGGGGAAGGCTTGTTCGAGCTCTTCGCGGCTGTTGCAACGGCGGATGCCACGACCGCCGCCACCGGAAGTGGCCTTGAGCATCACCGGGTAACCGATGCGGTCGCCTTCGGTGAGGGCTTCATGGATGTCAGCAACGTTGCCTTCGGTGCCCGGCGTAACCGGCACACCGGCCTTGATCATGCTGCGGCGCGCTTCGGTCTTGTCGCCCATGCGGCGGATCACTTCGGCCGACGGGCCAATGAACTTGATCCCGCGTTCGGCGCAGATGTCCGCCAGTTCAGCATTTTCTGACAGGAAGCCATAGCCGGGGTGCAGGGCGTCGCAACCGGTTTCCACCGCCAGGTTCACCAGCTTGCGCGGGTTCAGGTAGCCGGCCAGGGGCTCGGCACCAATGCTGTGAGCCTCGTCGGCACGCTTGACGTGCAACGCGTGGCGGTCGGCGTCCGAGTAGACCGCGACCGAGCGAATGCCCATCTCGGCGCAGGCACGTACGATTCGTACGGCAATTTCACCACGGTTGGCGATCAGGATCTTTTTTATCACTTGGAAATTCCCTTGAGCCGATTGCTGCGTCTTCGACCTGATGGAACTGGGTCGGCGCGTGACCAAATGTTTCATGACAGTCGCGAGACACACACTAAGCCCGTCAAGGGATTAACAAAAATCAATAATTATTGGGTCATGCATAAGTAAAGACTTATAGTTGGCCGGATAGCCTGGGGTGAAGGGAGGTAAATGATGCGTAAGTCACTGATGAGACTGACATTACGTCAATTGCAGATCTTTCATGAGGTCTGCGATCTGCGCTCCTACAGCCGCGCAGCCGAGGAAATGTCCCTCACGCAACCCGCTGTCAGCCTGCAGATTCGCCAGCTGGAAGAGCTGATCGGCCAACCGCTGTTCGATTATGTTGGTAAAAAACTTTACATGACCGAGGCGGCCGAAGCCCTGCAGCGCGCCAGCCGCGATATCTTCGGGCGCTTGGAAAACCTCGATATGCAGCTATCGGACATGCAGGGCTCGCTGCAGGGCCAGCTGAAACTGGCGGTGGAATCGAGCGCCAAGTATTTCGTGCCGCACCTGTTTGCCGCCTTCAAGCGCCAGCATCCGGAAGTGCAATTGCATCTGACCGTGGTCAACCGCGCCCAGGTCATTCGCCGGCTTTCGGATAACCGCGATGACCTGGTTATCATGTCCATGGTGCCCCAGGACATGGGCCTGGAGTTCCTGCCGTTTCTCAACAACCCGATTGTCGCCGTAGCGCTGCCAGATCATCCGTTGAGCTTGCAAGGGCCGCTGCGCCTGCAAGACCTGGAGCCTTACACGCTGCTTATCCGCGAACCGGGCTCCGGTACACGGCTGGCCTGCGAGGAGTACTTCAAGGAAAAACGCGTGCATTTCACTCAGACGGTAGAAGTGGCGTCGGCCGAGGCGCAGCGTGAGTGCGTGGTCGCAGGTTTGGGTGTGGCCCTGCTGACGCGCCACGCCTTGAACCTGGAACTGGCCACCGGCGGGCTCAAGGAGCTGCCGGTGGAAGAACTGCCGCTGTACCGCAGTTGGTGCCTGGTGCAGGCCAAGGCTAAACGCCTGTCACCAGTGGCTCACGCGTTCCTGGGCTTTATCCGCAGCGAACGGGTGCAGATCAGCGCGTTGGCTGAGCGTTTCGCTGGGCGGCCACGGGTGCCTGCCAATGGAGTTCCGGGTAGTCAGTGATGCTCTGGAGCAACTGGCGCTCTTCGCAACGGTCTTCGATGGCGCGACGGAACGCCATGCGGCGCTGGTCTTCCTGCTGACGACGGGTCTTGACGGTGCTGTTGCTGTCTTCGTAGTGCCGGGTCATTTGGAGTCTCCCAATGCGAGTACGGGGGAGTACAGGGTGGACGCGGGGGATGACGGGGCGATGACAGCCTGATGAAGATTCTGGACACACAATAGATTCCAATGTGGGAGGGGGCTTGCTCCCGATAGCAGTGGGTCAGTCAATGAATGGGTGATTGACACTCCGCTATCGGGAGCAAGCCCCCTCCCACATTTTTTACTGTGTACAATTTTTAGTCGTCGAGGGCTTTGACGGATTTGGGCGACAGGCGCAGGCTGCGCAAGCTGCGCTTCACGCTCTTGAGGTGGTTGACCAGGCTCGGGCCACGGGCCATGGCCACGCCCATCGCCAGCACGTCGATCACCACCAGATGAGCGATGCGCGAGGTCAGCGGCGTGTAGATTTCGGTGTCTTCATGCACGTCGATCGCCAGGTTCACCGTGGACAACTCCGCCAATGGCGTCTGGCTCGGGCACAGGGTAATCAGCGAAGCGCCGCTCTCACGCACCAGATTGGCGGTGATCAGCAAATCTTTGGAACGACCGGACTGGGATATACAGATCGCCACGTCAGTGGGCTTCAATGTAACGGCCGACATTGCCTGCATGTGCGGGTCGCTGTAGGCCGCAGCCGTCAGCAGCAGGCGAAAGAACTTGTGCTGGGCATCGGCCGCCACCGCGCCCGAGGCACCAAAGCCATAGAACTCGACGCGCTGGGCCTGGGACATGGCAGTTACGGCTTTTTGCAGCTCCACCGGGTCGAGCTTCTCGCGCACTTCCATCAGGGTATGCAAGGTGGTGTCGAAGATTTTCAGGCTGTAGTCGGCAACAGAGTCGTCTTCATGGATCGCAAACTGGCCAAAGCTCGCGCCGGCCGCCAGGCTTTGTGCCAGCTTGAGTTTCAGATCCTGGAACCCGGAGCAGCCAATGGCGCGGCAGAAGCGCACGATGGTCGGCTCACTGATGCCCACGCTGTGGGCCAGGTCGGCCATGGAACTGTGCATCACGGCCGCAGGATCAAGCAGCACATGATCGGCAACCTTGAGTTCCGATTTGCGTAACAGGTGGCGCGACTGGGCGATATGTTGCAACAGGTTCAAAGGGCAGGACTCTTGTTATTGGCAGGCGCCAGGGATGTAGCAAGCTTGTAGTTATACTACAAGAATTCTCGTTTTGCCCGTTCGATGCATCACTAAATCGCCCTGCTCCCCCTCTGGTTTCAGCGGGCAGGCGCTATGTAGCCATATATTCAGCCTACGCTGCGTTAAGAAAAATCTGCATTTTTGCGTAACAAATCCGCCAGCCCTTCGGCCGGCATCGGCTGGCTGATTAGATAACCCTGCACTTCATCGCACTGCTCACCGCGAAGAAACTCCAGCTGCTGCTGATCTTCCACGCCTTCGGCCACGACCTTGAGCGCCAACCCATGGGCCATGGCGATGATTGCCCGGGTGATCGCCGCATCCTCACGCCCCTGGCCAAGGCCACGGATAAAGGTCTGGTCGATCTTCACGTAGTCCACCGGAATGCGCTTGAGGTAGCTCAGGGACGAATAACCCGTGCCAAAGTCATCGATGGCCAGTTTCACCCCCAGGTCGCGCAACTGCTGGAAGGTGGCAATGATGTGTTCAACGCTGTCGAGCAACTGGCTTTCAGTCAGCTCCAGCTCCAGGTATTGCGAGTCCAGGCCGGTTTCTTCCAGGACCTGGCGCACCAGGCTGACCAGCTTGCCCTGGCGCAACTGATGCACCGACAGGTTGACCGATACCCGAATCGGCGCGAGCCCCTGACGCTGCCACTCACAAGCCTGCCAACACGCCTGGCGCAGCACGAACTCGCCCAGCGGCACGATCAAGCCGGTTTCTTCGGCCAGGCCGATAAAGTCCCCCGGCGGCACCATGCCCCATTGCGGATGCTCCCAGCGGATCAGCGCCTCGGCGGCATTCAGCTTACCGGTGGCCAGGCACAGTTTAGGCTGGTAGAACACACTCAGATGACGCTCCTCGATGGCTTTACGCAGGTGGTTTTCCAGCTGCAAACGTTCTAGGGTGCTGGCTTGCAGACTGTCGGTGTAAAACTGGAAATTATTCCCGCCCAAGTGCTTGGCGTGCTGCATGGCCATATTCGATTGGCTGACCAGCGCAGAAATTTCCCGCGCATTATCCGGCAGCAGACTAACCCCCATTGAGGCGCTAACCACCAGCTCATGCCCCTCCACCGTCACCGGTACACGCAGTTTTGCCAGCAGCCGCGTCGCCACCCGTGCCAGACTCGACAGGTTGCCGTAGGCGTCGAAGAGCACGGCAAACTCGTCACCGGACAGGCGCGCAATGGTGTCGGCTTCAGGCAACGCGTTGATCAAACGCCGGGCCATTTTCTGCAATAACTGGTCGGCCACTTCATGGCCCAAGCTGTCATTGAGCAACTTGAAGCGGTCCAGGTTGATATGCAGCAGCGCCAGGCTGCGCCCGCCCTGGCGCACACGCTGGTGGGCCTCGCGCAGGCGTTCGCGAAACAGCGAGCGGTTGGCCAGGCCGGTCAGTTCATCATAGTGAGTGAGGTAGCGCATACGCTCCTCGGACTCGCGCCGCGCCGAAAGATCGGCAAAAAAGCCCACGATATGACTGACGTTTCCCCGGACATCGCGCACTACGTTCAGTTGCAGCCACTGCGGGTAGAGCTCACCGTTCTTGCGCGTTTCCACCAACTCGCCCTGCCAGGTACCGTGGCTGAGCAGCGCCTGGCGGATCACCGGGAAGTGGCGTCGCGCATCTCGGCTGCTGGGCAGTTCCACCACATTGCGGCCAAGCATGTCGTCGATGTCAAAACCGGTGACACGGCTGAATGCCTGGTTCACTGCGATCAGCGCGTACTCTGGATCGAGGATCACGATGCCTTCGCTGGCCGCCTCGAACACCGTCGAGGCGAGCCGTTGCTGTTCTTCCAGCGCCTTACTGGCGCTGATGTCGCGGCGCGTGCCGAGCATGCGGGTCACGCGGCCGTTGGGCGCACGCTCCACCGCACGGCCACGGTCCTGGATCCACACCCAATGCCCGTCACCATGGCGCACCCGGTACTCCACCTGATAGTCCTCGCTACGGCCTTTGAGATGCTCCACCAGCGCACGCTTGAGCAGCGGCAGGTCGTCGGGGTGCAGGCGCGGCTTGAGGTGGCTGAGCATCGCCGTGACGTACTCGGGCTCCAGGCCGAACAGCTCCTTGAGTTGGGTGTGGTGGACTTCGTCGGTTTGCAGGTTCCAATCCCACAGTCCCAGTTCGCTGGCTTGCAGGGCCATGGCCAGGCGCGCTTCGCTTTTATTCAGGGCAAGGCTGGCGGCATCCAGCTCCTGGCTGCGTCGCGCCACGCGGTCTTGCAGGCGAACCTGGGCCTCGCGCAAGTCCTGCTCCACCTGGCGGCGCTGCTCGACTTCACGCACTAGTTCCAGGTTCAATTGTTCGCTGCGTTGCTGCGCCTGTTGCAAATGCTCGATCAGGGCCTGGTTCTGGAAGCGTCGCAACAGCCCGTGTTGGATCAGGCGGTTGATTTGCCAGGCCACCAGGCTCAGGGACGCCAGCAGGATCAGGCCGAGCACCCCCCAGCCCTGCTGCTGGGGGGCGCCATTCCAGAACAGATAGGCGATGGCCGGCACCAGGCACGGCAAGGCAAACGACAGGAAGGCCCAAAGGCTCACGGCATAGGCCACGCTGGCCGATAATGAGGCCGCGCCGATCAGGCCAAACACCCAGGCCTGGTGCATAAAGCTGTCGGCGGGCACCAGGGCAATAGCCGCGACGGACAGGGTCAGGCCACTGACTGCCGAGCCGAGCATGAACATACGCCGCCACACCGGTTGGGCCTGGCGGCTGGGCATTGCCGAATCAAAGGCCGCCACCTGAATCACACGCATCGCCACCAGAGCCAGCAACCAGAGCAGCCAGATGCTATCGAGCAGATATTGCTCGGGGTTCCACAGCAACCAGGCACAGACCAGGCCGTTGACCAACATCAGCAATGTCGGCAGCAGCGACCCCTGATATAGCAGGCGTGTGCGCTCGACCGCCATTTCGGTTGCATAGTGTTTACGGATGAGCTGCGCAGGCGCCGCCGAGGGGCCTAACAGGTCGGTGCTAAGGGTCATAGGCGATGTTCTTATAATGGTGAGCCCGGAACGTCGACGGAGCATACACAAGCAAGTGCCTGGGCCAAACTGCTCCAAGTCATAAAAAAACCTCGGCAATGGCCCGCAAACCTTTGGCGCAGACGGCTTGAGCAAGACGCGGCGCGGGCTGCGGCCCATGACCAACCGGTCATCCCCCTCGGCAGAATGTCTGCCCGGTCGACAGCGCTCCGGATGTTTTGCGTCGACCACCTGGCATTGAGATTTGCCCGAGCCCCCTTAGGCCCATAGAATGCGTCGATGCGCGATGATCTCTCTCTTTTGTTGAACTCCCTCAACGATGCCCAACGCCAGGCCGTAGCGGCCCCCGTTGGCCGTCAGTTGGTCCTGGCCGGTGCTGGCTCCGGTAAAACCCGAGTGCTGGTGCACCGTATCGCCTGGTTGATCCAGGTCGAAAACGCGTCCCCACATTCCATCCTGTCGGTGACCTTCACCAACAAGGCCGCTGCCGAGATGCGCCATCGCATCGAGCAGTTGATGGGCATCAGCCCGGCCGGCATGTGGGTGGGCACCTTCCACGGCCTGGCGCACCGCCTGTTGCGGGCGCATTGGCAGGAAGCGGGGCTGAGCCAGACCTTCCAGATTCTCGACAGCGACGACCAGCAACGCCTGGTCAAGCGCGTGATCCGCGAACTGGGCCTCGACGAACAGCGTTGGCCGGCGCGCCAGGCCCAATGGTTTATCAATGGCCAAAAGGACGAGGGCCTGCGCCCGCAGCATATCCAGGCCAGCGGCGATCTGTTCCTGGCTACCATGCGCAGCATTTATGAAGCCTACGAGGCGGCGTGTTTGCGTGCCGGCGTGATCGACTTCTCCGAACTGTTGCTGCGCGCCCTCGACCTGTGGCGTGACAACCCCGGTTTGCTGGCCCATTACCAGAAGCGCTTCCGCCATATCCTGGTAGACGAATTCCAAGACACCAACGCCGTGCAATACGCCTGGTTGCGCCTGCTGGCCAAGGGCGGCGACAGCCTGATGGTGGTGGGCGATGACGACCAGTCGATCTACGGTTGGCGCGGCGCGAAAATCGAGAACATCTACCAGTACTCCGAAGACTTCCCGGACGCGGTGACCATTCGCCTGGAGCAGAACTACCGCTCCACCGCCGGGATCCTCAAGGCCGCCAATGCCTTGATCGCCAACAATACCGGGCGCCTGGGCAAAGAGCTGTGGACCGACGGCGGCGAAGGCGAGGCGATCAACCTGTACGCGGCGTTCAACGAGCACGATGAAGCGCGCTACGTGGTGGAAACCATCGAAAGCGCGCTGAAAACCGGCCTGGCGCGCAGCGATATCGCGATTCTGTACCGCTCCAACGCCCAATCGCGGGTGCTGGAAGAAGCCTTGTTGCGCGAACGCATTCCCTACCGTATCTATGGCGGTCAGCGCTTCTTCGAACGGGCGGAAATCAAGAACGCGATGGCCTACCTGCGCTTGCTCGAGGGCCGTGGCAACGATGCGGCACTGGAGCGGGTGATCAACATCCCGGCCCGCGGTATCGGCGAGAAAACCGTCGAGGCGATCCGCGACCATGCACGCCATGCCGATGTGTCGATGTGGGAAGCCATGCGTTTGCTGATCGCCAACAAAGGCCTGACCGGCCGCGCCGCCGGGGCCTTGGGCGTGTTTGTCGAGCTGATCGAGAACCTGGCCGCCAAGTGCGCCGAAATGCCCCTGCACCTTATGACCCAGACCGTGATCGAGCAGTCCGGGCTGATCGCTTATCACGAAGCGGAAAAAGGCGAGAAAGGCCAGGCCCGGGTAGAAAACCTCGAGGAACTGGTCAGCGCCGCCCGCGCCTTCGAAAATACCGACGAGGACGAAGAGCTGACGCCGCTCGCCGCCTTCCTGGGCCACGCGTCGCTGGAAGCCGGCGATACCCAGGCCGATGAGCACGAAGACAGCATCCAGCTGATGACCTTGCACAGCGCCAAGGGCCTGGAATTCCCCTACGTATTCCTGGTGGGCATGGAAGAAGGCCTGTTCCCCCACAAGATGAGCCTGGAAGAACCCGGCCGCCTCGAGGAAGAACGCCGCCTGGCCTATGTGGGCATTACCCGGGCGATGCAGAACCTGGTGATGACCTATGCCGAGACCCGACGCCTGTACGGCAGCGAAACCTACAACAAGGTGTCGCGCTTTGTACGTGAAGTGCCGAAAGGGCTGATCCAGGAAGTGCGCCTCTCCAACAGCGTCAGCCGCCCGTTCGGCGGTGGTCAGCAGCAAAACTCCAGCACCATGTTCGCAGGTTCCGAGATTCCGGAAACCCCGTTCAGCCTGGGCCAGCAGGTCAGGCATGCGATCTTCGGCGAAGGGGTGATCCTTAACTTCGAAGGCGCCGGTGCCCAGGCGCGGGTGCAGGTGAACTTCGCCGAAGGCAGCAAGTGGCTGATGATGGGCTACGCGAAACTCGAAGCGGTCTGACACGCTTCACCTGTAGGAGCGAGTTCGCTCCTACAGAGAACGGTTCAACATGAAGGTTACGGCTGCTCCCTTGTATTTCACGAGGACGCGCCAATATCTGTAAAACGTCCTACAGACCCTTCGGATTCGGTCTTACGCAAAAGCCCGAAACATTATGCCGCTAGCCACTGTCACGACACCTGTGCAACATGGCGCGCGTGCAATCCACAAATGGGAATTCCCTTTATGAAACGTTTTCTTAGCATCGCCATGGCGTTGTGCATCGGCTTGACGATGAGCCTCGACGCCAACGCCAAACGCTTCGGTGGCGGCAAAAGCTCGGGCGCGGCGCCGACTCACCAGACCAGCCAGATGGCTCCAAGCGCCGGTGCCGGCGGTGCAGCCGCCACTGCGGGCGCAGCCGGTGCCGCTGGCGCTGCTGCCAAGGCCGGCGGTGCTTCGCGCTGGCTGGGCCCTCTGGCCGGTATCGCTGCCGGTGGCCTGCTCGCCTCCATGTTCATGGGCGGCGGCTTCGAGGGCATGCAGATTTTCGATATCCTGATCCTGGCCGTCATTGCTTTCGTGATCTTCCGCTTTATCGCCGCCCGTCGTCGCAAGCAGCAGGAGCACCTGGCTCCAGCCGGCGCGCCAATGCAGCGTGAAGTATTCGAGCAGAAGCCTGCCATGGGTTCGATCTTCGGTGGTTCGGCAGCACCTGCCGCTGCCGCCCGTCCGGTGATCAACGCACCGGCCTGGTTCAACGAAGAGCGTTTCGTCGAAGCGGCCCGCAGCCACTTCCAGTCCCTGCAACAACACTGGGACGCCAACGAAATGGACAAGATCTCCGAGTTCGTGACCCCGCAACTGCTGGAGTTCCTCAAGCGCGAACGTGCCGAGATCGGTGACGCGTTCCAGTCGACCTACATCGACGACCTGCGCGTTCAACTGGACGGTGTGGATGATCGCGCCGACAAAACTATCGCCACCCTGACCTTCAGCGGCGTGTCGAAGACCTCGCGCTTCGACCAGGGCGAAGTGTTCAGCGAAAGCTGGAACATGGAACGTGCCCAGGGCGAGGACCAGCCATGGCTGGTGGCCGGTATCCGCCAGAACGGCTGAAACCTGCACGTTTGAGCAAGCGGTAACAAAAACCCCGGACATGTCCGGGGTTTTCTATTTCACGGTTGCACTTATAGCGAGCTACTGTATAAAACGCCCCTATAAACCGCGCCATCTAGCAAGAGGATCCCGGCCGTGGAAGAAATCATCGAACAATTGCGTGAAGCCAACGAACCGGTCCCGGTTCCTTTGGAGCTGCCTGACGAAGACCAACTGGTGGAAATCGAAGAACAACTGTTCATCGACATCCCGTTTGTCTTCCGCGAATTCCTGCTGACCGTCAGTGATGTGGTGTACGGCAGCCTGGAGCCGGTGACCGTCACCGACCCACAATCCCACACCTACCTGCCAGAGGTTGCCGCCAACGCCTGGGATGCCGGCGTTGATCGCAGCATGATCCCGATCTGCCAGGACGGCGATGACTACTATTGCGTCGAGGAAGACGGCACCGTGGTGCTGTGGTCCGGCGAAGAAGAACTCGTTACCGAAGAAACCTGGGAATCGGTATGGCACTGGGCGCGGGACGTCTGGCTGGAAAGCTGAGGCCTTTGCAGGAGTCGAGCTTGCTCGCGAGAAACCTGAGGGCGCCACTGGTTGTCAGGTTTCCCGCGTTATCGCTAGCACGCTCGCTCCTACTGCGTATCCTTGTGGTTATCCAGCGTTTCCAACAAGGCCACCTGCATCCGCGTATGCACACGGATAAACCAGCGCCAGAGCACCGCCGCCACCGCCGCCGTGACCACGGCGATCAACACCAGCAACTTGTTGGTCGGCAGAATGCTGGCCGACAAGGCTGCCAGTAGCAGGAAGATCACCAGCAGTGACAAGATGGGGATCAGCTCCGCAATCACCCGTCGCACGCGCTGGGTATGCCGCCCGGCCATCTCCGGCTTCACACTCATCTCTGCCAACAACATCGACAGTGCCTTGAGCTTGCGATACGCCGCAATCAGGAACGGCAGCGATAACAGCAGTGCCCCACCCCAGATCAATGCCTTCTGCCAGCTCGGATCACTGATCCATCCCTCCAGGTACCCGCCGATGCGTGCGGCGAAATAACTACCCGCGAAGAAGATCGCGATCACCAGTGCCAGGTTGACCCCTACTTGCAGGATGATCTTGCGAATCATCGAGGCCAGCATCGCCCCCTCGCCCTGAGGCTGGATGCTGCGCAGCCACTCGCCATACATGCCGAAGACCCGGCTCATGCGCTTGGGCATTACCGCTGCGATCTTCAATGACAGTGGATCGGCGCCGCGAATCAGGTAGGGCGTCAGCAGCGTGGTAATCGCCGAAACAGCCACCGCCACCGGATACAGGAAGTCGCTGGTCACCTGCAGGGTCATTCCCAATGCTGCAATGATGAAAGAAAATTCGCCAATCTGTGACAGCCCCATGCCGACCCGCAGCGAAGTGCGGCCATCATTGCCGGCGATAAAGGCTCCCAGGCCGCAGGACAGCATCTTGCCCAGCACCACCGCCACGGTGATCACCGCAATCGGCCAGGCGTATTGCAGCAGGATATGAGGGTCGATCATCAACCCTATCGCGACAAAGAAGATTGCACTGAACATGTCGCGAACCGGCTCGATCAGGCCCTCGATCTTAATCAATTGACGGGATTCAGCCATGATCGCGCCAATCAAAAAGGCCCCGAGCACCATGCTGTATTCCAGTTTCACCACCAACAGGCAGAAACCGAAGCACAAGCCCAGCACGGTGATCAGCAGCATCTCATTGCTTTCAAACTTGGCCACATAAGCCAGCAGGCGCGGCACCAGCAAAATGCCGATCACCAGCGCAACGATCATGAACAAGGACAGCTTGCCGACCGTGGAGAACACCTCGCCGGAGCTGACCGTGCCACTGACGGCGATGCTCGACAGCAAGGCAATGATGCCGATACCCAGGATGTCCTCGACGATCAGCACGCCAAAAATCAGCTGGGCGAAACGCTGGTCTTTCATCTTAAGGTCATTGAGGGCCTTGACGATGATGGTGGTCGAGGAGATCGCCAGGATCGCGCCGAGAAACAGCGAGTCCATGGTGCTCCAATCGAACCAGCGGCCGATCTCGTAGCCGATCCAGATCATCAGGACGATCTCAAGGAACGCCGCGATAAACGCCGTGGCCCCCACTTTGAACAGCTTGCGCAGGCTGAACTCCAGGCCCAGGCAGAACATCAGGAAGATCACCCCCAGCTCGGCCAGGGTTTTGATGGTGTCTTCGTCGTGGATCAGGCCAAACGGCGGAGTATGGGGGCCGATAATGAAGCCCGCGACGATATAGCCCAGTACCACCGGCTGTTTGAGGCGATGAAACAGGATGGTGACGACCCCTGCTACCAGCATGATCACGGCCAGGTCCTGGATAAAGCTGATGGCGTGCATGGCGAGGGGCTCCTTGAGGGTACTGGCGCTTTTCCCACTTCCGGCCGCGCCTTTGTAGGGTCGCAAAGAGCGGAAGGAAAAGTCTGCCTTGAACGTAAGAAAAGCCCTGAGATGGGCTTTTGAAGGTTAACACCGCGACTTCTGCTGAAAAGCCGGTGCAATATATGGAAACAGATCGCCGAGCGCGTGACGGCAAGCCGCCCACTGGCGTCCCGTTAGGGATGGCGCTGCAAAGACTTCAGCACCCGCAGAGGTGCCCCCTCCCCCAACCAATGCCTACAACCCGTGAGTGTGCTATGGAACCCGGAAACGCCCAGCTGTCGATGACGGTATTGATGACCCCTGACATGGCCAACTTCTCAGGCAATGTCCACGGCGGCACGCTGCTTAAGTATCTCGACGAAGTGGCCTACGCCTGCGCCAGCCGTTATGCCGGCCGTTACGTGGTGACGCTGTCGGTGGACCAGGTGATTTTTCGCGAACCGATCCATGTCGGTGAACTGGTGACTTTCCTGGCGTCGGTCAACTACACCGGCAATACCTCGATGGAAGTGGGCATCAAGGTAGTGACCGAGAACATTCGTGAACGCTCGGTGCGCCATACCAACAGCTGCTTCTTCACCATGGTGGCCGTGGACGACCAGCGCAAACCCGCCGCCGTGCCGCCCTTGCAGCCGCAGAACAGCGAGGACAAACGCCGCTTTGTGCAGGCCCAGCAGCG
This sequence comes from Pseudomonas sp. FBCC-B545, assembly GCF_059134095.1. Lineage (NCBI taxonomy): Bacteria > Pseudomonadati > Pseudomonadota > Gammaproteobacteria > Pseudomonadales > Pseudomonadaceae > Pseudomonas > Pseudomonas sp. FBCC-B545. The sequence continues at coordinate 50,485 of NZ_CP101441.1, read as the reverse complement.
TCGGCAGATTCGCCAGGAGCTGGAAAAGCGTTATCAGGAAATCAAAGACGAAGCGCCTTAGTTCAAAACCTGTAAACCCCCTCCCACACTGGTTTTTGCGTACTTACAGACTGATCGGTGTGGCTTCGAAGCGTACACGAGGATGGGCAATGCGATCCTGGGCCCGCACCAGTTCCAGTTCATAACTGGCGCAGGCCTGGGTTTCCAGCAGCACTTCATGCACTGCCGCGGCGGTGAACTCAAAGGCTGCCACCAGGCTATCGCCCAGCAGCACCCGCGCCAGGAACAGGCCCGACGTCAGGTCGCCCACGCCCACTGGCTGACGCGGGAACGCCAGCAGCGGCCGACGCAAGTGCCAGCTGCCGTCTTCGGTCACCAACAGCATCTCGAAGCCGTCCGGCAGTTTGCCCGGGTAATCCAAGTGCTTGACCAGCACCGCCTTGGGCCCACGTGCCAGCAAGGCCTTGGCCATTGCGAGGCAATCGAACAGCGACTGCGGCTTGCGACCGGCAAAGCTATCCAGCTCCAGCTGATTGGGGCAGAGGAAATCCGCCATGGCTGCGGCCTCATCCAGCAGGAAATCGCTGACCTCCTGTGGCACGATGCAGCCCTTTTCCGGGTGGCCCATCACCGGGTCACACAGGTACAGCGCCTTGGGGTTGATCGCCTTGATGCGGGCGACACCGCTAAGGATCGCGCGGCCTTGAGCTGCACTGCCGAGGTAGCCGGACAGCACCGCATCGCAGTTGCCCAGCTCACCAATCGCGGCAATACCTTCCACCAGCGCCGGAATTTGCTGCGGCGCCAACACTTCCCCCGCCCATTGTCCATACTGAGTGTGGTTGGAGAATTGCACCGTGTTGAGCGGCCAGACGTTCACCCCGACCCGCTGCATAGGGAATACGGCGGCGCTGTTTCCGGCGTGGCCAAAGACCACATGAGACTGGATCGCAAGCAGATGAGGTGTGCGTTTCATGCGGGAGATTTCCGTCAAGCCGTTGAAATTCTGGCCGCGCAGTATGCGACTAAACGCAGCCTGTACGACAGACCGGCGACACAGTTAAGCTGCTCTCACTTTGTTGGAGTTCATGGAATGCTGACCCTGGGAAACATGTTCGTGTTGATGCTGCTGGCGACCGGCGCCGCCTGGGTCTGGCACAACCACGGCCTGCGTGAGCGCGCGCTGGAGCGGGTCAAGCAGCATTGCGCCAAGCTTGATATCGAACTGCTCGATGGTGCGGTGGCACTCAAACGCATCGGTTTCGTCAAGGATGCCAATGGCCGGCGGCGCCTGGCACGTGTCTACACTTTCGAATTCACCGTGACCGGGGAAACCCGGCATGCCGGGATCATTACCCAGTTCGGCGCCCACAGTGCGCAGATCGAGCTGGCGCCCTACCCGTTCGAGGCCAAGGAGCCGTTGCCCACCGCCGAGGTGATCGAATTGAGCCAATGGCGCCAGGACCACGCGACCAAGAACCGTCAGTAACGACAGGCTGCCAGTGCTTCCTGCAAGGTGGCCACATCCTGTGGCTCGCTGAAGATCAATTCAATCCGCGAATCCCGCCGCCATTCGCTGGGTCGCCAAACTAGAGGGCTGTTATCCACAGCGTTGGCCGAGACCCAGCCGTCGACACTGTGGATAACCAGTTTGGCACGCCGCCAGTCGAGGCCTGATAGCCAATGATGCAGACGGCTGATCTCGAATTGCTGGCTCGGGTGCCAACGCCAGCCGATACTCCAGCCGCCCTCCTGGCCCTGGCTCAGACAGATCGGCAGCGCAGGATCACTCCAGATGGCCGGCATTTGCGCCAGCCCCTCAGGGACCTCGAAGTTACCCACAGCGCCTTGGGCCTGCGCATCCAAGCCTGGCAACCGCTCAAGCGGCAATTGCGCCTGGCGTGTCCAATACACTGCGCATGCGGGTAATTGCGCTTCAATCGCCTGACGTTGTGCTGCATCCAGCGCCTCGTCCTTGTTCAGCACCAGCAGGCCGGCGCTGGCCAATGCCTCTTGCTGTGCCTGCGGCAAAGGCTTCCCCACCGCCAAGGCCTGGGCATCCAGCACCAGGACACAGGGCTGTACCGCCAGCACGCCTTGCCATGGCGCCTCTCGCAGCTGTTTGAGCAACTGCATCGGATGGCCCAGGCCCGAAGGTTCGATAAACAACCGATCCGGCTTGGCCTTACGGAGCAAGCGGCTCAGCCCGACCTGGAACGGTGCACCATTCACACAGCACACGCAGCCCCCGGCCACTTCACCGAGGGCGATGCCATCATCGTCTTGGGTGAGCAAGGCCGCGTCCAGGCCGATCTGGCCGAACTCATTGATCAGCACCGCCCAGCGCTCGTTGGCCGGGCGCTGGGCGAGCAGGTGCTGGATCAGGCTGGTCTTGCCGGCGCCCAACGGGCCGGCAATCACGTGGGTGGGAATATTCTGCAGCATGGGAAGCATCATTCAGACCGTGTAGAGAGCTTGATCCTACCCGGTTATGCCAGCCAATCCAGCGTCAGGATCAACCGTCGCTCATCGGCCTGGAGCGCTGGCGAACGGTGGATCAGGCCATGCCCTTCGTTACCGTGCCATTTCGTCCCCTTGAGCAACGCCACTTCGCCGCAGTGAATCTGCTCGATGCGCTCGGAGGGCTCAGCGTCTGCCTGGCTCAATTGGCGCCGGTCCATGACACCTTCGCGCAACCATTGGCTGCCGATGCCGGCATAAGTGGTGATCAGCCGGACCGGCACATGGTCGACGTGAAAGCGCGGGCACATGGCCTTATCCAACAGCCGCAGGCGCACGCCGATACGCCTGGCGCCGAGCAGGCAGGCGAATGCGCTGACCAGCCACGACACATCGGCAATAAACCCGTCGTAACCTTCAAGATCCCGACAACTGGACGCCAAACCCTGCAGGTTAGGTACGGCGTCTTCGTTGTCGAGCTCAATCACCAAGGACTCGGCTAACGGCTCATTGAGCGCCACCAGTAAGGCGCCGAATTCGGCAATATGCAGGGGCAAATGGCGCTGCCAGACTGCCAGGTTGACGCCATCTTCGAGAATGTCTGACAGCGCCAACGGTGTTTCCCCGCGGGTCTGGCGGATCACGGGGCGCAGGGGAATAACCGGGGCCAGCATCAGGCTACCTGCTCATACCAAGGGCCAAAAGGATCAGGCAGCATGCGCCAGCTTTCGACGCCCAGGGCCATTTCTTCATCATTGAGCAAGCAGGCATCCAGCTCGGCACGCATCTGGTTGAAGTCGATGTTTTGCCCGATAAACACCAGTTCCTGCCGGCAGTCACCGGTATTCAATTGCCAGTTTCCCATGATCGCCGCGACGCTTTCTTCGTCCTGGGGCCATTGGCTTTTTGGCACAAAGCGCCACCAACGCCCGGCAAACCCGTGGCGCATCAACCCGCCGGCCTGGGACCAACTGCCAGCGTCCTGATGCTTGCTGGCCAACCAGAAGAAGCCCTTGGAACGCAGCAGCTTGCCGTTCACCCACGGGCGGTCGATAAAGTCGAAAAAACGCTGTGGGTGGAAGGGCCGACGCGCACGGTAAGCGGTGGAAGCGATCCCATACTCTTCGGTTTCCGGCACATGTTCACCGCGCAATTCCTGTAGCCAACCCGGGGCCTGGGCGGCGCGTTCGAAGTCGAAACGACCGGTGTTGAGGATCTTGTGCAGCGGCACCTCGCCCATGACCATCGGGATGATTTCCGCCTGGGCATTAAGGCGCTCGAGGATCGCCATCAGCTCTTCGCGCTCGCGGCTGCTGATCAGGTCGATCTTGCTGATAAGGATGACGTCGGCAAACTCGATCTGCTCAATCAACAGGTCGGTGATGGAACGCTCATCCTCTTCTCCGAGGGTTTCGCCCCGTGAAGCCAGGCTTTCAGCGGCCTGGTAGTCGAGCAGGAAGTTCATACCGTCGACCACGGTGACCATGGTGTCCAGCCGCGCAATGTCGGCCAGGCTTTGCTCGTTTTCATCGCGAAAGGTGAAGGTTTCGGCCACGGGCAGAGGCTCGGAAATACCGGTGGATTCAATCAGGAGGTAATCGAACCGACCTTCCTTGGCGAGTTTTCCGACTTCTTCGAGCAAGTCTTCACGCAAGGTGCAACAGATGCAGCCGTTGCTCATCTCCACCAGTTTTTCTTCCGAACGATTGAGCGTGACGTCGCGCTGAACCTCGCTGCCGTCGATGTTGATTTCGCTCATGTCATTGACGATCACCGCTACCCGCAGGTTGTCGCGGTTACGCAAGACGTAGTTGAGCAGCGTACTTTTACCGGCACCGAGAAAGCCGGATAACACGGTCACGGGGAGACGATTGGGCATCAGGTATTCCTCATCAGGGTTGGCCGGTCAAACTGCCCGTTTATGGCGTTCGCGCAGCTCTTCACGTTCTTTGGCTTCAATGCACAGGGTCGCGGTGGGGCGCAGCAGCAGGCGCTGCAGGCCGATGGGCTCGCCGGTTTCACGGCACCAGCCGTATTCACCGCGGGCCAGCAGCTCCAGGGCATCGTCGATCTTGTCCAACAGCTTCTTTTCCCGCTCCAGCAGGCGCAGTTGCCATTGACGTTGTTCTTCGGCACTGCCGATATCCGCCAGGTCGCTATTGGTTTCCTGCTCGCGCAGCGCCTGGAACTCAGCGTCGATACGGGCTTGCAGCTCATTGCGCTGAGCCAGCAGCAGCTCGCGGAAGAAGCGCTGTTGGGCGTCGTTCATGTAGTCGGCAGGCGGTTGGGCCAGAAGGTCTTGTTCGGTCATGGGAAGCGGTTCACGGGTCAGGCTGTGTTTTTATGTTATAGTATAACAATGCAAATAAGCCAATCCCCTTGTTCGACGCGACGAAGGGCGCAATGCTTGATCATCTTCTTACCCAGAGAAAATTCGATGAGATACCTGATGTGCGCCCTGCTCGTGGCAGCCGCAGGGCCTGCCTGCGCCCAAACGCCCAGTCTGTTGGCCAACTGCACTCGCAGCGCCAACCTGCTGGCGTGCGTGGACCCGTTGGGCAATGCCTATAGCGTGGCGACCGTGGGCAGCACCACCTATTTGCGCGGCTTTGAAGTGATCGGTAAACGCTACTGGGCGCAGACCAACAGCCGCTATGGGCAGCTGACGTTCTTTACCGGGTTGGCATCCGATGGCGAGGCGTGGGTCGGTTACACGCGGCGTGTGGGCTGGACCACCCTCAACCGCTTTTCCAGCTCAGGTGGTGCCAGTGCCAAGTTCACTTGCAGCCGAATGACCGGCTGTTAAGCCTGGGCGTTCTTCTGTTCCTGCACCCAGGCCATGTAGCTGTTCATCGGCGGGTTCTTCTGGAAGTAACTTTTCAAACCTTCGAAAAGTCCATCCGCCACCGCTTGCTGGTGGCGCGCGGTGACCAGCCGCTGGGCATCCCGCGCATTGGAGATAAACCCGGTTTCCACCAGGATCGAAGGTACGTCCGGTGACTTGAGTACCGCAAACCCTGCTTGTTCCACACGCTTCTGATGCAGGCTGGTGATGCTTTGCAGGCTGCCCAATACCGAGCTGCCCAATTGCAGGCTGGAGGCGATGGTAGCGTTCATCGACATGTCCAGGATCACCCCGGCCAGCATCGGGTCCTTGTCCTTCAGATTGAGCAACGTGGTGGCGCCCAGCAGGTCTGCGCCGTTTTCGCGCTGAGCCATGAAACGCGCTGTGGCGGAGGTGGCACCGCCCTCAGACAATGCATACACCGAAGCGCCCGATGCGCTAAGCCGTGGGGCGGCGTCGGCATGCACGGAGATAAACATATCGGCCTTGTGCTGACGGGCGATGTCCACGCGTTTGCGCAGCGGCACAAAGAAGTCGTCGTTGCGCACCAGTTTGACGTCAAAGCCCTTTTCGCGTTTCAAGCGTTTAGCCAGCAACTGGGCGATCGACAGCACCACATCCTTTTCGCGCTGGCCCTTGGAACCGACGGCACCCGGGTCTTTGCCGCCATGCCCGGGGTCGACCACCACGATGATGTCGCGTTTGGGATGCCCCTTGCCCACCGGCGTCACTAGCGGCGGCGGTTCAGCGACGATTTGACGGGGGGCGCGAGTGGCGTTGGTCAGGTCGAGCACCAGGCGATGGCCTTGGCCATCCTGGGGCGGCAGCACGAAACTGTTGAGCTGCATCGGCGCAACCAAATCCAACACGATGCGCGTGTCGCTCTTACCAAAATGCCCGGAACGGATCGAGGTAATCCCACTGTTCTTCAGCGCCAGCTGGGAGAAGTCGCCACTGAGGCCCGCACCACTTAAGTCGATGATCAAGCGGTCCGGAGCCGTCAGGGAGAAGGTCTTGTATTGCACCGGGCCGCTGAGGTCGAACACTAGGCGCAGCTTGTCGTCCGAGCGCCACAGGCGTGCATTGCGAATCTGCGTGGCATAGGCGCCCAAAGGCAAGGTGAACAGGGGGCTGACCAGCAGCAAGTTGAGAAGCTGACGTCTGTGCATGACATATACCGCAGATAAAGGAGCGTCCCTGCTCGACATGACTGAACAAAGGCTGGGGTAGAAATTTCATCGTAGCGGTTATTGTTATACTATAACATGACGAATTATTTCCAACGATGGACCTGCTTATGAATGCGCTGACTCTGCCGGATATCGCCGCGCAGGCTTCACGCCAAGCCTTGCCACTCGACTGGGTAGGCATGTGCGGCATCGCCTTGCCCATTTTGATTGACGGTCAGCGCCTGACCGCCACTGCCGATGCAGGCGTCAGCCTGGACGATGGCACGGCCCGTGGCATTCATATGTCACGCCTTTACCTGGCCCTGGAAATGCTCGATCAGCAGCCGCTCACACCTGCACTTCTGCGTAATGTACTGCTTCGATTTCTCGCCAGTCATGAAGGTTTATCTAAGAACGCCTACCTGCGTATCCACACCGATCTACTGCTTAAGCGCCCGGCGCTGGTCAGCCCGTTAGCGGGCTGGAAAAGTTACCCGGTAAGCATCGAAGCACGGTTGGAAAACCAGATGTTCCACGTGGAACTAAAAATTGACGTTACTTATTCCTCAACTTGCCCATGCTCTGCCGCACTCGCCAGGCAGTTGATTCAGCAGCAATTTCTCGAGGATTTCGCCAACTCACCATTGCAGCACGAAGACGTGTTGGCTTGGCTCGACAGCGCCAATGGCATTGTCGCCACGCCTCATAGCCAGCGCAGCAGTGCGCAGTTACACGTTCACCTGCAAGGTAATGAGCTGGCGATAGTCGATTTGATCAACAGTGCCGAAACCGCCCTCGGCACCGCTGTGCAAACCGCAGTGAAACGTGCGGACGAACAAGCCTTCGCCCTGGCCAACGGGCAGAACCTGATGTTCTGCGAAGATGCCGCTCGCCGCCTGAACCTCGCCTTGAAACGCTCGGACGCGGTCAAAGCCTTCCACCTCAAAGTGATCCACGCCGAAAGCCTGCACGCGCATGATGCCGTGGCTGAAAGCCGCTGGACGAGAGACCTGGCATGATCACCTGTAACGCTCTGCGCTGGGGCGCTCCCGGTCAACCACTGACGCCGGCACTGGATTTGACGCTGGAAAAAGGCAGCCTCACCGGCATCATCGGCGCCAACGGCACGGGCAAGAGCAGTTTGCTCAAAGTCATTGCTGGCCTGCAAAAGCCATTGTCGGGAAAAGTCAGCATGGATGTTCCACGCCGTGGTGGCCTGTCGTTCCTGCCCCAGCAGCAACACTTGGATCGCCAGTTCCCCATCAGCTTGCAAGAATTGGTCGCCGCCGGTTTCTGGGGCACCCGGCACACCAGCGAGGAACGCAGCCAACGCTTGCAAGCGGTACTGGACGACTGGTGCCTCAGTGGCCTGGAGCATCGGCCGTTGATGGCGTTGTCCGGAGGTGAACTGCAACGTGCCCTGCTCGCCCGCATGAGCCTGGCCGACGCGCCGATCCTGTTGCTTGACGAACCCCACGCCGCCCTCGACGAGGACGGCCAGGCCCTGTGTTGGCAACATATCCACGCATGGCATAGTGAGGGCCGCACGCTGATCGTTGTCTGTCATGACCTGGCATCTGTGCGCTATCACACCCAGCAGGTGGTGCAGATCAAGAACACCGGCTGCGTCTTCGGCCCCAGCAAAGCGCTGATCCGCCCGCAACCACAGATGCAGGTGGCCTGATGCACCTTAGCGCCCACCTGTGGATGCCGTTCCATGAATTCGTGTTTATGCGCCGTGCACTTATCGGCGGGTTGGTGCTCGCCTGCAGCACCGCGCCGCTGGGGGTGTTTCTGATCCTGCGGCGCATGAGCCTGATCGGTGACGCGGTGGCACACGGCATCTTGCCCGGCGCCGCCCTGGGCTTCTGGTTCGCAGGCTTGAGCCTGCCCGCGCTGACCATTGGCGGCCTCGGCGCCGGTCTGAGCATGGCCGGCCTGGCCGCGTGGATCACCCGTCGCACCGGCCTGCGCGAAGACGCCAGCCTCGCCGCCATCTATCCCATTTCCCTCGCTGCCGGCGTACTGATCCTGGGCCTTGCCGGCAAACGCCTGGACCTGCTGCACCTGCTGTTCGGTTCAGCCCTGGCGGTGGATCAAACCACCCTCACCGGCATGCTCTGGGTCTCAGGTTTTAGCCTGATCGCCATGGCGCTGATCTACAAGCCGCTGCTGCTCGACACCCTTGACCCGCTGTTTCTGCAGACTGTCAGCCGTCTCGGCCCGCTTGCCCATGGTGTGTTCCTGACCCTGGTGGTGCTGAATCTGGTGATCGGTTTTCAGGCCATCGGTGCCTTGATGGTGGTGGGCTTGATGATGCTGCCGGCCATCGCTTCACGCTTCTGGAGCCGACGCCTGCCGGTACTGATGGCGGTATCGGCAGTGCTGGGATGCCTATCGGTATGGCTAGGGTTGTTGCTGTCGTTCTACTACTCACTGCCCAGCGGCCCGGCCATTGTGCTGGTGGCGGGCGCCGGGTATCTGCTGTCCGTGGTGTTCGGTCCGGTGCACGGCTTGTTGCGCCGCCCGCCTTTGCTTTCATCCCAATGAGGTGTTTCCCGATGCGCGCCCTACTCGTGCTGTTCAGTCTGCTACTGCCGCTTTCGATGGCTCACGCTGCGGACAAACTCCAGGTGGTCACCAGCTTCAGTATTCTCGATGACATCACCCACCAGATCGGAGGCGACCATATCCAGATCAGCAACATGGTCGGCCCGGACGCTGACGCCCATACCTATGAACCCACCCCGGATGATGCCAAGGCACTGCTCAAGGCCAAGGTCATCATCAAGAACGGCCTTGGTTTCGAGCCATGGCTGGATCGCCTGGTGACCAGCACCGAAACCAAGGCCACTGTGGTCACCGCTAGCAAAGGCGTGATTTCCCACACCATGGACGAAGATGGCGAAACCATTCCCGACCCACACGCCTGGCACAACCTGGCCAACGCCGAAATCTATGTGAGCAACATCACCAAGGCGCTGGCAGCCGCCGACCCGGACAACGCCAACGCCTACCTGAGTAATAGCCAGGCCTACCTGAAACAGATCCATAGCCTGCTGGCCGACGCCAAGGCCAAGTTCGGCGCCCTGCCGCCGGGCAACCGTCGCATCGTCACCTCCCATGACGCCTTCGGTTACCTGGGCCAGGCCTATGGTATCCAGTTCCTCGCGCCCCAAGGCTTGTCCACCGAGCGTGACCCTTCGGCCGCCGAAGTCGCCGCGCTGATTACCCAGATTCGCAAGGACAAGGTCAAAGCCGTGTTCATGGAAAACATCAAGGATGCGCGCCTGCTCAAACAGATCGCTGATGAAAGCGGCGCACAGATCGGCGGCACGCTGTACTCCGACGCCCTCGCCGCAGAAGGCCCGGCCAGCACCTTTACCGGCCTATTCGAATACAACCTCAATACCCTCTACGCAGCCTTGAGCAAGCCATGATCCGCAAGAACCCTACCGGCGACCTGCCGGTGATTGCTGAATCGGCCTACGTGGACAAAACCGCGATCATCTGCGGCAAAGTCATTATCGGCGAGAACGTGTTCGTCGGCCCCTATGCCGTGATCCGCGCAGACGAAGTCGACGCCAGCGGCGCCATGGACCCGATTACCATCGGCGCCAACTCCAACATCCAGGACGGCGTGGTCATCCATTCCAAGTCCGGTGCGGCAGTGACCATCGGCGAGTTCACCTCCATCGCCCACCGCTCCATCGTCCATGGACCCTGTACAGTCGGCGATCGCGTGTTTATCGGTTTCAACAGCGTGCTGTTCAACTGCGGCGTGGGCGATGGTTGCGTGGTGCGCCACAACTCAGTGGTCGACGGCCGCGACCTGCCCGCCGCCTTCTACGTGCCCTCCACCACTCGCATTGGGCCCAACACCGACTTGTCGCAATTCCCGCCGGTGAGTGTCAGTGCCTCGGAGTTTTCCGAAGACGTGGCGCGCACCAACGTCGACCTCGTGCGCGGCTACAAAGCCTTGCAAAACGAGTTCTGAGCCAGCACGCGCTGGTTTCCGGGCACCTGGCCTGTCACAACGGCCAGGGCCGTCTCGCAGGTTCTGCGTTAAGCGCGTGGCTTGACCGTACCGCAATCTTTGCCTAGCCATTGGGCGTGGCTGTCCAAGCTGCCCTTCTGCTGGATGCCGGTGGCATTGAACGTACCGTTGACAGTGGTGGTGAATTCCTTCTGGCTCTGGAATGTCGCCACGCCTGTGCCTTGGGCTTTCGGGCAGCTGAAACGGAATTTCCACTGGTTGCCGCTCTTGTCGGTCACTTCCTGTTTGCACCCCGATTGAGGGTCGGTCAGCGGGATGGAGTCGGAGGCGACCTGGGCAGGGGTCAGGCACACCTGCACGCCCTTACCGGCCATGTTGATGCCTTGCTTTTCGAGCATGGCGCGCTGTTCAGGGGTCATCTGTTGCTTGAGCTGACCGAGGATCAGCGACAGGTCCGGCAGGTCCTGGTTATCGACCTTCATATTGCTGGTGGTCAATTCCCACAAGCCCGGCGCCAACATCTGCGCCTGCGCCGCCACCGGCAGCGACAACCCAACAACCATGGCCAAACCTAGCAGACGAGCATTCATCGGGTAACTCCTGGGTAATTGTCGGCGTTAGACGCCGCAAAGCGGCCAGTGTTGCACGGCAAATAAAATAGCGACATTCGCCGTCGTTCATGGTCTGTTACGCACTGGACTGCCTGGAGTTACGTCGTTCATGGATTTCTTTGGCCCGCACCTGCTCGCCTACTTCATTGCCACGCTGCACGTTCTCGGGAGCCTCGCCGCAGTTCACGCGGTACTGACTGTCCGCACCGCCCAAGGCTCGATCGCCTGGGCCTTGTCGCTGATGTTCATGCCTTACCTGACGCTGATCCCCTACCTGATTTTCGGCCGCAGCACCTTCGACGCCTACATCCAGGCCCGGCGCCAGGCCAACCAGGAAATGCACACGGCGATTACCGAGCTGAACTGGCGCCCATGGGTAGAGGAAGCCCTCGCGGCACGCAACTCCAGCGCCTATGGCTCCCTGCGCGCCATGCCCAAGCTGGGGCGCATGCCGTGCCTGGCCAATAACGAAGTGCGCTTGCTGATCAATGGTGATGCCACGTTCGGCGCGATCTTCGAGGCCATTCGCAACGCCAACACCGCCGTGCTGTTCCAATTCTTCATCATTCATGACGATGAACTGGGCCGCCAGTTGCAGGCCCTGTTGAAGGAAAAGGCCGCCCAAGGCGTGGCGATCTACGTGCTGTACGACCGTATCGGCAGCCATGCGCTGCCCCATCGCTACGTGCAATCGCTGCGCGACGCCGGGGTACAGGTCAAGGCGTTCGCCACCCGCAGCGGCTGGCTCAATCGCTTCCAGGTCAACTTTCGTAACCATCGTAAGATCGTGGTGGTGGACGGTCTTACCGGGTTTGTCGGCGGGCATAACGTCGGCGATGAATACCTGGGCAAGAAACCACCGCTGGCGCCATGGCGCGACACCCATGTGCAGGTCACCGGCCCGGTGGTGGCGTGCCTGCAGGAATCGTTTGCCGAGGACTGGTTCTGGGCTGCACGGGAACTGCCGCCGCTGATTCTGCCGGACGCCTATCCTGAAGACGGCGTGCTCTGCCAACTGCTCGCCAGTGGCCCGGCCGACCCCTATGAAACCTGCTCGCTGTTTTTCGTCGAGGCCATCCATGCGGCGACCGAACGGGTCTGGATCACCAGCCCCTACTTCGTTCCCGACGAAGCCGTGTTTGCCGCCCTGCGCCTGGCGGTGCTGCGTGGGGTGGACGTGCGCCTGCTGCTGCCATCGCGGCCCGACCACCGCATCGTGTACGCCGCATCCAGCCTGTACGCCATCGAAGCGGTGCGCGCAGGCGTGCGGGTCTTCCGCTACACGCCAGGGTTTCTGCATCAGAAGGTGGTGTTGGTGGACAGGGAAATCAGCGCCATTGGCAGCGCCAATTTGGACAACCGTTCGTTCCGGCTGAATTTCGAAGTGATGTTGCTGACGGTGGATGAAGCCTTCGCCAGCCAGGTTGAACACATGCTGCTGGACGATTTCGCCCTGTCCCATGAGGTCAGCCAGGAGGAAAGCCGTGAGACTCGCCGCCTGCAACAATTGGGGATGCGGGTGGCACGCTTGATCTCACCGATCCTCTAACAAACAACACAGGGAAAATGTGGGAGGGGGATTGCCCCCTCCCACATTTGGATCTCCAGTGTTCTGGAAAACGGGTTAGCGATAGAGATCTTCCCGCGTCCAGGGCAGTTCATGGCTGCCATCGGCGTGAGGTTTCACCGCCAGGATCTGGTGCAGGTTGATCCAGCCCCGGGCAAACGCATAAGCGCAACCGGCCAGGTACAGACGCCAGATGCGCAACGCCTGCTCCGGCACCATCTTCGCCGCCGCTTCCAGGTTGTCTTCCAGGCGCTCGCTCCAATGATCCAGAGTGCGTGCGTAGTGCAAACGCAGGCTTTCGACATCGACCACTTCCAGCCCGACTTCACTGATCTCAGCGGTCATCATCGCCAGGTGCGGCAGCTCACCATTGGGAAATACGTAGCGTTCGATAAAGTCCCCGGCGCCGCGGCCTACTGGGCGGCCATCGGTGTGCTTGGCGGTAATGCCATGGTTCATCACCAGGCCACCTTCGCGTACGGCGCCAAACAGGGTTCGGCAATATTGCGCCAGGTTGGCGTGGCCGACGTGTTCGAACATACCCACGCTCACCACTTTGTCGAAACGACCGTCCTGGGGCAGGTCGCGATAATCAAGGAGTTGCAGGTCGACCTGGTCTTCCAGGCCTTCGGCTTTTACGCGCTCCTTGGCCAGCGCCAGCTGTTCCTTGCTCAGGGTGATGCCAAACACCTTGACCCCGAACTCCCGCGCCGCATAGCGCGCCAGTCCGCCCCAGCCGCAGCCCACATCGAGCAGGTACTCACCCGGCTGCAGTCGTAGCTTACGGCACAGGTGGCGAAATTTATCCTGTTGGGCCTGGTCGATGGATTCGCTGCCGGTTTCGAAATAACCGCAGGAATACGCCATATCCTGGTCCAGCCAGAGCTGGTAGAACTCGTTGGACAAGTCGTAGTGATAGGAAATGGCTGCCGCGTCGGTGGCCTTGTCATGGATAGAGCGCACCGGACGGCTGCCCTCGTCATCATCGACCAAGGCGTGACTCAATTCATCACAGACCCGGATCACTTCGGAGATGGAGCCTTCCAGCTCCAATTTGCCTTCGACGAAAGCTTCGCCCAGAGAGTCGAGCGTTGGATGGCTCAGCTTGGACACGACCGTGGGATCCTTGACCACGATGGTCACACTGGGCTCGGGGCCCAAGTTGAATTCATGGCCGTCCCAGAGTCGAAGACGCAGCGGTAGCTGAAGATTCTGTAAGGCCGGTGGAAGTTGCGCGAGCATGAGTAGTCCCCCCTTGTTTCAGACGTCTGCTGTGAGGGTAGACCATCCTAAACAAAGTAGGAAGCTATCGATCGATAGCACCTTTCTATGGCACTTGTCGCTCGAGCAAACCGTCCTGGATCCACTGCTTCAGCCATGTGGCCGCTTGCAGTGGTGCGCCCTCTTCATAAGTGACTGCCAACTGCGCACACAGTTCTGAAAAACTCCAACCGGTGGTCACCATCCCCGCCAGTGCACAGGCTTCTCCGGGCTCCAGGCTGCGGTAGTGGCACACATTCTCATGGCGCCACACCAGGCAGAGTTGCGCCAGATTCAGAGCTTGGCTGCCGGGGAAATCCAATTGCTCCTTGCTGGCGCGCCAGATCGCCACCGTATTGAAACGGCAAAGCAACTGCTGCACTGAGGGCGCGAGGGTGACCTGTAACGCCGGCCAGTCTTCAGGCGCCAGTTGCGCCATGTCATTCAAGGTCAGCGGCGCACCCTGGGGCGCATCAAACGCCAGGGTGAACGCCCACTCCAAGCGCGCCATTTCAGCCAGCGGCGCACTTTGTTCTGCGACCAGGTGCTCAAGGATAAACACTGCAAAGCGTTCACCCAGCCAGCGCAGGCTATAGTGGGCCGAGGGATATCGACGGATATAGGCTTGGGTCAGCAAGGCAAACTCATCATCTCCCAGCCAATACCAGATGGCGCCGAAGTCATGGCGCAGCACTTCCTGCAATCGCGACAGGTAGGCGTTGTGATAAATGGCCAGCCCCGTGCCTACATCCAGCGTCGGCCCACCCAGCAAGGTGGCGACAAAGCCACTCTTGGCGACGGACGTTTCGGATAACAGATGCTGCTCAAAAGCCAATTGCCAGTCGGTCAGGCGCATAGCGATCTCCGGGCCAAGGCACTGGCACCCAGCTCGCGGGCCTTGTTCAATTCGGTGAGTAACTCGTCGAACGGCGGGAAATGGTCATCGCGCTCCAAGAGTGTCGACACTGGGCCAAAACGCTCCAGGGTCTGCTGATACAGCGCCCACACCGGGTCGCACACCGGATGGTCATGGGTGTCGACCACATAGTCGCCGTAGTCCATATGCCCTGCCAGGTGCAGTTGGCGAATGCTCTGGGGCGGCAGGTTGCGAATAAACGTCCAGGCGTCGAACCCATGGTTACGCGAACTGACATAGACATTGTTGACGTCCAGCAGCAACTGGCATCCGCTCAGGTGGGCCAGGGCGTTGAGAAATTCCCACTCGGTAAAGTCATCGGCCTTGGAGCGCACATAGCTGGAGACGTTTTCCAGTACCAGCGGGCGCTGCAACACATCCTGTACCTGACGCACACGGCCGGCCACGTGGTAGAGACTCTCTTCGGTGTAGGGCAGAGGCAGCAGGTCATGCAACTGGTGCGCGTTGCCGCGGCTCCAGCACAGGTGATCGGAAATCCACGCCGGCTGGATGCGCTCGGCGAGCTGTTTGATTTGCTCCAGGTAATCGGTATCGAGGGCATGGGGCCCGCCGATGGACAAGGACACCCCGTGCATCACCAGGGGATAGCGCTCGGCTATGGCATCCAGGTAGTACAAGACTTTGCCGCCCGGCACCAGATAATTCTCGGAGATCACTTCGAACCAATCCACCGCAGGGGATTGCGCCAGGATCTGCTCATAGTATTCGTTGCGTAAACCCAGGCCGTAACCCAGGGAGGGGAAGGAACTGCTCATCATGAACTCCCGCAAAGTGTCCACAGCGGTGGAGTTGAACCGCTGCGGTTGCACTCGGTTGTCGCTTACTCGCCGACTTTGCCGCCAGCCTCGTCGCAAGCAGCCTTGGTCATGGTCTTGAAGCCGTGGCCTTTGCAGACAGCCTGGCCTTTGCAAGCGTTTTCGGCGGTCTTGCAATCGTTCATGCCTTTGCAGGAGGTGACGCCGTAGCAATGAACCGAAGCGTCGGCAGCCTGTACCTGGGTGGCGACACCGGCAAACATGGAAGCTGCAGCGATTGCCAGGGCTGCACCGGAAACGGCTTGTTTGATGTTCATTGTGTAGTCCTCATAAATCGGTAGGGGAGCCGGTCTGAACGGATTGCTCAGTCTCGACACACCACTAGAGTGAGGCCCCTTATCGGCGTTACAGCTGTGAGCAAATTTTTCCGAAAATTAATCTTCAAGCTTCAACAGCGGCTCCTGGAAGCGCAATAAACGCCCGGCGTTACCCAGCACCAGCAAGGTGCTGAGGTTATGTAACACCGCCGCGATCATGGCGCCCGCCGCACCCAGCCAGCCAAACGCTGCGAACACCACAATGGCCAGGGTCCAGCCCAAGCCGATGATCACGTTCACCTGCAACGTCTGCCGGCACTGGCGGCTCAAGCGCACACAGGTGCCCAGGCGGCGCAAGTCGCTGCCGATCAACACCACGTCAGCCGACGCCAGGGCGATGTCCGCACCGCCCGCGCCCATCGCCACGCCGACCACACCGGCCTTGAGCGCCAGGGAGTCGTTGATGCCATCGCCCACCACCATCGGCCGGAAGCCGCTGCTGATTTCCCCCAGCACGCGGTTGAGCTTGTCTTCCGGCAGGGCCTGGGCTTCGACATCACTGATGCCCACATCCAGCGCCAGGCTATCGGCCACGCTTTGGCGGTCACCGGTCAGTAGCAATTGGCGGCCCAGGCCCAAGTCCCGCAGTTCTTGCAGGGCCTGGCGCGCTTCCGGCTTGACGCTGTCGGCCAGCAACATCCAGGCCAGGAACTCGCCGTTCAACGCCAGCCCGGCGATCGGGCCGTCATGGGTGGGAACGCCGGTAGTGACGATGCCCAACTGTTCGAACAATTCCGGGCGCCCGAGCGCCGCTTCGCCCTGCTCGGTCTGCGCCACCACACCCAGGCCCTGGCGCTCGCGGATGTCGGTGAGTGCCAGCATTTGTTCCTGGGTCGCCAACCCCGCCAACGCTCGGCTGACCGGGTGACTGCTCGCCGAGCCGAGGCTGGCCGCCAGGTTCAGCAGCGCCTGGCGATCCGGCGCGGTGGTGTCGATAGACTGCAGGCGCAAAGTGCCAAAGGTCAGGGTGCCGGTCTTGTCGACCACCAGCGACGTCAGGTCGGCCAGCTCTTCAAGGAACGCAGAGCTGCGAATCAGAATCCCGTGGCGCGCCGCCACGGCGATCCCGGCAATCGCCGTGGCCGGCGCCGACAACACCAGGGCGCACGGGCATGCCGCCACCAGCACGGCGAGCATGGCCTGGGCGTCATTGGTGACAAACCAGGTCACCGCTGCCAGCAACAGCACCAGCACCATATAGCTGCCGGCATAACGCTCCAGCAGCCGGGTGATCGGCGGCTTGGAACGCTCGGCGTTTTGCATCAGTGCGATAACTTTGCCCAAGGTCGACTCATTGCCGGTGCGCGTCACTTCAAGGCGCAACAAACCATCGAGATTGATCGCGCCTCCAAACACCTGCACGCCGACGCCGGCTTCCAATGGCACCGACTCGCCGGTAATCGGCGCCGTGTCCAGGCTCGCCTGGCCGGACAGCACGACACCATCAGCCGGCACGCGGTCACCGGCGCGCACTTCGACGATATCGCCGGTGTTCAGGGTGCCGTTATCCACTTCGGTAATGGTGCCGTCCGCCTGCACCAGGCGGGCGTGGCTGCGGGTGAGTTTACCCAGGGCATGGATCGCTTCCTGGGAGCCGATCACGCTGCGCTCTTCCAGCACATGCCCGAAGATCATGATGATCGGCAACAGCGCCGCGGTGAGCAGATCGCCGGTAGCCCAGGCGCCGAGCATGGCCAGCGCAATCAATTGGTCGGTAATGCCGTGCAGGCTCGGAAAGCGCAGGCTGTACCAGGCCGAACGCATCACCGGCACCGCCACCAACAGCGAAGCCACGCCCAGCAGCAACTGGCTCACGCCGCTCTGGTCCGGCGCCAGCCAGCGCCATACCAGGCCCAGTACCAGCAGCCCCAACGCGAGCATGGCCAGGGTCAATTGCCGGGCAGCGCTACGCTGTTCGGCGGAAGTCAGCATGGGCGCGCTCATTGTTCGGCTCCCTGGATGATCAAGCGGGAGTCGTCCTTGGGGTCGACGGTGGTGACGGAACCGGCCTGGCCGAGAATCTTCGGCATGCGCTCGCGGTACAGGCGCAACAGCAAACCAGGGTCTTTGACCTGGGCCAGGCTGGCGACAGTGGCGGTTTGCGCCTGGGCATTGGCCAAGCGTTCGCTGGCCTGGGCGTGGGCGACTTGCACCTGGCGGTCAGCTTCCTGATTGGCGTTCTGGGTGAGTTTTTCCGCTTCGGTGCGCGCATTGGCCACGGCTTTATCGGCTTGCTGGCTGGCGGTCAGTACCGCGTTGAAGGCATTCACCGCCGGGCCCGGCAGGCTTGATTGCACATCGACGCGGGTGACTTCGACGCCCAGGCCCAAACCGTTGGCGGCCAACTGCGCCAGGCGTTTGTTGATGCCTTGCACCAGGTCGCCGCGCAGCCGCTCACGGCGTTCGGCGGCGCCATTGTCGCTGCCGATCAGTTCCGGGCGGGCGACCAGGATGGTGTCCAGATCCCGCGCCGCGGTGAGGGCCACAGCGCTGCGGGTCACCAGCCGATCCAGGGCAGGCAACACGTGCTCGCCTTGCAATACGAAAGCGTAGGGCTCGGTCACCTTATAGAAAACCCGCACGTCCAACTGCACTACCCCGGCATCGCCAGTCAGCAGATAACCGGAGCCAGCCAAGGCATCGCTCAACGGCGTAGCGAAACTGGCCACGCGATCAGCCTGCAGCGCCGCGTCGGAACGTAGCAGGTTTTCTACCCGGCGCTCGATCACCCGGTCCGCCGCCGGCAGCAACACCACCTGTTCGAAGGGCTGCGGCCAGGCCAGCAACAGCCCGGCGTTCTGAATGCGATCAAGGGCGCCGAAGTGCAGGACCACGGCGCGATTCTGCGGGTCGATCTGGCGCACATTGGAAAAGGCCCAGGCCAACGCCGCCAACACGGTGACCGCGTACAGCGCCAGGAACGTCAGGCGCCCGGCCTGGATCCATGGGCTGTCCGGGCTGTCACGCTCGCTCATGGCTGGATGTCCTTCGGCCCGTCCACCAGGGCGCGGAACGGCGCAGCGTCGGTGCGCAGAATGATCTTGGTGCCCGGCGTAACCACGGTGCCCAGGGTGTCCAGCGAGCGCAGCAGGTTGTACAGCTGTGGATTACCGGCGTAGGCGCGACCATAAATCTGCGCGGCTTCGACCCGCGATTGCGCTTCGATATCGGCGGCTTTCACCGTCGCATCGGCCTGCACGATGCGCGCATCACGCTCGGCGGCGGAGCGGATCTGCGCCGCTTCGCGCTTGCCCACCGCAGTGCGCTCGGTGGCGATGGTTTCACGCTCGGCACGCATACGATCAACCGTGGCGGTGAGTGTCACCGAGGGCAATGTCAGGCGCTCGATGCCGACCTGCGCCACGCGCACGCCATAGGTGGCGAGCAGTTGTTGATCAATCTGCTGGCGCAACTGCGCTTCGAAATCAGCAATGCGCACTTGGCTGGCATCGGTATTGATCAGGCTGGACAGGTCAAAGCTGGCCGCGGTGGTCTCCAGCGCCGAACCGACGAAGGTGCGGATCTGCCGTGCCGCTTCATCCGGCTGGTTCTGCACCGCGCGCATAAAGCGCTGCACATTGTCGGCATCGCCCTGCACCTGCCACGCCACATAAGCCTGCACGATAATCCGCAGGCCATCGCGGGTGCCCACATCCTGCAAGCCGCTGGACGTGGTGCGCAGGCGCAGGTCCACCGGGATCGCCGCTTCGAACGGCGCTGGCCAGCGCCAGCCCAGGCCAGGTTCCAACAACACCCGTGCGGGGTTACCGAAGCGGGTAATCACCGTGGCCTCGCCGGAACGCACCTGCACAAGGCTTGCCGCTGCCACGGCAAACAGCACCAGCAACACTGCCCAGGCCATACGACGCCAAGGAAAAGGCCCGCTCGCCTGCTCATCGCCGTGATGGTGATGGTGGTGGCCGTGATGATGGTGATGACCGTGATCATGAGAATGAGCGCTCAACAGACAGACTCCTTATTGAACGGCTTTGCGCGGCACCGACGGATCGGCGGGCAAAGTAAAAGAACGCAGATCAATCGTCGGCGCACTGCCGGCACCCAAACGATGATCCAGAATAAGCAGCTTGGCGTGGGCCAGGCCCAGGCTCAGTTGACCCAGGTACTGTTCCAGCACGAAGGCCTGGCCAGCGGCGGCGTAGGCTTTTTGTTCGGCGGTAAAGCGTAGGTTCGCCGCTTGCGCGCCAGCATTCACCTCGCGGGCGTTGGCCTGGGCTTGATCCCGGGCAGTGCTGGCTTGCAACAGCGCTTGGTTGGTCTGCTCGCTGGCGGCGCCGCGTTCCCGGGCGATCAGGGCCTGGGCGCCGATCTGCGCGGCTTGCACACCGTGGTAAGCGTTGGCGGCTCCAGCGGGCGGGTGAATCGCTTCGACCACCGTGGCAAGGATCTCCACACCACTGTCGAGTGTTTGCAGATCGGCTTGCACGCTGCGACCAATTTCGTCGGCGAGGCTGGTGCGTTGTTCACCGAGCAATTCGTCCAGGGTGCGCGAGGCGAAGTCATGCACCAGGATGCGGCTGGCGGTACTGCGGATCAGGGTGGGTATGTCCGCGCTGTTGTAAATGGCGGCAAGCGCAGCCTGGTCGGTGAGGCCGATGCGGTAGACAAATCGCACGTCCATGTTGACGATCTGGAAGCCCTGCTTATCGCCGCTGCTGCTGGCGATGACCTGGGATTTGTCATTCACATGGCTGGCATCCCACAGGCGATTGGCAATCAACGGCGCCGGGCCTTCGGCAGCGGCCAACGGCGCAGTGCCGGCTTCGCTGACGCTGGTCGCCAACTCATGCACCACGCCGTTCTCCACGTTGAGTACGCGACCCAGCGGCCACGGCAAACCCGTATGCAGGCCGGGGCCGAACACCTCGACCGGTTTGCCGAAGCGCTCATAAATCCCACGACCTTGCAGCGGCACTTCATGCACGCCGGTCAGCGCCCAGCCGACCGCCAGCACCACCAGCAACACCGGCAAAAACGCTCGGCGCATGTAGGTAAAGGCCCAGATCTGGCGCAGGTCGATACCGAAACGGTTGTGCAATTCATGCTGCAACGCCAGCAAGGGTTGTGGCGGCCAACGCAGCAGGCCGGCGATAAAACTCTGCGCCATCAAGCGCGGTTCGAGACGCGGCTGGCGTGGGCTGAACAGCGACAATACGCCTCTGAGCAGGAACTCCAACGCCACCAGTGCCGGCAGCAGGCTGATCAGTGTCGCCAGGCGCAGTGGCCAAACCGACTCGGCATTGGCAAACAGCAGGCAGATTGCACTGATCACCAGGCAGATAATTGCCACCCGGCTCAACTGCGCCAGCTGTGACGCTTCCGGCCATTGGGCGGCGGTTTCCTGGGCGAGGCGACGTTCAAACACCAGCAGACCGAACGCCAGCGCCAACGCCAGCGCCGCGCCGATGCTTGCCGATTGACCGACGGCCGCAGCGGGCAAGGCCAGGTTCCAGAACTGGGTAACACTGACCAACGCCAGCAGCGACCAGCCACCCAACCACAATACCGGCGCGCCGACCTGGGCCAGCAGACCATTGCCGAAACGGTTGATCAGGCCCTTGTGCCAAGTGGTGGGCTCGCTGGGTTCTTCGACCAATTCAGCGCTTGGCGCCTCCAGCGCCTGGGCGCGCCAATCGGCCACCCACCAGGCCGACTGTAACCCGGCTACCAGCACCAACAGGGCCGAAGCGCAGTTGATCAACACCACCGGCCAGATCGACAGTGGCGCAAACAACGCCACGAACAACGCCAGTACCCAAGCACTGATGGCCAGGGTCGTCAGGCTGATGCCAGCCTGGCGCAGTCGACGGGCATGGAACAACCCTTGCTGAAAACGCGCAAGGCCCTCTACCGAAGCGCCGTCAGCTTCTAGATCCACTTGCATCCACTCAACGCCCGCGTGTACATAATTCGTTACGATATAACACGAAGCGTGAAATTTTTGTTCGCTTTTGAACTCAGCCTGGATCCCCTGTGGGAGGGGGCTTGCTCCCGATGGCATTGGGTCAGTAAGTAGATGGGTTGGCTGATGCACCGCTATCGGGAGCAAGCCCCCTCCCACATTTGCCTCACGGTGTTCTCTGGATTGTGACTAACCCCCTATAAACACGAGCTATCACTAGTGTCGGCGGCAATAAGTCGGCACACTCCTGAACAGTTTTTCGCGGGCCCACGGACAAGGAAGCGCCACCTCCCATGATTTCCATCTACCAACTCAAACCGCGGTTCCAGAACCTGCTGCGCCCCCTGGTGCAGCGTCTCTACGACAACGGCACCACCGCCAACCAGATCACCGTGCTGGCGGGGGTGATTTCCTTGCTGGTCGGCTTGCTGATTGCTGCTTTCGCCCAGCAGCTCTGGCTGTTTGCGCTGATCCCGCTGTGGATGATTGTGCGTATGGCCCTCAACGCCGTCGACGGCATGCTCGCCCGGGAGTTCGGCCAGCAGTCACGCCTAGGCGCCTACCTCAATGAACTGTGCGACGTGATTGCCGACAGCGCGTTGATCCTGCCCTTTGCCTTGATACCCGGCGTGAGCCTGGCGCCGGTACTGCTCGTGACGCTGCTGGCGGTATTCAGCGAGTACGCCGGGGTGCTGGGGCCGATGGTGGGTGCATCGCGTCGCTATGACGGGCCGATGGGCAAGAGTGATCGGGCCTTCGTACTTGGCGTGCTGGCTACCGGTGTGGCGTTGGGCTGGCTCGGCGCCGGCTGGGTCGAGGCGGTGATGTGGCTGGTGGCTGCCCTGCTCGCCTACACCTTGGTCAACCGGGTACGTCAGGGCCTCAAAGAACAACAACACACTCCCCCTTCTGCATAAGGATTTTGCGATGCGCGAACAGCAAGAGCACACCTTCAGTACCCATGATGGCGTCGAGCTTTTCTACCGGCATTGGCCGGCTACGGCCGCCGCCGGGCCGCGCAAGGCAATCCTGTTGTTCCATCGCGGCCATGAGCACTCCGGGCGTATTGCCCACCTGGTAGATGAACTGGGCTTGCCGGAGTTTGATTTTTTCGCCTGGGACGCCCGCGGCCACGGCCAATCGCCCGGCGAGCGCGGCGACAGCCCCAGCTTTGCCACCAGTGCCCGTGATGTGCAGACCTTCTGTGACCACATCGGCGGCGCCTACGGCATCGAAGAGCAAAACTTCGCCGTGATCGCCCAAAGCGTCGGCGCGGTGATCGCGGCCACCTGGGTCCACGACTATGCGCCGAAAATCCGCGCCCTGGTGCTCGCCTCGCCGGCCTTCAAGGTCAAGCTGTACGTGCCCTTCGCCCGCCCAGGCCTGGCCTTGATGCGCAGGTTTCGGGGCAACTTTTTCGTCAACAGCTACGTCAAGGCCAAGTTCCTCAGCCATGACCCGGAGCGCGTAGCCTCCTACGACAGCGATCCGTTGATCACCAAGGCCATTTCGGTGAATGTGCTGTTGGGGCTGTACGAAGCGGCCGATCGGGTTGTAGCCGACGCCCAGGCGATCCAGGTGCCGACCCAGTTGCTTATCTCCGGCTCCGATTTTGTGGTGCACCGTAAACCCCAGCAGCAATTTTTCGACCGCCTCGGCAGCCTAAAAAAAGAGCTGCATATCCTCCCCGGGTTTTTCCACGACACCCTCGGTGAACGTGACCGAGCCGTGGCCGTGAGCAGCGCCAAACGCTTTATCTTGCAGAACTTCGCACACCCGCTGGACCGCGCATCTCTACTGAACGCCGACAAACTTGGCGCCACCTGCGCCGAATCCGAATCCCTCGCCGCGCCACTGCCACGCAATTCCCTGCGCGACCTCTACTGGCGCATGACCCGCGCCAGCATGGGCCTGGGCAAGAACCTGTCGGACGGCGTGAAACTGGGCTTCGACACCGGTTTCGACTCCGGCAGCACGCTGGACTACGTGTATCGCAATAAGCCTACCGGCAAGGGCGGGCTGGGGCGGATGATCGACACCAACTACCTCAACTCCATTGGCTGGCGCGGTATCCGCCAGCGCAAGCTGAACGTCGAGGAACTGCTGCGCTTGGCCATGACCAAGCTGCGTGACGAGCACCGCGAGGTCCGTATCGTCGATATCGCCGCCGGCCACGGCCGTTACATCCTTGAAGCCTTGCAGGGCGTATCGCCGTTGCCGGAGTCGATCCTGCTGCGCGACTACAGCGACATCAACGTGCGCGACGGTGGCGCGCTGATTCGCGAGAAGGGCTTGGGGGACATCGCCCAGTTCGTCAAAGGCGATGCGTTCGACCGCGCCGACCTGGCTGCCCTGGACCCCAAGCCGACCTTGGCCGTGGTGTCCGGGTTGTATGAGTTGTTTGCCGATAACGCCATGGTCGGCGGCTCACTGGCAGGCTTGGCCGAAGCCGTGGAGCCAGGCGGTTACCTGGTGTATACCGGCCAGCCATGGCACCCGCAACTGGAGTTGATAGCCCGCGCGCTTACCAGCCACCGCCAGGGCCAAGCTTGGGTAATGCGTCGCCGCAGCCAGGCGGAAATGGACCAACTTGTCGAGGCCGCGGGCTTTCGCAAGATCACCCAGCGCGTGGATGAATGGGGCATCTTTACGGTGTCCCTGGCCCAGAAGATCTGAACATGCGTGAACCCGGTTTATTGAAACCAGCGGTCCTCTGGCTGCTGCTATTGGCGCCGCTGTTTTTCAGCACTTACGGCTTTGCCACCTGGGTCACCAGCCAGCGCAGCGACGTCGGCACGCTGGTATTCGGCTGGGAAACCCATATGCCGTTCTGGGCCTGGACCATCGTGCCCTATTGGTCCATTGACCTGCTCTACGGCTTCTCGCTGCTGTTACCCAATACCCGTCATGAGCTGAAACAACATGCTCTGCGGCTGCTGAGCGCGCAGGTTATTGCCGTCAGTTGCTTCCTGATCTGGCCACTGCGCTTCACCTTTGAGCGGCCGGAACTGGACGGCGTGTTCGGCTGGCTATTCACGGTGCTGGCCGGTTTTGACAAACCCTTCAACCAGGCACCGTCCCTGCATATCGCGCTGCTGGTGATCCTGTGGGTCATGTATCAGCGGCACACCCGGGGATTCTGGCGCTGGGTGGTGCATGGATGGTTCGCCCTGATTGGCCTCTCGGTGCTGACCACTTATCAACATCACTTTATCGACTTACCCACAGGCGCCCTCGCGGGGTGGTTATGCGTGTGGTTTTGGCCGGTGGAACATCCGAGCCCGTTGGTGAATGCGCGACTGACGCGGGATCCCCAACGCTGGCGCCTGGGAGTGCGCTATGGGCTGGGTGCATTGATGCTGGCGGTGCTTGCTTTCGTGCTCGGTGGCGGCTGGTTGTGGCTGCTGTGGCCGGCGGTATCCCTGGGGTTGGTCAAAGCCAATTACATCGTGCTGGGCGCGTCAGGCTTTCAAAAACGCGAAGACGGTCGTCTTAGTCCCGCCGCACGCTGGCTGTATGCCCCTTACGTTGCTGGCGCGTGGATCAACTCGCGCCTATGGACACGCAGACACCCACAGCCCGATATGATTGTGGATAACGTCTGGCTTGGGCGTATTCCCACAACGCACCAGCAAGGTTCATTCAAGGCCATTGTCGATCTGTGCGCCGAACTGCCGATTAATCCACAGGGCCGTGCGTATGCCTGCGTGCCAGTGCTTGACCTGATCGCGCCGACCCCCGAGGAGTGCCTGAAAGCCGCGCAGGCTATCGAGCAACTGCGCCAGCACGGGCCCTTGCTGGTGTGCTGTGCCCTCGGTTACTCCCGCAGCGCTACCGCCGTTGCCGCCTGGCTGCTGATCACAGGGCGCGCCGCCACGATAGATCAAGCGCTGGCTATCATTCGTACAGCACGGGCCAACGTGGTCCTGCATCCTGCGCACCGAGAAGCTTTGGAGGGTTTGCCCCATGCCCGCTGATATGGAACTCCAGGTGGTCGCCAGCCTGCTGCGCCGTGGCCATTCGCTGGATCAGTTATCCACAGGCCTGACGCTGCTCGGCGTACTGTTCGGCCTTGCCCAGCTATTGTTGGCGAGTATCTCGACGATCTGCCTGTTGCTGGCCCTGTGGATGATCGTATTGGGCCTGCTGCAAAAATACTGGGCATTGCGCGTGGCCCTCGACGCCGACCTGTTTGCCCTGCTCGCCCGCGACACCACACGCACACCGGACCTCGACCAGGCCCTGCAAACCCTTGGCTTGCAATCACCTAAACGAGCCGGTCGGCCCTGGAGCGAACGCCGTCGTGGCGCGCTTAAACTGTTGCGCAAACAAGCCTGGTTGCTGGGCGCGCAAGCGCTGCTGACCCTGGGCGTCATTCTCGCCAGCCCTTGGCTGCCTTTCGCCGGATAAGGAATCCCCATGTTCGAACCCGTGGTCGCCACGCTGATTACTTCCATGGCCCGCACCGTCACCGGCGCTCGCAGCCTGTGGCTGGGGTGCGCGCCGGTGCCGGTGCAACGCATCTATTTCGCCAACCACAGCAGCCACGGCGACTTCGTGCTGGTATGGGCGTCGCTGCCGCAGAACCTGCGCAAGTTCACGCGCCCGGTGGCGGGCAGTGATTACTGGAACAAGAGCGCCCTGCGCCGCTACATCATCAACCGTGTGTTCAACGGTGTGCTGATCGACCGCGAGCGCAAGGAGCCTGTGGATAACCCTTTGCAACCCATGCTCGCTGCGCTGGAAGGCGGTGACTCGCTGATCATTTTTCCGGAAGGCACACGCAATCTGGAGGATGGCTTGCTGCCATTCAAGAGCGGCTTGTACCACTTGGCCAAAAGTTACCCACAGGCCGAACTGGTGCCCGTGTGGATAGCCAACCTCAACCGGGTCATGCCCAAGGGCCGAGTGCTGCCACTGCCCTTGTTATGCACAACCAGCTTCGGTGCTCCCCTGCAATTGGAAGAAGGCGAAGACAAAGCCGCATTCCTTGCTCGTACCCGCGACGCCCTGCTCGCCCTTGCCCCGGAGCATTCCTGAAATGGATAGCCAAACCCTGATGTTATTCGGCGGCATAGGCGCGATCCTGGTCATCGCCTCGCTGATCGGCCTGATCCTCAAGCTGCGCACCCGTGGCAGCCCCAATGCCGTGATCGACAACCTCAACGCCCGCATCAACGCCTGGTGGGTGATGGTGGTGGTGATCGGCATCGCCTTCTGGCTCGGTACTGGCGCGGTGATCCTGTTGTTCTATGCCGTGTCGTTCTACGCCCTGCGAGAATTCCTCACCCTCACCCCAACCCGGCGCAGCGACTACCCGGCCCTGGTGGCCGCGTTCTACCTCGCCCTGCCGCTGCAATATGTGCTGATCTACGCCGACTGGTATGGGCTGTTCTCGATCTTCATCCCGGTGTACGTGTTTTTGCTGCTACCGATCCTCGCCTCCCTTGGCGGCGACAGCACACACTTCCTGGAACGCGCCTCGAAGGTGCAATGGGGGCTGATGATCGCGGTGTTCTGCGTGTCCTTCGTCCCAGCCCTGCTGACGCTGGACATTCCCGGCTACGAAGGCCGCAACCTGTTGCTGATCGCCTACCTGGTGATCGTGGTGCAACTGTCAGACGTATTGCAGTACGTATGCGGCAAGCTGTTCGGCAAACACAAGATCGCGCCCAATCTGTCACCGTCGAAAACCGTGGAAGGGTTCGTAGGCGGAATTCTGCTGTCATCCCTGATCGGCGCGGCGCTGTGGTGGACCACACCGTTTAATCCCTGGCAGTCGTTCCTGATCGCGCTGTTGATCAACTTGCTGGGCTTTGCCGGTGGGATCGTGATGTCGGCGATCAAGCGCGATCGCGGCGTGAAAGACTGGGGGCATATGATCGAAGGACACGGCGGGATGCTGGATCGGCTGGATTCGGTGTGCTTCGCGGCGCCGATCTTCTTCCATCTTGTGCGTTACTGGTGGACCTGACCCACCCCTTTCTCAAAACCAATGAAGATCAAAATGTGGGAGGAGGCTTGCCTCCGATAGCCGAGCTGGCAGTCACCGTATAGGTTGGCTGATACACCGCAATCGGGGGCAAGCCCCCTCCCACCTTGGTTTGCGGTGCTTTCAGGGTTTAAGCAAAATCTGAAACTGGTGCAGCAGCGATCTCGACATAGCTAGACTCCCCGCCGCCTGTTGCACCCGATAGCCAGCCCCAAACGAAACTCAGCGTTGTGCGCCCGCGAAGGTCCACGTCTACCGTGCCACGTGACCACCCCGCGAGCAGTTCCCCTTCCAGGGTCACGCATTGATAAAGCAGCTCGATGGTATCTGCACCGGTCACCCGCCCGACCTGCGTGCCCAGGCGAATCCGGCCACCTTGGTAGGTGCTTGAAATGACGCCATCTTCAACTTGGTAGTGAAATACTGTCCCCGTGCCGGACAGCCCTTGAGTATTGTTCGCGACCGCAAACCGACGGTTATGCAAACGTGCGTGAACGGTCGCTGATGAGCTTTGCATTATTGGCATCCTTGAGTGGAGCGAATTCAAACCCATAAAAAAAGGGCTGTTAAAAACAGCCCCTCTTCAGGTACGCGAGAAAGCCTTACTCCACTGTCACCGACTTCGCCAGGTTACGCGGCTGGTCAACGTCAGTGCCTTTGAGCACGGCAACGTAGTACGACAGCAACTGCAGCGGGATGGTGTAGAGAATCGGCGACAGCGTGTCGTGAATGTGCGGCATGTTGATCACGTGGGTGCCTTCACCATTGGTCATGCCTGCCTTCTCATCGGCGAAGACGATCAGTTGGCCGCCACGGGCGCGTACTTCCTGCAGGTTGGACTTGAGCTTCTCCAGCAGTTCGTTGTTTGGCGCCACGGTAACCACTGGCATATCGTCATCCACCAGGGCCAATGGGCCGTGTTTCAGCTCACCGGCCGGATAGGCTTCGGCGTGGATGTACGAGATTTCCTTGAGTTTCAGCGAGCCTTCCATCGCGACCGGGTATTGCGCGCCACGGCCCAGGAACAGGGTGTGGTTCTTGTCAGCGAACAGCTCAGCGACTTTTTCCACGGTGCCGTCCATGGCCAGGGCTTCGCCAAGGCGGGTTGGCAGGCGGCGCAGTTCTTCTACCAGAGTGGCTTCCACGCCCTCGGCGAGGGTGCCGCGTACTTGGCCCAGGGACAGGGTCAGCAGCAACAGGCCCACCAGTTGGGTGGTGAAGGCTTTGGTGGAGGCTACGCCGATTTCGCGACCGGCCTGGGTCAGCAGGGTCAGGTCGGATTCACGCACCAGGGAGCTGATGCTGACGTTGCAGATTGCCAGGCTGCCGAGGAAACCCAGCTCCTTGGCGTTGCGCAGGGCAGCCAGGGTATCGGCGGTTTCGCCGGACTGGGAGATGGTTACGAACAGGGTGTCGGGTTGCACCACCACCTTGCGATAGCGGAACTCGCTGGCGACTTCGACCTGGCACGGAATGCCCGCCAGTTCTTCCAGCCAGTAACGGGCGACCATGCCGGCGTGGTAGCTGGTGCCGCAGGCCACGATCTGCACATTGCGCACCTTGGCGAACAGCTCGGCGGCTTGCGGGCCGAAAGCGTTGACCAGTACCTGGTTCTGGCTCAGGCGACCTTCCAGGGTGCGTTGCACCACAGACGGCTGCTCGTGGATTTCTTTGAGCATGAAGTGGCGGAACTCGCCCTTGTCAGCGGCTTCGGCACCGTCACGGTATTGCACGGCTTCACGCTCGATGGACTGGCCGTCAACGTCCCAGATCTGCACGCTTTCACGACGGATGTCGGCAATATCGCCTTCTTCCAGATACATGAAGCGGTCGGTCACTTGGCGCAGGGCCAGTTGGTCGGAGGCGAGGAAGTTCTCGCCCAGGCCCAGGCCGATCACCAGTGGGCTGCCACTGCGTGCAGCAACCAGGCGATCAGGCTGGCCGGCGCTGATCACGGCCAGTCCGTAGGCGCCATGCAGTTCCTTGACCGTGGCCTTGAGGGCGGTGGTCAGATCGCTGTGGTCCTTGAGCTTGTGGTTGAGCAGGTGGGCGATGACTTCGGTGTCGGTATCCGAAGTAAACACATAACCCAGGCCCTTGAGCTGTTCGCGCAGCACTTCGTGGTTTTCGATAATGCCGTTGTGCACTACCGCCAGGTCACCGGAGAAGTGTGGGTGAGCGTTACGCTCGCACGGCGCACCGTGGGTGGCCCAACGGGTGTGGGCAATGCCCAGGCGACCTACGAGCGGCTCGCCGGCCAAGGCCTGGTCCAACTCGCTCACCTTGCCCGGCCGGCGCATGCGCTCCAGCTTGCCGGCATTGGTGAAAACCGCCACGCCGGCACTGTCATAGCCGCGGTATTCGAGGCGCTTGAGGCCTTCGATCAGGATGGCAGTAACATTACGTTCGGCGACTGCGCCAACAATTCCACACATGGTATTTCTCCTAGATGACGGCCGCGCATATCAGCGTAATGCCGCGGGCTTGGATCTGGTCGCGGGCCTCAAGCGGCAGGCGATCATCGGTAATAAGGGTATGGACGCTGCTCCAGGGCAGTTCCAGGTTGGGAATCTTGCGGCCGATCTTGTCGGACTCGACCATCACCACCACTTCACGGGCGACCTCGGCCATGACGCGGCTCAAGCCCAGTAATTCGTTGAAGGTGGTGGTGCCACGCTGCAGATCGATGCCATCGGCACCGATGAACAGTTGGTCGAAGTCGTAGGAACGCAGCACCTGCTCGGCGACCTGGCCTTGGAACGAGTCCGAATGCGGATCCCAGGTGCCGCCCGTCATCAACAACACCGGTTCGTGTTCCAGTTCGCTCAGGGCGCGGGCCACGTTCAGGGAGTTGGTCATCACCACCAGGCCGGGCTGATGGCCCAGTTCGGGGATCATGGCGGCGGTGGTGCTGCCGCTGTCGATGATGATGCGTGCGTGTTCGCGCAAACGCACCACTGCCGCACGCGCGATGGCGCGCTTGTAGGCCGAGATGGGTTGGGCAGCGTCGCCCACCAGCTCTTGGGGCATGGTGATCGCGCCACCGTAGCGACGCAGGAGCAGGCCGTTACTTTCGAGAGCGGCCAAGTCCTTGCGGATGGTGACTTCCGAAGTTTCGAAACGCTTGGCCAGTTCGTCCACGCTGACTTCGCCCTGTTCATTGAGCAGAGTGAGGATATTGTGGCGTCGTTGGGGTGTATTTCGTTTCGACATGATGGTGATAAGTTTCGTTTCGAAAGATAACGAAGGCAATCAAAACCTATTGGCGAAAAATCGTCAAGTGAGATTTCTAAAATAATGCAGGCAAAATGTGGGAGGGGGCTTGCCCCCGATGGCGGTGTGTCAGCCAATGTATATGTGACTGAACCACCGCTATCGGGAGCAAGCCCCCTCCCACACTGGAGTTTGTTGCGAGCGAGGCTGTGGATAAATCAGGTTTTCTTGATTTTTACCGGGCGCTTCCAACCGTCGATGTTGCGTTGACGGGCGCGGGCGACGGCCAACTGCGACTTATCCACATCCTGGTTGATGGTGGAACCTGCCGCGGTGTTTGAACCATCACCAATGGTGA
Organism: Pseudomonas sp. FBCC-B545; assembly: GCF_059134095.1. Lineage (NCBI taxonomy): Bacteria > Pseudomonadati > Pseudomonadota > Gammaproteobacteria > Pseudomonadales > Pseudomonadaceae > Pseudomonas > Pseudomonas sp. FBCC-B545. The sequence goes on along the minus strand of NZ_CP101441.1, from coordinate 19,024 downwards.
CTGGCGCAATCAACGAGTTGTTGGAGCCGATAAATACGTCTTCACCAATAGTCGTCTGATATTTATTGGCGCCGTCGTAGTTACAGGTGATAGCGCCAGCACCAATATTGCTGCGGGCACCGATCACTGCATCACCGAGGTAAGCCAGATGGCCGGCCTTCGCTTCGTCACCCATTTTCGCATTTTTCAGCTCGACGAAATTGCCAACGTGCGCTCTCACGCCCATCACTGTACCCGGACGCAACCGTGCAAACGGCCCCGCATCGCTACCCTCGCCCATCACGGCACCGTCGATATGGCTGTTAGCCTTGACCACCACGCCTTTGCGCAAGGTGCTGTCCTTGATCACGCAGTTCGGGCCGATGACCACGTCGTCTTCAATGATCACCCGGCCTTCGAGGATCACGTTGATATCGATCAGCACGTCGCGGCCCACCGTCACTTCGCCACGCACATCGAAACGCGCCGGGTCACGCAGGGTCACGCCCTGGGCCATCAGGCGGCGGCCCTCGCGCAGTTGGTAGTGACGCTCCAGCTCTGCGAGCTGCTTGCGGTCGTTGGCGCCCTGCACTTCCATCGGGTCGTGAGGCTGTTCGGTGGCGACCAGCAGGCCGTCACTCACAGCCATTTCGATCACATCGGTGAGGTAGTACTCGCCCTGGGCGTTGTTGTTGGACAGACGGCTCATCCAGTCGCCCAGCTTATCGGCAGGCACGGCAAGGATGCCGGTGTTGCCTTCAGTAATGGCGCGCTGGGCTTCGCTGGCATCTTTATGCTCGACGATAGCGGCAACCTTGCCGTCGGCATTACGCACAATGCGGCCGTAGCCGGTAGGGTCGTCCAGCTCAACGGTGAGCAGGCCCATCTGGCCAGGCACGACATGCTTGAGCAGACGTTGCAGGGTTTCCACTTCAATCAGCGGTACATCGCCGTAGAGGATCAGCACCGTGTCGGCAGTGATGAAGGGCACGGCTTGCGCAGTGGCGTGGCCGGTGCCCAGTTGTTTGTCTTGCAATACGAAATTCAAGTCGTCCGCAGCCAGACGTTCCCGTACTACGTCGGCACCGTGGCCGATCACCACGTGAATACGCTGAGGGTCCAACTGCCGGGCGCTGTGGATAACATGACCCAGCATGGAATTGCCGGCTACCGGGTGCAGCACCTTGGGCAGGGCCGAACGCATACGAGTGCCCTGGCCTGCGGCGAGAATGACGATTTCAAGAGACATGAATGGCTACCAATCCTGGGCGGTCCGGGTTCAGACCAAAGAAGTGTTTTGCAAAAAAAGAAAAAGGGTAGCCGAGGCTACCCTTTTTAATCAATCACGCATGAAGCGTAACGGCATGGCCGCTTACTTCTTGCGGATCTGCTGGAGCGTGCGCAGCTGAGCTGCAGCCTCGGCCAGACGAACTGCAGCAGCGCTGTAGTCGAAGTCTGCGCCTTTTTCGTTCAGCGCCTTCTCGGCAGCCTTGACGGCTTCCTGAGCGGAGGCTTCATCCAGGTCGCCAGCACGTTGCACGGTGTCGGCAAGTACCTTGACCATGTTCGGCTGAACCTCGAGGAAACCACCGGAGATGTAAAACACCTCCTTTTCCCCGCCTTGCTTGGTCAGAGTGATCGGACCTGGCTTCAAGCTGGTAATCAACGGAGCGTGACCCATGGCGATACCAAGATCACCCAAGTCGCCGTGCGCTGTTACAAACTCGACCAGACCGGAGAAAATTTCCCCTTCCGCGCTGACGATATCGCAATGGACTGTCATAGCCATCTGATTGCCTCAACCTGATGAGCGCCCGTTGCCGGGCGCCTGGATTACAGTTTCTTGGCTTTCTCGATCGCTTCTTCGATGCCGCCGACCATGTAGAACGCTTGTTCTGGCAGATGGTCGTAGTCACCGTTGAGGATGCCTTTGAAGCCAGCAATGGTGTCTTTCAGGGAAACATATTTACCCGAGGCACCGGTGAAGACTTCAGCCACGAAGAACGGCTGCGACAAGAAACGCTGGATCTTACGAGCACGGTTTACCAACTGCTTGTCGGCTTCCGACAGCTCGTCCATACCCAGGATCGCAATGATGTCCTTCAGTTCTTTGTAGCGCTGCAGCACGTACTGAACGCCGCGAGCGGTGTCGTAGTGCTCCTGGCCGATCACGTTCGGGTCCAGCTGGCGCGAAGTCGAGTCGAGTGGATCGACCGCTGGGTAGATACCCAGGGAAGCGATGTCACGGGACAGAACGACGGTGGCGTCCAAGTGGGCGAAGGTGGTGGCTGGCGACGGGTCGGTCAAGTCATCCGCAGGTACGTATACCGCTTGGATCGAAGTGATCGAACCTTCCTTGGTCGAAGTGATACGTTCTTGCAGAACGCCCATCTCTTCAGCCAGGGTCGGCTGGTAACCTACTGCCGAAGGCATACGGCCCAGCAGTGCGGATACTTCAGTACCGGCCAGGGTGTAACGGTAGATGTTGTCGACGAACAGCAGAACGTCGTTACCTTCGTCACGGAACTTCTCGGCCATGGTCAGGCCAGTCAGGGCTACGCGCAGACGGTTTCCCGGCGGCTCGTTCATCTGACCGTAAACCAGTGCCACTTTGTCCAGAACGTTGGAGTCCTTCATCTCGTGGTAGAAGTCGTTACCCTCACGGGTACGCTCACCAACACCTGCGAACACGGAATAACCGCTGTGTTCGATGGCGATGTTACGGATCAGTTCCATCATGTTTACGGTCTTGCCTACACCGGCACCACCGAACAGACCGACTTTACCGCCCTTGGCGAACGGGCAAACCAGGTCGATAACCTTGATGCCGGTTTCCAGCAGGTCGTTGCCGCCCGCTTGCTCGGCGAACGAAGGCGCGGCGCGGTGAATGCCCCAGCGCTCTTCGGTGGCGATCGGGCCAGCTTCGTCGATCGGGTTGCCCAGTACGTCCATGATCCGGCCCAGGGTCGCTTTACCGACCGGTACGGAGATGGCAGCGCCAGTGTCGACAACGTCCAGACCGCGCTTCAAGCCTTCGGTAGAACCCATCGCAATGGTACGAACTACGCCGTCGCCCAGCTGCTGCTGGACTTCCAGGGTAGTTTCCGCGCCTTGTACTTTCAGCGCGTTGTAGATGCTCGGTACGCTGTCGCGTGGAAATTCCACGTCGATAACGGCGCCGATGATTTGAACGATACGTCCGCTACTCATAGCTGGATCCTCTGAATATTTGAACCGTTAAACCGCGGCAGCGCCGCCGACGATTTCCGAGATCTCTTGGGTGATCGCAGCCTGACGCGCCTTGTTGTAGATCAGCTGCAAATCGCTGATCAGATCACCGGCGTTATCGGTAGCGTTTTTCATCGCGATCATCCGCGCCGCTTGTTCAGCTGCGTTGTTCTCGACCACCGCCTGGTACACCTGCGACTCCACGTAGCGCACCATCAAGCCGTCAAGCAGCTCTTTGGCGTCTGGTTCGTAGAGGTAGTCCCAGTGGTGCTTGAGTTCCTGATCCGGGGTCGCCACCAGTGGAATCAATTGCTCCACGGTTGGCTGCTGGGTCATGGTGTTGATGAACTTGTTGGATACCACGGACAGGCGGTCAATCCGGCCTTCCAGGTACGCATCCAGCATCACCTTCACACTGCCGATCAAATCATTGATCGACGGCTCTTCACCCAGGTGGCTGATAGCTGCAACGACGTTACCGCCGAAGTTACGGAAAAATGCCGCACCCTTGCTACCCACAACACACAGATCGATCTCGACGCCGTTTTCGCGGTTTACCGCCATGTCCTTGACCAGGGCCTTGAACAGGTTGGTATTCAGACCACCACACAAACCACGGTCACTGCTCACTACCACATAACCTGCACGCTTGACGGCGCGCTCGATCATGAACGGGTGGCGGTATTCCGGGTTGGCGTTGGCCAGATGCCCAATTACCTGGCGGATACGCTCCGCATAAGGACGGCTAGCAGCCATGCGCATTTGTGCCTTGCGCATTTTGCTGACCGCCACTTTTTCCATGGCGCTGGTAATTTTTTGCGTGCTTTTGATGCTCGCAATCTTACTGCGAATCTCTTTTGCGCCTGCCATGTAACACCTATCAGGTTAGCAAGCGGGAGCCTTGCGGCTCCCGCTGCGGCTTACCAGGTTTGGGTGGCCTTGAACTTCTCGATACCGGCTTTCATGCCAGCGTCGATATCGTCATTGAAGTCACCCTTCACGTTGATCTTCGCCATCAATTCGGCGTGATCGCGGTTGAAGTAAGCAATCAGCGCTTGTTCAAAGCTGCCGACCTTGGCGATTTCAACGTCGGTCAGGAACCCACGCTCAGCGGCATACAGCGACAACGCCATGTCAGCGATCGACATCGGGGCGTATTGCTTCTGCTTCATCAGCTCGGTAACGCGCTGACCATGCTCAAGTTGCTTACGGGTCGCTTCGTCCAGGTCAGAAGCGAACTGGGCGAATGCCGCCAGTTCACGGTACTGAGCCAGAGCGGTACGGATACCACCGGAGAGCTTCTTGATGATCTTGGTCTGAGCGGCACCACCCACACGGGATACCGAAACACCGGCGTTCACAGCAGGACGAATCCCTGAGTTGAACATGGCCGATTCCAGGAAGATCTGACCGTCGGTGATGGAAATCACGTTGGTCGGAACGAACGCGGAAACGTCGCCAGCCTGGGTTTCAATGATCGGCAGTGCGGTCAGGGAACCGGTTTTGCCGGTCACTGCGCCGTTGGTGAACTTCTCTACGTACTCTTCCGAAACGCGGGATGCGCGCTCCAGCAGACGGGAGTGGAGATAGAACACGTCGCCTGGGTAAGCTTCACGGCCTGGTGGACGGCGCAGCAGCAGGGAAATCTGGCGGTAAGCCACTGCCTGCTTGGACAGATCGTCATAAACGATCAGCGCGTCTTCACCGCGGTCGCGGAAGAATTCACCCATGGTGCAACCGGAGTACGGTGCCAGGAATTGCAGCGCAGGAGATTCCGAAGCACTGGCAGCCACGATGATCGTGTTGGCCAGGGCGCCGTTTTCTTCCAGCTTGCGAACCACGTTGGCGATGGTCGATTGCTTCTGACCAATGGCTACGTAGACGCAGAAAATGCCGCTGTCTTTCTGGTTGATGATCGCGTCGATCGCCAGGGCGGTTTTACCGATCTGACGGTCACCGATGATCAGCTCACGCTGGCCACGGCCGACCGGGATCATGGCATCGACAGCCTTGTAGCCAGTCTGTACAGGCTGGTCTACCGACTTACGCCAGATCACGCCTGGAGCAACTTTCTCGACCGCGTCGGTCTCGGTGTTGCCCAGTGGACCTTTGCCGTCAACTGGATTACCCAGTGCGTCGACTACGCGACCCAGCAGTTCCTTACCAACCGGAACTTCCAGGATGCGGCCGGTGCACTTGGCGCTCATGCCTTCAGCCAGACTGGTGTACGCGCCCAATACAACGGCACCTACGGAGTCTTGCTCCAGGTTGAGGGCCATACCGTAGACGCCGCCCGGAAACTCGATCATCTCGCCGTACATGACGTCGGCCAGACCGTGAATCCGCACGATGCCGTCAGATACGCTGACGACAGTGCCTTCGTTACGGGCTTGGGAGGTCACATCGAGCTTGTCGATGCGGCCCTTGATAATTTCACTTATTTCGGAAGGATTGAGTTGCTGCATTGCTCTGCTGCCCCTTCAAACTCAAGATTTCAATGCTTCGGCAAGTTTCGCGATTTTGCCGCGAATCGAGCCATCGATAACCAGGTCGCCGGCACGGATAACGACACCACCAATCAGGGATGCGTCCTCCGAAGCTTGCAGGCGCACTTCCCGATTGAGTCGTGCACTGAGAACCTTGGCGAGTTTGTCTTGCTGTTCTTGGTTCAATGCGAAAGCACTGGTCACTTCAACGTCTACCGATTTCTCTGCTTCGGCCTTGTACAGGTCGAACAGAGCGGCGATCTCCGGCAATAACGGGAGACGGTCGTTTTCGGCAATGACGTGAATGAAGTTCTGCACCTTCACATCAAACTTGTCGCCGCACACTTCAATAAAAGTGGCGGCCTTGTCTGCGCTCGTCAGGCGCGGGGCCTTGAGCACGCGCTGCATGGTGTCGTCTTGCGACACTGCTGCAGCCAGGCCGAGCATGGCTGACCAAGAGGCCAGCTGCTGGTGGGCCTGGGCGTGCTCGAAGGCTGCCTTAGCATAAGGTCGGGCCAACGTGGTCAGTTCTGCCATGATCGCCCTCGCTTAAATTTCAGCAGCCAGTTTGTCAACCAGCTCCGCGTGCGCGTTTTGATCGATTGTGGCACCAAGGATCTTCTCCGCGCCGCCGACAGCCAGGGCACCCAGTTGGGCACGCAGCGCGTCTTTGACACCGTTCAGTTCCTGTTCGATCTCGGCATGAGCCGAAGCCTTCACACGGTCAGCTTCGACGCGGGCTTTTTCAACAGCCTCTTCGACGATCTGGTTACCGCGTTTCTTGGCTTGCTCAATGATTTCAGCTGCCTGTGCTTTAGCTTCGCGCAGTTGAAGACCCACTTTCTCTTGGGCCAACTCCAAGTCGCGAGCTGCACGGCTGGCAGCGTCCAAACCATCCGCGATCTTCTTCTGACGTTCGTGCAAAGCCGCGATGACCGGAGGCCACACGAACTTCATGCAAAACACTACAAAAATGAAGAACGCAACGGATTGGCCAATCAGGGTTGCATTAATGTTCACGCCAACACCTCGCTCATTCGTTGTCCATCACCCCAATCACTCGAAAAGTCGAGTGATTAGCCAGCGAGTTGACCAACGAAGGGGTTCGCGAAGGTGAAGAACAGTGCGATACCAACGCCGATCATGGTCACGGCGTCGAGCAGGCCGGCGACGATGAACATTTTAACTTGCAGCATTGGGACCATTTCTGGCTGACGCGCTGCGCCTTCCAGGAATTTGCCGCCCAGCAGGCCGAAACCAATGGCAGTACCCAGGGCGCCCAGGCCGATCAACAGTGCAACAGCGATAGCGGTTAGACCAACTACAGTTTCCATCTTTCCTCCCGACTTTTACGTCGTATGGTTTAGGTTTTTTAGATTTTAAAGCGGTAAAACAAATCGTTTCATAGCCCTGGTGGGCCACCTTCCCGTTTGACCGGGAAGGACATCAGACTAGTCGAGACTGGTCTTAATGGTTCTCTTCGTGCGCCATCGACAGGTAGACAATGGTCAGCATCATGAAGATGAAGGCCTGCAGGGTAATGATCAGGATGTGGAACACAGCCCACGCCCACTGCAGAACTACGCCCAGGCCGCTAAGCCAGAGCAGGCCGCTGCCGAACATCACAGCGATCAGGATAAACACCAGCTCGCCGGCATACATGTTGCCGAACAGTCGCAGGGCCAGGGAGATCGGCTTGGCGACCAGGGTCACGAACTCCAGCAGGAAGTTCACCGGAATCAGCAGGGCTTGAACGAAAATGTTCTTGCTGCCGAACGGGTGCAGGGTCAGTTCGCCGATGAAGCCGCCGATACCCTTGACCTTGATGCTGTAGAAAATGATCAACGCGAACACCGACAGGGCCATGCCCAGGGTGGCGTTCGGGTCAGTGGTCGACACGGCGCGGAATGGAATGTGCGCATCGCCGGAGATCAGGATAGCCAACTGAGGAATCCAGTCCACCGGGATCAGGTCGACGGCGTTCATCAGGAACACCCAGACGAAGATGGTCAGTGCCAGCGGTGCGATCACCGGGCTACGGCCATGGAAGCTGTCTTTCACGCTGCCATCGACGAATTCGACCAGTACTTCAACGAAGTTCTGCAAGGCACCTGGCTGACCGGAGGTCGCCTTCTTTGCCGCCATGCGGAAAATCAGGACGAAGATCAGACCCAATGCGACCGACCAACCCAGAGTATCCAGGTGGAAAGCCCAGAAACCCATTTCTTTGGCCTCTGCTGCGGTGTGGGCAAAGCCCCAGCCGCCGTTGGGAAGCTGACCGAAGGTCAGGTTCTGCAAGTGGTGCTGGATATAGCCCGAAGCGGTTGTTTCTGCCATGGTTGCCTCAAACGCCCTAAGGTTTCGAAAGTCTTGTTTTCATTAGCAGGGGAGCGAACCAGCTGACCAGTTGGGTCAACACGAAGACGCCGAATACAGCCAGCGGCGCCAATGGCTTCACACCTGCAAAGGTCAGTGCAAACAGCACTGCCGTCAAAATCAGTTTCCCCGCCTCGCCGGCATAAAAAGACCGGACGATAGCCTGGGCTGCTCGGGCGCCGGAAAACCGAAAGGCCCTGTGAGCGAAATACATATTGGGCAGCAAGGCTATCAGGCCTCCGCAGAGTCCTGAATATCCGGCTACGACTCCATGCCAATACCAAAGCGCCAAAGCGGCGATCAGCAGAATGACAAATTGAGCCAATAAAACCGGGAAAACAGCCAAGCGATGGAACGGCAACGTGTTTGGCGTGCGGGTTTCCATCACTCTTGCTCCTCAATGGTCGGCTGCCGGAAATCAATAACTTGGCATAATTTGTGCCGACAAAATGCGCGCAGAGTATAGGGGCGGTTCTGCCCCTATTCAACTGTCGGGTAGTGATTTCCGATCACACGCTACATAAGCAAATGTTTCAGCGGATGTGGGCAAGGACGCCCTGCAGCTCATCGAGAGAGTTATATCCGATGACCAATTGCCCTTTGCCCTTCTTGCCGTGACGAATTTGCACCGCAGAGCCCAGGCGCTCGGCCAGGCGCTGCTCGAGTCGTGCGATATCCGGATCAGGTTTGGCCGCTTCGACCGGTGCAGGTTTGCCGCTGAGCCACTGGCGAACCAGGGCCTCGGTCTGACGTACAGTCAGACCTCGTGCGACAACGTGTCGCGCCCCTTCAACCTGTTGATTTTCCGGTAAGCCGAGCAAAGCACGGGCGTGGCCCATTTCCAGGTCGCCGTGGGACAACATGGTCTTGATGACTTCCGGCAGCGCGATCAGGCGCAGCAAGTTGGACACGGTGACTCGGGATTTCCCCACTGCGTCGGCCACTTGTTGTTGGGTCAACTGGAATTCATGCTGCAAACGCTGCAACGCGATCGCTTCTTCGATCGGGTTGAGGTCTTCGCGCTGGATATTCTCGATCAACGCCATGGCGATGGCGGTTTCATCCGACACATCGCGCACCATCGCCGGGATGGTCTCCTTGCCGGCCTGTTGGCTGGCGCGCCAGCGACGTTCACCGGCGATGATCTCAAAGCGGCCACCGCCAATCGGGCGCACCACAATCGGTTGCATCACGCCCTGGGCCTTGATCGAGTTAGCCAGTTCTTCCAGCGCCTGGGGATCCATGTCCCGGCGTGGCTGGTATTTGCCGCGCTGGATCAGGTCCAGGGGCAGGTGCTGCAGCTCGCGCTCGTCGGCCTGCACCGCTTGCTCTTCAAGCGATGTGACGGTCGGACCACTAAGCAGTGCATCCAGTCCACGTCCGAGACCTCGTTTCTTGACGGCCATGGGGATTCCTTAAGTTGGCTGGGCTGCAGCAGTGCGTGAATTGCGGCGTTGACGGCGAACCAACTCGCCGGCCAGCGCCAGATAGGCAATGGCACCACGCGAGGACTTGTCGTACGCCAGCGCGGGCATGCCATAGCTTGGCGCTTCGGCCAGGCGGATGTTGCGTGGGATCACGGTGTCATACAGTTGATCGCCAAAATGTTCCTTGAGCTGCGCCGACACATCGTTCATCAGGCTCAGACGCGGATCGTACATGGTCCGCAACAGGCCTTCGACTTTCAGGTTCGGGTTGAGCAACTCGGCGATACGCTTGATGTTATCCACAAGGTCGCTCAAGCCTTCAAGGGCGAAGTATTCGCACTGCATGGGGATAATCACCCCATCGGCGGCCACAAGGGCGTTGAGCGTCAGCATCGACAGCGACGGTGGGCAGTCGATCAGAATGTAGTCGTAATTCTCGCGAATGGGCGCCAGGGCGCTGCGCAGACGGCTTTCTTTCATCTGCATTTCCAGCAGCACCACTTCCGCCGCGGTCAAATCGCGGTTGGCCGGCAGCAGTTGGTAACCGCCATGCTCGGAATAGTGCATGGCCTGGGCCAGGTCGCATTCGCCAATCAGCAAATCGTAGACCGAGTTTTCCAGGCCGTGTTTATCCACACCGCTACCCATGGTGGCGTTGCCCTGTGGATCGAGATCGATCAACAGCACCCGACGCTTGGTGGCGACCAGGGATGCTGCGAGGTTGATACAGGTGGTGGTCTTACCCACGCCACCTTTCTGGTTCGCAATCGCGAATACCTTAGCCATTCTTGCTTGTGTTCCCAATCATGCCGTGCGGCGCAGTATCAGCAGATGGCGTTGGCCTTGGCAACCGGGTACGGCCAAGGCGTGTTCGCTATCGAGGTGGAAGTCTGCCGGCAATGCTAACAGCTCGTCGCTTGGATGGACGCCCTTCATTGCCAGCCAACGGGTATCGCGGTCGCCGAGGTGGCGGGTCCAGTTGCTGAAGTTCTCCATGCTGCTGAACGCCCGGGACACAATGCCGTTGAAAGGCAGCTCAGGCGTGAAGGCTTCGACACGGCTGTGGATAACTTGCAGGTTATCCAGCTTGAGTTCGAGTTTGACCTGGGTCAGGAAGCGGGTTTTCTTGCCGTTGCTGTCGAGGCAGGTCACTTGGGACTCGGGAAACAGGATTGCCAAAGGAATCCCAGGCATGCCGCCGCCACTGCCGACGTCGAGCCAGCGACCGTTTTCGATGAACGGCATCACGCTGAGGCTGTCGAGCAAATGCCGTGACACCATCTCATCCGGATCACGCACCGCAGTCAGGTTGTAAGCCTTGTTCCATTTGATCAACAGGGCCAGATAACCCAGCAGTAGCTCATGCTGGGCTTCAGTCAGGGCCACGCCCAACTGGCGCGCCCCTGTGGATAACTCTTCGGCGTGTTGCGAGGTGACCAACGAACTCAAGCGCTTTGCTCCAACTGACGGCCCGCGCCGCGTTTTTTCAAATGAATCATCAACAGCGAAATGGCTGCCGGCGTGACGCCTGGGATGCGTGAAGCCTGGCCGAGCGTTTCCGGCCGAGTTATCCCCAGCTTGCTTTGAATCTCTTTCGACAGCCCGGAAATCCCGGTGTAGTCGATATCCACAGGGAGCTTGGTGTCTTCACTGGCGCGCAAGCGGGCGATCTCGTCCTGCTGGCGATCAATGTAACCGGCGTATTTGGTCTTGATCTCGACCTGTTCGGCAACCTGTGGATCTTCCGCGCCCTGGCCTGTCACTTCGACCAGGCCAGCGTAGTCGATTTCCGGACGGGAAAGCAGGTTCAGCAGGTTGTACTCATGGGTCAGCGGCGTGCCGAATTTTTCCGCAATCGCATCGCCTTGTTCGGTGCCCGGGCGTACCCAGGTACTTTTCAGCCGTTGCTCTTCGAGCGTGATACTTTCGCGTTTCTTGCAGAACGCAGCCCAACGGGCGTCATCGACCAGGCCCAATTCGCGACCTTTTTCGGTCAAGCGCAGGTCGGCGTTGTCTTCGCGCAGGATCAGGCGGTATTCGGCCCGGGAAGTGAACATCCGGTACGGTTCCTGGGTACCGAGGGTAATCAGGTCGTCGACCAATACACCAATATAGGCTTCATCGCGACGCGGGCACCAGCTGTCTTTGCCTTGTGCGCGCAATGCCGCGTTGGTTCCGGCCAGCAACCCCTGGGCCCCGGCTTCTTCGTAACCGGTGGTGCCATTGATTTGCCCGGCAAAGAACAAGCCGCCAATTACCTTGGTTTCCAGGCTGTATTTCAAGTCACGCGGGTCGAAGTAATCGTACTCAATGGCGTAGCCCGGTCGCACGATGTGCGCATTTTCCATACCGCGAATCGACTGCACGATCTGGATTTGCACGTCGAACGGCAAGGAGGTGGAAATCCCGTTCGGGTAAAGCTCGTGCGTAGTCAGGCCTTCGGGCTCGATGAAGACCTGATGGCTTTCCTTGTCGGCAAAGCGGTGGATCTTGTCTTCGATCGACGGGCAATAACGCGGGCCAATACCTTCGATCACCCCGGAATACATTGGCGAACGGTCGAGGTTTGCGGCAATGATTTCGTGGGTTCGGGCGTTAGTGTGGGTAATCCAGCAGCTGACCTGCTTCGGGTGCTGCTCCTTGGAGCCCATGAACGACATAACCGGAATCGGCGTGTCACCGGCTTGCTCGGCCATCACCGAAAAATCCACAGAACGCCCGTCAATACGTGGCGGGGTCCCGGTTTTCAGGCGACCAACTCGCAGAGGCAATTCACGCAGTCGTTTTGCCAGGGCGATCGACGGCGGATCACCGGCGCGACCACCGGAATAATTCTGCATGCCAATGTGGATAAGCCCACCGAGGAAGGTACCGGTGGTCAGCACGACGGATTCTGCGAAGAAACGCAGGCCCATTTGGGTGACCACGCCTTTCACGACGTCCTGCTCGACGATCAGATCATCTGCGGCTTGCTGAAATATCCACAGGTTCGGCTGGTTTTCCAGGGTTTCACGTACGGCCGCCTTGTACAGGATGCGGTCAGCTTGAGCCCGGGTTGCACGCACCGCCGGGCCTTTGCGGCTGTTGAGCACGCGAAATTGAATACCACCTTTGTCGGTAGCCATGGCCATCACGCCGCCAAGGGCGTCGATTTCCTTGACCAGGTGGCTTTTGCCAATCCCGCCGATAGCGGGGTTGCAACTCATGGCACCGAGGGTTTCCACGTTGTGCGTAAGCAGCAGGGTTTTTACGCCCATGCGTGCTGACGCCAGTGCTGCCTCGGTACCGGCATGACCGCCGCCGATGACGATCACTTCAAAACGGGAAGGGAAATCCACCACGCACCTCGTGCCTGCTTATGTAGGTAATCAGGAATTGTTTGTTGAAAGAGTTCTGGAGCTTTGGCGGCAAGTATAGGGACTTCGCCGTTCCTAAAGAACCCTTTGCACAAAATTTAACCAGCTGTGGATGAATCACGGACAATAGAAATTAAAAGAGAGAAATTTATTAAATCTTTGTTTTTATGTTTATTTCTACTGAGCTACTTTTCTGTGGATAGATTGCTACGGACCTTTATTTACAATGTGTACAGAGGTTCAAAAGTCTGTGGTCATGTGCCAATGAGAGCCTTGGATAAGTGCTTTAAGCCTGTGGATTAAACAGGTGGTTATCCACAGCGGGGTTTTTGCTCAGGTTTCAGGCCCTGTTATCAACTGGGCACAAGGGCGGTTATTCACAGGGCTTAATCCACTGAAAACCGCAAATCCGCTGGTATTTCCTTCTGTACGAAGGCAGCCGCATCCTTTAACCGGGGTGGTGATTGCTTCAAAAAGAGATCTATTGTGAGAAAACGGTTCGGCAGTTAATAATAGCGATTATCATTAACCTGCCTTGTCATGCCCTATGTCCCTTCCATCACACACGGCTGCGGTCCAGAACATCTATGAGCAACACCATTCCTGGTTGCACGGGTGGCTCAAAGGTAAGTTGCATAACGCCTGCGATGCGGCCGATGTGGCGCACGATACGTTCGTGCGTATTCTGGGCGGGCGACATGCGGCGCAGATCATTGAGCCGCGGGACTATCTGGCGACCATCGCCAGGGGCTTGGTGATTGATCGTTACCGTCGACACGCCATTGAGCAGGCCTACAAGCAAACCTTGGCCGAACGTCCTGAAGCCAACACCATTAGCGAAGAAGACAAGGCCATCATCATTGAGACCTTGGTGGCTGTGGATAAAGCTTTGGCCGCACTCGGCGAGCGAGCGCGGCGGATCTTTATGCTGTCGCAGCTCGAGGGGCTGACTTATCAACAGATCGCAGATCAGCTGCAGGTCTCATTGACCACAGTGAAGAAGCACATGATCCGTGCATTGACCGAATGTTCGCTGATCGTGGCCAGCCTGTAATGGCGGTCCCCGATCGCAAGACCTTCGAAGCCGCTGCCAGCTGGTACGTACAGTTCCAGTCCCAGACACCCACGCCCGCTGACCGCAAGGCTTGGCAACAATGGCTGAACAGCGATCCGTCCAACCAGGCTGCGTGGGACCAGATGGAACAATTACAGCGCAGTCTTGGCGCGCTGCCCCAGGATTTCACCCGCCGTGCATTGTCGACCACGCAGCAACGGCGCCAAGTACTGAAGTGGATGCTGGCGTTAGGCGGTACCGGCTATCTAGGCTGGAATGTTCAGCAACACACGCCCCTGGCCCATGTTTGGGCTGATTACCGAACGTCCGTGGGTGAGCGCCGGCGTATCGAACTGGCTGACGGTACGCGGATTGATCTTAATACCAGCACCGCGATTGACGTGGTTTTCGATGGGCGCCGGCGCTTGATCCGTTTGCGCGAAGGTGAAGTACTTATCCACACCGGCAAGCTCGGCTGGCAAACGCCGTTTTATGTCGAAACCCTTCAAGGCCGCGTCCAGGCATTGGGCACTCGGTTCACCGTGCGCCAGTTGCCAGGCTCCACACGTGTCGGCGTCCTGGAGGATCGGGTGAGCGTGTATCCAGGTGACCAGCCCAACCACGCGCGGCTGCTCGGTGCCGGTGAGAGCGCTGACTTTGATCGCCAAAACGTAGGTCCCAACACGAGTTATCGCGGCTCCCAGGCTGCCTGGGTCGATGGGCAGTTAATCGTATTGGATGCTCGCCTCGCAGAGGTGATGGACGAAATCGCCCGCTATCGCCCAGGTGTCCTGAAATACGATTCGGCTTCGGCGCGCTTGCGTATCTCCGGCACCTTCCGACTGGATTCAACCGATGCAGTACTGGCTAACCTACAGGCAACCCTGCCGATTCAGGTGAAGTACTTCACGCGCTATTGGGTTTCAGTGACGCGAATCGGTTAAAAAAATCGCACACGGGGTTATCTTTTTTTCACCTGATGCGGCCCTACAGGTAATCACGACCACCTTCAGGGCTTACCCACCTATGCGCCTCCCCACCAAGCTCCGCTTGCGACTTTCCTGCCACGGTATGATGTACGGCCTGCTGCTCGGTACCGCAACCATCGCCAGTGTCTTGCTTGCCCCTGGCGCCATGGCCGCCAATGGGGTGCAGCATTTCGTCATCGCGGCTGGCCCGCTGGACAACGCCTTGAGTCAATTCGCTGCCAGAGCGAATGTGATTCTGTCTTTCTCGCCTCAGCAAACCGCGCAGCTGACTACAGCAGGGCTGGAAGGCGATTATTCGGTGGAACAAGGCTTTGCGCAGTTGCTGCAGAACTCGGGGCTACAAGTGCTATCCCAGGCGCCCGGCAGTTATGTTCTGCAGGCCATTCCCGCAGGGCAACTAGTGCTCGCCCCTACCACGGTCAGCGGTTATCAACAGGCAGGGTTCAACCAAGACATCGCCGGGGATGTGGGCTACAAGGCGCAAAATAGTCGCATCGGTACCAAGACCAGCACGCCTTTGTCCGAAACACCACGTTCGGTATCGGTCGTCACCGGTCAGCGCATAAAGGACCAGAAGTCACAAACGCTGACTGAAGTGTTGGGTTATGTGCCGGGGATCTTCGCGCCCCCTTTTGCTGCCGGTGACGGCCTGGCAGGCGACCTGTTCTTTATTCGCGGTTTCAATGCCACGGATTACGGCTACGGCCTTCTGCGGGATGGGCTACGGGTACAAGGCAATCGCTACGATACGACCAGTGAGCCTTATGGCTTGGAACGCGTCGAAATCTTTCGCGGCCCCTCGTCCCTGCTCTACGGTGAGAATGCGCCTGGCGGCTTGGTGAATCTGGTGAGCAAACACCCCACCGCCACTCCGCAAGGTGAGGTGCAAGTGGGGTATGGCTCAAATAATCGGCGTCAATTGGGTGTGGATATCTCGGGTCCGCTCAACGACAGCGACAGCATCCTTGGACGCGTGGTGATGCTGGGTCGCAAATCCGACACGCAAACTGACCATGTTCCAGATGATCGCCTGTATATCGCGCCCTCCCTGACCCTGAATTTCGACGATTACAACAGCCTGACCCTGTTGGCCAATTACCAAAAAGACCACACTAATCTCGAGCTAGGCCTACCCGCCGCCGGCACCTTGCTTACCAACCCCAATGGCAAACTGTCCAAGCACACCATGCTCGGCAACCCGGACTGGAATACGTTCGAACGTGAAGCCTGGAGCACTGGCTACGAGTTCAGCCATAGTTTCAACGACGATTGGCAGTTCCGCCAGAACTCACGCTATATGCAGTCGCGCATCAACCGCCATGAAACCTGGCCTGGCGCGCTGAATAACCGTGGCTTCGGTACTCAGCTGAACATGACTGCCTATGACCGCTACAACAAGTCGATGGTCTATTCCCTGGATAACCAGGTGGAAGGCAAATTCCAGCTCGGTGGTCTCGACAATACTGTGCTCCTCGGCGCCAGCTACGACCGCACCTCGTTCAACCAGGATTGGGACGCTGGCTCTGCCGGCACCATCAATGTGTATAACCCCGTCTACCTGCGTGATCCATTGACCCCGATTGCCGTACAAAACACCTTGCTCGAACAACAGATGAAAGGGGTCTATGCACAAATCCAGAGCAAGTATGACCATTGGCTGTTCCTGCTCGGAGGCCGTCAGGACTGGGTGGAAAGTCATTTCCGTGACAAGGTCAACAAGGCCAGCAACACCGAGGCCGAGGACCGCAAGTTCACTTACCAGGGCGGGGTGATGTACCAATTCGACAACGGTCTGACGCCGTATGTCAGCTATTCCACTGCCTTCGTTCCCGTGCAGCAAATCTCCAACGCCGGTTCACCCTTGAAGCCGATCACCAGCAGCCAGTACGAAGTGGGAGTGAAGTACGAGCCGATCGGCTGGGATACCGCGATGACAATGTCGCTGTATGACTTGCGCAAGCAAGACGATACCTACCTGGACGCCACCACCAACAGTTACCGCCAGGTGGGCGAGAGCCGGGCCAAGGGTGTAGAAGTCGAGGTGAACAGCAATCTCACGCCCAATCTCAATGTGACGGCGGCTTACACCTATACGGACGCTCGGATTACCAAGGATTCGGCTACCTCACTGGTCGAGGGGCACCAAATGACGGGAGTGCCGCGCAACCAGGCCTCGATCTGGGGCAAGTACCGTTTCCTCGATGGCCAACTCAAGGGCTTATCCCTGGGTGGCGGTGTGCGTTATTTCGACAGTACCTTTGCTTACACCGCACCTACGCTGTACGGGAAGTTGGACGCAGGTAGCGTCACCTTGGTGGACGCAGCGGTTGGCTATCAGATCGATAAACACTGGTCAGTCGACCTGAACGCCAAGAACCTGTTCGATAAGGAGTATGTAGCCGGCTGCAACGACGCCGGCCGTTGCTACTGGGGGGACAGCCGTACCCTGCTCGGTACGGTGTCGTACAACTGGTAGAGGCCTGTGGATAACCAGGCTATTTGCCGATGCAGAAACTGGAAAAGATCCGCCCCAACAAATCATCGGAGCTGAATGCGCCGGTGATTTCCCCCAAGAGCTGCTGCGCCTGTCGCAGATCCTCTGCCAGCAGCTCTCCCGCCCCCGCTAGGGTCAGCTGCGCACGACCGTGTTCCAACGCCGCGCTCGCATGGCGCAACGCCTCCAAATGCCTGCGGCGTGCACTGAAGCTGCTTTCCGAGGTCTGTTCGTAGCCCATGCAGGCCTTGAGGTGCTCACGCAGCAATTCCAGGCCCTCACCCGCCGATTTGGCGCTCAAGCTGATCGTGACATGCCCGTCCTCACTGGTTTCAAGGGCGATTGCTTCACCTGTCAGGTCGGCCTTGTTACGAATCAGAGTGACTTTGGCCGCGTCCGGGCGTTGCTCGAGGAATTCAGGCCACAGTGCAAAAGGGTCCACAGCTTCCGGTGCCGTGGCATCAACTACCAGCAACACCCGATCTGCTTCGCTGATAGCCTTGAGCGCACGTTCCACGCCGATTTTTTCCACTTGGTCATCGGTGTCGCGTAAGCCGGCAGTGTCGACCACGTGCAGCGGCATGCCGTCGATGTGGATATGTTCGCGCAGGATATCCCGGGTAGTGCCGGCAATCTCGGTGACAATCGCCGCCTCGCGTCCTGCCAGGGCATTGAGCAGGCTGGATTTACCGGCATTGGGCCGGCCGGCAATCACCACTGTCATGCCATCGCGCAACAGCGCGCCCTGCCCGGCTTCACGCAGCACTGTGGATAATTCCTCGCGGACTTTATCCAACATGGCTAAGACGTGGCCATCGGCGAGGAAGTCGATTTCTTCTTCCGGAAAATCAATCGCCGCTTCGACGTAAATACGCAGACTGATCAATTGCTCGGTCAAGTTATGCACACGCAGGGAAAAAGCGCCCTGCAACGAGCGTAATGCGTTGCGCGCAGCCTGGGCAGAACTGGCTTCGATCAAATCGGCGATGGCTTCGGCCTGGGCCAGGTCGAGCTTATCGTTCAAAAACGCGCGTTCGCTGAATTCCCCAGGTCGCGCCAAGCGGCAACCCAGTTGCAGGCAACGCTGCAAGAGCATATCCAGCACGACAGGGCCGCCATGGCCCTGTAACTCCAGAACGTCTTCTCCAGTGAAGGAGTTCGGCCCAGGGAAGTAGATAGCCAACCCTTCATCCAATACGCTTTGGTCGGCATCCAGGAATTGGCCGTAATGGGCATAGCGCGGTTTCAGCTCTCGGCCACTGATAGCCTTGGCTGCTACACCCGCAAGCGGCCCGGAAATTCGAACGATACCCACACCGCCTCGACCTTGAGCGGTGGCCACAGCAGCGATGGTTTCACGGGGAGCACTCATCAGCAGGTTCCAGAACAAAAGTGACGGAAAGCAAAACGCCCCACTAGGGGGCGTCTTGAGTGGTTATCCACAGAGTAAATTACGCCTCGGCTTTTTTGGTAGCCGCTTCGATTTTACGTGTGATGTACCACTGTTGAGAGATCGACAACACGTTGTTGACCACCCAGTACAGTACCAAGCCGGCTGGGAACCACAGGAAGAAGAAAGTGAAGATGATTGGCATCATTTTCATTACCTTGGCCTGCATCGGATCCGGCGGGGTT